>MKVQ01000052.1 GCA_001899635.1 Myxococcales bacterium 68-20 | reverse complement strand
CACTCACCGGTGCGGGCCGCGCTTGTTGGTCGTGTACACGGTCGGCGCGACGGAGGGCGCCGTGCTTGCCCCGGATCTCCTCGCCAGGCCGCTGTGCCTAGGCAGCGCCTTCCCTCCTAGGGGCAGGTGAAGCCGTTGCCTGCGCAGTTGTCCGGGGCATTGTTCGTGACCGATGCCGAGTTGTTGATCGTTGAGCCGGCAGTGAACTTGTAGATACCGCCGCCCGTCCCGGCACCGCCATTCGAGGTGTTTTCGGCGATGGTGACATCAGCCCCCAGGGTTGAGGTACCACTGTTCACGAAGACCCCGCCGCCACTGTTGCTCGCCGTATTGCCGGTAATGCGTGTTGACTTGATGGTCGATTGCGTTGCGGTTGCAATGCCGCCGCCGCTGGTTGCGGTATTGTCGCTGATCTCGCTGTCGGTAATGGTCAGCTCTCCGCTGTAGACGGAAGCGCCACCGCCGTAGTTCCCGGTGTTCCCCACCAAGGCACAGCCATTGATGGTGACATCTGCGCCGGCATTGTTGACGTAGACTCCGCCGCTATTCGACGAAGCGCCATTGCCGCCGGTGATGCGCAGTGAGTCAAGCACTGCGGTAATGGCGGACGTGACCGGAACAACGGAACCAAGTCCAGCCTTCCCGACGAGGATTGTGTCGACCGCCGGTTTGTTGCCGGAGCCGGAGCCGATGATCTCGACATTGGCAGTCAACGGGAACGGCCCCTCATATTCGCCAGGACAGACACGAATCTTGCCCCCGGCGCCAAGCGCCTGGTTGAGCGCGGCGCCACAGGCGACGCGGTCACCGCTCGCGCAGGCCACATCGCAGGCCACGCAGGTCTTGCCGTCGCACGAGAGGCCCTCGTTGCAGGACTGGTCGGTACAGCAGGCCTGACCTTCACCCCCGCACGCGACCTTCGTGCATGCACCGTGCACGCAAACGTTGCCCGTTCCGCAGACGTTCCCGCAGGCGCCGCAGTTGTTCGGGTCCTTGTCGAGGTCCGCGTGGCACGGCGCGGATGCGTCGGCCGCCTGGGTGATCTCGTCCTGGTCGAGGACGTTGTCGCCGTCGCGGTCGAGGACCGGCGGAGATTCGGACGCCTGCGGCGTCCCCTCCGAGGGCTCCTCCACCGTGCAGGCCCCCAGAAGAGCAAACGTGGTCATCGCACCGAGAGCCCACACACACCTCTTGCCCATCATACTCTTCGTGCCTCCGCTCCTCCTCTACGGCTCAGTCAGCTCGGACTTAAGGGCGTCGAACGCAAAAAAAGAAAACGGGACGACCGCGAATGCCGCGGTCGTCCCTCGAGATGCTGTTCGGTTAGGTCAGTCGTCGACGAGCGCGATAGAGCCTCCCGCGATGCTCGACGCGGATGAAGCCGCTCGCCTGCTGGGCATCTCCAGGGAGGCCCTCTACATGCGCGTTGCGCGTGGTCAGGTGCCCGGCGTCGTCCGGACCGGAAAGCGGCGCATCCAATTTCACCGAGAGCGGCTGCTCACGGGCCTCGCGAAGAGGGCGTCGCGATGAGCGTCACGGTCGGCCGAACCTGGCGAGACGCACGTGACGCCAAGAACGGCAAGTCGGTGCCGGGAAGATGGCTCGTCACGATCTACTTCAAGTTCACCGACGGGTCAGTGGTGCGGGACCGGACCGTCGTAGGCGAAGGCACTTCAGTCCCCGTTCGGACAGAGCGTCTTGCCCGCGAGTGGGGCGAGAGGCGCGAACGCGAGTTGTACGCGAAGGGGCCAGCGCGATCAGACGAGCCGACTTCGAGGTCGAACGTTCCGACCGTCGACGCCTTCAGCACCCCGTGGGCTCGCAAGCTCAGGACGGACATGATCAAGCCGTCGAGCATCGAGGCGATCGAGAGCATCTTGCGCATTCACATCCTCCCGGCGCTCGGGTCGAAGCGACTCGACGAGATCACGGACCCGGTGGTCACGCGGCTGAAAGAGAGCTGGATGCAGGGCGGCCAGCCGTACACGGACCAGTTCGGACGCACGCGCCAGACGAAGCCGACGTCGAACCCGAAGACGTGGAACAAGCGCCTGACGGTCCTTATGTCGATGTTCAACTCTGCCCTTCGCCAGAAGCCGTCGGTCCTCGACCGAATGCCGTGCACGATCGAATTGCTGCCGGTCGACGACGAGGACGAGGCGGACTTCTACGACCACGACACCTACGAGCGCCTGGTCGGCGGAGCGAGCCAGGTCGACCCGCGCGTGCTCGCCGCCGTACTCCTCGGTGGCGACGGCGGGCTCCGACGTGGCGAGATCCTCGCCCTGAACCTGGACGACATCGACTTCCGGGAGGGACAGCTCTTCGTCCGCCGGAACGTCTTCTGGCAGAAGGGGAAGGCGATCGTCACGACGCCGAAGGGCGGCAAGAGCAAGCCGATCCTCTGCACGCCACGGCTGCTCCAGGCGCTCAAGGATTGCCGCCACCTGCGGGGCGAGCGCCTCCTCTACTCCGACGAGAACGAGCCGGTGACCCCGAAGCTGTTGACGCTCTGGGTTCAGCGCGCTGAGGCGAAGGCCGGGCTGCCGAAGACCGGACGGCTGCACGTGTACCGCCATACATTCTGCTCACATCTCGCGATGGCCGGCGTTCCGGCGCGGACCATCCAGGAGATGGCCCGGCACTCGGACCTGAGCACGACGATGCGGTACATGCACCTGAGCCCGAGCGCGATGAAGGCGGGCATCGAGATGCTCGACGAGAGCCGGAAGCGGGGAGGAGCGCCGGTCATCGGCCATGCCCCCCATGTGCCCCCCAAGGCTGCGAAGTGACGATCCGGCGGTTTTCCCGCCGGATCATGGTGGAGGCGCCGGGAATCGAAGCTCGGCCCCGAGGAAAGAAGACTTCGAGGGTACCCTCGCCGAACTGAGCGTGGCTACGTCCCGGCTACACGTCCGGCGTCGCCGCACGTCCTCGATCGCCGCCGAGAGTCCCTCGCGAACAGGTCCGCGCGCCCCGCCATGACGACGACGACGCGGCTTTCCGCCTGCCTGCAGCGTCTTCGAAGACCTGGTGGTCAAATCCACCCGCGGGCCCCGCCTCCCCGACCACTGACACACGCGAGCCCGGTTCTCACCGGGTCGCGTGCGGTCGTCGATTCTCTGGCTACGCCTCGGCTACAAGTCGGGGCGACCACAGGACAGGACAGGGCGGGACGGTCGGAGCCGATCGAGGAGATCGAGCTCACCACCAAAGCCTGACGGTCCGTCACGCCGGAATGAGGACGTAGATCTGCTCGTATGGGACGAGGCGCTTGAACGCCACGGCGTAGCAGCGTCTGCTGGCTCACCGCGAGCTCGATCTCGCAGGAACGTCGCGCGCCGCCCCCACACCATGATCTAGATTCCGCTACGTCGCGCGCCGAACGTCCGCGAGCTCGATGCCGAACCGTGCGAGGTACTTGCGAAGCCGGTCTGCGTCGTTGACGCTGCGGCGCTCGGACCTCGAATTCGCGAAGAGGACTCGCCCGGCGGCGGAGAGCGATGCCGCTCCACGGCACACCGTCAGGACGTCCTGGAGTTGCACGCGATCGAAGCGGTCGAGGCGAGCGGCGCGCTCGGCTCCGAGTACCCGGAGGAGCAAGTCCGCTCCGGGGCCTTCGGCAGTCGCCGTCGGCGCCCCGTCGCGGACCTGTGCGATCTCCGCCGCGACGACGTCGCTCGTGATGCGACCGCCGACGGCGAGGGTGGCCATTCGCGTGACCGAAGCATTGAGGTCACGGAAGTTCCCCGACCACGTCCAACCCGATGCGAAGGCGAGGAAGCGCTCGCGCGCCTCACGGTTCATCGTGACGTTCACTCCGAGCGTCCGCGACGCCTGCCGGAGCTCGAAGTCGAGGTTTGGTGGAATGTCTTCCGGACGCTCGTGCAACGCGGGCAGGCGGAACGTCCACAGATTGATCCGCGCGAAGAGATCCTCGCGGAAATCGCCCGACGCTACGCGTGCGCGAAGGTCTCGGTTCGTCCCGCACAGGAGCTGAAAGTCGCTCGTGGCGTCGCGGTCCGAGCCCATCGGGTAGAACACCTTCTCCTCGATCGCCCGGAGAAGCATCGACTGTTCATCGAGACCGAGCTCGCCGATCTCGTCGAGGAACAACACGCCCTGATGTGCCTTGAGGAGGAGACCGGGCCGGTCTGCAGTCGCACCCGTGAAGGCGCCCTTCTTGTGTCCGAAGAGCGTGCTCATCGCCGCGTCGCCGCGGAGGGTCGCGCAGTTGACCTCGGCGAATTCGCCGCTGACCTGCCGGCGTGCCTTCTTGAGCTCGAAGATCCGCCGTGCGAGCTTGCTCTTCCCCGCTCCGGTTGGACCGGTGAGGAGAACCGGTGCTCGTGAGGACACCGCCACGTGCTCGATCCGCTCGATGAGCTGATTGAAGCCGGCGCTCTTCGTTTCGATCCCGAACTTGAGAAACGACTGTCCTTCGACCTGCTCCTTCCGGAAACGAGACGCGAGACGGTCGTAGCGGGAGAGATCGAGATCGATGATCGAATAGGTACCGGTGCCGCGCGCATCGCGTCCCCGGCGGGGAGATGTTTGCAGGAGCCGGGCAGGGATGTGACGCGACTCGGTCAGGAGGAAGAGGCAGATCTGGGCGACGTGCGTCCCGGTCGTGATGTGGACGAGGTAGTCCTCTTTCTCCGGATCGAACGGGTAGGAGCTCGCAAAGTCATGGAGCGTCGCGTAGACGCCTTCGAAATCCCACGCGTCCTTGAACTCGATCACGTGCCGGACGACGCGGGTCTCCGGCGATGCGTGTCCGACATCGGTCGCGACGACTCCGGCGACGTCGGTGCTCGCACTGCCGTGGAGCAGCTCGAGACGCGAGATGACCAGATCCTCATGCTGAGCGAGCGACACCGTTGGTCGCCAGCGATCCCAGCGGCGGGCCCCGCTGCCACCATCGAGGGTCGTGCCCAAGAGGCCAAGGACGACGAGCTTCCGGCGCTTCATAGCTGAACGTATCGTACTTATACCGTTAGATAAGCGCTGGAGCCAGGATCTCGCGCGTGTTCGTAGATTCGCGGCTTGGCATCGTGCGTGCTCTAGCGACCGTCATCATGAACGAGAGCACGACGCGGGATGGGCACGTGACGCTGGAGACGATGGGCGCGCCGATCAAGGCGTGGACGGTTGGCGTCCAGTTCGAGGCGGAGGCGGAGGCGCAGCTCCGGCGCGTCGCCGAGCTTCCCTTCATTCACAAGTGGGTTGCCGTCATGCCGGACGTTCACGCAGGAATCGGCGCGACCGTCGGCAGCGTCATCGCGACCAAGGGAGCGATCATCCCGGCGGCGGTCGGCGTCGACATCGGATGCGGAATGATGGCGGTCCGCACATCGCTCCGCGCGTCGGACCTTCCAGACAATCTCCGCGAGCTTCGGTCCTCGATCGAAGCGGCGGTGCCGCATGGCCGTACGGACCACGGCGGCCGCAATGATCGGGGGGCGTGGCATCAGCTCCCGGACGATGTCGCGAGCGCGTGGACCGAGCTCGAGGCGGACTTCACGGCCCTGACCAAGAAGTTCCCGCGGCTCGGCGGCGGGGCCTCGGTCAGCCAGCTCGGCACGCTCGGGACAGGCAACCACTTCATCGAAGTCTGCTTGGACGAGAGCGATCAGGTCTGGTTCATGCTGCACTCCGGCTCACGCGGCGTCGGAAACCGGATCGGCAGCTTCTTCATCGAGCTCGCGAAGAAGGACATGCGGACCTGGATGGTGAATCTCCCGGACGAGAACCTGGCGTACCTGCCCGTAGGAACCGAGCACTTCGGGGACTACTGGAACGCCGTCAGCTGGGCGCAGAAGTTCGCGGCGAAGAACCGCGAGCTGATGATGAAGTCCGTCGTCCGGGCGGCGCGAGGGACTCTCTCTCCGTTCGAGCTCACCGATGTCGCCGTCAACTGCCACCACAACTACGTAGCCCGCGAGCATCACTACGGCGCAGACGTGCTCGTGACGCGCAAGGGAGCGGTGCGTGCGGGGGAGGGCGATCTCGGCATCATCCCCGGCAGCATGGGGGCGAAGTCGTTCATCGTTCGCGGGAAGGGAAAGAAGGAAGCGTTCTGCTCGTGCAGCCACGGCGCAGGACGGAAGATGTCTCGGACCGCGGCGAAGAAGACCTTCTCGTTGAAGGACCACGAGGAAGCGACCAAGGGGATCGAGTGCCGAAAGGACGCCGACGTCATCGACGAGACGCCTGCTGCGTACAAGTCGATCGACGAAGTGATGAACGCGCAGCGTGAGCTCGTCGACGTCGTGCACACCCTGCGGCAGGTCGTTTGCGTGAAAGGGTGACCGTCATGCTGACGATCGATGGCTCCATGGGAGAGGGCGGGGGACAGGTCTTGCGCTCGTCGCTCGCCCTCTCCCTCATGACCGGAACGTCCTTCCGGATGACGAACATTCGCGCCGGCCGCGCTCGTCCCGGGCTCATGCGGCAGCACCTCGCGAGTGTCGAGGCTGCGACGCAGATCGGTGACGCCGACGCGGATGGCGCGGAAATCGGCTCGACCAGTCTGTCCTTCCGTCCGAACGGCGTGTGCGGAGGGGACTACACCTTCGCGATCGGCGGGGCGGGGAGCACGACGCTCATGTTCCAGACCGTCGTGCTCCCGTTGCTGCTCTCGACGACGGTGCCATCGACCTTGCAGCTGATCGGGGGAACCCACAACCCGATGGCGCCGCCGGTCGACTTTCTCCAGCAGGTGTTCGTTCCCGCGCTCGCGAAGATGGGCGCACGGATCGACATCGCGTTCGAGCGCTACGGTTTTTATCCGGCGGGCGGGGGAGCGTGGTCTGCCACGGTCCACCCGACGAAGAAGCTATCGCGCCTAGAGCTTGTCGAGCGCGGCGAGGTGCGTTCGCGTCGTGCCACTGCGGTCGCCGCGCAGATTCCGAGCTCGGTCGCGGTTCGCGAGCTCACGACCCTCGCGACGGCGCTCGAGTGGGATCGAAACGACTGTCGCTCGCTCACGGTCCGAGCCTCACACGGTCCCGGCAACGCGCTCCTCGCCATCGTGGAGAGCGAGCACGTTACTGAGGTCTTCAGCGGATTCGGTGCGCGCGGTGTTCGAGCCGAAGCCGTCGCCGAGGGGGTGGCCACGGAAACGGCTCGCTACCTCCGCGCCGGAGTCCCGGTTGGCGAGCACCTGGCCGATCAACTCCTTCTCCCGATGGCGCTCGGCGACGGGGGCGTCTTTCGGACCGTCCGACCGTCGACGCACCTCACGACGCAAATCGCGCTTCTCGAGCTCTTCCTCGGTGTGTCGATCACGGCGGAGGAGGAGAGCGACGACGTCTGGCGCATCACCGTACCGGCGAAAACGTGAGCTCCGCAAGCATCGAGAATCATGGCAACTGAGGCCGCGACAACCCGACGTCTTAGTCGACTATCGCGATGCCTTGATTGGATTCGAGCTCCTCGAACAACCGAAGGTTGAGCGCGAAGGCATGCTGGGCCTCCTCGGTGACGTGCTCGGCTGCGGTCGGATCTAGCGGCAAGGCGTCGAGCTGCCGGGGGTAACGTTCCTTGAGGCTCGTGCGATCCGCCACACGGTCGAATCGATAGAACGCCGCGCCGCAGTCGGAGTTGCTCCCGAACACGCGTCGGAGTGCACGCGCGAGAATCTCGCCGCCAGAGAGATCACCGAGGTAGCGGGTGTACAGGTGCCCGACCAGCCGCGGCGGTTCGATCGTTGCGACTTCGCGAACGCGCGCCACGTACGCGCGTGTCGCCGGCGACGGAGATACCTGGGGGCGCCAGTTCGTGCCCAACCAATACGCGAGGTCGTTCTCGAGGCTCGCGCGACGACGTAGCTCGTCGAAGTCGAGCATCGAGACGACGGGATGGTCGCAGTGAGCATCGAGCGCGTGTTCCATCGCGGCGTAGACGAAGTAGAGGCTTTCGACGAGCCGAGCATACGAGCCTGCGTCGACGCGACCGGCGACGATGGTGCGCACGAAGCCCGTTCGCTCGACGCGGTCGTGGAGGTCCCGCGTTCGCTCCCGTAGCAGTCTTGCCAGCGACGCGGAGGCCATCCTTCAACCCCCAGCGCGAGGTAGGGAGCGCAGCGAGAAGCAGAAGGTCGTCCCCTTGCCGACCTCGCTCGCGACGCTGATCCGTCCGTCGTGTGCCTCGACGATGCCCTTGGCGATGAAGAGCCCGAGTCCAGCGCCCTTCGCGGCTCCGGACGGGCCTTGCCAGTAGCGATCGAAAACGTGAGTGAGCTCGTCGGGAGGAATGCCGACGCCGGAGTCCTCGACGGAGAACCGAACGAAGTCCCCGACCGAATCTGCGGCGACGCGGATGACGCCGCCGGGCGCCGTGAACTTGACCGCATTGCCGAGAAGATTCGAGAAGACCTGGAGTATGCGATCGCGATCGGCATGAACGCTGGTATCAACCATACGTGCTTCGAGCCGAAGGGACCGTTGCTCGGCAATAGGTGCAGTCAAGGCCAGCGCGTCTTCAATGAGTGTGCGGGCGCCGATCGGCGCCGGTGCAATGACGAAGCGACCTCCTTCGATCTTGCTCACGTCGAGGAGCTCGGCGATGAGCTTCTCCATGGCTTGGGCGGCACGCTCGATCCGTTCGACCGCCGGCGCATCGCCTTCCCGATGAAGCCGGTGCGTCGCGACCTTGATCACGGCGAGAGGGTTTCGTAGGTCGTGCGAGACGATGGCAACCAGGTCGTCGCGCGCCGCAGCGGCTTGCTCCGCCCGCCGGATCTGTCGCTTCAGGTCGGCCTCGATCAACGAGCGGCGCAGCGACTCCGCCGCCTCGACGTCCTCCGCGCTCCAGGGGGCCGATTGTCCTCTCACGATCTCCTTCCACGTGTCGAACGAGCTCCGCGGCCGGAGCGGTCCGGAGGCGACGCCTGGCAACGTCGGCTGCCGGCCCCACGTGACCGTCTGGACCACCTCCGGACGAAACCACAGCACCGAGATGCGCGGATGCGTCGGGCTCGAGACGGCGAGCAGCCCGCTCGCGGTTTCTTCGAAGGCACGCGCGGGCGGGTAGACCTTGGACAGCGCGTCCGTAGTCGCACTCCCGCCTCGCTCGCGCAACCACGTGGCCAGCGCCGCCACGTCGGCGGGCGACGGTGTCGTTCCGTTCACTTCGATGTGGCCGTCTTGAACGACCGCGGCGCCTTGGGCTCGCACGAGGTCGACGAGCGCGTCGCTGGCGGGCAAGTGCGTGGACGTCGGCGCGACCGTCGCGGAGCGCATCGTCTCCGTGAGCAGTTCGACCGTACGACGCACCGTTCGCTCCCGTGCCTGCGCTTCGGCCCGCTCGAGGTCGTCCATCTGAAGCGCGATGAATCGACCGAGCAACTCGCAGGCGTTCCGGACGACGAACGGCACGAACCGTGGCGTTCGGTGATGGCACGCGAGGAGACCCCAGAGGCGAGGACCGCGCGTGAGCGAAATGCTCATCGACGCGCGGACTCCCATGTTCGACAGATACTCGACGTGCACCGGCGATACGCTTCGCAGGCTCGAGAGCGAGAGGTCGAGGGGGGCTGCCGTGTCCACGCTGCACGGCGGCACAATCGGCACCGCGGGCGCCTGCACGTCGGCGATGGCTCGAACGCCGTTGAGCACGTAAAGCGCACGGGCCGGAGCGGGGATGTCGGGCGCCGGGTAGTGCAGGCCACGAAACGGCTCGAGCTCGGGGACCTTCTCCTCGTGAAGGACTTCGCCGTGATCGTCGCGATCGAATCGATAGAGCATCACCCGGTCGAACCCGGTCAGCTCTCGGAGCTCGTGGACCGCCATCGCGCCGAGCTCGTCGACACTCTGAATTTGCTTCAGCCGTGCAAGGGCGGTGCGTAGGCGCGCGCCGTCGGAGAACGGGTCGAAGGACGACGGGTGCCGACGCTCGCGCTCGAGGATCGTTGCGCCCATGTGGCGATGGAGGAGCCCGTCGACCGCGTAGGCTCCCTTCGCAATCGCGAGCGGGCTTACGAGATCGAGCCGGTCGCGGCCTAGGGCAGCGGCGACGTCGGCGCTGTCTCCGCCGAGCGCTGCGGTGAGGGGGTGCCCAATCAGCGCTTCGGAATCAACACCGAGCAGCTCGGCCACGTTCGAGCTGACGTGACTGATTCGAAGGGACGGCTCGACGAGCACGAGCAGGACACCGTGCGGTTGGATCGTGCCGGGGATGTGAACCAGCTCACGATCGCAGCCGGTCAGATCGACGGTAGCCATACGCCTCCTTACGACTCGAGGGCGTGCACGTTCGTTGCCTATCGAAGCCGGACAGCGGGGGGGGCACACGCAGCGCGACCCTTCGAATCGCGAGCTGGGAGCTCGTTTTCGTGCTCAGCGCCCACGGTGCCGGGAATCGAACCTCGGCCCTGGTGGTGAGCGCGACGACGCTGCGCGAACTTACCTGCAGGATGCCTGCGGCGCCCTCGAGGCTGGCTACGGCCGCCTCGTCGAGCGTCCCCGATCGCCGTCGAAAGTCCTTCGCGAACACATCCGTCCGCCATCGATGTAGTTGCCAACGGCTCTCTCTGCGGTTCGACGCGTCGGATAGTCGTCGACGAGCTCGGCCCGCAGAGTCGCAAAGAAACTATCAACCACCGTGTTGCTGCTCCCAGCTTTTGCGGCTCATGTATGGCGACCAATGCCATTGGCGTCGAGCGCCTTGCGGTCGTCACCCGGTCGCTCTGGCCACGACGATCATTTCCTTCTTCGCGTCGTACGGCCGCCGGTCGAAGCCGCCGTACATCGCCTCCAGCGCGAACCCGGTGCGCACGAGGAGGTGCTCGAGCTCGAAGCGCCAGAACCAACGCATCTCGATCTCGGTGGCTTCGTCCGAGACCTTCACGCCCGCACGCCAGCGCTCGTGGCGGAAGCGCACGCGCATCACCTGTGCCGCCCGATCGTTCCAGATGGTCGAGAAGCGGCGCACCTCCTCGTCACCCTCCTCGGCGCGTACCTCCTCTTGCTCCGGAACCTCGGCGATCGCGATGCGCGCGGGATCGGCCGCGAACACGTCGAAGGCGAGGAGGCCGCCCGGGGCCAGGTGGCGGCGCGCGCACGCGAGCGTGGCGAGCTGCTCGTCGACGCTGAGGAGGTGCTGAAAACCGCGGAAGGCTGCATAGATCAGGCGGAAGCGTCCGGCACCCAGGTTGAAGTCCGTCATGGGCGCCTCGACGAGCTCGAGGTTCGGTGGCGGATCCTTGGAGCGTAGGACGTCGAGCATGGCGGGCGAGTGATCGAGGCCGACACACGGTATGCCCTCGCGAGCGATGGGAAGCAGCACGCGCCCAGTCCCGCAGGCGAGCTCGAGCACCGGGCCGCCCGTCTCGCGGGCGAGATCCGCATAGAAGGCGCGATCGCCCGAAGGGTCGCGAATCACGGCATACTCAGCATCGTAGCTGCGGGCGATCGCTCGTTGGTCGGTCTCGTCGTAAGCCATGGACCAAGCCTACGTGATGACTCCATCACGGCGAACCGGAGCACGATGGGGTTGGGCGCCGGGTAGTCGCGGCGCAGGAGGGGGCAGGCATGTTGGCCGTCTTCGCGAGTCACTCGTCGGGCGGCCGCAATCGCTCGCCACGGTGCTGCATCTGAGGCTGTCGGGCTCCTCTCACTGGATGGTGGGTGGGGGCCTAGCTACCTTCGGATCGAGCCGAGCACCGGTTCGACATGGAAGAAGAGGACGTCGAAGAACCAGAGATCGGGTTCGCCTCGAGCTTCGGGGGCCGCACGCGACCGGCGTCGGTCCTCCTCACACTCGATTTCTGATATGGCGAGCTGAGGTGTCGCGAGCCATCCGTCCCGCCCTCGTCTTCGCGACCGTTGCGCTTTCGATCCCGGCCCGCGAGGCTGCCGCGCAACCCGCAGCTGAGGCGCCCATCGTCGAGCTTTCGTACAGCGCCGTGGACGCGGGCTGTTTCTCGGAGAGCGAGTTCCGCGACGCCGTTCGCCAGCGCCTGGCGTTCGATCCGTTCGCGCCGTCCGGGGGGGCGAAACCGATCGCCGTGACGACGCGCATCGTTCGAAGCGGTTCGCAGCTTCGCGCGTCGATCGTCCTCACCGAGCCCGATCGTCCGAGCGAGGCGGCGCAGGAGATCGCCTCCGGTCCGGAAGGGTGCGCGACCTTGAGCGTCGCGGCCGCGCTGGCAACGAGCATGTCGATCGAACGAACGATCGCGCGCCGAGGTGCCACCGAGCCGTCGCCACCCGCCGCCGAAGCACCCGGGGCTGAGACACCCACCGACGAATCCCCGCTGCCGGAGGCCGAGTCGCCGCCGCAACCTCGCCGGACAGTCCGTCCTCGAACGAAGGTTCGGGAAACGCCGCGACCAAGGTCCCGACCGATCGGCGTTCGGACGCACGCAGGCCCGATCTTCGGTCTGGGCATCTTGCCCGGCGTCGCCGCGGGAGTCTCGGCTGGTGGAACGCTCGAGCTAGGTTTCTTTCGGCCGGGCCTCGAAGCTGCCGGCTGGTTTCCTTCGGAAGCGACCTCTTCACGGGGAGGCGGAGCCAGAGCCTCGCTCATCGTGCTCTCCGGAACGGCGTGCGCACATCATGGCCGCCTCTTTGCGTGCGGCCTGGCCACGCTCGGCGAATTTCGCGCTGCGGGCACGGATCTCCTCGTGAGCCGCTCCTCCGGCTCGATGTACGCGGCTGTAGGCGGCCGCGCCGGAATCGAGCTGCCGCTCGTCGCTCCCTTTTCCCTCGGACTTCAGGCGACGGCCGTGGTCCCGCTCGTCGAGAGGACGCTGCGCATCGTGGACGAAGTGCTCTGGCTCGCGCCACCGGTCGGAGGCGAGCTCGGCATGTTCTGGCGCGTGACGATTTTCTGATGGGTTCTTGGCCCTGACGGGAATACCCGAGGGTCTTGGTTGCAGTGCCTGGAGTCCTCGCGGTGACGAAAGCCGACGCCGTGTGCGGTCCGCGAGCGGACTTTCGCACGGTCTTTCGGACTCACTATCGGTTCGTTCGCGTAACGTTGAGGAGACTCGGCGTTCGTGAGAACGAGCTCGATGACGTGGCGCAAGACATCTTCGTCATCGTCTACAGAAAGCTCGATACGTTTCGCAGCGAAGGCTCGATGGAGCTTTGGCTGTTCGGTATTTGCCTGCGCGTCGCCTCGCGTCATCGACGTCTCGCTCGTCATCGCGTGCAATCGCAGGAGGAGGAGCCCATTGAGGTAATCGACGGCAGTCCGCTACCGGACGATCACGCCGAGGTCGAGCAGGCCCGGCGTCTCGTCCTCACAGCGCTCGACGCCGTCGACCCGCAGCGCCGCGCTGTCTTCGTGATGCACGATCTCAATGAGTTCTCGGCGACAGAGATCGCCGAGACATTGTCGATTCCCCTTGGCACGGTCTACTCGAGGATTCGAGTCGCCCGTGAAGAGTTCCGCCAAGCCGTCACGCGGCTGCGCGCACATCGAGGCTCTTGATGAAGCCGAACGATTCACCAATGGATGACCTCGAGCCTCCCCCGTCACTCGAACCGGAGCTGCGCGAGCTCCTCGACGCTGCGCGCCGCCGCGACGCCACGGATCCGGCCGATGAAGCTGGCTGCGAAGAGCTCCTGGCGCGCCTCGAAGCCACCGCCCTCGGGACGCCGCCCTCGAGAAAGGACGACGTCAAAGACGCTCCCCGGTCGACGCTCTCCTGGATTCTTCATCCAGTGGGAACGGTCGCTTCCCTATGCCTACTTGCGACGTTTGCGGTCGGCACTGGAACCCGAGAGGGCGCGCACGACGAACCGCGAACCTCTCAGTCTAGCCCGCTCGAGCCCCGGTCTCCGGATCGCTCGGCCGCGCCACCGCATCAGGAGGCGCCAGAGGATCGACCGATTCCGACGCATGTTGACGCTCTTGCATCGTCTGCATCGTCTGCATCGTCTGCCCGAGCGCCCGTGCAGGTAGCACGGGTGCACCTCGCGCCTCCGCGCGCGCCGGAGCGGCAGATGCCCATGCCAGCAGCTAAATCGAGCTCGCCACGATCGAGTGACCCGTCGCACGGCGGCCTCGCCGAGGAGATTCGTCTAATCGAGTCGGCGCGCGCCAGGATGACGGCAAAGGATCCAACGACTGCGCTCCGTCTCGTTCGTGAGCACGAGCGCCGGTTCCCAGACGGTCAGCTCGCCCAACAGCGTGAATGGCTCCATATCCAGGCGCTCGACGAAATGGGCAGCGTCAAGGAAGCAAGAGAGCGAACCGAGCAGTTCCGCAAGCGTTTTCCGGGCGGGCTGCTCTTGCCGTCGGTCGAGCGAACGCTCGATGCGGCTCCCTGAGGTCCTCATGTTCCGTTACGATAGAGTGCTTCTATTCGTCTCCATTACCGTGATCGTGGGGCTTGCGACCACCTCCGGTTGCGCCAAATCATCAATCGATGTCGGGGCACGCGAGCTCCCGGATTCGAGCTCCCCGGCCTTCATCCAACCGGACGCGGGTCCCCCACCGGAGGCGGATACACCGATGTGCATCTCGTACGAGTGCCCGGCTCCGTACGCTACCTGTCTCGACAAGCCCGGCCTCTGCAATACGAATCTCAAGACGGATGTGAACAATTGTGGAGCTTGCGGCAAGAAGTGCTTTGATCCCGATGGGGGATTCTTGCCGAACGGCCAGAACGGGGAGTTCTCTTGCACGGATGGCGAGTGTTACCTGCAGTGCCCCGCCATCTTCGGCGACTGCAATGGGCAGCTCGAGGACGGCTGCGAGGCATTTCTGCTCGATCGGGCGAACTGCGGTGCGTGCGGTAATGCCTGCAAGGAGGGAGAAGTCTGCTGGAACGGCGCGTGTGGTTGTCCTCCCGGCTTTGCGCAATGCGAAAACGGATGCACGCAGCTCGATCGTGATCCAGAGAACTGCAGCGCG
>MKVQ01000051.1 GCA_001899635.1 Myxococcales bacterium 68-20 | reverse complement strand
GAAGTTCACCGCCGACGGCCATGTTCTTCACCGGTGAACTTCACCATATTCCCGCGTCTTCACGTGCTCATCAACAAGCAGTCGTAACGTCGACCGTCGCGGCCTTTGTCACGAAGAGGACACCTCCCCAGGTATGTGACCGTGTCGATACCTTCGCTTGCCTGCCTCCAAGCGTCGTCGGTTGCGCGTTTCGTCGCGCAACGTCTCGCCCCCCCGCATCGATTCGTGTCTGGATGGTAAGCTCCGTGCGCGACGTCATGCGCGCCGGTCACGCGCCTGCAGGACGGCGACGTTCGCCGGGCTGGATGAGGGCTGCGCGGCGCTGATCGACGCCGTTGGCGGAGCGAAGAGCCTGAAGGCGCTCTCGCTCGACTCCGTCGGCCTCTCGGCAGGTTCTGCGGAGCGCCTGGCCAAGGCGCTTGCGGCGAATCGCTCCCTATCGTCGATCGACATCGCCAGAAATGACTTCGGCACGGCGATCGGGACGATCCTCACTGCGCTGCGCGGTCATCCACTCGACCATCTGCGCATCGGCGGACGGGCTCTCACGGAAGAAGTCTTCAGCGCGTGGACGAAGGAGCTCCCACACCTCGACGTCCGCGAGCTCGACATCCATGAATCCCGCCTCGAGGGGGGCGCAGGAGAAAGGCTTGCTCGAGCACTGGCAGGCTCTCGCGTCACCTCACTCCGAATCGGGGTGCGCACGCGGAGGTCGCGCTGTTCCGAAGCGCGAAACTCACTCACCTACGTTTCGTGGCTCGAGAGAACGCGTTCGGTGTCGGTTATCTGCCCGCCGGCGTGCGTGCTGCTTTCTCTCGAACAGTCGACCCGCTTCGAGCTCGCCCCACACAGTGGCTCGCTCTTGTGTCGAGCGATGGCTGTTGACTACTCGGGTCCGTAGGTCACGAGCCAGATCTGACTCCTGAGATGCGGGAAGTACGGATCGTTCGGCTCCGGGATCACGTAGCTCGGTGTATAGTCCTTTTCCTTGAACTGCACCTTGTAGTCCAAGGTGTTTTGACCCGATCGAATGGCACCCATCACCTCGACGGTCTCGAGCTTGACGTCCTGCCCCGGACACCAGCCCGAGCGGCCCAACGTCCAAGTTCCGAATTGATTCGGGACGACCCCCTGCGCGACCCGCTCGTAGCACCCTTCGCGCGTGCCCGCGTTCGGATACTCCAGAAGCGCGAGCGCCTTGCCGTTCAGCGTGAACTGATGCTGGTGGTTGCAGAACTCCGCGCAGTTTTTCCCCGTGGAACCCCAACCATGTCCCGTCAGAGACGCCACGATCTCGACACGGGAGGCGATCTTCGAGTCGAAGTCGAAGGTCATCGGCGCGAGGCCGCCGTTATACTTCTCGTCCCAGCGCGTCTCGTCCGGTGCGGCGCCCCAGAGCTTCTCGATCGCGACGGGACGCTCAGTCTTGGCCGGGTCGTTCCAGAGCTGGATCACCAGATGGAGCCCGTAGCTATTCGGGCCGCGGTATTCGAACGTCCGCTTGCCGCCCGATGCGAGGAGCGGAAGCAGTGGAGTGATGTCCGTTCGCCACTCTCCTTCGCGATGGTATGAGGTGATGTACGGGACGAATTCGGTGTTGCACGAGCTCGGGACGGCCTCGTCACACAGCATCAGATGATGCGCCGTGTCCCACTCGGGACAGCCGTTTTCGGCTCCGTCGAGATGGTTCGGGCAAGTCGTGAACGCGTAGATCGCCATCGAGTCGAACGACTTCATCTGCTCCGCAGATGGAAAGGTCGCCTCGAGCCGGCTCTTGTTGCCCGCTTCCCACCCCCCGGGATGAACGAAGCCGTCGGCGACCACGACTTCGACGGGCCGGAGCGCCGCTCGTTCCCGTTCGATCGCCCGCTCGTAGTTGAACCCGTGTGGCAGGCGCGAGAGATAGCGCAGCTCTCCGACCACCCCTCCGCCAGTGAGCGCGCCGAGCATACCAACCTCGCGCCAGCGCTGAAATCGATCGATCGCGAAGGCTCGCGACGTGTACCGGTGCTTGGTATGCGTGTCGCTGAAGGCCCTGAGCACCGGGGCGACCTGAGCGAAAGGCGTCGGCACGAAGTGAAGCCGCCCGTGCCATTGCTCGGAACCACCGATCTTTCCAAGGGCCGTGACGAAGCGGGATTTGAGCGCGGCGACGTCGGCCGCGGGGTCCGTATCGGTCGAAAAGAAGACGTAGTGGACGTTCGCCGGAGACTCTTTGAGCAGCGCACGGGGGTCGGACTCCCAAACCTGCTCGAGCGTGGGACCGCTCGGCGAGCGAACGAAGAAGACCCAAGAGTCCTGGCCATTCCACGTTTCCGAAAAGGTCAGATTCCCGTCGAGCGCCTCGAGTGTGAAATCACCTGCGATGTCGCGGATGTTTGACCCGTATGGTCCCGTCGACCAAGGAACCGCCTCGAGCCGAATCGGACAGCCCATGGCGTTGACCGGCTCGTTCGCAGGTGTATCGGGGCACTCGTCGACGTCGTCACGCACACCGTCGCTATCGGCGTCGGGGAAACATGGCCCGTCGATGCAGTCTCCCCCAGCTGAAGCAGTGCTCGAGCAAGCCGGTATCGCAGATAGCAACGCCGAAACAAGAAACGCGTAGCTAGACATGCGCCGGAGCTTGCGCCCAATGCGTTCCGAAAAAGAAGACTCGTTCGATGACATTCTGCGCACCCTTGCTGCTGAGTCTACGAGCTGCTTCCGATTGGCCAGCTGGCACTCGGAAATTGGACGAAAGGCCTGTTCCACCCAGCAAGCTATCTGGCTTCATGGTCGAACGAACGATGCCGAGCGCGGGCTGCTCGATCGATCTTCGCTGCCGTGGGGCACAAGGCGCGGCGACGGGAATCTCTATTCCTCGCTAGCCTCGATCTCGAGGCGACGATGTCGCTCGACGTCACGGTCTCGGAGACCTTCGGCGCCGGCATCATTCAGGCGCCGGCGAAGCTCGAGGCCCCCACGATTGCCCGCGCAACGCGAGGACGCTGCGCGGGTCGACGACCTCGACTCTGACGAGCATCGCATCCGAGCTGCCTACAGCGCAACTCAGTGCGCTGATTGAAGAATAGTAGAAAGCGAGTGCTCAGATCGGTTGCCATGGACCGAGCTCGACGCCCGCTCAACCATTCGGCCGGGCGGCGAGCTCGGTCCATGCAAGCGAGCACCGCTATAATCCATCTAGTCCATTCCGTCGTAGCGTGGCGCGGTCACTTGACCGGTGGACCTTTGACATCGCTGAGGGGGCGGCTGCCGGTGCCGCCGGGGTAGCCGTAACTGACGAACCAGTCCGTTCCCCAGACGTAGACCGCGAACGGACCGTGGCTCCGTGCTTCGTGTCGGCCGTAGCCACAGGTACCTCCGGGGAACGATTGGGGGACACCGTCGGCAGTGAGTCGAACCCACGCAAATTCGAGTTGACCGTCGCTGCCGAGAGGACGGAAATCGGAGACCTCGCCCATACAGTCGAGCGTCACGGGGGCAAAGCCGCCCGGCGTCGCCCGCCGTACGAACGTGAGCGTCGTCTCCGGGTAAGTGTGGTCCGTGAAGAAGATGTAGCGATCCAAGAACTGATCGGTGGCGACGGCCGTGACGAAGTCCGGATCACCAAGCTCTCGCGGAGACGTCGCTCCGCCCGTCATGAACATCGTCACATGAAATGGGTGAGCGCTGTCTTGCGATCGGACCGTGCCAGTGTAGGTCGTCGTGAACGTCACGGTCTGCCCGGCTTCGAGCGTCTCGGGCGCTCCGAACGGAGGTGGCGATGGATCGTAGGTGAGCTTCGTGCCGTCGACGGCGCCTACGAACCTCCACGGCACCTCCTCGCGCAGCTCGCTGCCGGCGTTGCCCTTGGCGAGACGCGGCCGATACGGCACGAGCGCGTACGAGCTCCCCCACTGGGCGGTCGGCGCAATCTGCTGCTGGAGGGCATCGCACGCGCCCGTCGTGGGCGGAACGAACGGGCATTCAGCGCCACCGAAGAGCCCGATCGGCTTGTCGGCTTCGATGGGGCTGCCGCTTGGGTCGTTGGGCTGAGTGATCTGCAGGACCTCTCCGCGCGCGAGCTTCCAGCTCTGAACTTGCCCGCGCGCGACGCCGGGCACTCCGTTGCCGTCGCTGATGTCGACGTTGGAGCGCATGCGCACGACGGTGTCGTCCTCGCTTGCGAGGATTTGGAGCGTCGGTGAGCTCGATTGCGCAACGCGGTCGGACCACGCACTGACCGCGACGTAGTTCGTCCCCCATGACGAAAGTGGCAAGAGCGACGTCGCCGTCGAGACGTGCGAGCGCGCACCGCCGTACGGATAAATCGAATACGCGCTTACGGGGACGTCCATTTCGAGAAAGAATGCACGTGTGCGCGTCGTCCCGTGGCCGATTGGATCCTCCGTGACGGCCGCGACGACTCCGTTCGGACACGGCGTGAAATTCCCCTGCAGCTTTTGCGGGTCCGAGTCCTGGGAGAGAAAGACGATGGCCGCCTTGCCTGGTGCGATGGGGCCGTCGACGCGCGTGTACTCGATCTTCGCGCCGTTCATCTCCGCGTAATAGGTGGATGGACCGATGTCGATCGGAGTCGCGCCGAGCGTCGCCTTCAGGCTCGCGGGCGTCTCCCAGGTGTTGGAGACGATCACGGCGAAGCAGGACCCCGCGGTCCCGTCGGTCATCGTATCCGACGGCAGCGCCCCGAACGCGCAGCCGGTCGAGCCCATCGCGAGCTCGGCGCTCGAGCACGCGGGGATGCACGCACCGTTCCCGCATCCCTCGCCCGAGCCACACTCGCGCAGCGTGTCCTCCGTACCGTCTTCGCGGTGACAAAGGACCTTCTTCAGGTCGGACGAGCAGCGCGTGCTGACGCAACCGCCCGGCGCCCTCCCATCGTCCTCCGTGAACAGCCCCCGCTCCCTGTCGAATGCGCTCCGACTCGAGCTGCACGCGAAGAACACGAGGGGGCCGGAGGCGAGGACCGCCGCCGAGATGATGGAGGCCAGTGTTCGCAGGGTGCTCGCGCGCGTCATGGGAAGACAATCCTGACTGGCGACGGATGTGGCTCGCTGTCTCGCGTCCCTTGCCCGAGCTCGCCGTTTTTGTTTCCTCCCCAGCAGTGCACGGTGCCGCCTTGCACGAGCGCGCAGGTGGCGATGTCACTCATCGCCACTTGGACGGCGCGTTGAGTGAAGGCCGTTGCGGGGCCGAAGTTGGGGGCGAGCGAGCCCGGCGCTCCGCGACCGAGCTGGCCGAATCGGTCCTCGCCCGAGCACTGGATCGAGCCGTCGGTCATTCGGACACAAGACGCAACCGAGGAGACCGCCACCTGTTGCGGCACCGCAGTCGACTCGGTGACGGCGAGCACCGCTCGCGCAGGCAGCGTGGGGAACTCCGCCTGCCCCGGGATGCCCGTGCCGAGCGCCCCCGTCTCGTTGCTACCCCAGCAGTACACGGAGCCGCCGGCGACCGCGCAAGCATGGTACGAGCCTGCGGCGATGCCCGTGACGTCGTGCACGGGCAGCGGCACGGGAACCGCGCTCATGCGCAGCGAGCTCGGACGGCCCGAGACGATGCCCCAACCGACGATCTTCCGGTCGCGGGTCAGACCAAAGAGCGACCCGGTATTGTACCCTCGACCGACGTTGTAGAGGCCGCCGGCGACCGACTCGACGTCGTAGCCATGTAGATCAGCGAGGCCAGGACCGTCCGTAGCGCCGGCGTTGGCGCGTGCGAGCTGCAGGTGTTGGTTTTGGCCCCAACAGTAGACGCCCGCGTTGGTGGTCGCGCACACACTGTACGGCGTCACGTCGACGCGAGTAGCGTCGACGGAGAGGTCGACGTCCGATGGGACCCAATGCTTCGCCCAGTCGGTGATGACCGGCGAGGCTTGGAGCCCGAGCTGCCCGGTGTCGTTGCTTCCCCAACATCGAACGCGACCTTCGTCCGTGCGTGCGCACGTCGTTCCGCCGGCGGCGCTGAGCTGGGTCGCGTTGGTCAGGTCCTCGACGGGCGCGGGTGGGAGGTTCAATGCGTCCGGGAGGGTGAGCTCGCCACCGCCGAGGGCGCCGAGCCAGCCGTACCCCCAGCAGCGAGCCGTATGGTCGCTCAGCAGGGCGCAGAAGTACTTGTCGCCGGCGACGAGCTGCGTGGCGCAAGGCTGGGTCGCGCACACGACGGGCTCGCTCGCGGCGTCGATGTCCAGCGCCGCGTCTCGCGCATCGGACGCATCCGCGTCTCGCCCATCGGATGCATCGTCCGGCACGCGGGCGTCTTCGGACGCGACGGCTCCGTCGACGAGCCGTGAGCCGTCCGCCTCGAGGATATCACCGAGAACGGTGTCGTCGGAGCTGCAACCGGAGAGAGAGAGCTCGAACGACGCCGCCGACGCGAGCATGAAGAGGGTAAGCTTGTGCAGACGATTCACGGCGCCCCCTTGCTCGGGTCGACCTTGTGAAGAGCGAGCTCGTTGCCGACGACCCAGATGTCGTTTGGCCCGCTACCCCAGATCGCGTTCATCTTCCTGGTCACCGGAACCGCGTCGCTCAGCGAGATCGACGCCACGCGCCAGCTCGACGTTTCGGGGTCCTTCAATTGAACCAGCCAAGTCGAGCCGACGGCCGTGGTGGCAATGGCCCAGATGTCGTTCGGCCCCGACGCCCAGACGACGCTCGCTTTCTTGAATGCCGAATATGGGAGGGTATCCAACGTCAGGTGTCGCCACGTGAAGTGGTCACCGTCATCGTTGCTGACGCCGAGGTCGAACCCCGTAACGTTGCCGTAGCCGCTCGCGCTGTTGATGAGCGCGAAGTTCTTCCCGAGCGCCTGCCCTGTGAACCAGCTGTTTACCTCGGGCAAATCGGTGCTCACGCGCCAAGCGTTCGTTCCCGTCCCGTCGGGGCGTCGACGAAGGAGGCGTCCTTTGACTCCGGACGCATCATTGTATTCGGCGTTGAGCCAGACGTCGTCGCTCGAGCTGCCCCAGATCGTGAGAGGGCTGACCGACGACAGCTCCGGGGACGTGTCGATCACCCACTCCGTCGTTCCTGCGTCTGGATCTGCGGCGGGGCCGGAGCGATGCAGCACATAGGTCGGGCTGCCGGCTCCGATGCGGGCGCCTACGGCCCAGGTGTCGTTCGGGCCGCTGCCCCAGATCGAACGCACGTACAAGTTTGTTCCGTTGACGACCGGCAGCGTTGCCTCGGTCCAGGTGATCGCCGTCGCGGACGGACCGGTGCCGTGCAGCAGCCCCTTCGAGGTCCCGACCCAAAGGTCCGTCGGAGAGTTTCCCCAAAGCGCGTAGAGGTCTGCGGTCGCGGCGTAGCTCAGGGTCCACGCCGCCCCGTCCCAGAAGAAGATCTTTCCCTCCCCGCTGCTCTGCCCTTGGCTGATCGCCCAGACCTTGCCCGTGCCGTCGCCCCACACGTCGACGAAGGTTTGACCCCTCGGCACGACCGTATGACACCAGCCCTCCGTCGTGCAAACGGGGGGCGCGGCGTCGACGTCCAAGCCAGCATCGGCCGTCGAGCCACTGTCGTCGACCACGAGCGAGGAATCGTCGTGCGACGCGTCCGTTGCGATCGCAACGGATGCATCGTCATTCAGCGGGGCGGCGGGCTCTTCGCTCGACGCACACGCGACGACGACGAGGACGACGGACGTCGACGTCGCAAGAACGGTGAACGGCATACGCAAATCACGCCTCACGGAAGGACTCCTTGTGCGCCCGCGCTCGCATGGCGCATGACGATGCCGTCACCAACCGCCCAGAAGTGCTCCGAGTCTGCCCCCCACACAGCTCGGAGATTCGGGACGCGGTCGGACGGAAAGACCGCGGGCGCGGACCGCCATGTCGTGCCGTCGAAGTGGAGGAACGTCCCGTGCTCTCCGACCGCCCAGATGTCGGAGCTCGAGCTGCCCCAGAGTCCGCGCAAATGCTCGGTCGTCGGCGAGGCGACGACCTCCCACAGCGCACCGGCCTTGGGGGTACCTCGGAAACGGCGAATCGTGCCGTGGTCGCCGACGGCCCATACGTCGTTCGCGTCCGCGCCCCAGACAGCGTTGAGCGGACTGTTCGACTGCGTGTCGAGCTCGGTCCACGTCGGCATGTCCTCGCCGGGAGGCAGACCGTCCAGGTGCGCCGCGAACGACGGCGGACTTGGTGAGTTCTTCATGCCCACGCACCAGACGTCGTCGGCGCGGCTGCCCCAGATCCCGTAGATGGTTGGCGCTGTAAAGCCGTTGTCGAGCGTTGGCGGCGTGTTCGCCATCTGCCGCCATGCGAGCTCGCCTGTCGTCGACGCCGACGTCTTCCACATGTTCTGCGAGTCCGCTCCGGTTCCGCCGAACCATACGTCGCTCGGTGATGACGCCCACGCGGCGTAGAGGAACGCCTGATCGGAGAACATTCTGATCGGCGTTGCCGCCGACCACTGCAGCGTGCCGGCGTCGAATCCGTCGATGTGAAAAACCTCACTGAGCGAGGTTGCCACCCAGACATCGTTGGGAAGGGCTCCCCCAACCACGTTGAGAGACAATTTCGTTCCGACCGTCGCCGAGGTCCACGAGCTGCCGTCCCAGTGGAGCACGGAGCCGGCGGCGCCGACGGCCCAGACGTCGTTCTTGCCCGTGCCCCAGATCGCTGACAGGCCGAGGCGCGAGTCATGAGGCGTCGTGATGGGATGCCACTCCGCACCGTCCGGCGCGTCGGAGCTCGCATCTCCGGCAGGGTCGGTCGACGATGACTCCGCGTCCTCTGTCGACCTAGCGTCTGCCGTGTCCACGAGGGGATCTTCGGCGGGATCGCTGGACGTCGCGCAGCTGACCACCGTGGTGAGCCCCGCGAGCTCGAGGACCAGCCCACCGAAGAGCACGGCGGTGCGAATGCGGGACGACGGGTGCTCGGAAGAAGAGTTCATTTGGTCACGATCCCTGCGTCGCACTCGACCATCAAACAACGACCTTCGACGCAAGGTTGACCGGCCGCGCGGTCACATTCGACGCCGCACGCTCCGCAGTTCGCGCTGTCGTGCCGGAGGTCGGTCTCACATCCGTTGAGCGGGTTGCCATCGCAATCGCCGAACCCTACTTCGCACTCGCTCGTGCAGTATCCCTTGATGCAGCTGGCGCGGCTGTTTGCTCCGTCTGAGGGACATCTGTGAAAACATCCTCCGCAGTTCTGCGGATCGCTCAGCAGATCGGTACACTGACCGCCGCACACGGCTTCGTTCGGGCCGCCACAGATGCACGCCGCGGGGAACTGAAAGGTCGAGCATTCCTGATTGGCGGCGCACGTGACGCCGCAGGCGCCGCAATTTGGACTCCCGAGCAGACGGGGCTCGCAACCATTACTCGCGTCCTTGTCGCAGTCGTCCCAGCTCGGCCTGCACGCGTACGTACATGTCCCCGCGCGACACGCGAGCTCGAGGTGTTTGCTCCCGTCGGGGGGCGAATCGGAGGGCTCGCACACGGTCCCGCACGCACCGCAGTTCGTCGTGCTGGTCTTGATGTCGACGCAGCCCGCACCCGGACAGTACGTCGTCCCGGCGGGACAGCCGCACTTCCGCTCGATGCACGGCTCTCGCGTGCCGTCTGGAAGGCTACCGCACTTGGTTCCGCACGCGCCGCAGTTGTCGGGATCCGACAGGACGTCGGTCTCGCAGCCGTCGTCGATCAAGCCGTTGCAGTCTCTCGGATCCTCGGTTTGGTCCCCGAAGTTCAGGATGCCTTGGCAGACGAGTTGGCATTCGCCTTGAACGCACTTGGTGATCATCCTGCGTTCGCCGAAGACGTCGCCAGGACAGGCGTTTCCGCACTCACCGCAGTTCTGGTCGTCGGTCAGCAGATTGGTTCCGCACTTGTATCCGACCTGACCGTCGGTCGCGCACGTTGCGTATGGGAACGAGCAGTCGGTTCCGATGCAGAGGAGCGCGGCCGTGCTCGCCTCCGACGCGCTGCTGTCCGACCCCGCCTCGGGAGGCGCCACGAACGGCGCGGTTACGCCCGCGTCGCCGTCGGCGGGGAGTCGATCTTCAACCCCCGTGGTCATCGTCTCTGCGCAGGCCGTCGTCCCGACGACGACGAGCAATACGCTCGTCGCGATCGCACGGACGTACGGTCGACTCCGATTTGTATTTTTCATGTCTATATACAGATTTCGTGAGCGTTCTTGGAGCGCGTGAGCCTCAGGGGAGGGCCGCGCTCGCGCACGATGTTCGGAGTGGATAGAAGTGCGATGACCGAGGATGGGTGGAGACCAGCTCTTCGGCGGCGCGGAGCGCGCGTTGAGTGTCTCCCTCCGCGCACAGAAGGAGGACGCGGAGGACGAGGCGGTCTTCCCGCAGCATCCCGTGCGGGAACCGGGCGTTGTGAGCATCGAGACTTCGGTGCGCGCGCGCGAGGTCCCCTTTGGCAAACGCGGCTTGCGCGTCGCGCACCAAGCGAAGCTCGTCGCTCAATGCGTCGCTCTCCAGCGGCGTCGCCTGCACGGGTGCGACGTCGGCTGTCGCCATGTTCTCCGAGGCACGCGCTTCGGTGGCGAGTGACGGGAGAGGCTTCTTCACCCGGGCGAATCGAGCCGGCGGTGCTTCCGCGCCGCGCGCGTCGAGCGGTGGGAGCCTGTCACGTCGACCCGGTACGTCCGGCAGATCATGCGCCGAGACGACCCCGTCCGCGATCGGGAGAGGCGGCGGGAGCGGTGCCGTGCACGCCGGCGCCATGCACTCTGCCGGTGCAGAGCGTGCTTCGTCGACATGAGCGTTCGTGCTCGCGTCGACAGGGTCGAGGTCGCGCGACACCGTCCACGCGCCTGCCGCGAGCACGAGGAGCGCGATGGCGAGGACCTTGCCAGCGCTGCCCTTCATCGCCAAGCGAGTGCCCGATTCGAGAGGCGGCGGGGCCTCGAGCGACGACGTGCTCTGGGCGAGGATGCGCCTGTGCAGCTCCGCACGCATGCGCTCGCGCGCGGCGCCGCTCGGACCGAACGACGGCCGCGCGCGTTCGATCACGATCTTGGATGCAGGGCGAGGGTCGCTCATGGGTGGATTCCGTATCGTTTGACGAGGCGGTCGAACACGAGGCGGGCACGATGCGTGCGTGAATAGACGGTGCGGGTGTGGAGCCCAAGGAGCGCGGCGACTTCCTCGGCCGTCATCTGCTCGAACTCCATCAAGACGAAGCAGACGCGGTATTTTTCGTCGATCTGGTCGAGGGCTTGCTCGACGAGCTTCATGGCTTCGGCGGTCGCTGCCTCGTCGAACGGTGTCGGACGTGGGTCTCGTAGAAGCTCCTCCGTCACCGGCAGGCCGTCGTCGTTCACCCGCGCGCGCCGGTAGTTGCTCGCGATGCGCCGCGCGATTTCGAAGAGCCACGTCGTCATCTTTCCTCGTGGCTCGAAGGTCGGCAGGTTGCGGTGGACGATGAGAAAGACGTCCTGCACGGCGTCTTCGAGGGCGCCACCGGGGACGCCGAACGCGCGCAGCGTGCGCCAAACGAACGTAACGTGCTGGTCGTAGATGGCGTCGAACGCGGCGAGCACGTTCACCTCAGCCTCCCGGGCGGGAACCGAGGGCGTCGACGACAGCGACAGCGAGCACGGGGCCACCAGCAAGGCCTTCACATTCTCGGTGAATGGAAGGAGCGCCCCAAATCACCCGACTTTTTTCGCTCACGTTTTTCGCTCAGCCGTGGAGCCGTAGGCCGTTCGGAGCGTAAATGTCCTCAATCACGGGAGGTTCGCCGTGGTCCCTAGGACATGCAAGGCGCAAGCCTCTGGCTCGGCGCACCGTGGCACCGTCTGCTTGTGCTCATGCGCTGGCTGCCCCGCTGCTCGAGTCCCACGAGGGTCGCTGAAGCAGTGCCTGGGAGCGCTCGGCTTCCTCCCGGGGCCGGTCGAGGCGAGGCTCCTCGGAGCCTTCCCGCGAAGAGCACCTGCCGAAATGCCAGCACCTCAAAAGAGGTCGACGTCGAGGGCGATGCCGAACCGAAGAAGGGGCGTTGTTGGGGCGTGGATGCGCCCGATCCTCTCGATGACGACCTCCCCGTAGCGAAGCGGCGTACCTATCTCGACGACGAAGCGCGGCGAGAGTCCGTCCCACGTCAACGGCCGCGCGGCGAGGCCCAAGAACGCGGAGAACCACGCGCCGGTCGAGGTCCCTGGTTGCCCGATGCCGAAGCTGGTGGAGCGAAGGCTCCCGCCCTCGGCGTGCAGGCAAGCCGAGAGCTCGGGCCGAGAGAGCCATGCGTAGCAGCCGGTGAGTGAGACGGTGCGGAGCGAGAGGTACGCGCCTCCTCCGAAGGGAGAGTTCGCCGCGGCCTCGCTCCTCGGCCACAACATGGCGCCCAACTCGCCGCGGAGCGCGCCGTAGCGCACGAAGGCGTGGACGCCGCCGCCGCCCGCCACCCGAGGCAGCGACCCGAGATCGCCCGAGGCGTCCGCGCCGAGGCCGCCGTGCAGACGCTCCGTCTTGCGCTTGCGCGAGGGAGGTGCGAGGCGCGCTCTCTGCGTGGTGGCCGGTGAGCGCGCCGTGGCCTCACCCTTCAGTCGCGCACGCGATTGCAAATCGAGGGAGATGACGAGCGACGCCGCGTCGCCGAGCTTCTGGCAATCGCTGCTCTCCATGACGCGTACGCTCGGCGCGCGCGTGCCCTCGTCTTCGGGAAGGCGGATGCGTAGCTCGAGTCGGTAGCGACGCGGATCGTCCTCGACCTCCACGCGCCCCTCCACGACGAGAGGCTCGCGTGGGAGCTCCGGGCCGACGATGGCCGTCACCTGCGCGGCCACCGTCTGCGCGCTTGGGCACTCCGGCGGAACGGACCAGTCGAGGAACATCGCAGCTGGTGCATACTGTCACCATCTCGAGGTCGTTCACCATCGCCAAGACAGCTCGTGCGTCCGCGTGTCAGGACGGCATGAGGACCGGCCCCCTCTGCGCAGACGTGCCCAGTGGTCCGAGGTAGAGCGCGCGCCATCCGCCGCATGAGCATTCTACCGACGAGGCCCTGACGCTCACCGGTCCCGTTGGTCGCTGGAGATGGTGAGCGCGATGGTTGTTCCCATACCGATCTCATCCTCGGCACCATTCCGTCCTCGACTCGTCATGCCGGACATACGGGGCAAGGAACCTGAGCGGAGATGTCGCTTGCGTTCTCCCGAACCGTGCGCTGCCTCGGTGCCCTCTCAACGGCGCTCCACGAGATTTCGAAGCCCTTCCTGGTAGGCGACTCTGGCCTCGTCTGGCGCGTGCGTGTCGCCGACGTGCGCCGCCGAACGACGGAGCCGGTCGACCAGCGCAGTCGTGCCCCCGGCGTGCTCGGTCAGCGCAGCGAGCTCGAGCTCGACCTCGGCCGCGGCCGTGGTGACGTCGATGGCCACGTCCTCGCCAAACACGCTCATCGCGTACGCACGCCCGCGCGCGACAGCGCGGCCCGTCACGATCTCGATGGATCGCGACGCGACAACGCGCGCGGTTGGATCCTGGGACACGCAAGTCGTGCCGCTCTTTGCGAAGCAGGGGCTCGCTGCGGACTACTGGGAGCGCGAGAATCTCAACGCGCTCCTCGACAAGCCCCCCGAGATTCATCGCTCCTACTTCGAGAACGAGACGCGCGTCTCTCTCTCAATACCGGAGGTGAACGACCGACTCCCCGCGCAAGAGCCGTTTCTAGTGGCACCTCGCCGAGAGCATCAAGCGCTCGGGGCCGGTCGATTTGCGATGGCTCCCGGCGCACTTGCGTAGCGACAGCAGCAGGAGGCCAGCGCACAAGGCGCCCGGCAGGTACGGGCAGTCAGTCACAACGGGCTAGTTCCGGTGGCGTGTCGGCGACGCGCGCTCTGCCTCCGGAGGCCATCGCTCGAAGCGGACGCGAAAGCGCTTCGTCATTGCGCGAGTCGGGGCTCCGTGTTCATCACGCCCAGGACTGTAGGATGCCTTCATCGCGCAAACCCGGGCGGCTTCTGCGAAGCCGAAACCAGGGTCGCGCAATACCTCTGTGTCCAGGGCGCGACCGTTCTCGCCAACCATCACGCGCATCTCGACGCTCGCTTGGTCGACTCCGGCGTTGTCGGCCTCGCGGGGGAACGCGCATGACTCCCAATTGAAGGCATTGGTGAGCATCGGCGCCTTGACCGCATGACGACCGGACGCGCAGGCACAAGCAGCCACCACCGGGGCCAGGACGAAAGCTCGAGCGAGCCGCAACAACGAGGCACTCCCTACGTCCTGACATCCCTTGCGTCAATCGAGACCTGACGGCGGAGCGACGTCCGCGCAGCTCGCGTGTCGGCTTGCTCGCTCGCCGGTCATCTTTCCGATCCCGGAGACGTGCTCGCCCACGCACCTCGAGGAGAACTGGAACGCGCACAACGTTCGCCTGACGCCAGAGGAGGTGCGGCCGTCGCCCACGATGCGCGCGAGCTGAGAGGAGATCGGTCCACGATGGTCGCACTCGAGCAGGTGCGCCTCGCGCTCGCGGGCGACGTGCTTCCGTGCTCTTCTCGACCACTCGTGGCTGTGCGTTTCGGGAAGTCGCCGCAAGTAAAGATCGCCCGGGTGTGGGCGCTCACTGTGTTTGCGGCGTTCACGAGCGCATGGAGCACGGCGACCGCCTCGGAGCCGGCCCCGATCGCGGTTCGGATCAGCGAAGACCTCCATGAAGCGTGCCCGAAACGTCCGACGACGTTCGAGCGGTTGCGCGCGAGGCTCCCTCACGTTCGCGAGGCCGCGGAGGGCGAGCCGGCGGTCGATGTCGCGGTGCATGTTCAGCAGCGCGGTGGCACGAGCCACGGCACGATCACGCTCGTCGCGGCCGGCGAGCGTGCCGAGCGAGCAGCGTCGGCCGCGTCGTGTGATCGTGTCCTCGCCGCGCTCGCCGTCATGGCAGCGATCGGCCTCGAAGGAGGGGACGTGCCCACGCCTTCCGCGCCCGCCGAGGCGCCGGCGGAGACGTCGCCCATGCCCGAGGCGCCGGCGGAGATGGCGCGCATGCCCGAGGCGCCGGTGCAGCCGCGCCGACCTCCGCGGACGGCGCCGCCACGACATCGGCCTCGTGGAGCTCCCGAGCCTCGCCCGCGGATTGGCATCGCGCTCGGTACGAGCGTGGAGGTTTCTGCGAACCGTGCGCTCGTCGTGATGCCGGGCCTCTTCGGGCAGGTCGGCTTTCCGGGCCGCTTCACGCCCCTCGTCCGGGTCGGCGTCCGGCGCAGCTTTCGCGAGGACACGGTCTCTCGATTCGGGACCGTCGGCCTTCAATGGAGCGAGGTGGCCCTGACCGGCTGTGCTGATCTCGTCCGGCAGCCGACGTTGCGCGTCGGGCCATGTTTGAATGCCGAGGGCGGCATCCTCGAAGCGATCGTGATCGAGCCGCTGCCTTCGCGGGTCCGGACGGCCGTGTGGCTCAGCGCGAGCGCCGCCGCGCGGATTTCGTGGCGACCGCTCCGGGCCATGTCGTTCGAGCTGCTCGGCGGTGTGCGCGCACCTTTGATCCGGAACGAGCTCCTGTTCGAGCCCGCCACGCTCGTCTACGAGGCCCCACGGGTCGTGCCCTTTCTCGGGGGGGCTCTCGTGGGGCATTTGCCCTGAGGCGCACTTACGGCCGAGCTCGTGCGGCCAGCGAGCAACGGCTGGGCTCGACATCCTCGTGATGCCGGTGTCGTTTCTGAAATACGATCGAGGCCTCGTCGACATCGCTCC
>MKVQ01000050.1:3055-20305 GCA_001899635.1 Myxococcales bacterium 68-20 | reverse complement strand
GGCCTCGGCGAAGGCGGGCTCCTCCTTCATGTAGAAGAAGGGGAACGTCGACGCCCAGTCGAGGCGGTGCCCCTGGTTGCCCGCCATGATGAACGAGACACCGGTTCCGATCGAGCAGAACGATCCGATGATCAGCTTGTCGACGTCCTCGCGGTCCGGGAAGAGGAATCGCGCGCAGTCGTCGAACGAGTGACCGTGGTAGTAGCCCGAGTAGTAGCTGTAGCGTCCGACGCGGATGTTCGGGTTCGTGACCTGCTCGGACAGCAGCTTGCCCCTGAAGGGACTCTCGAAGTAGTTCGCGCGGGGCGTCATTGGGCGCCGCAACTTGAGGCCGGGAGCGGCGGCGCGCCAGTGATCGATCGACGTTTTTCGAACGAGCGATCTGGCGGTGACCGGTCGCATCGACCCCCGATTCGCGTCGCCGCGAGGGCGAGCGGCGCGAATCTCCGGTCAAAGCGGTATCGTCCGATCACCGCCTGTTCGATTCAGGATTGGCGCAACCGAGTTGCGCCTCAGGACTGCGAGATGATCCGCTCGATGGAGCGCGTGCTCATCGTGCCCTCGAGGACCTCCTCGTCGACGAGGAGGCGCTTGTGGAGCGCGATGTTCGTGCGGATGCCGCCGACGATGAACTCGTCGAGCGCGCGACGCATTCGGACGATCGCCTCGGCGCGCGTCGGTGCGTGGACGATGACCTTCGCCAGGAGCGAGTCGTAGTGCTGCGGAACCGTCCACCCGCCGTAGACACCGGAGTCGACGCGGACGCCGGCGCCGCCGGGCGGGAAGTACTCCGTGATCTTGCCGGGCCACGGCGCGAACGTCTTCGGGTCCTCGGCGTTGATCCGGCACTCGATCGCGTGACCGCGGAAGCTCCACGGGCGCGTGTCCGGAAGCTCGAGCCGCTCGCCGGCGGCGACGCGGATCTGGAGCGCGACGAGGTCGAGGCCGGTCACCATCTCCGTGACGGGGTGCTCGACCTGCACGCGCGTGTTCATCTCGAGGAAGTAGAGGCGCTTGTCCTCGTCCATGATGAACTCGAGCGTGCCGAGCGACTGGTAGCCGGTCTCGCGGACGGCGCGGCGGATCGTCTCGCCGATCTCCTGGCGGAGCTCCGGCGTCATGGCGGGGCTCGGCGCCTCCTCGATCACCTTCTGGTGACGGCGCTGGAGCGAACACTCACGCTCGCCGAGCGTCCACACGTTGCCGTGCGCGTCGGCGAGGACCTGGAACTCGATGTGCTTCGGCCGCTCGACGAACTTCTCCATGAAGACGTCGGGGTTCTTGAAGCCGGCCTCGGCCTCGCGCGTGGCCTGGGTGAAGTTCGAGGCGACGTCCTCCACCTTGCGGACGATGCGCATGCCGCGACCGCCGCCGCCGCCGGACGCCTTGAGGATGATCGGGAAGCCGATCCGCTTCGCTTCCTCGACGGCGTGGTCGGCGTCGCGAAGCACCTCGCTGCCGGGCAGGAGCGGGAGGCCGAACTTCTTGGCGTTGTTGCGGGCCGCGACCTTGTCACCCCACGCGCGCATCGCCTCGGGCGACGGGCCGATGAAGGTCACACCACATTTCGCGCAGAGGCGTGCGAACTCGGCGTTCTCGGAGAGGAAGCCGTAGCCCGGATGAATCGCGTCTGCGCCCGTGATCTCGGCGGCGGCCATGATCGCGGGGATGTGGAGGTAGCTGCGCGTGGCAGGGGAGGGGCCGATGCAGACCGCCTCGTCGGCGAAGCGCACGTGGAGCGCGCGCGTGTCGGCCTCGGAGTGGACCGCTACGGTCGCGATGCCGAGCTCGCGGCACGCGCGGATCACCCGCAGCGCGATCTCACCGCGGTTCGCGATGAGGATCTTCTTGAAAGGCGGCGCCGCCGGTCTCGTCGGCATCGCGCTGGAGACAGGCCCGTTCGCCACGGCGTTGCCTCAGGCCTTCTTGATGCGGAACAGCTTCTGGCCGAACTCGACCGATTTGCCGTTCTGCGCGTAGATCTCGACCACCGTGCCGGACATCTCGGCTTCGATCTCGTTCATCAGCTTCATCGCCTCGATGATGCAGAGGGTCTGACCCGGACGAACGACGGAGCCGACGTCGCAGAACGCCGGAGCGTCGGGGCTCGGCGAGCGATAGAACGTCCCGACGAACGGGCTCGTCACATCGACGACGTCCGCGGGGGTTGTCTCGACCGCGGCGGCAGCCGCAGCCGGCGCGGCGGCGGGGGCCGCTGCTGGCATCGCGTGAACCATCGCCTGCATCGGCGCAGCGGCGAAGCCACCACGTACGATACGGAAGCGAACGTCCCCGGACTCGTGCTCGAACTCCGCGACGTTCTCTTCGTCGAGGACCTTGAGCAGCGCTCGTAGCTTGTCGATGTCGACCGTCATCGCGGCGCCACCGTAGTCGGACGCACGCTGCATCGAAAGAGTAATTTCGACGCGGAGGGGGGGCGACGGTGGGCTCGAGGCCCAGTTTTTTCGACGCGAACGAGCATTCGCGCCGCGCCTCTTCTCGTGCTTCATCCGCGCCGCGATGCGTCGAGACGCGATGATGCATCGAGGCAAGCTCGACGCGATCCGACAGGCCACCTCTGCAGGTGGTCGGCGCGAGCCGGTCGGACGATCGACCGAGATCAGCGGCCTTGGTTCGCGACCCCTCGGAGAACGCGAGCGAGCCCGCCCGCGTTGGTTCAGCGCGCTTTCTTCTTCTCGAGCCAGCGCACGAGCCCCTCCAGCGCGAGCACATAGCTGTCCGCGCCGAACCCGCTGACCTTCGCGATGCAGGCAGGAGCGATCCTGGAGGTGTGCCGGTAGGCCTCGCGGGCCTCGGGGTTCGAGATGTGGACCTCGACGCACGGTAGGCCGACCGCCTTGAGCGCGTCGAACAGGGCGAGCGACGTATGCGTGTATGCGGCACCGTTGAGGAGGATGCCTTCGAACGCTCCGCCAGCCTCTCCGATCCAGTCGCAGAGCTGCCCTTCGTGGTTCGACTGCCTTGCCGTAACCTGGGCGCCGAGCTCCTTGCCCCGCGCGACGAGCCGCTCGTGGATGTCCGCGAGGGTCTCCCGGCCGTATATTTCCGGCTCGCGTGTGCCGAGCAGCTGGAGGTTCGGGCCCGAGAGGACCAGCACACGCAGCCCAGCCTTCGCCCCGGTCCGAAGAAGAGGCGGAGCCTTTGCCTTCTTGGCCGCCACGACGACTCGGCTCAGAGCTCGGCCATGAACTTCGGCGCTGCGGTCCGCATGAGGTAGCGGCCCTTGCCGAAGTTGCCCCCGGGCGTCATCGCCAGGGCGAGGAAGTACGTGTCGCCGAGCGTACGGATGAGCGTGATCAGGCGGTCGGTTCCCACCGCGATCTCGTTGGCGCTCCCGGCCTCGAGCATCTCTGCGGCACGCTTGATCTGCCCGATCACCACGCCGAATTCGATGCCGATGGCGTTGATGTCGAAGGGGGCGTCGCCTTTGGCGTAGCTCTCCAGCGCGATACCGCTGGAGTCCATCAGGAGCCCAGCAAGGCCGCCTTCGGTCCCTTCGACGAGGTCGCGCAGCGTCTCTTTGAACATGGCTTTCTCTTGTCCCTCGGTCGCTCGGGAACCAGGCTACGGGGCGCGCCGAGCCTCCGTCAACAACACGGTCGTCCGCGGTCCTTGACCCGCATAGACGCCAACGTTTACGTTGCGCGGCGAGATGCGCGCACGAGCAGGGGATCCGCCCCGCACGATGGCTCAGAAGATTCTCGCGGGACGCTGCGCCGACCCGATGCTTACCGGGTCACAGGTCAGCGTCAAGGTAGACCAGATCGTTTTGAGCAAGGCCCCTCTGCGGGCGATTGCCGAAGCCCGCGAGGCTGGCCTCAAGAAGACCTCGGCCGAGGTCGCGATTGTGTACGACACGCAATGTGTCGGCTCTCCATCGCGGCCGGGCGTCGAGGACATCCACCTAGCAACCCCGGAGATCCTGAGCCACGGGATCGTCCTCGCCCGCCCCGGAGTCGGCTTTCCGGCGCCTGTTCATCTCGAGCGCTTCGCGAGCCCCGCTCGTCTTTGCGTGACGGATGATCCGCGCCTCGCCGGCGTCGGAGGCATCGGGATGCTCACCATCGTCGTCTCGCCGGGCATGCTCGGCCAGGCGCTCGCCCAGGGGAGCATCGTCCTTCGTCCGCCGCGGAGCGTGCAGGTCCTCCTCTCGGGGCGTACCCGTCCGTTCGTCTGCGCGCGCGACATCGCCCACGAGCTCATCCGTCGCGGCCTCGGCGAGGCCGTCAGCCGGATCGAGGCGGCGTACGCCGCGCCCGTCGTGATCGAGTTCGCCGGTCCGAGCGCGCGTCTCCTTTCCGTTGGCGAGCGCGCGGTCCTCGCGGGGATCGCTCCCCAGCTCGGCGCTGCCGGAGCGATTTTCGTCAGCGACGAGCGCACCGAGGTGTTCCTCCGCGATCAGCGCCGCTCGAAGGCGCACCGAGCCCTCGTCCCCGACGCGGGCGCGCCGTGCGACGAGGTCCTGAACATCGATCTCGGCGCCGTCGACCCGCTCTACATGGATGAGACCGGCCAGGTGAAGACGGTCCGCGACATCGCGGGCAAGCCCGTCTCGCAGGTCCTCCTCGGCGGCGACAGCGGCTGCACGCTGCGTGATCTCTTCGCGGCGGCGGCGCTTCTCAAGTCCAAGCGCGTCCCGCCGCGCGTCGAGTTCCTCGTCGCGGTGCCTTCGCGTCAGATGCTCGAGGTGCTGAGCGGATCCGGAGCGCTCACCGACCTCATCGCCACCGGCGCCCGCCTCATCGAGCCGGACGCGCGCGTGATGACGGGTGAGCTCTATCCGCCCGCGTCCGGCGGGCTCTCCGCGCGCACGCAGGATCTCGAGCCGGGTAGCACGGCGCCAAAGCCGGTCGCGATCGCGTCGGCCGAGGCCCTCGCGTACGCGGTGGCCACGGGAGAGATGGGCGACCCCCGCAGCTTCAAGCGGCCCGTCCGCGTGACGATCCCGCGCGCCCTCCCGACCGACGACGTCCTCGTCGTCCGCGATCGGAAGGGCGCCGCCGCGGACGCCTCGAAGAAGGCGGCCATCACCCCCGCGCAACCGACGCCGTGGAAGGGCGGGCAGACCCTCGACGTGGTCGAGGGGACGGCGCACCTCACCAACGGCAAGGGCGCTGCCGAGCCGAACCCCAACGGGGTCGCGGTCGTCTGCTCGACGCTCGACGAGGTCCGTGAGCTCGCTGCCCGAGCGAGCGAGATCGCGCCGAACGTCCGGGCGATCGTCGCGCCGTTCATTCCTTCGAGCTCCGTCGCGCTCTTCAGCGGGCTCGGGATCGCAGCGCTGCGCGTCGACGCCGCCGGGGCCAAGGGCCTCAAGGGGCAGCGCACCATTGCGCTCCCGGAGGCGAGCAAGTGGGCCGAGAAGGGGCCCACGGTCATCACGCTCGGCACGCAAAAGGTGCCGCTCACGTGGCTGGCACTCGGCTCCGAGAGGACCTGGACCAACGCGGGGACGGCACGACCGCAAGCCTCGCGCTCCAAGTCCTGATCCTCTATGTTGGGATCCCCGACCGTCAGGGTTCGGGGTTACACGGACGACTGATCACGGAGATGGTGGATTGTCGAAAGGCCGCCTGACTCGACACGAGCTGAGCTGGCTGCTCACGCAGGAGGCGCAGAACGCCGCCGAGCGTCTGCGCGTCGGCGTACAGTTCCTGCGCACCCAGGCGCCGCCGCCGCCCACCGCCGGAGATGATCCGGCGCAGGGCGTCGAGACGTCCCTCGACGCGCTCGACGACGTCATGAAGATGTTGTCGAACCTGAACCAGCGGTCCGTCCCGCAGGCGCCCAATCTCTCTGGTGCGCGGCGTGGACGCATCGACGTCGCCGCGTTGCTCGTCGAGGTCGCGCCCGACGCGCGCGTCTCGATCGAGCCGGGGAGCGGGACCGAGGTCTACGGCGACGAGGCCGACCTCCGGCGCATGCTCCAGGTGCTCGTCGGGCACGGGAGCGGCGAAGGCGCGTCGGTGACGGTCCGTCGCGAGGGAGACGACGTGAAGGTCGCCGTCGCGCTCGGTCCCGACAGCTCGCCCACCGCCGAAACCGAGCGTGCGTGGCTGAGCCGCGTCGCGCTCCGGTACGGTGGTCGTCACGAGCTCGAAGGCGGGAGCGAGGTCCTCGTCTTCCCGGCCGACGGCGCGAGCGACCGCAGCGAGAGCGCCGCGCTCCGCAAGGAGCTCGACGAGGCGCGCAAGCAGGGCGAGGTCTACGCCCGCGAGCTCGCTGCCGTCTTCGACCGGGGCGAAGAGGCGACGGCCGTCTCGACGGTCCCGCCCGCGCCGGGCGTACCGTCCGAGGCGCGCCTCATGGCGATGACGAAGCTCTGCGCGGGGATCGCCTCCGAGCTTCGCAACTCGCTCGGGCCCGCGAAGAGCGAGCTCGCGTCGATGCGACGCCACGAGGTCACCGAGGAGCAGCTCGACACGATCCGCCGGCGCGTCACGCACACGCAGGAGATCGTCACCGGCCTCGCCGCGATCGGCGAGCTCCGTGCCGACGAGATGGAGACCGAGGTCGACCTCGGCGATCTCGCACGTAGCACGATCAAGGCGCTCGCGAACATGGCCGAGCGCGACGAGGTCAAGGTCACCCTCCGCATCAGCCCGGAGGGCGTCCACGCGCAGGTTCGTCGCGGCGCGAAGGCGCTCGGCGTTCTCATGCGCGAGCTCATCGTCCATGCGATCGAGGCCTCGCCGCGCGGGTCGAGCGTCGACGTCACCGTCGTCGCGCCGGACGGCAACGCCGGTGCGCGGATCGTCATCGATGATGCTGGCTCTTCGCTTCCGGCATCGGGGCGGCGTGCCTTCCTCGCGCTCGAGACACATGCGGGAGCCTACGGGCGTCCGAGTGGGCTCCCGATCTTCCTCGCAGCAGAGCTCGCTGCGTGTCAGGGGGCGATGCTCGAGCTGTCGGACGCACCGCTCAAGACGTCCGAAGCTGGGGCCGGTGGCCTTCGGGTCGCCGTGACGTTTGCGACCACCTGAATCGAACCTGGCTCTGGAAGCCCCCCGCACCACGGGGATGGAGAGAGACGTACTGCGATGCGAGTGTTGATCGTCGAGGACTCGGATTCGATCGTCCGGATGATCCAGGCGCTCATGTCTGCGCGCGGCTTCGAGGTGCGGAGCGCCCCGTCGGGCGCGCGCGGGCTCGAGGAGGCGTTCGCATGGAAGCCTCACGTCATCCTCCTCGACATCAACCTGCCCGGCTCCTACGACGGGATCCAGGTCTGCGAGAAGATCCGCGCGGACAAGGACATCAAGGACACGCCGGTCATCATCATCAGCGCGATGAACGACGACGAGGTGAAGCGCCGCGCCCACGAGGCCGGCGCCACCGCGTATTACGAGAAGCCGTTCAGCCCGCTGGCGCTGCTCAAGGAGATCGAGTCCCTGCAGCGCCGCAGCGGGCAGTGGTAGCCGTCAGGCGAGCAGGCTGAGGTTCTTCTTCGCGCGCGTCTCGGCCTCCGAGATGACGTGCTTCGCCTCGTCATCGGGGATGCGCAGCTTGACCGCGAGCTCGCCGAGGAGCTTGGCCTCGGTCACGTCCTGCACGCCGTCCGCGAACGTGAGGAGGACGGCGCACTGGAGAAGGACACGACGATCGCCGGCCGAGAGGTCCTGGAGGTTGATGTCCTCGAGCGTGCGTTTCTCCTTGGCGTACTCCCGGAGCTCGTTCTTCTGAGCGTCGTTCGCGCCGTAGGCATCGAGGAGCGCCTCGAGCATCTCCTTCTCCTTCTCCGCGAAGGAGCCGTCAGCCCAGGCGACCGGAACGAGCCCTCGGACGATCGCGAATTCTTCCTCGTTCATGAGTGCAGGATGCCGCCCCAACTGGTGCTCGGTCAATGCCCTCTCCCCGGGAGGTCCAGGGGCGGGGCCGATGCTCGATCGCAGACCCCGTCGAGGAGCGCCGCGCCGCTCGACGCAGGATGGCGCTCGAACAGCGGAGGTAGGCACATCACCGCGTCCATCGCACGGTAGGCGAGCAAAAGCGGGCGCGGCGATGCGAGACGGCCTTTGGCGTCGTCGCGCGCAGGCTACACTCCTCCATGCATGTCGACCGGCGCCGTGCCAGCGTCAGGCATCGCGACGTATCGAATCCTGCGTGAGCTCGGAGCTCGCGCGCAGCGTTCGTACGCGGCGATCCGAGAGCCTCACGAGCTCGTCGTGGTCCATCGCTTCGGGCGGAGGCCGGCCGATGGAGGCCCGCCGGTCACTGAAGGTGTCACCGCCCTCTCGGCCGAAGAGCTCGGGCTCCTCCTGCGCGACGCGCAGTGTTTGGCGAAGAACTGGCATCCCAACATCGCGCGGATCAAACACGTCGATTTCGTGAGCGGCGATCTCACGATCGCGACCGAGCTCGTCGACGGTGCGACCCTGGGCGACCTGATCGCGATCACCGCAGCTCGTCGCACGCCTTTCCCTCTCGATGTGCTCGTTCGCGTCCTGATCGACGTCCTCGCCGGCGCCCATGGCATCCACGCCCTTCGTGACGGAAGGAACCTTCCCATCGGCGCGATCCACGGAGCGCTCTGTCCCGCGAACATCGTGGTCGGCAGGGACGGCGTCGCTCGGCTCGTCGCTCCGCTTCGTCCGCGGCCGCTGCAGGTCGCTGCGGGCTCGGAGGCCGTCGGCTACGCGGCCCCGGAGACGCTCGACGGCGGTGCCGTGGACGTGCGCGCCGACGTCTATGCCGTCGGCGTGATCCTCCGGGAGGTGCTCACGGGACGGAGGCTGCACGACGAGCGAGAGCCCGCGCGCGTCCTTGCCCGGCAGCGTGAGGTCGACATCGCGCCCCCGTCCGTTGCGGGGGCGGACGGGGCCTACGCGCCGCTCGCCGACATCGCGATGCGCGCCCTCTCGTTCGACCGCGCGCTGCGCTTCCGCACCGCGACGGAGATGGCCGCCGAGCTGAGGAGGCTGCCCGCCGCGCGGATCGCGACCGGCAGCGTCGTCGCAGCGCGCGTGAACGAGCTCGACGGCGAGCGCGTCCGCGGACGCCGTGCGTTGCTCGATCCGACCTCGTCGGGCAGCCGCCGGCGCGTGAGCGCGCCATCCATCGAGGCGGTGCAGGAGAAGAAGGCGAAGCCGTTTGATGCGGCGCCGCCGAGCAAGCGGATCACGCTGCCGCCGCCGTCGAGCGTGGCCTCGCCCGCACCGCCCAGCGCATCGCCGTCGGTGGTGTCGTCGAAGGCAACGCCGTCGCCGAGCGCGTCGGCGCCGGTATCGCTCGATGCATCGCCGGTGTCCGAGTCGCCGATCTCGCTGGACCTCGAGGAGGTCGTGTCGGCGTCCGCGCCACCGTTGCCCGCTGTCCCGCGGGCAGGCGCCGGCGCGACCGCGTCGCATGCGTCGGATCCATCGCCGGTGTCCGAGTCGCCAATCTCGTTGGACCTCGAGGAGGTCGTGTCGACGCCCGCGCCACCGTTGCCCGCTGTCCCGCGGGCAGGCTCGGCGGTCGGAGCACCTCGTCCTCCCGCCGGAGCGCCACGACCCGGCTCGGACGTGGCGGCGCAGCGCCCCGCGCCGCCGCTCCCGCGCCCGGGAGCGGACGTGGCGGCTCAGCGTCCGTCGCCCGCGCCGCGGGTGAGCTCCGCGCCGACGAGCAGCGAGCCGCTGGTCATCGACGTGTCGACGGAGAGCGCATCGGAGCGAAGCGACGCTCCCATGCCGCTCGCCGCGGACCTTTCGCGCTCGACGTCGAGCGTCGTCGTCGAAGAAGCGCTCGCGGCGAAGCAGACGCACGAGGCGCTGCTCGCGCTGGGGAGCTTGCCGGACGTCGGGGCCACCGATTCCCTCGAGCCCGCGGACCCGACCACCGACGTCGAGGATGCAGCACGGCCGAAGAAGCGGCGCATCGGCATCGTCGCGATCGCTGCTGCGCTCCTGCTCTCCTGCGTCGTCGTCGTCGTCGTCGTCGGCCTCGACCCGATGGGCGCGCGGACGGCGACACATCGGACCGCGTCCTCGTCCGAGACGACCGTTCTCTCCGCGCCCTCGGTCGCGGAGGCTGCATCGTCGCCGGCGCCGATGGGCGAGATCGCTCCGGGCGACTCGGGCGCAGCGTCGACGACGGCGGTGGGCGCTTCGACCGGGCCCGTGGCCGCGGACGCACCGGTCGCTCCGTCGCCGTCGCCGTCGCCGGAGTCGAGCGTCGAGTCGCCGGCGGCGGCCGGCTCCGCGAAGCGAGCGCCGGGGCCGCGACCGCCCCGACGCTACGAACCTCTCGGCATCTGATCCCCCATGAACAGCGCATACCCTCGACGTAGACCGCTCAGCTTCGCCCTCGTCCTCTCGCTCGGTCTCGTCGCCCTCGTTCCGAGCTCGGCCTACGCGGCAGGCGTCTCGCCGGCGAGCGCGACGCCGGTGCAGCGCGAGCAGGCGCAAGGGCGCTTCCTCAAGGGCCGCCAGCTCTACGCCGCGAAGAAGTACGACGCCGCGCTCGCCGAGCTCAACGCGTCGCTCGACATCGTCGCGAGCCCGAACACGCGCCTCTACATCGGCCGCTGCCTTCGCGACATGGGACGGGAGGTCGAGGCCTATGTGGAGCTCGGACGCGCCGCGGTCGAGGCGAGAGAGCTCGTCCACGAGGACGCTCGCTACGAGCAAGCGGCGACGGCCGCAGCCGACGAACGCGCCCAGCTCCAGGGGAAGCTCGGCTTCGTCGAGGTCGCGGTGACGCGCGCCGGTCCGGAGACCGCGCTGCGGGTGTCCGGCGACGAAGTTCGACGAGGCGGCTGGGCGGAGCCGGTCCCCGTCAAGCCGGGTACGGTGGAGGTCGTCGTCGAGACGCCCGGGCACACGCCGATCGTGCAGACGGTCGACGTCCGAGCCGGTGAGCGCAAGGAGGTCGCGATCGACGCCGCGGCCGACACCGCCACGGGCGTGTCGCCGGGGCAATCGGATGCTTCCGTCGAGGCGCGGAGCGATGACACTCGCGGAATGTTGCGCCCGCTCGCGTTCGCGACGGCAGGCGTCGCGGTCGCGGGCCTCGCCACGTTCCTCGTCGCGGGCGCGATGTCGAACGGCACGTATTCGGATCTGGAGAAGGCGTGCGGCAGCGGTCCGTGCCCGCCCGGTCACGACAGGGACATCTCGACGGGTCAGACCCAACAGACGCTCGCGAACGTCGGCCTCGGGGTCTTCGCCACCTTTGCCGTCGCGAGCGCGACCCTCTTCGTGCTGAGCTCGTCGAAGAAGCCCGTGACCGCGGCGTCCGGTACGGCCAACGCCCGCATGCCTCTTCGGGTCACTGCACGCGTGACCGCCGGACCGTCGTTTCTCACCGTACAAGGAGCATTCTGACGATGGCCGGCTCGCGTACCGCCACGACGCTATCCGTTGGCGCAGCCTTCGTACTCGTGGCCGCTTTCGGTGTAGCGGCATGCACCCAGGACTTCGACAAGTTCGAAGGGGCCGGCTCCGAGGAACCGCTGGCGAATCGGGACGCCTCGACGGAGGGGGACGCGGCGACCGCAGACGGCTCGACCAAGCCCCCCGCCGATGGCGGCTCGTGCGCTCAGGCGGCGGACTGCGTCGCGAGCATGACGACGTGCCGGACCTCGTGCGAGGAGACCAAGACGAGCTGCCTCGACAGGTGCGGGGACAGCGGACGGTGCAGGCGCGATTGCCAGTACGCGTTCGAAGGATGCGAGTCCCGCTGCCGATCGACGTGCCGCTCGTGCGCGACGAGCTGCCCGAACGTGTGCGAGCCCGGCGACGGAACCTGAGCGACCAAAGACGAAGCGCGAATGCTCGAAGGGCGAGACCGCTCGAGCAGGACGGTCGTGGAGAGGTCTACCGACCACGGTTTCGCCCCATCTCACGCGCGTCGCTCGCGAGGAGCGCATCACGAAGACGAGGCATCCGCGAGACTACTTCGCAGGCTCCTTGGCGCTGACGTTGACGACCTTGTTGCCCGCGGTGTCCGCGGTCGTGTCGGCGATCTCCTGCTCCGTGATCCGGAGTCGCTTGCGGAGTGAAGGCGGGCCGGCGAAGAGGACGTCGATGTCCGAGTCGCAGCGGAGCTGATCGATGCGCGCCTCCGGACCGAGGCCGGCGAGGAGCCAAACCTCCGCGCCGCGCACATTCGAGACGACGTGGACGGTGCCCGGCGCGCCCGAGCCGCCGACCTGGCTGCCCGGCTCGGCCGACGGCCACGGGTCGATCGTGCCGGGCTTCGCCTTCGACGGATCGAGCTGGATCGGGACCTCGATGCGCGGCTTGCCGTCGGGGCCGTTGTCCCACGGCGATTCGCCCTTGATGACCGCGCGGCGTGGCGCATAGCCCTCGGCGGTGGCGATTAGCTCGAGGCGTGTTCCCACCGGCATGCGCTCGACGTCGACCGGCGCCTGCCCGACGCGAAGAAGGATCTCGGCGTTGGCGGGGACGTCGGTGAGCACGAGCGCGACCTTGCACTTCGGTGTCGCGGGAGTCGCCGACGGAGTCGTCGAGGCCGGCGGCCTCTTCTTGCCGGTGAAGACCTGAGGCGCGAACTTCCAGACCGCGACGGTCCCACCGGCGAGTACGAGGAGCGCAAAGACGAGCATCGCCATGCCGGTCTTCGGTGCGCGCGGCGGGTGGCCTCCGGACGCCGCGCGCGAGCGCTTCCCGGTCGTATGCGAGCCGGACGGCGGGATGCTTCCTTCGGCCTTCGCCCGGGCACCCGACGCGGCCTTCGACGGCGCGGGCTTCTTCGGCGGATCGGCCGGCTTCGCGGGCACTTCGGCGCGCATGGGCTCGGGCGGGGAGTCGGATGCCTGACGCAGCGCTGCAGGCGCGCCCTTCGCGGCGGCCGCTGGCGCACTTGTGCTCGCGCCCCCGAAGAGCGGGCTCGGCGGGAGGTTCGCTGCCGCCGTCGGTGCGATCGGCGGCGGAGCGACGGCCACGGGCGGGATCGAGTCGTTCGCCTTGGAGGGGAGGGGGAGCGGCCCGCTCGCGTCCGCCAGCGCGAGGAGCGCCTCGACACTGTCGCCGTCGATGCTCGAATCGAGCTTCTTCGGTAGGTCCTTACCGATGTCCTTCGTGAGCTCGGCGAGCGTCTTCGCGTCGGGTGGCGGCGGTGTGGGGCTGAGCCCGGCGATCGCCTTGAGCTCGCGCGCCATCTGCTTGTCCTCGTGCGCGCTCGACACGCCGAACGAATCGAGGAGGCTGTCGACCTCGTCACCGCCGAAGAGGGACGGGCCGGCCCCGTCGGGCCTCGCCTCGGTGACCGGCGCCACCGCGTCGCGCTTCGGCGGCGGCGCGAGCGGCGCGGGAGGTGAGGACCCCGGCATCATCGGTGGCGGCGGCAGCTGCGCCGGCGGAGGACGTGGCGATGCGCGGCGCGTCGCGCTGGGCGAGCGCGGGAGGGCCTGGGGCGCGTGCGGTGCCTCAGGGAGCTCGGGGGCGACTCCCTCGTCGTCCGCGGAGCTGCCGTCGACCCCGTTCATGCTCGAGGCGAGCTCGCTGAGCTGGTTCGTGCGCTTCGCCGTCGCGGCCTCGTCGTCGAACGCCCCGATGCGACGCACCGCGTGCTCGCTCGGGACGGGGCTCGCGCCTCCGTCCTTGGGATCGCCAGGTCGCTGAGCGGGGACCTTCGGATCCGACGGTCGATCGTCTTCGCGCTTGCGGAGCGCAGGCCGCGCGTGAGGCGCCGCCGCGACCACGGGGGCCTTCGGCTCGGGACGGCTCTGGACGGGCGCTGCCGAGGCGTTGCGCCCGACGCCGAGGAGCACCCGCTTCACCTCGCGTACGAGACGGGCCAGCGCGCGCCGGCCCGCTGCGCGGTTCACCGGGATGAGCGCCGCCTCGAGCTCTTCGACGAGCGCGGGCAGGCCGTTCCCCGGCTTCCGCTTCGCGGCGGTCGTGAGCGCCGGAGTCCCCGAGCCGCTCGCCTCGAGCAGCTTGGTGAGGAGCGCGCGCACGCTCGCTTCGGCGTTGCCGGTGACCGAGTCCTTCTTCGGACGGACGAGGGCGACGGTGCCCTCCTCGCTGATGAACACCGTCTTCGGCTCGACGTCGCCGCTGCCTGCGTCGGTGCCGTCCGCGATCTCGAGCGTGAGGTATCCGGCGAGCTCCGGCGCGAGCGGAACGCGCTTCGCCTCGACGACGGTGAAGACGTCTTCGAGCGTGATGGAGGTCTCGAGAGAGCTCACGCCCCCGCCCCAGCAAAACGCTCGGGGGAGGCCGTGGGCGCGAGCCGCATCGGGATCCCTCCGCGTGCGAGGAAGGCCTTCGCCTCGCCGATCGTGAAGGTCCCGTCGTGGAAGATCGAGGCCGCGAGGATCCCGCTCGCTCCCTCGACGGCAGCCTCGAGCAGGTGCTCGAGGGTGCCAGCGCCGCCGGATGCGATCACCGGCACTCCGGCGAGTGGGCGAATCGCTCGGAGGAGCTCGAGGTCGTAGCCAGCGAGCGTTCCGTCGCGGTCCATGCTGGTGAGCAGGATCTCCCCCGCGCCGAGGTCGACCACACGCTTCATCCAGTCGGTCGCGGAGAGACCCGTTCGAGTCCGACCGCCCCGAGTGTAGACCTCCCAGCGCGTCGGGGCCCCGAAGGCCGGAGGATCGCGCTTCACGTCGATCGCGACGACGACCGCCTGGGAGCCCCAACGCTTGGCGCATCGCTCGACGAGCTCGGGATCGCGCACCGCGGCCGAGTTGAGGCTGACCTTGTCGGCGCCGGCCTCGAGCAGTGCCTCGATGTCCGCCTCCGACTGGATCCCGCCTCCGACGGTCAGCGGCGTGAACGTCGCCTCCGCGGTGCGCGCGACGACGTCGAGCATCGCGCGGCGCCCTTCGGTCGTGGCGGTGATGTCGAGGAGCGCGATCTCGTCGGCGCCTTCCTCGTCGTAGCGGCGCGCGTGCTCAGCGGGATCACCCTTGTCGACGAGGTCGACGAAATTGACTCCCTTGACGACTCTGCCGTCCTTCACATCGAGGCAGGGGATGATCCGCTTCGTGAGCATGTCATTGCATGACGGTGCGCTAGATCCTGACCGTGTAGCCCTTGCTCTCGTGCATTTCGAGGAGCTTCTCGACGGAGCCGAGGTTGTTCTCGATCGCCTCGTGCACGATCTGCGTCATGATCGCGCTCGAGCTCTTGAGGGCCTCGTAGTAGCGCTGCCGCTCCGTCGAGTGAACGATCGCCGGCGGGTATCCGTTCCGGAGAAGGAGCAGGTTCATGAAGAGGCGAGCGACCTTGCCGCTGTCGCTCGCGAACGGGAACACCCGCAAGAGGTCGTAGTGCGCGCGAGCCGCGATGCGAACGGCGCTGCGTGTGCGGCGCGTCTCAGGATCGTTGGTCCAGTCGAGGACCTGCCGGACCTTGTAGGTGATCTTGTCCGGCGGCGCGTACTCGTGGAAGTACAGGCGGTGCTGCGGGATGTCCTTCCGGTACTTGACCGTCTTGATGTCCCCCTCCTCCGGATGGAGGATGAGGTAGAGCTTCTTCACGACGTCGATCGTGATCGGCTGACGCTTCTTCGACGCGTAGTCGCGGATGTAGTCGAGCGCCTCGCGATGGCGACGGATCTCCTCGCAGATCGGCTGGATGCTCGAGTCCGTGACGATCGGCGCGGCGTCCTCGATGGCAGCCTTGAGCTCCTGGCCGGTGTAGACCGAGCCCTCGAGCGCACTGTCATGGTAGATCCACGACATATCGAGGCTGTCACGGTAGGCCTTTTGGAACTCCGGACCCGCGGCGAGGAGCCGCTCCTCGAGCTTCGCTGAGCGCTCTTCGAGCGTCAGCGGCTTCGGCGGGGGCTCTGCAGGTGCGGCAGCAGCCAGCTTGCGCTTTGAACGCGCAGCCGCCGGTGCGACCGGCTCCTTCCGGGATGTTTTCGGCGAAGCTTTCGCGGCCATTGTGCCCTTCTGCCGCGCACCGGGCCGCCGGGGACCGGCTGTCCCGTCCCCACGAATGGATGGGGCCCCCTGGGCACGACGGTCGTGAAGGGTAGTGTCGCACTGCTGCGATCGTCAATAAAACCCGGATAAGTGAAGTAAAAATAACGTCTTAGGTGTGTGTGGTTGCAGGTGGGTATGCCCATCGCGTCGCCATTGGCCGACGCGATGTGTCGGGGCGCGACGCTCGAGCTCGAGAGCCGCACCTCGGGTGCTTTCGCCGCAGGAGGCTGGAACGGCTGCTCTGGCTGGAGTATTCGGCTGACGCATGCTGCTCTCGCTGACGATCGACAACGTCGTCCTCATCGAGCATCAGGTCCTCGAGCTCGGGCCTGGCTTCAACGTGTTGACCGGTGAGACCGGCGCGGGCAAGTCGATGGTCGTCGACGCCCTGGCGCTCGTGCTCGGCGGCCGCGCCCGTCCGGAGATCGTCCGTGGCGGTGCTCGTGAGGCCGAGGTCGCCGCGCTCTTCGAGATCGAGCCGGGCTCTCGCGTCGCCGCGAAGCTCGAAGCGGCCGGTGTGCCGTGTGACGGCGAGCTGGTCGTCCGTCGCGTCGTCCAGGCCGAGGGCCGCAGCCGCGCTTTCCTCAACGGCAAGCTCTCGACGGCCGCGCAGCTCGCGGAGCTCGGCCCCGACCTCTGCGATATCGCCTCGCAACACGAGAGCGTGAGCCTGACCGACCCCGCGACGCACCTCGAGTACCTCGATGCGTACGGGCGCCTCGAGACGATGCGCGACTCGCTCGGCGAGAAGGTCGCCGAGCTCGCGGCGATCGTGCGCGAGATCGATCGCGTGCGCGAGGCCGAGCGCGATCGCGCGGAGCGCGAGGACTTCCTCGCGTTCCAGCTCCGCGAGATCGAGGAGCTCGATCCGTCCGTCGGGGAGGAGACCGAGCTCGAGAACGAGCGCGCGCGCCTCCGACATGCGGAGAAGCTCTCGACCGCGACGCAGGGCGCCGCCGACCGGCTCTACGAGGGCGAGGACGCGGTGTGCGATCAGCTCGCTCGGATCTCGACCGATCTCGACGCCGCCGCCGCGATCGATCCGAGCCTCGCGCCGCTCGCGCGCTCTGTCGAAGGCGCGCGCAGCGAGCTCGCGGACGCCGCGCGAGCGCTGTCTCGCTACGCGTCCGGGATCGATTCGAACGCGGAGCGCCTCGTCGAGGTCGACGACCGCTGGTTCCGCCTCCAGAAGCTCCTTCGCAAGCACGGTCCCACGACGACGGAGCTCGTGGCGTATCGCGAGGACCTGAAGCGCCAGGTCGAAGGGCTCGCGGGCGCCGACCGGCTCCGCGGCGAGCTCGAGGCCAAGCGCGAGGCGTGCCTTGCGGCGGTCGCCGCCGAAGCGCGCT
>MKVQ01000050.1:1453-3014 GCA_001899635.1 Myxococcales bacterium 68-20 | reverse complement strand
GCATGCTTGCCATCGTGGAGGCTGATGCCCGCGCGCTGGTAGATGAGCGATTGCACACGCGTGAAATCCGCCTCGGTCCAGACGAACTCCCGCCCTTGAGCGAGCGGGCCGGACGCCTGAGCAACTTCAACCATGGGCGACTTCATCCGACTGTTTCCGAGCAGAGTCTTTCCGCAGCAACACAACAAGTTGGGCGCCGGTGCCGGCGAGGAGCGGTCTCAGACCTGGCCCGCCGTCATTCCGCTGTTGCCAGGCCCATGTCTGCGTTGGACATCAGTTTTTCTATATCGAGCAGAATCAGCATTCTTTCGTTGACCGATCCCAGGCCGAAAATGCACCCGCTGTCGATGGAGCTCTCGATATCGGGTGCGGCCTGAATGTTCTCGGGTGCTATTTCCATCACGTCGCTAACGGAATCCACCACGATGCCTACCACCCTGTCGCGCAGGCTCAGGATGATGACCACCGTGAAGGCGTCGTAGTTCGCGGTTTCACAATTGAACCTTATCCGCATGTCGACGATGGGAACGATGGTTCCCCGCAGGTTCACCACCCCTTTGATGAATTCGGGGGAATGCGCAATGCGGGTAGGCGGCTCGTAACCGCGGATCTCCTGCACCTTCAGAATATCGATCCCGTACTCTTCCTTTCCCAGCCGGAACGTCAGGTACTCGCGCGCGCCCGGCGATGTGGTGGCGCCGCTCTTTTCGTTGATATTCATAGCGTTCTCCTTACAAAGGGTGCCCGGCCACGCTCAGTGGCGAGCCCGGCGCACCATGCTGCTGGTATCGAGGATCAAGGCCACCTTTCCGTCGCCCAGAATGGTGGCGCCGGAGACATTGGGAACCTTGCGGTAATTGGATTCGAGGTTTTTCACCACCACCTGGTGCTGGCCGAGCAATTCGTCCACCAAGAGTGCGATCCGGCTTCCATCCGACTCGACCACCACCATGATGTTGCTCGATTTCTCCGAGCTGTCGCGGGGAATCTGGAAGATCTTTTCCATCGCGATGACGGGCATGTATTCGTCGCGCACCTTGACGAGGCGGGAGCCCTGGGCGACGGTATTCACATCGTCGTTGTTCACCTGGAACGACTCCACCACCGAGGAAAGCGGCAGGATGTAGACCTCGTCGCCCACGCCCACCGACATGCCATCCATGATGGCGAGGGTCAGCGGCAGGCGAACGGCGACCCGCATCCCGTAGCCTTCCGACGAATCCACCTCCACGCTGCCGTTGAGCGCCGCGATGTTCTTCTTGACCACATCCAGGCCCACGCCCCGGCCGGAAACGTCGGTGACCACGTCCGCCGTGGAGAACCCGGGCGCGAAGATCAGCTGCCACACGTCGGCGTCGGGCATCTGGTCGGACACGTCCATGCCGCGCTCGCGCGCCTTGCGCAGGATTTTTTCGCGCGACAGGCCCCGGCCATCGTCCTTGACCTCGATGACGATGGAACCGCCCTGGTGCGATGCCGACAGCGTGATGGTGCCGTGTTCCGGCTTGCCCTTGGCCAGGCGCTCGGCGGGCATTTCGATGCCATGGTCCCCACTGTTGCG
>MKVQ01000050.1:853-1313 GCA_001899635.1 Myxococcales bacterium 68-20 | reverse complement strand
TGATAACGAGTTCGCCTACCAAGTTGATCAATTGATCGACCTTGTTGACCGCCACCCGAATCGTGGTGGACTCCACATGGGCTTGCGCGCCGCCTTTCGCATCCGCCGCCTTGGCGGGAGTCGCCTTGTGGGCGGCGGGCGTGGGGCTTTCCGCTGCAGCAGCCTGCGCGGCCCGGGTGGGCGCAGCTGCGCCCGGCGAGCCGGGGGCGTCGGGGAAGAACCCGTACGGGACTTCCTCGGTGGTATCGGATGCGGCGGCGATGTCGCCACCCGCCAGGACGGAAATGCGCACCTGTTCCTTCGCCACGTGGAATGCGAAGAGATCCAGCAGATCGTCGTTGCTGGCGCTGGTCGTTACCTGGAAGTTGCGGCAGGAAGCATCTTCGCTGGCGGCGTCGGCAATCGTTCCGAGCCCTGGAATGTCACGGAAAAGCTCCTTGATCACATCGGCGCTGCTCAG
>MKVQ01000050.1:0-786 GCA_001899635.1 Myxococcales bacterium 68-20 | reverse complement strand
GACGGGGCAACGCGTCCGATGGATTGTCGGAGCGAATCGATTCGGCCTCCAGAAAGCCGAAGAAGCCGCGCAGGGCCGATGATTTGCGGGCGAGCGTGGCGGGAGAGAGGTTCGCCCATCCCTCTCCCAATCCGCCGAGTCCGGCCCGGTCGGCGTCCGCGAGATTGCCCAGAACGGACGCCGCGTCCTTCAGGTCGTTGCGATAGGCCAGCAGCGTGTTGCGCGCGGCGCCCCGCTCCGCCGCGAGCATGGCGAGGTAGCGGTCGATCATGGCCGCGTCGCGCTGGCTGATCGGAGCCGGCTCGGCGCGGGGTCGCGCCATCAGAGCCGGGCCATGGCCTCCGCCGCGATCATGCGGGCATAAGGATCGAGCCCGACCTGGCGCAGCGCGGAGACAACGAAATAGAGCTGCTGGGGCGGCAGCCTGCGCCAGTCCTGCCCCTGCATGCCCACGCCCGCGAGCAGCGCGACCGTGCCGCGCTCGCGACGCCCGGCCGCAGCCATGATCGCGCGCGCCCAGGGCCGGCGCGGCGTGGTTTCGACACCAGCTTCCTGAAGGAGGCGGGCCCGGTCGGCCGCCGGCAGACGGTCAAGACCGCCCAATGCGGCGACGAGGCAATGCCCAAGCAACTGGCCCTCGCTCGCATCGGCCGAGACGAATCCGCCGATTCGGTTCGCCGAGAGATCGACCTGCGCCGTCGGCAGCCCCGTGGCGAGCAGCGCCCAGCTCCGCTCGCGCGCCTCGCCCGCAAGCCCCTCAAGCACGTTCGTCCAGCGCGCAGCGCT
>MKVQ01000049.1:332555-357340 GCA_001899635.1 Myxococcales bacterium 68-20 | reverse complement strand
CGCATTCCCATGCGCGCGAGCCGACCAACGTCGCGGCTTCAGGTCACGACGTGGCAGGGCGAGGACGTACCGCCGTCCCGCCGCGCTGGCAGCTTACCCTTCGTCGGATCGAGCTTCCCCAGGAGGCGGTGCCCCTCGAACACCGTGAGCACCACGATGCCGTCGTCGACGACGCGATAGACGATGCGGTCGGTGCGCTGAAAGACCTCACGCACATCGTCGCGCGCGATCTCCGGGACGACCCGCCCTGTGCGGGGCATCTTCGACGCCATCACCGCACGCTGTCTCAGCTTCTCGACCCACGAGCGGGCCGCGGCGCGGTTGTCGGCCGCGATGTAGTCGCCGATCGCGAGCAGATCGTTGGCGGCGCGCGCGGTCCAGCGAAGCGTCACTTCTTGGACTTGGAGAGCGGTCCGAAGCGCGCGTCGAGGCGGCGACCGAGGTCATCGTCACGGATGACACGGCCGGCGTCGAGATCGCCGAGTCCTTCCTGGACGGCGCCGACGAAGCGCGCCTGGGCAGTCAGGCGGTCGCGAAAACGCCGACCCCGCGTGCGCCACCTCACGGCGCGGGAGGTCGCGTCTCGTTCGGCTTGTTCGCGAGGCACGCGTCGAACGCACCTTGCAGCGAGTCGATCCGCACGAGGCTGAGACGAGGGAAGCCTCGGAAGAAAAATCAACCGTAGTAGCGTAATCGAGATGCGACTTGTCGACTTCCATATATCTGTTGGCCCCGCAGGGCTGACTGCCGACCAACGGAAGGCGATCAACGAACGTCTTTTTCCAATCTACGAAGCGATTCGCCTCTGGTTGCGAGAGCGGAAGGTCACGGCGCCGTTCAGGAAGATCCTCGTGAGCCTGAGCGACCGTCGTGTCAGTGAGCGCTGGCATGCGACGGCTACGGTGGCGTTGGGAATCTGTGAAGTACTGGAAGCCATCGACATCGACCTCCTCGCACCCCCCCTGACCACGGCTGGACATGTCGGCATGTGCTGGATGCGCTTCAGCGCATTGCGTCTCAGGTCGGGTGGCGCTATCCGGAGCTAGAGTCGTTCGTTGGTCAAGTTGGGACCAGGCCCCCACCATGCTCTCACCGCTTCGCCAGACTCAGGAAGCAGGCCAGGACAGGCACCGTGTGCGATGTGGTTCTCGAAGCAGATGTCGGTATCACGACGGTGAAGGTCGCGTTTTCCGTCGACGCTCGGCATCTGAGCGAGTCTTTGGTCGCGTCTACCGCGGGACCGCTCTTCATCGAGGACGACTTCCCGGTCTCGGCAACGAGCATCAAGAACGGACACTTCGTACTCCTTGCCAGAGACAAGCGTGTCCTCGCCCAGGTCACCATTCCACCCCGGCCGCCGGCGTCGAGCGAGGAGTGAAGCGGCTCGTAGTGCTCACGATCGGAGCGGTGCAGGACGGGACGCTTCTGGGTCCTCGTTGCTCCGGGCAGCCTCACCCACCGCTTACGTCTTCTCGCATGCATGGGCATAGGCGACGTTGGGTGGATGGGCGCGCGTCGAGGCGCCCCACTACGAACGCGCTCGACGTTGTCGCGTTGGGCGGGCTCTATTCGTCGATTCGTCCGGCGATCACGGGTTCGAACACACTTACCGTTCGTCAGTGGTTGAGTACCCAATCATTCGACGCCCAGGCCGCCTTCGGAAGCCAGGCGATCGAGAACGTGGGGGCCGGGCGATGGTGAAGCAGCAGTCGAACACGACGGTGCTGGTGGCACAGTTCGGCGAGGATGTCGCGAAGCAAACCGACGCAATCTGGCGTGGCGATCACCGGACCGGGAACAAGCACGCGAAGCGGTACATAGCGACATTCCGGAAGCTACGCGCACTGGGAGACGCAGGTCGTGATGCTCTCGCCGCACTGCTCGCGCACGAACGACCTGACGTTCGCGTGATGGCTGCCGCGTACCTGCTGCGCCATCGGACAACCGAAGCGACCGAAGTACTTCGGGAAGCAGCAAAGGGCTCGGGGTTGCTCGCCTTCGAAGCTTCGCAGGCCCTGCAACGGTGGGAAGAGGGAACGTGGGCACTCGATCCAGCCTGAGGAATTGAGACTCGTTCCGAGCACGCCTCGCGAGCTCCGTCTTCCACCACCGCATGGTCGCCGCCGCGACCCCGTGCTCGCTCGCGAACGCTTCCGCCGCAAGCCCGCTCGCCTCCCACGCCGGAACAGCTTGCTCCATTGCGCCGCGCTCTTTCTCGTCCGCAGCGGATCACAATCACGCGTCCGCCACCGTCGCGGAAGCGGTCCCTCACTCCAGAGAGCCCGGTCCCTCAAACCACGCGCGACGGGGTCGCGACCCCCTCGGCTGTGGTTCGACGCCCCGCCGGACGGTCTCGTCCCTCGAAGCGGTTCGAACGAAGCCGGCGCGACGCGAGCGGGGGCCGTCAGGTCGTCGGCGACGCCGGGCGCGCAGGAGCCGGGCGACGCGGCGCCCCTGGCGCTGCCATCGCTCAGGACGGGGTCGGCTGGGCCCGGCGTGGGCTCGGCGGGAGCGGCCTTGCCGCGGCGGTCGGCCCTCGCCTCCGCCTGGCGGAGGGCGCTGAAGATGACCGCCCGTTGCTCCTGCGAGAGCTCGGCGTTCGCGACGAGGGCGTTGCCCGCGCGGATCCAGGCGTTGCGCGCCTCGACGTTCGCGGGGCCGTCGGACTCGCCCGGGGCCGCGAGCAGCTTCGCCCGCTCGTCTTCGAGCTGTCCGAGCTTCGCGCCGAGCTGAATCCTCTCGTTGACGAACGCCGTCAGGGTCATCTCGTCGTCGATCGCGATCGATGCGAGCAGGGCCTTGACGCCCGCCTCGCCGGCGAGGCGCGACGCGAGGAGCGCGGCGGCGCCGGCCTCGTTTCGGTAGGTCGTCGAGATGACCGTGACGCCGTCGGGAGTGAGCGCGCCGCCTCGATCGCGCGGGCCCGCGCGGTGTCGCCGGCGAGCAGGAGCAGACCCTCGAGCACGCGGTCAACGCCGCGAACGACCGCGTCGTGCCGCGCGTCGATCTCCGCGGCCTCGCGAGCGAGCCCGGCGGCGCGGGGATCGTCCGGCACCGGGCGGGCAGCGTGGAGCTGCTTTTGCGCCGCGTCGATCCTCGGGAGGATCCCCGCGAGCTCGGGGATCGACTGAATGGCTTCGCGGGCAGCGCTGCCGTTCGTCGTCCAGGGACCAGAAATCTGCACCATCTCTGCCGTCGTCAGCCGCTTGAGCGCCATCGTTCATTCCCTTCCTTGGCAATGAAGGGCGCACCAAACCGCTCGGCGGCCCCCCCCGCCCGCGAGGCTATGCGCAGCCACGGCTGGGCTGAAGCCGTTCCGCGTCCCGACGCGCCTCGGTCAACGGGCGACGCCGACGCGGACTCGGGCGCCGCTCACGTCCGATCGCGCGCTTCGTCGACCTCGACGCGCTCGAGAAGGGGGATGCGCGCGTGCTCCTCGAAAACAACACCGTACGCGCGAGCGCCACCTCCATGGCCCGGGAGGTCGCGTCTCGTTCGGCTTCTTCGCGAGACACGGGTCGAGCGCGCCTTGCAGCGACTCGTTTCCGGGCGGGAGAGTCGCGACATCCGGCGTACAGGCTCGCCCGACGACGTTCTTTGCGGGCACGCCGCCAAGATGGTCGCCTCAGGAGATCCGCGAGGCGTGGCTCTTGGCTCGGCTGTCACCGAGCCTCCAGTACCGCTCACCGTCTGGGACCGAACTTGAGCTCCCCCGAACCTGCCCTGCTAGAGGACCGCCGTGGCGTTTCAGAAACTATAACGCATGTTGCAAGCCAGTGAGGATGCCATCATCGGAGCTGGAGGCTCTACCTCGCTGCGGACCACTGATATGAAACTCGAAAAGGTCGTACTTCTTGTCGGTGGAACGTCGATGCTCGTTGGTGGCGTGACGGGCCTCGTCGGGCTGATTACCTCGCATCCGATGCTAAAGCTCATTGCGATCTGCGCCCTCGGACTAGGGGTCGTCATCAGCTGCGTCCCCCTTCTGTTCTTCCTGGGCGCCATCATCCTCGGGAAGCGGAGAGAGAGAGAGAGAGAGAGAGAGAGAGAGAGAGAGAGAGTAAAGAGGAGCTCTCGCGCAAAAGTACTCGCCGCAGAGGGACTGTTGCGACGCTCGGACGGAGACCTTTCTCTTCGTCCACAGCGAGGAGGCCGGCAAAGAGCTCACACTTCTCTATTCGCTCGTCGTCTCGTGCCCCCGTGTCGGCGTGAATACCGTCGAGTACCTCGCCGACGTCCCTCGACCGGATCGACAAGAAGCCGACGGCAACTACGCCGAGCGGCTGCCAGATCGCTGGAGGCCCCCGCCGCAGCACCCCGAGGCGCGTTCCGGGCAACCGATGAGGTGATTATGGATAAAGACCTTCTTGAAGCCGTTCGCGTGCTTGTAAATGACCTGGCTGACGGGCGATTCACCGCAATCGAATCCGATGGCCGCGCCGGGCGTCTGACAGCCGGCGAGCTCGCTTCTGCCATTCGCGACTACGGCCGAACGTTGCAGCCGCTGCCCGACCACGCTGTTCAACTCATCGACGTCTACCCAAGCGACATGGATCCGAAAACGTGGTCGTTAGATGTGCCGCTCTGGACGGCCGAGGAGGGGCGAAGTGATCTGACGCTATCGTTGGTGGCGACAAGGGACGGCGACGGGTATCGGTTGGAGCTCAGCGACCTCCACGTGCTGTAGTTCGTGGCCCCCGCGCGGCAGGTGCCCAGGATTTGCCCAGAGGTGGACAGCACGCGCACGATCGCGCCACCGGCATCTCGTATCCGTCTCGTCCGACGCCACGCGCGCGTGTTCTGCGCGCGGCGAGACTCCCCGTGGCCTACCAGGGGCGCGCCGAGTGGCTCGGCGAGCAGGTCAATGCGACGACGAAAGGGGCGCGCTAAACTGCAGAGCGTGATCCTCGAGCATCGATGACATAGATGGAAAAGAGGGCGGTCCACCGGGCCGGTGGCATGTCGATGTCGCGGGTGGCGTCCGAGCTGGGCGTGTCCGTCGGCAAGGTCCACAAGGTGCTTCGAGGCATTCAAGAAACGTCCTCGATCGACCCCTCGAATTTCTCGGCGAACATAGGGCCTCTTTGAGGCCCTTCGAGCCTTCGGCAAACGACGGGGTTCTGAACGCCCCCGCCGGAAATTCGACGCCTCGTTCGCGGCCACGATCCCGACGCGGGCCGGCGCCATGAATCGATCGCTCGGGTCCTCAGCAAATCACCCGCGTTAGTCGACGGTCGGATGGATCTCGCAGCCGTTTTCTCACCACGAAATAATCTCGTTGCTCGGATCTCGCGCAGAATGGAGGACGACCGAGAAATCTCCCATGCGGGTCAAGGTGACCTGACTTGCCCACATCGACAGCCTGCGCATAGTTGGCGTCGATGCGACGCAACCAGCGGCTCTTCCCGTCACGAGCAACGAGAAGCGATGATCGTCCACCTCACCGAAGACTCGGGGATGACGATCGCCGCGCTCGTCCGCAGATGATCCGGGAACAGTACCGGATGCAGGTCCGGCGAGCACGCTGCCACGGCCGAGCGCGGCCGCGAGGACGAGCCCTCGACGTCGTCGCGCGAGCGGCTTGGTGAGGAGCCGTCTTCAGCTCATGGCGCGGGAGGGCGCGTCTCGCTGGGCTTCTTCGCGAGGCACGCGTCGAGCGCGCCTTGCAGCGACTCGCTTCCGAGCGGCAGCGTCGGGACGTCCGGGGTCCGCGCTCGCGCGACGACGTTCTTCGCGGGCACGCCGCCGCCCTGCCCGTCCCACCACATCCGCGAGTCGTGGCTGTTGGCGCGGTTGTCACCGAGCACCCAGTACTCGCCCTCCTTCGCTTTGTACGGCCCCTGGCGATCGGACAGCAGTGCCTGACGATCGTAGAAGACCAGATACGAGGCGTCCGCGAGCCACTCGACGAAGAGGTCGCCTGTACGCGTCGTGTCGTCGATGGCGTCCGCGTACGAGGCCGTCCCTACCCGGCACTTCGGGACCTCCCAGCCGTTCACGATCACGGCGTCGCCGCGGATCTCGAGCGTGTCGCCCGGCATGGCCACCACGCGCTTGTCGAAGAGCTGCTCGGGGCGCTCGGGATACTCGAAGACGATGACGCTCCCACGGACGGGCGTGCGATCGAGACGGCTCGCCGTGAAGGTCGACCCCATCTCGAACGTCGGCCACATCGACGCCGACGGCTGCTTGTAACGCGCGTGCGACAAGAGCAACACCACGCCTGCCACGACGGCGAGGACCGCCAGCGCCCCGACCAAGGCGAGCAACGCCCCGAGCGAACGCGTCCTCTTGCTCTGAACGTCCTCGCCCGCGACGCGCTCGCTCCTTGCCCCAACGGTATCCATGAACGTCATGATACCGGTCGCTCGAAGGAGGCGAGCCGAATGTCGTCGCGTGCGGTTCGCGCTACTTCTTCTTCACCGTCGCGGGCTTCACCGGCGCGGTCGGTGCCGTCGCGGTCGCGGTTGCAGTCGCCGACGCCGGCGGGGTCGGAGCCGAGACCTTGGCGTTGGCGCTCTTCCGGATCTCTCCCGAGGCCGTCGCGTTGCCCGAGATGGTCACGCGCGCGTTGCCGCTCGCGTCGGCGAGGGTCTCCGTGCCCTGCACGCTGCCGTTGATGATCGTGACCTGCGCGTTGCCGCTCGCCTCGATCGCGATCGGCGCGGAGATCTTGCAGTCGGTGCAGCGGACCTGGCAGTTGCCCCCCGCAATGATGGCCTGTCCGGCGGTGAAGTGCGCTTCGACGCCGGTGACCGAGATGTTCTCGTTGCCGCCGCAGTGGAGCGGCTCCGAGCCGTCCCAGACCAAGCTCGAGACGAGCTTGCTGCTCTTCGTGCACCGCATGAACGCCGCCCCGCTACCACCGAGGCTCACGACCAGGACGACGACGACCCAGACGATCCACGAGATGTTCCGCGCCGTGTTGGCATGCGCGACGGCGGCCTGGAAATGATGGTGGTGGTCGTAGTCGTGCGAGGGGGCCTGCACGACGATGATCGCCGGGCTTTGCCCCGTGACGGGAGGCGGCGGGGGCTCGGGCGTTCCTTGGATGGACGTCTGCCGGCAGTACATGCAGGCGTAGCCGAACTGGCCTGACGGAGGGACGTACCCGGGCGGAGACGGCGCTCCGCAATGAGGACACTTGATGGGCTGCATATGGATGGATTGAGCGGCGCAAAGCGACGGTAGCTCGCCCGAGCCGGCGACGTCCAGAGGCGGCCGCGTCGCTCACGTGACGATTGCTCGGAAGCCGCCGCCGGCTCGATGAGGCCGGCAGCGGCCGTCGAGACGACCGGCACGCGACGGTGACTCTTCCGAGCGACTCAGGGAGGCGCACGGCGTGCCACCCGCTTCGCGGGACGTGACTCACCTCGTGTCTGGCGCGCCAGGAACGCTCGTGAATGCAGCAAAGAGCTCGTCGGTCGCGAGTGGTGGCGTCATCCGTCCCGCGAGGACGGCGCTCTCGATGGCGGCCAGCCTCCGCGTGACCTCCGGATGCGTGCGGAACGTGCGCTCGAGCCGCTCGCCGATGAGCGACCACATCCATGCGCGCTGTTGTTCGGCGCGCATGGCCGCGAGCTCCCCCGAGGCCTCGAGCGTCTGGCGATGTTCTTCGACGAGCTCCCAGAGATCGTCGAGCCCTTCGCCCGTGAGCCCGGAGATCGCGACCGCGCGCGTCGGCCAGCTCGGGCGGCGCCGCGGGAGATAGCGGAGCGCCGCTCGGAGATCGCCGAGCGCGTGTCGTGCGCGCGCGACCGCGTCGCCGTCACACTTGTTGACGCCGATCGCGTCGGCGAGCTCGAGCACGCCCTTCTTGATGCCTTGCAGCTCGTCACCCGCGCCGGGCAGCGCGAGGACGAGGAAGAAATCGACCATGTCGGCGACGGCCGTCTCGCCCTGCCCTACCCCGACGGTCTCGATCAGGATGACGTCGAATCCAGCGGCCTCGCAGAGCAGCATCGTCTCGCGCGTCCGGCGCGCGATGCCTCCGGGCGTGAGCCCGCTCGGTGAAGGCCGGATGAAGGCGTTCTCCTCCAGCGACAGGCGTGACATGCGCGTTTTGTCGCCGAGGATCGACCCACCGGAGACGGTGCTCGAAGGATCGATCGCGAGAACGGCGACCTTCTTCCCGCGCGCGAGGAGCCGCATGCCGAGCTCGTCGACGAACGTGCTCTTGCCCACGCCGGGTACACCGGTGACGCCGACGCGGCGCGCCTGCCCGGTCGCCGGCAAGAGCCGTGTGAGGAGCGCCTGGGCCTGCGCCGAGTCGTGGTCGCTCCTGCTCTCGATGAGCGTGATCGCTCGAGCGAGCACGGCGCGGTCGCAAGCACGAACGCCACGCTCGTAGTCGTCGAGGGAGAGCTGCGGACGCTTGATGCTCATCGTCCGGGCTCTCCTCGGTCGTCAGAGTCTGGTGTGGCGTCGTCCAGTCGATCCAGCAGCGCCCCGGCGGCCTCCGCGATCACCGTGCCGGGGCCGAAGATCTCCGCGGCCCCGGCCGCACGCAGCGCGGGGTAATCGTCGGGCGGGATGACCCCGCCGACGACAACGAGGATGTCGGGGCGACCGAGCGAAGCGAGCGCCGCGCGGAGCGCCGGCACGAGCGTCAGGTGGCCGGCGGCGAGCGAGCTCGCGCCGACGACGTGAACGTCGTTCTCGACCGCCGCCCGCGCCGTCTCTTCGGGCGTCTGGAAGAGCGGGCCGATGTCGACGTCGAACCCGAGATCCGCGAACGCGGTCGCGATCACCTTCTGCCCGCGATCGTGACCGTCCTGCCCCATCTTCGCGACGAGGATGCGCGGCCGCCGGCCATCCCGTTCGAGGAACGCCTTGGTGCGCGCTCGCACGCTCGCCACTGCCGTCGACGTCTCACCCACCTCGCCAGCGTACACGCCGGAGATGGCGCGGATCTCCGCTTGATGACGTCCCCAAACCTTCTCGAGCGCCGACGAAATCTCGCCGACCGTGGCCCGCGCGCGTGCGGCGACGACCGCGAGCTCGAGGAGATTGCCGCTCTGCCCCTCGGCACACGCGGTCAAGGCGTCGAGCGCCCGCTGACACGCGTCCGCGTCGCGCTCGCGCCGGAGCCGCTCGAGGCGCTCGATCTGCGTGCGCCGTACGGCGGCGTTGTCGACCTTGAGCACCGGCACGGCCTCGTCCTTGGTCGGACGGAAGCGGTTCACGCCGATGATCGCCTGGCGCCCGGAGTCGATCCGCGCCTGGGTCCGAGCCGCCGCTTCCTCGATGCGCAGCTTCGGCACGCCGGCCTCGATCGCCTTCACCATCCCGCCGAGCTTCTCGACCTCGTCGATGTGCGTCCGCGCGCGAGCGGCGAGATCATGAGTGAGACGCTCGACGTAATAGCTACCGCCCCACGGGTCGACCGGCCGGCACGTCCCCGATTCGAGCTGGAGCTGGAGCTGGGTGTTGCGCGCGATGCGCGCCGAGAAATCCGTCGGAAGCGCGAGCGCCTCGTCGAGTGAGTTCGTGTGGAGGCTCTGCGTGTGTCCCTGCGTCGCCGCCATCGCCTCGATGCACGTGCGCACGACGTTGCAGTAGACGTCCTGCGCCGTGAGCGACCACCCGGAGGTCTGGCAGTGCGTGCGGAGGGCCAGGCTCTTCGCGCTCTTCGGCGAGAAGCGACTCATCAGCTCCGCCCAGAGCAAGCGGGCCGCGCGGAGCTTCGCCACCTCCATGAAGAAGTTCATTCCGATGGCGAAGAAGAACGAGAGCCGCGGAGCGAACGCGTCGACGTCCATCCCGGCGGCGATGCCCGTGCGGACGTACTCCAGGCCGTCGGCGAGCGTGTAGCCGAGCTCGAGGTCGGCCGTCGCTCCGGCCTCTTGCATGTGATAGCCGGAGATCGAGATCGAGTTGAACTTCGGCATCCTCTGCGAGGTGAACGCGAAGATGTCGGCGATGATCCGCATCGAGGGCGCGGGCGGATAGATGTACGTGTTCCGCACCATGAACTCTTTGAGGATGTCGTTCTGGATCGTCCCGGCGAGCTTCTCGGGTCCGACGCCCTGCTCCTCGGCCGCGACGATGTAGAGCGCGAGGATCGGCAGGACCGCGCCGTTCATCGTCATCGACACGCTCATCTTGTCGAGCGGGATCCCGTCGAAGAGGAGCCGCATGTCGAGGATGGAGTCGATCGCGACGCCGGCCATGCCGACGTCGCCGACGACGCGCGGATGGTCGCTGTCGTAGCCGCGGTGGGTCGCGAGATCGAAGGCGATCGAGAGGCCCATCTGTCCCGCGGCGAGATTGCGGCGGTAGAACGCGTTCGACTCCTCCGCGGTCGAGAACCCGGCGTATTGCCGTACGGTCCAGGGCTTCTGGACGTACATCGTCGGGTACGGGCCACGCACGAACGGCGGAAAGCCCGGAAGCGTGCCGAGGTGCGCGACGCCGGCGAGGTCCTCGGGAGCATAGATGCGCCGATGCGGGATCCGCTCGGGCGTGTCCCAATCGTCGGACGCCGCTACGTGCCCTTCGGTTCGAGTGGTGGACACCGCGTCGAAATCGAGCGCGGCGAAGTCCGGTAGACGGCTCATCTCGACTCCTCCGCTGCAAGAAGGAAGGTCGCCAGGATCTCGGAGAGGAAGCCGACCGCGTCGCAACCGACGAAGACGAAGCCATCCACCCCCGCCTCGCGCAAGGAGGGCTCGAGCGATCCGGGGCGGCCCGCGACGATCACGCGACGCACGCCTCGAGCCTTCAAGGCCTTCACCCGCTCGATCGCCTCGCTCGCATAACCTTCGTCGGTCCCGCAGAGACAGGCGACGATCGCGTCCTCGTCGGCGGAAGTCTCGCGCGTGCGGAGACCTCCCGCGGCGAAGAAGTTGGCGCTGAATCCGGCCCGCGGTCGCGACTCCGCGAACGAGCCCAGGGTGACCAACAAGACCTCCGGCGCCGGCTCGATCGATTCGGCACGCAGACGCAACGCCTCGAAGGGGGCAGCATCGCGGTGAGCTGCCAGCGCGTCGGCGGCATGCTCGTCGAGCCGAGGAGCGGCCTGCGGGAGCTTCTCGTCGAGATTGGCGAACTCGGAGATCCCCAGGATCGGCAGCTTGCGCGTCGCGATCCGCTCGAGCCGCGCCTTCCACGTGGACTCGAGGCGCGCAGCGAGTCGCCCGCTCTCGAGCGCCGAGACGATCCCGCCATCGCGCGAGAGCTCGCGGAAGCGCTTCCACGCTTCGCGCGCGAGCGCATCGGTGAGGGTGTCGAAGTAGAAGGAGCCGCCGGCAGGATCGCTCACCTTACCGAGCGCGCTCTCCTCTCGCAGGACGAGCCCCGTGTTGCGCGCCACACGTCGCCCGAGCGGGGACGGCGCTCCGAAGAGCTGGTCGAACGCGTTCGGCGTGACGAGCTCCGCTCCGCCCATGATCGCCGAGAAGACCTGCGTCGTGACGCGCAGCATGTTCACCCACGGATCACGGACCGAGAGCGCCGGCGACGAGCAGACGGCATGAATGAGCGGTCGGCCCGGCCCCGCCGCGCCGCCGACGGCGCCCGACGCGACGAGCACCTTCTCCCAGCACGTCCGGAGGGCGCGGAGCTTGCAGAGCTCGACGAACGTGTCGCGCCCGACGGCGATCCGGAACGCGATCGCCTCACGAGCGTCGTCGACGGAGAGCCCCGCGCCGAGGAGCGCCTCGAGGTAGCGAGCTCCGGTCGAGAGCGCGATCGCGACCTCGTCCGCCGCGTCCGCCCCGGCCTCGTGATACGGGAGCGACGAGACGACGACCGTGGCTACACGCGGCGCACGCTCACGCATCGCCCAGGCAAGACGACCGAGAGCGTCGAGGTCGGCGGAGAGGGACGAAACCGGTGTGCGGCCAGCGGCGCGCCAGGCGAGCGGGTCGCACCCGAGGGCCCAGCGCGCGCTCGGATGAAGACCACGCTCGAGGCCCCCGATCGATTCGACCGAAGGCACCTCGTCGGAGTCGACGACGACGAACGTCCCAGCGTACGGCGCGTCCGCGAGCGCGCCGAAGACGGCCACGTCGGCCGGCAGCCAGAGCGCGTCCGCGCCGCCCGAAACGTCCGCGAGGAGCTCGTCGGAGGAGGCGCCTGCCTCGTGGCGCATGCAGATCCGGAACGGCTCCGCGCGCATGAAGCGCGAAGCCGGATCGGGCACGGGTGCTTCGGTGTAGAGCGGCGAGACCGCGACCCCACGGAGAGCCTCATGCACGAGGACCCGGTCGAACGACTTGCCCGCAAGCTCCTTCTCCACGAGACCGCGCCACTGGGCGAACGTCACCTGAGGGAAGTCCATCTCGGCGGCTGCCTCACATGTTGCGGCGGTACTGGCCGCCGACCTGGTAGAGGGCGCCCGAGAGCTGGCCGAGCGTGCACACCTTGCAGGCCTCCATGAGCTCCGCGAAGATGTTGCCGCCGTCGAGCGCGGCGCGCCTCACCGCCTCGAGCGCCGCCAGCGCCGGCGCGGAGTTGCGCTTCCAGAACGCATCCCGCGCGTCGATCGCGTAGTCCTTCTCCTCCGTCGTGGCGCGGATCACCTCGGGCGGCGTGACCGTAGGCGAGCCCTTCGGATCGAGGAACGTGTTCACGCCGATGATGGGGAGCGTCCCGTCGTGCTTGAGCGTCTCGTAGTAGAGGGACTCCTCCTGGATCTTGGAGCGCTGGTACATCCGCTCCATCGCGCCGAGCACGCCGCCACGCTCCGAGATCGCGCGGAACTCGGCGAGGACCGCGGCTTCGACCAGATCCGTCAGCTCTTCGACGATGAACGACCCCTGCGTCGGGTTCTCGTTCTTTGCGAGCCCGAACTCCTTCGTGATGACGAGCTGGATCGCGAGCGCACGTCGCACGCTCTCCTCGGTCGGCGTCGTGATCGCCTCGTCGTACGCGTTGGTGTGGAGCGAGTTGCAGTTGTCCTGCAGCGCGAGTAGCGCCTGGAGCGTCGTACGGATGTCGTTGAACGCGATCTCCTGGGCGTGGAGCGACCGGCCCGACGTCTGGATGTGATACTTGAGCTTCTGCGAGCGATCGTTGCCGCCGTACTTGTCACGGATCGTCCGCGACCAGATCCGTCGCGCGACGCGGCCGATGACCGTGTATTCCGGGTCCATCCCGTTCGAGAAGAAGAACGAGAGGTTCGGCGCGAAGTCGTCGATGTGCATCCCGCGCGAGAGGTAGTACTCGACGAACGTGAAGCCGTTCGCGAGCGTGAACGCGAGCTGCGAGATCGGATTCGCTCCGGCCTCGGCGATGTGGTAGCCGGAGATCGAGACCGAGTAGAAGTTCCGCACCTTCTTCTCGATGAAGTACTGCTGGATGTCGCCCATGAGCCTGAGGGCGAACTCGGTCGAGAAGATGCACGTGTTCTGCGCCTGATCCTCCTTGAGGATGTCGGCCTGCACCGTGCCACGGACGGACGAGAGCGTCGCCGCTCGGATCTTCTCGTACACCTCGCGCGGCAGGACCTCGTCACCCGAGACCCCGAGCAGCATCAGACCGAGCCCGTCGTTCCCTTCGGGCAAGGTGCCCTGGTAGCGCGGCCTCGGCTGACCTCGACGCTGGAAGATCGCGTCGATCTTCTGCTCGACCTCGTCGACCTTGCCCTGGCTCTTGATCCACTTCTCGCAGGCCTGATCGACCGCGGCGTTCAGGAAGAACCCGAGCAACATCGGAGCGGGCCCGTTGATCGTCATCGACACCGACGTCGCCGGGTCGGAGAGGTCGAAGCCGGAGTACAGCTTCTTGGCGTCGTCCACACTCGCGATGGAGACGCCCGAGTTGCCGACCTTGCCGTAGATGTCCGGCCGGTGGTCGGGATCCTCTCCGTAGAGCGTGACGGAGTCGAACGCCGTCGACAGGCGCTTCGCAGGAAGCCCACGCGAGACGTAGTGGAAGCGGCGGTTCGTGCGCTCCGGACCGCCCTCGCCCGCGAACATGCGGGCGGGATCCTCGTTCTCGCGCTTGAGAGGGAACACGCCTGCGGTGAACGGGAACTGCCCGGGAGGCGCCTCGCGCAGGAGCCACGTGAGCACGTCGCCCCAATCCTCGTACTTGGGCAGGGCGACCTTCGGGACGCGCAGATGCGAGAGCGACTCGGAGAAGAGATCGAGCTCGATCACCTTGTCGCGTACCTGGAACTGGTACTTCGCGGCGGCGTAGCGTCGCTTCGTCGCCGGCCACTCCTCGAGCAGCCTCTTGCACTCGGGGGCGAGACGCCCCTCGAGGTCGCGGTACAGCGCATCGAGCTCGCCGAGGAACGCCGGCTCGCCCTCGATCCGCTGGGTGACCTGGACGACGTCGGCCGGACCGGTCGGCTCCACGATCTCGAGACGCTGCTTGCCGACGTTGGCGCGGAGAGCGTCGATCGTCCCATGAAGCTGGTACATCCGACGGGCGATCTGAGCCTGCGCACGGACGAAGGCGTCGTACGCCTCGCAGGTCTCGACGATCTCGGCGAGGTAGCGCGTCCGCTCCGGAGGAATGATCCAGCGCTTCTCGCTCATGCCCGCGGTGATCTCCATCCGTGACTCGAGCGCGGCGCCGGTCCTCTTCGTGACGACGTCCATGATCGTCTTGTAGAGCCCGTTCATCCCCGGATCGTTGAACTGCGATGCGATCGTTCCGTAGACCGGGATGTCCCCGTCCGCGACGGTGAAGGCGTTGTGGTTGCGCCGCCACTGCTTCTTCACGTCGCGTAGCGCGTCGAGTGAGCCGCGCTTGTCGAACTTGTTGATCGCGATGACATCGGCGAAGTCGAGCATGTCGATCTTCTCGAGCTGAGTCGCCGCGCCGTATTCGGCCGTCATGAGATAGAGCGAGACGTCGGCGTGCTCGGTGATCTCGGTATCGGACTGACCGATGCCGGACGTCTCGACCACGATGAGGTCGAAGCCCGCTGCGCGGCAGATCTCGATCGACTCGCCGACGTGCTTGGAGAGCGCCAGGTTCGACTGACGCGTGGCGAGCGAGCGCATGTAGACGCGCCGGTCGTCGATCGCGTTCATGCGGATACGATCGCCGAGGAGCGCGCCTCCCGACTTTCGCTTCGAAGGGTCCACCGAGAGGACGGCGATCGTTTTGTCCGTCGGCTCCGCCAGGTAGCGGCGGACGAGCTCGTCGACGAGGCTCGATTTGCCCGAGCCGCCAGTTCCGGTGATGCCGAGCACGGGAGGTCGCTTGCCCGTCGCCGGACGTGCTGCCATCGCGGCGCGTAGCCGATCGCCAGCGTCGGGGAAGTTCTCCGCGATCGTGATCAGCCCTCCGATCACCGCCGGATCGCGCTCGTGGATCCGCGCCAGCAGGGGCTCGAACTCCGGCGAGCGCTTCTCGAAATCGCAACGCTCGATGAGGTCGTTGATCATCCCCTGGAGCCCCATCGCTCGCCCGTCGTCGGGCGAATAGATGCGAGCGACGCCGTACGCATGCAGCTCCTCGATCTCCGAGGGCAGGATGGTGCCTCCACCGCCGCCGAAGACGCTGATGCGCGCCTTCGCCTCGCGGAGAAGGTCGATCATGTACTTGAAGTACTCGACGTGACCGCCCTGGTACGAGGTGATGGCGATCCCCTGCACGTCCTCCTGGATCGCGCAACGGACGATCTCGGCCACCGAACGGTTGTGCCCGAGATGGATGACCTCGGCCCCGGATGCTTGCATCAGGCGGCGCATCACGTTGATCGCCGCGTCGTGCCCGTCGAAGAGCGACGCCGCGCTCACGATCCGGACATGGTGACGAGGCTTGTACGGCGCTACGGAGTTCGAAGGCTTCACCTGAACCGCTCCTCAGTTGCTCTTTCTGCCGACGATCCGAGCAGAACGATGGAGTAACTCCTCGGGGGAGACCTCCTCGATGACCGTGTGGATCGTCCATTGATTCCCCGCCGGGTCTTCGATGCGCGCGGTGCGGTGCCCGTAGAACTGGTCTGCGGGCTCCTGGATCGAGCGCGCCCCCTCCGCCATCGCGCGCGCATAGGCCGCGTCCACGTCGTCCACGTAGATCCCGAGCGAGCACGGCATGGGCCTCGCTCCGGGGCGCGGCGCCATCACCATCACCAGCGAGTCTTCGATCATGACCTCCGCGTGGATGACGGCTCCGTCGGGCAGCGCCATCCGCCGGACCTCGACGGCATCGAACGTGCGCTGGAGGAACGTGATGAGGCGCGGAATGCCCGAGACGATGAGGGCCGGATTGACCGTGTGATGCCGGTCGGGACGACGACCTCGGCGAAGCGGCTTCGAATCCATCATGCGTACCTTCCTCCGTCGTGAATCGCTGGTCGCACGCTCAGACTTCGCCGGCGCGTGGAGCGGATGGCAGCGGTGGCACCACCGTCGAGCGTCCATGCGCGTCGAGCGCGACCATGACGAAGCGGCCACGTGTACAGAGCTGACGATCGCCCGTGAGGAGATCCTCGGCGAAGAGATCGACGTCGACGGACATCGACGTCTTTCCCGTCGCGGCGATTCGGGCGACGAGCTCGACGAGCTGGCCCTGCCGCACCGGCACGTGGAAGTCGACACGCTCGCTGCTTCGCGTGACCACCGTGCGCCGCGCATACCTGGACGCGACGACGAACGCCGCCTTATCCATCAGCGCGAGCGCCTGCCCGCCGAACAGCGTTCCATAGTGGTTGGTCTGCTCGGGGAAGACCATCTCGATGATCCGCGCCTCCGTGATGCGCCCAGCCTCGAGCTTCTCGCGTAGCGGAGCTTCGTTCTCGGGAGCGGTGCTCACGGCGTCCTCCGGCGGAGCTCGAGGTAGTAGCCCTCGCTCGACGTGACCACTGCCAGCCAGAGATCGCCTTCTGCGTCGGTGAAGACCGAGAGGCCGGTGGTCTTGTTCGCCTTCGAGATCGCCTTCTCGACGTGCACCGCGCCCTTCGCGACCGCTCCTGTCCGTTCGAGGTAGGTACTGGCGTACACGGAGCTGCTCACGTCGTAGCCGAGTCCGAAGACCCAGCCCTCGAGACTGGCGGTCGGGGCGACCGCGGCGAGCGATGCGGTTCCTTCCGAGTCGATCTCGACGAGCTTCGCCGCATCCGCCGCTCCGCCTAGGAGCTGCGGATGCGCCAGACCGTACACCGCATCCGACGTCGCGCCGCTCGCGAGCGAAGCGCCGACGAAGACGTTGCCATGCACGTCGGTGACGACGGGTCCGGAGCTTCCTTCCCAACCGAACAGCTTCTTCGGCTCAGGACACGGCGCCGGAGCCGCGAGGGCGCCCTCGCAGACGTCGGCCGTGTAGAGGCCGTTGTCGTTCGTGGTGGAGTCGTTCGTCGCGACCGGCGAGAGACCGCTGTAGACGATGAGCTGGCGTGCACCGTCGGTGACGCCGGTGCCGGAGTAGAAGCCGTTCGCCTTCGCCCGACTCGTCACGGCGTCGTAGCCCGCCGAGTAGAGGAGCACCTCGCCCGGGAACGCGTTACCCGTTCCGGTGTACGAGAGCAGCGCGAAGGGGCCGAACGGCAGATCGACCATGCCGTCGGCGCCGTAGAAGAGCTTCTGCGGGAGGCCGCTCGCGGTCGCGAACGAGCGCTCCGTGCGCGTCGCCGCGCCGGTCGCGTCCTCGGGCAGGGTCCAGTGGATCACCGCAGGTGTCGTCGCGCCGCCCGCACCGTAGACGCTCGTGGTGACCATCGGACCGCCGTGGCGTCCCCAACGGCTCCCGAGCACGCTCTCGTCGGCGCGATGCCGGCGCGTCACGCCGAACGGCAGCTGCGCGTCGATGGTGATCAGGTCCTCGTACGCCGCAGGCTCGAGGAACACCGGCGCAGGGCGCTCCTCCTCGGGGATCGGCTCGCCTCCGTCAGCCGCGGCACCTCCATCGGGCTTGTCGCTTCCGCTGGGTGCAGACGATGCCGCGTCGGTCGAGCTGCACGCCGCCCCGCTCGCCAGCACGAGGGCGAGAAGCCATGGCGTGACGCGCGACGTCGTCCTGGTGCCGTTGATTCCGTCGAGCATGATCTCCTCCGCCTGCGCACCTGGTTACGGGGCGGCTGGAAGCAGGAGAGAAGCGCTCGGGATGCCGGCCGGAGTAGCGGCTACACCAGCTCGGACCTTGCGCCTCCCTCGAGGCTTCCAGGTCGCCCGACCACGGATTTGTCCCGCGATCGCATGCTGGCAGGTCTTCGGGCTCACGAGCGCTCCGGCTCTCGCCGGGTTCCTACCCTCCACCGCTTCCCAGCCCGGTTTCCCGGACCAGTGCGCTGCGTGGAGATCGTTCTCGATTACCGCTGCGGGGCAGCCCCGGATGTTCGCCGGGTTCCCTTTTCAGCCCCGGGCCGAAGCCAGGAGCACCAACACAGTCTCCACGTATGGTGGTTCGACGGCGACGTCAACCCGCGCGCGCCGCGCGAAGGAGAACGGCTCGTCCGCACACACTCGAGCTCTCGTAGCAATGCGCGCATGCGCGCGGCGACTCAGAACGGCGGCGCCTCGCGGGCGTTTGTCGGGTCCGGGATCGTCGGGCGGCGCGTGAGGCGATCGGCGATCTTCGCCTTCAGCGCGATCAGGCGATCGCGATGGGCCCAGACGAGGAGGGCGACGAGCGCGAGCCAGACCGCATGGAGGCCCGCGATGAACGTGCTCGTGACGTAGACGATGCGCGGCACGAAGGGTCGCTCGCTCGAGACGAGCTGCCGGCTCGCCTGGACGTAGCGCTCCGAGCTCGGGAACGAGAGCGAGACCGGCGTGATGTCCGTCTTCGGATCGCCCGAGAACGTCGGCTGCGAGCCGCCCGGCGCTTCGGGGCGCGGCAGGTCGGGCCGCTCGACGAACATCTCGTGCGTCGGCTCGGCGGTCGCGTCCGACGAGAGCGCGAAGCGGCCACCGAGCAGGGCGACCACGGTGAGTAGGCCCGACGCGACGAGCAGCCACGTCCCGCGGACGAAGCGGGTCGCGAGGAAGATCGCGCCCGCGAGAAAGAGCGCCGAGACCGCGACGACGAAGCCCTCGCGCGAGACGAACCAGAGTCCGGCGGTGCACACGCTCGCGATCGCGCGCGTCTTCGTGGTGCGGAAGCCGAAGCACGCGAGCGCGATCCCGAGCACGACGGCGATGAGGTCTCCGCGCGCGAAGGCCCAGCGGACGCGGTCACCGCCGAGCACCGCGATCGGGCGGACGTGATCGGGGAGACCGACCGTCGTCTCCGCCGAGCTGGTCGCGAGCGGATAGGTCGTCGCCGGGATCGAGACCGCGCCGGCGATCGGCCAGAGGCTCGCCTCGGAGAGCGACTGCACGCGGAGCTGGTGGGTGCCGGCGCGGACGGGCACGAGCACCTCCTTCGCGCCTGCCTCGGTGTGGAGGATGCGCTGCGCGCTCTGATCGGTGGAGAGGTACATCGCCTTCCCCGCCGGCATGAGCATCAGGTGATCGAGGCCGTTGTTGTCGTAGCCGATCGTCTCGTCGCTGATCAGCTCGCCGCGTCCGGTGATCGCGACGAAGCGACGGTGCGTTCGCGCGACGGCGGCGAGGACGTCGCCGCGCACGAGCGATCGCGCGTCGACCTCGAGCGCTTGTCCCTTCTGGACGAGGAAGACACGTGCGCCCGGGAAGGTCGGCGAGATCGGCGACTGCGAGGTCTCCACGAGCTTCGGCTCGCCGGCGGTCTCGACGCGGTGCTCGGGGTCGGCCTCGATGAGCCACCACTCGTACGCCGAGCGGGCGTCGGGCGTGAAGGTCTTCACGCTCCCGACGGACGAAGGCGGGAGCGTCCCCGCGATCGTGATCTCGGCCTCGTGGCCGCTCGTCGGGAGGAGGAGCTCCTCGCCCTCGGCGGTCCACCCGCTCGAGCCCTGCACGTCGCTCACCTTCTCGCCGTAGCGGAGCGGCAGGCGGATCGTCCCGAGGTCGGTGCTCTGCGACGCGGTCAGTCGATACGTGAAGCTCGTCTCGCGACCGAAGCGGAGCGCACGCGCGAGCCGGAACACCGGCGGGGACTTCGGCTTCGCCTCGGCGCCGTCGGTCATCGGATCGAAGTGCAGCACCGCGGCGGTGACGCCGCTCAGGCGCTCGCCCTCGATCAGACGTCCGCTCGTGAGGTGGGCGTCGACCGCGACGACGGGCCCGGGCACCACGAGCATCTGATCGGACCCGAGGGTCACGCGCCCGCGAATGGTGAAGGCGCGTGCGGACGTGAACACATGGTAGCGATCGCCGTCGAAGCCGATCGCCGCAGGCACGCCGTCGATCGTCACGTCGTCCAGGCGGACCTGCCCCGGCGGTCCGAAGAGCGGCACCTTGATCTGCTCGTTCGCGCGCACGCCGCCTTTGAGCTCGAAGCTCATCGTCGTGCTCACGGAGCCACGAAGGACGAGCGTGGAGAGGAGGAAGCAGTCTTCCATGCACGGCTCGGGCGGCGGTGGCGCCTCGGGCCTCTCCGCTGCGGCGGGAGCCCCTGGGTAGAGGACGCCGATCGGCTGGGCGGAGGGGGGCTGCGCGAGCGCCGCGCGAGGATCGGCGGCGGCCATGACGATCGAGAGGAACGCAGACACGATCATGACGAGCGCGAACGGACCAACGCGCCCGCCTTTGCGGGGAGCCAGCATGGACGAGACCTCGTGCGCGCCGCGCGCGGCGCATGCGCGGCTGATAGGAGGAGGGCGAGGGCGCCGGCGCGACGCTCGCGTCGTCGGGCCCGGCCCCCTACGAATCGAGTTCGACCGCGACCCTCGCGATTTGTTCCGCGCCCGATTCCGATCGCGTCGCGCGCGTTCCCTCCTCTCCTCTTTCTTTCGGCTCCGCCGGCGCGCCTCACGCTGGCTCAGCCGGAGTTTTTACCCGGGCGATATTGACCTGGGATATCACCCGGGCGATATTATGTGTTCATGGAAGCGCAACGGACCTTCACGGCATTCGCCGGCCACCGCACCATCGCCTCGGGCGACATCCGGGAGACCCTGCTCCGGACGAAAGAGTGTCTCGATCGCGGGGAGACGGCGCCGGTGCTCATCTTCGAGGACCAGACCGGCAACCAGGTCGACTTCGACCTCCGCGGTACGCCCGAAGAAGCGCTCGAGCGTCTCGCCGCTCATCCGCTCTTCGCGGGCGAACAGGAGCCGAAGCGCACGGGGCCAGGGCGTCCGAAGCTCGGCGTCGTCTCACGCGAGGTGTCGCTCTTGCCCCGCCACTGGGAGTGGCTCGAGGCGCAACGCGGCGGGATCTCCGTCGCGCTCCGCGCGCTCGTCGAGGAGGCGCGAAAGCGCGGACAGTCGCGACAGCTCGCGCGCCAGGCGAGAGAGGCGGCCGGCAAGTTCATGTGGACGATGGCCGGCAACCTCCCCGACTTCGAGGAAGCCTCGCGCGCGCTCTACGCGAAGGAGGACGGCCGACTCCGATCGCTCACCGCATCGTGGCCGAAGGACATCGCGAAGCATCTCACGCGTCTCGTCACCGAGGCCGCACGCCTCGAGGAGCAGGCAACGCTCGAAGAGGCGCGCACCAAGGCCACGGCATGAACCGGTGCGGGGCGAGGGACCACGTCCTCGGAATAGCCCTCGGTGCTTGGCCAGAGGGACGCACGCCAGCTGCGGCCCGCGCGACGCTTCATGAAGTGCTCGGCCCCTGTCCGGAGAGGCTGAATCGAGAGGCTGAAAAGACTCCGGAGTGGGTGGCACATCGGGCGAGAGCGCGCTACCACTGCTCCGCTTGAACTTCGGAAGCGACCACCAAGTACGAAACGCATTCCGGGCGACGCTCCTCGACGAGCCGTCGAGCGCGCACCTGCTCGGAACGCAGGAGCTCGACGCCGCCGACGTCCTCGAGGTCACCGACCTCGCGCACGCCATTGCGAAGGCCGAGGAGGTCATCCGCGCCCGAAGCAGCCGCGTCCTCATGGCCGGCCCCGATTCGTCGGCGGACCAGACCCACCAGACCACGCGGACCGACGAGAGCGGAGACATCTTCGACAAGCTCCTCGGGGCCGGCAAACGTGTCGCCGCCGAGAAGCACGTCGCGTCCGACGACGCGACCGACGATGCGATGGGCCCTGCCGTCCACGCGCCGACCTTGCCCACGCCGCTCCCGCCGCGCGTCGCGCAGATCCCGCTGCCGCCGGGCGTCACCCGACCGGCCACGCTCCTCCGCGGCCCCGAGATGACGGCGACGCCGATCCCGATCACGGGGAGGTCGGCCGCGGAGACGCCGATCCCGGCTCCGCCCCGCGCTCCGGCGTTCGGCACGGCCGACAAGACGCAGCCGCTCGCAGCGGTCGCGATCCCGCCTGCTGCGCGCACGGCGCCGATCCTCATCCTCGACGAGGACGCGTTCTATCATCCCGCCGGACGGATCCGGTCGCTCGCGGACGCAACGCTCGACGGCTACCGCCCCGAGCCGACGCTGTTGGTGCGGCTCCGCCAGCGCCGTCACGCCCTCTCGAAGGTCGTCCTCCTCGTCCTCGCGCCCCTCACGTTGCTCGCGCTCTTCGCGGTCGCGGTCGGCATCGGGCGCGCGAGCGCGGAGCACACGAGCGCGGAGCACGAAGCCCAGCCAACTCCGGCCCAGCCCGCAGCGACGACGCCGCCGAAGGCGGAGGCGAAGATCGCGACGCCCGAGCCGACCGTGAAGGCCGCTCCGCCTGCGCCCGAGCCGACCGTGAAGGCCGCTCCGACCACGCCTGCGCCCGAGCCGACCGTGAAGGCCGCTCCGCCTGCGCCGGAGCCGACCGTGAAGGCCGCTCCGCCTGCGCCGGAGCCGACCGTGAAGGCCGCCGCGCCCGCCTCGACCGATGAAATCCCGGTCTTCGACGTGAACAGCCTGAAGAGCGTTCCGGCCCCCAAGCCGCACCGCTAGCTGGGAAACCAGCGCCGTCTCGCCCCTTCCCGAGCACGTCTGGCGACGCTCCGGCCGAGTGGATAAGCCCGCAGGTCACGTTTGACGCGGGCCCCATTGGGGGGTATGCCAAGGATCGCGAGCTCAGGTGGGTGTCCCCCGAGCGCTCGAGGCGCTTACGAGTCCGGGTGCGTTGGGCGGGCCGCTGCTAGGTGTTCGCAGGGAAACTACAATCAGTGCCGCATGCTGCGGAGGCGCGGGTGGATACGCGCGAAGAGCGTCGCTCCCCGGGCCCCAAGAGCTCGCCAGGCACCCACAGCAAGAGATAGCGAACATGACGTTCACGGAAGCCGCAGCGGAAGTGCTGCGCATTGCCGGCAAGCCCCTCCACTACAAGGAGATCACGGAGCTCGCCATCGAGAAGAACCTCCTCTCTCACGTCGGCAAGAGCCCCGAGGTGACGATGGGAGCGCGCCTCGCCGCGCTCCTGAAGAAAGAGGACAAGGAGAACCCCATCATCCGCGTGAAGCCCGGCGTCTTCGGCCTCCGCGAGTGGGATGGGAAGAAGAAAAAGAAGGGCGCGGTCGATGACGGCGCGGCCGAGTTGGAGGAGAGCGCCGACGTCGAGGTGAACGCGCTCGAGCTCGAGGCCGCCGCCCGCGGTCCGGAGCCCGAGGCCGCCGAGGTCGAGGACGAGGACGAGGCGGCGACGGAGGTCTCGGGTGAGGACGCGCTTCGCGCGGACCTCGCGGCGAGCGGCGCGGAGATGTTCGACGACGAGGAGGACGACGATCAGCCGATCCTCTCCTCTCCGAGCAGCACCGACCTGCAGCGCGGTCATGACGCACGCAACGGCGTTGCTGCCGGCGAAGACGGCGGCCGTCGTCGTCGCCGTCGTCGTCGCCGTCGCGGCGGCCGAGGCGAGGGCGAGGGCGATCGCGCCTCCGGCCCGCGCGTCGAGGTCATCAACCCGAGCGCGATCGTCTCCGTCGACGTCGACTCGTCGATCGACACCTCGCGCGATCCGCTCGCGCCCGCCCCGCGCCCGATGATCCGCGACCGCCACCAGATCATGGCCGGCGGCGCTCCGACCGGCATCGAGGTTCCGCCGGGCGAGCAGGAAGAGCTCTCGGGCCGCGAGCTCGCTGACGCGACCGTGATGATCCTCTCCAGCTTCGACCGCACACAGGGCCCCGTCCCGGTGCGCTCCGTCGTCGACGCGCTCCTTCGCCGTGGCCGCCTCGCGGGCGACACCATGATGGCGTCGGCGCAGCTCACGGCGTCGCTCCGCGCGGACAACCTCCGTCGCCAGGCGAGCGGCCAGCGCCCGCGCTTCCGCTTTGGTGGCTCGGTGAACGGCAGGCAGGACGGACCGCGCGTCGCGCTCACCGACTGGGCGCTGTCGTCGGACCTCGTCCGCCTCGAGCTCGACGCGATCGCCGCGATCGAGCGCTATCGCGAGGCTGCTCGCCGGACGATGCTCCGCAAGCTCCAGGAGCTCCCGGGTCACGCGCTCATCGAGCTCGTGCTCCTCGGCCTCGAGCGCGTGGGGATGACGAACGTGCGCGCGGTTCGCCGCGCCGGCGCTCCGGGCGGCGAGGCTCACTTCGCCGCGGTCCACCGCAACGGCACCGACGAGATCCGCACCGCCATCGTCGTCCGCAAGGACGGCCGTGAGGTCGGACGCGAGCGCGTGAGCGATCTCCGCGGCGCGCTCCACCACTACGGCCCGGCGTCGGCCGGCTGGCTCATCACGACGGGCCAGGTCCTCAGCGGCGCGCGCGAGGAAGCCGGCGCACCGGCCGCGCCGATCGCCCTCTTCGACGGCGTCTCGCTCTGCCGCCTCCTCGAGGAGAACGACGTCGGCGTGATCCGCACGCGCCTCTCGACGGCGATCCCGGATCTGGAGCTCTTCGAGACCCTGCGAGGCTGATCGTGAGTGACGCTCGGTGTCGGGAGACGGGGGGACGACCGCACCGACCGCACAAGGTGCTGGGATCGGCGAGCTTGCTTGCGCTGCTGACGACCTCGGTC
>MKVQ01000049.1:89016-332516 GCA_001899635.1 Myxococcales bacterium 68-20 | reverse complement strand
GGCTCCACATCGAGAACACGGGCGAGGGCCCGGTCCGCATCCCGGCCGACCCTCGCCTGCTCGTCCTCGAGCTGACACCGCCGGCGAGCGCCGAGCCCGAGCCGAAGGCCAAAAAGGCACCGGCCGGGCCGACGACGCTGCGCTGCATCTTGCCGGCCGACGCCAGGCCGGCGACCGACGAAGGACGCGAGCTCGTCGTCCCGACGAAGCGCTCGTGGTCGGCGTCGTTCGATCCGCTCTTCTATTGCTTCGGCCCCCGCGAGCGGGCCGCGCTCGTCGCCGGCACCTCGGTGAAGGCGCGCTTCGGGTGGCAATCGCCGCAGCCTCGTCCGGGCGCGAAGCCCGGGACGACGCGCGCACCCGCCCCGCCCTTGGCGGTCATGCCCGTCGGCGCGTCCGTGGGCAAGATCGCTCCCGCGAAGGAGCTCGAGGCGGCCCCCTTCACGCTCGCCGAGGCCGTGACCGTCCCGAAAGACGGCGACAAGCCAAAGGGAGAGAGCGCTACGGGTGGTGAGGAAGCGCCTGCCGCCGTGACGCTCTCGGTCCCGGAGGCGGTGGACGCAGCGAACGGGAGCGAGCTGGCGACGACGGTGACGCTCACGAACGGCACCGATCGCCCGATCACGCTTCTCTATCGACCCGACATGGTCCAGTTCGGAGTGAGCGGTCCCGGAGGGAGCGTGTCATGCGGCTCTCCGCGATCCGTCGCCGCGCCGATCCGCGAGCTCTTCATCACCGTTCCCGCGAAGGGAAAGACGTCGGCGTCGGTGCTCTTCACCACCACCTGCCCGGGAGGAACGTTCGACGAGCCCGGGATCTATCGCGTCACGCCGCGCCTCGACACGACGGGAGCCTCCGGCCGCCCGATCGGCCTCGCGACGTGGGACGGCTACGCCGCCGCCAAGGCTCCGCTTCTCGTACGCGTCCGCTCTCCACGGAAGCCCGCGCTCCCCGCTCGACCAACGCTAGACTGAAGGCAGGCGCGGACCTGCGATGGAGCGACACGAGCAACCATTCGTCGCGACAGGGGAAGACGAGGTCGAGCTCACCGTCGTCGATCTCGGCGTCGCGCGTGCGCTCTGGGAAGGAGTCCCCACCGCGCGGCTCCTCGCCCGTATCCGCCTGCACCGGGACGAGCGCGACCTCGTCGATCTCGATCAGCGTGCCAGCGGGATCGACTTCGACGACGCGTCCTGGGACATCATCCTCGCTCGCCTCCTCGCGTCGGCGCCCGCTTCGCTCGATCGACTGAAGCGCGCGGTGGCCCGTCATGCCCGCGCCGCCTCCGACGAGGGCTCGCTCGCCGCCGGCGACACGACGATCGCGACGCTCGTCCACGCTCACCTCTCGGGGACCGACCCGGATGCCTCCCCCGCCGAAGGCGCCAACGAGGCCGTCCCGCTCGAAAACTCGGTTCGCATCGCGTGCGCCCGCTTCGACGAGCGTCTCGGGCGCACCGCCGGGGATCACCGAGGCGCCTATTTCGAGGCGTGCCTCGAGCTCGCCAGGCGCAGCTCCGCGCCCGCGTGGCCGCTCGATGCGCTCCGCTCGGCGCTCGGCGGGCTCGCGGCGGTCCAGGAGGCGGCCATCCACGACAGCGGCGGCTATCCGGCCCTCGACGCACTGCCCGAGACGCTGATCGCGTCGAGCGCCCCGCTCTACCCATGGAGCGACCACGGCGATGTACCCGTCGCCGATCGGCGCACGTGCCTCGTCGATCGGGCGCGCATCGAGCGCGTCCTCCTCCATCCCGAGCGCGATCTCGCCGCCGCGATCACGCGAGCGTCCGCGCGTTATCCAGGCCTGCCGATCGCGAAGATCGTCGCTGACGTCTCCGCTTGCCTCTCGAAGCACGGCGCGCTCCTGCTCGTCGCCACCCGCGAGCCTCGGTCACAGCGCGAGGCGCCTCGGCTCCCGCCGGCGTCGTGGGCGCCGGCGGCCCTCGACGCGACGGAGACGGCGCTCACGTTCGCGTCGGCGCTCGAGCGCGGCTCGATCACGGCACCACGCGCGCGGTCGATCCTGGTCCGTGGTGGCGACGCGGCGCTCGACGCCATCGGCAAGGAGATGCTGAACGTCGCGGCCCATCCGTTCGCCAGCGCCGTCTTCGCCGAGCTGCTTGCGCCATTCGCGCGCGAGCGCGATGTCGTGCGCCTCGTCACCTACTTTGCGATCGCGCCCGATCCGCGCGCGGCCGCGCACGCCCTCGATTTGTGCGGCGCCCGCGAGGTCGTCTCGACCGTCCTCAAGGCATGGCTCGAGACGATGCTTCCGACCGACGGTGCGCTCGCCGAGCCCGGCGACGATCCAAGAACCTCCGCGAGCGCGCGGGTCGCGTTGTGCATCGAGGCTCTGCGGCCCTACCCGGCGCTCTATCAGGTCGTCGAGCCCCTCCTCTCGCGCCTGAGCGAGCTCCCGCCAAACCACTGACGTCACCGCGCGACTCCTTGCGGAGGCAAGCGGACTTGCCACGCGCGCATCCGTCACCGGCTCGCCTCGCACGTCGGCGCACACGCTCACGTGGCACCGCGGTTGCTCGTTCCTCCGGGCGGAGGTTCTCCGATGCTTCCTCGTCGCTCACAGGTGGCTTCTACGCTTGCCAGCACACCGTCGTCCGTGCGCCTGGCCGCCGCCGAGTTCGTCCGCGGCACCACGTTCGGATGGGGCAGACTAGAGCTCGCCTCGTGGCTCGTGAGTCACTATTCCCCGTGCCTCGCCGCCGATGCGGTGGTCCATCCGGACGGCCGGGGATACTCCGCGCCCCTCTCCGCTGCGTCCACGCATCTCGATGACGAGCGCATCGAGCGCCTCATCCTCGACGCACGCTGCAGCGTCCTTTGCCTCTTGTCGGAGCTGCCGTGGCCCTCTCGAGCCGCGGCGATGGCCAAGCGCGCGATCGGCGCCGGCTTCGTGATCGCCGCGCGCAACCGAGGCGGAAAACAGAGCTGGGCGCCCGTCGGTCGCAAGAGGATGCGTCTCGCCGAGCGCGTCGGTTCGCTCTTCATCGCTGACGCCCTCGACAATCCGCACGACTACAGCAACCTCTCGCTGTGCCGCTCGTGCGGCGAGCTCGGGTTCGGCGCTGGAGCGCCGGCTCACGAGTCGGGGTGCAGACGCGCGCGCCACGTCGCCTGACCGTCCCCGCGCCGGCGAGTGTGCCGATGGTCACGAGTGAGGCGAAGTGGCACGCGGAGACGAGCAGCGGCGGGCGCGTCCGCCCACGACGACGCCCGTGGGTCAGATGCGCCTCCTCCATCGGTCACGCTCGGTCGCCGCAGTCATAGCAGTGGTCACTGCACTGACCTGCTCATGTGAGCCGCCGCTTCGCCCTTCATGATCGGCGCAACAGCGTTGCGCCTTGGCGGCGGGCGATGCCGGACGGAGGAGGCGGCGGCGTCAGGCGAGCTTCTGCTCGAGGAGCTCTTTGACGAGCTTCGCGTTCGCTCGGCCGCCCGACTTCTTCATCACCATGCCGACGAGCGCGCCGATGACGTTCATGTTGCCGGCCTTGTAGCGGCCGACGGCGTCGGTGTTGTCCGCAAGGACCTGCTCGACGATCGGCCCGAGCGCATCGGCGCTCGCGATCTGGGCAAGGCCCTTCTCGGCGACGATCGCCCTCGGAGCCTTCCCCGAAGCGAGCATCCCGGCGAGCACCTCCTTCGTCTGGGCGCTGCCGATCGTGCCCTCCTTGACGAGCTCGGCGAGCTCGACGACCGCGGCCCCGTCGAAGGGCAACGCATCGAGCTTGTTCGCGCGGACCTCGCCGAGCACGTCATTGGCGAGGAGCGTCGCGATGGACTTCGCGAGCGCCTTGCCGTTCGGTGTGCCGGTCGCGCCGGCGAAGAGGCCTTCGAGGACCGGCTCCTGAGCGATGACGCGCGCCGTCTCCGCAGGGAGGCCATGCGCGTCGCGGATGGCGATCGCCGCGGGCGACAGCTCGATCGCGACGGCCTCGGCGGGCGCCGCGGGCGGCTTCTTGTCCTTCTTCTCCTTCTTCGACTCCGGCGTCTTCGAGGAGACGGGCTCGCCGGCCTTGGCCGGAGCTTTGTCCGAGAGGGTGCCACTCAAAGTCGACCGTCCAGAGAGCGTGGCCCTCATGAAGACCTTCTGCCACGAGTCCTTCAGCGCGACGGTGCGGTTCAGGACGATCGCGCCCGGCGTCGAGTCCTCGTCGACGACGAAGAAGCCGACCCGTTCGAGCTGGAAGCGATCGCCCTGCTTCGCCGCCTGGAGGCTCGGCTCGGCCTTCGCGCGCACGACCGTCAGCGACGCCGGATTGAGCTCGGTGAGGAAGTCGGTGTCCCCCTCCCCCGGGTTCTCGGACACGAACAGACGATCGTAGAGGCGGACCTCGACGTCGGCCGCACGCTCCGCGGAGACCCAGTGGATCGTCCCGTCGATCTTCTCGCCCGCGGGCGCGTTGCCCCCGCGCGTTGCCGGATCGTGCGTGCAGTGGACGCGAACGATCTCGCCGCGCTCGTCCTTCTCCACGCTCGTGCACGTGACGATGTACGCGTGCCGGAGGCGGACCTTGCGCCCCGGCGCGAGGCGGTGCCAGCCCTTCGGCGGCTCCTCGGCAAAGTCGTCTCGATCGATGAAGACCCGGCGCGACAGCGGCAGCTTCCGGCTACCCGTCAGCGCGACGCCCTCGGCGGGCTCGGTGCCCGCCGGCCAGTACGGCGCCTCGAGCTCCTCGATCTCGCCCTCCGGGAAGCTGTCGATCACGAGCTCCAGCGGCCGGAGCACGGTCATCACGCGCGGCGACCGCCGATCGAGATCCTCCCGCACGGTGTGCTCGAGGAGCGCGATCTCGACCGTGGAGATGTTCTTCGCGACGCCGACGCGCGCGACGAACTCGCGGAGCGCCTCCGGCGTGTAGCCGCGACGGCGGAGGCCCGCGATCGTCGGCATGCGCGGATCGTCCCAGCCGTTCACGTGGTTGCCCTCGACGAGCTGGAGCAGCTTCCGCTTGCTCATCACCATGTAGGTGATGTTCAGGCGGGCGAACTCCGTCTGCTTCGGGACGTGCGGGACCTCGGTCGCCTGGATGACCCAGTCGTAGAGCTCACGCGCGCTCTCGAACTCCAGCGTGCAGAGCGAGTGCGTCACCCCCTCGAACGAGTCTTCGAGGCAGTGGGCGTAGTCGTAGAGCGGGTAGATGCACCACTTGTCCTCCGTCCGGTAGTGGTGCGCGTGCTTGATGCGCATCAGCGGGGGGTCGCGCATCTTCATGTTCGGCGACATCATGTCGAGCCGCGCACGGAGGACCTTCTCGCCGTCCTTGAACTCGCCCGCGCGCATGCGACGGAAGAGGTCGAGGTTCTCCGCGACGGTGCGCTTGCGGTAAGGGCTCTCCTTGCCGTGCTCGGTGATCGTGCCGCGGTACTCCTTCGAGAACGTCTCCTCCGGCAGGTCGCAGACGTAGGCGCGGCCGAGCTGGATGAGCTTCTCGCCGAGCTCGTAGAAGCGCTCGAAGTAGTCCGACGCGTAGTAGAGGTGCTGGCCCCAGTCGAAGCCGAGCCACTTCACGTCGCGCTTGATCGCCTCGACGTACTCCATGTCCTCGGTCGTCGGATTGGTGTCATCCATCCGAAGGTGGCAGCGGCCGCCCATCTCCTTGGCGATCCCGAAGTCGATGCAGATCGCCTTCGCGTGACCGATGTGGAGGTAGCCGTTCGGCTCGGGCGGGAAGCGCGTGACGACCTGCCCGCCGTGCTTCCCGGCAGCAACGTCGGCACGGATCATCTCGCGGATGAAGTCGGTGGGCTCCGCTCTTCTGGTCTCGCCGTCGGACATGGCACCCGAAGCTAGTAGAAGCCGGGCGATTTCGCGAGGGCCGTCACGCCGGAAGCCGCAGCGCCGGAGCCTGGACGGACGGCCCTGCCGCGGCTCGCCCGCGGCTCGCGCGCTCGGGGGACGTGCGGCCGCAACCGGACGCGTTATGTTCTTGCGCTCTGCCTCGACTCCACCGCGAGCGCTCCGATGCAGCCGCCCCTCGATCGCTATTACGTCGCCCTCGGCGCCGCCTTCGCGCGCGGCCGCCTCGGCGACGTGCTGCCGGCATCGGTCCTCGCCGATGACGAGGCGGTGTTCCGCGAAGGGCTTGCGCGCGGCCTCAGGATGCACAAGTTCAAGCGCCTCGACGACCGGCTCCTCGCGCGGGTCCGGCGCGTCCTCTCCATGCTCGCCGGCCTTGCTCCGGAGAGCCTCCTCGATGTCGGGAGCGGTCGCGGCGCGTTCCTCTGGCCACTCCTCGACGCCTTCCCGGCGCTCGAGGTCACCGCGATCGATCTCGACGAGCGGCGTGCCGCCGATCTCGCCGCCATCGGCACGGGCGGCCTCGCACGGCTCTCGGCAGCGCACATGGACGCGACCGCGCTTCGCTTCGACAAGGGCGCGTTCGACGGCTCGACGCTTCTCGAGGTGCTCGAGCACATGCCCACCCCCGCCCTCGCCGCGCGCGAGGCCGTCCGCGTCTCACGCCGCTTCGTCATCGCCTCGGTACCGTCGAAGGCCGACGACAACCCGGAGCACATCCACCTGTTCGATCCCGCCTCGCTCACTGCCCTCTTCGAAGACGCCGGAGCCCGCCGCGTCACCATCGACTACGTCCCCGGCCACATCGTGGCGCTGGCGCTCGTCGACGGCGTGCCGGCGTGAGCCTCCGCGAGCCGCCAAGCTCACACCGCGGACGAAGGCGAAGCACGAGCGACCCCTACGCTGACGCCTTCCCGAGCATTCGTCATGAGCCCGCCGCCCATTCGCAAGTACCCGCGCACCCGCCACGTCGAGGGATCGCGTCTCCAACCCGGGGACGCGGATCTCGACGCCGTGCCCTGGCGCGACGTCGTGGGGAAGCACCTCGCGATCGAGGAGAAGATCGACGGAGCCAACTGCGCGATCAGCTTCGACGCCGGCGGAGCGCTCCTCCTCCAGAGCCGCGGTCACTACCTCACCGGCGGCGCACGCGAGAAGCACTTCGCTGCGCTCAAGCCGTGGGCGCAGGCGCATGCATCGTCGCTGCGCGACGTGCTCCAGGACCGCTACGTCATGTACGGCGAGTGGGTCTACGCGAAGCACACGGTCTACTACGACGCCCTCCCCCACTACTTCCTCGAGTTCGACGTCCTCGACACGAAGACCGGCGACTTCCTCTCCACGCCACGTCGTCGCGCGCTGCTCGAGCCCTTGCCGATCGCGAGCGTGCCCGTGCTCCACGAGGGCAAGCTCCGCACACATGCCGAGCTCGTTGCCTTCGTCGGTCCGTCGCGGTTCAAGACGAGCGCGTGGCGCGACCGTCTCGCCGAGGAGGTACGGGCGCTCGAGCTCGACGTCGCACGCGCGATCGCCGAAACCGACGCGTCGAACGAGATGGAGGGCCTCTACATCAAGGTCGAGGACGAGGACCGCGTCATCGAGCGGCTCAAGTGGGTCCGCCACGGCTTCCTCACCTCGGTCGTCGACTCGGGGACACACTGGCTCGCGCGTCCGATCGTGCCGAACCGCCTCGCGGGAGGCGCCTCGCTCGAAGCGCTCTTCGTTCCGGCGCAGCAAGGAGACGGGCGATGAACCTCCGCGAGCACTTCCTCGTCCCCGGCGCACCGGACTTCGACGTGGACTGGACGGCGCTCGACGCGCGCTTCGAGTGGATCCGTGCGATGAAGAACACGCCGCAGGATCCGGTCCACCACGCCGAGGGAGACGTCTGGATCCACACGCGGCTCGTCGCCGAGGCAATGAGTCGTCTCGATCGCTTCCGGCGCGAGACCGATGCCGACTTGCGCGCGATCGCGTTCATCGCATCCCTCCTTCATGACGTCGCCAAGCCGAGGAGCACCCAGGTCGGCGACGACGGTCGCGTCACCGCCAAGGGCCACTCGACGAAAGGCGCGCTGCTGGCTCGGAGGATCCTCTGGCGCGCAGGCGCTCCGTTCCATCTCCGCGAGAGCTGCGTCGGCCTCGTCCGCCATCATCAAGTGCCGTTCTGGCTGCTGGAGCGCGACGATCCGTTCGAGCTCGTCGCGCGCATCAGCCAGACGACGCGCTGCGATCTCCTCGCGCTCCTCGCCGAAGCCGACGCGCGCGGCCGGACGTGCGAGGACAAGCCGCGCATCCTCGACAACGTCCAGCTCTTCGCCGAGTACTGCCGCGAGCTCGGCTGCCTCGATGCCCCGTTGTCATTTCCCTCCGACCACGCGCGATTCCTCTGGTTCGCCGGACGTCAGCGGGATCCTGCCTACGCTCCGCACGAGGACTTCTGCTGCGAGGTCGTGCTCATGTCGGGCTTCCCCGGCGCCGGCAAGGATCGCTGGATCGCGGAGAACCTCGCGGGGTGGCCGGTCGTCTCGCTCGATCGGCTCCGCGCCGACCTCGACGTCGACCCGACCGACGATCAGGGAGCGATCGTCCAGCGTGCACGCGACGAGGCGCGCGCTCACCTCCGCGCCGGCCGGAGCTTCGTCTGGAACGCGACGAACCTGAGCCGGCGGGTTCGCGCGCAGTGCCTCCGCCTGTTCGCCGACTACGACGCGCGCGTCCGCATCGTCTACGTCGAGGTCCCGGAGCGGACGCTCCACGCGCAGAACCAATCGCGCCCCACGCCGGTCCCGCCCCACGTGCTCGAATCACTCCTCGATCGGTGGGAGGTCCCCGACGTCACCGAGGCGCATGAGGTGATTCTCGCCGTATCGACGAGCACTTGAGCGGGTCGGACGGCCCGTCGTCGCCGGGCCGGGATCCGACGCTGTGGGGTGCTGCGAGCCTCTCGGGTCGCGTGATAAGCTGAGCCGTTGTCACCGCGACGTGCGCTGCTCCTCGGGGGACTCGTAGCGACCGCGTTCATCGCGGCCGCCTGCTCGCTCGTCGATCTGAGCGGGTTCTCGAGCTCCGCGACTCCCGCGAACGATGCCGGAGCGCTCGAGCGCGACGCTCCCGCGAACGCGAGCGAGACCGACGCGGGGCACTCCGACGCGACGATCGATCCGGATCCCTACGGGAGCGTCGTTCGCGCGGATGCGCCCGTCGCATGGTACCGCTTCGAAGAGAACGCCGGCGCCAGCACGGCCAAAGACGAGATCGCGGGCCGAGATGCCAGGGTGCTGGGCGGCAACATGGGGTTCGGCGCTGCGGGGATCGCCGGCCGCGGCCTCGCATGCGACGGCACGGGCACGGGCTTCGACGTCGGCGACGTCTTCGACTTCTCGGGCAAGGTCCCCTTCTCCCTCGAGCTGTGGCTCGCTCCGAAGAGGCAACCAGCCGTCGATCAACGCCTCTTCCACAAGCGCGACGAGAGCGCCGATCCGTTTCGCGGGTACATCCTCTACATCGACCGCGGTGACGACACGGTCCAGTTCGAGGCGTGGGGACCCTCCCTCAGCGCGTGGACGGATGCTCCGCTTCCCTCCACCGGCTTCACCCACGTGGTGGCCACGATCTCGTACGCGACCGGCAAGGGCAACGCGAAGGTCTGGATCGACGGGAAGGCCCAGGGCCACGGCGGCTTCGACAACGTCATCGACATGCCCGACACGCCTCAGCCGCTCCGCCTGCTCGAGCGCTACGAGGGCGCGGTCGACGAGCTCGCGATCTACGACAAGGCGCTGACCGAGGACCGAATCCTCGAGCACCATCGAGTCGGGAAGCGCTGACGAAGCGTCCGAGTGGCCAACCGAGCGACCGCCCTCACCACCGCGCTCGACGAGAGATCACGACGAGCGGCACCTCGAGATGCCAGGCGCACTCCCCCCTCTCGCCCACACATCACCCTCGCTCCTTCTACGTGCGACGAAAACGCCGATAGCCTCCCGAAGCGTCGTTCATCATGACACTTATTCCATGATTTCCGCGAGTTGGTAACTGGGCCGTCACCCCACGATGGTACAGTTTTCCAACGGGGCATCACTGGAGGTTTCTACATGTTGCGGATCGGGTCCTTGAAGACGTTGTTGAGCGCTTCCTCGGTGGTGGGGGCGATCCTCTTCGCGGGATGCGGATCGAGCGACGGCAGTGAGTTCGGTGACGGCAAGGGCGGTGGCGCCGGTAGCAGCAGCGGCGCCGGCTTCGGCAACGGGAACGATGAGGGCAAGGGCGACGGCAACGGGGACGGCGACAACACCAGCACGCCGGGCAACGTCGGCAACGTCGATCCCAACTCCGCGTGCGCAACGGCGAGCGACGGAGCGGAGCTCCAGCCGATCAGCCTCGTCTTCATGATCGATCGCTCCGGCAGCATGAAGGAGGAGAACAGGAAGTCGACGATCGACGTGCGGTGGAACCCGGTGAAGGGCGGGCTCATGGAGTTTTTCGGCGATCCCGCGTCGAAGAACATCAGCGCGTCGCTCTCGTTCTTCCCCGCCAGCAGCAGCAGCTGCAGCTCGTCTTCGTACGAGTCGCCGCTCGTTGCGATGACCCAGCTGCCGAACGCCGCGGCCTTCTCGTCTGCCTTCAATCAGGGCCCCGACGGAAACACGCCAACGAACCACGCGCTCCAGGGCGCGCTCGACGCGGCGAGAGCCGTGAAGGCATCCGGAAAGAACGTCGCCGTGGTGCTCGCCACCGACGGCGCGCCGAATGGCTGTTCCTCGAGCCCGTCGCTCGTCGAAACGGTCGCTGCTCAAGGCGTGACGGACGGGATCAAGACGTACGTCATCGGCGTCGGCCCGAATACGGGCAACCTGAACGGGTTCGCCGACAAGGGCGGGACCGGTACCGCCATCATGATCCCGACGAACAACGCCGCGCAGGTGAGCGCCGACCTCCTCAAGGCGATCGGTCGGATCGCGAGCTCGCTCCTCGGCTGCAACTACACCCTGCCCGCACCGCCGGAGGGACAGACGCTCAACGTCAACGCGGTGAACGTCAACTACACGCCGCCGGGCGGCACCGCGAAGACGCTGGCGTACAGCGCCGACTGCTCGAACAAGGACGGCTGGCACTACGACAGCACGACGTCGCCGAAGGAGATCGTCCTCTGCGCCAACGCCTGCAACACGGCGAAGGCCGAGGCCGGCGCGAAGCTCGACATCATCTTCGGCTGCGCGACCGCGGTCCCTCCGGGTCAGGTCGATCCGAACGGCAACGTGAAGTGATCGCACGCACGCGCTGAACCCTGCTCACGACGAAGGCCCATCGCTCCGCGTTACCGCGGCGGTGGGCCTTCGAGCTTCCTACCTGCTCGACACGAAGGCCCATCGCTCCGCGTTGCCGCGACGGTAGGCCTGCGCGCTTCCTACCTGCTCGAGACGAAGGCCCATCGCTCCGCGTTCCCCGCGGCGGTGGGCCTTCGAGCTTCGACGTTCAGACCGGGATGACGCCGCGCTTCTTCGCGGGGCGCTCGATCTTCTTGTGGCGCGCGAGCTCGAGGCCCCAGGCGATCGCCTTCCGCGTGTCGCGCGGATCGATCACCTCGTCGACGAGGCCCCAGCCGGCGACCTTGTAGACGTCGATGTTCTTCTGGATCTGATCGACGATCGCCTTCTTCGCCTCGGGCGGCGGCTCCTGATCGCCGAAGAGCTTCCGCGCGGCGATGCCGACCATGCCCTCGGCGCCCATCACGGAGATCTCTCCCGTCGGCCACGACACGATGAGGTCCGGCTCGTACGCGCGCCCGCACATCACGTAGTAGCCGGCGCCGTAGGCCTTGCGGACGACGCACGTGATCTTCGGGACCGTCGCCGCGCTCATCACGTGGAGCAGCTTCGCGCCGTGACGGATGATGCCCGCGTGCTCGACCTTCGAGCCGACCATGAAGCCGGGGACGTCCTGGAGGAAGACGAGCGGCACGTTGAACGCGTCGCAGATCTGGATGAAGCGCGCGGCCTTGTCGGCGGAGTCGTTCTCGAGGATGCCGCCGAGCCAGTTCGGCTGGTTCGCGACGATGCCGACGCTCTTGCCGCCGATGCGCGCGAGGCACGTGATGATGCTCCGGCCGAAGCGCGGCTTGATGTCGAGGATGTCGCCGTGGTCGACGATGGCGCGAATCAGCTTGTACATGTCGTACGGCTTGCGCGTCGACTCGGGCAGCAGATCGAGGAGCGAGTCCTCGCGGCGATCGATCGGGTCGGTGACGGGCAGCTCGGGCGGGAGCTCGTCACAGCTCGAGGGGAAGAACGAGAGGTACTTCTTCGTCGCCTCGATGGCGGCGCCGTCACTCTCGTATTCGCCGTCGCCGACGCCGCTCGTCTCGGAGTGCACCTTCGAGCCGCCGAGCTCCTGCTCGCCGATGTCCTGACCGGTGACGGCCTTCACGAGCGGCGGTCCGCCGAGCGCGAGCGAGCCGACGTTCTTCACCATCGGCACGAAATCGGCGAGGCCGGGGATGTACGCGGTGCCGGCGGCGCCGGGGCCGACCATCGCGGCGACCTGCGGGACGACTCCGCTCATCACGACCTGCTCGCGGAAGAGGTGCCCCGAGCCGGCGAAGAGCGAGATCATGTCGGGATGGGAGGAGCCGGGATCGATCCGCGCCCCGCCGGAGTCGACGAGCCACACCATCGGCCAGCGCCCGCGGAGGCTCATCTGGCGGAGGCGGGTCACCTTCTCCTCGCCGGTGTAGCCGATGCTGCCGCCCTTCACCGTGAAGTCGTACGCGGCGCAGCACACCATGCGCCCGTCGACCTTGCCGAAGCCGGTCACGACGGCGTCCGCCGGCGGCTTGTCGGATCCGTCGGGCCCTGCGGCAAGGCCCATCTGCGTGCCGTGCGCGCCGACCTCGAAGAAGACGCCGTCGTCGAACAGCGCGGCGAGCCGCTCGCGCGCGGTCATCTTCCCGCGGTCGTGCTGTTTCTTGACCTTGTCGGGGCCGCCCATCTCGCGGACCTTCGCGCGGCGGGCCTCCAGATCGGCGACGAGCTCTCGCATGTTCGGCATGGCAAAGATATTTCGCACACGAAATATTAGGTGGCAAGAGTCCGCCGGACCGCACGGGTGCGACGAGAGAGACCCGCATCGCCGTCGACGCGGTGATCCAGCCTCGTGACGCCGGGCCTCGATGCGAGCGGTCACGTCCTCCTGCCCGTCTCTCTCCTGCGGCTCGACGTCACCGCGAGCTTGCCCATCGCGCGGCCGACGCGGATAGTAAGCCGTGGTCTCCCTGCACAGGATCTGGCCGGCCGTCTCAGGCCTCGTCGTGTTCCCATCGCTCGGCGCGGTGCTCCTCGCCGCCGCCGCCTGCGGAGACGAGACCGCGTTGCCGGAGCCGCTCGAGGACGCCGGCGTCGACGTCGCGCAGCCGCCCCCTCCTCCCGCTTCGTCGTCGGACAGCGGCGGCGGAGGCACGAACGAGCCGCCGATCATCGACGTCGACTGCCCCGTCGGCACGGTCGTCGAGCTCGAGGACAACGACTCGCCGGCGAAGGCGAACGAGCTCGATCAGGGCCTCTCGTTCTGCGGCGCGATCACGCCCGGGTCGGACGTCGACTACTCGACGTTCACGACGCCGGCCGGCAAGAAGCTGGCGCTCTTCCAGGCCGTCATCGACGGCGCCGTCGACTTCGATCTCGTCGTCAACGGCAAGACGCTCCGACCGGCCGAGGTGAGCAGCTTCGAAGCCGGCAAGTACGTCATCAAGGCGTACACGAAGGACGCGAAGCCGGGGAAGTACCGCTATCGCATCCAGTACGAGCCCTAAAGCCCGCCGTCAGCGCCCCGTCCACACCGGCGCGCGCTTCTCGAGGAACGCCATCATGCCCTCGCGTGCGTCCTCCGTCGCGAGACACTCGCCGAGCTTGCCTCGCAGCATCGGCAGCGCAGCCGCGAGGTCCATGTCGTCCTGCTCCGCGAAGGCGCGGAGGCCGAGCGCGATCGTCTTCGGGCTCTTCGACGTGAGCGCATTCACGAGGCGCTTCGTCGTGGCGTCGAGGTCGGCGGCTTCGGCGACCTCGTTCACGATCCCCACCCCGCGCGCGTCCTCCGCCGAGAGCTTCTTCCCGAGGAGCATCATGTCGAGCAGCGCACGACGCGGAACGAGCCGCGCGAGGACGGCCATGATCATCATCGGGAAGAGCCCGACGTCGATCTCCGGGGTCCCGAGCTTCGCGTCGGCGACGGCGATCGCGAACGTCGACGCTGCCACGAGCCCGAGCCCACCGCCCATCGCGTGACCGTTCACCCGCGCGACGATCGGCTTCTCGCTCCGGACCATCGCGAGGAGCAGGTCGGCGTAGTCGCCTTTTGGCGGGAGCTCCGGCCCGTCGCTGCCTCCCCCCATCGACGAGAAGTCACCACCGGCGCAGAACGCCTTGCCCTCTCCGGTGAGGACGATCGCGCGGACGTCGTCGTCCTCGTGCGCGTCTGCGAGCGCCCAGAGCAGCTCGTTCACCATCTGCGGCCCGATCGCGTTGCGGCGCTCGGGGTTGTGGAGCGTGATGGTGCGGACGGGCCCGGCGTCGGCGACGCGGAGCTTCGCCCAGAGACGGGTAGCAGGCTTGGTCTTGCTCATGGCGTCACCTCGCGACGAGGATCACGACGGGACCGACGCCTGCTTCGGCGACGCGCCGACTGCCTGGGGCTTGAACTGATCGAGCCCGAGGATCTGCTTCGCCTGCTCGACGGTGGCGACCTTGCGCCCGCAATCACGGACCATGCGTGCCGCGACATCGATGAGGTCGCCGTTGCTACGGGCCATCTCGCCGCTCGGCAGGTAGAGGTTGTCCTCGAGACCTGCGCGGATGTTGCCGCCGAGCGCGAGCGCCGCGCCGATCATTCGCCAGCCGCTCTTCGAGATCCCGATCACCTCCCACTCGCTCCCGGGCGGCATGATCTTCGTCTGGAGCTGGAGACTCTCGACGAGCGGAGGGATGCCGCCGAGCACGTTCACGATGAACGAGAACTGGAGCGGCTTCTTCAGGACGCCCATGTCGAGGAGCGGCCAGATGCCGTGCGTGTGGCCGGTGTCGAAGCACTCGAGCTCGGGCTTCACCCCCGCGGCGTTCATCGCCTCGAGCAGCTTGATGATCTTCGAATAGGTGTTCGGGAACACCATGTCGAAGACGAACTGCTTCCGGTTCTCGGAGTACTTCGAGTAGTTCATCGTGCCCATGTTGAGGGCGGCGATGTGCGGCCGGCTCTCGCCGATGTACGCGCACTGCTCGGAGACGTCGTCGAGCACGGTCCCGGTCGAGAAGTTGAGGAGGATCGGACAGCGCTTGGTCACCTCGTCCTTGATCCGCGCGAACACCTTCGGATCGAACGTCGGCGTCCCGTCCTCTTGCCGTGCGTGGATGTGCACCACCGCGGCGCCGGCGTCGTAGGCCCGCTTGCACTCCTCGCCGATCTCCTCCGGCGTGTAGGGGATGCCTGGGCACTGCTTGCGGTTCGCGAGTACGCCCGTGACGGCGCAGGTGATCACGCAGAGGTCAGGATCGCGCACGAAGGTCTGGCTCATCGTCATCTCCTCTCAACCTTTGACGGAGTCGCTCTCGGCGGTCTCGCGCTGCACCGTCTGCTGCACGCGCCTCGCCACCTTGCCGAGGATCTTCACCAGGTCCCGGACCTCGGAGGCGCTGAGGCTCTCGAGCGCGCCGCGGAAGATCTCCATCGGCTCGACCGGGATCTCTTCTGCGAGCCTCCGCCCCTTCGCCGTCAGCTTGATGTAGACGACGCGCCGGTCTTCCTTCGATCGCTCACGGGAGACGAGGTTCTCCCGCTCCATGCGGTCGATGATCCCCGTCACGGTGCTGTTCTGGGCACGGATCCGCTCGGAGAGCTCGGACAGCGACAGATCACCGATCTGCTCGAGCATCTTCACGACGGTGAGCTGCGGGCCGGTCAGGTCAGCCCGACGCGCCAGCTCCTTCGTGAGGCGGCGACTCTCCGTGTAGAGGTAGATGATCGCCTCGAGGACCTGATCCACATCGCTCTTGATTTCCGGGCTGACAGGCGGCGGCGGCATTATTTAGCGTGCGAAATATCCGCCCTTTCACGGTCGCCGTCAACGGCCGCCACGCGGACGAGACGCGTTGCGGCAGGGCCGGACGCTCCGCGAACCGCGGGCGAGCGGCGCAGGAGGAGCGCGAGCCGTGCGGTCGCAAGGCACGGCGCGGTGCGTCGCGATCGTCCGAGCGGCAACTCTCCGAAGGTCGGCTACGCTACGATTCATTCATGGAGGCCCTCGTCACGCCGAGGTTGATCCTCGAGCCGATCACGCTCCCGGTCGTCGAAGCGACGTTCCGCGGTGACCGCGCGGCGATCGAAGACCTCGTCCAGGCGAAGGTCCCGGACGCATGGCCGGGCCGAGCGCTCGTCGAGCGCGCGTTCAGCGCATCGCTCGAGCACATCCGCGCCGACCCCGCGACGCGGCTGTGGGGAGATCGTCTGATGATCGCGATGGACGAGCTCGGCGGCACCCGGCTGGTCGTCGGCAGCGTCGTCTTTCACGGCAAGCCGGAGAGCGGCGTCGCCGAGGTCGGCTACGGCGTCGAGGAGCGATGGCAGCGTCAGGGCTACGCGTCCGAAGCGACGAGCGCGTGTGTCGACTGGGCGCTCGCGCAGCCGGGCATCATCAGCGTGACCGCGACGACGCCCCCCTGGCACACCGCCTCGATCCGCGTCCTCGAGCGGTCGGGGCTCGCACGCGTGGGGATGGAGGAACACGAGACGCTCGGCGAAGTCCTCCGCTTCGAGCGCCGGCGCTGACTCGGGGCTCGCGCCCCAACCCCGCGGAGGCGTGTCCCCCCCGCGGTACACGATTCCAGTGGGTTGCGGGCGTCAGCCCACAGACCCCCAGCTCGTTCTCGGGCGGCCGGACGCCCGAGCGGTTCGAATCCGGGTGGCGGAACCTCCCGGAAGCTTTCGACGGCTCGATCTTCGTTCGCGAAAGCTCCGACGATGTCGGTGGCGACTGCAAGCACCTCACCATGTTGCCGCTTCCGCTGACGAAACCGTGCGAACGAGCCGGAAGCCAATTCCCGGACCGATCGAGCTTGCCCGAGGAAGTTCGACAACCAACGCCAGGGCCTGAAGCGCGCTTCGAAGAGTCGAAGGGGTGGAGTGAAAGATCCCACCAGCAAAGACGAGATGTCCGGAGAGGTCGAGCGTTCCTTGCGGGTCCGTCGCCGGGCCCATACCAACGGTGTCCTCGGGTGCCGACGCCGTCATCTCGGCCACGTTCCCCATGAGATCGAAGAACCCCCACGCGTTCGGCTTCTTCAACCCCACCGGGTGCGTCGCGTTCTTGGAGTTCTTGCAGTACCAGGCTGCATCCATCAGATGCTCGATCGCCACACAGTCGTCGGAGGGTGGTTCGTACGAGCCGGAATAAAAGGCCGTCCTCGTTCCGGCGCGCGTCGCGTATTCGAACTCGACTGACGTAGGCAGGCGGTACCCGTCACACTCGTAGTAGGACTTCGTCGTCTGCTTGTACCCCGTGCACTCGAAGTCCTCGCCCACCTTCCCCGAGCAACCGAGGAGCTCGATGCAAAGTTGGCGGCCTTCGCGCCGCGATCTTTCGTTCGCGAACTCCACCGCTTCGTACCACGTCAGCCGCGTCGCCGGACACGAAGGCTCCGAGCACGTTCGCGCGCCGTTCATGTTCTTCTCGGACACGTCCGTGGGGGGCTGGATCCGATAGCCGAGGGATGTCCACTCGGCCTGCGTGGTCTCGTACGTTCCCATCAGAAACGGGTGAGTTAGCGTAACCTCGCGCTGCTCTTCCGTATACCGCCCGCGGTGAGGCTCGTCGCGAGGCGAGCCTCGCAGGTAGCAGCCCGCAGGCACGAGGCACATCCCATCGTGGCACCGAGCCTCGATCGTGGGGTGGACGCACGTCCCCGACTGTATCGGAGTCTCCCCTGCGTCGACCGTCGCGGCTGACATGTTCGGAGGTGCTGGTGCAGCCTTGTTGCATCCAAGCATCAGCAGGACGAGCAAACTGCCCAATCGCGCTCTGCCCTCACACGAGCCGCTAGAAATCCGTTCCATTCTGAGTCGCCTGATTCGCGAAGTGAATGAATTTTGGAGAATTCGCGCCCAGATGACTCGCTGCTCGCGACCGAATGTTGGGCCACGTGAAGCTCCCGCTCACGTTACCGAGGACGGCGAAGAGCTCGGGCATCGAGAGGGTGCCGGAAGCCACCTTGCCATTGATCGCCCACAGGAACGTTAGCCAGTCGTACTCGCTTGAGCGGTTCTGAGCGTAGCAGAACTTCCGCACCAGCCGTTGGTCTGACCGTACCACGACGGGTCATACGCTGGCCGACCAGCGTTGATCGGGACCGGCGGCGCGACGGGGTAGGCGCCAATGAGGGGAACGCCATTCACGTAGAACGGCCCAAACCGCCGCACATCCTTGTAGTAGGTGAAGCGCGCGTCCGCGCCCTTGTTGTTCATGATCCTCGTCGCGTAGAAGTGAGCAAAGCCCTCGACCTCCGCGGCTTGAACGTTATGGCTCGACTGGAGGCAGTGCTTTTGACTTCCGTCGCGAACGTGAGTGCAAGAGCAGTCCCCGACGGCCTCGATGTCGGTGTAGTCAGCCCCGATCGGACCGCCGTGCGCGTCTCTCTGGATTGAATGCCCGAGCTCATGGCCGATGACGTACGCGTCTTGGGTCGAGTGGATCGAGGTCGGCGCGTACTGCCCACTCGACTGACGCGCGAGGTTCTGCCCGAACCACGCGTCCGTCTCGTCGGCGCAAGCCTCACCGCAGAGCGGCTGTCCCGAGGGCAACGTGCCGTAGTGAAATTCAGGGTAGTCGCAGCACCCATTCTCGGTGTGCAAGTTCAGCGGAGGCGCGAAGCCATCCCGCAAGCCGTTGTCCGGCATCCGCAAGATGCGCGCGACGACGGACGCGATCCGCAGGAGCCGCTGGTCCGCGGCCGTGCTGGCACGAACGTTTGCGGCGCCGATGGGCAAGCCGGTCGCCGGCGACGACGCGAGGACGACCTGCGCGATGAAGGTCCTTGCAGGGCTCAGCCGAATGTCGCGGGTCCGCGGGATGAGTGTGTTGCCGGGGATCTGGAACGAGGCCGTCGAGACCTCGATCCGAGCGTTCTGGGGGCAGTACCAGACCTCCGGACTGCACCCATTTGCGTCGAGCCGCCCGCTCCACCGCAACGTCCCGCTCTCGTAGATCGCGGCGTTCGCGTAGGCGGCTGGGTAGTTATCGAGGTTGGCGTGCTCCTCGGGCACATCGATGGGCGCCACGACGTCGAGATCCCGAAAGCCGGTCGGGCGGAGCGAGATGCACGTCGGCGTCGTCACCGGGAAGGTCACGCCGGGACAGCTCGCGATAGGGCCAGTATAGATTGGCGGGATGACGATGCCCTGCGCCGACACCGGCACGTCGCCGTCGCGCGAGATGGTGTCCCCAACGTCGTCCTCGTCCTCGTCCTCGACGACGGCCGCCGGGCCGCCCGTACCTCGGGCGCGAGCCGCCGCTTTCGCAGCTAGGCCGCGCGCACGCCGAGTAAGGACCTCACCAGGGCTCTCGTCGAGAGACGTGCCGTCCAGCCTGCCACGACGGCTGCCGAGCTGGGTGAGCTGGGCGTCTCGATCCGCTGACGTCAGTGCTCCCTTGTTCCACGGGCTCGCACGACGTCCGAGCGATGCGAGGCGCACGAGCTCGCCGTCCTCGACCGAGGCGAACGCGCGTGTACCGTTCCGCGAGAACGAGAGGAAGAGGAGCGGCGCTGGAATCTTCTGCGTGAGACCGTCGCGCGTGTACCGGGCTTCGGCGGTCACCCGCGCGAGCGTCCCCCACGGCGCGATGGGGCTCGAGGCAGGCGACCACGAGAGCACGCGACGCTCGCGCGCTGCGAGCTGCAGGTTGCCGAGCGAGCGTGTCCGATGCGCTCCGAGGCCGTCGAGCTCGAGGACGATCTCGGCGTCGACAGGCGAATCTTCGTTGTTCTGGACCTCGAGCGCGTAGGTGCCCGCACCGACACGCTCCACGAGCGGCCCCTCGAGAGCCCAGGCGAGCGTCACGGTGGACGTGCTCGCCGATGACGACGTCGAGTCCGTGGACGACGCCGTTGCGCTTCCAAGGCCTTGCTGGACCACCTCCGCCGCGAGGTCTTCCTCGTCGCTCCCCGGCCCCGTCGCACACCCGTCGAGCGCCAAGAGCGATAGGATGCCGAGCAACGTCGCTCCGACCTCGACGCGCGCCAATACCTTCGACAGCCCCATCCTGGCCCTCCATGTTCGGAGGAGCGCTCGCGTGCGCCCCCCCCCCAGAGCTCGAAGGCTCGCTTATGGCGCATTCGCCGTCAAACCCCATATGCACGATTTAGTCATTTTCTTGTGTCTTCCTACCGATGGCAGCGGCGACAGCCGGGGGCCAGCCCGAGATCTCCGACCAGAGCTGGGTGAGGAACGCATAGATGAAATCGACACCTCGTTCGCGAGCACGCGGGAGGGCGGCAGGCGGAGCCGCTCCGGCACGACGACGAGCCTCGTGAAGATGTGGTCGAGCCCCTAGCTCTCGTCGTCGGGCGTGCGTGACTGCAGAACCGAACGTCGGACGCGTAGAACTAACGCTTCAGGGCGGCGCAGTCGTCGACATCCTCACAAGCCGCGCAACGGACGTCCGGACTCGAACCGATCCGATCCGTCTGCGAGCGCGATCGCGAATTTCGGCTCGCGACTCGTGACTCCCGATCACGCATCCCGACTCGTGGGCCCGATCGCGCTCGCCGCCCCAGGCCACGACTCACGGCAGCTCGCAAGCTCCGCGGCCAATCGAGATCACCGTGAAGTAGGATGGGCCGGCCCTGGCGTTCTCGCTCGTGTCGTAGGAGTCGGGACAGCCGGCTGGCACCCGTTGTAGAGTCGGAGAGTGATGCCCGCAGTACGCCGCACTCTCGCCGCCGCACCGCTCCTGCTCGCTCTCGCCGCCTCGACGCTCCCCGCTCGCGGCGACGACGCGAAGAAAGACAACGCGGAGGCGAAGGAGGCGACGAAGGATGCCGCTCCGGCGCCCGCCTCCGGCAAGCTGACGATCACCCTCGCCGACGGCAAGACCGCAACCTGCCGCGAGCAGAGCGCGCAATCGTTCCTCATCCGAGGCAACTGGTTCCCGCGCACGAATGACGCCGAGAAGTTGAAGGAAGGCCGCAAGCTCCTCGAGCAGGCCATCAAGTACCGCACCGAGAAGTACGGCTACTTCGAGGGCTACGGGAATCCGAAGGCGAACCGACACCCGCCGAAGTATTACGCGAAGTCGACGTCGTTCATGGGCTTGAGCGTCCAGGTCCACTCGAAGATCATCCCCGCGCTCAAGTGCGTCGAGGCCGCGCTGAAGGCGAGCCCCGCCGGTGACGAGTACAAGCCGCGCACGATGGGCGGCATTCGCTTCCACAACACGTACCGCGGCGTCGAGATCTCGAACCACGTCTACGGGATCGCGGTCGACATCGAGCCCGACAAGAACACCTGCTGCGGCTGCGTCGCGCCATGGAACACGCACCCGCTCTGCAAGCAGAAGGACAAGACGGTCTGGGAGCGGATGGCGATGCCGCGCTCGTGGGTCGAGGCGTTCGAGAAGTACGGCTTCTACTGGCTCGGGCACGACACCCTGCAGGACACGATGCACTTCGAGTTCCTCGGTGATCCGGACAAGATCACCGAGTCGACCGGCGACATCGCCACCAACTGAGCGCGCGATCCGATCGGCCCCATCACCGCGTGGTCGAGCGGCGCGTTCAGCGCGGGACGCGAAGGATCTCGGCGGCGCCGCTCGCGTGCGTCATGAAATAGACGTACTCGCCGGCGACTGCGAGGCCGTCGACAGCGAAGTCCACCCTCGCGAGCTCGAGCACCTTCCCCGAGCGCACGTCGACGACCGTGGTCCGGCCGCCGTCGATCCGCGTCGCATAGATGCCGCGCGCATCGGCGACCACGTGCGCGAACGTCCCCGTCGCCGCGAGCGTCTCCGTCCTGTCCGCGCGGCTGACCCGATAGAGGCCGCTCGCCGACGCGAGGTAGGCGTTGCCGTCGTCGACGGCGAAGTCGCGAGCGTCGCGGGCCGACAATCGCTCGGCGTTCGCCGAGACGTCCTTCGCGGAATGGAGGCCCTCGCTCGACAGCCAGAAGAGATCGTCGGCGCCCGCGGCGAGGACGCGCGCGGGGTCCACCGTGTCGCTCGCCGCACGCGAGGCCGAAGCGTGGACGATCAATCCCGGCACGGGGACCGGGCTGGTCCGAATCGCGTTGCCTTGCGCCCAGAAAAGCCTCGACGACGAGAGCGTGAGCGAGCGGCCGAGCACCGGGGCGTCGTCGTCGGTGTCGACGATGCCCACGTTGATGCGAGTGCATGGGACCTTCGTCGGGCACACGACGACGACCTCGTACGTGCCGTCGGCGATCACCACGCGGTTCGACTGCAGCGCAATCGCCGTCGGCGCGATCGCCGGCATCGACGTGAGCTCCTTTCCCTTTCCACCCCAACCCCAGTCGCCCCAGTCCACGTCGTCCATGCGGAGCCGGCTCCCGATCTCCTCGCCGGTGACGAGCTCGGGACACGCTTGGGTCGCGGGACCGCTTGCAGCGCACGAACGCACGGCCTGCGCGTCGATCGTGTACAGGCCGACCCCGTCGGTCACGAACGCGTCGACGTGCGTGCTCGCTCGAGCGACGACCGCGGGCGCGCAGAGGCCGGCGCTGCACGCCGCTCCCCCGCACGAGTGCCCACAGAACCCGCAGTTCGTTGCGTCGTTCGCAACGTCACCGCAGTCCTCGGACGGCGCAGGACGAGACGGTGCATCGGAATCGCCATCCGATGGTATGGGTGATCCATGCGGGCCGTTCGCCTCTGGATCAGGCCCTTCCAGCCCCGCCAGCCCCGCGCACGCTGTCAAAGCGAGTAGCCCCGCAGACAACAGGATCGTGCGAGCCCCATGAGATAGCGCACCGTTGCGCAACGACGACCGTGAGCTTTCGCGAGCAAGGCGCATGGCAAAGTGGAGCGCTGCAAAGCTCGGGCTTGCGCTGGGCCTTGGAATGCCTATAAACCCCGCAAATATAGGGTTGTATCTGTCATGAACGCACACGAGTATCCGATCCCGGTGAGTGAGCTGGACGCTGGCGGGAAGGAGTTTCGCTTCCCGGTCCGCTCCGGATGGCTGCGCGGCGCGCTGGAGGGCCACGAGGCCACGAGCGCCGGCAACGACGGCGCGCTCGTCGTCCGCGCCTCGAAGAGCGGACACGACGTCGTGGTCCACGGCACGCTCGACGCGGAGCTCACGACCCCGTGCGCGCGCTGTCTCGAGCCGGCCCAGCTGAAGATTCATTCGAACATCAGCGTGCTCTACGTGCCCGCCTCCCGGCTCGCGGGCGAGGGCGACGGAGAACGCGAGCTGACGGACGAAGAGGCCGATACGCTGCCCTTCGAGGGGGAGACGGTCGCGCTTGATGACCTCGTCCGGGACGAGCTTGTGCTCGAGATCCCCATGATCCCCTTGTGCTCGGAAGCTTGCCCGGGTATGTCCCCCGCCCCTGATCCCGAACAGGCGGGCGACAAGCCCATCGATCCGCGGCTCGCGCCGTTGCTCGACTTCGCTGCGCGAAAGCCGAAGTGAAGCCTGACCTGAACTGACCTCTGTAGAAGTCCGAAGGAGTTAGCCGTGGCCGTCCCTAAAAGGCGAACCAGCCGATCGAAGCGCAACATGCGTCGCGCCAACCACGACAAGGTGACGCCCGTGCAGCTCATCGCTTGCCCGAACTGTGGCGAGCCGGTGACCCCCCACCGCGCGTGCGGATCCTGCGGCCACTACAAGGGCCGCGAGGTCAAGGCGACCAAGACCGCGACCGCGAAGGCCTGACGGCCTCGCGGCTTTGCGCACGAAGAGCGCCGCTCGTTCGGCGCTCTTCGTGTTTCATGGGCGACATCGTCGCAGGCGCCGACGTGTAACCTCGGAGCGAGGCGAGGCATCCCCCCGCGCGTTTCGAGGTTGTTGCCGTGCTTGAAGGCAAAGAGCGCGACCGAACTGCGCTATAGTCGGGGGAATGATCTTCCGCAGACTCGGCGTGGCCGCAGCGTTCGGCGCGCTCGTGTGCAGCGCCCTGCCCGCCTGTTCGGCGACCGCGAACGTCTCGGACGTTTGGATGTCGCTCGACGAAGACGGCGCTCGACGTCGAAACGTCTTCTTCACCGATTCCACGGCGGTCACGTGTGTCGCCGAGGTGGGGATCGGTCGCAAGGACGTGACGATCGAGATGTTGATCCGACAGATCCGCGGTGCGGAGATCGGGACGGACGAATTCCTCCCGATGGACGCCGTGGTGGCTGCCATCGACCTCCGACCGGAGATCACGAAGGACAAGCCCGCGCTCGTCACCTTGACGATGCTCCCGTCGTCGCTCGACGAGGAGGGACGTCTGAAGGAGGACCAGGAGGCTCCCTTCCACCCCGGCAGCTACGTCTGCGAGGTGATGCTCGACGGGAAGATCGAGGGGAAGGCTGCGTTCAACATCGACTACCCCGAGTGCCCGACGAAGGTCATCCAGCCCGGCACGCCCTGCCTCGGCTTCTACACGCTGAACCGGGAGTGCCCCGCGAGCGGAGCGACTGGCCAGCCGGATCCGACGTGCACTTGCGAAGCGAAAGGGTGGAAGTGCTGATGAGATCGTCGTCCACCACTGCCTCTTCTCGACGGATCCAGAAGCGTCGTCGCCTCGCGTTCAGCGCGGGCTTCGCGACGATGCTCACGACGGCCGCTGCCGCGGTCGCGCTGGGCTCCGGGTGCATCTTCGACGAGGGCGACTACGACGGGGGCGGACGCCGAACGGGCGCGCCGACATCGACGGAAACGGCGCCGAGCGTGCCGACCTCCACGGGAACGACGTCGCCGACCTCGACGACGACGACCCCGCCGGTCGACTCGGGCGCCCCGGACGTCGACACGCTCGACAACTGACGTCACGGAGCCGCCTCCTCCAAGCGGAGGCGCGTCCTACGCCGATGACGTGTGCAAGACGCCGTGGCCCGGGCGCCCGCTGCGGGCCCTTGTGCCAAGCGCTGCAGGTCGTCGGGGCACCACTGCGGGAGCTCGTGCCAGGCGCCGCGGGTCGGTCGAGCACCATTGGTTGGGCCACCACTGCGGTGGTTGGGGCGCCGCTGCGGGCGGTTGGGGCGCGAGCCCCAAATTGCCGCGGCTGACGGCGCGTTACGCGCTCTTGTCGCCACTTGGCGTCGACCGCGAGCTGCGCTATCTCGCGCGCCGATGATGCTCGCGTGGTTGTTTCCGGGCCAGGGCTCGCAGTCGGTCGGCATGGGACGAGATCTCGTCGAGAGCTCCCGCGCCGCGAAGGAGATCTTCGAGCGCGCCGACGCGGCGCTCGGTGAGTCGCTCTCGAAGCTGATCCTCGAAGGGCCGGAGTCCGACCTCACGCTCACCGCGAACGCGCAGCCCGCGATCGTGACGACGAGCATCGCCGCGCTCGCCGCCATCCGCGAGAAGTATCCGGAGCTTCTCGGGATGCCGCGCTTCGCCGCCGGGCACTCGCTCGGCGAGTACTCCGCGCTCGTCGCCGCCGGAGCCCTCTCCCTCGAAGACGCGGTGCGAATCGTCCGGGCGCGCGGCCGCGCGATGCAGGACGCCGTGCCCCCGGGCGTCGGCGCGATGGCGGCGATCATGGGCATGGAGGCCGCTCGCCTCGAGGAGCTGTGCAAGGAGGTCGAGGCCGAGAAGGACGAGGCCGGAGCCCCGCTCGGCGTCGTCTCCTGCGCGAACTTCAACGCCCCCGGTCAGATCGTGATCGCCGGGACGGCGAAGGCGGTCGCGCGCGTCGGCGTGCGTGCCGGCGAGGAGAAGGGCAAGGCGATCCCGCTGAAGGTGAGCGCCCCCTTCCACTGCGCGCTCATGAGGCCGGCCGGCGCGGTCGTCGGCGCGGAGCTCGAGAAGGTCGACGTGAAGCCGCTCGCGTTCCCCGTCGTGGCGAACGTCGACGCCCGCCCCAACACCGAGCCCACGCGGGTGAAGGAGCTGCTCGTCCGCCAGGTCGACGGCGCCGTGCGCTGGGAGCAGGCGGTGCGCCTGATGCACGACGAGGGCATCACGCACGCGATCGAGATCGGGCCGGGAAAGGTCCTCGCCGGTCTCGGCAAGCGGATCGCGAAGGAGATGAAGATCGCGAGCGTCGGAGACGTCCCGAGCCTCGAAGGGCTCGGTGCGTTCCTCGCCCCCGCGGCTTCCTGAAGGAGACGACATGTTCAAGCTCGATGGGAAGGTTGCTCTCGTCACCGGCGGTTCGCGCGGCATCGGTCGCGCGTGCTGCGAGGCGCTCGCGGAGCACGGCGCGACCGTCATCGTGAACTACGTGAAGGGCGAGGCCGCCGCGCGCGAGGTCGCCGACGGCATCGTGAAGAACGGCGGCAAGGCGGAGGTCCTCGGGTTCGACGTCGCCGATCCGAAGGCGTGCGAGGCCGCAATCGAGGACGTCACGAAGCGCCTCGGCCGCCTCGACGTCCTCGTGGCGAACGCCGGCATCTCGATCGACGGCCTCCTCCTCCGGATGAAGGACGAGGACCTCGACCGCCTCTGGCAGGTCAACGTGAAAGGCGCCCTCGCCTGCGCCAAGGCCTCGGTGAAGACGATGATGCGGGCCAAGACCGGCCGCATCATCTTCATGTCAAGCGTCGTCGGCGAGATGGGCAACGTCGGGCAGACGGCCTACGCCGCGTCGAAGGCTGCGCTGATCGGCGCCGCCAAGTCGATCGGCCGCGAGTACGCCTCGCGCAACATCACCGTGAACGTCGTCGCGCCGGGCTTCATCGATACCGACATGACGAGCACGATGACGGACGCGATGAAAGAGCAGCTCGTGAAGGTCGTGCCGCTCGGCCGCACCGGCACGGCGCGCGAGATCGCAGGCGCCTGCGTGTATCTCGCCAGTGACGAGGCCGCATACGTCACCGGGCAGGTGCTCCGCGTGAATGGCGGTATGTACGTCTGACACCGGCGGCTCTCTCGATGCGAACCGACCTACGCGGAGACTCGCATAGGACGTGATCGCGAGAGGGAGTGTTGCGGTCCCCCGAAAGGCTGTGTAGAAAGCCGCCCACAAGCTCCCTCGACCCACGCTGCGGAATCGCACGCTGGGCGCTGAACCGAACGTAGAAATCGACGAGGCATAAGGAACATGGCCCAGGACATCGCGAGCGAGGTCAAGCGCATCATCAAGGAGCAGCTCGACGTCGAGGAGAAGGACATCAAGCCCGAGTCCACGTTCATCGAGGATCTCGGCGCCGACTCGCTCGGCCTCGTCGAGCTCGTGCTCGCGTTCGAGGAGGCCTTCGAAATCGACATTCCGGACGAGGACACGGAGAAGATCCGCACCGTCCAGGACGCGATCGACTACATCGAGAAGCACGCGAAGAAGTAAAGCCGACGGCCTCGAGCCCTCGGCATCTCTCCCACCGACCGCGGCCGTCGCCGCGGTCGGGTTCTTCGCACTGTTGAGAACCCAGAGAACGAGAGGACCGAGGACTGATCATGGAACGCGTCGTCATTACGGGTATCGGGCTCGTCACTCCGGTTGCAATCGGACGCGCCGAGTCCTGGGAAGCACTTCTTGCCGGCACGAGCGGCGCAGGTCCCATCACCCAATTTGACGCGTCGGCCTTCCGGGTCCGCATCGCGGCCGAGGTCAAGGGCTGGGACGGTACCCGCTTCATCGAGAAGAAGAAGCTGAAGGAGATGGACCGTTTCATCGAGTTCGCGTGTGGCGCGGCTCAGATGGCGATCCAGGACGCCCAGCTCGAGCTCACGGACGAAGAGCGTGACGAAGCCGGCTGCTTCATCGGCGTCGGCCTCGGCGGTCTGCTGACGCTCGAAAAGACCAAGCAGACGATCATCGACAAGGGACCGCAGAAGGTCAGCCCCTACTCGATCCCGGGTATCATCGCGAACCTCGCCGCCGGGCAAGTCTCGATGGCGTACGGGCTCCGCGGCCCGAGCTACTGCAACACGAGCGCATGCTCGAGCGGCGCACACGCGCTCGGCGAGGCGTTCGAATGGATTCGTCGCGGTCGCGCTCAGGTGATGGTCACCGGCGGCGCCGAAGCGACGGTCACGCCGGTCGGCATCGGCGGCTTCGAGGCGATGTACGCGCTCTCGCGCCGCAACGAAGAGCCTGAGAAGGCAAGCCGCCCCTTCGACAAGGGACGTGACGGCTTCCTCTGCGGCGAGGGCTCCGGCATCCTCGTCCTCGAGTCGCTCGAGCGAGCGAAGAAGCGCGGCGCGAAGATCTACGCCGAGGTCACCGGCTACGGCGCCTCGAGCGACGCGAACCACCTCACGCAGCCTGCGCCGCACGGCGAAGGCGCCCAGCGCTCGATGCGCATGGCGTTGAAGGACGCGAAGCTCAACCCGGATCAGATCGACTACCTCAACGCGCACGGCACCTCGACGCCGGTGGGCGACATCGCCGAGACCGAGGCGATGATGGAGGTCTTCAAGTCGCACGCGACCGACAAGAAACTCTGGGTGAGCTCGACGAAGTCGATGATGGGCCACCTGCTCGGCGCGGCCGGCGCGGTCGAGAGCGCGATCTGCGCGCTCGCGATCTCGGAGGGCAAGATCCCGCCGACGATCAACCTGACCGACCCGGATCCCGCCTGCCCGCTCGACTACGTGCCGCTCACGGCGCGTGAGCGTTCCGTCAAGCACGCGCTGAACAACTCGTTCGGCTTCGGCGGGACGAACTGCTCGCTCGTCTTCTCCCGGTACGAAGGCTGAGCCGTGCGCATCGGCATTGCCTCTGATCACGGTGGGTTCCGGCTGAAGTCGGACCTCCTCGGAATGCTCCGCGACCGTGCTGGCCTCGAGATCGAGGACCTCGGCACGCACTCCGAAGCGAGCACCGACTACCCCGACTACGCGCACCGGCTCGCAACCTTGATCCTCCAAGGTGAGCTCGACCGAGGTATCCTCGTCTGCGGGACCGGCATCGGCATGTCGATCGCCGCCAACCGGCACGCGGGCATCCGCTGCGTCGTCTGCTCGGATACCTACACGGCGAAGCTCTCCCGTGAGCACAACGATACGAACATCCTCGCGCTCGGCGAGCGCGTCGTCGGAAAGGGCCTGGCGTGGGACATCGTCACGGCCTGGCTCGACGCCGCCACCGACATGGATGCACGTCATGCCCGCCGGCGTGAGAAGATCGAGATCTGAACCTCACACGCTGAGCCAATCGTGAAGTGCCCCTTCTGCGGCCATCTCGAGAGCAAGGTCACCGACTCCCGCGCCGGTACCGCCGGTGACGTCATCCGTCGCCGGCGGGAGTGCGAGACCTGCGCGCGTCGGTTCACCACCTACGAGCGCGTCGAGGAGGTGCTCCCGCTGGTCGTGAAGAAGGACGGGCGCCGCGAGGCGTTCGAGCGGTCGAAGGTCCTCTCCGGCCTCCGCCGCGCGTGCGACAAGCGTGCTGTCCCGCTCGAGCGGATCGAGCAGATCGTCGACGCAATCGAGCGCGAGCTCATCGAGTGCGGCGACAAGGAGATCCCGGCCGAGCAGGTCGGTGAGCGCGTGATGAAGCACCTCCGCGAGGTCGATCCCGTGGCGTACGTTCGGTTCGCGAGCGTGTACCGACAGTTCAAAGACATCGACGAGCTCCGCTCGGAGATCGACCAGCTCTCGAGCGGCCGCGCGGAGGGGGCGCCGGCCATCTCCCCGTCCAACGGCAAGAACCGCGAGGGCGCGCAGCCATGAGCGACGCCGATCCCAAGTCGAAGCGACCTTCTCAGATGCCCCCACCATCGAAGGCAGAGCCGGATCCCCAGACGCTCGAGGACGAGCGCTGGATGGACCTCGCGCTCGTCCACGCCAGGAGCGGACGACCGTCACCGAACCCGCACGTCGGCGCGGTCATCGTGAAGAACAACGAGCTCGTCGCGACGGGCCATCACGAGCGCGCGGGGGGCGAGCACGCGGAGACGGCTGCCGTACGCGCCGCCGGCGAACGCGCCGCCGGCGGCACCCTCTACGTCACGCTCGAGCCGTGCAACCACCACGGACGAACGCCGCCGTGCACCGACGCGATCATCGCGTCCAAGGTGGTACGCGTCGTCATCGGGTGCCTCGACCCCAACCCTCACGTCGACGGCGGCGGCATCGCGGAGCTCGAGAAGGCCGGCATCAAGGTGACCCTCGGAGTTCGCGAGGCGCAGTGCCGGACGCAGATCCTCCCGTGGTCGAAGCACGTCACGACGGGGCTGCCGTACGTCTCGCTCAAGCTCGCGCTCTCACTCGACGGTCGCATCGCCACGCGCTCCGGCGCCTCGAAGTGGGTGACCGGACCGGACGCCCGCGCGAAGGTCCATCACCTGCGCTCACGCTCCGACGCGGTCGCCGTGGGGATCGGCACGGCAGTGGCGGACGACCCGCACCTCACGGTGCGTGACGCGCCCGGCGACAGCCCGCTCCGCGTCGTGTTCGACACGAACCTCCGCCTTGTCCCGGGCTCGCGGCTCGCACAGACGGCGCGGGAGATTCCGACGCTCGTCGTATGCGGTCCCGAAGCCGGCGAGGGTCCGGAGGAGGCGCTCGCCAACCTCGGCGTCGAGTGCGTGCGGATCCCGCTGTCGACCGAGGGTCGCCTCGACGTGGTCGCGGCCCTCCGGATGCTCGCGCAGCGCGGCGTCGTCACGATGCTCGTCGAGGGCGGGGCCGAGCTCGCCGGGAGCTTCCTTGCTCAGCGGCTTGCGGACGAGCTCCACGCCTTCATCGCGCCGATCCTGCTCGGCCCGCGCGGCCGGCCGGGCGCGGTGGACTGGGCGGGTCCCGACACGCCGCAGCAGGCGCCGCGGATCCGTACGCCGTCCTGGGAGCTCGTCGGCGAGGACGCGTACGTCCACGGGCAGATCGTCTACCCTGAGTGACCGCGACCACGTGACCGAGCGACGCAAGAGTCGCTCGATCGAAGCTCGACAGCAGAGGCGCGATCGTTCGCCGATCGACCGCCGCGAACGCGGCGCCGCCGAGTCCTGGTGGCGTCGTCGTGGCGTGGTGCTGACGTCGTGACGTCGTGACCCACTCGCGCCGCACCGCTTCCCGGGTTAGGCTCTCCGGGAGTCATGATTCGCACCATCCTCCACTACCCGGACAAGCGCCTGCGTGAGCGCGGTGAGCGGGTCGAGGCGATTACGCCCGAGATTCAGCAGCTCATCGACGACATGGCCGAGACCATGTACGCGGCCCCCGGCGTCGGCCTCGCGGCGACCCAGATCGGCGAAGCGCTCCAGCTCTTCATCGTGGACATCGCGGACGAGAACGAGCCGAGCGACCTGCGCGTCTTCATCAACCCGGAGATCCTCGAGCGCGAGGGCGACATCACGTGGCAGGAAGGCTGCCTCAGCTTCCCGGGCGTCCAGGAAGAGGTCGAACGCGCGGCGCACGTCCGCGTTCGCGCGCAAGGGCGTGACGGCAAGTCGTTCGAGCTCGAGGCCGAAGGCCTGCTCGCGGTCGCGATCCAGCACGAGTACGACCACCTCCAGGGCGTGCTGATGATCGACCACATGGGCCCGCTCAAGAAGCGCCTCACGCATCGCAAGATGGTGAAGCGCGCCGAAGAGCAAGCCTCGACCTGATCGTAAAGCCGCGCGGCTCCCGAAGGCCGCGCGTACGACGGTCGCGGAGCCAAACGCTCACGACGCTCGACGGCTCGGCCTGAGCGGCGAACACATCGGCCTGAAAGCCGATGATTCGCCGCGGCCACGTCGAGCCAAGACTCGACCCCCGAGCCCGAGGAGCCTCGGACTCGGGACGATGAGCCGTCGAGCAGCGCTCGTCAGCGACCGGTGCGCTTGAAGAGCGCGCCGTCGAGCTTCATCCCACGAGCCGCGAGCTCGTTGGCGATCCGCGGGACCACGCCCGTGGCGCTGAAGGTGCCGTCTCCGCCCCCGCCTGAGGCGTCGGCGTTGAAGACGAAGAGGTCTCGCGCGACGATGCCCTTCGCGTCCGTGCCGCCGAGCTCGGCGATGCGCATCACGCGAAGGCGGCCGTCGGGGAACGAGCCGATCTCGATCGCGATGTCGAACGCCTCGCCCACGACCTCACGCGTCGCTTCGAGCGAGAGCCCGGGGCGGTGGAGGACGAGCTGGTTCACGAGACGGCCGATGCCCTGCCGGAGCGTGGGCGCGGCGAGCGCACCAAGGACACCGTCGGTCCCCTCCGCCATGGCGTCGACCGTCGCGGCCGCCACGCCGCCCGCAAGCTGCGTGACGACGAGACGATCGGCGCGGAGCTTGGAGGCTGCGCGCACGCAGTGTTCGCCCAGCGAGAGGTTCGCGACGTGGGCGTTGCCGACGCCGATCTCCTCGACGTCCTGGACGACGACGACGCGCTCTCCACCGTTGCCACCGTTGCTGGCCGCGGCGAGCGCGGAGAGCAGCGGGAGCGGCGCGTTGCCGGAGACGAGGACGTTCGCGCGTGCCGCGACGCACGCCTCGAGGAACTGCGCCATGCCCTTGGAGATCGATCCGGCGCGCGTGAGCTCGTCGAGCGATGCCTCGACGCGACGACGCTTGCGGATCGAGACGACGTGGTTCGTCGCGGCGGGCGGAGCGATCGCGACCACGGTAGCGCGCGGAAGGCGCCGCTCGACGACGGTCTCTCCCGGCTTCCAGGGCTCGCCGCTCTGCTGCGCGAGCCGAGCGACGACGCGATGGAGCGCCTCTTCGCTGCTGAAGGCGGTGGGCTCGGTGGAGCTCGAGCCTCCACGCACGGCGAAGAGCTGATCGAAGCGAACGCAGTGGATCTCGCTCACCTCTTCGTCTTCGAGGAGCGGACCGAACGCGCCGAGCCCCACGAGCTCGCGATGCGCGTCGCGAACGACGGCGTCGAGATCGATGCCCTCGGGCGCGTCACCTTCCTCGCGCATCGCGTTCGCTTGATCACGCGCGGCCCGCTCGATCTGCGCTGCGAGCGCGTCCGGAACGTTCGGGCTCGCACGGAGCGGCGAGAGATCGACCGCGTCGGCGATCCGATCGAGGAGCGTCATGAGCGCGAGCCGTCGACCTGCCTGCGCCGGAGTCTCCTTCGGCGGCACGCGGGAAGGCGGCGCGGTCGCACGGCCAGGCGGCGACGGCGACACCGCCGGCGCAGGCGCAGGCGCGACAGGTGCCGGCGCGGGCGCAGGCGCGGGTGCGACAGGAGCCGGCGGCGCAGGAACAGGCGCGGGAGGAGGCGGAGCCGCGATGGGAGGCGGAGCCGCGATGGGAGGCGCAGGCGCCGCAGGCGATTGGGCAGTCACCACCGGCGGCGGCGGTCCTCCCGCCCCCATCGGACGCGGTCCGATCGGCGGCGGCGACATCTGGTTCAGCGGCATCGTGTGCGGGCGAATCCCGCCGCCGCTGCCCCCTCCTCCGATCGGCGGCGCCGGCGGAGCGACGGACGGGCGCGGCTTCTGGAGCGGCGCGCTGTCGTCCGGATCTTGATCGAGGCTGTACGTCGGGGGCATCGCGCCGCCGGGCTCCTGCGGGCGCGCGGGAGACGGCGATGGCGCGAGCGGGGCCGCGGCGGGCGCTCCGAGCGGCGGCGGCGGATTCGAGATGTTCTGCGGTCGCGGCGGCGGTGCTCCCGGCGGATGCGTCGGCGCCTTCAGCGTGACGGCCGGCGGATTCGGAAGCGGCGCGGGAGGACGCGGCGGCGCCGCCTGTTCGCGGGCGACCGTCCGGATCGACTCCTCGTCACCGGCTGCGGTCGGCTCCTGACTGACGGCTCCTGCGCCGTTCGTCTCGAGCCGAAGCACGAAGTCGCCGATGTAGATCTTGTCGCCCTCGCGGACGATCGTGGCCTGAGCGATCTTCCGGCCGTTGACGTACGTGCCGTTGGTGCTCTTGAGGTCGGTAACGATGAAGCGGCCGTCACGGAAGAGCAGCCGAGCGTGGTGCTTCGAGACGTTCCCTTTCGGGAGCATCAAATCGTTGCCCTGTACACGCCCGACGTTGATCTCGTTCTTGTCGAACGACTCCCGGCGTTCCGCCCCACCCTTCTCGCTGATGATGATCGCAAACACGCGTCGGTCCCTCTAGCGCCGTGAGGTGCGTGACTCGACGACAGGCGCGTCACCCGCGCCCGCCGCCGTGGTGGCGTCGGATTTCAACGGGATTGTCAGGGCTTTGGTTGCCGATTGTCAACTTGGGGACGGAGGCGGGGCCAAGGCGCTGCTGTTGGCCCTGCGCGGAAGCCCTCGCGCGCTCGCCTACGCAATGGAAGACGACGCCCCGGCGCTGGCATCGAGGCGGCGCCTTCGCCGACAGGTACGGGCTCGCGCCCGCCTCCAGCAGACGTGTGCCTCGACTCTCCCGCTGCGGTGCACTCAGCCCCCGCCGCGTTGAGTCAGGGCGCGACGGGAAGGGTCGCCGTCGATACTGGGCAACGAGCGCCGTCAGTCGTTGACGGGGGAGCGGCGGTTCTGAACCTCGGTCGCCACCATCCCGAGCAGCTCACCGGCGAGCGCCATGACATCTTTCTCGGCGTACCCGCTCGAGCGGAGCTCGCGGTAGATCGTCTTGGCGAGGATGGCGAGGGCGCGGGGGTCGCGCGAGCCAGGGGTCGGATCGAAGGGGAGTGCCATCTGGGCTGGCCGGAATACAAGCACCATGCCACGAACTCGCAAGTCGTTTTCTCGCTGATTGTCATGACCTCGTCAGCTCGAACGCGAAGGTCCTTACCCAACTGGTCCTTCTCGCATGCGTAGCTGAGTTCGCGTTCTGAACGGCCGTGTTTACCGAACGATCTTCGATCGGCATGCGGCATGTTACCGTGCGCCGGAGATGACGGAGCCCGCGGAGGGAAAGCAGACCACCGAGGACGCTCCCGCGCCGAAGGCCGCGACTGACGGTCCGGTCACGACGAGCGACCTGCCGGCGAGCTCCGCCGGGGAGAACGCGCCTTCAGCGACGGAGAGCACGACCACGCGATCCGCGACGCCCAAAGGCGCGGCGGGCGGATGGCGCGCGTGGATGACCACCGACACGCGCTCGCGACGGGTGCTCATCGGCCTCGGGATCTACCTCGCGTGCCTGATCGTCTACGCGATCATGGCGGGCGATCGCCTGGCGAAGCACACGCCGTACAACCACTACGCGCTCCTCGCCGACGCGTGGCTCCACGGACGTCATCACCTGCTCGGCAACCCGCCCTCGTATGCGGGGATGAACGACTTCGCGCTCTTCGACTCGAAGTGGCACATCAGCTTCCCGCCCTTCCCGGCCGTCCTGATGATGCCGCTCGTGTGGCTCTCGGGCAGCCCGGAGAACTTCCGCGACGGGCAGTTCATCGTGTGGCTTGCGGGCGTCGGCCCTGCGGTGCTCTTCCTCGTCCTCGAGAAGCTGCGGCGCACCGGGCGCTCCGAGCGGAGCGAGATCGACAACATCCGCCTCGCGCTCCTGTTCGCGTTCGGCTCGGTCTATTTCTTCAGCGCCGTGCAGGGCACGGTCTGGTTCGCGGCGCACGTCGTCGGCGTGGGTCTCGCGGCGCTGTTCGTCCTCTGCGCCCTCGATGCGAAGCACCCCGTGCTCGCTGGCGCGATGCTCGGTTGCATGTTCCTCACGCGAACGACGACCACGCTCGTGGGCATCTTCTTCGCGTTCGAGGCGGTGCGCACCGCGTACCTGCGTGCGCGCACCGCCGAGGGCGAGACGCGCGCGATGCCGTCCGAAGGCCCGCTGCTCGATCGGGTCGCGCTCGTGCTCGGAGGCGTCGATCGTGCGCACCTCGCGCGCCTCGTCGTGCGCTTCTCGCTGCCCGTGCTCGTCGCGCTCGCCTTCGCGTCGTGGCTCAACAACGCGCGCTTCGGCAATCCGGCGCCGTGGGCCTTCGGGCACGAGTACCTGCAGGTCGGCTGGAAGACGCGCATCGATCGCTGGGGCCTCTTCAGCTTCCACTTCCTCCCGCGAAACCTCGCGGTGATGTTCGGCAGCCTGCCGTGGAAGCCGGCCCCGACGGAGCCGCGCGTCGCGCTCGAGCTGCTCGGCATGACGTTCCACGTCCCGCGCTACGTCATCAGCGGTCACGGCCTCGCGCTCTGGTGGACGACGCCGATCTACCTGTGGCTCATCCGGCCGAAGAAGGTCGACTTCCTCTGGGCCGCCGTCGCGCTCGCCGCGATCGGGCCGTGCGTGATGAACCTCCTCTACCAGAACAGCGGATGGTTCCAGTTCGGCTATCGCTTCTCGAACGACTACGCGATCTTCCTCTTCGTGCTGCTCGCGCTCTCGCCCCGCAGGCTCTCGCGGGCGTTCTGGGTCGCCGCGGCCTGGGCGGTGCTCTGGAACACGTTCGGTGCCGCGAGCTTCGAGCGCGCCAAGTACAACGCATTCTACTCCCGCGAGGCAGCCATCCCCACGCACCGCTATGGTGGGTCGGCAACCTCCGACCTCGTCTTTCCCCCCGATTGATGCTGCTCATGCGTTCGAACAAGCCCGCGCTCTTCGCCTGCGTCCCGCTCGCGCTGCTCTCCGCGCTCGCATGCGGAAAGCCTCGCATCGTCCCGCGCATGGCCCCCGGCGTGCGGCTCGCATCGATCACGGTGACGAGCCCGGCGTTCACGGAGGGCTCGCGCATCCCCGTCGACCACACCTGCGACGGCAAGGATCTGATGCCCGAGCTCGTGCTCAGCTCGCCGCCGGAGAACACCAAGTCGCTCGTCCTCTTCGTCGAGGACCCCGACTCCTCCGACGGCACGTTCACGCACATGGTCGCGTTCGACGTCTCGCCCGACGTTCGCAAGCTCGCGTCGGGAACCGAGCTCACCGGCGCCGGTGAGGCCGCACGCTTCGGCCTCAACGACCTCCAGGTCGCGCACTACTCCGGCCCCTGCCCGCCCAAGGGCGAGGCGCACCGCTATCGCTACCGCGTCGTCGCTCTCGACACGGTCCTGAACCTGCCCGAGGCCGCGCCGCTTCGGCAGATCGACGAAGCCATCGACGGCCACATCATCGGTGAGGGCGTGCTCACCGGTCACTACGGACATTGACATCGTGAGTACGTTGCTCGACACGCTGACTTCGAGGTTCGACAAGGCCATCGTCGCCGCCTTCGGCGAGGAACACGCCGGCACGCCACCGGTGCTCCGCCGCTCGAACCGCGCCGACTTCCAGGCCGACGTCGCCCTCGGCCTCGGACGCAAGCTCGGCCGCCCGCCGCGGGAGATCGCGGAGGCGCTCGTCGCGAAGCTCGACCTCGCCGGGCTCGCCGACAAGATCGAGATCGCCGGACCGGGCTTCGTGAACCTCACCCTCACCGATGCCTGGCTCTCGCGAGAGCTGGACAGCGCCGCAGCCGATGCTCGTCTCGGCGTCCCGGCCGAGACGCCGGAGACGGTGGTGATCGACTACTCGTCTCCCAACGTCGCCAAGGAGATGCACGTCGGTCACGTACGGAGCACGCTCATCGGCGACTCGCTCGCCCGCGTGCTCGAGCACCTCGGCCACCGCGTCATCCGGCAGAACCACCTCGGCGACTGGGGAACGCCGTTCGGGATGTTGATCGAGCACCTGCTCGACACGTCGGCCACGTCGGGCAGCGAGGCCGCCTCGCTCTCGATCCGCGACCTCGACACCTTCTATCGCGAGGCGCGCGCGAAGTTCGACGGCGACGCGGCCTTCGCCGATCGCTCGCGCAAGCGCGTCGTCCTCTTGCAGAGCGGCGACGCGAAGACGCTCGAGCTCTGGCGCCAGCTGGTCGATCTCTCGACGAGCTACTTCGGGCAGATCTACGAGCGCCTCGGGGTCAAGCTGACGAGCGCCGACATCTGCAGTGAGAGCTTCTACAACCCGAAGCTCGGCCCGGTCACCGACGCGCTCCGCGACAAGGGTCTCCTCCAGGAGAGCGACGGCGCCGACTGCGTCTTCCCGCCCGGCTTCACGAGCAAGGAAGGCAACCCGCTCCCGCTCATCGTCCGCAAGAAGGACGGCGGCTACGGCTACGCCGCGACCGACCTCGCGGCCGTCCGGCACCGCACCGAGACGCTCGGCGCCAGCCGCGTCCTCTACGTCGTCGGCGCTCCGCAGCAGCAGCACCTCACGATGGTCTTCGCGGTGGCGGCGATGGCGGGGTGGCTCCCCTCCTCCGCGCGCGCAACCCACGTCGCGTTCGGCTCGATCCTCGGGCCCGACAAGAAGATGTTCAAGACGCGCGAAGGCGGGACGGTGAAGCTCGCCGATCTGCTCGACGAGGCGATCACGCGCGCACTCGCGATCATCGAGGAGAAGAATCCTGCGCACCTCGACGAGACGGCCCGGCGTGACGTCGCTCGGATGATCGGCATCGGGGCGCTGAAGTACGTCGACCTGTCGAGCGATCGGGTGAAGGACTACGTCTTCGACTGGAACCGGATGCTCGCGTTCGACGGCAACACGGCGCCCTACCTCCAGTTCGCGCACGCCCGCACGCGCTCGATCCTCCGCAAGGCGGGCGGCACGGTGGCGGGGGCGACCATCGCGGTCCACGCGCCGGAGGAGCGCGCGCTCGCCCTCGCCCTCCTCGGGTTCGGAGATGTCGTCGCCAGCGTCGCGGACTCCCTCCAGCCGCACCGGCTCTGCACCTATCTGTTCGACCTCGCGACCGTCACGACCGCGTTCCTCGAGAACTGTCCGGTGCTCAAGGCCGAGGACGACGCGACGCGCGCCTCCCGACTCGCGCTCTGCGAGGTCTCGAGCAAGGTCCTCGCGCGAGGCCTCGACCTGCTCGGCATCGAGGCTCCCGAGGTGATGTAACGCGCGTCACGCTCGCCGGCGCTCGCGAAGCTGACGCGCGGCGCCGGCAAGAGGCGACTCGCGGTGGCTCCCCTCCGAGCGAGCGTCGGCCGGGAGGCAGAGCGAGAGGACAGAAACAGGGAGGCGGGGGGGGTCATTTGATCCTCCCCGCCTCCCTGTTGACTCGCTCTCGCTCTCGCTCTGCTCCGAGCGTCGGCCGGAATGGCGTCGGCCGCGATGCCGTCGGCCGGGTGCTACTTCTTCTTCTCGTCGCGGCTGATGGTGACCGACTTGATCGTCACCGGCTGCGCGGGGCGCTCGCCGACGACGCTGACGCCCGCGATGTCGTGGACGACCTCGAGCGGCGCGCACTCGCCGAAGATGGTGTAGCCGCCGTCGAGATGCGGCGCGGCCGCGTCGGTGATGAAGAACTGCGCTCCGTTGGTGTTCGGTCCGCGGTTCGCCATGCAGAGGAGGCCGGCCTTGTCGTGCTTCGCCCCCTCCCAGACCTCGTCCTTGATGACGTAGCCCGGCTCGCCGCTGCCGTTCCCCTTGGGGTCGCCGCCCTGGATCATGAAGCCCTTGATGATCCGGTGGAACGTCGTGCCGTCGTACGCGGGCTTGTTCACCCACTCGCCGCTCTTCGGGTCTTTCCAAGCGCGCTTGCCGGTCGCGAGGCCGACGAAGTTCGCCACCGTGACGGGCGCCTTGTCGTCGAAGAGCTTGCACTGGAGCGTGCCCTTGTTCGTCTCGATCTTCGCGACGATCGGGCCGGCCCCCTTGAGGTCCTTGGTCGCGTCGGCGAGCGAGTACGCTCCCTTGAGCGGATCGCCTCCGGTCGCGCCGGTGGGCCGCGCGCCCCCCGAGGACGACGCGCCACCGCCGCCCGCGCTCGGCGCGGTCCCCAGCGGCTCTGCAGTCTTCGTGGGCTCACCCTTCTTCGGCTCGGGCTCGAGCTCCGGCGGCGAGCCCTTGCAGGCAGCGACGGTGAACAGGAGCATGGCCGCAATGGCAGGTCGGAGCGTCATGGCACGCTCTTTTACCACGCCCATTGCAGCGAGGTCAGCGCGGTCAGCGCGGTCAGCGCGCGGCGAACGGGATGGTGATCTTCTGGCCCGGCGCGACGCCGCGCTTCCGCGCCCATCCGCCGTTCACCTCGAGCACGAAGACCGACGGACACCCCACGCTCCGGGTCGTATCCGTGAGCGGAGCTGCTCCCTCGACGATGCCGACGATGACGCCGTCGTCGTCGATGAAGAGCATGTCGAGCGCGATGCATGTATTGTGCATCCAGAACGTGTGCTCGCGGCGGCCATCGAGCTTGAAGAGCATCCCGCGATCGTCCGCCATCGAGCGGCGGAACATGAGCCCGCGCTCGACATCGGGTGGGGTCTTCGCGAGCTCCACCTCGATGCGCGGCGCGTTGGGGGCGTCGGGAAACGAGACCTCGGCGAGCGGCAGCTTCCGATCGGGCTCGGGATCCGGCGGACACGCGGCCGGGTCGGCGGGCGGCGGGATCTTGGGGGCCGCCGCAGGCAGCTCGGCGATGCATCGGGACGGGGCGGTGGTCGGCCGCGCCTTCGCCTCCGTCGTGCGTGGCGAAGTGTCCGCCTGAACCGACGGCGCCGGCTCCGGCGGGGTTCGGTTGCATCCCGTCACGGCCACGAGGCCGGACAGGAAGAAGACCGCGCAGCACAGCGGCCGCGAAAGATTGGGACGACGAGGCGCCATCGCGGGCGACTCTCGCATGCGCCGGACCGCGACGCACGCTGGGTTTGGGGTGCACTGGCCATTGCCGGGCGGTGCCGGCAGCGCATCAGGCAGAAAAAGAATGGCACCGCGTCCCGGCTCGGGGGGGGAAGCCTCAACGCGGTACCGCCCGCCTGAAAAGCGAGTTTCGTGCCATGCGTGAAGATGCGGAAAAACCGCACTCTGCGCCCTCGCCTTCTTTCAAGTTCGAAAGAAACGCCGACGTACTTGCAAAGCGCAAGGACCTCTGGCGGAGCGTGTGACGCCCCCAGCGGATCAAGACAGCCCGATCCGACGAGCTCGGGTGTTTCAAAAGTCCACAGTGTGCGGGCCGAGCGAGCCCTTTCGTCGCGACCCGTCGGGACGAAGTCTCGACGAGCGGCGCCTCACGCGCGAAGGCTTCGGATGCCTGCGCGGTGGACCTTTCCGGGGAGCGGTCGACCCACGATGCTCTCGGCGGCGCGCGCCGCCTCGACCAGACGCTCGAGATCGACGCCGGTGCGGACGCCCATCCCTTCGAGCATGTAGACGAGGTCCTCCGTGGCGACGTTTCCGGCGGCCCCGGGCGCGTACGGACATCCGCCGAGCCCGCCGACCGAGGCGTCGAAGTTGCGAATGCCGAGCTCGAGGCCGACCACGACGTTCGCGAGAGCGGTCCCGCGCGTGTCGTGCATGTGCATCGCGATGGCGTCGACCGGCAGTGCGTCGAGCGCCCGCTCCACCACTTCGCGCGTCTGGCGAGGCGTGCCGGCGCCGATCGTGTCGCCGAGCGATACCTGATAACAGCCCATCTCGTGGAGCTTCCGCGCGATGGCGATCGACGTCGCCGGAGCGACGTCGCCTTCGTACGGACATCCCCAGACGGTCGACACGTAGCCACGGACGCGGATGCCCGCCTCGCGCGCCGGGCCGATCGTCGACTCGAACGCCGTGATCGTCTCGGCGATCGTCTTGTTGATGTTCTTCTTGTTGTGCGTCTCGCTCGCGCTCATGAAGACGGCGATCTCCTTCATGCCTGCCTGCTTCGCGCGCTCGAGGCCGCGCGCATTCGGGCAGAGTGCGGTGAACTCGACGCCGGGCGACGAAGGCGCGCGCGACGTCGTCACGAGCTTCGCGAGCTCGTCCGCGTCCGCGAGCTGCGGGATCCACCGAGGCGAGACGAAGCTCGTGATCTCGATCCGGCGCAGGCCCGAAGCGACCAGCGCGTCCACGAGGCGGAGCTTGCCGGAGAGCGGCACGGTCGCGTTCTCGTTCTGCAGGCCATCGCGCAGGGACACTTCGTAGACGCTCACGGCGTCGGGCACTTGCTGGAAGAGATCAGGGCTCGCGCTGGTCATGGTGGTCTCTTCTCCTTCTTTCGTACCGCGGCACGACAAACGCAAGGCTCGTCGCTCGCCGCGCCCCACGACGACGGAGAGCTCGATGAACACGAAATCCCCGCTCTTGCCCCGGAGGTGGAGCAGGGCCGTCATCCGTGCAAGTATTCCGCCGCCATGGCCGAAGATCGGGGAACGGCTAGCACGCTGAAGGGGCGTCTCGCAGACGTCTACGTACCGGCGCTCGTCACGGGCTCACTGCACGCATTGTCGCGGCGCCTCGGCAACCGAGCGACGATCGACGATCCTCTCTTCGGTCGCGCCTCGACGCTGTCGTCGATCGATCCCTTGCTCGAGAAGCTGGCGACCCGCTTCGGAGAGCAGCAGGCGACCTATCGGCATGTCGCGTCCGCGACCGGCGTGGATCGCGACGTCTCCGAAGGCGTCCTCGTCATGAGCTCAGGCGCACGGCCCTCCGAGATCCCGATCGCCGTCGTCGCCGAGCGGCGGCGCCTTCGCGAGATCGAGCTCCGCGTCTACTACGCGACGGGAGCGGCGCCGCGAGCTCCACGACCTCCGCTCCGGGGCAGCGAACGGGATGTGCCCGTCCCCCAGATCGTCGCCCACGTCCTCGAGGCGTTCCGCAAGGGCGCCGTCGAGCGGGTCCTCGCCGCGTTCGAAGAGTCGTCGCGGCTCGTCGATCCGAACGGGAAGGCACACTCGAAGCGCGACGGCTCGATGGCCTCGTTCCTCGCGGGCCTCGGTGGGCGTCTCGCGCTCGTGCCGGCCGGTGTCGCGGACGACGGGCGCACCTGCTGCATCGAGACGGTGCTGACACGGCAGCGGCCGTTCGGGGACGACGCCGAGTCGACCGCCATGTCGTTCGTGCGCGGCGACAGCGGCCTGCTCCGGGAGCTGCGTCTCTACTACGAGCCCTGAGGGCCGAGAGGCGACCAGAAACGCGACGCGGCTGCGGCGCGGCGGCGGCGAATCAGACGAGCTTCGCGATCGTCTCGCCGAGCTTCTCGCAGCACGACTCGTACTTGAGGTCACCCGCGCCCGAGGCGTCGAAGTGGAGCCTCACGTCCGTCGGGCCCTTGCCGTGCGCCGGGCACTTCGCCGTCGCGAGCCTCGTCCCCACGTCACGTGCCGCCTGACGAAGCGCCGTCGCCACGCGGGCGTCTCGGACGTCGTCGAGTGCGACCACCTTTCGTCCCACGGTGACAGTCACGCGAACGGGCAACATGGCTCCCCATGAGACCGCTGCAGCGGCTCTTAGGCAAGGGGCGAGGCGCCGCGAGGTGAGCTCGAGCGACGAGCCTGCCCGGGGACGGGACCGGACCGGACGAGCGGAGCTCACTCCGGGCCGAGATGCATGCGCCTCGCGACGCTGGCGAACTTCTTCTCGGCATCGGGCTCCGGGCGGACGAGGGAGACGACGATGCCGACCACGAACGCGAGCGTCATCGTCACGATGGCCGGGTTCTTGAGCGGGAACGGCGCCGACGCATGCCCGAGGATGTCGACCTGGATGGTCGGCGAGAGCGCGATAAGCGCGATCGCCGAGAGCGTACCCGTCGCCATGCTCGCCACGGCGCCCATCGTCGTGAAGCGGCGCCAGATCATCGAGAGGAGCAGCGCGGGGAAGTTCGCGCTGGCGGCGATCGCGAACGCGAGGCCGACCATGAAGGCGACGTTCTGCCCCTTGAACACGATGCCGAGACCGATCGCGAGCACCGCGAGGAGCACCGTCGCGACGCGCGCGACCGCGAGCTGCTCGCGCTCGTCGGCCTTGCCGCGCTTCACCACGTGGCCCCAGAGATCGTGCGAGAGGGCAGCGGCACCGGAGAGCGTGAGCCCGGCGACGACGGCGAGGATCGTGGCGAACGCGACCGCGGAGATGAAGCCGAGGAAGGCCGTTCCACCGACGACCTCCGCGAGGAGCGGCGCAGCCATGTTGCCCCCCTTGTCGATCGCCTTGATCGGATCCCGACCGACGAGCACCGCCGCGCCGAACCCGAGGATGAAGGTGATCAGGTAGAACAAGCCGATGAAACCGGTCGCGTAGAGCACGCTGCTCCGAGCGGCCCGCGCGTTCGGCACGGTATAGAAGCGCATCAGGATGTGCGGCAGCCCGGAGGTGCCGAACATGAGCGCGAGCCCGAGCGACACGGTGTCGAGCGGCTTCGACACGAGCTTGCCGGGCGCGAGCACCTCCGGCCCGTACTTCTCGGCGGCGGCCGCGAACAGGCGGAGCGGGCTCATCTCGAACTTCGCGAGCACGATGACGGCGAGCGCGGAGGCCCCGCCGAGCAGGAGGATCGCCTTCACGATCTGCACCCACGTCGTCGCGATCATCCCGCCGAAGAGCACGTAGACGAGCATCACGATGCCGACGACCACGACCGCGACCTCGTACGGGAGACCGAAGAGGAGGGTCACGAGGCTGCCCGCGCCGACCATCTGGGCGATGAGATAGAACGAGACGACCGTGAGGCCACCGACTGCGGAGGCGATGCGCACGGGCGTCTGACGCATGCGGTAGGCGACGACGTCGGCGAACGTGTACTTGCCGAGGTTCCGGAGGGGCTCGGCGACCAGGAACGTCACCACGGGCCAACCCACGAGCCAGCCCACCGAGTAGATCAAGCCATCGAAGCCCGAGCTCGCGACGAGACCGGCGATGCCGAGGAAGCTCGCGGCGCTCATGAAGTCGCCCGCAAGGGCGAGACCGTTCTGGAAGCCGGTGACCTTCGAGCCGGCGGTGAAGAACTCGCTCGTCGTCTTCGTCCTCCGCGCGGCCCACCCCGTGATCGCGAGCGTCGCGACGATGAACACGAAGAAGAACGCGATCGCCGTACCGTTCGGCTTGCCGAGCGCCGAGTCCGTCATCGACCGTCTCCCCGCACCGCGGAGCGCAACTCATCGAGCTTCGCGTCGTAGCGCGAGTTCGCCCACACGACGTAGATGCCCGTCACGACCCAGGCGACCACGATGACGAGCGCGCCGAGGAGGATGCCCCACGAGAGGCCGGGAGCGACGAGCGCACCGGCGACGGGCTTGCCGTACGCGACGAGGAGGAGGAAACCGAAGTAGGTCCCCATCATCGCTGCCGTCAGCGCGATCGCGACGCGCCATCGCCGTGCAGCGAGCTCAGCGAGCAACGACTCGCGCTCGCTCGACTCGCTGAGCCGCTCCTCCCTCATCCCGCTCGGATGTACCATGGGGGGCGATGGGAGGCCGCTTTATCTCGTGGCGCGGGGCGGCGGGCATCGTCCTCGGCGTCGCCGTCTGCGGCAGCGGCGTGGCCTGCGACGGCGGCGCGCGACGAGAAGCGCCCGCCGAAGATCCGAGCGCCCTCGTCATCCCGCCGCTCGCCCCCGCCGCGCACGAGCCCGCCGCCGCCGCGCGCCCCGACGAGCCGTTGGAGGTGAGAACGGCCCTCACGCTCCGCGCCCGCGATCCCCGCATCGAGCAGCGGCAGCCCCGCTCACGAGCGCTCGTCGTCGGGGAGATCCAGAAGCTCGAGGGCCAGCTCGCAAAGACGACGGACGGAGGCCGCTCGGATCCCACGCTCCGCCGGCGCCTTGCCGAGGCCTACAACGAGCTCGCGCATACCGCGAGCGGGCCCGATGCAGAGCGCGCGCGCGACAAGAGCATCGAGAGCTACGTCGCGCTCAAGGCCGAACACCCCGAGTACGCGCTGATCGACGAGGTCCTCTACTTCCTCGGGCTCGCGTACGAGCTGAATGGCGATCATGCGAGCGCGCGGCGATCCTACGTCGAGCTCATCGTGAACCACCCGCGCTCGAGGCTCGTCCCCCTCGCCTATTTCGGATTCGGAGAGCTCTATTTCGCCGAGGCGGCGAGCGACCCCTCGAGGAACGTGCTCGCCCTCCAAGCGTACAACCAGGTGCTCCAGCACCGGCCGACCGATCCAGCGATCGCGCCTGACGCGCTCCTCCGCATCGGCGTGACCCAGCGGCGGATGAACGACGACGCAATGGCGAAGCAGACCTTCGACCGCCTGCGCCGCGACTTCCCGAGCAGCGACGCGGCCGCGAAGATCCCGCTCGACTGACTCGCCTTTCGCCCCGTTTGGGCGAGCTGCTCGTCAGACTCCGACGAGGCGCGTCTGACGACGATTCGTCGGCGCGAACGGGATCGCGTACTGCCCGCTGAAGCAGGCGTGACAGAAGTGAGCCGGCGGGACGACCGGCGCCTTCTCGCCACCGGCGTGGCTCACCGCGCCGAGCATCCCCTCGAGGGTGAGGTAGCCGAGCGAGTCGGCGGTGACGTAGCGCGCGATCTCTTCGACCGAGTGGCTCGAGGCGATGAGCTCGCGCCGCGTGGGCGTGTCGATCCCGTAGTAGCAGGGCCACTGTGTGGGCGGGCTCGAGATGCGGAGGTGCACCTCGCGCGCGCCCGCGTCGCGGACCATCTTGATGATCTTGCGCGAGGTGGTTCCGCGGACGATCGAGTCGTCGATGACGACGACGCGCTTTCCGCGCAGGATCGACTCGACCGGGTTGAGCTTCAAGCGCACGCCGAAGTGACGGATCGACTCCTGCGGCTCGATGAACGTGCGGCCGACGTAGTGGGAGCGAATGAGCCCGAGCTCGAACGGGATCCCCCGTTCGGCCGCGTAGCCGAGCGCCGACGGAACGCCTGAGTCCGGTACGGGAACGACGACGTCCGCGTCGACCGGGCTCTCCCTCGCGAGCGTCTTGCCGAGCTCCTTGCGGACCTCGTACACGCTGCGGCCGGCGAGGTGCGAGTCCGGCCGCGCGAAGTAGACGTACTCGAAGATGCACGACTGCGGCGTCTCGTTCACCGGGAGGCGCCGGCTGCGGATGCCGGCGGCGTCGATGATGAGCATCTCGCCCGGCTCGACGTCGCGAACGTATTCCGCGCCGATGAGATCGAACGCGATCGGCTCGCTCGCGACGACGTGCGCATCCTTGCGCGACGGCAGGATCCCGAGGCAGAGCGGGCGGAGACCGCGCGGGTCGCGGACCGCGACGATCGTGTCCTCGGAGAGGAACAACAGCGAGTAGGCGCCGTGCACGCCCGCGAGCGCGTCGATGACGCGATCCTCGAAGGCGACCTCCTTGCTCCGCGCGACGAGGTGAACGAGCACCTCCGTGTCCGAGGTGGAGGAGAAGATCGAGCCCTGCGCCTCGAGGTCGGCCCGGACGTCGTCGGCGTTGGTGAAGTTGCCGTTGTGACAGACCGCGAGCGAGCCCTTTGCGTAGTCGACCGCGAACGGCTGAGCGTTTCGGAGGTGCGAGCCGCCAGCGGTCGAGTACCTCACGTGTCCGATCGCGCTTCGGCCGGGGAGCTTCTGGAGCTGCTCGGCGCTGAACGCATCCTGGACGAGGCCCATCGAGCGGTGCGCGTAGAGCTGCTGGCCGTCGCTCGTCACGATGCCGGCCGACTCCTGACCGCGGTGCTGCAGAGCATGCAACCCGAGGTACGCGATGTTGGCAGCTTCGCCGTGGCCGTAGACCGCGAACACTCCGCACTGGTCGTGGAAGTGGTCGTCTTCGAGCTCGACGCTTCCCGGCCTCCGGGTTCCTGCGAGGACTGCCGGATCGAGAACCGTGAGGCGCCTATGCGTCATGAGGGCCGGAACGTAGTCAACCCGATGGCTCGGCGCCAGAGTCTGCACGCACGAAGTCGATCGCGGATGCCTTCGCACGAGAGAGACGAGACGACGGCGGGAAGACGCGAGCGACGGCGATCCAAATGTCCCTGTCTTCCCGCCTTCTTCCTTCCCCTCGAGCTCTACGCTCCTCGACGGACGAGCTCGAGGAAGCAGAGCTCGTCCGTCGAACGGCCACACGCCGCACTCGCCTCCCCTGGAGCTCCTCCGCGCTCGAACGACGAGCGCGCGAAGCGAGCACGTCCGGTCGTCGCGACGTCAGCGCTTCGCGCTCGGGTACGTCGCCGTGATCGAGACGCGGTAGCGCATGTGCTCGTGCTTGATCGACTCGAACGGTAGGCCTGAGAGCTTGCTCTTCACGGCCTTCTCGCAGCTGCCCGCGATCTTCGAGCTCTTGAGCGTGCGGCCTTCCTTCGGCGTCGAGACGGCGATCGTCTTTTTCTTGAAGTGGGCGTCCACGACGAAGATGAGCGTCCCACCACCCGCGTCCTTCGGCACGCACGAGGCGCTCTCCTCGATCGCCTTCGCGAAGGCCTTCTCGAGCTCGGCGACGTGATCGCACTGCTCGGGCAGCGTCTTCTTCAGCCCCGGATCGTGACAGGAGAGGATCTTCGCATCGCCGATCGCGAGCTTCTCTTCGACCGGGCTCGGCGCCGCTGCGGTGACGGCGGGCAGCACCCCGGCGTCGATCGCTCCTGCGTTGACGGAGATCGACTCGGCGCGCGGGCGACGCCACAAGTAGAGCGGGATCGCGACGAGCACGAGGCCCAGTATGAGCGCGACGATCATCTGGAGACGGGCGGGTCGATCGACCTGCGCGTCGAGCGCGTCGAAGCTCGTGCGCGAGGACTTCGGCTCGCTCGGCGGCAAAAGAGCGCGCGACGAGATGGGGCCGTGCCCGATGTCACTCGAGGAGCCACCGCGCTCGAACCCAGGTCGGCTCTGGTTGGGCGAGGAAGGGTCGGCCACGTTCGACTACTCCGTTAGGCCCTTCGACTGCGTCCGACGCCGCCCTGCTCCGCTCGCTCCGCTAGGCCGGATCGACGAGCGAGCGAACGTTCATGCCCGGCTCGTAGCGCGCGATCGACGCGACGAGATCGAGCCCCTCGGGCAACATGCCCTGCACCTGACCGACGACCTGCTCGACGAGGTTGCGCGCCTCCTGCGGTCCAGGTCCGGTCATGCAGACCGCGAAGCGGAGCGGCCCCGTGCGCCCGGCCGTGACGGCGATGAGCGAGAGGAGCAGCATGTCCGTGAGCTCGATCACGCGCGTCGCGGCGCGGCGGAACGCGAGCATCTCGAGGATCGTGGGGCGATCGGAGACGAGACGGTTCGGCCCGCGGATCTCGTAGCGCGCGATGCTGAGCGGCTGCTCGATCCACTCGCTGTAGGCAGCCTCTTCGTCGAGGGCCTTGAGGAAGTAGTCGCGGAGCTGGAGACCGGTGAGCCCGTCGCGGCGCGCGAGGTACTGACGGGCGCGCTTGTGATGCGGGCTCTCGCGGCCGAAGCTCACCAGCTTGAGGCGGAGCTCGCCGAGCTGGAACTCGCCGCCATGCATCACGTTGACGACCTTCTTCCGCTCGTACGTGTGCTCGACGTAGCTGCCGTTCGTGGAGCCGAGGTCCTCGATCTGCCACGAGCCCGCCTGCCACTTCGCGTTCGCGTGGTGGCCGCTGACCGTGGCCTCGGGGACGACGATGTCGACGTCGCCGCGGCGACCGATCGACAGCATCGGCCGATCGAGGGGGATGAGCTCGCCGACGAACTCGGGAGCGTTGGTCGCAAACGTCGCGAGGAGCGCCTGCGTGCCGGGCGTGAACGCCGACTGCGCGCTGCGGCCCGGCGGCGGCCCCGGGTCGAGGCGCTCGCGCGCGACCTGGACCGGGTTGGTCGTGAGCTGGACCGGGTTGAAGAAGCGGAGGTGACGCGCGGGAAGGCGCTGCGCGGCGTCGTCCGAGAGGCAGCGGAAGATCTGCTTGATCTCGTCGACGCTGAGCCCGGCGGGCACGTCGAACATGATCTGCTGGCGCATCGGCTTCGCGCGCGGCTTGTAGCCGGGCTCGGGGACGCGGCACGTCCACATCTCCCAGAGCGTGAGCCCGAGCGCGTAGAGATCGTCCTCGATCGACGCGCCGCCGGAGCGGATGCGCTCCGGCGCCATGTAGTTCGGCGTGCCGCCGTCGGGCGGGGCGCCCGGACGACGTGCCGAGAGACGTGCGCGCTCCTTGGCGAAGCCGAAGTCGAGGACGACCGCCTTGCCGATCGAACCGTCGGGGTTCGAGGTGACCATGACGTTGCCCGGCTTGAGGTCGCCGTGCACGAGGCCGGTCGCGTGGATGGCCGCGACGCCCTGGCAGATGTCGGAGGCGATGCGGCGGAACTCGTCCGAGGTGTAGCCGCCCTGGGCCTTCTTCCGACGGATGTGCGTGTGGAGCGTCTGCCCGGTGATGTGCTCCATCACGAGGATGGGCCCGTAGGCAGACGGCGAGAGGTCGTGCACGCGGCAGACGTTCGGGTTCGACACCGAGCGGGCCAGGATCAGCTCCTGGCGCAGCGCCTCGTCGTCGCCGGGCATGCGCGCCTCCTCGCGAACGATCTTCAGCGCGACCGGCTGCTGCGTCGCTCGGTCGTACGCGAGAAACACCTCTCCCATGCCCCCCTTGCCGAGGCTCTGACGGATCTCGTACCGGTCGTTGATGACCGTGCCATGCGAGATCGGGGGCGGCGTGCTGCGCTGCGTCTCGGTCATTCCAAAGGAGGTTTCAAAGAAGGGTGTCACGATTCTTCCGCCGCGCGCAACCCTAGAAAGGCCAGCGCGTTTTTCCTACGCTGGTAGCCTAGCTCCCGTAGCCGCAGCTCTGGTCTTCTTGCGGGGAGGAGCCCGTGCCGACGGATCGTTCAGGAAGTGCGATGGCTGAGGGCCCCCGGCCGCCGGCCTCGGCCTCGTCTTCAGGCGCCGAGATCCTGACGGGCCTGCGGGAGCTCGCCCAGCAGCTCGGGATCGAGGTTCGGATCGAGCCGTTCGAGCTCAAGATGGCCGGAAAAGGCGGCCTCTGCCGGCTCCGCGGCCGCCGCATCATCCTGGTGGACGAAAAGCTCGGCGTCGTGGAGCAGGTCGGGGTCGTCGGGGAGGCGCTCGGCCGGGTGGTCCCCGGAGACGCAGCCGTGCCGCTCGCCCTCGTCCCGTACCTCCGCACCGGCCACCGCAAGGTGCTCCCGCTGCTGCGGCCCCGTCCCCTCGCGCGCGGCCGCTGACCCCACGCGTCAGGCGAACGCCCACCGCGCGGAGGTCAGCCGCGACCTCCGAGAGGAAGATCGCGCCCGGCGCCAGGGGCGGGCCCGCCAGCGAGCTCGAGATGCAGCTACGGGTCGCCGGCGGTCCGCTCCAGCGGTCTCAGTGCTGCGCCGCGGGCGCGGCCTCGGCGCCCGCAGGCGCCGACGTCCCGAGGAGCGCGTAGAGCTTCTCGAGCGCCTCGTCGATCTTGCCGACCTCGGTGCCTCCCGCCTGCGCCATGTCGGGCCGACCGCCGCCAGAGCCGCCGAGGATCTGCGCGACCGGGCGGATCAGCTCGCCTGCCTTGAAGCGATCGGTGAGCGACTTCGAGACCGTGAGGACGAGCATCGCCTTCGGACCGGCGACCGAACCGACGAGGACGACCGAGTCGCCGAGCTTGTCGCGCAGCTTCTCGGCGAGCTCGCGGAGCACCGCGCCGTCCGCCACGTCGACCTTGAGCGCGAGGGCCTTGCCGAACGGAAGGACGCGAGCGCTCTCTGCCCAGGCGTCGATGCCGCCGCCGCCCGAGGCGCCCGCACCGCCACCGCCCATTGCGAGCTTCCGCTTCGTGTCGGCGAGCTCCTTGTCGAGCCGCTTCGAGTCCTCGAGGAGCTTCTCGATCTTCTCGCCGAGCTCAGCCGGTGCGGCCTTCACGAGGCGCGCCGCGTTCTTCATCGTGCCTTCGAGCTGGCGCACGTACGCGAGCGCATTCATGCCCGTGGCCGCCTCGATACGCCGGACGCCGGCCGCGACGCCGTTGTCCGAGAGGACCTTGAACATGCCGATCTCGCCGAGCGCCCGTGCGTGCGTGCCGCCGCAGAGCTCGACCGAGTCCTTCGTCATCGTGAGAACGCGGACGACGTCGCCGTATTTCTCCTCGAAGATCGCCATCGCGCCGCGCTTCTTCGCCTCGGCCTGCGGGAGCACCTCGGTCGTGACCGGCGCGTCCGAGAGGATCTTCTCGTTCACGAGGTCCTCGATCTTCTGGATCTCCTCCGCCGTGAGCGGCTTGCCCGACGAGTAGTCGAAGCGGAGGCGGTCGGGCCCGACGAGCGAGCCCTTCTGCTGCGCGCTCTCGCCGACGACCGCGCGAAGCGCCCAGTGGAGGAGGTGAGTCGCCGAGTGATTTCGGCGCGTGGCGGTCCGGCAGACGTGATCGACCTCGAGGTCGACGGTGTCGCCCTCCGCGATCGCGCCCTCGGCGACCTCGCCGATGTGGACCACGAGGCCGGCGAGCGGCTTCTGCGTGTCCGTGATCTTCACGCGCCCGCCATCCTTCGTGCGGATCTCACCGGAGTCGCCGACCTGACCGCCCGACTCGCCGTAGAACGGCGTCTCGTCGGTGACGATCGCGACCTTGTCGCCCTGCTCGGCGCGCTTCGTCGCCGTGTCGGGCCGCTCCTTGCCGTGCGCGATGAAGAGGACCTTCCCCTGCCCCGCCTCGCGCTCGTAGCCGGTGAACTTCACCGCTGCGCGGTCGTCGCCGCCGTGCGCGTCGCGCAGCGCCTGCTGCGCATGACGCCAGACGTCGCCGACGGCCTCGTCACCGAGCTTCGAGCCCTCGCTCAGCTTCCGGTGCTTCTCGAGCTCGTCCTTGTAGCCCGCGTAGTCGATGTGGACCTCGCGCTCGCGCGCGATGACGTCGGTGAGGTCGTTCGGGAAGCCGTACGTCGCCTCGAGATCGAAGACGACCTTGCCCGGGAGCGTCGTCTGTCCGGACGACGTCAGCTTACCGACCTCGTCGTCGAGGATCTTGAGGCCGCGGTCGATCGTCTCGCGGAAGCGCACCTCTTCCTGATGCGCGAGGTCGCTGATCATCGCCTTGCGCTCGCGGAGCTCCGGGTACTGATCGCCCATCAGGTTCACGACCTCGAGCGCGACGTCGTGAAGGAACGGCTGCGCGATCCCGAGGCGGTGGCCGTGGCGGATCGCGCGGCGCATCACGCGGCGGAGCACGTACGGCCGCCCGGCGCGATCGGGCGAGATGCCCTCGGCGATGAGGAATGCGGTGAGCCGCGCGTGGTCGGCGATGACGCGCATCGAGACGTCGTCGTCGCTCTGCGAGGCGTGGTACGGCTTCTTCGCGATCTGCGCAGCCTTGTCGACGAGCGCGCGAAGGAGATCGGTCTCGTAGTTGCTCGCCTTGCCCTGGAGCACGCTCGTCACGCGCTCGAGCCCGGCGCCGGTGTCGACGCACGGCTTCGGCAGCGGCGCGAGCGTGTAGCCGGCCGCGTCCGAGCCGGATCGCTCGAACTGCATGAAGACGAGGTTCCAGATCTCCATCCAGCCCTTGCCGTCGGGGGTGGGCTCCTCGCCGAAGCTCGCGATGTTCGCCTCGCCGTCGCCCGTGAAGAAGTGGAGCTCGGTGCACGGACCGCACGGCCCGGTGTCGCCCATCTGCCAGAAGTTGTCGCCGGGGATGTTCGGGATGCCGAGGATGCGCTCGTCCCCGAAGCCGGTGACCTTGCGCCAGATCGTGCGCGCCTCGTCGTCCGCCGGGACGCCTTCGGCCCCGCCGAACACGGTCACCACGAGCTTGTCCTTCGGGACCTCCCAGACGCCGGTGATGAGCTCCCAGGCCCACGCGATCGCGTCCTCCTTGAAGTAGTCACCGAAGGAGAAGTTGCCGAGCATCTCGAAGAACGTGTGGTGGCGCGCGGTGACGCCGACGTTCTCGAGGTCGTTGTGCTTGCCCGAGATGCGGATGCACTTCTGGCTCGACGTCGCGCGCGTGAAGGGGCGGCGGTCCTTGCCGGTGAAGACGTCCTTGAACGGCACCATGCCCGCGTTGGCGAACATGAGCGTGGGATCGTTCTGCGGGATGAGCGGCGCCGAGGGACAAACCTCGTGCCCTTTGCCCTTGAAGAAATCGAGGAACGACGCGCGTACTTCCGAAGCAGTCTTCGAGCTCATGGATGAGCCACGCTACTTACCACTTCGGCGCGAGCTGATCGACCCGACGTCCGCAGCGCCGCGGACCTGCGGCGACCCCGACCGCGGCGCGGGGACGTGAGCGCGCGCGGAGCGCCCGCCGACGCACCAGCTCTGCTGCTACGACCGGCCGCGGGTGTGACCGGTGGAGTGGGGAGCGAGCCCGGCTACTTCGAGAGCGACGCGAGCTCGGCGCCCATCGATCCCATCGCGCTCTCGACGGCACCGCCGACGACGCGGTTCTGGAGGTCCAGGATCCCCTGCGAGGACACCCGCGCGCCGTTGCTTCCGGACGCGTTGCCGCTGACCGTGCCCTTCAGCGTCTGCCCGGGCAGCTTGCGGATCGACATGTCGACCTTCGCGCTGATGACCGTCGAGCCGTCGGTGCCGGTGAACTGGGTGAGCTTGGTGAGGTTCCCGTCGACCTGGAGGACCGGGATCCGTTTCTCGGTCGCCTTCTTGATGACGCTCGGGTCCGAGCCGTCGACGATCACCGCCCCCTTGATCGTCCCGGCCTTCGCGCGGGCCGCCTGGCGCATGATCCCGTCGAGATCGTCGGCGCGGACGCCCGAGACGTTCTTCATCGCGCCGAGCTGGACGACGTAGCGAGCACCGGCCAGGGACGTCGGCGTGCTCGGGGAGGCGCTCTTCACGGCAGCGCTCCCGCGGAGCTTGTCGATCGTCTCCTTCATCGCAGTCTTGACCGTGGCGTAGGACTCCCCCTTCATCGCGCGCTCAAGCGCGGGGATGGACGCCGGATCGTCGATGTTTCCGAGCGCAGCCGCACACGCGACGCGCACGGCGGGGTGAGCATCACGAAGGCCACCCTCGAGATCGGCGCGCGAGGCCGCGCCCGCACGGCCGAGACGGAGGGCGGCCTGCACGCGAACGCGGAAGTCGGGTGACTCCGCGAGCTCACGATCGTGGGCCACCGAATGACCGGCCACGGTCAACGCGGCAACGATCATCGCCCCCCGAACCGCACGCCATACGACCGAGCTTGCTTGCACGCCCGAGACCTCCGGAGCCGCGCGCGGGCGGCTCGAACGACAACAACGGTCCGCGGAAGGAGGAAGTTAAGGCAGTCGCGCCGACATCGCGCGCGAGTGGGTTCGACGATCGAACTCGAGAGTCAGTTCAACAACGCTCGCGTTCAGTGTCGCTCCACGCATTTTCTATCCGAAAGATGGACCGCCGACGAAGCCTTTTTTCCTCGCAATACCGACTGGCATACGAACTTTTCCCTAGTGCTTTGGCGACCTTTGGCGCCACCGGTGGCGGGCTCGGCGCGCAGGTGGGCGCCACGATCACGTCGACCGCGACCGTGCGCTCGAGTGCGCTGTCGTCACCGCCCGGTCAGTGATCGGAAGTGCAGACCTTCACGTTCTGCTTCGTGGCGCACTTCGTGTTCCGAGGACAGTCCGTGTCCGCGGTGCACTTCCGCCGGCACATACCTTCGGCGACCGCCCAACCGTCCGGGCACTTTCCGTCGATGGGAGCGACGGCGAGGACCCCCTTCGCCGGCTGAGGCAGCGAGCTGCTGCTACTGCTGCCCGCATCGACGACGACGGGCTTCGCGCCGGCGTCCTTCACGGCGACGTTGCTCCCCGCGTCCTGCTGGATGACGGGCACGCCGGCGTCCTTCACCGTCGTGCTGCTGCCGGCGTCGAGCTTGACGATCGGCACCACCTTGGTCGTGGTGGTCGTCGTGGGCGTGGGCACCGTCGGCGTCGGCGTCGGCGTCGGCGTCGGCGCCGCGGTGTCGAACGCCTTGGGCATCACCCATCCGAGCAACTTGCTCCCGTCGCCCGACGGGTCGTCGAACAGGATGAGGACGCCGGTGCTGAAATAGCGGGCGACCTTCACGACCGCGGTTCCCTTCGGGAGGAACGCGACCTCGGGACCGTTGCCCGGGAAGTTGCGCGCCTTGGCTCCGCTGTCGCCGATGACCGCGGGCTCGTTCGGAAGTGCGGTCTCGTTCGCGTAGCGGAGAACGTTCGCCTCGTTCTTCGCTCCGATCCCCTGCGCAGTGACCGTGGTCGCGTCAGCCAGCTCGGCGCTCGGATCGTCGTCGTCGCCACCGGCGTCGGCGGACTTCTTCTTCAGGAGCGGGCATCCAACGAACGACGACGCGATCACCACCGCTGCGAGCGTGAGACCGAGAGCACGCGGCCTTCCATCTCTCATCCGATTCTCCTCACCGGCACTGATCCTGCGCCTCGGCGCAGACCTTCTTCTCGTCCTTGTCGCACTTGATGCAGAGCGGATTCTTGTTCCTGCAGTTCTTGAGTCGGTCGGGCTGCGTCGCCCCCACCGCGCACGAACGGTGGCACTTGTTCGTCTTCGTCACGAGGACGAAGTTGGCAGGGCACTTGCCCCCCGTCGGCGCGACGACGTCGGCCGCGGGGCCCGTCGGCGCCGGTGTCGTACCGGCGTCGACGACGGGTGCCTTGCCCGCGTCGACGACGGGTGCCTTGCCCGCGTCGACGATGGGTGCCTTACCTGCATCGACGACCGCCGGAGCGCCGGCATCGACGACGGGTGCCTTGCCTGCATCGACGACCGCCGGAGCGCCGGCATCGACGACGGGTGCCTTGCCCGCATCGACGACCGCCGGAGCGCCGGCGTCGTGCGGGTGGAAGACGCTGCAAACGGTGACGCCGTCGCCGGCCTTTCCGCTCGGCAGAAGCTTGCTCGCCTGGCCCTTGCACGCCTGCCCGCTCGGACAATTCTTGTCTTCGCTGCACAGCTTTCCGCAGAAGGGCGTGTCGCCGAAGAGCGCGATCTCGCCCTTCGGGCAGACGAGCGGCCCGGCGTCCTGAATCACGGCGCTGAAGGCGTCACGATGGACCCAGCCCATCATTTTCGTCCCCGGCGTCTTCGGGTCCTCGAACGTGATCAGGAAGCTTCCGCCGCGCTCCGCGATCTGCGTGACCGGAGTTCCCTTCGGGAGCCCCACGATCACCGCCCCGGCAGGAGGGGCCTCACGAACGTTGTATGCACGCAGAAGGGTCGCCGAGACGTCGGCGACCTTGGTCTCGTCCGGGAAGCGCGCGACGTCTCCCTCGTTGGTCGCGAGCGCCACCGGGGCAGGCGCGGTCCCGGCGTCGGCGAGCTCGGACTCGATCTCGGGCGCGACCGAAGCCTCGAGGCCGGCGTCCTCTTCCGTCCCCTTCAACTTCTTCAAGAGCCCGGTGCAGCTCACGACGGACATCATGAGCGCGAGCGCCGCGGACCCGCGGACCAGAGTCTTCATGCGCCCGGCAGGCTAACCAATTTCAGGGCGGCCGGTCGCGATCTTTGGTCGTGCGCAAACGCCTGCAGGGCTGGCGGTCAGCTCGCCATCCCGTGCAGCCAGGCGGCGAGGATGCGATAGCCCGCGAACAGCAGCCCGCAGTCGGTGGACTCGTTCTTCTGATGCGCCTGCGCGTTCTCGCCCGGCCCGAAGTTGACCGCGGGGATCCCGAGCGCCGAGAAGCGCGCGACGTCCGTCCACGCCTGCTTCGGCTCGACGCCCGCGACGCCGACGGCGATCAGCTTCTGGACCAGCGGATGACTGGCGTTCGGCAGCGCCGCGGGGCTCAGATCGGTGAACTGGACGGAGGCGCCGTCTCCCACGAGGGCGAGCACGTCGGCCTGCGCCTGCTCGAGCGAGGTCGAAGGCGCGAATCGGTGATTCAAGTTGAGAGTGAAGACGTCGGGCACGACGTTCCGCCCGCGCCCACCGTTCGCCAGCGTGACCGTCGTCACCGTCCGGTACACGTGGCCGTCGATCGTGTGCTCGATCGGACGGAGCTCCGCGAGCCGCGTGAGGAGACCATGCGCCTTCGTGATCGCGTTGTCGCCTTCCCACGGCCGGGCGGAGTGAGCCGTCCTTCCCTCGAACTTCACGGTCGCGTGGATCGCGCCGCAGCAGCCGAGGTGCAGCCGGTTGTCCGACGGCTCGAGGCACACCGCGAGATCGACGGTGCGGAGGTCTTCGTCGGCGTCGAGCACGGGGCCGAGCTCGTTCTCGACGTACGGCCCCTCCTCACGCGCATAGAAGGCGAGCGTGAGATCGCACGCGACGAGCTCGGCGGCGTTCTCGGCGATGGCGATCATCACTGCGAGGCCGGCCTTCATGTCCGCGGCGCCCGCGCCGTAGATCCGTCCGCCTTCGACGCGGGCGGGACCGTTCTCGGTCCGCACAGTGTCGAGGTGCCCGACGAGCGCGACGTGCGGGCGCCCCTTCTCGCGAGTGCGGACGACCGGGACGACGATCGAATTGTTGTAGCGGCGGATCGGACCGGCGAGCCCTCGACGAGAGAGCCGCTCGGCGACGGCGTCGCAGAGCTCCTTCTCTTCTCCGATGGGAGACGGGATCGCGCACAGCCAGAGGAGCGTCTCGTCGAGCGCCACGGCCATGGTGGTCGGCGTCGCGATGGTCTGCGGGACCGAGGGCGGCGGAGTCTTCACGATCGGCTCACGCTCCTGTCCCTCGCGCTCAGACGGGGACGGCGAAATCTCTCAGCGCATCGTTGAGGCTGACCTTCTTGTCCGTGCTCTCGCTGCGCTTTCCGATGATCAGGGCGCAGGGGATGCCGAACTCGCCTGCAGGGAACTTCTTGGTGCGGATGCCGGGAATGACGACCGAGCGCGCCGGCACGCGGCCGCGGTGTTCGACGACCTCGGGTCCGCTCACATCGAGGATCGCCGTCGAGGACGTGAGCACCACGCCCGCGCCGATGACGGCTTCCTTGCCGACGTGCATGCCTTCCACGATCACGACGCGAGATCCGATGAACGCGCCGTCCTCCACGATGACCGGACGGGCCCCCGGGGGCTCGAGGACGCCGCCGATGCCGACGCCGCCCGCGAGGTGGACATCCTTGCCGATCTGCGCGCACGAGCCGACGGTGGCCCAGGTGTCGACCATCGAGCCTGCACCGACGCGCGCGCCGATGTTCACGTAGCCGGGCATCACGATGACGCCGGGCTCGCAGAACGCGCCGTACCGGACGACGCCCGGCGGGACGACGCGAACGTTCTGGCTCGCGAGGTCCTTCTTCAGCGGGATCTTGTCGTGGAACTCGAACGGGCCGACCGAGAGGGTCTCCATCCCGCGGATCGCGAAGTAGAGGAGGATCGCCTGCTTGATCCACGCGTGCGTCACCCACTCGCCGTCCGGCTCGGCCGGAGGCGAGGCGACGCGGAGCGCGCCCTGATCGAGGAGACCGACCGTACGCTCGACCGCCGCGGCGTACGCGGGGTCTTTCAGCTTGGAGCGGTCGGCAAAGGCCGCCTCGACGAGGGCGCGATCATCCATGCTCGGTGTTCCTACGCGCTCAGCCGGCCGACGGCGCGACTTCGTTGCCGGGGAAGAAGTAGGCGATCTCGATCTTCGCGTTGTCGAGCGAGTCGGAGCCGTGGACCGCGTTCTCACCGACGCTGCCGCCGTAGAGCTTGCGGATCGTCCCGTCGTCCGCCTTCGCGGGATCGGTCGCGCCCATGACCTTGCGGTACTGAGCGACGGCGTCCTCACGCTCGAGCACGGCGACGAAGACCGGCGAACGCATCATGAACTCCACGAGCTCGCCGAAGAACGGGCGCGCCTTGTGCACGGCGTAGAAGCCCTCGGCCTGCTGACGCGTGAGGTGCATGCGCTTGCACGCGAGGATCGAGAAACCGGCGTCTTCGAGAAGAGCCAGGATCGCGCCTGCCTTCTTCTTCTCGACGGCGTCGGGCTTGATGATGGAGAGGGTACGTTCGACGGCCATATGCTTGCTCCAGCGGTGTAAGGTGGGCGAGGGTTTAGGATCGGCCGGCGAAAACTGCAAGGACGTGGTAGAGGCTGAGCGATGGACGCGATGCCGGGGAACGATCCGGACGTCATCGTCGTCGGGGGCGGCGTCAACGGGCTCGTCTGTGCGCTTCTCCTCGCCCGCTCGGGCTTGTCGGTGCAGGTCATCGAGGACAAGCCGGCCATCGGCGGGATGCACCGGACGGAGTATCCGTTCGCGAAAGCACCGCGGCTCGCGACCTTCACCGGCGCGCATCGCGTCGGGTTCGTCCCGAGGGAGCTCGTCGCCCACCTCGCGCTCCCGCTGCCGCTCGCGCCGCGCGATCCGTCGCTCTTCGTGCCGACGACGATGCCGGGGCGCTATCTCCTCGCGGGCGCGGGGCACGAGGGGCTCCTCTCCGCCGCTGGCGGCGTCGTCTCGGAGCGTGATCGCGATGCCCTCTCGGCGATGTTCGCCGAGCTCGACGCGCTCGCCTCCGATCTCGCGCCGGCATGGGTCGCCGGTCCATTGGCGATCGAAGAGGTCGCCGAGCGCTGGGTGCGGCCCGCGCTGCAGGCGCCGTTCGTAGCCCTCTGCCGGGGCAGCTTCGCGGAATACGCGGCGCGCTTCGGCATCCAGAGCGCCCTCTTGAAGGCGGCGCTCGCGGCCGACTCCCTCGGCGGCTCGTTCGCTTCGTGGGACACGCCCGGAAGCGGCGCCCCGCTCCTCGTCCGACACGCTGCGTGCGGGCTCCCCGGCGGCGGAGACGCCGTGGTGACCGGCGGAATCGGCGCCCTCACGCGGACGCTCGCCGAGCAGGCGCAGCTTGCCGGCGCATTGCTCGGGACGTCCGCCGCCGTCACGCAGATCGTGGTCGAGGGCAACACCGCCACCGGCGTCGTCCTCGCCGACGGGCGCACGATCCGCGCCGGCGCCGTCGTCACCAGCGCCGATCCGTGGCGCCTCCGCGCGCTCGTCGGTGCCGACCGGTTGCCTGCAGAATACAGCCGTCGCATCGACACGTTCACGCGCTCGGGCGGCATCGCCAAGCTGAACGTCGCCTTCGCCGAGCTCCCGCGCTTCGCGTGTCTCCCCGAGGCCCGCGGCCAACATCGCGCGACCACGTTCGTCCTCCCCGGCGGCGAGGACGACACCGTGCGCGCGCTCGGCCGTGCGTTCGCCGACGCAAGCGCCGGCCGGCTCCCGAGCGAGCCTCCGCTCGAGTGCGTATTCCCGACGGCCGCCGACGAGAGCCTCCGCGATCCGGACGGACGCCACAGCGCGTCCATCCTCGTTCCGTGGGCTCCCTACGACCTCTCCGGCACGACCTGGTCGACGGAGGAAGAGCGCTTCACCAACGTCGTGCTCGACATGCTCGAGACGTTCGCGCCCGGCGCGCGCGCGCTCGTCGCCGACGCGGTGCTCTACCACCCGAAGAGGCTCGAGACGCACTTCGGCATCACGCGCGGCCACCTCGGCCACGTCGACGACACGCTCCTCTTCGGCGATCGCCTCGCACCGACTACGCCGATCAGCGGCCTCTACACGTGCGGACGCGGCGCGGGGCCTGCCGGTGGCGTGTTCGGGGTGGCGGGGCTCAATGCGTCGCGACGCGTGCTCGCGGATCTCGAGCTCGCGCTCGAGCAGACCGAGATCGGCACTCGCTGAGCGCGCAGAGCCACTCGAAGCGACCTTGGTAGTAGGCTCAGCCGATGCGCTTGGCGCTCCCTTCGGTCGCGATGCTCGTGCTCTTCGCTGGCTGCTCGCGTCGTGAGCCCAGCGCCACGAATGGCTCACCCCCTCACGACGCCTCGCCGGCAGCGTCGGCGTTGGCCGACTCCGCCACGTCGGTGGGCCACGCCGCCGTCGACGCTACCGTGGCCCCTCCCCCGCTCGCGGTGGAGGCGAAGGGCACGGTGGGACTCGTCCTCCAGCACGTGGAGGCGGTGTGCATCGCCGGCGTCGGCGCCAACGGCAAGGCGCACTTCACCGTCGGAACCGATCTCCTGCTCGAGACGGCGGATGACAGCGGTGCAAAGCCGAGCCGCGAGCACGTCTTCTGTCCCAAGCAGCTCGCAGACGGTGGCCCTGCAACGCCTCACCTCGACATCTGGCGCAACTGCCGGCGCGATCAGACGTGCAAGGTCGTGAGCACCGACGCGGGAGACGGCCCCGTCGAGATCGTGTGCGGCAAGGACCGCGTCATGCTCGAGACGAGATCCGGGAGGACGATCCTCCGTGGACCGTTCGGCGAGCGCGAGATCGCGCCGGCGCCGATGAAGGTCGCGCCACCGAAACGCGAGCGACGCGACGCGATGGTCGACTGCTGAGGGGCGCATCGAGCCGCCGCTTTCGGAGCGGCTCCGGCGCGGGCTCTTCGCGGCACCTCCGGACGCATCGCGCCGACAAAGCGAGACGCTCCGGCGCCCCGCGTCGGTCCCGTCGGGACAGACAGCGTGACTGCCGGAGCGTCCGCTCGCCGGAGAGGCGAACGCGATCAGCTCATCATCGACTTGAGCGTGCTCGCCATGTCGCTCGGCGTCGGAGCGACCTTCGCGCCGGCCGCCTCGAGCGCGGCGATCTTCGCGGCCGCCGTGCCCTGGCCGCCGGAGATGATCGCGCCCGCGTGCCCCATGCGCTTACCGGGCGGCGCGGTCGTGCCCGCGATGAACGCGGCGACGGGCTTCGTCATCTTCGCCTTGATGTACTCGGCACCGCGCTCCTCCGCGCCGCCACCGATCTCGCCGATCATGATCACGCCGTGCGTGTCCGGATCGTTCTGGAAGAGCTCGAGCACGTCGACGAAGTCCATGCCGTTGACGGGGTCGCCGCCGATGCCGACACAGGTCGACTGGCCGATGCCGAGCGCCGTGAGCTGACCGACCGCCTCGTACGTGAGCGTGCCGGAGCGCGAGACGACGCCGATGTTGCCCTTCTTGTGGATGTGGCCCGGCATGATGCCGATCTTGCACTCACCCGGGGTGATCACGCCGGGGCAGTTCGGGCCGACCAGGCGCGGGATGCTCTTCCCGTTCGCGCGGGCCTCGGCCTGCGCCGCCTCGAGCACGCGCCGGACGCCGAGCATGTCGACGACGGGAATGCCCTCGGTGATGCAGATGACGAGCTCGATGTTCGCGTCGAGCGCCTCGAGGATCGCGTCCGCAGCGCCGGGCGGCGGGACGAAGATCACCGTTGCGTTGGCGCCGGTCGCGCTCACGGCCTGCTTGACGGTGTCGAAGACGGGAACCTTGCCCTCGAACTTCTCACCGCCACGCGTCGGGGTCACGCCGCCGACGACGTTGGTGCCGTACTCGATCATCTGCTTCGCGTGGAACGAGCCCGCGCCGCCGGTGATGCCCTGGACGATCAGCTTGGTGTCCTTGCCGACGAGGATGCTCACTTGCCTGCTCCCTTCGTGACCGCGTCGACGATCTTCTGCGCGCCGTCGGCCATGGTGCTCGCGGCCTGGATCGCGAGGCCGCTCTCGTTCAGGATCTTGCGTCCGAGCTCGACGTTCGTGCCCTCGAGACGAACGACGAGCGGCACCTTCAGGCCGAGCTCCTTCGCCGCCGCGACGACGCCGTTCGCGATCACGTCGCACTTCATGATGCCGCCGAAGATGTTGACGAAGATCGCCTTCACCTTCGGGCTCTTCAGGATCATGCTGAAGGCCTTGGTGACCTGCTCCTGCGTCGCGCCACCGCCGACGTCGAGGAAGTTCGCCGGAGCGACGCCGTGCTTCTCACCGGCGTGCTTGATGATGTCCATCGTCGCCATGGCGAGACCGGCGCCGTTGACGAGGCAGCCGACGTTGCCGTCGAGCGAGACGTAGTTCAGGCCGGCTTCCTTCGCCTCGAGCTCGACCGGGTCTTCCTCGTCCCGGTCCTGGAGCTCGGCCCAGACCTTGTGACGGAACTCGGCGTTGTCGTCGAAGTTGATCTTCGCGTCGAGCGCGATCACGTCGCCGTTCTTGAGGACGGCAAGCGGGTTGATCTCGACGAGCGAGCAGTCCTCTTCCACGACGCAGCGGTAGAGGTTCGAGATGAGACGGACGAACTTCGCGATCGTCTCCTTGCCGTACTTCATCAGCCCGAGCCCGAACGCGAGCTCGCGCGCCTGGTACGGCATGAGGCCGTTGACCGGGTCGACGTGCACCGTGAGGATCTTCTCCGGCGACTCCTCGGCGACCTTCTCGATCTCCATGCCGCCCTCGGTGGACGCCATGAAAGCGATGCGGCGCTTGTCGCGGTCGACGACGGCGCCAAGGTAGAGCTCCTGCACCATCTCGAGGCCCTGCTCGATGTAGAGCCGGCGGACCTTCGTTCCCTCGGGGCCCGTCTGGTGAGTGACGAGCTGCATTCCGAGGATCTTCTCGGCGAGCTGACGCGCTTCGGCGGCTCCGCCCTTCGCGACCTTGACGCCGCCCCCCTTGCCGCGTCCGCCCGCGTGGATCTGCGCCTTGACGACGACGAGCTGGTTGCCAGTCTCGGAGGTGAGACGCTTCGCAGCGGCCTCGGCCTCGTCGACGGTGAAGGCGGGATAGCCTTTGGGAACGGGCACGCCGTACTTGGCGAAGACCTGTTTGCCTTGGTACTCGTGGATCTTCACGCGGACCTCTGAAGTTGTGGTGCCCCACGTGCTCGTGGGACCGGGGGGATGGGGGCGCGACGCTACCACATGTCCGCGGCCGCTCGTCACGCCTACGCGACATTCGCCGCGTGAAACGGACGGGCTCGTGTTAGCGCGCCGATCGCGCGAGCGGCGCCGACGTGAGCGGCCCTGCGCAGAGCGAGCGTGCGTGCGTGGACGCGTGAGCGCGCGAGCTACTGGACCTTCACGGCGGCAGAGCCCTTCACCGTTCCGCCGGGCCCTGTGGCCGTGACGGTGGACTCGCCCACGGCGACGCTCGTGGCAAGCCCGTCCGCGCCCACCGTGAGCACCGCCTCGTTGCTGGAGGACCACGCAACGCCGTTTTTCGTCAGGTCCTTGGTCGAGCCGTCGGCGTAGACCCCGAGCGCAACGAGCTGAGCCGTCTGACCGAGCGCGAGCGTGGCCGGGTTCGGCGTGACCACGATGGCCGAAAGGCGAGTGGCCTCGCCGGTCACGAAGACGATCGTCCGCCCCTGGACGAGCGTGGCCGAGTCCGTGGCGGTGATGGTCGTCTCGCCGACGGCGACCGCCGTGACGAGCCCGATGTCGCCGGGGGTGACGCCGACGGTGGCGGCCGCCGTGTTCGCCGATGCCCAAAGGACCTGGCTCGTGACGTCCTTCGTCGTGCCGTCGTTCAGCCGAGCGTTCGCGGTGAGCTTCAAGCTCACGCCCGGGCGCAGGACGACGGCGGGAGACGGGACGATGTCGATCGACTCGATGCGGGGAAGCGCGACGGTGATCGTCGCGGTGCCGACCGCGTCGTTCGCGAGGTCGGTCACGCGAATGACGACGGAGCCGGGCTCGGAGCCGGCAGTCATGAGCCCGGTGCTCGACACCGTCGCGATGCTTCGGTTCGACGAGGAGTACATCACTCGCTCGGTCACGTGCTCGACGGGCCCGCCGGGGAAGCGACGGGTCACCGAGAGCTGCATCGTCTTCCCGCTCACGAGCGTCGTGGCGGAAGGGGCGACATCGATCGCGGGCAGCTGGGGCTCCGCGCAGCTCGAGGGCGCGAGGCCGATCACGAGGACGAGGATCGCCAGTAGCACTCGAATGTGGAATCGCCGCCCCATGATTCGAGGACTATCACACGCTCGGATGGCGCTACGTTCGCGTCAGGTCCAGGCGAGCGCGGCGCGAAGACGCGGGGTCTTCGCGAGCGCCTTCTTGAGCCGGTGGATGTCCGCCGGGCGGAGCGTGACCGGTCCTCGCCGCGCGGCGCCGCCGGTCGAATAGGCGAAGCGAACGAGACTCTCTCCCTCCTCGCCCTCGAGCAGCTGCACCAGCGTCGAGAACTCGCGCGCCTTCCCGCGCCGCCTCGTCGCGCTCTGCTTCACGGCCACCTCTTCCACGATCACGGCGTTGCCCCAGGCTGTCGTCGTCATTCCCGCCGCCGAGCACGGAGCGCACCAGCACGCGCCCCATGGAGTTCCGCGCACCTGCGAGGCGCAGGCCCTGGCACGGGCCAGGCCCGCGCCGGCACGGGGCCACAAGAACACGCCGTCCTCGCACGCGAACCTGGCACGACGCCGCTTCGCTCCGTCAACGACGAAGGCCGGAGGCGTTCTGCACGCGCTCCGGCCTTCGGTCTTCGACGTCACCTCGCGACGGGGCGAGGCGGACGAGCGATCAGCTCTTCTTCACGACGTCGACGACGGACTGCACGCTCTGCGCGCTCTTGGCGAGCATGCCCTTCTCCTCGTCGGTGAGCGGGATCTCGAGGATCTTCTCGACGCCGTTGCCGCCGACGACGACCGGGACGCCCATGAAGAGGTCCTTGTAGCCGTACTCGCCGTCGAGGTACGCGGCGCAGGGGAGGAGGCGCTTCTGATCGAGGAGGAACGCCTCGGCCATCGCGACCGCGGAGGACGCCGGCGCGTAGTACGCGCTCGTGCCCATCAGGTTGACGATCTCGCCGCCGCCCTTGCGGGTGCGGTCGACGATCGACTGGAGCTTGTCCTTCGCGATGAGCGTCGTCGCGGGGACGCCGTTGATCGTCGTCATCGAGAGGACCGGCACCATGTCGTCGCCGTGGCCGCCGAGGACCATCGCGCGGACGTCCTTGATGCTCACGTTCGCCTCGCGGGCGAGGAAGAGCTGGAAGCGCGCCGAGTCGAGCACGCCCGCCATGCCGGCGATCTTGCTCTTGTCGCAGCCGGTGACGCGCTTGTACTCGTAGACCATCGCGTCGAGCGGGTTCGAGATCACGATCACGAACGCGTCGGGGCAGTACTTCTTCGCGTTGTTCGCGACGTCGCGGATGATCGGGAGGTTGACGGCGACGAGGTCGTCACGCGACTGTCCCGGCTTGCGCGGGATGCCGGCGGTGACGATGAGGACGTCGGCGCCCTTCAGGTCCTCCCAGTTCGACGAGCCCTTGATCGCGGAGTCGTAGCCGAGGACGGAGCTGTTCTGCTCGAGGTCGAGCGCCTTACCCTTGGCAAAGTTCTCCTTCGCGGGGATGTCGAAGAGGACGACATCGCCGAGCTCCTTGTTCGCGCAAAGCCGCGCGAGCTCGCCGCCGATGTTGCCTGCGCCAATGAGTCCGATCTTCTTGCGGGTGGGCATGATGGAATCCTCGCTCTGTCCGGCACGGCCGGAGTTGGGCGTCTCGTTGGAGGCCGCCTTCTAACACGCAGTGGCCGCCGTGAGATAGGCGCCGCGCTCACGCTTGACCAGGGCCTATCTCGGCGGCGGAGTCGATGCTTCCATGACGCGCGGGGCGCATCGGTCGCTGCGATCGTCGACGCACGCGCTTCGCGGGGCGTCTCGCTCGGCACGGCTTGCTCCCCCGTCGAGCGGGTGGAAGGATCGGGCGATGGGCCGGCTCCCGCTGCACGTGGTGCTCTCGCTCCTCGCCGTCGACGTGGTCGCGTTCGGCGTCTTCGTGCGGTGCGCGACGTCGCCTGACGGAGACCTCGGCCGCTGGATCACCACCGCTGCCGCTGCTGTGCTTGCGTTCGGAGCGACCGCGGCGCTGTGCGAGCGCACGTGGGGCGTCGGGCTCATGCTCGCGACCGCCACCTCGTTCTTCGTCGCCGGCGCGCTCGGGATGGGGCCGCACGTCTTCGGCGGGGCTGGGGGCTCGACGTTCTTCTACGTCGTCGCCGCCATCGGAGCGCTGCCCTTCCTCCTCACGATGAAGCACATGGCACGCTTCCACCTCGGCGCGACCGTGCTCTTCGCGATGCTCGCCGGCGCGGCCGGCACGACGGCCTCGCTCTTCTGGAGCGCGGCCGCCTCCCCCTGAGGTGAGTGACGTGGAAGATCGAGGCGAGCGCGCCTAGCTCGACTCGCGGCTCCGGGTGCCCGTCATCCGTGCGCCCCGGCGCTCAGCTCACGGCGCGAGCGTCGTCGGCGACGACCGCCGCGTCACCGAGCGGGCGGACGTGTGAGTGGAGGACGCGCGGGCCTTCGTCGGACTTCCATTCGTAGAGGTGCGCCTCGTGGCGGTCGTCCTTCGCGTGGACGACGAGGTGCGTGCGCGCCGCGCGGTACACCTTCGCCTCGTCTTCCTTCGGGTCAGGCTCCTCTTCGGCCCACGAGCCGAGGTTGACGTAGAGCGCATCACCAGGACCGAGCGGCTTCGTGGTGGGCACGTGCGTGTGCCCCATCACGACGAACGAGGCCGGGAAGAGCTCCGCGAGGTCGCCGGCACGCGCGCTCATCAGCGCGGCCGGATCCACGTTGGGGCGCGCGCGGGAGAGCCGGACGTGGAGGGCGGTCCACAGGAGGAGGAGCGTGATCGTCGCGTGGATCACCCAACCGCCGAGCTCCGTCCGCATGGCCGCGAGCGCAACGAGCGCGACGGCCATCACGACGAACACGGAGAGGCGGTCGAGCATCACGCTCGCGAGCACACCGCGCGGCGTCCGACCGATGGGCTGGACGTGGAGCTCGAGGGCCCTCCGCAGGCGCTGCTCCTCGATCCCCTTCGCCCTCGCGTGAGCGACGAGCCGCTGCTCCTGCTCGTCACGGAGCCGCGCGCCGTTCGGGCCGTCGTAGGCCCGCGCGATCGCGCGCAGTATGAAGACGGCATCGAAGAAGCGCTTGAAGAGGCGGGCCGTGCCGCGCGCGCCCAGCATGAGCCCCCAGGAGATGTAGCTCGCGAGGCCGCGGTTCTCGTGGCCGTATTCCCTCATCCCCGGCGTGCGGCGAACGATGTAGCGGAGCAGCGTGTCGCTCAGCGACTGGAGCACACGGCACGGGTCGGTCGGCGACAGCGGAGCGAAGACGTAGGGGGTCGCGCAGAACGGATCGAACTGGTGACCATGCTCGACGTAGACGAGGCCTTCGCGGTGGAAGAACCAGGGCTCGAACTCGACCCGCGCGGCCACCTCTTCACGGGTCGCGTCGCCGGTGGTGAGCAGCTCGTGGAAGTCCTCCTTCACGCCGTCCCAGTACATCTCGAGATCGTGGTTGCCGCTCACGAACGTCACGGCGTTTCCGTGAGAGACGAACGCTGCGAGCTCGCCGAAGACGTCGGGATGGCGCGCCACCGCACGCTTGAGCTTGAGCCGGACGTGGTCCTCCGCACCGCCGAGGCCGAACGCGCGCTCGGCGGCGGTCGGCTCCGTGACGAGCTCGTCGCCGGAGCGGGGGTCGATCGACATGCCGACGAAATCGACGAAGTCGCCGGCGATGACGAGACGCCACCGATCCGCCGGCGGTGAGAGCGTGCGGTAGTGAGCCAACAGTGCAGCGAGGTCTCGATCGATCCGCGCCGACCGCGGCACACTCGGCCCGCTGTCGTTGAGATCGCTCCCCAGATGCACGTCCGAGAAGACGAGCAGGCTCTCGGTCGCAACTGTGCCGTGCCTCACTAGGCCGATGATGTACTCGGACCCCGCCGCGGAGTCATTGCTCGGGATTGTTCGGACGTGAGCGCGCTTCTACGCGGCGCGAAATCATTGCTCCTCCAACTGCGTAGCCGCCTACGCGGTGCAGAGGCACGGGCGTGTGGGTGAAGTCCGTGTTACGAGGGCGTTTCTCTCAGTTTCGCGGGTTCCTGTCGCGCTTCGGCGCGGGCGGGTTCGCGCTTTGCTTTGTCGGTGACTCAATGGTTCAACCACTTTCGAAGCCCCGCAAGACCACGGCCCTCAAGAGCATGCTGAAGGGCGCTGGCCTCCACTTCTTGATGGAGGCTCACAACGGCCTGTCCGCGAAGATCGCCGAGGAGGCCGGCTTCGAAGGCATCTGGGGAAGCGGCCTCTCGATCTCGGCGGCGCTCGGCGTCCGCGACAACAACGAGGCGAGCTGGACCCAGGTGATGGAGGTCGTCGAGTTCATGGCCGACGCCACCACCGTGCCGATCTTGCTCGATGGCGACACCGGCTACGGCAACTTCAACTCGGCGCGCCGCCTCGTGATGAAGCTCGAGCAGCGCGGCATCGCCGGCGTCTGCATCGAGGACAAGCTGTTCCCGAAGACGAACAGCTTCATCCGCGGCACGGCCCAGCCCCTCGCCGACATGCACGAGCACGCCGGCAAGATCCGCGCGATGAAGGAAGCGCAGCGCGACGAGGACTTCGTCGTCGTCGCCCGCGTCGAGGCGCTCATCGCCGGCCACGGCCTCGAGGAGGCCCTCAAGCGCGGGGAAGAGTACAGGAAGGCCGGCGCCGATGCCGTGCTCATCCACTCCTCGAAGAAGAACGCCGCCGAGATCCTCGCGTTCTCGAAGGAATGGGGCGACCGCCTCCCGCTCGTGATCGTCCCGACGAAGTACTACACGACGCCGACCGACGTCTTCCGCGAGACCGGCAACATCAAGATCGTGATCTGGGCGAACCACCTGATGCGCTCGGCGCTCGCGACGATGCAGGCGACGGCGAAGCAGATCTTCCAGGATCAGTCGCTCATGAACGTCGAGGAGAAGGTCGCGCCGCTCGCCGACGTCTTCCGTCTCCAGGGCGAGCACGAGCTCGAACAGGCCGAGAAGGCCTACCTCCCGCAGGGCGGCGTCGTCACCCGCGGCATCGTCCTCGCCGCCGGTCGCGGCGACGAGCTCGGCGAGCTCGTGAAGGACAAGCCGAAGTGCATGGTCCCGATCGCCGGCAAGCCGATCCTCGGGCACATCCTCGACGCCTACCGCTCGGCGAACGTGCGCGACCTCGTGGTCGTCCGCGGCTTCGCGAAGGAGGCGGTCAACCTTCCCGGCGCGACCTACGTCGACAACGACGCGTTTGCGACGACGGGTGAGGTCGCCTCGCTCGCCACGGCGAAGGCCTCGCTCGAGGGCTCGGCCTGCCTCGTCTCCTACGGCGACGTCGTCTTCAAGAAGCACGTGCTCGACGAGCTGCTCGACGCGGAAGGCGACTTCGTCGTCGCCATCGACTCGCTGCCCGCGCAGGAGGGCGCCGACGCCAAGCCGCGCCGCGCCGACTGGGCGATCTGCAGCGAGCCGCACTCGCGCAAGACGCTCCTCGGGAACGTCACCTTGAAGGACATGGCGACGGCCCCCGATACCCCGGGCATCACCGGCGAGTGGACCGGCATCCTCAAGACGAGCGCTGCGGGCGGCAAGGTCATCGCCGAGATGATCGACAAGCTCCCCGAGACCGAGCTCGCCAAGCTCTCGATGCCCGATCTCCTCCGTCGCCTCGTCAAGGACGGCAAGACCGTGCGCGTCGTCTACTCGCGCGGCGGCTGGCTCGACGTCAACACCCTCGGTGACGTCGTGAAGGGCGGGGCGTTCAAGTGATCGAGGCGAAGTCCTTCGTCGAGACGGCCAAGCTGGCCGGCTTCTCCCTCTACACGGGCGTCCCCTGCTCGTACGTGAAGCCGTTCATCAACTACGTCATCGACTCGCCCGATCTGTCGTACATCGGCGCGGCGAACGAAGGCGACGCGGTCGCCATCGCGAGCGGCGCCCAGCTCGGCGGCAAGCGCGCGATCGCGATGATGCAGAACTCGGGGCTCGGCAACGCCGTCTCTCCCCTCACCTCGCTCAACGCGATCTTCAAGATCCCGACGCTCCTCATCGTCACCCTCCGCGGCGAGCCCGGAGGCCCGAAGGACGAGCCGCAGCACGAGCTCATGGGTCAGATCACGACCAAGATGCTCGAGACGATGAACGTCGGCTGGTCGTACTTCCCGACGGAGGAGAGCGAGGTCGCTGGCGCGATCGAGAAGGCCGTCTCGCACATGGCGAAGACGGACCTGCCGTACGCCTTCGTGATGAAGAAGGACAGCGTCGCGCCGCACAAGCTGACGTCGCGTCCAGCGGCGCGCGAGCTCCTGCCCGCATCCTCGTCGGCAGAGGTCGCGTTCCCTGCCAACGTGGCCGAGCGTCCCTCGCGGACCGAGGCGCTCCACGCCGTGCAGCGGGCAATCCGGCCGGAGGATCTCGTCGTCGCCACGACCGGCTACACCGGCCGCGAGCTCTACGCCTGCGATGATCGGCCGAACCAGCTCTACATGGTCGGCTCGATGGGCTGCGCCTCGACCTTCGGACTCGGCCTCGCGTGGGCGCGACCTGATCGCCGCGTCGTCGTCCTCGACGGCGACGGCGCGCTCCTCATGCGCATGGGCTGCCTCGCGACGATCGGCTACGAGCGCCCGGCGAACCTCGTCCACGTGCTCCTCGACAACGAGGCGCACGACTCGACCGGCACCCAGTCCACCGTCACCCACTCGGTCGATCTCGGCGCGTGCGCCCGGGCGTGCGGTTACCCGTCGGTTGAGCGCGTCGCCAGCACGGAAGACCTCGAGAAGGCGCTCGCCGGTCGAGCCGAAGGCCTCCGCTTCCTCCACCTCAAGACGAAGCCCGGCGCCCCCGCGGACCTCCCGCGTCCGAAGGTCACGCCGCGCGAGGTCGCGACGCGCCTTCGCGCGCATCTCGACAGCGACTCGAAGACGAAGGGAGCCTCCACGTGATCCTTCTCAACCCCGGCCCCGTCACGATGACCGCGAAGGTCCGCGCCGCGCTTGCCGGCGAGGATGTCTGCCACCGCGAGCCCGAGTTCAAGGCGCTCGTCGGTCGTGTCCGCGAGAAGATCGCCGGCATCTACGGAGCGCCCGGCTTCACGCCGGTGCTCGTCGGCGGCTCCGGCACCTCGGCGGTCGAGACGATGCTCTCCGTCATCGCTCCGTCCGAGACCTCGCTCGTGGTCGCAAACGGCGTCTACGGTGAGCGTATGGCCGCGATGCTGCGCGCTCAGGGCAAGCGCCACGAGATCGTCAACGCCCCCTGGACGAGCGGGATGGACGTCGCCGCGGCCGAGAAGGCGATCGCCTCCGGTTCGTTCGGCCACGTCCTCGCGGTCCATCACGAGACCACGACCGGCCGCCTCAATGACCTGTCCGCGCTCGGCGCCGTCTGCAAGAAGGCGGGCGTCCCGCTGCTCGTCGACGCAGTCTCGAGCTTCGCCGGCGAGGACATCCGCTGGGACGAGTGGAACGTCGAGGCCGCCGCGGCGACCGCGAACAAGTGCGTCCACGGAGCACCGGGCGTCTCGTTCGTGCTCGTCCGCGACGCGGCGCTCGCGCGCCCGAGCGGCGCTACCAGTGTGTACCTCGACCTCCACCGCCACGCGGCGGACCAGGCGAAGGGCTCGACGCCCTTCACCCTTCCGACGCACGTGACCTTCGCCCTCGATGCCGCGCTCGACGAGCTCGCCGCGTCGGGGGGCTGGAAGGCCCGCCATGCGACCTACGCGGCTCGCTCGAGCCGTGTCCGCGGGGCGCTCCGCGAGATCGGCGTCGAGTACCTGCTCGAAGACGAGAGCGTGTACGGGACGACGCTCACGTCGTTCCGGGTGCCCCAGGGAAAGACCTACGAGGCGCTGCACGCGCACCTCAAGAACGACGGGTTCGTAATCTACGCAGGACAAGGGAAGTTCGATGGAGCCATCTTCCGCATCGCGGTCATGGGCGAAATCGCGGAGCGAGACCTCGACCGACTCGTCGCCTCGCTTCGCGTCGCCCTTGGCTGAAGGTTCCGCGAAGCTCGCGCTCTCGGACGGTGGTCGTGCCGGCGCCCCCGAGGTTTCTGAGCTCAGCCTCGACGAGGTCTCTGGCGTCCACGTTCCGTCGTCCGTCGTCGACTCGATCATCGAGTCGACGACGGATGCTCCGAACCGCCTCTATCGCTATCCCGCCGCGCGTGCGCTGCTGCCCATTCTCGGCCGCATCCCGTGGCTGACGCCGAACCACGTCACGTACACGCACATCGTCTTCGGGCTCGCTGCGGCGGCGCTCGTGGCATTCACCGAGGGCAAAGGTTGGCTCGTCCTCGCCTTCGTCCTGTGCGAAGTTCGGATGATCCTCGACTGCTTCGACGGCGTGCTGGCGCGCGCTCGAGGCACCTCGTCGCCGTTCGGCCGCGCCCTCGACGAGATCGCCGATACGATCGCCGTCATCACGCTCTCGAGCGCGATGACCTACCGCCTCGATCTCGGCGCGCGTGGCCTCCTCATCGTGTGCGCGATGCTCGCCTTCGGCGGCCTCTGCGCAAATGCGTGGGACTTCTACAAGCGCAAGATCACGTTCGCGCTGCGTGACGGCAAGGACGGTACGCTCGACGAGCTCCGTCAGAAGAAGAGGCTGATCGAGAGCGGCAAGGGCACGTTCCTCGGCTACTGGGGCGTCTACTTCGACGCCTTCCAGATCCTGCTCTACGAGGTGCGACCGGCAAACGGCGACGCGGTCGGCGTCATTCGCGCACGAGCGAACAATCCGGCGTTCCGTCGCTTCGCTTCCCTCCTCTCGTTCCTCTCGTTCGACAACGGGGCCGGCATCCTCCACGTGGGCGCGCTCACCGGCCTCTTCCTCGAGTCGCAGCTCTTCGCGCTCGGCTACGCGATCTTCATGTGGATCTCGACGATGGTCCTCGCGCGCCTCGTCCTTCGAACCTACCCGACGCCGTCGGAAAACAGCGAGCGCACCGTATGAACGCCAAGATCGACAAGGCCATCATCCTCGCGGCCGGCATGGGCAAGCGCATCTCGAGCGCGCCGGCCGCCCAGAACACGCCGAAACCGCTCCTCCCGCTCGACGACAGCGGGCTCACGTTCCTCGACTGGCACCTCCGGTCGCTCGCCGCGGCCGGCGCGAAGGAGATCTACCTGGTCGGCAGCACGGTGACATACGGGACCCGCATCGCCGCGATGGACAAGGTCCCGGCCACGTGGATCCTGAACGACTTCCCCGGCGAACAGTCGGGAAGCGGTCACTCGACCCACCTCGCGTTCACGAGCAAGCACGAGATCCTCGACGGCCGCTCGCGCGTCGTTCTGATGGACGCCGACGTCGTCTACGATCCTTCTCTCTTCACCGATCTCGCCCGTGCGCCGGGCCCGCGGTCGAAGACGCTCGTGTGCAGCAAGTTCCGCGAGACCGACGAAGAGGTCATGGTGTTTGCCGACGATCGTGACGGCATGCCGCGCGTCCACGGCAAGGGCCTCCTCGGTACGCCGCTCGTGCGCGGGATGCGCTGCGCCGGCGAAGCCACCGGCCTCCTCCTGCTCGAGCCGGAAGACCACTCGCTCTGGCTCTCCGCCGCCGCGTGGTGCATGAAGTTCTCGACCGCCAAGACGCGGAGCGAGCACGAGGACATCACGCAGCGTCTCATGCTTGCGCGCGCGCTCGACATCGTCTCGTTCGACGACGATCGGCGCTGCATGGAGTGCGATACCCCCGACGAGTACGACGTCGTGCGCGCCGAGATGGTCCCGCGCTGGCGCCCGCACCTGCCCTGATCGCAACGCCCGGAATGTGCCGCAACTGGCACGCTTCGTCTCACCTCGAGCGTCCCTTCTCCCGAAGAATGCGATGGCCTGCCCATTGCTGTGGGCACGACCATGCGCACGAGGAGCCTCGCGGGAGTCTTCAGCGGCATCGTCTCGGCGGTGCTGGCGAGCTCGACCGCGGTCATCGGCTGCGGCGGGGCCACCGCCGGTGGGCCGGCGGACGCGGGCACGGCGGACGGAAATCCCTCGGACGGGGGCACGTCGCTCCCTCCGCTCTTCGACGAAGCCACGTTCACGTGCAGCGCCCCCCTCGCGGAGGTGCTCACCAACCTGAACCCCGACACGCCGATCGACTACGTCGAGCTGCGCTCGCAGACGTTCCATCACGTCACGGACGAGCCGGCTCGCGAGGGGGACCTAGGAGTTGGCCCCGGTGGAGGCACCGGGCCCCTGCTCCCGACCGAGTCCGTCGCGACCCAAGGCACCCCGTGCAAAGCCGCCACGAATCGTGATGCGTGCCTCCAAGGACTCGCCGCGCAAAGGATCGAGAAGGGGCAAGGCTGGGACCGCGATCGTTGGGGCAAGTTCCCTCCGTACCGCCGGCTCTTCCTCGTCTACACGCGCGGCGACGAGGTCGGCACCGCCGTGAATCCGCAGGAGCTCGCCGCGTTTCTCGGCACGGTCGACACGCTCGAGGAGGCGCGCCTCCTCATGACGACCCAGCTCTACGACCTCACCTGCACGACCACCCCGTTCAAGTCCGGGTGGCGAAGGAACGATGACGGGTCGTGGGAGATCCTCCTCGCGGGCGACGACTGCGGAAACCCGGAACAACTCCGGGTCGAGATCACGGCCGACGGCGTCGTGACTTTGGTAGACAGGCGCACGATCGATGCTGGATCAGTCTGCGGTCGCCGTCCTGAAGGGCTCGTCACGAGTGGCGCCCATCATTCGGGGGCAGCGCACTCGCTCGGGGCGTGGCTCGCCGAGGCCGCGCATCTCGAGGCGGCGAGCGTCGTGGCTTTCCGCCGGCTGGAAGGCGAGCTCCTCGCTCTCGGCGCACCGCGTGCGCTCGTGAGGGCAGCTCGCCGCTCGCGGGCCGACGAGATCCGCCACGCCCGCGCGATGACGCTCCTCGCCCATCGCTTCGGTGCCACGCCTCCCCGAGTCGAGGTCGACGCGCTCCCCCCACGCTCGCCCTTCGCGATCGCGCTCGAGAACGCCGTCGAGGGGTGCGTGCGCGAGAGCTATGGCGCGCTCGTCGCCGAATACCAGGCACGCACCGCACGCGACCCCGAGCTACGCGGTGTCCTCCAGCGCATCGCCCGCGACGAAGCCCGCCACGCGGCCCTCGCCCACGAGGTCGCCGCCTGGCTCGAGCCGCGTCTCGATGACGAGCAGCGTGCAGCGATCGCGCGCGCACGAGCCGAGGCACTCGAGGACCTCCGCGTGGCTGTCCTTCAGCCTCCGTCCGCCGACGTCGCGACGCTCGCCGGAATGCCACAGCCGCGGGAGGCACGCGCCCTCCTCGACGCGATGGATCGCGCCATCCTCTCGCGCGCTGCCTGATCGACGATCGCGAGCGCACCGCACCAGCGACCGCCCTTGCCCGCCTGGAGCTTTGCGTTTCATTCTCGTCGGCGCATAGCCGCGCCCTCGGCTCGGCAGAGCCCCCCACGCCCGCGCTTGGTTCGACGAACGCGCGGGCGTCGCGCGTCGAGGGGGCACGCGCGACGCGTGCGTCCACCCGAAGAAGCCCGAACGATCGGGCACGTCGGAGAGTTCTGCCCCTCCAACCGTCATGCGTCCGATCGATTCATCGGAGCCTGCTCCGCTTTCGCATTGCGCTTATCCGCTCCGGAGATCGCAGACTCCTTGACTTGACCGGCTCGCGCCCATCCTTCGAGCAGGAGCGAGGGAATCCCTCAGCATCCCTGCGGAATCGGCTAGCAGAGCAGGGGCATCGTGACCGATCCACTCCCGCAGCAGTACCCGTGTCACACCCGTGACTTCTCAAAGCGTCGGCTTCGTGCAAAATTGGTGATTCACTACAGAGGGGGGAATCAATGAGGACGCTGCTTGTGCGCATCAGCGCCGCGGCTGGGGTTGCACTTGCTCTTGCAGGATGCACGCTTGGAGATCCAAGCGATAAGACCGAATCGGCACCAGCGCCGAGCGACGACGCGCTCTACGATTCACGCGGCTTCCCTCTGAGCGCAAAGTCGGCAGAGGCTGTTCGTTCGAATCCCGATCCGGGACTCCAGCTGCTCGCGCGCCTGCAAGTCGATCCCGCGAAGTTGATCGAGTTCTACGCTCTAGGTCACGGGATCCTAGTCATGGAAGTGGCCTCGGATGCGCTTCCTCCTGAGAGGAAGACCGAGCAAACGCCCAAAGGTCTCCGAGCCGACGAGATATGGAAGGCGCATGCAGACGGCGCACCAATGCCGAAGGCGCTCGTCTCTGCGCTCGCCATGAAGTCGGTGCCGGTCTCGACGGAGTCTGATGGACTTTCGACATACCGACGCTCGGGTGCCCCACGTCACGCCGACCTCTCGATGAATACGCATTCGAGAGGTGGAGCAGCCTCGAGCTTGCGACCCGACGCGAGCATATCGATATTGGCAGCTGGAGGTTGGTGTTCGTCTTCTAGCTATCTCAACGGATCTGGCTCATGTGGGTTCTTTCAGGATTGGCAAGTTTGCTGGCGGTCGGTGACAGGGAACAGCTGGGCACGGCACAAAGATGTAGGCGCTTGGTGGTCGAGCGTGTGTCCATATCGTGGATCGCTGGCTGTTAAGGTCTCTTCGGACGAAGCCGCATGTTGCGGCGGTCCCGTCCAAGGATCGTGGGTGGTGCACGAGGACACGTCGCGGTCGTGGAATTTTCACGACCCGCCTGCGACCTCACGCCGTTCAATGACTGTCCGACCATCCGAAGCGACATCACGGAGGCCGAGAATGATGGGTATCACTTTACATTCCAGGTCGACGAGCATCCGTAATGCGCGGCAACAAGCGTGATGACCAGGCAAAGCTCTTCGCGGAGCGAGCGACGTCCGGCGCTGCCGTTCGCATGTTGACGTTCGTGGCCTGCTTCGCGCTGTCGAGCTGCGCCGATGAGAGAGGCTACGTGATGCACGAAGAGACCCTCGTCGACGAGAGCGGCGAGCGATACCTCGGCGGCGCCTGCATCGAGGTCGCCGACGGGGTCAGGACGGGAACGGGCGGCTCAGTCGCCGCCGGCAGCTTCAGCATCGACTACGAAGGCGTGAACGGCGGCACCAAGCTGGTGGTCACGACTGGTAGCGCCCGCGTCGAGCGGTTCTTCGACGAAGCCTGGTTGCGGGGCGACAAGCCGTCGGAGGACATCACGGTCCCGATCGACACCGTGACGACGTTGCGACTGCACCTCACTGGCGGACGTGAATGCGTGCAGCCGCGCGAGCCTTCCTCGGATTGAGCCCATCCTCACGGCCCGACGCCATCGCGACCGACGGTGGCGGCGCGGGCCGGTCCGAGGCGCGTGGTCGGTTTTCCCCAGCGCGCACTCGTGCGCGTCGACTTCGCACAACTCCTCCTCGTCCTGGAGGTGACCGCCACGCTGCGCCAGCTCCAGCAGCCGACGGACGGCATCGACATGACGGGCCACCGCCTCGATCGGGTACACCGTGAAGAACGCAAAGACCGGAGCCGTGGCCTTCGAGGAGGAGAGCGTCGCACACCGCTCCCCTCGGCGACGTCGCGCTCGGGCCCGCGCGCCTGCGCATCGCGACGGAACGCTCGGCGCGGAAGAGCATCACGCCCCTGCTCGAGACGTCGACGAAGGCGAGGCTGCCCGCAAGCGACGTCGCGCTCGCGTCGATGACGCTCTGAGCTCCGCTGCGCTCGGCCGAGGCGCGACGCGCGGCGTATGCCGCCGCGGGCCGGGCGGCTCCTCTCCACCGATCGGCCCTGGCCTCAGGCGGCTTGTCCGCTCGCGCCAGGAATCCGCTCCGCCAATGGCTTCGACGGCGCGGCGACGCCCTTCGAGTCCCTCTTCCGGAAGAAGAAATACGAAAGGGCCCCGAGCACGGCGGTCCCGGCGGCCCAGCCCCACTTTGCGGCGCCGTCGCCCACGGAGAGATGCGCGTACAGGGCGGAGCCGAGCGTGATCGCGAAGCCGGCGTACGCCCACTCCTTCAGTCGCGCCGGCGCCGGTGCGAGGAGGACCGCGATGCCCGCGAGCTTCAGCCACGACAGCTCGATCCGGAAGTAGTCCGGAAAACCGAGGTGCTCGAAGGCCTCGGCGACCTGCGAGAGCGAGAGCTGGGCATACGCCGTAAACCCCATCTGCAACGCGAAGAGGGACGTGGCGAGCCAGAAGCCGACCGAGACATACGTTGCCTGTTTCATAGATCCTCCTTCGCCGAGCCGTTCGCTCGGCATCTCGCTCGAACGCGCGATTCAACCGGCCACGGCGACGCCACGTGCGAGCCTGCCCCCCCCGAACGCCTGCCATCGGTAGCTCGCGCCTGGATGATTCTGACCTTACCGGGCCGCTCAGGAACGGGCTTCTCCGAAACTGCTCGATAGCGCCGACGTCATCGCCGCCGCGATTTCGCCCTCGACCGCGCAGAGCAAGGCGACGGGGCGATCGACAGCGAACTGCGATGGCGATGACTCGCTCCGACTCGACGCGCGTGACGGCGCTGGCAGGCTCGCCGCGCGGAAGGCGTCGCCGGAGTAGCCGCCGGTCACTCTGGCGAGAGGGATGCCCTCGCCGAGCGCGGCGTGTGCCTCAACGCCTGATCCTGACGCATCTCGGCCTGCGCTGAGCAGCCACGTCACTCCCAGTCGTCGACTCCGAGGCGACGCATAGTCAGTTCTTCGAAGAGGCCCTTCGAGGGTCGCACTCGGTGCGGTGTACATCTCGGCGATGGCCCCCGTCCGCGAGGAGATCCGTAAGGTCGAGGAGGGCATGCACCGCAGCCGCGGGAGGCACGCGCGCCCTCCTCAGCGCAATGGCGCGCGCGCCGTCCTCTCGCGCGCCGCCTGATCGACGCTCGAGAGCGCGGCGCAGCGGCAGACTGCTCGAGCTCCGTCGCGTGTCGCCCGTCGTCTGGATGGACGAAGGCGCCGATGCTTCGCAGAGCACCGGCGCCTTCTCGTCGAATCGAGACCCGCTACGCGCGGAGTCGACTCACATGTGCGCGATGATGTTGTCGCCGAACTCGCTGCACTTCACCTCGCTCGCGCCCTCCATGAGGCGGGCGAAGTCGTAGGTGACCTTCTTGCTGGCGATCGCGCCGTCCATGCCCTTGATGATGAGGTCGGCGGCCTCGGTCCAGCCCATGTGGCGGAGCATCATCTCGCCGGAGAGCACGACGCTGCCCGGGTTGACCTTGTCGAGGTCGGCGTACTTCGGCGCGGTGCCGTGGGTCGCCTCGAAGATGGCGTGGCCGGTGACGTAGTTGATGTTGCCGCCCGGCGCGATGCCGATACCGCCGACCTGCGCGGCGAGCGCGTCGGAGAGGTAGTCGCCGTTGAGGTTCAAGGTCGCGATGACGTCGAACTCCTTCGCGCGCGTGAGCACCTGCTGGAGCGTGATGTCCGCAATGGCGTCCTTGATGAGGATCTTGCCCTTCGCGAGCTCCGCCTTCTGCTCGGCGTTCGCGGCCTCCTCACCCTTGGCTTCCTTGGTCTTCTCCCACTGGCCCCAGGTGTAGACCTTGTCGCCGAACTCCTTCTCGGCGAGGGCGTAGCCCCACTTCATGAAGGCACCTTCGGTGAACTTCATGATGTTGCCCTTGTGGACGAACGTGACGCTCTTGCGGTTGTTCTTCACCGCGTAGTCGATCGCCGCGCGGACGAGGCGATCGGTGCCCTCGCTGCTGACGGGCTTGAGGCCGATGCCGGCCGTGCCCGGGAAGCGGATCTTCTTGAAGTCCTTGGGGAACTCTTTCTCGATGAAGCCGAGGACCTTCTGGACCTCAGGCGAGCCCGCCTCCCACTCGATGCCGGCGTAGATGTCCTCCGTGTTCTCGCGGAAGATCACCATGTCGACGTCGCCGGGGCGCTTCACCGGGCTCGGCACGCCGTCGAACCAGCGCACGGGGCGGAGGCAGACGTAGAGGTCGAGCAGCTGGCGGAGCGCGACGTTCAGCGAGCGGATGCCGCCGCCGATCGGCGTGGTGAGCGGGCCCTTGATGCCGACGAGGTACTTCTTGAAGTCCTCGATCGTCTGCTCGGGCAGCCAGTTGTTCGTCTGCTTGAAGGCCTTCTCGCCCGCGAGCACCTCGTGCCAGGCGATCTTCTTCTTGCCGCCGTACGCCTTCTCGACCGCGGCATCGAACACGCGAACGCTCGCGCGCCAGATGTCGCGTCCCGTGCCGTCACCCTCGATGAACGGGATGATCGGGTTGTCCGGGACTTGGAGCTTGTTGCCCGGTCCCATCGTGATCGGCTGGCCATTCGGAGCGGCGGACATGGATCGACCTCCAGGTCGAGACCTCAGGCTTCGTGCCTCAGGTTTCGGTAAGGGTTTTGTAGGGGACAAGGGAGCTACCACGGCTGCCGCACGGCGCGAAAGAGGTGCTTTCGACGGCCTCGGTTTTGGTGCCCCCTCGCAGGTGACGGTGACTGCCCGCTTCGCCGGCGACCAGCAGTCGAGCTCGATGTCGAGCCGTCGAGAAGAGCGAGAGATTCGACGGACGCCAGCACCGGGAACGGCCACGCGCGGGGCCCAGTCTTGTCGCGGGAGCGCCGCGCGAGGGCCAGTCTTGTCGCGCGAGCGCCGCGCGCACGCGCGGGCCGCGATTGACGCGTTTCGGCGTGCTGGCGACAGACCTCGCGCAGGTGAGGACCGCGGGCATCCCCGTCCGCGGGTGACCACCGAGCTCCGAGCGCGCGGCACGGCCCGACGAAGCCGCGATCGAGCAGTCGCTTCCACCGCTTGAAGAGCGCGCCGCGACGAGGCGGCGCTCCTGGCTCGCCTGATGCTTTCTCTATCCCTCGCCGAGTGGAGGTCGTGATGCCGAACGACGCGAAGGGTCGAATCGACTCGCCGGTCGAGCTCTGGAAAGACGTGTCGCGTGAGCTCTGGGAGGTGCAGCTCCTCGGAGGCGGGACGCGTCACATGACGGCCGACGAGCTCGCCGCCGCCTTCGCTCGTCAGGAGATCCATCCGCGCACGCCCGTGCGAAAGCAAGGCACGGCCACATGGATGACGCTACGTGAAGCGCGCAGGCCCGAGCCGGGGCCTCATGCGAACGCGATCGCGGCGACCTCCAGGAAGGCGCCGCCGCTTCCCCATCCGAAGACGACTCCCTTTCAACCGACCATCGAGGAGCTGGCCGTGGTGAGACCGAGCAGTGCTCTTGGGAAGATCATCGCATTCGCCGCGGTGGCCCTCGTCGGAGGCGGCATCGTCGCGGCGATGACCGCGAAGGCGACCGGGCCGAGGCCGGAGGATCAAGCAGCGACGAGCGCAGCGAATGCACAAACGCCGGCCGAGGCCACGCCGCGGCCCGAGGCGGCGTCGGCGGCAGCGATTGCGTCGCCACGCGACGACGCGGGGACGCCACCCGCTGAAGGCGCAGCGCCCGTCACACCCAACGGCGCACGCGAGGTGAGCGGAGCGACGATCGACGCGAGCGCGGGCAGCGAGGCACATGTGAGCGCGGACGCCGGTGCGCGAGCAGCGAACGAGGCAGCGACACGCGCCAGCGCCGACGGCGGCGCGAGAGCGGCGAACGAGACGGCGACACGCGCCAGCGCCGACGGTGGCACGAGAGCGGCGAACGAGGCGGCGACACGCGCCAGCGCCGACGGTGGCACGAGAGCGGCGAACGAGGCGGCGACGCGCGCGAGTGCCGACGACGGCGCGAAACCGGCGAACGAGGCATCGGCACGCGCCAGCGCCGACGGTGGCACGAGAGCGGCGAACGAGGCGGCGACGCGCGCGAGTGCCGATGGCGGCGCGAAATCGGCGAACGAGGCATCGGCACGCGCCAGCGTGGGAGCGGCGAGCAGGACGCCGACACGCGCCAGCTCCGACGGCGGCGCGAGAGCGGCGAACGAAGCGTCGACGCGTGCGAGCGCCGACGCCAGCGCGAGCGGGGCGGCGACACGCGCCAGCGTGGGAGCGGCGAGCAGGACTCCGACACGCGCGAGCGCGGGAGGCGGCGCGAGAGCGGCGAACGAAGTGTCGACACGTGCCAGCGCCGACGCCGACGCCGGCGCGAGCGGGGCGGCGACACGCGCCAGCGTGGGAGCGGCGAGCAGGACTCCGACACGCGCGAGCGCGGGAGGCGGCGCGAGAGGAACAGCCGTGCGCGCGACTCCGCGAGCGGCGGCTCACCATCACGCGTCGCACGCGACGGCGAAGCTCGAGAAGAAGAAGAGCGAGCCTGCTCCGTCGAAGCGCGCAAAGGCGAGCGCGCCCAAGAAGGCCGAGCCGAAGAACGCGAGGCCCGGGCCTCGCGCGGCCCGCGACACCACCAAGCACGCAGCGCGGGTTTGTGTGGGGGCCGAGACGAGCGCTGCGGTGGTGTGACCGCGCAGGGGTCGAGGCCGAGGCGCTCGACCAACGCGAGGCTCGCGTCGGCGGACGCATCCCGACCGTCGAGGACCTCGAGCCGATGGAACAGCGCTGCGCGCGACGATGCGAAACGTGTCGACGCTCGATGAGTCGAGCGTCCCGGGAGGACACGAGCGCGAAGAGGCCTCCGGCTTCGACGAAGCGCTCCGCCGGGAGCACGGGTACGCAGGGGCGTCGTCGAGGTCGAGAGTGAGATCGATCTCTAAACCGGCACGTCACGCAATGCCTCAACGGAGGCGTTCGTCAGTCGAGCGCGAGCTCTCCGCCACACGGGAGATCACGGACCTGCAGCTTGCCCCCGGAGCCGATCTTGATCTTGCGCGTGCCGCACGCGACCTTCAGTGGCCCGGCGCCGTTGCCGACGACACGGCCGTCGACGAAGATCCGGTGGCCCTTCGCGGACCGTGGGAGCGTCACGAGCGTCATGTTCGGCTCGACGTTCGACTTCGGGAGCGCATCGATGGCAACCACCGGGACGGGCTGCGAGCTCGACGACGCGTGCGGAGGGAGTGCCCGCGGCGACGCCGACGCCTGCGGAGCGACCGAGACCGGCACGGATGCGGGCGTCTCCGTAGAGACCGCGAACGGATGCGACGCCACTGGTGGCTCGGCAGGGGACGACACTGGCATCACCGGCGATGCCGTGGTGGCGACGTTGGCATCGTCGGCTTGGACGTGACCACGCAGGCGCTCGTAGAGCGCAGCGGGACCACGAGCGAGCGCGTCAGGCCCGATCGCGATGCCGCCCGCAGCGACGCCTGCGAAGAGCGCCGCAACGAGGCCCAGCCCGACGGCAAGCGCAGGAGAGCGTCGCTGCGGGCGGAGCTGCATCGTCGGGTCGGCGGCGTAACGGGGCGCGCGTGCGGGCGAGCTGAGCATCGCGACAGGAGCGAGGCTCGACGCCGTCTCGAACGTGGACAGAGGCGAGCCCGTCGGCGGAGACGGCGAGCGAGCCGAGGGACGGTGCGCCGTCGGTGCAAGCGCACCATGCTTTGCGTGCTCCGGCGCGATCATCGGCTGCGTGACGGGCAACGAAGGCATCACTGCAAACGGCTGCATGTTTTCGGACACCGCGGGCACCGCGAGCGCCACTGGCGCTGGTGCGCGGCCCGAAGGCTTGGAGATGTCCACCGGCGCGGGCGCGCGGTCCCCGCTTCGAGCGATCGACGAGATGTCGAACACATCCATCTCGCGCCGACGCGGCGCCGGCGCCCCAATCGACGTAACGTCGAACGCCTCCATCTCGCGCTCGAGGCGGGGCAGCGGAGAAGGGGTCGAAGAGCGCGAGCACGGAGCGGGCGGACGCACCGAAGGGACGGACGGTCTCGAGGTGCGCGGCGGCGGCGGCGACGGAGCGGGGACGGTCGGCGGACGCCCCACTGCGTTCCACGACGACGACGAGCGCGACAGCCGAGGTCCAGGCGGGTTCGGCGGCGGAAGCGACGACCGCGACCGCGACCACGACCACAATGTCGTGTGCGCAGACGGGGCAAGCGGAGGAGCGTGAGCCGCGGAACGTGCGGAGCACGCCGGTTCCGCATACGTCTCGATCAGGACGTCCTGAGCTTCGACCTCCGCCGTGATCGGCAGCGGCGCCCCGTCGAGACCAGGAGCGCCCGGCATTCGCTGCGCCGTCGACCGACCGGGACGGAGGCGGACCGCCGGTCGCTCGAGGGTCTCGGCGGCATCGCTCGGATCGACGATTTCGCCCGGCAGTCGGAACTGCGGCAAGGCTCGGGCGTCAGACCCCTCCGTGCTCTCGCCGCTCGTAGGCCTGAAACCGCTGTGGTTCAATGTGCTCCCCGGACCGGAAGGCAGTTTGGCCCATCAACGCGGATACGCAAGGGCTCTCTCCGCGCCGCGCCTCCCCCCGAGCCGCATCGCCGCGGCTTTCCACCGCAACCCTCGGCCTTCGAACGCAACGTCGGAGAAGCTTCGAGCCGCAACGTCGGAGCCGGACTTCGACTGCAACGTCGGGGACTTCGACCGCGACGACCGACGTCGGAACCGCTTCGAGCACTTCCGCCTTCGAGGCCCATTCGAGTGCGGCCGCCGGGCAACGTCGGAACTGCTTTCGGCGCTCGACTTCGGCCGCGTTCAACGTCGGAGCCGTTTCGCCCCCCGCTCGTCCCAGCAGCGTCGGAGCTCGACTTCGACCGTGACGTCGCGGCCTTCGACCACAACGCAACGTGACCGCAACGCAACGTCGGAGACGCTCCGAAGCGCTTCCGGCTTCGAGTCCCCTTCGACTCCGACAACAACGTCGGAGCAGCTTCGAAGTCCTCGTCCCCGCAACGTCGGAGAAGCTTCGAAGCCCTCGCTCCCCGCAACGTCGGCGCGCGAGTTCGACCGTAACGTCGGGGACTTCGACCGCAACGTCGGAGCAGCTTCGAGGCATTCGACTTCGACCACCGCGCAACGTCGGACCGGCGCGGATGCCTCTCCACCGCAACGTCGGAGCTTGTGGGGCCGAAACGGTCGGAGCCCATCTCGGCCGCAACGTCGGAGCTTGCAAGGCGCCCCATTCGCAACGTCGGAGCTTGTGGGGCCGAAACGGTCAGAGCCCATCTCGGCCGCAACGTCGGAGCTTGCAAGACGCCCCATTCGATCTCGGTAAATGCTCGGAAAGCCCCTAGAGTACCGCCACATGTTCTGGCCCCCTCCCCGCCCTACGTCGTCCCGGCCGGCCATCCCCCCCGCAAGCGGGAGGCCGGCTCGCAGGGCTCGGGGCTCGACCCGTGCAGGGGCATTCGTCCTCGCGTCGCTCGTCGCGATGAGCATCCTTCCGGGCGCGTCGATCGCCCGAGGGCAAGCGTCGGGCAGAACGACGGCGCCGTCCGGACGTGGGACGGCAGCTGCAAACGCGGTGAGCCGCTACACGGGCGAGACGCCCGACGCGACGATCGACGCTCAGAAGAAGCGAGCGAGCGCCGCGACGAGCGACGCGGATCGGGTCGCCGCGCTCAGCGTCATCGCATCGCTATCGGATCGCGCCAGCCATGGTGCTCCCCTCCAGGCGACGAGAGAGCTGATCGCGACCCTCCCCCCGATCTCCGAGGTCCGTGGCGAGGCCGCCGCGCTAGCGCGGGCATACGAGCCGAACGAGGGCACCGTCGCGGGCGCGAGCAGCGCTCGCTCCGAGGCAGGCATCGTCACGGCAGTCTCCGTCCTCGGTCCCTTCCGCGATACCGGCGGCGGTCTCGACGCTCACGACGGCCCCGAGACACAGAAGAGCGCCGCGGCGTTCGTCGATCCGAAAGCGATCTACTCGTGGGGCACGGTCGAGGTCGCCTGGCGCCAGATCCCGGAGACTTTCGCGCAGGCGCGCGGCGTCCCCCTCGATCTCTTCGTCCACCCCCGCAAGGAAAGCTGCACCTGGATCGCGTCGAAGATCACGCTCGACGCCAAGACGCCCATCATCGTGCGCCTCGCAGCAGCTGGCACTGCGCGCCTCGTCTTCGACGGAGTCGACGTCGACAAGAGCGACGACGTCCACGAGATGATGCGCTTCGATCGCCTCGCCGCGAAAGTCGATGCCTCGGCCGGTCCGCACATCGTCGCCGCGAAGGTCTGCAGTGGAGCGCTCGACGACTCCGGCCGCGTCCGCCTCCGCATCACCGACGACAAGCACCAGCCGGTCGACGTCAAGGCGAGCGCCGACCTGTCACTCGCGCCCGGGCAGACCATCGCGTGGGGAGCGGTGAAGCCGGTGAAGCTGGTCACTCCGCTGATCCAGGCCGCCAATGGGAAAGGCTCGGCCGATGCGCTCCTCGCAGCTGCGACCGTCCGCACGCTGAGCGGCGCCGATGACGAGAAAAGCCCGCGCGCTCCGGGACAGCTCGACGCCCTGCTCCAGAACAAGGACCTCGATCCCGATCGCCTCGCGATGGCGGCATGGGTCACCTCCTCTGCCGCCAACCGCAGCGCTCGGCTCTACCGCGCCCGAACCGCGGCCGAGAAGGCCGGCGACGCGGTGACGAAGGCGTTCATCGACCGACGCCTCGTCGACCAGCACCTCGAGTCCGAGACCCCCGACTGGGCGATCGCGACCTTGCGAGGCGCGAAGATCGACGGCAAGAGCGATGGTGAAGCGCTCCTCCTCTCCGCCCGGATCGCGCGCGCGCTCCGGGTCGACGCGCTCGGTGTCCGCGCGATGCGCGACATGGCGACCGCGTTCAAGGCCGGCAAGGAGAAGCTGCCGCTCGCGCTCATGTTCGAGCTCGCCTCCTCGGCCCGCTCGAGCGACGTGACCACGTGGGTCTCGGTCACCGAAGAGCTGTCACGACGCGGCATTCGCGGCGAGGTCCTCGTCGATGCCATGGGCTCACGAAGCCGGAACGAGGTCGAGGCCGCTGCGAAGGACGCCTTCGCCGGCGGGATGGACGACGCGGACGAAGCGCTGAGCGTCGTGCGCCACGTCGTCGAGGCGGGCGGCCATGAGCTCGCAGCACAGCTCTATCGCACGATCTGCAAGTGGGCACCGAACCGTCCGGAGGCGTGGGCCGGGCTCGCACGTGAGGTCGCCGCGGCCTCGAAGGATCCGAAGGACAAGGAGCTCGTGCTCGTCGCGCTCCGACGCGCGCGCGAGCTCTCCCCGGGAGACGCGAAGTACCGCGCCGAGCTCGCGATGCGCGCCAAGGCGGCCGCCGGCAAGGGCCCCGCGAGCCCTGCGGAGGCACGCGACGACGAGCGCTACCTCGCGAAGAGCGAGACGATCCTCGCTCGTCGCAAGGGAGTCCCGACCGGAGCGCCCGACGTCGCCGACCGGGAGCTCCACTGGCTCCGGGCCGTTCGCATGCACGCGGACAATCGCGTCTCGCAGCTGATCCACTACGCCCGCGAGATCGTGATCGCGCCGCGCAACCAGCAGGAGCTGTTCGAGCCGATCCCCCCGGAGGGCGATCTCACCGAGATCCTCAAGGCGCGCGTTCATCGCAAAGACGGCGGCGTCGCGTTCCCGGTCGAAGAGCACAACGACGGCTCTCGCCCCCGGATCCGCTGGCCGGAGCTCGAGCCCGGCGACACCGTCGAGGTCGCGATCCGACAGTGGACGAGCACCGCCGTCGGTGGCCGAGGCGACGCGCCGTTCTACTTCCTGGACTACGCAGGCTCGCCGGCCAGCCACCCGCTCCTCTACAACGAGGTCATCGTCGAGACGATGCCGGGGCATCCGCTCTACGTCGACGTCCTCAACGACAAGCTCGCTCCGTACAAGCGCATCGAGAAGGAAGACAAGGAGCGCGGCGTCCACGTCCTCCAGTTGATCTGGGACAAGCCGCTGATCCTGCCCGAAGAGCCGCTCGCCCCGCACACATCCGAGATCGCGCCCGTCATCGTCGGCTCGACCTTCAAGACGTGGGCCGACTTCCGCAAGTGGTACTCGGAGGCGATCCGCGGATTCACCGAGCCCGATGAGGAGGTGCGCCGGATCGCGGCCGAGCTCACGAAGGGGAAGCGGACTCGTGAGGAGAAGCTCCGCGCGCTCTTCGAGTTCGTCGCCGACGACATCCGCTACGTGAACTACGTCTCCGGAGAGTGGTGGCTTCCGAACCGACCGCAGCAACTACTCGCGCGTCGCGAAGGCGACTGCGACGACAAGGCGATCCTCCTCATCACGCTCCTTCGGTCGATCGGAATCGAGGCGCAGGAGGTCATGGTGCAGACGCGCATGACGGGCCAGCCCTCCGTGCTCCTCGCGAAGAACGCCGCCGTGCCGATGTTCGATCACGGGATCGCGTTCCTCCCCGGACCGAACGGCGGGCAATACCTCGACGCGACGAGCCCGCAGTCGCGCCTCGGCCCGATCCCGTCGATGGATGCACGTGCGGTCGCGCTCCGGATGGACAACGGCCCCGCCGAGATCGTCCAGCTTCCGCCGAGCTCACCCGACGATCACGGCGCGGATGTGAGCTGGCAGCTCTCGATCGCCTCGGACGGCTCAGGCGAGCTCACCGGCGAGGAGCGTCACTCGGGCGACGGGGCGTTCTGGCTTCGTACGAACCTCTCCCAAGCCGAGGCGCGCGCTCAGTACGTCGAGGACGTGCTCGTGGCGCCCTGGTTCTCCAGCATCGATCTCGACAAGACGATCGACTTCAGAGGCGACCTCCCGAAAGGACAGGCGCTCGTGAAGTACAAGGCTCGCTCGCGCGCGATGGCGCGGCGGGAGGGCAAGGACCTCGTGCTCCCGCTCTCGCCCGCGGCGACCTATGGCTCACAGATCGCGCCGCTGCCGACGCGGACGTTGCCGGTCCTCCTCCCGTCATACTTCGCGCCGAGCCATCAGAACCGTACCGTGCGCGCCGTCGCGCCTCCGGGGATGACGTGGGGCGAGCTCCCGCCCGGCGGCGACGCGAACGGCGGCGAGTTCGGCAAGGCGCACCTCGAGATCGCCCGCGATCCGCGAGATCCGCGGGCGCTGATCATCAAGCGGAGCGTGGTGTTCGACCAGCACCTCATCCCCGTCGAGAAGTACACGTCCTGGCGGACTTGGGTCCAGCAGGTGGATGCGCTGATGCACAAGGAAGTGCGCCTCGTGGAGGCGAAGTGATGAAGGCGCCCGGTATGAAGAAGGCTCTCGCTCCGACGACGCTCCTCCTCCTCGCCGCTGCGCTCGCCGCTTGTGGTGGCGGTAACGCGCAGGTCAGAGCGCCGGGGGGGCTCGCTGATCTCTCGACGCCGCTTGCCGCCGCATTCCGAGAGGATGCCATCGGGGATCCGGTGAAGGCCGTCGACCTTTACATGAAGGCGCTGTCGGCCGCGGCAGCGTCGCCGGACAATCCGTCGAGCATCGCGATCGCGACGGCATCACTCGACGCGCTGGTCCATCACGATTTCACGGCGTTCGCCGAGGCCACGACGTCGAGCGCGCTCGTGGATCGCGTCGATCCTTCCGTGCTGAAGAAGAGCGGTGGGACCGTCGACGAGCGCCTGGCAAAGGTCGCTTCCAGCGCCGAGGGCCCCTTCGTGCCGGCGCTGATCGCGAACGCTCGACTGACGCTCGCGGAACGACGTGGCGACGCGAAGGCGGCGGCCGACCTCCGTGCGGCGACGGGCTGCGCGCGTGAAGCAGCGGTGATCGGTCCGGTGGCGTGGATGACCGTGAGCGGCGTGCGTGAAGCGGCGCTCCTCGACAGCTCCGCCGCGCCGATGCCGAAAGAAGTGCCCGGCCCTGGTCCGTTCACGCCGAAGCTCAGACCGATGAAGGTGAGCGGATTCGGCTGCCGCTTGCCGCTCTACGCCGAGACGAGCACGCCGGGCGTGCGTGAGGTCGCGGTCGACGTCGACGTTCCGAAGGCCGGATGGATCGGCGTCGGCCTTCGCTCCTCGGCAGCCGCGGTGATGCGGGTCGGCGGCCAGATCGCGATCGAGCGGCCGCACGCCGCCGGCTTGCGATCGGTGCCTCGACACGCGCGGGTGGAGACATCGGCGGGGACGCTTCGGCTCGTCGTTCGCGTCGGCATGGATCAGGACTTCTCGTCCGTCGAGATCGGTGCGTGGGATGCGGGGGGCAAGCCGCTCCGGGCGCACGCACCGGCACCGGGATCGACGGCGAGCGCGACGATGAAGCGTGCGGTGACGGTGGCTCCGCCGGATCCGCACACGGATCCCGAGCGCGTTGCGGTCGCGCTCGGGGCGCTCGCCGCGAACGATACGCGACTCGCGGAGAACCTCCTCTCGCCGCAGGTAGCACGAGCCGACGCACCGCCGGAGCTCCTCCTCGTCTACGCCCGCGCCGTCCGTGATGCGCGCGATCTCCCAGCCGTGAAGGCGCAGGAGCGGGCACGAGCAGCGTACGACCGGGTGCTCGAGGCCTGGCCGGCGTCGTGGGAAGCGGGGGTCGAGCACGCCGTGCTCGCGGGCGCGCGGCGAGGTCGAGCGGAGGCGCACATCGAGGCGCTCGCGGACCTCGATGCGATCCGCGCGAAGACGAAGACCTCTCAGACAGCGCTTCTCGACGCGTTCGAGGCGCAGACGGCAGGCCGCGAGCGCCTCTACGATCGCGCGCGTTCCGCGTTCGAGCGGCTCAAGTCGTCGTCGCTCGCGAACACCTCGCTTCTCTCCGAGACGGAGCGCATCGTCTTCGAGCGAACGGGGCGAGACCTCGTGGCGTTCGACTGCAGCGACAAGGTTGCCGATCGCACGAGCCTCGCCTGTCACCATGCGCTCAGAGCCGTCGGAGATCGCGAAGGCGCGGAGAAGGAGCTCGAGCGTCTCCGGGCCCTGGCCGGCACGCCGCAGCTGTATCTCTCGCTCTCGTCTCGGAGCGCGATCGAAACGGGCGACCTCGGCCGGGCGCAGAAGCTCCTCGATGCGATGAACCCGGGCGATCGCCCGCTGTCGGTGCTGTACGCGGCGAAGGGCAAGGCTGCGGTGCCGGAGCTCCTCCGCCTCGCGACGACGGCGCGTGACGCTCCGTCCGCGCTCCCATCGCTGCTCCGCGACGCCGGCGACGATCCGATCGCGCAGTTCGAGGGCGTGGCCGAGAAAGTGGTCCACGATCCCAACGTCGGTCCATTGATCGCCAACGCGGCGACCGCGATTCTCGCCCATCGCGAGCGCTACGACGTCGAGCCCTCGGGGCTCGTTCACTTCACCATGCTCGACGTCCGTCGGGTGATGGGCACGACCGACGTCGAGGCGAACGCTCAGGCCGCGGCACCGATGCTCTTCGGCAAGGACACGCTCCGCGTCCTGCGCCGGCGCATCTTCAAGAAGGACGGCCGCGTCGTCCTGCCGGATCGGACCCCGAACGCCGCCCAGTCCCACGCCGACCTTTCCCAGCTCGAGGCCGGCGACGCGGTCGAGGCGATCTACGAAGGATGGGGCCTTCCGAACGAAACGGGCAGCATCGGTATCGATTCCCCCGACCTGATGCCCGAGCGCACCGCGGTCCGCGAGGCGACCATCGAGCTCGCGATCCCCGCAGCTCTCGAGGCATCCCTCTGGAGCCACCCCATCCTCGGCAAGGCCGACGAGCGCTCCGAGGTTGCCACCACCACCACCAACGCAAAGCGCATCCTGACCTGGCGCGTCAAAGACCGCCCCGTCCGCCGCCTAGAACCCGGCGTCGCAAAGATGGATCGCAACGTCGGAATAAGCTTTTCGACGGCAAAATGGGGGGATGTAGCGCGCGGGCTTCGTGAGACGCTCGCATCTCTCGAGGCCGCGAGTCCCGAGGTGACGAACTGGGCGCGCGAGGCTTCAGGCGGACGCCCGATCTCCCGGGAGCTCGTCGACAAGGTCGTCGCAGCCTCGGGCCAGGCCGTGAAGGAGGCTTCGGGGATCGTGCTCTCCGACCTCGACGTCGGGCGTGCAGGCGGGCATGGCATGACGGCCCGCGGGATCCTCGCAACTCACGAAGGCAGCCGTACATGGCTGATTGTCCAGGCACTCCGCGAGCTCGGAATCCGGACCGACGTTGCGGTTGCTGAGAACGATCCGTTCTCGGACAGCGCCTCGTTCCCTCCGCATTTCGGGCGCTTCATGCACCCTCTCGCGATTGCGCGGGTACCCGATCCCGCGAAGCCGGGCGTCGTGAACGACGTGTGGATCGACGCGGATGTTCCTGGCCCTCCCCTTCCCGCAGGTCGTATCTCGCCAGAGTTGCGCGGCCGCAATGCGCTCTACCCGGACGGTCGGATCGCCCCGCTTCCGGCGGCGTTCGGCGACGCGGAGCGTGACGAGATCGATATCCGCCTCGTCGTCGACGATAAGGGTGACGCGAAGGGCACAATCACCGTGCTCCTACGCGGACACGCCGCCCAGGATCTCGCCGAGGCACTCGTGCGGCTCGTCGGGCTCGAGCGGCAACGAGCACTCCGCGGAATCGCGCTCGGCTGGGTTCCCTTCGCAACCGTCGAGAAGGTGGAGCTCTCGTCGAGCGAGGGGAGCTGGCAGGTCGCGATGCGCGCCGACCTCACGGCTCCTGCATACGCCCAGGTCGAAGGGACGAAGCCGGAATCACGGGTCTGGATCCTGCCCGGGATGGATCCCGTGCACTACGTCTTCCCGCGACCGTTCGTGACCACTCTGAGCTCTACGTACGCCTCACAGGCGGCGAGAGAGAGCGCACTCGCGATCAACCACGCAACCCAGTACCACGTGCGCCGTCGTGTCGAGTTGCCGGCGAAGGCGCAGATCGCGCGCCTTCCAGGTCCATTCGAGAGTAAGGGGCCACTGCTTAGCGCTTCGAGGAAGATCTCCGTCGCGGGAGCATCGATCGAAGAAGACTTCACGCTCGACGTCACGACCGGCACGGTCCCGCGCGATAGGTACGATGCATTCGTGACGTCGGCGCATCACACCGACGATGCGTTTCGCGCAAGTACGCGGGTGAAGCCTCCGACACCGTGACTTCGTGCGCGGCATACACCGCGCACGAAGTCCTCGCATACGCGCCCAGCGGACCGAAGACGGATCGATGCATCGGCGGCGTGGCGCCGACAATCAGGCAGCTATTGGTACCGCCTCGCAGCGAGCGCCCCACAGGCGCATTCGATAGGTGCCGGCTGGGAACTCGACATCCCGCTCACCTCGGATGAACCGGAGACGCGCGGACTCGTGCGCGACCCAGAAATCGTGGAGACGGCGAAGCTCGACGGCGCGCACTTTGGGATCACGTGCCGCCAGCACCGGCCGTAGCCCGCGCCGTCGCTGGAAGGTGGAGGGCGAGTCGAAGGGAGAAGCCTCGAGAACCGCCTTGCGCCCAAGCACGCGCCGTCCGTCACGTTGCCGCATCTCTCGCATGCTGCGCTCCTTCGCTTGCAGCTCCTCGAAGACGCGCGCCGCCCACGACTCCCGACTCTCCCGGCCCGAGACGATCGGCGGAAGCATCGTCTCGAGCTCCACGGTCTCCGGCATCACGCCGGCACGACTGAAAAACAGGGTCGGCCGCCGGACGGTCGTCCGTTTGCCGCGGAGGTGCTCGAGCGAGCTCGCTCCGGGCCAATCGGCGATACGGTCGACGATGTCGTCATTGACGGGATTCGAGAGCGTGTAGACGACCTTCCGCAGCACGTCATCGTACGTTGGCAAGTAGGTGATGCATGTCTCCTCCGTGGACCAGAGGTTCTCCCAGCGATTCCAACGGACGTTGAGAACCTTCGCCAGCATCTTGTGAAAGTGCTCGAGAAACGCGGGGAGCTGGCCTTTCGCGTCGTAGACGACCGCATGGTAGTGATTCGACATCGCCAGCCACGCGATGAGCCCTATATCGAATCGCTTGGCTGCTTCCGCGAGGCAGTACTCGAAGATCTCGTTCGTGAGTTCATCGGGACGCAGGAGGTATTGGCGCTGCGTGCTCCGCCGAGTGAGCATCGCAACCTTGCCAGGCAGGATCCGCCGCGGAGCCGTCATCGCCGCCTCCAGAGATTCGCGAACGTTCGTCGAGCCACGAGCCGCCACGAGCACCGGCCATGCCAGCCGACGGCTCAATCCTCTCGCGCATTCTGAGCGTCAGCAGCTGGCCCGGGTCACCGCGGGCCTGGCCCATGCCAGAGGGGTGGATGACAAGGCATCACTGACAGGTCAGCTAGCGCTGCGCATTGCAACGTCGGAGTGGGTCCAGCCGCAACGTCGGAGTGGGTCCAGCCGGAGCGGTTGGGGCAGCTGCCGAGAGGAGCACACGGCAACGTCGGAGAGGGGGGATGGCCGCCTTTACTGGGCTTGCCAGGAGCCGTTCCGCTCGATGAGGATTCCCTGTTCGCCGTCGCATGGGAGGTCGAGGGAGCGAGCGACCCCTTTTCCGCCGATCTTCACGGAGTGTCGGCCGCAGCGAGTGCGGAGCTCCTTCGTCGTCACGCCGACGACGATCCCGTCGACGATGACGAGGCGCGGTGAAAGATCGCCCTCGAAACGGAACGTCGTCTCGCCGCTACCGGCGACGGTGTTCCCCTCGGCAACGTCAACCGCCGCATCGTCGGACGGCCCCGCATCGACCGCATCGACCGCGTCGACCTCGATGACCTCGTCGAGACTGCCGGTTGACACCATCGCGTTCGCGGACGGCGACTCCACCTCGCTGGGCGGATCCGCAGGTTCGTTCGCCACGGCGAACGTCGCCACCGGCGTCGCGGGCTCGCGCAGCTTGTCCCGATCCTTGTTCAGGACGAACACCACGATGGCGATGGCAATCGCCGCCGCAAAGATCGTGCTCGCGGCCACACTGGCAACGACGCGACCGCCCCCTCGACGCTTGGGCGGTCGCGCTAGCTGCTCGCTCCACTTGGATGCCGCGCCCCGTGCTGCGGCGCGGTCCATCGAGGTTGCGCGACGCGGCGCGCTGTCTGTGCTGATGCTCGCAACATCGCGCGAGCTGTCCACGAGATCACGCGGATCGAAGAGCGGCTTCGACGCGCGCGGCAGCACGAACGCGTCAAGGTCCGAGACCGAGCCGCTCCCGACCGCCTCCTGCGTCATGCTCGGCATCGGGCGGCGCGGCGGCCCCAGCTCCTCCGGCATCGAGCTGCGCAGCGACGCGCGAAGCTCCTCGATCGTCTCGAAACGGCCGCGCGCGGCATCGTCGACCGTCGATGTCATCGCGCGGGGCAACTCCGGCGCCGCAACGTGCAGAGGCGGAGAGTGCGCCAGGCACGGCATGCCGGACAACAACTCGTAGAGAACACGCCCGACGCGCGCGACGTCCTCCTTCACGGTACCCGCCGTTGCTGCCCTCGCGTGCTCGAGCTCGAGAAGGCACATGCCTCCCTTCGGCAACACGAGGATCGCGTCCGTACGAAGGAGGCCGACCGAGAACCCCGCGCCATGCATCGTTCCGATCGCCTGACAGAGCTCGTCGCCGAGCCCCATCGCCTCGTTGGCCGGCGCACGCCCACCCGACGAGGCACGCCAGCGGTCGAGTCGCTGGCCGGTAACGGGCTCGAGGACCAGATACGGGAGGCCGTCATCCGTCTGCCCGTCGTCGCGGACGTTCACCGCCCGCGTGCCGAGCGCGTTGGCGACCCGTGCCTCGTGGAGGAGGGCCGCTGCGTGCTCCCGACCGCGAGGAACCTTGATCCAGGCCTCGGCCCCGTTCCGGTGTTTTGCCTCGTACACGATGGCAACGCCGGACTCGCGGACGACACGCCCGAGCCGAAAGCGCTGGTCGATCAGGAGGCCGTCAGCCACGGGCGCGAATGCTAGCGCGGACTGGCAGCCGACGCGCAGTGCGCAACGCACTCGGCTTCACCGGCAACTGCAAGGCAGAGCTCCTCGCGAGCCAAGCCTCGCCAACCCCATGGCGTCCAGCCAGCGGCGAAGCTCGACGCCTCCTCCGAGCAGCAGCCTCACGCGGCTGGCGTCATCCGCCCAGGACGGCAAAGGCCGCGCGTCCTCCGGGCGAGCGACCGGCCGCGCGCTCGAGACTGCCCCGGATCGCCGTGGCTGCCAGCGCCCAGATCAGTTCGTGTGAGCCGCGCTCGGCGGTCGATGATCTCGCCCGCAACCGGGCCCGGCTCGACATCAATTGCGAGCGCGAACAACGCCCGCACCGCTCCAGCGAGGTGGGCGAGAGGGAACGGCGAGGGCGCGCACGTGACACCGCGACGTGCGATCCCCGCACCGAACGCCGCAAAGAACACGCGCGGCGACTCGGGAAAGCCTGGCCCATGTGCGTGCATCGAATGCGAGCGTCCGTAGTCGGTGATGACGAGCACTGCCATCTCCCGCCGCGCAGCGCCCATGCGTGCGGTCGAGCTCGGCGAGAAAGTCGTCGGAGTGACGGATCGCGCGCCGGTAGCCGGCGATGTCGCCGCGGTGAGCGTGCTCGTCCGCATCTCCGAGCCCTGCGACGAGCATTCGAGGCGCTCTCGTCTCCAGGCACCGCAACGCAATCCGTGCAGTACGCATATCTGGCCGGTAGTCGCCCCACCCGGGATAGCCGGCGAACCTCGCGCCCTCTTCGAGCGACGAGCGCAGCTCCGTGTCCTCCTTCGTTGCGTCGGCCAACGTCGCGCGCGCGCCTGCGGAGAGGACGATCGCCCTTCCGAGCACGCGCAACCGCGCGGGTGGACTTGCCCCACGACGCGACACCGCCACGTCGGCATCTCGATCGACGGCCGCGCGGACCTCGTCGGCCACCGTCATGCTATCGACGGTAGGACAGGCCTTGTGCGCACACCCGGTGGCTTTGCCGGTGAGAGTCTCCAGGTCGCCCGGCAACGAGACGACGCTCGGACCGCTCTCACGTACATCGTGAGCGCACCCGGTCCTCCGAGCGCCGCACGCGCTCGCCCACCAACCGGTGCAGGCTCGGCAGGATCGGCTCGGAGTCCGGCGCCCTCTCGTCGGTCGCCCCGGCGAAGACGTCTTCGCCAGCGCACGCCGTCGATCGTGACGAGCACGACGCGCGACGGCAACGACTCTGGCGTTGGCTCGAGGATCGGCCCCTCGATCACGTCGGCCGCGACGGACGCGCTCGCGATCGGCGTCTCGCTTTTTGGGTCACCGCTGCCGGTGATCTCGAAGGGGCGACGGCGCAAGCAAGCAACGCTGCCATCAGCGCAGCGTCACGGCCCGCCGACGACTCGGGCATCCACGCGTCCGCTCTGTCCCGGGCACTGGGCGCGGCAAAGTTCTGCGCCAGGTCGTGGATTTCGCCTCCCAAGCGCCACGAGGCAGGACCGTGAGGCGGCTCGCGCCGGAGCCATCGCCCCTCCGATCACCTGCGAACTACGCTTCGCACTTCGAACCGCCGCGCGGCGCGGGGTGCGCGAGCCACCAAAGTGGACGCGATGAAGGCGGAAGCGCATTGATGCGGGGCTCGGTTTTAATTACGGTTTCGGCGAACTCTCACGGTGAGGCGACGATGAGCGGCCACTCGAAATGGGCGACGATCAAGCACAAGAAGGGCGCGGTCGACGCCAAGCGCGGCAAGCTCTTCACCAAGCTCATCAAGGAGCTGACCGTCGCCGCGCGGATGGGCGGCGGTGAGCCGGCCAACAACCCTCGCCTCCGGAAGGCGATCGCCGACGCCAAGGCGCAGTCGATGCCGGGCGACACGATCAAGAACGCGGTGAAGCGCGGCACGGGCGAGATCGAGGGCGCTGCGTACGAGGACGTGCTCTACGAGGGCACCGGCCCGTCGGGCACCCTCTTCCTGGTCGAGGGGCAGACGGACAATCGCAACCGCACCGTCGCGGAGATCCGGAAGATCTTCGAGAAGAACAACGGAAACCTCGGTGGCGCGGGTGTGGCCGCGTGGGCGTTCGATCGGAAGGGCCTCATCACGCTCGAGAAGGCCGCCACGAACGAAGACCAGCTCATGGACGTCGCGGTGGGTGCCGGCGCCGAGGACTACGCGGACGACGGAGAGGTCTGGACCGTGACGACGCCGCCGGACGCGCTCAACACCGTGCTCGACGCGCTCGAGAAGGCGAACGTCGCGACGAAGGCCTCGCAACTCGCGTTCGTTCCGAAGACGAAGAAGGCCGTCACCGGTCGCGACGCCGAGGTGCTCCTGAATCTCGCCGAAGTCCTCGACGACCACGACGACGTCGCGAACGTGTACGCCGACTTCGACGTCTCCGACGAGGAGCTCCAGCGCCTCTCGTGACGGTCGTCCTCGGACTCGATCCCGGGACACGCCACTTCGGCTGGGGAGTCGTGCGTCGCGTGGGAACGCGACTCTCGCACATCGCTCACGGAGTGCTCGACGTCGAGCGCGAAGGCGAGCTCGGCGATCGCCTCGTCGCGATCGAGTCCCGGCTCGTCGAGGTCGTCCGCGAGTACAGGCCGGACCAAGCGAGCATCGAGTCGCTCTTCTTCGCGAAGGACGCCCAGGCCGCCGCGAAGCTCGGTCACGCACGCGGGGTCGCGCTCCTCGTCTGCGCCCGGGCCGGGCTCCCGTCGTTCGAGTATGCGCCGACGCGGGTGAAGCGGACCGTCGCGGGCGCCGGCCGGGCCGACAAGGCTCAGGTAGCGCAGATGATCCGCGTCGTGCTCGGGCTCACCGAGATCCCTCGGAGCGACGCCGCCGACGCCCTCGCGATCGCAGTGACCCACCTCCAGGGCTCACGCCTGCCCGCGCCCGCGCCCAAACGACCCGCCGCCCTACGCTGACGGCCGACGGTCCCGACCGCCGGGTCGGCTCCTTGGAGCTCCACCGCGGCGGCCCGGTCCTATTCCGCTCGGGCGCATCCGTGGGGCATCCGTCGGGCAACCGGATGCGGAAGGAAGTTCCGTGCTTGCCCGTTATTCAACGTCGGTGCTGGGTTAGCGCTGATTTGATGCGTACTTACGCTCAATATTGCGCGCGGGTCCCCCGTCCAATAGATAGACCCCGGGCTCGGCAGTAAGCAGACCACCGACCCCACGTTCCATCGGAGAATCCGTCTCATGCCTCGCCTCGCACCGTTTGCCGTCGCTGCGCTCCTGATCGCCGCTGCTCCGCTCCTCGTCTCGGACGCGAGCGCACAGTCGGCGCCGGCGCCCGCAGCCTCCGCTCAACCGGCGTCCGCCGAGGCCACCGCGCAGACGGTCGCCAAGGTGCAGGCCTTCTACGACTCGACCACGTCCTTCCTCAGCGGCTTCACGCAGGAGTTCTTCGTCAAGTCGCACAACGTCCGGAAGGAGTCGAAGGGCAAGGTGACCTTCGCGAAGCCCGGCAAGATGGCCTGGGACTACGAAACCCCGGCGGGCAACCGCGTCGTGTCGGACGGCTCGGTGCTCAAGGTCTACGAGGCCGCGAACAAGCAGATGTTCGAGCAGAACATCGACAAGTCGCAGTACCCCGCGGCCCTCTCGTTTCTCACGGGCACGGGCAAGCTGAGCGACTCGTTCACGTTCGTGATGTACCCCGGCGCGACGATGAACTTCCCGGGCGGCAACGTCCTCGTGGGCACGCCGAAGAAGGAGAACGCGGCCTACACGAAGGTCCTCTTCTACGTCGACACCTCTACGTTCCACGTTCGCCGCGCGCTCATCGTCGACGCGCAGGGCAACCGCAACCGCTTCGACTTCGTCGACCCGAAGGTGAACGTGCAGGTGAGCGACGCGACCTTCAAGCTCGTTCCGCCCCCCGGCACGCAGGTCATCAAGCCCTGATTGGGACGGCGTGCCCACCTCCACCTGCCCCGCGTGCGGCGCGGACGCGTTCGTTGCCGTCGCGGGGAGCGGAGAGGGCGGAAAGAGCGGTGGCGCCGGCCAGTGCTCCCGCTGCGGGTACACCTCGGGCGAGTCGAGCCGCTGCCCTCACTGCAACGCCCTGGCGCGGATCGACGGCGTTGGGCTCGCGTCCGTCTGCGCGGTGTGCGGCGGACCTCGGATCCCCGGGAACCTCGGCGGTGAAGCCGCGCTGAGCGCCCTCCGCGAGCAGAAGAAGGCGCTCGCGAACGCGCAAGCAGCCTCTGTGGCGACGGTCATCCAGGGCGTCGTCGCAACCGTTGCCACGCTCATCGGGCTTGCCCTCCTCCCGGCATCGATCGCCGGCAAGGCCATCGTCTTCGCGCTCGCGGTCGTACCCCTCGTGCTCGCGCTCCGCTCACGCACACGGGCGACGGCCGCGCGCGAGAATGCGAAGCATGCCGGCGAGCGTGCATGGCAGGCCGCCGCCGAGAACGTCGCCGGGCGGGCGAAGGACGGGACGACGGCGCCGGCGCTCGCGAAGACGCTGGGCATCCCGCCCGAACACGCCGAGAAGCTCCTCACTGCGCTCGCCGTCAACGACCGAACGCGAATCCAGGTCGGCGACGACGCCGAGGTGCGCTACACGGTGGGGACCGACACGCACATCCGCGTCGGTGAGGAGATGCCGGCCGAGGACGAGCTCGCCGGTGATGCAACGCCGGCCGACCGTGAGGGCCGCGTCCGATGAGCGAAGATCGACCCAGCCGGCAGGGCCACCCGAAGAAGCAGGGCCAGAGCGATAGGAACAGCCGCCGTGGCCCGCCCGAGAAATCGAGCGCCCGTGGTGCCTCCCGCGAAGCGAACGCTCGTGCTCCCCAGAGCCCCCGTGGTGGCAGGTACGGCGACGAGCGCCGGGGCGATCCTCGGACCGACTCGCGCAGCCCGGATCGCCGGCGAGCGCCGGACCGGACTGGGTCGAAGCCCGCCTGGGCTCACGAGCGCGCGCGTCCTGCACGCGAGCACGCCGGCGCGGCACACGATGTCGAGACGCCGAGCACCGAGCCGGCGCTCGGCGTCATCCCGAGCTCCGAGCCGCCGCCGCGTCGCCGGTCACTGACCAACGTCGGTGGAGAGATCGAGACGAGCGGCGACCGTGCGACGGCGCAGCTGCTCGCACGCGCGATCGACGTCGCGCCCAACATGGACGAAGCCGCCGAGGACCGTGCGCACGTCCATGGCTTCCACGCGTACCCCGCCCGCGCGCATCCGGTGACGGTGCGTCGGCTCATCGAGGACCTCGTGCCGGAGGGCGGCACGGTGCTCGATCCGTTTTGCGGATCGGGGACGGTCCCCGTGGAGGCGATGCTCGCCGGCCGCGCGACGATCGGATCGGACCTCAACCCGATCGCGGTGATGCTCGCGCGCGCGAAGACGTATCCGCGCACGCCGGAGAAGACGAAGGCGCTCGTCGAGGCAGCACGCGGCGTGGCCGAACATGCCGATGCTCGCCGGAAGGCGAAGACGGGCGCATCGCGTCGCCTTCCGCAGGAAGACGTCTCGCTCTTCCCTCCCCACGTGCTCCTCGAGCTCGACGGCCTTCGCGCGGGCATCGCCGAGGCTCCGCCCGAGACTCGGCCGGATCTCTCGCTCGTCCTGTCGTCGATCCTCGTGAAGCTGAGCCCGCGCCGCGGCGACACCTCGGAAGAAGAGACCGAGAAGCGCATCGCCGCGGGCTATCCATCGCGCCTCTTCGTGCGGAAGGCCGAAGAGCTCGCGCGCCGCTTCGACGACTTCGCGATGCTCCTCCGCAACGCTGCTGCGGAGGGCGCGCCTCCGCCGCGAGCGCGCGTCTGGGAGGACGACGCGAACGTGCTGAAGCGTGTGGAGGACGCGTCCGTCGACGCGGTCATCACCTCTCCGCCGTACGTCGCGACGTACGACTACCTCCAGCACCACGAGCTCCGCATGCGCTGGCTCGATCTCGATCCACGCAAGCTCGCACGTGGGGAGATCGGGGCTCGCCGCCGCTACGAACGCCTGTCTCCACGCGACGCGGTCGCGTCGTGGGAGCACGAGCTCGCCAAGCTCTTCCATTCGCTGGCGCGCGTGATGAAGAAGGACGCACCGCTCGTGCTCCTGATCGCGGACTCCGCCGCAAGTCGAGGCCCGGGCGGCGAGCGGGCCGAGCCCATCCGTGCCGACGAAGTCGTCGCGCGCGTCGCCGAGCACGGCCGCGAGCTCGTGCCGATCGCGCGGGCATCCCAAGCGCGTCCGCACTTCCACGGGCCGACCCAGCGCGCGTTCGAAGGTCGCCCACGCTTCGAACATGCGCTCATGCTCCGGCGCGCCTGACGCGCACCAGCCGAAGAGCTCGGCGATCGCGCCCCCCCCCGCAGAGGTGGGCCTTCGACCCTCGTTGAAATCCAGGCACCGCCTGACGGAACGCTGACTTGCGCGGAATGCGTCACCCAGACTAAGAGGTGACGCCTCATGCCGGAGATCACCTTCGAGTCGAGCGACGGCTCCCAGAAGAAGACGGTGAACGCGCCCGAAGGTGGCGCCCTCGCGGACCTCTGCGATGACCACGCCGCGCCGATCCCCTTCTCGTGCCGGAGCGCGAGCTGCGCGACCTGCCACATCGAGGTGATCGAAGGTGCGGACGCGCTCCTCCCGCCCGAAGAGGAGGAGCTCGACGTGCTCGACGCCGTGTGCTCGAAGCCGCCGAAGTACCGGCTCGCCTGCTGCGCGAAGCTCCGCGCGGGCGCGGGCAAGGTCATCGTTCGCGCACAGAACGAATACTGAGCGCGCTCCGGCGGCGAGCCCGTCGCCACGGAACGCAAGTCCCGCACGCCCTCGCAGCGCCCCGTCACGGCGCGCGGTCGAGCGCCGTCCCGCGCCCGCGCCCGCGCAGCATCACGGCCGAGCTCGCGGATGCGCGTGCAGGTCGCCAGAGTCGCCCCCGCCACGACGCGTGGTCGAGCGCCGTCCCGCGCCTGCGCTGCATCACGGCCGAGCTCGCCGACGCGGAACACAAGGGCAGCGTCGCCCCGCCACAACGAGCCAAGTTAGCGACAACACGGTGACTTTCTCCTGCTCGGCGAGGCGGCTGGCGGACTCCGGCTCAAAGTCGTGCTAGAGCAATCCTCCTCGGGCGCCTGGTCGTTCGAGGCCACGTTTCGTCACAAGCCGCCTCAGGCTCGGCGCGCTTTCTTGGAGGAACTCGCGATGCAGCAGCGTACCCGTCGTCTTGCCATGCTCCTTGGCGGCTCCCTTCTCGCCACCGTGGGGTTCCTCGCGGCGTGCAGCACCGATAACGGGACGACGCCGCTCCCCGGACAGGGCAACCCCGACTCCGGCCGGGACACGAAGAAGGACAGCGGCGACAAGGCCGACGACGACGACGACGACAACCCCGGCGGCAGCGACGCCGGCGCCGACTGCTCCGCCGCTCCGAAGCTCCGCTCGAACAAGGGCGTCTTCTGCTTCGGTGGAGAGGGCTCCAACGACGCCGGCGTGTGTGACCCCGCCGACGACAAGGTCTGCTGTGCGGATTCGAAGGACCCGGCGACCGGTCAGTTCGTCAAGGCAAGGTGCGCGGTCGCGACGGCCTCCGGGGAAGGCTACCAGGCCGGCTCGTGCAACTTCCCGCCGGATGCGGGCGGTCGCGAATGGCATTGCACGGAGTCGAAGCACTGCCCGAACTCCGGCGAGGCCTGCTGCGTGATCACGGGCACCGGCGGACAAGCGCCGACGGCGCAGCCCGATAAGGACTTCCCTGGCTGCGGTACCTTCTTCAACGGCGATCAGGGGTACTTCGTCGGTGGAAGCCGATGCCGCGCGAACGGCTGCAACTCGGGCGAGCTGACGCTTTGCACGAGCGATGCCGAGTGCCCGAACGGTACGACGTGCCACCCCTTCAAGCTTGCGAACCGCTTCACGGGCATCTGCAAGTAACACCCGTCAACTCGAACGAAGGAGGCCGGTGCCACGAGATTCGTGGCGCCGGCCTTCGCCGTTTTCGAGGCTGTCTGCTGCTCGGTGGGAGAACAACAAGAGCGACCTCGGCGGGAGCTCCCGCTCACGACGCGCGCTTTCGGTGCGAGCCAGCTAGGCGTGCGCGAGGATCCAGCGCGCGATCGTCTCGGCGAGGTCCTTCCACGACGGCTCGTTGAGCACCTCGTGATAGAGCCCTTCGCGCGCGTCCCACGTCTTGTCGGCGCTGCCGGCGGCGGCGAAGATGCGCTTGGCGGCCGAGATGCTCGCGACCTTGTCGGCGGTCCCGAACGCCACGTAGAGCGGCAGCGTCAGGCGTGACGCGTTCGCGAGCGCGCGCTCCTGCGCACCGACGGTCTCGGTGAACCACCGTGCGGTCGCCTTCGGGAACACGAGCGGATCGGCGTCGTACGCACGCGCCTTCGCCGGATCGTGCGTCATGTCCTTTCCCATGAGGCCACTCGGCAGCCCGAGGCGCGGAAAGAGCCGCGAGGCGAGCTTGCCTGCGACCACCTTCACCTGCGGCACCTCGAGCGCGAGCCCGAAGAACGGGGCCGAGAGGACGAGCCCTTTGAAGCTGCCCGGGTTCTCGAGGATGCTCGACGTCGCGACGAGGCCGCCGAAGCTGTGACCGAACAGGAACGTCGGCGCCGGGGTGTCGCCGCGCCCGCGCGCGCGCTCGTCGACGAGACGACGGAGCTCGCGGGCGTCGTCGAGGAATTCGTCGAAGCGGTTGCAGAACCCGCGTGGACCGAGCGCGCGCCCGTGGCCGCGCATGTCGATCGCGATCGAGCCGATGCCGTGCTCGGCGAGCGCTCCCATCACGTGGCGATAGCGGGCGCCGTGATCGGCGTAGCCGTGGATGATCCCGAGGACGGCCTTCACCCCACCAGACGGCATCGCCGACGCGTAATAGAGGTCGGGCCCGCTGACGGCGCGCTTTCCGAGAGTCCCTTCGTCGAGCTCGATGCTCATCGGTGCTTCCCTGGTCCTTGTCCTGATCCGAAGGCCGCCGTCTCCAGCACGACGCCTTCCGTCATGAGCGCCTCGCGAAGCGCCGCAAGCGCGCGCGCCGCGCGCGACTTGATCGTCCCGACCGGCACGTTCTCCCGCGCGGCGATCTCGGGATAACTGAGCCCCTCGAAGAAGGCGACCTCGAGTGTCTGCCGCCCTGCCTCGGGCAAGCTCGCGAGGGCTCGTCGGATCTTCGCGCGCTCACTCGCCTCGGAGGTCAATCGCTCCGGATCGCGTACCGAGGCGGGTGGCTCGTGCGAAAGGAGCTCGCGCGTGAGCGCCCCGCGCCGCTCCCGCCGGCGTGCGCGGTCGATGCTGAGGTTGCGCACCAGCGTGACGAGCCATGCCACGACCGACCCTCGGTCGACGGCGTACTGGGTCGCGCGCTCGCTCACGACGACGAACGCGTCGTGGAGGACATCCTCCGCCTCGGAGCGCTCGCGGACGATGCGCAGGGCGATCGGGAACAGCGTCGACGCGTAGCGATCGTAGAGCTCGCCCACGGCGCGGACGTTCCCCTCGGCGACCAGCCTGAGGAGATCCGCGTCTGCGCGCCCTTCCGACATCAGCTGATGAGCGTCGGCTGTCCGGGGTGCTCGCGTCAAGGACTTCGCCCGCAAACGGCGGCCTTTCGGCCCTCGTTCGTCGAGCTCTCGCGGGCGCCTCGTCGGCTAGCCACGCTCGCGTTCCTCGAGCGCTCTCCGATTGGGAGGTCGGTCCAGTTACCAGCTAGCATCATCCTCGATGCACCGTTTCGTCGCAGGCTTGGCCGCCGCGCTGGGAGCGGCCCTCGTCGCGTCCCCGTCCGCGGTGGACGCGACCGTCGCGCGCTCGAGTGGGCTCGCATCGAAGAAGGGACCTCACGCGACGAGCGCTGCGCGGGCCGCGGAGGTCGACGCCGTTCCGTCATCGGCGGCACCCGAGGAGCCGCCTGCCCTCCTCGGCACGCTCGTGCAGACGCACACGAACGAGCGCGTCCCGCTCGACGATCGCTCTCCGACGGCCGCGCGGTTCGCGCGCCTCCTCGGCGATCGCGTCACCGGCGACAGCCGCGAGCTCGATCCGAGGCTGCTCGAGCTCCTCCGCTCGATCGCGCGCCGCCATCCCGGAGCGCGCTTCGAGCTCGTGAGCGGCTATCGGAGCCCGAAGCTGAACGAGATGCTGCGGAAGAAGGGCCGCAACGTCGCGTCCCACAGCCAGCACTCGCTCGGGCATGCCGTCGACTTCCGGGTCGTGGCCGAGCCGGGGACCCGCGGGATCGACCCACGCCTCCTCGAGAAGGAGATCCGCGAGCTCGGCTGGGAGGGAGGCGTCGGCGTGTACACGCTCTCCACCGATTGGTTCGTGCACGCGGACGTCGGCCGACTCCGCCGCTGGGGCGGCTGAACCGCGCGCGACTCGACCACGATCGATCCGGACGCCGTTCGTCGCTCACGCCGTCGTGAGCGCCCCGTCACGCGCGTCGAAGGCGTCCCTGCGCGCGGATCGCCGCGCGACCGCTCACGGCACGGTCAGCGTCGCCTGCAGGTACGCGTACTGCGCGATGTTCGCCGGCGAGATCGCCGTGTTCGGCAGCGTCGAGCCGCGCGCATGCGCGACCATCGTCGCCTTCGCGCCGTCGCCGAGGAGAAGCCCCGACCAGCCGGCGCGCAGCTCGAGCGGGAGCCAGGGCCGGTACCTGAGGACGATATCGAGCTCGTGCCCGAGATCCGTCTCGTTGCCCGTCGGACGCGTCGGCGCGGGCGTGGTGGAGACGAGAGGCGGCCGCGCCGCGCTGCCCACGGCGGTGAGGTAGCTCCCGATCCACTCGCCGCGTCCTTGGGCGAGACGCGCCCAGCGGTACTCGAGCGCGATGGACGTGTCGGTCCAGGGCACGACCTCCGCACGGCCGGCGATGTCCATCATGTTCGACCAGCCGAAGAGATCCATCTGGCCGTGGAAGCGCTGGGGATCGGCGAGGAGCGGGTCGAACTGCTTGTAGACGCCCTTCCGATCGTCGCCCGACGCGTACGAGCCCGCGACGCGGAACGTCGGGGTGAGGACGAGCTGGTCGACCGTCTTCGCGACGTGCGCCGCCGCCGCCCAGGCGGAGATCTCCGTCCCACCGATCGCGATCGAGGAGGCAGCCCCGAACTGGTAGGCGCCCTCGGCGCCGTAGTTCCATCCCTTCGCGTCGCCGGAGACGCGGAGCGCGGTGGTGAAGCGCTCGCCCGCGAGCCGGCTCGCCGCAAAGCGCGACCCGTCGAGCTCGGCGCCATTGCTGCGCGACACGCGCGCGAGACCGAACGCCTCGATCTTCAGGAGCGGATCGATCGTCCACTTCGCGGTGAGCCCGTAGAGCTGAACACCGGACGTCGAAGCACCGGCGGTATCGGAGAAGGCGGAGCCGAGCGTTCCGGGCACCTCGAGGATCGCAGCGAGCGCTTCGAAGTCGAAGTCGCCGAGGGCGAGATGGCCTCGCGCAGCGTCGAGCGAGCGCCCCGCGGGAGAGAAGTCCGCGCTGCCGACGAGGCGGCCCTCGCCCCACACGACAGCCTGGCGACCGAGGCGCAAGTAGTGAGGACGAGCGCCGCTCGAGCGCATCTCCGCGAACGCCTCGTAGGGCTCGAAGCGCCCGAGCCCGCGTGCGCCCGCGAACCTCGCCGTCGGCGCCGGCGAGCCGAGCGCGCGCGCATCCTGCAGCGTGATCTGTGCGCGCACGGCGCCGCGCTCCGCTCCGAGGCCGAGACGCGAGCGCTCGAGGACGACCCACTGATCGCGCACCCGCGAGGTCTGACGACCGAAGAAGTCGAGGCCGCCGAGGTCCGGTGCATCGCGACGGTACTCGCCGCGCACGCGCACCTCGAGCAGCGGCGAGAGCTGCCAATCGCCGACGTTCAGCTTCTCGGGTGCGGGCGGCGGTGACTGTGCCGCGGCTGGGGCCGCCGCGAGGAGCAGGGCGAGCCCGACACCAAGCCCGAACCGCACCCCGCACCTCGCAACGGCGGCGACGCCGCGCAAGCGACGCAGCCTCGACGTCTTAGCGAGCCCGCCGCGCGATGCGTCACCCACGGAGGTCCGCGGAGCAGACGTCGACCCGGAGCAAGCCGCGCGGCGCATTCCGCGGTGAAGCTATCACGACCGCCGGCAGAAATCGTGGCCCCTCAGGCGCCTCCCGTCCGCGCTGCGACGAACGCGCGGGCCTTCTCGAGCAGCGTGGCCCGCTCGTTGACGGAGGGATCGGCGATGACATCTTCCAGGAGGCTCTCGAGGATCTCCCCGATGATGCGTCCGGGCTTCAGCGCGAGCTCCTTCATCAAGCCGTGGCCATCGATCGCGAGATCGCGCGTCGAGAGCGCAGCGCCCTCGGCGAGGATCCGCTCGACGTGCGCCCTCAGCGCCGTGAGGGGCACCAGAAGCGTGGGGTCGATCGACGGCGCCTTGCCGCGGATGTCCGCCTCGCTCAGCGCGTAGAGGTCCTCGAGGCGGTCCTGACCGACTCGGCGGATCCACCGGCGCACGTGCGCGTCGGTCCACTGGTCGTAGTGGAAGAGGTGGTGACGCACGAGCGCGACGATGCGCTGTCGCTCGTCGGTCGAGAAGCGGAGGCGCGTGCAGATCGGGTCGGCGATCTCGGCGCCGATGCGATCGTGATCGTAGAAGGTCCAGTCCTTCGTCTTGTCGCTGAACGCGCGCGAGCGCGGCTTGCCGACGTCGTGGAGGAGCGCCGCGATCCGGAGCACCGGATCGCCGACGCACGCATCCATGCAGGCCATGCCGTGGCTCCACACGTCGAACGTGTGCCACTTGTTCTGCTCCATCCCGACGCCTTCGAGGAGCTCGGGGCAGGAGACGCCGAGGATCCCCGTCTCTCGCATCACCTCGAACGCGCGCGAGGGACGCTTCGCCTTCATCGTCTTCATCCACTCGTCGCGTACGCGCTCGGCGCTCACCTTGCGGAAGGTGTCGAGCGTGGGCTGGATGGCGGAGAACGTATCGGGAGCGAGATCGAACTCGAGGGTCGCCGAGAAGCGCGCCGCGCGGAGCACGCGGAGGCCGTCCTCGGAGAAGCGTTCCACCGCCTTGCCGACGGCGCGGATCGTCTTCGCGTCGAGGTCCTCCCGGCCACCGAACGGATCGATGAGAGCGCCATTCGTCGGGTCGACCGCGATGGCGTTGATGGTGAAGTCGCGACGCGCGAGGTCGGACTCGATCTCCTCGACGAAGTGGACGGCATCGGGACGGCGACCGTCGGAGTAGGACGTCTCGCCGCGCAGCGTCGTCACCTCGTAGTGATGCCCGCCCATGACGAGCGTGACCGTCCCGTGCTGGAGCCCCGTTGGGATCGCGCGCGGGAAGATCTTCATGAGCTCCTTCGGCTGCGCTTCCGTCGCGACGTCCCAGTCCGCTACCGGCTTGCCGAGGAGCGAGTCGCGGACGCAGCCCCCGACGATCCACGCGTAGCGGCCGGCCGCACGGAGCTTGTCGACGATGGTGAAGACGTCCTTCGGTACGAGAGAGAGATCGAACGCGGTCATGTGAAGTCTCGCAAAACGGCAGGGGCGACGGGCGACTCACCCTGCGGATGCGTGGCAGCGATGTCAACCAGCTCCGGAGGACCGGGCTTCATCAGTACCCCTCGGTCTTGGAGATGATCTCGTTCATGATCTCCCGTGTGCCTCCGCCGATGGGGTAGAGCCGAGCGTCACGGTAGAGCCGCTCGACCAGGAATTCGCGCATGTAGCCGTTGCCGCCATGGATTTGCACGGCCTGATCCACGACGAACGAGCACATGTCCGTGGCCGTGTTCTTCGTCATCGCCGCGAGGCCGGCGGCCTGCTCACCGCGCGCCACGCGCGTGGCGCACTCGCCCACCAGCGAGCGAGCGGCGGCGATGCGCGTCGCCATGTCGGCGAGCTTGTGCCGGATGACCTGGTGGCCCATGAGCGTCTTGCCGAACGCGCTCCGGTCGCGCGCGTACCGCACCGATTCGCGGTAGGCGAGCTCGGCGATGGCGACGCACTGCCCGGCGAGGTAGAGCCGCTCGTTCGCGAAGTTGATCATGATCGCGAGGAAGCCCTGGTTCTCCTCGCCGATGAGGTTCGCGGCCGGAACGCGGCAGTCCTCGAACGCGAGCTCCGCGGTGTCGCTCGCCCACCAGCCCGTCTTCTGGAGCTTCTTGCTCACCGAGAAGCCAGGCGTTCCTCGCTCGATGACGAGGAGCGAGATCCCCGCGTGCCCCTCCCCGCCCGTGCGCACGGCGGTGGTGACGATGTCGGCTCGGCAGCCCGACGTGATGAACGTCTTGGCGCCGTTGACGACCCAGTAGTCACCGTCACGCACCGCCTTCGTCCTCGAGCTGGCGACGTCACTGCCGCCGCCGGGCTCGGTGATCGCGAGCGCGCTCACCTTCTCGCCCGCGAGCACGGGCGCGACGAAGCGCTTCCGCTGCTCCGCCGTGCCGAGCCGGACGATGGGCGGAAGCGCGATCGCGTGACTGTTCAGGCTGACGCAGGTCCCGACGGAGTGGCCATGAAGCACCATCTCCTCGGCGGCGACGAGCGCGTGCGTGATGTCGCCGCCGGCTCCGCCGTCCTCCTCCGGGTACGAGATCCCGAGCAGTCCGGCTTCGGCGGCCTGCTCGTAGAGCTCGCGCGGAAACTCTTCGGCCTCTTCCCATGCGTGGGCGTGCGGAGCGATGTGCTTCACCGAGAAGCGCTTCACCGTCTCGCGAAGCTGTGCGTGCTCCTCGGTCTCGAAGAGGTACGTCATGGCGTTCGTGATGCTAGCGTAAGGCTCGATGCGGACGGTCTTGCTCTTCGACATCGACGGTACGCTCGTCTCGACCGGAGGCGCCGGGCGGCGCGCCATGGTCGGGGCCTTCACGAACCTCCACGGCAAGCACGACGTGTTCGAGGGAACCTCCTTCGCGGGCATGACCGACCGCGCGATCGCTCGTCAGGGTCTGCGCGACGTCGTCGCCGAGGTCACCGAAGCCGAGATCGATCGCGCGCTCGACGCGTACCTCGCCCTCCTCGAGGTCGAGCTCGCCAAGGCGGAGACGTACCGCGTCCTGCCCGGCGTGACGAAGCTCCTCGAGTCGATCACGGGGTTGCCCGACGTCGCGATCGGGCTCGGCACCGGCAACGTGCGGCGAGGCGCGTACGCGAAGCTCGCGCGAGGCGGCCTCGACGGCGCGTTCGGATTCGGCGGCTTCGGTTGCGATGCCGAAGACCGCGTCGAGCTCCTCCGCGCCGGAGCGCGACGCGGCGCCGAGCTGCTCGGCGCGTCGCTCGAGAGCTGCCGCGTCGTCGTCATCGGCGACACCCCGAAGGACGTCGCCGCCGCAAAGGGACTCGGCGCGCCCTGCATCGCCGTCGGCACCGGCGGCTACGGGCTCGCAGAGCTCGCGGCGTGCGGCGCTCACCGCACGTTCACGACGCTCGAGGACGACGCGGTTCAGGCGGCGCTGTTCGAGCGCTGACCCCGCCGGTCGCGAGCTGCCGATCAGTTCGCCGGCGCGAGGAGGTTCCGGAGCTGGTCCATCGTGAACTCGTAGTTCTTGCGACAGTAGTCGCACTGGATCTCGAGCGTCTTACCGCCCTCCATGAGCGACTCGATGTCCGCACGCGGGAGCGAGGCAAGGCTGCCAGCGAGGCGCTCGGGACTGCACCGGCACCCGAACTGCACCGTGCGATCGCCGACCTTCGTGTACGGCATTCCGTAGAGCGTCTCCGCGAGGAGCGCCTCCGGTGCTGCTGCGCCGCGTGCGAGGAGCGGGACGATGTCCTCGAAGTCCTTGAGCCGCTCCGTCATCACCATGAGCGGGCCCTCGGCAACCTCGGGGAGGAGCTGGACCATGTAGCCGCCCGCGGCGACGACCTCACCCGCGGCGAGGTGACAGCCGACGGCCATCACCGTCACGACCTGCTCGGAGTCCTGCATGTAGGCCATGTACGCGGACGAGATCGTCGGCTTCCCCTGAGGCACCTGCACGACGCCCTGGTGGAGCTGGCCATTGTGGAGCGTGCGCGCGACCTGGAGGACGCCCCGCTGCCCGAGCGGCATCGTCTTCGTGTTCGGCGGGAGCTGAACGAGGCCGCGCGTCGAGCCGTCCGGATGGGTATCGGCGATCATCCGCATCCTCGGATTGTCGCCCTGCAGGATGGCCTGGAGGCGATTGTCCGGGGCCATGCTCTCGCGAACGAGGATGGCGCCGGTGAGGAGATCGGCAAACATACGGACGAGCTCGAGCCCCTCGGGCTTCTGCGCCTCCAGGGCGCCTCGTACCGTCGCGGTCGTATCCGCCGCGATCACGCGAAACGCTCCGTCGTCCGTGATGGCCCGGAGCACGTTGTCTTGATGGACCAAAGTCCCCCAATCCTCGCACGAAACGAGGTCGCGTGCAGGTCTGCAGTCGCGCACCGACACGCCTCGTCACCGAGAGACGGCGCGAGCGAGCCCGACCCGCACGGTCGAGCTCGCTCTGCGAAGGTCAGCGTGGGGCCAAACGCGATCTCAGTAGCCAGCCGGGAGCACGACGTCCCAGAGCGGCGTGACCTCGCGCGAGCAGCGCGTCGGATCGGTGTTGCCGCTCGCGTCCTCGCTGCACTCCTTGATCGGCCCGTCGAGGTACGCGAGCTCGAGGTCGTGGTAGCCGGGGAGCACGGCATCGTCCCAGCGATCGGGACGGATGCCACCCCACGAGTTCTTCACGCGAACGAACTCGATCTTGGTGCCGTCGGCGAGCGCCTTCTCCATCTGGCGCTTGGTCGCCTGCTTGCCGGCCTTGAGCAGACCGACCCCCGGCACCTGGGCCTGGTAGTCGTGCATGACGGTCATGTGACCGCCCTGACGGCCCGGTCCGAGGCGATCGAGCGTCTGCTTCGAGAAGCGCGAATCACGCGTGAGCGCGTTGAAGTCGACCTTCCACGAGGTGATGACGGGCTGCCCGTCGTGAAGCGCCTTCTGCACGCGCTTCCAGAACGCGCGACGGCTCGTCGGGTCGGAGGGATAGTTCACCTCGTTCCATGCGAACTTGCCCTGCCGCGGGGCCCACCAGCCATTGCTCCTGCCGAGCGCGTCGGCGAGGGTCCCGGTCACGAACTGGCCGCTCTCGGGATCCTTGAGCCGCACCTTGAAGTCCTTCGCGGCGATGACCTTGTTCGCGGGCGCGGCGCTGGTCGCGACGCCGGAGCGATCGAGCGTCCGCTCGACCCCGGGACCGAACACCTCGTCGATCCGAGCGCTCTGCGCCGCGTCGAGCCCCCAAGCGCGATCGAGCTCCTTGCGGACCGCCTTGCGGTCGCGACGGACGGCCGGATCCTTGAGCGCGCCGGTCTTGAGCGATGCGTTGATCGCGTTGAGCGCGGAGCTCTGGCGGTTCGACATCTCCGAACTCGCTTCGTTCGGGATGAAGTCGCCCTCGTTCATGAGGCCGTAGCGCGCGATGAGGTCCGCCGCGGTGCCGTAACTTCCGCCCGTCGAGATCTCGTCGCGGGCACCGCCGTTCGCGAGCTGCTCGAACCAGTGCCAGTAGGTGAGCCAGGACTCGGACGTGTTCGCCTCCGGGTTCCCCGCGCCCTGATTGAGCGCCTCGAGCCAGCTCGCCGTCGCGTACAGCCAGCAGTTGCCGATCGACTGGCGCTTCACCTTCGTGTGGCTGACCTGCGTGATGTCGTCCTTCGACGACTCGTCCTCGCCGCTGACGGCGTGGTCGTCCTGGGTGTCGGCCGCGCAGCCCGCCGCGCCGAGCGTGGCAAGAGCGAGCATCGACGCGAGCGACAACCAACGAGACTTACCGAGCAGGTCCATGTCTTCCTCCGACGGCGATCCAGCCGCGCGAAGGACAATTGCGAAGGGTGTGCCGAGGTCACCAGGACACCTACACCCAGAATCACTCAGGATTCCGCGACCTCCCTGGAGCATCCCGAGAGGTCATGGTGGATCCACTGCCCACCTGCACCCACCCACATCTGCGCATTCCCGCGCGCGTCGGGCGGGAGGCCGAAAACGCGCAAGCCCGCCTTCCGGTGCGCGTCGGGGCGACCGGTCGGCGGGCCTGTCAGCGGACGATCACTTGAAGGCGATGTCGAAGGCGCCGCGGAGGCCGGCGTTGAGGTTCAGACCGATCGAGCTTCCCGAGCCGGTGTAGAGCGGGTTCGACACGAACTCCGACGGAATGCCGTAGATCGAGCGCGGGAGCGTCGCCTGGTCGCGATGGAGGAACATGACGTCCGCTCCGATGAAGGCGCCGATGCGAAGGAACTGAGTGACCCAGTAGCTCGCGTTGACGTCGACGCCGACGAGGAGACCGCGCATCTCGACGTTCGGCGGCATCAGCGTGCCGGGCGGGAGCGACCTCCGGTACAGCGCCTCCTCGATGTGCTGGTCGAAGACGTAGCCGACGTGCGCGGAGAAGACCGGGGAGATCGGGCGAATCGGCAGGCCGTAACCGGCGGAGAGCGCGAACGACCAGAGCGTGGACTCCGTCGTGTCGTAGACGCGCCAGCGTGCGCCGAGGCGGACGTCCTTGAGGCGAAGTCCCGCGGACAGACCGTAGAGCAGACCGTTCGCGCCGGTCTTGTCGAAGCCCGTCTTGTCCGAGATGAGTCCGAGGTCGGAGCGCGTGAAGGCGAAGTCGCCCGAGAAGAAAATCGCCTTGGGCGACTCGACGCTCGTGTCGATCGCCTGCTTCGGCGGCGCGGCAGCCTCCTCCGTCGCTTCCTCGGTCTTCTGCTCTTCCTCGGTCTTCTGCTCTTCCTTCTTCTGCTCTTCCTCGCTCGTCCCCTCGGCGGCCCCTGCTTTGTCCTTCTGCTCTTGCGTCGGAGGCGTCTGTTGCGCGAACGCCTCGCCCTCGCCAGCCCCCAACGCGAGCACGAAAGACATTGCTGCAACACACATCGCGCGGCTCGAGCAGGCAGCACGGGCGAGGCCCGGCGCGCTCAGAAGGGTCCGCAGGGAAAGACGAGGCTCGGCGACCGCCGAACGCAGAAAACGAAAGGGCATGGCGCGCATTAAACGACGTTGGGGGCTGGAATACCACCCCGTTTCCGTCGACTGCCGCGTCGCCTGAACCAACCGGCGACGAGGAGCACGAGCCCCGCGACGAGGAGCGCGCCGCCTCCCCCTGCGAGGAGGAATGCGTTCCAGACCTTCGGCGGAAGCGCGTCGTCGTAGATGACCAGCCGGCGCTCGGCGATTCGCGCGCGGCCGACCCGATCCGGCCCCAGATCGACCTCGATCGAGAGGGGTGCATCGCTCGACGCCGCGAACGGTCCGACGAGGCGCTCGACGGCAAGCTCTGGCGTCGCCTGGCTGCTCCTGCCCCAGCGGGAGGTCGCGGTGCTCCCGGCCGGACGCGGGAGACGCCGCGGCTCCTGCACCGAATGACCGTAGAGCACGTTGGGCGGCTCGGCGGGATCGAGCCAGCCGACCACCTCCGCACGCGTCGTGCCGGCGGGGTCCTTCACCCGCACGGCGAGGGGCATCTTCGCCTCCACGACCGTGATGCCTTCACGGTGCTCCAGGCCCTCACGCTCGAACCTCACCTGGACGCTGACGGTGTAGCGCCGCCCGGGTACCGGCGTGAGCTTCTCGACGACCCTGCCCTCGCCGAGTGCGATCACGTCGACGGGGTGGCGGCCATTCCAGGAGAAGAGGGTCCCGTAGCCGTTGAAGCCCCCGACGACGACCGCGAGTAGGCCGAGGAAAAAGAGGATTACGCCGATGACGCGCACGGCGCTCACTTACCACGCCGCCGCCGAGGCAGCGCACGCTCCTGGCCGCGAACGGGGCACCACCGAACGAGCGCGACCACAATGATACTTCCCATGGCCGCGGTGACCTGGGATCCTCCGCGGCGGTAGAGGTACGCGCGATGGCAGGGGCCCGAAAGAAGAAGACCCGCGCGCAGCCACACCTCACGTCGGAGCGAATCCGCGACGAGGCGCTGCGGCTCATCGAAGCGGAGGGGCTCGAGGCGTTCAGCACGCGCAAGCTCGGTCGCGCCCTCGGCGTCGAGGCGATGGCGATCTACTGGTACTACCCGAGCAAGGACGCGCTCCTCGACGCGGTCGTCGAGACGCTCGTGTCGAAGCTCGGCGCCCCCGCGAAGGCGGGCGAGAAGGCGCCCGGCGACTTCATCGATGCGCTCCGCAAGCTCGCACACGCGTACCGCGGGCTCGCCCACGCGTATCCGAACGCGTTCCCTCTCCTCGCCACGCGCCGCTTCGCGACCGACGGCGCGCATCGCTTCCTCGACGACCTGTTCATGCTCGCGGAGCGGCACGGCCTCGACGCCCGCACGACGGCACGGTTCTACCGCCTCGTCGCGAGCTATTGCAGCGGCATCGCGCTCGACGAGCTCGCCGGGATCCGCGAGCTCGAGACTCGGCACGACGCCACGGAGGTCCGTGCAGCGCGCCCTCGGCTCGCGAGCGTCTTCGAGTGGCTCGCGCCCCAGCACTACGAGGACGTCTTCTCGTTCGGCCTCGAGCTCCTGCTCACCGCGCTGCGGGAGCAGTCGACGCGGCAGCTGGCGGGAAGCCTGCCCTCGGCGCCGAAGGCGGCAAAGGCTCCGAAGGCCGCGAAGGCCGCAAAACCCGCAAGCGCGGGGAAGAAGACCGCTGCCGCGCCACGCAAGGCGCGGGCATGACGCGGTTGGTCGAGAAGAATCGGCGGCCCCGAAGTTGCGCGGTCGATTTTACAGTGTAAAAGAACGCGGGAGTCACCTTGAGCGGCCAGCTGAAACGATCTTTGCGAAGCTCGAAACATGCGCTCTTCGCCGCTGCGCTCGGCGCGGGGCTGCTCGGGACCACGTCGCCCGCACGCGCCGTCGAACCCTGGTCCGACGCCGATCCACAAGGACCGCCCACGCGATTCCCGCTCGGAGCGTCGACCGGCTTCCGCGGCGGCGCCGAGTACCGCGCGAACGCCACCGCCATCCGTCCGCTCGATCTCAACAGCGTTCGCGAGCGCAACTACGGCGTCATCGAGCACCGCCTCCGCCTCGACGCCGGCATCGACTGGGAGGACAAGGTCCGCCTCGTCACCTCCGTCGACGTGCTCGACGGAGTCCTGTGGGGCGACAACGGCACCCGCGACGACGCGGTCACGCCGACGAACGGCGCGAACGTCGGCGCCCTCAACCCGAACACGGCAGCCCCGTGCGTCGCGCTCCGACCGGGCGAGCTCGCCTCCGATCCGTCGAGCTACCACTACGGCCTCTGCTCGGCCAGCCCGCTCACCGTCCGCCGCCTCTACGGCGACCTCGTCACGCCGGTCGGCCTCTTCCGCATCGGACGACAGGCCTTCACCGAGGGCGCGTCGGTCTCCGTCAACGACGGCGACGGCCGGCGCAACCGCTTCGGCTTCGCTCGTCAGGGCAACAGCGCCGACCGCATCCTCTTCGCAACGAAGCCGCTCGAGGCCTTCAAGCCGAAGGCCGAACGCGACAAGTCCGAGACGCGCGGCACCTTCCTCATCCTCGCGTACGACCGCCTCGTCACCGACAACGTGCAGCGCTTCGCCGACGATCTCCACGGCTGGATCACGGCCGTTCGCTGGCTCGAGCCGACCCATCGCCTCGGCGGTGACTTCGAGGCGCGCGTCTTCCACGCCTACCGCTGGAGCAAGGACAACGACACCGGCGTCTCCGCGTTCGGCGGCCGCTTGATGTCGAAGCTCGGCAACGACTTCCACGCCGGCATCGAAGGGTCGTACATCACCGGAGCGACGCGCGAGGTCGGCGACGCCGTCCGCGTCATCTCGAACGATCCCTCCGTCGTGCAGGACATCCGCCAGCTCGGCGCACGCGCGACGATCAAGTGGGACCAGCGCTACTACTCGCTCTACCTCGAGGGCGACTACGCGTCCGGCGACTCCGACCCGCAGACGCGCACGCCGCTCACGCAGTTCCGCTTCGCCGACGACACGAACGTCGGCCTCCTCCTCTTCAAGCACGTCGTCGCGTATCAGAGCGCACGCGCCGCCGCGGCAGGCGTCTCCGTCCTCCGCGACCTCGGCGCGCCCTCCTACCCGCTCGAGCAGGTCGCGACGCGCGGCGCGTTCACCAACGCAGCAGCGATCTTCCCGCAGGTCGACGTGCGCCCGTTCGACAACTTCCTCGTCCGCGGCGGCCTCCTCATGGCGTGGGCCCCGGCGAGGGTCATCGATCCGATCGCGTCGCTCCAGCGGCGGGACGGCAACCGCCTCGATGACGACCTCGTCAACTTCGTCGGCGGCCGGCCAGGCCGCTACTACGGCACCGAGATCGACATGCGGGTGCAGTACCGCATGTACGATCACTTCATCGCGGACCTCGAAGGCGCCGTCCTCTTCCCCGGCGACGCGCTCCAGGACGCAAACGGCGACGCCGTCCGAAGCTGGCTCGGGCAGGCCCGCGGAACGTTCTTCTTCTGAGGCTCCCGATGAAAGCGCTCAAACACGTCGTCGCCCCGATGTTCGCCACCGCGATCATGATCGCGACCGCGGCCTCCTGCGAGCGTTACGAGGCGCCGCCGCGTCCGACGATCCAGGGCCTCGTGTCCGGCGTCCTCGACAACCCGCGGGCGCCGATCGTGATCGACTTCGGCACGTCGATCGATCCCAATACGCTCTTCGTCAAGATCGCGCTCCTCGATCAAGACGTCGAAGGCAACCTGGCCGACGAGGACGACGATCCGGAGACGGAGCTCCGCGTGCTCGTGCGGCGCGATCTGAACGAGGGCGATCTCGGCGCGCAGGCGGACATCGACGCCGCCGGCGGCCGCTTGACCCTCGTGCTCGACTCCGCACTCCCCGTCGGCCCGAAGCTCGTGCTCATCGTGGAGGGCAACCTCCGCTCCCCGACCGGCACCGTCTCGCGCCACCGCGTGAAGATCCCGTTCTCGTACGTCGTGAAGTGCGCCGAAGGGGCGTCGTCGTTCGCAAGCGGCACCTACTTCGTCCTCCTCGACGTCGAGCAACCGCTCGGGACGCAGATCCAGCTCCTCGCGTACATCGACGTCGATCCGAAGACCGGCGGGCTCGTCGGCCAGTTCACGAACGCGGATCGCAACCCCGAGCAGAAGTGCCCGACGGCTTGTCCGTCGACCGACGTCTGCCGGCTCCTCCCCGCTCCGGAGTGCGTCGCTCCGTCGACACGCGCAGGCACGGTCGACGAGTGGCCCGACTTCGTCCCGAACGCGCCGCCTCCGACCGGCTACTCGTTCGTCGTCCAGGGATGTGCCGTCGACGACGAGACGGCGAGCGGTATCCTCACCGCTCCCGCGACGATGGTCGTCCAGAGCCCGGCGGTGACGGTCGAAGGCCTCACGATGACCGCCAGCTTCGCACCTGGAGCGGACGGGCTCGTGCGCGCGACCGGCAGCCTCACAGCCGACGTCGTCCGGCTCGGGACCAATCCACTCGGCGCCGGCAAGGGATCGATATCTGCGGTGCGGCTCCCCGACGACCGCGTGCCGCCGAACGTCCCCCGGCCGCCCGAGCGGCGAGGTGCCGATGCCGGTCCCTGAGTCAGCTCCGGCGGCGACCGGCCGTCTGGAAGACGACCGCCGCCACGATCACCGCGCAGCCGGCGGCAGCCATCACGCTCGGCTGCTCGCCGGTCGCGAGGAGGACCCAGATCGGACTGAGGACCGGCTCGATCGTGGCGAGGAGCGAGCTCTCGAGCGCACGGAGCCGCCGTACCGCGACGCCGTAGAAGACGTACGGCAGACCGATCTGCAAGGTCCCGAGCAGGAAGAGGACCACGAGCGTGCGCGCCTGCGCCGGGCCGCTCGGTGGGTGCTGGATGATCGCCGGCAGAGCCACGGCCGCGGCGATCGCGTTCCCGAGCGACATCGCAACGAGCGGTGCGCGCGCGGCGAGCGCCGGATCGAGCCGCTTCTGATCGACGCGGAGAAGAAGCGGAAGCCCCGCGAATCCGAAGCTCGAGAGGATCGCGAGCAGGTTTCCGGCCGCGCGCCCGCCACCGATCTCACCGCCGAACGTGAGCGCCATCCCGACCACGCATCCCGCGGTCGCGAACAGGTCGCTCCGGGCCGGCTTCTCGCCGAGGAGCGGGCCGGACAGGAGCGCGACGTAGATCGGAGCCGTGTACTGGATGAAGATCGCGTTCGCCGCCGTCGTCCGGCGCGCGGCGAGCACGAAGGTGACGACCATGAGCGCGTAGCTCGCGGCCGCGCCCCACACGAGCGGACGCTTCAGCAAGCGCCCGACCACGGCGAGGTTCCCGCGGAGCTGCACCGCGATCACGACCAGCATGAATGCGAGCGCGAAGGCGCTGCGAAGCCCGGCGATGACGAGCGGCTCGGCATCGGCGACTTTCACACCGACGCCGCCGGTGCTCCACAGCGCGGCGGCCGCCACCACGAGCAGGGCGCCCGTGCGCCTCTCTCGCGAGGCCTCCTGCTCGGAGCTCCCCATCGCCTCGCGTGCCTCGCTCCCTCGCCTGCTCATCTCGGAGCCACGGCCAAGGCCGCAAACATCGACACCCGCGCCTCCATCTCGAGGCGCGCAGCATGAGGCCGTAACGGAGAAGTCGCCATGAAAATTCCCCAGAAGGGTACCGCACGGGACGAGATCACCAAGGCGATGCGCGCCTACCGCGATACGGACGCCGACGCGGCGCGCGCGCGGCTCTTCAGCCTCGTCTATGCAACGCGACCGGACGTGCTCGAGGTCGCGAAGGAGGCCTTCACGTCGTTCTTCTCCGAGAACGCGCTGAACCCGATGGCGTTCCCGAGCCTCCGCCGGATGGAGACCGAGGTCATCGCGATGACGCTCTCGCTCTTGAACGCGCCCGAGGGCGCGGCGGGATCGATGACGAGCGGCGGAAGCGAGAGCCTCCTGCTCGCCCTGAAGACGGCCCGCGACTGGGCACGCGCCGAGCGCCCCAACGTCACGCGGCCGGAGGTACTCCTCCCCGTCACCGCGCACCCCGCGCTCTTCAAGGCGGCGCACCTGCTCGACCTCCGCGTGGTCGTCGTACCGACGACGCCCGGGCTCGGCGCAGACGCGGCGGCCGCGCGAAGCCTCGTCACCGACGACACGATCCTGATCGTCGGCTCGGCGCCCCAGTACCCGCACGGCATCGTCGATCCGATCGAGGAGCTCGCCGCGATCGCGAAGGAACGCGGCATCCTCTGCCACGTCGACGCGTGCTTCGGCGGCTTCATGCTTCCGTGGGTCGAGAAGCTCGGCCATCCGGTGCCGCCGTTCGACTTCCGCGTGCCGGGCGTCACGTCGATCTCCGCCGACCTCCACAAGTACGGCTACGCCGCCAAGGGCGCCTCGACGGTCCTCTACCGGACCCGCGCGCTCCGTCGTCATCAGTTCTACGTCCACGCCGACTGGCCCGGCGGCCTCTTCGTCAGCCCGAGCGTCCTCGGCACGCGACCGGGCGGCGCGATCGCGGCGGCGTGGGCCGTCCTCAACTACCTCGGCGAGGAGGGCTACCTCGATCTGGCGAAGCGCGCGATGAACGCCACCCAGACGATCGCGAGCGGCGTGCGGGCGATCCCCGGGCTCGAGATCCTCGGCGAGCCCGTGATGAGCGCGATCGCGATCGGCACGCGCGCGAGCGGCGACGAGCGGCCGCTCGACATCTACGTCATCGGCGACCTGATGCAGGCACGCGGATGGTTCTTCGACCGCGGCCAGGCCCCGCCGAGCCTCCACCTCACCGTCAGCCCCGCGCACGAGGCGATCGCGAGCGAGTTCCTCGCCGACCTCCACGCATGCGTCGAAGAGACCCGCGCGTCGAAGGAGCAGCCGCAAGGCAAGGCCGCGCTCTACGGGATGCTCGGCTCGCTGCCCGATCGCGCCATCGTCCGCGATGCTCTCCTCGAGCTGATGGACAGCTTCGACGCGCCGAGCACATGATGACGAACGTCCATCCCCGCCGCTTCACGTCGCTCCTCGATCTCGCGCGGCTCCCGTGGTTCTCGCTGACGGAGGATCCCGCCTCCGGACAGAAGCCGCGGCTCGTGATGACCGACAAGAGCGTCGGACCGATCGCCGACTTCCACACCCACCTCGCGCTCGCCTACGTGCGTCCGCCGAGCGTCGACTACGGCGCGCTCCATCCGGAGACCCAGCACTATCTGCCTTCGTGCTGCGCGCTCGACCTCGACGTCTACGTGAACAAGAACATGTCGCCGGAGATCGTGAAGGAGCTCACGCGCGATCTCACGTGGCGAAGCCTCGGCCCGCGGGGGATGCGCGCGACGCACACGATCCCGAACCTCACCCGCGAGATGGACGAGACCGGGGTCCGCGCCTCGGTGCTCCTCCCGATCGACTTCCCCGTCCTCTCTGACAACGCGAGCGTCGCGCTCACCGCGGCGAAGTCGACGTCGAAGCTCCTCTCGGCCGGTTCAGTGCACCCGTACGCGCGCGATCCGGAGAGCCGCCTCGACGCGCAGCTGGCGAAGGGCGCGCGCGGCGTGAAGATGCACCCGTCGGTGCAGCTCGTACGACCCGACGCGAGGCGCGCGCGATCGCTCTACAAGATGTGCGGCGACCGCGACATGTTCGTGTTCTGGCACTGCGGACCGGCGGGCATCGAGCCGAAGCTCGGCCAGTACCTGAACCAGGTGAAGTTCTACGAGGCGCCGATCCGCGAGAACCCGAAGACGACGTTCATCCTCGGCCACTCCGGCGCGCGGCAGTTCGAAGAGGCGCTCCTGCTCCAGCGGGCTTACCCGAACGTGTGGCTGGAGACCTCCTCGCAGTCGCTCTCGAACGTGCGCCGGATGGTGCTCGAGGCCGACCCCAATCGCATCGTCCACGGCTCGGACTGGCCCTTCTACCACCCGGCGATCAGCGTCGCGAAGGTGCTGATCGCGACCGAGGACCGGCCCGAGATCCGCCACAAGATCCTCTGGGGGAACGCGGCACGCCTCCTCCGGATCGACTGACGAGCTCGAGCGAACCGGCCCTCGTCATGCGCACGCGTGACGATGAGCCCCTCGTGCTCCACCACCGAGGCGCCGCCGGAGTAGAATGCGCCCGATGGCGGAGGCCTCGGAGAGCATGTGCCCGTCCTGCAGGACGCCGCTCGCGACGGGAGCGCGCTTCTGTCATTCGTGCGGGCAGGCGCTGCCGGCATCCCACGCCTCCGCCGCCGAAGAGGTCGACGCACGCCCGGACACCGAGCTCGCCTCCACCGAGCTCGCCGAAGCGCCCGTGCCCGGCGCTCGGATCGCCGGCGGCCTCCCGCCGATGCGCCTCCCCGCGGGGACGACGCTCTCCGTCTACCGCATCGAGTCCGTGATCGGAGAAGGGGGTATGGGCGTCGTCTACCGTGCGCGGGACATGGCGCTCGGCCGCGACGTCGCCCTCAAGTGCCTCCACATGAACCTCGCCAGCGACCCCGAGGTGCGGGGGCGCTTCGTCCGCGAGGCGCGGGTCCTTCGCACGTGGAGCCATCCGGGCGCGGTCGGGATCCACGACTTCATCGAGCACGAGCACGTGCTCGCGATCGTGATGGAGCTCGTCGAGGGCGAGAACCTCGCGCAGCACCTCGCTCGCTGGCGCGGGAAGATGCCGTTCGACCAGATCCGGACCGTCATCGGCGACATCCTCCTCGCGATGGATGACGCCCACGCGAACGGGGTCGTCCATCGCGACCTCAAGCCCGACAACGTCCTCGTCCGGAACGACGGCGGCCGCCTTCGCCCGAAGGTCGCCGATTTCGGCATCGCCAAGGTGCTCGAGGGCACGACCTACACGGTGAGTGGCGCGCTGCTCGGCACCTGCCGGTACATGTCGCCGGAGCAAGTGAAGACGCCGAGCCTGGCCGATCACCGGTCGGACATCTACTCGCTCGGGATCACGCTCTACGAGCTGGTGACCGGACGCCCTCCGTTCGACGGCAGTCACTTCAGCGTGATGATGGCGCACGTGACCAACGCGCCGCGAGCGCCCTCGAAGCTCCGGCCCGACGTGCCGCCGGCGCTCGAGCGACTGATCCTCGATGCGCTCGCGAAGACGCCTGACAAGAGGCCTCCCTCGTGCGCCGTCTTCCGCGAGCGGCTCCTCGATGCGATCCCCCCGAGCCACGAGCAACTCGAGACCTCGCAAGTCTCGTCGGTCCCGCTCCCGCCGACGATCCGCGACACGAGCGGCCACGAGATGGTGCTCATCCCCGGCGGGACCTTCGCGATGGGCTCCACGCGTCGCGAGGTGCACCTCGATGCGTTCTACATGGATCGCCTCCCCGTGACGAACGCACAGTTCGCCGTGTTCCTCGATGCGACGCAGTACAAGCCCGCCGACGCGGGCGCGAAGCGCTTCCTCGCCCATTGGCGGAACGGCAAGCCGAACCGCGGTGAGGAGAAACACCCCGTCGCCTTCGTGTCGTGGTTCGACGCCCGCGCCTACGCGACCTGGGCCGGTCAGCGCCTCCCGACCGAGGCGGAGTGGGAGAAGGCGGCGCGCGGAACCGACGGCCGCCGCTACCCATGGGGACGCGTCGAGCCGAAGCCCTCCCACGCCAATTTCGGACGGAGCCGAGACGGGACGACGACCGTGGGCGCGTTTCCCGACGGCGCGTCGCCGTACGGCCTCCTCGATCTCGCCGGAAACGTCTGGGAGTGGTGCGAGGACGCGTACGAAGAGGACTTCTACGAGAACGGCCCGAGCATGAATCCGAAGCTCGCGAGCTCACCGAAGAACAAGAGCGGACACGTGATGCGTGGCGGCTCCTTCATGTACGACGTCCGCGCGCTCCGCACGTATGCCCGCGTGGGTTTCGATCCGCACTACCGCTTCGCCGAAGGCGGCTTCCGATGCGCGAAATCCCCCGGCTGATCGAGGAGCGCCATCACGGCGCTGTCGGGTAGCGAGCGCGCCCCGGCGCAACGCTCGCGCTCATTTGACGTCGACGAGCGGAGTGGTCACGAGCTTCCGCTGGGCCAGCCCTCCCGGATACGCGTAGCTCGCATGCTTGTCCCAGCCCCACAAGGTCGCGGTGAACGGGCCGTCGCTCCGCAATCGATGGAGGCCGTTACCGCAGGCCCCGCCGTCGAACGTCGCCCCTGGCTTGCCATCGCGCGCGAGATCGACGCGGACGTACTCGTATTCGCCACTCGTCCCGACGGGGCGGAAGCCGGTGAGGTAGCCCGCACACTCGAGCCAGACGTCCTTGAACGCGTCGCCGGTCTTGGCCCTCACGATGACGAGCGACGTATTCCCGTAAGAGGGATCGGCGTAGAAGCTGTAGGCGTTCAGGTACTGGTCCGCGGGTACGACGTTCACGAACTCGGGATCGCCTTGCGATCCGAACGAGGGGCCGGTCGTCGCTCGCAGCGCCTCGAAGCCAAGCTGCGCGCCGCTCATGTACGCGGCGAGGTAGACCGGATGGTCGACGTCCTGCGTTCGGACGACGAATGGATCGCGGATCGGCTGGACGAACAGCGCCACTTCGCCGGCGGACATCGTCAGAGGCGCGCCGACGGGAGGCGCAGGGTCGTAGTCGAGGACCGTCCCGTCGCGCGCGGCGACGATCCGATAGGCAACGAGCTCGTTCTCGTTGTCGAGTCGCGGGCGATACCCGACGCCGACGTATTTGGCGCCCCAGCGCTCGAAACCGGGGATCTGCTGGTTCAACGTATCGCAATAGGCTCCGCTGCTCGGGACGAACGCGCAGGAATGTCCGCCGAAGGTCGTCGTCGGCTTCGTCGAGGTGACGACGCTTCCGGAGAGCTCCTCGTTCTGCGCGAGCTGGAGGATCTGTCCTCTCGCGAGCCGATAGGTGACGGGGATGTTCGCAGCCGAACCGACCATCGTGCGACCATCCTGGATGTCGCGCTTCGGGATGAGCGTAACCTCGGTGTCGTCCTCCGAAGCAATGATCTGCGCGCCGGGCACTCCGCTCGGCCCGTGCTCCCAGCCGTTGACGATCATGTGCTCCTTCGACCAGGTCGAGACGGGAAGAAGCAGGGTCGCAGACGGCAAATAGCTCCTGGCTCCACCGAACGGGTAGATCGACGTCGCCGCGACGGGCGCGGTCGATTTCAGGTGGAACGCCGAGCCGAACCCGTTTCCGTTCGGCAACGGATCGGCGACGGAGGCGGGCACGACACCGTCCGGGCACGGCGCGAGGATCGTTCCAGTGCCTTGCGGAATCGGAGCGTCCGGCGCGCGATCCGAGACGAAGACGATGGCGCTGTCTCCAGGGGCGAGCGAGCCCGTATGCGGGACGAGCGTCGCGTCGCCCGCATTCGTTCGGTAGACCGCGTTCGAGATGTCGAGGCGCGTTCCCTCGAGCTCGAGGCCGAGATCGACGGGACCGTTCGACGTGTTGACGACGTACACGGCGAAGCAAGACTGGGGGAGGTCTTTCCGGTAGCGCGGCGTCTGGAAGAAGAACTCGCACCCGTCGGAGCGCTCGCCCGCAGCGGCGGCTGCGCACGGCTCCTGGCAACGCGCAGCGCCGCAGGCTTGCTCGGGGGCGCACGTCTCGACGACTTCACCGGTGCACGTCGAGACGATGGCGCGCCCGTCGATCGAGCACTGATACTCGCAGGCGGGCGCGTCCGCTCCGGCCTCGAGCACGAAGTTGCGGTCGGACTCGAAGGAGTCCCTCTTGCTCGCGCAGGCGCCGCTGCCCAGGGCGGCGACGCTCCCGGTGACGCCCGCAATCCAAACCCATCGACGAGAGCTCATGGCAGCACCACTTCCTGTGGTGTGAGGCTCGGCTCGCGGATGTTGCCGCTACCGAGCTGTCCGTAGAAGTTCGTCCCCCAGCAGTAGACCTTGCCGCTCGTGAGCAGCGCGCACGTGGCCTCGGTCGTCGTCCGCACCGCTGCGGCCGGCCCGGGGAGCCCCTTCACCTTGACCGGAGCGGTGGCGTACTCCTTCGTGCCGTCGCCGGCCTGCCCGCCTTGGTTATCGCCCCAGCAGTACACGCTGCCGCTCGCCGCGCATGCGCACCAGCGCTGTGGCTTCGCAAACTCGATCGCGGGCGTGGTCGCGATCTGGACGACCGGCTCCGGCGTGGCGACTGGAGTGGGACGGGCGCGCGAGAGGGGCGGCACCTTGTACACCAGCTGATTGGGATCTTGGATGACGGTCCCCCAGCAGTACGCCACCCCGCCGCTGGTGGCGCACGCATTGTTCTCGGCGACGTCGAGCGTCGTGATGTCGTGGACCGCGGCGGGCATTGGATAGGGATCGGGGAAGAGCGACGACTCGCGACCGAGCGGAGGATTCGCTCCCCAGCTCACCACGGTCCCGTCGGTACGAATGGCGAACGTCGCGTCGCCGACGACGAGATCCCGGAACGGAGCTCCCGAAGGGACGTCGATCCGTCGCGCCGCGAGGACGGCGGAGAACGAAGCCGTCTCGAACGGGGCGACCTGCCCGCGCTGGTTCGCTCCCCAGCAGACGACGCCGTTCTCGACGAGCGCACAGCCGACGCTCGCGCCCACAGCCACCTTCGTCGCCGGCGCGATGGCGAGCTTGACCGGCGTGCGCTCCGTCGTCGTGGCTGCGAGCGGGTCGCGGAGGAACGGACCGGTGCCCCAGCAGTAGGCGGCGCCGGTGGCGTCGACGGCGCAGGTATGATCGAGCGAGACGATGTCGTGGAGGCCGACGACACGCGCTGGCGTTGCGCTGTCGGTCGTACCTGCATCGTCGCCGCGACCGAGCTGGCCAGCGCCGCCCGCACCCCAGCAGGCGACGGTGCCGTCTTGCAGGAGCGCGCAGAACCCCTCGCCGCGGTCCGAGGCGCGCCCGCCTCGCGTCGTCACGAGCGCAGTGGCACAGGGAGCCGACTCGCAGACGACGGGGAGCGGGCCGCCGTCGAACGGAGCAGCGTCACGCACCGGCACGTTCGGGGCGGCGTCGCCGGTCGAGCCCGAGCTGTCGGGCCCACCGTCCACGGCGATGCCGTCTCGTTCGGGGTCCGCTTCGGTGCTCGAGCAGCTCGCTGCTCCAGCCAGACCGGCCACGCACACGAGGATGATGAACGCCGCCTGCGTGCGTCGCTCAAGGAGTCGTCTTGTGAAGTGCATAGCGCGCTCCGACCGCCCAGCGATCGACATGGGAAGAGCCTCGAATCTGGTAGATGGGCGTCTCGAGCCACGCACCCTTGAGGGCGATCGTCGAGACGTCGTACGTGCCGCCGTCGGTGAGGTCCTGGTTCCCTCGCAGGATGATGTTGGGTCCGCCGAGCCAGATGGAGTCGTTCGGCGCCGTCCAGAGCGAGACGAAGTTCCTGTTGGAAGGCTTGTACGGGAGCTCCGCCACCTCGGCCGTGTAGTCGTCGCCGCTCGCCGCGACCTTCACGACCTCGCGGCCTCCCTTCAACAGGACGACCCGCTGCGGCGCGATCGCTTCGACGCTGCCGAGCCATCCCATCGCGGCCCCGAGCAGAAGGCGCCCGGCTCTGGCTTTGCACATCGAGGAGCCGCCGACGCCGATCCCGCCGCCTCCATCAAGGGTGATGCCACCGTCGATGAAGAGGCCCCCATCGAGAGGAATGAAACCGCCGTCGATTGGCAAGCCGAGCCCACCGTCGTTCGGCAAGCCGATGCCGCCGTCGATCAGCGGCGGGATCCCGATGCCACCGTCGCCTGGCGGCGGGAACCCGATGCCCCCATCGGGCGGCGGGAACCCGATGCCCCCATCGGGCGGCGGCAACACGATGCCGCCATCGGGCGGCGGGAACCCGATGCCCCCGTCGGGCGGCGGCAACACGATGCCGCCATCGGGCGGCGGGAACCCGATGCCCCCGTCGGGCGGCGGGAACCCGATGCCGCCATCGGGCGGCGGCAACACGATGCCGCCATCGGGCGGCGGGAACCCGATGCCGCCACCGTCGGGCGCGCTTCCTGATCCCAGGGCACCGTCGGCGACGCGCCGATAGCCCGCGGCGGTCTTGTGCACGAGCACGGGACACCCGTTCTGCCCAGGAGGCCCCCCCCTGCCCCCAGCAAACCAGACGTCGTCCTTGCTCGTCGCGCTCGCGCCGACGAAGAACAGCTGTTCATTGTCGTCATCGCGATCGTCAGCGACGTATTCGACCGCCCATGACTCGTTTCCGTCTCGGTCTTTCGTCGCCCGGTAGATGGCATTCGCGTACCACGCATACACATCGTCGACGCCGGTCCCAAAGACTCCGAGTGAGGTGTACGTCGTCTTCGTCGCGGCGAACGTCGGTCGGCCGCGGTAGTGATCACCGTACGACGTCGCGTACGGCGGCGTGCGGTCTTCGAGCTGCTGATGAGCCCAAGTCCAGCTGGAGCCGGGTCGATTCTGCCTCTTGCCGTGATAGATCGCCCGCGGCGCTACCGTGAAATACACTTCATCGGCACTCGGCGCCCAGACCCTGCCTGCATACAGCTCAGTCGTCGATCGGTTCTGCGAATTGTCGTCGATATAGACCCATTTCGCGTCGAGCTCGGTCCACTCGAGGACCTTCACTCCGCGCGTCGGGCTCTCTGCGATGGCGAACGCGTGGCCGGGGAGCGGCCAGACGTCCTTCAGCGTCAGGTCCGCGTCCGGGAGCTGCGTGACGCACCATCCGGCCGCACTGCAGCCATCCGGTCCGAGGACCGCCGCGTCGTCGACGGTCTCGTCCGGCGACGCCCCGTCGCCGAGGGGGGTGCCGGAATCGGACGCGGACGCGGCACGATCTTCTTCGGACACGGCGCACGCCGCCCCCGCCACGAGCAGGAACGCACCGCAGGTGAAAACGAGCTTGCGCTTCACGGCTTACCTCCGAGAGAGAGAACGACGCCCTGACCGCCGATCCAGACGTGCCCCGGCGAACCGAGCCACACGGTGGTGAGCTTCGGCCGGCGCGCGCCGAGGCCCGCGATCTTCACGCGCGACCATGCCTTCCCGTCGTAGTGGAGGACGGTCCCGGCATCGCCGACGGCCCAGACGTCGGACGGTGACGATCCCCAAACCGCATTGAGATCCTGCGTGGTCGGGACATCCGAGACGATGTCCCAGATCACGGAGTGCCCCGTGTAGTGGCGAACGACTCCGTGCGCTCCGACAGCCCAGGCGTCCGTCTCGGAGGCCGCCCACACTCCGTAGAGCGAGAGCCAGGTCTGCGTGTTGAACCGACGGAGCGCGGGCGTGTCGCTGTCGGGATCGGTAATTCGAATCGCAGCGCCCGTGTGACCGACCGCCCAGAGATCGTTCGCCGAGGAGGCGTGAAGGCCCGTCATGCCCTCGCAGGAGGTCGCCTGACACACCTCGGGGGAGATGACCCTCGTGATCTCGAACGCACCGGAAGGCGACCGCCGGAGGCGCCAGAGCCCGCTCGTCCGAAGGTCAGGGTTGACCTGACATGAGAAGTTCGCGCACGAGAGCACCTCCGTCGCGGCCCAGCTCCACTCCGAGCCGGGGTTCGCCCATGTCGCGTTGAGCAACCTCCGCCACCAGCCGTACTCGGTCGCCGAGCTCGCCGTCGCGCGAGGAGCCCAATCCGTCGAGGGAGCGCCGCCGTCTCCGTCGTCGAGGACACGGCTGAACAGCCGTTCGAGCGTCGCGAACGATATCTCCCCGTCTTCACGGAGCCAGAACGCGCGGATCGATTCCCGTTCGACGTCCGCGCGCGTCCACCCGGCTCCGTCGAAGTGGGCAACTGCACCGACCGATGCTCCAAGCCAGACATCGTTCTCGGAACGCCCTCGGATGACGTTCACCGCGCTCCGGGGATCGAAGCTGCCGCTCGCGGCGAAGAGCTCATTCGGACAGAGGACGTCCGCGGAGCACGTCGCCGGGAAGTACTCGCAATCCTCGCAGGTGCCCGCGTCGCCGGCATCCGAGAGCACGTCGATCGCGGCGTCGGCGGACGGGACCTTGCTCTCCTCGTCGCCGGCGGAGGCGACAGGGGCGCTTCCGTCGGTCGCGCACGCGGCGAGCACCGCCAATCCAGACAGGCAAGCGAAGGAAACAAGTGCCAAGGTTCTTGTGCTCATCGAGCGGTCACGCCTCCGTCCTGATCGCAGGGCTCGACCACACAACGCCCGCCGGCGCAGGCCTGACCGGCGATGCCGTCGCAAATGACGCCGCAGCCGCCGCAGTTCTGCGGGTCGCTCATCGTGTTGACCTCGCAGCCGTCTCGCGGGTTGCCGTTGCAGTCCGCCCAGCCCGTCGAGCACGAGAAGGCGCACGTCCCGTAGGAGCAGAGGCCAACATGCACCTTCGAGCCGGGGACACCGCAGATGTTGCCGCACGTTCCGCAGTTGCTGTCATCCGACGAGAGGTCGACGCATTGCCGGTCGCAGTACGTCAAGCCGGGCGGGCAGAGGCATCTGTACCCGTTGGCGACCTTGTCGAAGAGGCACGTCTGGCCGGCAGCACAGGCATTGTCGCACGCGCCGCAATTCTGGTTCGTCGTGAGCGGCGTCTCGCATCCGTTCGCTGAGTCGTCGTCGCAATTGCCCATTCCCGCGACGCACTTGAGGTGTCCGCACTCCCCTCCCGCACAGCCGTAATAGGCATTGGCGGGAGGAGCGCCGGCGTCGCCGTTCGGATTGCAGCGGTTGGAGCACGCCCCGCAGTGGAGATCGTCGTCGAGCAACGGTAGGCAGAGCGGGAGACCACATGAGTCCCATCCTGGTGGACAACCGCAGGCGTACTCGCCCGAAGGCTGGCTGAGACACGGCTTCGCGGGATCCGCACAAACGTTTCCGCAGGCCCCGCAGCTGTCATTCTTGGACGGCAGTGTCTCGCAGCCGTTGTCGACGAAGCCGTCGCAGTCCATCGCGGTCGTGCCGTTGCACGCGAGAACGCAGCGACCGTCGACGCAGCTCCACGAGCGCGCGAAATCGTGGGGATCGGTGAAGATCCCGTTCGCCGGGCGCTCGGTCTTCGGGCACTGCACTCCGCAGGCGCCGCAATTGTTCGGATCCGTCTTCAGGTTCACGTCGCAAAGGAATCGCGAGCCAGGACAGCTCGTGAAGGCCTCGGGGCACTTGTCCGAGGGGCAATACCCGACGAGGCCCGCATCCCCGACCGCCGATGGGTTGACGAGCTCCGGCTGGCTCTCCGGCGGCTCGTACGCGATGCGCTCGTCGACCCGGCATTGAAGCAGCAGCATGCCGAGGAGACCCGACACGACGATCGGGCTAGTGGACCGTCCCATGACTATTTCCTCTCGGACTTCGAAGCGGCCGATGAAAGGAGCGCGTCGACGCGCTGCGCGTAAGGAGACCCCGGTTCACGCGCGCCGAGCGCACGTGCACGAGCCTCTGCCTCGGCACGGCGGCCCGTTCGGATGAGCGCGTCGACGAGAAGCACTTCTCGCTCGGACGCGAGCTGTCCCCCCGGGAACTCGGCGGCGTGACGGACCAACAGATCGTAGGCGTGGCTCGGGCGAACCGCGAGCTCGACGCGCGCTCCGTCGACGAGGCGGAGCTCTCGCGTGAGCGCATCGGCGCCGCCCTCGCTCTCGGGAGCCTCCGCTCGTGAGGGAGTCACCGCCAGGGGAGCGGCGGGTACGGCTTCGCGCTTTGGTACGCGAGCGGCAGGCAGACCGACGCTCGGCAGCGATTCGATGCTCACGGAGTGAACCGCTTCGCTCTGCTCCGGCGCGCGGGGCTCGGCCACGGGCGGCGGAAGCGTCTGCACCTCTGCAGCCTCGGACGGGGCGGTCGAGGCGGTCGTTCGGTTCACGACGAGGCTACCGCCGGCAATCGCCACCGCGACGACAGCGCCGATAGCCGTGAACGCAGGCCACGGCTTCGGCGTGACCCGAGGCGCTCGCGCGAGGTCCGACACACGCTCTTTGCACCGCGCCGCCTGCGCGGACGACATCGGAGGCGGGGACGGGATGAGGCGTACGAGGCGGGCCTCCTCGCTCGAAGGGTCGCTCGTCGTGTAGGGACGAAGTCTGCTCACGTTCTCTTCTCTCGACTCTCGTTGAGGAGGTGCAGCCTGCGCGCCTCTTTTCCGAATTCCTTCCGCGCAGCGGCGATGCGCGATCTCACCGTGCTGGGCGGGACGCCGAGCATCTCGGCGATCTCCTCGGCCCGCAGGTGCTCCGCCTCGAACATGACGAAGATGGCCCGCTTGTCGACATCCATGTTCCAGAGGATCTCTTCGACACGCCGCTGCTCTTCTCTCTGTACGAACGCTTGCTCCGGGTTCCTCTCGAGCGACTCCACCTCGACGGCGTCGCTCGACTGTGTCTCGCGGCGATGACTTGCCTTCCGGCGATAGTTGCGCGCCACGCGCCTGCAGATCTCGAACAGCCACGTCCGAACGTGAGCGTCGCCGCGAAAGGACGCGAGCTTCGCGTGAGCGATGACGAAGACCTCCTGGAGCATGTCTTCGAGGTCGGCATCGCGCACGCTGAGGCGCGACAGCGAAGCCCAGACGAAGGCCCCGTGCTCCTTGTAGATCACGGTGACGTCCAGCTCCTGCGCCCGCGGCGGGAATTGCTCCATGGCCAAGGCGTCGCCGAGCTCGCTCACATCCTGCTGGGTGTCGGGATGTCGCTCCGGCGACGAAAAAATCTTTCGCGTTCCGTCAGAAGGCTCCAAACCCCACGCCGACGCGGAGAACGCCGTTGACCAACGGGGACGAGTAGATGGTGCGCCCCGTGCCCGAGACCGAGAAGTCGTAGGCGGGCACAGGCACCATCGCTGCCGCTTCCACCAGCAGGGCGAACGGCTCCCAGGGCTGGACGAACAGGAGCCCGGCGGAGAAGCCGCCAAAGACCTTCGAGCCCGGGGCGAGCGGCGTGAGGTCCCGCACCACGACCACTGTACTGCCGAGCTCGACGTGGACGCATCCGACGAGGCGAGGCCGCGCAGAGCCCGTCGGGTCGACGCAGGCGCCGACGCGCCCGAGGGTCGACCCCAGGCGGAAAAGCGGGTCATCGGCGCGCACCTCCGGGACGTGCGCCATGCCGAGCGACAGGGACACCCCCCTCCGGACCCGGACCAAGCCGTGAACGTCGAGACCGACCGCTGGGCGAGGCAAGAGCCCGACCGTTCCCACGCCGGAGATGGCCAACATCCCTGCAAAGGGTGGCGGCGAAGGCTTCGGAGCCGGAAGCGGACCGGGCTTCGCATCGGCGCGCGGTGGGCTCGTGCGCGCGGCATCGCCTCCGGTGCTCGGGAGGCCACTGGGTGCTCGGCCAGCCTCCGGCTCGGGTACGGCAGGACCGTCCGCCCGCTCCGCTCGGGCAAGCTCGTTCCCTTGAATGGCAAGGCTGATCGCAAGCTCTGCAGCTTGCGCGACCGCTGTGCAGTCGGCGGAAGGACTCTGGAACCGCTTCGTCGCTTCCCTCGTGCCGTCGGAGAATCGAAGCGACACCGTCCAGACACCCCCGGAACGGTCGATACGGGCCTCGACGGTCGCTCGCGCATCGTCGCGAAATGGGTCGTAGTCCAGCCTCTCTCGTACCCCGCGAGCGATCGAGGACGGGCCCGGACACGAGCCGGCGTCGTCTTCTCGGATCCAGAGCAGGCGGTACGACGGGGGCTCCGGCTCGTCGGCGCTGGCGTCGGAGCAGAGCAGGCCGCACGAGACCAGTACGAGACCGCAAAGTCCACGCGCGACCTGAGTTCGCTTCGACACGCTTGCCTTCCCGGCGCCCACGGAGCCTCGGTTCGCGACCAAGTGATGGCTCGCGATACTCGAGTCTTCCCCAGATAGCCGCCTCCGACCGGACTGCAAGACCTAACGTTCGTAGCCGCGCGAGTACGGCTACAACTCACCGGCGGCGGCGCAACGAGATGCTCCTCAGGACAGGTGTCTGCCCGCCCCGACGGCGCGCCGCCCGCCAGCGGCGAGGCGGCGCCGGGGCCGTTGGATGACGGCGATCACGGAGACTCGGAGGCGATACCGGCGATCTGCAGCCGTGCTCGAGGCGGCAATCGCCGCAGGCGAAGGCACCGACCTGCCACTCGCGAGGAGCTCAGCGAGCCGATCGCTTCTTCGAGGAGGCCTTCTTCGAGGAGGCCTTCTTCGAGGAAGCCTTCTTCGACGAGGCCTTCTTCGACGAGGCCGCCTCCTTCAACTTCGATCCGCCAGCGTTGCGCGCCACGGCTTTCGTCGTGGCGTTCTTCGCGCCGCCGGTCTTCGACGCAGCCTTCTTCGTGCGCGCCTGTTTCGCGGCCGCTCCGACCTCGCCCGGCGCAGGGAGCTTCTTCGCGATCGCGAGAATCTTCGTCAGAGCGCCGAGGTCGATGTCCGAGAGGCGCTTGAAGCGGATGCACGACTTGCCGACAGCGGCTTTTCCGAGGCGGTCCCTCCACTGTTCGGCGAGCCAGCCGCCCGCGTCCACGCACGTGACGTAGACGCTGATGCCGGTCTTGTTTCCGGCGAGCCCAACGCGACACGAGGTACCCTCGCGACCGCTCTCGTAGCGGTAGTGGTACTTACCGTACCCAATCATGCTGCCGGCCACGTACGGCTCGAACGACGGGACGGCGCGGCGGATGAGCGCGTGCAGCTGCGCGAGCTCGGAGCGCTTCGGCTCCGGAGTTTTGGCGATGTACTGGTCGGGCGTCACGCCGCGACGCTAGCAGATCGACACGCGAACCGAGCCGCCGCGCGAGCAGTACGAAGGCCGATGCCCGAGAAGGCGACCGGCGCTACCGCCGAGGCCTCATCGCTGCCCGACGAACCACGCGACGCGACGATGAGCATCGTCATCGTCGGACGGCTCCCGGGGTCGACCTCGGGCACTGACCTACCGGGCTCGAGTGGCGGCGAAGCCGAAGCTTCACCGCCGCGGCGAGCTCACGGATAGGCGCAGCGTGCGCCGAGCGCGTAGTAGCCGTTCGGAACGTCGCTTCGATCGTTCGGCGTCCGCCAATCGCCCCCGTTGTTCATCGTTCCTTCGTGGTTCTCGAAGGACATGTTCCAGGCGAAGTTGTACTGCTGGTCGCTCGTCCACTCGAGGACGTTGCCCGCAATCTCGATCTTGTTCGCGTTCCAGCCGCGCCAGAAGCGGCCCGGCGGCGACAGCCACCAGGTGATGCGGTTGGTGGCGGGCGTCCCCCCAGGAAAGCCGTAGTTGTACTTGTGATTGAGCCGGGCGTCCTGGACGTCCTTGTTGTACGCGCCGTTGTAGGGGCTCCCCGGATACCCCCACGGCCAGGTGGTGGTCCCGCCGTTCGAGAATGCGTTCCGCAGCTCGGCCTGGGTCGCGAGGCGCCCGCCGTCCCAGGCGCAGAACGCGGTGACGAGATGCCACCCGACGCAGTTGAGGACCTTCGGATCGAGCTGCGCTTGCGAGTAGACCTGCCCCGCCTCTCCGTTCACGAAGTAAGTGTGACCGTTGGAGCTATCGTTGCCGCAGGAGCGCTTCGAGTGCGGCCTCTCGGTGGTCGTGTTCGGATCGTTCGGCGCGTTGTTCCAGTACTGCCCGAGCATCATCTCCGCCTCGGTGACGGTGCTCGGAACGAGGACGTCCCAGGCCGAGCTCCAGCCCGCGGGCTTGGTCGCGGGCGCCTGCACCCAGCCGCGCACGTTCCCGTTGAGCCGCTCGATGAAGGCACGCATGCGTCCCGCGGTGATGGCGAAGCGATTCAGCTTCGTGGGCGTCCCCGCGAGCGCGGCCGTCTCGCAGCAACTCTCGAGCGCAGCGACGTTATCTCCGAAGTCCGAGTCGTTCCGACCGCAGGTGAAGCCGCCGTTGTTCTGCACGCAGCTCTTGAACGGCACGCATCGCCCCGCCTTCGGGCCGCTCATCGCGCACGCGCTCGAGGCGCAGTCGCCATGATCGGTGCACGTCTTGTCGACCGCGCAGCGCGGGGCGTTCGTCGGCGCGCCGCCTCCGCAGTCGACGTCCGTCTCGCTGCCGTTCTTGATACCGTCCGTCTTCGTCGGCGGCTGGCAGACGCTCCCGCTGCACGCGACGTTGTTGCAGTCGCCGGTCTCGACGCAGCTCTTGCCGGTCTCGCACTTGGGAGCGTTCGTCGGGGCGCCGCCTCCGCAGTCGACGTCCGTCTCGGTACCGTTCTTGATCCCGTCCGTCTTCGTCGGCGACTGGCAGACGCCACCCGTGCACAGGACGGCGTCGCAGTCGCCGGTCTCGACGCAGCTCTTGCCAGTCTCACAACGCGGAGCGTTCGTCGGTGCGCCACCTCCGCAGTCGACGTCCGTCTCGGTGCCGTTCTTGATCCCGTCCGTCTTCGTCGGCGGCTGGCAGACGCCGCCTTCGCACGAGAGGCTCGTGCAGTCGCTGCCCACCAGGCAGGTCTTGCCGTCCGCGCAGCGAGGCGCACCCGCTGGAGGGCCACCGCAGTCGACATCCGTCTCGCCGCCGTTCTTGATGCCGTCGCCGGCGCCGGGCGGAAAACAGGTGCGGTCTACACAGACCCCCGACGCGCAGTCGACGCGGTCCTTGCATCGCTCCCCGTCCGCGCAGGGCGGCGCCGCGCATCGTTCCGGCTCCGCGGGCGATGTCCCGCCCTCCCCTCCGCCTCCTCCGCCGTTCGAGCCACCATCGACGTCGCTCGACGCGGCGCCGGGAGGAAGGTCGTCGTCGGATGCTCCACATCCGACGGCAACGACGAGGGCGAGCAGCAGGACCGAACGCGCGGACCGAATGCGCATGAGTATTCCAACAATGCTAACTGACGGCGAGCCGCTCGCCATCGCGAGACGATGCCCGAGGACAAAATGACGAGCGGCGCTGAAGGTCGTACCTCCAGCGCCGCGTCGTCGTGACCTGACGGTCACCCTCGCGACGTCACTCCTCGGCGGCCGCGTCGAGCATCGACTCGGCGCGTGCACCGTTGGCCGCCTTCTTCTTGAGGGCGCGGATCTCGCGAAGGATCGTGATGTCTTCCTTCACGCGCTCGGCAACCTTCGGAGCTTCCTTCACCGCCTGAACGAGGCTGACGGCGAGATGCGGCGTGTTCTGGATCGCCTTCTTGCCGCCGGTCGCGAACGCGGTGAGGCGGTCCCTCCAGCGCTGAGCCCGCGTCTTCGTGATGTACGGCGCGACGGCGGCCACGACGTCCGCGTTGTTGCCGCAATACACGTGCGCGGCCTTGTAGAGCGGGCTCCGGAACTTCGGGTTCGCGTCGAGGTAGGCGGCGACCTGCTCGCGCGTGACGCCGTTCTCTTCGAGCGCGCGATCGTACTCGGCCTGCGCCGCCTGCTTCGCCTTGAAGAGGTACATCTGGACGCGCGAGTAGAAGTTCACGCGGCCGTCGCCGCTGGTCTCGACCGGGCAGAAGATCGTGCCGGGGAACTTCTCGGTGATCGCCGACTGCACGCCGTCCGACACACCCGCGCTCGGCATGCAGCCGAAGGGCTTCACGCTGAGGGTCATGTGCGCCTTCTGGTGCACGACGTTCATGATCAGCTTGCCGACTTCCATGTGGCCTTCGCCGCCACGGAGATCGTTGTTGTAGTAGCCGTGGCTGACCTCGGCGATCTTCTCCATGTCCGGGAGCTTGAAGCCGTAGAGGCCGGCCGCGTGCGCGAACGACTGGAAGAGGAGGCGGACGCCGAAGTCACCGGCGTAGCCGATGGCGAGCTTCTGGAAGACGGCCATCGGGCCGCCGCCGCCGAGGCCGTACTTCGCGGTGTCCCACTCGCGAAGGTCGGCGCGCTCCTTCGTGTCGTTCTTCACTTCCCAGAGCGTGTAGAGGAGCCACGCCGCGAGAAGCTGGATGTCGCACTCGGCGCCTTCCTGCTCGAGGAACTGCTGGAGCTGGTAGTTGCCGTCGCCCTCGGTCGTCATCGCCCAGAACTCGCCGATGATGCTGACCTTCGGCTTCACGCGCGTCTTGTCGACCTCGACCGCCGCGAAGATCGGCTTGCACTTCCAGAGTGCCGCCATGATGTTGCTCTTGGTCTCGAGCGCTTCGTAGACGAGCTTCTTCGCCTTATCGAGGGCCTCGTTCGTCGCGCCAGGCACCTTCTCGTAGGGGCGGAGGCGGTAGCCGATGGCGTTGAGCACGTCGCCGGCGAACATGCCCTTCACGATCGACCAGAAGAACGTCGGGTTCAGCTCGAGACCGACGTCGTCGCCGGTCGCCTGCTTGAGGCCGCCTGTCTGCTGGAAGAGCATGACGCGGAAGCCGTCGAAGCCGGCGTCACGGAGCGCCTTCCGGTACTCGGTGACGTACATGCCGAAGCGGCAGGGACCGCAGGCACCCGCGGTGAGGAAGACGAACTTGTCGACGATCTCCTCCGACGTCATCCCGTGCTTGTCGCGCAGCGTGATGAGGTACTGAACGAGGTTTCCGACCGTGAAGTACGTCGGGTTGCACTGACCGCGGTTGCCGAACTCCTTGCCGGTCTGGAAACCCTCCGTCGTCGGGCAGTCGAGCATCTGGACCTGGTAGCCGATGCCCTTGAGACCGCCTTCGATCAGGTAGTCCTGCGCGACGGTGAGACCACCGATGAGGAGCGTGACCTTCGCGCGCTCCGACTTCTTGAAGCCGAGGCCCACCATGTCCTCGACCCACTGGTCGACCTTGCCGTCGAGGCCGAGGCGCTTGCGCTCCTCTTCCTCGAACTTCTTGAGCTCGGCGTCGATGTCGAGCAGCTGCCCGGCGATTGGGAGCTTCTTTTTCGCTGCGGTGGTGACGGTGCTGGTCTGGTTGCTCATGGTGTTCTCCGTCTCTTCCTTCACTCAGCGGCGTTGGTCGCGTCGTTTGCAGCATTGCGGGCGGGAACGATCTTCCCGTCCTTGGTCTTTTTCCCGAGCTTCACGATCCCCTTCTGGACCTCGGGCTCCATCGGGCGCCCCGCGTGGGGCACGTAGGCCTGGAGCTTCGCGCGGAGCTCCTCGATCTGGGCGACGAGCCCGGCGTCCTGCACGCGGCGCTCGGCCATCTGCTTGGCCTTGAGCTCGAGGAGCTCGAGGCGCTTGTTGTCGATCGCGTGCTCCAGCTCGTGACGACGCTTGCTCGCGTCCTCGAGGCGCTCCTCGTGAAGCTTGAGCGCGTGGGTGTACGTCTTGACGCGGATCTTGATCGAGCCTGCGGGCTTGTTCGCGTCGATGTCGTGGAGCGCCGCGTACGGCGTCTTCGACTTCTCGATGATCGAGTCGATCAAGCCGTAGACCGGCGCGTCGTGACCGCACTTGAACGACGAGAGGTCGAGCACGACGACGTTCGGGTGATGCGCGGCGAAGACGGCGCCCCAGACCTTCTGCGCGCTGTTGACCGAGTAGTTCTCCGGCCACACGTGGTTCAGCTCGAGCGGCGACTTGAACTGCCCGCTCTCGAGCTCCTCCTTGAAGTAGCGATCGAGGTACTCGCGCGACTTCGGGATCGAGCGGAGCGAGAGGATCGGGTACCCCCGGACCTGGAACTCCTCCGGGATGCCGTGGTTGAGCCCCGGGTCGGAGTGGTACGGGCGACCGAGGAGGAGGATCGCGACGCGGTCCTCGGCCTCGACGGTCTCGAGGATCGCCCGGCCCTTCTCCTGGACGTCGTTCTCGAAGATCGTGAGCGCCTTCCAGCCCTCACGGCAGGCGTGGTCGTTCTCGTCCTCGGTGATGCCGAGGCGAGGGCCCCAGACCTCGAAGAGGCGCTTCGCCATCAGGTTCGGCTCGACGAACGACACCGCGGGATCGACGTACTCGATCCCGCGCTGGGCGAAGAAGTCGACCTCCTTCGTGAACGCGGCCTTCATGACCTCCGGCGCACCGGCGACGATCGGACAGCAGGCGTTGTCCATCGTGTCCGCGACGAAGTTCGTCACGTGCGTGAGGATCGGGAAGAAGAGGTACTTGAGCGGCTTCTTCTCGGTGTGCTGGTTGAAGATCAGATTGTGGATGTGCGCCTGCGCGACCTTCGACGGGTAGCACGGGTCGATCGAGCCGTACTTGCCGCCCTCGACCCACATCTCCTCGGTCGTCTCGTCGGAGAAGACGACGTTCTGCTTCGGGATACCGAGCGCCTCGAAGTAGGTCCGGAAGAACGGCGCGGTCGAGTAGAGGTTCAGCACGCGCGGGATGCCGATCCGCGTGCGACGACGCTTCTCTTGCGACTCCTTCGAAGAGCGCTTGAAGGGACGCGTGATCTCGACGCGGCGTTGACCGAAGACGCCCTTCCTTAGCTCGATGTCCTTGATCGGCGAGCCCTCTTCGGGCTGCGGCGCTGCATTGTAGAAATGCATGAAGCAGCGCTTGGCCTCGTAGTCGACCATGTTGGGGAACTGCTGCGCCGTCTTCTTCCGATCGGCGACGAGAGCGAGCATCGCTTCCTTGCTCTCGACGGTCCCCTTCTCGCAGGAGAAGCCCGCGATGTAGCGACTCGTGCGCCCGTCCTCCGTCTTCGTGTCGATGAACGTGCGCTTGCACTCGTTCGGACAGAAGTGACAGACGGTCTCCTCGTCGTTCTTCGTCGTGTACTCGAGCGCGATCGCCTGATCGAGCCCGATGAAGCTCGAGCCGCCCTTGCGCTTGACGACGCGCAGGGTCTCCATCGCCGCGCCGATCGCGCCGGCCTCGCCCGTGTGCGGGTGGACGAAGACCTCGGCGTTCGGGACGCGCTCCTTGATGTAGTCGACCTGCGCCTTCACGGCCGCGAGGTTGTATTGCGTTCCGCCCTGGAGGACGAACTTGCGCCCGAGCGACGCGAGGCGCGGGATCTGGACGACGTACTGCCAGACGTTCTTCGGGAGGACCTGCGCCAGACCGGCGAGCATCTCTTCCTTCGAGAAGCCCTCCTTCTGGAAGTTCACGCGATCGGTCTCGAGGAAGACGGCGCACCCGTACGAGAACTTCGGCGCGAGGTCGGCCTTGAACGCGACGTCGGCGAAGTCCGTGACCGCGACGCCGAAGGAGTCGGCCGTCGCCTGGAGCAGCGTGCCGTTGCCGGCCGAGCAGGAGTTCGACAGACGGAAGTTCGCGATGTCCCCGTTCTTCATGAACAGGACCTTGATGTCCTGCCCGCCGATGTCGCAGATGACGTCGACGTCACCGAAGAAGTGAACCGACGAGAGCATGTGCGCCACGGTCTCGACGATGTTCACGTCGCTCTTCACGCACTCTTCGAGCACGTCGGCCGCGTAGCCGGTCGCGCCGAAGCCCATCACCTCGAGCTCGGCGCCCTGTCCGGTGACGAAGCCCTTGAGCTGCGCGAGGAGCTCCTTGGTGTCCTGGATCGGGTTGCCCTTCGAGAGCTGGTAGGCCTTACCGAGGATCTTGCCGTCCTCGTAGTCGACGATGACGGCCTTGCTCGAAGTCGACCCGCCGTCGAGGCCGATGACGGCCTTCACCTTCTGCCCCGGCGTGAACGTCGCGGGAGCGAACTTCGGAATCTTGTACAGCTCACGGAAGTCGACGAGCTCCTGCTCGTCCTTCGAGAGCGGCGGACCGGCGGTCTCGCCGAGGCGCGCCTTGCGACCCGTCGTGATGAACTCGACCAGGTCGGCGGTGCCCTTCATCCAGCCGACGTGAGACGGCTCGTGGAGGCCGTAGAGCACCGCGCCGAACGCGGCGTAGTACTGCGCGTTCTCCGGGACGAAGACGAGCTCCTCGATCGGGATGTCCTTCGGGTAGTCGTAGCCGCGCTCCTCCCAGATCTGCGGGATGCGAAGACGCCAGCAGTCCTGGAGGAACGGAAGGTACGTGTTCGGTCCGCCGAGGAGGAGCACGCGCGCCTTCAGCGTGTTGCCACGCGTGAGGACCGACAGGTTCTGCATGACGATCGCGTCGGCGAGCGAGCAGAGGACCTCGGTCGAAGGGATGCCGCTCTTGATCAGGTTGACGATGTCCGTCTCGGCGAACACGCCACACTTCGCGGCGACGTGATGGAGCTTCGAGTCGTCGAAGCGCATCGTCGTGACGAGCTCCGGCGGCGCGTTCACCTTGAGGAAGCACTTATCGATGGTGGCGCCCGTGCCCGAAGCGCACTTGTCGTTCATCGACGCCATCGCCGTCTTGTCGCCGGTCTTCTCGTCCGCCTTGAACATGATGATCTTGGCGTCCTGCCCACCGAGCTCGATGACCGAGAGGACATCGGGGTGCAGGTGCTCGACGGCGAGCGTGACCGCGTTCACTTCCTGGACGAACTTGCCACCGGTCGAGTCGGCGAGCGGCGCCGAGCCGGAGCCCGTGAGGAAGATGCGCCAGCCGTCCTTCGGATGGTTCGGGAACGCCGCGAGGATCGTCTCGAGGAGCTCGAGCACCTTCTCCGGCTGCTTCGTGTGGTGGCGCTGGTAGTCGCTCCAGAGGATCGCCTTGCTCTCGGGGTCGACGACCGTGGCCTTCACCGTGGTCGAGCCGACATCCATTCCGATCGCGAGAAAAGGCTTCGCCGTGGCGTTGGACATCTGAAGGTCTCCAGCAAACAGAAGCGCGAGTGACCCTTCGTCGACGAGACGACGTCCACGAAGGATCAGGGAGCACCGGCAGAGGCCGGCACGGACTGAACTGACACGTCAGTTCAGGGAGGTTATCGAACTTCTTGCAGCGAGGAAAAGCATTTCCTGAGCGAAACGCAGCCGACAAACAACAATATTTTCGGAGACTTGAACCCGAAGCACAGCCGCGACACCGGGGTGAGACGCCGATTGTCCCCGCCCGACGCTGACGCAAGAGATGCGCGCGCGCGCCCCCACGGCGGCCTGTGATTGAGCGCAACAGAGACCGACAGCGCTGCCAGACGTGGAGGCGACCTCGCCCGATCGACCGGGATGAGATCGCCCGAGGAACCCCGTCCCTCGTAACGGCTGACCTCCCGGCACGCGTCCTGCTCAGGCAGCTCGCGTGCTCGAGGCTTCTCTTCTTCGCAGCCCGCGGCGGACGGCGAGCCTGCCCGCCGCCGGGGTCTTCTTCGCGCTCGGCGTCGCGCTCGTCCTCGCTTGCAACAACGGGAACGACGAGGAGGACGACAACCAGTTCCGCGAAGACGTGATCTGGTGCGAGGAGGCGGTCGCGCGCCTCGAGCGATGTTGCCCCGGCTTCGACGCGATGAAGGTCGAGTGCCGCTTCTACTACTCGTACAACGAGGGCTGCCAGACGGCGACGACGACTCGAATCGATCCCGCCTTCACGAAGGACGAGAGCCGCTGCATCCACGACACCTCGTGCGATGCCCTCGTCGCAGGAGGCGTGTGCACGCGCGCCGAGCAGAACGGCGCCGCGCGCTCGTCCCAGACGAGCAGGGATCTGTCGTCGAGCTCGTCATCGAGCAGTGGCGTGGTTGGAGGGACGACCTCGAGCAGCTCGGGGACCAGCGGGTCGACGTCGACGCCGCCACGCGGACTGGTGTGCCCATGAGCCGCCACCTCGCCTCTCTCTTCGTGCTCGCGTCGCTCGCGCTCTCGCGCGTTGCATACGCAGACGGTCCCTTCGGCTCCTCGGGCGATGGCGAAGCGACGGCGCCCCCTGCCATGCAGCCGAGCCCGGCGACGCAGCCGCAAGCGAGCGCCGCGGAAGCGCCCGGTCTCGCGGCCGCGACCGCGCCGGCGCCGAAGCCCGCGCCCGTGATCGGCGTCCGTCTCGACGGCGGATACTCCCGACGCGAGCTCCTCTCCCTTCCCGTCGTCGGCGCCGACATGGGGCTCGCCGCGGGCGCGCAGCCTTACCGTCACGCGGCGTTCTGGGGGTCGACCCGCCTCTTTCTCGGCAGCACCGAGAACGGCCTCAGTGTCTTTTCGTTCCGTGTCGGCGGAGAGGTCGAGGCCGTCTTCGATCGCTTCCGCATCGGCGGTGGACTCCACCTCTTCGTCGTCGGCGTCAGCCGTGCGGTGCGCGAAGAGACGATCCTGAGCTGGGGCCCCGCCCTGTCGGCGAGCGCGCGCGTCGACGTCATCCAGGCCGAAGGCTTCACGCTGTTCGCGCGCGCCGCGATCGACGGCGGCTACGAGGTCTACGGCGGCTCCACCTTCTGGGGCCCCGCGCTCGGCGGCGGCGTCGACTTCGACATCGGCGGCGGCTCTCGCGCTTCCCTGAAGTGACGGTCGTTGCGCGCGCTCGCGTGCCCGTGCAACGCTGAAGCGTTGATCGACGCTGCTCTCCGTTTTCACGCGCGTGCATCGCGCGCCGGGCTGGCGCTCTGCGTCCTCGCGGGTGCGCTCGCCGCCGGGTGCGCGAGCGAACGCGCGACGGCGCCGAGCGCACCGTCGCCGCGCGAGATGCACGCCGCTCACGCGCACGAAGGCGTCGACGCCCCTGCGCCCTCGCCTCCGCCCGCGGCTCCTGCCGGCCTCGTGCTCGCGTTCGGCGGCGACGTCATCGCGCACGAAGCGCTGCGCGGCGCGGCGGCGCGCGCCGATCGGCGGGACGCCGACGGGACGTCGCTCAACGCGTCCGGCTACGGTGCGCTCGTCGGCGCGGTGGAGGCTGCGGTGCGAGGCGTCGACATCGCGTTCGCGAACCTCGAGTCGCCGGTCACCCCGCACCGGCGGCGTCGGGGCGGGATGATCTTCCAGGGCGAAGAGCCGCTCCTCGCGGCGATCGCCGGCGCGGGCTTCCACGTGCTGTCACTCGCGAACAACCACGCGTTCGATCAAGGACGCGTCGGCCTCACCGACACGCTCAGCGCAGTGGAGCGGCATGGCCTCGTCGCGGTGGGCGCCGGAGCGACGATGCGCGCCGCGTGCGAGCCGCGCTTCGTCGAGCGCCGTGGGATCAAGGTCGCCTTCCTCGCGCGGACGCTGGTCATGAACTTCCCCGAGCCCGCGGATGCGGGGAAGCCCGCGGTCTGTATGCTCGCCGAGGGGCCGCTGAAGCAGCACGTCCGCGCCGCACGCCGCGATGGCGCCGACCTCGTGATCGCCTCGCTCCACTGGGGCAACGAGTACGAACGCGCACCGCGTCGCGACCAGATCGAAGCGGCACATCGGATCGTCGAGGCCGGCGCCGATCTCGTGATCGGCCATCACCCCCATGTCCTGCAACGCGTGGAGCGGATGCGTGCGCGCGACGGACGCGAAGCGCTGATCGCATACTCGCTCGGGAACCTCCTCTCCAACCAAGCCTTCGCGTTCGATCCGAGCGTCGGACGGGAGGCCGACGGCGACACCCGCGACGCCGCCGTCCTTCGCGTGGCCGTGGCGCGAGGCGAAGACGGTGTCGTTCGCGTCGAGGAGGCAAGCGCCATCCCGCTGTGGACCCACCACACGGCGGAGGGAGACATCCTCGTCGTCCCCGCGACCTCGCGACGCGCGCGGATCGGCAAGCGGCTCGAGGTGCCGCTGATCGACGTCGCGCCGTGAGGAGCGCGCTACTTGTTCCCGTACGGGTTCGGTGGCGGCGCGATCGCCTTCAGCCCCGAGGGGGCAGACGTGGTCGTCGCGGTCGCGGTCGCCGTCACCTTCGGCTTCGCTTTCGCGACGACGGGAGCGGGAGCCGGAGTCGTCACCGGCGTGGTCGGAGCGTCGTCGTCGAGCGGGTCGCCGATCGAGATCGTCGAGGGCACCGGCGCGGGTTCGCTCGTGGCCACGGGCGCGACTTCGACCGTCGGCTCCGCGTTCGCGCTCGGCATCGGCCGCTTCGGCTCTTCGGTCGACACCGCGATCACGGCCGCGGCGGTGAGGAGGACGACGAGGCCGCCACCGACGGCCATCGCGATGCGAAGGCCGAGGCTCGCCTTCTTCGGCGCGGGCGCGGGCGGCGGAATGCTGCGCATCGGGCCGCGGCCGGTGCTGATGTCCCGCGCGGTGTAAACCTGGAACGTGACCGGGCCGCCCGCCGAATCCTCCGCCGTCGTGATCGAGGGAGAGGACCACTGGCGGAACGCGCGCTCGTACGACGCCGGCGGACCACCCGCGGCTGGCGGGCCGCCCACCGGTGGGGAGAAGGGCTTCGCCGCCGTGCTCGGGCGGCTCGAAGACGCGACCGGCGGGACCGCCGCCGGTGCGACGCCCTGCATGGTCGGCGGCGGCGCCGGATACGCCCCGGTCGCGAGGGCCGGTGGAACGAACCCGTCGTGCGTGGACGGCCGGCTCGGCATCGGCCTCTCGGGGCCAGCGTTGATCCGGAGCGACGAGCCTCCGACGATCGCGTTCGGCGCCGGCGTGCGCCCTGCCGCGAGCGACGCCGTCCCGGGCTTGAGGTTGAGCACGCCGACCGGCGGAGTGTTCGGCGCGGGAGCGAAGGGCTGGATCGGCGGGGGCGGAAGGGCCTCCACCGACGGCGCGTTCATCATGCCAGGCGGCATGTTCGGGAAGCGCGCATCCCCACCAAACCGCTGCGTCTCGGGCGCGCCCCCGAGCGCGGGCCGGCTCGCAGGGGCAGGCGGCGCGGGCGCGCCGTTCTCGCGCTGCCGCTGCAGCTGGGCGAGCGCCAGCGCGGGATCGACCGCCGCCGGTGGCAGCGGCGGCGGCGGGGCGGACGGCTTCGCATCCGAGCGACCGAATGCCGGCGGGCGCGGCGGTACGCTGCCCGAGCTCCGCGAAGGAGCGGCGGTCGTCGACCTCGGCGGCTCGGCCTCGATCACGATCGGGCGGATGGGTTCGATCACGCCGCCCGCGGCCTCGCGCGCATCGGGCAGCGAGACACGGGGTGGAAGCGGGGCCTTCGGATTGCGAGCGGGAATGGCGCGAGCTCCGGCGGGAGGCGAGACGAGTCTCCCCGCTCCCTCCCTCGGGGGGATTGAATCCTGACGAGCTGACTTCGGCGTTCCCGGCTCCGCCATCGCCATCACGAAAATTACAGTCAGCACAAAACACGCCAGTGTCCTGCCCGACGGGTCGAGCATACGCGTTCCCATCCGTCCTGTCGCTCTGGACGTGCATCCGCTTCGGGAGGCCGGGGCTCGACCGTGATTTCAGGCACCCGAGCTCGCTCCTGCCCGGACCCGGCTCACCCGACGGGCAGCGCTCGGCCGGCGTCCATGGATACGGTCCGATCCATGAGGATCGGCTCTTCCATTGCCCAGGCTGGAGCCCGCGGTGGGCGCTGTGTGATACTCGGGGGCGTCGTGGACAAAGCCGAACGCCGCCAGCAAATCCTGCTCAATGCTCGCGATGTCTTTGCGAAGCATGGCTATCACGCGGCGAAGATCGACGACATCGTCGCGGCCGCCGGTGTCGCCCGGGGCACCTTCTACCTGTACTTCGAGGACAAGCGCGCCATCTTCGAAGAGATCGTCGACCGCACGTTCGCACGCCTCGGGATGTCGATCGTTCGCGTCGACACCGAACACCCGAACCGTACCGTCGGCGATCAGATCCGCGACAACATCCGCGCGATCGTCCACGCGCTGCTCGAGGATCCGGCAACGACGAAGATCCTCCTCTCCGATGCGGTCGGGCTCGATCCCGCCTTCGATCGGAAGCTCATCTCCTTCTACGAGGAGACCGGCAAGCTCCTCGAGTCGTCGCTCGCGGACGGTCAGGAGCGCGGCATCGTCGCGCCGGGCGACACGCGCATGTTCGCGCTCATGACGCTCGGCGCGCTGAAGGAGATCATGTACCAGGTCACGATGCGCGGGCTCGACTACCCCGAGGATCGCATCGTCGACGAGATCTACGGCTTCCTCTGCCGCGGCTACCTCCGAAGCGCGCAGTAGCGTTCCTCGTCAGAGCGCGGCCACCGCGCGCCGATCATCAGAGGACGGTGACGTGCGCGTCCCCGTTCGGGAGCTTGATGAGGAGCGTGCCGCGCCGCGCGGGCGTCCACGTCCAGCCCTGCTCCACGCTCTCGAGGAGCTCGGGCGACGCGACGTGGGGGACGATCCCGTCCTCACGGACGACCCGCGCGGGCTCACGCGCGACGATCAGCTCGAGGACGAAGCCGCGATCGAACGTGGCGCCGCTCTTCACCTCGAGCCTTCCGTCGTTCAGACGCGCGACGCGAGCCCCGTCCCAGAGGTCGAAGGCCCGCGGCGGTCCCGGCGCGATGAGGGCCCAGAGCGGCCCGGCGTCCCGCGCGAACGAGTCGACCGCAACGTCCGACGCATGCGCGAGCGTGTCGATCGACGGACGGAGCATCGGCACGATCGCTCCCTCGCGGAGAAGCAGCGGCAACTTCGCGAGCGGTGCGTCCACCTCGATCTCGCCGCGCGCGTCCGGCAGCATCGGCGTGCCGTCCCAGAAGTCGATCCACGTCCCGGGCGGAACGACGACGCGCCGGCGCGTCTGCCCGCGCGCGAGGATCGGCGCGACGAGCAGCTCGTCGCCGAACATGTACGCGTCACTCGGATGCACGCCGAGCTCCGGGTACGCGAGCCCGAGCGGGCGCTGGATCGGCCGCCCGTCGGCGAGCATCCGCACGGCGAACGTCCACTCGTAGGGGAAGAGTCGCGCATGGAGGCGTGCGTACGTCCGGTAGATGTCGAGCGACTCCGCATCGCGACCGTTCTCGGGCGTCGAGAGCCACGGCGGTTGGCTCGACGCGTCGCCGACCTCCATCACCGTCGACAGCGCCGTCTGCTCGACCCAACGGACGAAGAGCTCCTTGTCCGGCGGGCTGTGACGGTAGCCGCCCGTGTCCGCAGCGAAGAACGGAAACCCGGACGCGGAGAGCGAGAGCCCCATCACGACGGTCGCCGGAAGTCCGCCGACGCCGACGACCTCCTCGCCGCTCCGCGTGACGAGCTTCTCCTTGTGCTGCGTGAACGTCGCGTCCATGTCGCCCGGCCACACGACGACGCCGAGGCTCTGCTCGCCCCAGTGCGCCGCGCGCACGAGGAGGAACGGCGGCTCCGTCTCGAACGGCTCGGCGTAGACGCGATGGTAGAGCCCCGAATAGCGATGGTGCATCGTCCGCTCGTCCGAGCCGTCGGCGAGCTTCCACACGTTGCGCCTGCCGCCGAGCGACGGGACGAAATCTTCTCCGTAGTCGAGCTTGAAGCCGTCGATCCCGATCTCGACGTAGCGCTCGACGAGCGAGGACCAGAACTTCGCCGCGTCGGGGCCCGTGAAGTCGACCGGCAAGCCCCACTGGTTCAGCGGGATCCACGACTCGAGCGGATAGAAGCCGCGCGCCGCGGCCTCCGTCGCCATCGGCTCGGCCGCGCGCTCGAGGTAGGGCGTGCTCCAGAGCGCGACCCGCAGCCCCGCCGCGTGCGCGCGATCGATCATCTTTCGCGGCTCGGGGAAGCGCGCAGGCTCGAAGTCGAACGTGTTGACCGCACTCGCATACGGTCGATCGATCCAGATCCCGGACGTGGCGAGATCGAGCTCGCGGATCTTCGCGATGTCGTCTTCGACCTCGGCTTGATCGCGGCTCTCGTTCCGCCAGATCCACGGACCGAGCGCCCACGACGGCGGAAGACGGGGCGGCCCGGACGCGGCGAAGTACTCGCGATAGAGATCGAGCGGCGCATCGCCGGCGAAGAGATCGAAACGGAGCCGCTCGGCACGCGTGCTCGCATCGAGCGCCGCGACCGCGAACGTCGCCTCGACGATCGCGCCGTCCTTGCGCGCGACGTCGAACGTGCCGACTCGCATCGTCGGTACGAACACGCCCCAGCCGCGCGTCCCGACGAGCATGGGAACGGGGACGTGCGCTTCGTTGCTCACGCTCTCGACCTCCCCGTCGGCCTCCATCTGCATCGCCCGGAGCTTGCCGCGGTTGTCGACGGTGTCGACCTGCTCGCCGAGCCCGTAGAAGCCCTCGCGTGGATCGCCGCTCGTGCGGAGGCGGACCCGCGCGAGCGCGACCGCAGGCCGGCCGGGCGGCGTCTCCGCCGGGATGAACGTGAACGTGAAGCGAGAGACGCCCGCGACGCCGATCTTCACCTTCGCCGAGATGCCGTTGCCGTAGTCGAGATCGAGCTCCGTCTCGCGCTCGACCGAGCCGGGCGTCGCCGACCAGGCCCGCGGCGCGCGGTAGCTCACCCCCGAGTCCTCGTCGCCGCGGCGCTCGATCTCCCACGGATCCCAGCTTCGATCGGGGAGGAGCTCCTCGACGACGCCGAGCTGGAACGCGCTTCGATCGAGCGTGAGCAGGGTGAGGCCATCGCGCGTGAGCCGGATCTCGCTGCCGCTCCCCGCGACCTCGAGGCGGAAGCGCCCCTCGCCGATCGCGAACGGCTCCGGCTCGAGATGGAGGCTGGCATCGGAGCAGCCACTCGCGGGCGCAAGCGCGCAGCCGAACGACAAGAGCGCGACGATTCCCCTCGCCCCCCCGAGCCAGCTCATTCCGCGCGCACCTCACGCACCACGCACGACTGTGCCGTCATCGTCGGAACCGGCGGACGAAGCGGACGAAGTTCCGGAGCGTCTCCGCGCCGTGAGGGGCGTCGATGGATCGCTCGCGGATCGCCTGCGCGTCGAGGCCCTCCGCGGAGACGAGATGCGCGCGCGCGTCGACGTACCCGCGCATCGCATCACCGTCGATCTCGGGATGGAACTGGACGCACTTGGTCGTCTCGCCCACGGCGAAGATCGCATGTGCCTCGAGATCGGTCTCGGCGAGCAGCGTCGCGCCCGGCGGCAACGTGACGACGCTGTCGACATGGGTCGCGTTGGCGTCGAACGTCTTCGGTAGACCGTCGAGAATCGGATCGTGGTGCCCGCCTTCGCGCACGCGCACCTCGACGGTGCCGATCTCGCGGCCCTTCGAGTTCTTCGCGACCATGCCGCCGAGGGCCTGGCCGATCAGCTGGTGCCCGAAGCAGATCCCGAAGAGCGGCACCTTCGCGCCGTGGACCTCGCGGATCAACGCCTCGGCGCGGAGCATCCAATCGGCGCGCTCGGTCACGCTGCTGCTGGATCCGGTGATGACGAAGCCGTCGGCGTCGCCGGGCCGTGGCAGCGCAACGTCCATGTTGCGGACGTCGTGCTCCTCCCACGCGCCACCCCACACCTGCTCCGCCTCGCGACGGATCCACGAAAAGAACTCGCCACGGCGAGCTGCGACCGGCGCTGCGGCGTCACCCGCGCGGAGGACGAGAAGCTTCACGAGAGTGAGTTCTACACCATGCCGCACCCTCGGACCGAGTGGATCATCGAGGTTCCATGAGACGGCTAGCACGCACGCGAATGCTGCTGCCCCGTGCGCCGATCGGTACGGTCGTACGGTCGCGCTCGCATGCTAGATTCGAGCATGCTCCGAAATCTCGCGGTCGGTCTCGTCGGAGTCCTCGTCGTCGTCGCGTGTGGCTCGGAGCCCTCGAGCGAGTTCGGAACCTCGAGCGGTGCGAGCGGCAGCAACAGCAGCAGCAACGGCGGCGCGAGCTCGTCCGGATCGTTGGGCGACACCGACGCCGGCCCGCCGCCTCCTGCGGTCGAGTGCAAGAAGATGGATATCGTCTTCGTCGTCGACAACTCGCAGTCGATGAAGGAAGAGCAGGAGAACCTCGCGAAGAACTTCCCGGACTTCATCAAGGTCATCAACGACTACAAGACCGAGGCGGGAGACTCGCTCGACTACCGCGTCGCGATCACGACGACCGACGACGGCGCCGACAAGGGCAAGTTCCGCAAGGGCCGCGGCCAGGGCGCGGACCAGACATGCAACCCGGGGCCGAACAACAATCCGTGGCTCGAGCGCAGCGACGCCGAGATCTCGAGCTTCTTCTCCTGCCGCGCGCAGGTGGGCACGCTCGGCTCGAACACGGAGCGACCGCTCGAGGCGGCGAAGCTCTCGGTGACCGCGCGCATCGACGACGGCTCGAACATGCTCGGCGGCACGACGTCGTTCATCCGCGAGGACGCGCTCCTCGCATTCGTCATCCTCACCGACGAGGACGAGGGGAGCGCCAACGGCGGCGAGGTCACACCCGCGCCGCTCAAGGAAGCCGCGCTCTACGCCAGCGACTTCGACAAGGTGAAGATGTTCCGCGGCCGCTGGGCCGCCGCCGTCATCGCCGGCGATCGTGGATGCGAGTCGCCGCTCGGCAAGGCGGCCGACGCCGTGCGCCTGAAGCAGTTCATCACGACGACCGGCAAGAATGGCGTCTTCCACTCGATCTGCGACGGAGATCTCACCCAAGGCCTCCAGGCGGCGCTGAAGACGTTCACCGATGCGTGCAAGGGATTCCCCGGCGTGAAGTGACGCGGCGCGCGCGTCCCCCCCCGACGCTCGCGCTCGATGCCGCGCCGCCGCCGCCCGGACGCCCCCGTCCGCGCGGCGCCCGCAGGGCTGGCGGAGACCATGGCCGCCAGGTAGCGCTCGCTGCGCCGGCCGCGACCGCTCGCTCCGAGAGACGCTCCCCAATGCCATGCGGCATCGAACCCAGGTCGGCCCCTTTTCCAACCGACGCTGGAGGAGACTGCGGCCTCGACCATTGCGGTGGTTGGGGCGCGGCCCCCAAGTTACAGACTGGTTGCGACATCCCACTTGGGCGTGAAAGACTTTTGATCTCGTGACGTCGCAGAGCGAAGCGCCTCCGGACACTCAGCAGCTCAACTTGCCGCTCGATGATTTCGCGTCACGCGACGCGCGCGGGCCCGGCATTCCCAGGCCGAATCGCGTCTTCTGCAATCGCAACCTGAAGATGTCCGGCATCAGCTGGGTCGGCTTCGACATGGACTACACGCTGGCGATCTACGACCAGCCGGCGATGGACGACCTCTCGATCCGCGCCACGATCAGCAAGCTGATCAAGCGCGGCTACCCCGACTTCATCGAGACGGTGCCCGTATCGACGCAGTTCCCGGTGCGCGGGCTGCTCATCGACAAGCGCTTCGGCCACGTGCTGAAGATGGACCGCTACAAGCACGTCCACAAGGGCTACCACGGCTTCCGCGAGCTCACGAAAGAGGAGCTGCGCGCGCTCTACCACTCGAAGAAGATCCGCCCGGCCACGCCGCGCTACCACTGGATCGACACGCTCTACGCCCTCTCCGAGGTGGCGACCTACGCGGCGCTCGTCGACGCGATGGAGAAGAAGGGTTACGCGGTCGACTACGCGCGACTCTTCACCGATATCCGCGAGTGCATCGACGAGGCGCACCGCGACGGGACGATCCTCGACGAGGTCGCGGCGAACCTCCCCCACTTCGTCCATCGCGATCCGAACCTCGCGCCCACCCTCCACAAGCTTCGCAGCGCGGGGAAGAAGCTCTTCCTCCTCACCAACTCGCGCTGGGCCTACACCGAGAAGATGATGACCTACCTGCTCGGGGGCGCGATGAGCGAGTACCCGACGTGGAGGAACTTCTTCGACGTCGTCATCGTCGCGGCGACGAAGCCCATCTTCTTCACCGAGAAGCGTCCGCTCCTCGAACGCGACGGCGAGACGGTTCGGCCTGCGGTCCCGCCGCTCGAGCGCGGCAAGATCTACGAGGGCGGCAACCTCCAGGACCTCGAGCGCGCCCTCGGGGTCACCGGGGACGAGGTCCTCTACGTCGGCGATCACATCTACGGCGACATCCTGCGGTCGAAGAAGGACAGCGCCTGGCGCACCGCGATGATCATGCAGGAGCTCGAGACGGAGATCGGCGCCTACGAGTCGTGCCGCGACGACTTCGCGACGATCGAGACGCTCGACGAGCAGCGCGAAGGCCTCGAGGACGACCTCCGCTACTACCAGGCGCGCATCAAGGAGCTCACGCGCCAGCTCGATCACCGCGGCGCGCGCGAGGCCGCGAACGGCGGCTCGCACGGCGTCAGCGCCGCCGCGCTCGAGGCCGATCGGATGCGATTCAAGCGTGCCGTGGAGCGCATCCGCGGCAAGCTCCGGCAGATCGAGGCCGAGATCGCCGCGCTCGAACGCCGGAGCGATCTCCGCTTCCATCCGTACTGGGGCTCGCTCCTCAAAGAGGGCGCGGAGCAATCGAGCTTCGGCAAGCAGGTCGACGACTACGCCTGCCTCTACACCTCGCGCGTATCGAACTTCCTCTCGTACTCGCCGCAGCAGGCATTCCGATCACCTCGTGACGTGATGGCTCACGAGATCGGCGTCTAGCAGCGCCATCGGTCGTCACGGGCGCGTGGACGGCGGATACGGCGGGGCGCCGCTGCCTGTTCCCCACGTCGCACGTCCGCCGTAGGTCCCTTGACCATCGGTGTACGTGCCCGACGTGCCGTCACCGAACACCGTCGAGTGGTTGACGTAGCCCTCACCGCTCGGCGCAGCCCCCTCGGGGGGTGCGGGCGGAGTGACCTCGACCTCGACGGCCGTGATCGTCGTTCTTCCGACGGGCTCGGCCTTCTTGGCTTCCTTCTTCTCCCCCTCCTTCTTCTCTTTCGTCTCCTCGGCGGTCTTCGCCAGCTTCCCACGGTGGCTGGGCGTCTCCTTTGCCGCGCCGGGCGCGCCCTTCTCGGCCGCCTTCTTGAGCTGGTCGGCCCGGGTCGCGGCCGCCTTCTTCAGCCGTTCACCTTCCGTCGCGGCCGTCTTCTTCAGATGCTCGGCCTTCGTGTCGGCTTCCTTCTTCAGATGCTCGGCCCTCGCATCGGCTTCCTTCTTCAGATGGTCGCCTTGCGTGTCGGCCTGCTTCATCAGCTGCTCGGCCTTCGCGTTGGCTTCCTTCTTCAGCTGCTCGCCCTTCTCCTCCGCCGCCTTCACCTTCTTCTCGGCCGGCGTCATCTTGGGTTCGAGCTTTTCCTTCGCGGCCTCGAGCTCCTTCTTGCCGCGCTCGGTTGCCTTCTCGCCCTCGGTCTTCGCCGTCTCGCGGGGCTGCTGCGCCTGCTGTTGCGCCTGTTCTTGCTGCTGCCGCTCGACGGTCTTCTGCTCTTCGGCCGCCTTCTGCTCCTCCGTTACCGTCGGTTCCTTCCGCTCGCACGCGGTCGCTCCTGCGAGCGCGAGCGCGAGCAAACACATGCCGCTGGCTCTCATGGTTCGCCTCCGATCGGGCGAAAGCGGCTGCACCACGCATGCCGGCTCGGGGCTCGCCGCCCGGACGAGACCGGCGTCACCGTCGGACATTGCCGGACGGTGCATGCCGCCTCGGGAGATCGGGATGTAGACGCGACCGCGCCCCCGACGTAAGCCGCTCGGGTGAGCCGAGGACTCCCGCAGGGAACGATCAAGCTGAGACCCGAGGACTTCGTCGTGGACGAGATCCCCGCGTACGAGCCGAGCGGAGAGGGCCCACATCTTTACGTTCGGTTCAAGAAGACGAACCTGACGACGGACGAGGTCGTGAAGGCGTTCGCGCGCGCGCTCCGCGTCGACCGTCGGGACATCGGCGTCGCCGGCCTCAAGGACAAGGTCGGTGTCACGACGCAATGGATCAGCATCCTCGCCGAGGACACGACGCTCGACGAGCGGGTCGCCACGCTCGCGCTCGACGGCGTCGAGCTCCTCGAGCAGCGGCGCCACCGGAACAAGCTCAAGACTGGGCACCTCGACGGCAACCGCTTCACGATCGTCGTCCGCGACATCGACCAGGCTCGCGCCGGCGAGGTCGTGACCGCCCTCGAGCGCATCGGAACCGAGGGTGTCCCCAACGCGTTCGGCTCCCAGCGCTTCGGCTATGACGGCGACACCCACGAGCGCGCCCGCGCATGGCTCACCGGAAAGGAGCGCGCGCCGGGCGACCCGCGCCTCCGCCGGTTCCACTTCTCCGCTCTGCAGTCGGCCATCTTCAACGCCGTCCTCGACCACCGCGTCGAGGACGGGACCTGGAACGTCCCGATCCTGGGCGACCTCCTGAAGAAGGAGGACACGGGAGGGCTCTTCGTCTGCACGGACGTTCAGCTCGATCGTGAACGCGCGAAGAGGGGGGAGGTGTGTCCAACCGGACCCATCGTGGGGGATCGCATGAGGCAGCCCGAAGCTGAAGCGTTCGATCTCGAGCAACGGATCACCTTGCCGCTCATCGAAGGAATCGACCTCCGCCGCGCGCGCTCTCTAGGAGAGGGCACTCGACGACCGCTACGGCTTCGTGTTGCGGAGCTGTCGCATACGCTCGTCGATTCGTCACTTCATGAAGCGGGCTCGTCGCCGGACGTTTCCGGGTCCCCAGGTGTATGCGCCATGACGGTGCGATTCGTGCTACCCAAAGGTGCCTACGCGACGACGGTTCTCTCGAATGCGTTCGCGGTCTTGGACGCCGGTCGACCCAGCGGCTCGAGTGAGCGGCCATACGAACGAGAAGAGCGACAGCTCGCAACACTTACCGAGGAAGAATGATCGAGCGAGTAAAGAGCGCGATGGTCGGTTTGGGGGCCACCTGGGTCCTCCTGCTCATGGTGGTATTGAGCGTCGTCTCGCTCGCCATCATGCTCGAACGTGCGTGGCTCTACTGGTCCCTGCGTGACGATGCGGCCGCGCTGATGCGCGATCTGGGGCGCCTCCTCCGCGGCGGCGATCTCGAAGGCGCGCGTCGCCGCCTCGAGACGTCTCCCAGCGCGGAGGCCGCCGTCGTGATCGCGGGCATCGTCGAGGCGAAGATGGGGCACGAGGCGGCCGAGGAGGCCATGGCAGGCGCGAGCGCCCTCCAGAAACTGAAGCTCGAGAAGCGCCTCACGTTCCTCGGCACAGTGGGAAACAACGCACCATTCATCGGTCTGCTCGGGACCGTCATCGGCATCGTCGGCGCCTTCGACGAGCTCGGAAAGGTGAAGACCTCCACGCTGGGCGGCGCCGCGCAGGTCGCGCCCGAGGCCGTGATGAGCAACATCGCCGAGGCGCTCGTCGCCACGGCGGTCGGTCTCCTCGTCGCGATCCCGGCGGTCGCTGCGTTCAACATGTTCCAGCGCGTCGTCCGCACGACGCTCTCCAACACCGAGGCCCTCAGCCACGTCCTGCTCGCGCACCTGAAGGCGACGGGGGACACGGGCACCTCGGTCGAGGACGCCATCGAGACCGCGGCTCGCAGCGCGGACCGTCCCAGCAAGAGCGGCGGTCGTTCCTCTGCCAAGGAAGCGGAGTAACGCACCATGGGCGGCGGCGCTCAAGAGAGCGACGAGGCGATCACGGGGATTAACATCACCCCCCTCGTCGACATCGTCCTCGTTCTCCTCATCATCTTCATGGTGACGGCAAAGCTCATCGTCTCGCAGTCGGTCCCGCTCGACCTTCCCAAGGCGGCGACCGGATCGGACATCCAGACCGTCTTCAGCGTCGTCCTCGCGGCCGACGGCACGACCCAGGTCGACAGCAAGACGGTGCCGAGCGACGACAGCATCCTCTCGCTGGCCAAGGCGGCGCACGAGAAGAACGCGGACCTCCGGGCCGTCATCAAGGCCGACACGACGGTCCCGCACGGCCGCGTGATCCACGTGCTCGATCTGCTGAAGCAGGCGCAGGTCTCCAAGATCGCCTTCGGAGTGCAACCCGGAGCGCCCGGCGTGGCTCCGGGCACGCCCGCACCGGCGCCGACGCAGTAGGCAGACTCTTTGCTGGGGCAAGCGATCGATGGGTAAGTTGAACGGAGCATCGGCGGGGGCCCGCAAACAGACCACCTCGCGTGCGTCTGCTCCCGCCGTGGCGGGAACGATGAAGCGGCCGCGCGTCCTCGGGACGCCGGCGACGGACCCGATGTCGAAGGTCCTAGCGACCGGCCCCCGGCTCCCCGCCTCGGTGACGATCGCCGCCGCGATCCTCCTCCACGTCGGCATGGCCGGCGCCGCCAACGCGGCGGCGCTGTTCGACGAGATCTTCACGTTCCACCGCAACGTCCGCGACGTCGTCAGCTTTCGCCTCTCGCAGTACGAGGTGGAGATCATCAAGGAGGCGCCGCCCCCGGAGCCCGAGCCGGAGCCCCAGCCGGAGCCGGAGCCCGAGGCGCCGCCGGAGCCGGTCGTCCAAGAAGCGAAGCCGGTGAAGGAGGCGGCGCCGGCGCCACCTCCCCAGCCCGCCGAGGCCGCGAAGGTGCTCACCTCCGATCCCACTCCGAACGAGGGCCCCGTCGACCTCACGAACACGTTCGTGACCGGCTCGGGCAGCACCTATGCGGGCGGGACCACGTCATCCGACGGGACGAGCAAGACGGCGGTCTACAACCCCGCTGCTGCGCCGACCGGCGTTCCGGGTGGCACCGGTACCGCGCCCGCGCCCCCCGTGACGGTCCGCAAAGAGGACAAGTCGCGCGCCCCCGGTCTCCACGGCTCGACCGACTGGACCGACTGCCCCTTCCCCGGCGAAGCCGATGCGGAGCAGATCGATACGGCCCTCGTCACGATCCAGGTCAAGGTGAAGCCGGACGGCTCGCCCGAGAACGTGACCGTCGTCCAGGATCCCGGGCACGGCTTCGGACGCGAAGCACGCAAGTGCGCCATGCGGAAGAAGTACACGAACGGCCTCGATCCCGACGGCAACGCGATCGGCGGAACGACGAAGCCCTTCCGCGTCAGATTCGAACGCTGACGACGAGCGGCTTCGAGGGAGAAGCCAACCCCTTCCGCGCGCGCCCGGTTCGGATGCTGCCGTCGCGCTCTCCCCCGCGAGCGTTGCGGCGGTGAATCGTTCTGGCTATGTGAAAGTGGATGTCGATCCTCGAGCCGCGTGAAGAGCTGGCCAGCATCGCTGCTTCGCTTCGCGCGTACCTCGAGTGGCAAGTCGACTGCGGGAGCTCGGGGATCCCGCGGCGTCCCCGCGAGGCGCGCGCGGCGGCCGTCGCCGTCCAGCCGACGACCCCTGGCGTAGTCACTTCAGCGCCCGAGCCGACGATCGCGGAGAAGGACGATCCGCCCGCGCCGCCGTTGGCTTCACCATCCTCGAACGTCCGTTCCCCGGCTCCGCCGAGCGACGTCCCGGACTCGTTCACGCCGGGCACACTCCCGCCGATCATGCTCGCCGAGAGCACCATGCCGGCACCGGCCGTGCGGGCCAAGCCCGCGGCGCCGCCGCCGGTGCAGACAGCGGTCGCGCCGCCGCGTCCCCTGCCCGTGCTCCTCTCCGAGGTCTCGTCGTGCACGAAGTGCGGCCTCCACGAGACGCGGACGAACACGGTCTTCTCGCGCGGCAACCCCGAGGCGAAGCTCTGCTTCGTCGGCGAAGCACCGGGAGCAGACGAGGACGCGCAGGGGCTCCCCTTCGTCGGCCGCGCCGGTCAGCTCCTCGACAAGATGATCAAGGCGATGGGCCTCGACCCCGAGAAGGACGTCTACGTCTGCAACATCATCAAGTGCCGTCCACCGAACAACCGCCGGCCCGAGCCCGACGAGGTCGCGATGTGCATCCCGTACCTGCACGAACAGATCGCGCAGGTCGATCCGAAGGTCATCGTCGCGCTCGGCAACACGTCCGTCGGCACGCTGCTCGGGACCACGGTCGGGATCACGCGGGTACGCGGTACGTGGAAGCTGTATCGCGGCAAGATCCCCGTGATGCCGACGTACCATCCGTCGTACCTGCTCCGCCCGAGCCCGCAGCAGTCCGAGGCCAAGCGCCAGGCGTGGGAGGACCTGCAGGCGGTGATGAAGGAGCTCGGGCTCTCGAAGCCCGCGCGCTGAATCAGCGCTCGGTACGCTCGCGCTCGCGATCCGGAACCGCGGGCACCTCACGCGCTGCGAACTTCGCCTCACGGTCCGCCGCGGCGAATGCCGCCGTCGCGAGACGGTTGTACGCGTCGACGCGGGTGTAGACGTGATTGCCGTGCGCCGAGCAGCTCCCGCCGCGCGAGACGACGCCGACGATCTCGCCGGAGCTCACGTCGATCGCCGGACCGCCGGAGTCACCACGGCAAGTCGCGCGGTCGACCTCGAACTCGCGCGGTCCGAGCACCGCGCCCGTCGCCGCGTTCGCGCTCGGCCCCGTCGCGAGGACGGTGCTCTTCGAGCGCGCGACCTTGTGGCCGACGATGTTGAGCGGTCCGCCGCCAAACCCGACCGGGACGACGATGTCACCCGTCTCCACCGGTGCATGCAGGCGCATCGAGAGGATGGTCGAGTTGAGGACCGGACGATCGAGCACGAGGAACGCGACGTCGGCGTCGCACAGGATCTGTCCCGTCGGGTGGAGCGTGCGCACGGCGCGCGCGACCGGAGCATCGACGTCGGGACGGACATGCGTACCCGTGTAGATTGCAATCGCCGCCGGGTCGACGTCTTCGGCGAGGTGATCGCCGTTGTGCGAACGCCCACGCGCATCGCACGACGGCGTCGCCGTCACGGCGCGCGAGACGCAGTGGCGAGCCGTGAGGACCAGGTTCGGCGCGACGAGCGCTCCGCTGCACAACGTGATGTGCGAAGCGGCGTCGGTCATCGTCGTCGCGATCGCGACAACGCCGGACGATGCTTCCTGTTCGACCGCGCGCAACATCCGATCGTCCGGCTGTTGCTGGCGACGAACGCACCCTGCTCCGAGGAGCACGAGCAGCACCGAGGCGAGCGTTGTCGACCTAGAACCGAGGGCGCGACCGAGTACGTGCGTCATGTCTGAGGGGTGAAACGGCAAGAGGCTGAGTCACGTTCAAGACTGCCTCACACCCATCACTCAGCTTGCACGATCGCCTCGTTCTTCGCGAGCCTGAGACGCACAAAATAGTTCGCAAAAACAGGCCTACACGGTGTGCGACTCCACACCTTCGCGCATGGTTGCAGAGTGCCCCGCTCGAGGTCGTTCTTGCTCGTCTCTGCTCTGCCGCACGCGCACCCGCGTCGCCGGGACGAACACGTCGGCATACGCGCGCGCGGTGAGCGCGAGCGTGTCGCGAGTCACACGCTCGGATCCGGCTCCAGCTCGTCGCGTAGCCCTTCGAGCTGCGCGTTGAGCTCGGCGCCGACGAGGATCGCGAGGCTCATCAACCAGAGCCAGATGAGGAGGACGGCGACCGCCGCAAGACTGCCGTAGTAGACCGTGTAGCTCGCGAGCGTGCGCAGGTAGACACCGAAGCACCACGAGACGACGATCCAGAGCGCGACCGCGACGACCGCGCCCGGGAGCACCCGACGGCGCACCCGACGCGCGTGGGAGACGGCGAACCGATAGAAGGCACACAAGCCGCCGACCGCCACCGCGAGCGAGAACGCGAGCGTCACGACACGCTCGCCTCCGCTCCGAAGGATCTTGCGCGCACGCTTGGGCGTCAGCGTTCCTCCGGTCTGCGATGGCGAACTGGCTTCCGCACCTGAGCTCGTGTGACGCGCCTGTGCCGGTTCGTCCCTGGCGATCCCCGAGATGCGCTCTGCAGGAGCGGTGACGGTGGGACCGGCGTGAACGACGTTGTCCCACTCGATGATCCCGAACGCCGCGACGCCGAACGCCGCAAGCGTCGCGAGCACCCAGCCGATCGCATAGAGACGCTTCTTCCACCAAGTGCGCCGCGGCGCGCCCACCACCGCCTCGACGGCGTCCATCAGGCCGTGCAATCCGCCGGAGGCGACCCAGAGAAAGCCCACGGCCGCGATCGGGCCGAGACGATCGGCGCTCGCGAGGTGAGTCACCTCGTTCTTGAGCACCGCCTCGGTCGTCGACGGGAGGTTGTCGAGCAGGAGACCGAGGACGCTGCTGACACCCCGGCGTCGCGCGACGAGACCGAGCACGTAGCCGATGAAGGCGAGGAGCGGCAGCAGGCTGAGGAAGAAGTGAAACGCCATCGCCGGCGCCGCGCGAAAGGCGCCGTGATAGTCCAGGCCCTGGCCGAGCCGAACGAGCGTACGCAGCAGGCGGCGCTCGGGTGGAGCCTTCGAGGAGAGCCGCGGGCGGATTCGCCCGCGCGGATGCAGCACGTCACCGGTGAGCGGAACGAGGTGCGAGGGCCGCATCGGCTCCGTCGCATCGTCGGGCAGAACGAGCTGCGAGGGCCGCATCGGCTCCGTCGCATCGTCGGTCGGGCCGCTCGATCGATCGAGCGGCCCGACGCCATCTGCTCTCGAGGTGCCCTCGGTCTGCGTCACGCCCACAGAGAAGAAAGTGTTTCTCGAACGGCGTCAAACGGACACGATCCCTGCATTCTCCCGCATACTTCGTCGCGCGCTCGCGCTCGTCGTGGCCTCTCGCGCCGGCAAGGACGAGAAGCTGGCTTTCCCCGGAGCGGTTCCCGGCTATGGTGTCGTCGTGAACGCTCGCGTCTTCTTCAGTGCTTCCCTCGCCGCCCTCACACTCCTGTCGGTCGCCTGCGGCGATGACGACTCGTCTGCCGTCAGCTCGGCCGACGGCGGCGGTGGTGGCGGCGAAGCGGCGGCTCCGGTGTGTGCAACGACGCCTGCGCCGGAGAAGCCGGCCGCGTCCTGCGATGTGACGATCGAGTCCCCGCCGATCAGCGGCGCGACGCACGTGCCCGAAGGAACGGCGATCGCCTACTGCTCGAACCCGCCCTCGAGCGGCAACCACTATCCCGTGTGGGCCGCGTACCAGGAGTACTCCGCGCCGGTCGAATGGCCGTACCTCGTCCACAGCATGGAGCACGGCGCGGTGGTCCTCCTCTACAAGTGCGCTCCGCCGGGATGCCCGGAGATCGTCGAGCAGCTCGTGAAGGTCCGCGACAACGCCGCGGCCGACCCGCTCTGCGTGAACGGAGGCAAGCGCATCATCATCGCGCCGAGCGCGACGATCACGACGAAGGTCGCCGCCGCTGCCTGGGGCAAGACCTATCAGGCCGCGTGCGTGGACATGCCGACGCTCGAGGCCTTCGTCCGCGACAACTACGCGAAGGGCCCGGAGAACCTCTGCAACCCCGGGCGGACGTTCTAGACCCGGCTCGTTCCGTCGTGCTCGGGCGCGCGCACGGCGAGTGACCACCTCGCGAGTGTGTTCGTCACGCGCGAGCGCTAGGGTGGCACGCCATGCTCACCCTGCTCGGCGTGCTGGTCGTCGTGGTCGGCTTCGCCCTCCGACTGAATCCGCTGCTCGTGGTCCTGACGGCTGGCCTCGTCACCGGTATCGCGAGCGGGATGGACGTCGTCGGGGTCGTCGCCGCGATCGGCAAGGCGTTCACGTCGAACCGCTACATGGCGGTCGGATGGCTCGTCCTTCCCGTCATCGGAGTCCTCGAGCGCGCCGGGCTCCGGGAGCGCGCCGAGCAGCTCGTCCGCTCGATCCGCGTCGCGACCGCGGGACGGGTCCTCCTCGCCTACTTCGCCATCCGCCAGATCGCCGCCGCGCTCGGCATGACCTCGCTCGGCGGTCACCCGCAGATGGTCCGTCCGCTCGTCGCCCCCATGGCCGAAGCCGCGGCCGAGCGGCAGCTCGACCAGCCGCTGCCGCCCAGCCTGCGCTTCTGGCTCCGCGCGCACGCCGCCGCGGCCGACAACATCGGCCTGTTCTTCGGCGAGGACATCTTCATCGCGATCGGATCGATCCTCCTCATGAAGGGCTTCCTCGCGCAGAACGGCTTCGACATCGAGCCGCTCGCGTTCGCGGTGTGGGCGATACCGACGGCCGTCCTTGCGCTCCTCGTCCACGGCGCGCGGCTCTTCCGCCTCGACCAAAAGCTCGCGACGCTCTCGTCAGAGGAAGGCCGTCGATGATCGGCCTCGAGGTCGTCTACCGCCTCGCGGGCGTCGTCGTCGCGATCGTCGCGCTCCTGAACCTGCGCGATCCGACGAACCCGAAGCGATGGCGGAACGCCATCTTCTGGGGCGCCTACGCGCTGTCGTTGCTCTTCGGTTCGTATCTGCCGGACTTCGTCAACGGCTGTCTCGTGATCGTGATCGTGCTCGTCGCCGGGATCGGCGGCCTCGGACGCGGTGAGCCGAAGACGACCACGCACGAGGAACGCGCCGAGAGCGCCCTCCGCTGGGGGAACCGCCTCTTCGTGCCGGCGTTGCTCGTCCCCAGCTGCACGCTCGCCGCGACGCTCATTCTCAAGCACGTCCACGTCGGCGAAGCGCCGCTCGTCGATCCAAAGAACGTCTCGCTCGTCGCGCTCGCGTTCTCGGCCATGCTCGCGCTCGCCGTCGCGATGGTCATGCTGCGGCAGCCGCTCGGCGCGCCGCCGCGCGAGTGTCGCCGCCTGATGGATCTCGTCGGCTGGGCCGCCGTGCTCCCGCAGATGCTCGCCGCGCTCGGCGCGCTGTTCGCCGCCGCGGGCGTCGGCGACCGCATCGCGGAGCTCCTCGGCCACGTCGTCCCGTGGGACAACCGGCTTGCGGTCGTCGCCGCTTACACGATCGGCATGGCGCTGTTCACGATTGTGATGGGCAACGCCTTCGCGGCGTTCCCGGTGATGACTGCCGCCGTCGGGCTCCCGATCATCGTGCACCGGCTCGGTGGCGATCCGGCGGTGATGGCCGCCATCGGGATGCTCTCCGGCTTCTGCGGGACGCTGCTCACGCCGATGGCCGCGAACTTCAACATCGTCCCCGCGGCGCTGCTCGAGCTGCCGGACAAGAACGGTGTCATCCGGGCGCAAGCACCGACCGCGCTCCTCCTGCTGCTCGGCAACACCGTCCTCATGTATCTGCTCGTGTTCCGCCGCTGAGCCTCTCGAACGAGCTCAGTTCGTCGCTCGCGGCGGGAACGCGCGCCGCGTTGCCTCCTGCGCGTCAGCAGATCTGCACCGTCAGCTCAGGACGAACACCTTGATGAGGATGTCGGTGATGCCGATGAGCGCTGCGCCGGCGATGAGACCGGCGCAGATCGGCTCTTGCGTGTCCACCCACAGCTTGAAGCCGCGCGACTCGGTCGCCTTCCCGTAGCGACGCTGCATGAGCCAAAAGAAGAGCGCGCCGGCGAACATCGCGAGCGTCGAGTCCGGCGGGACGACGACGCCGAGACCGATGGCGAGCGGGCTCAGCGGAAAGCGGTTCTTCGTGAAGATGCGCGCAAGCTCCATCGCCATGCCGGCGATGGCCGCAAGGATCATCGATACGACGATCGACTTCGTGAGGAGCGTGCCCGTCCCCTCCCCGAAGATCGACGTGACCAGGTCGGACACGCCCTTCCACTGCATGGCGCCGGGGAAGGTGAATGCGCCTCCGTCGGGCGCCATCGCCGCCTGCATGTTTTCGCCCGGCTTGTAGCCCGACAGGAAGAGCACGTAGAAGAGCGGCGTCGCGGCGAGGGCGCCGGCGATGATGCCGATGATGTGGCCGATCGCCTGGTGCCGCGGCTTGCCGCCGAGCATGTAGCCCGGCTTGATGTCCATCAGCAGGTTGGAGGCGTTGCCCGCGACCTCGACGCACATCACGCCAGTCATCAGGTTGGTCGGCGGGTGCTTCGGGTCGAGCGCGCCGAAGAGAAACTGCGGGATCTTCGAGAGTGAGCCGGTGGGGGTGATGCCGGTGAGCGCGGTGCTGCTCGCGGCGATGAGCGTGAGCACCAAGATGAGCGGCAGCGCCATCGCGCCGAACGCCCAGCTTACGCCGAACCACTCGTGCGCCATCCACACGCCGATGGCGCCGACCACCGGAACGCCCACCCACGAGATCCACAGGGGAAGCTCGATGTGGCGGAGGACGTCCTCGTCTTGGTCCTGCTTCTTGCGGAAGAGGCCGCTGAAGGCGTCGATGAACACCTGCGGCTTCGAGAAGAGCGAGACCAACGACGCGACCACCATGATGGAGATCCCCCACCACAAAGCCCACGTGTTGAGGATGTACGCGCGCCCGAAGATGGCGGTGCCGTCCGCCAATGAACCGGAGCGCGGTGCGATCTCGCCCATGGAGATCATGACGGGCACGACGACCACGAAGTTGACGAGCATGCCGATCAGCATGCTCGTGGCCGTGCGAATCCCCATCAGGCCGCCAGCGCCGATCATGGCCAGGTCGAGGCTCGGGCTCAAGCCGAGCTGCCGTACGTCGACGCCGCCGAGGCGCGGGATCGGCGCCCACCCCTTCTCGACCAGCCAGTAGTACCAAGCGTCGAGATTGTGCGGCAGATGCCACGCCTTCTTCAGTCGAAGGAGGCGCTCCTGAATGAGCTGCATCGATGCTTCGCCCGAGATGAACGTGAGGCCGCCGCCGACCGCCGCGGCGACCGCGAGCGCTTTGGCCTTGAACAGGCCAACTGCGGCTTGCGAACTGTAGAGCGTGTCGAGCACGACGCCGCACGCGCGTCCCTCTGGGAACGGCTGCTGCTCATCGTTGATGAAGCGCCGCTTCATGGGGAAGGCGACGAGCACGCCGAGCACCGAGAGCACCACGAGGAACGCCGTCATGTGGAGCCACGGCACGGGCCTGTTCTCGATCCACATGTACGCGGTGAAGCCCGCGACCAGCGGGCTCGTCATGTAGCCGGCGGCGGTGGCGATCGACTGCATCGCGTTGTTCTCGAGGATGGTCATGTCCTTGACGCCGAAGCGCGTCATGACCTTGAACATCGAGAACGCGAGGATCACCGAGGTCAGACCGACGCCGAGCGTCCAGCCCGTCTTGGCGCCAACGTAAAGGTTGGTCGCCGTGAGCAGGCCGCCGAGCACGAACCCAGTGAGCGCCGAGCGGAGCGTGAGCTGGGGCATGCTCCCGCGGTACACGTTCTCCAGCCACCAGAGGTCTTTCTGCCTCCGCGTCCAAGTTCGGACCTGTTCGTCGTCCAGGGTCGGGATCGCCATCGCCCAAAACCAATACCGCGCGCCCGGCCGAAAAGGTGCATCCGTGCGCATCCTTTCCGTCCGCGTCCGCCGTCCTTCCCGGACGAACACATGAGCTCAATGGCTCGGCGGTTCCCCTCCCAGTCGTGGCTCGTCGTCCGGCGGAGCGGCGTCGGGCCGGACTGTTCGTCATCGCTGGATTGCCAGGCTCGCCTCGCGGTTGACGAGCAGCGAGGATGGCGCTCAGGCTCAGGGACGGATCTTCTGCACCGAGCCGGAGCCGCTCGTGCTTCCGGCATTCGCCCAGTAGAGTACGCCGTCGGCGACTGCCATCGACGTGGGAGAGGCGAGGCCCGTCACCACGAGACGCGGGCCGCCGGCGCAGTCGGGCAACGCGCAGGCGCGGATCTCTCCGGTCGCCCCGGCCGGGTCACCGGCAATGGCGAAGAAGGCATTCTGTTCGTCGAGCGCGAATGCCGCCACCGGCGGGAGGTCGGAGACGAGGGTGGCGGGCAGGTTCGAGCAACCGCCCACTCCGCAGCGGTAGAGGTGGCTGCCGGCCACCGTGTAGACGTTCGCGCCGGCAACGCCAATGAACGAGACCCGGTCGTCCCCCGTGTTGAACATGGGCTGGTGGTTCGTGCAGCTCTCGAGGCCGCTCCGCACGCAGGAGAAGACGACGTTGGGCGGGTTGCCGAAGATCGTGCCGTAAAACGCCCGATCGTTCGTGAGCGCGAGGCCACGGCTCATCGCGGCGGCCCCGATGATGCTCGTGTCGTTCGGGCCCTGGCTCTTCCCCAGCTGAGCGCCGTACACGTGACCGTTGGCGAGCCGATAGAAGGCGTTCGAGCCTGCCAGAGCGAGTTGACCGACCGTGGTGGTGGGAAAGGCCGGGGCCTGTTCCCGCGGGGAGCTGCAGAGCGTGATGTTGCAGCTGAAGGTGCGATCGTAGCGCGCCGCCGACTCGTCGGAACGGCGAGCGATCCATTCGACCGTGAGCCCATCGCTCACGATCGCCGCGCCTCCGAGCGGGACGGCCTCCGCGTACGGCGCGATCACCTTGTTCGTGATGACGGTCGGTCCGGCGTCGCTGCAGCCCGCGAGCGGACAGTTCTCGACCGCACCGGCGTCACCTTCGGCACGGACCCAGATCACGCTCGCGCCACCAACGGTCACCCCGTACGGATGCGCCAGACGATCGGCAATCGTCACCGGCTCGCATCGACCGTCAACGCACGCCCCCCCCACGCAGGTGCGACCGCACGCGCCGCAGTTCACACCGTCGCTTTCGAGGTCGACCGCTCCGCCGTCGCACGTCGGACCGGAGGCCGCGTCCGACGACGTCCCTCCGTCCGGAGTCGGCGCGGCGTCGATCGCATTCGCGTCGGGCGTCTCCGGAAAGAAGGGGGGATCCTCTCCCGTGCAGGCCAAGAAGGTAAGGATGGGAGCAGCGAGGCTGACCCACAGACCCAAGCCCAGACCCAAAACACGAAAGCGTCGGTACCGGGGAAATTGACCGTCCACGCTTCTGTTTAGCGTGTTTTGATGTCCCTGCGAAAGCCGACACGTATGTCTTCGCGCGAGCGCACTCGCTCGCGGTCGATGCGCGAGCGCGGGGCGGGTGGCTCAGCCGACGCGGGGGCCCTTCGGCGGCTCCGGCGCGTAGCCGTCGTCGTACTTCGGCGGCTCCGCGGGCGGCGGCGCTTCGTCCTTCTTCGCCTCCGCTCCCTCCGCGGGCGGCGGCGCGTAGCCGGGGGGCGGCGCGGGCGGCGGCGGCTGGGGCGAGCCCGAGACCTTGCCGACCACCTTCTCGATCTCGGTGCCGATCGACTCGAACGCGCGGCCGACCTCCTTGACCGCGTCCTTCGCGACGTCTTCGAGCTTGTCGGTGGGGAGCCTCTCGACCGCGCCCTTCGCGGCGCGGAAGAGCAGCCCCAGCCCTTCCTTCAGATCGTCCACCGGCTTCGGCTTGTCGTCGCTCATCTGCCCGATGATGGCCACCCGCGGGCACTCTGTCCACCCTCGCTAGCTCCACCGTGCCGCCGGCGGCGCGCCCCGGCGAACGGCCGGCGCGGAGGGCCGCCCGGTTCAGGTCAGGCGCTCCGCACGCGGGCGCTCGAGGCGGGCGATGGCACGTGGAGCGTGACGCGATCGCGTCCGCCGCGCTTGCTGGCGTAGAGCGCCTCGTCGGCGGCCTTGAAGAGATCGTCCCATTTCTCGCCGGCGGCCGGGAACGTGGCCGCGCCGACGGAGCACGTCACCGAGAGCGGGCCGTTCGGCGTGTGGAACACGGTCTTCGCCAGCTCCTCGCGGATACGCTCTCCGAGGAGGAGCGCGCCCTGCTCGTCCGTCTGCTCGCAGAGGACGACGAACTCCTCACCGCCGAAGCGAGCAACGATGTCCGTCGTCCGCTTCACGCGCTTGAGGATCTCGCCGAGGCCCTTGATGACGATGTCGCCGACGTCGTGACCGTAGGTGTCGTTGACCTTCTTGAACCAGTCGATGTCGGTGACGAGCACGCTGAGCTTGCGGCTGAAGCGATGCGCGGAGGCGACCTTCTGCGCGGCGGCATCGAGCATCGCCCGCTTGTTGAGGAGACCGGTCATGCCGTCGGTCGTCGCCATGGTCTCCAGCTTGTGGACCATGCGCGCGTTGGAGAGGCTGACGGCGAGGTGGCTCGCGAGGACCTCGAGCGTCGGACGCACGGTGTCGCCGAACGCGTGGCGGCGGCGCGCTCCGAGGATCAGCGTCCCGAGGACGCGATTGTGGTGCAGGAGCGGCAGGACGAGGAGCGAGGGGACGGACGGCCAGGAGAGGCGCTTCGTCAGGACGATCTGGTGAGCCGCGTCGTATTCGCCCTTGTACGGGAGCGGGAAGCGGTTCGTGACGACCATCGAGACGAGGCCGGTGTTGTGCTTGAAGCGCTGCCCGACGAGGTTGTCGATCTCACCGCCGTTGCTCGTCGCCGCACAGACCTCGTGCATGCGCGAGGTCTCGTCCCAGACGGTGACGGCGGCGAGGTCGAAGCTCGCGATCTCGCGGGCGGCGCGCACCCCCGCCTCGACGACGTCGCGCTCGCTGAGCGCCCCGCCGAGCGCTTGCGCCGCGCGGTAGAGCTTGCCCTGTTCCACCTTCGCGCGCTCGAGCTGCACGAAGACCCGCTCGTTCTGGATCGCGCGGAGACAGTAACGCGCGGCCTGCGCGGCGAGGTCGTGCTCGTGCGGGGTGAAAGCCTTGCTCTCGACGCGGTCGAGCGCGAGCACGCCGCGGACGACGCCGTCCTCGATGACGGGGATCGCCGCGAGCGCGCGGATCGGGCACGGCCCCGCGTAGTACGGGATCTTGTAGGACGGCCGGAGGTTCTCGAGCAGCACCGCCTCCTTCTTCGCGATGACCGCCGCGCAGACGCCGTCGCCGATCGAGAACGGCGCGTCGTGGATCTCGTCCGACGCCGTCGACAGCTCGCTGATCCGGAGATGGGTGCCCGAGTCGGTGCGCCAGAGGAGGACGGCGGTGTGGAGGTCGAGCGAGCGACGGAGCAGCTCGAGCGCGTAGTGGACCGACTGGTGGATCTCCTCGACGCTCGAGCGCGCCAGTCGCTCTTCCGCATCCTCCTTCTTGGAATTGGCAGCCGCCTCCCCTGCGCCGAGGAGCCGATAGCTGCGCGCATCCTCGCGGAGACGTTCGAGCTCGCGCTCGACACGCGAGCGGGCGGTCACACGAATGCGCGCGACCTCGGCCCGGAGCAGCAGCAGGTTCAGGAGAGCGAACGCGGACGCGAAGCCCGCCTGGGTCGCCAGGGCCTCGAGGCTCGCCTCGCCGAGCGTCTTGTAGCGGATGAGCGCATCGAGGATGACGACCCAGCCGACGACGGCGAGGCCGGCCACCGGCCGCCCGAACGAGGCAACGAGCGCCACGAGCACGTACGTCGCCGGGGAGAAGCGTCCGGCGAGCGTGCCGTCGAACCGCAAGAGTACGGCGTCGAGCCCGACCGCGAGGAGCGCGCCGAGCTCGAAATCGAGGAGGAAGGGCGCATCACCCGTGAGGCGGAGCTTCGACCTCAGCCGCTTGCCGAGGAGGAAGGTCCAGACGACGGCCGCGAGGACGGGAACCGGTCCGAGCGGAGCGGTGGGGCCTCCCGCGACCACCCATCCCGCCAGCACGCAGGTCGCAATGAGCCCATAGCCGGAGCGGGCGAGGCGGCGAACGAGGAGCGTCGCACGAACGAGCGAGTCCACTTATCCGAACCTTCGGGGCGAGGTACCGCGTGCGAACTGCACGAGCCTCGTCGTCGGTATCAGGGCGCGAATGGCGGGGCCAAAGGAACGGCGAACTCGGCAACTTGTTTGACAGCCCGACCGAGCCGCCCCTCCCAACGGCCCGCGTGGAAATTTTCGTTCCGGGCCACGCCGGAGAGCGTGCATCGCCGTCGCGACATGCGTAGAACTCCCTGGTGACCGAGGCGACGCAACGCGAGGCCAGGCCCGGCGACGCAGCCGTGGAGGAGACCGGGGTGCTGCGCGGCGCGCCGATCACCGGGGCGCTCCTCGCCGCGAACGCCGGCGTCTTCGCTGCGCAGGTCTCGCTCGCAGGGAACCTGCGCTTCGCGCTCGGCGGCGCCGATCAGCGCGATCACACGCTGTGGAACGCCGTGCTCCGCTGGCTCGGCGGCAACGACTCGACCTTCACGATCGCCGACACGCGCCTCGAGACGCTCGTGACCTCGTGCTTCCTCCACGGGTCGATCCTCCATCTCGGCTTCAACCTCCTCGTCCTCTGGCAGGTCGGCCCGTTCCTCGAGCGCGCGATCGGTCGCGCACGCTTCCTGCCGCTCTACCTCGGCGCGGGGATCATCGGCAGCGCGTTCAGCGCGATCGCGGGCCGTCTCTTCGGTGCCTCGCTGAGCATCGGCGCATCGGGCGCGATCTGCGGGCTCATCGGGGCGATGCTCGTCCTCGGCGCGCGAACGCAAGGCTGGCGCGGACCTCTCGCGCGACAGATGGCCGGATGGCTCGCGTTCCTCTTCGTCCTCGGTCTCGCGAAGAACCTGCAAGGCGGGATGGTGCAGGTCGACAACGCGGCACACATCGGCGGTGCGTTCGGCGGCGTGATCATCGCCGCCACCTGGCGTCGTGGGGTGACCTACACGGAGCGGATGCAGCGGATCATCGTCGGCGTATGCATCGCGGTGATGATCACCGCGGGGCTCACCGTCTACGTGCGGAACCGGACCGATCCGTACCTCTTCATGAACGTCGACGAGCGGCTCAACGCTGCGAGCCGCGCCGCGCGCGCCGGACAATGCGAGGAGGCCGACCGCGCGATGAAGCGCGCGCAGCAGCTCGATCCCGGCAACGAGCGCCTCCATGATCGCGCGCAGGAGATCAACCGGGAGTGCCTCGCTCCGGGCGCGCCTGCCCGGCCGCCCCACACCTGAACGGCTATTTGCCGAGCAGCGCGTGATACCGCGCGGTGGCTTCGTAGAGCGCGTCGAGCGACGCGTTCACCTCGCGGGAGAGCCGAACGCGCGCCTCCACGATCGCTTCGGGGACACGCAGCGCGAAGAGCGACGATCGCGGCACGCGGGGGTGATGGCCTCCTTCCTGCGCGGCAGCGAGCACGGACTGCGCTTGTTCGCCGAGAAGAAACGGCAGGAGGAACGCGAGGTCGTCGTTCGGACGGCGCGGCGCGAGGACGTAGAACTCGGTCGAGAGCGCGAGCGGCCGTCCCGCCGCGGCCTCGAGCGCCCGGGGATGAACGAGCGCGACCTGCCTCAGGTACGGGCGCAGACGCGACACGACGAGGTCCCCCGCAGACACGCTCTTCTTCGCGCTCTTCGCCGAGGGCGCCGCGCGGAGCGCCGTCGGGATGTCGAGCAGACCGTCGCGAGCGTGGGTCGTGTCGAGGATGACCGCGCGCTCGATCGCCTCCGCCCGCTCGCGCCGCTCGACGACCAGCTCGCCGAGCGGGACTCCTTCGCCGACGTCGGCGGCTGCGACCCATCGCTCGGGCGCGAGGACGACGTCATCGCCGAGCTCGGAGAGAGCACGCACCGTGAGCTTCACGCGAACCCCTCCCCTTCCAGGAACGGACGGAGCGTCGACGCAACGTCGTCGAGATCGTGATCGAGCTCGCCGTCGCTCCGGAGGATCGGCTCGCCCCCGGTGTCCTTCCCCGCGCGCTCGCTGATGACGAACATCGTCAGCTCGTCAGGGCTCGGCGCGACGGGCCTCTCGACGTGTGGCCGCTTCTGCGCGAAGAGGACGAACGTCCGCTGCGACGTGTGCGGGAGGAACGTCTCGCGCGGCAGACCGACGATCGCGAGGACGCGCGCGCGCTCGACGAGCCAGCGGCGGAGCGACGCGAACGCCGCACCGCTCGCCTTGTTGTACGGAAGCACGATGCCGAGCCTCCCGCCCGGACGCAGCAGCGCGAGCGCGCGCTCGAGGAAGAGCACGTCACGCTCGGGATTCCTCACGAAGCCCGCGACCTCGAAGCCGTCCGACGCCGCCCGGCCGGCGAACGGCGGGTTCGTCGCTACGACGTCGGCAACGGGAAGCTCGGCCCCGCGCAACCCGTCGGCTCGTTGAACCGTCCGCGGATCGGCGGAGGCCGCGAGCGCGAGCAGCCGCGCAACCCGGACGGCGCGGACGTCCACGTCACTTCCGTGCGCCTGCGCGCCTGCTGCGCGCGCATGCGAGAGGAACGCTCCCGATCCGCACGCGGGATCGACGACGACCTCGTGCTCCGAGGGCGCGAGCATCCTCACGACGAAATCGACGACGTGACGCGGCGTGAAGAACTGCCCCTTGTCCGACTTCGAGACGCGAGGGACGAGCGACTCGAAGACGGCATCGAGGGTGCCCTCGTCCGGCAGCGCCCGCGCGAGGAGCTCGTCGACCTGCATGAGAAGCGCATCGCTCGCCTCGCTCACCGGATCCACCTCGAGCATGGGATGCCGGCGTACGGCCTCGTCGATCGCGCGACGAAGCGGAAGGCCTGCCTCGACGGCGATCCGCGCGGCGGCGACGGCGAAGACGATCTCGAAGGCATCCTCACCGCTCGTCGCGATGACGACCTCCTCGACATGACGGAGGACGCTCGCTGCGCTCACGCCAGGCCGGTGCCGCTTCGGCATCGACGGGAACCTACGCGACACGCCCCGAAATGACGCGAGAAAAAGCGCAACCGCTCTCTCCGCGGAGATCATTGCTGAGCTCCATCGCCGCCGGGCGACAAACGGGCCCGCCCCTCCGGATGCAACACCATTCGGGATAGGCGCGAACGCATGCCGGAGGCCGAAGCCGGGAAGCTTGAACGAAAACGGCGAAATCCAGCTTGTTCCCGCTTCCCTGTCGTCCCCCTGTTCTTAAGCCGTCTCTGCTTGGCCGAACGGCACTGCCCACCAAGCGGCGACGCGCTATCGCACCAGGTAGGCCGGGACCTCGCCGATGAACGGCCACCGCTCGGGCGCGCGTCTCGGGTGCGTCTACGCGTTTGCGCCGTCATCGCGGCCTTCGTGCGCGATGTTAGAAGCATGGCGTCGTCATGAAGCCCTCGCAGTCGTTCGTTTCGCTCTTCCTCCTCGGGACCCTCGCGGCCGCCGGTGCGTGCGCGGAGGGCTCGACGTCCACTGCGACGGACCTCGTCGAGCCGAAGCAGTCGAAGGAGCCGACCGAGCCGGCAGACGAGAGCGTGACGCTCCCGCCGGGGGACGACGGCGACTCGACCGACGACGACGACACGAGCAGCAGCGGCGGGTCGAACAGCAAGCCCGACGGCGGATCGAGCGGCAAGCCCGATGGCGGATCGAGCAGCAGCGGCTCGAGCGGTACCCCGGACGCCGGATCGTGCGCCAAGGTCCCGCCGAGCAACGTCTGCGGGCTCGCTCCTCAGTGTGGATGCGCGTCCAATCAGACCTGCGACGTCACCGACAAGACGAACGGCGCGGTCAGCTGCATCCTCGCGGGCGGCGGTCCTCAGGGATCGCTCTGCACCACGAGCTCGCAGTGCGCGGTCGGCCTCACCTGCGCCTACGGCGCGTGCCGCCCGCATTGCGAGACGGAGAACAGCGCCTGCACCGGCGCCGGCCTCGGCATCTGCGGCCAGTACTACGACCCGCCCGGCACCGCCGTCCCGAACGCGAAGGTCTGCACGATCACCTGCGACCTCCGCAACCCGAGCGCCGCCTGCGGATCGAACACGTGCATCTGGGACGGCAGCGTGAAGGCCACCGACTGCGACGCGGCCGGCACGAAGGCGCTCTACGACACGTGCACGAAGTACAACGACTGCAAGCCGGGCCTGGCTTGCGCGTACAACCCGCTCTGGGGCTACGAATGCGAGCGCTGGTGCCGCGTCGGCACGAACAGCGACTGCGGCCTGCTCGAACGGTGCGTGGACGTCTACGGCGCGGACGCCCCGATGCAGGGCGGCACCAAGCTCGGGCACTGCCAGTAGGCAGCCCGCCGCGTCGCGGAGCACCCGAGCCGCACCGACGCGAGCATCGGGCGTTCGACAATCGGCGGCGTTGGTCTACCCTTCGCTCCACCATGATCCCGGGAGCCGAGCGCATCGTCGATCTCGACAAGGCGTGGGCGGAGACGCACCGCGGCGCTCAGCTGCGGGCCGTCCGGCGCGCGGCCGAGCAGGTCCGCGAGCGGCTCGCGCAAGGGCCTCGCTGCATCGCCGTGCGGACCCTGCCGCTGACGACGCTCGCCTACCCGACACGTTACGCGTTCTGGACGGCCGCGTTCACGCCGGCGCCGTTCGTGATGCTGACGCACCGGTGCGTGCTCGTGCAGTTCTTCCAGAAGGGAGAGCTCAAGAACCTCCTCTTCAACCCGACCGACATCGACGGCGCCCGCGCCACGCCCTTCTTCGCGCGGATGATCGAGCAGCTCGGCCAACGCTTGAGCGACCTCGTGGCCACGCGCTTCGAGCCGCTCGAGGCCCAGCTCGCGCGCCATGGCATCAAGCCGGAGGACATCGACTACGTCGCGTTCGATCACTTCCACACGCAGGACCTTCGCGGGCTCCTCGGAACGGCCGGTGGCTCACGGCCGGCTCGATTCCCGAACGCGAAGCTCCTCGCGCCGAAGAACGAATGGGAGGACTGGGACGATCTTCATCCTCTCCAGCGCGCGTGGTTCGTCCGCGACGGCAAGCTCGGCGTGCACACGGAGAACATCATCCTCACCGAAGGCGACCTCGCGCTCGGAGACGGCGTGATGCTCCTCCGGACGCCCGGCCACACGTCCGGCAACCAGACGCTGTTCCTCGCCACCGAGTCCGGCATCTGGGGTATCAGCGAGAACGGCACCTGCGCCGACAACTGGTCGCCGCTGGAGAGCCGCATCCGCGGGCTCGCATCCATGTGCAAGAAGCAGGACCTCGACATCGTCCTCAACGCCAACACGCCCGAGCTCGGCGCCGTGCAATACACGTCGATGGTCCTCGAGCGCACGATCGTCGATCGCGTGCGTCGCGCTCCGGCCTTCGTCCAGATGTTCTCCTCGAGCGAGGTGACCCCGAGCCTCCTCGCGCCCGGTCTGTCTCCGACGATCCTCCATCACGCGATCACGCACGGCGAGATCGCTCGTCCAGCAGCCCGCACCGGAAGGTCGCCGGCCGAAAGCGTGCAGGCCATCGCGTGACCGAAACAGAAACGACACCCGCGGGAACGAAGACGAAGGACGAGAGCGCCGTGAAGCCGAGCGCCGACGACGTCCGCGCGTCCTGGGGTTTCCCGCGCTTCGCGAAGGACTTCCCGCATCACCCCGAGCTCGACGCCCTCGTCGCCGCGTTCACTCGCGGCGACTACGCGACGGTCCGTGAAGGAGCTCCGAAGCTCGCGGCCGAGACCGATGACGACGAGGTCAAGCACGCGGCGCGCATCCTCCGCGAGCGCATCGAGCCGGACCCGACGTCGAAGAAGCTCTTCCTCATCACCGCCGCGCTCCTCGTCTTCCTCACGGCGTGGTGGATCGCACACGACGGTCCGGAGGGAAACGCGGCCCCTCCGGCGAAGCTCGTCCCGAAGGTCGAGCACGTCGACTGACGGCCGTCGGCTCCTAGACAGTCGAGCGCACCGTTGGGGTGCGATGCGCTCGCCATGCGGAAGGGAGAATCAGAGGTCGATTTTGATCGCCCCGCTTGCGGATCCGAGCAGCGTCGGAGACTCGGCCAGGACACCAGCGGTGTTGTTCCCCCAGCAGAGAAGCTCGTCGTCCTTCGAGACGACGCACTTTCCGGTGAGCTTCTTGGCGCGGTCGACGCGCAAGACCTCGGTCAGACGGTATCCGCCGGTCGTCTCGACGCACCGAACTTTGCCGCTCTCGAACAGGAAGCAGTCGTCGATGCCGTCGACCACGCCCGTCATCGAACGCGCCGGGTCCTCCGGCGTCGGGTCACTGAAAGGGGCGGGCGTATACGAGACCTTCGAGCCGAGGACTCCCCAGAACCAAACGCTGCCGTCGTTGCCGATCGCGTAGGCGTAGCTCTGGTTTACGTGAACCTTCTTGATGTTCGTGAGTGTTCCCGCCCGCGTCGGCGATGTGACGAACCCGCCCCCGGATCCCGTTCCCGTGAGCGGCTTGTATCCCCAGCACCACACCTCGCCGTTCGACACGGCACACGTTGCCCTTGGGCCCGTCACGACCTGATCCACGGTGATGCCGGGGACCTCTTCGGGAGTCGGATAGGTGACGCTGTCCTGTTTGCCGATTCCGAGCTGTCCGTCCCTATTTCCGCCCCAGCACAGAAGCTTGCCGTCGGTCTTGATCGCGCATGCGTGGTTCGCGCCGACGTCCACGGCCCTCACGTCCTGCAGGAAAGGCGTCGCCGGGACGCTCGGCACGGCGGGGGAGCCCGTGGCATAGCCCACGCCCCAGCACTTGAGGTCGTTCGTGTCGAGGACGCCGCAAACCACGCCCTTCAACGAGATATCGGGCTTCACCATCGTGAAGTGCGGGGCATCCGGCGATTGAATGGGCTGCGGAGCGTAGGTCGTGCCGAACGTCGACACGACCCCCCGGCCGAGCTCACCATTGCGATTGCTGCCCCAGCATTTCGTCGTGACGTCCTGCCCTCGCTGCACGCGCGCGCAATAGACGCCGCTTCGCGTCCACGCATCCTGGACGATCGGCTGTCGCTCATCCGCCCCACTGTCCCACGAGATCCGCCGGTCGGGAGCGGCGTCAGCGTCCGAAGCACCACCGTCCTGCTCCGTCTCGAAGGGGGGCGAACCACCGTCCCCATCGGTCGACGCGCCAGCGTCCGCCGACGTGTCCGGCACCTCGACTGCACCCGTCTCGTCGGCGCAACCTGCGAGTGCGAGCAGCCGGACGAAAGCGCATGAGACGGAGAGGACCTTCAACTTCGACATGTTCATGCATCACGCTCGCTGGAATGTCGTTCGTCTATCGCGGAACGGAGACGGCGGCAGAGGTGATCTCACGGAGACCCGCGCCGCCGGGGTAGCCATAGCTTGCATAGGAATCGAGCCCCCACACGGTGAGCGCGAAGGGCTCGTCGCTTCGAATTTCGTGTCGACCGTTTTCACACGTGCCACGCGGAAACGATTGGGGCTTGAACTCACGCACGAGGGTCACGCGGGCGTACTGATAGCGCCCCGCTTCATCGATGTTCTTCCACTCGGTGATCGGTCCCGAGCAGTCGAGATCCACGTCCTTGAAGCCGTTTCCACTGTCGTGCCGCGTGACGACGAGCGTCGTGTACCCGTAGGTCATGTCGGTGAAGAACACGTACGAGTCCAGGTACTGCTGCACGGGGACGACATTGACGAACTCCGGATCCCCGATGTCCTTCATGTAGTCCGGACCGTGCACTTCCCCGAAGCTGGCGCTCGACATGTAGGCGGCGAGATAGAATGGATGCTCGCTATCCTGACTTCGCACGACGAACGAATCCCTGGTCCAGAAGACGGCGGACTCTCCCATCTGGAGTGACTGCGGAGCTCCATCCGGGCGCTTCGGCACGTAGGAGAGCTGGGTGCCGTCCGCAGCACCAATCAACCGCCAGGGCACCCTTTCCTCGCGGCGCGCGGGGTTTGCCTGTTCGCCGCCGCGGAGAACCCATCGGCTCTCGTGACTCGCGGCGATGTACTCGGTGCCCCACGCACGCAGGGGGGGGATCTGTTGCTGAGCCACGTCGCAGGCCCCCGCAAAAGGTTCCGTCGGGAACTTCAGGCACGTTGCTCCGCCGAAGACTCCGACCGGCTTCGTAGCTTCGATGGGACTTCCCACGAACTCCTTCGCCACCGTGATCTGGAGGGTCTGTCCTTTGGACAGGTTGTAGATCCCCGATTTTCCGTCCGAAGAGGGCGTCGCATCCGGCAAAATGACCTGATCGTTGTTCGGGCGGATGCGCACCTCCGTGTCGTCCTCGTTGGCCACGATCTGAAGCGTAGGCTTCATGCCCGTGTAGCGATTGTCGATGGCCGGCCACGCATTGACCACGAGATACGATTTGTCCCACGATGACGTGGGCAGGAGCACCGTTGCCGACGGGAGATAGCTCAGTGCGCCGCCGTAGGGGTAAATCGAGTATGCGCTGACAGGGAAGTCCGTCGAGATATGAAACGCCTCCGTGGTCCCCGAGAACATGGGGACGCGGAATTCCTCCGAGACGATGGCCGGGGTGATCGGACAGCGCACGTGTAACCCGAACTTCTCCATCGGCGGCTTCTCCCCATCGTGGAGGAAGATGATCGCGACCTCGCCAGGCGGCAGCGGCCCCTCGAGCACCTCGTGACCGAGCTCGCCATTTTTCATTCGAGGGATGGCAGTGCTCTTCGAGACGTCGAGGGGTTTCCCCTCGTATTCGACGTGGATGTTGACCGGTTCGCTCCATGTATTCGCGACGAACGCCGCAAAGCAGGAGTTGCGATAGTCTTGCAGGGGAGCCTCCGAAGGCGCACCGCCCCCGATGGCGACGGATGGGATCGTCCAGAACGAGCATCCGACGGTCCCCTGATTGCGTTCGGCGCTTCTGCATGCCGATACGCAGGTCCCATCGGCGCAGCCCAGGTCCGATCGGCACTCTTCGACGAGGGTGCCGTCGCAGCCGTCTCGGACCGAGTGAAGGTCCCGCGAGCAGACGACGCCGCACGTCGTTCCGCCGTCGTCTGCCGTCGCGAACACGCCGGCATCATCGACCGCGGGAACGCGCTCGAACCCGTGACGATCGGAGCCGCAGGCGACCACGACGGCGAAGGCCACCGTCGTGGTCGTGAGTGCGCCGACCTTCGCCCAAGACGTGGCGCGCTTGGCGGGACCGACGCTCAAAAGACCACCTTCGTCGGCTGGAGGTGCTCGTCGTCGTCACGCGTCCCGATGCCGAGCTGACCTCGCGCGTTCGAGCCCCAGCACTCGACGGTGCCATCTTCGATGAGCGCACACGTCGTCTCGTCCATCGTCGCAAGCCGCACGACGCGCCCGCCGAGGCCGCTCACGGACATCGGCTCGAAGGAGAAGTCGGCGTTGCCGGGTCCGAGCTGTCCCTTGGTGTTGTCGCCCCAGCAGTAGGCTTTGCCGTCGATGCTGGCGGCGCACGTCGTTTTGTCGCTGACGGACAGGTTGCGGATCGGTCGAGCGCCCTGGACCGTGACCGCGAAGGGCCAGCGGTCGTCGACGCGTGAGCTGTTGCCCACGGCTCCCGTATCGTTCACACCCCAGCAGTGCACGGCGCCGCCGGCCACGATGCAGGCGTGTTTGGTCGACGCTGCGAGATCCGTGACGTCGCCGATCACGGGGAGCTCGTACGGAACCGGATCGGGCGAGAACGAGCTCTCGCGCCCGAGGGCATCACGAAGGTTGACGACGCCTGGGAAGGACTGATTCTGCCACTCATTGCCGCCCCAAGAAAGGAGCTGGCCCGTGTCCCGGACGGCGAAGCCGACGCGTGACGTTCCGGCGGCGCTCAGGACCTTTCGGAACCGAAGGTCCGCGGCGCCTGCCGTTCCCCAAGCGGTCGGAAGGTGACCGCGCCCGAGTTGCAGCGCGTCGTTGGCTCCCCAGCAGGAGAGACCTCCACCGTCGCCCTCGATGTCGCCTTCTCCGAGGCGCCCGACGGCGCAGGCGAATCCACTGGCGAGGTCGATGCGGCTTGCGTACGACACGCCCTCGACCGCGGTCGGCGTCGGGTGCGCGTTCGCGTCACGGATCACCGCGTTGGCGTCGAGGCCGAGCTGGCCCGCGGAGTTCGAGCCCCAGCAGAGAGCGCGGCCATCTTCGACGCGTGCGCAGCTCGTGCCGCCGGCGGTCCCGTTCACGCTGATCTGCGTCACGTTCGACAGTCCGTCGGGGCGAACCGGCTTGGGAGAGTGAGGTAGGACGCCGGGCTCCTCGCTCTCCGTCGGCGCGACACCGAGCTGACCGCGGTCGTTCTGACCCCAGCAACGAACCGTCTTGTCCGCGAGAAGCGCGCAGATGTGGTGTCCGGCAGTTGCGGCGATCCCGACGACGCACGGGCCGGACGCGCCACACGTGACTTCACCCGAGAAGGAGGCTGGGGCAGGTCCCCCGCCGTCTTCTTCGGTCGTGGCGTCCGAGGCGGCGTCGACGCCGGCATCCTCGGTTGGCGATGGAGGAGACGGCAACGTGGCGTCGGCTTCGCCGTCCGAGCAGCCTTGACTGAGCGTGCTCGCGGTGAAGGCGGCGGCGAACAGCCATCCCGAATGCACGACAAGGTTGAGCCTCGACATCACTTCGTACCTGCGTCCTGATTACGTCGGAGAGCCACGTTGTCACCGACGACCCAAACCTCGTTCGGTCCGCTTCCGTGCACGCCGTGAAGATTGCTCGAGAGAACGTCCCAGGTCTTCGCGGTCGCAGTGATCGAGAGCTTGGACCCATTCCAGTGGTGGATCCGCCCACTATTCGAGGCGATCCAGACGTCGCTCGGATTCGAGCCCCACGCGGCCGCGCGGCGCCGATCGGTCGTCGTCGTGAGTCCCGTGGCGGAGGTCTCGGACCGCCAGAGAGGCGCACCGCCATCCGTGTTCGGCGTCGCGTAGATGATGTTCTGGCTCCCGCGAACCCAAACGTGTTCGGGGCCGGCAGCCCAGATGGCCCAGTACGCCCCCTCGTTCGCGGCGCCGAGATCGGTCGGCATCGGCCGGATGCGCGTCCACGACGGCTCGCCGTCGTATCGAACGAAGATGCGCCCACCGGTGTCGGAGGGCTCATTCCACATGCCGGAGATCCAGACGTCGTGCCCCACGCACGTGATCGCGTGAAAAGCCGCCTCTCGACCCGAGGTCGGGGCGAAGGTCGACACGTCCCAAACGGGATCGCCATTCTCGGCTGTCGTCCCGTTCCATTGGAGGACGCGGTTTCCGGCGCCCACGATGGCGAGACTGCGCGCGTGCTCGGCGTCCCGTGGGCCCTCGCAGATCCCGACGAGATCGAGCGTGACGCCGCCGTTCGGGACGGCCGTAAAGTTCGCGCCGTTCGGGCCGCGGAAGATCGTTCCTGCTGCGCCGACCACCCAGATCGTGCCGTCCTGATCGCCCCACACGCCGTAGAGCGTCTTGTCGGTGCTCCAAACGACCGACCACGTCGTGCCGTCCCAGTGAAGGACCTTGCCCTCGGCGCTGACACTCCACACGTTCGTGCTCGACCCGACCCAGACATCCATGAGTCGAAGCGAGCCGCCGTCGGGAATCGGCAGTGCCGTGTCACACCAATCGACCGTGCACGCGGGAAGCCCTGCTTCGACTTCGGTGGAGCTGTCGGAGCGTGCGCCCGCGTCTTCGTCCGACGAGCCACCTTCGACATCGTCGGTGGGCGTGGGGATGGGGGAGTCCGCCATCCCTGCATCGAAATCGAGCTCGGGCATGGCCGCATCCCCCTCGGCCTCCGCGCAGGCGGCGAAGCCCGCGAGGACGGTGACTACGGCCGTCACTCCTAGTCCATGGCGACGGAAGCTCATCACTTCGTTACTCCGGCTGGTCCGCGATGAAGAATCAGGCGCTCTCCGACGATCCACACGTCGTTCGGACCGCTGCCCCAAACGCCGTAGAGCGGAATATTCGTCGCGGCCTTCGGAACACTCGATGTCGTCCAGGTCGTGCCGTCGCCGTGCACGATCGTGCCGCCTTCTCCGACAGCCCAAACGTCGGAGCCACTCGAGCCCCAGACCGAGCCGAGCTTGCTCCCGGTGGGTGACGACACGTAGCTCCAGACGAGCTCCCCGCCCTCGTTGTGCGTGTAGTGCCGGATCGTTCCGAGGTCGCCGACGGCCCAGATGTCGTCCGACGCGGATCCCCAGACGGCACGCAAGTGAGAGTGCGTGTTGCTGTTGACCTGTTTCCAGGAGGCCATCCCGCCCCAGAAACCGTTCGAGCGGAAGATGCGGCCTCTGTCTCCGACGACCCAGACATCGCTTGGGCTGCTTGCCCAGATCCCGCTGATGTTGGAGGTAGTCCCGCTCGTCACGTGGTCGAACGCGGGCTTGAGCGAGGGCGAGCCATCGACCCATCCCTCGGAGTGCAAGACCTTGGTGACTAGCCCGACCGACAGGAGGTTCGCGCCGTGGAGCACCCAGACGTCCTTTGCGCCCGTTCCCCAGACTCCGAGGAGCTGGGAAGGCAACGCGTCGACCTTCGTGAGGATCTGAGCCGCCGACCAGTCTGGACCATCTTCTTTCCAGCCGTCGCAGTGCCGAATGTCGTCGACGCTCGCGATCCACACGTCGTTCGGACCACTCCCCCAGACCGAGATGAGCGTCTTCGGCTGCCCTGCGTCCGTGAGGACGCGGGACGTCGACCATTTCTTTCCGTCGTAGTGGAGGACGGTGCCCCATGATCCGACGGCCCACACGTCGTTCGGACCACTGCCCCAGACGGAGTAGACGGCGACTCCGCGAAGCTCGAGGGGGACGACGCACCAGCCGTCGGAGCTGCACTCGTCCGACGTCGGCGCCGAGCCGTCTTCGATCGACGCCTCCACGCTCGCGTCGCTCGAGCCGTCGATGCCGGGGATGGTCTCGGTGCGGCCACCGTCGAGGTCGCTGCTCGGGGCCGATTGGTCATCCACGGACGAAGCCGCGCATCCCGCCGCCCCGCGCACGCCGAGCGTGAGGACGACCAATAGCGAGAGCTTCATGGGAAGCGTCTGCGACAAGCCTTGCCGCGTCATTGAATCACTCCGTCCGGGCACGGCTCGACGGCACACTTGCCATCGATGCACGCTTGTCCTGTCGCGCACCTGTTTCCGCACGTTCCGCAGTTCTGTGGGTCCCTCATGAGGTCGATCTCGCAGCCGTCAAACATGTCCGTGTTGCAATCGCCGAAGCCGGCGTTGCAGACATTTCCACATCGTCCGAACTTGCATGTCGCGGGGGCGTTGGTCCGGTCCAAACATCGGTTCCCGCACGCCCCGCAGTTCATCAAGTCGGCTTCGAAATCGTCGTTGCAATCGCACCCGCTCGGGCCCGGATTGCACTGACAAATGCCATTGGCGCACATCTCTCCGGGAGCGCACGCCTTCCCGCACTGACCACAATTCAGGCGGTCCCTTTCCAGGTTGATTTCACAACCGTCGACGGTGTCGTTGTTGCAATCGGCCCACGGCTGACGGCACTTGCGATTGTTGCACTCTCCCTCCTTGCAGCCCCAATACGCATTCGCCCCAGCGGAGGGGAAGCCTGCCGGGAATGGCGAGCAAGCGTTGTTGCACGCGCTGCAGTGGGAGTCGTTGCCCATCAGGTCCACGCACTGCGTGCCACACAGCACTTCGTTCGCCTTGCAACCGACGCACTTCCCGCCGGAACAGATCTGATCGTCCGCGCACTTGTTGCCGCAGGAGCCGCAGTTCTCCGGGCCCGTAATCGACGTCTCGCAGCCGTCCTCGATCATGCCGTTGCAATCGGCGTAGAAGCTACTCGGATTGCACACCATCGTGCAGCCGCCGCCGACGCAGATCCAACTGGCGCGCAGGTTGGTCACCCGCCACTGGTCGTTCGGACACTTATTTCCACACGATCCGCAGTTGTTGGAGTCGGTGTCGAGGTCGATGTCGCAGAGGTATTTCGACGTCGAGCAGGTTGCATACGGCTCCGCGCACGTGCTGCTCGCGCACATGGGTACGTTGTCGAGTCCTCCTCCATCGGAATGGGAGGAGGAGGGGCCCGCGTCGTCCGCCGGGGCGAAGACGCCGGTCCCCGCGTCAGGGCCTGACTGAAGCGGCGGTGCGTCGAGGGTGACGTCGCGCGTGCAGTGAGGGAGTACGACCGTGAGCGTTGCGAGGGCCAGCAGTTGGCCGAGCGTGCGTCGTAGGCGGCTCATCTTCTTACCGAACAATGTTCGAGGGCAGACGTTTGGATCGCTCGATCGACACGATCAGCGTTGCGAGGCGGGCTCGCTTGCCGACGACGGAGCGGCAGGTGACGCGAGGAGCGATCGGAGCTTGCGCGCGAACGCACCGTTCGGGCGCTCGACGAGAAGGCGCGAGCCCAGCGCATGGGCTTCGCTCGTGCGGCCCGCCTGAAGTAGCCCTTCCACGCGCATGACGGCAGCTTCCTCACGCATCGCGCCGTTGCTGCGGAAGCGGTCGTCGTACTGATCGAGCTTGCGAAGTGCTTGCTGTGTCCTGCCAGCGGAGAGCTCTTCACGCACCGAGCGCAGACGCGCAGCCTCCTCACCGAGGTTGTCGACGGGCGCTGCTGCCGCTGCCGTCGTGCGAGGTCCGTGGCTCGACGTCGTCGGCGTGCTCTCCGGCTTCGCGCTCGCGACGGGAGGCGCATCATGCAGCTCTCTCGTCGTTGGCGTCACGGCAGGGAGATCGTGGACGGACAGCCCCACGTCATGTGTCTGCACGGGCTCCGCGGAAGGGTGCGCCCCCTCGTCCTGTCGCGAGCTCACCGTATCGGTATGCGATCGCCCCGATCGATCCCCGTCGCTCGACACGATCGACGCCGCGAACGTCGCGACGACAGCCAGGGCGGAGAGGCCGAGCGCTCCCTTGACGAGAAGACCTCGGGGGGAGGACGGTGGAGCGGGCGGGACCACGGCCGTGGGCGCGAGGACGACCGCCGCGATGCGATGCTCGGCATCGGCCGAGAGCGACTCCTCGCGTGCCTTGCGCAGCATGGCACCGAGACGGGGATTCGTAGAGTCGTAGTCGTCGGTCAGTCGACGAAGTGTCATCACGTACTCCTCGCGGCACCGCCGGCCGAGTCTGGTTTGATGCCGTGTCGCCGTGCTTCGCGCTCGAACGCGCGTCGTGCACGAAGAAGGCGGGACTTCACCGTTCCGAGCGGGATGGCGAGGACGTCGGCGATCTCGGGCAACGTCATTTCTTCGATCTCGTAGAGAACGAACGTCATCCGCAGATCCTCCGACATCGCGTCGAGGATCTTCTGCAAGAGCTCGAGCTCGTCGCGTTCGGCAAGCTCACGCTCGGCGGTGTGCGGCGTGCTCAGCTCGTGTGCGGCGTCTGGCAGGGCAACCTCCCGGCGCCGCGCGGCACGTCGCGCGTTGGCCGCGAGGTAAGCCGCCGTTCGGAAGAGAAACCTCCGCTCTTCGCCCGGCGTGACGTCTTCGATTCGCGCCCGGAAGACGAGGAACACTTCTTGGGTCACGTCCTCGGCGTCGCCACGCTCCAAACCGAAACGGCGCAGCAGCGCGAAGACCCATCGCGCCTCGCGGCGAAATACGGTGGAGAGCCGATGAAGGCCGGCGGCGCCGAGCTCAGTCATTCCGGGTTGGCCCGACGGCGCGTCCGGCTCGGGCCGGTCACGGCGCCGCCAGACGTTTTCTGGGGGAAGAAATCGCGCGGAAAAATCATGTTTCGCTTCTGCGCGCATCGCCATCCGTCCGTGGTGAAAGGAACATGTCCTGACCCCTTCGGATGGATCGCTCGATCTTACAGCCGCGACGGCGGAAGCCTCACTTCGAGGCCCACGCCCACCTGGGCGACGGCGGGCGGAGCTTCGTACACCGTAACCCCAGGATGGAACCTCAACCGTTCGCGCATGAACGGGACGGCGATGCGTCCCTCGACGACGAAGGCGATCCCTTCGAGCAGAGGTAGCGCGATGCGGGGTGCCGCAAACGCCGCGAACCAGGGCCGTACTCGGTCCGCGGAACGGATGACCTCGAACGACGAGCTCATCAGCGTGCCGCCGTTCACTCCGGTGCACACGGCGAGGATCGAGAGGACGCCGTCGCGCAAGGGGGTGCACGCGGCGAGGCCGCCCTCGAGGAGTCGTGCACGGTAGGCGCCGACGCCCGTCCGGGCGATCCCGCTCGCGCCGTAAGCCAGCTCGGCGCGGAGCATCGGATACCAACTGTTCCGACGAGCCGCCGAAAGCCACGCGGACTGCATCCAGACCGGTTCGGGGACGATCCCTCGCCGGAGTGCGATGCTGTCTCCTACGCGAAGCTCCATCGGCCCGATGCGCGATGTTTTGCTCGGGCGCACCGGAGGCGGACGCACTGAGATCTTGGCGTGCGCGCTCGCGGGAGCTGGCGCCGGAGTCGAGGACTCGGGGGCGGGAGCGGCGACCGGCTCCTCGCCGGGCGGTGAGGACGAGCTCGTGATGGCGGCCCTTTCCGCCTCGGCGAGGGCGTCGTCGACGGCAATCGCTGCCGAGACGGTGAGCGCATCGACGACGGAAAGGCACGCCGTTGCCCGAAGCTCCCGTTCGGCCGCTGGATGATCGAGCGGATCGAGCTGCACGACGCCGAGGCGCCCGATGTACAGATGGTCGTGTCGCTCGATGCGGATCCGGACCTCGACCGGGCTCTTCCACTTCTCCGGCGGTGTTCGCACCAGCGAAAGCACACGCGCGCGTACGCCAAGAGCATCCACACACTCCGACGGGGCCTCGTAGACGAGGCGGAGCGCGGTGTCCGGTGACGCCTCGCTGCCGGTCTCGTCCGCACGTACGTCGGCCGCGAAGAGCGCGATGCTCAATCCGGCGAGGCATGCGGCCCGGGTGTGGCGAAGGACCAATGAAGCTACCCGATCGCTGCTCGCTCTACCGGCGGCGGTTGTTCGACCGGAGCGCAAGAGTGCGGGAAGGGCGGTCAGAATGAGGGAACCTCCGCCCTCCCCGTCTGGTCGTCGCGTAGCGCGAAAGAAACGGTCGTGCCACGACGAACCGAGGCTACCGGGCTCTCGCGCGCGTCGCTACGGCTACGCGCACGGCCGAGCCGGCTTCGGGCGAAGGCGACGACGACGACGACGACGACTGCAGAAGAGCTCCGATCACTGCCGCGACTCAAGCTCTACAGCAAATAGCGTGCGTCATGGCCTGCCCACCGTCGTCACTGCGTGCGGTTTTGGACGACCGCTCGAGCGATCCATCGACTGCGGGAATCAACTGAGAGAAGAAGCTACGGCGACACGTCCCCCCTTTCCGATGGCCGGGGCATCGGCGCTCCGCCGTCGTCCTCGGACGACACGCGGCGAGAAGCTGCTCGCCGAATCGCAGCTCGAGGACTCGATTCTCGAGGCGGACGCGTCCGAAGAGCGCACGATGGCGACGACGAGCGCACGGCGCTCGACACGTCTGGCTCCTCCTCGGAGCCCCAATCCACCGACACGCGTCAGCCGCGCCGCGCCCGACCGCGACGTCCGAGCAATGGCGCCCTTCCCGGCGATGCAGAGCAAGGCCGCCCAAGACGGCGCGCGCAGGGACGACATGCGACGTGACCGTCGGAACCGACGCCCAGGGATCGCGCGCCGAAGCCGCTCCCGTCGAGACGATCGCAAGCGACGGCACCCCGCGCGGCTCGTTGGCTCGACCGAAGCCTCGGCCGCCGGCCGGGCCCCGCCCGCATCGATGCTATATCCACGGACGATGGTGCGCGGATTCCAGCTCGCTACGGCCGCTTCCCTCCTGACGCTCGCGCTGCTCCCGTCGTGCAGTGACGACGCTCCGTCGGCCGCGGCGAGCACGAATACCGCGTCGCTCTTCGTCGTTCCGACCTCGCTCGACGAGCTGCGCGAAGAGACGTTCTTCGAGCACCCGTTCCCGAGCGACCTGAGGCGCGAGGCCGACGGTAGCGCACGCTTCACCGGCTGGCCGAACCCATTCCAGAACGTCCTCATCGGCGAGTACACGAAGAGCACCGATCACCTCCTGGATGGGTTCTCGCCCGCGGCCCCGGCGTACCTCCGCTTCACGGGCCCGATCGAGCCGACGTCGCTGCCGAAAGATCCTCCCGCTTCGATCGCGGCGGACGCCTCCGTTCAGGTGGTCGACGTCGATCCTGCCTCACCCGAAAAGGGGCAGCGCCGCCTCGTGCAGCTCCACTGGCAGGAGGCGGTGACCGACGGCTCGTACTGGCAGCCGAACACGCTGGCGGTGATGCCGATCCTCGGGCGTCCTCTCCGGCCGAAGACGCGCTACGCGGTCGTCGTCACGAACAAGGTCCGCGCGAAGGGCGGCGGTACGATCGCGAGGAGCTCCGATCTCGAGGAGGTGCTCGGAACGAGACCGGCGAGCCCGCGAACGCAGAAGACGAAGGACCTGTTCGCGCCCGCGCTCGGCGAGCTCGCGAGCGCCGGCATCTCGGCGAACGACATCGTCCACCTCACCGTCTTCACCACGAACGATCCCACCGCCGAGCTCTTCGCGATCGCGGATGACGTGAAGGCGAACGTGACGCCTCCGACCGCAACCGACTGGACGGCGAAGGACTCGAACGCCGACTACGACGTCTACGAAGGGAGCTACGGCCCATCGCCGAACTACCAGGGAGGCACGACGCCGTACCGCAAGCCACCGGACGGCGGCGGCTTCGTGTTCGAGGACGGCAAGCCGAAGCTCCAGGGCACGTTCGATCTCCGCTTCGCGCTCGCGGTCCCGAAGGGGGACAAGTGCCCTGCCCCGCCGGGCGGATACCCCGTCGTGCTCTACGCGCACGGCACCGGCGGCGACTACCGCTCCTTCCTCGACGACGGCACCGGCCGCGCGCTCGCGCAGCGATGCCTCGCCTCGATGGGCGTCGACCAGATCTTCCACGGCACCCGCCCCGGTTCACCGGCGCCGAACGACCCACAGCGCGACTCGAAGATCCAGCTGCTCTTCTTCAACTTCGACAACGCATTCGCCGCACGCACGAACAATCGCCAATCGGCGATCGACGTCGTCCAGCAGGCGCGCCTCTTCACCGAGACGAAGGTGAAGGTGCCGGCGAACGTCTCCCGCACGGCAGGCGAGATCGGCTTCGACCCCGGTCGCGTCCTCTTCTTCGGCCACTCGCAGGGCGGGCTCAACGGTCCGCTCTTCCTCGCGGCGAGCGATCTCGCGCGAGGCGGCGTCCTCTCGGGAGCGGGCAGCATGCTCGTCGTCGCCCTGCTCGAGAAGACGAAGCCGGTCGACGTCGCGGGCGCGGTCCGGGTCCTGCTCGGCCTCGCCGACGAGGAGCGCGCCAAGGAGCTGAACGTGTTCCACCCCGGGCTCGCGCTCACGCAGACGATCGTCGATGCGACCGACCCGATCCACTACGGCGCGTTCATCACCACGACTCCGCGCGCGGGCTTCGCGCCGAAGAGCGTCTTCCAGACGGAGGGCATCGCCGCCGACGGCACGGGTGACACCTATGCCCCGCCGCGCGGCATCGAAGCGCTCGCGGTCTCGATGAGCCTGCCGCGCGTCGCTCCCGGCGTCCGTCTCATCCCGGAGGCCCAGTGGGCGAACCTCGCCGACGTCTCGCTCTCCGCGAGCGGCGTGCGCGGAAACCTCGCCGGAGGTCGCGCGACCGGTGCACTTGCTCAGTACCCGCCGAGGAACGGCAGCGACGGTCACTTCGTCGTGTTCGACGTCCCCGAGGCGCGATCGCAGGCAGCTACGTTCTGCCGAGATCTCGCCGACGACCCGATCGGTCGACTCGCGCCGCCCTGAAGGACGCTCCGGTCACTGCGGTGTAGTGATGGACGAGCGGCGATCCATCCGTGCGGGCTCGCGCCATCGCCCTGTGTCCGAAGAGGGCGTAAGATTGCGGTCCATCTGCCGGTAACCGGTAGGTGGTGTGGGATCGGGACTTGGCGTGCCTCGTGTAACAGGTCATCGTCTAGAGATGGGTGCGAGCGCGCGCGGGCAGCGCGTCGGCCGGTACGAGCTCGTGCAGGTCCTCGGCGAGGGGGGCATGGGCACGGTCTGGCTCGCGCACCCCTACGACGCTCCCGAGCAGCTCTACGCAGTGAAGACGGTGTCGGCGCAATACGCCGCCGACCCGCGCGTCTGCACGATGTTCGTGAAGGAGGCGAGGCTCGCCGCTGCGATCGATCACCCGAACGTCGTGCGCCTGTACGACGTGGGCCTCGAGAACGACGTCCCCTTCTTCGTCATGGAGTGGATCGACGGGTTCTCGCTCCGCAACGTCGCCCGGACCGTCGCCGAGAGCGGCGAGCGAGTTCCGCCGGGCATCGCGCTCCGGATCGCGAGCGATCTCTGCGCCGGCCTCCACGCTGCGCACGAGCTCCGCGACGAAGAAGGGGTGCCGCTCGGCCTCGTCCATCGCGACGTGTCTCCACACAACGTGCTCGTCACACGCGAGGGGATCGCCAAGTTGATCGACTTCGGCGTCGCGAAGGCACGCGACCTCGCCACCGGCAGCGACCAGTCCATCTGCGGCGGCCTCAAGGGCAAGGTCCGCTACATGGCACCGGAGCAGGCGCTCGAGAAGCCGATCGATCGGCGCGCCGATCTCTTCAGCGTCGGGGCGATCACGTATCAGCTCCTCACGGGACGAGCGCCGTTCGAAGGTCCGAACGAGCTCGCGGTCATCAACGCGCTGCTCTCGACGAATCCCGTATTCGTTCCGGAGGACCTGCCCGAGCCGGTGCAGTGGATCTTGCGCCGCGCGCTCGCGCGCCGTCCGGAGAACCGCTTCGCGGACGCAGAGGAGATGCACGAGGCGATCGAGCTCGCGCTCGTCGAGCTCGGGCAGCCGGACACGCATGCCCACGTCGCCGAGTGCCTCGCGTGGTTCGATCCTCGGGACGAGCACGAAGAGTTCACCTCGGCACGCCAGCTTCCGCTCGCGCCGATCGAGGAGGCTGACATCGCCACGCAGGTCCGCTCCCCGGGCGCCTCGCAGCCCCCGCCGCCGCTCGCCTTCGCGATGCCCGCCGGATCGATCCCCGCGCGGCAGTCCTCGTTGCCCGACGACGCGCCCAAAGGCACGCGCCAGCAGCGCGGACAGGCAGGGAACACGGGAGCGTGGCGCTTCATCCTGGCGGCAGCAGCGTTCGTCGGAGTGCTCGGGATCGTCGCCGCGCTGCTCGTGCGGGACGCGCCGACGAACCGCAAGCCGACCGTGCGCGAGACCGCGGCCGCAATCGACGAGCCCCCGCTGCCTTCACCAACCGCGACCGTTCTCGTGCCGAGCGGTATCTCGACGACGACGCCGATCATCGACATGGGCGACCTCGACGAAGGCACGCCCGGGCAGCGCACCAACAAACCCAAGCCGAAGCGTTCGCCCCAGGCCGCCGCTCCGGGCGCGCAAGCTCGTCCGGTAGTCCCCAGCCCGCCGGCCGGCTCGACGACAGGCACCACGGGCGACCTCGCCGGCCCGCTCAAGGTCTGGAAGTAGCGTCACCCGTCCGAGCGCAACGAGCTCAGCCGGTCTTCGACAACACCCGCCGCAACGCCGCCAGCGAGCGCCGGTGGCCGCGCGAGATCCTGCGCGTCTGCCGACGCGAGAGGGAGCGGATCGTCGAGCGCTGATCTTCGATCTCGCGTTCGCCATCCATCGACGACGGCGTCGAGAGTGCGATCGACGACACTCCGGATGAGGTCGCCACCCACGCAACATACGCCTCGAAGGTAAGCCAGCCCTCGTTCGGGGCCGTCGTCGGGTGCTCAGCCTTCGGCGGTGCCCCCTCGCCCGTTTGCACGCGCGTCACACGGTCGTGAATCGAAGACATATCAAGCAAGCCTCTGCCTGATACATGACCGCGTTTCGTTGCTTTGTTGAGGAAAAAGACACGTTCATCGAACTCTCGTGCGCGGATGTGTGCGCACGAGAGTCGACGAGCTGATCCGTTGGATCAGACCGGGTCGCGCCGCTTCAAGAGGATGAGGAGGAGACCGAGCATCACCGCGGTCATTCCGAGGAGGACCGCGATCGGGAGCCAGAAGTCCGCGTAGGAGGAGAAGCCCCACGCGCCCTTGAGCGTCTCCGATCCCATCTGGGCGATCGCGCACTGGAAGTAGCCGCCGAACACGTAGTCGGGCGGGCTGTTGAGCGACGCGTTCTGGAGATTGATGAACCACGCCGGATCCTTCGCGATCGCGAGGCGCTCGTGCGCGATCGATCCCTCGAAGCCCCAGCGCGCCGGCATGATGTACATGAGCGGCTTGAGCATCGGGTTCGTGGTCATCGGCACCATCAGACCGCCGAGGACGACCTGCGGGATGAGCGCGATCGGAGTGAGCGACATTGCCGCTTCCGCCGAGGTCACCGCCGTCGAGAGCAGGAGGCCGAGCGCGGTCGCGTTCATCGCCACCGAGATGATGACGGCCAGCTCCATCAGGAACGCGGGGATCCCGCCGTTGAAGCCGAGCGTGAAGAACACGATCCCGTGCAGCACGGTGCACTGGAAGATGCAGACGAGGCTCAGGATGATGTACTTCGAGAAGACGTAGTTGAAGAGCGAGAGGTTGACCATTCGCTCTCGGAGGTAGACCGCGCGCTCGGTGACGATCTCGCGCGCCGAGTTCGAGGTCCCGAACCAGACCGCGGAGACGACGACGAAGAACATCGCCGCGGTGTTGTCGCTCGTGGGGACCATGCGCGCGAGCAGATCGCTCGAGCCCTCGGAGCTCTGGACCTTCTTCCCGAGCTCCTGGAGCGCGCCGAGACACCAGAACGGCACCGCCTTCTGCTGCCCTGCGAAGACGAACGCGAGCATCACGCCGATGATCGGCGCCTGGAGGAACATGATCATCGCGCCGGCACGGTCGCGGATCTTCACCTTCCAGTAGCGGCTCATCAGGAGCTTGAGCTGCGTGAAGAGGGCGACGTTGGGCCGGCTCGGAACGCCGCGCGCAGCAGGGTCCGTACCGACCGCGCGCCGGCCGGAGAACATCTGCTGGAACACCGGGTTGCCCTGGTGCATGAACTCGCCGCGCCACTGCTTCGCCGCCTCGAGGCGCGCCAGATTGCGCGGGACGTTCGGGTCCCGCTGCTTCATCTGTTCGTGCACGCCGCGCTCGCGCATGTTCAGCATGTCGAACATGTCGCGTGGGTTGTCGATGACGCGGTTCTGCGCGGTGGGGTTGTTCCGGTACGGGCTGTTCGGGTTCTCGATCAGCGACGCGAAGAACCGGTAGCTCGGCGTCCCGGTGGGGCCGTAGTACGTCGGGATGCCGCCGTAGCCCATGATGAACGCGAGATTGAACTTCTCGTATTCGTCCTTCGCGGGCTGGTGGATCGTCATGATGATCGTCTTGCCGGTCTTCTTGGTGAGATCGTGCAAGAGGTTGATCAGCGCGGTCGTGTCGTCAGCGGCGAGGCCGGAGGTGGGCTCGTCGAGGAAGAGGATGACCGGGTCGGTGACGAGCTCGAGCGCGATGTTCACGCGCTTGCGCTGACCGCCGGAGAGCACCTTCTTCTCCGGCTTTCCGATCTGGAGGTTCTTCACTCCCTCGAGCCCGAGGTCCTTCAGCGTCTGCTCGACGCGCGCGTCGATCTCGGCCTCGGAGTAGTCGTTCGGGAGGCGGAAGCGCGCCGAGTACTTCACCGCCTCGAAGACGGTGAGCTCGGGATGGACGATGTCGTCCTGCGGGACGTACCCGATGACACCGCGGAGCGCGTCGTAGATCGCGTAGAGGTCCTCGCCGTTGATCCGGACCTGACCGCTCGTCGGCGGCAGGTACCCGTTCAGCGTCATCAGGAGCGTCGTCTTGCCTGCTCCCGACGGCCCCATGAGGGCGATCATGTCGCCGGGAAGCGCCTTGAACGACACGTGGTCGAGCAAGACCTTCATCTTGGCCTTGTCGTCGCGATCGGGCACCTCGAGGAAGAGGTCCCACGCTTCGATCTCGTAGAGCGGCTTGCCCGCCCACGAGGCCTGTTGGTCCTCGACGACGACGTTGACCTGCTGCCCGGCGATCTGGATCACCAGGGGCATCGGGCCGATGTAGACCTTCTCGCCGTTCTGCACCGGGACGCGCTGACCGCGCGCGAGGCGCTGGCCGCGGACGAACGTGCCGTTGCCGCTGCCGAGATCCTCGAGGAAGAGGTTCCCGCCCTGGTCGATGATCTGCGCGTGCCGCGCCGAGACCTGCGGGTGCGGGACGACGATCTTGTTGTCCGGCGTTCGGCCGATCGAGATGGTGCCGCCCTGGAGCTGCTTGAGATCGAGCTCGCCGATGACGGTGCGGTGCTTCCGAGCACCACCGCCGCCGGTGGCTCCCGGAGGCGCCTGCCCCGCCGGCCCCTGCGCGCTCGCGCCTGCAGGCGCGCCGCCGCCGAGCGCCTGCGCGATCTGACCGAGAAGCGAGACGGGAATCGGGATCGGACCGAACGCGACGACGCCGTTCGGATCGACCGGAACGAGCGCGTTCGGAGGGATACGCGAGCCTCCGACATACGTACCGCTCGTCGAGCCGGAGTCCTGGACCATCATCCGGTCCATCATCACGGTCGCGTGCGTCGAGCTGACGGAGCCGCTGCCGATCACGAGCGACGACGTCGAGGGCTCGCGTCCGACGAGGATGTGCCCGGGCGGGCCGTTCGCCTGACCGCGCGACATGATCATCATCACGATCGCGGGGTGCGAGAGCGGGACCTGCACCTGACCGAGCGAGAACTGCGTCCGGAAGTCGAACGGCACCGGCGTGTTCGGCTGCACCGGAGCGCCGTTCGCGAACGAAGGGGCCGCGCCGTTGTCGATGAACGTCAGGTTCGCACCCTGCTTGACGAGCCGCGCGTGATGCGGCGCGACGCCGGGTCCCTGAAGGACGACGTCGTTGTCGGGTGCACTGCCGAGCGTAAGCTGCTCCTTGCCGAAGCCGGGAATCATGGGCTCGCCATCCTACAGGGCTTCGGCCCGCGCTGCAGGCGATCTCGGGCTTTTCCGACGAACGGACGGCACGGTTGAGCCTCGGTTGCGTACGAGGGGCTCTGCCCGTCGAGCTCGCCGTCGCTCGGTCTCGTCGCTCAGGGCGTGCCGCCGCTTGCGCGGCAACGCTCTTCGAGATGCGTGAGCACGCGCGCCGACGCATCGGCGTCACGCAAGCGCCGGAGCGCACCACACGGATCCGACGTGCCGCCGTCGCGGTGCCCCGGCTTCGAGGTCGGCTCCAGCGGCGGCGCGGGAGCGACGGTCGGCTCGACCGGATCGGGCCCGCCGTCATCCTCGAGCGGGGCCGCCGCCTCGCGCGGCTCCTCCTCGATGAGCGGGACCGCGCGATGACGTCCGGGACGATTCGCGAGGACGACGACGGCGGCGAGGATCCCGACGGCGATGACCGCGAGCACGAGGCCGAGCACGAGCATCGGCGTGCGCGCACGACCATGAGGCTGCGCTGACGGCGGCGCAGGCGGGATCGCGACCGACTGTCCCGACGGCGGTGGCCGCGGGACCGCACCGGCCGGAGGCGCCGGCAGCGCCTCGAGCATCGTGGGCGCCACGCCGGGCGGAGGAGCCATCGGCGGCGACACCAAGGTGCCGGTCGGCCCGGCACTCTTCTCCGTCGGCTCCGCGAGAGGCGCGTGCGCCGTGAAGGCGACCGTCTTGAGCAGCGTCGGCGCGTCGCCCGGAGTCGCGCTGGCCTTCATCCGGAGGACCATCGCGGTGATGTTGTCGTGACCGCCGCGCGCGTTCGCGAGATCGACGAACCGCCCGGCGGCCTGGGCGGGAGAATGTGAGCCGGCGATCTCGAGGATCTCGGCGGGCTCGACGAGATCGCTCAGGCCGTCCGAGCAGAGGACGAGCACGTCACCCGTGACGTAGACGAGCGGCTCGGCTCGGAGATCGACGTCGACGTCCTTCGCGATCCCGAGCGCGCGCAGGATCTTGTTCGCGTCGGGGTGCTGCGCCGCGTCTTCGGCGCGGATCAGTTTCCGATCGACCATCTCCTGGACCATCGAGTGGTCGCGCGTGACCTGCGAGATGGTGCCTGCGTGCACGAGATAGAGCCGGCTGTCTCCGACGTGCGCGACCTCGGCGCCTGCCTCGTGCGCGAGGACGGCGACGACCGTCGAGCCTGGCCGGTAGCCCGCCTCGGCGGTCGGCATCGACCAGATGCGCGCGTTCGCCTCCTCGATCGCTCGCTTCAGCGCGACGCCGGGGTTGGTCGCTGCGGGCGCGGCCTCGATGATCTCCACGATCGTGGAGATGGCGAGCTCGGAGGCCTCCTTGCCTCCCGCGTGTCCGCCCATCCCGTCGCACACGACCGCGAGCAGGCCGAGCGACGTCTCCTTCTGGATCGAGGAGTCCTCGTTGACCTGCTTGTCCGGATCGCGCCCGGGATCCGTGCGAACGGCGATCTCGACGGCGGGGATCTTGGAGCTCGTGCTCATCTCGACGCTCGGTACTTCTCAGTCGATCTTCACGGTGAACTCGACAGGCCCAAACCGAAGGCTTGCGCCGGCGAACACCGGTGTCCAGACGTGCGCAGGGATGCGGGTGCCGGAGACGTACGTCCCGTTGTTCGAGCCCTCATCGCGAACGCTGAGCTGGCCGCCTTCGAACTGAAGCGTGGCATGCACACCGCTCACGCGTGGCTCGGTCAATGTAATCGGGCACGCCGCGGGGTCACGGCCGACTCGGACCTCGACCCCGCTGCGAATGGCGAACTGGCCCGCCGCGCCGACGATCGTCGCCGATGTCGGCGTGGTGCCGTACGGATTAGGAGGAGGCTCGAGCTGCTGCGCTTGCAGGGCGCTCGTGAGTGGAAACGCGGGGGCGCTGCCTTGCCCGCCCGGCGCCGCGGACGTCGCGGCTGGTGCGGCGGCGAGCGCTGCCGTGGCGATGTCCTTCGGGAGCGGCTGACCGCACGAGAAGCACACCGATGCCTGCCCCGGCATCGCGAGCGTCGTCATGCTGCATGCGGGGCAGCGCACCTCGATCGGTGCGCCCCCCGCTGATGCTAAAGGGTAGCCACCTCCTCCCGGTTCGGCTGGCCTAGGCTCGGGTGGCGGGGGGCCCGCCGCTAACACGGGAGGTGCTGCAGGAGCGGCTGCAGGAGCGACGTACGCCTGCGGAGCGATGTTCTCCGGCGCCGCGCCGTACCCGCCACCAGCAGGCGGATAGTTGCCACCGCCTCCGCCGTACGGAGGTGCACCGCCGTAGGGAGGCGCGCCACCGCCGTAGGGAGGGCCACCACCGCCGGCGATGATCGGCGCGGGCGGCGGCTGGTTCGAGCGCTTGCCTTTCCCACCGCCGCCGCCACCGCGAAGGAGCACGACGACGAGGAGCAGGATGACGACGACGATGCCCGCCGCGCCGAGGATGAGCGGAAGGTTGAACGGCTTCTTGCTCGCCTTGAGCGTGATCACGGTCTCCGCGGTGACGCCGCTGCCGCGCTTCGCCTTGTTGTCGTAGACGACGAGGCGCGTGATCATGTTCTCGCCCTCGCCCTCGAGGATCTTCTCCTCGTCGGGGACGTTGAGGACGACGAAGGTGTCGCCAGCCTCGACCGACCCGCCGCGCATGTTCTGTGCGACGAGGTGCTGGATCGCCTTCTTCGCGACGTCGGGGTCGTTCTTGTTGATGCTCTGGTTGGGGTTGGTACCCGCGGGGACGAAGTACGCCTCTGCGCGGTTCTTGTCGCCGCCCCAGCAGAAGTCACCGTAGACGCGGAACGTGCCGCCCGGATGGACCGGGTTCGCCTCCGCCTCGGCCTTCGTCTGCGCCATGTTGATGTCGAGCGGCCACGACGTCGGATCGATGCCGATTGGGACGTCCCTGAAGGAGCCGTCCGGCTTTATCGGGGTCGAGCCCTGGAAGACGAGGTTGAACGTCTGCTCGGCCGTGGATGCGAGGCACGAGAGGCGCCACTTCACGACCCACATCGCGTTGAAGCGCGCCTTGATGAGCGACAGGATCGTCGTCGCTTTCGAGACGCCCTGCCCCGCGCGGACGATGTCGAAGAAGCCGCCGATCTCCGGGTTCGCGATGTCCTGCATGAACTGCAGGTCGTTCATCGCGTAGACGTCGTTGGTGAACCCCTTCGCGTTGGGGAAGAAGATCGAAATGACCGGCAGCGGCGTCTTCGGCGCGAGGGGGTTGTCCTCGGGGAAGCGCCCCTTGTTGAAGTACTGCTTGAGGCCCTCCGCGCTGATCGCGGCGCTCGCCGCGTCCTCGCGGCCGGAGCCGTTCGAGAGCAGCACCATCGCCTGGTGCATCGGGATGTTCTGGATCGAGTCGGTGTTACCGAGATCGCCGAACGACTTGGTGATGTTCTTGAGCTGGTTGAACAGCGGGCGCGCGCGCTGGTGCGACGGCGACGGCGACGGATTCGCCTGGAGGATCTTGACGAGCTGCGCCTTCTGCGCGGCGGGCACCCACGGCGAGTTCGCAACGTAGGGGCTGATGCGATCGTCGAAGATGATCAGCTTCGCGATGTCGTTCGGGCCGAGCGCGTTGATGATCTGGTTCGCGACTTCGCGCGCGTCCGTGTAGCGCGGGCCCATCAGGCTCGACGCGTCGAGCGCGATCAGCCACGCCGTGCCGACGAGAGGATCCTTGGTCGAGGCTCCCCACGTGGCCTTCGAGTGGAGCTTGGCGGGGTTCTCACCGCCGTCGACGCGAACGAGGAGGCGAGCGCCCGGATCCGGGAACTGGAACGCCTTCCACATCACGTTCTTCTGCTCGACCGCGTTGGAGATGCAGTCGAGCAGCGCATCTCCGCGCTGCGAGCCGCAACCCGCGTTCGTCACCACCTCGCTCATCGGCGTGAACTGAACGAGCTCGATGACGGTGGTCAGGATCGGTTGACCGTCCTGGACGCCTGCGCGCGGATCGATCCGGAGGATATGTGCCTCCGGCGCCGCGAACGACGTCTGAGCGAAGAGCAGGATCGCGAGTAACGTGATCCAGGCGAACAGCCTCGAGCCCATGGAGCGTCTCACGCGCGCGAGCCTACTACACATCGGGCGCAATGGCGCTGTGGCCGTTACGCCCGTCGTTCAAAAATCGCCCGGAATAATCGCGCCTTTTCGCGGACGGCGCAGCGACGCTCATCCCGCCCGGCGAAGCCGAGCGGGAGCGGAACCGAAGCTCCGGCGCGCGTCGCAGTACTAGACGCGACCGATCACTTTGACGATCGTCGTGTAGCCGCCGAAGCGAACCTTGTCGCCGTCGCGGAGCTCGCGCTTCCCGTTGAAGCCGATGTGCTCCTCGTTGACGAAGGTACCGTTCGTCGACCCGGTGTCCTCGATCTGGACCGTGCCCGCGACGCCGTCGATGACGAACGCCGCGTGACGCGAGGAGATCGTCGCGTCCGAGAGCGGGATGTCGACCTGCTCACCGGAGTTCGCGCGACCGACCGTCTTGCGCCCGCCGCTGAGCGCCCAGAAGTCGCCCTGGGTGTTGGACTGGTAGGAGATGAGGAAGCCGCGGAGCGCGTTCGGCGGGAGGTTCAGCGGCGGCTGAGGTGCCGGAGCGGCCTGCGCCTCGGGCGCCGGAGCGCCGGGGAACCCACCGGGCTGCGGGGGCGGGAATCCTGGGGCTGGTGGCGGCGGTGCACCGAAGCCCTGCTGCGGAGGCGGAGGCGGAGCGTAACCGCCAGAGCCACCGAAGCCGCCCTGCTGCGGAGGCGGAGCGCCGAAGCCCGGCTGCTGGCCGTAGCCACCGCCGAACTGCGCGTTGGGATCCTGATAGGGCTGGCCGTACCCCGCGTTGGGATCGGGGCCGAAGCCCGGCTGCGGAGGCGGAGCGCCGAAACCGCCGGGACCTGCCGGGGCTCCGAACTGCGGCTGACCGCCGAAGCCGCCGTGCTGCGGAGGCGGAGCGCCGAAGCCGCCCGGCTGCGGGCCGTAACCGCCGCCGTACTGATCGTTGGCGAACGGCATCGCGTCGAGGGCGATGGGATGGCCGTGCGGGCAGTAGCTCGCGCCCGGCGCGATGTCGTGGCCCATCTGGCAGCGAAGCGATGCGCCCTGTCCGGGCGGTGCACCGTACGCGTTGGGCGGCGGAGCGCCGAAACCTCCCTGCTGCGGAGGCGGAGCGCCGAAGCCTCCTTGCTGCGGAGGCGGAGCGCCGAAGCCTTGCGGTGCGCCCATCACCACGGGCGTACCGCAGATGTTGCAAAACTTGTCCGACGGTTGAGGGATCGCGCCGCACTGCGGACAGGGGTTCATCGTCGATGTCTCCGTGCACGCGAGCGTGTCGTCGTGCGCCGAGAAGCATATCGGTCGGACAACCGGGAAAAAAGAGAATTGAAATGGCCCCCGCGAGCGACGCGGGGGGGGCGCGCCGGGTCACGCCGGTGGGGCCTCCCGTTGAGGGCGACCACCCTCGATGAGGAGGTCAGCGCCTCGATCGAGCTTATCGAAGTGACGCGCTCGCGATCACCGCGGCCTCGATGACCTGCCGGACCGGGACGTCGTGCGCTCGAGCTGCGGCGACGCAGGCGTCGAGCTCGGGCTTCCGCTGCGGAGGACCGAAGGGACCGCCTGCGATCTTGACCGGGATCGCGCCGAACGGCGTCGAGACTTCCTCGATGCGTCGCGGCCGCTCGACCCGGTCGACGAGATGACGACGAACGCCGAGCGTCGTCGACTCGCGAAGGATGACGGCAGCGATCTCGTCGGCGCGCGACGCCTCGACGAGCGCACCGAGCAGTTGTCCCGGCCGCCCCTTCTTCATCGTGAGCGGCGCGGTCCAGACGTCGAGGGCCCCGGCCGCGAGGATCGACTCGATGCACGTCCCGAGGAGCTCGCCGGTCGCGTCGTCGAGGTTGGCCTCGAGGACGACGTGCGATCCGCGCTCTCCCAGTCGAGACGCGCTCTCGGTCGGCTCCCCGAGCACGACGCGGAGGAGGTTCGGTCGATCGGCCAGGTCGGCGGTGCCGGCCCCCCACCCGGTTCGCTCGGGTCTCATCGCTGGCCAGCGCGCCGACTCCGTCGCATGCGCGCCGACGATCGCCGCTCCGGTCGGCGTGACGAGCTCGAAGGCGATCCCTCCGTCGTAGGTCGGAAGCCCTTTCAAGCACTCGACGACCGCAGGCGCCGGCAACGGCAACACGCCGTGCCTCGCCTTCGTCCGGCCGTGTCCCATCGGGAGAGGCGACACGATCAGGCGCGCCCCGAGGTAATCGAGCGCGGCCGCACTGCCGACGACGTCGACGATCGCGTCGACCCCGCCGACCTCGTGGAAGTGCACCTCGTCGATCGGCATGCGGTGCACCCTCGCCTCCGAGGCCGCGAGCCTCTCGAAGGTCGCGATCGCGCGCGAGGCCACGCCGGAAGGCAGCTTCGCCGCCTGGATCATCTTGCGGATCGCGCCCCAGGTCCGCTCCGGCTGCTTCGAGTCGAGGTGCACGTCGAACGACGTCGCGACGATCCCGCTCCGCTCGCGCGTCCCGAAATGCAGGTGGAAGCCGGTGAGCTTCAGACGCTCGACGGCGTCCTCGATGACGGACTCGGGCACGCCGAGATCCACGAGCGCGGCGATGACCATGTCGCCCGCCAGTCCTGACGGAGCGTCGAAGAAGAGGATCTTTCCCTTCCCCGCCCCGCGCGGGAGCGGCGCCTGCGCCGGCCCGCGCGTGTGGGCATGCGGGTGGGCGTGGTCGTGATCGTGGTCGTGATCGTGGTCGTGATCGTGCGGGTGATCGTGCGGGTGCTCGTGCTCGTGCCCGTGCTCGTGCGGGTGGGCGTGCTCGTGCCCGTGCTCGTGCGGGTGGGCGTGCTCGTGCTCGTGCGGATGGTCGTGCTCGTGCTCGTGCGGGTGGGCGTGCTCGTGTTCGTGCCCGTGCCCGTGCCCGTGCCCGTGCGGATGAGCATGACGGTGGGCGTGAGGATGCGCGTGACGGTGGGCGTGGGCCTTCTTCGAAGCCACCTTCTTTGCGGCCACCTTCTTCGCGGCCACTTTCTTCGCCTCGGCCTTCTTCGAAGCCACCTTCTTCGCCGCGGCCTTCTTCGCAGTCCCCTTCTTCGCCTCGGCCTTCTTTCGTGCGCTCACGTCACGCCTTCTTCCGCATCCGCAGGATCCGGGCCGCCGCGAATGCCGCTCCGAACCCGTTGTCGATGTTCACCACGGTGATCCCCGACGCGCAGCTCGTCAGCATGCCGAAGAGCGCCGTCATGCCCTGCTGCGCCGCGCCGTAGCCGATCGACGTGGGGACCGCGATCACGGGCACGTCGATGAGGCCGCCCACGACGCTCGCGAGCGCGCCCTCCATTCCGGCGATGACGATGATCACCGAGGCGTCCTCGAGCATCGGCCGCTTGTGGAGCAGACGATGGATGCCGGCGACACCTACGTCGAAGATGCGCTCGAAGCCGATCCCGAGCATGCGCATGGTCTCTGCGCACTCCTCGGCGACGGGCATGTCGCTCGTCCCGGCGCTGACCAGGGCGACCTTCTGCTCCGACAGCACGGTGATGGGCGAGCTCTCGAGCGTACAGGTCCGCCCGATGGCGTTGTGGCGCACCGCGGGCATGTCGCGCATGAGCGCGTTGGCCTTCTCGTCCTCGATGCGGGTGATCAGGACGTTCTGTCCGGTACGCGCGAGCTCGTGGGCGATCGCGATGATCTGTTCGGCCGTCTTGCCCTCGCCGAGGATCACCTCCGGCACGCCCTGCCGCAGGGCGCGGTGATGATCGACGACGGCAAAACCGAGATCAGCGAAAGGGAGCTGCCGCAGCTCCGCGACCGCGTCGGCGACCTGCGTCCCACCACTTCGGACACGGTTGAGCAGTTCGGTCAGGCGAGCTTCGTCCACGCGGTTGTCTTAGCCCAAGCTATAAGTGTCGCGCCATGCCCTTGCCGCTTGCCCTGCCCATCAGCCTGCTCATCGGGATGAGCCTGGCCTGGCTCGCGCGGGTCGAGCTCGCCCGATCCGAAGTCCCCCTGGTGCTCACCCGCCCATTCCTCGTCGCGGCTGGGCTAGGGGCGCTCGTCCACGCACCGGTGCTCGCGTACTTCGTCACGATGCACGGCGACTGGGCCTACCTGTACCTCGTACGGTTCAGCCGGATCCCGTCGGCCGTCGACCTCGCACTCGTCTGCCTCGCCGCGGCCCAGGTTCCGCTCAGCTTCGCCCTGGCGAGCCCATGGGCGATCGCGAAGCGGGGCTCCGCCCTCCTCAAGGTCGGCGCCGTCCTCGGCGCCCTCCTCGTCGTTGCGTGCATCGTCGCGGCGGGCCGCCTGTCCGTCAGCGCCTCGTTCGCGCAGTACCACGCCGGCTTCGGCGTCGTGCCCCTGGGCCAATCGCCGCTCGGCCGAGGCGTCCTCCTGAGCTGGGTGGCGCTCCTCGCCGGCTACGGATGGAGCGCGCACGTCCTCCGAGCGCCGCGCGCGCACTGACGATCGAACGAGGGCGTGGCGAGCGCCCCGCCCCTTCGAGGGGGGCGTGTGTGCTATGAGATCGTCACGATGTGGGTTCGCGGCGCGGCAATTCGTCCGGTGCCTCCGTACGCGGTCGTCAGTCGCGAGATCCTCGAGCGTGTCGAGGAGGAGCTGGCCGACGGCGGGCTCGGAGCGAAGTCCGAGCTCGATGACGCCTTCGAGCGCTTCGAGCGGACCCAGCCCGCGCTCGCGCAACGCGCGGCAGACATCCTGGCGCGACCGCTCGACGAGACCGCGCTGGCGCTAGGCTATTTCCTCACGATCGCCGTGTGGCTCGCGTTCGAGCGAGCGTTCGGCGGGCGCCTCGCCGAGGTCTCGGAGGACGAACGTAACGCAGCCGAGGCCGCGCTCGAGCTCGAGGAGCAGCTCCGCGCGAGCAACGCCCGCGAGCCGCTGGAGCTCGAGGACGTGATGGCGATCGAGCAGCCCGGAGTCCTCGCCTTCGTGAACGAGCACGTCGACGCCGCGCTCGAGCCCGACGAAGCCGACACCCGCGACGTCGACGTCGACGACGTGCACGTCGTCTATCGCAACATCCTCGTCCAGACGCTGGCGCTGTCCCACGCGGTCGCATCGACCAGCGGGACGCGACCGCGCGAAATGCTGGCCTGAGCCTCGACGGCTAGCTCGTAGCGGTTCGTTTTCCCGACGACGAGCTGCGTAAGCAGCGCGTGCCGTCGGGGGAGCTCGGCGCGGCGGCGAGCCGTGACAGGCGAAGCGCCCCCGTCTAGCGTGCGCCCCATGCAGACCGAAGCGATGGTGATGATGGCCACGGGCGGGCCCGAGGTCCTCGAGCGGAAGACGATCGAGCTGCGTGAGCCCGGACCGCGAGAGGTCCGCATCCGTGTTCGTGCGGTCGCGCTGAACCACATCGACATCTGGGGCCGTCGCGGCCTCCCGCACTTCAAGTACGAGTTCCCGCACCGCCTCGGCGCGGACATCGCGGGCGAGATCGAGGCGCTCGGCCCCGGCGCGACCGGCGCGAAGATCGGCGACAAGGTCGTCGTCAATCCGGGCCTGTCGTGCGGCGCCTGCGAGCGCTGCCTCCTCGGCGAAGACACGTTCTGTCGGAGCTACCGCATCCTCGGCGAGAACACGCAAGGCGGCTACTCGCGCCACGTCGTCGTTCCCGACGCGAACCTCCTCCCCATGCCGACGAACCTGTCGTTCGAGGAGGCCTCCGCGATCCCGCTCTGCTTCCTCACCGCCTGGCAGATGGTCGTCCGCAAGGGCGAGGTGCGCCCGGGCCAGACCGTCCTCGTCCAGGCAGCAGGCAGCGGCGTGTCGAGCGCGGCGATCCAGATCGCGAAGATGCACGGCGCACGTGTCATCGCCACGACGGGGACCGAAGAGAAGGCCAAGCGCGCACGCGAGCTCGGCGCCGACGAGGTGATCGTCTACTCGACGCAGGACTTCGTAGCGGAGACCAAGCGGCTCACGAACAAGAAGGGCGCCGACGTCATCATCGAGCACGTCGGCGGCGAGGTCCTCGCGAAGAGCATCCTCGCGGCCGCCTGGGGCGGGCGCATCGTCACCTGCGGCGCGACCACGGGCTTCACCCCGCAGATCGATCTCCGTCACGTCTTCTTCCGCCAGGTCGCGATCGTGGGGTCGACGATGGGACCGAAGGGCGATCTCTTCGGCATCCTCCGCCACGTGGAGGACGGCCGCCTCCGCCCCGTGGTCGATCGGGTGATGCCCCTCTGGAGCGCGGTCGAAGCTCATCGTCTCCTCGAGGAGCGCAAGGTCTTCGGCAAGATCGTCCTCGCAGTCGACTGAGCGGCAGACCACGCCCCACGCCCCACGCCCGTTTCCCTCGGCGTCGCCTCGACGCCGATGGACCTCAGCCGCAGCGGGGCGGAGCGACCTCGTCCGCGAGGCCCCGTTGAAGGGCCTTCGGGCGATGCCGTATGTTGGAAACGATTGCCGATGTCCCGGTTCGCTCTCGGTGCCACGCTCGTGATCGCATCGCTCCTCGTGGGAGCTGGTGGTCATGCGAAGCCGGTGCAGACCGCGCCGCGAGCGCCGGGCACGACGATCACGTTCCCTTACGAACAGCGGCGCTTGCTCCATTCCCGTCACGGGAACGGCGGCCTCGCCTACGTGACGTCGGCAGAGGTCGAGCGCGGCGCGAGCCTTCCCGTGGTGGTGTTCCTCCACGGGATGAACGCCGACGGGCAGATGCATCCGTGGTTCAACTCGCCCTACGGCGATCTGCGAACCGTCGTCGAGCCGCTGGTCTCCTCGGGCAGCGTCGCGCCGTTCATCCTCGCCGCCCCCACTCAAACACGCTTCGCGACCGGCGCGACGGTGATGTGGCCGCGCTTCGACCTCGGCGACTTCCTCGACGCGACCGAGCGCGCACTCGACGGCCTCGCGCACGTCGATCGCGAACGCGTCATCGTCGTCGGCCACAGCGCAGCGGGCTGCAACGTCGAAGGCGGCGTCCTCGGCGACCGCGTGCGCACCTCGAAGGCGATGGCGATCCTCGCGATCGACACCTGCGTCGACGATCGCGTCATCCCCGAGCTCGCCGCGACGGCGGCATCCACGCGCGTCCGGTTCTACTGGCAGAAGGCATGGGCACGACCGATCGAGGCACTCTCGAGCGCGTGCGAGAGCTGCGCGATCGAAGAGATCGAGCTCACGCCCGCTCGGACGGCGCATTCGGCGATTGTGCCCGAAGCGCTCCGCCGCGCGCTCCCGGAGCTCCTGCCCGCCCCTTAGAGACCAGGCCGATTGGATGAACTGACGGGCCGCCACCGGCGATGCTGCTCGCGCCGGGACCTCGGTCGTGCTGGGGAATCGCATCGCCGGACGGGTGGTTGTGCCCAGCCCCGACCTCAGGCCAGGTCCGACACGCCTGATTCCGCGAGCTCGCAGGCCGAGCCCCCGGTGCGGCGGCCGAGTCTTGATGGCACGCCGCCCATGCTCTACGAGGTCGTTAACCGAAGTTAACGACCTCGTGGTGGAGCAACGGAACGCCGGAGACCGCGCCCCGGTTCCACCGAGTGTCGCGCGATCGGCACTGTGCGAAGCAGGGCCTCCTGCCCCGTCAGGGCACGACCTTGTGCACGACGACCGGGTCGGCCGGATTCCCGGCGACGATGTGTCTGGCGACGTACGTGACGTTGCCGCCGTTCGGCTCGTTCGGCTGAAGCGTCACCGTCCGGTTGTAGGCACCGTAGGGCCCGATCACGAGCGAGCCCACGGAATCGGATGGCGCCACGATCCCGATCAGCGACCCGGCGGGGATCGACTGGTGCGAAGCGAGAGCGAGCAGGTTCGCGCTCGTGAGGAGAGACGGCATCCCGCCCTGCCCGCCGGCTCCGTCGAGCGTGACGATGACGCCTCCGGCCTTCGCGAACGTCTCGAGGGCCGGTGCCCAGCCCGCGCCCATCGTCGCGAGCGTGGTCGGCGCGCCGCCTTGCTGATCGTGGATGATGACGACGTCGTAGGACTGCGAGAGGGTGGCGCTCTGGAGAGCCGCAGGGTTCGTGGCGACCGAGACCGCGAGGGTACGACCGGAGGCGGCGCTCTGAAGGATGCCTTTGACGTTCGCGACGGCCGCGGCGTCGGCGAACTGCTCGTAGGAGAGGATGCGCAGCGGGTTGGAACGCGGAATGAAGACCGCGTTCGTCAGCACCTTCGCCTGCGAGGAGGCGGCGGCGCCGGTGCTGTAGTCGTGCCCGATGACGACGATGTCGCCGGGGGTCGAGCCCTGGCAGACACCGGCCACGCAGATGTTCGACGGACAGAACTTGCCGCAAGCACCGCAGTTGACCGGATCGTTCTCTAGATCGACGCACGCGCCGTTGCACTCCACGAGGGGCGCGGCGCACGGCGGGCCGCAGACGAACGTGCCGCCTTGATCGACGCAACGCGAGTTGGGCGCCGTGCAGACGATCCCGCACGCACCGCAGGCGGCGGCGGTCACGTACGGCGGCGGCGGACAGGCGTCGCCGCCGTCACCGAGCGAGCCGTCGACGTCACCGCCCCCCTCGAGCAACCCACCGTCGAGCGAGCCGTCGACGCTCCCGTCGAGCGAGCCGTCGATCGCTCCTCCGCACACGCCGCCGATACACGCCTCACCGGGCGTGCAGCGCACCGAGCATCCGCCGCAGTGCTCGGGATCGCTCGACGTGTCGACGCAGCGGCGACCGCACTCGGAGTAGCCCTCCGCACACGAGCCGTCGACGACGGAGTTCTCCGATCGACAGCCCTGCACCGTCACGAGAACCGAGACGCTCGCCAGCGCAACGGCGACGAGCCGCGTGCGAACGTTCACCATCATCGCAGCCGTCCGTCCGCCCATCATGGTGTTTCCTGCGCGGGAGCGGGCGACTGCACGGAGGGTGCCGTGCGCGTCCGCGTGATCCAGAACTCGACGCGCCGGTTCGCGGCCTCGGCTCGCTTGGTCTGCACCTTCAGGCGGGATCGGCCGAAGGCCTCGGCCTCGAGACGACTCTGGTCGACCCCGAACCGGACGAGCAGACGGCGCACGCTCTCGGCGCGTTCGCGCGAGAGGACGAGGTTGTGTCGCTCGGTGCCAGTCGCATCGGCGTGGCCCTCGATGCTGATCGAGAGGATGTCGGGCGTCGCGTTGATGAACTCGGCCAGCTTCCGCACGATGCCCCAGCTCGCGTGACGCACGCGCGGACTGTTGAGATCGAAGAGGATGACCTCGTCGAGGAGGATCCTGTCGTTCTCGACACGAATGCTCTCGCTCGCCGGCGGACAGCCGTTCGTGGAGGGATCCTGCGTGCGAACGCCGGCGACGTCGGGGCACGCGTCTTCGGTGTCCGGAACGCCGTCCTGATCGCGATCCTTCGGCGGGCAGCCGTTCGTGCTCGGATCGGCGGAACGAACGCCGGGCACGTCGGGGCACGCGTCCTCGTCATCGAAGACCGTGTCGTTGTCGCGGTCGCCTCGCGGGCAGCCGTTCGTCTTCGGATCGTCCGTGCGACGGCCCGGGACGTCGGGGCACGCATCCTCGTCGTCGAAGACCGTGTCGTTGTCGCGGTCGCCGCGCGGGCAGCCGTTCGTCTTCGGATCGCCCGTGCGAATGCCGGGCACGTCGGGGCACGCGTCCTCGTCGTCGAAGACCGTGTCGCCGTCACGATCGCCGCGCGCACGTTCCCTCGCCCCGAGGCCGACCTGGATTCCGAGCGAGACGATGTGCGCATCGTTCGGGCGGAGCGTGTCGTCGGGCTGGATCACCAACGTGTAGCCAGCGAACGGCCCGACGTCCCAACGCCCTTCGCTCCCCACACGGAAGTCCCACCCGAGAGCGACGTCGACACCAGGACGCGTGCGGCTCCCCGTCTGCGCGACGCCGAAACCTGCCGACGTCCAGGGGCCGCCGGGTGCCGCGAACGGATGCACCCGAAGGCCGGCCGTTCCGAAGAACACGGTGCCCGTGCCCGGCTTGGCGAGCGCGGGATCGCGCGGAGCCGCGCCCTCGGCGAGGAGGATGCCGCCGATCTTCCCCTCGATCCCGAGGGCCCTGCCGAGCGGGAGCTCGAGCGATGCCGAGCCCGCGCCGCCGAAGCCGAACTCCCGGTACTGCGGCGCGCCGACGGCATGGGACACGCCGAGCGTGGCACGGGCACGAAGCGGCTCGTCCGCATGGCTCGAGCGCACCGCGGTGGTCAGCACGAGGCCAGAGAGGACCGAGAGCGAGATCGACTTCCAGTCTGGCACGGCGAGCGGGCGACACTAGATGGTCCCCGCGCGAACGGGAAGAACGTTAAGAGCCGTCTTCACGTCTTTATCTGATGAAACGAATTTGGGGCTCGCGCCCACCCACCTCACGATGCATCCGTTCTCGTGGTCGTCCTTTGCGAGGAAAGCGGCGATCGCATCGGCCGCAACGTCGCCCAGCGCCGGTTGGCGGTCCGGTGCGTCTCGAGCCGCCCGAGCCGTGCGCAGCCCGCCCACCGGGCGTGATCGGACGAGCAGACGTCGCAGAACACGACCACGAGCCCGCACCCGCGCACCGCCCGAACCGCCCGTCCAAGAAAAGACCGCCGCTCCTCACGGAGCGGCGGCACGCGCGCGTCGACCGGCGACAGACTGTCCGTCGGCGAGCACGTTGCTTGCGCGCTTCGCCGCGAAGCCTCGGATGTTCCACCCCCCAGGCCTTCACCTTCTCCAACGCTCGATCTATCCCGTCGGTGGTGTCGACGTCAGCGAGTATCGAGTGACGCTCCGCAGGCAGGCTCCGCAGTAGTGCTACCTCCCGGCGGACCAGCTGGGTCCGCCGGACAGGCCGTACAGGCAGAGCCGAAGGCCACCAACACCAAGACTCCTCGAGCTCGGGGGGCTGATTCGGCGATTTGCAGAACCCAGTGCAGTAGAGGATCGTACAAATGGAACCGGGCCATTCATGACTTGCTCAAGCTAGGAACGCGCACTCCCCCATGCCCTAGAAGACAGTGCGAACGAGGCGCAGCCCGACGCCAGGCAACGTGATGTGCCCGCCGGACTGACCGCGCTTGGAGGAACGACACACCTGCGATTGCGCATAGAAGACGCCGCCTCGAAGGATGCGGCTTCCCGAGGTGGGATGAAGAACAGCCCCTGGATCTACCTGTGGGCTCGGACCGTACCCCAAGCCATTGAACGTACCGCTGACCCATTCCTCCACGTTGCCTGCCATGTCGTGCAAGCCCCACGCGTTGGGCTCCTTCTTCCCGACAGGATGGGTCGAGCGATTGGCGTTGAAGCAGTACCAGCCGATGCGCTCCAGATTCTCGTCCCGCTTGCAGCCATCGACGGGCCTGATGTCCCCCGAGTAGAAGGCGGTGCGCGTACCGGCTCGCGCCGCGTATTCCCACTCCGCTTCCGTCGGCAAACGGTATCCGGTGCAGTCGTAAAGCGATGCGACCGTCTGGCCGATGGCCTCGCACACCATCTTGTTGCCTGCGGTGCCGCTACAGTCCCGAAGGGTGTAACAGGCTGGCAACGGCGGATCGTGCGCGGCGGACAGACGGTTGGCCGCCTCGAGCGCGTCGAACAGCGTGACGTTTCCCACGGGGCAGTTGGGAGCGATGCAATCGCTGAAGCCATCCTTGGCTCCGCCTGGATTCTCGAATCCCAACGACATCCACTGCGCTTGAGTCATCTCGTACTGTTGGATTTCGAAGGCGTGGGTCAGAGTCACTTGAGTCTCCGGCTCGCCGTGCCGCCCGCGCCCCCACGCACACTGGGGGCTTCCCATGACGAAGCAGCCAGCTGGGACCCGGCACCAGCCGTCCCGACAGTCCTTGTTCACCGTGGGGTGGTGACAGTCAGCTGCAACGTCGAAGGTGCTCTTGCAGCAGCCCGCATCGCCGGCACCCGCAATACGCTTTCCAAGCATGTCATACGTATCGAGTGACGCTCCGCAGGGAGGCTCCGAGGTCGCGCTAAGTCCCGACGGACGAGCGGGGTCCGCCGGACAGGCTGTACAGGCAGCGCCGAACGCCAGCAACACCGTGGTCGCGCTGACGGTGATCCGGGTTTTCACGGTCCGTCTCGTCATCTCAGCGGTTCACACCGAAGGCAGTACCCTGATCCCGGAAGAGCGCAAGAACGCGAACTTCTCGCGTTCTCGCGTTCTCGCTCTGCGGAGCGGGCTTCGTTATGAAAATCCGTGCAAAGTCGAACGCGCAACGGGTGGAGCAGCAGCGTTCGGCTTACGCTTCGCCAGGGAAGCCCCCTTCTAACGTGGTGTGCGGCGCGAACAAAGACCCTGCGCCGAGCGCAGCAGCGACGAGATGTGAAGGTTTTCGTCTTTCCAGTCAAGCACGATAATAACGACATACCTGGAAACGTCGATTCCACACGATCGCACTCATTTTTCTGACCATGCATCCGTTCTCGTGGTCGTCCTTTGCGAGGAAGGCGGCGGTCGCATCGGCCGCTGCTCGGAGCTTGAACAACTCGCGTGAGCTCGTCGTTGCGCCCGGTGGTCCGCCCGACGACTTGCCGGTGTAGCCGCCGAGCTCGGCGAGCCAGAGCGACGGCCGTCGTCGCTGGCGACAACGCCTGCGGCCCGCTTTGAATTTCGGGCTCGCGCCCCAACCACGCGCAGAGGACGCCCGGCGTCAGGGAGCGCAGCCCTCGCGGGTCGCTGCTCCGACACGCCGGTAGTGACCGCCGGGATGAAGCGCGCCCTCGCCCTTCACCGTGATGTCGCCGCTCGGCTCGTCGACGACGTCGCCACGCGCAGCGGTCCGCATCCCGTCCTTGGTCGGGAAGTGGACGCGCCAGACGTCCCCCTCGAGCGCGATCGTCCCGACCAGGCAGCCATGGCGCGCGTAGAAGGGACACCGTTCCCCCTGGCCCGTCCGCGGCCCCACGGAGCATGTCCACATGAAGGCCGCTCCGCTCGGGTGGAGATCGAGCTCGACGAACGGCGGATCGTACTGGCGCCGGCCGTCCGGTCCGTCGACGGAGAGGAGCTGCCACGTGCCCCACTCGCCGTCCTCGGGGCCGGACGGAGCGAGCTCCGCCTCCGCCGACGACGGGATGGACGCGGTCTCGCCGTCGATCGTTCCGCCGCAAGCGACGACCAACGACGACGACACGAGGAGGGCACAGGCAAGCGTTCGCATGGGATGACGACCTCGTGCATCCCATGGCCGTTGCCACGAGAAACCATCACGGCGACGGCCGTTGCGCGGCGCGATGGGCGACCTATGTTGACCCGCCATGTCCAAGGCACGCGCTCTCCTCGAAAACGAGAACGACTGGAAGCGGCGCGCCGAGTGGGTGGACGGCGCGGAGGGCGGCTACTTCCGCCTCGAGACCGCCGACACCGGCGAGGTGCCGGTTCGTCTCTTCGTCACGCCGAAGCTCCTCGGCGAGGCCGAGCCCACGCTCTATCGGCAGGTCGTCAACGCGACGCGCTTCCCGGGCGTGAAGCTCGTGTGCGTCACGCCGGACGTCCACTACGGCTACGGCGTGCCCGTCGGTTGCGTCATCCTCACCGATCGCAACGAGGGCTCCATCGCGATGGGTCCCGTCGGGTTCGACATCGGATGCGGAATGATGAGCGCGCGGAGCAACGTCCCCGCCGAGCTCGCAACGCCCGACCGGAAGCTCGCGTTCAACCGCGAGGTCTCGAATCGCGTGAGCCTCGGCGCGGGCGGCAAGAGCGTGAAGCTCGGCACGCTGTCCGAGAAGGAGCTCCAGGAGCTCGTGCGCGGCGGCGCCGAGCACTACGTCGACAAGTACGGCGCGACCTTCGACCGGAGCCGCGCCGAGCGCCATCGCATCCCGGTCGACGACCGCTGGGACATCCCGTGGGGCGGCAAGGGCTCGCCCGAGCGCGGCCTCGCTCAGCTCGGCTCGCTCGGTGGAGGCAACCACTTCATCGAGCTGCAGCGCTGCGAGGAGACCGGCACGCTCTTCGTCCAGGTCCACACGGGCAGCCGCGGCTTCGGCCATGGCCTCGCGACGAACTACTTCGAGATGGCGAAGGACGAGCGCGCCGCGAAGGGCGAGCCGCTCACCGATCTCGATCTCGGCTTCTTCACGCCCGAGTCCAAGCACTTCGGCTCGTACCTCAACGCGGTCGCCGCGGGCGGCAACTACGCCATCCTGAACCGTCTCGTCATCTACGAGCAGATCGCCGACGCGTTCCGCAAGGTCTTCAAGGAGGACCTCGAGCTCGTCTACGAGATCAGCCACAACCTCGTGCAGGCGGAGGAGCACCCCGACTTCGCCGAGGTCTGGGTGCATCGCAAGGGCGCGACCCGCGCGTTCCCCGGCGGTCACCCCGCGCTCGCCGGTACCCGCTGGGCGGAGACGGGCCACCCCGTGCTCATCCCCGGATCGAACCGCGACTACAGCTACGTCCTCATGCCGGAAGCCGGCGCGCACAAGAGCGGCTTCTCCGTGAACCACGGCGCGGGCCGCCGGCTCTCGCGCGGCGAGGCCATGCGCCAGCTCGATCAGCGCAAGGTCGACGAGCAGTACCGTCGCGACGACATCCTCGTGAACCTCGACGGTCGCGTCCCGCTCGACGAGTCGAGCCACTGCTACAAGAGCGCCGAGGAGGTCGTCTCCGCGGTCGTCGCGGCGGGGCTCGCGCGCGTCGAGCACACGCTCTGGCCGCTCGCGTCGATCAAGGGCAACGAGGAGGGCGCGGCGCGCGATCGACGCCGGAAGAACAAGGCGAAGGATCGCTCACGCGACCGCGATCGCGACGCGGCTCGCAAGACGAAGGGCCACTACTGAAGGTCGGCGCGCACTTCGCGAGAGGCGTGCCGCGTCAGTCGACTCTCCGCAGGACCTCGAGCGCCAGCGCATGGATGCGCGGGTCCCCTGCGGCGACGACGCGGCCGCCTTCCTGCGCGTCCTTGCCGTCCCACGACGTGATGAGGCCGCCGGCGCCCTCGACGATCGGGATGAGCGCTTGGACGTCCCACGGCTTGAGCGCCGACTCCACGACGAGGTCGATGAAGCCCATCGCGAGGAGCGCGTACGCGTAGCAGTCGCCTCCGAAGCGCGTCATCTTCGCGGCGCCGGCGAGCTCCTGGAACGCGTCCTGCTCCGGCTTCGTGAAGTACGAGGTCGGGTGCGTCGTCGTGATCACCGCCGACGCGAGATCCGCGCAGGGACGCGTCCTGATCCGCGTGGTCTTCGCGGACGTGACGAGCTCGGCCTGGCCCGAGTGCCCGATCCATCGCTCGCCGGTGACGGGCTGATCGAGGACCCCGAGGATCGGCCGCGTGCCGTCGTTCAGCGCGATCAAGGTGCCCCACTGCGGCATCCCGCAGATGAACGCACGCGTCCCGTCGATGGGATCGAGGACCCAGGTGAACGGCTCTTCGCCCGCCTCGTGGCCGTGCTCCTCGCCCAGGATGCCGTGCCGCGGATAGGTCGCCTTGATGAGCCGACGGAGAGTGACCTCTCCCTCGCGATCCGCCTCGGTCACCGGATCGAAGCCGGCCCTGCCGGTCCCCTTGTCGGTCACGTCGAGGGTGGCGCGAAACCACGGCCGGATCACCTCGCCGGAGGCATCCGCGAGGCGGTGCGCGAAGCGCGCGAGCTCATCGATCGAAGGGAGGGCGGTCATCCAGACCAGACCATAGCGACTTCCGGTTGGAAAGCGCGCCAAACTGCGGTACGAAGCGAGCATCATGCAGCGTGGCACGGCAGAGATTTTCCTTGGAATCGGTCTGATTATCCTCGGGATCCTGGCGCTGAAGCTCACGGACCTCAACTACTGGTGGCTCGCGATCACGCTCGGCTCGATGGTCGGCGCGAAGGGCGGCATCTCGCTCGCGCAGCGCGCGCGTGTCTAGCCGGCTCTAGCCCGAGCGCCGCGTTCTGTTAGGGTCGATCCCTGCGATCGACGCGCGAACGCGCTGCCGCGACCAGACGCGAAACGACGGGGGAACGAGCATGCGACCGGGAGTTGGCTGGATCATCGCCGGGGTGGCGCTGCTCGGTGCGGGCGTCGCCGTGACGCTCTTCTCGAACGCGGTCGTCTGGTACGGCGCGATGATCGTCGGGGTCATCTGGATCGTGCGCGGCATCTCGCGCCTCGCCAAAGCGCCTCCGCAGCAGTAGCCAGCGCGACCGGGGAATGTGCTGCGCGGGCCAGTGGTTTCCGCGGTCGTCGCGAGGCATCGTCTCGCGGCCGTCGATGCGCACGTGCGGGCGCGGAGGCTGCAGGCTCCCCGCCCCATTCGTGGTAGGAAAACCGACCGATGCTAGACGCCCGAGAGCTCAACGAGATCGTCGCGCGCGAGAGCGCGTTCGTGGACCGCATCCAGAGCGAGGTCGGCAAGGTCATCGTCGGCCAGACGTACATGATCGAGCGCGTGCTCATCGGCCTGCTCGCCGGTGGTCACGTTCTGCTCGAAGGCGTCCCTGGTCTCGCGAAGACGCTCACCGTCCGCACGCTCTGCGACGCCATCAACGCGAAGTTCGCGCGCATCCAGTTCACGCCCGACCTCCTCCCGGCCGACGTCATCGGCACGGTGATCTACAACCAGCAGAAGGGCGAGTTCACCTCGAAGCTCGGGCCCGTCTTCGCGAACCTCGTGCTCGCCGACGAGATCAACCGCGCGCCCGCGAAGGTGCAGAGCGCGCTCCTCGAGGCGATGCAGGAGCGGCAGGTCACGATCGGCGACAAGACGTATCCCCTGCCCTCGCCATTCATCGTCATGGCGACGCAGAACCCGATCGAGCAGGAAGGCACCTACCCGCTGCCCGAGGCGCAGGTCGATCGCTTCATGCTCATGTGCAAGGTCGGCTACCCGACGCGCGAGGACGAGCGGAAGATCATGGACCGCATGACGGCGATGGTGCCGCTCGCGGCGGAGCCCGTCGTCACACCGGCGCAGCTGCTCGAGGCGCGCAAGATCATCGGCCAGATCTACGTCGCCGAGAAGGTGAAGGACTACATCGTCGATGTCGTCTTCGCCACGCGCGAGCCGCAGAAGCACGGCCTGAAGGACCTCGCGCCGCTGATCGAGTTCGGCGCCTCACCCCGCGCGTCGATCGCGCTGAACCTCGCGGCGCGCGCGCACGCATTCCTTCGCCATCGCGGCTACGTGACCCCCGAAGACGTGAAGGCGGTCGGTCCCGACGTCCTCCGCCATCGCGTGGTGCTCACGTACGAAGCGGACGCGGAGGAAGTGACGTCCGAACAGGTCGTCCGCCGCGTCTTCGAGGTGGTCGAGGTCCCCTGACCTCCGCGGGAGCGTGCGCGCCATGATTCCCCGAGAGATCCTCGCGGCCCTCCGCACGATCGAGATTCACACCGCGCGGCTCGCGAACGAGCAGCTCTCGGGGACGTACAAGTCCAGCTTCAAAGGGCAGGGGCTCGCGTTCCGCGAGGTACGTCCGTACCAGGCGGGCGACGACATCCGCACGATCGACTGGAACGTCTCCGCGCGGATGAACGAGAGCTTCGTGAAGGTCTTCGTCGAGGAGCGCGAGATGACCGTCATGCTGGCGGTCGACCTCTCGGCGAGCGAGCGCTTCGGGACGCAGCGCGCCCCGAAGGCGCGGGTCGCCTCGGAGGTCGCGGCGCTCCTCGCGTTCAGCGCGATCCGCAACAACGATCGCGTGGGGCTCATCCTCTCGACGAGCAAGGTCGAACGCATCGTGCCGCCGAAGAAGGGCGAGAAGCACGTCATGCGCGTCGTGCGCGAGATCCTCGGCTTCGAGGCGCCCGAGGCCGCCGGGGCACGCTCGACCGACATGCGTGTGAAGAAGAAGGTGGCGCATCGCCCGGTGCGAGGTCTCGGCGACGGCGAAGGGCGCATGAGCCGGCTCGCGCCCGCGCCGTACCCGGAGCTCGGCGCCGCGACCGACCTCAAAGCAACGCTGGAGGCGCTCGCGCACGTCGCCCGTCGCCGGAGCGTCGCATTCGTCGTGTCGGACTTCTTCACCGCCGGCTACGAGCGTGCGCTGTCGCTCGCGAGCGCGAAGCACGACGTCATCCCCGTCGTCCTCGTCGACAAGCGCGACTTCGAGCTGCCCGACGTCGGCCTCGCGACCTTCGAGGACCTCGAGAGCGGCGAGATGGTCGTCGTCGACACGTCGGACGCGAGCGTCCGCGCGCACTTCAAGCGCGAGATGCAGCGCATTCGCGACGCGCGCCGCCAGCTGTTCTTCAAGCTCGGGCTCGACTCCGTCGAGATCGACACGGGCGGCTCGTTCGTCCGCCCGATCCGCGATCTGTTCGCCCGCCGCGCGCGGAGGGTCAGTACGCGATGAGTCGCCCCGCGCGCTCGCTCGGTTTCAGCCTCCTCGGCCTGCTGGTGACCGCCTCGCTCTTGCTCGGCGGAGCGGGAGCCTCACGCGCGCAGGGACCGACGCCGCCTCCTCCGGCCACGCCCGACGCCGGTGCCGGTGCCGGCGAGTCGACCTACGGCTGCGTCGAGAGCGTGCCGAAGGGCGCGCAGCGTCCTGTCGTCGTCGACACCTTCCCGCAGCGCGGCACGAGCGGCTGGGCGGCGACGCTCTCGATCACCGTGCGTCACGGCAAGGGCGAGCGCGTCCTTCCCTCCGGGCTCGATCTCTCGAGCGCGGTCGAGGCGAAGAAGGTGCTCAAGCAGGCGGGCTTCGCGATCCCCGATCAGGACGGTGGCGCCGGCGCGCAGATCTGGACCGAGCCCGACCAGGGCGACAAGCCGGGAGCGACGACGCACCTCGAGCTCCCGGTCGTCCTCCTGCCGCCGAACCCGGGCCGCAACGTGATGATGCTCCCGCCGCTCCCCGTCGCGGTCGCCCGCGCGAACGGAGAGATCGCGACGGTGTGCACGCACGATCATCCGATCGTCGTCGAGGACCCGATCGCGAACACGCCGGACGCGATGCCGAAGGAAAATCCCGGCGGGCTCCCGCAGCGCGAGGAATGGACGGCGCTGAAGAAGGCGCTCGGATGGGCGGCGCTCGGTCTGGTCGTCGGAGCGATCCTCGCGGTGCTCCTCTGGCGGAAGCTCAATCAGCCGAAGCCCGCGCCGCCACCTCCGCCGCCGCGTCCTCCGTGGGAGGTCGCCCTCGAAGAGCTCGACGAGGTCCGCCACGCCGGCCTCCTGGAGAACGAACGCTACGGCGAGTACTTCGACCGAACGAGCGACGCGCTCCGGCGCTACCTCGGCGCGCGCTTCGGCTTCGACGGCCTCGAGTCGACGACCGACGAGATCCTCGCCGCGCTCAAGAAGCAGGCGGGCGGCTTCATCCGCTTCGATCGGCCTTCCCCCGACGCGTCGTCGCGGACGAGCCTGGCGCCCGCGCCCGGGATCTCCTTCGATCGCGTCGCGAGCTTTCTCCGCGAGTGCGACCTCGTGAAGTTCGCAAACCTCACGCCGACGCAGCAGCAGTGCGCGACGTCGATCGCCACCGGTGAGGCGATCGTGCGAGGGACGATGCCGACGTCGACCGGCGCCCGCACCGTGCTCGAGGAGCCGGAGCCGGAGGTCGATCCGGTCGCCGCCGCACAGCTGCGGGCCCCGTTCACGCAGCCGGAGGAAGCGCCGCGCGCACGCGTCCGCTCTCCTTACGAGCCGCCCGATCCGGACGAGCCGGCCCCCGCACCCGAGCAGCGCGCGAGCGAGACCGGGGACGACGCGACCTCATCGGGCACCGCCTCGGCATCCGAGCCCGACGCGAAGGCCGGCGAGGGCAAGGGCGAGCGCGAGCCGACGACGTCGTCAAGACCTCCGCGCCGTGAGCCCCCGGAAGGAGGCGAGACATGACGCGCACGAGCCGCGCGATCGCCGTCGTCCTCGGCACGCTCCTCCTCGTCACCGCCGCGCTCCTCTATCCGATCCTCATGCGCGGCGAGGCCTGGCTCTCCGCGGTGTGGACCGTGCCCGTGCTCTCGCTCCTCCCGCCCTCGGCGCGTCTGCCGGTGCTCGGCGGCGCGGCGGTGATCATCGCAGGGGTCGTCGTATGGCGGATGACCCTCGCCGCCGACGCGCGGACGCCGCGCATGCGCATCGCCGCGATCGCGCCGCTCCTCACCGGGCCGCGCGGGCTACGGACGCGCCTGCGCGACTTGCCCGGGATGCTCCGCGGCGCTGCGCTCGTCCTCGCGATCCTCGCGCTCGGCCGGCCGCAGAACGTCCTCCGCGGCGAGGACGCCGACGAGAAGGGCATCGACATGGTCGTCGTGCTCGACCTCTCCGGCTCGATGCGCGCGCTGATGGACGCGGAGACGCCGGAGCAGACCCGCGCGCCGCGCGCACCGGCCCAGCGCCTCACGCGCCTCGAGACCGCAAAGGAGGTCATCCTCGAATTCGTCTCGCGGCGAAAGAACGATCGCATCGGCGTCGTCGTCTTCGGACGGACGGCTTACATCCTCTCGCCTCCGACGCTCGACAAGTCGCTCCTCTCGATGCTCGTCAGCAGGATGGAGCTCGGGCTCATCGACGGCAACGGCACCGCGATCGGCGACGCCGTCGGCACGGCGGTCGCGCGCCTCCGACGCTCCACCGCGCGATCGAAGGCGATCATCCTGCTCACCGACGGCGACTCGAACGCCGGCTCGATCGCGCCGGACTACGCCGCGCACCTCGCACAGGCACAAGGCGTGAAGGTCTTCACCGTGCAGATCGGCAACGGTGACGACGTCGACGTGCAGGACGGCGTCGATCTCTTCGGGCAGCCGAAGTTCGTGCGGGAGCATTTCCCGGTCAACCCGGAGCTGCTCCGCCGCATCGCGAGCACCACCGGCGGCGACGCCTTCATCGCGACCGACAAGAAGGGCCTCGAGCAGAGCATGCATGCGATCCTCGACAAGCTCGAGAAGACGCGGTTCGAGGCGCAAGCCGCGACGATGGAGGATCTCTTCGGGCTCCTCCTCTTCCCCGCGGTCGCTCTCATCGCGCTCGAGGCGCTCGTGCGACTCGTCATCGTGCGGAGGTTTCCATGAGGTTCGCCTACGACCTCACCGCGATGCCCTACCTGCTCGCGGCGCTCGGGTGCGGGCTGCTCGTCGCGCTCTTCGCGACCTCGCTCGTCCTCGCGTCGATCCGTCGCGGACGTGCGACGACGGTCTTCGGCGATCCGAAGCTCGTGATGCGCCTCGAGACGTTCGATGCCGCCGGCCGCCGCGCCCTCAAGGGCGTGCTGCTCGTCGTCGCGCTCACGTCGGCGTTCCTCGCGCTCGCGCGGCCGCAGTGGGGCCGCGGCACGAAGCTCGTGCCGGCAACCAACCTCGACGTGGTCATCGTGCTCGACTACTCGAAGAGCATGTACGCGCGCGACGTCGCCCCGAGCCGGATCGCGCGCGCGAAGGCCGAGATCGGCAAGCTCGTGCGCGAGCTTCCGGGCGCGCGCTTCGGCGCCGTAGCCTTCGCCGGAGAGCCGATGAGCTTCCCGCTCACGAGTGACTCGGCGGCCATCGCGCAATTCTTCCGCCAGCTCGAGCCGAACGACATGCCGATCGGTGGCACCGCGATCGGCCGGGCGCTCGAGCGCGCGCGTGAGGTGCTCGCCCGCGATCCGAAGTCGAAGGACCACGTGCGCGTGATCGTCCTCGTCACCGATGGCGAGGACCTCGAAGGCGATCCCGTCGGCGTCGCGAGGCAAGCCGCAGGCGAGAACACGCGCATCGACGTCGTCCAGATCGGGGGGCGCGCGCCGGAGCCGATCCCGGATGTCGGTCCCGACGGGCGCACGCTGGGCTTCCGCAAGGACGAGAACGGCCGGACGCTCACCACGGAGCTCACCGCCGAGGGTGAGGCGCAGCTCGCCGACATCGCGAAGGCGACCGGCGGCGCGATCGTCCGCGCCGAGAAGGGCGAGACCGGCATCGACGAGGTCGCGCGCGCGCTCAAGAAGATGATGCGCGAAGAGCTGGCCGAACGCGTCGAGACCGCGTTCGACGAGGAGTACATGTGGCCGCTCGGGATCGCGATCCTCCTCCTGATCGCCGAGGGCCTCATCCCGGAGGCGCCGCTCCCGCGGCTCGCCTTCGGTGTCGCCGGGGCGCTCCCGCCGGGCATGAGGCTCGCGCCCGGAGGCTGGAGGCGGAAGAAGCGGAAGGACGACAACCGCGACGAACGAGACAAGCCCGACGACGGCGCCGGCAAGAAGCCGAAGAAGAAAGCGAGGGCGGCATGAGCGGCGCGTCCCGTGCCGTGCGGCGCTTCCGTCGCCTCTCCGTCGCGTCGATGGCGCTCGCCGTCCTCGTCGCGGCATGCGGATGGGATCCGACGCGCCCGTTCGAGCGCGAAGCTCCTCAGGTGAACGAGGCGCTCGGCCACTACGACGCCGGTGAAGCCGGAACAGCCGCGACGCTCCTCCAGGACTACCTCACCACCGGCGCCTGCTCGGAGGGCAACATCGGCACGCCGCTCCGCGTGCGCGAACGACCGAACGGATCGTTCGACCTCGGCCTCGCGCTCTTCAAGCTCGCCGAGACGTACGGTCACCGCTTCGGCGACGAGGAGAACGACGCCGGCCTCCTCGACCCGAACCTCAAGGGCATGCGCGCCGGCCAGGTCGAGTGCGCGCTCCGCGTCGTGCGTGCGATCTCGGAGGATCCCACGCAGCCCGTCTCGCTTCGCGCCCGCGCGCGCTACCTCGAGGGCAACCTCCTCTTCTTGACCGCCGCCTACAAGGAGGCGGTCACCGCCTACGATCACGCCCTCGAGCTCGTGCCCGCGATGGGCGACGCCGGACCGATCGGGACGAACACCGACGCCGGCAAGGTGACCTACGCCGTCGATCCCGTCGGCCGCGACGCCGCGTGGAACCGCGCGATCGCGCTCCGCCGCATCGAAGACAAGAAGGACGCCGGCCCGGACGCATCGCCCCCCGACGGCGGCGACGGCGGGAACGACGACGAACAGAACCAGCCCGACGGCGGGAACGACAAGAACCAGCCGGACGGCGGGAACAACGACGATCAGGACGCCGGCAAGGACTCGGGCAGCGGCGATCAGGATCAGGACGCCGGCAAGGACTCGGACGGCGGCGACGATCAGAACAAGCCTCCGCCGAAGCAGGACCAGAAGGACGAGCCCGAACAGCCCCCGCCGCCCTCGCGCCAGAGCCAGGACGAGCGCATCCTCGACCAGCTCGAGAACGCACCGACGGTTCAGCAAGAGGCCGCGAAGAAGCAGGGCAAGGCGCGCCGCGTGCGCGGGATGGCGGACAAATGAACGCCCCGTGCACTGCGCCGTTCATGACTCGAGCTCACCGTATAGGAGTACGCGCGCGCTTCATCGGGCTCACGCTCGCGACGCTCGCCCCCGCGCTCGCGTGGACGGCACCGGCGCGGGCGCAGGGCATCGACGTCACCGGCAGCATCGACGCGAACGAGATCGAGCTCGGCGACACGGTCACGTACGTGCTCCAGGCGACCTCCACCACGAGCGAAGCGCCGTCCGACCCGAGGCTCACCCCGCCCGCGGCATTCACCGTCGTCGATACCGGGTCGTCGCCGACGCACATGGTGTCGATCATCAACGGTCAACGGACCGACAAGCACGGTCTCACCGCGACCTGGCGACTGAGCGCCGGCAGGCTCGGCACCTTCACGATCGGTCCGGGAAGCGTCGCGTTCGGCGGATCGCGCCGGAACGGACCGACTGCCCGCGTGACCGTGGTCCCGCCGGGACAGGGCAAGCCGAAGCCTCGGCGGCCAGGGCGACAGCCGTTCGATCCCTTCGGCGGCTCGCCGTTCGATCCCTTCGGCGGCGGCTCGCCGTTCGATCCGTTCAAGGGACTCTTCCCGGGCACCGACGACGACAGCGCCGCCCAGGATCCCTTCGGCGGCGTGAGCGCCGATCCGAAGCTCGCGCTCGACGCCCCGCGCGCGCCGATCGCGTTCCTCCACGCCACGATCGACAAGACGCGCGCGGTCGTCGGCGAGCAGGTCACGCTCAACGTCTACCTCTACGAGGACATCCGCGCGCGGCAGGGCCGCCCCTCCGACGTCCACGAGGCGACGGCGACCGACTTCGTGAAGCGCTCGCTCGTCCAGGACGAGACGCGCGCGGTCCACGTCGGCAATGCGATGGTCGGCGGACGGCCGTGGGCGGTGAAGCTCGTTCGCAAGAACGCGCTCTTCCCCATCAAGACGGGCAGGCTCACGATCTCGCCGATGTCGCTCACGCTGTCGCAGGCACGTGTCGGCCTGCGCGAGAGCGAGACGCTCTTCGTCGACGTGAGCGAGCCGCCGGTCGCGAACCGCCCGGCGGGCTACCAGATCGGCGACACCGGCGACTTCTCCCTCTCCGCATCGACCACGCCGCGGAACATCGATCAGCATGGCGCCGTCGGCGTCACCGTCGAGCTGCGCGGCAGCGGGAACATGCCCGCGAAGCTCCCGACTCCGGAGATCGCCGGCGTCGAATGGCTCGAGCCGCAGACACGCGACAGCCTCGGGCCCGTGTCGAACGACAAGTTCGGCGGGACGAGGACGTTCTCCTACGTGGTCCTGATCCACAAGGAAGGCGCGGTCGATCTCGGCGAGATCCGCCTCCCGTACTTCGATCCTCAGACGCGAAAGTACGAGATCGCACGCACCTCGCTCGGCATCGTCCAGGTCGCGAAGGTGGACAAGCCGGACGCCGGCCCGGAGGTCGCGGAGACACCCCTCCCCGACTTGCCGAAGCCGCGCGCCGCGCTCGAAGGCAAGCAGAGCGAGACCTTCCTCACCGAGTGGCCGGTGTACTGGGGCGCGCTCTTCGGCTCGCCCCTCGCTTGCGTCTCCATGATCGCACTCGGCGGTGCAGTCCGTCGAGCGCGCGAGCGGCGAGCCAACGCCGCTCCCTCGCCGGAGCGCATCGCACGCGACCGGCGCAACGAGGCCGAGTCCGCACTGAAGGGCGACGACGGTAAGGCCACGATCGCAGCCATCGCCCGTGCGGTCGAGGCAGAGATCCTCGCGAGCACCGGCGTGAACATCCGCGGCACGTCCGGCGACGGCGCGGTCCGCGAGCTAGCCGACGCCGGCGTCTCCGAGACCACGGCAAAGTCCGCGATGCAGATCCTCTCCGAGTGCGAGGGCGCACGGTTCTCCCCGGGCGGCGTGACGATGGATACGGCGCACTCACTCTGGAAGCGCGCGAAGGAGGCGATGGGCGCCGTCGCCACTCACTCGAGCAAGCGCGCTTCGCTGCAGCCGACCGACTCGGCGCCTCCCTCGAGCCGGAGGAGCTCCGAGTGAGATCGCGCGTCTCGTTCCCCGTGCTCCTCGCGTGTGTCGCGCTCGCCACCACGGCCCGCGCCGACGAGGACGCTCCGCACGAGGAGATGGATCCGACCGCGCTCTTCCTCGGCGCGCACGAAGCGCTCGTCGCGGATCGCCCCGGCGAGGCGATCGCCAAGCTCGAGGCACTCGCGGATCGTGGCGTCATCGATGCAGTCATCAGCTTCGATCGCGGGCTCGCCTACGCTGCGCGCGTGCGCGCGGGGGCCGAGCAGCCGGGTGATCTCGGACGCGCGGCGCACGGTTTCGAAGAGACACGCGAGCTCACCCGCGATCCTTCGCTCATCGCCGACGCCACCACCGCGCTCGCGTCCGTGCGCTCCGAGGTCGCGCACCGTCGCTCGCGCGCAGGCGAGTCGGTCGAGATCGGGCATGGGTTCTCTCTCGGACGATCCATCGTCGATCTCCTGCCCGAGAACGTCTGGGCTGCCATCGCCGCGATCATGGCGCTCGTGCTCTCGGGCGCGATCCTCGCCCGCCGCCTTCTGACGCAGCCTCGCGCCAAGGTCGCCGCGACGACCTCGGGCGCGATCGCAGGCGCGCTCCTCCTCGTCACGTCGGTGCTCGCGTGGGCCGCTCGCGATGCGCGCCTCCACCTGCGAGAGGGCGTCGTGATCGCGCCGAACGCACGCCTGCTCGATGCTCGTCATCTCGCGATCGACGGCATCGCTCCGGTCGCGGAAGGCGCGCGCGCGCGCATCGTCGAAGAGACGGGCGGCTTCAGCCACGTCATCGTCGGCGGCGCGGACGGCTATCTGCCGTCGAGCGTCGTGCTCCCGCTCGCCAAGCGCTAGCCCGTATCATTCACGGGGGCTCGGGATGCGGGGGCTCACCGGTAGCCTGGAGTCGACGCCATCGGCTCGATCAGCAGCGTCGTCTGGATTTCGTTCCTCTCCTTCCCGGTAAAAACGACGTTGCAGACGAGGACCTTCCCGAGCCACCGGGAGTGCTCCCGAAGCCCCGCGATCGGCGTGTGCGAGAACGGAAACGTCTGGCCCGTCGTGTACATCGAGACCGGAGGATGGAAATGCTCGAACGCGCCGTAGCCAATGCCCGTCTCGAGATCCGTGATGAGAGGGCTCTCGAAGTCCGGCGCCGGCGCGCCCGTGCCGAAGAAACCGCTGCCTCCGGCGGCGAAGAACACGCGCACCTCGACACGGTGCCCGACCGGAATCGGTCGAGCACCGCGCAGCTGGAGCAGAACTGGACCTTGGCCCAGAGACGACATCCTTCGTGAGACGATGGATCTTCGACCGGATTCACGCCGAGCGGCACGGAGAGGAAGCAGCGCGCGTCACGCGCTGCGCGCGGGCCGCCTCGAGCCGACGTTCCGACCATGGGCGCTGGGTAGATGCCGTCGAGGAACGCGGAGCCTGCTGCGCGTCAGCCGTTCCGCGGCTCGTCTCGTTCGAGGAAGCCAGCTCCGGTCCGGTCCTGTTGGCTCTACCGTCAGTCGCAGAGGATCTCGGCGGCGCGCTCTACTTCCAGTACACCCGCACGTCGTCGTATCGCGTCTCGCTGGTGCCGGCACCGCACTGGTAGCCAACACCGAGCATGAGATCGCCGCCAAGCGTGCACTCCGCAACGCTCTCGGTCGTCTCGCTCAGCGTTCCATCGGCGCGCTCGAACGCGAAGGTGATCGCCGCTCCCGAGCCCTGACGCACCGCCGAGATCCGCACGTCGGTCCACTCGTCGACGCGCAGACCACCAGCGAGCGACCGGAAGCCGCCCGTATCGGAGCTGTTCGGATGAAGGATGGCGGCGACGGTCGACCCGATGGCTCCCGAGGCGACCGGACGCGCGTTGATGAACACGACGCAATCGGAGGAAAAGACGATGGCGAGCGGCGTATATTCAGCGTTCCACGGCGAGCTCGGACGCATTTGAACGCGAACGTCGACGACGTTGGTCCCGATGCCCGAGAAGCCCCGTTGGAAGAACGCGCTCGAGCAGCTCGGCGCCTCGACGAGGCTGATCCGCGCCGAACGGGGCGCCGAATACGCCAGGGAGTCGAACGCGATCGTGCCACCGGCATCCTCGAGCGCGTCCCAGTTCTCGCCGAGCTCCCCGTCGTCGAAGTCCTCGCAGAACTGAGGAGGCGGATCGAGCTCGCGACATCCCCGCTTACGGACGGCAGCGTCAGCACCGGGGTCCGCGCCACCGTCGAAGAGGCTCGCCGAGCCGCTGTCGGCGTCCGGCTGGCCGGGCAACGGCGCAGGGACCGGCTCGCGCGCGTCATCGAGCTCCGACGCCATCGCCAGCGAGCATGCCGCGACTGCAGCGCAGCATAGAATCGCTCCGACGAGCGCCACCGCCTTCATCGCCGCACCATATCAGCCGCTATCCCGGTCGAGCCAAAAAGTCTCCACGTCGGGCTATTCCGCGCGGAACGTCAGCGCGAGCTCGGCGGTCTCGCGCGCCTTGACCTCGATCTTCTGCGTCTGTCGCCCGAAGACCTCGTGCCAGGCCTCGATCTCGTAGGTGCCCTCGGGGACGTTCACGAGCGAGAACTCGCCCGCGACGCCGCTCACCGCGAAGAACGGATGCGGGACGACACCGACGAAGGCGCTCATCCACGGGTGGACGTCACACTTCGCGCGCACCGGAACCTCGGTCTTGTCGAAGACCTTCTCGAGGCGCATGTCCTTCGTCGGCATCATGTCGTTGAACGTCGCGTTGGTCTCCGCGACGGCACGCACGTTGTGAAGCACGGGGTCGCTGTTGAGGAAGATGACCTTCTGCCCGACGCGCGCGCCGACGACATGAGGGTTGTACATGCACCCCTTCTGGTCGACCACGACAGGCTCGCTCGGCGCAGCCGGCGCCTTGTACGAGTCGAGGCCGCCCTTGATCCAGACGAACGCGTTCTGGAGCTTGCCCCCCTTCGCGAGGACCGCATCGGACATCACCGGGCCCGTCACGTCGCTCGTGCAGGTTCCGACGTTGAGCTCCTTGTTCGGCGGCGGCGTGCCCACGAGGTTCACCGTGCCCTTCACGACGCCGACGACCGACTCGTTCGCGACCTTCTCCGGACCGCCCTTGGTCTCGGGAGTCGTCGCCGTGAGCGGGGTCTTCGAGTCGCCGCCCGCGCTGCCCGCGCTCGCCGGAGCAGACGTGAGCGAGGAGTGCGCGACCGTGAGGAGCACGAGGAGGACGGCGATGAGCACGCCCGGAGCGAGCTCCTTCTTCACGTTCTGCAGGTGCCGGATCGCCGAGCCGACGAGGATGAGACCGGCGAGGACGAGCCACGCGTGCTTGTGGCCGTACACGCCCGGGAAGTGGTTGCTCAGCATGATGAGCACCACCGGATAGGTCATGTAGTTGTTGTGCCGAGAGCGCGTCTTGGCGTGCTTCGCGAGCTTCGGATCCGGCGACTTTCCCGCGGTGACCGCCTTCACCAGCCCCTTCTGCGCCGGGATGATGTGCACCCAGACGTTGGTCGCCATCCACGTTCCCATCATTCCGCCCGTGAGGAGGAACGCGGCGCGTCCGCTGACCTTGTGGGACAGGAAGAAGAGGACGCCGACGATCAGGCCGTACGTGATCGCCGCGCCGACGGGCACGCTCTTCGTGAGCGGCGAGCGCCAGAGGATGTCGTAGACGAACCACGATCCGATGAGCGTCCCGATCGACAGCGCGACCGCGGCAGCGGGCGAGATGTCCGAGACGTTCGGATCGACGAGCGTGACGGCGCCGCCCTGGAAGAACACGATGTCGAGCAGGAGCCAGCCCGACAGCATCGTGAACATCGCCTCCCACTTGAACCAGTGGAGGTGCTTGGGCATCACCTTCGGCGCGACGAGCGTCTTCTCGACGTCGTAGAACCCGCCGGAGTGCACCATCCAGAGCTCGCCCTCGATGCCCTTCTCCTTGGTGCGCTCGTTCTTCTCGATGCGTGCATCGAGCCAGTTGAAGAACAACGAGCTGCCAATCCACATGATCCCCGCAATGACGTGGATCCAGCGGACGGAAAGATTCAACCACTCCGTGACGAACGCCGGGCTCATCGGCCTCCGAATATGAATCAGCTCGAGCGTAAGGTCCATTGATCAGCTCTTCCGGAGCTGGAAACTGGCATCCCGGCGGCGGGCGGATTAAAGCGGGCGCCGCACAGATGCGTAGCCACCTTCTCGTTTTCCTCGCCGTCGCGACCGCTTCCCTCCTCGCCTGCGGAGGCTCGCAGCCCGCGGCCAACCCGCCGTCGGCCCCGACCGAGGCCGCCGACGCGAACACCGAGACCGGCGATGCCGGCACCGGCGGAGAGACCGCCCACGCCGCGCACGAAGGCCCGAGCTTCGACGACCTCCCGATGGAGAAGAAGATCGAGGTCATGTCGGCGAAGGTCGTCCCGAACGTCGGGAAGCTCTTCAAGGAGCATGACGGCAAGAAGTTCGAGAAGTTCGGCTGCGCTACCTGCCACGGCCCGCAGAAGAAGGACGACCCGCGCAAGGTCCTCCCGAAGCTCACGCTCTCGAACGGCGGCTTCGAGAAGCTCGCGAAGGCGCAGCCCGAGATGATGAAGTTCATGGGCGAGAAGGTCGTGCCGGCGATGGCCGAGGCCCTCAACGAGAAGCCGTACGATCCCGCCACGCACAAGGGCTTCGGCTGCGCGGGCTGCCACACCGTCGACTGACGCTCTCGGCTGAGAGCTTACGCGCCGCCGGCTCGACGGAGATGCTCCGTCACCGGCGGCGTCCGTCCGTCCATCCAGGTACCGATTCGTCGAGGGCGAGGAGACGGGCGCCTCGAAGTGGTCGTGTAGCGAGTAAACGACCGCGAAAGGGGCCACCGGCTCCGAAGCGCCGCGCGTTCGTCTCGCTCTGCTCCACGAGGCCCCAACGCGATCGACGACCGCGTGATGACGCGTGACGGACCGCCCCCGCTCAGCTGCCGCGGTAGGTCGAGTAGCCGTGCGCGCTCAAGAGGAGCGGCACGTGGTAGTGCGCGGCGTCATCGCGGATGACGAACACGATGCTCGCCTCCGGGTAGAAGCCCTCGACGTTCTGCGCGGCGAAGTAGGCGCCGGTGTCGAACGTGATGCGGTACGTGCCGCTCGTGAGCTGCCCTTCGGGGACGAGCTCCTTCACGCGGCCGTCGGCGTCGGTCGCCGCGGCCTTGATGCGCGTGAACGCGTCACCGTCCTTGCGCTCGAGGGTGACGGGCACTCCCGCCGCGGGGCGGCCGCGGTGGATGTCGAGGACGTGGGTGGAAACGGATTTCATCCCATCACCAGCTTCTCGAGCCGGAGCTCGGTGATCTTGCGTTGCTCCTCGGCGGCACGGCGAACTTCGGTCTCGGCAGCGCTCTGCATCCGCTCCTTCGCGATGCCGAGCATCTCCTCGGCGGACTTGCCCGTCGCGCAGACGATGTAGATGCGGCCGAAGCGCTCCTCATAGGCCTTGTTCGTCGCGCGGAGCTCCTCGAGTACCGCCTGGCTCGCTTCGGAGACCTTGGCCTGCTCCTTCGTGGACCAGCCATGAGCGACCTTGCTCTGCGGTCCGTCCGCCTTCTTCTCGCCGATGCGCGGATGCGCCTTGAAGGCCTCGTCCCAGTCGCTCGAACCAAGCGCGTTCCAACGATCGGCGGCCACCTTCTTGAGCGCCTCGAGGCTCGCGAACGAGGCTGCGTTCTTCCTTCGCTCGTCGGCCATCGCACGCACCCACGCGCTCGACCCGCAGCATGAGCGGAGCGCGCTCTCGAGCTCGGGCTCCGGCATCGCGCGGAGGTAGCGCATCCCGGAGCGCTCGCGTCCCGCGTCGCTCGCGATCCCGAAGAGGCGCAGCCGACTCACGCCGCCGTCGGGCCAGATCCGAACGCGCGCGTGGGTCGCGTCCCCTGCGGCGAGGAGCTCGTCCTCGAAGACGTGCGCCGTGTGCGGCTGGAGGCTCTTCTTTGCGAGGAGCGGTCGCCAGCCGTCGTCCCTCGAACCGTCGGGATCGGCGTCCGGACTCGAGGCGACGTCGATGGCGCAGAAGTCGGGTGCGTTGCCCTGGAAGTGCAGCGTGTCCACGATTGCGCGTTCGATCGCTCCCTCCGTCGCGAGGCGGACGACGACCCAGTCGGGGCCCGGCCGGCGCCCGCGCTTCGTCTCCCAACCGTCACCCATGTTCACGCCGCGGCCGGGCATGATCAGGTTGTGGCGCGAGCCGAAGAACATGTCGTTGCACGAAACGACGAGACCGCCGTGCTCCGCCGCCGCGAGATCGACGAGCTGAGGACGGTCGCGCCGGCCCATCCAGCGCGCCCCCGGCATCACGTCGCCGTGCACGCGGAGCCGTGCAACGCCGCCGTCCGGGTAGATGTGGAAGCGCAGATGGGTGAATCGCTGCGGGACTTCGACCTCGAAGCGGTTCTTCGTGTCGCCCGCGAGGGCGGTGCGCGGGAGAATCTCGGTCCATTTCACGTCGCTCGACAGGAGCGTCGTGACGTCAGGGTGGCCCTCGATGCTCGCGCCTTCGATCGAGCACTCCTTCGGGTAGTTGCCCTTGAAGTGCGCGGTGTCCACGACGAAGCCGCGCACCACGCCGGAGAGGCCGAGGCGGATGATGCAGGTGTCGTGATCGGGGTAAGCGCGGGAGGACTCGGCGTACTGCCGCTTGCGCCGCGACTCCCAGCCGTCCATCCACTTGCCGCGGTCGGTGAATTTGCCGGCGATGAAGATCGCCTCCTCCGGCTTGAGGAGGTTCTCCTTCTCGGCGAAGAAATCGTCGCTTCCCCAGAGCACGAAGCCGCCGAGGCGCTCCGCTGCGAGATCGATGAGCTCGTTGAAGTCCGCCATGTCGATCCGGGGAGACTACGACAGACGTATTCGGCCGTCGCGCGACGATCACGTCTCCGTTCGTGCCGTCGCCAGCGGCGACGTGTCAGTCTGCGACGATCACGCGATTGCGGCCCTCTCGCTTCGCCCGATAGAGCGCGGCGTCGGCCACGCGGACGACGTCGTCCGCGGTATTGCCGTGCTGCGGGAACACCGCGACGCCGATCGAGAGCGTCACCGGACCGATGTTCCGGCCGTCGTACGTCACGTCCATCTGCGCGACCGCCTCACGGATCTCCTCGGCTCGCTTCGCGGCGTCCTCGCGGGATGCGCCCGGGAGCACGAGCGCGAGCTCCTCACCGCCCATCCGACTCGCGACGTCGGCACCGCGCGTCTTCTTGCGGAGGAGGCTCCCGATCGCCGAGAGGACGCGATCGCCCGCTTGATGGCCGAACGAGTCGTTGAACTTCTTGAAGAAGTCGACGTCCATCACGAGCACGCCGATCGTCGTCGACTCACGCGCCCCGCGTTGGATCTCTCGCTCGAGCGTCTCGTCGGTGTAGCGGCGATTGTAGAGACCGGTGAGCGCATCGCGGATCGACTGGTTCCGCAGGCTCTCGCGCAGGCGCAGGTTCGAGAGCGCCATCCCCACCTGCTCACCGACGACCATCGCCCGGCGCTCGACCTGCTCGGCATCCCCGTTCTCGGCGACGTGGAGCGTCCCGACCACCTGCCCGTGCGCCAGCAGCGGCAGACAGAGCATCGCAGACTTGCTCTCGCTCGAGTGCTCGCACCGCACGCTCGCGTCGCCCTGCTGCGTCCGATGTGGCTTTCCGCGCCGAAGCGCCCAGCAGGCGTCGGGACCGAAGGTCTTCCCTGAGAGGACGGGGTTCCCTCCCCACGCGACCTGAGCCTCGAGGAAGTTCTGTGACTCGTTGAGGATGCAGATCGCGCCCGACTCCCGAGTGAAGAACTGCGGGGCAAGCCGCCGGACGACCTCGGTCGCTTCGTCGACGGAGCGGCAAGCGCTGAGGAGCTCTCCCATCTGGAGCATCAGCGCCGTCTCACGAACGAGCTCCCGGAGCCGCGCGCCCTGCATCTCGCTTGCCTGCTCCGCGCGCCGCCGGTGCCTCACCTCTCCGTAGACGAGGAGAAAGGCGCCGGCGACGAGGCTGATGCTGGTGAAGATCCCGAGCGGCGAGACGATGCGCATGCGCCGGATGCGCTCCTCTCGCGAGGTCGTTCGCCGCTCGAGCAGCATCAGCTCGTGCTGCTCCATCTCGGTGGCGATCGCGCGGATGTCGAGCGTCAGGTGCCGCGCCTCGGGGAGGATGTCCGTGCTGCCGGTCGTCCGGAGTACCTGGAGGCGCTCGCGCAACAGATCGATGCGCCGCCTGGTCTTCGGCTCGACCGCCTCGAGGCGTCGCACCTGGAGCTCGTTGTCGAGGACGAGCGCGCGCGCCGACCTCAGCCCCTCCTCGACTTCGCGGATCGCCGGCTCGAATTCGTCGAGCATCCCCTCGTCGCGCTGAAGCGCGTAGCCGCGGAGGCTGCTCTCCGCCACGGCGATTCCGGAGGGGATCCGCCGGAGCTCCTCGATGACGAGATGCGTGTGCTCGACGAGCGAGGCAGCCGCTTCCTCTTCCCGGGTCTCGCGGTTCGTCACCCATCCGAGCGAGAGGAGCACCACGACTGCGCCGACGAGCCCGACGATCGGAAGGCGGAGCGGGGACCTCATCCCGCGACTCAGGTATTGCTGCGTCTTCCTCGGCTGCTCGATCCCCAACGCTCTCTCTCCTCCGGCCCGAATTGGCTCGACGAGGATACCCCGACGCCTCGGCTCCGTGGAAACCAAGAAAGCCGTTTCATTCGGCGCGATGTGATCGTCAGGCCCGACGGAGCCAGCGGCCGCGACGCTCGGCGAACGCGCCGCCGGCGCGATCGCGCTCGTAGATCGTCTCGCCCCGGAGGATGGTCCGGAGCGTCGCGCCCTTCAGGCTGCGCGCGTGGTAGGGCGTGATCTTGTTCCGGTGCTGGAGCGTCGAGGCGTCGACGGTGAAGTCGGCGTCGGGATCCCAGATGACGAGGTCGGCATCGAAGCCGGCGGCGATCGCCCCCTTCTTGCCGTGGATGCCGGCGAGACGCGCGGGAGCGGCGCTCATCCACTCGACGAGATCGCGGACCGAACGTCCGCGTGCCCTCGCCTCGGTCCAGAAGGCGGCGAGGCCGAGCTGCAATGACGAGATACCTCCCCACGCCTTCATGAAGTCACCGGAGCCGGAGCACTTCAGCTCGGCAGTGGACGGAGAGTGATCGGTGACGACCTGATCGACGAGGCCTTCGCGGAGCGCGTCCCACAGCTTCTCGCGGTTGTTGCGCTCACGGATCGGCGGCGCGCACTTGTACTCCGTCGCGCCGTCCTCGATCTCCTCGGCGGCAAACGTGAGGTAATGCGGGCAGGTCTCGACCGTGAGCCGGGTCTTCTCGTCGCGCGCCTGGCGGAAGAGGCCGAGCGCATCGGACGACGACAGGTGCACCACGTGCGCGCGGGCGCCGGTCTCACGGGCGAGACGGAGCACGAGCTCGATCGCGGCGTCCTCCGCGCGGCGCGGCCGCGAGGCGAGGTAGGTCGCGTAGCGGCGCGGGTCGAGCCCCATCGCCGCCTTCTCGCCTTCGGCGAGCGGCTCGGGCAGCTCGGCGTGGACGAAGAGCGGCGCGTCGATGCGCGCTAGCTCCTTCATTCCGGCGCGGAGCTCGTTCTCGTGGACGTACGAGAACTCGCCGACGCCGCTCTCGGCGAGGAAACATTTGAACGCGAGCACGCCCTCGGCATGGAGGTCCGCGAGACCGGCCGGGTTCGACGGCACGAGCCCGCCGCACAGCGCGACGTCGACGTGAGCCTTCGCCTCGAGCGCGCGTAGCTTCGCCGCGAGCCCGTCGAGCGTCGTCGTCGGGGGAATGCTGTTGAGCGGCATGTCCACGAGCGTCGTCACGCCACCGGCGGCTGCCGCGCGCGTCGCCGTCTCGAAGCCCTCCCAGTCGGTACGCCCGGGATCGTTGATGTGGACGTGCGTGTCGACGAGGCCGGGAAGGACGCACATCATGCCCGCGTCGATCGTCTCCACGCCGGACGGCGCCGCTTCGAGCTCGGTGACGGCAACGATCGTGCCTCGTTTGCGGTCGACATGAACGGCGGCCGGTCGCTCGCCGACGGGAGTGAAGACACGCTGGCCGCGGACAACGAGATCGACGCTCATGGCGACCGAGCCTATCTCGCTCGATCGTCGTCCGCGTCGAGAATCGGGATGCGCCCCAGAGCTGCCCGGCCCCCGCCGGCACTCGAGGTGGGATCGCTCGGGGCGAGTGGCCTATACTCAGTCGGGTCATGTTGCCCTCGGAGAGCACGCTCCGCTCGGCTGCGCCCACCGTCGGCGCAGACGAGGTCGCGCGGATCACCGAGCAGGCGATCGTGCTCGCAGGCGGCACGCTCCTCGAGCTTCATCCGACGCGGATGGGACAGGCGGACGTCGTGATCCGCGGGTCGCAGATCGTCCAGGTCGGCGGGAAGATCCCGGACGGGCTCCCGCGCGTCGACGTGCACGACTGCATCGTCACGCCCGCCTTCGTCGTCGGCCACACGCATCTCTACATGGCGCTCACGTGCGGGATGCCTCCACCTGCGTCGACGCCGCAGACGCTGACCGATCACCTCCAGTGGATCTGGTGGCCGCTCGACAAGGCACTCGACGACGACCTCGTGCATGCGTCCGCGCTGGCGGGCGCAGCGATGGCGGCGAAGGCTGGCGCCGCGTGCGTCGTCGACCTCCACTCGTCGCCGCGCGCGATCGACGGCTCGCTCGATCGGATCGAGGCCGCGCTCGACGAGGTCGGCATCCGGGGCGTGCTCGCGTACGAGACGAGCGATCGCGAGGGACGGGCGCGCCGCGACGCCGCGCTCAGCGAGAACCGTCGCTTCCTGAAGAAGGTGCGCGCGGGCACGACGCAGCACCGCGCGCTCGTCGGCGCGCACGCGATGCTCTCCCTCAACGACGACACGCTCGACGCGCTCCGCGCCATCGCCGACGAGTTCGGAGTCGGCCTCCACCTCCACGTCGCCGAGGACGCGACCGACGCGCTGGACGCCGAGCTCAACAAGCGGACACGCCTCGAGCAGCGCCTCGAGCGGCTCGGCATCGCGCGCACCGACTCGGTCATCGCGCAGGCGAACGAGCTCACGCCCGACGTCGTGCAGCAGCTCGCGCGGGCGGGTGCCTTCGTCGCGACCAACCCGCGCTCGAACATGCGTCACGGCGTCGGCCTCTTCGGCGGCTCCGGTGACCACGTCGTGCTCGGCACGGACGGGCTCGACGGTGACATCCTCGCCGAGGCCCGCGCCTACGGCTTCCGCCACGACGAGGCGAAGGACGGCCTAGGCCGCGAGATCGGCGCCCGGATCGCGGCAGGCCAGGTGATGGCGGGCCATCTCTTCGCCGATCCCGCTCCGCCACGCATCGCAGCAGGAGCACGCGCCGATCTCGCAATCCTCGATTACAATCCGCTCACGCCGATGAACCAGTCGAACGTGATCGAGCACCTGGTGCGTGGCTGGTCGACGGCCAGCGTGCGCCACACCATCGTCGGGGGACGGTTCGTCGTTCGCGACCGCGCGCTCGTCAACGTCGACGAGCGCGCGCTCATCGGCCGAGCGCGGCCCGCGGCGAGCCGGCTGTGGGAGAGGATGCAGGGGTACTACTGATGTCTGCGAAAGGCCCCGAGCTCGAGGTCGGCGCGACCATCCCCGGCACCAAGTATCAGGTGGTGAAGCCGCTCGGCGCCGGCGGGATGGGCGTCGTCTATCAGGTCGTCAAGCCGCCGAACATCCAGGGCGTCCTCAAGCTGATGAGCACCGAGCTCACGCAGCACGAGGAGCACAGGATGCGCTTCCTCGACGAGGTGCGGATCCTCGCGCAGCTCGACCACCCGAACATCGTCAAGGTGTTCGACTACGACTCGCTCCCGGACGGCTCGCCGTTCTACGTGATGGAGCTCCTGACCGGCCGCACGGTACGCGACGTCATCTACACGATGGGCCGCGTCCCGCCGCGGGTCGCCTACGAGATCACGCGCCAGCTCCTCGAGGCGCTCCAGGCCGCGCACACCAACGAGGTGCCGGTCATCCATCGCGACATCAAGCCGGAGAACATCTTCCTCCACGCCCCTCGCCACGGCGAACCGGTGGTGAAGCTGATCGACTTCGGCGTCTCCGCCGTCGCCGATCGCAAACACGACGGCGCCTTCGTCGGCACATGGAGCTACGCGTCGCCGGAGCAGATCCGCGGCGCCAAACCGACGCCCGCCTCCGACCTCTACGCCGTCGGCCTCGTCCTCTACGAGATGCTCGCCGGCGTCGGTCCGTTCGACCACTACGACGACTGGACGAGGGTCTCGAAGGCGCAGCTCGAAGAGATCCCGGCGCCGGTCTCGAAGTTCGCGCCGTGGGTGCCGGCATCCATCGTCACGCTCATCCAGTCGGCGCTCGCGAAGGATCCGCGCGTTCGCCCGCACGACGCGTATGCGTTCGCCGAGCGCCTCTTCGAGCTCGAGTGGGCGAGCGACGGCAAAGACCCGCACGACCTGACCGCCGAAGGGCCCTCGCTCGATGCGCCCCCGCAGCGCGGAGTCGGAGCCGCCGCCGCAGCCGGCGCTGCCATCGCCGGAGCCGCAGCCGCCGCCCGCGCGGGCCTCGGCCCGATCGAGGTCGGAGGGAACGGACCGCTCTCGAAGGTGCTGAGCACGATCACCTCGACATCGCGAGCCCCGAGCAAGAACATGGCCGCGGCGTCGCCAGCGACCGATCGCCTGGGCGACGTGCCGCTCATCGGCGTACCACCCGAGTCGGTGCGCTCGGGCCCGACGTGGCGAGGCGTCGGCGGGCGCGAGCACACCTCACCCGACGCCGACGCGCTGCTCGCGGGCCTCGGCGTAGTGGGTGGCAAGCCTCCGTCGAAGCGCGAGCGTGAGTCGAACCCGGACGCCGAGATGTCACCGCGCCCGGGGCAGGTCGTCATCAAGGCCGGCCGGCACGCGAGCTCGCCGCAAGACGAAGATGCCCGCACGGCGCCGCGCGTGCTCCCTCGTGCCCAGGCGCATGCAGGGACCGCCGTCACGCTCGACGAGGTGCCAGCGCCGGCGGCGCGCGACACGTTCTCGTCCCAGTCGTCCGACGCGCGCCGTGCGCTCCCGCGATCGCGCACCGGTCTGTTCGTGCTCGCCGGCGCGCTGGTCCTGATCGGCCTCGTCACGGCGACGGTCGTCGTCGTGCGTGGCTCGAGCAGCAACGCGAGCACCATGACCACCGCGAACCACGTCGCGGCGCCCCCGCCGACGGCAGAGACCGTAGCCGTACCGACCACGACCACGACCACGACCGCGCCCGCAACGGCGGCGTCGGCAGCAGAGCCGACCATGCCGCCGGAGAGCGAGCTCGCGCCCGCGACGACGACAGCGCAAGCCGCTGCGACGAAGCCGGGTCACAAGCCGAGCGCCGCCGGGAAGACGGCGGGCGCTACGCCGGCGGGCGCTCCAGCAACAAGTGCTTCCGCAACAGGTGCTCCGGCAAAGGGTGCTCCAACGGCAGGCGCTACGCCGGCGGGCGCTCCAGCGACGACCTCTCCGACCGGCAACGCTACGCCGGCGTCCTCGCCGGCGGGCAACCGCGCAACCCCGGCACCGAACGGAACGGCCTCCGGCGACTTCATTCGCCACTTCTGACCGGAGGCGCACGCTCGCGTCGCGCACGACGCCGACGCGAATATGGCACGTAACCTTCGAGCTCGAGCGTGCCGGCTGCGACCATCCGCCACAAGATCGTCGACGCGATGCGACGCGAGCTCATGCACGCCCTCCGCGGCTTGATGTGATGGCATCGTCCCTCGACGAGGTCAGCTGCCGCTGCGTGACGACCTAGTGGAAAACCGTCAGCCGACGGCCACGGCCCAGACGGCAGCACTCCTCGACGAGTCCCCCGCAGACTCGATGACTCGTGGAGCACCGTCACCTCCGGCGGCGCCCCCGCGAGGTCGCTAACTCGAGTTAACGACCTCAACAGCCCGTCACGGTGTGCTCGGCTCCATCCTGCGGCGCCCCTCCGCTCCACGAGGTCGCCGACTCGACGTGACGAGCTCCGCGGAGACCATCGCCCCCTCGGCAGCGTTCCTCCCCGAGGTCCTTAACTCGGCTTAACGACCGCCGCGGACACATCGCCCGCTCGGCGGCGCCGCCTCCAGAGGTCGTTAACTCAGCTTAACGACCGCCGCGGACACCATTGCCCGCTCGGCGGCGCCCCTGAGATCCTTAACTCGGCTTCAACGACCTCGTCGGACACCGTCGCCCGATCGGCGCTGCCCCTCGGCGAGGTCGTTAGCTCGAGGTGACGACCTCATCGAGCACAGTGACTCGATGAGGTCCCCCGACTCAGGGACTTGCGGACTGCCTTCCCCTCCCCGCGGAGGAGCCTGGCTCGATGCGCTGGCGGGAGGGGCTCGCAAAACGATGCCTCGAACGGGAGCGTGCGGTAGCCTGCGCGAGCCGATTTTCACGGCTCGGGGCGGGAACCCAGAATTTTCGAGAGATGATGACGATGCGACGGTACGTCCAGGCAGCATGCGTTGTATCTGCGCTCGCGTTCGCGACGCTTGCTCACGCCGATGACGCGGCAATGGCCGAGGCGCAGGCGCGCTTCAACGAAGGCTTGCAGCTCGCGGACAACGCAAAGTTCGAGGAGGCGCGTCTGAAGTTCCTCCAGGCGTTCGCAGTACTGAAGGCACCGGCGGTCCTCTTCAATCTCGCGAGCACCGAGCAGAAGACCGGCCACGACGTCGAAGCCATCGAGCACTACCGCGCCTTCCTCAAGGGAAGCACCAACGACACGCGCATCACCGACGCGATGCGCGACAAGGCCAAGCAGAACATCGCCGCTCTTCTGCCAAAGGTCGGCCAAGTCGACATCGACGCCCCCGACGGCGCCAAGCTCAGCGTCGACGGCAAGCCGCTCGAAGAGTGGCCGAAGGACCCCGTCCCCGTCACCCCAGGCAAACACACCATCGAGGCCGCCTTCAGCGGCAAGGTGAAAAGCGTCACGGTCGACGCCCCTCTCGGCCAGGTCGTGAAGGCGAAACTCGACTTCGACAACGCCACCGACGGAACCTACGCCCCACCGGAAACCGGCAGCGGCGGCGGCTGGTCGACTGCACGCATCGTCACCGTGAGTGGCCTCGCGGCCGTGGCGGTCACGGGTGGGGTGCTGTCGCTCGTCTTCCGAAGCAACGCGCAGGACAACGTCGACGAAGCGAAGACGCGCCTCCAGGGCGGAAGCTGCATCGGCGTCACGAGCACGGACTGTACGATCGCGCGACAGCTCAAGGACGACCGCGATTCGAATGTCACGCTGAGCACTGTCTCTCTCGTTGGCGGAGCCGTCTTCGCAGCGGGCGCCGTGGCTGCCGCGGTCTTCTGGCCGACCAGCTCCGAGCGCTCGGCCCGAGTGGTGCCAGTGACCGCGCCGGGCTACGGTGGATTCAGCTTGGTTGGACGCTTCTAAGGGAGGTTGGGATGCGTCGCTTCTTCTTGTACTCGAGTGCGTATGCCGCGGTCGCCGTCGTGCTCGGCGTCGCCGCGTGTAGTGTCGGCTCTGACTGCGACTTCGGTATGTGCAGCGGCCCGCAAGTCGGCAACGACGGCGAGGCGCCCCCCAGGGACGGCGGCCACGACGCCACGCCCGTCGACGAGTGCCTGAACAAGCCCGACGCGCCCGAGTGCCTCGACGAGTCGAAGGCCTTCTTCGTCTCATCGTCGAAGGGCAACGACGCGACCGGCGACGGCTCCAAGGCCAAGCCCTTCAAGTCCGTCACGTCGGTCCTCGACAAGGTCTCCGACACCAAGCGACGCATCTACATCTGCGAAGGCGACTACCCCGAGGACGTCGTCCTCGAAGCGAAACATGCGGGAGCGAGCCTCTTCGGCGGCTTCACCTGCGACTGGAGCACCTCCAAGAACAGGCCCAAGTTCGGAAACACCGCCCTCGCGCTGAAGATCACCGGCGCCACTGGCGTCGCCATCGCCGACATCGCATTCGTCGCCAAGGACGCAACGTCCCCCGGCGCCTCCAGCATCGCCGCGTTCGTCGCCAACTCCGACGTCACCTTCAAGCGCGTCTCCCTCACCGCGAGCAATGGCGCCAAAGGCGACAACGGCGTCCTCTCGCCATTCACCTTTCCCGCCGATCTCAACGGAAACAGCGCCACCAGTTTGGATGGCGGCGCAGAGAAGCCGGTTCGATGCCCCGCCGACCCCGTTGGAACCGTCAGCACGAAGGGCGGCAACGGCGGCGTGAGCGGCGCCCCTGGCGGGGATGGGACCCCCGGACAATCAAACAAGGGCTCCGTGGCTCAGTGCGATTCCGAGAACAAGGGCGGAGGAAACGGGGCTGCTGGTGCGGCGCCACCACCGGCAGCTGGTGCCTCCGTCATTGGAATGCTCGCCCCTGACGGCTGGCACCCCGCCCCAGGAGTCAATGGCTCAAACGGCGGAGCCGGCCAAGGAGGGGGCGGCGGAGCGGGTCTGGTTGGCGGTGCCGGCGGCGGCGGCGGCGCTGGAGGATGCGGCGGCGCTGGCGGCGGCGGCGGACAAGGCGGCGGCGCGAGCATCGCCCTCGTGTCGTTCCAATCCTCCATGACATTCGAAGCATCCTCCCTCACCTCCTCCACCGCGGGCGCGGGCGGCGACGGCGTCGCCGGCCAACCCGGTCAGACTCCCGGTGGCAGTCGCGGCACTGGCAGCGGCACGTCATGCAACGGTGGGAACGGCGGCAAGGGTGGAGATGGCGCTCCGGGGGGTGGCGGCGCCGGCGGCGTCTCCGTCGGTGTGGTCTACAAGGGATCGGCGCCCACTCTCGACACGGCCACGACGGCCGGCATCAACGCCGGCACGAAGGGTGGTCCCGGCAACGGACCAGGCAACGCCGGCATCGACGGGGCCTCCGCGCCGACGCTCGAGATCAAGTAGCTTCCCGCGCCCCCCCGCGCCGACGGCGGGACCGCGCGACTTGGCTTCCCGGCAGCTCTCGCACCGCTCAGTCCGCATAGGTGACAATCGTTCGCGAGAGTGGGAGCCTTCCTGCGCCTGACGGCTCCGATGGTCGCCTCACCGGAATCGGCGAAGCACCGGAGCCGGCACACCTCGAGCATCTTCAGGCATTGGGGCTCTGAAGGAACCGGCGATCGTCTTCCCCCTCGCGAGCACCGAACAGAAGACCGGCTACGACGTCGAAGACATCGAGCACTACCGCGTTCCTAAACGGAAGCACACCGCAGGTTTGCCCGCGAGCCGCCGGCGCCTCCCTCCAGCTTCACTTCTGAGCGTGACCACCATGAAGCAATTGAGAGACTCGGGGATCCTCATTGGCCTGATGGGTATCGCAACCGCGCTGGCCGCATGCCCAGCGTCACTCGACGATCGATGCACCGACGGCGCGTGCATCCCAGGCGGCAACACGGGCGACGGCGGCAGCAGCGACGGACGCGATGCAGACGCGCCCGACGCGGTCGCGCCGGACGACTGCAACGAGAAGGCCGACGCGAGCTCGCCCGAAGCGAAGGGCTGCATCGTCGATTCGTTCGCGCTCTTCGTCGACGGCGCGACCGGCGACGACACGAACGATGGAACGAAGGCGAAGCCGTTCAAGACGATCTCCGCCGCGATCGCGAAGGTTCCCTCGGCCGGGAAGCGCCGCATCTACGTTTGCGGTGAAGGCCCCTACGCCGAGCACGTAAAGGTCACGACAGCCGCCAACGTCTTCGGTGGGTTCAGCTGCAGCTCGTGGGCACCAGATCCTGGCATCAAGACCAAGGTGGCGCCAACCGACACGGGTTACGCGCTCCACGTCGACGGAGTCACGGCGGCAGTTCGGTTCGAAGATATCGGTTTTGAGTCGGTCCCGGGCACGGATGCATCGCCGTCGAGCATCGCCGCATTCGTGGCGAGCTCGCCAAACGTGACCCTCAAGCGTGTAGAGCTGAAAGCGAGTGCTGGGTTCACGAGTGCGCCGGGGAACTCGGGCACCATGGGGCAACCAAATCAGGACCCGAACGGGAACAACGGCAGCGCG
>MKVQ01000049.1:0-88995 GCA_001899635.1 Myxococcales bacterium 68-20 | reverse complement strand
GGAAAGCCATCGATCGCACCGCCAGTACCAAGCACCGCGACCGGCGCAGGAAGCCCACGAGCGGAGTGCGAAGGAGGCACCGGCAACGGAAAGCGCGGCTCCGATGCACCAGCTGCTGCGTTCGCGGCCAGGCCCGCCGTTGGCTCTCTCGATTCAACCGGCTGGCACCCGGGAGACGGGGCCAAGGGAACGAACGGCGTTCCCGGCCAAGGCGGGGGAGGCGGGGGCAGTTACACAATTGGCGCAGCTGGTCAGAACGGTGGTGGGGGCGGCGGAGCCTGCGGCGGCTGCGGCGGAGGGGGCGGCGATGGCGGAAAGGGGGGCGGCGCAAGCATCGCGCTCCTCGCGTTCAGCTCCCCGGTGACACTGAAGGCATCGACGCTCTCGGCGGCGCTGGCCGGCAACGGAGCACAAGGGAGGGATGGCGGCGCTGGCGCAAGCGGGGGCACGCGAGGAAATGGAGGCAACTCCGCCTGCGCTGGGGGGAACGGAGGCAACGGCGGAAAAGGCGGAGCCGGAGCCGGCGGCGCGGGCGGCGTCTCGGCAGCGATCCTTCACAAGGGCGGCGCTCCGCTCAACGAGGGCTCCTCGCTGAAGCACGGCGCGAAAGGCGCCTTCGGCGAGGGAGGCAAATCTCCCGAGAACGACGGGCCCGACGGTCTCGAAGGCGAGAGCGTCGAAGCGCCGTAAGCAGCGCCCGATCAAAATCCTAGACGTCATGAAGGTGCTTCACGCTCGGCGCACTCAACCCGAAGGCCGCTGCTAGCTCCTCCTTGTGTGTAGCGACGTCCGCCTCCTCGCGGCCGTGATGAAGAGTGCATGGCGCGCTCCTCATCGGCACGGTGCGACCGAACGGCTCGCCGTCGATTCACCGAACCGCGCGGGCTGGAAAGCTGCCGGGGCGGGCGGCGTGGGCTACGCTGTCGGCTTGCGAACGATGGCATCCGACGGAGCGAAGAACGACGAGCGCGCGGGACGCGTGGCGGCCGAGCTGAAGGAGACTGAAGATCTCCTCGCTGGCTTCGACCGGCCCGGGCGCACGCCGCGGGTGCCGCCGGTGCAGCGCGACTTCGTCGACTACCACCTCGACAAGGGGCAATCGAAGCCGGCTCCGCGATCGCCCGGCCTCGCTGCCGATCGGGCTCGCCGCGATCTCCCGACGGCGATCATCCCCGCGCACAAGCGCAAGCTCCCCGCGTGGGTGCCGTGGGCGGCGGCGCTCGCCGCGATGTCGGGCGGCGGTGTCCTCGTTGCCGCCATGCTCGCTGGTCCGCCCAACGCCGGCTCGTCGAACGCGACGAACGCTGGAATGTCGACGGGCCCCGTCCCGACCGTGACGACGACGCTCGCTTCCGGCTCACCCGCCATCGATCCGACGACCGGCCCTGCGCGAGACATTCCGCCTCCGCCGCCGAGCACCGCCGAAGCGATCGCGACGGCCTCTCCCGATCCCGATCTCGGTCCCAGTGCTGTTCCAGCGACACGTCCGAATCCGACGAGCCCGGTTGCAACGACGAAGACCGCCGCGCCGAACGTCGCGCCGGCCGTGACGACGGCACGCGGCGCCGCCCCTGCGTCCTCCAATCCGATGCCCGAGACGGCCCCCTCCGCCTCCTCGGCGCCGAGCGCGACGCCGTCCGTCGATCTGATCCGCCACCTCTGAGGCTCGTCGAACGCGAGATGCACGACTCGCGTCAGGAGACCGGCCTGGCTGCCAAGCACGCAGCGACGCGCGCCAAACACCGGCGATGAGTGCCGAGCGATGCCGGCGCGACATGCTCGTCGTCACAGCCAGCGGCAGTTACACTGGGCGCCGTGCGGTGGGGCATCGGTGAGTGGGCGACGGCCTTCGTGCTCGACGCGGTGACGTCGCCGTCGTGTAGCTCCGCGGACTGCGCCGAGCATGGAACCGTGACGTTCGCCGGCAAAGGCTACGTCACGTTGAAGGCAGGAGGATTGCCGTCCACGACGAAGGCCATGGCCATCGATGCGCTCGGGCGGGTCATCGTCGCCGGGACGAACGGGAAGATGGTGACCGCTCGATTCTGGCCCTGAGCCGCCGTTCGATTTCGCGCGTCTTCCAAGAACGGCGCAATTGGCAATCAATGACGTGATATGAGGGATTCGATGGACGAGGGAGGGTTCGCCTGGTCATGACCACGCGTCGTACGTCTGCTCGAGATCTCGCCGGAGCCGTCGCCGGCGCCATCGTGCTCGTGTCCTTTGCGACGACCGAGCCGTCGTACGCACAGCCTGCCAAGCCGACGCCGTCCACGAGCGCGCAGGACAGCGCTACGGCCGAGGCGCGCGCGCGGTTCGAGGAGGGCATCAAGCTGGCCGAGGCCGGCGAGCACGAGAGCGCTCGCCTCAAGTTCAGCCAGGCATGGGCGCTTTTCAAGAGCCCCGCGATCCTCTTCAATCTCGCGCGCTCCGAGCAGCTCACCAATCATCCCGTCGAGGCACTCGAGCACTACCGGCAGTTCGCGAAGACGCCGCCCGATCCGAAGGTCACGGACGTCCAGCGCCAGCGCGCGGCGGAGAACATCGCCGAGCTCGCGAAGAAGGTCGGTCAGATCGAGATCGAGGCGCCGACGGGCGCACGCATCACGGTCGACGGTCGCGCGGTCGAAGCCGGCACTACCGATCCCGTGCCTGTCACGCCGGGCAAGCACGTCGTCGAGGCGGTCTTCGACGGCAAGGTGAAGAGCGTCACCGTCGAATGCACGGTCGGCACGATCACCAAGGCAAAGCTGATCGAGTCCGCCAGCGTCGGCCCAGCCGCGTCTCCACCGCCTCGCAACGCCTCGACGGAGAGCAACAACGGGAGCGGGAGCGGGAGCAAGAGCGGGAGCAAGAGCGGGAGCAAGAGCGGGAGCAAGAGCGGGAGCAAGAGCGGGAGCAAGAGCGACAGCACGACGACATCGCCGCCCGCGGAGGAGCAAGCCGGCTTCTGGACGCCCGGACGGATCGCGGGCCTCGGCGTCTTCGGCGGAGGCCTCATCGGGCTCGGGGCCGGCGTTGGCTTCCACATGGCTGCGGAGCAGTCCGAGAAGAACGTGAATGCGCTCCGTGGCTCGCTCCCCGAGCCGCGCTCGTCGGCGTGCAACGTTCCCGGGAACGAGGTCACGTGCACGAAGCTGCGCGTGGAAATCGACAACCAGAACATGCGGAACGACATCCGCACCGGCCTCTTCATCGGCGGCGGCGTGCTCGTGGTGGGAGGCGCCGTCCTCTTCCTCGTCTCGTCGCCGAAGAGCGAGCCGACACGCGGCGGCCCTCGCGTGATCCCCTTCGCCTCGTCACGAGACGCAGGCATCGCCGTCATCGGCCGCTTCTGAGCGAGTCGAGCTCGGCGCCCCGTCACGCGAGCGCGGGGGCTCGAGCGATCAATCGCGGGAGCTCAAGGGATCTCGAGCACGGGAGCTGCGTCGAGCAGCTCGAGGCCGTCTTCACCTGCCTCGCCAGGAACACCGGCGCCACCGCCGGGGATGCCCGCCGGCCCATGGGCGCCACCCTTGCCCGACGCGAGCACCGCCGCGTCGTCCTGCAGGAACGTGCCGCCAGTGCGAAGCACCGCGGTCGAGACGCCACCTGCGCCGCCGGCACCGCCGCCGCCTCCAGCTCCGTGCCCACCAGCTCCTCCGAAGCAGGCACTGCTGCCTCGTGCGCCGCCCGAAGCACCGGACTCTCCCTGCCCTCCCCATGCCCCCGCGCCTGCTTGGGCGGCCGAATAGCGACCGCCGACGACCTTCACGTCCGACATCAGGAGCGCCAGCGCGATGCTCGCGCCGCCGCCCTCGCCGCCCGTCCCGCCGTGACCGCCGCAGCCTCCACAGGCGCCGCCACCACCCGCGAATGCTGCGTTGCCTCCGGCGCCCCCGCCACCCGCGCCAGGATCACCGAACGTGCCGTCACCGCCGCGTCCGGGCTTCCACCCTGCAGCGGTGAGGACACCGAGCGCGGCTGCGCGTTTCCCGCCAGCGCCGCCCTTCGCGCCGTTGGCTCCCCGACCGCCGTCGGTACACCCGGCCGCACCAGCAGTGCCACCGCCCTGCGTCGGTGGATCGACGCCGCCCGGAGCTCCCGCAGCGCCGAGGCCGCCGCCCTTACCGCCGATGCTCGCCCCCTGCTTCGAGCACGAGCATGTCTTCCCGTCGGCAGCGACGTCGTTGGTGGTGCCGTTTCCGTCGAGCGACGAGCTCGATCGGTTCGAGGGCGTCGGGGGCTGGCTGGCGCTCGCACCGGCGCCCGCCTGCGCGGTGACACGACGAAGCGTCGCCTTCGATCCGTTGATGAAGAGCGCCACGCTCGACGCACCGTCGCCTTCGCCGTCCCTGGCGATGAGCTCGACGTCCGAGACGACGATCTCTTTCGTCGACCCATCCACGTGGAGCACGATCCCCGGCTCGGTCGGAGCGATCCGAACGAGCACTCCTGAATATTGCCAGGCTTGGCAGTCGAACCCACCGACGAGGCTGACGTTCGGCGGCAAGCGCACCGTCTCGGCGATGGCAGCGGTGCCGCAGACGTAGATCCGCGGTCGCCCGGCGAGCTTGTCGACGCTGGTCGCCGCCGCGAGTGTTCGGAGCGGCGCAGCCTTCGTTCCCGCGTTGGTGTCGTTCCCGTTCTTCGGGTCGACGAACAGCGCATACGAATCATCGACACACGCCGCCGAGCCATTCGAATCGGCACCAGGATCGCAGCCGGGCGGCGGTGGAACCTCGGGATAGCCGTCCGTCATTCCAGCGTCATCGTTTGCAGCCACGCACGTAGCCGTCGCCGCACAGTCGCTGTCGCCACACGAGGCCGCACCGACCGACGAAAGCAGCCAGAGCGCGAGCAGCGCCCATCGTCCCCTCTTCACATTCCCGACGATACAACGGCGACGCCGACGATTGCCCGTCCATGTGACGGCCATCCCTCGTCCCGGAGCGCCTACGGCGATATGCGATTTGGATCACAATCCGAGATTACGTTCGCACGACCAAACGGCTAAGCCGTCAAAACCACGGTCACTCCGCGCGCTGCGGCGCCGCTTCTGCTAGCCTGCTCTCCACTATGGGGGCGCTCAGCCCGGGCCAGTTGCTCGAGGGGACGAGTTATCAGGTCGTGCGCGAGATCGGCGCGGGCGGCATGGGTGTCGTCTACGAGATCGAGCACATTCGCCTGAAGAAGCGGTACGTCGCGAAGGTCATTCACGAGCAGATCCGCCACGACGAAGGCGCAGCCAAACGGATGGAGCGCGAGGCCCAGGTGCTCGCTGCGATCAGTCATCCGAACATCGTTCAGGTCCACGACGTGGGGACGACCCCGGATGGCGTGAGCTACTTCGTCATGGAGAAGCTGGAGGGAGTCGACCTCCGCCAGACGATGAAGCGGCACGGCGTGCGACGCGTGCGATCGCTCGAAATCGTCGCCGACGTGCTCGAGGCGCTGGCCTACGTGCATGCCCGCGGGATGGTCCACCGGGACATCAAGCCCGAGAACATCTTCCTCGCCGAACAGCCGCACGGCGCGGTGACGAAGGTGCTCGACTTCGGCATCGTCCACATCTTCGACAGCGACGGGCGCGTCTCGCAGGGCCGCATCACGAAGACGGGTGGGTTCGTCGGAACGCTCTACTACGCGGCGCCCGAACAGATGCAGGGCAAGGCAGCGGGACCGCCGAACGACGTCTACGCGGCAGGGCTCGTGCTGTTCGAGCTGCTCGCTGGCAAGGGACCCTTCGACGACGATCCCGGCGTCGGGCTCTCCCGGTGCTTCAAGCCCGCGCCGCTGCTCACCGAGCTCGTTCCGACAGCGCCGCGCGAGCTGGACGAGGTCGTCGCACGCGCGCTCGAGACGGATCCCGCGCGGCGGCCGACGGCCAGCGAGCTCGCGGCGGAGCTGCGGAAGGTCTGCGCCGCGCTGAAGGCCGCCCCCGGTGCGGTGGAGGACGAGGCGATCCGCGCCGAGGTCGACGACCTGCTCCGGCACATGGCGCCCGTCGACCATGGACCGCCGCGGCCCGCAGCAGGCCGGCTGCCGACCCCCGACCCTTCCCTCGGACCGAACGCGAGCATCGCGATGGGAGCCACCGCCGTCCCGCCGACTCCCGTGATGGCGGGCGCTCCCGGTCGCGTGCCCTCCGACGACCGCGCTGCATTCGAGGCGACGCTGGCCTCCCCGACGGGAGAGCCCGGCGCCAGCGGGCCCGCTGCCCCGAGGCCGGCGGCAGGGCAGCCCGCGGCAGGACCAATCCAAGCATCTGCAGGAGCTCCGTCGAACGCGCAGCCGGTTCAGCCGACGATGCCCGGCGCAGGAGTTGCGCCACCGCGCGTCTCGTCTCCTCCTCATCCCGGCGCGAACGCGACGGGGCCCGGAGTACCTGCAACCGGCATGATGCCCGCCCCCTCCGGGACGGGTGCGCATCCAGGCATGCCGTCCGGAGCGCCTCAACGCCTCTCGTCGTCACCGGCCTTTCCGCAGGGAGCGGGGTTTCCGAGCGGAGGGCACGCGCAAGCTGCAGCGATGCCTCCGCCCGGGTTCACGACCGGAGCACCTCACCCGGGACCAAGGAACCAGCTCTTCGCGTCGACGTTGCCGGTGCGTCCGGCCACGAACGACTCGGTCCCCGGAGCGCCGGCAGTCACGGGGGAGACGTCGACGTCCCCAGGTGTCTACGCGACGGTCGACAACCAGTCCGTGCCGTCGACCCGCCTGCCGACGCGAACGCCTTGGGGCGTGCTCGTCGCCGCGGGGGGTGCGGTCCTGCTCGCGCTCGTCCTGATCGGCGGCGCGGTGGTGATGCGAAAGAAGGGCAGCACCGACGACGGCGCGAGCTCGAGCACCACGACCGCAAGCGCGACCCCGCTCCCGAGCTCGACCGCGTCTGCAAGCTCGAGCGGCATGTCGACGGCGCCGGCGATCGATCCATCGACCGCGTCTTCCGTCGCAACACCATCCGCGACGGCAAGCGCGCCGGCCGGCGCTTCATCCGCAGCCCCAGCGACGACGATGGCTGGAGCCATCACTACAGCGACCGCCAATGCGAAAGGCGGCGGTCCTTCGATGCCCCGCCACGCGGCGCCTCCTCCCGCTCCTCCTCCGCCGGCGCACTCGACCACAGCCGCCGCGGCGACGTCGTCAGCGAAGGCGGCCACTCCAGCCGCGCCTCGCGGAGCGAGCTCCGCGCACGTCGACAAGGACGGCTACGTAAAGACGTTCTGAAGACGATCGCGGAAGGCGGGAACGTCGTGACGCGCAGTCCACACGATGGCGACTCGCTATCCGCATCAGCCCCGCATGGATCGCGAACGTCTCAGCGTGCAGTGTCGATCGCGACTCGCAGCGTGCATCGTTCGAGGTCTCGGCTGAGGTTGTCGGCGGCGTCTCCTCGACGTGATGTTCGCGACGTTTGCAGCGGGATGCTGGCGCGCGCGAATTGTTCGTCGTAGGGTCCAACGCGTGCGGCGAAGGCAAGCCTTCCAGTGGTTCACGATCCTCGTTCTCGTGCTCTGCGTCTGGACGGCCTACGCGAACGTGTTGTCCGACGATGCTGACATCCGTGCGAAGGCGCGGAACACCGTCAATTTGGCGGCTGGTTGCGGCGACGACTGCAAGGTCGAATCGCTCCGTGGCGACCGCGGAATGCTCGAGGAGCGGATCGAGTACGACCTCGTAAAACGCGGCCGTTACGTCGTCGTCTGCCGTCGCGCGTTCATCGTCGCGGGCGATCACGCGTGCGAGGTGACGGAGCGGCCAGCCTCGTCACCGAATCCCACGACGAGCACCTCGGCTCGCCGGTAACGACCGTTACGACGTTTTCGACGTTTACTGTGGTAAACCACGGTAAATTACGGTAACGCTGAAAAAGACGGAACCCGTCTCTGGATACCGGCACCGCCACCCGGCGCCCGGAGCGGCGACGTCACGTCCTCGTCCACATCGACGAGCGGGGACGACCTCGGGCCCCGTTCGGGGACTGCCGGGAAGGAGCGCCCCCGGCACGGGCGGCGCAGGATGCTCTCGCGACGCGTGACACCGATCCCAGCGGTCGGCGCGCGAGACGAGGCGTACGGAGTGGAGTGCCCTCCTGCCCCCGGACACCGGTCCGGGAGCTCGACGCGCCTCGCCGGTGAGGTCGCGTCGACTACTCCGCCGCTCGCGCCGGCGAGGAGGTGCCTGCCGAGCGATCGAGACGCGCCTTGATCGCCGCCCGGATCGCTTCGTGGGTCGCCGGCGACGCGAGCGGGATCTCGCCGCCGGGTGCCCCGAAGGCGGCGACGGCGTCGCGGATCGCTTCGCGCACGCTGATCGCGAGCATGAGCGGCGGCTCGCCCACCGCCTTGCTGCCATGGATGACGCCGGGCTGCGCCGCGTTCGCGAGGAGCTCGACCGCGAAGCGCTCGGGCGCGTCGCCGATCGACGGGATCTGATACGTGCTCGCCGAGTGCGAGAGGAGCTTGCCGTCTTTGCTCCAGCGAAGCTCCTCCCCCGTGAGCCAGCCCATGCCTTGCACGAACGCACCCTCGATCTGACCGCGGTCGATGCCGGGGTTCAGTGAGTCGCCGACGTCGTGGAGGATGTCCACCGCGCGGACGCGCTTCATCCCGGTGTAGCCGTCGACCTCGACCTCGGTCACGGCGGCGCCGTAGGCGAAGTAGTAGAAGGGCCGTCCCCTTCCCTTCGAGCGGTCGTACCCGATGCCCGGCGTTCGATAGAAGCCCGACGCCGAGAGCTGCACCTGCTTCAAGTACGCGCGCTCGACGACCTCTGCGAACGTGACCTCGACGCCGGGGAGCTGCGGCGCCCGCGCGAGCCCGTGCTCGAAGACGACCGCCGACCCCGGCACGGGCATCGACGACTTCGTCGAGAGGAGCTCCGCCGCGACGGGCGCGAGGCGCTCGCGGATCGTCTCGCACGCCGCGCGTACGGCTTGGCCGTTGAGATCGGAGCCGCTCGAAGCCGCGGTCGCCGACGTGTTCGGGACCTTGTCCGTCTGCGTCCGCATCACGCGCACGGCATCGGCCGGCACGCCGAGCTCGCGCATCGCGACACCGCGCATCTTCGTGTAGAGGCCCTGGCCCATTTCGGTGCCGCCGTGGTTCACCTGCACGGTGCCGTCGCGATAGACGAGAACGAGCGCGCCGGCCTGGTTGAGCCACGTCGCAGTGAACGAGATACCGAACTTCACCGGAGTGATCGCGAGTCCCCGTTTCGCGCGGACGCCGCTCTCGGCGTTGAACGCGTCGATCTCGCGGCGGCGTTCGGCGAACCGAGAAGTCTCGAGTAGCCGAGACCAGATCGCCGGGATGCGCTCGTCGTCGAGCGGCTGACCATAATGCGTCGTGTTCGACTCGCCCTTGCCGCGATAGAGGTTCTTCTCGCGGACCTCCGCGGGCGAGATTCCGAGACGGCGGGCGACGCGGTCGAGGATCTCCTCGATCACCACCATGCCCTGCGGGCCGCCGAAGCCGCGGAATGCCGTGTGCGAGACCACGTTCGTCTTCGCGACCCGACCGGAGAAGTCGCAGACCGGCACGTAGTAGGAGTTGTCGAGGTGGAAGAGGCCGCGGTCGGTGATCGACTCCGAGAGGTCGAGCGCCCACCCGCCGTCGGACACGAGCGCGATGCGGGCAGCCGTGAGCCGACCGTCGTCGTCGTGACCGACGTCGAAGCGCGCGAAGAATGGATGCCGCTTGCCCGTGAGCGCCATGTCGATGTCGCGATCGAGCTGGACGCGGACCGCCTTGCCCGTCTTCGTCGCCGCCAGCGCGACGAACGCCGCCCACGAGTTGCCTTGCGTCTCCTTGCCGCCGAAGCCGCCGCCCATGCGCGGCGACTGCACCGTCACCTTGTTGCGCGGAAGATCGAGCACGTGGGAGACGACGGCCTGCACCTCGGACGGATGCTGCGTCGACGAGGAGACGAAGACCTCTCCTTCCTCGCCCGGCTCCGCCCAGCAGGCGTGGGACTCGAGGTAGAAGTGCTCCTGCCCGCCGATCTCGAGCTCGCCGGAGAAGCGATGCGGGCTCCGGGCGAGCGCTCCCTCGCAGTCGCCGCGACGGATGACGTGCGGTTCGGTGTGGAAGCTGTGCTTCGCCATCGCATCGCGAACGCCGATCACCGGCGGCAGCGGCTCGTACTCGACCTTCACCTTCTCGGCGGCGAGGCGGCACGCCTCGTACGAGGTGCCCACGACCATCGCCACGACATGCCCGCGAAAGCTCGCCTCCGCCCCTTCCGCCGCGAAGAGCGGCTCGTCGTGGCGGATGGCGCCGACGTCGTTCATCCCCGGGACGTCCTTTGCCGTCAGCACGAGGACGACCCCCGGCGCCTTCGCGGCCTCGCTCGTATCGATCGAGATCACCCGTGCGCGCGCGTGCGGAGAGCTCACCGGCCAGATCTCGAGCATGTCGCGACGCGCGGCGACGTCGTCGATGTAGAGCGCGTTGCCCGTGACGTGACCGACGGCGCTCTCGTGCTCGAGCGCCCGACTCGCGTCGTCGACCGCGCACGTGCTCCGCGGCGTCGGCTCGAAGACGAGGAGCTCGTCCTGCGGGTTCGAGCGCTCACCGCGGAAGAACTTCTCGAAGAGGCTCACGACGAGGTCGCGCCGGTACGCGGCGCCCGAGCGGTGATCGTCGAGCGGCGTGAACTCGCCGGCGAGGATCTCCGACGCGCCGGCGATCGTTCGCGCGTCCCATTTCTTGCCGAGGAGATACGCCTCGGTCTTCTTCGCGCGCGCAGGCGTCGCGGCAACGCCGCCGAAGGCGAGGCGCGCATGGGTGACCACGCCGCTCGCGTCGGTGTCGACCACGAACGCCGCCGCGGTGATGCTGATGTCGAGCTCGCGACGCTTGCTGACCTTGTACGAGTCCATCCGGCGCGTCGCGCCGATCGGCGCCTCGTTGCGCGGGAAGACCACCCATCGGACGACCTCGTCCGCGGCGATCACCGACTTGCGATAGCCGGCGAAGAACTCCGCGATCGGGACGGTCCGCGCCCCTCCCCGCCTCTCCAGCACGACCTCCGCATCGAGGGCGAGGAGGATCGGCGGCATGTCGCCGATCGGCGACGCAGTGACGATGTTGCCCGCGAGCGTCGCGCGATTCCGAATCTGCCTGGACGCGAAGGCCCAAAGCATCTTGTCGATCATCGGATATTCGCCCGCGAGCGCCTCCTCGAGCGAGGTGAGCGTGGCGTTGCCGCCGACGCGCCAGACGGCGTCGTCCTTCTCGATCGCGGCGAGCGCGCGCACGCCGTCGGTCGAGACGAGGAGCGGATAACGGCGATGCTGCTTGTTGATGTAGACGCCGATCTCGGTCGCCCCTGCGACGAGCTCCGCGCTCCCTCCGTGATCGGCCTTGATCGCGTAGAGCTCCTCGAGCGAAGTGGGGCGGAGGAACGCTTGCCCGCCGGCCGCGTAGTCGACGGCCGGCACCCCCTTCTCGATCGGCGCCGACTTCGAGAGACGGAGCTGGAACAGGTCCTCGCGCGAAGCGGGGGACGAGGCGCGCCGCTCCTTCTCCTCGAGCGCGTCGAGCATCGCGTCGCGGATCGGGCGGTATCCCGTGCAGCGGCATAGGTTGCCATTCAGCTGATCGCCGATCTTCGCACGTGCGTCGCCGCCTGCATCGGCAAGGTCGCGACGGTAGTAGCCCTCGAACATCGACATGACGAAGCCCGGCGTGCAGTAGCCGCACTGCGAGCCATACCGCTCCACCATGGCCTGCTGGACGGGGTGGAGACCGTCGGGCATCGCGACGCCCTCGACGGTGACGATCTCCCTTCCCGCGACCATCGGCAGGAGCGTGATGCAGGAGTTGACGGCGCGGTAAGTGCGCTCGCCCCGGGCGTCGACGTCCACGACGGCAACGGTGCACGCCCCGCAGTCACCTTCGGCGCATCCCTCCTTGGTGCCCGTCCTGCCGGTGGCGCGAAGCCACTGGAGAAGGGTCGTGTTGGACGGAACGTTCTCGACGATCGCGGCACGGCCGTTGACCACGAGCTCGAAGGAGGACGAGCGAGCCATCCGCCGATGATACGCCCGTCGGCGATGTCACGGCGAACGAACGCGCTGCGGCCCCCGTGCGGAGGCTGCAACACGAAGCGATCTCATTTCGTCAAGGCACCGTCGCGTCCAGAACCGCGTAGCCGTACTTGCCGTACGTCTGCAGGTACTCGTACGAGATATGCGCGTAGCCGTCGTGGCCCCAGCCCGTGCCCCAGCTGTTCTTCACGATGAAGTAGTTGGCCGTGCGGTTGTAGCCGACGATCAGCATGGCGTGGCCACCGACGGACGGCGCCGGGTTGCCGGCGCTGTCGACCTGGACGTCGATGATGCCGTCGCCGTCGGTCCAGTCGCTCCCCGCCACGTTCAGGCCGTAGACGATGTCGTAGCCCGCCTTGATGAACGACTCGAGGAGGTTCGTGTTGTCCGCGCGCAGCGAGCCCGTCCCGCCGAACGTCGGAGTGAAGAAGTGGGTCGTGGACGTGAAGCGCGCGTTGCCGCCGGCCTGGCAGAGTAGCGGCACCTGGGCGGAGGGGCAGGCGTTCGGCGTATAGGGCATGACGCTCTCCGAGCAGACGCCGCGCTCGGACAGGACCGGCCCGGTCTGCCACGTCAGGTAGCCGCCGTTCATCGTGCACGTCTGGTTCCCGGCAGCCATGAACAGCTGGAAGGCGTGGTTCTCGGAGAGGTCCTTCGTTGCGCCCGCGCGCTTCGCTCGCGCCTCGAGCGCACCGACGGACGCGAACGCAGTGCACGTGCCGCGCGGGCCCTGATCCTTCACCGGGGTCTGTTGCGCCTTGTTCGAGACCTCGAGTCAGCGCTGCTTGCGCCAGGCGATCAGCTCCGCCGCTATCGCGACGGCGATCTCGTCGGGCGTGCGCGCGCCGATGTCCACGCCGATGGGCATCCTCACGCGCGCGCGGTCGGCCTCGGCGAAGCCCTTCGCCTCGAGGCGCTGGCGGGTGCGCTCCGCCTTCGCTCGGCTTCCGACGCCGCCGACGTAGGCGAATCCTCGCCTGAGCGCCCACTCGATCGCGCGCTGATCGAGCGCGTGGTCGTGGGTCATCACGAGACAGACGCCGCTCGGATCGACGTCGCGGCCGACCTCGTCGTATTCGCCGGCGACGCAGCGAACGCCTTCGATGCGCCCCTCTTCGCCCCACGTTTCGCGCGCGTCGACGACCGTGACCGCAAAGCCAACCTTCGCGAGCAGCGGAGCGACCGCGGTGGCGATGTGACCGGCGCCGACGACGAGGGACGGAACGAGAGCGGCGATCGGCTCGACGAGGACCACGAGGCGTCCCCCGCAGCACATACCGAGCTCGGCGCCGAGCTTGAACGTGCGCACCTCATGCTTCGCGCCCGCATCCCTCACCATCGCGACGAGCGACTCGAGCACGGCTCTCTCGACGGCGCCGCCGCCGACCGTCCCGATGCACGAGCCGGCCGCGGCGAGGTACAGCTTCTGCCCCGGCGTGCCGGGGGCGGATCCGTGCCGCTCGAGCACCGTCGCCATCGCAGCGGCGACGCCCCGCCGGGCCCCGGCCGCGGCGGCGGCGAGCACGGCCGACGCATCCCCCGGTGAGGGGACCGGCAAGAGCTCGGTCGAAATGGCGTCCGTCACGGCGATGTCGGAGGACGGCGGCGCTTCCCGCGAACCCTGCGGCGCTTCCCGCGAACGCTGCGGCACGAGCGACAACACGGCGGGCCTCTCGACGTCCGATCCGCGGCGCGTACTCATCGAGCATCATTCTACCTCCCGAACGCCGAGAGTTCGCCTTATCCTTCGAGCCCTCTCATGGCTGTCCTCGGTCCCAGCTACGATCCCAGCCAGGTGCTCGTGATGATCCTCGCCGGGGGCGAGGGCAAACGGCTCTATCCGCTCACGCTCGATCGGGCGAAGCCTGCGGTGCCGTTCGCCGGGCGCTACCGCATCATCGACATCGTCCTCTCGAACTTCGTCAACTCGGGCCTCGCGCGGATCAAGGTGCTCACGCAGTACAAGAGCGCGTCGCTCGAGGAGCACATCGCCCGCGTGTGGCGTCTGTCGCCGATGCTCGACCAGTTCATCGAGGCGATCCCGGCCCAGCAACGCACGGGCCTCTCCTGGTTCAAGGGATCGGCCGACGCCGTCTACCAGTGCCAGCACGTCATCACCGACGAGCGACCGGACATCGTCGCCATCTTCGGCGGAGACCACGTCTACAAGATGGACGTGCGCCAGATGATCAATGCACACGTGGCGCGGAACGCGGCCGCCACCGTCGCCGCGATCCCCGTTCCGAAGCGGGAAGCGAGCGACTTCGGCGTCCTCGAGATCGACCAGAACGGCCGCATCATCGCCTTCCACGAGAAGGTGAAGAACCCGCCGACGATGCCGGGCTCGACCGACCTGTGCCTCGCGTCGATGGGGAATTACGTCTTCCGCAAGGACGACCTCATCCGCGAGCTCAATCGTGACGCCGCGGTCGAGACGAGCAAGCACGACTTCGGTCACGACATCCTTCCGCGCATGGTGGCGGACGGACAGGACGTCTACGTCTACGACTTCGCCCAGAACGTCGTGCCGGGCGAGGAGGAGCGCGCCCGCGGCTACTGGCGCGACGTGGGGACGATCGAGGCGTACTGGGAAGCGCAGATGGATCTGATCGCGATCCATCCCCTCTTCAACCTCTACAACGACCGCTGGCCGATCCGCACCGGTGTCACCCACGACCCGCCGGCGAAGTTCGTCTTCCGCGACGAGGCGCACGCGCGCGTCGGCATCGCGACCGACTCGATGGTCAGCCACGGGTGCATCATCTCCGGAGGCCGCATCCACCGGAGTGTCCTCAGCGTCGGCTGCCGCGTGAACTCGTTCGCGGAGATCGAAGAGAGCATCCTCTACGAGCGTGTACGCGTCGGTCGCCATGCGAAGCTCCGGCGCTGCATCATCGACAAGGACGTCGAGGTGCCCCCCGGCGTCGAGGTGGGCTTCAACCTCGAGGCGGACCGCAAGCGCTTCTTCGTGACCGAGAGCGGCCTCGTCGTCATCCCGAAGCGCGCGAAGCTCGACGACGAGAAGATGTGGAGGCTATAGAGCACCGGCACCCTCGGCGAAGTCGAGGCGAGGAGGGTCGTTGCGCACGGTCATCGTAGGCGACGTTCACGGCTGCGCGAGCGAGCTCGACTCGCTCCTCGACGCGGTCGCCTTCGTGAGCGGCGACCGGCTCGTCTTCGTCGGGGACCTGATCGCGCGCGGGCCCGATTCGCTCGGGGTCCTCGACATCGCGCGTACGACCGGCGCCATCGTCGTCCGCGGCAATCACGAGCAGAAGGTCCTCGACTGGTTCGAGGCGCGCGATCGATGGCTCCACGGTGAGGAGGAGGCGAAGCCGCCGATCGGAAAGATGCATCGCGATCTGGCGCGTGCCCTTCGCCCCGTCGACTGGTCGCTCCTGCAGAGCTCCAAGGTCTGGCTCGACCTGCCCGAGCACGGCGTCCGCGTCGTCCATGCCGGGGTCGATCCGGACCTGCCGTTCGAGCAGCAAAAGCCCGACACGTTGATGCGGATCCGCACGGTGCTCGCCCCCGGGGGCACACGCGGCGAGCGCTACGTGCTGTGGGGGACGCGCTACTCCGGACCACCTCACATCGTGTTCGGTCACAATGCAGCGCCCGGCCTCCAGCTCCACGACTGGGCCACCGGGCTCGACACGGGCTGCGTCTACGGCGGGCGGCTCACGGCGATGGTGCTCGAGGAGGGCCAGCGGGTCCCCCGCGCGATCGCCGCCCGGCGGGAGGTCCTCGTCTCACAGCCGGCACGCAAGGTCTGGTTCGCCCCGGCGACGTCGGCCTGACGGATCGGCCGAGCGCTCCCCTGGTGACTCGCGACGGGCCGCGCGCTAATGTCGCTCGACATGATGCGGGGCCTGCGGAAACAGCTGTCGGCGTGGATTTCGCTCGTCCTTTGCGTGCAACTGTCTCTGTCGAGCACGCTCTCGTTCGCCCAGCCGAAGACCGCGCCGGCGAAGCCGGGCGCAACGGCCACGCCTCCTCCGCAGCAGCAGCCTCAGGACCTGATCGCAAAGGGCCAGATGCTCTTCGAGGATCAGCAGTACGAGGACTCGATCCAGACGCTCTCCGCCGCGCTCCTTCGCCCGAGCAACACGAAGGAGCAGAAGGTCGAGATCTACCGCCTCCTCGCGCTCAACTACATCACCCTCGGGCGCAAGGACGAGGCCGACAATGCCGTGCGCGGCCTCCTCGTCGCCGAGCCCGACTACCAGCTGCCCGCAAACGAGTCCCCGCGCTTCCGTGACTTCTTCAAGGAGTCGCGCGCGAAGTGGGAAGCCGAAGGCCGCCCCGGCTTCGTGAAGGAGAAGCCGATCGAGCATCCTGTCGTCCTCCGACACGGCTCCCCCTCTTCGGCCGAGAGCGACAAGCCGATCGATCTCCGCGCGAAGCTCGAGGATCGGAGCGGGCGCACCGGCACCGTGAAGCTCTACTACCGCACGGGATCGCGCGGGGAGTTCACGGAGACGTTGGCCGAGGTCGAGGGGGAGAACGTGCGGGCGCAGATCCCCGCCTCCGCCGTCAAGCCGCCGCTCATGGACTACTACTTCGAGGTGCACGACATCACCGGCGCGATGATCGCGTCGCGCGGCGACTCCCAGGCGCCGCTGCGCATCGCGGTGCCCGACGGCGAAGGCTCCGGCTGGGTCCTCCCCCTCGCGATCGGCGGCGGCATTCTCGGAGCGGCAGCGATCGTCGGCGGTCTCGCGCTCGCGGGTGTCTTCAAGAGCTCGGCCCCTCCGGCAGGTCGCGGCACCTCGACGGTGACCGTCAACGTCGGTGAGGCGGGACTTCGCTTCTGAGTTTTTTCCGCACAGTCATCGAGCTGTACGAGATCGAATGGTGAGATCGTGAGTGAGCCGCGTTATCCGTTTGTCCACGTCGACGTCACGCCCGAGATGGTGGACGAGACGAGCGCATACCTCTTCGAGCTGGGCGCCGAGGGCGTCGAGGAGCGCGACGAAGGAACGCTCGCGAAGACCGCGGCGAGCGGCAAGGTCACCCTCGTCGCCGCGTTCCCGACCCGCGCGGACGCCGAGCAGGCGATCGCGGAGCTCGGCGCCGAGCTCGGCGCTCGTTACGAAGAGATCGTCGGCGACGCCTGGAGGGACGCGTGGAAGGAACACTACCGCCCCTTCACGATCGCGCGCACCGCGGACGGCCGCGCAGTCGTCGTCCGGCCGCCGTGGGAGACCCACGAGGCGAAGCCCGGCGAGCACGTCCTCGAGCTCGAGCCCGGACGCGCGTTCGGCACCGGCCTCCACGAGACGACGCGCCTCGTCGCGCAGGCCCTCGCCGATCACGCGAGCGAGCTCGACGGAGTGACCGTGTTCGACGTCGGCTGCGGGAGCGGCGTGCTCGCTCTCATCGCGCTCTCGCTCGGCGCTTCGCGCGCCGTCGGCGTGGACATCGACTCCGAGTCGATCGACGTCACGCGCGAGAACGCCGCGCGCAACGCCATGACCGACCGCATCGACGCGAGCACCACGCCGCTCGAGGAGACGACGCTCGTGTCGCCGGTGGTCGTGGCGAACATCGAGGCGCGGATCCTCATCCCGATGGCGGCGGAGCTCGGCCGGCATGTCGCGGACCGCGGTCTCCTCCTCCTCTCCGGCATCCTCGTCCCGCAGAAGGAAGACGTGCGCGCGGCTTACCCCGGCTTCGACCTCCTCGCGGCTCCCGAGATGGGAGAGTGGACGCTGCTCGCGCTCCGGAAGCGCGAAGCGTGACCGTACGCGCGCCGGTCTCCGACCTCGCGGAGGGCGAGCGCATTCTCTCCGGCGAAACCTCACGCTACCTCTGCCGCGTCCGGCGCCTCGCTCCCGGCGACGTCTTCGTCGCCTTCGATCCGGACGCGCGCACCGAGGCCGACGCGACGATCCTCGATGCAAAGGCCGACGCCGCACGCGTGAGCGTCGGCCCGCTTCGCCCGGCTCGCGTGGTCGCAGGCAGCGACGTCGTCCTCGTCTATGCGCTCGCGAAAGGCGACAAGGTCGACGACGTCGTTCGCGACGCGACGGAGCTCGGAGCGACGCGCGTCATCGTCACGCGAACGGAGCGCGCGGTCGTGAAGGCCTCGGGCGACCGAATGAAGGACAAGCTGGATCGCTGGCGGCGGATCGCCGAGCAAGCTGCCAGGCAATGTGGTCGCGCCGATCCGCCGGCGATCGAGGGTGTGTTCGACTGGCCCGAGGCGCTCGAGCGCGCCGCCGACTGCGAGGCCCGCTTCTGCCTCGATCCACGCGCGGTCCACGCGCTCGGCGGAGCGCTCGCGCCCGCGATCGAGCGAGGCGCGTCGATCGCCTTCGCGATCGGCCCGGAGGGCGGGCTGTCCGCCCCCGAGATCGAGAGCGCGACCGCGAGCGGATTCCTTCCCGTTTCGCTCGGCTCGTTCATCCTTCGCACCGAGACCGTCGCGGCCGCGGTCCTCGGCGCCGTCCGCGTGCTCTCGAGCGGCTGATCTCAGGCCGGCGCCGGGACGCTCTCGTAGACGCCCGCCATGGCCTCCACGGCAGGCAGCTCGAACCAGAAGATGCATCCGCATCCGGTGATCGAGCGCACGCCGACACGCCCGCCATGGGCCTCCGCCAACCGCTTCACCGTCGCGAGCCCGAGACCGATTCCAGGCTCCATCGAGCCCTTCGACCGCGCGTAGGGTTGGAAAATGCGCGGCTCGATATCGGGCGGGAGCCCCGGCCCGCTGTCCTCCACCTCCACCCGCACGACCTGCGCGCTGTGGCGGGTGCGGATCTCGATGCGTCGGACCGGACCGTCGCCGATGTACTTGATCGCGTTGTGAGCGAGGTTCGCGACCAGGCTCGTCAACACGCCCGCGTTGCACCGGGCGTAGCAGACGCCGTCCTCCTTGATCCCGAGCTCGATGGCTCGCTCATCCGCGAGCGGCTGGAGCTCGCTCGCGACGTCCATCAGCGTCGATCGGAGCTCGGCGCGAGCGTCGGGATCCGGGGTCGCGCCCGCGCGCGCGAAGTCGAGGAGGCCGTTGACGAGCCGCTTGACCCGGGAGAGCGCCGACGTGCCCCGCTCGGCGATCTGCGCCCGCTTCGCGTCGCTCTGATCGGGCTGGTTCATGAGCTGGAGTGAGAACGACACCGCGCCGAGCGGGCTGAGGATGTCGTGGGCCACGCGGCCCGCGAACTGCTCGAGCTCGCAGGCGCGTTCCTCCTCGAGCCTGCGGTGGCGCTCGACGAGGTCGGCGTGGTCTCGGATGACACGGCGGAGCATCACTGCGCCGGCGATGGCGATCGCCGTCGCCACCACGTCGAGGCCGAACGCCGCGTACGTCGCCTTGCTTCGGATCCGCTGGATCTCGAGCGCGAGGTCGTGCGCATGAGCGGCGTTGAGCTCGGTCACATCCATGACCGCCGCGTTGAGGTTCGTTGCTGCGGTGTTGAAGTCGAGCGTCAGTGTCGTCGTCGCTGCTGGGATGTCACCTCGCGCGATCTCGTCCTGGAAGCGCGAGACCGTCTCTCCGAGCTGCCCCTGCGTACGGAGGACATTGCCCGCCAGCACCAGCTCATCGGACCAGGTGGGAAGCGCGAGGTACGCGTCCATCTCTTGCTGAATCGCATTGCGCGCTCGGTTCACCGGGCTCGGGTCGGGTTTCTGACCTCGCGCCACGCGATCGAGCTCGTCACGAAGGACGAGGTGCAGGTTGCGAAGCTCGCCGCGCACCGACGTGAGGCGCTCGATGCTGGGAGCCGTGTTGTACGCAATCTCGCGAGCGGCACGGTCCGTCGCGAACGATTGCCATTGCCCAACGACGGTCGCCGCAAGAAAACTCAGAATCACCACCGCGAAGGTCGCGGGAAGCCACATCGTCCACCTGGGCCGCGTCACTCATCACCTCGTTGAACTCGGGCTCGCGCCCAAACCACCCGCAAAGGCGGTCATGCGCCCTCTGCGATGCACCGTCGATAGCGCTTCTCGACGAGTCAGGCGAACGCACGCGTAGCGAAGGATCACATGTCGCATCGGTGAGCTCGACCCGCATCGAACCTCGACCGAGCGAGACCGCCGACCTCGCGTCCTCCGCGACGATGTCGAGCTCACCTCGCTCGGACGCAGAGCCCGAGTATCTCCGCGTCGTGTGCTCGAGCCTTCGTCAGAAGTTGAACCACTGCGACGGATGCTCGCGGAGGAACGCGGTCATGCGGTCGGCGATCGACTGCGCGGCCGCCAGCGTAGCCTCGGGCGGGTCCTCGCGCTGGATCCACACCGGCGGATGAATGACGACGCGGTAGCGCCGGAAGCCGACCCGCGCGCAGAAGATCGGGAGGATCGGGACCCGCGCGAGCCGGGCGAGCCGAAACGGTCCTTCGGGGAGCGCACCATCGGCGTCGAAGAGACGAACGGGCACGGTGCGCATCCCCGGCGGCGTTCGATCGAGCTGCATCGCGACGACCCCGCCGCGGCGGAGCTGACCGAGGAGCGGCAGCGCCTCGAGCGCGTCGCTTCCGACATGGACGACACGCACACGGATCTTGCCGCGCACGTCGTCTTGAAGACGCTGCGCGTCGGGGTCGGCCTCGTGCGCCATCACGACGACCATGTCGAGCTCGAGCTCGCCCGTGAGCAGTGCTCCGAGGACGTCCCATCCGCCGGAGTGGATGGTGCCGATGATGAACCCGCCGCCGAGCACCGCGCGCAGGTGCTCCTCCCCCTCGATGCTCGGCTCGAGCGGCCGGTCGTTCTTCGAGCCCGTCGCCAGCGACTCGCCTAGGGCGCCGGCGAAGCTCGCGAACGTCTGCATCGTTTCGATCGTGTCGCGCCATGCCGGCGCCGACCCCCGAACGCGGTGGAGGTTCTCGACGACCCGACGGCGCGCGTCCTTCGAGAGGACGGCGGCGGTCCAACCGACGAGCGGCGGGGTGTAACGGAGGACCCAGAACGGTCCGCGCGCGGCGCCGAGCCAGGCGAGCCTGCGAAGGAAAACGGAGTGACGCGAGACCGCCATGCCGGCGGGCATTCTGTCACGTAGAGAGCGGCTCTGCTCGAACCTGGCTCTAGCTAGAGCACATCGAGCGCGACCGTCGCGCATCGACCATGACTGTTTCGTGACGCAAAGGCCCAAACCTGACCGAACGATGGCTCGCGCGCCGAGCCGCCGACCGTAGAGTCCCCCCCGAACGATGGCGATCGCGATCTTCTTCGTCGGGCACTGGGTTTCGTCGGTCTTCTTCCAGACCTTCTTCCTCCACCGCTACGGCGCTCACAAGCAGTTCACGATGTCGAAGGGCTGGGAACGGTTCTTCCACATCTGCACCTATCTCACGCAGGGGTCGAGCTTCCTGAGCTCGCGCGGCTACGCGATCCTCCACCGGATGCACCACGCGTACAGCGATGGGCCCAAGGATCCGCACTCGCCCGAGAACCACTCGAACCTCTTCACGATGATGTTGGCGACGAAGAAGCGCTACGACGCCTTCGCGTACCGCCGCGAGGAGCCCGAGGCGCGCTTCGCGAAGGGGATCCCGGACTGGCCGGCGCTCGATCGTCTGAGCCAGTCGTGGCTCGCGCGGATCGTCTGGCTCACCGGCTACACGCTCTTCTACGTGGCGTTCGCGACGCACTGGTGGATGTGGCTGCTCCTGCCGGCGCACTTCATCATGGGCCCGATCCACGGCGCGATCGTCAACTGGTGCGGCCACCGCTACGGCTACCGCAACTTCGACAGCGACGACGTCTCGCGCAATACGCTGGTCTTCGACTTCGTCACGTGGGGCGAGCTGTTCCAGAACAACCATCACCGCCACGCGATGCGCCCGAACTTCGGCGTGCGCTGGTTCGAGATCGATCCGACGTGGCAGGTCATCCGCATCTTTGCGTGGCTCGGCATCATCGAGCTCCGACCGGCGCACGAGCAGATGGATTCGGACGACTCGCTCCCCGCAAAAGCCGCCTGAGCGACGATCGCCGCGAGCGTAGAAGCTCGCGGCGCCGCCGTTCCGAGTGGCCATGACGCGGCCCGTTGGCGAACCTCCTCGCCGGCGGGCCGTGTGTCGTTCACGAGCTCGACGTCGAAGAGCCGGAGGTCCGCTCTCCGCGGGCCTCGCTCACCACACCTCGCAGCGGTCCTTCTTCACCATCTTCGCGTCGGGCTCGCAGCGGAAGGCCTTTGCGAACTCGGGGAAGTTCGACAGCGGCCCGTTCACGCGGAAGCTCGGAGGCGAGTGCGGGTTCGTCGCTACGAGGTGACGGAGCGCTTCGTCACGTAGCTTGCCGCACCAGCCTTGCGCGAAGCCGATGAAGAGCTCCTGCTCGGGGGTGAACTCGGACCTCACGCTCCCGCCTGCGGCCGGCGCGTTCTGGGCGGCGAACGCCTTGTAAGCGAGCTTGATGCCGCCGAGGTCCGCGATGTTTTCGCCGAGCGTGAGCTTGCCGTTCACGTGGACGTCCCCGAGCACGACGAACGAGTCGTACTGGTTCTTCACACACTCGGCTCGGCGCTCGAACTCCTCGTTCACGCCCTTCGACCACCAGTCCACGAGGTTGCCGTCGAGATCGAACTGGCGGCCCTCGTCGTCGAAGCCGTGCGTGAGCTCGTGCCCCATGACCATGCCGATCGCGCCGTAGTTGGTCGAGCGGGGCGCCTCGTTCGAGTAGAACGGCGGCTGCAGGATGCCCGCGGGGAACACCATCTCGTTGAGCTGTGCGTCGTAGTAGGCGTTGACCGTCGGCGGGCTCATCTGCCACTCGCTGCGGTCGACCGGCTTGCCGATCTTCGCCAGCTGCCGGGCGTGCTCGAACGCCGCGCTCCGCTGCGTGTTGAGGAGGTAGCGGTCGCGCGAGATCTCGAGCTTGTCGTAGCTCCGCCACTTGTCCGGGTAGGCGATCTTGTTCGCGATCTTCCCGAGCTTGCCGAACGCGGCCTTCCGCGTCGGCTCGTCCATCCACGCGAGCTTCTCGAGGTTCTCGTGCATCGCACGTTCGATCGCCTGGACCATCGTGACGACCGTCTGCTTGCCCTCGCTGCCTAGCGTCTTCTTCACGAAGGGCTGCCCGAGCGCCTCGCCCATCGACGCATCGATCGTCCGCACGCAGCGCTTCCAGCGGGCGGGGAGCTTCTCGGCGCCGGTGAGCGCCTGCCGCCAGCGGAACTTCTCGTCGACGAACTTCTGCCCGAGCTCGTTGCCGCTGACGCGGAAGAGGTGCCAGCGGAGGTACGTCTTCCAGTCTGCGGTCGAGACCTTCGGCGACGTCGAAGCGGCGCCGTTCAGCATCGCCCCGAGCGTCTTCATGTACTCGGGCTGGGCGACGTTGAAGGTGGCGACGTCCTTCGCGCGCGCGCCGTCGAGCCACGCATCCCAACCGATGCCGGGCGCGACCTTCCCGAGATCGGCCTTCGACACGCGGTGGTCGATCTTCTTCGGCTCCCGACGGTCCTCCTTCGACATCCACGCCTTGGCGAGCGCGGTCTCGATCTGAAGGACCTTCTTCGCGCTCGCCTTCGCCTTGGCCGCGGGCTCTCCGGCGAGCTCCATCATCGCGGCGACGTGCGCCTCGTACTTGTTCCGGAGCTCCGTCATCTTCGGCGTGCTCTCGAGGTAGTACTCGCGCTCGGGCATCCCGAGCCCCGCCTGCCAGATCATGCCGACGACCTGGGTGGCGTCACCGAAGTCCTGCGCCGCGCTCTGCTCGAAGACGATCCCGGTTCCGAGCTCGTACTGCATCCGCCCGAGGAGCTTCGTCAGCGAGGCCGTGTCCTTGATGGCGTCGATCGCCTCGAGCCACGGGTGGAGCGGCTGGATCCCCGCCTTCTCGATGGCAGCCTCGTCCATGCACGAGCCGTAGTAGTCGCCGAGCGCCTTCGCGTAGGGTTCGCCCGCGTTCTCGCCCTTCGCGTAGCCCTCGAGGATCTGGCGGAGGATCTCCTCGTTGCGTTCGTGGATGACGCTGAAGCTCCGGTACCACGACGCCTCGTCGCCCGGGATCTCCGTCGTCTTGATCCAGCCGCCGCATGCGTACTGGTAGAAGTCGTCACACGGCGACGTGGAGGGATCGAGCGCCGACTTCTCGACCCCCGACGGATTGCCGGACGACTTCGCCGAGTCCGCCGTGTGCGAGGCATGCGCCGGCGTCGCGGGCGGCTTGGCCTCGCCTCCACAAGAAAGAGCGAAGGCAGCGACTCCGAGCGAAGCGAGCACGGCCGAGCGGCGAGAGAGCATGCGCATGACGCGGCTATGCCTTCGCTCCATGCAGACGACAAGAACCGCTCCGCCGCAGCAGGAGCCGCGCCCGGCGATCTCACCTCACGTCTGCTCGACGCGCGTGCGAGCCGACGATCAGCGCGGGCCGATGGCGGGGTCGAACGCGTTCTGATAGCGACGCGAGCAGTAGTTGGCCGGGATCGTACGCGCGCCCTTGAGCTCCCCCTTGTTGAGCGGGCACACGAAGGCGGCGAGCTTGTCGGCGGTCCACGAGGGGAACATCTTCACGTTCGGGCCGGTTGGCCGCGCGACGCCGCGCTGAGCCGGGTAGTTCACGTCGACCTGCTGGCCCTTCCACTCGTCCGGCTTGCGGATGACGGTCACGGGAACGTCGAAGCCGGTCGCGGCGTCGCCGCGGTGAACCGTCGTCGTCATGTCGACGCCGATGAGGTGCGCGAGCTCGGTGACGTGCTCGCCCTGCATGCGGTTGCAGCCGTGCGAGACCGGGCCGCGGACCAGCTTCCACTCGCCGTCGGAGGCGGTGATCGGACCGTGGAACGCGATCCCGCGGTTGTACGGGATGAACGGGAAGCCGCCCCACGCCGCCGCCGAGTTCGTCGGGACCCACGGAGACACGCGGCTGATCGAGTAGCTCGTGCCCTGAGAGTTGACGCTCGCGCCCGTCGCGATCGGATAGACGATGGCGACCTTCGTGCGTCCGTTCTCGACGAGCGTGTCGGCGTAATACGGCAACGGCTGGTTCCAGCCCTCGGGGACGTAGCCCGTGACGCGCGCCGTGTGCGCCGTCAGCGAGACGGTGATCGCCGGCTTCTCGAGATGCGGCATCGTCCCGTTGTAGACCCACTGCTCGGCGGCGCCTTTGCGCAGCTGCTCTTCGGTGACGTCTCCCTCCTCGCTCACGTCTTCGTCATCCTCCTCCTGCGCCGCGCAACCAACGAGCGTCGTCATCGCGAGGGGAAGAGCAGCAAGCGCGAACCAACGAGCGAACGGGATCATCGAAGTCCTCCGAGCCGGAAAGCTGGCGCCCACTCGTGCACACATGGTGCCACTGACGCGATCCGCGAAATCGGACGCCGGCCGAAGGACCACGGCGGCGAGTGCTCGGGACGTTGCGGGCCGATGCCCGAATTCGACTGCAATTTCGCGGTTCGGTCGGCGAGCGCCGCTGGGATGGCGGGGGCACCGGCTCGGCGTGCGCACCGATTTCGAGCCCTGGCCGATCCACCCCTGGCATCTTCTTCTACCGGTGCACTGGCGCACCAGCCCGGCGACGGCCTAGGGCGGTGTATGCTGGGACGCCCGTATGCTCGAACGCATCGCGCTCCACCAGACCCGCCTCCGGACCCCGGGCCTCGGCCTCGAGGGCAAGGGGGTGGCGCTCGGGGCGAAGGGCCTGGTGCTCCTTCCCTCGCTCGACCGTCTCGTGGCGTGGCTCAGCGTGTACACGCGCGAGCACTCGCTCGAGGATCTGATGCCGAGCCTCGTGATCGAGATCGTCCAGAGCAAGCTCGGGACGAAGGAGATCACGCTCTCGTTCGCGGCGGAGTCGAGCGATCGCATGGATCGCGTCGCGGAGACCGCGCGCCTCGTCGGTGGCTTCACGTTCACCGGGACCAGTCGCCACTTCGTCCAGTACCGGGACGCGGCGGCGCCCTTCGGCTACGACGCGACGCAGCTCATCTCGACGGATGCGCCGCTCGTCCTCTACCACGATCGCTTCACCCAGGTTTACGCCACGGAGAAGGAGGTCGGGCTCAGGTCGCTCCTCCTTCGCCTCATGCCGCACGTCGATCCGTCGACGGTCGAGGACGGCGGCCCACGATTCATCGTCGCGGAGCAGGGCCTCGGCCCGGCGTTGATCCACTACTTCGTCCGCTCGCGCGTGGAGGGAGAAGTGGCGGTCGGTGAATGGCCGCCGGAGAGCGCGTTCGATGAAGGACCGGTGCGCCGCTACGTGATGCGCATCCCGGACCTGCCGAAGCGCATGCGCCCGCTGATGGCGCGGACGCCGGGGCTCACCACGTTCTTGCCCGCAGGTCCCGGCGTCGCGGTCGAGATGGGCTATCGCCATCCCGTCGCGCTCCGCGCTTGTCCCGTCTTCGATCCGAACGGCCTCGTTCTCATTCGCGGCCGTGGCGACGAGCCGTGGACGCTCGAGAAGATGCCGCAGATGGGCGACCTCCGGGCCTTCGCTCGCGTCGAGCTGCGCAGTGAGGGCGGGGCCGACGTGCTGAAGGCGAGCGCGACGAGGCTCCCGGAGCCGGTGCGCGTCCCGCTGCGCGTGGTCCCCTCCCCGGCCCCGTGGCGCAACGTCACCGCAACGTGGATCCCCCCGCAGCAGCTCTCGCTGCTACGGCGCATCGCCTACGCGCTCCCGCACCAGACGATCCTCCGAACGCAGGTGGCGCTGACGGAGCGAGGCGCCTTCCTGCGCTCGAACCAGGGCATCGAGGCGATCCCGCTCGGGACGTTCTTCGTCGAGATCCATCCGAACCTCTACATCCCCGCGGGCTACGACGTGACGCCCGCCGTCGCGCCCGAGGTCCTCTATCGGGCGCTCGGAGCGTCGGCGTCGCAGGTCCTCTTCATCAATACCGCCGCGCACGCGATCGCGGTGGAGGAGAGCGCGTTCTCTCCTCTCGAGACGGCGCTGCTCGAGGCGCAGGCATGGGAGCCGCTCGTCGCCGAGGAGATCCATCGTGCGCTCGAGGAGGCGCCGGTGGATCTCAAGCTCGAGCCTCTCGGCGTGTTCGCGCTCAGTCAGGTCCAGCCGCCGGCGCAACCCGAAGAACCGCAGCCGGGCGTCCCGCAGCTACCTCCAGGGACTCAACCGCCGCGCTGACGACCGATGGCCAAGGACGATCCGCAAACCCTCTGCGAGCGGCTCTTCTCGACGTTCCTCGGACCACTCGTGGTCGGAGGGACGATGCTCCCCGGAAAGCTGTTCGGTGGAAAGGGCGCGCTCTCGATCGGAAACCATCGCCAGCCCAGCGATGTCGATCTGCTGTCGCGCTCGGAGCTCACGCGCGTGCGCGTCGCGCGAAAGCTCGCGCCGATCGACACGCTCGACCAAGCGCCGAGCGGCAACGAGTGGGCCCTCGCCGCCTGCCTCCACGACCTGGTGCAGTCGACGCATCCCGGCTTCGACGCCCTCTTCCGCCGTAGCGGACCGAAGCGCATCCTCGACGTGATCGAGAAGACGCTCGAGCGAATCCCGCCTCCGGCGAGCGTCGGCGACGCGCTCTCGCGCCACACCTGGTTCTCGCGGATGTTCGAGCTCGCACGGACGGACATCGACCTCCAGTGGTGGACGGGCTCCGAGCGCTTCCTCGGCACCGAGCCGCCGAGGCGTCTCACGGCATGGCCCGAGCTCAGGCGCGTGAGCGAGACGCGCACCCCGCGGCCGCTGATGGACCTCCCGAGCAGCGGCTCGGCGGTCGACGTGCAGCGGTTCACCATGGTCACCGCGGCGTTCCTCGAGAAGACACCGCTCACCGATCTCGCGACGGTGACGCGATCGGCGCCCGTGTTCCTCTGGACGCGCGAGAGCCTCGCGCTCGCCGCCACGCAGGGCGGACGCACGATGGTGGGCCGCGCCCTCGGGCTCCTCTCGCAGCGAGCCGTCGACACCGCGCTCGGCCGTGCAACGAAGCAGCTCTTCGCCGCGAAGGCAGTCCGCGCGCTGTTCGTCGCCGTCGACCTCCTGCGCGATCGGGCGCTGATGGCCGCGAGCGCACGGCTCGTCGGGAAGGACGAGCCCGAGCCGCTCGCGATCGGCCCCGAGCAGAACGACGCGGCCTTCGCGATCGGCGCGGGCGCGCTCGTCGCGAGCCACTGGATCGCGCAGACCGGCGGAGGCTTCAACGAAGCCGAACGCCGCGCGATCTTGCACGTCCTCGCGCCCGCCGCGCAGTCGGCGGCGGCGCGAGAGGTGAAGGCGCTGCTTGGCTGAGGAGCGCGCTGAGGCCGACGCCGATCGTCCTAAGTTAGCGGCTCGAGTGAGCGCGACGATCGGCGTTCGGGGAGCTCACTTGCTGCCGGGCTTGTTCTTGAACTTGATCGTGTCGGTCGCCGGCTCGACGTACTCGAGCTTCTCGTACGTCATGACGCCGTTGACCGGATCGGAGACGAGGCCCGTCGACGACTTCGAGAAGACGAAGCCGTACTTGCCGGTGATCTTCACCTTCGCGCCGACCGCGGGGAGCGGGTACGGAACGTCGACGCTCCAGATCTCGTCCTTCACGAGATCCTTCTCCGGGTTCTTGATCTCTTTCAGGTTCTTGTACTTCTCGAACGCCTCGTAGACCGTGGCGTAGTTCTTCGCCCAGCCGAGGACGCGGATGCGCGGCTTGTCCTTGCCGGCGCCCTTCTCGTCCGCGATCCAGAACGAGGGGATCTCGAGCGGCGGCTGCCCTGCACCGGGGCAGTTCTCCGGATCGGCCTTGCCCGTCTTGTGAAGCGCGCAGCCCGGCGCGTCGGTGATGTTCTCCTCGACGATGTAGCCGGTGATCGTGATCGGCGCCTTCGTCACGTCCGTCTCGTGGATGCGGCTGCGAAGGTGATGCGAAGCACCGTGGATGGTGTACGCGTCGCCAACCTTGATCGGCGCCGAGCTGAGCGTCGGCGGGGCCGGCAGGTTCGGCTTGCTGCCGGACCACGCCGGGGCCGGCTTGTACGGCTCGTCGGAGCCGTTGGAACAACCGACGACGAGGACAGTGAGGGCCAGTCCGAAACGCCAGGGCTTCATGGGGCCGAAGGAATACCATGGCCAAAACGCGCCCGACAAGCGCGTATCCGCCCGGCTCTGGCCGAGATTTATCGGCAAATCTCGCGGATCTGGCTGATAGGAAGCCTCTCAGGGCCCCGACGCGGCCACGTCTCTTCCGGGTCTTCCTTCGTGTTGCCCTCCCGAAAGCCTCGCGCGACATTCGTCGCCGATGAGCGCGAGCACAATCCGAAGCGCCACCCCGACCGATCACGGCACCTACGCGAAGCTCTGCCTCGAGCTCGGCGTCGACGATCCGATTTATCCGCTCGAGCGGTTCATCGCCTTGATGATGCCGACGACGCTGATCGCCGAACGCGATGGGCAAGCGCAGGGCTACGCGTTCTTCAATCCGCTGAACGAGGTCGTGCACCTCTCGCACATCGTCACGGCTCCGGAGGCGCGAGGCGACGGTGTCGGCCGCGCGCTGATGGCCGAGGTCGTCCGCCGGGCGCGTGACGCGGGATGCACTCAGATGACCCTCAACGTCCGCCCGGACAACGCACCCGCGATCCGCCTCTACGAGAGCTTCGGCCTCACGCGCTCGCACACGAACCACAGCCTGCGGATGGAATGGGCGATCGTGGATCGCCAGCCCGAGAGCGCGGCACCGCTCGCGGCCCACGCGCGCGAGATCGCGCCCGACGAGGATGCGGTCCTCGAAGCGGAGTGCGGGGTGCAGCGCGGCAACCTCGCAGGCAGGCGGGCGCGGGGGTGCGTGCTCCGAGCGATCACGACCGAGCCGGGGCGGACGGCGCTCGGGGTATTCGACGTCGGGTTCCCCAGTATCCGCCCATTCCGGACGCCCGACCTCGCGCACGCGCTGTCGCTCCTCCGCGCCCTCCGACCGTTCGCGCTGCCGGAGCACGCGTCCGTCGTCGTCATGGTCGAAGATCAGCCCGACCTCGCCGAGGCTCTCCTCCGCGCCGGCGCGACGCTGAGGCTCGAAACGATGTTCATGCGCGGTCCGATCCCGTGAGGATCGGCCCCGTCATCCGCGATCCGATCCGGTGAGGATCGGACCGTCGCCGCGTCGCGCCGGAAGACGCGACGCGCGACGACGACGTGATCACTTCACGTTCGGATCAGGACGCGTGCACTTGTTCGCGATGCACTCGTACTTGGGATCGCAGCAGTCCGCGTCCACGGTGCACTTCTCGAACTCCTGCACGCACTGGGCGCCCGGCGGCTTGTCCATGCAGACGAGCCCGCCGCTCTTGTCGTCCTTGCGGCAGAAGCCGTTGCAGCACTCGTCGCCGGTCTCGCAGCTGTTCCCGTTGGCCTTGCACGGATCCACGACCCAGAAGCCGCGCGAGTTGCCCGCGTCGAGCTCCTGGCCCGGGAGGTAGAAGGCCGGGTGGCTCGGGTCGGCGCCCGCGTTGGGGTTGTTGATGTCGATCGCCGCGACCCAGAGCTTCTTCTGCGGACCGCCGCCGTCGCCGTTGTTGTCGCCCCACGGCTTGCCCGTGAGGAGGTTGCCGTAGATGCGGCGCGAGGTGAAGACGACCCAGAAGTAACCGCCGGACGCGACGGGGTTCACCGTCGGCTGGTAGTTGAAGAGCGTGTCGTTCGGGTGGTCGGCGTTCGTCGGCAGGTCGAGACCGTTGCCGTTCGCCGCGTCGAGCCGGCGCGCGCTCTTCGTCGCGCCCGCGGAGGCGACCCAGAGCTCGGACGTCGCGCCGTACCAGGTCGTGAGCTGGCAGTTCCTCGTGCTCGGCTTGTACGGGATGTACTCGTTCGAGCCGTCCTTCGTGTTGTTCGGCGCAGCCGGGGCGCACTCGCCGCCGTGCTTCGTGTTGTGGAACACGACCGCGGAGTTGTCGGGGAGGAAGGTCGGCCACGCCGGCCAGCGCGCGTTGTCCCGGTAGATCTCGCGGAGGTTCGAGAACTGGTTCGTCGCGTTCGGCGCGCAGGTGATCGAGCCCGCGGCCGCGCCGCAGCTGAAGTCCATCACCGCGAGCGAGCGACCCGCGCCGGCCGTGACGCCGCCGCCACCGGGGCCCTCCCAGAAGTTGAACACGACCTTCCGGCCGTCCGGAGCGAATGCCGGCGTCACCGCGCTCTTCACGGTGTTCGTGAAGCCGGAGGTCGCGAGCTCGTTACCGTCCGAGCGCTTGAAGAGCTTCGAGTCGCCGCGCGTGTACGCCTCGCGTGCGTAGTAGGCGCTTGCGAGCGCGAACGAGCCGTCGGGATAGGGCGCCGACCACGTGAACTTGTGGTCGTTGGCGATGTTCCCGCCGGCGCCGACGGCCTTGTAGTCGGCGACCTTGCTGGCGTTCTTCAGGTTCCACGACGCGCCGTTCGCGTATTCGGTCTCCGTGCCCACCGGACCGGTCGCGTCCTGCACCCACAGCGTCGAGCCGTCGGCCGAGACGCTGTGGCAGACGTGGCACTTGCCCGCCATGTTCGGGAGCGCGAGCTCGGGATCGGGCGACCGCGGGCGGATCTTGATGACGCCGCCCATCTCGGCGCCACCGCCCGCGGTGAGGGACGAGTCGTAGGAGTTGTAATAGACCGTGCCCTTCAGCACGCCCGGGGCGACCTTCCACGTGCGCGAGATCGGGCCGTAGACCTTGTCGTCCGCCGACGAATAGATCTTCACCTCGAGCTTCAGGTCGTCGCCGGTGTTGCCCTGCGTCGCCGTCTTCCACGCCGACTCCTCGAGGCGCACGCGCCTGCGAGCGTCGCTGCCCGCGGGGAACTGCGCGAGCGAGTACGTCCCCTCGAAGGTGTAGTTGCCCTGCGAGAGCTTCACGTAGACGGCGGACGCCTCGCGCGTCGACTGCCACATGAGGAGCGGCGGGAGGAGCCCACGCGGCCAGACGGTCTTGTCGTACGGGTAGAGGAAGCCGAGCTCCGCGGCGCTGGCCGGCGGGTTCGACTGCGTCTTCAGCCTCGTCACGATGTTCGCCGCGACGTCCGCGCCGAGCGGCTCACCGCCGACGCCGCCGATGCCGCCCGAGCCGCCACCCGCGTCGGCGCCGGTGGGCGCGCCGTTCTGCGTGGAGTTGACGACGATCTTGACCGTCGCCGTGCCCTCACGCGCGCCGTAGCGGGCCGTGACGACGCCCTCGCCGACGTTCGTACCGCTCGCGGTGAACACGCCGGCCTTGCTGATGTCGCCGAGCTCACCGCGGTCGAAGAGCCAGGTGACGCCGGTCACCGGCTGGCCGTTGTACGACGCGGTGAACGTCTGCTTCGGGGCGGTGACGACGCCGTTCACGATCGTGACGTTGATCGTCGCGGTGGCGGGCGTGACGTCGAGGATGCCCGTCGCGTCGGGATTGCCGATGTTGCCGCTCGATCCATCGCCGTTCTCGAACCCGGGCGGGGTCGGCCCGGTGGAGCCGTCGAACTCCTCTTCGGGGAACGTATAGGTGGCCCCGGTCGTATCGCCGCAACCTGCCTGCAGGGCGAAGGCGGTGATTGAACCAAAGAGGACGCAAGCAAGCGTGCGGCGAATCGTGAGCGGATGACTCATCTGAGCGCGGGGTTCCTAGCTCCACTGTCATCGACACGCAACGCGACACCCGTGATTTCGGGCCTTTCGACGATATCGATACGCTATCGAGACGCGCTCAGTGGTCTCGTGCGTCGGATCCGTCCGACATCCGAGTCACGCTGCTACGCGCGCTACGCAGATGATCGAGGACCCGAGGCGACGTCACGACCTCCGTCGCCACGTTGTGGGTCGCGAAGTCGAAGACCGAAAGCGTCTCGACGTAAGTGCCCTTCGGCCAGGACCAGTCGATCTGGGCGACGAGCATCGATCCTGTACCGGGCGCGACGAGCCCGCAGCGATAGACCTGCCGGACGTCGTCGCCGTCCTCGCTCACGGCAATCGCGAGCCGGGCGACGAGATCGTGACGGTCGCTCGCCTTCGCGGTGACCTTGAAGCCGCCGAGCTCGAGCGCCTTCGCCATCGCCTCGCGATAGCCTCGAGGTACGCCCTGCTCGTTCGCGCGAACGACATGGCTCGGGTCCTTCGTCTCGATGACCGGATCGGTGTCGAGCAGGATCACCGCGCCTGCCACGTCCGGTGGCAGCCGGTGCACCGGCGGGACGGGCGTGAGGCTCCCCGTGAACATGTTGTCGCGGCAGGCAAGCCCAAGCGTTGACGCTGGAGCCGCCAGGGCCACGACGAGGAGCATTCGACCAGCGCGACCTTCGAGACGCATCCCCTACCCCGCGGCCTTCCTGGCCTCGACGTCGAAGCCGTGTGCGCTCATGCGAGCGAGCAGCCAGAGCTGAGGCTATCGCTGTTCGAGGCCATCCGGCACAAGAGGAGGAGCGTGAACAACGGGCCCGGTTTCTGCTAGCGTCGCGCGGCCACGATGGGAAACGCCCTCCTGCTCGAGATCGGAACCGAGGAGCTCCCCTCCTCTTTTGTCGACGCCGCGCTCGCGGCGCTTCCGGGCCTCGCCCGCACGAAGCTGGAGGCGCTCAGACTGACGCACGGCAACGTCCGCGCGCTCGGTACTCCGCGCCGTCTGGCGCTCCTCGTCGACGACGTTGCCGAAAAGCAGCCCGACCTCGACGAGGAGGTCATCGGACCGCCCGAGTCGGCGTCGTACAAGGACGGCAAGCCCACGAAGGCAGCGGAAGCCTTCGCGACGAAGCTCGGGATCTCGCTGGACGAGCTCTCGGTGGTCGAGCGGGCCGCCTCCGGCAAGCAGAAGGCCGGACGCTACCTCTCCGGCCGGCGTCAGGAGCGCGGTCGCGACGCACGCGAGCTCCTCGGCAAGGCGCTCGCCGAGATCTGCGCGGAGATCCCGTTCCGCAAGTCGATGCGGTGGGGCGCGGGCGACGCCACCTTCGGCCGTCCGGTGCAGTGGCTCGTGGCGCTCTCCGGGGCGGACACCGTCGACGTCACGTTCGCCGGGGTTCGATCAGGCCGGACGTCGCATGGGCACCGGTTCCTCTCGCCCGGCAAGCTCGAGATCGCGGAGGCGTCGGCCTACGTCGAGGCGATGCGCGCCGCGAACGTGCTCGTCGACCGCGATGAGCGAGAGAAGACGATGATGGAGCGCGTCGCCGACGCGGCGAAGGCGGTCGGGGGCGTCCACGATCCCGATCCGTACCTCGTCGACGAGAACGCGTCCCTCGTCGAGGATCCCCACGTCGTCACGGGCTCCTTCGAGAAGGAGTACCTCGGCCTCCCCGCGTCCGTGATCCGCGCCGTCGCTCGCGGCCACCAGAAGTACTTCTGCGTGGCGAAGGCGGGTGCCACGGATGAGCTCTTGCCGCACTACCTCACGGTCGTGAACACGGCCCTCGATCCGGCGCGCATCGCGAAGGGCAACGACCGCGTCATGCGCTCGCGCCTCGCGGACGGGAAGTTCTTCTACGAGGAGGATCGGCGCGCGAAGGTCGAAGACCGCGTCGAGAAGCTCCAGGGCATCGTCTTCCACAACCGCCTCGGCACGGTGCGCGAGAAGGTCACGCGCATGGAGGCGCTCGCGACCAAGATCGCATCCGCGATCGGTCTGACGGACGACCAGATCGCGCTCGTGCGTCGCGCCGCGCACATCTGCAAGTTCGACCTCGTCTCGCTCATGGTCGGCGAGTTCCCCGAGCTGCAGGGCGAGATGGGGCGTGAGTACGCCCTGCATGCGAAGGAGCCGGCCGAGGTCGCGAACGCCGTTCGTGACCACTACCGCCCGATCGGCGCCGAAGGCCCCGTCGCCGAGGACGACATCTCCGCCTGCGTCGCGCTCGCCGATCGCCTCGACTCGCTCGTCGGCTGCTTCGCCGTCGGCCTCTCCCCCACCGGCGCCGCCGATCCGTTCGCGCTCCGGCGCGCATGCATCGCCACGCTGCGCACGCTCCTCGAGAGCTCCAAGCGGAACCCCGCGTACGCGGCACTCGCGCTGAGCGATCTCTTCGCTTGGGCTTACGAGGGGCTGGCCGGGAAGAAGCTCGACCTCTCGCTGGAGGAGACGGTCAAGAAGCTCCGCGACTTCACCCACGAGCGCCTCCGCGGCGTCATCGCGACGCAGACCTCGAACGCGGCTGCGGATGCCGCGTGTGCGGGCGGCGATCTCGATCGCCCCGCCCATGTGCTCGCGCGCGCGAAGGCGCTCCACACTGCGCTCACCGAGGGCCGCGCGTGGCTCGAGAAGGCGCGCACGGTCGCAAAGCGGCTCAGCGGTATCTCCAAGGAAGCGAAGCCGGTGCTCCACGGCAAGGACATCTTCGAGAAGGCGGACGACCACGCGATCGTCGACGTCATCGTGAAGGTCGACGCCTCGACGAAGGCGCTCGAAACCGAGGATGCCGTGACGGCTGCTCTCGCCGGAGCCGAGGACCTCGCGGCGCGGCTCGATGACGTATTCAACCGCACGCTCGTCAACGATCCGAACGACGCGCGCACCCCGAAGCGCCTCGAGCTCCTCTCGCACGGCGCGAAGTGCATGCTGCGCATCGGCGACTTCTCGCGCCTCGTCTGAGGAGCTGCAAACAGCCCGAGCAACGCCCTTTCAGCGGCCCTCATCTTGTGTAGAGTCACGAGCCATGAAGCTCGTGTTTTCGTTCGGTGACGGCAAGGCCGAGGGGGATCCCACACGTCGCGACTTGCTCGGCGGAAAAGGCGCCGGGCTGGCCGAGATGACCTCGCTCGGACTCCCGGTTCCTCCCGGCTTCACGATCTCGACGGAGGCCTGCCGCAGCTTCACGGCGACGGGCGCCATGCCGGCTGAGCTCGGGCCCGAGGTCGACGATGCGCTCGTCGCGCTCGAGAAGCGCATCGGCATGCGCTTCGGCGACCCGAACGCCCCGCTGCTCGTCAGCGTCCGCTCCGGCGCGCGCGCGTCGATGCCGGGCATGATGGACACGATCCTCAACCTCGGCCTCAACGACGCCACGGCCAAGGGCCTCGTGGAGCGCACCGGCAACAAGCGCTTCGTCTTCGACGCCTACCGCCGCTTCGTCGCCATGTACGCCGACGTCGCGCTCGGCGTCTCCCGCGAGTACTTCGAGCACGCCCTCGACGAGGTCCGCGCGCGGATCGCGAAGGACCGCGGCATCGACGCGACGCGCCTCAACGGCGAGGAGCTTCGCCGGAAGGTCACCGACGCCGACATCCCGGCAGATGCGCTCGAGGAGCTCGTCGGGACGTTCAAGGCGATCGTCAAGGACAAGACGAAGAAGGACTTCCCCGACGACCCGAAGGAGCAGCTCTGGTGGGCGATCCGCGCGGTCTTCAACTCGTGGATGAATCAGCGCGCGATCGTCTACCGCAAAATGCACGACATCCCCGAGAGCTGGGGGACCGCCTGCAACATTCAGGCGATGGTCTTCGGCAACCTCGGCGAGACGAGCGCGACCGGCGTCGCCTTCACGCGCGATCCATCGACCGGCGAGCGCGTCCTCTACGGCGAGTGGCTCCCGAACGCGCAGGGTGAGGACGTCGTCGCGGGGATCCGCACGCCGATGCCGATCCGCGTGACCGGCAAGAACGACGACGAGTCGCTCGAGCGCCGCATGCCCGAGGCGTTCAAGACGCTCGTGTCGATCGGCGCGCGGCTCGAGAAGCACTTCCGCGACATGCAGGACCTGGAGTTCACCATCCAGGAAGGCCACCTCTACATGCTCCAGTGCCGCTCCGCGAAGCGCACGAGCCCGGCCGCCGTCCGCGCCGCCGTCGAGATGGCGAAGGAAGGCCTGATCACGCACGACGAGGCCGTCTGCCGTGTCGACCCCGCGTCTCTCGATCAGCTCCTCCACCCGACCCTCGACCCGAGCGCGCCGAAGAAGCTCCTCGCGCGCGGCCTCGCTGCAAGCCCGGGCGCGGCCCAGGGCAAGGTCGTCTTCAGCGCCGACGAGGCGGAGCGCCGAGCCGGCCAGGGCGAGGCCGTCATCCTCGTGCGCGTCGAGACCTCACCGGAGGACATCCACGGCATGAAGGCCGCGCGCGGCATCCTCACGGCACGTGGAGGCATGACGAGCCACGCTGCGGTCGTCGCGCGTGGGATGGGCAAGCCCTGCGTCGCCGGCTGCTCCGCGCTCGCCGTGAGCTACGCCGAGCAGATGGTGACGATCACCCAATACGACGACGCCGGCCGGCCGACCGAGACGGTCACGGTCAAGAAGGGCGACGTCATCACGATCGACGGCGGCGCCGGCCACGTCTACCAGGGCGCGATCCCCACGGTGAGCGCCGCGCTCACCGGCGAGTTCGGCGAGCTGATGAGCTGGGCCGACAACGTCCGCACGATGAAGGTGCGCGCGAACGCCGACACCCCGCTCGACGCCCGCACCGCGCGAAGCTTCGGCGCCGAGGGCATCGGGCTCTGCCGCACCGAGCACATGTTCTTCGACGAGGAGCGCATCCGCGCCGTCCGCGAGATGATCCTCGCGGAGGACGTAAAGGGCCGCGAGGCCGCGCTCGCGAAGCTCCTGCCGCACCAGGAGCGGGACTTCGTCGAGATCTTCCGCGAGATGCGCGGTCTCCCGGTCACGATCCGCCTCCTCGATCCGCCGCTTCACGAGTTCCTTCCGACCGAGAGGAAGCAGATCGAAGAGCTCGCCGGGCTCCTCGGCGTCTCCGTTGCCCGGCTCGAGCAGCGGATCAAGGACCTCCACGAGTTCAACCCGATGCTCGGCCACCGCGGCTGTCGCCTCGCGATCACGTACCCGGAGATCTACGCGATGCAGGTCCGCGCGATCCTCCGGGCCGCTGCCGACGTCGACGCCGAGGGAGCGGCGGTGCAGCCCGAGATCATGATCCCGCTCGCGATGACGCGCGAGGAGCTCGCCCGGATGCGACAGATCGTCGACGACGTCGCGAACGAGGTCTTCGCGACGCGCCCCAAGGTGCCGTTCACGTTCGGCACCATGATCGAGCTTCCGCGTGCAGCGCTCCGCGCTGGTGAGATCGCGCAGAACGTCGACTTCTTCTCGTTCGGCACGAACGACCTCACCCAGTGCACGCTGGGCCTCTCCCGCGACGACGCCGGCAAGTTCCTCCCGGCGTACGTCGAGAGCGGCATCCTCCCGAAGGATCCCTTCGTGTCGATCGACGTCGACGGCGTCGGCGCGCTGGTGCGCCTCGCGGTCGAGCGCGGTCGCCAGACGAAGAGCACGATCAAGCTCGGGATCTGCGGCGAGCACGGCGGCGATCCGGAGAGCATCCGCTTCTTCCGCGACGCCAAGCTCGATTACGTGTCGTGCTCTCCCTTCCGCGTCACGATCGCCCGCCTCGCCGCGGCGCAAGCTGAGGTCTCGCACCGGAAGGGGCGCGCCTCGGTCACGTCCGGAGGCGGCACGGCCTGAGAGTCGGTGCCGGCCTCGGGCCAATACGGTTCGGACGAGCAGAGACGGAATCTGAACAGGGAACAGACGGGATGGCCGGGGCGGCGACGACGCCGCCTCGGACGTGAACCGAGCCCGACGTTGGCGCAATTGGCGCCAAGCGCGGGCCATCGAGGACGGGCACCTCCCGAGCCATCGCCTCTGCGGGTGCTGAAGCGAGCCTCGGCTCGCCATCGCGTCCGACGATCCGTATCCGATCGTCGAGCTCTTCCGTAGGTGCGTCGAGCCCGTCCGCAGGTACAATGAAGGCGCTCCCTCGGGGGGCTCGGCATGTTCCGTGCGCGCATTCGCTCGATCCTCCTGGCGCTCTCGAACGCGGGTTGCGGGGTCTCGATCCTCGCATCCTATCCGGCAGACATTCCCTTCCTCCGGGCGCACAACGAGACTTCAATCGGCTACGTGCCTCTCGCGCCGCCGCAAACGAGCGCCCGCTACACGTTGGCGAGCGCCCCGCTGCGGGTCGTTTGCGATACGGAGACGGTCGTGCCGCGAATGGCGCGGACGAAGCAGGCGACGTTCGACGGCGCGCAGCGCACCGTTGTCGGGTTCATGGCCGTCGCCGAGACGGCGATCATGATCATGTTCCCCGGCCGTCATGCCGTCGAGACGGGGGATGCCGCGTCTTGGACCGGCGCCGCCATTCTCCAGGCCGACGCGCTCTTCGCGGCGGGGTACGCGATTTTCGCCCCGTCGCGCGAGGACGTCAGGCAGGACATCGTTCAAGGCGTCCCGGAGCGCACGGGCACGTGTCCTCCCGGCATCCTCGTGCAGACCGGCAACCAGTCGCTCCCGGTCGATCCTTGGGGACGCCTGCCCGGAGGCACGGCAGCGGCGGGTTGGGTCGTCGACTTCGGTGCCTCGATCTCCGTCGGCGGCCGGGTCGCGACGTGGACTCCGACGCCTTCTGATCGCTGCCTGCTCGCGCAGGAGAGCGGCCACCCGCTCACGCCCTCGATCTGCGGCGTCGGCCCCGCGCGGCTGCCGCCGGCGCCACCGCCACCGTCACCGAGCTGGCCCAGCGCCACGCAATGGAACGGCAGCATCTCGTTCCCGTGAAGTCGCAGGCAGCGAGAAAATGGATCCTCTGATCCGAGCCGGAGCCCGTGACCGCGCCCGATCGGGAGTTGAACTGAAGCCCCCCCATCGAGCGTCGCCGCCCCGTCTCCCCCCAGCGGGTTGACGCGGGCAACGCGCACGGCGAGAACAAGCTCATGCGCTCCGCTTCGCTCGTCGCCCTCATCGCGCTCGCCGCCACTGCTCCGGTCGTCACGGCCGCCTGCTCCAGCGCGGATGACCCGCCGAGCGGCGCGACCGCCCCGGATGCGTCGGCGAAGCCGGATTCGAAGACCTCTCCGACGGAAGACGGGGGCGATCCCCCGGCATCGGCGTGTCCGCGCGTCGCCAAGCCGGCCGATCGGACGCGCAAGGTCGTCGTCTCGCATCCATTCGGCGAGGGTGGGGCGAAGACGAAGATCTACAAGGTGCTCGAGCTGTCGACCACCGGTGAGCTCACGCCCACGAACGAGACCTTCGAGATGGATCGAGGGCTCACCGAGATCGCCTTCACGCCCGACGGCGAGGTCGGCCTCGTCGCGCAAGACGACGGGTCGATCGGCGTGTTCACGTTCGACACCGCCGGCAAGGTGCGCGTCGTCCACGCCGCGTTCAAGGGAGACTTCTACGCGGACCACGTCGTCGTCTCGCGCGACGGCGCTCGCGCGTTCGTGGTCGATCCGAACACGGCAGACAACGGGGGCGGCGTCCACGAGGTCGCGATCGGCTGCGACGGCACCCTCACGTACGTCGGCCTCGCCGTGCCCGGCGGGCGGGCGCACGCGATGACGCTCCTCCCGACCAACCCCGACCGCGCCGTCCTCGTCGCAGGCGCGGCATTCGATTCGGCGGCAACGGACTATGCGCACCTGCTCGATCTCGCCCCGGCCAGGCCGGCGCGACTCGCGGGCGGCGCGGTCTTCGGCGACGGCGACGCGATCGCGTCCTCGGTGGCGGTGACGCCTGACGGCAAGTGGGCGCTCGTGACCGACAACGGCATCGTGAAGGGCAACCGCATGGCCGCCGTCGCGCTCGACACGATGAAGGCGACGGCGACGATCGAGGTCCCGGCCCCCGCCGCGGTGGTGATGTCGCCCTTCGGCAACGCAGCGCTGCTGCTCCAGTCCGACGGCGAGGACGCCCTCGTCGCCGTCACCTACGATCCGGCCAACGCCACGAAGCCGTTCACGGTCGGAGGCGAGATCACGTACACGAGCGGCAAGACCGAGCTGCCCACCCTCGCGTCGGTGATCGATCGCGGCGCGCTGAAAGGACGCGTCCTCGTGGCGGAGCTCCAGATGATCCGGCAGCTCGCATTCGCGGACGACGGCACCATCACCGATCTCGGGAAGAAGGTGACGTTCGACGGCGTCAGCGGCATCGTCGGCTCCATCGGCGTCCAGCCCTGATCGAGCACGAGCCCGCTCACCGCGCCTGCATCCCGGCGTCGTCCCGGGCTCGCGAAGCACTTTGGGCCCCGAGCACGCCGGCGAGCGGCGCGGCGATGGCGATCACCGCTGCATGGGCGCCGAACGTGTCGGCGATCGACGGGAGGCGCTGGGTCTCGCCGGGCGCCTCGCCGTCGCGCACGGCCGCGATCGCAGCGCCGAGATAGGGGACGAGCAACGGCGAACCGAGGGCCCCCGGTGTGTCGCGCTCGAGCGCGACGAGACGCTCGAGCACACGCGCGCTCTTCGCCTGCCAGCGGAGCCGTCCCGAGGTGGGATCGGCCTCACCACCTTCGAGCGACACGCTCGTCCCGCCGCCGCACATCGTGATGCGGGTCGTGTCGGCGGCGCCGTCGAGTGAGATCCGGAGCGAAGCCATCGCTCCGTCCGAGAGCCGAAGGACACCGACGGCGGAGGTATCTCCCTCGATCGCTGACGGCCCTTCGTGATCGACGCCGCGGCGCGTCGACGTCAGCCCAGCCGCGCCCTCGATCGCGCGCCCGAGCGCCCAGGCGATCGCGTCGACGGCATGAATCCCGATCGAGAGAAGCGCGCCGCAGCCCCACCCGCGGCGAGCCGCGAAGTAGTCATCGTCCCGCGACCACGCGAGGTCGCACGAGACGACGGGCGCAGGACCGAGCTCACCGTGCACCACGGCACGACGGAGCGCCCGGAGTGCCCTCCCCGCGCGCCACTGGAGGACCGGAACGCAGGTCGGCAGGGCGCAGAGCCGGTCGAGCTCGGCGCGCGTCGTCGCCACGGGCTTCTCCACGAGCACGACTCGATCGGAGGCAGACGCGGAGAGCACCTCGGCCTGCGCGACGTGCGCGCTCGGCGGGCTGCAGACCGCCGCGATGACCGCGTCCACGGAGGCCGCAGAAGCGAGCGAGTCGACGACACGCGCCTCACACAACTCGGCGAGGGCGCGCGCACGCTCGCCATCCGGGTCGTAGATCGCCGCGATCCGCACGCCCGCAGCGCGCAGCGCAAGCGCGTGGAGGACTCCCGAGGCCCCAGCTCCGACGATGACGGCTTCCACACGCCCAGCATGCGGGCCCGCTCTTGCGAGCGCCGCTGACAGCAAATGAAACGAGCCGCGAGTCGCGACCGATTGAACCGCGTTCGTCAGCGCTCGCTCGGAACGGTCGGGCTTCAACCACTCGAGTCGGTCATCACACGCTCTCGCAGCTCGACGCACCTTCGTGCCCGCATCACGCAAGCAAATTTCTGCAGGTGACCGAATGCATGTGGGGACCGCGATCCGGAACTGCTAACGAGCGATGCTCATGTTCATCCGGTACATCGCCGCCATCGTCGGCGGCGGCGCGTTGATGTTTGCGTGTTCCTCATCTTCCTCGTCGACGGGAGCGCCCTTGGTGAACGGCGACGATGAGCAGGTCGACGGCGACACCGACGCCGGTCCCTCGCTTCCGAATCCGCTCCCGGGATGTCCTCAGGATCCCGGCCCCCCGGAGATCGAGGTCGATTCCAAGGCGGCGACCGATCCGATCGGTGGCGCAGAGAAGTTCACGCTCGCGCAGGCGCTCGCCGGCTACCCCGCATCGACGGGAGTGCTGACGGCGCTCATCACGACCGACAAGGGAACGATCCGCTGCGAGCTCGACGAGACCGCGGCACCGATCACGGTAGCGAACTTCGTCGGCCTCGCACGCGGAACGCGTCCGTACAAGACCGGAACCAAGTGGAAGGTCGGCCGCTTCTACGATGGCCTCATCTGGCATCGCGTGATCCCGAACTTCGTCATCCAGGGCGGCGACCCGCGCGGGACCGGAACGGGCGGGCCGGGCTACACTCTCGTCGAAGAGAACCACGTCGACGAGCCGCGCGGAACGCTCGCCATGGCGGCGAGCACGGAGCCGAACGGCAGCCAGTTCTACATCGTCGTCGGCAGGGGACCGGCGGCCGACTACAACGTGTTCGGCAAGTGCGAGACGAAGACGGCAGTCGCCATCGCGTCCGTGCCGCGCAACAGGTCCGACAAGCCGAACACCGACGTGCACATGCAGCGGATCGACATCGCGCGCTGCCCGAACTGATCTGATGATCGAGCGGTTGGCGCATGGCTGCGCCTCCGCTCGACTCCGAGCTTCCGCTCCGCGGCACGCGCCTGACCTACTGAGCGACGATCGCGTGGCGCGGCTCAGGTACTTCGTCACGCTCGCGCGCTCCGCGTCCGAGAGGCCGCCGCAGACGAGGATCTCGGCGACGTTTCCATCGAGGAGCTCGGTCCCGTCAGTGCGCTCCGCACCGACGATCACCGCGCCCCCGGACACGTCCTGGTTCGAGGAGGCGGTGGCGACGACGAGCCCAGCGCGACGACGACCAGGGGTCTCCTGAGCTCTGCACGGAGAGCGATGGTGTGCCTCGCCCGTCGCGCGCCAACGCTGCTAAAGAGTGGCGGAACATGAACCGGCGGTCGCTCTTCCTCGCGCTCCTCGCCCTCGCGGTGGTGGGAGCGTTCGTCTGGCTCACGCGCCGTCCAACGTCGACGCCGCCTCCGCCGACCCCGGAGCCGTCCGCCTCGAGCGCAGCCGAGACGATCGATGCAGCGCCGAGCGATCGAGCGTGCTCGGGACGCGCGCTGACGGGGAAGCCCCGCAGGGTGACGAAGCCGTTCGTCACCCTCGACGTCCCCGCCGACTGGGAAGAGCGGCCCGCGGCGAGCGGCGTCGAGCTGGCCGATCGGAGCAGCGGCATGACGCTCTCGATCGAGGAGATCCCCTACCCGCCCACCGTGGGCTCCACGCTCGACAACCTCCTCTCCTATGTCGTCGACAACGTCCGGAGCACGACCGAGCGCGTCTTGAAGGCCTCGCTCGAGCCCGTTCGCTGGGAGCACCGGGGCGATGTCGCGATCGCCTGCTACCGCGGGGTCGCCACCGCGCCCGATGGCGCCTCCTCGGCGGTCTTCTTCTCGGTCGTCGGTCGGAAGACGGCGAACGGCGGCTTCCGTGTCGTGAGCCTCTCCCTCGATCGGGCGAACAGCTCGGACGTCGACGCAACCGACACCATCGGGAGAGCGCTGGTCGGCAGCGTCGTGGTCTCGGACTCCACGGTCGGCTCGGCGCCGAAGTCGACGGACAGCGCAGCCGCGCCGCTGCTCGAGCTGACCGAAAGCGCCGCCCAACGCATCGGGACGATGCTGGGCAAGGACGACGTTCTGTGGGTGTCGGCCAGCCGCGAAGGGGCCTCCGGCGTGAATCACGTCCTCGGCGCAAAGGCGCGGAGCGACCTTCCTGCCGAAGACGCGATCGTCCGGACCTCGTCACGGGGCATCCCGATCGTCGTCGACGCGAAGAGCGTACCCCTGGTCAGAGGGACGACGATCGAGTGGGTGGAAGCCCAGCAAGGCTTCCGCTTCGACAATCCGAACGCCGGCTCGACCGCGCCCTCGCACCCCTGATGCTGACGACACGCGCGCGGCATCCGTCTCGAAGGGGTCGCGAGCCGTCACGGCGGCCGGTTCCATTCGTGGGACTGGGACGATCTCCACGTCGTTGCGCTCGGCGAGGCGCCGGACGACGAGGGGCTCTCCTTCCTCGCCCGTGATCTCGCAAACGTCGATCCCGACGTCCCCGTCGTTCTCTACTTCCACCTCGCGCTCGAGGGGCCGTGGTCGAACGGAAACTGGTTCGCCGACGGCGACTACAAGGAGCGCCTGTTCGCGACGATCGCTCGCCACGACGTGGTGGGCATCTTCCACGGCCACCACCATGCGACGGAACACCATCGATGGCGCGGCATCGACGTGTGGAAGCCCGGGGCGGTGAAGAACGCCGCCCACACCTTCGCCGTCGCCCACCTCACGGACGCGCGCTTCACGCTCTCGTCCTGCGACTGGGACAGCCGGCGTTGGCGCGAGATGTTCGTCAGGGATCGGAAGACGCCCTGAGCGTCGCTTAGCGATGTCGCGCCGTCGGCCGAGATCCACTTGTAGATGCCGCCGCTGGTGCCGCCTCGATCGTCCGCGCTGTAGAGCAGGTCAGGCTTCGCGTCGTTGTCGGTGTCGAGGAGCACGAACGAGCTCGGGGAGAGATTGGTCGCGAGCCCAGACTATGACGACTGACATGCCGTATGCGCCGAGGCATCAAGGCCAGGTAGTCCACCGCTTCGAGCCTCCACGCTCGATTGCGCCGTCGTACGCGCACACCTGACACCTCGTCCCCAGGTACGCGCCGACGTCATTCTCGGCGCTGCTGGCACCCCGGACAGAACGTCGTCGCACGACCGCCGAGCACGACACGCTCGAGCGTATGACCGCAGCGCGGACACGGCTCCCCCTGCCGTCCATAGATGCAGAACAGGTTCTCGGTGACGAGGCCGCTCTTCTCGAGGTCTTCGAGCGTTCGCTGAATCGTCCAGCGCAGCCCCGACGCGATCTCCTCGAGGTCGCTCGTCGAGATCGCGCTCGCCGTGGAGCACGGATCGATGCCGGCCTTCCATAGCGCCTCGATCGCCTGGATGTTGCCGACGCCGGCAAGGATGGTCTGATCCATCAGCGCTTCCTTGATCGAGCTTCGCTTCCGACGTGTCAGCTTTTGCGCGAGCCGCTCGAGATCGACGCCGTCGTCGAGCGGGTCAGGCCCCAGCGCCCTCCACGTCGCAATGTCTTCGCCTGCGAGGATCATGCGGCCCCATCGCCGAGAATCGACATACACGACGCGGGAGCGCGTTCCGCGCTTCTCGACCTCGAAGCTCACACGCTCGAAGCGAAGAGGCGCCTCACCCGAGCCGACATGCTCGAACCAGCCGCTCATCCCCAGATGCGCGAACAGGTATCGGCCGTCATCGAGCGTGACCTTCATCCACTTTCCTCGGCGCTCGATCCGATCGACGGTCCGGCCGGTGAGCGCCCGAACGAACGCGCGCGGCTTCTCAGGGCGAACGATGCGTGTGTCGTTCGTCTTCACGCTCGCGACGCGCGCGTGAAGCATCCAGCGCGCTAGGTTCTTGCGAGTGAACTCGACCTCGGGAAGCTCCGGCATCGCGTCGAATGTTAGTGTTCCGGCTCGGGAGCGCCATGAATTAGCGCTTCGCGTCTTCTGCGCTTTCGGTGGGCACGATCGCGGTCGATCTCGCATCGCGTCGAATCCGGTTCGAGACTGCAACCTGCTCTAGCCTTCGCACGAGCTCCGAAACGCGCCTCGCGACTACGGCGAACATCGGTCATTCGAGCGCGACCGAGGCCGCCGCTCGATCAGTGAGGGACGTCGAGCGGGATCTCGACGAGCTTCCGCAACGCCATTCCGCCCGTGTACCCGTAGCTGACGCAGTAGGCCGTTCCCCAGATCGTCGCGGTGAATGGGCCATCGCTCTTGGTACGCTGGAGCCCGTACTGACACGTGCCGCCGCCATCGAACGAGTCCCCCGGCCGGTAGTTCCGTGAGAGGATGACTCTGGTGAACTCGTAGTCGCCGCGGGTCCCGACCGGCTTCCAATCCGTCAGAGTGCCGGCGCACTCGAGCGAGACGTCCTTGAACTCCCCGTTCGTTTTGGCTCGAACGAGAACGAGCGACGTGTCCGCAAACGTTGGGTCCGCATAAAACGAGTACGAGCTCATGTATTGGCCCGCGGGAACGACGTTGACGAAGTCCGGATCGCCACGGCCGTCTGACCCCGTCCAAATACCACCAGCAGCGCCGTGCCCGGGCATGTATGCGGCAAGGTAAATGGGGTGATCGGCGTCCTGCGTTCGAACGACGAATGCTTCGCCGACACCGGCGGGGAACGACACGTGTTCACCCGCGGACATCGTGACCGGCGCGCCAGCGGGAAGCGCCGGATCATAGTCGAGGCGCGTCCCATCTCGCGCCGCAATGATCCGATACATCATCAATTCGTCCTCGCCGCCCATTCGTGGCGCGTAGCCAACGCCGACGTATTCGTGTCCCCATTGCTCGAGCGCCGGGATTTGCTGAGCCAGGACATCACAGGTCGTGACGTGTGTCGGAACATTCGCGCACGCGTGTCCGCCGACGATGGCCGTCGGTTTGGTCGACGAGACGAGGCTTCCGGTGAGCTCTTCGTTCTGCGCGATCTGCAGCAGCTGCCCTTTGTCGAGGTGATACGTGACGGGAACGCGCGCGGGGGCCCCGGTGACGCCCTTCCCGCTCTGAATCGGGCGAGACGGAACGATCGTCACTTCGGTGTCGTCCTCGGCAGCGAAGATCTGCGCGCCAGGACCGAAGCCGTCCCGAAACATTTCCCAGGCGTTGACGATCATGTGCTGCTTCGCCCACGTCGGGACGGGAAGCAGGAGCGTGGCGGACGAGTAAGCGGATGACGCGCCGCCGAACGGGAAAACGGCCGCCAGGCTGACCGGTGCGTTGGTCGTCAGGTGAAAGGCGACGCCGTAGCCGGTCCCCCACGGAGTGCCTCCGACGTACGACGCAGGGACGACGCCTTCGGGACAACCGAGATAAGCGCTCTCGAGCGGGGTGAGGGGCGTGTCGGGTGACTTGTCCGAGATGAACAGAATGGCACTCTCACCCGGTGGGATCGGTCCGACGAGCGGCGTCATCTCCGCGCTCCCAGGCTCGGCGCGATAGAGTGCGCGCGACAGATCGAGCGGCTTTCCCTCGAGTTCCATCGACACCTCGACGGGCTGCATCGACGTATTGACGACGTACGCTGCGTAGCAACTCTGACTGATGGTGGTGTATTCGAACCGAGGTTCCTGGAAGTAGAAGTCGCAGCCGTTCGAGCTCTTATCCGCCGCCGCTGCAGCACATGGGGGCTGGCAAACCCCGGCGCCACACGCGAGGTCCGCCGCGCAGGTTTGGACCGTCTCCCCCGTGCAGGTGTTGATGACCGAACGTCCGTCGAGCGAACATTGGTGCCCACAGCCCGGGCCGGGCGCTGGTGCGTCCGGAGAGGCGTCGTTGAGGAAGCTCTCGTTTCGAGTGTCGAACTCGGAACGTTCTCCGCTGCAGGCTCCCATCGTCATCGTCGCGAGCGTGACCGCGAGACCGGCGGCCATCACGCCCGCCGCTAGCTTGAGACTCCTCATGGCAGGGCCACCTCCTGTGGCGTGAGGCTCGGCACTTTGAGATTCCCGCTGCCGAGCTGTCCGTAGTAGTTCGACCCCCAGCAGTACACTTTGCCGCTCGTCAGGAGGGCGCATGTGGCGTTCGGCGTCGTCTTCACGTCGGCCGCTGGTCCGGGAAGCCCCTGGACCTTGACGGCATCGGACAAGACGTCGAGCTTCGTCCCATCCCCCGCCTGACCGCTCTCGTTGAAGCCCCAACAGTAGATGGCACCGCTCGCGCCGACCGCGCACCACCGCTGGGGAGTGGTGAACATGATGCCGTATGTCCCCCTCGTGTACATGCTACGCGTCGTGGCAATTCGTACGATCGGCTCGGGTGTGACGACGGGCTCCGGAAGCGCTCGGTCGATGCGCGGAGCGGCTGGATTCACGTATTCGTGAAGCCTCTCCACGATATCGCCCCAGCAATAGCCAATACCAGCCACCGTCGCGCACGCGCTCTCGTAGCTCGAGTCCAACGACGAGACTCCAGCAAGGTCGATCGGCGTCGGAGTCGGATCGGGAAAGAGCGACGAGAGCCGGCCCAGGGGAGGGTTTGCGCCCCAGCTCACGAGGGTGCCGTCTTCGCGGAGTACGAACGATGCCTTCGACACGACGAGCGCCCGGATCGGCGCTCCGAGTGGAAGATCGACCGGCGCCGGTGCGAGCGCCGTGCCAGGAGCGGACGAGGTGAACGGAGCGACTTGCCCGTGGAAGTTCCTTCCCCAGCAGACGATGCCTTCGTCGACGACGGCACATCCGACCTCCGCGCCGATCCCCATGGTCGCGACCGGAGCGAGAGGGAGCGTCACCGGAGTTCGGTCCGTGGTGATCGTGCCGCCGCCGTCGCGAAGGTGCGGACCCGTTCCCCAACAACGAACCGCGCCAGTCTTGTCGAGCGCGCACGTATGGTCGAGCCGCGTCGCGCCCTCGATCCCGACGACGCGCTCCGCCGACGGACCGTCGAGGCTCCCGGCGTCGTCGCCTCGGCCGAGCTGCCCGCCCCCGTTCGCGCCCCAGCACGCCACCGTTCCATCGTTCAAGAGAGCGCAGAAGCCTTCGGCTCGATCGTTCGCGTTCGCGCCGAGCGTCGTCACGAGCGCCGTGGCGCAACGAGACGACTCGCACACGACGTCGCGGGGGCCGCCGTCGAACGGCGCCGCGTCAGGATGCTCCACGTGCACGCCGGCATCGACCGGCTCCGTCGTCGTGGGGGGCGGTGCTTCTTCGTTCCCAGCGTCGGCCTCCGGCGGAGGTTCGCTGCCTTCGTCGCTCGTGCAACTTGCGACCGCGCAGGCCGTCGCGCAGCACGTGCCGGCGACGAACGTGACGCGCGCGAGGAGCCGGCTCATGCCGGGCGCCATGGCGTATCGGTCAAGGAGTCGTCTTGTGGAGCGCATATCGGACACCAATTGCCCAGAGGTTTTCGTTTGACGTGCCGCGGACCTTGTAGAGCGGCAGGTTGACCGGCGTACCGTCCGCCCAAATGGTCGAAATTTGATAGCCTCCGTCCTCCCACACATCCGTCCCGCGGACGATCCGGCTTGGCCCGCTCAGCCAGGTGGAGCCGTCGCGAGCCCAGAGCGAATAGAAGGTTTCGGTCGCCGCGACCTCTCGCGGAACATTCGAGGTCGCGAGCGAGTAGCTGTCTCCGTTCACCGAGATCTTGACGATGTCACGAGCTCCCTTGAGCGCGACGACCTCGTTCGGTGCGACGAGCTGGATATCCGTCAGGAACGCCTTCTGCCGCCCACCTTCGATCAGCAAGTGCCCTTCTTTTGCGACGCACAGGTTGCTCGGCAAGGCGGCATCTGCGACGCGCCGATAGACGCCCGACATCTTTCGCACGGCGATCCCGCACCCGGGGGCGGTGGAACGGCTCCTGCCGCCGGCGAACCAAATGTCGTCAGGACCGATACCCGAGGCTCCGAGAATGAACGCGCGCTCCGCAGTGCTGCTGACGTCGTCGATGATGTACTCTGCGACCCACGTCGGTGCGGCGCCGTCGACGCTCTTCCAATGGAAGATGGTGTTCGTGAACCACGCGTAAACGTCGTCGCGACTCGTGCCCCACACGCCGAGGGCCGGATAGTTGATCCCCATGGCCTCGTAGGGCGGATACCCGTTTCTCGGCTGCGACGGCGTTGGCGGGCGAGCGTTGTCGGGGAGTGCTTGTCGAGTCCATGACCAGGCCTTCGCAGGCGGGACGGGACGAGTACCGTGGTAGATGTAGCCCGGCGCGACGCCGTAGTAGACCTCGTCGTCGTTCGGTGCCCATATCTTGCCGGCGTAGGCCCCCATCCCCGGCGCGTTCTGCGTGTGGTCATCGATGTACTCCCACGTTTCGTTCGCATCGTCCCATTCGAGGACTTTCACGCCGAGCGTGGGGCTCTCCGCAATGGCGAAGGCTCGATTCTGCAGCGGCCACAGATCTCTCATCACGAGATCCGTGTCCGGCAAGGTCGTCTCGCACCATCCGGCTGCACTGCACCTTGATGGATTGACGGCAGCGTCGATTCCGGCCTCGGCGTCCGGAGGTGCGCTGTCTCCCTCGGGGACACTGAGTGCACTGTCACTCTCGCCTGCGTCCGAGGCGAGGGCCTCGTCCGATGTCGATTCCGCGCAGGCGGCCGCGCTGAGCATGGCGAGCGAGACGACACCTCCGGCGAGCACGAATGCGCCCCTCATGGTTTCCCTCCGAGGGAAAGAAGCACGCCTTCTCCACCGATCCAGACACGTCCGGGCGCCGCGGCCCATACGGCCGTGAGATTCGGGCGCTGCATTCCAAGACCTCCGATCTTCGCACGTGACCAGCTCTTGCCGTCGTAGTGGAGAACGATCGCACCCTCGCCGACCGCCCAAACGTCGGACGCCGACGTGCCCCATATCGCGTTCAGCCGAGCCGTGGTCGGGCTCGGCACGATTTCCCAGAGCTTCGCACCCGTGAAGTGACGAATCGTGCCCATGACACCAACGGCCCACGCCTCGGACTCAGAGGCGGCCCACACTCCATTGAGCGAGTTCCATGTCTGGCTGTTGTGCCCCACGGCATTCGGCTCCTCGCTCTCGGCATCGATGATGCGGACGATCGAGCCTCCCATCCCCACGGCCCAGAGATCATTCGCCGACGGCCCATGAATCGCGAGCATCTGAGAACATCCAGCGACACGGCAAACTTCGTTCGGAATTCCGGGGCGAAGAGCGAACCCCGTCGATGGCGAATGACTCAGACGCCAGAGCCCCGTGGTCTCGCCAAGGTCCCTGGCCACGGTCGCACACCAGAGCGACGACGAGCCTGGGGCGGTCCAGGCCGATGTCATCCAGCTTTGTCGCGAAATTGTATGTCCAATCAGGTATTGGGCGGTCCAGCCATTTTCGTCGTGCAGGTAGATGCGGTCCAGCATCCCGAGCGAAACTTCGCCGAAGTCGCCGAGCCAGAGAGCGCGCATCGTCTCTGGATGGCCCGGGTCCGAGCGGACCCAGGATGTTCCGTCGAAGTGAGCGATCGCCCCCATTGCCCCGGCAATCCACACGTCGTTCGGGGAGCGGCCGCGAATCACGTTGATCTGTGTGCGAGGATCGAAGCTGTCGCTACCCTTGGGGCCGAACAGACCGTTCGAACAGAGAACGTCGTCGGAGCAGGTCTCGGGGAAGTATTCGCAGTCGCTGCACGCGGGGCCATCGACGACGTCGTCGCCAGCGTCCCCGGCGTCGAGGATCTCGCCCGCGTCGGGCGCGGTGACGGGAACTCGCGACGCGTCATCGACGGCGTCCGCCTGTTGCTCCGAGGATGCACACGCCATGATTCCCAAGGCGATGAGGACGTATTCACGGTGCTTCATCGCGCCACCGGTCCGCCGTCTTGGTCCGGGTCACACGGTTCGAGCACGCATTCGCCCGCAACGCACGCCTGGCCGGCAATGGCATCACATACGCGTCCGCACGCACCGCAGTTCCGTGGGTCACTGTTCGTGTCGACCTCACAGTCGTCCGCGACGTTTCCATTGCAATCGGCGCGTCCTTGAATGCACTTGCGCTGGCACGTGCCAAACGAGCAGACTGCCGTGCTGTATGGGCCGTTGTTAGAGTGGCACGAAAAGTTGCAGGCCCCGCAATGGTAGGGGTCCGAGGTCAGGTCGCGGCACTCGCCCCTACAGCTGTCGCCGATGCAAAATTTGTTGCAAACGGTCTTTCCTGGGCCGCACATGCATTCGGGCATACCCATCTCGTTGATTAGGCACTCTTGGCCCGCGCCGCACTTCAGTCCGCATGCCCCGCAGTTCTCCGTCGTGACCGCGAAGGTCTCACATCCGGTCGTGATGTCCTGGTCGCAGTCGGCCCAGTTCATCTCACAGCGAAGTTTGTCGCATGCACCCCCCACGCATCCGTAGGTGGTGTTTTCGTACGAGGGCAAACCGCCTCCGCTCAGATCGCATCGATTTCCACATGCTCCGCAGTTCATGTCGTCCGAACGCGGGTCGACGCAGCGGGGCCACGGAGCTGCACAGAAAATGAAGGGCGGCGGACATCCACAGCGAAAGTCGCCGTCCGTGTGGGGTTGTGCGACGCACGGCTTGTCCGGGTCCAAACATGTCAGTCCGCAAGCACCGCAGTTCTGGTTGGTGCTCGCGAGGATCTCGCATCCGTTGTCTGGCAGCCCGTCGCAGTCGAGGTGCCGCGGAGCGTACTGACAGCTGATGGTGCACTTCCCGCCGACACAGGTGTACCAGGTGCCGTCACCTCCTTCAGGACAGAGGGCGCCGCACTCTCCACAGTTTGCTGGATCGATGTTGAGATTCACGTCGCAGGGAAAACGGGATGAGGAACAGGTCGTCCATCCCGCGGGGCACGTGTCGGAAGGGCAATACGTCGTGAGGTTATTCTTCGCGTCGGCGTTCGCGTCGGGGCCGGCGTCTGCCGCGGTGAACGAATCGCTTGGCGAGGCCCCCGCGTCTTGGTCGTAACCAGTGCCGAGAGACCGCGGGCTGACGCACGATGGCGCGATCAGGAATAGGATGGGGAGGGCCAGCGCGGGCCCGAGCGTACGACCTCTCACGAAGCCTCCTTGGGAGATGTCGGAGCTTGCACTCCGTGGCGGGATCAGGATGAAATCGTCAATCCATTGGCGTGATGCTCTGCAAGGAGAGCGTCACTCGACGTGCAGACGCGCCGGATGGATGCTGCGCGAGGAAGCGCGCCCCGAGGTCGCGCGCTTCAGCCGCTCGTCCACTCCGGACGAGTGCTTCGATTCTCAGGACCGAGACCTCGATCGTGAACGCGCCGGCAGGGAACTCGGCCTCGTACGCGGCCAGTCCCTGCAGCGCGCGCTCGGCTTCGCCGGCCGCCAGCGCCGCGCGCACGGACGTCATCCGAGCGACCTCACGATCGAGCGTCGACGGCGCAAGCTCATCGGGATGCAGAGAGGCCGACGACGCGGGAGAGGGCGTAACCATCGACGGCTCGGCCGGCCCGCGCGTTGGCGACCGGCCATTCGCGACCTTCCTCACGACGGCCGGCTCCTGCTTCGACGCTTCCTGCACCTGCGGAGTAGTGGCCACCGGGGGAGCGGGCAAAGAGGGCTCGGCCGGTGCACTCTCCTGGGTCGACGGCGTGGGCGGCGAACGGAGCGGCGACGCTTCGGAGTGTGCGTCGTCCCGGCCGGAGGGTGTGGTCATCGTGGAGCCGACGAGCGCGACACCGACGAGCAGCGAGAGACCGACGAGGTGACCGGTGCGACCGGCAAGCATGCGGCCAATCGGTGGCTCGCGCGGCGGCTCGCTCCCCATCATCTCTGGAGATGCGAGGAGACGAGCCTTGGCTGCCGAAGGGGCGACGTCGTCTCGCGCCGTATCGATCACGAAGCGCTCGAGCCGGTCGAGCTCCGCACCATCGAGCTCGCCGCGTGCTAGCCGCTGGATGTCTTCTTCGGTCACGTTAGACTCCCTGCCCACGTGCGTGCAGTCGAACGATGGCCGCGCGTAGTTCCTCCCGCGCACGGGCCACTCGCGACGCCACCGTCCCGATCGGGGCGTTCAAGATTTCGGCCGCCGCGGCGAGCGTCAGCTCTTCGAGCTCGACGAGGACGAACGCCGCTCGGCGCTCGTCGGACATCCTCGCCAAGATGTCGTCGAGGATCGCTCGGCCGAATGCCCGATCGAGGTCGACCTCCGGCGAGGGAAGGGCGACCGGGAAAGAGTCGGTCGCTTCGTCGGACACCTCACGGCGCTTCGCCTGACGCCGTCGATATCCGCTCGCCACGCGCATGACGATGCTGAAGAGGTAGCTTCGCTCCTTGCCGGGTTCGACACTCGCCAGTTTGGGCGAGAGGATGACGAAGACTTGCTGCGCAGCGTCATCGGTCTCCGGCGGCCGAACCCCGAGTCTCCGCAGCGATCGCCAGATGAACTCATACTCCTCCGCTGCAATGCGGCGGAGGCGCTCTCGCAGCGAACCTTGCTCGTTGCGACGGACGTCGTCGTCCTCGTTCTCGACCTCGTTCCCACTGGGCGAGGGTTTTGCGGCGGAGGCGACGAGCACGGGAGTATCGGAGCAATGCTCGCTCGCAGCCCGCTTATCCGGAAAAGAGCCCCTCCTCGACGAATTTATCGAGCTCAGCCTCAAGGGAGGTCGACGACGATCCCGGCGGCGCCGAAAGGAATGAACAGTGGGACCCGGTGGACGACCATGTCCGGCTCGAAGAACAGCTCGTCTCGGATGAAAGGGACCCGCACGCCGACGGATCCTTCGACAGAGAGGGGGCCGACCACCCGCCACGCGAGCGTTGCCGAGGCCCCTGCGGAGAGCCACGGATAAGAGAAGCTGCGGACCGGCGGCGGGGCATTGACGCTCGCCTGAAGCGTTCCGACCGCGAGCTCGATGCATGGCGCAACGCGCAACGCCCCTCTCCGATGCATGGTCGCGCACGACGCGAAGGTGACCTCACTCCATCGCGTCGAGACCACGCCGTTCGGCGAGGTCAGCTCTGTCCGCGTGCTTCGAGCAAGCCCCAATCGCAGCGCTGGCTCGAGCGCTCCCGGAAAGCCGACCTGCACGAACCATCTTGCGAGCATGAGCCGACCGCGCGTGCCGTCGCTCTCCCCACCCGCGCCGAGAGCCCAAGAAACGCGCTCGCCCCGGCGCGCCGGACCTGACGGCAGCTTCTTCCGTGGCGCTCGGTTCGGACGAAGCGGCTTCGGAGGCTCGGGGGCTTGGAGGTGCGCCTCCTCTTCGCCGATGATGATCGCCGCCATCATCGTGAGAGCTGCGAGGACGTCACCACACGAAGACGACGACGCCTCTCGCTCCTCGCTGAAGTCCCCGACGAGCAAGGTGAGCGTGCCGTGGCTGAGACCGTCGCGAAGCTCGATCCGAACCCCGAGGTCGAACGCCGGTTCGTCCGGGGACGCCCGGTAGGCGTGCGGAAGCTGCGCCTTCAGGCGTTCGAAGAGGGGCGGTTCCGTGGGGCATTCCGCGTGGAGCGTCTCGGAGAGCCGGACACCGACAGGGCGTGATTCCGCCGCGTAGCCCGCGCATGGAAAGGCATGGGCCACGACGAGCCCGACCCATGCGGAGGGCCACCACCGACGTCTCGTCATTCCAAATCGGCGAGCCTACCGAAACCACCGCGCGTTGGCTTCGAAGATCGCGGTCTCTGCGCTTCGGTCCGGCCGCGCCGACTCGACCAGCTCGACCTCGAATGGAGTCAGCGGCTAGCCTTCGCACGAGCTCCGAAGCGCGCCCCGCGACGAGGGCGGACATCGGTCATTCGAGCGCGCCCGAGGCGGCGTTCAGCTTCAACAGCGCGTTGCCGAAGACGCCGCCGCGGTAGCGCTCGAAGACCCCGCCGACGATGACCGACGAGCCCCACGGCGCGATGGCGAAGACCGCGCCGTCGACTCCGTTGACGTTCTCGCCGATGGGACCGAACGTCGTGTCGAGCGTGCCCGTGACCGCGTCGAGCTTCGCGAAGTTCTTCGCGGAGAACGCGACACCGCGATACTCGTTGAACGTGCCGCTCACGAAGACCGCGCCGCCGGCGACGGCGATCGCGTCGCCGCTACCGTCGAAGCCGTTGTTCGCGGGCGGGCTGAACGTCGTGTCGAGCGCCCCGGTCACGAGATCGAGCTTCGCGACGCGATTGGCCGAGTCCCCCCGGTACTCGGTGAAGTTGCCCGTGACGTAGAGTGAGGTCATCGAAGCGGCGAGCATGCACACGCGATCGTCGAAGCCGTTGTTCGTAGGCGGGCTGAACGTCGTGTCGAGCGCGCCGGTCACGAGGTCGAGCTTCGCGATGTTGTTGGCCGATGCGCCTCGGTAGTCATCGAAGCTGCCGCCCACATAGAGCGACGTCCCCGCGATCGCGAGCGAGCAGCCGATCCCGGAGAAGCCGTTGTTCGCGGGCGGACTAAACGTCTTGTCGAGCACGCCGGTCACGAGGTCGAGCTTGGCGAGCGCCATCGCCGAGTCGGCGACGCCGCGGTAGGAGCTGAAGTAACCGGTGGCGTAGAGCGCTCCGCCCGCGATCGCGAGCGACGACACACGACTATCGAAGCCTCCATCGACCGCCGGCTGATAGGCGGTGTCGAGCGCACCGGTCACGAGATCGAGCTTGGCGATGTTCACGGCTGGACGGTCGCGGTACGTGTCGAACATGCCGCCGACGTAGAGAGAGGTGGCGCTCGCGGCGAGCGCGAAGACACTTCCGTAGCTGAAGCCGGGTTGGTCTGCAGGGCTGAACGCGGTGTCGACGGCGAAGGTCCGATCGTCGAGCTTCGCCAAGCCCTCGGCGCGGTACCCGGCGTACATCGAGAAGTCGCCGCCCACGAGGAGGGTCGAGCCGACCACCGTAAGCGAGGTGACGTCGCCGTCGACGCCCGAGACGGTCTCGCCGCCCGGCCTGAACGCTTCGATCACGCCGGTCGCCGCGTTCAGCTTGGCGATGCGGTTCACGCCGGTCGCGGCGCCGTAGGTCGTGAACGTGCCGCCGACGAAGAGGCTCGTGCCGGCCATGGCCAGAGCCCGCACCGAACCGTCGAAGGCCTTCGGCGAAGCCTGTGGGCTGAACGTCGTGTCGGCAGCGCCGGTGACGAGGTCGAGCTTGGCGATCCGCGGCGTCTGCGTCGTGCCGCGGTAGCGGGTGAAGTCACCGCCGGCGTAGAGCGCGGCGCCCGACGAGGCGAGCGCGAAGACCGGCCCGTCGAAGCCGTTGGCCGACGGCGGGCTGAACGTCGTGTCGAGCTCGCCGCTCGCCGGATCGACCTTGGCGATGCGGTTGGCCGGGAGCGAGCCCCGATAGGTCGTGAAGTCGCCGGCCGCGTAGACGCCGCTCGCCGACACCGTCAACGCGCGAACCTCAGCGTCGAACCCGCTGCTCCCGACGCTGAACGTCGTGTCGAGCGCGCCGGTCGAGACGTCCAGCTTTGCGATGTTCCGGACGGCGTTCGCCGCGATCCCTGCGTCGCGATAGGAGCCGAACGCGCCGCCGACGTAGAGCGACGTCCCGGAGACCGCGAGGGCGTTGACGCGGCCGTCGAATCCGTTGTTCGAATCCCCGATCGGGCTGAACGTCTCGTCGAGCGCGCCGGTCGTCAGATCGAGCTTCGCGATCCGTCGGGCGGAGTCCGCGCCGAGGTCCCGGTACGTCGTGAAGTCGCCGCCGACGTAGAGGGACGTCCCCAGCACTGCGAGCGCATGGACGCTGCCGTCGAAGCCCGGGTTCGTCGCCGGCACGAACGTCGGATCGAGCGCGCACGTCGTCGCGTCGATCTTCACGAGGTGTCCGACGGGCTGATCGCGGTACGCGTCGAAGTCGCCGCCGATGTAGATCGCGTTCCCGACCTGAAGCGATGCGAACACCCGGCCGTCGAATCCTGCGCCGGAGACGCATGAGCTCGTCTCGCCGCTCGTCTCCACCGTGATGAAGCGCGATGCGCCGTGCGGCGAGAGGCGCGTGAAGTCCCCGCCCACGAAGAGCGCGCCGCCGGCGTGGAGGACCGCGTTGACCGGCGCGTCGAAGCGGTAAGGCGGAAGCGGTAAGCCGGGGCCCGCATCTCCTGCCGCGTCAGCGTCCGGACCTGCTCCGCCGTCGCCCGCGTCGATGTCGTCGGAGGTGCCGCCGTCGACGCCTCCGCCGCCCGTACCGTCCGAGCCGGAGTCGTCACCTCCGCAGGCAAGACCAAAACAGACCATCAGCGAGCCGACGCATGCCACGACGGTCGTACGAGAAGCCAGGGCCATGAAAGCCAGTAAAGTGCGGGTGCGGCGATAGCGTCAATCGAGAAGACGCGACGAGCCGCGGCCGCTGTCGACGGTCGGCTCGTGCCCGCCGACCAGTCGCGGCACGTACAGAGGCAATCGAGGATGGATGATCGGGAAACGAGCGGACGCCTGGATAGCGGCCGTCCTCCGATACCCCCGCGATTCGCAGGTCCGAGCGTCGATGCTGAGCATCGACGCTCAGGACATGCCGCCGAGAGTCTTCAGGCCGCTACCAAATGACGAGCGCCGGCGAGAGACTTCGCGTCGTCGTTCGGTCGCCGAGCTGGCCTTGGGCGTTGACTCCCCAGCAGCGGGCGGAGCCGTCGTCGACGAACACGCAGGCGTGGGAACCACCCGCGGCGAGCTCCGCGACGCCGGAGAGGTCGGGGATGGCCGTCGGGCTGAGCCTCATCGTCGTCGTTCCGTCGCCGACCTGCCCTTGGTTGTTGACTCCCCAGCAGCTGACGGAGCCGCCGGTGAGGCGCGCGCAGGTTCGGTTACCACCTGCGGCGAGCTTCGTGACGCCGGAGAGGTTGGGGACGGCGGTGGGGGTACGCCTGCCCGTCGTCGTTCCGTCGCCGAGCTGGCCGCTGGAGTTGCCCCCCCAGCAGCTGACGGAACCGCTGGCGAGGCGCGCGCAGGTGTGGCCGCCGCCCGCGGCAAGCTCTTTGACGCCGGAGAGGTCGGGGATGACCGCGGGGGTCAGCCTTTCCGTCGTCGTTCCGTCGCCGAGCTGGCCGTGGAAGTTGTTCGCCCAGCAGCTGACGGAGTCGTCGGTAAGGCGCGCGCAGGCGTGAGCATTGCCCATGACGAGCTGTACGACGCCGGAGAGGTTGGCGACGGCATTGGGGGTAAGACTGTCCGTCGTCGTTCCGTCGCCGAACTGGCCGCTGGAGTTGTTCCCCCAGCAGCTGACGGAGCCTCCGGTGAGGACCGCGCAGGTGTGAGCACTGCCTGCGACGAGCTGTTCGACCCCGGAGAGGTTGGGGACGGCAATCGGGGTGAGCCTGTCCGTCGTCGTTCCGTCACCGAGCTGGCCGGCGGCGTTGGCGCCCCAACAGCTGACGGAGCCGCCAGTGAGGACCGCGCAGGTGTGAGCACTGCCCGCGACGACCTGTTCGACCCCGGAGAGATTGGGGACGGCGGCGGGGTAGACCCTGTCCGCCAGCGTTCCGTCGCCGAGCTGGCCCTGCAGGTTCCGCCCCCAGCAGCGGACGGAGCCGTCGGAGAGGCGCGCGCACGTATGACTACCGCCCACGGCGAGCCCGAAGTCGGCCGGCCCCCCCGCGCCCGTGCACGCCGGGACGTTCGCGACCGAGGTCGTCTGTCCCGCGGGGCAGACCGTGCACTGGCGATCCACGACAGCGGTCCCGCTCGTGCTCACGAAGTCGCCAGGCGAACAGTTGCTCCAAGCCGCGCAGGACGCGGCGTTGGCGGCCGAGCTGAAGGTCCCGCTCGCGCATGCCGCGCACGTCCGATTCGTCGTCGGAGTTCCGTCCGCGATGAAGGACTGTCCGGCCACGCAGTTGGACCACGGGGCGCACGACGCGGCGTTGACCGTCGAGCTGAAGGTCCCGCTCGCGCATGCCGTGCATGTCCGATCGGTCGTCGCAGTTCCGTCGGCGGTGACGGACTGTCCGGCCACACAGTTGGACCACGGGGCGCACGACGCGGCGTTGACCGTCGAGCTGAAGGTCCCGCTCGCGCATGCCGTGCACGTCTGATTGGTCGTCGCAGTTCCGTTGGCACCGGACTGTCCGGCCACGCACTCGGTCCACGCGACGCAGGCCGTCGCTGAATCGTCGTCGTGATCCCAGGTGCCGCTCGCGCAGGGGTCCTTGGGTGCAGTGCCTCCGGCGCAATGGGTCCCGACCTCACAGGACTCGCATACGGGCGCCGACGTCGCCATTCCCGCTCTAGTTTGCACCGTACCCGCAGGGCACGCGCCGGCCGGCAGACACGTGCTCTGGTTCGGCGACCAAGCGTATGTGCCGTCTACACAAGGAGCGCACTGTCGATCGGCGATACTGCTGCCGGGACTGCTCACGTGGTTGCCCGGCGAGCACGTGGTCCAGGGAGTGCAGCTCTCAGCGTTTTCCGTCGCGCTGAAGGTCCCGCTCCCGCAGACCGCGCATGTACGGTCGGAGGTGGCCGAGGGCGCATTCGTGACGTACGTGCCCGGCTCGCACGTTGACCACGGGACGCACCCATTGTCGTCCCAGATCCCGTCTCCACAGGTCCTGGGCGCGCTTCCGCCGTCGGGACTGCCATGATCCTGGCTCGAAACCTGATCACCACAGGCGCCGACCAGAAGGATGACTGTGATCGCAGAGGCCGGCCAAGCCGCTCTTACCACTCGTGATGTTTTCATGACTGCCTCACTCAGCTTCCCGCTGCAGGTCATCTCAACTCGTGCTCATGCCTCGCTGAGCAACACCGAGCTCCCCGGCGAGCGCCTCTGCATTGCGCGCCAGCCGTTCAACCTCCTCTACGCGCCGACCTCAGTTCACGGGCGCGAGCGGCGTCTCCACGAGCTTCCGCAGGGCCGTTCCACCGGGATATGCGTAGCTCGCATCCTTATCCCAGCCCCACACCGTGGCGGTGAACGGACCTTCGCTCCGCATGCGTTGCAGGCCCGTCCGGCAAACCGTGGCCTCGTCGCCCTCCCCGAACGTGTCGCCGGGCTTGCCACCGCGCGACAGATCGACCCGCGTATACTCGTACTCGCCCCGAGCTCCGACGGGCTTCCATCGCGTCAGCTTCCCCGCGCACTCGAGCCACACGTCCTTGAATGCGCCGCTCGTCTGCCGTCGAACGATCGTGAGCGAGGTCTCCGCAAACGAGGGATCCGCATAGAAGCTGTACGAGTTCAAGTACTGCGCTGTCGGGACGACGTTCACGAACTCCGCGTCGCCGGCGCCCATGTAATTCGGGGCACCGACCGAGTCATTGCCGCCGGCGCCGGCGCTGCCGGTCATGTGCGCGGAGACGTAGATGGGGTGCTCGGCATCCTGCGTACGCACGACGAAGGCATCCCCTGTTCCGTAGCGGAACTCGGCTACCTCGCCCGCCTTCATCGTGGTGGGCGCGCCGGGCGGGATATCAGGCTCGTATTCGAGCCGAGTCCCGTCCCTCGCCGCAACGAGCCGATACGGCACCGGCTCGTGTTCGTTGCCTGCGCGCGGTCGATAGCCCACGCCGACATATTCCGAGCCCCACTGCGCAAACGGCGGAATTTGCTGCCACAGAATATCGCACCACGGAGCGCTCGACGGAATGAACGCACAGGAATTCCCGCCGAAGAGGGTCGTCGGCTTGTCCGAAGTCACCATGCTCCCGGAGAGCTCTTCGGGCTGGACGATCTGCAGAAATTGTCCTCGAGAGAGCCGATACTTCGCCCGCTCGTGCGCGAGACTGCCGACAACTTCGCTACCATCCTGAATATCCTTGTTCGGCAGAATGGTCACTTCGGTATCGTCTTCCGAAGCGACGATCTGCACGGCCGGAAATCCCGCCGTACTCGCTGCCCACCCGTTGACGATGACGTGCTCTTTTCCCCATGTTGCCACCGGGAGAACGAGCGTGGCCGTAGGGTAGTAGGACTTGGCCCCGCCGAACGGGTACATCGATGTCAACGCCACCGGCATATCGGTGCTCAGTCGGAAAGACGAGCCGAACCCGGTCCTACCTGGAACCGGATCGTCGGTGGTGGCAGGCGTCACCCCGTCTGGACATGGGATGTAGTCTTTACCGACAAACCCCGGCGGAGAGTCCGAGAGAAAGAGAACGACGCTCTCTCCCGGTGGGATGGCGCCGGCGTGAGAGACGAGCTTCGCGCTGCCCGGGATGGTGCGAAAGACCGACTTCGAAATGTCGATCTGCCTCCCGTCGCGCTCGAGCGTCATGTCCACCGGTTGCGTCGACGTATTGACGACGAATGCAGCATTGCAACCGTGAGGATACTTCTTGGACATACGCGGCATCTGGAAGTAGAAGTTGCAGCCGTTCGAGCTTCGGTCCGCTGCCGCTGCAGCGCACTGCTCCTGGCACTCTCCGGCCCCGCACGCGAGAGTCTCGGCGCACGTCTCGACGACGCGGCCCGTGCAATCGTCGATGACCGAGCGACCGTCGAGGGAACACTGGTGGTGGCAGACCGGGCCGTCCTCCTCAACCGACGCTTCGGGGAAGGTTGAATGCGTATCGGGGACGAATCCACCGCGATCGGCCGAACACGCCCCGATGCAAGCCGCGGCGAACGTGAAGCCGACGACTGCGGCGAGCCCCCAGCGGGTCATCGGTCGTTGGCTGAACCACCCTTTCGTGGTCAATTTCATGGGAGCACCACTTCTTCGGGCACGAGGGTCCGAGCTCGGGGCTTACCGTTGCCCAGTTGTCCGTAGTAATTCGATCCCCAGCAATAGACTTTACCGTTCGTGAGCAGCGCACACGTGGACTCGGGCATCGTCTTTACGCGCGCAGCGGCCTTCGGGAGGCCCTCCACCTTGACCGCGCGGTGGGCGAACTCCTTCGTCCCGTCGCCCGCCTGACCGTTCGCGTTCGGTCCCCAGCAGTAGACGGCGCCCGAGGCGCCGACGGCGCACCATCGCTGCCGTCGGACGGTCGGGGTCCCGAGGCTCTTGTCGACCCATAGGCTCGTGGTGGCGATCTGAACGAGCGGCTCCGGTGCCACGACCGGCTCGGGAAGTGTCCGAACGGGCGGCGTCACGGCCGAAACATCGCGGAGATTGAGACGCCCCCAGCAGTAACCGACGCCGCCCGCGGTAGCACACCCACTCTCGCTCGCGAGGTCGATCGAAGAGACACCGGTGAGAGGGATCGGTAGCGGGTACGGATCGGGAGTGTAGGAGGAGACGCGGCCGAGCGGAGGATTTGCGCCCCAGCTCAGCGTCGCGCCGTCCTCTCGGAGAACGAATGAAGCCTGACGCACGCGGATTTCGCGGATGGGCGGCCCGCTGGGAAGGTCGATCGGTCGTGGTGCGACGAGCGTATCTGCGGGCATCGTGGTGAGCGGCGCGAACGTTCCGTTCGTATTCTTTCCCCAGCAGAGCAGCCCGTCGTCGTTCGACGCACACGCGACGTCCGTTCCGACCCCCACGTGTTTCGCGGGTGCAAGCGGCAGCTTGATGGGCGCGCGCTCGGTCGTGCGCGCGCCCGTCCCATCGCGAAGGTAGGGGCCGGTGCCCCAACACCAGATGCCTCCGCTTTTGTCGACGGCACACGTGTGGTCGAGCTCCTCGACCTCGGAGAGACCGACGACGCGCCCGGCTACCGCGCTGTTCGACGTCCCCGCGTCGTCGCCGCGACCGAGCTGTCCTACTTCGTTCGCGCCCCAGCACGCCACCGTACCGTCGCGGAGAAGCGCACAATAGCCCTCGCTGGGTTGCGAGTCGTCGAGCGCGAGCGTCGTCACGAGTGCCGTCGCGCATGGATCGGAGCTACAGACGACCGGGAGAGGCCCTCCGTCGAACGGCGCTGGCGCCGCGTCAGGCGCCGTCACATCGCCTCCTCCGGCGTCGGACGGCGCGGCATCGTCGGTGGGCGCGAACGCTTCCGGCCCGGCATCCGCAGGACCAAGCTCCCTTTCGTCGTCGGCGCTGGAGCAGCTCGCCGCGGCGCCGCATGCGAACAAAAGCAGGACCGCGCCGAGTGGATATCGATCAAGGAGTCGTCTTGTGGAGCGCATTGCGGACACCGATGGCCCAGAGGTTGGTGTTGGACGTGCCGCGAACCTGGTAGAGATGTCGACCGAGCGGCGCCCCCGTTACCGCGACGGAAGAGAGCTGGAACGCCCCTCCGTCCCAAACGTCGCCGCTCGCTCGAACGACGGTCCCGAAGCCGCTCAGCCAGAGACTGCCGGGATCTGCCCACAACGAGCTCAAAGGCTCTTGATCCAGGGCCATAGGGACGGTGGCGACGGAGACCGAATACCCTCCCTCTGCGATCGAGACCTTCACGACGTCACGAGCGCCCTTGAGGCCGACGATCTCGTTCACAGACCGCATATGTATGTCGGTCAGCCAGCCCTCGGCGCCCCCGATCGATAGGTATCCAGGCTTCGCAGCGCATCTGCCCGTGTTGCTGGAGAGGACGCCGTCCGCGATTCGCAGATAGTCCCCTCCTGTCCTGTGCACGAGGACGGCGCAGGCGGCGAGCGAAGGGGACCTCGTCCTCGTACCCGAGAACCAAAGGTCGTCGGGCCCGCTCCCGGTGGCCGCGACGAAGTACATGTGCTCCGCCGCTCCGGAAGCATCGTTTGCGATGTACTCAGGCACCCACTCGAACGTATCGCCATCGAACTTCGTGCGGCGATAGATGGTATCTGTGAACCACGCGTAGACATCGTCGACGCTCGTGCCCCAGATGCCCAGCGTCGGGTAGTTTGCATTCAACTGAAAATACTTCGGGTAGCCGTCCTGCGGATGAACGATGTCCGCATGGCTATTGTCTTTGAGCCTTTGCCGTGTCCAGGACCACTTCGTCGCAGGCGGCGTCGGTCGCGTACCGTGATAGATGTAGCCCGGGTCCACTCCATAGTAGACCTCGTTCTCGTTGGGCGCCCAGATCCTCCCGACGTACTGCGCGAAATCCTCGTTCTGCGTGCCGTCGTCGATGTAGCTCCACGCGGCGTCGCTCTCTTTCCACTCGAGAACCTTGACGCCGAGGGTGAGGCTGTACGCGATCGCGAACGCACGACCGTCGAGCGGCCAGACGTCCTTCAGGACGAGGTCCTCGTCGGGCAATGACGTTTCACACCAGCCGGCGTCAGTGCACTTCGGTGCCTGGACCTCCGTGCCGGGGCCCGCCTCGGCTCCGCTCCGCCCGGAGTCCTCGGGGTCGCGCTGTCCGGCGTCTTCAGGGCCGAGCGCGATTCCTCCGGAGTCCGGCGGGCTCGTCATCGGAGGCTCGGGTTCACTCGACGAGCACGCCACGAGCGACGAAATGCTTCCGAGTGCGATCCATCCGAAGTAGACGAGAATCGTCGCTCTCATGGCTTTCCTCCGAGCGAGAGAATGACGCCATGCCCTCCGACCCAGACATGCCCCGGCGCCGGGACCCAGACCGTCGTGAGATTCGGGCGCCGCGTCCCGAGTCCAGCGATCTTCACACGCGACCAGCTCTTTCCGTCGTAATGAAGGACGACGCCGGCATCGCCGACGGCCCAGATGTCCGTCGAGGAGGAACCCCAAACGGCTCGGAGCACGCCCTGCGTCGGGACATCCGAGACCACGTCCCATAGCACGGGGTCACCCGTATAGTGCCGGATGGTACCGTTCGCACCGACCGCCCAGGCGTCCGACGTGGACGCAACCCAAACTCCGTTCAATGCATTCGAGGTCTGGGTGTTTGCCGGCTTGACACTCGGCGTGTCACCGTCGGCATCGAGAATGCGCACCGCGGTGCCCACCTCCCCGACCGCCCACAGATCGTCCGCCGAAGCGCCATGGACGCTCTTCATTTGCATACATCCATTGTCCCTGCACACCGGGCCAGGCACGGCGGCGTGGAGCTCGAGCTCGTTGGATGGCAACCGACGTATACGCCACAGTCCGGTAAACCCGTTCAGCCCGTCGTTCGGTTTGGCCGCAGACGTACACCAAAGTGATGACGACCCCGGACCGCTCCACGCATAAGTGAACACGGCATCGATCAGGTTCAGGCGCACCAGTTCCGGCAAGGCGGGCGAGAGTAGCGGCCGGGTGAAGGTCCAGCCGTCGGCCGAGGGGACTGCGCCGGCATCGGGAACGGCGACACCGCGCAAATAGGTGCTCCACCACGAGACGAGCGCGACTTCATCGGAGTCACGTAGCCAGAGCCCTCGCACGGTCTCATTCTTGCCCAGATCCAATCGCGTCCATGAGGTGCCGTCGAAACGGGCGATCGATCCGGTCGATCCAACGGCCCAGACGTCCGTCGGCGAGCGCCCCCGAATGACGTTCACCGTCACGCGCGGGTCGTAGCCGCTGCCGTGGGGATTCGAATCGAACAGTCCGTTGGGGCAGAGCGTGTCGGCGGAGCAGGCAGCGGGGAAATACTCGCAGTCGGTACACGGTCCCGCGTCCAAATCCGGAGCCGCGTCGAGCCCGCCGTCCGGCTCCGGAGGCGAGGGAACGGCGGCAGAGTCATCCGGGACGGCCGGGTCGACAGCGGACTCCGTCGAAGCGCACGCTGCGGCGGCGAAAGTGAATACGATCCATCGGATGTTCATTGCGGCCCCCTCCCGGCGTCTTCGTCCGGAGCGCACGGCTCGACCACGCACCGGCCTTGTACGCACGCCTGGCCGGCAATTGCATCACAGACGATACCGCAGCCGCCGCAATTGCGCGGATCGCTGCTGACATTGACCTCGCAACCGTCGCTCTGATTCCCGTTGCAGTCGGCCTGCCCGGTAAGGCACTCCAGTTTGCATACGCCTTTCACGCAGACCCCGACCGACGTGTAGAAGTCGAAGCGCCTGCACGTAAAATTGCAACCACCGCAGTTGTCCGGGTCCGAGTCGAAATCGTGGCATGAGCCTGCGCTCGTGCCCCTGGAGCAGTAAGACTGTCCATCCGGACACATGCATTGAATACCGCCGTAAACATCTTTTTGGCAGCGTTGACCTGCAGAGCAGGCGTTCCCGCAAGCACCGCAGTTGTCGTTCGACAACATGGAAGCTTCGCAACCGTTGTGGGGATTGCCGTCGCAATCGCTCCAGGTGGGTTCACATTTGCGACGACCGCAGACCTCGTCCACGCACCCGTAGTAAAGATGCAGCTCCGGATCGAGCGGGCCGCCATCTCCGGTTTTCGGACATACATTACGGCATGCGCCGCAATGCAGGTCGTCGTCTTTCATGTCGACACATCGACCTTGACAGAGCTGTAGGCCGTCCTTGCAGCCGCATGCGTAGTCGGTGGCGACGTCTCCCCCTTGATGCATGCAGGGCTTGGCCGGGTCCGAGCAGACGACCCCGCATGCCCCGCAGGAGGTATCCCAGGCTGCGCTCGCCTCACAACCGTTGTCGGGAAGACCATCGCAGTCCATCGTTTTGGGATTGCGGCTGCACATCAGTACGCAGCGTCCCTCGACACACTCGTACCGCTCTCGACTTGGCGTCTCTTGACTCTCTGGACAGACCACCCCGCACGCTCCGCAATTCTGTCGGTCGGCCAGCAGGTTCACGTCGCACGGGAAGTCCGAGTTTGGACATGTCGTGTATCCCGCCGGGCATTTGTTGGACGGGCAATACGATGTGAAGGTGTCTCTTGCTTCGGTAACGTCGTCGGCCGCCGCGTCTGCGTTGGTGAACGAAGGCCCAGTCGAGGGCTGCGCCGCGACGTCATCGACGCCGGCTTCGAGGGTGTTCGCGCATGCGCCTGCGGTGAAGCACGCAAGCGTGAGCGAAAAGACCGCTTTCATGAACGATCGCATGATCACCGGGCTCCTTCCGGATCTGCCGCCGCACAGGAGGTCGCCAGGCGGGAAGCGTGGGACGTCGCGGGAAAGCTCCGGTCGAGCTCGGCGCGCGCGCGTCGTGCCGCATCGACCGCTCCCGCCTCGCAAAGGGCGAGCACACGCAGCGTGAGGCGCTCCTCGCGCAGGACGCCCATCGGGAATCGCTGGGCGTGCTCCTCGATCGAGCGCTGCGCAGCCGCCGCTCGGTGGGCCTGAAGGTCGAGCTGCGCCGCCCGCAGGAGCCGGCTCTCCTCTACGAGGTCATCGCCCGTCGTCGCGTTAGGCTTCACCTCGGCGGTCGCTGGCTCGATCGGCGGTCGCCGGACGTGAGGTTCGCGCACGCGCGGCGCGCGCTCGGCCCGAGGAAGTGGGCGATCCGGCAGCGATGCGAGCGGAAGCGTGGGAATGGGATTCGCGAGCTCGCTCGGCGTGCCATCGTCGGGCGAGTCGGCGTGCGGTGGCTCGCTCGGACGGGCGTCCTCAGCGGAGGACTCCGACGGAACCGTGATCGCGTTGGGCGTCACCGTCCTCGACGACGCGACGTAGCCCGCGACGAACGCGCCGCCGAGCAGACCGAACGCGGCGATGTGCCCGAAACGCCCGACGGTCGACCAGCCCGTGCGGGGCTTCACGCCGGAAGGCGGAGGTTCGGCGTTCACACGAGCAGCGACCGCGCTCTTTACACGCGCGACGACCTCTGCGGATGCGCCCAGATCTTTGCGGGCCGCAGCGAGAACCGCTGCGGCCTCGGGAGAGAGCTTGCTCACTGCTTTCCTTTCAATCCGCCCATCGGGCTGCCCTTCGGCGTTCGGCCGGACCTCGGGTTCATCGGGTCGGGCGCTCGAGCTGAGCCACGATCTCGTTGAAGCGTTCCCTCGCCCGATTGAGGCGCGAGTAGACCGTGTTGATGTTGATCGACAGAATCTCGGACACGTCGTTGGCGCGTAGCTCCGCGACATCCATGAGGACGAAGACCACGCGGTGATGCTCGTCCAAGCGTTCGAGCGCACGCTCGAGGAGCTGCACGGCTTCGTTGTGCGCCGTGATGTCGTGGGGGCTCGGTCGCTTGTCGAGAACGGTCTCCGCAGCGGAGAGCTCCTCGAACGGCCGCCGCCGCCGCCGATAGTCGGAGGCGACGCGCCTGGCGATGGCGAAGAGCCAGGTCCGCAGGTGATCCTGCCCGCGGAACTCGGGAAGCCGTCGGTGGACCACGACGAACACGTCCTGCGCGGCGTCCTCGAGCATCGTGGGATGCACCCCGAGCCCACGCAGGGAGTTCCAGATGAACGGGAAATGCTCGGCGTAGGTCGCCTCGAAGCTCAGCCGATTTACCACGGGTCCAGCAGCGGATTCTTCTGGGTCGGCGAGCGACAGCGATGCCAGCCGATCTTCGGCGCGAGCCTGAGCCACGTTAACCTTTATGGGGGCATCGGCTCATTCCATCCGCGCACGCGGAAGAATTTCGAACTCGAGACCAACCGTAGCGCGCGCAAGCCAAGGAGCCGGATCGAAGACCGTTCCTTGTCCACGGATGATGGCCTGAGCCCGACTCGTCACCGCGCCGACTTCGAGGCCGAAGACCAGCGGTCGGACCGAGCGAAGCCGGAGCTGCGACGAAGCGAGCACCGACATCCACAGCCCCGTCGACGTGGAAGGCCGAGTGATACCGAAGCCTGTCACCGTCGAGCTTCCTGCTTCGCTTCCAAGGCACGTGCCGAGCGCGGCGGAGCGATCGAGCGACCAAGAATGGCAGAGCTGGAGCCCGCCCGTCCTGAGATCGACTCGAACCCCCGTACCTTCCCGTAGCCCCTCCGCGTCCCGCGACGCGAACACCGTCGCAGCCGCTTCGGCGCGAACGGCTCGATACGAAAGCGCGAACGTCGCGCGATACCCCGCGGTGGGCTCGGGCAGGGAGCCCACGTCGCCGAGTGTCATCGCGCCGACAGCCAAACGAAGGGGGGATGCCGCGGAAGACGGGAGGCGGGTAGAAGGTCGCGTCGACCTTGCCGCTCGCGGCCGATGCGGAGTCGGCGTCGACTCCGCGATCGAAGGCGCGGGCTTCACGTGAGTTTCGATGTCGAGCGCGATGATGATCGAGGTGGCTTCGACGAGCCCGATGCAGTTGTCGCTGGTCAGCTGGCGTTTGGGGCCATCGTCGAAGGCGAGCTCGAGCGCATACCCCGCCGGCGTCCGAGTGACCGTTGCCTTTGCCACGACCTGATGCTCGGCTTCGCCCTTGGTTTTGAGGAGCGTGCGAATCCTGTCGCGTACGGCGCGGTCACTTGGACACTCGGCGGGCGCGTCCCAATCGAGGACGAGGTGGCGCTCGAGGTCATCCAACGACCAACCGCTCTCGTCCTCCTCGGCCCCCCACGCCAACCCGGTGGCGAGAAGAAGCATCGAAATCGCGAGTACGATTCGGCTCGAGCCACGCACCAGCCGCCGGCTCACAGGCGCGTCCGTCCAGACGCTCATCGAGCGTAGCCAGTGCGCGCGGGCGCCTCGATGAAGGCCTTGTGCATCATGTGCGCGCTAGCTCGAAGAGGCGCAGGACCCGCCGTGAGAACGGCACGTTCGACGCTCCGGCAAAGCGATCCCGACGCCTTCGAGCCACCGCCCCGGATGCTAGTACGTCACGAGCGAACTTCGTACCGGGTTGGGACAGCCCGCGCCGCGACGTCATGGGCCCGGGCTCGTCACGGCCGATCGGCGCGGTACGCCCCGTTTCGTCCCGGCCCCGTTGCGCATCGGTAGGGGCTTGCGCTGTTCTCGGCTTCGAGGCGATGCGTCAACACGCTCACCACCTCGAACAGGCCCGCGTTCGACGACGCGCTGTGCGAGCGGGCGCGCGTCGCGCCAAGACGCGGAGAGCGCCGCCTCGTCCTCCCACACTCGACCGAGCCGCCAGACTCTCACTGCGGAGGAGCAACGCGTCTTCGCCGCTCATTGCTTGCACGCGCTCGCGTCGTTCGTCGACGGCCGCACGCGTTTCGTCGCGGTCGTGCCGAGCGCCTCGGCATCGTCACGGCACGACGGATCGACCGGGAAGAAGTAGCCGACGTCGGGCTCGTACGCGTCACCGCTGCTCGAGGTGCAGGCGCTGAACAAAAGCAGCGTGCCAGGAGGTTTGGGCTCGAGATCCGCCTCGGCAGTCTGGAGGAGGACGAGGCGATCGGCCCCTTGGCCGCGGAGCCAACGGACGACCTCGACCTCGTAGCGGAAGGTCACATACCCGCGCGTCGGCGCCGGCCCTCTTCCGCCCGGGCCGGTCTTCGACGACGCGACGATCTCGCCGAGCGCGCTCATGCGCGTCGTGGCGAGGTTGTCGGTCAGCAGGTCCAGCGCTGGGAGCGCGGACGTGCACGCGGCCGACGGCCCCTCCGGCCGGCTCCGCCCCGCGACGTCACTCGGCGGCGGAACCGGCGATGGCGAGGCATCCCGGACGGGCGCCAGCGTGGCGGCCACGGGCGCTTGCACCAGCGGCAGCTCTCGCGCGCACGCCGACGCCGCGAGGAGCGCGAGCGCACGAACCTTCGCGTTCAGGGACGGAGCCATGCCTCATGATCGACGACCGGCGGCTTAACTTCCAGCGTGAGCGGCGAGGGCGCGCGGCGCGCGCTCATGGATATCGAACCCCGTGGGGTGGCTATGTGCCTTAGCCGAATCGCACGCGGAACGTGACGACCGGCGAGACGGCCCGCTCGACGGCGAGCAGGACCTCTCTTACCCTCCGCCCTACGTGATGCCCCGCCGCCCGCTCTCCATGATCCTCGCGCTCGGTCGTAACGGTGCGCTCGGACGCGACGGTAAGCTTCCGTGGAGCCATCCCGAGGATCGCGCGCACTTCGAGCGCACCACACGAGGGCACGCCGTCATCATGGGCCGGCGCACCTGGGAGGAAGAGGGCAGTCCCCTCCCCGACCGCGTCAACGTCGTCATCTCGCGTTCCTTCGCACGACCGAGCGACGAAGCCAGCGTTCTCGTCGCACGCACCCTCGACGAGGCGCTCGCGCTCGCATGGGAGGTCGACGATGCGCCGTTCGTCATCGGCGGCGCGCGCCTCTTCGCCGAGGCCATGCCGTTCGTCACACGGATCTTCCTGACCGAGATCCCGGAGACCCCGGACGCGGACGTGTTCTTCGAGCTCGATCGCACCGACTTCAGCGTCGTGGACGAGCGCACCGGAGAAGGCGGGCTGAGGTACCTGGTCCTCGAGCGCGACGGCTAACGCGCTTCGGCATCGGCCGCTCGTAGAGCTCGACAATGCGGTGGCGCGAGGACGCCGGCGCTTGGTCCTCGTCTGGAACGTGCTCCTCGTGTAACTCCAGAGGCTAAGGCGCAACCCAGTTGCGCCGATCCTGAAAGTTAGTAGCGGTCGGCTCACACGAGCACGCGTTGACCGGAGATTCACGCCCGCTCGCCCAACGGGCGGGCGTGAATCGGAGGTCAATTCAAGTGAGCACCGCTATAGGTCATTCGATGAGACACGTCCTCGATGCCACCATCGCCTCCAAGCTCGCGCGCACCGCCCTCGGACACGTGACGCGTGAGTACCCGAACAAGCTCGATCACGTGCTGCAGGGTCCGGAGGACCTGCAGGGTCCCCGCGCGCTGCACCCGATCTTCTACGGGAGCTTCGACTGGCACTCCTGCGTGCACGGCTACTGGCTCCTCGTTCACCTCCATCGCCGCTTCCCCGAGCTGCCCGAGGCGGAGGAGATCCGCGCCGTCGTCGATGCCCACTTCACGCCGGACAACGTGGCCGTCGAGCTCGCCTACCTCGCGCGACCGTCGAGCAAGACCTTCGAGCGCCCGTACGGCTGGGCGTGGCTCCTCAAGCTCGCCGCCGACCTCGCGCAGCACCGCGGCGCCGAGGGCAAGCGCTGGCACCAGACCCTCGCTCCTCTCGCGGATGCGTTCGCGGAGCGCTTCCTCGATCACCTCCCGCAGGCTGCCTACCCGATCCGCGCCGGCACGCACTTCAACACGGCGTTCGCCCTCGCCCTCGCGCTCGAGTACGCCACGGTGCACCTTCACCCGCACCTCCGGCCGGCGCTGATGGACAAGGCGATCGCTTGGTACGGGGCCGACCTCGCCTGCCAGGCGTGGGAGCCGAGCGGCGACGACTTCCTCTCGCCGACCCTCATCGAGGCCGAGTGCATGCGCCGCGTCCTTCCGCCGGACGAGTTCGCCGCGTGGCTGTCGGGATTCCTTCCGCATCTCGCGGCCGGAGAGCCCGCCACCCTGTTCACGCCCGCACGGGTGACCAACCGCAGCGACGGCAAGATCGCCCATCTCGACGGCCTAAACCTGAGCCGCGCGTGGTGCTTCCGCAGCCTCGCGGCCGCGCTCGACGACGACGATCCGCGCCAGGCGGTCATGCTCGCCGCGGCCGACACCCATCTCTCCGCGAGCCTCCCTCACGTGACGGGCGACTACATGGGCGAGCACTGGTTGGCGACCTACGCGCTCCTCGCGCTCGGCGCCTGAAGAGCCCGAGCGACGCCGCGCCTGCGAGCTCGGGCGCTCCGCCCCGTGAAGCTCGGCGAGGTGAACGCCGGACCGAGCTCTCGACGAAATCTCGGCCGCTCGTTGCATCGGTGAGCAACGGTCGAGACCGACGTCATGCTGGCGTAGCCGTCGCAAGACGAACCAGCGCGGTGCGCGACGAGAGCACGAGCACGCTCTCGGACGAGAACCGCGACGTCCCCTACCGATCGCGGCGAAGCCCTTTGCCCCATCAACCGCAAGATGTCGCGAGCACGCGCACCGAGGGCATCCTCCCCGCTGCCCCCGGGCTCTGGTCCACTCTGCGTGAAGCCGTCCGTGGATCGCAGGCGGACCTCACGTCGGTCCCGCTTCGCCGTGCGGTCCTCTTGCTCGCCACCCCGGTCGTCCTCGAGATGTCGATGGAGTCGCTCTTCGCGGTCGTCGACATCTTCTACGTCTCACGGCTGGGCTCCGAGGCGGTCGCCACCGTCGGGCTCACCGAGACGATGCTCTCCCCCGTGTACGCGCTCTCGATCGGCCTCTCCGCCGGCGCGACCGCGCTCATCGCGCGCCGAACAGGAGAGAAGGACGCGGACGGCGCCGCCACCGCCGCGGGGCAGGTCATTCTCGTCGCGCTCGTCTATGCCGTGTTGATCGGTATTGGAGGAGCTCTGCTCGCCCCCACGCTCCTGTCGGCGATGGGCGCCAGCGAGAGCATCCTCGCGCACGGAGCGCCCTACGCGAGCACGATGCTCGGAGGGAGCCTCACGATCTTCCTCCTCTTCGTGTTCAACGCGATCTTCCGGAGCGCCGGTGACTCCGTGATCGCGATGCGGTCGCTCTGGCTCGCGAACGGGCTCAACATCGTCGTCGCCCCGATCCTCATCTTCGGCGTGGGGCCGATCGAGGGGATGGGTGTTCTAGGCGCGGCCGTGGCGACGACGGTGAGCCGCGGCGTCGGCGTCCTCTATCAGGTCAGCATTCTGGCGCGCGGTCCTCGCCGGCCGCGGCTCCCGTTCGAGCCACGTCATCTCGCGCCGCGCCTCCACGTGATGCTCCGGCTCATTCGCCTCGCGTGGACGGCGACCCTTCAGGTGCTCATCGAGACGGTGAGCTGGCTCGGCCTGGTGCGCATCCTCGCCATGTTCGGAAGCGTCGCAGTCGCTGGATACACGATCGCGATGCGCATCACGACCTTCGTCCTGCTCCCTGCGCTCGGGCTCGCGACGTCGGCGGCAACCCTGGTGGGACAGAACCTCGGCGCGAAGGAGCCGGAGCGAGCGCGTCAATCGGTGCACACGATCGCGCTCTACAACACGGGCCTGCTGCTGCTCGTCGGCGCCACGCTGGCGCTCGTGCCGAGGGCGGTCCTCGGAGTCTTCACGAGTGACGCGGGGGTCCTCGCGTACGGCGCAGACTGCCTGCGCATCGTCGCGCTCGGCTTCGTCATGTTCGCGCACGGCATGGTGACGATCCAGGCGTTCAACGGCGCGGGCGACCCTGTCACGCCGATGGCCATCAACCTGGGCGCGTTCTGGCTGCTGAGGGTCCCGCTCGCATACGTGCTCGCGAAGCTCGTGGGGCTCGGTCCGCATGGGGTCTTCATCGCCATCACCGCGTCCTACTCGGCGCAGGCGATCGCGGGCGGCATCGCCTTCCGGCTGGGCAAGTGGAAGACGAAGAAGGTCTGACTCACGGACGCGATCGAGCGTGGTCGCGCTCGTCGTGCGCGCGCGATCTCAGGTGATACGCAGCTGCACGATTTGCGCGCGCTTCGCTAAGGTGGGGATTTGGACACGCGCGGGCACGCATCGACCTTCGTCGACGTGCCGTCGACGTGCGGACCGTACCTCCAAGCGCTTCCGCTTGCGCTCCTCCGGAATGAACGCGACGCAACCCACGCCGCTCTCGACCGCTCGACGGTCTCTCTCGCTCGCTCCGCGATCGTCGGTCGACGACGCGGCGCCGAGCGCGCAGAGACTTCGGAAGTCGCTCGCGGCGTGCAGCGCCGAGGGCCTCGCCGCAGAGGTCGTCGGAGCATGCTTCGGTCCGGCTGTCGTGACCGCCTGGGGAATCGAGCTCGGCGCCAGCCCGCTGCTCCTCGGTCTCCTCTGGGCGGTGCCTCACTTCGGCCAGGTCTTCCAGCTCCCCGCAGCCTGGGTGACGACGTTCTACGGAAGGAAGCGCGTCGCCGTCACGGTTCAAGCGCTCGCACGACAGGTCACGCTGCCCATCGCGGCCCTACCGTTCGTCGACATCTCGGTCGAGGCCAAGCGTGCGCTCCTCGTCGCGCTCTTCGCGTTGTCGTCGCTCCTGTCCGTCATCGGGCACAATGCGTGGCTCGCGTGGATGGGCGACCTCGTGCCCGAGCGCATCCGCGGCACGTACTTCGGACGCCGCGCCGCGATGGGCTCGGCCGTGGGGATCGCCGCCACGGTCGCCGTCGCGTCGTCGCTCGACACGGGGCGTACGCACACGCTGCTCGGACCGGTGCTCGCCGGCGTCCTCGTGATCCGCTCAATCGCGGGCGCAATGACGACCGCGCTCATGGCCCGGCAGCACGACCCTCCACGAGTGGAGCACCCTCCGCGGCTCGCCGACATCGCCCTGCCGCTCGCCGACAGAGGCTATCGAACGCTCCTGGCCTATGGCGCGGCCTGGGGCATCGCGACCGGGCTCACCGCGAGCATCGCCGCCGTGCTCACGCTGCGAACGCTGGGCCTGGGCTTCTCGGGCATCGCGTTCTACGCAGTGACCGTAGCTGTGCTCCGCATCGTGACGACGCCGCTCTGGGGGCGAGCGCTCGATCGGGTCGGGGGTCGTCGGGTGCTCGTGCTGTGCAGCTTCGGTGTTGCGCTGAGCTCCCTCTCGTGGGTCGGCGTGAGCTCCGGTCTGCCGTGGCTGATCGGGCTCGACGCACTGGTGTGCGGACTCTTGATCGGCGGACAAGAGCTCGCGCTCTTCACTCTGCCGCTCTCGACGGCCCCGAGCAATCGCCGGCCCCTGTTCGCAGCCGCGATCCTGACCGTCAGCGGCGTCGCGTATGGGCTTTCGTCGGTCGCCGGCGGAGTGTTGTCGGGATCGCTCTCGCTCTCGACCTTACTCCTGCTCTCGACGGCCTGGAGGCTCGTCGCGGCATTCTTCGCATCCCGCCTCGACCGCGAGCCGCGCGGCCCGATCGTGGAGTAAAGCGCCCGCGCCGACTTCATTCCCGACCCACGAGCTCGACGCGAACCGCAGGCGCACCGCTGCGGGTGGTTGGGGCACCGCCGCGGGAGCCACCAAGCCTCTGCCTTCGGTGCCCAAGCGTGGGACGCCTGGCGCGTGGCGTGCACCCGCGACACGACGAGGTTGAGCGATGGCGCGCGGAGACGTCGAAGCTGGCTCGCTGCGTATCGCGATCGTTTCCACCTGCGCTCTCTCGACGCCTCCGAAGGCGTATGGCGGAACGGAGCTCATCATCGCCGAGCTCGCGCGCAAGCTTCGGGAGCTCGGACACCACCCGACGGTGTTCGCGACCGGCGACTCGACCTGCACCGGAGCGCGCAAGGCCCTCTTCGATCACGGCGTCTGGCCGCCCGATCCGTTGGCGGAGCTTCGGCACGTCTGCGCTGCCTGGAGCCGAATCGCGAGGCTCGAGGATGTCGACGTCGTGCACGTGAACTCGGCGGCGGCGCTCCCGTTCACGACCCTGTTTCCGGTGCCCACCGTGGCGACGATCCACCACGACCGTGACGAATCGCTCCTGGCGCACTACGCCGCGCACCCTGATGTCGACTTCGTCGCGATCTCGCGACGCCAAGCAGAGCTCTCGTGGGAGGTGCCCTTCCGCGCGACCGTCCACCACGGCCTCGACATCGAGCGCTACCCATTCGGGAGCGGGGGGAACCGTTGCGCCTTCCTCGGTCGCTTCGCCGTGCAGAAGGCACCGCATCTCGCGATCGAGGTGGCCCGCCGGGCAGGACTTCCGATCGTGCTCGCCGGTGAGGCGCACTCCGTCGACCGCAGCTACTTCGATCGAGAGGTGGCACCTCGCTTGGGTCCGGACGCGCAATGGATCGGGGAGGCCGACCACGACACGAAGGTGGAGCTCCTCCAGAGCGCCCGATGTCTCGTCTTTCCGATCCAGTGGGAAGAGCCGTTCGGGCTCGTGATGATCGAGGCCATGCTCGTCGGAACGCCCGTCGTCGCGTTCGCCTGCGGCTCCGCACCGGAGGTCATCGAGGACGGCGTCACCGGCTTCCTCGTCCATTCGCTCGACGAGTTCAGCCGCCGACTTCGCGACGCCGAGAACCTCGATCGGAGGGCGTGTCGCGCGCGCGCACGAGCCCGGTGGAGCGCCTCACGGATGGCTCGCGCCTATACCGCCGTCTACCGACAGGCGATCGACCGCTGGAGCAACACAGAGGCCGGACACACGTTGCATACGCGAGGCGATCATGGCGCTGCGCTCACCAAGCTCCACCGATGAGGACGCCCCGCTCGAGCTCACGACGGCCGGTGACATCGAGACGTTGATCCGCGCGCACGGCACGAGGTTCATCGTCACGAACAAGAAGGGAGATGTAACTCCGGCCGGCGCGCGCGAGCTCGGGCTCCTCTTCGACGACACGCGCTACCTGTCCCACTACGAGCTCTCCATTCGGCGATTGAACGGGCACGCCGAGCGCAACGGGTCCGAGGCACGTGACCTCGCGCTCGTGCACCTGTCGTCCGACTCCTTCGACCTGGCGTGCAATCGGATCGATCTCATGGTCTCCGGGCTCGGCAGCGAGGATGCGCTGCTCGACGATCCGCAGAACTATCTCCACGTGCGACGGCGCCAGCTCGTCGACGACCACTTCCGGGAGGAGGTGGAGATCGTCAACTACCTGCCACGCCGGGTCCAGATCGAGGTCGTGGTGTCGTTCGCGGCGGACTTCGCGGACGTCTTCGAGATCCGGGGCGCAAGGCGCGCGCGCCGCGGGCGACTTCGCCCGCCAGTCGTCGACGAGAGCACCGTGCAGCTCGCCTACGACGGGCTCGACGGGACGACCTACACGGCGCGTCTCTGGTTCTCGCCACCACCGGCGCGCGTGTCGAGCGCAGACGCATCGTTCCATCTCACCGTCGAGCCCGGGCAGGCCGCGCAGCTCGAGATCGGCGTCGCTCCGCTGACCTCGCTGCCGGCGAGCTCCGTGAAGGGCACGGACTTCGACGTGCTTCTGCGCGCTGCGCGAGACGACGCCGCTCGATACTTCGAGGACTGCACCCGCTTCCGATGCGACAACGCGATCATCGAGAACGTCCTCGAGCAGTCGACCAAGGACCTTCGCGCGCTCTCACTCGAGCTGGGGGGCCAGCGCACGGTGGCCGCGGGCATCCCCTGGTTCTGCTGCCCCTTCGGGCGTGACACGCTCCTGACTGCCTACGAGGCGCTCATGCTCGACCCCGAGCTCGCTTCGTCCACCTTGCGAGCGCTCGCGAAGCTCCAGGGAACGAAGTTCGACGACTTCACGGAGGAGGAGCCCGGCAAGATCATGCACGAGCTCCGCCTGGGCGAGATGGCGACGTGCAAGGAGATCCCGCACTCGCCCTACTACGGGACGATCGACGCAACGCCGCTCTTCGTCGTGGTAGCCCACGCGACGCACAAGGTGACGGGCGACGAGAACCTGCTCACGGATCTGAAGCACGCGATCCTCGCTGCCCTCCGGTGGATCGACGTCCGGAGCGAGGATGGGACGAAGCTCGTGACCTACCAGCAGCGCAGCCCTCGCGGTCTCGAGAACCAGGGCTGGAAGGACTCACGCGCGGCGCTGTCGTTCCCCGACGGCCGCCGCGCAGAGCCGCCGATCGCGCTCTCCGAGGTGCAAGGCTACTGCGTCGATGCCTACCGTCGCGGGGCGAGCCTGCTCGAGTCCGCGGGAGACCACGCGACCGCGGCGACCTACGCCGCGCGCGCCGAGACCTTCCGCGCCGTCGTCGAGCGGTCGCTCTACCTGCCCGACTTCGGTCGATACGCGTTCGCGATCGACGGACACGGGGTCCCCCTCCCGACCATCGTCTCGAACATCGGTCATCTGTTGTGGTCACGCGTTCCCGGGCCGGACCGAGCGAAGTCGGCGGCGGACCTGCTCGTCGCGCGCGAGTCGCTCTCCGCGTTCGGCATCCGCACGCTCGCTGCAGGGCAGGCGGTCTACAACCCGCTCAGCTACCACAACGGGACCGTGTGGCCGCACGACAACGCGCTCATTGCAAAGGGCTTCGCGAACTACGACCTCATGGACCACGCCTGCGCAGTCTTCGAGGCGCTGTCTTCGGCGATGGGACGATTCCCCGATCGGCGCTTGCCGGAGCTGTTCTGCGGGACGTCGGAGGAGAACACCTTGGTTCGCTATCCGGTGGCCTGCAGTCCGCAAGCATGGGCCGCAGCAGCGCCGTTCCTGCTCTTGCAGTCCGTGCTGGGCATTCACGTCGACGGCGTCAACCAGCGCATCTTCATCCGCAATCCGAAGATGCCTTCGGCGATGAGCAGAGTCGAGATCGAGAGGCTGCGGGTGGGACGGTCGCGCGTGTCACTACGGCTCCGTCGCGTCGGGAAGCACTGCCATGTCGATCGCCTCGATGTCGTCGGCGCCCCGCTCCGTACGTTCGTCGAAGTCGAGTGACGTCCCCGTGGCGCGCCAGGGTGCGGTCGCCGGCCCTCCGATCCCACGTCTCACGACGGCAGCTCCCCCGTCGACACTGTCCGGTCCAAGACGAGCCGCTGTCGGCAAGCAGACAGTTTGGCAGCGCCTGGGCTCGCCCGTGCCCGCGCCTTTGCCAGGATTGCAGGAATACGGCGCCCTCATGCGAGATCACCGAGAGAAAGGCGTGGCGCACACGCTGGCCCCGCTCTTGCTGCGAGGTCGAGCATGGCACGCAACACGACGAGCGAGACGGAACGAGGCGGAGGGGCGAGCCCGACGACGGGTTCGAAGGGCGCGGTGATCGTCGTCGGCGGAAGCGGCGGCATGTCGGAGCGCTACCGCGAGGTCGTCGAGGAGCGTGGGCTCGAGCTGCGGCACTTCGAGAACCGCGTCCCGAACGGAACGCGCCGCATCCTCGGTCGCGTCGCCGCCGTCGTCGTCATGGTGGGCATGGTCTCGCACTCGCTCCGCGACCAGGCCAAGGCGCTCGTCTCCGACGACGCGCCGGTGGTCTACCTTCGCTCGGCCTCCGTCTCGGCGCTCCGAAGCGCGGTCGCAGCGCTCGACGCAGACGGCACCACCACGGATCCTGCCGGCACCGCCGGCGACGGCTCTCGAAACCACCGCCACGATCGATCGTGATCGGCGAAGCGAACGCACCGACGACGTCGCCTCGCTGAGCGATGCCGTCGAGGTCAGCGCGCCGATGGCAAGCGCGCGACCCGGAGCGCATCGAGCACGTGCTCGGTGACCGCGGAGATGAACACCGGATCGCGAAGGCGCGCCGGCGGTCCGAGCATCGCGGCATCGGCGATACCGACGACGCCGTGGACGACGAGCCAGCTCGCGAGCTCGCGATCGGCGACGCCGACCTCGTCTGCGTGCGCGTCGAGGACCGCGTGGACCGCGCGATGGATGTCCTCCGAGAGACGCTCGATGAGACGTTCCTTCTCGAGCCGCGGCGCCTGACGCGCGAGCTCGACGCCGAGCCGCGAGCGGGTCGCCTTCTCGAGGAAGAGCGTCTCGATGAGCGCGCGCACACGAGCCTCGAGGCCCTGGCCCTCCGTCGCCGCGAGCGAGGCGGCGAAGCGTGCCCGGAGACGCTCGGTCTTGCGCTCGAAGAGCGCGTGCAGGAGCGCGTCCTTCGACGGGTAGTACTGGTAGAGCGATCCCACGCTCGCGCCTGCGCGGAGAGCCACCTTCGTGGTGGTCATCTTCTCGAAGCCCTCGCTCTCCAGAACCTGAGCGGCCGCCTCGAGCAGGCTGTCCATGGTCGCCTGCGCTCGATGCTGGCGAGGCTGTTTTCTAGGGGCCAGCGAGCGGCGCGCACGAGCCTTCATGGGGACCTCGGAAAGCGAATTGTGGAACGTGAAGGATGATTCACATTCTAGCGCAGCCCGCGGTCGAGCGGGCGCCTTCACGACCCCTCCCTCGTCCTCCCGAAGGCGCGGAGAGCGAGAGAAACGAGAACGATCCATGCGTGTCTTCGTCACCGGCAGTACCGGTCTGCTCGGGAACAACCTCGTCCGCGCGCTCGTCCCGCTGGGACACGACGTCGTCGCGCTCGCGCGCTCGCGAGAGAAGGCCGAGCGCATGCTCGCCGGGACCGGCGCACGCGTCGTGCTCGGCGACATGCGCGACGTCGCGGGCTTCGCCGGGGAGATCGCCGGGGCGGACGTCGTGTTCCACACCGCCGCGTACTTTCGCGAGTACTACTCCCCCGCGTCCAAGGGCACGCACGAGGAGGCCCTCGAGAGCGTCAACGTGCGCGGGACGCTCGCGCTGCTCGAAGCCGCAGACCAGCACGGCGTCGGGCGCTTCATTCATGTGAGCAGCAGCGGAGCCGTCGGCATGAACGCGGACGGCAGCCCCGGCGACGAGAACACGCTCCCCTCGGAGGAGCAGCTCGAGAACCTCTACTTCCGCAGCAAGGCGGAGGGAGACGCGAAGATCGCCGCCTTTCGTCCGCGCAGCGGCATGAGCGTCATCGAGATCCTGCCGGGCTGGATGTGGGGCCCCGGCGACGCCGGTCCGACGTCCGCCGGGAAGCTCTACCTCGACTTCGCCGCCGGCAAGATCCCCGGCGCTCCGCCGGGAGGCACCTCCCTCGTCGACGCACGCGACGTCGCGCGGGCGATGGTCGCCACGTTGACACGCGGCGCGCACGGCGACCGCTTCATCGTCGGGGGGCAGTACCGCTCGCTGAGAGAGGTGCTCGACGCGCTAGCCCGTGCGTCGGGGAAGGCTCCGCTGCGTTTCGACGTGCCGGCGCCGCTCGCGCTCGCGTTCGCGCATGCTTCCGAGGCGTGGGCGAAGCTCACGGGCGGCGTCCCCGCCGTGCCGATCCGTGGAGTGCGGACCCTCCTGGCGAGGCACACGGTGACGTCGGCGAAGGCCGAACGGGAGCTCGGCGTCACGTTCCGACCGCTCGACGAGACCATGCGAGCGGTCGTCGACTGGTACGCAGAGACACGCGGCGACGGCGCCACCGCGACCGCCGCCGCCCCTGCGTGAGCGGGTTCGATGGGCGGCTGCGTCGCCGCGCACCTCAGGCCGCGACGACGGCGAACGCCTCGGCCGCGGCGGCGATCGTCGCGTCGACGTCCGCTTCGGAGTGCGCCGCGCTGAGGAAACCGGCCTCGTACTGAGACGGCGGCCAGTACTGCCCGCGCAAGAGCATCGCGGCGTGCCACTTGCCGAAGCGCGTCGTGTCCGACTTCACGGCGTCGCCGAAGGATCGGATCGGGCCCGTCGTGAAGAACGGAGTGATCATCGAGCCGACGCGCTGGACGCAGATCTCGACGTTGGCCTTCTTCGCGCCCTCGACGAAGCCGCGCTCGAGGCGCGCGCCGAGCGCCTCGAGCTTCTCGTAGACGCCGGCGTCGAGGCGCTCGAGAAGCGCGAGCGCGGCGCTGACCGCGATCGGGTTACCGCTGAGCGTGCCGGCCTGGTAGACGGGACCGATCGGCGCGACCTTCTGCATGATCTCGCGGCGACCACCGTAGGCCGCGAGGGGCATGCCACCGCCGACGATCTTGCCGAGGCACGTCATGTCGGGGCGAAGCTTCACGCGCTCCTGCATGCCACCGCGCGCGACGCGGCTCCCCGTCATGACCTCGTCGAAGATCGAGACGGCGCCGTGTTCCTTGCAGAGGCGGATGATGGCCTCGAGGAAGCCCGGCTCGGGCGGAACGACGCCCATGTTGCCGACGACCGGCTCCACGATGACCGCGGCGATCTCCTTGCCGCGCTCGGCGAAGAGCGCCTCGAGCGCCTTCACGTCGTTGTAGGCCGTCGTGATCGTCGCCTTCGCGGTCTGCGCCGGCACGCCCGCCGAATCGGGGACACCGAACGTGAGCGCGCCCGAGCCTGCCTTCACGAGGAGGAAGTCGGCGTGGCCGTGGTAGCAGCCCTCGAACTTGACGATCGCCTCACGCCCGGTGAACCCGCGCGCGACCCGAAGCGCGGCCATGCAGGCCTCGGTGCCGCTCGACACCGCGCGCACCATCTCGATCGACGGGTAGAGCTCGATCACCTTCTCGGCGAAGCGAATCTCGAGCTCCGTCGGCGCGCCGTAGCTCGTGCCGTTCTTCGCTGCCTCGGTGATCGCCGCGACGACGGCCGGATGCGCATGCCCGAGGATCATCGGCCCCCACGAGCCGACGTAGTCGGTGTAGCGCGCGCCGTCCGCACCGAAGAGGTAGGCGCCCTCGGCACGCGCGACGAACACGGGCTTGCCGCCGACGCTGCGGAATGCGCGAACGGGGCTGTTCACGCCGCCGGGGATGACACGCTCGGCGCGCTCGAACAGAGAGGCGCTCTTCGGATCGGACATGGAAACGCTCCTTGGCAAAAGCGCCGCCACGTTACCAGCCGACGGGAGCCGACAGGTAGTGTCCCGCGTAGCGTCCGCGCGCTCCAGCCTCACGGTCGAGTGAGCTCGAGCGGTCGCCGCGCTCGTCCGTGAGCTACTTCTTCGTGCCGGTGCGCGTTCCGGTGATCGTGCAGGGGACACCGTCGAGGGCGGCCTTGCTCGTCACCTGCCCCGTCCCGGTGAACGTGAGTGTCTTGCCCGAGATCACGATCGTGTCCGTCCCCTCGAGCGTGATCTCGACCTCGTTGCCGGCGCCGTCGTCGACCATGAAGCTCTGCGGCTCCTCGACACCGGAGAGCGTGCACTTCGAAGCATCGAGCGTGAACGAGACGGGTGTGTCGTTCGTGGCGCCGGGCTCCCCGGAGACGTAGGTCGTCGCGTCCGTCTTCGTGAGCGTGATGTCGCTCTCCTTCGAGATCCGGTTCGCGTCGGCGGCGAGCTCGTCACAGACCTTCCCGCCGCTCGACGTCCAGGTCGCCTTCCCCATCGCGTAGGTGCCCTCCGGCTCGCACGCGTTACCGCCCCCGCTCGAGCTGCTGCTGCTGGTCGAGCCCGAGCTGCCGCTCGAGCTGCTGCTGCTGGTCGAGCCCGAGCTGCCGCTGCTCGTACCGCTCGCGTCGTCGTCACTGCACGCGGCAGCGACGAGAGTGCCGAGAGCGACGAGGCTCGCGTACGTGAAGCTTCGAATCGGTCCGTTCATCACTCGACCTCCTGGCTGATCGGCGATGGACGATACGCGCGACCGTCATCGATCGGAGCCAGAAAGCGCGCTCGTTTGTTCGAGGGGTTTCCCCCCTCGAGCTCCCCGTCGTCCAACTCTTGGACGGCTTTTCACTTCGGACGCTGGCTCTCCTGGAACGTCACCTCGAGCTTCGTCTCCTTGCCATCGCGGACGACGATCGCAGGAACGGTCTCGCCAGGCTTGCTCGCGTTGAGCACAAACATGAGATCCTCGACGCTCGCGATCTCGCTCTTGCCGAGACGCACGAGGATGTCACCCTTCTTCATCCCCGCCTTCTCCGCGGCGCCTCCCGGGCGGACCCCGGCGAGCAGGACGCCCTTTTTGCCCGCGCCCGGGCCACCGTAGTCGGGGATCGTGCCGAGCGAAGCGTTGAAGCTGCGCATGTCGCCGTGCGGCGCGGGGCCCTGTGCGTCGGACTTGAACGTGAGGGGCGCCTCGCGCTGCGACGTCGCGAGGGCGATGTTCGCGCAGATCTTCCCCGTCTGCATCGAGCCCGCGGCGTTGACCTTGTCCGCCGTGTCGGAGGGCTTGTGGTAGTCCGAGTGCGTCCCCGTGAAGAAGTGCAGCACGGGCACGCCGGCGGAGAAGAAGTTGATCTGATCGCTCGGGCCGTAGCCGTCGCCGCTCGCCGCGCACGAGACGCGGCTCTCCTCGCACGCGCTCGCGATCATCCCCTGCCACTCCGTCGCCGTCTCGGCACCGAGTACCTGGAGCCGGTTGTCGCGCATGCGTCCGACCATGTCCATGTTGAGCATCGCGAAGATCCCAGTCGCCTTGTCCGACGGCTTGGCGGCCTTCGCGCCCTTCGGCTTGTTCGCGTTCTCCGCGGCGATCCATTTCTGGACGAAGTGCGCCGAGCCGAGCACGCCCGACTCCTCGCCCGAGAAGGCGACGAAGACGATGTCACGCCGGAGCTCGCTCTTCTTCGCCGCGAGCTCGCGCGCCACCTCGAGGAGCGTCGCCGCGCCGGAGGCGTTGTCGTCCGCGCCGACATGGGGCTCGTCCGCGTGCGGCGCGAGCGAGTGACGCCCGCCGCGGCCGAGGTGATCGTAGTGCGCGCCGATCACGATGACGCCCGGCAGCTTCTTGCCGTCCTTCGGCTCGGCGACGAGGCGACCGGCGACGTTGAACGCCTGCGACGTCACCGGCGCGAGCGCGACGGCGAGCTTCGCGCGCGTGGCCTGCTTCTTCTGGAGGCGCTCGACGAGCGGATGCCCGACCGAGCGCTTCAGCACGATCACGGGCAACCCGGCGTCGGCGTAGCCCTCCGGCTGGAGCGACGGGAGCTTCGCCTCCTCCGGCTGCTTCCAGTCTGCAGCCGCCTGCGCGGGACGAGCGGGATCGTCGATCACGATGAGGCCGGCAGCTCCCTTCTCGCGCGCCCAGAAGGCCTTTCGCCGGATGTCGCCGAAGCGGCGCTGCACGTCGGGGCTCGCGAACTTCGCATCGTCGGGGACGAAGCGACGCACGACGACGAGCTTCCCCTTCACGTCGAGGTTGGCGTAGTCGTAGCGCCCGAGCTCCTTCGCGACGATGCCGTAGTCCGCGAAGACGAGAGCGCCCGTGACGTTCGCCTTCTGCGGCGAGTACCCGAGGACGACGAAGTCCTCCTTCGCGATCGCCTTGCCGTCGACCTCGAGCGCCGTCGCGTCCTCCTGCTTCAGGTTCGTCACGACGGGGAACGCCTGACGGAAGCCGGTCTCCGTTGCCCCCGCGGCGCGGTCATCACCGGCGGGCGCAAGGCCGAGTGCCTTCATCCGATCCTCGATGTACTTGCCCGACGCCTCGAGCCCTGCGAGGCCGATCCCGCGCCCCTCGCGAGCGGGGTCCGCGAACCAGGACACGTCCTTCTTGATGCGGTCCGCGCCCGTCTCGACGATGCGGGGCTCACCCGCGTTCTCGACCCACTTCGCGAGGAACACGTTCGTGTCGTGCTTGCCCGGCTCGGTCGCGCGATTCGATGCGAACGCGAGCAGGCTCCCGTCGGGCGAGAACATCGGGAACCCGTCGAAGCCACCCGCGTAGGTGATGCGCTCGAGGCCCGTTCCGTCGATGTTCACGCCCCAGATGTCGAACTCGCGGCCCTTCGGGTCGCCATAGTTCGTCGAGAACAGGAGCCGCTTCTGCGACGGGTGCCAGTAGGGAGCGAACGAAGCCGCGTCGAGGTACGTGATCTGCTGCGCGTCGCTGCCGTCGGCATTGGCGACGTAGAGCTCGAGCTTCGACGGACGGACGAGCGGCGGGCTCTGCGTGAGCAGCCGCTTGTAGTCGTCGAGCTGCTTGCCCGGCTTCGGCCGCGATGCGCGCCAGACGATCTTCGAGCAGTCCGCATTGAAGAACGCGCCGCCGTCGTAGCCCGGCGCGTTCGTGAGCCGCTTCACGTTCTTGCCGTCGGCGTCCATCCGATAGAGCTCGATGTCGCCGTCGCGGAGGCTCGTGAAGACGATCGAGCCGTCCTTCCCGCAGACCGTCGCCTCGGCGTCGTAGCCCGGCGTGTCGGTGAGACGCACGACGTTCTTGCCGTCGCCGTCGGACTTGAAGATGTCGTAGGAGTCGTAGAGCGGCCAGACGTAGCCCTGGCTGTGATCGGGCTTCGGCGGACATGCATCGCCGCCGAGATGGGTCGAGGCGTAGATGACCTGCTGGTCGCCCGGCATGAAGTACGAGCACGTCGTCGCGCCCTTGCCGCTCGACACCGGGATGAACGGCGGCACGGTCTCTCGCCCTCCTCCTTGCGGCAGCCCGAGGACGCTCGAGAGCGGCATCCGATAGATGCGATCGCAGTCATTGTCACCCGTGCGTGACTGAAGGACGAGCTCGCGTCCACCGAACGCCCAGTAGGCCTCGGCGTTCTCGCCGGAGAGCGTGAGCTGCTTCACGTCGGCGAGATGAGTCTCCTCCGGGATCGGCTTCACCGGCGGTAGCGCGACCCCGGGCTTCCCCTCGGGCGTCTTCGGCGAAGGCGGGTCGCCTCCGCACGCCGCGACGAGCAGAGCTACGAGACCCGAGGACCCAAGGACGAGGGATGCGCGCTTCATCGCGCCTCGACTCTAGACGATCCCCGGCCGATGCAGGACCGCCGATCGAGCGATCCGAGCTCTGCCACGGCTCGGTCGAACGGCGGTGCTCGAGCTCGGCGTCGAGTCGGCTGCCACTCGCCTCGCGCAACGGACGGACGATGAACGGACGGACGATGAACGGCGCGCGCGGTGGAGCGCCGCGCGGTCCGCTTCGTCGCTTCGGGCCACGTGCCCATCCACCATCCTCCATCGATCGCGATGCATCGCGAGGACGACGACCTGGATAATCCGCACCCCTGATCACCTGGATCACTCCATGATCTTCCCCAACAAAACCCCGAAGATCCTGCACGCGAAAGCGGGAAAAGCGGCGGCACGGCCATTGCTAAATCCTCCGCGATGCTCGCTGGACGCCTCCTCGCCGCCCTCGTCCTCCTCGCACCGATCGGCCTCGTCGCCTGCGCCGCCGATGACGGTGCCGCCGAGGACGTCGCCGCGACGGGTGACGCGCTCAGCGGCCCGATCGCCGTGGGCACGCAGCTCGTGACGACCACCCGCGTGAACCTTCGCGAAGCAGCGTCGACGAACAGCGACATCGTCGACACGATCCCGAGCGGTGCCACCGTCACGGCCGTCAGCGGCACCGAGACGAACGGCTTCTACAAGGTGTCGTACGACGGAGCGACCGGGTGGGCGCACGGCGCGTACCTGAAGCTGGCCGACGGCTCCCGTGACGACGACGCGCCGGCCGCGAGCGGCACGTTCAACGGCCGCAGGTTCACCGGCGTGACGATGCTCTGGCAGGGAAACTGGAGCTTCCTCGTCCGGTGCGACTCGTACTCGCGCTCGAAGGGACGCGTCGTGTTCTTCTGCGACGAGTCGCCGTCGCGCTCGTTCGTCGACGACGGCGCATGGATCGCCGTGCCGCGCGCGCACTTCTCGCGAAGCATGTGCGGAGACAGCGCGCGCGTGTGCAAGGGCAACAAGTGCATCGTCGCCAAGATCGTCGAGAAGTCGGAGACGACCGGCAAGTGGGAAGGCAGCACCGCGGTGCTCGACGCGCTCGGCGCCGACACCGGCTTCAGCGGCTGCTCGAGCAGCCACGGCACCGCCACCGGCGTCACCGTGACGATGCAGTAGTCCGCACCGTCACTCCGATTCGCGGGCCGCTCCCTCGCATCGGCGGTGCTCGAGACGCGCCTGACGATGTGCCCCGTGCACGCGGCGCGACCGGCGACGGCATGCCGATGCCGTCGCCGTTGCCCGTTGCAGGAGCGAACCGCGACGTCGGACGTCACCGAGCGATTCGCGATCGGGGACGTACGGCAAATGCCCCCGACGAGGAACTTCGTGAGGCCGTCGCCCTCCGCGACAGTCGCTCCCGGTATGGGCGTGACGAAGCAGAATCAGCGCGGGAAGACGCAGGTGCTCGGGCAGCCGTCGCCGTCGTAGGTGTTCCCGTCGTCGCAGTCCTCCGGACCGTTCACGATTCCATCACCGCAATAGCCGCCTGTGAGCACGAGCGGCGCCGAGCAGTCGGCCGTGCACCGGACGCAGCTCGGCGTGCCGTAGGCGCACTGCGTCTCGGTGATCTGGTTCCCGTCGTCACAAGCCTCGCCATG
>MKVQ01000048.1 GCA_001899635.1 Myxococcales bacterium 68-20 | reverse complement strand
CGAACGGGGGCGACCGACCCGCGTGAATGGTCTGAGCGGCCCTGCCGTGGCACTCTCGCTGGCCTTCAAGACTTCATGTGCGCTCCTGCGCTCGGGCGTCGTTGAGTGCTGGGGAAGCAACCTTTTCGGCGCTTTGGGGAGAGGCATCGATGATATCGAGCTCGTCGATTCGCAGCCCGCGCCCGTACACTTTGAGCGATAGGAGATAGGGGTCGATGTTCCATCGCACGGTCTATGGTTCACTATCGGCTTTCGTGGTCGTCGTGCTGGGCGCCTCGGCGGTTCAATGTTCGTCGAGTAGTCGAGACGGGTACGAGGCCCCTCCCGCTCCTGATGCCGCGCCGCAGCAGCAGCTCATCTCTCCCGTCGATGCCGCGGCCGAGGCAAACGTCGCGGACGGCATCGACCAAGAGTGCAGCGGCGAGAACAAGCAGATCTACGTCCTCACATTTGATCCGGATGCGATCTACCGGTTCGATCCCGCGTCGCTCACATTCGCGCTCGTCGGTAAGCTCGACTGCCCGTACCGCCCAAACTCGATGGCGATCGATCGCCGCGGCTATGCGTGGGTCAACTTCAGGGGGTCGTCGGGGACGGTCTCGGGCCTAGTCTTCAACGTCCGCCTCTCTGACCCTCAAGTCGGAACCCAAACGGGAGGGCTTCTTCAATGTAAGGAAGTCGTGCTGAACAACGTTCCAACGGGCGGCTTGCGCACATTTGGAATGGGATTTTCCAAGAACGACTCGAGTACGGGAGAGACTCTGTTTGTCCACCCTAGCAACAACCTATTCAGGATCGATCCCATGACGCGCGACGTCAGTCGGGTCGGACGGACGAGCTTCCTGGGGAATGCCGAGCTGACGGGCACGGGTGATGGCAAGCTCTTTGGCTATTCCCCGACCAACGGCGTGATCGCACGCTTCGACAAGACTACCGGCGCGAGCCTCGAAACCTATCGTACCTCCGCCGTCAACGGCGGTGCGTACGCGTTCGCACACTGGGGCGGCGACTTCTGGATCTTCTTGCGGCCGCTCGACGGGACGACGTCGACCGTCTACCGCTACTCGCCGGCAACGGACGAGACTACGATCGCGATAGAGGACACGGGGCTCGCCATCGCCGGAGCCGGCTCGTCGACGTGCGCCCCCTTCAAGCCCGTACAGTGAGGCCGCCGTCAAGACCCCCGCACCGAGCCGGTGATCGCGGACTTCGGACCCGGTGTGCCGTGAGATACGTGGACCTGGCATCACGGGCAACACGTCGGTGATCTCGCCACCGAACGTGCGAACGAGCGCGCTGGGGTCCGGTTCGACGACGTATGCCTGTCCTTGGCCTATCACAATCGCGCGATAGGCTCATAGGTTCGACCGGGGACAGCGAACACACCGCTCGCCCCGTAGCCGCAGCACGCGCAGATGTCGAACGTGGCGCTCTGCCCGTCTGGCCCCCAGATCGGATTGTCACGGCGGAGTCCGCAGACCCGGCAGACACCAACCCGCCCTCGAGGAGCGTGCTGTTCAGCGGACCACTCCGAGCGGGAACGCCGCGCGTTCACGTAGCGCCCAGACGGCCCTCAGCTTGGCGAGGGCCGCATCTCGCTCCGCGTCACTGAGCTCGGCCGCGAAGGAATGTTGCTCCCAGAAGAAGAAGTTCAGGAAGACCGCCTTGTTGTTCGCGGCCATTTCGCAGATCACGTCGAACCCGCTGTAAGGAAGCGTTCGGACGAGGGCGAGGCATTGTGCGGCTGCATCCTTGCCCTTCAACCCGAAGGTCTCGGGAACAAAGCCTCGATAGCCTTCGCCGAAGTACGCCGCGATCACGTCGATGGCATCGCCGATGTGATTGTTGAACTCCGTCAACTCCTCGGCCGGGACCCAAAGCTCCTCATGCTCGCGACTGCCAACCACACGCCGCTCGAACTTCGCAGCGTATGAATCGTCCACGGAGAAACGTGTGACGAAACCGCCGAGCGTTCCGGCCTTCGTGTTCCAGTCCCTCGCGATCTGTTTCGCGTATGCCTCGTTCGTCACCGGGTAGAAGATCGGCTGATCGGGCAGTCGCGGCGGGAACGCTCGCATGCCCGAGTCGTAGATGAGCCCCAGCTCTTCGAGGCCAACAGGACGGAAGAGGAGCATCGCGAGCTACTCGTAGAGTTTCCCGGCGTAGAGGACGTTCGCCACTCTACGTCGATCGCTTGCGAGCGCCCGCACGAAATCGAGGAAGCTCGCTCGATCGCGCACAGCTTGGAGTCTTCGGAGAACTTCGGCGCCGTGGTCCATCGCGCCTAGCGTACTCCACGCGCATCGGCCAGATCACGGTGGACGGTCACGTTTGCCAACGATCTCGGTGTTTGGATCGATGAGGACAGCGTCGATCGTGCCGGCGGGGTCGTTTCCGGTGGCGGTTGTGCATCGACGGGCGCCCCGCTCTCGTTCGGTGGCGCCGTCCTCGTCGCCGTCGGCGCGCTCCTCCTGCGGCGCCGCCGCGCTGCCTGATTCCCCGCCAGGCGCGTCGGCGCCGTCGTCGGGGCCGGGCTTCCGTCGGAAGACCCGGCAGAGCGCAAGTCGTGGAGCTCGAGCCCGAACACGAGAGGCAACGAGCCAACTCGAGCGCTGCATTGGATCTGCCGGATGGGGGGCGCCGCTTGGCTACGAGCGCCTCATCGTCGCGAGCAGCGCGGCGCTTGCGGAGTTGAAGGTCGATACGCCATCCAGGCGCACGTCGAGCTCGGTCATCTGGATGGCGCTCGCCGGCGAGATCCCGGAGAGCATGCACTCGACGCCCATGAGCCTGGTCGCTCGAGTGATGGCGGCGAGTGCGGCGACGGAGGTCGCGTCCATGGTTTCGACGCCGGTCACATCGATGAGCGCCGCGCGGATGGATCGCTCGACGATGGCGCTCAGCAAACGATCGGCGATCTGATCGGCGCGGGTCGCGTCGATGCGCCCGACGAGAGGCAAGAGCAGTACCCCGGGGGCGGCCTCGAGGATCGGGGTCGAGAGGGTGCGCAGCTCTTCCTGCTGCGCGCGCGTCAAGGCGAGCTGCGCCTCGAGGGCCTTCAAATCCTCCAGGTTCCAGTAGACGACGCCCGCCAGGCTGGCGACCGACGAGAGCACCCTGATCTGGGTCTGCGTGAAGGAGTGCGGGCGGGTGCTGCCGAGGGAGATGGCTCCTACGCTTTGGCAGCGGCCGACGAGCGGTAGCGTCAGTCGTGAGCGAACCGTATGGCGACGTGGATTGAGCTTGGCCGAGGGGTCGCTCGCGATCAGCACCTCGGGGGCATGGAAGAGGGTTTGCGAGCGAAAGACGTCTCCGATGTGACGGTCCATCGCGGTGCGCTCTGCCTCGCGCCGCTCCTCTTCGGAGAAGCCTCGAGCGAACACGTGGCGGAGGCGACTCGTGCTGCGGTCGAGGAAGAAGACCGCCGCGTACTCGACGTCGACGATGCGCCGGATGATGTCGTCCATCGCGGTCACCAGCGCGGCTTCGTCGCGAACGGAGGCAAGCGCAGTCGCGATGTGATCCAACAGCGGCACGAGATCGAGAGCGGTGGGAGCTTCGTCGTGGGACATGCGCCCCACGAGTTTACGCTGACCGCTAGCTGGCGGGGGTGCCGACGGAAGCCGACTGCTGCTCGTTTCGCGACGGCTTCAGCGGGGCGACTACGCGCTCTCTCGAAGCGATCGCGTCGACCCGCACGTCGTTGAACGGTTCGGCGGCGATCCGGTCCGTCGGACAACAGACGTGCGTGGTCCACCGACCGGCTCGAGAGCGACTGCCGGTGAGAGCGACGTTCGATGCCCCAAGACCGAAGCGTTCTTCTTAGGAGTGCACGAGAGGTTCCCGCTGGTCGCAGTGGTCTTCCAGCAGGGCCAGTTCTTCGCCGGCAAGTCGCTTCTCGCGCTCGACGACGCATCACTCGTCGCGCGCCTCGCCCCGTGTGGCGGCCCCCTACGACGATCGCGATGCGTTCCGACGTCGGCGGCAGACCAGGAATAACCTCGAGCGTGGCTGCCGCTCTCTCTAACACCGAGACCGCGGACGCGAAGGCAATTTGCGCGCGGCCGGCCATGGCGTCGTCATTGTATGGTCGGGCGATGAAGTTTCATGCATTCGCACTTCTGTCGTTTCTCTTGGCTTGTTCGTCTTCGGAGGGAGGCGAGACTTCGCGCGGCGACGCATGTGTCAAGGAGTTCGGCGGGGCGTGGAAGCTCTCGCAGACGAAAATGACGAGCCTCGTGCAGCCGCCGGGCGGTAGCTTCTGTCAAACGCTGATTCACCAAGCGCCGAGCTATCCGGCTCTCGTCTCGGATGACCTTCGAACGTTGACGGTGGAATTCGCGAGTGGGCGCAGCAGGTCGTATGAAATCCAGCCCGTTGGCGCGCCGTGCGATGTTCTCGTCGCCAGCAAGTCGGAAGTCTCGTACCGCGAAGGAGCGACGCTGCGGACCACGTTCACGCTTCGACGTCAGGCCGATGGTTCTCTGGTGGGAGAGACCGAGCAACTTGCGTATGACGACGTGGACGGGCCGCAAAATCCCGAGTGCATCTTGACGTTCGCGACGACGGTCACTCGGTGACGGAAGGCTGAAGGATCGCGCACCCCCACGCTCACGCAGGTATCCTCGAGGCAGGAGGCCATTGACCAACTCTGCGAAAGCGGCCTGGCCGACGGGCGACGCGGCGGGCGGTGATCAGAGAATCGACACTCGCAGTCCGAGGCCGAGATCGCCGGTGACGAACGGCACCTGCCAAAGGACTTCCTCGCCGATTCGGAGACCGGGACGAACGAGCGGAGCGAGGAGGCTTCCCTGAACGACGAGGGCGAAAGGGCGAGCGAGGGGGATCTCGACGCCGACGCGCGCCCCGAGGGCGACGTACGCGCTGGAGGCTCTGTGGCTGAGCAGTTGCCCCGTCCCTATGGCGCGGAAGTCGCCGGCAGTCCCGAGCGCACATACGAAAAGGCGCCCGCCATACGCACACCCCGAGCCCGCGAGGAAGAGGAGCCATGCCTTTCCCCCGTTGCCGGCCGGTGTCGACACGGACGACGGGAGCCACGCTCCTGCTTCGAGCGAGCCAAACCAGCGACCGACCTTCAACGACGCACCGAAGGACTCACCCACCGAGAGACTTGGGAGAGTGCCGAGAGCGCCAGAAACGGACGCGTGCGTACGCACCTCGAGGCGCCGAGAGGGTTTTGGTGACCGGGGCGCTTCGAGCCTCGACACCCTCGAGGGCAGAGCCGGCCTCGAAGACGAGCCGGGAAGCCGTGCCGGGGGCGAGTCGGAAGGCGATTCGGAGGGCGATTCGGAGGGCGCGTCGGAAGGCGAATCCGGAGGCGAGCTCGCCACGCGCACGCGCGCGCGCTTGATCGCGAGGCTGACAGCGAGCGCCGCGGAGGCACTGAGCGGCACGCATTCGCCGGGGTGAGCGAGGATCTCCTGCGTCGCCTCCGTGGTGGTGCCACGCTCTTGCAGGCTCACCGTCGCGCGAAGGCGCGACCCCACGCGCGCGATCTCCGTCGTGAGGACGAGCGGTGCATGGTCGGCTAGAGGATCGTCATCGAATCTCCGCCGCACGGCGTCGCGAAACTCACGCTCGGAGAGGCAGCCCGGAACATTCCGGACCGCGTAGTGCAGCTCGACCTTCGGTGCTTCCTTGGCCGCCGCCCGCGACGTGATCCCGATGAGCGCCATGAGAGCGCCGGCGGTCGCGGAGGCACAGTGGAGGTTCCGTTTCACTGGTGGCCAGGCCCCAGTAAAGCACCCCGCCGAAGATCACGAGCTTCCGATGCGCCCTCGCGCCACGCGGGAGGGCCTCGACGTCGGCGGGAGCGCGATGTCCTCAGGGAAACTCGAGACCGCCTCTCTCTTCATCCGCCAAACTGTAGAGCTCCCTCGCTCGGGTGCAGCGCGGTCGACGTCCGACGCAAGCCCAGCCGAGCGGGCTCACCGCACCGATGAATCGAGCCCCGAATCCACGTCAATCGAGAGGCGCCAGCATGGCCATGACTCGGGTCGATGCCGATGCCCCGCCCGGTGACGGAGCGCGGACCTTCGCTGTGTACGTCATAGCGCCCGAAGCTGCACTGGCCCGCCTCGAAGCCGGCACATCGAGTATGGCCGGCTCGAGGTCGGACGCCGTCTTCGTGCGCAAGACGCGCGCATCGTGCAACCGCACGATGTGATGGGGCCCCATATCAGTTCACTGGCGGTCCCTTCACGTTACTGAGGGGACGGCTTCCTTGGCCTCCGGCGTAGCCGTAGCTGGCCGCCCTGTCCATTCCCCAAACGTGGACGGAGAAGGGCCCGTCGCTGTGGGCTTCGTGCCGGCCGTTGCCACAGGTGCCGCCGGCGAACCTCTGGGGGGCGCCGTCCTTGGTCAGGTAGACCCATGTGAACTCGTACTCCCCATCGTTGCCGATTGGTGTCCAGTCCGTGATTTCGCCGGCGCATTCGACGATTACGGGATGGAAGTCCGCCATTGTCTTGCGGCGCACGAGGGTGAGCGTGGTGTTTGCGTAGGTGTAATCGGTAAAAAAGACGTAGCGGTCCAGGAACTGCTCCGAGGGAACAATGTTGACGAAGTCCGGATCACCGATCTGCCTGGGGAAGCTCCATGCGCCCGTCATGAACATGGCGGCGTAGAAAGGGTGCTCCGCGTCTTGCGACCGGACCGTCGCGAGCTCGCTGCTCATGAAGGTCACGACCTGACCGGCTTCAAGCGTCTCGGGTGCACCGGCCGGAGGCGCGGGGTCGTAGGTCAGCTTCGTGCCATTCGCGGCGCCGACGAATCGCCACGGCACGACCTCGCGCGCCGTGGTCGTGCCGGCACCCCAATCGTTGCGCGACCGATATGGGGCTAGCGCGTAGGCGGTTCCCCATTGCGAAACAGGAGGGATTTGCTGCTGCGTCGTGTCGCAGGCGAGCGTGTTCGTCGGGATGTGCGTGCAATCCGAGCCGCCGAAGAGTCCAACGGGCTTGCTCGTCTCGATCGGGCTTCCGCTCGTGTCCTGCGCCTGCTTGATCTGTAAGACCTCGCCGCGCCCGAGCATCCATGTCTGTGTTTGCCCCGCGGTGATACCGGGCACGCCGCTTCCCCCGACGACGGTGACGTTCGGGCGCATCCGTACCTCGGTGTTGTCTTCGGCGGCGACAATCTGGATGAAAGGCCAGTCAACGGGGGCCGGTAATCCTGATCCTGGTTGCGACCATGTGCTTACCGCGATGTAGTTCCTGTCCCATGATGATATCGGAAGCAGGAGCGTGGCTGTTGGGACGTACGAGCGTGCTCCTCCGTAGGGCCAAATCGAGTATGCGCTCACGGGCGCGTCGGTCGTGAGACGGAAGGCGCGTGTTCTTGTCGTTCCGTGAGCAATGGGATCTTCCTGAAGTGCTGGCACGACCCCCTTCGGACAGTCAAGCGAGCCATCACTGTGTGCCAAGAAGACGATCGCGACCTTGCCGGGCGCGATCGGTCCTCCAACAGGGCTGTAGTTGACGTCGGCGCCTGCCGATTCTGCGTAGTACGTCGACGGACCGATATCGATCGGCTCATCGCCAAGCATCGCTTGAAGAGTTACCGGGCGTTCCCAAACATTGGCGATCATGGCGGCGAAGCACGCGCCTGGGAGACGATCGTATCCGGTCACGGCGTCGGGGGGCAGAGTCGCGAACGAACAGCCGAGCGAGCCTTTGGACAGCTCGGCGCTCTTGCATGGGTCGACGCATGCGCCATCCCCACATCCGAGGTCGGGACCGCACTCCCTGACGACCTCCTCTGTGCCGTCGCAATGACGAAGGAGCACCCGCTTCAAGTCGCGTGAGCAGAGTAGGCTCTCCCGGCACTCAGGTAGACCAACCACGTCGCCCGCGTCTTCCGAGACGAGCGGAGGCGGTTTCGACTCGTCGCCGAAGCCGCTGCGGTTCCTCGCGCACGCAAGCCCGGCCAGCGCAGCTCCCGAGACGACGACGGCAAGACCAAAGAACGCAGACCCATACTGCATCGAGGACCTCATTCGAGAACGACCGCAACGGGGATGGGATGAGCATCCCAATCAGTTGTGCCCTGTCCGAGCTTTCCCACTGTGTTTCCGCCCCAGCACATGATCTTCCCGCCTTGTACGAGCGCGCAGGTCGTTGCACCATAACCGTCATTCATGGCGACTTGTACGGCGTGCTCCTCGAGCACCGTGGCGCGCTCATAGACGGATGTGAGTGTCCCGGCGTCCCCTCGGCCAAGCATGAGCGGGTCGTCGCCACAGCACTGGACCGTCCCGTCCGTCATCCGGACGCACGACCTCGTCATCGCGAGCGCGAGTTGCTGTGGGAAGACACCGCCGTCCGTGACGATCCTGGCGAGCGCTGGGAGCCGCTCATCGCCCGGAAAGCCGGTTCCGAGCTGGCCGAAGAGGTTCCAGCCCCAGCAATAGACGTTGCCACCCGCGATCGCGCAGTGGAAGAAGCCGCTGGTGGCGACACTCGTGACGTCGCTCAACGTCGGAAGAGGGGATGGGGCTCCAAAGACCAGCGAGCTATCACGTCCCGTGACCATACCCCAGCCCAAGAGCTGACGGTCTCTTGTGAGTCCAAAGACCGACTCGGACCCCGCAACGATGCGCGTGACATCGTAGTTTCGGACGTCGGCGAGGCCGGGGCCGTAATAGTCGCTGGAATCAGACGTGCCGGCCTCGGGCCGAGCGAGGAGGCCTCGATCGTTGGAGCCCCAGCAATAGACGTTGCCGTTCGTGCCGAGCGCGCAGACGCTCTTGGGGCCGACATCGACGCGGGCGATCTCGGTTGTCAGCGCGACGTCTGCGGGCGTGGGGTGTGCCGCTTCGTCGACGAGGGCCGGCGACACTTGGAGGCCAAGCTGCCCAAAAGTGTTGGCGCCCCAGCACTGAACACGTCCTTCGGCGTTGCGTGCGCATGTGCTGTACCCCATGGGGCTGGCACTGATCTGGGTCGCGTTCGTGATGCCGACGACGGGCATAGGACGCGAGCCCTCGGCGCCAACACCATCGGTCTCGCCCCTTCCGAGCGAGCCCAAGTCGTCGCTGCCCCAGCAGCGAACAGTGCCATCGCTGAGGAGCGCGCAGAAGTAGCCCCACCCGGCGACGAGCTGCGTCGCGCAGGGCGTGGTCGTGCATACGATTGGTTCGTCCGAAGCATCGTAGTCGGGGGTCGACCGGGCGGCATCGGCGTCCAGCATGCCGGCGTCATGGTCGACGGGCGGGAATGACCCGTCGGATTCCTCCGCCGCGTCGGAGACGTCGCCGCTCACCGCTCGCGGCTCGGCGTCACCGCACGCGACGAGCATCGACGTGCCGACAGTTGCTGCGGACGCAACGAGAACGAAGAGGCGATTACGGATCATGGGTCCTCATTTTCCCGGCGCGCCTTTGTGGAGCGCGACGTCTTGGCCGACTGCCCACACGTCGTCCGGGCCCGAGCCCCAGATGGCGTGGATGGCCTTCTGCACCGGCAAGCCATCGAGGGAAACCTCCGCAGCACGCCATTTGACGCCGTCCCAATGACGAAGCCGTCCTAGCGAGCCGGCGAGCCACACGTCGTCCGGGCTCGAGCCCCAGATTGTCGAGACAGCGTTGTAGGTGAAGCCCGTCTCGGACGTGGGCCGCTCCGTCCAGGTGAATGTGGCACCGTCGTCGTTGCTGATGCCCTTGTGATACAACAGATCACCGGAGTAGCTGCTGAGCTGGATGAGGAACACCATGCTCGGTGAAACGGAAATACCGTCCAGGACGGCAGGGATCGGAGTCCAATCGTTCAACGGCGTGGGCTGATCGATGCGCCAAACGAAGCCGCCTTCGCCGTCCGGACGGCGGTGATAGAGACGCCCTTGTACGGAGTCGAAATCGCCGGCAACACGGCCAGTGACCCAAATATCGTCCTTGCTCGTTCCCCAGGCCTTCTGAAAGTAGGAGGGGAACTCGTTCGAAACGGGATCGACCTTCCACTCCGATCCCGCATCACCCGCACCTGCCGGACCGGAGTAGTGAAGGACGAAGCTCGGATCATCGGTGCGGAACCTCTCGGGGACGGACGCTATAGCCCAGACGTCCGTCGCGCTCGTTCCCCAAATCGAACGAACGGCCGCCGGAGCCGCCACGGCTTCCCAGGCAATCGTGCTCGGGCTCGGGCCAGTCCCATGCAGGAGCGTACCTGGAGAGGCCTGGTCGCCTGTCGTCGGGGCTCCTCCGCCGGCCCAGAGATCCGTGGGACTGCTACCCCAGACGGCGTAAAGGGGTACTCCGGCGGCGTGGCTCTGCACCCACGCAGTGCCGTCCCATCGAAGAATGTTGCCTTGCTCGGTGACGGCCCAAGCGCTCCCCTGACCATCACTCCATACGCTACGAAGCGTTTGAGCGTCCGGAACCACAGTATGGCACCAGCCTTCGTCCGTACACACGCGCTCGGCAGCGTCGGCATCTCTGGACGCGTCGCTCGCGTCCGGTGGCTCTGCGGACGGGCCGCCAGCCTCCGCAGGGATCGGCGTCGAAGAGCCGGCGTCCGGTGCGCCTCCTTCTTCCGTCACGCTCCCATTGCTGCACGCCATGGCGACGAGAACGAGCGATGCCGAAACAGCGATGGCTCCCACATTCCGAGCGTTCATCGGTTCGCTCCTCGTGCGCCGGATTTGGAACCGGAGAAGTGCAGGACGACTCCGCTACCGACAGCCCAGACGTCGGATGGCCCGCTGCCCCAAACGCTGAAGAGATGAGGCTTCTTTCCGGGCGGAAACGCTCCCGTCGAGGTTCTCCACGCTGTCCCGTCATAGTGCAAGATCGTGCCGTTTTCGCCGACGGCCCAGATGTCATCCGGTCCCGCGCCCCAGAGACCGCGAAGACTCTCGGTCGTGGGAGAGTCGACGACGCTCCACACTTCGGCGCCCGCAACGAAGTGTCGAATCGTCCCGTAGTCACCGACGGTCCACACGTCGCCGGGACCACTGCCCCAGACCGCATGGAGGATCGGGAGCGACTGCGTATCGATCTCGGTCCATACAGGGAGGCCGCCATCTGCCGCTGCCACGCCGTTCGTATGCGCGGCGAACGAGATTCCGATCCCCTGCGATCCCACTAGCCAAATGTCGCCGGGTCCGCTTCCCCATATGGCCTTGATTTGATGGTTGGCAAAGATGCTTATTGGCGCCCAGCCCGTGCCGCCATCCGTGATGATGCTCCTCCATCCGGACTCGCGGACATATGAAGGTGGTCGCTCGAGCGAGGAATCTCCACCGATCCATATGTCGTTTGGCGATGTTCCCCATATCGTGCGCAACAAGCGGCGTCCCTGGTCGCTCGAGTTGGAGCTGTCCCAGATGGGCGTCACAGGAGACCATTGCGCGGTGCCGTTTGCGAACCCGGTGGTGTGGAAGATCAGGTTCGGAGAGCTTACGGTCCAGACATCGTTCGGGCCGGTGCCCCAGATCGCCTGGAGCGACCAACCGGTCGCGACTGGCACGGGCGTCCAATCCTTGCCGTCCCAATGGATCGCGCTGCCGGCCGCCCCCACGGCCCAGACGTCGTTGGGGCCACTTCCCCAGACGCTGGAGAGCCCGACCCCTCCAGGGTGATTCGTGTTGACGACGGTCCACTCGACGTCGCTGCACGGGAGGCCGTCCGAGCTTCCGCAGGCATCGCAATCACCTTCACACGCACCGTCGTTCGCGTCGGCGGTGGCGTCGCTTGCCGACCCGCCATCCGTGTCGCTTTCTCGCGCACCCACGTCGTTCTCGGAGCCCGCGCAGCTCGTGATGACCATCTCGAGTGTCAGGAACCCAAGCAGCGCCGCCGCCCAGGATGCAGAAGAGCTATGAGGCTGGCTGAGATGTCTCATTTTGTTACCAATCCAGCGTCACACTCGACCATGAGGCACCTGCCATTGATGCAAGGCTGGCCAGCGGCCGTGTCACATGGCGTTCCGCATCCCCCGCAGTGTCGCGCATCGACCAATAGGTTCGTTTCGCACCCATTGCGACTGTCGTTGTCGCAGTCGCCCCAACTGGGTAGGCACGAATCTTCGCAAAAGCCCTTATTGCAGCTGGCGACGCCGTTGGCGGGAGTAGGGCAGATATTTCCGCATGCTCCACAGTTGTAGATGTCCGATAGCAGATCGATGCAGACGCCGTTGCACGATGTCTCGTTTGATCGGCAGCCGCATTCGTACGCGTAGGCCTCGGGGCGGAAGATGCAAGGCTGGCCCGGCGCACACGCCTTCCCGCAAGCGCCGCAGTTCTTCGGGTCGGAGCTAATGTCGGCCTCGCAGCCGTCCAAGTCGATGTTGTTGTTGCAGTCCGCCCAGTTATTTTCGCAGATGAGATGTCCGCACTCGCCTTGTTCGCAGACGTACTTCATCTGCGGCGGAGGTGGTCCTGCGTCGGGCGGCGTTGGTGGACACATGTTCCCGCACGCTCCGCAGTTGAATTTGTCGTTCATGAGGTCGGTGCATATGTCCGGAGCGCACCACGTGTTCGGAGGCGAGCACTCGCCGGTGCATTGTTTTTGAACGCATCTCCTTACTCCGTGCGTGACTTCAGGGCACTTGTTGCCGCACGCTCCGCAGTTCTCTGGGTCATTTCGTACGTCGATTTCGCAGCCGTCATCGGCTAGTTTGTTGCAGTCAATATGCTCGAGGGAGCAAGCGGGGTGGCACGTGCCGTCAATGCAGTGCGTCTCCATGTTGAGCTCGGGGAAGCTGCTCGCGCTTGGGCAGGCGTTTTCGCATGCGCCGCAGTTGCTGTCGTCGATAAGAAGGTTTGTTTCGCATTGGTAGGGAGGGAAGCCACCGGCCCTGGCGCAAGTCGCATATGGATGCGGGCACTCCGTCGCCACGCACATCGGGACGGTTGGCACGGGCTGGCCGCTCGAACCTCCGTCTTCCTCCGGAGGTGTGAAGCCCGGGCTCGACGCCGACGCGTCTTCGATAGGTGTTCCTATGAGCAGAACAGGCTTTGCACATCCGCTCGCGGAGGCGCACGCGACGGTTGCTGCGAACACAGCTGTGACAAACAGCGAACGATGGATGTTCGGAGACATGAGATTACCTGATGGTCGGGAGCTGTGCCGGGATCGGTAGCGATCGCCTGCTCGACGGAGGGCAGCAGTAGTCCATTTGGGAGACCCTGGCGCTGGTCAGGGCGCCATGCCGGGATCGGTAGCGATCGCGTGCGCGACGGAGGGCAGCAGCAGGCCATTGGGAAACCGTGCACGAAAGCCGTTTGCGCGCTCACGCGCTTCCACGATCCGGCCGGTCTCGACGAGCAGCTGGATATGCAGGCTCTCGCATTCCTGATTGAGCTGACCGCGGGGAAAGCGCGCCTCGTGCGCTCGGATCGATTGGAGCGCACCGGCGTAGTCGTTCGCGGCGAGCTTCGCGCGGGCGCCCTCGACCAAACGGTATTCCTCAGCGAGCCCACTGCCCGGTGCACGGGCCGAGGCCGTGCTTACGGCGACTGCAGGCGTGCTGGTCGCAGGCGGCGGAGCAGACGAAGGCAAATCATCGACGGAGAGGACCGGGACGACGGCAGCCGAGCCGGACGGCAACTGCGTAGCGCTCGGCGTTGGCGACGTCGGCGCGGCCGTTCTGCGTTCGCTCGGGAAGCGAGAGGCGGCGAGAATCGCGAGTAGGCCGACGGAGACGATGATCACTCCACGGCGTCCGAAGAATCCGCGCCCGGCGCTCGAGGGGCCGTGCGCCACGCGCTCGACGCGGGAGAGCATCCGCTCGCGAGCGGCGTCGTCGAACGCGGCATCGATCTCGTCGTGCGTCTTCACGGCATCGAAGAGGACCCGGAGGTCGGAGTCGAGCTGGTCGGGATCCCTCATCGTAGACCTCGAGCCCCGCGGAGGTTTTGCACGACTTTGCGGAAGTCCTCTCGCGCGAGGCGAAGGCGCGAATAAACGGTATTGGTGGGAATGGAGAGCATCTCGGCAATCTGCGAAGCCGGAATGTCATTGAGGTCGTGCATGATGAGGAGCTCGCGGCGGTCGGCGTCGAGGTGGTCGAGCGCGGCGAGCGCGAGGCGGCGGTTTTGCTCGACGGCAAGCTGGTCGTCGGGCAGCAAGTCGGTGTGCTCGACGTCGGCGTCGTCGCGGTCGAAGTCGAGGCGACGATGGCGCGCGAGGCGCCGGTAGGCAGATGCCGACCGGAAGCAGATGCCTACGATCCAGAGCTGGACTGGCCGCGCGCGGTCGTACGAGGGGAGCTTCCGATAGATGAGGACGAAGACCTCCTGCGCGACGTCCTCGAGGTCGGCGTCGCGGACGCCGAGGCGCCGGAGAGTGACGCAGACGTACCGAAAGTGAGCGCGGAAGATCGCGCGGAACTCCGCGCGCAATGGCCGTTCGGTCTCCACTTCCGTGGCCGTCAGGGCCACCGTTCGTTCGGCCATGAAGGTGTTTGGTCGTAGCTATCGACGGTCGTCACCAAAATCGACACTCGAAACGCACGGTTGAGATTGCTGGCGACGGCGGCGCACATTGTGGGGTGCTGCCGTCAGTTTGGGGCCGGAGAACCAGCGCCCGGAGACCTAGCGAGAATCCCGCGGCGCCGCCGCTACGCCGACGTGGTCGAGCCGCTGCCGAGGAGCGCTGGACGGGCGGTCTGCGACGGCAGACGCGACAAAGCTCGACCACGCCGCCGGGGTTGCGCCGTCGTCTCCGTCTCGGCGATCGTCATGTTCAGGCCTCCGTTGTCGAAGCTCGAGCGTGCGCTCCTCTCACCAAACCCCTCCTCTGCCTCTGCGCGCAAGCTCGCATCGTCAGCGTTCGGGGCCGAACGTTGGAAGCTCGTGAAATGGAAGCCTGGATCTACGCGCGTTCGACGCAACCGCTCACGCGGAAGGCCATCGTCGAGCTCATCGAAGCGTGTCGTTGCGCAACCCGTTTGCGCTTCGTCCCAACGAAGACGGCCGGCGCGAGTCTCGAGCCCGCCTGGTCGCGACTGCTCGTCGAGGACGAAGAAGGGAAATCGCCGATCGTGTTCGAGCACGTGACCGACGACGAGGCTGTGAGGAAGGCAGTCGAGGAGCTCGTGTTCATTTTGGACATGTCGCGCGCAACCAAGGCGCGTGGCCGTGTTCGTGAGCACATCGCGCGCACGGTCCGACTATTTCGGATCACGTTCGACGACGATGCCATGGCGGCGGACCTCCGCGCGGCGCTCCCGACGATCGCCGCCTTCATCGCGAAGTCGACAGATGCCATCGTCCGCTACCCGCAGAGGGGACGAAGCGACGTCTTCCTCGACGCGAGGTGGAAGCCTATCTACCGACTCTAAGCTAGCCGGAAGCGAGATCTCATCTCGGGCAAGCGTGAGCCTGTGGGGCGCATCACCTCGCCGATCCGTTCTCGCCCGCGGCGGCGGCGGTGGCATGTGACGAGGCCGAGACGGGCCAGGCCGCGGATCGAAGCGGCGACGGCGGCGCCAATGAGGGGGCCGCGCTCGGCGTTCCTCCCCATCGGCGGGAGCTACGACGACTTCGATGCGGTCACCGCGCCCTATCTCGTTCACCTCGGCGTCGACGGCAGCGGTCGGGCATTCGTCGCCCAGTTTGCCGACAGCAACCGCATCCAGTCGCACAACACGAAGATGGGCACCTCGCTCGAGCTGTTGCGCGACAAGCTCCATCCCCGCGAGCGGACGCAGGACGTGCTCGTGAGCGGGTTCGACCGCGACGGGAGCGTCGCCTTCGCGACCGTCGTCGGCATGCCCGACGTCGAGGACGAGGTGTTCGGGATCGCCGTAGGCGAGGGGCGCGTCGCGGTGCTCGGTCGGCACCGCCGCGAGCTCGGGCGCGACAACACCGAGATTCACGTGATGGTCGCCGAGCTGAGCGCTGCGGGCGCGCCGCTCGCGACCACCAGCTTCGACGCGCTCGACTCGGGGCTCGCGCAGAGCGGCGCCTACGTCGGGTCCCAGCTCTGGGTGGGCGGCACCGAGGGCTGGGTACAGAACCCCTCGGGGCGCAGCGTCTCGGGTGAGGGCCAACCCTTCCTCGTCCGGCTGAGCGACGACCCTGCGATTCAGGGCCGCCGGGTGGTCGAGCGCTTCGACTCGCTCCTCCCGCCCACCAGCGGGCACGCCGAGCTGCGCGCGCTCCGCGTGCACACCAACGCCGGCGCCACGACGCTGTTCGTGGGCGGCCACGAGTACGGGCCGCAGACGCACACGGGCGACGGCGACCCGTCGCTCATCCGCTCCGACGCCTGGTGGCGGCTGCAGCAGCTCTGAGCCCGCGCGCTCTCACCCTCTCCACCAGGATGCACACGGATCGATCCGCGCGACGCGCACCCAAGTATCGAAGCGGCCGAGAAGAAGCCCGACCCGCATTGTCTGATATACGAATGGTCGATGACCAAAGTCGACATCGCGGCGCTCCTCGAATGTGGCAACGACCTCGTGGACCAAGCGGAGACGCGCACGGAGGGGATCGCGGTCCTCCGATCGGCAGTCGCGCAAGCGCCGAACCGTGTCGATGCTCTCTACTACCTCGCCTGGGCGCTCCTGATGGATCCCGCTTCGGGGGCCTCCGAAGCTGAGGCACTGCTCGTGCGCATCGTCGACGAGACCAGGGACGTCACGTCGTCCGCCGATTCGGACGAGCCGAGCCTCGAGGCACGCGCCCGAGCGTTCGCCCTCGCGTGGCCTTTGCCGCTCCGGTGCGTGGGCGCGACCGTGAAGGAAGCGGCCGAAATCGCGCGCCTCGCCGATGAAGCGTGTGCACTTCGCACGAACGTGGTGTCCGAAGCGGCGCGTCGGGCGGCGCGCATGGGAACGGCCTGGGCAAGCGCCCGCGCCGGAGGGAAGCCCGAAGCAGGATTCGAGCAACTGCTCGCCTGGATCAAGGCGCATCCGCTTCACAGCTCATGGCTGGATGGCGACGAAGCGCGCTACCCTACCGTGGTCACGACCTGCGCCGGACTCGAGCCGTTCTTCGACGACCCCTCGTATATCGAATGGGTGCTTCGCCAGAAGCCGAAGTCGTCGGCCCATCCCGCCGATCTGTTCTTGCAATCGCTCTGCGCGGCGGCCGGTGCGGACGCCATCGAACATCGAGGGATGGGCGTCGGCAACATCGCCACCTCGGGAGCAGGAAGGCGCGGTCGCGTCCTTTCGCTGCTCGCGCTCGGCGCGACACTCGAAGGCGGCTCCGCCGGTCCCACCGTCGGTGCGAACAATCCGCTCGCGTACGCCGCGCAGACGGGGGATGCGTCGTTCGTCCGATTCCTCGTCGAGCTCGGCGCTCCGATCGACGGTCGCGGGACGGACGTACCCCTCATCGCCGCCGTGATGACGGGGAATCTCGACGCGGTTCGAACGCTCCTCGAGGCTGGCGCCAATCCCAGCATCGAAGTCACATATCCCAACGGCAAGAAGGACAGTGCACTGCAACGCGCCGGTAAGGTCGGCAACAAGAAGGAGATGCTCGCGCTCCTACGAGCCGGCAAGCCAGCTCCGCCTGTGCAGAAGAAGGCCGGCGGCCTGGACACGGCGCCCGCTCGCGCAGCGTGGAAGGCACGCAAGGCGAAGTTGCACAAGGCCAAGTGGGCCGACGGCGACGAAGACCTCGATCCGTTCTTCGACCTCATCGACGCCGACGGCATCGCCAGCTGGGAGGCGGCGGCCAAACATCTCGAGTCCCTCGATCCCAACGAGATGCTCGCGCTCGCTCTCGTCCTCGGGGATTTGCTCCCGTCCGCCACCAAGAAGACGAAGCCCACGGAGATCACGAGGAAGGATCACCAGAAGGCGCGCATCGTCCTCGGCGACGCCGTCGTCAAGGGCGACGCGCTCCTCGGAGCCGGCACCGATTGGCTCGTCACTGGTGATCTCCACGCGGAAGGCCGCTTTGCCCACGACGAAGCCGCCCGCATCGCCGTGGGCGGAACGATGACGGGCACGATGGTCGAGACGGAGGGCGAGCTCCTGGTGGGTGGAGATCTCTCGATCGACGGCGTGGTCTGGGCCGAATACGAAGCCGGTACCCTCGTGGTCGCGGGCACGCTGAAGACGAACGTGCTCATCGAAAAGGATCACGCCGTGATTGTCGCCAGGCGGGACGTCGCGCACCGGTTGAAGGACACCACGCGCAAGGTCGCCGGAAAGCGCTTTCCGGAAGCGGCATTCAAGGACGACAGCCTCGACGGCAAGAAATTGTGGAGCGCGATCTCCGGCGGGATGAAGGCGAAGGCGTAGCGCTTCACGATCTCCCCGCGTCGGGCGGATTGCGAAGTCCAGCTTCCTCCGCGAGCTTCGGATTGCGGCTCGAGGCAAGCCTGGACGCGCTGCTGACACTTCTATCTTCGTCACCCTCGCGGCGGGATCTGGTTTCGTTGTCGGTCGCCGGGGCGGGCTGGCAGCGTGAAGTGAAAGGTCGTCGTCTCGCCCGGCGTGCTCTCGACCCAGATGCGGCCGCCGTGAGCTTCGACGAGGCCTTTGCAGATGTAGAGTCCGAGGCCGATGCCCTCGATCCCCGAGCTTCGGCTCTTCTCGCTCCGCATGAAGCGCTCGAAGACACGGGGGAGCTCGTCGGGGGCAATGCCTCGCCCATGGTTGGTGACGCTCACCTCGACCTCGTCCGCGCGGCCGTCGACATCGACTCGGATCTCTTCCCCGGCTTGGCCATACTTGCAGGCGTTCGTGATGAGATTCGTGATGACCTGTTCGATCCGGCCAACGTCCGCCCAGGCGAAAGGAGCGCTGCCCGACTGGCGCACCGAGACAACGTGGCCGGCGCAGCTGCCACCGATTCGATCACAGACCTCGCGCGCCGTCGCTGCAACGTCCATTTTCGCGGGGGTGATGGTCAACCGATGCGACTCGAGTCGAGTCACGTCGAGCAGATCGTCGATCATCTCCTTCAAGCGCCGATTCGCTTTTCGAATGCGCTCGAGATGCTTCGCCGCCGCGGCGGGGCCCAGGTGAGCTTGCTGAACCAGATCTGCGGCCAGGCTGATGACTCCGACCGGTTGGCGAAGGTCGTGCGCGATTACCGCGCTCCACTCTTCCCGCATTCGCTCGAGCTCCTTCTGGGCGGAGACGTCGCGGAAGAGCGCGGTCGCGCCGCTGAGCTCGCCCTGCGGTCCGCGGATGGGGACGGCGCTCGCCGATACCGGCAAGAGCTCGCCGCTCGCCTTCCGAATGGAGAGGTCCATGCCGATGACCGTCTCGCCTCGTGCGAACGCGCGGATGTAAGGGATCTGTTCGGGAGGCAACAAGTCGCCATTCGGCAGGTGCAGCTCGAAAGGGAGCGGGTTGCCGAGCGGATCGCGGCGGCCGTCGTCCTGGCCGCGGAGCGTCGTGGCCGCTCGGTTCAGCGTGGAGACGCGCCCGCTGGCGTCGAGCAAGACGACCGCGTCCGGTAGCTGTTCGATCACCGCCTCCAGCCACGCTCGCCCGGTCCCCTCGGCCTCGTAGAGGTGCGCCGTCTCCAGCGCGATGCCCGCACGCGCTGCCAGCATCTCGACCACGGTTTGGTCGGCTTCGGTGAACTCGTCCGCGCCGCGCTTGTTCGCCAGATAGACGTGCCCCACGACGCGGTCGCGGTACCGGATCGGAACACCCAGGAAGCTCGATATCTCCGGGTGGCCCGGTGGGAGTCCGCGGTGGGCTGGATGCCTGCGCACGTCGCGCATGCGCATGGCTTCATCCCCGCGGGCAACGATCCCGAGGACCCCAACGGGTCTCGGAAGCCGACCGATCGCGGCAGCCTGCTCTTCCGACATGCCGACGAAGATCCATGGGTCGAAGGTCTTCTCCGGATCGATTCCGAATCCGACCGCGACGTACTCGGCTCCCGTCAACGTCTGCGCCTGCGCCGCAATGGTGTGGAGGACTGCCTCGACGCTCTCTCTGGGCAACCGTGCGACGGCCTCGGCGACGCTCATGCTTGCCAGGCTGACCGCCTCCAGTTGAGCGCTGAGCGTGCGGATTGCTCGTTCAGCGCGCGACTGCGCGACGGCGCTCTCGACGCGCGCCAGGAGCTCCTCCAGGCGGAAGGGTTTCGCGAGAAAGTCCCGCGCGCCCTCACGAAGGAGCCTCACGCGCGCCTCGTCGTCGGCGATCGCCGTCAGTATGAGGACCGGCGTCGTGCTGAGCGCTGGGTGAGCACGGAGCGCGTGCACGAGCTCTTTGCCGCTCATCTGCGGGATCATCACGTCGGTGAGTACGAGGTCTGGCACCAGCTCGAGGGCCAATCGGAGCCCCTCCTTGCCGTCGAACGCCGTCGCGACCCGGTATTCGCCGCGCAGCGCCTCGCAGATGGCGTCGTTCATGTCGGGGTTGTCCTCCACGACGAGGACGGTCGGTCGATCTTCCCGACCTGACAGCTCGGCTGTGCGCGCTCGCGGCTGAGCAGGATCCTCGATGGATGTCGGCGCCTCGACCCGGACGGCCTCCCGGGGTGGCGCGGTCGCGATCCGCTTCACGACCTTCCCTGAAGGAGCGTTGCGGGGCAGCTCCACGACGAACAGGGCGCCTCCTTCCGGGGCGTCCGCGATCCGGATGCTACCGCCGTGCAGCGTGATGAGCGCGCGCGCGATCGCCATCGAGAGCCCGACGCCCGGTCCCGCGACCCCCGACGTCGGTCGTCTCTGGAAGTAGGCTTCGAACGCCAGGTCTCGCTTGTTCGGCGGGATCCCCGGCCCGCTGTCCGCGACCTCGAAGACGAGCCGCTCGCTCGCGTCGTCGTCCCGCATCGTCAGGCGCACGTGACCACTCTCGGGGGTGAACTTGAACGCGTTCGACAGGAGGTTCGAGAGCACTCGCTCCAGCCGTGGGGCGTCGACTTCTCCGCGCAGCGCGTTCGGTGCATCGAGCACGTACGTGATGCCCTTGGCGCTAGCGGACTTCTCGTACTGGGATGCGATGAAGCGGGTCAGCCGCGCGATGTCCGTCTCGGTGTACTCCGGTTCGACGACGCGGGCTTCGAGCTTCGTGACCTCCAACAGGTCGTCCACGTAGTGGACGAGGGTTCGCGCATTCCGGGCGATCACCTCGACGTCACGATGCACGGCTGCGTCCGTGGCTGCCGATGCGATCAACCGCTCGGCGTGACCGAGGACGAGCGTGAGCGGCGTGCGTAGCTCGTGGCTGACGCCAGCGAAGAGTTGCGTCTTGAGCTCGTCGATCTCCTTCGTCTTCTCGTAGAGGCGGCTGACCTCGTCGTTCGCGCGACGGAGGAGACCGTTGGTGCGCCGGCCCTGCGCGAGCGACTCGCCGAGCGCGCGGTTCGCCTGCTTGAAGCGCTCGTGGAAGAGGCTGATGACGACGCCCAGGATGGTGAACAGCGTCAGGACGAGGAGGTGCCTGGGCTCGACCGGCAGGAATGCCCATTCGCTGGGGACGAAGAAGTAGAAGACGATGACCGCGCTCGCGATGGTGCTGACGAGGCCGGAGTAGAGACCTCCAATCCACGAGCTGATGTAGATGGCCTGGACGAAGAGGAACAACCCGAACGGCCGAATCAGGGACCAGAACGCGAGTTGAAAGGCGAGGGTGAGCGGGACCGGCAGGAGACTCACGACGAAGCGCGGCACCCGCCATGCCCATCGTTCGGGCATAGGCTCACGCGCCGCCTGCTCACCTTGCCCGGAGCGATCTGCGAGCTCTCCGCTACGCCGAGGCGCACCGCCAAGGATAGGAGCGAACAGTCGCCAGCTCGTCATCGTCGACAAAATCTAGCGAGGCGGGCTCCGGGCGAAAGCTCGTGCAACTCGTCTTCCGTCGCGCGTCGACATGCGACGCGCGACGGACCTCGACGGTGCTACATGAACGAACCTCGAGCTAGATCGTCAGCTCTGTTCTCCAACGCAACTCATGACCATCAAGGCCATCCTCTTCGACTGTGACGGAACCCTCGTGGACAGCGAGGTGATCGAGCACAGCCTCTCGGTGACCGGCCTCATCAGGCACTTTTCGGCGTCGAGCATCTTCAGTGCGTACGAGATCGGACACTTTAAGCCCGATCCGGCTTTCTACCGTGCCGTCTTGTCGACGCTGCAGCTGCTTCCGGACGAAGCGGTGGTCGTGGAAGACAGCCTTCCGGGGATCCGGTCCGCGCTCGGAGCAGGAATTCGGACGATCGCGCTGGGAGCGACAGCGAGGCTCGCGGGCGACCTCGCCCAGGCCATTCCGGCGCCGGACCTGGCGAGCGCTGGCGAGGCGCTGAAGAACGTCGGAGCGTGAACGGCGGCGGCCGGAAGGTCGGGCGCACACGCGCCATCTGACGTGACCTCAGCGGCGCGCGACGAGGACGACGTTACGCAACGTCATCGGCGAATACGCCTCGCCGGGATCGAGCACGGGCACCAGGCGCACGTCCAGTCGCTCTGCACGCGCTGCTCGTTCGATTTGCTGCAGCTCGCCGGTACCGCCCAGCACGCCGATGATGTTGAACGCCAGCCCTCCGCCGGGACGCAGCGTGCGGCGTACGTCTGCGAAGAACGCGCGGCTCGCGAATGGCGACGCGAGCACCGAGCCGTCGTAGGCATCGACGATGATCGCGTCCCACGTCTCGCTCGGCGCACGCCGGAGGAACGATGCTCCGTCGTCGATCGTGATCGCGAGATTCGGAACCGCGTCGAGCGCGAACCAACGACGTGCGAGCGCGATGACTCGCTCGTCGGACTCCACCACGTCGAGCGTTGCTCCCGGATAGACCCTCGCGAATTGGCGGATGCTCACGCCGCCGCCGCTTCCGATGAAGAGAACGCGACGTTGGCTCGAGGCGCGGACCGCAGCGAGATGAAGGAGATCGATGTAGAACCAACCCGAGCGCTCGGGCTCGTCGAGCGCGGCGCGCGACCACACGAGCTCGCCGCGTTCGTCGGCAGCGACCATCTCGCGATATCCAGCGCGATCACGCACGAGGATCTCGGGTGTGCGATCGGTGACGCGCTCGTGAATGCGCTCTCCACGGATCCATTCCGCGAGTCGGTTCGCGCCCGTGGAGCGTGGTGTCGGTAGTGGACCGCCCCACCACGGCAGCCGAAAGGACGCGCGCGCGATCGCGATGCGTGGGAGAAGCGACTCGACGCGAGAAATCTGCTCGTCTGAGAACACGGAGCCGCAACGACCGAGCATGAGACCGCCGATCGGAATGCCGCGCACCGCGAGGACCGCGATGAGCGAATGACGACCGCCAATCGGCGCTGCCAGCTCACGATGGTAGCGAAGCGTACGAACGCGCTGTTCGCCGAGAACCTGCGTGTCGACCGCGACGCCTCGCTTTGCGAGAGCCGCCGCTTTCATGGGAGCGAGGTCGTCGACGTACTCGTCGCGCGCGATCGCTGCGTCCAGCTTCTTCGCGTCGATGTCGATCGCGGTGGCCCGCTCGCCTCTGATGGTGAGGAACGCCGCGTCGAATCCGATGTCACGATTCAGTGCATGGAGCACGGCGCGGTCGAACGTCGCTTCGTCGGGGACTTCGTTCGCGAGCTCGATGGGGTCGAAGGGCATGACAGTCGGGGACAACCGGCGCCGCGTTTGGTTCCGAGGCGCGCGAGATCGTCGCTGCTCGCTCTTGTTCGGCTCCTCTGACTGGACGGTGGGCGGGAGCTTTCAACGCGCCGGCTGAGCTCATTGCACCGTCGCAGAGGGACGACGCGGCGCACGCTCGCGAACGCAGAGCGGGGATGTGACGCGGCGCCATCGCGGCGTCTGCTGATGTATCGTCCTCTCGGGATGACGCGCTCGTCGCTGAGGGGAGCCATCATGGCTCTCGCCCTGGTCGGGGCCTCGGAAGCGCGCGCCGAGGACTCGGCCTCGCGGCTTCATCTGACCTACGAGGCTCCCTCCGGCTGTCCTTCGCGGCGCGATTTCCTCGTCTCGTTGTCCCCGCGGATCCAGGAGAGCTGGGTCGACGGCTCGGACACGCGCTCCTTCGACGTGCGCGTCGTCCGTGAGGCGAAAGCGTTTGTCGGGCATCTCGTCATCCGGCAACCCGGGCGGGAGCCGAACCTTCGCGAGATCCGCAGTGGGGCGTGCAAGGCCGTGACCGCGGCCCTCGTCGTCTTCGTTGCGATCGCGCTCGACCCGGCCTCGGAGTCGGACGCGACGGAGCCGAGCGTCGAGGCTCCGTCGGCCGAGACGGCGGCGCCACAGCCGCTGGCTCTGCCCGAGACGGAACCGCCCGTCGCGCCGCCGCCGCCACGTCGCCGGACGCAGCGACGCTCTCCACCGAACCCTCCCCCGCCGATCGTGTCGTGGACGTGGAGCGCGGGCGTCGCCCTCGCGCACCTCCGCGCGACGGAGCCGGCCTGGGGAGCGCGCGTGCACGCGGAGCTCGCCCGCGCGCGTGAGCGCGACCGTTTCGCCCCGGCGATCCGGCTCTCGTGGGGATGGTCCGACTTCATCACCGCGCCGGAGCAAGCCGGCGAGGTGCGCTTCCGCCTGAAGAGCGCGCGCATCGAGGCGGGGGCGCGCACCCCACTCGGTCCTGCCTTCGTCGGTGCGTTCCTGGGGGTCGACGTGGGATCGCTCACCGGGAACGCGCCGGACCTTCCCCGCTTCTCGAAGGTGAGCGCCCCGTGGGCGGCGTGGAGCGGCGCAGTCCGAACGGGCGTCAACGTGGCACCCTGGCTTGCGGTCGAGCTTGCCGCGACCCTCCTCGTCCCGTTCGAGCGGCCACGCTTCGACCTGCGGGATCCGCCGCGGGTCGCTTACGCCGCGCCGGCGGTGCTGTTCGAGGGCAGCGCCGGGGTCGTCGCCGTCGCCCGCTTTCGGTAGCGTGGGCTCGACGACCTTCATCGCCGATGACGTTTTCGTGATCGGCGCGGAGAGATCGCGGTTCACGACGATGGGATGTCGATTGAGCAGCTCTTTGCCGGGGGCCCGCCGGGACCCCTGGCTCTGACCGACACGGCGGCTCCGCGAGCGGTGGCGACGAAGTCGAGCGACCAGGAGCAATCGGAGGTGGCGTCACGCCCATCGGTGATCGAACAGCTCGTTCGAGACCACCACGCCTTCGTGTGGCGGAGCGCGCAGCGCCTCGGCGTCCCGGCAGCGGACATCGAGGACGTGGTCCAGGAGGTCTTCATCATCGCCTCGAACAAGCTCGAGACGATCCGCCACGAGCGGGGCTTCTTGTTCCAGACGTGCGTCTACGCCGTCGGCCACGTGCGCCGGCGCGTGGAGCGCCGCTACGAAGTCGTCGACGACGAGCGCGTCCAGGCGGAGGTCGACGTGCGGCCGACGCCCGAGCAAGACCTCGAAGGCGCCCAGGGGCGCGCGCTGCTCCAGACAATCCTCGACACGATGCCGGACGAGCTCCGCGCCGTGTTCGTTCTCTTCGAGCTCGAACGACTCACAGTGCCGGAGATCTCGGAAATGATCGGAGCTCCCCAGGGGACAGTGTCGTCGCGTTTGCGTCGCGCACGCGAGATGTTCATGTCGCGCGGCCCGCGCATCGTTCGAGGTGCGCGATGAGCAAGCTCGAGCCGCTGCTCGACTCGGACCTCCCGGAGGATCTGGCGAGCGTACTTCGGTCGGCCAAGGCCGACGGACCGCGCGACCAGACGCCGGCGCAGGCGCGCACACTCGCGGCGGTTGCCGCTCACCACGCCGCGCGGTCGAACGCGGGCAATGGCCGCGCGAGCTCGGGAATGCCGTTCGCGAAGACGATGCTCTCGCTCGTCGCTGCGTGCGTCGCAGGCGCGGCGCTGTTCTCCGCGTTCGGATCGGACGCGCCGGGCGGCGAGACCTCGGCGCCGCCTTCGTTGCCGAGCGCGCCGTCGTCGTCGCTGCCGTCGCCATCGCTTTCGACGGAAGGAATGCGTGTCGATGATCTGCCGAGCGCGCCCGTGGAAGAAGCCGCGCCGAAGGCGGCTCCGTCCGTGGCGCGGCGAGGTGGCGCCGTCGCGGAGCTCGAAGACGAGCTCGCGCTCATCGACGCCGCGCGTGCGGCGCTCGCCGCGAAGCATCCGGAGACGACGCTCGCGCGGGTCGACGCTTACCATCGCCGCTTCCGCGCCGGTCAGTTCATCGAGGAGGCCGACGCACTCGAGATCCAGGCGCTCGCCGCGATCGGGCGGCAGGAGGAAGCCACGGCGAAGGGGCAGCGTTTCCTCGCGGCCCATCCCGGCTCGGCCTACCAGCGGCGGGTGAAGTCGGCGCTCGGCCTCGAGGTGACGCCGTGACCGCGCTCCCTACGAAGGAGCGACGCCGCGCGGTGCGCACGGCGACTGTGCTCTTGGCCGGCGCGGGGATCTTCATCTTCGCGTGCTCGGAGTCGGAGTACCGGACGTTGGGCTACGGCGTCGCTGACGGCGGGAGCGCTCCTGTTTTCGGAGAAGATCCCGACGCGGGTGAGGCCGGCACGAACGACGAGCTCACGCTCTATTGCCCTTCGAGCGAGTGCCCCGCCGGCTGGACGACGTGTCCGGGATCGCGCTTCCGCTGCGGGGTCGATCTGCGGTCAGACTCGCAAAACTGCGGTGCGTGCGGCCATGTCTGCCCGCAACGGTCGACGGGGACAAGCGAGAGCTGGACGTGCGTCGAAGGCGAGTGCGTGATGGTCTGCAGCTCCGGAAACATGCCGGCGTACGACTGTGACGGGCTGCCGGACAACGGTTGCGAGGTCAGACCGAGTAACGACAACTGCGGCGGGTGCGGGATCAAGTGCACTGACCCCGAGCGTCCGTGCCTGCAGGACGAGGGCCTGAAGTACCAATGCGGCTGCTCGAACGACTGGATCTATTGCGGCACGTGGCCCTGTCGTGACCCGGAGACGGACGACGACAACTGCGGGGCCTGCGGCAACGTCTGCGATCGAACCGGCGGGCCCGGCGCGGAGCCGCCGAAGCCGTTCATGTACTACGGCTGTTTCGACCGCGAGTGCGGGAACCTCAAATGCGAGAGCGGTCGCGACGACTGCGACCTCGAGCTCGAGAACGGCTGTGAGACTCCCCTCACCACGGACGAGAACTGCGGCGCGTGCGGGAAGGCCTGCGACCCGGGGACGTTCTGCGCCCTCGATCCGCTCACGCGTCGACCGTTCTGCGCCTGTCCGGGCACGCAGTCGTTCTGCGGATCCTGCATCGGAGGGACCTGCCTCGGGGGCTGCGTCGAGTTCTCGTCGGACCCGAACCACTGCGGTGGTTGTGGCTTGAGCTGCGGTAACCCCCCTCCCAACGCTACGCCGATCTGCTCCTACGGCTCCTGCGGGCTCGTGTGCAATTCACGTTTTGCCGACTGCAATGGCAACACCGGCGACGGTTGTGAGACGGAGACCGATCGCGACCCGCGTAACTGCGGTGGCTGCGGCATCTCCTGCGACGAGGCTACCGGTCAGGCGTGTGTCGGGGGCCGGTGTGTCGTGGCCCCGTGTGACGAGTCGGACGCCGGAGTGATCCCGCGATGAAGATGCGCCTCTTTCTACTGGCTGGTATCGTGACCGGGATCGCGGCGAGCATCGTCGCATGTGCCGAAGACGGGGGCGTCTCGAGCACGCCCGAGCCCGAGCCCGAGCGCGTGGTGCCGGAGTCCGAAGGTTCGGCCGACGCGGGCATGGATGCCGAAGCCGGCGTCTGCGACGACTGCGAGCTCTTCCCCGACGTGTGCTCCGAGGACGCGCTCTGCCCCAACGGTCCGTTCGAGCCGGCCACCGTGGGCGGAGCGTTCGATGCGCGCGCTCGTGTCTACGCGATCACGGGACGTTCGGCCTCTGACGTATGGGTGGCCGGCGCGCTCGGGATGCTGGCGCACTTCGACGGGACGTCTTGGTCGCGCTCGGCGTCCGGCACCAGGGAGACGATGCGCGCGCTCTGGATCCGGGCGAATGACGAGGTCGCGTTCGGTCGACCCGAGGTCCCCTACACACGTGGCATCGAGGTCGCCGACGCGGCGGGGACGTCCGATGGCGGCTGGTCGGTCCAGGCCCCGGTCACCATGGTGGCGGCGTATCGAAACTCGGGGAAGTACCTCAAGTCCGCCTGGGCGCCGGAGGGCGCGGAATGGCTCTGGCTGGCGACCGAATCCGTCGGAGAGAACGACGCGACCAGTGGGCTCTGGAGGCTTCGGCGCGCGCCTTCGGGGATCTTCGAGATCGCCGACGGGATCCCCTGGTCAGCGTGCGGCTACTTCGGCTGCCGGAAGCTCACGAAGATCCACGGCAGCTCGGCAGACGATCTCTGGGCCGTCGGCCCCGCGGGAATGGCGGTCCACGTCACCGGCGCCCAGGGCGACGCGCCGGTCGCGACGCCGCACAATAGTCGGACGACGAACGCGCTCCGCGGCGTCTGGGCCGCGTCGCCGACGGATGTATGGGCTGTCGGCGGGATGGGCACGATTCGCCACTACACCGGCGATCCGGGAGGTTGGGACGTCGTCGCGGACGTCCCCACGAGCGCCACGCTGAATGCCGTCTGGGGGATCTCGGCGACGGACATCTGGGCCGTCGGCGAGCGCGCCACGGTCCTCCACTACGACGGCAAGAGCTGGTCGCGCGTGAAGGTCGCCGGGCTCGAAGCGAGGCGCCCCGATCTCGACGTCGTATGGTCGCCCGGACCGGGCCATCTCTGGATCGGCGGTCAAGGCGTCGTTCTCTCCCTCGGAGGAAAGCCATGAGAAGGACGCTCTTCCTCGCATCCTCGTTGTTCGCGCTCGCGCTAGCGGGCGCCTGTGCCTCGTCGGAAGACGAAGAGCTCCGTTCGAACCCGAGTCCTCCTCCGTCGATTCCGATCTCGGACGCGGCGACGGCGGATGTTCCTGCGGATCCGGAGGACAGCGCCGTCGTCTTCCCGCGCTGCAGCGCTGCCGGGTGGTGCAAGACGGACCTTCCCGACGCCGATCTCGTCCTCAAGGACATCGTGCCGTTCGCGACGCGCGCATTTGCCGTCGCGGAGAGCGCCACGCTCGGCGTGAAGGTCCTCGAATGGGAAATGGCGACCGATGGGTGGAAGTACATCGACGATGGGTCGCAGGGGGAGTTCGGTCTCGGTCCGTACGTCGGAAAAATGTGGGCGCCGAGCGAGAACGAAATCTACTTCACGATCGCGCCGGCCTTCGTCTACCGCGGGACGCGGCCTTCGCCTGGCGCGGCGTGGTCATGGACGCGCGATCGGCTGGTCGACTTTGCCGCTGGGCCGACGCATGCAGCGCACGATCACGGTTATCCGTCGTCTCGTCTGATGAATGGCAATTTGTCTGCGCTCGGTGTCTGGGGGGTCGGTAGAGATGACGTTTATGCCTGGTATTCGAATGCGGTGTTTCATCTGAAGTCTGAGGACGGCGGCGCGCCGACCTGGGGTGTCGAGTACGTCGCGGAGGGCACCGAAGCCTTCGACGAACATCTGTTCATCCTTGCCGTCGGCGGAACGAGCGAGGCCGTCTGGTTCGCGGGCGCTCGAGCACGAGGGATCGACGGCTGTCCGATCCTGGCGCGAAAGACGGTCGACGGGATCGTGCGGATCGTCGACGGTGTGGCGCGCAACTCCGCCGCGACGCCGTGTCTGGCACGAGACGGCGCGCTCTTTCTCGGCACAGCGCCCGGGTGGATCACGGATCTTCACCCCCTCGGCGACGACGCGATCGTCGCGCTCAAAGGGCGTGAGCTGGTCACGCTCGCGACGTCGGGATCGGACTACGTCGTTCGCTCGAACGCTGTCACCCCCGTTGCGATGAGCGGCAAGCCGCAGGGCTTCTATTCGTTCTGGTGGACCTCGAACGAAGTCTGGCTGAGCGGCTACTCGCAGCTCGTGCGCGGCGACACTACCGACGTGGACGCTGGCGCGACCGGGCTTGCGACCTCGACCGTCTCGCTGACGAACATCCCTCTCGACGTACCGCTCTACCGAGTCCGCGGTACCTCCGAAACCAACCTCTGGGCCGTTGGAGCGGGCTATGCCCTTCACAAGACGACTCCCTGATCGCCGCCCTTCAATCCCGCTTGCCATCCTCGCTTCGGTAGCCACTGTCGCGACGATCGCGGCCTGCTCGAGCGACGGCGACGGTGATGCCGGCGCAGCTGCCGACGGCTCGGCCGACGCAGCACCCGAGGCGCGCCCCGAGCCGACGAGCGACGGCGGTGACGCCGATGCGTCGCCATCGGACGCCGGTGTCGCGTTCGACGCCGCTCCGCGCCCGGTCGTGTGCACGAGCCAGCCTTGCGCCAAGGCGCTCGTGACGACGTCGACGTCGAATGGTCTCGAGCGCGACGAAGGCTACTGCGCGCTCCTCGACGACGGCACCGTCGTTTGCTGGGGAACGAACCGCAACGGTCAGCTCGGTCGTGGCGAGGACGGAGGCACCTACGACAGCTCCGAGCCGGCGCTTGTCGTCGGCATCTCGGAAGCTCGCCAGCTCGATCACACATGCGCAGTGAACGCGAGCGGGGAGATCTGGTGCTGGGGCTTGGGCCCGTTCCTTCGCAGTCCGACCGCTCGAACCCTCGAGCGGACTCCGGTGAAGCTCGAGCTCCCGCCGGCGGAGCGCGTCGCGGTGTCGACGGCGGCCGGGTGCGCCGTCATCGACGGCGGCGTGCAGTGTTGGGGAGCGAACTACTACGGTCAGGTCGGACCGCTCAACCTCGTCCCTCCGAGCGGCATGGCGCCTGCCCGAGCGATCGAGCTGCCTCCGGGCGCTCCGATCCGTGATCTCGTCCTCGGTGACTCGACCTTCCTGCTCCGTGACGACGGCACGGTGCTGAGCTGGGGAGCGAACCCTCCGCTCGCCCGGGTGTCCTCGTTCTTCCCCGATCCCAACCCGGCGACGATCGAGCTCGCCGGCGTCACGTTCCTCGACTCCGTCACCGAGCATGCGTGTGCCGTTGCCGGAGGAGCGGGCTACTGCTGGGGAGCCAGGCTCGATCCGAAGCACCCGGTCTTCGATCGCGGCTATCCCGAGCGCGTCGTCGCGCCCGAGCCCATCGTGCAGATCGCGACGACGACACCGATCACGGTGACGAACGGCGGTGCCTCGGTCCTCGAACCTCCGCGCTGGTGCGCCGTCGGCGCGAGCGGCGATGTCTACTGCTGGGGAAGCAACGCGAGCGGCCAGGTCGGCGACGGAACGAGGGACTACGCGTTCGACGCGGTGAAGGTACCCGGTCTCCCGGCGCCGGCCGTGCAGGTGAGGACGATGCCGAGCTCGACCTGCGTGCTCCTGACCAACGGCAAGATCCATTGCTGGGGTACCAACGTGAACGGACAGCTCGGTAACAAGAAGGTGCGAGGCGTCCATCCGACGCCTCAGGAAGTGGTGCTGCCATGAGGCGTACGCTCGCGGCCATTGGTGTCTCCGGCCTCGCGCTCTTCGTCGCCGGTGCCTGCGCCGACGATCGTCCGTCGTTCGTGGAGGAGAACAGCTTCGTCGTCGACGCGTCGGCGGACGCTCCGCAGTGTGGCCTTCGCTGCTCGCTCGACGGACGCTCGATCCTGCAGACGTGCACCGGCGAGGTCGTCGAGACCTGCCCGCCCGACCAAGCCTGCGGGGCCGCGCGCTGCCAGGAGCCGTGCGCGGCGGCCGCGGCAGACAAGAGCTCGAACGGATGCGAGTTCTTCCTTCAGATGCCGCAAAGGCTGAAGGAGCGCCCGCAGTCCTGCTACGCGGCGTACCTCGTCAACGTGTCGACGCAGCCCGTCGATCTCGCTCTCGAGTACAAAGGGCAGGCGCTCGACCTCTCGAAGGCCGTCTTCCGCACCAATCCCGATGGCCCGACCCTCACCCATCACACGGGACCGATCCCGCCGGGAGAGACCGTCGTGCTCTTCGTCGCCGACCGCGACCCGAACAAGCAGCGCAGCGTCGCCGAGCGATTCTTCTATGTGGGCTGTCCGGAGGGCGCCGTGCCGGCGTACGCCCGTGACATCGACCAGGTCTTCACCGGGATCGGCGACTCGTTTCAACTGAAGGCGAGCGCGCCGGTGAGCGCGGTCGCGATCTTCCCATTCGGTAGTGCTGGCTTGAGCTACGTCACGTCGGCGACGCTCCTCCTGCCGGTCACCTCGTGGGCGAACGAACACATGATCGTCACCGCGTGGGAGCAGGCCAACACCTGGAAGCCGGCCACCCAGATCGTCGCCGCGGAGGACGGCACCGAGGTGACGGTCGTTCCGACGCACGACATCCAGGATGGCGTCGGCGTCGTCGGTACCGCGGCCAAACGTCCGGTGACCTACAAGCTCGACAAGGGGCAGCACCTGCAGTTCCATCAGACGGAGTCGCTCTCCGGCAGCCTCGTCCGCTCGAACAAGCCCACGACGATCTTCGCCGGGCACGAGTGCGCCAACGTCCCCACGGACGTCGGCACTTGCGACACGCTCCATCAGCAGCTCCCGCCGTTCAAGCAATGGGGCCACGAATACGTCGGCGTCGGCTACCGGCCGCGGCTCGGCAACGAGCGCGAGAGTGTTGCCTACCGGATCGTCGCTGCTCGTGACGGGACGCTCCTCGACTACGATCCGGTCGTGCCGCGCGGAGCGCCCGTCGAGCTCGCCGCAGGGGAAGAAGCCGTCTTCAGCTCCGGGACCGGCGAACCCTTCGTCGTTCGCACGCAAGACCCCGAGCACCCGATCTACCTCGCGGCCTACATGAGCGGAGGCGGTGGCGACTTCGTCACGCGTCGATCGCTGTCGTCGCGCGGCGATCCCGACTTCGTCAATGTCGTCCCCGCGGGACAGTACATGAGCTCGTACAGCTTCTATGCCGATCCGACATACGAGGACACGTCGCTCGTGATCGTTCGCGCCAAGCAGAACGGCCGCTTCGAGGATGTCTGGCTCGAGTGTGCCGGCACCATCGGCGCGGCGACGGGCGAGGGCGTTGGCTTTCGCCCCATCGGCAATCGCGGCGAATACGAGTTTGCGCGGGTGGATCTCTCGAAGGCAGGCGGTCCAGGCGATCGCTTCGGCGACAGCGTCTGCCGGACCGGTCTCCAGCGGATGCGAAGCGAAGGCCCGTTCACTGCCACGCTCTGGGGCTGGGACCTAGCCGTGAGCTACGCCTTCACCGGCGGCATGGCACAGCGGACGCTCGTCGAAGAGCCGCTCCTTCCGATCCGCTGACCGGCGGGCGGGGCAGCTTCGCTCGTGCGCGAAAGCGGAGGCGCTGAACGGTCGCGGCTTCGGGTTGCGGCTTCCGCTGGACTGGGCGTGACGTTGCCGATGGAGTCGTCGGCGCCAGCGCGTTGACATGCGTCACCATGTCGACGCACGGCGACGGACGGTCGACGATGACGCGTTCGGATGAACAGCGTCTTGCGCATCGTTCGCGAAGAATGGGGCGTCGCGGTCGTGGCACGTCGAGTGCTTTGCACGAGCGACAGACACCGAACGGATGCCGTTGCTCGCGCATGCCTCTCGTTCGACCCTGCGCCTCGAGCGCGGGTCGCGTGAGGGCAAACGGACGATGACGATGCGGCGCACGCGTCGGCGTCCTTGACCGAGCGGCGGAGGGCGTCGTCGAAGCGTCGGCGAAGCGTCTCGCGTACGTCCACGCGGGGCGACGGCGCCGTTCGGCGGCGGACTCATCACGCGTCCGTCCGGCTTTCACGCTCGCCTCGACCGCCACCGAAAGGCCCAGGATGATCCGCTCGACCAGCCACGTCCCGATTCTTCTCTTCTGTACCTTCGCGCTCGTCGGAACGCAGAGCTGCAGAAGCAGCGACGACCTCGACCCGATGCTGGCGGACACGGGCAAGCTCGATGCAGGCCCGCAGGATTCGGTGCCCGCGAAGAGCAACCCTTCGTCCGCCGTCGGAACGCTCGCTTCGGGCTCGGCAGACCCGGGCTCCGCCGGTGCGGAGTCGGATGCCGGCGAAGACGACTCCATCGGCTGCGAGGCGGGGGCATGTGTCGAGTGTTGGTCGGATGCGGATTGTGCAGCCCCAACGTGTCACAACGATACTTTCATGCCCGCGTCCACGTGCGTTTCGAACACGTGTGTCGCCGGAGAGCCCGAGACCTGCGCTGCACCCAAAGGGATGTGCGACCCGGCCCAGGGTTGCATCGCGTGCATGACCGACAGCGATTGCGCTCCCGCCTCGTGCAACGGCAACGTCCACACGCCGGCCGAGGCATGCCAGGCGGGCACGTGCGTCGAGAGTGCCCCGACGACCTGTCCGGGGCTGTGCACCGTGAACAGCGGCTGCATGCCGTGCACCACGAACGCCGACTGCGCACCCTCCAGCGCCACTGGCTTCCTCGTCTGCGATACGTCCACCGGTTCGTGCATCAGCCCGCCTTGAGTGGGTGAGGGGGCCTTCCGCGAGCAGGTCGCCTTCGGCGGCGACCTCGTCGCGCTGGGAGCGTTCTGGTCCAGCACATATGACATTCATGCCGCCTCGTGGTGGAGGCGCGCGGCGAAGCCTCGCCTACATGGCAGCTCTGGTCATCGACCTTCGCGCATGTACGGCATCAACACCGGATCGTCCTTGCGCAGTAACTGAGTATTCCGTGGTCCATGCGGGACGCGCATGCAGCGGTTTCGACGCGAAATTGACGAACAATCTCGTCTCTCTCAGGCACGTCCACCGGGGGCGTAAAATTTGCTCCGGGCGTGGATCATGGTCAACCGCCGCCCCACCACCGTCGTTTGCGCGACCACCGCCGTCTTCCTCGCCGTTGCGGCGTGTGGATCCGAGGCATCGCCGACGGAGTTCGATGAGCGGCCCGGGACCGGCCAGCTCGGCGGCGATGGCAAGGGCAAGGGCAACGGCAACGGACTCGGCGGTCCAGGCGCCGGAGACGACGATGACGACGACGACGGGACCGGGAAGGCGTGCGCGACATCGACGGCGGAGGCCGAGCGGTTGCCGCTCCACATGGTCGTCGTCCTCGATAAGTCGGGAAGCATGTGCATCCTGGGCGACAGCAACTCGAGGGACTGCAACAACGCCAACTCGCGCTGGAAGCAGGTGACTGGCGCGCTCTCGTCGTTCTTCGGCAACGCAGGGTCGGCGGGCATCACCGCGTCGTTGATTCCATTCCCCGCCAACGGGAGCCTCCCGTCGAACAGCGCCGCGTGCACGGCTGCCTCGTATCAGACGCCGGCCGAGGCGAACGTCCTGCTCCCGGACACGCAGAATCAGCTGACTGCCCGAATGAGCTCCCTCACGGGCGCCGGAGGGACGCCGACTCGTTATGCGATGGAAGGAGCCGTTGCTTACGCTCAGACCGTGGAGGCCCAGCTCGCGGGCAAGGGCAAGGTGGTGATCGTCCTCGCGACGGATGGCGTTCCGGAGTACTGCTCGAACAACACCATCGCGACGACGTCGAGCGTCGCCCAGGCCGTGGCGGCGACGATCCCGACCTATGTCATCGGCGTCGGCGGCGCTCTCACCGATCTCAACGCGCTCGCTGTCGCTGGCGGGACGAACGCGGCGTTCATCATCTCGACTGCGAACGCGGGGGCCGTCGGTCAGAGCTTCGCCGCCGCGATGGAGACCATCCGTGGCGCCTCGTTGACGTGTGAGTACTCGATCCCGGCTCCGCCCGAGGGCAAGACCCTCGATTACAACAAGGTCAATATCCAGTTCACCCCCGACGGCGGCACTCCCAAGACTCTCCCTTACAGTGCCGACTGCGCGAACGTCGGCGGCTGGCGCTACGACAGCGCGAGCGCGCCGACGAAGATCTTGCTCTGCGATGGGGCCTGCGCGACCGCGAAGGCCGACGCGAAGGGCAAGATCGACGTCGTCCTCGGCTGCCAGACCGTCGGCGATCCCGTCAAGTAGCGGCCTGGCTCCGAGACCAGGCCATTCGGTGCGGGATCCGGCGAGCGCCGGTGATGGGGTCGAAGGCACCGGCGACCAGTCGGGTTAGTCGCTTCGGTGCATGTACTGCCACAGCGTAGCCGGTGAGCGCACCCAACGAGTAACCCCGGAACGCGGCCTTCTTCACGCCGACGTCATCGAGCACGGCGGTGACGTATTCGGCACGTCTGGATAGCGCGTAAGCCGTCGGGTGCTCCGGGCCGTCGCTGCAACCGAGGCCCAGCGGATCGATCGCGATCACCGTGTGGCTCGTCGTCAGTGTCGAGGTGTAGCCGGCTTTGGTCCAGTGCGAGCCCACTTGGAACATGCCAGGGTGGAGAACGAGTGGGGGACCCCGCCCGGCAATCTCGTAGGCGATCTTGAACCCGTTAATGATGCCGTGCGCATCATTGCTCCGGTGGCGCCATCGCGTCACGACGAGGAACCTACGCGTTGCTCTCGTCCACGGCTTGGAGATTCCGGCAAGCTAGGAGCTTGCCCCCGGACGCGTCAGTCGATGACGAGGTCGTCGATCCAGACCGCGCCTACGCCGGGCGACATGATGCCGGGAGCCGATCCGAGCTCGATCGCGCGGATGGCGCCCGTGCCGGACGGGTCGCCGCGAACGCCCACGGTTTGCGGCTCGGGGAGCGGCTCGCCTAGCGGCGCGACCGCGGTCGCCAGCGTCTTCGTGCGGAGGTCGAGCGTGAGGACGACCCGCACCGGAGAGTCCTCCGGCACGGGCCAGGTCCTGCCGCCGGCACCGAGCCCGGCCGCCGTGTCGGAGCGCGTCTCCTCCGAAACGGAGAGCGCGCACTCGTCGAGGCGAACATGGAACCAAGACCCCTGGCCTGCGACGATCCGCGCGAGTGTGACGCCGCTCGCGAGGAGACGCGTGCGGAGCGTGAACGCGATTCGCGTCGCGCATGCGTCGGGTTGTTCGATCGTGAGGTAAGCGTCCTTCTGCTTGTAGCTGACTCGCAAACTGGCTTCGCCAGCGAGTGGTTCGTCACGATCGATTCGGAACGAGGCTGAGTCGGTGGAACGCCACGACGGATCGAGTCCTTCTTCGAATCCGGTCTTCACCACGCGCGCGCCGCACGAAGGTCCGGTGCCGAGATCGGGCGCTGACGCACCACCGTCCGTCGTGCTGCTGCCCCTCCGGCATGCGGGGGCTGGATCGCCGCCCGTGTTGGCGTCTGCGAACGTGACGCACGTCCCCTCGTAGCATGCTGGCCGGAGGGAGCCGCACGCCATGTCGCACGTAAAACTGTCCGGCGCTCCGGGCGTGCGGCAAGCCTCGACCACGGCCGCGTATGCGCGCTCCGCCTCGCCACGCGCGACCGCGCCTTCTCCGCAGCAGCTCGAGCAATTGCTGAGCGCAGGCAGAATCACGCAGTCGTCGTCGTGGCCGCACGCGCGCGCCGCGTCGGGCGGAGAGAACGTGAAGCGCGAGTCGGGGCCACCATCCGGTCCGCCGCCGCCTTGAAGCGCCGACCCAGTGCACGCATGGAGGGCTCCCATCACGACGAGCCCAGGCAAGAACCACGTTTTCGACGGCATGCTCGATATAGAGTCACACCGAAGGTCGGGCGGCGCCAGCTCTTCCGGTCGATCGCGTTCGCCACACGTCACGAGGCGCCTACGCGAAGCGAGCGCGACGCAGCGGCGCGCCTGGCGGTCAGGCGGCGAGGGGATAGTCGAAGCGGGACAGCGCACGCTCCTGCGAGAGGTCGCGCGCGTGATCGATGGCGAAGCCTCTCGTAGTTTCGACGAGACGCGCCGCTTCGCCCATTCCGACCCAGGCATCGGCGCAGGTGAGAGCGACGCCGATCACGCGGAGGTTTTTCGTGACCGAGACGAGCGGCTGGCTGGCCGCCGTTCGCGCCGCCGACTTCAGCAGCGCGAGCACCTCGCGCACGACGAGCTCGCGTCGCGCGGGGGAAGCTCCGACCGCCACGCGCCAGAGCTCTGCAGCGTGGGCGCTGCAGAGCCCGCGGTGTTCCACGAAGGCGATCGCTCCGATGAGCACCTCGTCGTCGCGCGACGACTCTCGAACCGTCCACGTCGCGAGGGCGAACACGGCGAGCTCGCCCGCGATCTCGACGGCAGTGCCGCCGATTGTCCCGAGCGATGAAGGTGCCAGGGTCGCAACGCCGCGGACCAGCCCGGCAGCCACGGCGGCGGAGGAAGGGGCCTCGAGCCCGCTCGCGCGGCGGACGAGCCCTCGCATCATGCCGGCTCCTCGAGTGACGGCACTGCCGACGGCAAACGCAGCGCCGTTGAGGAAGACGTCGATGCGCTCGAGTCGCAAGGAAGCAGTCATCGCGGCGGATGATTCGGGGGCGACGTCACGCGTCACCATCGACTTTGAAACGAATCCGTGACGGGCAGCTGCGGCCCGTCACGGAAGAGCACGCTACGGTCGAGGTGAGCGAGTCGAGCTGAGCGCTAGAAGCGCTCGCGGCGACGGAACGAGGGCTACCGAATCAGTGCACGGGCACGAGCGGTTTCTTCACGAGCTTTCGCTGGGCCATTCCTCCGGGGTAGGCGTAGCTGGCGTACTGATCCCACCCCCAGATCGTCGCGGTGAAGGGCCCCTCGCTGCGCATGCGTTGTACGCCGTACTGACAAACGCCGGCGTCGAACTTGTCGCCGGAGCCACGTTCACGTGAGAGGTCGACTCGGACGTATTCGTACTCACCCCTCGTTCCAACAGGCTTGAACCCGGTCAGGTTGCCAGCACACTCGAGCCACACGTCTCGGAACACGCCACGGGACTTTGCGCGCACGATGACGAGCGAAGTCTCCGCGTACGTCGGGTCCGCGTAGAAGCTATACGAGTTCAGATATTGGCCCGTCGGAACCACGTTTACGAACTCCGCGTCGCCGCGACCTCCGTAGTTCTTCGCTTCGCGGCCGTCCCCGTCCGCGCCGGTCATGTACGCCGCGACGTAGATGGGATGGTCGACGTCCTGCGTACGGACGACGAACGCGTCTCCCGTCCCGGAGCTGAACGTCGCTACCTCGCCTGCGTTCATCGTGGTAGGCGCTCCGGGGGGGACGGCAGGATCGTAGTCGAGCCGCGTCCCGTCGCTCGCCGCGACGATGCGATACGGCACCATCTCGTGCTCGTTCCCCGCGCGCGGGCGGTATCCGACGCCGACGTGCTCGGATCCCCACTGCTCGAAAGCTGGAATCTGTTGCATCAGGACATCGCAAGCGGGGGCCATCGCTGGAACGCGCCCACACGCATGTCCGCCGAAGACCGTCGTCGGCTTGGTCGACGTGACGATGCTGCCGGTGAGCTCTTCGTCCTGGACGAATTGCAGATGCTGCCCTCTGTCGAGTCGGTAGCTGATCGGCTGGTGCGCCCGACCGCCCGTGATGCCCACTCCGTTCTGAAGGTTGCGCCTCGGGATGATCGTTACCTCCGTGTCGTCTTCGGCGGCGACGATCTGGGCGCTGGGCCCGCCGTACACGTTCATTTCCCAGCCGTTGACGATGATGTTCTCTTTCGCCCACGTCGCGACGGGGAGCAGGAGCGTCGCGGCGGGGATGGTGCTCTTGGCGCCGCCGTACGGATAGATGGACGTCAGCGACACCGGCATCGTCGTCGAGAGCCGGAAGGATGAGCCCCGTTGGGTGGCGCCGCCGAGTCGATCGGTCGTCGCGGCAGGAACCACGCCGCTCGGACAGGCAACGTAATACAGGTGCGATTTGAGTGAAGAGGCAAGCTCAGGGGTCGCGTCGGAGAGGAAGAGAATCATGCTCTCACCCGGCGCGACTGGCCCGGTGTGCGGGATCAACTCCGCGCTGCCCGGAGTCGTGCGAAACAATGACTTGGAGACGTCGAGGGTCTTCCCTTCGAGCTCGAGGGAGATCTCGGCGGGTTGGTTCGAGGTGTTGACGACGTACGTGGCGAAACAGGACGGAGGTATCGGCGGGCTGTAATTATTCTGGCGGAAGAGAGGCGCCTGAACATAGAACTCGCAGCCGTTCGAGTGACGATCGGCAGCGGCGGCCTCACACGGCGCGAGACACGCAGCGCCACCGCACACGTGATCGGGCTTACAGGTCTCGACGATGGTGTCGGTGCACGTGTCGATGATCGAGCGTCCGTCGAGCGAGCACTGGTGGCGACAGTCCGGAGGGTCCGTGTCGTCCGTGGTGCCGGCGCCGGCGTCGACCTCGAACGTCTCGTTCCGTTGCTCGAACCTAGCCCGGTTCTCCGCGCATGCGTACATGCCACCGGTCGCGACGACGAGGACGACGGCGACCCCGCAGCGAGAGATTCGTACGCGGCTCATGGCAACACCACCCGCTGTGGAATGGAGCTCGGCTCGCCTATCGTTCCGCTTCCGAGCTGACCGTAATCGTTGGATCCCCAGCAATAGACTTCTCCGCTCGTCAACAGTGCACATGTCGCGTCGGGCATGGTCCTCACCTCGACGGCGCGCTCCGGGAGGTCGACCTGGACGGCTTCAAGCGCGTGGTCCGTCGTCCCGTCGCCGGCCTGACCACTCGCGTTGTAGCCCCAGCAGTAGACGTTGCCCGACGCGGCGACAGCGCACCACCGCTGCGGTTGAATGATAGTTTTGTTGGAGACCCAGGCCTCGATGCTGCGCGTCGTAGCAATCTGAACGATGGGCTCCGGGGTCACGACGGGCACCGGAAGGCCGCGTTCGAAGGGCAGATCGGTGAAGGTCGCTGGGCGCATGGCGCGCCCCCAGCAGTAGCCGATGCCCGCCGCCGTCGCGCACGCACTGTCACTCGTGACGTCGATCGAGGAGACACCGGCGAGCGCGATGGGGCGAGGGTACGGGTCGACCGCGAGCGACGAGACGCGGGCGATGAGAGTCTTCGCTCCCCAGCTCACGGTCTCACGGTCTTCGCGAAGAACGAAAGCGGCGTTGCCGACGACGACGTCGCGGATCGACGCGCCGGGAGGAACGGAGATCACCTGTGGAGCGAGCACCGCGGCCGACTCGGCCGAGACGATCCTCGAGGAGTTTTCTCCCCAGCACGTGACGCCGTCATCGACGGACGCACATGCGACGCCGACCCCCAGCCCCACGCTCTTCGCCGGCGGCAGGGCCAGCTTGAGCGGCGTGCGCTCCGTAGTGACGGCGCCCGCGTCGTTACGGAGAAAGGGCCCCGTGCCCCAGCACCAGATGCCTCCGTCGCTGTCGAGCGCGCAGGTGTGGTCGAGCTGGACAATGTCCGAGAGCCCGACGACGTGCGCCGCGGTAACGCTGTTGGCGCCGGCTCCGCGACCGAGCTGGCCGGCTCCGTTCGCCCCCCAGCACGCCACCTTGCCGTCGTCGAGCAGCGCACAGAATCCCTCGGCGTTGTCGTCGTCGCTGCGCCCCCGAGTCGTCACGAGCGACGTCGCGCAAGGAGCCGAGGCGCAGACCACCGGGAGCGGCCCGCCGTCGAACGACCCGCTGTCGCGTGCTCCGCTGTCGCGCGCTCCGCTGTCGGTACGCGGCTCGTCGGGCACGCCAGCGTCGAACGCTTGCGCGTCGTCCGCCGATCCGGTTGCTTCCGCGTCTGCGTCGTCCTGGTTCGTCTCACGGATGCCGCGATCGCTCGAGCAGCTCGCGATGGCGCCGAGCGCGGTGAGCGCGACCGATCCGCACGCTGCGAAGAATGAGGCCCTCATTGTTTCCCTCTTAGCGAAAGCACGACGCCTTCACCGCCAACCCAGACGTGCCCCCCGGCGGCGACCCAGACGGCCGTAAGGTTCGGACGCTCTGCGCCGAGCCCAGCGACCTTCACGCGCGACCAGCTCTTTCCGTCGTAATGGAGCACCACTCCTTCATCGCCGACGGCCCAGACGTCCGTGGACGAGGAGCCCCACACCGCGTTGAGATCGACGTGGGTCGGAACATCGGAGACGACATCCCACTGTGCAGGATCGCCTTTGTAGTGGCGGATAGTGCCCATCACGCCCACGGCCCAGGCTTCGGATGCCGACGCAGCCCACACGCCGTTGAGCGCGGTCCACGTCTGGCTGTCGAACTCCTTGGCGGTCGGCGTGGCGCCGGTCGCATTCGTGATACGAACCGTCGCTCCAGACTCCCCGACGACCCAGAGCTCGTCGGCGGAGGCTCCGTGAACGCTGGACATGAACCTGCACCACGGGGAGGAGTTGCAGGTGCTCGCCGGAATGACGGCCGAGCCCTCGAGCGTCGTCGACCCCTGGCGAAGACGCCAAATCCCGCCTGCCGAGATCCCTCTTGCGAGGCACCAGAGCCACTCGGCCCCCGGGGCGGCCCACGCGGAGACGAGCTGCGCCGACCCTGCCCCCGGAGGAGCTTGCCCGGCGGCGTACGAAGGAGCAAGTGCGCTCCAGCCGTCGGCGGACGGTGGCGGGCCTCCATCCGGCAGGCTGACACCACGCCCGTAGGCTCGCTGGAGAAACGGGAGCGAAATCTCGGACGAATCGCGTAGCCAGAGGCCACGCATCGACTCACGAGTCCCGAGGTCCTCGCGCCTCCAGGACGCGCCGTCGAAGTGCGCGAGCGCACCGAGCGCGCCGGCGACCCAGACGTCGCTCTGCGAGCGTCCACGGATGACGTTGATCCGGGTTCGCTTGTCGAAGCCGCCGGGATGCTCGGGGGCGAACGGTCCGTTCGGGCAGAGGACATCCGAGGTGCACGTCTCGGGGAAATACTCGCAATCGGTGCACGGCCCAGCGTCGTTGCTACCCGATTCGGCATCGAGACCGCCGTCGGCTACGGGCGGGGGCCCGGGCTCGGGCACGGGCACACTGGCGTCGTCGGCGAGCCCGGTCGTGTCGATGCCCCCTGCGGTGCACGCCGCGACACCTGCGACGAGAATCAACCAACCTACTCTCATTGCGTGAATACTCCGGCGTCTTCTTCTTTGCACGGCTCGACCACGCACTCACCGCCGACGCATGCTTGTCCGGCGATCGCGTCGCAGACCCTTCCGCAGGCCCCGCAGTTCATCGGGTCACTGTCGATGTTCGTCTCGCAGTAGTCCTTTGCGTCTCCATTGCAGTCGGCCCGCCCCTCGAAGCACTGGAGCTCGCACATCCCGTAGTTGCAGGTGCTTCCGCCCGTAGCACCGAAGAAGGGCGGTGCCGGGCATCGAAGGCCGCAAGCGCCGCAGTTTTCCCAGCTCGAGGAGAGGTCGAAGCACTGCCCCCTGCAACCATCTTCTTGGCACGAGCCGCAGAACGTCATGCCCTGCGGGCACATGCATTGCGGTTTAGAAAAGTAAAAAGGGAATCCTTCTCCTTGCGGATCGATCCTGCATTTCTCCTCGGCCCCACACGCGGCGCCGCAGGCGCCACAATTGGCCGACGTGACCAGATACGTCTCGCACCCATTCGACAGAAGGCCGTCGCAGTTGCCCCAGTCCTTTTTGCACTTCAGTTCGTCACATTTGCTGTCGACGCACCCGTAGTACATGTTGGTGTATGCGGGTTTTCCGCCGCCGGTCGGATCGCAACGGTTGCCACAGGCGCCGCAATTGTCGTCGTCATTCTTCGGATCGACGCAGTTGTTGGTGGCGGGACAGTACACCTTGCCGTCCTCGCAGCCGCACCCGTATCCGACCCTGTGTTGAACACAGGGCTTGGTTGGGTCCTCGCACTTTACTCCGCATCCGTTGCAGTTATCGTTGGAGTCCAGCCTGGTCTCGCAACCGTTGTCGGCGACGCCGTCGCAGTCGCCATACGGCTTCTTGCACTCGAATTCGCACTTCCCTTCGACGCATTCATAGATTTCGGTGAAGGTGTCGTTGGGACAAGCGGCACCGCACGCGCCGCAGTTCGCTCTATCGGTCCGCAGGTTCACTTCACACCGGAAGCGCGAGCTCGGGCAGGTCGCTCTCCCCTCAGGACACTCGTTGGAGGGACAATACGGCGTGAGGTTGACGTTCTGGTCGACGTCCGCCTGCGCGTCCGAGGCATCCGGGGCTACGAAGATAGGGGGGCTGATGGCACCGCCGGCGTCGGCGTCGTTGGCGACGAGGAGGACGTCATCCCCGATGGGTGACGCGCATGCGAACACGAGCGCGCCAACCGTGGCGGTCAAAATGGCAGCGCAGGCAACGTTGCGGTTCATCACTGGGCCTCGATGGTCGTCAGTAGAGAGCGCAGGCGCGCCTCATAGGGATTCTTGGGTTCGCGCGCGAGGAGCTCACGCGCCAGCGCCGCCGCGCGTGAGCGCTCGCCGCCGGCGGCGGTCGCCTCGACGCGCATGACCTTGGCCTCCAACGCGAACTGCCCCGTCGGAAACTCTCTTTCGTACAGCGCGACGAGCGACAGGCATCGATCGTGGTCCCCTCCCGTCAACGCCCGCCGCGCCGCGACGATGATCTCGAACTCCTGTCCCGTTGACGGCGGAGACGCCGCCGCAGCGGTCGGAACGGCGCGCGCCGCGGCGGCACGCGACCCGAACGAACCTGCCGGAGGCGGAACATCCGGGAGATCCGCGACGCTGGTGGAGGGAACCTCGTGCGCCGGTGCGGGAACCACGACGACGACCTCGGGGGCCGGCGTGTCGGCCATCACACCCGGCGCGGAGGGCGCCCCCGCCGGCAGCGACTGCGCCATGAGGGTAGCGGCGCCGACGGCCAGCAGAGCGGCGCTCGCGAGGAGGAACAGCTTCTTGCCGCCGAGCTTCGCGGGCTCCGGCTCGATGTCCGGCATGGCGTTGATCGCCCCCAGCAGTCTCTCGAGGGGCTCGGGAGAGGGGCGATCGCGTTTCATGTCCGCCACGAGCTTTGCGAAGAGCTCGCTCTCTTCATTCAGTCGTCGGGGAACTTTCACGGTTCGCCTCGCAATCTGGCCTGCACTCTTTGCAATCGAACGTCGAATCGAGCGCGGGCACGCCTCAATCGGGAGGCCACGGTGTTCATCGGAACTCCAAGAAGCGTGGCGATCTCGGAGAGGGATTGCCCCTCGATCTCGTAGAGCACGAACACGGTGCGCATCTCCTCCGGCAGGCCGTCGAGCAGACGGATGAGCAGATGTCGCTGCTCCTTCTGACCAAGGGAGTCTTCGGGCGTCTCGAACGAAGCCAGCTCGAGCGAGCCGTCGTCCGGATCCGGGGCGAGCTCCTCCCGAGCAAATTTCCGCCGCACCCTCCGGGCGACGTAGACGGATGCCGCGAACAGGTAGCCCTTCTCCGCTCCCGGGGTCACGGTCGAGAACTTGCGCGCAGCGACGAGAAAGACCTCCTGTGCCGCGTCATCGACCAAGTCGGGCGGGACGCCCAGGCTTCGAAGGAAACGCCACACGTCGTCGAAGTGGTCGACCGCCGTCCGGCGAAGCCGCTCCTTGTCGAGTCGACTCTGGGGCATGGCCACGGCGGCGTCCTCGAGCTCCTGGAGCCTCAAGGCGGTGAGGGGCGCGGCCGTCATGTGGATGAATCCACCTCGACCAGGTTTTTGTCCCACTATTTTCAGAACAGATAGCCAGCGCCCACGCCGACTGACGGCCCTAGCGGCGGGGCCTCGGACACGATCCTGTCGGGCTCCACACGGATGCGGTCGCGGATGATCGGGTACCAGAGTCCCGCGGAGAGCGCGACGAACACGTGGCGATGCACCTGCCAGCGGGCGCCGAGCTCGACGCCGGAGTCGAGCCACAGGCGCGTCGCGTGCGCCTCCGGGAGACCGCGGGCCTCCGCCAAGAGCTGCCCGGCGTTGAACGCGAGGCATCCCTCGAGCGAGATGCGCGCTGGCAGCGCGAGGTGCGTAGGGCAGAGCTCGACGAATCCGGTCCTCCATTGGATGTCCGCGCCGCCCTCACCAGCGGAGGCCGTCCGCGTGAAGCTTTGACGGACTCCTCCACGCAGGACGGGCCGGACGGCGAAGAGTGGCGCGCGGCGGACCGGGACGCGCCAGGCAATGTCGACGAATGCCACGATCGTCGGGAGGACCACGGACACCGCGCCGTTGGCGTCCAGGCGCGCTCCGGCCGAGACGAGCGTGCGGAGCTCGGACTCCTCGGACGATGGGGGAGCGGGATGCTTTGGAGGGGACGGGGGGCGATCGTCCGTCGTGAGCGGTGGCGAGGGCTCGGGGAGTGGGATGCGATTGGATTCGACGGGGTGCGGTTCGGGGCCAGGCGGCTCGGCCGATGCCCGCGCATCGATCGCGAGCGCGACCGCGACCGCCAGGCCCGATGCGACGTCCTCGCAGGTCTCACCACGAACGTCGCGTCGGACATTGGAGCCCGGCGCCGACTGCAGGTCGAAGCTGCCGACGTAACGATCGCCTGCGCTCGTGATTCGAAGGACGAAGCGTCGTGCCTCCGCGTCCGGAGGCGCGAGCACCCACCGGGTCGTGAAGGAACGGAGCTGGTCGAGAAAGTGCCCTGCCGATGGGCACCCGGGCGCGGCGGCGTAGTCGACGTGGATGGGCTCGTCGCCAGTTTCAGCCGCGGCGGACGGAGGCGCGATAGTCAACAGCGCGGCGGCGGTACACGCCACGCGCAGAGGTCCAGCCCATCGTCCCATACGGATCCGCCAGCGAGCGACTTATCGGACGATAGCCTTCCGCATCCACCGGATGCGAGCACGGAGTTCCGCTCGCGCTCAAGCGGAAATTCTCGCTAGTTCAACGCCACAGCCGAATCGCACGCACGTGCGTGCAGTGGCGGAGCTCGTTCCGGCTAGCGAGAGTGGATCGAGCTCTGCCAGTGGTCGCGGCGAGGACATGGCGGCGACGCGACTGCTAGGCTGCGTTCCAGAAAGCGCCTCACGAGCTCGTCATGTCCGCCATCGTGGTCCTCCTGCGCCGCCGATGTCGCCAGGTCGCTGCGGGCGCGGTCCTGGTGGGCGGTGTCGCGATCCCGCAAGCGCGCGCGGACGCAGCGCCGGCCTCGGACGTCTCGATTCGGGTCGACTACCGCGCACCAGCCGCCTGCCCTTCGCGCGGGGAGTTTCTCGACGGCGTCCGCCGGTACACCGCGAAGTGGAGCCTCGTCGATGACGGGGGTGCCTCTCACGAGCTCCTCGTCGCGCTCGAACGTCCGGATGCCGCGTGGGCGGGCACCCTCGAGATTGCCGTGGGATCGCGCAAGACTCGCCGGGTCGTATCGGGCCCGAGCTGCGCCACCGTCGTGCGCGCGCTCGCCGTGATGGTCGCCCTCGTCATCGACCCTGCTGCCTCGACCTCGGAGAGGAACAAGAGTGACACTTCTCCTTTGCCGCCGGAGCCGGCCCCCGCGCCGCCGCTTCCTGATCAGGACGTCCAGGGCCCCGACGTTCCGCCGAAGCGCCCGACGCTTCGGGCCGGGCCTCGCTCCCCCGCTGCGCTCGCGCCCCGAAAAGATGCCGACCCGAGGCCCACATCGCGCTCTTCGCTGTCGCTCGCGTTACGCCAAGAGGTGACCACTGCGGTCGTCTCCCGACCTCTGCTCGTGCTCGGGGCGTTCGTGGACTACGAGCTTCCGTCGCTCGTGAACGTCGAGGAGCGAACGAGTCCCTCGATCGTCGTTCGCCCCTCCTTCGGGCTCGGGCTGCGTCAGAGCCTACCGACGTCGATCGGGGTGCCAGGAGGCAGTACGGACTTCCTCTGGTCGACTGTGAGCCCTCGCCTGTGCCCGCTTCGACTCCGCCTCGCACATGAGCGCCTGGAGCTCGCGCCGTGTGTCGAGGGCAGCATCGGCGTGCAGCGGGCCACGAGTCAGGGTATTCCGCTGGCGCAACGGACGAGCAAGCGCTGGTTCGACGCCGGCGCGACGCTCCTCGGCGTGTGGCGGTTCGCTGCGCCGTGGTTCATGACGGTGCACGCCAGTCTCGTCGCGCCGCTCTCGCGCCCCCGCTTCGAAGTGGTCGAGCTTGATTCGATCCGGAGCTCGGCTCCACGGACCGAGCTCGTGTCGCAGGCGCCGGCCCTCGGTCTGGCCGTGGGGTTGGGCCTTGGTTTGAGGCTCTGAGCACCCACCGGACCCTTTCGTCATTTTTCGTGAGCAAACACAGGTGCCCGTCACATTTACCAGCGATGGCTGCGGCGTGCCCGGTGCCCCCGATGGCGTCTGAAGGCTTGGAGAGCGCGAGCGTTCTCGAAGAAGGTCGACGCGCACGCCTCCGTCAGCTGATCGACGACCACTTCGCGTCGGTCTGGAAGTTTCTACGCGGGCTTGGAGTCCCGGCCCACCTCGCGGAAGACGCGTCGCAGGAGGTCTTCCTCGTCGCGGCCCGTCGAGTCGACGACATCAAGGGCGGGCAAGCTTCCGAGCGATCGTTCCTCCTGGGAACGGCGTACCGCGTGAACAGGGATCTGCAGCGCAGAGCGCACCGCGAGGCGCTGCACGAAGACGTCGACACGGAGCTCGGGGCTGCACCGAATCCGGAAGAGCAGCTCGATGCGAAGCGATCGTGCGAGCTCGTCTACCGGATCCTCTCCGAGCTCGACGAGGACGTACGCCCCGTATTCGTCATGTACGAGCTGAATGGGATGACGATGATCGAGATTTCGAAACTGTTGTGCTTGCCGATCGGCACCGTGGGCTCACGCCTTCGGCGAGCGCGCGAGGACTTCAAAGCTCGTTTCGACCGGCACCGCAAGCGCGTGGGAGGCTTGTGATGAGAGAGCCGGAGCGCCTCTTCGAGTCGGACCCCGATCTCGCGCGCATCCGATCGATGATCGATCGCGACGGCCCTCCCGCCGGCGCGCTCGAACGGGCGGCGGCGCGGATCTTGGCGGCAGAAAGCGCGTCTGCCAACGCGCCGGCGGGGGCCGGCGGGAGCTCGTCGTTCAAGCTGTGGCTCGTCGTCGGGCTCGGCGTCCTGGGAGTCGTCGCGACAGGCATCGCGACCGTCGCGCAAACGCCCCGGAACGAGCAGGCGGCGACGCCGTTCTCCGGCGGGGGCTCGCTCGCGTCGTCACCAGCGGTGATCGCGCTCGCGCCCGAGGAGCCGCGCTCTGCGCCGAACGCAGCGAACACGTTGCCGGGCGAGCAGCCGCAAACCGTTCGCGTCGAAGATCTCCCGCGCGCGGTACCGACGACGGCTGCGCCCTCGAAGACGCCCGCCGCGGACCCCTTCCTCGAGGAGCTCGCCATCGTGGAGCGGGCGCGTGCAGCACTGGCGAACGGCCGTGGAGGGGAGTGCCTGGAAGCGGTGAGGGCATACGAGAAGCGTTTCGCGAAAGGCGGACTGCTCGCAGAGGAGGTCGACGTGATGCGCATCGAGGCGCTGGCGATGTCCGGTGACCGAGCGCAGGCGCGTGCGCGTGGTGAACGGTTCCTGGCGCTGCACGGTGAGACGCCCTACGTCGAACGCGTTCGTCGCGTCCTCGATCAAACAGTGGAGTGAGCGATGAAGAGCTCGTGGTCTACTCGTCGACCCTGGACGAAGCGGGGCGCGGTCGTTCTCGGAGTGTTCGCGCTGTTCGCCCCACTCCTCGCGTCGACCTCCTGCGCAACGCCCGACGATGCGGTCATCGTCGGCGCATTCGAGAAGGGCTCGAATCCTCCGGCGCTCGGCGGGGACGACGCCGGCTCGACCGAGGCCTCGGTGCCCAGCACGGTGATGTGCGACACCACCGAGTGCCCGGCGGGACGCGCGACGTGTCCTGGCGATCGCTTCCCTTGCACCGCCGATCTGATGCACGACGACTTCAACTGCGGGGCCTGCGGAAACGCTTGTCCCGGTGCTGACGACCCGTCGGACTACAACACGAAATGGACCTGCGTCGACGGGCAATGCAAGATGCAGTGCACCGGGTTGGCCGGTGACTGCAACGGCATCGTCGACGACGGTTGCGAGACCGCGCTGCAGAATGATCGGTACAACTGCGGCGCCTGCGGGAACGTGTGTCTCGTCGGGTGCGCGTACGGCACGTGCGACTGCGCCTACCTCGGCCCCAACGCGAAGCCCTGCGGGAACGATTGCGTAGTCGACTTCCTGGCGAACGACAGCCACTGCGGTGCGTGCGGAGTGCAGTGCCCCTATGAGGACCTGAACCCCGAGTGGAATGCGTACGTCGGGTGCTCCGGCGGAGCGTGCGGTCAACGCAAGTGCTGGTCGGGCTTCGCCGACTGCAACGGCGACCTGCAGAGCGACGACGGGGACGGATGCGAGTCGGCCGACTGGGACTTCATCGCCGATCCGAACAACTGCGGTGGGTGCGGCATCACGTGTGGCGCCGGCGAGCGCTGTCACGAAAGCAAGTGCGTCGGCTGCAAGGCAGGCGAAGTCCTGTGCAATCCGGAGACGAGCGGCGTCCTCGGTTGCTTCGTCCTCACCTCGGATCCGGAGCACTGCGGTGGCTGTGGCAACGCCTGTCCGGTCAGCCCGCCTGGAACGCACGCGCTCACCACGTGCTCCGACGGCGTCTGCGGCTTCCAGTGTGAGGGCGGCTATCGCGATTGTGACGGTGACAGGGGCAACGGCTGCGAGACGAACATCCGCCTCGATCCGGACCACTGCGGTGGCTGCGGGCAACGCTGCCCGCTCGCTGGTCAAGCATGCGTGGAAGGTCAGTGCGTGAAGGCGGCTTGCAACCCCGAGGTGCCGCGATGAGCGTTTCGTACGCACGCTTTCATCGGCTCGCCGCGGCGAGCGCCGGCGCCGTCGCGCTGCTCGTGTCGTGCGCGAAGTCCGACGCGACCGGTCGCGAAGAGGAGGCCCACGAAGTCGTCGTCCCTCCCGCGGTCGAGGAAGCAGGTACGGATGCTTCGCTCTCGGACGCCGGTCCCGACGACGCCTCGGACGTCACCGACTTCGCACCGTTGCCTCCCGTCCAGGAGTGCACCGCAACAGCACCTTGCCCGATCGAGGTGCCGGCGCCGATCCCGCGCACGCGCAACCTCGTCGCGATCGCCGGCTCCGGCCCCGACGACGTGTGGGCGGTCGGCGCGTCGAGCACCGTGCTCCATTTCGACGGCACGGCGTGGTCGTCGCCGGCGACCTGGCAAGGTGCGGCGTCCGGTCAGAACACGCTCGGCGGCATCTGGCTGTCGCGCCGCGATGACGTCTGGTTCATGGACGGGAGCGACCTCGTGCACTCGACGGGCTGGCGCGGCCCGACGGGCACCACGTTCGAGCGCCAGGAGGACGCGCTCTCGAAGGCATCGGAGATTCCAGGATTGCTCTCGCGCCCAACCGACCTCGGCGGACCCGCGAACGGCGCCGCATGGAACGTCGCGCGCGGCGAGCTCGGATTTGCCAACGTCCTCGTGCATTGGTCGCCTTGGTCGGAGGAGGGCCCGACCGGCGTAGATACGGTGATACTCAACTACGACGACGGGTTCCTTCGCGCCGTGAGCGTGCCGGACGCGAACACCGTCTGGGCCGCCGGCGACCGTGGAAAGGTGTTTCGGGCTCTGCGTGTGATGCCCGACGCCGGTGGCAACCTTCCACCGTGGCAGAAGTGGCAAATCGAGGAGTGGAATAGCCACTCCACGACCGCGCTCTCCGACGTGTACGCGCGAGGCGACGAGGTTTGGCTGATCGGAAATAGCGGGCTCGTCCGCCGCCTCGGCGTCGACGCCGACGGTCTTCGTCGGTTCTTGACGGTCGAGACCGGAAGCACGGTCGACCTGCGTGCCGTTCACGTGTTCTCGCCGAACGACGTCTGGATCGTCGGTGACCTCGCCACGATTCTCCATTTCGACGGGACATCCTGGTGGCGGGTGCCCACGCCATTCGATCGCGACGCGAAGCGGCCGACGTTGCGCGCGGTGTGGGGGGCCGACGCGAGCGACGTGTGGTTCGTCGGTGAGGGAACGACGCTGCGGCTACAGCGGAGCGGTGAGAAGAAATGAAGAGCTCGGCACTGCGCTTCGTGGTTCTGCTCGGTGTCGTCGCGTGCCCATGGGCGTGTGCGGACAACGACGGTCTCGTTCTCTCCAGCACGATGGAAGACTCCGGCAGTCCTCTCGTGACGCCGGACGCCGACGCATCGCTGCCTCCGGCGAGTGATGCTTCGAGTGACGCGTCGGACGAGGACGCGAAGCCGGCGGCTCCGACGTGCAGCGACGGCGGGTTCTGTCTGACGGAGCTGCCGACCAGCGAGGTCTTGTACGCGGTGTGGGGCGCAAGCGATGGCTCGCTGTGGGCCGGCGGCAGCCGCTCGATCCTGCACTGGGACGGGACGGCTTGGAAGACGGCGTTCACGTGGCCGGATGGCGGCGCGCCCGGCGTCCGCGCGAAGATCATCGTGGGCACCGGCCCCGAGGACGTTTGGGCATTCGGCGACGGTCCGGGGCCAGGGTCGAGCTCCGCCCCGGCCGTCGCGCACCTGGCGCGGCGTGACTCCGTCCTTGCGTGGCGCGCGGTCACTAGCGATCTCGAGATCCGGACCGGCTCGAGCGGGACGGCATGGGCCGCGGGGCCAAGCGACCTCTGGCTTGCGTGGGGGTACGAGGGCCTCTGGCATGTTCGCGGAGAAGACGACGCCGGGCATGTGGTCGCCGAGCGCGAGCGTGGCAGCTCGGGCCAACCGCTTCTGGCAGTTCCGTATGGCGTCTGGGGCTTCGGATCGGATCGAGTGTTCGCGTCGGGCTACGATCCGACGGACACGCCGGTCCTGCTGCGGCGCACGCTCGACGGCGGCTGGGTGAACGCGGTCGACGCCTCGACGGTGGGCCACACCCCCTGGCATATCCATGGGACCGGCCCCGGCGACGCGCGCCTGTGGAGCTACGACGGGTGGACGACGCGCATGCGGGCCGTGACCGCCGACGGCACGCTGCTCGCCCCGGAGGTGCAGCGTAACGGCGACGATATCCCCGCATGTCGACCGATGCTCGCGTCCGCCGTGCGGAGCAACCTGGCATGGGTCTCGGACGGCACGACGGTCTGTCGGTACGACGGAAGCTCCTTCGAGATGATTCCAATCACCGTCGGCGGCTACCCGCGCTTCACGGTCCACGCGCTGTGGTCCAACGGAACCGATACGTGGATCGTCGGTGAGGAGAAGCCGCGCGCGATCGGCGGGCCCGTGCGCGGATTCGCTCTCCGTCACAAGGGAGGCTCGTGATGGCGCGCACGGCTCGAATCGTCGTCCTTACGTTGGTGTCGCTGGCCGCGTGTGCGGGCTCCGAGGAGCTCGCGCCTGTCGACCTCGAACGCGATGCCGGTGGCAACGACGTTCACGATCTCGATGCAGGCACGAGCGACACGACGCGGCCGGACCTGGACGCACGCGCGCCCGACGCCGGCGAGCCGACGGCGCCGCCGCTCGCGTGCGAGGTCGAACCTTGCTTCGAGCGCGTCGCCGGCAACGGCGCGAACGCGATCTGCGCGCTCACGACCCAAGGCGCCGTCTGGTGCTGGGGCAGCGACGGAGAGCTCGACGTCTGGAACCCGAAACCGCAAGGCGCGCTCGGGCGAGGTGTGCCGGTGACCGATCCGGTCCTCGCGGCGACGCCGATGCCCGTGCCGGGCCTGGACTCGGTCGTCGAGCTGACCGTCGGTCATGGCGACGCGAGCTGCGCGCTTCGGAACGACGGATCGGTCTGGTGCTGGGGAACGCAGCCGGAGCAAGGCTTCTCCTCTGCTCCTTCCCGCGTCGAGGGGCTTCCCCCGGCCGCTCATGTCGTCGCCGATTCACGGATGGGCTGCGCGGTCGTGCGTGACGATCGTTCCCCGTGGTGCTGGGGGCCGTCCTGGTCATCGCTGCTCCCCGAAGGCTCCGACGGCGGCGCCACGCGCGTGTGGAAAGGGACGCGTCCGGTCCGTCAGATCGGCCTGGGCGTGGGGAGATTCTCGGGCACCCACGACGCGCTGCTCCTGTTGACGGAGGATCGGAGCATCGTCTCGTGGGGGACCGCGCCAGGCCGCCCGAGCTCGCTCGCGGAGGGGCGCGATCTCTCGCCGGCGACAATCGACGTCGTCACGTACGGCCGGTGGGTCGGCGCCTACCGCTTCATCGCCGACGATCGCGCGTATGCGTGGAGCACGTCGACAGGCGACCGGGTCGCGAACGTGATCCCTCAGCTCGACGGGACACGCCTGCTCGAGCTCGGAGAGCGGATCGCCGTCGATGCCGATGGCCGCGTGTTCGTCTGGGGCAGCAACGCGTGGGGCGAGCTCGGCTCCCTCCCGGAGGAGCTCCTCCGCGCCGAGGCGCCGGTGACCGTCGCGCTGCCGGCGAAGGCTCGGTCGGTCGCGTCCGCCAAGGGCGGGGCGTTCTGCGCCTCGCTGGTCGACGGGAGCATCGTCTGCTGGGGCCGCAACCTCGAAGGTCAGCTCGGCCGCCGTGTTCGCGACGGTGAGCTGCATCCTCGGCCCGAGAGGATCAAACCGTGAGCGGCCTCTTCGAGCTTCGGGCCACCGTCGCCACGTGTGCTGCGCTCGCGGCCCTCGCCACGCTTCATTGTAGTGGCGGAGATCGCGCGGAGTTCGATCGCCCGCCTGCGCTTCCGACTGACGTCTCGGAGCGCGACGCCGGCTGCGAGGGCGAGACCCGCTGCTCGCGCGATCGACGCGCGGTGCTCGACGCATGCAGCACGGAGGAGCGGGTCATCAAGGAGTGTGCGCCCGATCAGGGATGCAACGAGGGTGCGTGCGTACCTGCGTGCGAGGCTACCGGCAGCGCCGACTCGGTCGGCTGCGAGTTTCGCGCCGTGCCGCCCGAGGGCGAGGTGACGGACGCCTGCTTCGCCGTCTTCGTGTCGAACACGTGGAGCACTCCGGCACGCCTCGACGTCGAGCTCGCTGGGCAGCCACTCGATGTGGCCAGCGCCGCGCGGCTCGTCGGGCCTGCGAGCGGTAAAGAGCCGATCACGTACTTGCCGCTCGAAGGTGACCTCGCGCCTGGGCAGACGGCGATCCTCTTTCTCGCGGAGTCGACGCCTTCCGAGCCCACCGGCCTCTACGTGCCTTGTCCGGACGGCATCACGCCAGCGGTGACGACGCCGCTCGGCATCGGCGGAACCGGCCGGCGCCAGTCGTTCCGGCTACGCAGCTCCGCACCGGTCACCGCGTATTCGATCTACCCCTACGGCGGGGGACACTCCGCGGTCGCCAGCGCGTCGCTGCTGCTGCCGGTGCGCACGTGGGGGACCGACCATCTCGTGATCAGCCCGGCGCCGCGGTTGGTCGCGATCGGGGCGCGCAAGAGCCCGGGTCTGCAGATCGTGGCGGCAGAGGACGCGACCACCGTGACGGTGCACGCGAGCGCCGAGATCGCTCCTCGAGGCGGCGTGGTTGGGATCGCGGCGGGCTCGAATGGGAGCTACACGCTCTCCGCTGGCGAGGTCCTCCAGATCACTCAGCAGGAGGAGCTCGATGGCACGCTGATCTCGGCCGACAAGCCGGTCGGATACTGGGCGACGCACGAGTGCATGTTCGTGCCGGCGAACCGTTCGGCCTGCGACATGTCGAGCACCCAGCTCGCACCGACGACGGCGTGGGGCTCGCGCTACGCTGCGCCGACGCCGCCGTCGCGATCCGCGGGCGCGGCCGAGCTCATGCCGTTCCGCATCGCCGCGGCGCGAAACGGTACGACGCTCCGCTATCGTCCCCGTCGTCCGGCGGACGCGCCCGAGAGGCTCGATGGCGGTCAAATCGCCCTGTTCTCGAGCAGCGAGCCGTTCGTCGTCGAGAGCCAGGACGTCGATCACCCGATCGCGGTCTACGGCTACATGAGCGGAGGCAACCAGACGCCGCGCGAGATCGGCGACCCCGAGCTGGTGCCGATCGTCCCGACCGATCAGTATCTCGACCGCTACGTCTTCCTCGTAGACCCGACGTATGCGGAGAGCTCGCTCGTCGTCGTTCGCGCGGCGAAGGGCGGAGTGTTCCCCGACGTTTCGCTCGACTGCCTCGGTACGGTCGGCGGCTTCCGTCGGATCGATGAGGAGCACGAGATGGCCGTCGTGCGCTTCGACGCCAAAAGCGGGCAGCCTGGCTGCGGCGCGGGCCGGCACGAGATCTCCGGCAGCGGACCGTTTGCCATCACGGTCTGGGGCATGGACTTCTACAACAGCTACGGCTACCCCGGCGGAATGGGGCTCCGTCCGCTCAACACGGTGCGTCCCGACATCGTTCGATGAAGGACGCCGCGGTCGTGGACCGTCGCTCCGGCGAGAGCTCCGACGTGCCGTCGCCGGCGGTGGAGGATAGCCGGTAAACGCGGCAAGCTCAGCCATCGGTGCGAGCGCTCCGCTCGCGCTCGACGAGGAAAGAGACCGCAAGATTCGAAGCGACATGATGCGATACTCCGGGGGTGCGAAGGGCTGCCTTCGGCGTGGCGCTGGCGACGCTGATTCCACATCAGATCGCTCGCGCCGATGAAGCATCGCAGCTCCCGCTGAAGCTCACGTGGAACGCCCCGGCGACGTGCCCGACCGCGGAAGACGTCACCGATCGCGTCAGGCATCTCTTGAGCAAGCCGCCTCCGCGGGGAGCGACGGTCACGGCGACTGCACGAATTCGTCCAGTTGCCGACGATCGCGTCGAGTTGGTGCTGACGACGGAAGTTGCGGACGCGCGTGGGACGAGGACCGTCCGCGCGGGATCGTGCACAGCGCTCGCGGAGGCTGCGGCCGTCTTCATCGCGCTGGCGATCGATTCGACGCGAGACGCGCGTCCGCCCGCCGAGCTCGCACCCTCGCCGGAGCCGGAGCCGGAGCCGGAGCCGGAGCCGGAGCCAGTGGCGCCCGCTCCACCGCCGCCATCGCCCAAGCCGTCGTCGCCCCCGGCCGCTCAGCCTGTCGCTGCAGAGCATCAGGCATCTCGCGACCTCGTGCGCCCCGGCGCAGGAGTCTACGGCGTGTTCGACGTGGGAGCGCTTCCCGACGCATCCGCGGGGCTCGCGCTGAACGTCCACCTTCGTATGGCGCGCATTCGCGCGGGCCTGGTGGGCAGCGTCTGGCACGCGCAGCAACCGATCTTCGACGAGAAGCGGGGTGCGGGAGCTTCGTTCCAGATGCGCACGGCGGGGCTCTTCGGCTGCTACGTGGTCCCGTTCGGGCGCTTCGACGTAGGAGCGTGCGCCAGCGTCGAGGCGCGCGCCGTCGAAGCCGCCGGAGTGGGCATTCGGAACCCCGAGGTCGCCCGTGCGATCTGGCCCGCGGCCGGGGCCGGCGGCCTCGCCGAAGTGCGGGTAACGAGGTGGCTCGGGGTCGTCGCTCGCGTCGACCTCCTAGCGGCGATCGGAGCACCGAACATCGCGCTGGCCACCGCGAACGGCAACGCGACCCTCTTCGAGCCAGGCGTCTTCTCGCTTCGTTCGGGGGTGGGGGTCGAAATCGTCCTTCCGTAGCCCACTTCGAGTGACCGTTCGACGCGCCACCTGAAGTTAAAGGGAGGGATGCGCGTGCTTTCGCCTGCTTCGCTCGAGTACGACGGTCCCGGCGAGCGCACGCACGAAGATCGCGCGGCGGTCTTCGTAGAGCTCTACCGTACGCAGTTCGAATACGTCTGGCAGAGCGCGCACCGGCTCGGAGTCCGCGCGGAGGAGGTCGACGACGTCGTCCAGGAGACGTTCTTGACCGTCCACCGGCTCATGAACGAATACGAGCACCGAGGCTCGATACGAGGCTGGCTCTTCTCCATCCTCTACCGCGTCACGCAACGGCACAAGCGGTCCTCTCGACGCTGGACGAGCGGCTGGGACTCGGAGGCGAGCTTCGAGACGGTACCCGAGTCGAGCGCACATGGCCCCGATCGCATTGCCGAGGCCGAGCAAGACGCTCGGCGCCTCGAGGCGATCCTGGACAAGCTGAACCCTGAGCAACGGGCCGTCCTCGTCCTGACGGAGATCGAAGAGAGACCCGTGACCGAGGTCGCAGAGATCCTCGGCATCAACATCTACACCGCGAGGAGCCGGCTGCGGCTCGCGCGTGAGCACGTCGCGACGAGCCTGGAGCGGCAAACAGCACGTGACCGTTGGAGACTCAAGTGAGCCAAGAACCTCCCAAGGGCAAATCGCTTCTTGCGCCGATCGCGACGCGATACAAGCCGTCACAGGCGGACTTCGAGCGCCTGTCGGCCAAGATCGACGCGACCCTCGCGGCCGGCTCGACGAGCGCCGCCTCTCCTTCGGCGACGCCGCGCATCGCGTGGTGGGGCGGCCTCTCCTGCGTCGCGCTCCTCGCCGCCGGCGTTGTTGCGATCCATTCGAGGGAGAGCCCTGCGGCCGATGTGACGGCTTCACCGGCTTCGCCGCCTGCGATGGTCGATGAGAAGATCGAGATCGCGAGCGCAGATCCGATCGGCGTCCCCGTCGTCTCGGTCGATTCTCTGCCGCAGGCGACGCCGCGAGCGAATCCACCCGCCGGGCCCGCCGGGAGGATCAGGGCGGCTGGGCCTTCCAAGCCTTCACTTAGCGACGACACGCTCGCCCGCGAAGCGCGCCTCCTCGCGGAGGCGGAGAGCGCTTTCCGGCGAGGCGAAGACGCACGCGCGCTCTCGTTCCTCGACGAGCACTCGAGGGAGTTCCCTGACGGGGTGCTCAAGGACGAGCGGATCGCCGAACGCATCGTGGTCCTCTGCCATGCAGGGCGCGTCGACCAAGCGGTGCGTGAGGGACGGGCATTCCTCCAGAACCGCGGCTCGGACCCGCTCGCGCGCCGCGTCGTGATGAGCTGTGCCGGGGCGCCGACGACCACCACGGAGACGCCATGAAGGCTGCCGCTTCGATCACCGTGTCTTTCGCCATGATCGTCGTCGTCACCGCGTGTGCGACGTCCGACATGGTCATCGGCTCCGACTGCGATGCCGGCTTCTGCACGGATCCTCCGGCTCCCTTCGCGACGCCGGAGGCAGGGACAGTCGAGAGAACGCTCACGGACTATTGCCCCTCGGACAAGTGTCCGACGGGATATACGACGTGCTCGACATCGCAGTTTGTCTGCGACGTGGACTTCAGATCGGATCCGTTGAACTGCGGCGCGTGCGGCGCGGCGTGCCCTGCCAAGACCGAATCCGAGGCCTTCGACTGTATCGAAGGTCGCTGCGTGCTGAGGTGCCTACGCGGTTATGAGGATTGCGACGGACTCGTCGACAACGGTTGCGAGGTGCGTCTCGGCTCGAGCGACAACTGTCGCGCGTGCGGAGATAGGTGCGACGATGGGTTTCCGTGTATCAAGTATCCAAATGAGCCTCTGCCCAGGTGCGGCTGTCAAGACGGGTACACGTATTGCCCGGGCGAGACGCTTGATCAGTTCACCTGCGCCAACGTCGACGTCTCCGACAAGCACTGCGGAGCATGCGGAAACGAATGCGACCCCAACGGACCCGTGGGGGCTCCTCCCCTTCCGCCGAATGCAAAATACGGATGCGTCGGCTCGCGATGCGGGAACCTCAAGTGCCGCGATAACTTTGCCGACTGCAATGCGGACCTCGGGATGCCGGGCTCCGACGGATGCGAGACGAAGCTCGGAACGCACGCCAACTGCAGCCTTTGTGGCGACGACTGTCGTGCGAACGGCATGAACTGCATACAGAATCTCTTTCCGCCGAGTATAGTGTGCGGCTGCGCGCCCGGCCTCAGCTTCTGCGGAGTCACGACTACCGAGCCCTTCATCGGCAATTGCGTCGATTTCGCTTCCGATCTGCAGAACTGCGGTGGCTGCGGGCGAGTCTGCCCCGGATCGTCGGAACGTAGCCTTCCGGTCTGCTCGTCCGGTACGTGCAAACTCGATTGTTTCGGACGATGGGCCGACTGCAACGGCAACCTGGACGACAACTGCGAGGTGGACACCTTCAGCGACCCGCAGAACTGCGGAGGCTGCGGGATCACCTGCGATGTTGCGGCCGGGCAGGCGTGCGCCGGCGGCCGCTGCGTCGTCGAACCGTGCGATGACGGGGAGGAAGCGCGATGAGGGCATGCAAGCTCGATCCGGCTCGGCCTTCGCCGAATCCGCCTGTTCCTTCGCGGCCTCCGTCCAGCGAAGCTGGACTTCGTCCACTCCGGTTCGCTGTTGCGACGGCAGCGGTCCTCGCGACGGGCTCGCCGGCGTGGCTGGGCGCATGCGCCACCTACGAGGTCGCGCCTGCCGGCCCATCCGAGCCGCCGCCCGCACCGGTGCCTGAGAGCGATTCCGGCGCGCCGCTCGACGCTGCCCCGCCCTGCACGGTCGATTGCGAGTACTACCTGGAGACCTGCTCCGAGGATGTTCTCTGTCCGAACGGGCTCGTCGATTCGACGAAGCCCGTAGCGGAGCCGGGGCAGCTGGATCCGCGGACGCGCATCCATCTCGTGCGTGGCCGCTCGCCAAGCGACGTGTGGGCGCTCGGCTCGCTCGGAACGCTCGCTCACTTCGACGGCACGTCGTGGCGCCCTTCGCAACTTCCCGTCGCTGTCGAATCGCCACTCGGACGCTTGCCCACGATAGCGGCGCTCTGGCTTCGCGACGGATACGAAGTCGGGGTCGGGGGGCTCGACCGCGTGTTCGCACGAAACTACGTCGACCCGGGCGTCGACGCAGGCGCTTCCGTCGACGGCTGGACGGATCACGGCGCGCCCACCATGGCCTCAGCCCCGGGCTACAACATCCGCCAGCAGCGGTTGATGTTCGGCTGGGGGGCCCCTGGGGCCGAGTGGCTCTGGTTGGCGACGATGCGGACAAGTGCAGGCTCGAACATGGGAGGCCTCGCCCGCCTGCGAGTAACCCCCTCGAAGACGTTCGAAGGCAACGTCGCAAAAACGCACTCGGTCACGTTCGCCGGCATGCACGGCGCCTCGGCGGAGGAGGTGTGGGCGGTGGGAATGAACGGCGTCGCCATGCGCGTGACCAACGCGGATGGCGATTCGCCGAGCTTCAAGCTGTACGACAGTCAAACACGGAACGCGCTTTACGGGGTGTGGGCCGCTTCCGAGTCCGATGCCTGGGCGGTCGGATTCGCTGGGACCATACGGCACTACGTCGGCGATCCCGCCGTCTGGGAGCCCGTTGCCGACATCCCTACGACAGCGCAGCTCAATGCCGTTTGGGGCTCGTCTTCTTCCGACGTCTGGGCCGTCGGCAATGACGCCATCGTCCTCCACTACGACGGGACTCGCTGGTCGCGGATGAAGATCGGTGGGCTCGGCTCGCGTCGCCCCGATCTCACGACGGTATGGACCGCCGGACCGGGGCACGTCTGGGTCGGCGGAGACGGAGTGCTTCTATCTCTCGGAGGAAAGCCATGAGGCGCCTTCTCGTTCTTGGCAGTGTGTCGAGCGCGCTCTTGGCCATCGCCGCGTGCGCAGCATCCGACGACGAAACAGAAGCGCCGCACGCAGAGCCGGACGAGGCGCTTGCGGATGCGGGTGCAGGTCGTGACGTGGCCGTCGCGAGCGATGCGCCGGTCGAAGCACGCGGGGCCGTATGTAGCTCGGACGGGTGGTGCGAGACGACGTTGCCCGACGTCGGCCTCACGATCAAGGACATCTGGCCGCTGCCGGGTCGGGCCTTCGCGCTCGCCGAGAGCCGCAGCTTCGGCATCCGAGCACTCGAATGGAACGAAGCTGACTCCACGTGGCGCTACATCGACGACAACAGCCAGAACGAAGCTCTCGCCGATCATGCAACGAGGATATGGTCGCCCAATGCCGACGAGGTCTATTACGCCGCCGCCCCCGGCACCATCTATCACGGAACGCGCCCCGCCCCGCCGGCAACGGCGTGGTCTTGGAGCCGTGAGCGGCTCCCCGAGAACGTCCCTGATCGCACTGAAGATGCGAAGGATCTCATTCTAGGCGTATGGGGAGTCGGTAGTGATATCTATGCTTGGCGTTCGAATACCATCTTCCGCCGAGCGAGCGAAGATGGCGGCGCGCTCGGCTGGGTCCCGGAGCACACGGTCGATGACGCCGACAACCCCGTCGAGGTGTTCTACATCACGGGCGCTGCCGGGACGCGCCCGGACGAGGTGTGGTTCCGTGGATACCGGTTTGGCGGTAATTTTATCAATTGTGAGATCCTGATACGAAGGACGCCCGAGGGGTACCACCGGATCGCCGACGGCGTCGCCACATTCAGGCAGTGTACGCCGCGAGATGGAGGCCCTCCGCCGCTGCCCAGTCCCAGCGGGGCCAGCAACGCACTCTCGTCGCAATTCCACACCTCCGACGGCCGTAGGTTCTTTCTTCTCCAGCCACCGAACCAGTACTCGCAGCTCACGATGGAAGGGGAAAGCCTCTCCGTGACCGTCGGCTCGGTACCCTCAGCCGTTGTTCGCGCGCCGCGGTGGACCGCAACGTGGAGTGAGTCCGCAGATCGCCTCTGGTTGGCCGGAGGCGGTCAAAATGCCAGGTGGGGCGTCGTCATGCGAGGTTCCGAAATCGGGGATGGCGGCAGTTATCAATATTCGTCGACCGTGCTGAACGGCGCTCCGCTGACCAAATTGCCCACCCAAATCCGAGGTACGTCCCCCACGAACCTCTGGGCGGTAGGAGAAGGCTATGCACTCCACAAGACGACTCCTTGACCGGTGCCCTCCGGCAGCGCTCGTGGTCTTTCTCTGCGCGACGGGAGCGATCGCATCTGCGAGCTGCTCGAGCGAACGCGACGCGGACCCTGGCGCCTCCGAGCCGGACGCCTCATTCGACGCCTCTCGTCCGAACGAAGACGAAGACGCTGACGCGGCCTCCATCCCGGATGCCGCGCCGTTCGACGGAGGCCTCCTCCCCATCGAATGCGCGTCTCCGCCCTGTGCCACGGCGCTCGTGGCGGGGCAGGACGAGAGCTTCTGCGCACTGCTCCATGACGGGACGGTGGCGTGCTGGGGCGACAACCAGGTAGGCCAGCTCGGTCGCGGCGAGGCATCGCCCGGCAGCGCCACGCCGACTCGCGTCCCCGGGCTCACCGACATCGTCGCGCTCGACCGCACCTGCGCGGTCGACAAGGCCGGCGCCGCCTTCTGCTGGGGGAAGGGGCCGTACCGGGCCGCCGACGCGGGCGTCACGACGGAGCTCGAGCCCGTGAGGCTCGAGATCCCGGCCGCGAAGAAAGTGAGCGCGTCCGATCGAACCGCATGCGCGCTCGTCGACAGTGGCGTCCTTTGCTGGGGCTCGAACGCGTCCGGTCAAGTGACGAGCGACGAGCCTTCCGATGCGATGTATCCGCCGACGGCGATCGCCCTCGGGCCCGGGGCTCCGATCCGAGACCTCACTGTGAACGAGGCCACGTTCATCGTCCGCGAGGACGGCGCATCCGAGAGCTGGGGAGCCAACCTCCTCCTCGCGCGCGAGTCGTCGCTGTCCCCCGATCCGAATCCTCGGGCCACGATGTTCGAGCGGCTCACGGCCGTAGACGTCGCGGAGACCCGCGCATGTGTCGCAGCGGGTGGTGACGCCTATTGCTGGGGCGATGACGTTGGAGCGATCCCGCGGCGGGTGGTGACGCCCGAGCCCGTCGTGCAGGTCGCCACGACGAAGAGCATCCGCTCCGTGTATCCCAGCAAGGTCGTCAACCCCGCACGATGGTGTGCCGTCTCGGCGTCGGGCTCCGTGTATTGCTTCGGGAACAACACCTCCGGACAGGCTGGCGACGGCACCAAGGAGCACGCAGCGAGGCCGGCGAGGGTTGCCGGTCTTCCGGTCCCCGCCGCCCGGGTGAAGACGACCTACGACGCGACATGCGCCCTCTTGACGAATGGCAAAATCTACTGTGTCGGCAGCAACTACTACGGACAGTTGGGTAACGGAATCATGAGAAGGTCGAGCCTCGAGCCGGTGGAAGTGAGGTTGCCATGATCGTGCGTGCTCGGCGCGTCGCGCCCGCCGCGGTCCTCGGGCTCATCTTCTCCGTCGCGCTCGCGTGCGGAGAAAATCGAGTCGTAGTCACTCCGCCCCCGCGTGACTTCGGTCCGTCCGCAGACGCGGGCAGGTGTGACGACCGATGCTCGCTCGATGGCCGCTCCGTCGTCAATTGTCGGGACGAGCTCGTCGAGACGTGTCCGACCGACCTCGCGTGTGGCGGTGGACGATGCCAGCCGCAGTGCGCCGCCGCAGCCGCCGAAGGGAGCTCGAACGGTTGCGAGTTCTATCTTCAGTCGCCGCTCCTCTCCGCGCTCAACAAGGCGCAGAGCTGCTATGCGGCCTACATCGTCAATACCTCTACGGTGCCCGTGGATGTCGAGCTCGAGTACGAAGGGCAGATGCTCGATATTTCGAAGTCGGTTTATCGTACGGAGTCAGGCGCCGCGACGTTGACCCGGCACAGTGGGCCCGTTTCGCCGGGGGAGGGCGTGGTCCTCTTCGTCTCGGACGACCCCGCCTCGAAGACCTCGCCCGGATCGTTTGGTCACTATCCATGTCCGCCGGGAGTCGAGGCCGCGCTGTACTACGACTTCAATCCGAAAACGACCCTGTTCGGGTCGTCCTTCCACCTGAAGACGAGCGCCCCGGTCAGCGCGGCGACGATCTTCCCGTTCGGCGGGGGGAGCACCGAGATGCCCACGGCAACTCTCCTCCTGCCGGTCGCAACGTGGGCGAAGGAGAATCTCCTGATTAATGCTTGGAGCTCGGCCGTGCTCGCTCCGGCTGGTGTGCAGATCGTGGCTTCGGAGGACGACACCGACGTGACGATCGTTCCAAAGCGCGACATCCAAGACGGAGTTGGAGTCATGGGCGCGCGCGCCGGGACGCCGGCCACGTATCGCCTCAAGAAGGGGCAGTTTCTGCAGTTCGCCCAGAACGAGGAGCTCACGGGCAGCTTCGTCACGTCGACGAAGCCGACGAGCACCTTCGGCGTGCACTCCTGCATGAACGTCCCGGCCTATCGCGGGCCGTGCGATATCGCGAACCAGCAGATCCCCGCCTACGAACAGTGGGGGTCCGAATACGTCGGCGTCGGCTATCGCCCGCGCGTCGGTAACGAGCACGAGGTCATGCCATACCGCATCATGGCCGCGCGGGACGGGACGCGTCTCGACTACGATCCGGAGGTCCCGGTCGGAGCGCCGCTCGAGCTGAACGCCGGCGAGATGGTCCCGTTCGCCGCCGGTGTCGGGGACGCGTTCGTGGTTCGCACGCAAGACGCTGAGCATCCGATCTACCTGTCCGCCCACATGACCAGCGCCGGCTTCGACTACTTGGGCAACGCCCGAGACTACAACGGCCTGGGCGACCCGGAGTTCGTCAACGTGGTAGCCGCGGGCCAGTATCTCAGCTCGGCAAGCTTCTTCGCCGATCCGACGTACGCGGAGACGTCACTCGTGATCGTGCGGGCGAAGACGGGCGGCGAGTTCAAAGACGTCATCCTCGAGTGCCTTGGTGGTCCCGTCTCGGGATTTCGTCCGGTCGGCACGCGCGGCGAATACGAGTTTACGCGTGTCACTCTCTCGGACCGCCGCAGGCCAGGCCTGAAGAGCGACGGCAAGCTCTGTTACTACGGAGCCCATCACCTGCGGAGCGAGGGCGCGTTCACCGCGACGTTGTGGGGGATGGATGCCTTCGCCAGCTACGCGTATCCGAGCGGAATGGCCACACGAAAGCTCGTCACGGCGCCGCTCGTGACGAAGTAGGCCCCTACTCATCGCGAAGTCGAATACGGCCTCGCATCTCCGCAGAGATGCAGGGCCGCATGATCCATGGCAAGCCTCTCGTAGCTTCGGCGACACGCGCACCCAGCCCTAGTCGAGGCGGGCGCGGAACGCGGGGCCGAGGGCTTCGAGCTCGTCGGCGGCAGCCTCGAAGTTCGCATTCGGCTCGACCACGATGCGAACACGTCGACCGAGATCGTTCGTCACGCGAGCGCGGAGGTCTTCCGGGACCCCACCGTGACGACGCGCGAGAAGACGAAGCGCTCCGAGTCGAGCTTTTGCCGGCGCGGCTTCGTTCTCGGCGATCTGGCGAAGCTCTTCGGCGGTGGGAGCATCGCTCCGGTAGGCGACTCTGGATTCACCTTCACCGACGGTGTCGAGACGCTCGAGCCACGAGCGTGTCGTCTCTTGGCCCTGGTCGAGGATGCGGGCGTGCAAGGCGGTAGGGGCTTCGGATGCCTCCGCCGAGTCCGCGCTCACCGCGGCGGCTTGATGGAGCCTCAGGTGATCGTCGACCGCGCTGTGTGCGCCGGGGCCAGCGGGCGGGCGCTCTTGGCCGATCCGAACGACGCTTCTCATGAGCGGCTGCGCGACGAAGAGGACGCTCGCGAGGATCCCCGCGAGGAGCGGAGGGAAGCCGAAGAGCACCTTCAGGTCGAGGCCATCGAGCGCGCCGATCGCGATCGCATAGGAGAGCGCGCTTACGATTCCGATCGCGCTCACGAGCTGCTGCGTGGTGCGCAGGAGGTCTCCCCGCATCGTGAACCGGCATGCTCTCGTTCCCGGCCATGTCAGGCCGAGCTGCTCGACGAGTCGATGTGCTTCCGGCTCGCGCTCGATCTCGAGGAACTGTCCGCCGCGCTGGCGCTCGCCGATCGCAACGCTGAATCCACGCCGGCCGCGCGCGACCTTGACCCCGGTCATCTGCGCGAGCGGAACCGTCCGTCGTCCGAGGTGCAAGGTGTTGTCGTGGATGATCGCCGTCGTCACCCACGGACGAGGCCGCCATTGCAGAAGCGTTCCTCCTGCCCACACGGCAGCCGCGATCCCGAACGACCAGACCCTCGCGATGCCGAGCGCAGCGTGAGGACTCCACATGTGGAGCATGATCGCCGCCGTTCCGAGCCCGGCCGAGACCGCGACGAGCCATCCGAGCGCGCGGCGCTCAGTGACATCGACCACTCGAACGACGATACCCTCGCTCATCTCATCCGCTCGACCTCAGGTGAGGAGCTCACAGAACGAGACGAGCAGATCGGCAAATGCTGTCGGTCGCGGTCGATCGGTGTGCGCCCAGACCTTCAATGTCGCTTAATCGATATCCACGAACGTCGCGAGCGGGGCGCCTTCATCGACCGTTCGCACCGTCGAGCTTCGGCGAGGTGAGAGGGGGAGGTGGAGGCTGCTCTCGGCGTCCTTGAACTGGAGCGAGAAACTGGCTGAAGTAGCGACGCGTGCGACGACTTGCGCATTCGTTCTGCTTCGTGGCCTCGCTGATGACGACGTGCTCGGCGAGCGCCGAGGCGCGGCCGCAGCTCGGTAGAGCGCCCGCCCTCGCGGTCGAGTCCGTGGCGCTCGCGACGCCAACGGCGCGCCATCGTGACGTGGTTCGACGCGAGCAGGTGTTCCACGGCCTGCCCGTCCTCGGTCGCGGAGTGGTGACGTGGGGCGCGCTCGAGGTGCATGACGTCGAGCGCGCGTTGCCCCACAACGTGCGTCCAGTGCTCTCGCGCGCCGATGCCGCGATGCGGGCGCGACCGTTCTCGCGGGCGCCGATCGACGAGGACGACGCGCGGCTCGTCGTGCACGCGGGCCCTCGTGGAGGGACGCTCGCCTACGTCATCGCGCCGCGTCGCGCGCACGGGCTTCCGACGGCGCCGCGGATCGTCGTCGATGCGGTGACCGGTCGAGTGCTCGAAGCCCGCGACCAGATCAAGCACGCCAGCGTGCTCACGTATCCCGAGAATCCGACGCGGACGCCGAGCCCGGCGCTCCTGCCGCTGCCGTTCGCGACGAGCGGCGATCGGCTGACGAGCGCCGATCTCATGGGGCGGAGCTGCGTCGATCGCGGCGGGACGCGGACGATCGCGTTCGCGGGAGCGACGCGCGCGATCCGCGTGTGTGGGCTCGAACAGGTCGCGCTCGCGTCGGGGGCCGGCGACTTCGTCGAGCCGCCGCGGCCGGAGCCTCGGCTCGGGCGCGAGCAGGCCGACGCGTTCGCGGAGGCCTCGGCCTTCTTCCATGCCGCCCGCGTGCTCGAGCTCTTTCGCGTTCTCGATGGCGGCACCGAGGTGCCGGCATTGGCGGAGCGCCCGCTCGAGCTCGTGACCTCGCTCCGGATCGCGCCCGGGCTGCTCGAAGGTGATCTCGACGCCGCGGGGGCGCTGGACGCAGAGCTCGTCTCGTATGCAGGAGCGTTCTTCCTTCCGGGAGCAGGGGCTTCGGAAGGCGAGACGTTTCGCGCGCTCTACGGCGTGACACGCGGCGCAGTCTGGTTCGGTCAGGGGACGAAGGTCGACTTCGCCTACGACGGTGACGTCGTTGCGCACGAGGTGACCCATGCGCTCGTCGATGCAACGCTTCGCGTGAGCGGGTGGCGGCTCACCGAGGAGGGGATCACCGCGGAGCCGGAGGCGATCGGCGAGGCGATCGCGGACTACTTCGCGGCGGCCCTGACGAACGATCCCGTCGTCGGCGAATACGCGGCGAGTGAATCGGCGGCGGCGACTGCGGCTTTGCGATCGATCGACGGCGACGAGGCCTGTCCGCGATCGATTGTGGGTGAGGCTCACAACGACTCGCGCGTCCTATCCGGCGCGCTCTGGCGAACGCGACGAGCGCTCGACGAATCGAGCCGCGGCGCATTCGATGCTGCCGTCTACCGCGCGCTCGGATTGTCTCCCGGCCGGCGCGATCTCGGCTTCGAGGAGCTAGCCGCGTTCCTCCGTGTGGCGCTACGAGCGGAGCTCCCTTCTGCCGAGCCGCTCCTCGAACAAGAGCTCGCTCGGGGCGGGATCCTCCCGCGCTGCTCTTCGATCGTGACGCTCGCGCCCGACGCGCCGCTGCGCGCTCCAGTAGGTTGGTTCGCGGCGCCGGGGACGGACGCGACGGCCGAGGTGATCGCGCCCGGTATGATGCAGCTCCGGACCGAGATCCCTCCCGGCGCCGGCAAGGTCACGCTCGCCTTCGCGGCGCGGCGCATGTCTCCGCCGCTGTTCGGTCGCGAGGGGACGCCGTTTCGACCGGTGGTCCTCGCGTCGTGGGATCGTCCCATCCGGTGGAGCCGCGACGGCGCGAACGAGGTGTCGTCCGACGCGTCGGCGCGCGTCGTTCCCGAGGGCGGAGCGTCACTCTTCGCGGAGCTCGACGTGCCTGCGGGAGCTCGCGTCGCTTATCTCCAGATCGCCAACGAAGGGGAAGGGGATGGCGCCTACGACGGTCTCACCGTCTCCTTCGGCGCTGCCGAGCCTCGCGATGTCGATGCAGGGGCAGCTCCCGATGCGTCGTCCTCGGGCGAGTCGGTGAGCATCGGCGCCCGCGGGGCCGGTTGTACGACGTCGCGGGGGCGCGGGGCAGTCTCGTTCGTCGCGCTTCTCGTCGTTGCGGTCATGTTCGTGCATCGTCGCTGGCGGCTCGCCTGATTCACGAGAACGAAAGCGGAGGACCGCGCGTGGCGATCCTCCGCTTCACTCACCGGCGCTGGCGTCGTGCGTGGGCTACTGCTGGATGCAGTAGAGGTGCACGTTGGTCCGGTTGCAGTGCTGCATGTAGAGGCTCGCCCACTGCGAGGTCGCTTGCCATGCGGCGCCGACCTGAGCGGTGCCCGAGGTCGACGTCCAGTCGCCGCAGCCGCCCGAGCCCGTTCCGCTGAAATTCGAGCCGGTCCACACCTCGCCCCCGGTCGCAATGCCCTTCTCGTCGAGGAGGAAGGGGGAGGCATGGGTGCTCGAGAAGAACGCGGCCGAGTCTGCTGCCACGACGGTGCCGTCGACCAGCTTGTAGGCGCCTCCCGGTCGGCTGAGCCGCGCCGACGCGGAGGTCGTGCTGTCGGAGAGGAACGCCTTGTACGTGCCCGGCAGACGGGCCACGCCGGCGAGCGCCTGGCACTTCGCATCCGCGCCGGCAAGGCCGCCGAGGTTGCCGTCATACGCCGCGCTGCTCACGAAGACGAGGACGTCCCTGGCCGGGGGAGCCTTGCAGACGCTCGCCTGGCAGTCGCCGCTCGCGCAGTCGGCTCCCACCGAGCACGCCTTGCCGACGGCGCACTTGGTCGAGCACGACCCGCCGCAGTCGACGTCGGTCTCGTTACCGTTCTTCGTCTGGTCGTTGCAGCTCGGAGCCGAGCACGTGTGGCTCGCGCTGCAGACGTTGCTCGCGCACTGAGCTCCGCTCACGCACTCCACGCACGCTCCGGCGAGGCAGTTGCCCGAGATGCAGTCAGCGTCGAGCTTGCACGCGTTGCCGTTCTGACAGGTCGCGCCGCAGCTGCCGCCGCAGTCGACATCGGTCTCGTTGCCCGTCCACGCGCCGTCGTCGCAACCGACGGCGAGCGGGCGCGAGCACTTGCCCGCAACGCAAAGGAGGGCGTGAGGACCGCGGCTGCAATCGGCGTGGGCGGTGCACGACTGGCCGACGCCGCATCGGTTGCACGCACTATTGCCACCGCAGTCGATGTCGGACTCGCCGGCGGAGACCTTGCGATCCTGGCAGCTCGAGGCCACGCAGTAGGTGCCGTCGGAGAAGCCGCTCTCGCAATCGTTGTCGACCGCGCTCAGCGCGCCGGTCTTGCACTTCCCGCACGTGGCGCCGCCGCAGTCGACGCCGGACTCGTCGCCGTTGCGCACACCGTCCGCGCAGTGATCGGCCACGCAGACGCCGAGACCGGCGCTCGCGCTCCGCTTGCAGTAGCCGGAGGCGCAGTCGGCGGCCGACTGGCATCCCTTGCCCACGCTGCACTTCGTGGCGCAGGTGCCTCCGCAGTCGATGTCGGTCTCGGAGCCGGAGACGACGCCGTCGGAGCACGGTGTCGCCTTGCACTTGCCGCCGCTGCAGCTCGTGCCGCTCTTGCAGTCGGAGTTGACCTTGCACTTCTTCTCCGGTGCGCAGGTCTGGCAGGCGCCGCCGCCGCAGTCGACGTCGGTCTCGGCCGCGTCACGCGTCCCGTTCATGCAGAGCGGCGTGCAGTAGCCCGGACCGCGAGCGAGCTGCCAGGTGTGCTCGTAGATGCTGAACTGCGTGTTCCACGGCTCGATCGGGCCGATGTCGAAGCCGGCGCTCTGGCCTGCCTTGCCCGCGTAGCTCGAGCCGGGCGCCTGGACGCGCGCCCCGAGCTGGAGGCCGAGGTTGCCGTAGAGACCCACGCCGACCTCGCCTTTCGGCGTGGTCGTCGTCTCGGCGCACTTGGACTGGTAGCTCGCCTGAGCGACCAGCGACGCGCGCATGCCGACGTTGATGCCGGCGGTGTCGTAGAGCATCGTGTTGATGCGCGGGATGAGCCCGCAGGTGACCGCGAGGCTTCCGCTGCCGAGCACCTGGACGTCGCGACGCGAGCGCTTGTCGAACGTCGGGCCGGTCAGCTTCGGGTTGGAACCGGACTCGTAGCGCGCGTTGAACTTGAAGGTGTACGCCTGCTCGAACGCGACCTTGCCCGTGATCGAGGCCTTCGCTTCGAAGCCACACTCGACGTCGACCTGCACGGTGGAGACGAGGACCACGGGGACGGGGCCCGCCATGAGCACCTGGGTGGACGGTTTCGAGATCCAGATCGGCCGCCGCCAGCCACCGGCGGGCTTCATGTCCGGATCGCCGAACATCGACGTCCGCGCGCGCGTGAGGACGTCCTGTGCGAGGGCGGCGTCCTTTTCGAGCGACGCCTCGAGCGCGCTCCCTGCCTTGCCTCCGGCGGACGAGATCCCGGCTTCGAGGTCGAAGTTGAGGCCGACCTTCGCCTCCGCGCGCGCGTCGACGTTGATCCAGCTTGCGAAGCGATCGGCCTTGTTGTGGAGGACGTTCGGGATCGTCGCTCCGACCTGGAAGCCCGGATTGACCAGGGCCGATGCGGTGACGTCCGCGCTGCCCTTGATGTACAGCTCGACGGGGTAGCGTCCGCCGTTGAGCTGCTTCTTGTACTGCATGTTGCGGAACAGATCGAAGGAGCCGCCTCCGCTGATCGACGGCGACATCGAGATCGAGCCGTTGAAGCTCGACGGCGTGATCGCGCTGTAGGCGTTCTGCGCGACCTTCACGACCGCCTTGGCGGCGCCGCCGACGGCCTTCACGATCTTGCCGAAGAACGGATCGCCCGGCATGTAGTCGAGCTCGTCGAGGGCGTAGTCGTCGAGGAGCGGCTCGCCCGGCATGTAGACGTAGGGCGAGCTCGTGTAGAGGTTCGCGGCCGCCCACTCGAGATCGAGCTTGGACAGATCGACCTCGGTTGCCTTCGCGGGATCGTAGGTCGATTGGAAGTCGCCGGTGACGATGTCCTCGAGACCGACGCTCTCGGTCGTGACGATGATCTTCTCGCCCTCGTCTCGGATCGAAACGACCCGCCGCGCAAAGCCGAGCGGGTTTTTGCCCGCGCCTTCACCGGGAGCGGAGACGATGACGCGTCCGACGGCCCAATCACGGACCTCGGGGCTCTCGGCCGCGAGGAACTCGAGCTCGTCCGCGCGAACGACCACCGTGTCCTGCTGGGCCTTGCTGACGGGCTCCACCCACGGGTGAGCGGTGAGGTTGTTGTAGTCGGGCGCGAACTGGGGCTTCCACACGAGGCTCGCGAGATCTTCCTGGCCGTCGGGCGTCGTCGGCGGAGGGGGCGTCGGGTCCGGCGTCGTGTTGTCGGGAGGAGTGGGCTCCGACCGGGGCGTGTCGCCGACGTCCGACGAGCACGCCACGAGGGCGGCGAGACACGGAACGAGGAGGCCCAGCGCTGCAACACGGCGGCGTGAAGACGGCTTTTTCATCGACTCTCGTATTCGAGGAAGGGAGCCGGTCGCACGTCGCCGGTTCTTCGGGCACGCGCGTACCGGCGGACAGGGATCCGGTTCGCTCCCCAACGGCGAGGTGGCCACCTTCTTAAGGGGCTCCGAGTCGATCTGCTGAGCTACGTGTTCTCGCGCGCGGGTGTCACCCGCGGGGAAGCGGACGTGCCTTCCTTGCGTACACGCACGTCAGATCTCGAACGGCGGGATCACGCGGCCGTCGACGTCGGTGAAGCCGTACTCGCGTGCGAGCTCGCCGACGAGCTGGACGGTGCCGCTCTTCTTCCGGACGTCGGGGTCGGCGGCGAGGGCAGCGACCGCGCGGCCGAGATAGCGCGGCGACTCGGTTCGGGCGAGAGCAGCGCGCGTGTGCCAGCTGCTCTCGTCGGCCTCGTGGCCGGCGAGCACGAGCTCGGTCCGCATCCAGCCCGGAGAGACCGCGAGCGAGGTGACGCCATGCGGGCGCATTTCCTCGGCAACGGCGAAGGCGAGGCGATTCATCGCCGCCTTGGCGAGGTCGTAGAAGAGGTTGCCCTTTAGGTAGCGATCGCGATCCCAGAACGTCGTCGTGACGATCAGTCCACGTTTCTGGCGGAGGAAGGTCGGAGCGGCGAGTTGGCATGCGAGAACATGGTTGCGCACGCCGTGCTCGAACATCGATTGCCAGTGCGCGAGCGGTTGCTCCCAGAAGGGAGCGTTCAAAGCTGCGAGTGAAAACGTCTCGTGCCCGCCCCACGCGTTGTTGACGAGGATGTCGAGCTTGCCTTGCTCGCGCTCCACCCGTTCGAAGAGCGCTTGGACCTGAGTTGAATCGGTGTGGTCGCAGCGGACGGGGATGCCGCGGCCGCCGGCGGCGGTCACCTCATCGGCCGCGTCGTCGATCGAGCCGGGCATCACGCTCATCCCGGTGCTCTCGAGAAAGCTCCCATAGCCGGAGGCGGGAGCGCTGTGGGTGCTCCGTCCGGTGACGTAAACGGTGGCGCCGGCAGCGCCGAGCTCGACGGCGATCCCGCGGCCAGCGCCGCGGCTCGCACCCGTGACGATGGCGATTCGATCTCGGAGGGTTTGCATGCGACAGACCCTAGCTGCGCGCGAGGCAGTCTTCTTGGAGGAACCCGAAATCTCCGGAGCGCGCGAGGTCGCCGGGGGTGAGGCCGGTGAACGCCCGGATCTCGTTCGAGAAGTGAGCCTGACCGTAGAAGCCGCCGTCGAGCGCGAGCTCCGCCCAGGCTTGCTTCCGCCGGCTGCATCGACCGAGCACGTCGCGAAAGCGAGCCAGTCGACATATCGCCCGCGGTGACAAGCCCACGTGCTGGTGGAACAGCTGCTGCAAACGTCGCTCGCCGAGGCCGAGGTCGTTGGCGAGCTCCCGCACCCGGATTCGACCGCCGGACGCCGCGATTCGGCGCACCGCTTCGAGCGTCGGGCGAGACGGCGCGTCGGCGCGACGGGCGCGCGCGCGCAGAAGCTCCGTGAGGAGGGCCGCGCGCGCAGTGCCGTGTGGCAAGGCGTGGAGGCGTTCGAGCATCTCGGTGGCATCCGCACCCCAGATCGCGTCGAGCGCGACGCCCTGATCGGCCAGCTCGCCAGCCGGAACGCCGAGGACCGCCGAGGCAGCGCCAACGCGTAGGCGCACGCACAACTGTTCGACCGCGCCGGTGAGCACGATCCGGGTCGGCGTGCACGTTGCGCCCATCGCCAAGCACGCGAGCTCGGCGCCGCGCTCGCCCGCCTGTCGGTCTCCGAAGTTGAAGATCAGGTGCACCGCGCCGTCGGGAAGAACGCGCTCGGCCGTCGGCTCGACATACCGATCGGAGCAGACGAGGACGCGATGCCCCTTCGCATCGAGAGGCTCGGTGCTGGCAAAGACACGTTCCACGGCCTACGAGTGTAGCGCTCGCCGTCGTCGAGTGCGCGCGCATAGCACCGTGTCGAGACCGGCCGTGCCTCCCTCGAACCTGCAGCATCGCATGAGCTCCGCCGCCGGGCACACGCAGGCATCGCGCAAACTACTGGCGCCCGATCCGAGTAGGATGGCGCCATGCTCTCGATCCGCTTCACATCGCTCGCGCTTGCCTCGACCCTCCTGGTCGCGTGTCTCGACAAGCCGCCCGGCGCTCCGCCGCCGCGGTACGAGCTGGTGCCGATTGCGCCGGAGGCGCCGGAGGAGCCGGCGTCTCCCGCCCCTCGAGAGCGACTTGCGCCCTCGGAGCCGGTCGCCGAGATCGCAGTCGACTCGCCCGACGGAAGCGATCCGACGGGCGGCAAATTCTCCCTCGCCGATGCGACCGCCGGGCTCGAAGGGAGCGGGCCGCTGACGGCGACGATCACGACGAACCACGGCACGCTGCGCTGCCGGCTCTACGACGACAAGGCGCCAGTGACGGTCGCCAGCTTCGTGGGACTGGCACGCGGAACGCGACCGTTCCAGAACCAGGATGGCCGCTGGGTGAAGAGGCCCTTCTACGACGGGACCACGTTCCACCGGATCATCAAGGGCTTCATGATCCAGGGCGGAGATCCGCTCGGCACCGGCGCCGGCGGCCCGGGCTACGAGCTCGTCGACGAGATCTGGCCGGGCGCGACGCACGATCGAGCGGGCCTCCTCTGCATGGCCAACCGAGGAAAGAACACGAACGGCTCGCAGTTCTTCATCACCGACGCGGCCACGCGGCAGCTCGACGGCAACTACACGATCTTCGGCGAGTGCTCGCCCATCTCGGTCGTGAGTGACATCGCGAGGGTGCCGAAGAGCAGCGACGATCGCCCGATCAGTCCGGTCACGATCGACCGGATCGAGATCTCGCGCTGATCGCGGAGCGGCTCCACCGAGCGCTGACGGCTCGCGGCGATGCTCGTGCCTTCGGCGCTCAGGGCGCGCCCTGAGATTGTCGGGCGACGGACGGCCGCGCGACGATCCCGGCAAGCCCGACGACGCACGGCAGTGTGAGAAGCGCTGCCACGACGAACGCGAAGATCATCCGACCCTGCCGCGCCAGGGCGCTCTCCAGACAGCGTGTTCGGGCGCCTAGCGGATCCCGAAGCGCGCCATCTTGTTGAGGAGGCCTTGGCGCGAGAGGCCGAGGCGCTCGGCGGTCTGGCTCTTGTTGCCCTTCGTCTCGCCGAGGGCGCGGAGGATCTCGCGGCGCTCGAGCGCGGCGACCTTCTCCTCGAGCGTCGCCCCTTCGAGCTCGCCTTCCTCGGGAGACGCGGTCACGCCGCGCACCTCGGGGGAGAGATCCTCCGGCAGGATCTCCGAACGGCCGCCGGAGAGGACGAGCGCGCGCTGCATCTCGTTTCGGAGCTCGCGCAGGTTGCCCGGCCACGCATGACGTTCGAGGCAGCGCTGCGCATCGGCCGACAACCGCGGCTCGCGCGATCCGGGGACGAGGGCGCGCGCCTGGTTGAGGAAGTGTTGCGCGAGCAAGAGGACGTCGCCGGGGCGGTCGACCAGCCTCGGGAGCCCTACCTCGATCCCGCGGACGCGCCAGTAGAGATCGTCACGGAACGTCTTTGCTGCGACGAGCTCCGCGAGCGGGCGATGGGTCGCCGAGACGAAGCGCACGTCGATCTGCACCGGCTTGCTCGCGCCGACGGGGAGGACCTCGCGTGCTTCGAGCGCGCGGAGGAGCTTCACCTGGAGATCGCCGGCGAGGTCCCCGATCTCGTCGAGGAAGAGGGTGCCGCCGTCGGCCTCGATGAACAAGCCCTTCGCGTCCGATGTCGCCCCCGTGAACGCGCCCCGCTTGTGACCGAACAGCGTCGACTCGAGGAGCGTCGGCGTGATCGCGCCGCAGTTCACCGCGACGAACGGCGCCTTCACGCGCCGGCTCTGCTCGTGGATCAGGCGCGCGAAGACCTCCTTTCCCGTGCCGGACTCGCCGGTGAGGAGGACGGGGACGTCGCTCGCCGCGGCGCGGGTCGCGAGCGTCTTCGCTTCGAGGAACGCCGGTGCGCTACCAAGCGGCCCGCCTGCACGCGGCGGCAGCGCGGTCTCGAGATCGCGCACGCGATCTTCGAGCGCGAGCCGCGCGTGTGCGCGCGCGAGGACGGCCGATAGCACGTCGGGGTCGACCGGCTTCGCGAGGAAGTCGTAGGCGCCTCGGCGGACCAGCGCGAGCGAGAGCGCGGTCTCCCCCGTGCCCGAGACGACGATCAGCTTCGCGTCGGCGGAGAGGCCGAGCATCCGCTCGAGGAGCTCCGCACCGGCTTCGGGCGTTCCCGAAGGAGGCAGCATGAGGTCGAGGACGACGAGCCGCGGCTTCGCGCGCTCGAAGGCGGCGAGCGCATCGGGCGCGGACGCGGCTTCGATCACGTCGAAGCCGTCCGCTGCGAGGATGCGCGTCCACGCGCGGCGGAAGCCGGGATCGTCGTCGACGAGGAGGACCTTCTCGCGCGCCATCGCCGTCAGGTTACCGCACGATGGTGCGTGGGAAGGTGGCGACGAAGCGCGCTATGCCGCGTCATCGCGGCGCCGGCGGGGCCGTGCGCCCTTGAAGGTCCTTCGTGAAGGCGTGCCTCAGCCGCCTCGCGCAACGCCCGAGAGCGGATTGGGCAAGGGCATCAACACTACTGCGGGGGCGGTCAACGCAAGCGAGCGTCGCTGTAGATACGATCGAGCGCCTTCATCGCGTCGTCGGGCAGCTCGAGATCGGCCGCGGCGAGGTTCTCGCGCAGGTGCTCGACGCTCGACGTCCCGGGGATGAGAAGGATGTTCGGCGAGCGCCGGAGGAGCCACGCGAGCGCGACCTGCATCGGCGTCGCGCGGAGCTGGTGCGCGACGTCGGACAGCGTCGAGGACTGCAGCGGTGAGAAGCCTCCGAGCGGGAAGAACGGCACGTACGCGATGCCGGCCTCGGCGAGGGTGTCGATCAGCGCGTCGTCGTGCCGGTGCGCGAGGTTGTACAGGTTCTGCACGCACACGATCTCGGTCATCGCGCGCCCCTCTTCGACCTGCTTCGCGGTCACGTTGCTGAGACCGATGTGACGGACCTTGCCCTCGCGCTGCAGCTTCACGAGCGCGGAGAGCGGCGCCGCGATCGAGCCCTCCGCGGGGCCCTGCGCGTTGAACATGACGCGCAGGTTCACGACCTCGAGCACGTCGACGCCGAGATTCCGGAGGTTGTCCTCGACCGCGCTCGTGATGTCCTCGGCGGAGAACGCCGGGTCCCAGGACCCCTGCGGACCGCGTTTCGCTCCGACCTTCGTGGCGATCACCAGATCCTTCGGATACGGATGCAGCGCCTCGCGAAGGATCTGATTGGTGACGTGCGGTCCGTACACGTCGCTCGTGTCGATGTGGTCGACGCCGTGCCTCACCGCCTCGCGCAGCACGGCGAGCGCGGCGTTGCGGTCCTTCGGCGGCCCGAACACGCCCGGGCCGGCGAGCTGCATGGCGCCGTATCCGAAACGATTCACCGTGCGACTGCCCATCTTGAAGGTTCCGACCTTGGCGAGATTCGTCATGACGTAGACGGTAGGCCGGGGCGGCCTGTACGATAAGTGGCTCGAATCGGCACGGCCTGTACGGAAGGGCGAACAGTGGCAGTCAATCTCGACGACGTCCGAGTCTTCGCCGCGGTGGCGCGCGCCGGCGGCTTCCGCGAGGCGAGTCGCGCGAGCGGCACGAGCGCGTCGAGCGCGAGCGAGGCAGTGCGAAGGCTGGAGACCGAGGTCGGCGTTCGCCTTCTCCATCGCACGACCCGCAGCGTCGCGCCGACGGAGGCGGGGGCACGCCTCCTCGATCGGCTCGGCCCCGCGCTCGCTGAAATTGCGTCGGCGCTCGACGTCGTGAAGAGCTCTCGCGATCAGCCGGCCGGTACGCTGCGATTGAACGTTCCCACCGTTGCGGCGCGGGTCGTGCTCCCTCGGATCTTGCCGCCATTCCTCGCCGCCTATCCCGATATCCGCGTCGAAGTGACGGCGGACGACGAGCTGGTCGACATTCTCGCGGCGGGCTGCGACGCGGGCATTCGTTACGCAGAGACGCTCGAGAAGGACATGATCGCGGTCCCCATTGGTCCGCGCGAGCAGCGCTTCGCGCTGGCGGCGTCGGCCGCCTACCTCGAACGACGCGGACGCCCGAGCCACCCGCGCAAGCTGCTCGAGCACGCGTGTCTGCGCGTTCGCTTCCCGGGCGGGGCACCCATTGCGTGGCAGTTCGAGCGCGACGGAGAGGTCCTGAAGATCGATCCGCCCGGCCCGCTCGTCGGCAACCTCGGGAATGCATCGGACCTCCTGGTCGCTGCCGCCATCGCGGGCACCGGTATCCTCTACTTCTTCGAGGACTGGCTACAGCCGCACCTCGAGAGCGGCGCCTTGAAGCCGATTCTGGAGCGTTGGTGGCTACGCTTCCCCGGCCCCTTTCTCTACTACCCGAGCCGTCGTCACATGTCGGCCGCGCTTCGCGCCTTCGTCGATTTCATCCGCGCGGACGGCAGGAAGTGATGCTCGGCGGCGAGCTTGTGGCGCACGCGTCCACGCGCGGCGGAAGCCGGGATCGTCGTCGACGAGGAGGACCTTCTCGCGCGCCATCGCCGTCAGGTTAGCGCACGATGGTGCGTGGGAAGGTCGCGATGAAGCGCGCGCCGCGCTCGGGACGCTCGTGACGGATCGAACCGCCGTGACGCTCGACGAGGCGCGCGCAGATCGCGAGGCCGAGGCCGGTTCCCGGATGCGCAGCGTCGCGCCCTCTTCCCGTCGTGAAGGCGGTGAAGAGGCGAGCATCGATCTCGGCGGGGACACCGGGGCCATCGTCGGTCACTACTAGGGCGACGTGCTTCGCGTCCGGCTCGATCGCGATGTGCACCGAGCCGTTCGTGTCCTTGGTCGCGATCAGCGCGTTCCCGACGAGGTTCGCGACGACGTCGGCGACCGCATCCGGATCGGCTTCGATCGTGGTGCGGACGTCCGGGGGCGCGAACACGACGCGACCCTCCTCGAAGCCGAGCGCGAGTCGAGCCCGCGAGGCGCCGCGCCGTGCCGCCTCGGCGACGTCGATCTCGGTCGCCTCCAGCGGTCGCGGCCGCGCGTAGCGGAGGAGATCATCCATGAAGCGGCGCGCGCGATCGACCTCGTGTCTGATCGCGGCGATCGACTCGGTGCTCGCGCCCTCGCGCTCGAGCAGCTTCGCCTCGGCGAGGACGACGCCGAGCGGATTGCGCAGCTCGTGGGCCACGGCGCTCGCCATCCGTCCGAGCTCGGCGAGACGTTCGGCTTGATCGGCGCGTGCCTCTTCGGCCTCCACCGCGACGGAGAGCTCGCGCGCCGCGATCGGTCGTGCGAACCACGCCACCGAGACGCGATCGATCGCTGCCTGCCGCAGCGGATCGAGCGGCAGCGCGAGGAAGAAGAGCAACAGGAGTCCGACGGGAGAGTCGAGCGCCACGCCGGGCGCGATTCGCGGCACGAGCGCATAGAGCCCGGCGAGCGCGAACGCGGTGACGCATGCGGTGACCGCTCCGAGGATGAACGACTGCAGGATCATCGCGCGCACCCGAGGCGGCTCGGCTTGATGCACTGCGACCGCGGAGGCGATGACGGAGACGAAGAGCGGGACCGATGCGAGCCCGACGGGCGCGAGACCGGTCACATGGAGCGCGATCGCGCCCGCCCCTCCCATCGCCGCGAAGGTGTTCGAGACGGCGAGCGCTCCGCGCAGCATGCGCTCTCCGGGAGGAGCCTCACGCGCGAGGAGGAAGATCCGCGCCTGCATCGTGAGCGAGCCGGTCGCCATCACGATGCCGAGCGGCCAGAAGAGCGGACCTGGTCCGCGCGCGCCCGGGCCGTAGAGCAGATGCGGCGCGGCGAGCCCGAGGAGCGCGACCGCGATCGCTCCGATCCAGACGACGCGGACGACGGTGCGCGTCGATCCGGCGAGGGCCGACGTCGCCTGCGCATACGCGCCGGCAAGGAGGACACCGAGCGGCAACACGCGCTCCGCGAGAGCGTCCGCGCGGGTCTCGAGCAGGACGAGGCCGGCCACCCATCCTCCGAGAAAGAGGGACGGCAGGGCCATGGGGCGTGCTCTCGCGCGGCCCATGCGGAGCGCCGAGAACCCCACGGCGAGCGTCGCCGCCCAGAGCGACAGGAGCGCGTAGGTCGAGAGCGACACCAACTCCTTGGGTATCACGACACGGCCGCGACGCGGGCAGGCACGGCGAAGCGCTTCGGCCGGCGACCGTCGCGGCCGAGCACGAGCGGCCTTCGCTCGCCGAAGTAGTCGCGGGCGAGCCGGCGGAAGCTCGCCTCGGTGTAGAGCTGAAACAGCGGGCGGAAGACGAGGCGGTCGAAGAGACGTCCGAAGACGCCCCACCGGACCTCGTAGGTGTACGACGTCGACATCTCGACGCGACCATCACCGACGTCGGAGTAGAGCCAGAGGCCGGCGCCGCGTGCGATGAGCGAACGCGGATCGTCGGAGCCGAAGGCGAACGTCGACTGGCGCATCGGCTTGTGGAGGTCGTAGCGACCCCAGCCGCCGATGGTCACGCCGAGCACGCGCTTCTCGTAGCGCATCGTGGTGCCGGTCCCGATGCGCGGATCGGGGCTCCCGACGGGGAGGGCGTCGTCGTCGGATGCATGGCCCATGACGATGCGATCGAAGCGGTGGTCCCAGCTCGGGTGAAGGCGATGGTCCTGCGTTACGTTCCAGACGCGCTCGAGCGGCGCACGCAGGCGGACGCGCACGTGGATCGGAGCAGCAGCGCTGCGCCGGGACTCGCCGAGCATCAGCCCCTCGACGACTGCGCAGGAGAGCGACCCGACGGCCATCGCGCCGAGCAGGGCGCGGAGCCACGTCGGTACGCTCGACACGATCGCGATCGCCGTCGGCTCGTGCGCGAGCGGGAACGCGTGCGCGGCGACGGAGCAGAGCTCGGCGCCGACGAGAACGCTGAGGACCATGTGGACGAGGTACTCGCCGCCGGACAAACCGCCTCGAGGAGCTCGGCTCTTCGGTTCGACCAGGATGTCGGCGACTCCGACGACGATGTCGATCGCGAAGAGTAGGGCGAGCAGCGCGAGCCAGCGGCCTCGCATCTCGACGTTCGGCACCACGACGAACTGCACCGCGTAGACGACGCCGCGGATCACGTGGAGGACGACCTCGCTCCGGCATTCGGCCTTCTCGACGAGACGTCCCTTGTACGTGTGGAACCAGGCGATGTCGAACGCACCGAGCGAGCCGATGACGAGCAAGAGGACCGAGGGGACGAGCATGCCCGCCCTGTCGCAAGGTCGATGCCGCGCGTGCCTGACGCCGTGTAGAGCGTAGGGCGGGCTCGCCGACGATGATGATGGCGAGAGCTGCTGCCCACGGCGTGGACACCTCCCGCTGGCGTGGTGTCCACGGCGTGGACGGTGGGCGCCGTTCAGGCTCGATTCGAGGGGCTTTCACGATGGCACGGGCCGCGCACTCGGCGCTGCATGCGCACGTTCCTCCTTCATCTCGCCTTCGCGATCGGTCCGCTGTTCGGGCTCCTCGCGCTCGACTCGCCGTTCGGACGTGTGGTGATGGCGGCGCTCTTGTTCGTATCCGTCTTTGCGTTCTCCCACGATGCGATGCATCGGGCGCTGGGGCTGCCTCGGTGGGCGAACGAGATCGCGCTCTCGCTCGGTGGGGTGGTGATGGGCGTGAGCGGAGCGGCTGCGCGAGCGCTTCACATGGTCCATCACGCTCGGCCCGGCGCGGCGGATGACTTCGAGGGGCAGGGGAGCCGACTCGGGATCGGACAGGCGCTGCTCATCGCGCCGCTCGCGTATCTCGAAGCGCCGCTCATCGCGGCGCGGCGCGCGCCGGCGGGCAAGCGTCGGCGTCAGATCGCCGAGTGGTTCCTCGTCCTCCTCTTCTTCGGCGTGTGCATCGCGAGCGGCGGAGCTTCACGAACCTACGCGTTCGTGTGTCTCGGCGCGCAGCTGACGATCCAGGTCTGGGGTTCTCACCTGCCTCATCGCGCGCCTGCAGCGCTCGTCGAGCTGGCGAAGGCATTCACGTGGACGCGCTCGCCGCTCCTCCTCTCGTTCGCGTTTCACGAGCTGCACCATCGTCGGGCGGACCTGTCGTGTTTCGACCTGGCGGAGAGGCCGCGCGCGAGGGTGGTTGGTGCTCGTTCTGCAAGCGCTGAAGACCGATGGCCACGCCCCACGAACCCGGCAGCAACGGCTCCGCAAGTGCCCCTGAGATCATGCCCGAGCGCGAGCGCGTGAAGGACCCCGTCTGCGGGATGCTCGTCGAGCCGCGGACCGCGGAGCACAGCTTCGAGCACGAAGGGAAGACGTTCTACTTCTGCCGTCCGGGCTGCCTCGAGAAGTTCCGAGAGGATCCTCAGGCCTACCTCGAGCCCAAGCCTGCCACGCGCGAGTCGCCGGCTACGCCTGGCGAGGGCGACGTCGAGTACACGTGCCCGATGCACCCGGAGGTGGTGCAGCTCGGGCCCGGCACCTGCCCCAAGTGCGGGATGGCGCTCGAGCGGAAGGTCGTGAGCGGCGGCGAAGATCCGGCCGCGAAGGCCGAGCTCACCGAGATGGAGGGCCGCTTCTTCGCCTCCGCGGCGATGACGCTCCCGCTCTTCCTTCTGGCGATGTCCGACCTCATTCCCGGCGACCCGGTGCTGCGCGTGATCGGCGCGCGCCCGCTCGCGTGGATCCAGCTCGCCCTTGCGACCCCGGTCGTCCTCTGGGGCGGATGGCCGTTCTTCGAGCGCGCGGCAAAGTCGATCGAGGCCCGCTCGCCCAACATGTTCACGCTCGTCGCGATGGGCACGAGCGCGGCGTTTGTCTTCAGTGTGATCGTGACCCTCGTGCCGGATGCGTTCCCGCCGTCGATGTGGTCGGGCGGGCGCTTGCCTGTCTACTTCGAGGCGGCGGCGGTCATCACCACTCTCGTGCTGCTCGGCCAGGTCATGGAGCTCCGGGCGCGAGGCCGCACCTCGAGCGCGATCCGCGCGCTGCTCCAGCTCGCTCCCGAGACCGCGTGGAGGATCGACGAGCGGGGCGAAGAAGAGGAAGTGCCGGTGTCGAAGATCGTGGTCGGGGATCTCCTGCGCGTGAGACCAGGCGAGCGCATCCCGACGGATGGCTCCGTCGTCGCGGGTCACTCCTTCGTGGACGAGTCGATGATCACGGGCGAGCCGCTTCCGGTCGAGAAGGGCGAGGACGACGCCGTCACCGGTGGAACGCTCAACGGGGACGGTGCGCTCATCGTGCGCGTCGAGCGTGTCGGTCGCGATACGCTCCTCTCGAAGATCGTCGCGATGGTCGGAGAGGCGGCCCGATCGAGGGCGCGCGTGCAGCGCCTCGTCGATCACGTGAGCGCTCGGTTCGTGCCGAGCGTGATCGCCGTCGCCGTGCTGACGTTTGCAGGATGGAGCCTGCTGGGCCCGGAGCCGACCTTCGCGAAGGCGCTCATCAGCGCCGTGGCGGTGCTCATCATTGCCTGTCCCTGTGCGCTCGGACTTGCGACCCCGATGACGATCATGGTCGCGACGGGCACCGGCGCCCGCGGCGGCGTGCTCGTGAAGGACGCGGACGCGCTCGAGACGCTCGGACGCGTCACGGTGGTCGGTCTCGACAAGACCGGCACCCTCACCGAAGGAAGGCCTCGCGTCCTCAACGTCGACCTCGAGCCGGAGATCGAGCCCTACAAGACGATCGGCGTGGTTGCCGCTGCCGAGGCGGCGAGCGAGCATCCGCTCGCGCGCGCCGTGGTCCAGCAAGCGCGCGAGGACAGCATCGTGCTGGCTGCGGGTGAGGTCACCACACGTGCGGTGCGCGGGAAGGGGATCGACGCCACCGTCGGTGGCTCTCACGTCCTCTTCGGTACGCAGGCGCTGCTCGAAGAGCACGGTCTCACCGTGTCGGACCGCGCGCTCGAACGAGCGGAGCGGTATCGCAAGCACGGAGCGACGGTGTCGTTCGCGGCCGTCGATGATCGCTTCGCAGGCATGTGGGTCATCGGGGACACGATCAAGTCGACGGCGCGCGAGGCGCTCGCGTCGCTGCGCATGATGGGGCTTCGCGTCGTGATGCTGACCGGGGACGCCCGGACGAGCGCGCTCGCGATCGGCCGGGAGCTCGGCATCGACGAAGGAGACGTCGTCGCGGAGGTGCTCCCCGAGCAGAAGGCGCAGAAGGTCCGAGCCCTGAAGACGGACGGCGGCGTGGTGGCGATGGCGGGCGACGGGATCAACGATGCCCCTGCGCTGGCGACCGCCGACGTCGGCATCGCGATGGGCACCGGAACCGACGTCGCGATCGAGAGCGCGAGCGTGACCATCGTGAAGGGCGACGCCGGCGGTGTCGTGCGAGCCATCCAGCTCGGTCGAGCGACGATGAGGAACATCCGCGAGAACCTCATGCTCGCGTTCGGCTACAACGTCCTTGCGATCCCGGTCGCCGCGGGCGTGCTCTACCCGTTCTTCCACGTCACGCTGAGCCCGATGATCGCCGCGGCAGCGATGAGCCTCAGCTCGGTGTCGGTCATCGCGAACTCCCTCCGGCTTCGCCGCCTCGCCTCGCGACTGCACTGGGGTGAGCCTGCACGTGCGGCGTGACCGGGCGCCGACGTTCACATCATGAGCGAACGCTCGTGTTCGCTGCGATCTCCATAGGCTCGGTACGGTCTTCCTGCGAGGCGCTCGGTGCCGGAGGAGCGGCGCAGCACGTGCACGCGCGGATCGTCTCGAGACCGAAGGAGGGCGACGTCATGTCTCACGCACGCCGGATGTGTCTTGTGATTCCGATCGTCATCGCCGCGTGTCACGCGCATCCGAAGGAGCCGACGAGCGAGAGCAGGCTCACCGCGGCAGAACGTTCGATCCCGAGCGGCCCGGTTGCGGCAGCGGGCGACCGCCTCCTGAGCTGTCCGAGCGTCGTCCCGGGGGCGACGACGCTCGTCAGCGAGGTGCCCGAGGGCGTCGAGCTCAAGATCACGGGCACCGGCGATGCGACGACGAACGAGATCCGTAGACGAGGGGGGCTCCTCAGGGCGGCCGCCGAGGAGACGCGAGGCGAGCATCAGGGATCAGGCGCCGGGAACGGACGCTTCGGTCGCTGTCCGGTCGTCATGCGGAACACCAGGATCGACGTGCGCGAGATCCCGAACGGGGCGGCGATCGTGCTCAAGCCGTCGCATCCCACCGAGCTCGCGTGGCTTCGCCGCGAGGTCGAGGCGCGCAGCGCGCAGCTCGCGTCGCCCAAGCTCTTCGGACCGGGCTTGATGAAGACGTGCCCGAGCGCCGTGCCCAACGCCGAGACGACCGTCACGAACGCCGCCTACGGCGTCGACGTCAAGGTGACCGAGGGCACGCCGGCGGGCGTGCGCGCGATTCGCGAGCGGGCGAAGGAGCTCGCGGCCCATCCCGTACGCGACGAGCGTTGCCCGATCAACTCCACCGACGCGACGTTGACCGTCTCGGAGATCCCGGGCGGCGTGTCGATCGCCGTCAAGCCGAAGCGCCGCGAGGACATGACCTTGCTCCGCCACGACGTGCTCGAACGCGCGCGCTCCTACGAGGCGCCTGCCACGCGTTGAAGCGACCTCGGCGCCGAGGCTCACCGTTCGCTTTACCCACGCGGTCGGAGGTCGCGGAGATGGGCCGCACGCAGACGGCGTGCCGAAGGTCGAGGCCGCACTCGGCGCGCTCGAGGACATGCACGATAAGGGGGCGCGAGCGCGTGACCCTCGCGCACGCCCGCATCGTCACCGAGTTCCTTGCGTCGCGAGCCACCAGGTGACGCCGTTCGCGTCGCGGACTCCACCTCGCTTGTCCTCGTCGCCCTTGCGGATCGGGGCCTGAACCGGGTGAGCGCCATACTCCAACGCCCGTTGGTATGCGTCGTCGACGTCGGGTACGTATACGTGCAAGTGCGGCTGCTCCGAAGGTGCCCCCGCCCGGGCGCCGCCCAGCATGATGACGCTGTCATCGACCTTGACCTCTGCGTGCATCAAGGTCCCGTCTGCGTGCTCATACCTGCGGAGAATCTGCCCTGCGAACACGGCCACCAAGAAGTCGATCGTCCGCTGTGGCTCCGCGCAGAGGAGGTACGGACTGACAGAGCAGTAGCCTTCGGGCTTCCATCCGGGCATCGTCGGCGGATCGTCGCCCCGCGTGGTCCGCTGGTCAACACGCGCGCACGTCGACCTCTGCCCGTGTAGCGACCGTGGCTGCGCTCGTTGCCCGCGATCTCGCGCACGCGACTTCTCCCGAGGTAACGCGGGGGCGCGCGCAAGCACGGTTTCTCGCTTCTTCGCCTTTGAAAGCCTGCTGATGGGAGTCGCTATGTCGTCGCGAAACGGGGCGCACGGAATGGCCCCCGATGCGGAGAGCGAGATGAAGGCGTGCTAGCCGACGCAAGGACGCCCGCAGTATGGAACCTGCCTGGGCGTCGGGCACCGTCGCGTCAGGAGCGAGAGCGGATCGAGAACCACCGCGAACGTCCCGTCGGAGAAGCGCTTCTTCAGCGCGATGCGCACGCTGCGCGCGATGCGCAGGCTGCGCACGATGCGCAGGCTGCGCACGATGCGACTGAATCGAGTGCGGCTCCCGAAATGCCTTTTAGAGAGGAACGTCGGCAGTGGCGCGCGCGTCCTCTTGTGGCATGCTTCGACTGCTGTTGCCTCAGGCGTAGCCCTTCTGCGAGAGCTTCATGCACAACGTACGTCGTTCTGGCGCGTCGACGCATATCACTCTTTGCGTCGCGTTCACCCTTCTCTCCTCTTCGTACCTCGGAGCGTGCGCCGGCGCATCGACCGGCGCTTCGCTCGATGGTGGAACCTCCGACGGCGGAAGCTTCGACGCCAACGAGAACCTCGACTCCGAAGCTGCAGACGGTGGCGCGCCCGATGGGGAGACGAGAGACCCGGACAGCGGCCCGGAAGATCCGACGGTCGTGGCTCCGTGGGGGCTCACTGCAAGCCAGGACATCGTCTCCCACGTTCATCTGACGTGGAGCGCCCCGACGACGAGCGCTGCGATTACGGAGTATGTCATTCGACGCGACGGCAAGGAGGTGGCCCGCGTCCCGGCAACCGAAACGACGTTCGACGACGACGGCGCTTCGGAGTCCGACTTGGGGAAGCCGACCTCCGTTGCGGCAAGTGACGAGACTCAGCCTGCCGTGGTCGAAATCACTTGGGGCCCACCCCTCGGGGGCAAGGGAACGAGCCATCAATACACGGTAGCTGCGGCTTACGGCGATCGACTCAGCCCATGGTCCAGCCCGAGCAGCGGCCATCGCGTTGCGCCGCGCCTAACCGGATACGTCGTTCGTCGAGACGGAAGCGATATTGCGACGGTCGCCCCCGACGCCGTCAGATTCCACTCGGACACGGGCGCGACCCAGGGGACCGTGACGACGCCCGCCCTTTCCGTCACCCAAACGCGTACCGACGGCGTGCTTCTCGCGTGGACTACGCCCGACACGAAGTCTGGTGCGGTTCACACTTACGACGTGGTCGCCACGTACGAGAACGACGAGCGCAGAGCCTCGGACACCGACACGGGCGCCCGCGGGAAGCCGATCCTCAATCACTGCGTCATCAAGCGCGATCAGGCGGACTTCGCCAACATGAGCGCGGGAACCGTCTCGTTCCTGGACGCGATCCAACCCAGCGGGGGCCTGTTCGTGACGTCCTCCGCCACATGGGACCCGGTCGCGGGTCGCGTACGCCTCGAACCGTCTGAGCCGCCGGAGTTCTTTGCCAATCCGAGCACGGTTCACTTCTATCAGGTGACCCTCGTCTACCGAGGTGGTCCCTCCGTTTCCACCACAGCGGAGCAAGGGCATCCTGGCGCGGGGGCTGTCTTTACCTATCAGTGGCAACGTTCGGCCGCCGATGCCGATTCGAGCTATGTGGATCTTCCTGGCGCGACGGAAGCGCTCTGGTTCGATACGACGCTGCCGGTCGCCGAAGGGCGGTATTACCGCCTAAAGGTCGACGGCGAGGCCGGGTTTACCGGAAGGTCGTTTGGAGAGAGGGTCGCGCGATGAGGACTCGCGGGCTATTTCGCGTCGCGGCTCCCTGAAGGTTTTGAGCATCGTGCAGGGCCGCGATCGGCACCCGCCTTCCGCTTCTGACACCGCTCACCGAGTCCTTCGAGCTCCTCGCGTGGGCGTTCGAGCCTCACGCGTAGTGCACCAGGTCTGGACGCGCCTGAGCACGGCGTGCGCGCTGCAGTGTGTCGTCGATGCTCGTATCTAGCCTCGTCAGGGCTGGAGCACAGCGACGAATCCGAGGCGCGGTTCCACGAACCACGCCGGATGCCGAACCACGCCACGTGCTGACTCGTACGAGAACGATGGCGGCTGGACGAGGACGTCGGCGCCCGCCGCGAGGCCGAGGCGCACCGGGAGAGAACGCGACGCCGTCCACGAGACGCGCACCTCGGCGACGCCGGCTGGCGTCGTGAGAGTGGTCGGCGGTGTCGGCGAGAAGCTCGCGTCGCGCGCGAACGCCGTGCGGCGGACGATGACCGCCCCGGTCCCGGCGAGCCCCTCGAGCTCGACGGAGCTCGTGCGCGCGAACGTGTACCCGAACAGGATGCTGGCGCTGTGCCTGCTCACGTCGAGGGACGCGAGCTCGCCGCGCGTGTGGCTTGGCAGACCGAGCGACCCGCGTGTGAGCGCGGCCCACCGTCCGTAGCGAACGCCGCCTTCGAGCACACCGGCGCGCGCGCCTGCCGGGCTCCGGCCGTCGATCGTCACCTGCCAGCCGGCTCCGACGAAGGGCCGCCACGTCACGGGCTGTTCGGCGGGGACGCTCGGTCGCGCTTGGCGCGGTCGCGTTGGACGCGACGGTGAAGGAGCCGGGGCGGGCGCTTCCCGCGCCGGCTCTTGGGGCGCTGCTGGAGTCTCGTCGCGCGTGAGCTCCTCGTTCGGAACGCCGAGCGGGGCGCCCGCCTCGAAGGCGAGAAGCGCGCTCCGCACGACGAGCGAGGCAGCCTCGAGCATGGCCGAGGTGGACCGGGCCATCACGTCGTTCGGCCTGGCGGCGACCGGGCGGACGAGCACGCGCTCCCGCGATGGAAGGGCGATGAAGACGATTGGCCCCGCGTCCGGCGGATGCTCGAACCAGACGACCATCGCTGCCTCCCGGCGCGTGGCGAGGGAGCGCGCCTGCGCGAGGCGTGCGGTCAGCGACGGCTCGAGCGTGGCGTCGGTCGCGCGTTCGACCTTCGCCCGCAGATCGCTCACCTGGCCGACGGTACGCTCGTGCAGCGCCTCGTCGAGCGGGACGATCGTGCGGATGAGGATCCGGACCGGCGTCTCTTCCGCGCGAGCCGTTCCATGCGTTGCGAGAGGGAGCAACAACGCGACCACCACCGCGAACAGGCGCGGCCGTGCTTCGCGCGCTCCTCTCATCGGGCCGCGATCATCTCACGCGCGCCTTCGAGCGTGCAACCCGACCGCTTCGGCAGCGTTCCGTCCCGTGCCGGAAGGTGTTCAGACTGCGAAGGTCTGAGCCGTCACCTGATCACCGGGACGCGTACCTCGTTCAGCGGCTTCGCCGACATGCCGGCGACGTACCCGTAGCTCGCATAGTCGTCGAAGCCCCAGACCGTCAGGCCGAACGGAGCGTCGCTCCACGCGCGGTGGGCGCCGTTCGCGCACTCACCGACGGGCTGGCCCCGGAACATGAGGTCGACGCGGGCCATCTCGTAGTCGCTCGAGCCGACCTTCTGCCAGCCGGTGACGGGGCCGAGGCAGTCGAGCGTGACGTCCTTACCACCGCCGTTCGCGGTGGAGCGGACGAAGACGAGGTTCGTGTTCCCGAACGTGGGATCGGTGAGGAAGACGTAGTTCGAGATGAACTGATCGAGCGGCGGGACGTTGACCCACTCGGGATCGCCGTGTCCACTCGTGAAGTCGCTCGCGCTCGGGTGGTAGGGCGCCAGGTCGCCCGCGGTCATGTAGCTCCCGACGTAGATCGGATGCGCCTTGTCCTGCGTGCGGACGATGAACGGGCCCGGCGCCCGGAACTCGACGGTCTCGCCGCGCCCGACGGTCTTCGGCGCGTCCGGGATCTCGGGATCGTAGCGGAGCTCCGTCCCATCGACGACACCGACGATGCGCCACGGGACGATCTCCAGGTTCGTGTCGTTCGTCGACCGGCGATCGCGGTAGCGGGTCGCCACGTAGGCGTCGCCCATGAGGCTGATCGGTGGGAGCGCCTGGTGGAGCGAATCACACGCGTCCTTGCCGAATGGGATGTCGGCGCACGAGTTGCCGCCGACGACCGCGACGGGACGATCCGACTCGATCAGCGTCCCGTTCACCTCGTCACGTTGCGAGAACTGGAGGAACTCGCCGCGCGCGAGCTTCGTCGTGTAGACCACGCCGGGCGGGGCGTCCGGGAGGTTCGGACCACCGCGGAGGGTCACCGGCGGGAGGAGGCTCACCGTCGTGTCGTCCTCGGCCGCGACGATCTGCATGTACGGGAAGAAGGTCCCGTTGAGCATCTCCGGGCTCGCCCCATAGCCGTCGATCGCGATGTAGTTCTTTCCCCACGCCGAGACGGGCAAGAGGAGCGAGGCGCTCGGGAAGTAGGTGGGAGCGCCGCCGTACGGATAGATGTCGTAGGTGATGACGGGCGCGGTGGTCTCGAGGTGGAACGCCTTTCCGCGTCCGCCGTTCGGGACCCACGCTTCCTCGGTGATCGCGGCGCCCACCTCGGCGGGACACGGGGTGCCGGTCCAGTCCCTTCCAGAGGCCGGCTTGCGCGAGGAGAGGAACGCGATCGCGATCTCGTTCGGCGGGAGCTTGCCGTCGGGGAGTAGCTCGTAGGTGATGTTCGAGCCGGCTCCTCGCGGCCGCCGGATGTAGCTCGTCGAGAGCTTGCGGTCGCCCCACGAAAGCGCGAGGTCGACCGGCGTGTTCCAAACGTTCGCGATCATCACCGCGTAACAGGAGCCCTGCGAGATGATGACGTCGCTCGGGATCGTCGCGAAGTACTCGCAGCCGATGGTGCTCTGTTGCGCGAGCGCAGCCTCGCACGCGGGGACGCAGGCGCCCTTCAGGCAGCCGAGGCCGGGCCCGCACGGCGTCGCCTTCTCGCAGGCGACCACCGAGAGGAGATCGGTCGAGCACGTCGGCGGCTCGGAGCACGTGGTCGGCTCGAACGTCGTGGGCGCGGGCGCCGCGTCGGGGGAGAAGGGATCGCGGGCCTGGCTGCTGGTGCTGCACCCGATCGCGAGCGCGGGCACGAGCGCGAGCGGAGCAACGAAGAAGAGGACGCGGGGCCGGATCACGGCGTGAACCTCACGGGGGTGGGGGTGGTGCGGAGAGAGAAATCGCCGGTGCCGAGCTGACCTCGCGAGTTGAGCCCCCAGCAGTAGGCCGCGCCGGTGACGAGCACGGCGCACGCGTGATAGCCGCTCGTGGCGACGCGCGCAGGCACGCCGGGGAGCTCCGCGACCTTCGCGGGGACCACCTGGACGGCGTCGAAGTCTCCGGTGCCGAGCTGGCCGTAGTTGTTGAAGCCGATGCAGCGGACGCTCTCGTCCGAGAGCACGGCGCAGAACTGTGCGCTCGGCCCGATCGAGATCCACTGCGCCTTGGCGCTCGTCGCGAAGGGCACCGGCTCCGGCAGCACCGGGCCTCGCTGGTCCACGAGCACGCCCCACCGGAAGGCGGCACCTCCGCCCGCGGCCGTCGCTGCTTCACCCCATCCACCGAGGAGCGTCGCTCGCTCCGGGGAGAGGAGCGGACCCGGCGCAGCGTAGTCGAGCGCGACCTCGCGTCCGAGCGTGTTGACCTTCTCGGTCTGCGGTCGGCTGCGGCGCCCCCACGAGAGGAGCGTGCCGTCCTCGCTCAAGGCGACGATCGCCGTTCGCCCCGGCGCGATCGAGACGATCTTGTGACCGCCGAGGTCGATCTTCGTCGGAGGTACGACGTCTTCGCCGGCGTCGTGCAGCGCAGGGATCCTCCCCGAGCTGCTGCGGCCCCAGCACATCACGTCGCCGGCCTCGAGCGCTGCGCAGGCGATCCCCTCGCCCATGAACGCGGCGCGCGCCTTCGGCAGCCCCGTGATCGCGCGGGGGACGTCGGAGGACGTCGCGCCCGTGTCGTCCGGTCCGAGCTGACCGGCTTGGTTGTCGCCCCAGCACGCGACCACGCCGTCCTCGGCCCGCGCGCAGTATCCGTTCGCTCCACTGGAGAGCTGCGTCACCTTCGAGAGGTTCGCCACCGGCGCCGGGGCGTCGTCGACGTCGGCGTCGATCGGGCCACGGCCGAGCTGACCGTAGTCGTTCGAGCCCCAGCAACGGACCGTGCCGTCGGAGAGGAGGGCGCAGGTCGAGCGCTCGGCGGTCGCGATCTCGATGACACACGGCGAGACCGCGCACTCGATCTTCCGCGGCGGGAGATCGACCACGTCCGCATCGCGTGGGCCGGCTTCGCCTGTTGGTCCAGTCTCGGGGACCGCCGCGTCGATAAATGCTTCGTCGCCTGCGTCCTCGACGAGGACGCGTTGGGGGTCGTCGCTGCACGCGGACAGAGTCGCCGGCAGGATCGCGGCGATCGAGGTCAGCGCGCCGAGAGCTACTCGATGAAGCCTCATGGAGTTCCCTTCGGGATGTAGTGCATGACGACGCTATCGCCGCCGGCCCACACCTCCCCGGTGGCAGGCCAGCCCGTGATGGCGGAGAGCCACTCGATGGTCATCGGCATCCCATGGAGCGCGGGCTTCGCGTCGCTCCACGTCGTGCCGTCGAAGTGGAAGACGCGGCCGACGTAGCCCGCGGCCCAGATGTCGTTCGCGTTCCGGGCCCAGAGGGACCGCATGATGAACTCGGGGTAGGGGGCGGCGACGGTGCTCCAGACGGGCTCCCCGGCATCCGCGTCGGGCGCGTCCGGGGACGGCGCCTCCGTCGGCAGCTGCTTTCCGCCGATGAAGTGGGGGCCAGCGAGCCAGACCGCGTCGGGAGCGACGGAGACCCCGGCCATCAGATCGAAGTAGGAGGGGGGCAAGAACGTCGTCACCCACGAGCCGTCGTCCGTCTGCCGATCGAGGTACTTGGGCCGCGGGAATTCGAACGACGAGTCGTCCTCGCCGCCGAGGATCAGCTTGCCGTCGGTCGAGGCGAACAGCGCCTTCGGCCCCCGCGGCCATCCGCCTGGACCTGCGGGATGCGGCACCGTTTGCTCGGTCCACACGAGGGGACCGGCGCCCCCGATCGTCGTCTTGTAGACCCTGCCGTCGTTGTCGAGCGCGTACGCGTCCGTTTCGTTCGTGAAGGTGACCGCGGCGAGGCCGACGAGCCCTTCGGGGTGCTCTTCGATGATCTTGCCGTCCTCGATCCGGAGCACCATCGCCGGCTTCGGCCACACGGCCCACGAGGAGCTCTCGCCGACCGCCATGAAGGCGCCGGTCCCGTTACCGGCGAGCGCCTTCAGGGTGTACTCGAAGGGACCGGGTTGAAGCGGCCCGACGCCGTACGCGGGCGTCCACGCTCCGTTCTCGTAGCGGAGGAGATGGGACGTGTCGTTCCCATCGCCGAGCGAGAACGAGTTCGTCGCTGCCCACACCTTGCCGGGGGCGTCCATCGCGAGGCCGACGACGCGGAAGTTCTTGACCCCGAGGGCCTGCGGATCCGGGAGCGGGACGAGGCACCAGCCCTCTTCGTTGCAACGCGATCGGACCCCGGCCTCCGTCCCTGTGTCGGTGCCGGCCTCGACGCTCGTCTCCGGGCCGAGGCCGCCTTCGGAAGGGGGCGTGACGCTGCCGTCGGTGTCGTCGATCGGCGGGCGGGGATCGTCGTTCGAATCGGCGCACGCCGCTGCGGCGGCGATCATGCACAAGACGCTGATGGGAAGAGCTCGTTTCATGGCCGGCCCGTCGTCTCTGGCCGGTGACGGAGCAGCGCGTGCTCGCCGGCGATCCAGGTGTTGCCGCTCGCGTCGCCCCACACTCCGTAGAGCGCACGCGGACGCTCGGTGAGCGGAGATGGCGACGGCTGCCATGTCGCTCCGTCCCAGTGGAGGATCGTACCTTCGTCGCCGACCGCCCAAGCGTCGTTCGCCGAACGAGCCCACACGGCACGGAGATGGGCGGTCGTCGGTGAGCGGACGACCTGCCATTTGCCGCCGGCGAAGCGCCGGATCGTTCCGCCTCCGCCCACGGTCCACACGTCGTCCGTCGAGGTGCCGTGGATCCCCTCGAGGGGGATGATCGCATGCGTCTCGTCGAGGCCGCCGCTGACGAGAGGAGGCGCCGCCGGTCCGCGCGGGCGGATGGCGCGGCCGCTCTGACCGACCGCCCAGGGCTGGCCGCTCGGATCGACCCACAGCCCGTTCAGGTCGACGCAGAACGTCCGATCGATCAGGACGTTCTCGCAGGAGTAGGACGAGCTCGAAGCCTCCCGCCACGCGAGCTCACCCTCGATCCGCGAGCGTCGGTAGATCTTCGGACAGGCGACCTGGACATCGAAGCCCCACGCGCTCGGACACGAGCTGGTGAAGTTCCAGCTCGGCTCCACGAGGGCGAAGACGTCCTCGGGGCCCGCGCCCGCGATGCGGAGGACGGCGCGCGGATCGTCGGTCGCGAAGCCGAGGCTCGACGTCTTCCAGCTCGAGCCGTCCCAGTGAAAGATCGCCTCGCCGCTGTTGCCGGCCCAGACGTCGTTCGGGCCGCTGCCCCAGACCGAGAAGAGAGCCAGCAGCGTGTTCGCGCGCCGGACCTCCCACTTGGTCCCGTCGAACCGCGCGGCGAACCCGCGTGAGCCGACGACCCAGACGTTGTCCGGTCCAGTGCCCCAGATGGCGTTGAGCCCGACGTCCTTCAGGCCTTCGAGCGCGATCGAGCACCAGTCACCGACACATTCATCCGTCCCCGCGTCCGGGCTCGCATCGGACGTTCCGGTATCGGCCTGCGGGATGCTCGAGTCCGTGGTGCCGGCGTCGTCCCCCGGCGGAGCGCTCTCGGAGCTCTCCGCGCAGGAGGCGCCGGCAAGGAGCGCCACGGGCAAGGAGAGGAGGAGAGCGAGCTTGGTGGTACTCATTGGACCGGACGCTCCGGGCAAGGTGCGAGCGCGCACTGTCCGCGGATGCAGGGCTGGCCCGCGGCGATGTCACATTTGATCCCGCAGCCGCCGCAGTTGTTCGGGTCGGAGTCGGTCGACGTCTCGCAGCCGTTGTTCGTGTCGGCGTCGCAGTCCGCGCGGCCGGGTTTGCACTCGACCATGCAGCGGCCGTCGCGGCAGGCACGCGTCGCGTTCTCGTCGGGCGGGATGGGGCAAGCGCGCCCGCACGCGCCGCAGTTCCTCGGATCGACGTCGACGTGGAAGCAGTACGACTTCAGCGCGGGCGGGTCGCCCTGCATGAACTCGCAGAGCTGCGCGCCGGGCTCGCAGAGGCACTGGCCTTCGGAGCATTTCTGGCCGGCGGCGCACTTGAAGCCGCACGCGCCGCAGTTGTTCGGGTCGTTGTCGACATCGACCTCGCACCCGTCCTTCTGGAGGTCGTTGTTGCAGTCCTCCCAGGACCGCTCGCACTTGTAGTGATCACACTCGCTGTTCGCGCAGCCTCGATACGTGTGCGGTGGGTTGTCGTCACCTGTCGGGCACGCGTGACCGCAAGCCCCGCAGTTCTCGTCGTCGACGTCGAGCGCGCTGCACGCGCGCATGTCGTAGTTGGTGCACGTCGAGGGCTGGCACTGGGTGAGACCGGGCTTGCATCCGCACGTGCCGAGGATGCACTCGACGCCGTCGCCACACTTGATCCCGCAGCCCCCGCAGTTGTCAGGGTCGCATTGCGTGTTGACCTCGCAGCCGTCGCCGGGCGAGCCGTTGCAGTTGCTGAACCCCTGCATGCACGACATCGCGCAGGCGCCGGAGCTGCAGCGCCAGTCGGCGTGGAGCACTTTTTCGACCGTCGTGTCGTTGGCGCCGGGACATTCGACTCCGCACGCCCCGCAGTTGTAGTTGTCGCTGTCGAGGTTCTTGTCGCAGCGATACTGCGAGTTGCCACACGTCGCGTACGGTGCCGGGCACTCCGAGGTCGCGCAGTACACCGCGTCGGCGCTGCCATCGACCGAGGCGTCGGCGGTCGACGGTGAGAGCGGCGGCTGCTGCACCGGCGGCGCCGCCACGTACCCGATGCGGTCGTCGTACGTCGAGCAGCCGGCCGCCCACGTGACGAGGAGGACACTTCCGCCGGCCAAGAGCCCAGCGAGCGGCGACCGTCGCAATGGCTGGAAGAGGGAAGAGCGCAGGCTCATCTCGAGTCTCCGATCTCGGCGAGACGTTGCGCGGCGACGGACGCGAGCGGGCTGTCGGGATGGTGCTTGCGGAAGTCTTCGAGCGCGGCGCGCTCCTCGGCGGTGCGGCCGGCGGCGCGAAGCGCACGAGCCTTTCCCCAGCGAGCTTCCTCCGACAGCGCGCCGCTGGGATGTTTCGCGAGCGCATGCTCGTAGCGGGCGAGGGCAGGGAGCGGGCGGTTCTGCTGGAGCTCGAGGTTGCCGAGCGCGACGTCGGCGGGATAGGCCTCGGCCGAGTCGGGCCCGAGATCGATCACCTTCCGGTACGTCGTCGCGGCCTCGGCCCACTGCCCGCGCGCTCGAAGGAGGTTCGCCTCACGGAGGAGATCGGCGGTCCGCTCGGTGCTCTTGGCGGGGGGAGCGGCTGGCCGCGGCGCGACGGGAGCGTCGGGGAGCTCGGCGATCGAGGTGCCTTCGGCCAGTGGCGTCGTCGCCGGCTCGTCGACGTCGACGTTCACGTTCGTGTTCGCCGGTGCGCGGCGCGGCACTTCCGTCGTGTTCGTGCTCGTGCTCGTCCGCGACTCCTCGCGCGTTACTGCCATCAGCGCGGCAGCGCCGATGACGAGCGCGCCGGTGACGAGCGCGGTGTTCCGCACGCGACGGCTCCGGCCGGACATGCGAACGGTCGACTCGGGCGCGGACTCCGCAGCACTCGTGCTCTTGTCGGCCGTCAGGATCGCGGCAGCGACCATCCTGGCGGGCGGCACGTCGGAGCGGGCGCTCTCGAGGAGACGTCGCGCGTCGCCCTCGCCGAGCTCGTCGATCCATCTCTTGGGGAACTGGCTCATGAACGGTTTCTCCGTGAATCGACGGCGCGCATTCGCGAGACCGCGGCCTCGAAGTCGTCGCGTGCGCGACGGAGCCGGGAGGCGACTGTCCCGGCAGGAAGCCCAAGGTGCTCGGCGATCTCGGGGCCGGTGAGGCCTTCGAGCTCGAAGAGGACGAACACCTCGCGTCGCTCGTCGGTGAGCGTCGCGAGGATCGTGTCGAGGCGAGCAAGGTCTTGCTGTCTCTCGGCCACTGTCTCGGGCGTGCCTTCGGCGGGCAGCTCCTCGGCGAGCGGCGTCGACACCTGCTCCGTGCGCCGGCGTGCGCGGGCCGCATCGCGCGCGACGCCGATGGCGATGCAGCACGCATAGCTCCGGAGCTCCTGAACGGGCAGGAGGCCGAGGCGATCCCAGCGCGCGTGGAGCTGCAGGAGGATGGCCTGGAAGCAGTCGTCCACATCGGACGCGGGGACGCCGAACCGGCGTAGACATCGCCAGACCGATCCGCTCACCGCCTCGGCGCGGTCACGGAAGGTCGAAGACGACGATTCGGCCATGCTCGGTCCCGTCGTCGAGGCTAGTGCCGCCGCGGCTGTCACATCGAGGAATCGATCTCCAGGCGCGATCCGATCCCGAAAAATGCATCGACGTTCAGGCAGTGGAGCTCAGCCGAAGGGGCCGATGTAAGCGCACCCGACGCCAGCGTCAGACCTTCGGGGAGGCGAGGGCGTTGCTGGCATCGCGCGAGCCCCCGATGCGAGGCGCTGCGATCGAGGGGCGGCGCATCGATTGTCTGCAGGCGTCGAGTCGCCCGGCTTGCTCGGTACTGGACCGAGGCTCAAGCTTCCAGGCGATGCGCGCCTCACGTCTCGCCTTCGCTTCGGTCGTCGCGCTCGCTCTCGTCGCCTCGCCGCAGGTCGGCCGGGCCGGCGATGCACCTGCCGCTCCTGCCACGACGGACGCGCTCTCTCCGTTGCTCTCACGCCTCGCGCGGCACGCGCAACAGTTCGAGGAGATGAAGCGACGAGGCTCGTTCACCCTGAGCGGCAAGATGGAGGAGCTCGATCGAAGCGGCCAGGTCGACGGGACGAAGGAGATGGTCGTTCGCTCCATCGCGACGCCCGCCGAGCGCTTCACCGAGGTCCTACGCTACCTCGAGGACGGCGCGGACAAGACCGCCGAGGCTCGCAAGAAGGCGGAGAAGCGCCGCGCCGAGAGGAAAGCTGGCAAGGGCGAGAAGGCGCGCGATCTCCACCTGCCGTTCCTCGCATCCGAGCAGCCTCGCTACACGTTCACGCTCGCGGAGCGGGATCTCCGGCACACGTCGCACGTGCGGGTGGCCTTCAAGCCACTCGTCGCCGCCGAGAATGCGCTCAAAGGATCGGCATGGGTCGACGAGGGAACCGGCGAGGTCCTCACGATCGGGTTCTCTCCGAGCAAGAACCCGACGTTCGTGGATCACGTCGACGTGACGATGCGCTTCGATCTTCGGACACCGCTCGGCCGCGCGCCTTCGAGCTTCACGTTCGATGCACGCGGCGGTTTCCTCATCTTGCGAAAGCACTATCGCGGCTCCGCGACGATCACGGACCCGCGCATCGCCTTCTGAGCGCCCGGTCGAGAGGGGCGTCAACGTCGCTTCGTGGTCTTCGTCTTCTTCGCGGGCGCGGGCGCGGGGCGGCGGAAGCCACGGAGCGAGAGCGCGCGGAGCTCGAGGTCGGCGAAGGCGCGCGCAGCGTCGGCGCTCTCGAAGTCGAGCGAGCCGCGCTCGGAATGGGATTCGTCGATGAGATGGTTCATCGTGAAGCCATCCGTAGAGCTCTTCCACACGAGCTTGTCGCGCTCGAGGAGGAGCTCGACGCGATACCGGACGGACTCGCCGACGCAGGTGGCCTCGACGACGAGCGGTCCCTTCCAATCGTGGGACAGCGGCTCAGGCTCGAACTTGCCCGCCTGCTCGAGGACCGCGCGGGGCGAGTAGTGCGAATCGAAGCCTTTCGCCCACGAGCGGAGGCGCGCTCGGGCGTCGGCTCCCAGGGGTGCTGCGACGAAGGGCAGGAGCATGAGCGCCGGATCTCCCGGGCCGGCATAGTCGGACGTCCGCGGAACGTCGGCCAGCCTGCGCTCGACGGCGGCGAGGCACGCTTCCTTGGCCCGTTCGCCGATGCGGGCGGCGAGGTGCGCGGCGAGCAGGTCGGGGAAGGCGACGAAGCGCGGCGAGGGCCGCGTCAACTCGGCCAGCACCTCTTCGTTGGTTGCGGACTGCAGCCAGCGGCGGACGTCGGCCTCTTGCCCGCAGTAGCGGAGGGTGATCCGCGCCCAGCCGCGATCCTCCAGGGACATGTGCGGCAGCTCGAGCAACGCCGCGAGCGCGGGAGCCGCGGCCGGTCCCTGGAGGCGCAGGGCGCGCAGCCCCTCCACCCGCGCACGGTTGTCGCTTCGGTCCCCATCGTCGGCCGACCATGCGTAGAGGTCGCGCAGGACGGCGCCGCCGTTCGAGACGATGTCGGGGTGGACGATGTTCTTCACGCGAATGCGCTCGAAGACGTTCGAGAGCCGGTGGCGCTCAGGCCGAACGATCGCCGCGGCCAGCCCGTCGTCCGGGAGCTGGGATGCGAACTCGTCGCTGTCGTCGAACGGCGGCGGCGGCGGTGCGCCGAGGACCGCAAGCGCCCGCCGGGCTGCTGCCTGGACGACTCCCTCTCCCGTCTGCGACGGTGACAGCGAGGTCCGATCCGCATAGACGTGCGGGAGCACCCAGGAAGCGGGGATGTCCGCGCGGCTCTCCTCGATCCCGCGGAGCACGCTGAAGACCGAGAACGCGCCGGTGCGGTTGCCGAGCAGCCGCTCGACCCAGCCGCGATACTCGTGATTGGTCGGGTCGAGGATCAGAAGCCCGGCGAGCAGCGCGCCGCGGAGCGCGAGATCGGCCTGGAGATGTTCGCGCTCGGCCGTGAACCTCTCCTGCAGAAAGGCCATCGCGTAATCGCGCTCGGCGAGCTTCGCGATCGCGATCGCGCATTCGGCCACGTTGGCCTGGGCGATGTCCTCGATCCATTCGGAGCCGGAGCGGCGGTCGATGACCATCGCCGCATAGGCGTGTGCCCACTCGAGAGCGCTCTCTCGTTCGCGGCGGGTCAGGACGCGCACCGCGAGCCCCAATGCCGTCCCGAAGAGCTGCAGGTTCGAATGGAAGGACAGGGTCTTCTCGGCGAGCCGCACGGCGATGTCGTCGTCGCGGCGGAGCGCGACGCGGAGCGCCTCGGCGAAGTGCGAATCGACGCGGAACATGTTGTCGAGCGTCGGGCCCTCTTTCGCCTTCTTGGCGCTACGCTCCTTGGCCTCTTCCAGCGTCGCGAAGAAGCGGAGCGCGGCGCGCTCGAGGAGGGCTCCTGCACGCGCGTGAGCGCTGCTCGCCAGTCCTTCGATCACGTATTCGACGCGAGCGTCCTCGACCGCGAGCTCGTCGATGGCCTGTTCGAAGGCGGCCATCGCGAAGTCGTCGTCGGCGATGGCGAGCGTCTTCGTGATCCCTGCATACGCCTTCGGGTGGTCGGCGTCGTAGCGCAGCCCGGAGCGGAACGCCGCCGCGATGACCGGATTGAGCCGACGGTCATACTCGGTCGGATCGTACGGCCAGGTGTTGTAGGCGTCGCAGGTGCGCTCTCTGAAGTACTGCTTGATCCGTCCGGCGAGCTCCTCGTCCGTCTTCGACGAGACGATCGACTGGAGCGCGAGGTCATGCACCGCGACGTCCTCCGGGAGCTCGGCGATCAGCGCCCACGGATCTTCACCCGCCGCGAGGCGCGCCTGGATCTGCCGTGGGCTCGCCGCCGCTTCCTTGCCCGTGCGCTTCGTCTTCGTGGTCGCCGGGGCGCTGGCGGGATCGAGCAGCTCCGGCGCTGCGTTCTTGCGCACGGCCTCGCGCAGCTTCGCGAGCGTCTTCGCCGAGAGTTTTCCGAGCGGCGCCGCCTCTGGCTCGTCGAGCAGGCCTTCGACGAGGCCGGCCAGCGCGGAGGCGAGCCGTCCGGGCGCCTTCTTGCCGATCGCGATCGCCTCGCGGCACGCCTCGACGTTCCCGAGGAAGTAGTGGGCCATGGTCCAGTAGTGGATCAGGACCGGGTGCTCGATGAGCCGCGGACGCTCTTCCAGCCAGACCGCGAACGGCGGCGCGCTGGCGACCTTGCGGGCCAGCTCGAAGCCTTTCTCGCCGGTCGGCAGGTCCATCAGCCAGTGGCTGCGCGAGAAGAGCTGATCGGCGGAGGCCCAGGCCGGCTGCCTCGGCAGGCTCTTCTCGAACGCGTCGTCGAACTTCGTGGCCGCCGCCGACCACGGATGTTCCTCGGAGTCGCCGTCGTCGTCGCTCGAATGGGGTGAGAAGTACGAAGCGATGAAGTTGGCGATCGAGCCAAAGCGGCCTACGTCGAGCTCACCGTTCTCGTGGTTGAAGATGTGGACCTCGGCGCCGTCGCCCCGGCCGGTCGTGAGCGTACTGACGAAGCAGCTGTCCCCGGACGGGTCCGACCCGAACAGCTCGAGCCCCGTCAGCGCGGTGATCCAGAAGTCTCCGGTGTTGATCCGCTTGTCGAGCTTGAACGACTTCTCGAGCCCGAGCGCATACGAGATCGGGTCACGAAGCATCCAGACGTCGGAGATCTCCTCGAAGCTCTTGGCGTAGGCCTTCGCGACCGCTTGCCATTCGCCGAGCTCGGCCGGCGGGGACCAGCCGTAGATCTTCGCGAACGCCTTCCGCGTCGAGTCGTCCCGCGCGCCCGGCTCTCCGGCCCGCGCGAGGAATCGCTCCCGGGCTTTGCCGGTCAGCATCGTCTGGGACATGACGGTCGACAGATGACCGCCGGCAAACGTGTTGGTCGTCCATTTCATCGGGTCGACTGCGCGATTTGCAACGCATGTGCCGGTGTCCTTTGCCGGATGTTTGCTGGCCTTCGGGACGTGGGGCGCTGCGCGATGCGCAGCGTGTGCACCCCTCCTTGCGCGGGCCGCGCATCGTCACCTCTGCGCCGTCGCGGCGGCGCTCCAGGTCGATGCTTCAGCGTTCGACAGGAGTGCGGCCTCGCCGATGACATGGGCCTCGACAAGACGATGCAGCTCCTCGCGCTCCTCCTGCGGCGGCTTGATGAGAGCCCGCGCGATGGTGGTTCACATCATGTGGATCGAGCCGCCCGTTTCCAGCGGTCGAAGAAGCCGCGTCGACGCATGTGGATCTTGCGGAACGCCTCGAAGCGAGTCGAGAAGTTCGCATCCTCACCGTCCCGCGCCGCGAGATCGCGTAGCTCGATCGCTACGCGCAACGCTTCGTCGTAGCGGCTCTCGGCCACCAGCGTGGCGAGTCGAGTCCACGCTCCATCGACGTCGTTCGCAAGTTTCGAGAGGTGTCGCTGCCGCGCGGCTTCAGCGGCGGCCTTTGCCTTCCGCGCGCGTGCTACCGCCGCCTGCTCGCGCGCGGCGCGCAAAGCGTCCGCCTGGGCGCGAAGCTCTGCCACCGAGCGGATGGGCAGCGACGCTTTGGTTTGCCTCATGGCGCGGAAGGCCCGGAGCAGCTCGTTGCCGAGCGCGAGATCCGGCTGCTCGACCGCACGGTTCAACCAGGCCGTCGTCTCCTTGGCGGGCAACTCTGCCACCCACTGGCGAAGTTGGGGGCCGTCATCCGCCTCGGGCTTGCTCCCCGTTGCGGCTGCACCCAGCAGGTCGATGTCGATGCGAAGGAACTCGACCATCGCGTCCTGTGCCGCGGTGAGCTGCGAGAGCCCCTCCGGCACGGGAGGCTCGCGGCTCGCGTCGTCGACCTCGTCGTTTTGTACGGCCAGCAGCCATGCGAGGTACGCAGGACGCAAGTCGCCGCGGAGCAGCTCGGCGCGGAGTTGCCCGAGCGTCGAGAGCGAGCCGGGACTCTCAACGTAGTCGAAGTCCTCCTCCTCGCTGGACAGATCGAGCACGAGGTGACCCGTTGCGGTCACGAGGCGCGCCGCATGGGAACGCGGGAAGTATGGCGCGAGCATCTTCGGCTCGAAGCGTGCGCGCGGAAGGCGAAGCATGAGGCGGCGCGTGCCCCAATTCGCGAAGTAGAGGTGGGCGTCGAAGTAGCGCTCGAGCAGCTTGGCGGGATCGGCCTTGAGGTCACCCCACTGGTACTCATTCCAGAAGCGCGTCGGCGAGATGTCTGCTCGGGTCGAGATCTCGCGCAGCTCGGCGAGCTCCTTGGCGGACAGCGGTCGCTCGAGCGCAGCGAACTCGTAGCACTGGTACTCACTCATGACTGTCCGCGCGGGGCTTGAATACGAGGACCGCGAGATCGTTCAAGTTGGGGCTGCTGCTGCTGCAACGCATCTCGGCGAGAACCATTGGTCCGAGCTGGCGGCCGCTGACCATGACCTCGACGGCGTCGTTCGAGCGAAGGCGGGGAAGCACGCCCTCTGCAAAGAGCTGGAGAGCGGTGGGCATCGTCGCGTAGATGGTGGCCGTACCGTCCGGACCGATTTCTCCGTGATGCCGGCTCACGGGGAAGGTCAGGAACTGGTTTACGCCGAGTGCGATCCGTACTTCGTCGAGCAACCTGCCCCCGATCGCGATTCGCGCCTCGATCGGCGGAGGCCGCCATTCCTTCACGCCCTCCGGCAGGCACATGGTGCACGTGAGGCGCGGGGTACCGGAGTCGTCGTGCTCATAGACCCAGCTCTCGACGAGTCGCGGTTCGGCGGCATGCTTGCGCCAGCGCGACGTGAGCAGGTCGAACGTGATCGCGTCCTCACGGGACGCGTTTCGTCCGCGCATCCGCTTCTTGAGCTCGTTCAGCTCCTTCAGCCGCGGGCGTTCCCAGAGCTTCGATGCCAACACGTGCGCGTTCCAGAACGTGATCACGAGATCGAGCGTCCGCCGTGCCGCTTCGATCCGGGGGCTCGCGCCAAGATCGGCGAGCAGCGGGGTGGCGAGCTCGAGGACCAGCTCCGCGAGGTCCGCCTCGGGCAGGAGTACTCGGGTGTACGAGTGTGGATCGCGGCGTCGAGTCATCTGGGGCCCTCGTCGCCGGTCCCCGGTACGATGCCCTTCGTCGTGCGCGAGCCGGAGGGCGTCGCCGCCTTGCGGGGGATCGCCTTCGGCTGCGTGGTCTTCGTGGAGGGCTTCTTCGGCATGCTGTCGGTGATGCACAGGCTCCGGGAGAGCCGCCGATCCCGCAAGCGAATCTCGGCGGTCGACGTCGCGTCCCGATGTCTTCCATGTCCACGAGGCGCGGTGGGCAAGAGTCGCGCAAACCCGAACCCGCTTCGGCGCGATGACCTCGACCTTCACGTTGGGGCACTTCGCGAGGCCGGCGTCGCCGCTCAGGAACGCGTCGGCCCTGGCCTCGATGGCTGGTCAGTGCAGCTTCGTGGAGGTGAGGTGCGCCGCCACGACTTTCTTGGTGAAGGGCGGGGCGTCGGGCTCGACGGCGGACCATTCGCCACGCACGACTCCGATGAAGCGCTCCAGCTCCTCCATGACTTCTGCGGTATCCGCCCCTTCGGCATACGAAGCGGCCGCAAGCAGGTCGTCGAGCGTCACATCGACGAGCGGTTTGCCGGGATCCAGGGTCGGCGCATCGGGCTGGACCCATCGCATCGCGGGGGACTCCGGGCGATCCCTGTAGGGGACGGTCGCGACGAAGTCGTACACCGGCGCGAGCCGGGCACGGAGCGTATCCGGGTAAACCAGCGCCCAATTCTTCACGTGCGCGTCGCCGTTGCCGGAGAGCACCAAGAAGGCGAGGCGCTTCATGTACTCGACGAAATCATCGAACCCGCAGAGCTGGAAGACGACCGCGCCGATCGAGCCGTAGTGCACCCAGTCGAGGTCCACGTGCTCCGAGACGTACTTGTCGTCCGGTGCGATATCGAAGACCTGTGCGAAGTCCTCCTGGTGGATGCGACGTCCGCCGTCCTCGCGATCGAAGCGGCGGACGAGGAGCGCGGGCTGTTCGGAATCGAAGTGCTCCGGTAGGCGTTCGATGTCCCGCGCGCGGATGACCCGATGCTCCGGCACGTTCAGCCCGCAGCGCGTCGCCCAACGGAGCATCGTGTGCTCGTTCTGCACGAGCTCTCGATATGCGGGAGTCCCGAACTTGGCGATCCAGAATCCCTGCTCACCCTCGACGGGGACGCTGAGCCTGTCGGCCGCCTCGTAGAGGGAGAGCTTTGGTTGCACGCCGGTGAGCGCAAAGCGAAATGGATCGTGGGGAGGACGGGCCGCGCGTTCCTGCTCGTCCAATGGGCTCTCGTCGAGCTCGTCGCTGAGTACTCGAATGGCGCCGGGCAGATCCCCTCCGAGACGGAGGAGCATCGAGTACTCGGGAAGCGACGAGGCGCCGAGTCGACTCGCGATCAACTTTCGCAGCGCGCCTTCGGGCAGCAGGTTGCGGAAGTAGTTGGGGAGCGGCGAGCCGTCGAAGCGACGTGGCGGAGAGATGTCATGGTCCTCGAACCAGCGCCCCAGGACGGGACGTGCCCCCTGGACCGCATAGCTCGCGTCGAATTCGAATTCCGTCGTCTGCGTGGCGACGTTCGGCGTGAGCTGTCCGACGAATGTCTCGTCGAGGAAGACACGAGCGCTCATGCGGTTCGGCGCGCGAACGAGGGCAGCGGCGGGTCATCGGATCGCTCGCACTCCGCGCGGCCGTCGAAGAACGTTCGGATCCAGCGGTCGAGGATCGCCGCGCGGGCTTCGAGGAAGCCCTTGGCGTCATCAGTGCGGAGGGCCGCCATGGCCGTCGCATCGATGCCGTGGGACATCAGCGCGCCCTCGTCCTCGCACGCGAGAATGAGGCGCCTCACGTTGGAAGGGACCGCCGGATGAAGCAGCTTGCCGGCGAGCGAGCTCCCTCGGGCGTCGCTGCCGGGGAGGATGCGGCGGAGGACGTCCGCACTACCGCCTGCAAACAGCTCGGTGATCTCGAGGACCTTGCCCGTGACGAGATTGCGTGGCGACTGAGCGAGGAGCGCGCATAGCTGGGCCTTCCCGCGGGCGGTCGCCGCCGAGAACTTCTCGGTGACCCTTGGATCCACCACGACCCCCTCGGGGCTGCCCGTGCGCTTCAGCAGGCGTTGGACCGAGCCGTCCTCGTCACGTTCGCGGATATCGTCGACGTGCTGTTGCAGCGTGCTCGACGCTCCGCCGAGGCGCTGCGCGATCGAGCCCCTCCAGAACCACCTCCTGAGCAAGATCAGGTTTCGCTCGCGCGGCTGGGGGAAGAGCGCGAAGAACCGTGCGAGCACGACGACGGGAAGCGCGTACGGGCACACGAGATAGTGAGGCACCCCCACGCGCGATTGCAGGAACCCGACGACGATACCGAGCACGTTGCGCGCGCGATCGAGCTCGATCTCCGCTTGCTCCGCTGCGAGATGGCGCGGATCGAGCCCGCCGAGCTTCGTCCCTCGGATGGCCTCGAGCGCGTTGAGGAGCGTCGAGCGATCGATCTCGCCGAAGCCGACGTCCTGGATGGAGGCATTGATCAGCTGGAGCCCAGCGTCATCGCCCTCCACGACGCGGGAGCCGACGATGGCGTCGAACACCTCGTCGCGCGTCATCGGCTTTCCCGAGGTGTTCACTCGGCCGAACACGTGGCGAAGCACCTCCATGTCCGCGTTCTCGACGGTGTAGGTGGCGAGCTGGTACTCGCGAAGCTGCTTGCCCAGTTCGAAGTATCGACGTCTCGTCTCGCGAGAGAGCTCTTGCGGAACCCACTCGGAGAGCAAGGCCGCGTCGAGCAGGAGGTACACGGGGACCGCTGGGAGCTGATCCTCCGAGCAGCCGCTCGGGGGCAGTCCTTCCAGCTCGTCGCGGGTGAGCGGCCTGCTCCGGAAGGTCTCGGACTGCATCTCGAAGACCAGCGCGCTTTCCTTCGGCTCGGGCTTGCGGCCGAGGGCGTTCCAGAGCGTCGTGATCCGCTGTTGACCATCGACGACGAGGAACAGCTCGCCGTGCGGTGTCGGTGCTGCTCCGCGCAGCCCACGGGTGGCTTCGGAGCCGCTGGGCGGGTTCTTCCACAGCAGAAGCGTACCGACGGGGTAGCCGCGGTAGATGCTGTCCAAGAGGTCTCGCTGGTCGGAAGCTCCCCACTTGAACTCCCGCTGGAACTTGGGCATCCGGATGCGGCCCGCGGACACGAGCTCCATCAGCCGCTCCACGGTGATCGACTCGGCGCGCGCGGACGTCCGCATGCGCGGCATCGCGGCGCCACCGTTTCCAGCCTTCGTTTCCTCCGCCATCGGTCATCAAGCTTAGCCCGCTGAACCCTGACGTGTCGCGGCTGACGTCGCTGCCGCTACGGGAGAGGCTGCTTCAGCCCAACCGGAGTAGGAATGCGCCGACGGCGACGGTCGAGTCGGACGGGCGACCACGTGGGACGTGAGGAGAAAGTGCGGTGCCGCCAGCGCCACGCGACGGCGCCCTCCGAGCTGCGCCAGCGTCGCTTCGACGACACCCGACGGGCGTGCCGCGCGGGGCGATGAAGACGTGGTGCATCGACGTCCACGTGGCGAGGTCGATGCGTCACCTCGACCAGCGGATTCCCCCTGCACACGAGGCAGACGAAGCGCTCGCGGTAGAGTGCGCGTGAGCGGAAGCCGACGGCGAGCTCGGAGACCGGCACGTCGACGTCGGTGTGAATGGGAACACGAGAAGATCGGCCTTCCCGCGCGATGACCTCGCGTGGCATGTACGGAAGCTGATGCCCCTCGTGTTCCTGCCCGACGTGGAGGCTCTCTTCCTTTGGGGCGATGAGCCAGCGCCGCGCGTTTTTCCCGCGCTCGCCGTCGAGGGCCAGCCGTGGTCGACGTCGCTGGCGACGGCGGACGGCGTTCGCGAAGTGGGCGGGACGAAGCTCTCGCTGTTCGCGACGATGGCAAAGCTCGCGGTGGTCCCGGCCGCTGAGGTCGAGGCGCTGCCGGGCTCCTTCGCAACGTGGGTGGTCGCGAGCAAGCTCGCGATGGACCTCGTCGCACGCGAGCGCGTCGTCCCCACCATCACGCGCCGAGCCGGTCGCATCGAAGCCCGCTGGGCAGCGGCGCTCGCGGCTGGTGACGACGCCGCGAAGGTCACCGCCATCGCCAAGAGCATGCCGCCCGCTGCACATGCGGTGCCTGCTGGTACCGACGCGGTGTGGGCGCCCGACGCGCTTCTACGGGCCTATCTCGATGCGCTCGTCGACGCGCTCGTGCGCGCCGCCCAGGGCGGGCCAGGCCTGCCCGCGACGAAGGCGAGAGCTTCATCGAGGGGCAACGCCTCGTGGGACGAGCGGTGGCGTACGGCGCTCGGCACATCGCAGCGGAGCTTCGAGACCGACGGCTTCGCCGAACGTTCCGTCGTCGATGATCTTACCCGCTGGAGCGAGCCCGCGCTCGGCGCGCGCGATCGCTTACGTGCGTGCTTCCGGCTAGAGCTGCCATCAGGCGACCGCGAGCCGTTCACGCTGCGGTTCCTGCTGCAGTCGCCCGACGACCCGAGTCTCCTCGTCCCCGCCTCCGAGGTATGGAAGACGAAGGGGCGCAGCCTCGAGAAGCTCGGGCGCGCGTTCCGCGATCCCCAAGAGTCGCTGCTCGAGGCGCTCGGGCGTGCGGCGCGGCTTTACCCACCGCTCGCAGGTTCGCTCGCCGACGCACGACCCCAGTCGATCGCGCTCGACCCAAAGGCGGCGTGGACGTTCCTCGGCGAGGGCGCAGCGACGCTCGCCGACGCCGGCTTCGGCGTCATCGTACCCGGCGAGCTGACCGCCGCAGGCCAGCGCCGACTGCGGCTCAGAATGCGCGTCGGCGGCAACGGCAAGAAGGTGGCAGGCGTCGTCGCGGGCGCGGCCGGGCTCGGCCTCGACGAGCTGCTCCAGGTCGACTGGGAGGCAGTCATCGGCGATGAGCCGCTCACCGCGAAGGAGCTGACCGCGCTCGCCAAGCAGAAGGCGCCGATCGTGCAATTCCGTGGCGCGTGGGTGGCGGTCGATCCGCGCGAGCTCGGCGACATCCAGAGGCGCCTCGCGGGCGGCTCGTCGAGGATGAGCACGCGCGAGGCGATCCAGGCCGTGCTCGCGGGCGAGGCGCGGCAAGGCGAGCTGTCGGTCGCGGTCACTGCGTCGGGGGTCGTCGCCGATCTGGTGGCGCGCCTGAAGAGCGGCGGCAGCAAGGAGCTCCGCGCGCCAACCTCGCTCCAGGCGACGCTGCGCCCGTATCAGGAGCGCGGCCTGAATTGGCTCGTCACGATGGGCTCGCTCGGCCTCGGGGCGTGCCTCGCCGATGACATGGGCCTCGGCAAGACGATGCAGCTCCTCGCGTTCCTCCTGCGGCGCCTCGATGAAAGCCCGCGCGATGGACGGCCCGCGCTGCTCGTCGCACCGACCTCGGTGGTCGGCAACTGGGAGCGCGAGGCCCTTCGCTTCGCGCCGTCGCTGAACATCGTGCGGCACTACGGCGAAGGGCGCGCACGGTCGGTGAAGGACTTCCCGAAGAAGCCGGGCACGCTCGTCGTGACGACGTACGGCGTGCTCCGTCGCGACGCCGAGCTGCTCGCGGGCGTGGACTGGTCCGTCGTCGCGCTCGACGAGGCACAAAACATCAAGAACGCTTCTTCGGCCACGGCGCGCGCCGCGCGCGGTCTGCGCGGGAGCCATCGCTTCGCGCTCACCGGTACGCCCGTCGAGAACCGCCTCGCGGAGCTGTGGTCGATCCTGGAGTTTGCCAACCCCGGGCTGCTTGGTCCGCTCGAAACCTTTCGCCGCTCCTATGCGCTGCCGATCGAGCGCTATGGCAACGAGCAGGCCGCCGAACGGCTCAAGCGCATCGTCAGCCCGTTCATCCTCCGCCGCCTCAAGAGTGACCCGACCATCATCCAGGACCTGCCGCCGAAGAACGAGATGAAGGTGGTCTGCACGCTGACGCGCGAGCAGGCAACGCTCTACAAGGCCGTCGTCGACCAGGAGCTGCGGCGCATCCAAGCGGCCGACGGGATCGAGCGGCGCGGGCGTGTGCTGGCGCTGCTCTCGTTCACCAAGCAAATCTGCAACCACCCGGCGCAGTACCTCGGCGAGAGCGGCCCCTTGCCGAGGCGCTCAGGCAAGCTCGCGCGCACGACCGAGATGCTCGAAGAGGCGCTGGCCGCTGGAGACAAGGCGCTGGTATTCACGCAGTTCCGCGAGATGGGAGACAAGCTCGCCCTACACTTCGCCGCGGCCCTCGGCGTCGAGGTGATCTTCCTGCACGGCGGGACGCCGAAGAAGACGCGCGACGAGATGGTGCGCCGCTTCCAGGAAGAGCCGCGTGGGCCGCGCGTCTTCGTCTTGTCGGTGAAGGCGGGCGGCACCGGCCTCAACCTCACGGCGGCGAGCCACGTGTTCCACTACGACCGCTGGTGGAACCCGGCCGTCGAGGACCAAGCCACCGACCGCGCCTATCGCATCGGACAGAAGCGCGCGGTGCAGGTCCATAAACTGCTGTGCGCGGGCACGGTGGAGGAGAAGACCGATCGGCTGCTCGAGCAGAAGCGCGAGCTGGCCTCGAAGATCGTCGGCGCGGGCGAGCAGTGGATCACCGAGCTCGATGGCCGCGAGCTGCGCGAGCTGTTCGCGCTCTCGGAGGGGGCGGTCACGGCCTCCGATGATTACGACGCCGGTGTCGTGGAGGCATCGAGGCCACGCAAACGGCGAGCTGCCAAGGCTCGGACCGAGGTGCGCCGATGAGTCGGTGGAGCCGCTACGGCTGGTACATGCCCGCGCCGAAGAAGAAGCCACCGCCCGAGCGCGGCATTCGGATGAAGAAGGCTGGAGCCACCTGGTGGGGCCAGCGCTGGATCGAGGCGCTCGAGAACGTGCTGCGCGGGGACTCCGGTCGTCTCGCGCGCGGCCGGACCTACGCGCGCGCCGGCCGGACGCACGAGCTCGTCGTGAAGGGCGGAGCCGTCACGGCCAAGGTCACGGGCTCTCGGTCCTTGCCGTACAAGATCAGCATCACGCTCACGCAGCTCGGTGAGCCTGCGTGGAAGAAGGCGATCGCGGCGATGGCGAGCAAGGCGCAGTTCTCGGCCGAGCTGCTCGCTGGGCAGATGCCTCAAGCGATCGACGAGGCCTTCGTCGAGGCGGGCGTGAGCCTCTTCCCGAAGCAGCGCGCCGACCTCGAGACGTGCTGCTCGTGCCCCGACTGGGGCGACCCGTGCAAGCACGTCGCGGCGACCCACTACGTGCTCGGCGAAGCCCTCGACCGCGATCCGTTCCTGCTCTTCGAGCTGCGCGGCAAGACCAAGGAGCAAGTGCTCGATGCTCTGCGCGCTGCTCGCGGTGGAGCAAGTGAGGCTGCGCCAAAGAAGGGGAGCAAGGCGAAGGCCGCCGCGGCCGCCGCGCCGGAGGTTCCGACGGTGAAGCTCCGCAAGCTCGCGGCGGCGGACTACGACCGCCCGCGCGAGGCTCTGCCTGCGTTGCACTTCACGTTCGACGAGCCCGCCACGCATGGCGCGGTGCTGCGCCAGCTCGGGACGCCTGCCGCGTGGGCGAGCGATGCGAGCCCGGCCGACGTCCTCGCGCCGATGGTGCGCGCCGCTGCCGAGATCGCGCGGCGGATCGCGCTGGCGGAGCCGACCGAGGTCAGCGACGAGGCCTCGACGCCGGTGAAGAAGGCGCCGAATCGATCGCGCCCGAGCGCTGCTAGACGACGGGGCACTTGACCTCGAAGCGGGGCGAGAAGGTCGCGTCCTCACCGTCCCGCGCGCCCGGCTCTCCGTCCCGCGCGAGGAATCGCTCCCGGGCTCTGCCGGTCAGCATCGTCTGGGCCATGACGGTCGACAGATGACCGCCGGCAAACGTGTTGGTCGTCCATTTCATCGGGTCGGCTGTACGAATGGCAACGCATGTGCCGGTGTCCTTTGCCGGATGTTTGCTGGCCTTCGGGACGCGGGCCGCTGCGCAATGCCCAGCGTGTGCACCCCTCATTGCGCGGGGTGCGCATAGTCACCTCTGCGCCGTTGCGGCGGCGAAGGTGGCCGTGGGCCGAGCTCGCCATGCGGACTTTCCGAGTTGACGTTCTGTGCTGCTCCCGCTGTTCAGGGCGTCTCCGCCTCGTGGCGCTGATTGTGCTGATTGTGTGGAGTGGCAACTCGCGGGCTCCCGATGTCGGCGGGAATCGAAGGTGGTGGCGGACCCGAGCTCCGCGGTGGGGGCACTTTCGTGCGAGAGTCGCGGGCGATGCCGACAACGCTGTTCGCCGACGAGCTGCAGGGCCCCACCTGGGATCGCGTGCGCGCGATCCGAAGAAGGCTCTTCGACGACAGCGGACAACCGCTCCATCCCGAGGTCATCCCCGAGGTCTTTCACGATCTCATGCCGTACGCTTCGCTCCTGACGACGGGTGAGGAGGCCACCCTCCTCGAATTCTTCGATGCGCTCGACGGACCGACGCGCGATGCGGTCATGTCTGCGGTCGAGCCGCTCGTCGACCAACTGCGAGCCTATGGGCTCGGCGGTGCCGAGGGACTCCAAGAGTATGTGCAGAGGCCGCCAGAGCCTCCCGCCCGCGCCGCCGCTGCGCCGCTGCAACTGTCGGAGGAGCTCTTGAAGCAGGCAATCGCCGAGATCATGAGCGCACAGCCGACGCGACAGGGGCCGTCGTTGCCCGAGGAGGACGCGATGCTCGACCTTGCTCGCTTCTACGAGCTCAATGAAGAGCGTTGGGCTCTGCTTTGCGATGTGCGCGCGGACAATCCTGGTGCCGCGGGGATCGTCGATGCGCTCCATGGCGCGATTCGTGAGCACGAGGCGCTTCGGGAATACGACTTCGTCGAGAAGCCGAATCCGCCCGCCGATCCCGATGCTCTCGCGCCCTTGGCGAGGGAGCTCGAACTGCCGCCGGACTACGTCGCTTTCCTCGCCCACGCGAACGGCTGGCGCGGCGTCAGGCCCGGCTGGGAGCTCCTCGGCACCGACGCGCTCGCCGAGGCGCAAGAGGACGCGACCTCGACGTTCGAAGACTGCGATACCGACGTAGAGGTGGCCAAGGCCGCGCTCGTGATCGGTCGCTCGGAGAACAATGCCGGCATGCTCTTCTTCGACCGCCGAACGCGTCAGGCCGACGGTCGAATGGAGCTCGTCGAGTGGCTCTACGAAGATGACGCGCGCCATCTCGGGATCGAGGCCTTCTTCATCGAGCAGCTCACGATGGCGCGCGAGGGGATCGCCGCCGAGAGAGCCGCGCGCGCCGAAGTCGAAGACAAGCCCAATCGCTGCATGCTTTCGGACATCGCGTGGACGTCGTGTGGGGAGACGGTGCGACCCGACCAGAGCGAGCATTCGTGTCCCGTCGAACGTGGTGTCCACGTGGCGGCGAACGGGGAAGCCATCCGAGTCGTTCGCTGCAACTTCCTCCGCACCGTCAACGGCCCGAACTCGGACTTGGAGCCCCAGCGGCTCGGGAATCTCCTCGCAACGGTCGTCGATCAGGAGCACGAGTGGCGCGCGTGAACGCGCGCCACCAACTCCACGCGGTGAGCGTCGAGCCTGCGGAGCGAGCTGCCTCGTGTTTCGGGGATTCGAGGCCGCTGCCCAAACGCCCTGCGTGAGAGCGAAGACGATCGCATTTCGCAGATGCTCTTCATCCGAAGAGACACCTCGACCCGAACCGAAACGACTGCACAACCTTGCTACGCCACAGCGGCCTCTGAGTCTCGCTCTCGCTCCAAGTCACCGTCGGCAGATGACGGGCCGCTCCTGACGATCAGCCGGTCCCATCTCGGTCCAAGCAGAATGCGTTCCGGTTCCCCGAGCTGCGTGTAGAACATCGACTCGGGGCGAAACAGGCAGCGCGCCACAACCGACGTCACCGCATTCGCGAAGGGGGTTCCTCGCGCCATCTCAAGCAGCCTCTCCGGCGTGCGCGTCCAATCCAGCAGCTCAGGATTGCTCCGGTGCTCGTGAGTGAACCGTACGAAGAGCTCCATGACGTTGCCCGGTGCAGTCCGTTGACTCCTCGCATAGCGCTCCGCAGCGCTGAGTACATCGACAGGTCGGGATGACCTTAGCGTCCACCACACGAGATCGCGCCAGGTGGAAGTATTGAGCTCCCCCGAAAGCGCCGCACTGAGGTTTGCCAACAATCGGACTGCGACGGTTGCCGCGTGAGGTTCCGTCAGAATGAGGTATGAAGCCAGAATGGCGCGCGTCCCGGCAAAGAACAGGTTCGAAGCAGGGCTGCCGTAGGTACGCGTGACGGGATCTGAGCGGCAAGCGCTTACGAGTGCAGCATCTGGGGCGTGAGACAGCTTGAGGCGGACGCTAGAATTTCCGCCTGGGAGCGCGAGGTGGGCGCCGGTCTTGTCGACGTTGCCATGGGAGCTCAGAAGAAGGAGCCGTGGTTTGTGAGTATTCACCGCGTCGACGAGTTGTTGTTCGTCGTGAACCGTGACCACGACCACCGGGAACCCGAGTTCGCGAGCCATCTGCTCGACGGGAGTCCACACAGCCATGATGGGGTCCTCGGCCTTATGTGCGAGCGCGATGAGGACGCGTACGTCCGAAGCGGTGCTCCATACAACCGGGGGTCGGAGGTCGGCGAGTGCTCGGACCGGGGTATTTCCAGGGGCTAGCGGGATACGGTGCACTGGGATGTGAAAGTGAAGCGGCGCCCCCTTCACCATCGCCCATTCAACGGGAAGGTCGGAGAAAGCACGTACGGCACCGGCATTCGAAATGAGCCACTCCAGTAGCGGTTCACCGAGCTGGCGGGCAAGGGAAGCGCCGTAGCGCGTCCAGCGCTCGACGGTCTTCGGGATCTTTCCGTGGTCCCAGTTCATCGCAGCAAGGTCGTGCATGTCGTCGAACGATCGACCGGGGACATGGGGCGTGCGGAACACGACGTCGCCGCGATGCGCCGCCATCAGCGTCGCTACGGCATCGACCACGTTCAGCTCCTGCTGACGTTCGCTCAGGAGAGCGGCAAGGCCCTGGAGCTGTTCGCCGCGTAGGCCCGGCGCCGGCTCGAAGGGGTAGTGGTAGCCCTCTGCCTGGACGATCAATGAGACGAACTCTCTCGGCAAGCCGCCCGCGGCTAGGGCCGCGGCCATGCCCTTCGTGTAGGACGGATTGACGGCGGGCACGACGAGGTTCGCGGTCGGCTTTCCAACTCGTGGGCGTGCGAGGGAGAGGACTTCGTCGGCGAGCATGATTTGCCGCGCCCGGATGGCGTTCGTGTCACTGGGCGGGACGAACTCGCCGCCCCCTACGCGAACTCGGCTTCCCCATTGTCCGGCGGAGAGATTTCGGAGGTGGCCGTTCGGATGCAGACATAGCTGCTGATCCAGCGGGAGCATCGGGGCCTTCTCCGGCGGAAGCTGGCCATTCTCAAACTCGTTCACGTGAGCGTCGATTCTTGTCAGGAGACCGGGAGGCCAGAACGGTCGAACGCGATCGATCGCAGCGCGAGATTCCTGCGCCCACCGCTCGAGAATGAAGGCAGCAGCGTCCTTATCTCCAACGGAGACATGTACGTGTCCGGGACGCTGGGGAGGCAAACCCACGCCGTTGCGGAAGTCGAACAGTGCTGCGAAAGGAAAGCGTTCCAGCATCTCGGCGCTGTCCGGGCTGTCCTCGAACGCGAAGATGACGGCATGATGCGGTACGAGCGACGGCGGCACCTTGAGCCCTAGGTCGGGCTCGAAGAGTTGCTCGATCTCAATCGGAAGTGACGCGATGACGCGGAGTGGTTCCTGCGCGTTGACGAGATTTCGGTCCAGGTGGGCGAACGCCGTCTCCTCATCGATGCCGTTTCCACGCTCGCGCGTCCCTGGCAGCAGGATCATGTAGAGGCATCGGCCAGGCCCAAAGGCAACCGTCATTGCCGTAGTGTCTCCGAGTGCCACAGCGGAGGCAAGGTGACGGGAGAGGGCGCAGGCTAGCGTTCCGTACCGTCTGGCCCTCTGCATCCTCGTCGCCCGGCCAACCTCGCGGACGAGGTATCAGCGCCGCGCGAGCTCGGCGCCTGCGTAGCACTGGCTCGCACGTTGCGGCACGACCGAGTCAGCGCGAAGCTCCAAGGGGGCGGAGTGCTATCTCGAGCGGCATATCGAGATGCTCCAAATCATCGAATCCACGCGCGCCCCGCATCTCGAGATGCTCCAAGTGGTCGAACCCCGCGCGCACCCCGCATCTCGAGATGCCGGAAAGGCCCCCGCCCCCGTGCTCCGGGCATCTCGAGATGCTCGCGACGCCGTCAGACGGGGCTGTCGATCGGGGTGGCGGTGCCGCCGTTCGCCTCCGGCGCGTCGGCTGGCTTCTTCGCGCGGCGCGTGGAGCTTCCGACCGCAGCGGCGCGGAGGGCCGGGAACTCGTCGATGACGTTCGGCTCCGCGCGGAAGAGGAAGTGCGCCGCCGCACGGACCTCGTTGTAGAGGCGAAGGAGCTCGGAGAGGACGCGCGGCCTTAGCTCGGCGTATTGGCCCGAGCGGGTCGCTGCGGCGCGGTAGTCACCGCGGATCGCGCCGGCGAGCGAGGTCGCCAGATCCGCGTCGGCGGCGTCGTAGAAGCGCTTGTCGATCGCGAGGTCGCTCTTGTGTGCCGCGTACAGCGCCGCAAGGCGCGCGCAGTCGTTCGCGAGATCGAGGTACCCGGTCCCGGTCCGGATGTCGGCGAGCTCGCGGGCGACCGTCTCCTTGTGCCCGAGGTTGTACTCCGCCGTCTTGAGCATGCGCTCGCGCAGCTCGGTCGCCTGCTGCACGAACGCGACGTCGACCTTCACGTTGGTGTTCGCCGCGCCCTCACGGAGCGCCTCGACGTCGACGTGGAGCGCCGCGTTCGCCATGTGCTCGAGATCGTCGACGGTGCTCGCGGCGAAGAGCGCCGCCGGCAGCAGCGCGAAGCGCGCCGGGCGCTCGCCGTGCCTGGCGCGATCGACCAGCACCAGCGCCGCCATCGCCGCGCTCTGCAGGTCCATGTTCGGTTGCGCGATCGCGTTCGCCGGGAGCGCGCTCAGGGTCGACCGCACGCGGTCGAAGCTTGCCTTTCCCGTCGCCGCGTCCTGCTCGTTCTTCTTTGCCATGGGAGATCCCCCTCCTCGAGGCAGAAGCGACGCGCGGACATGGTGCTGTGCTGGCGCACGCCCCGCCCGCGCGCGTTTCCCCCCGGTTCGTTGTTCGTCGTCGCAATGCTGCGAGCGACGTTGCCGGAGGCTACCGCCGCGTCTTGGCCGAAGCGAGCAGCAAGTGCGCGGGCACATCCACCTCAGCGCGCTGGCAAGCGTCGCGCTTTCTCTTACCGCACAGGTGTGGCCTACCCGCCGGCCGTTGGATTGCGACGGGCCGTGGCTTCGTTCGCCCCGATGCGAGGCGTTCGGCTTCGACGACGTCGCGTACGCGAGATCGGTTTGTGGCGACCCGGTCGCGAGCGAGCCACCCTGGGAGTACACTTGGACGCATGGCCGAGGCAGCCAAGCAGGACGCCACCTATCAGGACATCCTCGCGCTCCCGCCGCACGTGACCGGGCAGATCGTTGTTCGGCGTCCTTCACGCGCACCCGCGCCGCGCGCCCAAGCACGCGCAAGCTGCGTCGACGCTCGGCGAGGAGCTCGGGCCTCCATTCAAGCGGGGCCGCGGCGGCCCCGGCGGTTGGCTCATCCTCGACGAGCCGGAGATTCACCTGGGCCGCGACGTCGTCGTACCCGATCTCGCCGGGTGGCGGCGCGAGCGCATGCCGGAGATGCCGGTCGACAAGGCCTATTTCGAGCTCGCCCCCGACTGGGTGTGCGAGGTCCTCTCGCCCAGCACGGCGTCGCTCGACCGCGGGGACAAGCCCAAGGTCTGGCACGCCAACGACGTCTCGCACGTCTGGTTCGTCGATCCGGAGGCGCGCACGCTCGAGATCCTCGAGAAGGACGAGCGCGGCTACCGCGTGTTCGAGGTGTTCTCCGGCGACGCGAAGGTGCGGGCCGTTCCGTTTGACGCGATCGAGCTCGAGCTCGGTGCGCTCTGGGCGCGCTGAACCCACTCGTTCGCGCCTGCGGTACGCGCCGTTTCGGCCCAGTGGGACCCCGGCGCGCGAAGACGTTCGCGAACGCGTAGTCGTCCGCGGTCGAGGCGAGATCGAGGACGCCGTCCACGTCGACGGTGGGCGCACGTCGATGCCATCGGGAAGCGCGAAGAGCGCGGTCGTCACCGGCCTCCTGCCGCCAGGCCCTCGGCCCCGTTCCCGATGCGCCTCGCCTCTCGCCAACCGCGTTCAACTCGCCTACGCGTCGCGCGACCAGAGCGCGCATCGAGCAACGCGCGTCACAAAACAGTCGCGCGCGCGAACCCATCGCGGGTCGCGCGCGCGAACGGTACCGTAGTCCGTCAGTGACGGTTCGGCGCCCGCGGACGAGCGCGTATCACCAACCGCGATGGCCGCCGCGGTTTCCCCCGCCGCCGCCGCCACCGCCACGCGGACGCTCCTCGGCGACGTTCACGCGCATCGGGCGCCCTTCGTACATGGCGCCGTTGAGCTGCGAGATGGCGTTGGACGCGTCCGCCTCGTTCTTCATCGTGACGAACGCGAAGCCTCGGGCGCGCCCAGTCTCACGATCCATCATGACGTGAAGGTCGCTGACCTCACCGCATTCGGCGAACTGGCTGCGGAGCCCGTCCGTGGTGACGTCGTACGAAAGATTGCCGACGTAAAGACGATTGTTCATGTGTTGCTCTCTCTTGTTTCTCGGTTTTGCCCGCGGCGCGCTCGACGTGAGCGCAGCCGGTTCCGGGTGGGATCAGACGAAGCTTCGCAGCGCGTGTCGCGATCCCGGATAACGAGAGAGCGTCGTGAGCGACGAAAAGTGTCGTGAGCCGTCGACTCTACGCGTCGACGCGGATCCCGCAAGCATTCCTTCGCGGCCGAGCGTCGTCGTGACCAAGACGTGACCTGACCTGAACCTGACCCCGAGTAGCGACCTGCGACATCGACCGGCGCCAGCGAGCGCGATTCGACGCGCGTACTACGCTCTCCATGTACGCGTGTTTCCTCTTCTTCGCGATTTCGACTCGATTCCTCCGCGCGCGGTTTCGGACTCCAGAAAAGCGACCACCGAGGCTTGATGGATTCCAACAATCTCCAAATCGCGAACGTTCCGGACCGCGCGACGTGCGAGCGTTGTGACGGAGACGGGACGCGCCAGCGACGGCGCATCGGGGTGCACCGTCATCGACGGTCTCCCCGACGTGCTTATGCCGGCGTCAGACTCGCAACATGAGCACGATCGTGAACGCGTTCGACGCCGAAGGGATGAACGCGCCGGACGAGATCCGACGTTTGTGCGTGAAGGTCGCGAACCAGGCAGGCAAAGGGCTTTGGTGGAACGCGATGGCGGCCGCGACCGAGCTCGTGGCGGCGTGCCAGCGCGGATGTCGCGCCGAGGTCGAACGCGCGGCAAAGAAGCGCGCGCTCGAGTCACGGCGTTCAAAGGCGGCGCGCGGGTCGTGAGTAACCTGACGTCGTACGACGTCTTTCGCGCGTACAACGCGCACACGCCAAACGGCCAAGCACCAGATGTTCGAGCGCTCGCGCTTGCAATGTGGTCCCCGAACCGCCACGATGCGCGATCCACGTCAGGCCCCCTACGAGGTGACCCGCGAATGGCATCCAGTACGACATTTCAGAAACGTCAAAAAGAACGCGCTCGGCTCGATAAGCAGCGAGACAAGGCGGAGAAAATGAGACTACGGCGCGCGCAGCCCAGCGCGCGCGCGACGGCCGAGCCGGGCGTCGATCCGGACATCGCCGGCATCATTCCGGGACCTCAGCCGCTCCCGGAACAATTCAATGAATGACCAGCGTGTGGCGGCCTTTCGCAAGGTGCTCACCTCACTCGTGGAGTCGCTCGACGCGACGGTCCGCGTCGCTCGGTGGCCCGGGCCAGAGGCGATTCCCGCGCCGCTCGAGAACAGCGCTGCGAAGCTCCTCGAGCACCTTGGCAGCGCGAACCGCTTCGCAGCGGATCGGTACCTCGGATCTCCGCCGGTCGTCATGTGCATGAACGCCATGAGCGCGGCCACCAAGGTCCTCGACGCGGCGTACGTGGAGTACCGACGCCACCTCGCGGGATCGAGCGAGGAGCTTGCCCGAGCAGCGATGGAGCTCGATCACGAGATCGACGCGGTGAAGGCGACGTCCGCTCAGTGGGGCTGAGACGCGCCTGAAGTCGTCACCGGACGCGACCAGCGGCGTCGTGACGAGCTTCCGGTGCGCCATACCTGCCGGATACGCATAGCTGGCCGCGAACGCCCATCCCCAGAGCGTGGGCGTGAAGGGCCCCGTGCTCTCGGCGGGCTTCTTCGTGCGGGGGGGGCGCACCCGACGGCAGCGGCGCGGAGGGAGCTCGTCGATGACGATCGGCCTCGTGCGGAAGCGGAAGTGCGCCGCCGCACGAGCCGAGCGTCTTCGCGAGCGCTGCCCGGCTCGATGGAGTCGTCACGATGGAGTCGTCATGAGGACGACCAGCTTTCTGCTCACTGCGAGAACGACGGCGCCACGACGCGGCCCGTGAAGAGGACCGCCCCGGTGGGGACGTCGCGGATGAAGAAGAGGTAGGGCTTGTCGACGACCACCTTCTTCGGAGGATCGACCGGCGCCGACGTCTCGCGTCCGACGATCGCCGTCGCCGCTGCGGCCTCGGTGCCCTTCTCGTCGATCTTCACGAAGGCCTGGTGGTACACGTCGTCGATCGTCAGCGGCGTCGAGGTGCTCATCCCGGTGAAGTCGCCGCCGCCGAAGATGTTCGAGAGGCCGAGCGCGGAGAGCTGCTCTTTCAGGCTGATGGTCTCGCCCTCGATCTTCAGCTTCGGCATGGTCAGGTCGACGTTCGCTGGCGCGAGCGCGCCGGTGATCGACTCGAACAGCGCGCCGTCGAGCTTCGCCTCGAACGCCTCGAGCTCCTTCGGCACGACGACGATCATCTCGAGCTTGTGACCCTCGTACGGGATGGCGACGGCCTCGGCGTCGTCGGTCGCGGCATGCCGGAATTCGTCGCTCGTCTGCTGGATCGCGGGGACGTTCGACGAGCCGCCGGGGGAGGCGAACGGCGACGTCGTCGGCACGAACTCGGAGGCCCAGGCGGCGTTGAAGTAGACGGTGTTCACCAGGACGAAGCGCGTGCTCTGGTCGAGGCTGCCCGTCGGGAGCAGGTCCTTGATGCGCTTCTCGGTCTTCTCCTCGGTCCAGAGATTGATCTTCGTGCGAGCCGACTCCGCCGCGCCGGCGAAGTCGACGAGCTTGATCCCGGCGTCGTAGTTGACGGCGAGCAGATCGAGGTACGGGCTCTCCCACTTGGTCGTCTGCTCGCCCCAGAACGAGTTGTTCAGCGCCAGGCGGAAGCCCTTCCCGTCGGAGCCGGCTCCGCCGTCCGCGCTGCGGCTCGCGAGGTCGAGGGCGACCCGGTTCATCGCCGCATGCACCTTCTCGGGGGGGAGTGTGAAGTGGAACGTCTTGGCGATGTCCGCGGCGGTCGTGCCGCGTGCGCCGCCCCACAGCATGGCGAACGCGCGCGAGACGCTGTGCCCGGAGAAGAAGAGGTTTGTGTCCTTCGAGCCGCCTGTCACGAGCTGCTTGTAGACGTCGAGCCCGAACGCGGCGTCGCCGCGAGTGACCTCGGCGATCTCCGCCGACGCGACGTTCGGCGCGGTGTCGTGCTTCAGCGCGGAGCGCGCCTCCTTCACCGACGCTGCGGCCCCGGACGAGGCGTCATCGTCGGAGCTGCAAGCGGAGAGGGCAGCGGCGGTGGCGAGCATCGCGGCAAGGAGCGGTGAGCGAGCAAGCGTCGTCATGGCCGGACGCTGCAGCACGAGCCGTGCCCTCGTCGACCGGGCCCGAGAAAACAGGGGGATACGCGGCCATCGCCCGATCGTCGGGTCGCGCCCTGTGCCAGCGTGTGCCGGCGCGCGTTCAGGGGCGACAACCGCGCTTCGCGCAGCCGCAGCGGCGCGGAGGGTCGGGAGCTCGTCGACGACGTTCGGCTCCGCGCGGAAGAGGAAGTGCGCCGCCGCACGAACCCTCGCACGTCTGGTTCGTCGATCCGGAGGCGCGCACGCTCGAGATCCTCGAGAAGGACGAGCGCGGCTACCGGGTGTTCGAGGTGTTCTCCGGCGACGCGAAGGTGCGGGCCGTTCCGTTCGACGCGATCGAGCTCGAGCTCTGGGCGCGCTGATCGGTCTTCCCGCACGATGACCTCGCTGCTCGGAACGGACGAAACGCGGCTCGTGCAGCGCATCGAGGAGAACCCGTTCGGCCTTGTTGCGACCTCGGCGGGGACAAGGCCATCAAGTTCCATGCGTTACGCGCCGTTTCGGCCGGTGGGGAGGAAGGTGGGGAATGGGACCCGGTCTCAGCCTCCGCGCAGGCAGGCAAGCCACGCCCCGCGAGCGCACGTGCGATGGTGGTGATGGCGGCGCGAGCTTTGTCGCGACGCGTGGTCACGCGGCGAGCCTCTTGGATAGCTCTTCTTTCGCGAGGGCTCGTTCACGCGCGCGGCCGATGCGGAGGGCGTCCGTCAGCGCGAGGTACTCGTGGAGCACAGGGTCATCGGCCGCGGCCTGGGGTACGGTGCGATAGAGCGGCGCGAGGGTGCGGCCGCGCACGCGGGCAGCGCGACCCTTCGCAGGCCAAACGATATGGTCTTCGTCGCCGATGAGGAGCTTTGCAGAGAGGGCGGAGCAGCCGCTGATGGATGTGGGGATGCCCTTGCCCGCCTCGCCGAGCTGGGCGGGAAAGACGTATCGAAGCCCCGAGACGAGGAACTCCTCCAAGCTCCTGCGGATGATTCGCCGCTCGCGCGGGTTGTAGAGCTGGCAGGCCTCGAGCCGCTTCAGCCCGTGGTTCACCTCGCTCGCGCTCATGTGGAGGGACTTCGCGAGCTCGGGCTGCGTCCACGGCTCCCCCGCGTGCGCCACGAGCTTCAGCGCGACGACGACATCCTGGGGCTTCAGGCGGAGGTCCACGGCAACTTCACGACGATAGCGCGCCATTCGCAATTCGCAAATTGCTGAACGCCAGCGGCCGTACTTCGAGGGGACTTGCTCACTCCGACTCTCGCGAAGCGCGGCGAGCCGGCGAGCGAGTTTGCGCCACGGCTCGACCTCGCCGCGGCGAGGCCACGTCCTGGCCTCGGCGCTCGCGGGCCGGTAGACGAGCACCGCGACGTCGTGTCGATCGTTCTCGGCGCCGCAGCGGACCTGCGCGCAACTTCTCGCGACCTCTGCTCGCGAATTCTGGAGATGTACGGAAATATGGCGGTTGAGCTTCGCGGTACATCGGTTGCGAGAGGAGCTCGGCCATGAGTTCTTCGCGATCGAGCACCCGGATCGCGGCTCCGTGCGCGCTCGCGAGCGCGTCGTCGTGGAGCGCCGCGCGGAGCTGTTGGCCAGCTCCGTCGTCGCCGTCTTTCCGTGGCGGCGTTGCGCGGTCCACCTGCCCGATCCGGAGACCTACTTCCGACTTCGCACCTCACGTAACCGCCAGCTCGTCACCGATGACGAGCAACGTTGCTTCCGCGACGGCGCCGTCGCGGTGGGCGGTCTCAGTGTCGGGTTCTCGATCCTCCACAACCTGGTGCTCGGCGGTGGCCCACGTCACGTGCGGATTGCCGACTTCGATCGGCTCTCGGTCCCCAACCTCAATCGCCTCGCGCACTCCGTCACGGAGATCGGCGTGAGGAAGACGCGTCTCGCCGCACGCCGCGTGTACGAGCTCGAAGTCGTCGTGAGCGCCATCCGGAGCTGCGTCTCTGCCGGCGAATGCCAGAGCGGGTCCAATGCAGCGTCGAGCGAGAGCGAGTGCCGCCCCGAGGGCATCTCCGCCCCCGTCAGGATGCGCCGGGCGACGCCGGCTGACGTGACTCGCGCGAGATCGGCGGCGCGACCTCCGAAGCGCAGCGTCGGTCCCGGGGGCGAGGACCGGGAACGGATGGCGCCGCTCGCGGAGCCGAAAAGAGAGTAGGGTCAACGCATGGCTTCGGCAAACGGAAGGCATCACTACCGCTCCGTCATCGCGGTATCGAGCGGCATGCTTGCGTTGATCGCGTGGACCAACGCGTGCGTGGGCGACGACCCGACGTTCCAAGGCGCAAGTGACGCCGCGAACGACGGCGGCAGCGACGCAGCCAACGGAAGCCAGGACGCGCCCAGCGCGTACGACTTCTCGTTCGAGCCCGCGACGTTCGATCTAGCGCCCGGCGAAACGGCGACACTCCGCGTGCGAGGTTCGTCGGAGCTTGCCAGCATTTCACTCACGCTCGCCGTCGAACCGTTGCCGGACGCCGGCGTGCCCGCGAGCGCCGTGACGCTCGGGGCGTCTTCCGTCTCGCTCGCGACCGGTGAGGCCACCATCTCCGTGCAGGCCGCAGCGAACGCGCCGCAGCAACGCTTCCGCGTCATCGCCACGGCAGGATCCGTCACGCACGAGGCACTCGGACGTATCACCGGCAAATCGGGGGAGCTCGACCTCTTCTTCGGCGACGGTGAAGGCTACTTCGAGATCGCGCCGGACGGAGACTGCGCCGCGAACGCCGTCGCGGTCCAGCCGGACGGACGCTTCGTCGTTGCAGGCTCGGCGCGCTCGGCCGGCGCCCTCCTCGTCGCGCGGTTCACGCCCGAAGGTGCGCTCGACCCGTCATTCGGACCGAACGGCAGCGGCTTCGTCACGCTCGCGCAGGCCCTTGGTCCGCGTATCGAGCTGATGCCCGACGGCGCCGTTGCGATCGCCGCGAACGCCTTCAACTCGGTGAAGCTCTTCCGTGTCGACGCCTCCGGCGTGCCAGACCCGGCATGGGGTGGCGCCAACGGTATCGGGACCGACCTAGGAAGCGGCAACTTCCAGCGAGGCGCGCTCGGACGACTCGGCGCGGACCTCTACGTGGGCGGAAGCACGTCGAGCAGCAGCGCGGCGGTAAAACGCTACTTGCCCGACGGGGGCCTCGACACGTCGTTCGCTACCGGCGGAACGGCGACGTTTTCGCTTCCGCCGCAGACCGGTACGTCGCCGCGTATCGAAGCGCTCGCCGTCGAGCCGAGCGGAACCTACTGGGTGGCGGGGCAATACTCGTCGCCCGCCGGGCCGCCCTACGAACGTTCCTTTGTACGGCGCTTCCGGTCGAGCGGCTCTGACGACGGCGTCGACGTTTCGGGCACGTACCAGGGAGCCGCGACCGATCTCGTGGTTCAGGGGGGCAAGGCGGTCGTCGGCGCGTTCGACTACCCGGGAGGCAACTACTCGATGCACGCCTTCCGCGTAACGAACGACATCGACGCAACGTTCGGAACGAGCGGGAAGGCGCTCGTCGCCGGTCCGCCGGGTGGCTTCGCGACGAGCATGGCCATCGACTCTTCTTCGCGCATCTATGTCGTCAACGGCGCATACACGGTGACGACCTTCGAGGTGTTCCGGCTGACGCCGAACGGCGATCGTGACACCTCCTTCGGACCGCTCGCGAATGGTCTCGTACGGCTGCCGACCGGGCGGGCGTACGGCGCCGCGATCACTGGGCGCCAACTGCTCGTCGTCGGCGTCAACGACGCCAACGATCAGCGGCGCATGCGCATCGCCCGCATCTGGCTCTGACGGCTGCTTTCCCCTTCCAATTCCAAGCCCCGTTGAGGCGCCGAAGCCGCTCGCTTGCCCGGCGACGAGAGCGCAGGCGGCGGACGCGCCGATCTTGCCGGCCTCCAAGCCGATCGACCTGGGGTAGAAGGGGGAGCCGTCATGCCGACCCCGACCGCCAAAGACCGCCCCGACTTCCTCGAGCTCCACGACGCCGTCGTGGCGTCGTTCACCGTGCTCGAGGACTCGTCCGCGGTCCTCCGCTTCTCGCATCTCTGCGCGTACCGCGCCGAGTCACCGGGCTTGTTCGGCGTCTGGTCCCACGGCGCGACGCTGACGCTGAGCGGCGTCGAGGCGGTCGCGTTCGAGGGGCCGTGGCGACTGGCGGCGCAGGGTGACGCAGTCGACTACGCCTTCGTCTCGCCGGCCTCGGCGGCGATCGAGGGCGAGGGAGTCTCCGAGGGCGAAGAGATCCCGCCGGCCGCGCTGCTCGACGGCGCCGCCGCCGTGCGCCTCTACATGCGCTGGGGCTCGGGCGCGCGCCTCGAGATCGCCGCGGCCCGCGCGCTCCTCGAGCTGACCGGCGGCGAGCGGTTCGAGACGTTCGTCGACGGCGCCACCGACGACTGACGGCCGCCGCCCCGCTCCTGGGGCGTGTTCCCCCCCCGCAGCGTGGGCCAACGCCGGAGCGACGCGGCCCGAGCTGAATCAGCTCACTCGGCTAGATCTAGATAGTGAGGCTGCCTGATCGATGTCGGGGGCCTTCAGGAGGGCTGCGCCGTCCTCGTCACGGGGTTGTGACGATCGCGCTGAGCGCCTTCTGCGCGGCGGGCTTCTTCGCCCCGTTGACGATGACGAGGACGTCGGCCTCTTCGTCGTACCAGCCGGCGTCGTTCGGCTCGAGCTCCGCGTACTTCGCCTTCGGCGACGGGACCGCCAGACCGCTGGGCGCGGGCTTCTGCGCTGGCCGGATGATCTGCACCGTCGCCGTCTTGAGCTCCACCTGCACGAGCTCGTACTTCGGACCGGTGATGATGCCGTTCGAGACCAACGCGGACTTCAACGCGTTCGTCGATGCCTCCGTCAACGCCTCGACGCTGATCGAAGAGACCGACTTACCGTTCACCATGGCCTGCGAAGCCTTCTTCGGCGCGGTCGCCGCTGCCCCGGTCGGGGTCGCCGCTTCCCCGGTCGGGGTCGCCGCTTCCCCGGTCGGGGTCGCCTCTTCGTCGGCCTTCGGCTCGGCCTCCTTCTTCGAAGCTTCGGCGCTCTCCGACCTCTCGCGTGGCGCAGGCGCCGACGAGTACTTCCCTGTGAAGTTGCCCCACGAGTTCGCTTCGTCCTTCGCGTTCTGCTTCGCGCCCCCGCAGGCGAAGAGACCCAGCGAAGAGAGCAGCACGACGACGAGGTGATTGCGCATGGTCCGACTCCTTTGGCGACGCATCGGCGCCGCCGCGATGGCCGACGCGAGCGAGTACGCGGCCCTCTCCGTAACATCGTCGGGATCGCGCGCCCATCTCTCGTGCTGAAGACGAGCCGGATTTGGCGCGGTCCGAACGCGCAGCGCTCCCGACGAGCTCAACCACTCGCCGTCTGGCGCGTCGAACCCACATCGCTCGTCGGTCGTCGCGTCCTATCGAGCTCTGCCGTGTTCGGAGAGGACGAGCTTCTCGTAGATCCCACGAGCTCCGGATGGGGCTCGCACCATGGTCGCAGCAGCAGAAGCTCACAGCGAGCGACGCGGGGTCACGCAGCGAACGCGTGATACCTTCTGCGGATGCGCCGGTCGTTCCTTCTCTTTGCGCTCGTGCTCTCGTGCAGCTCGCCACGCACCGCGGACAAGGTCGACGGAAGGGCTTCCCCTCCCTCTGCCCCCTCGCCGAGCGCCTCCGCGTCCGCCGCCGATGGGGAGCTCCCTGAGTCCCCGCGTGATCCGCGCGAGCCTCTCATCGCCAGCGCCGCCGGCTCGCTTCTCTCGCTCGAGCACGTGCTCGCACGGTCGATCGACGATGCGGTCTCGAAGGAGGCGTTCAAGCGTTTCATCGAGCAGATCGACAGCGGGAAGCTGTTTCTGCTCGAGAGCGACGTGCAGAAGCTCGCACGCTTCGAGACGGAGATGGACGACCAGCTCCGCGCCGGCGATCTCGTGCTCGGACGGAAGGGCGTCGCGCTTCTCGCGAATCGGCGCCGCGTCGTCGCGGATGTCATCGCGCGGACGCTCGCGACGCCGCTCGATTTCACCGCGAACGAGTCGATCGAGACCGATCCGAAGAAGCGTGCGTTCTGCAAGACGGAGGAGGAGCTCGCGGCGCGCTGGCGCGGTGTGCTCAAGCTCCAGGCCCTGGAGCGAATCCAGCAGCTCGAGGAGACGCTCGAGCGGCGTGCCCATCCGAAGCCGGAGGACAAGTCGGCCGACCCCGACGATGCGAAGCGCGATGCGGCGGCCGAGAAGGCGCTTGGTGAAATCCCGGCGACGTTCGAGGGACGTCGCGACAAGGTGCAAAAGGAGGTCGCCGAGCAGTTCGCCACGCAGTTTCTGCGGCGTGGCACCGTCGACAAGCTCGAACCGGCGCAGGCGTTCATCAACGCGATGAATGCCGCCTTCGACCCGCATACCAACTATCTGCCTCCGGCCGACGAAGCGAACTTCGATATCGCGATGACCGGCCGCCTCGAGGGAATCGGCGCCACGCTGCGCGAGCAGGACCACTATGTCCTCGTGCACGACCTCGTTCCCGGCGGCGCCGCGTGGCAACAAGGCAAGCTCGAGATCGGGGACCTGATCCAGGCCGTCACGCAGGACGGCAAAGCTCCGGTCGACGTGACGGACATGCCGATCGACCAGGTCGTGAGCATGATTCGGGGGCCGAAGGGGACGGTCGTCGTCCTCACGGTGAAGAAGCCGGATGGGAGCATCAAGGCCATCTCCATCACGCGCGACGTGATCCGCATCGAAGCGACCTACGCGCGGGGCGCGATCCTGAAGACGAAGACGAACGGTGATGTCGGTTACGTGCATCTTCCAGCCTTTTACGGCGAGGGTGGCAAGGCGAAGAGGCCGGGCGAGCGGAACGCGACCGATGACATGCGCACGATCCTGACGCAGCTCACGAAGAAGGGTGTCAAGTCGCTCGTCTTCGACCTCCGCGGCAATGGCGGCGGGCTTCTCACGCACGCGCGTGACATCACCGGGCTCTTCATCAAGGAAGGGCCCGTCGTGCAGACGAAGGACGCCAAAGGTAACGTCGAGGTCCTGCACGACACGGACACGTCCGTCGCCTTCGACGGACCGGTCGTCGTTCTCGTCGACCGCTTCTGTGCGTCGGCAGCGGAGATCGTGGCGGGGGCGCTCCAGGACTACGAGCGCGCCGTGATCGTCGGGTCGAGCGCGACGCACGGCAAAGGCACCGTGCAGGCCGTGATCGATCTCGATCGCAACGTCCGGCAGCAGCGGCTGCAGGCCGATCCGCTCGGTCTCTACAAGATCACGATCCAGGGATACTTCCGCGTGAGCGGCGGCTCCACGCAGCTGAAAGGCGTCGTGCCCGATGTCCTCCTGCCCGATCCGACGTCGTTCGTCGAGTCCGGCGAGCGCACGCTGTTCCACGCGATTCCATGGTCGACGATCGCGCCGGTGCCGTTCGCGAAGGTGCCTCACACCTGGAAGACGGCCGACCTCGCAGCCGCGAGCTCTGCCCGCACGAGCGCCAATGCCGATCTCGCCACCGTCACGAAGTTCGCCAAGCTGATGGAGGCGCGCAAAGACCAATCGCAGAGGCCGCTCGCGCGCGACGCCTGGCAGGCCGAGTACAAGCGCATGAAGGCGGAGCTCGACGCGCTCGATCCGAAGAAGCACGAGCCGAAGCCCGTGATGGCGGTCGCAGCGCTCTCGGCGCAGAGCGCGCCGGCAACGGATGCGCGCACGCAAAAGCGCCTCGACAAGTGGAAGGACACCCTCGCGCGCGACCTCTGGGTCGACGAAGCCACGCGAGTCCTCGCGGACATGAAGAAGGTCCACTGACGAGCACGCGGAGCGGGCGAGACGATCCGAGAGCGCGCTGACCTCGTGCCAGGGCAGGCGGCGAGCGGCGTAGCGCGTATTTCGTGGTGTCCGCGCCACGTCGAGAGACACGCTCCGTCATCCAATTGACCAGATGGGTGGGCTTGCCAGCCCGCCGCTGATGGATGAGTTTGTAGCGCCTCGATTCGACTCGTGCGCAGCCGGCGCCGCTTCGCGCCGTGCCGCGACGTGGGCCGACCCGGAGTCCAGCCAAGCGGGCCTGCTTCGGGTCGAGGCTCGCAACAGAGGACGCAGCGCCATGGGGGTGCGACGTCGACGCCGCGAAGCCATCTGGGAGGAACTCCATGTACCGCAACGAACGCCGCTCCACGCCGCTCGCTGACCACCGCTCTCCGAGGAGCCGGCGTGTCGCTCCCGCCGGGTGCGCCGTCGCGCTCGTAGCCATCGCCGCCGGCTGCAGCGTGCCGACGGTCGCCGAGGAACGAGCCGATCCGGGCGAGGAGCTTGGGCGCGTCGCGCAGCCCGTCGCAGCGGAGCTGCCGGGCAAGGTCGAATACGCGTTTCGCTACTACGGCGATCCGAAGATCGCCCGCGTCGCGTTTGCCTCCCCGGCTTGGGGCGGCTGCTCCGCAACGATGATCGGTCCGAACACCGTGCTGACCGCAGCGCACTGCGGGCCCGCCGAGGCCGCGGTGTTTCAGACCGGCACGCTCACGTTCATGACCTTCCGTGCCAACGAGACGGAGCGGAACATCGAGACGTTCCAGTGCCGTCGCCTGATTCACGGCTGGCCCCGTCACGACCTCGCGGTGCTCTACTGCGACCCGAGCGCGACGGGCGTCAACCCGGGCGACAAGTACGGCTACCTCGACTTCGAGACACGAGCGCCGGCCGTTGGTGATGACGTCTACTCCATCTGGTGGAACGCGGTCCTCAATGGGAGCACCGGCAACCTCGGCGTCCCGCTCTACTCGAGGGGCAAGGTCGTGCAGACGAACGCCAGCATGTGGAGCGGTGTTCTCGGCGGCCCCGCCGGTACGCCGGTCGGCATCAAGATGGATACCTGGGCGCAGCCCGGCGCGAGCGGGTCGAGCAACGTCGACGTGAACACGCACCGGATCCTCGTTGGCCCGACGACGCTCGCGAACACCACCGAGAGCGCCGCGCGCTGGGCGTGGTCGATGCGGACCTACCTCGACTCGGGCCTGCTCGCTCCCGGCACCTACTCCGGGGCGGGCTACCTCGAGAACATCAAGGAGTCGAACTTCCCCGCCGGAAGCTACAACTTCAGCGGGTACGTCGGATCGGTCGACAAGAGCGTGAACGGCGTCTTCGACGTCCAGGAAGACATCGAGCGCCAGCGAGGCGAGAACCAGCGGAGCTCCTACTGGCTCGGGTTCGACAGCCGCCGTCGCAACGTGCTCTGGGAGCGCGGCTTCGTATTCCTCGAGTACGAGACAAAGGAGACCCGGGTCGAGTTCGTCGCTGGCGGGCTCGTCCTCCGGCACCGGAGTCTGAACCTGAAGCCGAACACTTGGTACCGGGTCGGCGTGCGCGTCCGGACCAACAGCGCCGGAAGCGCGTACGCGCTCAGCGTCGGCTTCGAGCGCTCGAATCAACCTGCTTGGTCGGTCGCCGCGCTCGCGACTGCGCCGGGCTCGACCGTCCTCCGGACGGCTGTCATCAAGACGGACGCCAATCCCGCCCCCTTCTTCGCGATTCGCACCACGGCCGCGTTCAATGGCGCGATCAGCGAGGTGCAGCTGATCGAGGACGGCTCGACGCAGGGCTTCGATCTGATCGACGAGCGCGAGGGCTGGACGACCACGTTCGGGCCCGCGAACTTCGTCCCCCGCGGCGTGACCTCGACCAACATCAACGCACCACCGGACTTCGCGCTCCAGGTTCGGCCCAGCAAGGCCACGGCGATTGCAGCCTCGACCCAGAAGCTCCTCTTCCTGCCGAACCGAGCCCAGCGACTCTGCTTCAAGGCTCGCGCGCTCGGGTCGACGGCCGCCAGCGGCGTCGCGACGGTGACCAGCGGCGGAAGCCAGGTGCTGAACGTCAGCTTCGCGCTCCCGACGACGTGGGCGTCCTACTGCTTCGGTCGGATCTATACCCCGTCGACCGACAGCAAACTGAGCTTCGGCGCGAGCGGCGGCCTCACCACGAGCTACCTCGTCGACGATGTCCGCGTCGACATCGACCCGGACGCCATCTTCGTGCCGCCTGGCGGCGGGGTCGGCGGCTTCGCGCCGTAGCCTTCGAGCGAGCGAAGACTACTTCGTTCGCGCTGCCCGCTCCGACTCCACGGGGTGCGTGACGACCCGAAACCGCGGGGCCACCTCGACGATCTCCGCCTGCGCACGCGCCCGAGCAGTCATCGCGTGCGCGCGACGAGATCGAGCAGCGCGCGCGCGACGACGGGGGCTGCCGTCGCGGAGAAATGAGCGCCGTCCGGCCTCGCGAGGCCGTCCCCGAACGAGTCGTCGCACGGCACCTTCGTATCCTTGCAGAAGACGGAGTCGATCGAGACGACCTGGAGCCGCGGGTCGGCCTTCGCCGCGTCGCGAAGCATCGCGTTCCAGTGCTCGGCGAGGTCGTGGCGTTCGACGAGCTGGCGCAAGAACCAGTGACAGCCCGGCGCATGGCACATGCCCTTGCCCGGGCGGTCCTGCTCGACGACGAGACGTTTGATGGAAAGGTGGTTTGTGCTCGATGTTGCGACGGGCTCACGTCAATCAGCACCGAACGAGCCGGCCACGAACAGCTCGACGATGGCTTGCCAGAGGGATGTGACCGCGGACCAGGATTCAGTCTTCTGGCTGCAGCCCTGATCCTCGACAGGGCTGCAGCCTCTCCGAACCTCAGTCCTTCGTGCAGACGACGTCGTCGACCTGGAGGTGGTCGCGGTCGGCCTCGCTGCGGCTCGCGTAGAAGAACAGGCGCCAGTCGCGCACGTTGCCGGCGAATCGGAAGAAGACCGGCTGCCACTCGTCACTGTCGACGGCGAGGAAGTCGGACTGCACGCTCCAGCCGGCGCTCGAATAGCTCCGATGGCGGATGGTGCCGTGGCCGCGCACCCGGTACGAGCAGGAGTAGTTGCCGGCCGGGACGTTGAACTTCTCCAGCGAGAATCGCTCCGCGACCTGAATCGGCACGACGAACTGGAGCGCCGACGAGCCTCCGTGCGCCGCCTTTGTGTAGCGCACCAGGCGCGTGGGCTTGATCTCCGTGCCCGGGTCGGTGAGCCCATTGTCGATGCCGTACCAGTAGTCTGGAATGAGGTGATTCCCCTGGTACGGGATGTAATGGGTATTCCAGGACTCGAAGCCACCATTGCGGATGATGTTCGCTGGGTGGTCGGCGGCAACGCAGCGCCGGGTGGCCGAGTCGCACGCGGGCAGCTCCCCGCGGCAGTCGTAGGTGGTGAAGCATCCCCCCGCGGCCAGCTCGCACACGCCGGTGGTCGGATTGCAACTCGTGGCCGGGTTGCCGCACGTGACGCCCGCGCACGGGTTGCCCGGAACGCACTGATGGGTGGCGATATCGCAGACCGGCGTCCCTGGGGCGTTCGCGCAATCCGCGTGACGGGCGCAGCGATTCTGGGCGACGACACACGTGTGGGTCCCATCACAGACCTGCCACTCGCTGCAGTTCATGTCGACGTTGCACCGGCCGGCGAGCGGCTCGCAGGTCGCGGTGGCGTTCACGCAACGCTCCCACGCCTCGCAACTGACCTGGTCACACGGCTCGTCGGCCCGCACGCAGTGCACGTCGTCGATGAGCAGATGATCGCCACTCGTATTGCGGACGCTGAAGATGAGCTCGAACGTGTCGAAGACGTCGCTGGCGAGGTTGAAGCCGTACGCCAGCTTCGTCCACTGCGTGCTGTCGACCGGGGTGTAGGCCGAATACGTGGAGTAGTCGCTGCCGAAGAAGGCGTTGCGAACCTCACCTGTTCCTCGCGCCTGGAAGGTGCAGGAGTAGCGGCCCGCGGGCATCGACTTCGCCTGGGTGGTGAAGCGCTTGTGCGTGGTCGACGGATTGGTCAGCCGGACCGCGTTCACTCCCTCGAAGGCGCCCGCCGTCACCTTCTCCACGCTGGTCGAGGTGAAGTTCGACGTGCTCCCGAGCCACTTCTCCGGAAGCGCACCGGGCCACGTTTCGAAGCCCCAGTTGTCGATGACGTTCACCGAGGGAGGCGTGCCCGCGTCGGGCGTTCCGGTACCTGCATCGGGAGTTTCGGTACCTGCATCGGGAGTTTCGGTGCCTGCGTCCGGAGTTTCGCCGCCCGCGTCCGGAGTCTCGCCACCCGCGTCGGGCTTTTCGATGCCGGAGTCCGCCAGGGGCTCGCCGGCATCCGGCGTCTGCAGAGGAGTTGAATCACCGCAGGCGACCAGCAAGACGAGGAGCGAACGCAGATTCACTCGAAACAACTTCAAAACGAGCCTCCATTTTCAGCCCCGGACCGTTCGTACCACACATCGTCCGAGCCGGCTGAGGGGCCCCCGCCTGCTATGCCACGCTCCGTGCCGCGAGCGAGGCGCGTCGGCGTCTTCGTCGATCCTCAGTTCGCGACGAGCGGCTTCGCGTCGCAAGCGTCGCCCACGCCGTCGCCGTCGACGTCCGACTGGTTCGCGCCGTCGAGCGCGCGGGTCGGGTTGAAGATCGACGGGCAGTTGTCGTCCGCGTCGGGGATGCCGTCGCCGTCACGATCGGTGGCCGACGTCCCGTTCGGGTACGTGTCGCGGTAGGGGACGCAGCTCGGCTCGTCCTTCGGCGTCTCGCCCTTGCAGTAGAAGAGCGGGTAGATCGAGGCGGCGGCGGTCTGGATGTCGGCGAGCGTCACGCCTGGCGTGTCGACGCAGACCTTCTTCTCGGTCTTGCACACATCGAGCGCCGCGCAGGTCGTGCCCGTCCCAAGCGCATCGACGAGCGAAGCCTCGCCGTAGAGCGGCTTGCCTCCGCGCAGGACGAGGAGCACGTCCTCGACGCCTGCGCCGATCACGGCGCGGTAGTCCTTGCCCGCCGCCGCCGAGAAGATCGTGATGTCGGCGAGGAGCCCCGGCGCGAGCGAACCCACCTGCGACTCGATACCGAGCGCGACGGCGGCGTTCGTCGTCGCCATCTCGAAGAGCGCCTTGTCGTCGAAAGCCTTGTCGAAATACTTCTCGTTGAGCGAGTCGGCGCAGGCGAGCTCGCGAAGCACGTTCATCGAGCCCGACGCGAGCCAGTCCGTTCCGAGCGCGATGGTGACGCCCATCGTCTTAAGGAGCGTCACCGGCGCCGTGTTGCCGTAGAGGTCGATGTTCGTCCGCGGCGACCACACGACCTTCGCCTTCGCCTTCGCGATGACGTCGACGTCGTTCGCGTCGAGGCCGACGGCGTGGATGATCGCGGTCTTCTCGCGGATCAACGTCGACTTGAGGCAGGTGAACTCGTTCTGCGCGGCGTCGTTGAGCCCCTCGGAGATGTGCGGCGAGTAGATCGCGCCGGAGGCGAACGCGCTGCCTGCCGAGCGGGTCGACGGGTAGCTGCAGCCGTTCGTGATCATCGTTCCGTTCGAGTCGCCGAGCGGGAACGTGTCGAAGAAGACCGTCGGGCCGGTGAGGCCTTCGAGCTGGCTCTTGTCCTGGTAGTTGGCGAGGTTTCGCAGGAGACCCGGGACGCCGCCGGAGCCGTTCACGCTCGTGGCGCCGCCGAGGACGAAGCGAAGCTCGGCAGCGGCGATCACCTTGGTGTCCTCCGAGCGCCTCGGCGACCTCACTTCCTTCTCGCCGCCCGCGCCCGTGCGCCAGCCGTGGCGATGGTTCCACCGCGTGGTCCCGTGGACGATCGGAGATGCCGACGCGTAGTCGGTGTGATCGTGGCCGTTGATGAGCCCGGCGGAGATGACGCTCCCCGTGCAGGCGATGACGGTCGCGTCTTTGTACCCCGCGCTCGAAGAGCAGCTCGCATCGACACACGTGATCGTCCCGTTCGCGTCGACGAGCACCTCGCCGTCGATCGGTCCTTCGGGAGCGAGCACGCGTCCCTTGAGGACGACACCGGAGCTGCCCTTCGACGTCACCGAGCACGCTCCGGGCTCACCGCCCTGTTCCGGATCGGTGCCGGGCCCGTCGTCGTCGTCGTCGCCGCCGGTGCCGGTGCCGTCGGCCGGGAGCTCCGCGCGCGGTGTGCTGCTGCACGCGAAGAGGGCGCTGCCGAGGGCGAGGGAGACGAGAGCGATGGAAACTACGCGCTGCATGGTGGGCCGATCCCGTAGCGCGGAGCGGTCGTGCTGACCACCGGAGAACGATTGTTCCGCGCGAAAGAGACGGGCCCAGCTCCTGCATCCGACACGCTCCGACGTGGCTCCCGGCAGCGCGCGAACCGTGGTCTTCTAGTGGTCATGGACCTCAAGATCATCGGCGGGACCGTCGTGGACGGAACGGGCGCCCCGTCGCGTCGTGCGAATGTCGGCGTCAAGGACGGCCGTATCGTCGAGATCGGCGCCTGCGAGGGACGGGCGGACCGCGTGATCGATGCGGAGGGCGCAATTGTGACGCCTGGGTTCACAGATCTTCACACGCACTACGACGGGCAGGTCTCGTGGGACGGCGAGATGGCGCCTTCGAGTCTGCACGGTGTCACGACGTGCGTGATCGGCAACTGCGGCGTGGGCTTCGCTCCGGTGCGCGACCGAGACCGCCGGCGCCTCATCGAGCTGATGGAAGGCGTCGAGGACATCCCTGGGGCCGCGCTCTCGGAGGGGATGCAGTGGAGCTGGGAGTCGTTCGGCGATTACCTCGATGCGATCGACGCGCGCCCGCGCACGATCGACGTCGTCAGCCAGATCACCCACGACCCGCTTCGTGTCTATGTCATGGGGGAGCGGGCCTTCGCGGGGAGCGCGGCCACGGACGACGACATCGCGACGATGCGTGAGCTCGTACGCGAGGCGCTCCAGCTCGGCGCCGCCGGCTTCAGCACCGGGCGTACCGACAACCATCGCTCGATCGACGGGAGCGAGACCCCGTCGGCCGAGGCGACGGTGCGGGAGCTCGCGGGGATCTCCGCCGCGCTCGAGGGCCTCTCGCACGGCGTCCTCCAGGCGGTCTCCGACTTCGACATGGAGAAGTCGGCCGACCGCTTCGACGCCGAATTCGATGTCCTCGAGCAGATGGCCGCCGCTGCTCCCGGTCGCCCGCTCTCGCTCTCGCTGATGCAGCGCGATCTCGACACGACGCAGTGGCGCAAGATCATCGCTCGCGCGGAGAACGCGAACGAGCGCGGGATCCCGATCCGCCTCCAGGTCGGAGCGCGCGGCATCGGCGTCCTCCTCGGCTTCGAGGCGACGTTTCATCCGTTCATCGGCTTCCCCAGCTACAAGGCGATCGCCATGCTCCCGCTCGCGGAGCGCGTCCGTCGCATGCGCGATCCGGAGCTCCGGGCGCGCATCCTCTCCGAGAAGAGCGAGAAGATCGCCGGCGACGGCAGCAACGTGCCGCCGATGGCCGACCGCTTCCTCGCGAACATCGACTTCATCTCGATGCGCATGTTCCGGCTCGGCGAGCATCCGAACTACGAGCCGCCCAGGGAGGAGTCGCTCTTCGCGGAGTCGATGCGCACCGGGAAGCGACCGCTCGAGGTGATCTACGACGCCCTCCTCGAGAATGACGGCAAGGAGCTCCTCTATTTCCCGGTCTACAACTACGCGGGCTTCGACCTCGACGCCGTGCGGGAGATGCTCGGTCACCCGCTCGCGCTCCTCGGCCTCTCGGACGGAGGTGCCCACGTCGGGACGGTCTGTGACGCGAGCTTCCCGACGTTCATGCTCACGCACTGGGCGAAGAGCCGCGAGCGAGGGCGCTTCAGCGTCGAGCAGGTCGTGAAGATGTTGACCCATGACACGAGCCGCTACATCGGCCTGACCGATCGCGGCACGATCGCGTTGGGTCAGCGCGCCGATCTCAACGTGATCGATCTCGAGGCGCTCCGCCTCCTGCGGCCGGCGCTCGTCGCCGATCTCCCCGCCGGCGGAAAGCGCCTCCTCCAGCGCGCCGAGGGCTATCGCACGACGCTCGTGGCCGGTCGCTCGATCATCGAGAACGGCACCTTCACGGGAGAGATGCCCGGCCGCCTCGCGCGCATCCGCTGATCCGGCGCTCGGCTGGTGGGGCGAGCTCGTCCCGCGCCTCAGGCCCCGGCTCTCGTCATGTGAGGCCGGCCGAAGGCTCTGCTTTGCGCGGACGCTGGGCGCCTTTGCGGCGGGAGCCCACGTTTTTGCTCGCCGTTCCCGGCCGGCGCCGCTACCTCTCGACCCGTCGATGACGCGTCGTTCCGGCCCCGTCTTCGCTCGCCCGTCCTCGGTGAGCAGCCTGTTCTTCTGGCACTTCTTGAGCCGCTTCGCGCCGTGGCTCGGCGGGCTCGTCGCGTACATCCTGCTCGCGACGATCGTGCTGCGATGGGACATGGCTCGCCACCACGAGCCGCTCGACGACTTCGGCGCGGATCTGTACGGGATGTACACGCAGCTGTTCTTCGAGCCGACGCAGCAGCTCCCGCACGCGCCGATCGCTCGGGGCATCTTCTGGATCACGCCGCTGCTCGGTGCCGGCCTCATCCTGCGCGGCGTGGTCAGGGTCGGCGCGTCGTTGTTCGACGCAGACGAGCGGCACAAACTCTGGGTGGAGATCATGACCGATCGGATGAGGGATCACATCGTCGTCTGCGGGCTCGGCCACGTGGGGATTCGCGTCGTCGAGGCGCTGAAGCGATTGGGGTATCCGGTCGTCGCGATCGAGCGGAACAAGGACGAGTCATTCGCGGCGAGGGCCGAGGAGCTCGGGTTTCCCGTCCTCTACGGGGATGCTCGGCGCGACGCGCTGCTCCTCGAGTCGGGCGTCCAGCGGGCGAGGGCGATCGTCTGCGCGACCGACGATGACCTGGCGAACCTCGAGGTCGCGATCGACGCGAAGCGAGAGAACCCGAACATTCGTGTCGTGATGCGAATGTTCGATCAGCGTGTCGCCAGCAAGATGCGCTCGGCGCTCGACGTCGACGAGACGTTCAGCACGAGCGCGCTCTCCGGCCCGCTCGCTGCGCTCCAGGCGACCGAGTCCGGCGTGCGTGGCGTCTACTACCTCGAAGACGGCAGCATGCGCGTCGACATGGAGGTCCCGGCGCCTGCGGGATGGTGGGGCCGGACCGTCATGCTCTGCGAGGACGCCATCGACGGCCGTGTCGTCGGAGTGCGGAAGCCAGGCGGAAAGCTCACGCGCCCGCGTCACGACACGAAGCTCGTCGAGGGTGACATCGTCACGCTCGATCTCCCTGCGGAGAGCGTCGCGAAGATTCGCTCGAGCACGGCGAGCTGACCCGCGCGTCACCCGCGCAGCGCACGGAGGGCCGGCGCCTCGGGCGCAGCGACCTCGGCCCAGTCGACCTCCGCGAGGGCCTCGAGCTGCGCCCCGGCATCGGCAGCGATGCGCGCCGTCGTTGCTTCTTCGGCGAGCTCAATCGCGCTGCGCTCGTTCATCAGGCGGCGCCGCATGAAGACGAACATGAATGGGATGAACGCGAGCCCGGTGATCGCGGTGAGGACCGGCGGGACGGCCAGGAGGAGGAGGCCCGGCACCGCGGAGACCGCGTTCGTGATGGCCCACGTCCTCGCCCACGCGCGGTGGATCGGGAGCGAGGCGATGCCCTCGCCGGTCAGCTTCGTCAGCTTCCGCCCGAAGGCCACCGCGAGGCCCGCCAGCGCGAGATGGGCATGGCCGACGATGACGAGCGAGATACGGATCCAGCCCGCGAAGGACGCCGGCGAGGTCTGAGCGACCAGCGCGAGCGCCCCGTAGTGGAGCGTGAGCGGCATGAGGAGCGAGAGCGCCGCGAGCGGGAGCGTCGTGCTCCACACCTCGAGCGCCTGGAGGTCTCGCGCGATCGGGCGGAATGGGTTGCTCGACTCGATGCGAGAGAGGTCGGCGTCGAGCTCGCCGGTCAGCTTCGGCAGCGTCCACTCGTGCGCACCTCCGAACGCGAAGAGGAGGCGGGCGAGCACGTATGTGGTGAGGGCCGCCGCACCGCTGCCGAGCAGCGCATACGTGACGCCGTAGCCGTCGAGACACGCGCAGACGGCCGTCATGATCGCGCCTGCGATCCCGACGCCGCCGGCCAGCGCGCGCGCGATGCGAGCTGCGCGGATCGACCGGAGCCGGGGCAGGAGCGGCTCGACCGTCTCCCGGGCGAGCTTCATCTCCGCGAGGCGCACGCCGACGAGGTGGTGGTACGCCGAACGGTACGCGCTGCTCATGGTCTCCTCGTAGGGGCGGGCGGCGGAGGTTCAATGGGTCGTTCGCCGGGACTCTCGGACTTCCTGCCGCCGTACCTCCTCTTCTAAGGTGTAGCCGCCCCGGCGACGGCGGCACGTGGAACCTCTGTGAACGGTCGAAGGCCTGACCCGAGCGGCCTCCCCGCGTGGGTCGGACATCGCGCTCCTGGACGTGACACTGCCGCCAGGGGGTGGCGCTGCCGTCGTCGACCCAATTTGCAGGGATTTTCAGGCCTGTGCTCCTGGATGAGCCATGGCGCGACGCTTGCGATGCGGTGGTCCCGATGCCTTCCTCGAACCGCTTCGCCCTCTCGCTTCTTCCCGTCGTCTTCGCCGCCGCGGCCTCGGCTGCATGCGCGGCCGACTCCTCCGAATCGAGCGCGTTCTCCGATGGCAGGAGCAGCGGCGACTCGAACAACGGCTCCACGGCCAACCCCGGTTCGAGCTCCGGCAATGCCGGCGCCGAGAACGGCTCCGCGGAGCGCGCCGTCGCCGAGGCCGATGTCGTCCAGCTCGAAGGTGGCCGCCTCTATGCGATGTCGAGGTCGGGAACGCTCTCGATCATCGACGTCTCGCGGCCAGGCCGCCTGGCGATGCTCGGTCAGGCGTACCTCCCCGGCGAGCCGTTCGAGATGTACCTCCGCGGCGACCTTCTCGTCGTGATGGCGAACGGCGCGTACACGGTGACGGGGCAGCAGAACGAGCCGTCACGTGCCGACCAGGGAGAGACGCGTGGCTCGGGCGCGCCTGCGTCATCCGCGACTCGAACGAGCCCCGACGCGGGCGCGGGCGTGCTCGTGGTCGACGTGAAGGATCCGGGGCTCATGCAGCGGGTGGCGACGTTCGCGGTACCCGGCGAGATCGCCGACTCGCGCATCGTCGGCGACATCCTCTACCTCGCGACCTACGAGAACGCGTCCTGCTACGGCTGTGGGGCGAGGCCGCGCACGATGGTGACGTCGTTCGACGTCTCGTCTCCGGCGGCGATGAGGCAGGTCGATCACGTCGCGTTCGAAAGCGGGGCGCAGTACGGCTCGAGCTGGGGCAGCACCGGTTTCAAGCGCAGCATCGTCGCCACGAACGAGCGCCTGTACGTCGGCGGTCACGGCGAGCTTGCGCCGTCGTACGGGAGCGGTCCGAACGAGGGCGTGATCGACGTCCTCGACATCACCGACCCGCTCGGGAAGCTCGGTCGGGGCGCGCACATCGAGACGACGGGCGCCATCCTCAGCCGCTGGCAGATGGACGAGAAGGACGGCGTCCTCCGCGTCATCAGCCAGCGCGGCGCCGGCTACACCGCGAACGGCTTCGGCAGCCCCGAGGTCCAGACGTTCCACATCTGGAATACCCGCTCGCTCCAGGCGATGGGCAAGACGAGCCTGAGCCTTCCGCGCCAGGAGTCCCTGAAGTCCGTGCGCTTCGACGGTGAGCGCGCGTACGCGATCACCTTCGAGCAGACGGACCCGCTCTTCATCATCGATCTCTCGAACGAGGCGGCGCCGAAGCAGCGCGGCGAGCTCCACATGCCGGGCTGGGTCTTCCACCTCGAGCCCCACGGCGACCGCGTCCTCGGGCTCGGTCTCGATCGCACGGACCCGAAGGGGCATCTCAACGTGTCGCTCTTCGACGTCGCCGACATGGACAAGCCCACGATGCTCGGCCGGGTCGCGTTCGGTTCGACCGCTTTCAACAACGATCAGAACATCACGGCCTACGAGATGCCCGAGGATCAGGACCGCATCCAGAAGGCGTTCCGCATCTTCGAGGACGGCCTCGTCGCCGTCCCGTTCTCCGGCGGCTCGACCTCCGGGAGTGGGGCGTCGAGCTGCGCGGGGCTCGGCGGAGGCGTCCAGCTCATCGACTGGTCGCAAGACTCGCTCGCCAAGCGGGTGTTGCTCCCGGTCGCCGGTAATCCGCGACGCGCGCTCCGAAACCAGGGGGAGCTCCTCGCTGTCTCGGATTCCAACGTCACGTCTTTCGACATCGCTCGCCGCGACGTCGCGTTGAAGACGGCTGACCTCGTGATCGGTTCCTGCGAGGCGCGTCCGATCCCGACGAACAACGGGTTCCCGACGAACGGCTTCGACGCCGTCGACGACGAGTACCACGGGCACTCCTTGCACTGCGCGGCAGCCGGCGCTGGCATCGGCGCGCGTGGCTCGCTCTGGGCAGGCGCTGCGCTCGGCCTCGCCGTCATCGGCGTCGCCGTCCGCCGCCGCCGTCGGAACGGTTGAGCAGCTCGCTCTCCGCAACACCCATACGGCCCCTTGTTCGCCCACTCCCTCTCCGGGGCGAACAAGGGGCCGTCGTCACTTCGGGGAAAAAAATTAGTTACGGCAGTGACGAATTTTTGATGAAAACGCCTCGCTGGCGACATTGAACAAGTGAACTTTGCGCGCGCGTTAATTCCCCCCGAGCGCGTGCGCCCGGCCCTGGTGTGCACCGGCCAACGCACACCGTCATTCTCCTTCGAGTGAAGGGATCCGTCATGAAGCTCAGCATCTGATGCCCATCTGACGCGAGGACGACACCGAGCTTTTCGCTCCGTCGCTCGCATGCCCGAAACGACACGAAGCGTCGCGTCAGCGCTTCTCCATTTTGACGCCGCGCGTCTCGGCGACGATCTCGATATCCGAGACGTTCGGCGCGAAGACAGCGCGCTTCACCTCGCACGGCGGCCCGTCGTCGAGCGTGAGCAAAGATGTGACGACCGGCGCTCCGCCGAGCGAGCCATCCTTGGCGAGCGCCTTCATCGTCCAGGCCGCTCCCGTCGTGGCATCGCCGGCGAGCGCGGTGACGAGCGCTCCTCCGTCGGTCGTGAGCTGGAGCGCTGCGAATGACGCGGCGCGCGCACCACGCGGATGAGCTGGCGCGTGCCTTTTCGACCAGATCGTGCGCCCGGAGGCGTCGAGGCCGACGAGCGCGACCGCCGCGACGTTCGCGTCGCCGTCGCCCGTGAGCTCGAGCGTCGACGCGCTCATCACGAAGCCCGACGTCGGAAGCTCTGCAATCGCGCTCGGAACGAAGACCGGCGAGCTTCCGTCGACGAGGCCGGGGAAGGTGGCGAAGCCGACGTCGCCGTTCTCGCGAAAGCGCGCGACGAAGGCGCGGCTCTGGGCATGGCTCCCGCCGATGACGGTGATGCCGCCGGACTCGGCGGGGATGACCGCGGTTGGTGACAGGTTGAACGACGTCTCGCACGCGACATAGCCCTGCGCGGTGTGGAGCTCGCCGGAGTCGTCGAGACGCGCGGCGAACATGCCGTCGCCCAGCTGCGCGCCGCGGGCGTCGCCTACGAGCACGAGCTCGGCCTTGGCGCCCGTTCGCGTGATCGCGGTCGGCGAGATCGCGGCATCGCTGCTCGCGTCCGTCCAGAGCCGGGCGCCGAGGACACCGCCGGACGCATCGAGGTGCACGACGAACGCTTTGGCCTGGCTCGAGCATTCTCCGGCCACGATGAACCCCGTGCCGGTACCTGCGGGGCCGTCGTTCGTGAGGACCCGCGCGGCCGGCGTCGCGCAGGCCTCGAGCGGGAGCGAATAGGAGCGGCGGAACGCGACGCCGCCGGCTTGCCCGACGCGGAGGAGCTCGAAGGAGCTGCCGGCGTCGCCTGCTGCGAGGACGGCGATCCCCGCGTCGCGCGAGGGGACGGTGCGGAGGACCCCGAGCGCGATCCCCGTATCCGTCAGGTATTGCGCTCGCCACACCGGGGTGCCCTGTTCGTCGACCTTGAGGAGCGACCGCGCCTCGCTTCCGGCGATGAGCCATCGGTTGTCGATCGCGCGCGAGAGATCGGAGAACACGATGCCGGTCGACGACGGACCGGACGCGGCCGTCGCGTCGGTACCGCCCTCGTGGAGCTGCGACCACGGAGTGAACGTCGGCGAACGGAGCGCCGGAGCATCAGGGCCGCTGCCCGGAGGCAGGTGGGACGCGCCCGGAGGCGGATCTTTGCACGCGCCGCTCGCGACCACGACGTCGAGCGGCTTGAAGGGAGCGGAGCTCCAGTCGACCAGCGTCACGTGACCGAGCACCGGGAGATTCGGGCTGGTGATCCGTACCCCGACCTTGCTCTCGAGGCCGCTCCTCAGCTCCCAGCACGGGGTCTGCGACGGATCCGCGGCGAGCGAGAGCGACGATTGCGCGGTGGCGTACGGACCGAGAGAGCCGTAGAGCGGCATGCCGAGGCGCACGCCGACCTTCGCCGTGGCGTGAGCGTGGAGGCCGACCTCGGGCTCCTCGATCTCGAAGCCGCTGTCCTTCACCTTCACCGGTGCGAGCTTCGGCTGGCCGGCGTTGCGCGACCAGACCGAGACCGAGACCGAGCTCGTGAGCTCGAGATGACCCTTAACACCCGCGCGGAACGATGCGCTCGCGCCGCCCTCGACGTTCGCGATCACGTCGAGCGTGGGGAGGAAGACCAAAGGGCCGAGGATGATCGGAGCGAGATGCACGGTGGCGATCTCGAAGTCCTTGTCGAACGAGCGTGCAGCCTGACCGACGACGCGGAGCTCGGAGGCCATGCGGGGATCGACGGTGAAGACGACCTTCACCTCGGGGAGCAGGTCCTCTACCGAGCAGCTCGGCTTCTTTCCCAGCGCCAGCTTGGTGAGGCTCTTGATGCACGTGGCGACCGCTTCCGGGAGATCCAGGACGTCGCCCCAGTCGATGTCGAGCGAGAGGTCGTAGGTGAGGGCGCCGGAGAACGCGCCCTCGATGCGGAGCTGATCGTTCGTCGTGGTCGTGTCGCCGTCGCCGTCGAACAGAACGACGTTCACCGGTGCGGTCCGCTCGGACTTGCCGCCGAGACCGAGCGGCGCGCTGGTGTCGTGGGTCACGAGCGTGCCGTCGTCGAGCGATACCGGCCGCGCAACGCGCGCGTGGAGCTTCTTGAACGCGAGCTGCGGCGGCGCGATCGCGGTGCGGAGGGTGAGTCCCTCGCCGCTGGGCTCGGCATCCACGACGACCCGGAGGAAGCCATGCGGCGCAGCGCTCGAGGCTCCGCCGACGATGATCGCGCCGGGGCCGACGCCCTCGAGGCTCTTCGGCGTGCGACGGAAGTGGAGGCGGCCGTCGCCCGCGTCCGGATCGAGCTCGGCGAGATCCGCAGGCGAGAGCATCTTCGTCGAAGGGAAGGGGACGGCCTCGACCTCGTCCTTCGGCGCCGGGGCTCGCGCATCGTCCGACGAGCAACCCAGGCTCATCGCTCCGCAGAGGAGGGCGAGCATGGAAGCGAGCGCGAGCTTTCGGGGGGCGAACGGACTCATGGGCTCCTGGGTCGGCCGGGACCCTGAAACCGTTGCCATCAATCCCCCGACGGCCTGTCACCCGTTCGGACGAGGTCGGTCGGCTCGAGCGGCCGAGCGGCGCGAGCGGATCAGGATCAAGAGAGGCGTTTTGCGGCGCAGCCACCTGCGACGCGACCCAACGCGACCGAAAACCCACCGTCAACGAGGCGCGCCGGCGACGATGTTTGGGGCGCGCACTTCGTCGCAGAGGGAGGTAGACTCCCCGCCCCGAAATGCCCGAGTTCATCTTCACCATGCAGGGTGTGACGAAGGTCCACCCCCCCGACAAGCGGGTTCTCGAGAACATCCACCTTGCGTTCTATCCGGGCGCGAAGATCGGGGTCATCGGTGCCAACGGATCGGGCAAGAGCTCGCTCCTCCGCATCATGGCCGGCGTCGACAAGCAGTTCGCCGGCGAGGCGAAGCCGCATCCCGGCACGCGCATCGGCTACTTCGCCCAGGAGCCGGACCTCGGCGATGCGAAGACGGTCTGGGATGCCGTGAGCGAGGGCGTGAAGGAGACGCAGGACCTCATCACGCGCTTCGAGGAGATCAGCAACAAGCTCGGCGAGCCGATGGACGGCGACGCGATGCAGGCGCTCCTCGACGAGCAGGCCACGCTCCAGGACAAGCTCGACGCCGCCGACGCGTGGAACCTCGACCGCCATGTCGGCCTCGCGATGGACGCGCTGCGCGTGCCGGCGCGCGACGCCGAGATCAAGCACCTCTCCGGCGGCGAGAAGCGCCGCGTCGCGCTCTGCCGTCTTCTCCTCTCGCGGCCGGACATGCTCCTGCTCGACGAGCCGACGAACCACCTCGACGCCGAGTCGGTCGCGTGGCTGGAGCGCTTCCTCCACGAGTACTCGGGCACCGTCGTCGCGGTCACCCACGACCGCTACTTCCTCGACAACGTCGCCGGCTGGATCCTCGAGCTCGATCACGGCAAGGGCTACCCGTTCCAGGGCAACTACTCGGGCTGGCTCGAGCAGAAGTCCGCGCGCCTCGCGCAGCAGGAGAAGCAGGAGTCGGCTCGCCAGCGGAAGCTGAAGCAAGAGCTCGAGTGGGTCCGGGCCTCACCGCGTGCGCGTCAGGCCAAGAGCAAGGCGCGCCTCGCCGCGTACGACTCGCTCCTCGCCGAATCGCAGAATGGCTCGGCGGATCCGACGGAGATCTCGCTGCCGCCGGGGCCGCGTCTCGGCGACCTCGTCATCGAGGCGACCGAGCTCAAGAAGGGCTTCGGCGAGCGCACGCTCGTCGACGGCCTCTCGTTCCTCCTCCCGCGCGCCGGCATCGTCGGCGTGATCGGCCCGAACGGCGCCGGCAAGACGACGCTCTTCAAGATGCTCATCGGTCAGGAGAAGCCGGACGGCGGCACGCTCCGGATCGGCGAGACGGTGAAGATCTCGTACGTCGATCAGTCGCGCGATGCGCTCCAGGGCGACAAGAGCGTCTGGGAGGTCATCACCGGCGGCAACCCGACGGTGGAGCTCGGCAAGCGCGAGGTCAACAGCCGCGCCTACTGCTCGTGGTTCAACTTCAAGGGCTCCGACCAGCAGAAGAAGGTCAAGGACCTCTCCGGCGGCGAGCGCAATCGTGTGCATCTTGCACGCTTGCTGAAGGAGGGCGGCAACCTCATCCTGCTCGACGAGCCGACGAACGATCTCGACGTCGAGACGCTCCAGGCGCTCGAGACCGCGCTCCTCGGCTTCCCGGGCTGCGTCGTCGTCGTCAGCCACGATCGCTGGTTCCTCGACCGCATCGCGACGCACATGCTCGCCTTCGAGGGCGACGGGAAGGTCACCTTCTTCGACGGCAACTACCAGCTCTACGAAGAGGACCGGAAGAAGCGCCTCGGGGACGATGGCGAGAAGGGCCCGAAGGGCAAGTTCCGCAAGCTCGGCGCAATGTGACACCGGCCGGCGCACGTCGCCGGCTCTCTCTCTTCTTCGAGGGGTTTCACCCCTCGAGCTCCGTCCTCTCTCTTCATTCGAGGGGTTTCACCCCTCGAGCTCCGTCCTCTCTCTTCATTCGAGGGGTTGCACCCCTCGAGCTCCCCGGCCGTCCAAGCTCTTGGACGGCTCTTCAATCACGAGGAGATCCATGCCGCACACGATCGAAGAAGCGAAGTCGGGACGCGCAGGCTGCCGGACGTGCCGGAAGCCGATTGCCAAAGGGGAGCTTCGCTTCGGCGAGGAGGTCGAGAACCAGTTCGCCGACGGCGGCGAGACGACCTACCGCTGGCATCACATGACGTGTGCGGCTGGCGCGAAGACGGACGAGCTTCGCGCGACGATCGCAGCGGGCGGCGACCTTCCGCCGATCCCGGACGAGCAGCGCGCGGAGCTCGAGCGCCTCATGGCGGAGGCCGACGCGAAGAAGCCGCCGCCCTATCCCCACGCCGACAAGGCGCCGTCGGGCCGCGCGAAGTGTCAGGGCTGCGGCGAGACGATCGCGAAGGGCGAGCTTCGCGTCGCCTACGAGCGCGACATCGAGCGCGGGATGTCGGTGATGAAGGGCGCGGGCTACCTCCACCCGAAGTGCGCCGCGGCTCACTTCGAAGAGAACGGGACCTCGCACGAGGACCTTACCGAGGCGCTCCGCACGAACACGCGTGACCTCTCCGACGCGGAGATGGACAAGCTGTTTTCCGAGGTCTGAGAACAACGTCGATGTTCGGCAAGTCGATCGAGATCTACCGCGCGACGCGGAAGAAGCACGACCTCCTCTTCAACGTCTACTTCATGCGTCCGATCGCGGCGTTCGTCGTCGGGATCGTCGCGAAGACGCCGGCTACGCCGAACCAGATCACGCTCCTCAACCTCTTTCTCTTCGTCATCGCGACGGCGCTCTTCGTGGCGCTGCCGGACTACCGCGGCGGGCTCGTCGCGGTCGCCGTCCTCGAGCTGTCGTACTGCTTCGACTGCGTCGACGGCATGCTCGCGCGTCACAAGAAGATCGCGTCGAAGGAGGGCCACCTCTTCGACTTCTTCACCGACGAGATCAAGGCGGTGCTCCTCGCCGCGGCGCTCCCGATCCGCTTCTGGCGCTCCGGCGCGCTGGGGATCGACGGGACGGAGTGGCCGGCGGGCACGCCGGGCTTCCTCTTCGCGGCGACCGGCGCGGCGATCATCCTCGCCTCGGCGACGTCGCTCACGAACTTCGTACGCCGGCCCGAGGTGAGCGGCCGCGCCTCTCAGGTCGAGGCGCACTACGAGACGGTGGTGGCGGAGAAGCCGAAGTCGCTGGTGGGGCGGATCGGGAGCCTCGTCACGACGTTCCTCCGCTTCTTGAACCACTACCCGAGCCACATCTGGCTCTTCGCGCTCGCGGGGCGGCTCGACGTGATGTTCTGGATCTACGCGTCGATCAACCTGCTCTACCTCGGCCGCGGCTGGCTCGGCCTCATCCTTCGCTTCGGCCGTCCACCGCGCGCGACCTGAGGCCGGGCAGGAGAGGCGCTTGACGACTTGCATCGCCTCGCGTCTCCTACTCACTTCCCGCCGCAAATGACGAAGTGAGGACCTGGAACAGCCCCAGATCGACGAGCCCGGCGATCCGCCCGGCACGGGGCGATGCAGGTGCACGGTCGGAGCGGCGGCCACCTTCTCGCCGGTGGTCGGTCCGAGGTGCGCGAACATGGGGCGGCCTCGTCGTCGGGCTGCCGCTGATCGTGCTGCCATCGCAGGCGTTCGGCCAGGAGCGCGAGCCGCAGGGCGAGCGCGAGCGCATCCGGATCCACTACGAGGCCGCTCCGAGCTGCCCGAGCTACGACGAGTTCATCGAGAAGGTCCGGGAGTACACCTCGCGCTGGACGCTCGCTGCCGACGGCGACAAGGCGCGGCACTTCCGGCTGAAGCTCGAACCTCGCGACGGGCGCGTCGCCGGCACGCTGGAGGTGTCGCAACCGGACTCCGATGCGGTGGACGCGAACGCGTCGCGCACCATCATGGGCCCGGACTGCGAGGCCGTGGCGAGAGGGATGGTGATCGCGGTGGCGGTGGCGATCGATCCGTCGGCCTTCTTCCCGGAGCAGCGCAGCGAGCCCGGACCCGTGGCCGAGCCACTGCCTCCGCCGCCTCCACCTCCACCTCCACCTCCACCCAAGCAACCCGAGACGCCGCGTCCGCCACCGCCACCGAGCAAGCCGACGGAGCGGGGCGTGGCCTTCGCGGTCGACGCGAGGGCGGAGCTCACCTCGGCCGTCGTGTCAGGGGGCCTGCCGGTCGTGTCGGCGGCGTTCGAGGTGGAGCCGTTCGTCCTTAGCGGTCACGACCGCTCCGTTCGCCCGCGCTGGTTGCGCCCCTCGCTCGCGCTCGGTGTGAGGCAGAGCCTGCCTCGCAGCATCGAGCGCTCGACCGTGACGACCGAGTTTCTCTGGACCGCCACCGTCCTTCGGCTGTGCCCGGCTCGATTCGTGAGCGCGAACGGTCGCCTCGAGATCATGCCGTGTGTGGAGAGCGATCTCGGAGTCCTTCGCGCGAATGCGAGTGGCAGCTCGGATGCGCGACGTACGGCGAAGACCTGGATCGACGCGGGCATCTCCGCCCGGGTCACCTGGTCGATCGCCGGCGGGTGGTTCGTCGGGGGTGCGGCATCCATGGTCCTGCCGATCAGCCGAAACCGCTTCAAGCTCTCGACGGGAACGCTCGTCTCGCTGGCCCCGAACGTCGGCGTCACGCTCGGGCTCGTGGGAGGCGTGCGTTTCTGAGCGGCGCGGCCCGGCATCGGGCGCTCGCGTTCGAGTCGACCGACTTCGATGCGCAAGAGCGCATCCGTCGCGCCGCGTGGTCGAGCTACGATCCATAGCTCGACCATCGCTTCTGACCTCTCGGACCGCCGAGTGACTCGCTCCCTGCGCTGCGCTGCGCGGATCCGCAGGTAAAATCAGTCCCTCGACGTGATCTGCACGGGGGGCGGAGATTTTTTGATCAACGCGCCTCCTCGCAACATCAATGTCAAATGTCTGCGCTGCCACACGCTGTGTCGCGTGCGAAGGGGCCGTCCGACGAGGACGACGGCGCCGTGAGCCGGCATGCGCATCATGCGGCAGTAAGGCGGCTCGTCGAGACGTATTTCGGTGACGTCTGGCGGTTTCTCCGTCACCTGGGGGTGCCGGAGCGCTGGGTGGACGACGCGGTGCAGGACGTCTTCGTCGTTGCGGCACGCCGATTCGACCGGATTCAACCTGGCAGTGAGCGCTCATACCTCTTCGCGACTGCGTTCAAGGTCGCGCAGGCCGCGCGGAGAAAGTTCGTCCGCGAGGCCCCTCTCGATGACGACTCGGTCGTGGAAGCGAGAGTCGATACGTCCCCCACCCCGGAACAGGAGCTCGACGACAAGCAAGCTCGCGAGCTCGCGCTCCGTCTGCTCGACGAGCTCGATGAGGGGCAAAGGCAGGTGTTCGTGCTCTTCGAGATCGAAGGATTGACGATGCAGCAGGTCGCGGATCTCACCGAGCTACCGGTCGGCACCGTCGCCTCCCGGCTGCGTCGGGCGCGGGAGGAGTTCCAAACGCGCTTCGAGCGTCACCGCAACAGTTTGCGAGGTGGCCGATGAAGCGCGGTGAGCGTCTGAGGGACGTCGATCCGGAGTTCGCGCGCCTCGTCTTGGCGCTGAAGGGCGGGGAGCCCCAGCGCAGCTCGATCGACAAGACCCTTTCGACTCTGGCCGCCGGCGCCGCGGTGTCCCCGCTCGCGCCTCGCCCCATTCGCCGCACGTGGGCCTGGGTCGGCCTCGGTGTGACGGTGCTCGCGTTGACGAGCGCGGGTTACGAATGGAGCCGCGACGACGGCGCGGCCTCGAGCGCACGTGTGGCGCCGCCGGCCCGCAGTGAGGCCCCTCTGGTCGTCGTCGCAGATGAAGCACCCGTCATCGAGCCGCCCGCGATGTCGGTGAGGGTCGAGGATCTTCCCCCGGCTCCCGTCGCGCCAGCGAAGCCGAAGCCGCTCGCGGCTCCGTCGGCGACCGGCATGGAGAAGGCGCCGGCGGTCGACTCCTTCCGCGACGAGCTCGCTCTCGTCGAGCGCATTCGCAGGGAGCTCTCACGAGGCGAAGCCGACGCGTGTCTTCAATCGATCGACGCCTACGGCAAAGCGCACCGTGATGGTGCGTTCGTGCAGGAGGTCGCAGCGATGCGTGTCGAAGCGCTCGCGGCCGCCGGAAAGAGCACCGCGGCGGGAGCCGCGGGGCGCCAGTTCCTTTCGCAGTACCCGACGAGCCCGTACGCCGGCCGCGTGCGCTCGGTGCTCGACAGGTCGCAGTAACGAAACCTCGTTTCATCGGGGCGAAGCTCGACATGAACAACGACATTCGAACTGTCACCGGTCGTTCGACCGAATACCGGCGTCGCATCGTTGCGTTCGTCCTCTCGACGGCGTCCGTTGCCGGCCTGACGGCCGCGTGCGCGGGGCTCGACGAGCCGGTCGTCCTTGCGACGCCCGAGATCGACGCCGCGGTGCCGCCCCCGCTTGCTCCGGTGGAGGACGCGGGCGGCGACGCGATCGAGCCCGAGCCGCTGATGTGCCTCGCAACCGAGTGCCCGGCGCCGTTTGCGACGTGCGATTCGCCGAACCCGACCGCGCGCCCGCCGTTCAAGTGTCAGCACAACCTCCTCACCGACAACAACAATTGCGGTGCGTGCGGGCACGCGTGCGAAGAGTTCTACGAGTTCGGCGTCAAGGGAGTCTGCTACCAAGGCCGTTGCGAGCCCCAGTGCGATGAGACTCGTCGCGACTGCAACGGGCTCCCGGACGACGGTTGCGAAGCCTCCGTCCTGACCGATCGCAACAACTGCGGTCAGTGCGGCAACGCCTGCCCGGACGGCGTCGGCTGCATCAATGGCGTTTGCGGGTGCCCTCCGGGGATGACCGATTGCGGCGGCTATTGCACTTACACCGATTCCGACGACTTCAACTGCGGCGCGTGCCGACGAGTCTGCAGGCCCCAGTTCCCGCCGCCGGAGCTGCCTCCCAATACGGACATGGGGTGTGTGTTCGGCAAGTGCAACGAGCTCAAGTGCGTCCAGGGATTCGCCGACTGCAACGGCGACATCCGGGACCCGCAGGGTGATGGCTGCGAGGTCATCGTCGAGCGTGACATCGGCGACGGCCTCATCGACCCGGAGCACTGCGGGGCCTGCGACAAGAAGTGCGCTCCCGGCGTCGAGTGCATGCGCCTCACGAAGGGCGACGTCGTCTGCGGTTGCCGCGCGAACGAGACTCGCTGCCAGACGCCAGGCAACGAGTGCGTCGACATCTCGACCGACCCGAAGCACTGCGGCCTCTGCAATCACGCGTGTCCGTTCGTCGACCTGCGCGGCGCCCACCAGATCGCGACGTGCGTGAGCGGCATCTGCGGTACCGAATGCGAGCCGGGGTGGGCCGACTGCAACGGGAACCCGGCCGACGGCTGTGAGACGAACGTCTCGTACGACGGTGCGAACTGCGGCGCCTGCGGGAATCGTTGCAACAGCGCGCTCGGGCAGCCGTGCGTCGAGGGGCGCTGCCTGATGGCCGAATGCGACGGCGGGGAGCCGGTGACGCGATGAGGGCTCCGATGATGCGCTACTTGCCTGTCGCTCTTGGTCTCGCGTGGTTCATGCCAAGCTGCGCGGACACCGCGTCCGACGGCCGGCTAGCGAGCGACGATCCCGACTCGTCGACGATCCCTGCCCCTCCGGGCGATGCCGGCTGCGAAGCAGGGATGGACGGCTGTGCGCCTCCTCCCGTGGAGGAGGACTGCGCTGCCTCCGGCGTCGCGTTCTGCCCGGTCTCGATCCCCAACACGCGACCGTCGTTCACGAGCGTGTGGGGCTCTCGCGCAGACGATGTCTGGGTCGGAGGATCGTTCGGAGCGCTCATGCACTTCGACGGTAAGGCGTGGGTCGAGACGCCGACGAACACACGGCAGACGATCTTCGCCGTCGCGGGGCGTCCGTCCGGTGAGGTGTGGGCCGTGAGCTCGCGGGCCGTCCTGTTCCACTCGATGGGCTTCGCGGGCGCGTCGACCTGGGAGAAGTTCGAGCCCGTAGGCGCGGCCTACGAGCCCAACGGCTACGTCCAGCAGGAGGCGCTGCTCCTCGCGGCATGGGTCCCTCCGGAGGGCGGCGTCTGGCTCGGAGGTTCGACCTACCAGCTCGTTCCTCCCGGCGAGACGCGGGCGGCCAACAGGAACCTCTGGCGCTGGGGCGCCGGCGCGACGTCCTGGGATCAGTCTCTCGCCGGTACGAACTTCCTCGTGCGTGGGTTCTGGTCCGGCGGTCCCGACGGCATCTGGGCAGTCGGTGGGATGTCGACGGCCGCGACCACGCGCTACGGGCGTGCCATTCACGCGGTGCCCGGACCCGGTGCGGTCGACTGGGTCGAGTACGATACCCAATCGCCGTACGACCTGAATGCCATCTGGGGCTCGAGCTCCGGTGACGTCTGGGCCGTGGGAAATCGTGGCACCGTTCGTCACTGGACGAACGCGACCCCGAAGCGTTGGGCGATCGTCGACGTGCCCACGACCGAAAATCTCCGCGCCGTCTGGGGAACCGGCGCAAAGGACATCTGGGTCGTCGGCGACAACGGAACCATCCTCCACTACGACGGCACTACCTTCGAGTCCGTCTCTGCCAAGTTCGGCGTGGGGAGCTTCCCGCCGAACCTTCGCGGGGTCTGGGGGAGCTCCGCCGATGACGTCTGGATCGTGGGCGACAGCGTCGTCCTCCACCGAAACTCGGGAGTCGAAACGCCATGAGAGGCATCACCCCCTTTCGATCTCTTCCGTCGCTCGCATCGCTCTTCGCTCTCGTGCTGGGAGCCGCCGCGCTCGCCTCGATGAGCGCCTGCAGCGAAGACGACACACTGGGCTCGTTCGAGCCCGAGCCCGAGATCGACGGAGGCAACCCGCTTCCGGAGGTCGATGCGAGCGAAGAGCCCGCCGACGGCGGCCTCGACGACGCGGCCGAGGACGCTGGGGCCGATGCGGACGCGTCGGTTCTGTGCAGCCCCGACGGGCTCTGCCACCTGCCGGTGCCCGTTTCGGACTCGCTCCGAGCCGTGTGGGGCGACGGCGCGGGCACCGTCTGGGTGGTCAGCGACAAGGGCGATGTCCTGCGCTGGGACGGCACCGCGTTCATCGTTCACGCAAACGTGCCGAGCCCGCTCTCCACCATCTGGGGCAGCGGACCGACCGACATCTGGATCGGTGGTGAGTCGGGGATCTTCCACGGCCAGGGCGCGACGCCGGCGTCGGTGACGTTCACCGCAATCTCGTACGTGCCGACCGTTCCGGTCAGGTCGATCCACGGCTTCGGTCCGAACGACGTCTGGTTCGTGGGCGGCGTCTCGGGCTGGGAGGGGGAAGCGGGGCTCGTGCTCCGCTACCGCGGGCCGACGGGCGATCCGACGAACGACTTCCAGCACGATCCGATGGAGAGCGAGGGGGTCGCGTTCACGACCGTCTGGGGATCGAGGCCCGACGACATGTGGCTCGCGGCCACCGGGATCGCTGCGACCCCTCAAGGTGCACGCGTCTATCACGGACGCGGCGACGGAAACGGCGGAACGAGCTTCGAGCGCGTGGAGGTCCACACGGGCTTCGGAAGCATGAGCCTGCTCGAGGTCGTCGGAGCGATTCACGTCCCGGAGACGTTCATCGCGGGCAACAACTGGTGGAATCAGGGCAACGTCTGGTCCGGCGCGATCCATCCGCCCGACGGCGATGCCGGAGCGGTCGTCTGGGGCGGCGAGGAGTTCGGTTCCTCCGTGCGCGGCATCTACGGCACCTCGAAAAGCGACATCTGGCTCGTGGGCGACCGCGGGCGCATCCGTCACTTCGACGGAACGAAGTGGTCCCCATCGCGCGTCACCGTCGACAAGTTCCCCTTCGTGAAGAACCTCAACGCCATCTGGGGCGCACCGAACAAGAAGGAATTCTGGATCGTCGGTGACGGAACAGTCCTTCGGAAGACGTCCGGAGTGAATCCATGAAGCAGCATCGTGTGCTGGACCGTCCCCGTGCTCTCCTCGCTCCCGCGCTCTCGTGCGTTGCGGTCGTCGCTTTCTGCGCGTGCGGTGACGACGAAGCGCGCCCCGTGTTCACGGAGAGCGACTCGGGCTCCGTCACTCCTCCCGAAGACACGCCGGATGCTTCGCCCCCGGATGCAGTCGACGGCGGCGACGCCGCGCCGCCCTTCGACCCGTCGAACGTACCGGTGAAGTGCGCGGTCGAGCCGTGCGTCCTCCAGCTGGCGGCTGGATACAACCACTTCTGCGCGCGCATGTCGGACGCGACGGTGCAGTGCTGGGGGACGAACGACTACGGCGCCATCGGCAACGGCGCGCCGCCGGGGGATGGCGGCGAACGGGCCCCGAGCGAATCGCCCCGCCCCGCCGTCGTGACGGATCTCACCGACGTTCGCCAGATCAGCGCCGCCGCGAACGCGACCTGCGCCACGCGCGGCGACGGCTCGGTGTACTGCTGGGGCTCGAACGACTACGGACAGCTCGGGCTCGAAGCCGAGCGCCCGCAGTCGGATCGGGATGTGCACGCGTACGCGACGCCCGTCGCGCTCGGCGGGGACTCGGCCGTTCGGGTCGACCTCGGCCAGCGAAGCGCATGCGCCGTCCTGAAGACCGGAGGGCTCTCGTGCTGGGGCGGGAACCTGCGCCGCCAGCTCGCCCGCCCGGCGACCGACGCCGTGCTCGGACCTGGGCGCGCCGATCTCGTGGGCTTCGCTGTCGTTCGCGCCGGCTCCTCGGAGGTCTCGACGTACGCCATCACGGACACCGGCACGCTCCTCTCGTGGGGCACGCTTGCGGGCCGCTACGGATCGCTCAATCCGGATCCGGTGCCAGCGGTGATCCCATCGCTCGCCGGCGTGAGCGACGTCTCCGTCGGCGCGGCGCACACGTGCGCGATCGCGAACGGTAGCGTCTACTGCTGGGGCTCCGGAGCCTACGGCGCCCTCGGTACGGGGCTTCCCAGCAACGCGACCCTTCCTGCACACGCCGTGATGATGACCAGCGCGTATGCGCAGCAGCTGTCGGTGTCACGTCGTACGACGTGCATTCGCCTGACGGATGGGTCGATCCAGTGCGCCGGCGAGGCCAAGTGGGGGCAGCTCGGCATCGACCCGCCGACGGATCGCGAGCGCGTCTTCGCGCTGCGTCGAGCGGAGAAGTTCACCGGACACGCGGTGCAGGTCGTGACGACCGACTCCTCGACGTGCGCCCTTCTCGAGGACGGCTCCGTGCAGTGCTGGGGAGGTAACGAATACGGACAGCTCGGACAGGGCAGTCTCGATACGGATCCGCATCCAACCCCGGCGATCGTGACCTTCCGCTGATCGTCCCAAGTCCGAGCCGCTACGTCGATTGAACATCGTGGAGTCCAAAGTCATGGTCAATGCACGCACCGTCTCGACGCTGTTCGCCCTGGCGGGCGCGGTCTCGTGCTTCGTCGTAGGCGCTTGCAGCGCCACGAGTCGTGATTCGCTCGAGGGGCCGAAGCAGGAGTTCGAGCTCGACAGCGGGACGGTCGACGTGGCGCCCGAGCCGAGGTGTCACCTTCAATGCTCGGGCGACCTGAAGAGCGTGCTTCGTTCCTGCGAAGGGGACGAACGAGAGACCGTCGCGGAGACGTGCGGTGAAGGGCTCGCTTGCGGCGACGGGCGTTGCGTCGATCCGTGCCTCGCTGCCGAGCTGTCGAAGGGGTCGATTGGCTGCTCGTTCTACACGCTGCCTCCGGAGGAGGCGATGCGCCAGACCCCGTCGTGCTTCGCGGCGTTCATCGCGAACACGTGGGAGAAGCCCGTCCACGTGACGGCCGAATTCGGCGGCGAGCCGCTCGACATCTCGCGGGCGGTGTATTCGGCGAAGAAGGTCGATAGCGGGATCACGTATACGCCGCTCACCGACGGGATCCCGCCGGGCGGCGTGGCCATCGTGTTCCTCTCTCAGGGCACGCCCAACACGCTGAGCACGTCGGAGTTCTTGGCCTGCCCGGTCGAGCCGGCGCTTCTCGAGGATCCTCTGAAGCACGGGACGGCGATCGAGCGCGCGATCCACCTCAAGACGGACGCGCCGATCAGCGCTTACTCGATCTACCCGTATGGCGGCGCCGCGTCCCACGTTCCGGCGGCGACCCTCCTCTTGCCCGTGTCGGCATGGGAGACGAACTACCTCGCGGTGACGGCCGCGGGGGTGCGCATGGCCGGTGGAAGCTCGCCGTACGAGGTGATCGCGCCGACGTCACTGCAGATCATCGCCGCCGAGGACGACACCGAGGTGCGAATCCTGCCGAAGGCGGACATCTCCGACGGCGAAGGAGTTCAGGGCACGGCTGCGGGGCAACCTCGCGCCTACAAGCTGTCGAAGGGGCAGGTCCTCCAGCTCGCCCAGCGTGGAGAGCTCACTGGAAGCGCCATCGAGGCCACGAAGCGGATCGGCCTCTTCGGCGGCTCCGAGTGCACGTACCTCCCGTCGACGAGCTCTGCGTGCGACTTCCTCCATCAGCAGATCCCACCGCTCTCGCAGTGGGGTAGCGAGTACGTCCTTGCACCGTACCCGACGCGAATCCCGGCGGCGGGGGGAGCCGAGATCCGCGAGCGCGTGCTCTGGCGCTTCGTCGGTGCCGCCAACGGAACGAAGCTCACGTACGATCCGGCGCGTCCCGTCGGGGCTCCGGAGACGCTCGAGGCAGGCGAGGCCAAGACGTTCCTCACCGACGCGATCGTGAGTGTCGCGAGCCAGGACACCGAGCATCCGTTCTACGCCGGTGTCTACATGACGGCCTCGTCGTTCTACGGAACGACGGGCGATCCCGACTACGTCAACGTCGTGCCGGCCGCTCAGTTCCTCGACCGGTACGTCTTCTTCACCGACCACACGTACCCCGAGACCGGCCTCACGATCGTCCGTCGAAAGACGTCGAGTGGCTTTCAACCCGTCGAGCTCGAGTGCGCCGGCCCCATCGAGGGCTTCCAGCCGATCGGCAAGGATGGCGAGTACGAGTTCGCGTGGGTGCACCTCAACATCTCCGGGAAGGCGGAGATGTTCCCGAAGGGGCTGTGCGACTACGGCAGGCACGAGGCCAAGAGCGAGGGGCCGTTCTCGGTCACCGTTTGGGGCACCGGCCCGTACGCGAGCTACGGCTACGCCGGTGGCTCGGGGAGCCGGCCGCTCAATCCCGCGACCGCCCCCGTCCCGCGCTGAGAACGTAGGCGAGGTGAGCCGGCGGATCATTCCGGTCCGAAGCTCACCCATGCGATGCCGGGACGCCGTGCACGCCGGCGTCATCGAAGGCGGTCAGCGTTCGCGAGCTCGCGAAACTTGGCCGTACCTCGGGGCCTCGCGTACCGAACGGGGATGCTCCGCGCGCTGTGGGGGATCGCCGCGTTCTGGATGGTCCTGCTCGTCGCGCAGCGCTCGGGCGCGGAGGTGCCGTCGGTCGACGAGCGACTCCAGGCGAGCGCCGAACGCTGGCTGCGCACGGCCGCCCCGCACGAGGGCGCCATCGTGATGAGCGACGTGAAGACCGGGCGCGTGCTCGCCTGGGCGAGCGTCGGCGGCGGCGATCGGGTCGGCGCTGCGTTCGCGCCGCTGGCGAGCGTCTTCAAGCTGGCCACCGTCTCGGCGCTCCTCGACTCGGGACGCGCCACCGGCGGATCGACGGTGTGCTACTCCGGCGGCGAGCGTTCGATCGACCTGAGCGATCTGCGCGACGTGCACGTGCCGGGCGAAGCGTGCATCCCGCTTCGTACCGCCGTCGGGCACAGCATCAACGTCGCCATCGCGAAGCTCGCGCTCCGTCACGCTCAGCCAGCCGACGTCCAGGCGAAGGCCCGCTTGCTCGGCCTCGACGGCATCGTGCCCATCGACCGCGCCGTCGGACGCTCGCACATCACGGTCCCCGAGGACCCGCTCGGCTTCGCACGCGCGTCCGCCGGGTTCTGGAACGGCCGCACCTCGGCGCTGGGCGCGCTCTTCGCCGTCCAGACCATCGCCAACGGCGGGACGCGCGTACGACTCCAGACCGCCACCAAAGATCCCGCGCGCGTCGAGGATGGCCGCGCGATCCGCTCGGAGTCCGCTGCGGAGCTCGCGCGCATGATGCAGATCACGACCCGCTCCGGCACGGCGGCGAAGGTGTTCCGCAAGGGCAACCGCCCGAGCCTCGAAGGCGTGCCCGTCGCGGCGAAGACCGGCACGCTGATCGGCGACAAGCCGACGCGCATGTACTCCTGGTTCGTCGGCTTCGCTCCGGCGAATGCGCCCGAGGTTGCCATCTCCGTCCTGCTCGCCAACGACGTCACGTGGCGGATGAAGGGCAACGAAGTCGGCCGCGAGGTGCTCGGCGACTACTTCCGTGTGCGCGCGTCAGCGCCGAAGCGAATCGCGCGTCGGTAGCGCGTTTCCCGTCAGCGCCCGCGAGAGCTGCGGCTCGTCGCGAGCTGTCCGCGCCGCGCCAGCGCGCCGTCGACGAGGAAGACACCGAGCGCCGCCCAGACGAGACCGAACCCGAGCCACCGCGAGGTCGGCATCGCCTCGCGGTACACGAAGACGCCGCACAGGAACTGGAGCGACGGGGAGATGTACTGCAGCGGGCCCATGAGGCTCAGGGGGATCCGGTTCGCTGCGCCGGCGAATGCGAGGAGCGGCATCGCAGTGAGCGCGCCGGTGAGGAGCAGCAGGGCCGACGTCGATGGCGAGCCGTGCCCGAACGTTGCCGTGCCGCGCGTCTCGAGGACGACGAGGTAGATCACCGCTGGAAGGAACAAGAAGGCCGATTCGACGAAGAGGCCTTCGAGCGCCGACACCCCGACCTGCTTCTTGACCAGCCCATAGGCGCCGAACGTTCCGGCGAGGGCGAGGGCGATCCACGGCAGCCGGCCGTAGTCGAAGGCGAGCACCACCACCGCGATGACCACGATCGCGATCGCCGCCCACTGCGCCGGTCGCATCGACTCGCGCAGGACGACGACGCCGAGCAGGACCGTGAGGAGGGGATTGATGAAGTACCCGAGCGCCGCTTCAACGACGTGGCCCGAGTTCACGCCCCAGATGTACAAGCCCCAGTTGCAGCCGACCAGTAGCGAGGCCACGGCCAGGAGTGAGAAGCGCCGGCGGCCGAGCGTGAGCAACTTGCGGAGGCCGCCCGCGCGCGCGAGGAGAGCGCCGACGAACAACAAGGACCACGTGACCCGGTGCGCGAGGATCTCGAGCGCCGAGGCAGGCTTCACGAGCGGCCAGAAGAGGGGCATGAACCCCCACGCGAGGTAGGCCGCGATGCCCATCGCGATTCCGCGCTGTCGCTCTCGACTCTCGAGCGGCGAGTCGTGCGTTCGAGTCGCGCCCGAGCGAGCCTCGCCGCTCGAGCGCACCTGATACGGGCCTGATTGCCCTTCCGGCATGTGCGGCGCACTCTACACGGACGCGGCGTCGCAAGCACCCGCTCGAGCGCTCGCGCTCGATCGTGGGCGCTCTCGACGGATACGGCCGTTCAGCCTCCATGCCGACCCCCGACGCATCAGGGCGCCATCCTGCGTTTCTCGGCGACGTTGCGCGGGCGGCTTGCTCGCGATCTCGCGCACGCACTACGTTCGCGGTCTCTGAGGAGGCCATAGCCCATGCGATTCGCACCGCGAAGAAAACTCGGCCGTACGGACTTCGACGCGACGCTCCTCGGTGCCGGTGATCTCGCGGACGCCGCTCTCGGAGTCGACGCGTGCGCTGCGGTGTTGCGCCGAGCGCTCGACGCCGGCATCAACGTCGTCGACACGGCACCCGCGTACGAAGCTGGGGTGAGCGAGCAGATCGTCGGCCGGGCGCTCTCCGGACGCCGCGACGGCATCTTCGTCATCGACAAGATCGATCACCTCGACCGTCCCGTCGCGGCGCAGGCCGACGAGAGCATCGCGCGCCTCGGCTTCTCTCCGGATGCGTTCGTCTTCCACAGTGTCTCGCGGATGGACGACTGGAACGGCCTCGTGTCCGAGGGCGGTGGAATGAGCCAGCTCGAGCAACTGCGTCGCCTGGGACGCTGCCGCTTCCGAGGTGTGTCGAGCCACCATCCCGACGTCGTTCGTGCGGCCATTCTCTCGGGCCTCTGCGACGTGGTGATGTTCGCCGTCGGTCCGCATGCCGATCGTCGCTACACCGACGAGCTCCTCCCTCTGGCGCGAGAGCGCGGCGTCGGAACCGTGTGCTTCAAGACCTTCGGTGCGGGCAAGCTCGTAGCGAGCACCACGGGCTACGGTCAGCCGCTCCCGCCCGAAGTCGATCCCAGCTCACTGGCACCGACGTTGTCCGTCGACGACTGCATTCGCGTCACGCTCACGCACGACCCGGACGTGGCGCTCCTCGGGCTCAGCACGCCGGGGGAGCAGGACGCAGCGTTCCGCGCGGTGGAACGCTTCCAGCCGCTGTCGCAGCCGGAGCTGGAGGATGTCCGCCGCCGCGCCGCCGACGTCGTTCGGAACAAGGGCGCGATCTGGTGGGATCCTCCTGCCACCTGAACGCGCCATCGGCTGGCTTGACGCGTTCGGGAGCGGTGCTCGTCACTCGGGCGGCAGGAGCTCGCCGTTCTTGTAGCTCCCCATCGTCTTGCGGATGTCTCCCTCCCGCAGGATGAAGGTCCACGAATCCTGCTCGACCTGATTGTCGAGCAGGAGCCCGATATGCAGGTGGGGGACGCCGTTGCCGATCCCGGACACGCCGATCCGCTCCCCTGCCTCCACGTGCTTCCGGTGCGGGGAGCCCTCTGCCTGTTGCGTCTCCAGCTTCGATAGGTGTGTATAGTACACGTGGGTGATCCGCTGCTCGCCCCATTGGATCGGCTCATCGAGCGCGAGGCGGACGCTGTAAGGCGTGTCCCGACCGCGCGTCCATCGTGTGTGACCCCATTCCGAGTAGTCGAGCGTGCCGGCGGCGATCGCGAACACGTCGAGGCGATTGCCGGCGATGTCGAGGCCCGTGTCGCCAGGCCATCCGCCGAGGACGCCACCGGGCATCGGGTTGTGGAGCCGCGCATTGCGGAGGGGCGGAGAGCGTGGCCCGGTGTAGGGCGCCGCCACATCGGGCGGAGGCAGCTCGTCGCCGCTGTCCGGGACGGCGCGTTCGCACGCGGACGGCGCGGAAGGTCCGGCCGTCGCATCGCCGTCGCTGGAGCTGCTGGTCGAACCGAGCGCCGGCACACAGGCGCCGAGGAGGACGAGGGCGAGGAGCGTCAGGCGCATCACGCCCCTTCGTCGATCGACGCGTCCAGTTCGTGACCGTCGTCGGGGCCAATGCCCAAGCAGTGGTCGGAGAGAGCACGCCTCCGGCCTGGGCCCGTCGCTGCCCGCGCCTCAGAGGCGTCAGGGCGCGGTCCTCGGAGGTAGAGCCCCGACTCGCTCAGCGACATCGGCTCGGGCGCGATCGACGGAGCCCCGAGCTCGACCGTGCTGACGTGCATCCTGGCCGTGGCATTCGACGGCTTCTACCCCCTACGCCGTACGAGCGACGTACGGTAGGGTCGACCACGAGGCAGGAAGAATGATCGAACGCGCGGATGTCGTGATCGTCGGTGCAGGACAGGGCGGATCGCAGGCGGCCATTGCCCTTCGCCAGCAGAAGTTCACCGGCTCCATCGTGATGATCGGCGACGAGCCCGTGCTTCCGTACGAGCGGCCCGCGCTGTCCAAGGAGTACCTCGCGGGCGCCAAGCCGATCGACAAGCTCTTGCTCCGTCCCGAGTCGTACTGGAAGGAGCGCGCGATCGACGTTCGGCTCGGACAGCGCGTGGTCTCGGTGGACGCGTCCGCGCGTCGCGTGACGACGGCGGACGGGCTTTCGATCGAATACGGGAAGCTGGTGTGGGCCACCGGTGGCCGACCGCGCCGATTGGCGTGCGCCGGACATCACGTCGCGGGCCTCCACTACGTCCGCGACCTCGGTGACGTCGATCGGATGCGCCAGGAGCTCGAGACGACCTCCGCCGCGGTCATCATCGGCGGCGGATACATCGGCCTGGAGGCGGCGGCCGTCCTCCGCGACATGGGCAAGCAGGTGACCGTGCTCGAGGCACAGCAGCGCGTCCTCGCGCGTGTCGCCGGCGAGCCGCTAGCGCGCTTCTTCGAAGCAGAGCACCGCGCCCGTGGCGTCGAGATCCGCCTCTCGGCGGAGGTGGTGGCGATCGAGGAGAAGGACGGTCGTGCATGTGGCGTCCGGCTCGCGAGCGGCGACGTCGTGCCTGCCGACCTCGTCGTCGTCGGCATCGGGATCGACGCCGCCGTCGACCCGCTGCTCGCCGCAGGAGCGGAGGGCTCGAACGGTGTCGTCGTCGAGCTGCATGGGAAGACGAGCCTCCCCGACGTCTACGCGATCGGAGACTGCGCCGTGCATCCGAACGTGCATGTCGGAGGACGGCCGCTCCGGCTGGAATCGATCCAGAACGCGAACGATCAGGCCGCCGTCGTCGCGAAGTCGATCGCCGGCACGCTAGGTCCTGCCGAGCGTTACGACGCCGTGCCGTGGTTCTGGTCGAATCAGTACGATCTCCGCCTCCAGACCGTCGGGCTGTGGCTCGATCACGACGAGATCGTCGTTCGCGGCGACCCGGCGACGCGCAGCTTCTCGGTCGTGTACCTCCGTCGAGGACGCGTCATCGCCCTCGATTGCGTCAACCTGACGAAGGACTACGTGCAGGGCAAGGCGCTCATCACGAAGCAGTGCGAGGTCGACCGGACGAAGCTCGCTCGAGCCGACGTACCGCTCAAGGAGCTGGCCTGACGACGTCTGAGGGCATTCACGAGCGGGGCGGAGGCTGAGATCCGCCCTATTCAGCCTGGGCCCGCCGCACCAAGAAAGGGCAGCGCTGATGCAAGGAAAGCCTCGCGTTGCTCGGTGTGCAGCCGGTGTCCGCCATCGATGACGTGCAGCTCCGCGCGTGGAAGTCGTTCCGCGAGCATGGCCTGGCGCGATACCGGCACATGGCTGCGCTTGGCACCGAGCAGAAGGACGGGACGATCGATCCGTTCGATCCCTGCCCACCACTCGGGCATCGGCGCGCAGATTCAATCGGTCCAGCAAGTCGATCGTGTCGGCGCCGAACGTTTCGAGCGGATACCGGGCTGCGCGATCGCTGCGCCCATGGCCGCGCATGTCGGGCACGATGACCCGCCGTCCTCGCTTCATCAGAACGGACGCGACGTGTTGCCAGGTGCTGCCGCGGCTGGCCATGCCGTGAACCAGCAGAACCGGCTCGCCATCGTCGGGACCCCCCGCTGCGGTAGGCGATTCGCAGGCCGTCGCGAGCCGTGAAGTACTGGTAGCGAGAGAGGGTGGCCGGCATGCGTGAAGCGGGTAGGACATTCGAGCGCTCGGCGCCAGGCCAACCGAAGGCTCTTGCGATGAGGCTTCACTGAGCTCGTGCTGCTCGTGCGTGCGCGTAGCGAGACCATGTCACAGTCGGCACTTTCGTCCTCACGCCGGACCGCGTCGCGGGCACGCATCTTCCATCTCCATGCAGCATGTCCGAGCCCAGCGAGACGAGCCGCGTGCTCGAGGAAGGTGACCTCTTCTTCTTCTACCGACCGCGCGTCGGCAAGGTGGAGGTGGAGTCCCTCGAGGACGTCCAGCGCTTCTACATGGTCATGGCGACGCGGCGAGCTGGCGGCCGTTGGTTTCGCATGTTCGTCGTCGGACGCAAGCGGCTCCCCGACATCCAGCCCGGACGTGCGGATCCGAACGAGCGCAACTGGGCAATGGTCACCCTGGCGACGAGCGACCCCGCCGAGGTGCGGAAGGAGCTGGACGAAGAGCGGTACTTCACCGCTACGCGAGGCGAACGTGTCGTCGCGGCCGCGAAGCCCGTGGGGGAGGCTCGCTACGAGCTCGTCGTGCACCGGGACCATACCGAGCTCGCGTACACCCTCGAGCTGCCGGAGGAGCCGGGGCCGGCGCAGCGCGAGCTCGAGATCCGCAATGAGGCGAGCTACGTCGTCGCCGTGCGCAACCCGGATATCCCATCGCCGCCGAGCATGTCCGGGCCGCGGGAGAGACCGGGCTATCCGGAGCGCCTCGCGGAGCTGTTCGGTGGTCGGCGATGGATCTCCGCCGAGGATGTCGAGCTCCTCGACTACCCGCACGCCCAGATCCTCATGCTCGGCGCCCGCGAGGCCGATGTCGAACAGGAGCTCGGCATCCACCTCGAGAAGGAGCACGAGAGCGTGAACAGTGCGGAGCTGTTCCGCCTCCTGCGCCTACGCCCCACAGCCGTGGCGCTCGAGCCGCTCTTGGAGGGAACATTCCCGGAGTCCGAGTTCCCGCACGCGTCGCGGTAGGAGTCACGGGCGTCGTCGGACTCTACGCTCCGCCGCATCGAGGCCACCGATGCGAGGCTGGAGCGCGCGGTGGTGCCGCGGCCAGGCCTGGGCCGGCCGGGGCCAGCGGGAGAGCTGCAGGCCCTCGTGATCGCTCGAGCGACCCCTGCGGCATGCCGCGTGCTCGAGCGCGAGCATGGCCGCTCGAAGCCACGAGGCTAAACTGGGGGCGATGACGGTTCTCCGCGCATCGCCTTCGGCCGACGCTCTTCGAGCGTCGCTGCGCCACGTGCGTCCCGTGCGTCCCGTGAAGTTCCCCTCAGCGGAGCCGGAGGACGAGCACTTGGGACAGAGCCGACGGCATCTCAACTCGTGCAGAGCGCTCGCGGAGATCCTCCGCGCGGCGATCGGGCTCGAGCACACGCTCGGAGCGGATCAGTTCGTGTACTTCGACGCCGCTCGACCGAAGAAGTGCCTCGCGCCCGATGCGTTAGTGAAGCTCGGTCGTCCCGACTCGGACTTCGACTCGTGCTCGGCTTCTCCCTCGTGATCGCGCCCGCTCGGATCGACGAGACCTCGTACCCAGCGTGCCTCCGCCTCGCTCGTGACGCGGAGGGGCGCGAGCTCCTTCCGACAGTCGAGGAGGCGCGCCGCGCTGCCGAAGAAGGGCAACGCGTTGCCGAGGCTCGCGTCGCGGAGCTCGAGGCTGAGCTCGAGCGACTCCGACGCGGAGGCTGAGAGCCTCGAGGGCTCGAGATCCCGCTCGACCTCCGCCTCGAGCCAAACGTCCCGTTTGAACGACCTCGGCACCACGGCTCGATGCTAGGCTGCGTCGGCAGATGTTTCGGCCGAGCTCGACGCGGGTGATCCCGCTTTGCTTGGTGCTGCCGAGCCTCTGTGCCGTGTCGGCGACGGTTCACGCTGCCGAGCCGGAGAAGGAAGCCGTTCATCTCGACTACGTCGCGGAGGGCAGCTGCCCGTCGCGTGGGCAGATCCTGTCCGACGTCGAAGCCCGTGCCGACGGTTGGCAGATCGCCGAGCCGGGTGCCCGCGCGCGCCGCTTCGTTCTCCGAATCGAGTCTCGGGACGAGCTGTACATCGGTCGACTCGATATTCATTCGCCCTCCGGTGAGGTCTCCACCGGCACCGAGATTCGGGGGCCCGACTGCAGCGACGTCGCCCTCGGCCTTACCGTGGCCGTCGCCCTCGCGCTGGATCCTCGAGCGGGTGGGGCGAGTCCGCAGCCGCTTCCGCCCACAGGCGAGACCGAACCACGAAAAAAGCCCGCCTCGGAAACACCGCCGGCAAATCGGCCGGCGCGACCGGGATCGTCGACCCCGATTCACACGGCGCCACCTGCCTCGGCCCCGAACCGACCGAGCGGCGTTTCGGGGCCTCACGTCGGCCTAGGCGCTCGCATCGAAGTCAGTCGAGGAGTGGCCGGGACCCTTGCCGGAGGAGCGCTCTTCGGTGAGCTCGCGTGGGTGACGCCGTTTCCCTGGTTTGCGCCCAAAGCTCGCCTCGGGGGGCGACGGACACTCCCCGCGACGATCGACGTGACAGGCGGCCATGTCGACATGACGCTGTCCGCTGCATTCGCCGAGCTCTGTCCGGTGGCCCTCGCCTTGGGCCCCCGCGTGGAGGCAAGCGCATGCCTGCAGGGCAGCGTTGGCGCATTGTCCGCCGCCGCCGCAACGAACATTCCGGCGGCGCGGGACGAGCAGCGTCTTTGGCTCGATTATGGCGGTCTCGGAGCGGTGCGCTTTCGGGTCGGCGAGCGCGTCTCGCTCGACGCCTGCGTCGGACTGACCGTACCGATCACCCGCCACCGGATCCGCCTGGAACCGGATGAGCTCGTGTCCCGCGCCGCCCCCCTCGTTCTCGGCGCCGGTGCCGGGGTCACCCATCGCTTCTGAAAATTGATTGATACGATCGGCCCCCGAGCTGCATTGACGGTATGCACGCAGGAACGCTGGTCACCGCGATGCTGCGGAGCCAAGGCAGCCTCGTGAGCTCGGACTCCTCAGCGCGCGCGCGCCTCCGCGAGTGCGTGACGGCATACTTCCCGGCCGTTCATCGCTTCCTGAGAGGACTCGGCGTACCGCCCGACGCTCTCGACGACGCGGCCCAGGACGTGTTCCTCGTCGCGGCGAAGCGCATCGACGAAGTCCGGCCCGGCGCGGAGAAATCCTACCTGTTCAGTACGGCCGTGCGCGTCGCTCACGCCGTCCGCCGGCGGTACGTACGTGAGCAACCAACCGACGACATCGAGGAGGCGGCCGGTGAGTCCGGGGCGGTGAGCCCGGATGCTCTCGTCGATCAGAAGCGGGCCGGCGCGCTCCTCGCCAGCCTTCTCTCCGGGCTCTCCGAGGAGCTTCGGAGCGCCTTCGTCCTCCACGAGATCGAAGGAATGACGCTGACCGAAATCGCAAAGATCGTCGACGTCCCTCGAGCAACGGCAGCCTCGCGTGTTCGACGCGCGCGCGAAGAATTCCAGCGCCGACTCGAGAGGCATCGGAAGCGATCGCAAGGTGAATCATGAAACGACTCGAGCACACGGACGACGTGGTCAGCGCGCTCGTCTCCTCGTACCGCTCCGCGGAGGTGCCGACGCCTCCGATCGACGAGCTCCTGGCGAAGATCGAGAAAGGGCAGCCGCACCCGCTCGACGAGTCGGCTCCGTCGATCGACAAGTTCCGCTCGGTCTTCGATACGAAGGCGTGGATCGCCGGAGCGCTCGGAGCCGCCGTGCTCTCCGGCACGGTGCTCTACGCCGTATCGGAGGACCGATCGCCTCCCGTCGCGGAGGTCGCTGGCGCACATACCGTCGCGACGGAAATCGTCGCGACCGCCGACCGCGTAAGCTCCGGCTCGGCGTCTGCTCTACCTTCGGCCTCGCTCCCGTCGCAGGACGTCGAGACGTTGCCCTCGGTCGCGACCCCACCACCGAAACCGATCACGGCGACGGCCAAACCGCCGAAGCGACCAGACGCGGCACGAGCCGCTGGCTCCGAAGCGCCGGTCTCCTCGCTCCGTCGTGAGCTCGAGCTCATCGAAATGGCTCGACGCGCGCTTCGCGGAGGCGACGGCTCTGCGTGTCTTTCGTCCGTCGAGCGGTACGAGAGCGAATTCCCCGCGGGTCAATTTTCGAACGAAGGACAGGTGATGCGAATCGAGGCGTTGGCGCTCGTTGGCAGTCGGGAGAAGGCGGGCAGACTTGCACACGAGTTCCTGCAGTCCAATCCGAAGAGTCCGTACGCCGACCGCGTGCGATCCGTCCTCGGTCGGGTGGGAACGCCATGAGCTCGAGACTCTCCAGTGGCGTCACGATCGCTGTCTGCGGTGGAATCCTCGTCATCGCCTGCAGCGGCACGATTTCGGATGATGTCGTCGTCGGCGAGATCAGCGCGCCGCCGCCGTCCTTCGTGTCGCCGCCTGATGCGTCCGTGGAGGCTTCCATCCGCGAGCTCACCGAATACTGCCCGTCGAACAAGTGCCCGACGGGATTTACGACGTGCCCGGGTTCGAAGTTCCTTTGTGATGCGGACTTGAGGTCGGACCGTAACAACTGCGGCGCGTGCGGCGTGACCTGCCCCGGCGAGCGCGGCGACGAACGATACGATTGCGTCGAGGGCCAGTGCGTCCTCCGATGCACCGAACGCAACTTCGTCGCCGATTGCGACGGGATCGTCGATAACGGTTGCGAGACATCCCTGAAGACCAACGAAAATTGCGGTGCCTGCGGTAAGACGTGTGCCGACCCGGAGACGGCCCCATGCCTGATGGATACGGGGACGCCGGAATGTGGTTGTCCAACTCCGTACACGTACTGTAAGCCAGCGAAGGCCGGGGACCAGGCCTGTTTTGATGTCGAGTTCAGTTCCGCGCACTGTGGTGGATGCGGGAACGTCTGCGATCGGGCTGGCGCCCCCGGGTCCCCGCCCCCCCCGCCGAACGCGTACTACGGCTGCATTCTGGGGCAATGCAATTGGCTAAAGTGCGAAAAAGGTCACGCCGACTGCAACGGCGATCTGAACAAGCCGAACTCCGATGGGTGTGAAGTCTCGCTCGGCACCAACGAAAATTGCACTGCATGCGATGACAACTGCCCCGCCAAAAAAATGGTCTGTGGCGTCGATCTCGGCAGCGGTTTGGCTTTGACTCCTAGGTGCGTCTGTCCGCCGGGACAGACCTTTTGCGCAATGTACGCCGTCGAGCCGCCGTGGGGCGTTTGCGCCGACTTCACCTCGGACCCCTACAACTGTGGCGGCTGCGGACGAGTATGCCCGGAGGCCACCGAGCGTAGTCGAGGAAGCTGCGAGTACGGTGTGTGCAAGCGCGAATGCGGTGCCCGATGGGCCGACTGCAACGGCAATGTCGACGATGACTGCGAGGTGGACATCTTCAGCGACCCGCTGAATTGCGGCGGATGTGGCGTTACTTGCGACATCGCGGCTGGCCAGGCGTGTGCGGGAGGTCGTTGCGTCGTAGAACCGTGCAGCAAGGAAGAGGAGGAAGCTCGGTGAAGCGCTCCAACGGGATTGGGCGATGGCCCACCCCTTATGATCTTGGACAAAGGCTTCGATTCGGCTTCGCAGCAGTGGCAACGCTCGCAGCGTTCGCCTCCTCGGGGCTCGGTGCGTGCGCCGCCTCCGACGAAACGACAATTTCCGAGGAACCCGAGCGAAACATCGCCTCGGTCGGCGACTCCGGCGCAGACGCTTCCGCAGACGGAGATGCTGCGGTGCCATGCGCTGCCGATTGCGAGTACTTTCCGCCGGCCTGCTCCGCCGACGTCCTCTGCTCCAACGGGCTATTCGATCCGAACAAGCCGACGGGCGGGCCGGATCACCTCGACATGCGTATGACTGTCCAGCTCATCCGCGGTCGGTCGGCGAACGACGTCTGGGTGCTCGGCGGACTCGGTGCGCAGCGCCATTTCGATGGAACGTCGTGGGTGCGCTCGGAGCTTCCCGCGAGCGAGATCTCGCCGATGGGGCTCGTGCCTGGACTTCAGACTCTGTGGCTCCGGGATACATCCGAGATTGGCTTCAATGGGGTTCAGACCTCCTCCCGAAGCTACTCGCGTGGCCTCGTCGATCCGCCGGATGGCGGTCTCGGCTCTGACGGCTGGACCGAGCACGCTCCGCCGAGTCTCGTTCCTGCCGGCCCGTTCAAGCGGGGCTCTCAAAGGGTGACCTTCGGATGGAGTTCGCCAGGCTCGGACTGGTTCTGGCTTGCGACGGGAAAAACGTCTCTGGTCCTGCCGAACCCGCCAGCATTGATTCGTGTGCGCGTCGCGGACGCGGGCGTCTTCGCTGGTGAGGTCAAGGTGCTCGATGCAGGCTCGTTCATGGGCATGCACGGCGTTTCGGCGGACGACTTCTGGGCGGTCGGCATGGACGGCGCCGCCGTGCGTGTGACCGGCGGCAGCGGCGCTTCCCCGACGTTCAAGCACTACAATAGCCGCACCCGCAACGCGCTCTATGGGGTATGGGCAGCCTCCGCGTCCGACGTATGGGCGGTCGGGTTCAACGGCACCGTGCGGCACTATACCGGCGACCCGCTTCTTTGGGAGGTCGTCTCGGACGTACCTGCAGGGGTCCATCTCAACGCCATATGGGGAACTTCCGCCTCGGACATCTGGGCGGTCGGCAATGAGGCGGTCGTCCTTCACTACGATGGTATCCGCTGGTCGCGCGTGAAGATCGGCGGGCTCGGCTTGCGGCGCCCCAACCTCACGACCGTCTGGGCATCGGACTCGGAACACGTCTGGATTGGTGGCGAAGGGGTGGTCCTTTCGCTCGGAGGAAAGCCATGAAGCGGCTTGCGATTGGCGGCGGTATCGCGATCGGTCTCGTGGCGATCGCCGCGTGCGCCACGTCCGAAGAGCCGATCCGCCCGAGCACCGAGCCGGAGCCGGAGCCGGAGCCTTCGGTCTTGGATGCTTCCGTGGAAGACGTGGTCGTCGGAAGCGACGACGCGGACATCGACCTCAGCGGCCCTCCATGCAACGCGGCCGGGTGGTGCAAGACGGCACTGCCCGATACGGACCTCGTGCTGAGAGACATCTGGCCGCTTCCGGACCGCGCCTTCGCCATCGCTGATAGCAAGAACGCGGGGGTCAAGGTCCTCGAATGGACGAGCGTCGATTCGATGTGGCGATATATCGACGACAACAGCCAGAACGAGAAGGCGTTCGCGGACTTCGCAACGAGGATCTGGGCGCCGAGCGCCGAGGAGGTCTACTACACGGTGTCGCCCGGAACCGTCTTCCACGGGAGAAGGCCCGTTCCCCCGGCCACGGCGTGGTCGTGGAGCAGTTCCCGACTCGAAGACAACAACTCGCAGACGATCGAGGCCGATATCACAAAGTCTTATAGGGCTCTTGCGCTCGGCGTCTGGGGGACGGGGGCCGATGACGTCTACGTCTGGTACTCGAATACTGTTTTTCGGGGGGAGAGGCAAAGTGAGGGCAAGATCGAATGGGTCGTGGAGTACGTCGCTGACGACTTCGGTGACGCAGACGAGCAACTGATCTTTACTGGTATTGCGGGGACGCAAAGTGACGACATATGGTTTGCCGGATCGAGGGGCAAGCTTGCGGCCGGCGCGTTGTGTAGCTTCGTCATTCGCAAGACGAGCGAAGGGTATCGTCGAGTCGCGGACGCTGTTCGTTCCCCGAATTGCATGGCGCGCGAGGACGTTCCGCTCTTTTTGGGCAACGTGAAGTTGCCACTGGACCTTCAGTCGTTGGGCGGGAGTCGTGTCTTTTTTGGCAATGTAGTCGGCATGTCGGCTGTGCAAATCATCGCGGATGGCGAAGGTTACTCCGCGCGTGACACCGTCGTCCCGCCGGCGGTATGGGCGGGGGGGGCAGGTAGCTATGTCTCCTCGTTCTGGCGCGAGTCGGAGGACCTCCTATGGCTCGTCGGAGGCCACGACGTGGCACGCGGCATCGCCGCTCGGGGGACGCGAATCTGGGACGACGGCGGGACCTATCAACTCTCGTCGACCGCGCACAACGGCGTCCCGTCGCCTGTGGCCAATCGGATTCGCGGGACGTCCGCCACCAACATCTGGATAGTGGGAGATCGCTATGCGCTCCACAAGACGACACCTTGACCGTCATGCGGGCGGGCTGCTCGCGCTACTTGCATGCACTGCGGGAGTGATGGCTTCCACGAGCTGCTCCAGCGCACGTGACGACGCGGCTGAAGCAGCTCCTGTGGATGCATCCGCGGAGCCTTCGTCCCAGCTCGACGCCGGGAGTGACGGAACGCCCAACGGTTCTCCCTCGGACGCGGGAACGTTCGACGGAGGGCCTCTCACGGTCGAATGCGACTCCCCATCATGTGCGGTATCGCTCGCTTCCTCGCGTGGCGAGAGCTTCTGCGCCCTCCTCCACGACGGAACGGTCGTGTGCTGGGGCGCCAACGCGAACGGCGAGCTCGGTCGCGGCGAAACGACGACCGGTAGCGCGACCCCCGCGCGTGTCGTCGGTCTCTCGGACATCGTAACGCTCGACCACACGTGTGCCGTCGATCGCAACGGCGGCGCGTGGTGTTGGGGAACGGGGCCATTCCTTCAGGGGGACGGCGGCGTCACGACCGAATCAGCGCCCGTGAAGCTCGCGCTCCCGCCAGCAAAGAAGGTGAGCGTGTACCAACGAACCGGATGTGCGTTGGTCGACGATGGGGTCGTTTGCTGGGGATCGAACGAGTTCGGCCAAGTGGCCCCGGATGCTCCCTTCATGCGCGAGCCGTCGCATCCGCCGCGCGCCGTTCCTTTCGGGCCCGGCGCACCAATCCGGGACGTGGCCGTCAACGAGGCGTCGTTCATCGTTCGCGAAGATGGAGTGTCCGAGAGCTGGGGAGTCAACGGCTTGGTCGCACGCGAGACGTCGTTGTTCCCCGATCCGGTGTCCTTGCCCACGACCCTGCCGCCCACCAGCGCAGTGGACGCGGTGGAGAGCCGCGCGTGTGTGGCGGCAGAGGGCGACTCATTCTGCTGGGGGAATGACGTCGGTGTTACCCCTCGACGGGTATCGGCTCCGGAGCCCGTCGTGCAGATCGCCACGACGCCGACGTTTCTCGATAAGTCGCGCTACCCCAATGTCCTCCTGCCTTCGCGCTGGTGCGCCGCCGCAATCTCGGGCAGCGTCTATTGCCTCGGAGACAACAATGCCGGTCAAGCCGGAGACGGCACGAAGAACCATGCCGTTCGACCCGTCAAGATTGCCGGACTGCCGGGCCGCGTCGCGCAGGTGCGAACGACGCGCGACGCCACATGCGCTCTCTTGACGAGCGGCGAAATTTATTGTGTCGGCAGTAACTATTATGGGCAATTGGGGGATGAGAAGATGCGACGGTCGAGCCTCGAACCCGTGAAGGTGAGCTTGCCATGAACCTGCGATTGTCGGGCCGCATCCGCGTGTCGGTCTTCGGAGTTGCGATCTTGATCGCGGCCGCATGCGGCGGAGATCGAAAGACCTTCGCGCCTCCACCGGAGATCTTCAGCGAGGTCGACGCCGATGCCGGGACCTGCGCGGATCGCTGCTCGCTCGACGGCCGCTCGGTCATCCGATGCAGCGGCGAGATCGAGCCCTGCCCGATCGAGCTCGCATGTGGTGGGGGCTCCTGCAGGCAGCCCTGCGACGCCGTGGCCACGGAGGGAAGCACGAATGGCTGCGAGTTCTATTTCCAGCCTCCGCTCCTCACCACTCACAACGATTGGCCGTACAGCTGCTACGCCACGTACCTCGTCAACACCTCCACCGTCCCGGTCGACGTCGGGATCGAGTTCGAAGGGAAGGCGCTCGACCTCTCCAAGGCGATCTACCGCACCCTCCCTGGCGAGGCGAAGTTGGCCCCGCATGTTGGCGCGGTCATGCCGGGGGACGGCGTCATTCTCTTCGTCTCCGATCGCGAATCCCCTATTGATAATCCCCGCTACGTCGCTTGCCCGAAGGGGGTCGTTCCTGCCGTCCTCCGCGACTACTACCCGGATGGGACTCAGCTCGGTTCGTCCTTCCACCTGAAGACGAGCGCCCCAGTGAGCGCGGCGGCGGTCTACCCGTTCGGCGGTGCGGCAAGTGCCATTCCTTCGGCGACGCTCCTACTCCCGGTCGCGTCTTGGTCGAAGGAGAACATCCTGGTCAACGCGTGGGAGGCGTGGCGTACGTATTCACCCGGCGTCCAGATCGTGGCCTCCGAGGACGATACCGACGTCACGATTTACCCGAAGGCCGACGTTCATGACGGTGTCGGCGTGGTCGGGACGCCGGCGGGCGTGCCGGCGACTTACCGACTTCAGAAGGGGCAGTTTCTGCAGTTGGTTCAGCCACAGGAGCTCACGGGAAGCGCCATCATTTCCACGAAGCCGACGAGCACTTTCGCCGCGCACACCTGCGCCAACGTTCCCGCCAACGTGAGTACGTGCGACATCCTCGGCGCGCAGATACCCGCGTTCGAACGGTGGGGCTCGGAATACGTTGGAGTCGGCTATCGTCCACGCACCGGTGACGAGCACGAGCCGATGCCGTATCGCATCCTCGCCGCGCGAGACGGGACGCGCCTCGACTACGATCCGGAGGTCCCGCGCGGAGCACCGCTTACGCTGAACGCTGGCGAGGTCGCGGCGTTCGGCGCCGGCGTAGGAGAGCCCTTCGTCGTCCGCTCGCAAGATGCCGAGCACCCGATCTACCTGGCCGCATACATGACCGGAAGCAATGGTGACTATTGGGGCAGTGGGCGCAGTTGGCAAACGAAGGGAGATCCGGAGTTCGTCAACGTCGTTCCCGCCGAGCAGTATCTGACGAACGCAAGTTTCTACGCCGACCCGACGTACGCAGAGACGTCGCTCGTGATCATCCGCGCGAAGACCGACGGGGAATTCAAGGACGTCTCGCTCGAGTGCCTCGGCGGTCCGGTGACCGCATTTCGTCCTATCGGCACGCGCGGCGCCTACGAATACGCGCGCGTCGATCTCTCGGTCGGCTCCGAACCTGGCGTTACCTCCGATGGAAAGACTTGCTACTACGGCGCGCATCATCTCCGGAGCGACGGCCTGTTCGCTGCAACGATCTGGGGTTGGGGTAGGTGGACCAGTTATGCCTACGCCAGCGGGATGTCCCTGCGTTCGCTCGTCTCCACACCGCTTCTCCCGAAGTGAGCATCGACGATGCCGTTCGCTTCGACGCGAGCGCGTCGGGGGGGCGATCGGCACTATCGTCGTCGTCCACTCGTCGATCGCGGCGATCGTCACGGGTCGTGCTGGGGCGTAGGCGAGCGGTACTGGATGCTCGTCGTGCACGAGCGTCCGTCCGTCGAGAAGCAGAACTCCTCGCGGAGGTAACCGTCGGCGGTGGGCTCGAGGCGGATGCGGAGGACGAGCGTGCGGCCGTCGGGGAGGATGCCGATGTCGCGGAGCGAGCGCCCGAGATCGACGGCGGTGCGTGCGGCGACGTCGACGGCGAAGAGGTCACCGCCGCGGCCGTTGTTCCGGAGGGTGAACACCTGCGAGCCGTCGCCGAGCTGCACGAAGCGATCGAGGGAGGCGGCCGGACCGGCGAACGGGACGTACGTCTTCGTCCCGAGGTCGAACACGCCGAAGAGACTTCCGCTCGTGTCGCCGAAGGCGCCCTTCACCTCGGCGGTGATCTTGCCGGTCGAGTCGATCGTCACCGAGGCGCTCACCTCGTTGCGGACGACGATCACCGATGCGTCGACGAGCAAGGACGTGCCGTCTTTCCCGGGAGCGAAGCGCGGGAGCTGCTTTCCGATCGGGTGGAGATCGAACTTCATCGAGCGTGGCTCGATCATCATGAGGTGATACTGATCGGCGGTCGGGCCCGGGATCTGGGCCTTGTCGTCGAACATCGACGGGTCCATCCGCTTCGTATCGAGGTATGCGACCGCGCGACCGTCGGCGAGGAGCGAGACGGGGCCGAAGCCCGGCAGGTTCTTGATGAACGAGAGCTTCCCCGCGCTCGCGTCGATGTCGATCATGCTGACGGGATCGGGATTGCTCCAGCCCTTCGCGCGGGCCTCCGCGTCTGCGGTGCAGAACGTCGGCGAGAGGAGCGCGCGTGAGCCGTCGGGGAGGATCGAGATCGGCGCGGCGCAGTTCGGGACGTCGATCGTGGTGACCTTCGTATCGGCGACGCCCACGAGGGAGACGGGCGTGTGCGGGCCGCCGTCGGCCCACGTGGTCGAGCCGACGACGACGGCATGCCGATCGCCGGGGAGGAGCTCGAGGTCGACCGGACGGATGCCGACCGACGACGTCGCGCTCCGGACGTCTCCGTCCGCGGGGTCGAGGGCGAAGATGCGGTCGTAGTCGGCGATCAGGAGCGTCGTGTCGTCGTCGGTCACGCGCGCGAGGAACGCTCCGGCGTTCGACGTGAAGGCGGGGACGCTGCGCCAGAGCTCCTTCGTCGTGGCGAGGTCGATCGCGACGACGCCCTCGAGGTTCGCGAGCACGGCATAGACCACCTCGCGCTTCTTCGAGAAGACGAAGCGCTCGCCGACGATGTCGAGCTCGGTGAGCCGCTGATCGTGAACGTCGACGATCAGCGTCGTCGTATTTCGCCGCGCCACGATGTAGGCGCCGCTCGGCGAGACGGCCATCGCGCCGGTCTCCAGTCGATCGCCCTCCGCGTTCCCGTTGGAGCGATCGTTCGCGTTCGCTCCGCCCTCTTCGTCTCGACCGTCAGACACCGCGCTGCACGCGGCCAAGAGCGTCGCCCCCACGAAGCCAAGCAGTCTCTTCATGACCGAAAGACGCTGGTGCGAAGAGGCCTATTCACCGGCAAAACAAGCCGATTCTCGCAGCACGATCGCCGTGTCCCGCAACGCGACTCCGCGATCAGGGGAGCGATGTGGGTAATGCGACGCCGGAGCGCGGCTCGTCACGCGCTGGCGGAGTCAGTTCTCGTCGAGGAACTGAGCCGCTCGTCGCTTGCCGATGGTCACGGCTTCGGCGTGGTCTTCATTCTTCGTTACCGCGTCATCCTTGCCGGTGAACGCGACGTACGTGACACCGGAGCCGATCCCGCCGATGCGCGGATCCGGATTGATGCCGAGGCTCTTCGCCATCGCATACGAGGCTTCGCCGATGATGGCCGTCGGGCCGGTGTCGCCGATGATCCCGTACTCGATCTTGCCGTCGTAGATGACGGCGACCACCGTGCCGAGTGCGAGGTCGGAAGCGCGATAGTCCCAGCGATTGCTCGGCTGCGGTACGACGACGAACGGCACCGTCGCGGCGTCGAGCGGACCGCCCTTCGAGTCGGTCATGGCCGTCTGGTTCTGGAATGAGGGATCGGTGGCCTTGCTGCAGACGGGGCTCTCCTTGCCGTCGCAGTCGATGTCCATGTCGGCCTGCCAGTAGACGGCGTTCTTCATCCCGCAGACGTCGACGTTCGCCGTCTTGCCGTTGTCGGTCGCGAACGGCGACTTGGACACCGCCGTGCACGTGCCGAGCTTGGCGAGGAGCGCCGCGGCCATGTCGACCTCCGGTGGAGCGGCGTCGGGGGTGGCGACCACGTCGGGTACGCCCGCGTCGACCGGACCAGCGCCTGCGTCGTTCGGCGGCTCGATGGCCGGAGCCGGCTCCTCGCTCGGGGAAGCGCCGCACGCCATCGTTGCGAGGAGGAAGGGGATCCAGAGACGCGGGCGCATGAACCTCCAGAGTAACCCGAGCGCGGGAGGTACGGCACAGCTCCCGGCGCTCCGGGGGCCGCCTTCCTGCTTCCTGTTCGCACAGCGCGCAGCGCATCGGCTTCTCTTCTCGGAGCCTGCGATCTGCGGTAGCTGACGCACATGAAGCGCGCGACCGAGAAGAGCATCGTCCTTCGACCGAAGCGCACGGTCGTTCCCGAGTGCGCGTCGTTCTCCGACGAGGCGAGCGTGGTTCGGTTCGAGCGCGAGGTGCGGACGCATCGTGCGCACGTCGAGGAGTTCCGCATCGTCGTCGGAAAGACCGACGGGAGCTTCCTCGTGAGCGGCGCGAGTGGCGGGACCTACGCCGTCGACCTGGTCGACCAGCGGGCAGAGGAGGATGCTTGCTCGTGCCCGGATTTCCTCTTCGGGATGCTCGGCGCGTGCAAGCACATCGCTGCCGTGCGTCGCGCGGCGAAGGGGAATGCGCGCATTCGCCGCGTCGTCGCCTCTCTTCCGCGGGATGCGCGCGTGCAAGACGAAGTCGTCGTCACCGCGCGCGCGGGCCGTGCCGACGGTCCGGGCCCGCTCACCGTCGTCGCGGTCGGTCGCGGTGTCGATCGCGTCGTCGCGCACCTCGCCACGCTCGCTGTTGGAGATGGGCAGCGCGAGCGCGACGATGTCCCGGCTGCGCACGCGAGTCTCGGTCCCCGTGCCGAGGCGGGCCGGGAGCTCGATACCTCTTCCGCCGTCCTCGCCCACGCACGCGACTTCGGCCTGGCCCGCGTCACCCAGGCGGCGATCGCGGCGGCGCGCATCCTCGAGCAGAAGAAGGACCGCGACGAGCGCGCGCGCAACGTCGGCGAGGCGATCGCGTCGGGGAAGCTCGGTGTGGACGTCCTTGCCGAGCCTCTCTTCCCGTATCAACGCGAAGGGGTCGCTCACCTCGTGCGTGCCGGTCGGGCCGTCCTCGCGGACGACATGGGACTCGGCAAGACGGTGCAGACGATCGCTGCCTGCGAGGTGCTTCGCCGTCGCGGAGAAGCGAAGCGCATCCTCGTCGTCTGCCCCGCATCGCTGAAGGCGCAATGGGCAGCGGAGATCGCGCGCTACGCGGGAGCGCAGGCGGTCGTCATCGTCGGCGGCGCCGACGCGCGGCGCGCTGCGTTCGCCTCGGACGCGCCATACGTCGTCTTGAACTACGAGCTCACCTGGCGCGACCTCTCCCTCGTGAAGAACCTCGAGGCCGACGTGCTCGTGCTCGATGAGGCGCAGCGGGCGAAGAACTTCCGTACGAAGACGGCGGCGACGCTGAAGAGCATCCCGTCGCGCTTCCTGTTCGTGCTCACGGGGACGCCGGTCGAGAACCGCCTCGATGACCTGTACGGCATCCTCCAGCTCGTCGACGCCGACGTGCTCGGACCACTGTGGAAGTTCAACTTCGACTTCCAGGAGCGAGCCGACGACGCGAAGGGCAAGATCGTCGGCTACAGGAACCTCGCCGCGCTCCGCCGGACCATCGCGCCGGTGGTGCTCCGGCGGCGAAAGGAGGCCGTGCTCTCGCAGCTCCCCGCATTGACGGAGCAGACACGCTACGTCGCGCTATCGGAGGAGCAGAAGGAGCTCGAGGAGTCGTACCGGCGCGCCGCTGCGATGCTCGTCAAGATCGCCGAGCGGCGCCCGTTGAGCCCAGCCGAGCAGAAGCGGCTCCAGGCATCGCTCCTCAAGGCACGCCAGGCGTGCAACGCGGCGCTGCTGTGCAATCCGGAGTCGAAGGACAACGCACCGAAGCTCGACGAGCTCGCTGCGCTCGTCGGCGAGATCGCGCAGCAGGGGACGAGCAAGGTGCTCGTCTTCTCGGAGTGGACCGAGATGCTGAAGGTCGCGGCCGAGCGCCTCGATGCGATCGGAGTCGGACACCTGACGCTCCACGGCGGCGTCCCCTCGGATGCGCGCCCCGCGCTGATCGAGCGGTTCAAGAACGACGACGACAAGACGGTGCTCCTCTCGACCGACGCCGGCGGCGTGGGACTGAACCTCCAGGTCGCGAGCTACGTGGTGCACCTCGATCTGCCGTGGAACCCGGCGCGGCTCGATCAGCGCATCGCACGCGCGCATCGCCTCGGTCAGACGCGCGGCGTCTCGGTCACCTACCTCTGCGCGGAGACCGGGATCGAGCGTGGCATCGAAGGGACCCTCGCCGGCAAGCGCGCCGTGCGGAGCGCGGCGACGGACGGCACGAGCGGCGTCGACGCGCTCGAGGCGCCGAGCTTCACGATGTTCCTCCGGCACGCCAAGGACGTATTGGCCGGCGAGCTCTCGGTCGTGGGCTCGGATGGAGACGACGCGAACGAGCGTGTCGCTCGTCGCTCGGACGACGGCGACGACGGCATGGAGGTGACGGTAGAGAAGGCGAGCGCGCCGACGACGGCCGCGGTCGCGATCGCGGCCGCGAAGGCGATCGGGGCGGATCCAGACGACGTCGAGGCCACGACGCGCCCGACGACACGTCGCCGGCCGGACATGCGTGCGACGGAAGCGTTCGCGCGCCAGCGTCTCCGCCTCGCTCACGTCGTGCTCGAGGCCGGCTTTCCAGGCGATGCCGTACGTGCGGCCTACGAGGCGATGGCCGCCTCGCTTCGCGCGCGCCTCGAGGCGCCGATCGAGGAGGGGCATCCGGCGCTCGTCGCGGCCGTCTATCGCGAGCTGCTGCCGTCGGGAGCGATCCCGTCGACGCTTCCCGGAGTGCTCGCGAAGATCCACGACCTCTCGTCCCTCGAGGAGCACGGCGTGCCGGTCGACCCGACGATCGCCGCGGGCGCGGTCGAGGACGCGCGCGCATGGCTCGAGCGCGACGACGCGTTCGTGATTCAGCGGCCCGCGAGCGCTGACCTGCCGTCCTGATCGGCGTCGCCGCTCGGGCACGACGCCCAAGATACTGCGTCACCGGGAGATGGTGCCGACGCGACGCTCCCACGCTCGGCCGTGCTCCACGAGCAGGCGCAGGAGAGCGGCCGAGGACTCGCGCGGGCTGGGGCGCGTGAAGACGGTGTAGCGGACCTTCGGTAGCTCCGGAACGGGCCGGGTGACGAGGCCGCGTGGGATCCGCACCGACGCGTTGACGATCGCGATCCCCGCGCCGACCCCGACGAGATGAACGACGAGCTCCCAGCCGACCGCGAGCGCCCCGGCACGGACGGCGATCCCGCGGGTCGTGAAGGCCGCGTCGAGCGTGGCGCGTTGCGGTCGCCCGGGTGGGGGAAGGACGAGGCGCTCACCGTCGAGGTCGGCGATCGCGATCCTGCGTCGTTTCGCGAGTCGATGGTCTCGCGGCATCACCAGCACCTGGGGGACGTCGGTCAGGCGATGGCCCTCGACGTCGTCCGGGAGCGGGTCGGCCGCGACGCCGACGTGCGCCGTGCCTGCGCTGACGGCGTCGATCGCCGCGCGCCCGTCGGCGGTGACGACGTCGAGGCGCTCGGCGCGCTCTCGCGTGAACGCACGCATCCCATCGCCGAGGATGAAGAGGAGAGCGCCGGCGCCGGCCGCGAGGACGACGCGCGCGCCGACCTCTCTGCCTCGCACCCTGGCGAGGAGGTCGTCCGTTCGCTCCGCGACGTCACGCGCAAACGCGGCGACGTCGGCTCCCTCACGTGTGAGGACCAGGCCCCGCCCCGAGCGGCGGTAGAGCGGAGCGCCGACCTCCTCGGAAAGGCGCTTGAGCTGCGCGTGCACGGCGGGCTGCGACAGGTGAAGGCGGCGCGCGGCGCCCGAGAGGCTCGTGTCCTCGGCGAACACGGCGAACGTGCGAAGGGCATCCGAATCGAGCATTCACCATCGATGATAGATGATCACGAATGATGAATTGCCGTTGAAGATCGCGAGCGCATCTTCACCGGCATCATGAACATCAAGAGACGACACCCCAAGCTCCCCGCCCCGAGTCACCTCGGGATCGACATCGGGCGGGTCATCATCCACGGCGACGGACCCGATACGGCGTTCGTCGGCGCCGGCTCCGACGAGGAGGCGCTGCTGGCCCCGGCGATGCCTGGCGCCTTCCAGGCGATCGCGCGCCTCGTCGAGTGTTTCGACGGGAACGTGTGGCTGGTCTCCAAGTGCGGAAGGAAGATCGAGAGCCGATCACGTCGCTGGCTCGAGCATCACGGCTTCCACGCGGCGACCGGAATCGGTCGCGAGAACCTCCGCTTCTGCCGCGAGCGGAAGCAAAAGGCCGGGATCTGCGTCGATCTCGGGATCGGCTTCTTCGTCGACGATCGGATCGACGTCTTGACCCCGATGGCGAACCTCGTCCCTCATCGCTTCCTCTTCGGGGCGAGCGTGTCGGCCGATCCGGGGATCGTCGCGACGCCGGACTGGTCTGCCGCCGAAGCCGCGATCCTCGCGATCCTCGAGGAGCGCGAGGCTACGGGACTTCGATGAATGCCGGCGGGACGTTCTCCGTCAGCCACACGCCGTTGTCGGAGAGGTAGAAGGTGAAGCCGGCCTCATGCATCGCCGCCGCGCGAACACGGAGGAGCACGCGCTCGCCCGCGCGTCGCGCAGCGACGATTCGAGCCGTCGCGACGTCGGCCGAGAGGTGCACGTGCGTCCGCGATCCGCGCACGAGCCCTTGCGCCCGGATCGGCGCGAGGGAGCGGTCGACCGTTCCATGGAAGAGCAGGTGGGGCGGTACACGTGCTGGAAGGCCGAGATCGACGCTCACCGAGTGCCCCTGGTTCGCGCGGATCCGCGTTCCGTCCTCGGAGAGCGCGAAGCGTTGTTTGTCGCTCGTCTCGACGATCTCGTCGATGTCATCCGCCGTCACTCGCTCGCCGTGTGCCTCGAGCCCGCGCACCAGCGCTTCGATCGTCGTCCACCCGTTCGGGTCGAGGGTGATACCGAGCGCCTCCGGGCGATGCCGGAGGGCGAGGGACATCCGCTTGCTGATCCGGACCGCGCGCGACCGATCCATGGCCGAGCGATCGTAGCGCGCCTCGACCACCGCTGAAGCGTGATCGTCCTGGTGGCAGCCACGTGGGCGAAGGCGGTCTCGTTGGGCGAGCGCTCACCACTCGGAGTGAAGCGTGGGCACGAGCAAGCCCATCGCGCTGCCGACGAGCGCGCCGGCGGTCACGTCGGTCGCGTAGTGGTAGCCCGCCTCGATCTTGAGGAGAGCGATGCCGGTTGCGAGCGCGTGCCCGACGCCGAGGACCACGAACCTCCATGGGCTCCTCGGGTGTCGCTTCCAGAACGTGACGGAATAAGACGTCGCTGCGGCGAAGGCCGTCGAGCTGTGCCCGGAGATGAAGCTGCGAAAGGCGTCGGCGCTGTCGATGTCCTCCGGAGCTGCGCGCGGGTTGTAGACGAACGGCGCGGTTCGACCGACGGCCGACTTCGTCACCTGTGTGATCGCCTGCGCGAGCAACACCGACTCGAGCATGACGAAGGTGTCCTCGGCCCAGCCGTGGAATCGGGTGTCTGCCGCGTTGATCACGATCGGGGCGAGCACGAGGCCGAAGACGGCGAGGCTCGCGAGCCTGTGCGCGCGCGGCGAGTAGTTGCCGATCGAGGCGGAGTCGATGCCCAGCATCGCTTCCGGCGGCTCGCAGCTCGGGTGGCAGGTCGGCTTCGGATGACCGAGGACCGCCGTCATCGTGCCTGCTGCTCCGAGCGCGACCAATGCGCTGTCGTAGCTCCACTTCAGCCGATACGGGCTCCCAGTCGGCCCGTCGTCCGCGTGCGCGTCGCCGCCCGTGAGCTGCACGGCGAGCACGCATCCCGTCGCGAGCATGAGCCTCGCGAAGCGGTGGCGAGTACGGTGGCGGCCGACCATCGCTCGATTGTGCCCGACATGCGAGGTCGATGGGGCGATTCCTGGTCGGGGACTTCGAGCGCGGTTCGTGCGTGCTCACGAACGGCGCGCGCTCGAACCTCGCTCGGCGAGGCTACTTCTTCGACCGGGACGGCCGGCGGTCGCTCGCACCCGGTGTGAGGCGTGATGCGTGGTCGAGCACGGCGCGCGGGCTCATCTTGCCCTTGTAGACGTAGAGCGCCGCGGGGACGGCGTCGTCGAGCACCTCCGCGCTGACGCGGAGACGCGAGCTCACCGCGAAGACGACGCGGGCGCCGAGGCCACGCTCGGCGAGCTCGACGCGGCGGAAGACGGCGTCGCGGCTCCAGTAGCCGAGGATCTCGACGTAGATGGGCTCGCGGTCGCCGTCACGCGAGAGCTCGAGATCGGGCACGCAGATCCCTTCGCCGGGCACGTCGAGCAGTACGGTGGCCGGACGGGCGCGCCAGCCACCCTGAAGGGCGTTGATCGCATCGAGGAGCTCGCGGACGTCGTCTCCGAGGTGCGGCTCGACGTGGACCGGAGGCGGGGAGGGGCGCGCCCCCTTCTTCGATCGCGGCGACGGTTCGGACTCGGGACGCGCGGTCTTGTCGGGGCTCGCCTTCGCGCGCTTCTTCGTGCCGCTCTCGGACGTTTCGCTCGAGAGACGGAAGACGAGTGGCTCGCGGGTCTTGCCCCACTTGATGTCGGCGACGAGCGACCAGCGCTCGAGCGAGCGAAGGGCGGGGAGCGCGATCGCGAGCTTGAGCCCGTACTTGGTGACGGCGTCGAACATCGAGTACGGGCCGTCGATGACCACCCGCCAGCCTTCGCCGGATGCCTCCTTCGCGGTGTCGTCGTCCGGCTTCGCTTCGATCGGCTCGATGGAGAACAGGAGCTTGTGGAACTTCAGCCGCGCGAAGAAGGCGCGGACGAGGCCGGCCGATGCGGACCACACCTCGCACGTGATCCGCACGGCGGTGAGGAGCACGGCCTGCGCTTGACCGAGCTCCCAGGCATCGACCAGGTGCTCGGCGTCGAACGACGGGGCCGCGCGGAGGACGTGCTCGCTGCGGAGATCGGCGAAGAGGGCGCGCTCTGCCACCTCCGGATCGATCGAGAGGAGCCGCGCCGCCTCGGTGACGACCGCGGCGCGATCGAAGCGTGCTCCCTCGGCGGCGGTTTTTCGGACCTCGCTCGCGTGCGAGAAGAGGACGCGCCGGATCTCCGCCGGATCGACGTCGGTCTCGGCCTCGAACGAACAAACATCGGAGACAAGCTTGCGGAGACCGGCGACGAGCTTGTAGCGCTTCGGCGCAGTGTCGGTCGTGGCGGCCGTCCAGGCCTCGTCGAGCTCCTCGCGGCGCTTGCCCACGAACGCGTGCGCGGTATCGAGCAGCGCCGCAGCGACGACGAGCGCCTCGGCGCGGCCCTCGCGATCGAGAGGGCGGAGGACGAGCTCGCCGTCCTTTCGCCGCGCGTCGACGAGATCAGCGGTAAGCATCGTGCTCGCGCCTCCGGTCGCTCGTGAACGTCTCCGTCGTGCGCGCGGTCACGATCTCGTAGAGGACGGCACGTTTGCCCTCGCGCTGCCGCAAGATTCGGCCGAGGCGCTGGACGTGCTCGCGCACCGAGCCGCTGCCCGAGAGGACCACGGCGACGTTCGCGTCGGGGACGTCGACGCCCTCGTTCAGCACCTTCGAGGTGACGACCGCGCTGTAGGTGCCGGCGGCGAATCCGGCGAGGATCGCGCTTCGCTCCGTCACCTTCGTCTGATGGGTGATCACCGGGACGAGGAACGTTCGTGAGACGAGATGCGCCGTCGCGTTGTCCTGGGTGAAGACGAGCGCGCGATCGCTCTTATGGACCGAGAACAGGTGCTCGAGGTACGCGAGCTTTGCGGTCGCGGCGAAGGCGAGCTCGCGCTGACGTCGGTACGCCTTCATCGCCCTGCGGCCGTCGGCGGTGCGGGCCGAACGCATGACGAACTCGCCGAAGCCTCGCGGGCTCGACATGACGATCCCGTTCATGCCGACGAAGTCGCGGTAGATCTGGCGCTCGGCGTCGTGTTCTTCGCGCTCCTCCGGCGAGAGCTCCACCTCGACACGCTCGGTGTCGTATTCGGCGAGGTATTCGCCGGCGAGCTCGCTGATGTCGCGACGGTAGACGGTGGGGCCGACCAGGTTCTGGAGCGCGGCGTCGAGGCCGTCTGCGCGCTCGGGGGTCGCGGTGAGCCCGAGCCGGAACGGCGCGATCGCGAGGCGCGCGGAGAGGGCGTACGTCGGGCTCGGCAGGTGGTGGCACTCGTCGAACACCACCAGCCCGAACCGCGAGCCGAGATGCTCCATGTGGATGTACGCGGAGTCGTACGTGGTAACCGTGAGCGGGCGCACGTCGTGCTCGCCTCCGCCGACGACGCCGATGGGAACGCCGAACGTCGCGCCGAGCACGTCGTACCACTGGCGCACGAGATCGAGCGTCGGCGCGACGACGAGCGTGCTCCGCCGTCGATCGTCGATCGCCATCATCGCGAGCTGGGTCTTGCCCGCGCCGGTCGGGAGGACGACGACCCCTCGGCCGCGGTTGCGCTTCCACGCCTCGAGCGCCTCCGACTGGTAGAAGCGCGGCTCGCGATGGACGCGGGCGCCGTGCGCGAGCTCCTCGTAGCGACGCGCCTCGTCCTCGTACGTGAAGCCGGCTCGCCGGAGCGCGAGCACGACCGACGCGTACGCGACGGCGGGTGCGCGAAAGCACGCGGACCTCGCATCCCACGAGAGCGGCTCGGGGACGCGAGGATCGTCCTTCTCCGCGCCCGCGAGCGCGAGGGTGCCGGCTTCGAAGCGGAGCGTGGGCACGCCCGACGCTTAGCACGGTTGGGCGCGCGAGCCGGACGGGAGTTGCCGTTCGATGCTCGCGCGCCTCCCGCGCCTCGAGCGCCTCGTGGAAGGCGGAGGGATCAGACGACGAAGTCGAGGAGCTGCACGTGGGTCGTGTAGTCGTCGAGCTTCACCTTGTACTCCTCGATCGGCTTGTCGAGCTTCACGACCACGCCGCCCGAGTCCTCGCGGACGACGGTGCCGCTGAGGAGGATCTCGGTCGTCGGGACGACGAGGACGCCGGCCCAGAACGACGGGTCCTTCGTGAGGTCCTGGGTACGGCCGGCGATCTTGAGGTGGCCCTCGGAGACCTCGAGGACGGGAACCAGGCGGCCGTCGTCGAGACGGACCTGCGCGGCGTACGACGCCGTCGGGTTGACGCGGTAGTTCGCTCGGCGGTTGTTGTCGATGAGCGCGTCGAGCGTCTCGAAGACCGGCTTCGAGATCTCGGTCTCGGAAGCAGCGAGGACGACCTCGCGGAGCTTCTTCATCGACTTCTGGGTCCGGACGATGTTCGAGCGCATGTCCTCGATGCGGCTGCGATCGCGGCGGACCTTGTCGGTCACGAGCCCGAGGAGGTTCTTGTAGAACGCGAGCCCGATGTCGCCGTTCGCCTCGAAGAAGCCGAGGAGGTCGCCGACCTTCACGGAGAGGAGCTCCACGTCGGTCGTCGCGGTCGCCGTCGTGCTGCGCGGGAGGCCCGTGAGCGCGCCGAGCTCGCCGAGCGGCGCGAGCGGCCGGAGCTCGAAGCGGACCGGCGGGACGTCGCTCGGCTGCTTCTGCTCCGCGGCGGGCTCTTCGATCGCGACCTCGCCCTTCGCGAGGAGCTCGAGGTGCGTGGCGGTATCGCCCGGGCGGAAGAGCACGGTGCCCGCCTTGTGGGTCACGGTTCGGAACGTCGTGACGAGCTGCTCGAGGCGCGCCTCCGGGATCCCCTGAAACAACGGCAATGACCGAAGGTTTTGAACGATCGACACGGTACTACCCTCCTACCCACGCGACTCCGCGCTCGTGCTGACCGACTAATAGAGCTTTCGCCCCGCCACAAGCCGCCAGACGGATCGCGGGCACCGATGACCACGACCTCGACGGTGGACGATTCTCGTCTCCACGGAAGGCACTCAGAGGCGGCGGACCGCGATGAGCAACGACCGGCGACGTTCGACGGAGGCCCGCGTCGTCACGCGCACGGTTCTGCAGTTCTTGTATGGTGCAGGGGTGTCCGCGCGCTGGTCGCACGTGGTGCCGAGCTCGATCGGGACGACGCGATGCGGTTGCTCAGCGGGGGGCGGGGGCTTCCGCGGGAGCCGTCGGTGCGGCCTTCGGCGGAGCAGCGGTCGCGGTCGCTTGCGGCACCACCGGCTTCGTCGCTTTCGCGGCCGCGTGCGGTGCCTCGAGGGCGTCGAGCTCCGCCTGCGCCTCGCCGGCGACATGGCCGTCGTTCGCCAGCGCCTCGTAGCGCGCTCGTGCGGCGCTCGCCTGACCCGAGCCGTTCGCGCAGCGCGCGGCCTCGAGCGCCGCGCGGCTGCCGTTCTCGTTGCCGGCGTTCCGCCGCGCCGCGCTGTCGTATCGTGCGATCGCAGCGCCGCAGCCCCGCGTGTGCTCGATGCAGCGCGCCGCGTAGAGCTCGGCCAGCGGATTCGACGGTGCCAGGGCCTCGAACCGCGGGAGCGCCTCGGCATGTCGGTTCGCGTCGAACAGCGCCTTCGCGGCGTCGAAGGCCGGGTCTGCCGACCCGCGCGAAGCCACGCTGCTCGCCTTCGCCTTCGGTGCCTCGAGCTCGCTCTTCTTCTCGCTCGCGGGAGCTGCCTGGGGTGCAGCGGCCACGGGAGAAGGAGGTGCGGTCGCGTGAGCGAGCGCCGTGCTCGGTGGTGCTGCGCTCGCAGCGACGACCGGGGCGGGCTCCGGCTCGTGAGCCGCGCCTTCGGCGGCCGCCGCCCGATCCGCAGCGGCCGGCGCGGCGTCCCCCTTCACATGCGTGCTTTGCAGGAGCGCGACTGCCCCGAGGACGAGGACGAACGTCGCCGCGATCGCAAACTGCGGGCGGGAGAGGAAGGCGACGATTCCGCCGCGCTCCGCACGGCTCGGGGCCTCCGCCCGATCCGCGAGCGGGTTCGCTTCGTCTTCGGCCGGCCGAGTGGGGACGATGCGGTCGCCCTCACTGGAAGATGCTCGGCCTGCGGCCGGGGTCGAATCGGTCGCCGCCTCGGCGGCCGCGAGGACGCGGGCCTCGAAGCCATCCGCAGGCGTCGCCTCGAGGGCAGGGGAGACGAGCGCGCGCGTCCGGGTCAGCCGCGCGAAGCGTGTCGCGCACGGCTCACATTCGGCCGCGTGCTCATCCATGGCGCGTGACGCATCACTGTCGAGCTCATCATAGAGCGCGTCGAGCAGCGACGAGTCGAACGTCTGGCAGTCCATCACGCTCATCCACGCGAGCCCGCGTGGCCTTCGAATCGTAGCAGGCGCGCATCGTCATGGCGGAAGCGGTGCGATGACCCTTCCGACGGCCGAGCGCGCGAAAGGATCTCGTGCCTCGACCAGGGCACGAGATCCGGACGATTCGACGGGAGCTGGAGCCCGGTCAGCGAGCCGCCCCGAAGGACGGGGCGCGCTCACGGACCAGGGCTAACGACGACAACGAAAAACTAGCGGAGAGGGCGAGATTCGAACTCGCGGGACGCTTGCACGCCCACATGATTTCCAGTCATGCACCTTCGGCCACTCGGTCACCTCTCCAGAGGAGCGCCCAGACGTAGCATGCTCGGCGGCGAAATTCAGCAGCTCCGTTGCGATTGATCTACCGGCCCCAGATCTTTAGTGCGGCAGAGGTCGGTCCGTCGGCCGCCGCGCGGGCGGACGCCGCTTCAGCTGGGGCGGCGGCCTTGTCGGGTTTGTCGCTCCTCGCGGCCCCGGCGCCCCTCACGACGAGCTCGTTCCAGGCGAGCGAGCGCAGGGCCTCGGCCGCCAGCGGGTGGCTCGGGCGCACGTCACTGACGCAGTCCGGGTCGAGGGCGAGGTTGCAGACCTTCACCTCGCGCCCGCGCGAGCCCACGACCGCAAACGCTCCCCAACGCGCCGAGAAGCGCGTCGTCGTCGCGGCGACGAGCGGTCGTTCACCGACGACGGGCCTCTTCTCTCCCGCGGACGCCCAGAGGCTCTCGCCACGGAGCTGCGGCGGCGGAGGAAGCCCGAACGACTCGAGCACCGTGCGTGCGATGTCGACGCCGCTGGTCGCGGTGGGCACCCGCTCGCGGGGGGGCTTCCCGATCCCGCGCAGCACGAGCGGGATCGCGAGGGCGCCTTCCTCGAGCGAGTCGTCCTCGAGGAAGGGGACACGCGCAGCCGCGTCGACCCCGACGTCGCCGGTGACGATCCAGACCGTGTCCTTCTCGCGCCCGAGCGTGCGAACGCGGCCGATCAGCGCGCCGAGCGCTTCATCGTGGGCGGTGAGCGCTTTTGCATGGAGCGCGAAGGCGCGCTCGCGATCGGGATCGGCGAACGAGCGGCCGCCCGCCTTGCGTGCCTTTGCCAGCGCCTCGCCGGCGTGCTTGGGCTCGAGGCTGCCCTGATAACCCTGCGGCGGGAGCTCCTTCAGCTCTTCGCTCGTGACCTCCCACGGCGGATGCCCGCCGCGCGCGTGCACGACGAGGAAGAAGCGATCGTTCTTGTGGGCGTCGAGCCACTTGCCCGCCTCGTCGAAGATGGCGGTCGATGCTTCGTCGTCTCCGTGCCCCGGCAGACGCACCTCGAACGTCTCCCACCCGCGCGCGAAGCCGTACGGAGCGGTCGTCGTCGGGTTCGCGGTGAACATGCCGGTGACGATGCCGGCCTGCCGGGTGGCCTCGGCGATCGTGAAGACGGTCGGGGACAGGACGGCGTCGGCGTCCGAAGCGCCGTGCTCGCGCGGGGAGAGCCCGGTGAGCATCGAGCCGAGCGCGCCGTTGGCGTAGCTCGACGTCGCGCGGTGTGCGTCGAAGACGATGCCTCCGTTCGCCAGGCTCGCGAGCTCCGGCATCGCGACCGAGCCGCCATGGATCGAGATCCGGCGCGACGTCGTGCCCATCACGACGAGGACGACCCCCCGTGCCTTCGGCGGCGCGACCTCCTCGGAGGGCTCGTCCGGCGGCGCCGGCGGGACGACACGCGCCTCGGCGAACGCGACCCGTGCGCCCTTCGAGCTGCTCTTCGCGACGAGCTCGACGCCCGCGATCGTGGCGATGTCGCCGAGCGGGATCGAGATCGGCCTCCAGCCTGGTGGATCGGTGGGGCCGCCGAGACGGAACGTCCCGACGACGCGCGGCTCCGATCGGTCGACGAGCACCCGCACTTCCGCCTCGGCCTCGCCGCCCGTCGCGCCGATGAAGCCCTCGAGGACGCTCCCGTTCGGGATGAACGCCGAGCAGCGCGCATAGCCCGGGGCGCGGAGCGAGACCGCGCGCCGCGACGTGCCGGAGATCGACACCGCGGTGATCGCGTCGCTGCGCGTGGGCGCGGAGTAGGGAGCGTCGCCGTCGTTCGGGCCGACGCGGATCCAGTCGATCTCCGCGAGCTGATCGTGCTGCGCGCGCGAGCCGCCGTTGAAGCGCAGGAGGAGCTCGTTCGTGCCGCGGGCGATCACGCCTTGCGCGCGGGCCGCCGAGATCGTCGTTTCGCCCTTGGTGAGCGAGAGCGTGCCGATGGGCTTCCCGTTGAGGTAGACCGACGCGCTCCTCGCGAGGCCGCCGCGGGCCCGGGCCTCGATGATGATCCCTGCCTCGGACTTGAGCTCGGCGGACGAGATGAACGACAGCTCGAGCGAGCGGGCGCGGATGCTCGCCCACGATGCGCCCTCGCGTTCGCGGACCTCCACGTCCGGCTTCGCGAGGCGTGCCCCGCTCATGCGCGAGCGCGTGGTCGCGTCCCCGAGATCGAGGAGCACGCCGCGGTGCCCGAAGCTGCAGTCCTCCGCGTTTGCGAGGAAGTCGATGACGGCCGAGTCGTGTGGTGCGTCGCTGACCCGAGCGCCCTTCGTGCTGGGAGCCTTCGAGGCGCTCGCGGCGAGCGAGGTGCCGGCGCTCGGCGCGTCTCCCGAGCCGCCCTTCGAGCAGCCGGTCGCGAGCGCGATCGCGGCAGCGATCGCGCCGGCGCGGGCGCTCGGGAAGCGGGAGAGCAGCATCGCGCCCTCCTTACCGCGAACGCCCGCGCGCTCAAAGCCGGGCGCTCGCGGCGTCGGGGCTTCGCTCCCTGGACGGGGAGGCCTACTCGAAGCGGACGTGGGCGACGCGGCTCGTGCGCACGTTGATCGTGTAGGCGCGCTCTCCGGCGGAGTCGTGGCGGACGCGGACGTCGTGATCGCCCGGCGAGGCCTCTACCTTCGTCGACCCGCGCGCATGCTCCTTGCCGTCGACGAGCACCACGGCGCCTGCGGGCGCGGAGACGTCGATGACGCCGTGGCCTGCGGGGAGCGAGGTCTCGGTCGTGACGACCGGCGTGTAGAAGACCTTGTCGGTCGTGTCCTCGCTGGCGGCCGTCTTCGCCGGCGGCGGGAGCGGGGTCTCGGGCGCGGGCGCCTCGAGCTGCTTCTGCTGCTGCGGCGGGAGGCTGACCGAGCTCGTCGAGAAGTGGAGGACCGCCCAGGCCACGACCCCGGTGGCCGCGACGAACGCCACCATCGGCCACTTCTTCCGCTTGGGCGCGGGCGAGGGCGCCGGCGCCTCGTCGTCCTCAGTCGCGGTGACGGAGGCGAACGGCGTGAGGTCTTCACGCTTCAGCTCGCCCGCGAAGACCGCGTCGTCGTTGCCGGCCTCGTCCTGCTCTTCGTCCTGCTCGTCGTCCTCGCCCTCGCTGGCGAGAGCCGCCACCGGCGGCGCGATCGAGGAGATGGAGCGCTCCTCGCCGTAGACGGTGTTGTCGACGACGGTGGCCTCGCCGAGGGCGAGGATCTGCTCGGCCGGAGGGGGCCCGTGGTCCTCTTCCTCGCATGCGGTCGGGGCAGGCGCAGGGGAAGGGGAAGGCTCTTGGCGGAGGGCCTCGGCCGGAGCAACGACGACCGCCGGGTCGACGGTTGGGAGCGCCAGCGCGGGCTCGGGCGAGCTGTGGATCACCTCACGGAGGATGGCGTCCTCGAGCGACGTCGTGGCACCCGGCGTCGGGCTCGTGCAGATCGGCGCGGACTCCTCGTCGGAGCAGAGCGGGAGCGCGCTCGCGGCGACCTCGGCGCTCACACCGAGCGCGTCGGCGAGGGCGGGGACCGGTGAGGGCGTCGCGGCGTGCGGTGCGAACGATGCACGCGTGTCGGTGTGCTGGAGGACGTCCGCGACCGCGGGACGAAGCATGTCTTCGCCGTCCGTGCCCTCGATGCCGATCACGAGGCCGCGCGCCGAGACATCGCAGAGGAGGTCGTCGAGGAGCGCGGGCTCGGCTCCGCCGCAGAGGATGAGCTCGCGCGGAGACGCGCCGTTCGCGAGGCGGCGTGCGACGAGGCGAGCGCGCTCCGGAGTGGCCTTCAGGTAGTCGGCGAGCGCGTCCTCGTCGAAGCGGATCCGGGCGACCGCGTTCATCCTCGTGCCCGTGAGGAGCGACATCGCGGCGCGTGCCTTGGCGATCGGCTTGGCGAATTGCGCGGCGAGGTTACCGTCGAGATCGGCCTCGACCGCCGCCGTGCTGTTCGTGACGGTGAACCGACCCGCGCTCACGCCGAGCATCTGGGTCAGCACCTTCGAGCCCTTGAGGAAGCTCCCGTCCCCGTCCGTGCGCGTCGCGCGATGCGGCGCACCGAAGCGGACCTCGACCTCGTAGAGGAACGACGCGTCGCGGACCGACACGCGCGCCTCGGGGCGCGTTGCGCACACGATCTCGAGGAGCGTGCGGATGGTGACGCCATCGAGGCGGCCGCGGACCTCGCCCTCTTCGCGGAGGCGCGCCTCGATCCGTCCGCGCGAGCGGAGCGCCTCGCGGACGCGCGCGATGATCGCGCGGGTGTCGCTCTCCTTGCGGACGTAGCCCGCCGCGCCGGCGCCGAGCTCGCGCACGCGCTGGAGGAGGTCCTCCTTCCAGGAGAGAAGGATCACCGGCGTATCGCGCAGCGCGACGTCCCGACGGAGCGCGCGGCAGAGCGAGAAGCCGTCGAGGTTCGGCATCAGGATGTCGCTGATGACGAGGTCGGGCGAGCTCCTGTAGGCGAGCTCGAGCGCCTGCTGACCGTCGAAGGCCTCGTGGACGACGCAGCCGGCCGTCTTGAGGAGGTCGGCGAGGAACCACACGACGCCGGGATCGTCGTCGGCGACGACGACGCGCCGGCCCTGGAGGCGCACCTCGGCGGCGTTGCCGCGCTTCGGCGTGCGGTGGCGATCGCCGCGGGCGATGTCGGGCTCGTGGAGCAGCGGCGCGGGCGTGAGCGCGCCCTCGGGGCCGCCGGCGAAGCGCACTGCGCCGTCGCTGCGCGAGGTGACGACCTCGCGGACACGAGCGATCGCGCCCCAGACGGCGCCGAGTACCTCGGTGCCTTGGCCGAGCGGGATGCGACGGCCGCGGGCAGCGGGATCGGCGCGGCCCACGATGGCCTCGCGGAGCTCCGCGGCAAGGCGATCGCCGAGCTCCTCGAGCGTCGGCTCGCCGAGGACGGCGTGGGCGGTGACGCTCCCGCGATCGGGCGAGAGCGTCTCCTCGCAGACTGCGCGGAGCGCCTCGCGCGAGGTCGGCTTGCTCACGGTCTTGGCGACTCCCATCGCGACGTAGCGCGCGGCCTCGCCCTGCTCGACGAAGCTCCCGACGACGACGATCGGCACCGTCTCGGTGAGCGGGTCGTCCATCAGCGCCTCGACGAGCTCGGTCGCGGCGACGAGGTCGGCATCGAGGATGACGAGATCGGGCTCCGTCGTGCGCACGACGTCGTAAGCGGCCTGCGCGTCGGGCGTGGTCTCGCACGTGAACGTGGCCTGCACCCGCGAGGTGTCGTCGTCGCAGAGCGCCTCGGCGATGAGCGCCGGACCGACGACGAGGACGTCGTACTTCGGCGCGGTGCCCTTCTCGATGGCCTCTGCGCGCGATGAGCGCGCCTGCCCGTCGCCCCAGGCGAGCGCCGGCAGGTCCTCGATGATCTGCTCGATCGCATCGAGATCGATCTCGTCGAGGACGGCGTCGCGCGAGGCCCGGTCGAGCGTGCCGAGCGCCTCGGCGATGCCGCGGTCCATCGCGTCGAACTTCATCATCTTGGCGGCGGAGCCGAGCGCATGGAGCTTGCGGCGGAGCTCGTCCCGGACCGCCACGTCGTCGGCGTTCGCCTTCACACGCGCGAGGGTCGCGCGGAGGTCGGCAACCTTGCGGCCGAGGCCGGCGACGAAGTCGGCTCGTGCGCCTCCCAGCCGGGCGCTGGTCGCCCCGTTCGAACCGTTCGAGCCGGACCTCGTCCCGGTGTGCGCGTGTTCAGCTAGCATCGGATCGCGCGTAACATGCGCGATCGGAGACGGCCCAATTTCCGGCCGATCCGTCGATGCGGAAAGAGCGGGACGATGAGCCGGTTCAGGCGGGCGAAGGAGAGCGACCTCGAGCGCCTCGTCGAGATTCACCTCGCAGCCTATCCCGACCCACGCAACGTCGAGGCACGTCAGCGGAATTTCACGCATAATCCGTTCGGCGGGCTCGAACACCTCGTCGTGGTCGAGGACGCGGGGGCCGTCGTCGGGCACGCATTCCTCTTCCCGTTCCAGGCCTCTTTCGGCGGGGTCGCCGTGAAGGTGGGCGGGATCGCCTCGGTCGGCATCGCGCCCGAGGCGCGGGGACGGGGGATCGCCACCGCGCTCATGAGCTACCTCCACGGTCTCTCCGACCGGAGGGGCGACGCGCTGACGATGCTCTACGCTTTCCGTCACGGCTTTTACGAGCGCCTCGGGTACGCGACCACGTCTTCGCGCAAGCGCCTCGCGATCGATACGCGCTCGGTCCCCGGGGCGTGGCGGGCGCTGGCTCGCGGTCGCGTTCGCGGCGTGCGCCCAGGGGACGACAAGACGATCCGGCGCCTCCACGCGCGAGCGGCCGAGCGGGCGAGCGGATGGATCACGAGGCCGAAGCGCTTCTGGGAGATGCTCCTCGCGCGCGAGCGACGGATGACGCTCGTATGCGAGGGGCGGCGCCCGGGTGTGGGGCAGGGCAACGCGAAGGCCACGGGATACGTCGCGTTCACGCTCGCGCAGGAGCAGTTCCACGCCGAGACGCTCGTCGAGGTCGACGAGCTCGTCGCCGAGGACGACGAGACGCGCCGCGCACTCCTCGGGGCGCTCGCAGGGATGCGCGATCAAGCCGCCGAGATCATCCTCGAGGTCGCCGAGACCGACCCGCTCGAGCGTGCGCTCGTGGACCCCGACGGACGGCGCTTCGGCACCGATGCGGTCGAGCACGGCCTCGGCGAGATCGTCGGTGGGCCGATGGTGAGGATCGAGGACGTCCCTCGGGCCATCGTCGCGCGAGGCTACGGTGGGAATGGTGCCTTCGACGTCGTCGTGCGCTCTTCCGACGATGACGAGCCCGACGGCATCGCGGTCGGGGTTCGCGTGCTGGACGGGCGAGCCGAGGTCGGGCCGCCGCGCGGGAGCGTCGATGTTCGGGAGCCGCGCGCTCTCTGGACGACGCGCGCCGGCCTCGCGGCCATCCTCTACGGCGGGCTTTCCGTCACGGATGCGGTTGCGCTCGGCCTCGCCGATGCCGATGGGCGGCTGGCGTCGCGTGTCGATGCGATCGTGAAGATGCCCCCGCTGACGTCGATCGACGCGTTCTGAACCGCGTGCAGGTTCGCTCGCGGCACATACGCGCAACGCGCTCTTAGTCGCGCTCATCCGTTCGACGCGGCCAGGGCCGTTTGCCCGCTCGAGCGGCTCGACCATACCGATTTGACGCGTTCTGGACGCGATGCCTCGTCGGTTCGCTATAGTGCTCCGCCCCCATGAGCGTTCAGCCGCCGCTGCATAGCCTCGCACGCGAGCCGGAGCCCGAGAGCGACGGCTCTTCGAGCGTGATGCGGCTCGGCTTCATCGTCGCGGGCGGCGTCCTGGCGGCAGTCGTGTCCTCGCTCCCTGCGGCGCTTCGCATGGGCGACGCGAGCTCCGCGTCCCGCGCGCTCGAGCAGTGGCTGGTGCTCTCGGCGCTCTCCACACCGCTCGCGGTCGCGGCGGTTGCGGTCCTCCGGCGCGCGCGCGTCGGGGTCCAGCTGCTCGCGGGCGAGCGCGCGTCGCTGTTCGCGATGGGCGTCCTGTGGTGGTGCGTGATCGAGCTCGGGCTGCTGTCGACGTTCGGCGCCTTGCTCAGCAAGACCACGCACCACAAGGCGCTCGCCGGCGTCACGTTCTCGATCTTTGCGGTCGTCACCGGCGTCGTCGTCGCCCTCTTCGCGCGCCGAGTGACGACGGTGCTCGCGCGCGGGGGCACGAGCCTCCAGAAGCTCGGGATCGGCATCGCTGCCGGCTGCGCGTTCATCGGGATCATGCTCGTCGGCGTTCGGACGTCGCGCGCCGATGGCATGCACACCGCCGCGGCACTCGTCGACGCGCTGGCGTTTGCGGTCATCACGACGATCGCGTCGTCGCGCCTCCTCGGTCGATGGCGGCCGATGGCGATCGCCGGTGTCCCGCTCGCGGTGCTCGTGATCATGGTCGGGCTGACGCTGTTGCGCTTCAATCCGACGCTCCGGCAGACGCTCCCGGAGACGGCCCCGATGCACACCTTCGTGCTCGGGCTTCTCGGCTCCTGATGCACCTCCGCTACCCACCCGAGCCTGGCTTGACCCGGTGACGTATCGGCTTAGATTGGCGCCGCCCGTGTCCTCCCTTCGTAGAGCTTGCCGCGTGTTCCTCGTCTTCGCGGCGCTCGCGACGGTGACGGTCTCGGACCAGCAGCTGGTCCAAGCGGCGCCGCTCGAGCCGACGGAGACGCTCGCTACGTCGCCGAAGTCGGCAGGGCAAGGGGTGGCCGTCCTCGGGAGCGGCGCAGCGCGGGAGGAGGCGTTCACGCTCGCGCGTGCCGTCTACGGAAGCTCCCTCCGCCCGCGGAAGCTCGACGAGCTCCGCGCGCGCATCCTCGCCGGGGATCCCGCGCCGCCGTCCGCGACGAAGGACATCCGCGAGCTCGCGGAGCTCCGCGCCGGCGTCACCGGCGAAGACGCGGCGAGTCGTCGGCTCCTCGCGAGCATCGCGCAGCAGCTCGGCGTCCAGGCGTTGCTCGTCGTGAGCCGCACGCCGGCTCCCGTCGAGCAAAAGGAAACGAAGGAGAGCGAGACGAAGGACGAGGGCGCCCCGGTCGACGGCGGCGCGGCGTCGGTCGCTCCTTCCGTCCCGTCCGTCGAGGCTGACGCGGGCGTGACCCCGCCGGTCGCCCAGGCCTCGGCCGCGGGTCCCCGAGCGCTCGTGAGCGCGAGGCTCTTCCTCGCCGATACGGGCGAGTTCGACGCGGCGCGCTACGAGCCCAACGAGTCCGGCTGGCGCGGCACTGTGACCTCGCTCACCGGTCGTTTCCCGCCGCCGCCGGCGCCCGTGGTGGCTCAGCTGCAGGGCACTCCGCCGAAGCTCCCTTCGGAAGGGAAGGAGAGCCGGCCGTTCTACATGTCGCCGTGGCTCTGGGGCGCGGTCGGCGCCGCGGCCCTCGTCGGCGGGTTCTTCTTCTTTGCCGCACAGGACACGAGCAACGACCCGATCCATCTTCAGATGCGGGTTCCTCGCTGAGTCGGGAAGCCCGACCCCGCCGGAGTTGTTCCGGCATCGAACCGCTCACGATGTCTCGCTGGACTCGCTTCCTGTTCGCGCTGCTGACCGCGCTCGCCGTGAGCTTCGGGAGCCTCACTGCGTCCGCGAGGCCGACCGAGATCGGAGCCCTGCCTGCAGGAGCGGGCGGCGACGACGCGCACGGTCCAACGTTCGTCGTCCCGCACGACGTGCCGATCGTCCTGCCGACCGCGCAGGTCACGATCCCGCCGGTCCCGCCATCGTACATCACGAAGGACATGGGGTGGCTCGAGCTCTCGTATCCGCCGAACGCGAGCGAGCGTGTCGCGTCGATCATCCGGGATGCCGACACGATCAAAGCCGAGCTCACGGCGGCGCTCGGGCAGCCGGTGCTCTCGCGTGTCACCGTCCGCGTCGCGCCGACGGTCGCGGACATGGCGCGCCTCGCGCCCGCCCACGCGCCCCCTCCCGAATACGCCAGCGGCGTCGCGTATCACGGCCTGCATCTCGTCCTCTTGAGCATGCTCCAGCCGCGAGGCGCCGAGGCGGTCGATCTCGACGAGGTCTTCCGGCACGAGCTCGCCCACGTCGCGCTCGAGGATGCGGTCCAGGGCAAACACGTCCCGGTCTGGTTCAACGAAGGCCTCGCGATCTCGCTCTCCGGCGAGCGCGCGGCGGCGCGTCTCCAGACCCTGTGGAGTGCGACGCTCTCGGGCACGCTCCTTCCGCTCTCGGATCTCGATCGCAGCTTCCCGCGTGACAACTTCGAGGTCAGCATCGCCTACGCGGAGAGCGCCGACTTCATGCGCTTCCTCACGCGCAAGTCGGACCGCCTTCGCTTCACGGCGATGATCGGCCGCGTGCGCGAGGGCCAGGCCTTCGAGCGCGCGGTCGCCGATGCCTACGGAAGTGACCTCCGCCGTCTCGAGTTCGAGTGGCGCGGCGATCTCGAGCGTCGCTTCTCCGTCATCCCCGTTCTGACGGGCGGCGGCGTCATCTGGATGCTCGTCGTCGTGGCGCTCGTCGCCGCCTACGTTCGTCGCCGCCGCCGCTCGAAGGCGATCCTCGCCCGCTGGGAGCGCGAAGAGGCGATCGAGGACGCGCGCATCGCGGCGAGGCTCGCCGCCGAGCGCGCTGCCGAGTCCCACGGACCGTTCACCCCCGTCTCCGCGAGCATGGTCGGCCCGGTGTCCGGCACGGCGACCGCCGTCAGCGTGTCACTCAAGATCGAGCGCGACGGCGGTTGGCACACGCTGCACTGAAGCGCGCGCCGAGGGTCAGCGCGGCTCGATGCGCGGGCAGCCGGCGATGATGCGCACGTCGAGCGCGTCGCCGTTCTTGACCCGCTCGCACGCGGCTCCGACGAGCGTGACCGTCTTGCCCGAGATCGTCCATCCGTTGACGGGCTCGAAGGGGAGGACCACGTCGTCCATGTAGACGTTCACCAGGGAGGCGTCGGCGGGCTCTTCCTTGAGGTCGAAGGTGCACGTGCCGGTGATCTTCGCGGCCACCTTCTTGAGCGCGGTGAGCATCACGTCCTCGCTCGCGGCGTTGACGGCGAAGTACTTCGGGCTCGTCGAGAGCGCCGTTCCGCCCATCGTCGCCATCTCTTCGAGCAGCGACGCATACGGAGCGGCGCCCGGGAGCCCGACGACGTAGACGGGGACCCCGCTCGTCTTCAGCCCGCTGATCGCGGCGAGCGTCGATGCCGAGTCGGTGCAGTTCTCGCGGAGCCCGTCCGGCGGCTCGCAGCAGTTGCGAGGCCCTTCCTTCGGGCATCCCTGCCGGTTCTCGATGTTGAGCTGACACCGATCGTAACCGCAGCCTGCGTTCGGGTTGCAGTTCGGTGCGCCGTCGGTCGCGAGGATGACGAACTTCTGGCCCGCGATCTTGTCGAGGCGCGTCCGCACGAGCTCGAGCGTCGGGCCGGTTGGCGTTCCGCCGCCCGGCGTCACGCGCGTCGACGCAAGCAGTGCCGACGTCGTGGGACCGTCGACGCCGGACGACGGCGGGTCGCCGGCACGCACGGACATGATCTCGTCGCCAGGAAGGCAGGCGTCGGTCGTGCTTGCTGCGGGGAACATCGCGGCGCCGAAGCTCGCGCGTGGCCCGAGGCTCCGCATGATCTTGCCGACCGTCACGCGGACCTGATTCCACTTGTCCGGGGATCCCATGCTCCCCGAGCGATCGAGCACGAAGTAGATCGTCGGGGGGTCGACGAAGAGCGGGACATCGAGGCACTCGCACTGCGAGCCGTCCGGCTTCGTCCCGCAGCCCGGAGGCTTGCCCGAGCCCGCGTCGGTGTTGAACTGCGAGCCGCCGCCGACGGCGCCGCCGGCACCCGAACCATCGCCCGACACGGGTGGCCGCTCCGTCCCGCATCCCACCGCGAGGCCGAAGCCGAGCACGAGCGCACCGAGCCCACTCCCGAGCCTGCTCGAACGCGCCACATCGAAAAAGTAGCAGAACTGTCGGCCGGGGCGACACAACGGAAGCTTCAGGGAGCACCTCTGTTGTGCTCTGGTTACCTGCGTCTCGATGCTCCTCCGCCTCCGCGCCATTCTGCTCGCGCTCGTGGGCCTCGTCTTCGTGGCGAGCTGGCCTGGGTCGGCGCTCCGCGCGACCGTCGTGGAGCTGGTCGCGCCTGCGGTGCCGAGGGAGATCACGGGCCGCGATGGGATCCTCGACGTCGTCGTTCGTGGCGTGCCTGGGCAGGGCGGCGACGGCGACGGCGACCCGATCGCCGGTGCGCGCGTCCGGGCGTTCGCCATCCTCGACGGACGTGCGCACGCCGCCGGGGAGGCCGAGTCGGACAGCGAAGGCCGGGCGACGCTCCGGGACCTGCCGCAGGCCGAGCACTGGATCGTCGCCGAGGCGCCCGGGCGCGCACGCGCCTCGCAGATGGTCGTCGTCGTCGCGGGCGCGCGGCGACTCGATCTCGAGCTCGGTCCCGAGCACACGCTCGAGGTCGAGGTGAAGGACGAGCAAGGCGCGCCGATGGCGGGAGCGGAGATCGAGGTTCGCGGCCCCGATCCATTCCCTGTCGGTGCGCGCACGGGCATCGGCGGTCGGGCGAGTGTGGGACGCCTCGGCGAGGGGCCGTACACCGTGATCGCGCGCGCGCCCGGGTTCGAAGAGGTGACGAAGCGGCGTGTGCCCGAGGGGCAGCTGCTCGTGATCGTCCTCGGCAAGCAGGGGGCCCTGGTCGTCGAGGTCGTCGGGGAGGACGGCTCGCCGGCTCCGTCGTCGCGGGTCCTCGTCGGCTCGCCGGCCCTCGACTCCGCGCGCGTCGCGGAGACGGGGAAGGACGGAACGGTCCGGATCGCCGGCCTCGACAGCGGCAGCTACGCGCTCCGTGCGGTCAACGGATCGCGCGTCTCGCCGATCGAGCTCGGGCTCATCCTCACGAAGGGCGAGGAGAAGACGGTGCGACTCGCGCTCGGGCCCGGCGTGATGGTCACGGCGCACGTGGTCGACGCAGCCACGGATGAGGACGTGCGTGACGCGCGTCTCACGCTAGCCGAGGGTGGTCTCTCTCCATTTCCGATCGAGGGAGTCACCGACAAGCGCGGTCGGGTCGTGCTGGGGCCGATCACGCGCGGGCCCGCGACGCTGTCTGCGCGTGCGGACGGCTTCGTCCCGAAGGCGGCGGTGGCGCTCGACGAGGGCTCGCCGTCCGAGGTGAAGATCGCGCTCGCGCGCGGCGGCGTGCTGATCGGCAAGATCACGGACGCGCGCGGCTATGCGGTGGACGGCGCGACGATCCGCGTCATCGGCACCGACCTCGAGGGGATGCCGATCGACGAGGACCCGTCGCGCATGTCCTTCCGCGAGGCGCACTTCACCGCGCAGCTCAAGGGGCCGTCGCCGCTCCTCCCCGCCGGCGAGCTCGGCGTGATGCCGGGCCCGGTGCCGGCGATCCCGCACGGCCCTGCGGTCGGTCTCTCGTTCGGCGGGAGCGCGCCCGCGGGTGCATCGGTGACGAGCCGTACGGTCCAGGCCGATCCGTGGGTCTCCGGACGTGACGGCACGTTCCGCGCGACGCCGGTCACTCCGGGCCGGGTTCGCGCGCTCGTTCATCATCCGCAGTACGTCGAGGCGATGAGCGAGGTCGTCCTGCTCGAGTCCGACAAGGAGGCGCGGGTCGAGATCGTGCTCCAGCGTGGCGGCGATCTCGAAGGGCGCGTGGTCGACGCGCGAAGGCGACCGGTGGCCGGCGCGCACGTCACGGCGCTCGCGACACGTGGCTCGCTCGAGCACATGACGCGCAGCGGGACCGACGGCTCGTTCGCATTCGCTGCGCTCCCCGACGCAGTCACAATCCTCGTCGCGCGGGACGAGGACCCGACGACGGTCGTGGCGCGCGTCGAGCTGACGGTCCCGGAGGCGGGGAAGAAGACGATCGAGATCACGCTTCCCGAGCCGCGCCCGCCGCTCCCGGTTAAGGTCACCGATCACCGCGGCAGCGGGATCGAAGCCGCGCAGGTCACGGCGGCGAGCCTCGATCCGAGCGAGGCGCTGCGCGTGACGGCGTTCACCGATCCGCGCGGTCGGGCCGAGCTCGCTGGAGCGAGAGGAATCGCCGCGCGGATCGAGGTGCGTGCGCCCGGCCGGGCCACGCAGGTCGTGGTGACGACCGCAGAGATGCCCGAGCTGGTCGTGGAGCTCGCGCCGGCGGAGAGTGTGACCGGCGAGGTCGTCACCCGCCGTCGCGAGCCGCTCGCCGGCGCGGCCGTGACGCTGCAGACCGAGTCCGGCGTCCGCCATACACGGACGAACGGCGAGGGGCTCTTCACCATCGGCGACGTCGCGCCCGGGCCCGCGCGTCTGCGCGTTCGCCTGTCGGGTCGCGCGCCGGAGGAGCGCGCGATCGTGATCGAGGACCGCGGCGGACGGCGTCCGACCGAGGTGCCGCGCTTCGAGCTCGTCGAGGAGGGCGTCGTCGAGGGCGTCGTCGTCGACGGGCGAGGCGATCCGATCCCCGGAGCGCGCGTGGCGAAGGATGCGGTCCCGACGTATCTGCCGGTCGGTGCCACGATGACCGGCATGGCCGTCACCGACGGGAAGGGGCGCTTCCGCCTCGGCGAGCTCGGCGAAGGGACGATCGCGCTCGAGGCGTATGCTGCCGACGTCGGCCGTACGCGTCGGACCGACGTCGCCGTTCGCGCCGGTCGAACGACGGGCGACGTGAAGCTCGTCATCGCGCGTGGGGAGTCGCTCCCGAAGGAGCCGATCGCGACGGGCGGCGTCGCGATCACGCTCGGCGAGACGGCCGCGGGGCTCGAGGGGCCGGAGGTCGTCGTCGTCGCGGTGTCGGAGACCAGCGAGGCCGAGCGCGGCGGCCTCGTCGCGGGTGACGTCATCATCGAGGTCGGCGGCGCGAAGGTCGCGTCGATCACCGAAGCTCGCGCCCGCCTCTCGGGGCCGATCCACGACGACGTCCTCGTGAAGGTCCGACGCGGCGAGCGCGTCATCGCTCTCCGGATCGCGCGCGAAGCCGTCCGACGCTGAGCTCGAGCTCGGCCCGTCGCTCGGGCTCGAGCTCGCGACTACTGCACCTTCTTGAAGGTGATCGAGCGCCGGTCGTCGATCTTCCACACCATCACGTCCGCCTTCTCGTTGAAGGTGAAGGTCTCGGCGCTGCCGTCGCGATCGGTGTGGATGACGAGCGTGGTCGGATCTTCCTTGTCGACCGTGTATGTCGCCATCGCGCCCGTGCCGTTGCGCCCGCCGGGGGTGTGGATCGAGATCTGATTGCCCTGCGCGATGATCTCGGTGTTCGTCGCGAACGAGTTCGCGGAGAGCTGGGCCGTATCGGGGACGCCCTCCGCCTTCTGTCCCTTCCAGCGACCCTCGAGCTTCTGCGAACCGGGATGTTTGCATCCCACGGCGAAGGCGAGGAGGGGCGCGGCCAGGGCGGCAGCGAGGACGAGCTTGCGCATGAGGTCGGGGGCCGCCGGGCATCGGAGATGCCATCGGTGCTGGCTCGACAGCGTACAGCAAGGCGCCCGGGGAGGGGGAGGTTCTCCGCGTCTTTCGGGTGATGACCGGGACCGCCTGGGATAAGACATGGGGGGCAGTGAACCAGGGTGCCCTCCTCCAAGACCCGTTCGGGCTCGCGGGCACGCTGCTCGAGGGCCAGTACCGCGCGGACGCGGTGGTGGGCGAGGGCGGGTTCGGCGTCGTCTATCGCGGGCGTCACCTGTCCCTCGACCAGCCGATCGCGATCAAGGTCCTGAAGGGCCTCGACGGCGGCGACCCGCGGATCAACGCCCTCGTCCTCGAGAAGTTCCGGGCCGAGGCGCGGCTCCTCTACACGCTCTCGCAGTCCTCTCTCCACATCGTCCGGGCGCTCGACTTCGGTGCGGCCACGATGCCGTTCGGGGCATGGGCTCCGTTCATGATCCTCGAGTGGCTCGAGGGCCGCTCGCTCGCGGACGATCTCGCCGAGCGCCGCCAGCGCGGGATGCGCGGGCGCTCACTCGCCGAGGCCTTCGCGATCCTCGAGCCCGTCGCCGATGGTCTGGCCGCGGCACACGTGCAGCAGGTCGCGCATCGCGACGTGAAGCCGGCGAACATCTTCCTCCTCGCCGGGCAAACGCAGGGCCGGCCCGGGCCGCAGGTGAAGGTGCTCGATTTCGGGATCGCCAAGATCATGAAGGAGGGTGAGTCGGCCGGGACGAAGGGGACCTTCGCGTCCTTCACCTGGCTCTATGCGACGCCCGAACAGCTCGATCCACGCATCGGCGCGACGGGGCTCGCGACGGACGTGTACGCCTTCGCGCTCCTCGTGACCGAGCTCCTCACGGATCGGCGGCCGGTCGACGAGGGGGACGTCGTCGGCATCATGAGGGCGGCGACCGACCCGAACCAACGGCCGACGCCGCGGACGCGCGGCGCCAACGTCCCCGACGAGATCGAGGCTGTCTGTCGGCGCGCCCTCTCGGTCGATCCGAAGGATCGCTTCGCGTCCGTCTCCGAGCTCTGGGCCGCGCTCGTCGCGGCGCGTGACGGTGCGCGCGGCTCGACGACGATGCAGCCGCCGCCGGTCGTCCCGGCGCATCCGCATGCTCCGCCGCCGGCCGTCGTCGCGCCGGGGGCGCACCCGCTGGCAGCGACGCACGCCGCGCCGCCCGGTCATGTGGCGGGCCCGCAGCGAACGACGATCACCCCTCGGCGCGGCACCCCGCTTCCGATGACGGCGCCGAGCCCGCCGCTCGGTACGCGGCCGCCGGGGCTAGCGCCGATGCCGCCGAGCCCGCCACCGGGGACCGGTCCCGCTGGGTTCCACGCGCCGCTGATGCCGTACGGGGCAAGCCCGCCCCCGGGGACGCTCCCGCCCGGCCACGCGCCGCGCCGGTTGCCGTTCGTGCGTGCAGACGGGACGAGCCCGGTCGCGGTCGTCACGATCATCCTGTTCGTCCTGGCCGTGCTGTTTGCAGGCTCGTGCGCCGTCATCCACGGCGCGTGCAACGCCGTCGGCTGAGCTCGTCGTGTCGATCCGCGCCGGCGCGGAGATCTACCTCAGGCGGTAGCTTCGCTGGCGAGGAGCACGTCGCGCATGTGGTCCGGGATGCGGAGCAGCTTGTGCTTGTCGTCGATGCAGCCGAGGCGCGTCCACCCCTCCGCGATCGTCGTCGTGCCGCGACGGATGACGTAGCTGAACTTCATCGACACGGAGCGGAGCTCGGCGAGCGTGGTCTCGACGACGAGCAGGTCGTCGAAGCGCGAGGGAGCCTTGTAGCCCACGTGGGCCTCGACGACGGGCAGGTGAACGCCGCGGCTCGCCCAGTCGGCGTAGGTCACGCCGCGGCGTCGCAACCACTCCACGCGGCCGGCCTCGAAGTACACGAGGTACGAGCCGTGATGGACGATCCCCATGAGGTCCGTCTCGCAAAAGCGCACACGGAGGTCCATCGCGCTCGTGCTCTTCTGCGGGTCGATCTCGGCGAAGGGCGAGCTCACGGCCTCGCGATTAGCACATTGCGAGGTAAGCTTGGGCCCTCCCGATGGCCGAGCGCCGCCGACTGCCCGTCCTCTCGAACGATCCGCCTCGTGCTGCCGAGCCCGAGGCCGGCGACGACGCCCGTCCGCCGTGGCATTGGGTGGGCTTCGGCACGGTGGCGATCTTCGCAGGCTGGCTTCCCCTCGCGTACGTCGCAGGCGCGCTCTCGGCACGGGTGATGGCCGCCCGTTTCGGCGCCGATGCCTCGAAGGAAGCCATCGACCTCGCGCTCTCCGCGATGACGTCGGGGGAGCGCGCTCGGCTCATGGCGACGGTCGCGCTCCCGAGCATCCTCGGCCTTGCGCTCGCCGCGTTCGGAGGCGGCGTGATCGTCGGGCGCTTCGGGAGCGGCGTTCGTCCCGCGCGCGTCGCTGCGATGTCGGGCGCGGTGACTGCCCTCATCGCGACCGCCATCGCGTGGGCGGGCTTCACCGTCGCCACGTTGGTGGCCGGGGCGGTGACCATCGGCGTCGCCGTCGGCTTTGCCGCGTGGGGCGGCAGCCTTGGAGCATCGCGCCGGGCCGCGCCGCCCAAAGAGGCGCCGCCCGCGAAGAGCGGTAGCTGAAGCCCGAGGGAACGCGCGCGCGCGATCGTCACCGGCGTTCGGCGCGCGAGGGCGGCCGTGCTATCCCCTCGGACGCATGTTCTGCCTTCGCGCCGCGACGGACTCTGCCTGGGCGACGAGCGCCGTAACGGACCTCGATGCGGTCCTCGTCGATCACGCCCACTGCGAGATGAAGGCGGCGACGAACGCGTTGTCGCTCGTCGTCCGGCACTCGAGCGACCTCGGCCTCGTGCGTGCGCTCACGGAAATCGCGCGGGAGGAGCTCGAGCATTTCCAGCGCGTCGTCGATTTCCTCGAGGCTCGCGGGCTCCGTCTCGGCTCGCCGCCCGTCGACGACTACGCCGCCGAGCTCCGCCGTGCGATGAACCGGCTCCCTGCGACGGATCTGCCGCTCGTCGTCGATCGGCTCCTCGTCGGCGCGCTCATCGAGGCGCGGTCCTGCGAGCGCTTCAAGCTCCTCATCCAGGTGCTGCCCGAGAGCTGTCCCGCCGACCTCCGTGCCTTCTACGAAGAGCTTTTCGCGTGCGAGGCACGTCACTACCGCCAGTACGTCGACCTGGCGCTCCGCGCGGCGGGCTCGCTCGCCGCGCTGGTGGAGCCGCGACTCCAGGCCCTCGCCGAGGCGGAGGCGGGGATCGTGCGCTCGCTCGCGGAGCGCGATGCGCGCGGAACGGTGCACGGATGACGCTCGAGGGGCCGCTCGACCTCGCCACGGTGGACGGCCGCGTCGCTCGGGCGCAGCGCTCTCTCGAGCGCGAGCATGCCCGCCTCGCGACGAGTCAGAAACAAGCGCGGGAGGAGGCTCGCGCGCGCGATCCGTTCGCGGGCGTGCGCGACGTGGCGGGGCAGTCGATGTTCACGGGACTGCGTGCCCTCGACCCCGGCCCCGTCCACGCGCCCCATCGCGACGCGCTCCTGCGCTGGGTCCACGAGCTCCTCCAGGCGCGCGTGGGCTGGGATCTCGGCCTCGACGAGGCCGACGCGGCGCATGCGCCCGATCCGTCGCTCGCGTCCCGCGCTCTCGCCCGCGAGCACACGGGCGGAGGTGAGCCCGCGACGGTGCTCGTCTCCTTCGACCAAGCACGACGTGCGTTGATCGAAGCGCCGACCGTGGCCGTTGCCGGCACCGCGTTCCAGAGGCTCGTCGACCTCGCTGCGCCCATGGCCGCCGTGCGCAAGGAGCTCCGCGCACGCCGCTTCGAGGCCGCGCGCCGGCTCGGGCTCGACCATCCGTGGGCGCTCGCGACGGGCGCGAGCACGAACGACCTCGATGCCCTCGCGCGAGCCGTCCTCGACGCGACGGAGCCCCTCGCCCGCGAGCTGCACAAGGACCTCCGGCGCCGCACCGAAGTGACGGCGGAAGGTGCCGCGGCGGCGTTCGTCTTCGACGCGTTCGGGCGCGATGCGCGCGAAGGATGGCCGGCCCGTCTCGGGACGCGGTGGCTCGAGGAGGTCTTCCGCGCGATCGCGCCGCGCGCGCCGCGCGTTCTCGCCCTCCCTCCCGCCCTGGGTGGTGCGAGCTTCCTCCGAGCCGCTTCCCGGTGGGGCGCCGCGCTCCGGCTCGGAGCCGTGGCGCGGTCGCTCCCGTTCGCGCTCGCGCGGGATCCGTACCCCGTCGAGGCGTTCGTTCTCGGCGGAGCGCTCGCAGTCGCCGTCTCGGATCGCGTGTTCGCCAAGCGCAAGCTTGGTCTGCCCGCGCGCTCGGCCGACGCCCACGCCCGCGCGCTCACGCGCGTCCTCTTCGTCACGCTCCGGACGACCGCGGCGATGTTCGTCGCCGGCATGCGCGACTCCGTCCGCGGCGACGAGCTCGAGGAGCTGACGGCGCGTGTCTTCGGCGCTCCGCTCCCGTCGGACCTCGCGGTCGCGTGGTCGTTCGGAGGCTTCGCGGGCAACGCGCGCATCGACCTTCCTGCGCGGCTCGTCGCTGCGGTACGCACCCACGGCGTCGTTCGCGATCTCGTCGATCGATTCGACGAAGACTGGTTCGACAACCCGCGCGCCGGCGCGCACTTCGCGAGCATCGGTGCGGGCCCCGTGTGGCAGGGTGAAGTGCCGGAGCCCGGCGCGGCTCGTGCGGCTGCGCGCAGCTTCGAGGAGGCGCTCGGTTGAGGGCCGGCGCACGGCGGGCCCTTGCCGTGACCATCCTCCTCGGGTCCTTCGCGGCGAGCCCGCGCCCCGCGCCTGCCGCGCCGCCCGTGACGAAGCCCGGCGCGACGAAGCCCGGCGCGACGAAGCCCGGCGCATCGAAGCCGGGCGCATCGAAGCCGGGCGCATCCAAGCCGAGCCTCGATGCGCCTGCGAAGCGAGTGGCGCCTCTCGTTCCGCTGGCGACCCTTCCGAGCGTGGCGCGCGTGAAGGTCACGAGCCACGGCAAGGCGATCTCCATCGTCGAGGAGGTGAACCTCCCGCGCGGCGACTGGAAGGGCGAGGCGCTTCGCTTTCACGTCGCGTTCGGCGCCCCCGGTCCGCGCGCGATCGACGCGCAACTCGTCGGCGTCGGTGACGGCGAGCTCGAGCCGGACGACGACGACGCGGGCGAGGTCCTCACGATCGAGCGCGTGCCGCGGCGCCCGCTGGATGCCCATCCGCTCCTCGGTCGCGAGACCATGGCCGGGATCGTCGTCAACGTCCCCGCCGATGCGCTCACGACGGCGTTCGCTCGCGGCAACATGGCATCACTGCGGATCCGCTCGCTCGTCGATGCGACGGAGCCGGACACATCCGGCGCCACCTCCGTCGTCGTTCGTCTCGGAGCCTCGCGCGGCACGCCGCTCACGCTCGGTCGGATCGTCGCGACCGCCGCTCCTCCGTCATCCCCGCTCGCGCGCGTGGAGGCGAAGCTCTGCGGGCCGGACGCCGATCCGCATCCGCTCGCCGTGGGCATGATCCCGCGTCCGCCTCAGGTCGAGCGTCCGTCGGCGATCGCGCCGGTCCTCGCCGTGCGCCGCGCGACCGACGATCTCTGCGTGCGGATGTGGCACGCCCAGCCCAAGGCGCCGTAGCGTTCGCCCGCGCGGGTGACGCTTTAGAAGCCGTCGCTCTCGCCGCCGCCGCCGCTGCCGCTCGAGCCGCCCGAATCGAGGAAGAAACGGAGCCCGACGGAGATCATCGTCGACGGATGATCGGCGACGACGTCGCGCCGTCCTCCGACCTCGATCGAGAAGCGGCGATCGACGTAGCCCGCACCGGCACCGATCGCGTGCGTCTTCATGCCTGCGTCGTAGCGGTAGCCCGCGCGCAGCGGGATCCGATCGGCGAGCAGGATCTCCGCGCCGGCCATCATGCGCATGCGCGCGGCGCCGAACGTGGTGAAGTCGACGAGGGTGTTGGCCTCGGCGGTGACCGTCTGGTTCGACCAGCCGAGGCCGCCCGCAACGCCGAGCGGCATCAGACCCGTGCCGGGTGCGGTGAGGTTGCGCCCGCTGACCGCGAAGCGGAGCTGTTCCGTGATCGCGATGGCGGCGCCCGCGTCGAACGTGAACTCGTTGACGATGGGCTCGCCCGACGTGCCATCGGAAGCGAGGCTCGCGCCGAACGGACCGCGCGTCGCGCCCTGGTTCACCCGCATGTAACGGCCGGTCATGCCGAGGTGAAAGCGATCACCGAGCGGGTAGGCGAGCGCCAGCCGCAAGTCCGTCCACTGACGGCGAATGCCGTCGGGATCCATCTGCGACCACGTGCCTCCGAATCCGCCCGCGAGGCGGCTCGTGCTCGAGTCGACGACGGCGCCGCCGTAGCTCTGGCGTCTTGCCTCGGGCCCGAACGACGCGAGCCCTTCGAGGTGATAGACGCGATAGAGCGAGAGGTTGGCGGGGTTGACGAACACTGCGGTCGTCGAGCCGCCCCACACCTGCTGGGCGCCGGCGAGCGCGACCGAGCGCGGGTGCTGTACCTCTCCGAGCTCGTAGCCTTGCTCGATCGAGGTCGAGGAAGGTGCAGCATGCACACGCCCCGACGACGCAGAAGCTGCAAGGGCAACGAACCCTGCTGCCAGGTAGCGGAAGCGCGACCGGAGCCCGGCGCCGTGTCTCGAAGTGAGTTGCACCGCCGGGCACCCTAACCAGGCCCCGGTGCCCCAGGACAACTTTTCGGCGAAAACGTGATCGGGGGTCTCACGCGATCGGCCCGAAAATCACGGCAGATCGTCCACTCTTGACACGAAGAAGCTCGGCAAAACCGACCAGCTGGAAATGCGTCCGCCAGGTAACGCACCGATTCAGGTGGGACGACGTGGACTTATCGGCGACGCGCAAAATTGCATGCGCACCGCCGGCAATTTGTCGGCGGTTTACAAGGAATAAAGCCGCATCCTTCCATCGAGTTGTGAGGTTTCGACACAATGGACATGACGAGCGTTCGCAGACGGTGCTAGCTCCATCTTTCCGTCACGACGGGAGGTCGGCGATCAGTGCTCCGGCCCTGCGGCGAGGTGCTCAGGCATCTTGGGTGCGGGTGTACCTTGCGGAGCACTCATCCTCGATCGTCCGTAATGTCGGGAACTTGCAACGAGTCTCGCCGAAACGCGATGCTGGCCGAATGTCAGTGCCGCGCGGAAGGCCAGGGGACCTTTGTCCGGAAAAGGCTTTCTCTGAGATGTCGGAGCTGTCCACGAGCGAGCGTTCGATCTCCCGAGGACAGTGTCCACAGGTCTGTGGAGAACTTGTGAATAGTGGTGGGGCCGGTCCGACCTGAGGTCCGCGAGGATCGAGGTTTGTCGGATCGAGATGAACGAAGGTGGGGCGCCGGCGTGGCGCCCAAGGGTTTTCATTCGCTGGAACGGATGGAGATGCATCACGAATCGCTCTGGAACGAAGCAGTGGCGTTCACGCGGGCAAAGTCCCCCGCGAGTTTCGAGCAGTGGTTTTCTGGCGTTCAGTACGACGGCATGACCGATGGGGTCGTCTGCCTGCGCGCTCGTGACGAGTTCGTCCGCGAATGGGTCGATCAACACTTTCTCCCCACCCTCGTCGATTACCTGCGTAGCCAGACGGGGTGGAGCGTGCAGATTGCGTGGAGCGTGGGAGGCGAGCTGGAGCGTCCAGTGGCGTCCTCTTTGGGGGAGGCCGTGGCCTCGGGAATGCGGGTTCGGAACTTCGTCGCGAACGGCACGCACGCCGTCCGGACGGACGACGCTGTGTCGGCCCTCGCGCCGGTGGAGGACGAGTCTCCGGTCTCGCGCCGTGCGGTCACGGCGAAGGTGACGCCGCCCCCGCTCGAGGGGCTGAACCCGAAGTACACCTTCGCGAACTTCGTCGTCGGTCCGTCGAACCAGCTCGCCCATGCTGCGGCGATCGGCGCGGCAGGCGGCGGCGGTCCGCGTCACAACCCGCTCTTCTTGTGCGGTGGCACGGGCCTCGGCAAGACGCATCTCGTCCATGCCGTCGCTCATCGCATCCGTGCGGAGCGTCCGCAGTCGCGCATCCTGTACGTGTCGGCGGAGAAGTTCGTGAACGAGTTCGTCCAGTCTCTCCAGGAGAACCGGATGAGCGAGTTCCGCAGCCGCTACCGTGAGCGCTGCGACCTCCTGCTCGTCGACGACATCCAGTTCCTCGCCTCGAAGACGCAGACGCAGGAGGAGTTCTTCCACGCGTTCAACGCGCTCCACCTGGCGGACAAGCAGATCATCGTCACGAGCGACAAGTACCCGCAGCAGCTCGAGCGGATGGAAGAGCGTCTCGTGTCGCGCTTCTCGTGGGGGCTCGTCGCCGACATCCAGGGCCCCGAGCTCGAGACGCGTGTCGCCATCCTTCGCAAGAAGGCGCAGATGGAGCAGATCGAGCTGGCCGACGAGGTCGTGCTCTACCTCGCGCAGACGATCCGCTCGAACGTCCGCGAGCTCGAAGGCACGCTCATCCGGCTGGCTGCGAAGTCGTCGCTCCTCGGTCGCCTGATCGATCTCGACTTCGCCCGGCAGGAGCTCGCGGCCACGACGAGCCCGCGCCCGAACGAGGCTGGCGTCGACGACATCCAGCGCGTCGTCTGCCACCACTTCAAGCTCCGCACGAGCGATCTCCTCTCGAAGGACCGCCACAAGAGCATCGCCTTCGCGCGTCACGTCGCGATGTACCTGTGCAAGCAGCGCCTCAAGTGCAGCTTCCCGGAGCTTGGGCGCGCGTTCGGCAACCGCGATCACACCACGGTCATGAGCGCGGTCCGCAAGGTCGAGCACCTCCGCACCACCGATCCCGAGGTGCGCGCGCACCTCGAGGCCATCGAGCGCAAGCTCGGCACCGACTAGCTTCTCGCTGCGCATCGAGGGGCCGGCCCGATCGGGATCTCGTCGACCGATGCGCGCGGCGCCGTGCAAGGTCCCGAGACCTTGGCGTTCGACCTTCGTGAGCCCGGGCGAGGTCCCCGGACCTCGCTTTGGCGATCGAGCGCCGTGGGCGTGTGGTCGAAGGACGCAATCTTCGGCGGTTTGCATGGAAAAGGAAGGTCCGTAGACCTTCCGTTCGATGCGACGTGTCGTCGGTGAAGGTCCCCGGACCTCGGCGACCGATGCGCGTGTCGTTTGCGATGTCCCGGGACCTGCGTGCGACCTCGTTTCGCGCGGTGGCGCCGCGTCAGGCCTGAGGCGCTGGCGGCGCCGGTGTGAGCGCCCGCCGGCGCGTCGACCGGCACTCCACTGCCTCGATGCCCCTGTTGGCTGCCGAGCGCTTCTCGCTCGCCGCGCCGTCACCTTCGTGCGCTGGGTGGAGAACCCGTTCGCTCCGTCAGCAGGGTGAATCTCGCGGTGGGCGATCGAAGCCTGCTGCGGCCATCAGCAATATCACCGTCTTTCTCTGTAGAGACGGATTGCCCATTTACCGCGTCCAAGCTTCCTGTTCAGCTGGAAGACTCGGGGCCGGACAACGTCGTGGGGAAGAGAGTCGAACCGTGAAGTACAGTGCTAGCCGCTTGTCGAACAGCGAAGCCGTTGCGTTAGCGTCGCGACGGTCTCGTACCGTCGGGACGTGGCGTCTCTGCGCACTTGCCCTCGTCGCGGCGTTCTATGGTTTCGGCGCGGGCACGGGCTGCGGTAGCGAGAGCTCCGACTCGCACGCGACGCCGCCGGACGGTGGGACGGGCGGCGACGGTGGTGGGACCGCCAGCGACGGCGGCGCAGACAGCTCCGGGGGAACTGATGGAGACGGTCGGCCTCGTCATGCGCCGAGCTCACTTCGCTTTGGACGCGATCAGGATCCGAGGCCCGGCTTCATCGCAGGGACCGTCGTCATCGGGAAGGCTCCCGACGAGAGCGACGTCAACGCGTACAGGCTCTACTGGGCATCCGACCCTTCGACGACGCTCGGGCCGGCCTTCGCTTCGCTCCCCAAGACGGGCAGTGACATCACCTACGAGCTGGACGCCTCGGTGCCGGACGGCGGCGCTCACTTGATCGCGCTTTCTGCCAACGACGAAGGCGAGACGAGTCCGGGCGCGACCACGCCTGCGGTCGACAACTTCCCGGTGTTCGTGGACATCACGGTGGTGGAAGGCGGCGGCGTCGGACGGGATCCGTCGGCGGTCGTCGACGACGTGAACGGCAAGCTGCTCGTCGCGATCACGAGCGTGCCGACGACTGGCCGACTCGGCCTGGTCCACTGCAATCTCGACGGGACGAACTGCAAGCTCAGAGACATCTCCCATCCGGCGGGAGAGTACAGCGGGACGACTCCGTCGGCCGTCATCGACCCGGCCAGCGGCAAGCTGCTCGTTGCGACGCAGAAGGCCTCCGTCTTGGACGGCAGCCGTCTCGGCTTTTTCAGCAGCAACCTCGACGGCAGCGGTGCCAGAGCTCACACCGTAGAGGGCCCAAGGATTCGCGGTCCGTCCGCCGTGCTCGACACTGCCAACGGCAAGGTGCTCGTGGCGGTGGCGAACCGCGATGACGCTGACCGGTCCCTCTTGTATCGGTGTGACATCGCCACCGGCAACTGCTCGTCCAGGGATATGTCGCCAGACGGTGGCAGGGTGGGAGTCGCCCGGTATCCGTCAGCTGTCCTCGACGAGGTCAATGGCAAGGTATTCGTCGTCATGGGTGACGCAACCAACGCTCGATCTCGAGTCGCTCGCTGCAACCTCGACGGAACGAACTGCACGTTTCAGGAGCTCTCTTCGTTCCTCGCAGGTGGCTCGTACTGGGACCGTCTTGCGCCAGTCGTCGATGCCGTGGGCAGAAAGCTCCTCGTCGTCGGTCCGAACCTCACGTTCGCCGGCAGGCCCGCCCTCGTGCGTTGCGATCTCGATACTGACGCCGGCTGCACGCTGCCGACCAACATCTCCGCGGGGCAACCGGACAATAGCGGGCGCAGCCCTTCGGCGGTGATCGACACCGCCAACGGGAAGCTCCTCGTCGTTGCCGTGAGTCCGGACCATTTCTCCACGATGGGCCTGTTTCGGTGCAATCTCGACGGCACCGCCTGCACGCATACGGACATCTCCGTCGGGCACGAGAAAATCTCGAACCCGTCCGCCGTCCTCGACAAGGCAAACGGACGCCTCCTCGTGGCCGCCAGCTACGCCGATACCAGGCTCGGACTTTTCAGCATCGGGCTCTGGTGATCGACTAGCCGCGACGGGCCCGGCGCTTGTTCAGCGCGTCAGGGCGCTCGCGTCTCGGCCCGTGCTACGAGCACGGGCGCGAGCGGGGCGGCGTCGGCGAACGCAAAGAGTCGGCGCGCGGCCGGCGTGGGCCGCACCGCGAGGGCTTCGAGCTCCGACGGCCGCGCGACCTGAAAGAGGAGCTCCACGACGATCGTGGATGCCGCCGGCGCCTTCGGGATCCGATACGTGACGGTGTCCTCGTGGCCCCAGCCCGGATCGGCGTCGGTCCCGACCGGAGAGATGTACGCCGAGAATCGGCTCCGTCGATCGAAGCCGACCGGCAGGAGGCGGTTGTCCTTCGCGTAGCGAAGCGCGTCGAGCGGACGGTGAGCCACCTTGCCTTGGTTGTCGACGGGCACCGACTCGTAGATCTGGACGAGATCCTCTCGGTCGACGACGTCGAGGTGAGGGTGGAACGTCTTCGCCTCGGCGAGCGCACCGGTCGACGTCACGAGACGACCGTAGGCGTCGGTCTTGCCGGACTCGAAGACGACGCGTCCGTCGGGAGCGGTGACGAGCACGTGCAGGAACGCGCGGCGCGACGGATAGCCCGTCGGGAACTTGTGGCCCGACTGATTCGCGACGCTGACGACGAGCTCGATCCCATCGCCGGAGCGTCGGACCTCGCGCGCCTCGACGGTCGCGGCTCGTCGAAGCATGGCCTCCGCGGAGCGGGCCTGCGCTTCGTGCTCCTCCTTGGTGACGTTCGCCCCGAACCAGCTCGGATCGCTCGCCCCGAACCGTGACAACGCCACGTTTGCGCCGGCGAACCCATGCCGGCGAAACGGCTTTCGGCGAGGCAATCCGTCGGGCTGTTTCGCGATCGCCAGCTCGAGCTCGACCTCGTCGTCGGAGATCGACGGCATGTGACAGTCCTGGCACTCGGCCGAGCGCTCCCCGAGCGTTCCCTCCGTCGCGTACGCCGAGGCAGCCCATTCGAGGTACGGCGTCTGCTCCGGGAAGTTCGGGCCGACGTTTCCCTTCGCGTCGCGCGGTCGGGTGATCACGGTGTGGCAGGTCGCGCAGAGAGCGCTGCGCGAGACGTGAGCGCCGTACGTCGGCGAGTAGTTCGCGATCGTGCGCATGAAGTCGCCGCGCGGATCCTTGTACGGTCCGTAGATCAGGCGCGCGTCCTCGATCACGAAGGCGCCCGAGAAGCTCTCGAGCGTACCGAGGTTCGAATCGGCGATCTGGTGGCAGCCCGTGCAGGCGACGCCCTCACGCGCGAGGTGTGCCTCGGGCGTGGTGCCGGTGGTGAGTGTGGCGAAGCTCGGCCCGATCCCTTCCGCTTCGAGCTCGACGGAGGCCTCGGGCGCATGACAGCGCGTGCATGTCCGTTCGACCGTGAGCTTCAGGCCGGGGCGAAAGGCGAGCTCCTCGGCGACGACCGCCAGGTAGTACGGATCGCGCGCTGCCAGCGCCATCGGGGAGGCCTTCCACGTACCGACCGGGGACACGTCGCGTCCCTTCTCGTCGCGGAGCGCCGTGTCTCCTGCCGAGTGGCATTGCGCACAGACGTCGTGCGTCGAGAACCTCGAGGTCGTCGCCTGCTGATGCGCTGGCAGCGGCGCGAGCAACTCGCCCTTCCCGTCGACCCAGGCGGGAGGAGGCGTCGCGCCCGGCTTCGGCTTCGACCGGCCGCCGCCGCCTGCGCCGTCGGGCTCCGACGAGCACGCGGCGATGGCCAACAGCGCGACGAGCACCACGCGCAAGTCTTGCGCGCTACGCGCGAATGATGCGCGCCGCAGTCGAAGGAGACGAGCTGCCACGTGGTGTCCTTCCGCCCGAGATCACACCGATTCCTCCGGCCGCGGTGTCGGGGACGAACGATCGGCACGCGGGAACGAGCAGATCGCGTGCCTGCGCGACAGTCGGGAGACGAGCGAGCGGAGCTTTGCCGAGCCCCGCGAGCTTCTCAACGAAGCTCGGGATCGCGTCGGAGTTGCTCGCGCGGCGTGAAGAGCATCCGGCGCGCGAAGCGGGTTGCGAGCGCGCCCGAGACCGCGGCGACGGCGACGAGCTGGTACATGATCACGACCTGGTAACGGACCGCTTGCCCTGGAGCCGTGCCGCTCAGGATCTGTCCCGTCATCATGCCCGGGAGGGCGACGAGCCCGACGGTGACCAGACCGTTGATCGTCGGGATGAGGGCCGCGCGGACCGCCGCGCGTGTGTGCGACTGCGTTGCCTGGACGGACGATGCACCCAGCGCGAGGAGCTGCTCGATCACGGCTCGCTCGCTGCGCGCCATCGCGAAGACGCGCTCGAACACCTGCGCGACCACGTTCATCGCGCTCGACATCATCATCCCGCTGAGCGGAACGAGGTATCGCGCCTCGAACCACGGATGCGGGACGACGATCAGCGTGAAGAGCGGCAAGAGCGCGATGGCGGCGCCGCCTCCGACCGCTGCGAGGGCGTAGGGCAGGAGCACGCGCAGCCCCGGGCCGTGCTCGAGCCGGCGCGCGCTGGTGAGCGCCGCGACGAGGAGCATCGCGATCAGCACCGTGAGCACGAGCCACGCCCTCTCGTGTGCGAAGAGGAAGACGAGGAAGTAGCCGATCGCGATGAGCTGCACCGCGGCTCGGATCGCCCCGACGACGAGCGCGCTTCCGAGACCGAGCCGAAGGCGCCACGACACGCCGCACGCGATCGCGATGAAGAGGAGCGCGATCGCGAGCCTTGGGAGCGAGACCTCGACGTAGCTCACGTGGTCTCCGGGCGCTGATCGGCGGTGCCCACGATGCGGCCCTCCTCGAAGACGAGGTGTCGTCCGCCGAGGGAGAGCGCGTGCTCGGCGACGTGCGTCACCAGCACCACCGCGAGCCCACTGTCGGCGAGCGCGCGCACGACCGCGAGCACGCGCTGAGCGGAGCTCGGGTCGAGCGCCGACGTGGGCTCGTCGAGGAGGAGCACGTCCGGCTCGTTCGCGAGCGCTCGGGCGAGCGCGACGCGCTGCCGTTCGCCGCCGGACAGCTCTCGTGCGATGCGGCCGCTCAGCCCGGCGAGCCCGACACGGTCGAGCGCCGCGGCAATCGCGCCGGCGCTCATGGTCTTTCCGCGAAGTCGCGGACCGGTCGCGACGTTGTCCGCGACCGTACCGTCGAACATCGGCGACTCCTGCAGCACGTACGCCACGCGCGTTCGGAACACGCTCGGCGTAATCGCGCGCGCATCGGTGCCGTCGAGGAGGATCGTACCGGCGTCCGGCTCGACCTGCGTCGCGAGGATGCGGAGGAACGTGGTCTTTCCGCTCCCGGACGCCCCCTCGATGGTGACCACCTCGCCTGCGCCCAGCGACAACGACACACCGTCCACGATGTGCCGGCCGCGAACGGTGAAGCGCACGTCCCGCGCTTCGAGGCGAGGCGGACCTCCCGCTTCGATGTTCGCCATCACGCCGTGCTCGCGTCCGACGCGCGCTGCTGCGCGGTTCGCTCGGAGCGGTCGCTGAAGCGGCGGTGCATGGCACCGATGATACCCGCTCGCCGGGACGAGGCGCTCGCGGTGTGCGACGGGCGGACGTCGCACACCGCGGTCGGAGGTCGCTACCGGCTCATTCGACGCGGCTGTAGAGCGGATGCGTGTCGGGCGCGCGTCCGGTCAGAGCGCGATCTTCCAGCTGCTCGTGTCGGCGGCGTCGAAGATTTCGACCCCGACCTCGCCGAGCTCCTTGCGGATCGCGTCGGCCTTCGCGAAGTCCTTCGCCTTGCGGGCCTCGCCGCGCTCGGCAACCTTCGCGTCGATCGCGCTGGCATCGAGGCCGCGGAGGCGGAGGCGGCGCTCCCGCGTCCGCGCCCAGTACGCGTCCGACTTCGCCTGCATGAGACCAAGCGGCGCGCACGCGGCGTCGAGGGCGCGCACGGCGGAGGCCGCGAGCTTCTTGATCGCCTCGTTCTTCGCCGGGTCCTTCCGCATCTTCGGGGCCTGCATCACGATCTCGTTGCCTGCCTTGCCGAGCTCCGCGAGGACGCTCAGCGCGACGGGGGTGTTGAGATCGCGGTCGAGCGCCTCGAGGACCTTCTCCTTGGCTTCGGCGACGATCTGCGCCTGGCCCTGGAGGATGTTCGGCTCGCTGGGCTCGGCATCGCCGGCGAGGCTCACGAGCGCGTCGCGCGTCGCGTAGAGGTAGTCCATCCGCCGCTCGGCTTCGTCGAGGCCCGGAAAGGTGACGCGCCCGTCGGGGTGCTTCTCGACGTCGAACGAGAGCGGGCCGCGGTAGTGCGTGCCGAGGACGAAGTAGCGGTAGCCCTCGGGATCGTTCTTGTCGAGGACGTCCTTGATCGTGACGAAGTTGCCGAGCGACTTCGCCATCTTCTCGCTGTCGATCTCGAGGAAGCCGCCGTGCATCCAGTAGCGGGCGAACTCCTTGCCGCTGCACGCCTCGCTCTGCGCGATCTCGTTCTCATGGTGCGGGAAGACGAGGTCCATTCCGCCGCCGTGGATGTCCATCTGCTCGCCGAGCTCGGCGAAGGCCATGGCCGAGCACTCGATGTGCCATCCCGGCCGGCCCTTGCCCCACGGGCTGTCGAAGCCGAAGGCGTCCGGACCGGCCGCCTTCCACAGCGCGAAGTCGAGCGGGTCCTTCTTTATGTCGGTCGCTCCCTCGGCGAGGCGCTCGCTTGCGCCCGCGCGGAGGTCGTCGAGGTTGCGCCGCGAGAGCTTCCCGTACCCAGGGAAGTCGCGGACGGCGAAGTAGACGTCATTGCCCTGCGGGGTCTCGGCGACGTAGGCGTGGCCATTACGGATGAGCTTCTCGGTGATGTCGACGATGCCGTCGATCGTCGTCGAGACGCGCGGCATCACGGTGGGCTTGGCGCAGCCGATCGCCTCGAGGTGCGCGTCCGCGAGCTCACCCATCCGCTTCGAGAGCGCGAGGGGATCTTCCCCCCGCTCCTTCGCGCGGTTCACGATCTTGTCGTCGACGTCGGTGACGTTCTGGCAATGGCTGACCTCGAAGCCACGCGCACGGAGGAAGCGCACGAGCACGTCGAACGTGGTGTACGTCCGGCCGTGGCCGGCGTGGGCGAGGTCGTAGACGGTGATGCCGCAGACGTAGAGCTTCACCTTCCCCGGCGTGAGGGGGACGAAGTCCTCGATTTTCTGCGTGAGAGTATTGTAGAGGCGCACCGGCATCGGGCCGGAGAGATTACCTCTATTTCGAGCGCAGGCGATGCTATCTGATCGGGCGATGTGGCCCCGGCTCCGGTCGCTTCTTGGGCTCGGTCTCGTCGCGGTCGTCGCGTCGGGGGCTGCCGCATGCGGTGGAGGGAAGGCGACCGGCTCGTTCGACGGCAACGTCTACCGCAAAGGTCCGATCGCCTTCCAGCTCCCGGACCCGCCGGCCGGCTGGAAGCGCATCGCCGTCGACGACGCGAGCCTCGCGTTTCGTGACGAAGCGCACGCCGCCTCGGTGCTCCTCAACGCACGCTGCCTCTCCGCCGACGATCGCACGCCGCTCGTTGCGCTCACGAACCACCTGCTCATCGGCGCGACCGAGCGTGAGTACCTGAGCCAGGAGACGGTGCCGTTCGACAGCCGCGAGGCGCTCCACACGAAGCTCAAGGCGAAGTGGGACGGCGTGCCGATGTTCATCGACGTCTTCGTCCTGTCGAAGGACGGCTGCATCTACGACTTCATCTACCTCGGCTCGCAGGCCGGCTCCGAGGGCGGCGCGCCGACGTTCGAGTCGTTCGTGCGCGGCTTCCGCACTCTGCGTGGCTCTGGAGTCGTCGGATGAAGCCGGGATCCGGTGCGTCCGGCCCTCCCGCAGACGTCGGGCTCCACGATCCGTCGGCGGGGAGCGGGCCGGAGTCCCGTCCGCCGATGTCGGGTCGGTCGATGCAGCGTGGCTTCTCGGTCCCGCCTCCGCCGGCGCAGCCGAAATTCTGGGAGTACCACGCGACGCGGTGGCGCCAGTTCCTGGAGCACCTCGGCGAGGTCTCGCTCCTCACCGCGCGAACGACGAAGTCGCTCTTCCGGCGGCCGTTCGAGCTGAGCTCGACGATCCAGCAGCTCGAGTCCCTCGGCGTTCGTTCGCTGGGCATCGTCACGGTCACGTCGGTCTTCATCGGCATGGTCATGACGATCCAGTTCGCGTTCGGCCTCCGCCGCTTCGGCGGCATCGAGTACATCCCGCGCGTCGTATCGCTCTCCTTCTGCCGAGAGCTCGCGCCAACGCTCACCGCGGTCATCGTCGGCGGCCGCATCGCGAGCGGCATGGCGGCCGAGGTCGGAGCGATGAACGTCACCGAGCAGGTCGACGCCATCCGCGCGCTCGGCGCCGATCCGGCGAAGAAGCTCGTCTTGCCGCGGATGCTGGCGGCGATCATCGTGATGCCGGTGCTGAGCGTCTACGCGCTCGCGCTCGGCGTCGGCGGCGCGGTCATCATCTGCGCGGCGCAGTTCGACATCTCGCCGACGTTCTTCATCAACTCGTCGCTCGAGTCCGTCCGCATCATGGACTTCGTGGCCGGCGTCGCGAAGACGCCGTTCTTCGGGTACATCATCGCGATCGTCGGCTGTCATTTCGGCCTGCGAACGACCGGCGGCACCGAGGGCGTCGGCCTCTCCACCACGCGCTCCGTCGTCGCGGTATCGATCGCGATCCTCATCGCGGACTTCGTGCTGACGAAGCTCCTGATGCTCTTCCAGACCTCATGACGGATGCTCGCGCGAGGGCGATCGGCCTCCTCCTCCTCGCGAGCCCTGCGCTCGTGGTCGCGACGCTCACGGTCGACGCGCGCGCGCGTCGCGCGGCGCGCCGTGCGGAGGAGCCCGCGCTCGCGGCGGTCGCGGTTCGCCTTCCGTCGAGCGATCTCGCGCTCTCGGGCGGCGCGCGCTGGCTTCGCGCCCCCTCGATCGAGGAGCCGGGCGCGGCGTTCGCCGATGGCCCGGCGCTGCCCGATCCCGATCCCGCCGGCGGTGCGATGGCCCCGCCGCTCGACGTGTGGTCCGCCGCGGCGGAGCGCTCGAGGCCGGCAGGTTCGCCGGCACGCATGCTCATCGAGAAGGGAGCGCGGAGCCGATGAAGGGATCGCTCCTCGCACACGCGTTCGGCGCGCTCGCCCGCCGAAGGGCGCGCTCGATCGCGCTCGGCGGAGGCCTCGCGTTCGCCGTCGCGCTCGTCGCCGCCGTGCTCTTCCTGACCGAATCGCTCCGGGGGGAGGCCGAGCGCGCCCATGCTGCGCATCCCGACATCGTGGTGCAGAAGCTCGTCGGTGGCCGCCCCACGACGATCCCGGCGAGCGAGCGCGCCAAGATCGCCGACATCCCTTCGGTGCGCGAGGTCACGCCGCGGGTCTGGGGCTACATCTTCCTTCCCGCGCTGCAAGGCAACGTCACCGTCGTCGGGACGCCGCGCGGTGTGCCCCCGATCTCGGTCGCGAACGGCGCGCTCCACAGCGGCCGTGATCTCGTGCCCGGCGAGCACGAGATGATCGCGGGCGTGGACCTCGCTCACTTCCTCGGCATGCTCCCCGGCGACGAGCTCGGGCTTCCGTCCGCCGACCCGCGCGCCCATGCGATGAAGCTCGTCGGCACGTTCAAGTCGTCGCTCGACCTCTGGACCGCCGACGTCATCCTCTGCGACGAGGACGACGCGCGCGCGCTCCTCGGGCTGCCCGACGGGGACGCGACCGACCTCGCGGTCACGCTCGCGAACCCGGCCGAGGCGCGAATCGTCGCCGGCACGATCATCGAGCGCCTCCCGACGGCGCGCGTGATCGAGCGTGACCTCCTCGAGCGCGTCCATCATCTCTCGTACGGCCGCCGCGCCGGCCTCGTGCTCGGCGCCTCGATCCCCGCGATCCTGGCGCTGCTCGTCCTCGCGTGGGATCGCGCGAGCGGGATCGGTGCCGACGAGCGCCGCGAGATCGCGGTCCTCAAGGCCGTCGGTTGGTCCACGAGCGACGTTCTGTGGGCGAAGCTCTTCGAGTCGATCCTCGTCGGTGCGGGAGCGACGGCGCTCGGTCTCCTGCTCGGCTATGCGTGGGTGTTCTGGCTCGGGGCCCCGGGGCTCCGGCCTGCGCTCGTCGGCTGGAGCGTGTTGTATCCGCGGGCTTCGCTCACTCCGGTGGTCGACGTCGCGCAGCTCCTCGGCGTGACGATCGCAGTGCTCGGTCCGTTCGTGCTGCTGAGCGTCGTGCCCGCATGGCGCGCAGCGACCGCGGACCCGCTCGAATCGATGCGGTCGTGATACGCTGACGCGCGTGGAACATCGCGACTCACGCGTCTTCACTCTGGAGGAGGTCAACGACCTCGTCCCGAAGCTCAGCGTCGCGGTGAAGGAACAGCTCGAGCGTCGCTCGGAGATCGAGAGCCTGCTGATCCAGCTCGGCCGCGAGCTCGGCGACGTGCCCGACCGCATCGTCCTCGATCCGTCCGATCCGGCCGACCTGCGCGCGCTCAAGCGCGATCTCGTCTCGCGGATCGAAGTCTACCGCGCGGGCTGGAAGGCCATCGAGGACGTGGGCGCCGTGCTCAAGGACGCGCGCATGGGCCTTCTCGATTTCTACGGCACCGTCGACGGCAAGCTCGTCTGGCTCTGCTGGAGGTACGGCGAGAGCGAGGTCGCGCACTACCACGCGTTGACGGAGGGCTTCTCGGGGAGGAAGCCCATTGCTCAGAGCATGCGCTCGCGTCACTTGAACTAGCCCGGATTACTCACGGACTTCGCAGCGAGGGCGTCGAGGTGCCGGGAGATCCGGCGTGGCGCGCAGGCGAGACCCCGCAGACGTGCTCTTGCACGTCGAGGATGGACCCCACGCGACGCGTTCGCGCTTCGTGTCGCAGTGCGCGACTCCCAACCCGAGAGAGGTGCGAGCAGCGACTCCGCGAGCTCTGCGTCGTACTCGTCCGCGTGAGCGAACACGCGGAGCGCATAGGTCCGGATCGCGTTGCGGGCGTTCTCGATTTGAATACTTGGTTGATCAATCAAGATGCCTTCGCCAAGGGAGGCCCGTTCAACCCATGAGACGCATCATCGATATGACGCGCGTGTGCCGAGAACGCGCAGCTTCACCCTGACGGACGACCCCGACGGCACGATTGCGGCTGCACTTGCGCTCGCGCTCGCGCCACAGTCGGGCGAGCAGTGGCGCACGGCGCTACTGCCGGACGGTGGTGGGCTCGAGGTCGAGGGCGTAGGCATCATCGCGCGCGCATATCACCGTGGCGATCTTCCATTTCAGTTTCAGTATGAGCCAGACCTGGATCCACAGACCCAGGAGCTGTGGTGGGTGCAACGCGAGCGCACGAGGGACTATCCGCAAGGCAGTTGGGGCGTCATCACTGGCGAGGAGTTGAGAGGGCTCGTGAAGCAGGGCAACGAGCTGCGCGCGCAGCGAAAATAAAGCTGACACTGTCTCGCTGTGCGGCGCCGCGGATCCGCGACCTCGTTGGCCGTCGACGGCAATCGCCTTCGCACGAGCGTCGTGTGCATCATCGGGGCGCGATCGGAAGCTCGCTCCCCCCGAGGCGCATATGGGCGAAGCGAGGAATCCTCGATACGGATCGACAGCGCTCGGCCGGAATCGTAGGGTCCGCGACGCCATGCGTCGTGCCGCGCCTGTCCTGGTCGTTATCCTCGCTGCGTGCGCCGGGTCACCGGACCGCGTGTCGCACGGTCAGGCGCCAGAGGCGAAGGCTGCGCCCACGGTCTCCGCGACGCCGGCGAACGTTGCGCCGCCGATCTCCGAAAGACCGGCGAACATTCGGTCGACCGGTGACCCCAGGATCGACTGTTTCCGTGCCGCATACGCCGCAACGGACGTCGACGCTGCAGTCGCCCAATGCGCGCGCGACCGCATGGCCATTGAGTGGATGGAGGGCAGGTCCGACGCGGATGCAAACGGCGTACGACGGCGCATTTGGCCGGAGCTCGTTCAAGCATCGGTGCGCGCCCGATTCGGCGTCTTCCTCCAATGTTATGAGGCGGGCCTCGCACGCGACGCTCGGCTTCGAGGCACGATAACGATCATGTTCGTCATCGATGAGGCCGGCCATGTCGCGAAGTCGGAGGCCGCCGAGGCGACGGTTTCCGACCCAAGCGTCGTTGCCTGCGTGGTGCAGGAAGCCAGGAATTTGCGGTTCCCGAAGCCCGACGGTGAGGTTGCCAGGATCCTCTATCCCATCATCTTCGAGCCGGGAGAGTGAGCATCGACCTCGTATCGGCCAGAGCCAGGCGGTCCCTCCGACGCGACACCCGCGCGGATGAGGACTGAGGTCTACACGCGACCGCTGAATTGGCCCTCGTCATGGGCGACAATGTCAGCCCGCGCTGACCCATCCGACGATCGGATCGTGAGCCGCCAACGATCACTGTCCGCGAGCCGTCCGAGCGGAAAGAGGCCCGTGAGTTCGACGCGCCCTCTGCCCTGGCCGATATCGACGACTCGACCTTGGCCCTGCACTGCAGCGGACAGTACGAACTGCGCTCGCTCGCCGGAGGGACTCGGACTGGCCTCGGCGCCGCCGTCGTTCGGCCAGGGCGTGACGGTCGAGTGGAGCTCATTCCGTACGACGACGCGTGAGCGTCGGCTCACGCGTCGTCGCGCGCCGCGCCGACGTTACTTGGCGTCGGCGGGCATCTGCTCCGTCTCGACCGCCATGTCGAACACGTAGACGATCGACGAGGCATCGGCGGGGGGCGCGGCGCGCTTGAACTTCTTCACCCGCAGAACGTGACGCACTCCAGCGCGGTGTTCGAAGCCTTCGATGTTCTCGTACAGCGGCTGCCATTCACCGGGCGGCGACTGCTTGAGCCCCTGCGCGTCGTAGCGGATCTCGCGCACGTGCAGGCACTGATGGTTGGGGATCATCGGATGGTTGCAGGCGATGCGCTTGGGGGCGACCTCCAGGAACATGGTCTCGCCCGGGCCGCCGTAGCGTGCTTCGGCAGTCGGCTGCCCGACCCAGATCGAGGTCTCGCCCGAGCCTGACTCGAGGTGGAGGCGCGGCTGCGCGCTCCCTTCGACGTGGCTTCGTTGCGGCGTCGACAAGAGCGTACGGATCGCCTGATCGGCCTGCATCAGCGCGTCTTCGCAGGCCCGCATCGTGGAGCGCATTTGGCCGATCGCCAGCTGGCTCTGCGCATCGAGCGTGTAGGCGCCGCCCATCTGGTTGCAGCCGCCGGAGACGCCGGCGCTATCGGCTTCGAAGCTCAACGTCAGCGTGTGCTTGGGGCCCGGGAACAAGGCATCGATTCGCTTGCCCTGCGCGTCGACCGCCGACTCGAGTGCCCAGCGATGATTGATGAGGGTCGTCTTGTCGGCGCGGCCAGGCGGCGCGTCGCGGTCAGCAGGCGGCGCGTCGGCGCTCGTCGAGGGCGCCTTCGCGTTCGGTGCGCAAGCAACGAGCACGAGCGGAAGGAGGAGCATGAGGGCTCGGATCTTCATGCGCTCTACTTGGCAGAAAACGGCGCCGAGCGCATGCGATCGTGAGCAGAGCTCTACCTTCGCAGCGTGGGCTGCTCGATGAGACCGTGGTGTCCGAACGATCGGAGCGGCAGCTCGGAGGCGTCGTCGTTGCTACCGGCGCGGGGTCTTCCGGATCGATCCTTTGTTGGTGCTCGAGGCCATGCACGTCCAGTAGACCCAGCTCGCGGAGACCGCGATCCTCTCGCCGGTGCAGGCCGGCGCGCGCGCGAGGAGCGTGAGCCCCGTGCCGTCCGGCTTGACGCGCCAGACATCGCCGTTGTCGGTGACGACGTAGAGCACACCATCGAGCTCGTCGATGCCGCGAGGCTCTCCTCCGAGCGATACGGGGGGCACCACCGTCTCTGCGACGCTGCTGCCGCCGGCGTTCGACACGACGATGACCCCTGTGTCGGCGGCCAGGAAGACGCCGCTCGCCCCGTTGTCGATCGCCGTCACGCTCGCGGCGGGGAGCGGGACGGTCTCCGTGCGAGGGCCCGGGCGTCCGAAGACTTCGAGCGCGTGCGCGCCGCCGCTCACACCGCGGACGATCCACGTCTTCCCATTGCCCACCGTGAGAGCGGTGGCCTCTCCAACCGCGGCCAGATCGAAAGACTGGCTCGTCAGGTCGCCGAGGCCGCCGCTCGTCCAGACGACGGAGCTGGCCGTGAGCCAGGCCGCTCCGCTGCCGTCGGCGCTCAGGCGAAGGGGAGTAGCCGTCGCGCTCACGGAGACCGGTACTACGGCCGCGCGGTCCATGTATTTGATCGACGCCGTCCCCTCGACGGCGAAGTAGAGGCGGGGGCCGACGAGGACGACGTCGTTCGGGCGATCGAGCATGGGGACGTACTCGGACGCGTTTCCGTTCGGTCCCAGGCGGCCGATGCCGCCGAGCGCCGCGCGGCGAGAGTAGAAGAGGTCGGCGTCGTCGGCGGTGATGCCGAAGAGGTCGTCGATGTCGTCGAGCACGGGGATCGCGACGCATGCACCGTTCTGGCAAGCGGCGCCGCCGCAATCGTGGGCGCACGTCGACGCGTCGTCGGTCGCGTCCGGTTGGTTGTTCGCGTCCGGCTCGCCGCCCTGATTGGCGTCGCTGGCGTTGGGTCCTCCGTCCGAGTCCGCGGGCGGCTGCGGCTGCTGGTTGGCAGCGTCGAACGCCGTGCACGCGACTGCGGCCGTCAGGACGAGTGAAGTGCCCAAGAAAAGCGCGAGCGGGAAGCGCATTCGCCCGAGGCTACCAGAACGATCGAGAGCGCATCAGGCGGCGCGACATGTTGCTCGTCGGGGCAGTCACTTCCGTCTCGTGAGCGCACGACCACGCCTGCTACGTTCGACGCTGCTTGCGAGCCAGCCCGATGCCCGCCTCCGACCTCTTCAGCCAGGCCCTGCGGAAGACGTGGTGGCAGCGGGCGATCCAGGTCGCTCCCGTCCGGATCTTCATCGGCTTCATCTTCATCCTGCCGGGAACATTCGCCGAGCTCCTTGCGATGAAGGCTGCGCCGATCGGCGCGTCCATCGCTGCCAGCACGGCCGTCATCGTCCTCTTCCTCGCGCTGCTGGCGGCGTTCGCGCACGTCGTGGAGCGCAGACCGCCGCGCGAGCTCGCGCTGAAGGGCGCGTTCACCGAGTGGATCGTCGGCGTTGCCGGCGGAACGGCCCTCCTCGCCGTCACCGTCGCGTTGCTCGCGATGTTCGGGCTCTATCGTGTCGAGACGGGAGGCAGTGCGATGGCCCTCGTGACGGGCTTCGTCCAGTTCGCTCCCCACGCGCTCCTCGAAGAGATCCTCCTCCGCGCCCTCGTCTTCAAGATCACGGAGGAGGCGATCGGCTCGCGCGCCGCGCTCGGCATCCAAGCGGCGCTGTTCGGCGCACTCCATCTCGGCAATCCAGGAGCGACGCTGATTGCTGCGACTGCGATCATGCTCGAGGCCGGCCTTCTCCTCGCGATCGCATACATGGTCACGCGACGTATCTGGCTCGCGTGGGGCCTTCACCTGGGATGGAACTACGCGCAGGGATCCGTCTTCGGGATCCGCGTCTCGGGGACTCCCGTCACGTCGTCGCTCCTCATCTCGTCGCCGACTGGTTCGACCACGATCTCCGGCGGAGACTTCGGGGTGGAGGCGTCGCCGGTTGCGGTCGCCGTCTGCGTCGTCGCGTCGGTGTTCCTCTGGAGAATCGCGGTACGTCGCGGCGAGATCGTCGAGTATCGCGCCCAACGTGAGCGCGTGCGCAGCCTGCGGTGAGGGCCGGACTGGGCGGAGACCACGCCGAGCTCCAAGTGCGGAATCGGCTGTAGCCGCTGGCTTCACGGCTATATCGGTTTACACGTATTGAAGCGGGAGGGCGCGGCTGATAGATGGCGAGGCATGCTGCTCCAAGTCCGTCGCGTGCACGGCTCGCTCCTCTCGGCCGGTTTGATGGGGGTGCTCGCGCTGACCAACGTGGGCTGCGGTGGCCCGGACGCGAAGTCGCCCAAGGCGCTCACGGTTCCGAATCCGTTCCCGACGAAGGACGCGCTCGAGAGCGTCGCGCGTTCGCCGATCAAGCCGCGGCCTGCGCGTGCGGTTGCCGCGGTCCCCGAGTGGCGTGTCGACACCAGCGATGTTCCGGGCTCTTCGCCGGTCGAGAAGCTCCTCGTCGAGCACTCGGCGGCAGCCAAAGACCACACCTTCACGCGCGAGCTTCGCTGTGTTGCCCGCGAGCTGGGACGATTTCGCGCCGAGCACCGCGCCGAGCCCGACGAGCGCGTCCAACGATTCATCGTCGGCGCGTGCGGCAGCACGAGCCCGTCGGGGGTGGCGACGTACTATCTGACCGGCGACGCGCCCGCCGAGGTCTCGGACGAACAGCTGCTCCAGGCGTGGAAGGGGCAGATCGCGCTCCCGCCTTCGTTCAAGGGCAAGTCTGCAGGCGCCTGGCTCACGCGAAAAGGGAAGCAAGCGGTCCTGATGATCGCGAGCGGTCACGACGAGAGCGGGGTCACGTTCTCTCCGGGGGATACTCCGGGCGTCGTGACCGTTCGAGGCACGGCGTCATCCGACGTCGAACAGGTCATCGCGCTCGTCAATCAGGGGCGCGACGGCGTCGCGCGATGCGAACCGAACCCGAGCGTCGAGCTCCCGCAGTTCGCATTCGAATGCCGGATGCGCGACGACGACTCCTGGGCGTGGATCGAGGTGCTGAAGCGCAGCTCCGGGCGGATCCTCCTCCGTCCGGCAGCGCTCCTGCTTGCGCGGCGCGACCCTCGCGAGCCGGTGGAGCTCGCTCGAGGAACGGCGAGCTCGAACGCGGGCGCTTCCCAGGCGGACGTCGTGGCCTCCGTCCTCGAAGGGGTGAACCGCATTCGCACGAGCGCCAAGCTCGGAGCGCTCACGCTGGCGCCCAAACAAGCGGACGTGAACGCGCGGCTCGCAGCCCATTTCTTCGATGCCGAGGCGACCGCCGATGCTCACACGACCGACGTCGTCGCGCTCGGGCTCCTCGCAGGGTGGGACATCGAGGGCACGATTCGCGACGGGAGCTTCTTCGGCACGATGCTCTCGGGCGCGAAGGAGGCGTCGAGCTGGGTCGACTACGCGCTCGAGCATCCGATGGGGCGCTTCACGCTTCTCGAGCCCGGTGCACGGCAGATCGCCATCGGACCGACGCCGATCGAAGGAAGCGGCCTCGGCGTCGTCATCACGACGTATTCGCTCTTCGGCGCCGAGGATCATCAGGCGAACGCGACGCGCGTCATGAATCGCCTCGCTCAGCACCGGGCCGCTCGCGGGCTCGCTCCTGCGAGCGCGTTTGGTGACGTCCCCAGTCTCGTCGACGAGGCCAGGCTCGTGCACGCCGGGCAGCGCGAGCCGATGGCGGCGCTCGAGAGCGCGCTCGGGACGGAGGCACAGCGCCTCGGGCACCCGCTGCGTGGATGGGTGGCCGTCACGCAGAGCCTCGATGACATGACGTTCCCGAAGGAGCTGCTTGCTCCCGGCCCGCTCGCGGTGCGCGTGGTCGTCACGCACTACCGCCCGGAGAATTCGGCGTGGGGCGCCTATCTCGTCTACTTCGTCAGTCCGGCGCCGGCGCAGCAGCAGGTCGCCGCGAAGAAGACGCTCCACGCATCATCTTCGCCGCTTCGATCGAATCGGTGACGGGAGAACGGCGCCCGCTCGAGCATCACCCGTCCGGCTCGTCGCAATACTTCACGCCGGCGCCAGCACCCTCGGTTCACGGCGCTCGCGCATCGCGTCGACGGTGGCGTGCGCTTCTTCTTCGCCGCACCCCATGTGCACGAGCGCGTACTGGGCGAGGCCGAGGGCGAGCTCACGCTCACCGATCAGGGCCAGCCCGACGCCATGCTCCTCGAGCCACGCTCGCTCGTCTTCGCTGTGCGCGCGGACGACCGTCTCGATCGCGGGGTTGGCCGCGCGGGCGGCTTCGACCACCGCGCGCGCCTGGAAAGGATCCGGAGCGGTGACCACGAGGAGACGCGCTCGACCGACGTGCGCCGCTGCGAGGACGTCCGGTCGCGTCGCGTCGCCGTGAAGGAGCGGGCGACCCTTCGCTCGGAGAGGCTCGGCGATCTCCCGGCGCTGTTCGATGCCGACGTACGGGAGCCCCTTCTCCTCGAAGGTCGCGCCGATCGCGCCACCGACCCGGCCGAAGCCGACGACGATGGCGTGGTCGCTCGGCGCTTCCTCACCGCCGCCGTTCCCCTTCGGGAGCTGTACCAGCGCCCCCGTTGGTCCCTCGAAGGGACGGAGGAGCTCGGGGCGAGCGTTCAGCCATCGGCTGGCTCGCTCGGCCCCCCAGAAGGCGAGGGGATTGAGGCTGATCGACAGGAGCGCCGCGGCGATGATCAGGCTCTGCGCCTCGGACGACAGCAGGTCGAGGGTCACGGCGCGTGCGCCGAGGATGAACGAGAACTCTCCGACCTGCGCCAGGCTCGCGGAGATGCGCAACGCCGTGTGGACCGGATGGCGGAAGACCAGCACGATGATCGCCGCGCCGAGCGACTTTCCGACCATCACGATCGCTAGGACCGCGAGCACCTCGAGCGGCTCCCGCACCAAGATGGCCGGATCGAACAGCATCCCGACGGCGACGAAGAAGAGCACCGAGAACGCGTCCTGGAGGGGGAGCGCGTCCGTCGCGGCCTCGTGACTGAGGTCGGAGCCGTTGACGACCATGCCTGCGAAGAACGCTCCCAGCGCGACGGAGACGCCGAAGAGCGCGGCCGAACCGACCGCGATGCCGAGCGCCACGGCGAGCACGGAGAGCGTGAAGAGCTCGCGTGAGCCTGTGCGAGCGACCTGTTCGAGCAACCATGGCACCGCGCGTCGCCCCACGACGAACATCAGCGCGACGAAGGCGCCGACCTTTGCGAGAGTGATGCCGAGCGTCACCGGTAGAGGCGGCCCGCTCGTCGCTGCTTCATTTACGTCCTCCGCCTCGGGGCTCTTGCCCATCGCCGCCGCGAATGCGGGCAACAGGACGAGCACGAGGACGGTCGCGAGGTCTTCGACGATCAGCCAGCCGATGGCGATTCGACCGTCGACCGAGTCGATCAGCCCACGGTCCTCGAGCGCGCGAAGGAGGACGACGGTGCTCGCCACGGAGAGGCAGACGCCGAACACGATCCCGGCGCCCCAGGACCAGCCCCACAGGTGAGCCACGACTGCGCCGAGGACGGTGGCGAGCGCGATCTGCGCGATGGCCCCCGGCAGCGCGACGCGACGAACGGCGAGCAGATCGGCGACCGAGAAGTGGATGCCCACGCCGAACATGAGCAGGATGACGCCGATCTCGGCGAGCTGTTGCGCGAGGCCGGTGTGTCCGACGAAGCCAGGCGTGAAGGGGCCGATCGCGACCCCCGCCAGCAGGTAGCCCACGAGCGGCGGGAGGCCGACGCGCTTCACTCCGAAGCCGAACACGAAAGCCAGTCCGAGCCCGACCGCGACCGTGCCGATGAGCGCCGTCTCGTGCGGCATCTCACTCACTCGACGCTCCGGCTCGGGTCGATCGACGTTGCGTTCGCTCCCGCGACGGCACGGGCAACGCGCCGAGGACGAAGCTCATCGTCACGCGTCATGTCGACTCCTCCAGCTCTCGGCGTCGGAGCATCCGTCGTGCCATGGCGCTGGCGCTCGGCGGCTCCGGCTCGCGCCCGTCGCTCAGCGCGGAGCGATCCGACCACCGCGCCACTCGACCGTCACGGGCGCGCCGTCCCGGTCGCGCAGCGTGGAACGATCGGGCCGGAACGCGAGCGTCGATGCCTCTCCCGTCTTCAGCCGGAAGTCGATCGAGCCGAGGACCGTCTCGCCACTTGCGTCCACACCGGGGCTGTTCCCTTTCTCGCTCCACACGACGACGAGCTCGCCGGGGAGCCCTTCCTTCGCGAGAGCCACGGCCTGTTTCGACCACACCGCGCCGACGTGCGCCTCCACGAACGCGAGCTTGGCGGTATCCCAGCTGAGCCGGAACGCCGCGCCGTGCACGCTCGGCCCCGCTCCCTGTGCGACCACGTCGAGCACGACGCGCTCGGCTCCCGGGCTCTCGGACCTGCCGCGGAGGTACACGATATGGTTGCCGATCGCCGGCTCGTCCGTCGCGAAGCTCGCCGGTGCCGGAAACGGCGCCTTCTTCGGTTGATCCGAGCTGCTGCTGCAGCCGGCGACGAGAAGGGCCGCGTGGGTCGCGAGGACAGCGAGCGCCTTCATCATCGCGCCCTCAGCTTGCCGAACTGCGCGGCCATCGCGGCGAGGTCCTGATCGTCGATCGCGAGATCTCCGTTCGCGTCGCAGCGCGGGTCGAACCTCTCGTCGACGTTCCACAGCCCGGTCGCGCCGACCGAGTCGTATCTCCGTCCGACGAGGGGTGCGCAGCGCAGCACGTCGAAGCCGTCGGTCTCGCCGTCGAAGTCGAGGTCTCCGTCGACGAGCGAGCGCACGTCGACGAGCACGTCGTGGCGTGGGCTCGCCGCGACGGTGAGCACGGGCGCGGGCGCGTCGAGACGGATGCGGGTCGTGTGCGGCCCGAGGTCGACGCGGCGCTTCACTCGGGCTCCATTCGCGAGCCCGAGCCAGAGCTCGAGTGTCATCGGTCGGTCGTCGCCTTTCGTGAGCTCGACGTCGGCGCCGCCGTTCGCGGGTATGAAGCCGACGAGGACACGCGGGCGCTCGTTGGCCGTGACCCAGCGCTCGAAGAACGGCTGCATGTCCTTACCGCTCTTCTCGCTCGCGATCTCGCGGAGGACGTCGGGACGGCAGCCGACGAAACGGCAGCGCGCAACGTAGTCGGTGAGCACGTTCGAGAAGACGTCCTCGCCGAGGGTCACGCGGAGGTGGTCGAGCGTGATCGCCGTCCGATAGTAGGCCCAGAGCGTGTAGCGACGCGTCCGGAAGTCCTGCGGGAGATCCATTCCCGCGGTGAGCTGCGCCGGCGGGAGGTCCTTTCCGCTGACGCGGAGGTCGAGCCCCATCGGGAGGAACCGGCGGGCGAGATAGAGGTCGCGATCCTCGGCGGGAAAGTGACGCGCGAACGTGTAGTCGATCTCGGTGAGGGTCGCCATGCCCTCGCTCATCAGTCGGCTCTCGTTCGAGTTCGTCTCCGGGACGACGACGCCCCAGAAGAGATGCGCGTTCTCGTGCGCCCACGTCTCTTCGTAGAGGATGTTGCCCATGCGAGCGTACGAGTCCGAGAGCAGGGTCATCCCGAAGGTGGCCGTGCCGGGATCGCCGAACGTCTGAGGGAGACGCACGAGGGAGAGACTGCGATCGAACGGGAGCCTCGAGCCGCTGGTGCGCTCCACGAACTCGAGCGCCGGCGTGGACCAGGAGACGAGGTCGCGATCGATCGGCTTCTCGGGGGAGGGGAAGATGAACGTCGTCGGTGCCGTCCGACCCCCGACAGGCAGGAGGCCGAGCTTCCCGGCGAAGGCGTAGAGACCAACGACGCGCGAGAGCGGCTTGTCGATCGACCACCTCGAGATCTTCGTCGAGCCATCGAGCGTCTCGGAGATCTTCTGGCCGGTGGCGACCACGTCGTGCACAGCGGGGACACGAAGCACGATGTCGCGTGTGAGCCCGTCGAGGACGAAGTCCTCCGGAGCCTCGGGATCGAAGACGTACGGGAAGATGGACTGGTGGGCGAAGTACGAGAACTCGGCGCCTTTCGAGCAGGTGATCGATCCGCCGTCCGCCGTCGCGCACGAGAGCGTCCCCGCGTAGGGCATCGTGATGACCGTCGACGCGCCGGGCGCGAGCGGCGGGTCGAGGTCGACGCGGACGACCCGCATCGGTGCGAGCATCGCCTGCCCGACGATCACCTTGCGGTCCGTTGCCCAGATGCCCTCCGTCTCGAGGCCGGCATCGAACGCGAAGCTGACCGATGCGAGCGGCGAGTGCGTCGCCTTCACCTGCAGCTGGAGGGTTGCCTTCGTGACGCCGGTCTCCGGGTCGAGCGTGATGTCGTGCGTCGCGTGTTCGCAGTCCAGCGCCGAGACGGCATGGGCCACGTACGGAGGGCGCAGCAGCGGGACCTGCGCGTGGCGGATGCTCTGCGGCACGAGGAGCGGCGAGCGCTCCCGCTCGACGAGCCGATGCAGGAGATGGCTCTGCAACAGCGGATCGTCCGCGATCGACGGCGGCTCGGCAGCCGTCGCGGCCGGCGGCGCCAGGGCCGAGGCGAACAAGAGAAGCAGAGGTGGAGCGCGCACCGCGATCTCTCGGGGCAATCGTCGTGCCCCATTCACCAGCCGGCTCTCTCCGACCTGGGCGAAACGAAAAGGCGCTGGGCTTTGGTACGCTTACGGGCCAGACCACCGGGCAGCCACAGTCCTTCCAGCTCACGTCCGCCGTGGATCGTCGAACGGCGGTTGCCGCAGCCGCCATCGAGGCATTGCTCTGCGCGACCGGCTGCGACGAGCTCGAGGTTCGTGGCACGGCGCGCGCGTCGCAGCCACGCGAGCACGCTCCTCAGGTGCTCTCCGGTGCTCTCACGTGACCCAGACGCCGCGCGCGCTGCGGATGGACGAGACGAGGAGCTGAGCCACGCGTCTTCGCCGGGCATCGGCACGGCGGGTCGCCGGCGCCAACAGCCAGACCGGCGGCCCTCCGTCGATCTCCTCCTCGAGCTGGAGGCGCGTGTCGTGGGCGGCCAGCAGCGACGGGAGCGCGGCCCGGCCGAGGCCGGCGATGCAGGCGTCGCGCATCGAGAGCAGTGAGTTGCATTCGACACGCCCCTCCGCGTCGTCGGGCACGGACTTCCACCATCGCATCGAAGAGCGCTTCCTGAGATCGGCGGACGGCAAGATCCACGTTCGCGCGCCTTGCTGGGCGGACCGCGCCCGGAAGATGCCGACGCGCAACCGACCGAGCCGCCACCCGCGTAGCGCTCCCGACGGCTGACCCCCTGGCCGGAGCGCGAGATCGGTCGTCCCCGGTTCGAGCTCAGCCTCGACGTCGGAGACGCGGACCTGCACCGTCTCTTCGAGCGCGCGCCCCGCGAGCGCGGTGAAGACCAGTGGCGCGAGCACGTCGTTGGTCGTGATCACGATCCGAAGCTCACGTGCGCGCCGCTCTCCCTCGATCAGCGCCTCGATCTCGTGGGCGTGCTTCGCCATTGCGGTCGCCCGAGCGGCGATCGCCGTCGCCAGCGTGGTGGGACGGAGCCGCGGACCACGAAGGAAGAGCGGCTCCCCCAGACTGCGCTCGAGCGCGTCGACGCGGCGCGAGATCGAAGAGTGCCGCAGTCCGAGCTCCCGTGCTGCTCCGACGACGCTGCCGGTTCGAACGAGCGACTCGATCGTCTGGAGGTCTTCCCAGGACATGTGCATCAACGCACATGCTGTGTGCGTCCTCGCGGGGTCGTCAAGCGCGCCCGGGGCGCCTATTCCTGAAGCCGTGGTGATGAGCCGACGTGACTTCGTCATCGGTGCCGGCCAGCTGGGGCTGGCCACGGCGCTCGGCTGCAACCCGTCGCGCGCCCGTCCCGGAGGCAGCTTGAGCAACGTACGACCGAGGCCCTCGCACACCCTGCCTTCGACCGAGCTCTCGTGGCTGAGGTTGAAGGACCACTTCGTCGCCACCGTCGGCGAGCACGCCGGTACGGGGCGCCCGATGGGGCCTCTCGTCGTGCTCGCCGATGCGACGTTCGCGCCGCGTTCCCGGTTTCCGCTCCACCCGCATCGCGAGATGGAGATCCTGAGCATCGTGCTCGACGGCGACCTGAGCCATCACGGCAACCAGGCGCACGACGCCGTCGTCCGCCCGCGCGGCGCGCAGCTCATCTCGGCGCGCGACGGCATGGTCCACGCCGAGGGCAACGACACGGAGCGGGCGACGCGCATGCTGCAGCTCTGGTTCTCGCCGAACGTCCACGGGGGCGAGGCGGCCTACTACCAGCGGCAGCTGCCGTCCGTGAGCGCGGGCCGCCATCTCGTGGCGGGTGACGACGGGATGCCGCTGCGCTGCGACGCGCGCGTGTGGTGGCTGGACCTGAGCTCTCGCAGCGAGACCAGGCTCGAGGTGCGTCCAGGGCGGGCGGGCTATCTGCTCGCGCTCTCCGGTTCGCTCCGGGCAAGCGGCGCTTCGCTCGAAACGGGCGACGGGGCGGAGCTCCTCGAGGGCGACGTCGTGCTCGAGACCGAGGCGACGGCCTCGGCGCTCTGGATCGACATCCCCGTCCCCGGTGGTGGAGCAAGCGACGCGGGCTGATCGGCCATGCCCGAGGTCGGCGCGCCGAGCGAAAGGCGCGCGGCTTTGGTACGCTCGCGGGTCATGCCTCAGCGCAGCCAGGCTCCCTCCACGTCCCGTCCGCCGGCCGATCGTCAAGCGGCTGCGGCCGCCATCGAGGCCTTCCTCCGCGCGCTCGGTCGCGACGAGCCGGAGGTTCGAGGCACCGGCGCTCGCGTCGCCGACATGTTCGTCGACGAGCTCTGCACTGGCTACGCGATCGACACGCGGCGGCTCGTCGAGGCGAGCGCCATCGACACGACCTCACCGACGCTCGTGGTCGTCCGAGACGTTCCGGTCGTCACGACGTGCCCGCATCACCTCCTCCCGTCGCTCGGGACTGCCACGGTCGCGTTCAAGGCAACGGTGCGCCTACTCGGCCTCGGGACCGTCGCAGCGCTCGTCGACGCGCATGCGCGGCGGCTCGCGCTCCAGGAGAAGATCGGCGAGAGCGTCGTCGACGATCTCGACGCCGTCCTGACGCCCGAATGGGTGGGCTGCCGGCTCGTCCTCGCGCACGGCTGCATGATCGCTCGCGGCGAGCGCTCGGTCGGCACGCGGGTGGAGACCGTCGCGCTTCGCGGTCCGGCCGATCGCGTTGCCGAGGCCCATCTTGCGCTCGGCGTTGGTCGAGGAGCGGCGCCGTGATCGCGGTCGTTACCGGCGGTGGTCGTGGTATCGGACGTGCGATTGCCCTCGAGCTCGCCGATCGCGGCTGCGACGTCGCGCTGCTCGGGCGGAAACAGGAGACGCTCGCGTCGGCAGCGGAAGAGATCGTGCGCCGAGGCCGGAAGGCGCTCGCGCTCCCGTGCGACGTCTCGCGTTCGGCGGAGGTCGAGAGCGCGACCTCACGCGTGCTCGTCGAATTCGGCGTCCCGCGTGTGGTCGTCTCGAACGCCGGCATCGTCCATCGCACGTCCGTGCTCGACACCACCGAGGCGCAGTGGGACGAGGTGCTCGACGTGAACCTCAAGGGCACGTACCTCGTCACCAGGGCTTTCCTCCGGCCGATGCTCGCGGAGAGGAGCGGCCGATTCATCGCCATCGGCAGCATCTCCGGGACGATGGGCACGCCGCGGCTGAGCGCGTACTGCGCGTCGAAATGGGGCACGGTGGGCTTCGTCAAGTCCCTCGCCGAAGAGCTCCGCGGTACGGGGCTCCAGTCGATGTGCGTGATGCCAGGGTCCGTCGACACGGATATGCTGCGGGGCAGTGGCTTCTCCCCCGCGATGACGTCTGAGGACATCGCGCGGCTCGTCGCCTGGGTCGCGCTCGACGCGCCCGCTGCGATGAACGGAAGCTGTGTGGATGCCTTCGGGCCCTGACCTGCGCCGATCATGACTCGACTCGAAGAAGATGCCCTCGCGGACGTTCCGGTCTTTCCGTTGCCGAACGTCGTGCTGTTTCCAGAGACGCTCCTGCCGCTCCACATCTTCGAGCCTCGCTACCGGGCGATGCTCTCGGACTGCCTCGACCGCGACGGCGCGATCGTGATCGCGCAGGTCGACCGTAGCGGCGCGCGCATCGCCGAGGTCGCATCCGTGGGTGTCATCGTCGAGCACCAGCCGCTGCCCGACGGGCGATCGAACATCGTCGTTGCCGGCTCGGCACGGGTGCATCTGGACGAGCTCGTCGTCGAGGAGCTGCCGCGTTACCCGTACAAGCGTGCGCGTGCGAGCCGACTCCACGAGGTCGACGTCACCGTGAGTGACGCCGACCATGCGGCGCTCCTCGCAGCCGCCAGGATGTTCGTCACCGAGGTGAAGAAGCACGACACCAAGTTCGAGCTCCGCATGCCGAAGGGGCTTCGCGGGACCGAGACGAGCGGCGCGAAGGCCGGCGCACTCGCCGACATCTGCGCGTTCCAGCTGGTGGTCGACGCCCAGGTCAGGCAAGCCATCCTCGAGGAGCTCGATCCGCGAGCGCGCGTGCGGATGGTGATGGCTCAGCTCGCGGCGCAGCACGGGGCGATGCTGGGCGAGACGAAGGGCACGGTCCTCAATTGACGGTCATTCTCGGAATGGCGCCGAAGAAAGAGGTCGGGCGGGTCTCGGTTGCGGAGGTGAAGGAGAAGGGCCTCGTGCGGCTCACGCATCCGCCGTTCGACGTCCTCGTCGCCTGGTCCGATGGAGAGGTCTTCGCGATCGAGGACGCGTGCAACCACGCCGGTGCGAGCCTCGCCGAGGGGTGGCTCGAAGACGACTGCGTCGTCTGCCCGATGCACGCCTACGTCTTCGAGCTTCGGACCGGCAAGCTCCAGCGGCCGAAGGGCCTCTGTGGCGATCAGCGGACGTACGAGGCGGAGATCGAAGGCGACGAGGTCGTCGTCTACGACACCTTCAGCCTCGTGGTCGGCTGAGCCCGGCGCTGGATCGCCGCGCATGTCGTGCATGCCGCGCACGTGCTCGGGCGCGATCCTCCGAAGGCGTCGGACGTGGACCGCGATTGCGAGGTCTCACGTCGGAAAGGCGCGGCAGAACGAGCGAGCTGGATTCCGGAGGCGATCAATGGAATAGGGGGTTCGTTCGTCTTGGCACGTCCCTGGGAAACCCTCGCATCTGTGCCCACGGCTGAGGGCCCCCTCGACTTGAGGCGCCGGGGTGAGAAGGACTTTCTCATCACGATCAACGGCCGCGTGCTGATGACCAGCGCGGCTCACCGTTCGGAGGACGCACTCGCCAGGCTGGCGTGTGCGGGGCTCCGGAAGCGGCGGCGTGCTCGCGTCCTCGTGAGCGGCCTCGGCATGGGCTTCACGCTACGCGCCGCACTCGACGAGCTCGCGGACGACGCCGTGGTGACGGTCGCCGAGCTCAACGCGGTGGTGGTCGAGTGGTGCAAGGGCCCGCTTGCTCCGTTGACCGCCGAGGCCGCACGTGATCCGCGCGTGACGGTGGACGTCGTGGACGTCGCCGTCCGCATTGCAGACGTCGCCCGAGACGCCCACGTGCCGAGGTTCGACGCCATCGTCCTCGACATGTACGAAGGCCCGCAGACCCGCGTTCGCCCGAACGATCCCCTCTACGGACCTTCCGCGGTGCTGCGAGTCAGGAAGGCGCTGGCGCCCAACGGAGTCTTCGCGGTGTGGTGCGAAGGCGGTTCCGCCGGCTTCGAGCGGTCCCTCCGTGCCGCCGGCTTCCGCTACCAGCTCGAGCGGTCCGGCTTTGGGGCGCGGATTCATTACGTGTATGTTGCACGTGCGTCCGCTGCTGGCGTCGTCCGCTAGAGCGCGCTCACCTGAATTCGGGGCGCGAGCCCCAATTGATCGAGGTCCTTTCGGCGTGGTCTGAGCGCGCTCCTTCCTTCTCTGGATCGGCGCAGCCGGGTTACGCCTCGAGCCGCGAGTACGACAAAAGTACGGAAGAGCTTTCGTTGTGCTCTTGCTGCCACGAACGCGACTGTTAGTGGCCTAAGGCATGCGCACCGCGTGCTCGTTCCTCCTCGCCCCCTTCCTCTTCCTCGCCTGCTCGAGCTCCTCGTCAGGCGACCCCAATCCCGGGCCCGATGCGGGATCGCCCGACACCGAATCCGATAGCGGAGTCGGCGAGGGGTCGGAAGAGCCCGAAGTGCCGAAGCCGGTGAGCATCGTCCTCGAGACGGACCTCGGCAACATCGAGATCGAGCTCGACGCGGCAAAGGCACCGAAGACGGTGGCGAACTTCCTGACGTACGTCGACGAGAAGGCGTACGACGGCACGCTGTTTCATCGCGTGATCCCCGGCTTCATGATTCAGGGCGGTGGGTTCGACAGCGACTACAAGCAGAAGGACACCCATCCCGCCATCAAGAACGAAGCGGACAACGGGCTGAAGAATGTCCGCGGCACGATCGCGATGGCGCGCACGAATGCGCCGCACTCGGCCACGAACCAGTTCTTCATCAACGTCGCCGACAACAAGCCGCTCGACTTCACCGCCAAGAACACGACCGGCTGGGGCTACGCAGTGTTCGGCAAGGTCACGTCGGGCATGGACGTCGCTGACAAGATCGTGGCCGTGCCGACGGGCGAAGGTGGTCCGTTCGATAAAGATGCTCCGCTCACGCAGATTCACATCAAGAGCGCGCGTCGTCTCTGAGCGTCGAACCGCCGAGCAGTCGGAGACCGAGGACGTGGGGAGCGTCCTCGGGGAGCCGCTGTTCTCTCGGCCGCCCTCACGGCCTGCGAAGGAGCGCACCTTCCGGCAGGATCAGCTTCTGCTGCTCGACGCGTCCGGCCCCGAGCTCGATCGAGAAGTAGAACGTCGGCGCGCCGCCGGTGCCGGAGTCGCATTCGAAGCGTCCGGTGAGCCAGCCGCCCGAGCAGCAGAGCTGCACGATGTCCCCGCCGCTGAGCGGCCGATCGTCGAGGAGCCAGCGATCGCTTCCCTGCGCGCGTCCCAATCGAAGAGGGGCTCCGCCGTCGGACATCACGAAACCTCCCGCGTCGCGCTCTCGCGCACGGCTGCGGAGCGTGTGTGTTGCTCGGTGCTCATTCGGTGACCTCGACCTCGCTCGGGGGCATCGTGCGGTAGTTCTGGTCGACGTACTGCACGACCTCGTTGAACCAGGCGTCCATCTTGGCGCCGTTGTCGCGGGCGGAGTCCATGTAGAACGTGCCGCGGATGCACTCGTCCTTGCCGTCGGGCGAGCGGCAGCGGCCGTCGACGTAGACGATGATGAACTTCGGGAGCCGCGTCGCGTACGAGCGGTTCGTCCCATTCATGAAGTTGTTGGTGAAGATCGCGACGGCCTCGAGATCACGCGGATCCTGGCCGTACCCGTGGAGCACGTAGAGGACCGGATAGCGGACGTTGCGCGCGACGTTGTCCTTCTGCGCGTAGCCCGGCGGGAGTGACACCGCGATCGGGCCGGTGCGCTTGGTCGTCGGGCCGGTGAAGATCTTCTCGCACTTGCCGAATACCTCGCACTCGACGCCGAGCTCGTTGATCGTCGTCGTGGCCGCGTCGTCGCGCGAGTCGATCGTGGTGCGGCGGTCCGCGTCGGGCCAGCGCTGTCCGACGTAGAAGAATGCCGTCTCGAGGCGGAAGAGGAGCTGGTTCGCCTTCCCGACGTGCTGGCCGTCGCCCTGTTCGATCTGCTGGCGGCTCGCGTCGAGATCGCCGTAGCGAATGCTCGGCATCTCGGCGATGTCGGCCCAGCGGAGAAGCGCCGGCGAGAAGTCGTCGGGCCTGCCCCGGACCTGGCCCGGCAGCATGTCGAAGCCGTTGTAGAATGCAACCGAGCGGAGCGGCAGCCCGTTCGCGCCGTTGCGCCCGAAGACCTGCCCCTTGAGGTGGCTCGCGACCGAGGCGAAGTTGAAGAGGTCGCGCACGCCGCCATCGGTGAGGATGTCGACGCGTTGGAGCGCCGCGTCGGTGATCGGGCCGCCGGGAAGGTCCGTCGTCCGGCGCGCGAGCATGCTGTGCGGGTCGTTCGCGTAGAAGTTACTCAGCCCGGGCGTCTCGGTGTACTTGCCGTCGCCCTCGCCCGGATCGCCTGCGACGTGGCGCGAGGCGGTGTTGGGGACACCGTCGAGGCCGACGTCCTGGAAGGGCTCGCCCGGATCCCAGCGGTGATTGCCCTCGAGCCCGTTCGGGTTGAGGAGGTAGTCGTAATCGTCCTGGTTCGGATCCGGGTTGTTCTCCGGGTGGTAGCCGGGCTCGTCGGGGTTGCAGAGGCCGTCGGCCCCGCAGTCGCTGAAGGGCTCGTGGCCGCTGCGGATGATCGGCTCGCCCTCGTCGCGCACGCCGTTGCCGTTGAGGTCGACGGCGAGCAGCAGGTTCACCGGCTTCTGACCGCCGGGTGCGAACGTGTTCGTGTACGGGCTTTCGCCGTTCTGGTTGCCGTCGCAGAACGAGATCACGGGCTTCGTCCCGTCCGGGTTGAACTCGTCGTCGAAGTAGTTCGTCTCCGCCTTCCAGGCGTTCTTGGGATCGCAGCGCCAGGTACGGCATGCCGCCTCGCGCTCGCGCTGCTTCTTCTCGTTGGGGTCGTCCTTGATCGGCTCGACCGTGTACGTGCAGTCGAGGCCGTCCGGACCCTTCACCCACGGATCGCTCGGCTTCGGGCCCGGCGCCATGTGGAGGAGCCCCGACTCCTGGTTCCAGCCGTTGCCGTTGCCCATCGAGAGCGCGAGGTCTTCGAAGATCTGGATGTACTCCGAGCGCGGGAAGCTGCCGCCGTTGCCGTTGCCCTTCTCGTACCACCAGTGGTCGTAGTCCATGGTGTGGGCGAACGGCTCGTCGAGCGGGTAGCGGTTCGGCGCGACCTTCTCGCACGTCTGCCCGGCGGGGCAGAACCCGCCGAGCGGATACTGCTCGAGGTACCAGAGGAGCCACGTCCAGTCGCTCGGTCCACCGAGCGGCGCGACGACGTCGAAGAGATCATGATGGCGGAGCCCGAACACCGCCGCGCCGCCGCCTCCCATCGAGAAGCCGATCACTGCGCGGTGCGTGAGCTTGCGCGTCCGCCGCTTGAGGCCCGCGTCTTCCGCAACCGCCGCCTGGTAGGTGCCGAGCCAGGGCGATGCGAACTTGATGACGTAGTCGTTGCCGTCTGCCTCGATGCGCGCGTTCGACACGGGGATCGGGCGCGGCTCTTTCGCGCGCGGTCCGGAGTAGAGGATGGTGAGGTGACGGAGCCGCGCGCCCGACGGGAACGACGCGGGGTTCACCGGGATCGCGAAATCGATGTCGCGTCGCAGCGGCTTCGCCATCGAGAGCGGCGCGCGCGCGGTGAAGGTGACCGCGGGCCCGAGCCTCCTCAGCTTCGCGTTCGGCAGCTTCGCGGTGAGGTCTTCCGGATGGCACGCGACCTCGCCCGGGAACGCAGGCAGGGAGAACTCGTCCGCTCGCGTGAAGGCCTCGGGGCGCGCGGAGACGGCGGCCTTCGCGAGCGCGCCCTGGCCGTGGAGCGCGACGTTGTTCGCCTCGAGCGTTCCCGCCGCGTTACTCGTGGCGTCGCACGTGGGGACCGCGGGATCACGGACGTCGATCGGCAGCTCGACCGTCGCGGTGTACGGGACGTCGTTGATGTCTTTTCCGGCCATCGACGCCGTGATGGTGGTTCGGCCCAGGGCGCCTCCCGTCACGAGGAAGTCGAAGGTCGCATGGCGCAGATCGAAGTGCGCCTCGCGCGGAGCCACCGCCACGGCAGGATTCGCAGACGCGAAGCGCGCGGTGATCGGGTCGCACGCATCGGGCTCGATCGTGAGGCGGACCGGGCGCGTCGCGCCTGGAGCGACGATCACCTCGGGCGGATCCATCGTGAGCTTGAGCTCATGCCTGTTGTCGCAGGTCTCCCCCGGCTCGAGCTGGTCCCGCGGTGTGCTCGGGGGCGCCGGATCGTCGGAGCACGAAGCGGCGACGAGGAGAAGGAGGCACACGTGGCCGAGCGATCTGCCGAGCGAGGATGAGCTCATTCGCGCGGAGAATAGCTTCCAACGCGGTTCGGCATTTGCCGAAACAGCTCGGCCGTACGCCTCGACTGCGTCCCGGAATGCCGTTCCGAAGCGGTGGTTCACGCCTCCTTCTGCCGGCCACCCTCGATCGAGCGAGGAAGCGGGAGGCTCGCCGAGGGGGCGGGCGGTTCCCGTTTGGCCATCATCGAACCTGTGGTCGCGCGACCCGCTTCCGAACAAACCCTCCGGAACTCGCTCGCAACCGACCTGCGGGAGAACGGACGCGGCGGGAAGGGGCGCGCGGAGGCGTTCGGGGCCTCGGGTCGCTCGCGTTGCGACAAAAAGAAAAAGCTCGCGCGAAGGGGCCGGGGGGGCAGCCGCACTCCACGCGAGCAGGCAGGAATGATGCGAAGTTCGTGCCAGAGCTCGTCATCTCAAGAAATACGGGATTTCTTGCGCTTGTTCACAGCCGATCAGGCGAGCGTCGATGCATTTCTGCAAGAGGTCTTGCTGCGATTTTGCACGACGCGGTGCGGCGAATAACCTGCCGATAGCTCGAGCGGCACGCTGACCGCGTCCTGGGATCACTTCCCCGAGCGGTCGACCGAGCACTTGAGCGGGAAACGCGTCTGCGCGCTCATCGCGGTGACGAAGAGCTCGCCGGGGCGGAGGGGCGTGGTGCTTCGGATGCTGCTGGTGCCGGGCCGCGTGAGCTGGGCGGTGCGGTCCTGCGTCTGACCGTCGTAGGTGCCGGCGAGGCGTTCGATGCACGCCCGCGCGCTCGTGAGTCGGAGCCGAGCGAGGACGCCGTTGAGCGAGCCGCTGCCGTGCGGGAGACGCACGCGTACGGAGGAGGCGGGGATCGACGTGTCGAGCACCCACCCAGCGACGTCATCGGTGCAGGCGTCGAGCGTGCGTCCGGCGAGGTCGACGTAGCCGAGAGGCTCGGGCTCTCCGAGAGCACCGCTCTCGAGATCGATCGGCAGGGCCCATCGCACGCTCGAGGATCGCTCTGCCGTCGGCTGACCATCCACCACGAGCGCGATCGCTCGACCGTCGGAGCGACGGGCGAGCCTCGTGCGTCCGTTCGACGAGGACTGCGCGTCGTTCGTCGCGCGGGGCACGCGCACGAGCTCGCGCGCCACGCCGCCTTCGATCTGCCAGATGATCGTCGTCGGTGTCGTGCCCGGTGCGGGCGGCGTCGCGATGAACCAGCGGCCCGCTGCGCGCACGATGCCTTCGATCTCGCCGAACGGCTCGCCGTCCGCGCGACGGACCTCGATGGGCGCGCGCTCGGCCTCCAGCTCGTAGACCACGCCTTCCGAGCGCACGATTCGTTTGCCGACGAGCAACGCGTGCGATGCGTCGTCTGCCGGCGCGAGCTGGAAGCTGCTCTGGGCGATCCCGTAGCCTCCGTAATAGGTCGCCGCCGCGCGCGTCATGTCGACGATCATCTGCGGTGGAGGGGACGCGAGGCTGGCGCGGACCTCGGGCCACCCGGCGAAGGGCGAGAGCCACTTCACCTGCCAGCGACCAAGCGTATCCCAGTCGCCGGTCTTCGGTCCCCATCCGTAGATGCGAGCGAGCGAGCCCACGCTGGGGTAGCGCTCCGCGAGCTCACGCACCTCGATGTTGAGCCCGCGCTCCGACTCGCGGAGCACCTGCGCGGGCTGCGAGAAGAACGGCGGCAGCTCGCTCAGTCCGTTGAAGCTTGCGAGCACGGGCGGACCGCCGAAGCCTCCGAGGCGCGCTCGGGCCGGGACCGTGTTCGGGAGCGTCGGGGGCTTGCGGGGCGCGGGCGGCGCTTGCGGTAGCGAAGCGAGCGGCTCGCAGGCGAGCTGGACCTGAGGCACCGCGAGGCTCGCGTTCGTCGGTCGATACGGCGGGGGCGGCGTCGGCGCGGGAGAGCGCTTCGAGTCTCCCCATCCCACGCGGAGCCAGCCGTGTGCGAGGCAGCCGATCGGTCCACACGCGCGACGCTCGACCTTCGCGACAGGCACGAGCGGATCGGGCAGGTCGATGCTCGACCACGTCATTCCGCCGTCGGTCGTCTCGTAGCCGCGCCGTGAAGCTGTCCACCCGAGTCCGTATCGCCCCGAGACGAACGGCATGCCCGCGTCGCGGATGTACTGACCCGGAGTCGCCTTTCCGTCGAGCGCGATCTCGATCCCGAGCATCACGCCGCCCGCCTCGATCCATCCGCCGAGGACACCGGGACGACGCTCCTCGAAGCCGTCGAGCCAGAGCCCGAGGCGCAGCACGCGACCGATGTCGTTCGGGACGCGCGGGAAGACGATCGGGATCGTCGTCGCGCGCGCCTTTCCGTTCGGCCCCGCGGCGCGCTCGAGAAGCGTGAGCCGCGCGGGGGTGCCGACGCCCTGAGGTGGAGAGACGACGGCGATGCGACCGTCGGCGAGAACGACGACTCGCTCGCCGCCGACGTCTCCGCGCACGTGGATCTCGCGCCACGTGTCGTCGTGTCCGAGGACGCAGTAAGGATGCACCTCGTTGGCGGGCGGATGCTCCTTCGCGCTCGCTGTCGCGTTCGGCTCGTGGTTTTCGTCCGTGGCGGTCGCCCCGTCCTTCGCTTTTCGAAGCGCCTTCGCGGCCGGCTCTTTCGGCCGATCGTGCTCGTGGTCGTCCTTGCTCTTGTCGGTCTTCTCGAGCTTCGCCGGCTCGGGGCGCGGCGGCGGCGGCGGTTCGCCGTCCTCGGCGCACGGACCGCGGACCGCGAGCGCGCCGTTGCCGGACGAGGTGACGACGCGCGGCCGGTCGAAGCGCTTGAGCTCGGCGAGCCGTCCGCGCAACGGCTCGTACGCGTAGATGACCGTGGTCCCGCGCGGCTCGCCGCACACGAAGCCGAACGCACCGGCCGCGCTCGGCCGCGTGAGCGTCACCGGATGACACCGCGCCGACTCGAGTGGGAAGGCGTCGCGCACGAGCTCGAGGAGCGCGCCGTCGGCGAGCCGCACTCGTGCGAGCGAGCCGTCGCGTGCGATCACCGCGGTCCCGTCGGTGAGCGGCCAGCCGTCCTCGATGGCGGTCGCGAGCGGTCTCTTGCCGAACGTCTTCGCCGCGAGATCGTCCTTGTCGGAGTCCGAGCGCGCGTGCACGTCGTTCCCCGGCCGCGAGGTCGCCGTCGTCGATGGTGGTGCGGGGACCGGTGCCGGTATCACGAGCCCGCCCGGCGCGGGGAAGCCGCCGAACGACGTCGGGCGTGGAGGCGCGGTCGGCGTGAGCTTCGTCTTCACGTCACGCGGCGCTCCACCCATCCGGGCGACGCTGCCGTCGGCGCGGAGCTCGTACCACGTCTCGCTCCGCCCGCCCTCGAAGCCGCCGATCGCGAGGCTGTCGCTCGACACGACGACCTCCTTCGGCTCGATCGGGAGGTCGAGCGTTCGCCAGGTCGCCCCAGCATCGAACGTGGCGACGACACCACGCAGGTCCGTGACCGCGGCCGCACGCCAGCCATCGGCAGCGGCGTAGCTCGCAACGTACGGGCTCGCCGGCCACGGTCCGAGATCGAGGACCTGCCCGGTCCGCCCGTCGAGCGCGATGACCGAGCTCTGCGCGCGCACGTAGACGCGATCGAGCCCCGGCACGACGGCCTGCATCGGCGAAGCGGACGCGAAGATCGGCTTTGCCGGTCCGAGCCAGTGATCGGCCCGCCACAACGTGGTCCCGATGACGAAGAGGAATCCTCCGCCGAGCCGCTCGGGCAAGGCGATGGTGCTCTGCGGCGGTTGGGGCAGACGATCCTCGGCTGCGACGATCGCCCCCTTCGGGGACGTGACCACGCGCAGCCCAGCGGTGATGACGCGCGCTCCTCCGCCCGCCTCCGCGCCGTAGGTCGTCGTCTGGTCCACGGTCTCGGGCAAGAGCCTTGCCGGATGGACGGTGGGATCGACGCTCGCGCCGACACCGACGGCTCGAAAGCTGCGCATCTCCGCGTTTCGGGCGCCCGTTCCAGAGCGACCGCACGCAACAGCAAGCAGCGCGAGCACGACGATGCCTGTCACCGAAGCACGCATCGCTCGTCAGAGTAACACGCGAGGTCCTTCGTTCCCGGGACAGCGGCGACGCCCTCCTGACGAGCGGAGCGGTCGGATCGGAGCGACCTCCAGGCGCGGAGCCGAGGACGCGGCGCCGCCACGCAGCTCGCAGCTCGGCGATGCCGTCGCCGTCGAGGTGGAGGCGGATCTCCGCGCTGTCGTCGATCGCCGCGACGTGACGCCTGCTGCTCGCGGACGAGAGCCCGAGGCTCGATCGGTGAGGGCAGGGACGCTTGCGCTCGAGCTGCCCGCGCGAGCTCGGTCGGGCGTGCGCGTGGCGAGCGCGCGTAAGCGCAAGCAGAGGAGAGCTTGCCCCATTCTGGAGATGCGCCTCTTTCGTGTGATGAGATGTGCGTGGGATCAGCTCACGCAAGCTCTCACGAGCTCTCCTCATATCGAGCAGTCCTGGTATGGAACGCACCATGTCGAAAGCCTCCTTCGTCGTTGCCGTTGCCGGCGCGACCGGCGCTGTCGGTCGCGAGATGCTTCGTACGCTCGAGCAGAGGAGCTTCCCCGTGTCGAAGCTCGTGCCGCTCGCGAGCAAGCGCAGCGCAGGGCAGAAGCTCCCGTTTCGTGGTGGCGAGGTCGTCATCGAAGAGCTCGGCCCGAAGTCCTTCGAGGGCGTCGACATCGCGCTCTTCAGCGCGGGCGCGAGCGTGGCGCGGGAATACGGGCCCATCGCGGCCAAGTCCGGAGCGGTCGTCATCGACAACTCGAGCGCATGGCGCATGGACCCCGACGTCCCGCTCGTCGTGCCCGAGGTGAACATCGAGGCGGCGAAGGTCCGTCCGAAGGGCATCATCGCGAACCCGAACTGCTCGACGATCCAGATGGTCGTCGCGCTGAAGCCGCTGCACGACGCTGCGCGCATCAAGACGATCGTGGTGAGCACCTACCAGGCGACGAGCGGCAAGGGGCACGCGGCGGTGGAGGACCTCCTCCAGCAGACGCGCTCGGTGCTCGCCGGTGAGAAGGTGACGCCCGCCGTGTTCCCCGGACAGATGGCGTTCAACGTCCTCTGCGACTGGAAGGCAGGGGAGAACGACTACTCCGAGGAAGAGCTCAAGATGGTCAACGAGACGCGCAAGATCATGGGAGACGACACGATCGGCGTGTCCCCCACGACGGTGCGCGTGCCGGTCATCAACGGCCACTCGGAGTCGGTCCACGTCCAGTTCCACCGGCCGATGACGGCAGAGGAAGCGAAGACGCTCCTCCGTGACGCGGAGGGGGTGGTGCTGATGGACGACGCGTACGCGCCCGGCAATCACCCGCAGCCGTTCTCCGCGACGGGCACCGATCCGGTGTTCGTCGGTCGAGTGCGCGATGACCTCGCCGTGAAGGGCGCGATCAAGATGTTCGTCGTCGCGGACAACCTCCGCAAGGGCGCGGCGCTGAACGCGGTACAGATCGCCGAGAAGCTCTTCGTCCAGCGCTGATTGCGCGGGTGGCGCGGGCGTGACGCTGGGCGTCACGCCGGCGCGCGCTCGATCGCGAGTGCGCGCGATGGCATGTGCTCGACCACGAGCATGGCGCGCGAGCGATCGCGAGCACGACACTGGACGTCGCGCGGACCTGCGATCGATCGCGAGCGCGACGCTGAGCGTCACGCCGATCGCCTACGAACGCTCACGCGCACGACGCTGAGCGTCAGCCGATTGGGCACGATCGACCACGCGCACGACGCTGAGCGTCATGCCACGGCGTGTGATCGATCACGAGCGCAGGCTGACGCTCACGGCGGGGATCAGGCCGACGGCGGCGGCTGATCGTTCATGAGCGCGGCCGCGGTACGGACGAGCGCGAGATCCTTCACTGTCTCGCGTTCGGTCGCGGCGAGCAGCTCGCGAAGCGCAACCTCGTCGTCGGGCGGAGAGAAGACGCCGCGCGACGGAGGAGCTACGTCCGCTGCCCACGCCGGCTCCGGCGTGTCGGAGACGAGGTCCTCGACCGCCTCGTAGAGCGTCTGCTCGAGCTCGACCGAAGTTGCGGGCGGGGAGCTCGACGATGCGCCGTGCACTGCCCACCAAGAAGAGTCGCTGGAGTCGAAGGGGGATCTCATCGCGCTCCCAGTGAGAGTCGCCGCGCCTGACGAAACGGGTCACCGGCATACCGTCTCGACAGCGCCTCAGCGATCTCGAGCTCGACATTACGAAATCGGCTCGCGCTCCGAAGACCCGCGGTCGCGCTCAAACTACTCGCAGACGTCTGCATCGAACATCGACACGCGCTTGATCGTCCGCTGCGGTCCGGACGTTGCTACATAGCGCGCCGGATGGTTGGGTTCCCTCGCACGGCCTCGGTCTCCAAGCCGCCGCTCGTCCTCGTCGTCGACGACGTTTCCGACACACGGGACATGTACGCCGAGTACCTCGATCACGCGGGCATGCGGGCTGAGACCGCAGAGAACGGACGGCAAGCCGTACGCCGTGCGCTCCGCGCGCATCCGGACGCCATCGTGATGGACCTGGCGATGCCGGTCATGGACGGATGGGAAGCCACGCGCATCCTCCACGCGGATCCGCGCACGAAGGACATCCCGATCGTCGTCCTCACCGGCAATGCTCAGCCCGATCAGAAGAAGCGCGCCGAGGAGTGCGGAGCGATGCTCGTGCTCACGAAGCCCTGCTTGCCGAGCGACCTCTGCCAGGTGCTCCGCGGAGTGATCGAGCGCTCGGTCCAACGCCGGTAAGGCGGTGATCGCTTGATGTGGGCCTCCGTTCGGGCCGCTCGGTCGACGGAGGCGCTCATCCGATGCGGCCTTGCGATCGGCGCATGTGAGTGTGCCGTGCGCCGAGCCGAGCCGTACGCGAGCACGGCTCGGCACGCGCTTCGGGCGGCGGCTCGAGGTCGGCTGCGGTGAAGGCCACCGGACCGAGCATCTCTCTCGGTCCGCCGACGACGTCATGGGTAGCGACGTGTCGGCCAAACGCGATCGAGCGTGCTCGCCGGCGTGTCCCGTCGGCGAGCTTCATCGCCGGAGTACCTTAGCGCGGCTCCGTGGACGGGACCGGGTTGCGCGGAATCGGTACGTTCACCGCGGACATCTGGCCGCTCCGGCGCTGCGGCTGGAGCGTAGCCATGCGCCCGCTCGTGCGATGGCAGATGAAGAGCGTCAGGTCGTCGCTCACCGCCGTATCCATCGCGTGCTCCTCCACGCTCCGGAGGATGCGCTCGGCGATGTCGTTCGGGCGGGTGCTCGTGACGCCGGCGAGACAGTCCTCGAGGCGCTCCGAGCCGTAGAGGCTGCCTCGGGCATTGGCTGCCTCGACGACGCCGTCGGTGTAGAGGACGAGCGACTCTCCCTGTTCGAGACAGAACGAGGTGGCGATGAAGCCCGGGTCGTCCAGGATGCCGATCGCGCTCGCGGCGCCGCCCGTGATCGCTTCCAGCGGCTTGCCCGGACGACACCAGTACGGCGTCGGATGTCCGGCGTTGGCGAGGTTGATCTCGCCGGTCTTCACGTCGAATGTGAGATAGATCGCGGTGAAGAAGAGCTCCGGCTGATCGCTCGCGAGGATCGCGTCATTCATCGCGGTCATCACGGCGGCCGGTTCGACGTGGGCGAGCGCCGCCACCCGGAGCTCGCTCGAGATACGCGCCATCAGCAGCGCCGCTGCCACGCCCTTGCCGGAGATGTCGCCGATGAAGACGGCGAGCTTGTCCTCCCCGACCCAGAAGACGTCGTAGAAGTCGCCGCCGACCGTGTAGGCGGCGCGGTACTCGGCGAACAGCTCGAGCCCTTCCACCGAGATCACCTCGCGCGGAAGGAAGCTCTTCTGGATCTTCGCGGCGAGCTCGAGATCGTACTTGAGCCGGTCCCTGAGGAGCGTCTCGTCGTGCATCCGCGTGTTCTGCAGCATCATGGCCGACGTGGCCGCCATGCCGTTCAGGAGCCCGAGATCCGCCTTCGAGAACGCGGCTCGGTTCTCGAAGGCAGCCACGTGGATCACACCGAGGACCTCGCCTCGATCGATCATCGGTGCGAACATGTCCGTCCCGCCGGGGGCGCGCGTCGATTCGGGTGACTCACCCGTGAGGAAGGCCTGCGCCGAGGTGAGGAGCCCCTCGCTCACGTCGTCGGGGAGCGCCGGCTCGTCCGAGAGGATGCTCGCCCCTGTGAAGTGTGCGAGCTGGAACGAGCCGCCACCGCGTCCGCCGCTGTTCCGGATGTAGATTGCGACGGCGCGTGCGAGCGGATAGACCTCGCGGATCTTCCCTCCAATGAGGCGAAGGAGCTCGCCCTTGTCGATCGTCGAGCTGATCGCCTTCATGAAGCCGTAGAGCGTCCCAAGCTTCTGATGAGCGTCCTCGAGCTGCGTCAGGTCGACCAAGTGGCGCTCACCCGAGCCCGTCGACTCTCGCGCGACGAGCATCCGGGCGACGCTCTCGGTCGCGACGAGCGTCGGCGTCTCGACATCGCCCGGAGGCGTGTCCGCGTCGACGATGTGCTCGATGCGGAAGGCGTAGCGCGCGAAGCGAATGATGTCGTCGGGCTGGAGCTTGTGCTTCGAGACCGCGACGCCGTTGACGATCGTCCCGTTCGCGCTGTTCAAGTCGTAGATGACGGCGCCATCTTTCTCGGGCGCCAGCCGGGCGTGTTGTCGCGAGATGCGCGGATCGTCGAGGACGATATGGTTGGAGGCGCCGCGTCCGATGAGGAGCGGCGTGTTGATCGGCAGGCGGACCTTCCGCGCCTTGCCCTCGACCCCGACTAGCCAGTAGGTGCCTTTGCGGCCATTCGGGGCGTTTCCGTTGTCCATGTCGAGCTAGCGAATTTCCCGAGTTCGACCGACGAGTCTCCCCGGAAACCTCCGCCCCCAGGAGGGGAGAGGTTCCGTTGGATCGGCGCTCAAGTCAACGACTGCCGTGGGACGTGTCGTCACTCATTTCGATGACGGTGAGGACCGAGGGGTGTCGTTCCGCCAGAGGCGGCGCGACACGCAGCAAGCCCATCTTTTCGGGGCTCGGAGGCGCGTGTATCTCCGTCGGTCTAGTCAGTTCGTGGGTCGAAACACCGCCGGTAGCTCCGACCGACGGATCGCGTGCCGATCGCTGCGACGAGGCCTCGATGCCTCAACGGTCGGCGTCGCGGCGACGCTACAGTCAAGTCGTGGGTGTCGCGGCGACGCTACAGTCATGCGCCCGCCGCGCCGAGCTACGGACGAGCACGGGGATCTGCTGCACGCTCGTGGCGAGGTTCGCATCGATCGAGAGCTCGCCCGTCAGCGTACGTGCCCGCCGGTGCCGTCGGTCGAGAACGCGATCGTCCCCGTCGCGCCGCCCACGAAGGTGATTGTCGCCGTAGAGTTTCCAACCGTTTGCGAGGTCGTTGCGCTCTGCACACGTTCGGACGGCGCGAGCACGATGAGGTACCGCGTGTTGCTAGTGGACGCATGCGGATGGAGACGCAGATCCTGCGCACGACGCCGATCGTCATGCTCCGGTGGCGCGGACATCGAGCGTTCGGCAGGATGCGCCGTCCCGCTTGTCCTGCCCACAGCTCACTGTTAGCGTCGGCCCCGGTGGTGGCGACTCTTCACCCCGAGCCGAGCTCTGTCACCCGAATGGCGTTCAGGCTACGTGCGTCGCTCGAGCGGCGGCACCTCGCCATCGACATCGTGTCGGCGATCGTCGGGCACGTCGCGAAGGCCGATCGCAACTTCCGCCATGAGCTAATCACCGCGTTCGGCGAAGCGTTCAACAACATCGTGATCCATGGCTATCGAGACCGGACCGATGGAATGCTGGACGTCGAGGCTGAGTTCTCAACGGAGCAGATCACGCTGCGCCTGAGCGACACCGGACACGAGGTCGACTTCGCGGGACTCAAGCCCCCCGACCTCGACAGCCTGCCCGAGGGCGGGATGGGGGTCTTCATGATCCACGCCCTGGTGGACGAAGTCGTCTATCACAGCGGCACCCCCAACGTGCTTTCGTTGACCAAGAGGACGGCTGCAGCGAGCGAGAACGATGGCCACTGAGATGAACTGCGTCAGGACGGACAACAACGGCGAGTCGCGGCTCGAACTCGGAGGCGCGCTCGACGCATTGACGGTCCGTGACATCCGCCCGGTGATCGACGCTGTCGTTGCCGACCGACCGCGCCGAGTCACCGTCGACATCGACAAGCTGAACCTCATCGACAGCTCGGGTGTTGGCGCCATCGTGTCTCTCTTCAAGCGCGTGAAGGCGAACGGAGGCACGGTGGTGGTGGTCGGTGCGCGCGAGCAGCCTCTCGCGGTGTTCAAGCTTCTGAAGCTCGACCGCGTTTTCGGCCTGACGTCGAACGGCTGAGCTCGGATGCGCCCGGCTGCGTCCCAACCATCCGTGGTTGTGGCCCAACCACCCGCGGACCCGGCCGGCCGCAGGATACCGTGAGCGCGTCCGATGTCCCGGACCGTCGAGTCAGCCGTCGGGGACGTGCTGCGTGACGGTCGCAGGGAGGAGCGGGGCGGAGGTGGCCGCGGTGGCGGTCGGGAAGGCCGCCCTCGCGAGACGGTCGACGGGCGCCGTCGGAGGCGCGCCCAGCTGGTACTGGCGAGGCCAGAGGGATCGCGGAGCGCGCGACCAGTCACCGAGGAAGATCGTGGTGCCGTCTCACGAGCCGCTCCCCCCGTGAGCGAAGCCGATGCTGCCAGAGCATCGCCGTTGGTGTGAACGACGGCGCTGTCGACGATGGCGTCATCCGCGGCTCGAGGTGGCGAAGGTGTGGATGCGTGCTGCACCGCAAGATTCTGCTCGATGTCCGACAGGGGCACGCGGCTTGGACGCAACCAGCGTGAGTGCTCGATGCAACGGAGCGCAATGGCCAGCGATGCCTGTCGTCCGTGATGCTGTCGACGGTGCGCAGGTGTACCCTCGACCGCATGCTCCGCGCACTCCTGACGTTCGGTAGCGTCTTCGTCGCGACCTTCCTAGCCCGCAGCGCTACCGCCGAGACCTACCAGGTCGGTCCTGCGAAGGCCCACAAGGACCTCCAGGCCGTGCAACAGAGGCTGAAGCCAGGCGACATCGTCGAGGTCGACGGAGACGCGACGTATGCAGGGGGCGTGTTCTTCCGAGCCGCGCAGAGCGGGACGGCGTCGCAGAAGATCACCATCCGCGGGATCAAGGTGAACGGGAAGCGTCCGGTCATCTCGGGGGGCGGCAGTGGCGTGCTCGACGGTCTCGGAATGGTCCTGAACGGCAGCCACTACGTCCTCGAGTCGCTCGAGGTGACGGGCTCCGCTCACACGTGCGTGGTGCACAAGGGAGACGACATCACGATCCGCGACTTCGTCGTGCACGACTGCCCCGGCCACGGGCTGCTCGGTCACGATGACGAAGCCGGCTCGCTCACGCTCGAGCACAGCGAGTTCTACAAGTGCGGTAACGGGACCTTCGAGCACCAGATCTACATGACCACGGGGCAAGAGATGTATCCGGGCGCCGTGTTCCGGATGCAGCATTGCTACGTCCACGACGGCAACGGCGGCAACAACGTCAAGACGCGCTCGCAGCGAAACGAGATCTATTTCAACTGGATCGAGAGCGCGCACTACCACGCCCTCGAGATGATCGGCCCGGACAAGAGCCCGGCCACACCCGCACGCGAGGACAGCGACGTCGTCGGCAACGTGATCCTCGGCGGCGGCCCGCAGAACTGGCACCTCGTCCGCATCGGCGGAGACAAGGAGGAGGCCGACACCAGCGGGCGCTACCGCTTCGTCAACAACACGTTCGTGATCGGCGCGGGTGGGGCTCACTCGGCCGTACGCGCCATGCTGCGTGTCGACACCGTCGAGATGCACAACAACGCGTTCGTCCGCGCAGGGCAGGGGACCGGGCCGCTGTTCGAGACGAAAGAGGTGCGATGGGTGAACGGACCGTCGCTCGCGGGATCGAACAACTGGGTCCAGGAGGGCCTCACGGGCGCGCCCGAGGCCTGGAAGGGGACGCTAACGGGAAGCGATCCCGGCCTCGTCGACCTGGCGAAGCTCGATGTGCGGCCGAAGGGCGATAGCCCGCTCGTCGACAAGGGCGCTGCGAACCCGGCCTCGGTCTCCGGACGTGAGTTTCCGAACCCGCTCGGAGCGCCGACGTCCGTGCCACCGTCGCGTCAGCCGTCGACCGCGCCGATTGCGCGCGTGGCGTCGGGGGCGCTCGACATCGGCGCCTTCGAGGTCGGCTCGGGCACCGCGGCGCCTCCGCCAGGCAGCGGCGGCACATCGAGCGGCAACACCAACGGGGACCCTAGCGGCGGCAGCGGCGTCGGCGGCGGCGGTGCCGCTCCGGGAGACGATGGCGGCTGCGGTTGCCGCGCCGTTGGGCGCTGCGCGCTGAACCTGTCCGGCGTCGCCCTGGTCACGGGGCTCGGCGCCCTCGCCGTCCTCGTACGCCGCCGCCGCTCCGCCCGTTGAGCGAAGGGCCGTTCGCGCGCGAGATCGCCGATGGCCACGTCGAAGCGAGCGGGGCTAGGTCGTCCAAGGAAACATGACCATCGCGCGGAACTCGTCGAAGCTGGTGTCCTGCTCGATCGCGATCCGGCGGATGTCGTAGTGGTCCCAGTCGCGGAGGCTGCGCATGCCGCCGTAGTACGAGAAGGCGGTGTGCACACCACGTTCGCGCAAGCATGCGCGCGACTCGGAGTTGAACGCGTCCAGGGTGCCGACCGGATACGAGAAGGTCGTCATCGGAATGCCGAGCTCCTCCTTCAGCCGGCGCTCGCACATCGCGATCTCCTTCGCCTGCTCCTCGCGGGAGAGCCGTGAGAGCACGGGATGTCGAGCCGTGTGTCCGCCGATGGTCATCCCTCCCGCGTGCATCTCGCGGATCATGTCCCAGGTCATCCAGACGGTTTGGCGATCGACGACGTCCATCGGAGGCCTTCCGGTGCCGGTCGCTCCTCCGGCAGCGTCGAGGAACTTCGTCGTGATGGAGTCGGGCAGCTTCTTGTAAGCATGGAGCAGCGCGCGAACCGCCCGCTCGCGGTCGGGCTCGTCGAACGAAACGCGGGCGTCGAGGAACCCCGGCATTTCCACGCCCGACCGCTTGCTCGTGCGAACCATCCAGGCGATCTCGTCCCACCAGGGGAGGCGGGGGTCGTCGATGAACCCGGTCGCGATGAAGAACGTGCCGGTGACGCCGTGCGACTTCAGGATCGGGAACGCGTGCTCGTGGTTGTCGGCGTAGCCGTCGTCGAAGGTGACGATGACGTGACGGCCACGCTTCGCACGGACTGCCGTGTCGACGTCGCGTGGGGCGATGACGTCGAAGTTTGCCTTGAGCCAGCGGACGTGCGCGTCAAAGTCCTCTGCCGTGGCGCTGTAGAGGCCGCGATCGAAGATGGTTCGCCGACCATCACCGATCCGATGATAGTTGAGGCCGAGGATTCCTTTCCAGCGCACGACGGCACCGGCCAGGCGCCTCGCGGCGGCGGGCGTCCTCACAGCGATGGTCCCCGCGACCCGTCTAGCGATTGCCGCCGTCCTCACGTTGCTCCCCCTTCGACGATGATGCTCCGCGAGCGGATGTGAGCAGGTTCCCGATCGTGTGTGTTGTAGGTCGAGCCTTCGTCGACCATGGTCGCCTTCATGCTGCGACGCGGCTGTCCGAGCACGCTATCGTCCGTCCTCGCGATCCAGTACGAACCGTTGCTCGAAGGAACGACGACACGGACGAGGTTGTCGATCATGTCGGGCCGAGGCCCAGGACGGACTCTAGACGAGAGCCGGGAGGCTTGCGAGTGCGTCGAATGGGCGTATTGGCTATCCCCTCCGTCGACTACATGACCACCTGTTGGCTTGGAAACGAGAGGAGTCCGCAGCTTGAACGCTACCTCGGTCGACAAGGTGTCCTCGCGCACGGCTAGCGGGCGCTTGCCCCTCTCGATCTGCCACGTCCTCTGGTCCGTCGAGGTCGGGGGTGCAGAGCGGGTGGTGCTCGATCTCGCACGGGCGCAGCGTGCGGATGGTCACCGCGTCTCCGTGGTGACGCTCAGCAACGTGCGCGGGGCGATGGCCGCCGAGTTCCAGGGGGTCGTCGATACCCTCGAGGCCGTCCCGAAGTGGCGCGGCACCGATCTCTCGTTGCCCCTCCGCTTGGCACGGTGGTTCCGGAGGTACGGTGCAGACGTCGTTCACACGCACAACGAGCTGCCTCTCATTTACGGGGCGCCCGGGGGGAAGCTCGCGCGCGCCGCCGTCGTCCACAGCAAGCACGGCACCGTCGCGGTGTCGTCGCGCGCCCACCTGCTACGGCGAGCAGCGGCCACGGCGGCGGACGTCTTCGTCGCCGTTTCGGAGGCCACCGCCGAGGTCGCGCGTCGGGCGTCCGAGTGCACGCCCGACAAGCTACGGGTCATCGTCAACGGGACGGACCTCTCTCGCTTCCCGGCCGAAGACGGCGCCCGCTCGAGGATCAGGCGCGAGCTGGACATCCCGGCGAGCGCACGTGTCCTCGTGAAGGTCGGCAGGCTCGTGAAGGAGAAGAACCACGCGCTCCTGCTGCGAGCCGTCGGCCCGCTCCTCCGCGACGACCGCCGGCTCGTGATCGTCGGCGACGGCCCCATGCGGGGCGACGTCCGAGCGCTCGTCGACGCCCTGCCGACGCGGCAGTACGTCCACATGACCGGCGGGCGCAGTGACGTCCCAGCGCTGCTGGCCGCAGCGGACGCCTGGATCTTGTCCTCGAGCACCGAGGGCCTCCCGATCGGCCTCATCGAGGCGTGGGCCGCCGGCCTGCCTGTCATCTCGACGGCCGTCGGCGGGATCCCCGCCGCGATCGAGCACGAGCGTACGGGGCTCCTCGTCCCGAACGGCGACGAGGCGGCGCTCTCCTCTGCGGCGCTACGTGCGTTCGAGCCAGACCTGCGTGCGCTGCAGGAGATGGCGCAGCGAGGGCGCGAGCACGCGCTGCGAACGTACTCCGCCGAGAAGATGGCGAGCAGCTACTACGACCTCTACCTCTCGTGCCGGCAGCGCACCTGAGCGAGACGACGAGAGCGACCGAACGACAAGGCCATGCGAGTCCTCTTCTTCAGCAGCATCTTCCCGCGCTCGTGGAACGTGACGCTCGGCATCTACTGCCAGCACGTGTGTCGGGCGCTCGTGGATCTCGGTCACGAGGCGCGCGTCGTGTCGCCGAAGGGGTGGCTGGAGCCGCGTGGGCGCGATCCGCGGCCCGCCTACGGCCTCGACGGCATCCCGACGGAATACCCGACGTACGCCTATCCGCCGCGGGTGCTCCAGAGCCGGTACGACCGGTTCATGGCGCTCTCGAGCCGCGCTGCGCTGACGCGCGTGCTCGACCAGTTCCGCCCCGAGGCCGTCCTCAGCTACTGGGCGCATCCGGACGGTGCGGTGGCCGCACGTTTCGCGCGCGCGGCGGGGATCCCCTCCGGGGTGATCGTCGGCGGCTCCGACGTGCTCGTCCTCGCGCGTGAGCCGGGGCGCCGGCAGCGGGCGGTCATCGACGCGCTCCACGCGAACAGCGCCGTCATCACGGTCGGTCGCGACCTTGCGCGGGCCGTAAGGGCGCTCGGCGTCCCCTCGCACAAGGTCCATGTCGTCTACCAGGGCGTCGACAAGGACCTCTTCGCGCCGGGCTCGGCCGTCGAGGCGCGGAAGAGGCTCGGTATCACTCCGCGCGGCAGGATGCTCGTCGCCGTGGGGAGCCTTCTGCCGGTGAAGGGCATCGACGTGCTCATCGACGCGGTGGCGGTGGTCGCGAAGACGCGCGACGTCTCGCTTTACCTCGTCGGCGACGGCAAGAGCAGGGCGGCGCTCGAGGCGCAGGCCGAACGGCTCGGCTTGAAGGACCGCGTCGTTCACTTCGCCGGCAAGGTCGATCAGCGAGGGCTGCCCGATTGGTACCGCGCCGCCGATCTGACCATCCTTGCCAGCCGCTCCGAGGGGGTCCCGAACGTGCTCCGCGAGTCGCTTGCCTGCGGGACGCCGTTCGTCGCGACGCAGGTCGGAGGCGTCGCCGAGATCGCCGAGGGGACGGATTGCGCGCTCGTGCCTCCCGAGAACGTCGGCGCGCTCGCGGCTGCGATCGAGCGGTCGCTCGCGGCGCGGGGCGAGAGAGGCGTTCCGGACCAGGACGCCAAGCGCGTCGCGCTGCCCGGGCTCATGACGTGGAAAGAGTCGACGCAGCAGATCGTCGATCTCCTGTCCGGCACGTCGCGCCCCGCCGGTCGCACGAACGGGTGAGTGGCGCCGTGCGGCCCGGCGTACCTTCCTGATTCCCCCGTGGAGCCCGGTGGAGCGAAGCCCGCCGACACGGCTGGACGGCACGCTTGCCGGCTGGTGGCCCTAGGGGATAGTTTTTGCCCCTCAATGCGAATCGTCGTCTTCGGCGCGGGTTACGTTGGCCTCGTGAGTGGAACCGGAATGTCCGATCTCGGTCACGACGTGCTCGTGTACGACATCGATCCGGCAAAGGTCGCGCAGCTGAACGAGGGGCATGTTCCGATCTACGAGCCGGGGCTCGCCGACCTGGTCCATCGAAATCAGCGCAACGGCCGCCTGCATTTCGGCACGTCGATCCCGGCGCCGTTCGACTCGGCCGATGCCTATTTCATCGCGGTCGGGACTCCGCCCGGCTCCGACGGCGCCGCGGATCTCTCGTACGTCATGTCGGCGGCCGACACGATCGCGAAGACGGCCACGCGGGACGCGCTCGTCGTCGTGAAGAGCACCGTCCCCGTCGGCACGTGCGACGCGGTGCAGGCGCGGCTCACGACCGCGAACGTCACGCTCGAGGTCGTGTCGAACCCCGAGTTCCTGAAGGAAGGCGACGCAGTAAACGACTTCTTCAAGCCCGACCGTGTCGTCGTCGGCGCGCGGAGCGAAGAGGCCCGGCAGGCGATGCGCGATCTCTACGCGCCGCTCCAGCTCTCCGGCGAGCGCCTCGTCGTCACCGATCCGCGCTCGAGCGAGCTCATCAAATACGCGTCGAACACCATGCTCGCGATCCGGATCTCGTTCATGAATGAGCTCTCGCGGCTCTGCCACGCCACCGGCGCCGACATCCACTCGGTCCGCATGGGCGTCGGCACCGACTCGCGCATCGGCAAGAAGTTTCTCTACGCGGGCCCCGGCTACGGCGGATCGTGCTTTCCGAAGGACGTCCAGGCGCTCGTCGCGCTCGGTCGCGAGCACACCGTGCCGATGCGCGTTGCCGAGGCTGCGCACCTCGCGAACGAGGAGCAGGCTCACTTCCTCGCGCAACTCGTCGACAAGGCGCTCGACGGTGTCGAGGGGAAGACGATCGCGCTCTGGGGGCTCGCATTCAAGCCGGAGACGGACGACATCCGCGAATCTCCGGCCGTGAAGCTCGCCCGTGTCCTGCTCGACAAGGGCGCGAACGTCTCCGGCCACGATCCCGAGGCCGGGCCGAACTTCAGGAAGCTGTTCGGCTCCAAGGTGAGGGTCGTCGATCGCGACTACGAGGCGCTCGACGGCGCGCACGCGGTCATCCTCCTCACCGAGTGGCGTAGCTATCGCGCGCCGAACTTCGGCGAGATCAAGAAGCGCTTGGTGTCGAGCGGCTCGGCCAATCCGCTGCTCGTCGATGCACGCAACATCTGGAAGCCCGCCGACGTCCTCAAGGCGGGGCTCCGCTACCAGGGCATCGGCGTCGCGCACGCGTCGGGCCGGGCGCTCGATCGCCCGTCCCAGAGGTAGCGCCGGCCGATGTCGAGCACGTGGTTCCTGACGGGAGGCGTCGGCTTCATCGGTCATCACCTCTCGCGGGCGCTGCTCCAGCGCGGGGACACCGTCCGCGTGCTCGACGACTTCTCGAACGAGCCGTACCCGGAGCGACTGAAGCGACGCCACGCCGAGGTCCTGCAGAAGGAGCACGGTGACCGCTTCAGCGTCGAGGAGGGGTGCGTCACGAACCGTGAGCTCGCGGCACGGCTCTCGGCCGGGGTGACCGGCGTCCTTCATCTCGCCGGACTCGCGGGCGTGCGTCCCTCGTTCGTCGATCCGGCGCGCTACCAGGACGTCAACGTCGAGGGCACGGCCGTTCAGCTCCAGGCGGCGCAGAACGCGGGCTGCTCGCTGTTCCTCTTCGCGTCGAGCTCGTCCGTGTACGGCAACGCGACGCCTCTCCCGGCGACCGAGGATGCACCGGCGATCGTGCCCGAATCTCCGTACGCGGCGAGCAAACGGAGCGCGGAGCTCGTCGTCAGCTCGATGCTCCGGAAGACGCCGGAGATGCGCGCGCCGATGCTCCGCTTCTTCACCGTCTACGGACCGTGGCAGCGCCCGGAGATGGCGATCACGAGCTTTCTCCGGAAGATCCTGGCCGGGCGTCCGATCACGATGTTCGGCGACGGCTCGATGCGTCGCGATTTCACGCACATCGAGGACATCGTCCGTGGTCTCGTCGCCGCGATCGACCAGGCGCCGAAGGGCGCGCGGCCCTACAACCTCGGGTCGGGCGCGCCGGTGACGCTCGCTGAGCTCGTGGATGCGATGAGCCGCGCGGCGAATCGCCCGGTGACGATCGAACGCGCTCCCGTTCCGCTCGGTGACGTCGACGCGACGTTCGCAGACATCACCCGGGCCCGCGAGGAGCTCGGGTGGTCACCGCGCGTGAAGCTGGACGACGGCCTGGCGAGCGTCGTCGACTGGTTGCAGCGCGAGCCGTCCTGAGCGACCTCGTGCGGGAGCATGTCCGGCAGGCGAGCTCGGTGACCTGCCACTCGCGTCGGCGATTCTTGGTGTGACCGGAGGAGCGATGCACGAGCTCGATGGGCTATTCGAGGGGCCGGTGGTCGTCCGAACGAGCCCGATCGACTTCACGGCGTCAGCCTCGCTTCACCCGAACGAAGCCTTGCTCGTCGCACGTGCGGTCGACAAGCGTCGGCACGAGTTCGCAACGGGACGGAAGCTGGCGCGCGCTGCGCTCGCGCAGCTCGGAGTGAACGACGTCGCGATCCTCCAGGATGAGATGCGAGCGCCGATCTGGCCGGAGGGATTCACCGGGAGCATCTCTCACTGCACCAAGAAGGCCTTCGCCGCCGTGGGCCGGCTCGACGAGACTGGCACGTTCGGCATCGACGTCGAGGACCGGCTCCGCCTCTCCGAGGACCTGTGGCCCAGGATCCTGGTCGACGAGGAGCGCGCGTTCGTCGAGGCCGCGCCGTTCGACCAACGGCAGCAGCTCGCAATGATCGTCTTTTCGGCGAAGGAGTCGCTCTACAAGGCGCAATATCCGCGCACCAACGAGTTCATGGACTTCGCCGATGCCCGAATCGAGATCACGAAGCTCGAGCGCAGTCCCTCGCTTCGAGGGGCCTTTCGAGGCGTGTTCCTTCGCGACGTGGGCGGCTTCCTCGCGGGGACGGTGGTCTCCGGCAAGTTCAGCGAGCTCTCGGCCGAGCAGATCCTCGTGACGAGCGTCCAGATCCCGCCCGTGGCGGAGCGCTGACGACACCACTGCAGGGGGGGCGCGAGCCCCAAGTTGTCACCCATTTGGTGAGATCGCAGCCCTTTCCGGCCGGCTGAGAGGTCGTTACCCTGCGGGTCCCTTTCCCATCCCACGGCAGGCGAAACATGCGCGAACAAGTGTCCTCGTGTTATCTCGCTGGTAGCGAGTCGCTCCTGATCCACTGCGCGGAGGCTTGGCTCGATCGAGGCCACGTCGTTCGTGGTGTCATCACGGCGACGCCGCAGCTCGTGAGCTGGGCAGAGGAGCGGGGCCTTCCCGTCGTCGCGCCGGGGAAGGATCTCGCGGCACGGCTGACCGAGCCGTTCGACTACTTCTTCAGCATCACCAACCTCACGATGATCCCGGGCGACGTCATCGCGAAGGCGCGCAAGGGCGCGATCAACTTCCACGACGGCCCGCTCCCGCGGTACGCCGGCCTGTACGCGACGGCATGGGCCCTCTTCAATCGTGAGGAGAGCCACGGGATCACGTGGCACGCGATGACGGAGGACGTCGACGCAGGCGCCATTTATCACCAGACGACGTTCGAGCTGGGGGCGGAGGAGACGAGCTACACGCTCAACACGCGCTGCTACGAAGCAGCGATCGAGAGCTTTGGCCCGCTCGCCGATGCGCTCACGTCGGGCCGCGCCGAGCCGCGTCCGCAACCGCCGGCGGAAAAGCACTACTTCGCACGCCACAAGCGTCCTGAGTCTGCCGGTACGCTGCGCTGGGATCGCGACGCCACCGCGCTCGAGGCGGTCGTGCGTGCGCTCGACTTCGGCCCCGTCGAGAATCCGCTCACGCTCGCGAAGATCCTCGCGGGCGACGAGCTCGTTGCGGTGAAGAGCGCCGCCCGCGTCGACGGCAGCGGTGCTCCCGGGACGATCTTGACGCTCGACGACGAGCTCGTCGTCGCCTGCGGCGAAGGCGCGCTCGCCGTTCGTGAGCTCACGTGCCTCTCCGGCAGCCCTGTCGCGATCGTCGAGTGGGCGGCCCGGCACGGCCTTCGTGTCGGCTCGACCTTGCCGCGGATCTCGGACGACGAGTCGACGCGGCTCACTGCGCTTCACGAGGATCTCTGCCGGTACGAGTCGTTCTGGACCAAGCGGCTCGCAGCGCTCGTCCCGCTCGAGCTCCCGCTCGTCGATCCGGCGCTCCTCGACTCGGGCAGCACGCGCTCGTCGTTCGTGATCCCCGACGCCGCGAGGTCGCTCGGGAGCGACGCCATCGTTGCTGCCGTGCTCGCCTACCTCGCTCGCGTGTGCGACGCCGAGCAGTTCGATGTCGCCTTCGGCGATCCGGCGCTGCGCGAGCGCATCGTGGACGCTCCGCGCTGGTTCGCCCACCACGTCCCGTTCCGCGCGAACGTCGCGATGGAGGCAGGCTTCGACGCTCTCGTGGCGTCCGTGGGCGCCGAGCTCGAGCGCGTGCGGACACGTGGGACGTATCCGCGTGACACGATCGCCCGCCATCCGCAGCTCGCCGCGAATGCCCAGGCGATCACCAGCGCGCTCGGTCAGGTCACGATCGAGGTCGCGGCTTCGGTCGCCGACTACACGCCGCCGGCGAACGCCACGCTCGCCATCGCGCTCGGACAGAACGGCGAGATGGTGTGGTGCGCCGACTCGCGCGTCCTCGGGAGCGCGACGATCGCGTCGATGCAGCGACAGTTCGGGATCTTCCTCGCCGGCGCCGCTGGCAGCGGCACGACGCCGATTGGCGCGCAGCCGCTCCTCTCCGAGGACGAGCAGAAGCGGATCGTCGGCGACTTCAACGCCACCGCTGTCGACTTCCGGCGCGACGTCTGCGTTCACCAGCTCTTCGAAGAGCAGGCAGCCCGCACACCGAATGCGCCAGCCGTCTGCTACCTCGAGCAGGCCCTCTCGTACGCCGAGCTCGACGCGCGCGCGAACCAGCTCGCGCATCGTCTCGTCGCGCTCGGCGTCGGCCCGGACTCTCTCGTCGCGGTGTCGGTCGAGCGGAGCGCCGAGATGCTCGTCGCCACGCTCGGCGTGATGAAGGCGGGCGGCGCCTACGTCCCGCTCGACCCGACGTACCCGCGCGATCGCCTAGCGCTCATGCTCGAAGACTCGGGCGCAAGAGTGCTCGTCACGCAGCGCGAGCTTGCGGGCCGCTTCCCGGCTCACACCGGCGAGACGATCTTCGTGAGCGAAGTCTCCGATGCTCCGAAGACGAAGCCAGAGACGAAGGTCGCGTCGAGCAACCTCGCGTACGTGATCTATACGTCGGGCTCCACCGGCAAGCCGAAGGGCGTGATGGTCGAGCACCGGAACGTCGTCAACTTCTTCGCCGGGATGGACGAGCGTCTCGAGCACAAGGAGCCCGGGGCCTGGCTCGCCGTGACGAGCCTCTCGTTCGACATCTCGGTCCTCGAGCTGTTCTGGACGCTCACGCGCGGTTTCAAGGTCGTCGTCCACTCGGACAAGGCGGACGATGCCGCGCTCGCGCGCGCTCACCTTCCGAACCAGGCGCTGCCGATCACGATGTCGCTCATGTACTTCGCGAGCGACGAAGGCGAGAACAAGGCGAGCGACAAGTACAAGCTCCTGCTCGAAGGCGCGCGCTTCGCCGACGAGAACGGGTTCTCCGCCGTGTGGACGCCCGAGCGTCACTTCCATGCCTTCGGCGGGCTCTACCCGAACCCGTCCGTCGCCGCCGCCGCGCTGGCGACGATCACGAAGAACATTCACCTCCGCGCCGCGTCCGTCGTCATGCCGCTCCACCATCCGATCCGCGTCGCGGAGGAGTGGGCGCTCGTCGACAACCTGTCCGGTGGCCGCGTCGGCATCTCGTTCGCGTCGGGATGGCAGCCGAACGACTTCGTGATCTACAAGCCGGAGCGCTTCAAGGACCGGAAGCAGGCGATGCTCGACGATCTCGAGATCGTCCGGAAGCTGTGGCGCGGCGAGACGCTGAAGGTGACGTCGCCGATCGGCAAGGAGATCGAGGTTCGAACGCTCCCCCGCCCGATCCAGAAGGAGCTCCCGTTCTGGCTCACCGCCGCGGGCAACCCCGAGACCTTCCGCGCCGCGGGCGAGATCGGCGCGAACCTCCTGACCCACTTGCTCGGCCAGACGATCGATGAGGTGGGCGAGAAGATCCGCGTCTACCGCGAGGCGCGCAAGGCCGCCGGGCACGAGGGGCCGGGACAGGTGACGGTCATGCTCCACACCTTCGTCGGTCCGGATGCCGACGAGGTGCGCCGGCTCGTGCGTGAGCCGATGAAGGCATACCTCAAGAGCTCCGTCGATCTGATCAAGGCGGCGGCGTGGACGTTCCCCACGTTCAAGGAGAAGGCCGACAAGTCGGGGAAGACGCCGGCGCAGATCTTCGACGAGCAGGAGCTCAGCCCCGAGGAGCTCGACGCCGTCCTCGAGCACGCGTTCAACCGCTACTACGAGACGAGCGGTCTCTTCGGGACGCCGGCGTCGTGCCTGAAGATCATCGATCGCCTGAAGGGGATCGGCGTCGACGACATCGGCTGCCTCCTCGACTACGGCGTGCCGTCGGCGAAGGTGCTCGAGCACCTCGAGTACCTGAACGAGCTGAAGACGCTCGCCACCACCCCGGTGGACGCCGGCACCGACTACACGCTTGCCGCCCAGGTGAAGCGCCACGGGGTGACGCATCTGCAGTGCACGCCGTCTCAGATGAGCATGATCCTCGCGGATGAAGAGTCGCGGGCCGCGCTCCGCGCCCTCTCGAAGGTCATGGTCGGCGGTGAAGCTCTCCCCGCCGCGCTCGCGGCGGAGCTTCGGGCAGCGACGTCCGCCGACATCCTCAACATGTACGGCCCGACCGAGACGACGATCTGGTCGTCGACGGCGCGTGTCGCGGGGGACGGCTCCGCGGTCTCGCTCGGCGAGCCGATCGCGAACACGCAGCTCTACGTCCTCGACCGCCGGCGGGAGCTCGTGCCGCTCGGGATGGCGGGAGAGCTCTACATCGGCGGTGAGGGAGTCACGCGAGGCTATTTCGAGCGCGCGGAGCTCACGGCCGAGCGGTTCGTCGACGACCCGTTCCGCCAGGGCGGCCGTCTCTATCGAACCGGCGACCTGGTGCGCCGCCGCCCGGACGGGACACTCGACTTCCTCGGCCGCATGGACTTCCAGGTGAAGATCCGCGGCTACCGGATCGAGCTCGGTGAGATCGAGGCGCAGCTCCGCAAGGAGGCCGGCGTTCGCGACGTCGTCGTCGCGGCACGCGAGGACGCGCCGGGTGACAAGCGCCTCGTCGCGTACCTCATCGCCGAGACCGGCCAGTCGATCGATGTCGATGTGCTCAAGGCGAGCGTTCGGGCCGAGCTGCCCGACTACATGGTGCCGTCCGCCTTCGTCGTCCTGCCGAAGTTCCCGCTGACGCCGAACGGCAAGGTCGATCGGAAGGCGCTCCCGGCGCCGGACAAGGCCGCGGCTCGGACCGCGGCCGCCTACGCCCCACCGGCCGAAGGGATCGAGACACAGATCGCCGCCGTGTGGACCGAGCTGCTCTCGGTCGACCGCGTCGGTCTCGACGACAACTTCTTCGATCTCGGAGGACACTCGCTCCTCACGGTGCAGCTGCAGCGCCGGCTCAAGGACGTGCTGTCGCGCCCGCTGGCGCTCACCGATCTGTTCCGGTTCCCGACGATCCGTTCGCTCGCCGAGTTCCTCGGCGGCGACGGAACGTCGAAGACCATGGAGAAGAGCAAGGACCGCGCGGATGCGCGAAGGGCGGCGATGGCGCGGCGGAACGAGGCGCGTGACCGCCGACCCCAGCGCCGCTGAGCCGGCCGAGCGCCAGACCGACGTCACTCGAAGAGCAAGAAGAGATACGACCGATGAGCGACACGCCGTTCGATCCCGCAACCACCATCGCGATTGTGGGGATGTCTGGGCGCTTTCCCCGCGCCGCCGACGTCGAGAGCTTCTGGCGCAACATCCGTGACGGTGTCGAGTGCTTGACCGCCTACACCGATGGGGAGCTCGAGGCGGCCGGCGAGGATCCGGCCAAGCTGATGCATCCCCACTACGTCAAGTCGGGGGCGCCGCTCGAGGCGATGGACGAGTTCGACGCGGGCTTCTTCGGCTTCTCGCCACGTGACGCTTCGATCATGGATCCGCAGCACCGGCACATGCTCGAGTGCGCGTGGGAGGCGCTCGAGGACGCCGCGGTCGATCCGGACCGGTTCAAAGGATCGATCGGCGTGTTCGCCGGCTCGGGGCACAACGCGTATCTGCCCTACAACCTCCTGACGAACCCGGCGCTCGTCGACTCGGTCGGGTTCTTCCTCTTGCGTCACACGGGGAACGACAAGGACTTCTTGTCGACTCGTATCTCGTATTGCCTGAAGCTCACCGGCCCGAGCGTCAACGTCCAGACGGCGTGCTCGACGTCGCTCGTAGCGATCCACATGGCGTGTCAGAGCCTCCTCTCGCGCGAGTGCGACCTCGCGCTCGCGGGAGGCGTCACGTTCGAGATGCCGCATCGGCGCGGCTACATCTACGAGGAAGGTGAGATCCTCTCGCCGGATGGGCATTGCCGCGCGTTCGACGCAGCGTCGAAGGGGACGGTCTTCGGGAGCGGGCTCGGCGTCGTCGCGCTCCGGCGCTACGAGGATGCGGTCGCCGACGGCGACATCATCCACGCCATCATCCGCGGCTCGGCGATCAACAACGACGGCGCAAGCAAGGTCGGCTATCTCGCGCCGAGCGTGGAGGGACAGGCCTCGTGCATCGGCGAGGCGATCGCGCTGTCCGGCTGCGACCCGAGGACGATCACCTACGTCGAGTGCCACGGCACGGGGACGCCGGTCGGCGATCCGATCGAGGTCGCCGCGCTCACGCAGGCGTACCGCGAGCACACGGACGACGTCGGGTTCTGCGGGATCGGATCGGTCAAGACCAACATCGGCCACACCGACACGGCGGCCGGAGTCGCCAGCCTGATCAAGGTCGTCAATGCGTTGAAGGCGAAGCAGCTGCCGCCGACGCTCCATTTCGAGAAGCCGAACCCGCAGCTCGAGATCGAGACCACGCCCTTCTTCGTCAGCGCGAAGCTCGCGCCGTGGAAGACGTCGAACCATCCGCGCCGCGCCGGCGTCAACTCGCTCGGCGTCGGCGGCACCAACGCCTTCGTCGTCCTCGAGGAGGCTCCGGAGCAGGAGCGCCCGAAGGGGACCGCACGCCGCCAGGAGCTCGTCACGCTGAGCGCGCGCAGCGCCGCCGCGGTCGATCGCGCAGGCGAACGGCTGGCGACCCATCTCCTCACCCACCCGGAGGTTTCGCTCGCCGACGCGGCCTACACGCTCGGCCTCGGACGGCGCGACTTCGCACATCGCCGTATCGTCGTCGGCAAGGATGCGGCCGACGTGGCCAACGCGCTGCTCGCGCGCGATCCGGCGCGCGTGCTCACCCAGCAGGCGAAGGATCGGCGTGCAGTCACGTTCCTGTTCCCGGGTGGGGGAGCGCAATACGCCAACATGGCGCGTGAGCTCTACGAGACCGAGCCGACGTTCCGGACCGAGATCGACCACTGCCTCGGGCTCCTGCGCTCGATGACGAAGGAGGACCTGAAGCCGCTCCTCTTTCCGTCACCGGAGGAGGAGGACGCTGCGAGCGAGGCGCTCCAGCACGGCTCGCGGGCCCTGCCGTCGCTCTTCATGACGGAATACGCGCTCGCCAAGCAATTCATGGCGTGGGGCGTCACGCCGACGGCGATGCTCGGGCACAGCATGGGCGAATACGTCGCCGCATGCCTCGCCGGCGTGTTCAGCGTCGAAGACGGTCTGCGCATGGTGCTCCTCCGCGGGCAACTCTTCGAGAAGGTCGAGCCCGGCGCGATGATCAGCGTCGCGCTCCCGCGTGAAGAGCTCGAGCCGCTGCTCGGATCGGAGCTCGACGTCGCCGTCGTGAACGGACCGACGATCACGGTCGCTGCCGGTCCTGCTCTTGCCATCGAGGCGCTCGAAAAGGCGCTCTCCTCGCGTGACGTCGACTTCCGTCGGATCCGGATCCACGTGGCGGCTCACTCGCGGATGCTCGAGCCGATCCTCGAGAGCTTTGCGCAGCTCACGCGGAAGATCGCGCTCTCGCCGCCGAAGCTCCCATTCCTCTCCAACGTCTCCGGAACGTGGATCACGGAGGCCGAGGCGACCGACCCGATGTACTGGGTGCGGCATCTCCGGAGCACCGTCCAGTTCTCGAAGAACCTCGACGTCGCGCTCGCCGATCCCGACATGGTGATGCTCGAGCTCGCGCCGGGGCGGACGCTGACGAGCCTCGTCAAGGCGCATCCGGCAGCAGGCCGGGCGCGCGTCGTCCACAGCGTCCTCCGCCATCCGACCGAGAAGGTCTCCGACGTCGGGTTCATGCTCGACGTCGTCGGGCGCCTCTGGATGTCGGGCGTCACGATCGACTGGAACGCGTTCTACGAGGGGCGTGGAGCGTGCCGCATCTCGCTCCCCACCTACCCGTTCGAGCACCAACGGTACTGGATCGAGCCGGGGACGACGGTGACACAGGCGTCCTCGCGGAGCCTGCGCAAGAAGAACGACGTTGCCGACTGGTTCTACCTGCCGTCGTGGAAGCGGCAGCACGTCGGCGAGCCCGACGTGGCGGGGGACGGCAAGGAGGGGTGGCTCGTCTTCGCCGGCGAGAGCGGCGACTCTGCGCGGCTCGGCAACAACGTCGTCGAACAGCTCCGCGCGGCAGGACGCAAAGTCGTCCGCGTGACTCCTGGCACGAAGCTCTCGATCTCCGAGCGCGATGCGACGATCCGCGCCGACGTCCCCGAGGACTACGACGCGCTGCTCTCGGGGCTCGAGAAGCGAAGCTTCGTCCCGCGCCGGATCCTCCACCTGTGGACCGCGGGCGAGCTGCCCAAGGCGAACAATCTCGAGGCGCGCTACGAACAGGCGCAGTCGCTCGGCTTCCATTCGCTGCTCGCGCTCGCGCAAGCGATCGGAAAGAGCGGCACAGCGACGCCGATCGCGCTCGTCGTCGCGTCGAGCGGGACAGCGCAGGTCGCCGGCGAGGCGGTCGCCCATCCGGAGCGGGCGACCGTGCTCGGGCCGTGCAAGGTCATGATGCAGGAGATCCCGTCGGTCACCTGCACCAGCGTCGACCTCACCGTCCCCGCCGTCGGGACGTGGCACGAGGCCGAGCTCGCCTTCCGCCTCATCGCAGAGACCGAAGCGAAGCGGACCGACGCGTGGCTCGAGCATGTCATCGCGTATCGCGGTCACGACCGCTTCGTGCAGACGTTCGAGGCGACTTCGCTCCCGCGGGCGCAGCAGCTCTCCGATCCACCGAAAGCAAGCGCGCGCGCGACCTCGCGCGTGCGTGAAGGCGGGGTGTACCTCGTCACCGGCGGCCTCGGCGGCCTCGGTCTCGTGCTCGCGCGCCACCTCGCGACCGCTCACAAGGCGAAGCTCGTCCTGGTCGGTCGAAAGGCCGACCCGCGCGCAGAGGCAGTGCGCGAGCTCGAGGCGCTCGGAGCGTCGGTCCTCGTCGCGGCGGGCGACGTATCGAGCCCGGCCGACATGCGCCGGGTCGTCGCCGAGGCGCGCAAGCGCTTTGGGACGCTCAACGGCGTGTTCCACACGGCGGGCGTCCTCGACGACGGAATTCTCCAGATGAAGACGCGCGAGCAAGCCGAGCGTGTCCTCACACCGAAGGCCCTCGGCACGCTCGTCCTCGATGAGGCGCTCGCCGGCTCCCGGCTCGACTTCTTCGTCCTCTTCTCGTCGGTCAGCTCGATCACCGGCCTCGCCGGGCAGATCGACTACGCCGGCGCGAACGCGTTCCTCGACGCATTCGCCCACGCGCGGACTGCACGCGACGGCACGCTCTGCGTGGCCGTGAACTGGAACGCATGGCAGCGCGTCGGTATGGCGGCCGAGCTCGCCCGGTCGCTCGGCCTCGGTCGTGCGGGCGCCGCCGAGCGTCCGGCGGTCCACCCACTCCTCGACCGCTGCGTGCGCGACACCGCTGAGCAGCGCGTCTACGCGAGCACGTTCGCGACCGATACGCACTGGGTCGTCGGCGAGCACCGGATCAAGGGCGGCACCGCGCTCATTCCGGGCACCGGGTACGTCGAGCTCTTGCGGGCGGCCCTCGCGGAGAAGCCCGAGCCGGGTAAGGTGCCGGTGCTCTCGGAGATTGCCTTCCTCGCTCCGTTCGTGGTGAAGGACGGCGAGTCGCGAGAGCTCACCGTCACGCTCGAAAGGCAGGGCGACGGATGGGAGGGCAAGGTCGCGGGCGCCGATGGCACGGTCCACGCCATCGGACGACTTCGGTGGGAGAGCGCCGGCAAGACCGCCCCGATCGCGATCGCCGATATCGCTGGGAGGTGCCCGCGCGTCGAGACGTTCGACTCGGCCGCCGACGCCCATCTCGACTTCGGCCCGCGTTGGAACAACCGCCGCTCGGTGGCGTACGGCGAGGGCGAGGCGCTCGTCTCGCTCGAGCTGCCGGCAGAGCACGTATCGGACTGCGAGTCTTACGCGCTGCATCCCGCGCTGCTCGACTTCGCGACCGCGGGCGCGCAGGCGCTCGTGCCCGGCTTCGATCCGAAGACGGTGTTCTTCGTCCCGCTCTCGTACGGTCGAGTTCGTGTGTTCGGGAAGATGCCGCCGAAGGTGCGGAGCCACGTGCGCTGTACGTCGGCGACGAGCGACCTCGCGACCTACGCGGTTCGGATCGCCGACGAGGCGGGCAACGTGATCGCCGAGATCGACGACTTCGTCATGCGCCGGGTCGAAGACCGCGCCGTGATGACGGAGCTCGCCGCCGCGTCGACGAAGGGATCGATCGAGGCGAAGTCCGATCGCGCGGCGAGCGAGGCCCGCGCGCCTGAGCGGTCGAAGGTCGGCAACCCGATCCTCGAGCTCGGCCTCGAGCAGGGGATCCTGCCGGAGGAGGGCATGCAGGCCCTCGAGCGGATCCTGGCCGGGCCGCTCGCGCCGCAGGTCGTCGTCTCGTCGCAGGACCTCCTCGCGCTCATCGAGTCGACGCGCCCGGCGAAGCCCGAGGCGGCGGACGAGGTGGCGCCGGTCGCGGCGGTGAAGGTCACTCGCCCGAACCTCGCGACGGCCTTCGTCGCGCCCGAGACCGACCTCACGCGTGCAATCGCCGCCGTGTGGGAGGAGATTCTCGGCGTCGACGGCGTCGGCATCCACGACGACTTCTTCGATCTCGGGGGGCACTCGCTGCTCCTCACCCAGGTCCTCTCGCGCGTCCGAAAGCGTTTGAACGTCGAGATCTCGCTGCGCAGCCTCTTCGAGAAGCGGACGATCGCGGGCATCGCCGGCGAGATCGAGGCCGCACGTGAGAGCGGCCGGAACGAGGGGCCGGCGCTCCGCCGCACCGATCGATCGCTCCACGTCGACGTGGGCGGAAACGAGGCGCTCCCGGCGTCGCTCATGCAGCAGCGGCTCTGGTTCCTCGACCAAATCGACTCGGGACGAGCCGTCTACAACATCCCGCAGGCTTTCCGTCTGCGTGGCAACGTCGATCTCGACGTCCTCGAGCGCGCGCTCGGCGAGATCGTGAAGCGCCACGAGTCGCTGCGGACGCGTTTCGAGAACGTCGGCGGCAGGCCGGTCCAGCGCATCGACGACCGATCCTCCTTCCAGCTCGAGCGCGTGGACATGTCCGGCTCACCCGCCGAGGAGGCGTTCGCGCGTGCCGACGCGGCGTCGAGGGAGGGCTTCGATCTCGCGACCGGGCCGCTCGTTCGCGCGAGCGTCTACCAGCTCGCGCCCGACGACGTCGTCCTCTGGTTCAACGTGCACCACATCGTCTGTGACGGGTGGTCGCTCGCGCTGTACTTCCAGGAGCTCTCGGCGCTGTACGCTGCGTTCGTCGCGGGCAAGCCGTCGCCGCTCCGGGCGCCGTCGATTCAGTACGTCGACTACGCAGCCTGGCAGCACGAGGTCGTGGCGAGCGGAGTCCACGACAGCGAGCTCGAGTTCTGGAAGACCACCCTTGGCGGAGAGCTGTCGCCACTGGCGCTCCCGTTCGACCGGGCGCGTCCGCCGGTCTCGAGCTCGAAGGGCAAGCTCGCGCGTTTCAACGTCGACAAGGAGCAGACCGAGGGCTTCGCGGCGCTCGCGCGCGAAGAGCGAGCTTCGCTGTTCATGACGATGCTCGCGGCGTTTCAGGTGTTCCTCTCGCGGCTCAGCGGTCAGGGCGACGTCCTCGTCGGCTCGCCGATCGCGAATCGCGACCGGGAAGAGGTACGCGACGCCATCGGCTTCTATACGAACACGGTCGTCTTCCGCGGGGACGTGACGGGGCCGTCGACGTTCCGCGAGTACGTCCGCGCGACGCGCGAGCGCGTCATCGCGACCCTCGCACGCCAGGAGGTCCCGCTCGAGCGCGTCGTCGAGGCGGTCAACCCCGACCGCCGCACGGGTGAGAACCCGCTCTTCCAGGTGATGTTCGCGATGCAGCGCGCGCCGGAGTCGGCGTTCGTGCTCGACGGCGTCGAGATCGCCGCCGTCGACGTGCATAGCGGCACGTCGAAGTTCGACCTCCTGCTGGAGATGCAGGAGGTCAGCTCGGGCATGCAGTGCTTCTTCGAGTACGCGACGGACGTCTTCGACGACCGTACGGCGACGCGGATGGTGGGGCAGTTCCGGCATCTGCTCACGGTGCTGCTGCACGATCCCGATCGCTCGATCGCCGACGTGTCGCTGCTCGACGCGGCGGAGCGGAAGAGACTCCTCGAGGAATGGAACGAGACGACGGTCGAGTACCCGAAGCACGAACGGCTGCACGACCGGTTCGTCGCCGTCAGCGCCGTGCGACCCGACGCGATCGCGGCGGAGTACGAGGACACGTCGATCACGTACCGTGAGCTCGACGAACGTTCGAACCGGCTGGCGCATTACCTGAAGGCGCGCGGCGCCGGTCCGGACGTGATGGTCGGCATCCACGTCAACCGCTCGATCGAGATGCTGGTGGCGCTCCTCGGGACGCTGAAGTCGGGAGCCGCATATCTCCCGCTCGACCCGTCGTTCCCGGAGGACCGCATCGCGTACATGATCGAGGACTCGGCGACGCCGCTCATCCTGACCCAGGCGGAGCTCGAGTCACAGCTCCCGAAGAGCGATCGCACGGCGCTCGTGCGTCTCGACGCGGACTGGCCGGAGATCGAGCGCGAGCCGTCCAGCCTGCCGGCGTGCGAGTCGACGAGCCAGAACCTGGCGTACGTGATCTACACGTCGGGTTCGACGGGGAAGCCGAAGGGCGTGGAGCTCGAGCACCGCGGCGTCGTCAGCTTCCTCGACAGCATGCGGAGGGAGCCGGGCTTCGGCCCCGACGACAAGCTCGTCGCGGTGACGACGCTCTCGTTCGACATCTCGGTCCTCGAGGTTTTCCTTCCGCTCACGAGCGGCGGGACGATCGTCATCGCGAGCCGTGACGCGACGGTCGACGGTCACGAGCTCCTGGAGTTGCTGCGCAAGAGCCGAGCGACCACGATGCAGGCGACGCCGGCGACGTGGCGGATGATGCTGGACGCGGGCTGGTCGGTGGAGGGCGCGAGCTCGACGCCGGCGCTGCAGAGGATCCTCTGCGGAGGCGAGGCGTGGCCGGCGGGCCTCGCGCGCGAGTTGTGCGCGCGTGTCCCGGAGGTCTGGAACATGTACGGTCCGACCGAGACGACGATCTGGTCGACCTGCGCGCGGATCACCGACCCCGACGACATCACGATCGGCCGGCCGATCGCGAACACGCAGTGTTACGTGCTCGACGGGCGCCGAGCGCCGGTTCCGACCGGCGTTGTCGGTGAGCTGTACCTCGGGGGCGACGGCCTCGCGCGCGGTTACCACGGAAGACTGGAGCTGACGCAGGATCGCTTCGTCGACAACCCGTTCCGGCCGGGCCGGATGTACCGCACGGGTGACCTCGTGAGGCTCCGCGACGACGGAAGGATCCAGTACCTCGAGCGCGCGGACAACCAGGTGAAGGTCCGCGGATACCGGATCGAGCTCGGCGAGATCGAGGCGGTGCTGGAGAAACATCCGGCGGTCAAGCAGCCGGTCGTCATCGTCTGGGACGACGGCGCCGACAAGCGGCTCGTCGCGTACATCGTCCATGCAGAGGGGCAGTCGCTGACGGGGACCGAGCTCCGCACGTATCTCCGTGGGGCGTTGCCCGACTACATGATCCCGCACGTCTTCGTCGAGATGGACGCGCTCCCGCTCACGGCGAACGGCAAGGTGAATCGGAGCGCGCTCCCGGATCCATCGGGCGAAGAGCGCGGGGCAGGGCGCGCGTTCGAGCCGCCGGTGACGGCGAACGAGCAGCTCGTCGCCGACATCTGGAAGTCAGTCCTGAAGATCGAGCGCGTCGGTCGACAGGACAACTTCTTCGACCTCGGCGGGCACTCGCTCCTCTCGGCGCACGTGACCTATCAGGTCGAGAAGGCCACGGGGTATCGCATGAGCGCTCGCGCGATGATCTTCCAGAACCTGGAGCAGATCGCGGCGGAGCTTCCGGCGCAGACACCGGAGACGACGTCGGCCATCCGACCCAAGGCGGTGGAGCCCCAGGAGCCCGTAGCGAAGAAGTCCCTCTTCTCGCGCTTCCGAGATCGCCTCCGCCGATCCTCCTGAGGACCGAAGGAGCGGTCAGTCTCGCGCACTCGACGAGGATGAATGATGCATCCCGAAGAGGGCGCGTTTGGACTTGCCGAAGAAGATCGGACTCATTCGAGAGCGCCACCTTTCGCATGCAAAGGTGCCTCGGCTTCACCGACGAGCTGCTCGCTGATCTCCCAGAGCCGGCGCGCGAGCTGAAGATCGTACGAGGCGGGCGAGGTGCGTGCCTCGCCGGTCGGCTTGAAATGGCGACCGCTGACGTCGATGAGCTTCGGATCGGTCGCGAGGCGAAGCGTCGTCGCCGCGCCCTCCTTCGGCCCTGAATGGGTCAGTCGAAGGAGCTTTCCACCGAGGCGTGACTTCCTCTCGTAGTCGGAGAGGAGATTCGTCGCGATCACTCCCGGATGGAGGCAGTTCACGGTGACGCCTCTCTCGTGCAAGCGTCGCGCGAGCTCGTACGTGAAGAGGACATTGGCGAGCTTCGAGCGGTCGTAGGCGCCGAGCGGCGTGTAGCCCTTCGCGAAGGTGAGGTCGTCGAAGTCGATCGCCCCACGCGCCTCGACCTGCGACGCGACGATGATGATCCGCGAGGGAGCGGCCGCTTCGATGCGCTCGCGGAGGAGCTTCGCGAGCAGGAACGGCGCGAGGTGGTTCACGGCGAACGTCTTCTCGACGCCGTCGACGGTGAGCTCGCGCTCGTTCATCACGATCCCCGCATTGCTGATGAAGACATCGATCGCGGGGAGCTTCGCGAGGATCTCGCCCGCTACGCGTCGCACGTCCGACTGGACCGCGAGATCTGCGAAGAAGAGATCGACGGCAGGGCTGCCTGCGCGACGCGCTGCCGCCTCGAGCTTCGTTGCGAGCGCACGGTCGCGTGCGACGATCGCGAGGCGAGCGCCGTTCCTCGCGAGCCCGAGAGCCGTCTCGCGACCGATTCCGGAGGTCGCGCCGGTGATGAGACAGACCTTGCCGCGGACGCTCCACATCGGCGGGGAGCCTACACGAAAGCCGTCCGGTCAGCTCCGGCTGCCCGTCAGTCGGCCGTGCAGTCGGCGACCGTCGTGACGGTTCCGAAGCGGACGTAGTCGAACTCGCCGACAAGGTCGGGGGAGTTGGTGTACGTGTAGGCGATCGGACCGACCTCTAGCGTCTCCGGCAAGGGAGCGCCCTTTCGGTCGTACGTGCTCTCCAGCTTCCACGGGCCACCCGCGGGAGGCCGGTTGTAGAGCCGGAAGACCTGGCCGATGCGGCAGATGCGGAGCTCGGCGTCCGCGTGCTTACGGCCCTCGTTCGGGCCGTGCACGTCGCTGCTCGAACGAATGGTGTTCTTCGTTTCATTCGTCAGCCAGCCGCCGCGTTCGCCCATCACGGTGAACACATAGTTCTCATGTGCCGTGCTGCCCGCGGGATCGCGCGCGATCAGGCCCGCGAACTGGTAGATGCCGGGGGCCGGCATCGAGGGATTGCTTGCGCGTCGCGCGCGGACGTTCGCTGTCACCTTGAAGTCTCCGGTGACGAGCTTGATGAGCCCCGGCCCTTCGTCGGCGTGGAACCAGACGCAGTTCCGGTTCGGCGTCATGCGGAGCACGCCACCGCTGACTGTGCTCGCCACCATCTGTGGGTTGAGCGCGGTCCATGCGCTGTCGACCGCGTTCCCCTCGAACTCGTCATCGAGCTCGCTGCCCCCGTCCGGGAGCGTGCCGCTGGAGCCGCCGCCCCCGTCCGGGAGCGTGCCGTTGGAGCCGCCGCTCGTGCCGCTGGAGCCGCTGGAGCCGCTGCTCGTGCCGCTGGAGCCGCCGCTCGTGCCGCTGGAGCCACCGTTCTCGTTCGAGCCAACATGCGAGCCCGCGCTGCCCGAGCTCGTACCCGTAGTGCCAGCGGTCGGCCGTTTATCGGCGCAGCCGCCCGTCGAGAGAAGGAGCGCAGGCAGACACCAGAGCGCCGACGAGAAGACTCGCATCATGATGCTTCTCCTACCGAGGATGTCTCACGTCGTCCAGGGCAGGGGGGTGACTTCATGGATGTGACCAGGTCGTTGTTCGACGTCGGCGATAGCCGACATGGGCGATGCAAAATGGCACGCAGGTCTTGCCGGTGGTCGTGCCACCAACCCGACGCTACGCTCGCCTAGCCATGCACGCGCGTCGTCTCCAGCCGTCCACAACCTCGCGGGCTCGTGCCGGGCGTCTCCGGGGGCTGGGCCGGCAAGCGCTCTTGCTCGCCGTCCCGTCGCTGCTCGCTGCTTGCAACCACGGTTGCGGTAGCAGCGGCCGGCGCCCGAGCGCCAAGATCGTGGTGCCGCGCGGCTCGGCGGCGCCGGACGCGCCGTTCGAGAGCGTGGGCGACTGCGCGCCCGGCAGCGGTAGGGACCATCCGGTCGGGCCCGGGCAGAAGTACACGACGATCGGCGACGTCCCCTGGGAGAAGCTCGAGGCCGGCGACACGGTGAGGATTCACCATCGTCCCGAGCCGTACAAAGAGAAGTTCATGGTGGGCAGCGTCGGGACGAAGGACGCGCCCATCCGCGTCTGCGGAGTGAAGGGCCCGAAGGGCGAGCTGCCCGTGATCGACGGCGACGGGGCGACGACGCGGCCGTCCCTGGAGTACCCGTACGACGGGCATCAGCCGCGCGGCCTCGTCTTCATCGGGCACCGGCGCTCGAGCCCGTGGCTCGAGCAGCCGTCCCATATCGTGATCGAGGGCCTCGAGATCAGGAACGCGGAGCCGACACGTGCGTTCTTCGACAAGAACGGCCAGCGCACGGCTTGGCCGGAGCTCGCTGCAGGCATCTTCGTCCAGCGCGGCAGTCACATCACGATCCGCGGCTGCCACGTCCACTCGAACGGCAACGGCCTGTTCATCGGATCGGGAGGCGGCGACGAGCTCACGCAGGACGTCCTCATCGAGGGCAACCACGTCCACGGCAATGCGAGCCCGAAGAACTGGTTCGAGCACAACGTCTACAACGAGGCCTCCGGCGTCGTTTACCAGTTCAATCGCTTCGGCCCGCCGCGCAAGGGGCCGGAGGGCTACCTCGGCGGTAACATCAAGGAGCGGAGCGCCGGGGTCGTCATCCGGTACAACTGGATCGAGGACGGAGCACACCTCATCGATCTCGTCGACTCGCAGGAAGCGCGCGACAGGAACCTCCCCGACCCGGCGTTCCACGAGAGCTGGGTCTACGGCAACATCCTCGTCCGTGGCGGCCAGGCTTCCGGATCGATGGTGCACTACGGCGGGGACAGTGGACTGCTCGAGACCTACCGCAAGGGCACGCTCCACTTCTTCCACAACACCGTGCTCGTTCTGAACGGCTCCCACGAGGAGTGGCAGACGACCGCGGTGTTCGAGCTCTCGACCAACGACCAGCGCCTCGACATGCGTAACAACGTCATCGCGACCGAGGTGCCGAGCGTCCCGCGGAGGCCCACCGTGCTCCTCGGCGCGCGCGATCAGGTGGTCGCCGGCATCGCGGATCTCTCGGGCAACTGGATCGCGGAAGACGTGTCGGGCTTCGAGGGCTTCGCAGGCAAGGAGCCGAAGCGCATGGCAGTGCTCAATGGCCTCGATCGGGCGCTGCGTGGCGCCGATCCGATGTTCGCCGACCTCGCGAAGCTCGACCTCCGTCCGTCTGCGTCGGCCCCCTTGAACGGCAAGGGCGTCGGCATCGCGCCCGGCATGCACGCGGTGACGATGCAGTACGTGAAGCACGGCCGTGGAGAGCCGCGGCCTAAGGAAGACCCGCCGACGCCCGGCGCGCTCGGGTCCCGGTGAGTGACACCGGCGATCGTCGTCGAGGCTAGATGGGCGAGCGTGAAGCTCGATCAAAATTCAGCGAGCAAAGCGAGCGCCGCGTGGGGTGGGGACCCCGGAAAACCGCGCTTTTCCGGGGCGGGGCGGCGCGTGCCGCCCCGTGATGACAAGGTCTAAATGGGCCGAGCATGATTTTGAATCATGCTCGGTCATTTAGCGGCGCAGCGCGGCGACGTGGCCGCGGATCTCGTCGAGCTTCGCGTCCCAGCTCTCGCCGGCCATCGATGCGCTCCGCTCCGCGGTCGGGCCGGGGTCGGCGAGCGCCGCTTCGATCTCGTTCGCAAAGCCGTCGGCGTCCCGGCCGATGCGGCAGAGGTTCAGGACCTCGACCTCGGGGATCGCCGTCGACACGACGGGCAGGCCCGCCGCGAGGTATTCGCGCACCTTGAGCGGGTTCGCGTTGAGCGTCACTTCGCTGATGGGGAAGGGAAGGACGCCGACGTCGAAGCCCTTGCAGTAACCGGGGAGAGCTTCGTACGGCTTGCGGCCGAGCAAGTGCACGTTTGGCAGCGCCGTGAGCCGCGAGAGGTCCATCGTGACCTTGCCGAGGAGCACGACCGAGCCCTGGGAGAAGCGCTTCGCGACGTGCACCATCAGGTCGACGTCGAACCAGTCGTCGGCCATCAGGCCGAAGTAGCCGAGGATCGGGCGCGGGAGGTTCGCGATCTCTGCCGGTACCTTCGTCTCCGGATCGAGCGCCGTCTTGAAGTGCGCGAAGTTCACGCCGTGCCGCACGAGGTGCGTGCGCGGGTTCTCCTTCTGCTTCGACTGGAGCAGGCGATCGGCAGATACGACCACCAGGTCGGCCTTGCGGAGAAGTCCGCGCTCGAGATCGATGAGCGACTGCTGCGCGACGCCGGAGAATGCCGTGTACTCGTCGACGCAGTAGTAGATGAGGACGTCTTCGCCGAGGGCGCCGGCGACGACCGCGGCCGCCGGGTTGAACACCCAGTTGATCGGTCTCGAGAAGCGGAGGCGACGCATCGCGGCCCGTACCTGCAGGCGCAGGAGCTGACGGTTGAGCGCCTGCATCCCCTTCACGCCGTACGCCGGGATCGCGAGCGGGTTCAGCACGAAGATGTTCTTCTCGACCTCGCGGACGGGCTGCGCAGCGGCCTTCAGCTTCTCGATCGCGCGCTTCAGGTCGCGACCCGATGCGGACGGAGCGCGGTACCCGATCGAGTTGACCCACAGGATGCGGTTGTCCCGTGCGAGGAGGCGCATCAGATGCGTCTTCGAGAGCGGGTCACCGCTCCAGTCGTGGCTGAAACAGAGCATGTCGCGGCCACGGAGTACGTCGCCGGAACCGTTCGAGAAGTCGGTCGAGCCGCGAGCGTCGGCGCCTGAGGTGCTGTGCGCTGCCATGAATCATGACTTCTAGCACGGCCATCGGCCCGCTATGACCGTCGATCAGATGCTGCCTTCCAGTCCTGCCGGTAGGTCCGAGCCTCGAGTCCGTGCGAGTCTTCTCGCCGCTCGAGTGATCTCGTCCTTTGCGTGCTTGCTTGTCGTCTGGGGCGCCCCTGCGATCGCGAGCGCCGCCGACAGGTACGTCGCGACGACGGGCAATGACGGCGGCAACGATTGCACGAAGCAGGCCTCGCCCTGCAGGACGATCCGCCACGGGATCGGACAGCTCGCCGGCGGCGACACGCTGATCGTCGGCGACGGTACGTACGCGGAGTCGATCACGAACATGCCGAGCGGCACCGCCGGCGCGTACACGACGATTCGGGCTGCGAACGACTGGGGGGTGCTGATCGACGGTTCGGAATTTCCGAACGACTTCCGGTTCGGGATCAACGTGAGCCGTAAGAGCTACGTCGCCGTTCGTGGGTTCCGCGTGAAGATGAACCAGGCGAACGAGAACAACTCGCCGATCGTCGTGATCGACAGCGATCACGTGAAGGTCCAGCGCTGCGGAGCGAGTCACGCTCCCGCGAGCGGTAATGCCGCAAGCATCGGCATCGGGCCCAACGCCTCGTTCGTCCTCGTGGAGGAGAGCTACGCGTTCGGAGGCGGGAGGTATCAGGTCCTCGTCTATCAGTCCGATCACGTCGTCGTCAGGCGGTCGGTCGCCCGCAACGACCACTGGACCGGCTCGCTCCAGTGTGCCGGCTTCGTCAACTACGATTCGCTCCACACGGCTTGGCAGAACGACATCGTCCTCGACTCCGATACGGCCCACTGCGCCGGGAGGCTGTACGGCGGCTTCTGGAACGAGAACAAGGACGATCACGGGCCCGACACGAGCCAGACGCTCGCCGGCAACATCATCCTCAACGTGCAGGCGTTCTATGCCGCTGACCTCGACTGGGGCATCTCCGGCACCCGCAACATCAGCGACACGGTGATCTGGGGGTGTTCCGGCGGCTACTACGGCGACCAGGGGCCCGGCGTCGCTGCGCGCGTCGACGCGACGCGCCTCACGATCGGCGGCATCAGCGGGCGGTACAACGGCCCCAACGGCGGCGCGGCGCACGGCACGGGCTGGTCGATCTTCGGACCGATCCAGAACTCGCTCACCAGCTCGATCCTTGCCAAGTGCGAGTCGCTCGGCATCGCCGATCACACGGTGTCCGACTTCAACGTGCTCTCGGGAAACGGCGCGAACTACGGAGGCCGTACCGAGGCCAAGCCGGGCTCCAACGACAAGACCGACATCGACGCGCTGAACGGCGGCGGACTCCGGTGGCTCCCGCACATCGATGTCGGGTCACCGCTCAAGACCGCGGGGAAGGACGGCGGTCAGGCGGGCGCCGAGGTCACGTACAAGATCGGCGTGGCCGGAACGCTCCACGGCGAGCCGGGCTGGGACAGGCTGACCAACGAGCCGCTCTGGCCGTTCCCGAACGAGGATCGGATCAAGGGGGAGATGGCCTCGTATTCCGGTCCCGGAGCCCCGGGCGCACGCGGCTTCGCCACGGGCAAGTCGCTCGACGGCAGCGATCAGACACTGACGAAGTATGTCTGGGAGTTCCTCGGCAACCCGATACCGAAGGAGATCTACAGTGGAGGTGCCGTCGAGCCTCCCCCGCCGGCTTCCGGCGAGAGCCCACCAGGCGCGGAGGGCTCGGACCCGCTCCCGCTCTCGCAGGGGACGGTCGACGAGGGCGGCTGCGGGTGCCGCGTGGGCGCGGCGCCCCCCCGAGCCTTCGTATTCGCAGGTGGTGTCATCTTCGTGTCGATGCTCGCGCGTCGGCGGCGTCGATCGGGGCCTCGATCGGGCTGAGAGGCGTCTCGATCGCGCGATGCGCTCCGGCGGCAGGAAGGTGTTTACTTCGTTGGAGGGGGCGGGTAGCCCACGAACGATGTATCGTCCCTGCGCGATCGCCATTTGCGGAGCAGCGCTCGCGACGACGCTGTCATCGACGGCGGCCGCAGAGGTCACGCTCGTCGAGCGCGTGCGGGTGCAGGGAGGGTTCATCGCGGAGCAGAGGCCGGCGCCCTTCGAGCGAATCAACAATTGGCACTTGGGGATCCTTCCGGACATCGTCCTCACGTCGAGGACCGCGCGCTCCGAGGTGAGCGTCGGCTACGAGTTCAGCGGGGCACTCCACACGGTGTACCCGAGCCAGATCGCACACTCGCTCTTCCTCAACGGGCGGTTCGAGCTCTCTCCGCAGACGACGCTGCTCACGAACGCATTCGTCACGAAGACGACGATGACGAATCTGTTGCTCACGACGCCCACGACGCAGTCGCCCACAGCGCTGCTGCCGACCGGCACGGGCACCGACCTCGTCATGTCGACCGTAGGCCAGGCGCTCTCCCACGAGCTGTCTCCCTTTGTTCGCGTCGGGCAGAGGGCGTCGGCCACGTTCTTCACGGCGCTCGAGCCGGCGCCGCCCATCGATTCGTTCGGAGGGCAGTTCGGCGCCAGTCTCGAGCGCGTTTGGGAGCGCGACGCCTTCGGGCCCGAGGCGTCCGTCGGGTATTCGATCGTCCGCGCAGCACCGCCGTTCCGCAACCAGGACTTCGTCCTTGCCGACGGTGGGCCCCGGTGGCGTCGCGACTGGAGCCGAACCATCAGCACCACGGTGGCAGGCGGTGCCGCCGGGCTCGTGAGCGCGAACGGCTCGAGCGACACCGTCGTCGCGCCGTTCGCGCGCGCGTCTTTCCTCTACAACATCGAGCCCGGTCTCGGCTGGAGCGTCACCGCTTCCACGGGCGTGACGCCGAACCCGCTGACGGGGCAGGCCATCCAGGCTCACCAGGGCGCCTTCCAGGCGTTCACTCCGATCTCCGAACCGGCCCGGCTCTACGGGGCGGCGACGATCGGCTATCTGCGCGGCACCCTCGTCGATCTCAGCGGACGCGGCGACCAGAGCTTTCATTCCGCGAACGCCAACGTCGAGCTCATCTGGCGGCCGACCGAGCGCATCGAGGTGTTCGGGCGCTACACCTTCCTCGCGCAGATCATGGATGACATGAGGTCCTCGACGCTTCCGTCGTTCCTGCGCGACTCGATCTTCGTCGGCGTGGGGCTGTCGTCCCACCCACGCGACCTCGTCGATGGTCGCGGGCGGGGCCGCGCAGGCATCGGCGAGGCGGCGGAGTTCGGCCAACGGGTCGATCGGGGCGATGCGCCCGGCGTGCGCGACGAAGACGGAACGGACGCGCTTCAGGAAGGGCGCGAACGCCCGCCGGCCGGCGTCGGCGGCACGCGCTGGAACCGGACGTCACCCGCAGGTCCTGGGGACGACGAGGACGAGCAGCCCGACCGGCTCGCCCCTCGTCCCTCCGTCCCGTCGCCGCCGAGCGAACCGCGCGCGCCTGGCAACGGGCCGCGACGCCGCTGAGCTCTCAGCTCAGACGCTCGAGCTCAGGTCCCCTTGGACCGGAGCATGACGAGCGGCGTCTGGACGACGATCTTCAGCTCCGTCTTCAAAAACGACCAGAAGTCCTCGAGGGCCGCGGCATACGCGAGGTCGAACATGAGCTTGATGCGCATGTCGTCTGCCAGGGCGCCTTCCGCCTCGGGGATGTCGAACGGATTGGTCAGCGTGTCCATGAGCTTCGCCACCTCGCTGTCGGGGTCGGGCGCGCCCGTGTAGCTCAATGAGATCTGCGCGAGCCCCGTCAGCCCCGGCTTGATGCCCCGCGTGCGCTCCTCGAAGAAAGGGATGGCCATCGCGAGGTTGATGAGGATCTCGGGACGTTCGGGGCGAGGTCCGACGAGGGACATGTCCCCTTTGAGGACATTCCAGAACTGGGGCAGCTCGTCGAGGCGCGTCGCCCGGAGGAACTTGCCGACCTTCGTGATGCGAGGATCGCCCTTTGCGGCGATGACCGCCCCGGTGCCTTTCTCGGCGTCGGCGCGCATGGTCCGGAACTTCACCATGTCGAAGGGCTCCCAGCGTGGGAGCTGGCCGGGCTCCTCGATCAGCCGTCCGGCGCGTCGCTGGACGAAGAAGACCGGGCCCGGTGAATCGAGCTTAACAGCCGCGGCGATCGGAATGTAAAGGGGCAAGGTCAGGGCTATGCCCGCGACCGAGCCTAGGACGTCGATCGCGCGCTTGACGACCGCTACGTGGGGGCGCACGAGTCCACCATAGCGCTGTCAGCCGTTTGGCGGGGGGTCTTCAACGCCAGCCCGCTTGCTCATCGCTCATCGCGCGGTCGGGAAGTCGGTTTCGCTCCAGCCGCGCCGCCGGAGGGGGCGATGACCATGCCGGTCACCCCGCGGAACTGACGACCGCGATCACGTGATGACGGTCACGGGACGACGATCACGTCCCCGCGGAGGACGACGATGTTCTCGTTCGCGTGCTCGCTCGACGTCGCACGGCGGAGGTCAATCGGGATCTTCCGCGGCGGGTTGCCACGGACGATCGTGATCTCGTTGCCGGCGAAGCGCGTCGGCCCGCCAGCGATCGCGACCGCCTCGACCGCGGTGACGTACGTGCGCGACGTGTAGTAGCCGGCGCGCTCGACCGCGCCCATCACGGTGAAGTGGTAGCTGTTGACCGCGCTCACGCCGACCGAGACGGCAAGCTCTTCCTCGCGGAGGTAGTCCGAGAGGCGCTTGGCGATGTCCTTCTGGAGCTCCGACGGCGTCCGGTCTGCGGCCTTCACGTCCCCGATGAGCGGCAGCGTGATGATCCCGTCCGGGCGGACCGTCACTTCGGCGGACATATCCCGGTTCTTCCAGACGACGACATTGAGCTGATCGAGCGGCCCGACCTGGAATTCCTGGCCGCGCGGATCCGGCTCCTTGGCGTAGTCGTACCTGGGCCCGGCAGACGCGCACGCGGCGAGGAGGGGCGCAGAGGCGACGAAGACACCGAACGCAAGAGCAAAGGACGAAAGGCGCATGGCGAGCGGGAACGACGATAGCATCTCGGTGGCGAGCCGCCCCATACCCGGCCGCGCTCGGCGGAGGTAGAAGCCAATCTCCGCGTCCCCGCTTCGAGGCGGGTCGACGCGCGGGCCCCGTCGATCGGGCTCGGCCGGCCCATTCCGTGGGGTTGCAGGCCGCGGGGCCCCAAAAGAGCCCTGTGTTGGCGGGGCGGGACTTCAGTCGCGCATCCGGATGACAACCGCAAGCCTTGCGATCAGGTCTCGCGGAGCTAGCCTCGTGCATCTCATGCCTGCCCCCTCGGTCATCCTCATCGAATTCAACGAGCTCTCACCCTCGCTGATGCAGCAGTTCATGGCCCGTGGGGTCCTCCCGAACTTCCGTCGCTTCCATGACGAGGCGAACGTCTACGTCACCGAGGCCAAGGAGCGCGCGCCTTACCTCGAGCCGTGGATCCAGTGGATCACCGTCCACAACGGCATCAACTACGAGGACCACAAGCAGCTCAACCTCGACGAGGGCCACCACGTCACGCAGCCGGCGCTCTGGGACGTCCTCTCGGACGCGGGGCTGCGCACGTGGGTCTGCGGGAGCATGAACCCGCGCGTCTCGCCCGGTTACAAGGGCGCGATCCTCCCCGATCCGTGGTCGACGCACGTCGAGCCGCAGCCCGCCGAGCTACGGCCGTTCTTCGAGTTCATCCAGCGCAATGTCCAGGAGCACACGCGCGACCGTGTCCCGCTCGGAGCGAAGGAGTACGCGCGCTTCGTCCACTTCATGGTGCGGCACGGCCTCTCTCGGAGCACCGCGCTCGCCATCGCCAAGCAGCTCGCGAGCGAGAAGCGCACCAAGGGCAAGACACGCTGGCAGCGCGCGACGATCCTCGATCGGCTTCAGCTCGACGTGTTCCGTCACTACTGGCAGAAGGAGCGTCCGCATTTCGCCACGTACTTCTCGAACAGCACGGCCCACTTCCAGCACATGCACTGGCGGAACATGGCCCCCCACCTCTTCAAGGTCGCGCCGACGGCCGAGGAGCAAGCGCAGTACAAGGACGCCATCGAATACGGCTATCGGTCGATGGACGCCCTCGTCGGGGAGCTCCTCAAGCTTGCGGGGCGGGACACGACGCTCGTCTTCCTCACCGCGCTCTCGCAGCAACCCTACTTGCTCTTCGAGGACCAGGGCGGGAAGGTGGCGTATCGGCCGAAGGACTTCGAGAAGCTCATCCGCTGGGCGGGCGTCGAAGGAGACTTCACCGTTGCTCCGGTCATGACGCACTACTTCCACGTCACGTTCGCCGACGAGCGCACGGCGACGGCGGCGGCCGAGAAGCTGCGCGCGCTCTCCGCGAACGGAACGCAGGTGCTGAACGTCGAGCCGAAGGGCTCAGATCTCTTCTGCGGCTGCAAGATCTACAACACGCTCGATCCGTCCGTCCGCATCGAGAGTACGGTCACGAAGGCCACGACGGGCTTCTTCGACCTGCTCTACCGGATCGAGGGCATCAAGAGCGGTATGCACCACCCGGACGGCATCCTGTGGGTCCGCACGCCTGATCTCCGCCATCGCGTGCACTCGGACAAGGTCCCGCTCGAGCAGGTCGCGCCCATGATCCTCGGCATGTTCTCGATCCAGCCGCCGGCGACGATGCGTGCGAAGCCGCTTGACGGCTTCGGGGCGCTCGCGGCGTCGTAGGGACTCATGTGCTCATCCCCATCGAGGACATGCCCATCGAGGAAGGGCTCTCCAGCCTGCGTGTTATGCTCCGCCGGGTCGTATGATGGGACAGCCGACTCCTCGTGAACAGGTCGATCGCGTGCTGGCGCTGGTCCGAAGGACGCTGTCCTTCTGGAAGCGAGGGCTCATCGTCTTCGTCGTCGGCGTCCTCATCGTCGTACCGATCGTCTTCACGCGGCCGCGCGACTACAGATCCGAGACGCTCATCCTCTATCACGAGACGATCCGTTCGGATCTCCAGGGCGAGGAGGGCGGTAGCGGCGGCGCCCGGCGCGTCGGCGCGCGGCTCCGTGAGCTGCTCCTGGCGCGCCAGAGCCTCGAGCCGATCATCAACGACCTGCATCTCTATCAAGACAAGATCATTCGCGGCGAAGCGATCGGCGCAGTCGAGGAGATGCGGAAGCACATCACGTTCCGCGCACGCGACGGAGACACGTTCGAGATCTCGTTCGTCGGCTCGTCTCCGGAGCAGGCGCAAGAAGTCACGCGGCGGCTCGCTGACTGCATCGTCAAAGAAGCCGAGAACCGCCGTACGGACTCGGCGAAGACGCTCGAGGAGTTCTTGCACAGCGAGAGCGCGCGCAATCAAGCTGAGCTGAAGAAGAAGGAGGCCGAGCTCGCGCAGTTCGTCGCCGCCCATCCCGAGTTCACGCCACGCCTCCAGGGCATCGCCCCGCAGCTGGCGCCGGCGACGCCGGGCGGCGCGACCACGGTGAGCGCGCCAAACGTCGATCTGGTGCTCGCGTCCCTCGAGGCGAAGGCCGCGCGCATCGATCGTGAGCTCAAGGCCGCGCAAGGCCAGCCGGTGTCGCCGACGCCGAAGCCGACGTTCCAGCCGCCGCCGGACAGCGCGGAGCTCGTCGCCGCTCGCGCGGACCTCGCCGACAAGATGAACCGCTACACGGAGAAACATCCCGACGTCATCGCCGCGAAGAATCGCCTGAAGGCGGCGGAGCAGACCCAGGCCGCCGCCGTGGAAGCGGCGCGAGTTGCGTGGAACCAGCGGCATCCTAAGGAAGAGGAGCCGCCGCCGTCGAAGAATGCCACGGACGAGGCCGCGCTTCGCAAGGAGCTCACCGAGCTCCAGGCGCAGATCGCCAACCGCCGCGCGCAGCTCGCGAAGGTGAGCGGCGACGCCGGCGCGAGTGCTGCGGCCGTTGTCGCGCCGAACAGCAATGTGGCGCTCGAGCTCGAGTTCGCTCGTCTCCAGCGCGAGGTGAACGACCTCCGCGATCGCCAGCAGAAGCTCGAGGAGCGCGTGTTCCGCGCCTCGATGACGGCGAGCTCGGTCATGAACGACCGGAACGTCCAGGTGTCGATCCTCGACCCGGCGTACCTCCCGGTCCGGCCGTCCTCGAAGCCGCGCTCGACGCTGCTCGCGGCGCTGCTCGCGGCGTGCGTCCTGCTCTCGATCGCCTCGATGGCAGCCTCGTCGATGCTCGACGACCGGATCTACGAGCGCGTCGACATCGAGAAGCTCGATGTGCTTCCCGTCATCGCGGTGATACCGCGTGCGCGGACGATGAGCCTGCCCCCCAAGCCCGATCAGTCCTGACCCAAAGATTGCCCGACGATATGCCGTCGACGCGCGTCGACGTCCGAGTGAGGAGAGAGTGATGGACGCCAGCACGATGGAGAAACGCCCGAAGGGCGCCGAAACCACGCCTCTCGTGACGATCGCCATCCCCTGTTTCAACGAGGAGCACCACATCCAGGCGTGCCTCGAAGACGTCTTTGCGCAGGACTACCCCGTCGAATCGATCGAGGTGCTGGTCGGTGACGGCATGAGCACCGACCGCACGCGCGAGATCCTCGAGGAGATCGCCGAGCGCCGGCCCGGGCGCGTCCGTGTCATCGACAACCCGCGCCGTCTCCAGTCCGCGGGCATGAACGTCATGATCGAGGCTGCGAAGGGCGACATCATCGTCCGGATGGACGTCCACGCGCGTTACGCGCCGGACTACGTCTCGCAGTGCGTCGCCGTCCTCGAGGAGACGGGCGCGGACAACGTCGGAGGCGCGCAGCGAGCCATCGGCGAGACCTGGTTCCAGCGAGCGCTCTGCGCTGCGCTCGAGAGCCCGCTTGGCGTCGGCGGCGCGAGCTATCGCAGTGCCGAGAGTGAAGGGTTCGTCGATACCGTCTTCCTCGGCGCGTTCCGGAAGAAGGTCTTCGAGACCGTCGGTAACTACGACGCCGGCGCGATCACGAACGAGGATGCGGAGCTGAACCAGCGGATCCTCCGCGCCGGCGGCAAGGTCTTCCTCAGCAAGAAGATCGTCGTGCACTACTTCCCCCGCGACTCCTTCAGGAGCCTCGCGAAGCAGTACTTCCGCTACGGGAAGGGTCGCGCGCGCACGCTCCTCAAGCATCGGACCTTCCCGAAGGTCCGCCCCGTGCTCCCGTTCCTCATGGTCGCGGGCGGTGTCACCGTGCTGATCGTCCCGCCGCTCCAGCCCATCGCGCCGTTCGCGTTCGGCCTCTACGGGGCCGCCGCCGCCGTCGAAGCGATCCGCGTCTCGCGCCGCCACAGTCTCGCGCTGGCGCCGGTCGTCGCCGCGATCTTCCCGGTGCTTCACGCGGCTCACGGCATCGGCTTTGCCGCCGGCCTCGCGCGATACTCGCTCGAGCCTGATTGGGAATGAGGTCGGTTCGGCGCGGGATCCGCGCCGGCCGCCGTCGGTATCGAGCGTAAGTCGCGCCGTCAGCGTACTTGCGCGACGAAGCTGGCGACCTCGTCGAGCATCGCTTCGCGATGCGCGAGGAGGATGTACGTGTGGTCGGCGTCGCGGAAGAACTTCACGCGAATGCGCGCCTTCTCGCGCAGGCCGGCGAACATCTCGTCGAACTGCCTCTCGTCGACGAAGTCGGACCAGCCGCCCGTGTAGACGAAGAGCATCTGCGTGCCGCGTGCTACGACGCGATCGAGCTCGCGGCGGACGTCGGCGAGCGGCGGCCACTCCTGGGCGAAGATCTCGGCGGCGTCAGCTCCCGGCATGTCGTCGTCGCCGCTGGCCTCCTCCCGCTTGGTTGTCGCGATGCCGCGGACCTTGTCCTTCAGCATATCGACGCCGCGGGCCCAGTTCGCCGGGTTGACGAGCTTCGGCAGGAGTTGCCGGCGCCAGTAAATCGGCGTGCGATAAGCGTAGCCGTCGAGCAGGCACGCGCCGACGACGCGATCGTCGGCGACCGTGACGCGATGCGTGTTCATCGCACCGGCGCAGAGGCCCATGACGATGAAGCGCTTCTTGCCGTATCGCTTGCCGAGGAAATCCATCGCCTCCTTCGCATCGACGACGGCACGCTCTTCGTAGGACAGGCCGTCGCCACGCTGGGCGCTGTCGCCGAGCGCGGACTGATCGATGCGGAAGACGAGCGAGTGCTGCGCTGCGAGCCGGCGGGCGAGCTCGACCGAGAGCCGGAACGGGCCGATGCGGTGTACGAGACCTGCGTTGAGCAGGAGGACGGCAGGCCTCTCTGCGGCGTGGTTCGCGTCCGGCACGGTCGCGATCCCGATGAGCCCGTCGTCCTTACCGAACTTGTGGACGTGGTCCTTGTAGGTGGTCACGTGTTCCTCGAGAGAAGCGAGACGATCGTCTTGGTGGTCTCGCCAGGCAAGAGCAGCTGTTCGATCTGGCTCGCGTCGTCCCAGCGCGCATCGACGGCGACCTCGCGTTTCTCGAAGGACACGCCGGCAGCTTCGAAGGCAGTCACGAGCGCCGCGTGCCCGTCGTCGTCGCGGGACGACACGATCGAGAGCCGGGAGCGGTTCGCGGGTACGGCCTGATCCGGCGAGATGCTCTCGAGCGCGCGCCGCAAGGAGGCTGGGACACGGAAGCCGACGATCTCGTCGGTCCCGCTCTGCCGCCGCTGCGCCGACCGCGGGCGAACCTTCGCGAGCAGCTCGCGCGCCGGCATTGGCCACGCCCACCAGAAGCGCTTCGGGTCGACGAGGATCTCTCGCTGAAGGCGCGACAGTCGCTGGAAGTACGCCGCGCCGTCGACGACGGGATCCCAGTACACGATCCGATACGGGTCGATGTCCGCAGCCGCGAGCGCGGCGAAGGCTGCACCCAGGCGAAGGCCGACGGCCGAGACGCGGCGGATGCCGGTCATGTCGCGGAGCTCCGACGCGGCCGTCGCGGCGTCCTCGACGAAGTGATCGAGCGTCGCGTCCTCGAGGGTGCCCGACGAGTCTCCGACCCCGAACCAGTCGAACCGGAGCACGTGGAATCCGTCGCGCGCGAGTGCTGTCGCGAGCTGCCGGAAGGCCCAGTGCGCACGCACGTGCTCCTGCCCGATCGGGGGACAGAGGAGCACCCCGTGCTGGCGCTGGCTTGCGACAGGCGGCTCGGAGAGCGCGCCGAAGAGCGGCCGCTTCGAGTCGCCGAAGAAAAAGGGGGTCACGCTTGCTGCTCTCCTGCGATGCTCTTCGCCGTATCCGCGATGGAGGAGAGGAGCAGACTCCGCGGACGGATACGTACGCCGGTCTTCTTCTCGACCTCGATCACCACTTCCATGCTCTTGAGCGAGTCGCCGCCGAGGCTGAAGAAGTTGTCGTGGATGCTGACGCGATCGACCTTGAGGGCGCGCTGGAAGAGGTCCACCAGGAAGCGCTCGGTGTCCGTCGACGGGGCGACGATCTCGCGCTCCCGCCGGGTATCGCCCGCGCCGAGCTTGGCGAGGGCGCGCCGGTCGATCTTGCCGTTCGCCGTCTTGGGAATCTCGGTCACGAGCCTGACGATCTGCGGGATCATCGCGTCCGGAAGGCTCTTGCGGAGGTGCCGGCGGACCTCGGTCGCCGTGACCGTCTCGCCCGCCTTCGGGACGATGAACGCGGCGAGCCGTGGGTCGCCGCCATCCTCGGTGACGACGCTGACACCGGCCTGCGAGACCGGGGCGAAGCCGTGGAGGCCGGTCTCGATCTCGCCGATCTCGATGCGGTGTCCGCGCACCTTGATCTGATCGTCAGCGCGGCCGAAGTACTCGAGCACGCCGTCGTGACGGAGCCGAGCGCGATCGCCCGTGCGATAGAGGCGCGCGCCGGGCCTGTCGGAGAAGCGGTCGGTCACGAAGCGCTCCGCTGTCGGGCTCGGCTGATCGAGGTACCCGCGCGCGACGCCGTCGCCGCCGATGAAGAGCTCGCCGACCGCCCCGATCGCGCAGAGCTCGCCGTCGGCGTCGAGGACGTACGCTGTCTGGTTCGCGAGCGGCTTCCCGATGGGGATTGGGTTCGTCACCTTGGTCATGCGGTAGGTGGTCGACCAGATCGTCGTCTCGGTCGGGCCGTAGCAGTTCGTGACGTCCGCGCCGCCGGCGAGGAGCCACTCGGCGAGGTCGGGCGGGAACGCCTCGCCGCCGACGAGCGCCTTCAGACCTCGTGGATCGTAACCGGCCAGCTTGAGAAGGCGGAAGGTCGAGGGCGTCGCCTGGAGCACGGTGACGGCGTGCTTCTTCATCAGCTCGGCGAGATCACGCCCGTCCTGAGCCGTCTCGCGATCGGCGACGACCACGGTCGCTCCGGCCGAGAGCGGCACGTAGATCTCGTAGCCCGAGATGTCGAACGAGAGCGTGACGACGGCGGCCAGCACGTCGCTCTCGCGCATGCCGGGTGCGTCCTTCATCGCGCAGACGAAGTTCACGAGGTTCTTGTGGGTGACCTCGACTCCCTTGGGCGTGCCCGTGGAGCCGGACGTGAAGAGCACGTAGGCGCGCGCGTCGCTGCTCGACGGGGTCGCCGCGAAGTCGCCGGCCGGGGCGGCGAGGAGCTCTTCCATCGAGGCTACGTCGCACGTTGCGCCGGCGGCCAGGGCCTTCGTTCGTGGCGAGACGACGCAGACCTTCGCCTTCGTGATCCACGCGGCCACACGCTCCGCCGGATATTCCGGATCGACCGGAATGTACGCCGCTCCGGTCGCCTGGACGCCGAGGAGCAGCGGGGCCATCAGCGCGGAGCGCTCGACGACGATCGCGACGAGGTCGCGCGCGCCGACGCCGCGCTTCGCGAGCGCCGCGGCCACCGACCTCGAGCGCGTCACGAGCTCGGCGTACGTCAGCGTTTGATCGCGATCGACGACCGCCGCCTTGTCGGGCGTGCGCGCGGCCTGCTCGACCACGAGATCGAACATCGTCGAGGTCGACGGATATGCGCGACTGGTCGCGTTCCACTCCCCGACGACACGCCGCGCGTCCGCCTGCGACAGCACGGGCAAACGCCCCGCAGGCAGCTCCGGATGGGCGACGAACGCGCGGAGGATCGACTCGTAGGCGCCGAGCCAGGCGACGACCGTGGCGCGATCGAACAGAGCCGTCGAGTACTGGCACTCGACGACGGTGTCGTTGCCTTCGAAGACATTGAAGAAGAGCTCGAACGTCTCGGCGATGCGCGGGTTCGCCCGGAACGACACGTCGAGACCATCGAAGGCGAGACCGCCCGGCGCCATCCCCGTGTCGAGGTTGAAGAGGATCGAGACGAGGGGGAGCCGGTTGGGAACGTGCGGGATCTCGAGCTTCGCGAGCACGTCTCCGAGCGTGAAGCGCTGGTGTTCGTATGCGTCGAGCACCGTCTTCCGCACCTGCTTCAGCGTCGCCGACAGGGGCGCATCCATCGCGACGTTCATGCGGACCGGCAGCAGGTTCGCGCAGTGCCCGACGAGCGTGTCGCGACCGACGGCGCTCTGACCCGCTGCCGGGATCCCGATGACCAGGTCGTGTTGTCCGGACAGCCGGCCGACGAGCACGCCGAACGCAGAGAAGAGCGTGACGAAGAAGCTGGCCCCGCTCTTCGCACCGGCTTTCTTGACGGCGGCCACGAGGTCGGGGGCGAGGGCGAGGTCGACACGATCCGAGGCGACCGAGCGGAACGCCGGACGCGGCCGGTCGATGGGGAGATCGAGGGGCTCGGGGAGCGGCTCGCAGCGCATCAGCCAGTACCGCTCCTCCGCCGACTGGTCGCGCGACTCTTCTTCCCGGGCGTACGCGGAGAACGCGTGCGCCGCCGGAAGATCGGGTGAAACGCCCTGCTTCTTGGCGCTGTAGATCGCCGCGAGATCCCGGAGCAGCACCGAGAACGACCAGCCGTCGCAAACGATGTGGTGAGCTCCGAGAATGATGCGGTGCTCGTCGTGCGCGACCTTGACGATGGTGGCGCGGACGAGCGGACCTCGCCCGAGATCGAACGGCGTGCTTGCCTCCTGCCGCCAGGCCTCCTGGTACAGGTGCTCCCCGTCCTTCGGCGGCGTCGCATCGATCTCGAGGATGGGCATCTCGAGCGAGGCGGCGATGCAAAGCGTCCTGCCGTCGCCGCTGAACGTACCGCGGAGCGCTTCGTGGCGCGCCGGGAGCTCGCGGAGCGCTGCCCACATCGCTGCTCGATCGAACGCTCCTCGACAGACGAGCGTGCACGACTCGTTGTATGCGAGCGACGTGTCCGCATCGAGCTGGGATGCGACCCAGATCTCGCGCTGCGCGGCGGTCGCCGGCGCGGCGCTGCTGAGCTCGCCGTCCGCGAAGGGATCGAAGTCGACCGGGCTGAGGTTGCTCATGATGACGATTCTCCTGAAGGCGGAGGCGAATAGAGCAGGAATCTACCCGGTCGTGCCGCGTCAGGGACGAACCAGGCGGGCGAGCCGTCGCGGTTCTTGCCGAGGCGCGCGCCGGGGACCGGCGGCGTCGCGAAGGGATCGCTCGGCGTCCGGCTCGGAGCGTCACCGTTCGGGGTGGGCGCGTGCGTGCCGTTGCCGTTGGTCGTGCCGTTGCCGTTGGTCGTGCCGTTCGTGTGCGTCACGCTGCTCGCCGCGGAGACCTTGCCGCGCGCGGGCGGGAAGAAGCCGGACTCTTGCATCTCCTTCACGGCTCCCTTGTACGCGTCGACGATGAACGTGATGTCCGCGTCGGTGTGCGCCGTCGTGAGGAAGCACGGGAAGTTGTCGAGGATGTGAACGCCTCGCTCCCGGAGCAGCGTGTAGAAGAGGTCGCCGTAGGGGAGCTCCTCGGTGAAGGCGTTGCGGAAGAGCGATGCGAACGTGTTCACGCGGAGCGGCGCGCCCACATCCGACATGAACGCGTTCAGCTCTGCGACCATCCCGGCCGTCTTGGCCGTCAGCTGCCTCTGGAGCTCCGGTCCCTCCTCCTTCATCCGGAGGAGCGAGGCCCTCGCCGCCGCGAGCGCGAGCGGATGGCGCACGAAGGTGCCGGCGAAGTAGGTCACTCCGACGCTCGGGATCGAGTCGTCGCCGTACTGCCAGTGACCGCCGTCGAGGGCGTCCATGTACTTGCGCTTTCCGGCGATGACGCCGATCGGGAAGCCGCCGCCGACGACCTTTCCGTAGGAAGCGATGTCGGCGTCGATGCCGAAGAGGCCTTGCGCTCCTCGCGGGTGCGACCGGAGGCCGGTGATGACCTCGTCGAAGATGAGTGCGGCGCCGGAGCGCTCCGTGATCTTCCGCACTTCCCTGAGGAACTCCACGGGCGCGAAGTCCGGCCGGCGGCTCTGCACGGGCTCGACGAGAACGGCCGCGAGCTCGCCGGCGCGCTGGCGAAGGATCTCGAGAGACTCGGGCGTGCCGTAGTCGAGGACGAGCATGTTCTGCGACGACGACGGGAGGATCCCGGGCGCCGCCGGGATCGTCTTCAGCTTCTTCGTGCCGCGAACGATCACCTCGTCGAAGATGCCGTGGTACGACCCGGAGAAGGAGCAGATGAGGCTCCGGCCCGTGACGGTGCGCGCGACGCGCATCGTCCCCATGACGGCCTCGGAGCCCGTGTTGCAGAAGGCTGCGCGGTCGGCGCCGGTGACGTCGCAGAAGAGACGCGCCACCTCGCCGGAGAGGACGTGCTGCGGTCCGATTTCGTAGCCGAGATCGACCTGCTCGTGGACCGCCTCGCGCAGGAAGTCGGGCTGCCAGCCGAACATGCTCATGCCGAACCCGCTGAGCACGTCGACGTACTCGTTGCCGTCGATGTCCCAGACGCGGCTGCCTCGCGAGCGTTCGATCACGATCTGGTACGTGAGCTCCTTCGTGACCGGGCGGAAGCCATTCACGACGCGCGGGTCGGCCATGTGACCGCGGTGCTGGGCCGTGTACTCCTTCGAGCGGCGCGTGCGCGCGTTGTAGCGCTTCGTGAGCGCGGCGAGCGCTTCGCGCTGCTGCCCCGTCATCGTGTCTGCCGACGTGTGGATGCGCGCGATGGCGCCGAAGGCCTTCTTGACGTCGTAGGTCATCGGGCCTGCGGGCTCGTCGTCGCTCTTCGGCTTCGGCGCGGCCGTTGGACCCGTCACTGCCGCCGTCGCGACCTCGGACGGCTGTGCTACGGTCGGAACGCTCCCGCTACCGAGCAGCGCGAGCTGCTGCGACATGATCTGGAGCTGCTGCTCGATGACCTGACGCACGTACGGGCTAGCCATGGCCGCTCCTGTCATAGCGGAAGTGACAGCGGAGATGGGGTGAGGCGTTTCGTTCGTCGCGACGCTCGCTGGGACGGTCGCGCTCGGGTCGGGCGCTGGTTCTTCGGGGTCGGGCGGGAGCTGCTCGTCGAGCATCGCGACGAGCTCCGCGATCGACGAGAAGTCCTCCATGATCTGACGGAACGTGACCTTCACTCCGACGCTGCGCTGCACCTGTAGCGCGAGCTGCGTTAGCGTGAGCGAGTCGAGCCCGATCTCGAGCCACGGCGTGGCCGGATCGAGCTCGCCGACCTCGATTCCGGAGACGTCCTCGACGAGCTCGCGGACGCGCCCCGTGAGGCGCTCCTTGCGCTGCGCTGTGCGTTGCGCCGTGGACGTGGCGGGCGGAGGAGGAGGCACGGAGATCTGGGCCTGGATGGGAGCCGTGGGTAGCGCGGCCATGGGGGCTTGCGCCGCCGGCGCTGCTGCCTTCGTCGGAAGGGGGGCATCCACCCAGTGCGACTGGCGTTGGAACGGATACGTCGGAAGCGGTACGCGCCGGCGCCGTTCGTGCGCCCCGTACGCGGCCCAGTCGATCGGCACGCCGAGCGACCAGACCTGTCCGAGCGCTGCCGAGATCGACTCGACCTCCCGCTCGGGCGCGTCGGCGATGCTCGGGATGGCGACCGGGAACGCGCGCTTCGGAGCGCTCGCCTGACGTGCGAGCGCGGAGAGCGTCGCGCGCGGACCGATCTCGATGAGCGCACGCCGCGGCTCCTCGAGCAGGCGCGCGACCGCCGGGGCGAAGCGGACGGGGCGTCGGAGGTGTTCTCCCCAGTAACGCGGGTTCTTCGCTTCCTCGTCGGTCAGCCAGTTGCCGGTCACAGTCGAGAGGATCGGGATCTTCGGCGGCGACAGCTCGACCTGCGCGATCCGCTCGATGAGCGGCTCGACGACCGAGTCCATCATCGGCGAGTGAAATGCGTGCGACGTGACGAGACGCCGCGTGACGACGCCCTCGGCTGCGAGCAGCTCCTCGAGCTTGGCGATCTCGGGCGTCGGCCCGGACGCGACACACAGGCCCGGCGCGTTCTCCGAGGCGATGACGACGCCGTCGGGCAGCTTCGGAGCGAGCGCGTCGGCGCCAAGGCGCACGGACAGCATGCTGCCAGCGGGGAGCGCCTGCATCCGCTGGCCCCGCTCGAGGACGAGGGCGATCGCGTCTGCGAGCGTCATGACGCCGGCGAGCGTCGCGCAGACCCACTCGCCGACGCTGTGACCAATGAGGGCCTTCGGCTTCACGCCCCAGCTCATCCAGAGGCGTGCGAGCGAGTACTCGAGCGTGAAGATCGCCGGCTGCGTGACGCTCGTGGCCGTCAGTGCCGACGGATCGTCGGAGAAGAACCGCTCGCGTGGATCGTTGCCGGTGATCGTCTGGAGGTGGTCGCAGCACTCGTCGAAGGCGGCGCGGAACACGGGCTCCGCGTCGTAGAGGCCGCGGCCCATCTGCGAGTACTGCGAGCCTTGCCCCGGGCAGAGGAACGCGAGCTCCGGCACGTCGGCGAGGGCCTCGCGCGCGCCCGCCTTTGCGGGCTCGGGCTTGTCGAGGAGGCGCACCGTCTCCGCGAGGTCGCGCGCCACGACGTAGCGACGATGACTGAAGCCGCGCCGCCCGCGCCGGAGCGTGTGCGCCACGTCCGCGAGATCGAGCGACGGCTTGGACTCGAGGAAGCGAGCGAGCTTCGTGCTCGCCTCGGCGAGCGCAGCGGGCGTCCGCGCCGAGAGGACGAGGAGGTGAGAGGGGCGCGTCGAGGCGTCGGTCTGCGTCGCCGGCGGCGCCTCTTCGAGGATGACGTGAGAGTTCGTGCCGCCGAAGCCGAACGAGCTGACGCCGGCTCGTCGCGGCGTGCCGTTCCTCTTCCACTCGGTGAGCGTGGATGTGACGCGGAAGGGCGAGCTGTCGAAGTCGATCTTCGGGTTCGGCGCCGTGAAGTGGAGCGTCGGCGGGAGGAGCTCGCGGTGGAGCGCGAGCGACGTCTTGATCAGCCCACCCACCCCTGCGGCAACGGTCATGTGACCGACGTTGCTCTTGATGGATCCGATCGAGCAGAAGCCGCGGTCCGGCGTGTACCTGCGGTAGGCGCGCGTGAGTCCATCGATCTCGATGGGATCACCGAGCGGCGTGGCGGTGCCGTGCGCTTCGACATACGAGATCGTGCGCGGATCGACGCCGGCCGCTTCGAGCGCGGCCGAGATGACCGCGGCCTGCCCGTCCGGGCTCGGTGCGGTGAAGCTCGCGCGCTCGCTCCCGTCGTTGTTCAACGCCGCGCCGAGGAGCACCGCGTAGATCGTGTCGCGGTCGGCGACGGCGTCGGAGAGGCGCTTCAGGACGACGAGGCCGATGCCGTCCGAGAACACGGTACCGCCGGCGTTCGCGTCGAACGTCCGCGTGTGACCGTCGGGCGACGCCTGCGCGCCCTCGACGTAGAGATAGCCGCTCGCAGGTGGGCAGGTGACGGCCACGGCGCCGGCGAGCGCGACGTCACATCCGCCGTTCCTCAAGCTGTCCATCGCGAGGGAGGTGGCGACGATTGCCGTCGAGCACCCCGTGTTCACGCTGACCGCGGGCCCCGTGAGGTTCAACCGATGCGCGGCGCGCATCGTCACGTAGTCCTTCTCGTTGCCGAGCGTGACCTGCAGCTCGGCGACGCGACCGCGCACCTCCGGGCGAGGGAGGAGGTGCTTCTCGAAGTACGTCGCGTTGTACATGCCGCCGAAGACGCCGACGTTGCCGTCGACGGTCTCCGGGACGTATCCGGCGTTCTCGAGCGCCTCCCACGTCACCTCGAGGAAGTGCCGTTGCTGCGGGTCCATCACCTGAGCCTCGAGCGGCGAGATGCCGAAGAAGCTCGCGTCGAACATCTCGACGTCGTCGAGCACGCCGCGTGCGTGCACGTATGACGGATCCGACGTGGCCTGCTCCCGGATGCTCGGATCGAGCTCCTCCGGCTTGAAGAAGCGCACGCTCTCGCGACCCTCGACGAGGTTCTGCCAGAGCGTCTCGACGTCGCGGGCGCCGGGGAAGCGCCCCGCCATTCCGACGATTGCGATCGGCTCCCGCGCGTTCGCGGGCGCACGGCGGCGCGCGCGAGCGCGGTCCGCTCCTCCGTCGCCGTCGAGCCGGCGCGCCAGCCCGGCCGGCGTCGGGGCGGCGAAGAAGAGGGCGGGGGCGATCTCGGGCAGACCCGCGTCGCGGAGCCGCGCCAGGACGCGCAGCGACATGAGCGAGTTGCCGCCGAGCTCGAAGAAGCCGTCGTCCACGCCGACGCGGTCGAGGCTGAGGAGCTCCGCGAACACCTGGCACACGAGCTTCTCGCGCTCCGTGCTCGGCGCGCGGTAAGGCTGGGCGAGATCCGGCCGCGTGCTCTCGGGCGCCGGCAGCGCCTTACGATCGAGCTTCCCGTTCGTGTTCATCGGGAGCGCAGGCATCCGGATGAAGAGCGTCGGGATCATGAAGTCGGGGAGCCGCTCGAGCAGGGCCTCGCGGAGCTCTGCCGGGGAGAAGCGATCTTTCGATGGGACGACGTACGCGACGATGCGCTTGCCGGTGCCGTCGTCGCGCGCGATCACGGCCGCTGCCTGCACCTGCGGCAGGTGCGAGAGCGCGACCTCGATCTCGCCGAGCTCGATGCGGAAGCCGCGGATCTTGACCTGGCTGTCCGCGCGCCCGATGAAGTCGAGCGTGCCGTCGGGCAGGAAACGCACGAGGTCGCCCGTCTTGTAGAGGCGCCCCTTCCCTGTGAACGTATCGGGAATGAACCGCTCCGCGTCGAGCTCGGGGCGATTGTGATAGCCGCGAGCGACGCCGAGGCCGCCGGCGTAGAGCTCGCCGACCTCGCCGAACGGAACCTCCTTCCGATCGGGGTCGAGCACGTAGACCTGCGTGTCGGCGATCGGCTTGCCGATGGGGATCGACTTCGCCTCCTTCGGCGTGTCGCGCGGGATGGAGTGCGTCGTCGTGAAGGTCGTGACCTCGGTGGGGCCGTAGCCGTTGATGATCTCGGTGTCGGGGAGCGCCGCGAGCGCTCGGAGGACGTGCGGCGGTGAGAGCGCCTCGCCTCCGATCGCCAGCTGGCAGAGGCCCGTCAGCAGCTTCGGATCCTCGTCGACGACGGTGTTGAAGAGCGACGATGTCAGCCACGCCGACGTGATCCCGTGCTCCCGGATCGTTCGCGCGAGCCCCGGGCCGGTTGGGACGGCCTCGAGGTAGATCGCGACGCGTCCGCCGTGGCAGAGCGCCCCCCAGAGCTCGAGGGTCGAAAGGTCGAAGCCGAGCGGCGCCGCCTGCAGGAAGACGATGTCGCGACTCAACCGCATGAAGCTCGAGCCGCCGACGAGCCGGACGATCGACTTGTGCTCGATGAGGACCCCCTTCGGGTTCCCGGTCGAGCCCGACGTGTACATGAGGTACGCGAGGTTCGTGGGCCCGACGCGCTCCGCCAGCGCCGGACCCTCCGCGCACGGGTCCTCGATGAACAGCGTCTTCGGCGCGAGAGCACCGAGCTGACTCGCGAGCGAGCGACGCGTGATGAGCACCGGCGCGTTCGCGTCGCCGATGATGAACGTGAGCCGCTCCTTCGGGTACTGCGGATCGATCGGCAGGTAGCAGCCGCCCGCCTTCAAGATGGCGAGCACCGCGACCACGGCCTCGGGCGACCGCTCGATGCTCACCGCCACCGGGATGTCGGGCCCGACTCCCTCGTCGACCAAGCGCCGTGCGAGGTCGTCGGAACGTCGATCGAGCTCGCGATAGGTCATCTGCCCGCCGGTCCAGACGAGCGCGGGCCGATCGGGAATGGCCGCCGCCTGCTCGCGGATCAACCGATGAACGGTCGCCTCCGGTCGATACAGCGTCTCCGTGCGGTTCCACTCCTTGGCGGGATCCATCAGTTCTTCTCCTCGAGCGGGACGGCATTCTCGCGAACGATCGCGATCTCCGGATCGGCCATGATCTCGCGGAGCACCTCGGGATTCTTGAGCGCGGTCACGTTCTTTGGGAGCTCGCCGTTGGCGGCGTCGCGCGCGGCTCGCTCGCTCACCTTGTTGTTGTGCGTACGAGGCACGTCGCGGACGGCGACGATGACCGAGGGCACGTGTGCCGGCGACGTCCGTGCGGCGAGCTCTTTCTTGATCCGCAGCATGAGCGGCCGCGGGACTGGCCCTCCGTCGGCGAGGACGACCAGGAGCACGAGGCGACTGCCCCCCGGCTCTTCCGGCGCCCGCTGTTCGATCGCGACGGAGGACTTCACTTCGGGGAACAGCTCCAGGACCTTGTAGATCTCGCCGGGGCCGATGCGCACGCCGCGCACGTTGAGGATCCCGTCGCTCCGGCCGTGGATTCGCGCGGTCCCGCGGCTCGTGAGCTCGATGGTGTCACCGTGCGTCCAAACGCCTTCGTTCTGGGAGAAGTACGACTCGTGGAAGCGGCTTCCGTCCTCGTCACCCCAGAAGCCGACCGGCCGCGACGGGAAGGGCTGCACGCAGACGAGCTCGCCGACCACGCTGCCTTCGGCCGGCGCGCGGACGAAGCCCCCTCCGTTCGCGGCGCGCACGTCGAGCGCGAGGCTCGTCATCGGGCTCTCGCCGCACGTGATCGGCAGGTTGGGGGAGCCGAGGACGAAGCACCCGATGATGTCGGTGCCGCCGGAGATCGAGTGGATGGGCACCGGCGCGACGTTCTCGTACGCCCACTCGAACATCGGATCGCGGAGCACCGATCCGGTGGAGAGCATGAGGCGCAGGCTCGACAGATCGAGCGCGCTCCGCGGCTCGAGCCCGGCGTCCCTGCAATAAGAGAGGTACGCAGCGCTCGTCCCGAACACGGTGCACCGCTCCTCGGCGACGCAGCGGAGGAGCGAGTCGGCATGCGGGAATGACACCGAGCCGTCGTAGAGGACGATCGATGCGCCCGTAACGAGCGCCGAGACGAGCCAGTTGTACATCATCCAGCCGGCCGTCGTGTGGAACAGCAGGCGATCTCCGGGGCCGAGATCGCAGTGCAGCGCGAGCTCCTTCCAGTGCTCGACGAGCGTCCCTCCGGCCCCGTGCATGATGCACTTGGGGAGCCCCGTCGTGCCCGACGAGAAGAGGATGACGAGCGGATGGTTGAACGGCAGCTCGGCCAGCGTGAGCTCCGGGCTCTCCCCGGCCGGCGCCCAGCCCTCGACCTCGGTCATCGAAACGATCGTGCAGCCCGGGACGAGCTCGCTGATCGCGTCCGTGCGGACGTTCTCGCGAAGCGCGCCGTGGTACGGGTACGACAGGTCTGCGAGCACGAGCTTCGGATGCACTTGGCCGACGCGCTGGACGAGCAGCTCGGTCCCCATGTCGGGAGCGACCGAGGACCACACCGCGCCGAGCGACAGTGTCGCGAGGTAAAGCACGAGCGTGCGCGGGACGTTGCGTGCGATCCCGACGACGCGATCTCCCGGCCTGACACCGCGGCTCGTGAGCTCGCGCGCATAACAGGCGACGCGCCGCCGAAGCTCTCGGCGGGTGAGGGCCTCGCGGGCGCCCGTCTCGTCGACGCCGATCACGACCTCGACATCGGCGCTCTCGTCCGCCGGCGGCCGGAGGACGTGATCGACGTACGAGAGCTTGGCGCCCGGGAAGAAGGTCGCCGTCTCGACCTCGGCGCCTTCGATTACCGGCTCGCGCGCGCCGCCGAGGCGCACGCCCGTCCACTCGACGAAGAGCTTCCAGAAAGCTGCGACGTTGCGGGTGCTCCACTCGAAGAGCGCGTGATCGTCCGCGAGCGCGGCGCCCGTCTCCTCGGAGACCCAGCTTCGGAACGCGGTCATGCGAGAGCGCTGGATCCGATCGGGATCCGGCATGCAGAGGAGCTTTCCCCCAGACGTGCTCACTTCGGTCCTCGATAGTCTTTGTGAGCGGTGACGTAGCGCACGATCTTGCCGAGGCTGTCGAAGTTGGCGCGGGTGAGGCTCTTCCTGTCGATCTTGATCTTGTACGTCTTCTCCAGGAAGACGCAGAGCTGGACGAAGCCGAGGCTGTCGAGGACGCCGCGCTCGAGGAACGACATCTCGTCGTCCTTGATCAGGTTTTGCGCGTCGCCGAAGTGATAGTTGTCGTCCAGCCAGTCGATGACGCGCTGACGAAGCTCCGATGATGTCATAGGGCTCGGATTTCCGTTTCAGAACTGAGCGTAGATGAACGTGCCCGCGCCGACCGGCGCGAAGATCATGAGGAACACGACGACGAGGCCCAGTACGAGCCCCCGAACGGGGGCCGGGGCAGCGGTGAAGCGCGCGCGGACGCTGTCGAAGAACGGCATCGCCTGCACGTGGTAAAGGACGACGAGGAGAACAGCCAACGCGGGGTGCATCGTCCCGGCGTCGAGCGTCTCGGTGCCTCCGCCGAGCACGAGGCCGCGGAAGAACGTCGCTGCGTCCCCGAGCGACGACGCGCGGAACGGCACGAGCGCGATGATGAAGAAGCCGATCGTCGCCGCCCACCCGAGCGCCAGGTACGGGGCCGACTTCCGGCGCGCGACCCAGGTGCGGTCCTTCCGGCAAAGCGACTTGTAGTGGAGGTCATAGCGGTAGTGGGCGAAGAGCCAGAGCCCGTGCATCGCGCCCCAGACCACGTACGGCCACGTGGAGCCGTGCCAGATGCCCGAGACGATCATGACGATGACCAGCCCGAGGCCGAGGCGCCCGTTCATGAAGCCCTCGCCCGTCACCATGAACGAGTACACGTAGTCGAACAGCCACCGGTTCAGGCTCATGTGCCACCGGCGCCAGAGCTCCATCGGGTTGGTGCTCAGGAACGGGAAGTTGAAGTTCTCCGGTAGCGAGACGGCAAACGCGCGCGCGACACCGAGCGCGAGGAGGCTGTAGCCGGCGAAGTCCGCGAAGACTTGCGTGGCATAGCCGATGAGGGCGAGCAGATGCGCCTTTCGCGTATAGACGCCAGGCTCGGCGAAGACCGGATTCACCCATGTGCTCGCGTGAGCGGCGACGTACACCTTGAGCACGAAGCCGACGCCGACCTCGCGAAGCGCGCGGAGCGCCGAGGAGGCCTCGAGCCGGCGCGGCTGTTCGTACTGCTCGAGGAGGTCGGTGCGGCCGATCGGACCGGCGATGAGCTGCGGGAAGAACGAGGTGAACGTCACCCAGACGAGCAGCGATCGGACGGGAGGGATCCGGTCGTAGTAGGTGTCGATGATCACCCCTAGCCGCGACATCGTGTAGAACGAGATGCCGAGCGGGAGCGCGATCGGAGGCAGGCCCAGCGCCAGCAGCTTGTTGAATGCCCCGACGTACTTGAACCCCGCGAGGACGACGAGGTTGGAGACCAGGCTGAGGATCAGCCAGCGCCGCCGCGTCGCGGTTCGCTTCGCTCGCTCGTCCTCGGGGGCGTCGTCCGCCGCCGCCGGGGTTCGCGCGAAGGCGCGCAACACCGCGAAGTCGACGAGCGTGCTCAGCAAGAAGAGCGGAAGGAGCTTCGCATTCCAGGTCGCATAGAAGAACAGGCTCGCGGTCGTGAGGACCACGTTCTGAACGACGGCCCGCCGTGGCAACAGCCAGTAGACCGCGAACACGACCGGGAAGAAGAAGAAGAGCTCGACTTCGGAGAGGCTCATGGCCGTCCTCCGCTGGCATCGGTGGTGTGGGGCGAAGACACGTGCCCGTCGAGCACGAAGGCGAACTTGTCGGCGAGGAGCCAGTTGCTGAGCTTCTCGTGGCCGGCCGCGGTGAGGTGGTCGAAGTCCTGGAAGTCGGGGTCGTCGATCCCTCCGTTGTCGAACGTGGCGTCGACGAATCGAACGCCCCGACGTTCCGCCACGTCCCTCATCGTCTTCTGGAACGGGACCTGGACGTTCTGCCGAGTATCGTCCGAGAGCGTGATCGGCCTGAGCGGATAGAGCATGAACGTGACATCGTAGCCCTTGTCCTGTCCCCACTTCAGGATCCGATCCGCCGCCGCCACCTCCTTCGGGTGATCGCCGCAGATCTTTCCGCGCTCGATGATCGACTGCCAACCTCTCAGCCGGAACTGGAACTGCTTCTCTTTCGCCTCTGCCGAGAGCGGCTTTACTCGGTCGTGGAGCGCCTCGACCACCTGCGCATGCCCGCGATCGGAGACGAGGATGCTGCCGTGCCACAGGTCGAGCCAGCGAGTCGTCACGTAGTTGCGGTTGTGATCGTTCAAGCCGTGGGCGGCGACGTCGGCGGCGAAATCGCCGAACGTCCAGGCTCGTGACGGGAGGTTGAAGTTCGGCGGATCTCCGTCGACGAAGCACGCGTCCCACCACACCGCGACGAGCACGAGGCGCTTGAGGCTCGGTCGCTTCTTGGCGCCGGACGCATCCCGCTCCTCGATGAGCGGCTCGACCCGGTGATGGAGCACCCACTCGAACCCGGTGAAGTTCCCCGCCTCGAGCGGGACAGAGAGGATGCGCTCCCGTCCCTGGGTTCGCTCGCGTGCCATGCGATCCATGACGTCGAATGTCCGCGCGTGGCTCGAGCCGAGGACGAGCGTGGTCGGGTCTTCGTGCTCGTAGTCGGCGAGAGCATCCGCCACCTCGCGCACGTACTTCGGCGGAGACACCCGACGGAGGGCCATATCCGAGGCGCCGATCATCAGCGCAGCCGTAGCGAGCACGACGCCGACCCCACGCCAACCGCCGCCCTTTGGGCTCTCGTTCGCCATCTCGCGGGGAAGATCCGGCAATTGGAAGGCCCCGTCAATCATCACCGCGACGCCCCTCGCAGCCCCTCACTGTGAAGGGGGGGGACCTGTTGCCGTGCGACAGTCGTGGACATCCTCCGGTGCCCACCTATGCTGTCGTTGCCATGACCCCGTCCGAGATCCTCGCGACTCCACCTCCGTCACCTGAGGCCGGCATGTACATGGATCTGCTCCGCCGGTGCCTCACGCGTGAGCTCTTCGACGACGAGGATTTCGTCTTCACGCCGGCGCGCGGTCTCACGTGGAAGGGGCGAGCGATCAGACGCGCCCTGGGCTTGGCGAAGCACCCTCGCATCGTCAGGCTCATCCACAACCCGCAGACTCTGGAGGACAAGCGCGAAGGCGTCGGGTGGCCTCGCAGCGCAGAAGTCATGTGCGGATCGAGGCGCCTCGAGTTCCTCCAGAAGACGCTCTACGCGATCGAGCAGGAAAGGGTCGACGGTGACTTCTTTGAAGGTGGCTGCTGGCGTGGTGGCGCCGTGATCCTGATGCTGGCAGCCCTACGTGCTGCTCGTGGCCATCAGCAGCGCCTCGTCTGGGCCGCCGATTCGTTCGAAGGTTATCCTGCCCCGACCGAGAACAGCTCGGAGGACGACAAGGAGCTCTACGAGCACGCCGCTTACTTCCGGATCGGCCGCTCGGAGTTCGAGCAGAACGTCGAGCGGTATGGAGTGCACGGATCGGAGCTTCGTGTCCTCGAGGGGTACTTCGATCGGTCACTCCCGGCGGCGCCGATCGAGCGGCTCGCGCTCATTCGGGTCGACATCGACGGTTACGAGGGCGTTCGCGCGATCCTCGAGAATCTCTATCCGAAGCTGTCGCCGGGGGGCTTCGTAGTGATCGATGACTATCTCGCGGTCGGCGCTCGTCGCGCGGTCGACGAGTACATTGCGAAGCATCAGCTGAAGAACGCGATGCACATGATTCCCCAGAAGCAGGCGAAGGGGATGTACTTCCGGCGCGAGAGGTAGGCCCCCGACGGGCCCTCACTCTGCCGAGTGTGACGTCCCGTTCTGCTTGTTCACCGGCCGCGCCGGGATGCCAACGACCGTCGTGTCTGCCGGGACGTCCTTCGTCACGACCGCGTTCGCGCCGACCCGCGCGTTGTCGCCGAGCGTGACCGGGCCGACGATCTTCGCGCCCGCGCCGATGAAGACGCCGTTGCCGATGACCGGGCTCTGGCGCTTCTCCGCGCCGATCGTCACCTGATGCTCGATGTGCACGTTCTCGCCCCCGCGGACCGCGCCGTTGATGACGACGCCGTTCGAGTGGATGAGCACGAAGCCAGGCCCGAACTCGACGCCGCGGCCGATGATGCACCCCGAGGCGGCGTTGACCTTGTTGAAGACCATCTCGAGCGGCGAGAGGCCGTGCCGCCGTGAGGCCTGCATCAGGCGGTAGACGATCATCGCGGCGGTGCCGTCGGTGGCGAGCGCTTTCGCGATCGCCTTCGGCGATTCGTCCTCGTAGACCCACGCGGCCTTCGCGCGCAGGTCGCTGATGATGAGCTTCATCGTTCGCAGCATGGTGACGCCCTATCTCGAGCCCCATCGGCGCATGGGGCTCGTCGACCATAGCTCAGCTCGCTCGCGCCTTCAGGTGCTCGAACGTCCGCTCGAGCCCTTGCTCGGTGGTTACGATCGGACGCCAGCCGATCGCCTTCAGCTTCTCGTTGCTGAAGCGGTTCCCCTTCCACGTCGTCTTCGTCTTGTACGGCGTGAAGACGGCGGGCAGCTGCCCCTTCGACGCGCGGTGATAGCGCTCGACCGCGTGCGACATGAGCATCGTGACGGGGTAGGGGAGAGAGACCGAGCGCAGCGGCGTCACGCGCTGCTTGTACCGGCGCAGGTAGTCGTCGGCGTCGACCAGATCGTCGTCGACGACGTTGTACACCTGGCCCGCCGCCTCCGGCCTGTCGCCGAGGAGCGCGATCGCCTCGGCGCAGTTGTCGACGTACGTGAGCGGTAGCGTGTTGCGCCCGCCGAGATGCAGGAACACACCGAAGAGGTTCAGACCGACACGCGCGGAGAACGCGCCGCCGCGTGGACCGTAGATGACGCCGGGGCGAGCGACGGCGAGCCGGATGATGCCCTTGTCGTGGTACTCCCAGCAGAGCTTCTCTTGCCTGAGCTTGCCCTGCGAGTAGGGGTCGCGTCGCGCAGGCTTGTTCTCGAGCGGGGTGCCCTCGTCGACGACGGTCCCGCGCGGCAGATCCGCGACGCCGTAGACGCCGAACGAGCTCACGAGGACGAAGAGCGGCGGCTTGTTTCCTCGCGACGGGGCGGTCCGGGCGATCGCCTCGCAGAGGTTCTTCGTCGTGACGACGGTGTTGAGGAAGATGTCTGCCGGCGCGCCGCCCATCGCGGCGGCGACGTGGAAGATGGTGTCTACGCCCTCGACGGCGGCCGCGGCGGCATCGACCGAGGCGAGCGAGCCGACGAAGCGCTCGACGTCGGGATGCTTCTCGATGACGCCCTCGAGATGCGAGACGTCGCTGCCCTGGCGGACGAGGCAACGAAGGTCCGTGCGCCCTCGCGCGACGAGGCGCTGCACGAGCGACGTCCCGAGGAATCCGGTTGCTCCTGTTACGAGCGTCTTGGTCACGACCCGAGCTCCTCTCGCTGGACGTCGAGCTGCGCGAAGATCTCGTCGAGCATCGCCGAGACCCGAAGGATGTCGCGATGCGAGATCGGTGGTGGAGTGTCTTCCACGATGCTCCGGTAGTACTCCCGGAAGAGGTAGTGGAGCCCGGAGAAGAAGTGGAAGTCGGAGCGGGCGAAGCGGCCGACGTTCTTGCCGCCCGCGCGCACGTACTGCATCGCGTGCGAGAAGGCCGGAACGAGGCGGCCGATGGCGCTCGGGAGCGTCGACTGCGTCTCGAGCGTGACGGTGCGCATCGTGAAGTCGACGGTGGCGGTGTTCTTCGTCCCGTAGACGCGGAGCTGGTGCGCGGGCGGACGGGTGTGGGACGAGAAGGTGCCGTAGAACGTCGTGCGCTTGCCGCGGATGACGAGCCGGAGCTCATCCATCATCCGGTCGCGGTGATCGCCGAGCCGCGCGCGGCGGCGGACGGAGCCGAACGCGGAGATCGCCGGAAGATCTTCGTCCTCCGCGAAGAACTCGACGACCTTGTTGAGCAGGTGATCGATGTTGTTGTGGAACAGCTGCCCGGGCAGCTTCAGCACCCAGTGGTTCGGATCTCCGAGGACGGCCTTCCCGAACGCGCCTTCGAGGTTGTAGCCGAACCAGCTCTCCACATGGACGACGTCGCCGAGGACGCCTTGCCGGAGGAGGCTCCGCATCTCCAGCGCCGGCGGGTCGAAGAGGTACGTGTAGCCGATCGAGAGCTTCTTCTTCGCCTCCTCGGCGCGCGCGACGAGCTTCTTCGAGTCTTCGTGCCGGAGCGTGAAGGGCTTCTCGACGAAGACGTGACAGCCCGCGTCGATCGCCTCGAGCGCTAGCGGCAGGTGCGAGGCCGGCGGCGTCGTGATGTGCACGACGTCAGGGCGCTGCTCGCGGAGCATCCGCGAGAAGTCGGCGCCGTGGTGCTCGATGCCGTAACGGACGGCGAGCTGCTCGGCCATGATCGGCTCGAGATCGACGGCGCCGACGACGCGCGCGACCTCCGGCATCTTCTGGATCTCTTCGACGTGGCCATCGGCGATCTTGCCACAGCCGACGATCGCTACCCGCAGGGTCATGACGCGTGGGACTCCGCTCGGTTTTCGTTCGCGACGGGCTCGACCTTGGCGGCCGGCGGCGGCGCGATGACATGGTCGCGATAAAGGTTCGGATTGCCAGTCTTGCCCTCCATGGCCGCGATCGCGATGTTGAACATTTCGCGCGCGGTCACGTAGTGGAGCATCCACCTCTGGCCGTCGTTGTAATCGGTCGTGAGGACGCGGTGGAGCGCATGGCCTCCGTCACCGAGCAGCGACGCCGCCTGGGCGTCGGGTGCGCCGTGCGTGTGGAGCTTCACGAAGACCCACTCGGGCCGGCCTTCGACGTGGATGTTCCGCGTCACCCACGTCTTTGCGCGCGCTGCCGTTGCCGGGTTGACCGCCGTGAGCGCCGAGTTCTCGATCCACACAGCGAGCCTCTTGGACCGGCGCGAGAAGGCGAGTGGTCCTTGCACCAGCAGGAGCCGGTCCCTCATGACCTTGCCGACCCGGGCGCGCTCGCCTGACTCGTAGCAGCGTTTCGCGGAGAGGTCGCCCGTCGGCCAGTAGATCCGGTTCACGATGTTCGGCTGCGCCGGATCGGGCGCGGCAGGGAACGTGAAGTCGGCATAACAGCCGGTCTTGAAGAGGAGCGGGACCTCTTCGTCGACGCCGCACCACTTGCCGTCACGGCGCGGGTTGGCGAGCGCCCAGTTGCCGTGGATGAACGCGTAGCGCGCGGACCCGTCGGCAGCGCGCGAGAGGTGCCCATGACTCATGAACTTCGCGATCGTGTCGCGGAGCTGCGCCTCGAGCGTCTCGGCGGTGTCGCCGTCGTGGTGGAGGTGAATCTCGACCTCGCCGAAGCCGTCACGCGCGAGCTCTGCCAGCGGCTCGAGGAACTCCGGGCGGTACTCTTCCCCGGGGAAGAAGAACGAGTGGCGCGGGTGTCGGCCATCGGCGTCGCGGTACTGGCTCGCGAGCCGCGGGTAGCCCTCGCGCCAGGCCTGGACCCGGCGCGCGCCGTGAGCCGGGTCGGCCTTGTTCCAGAGCGGCTCGTAGTGATCGCACACGGCGACGAGCAGGTGACGGACTCCTTCGACCTTCGGACCCGTCCGGCGCGCGAACGCGCGCTGGCCGGCGTCGATCAGGTAGCCCGAGAGAAACGTCTCGAGGTGTCGTTCGCGAAGAGCGCGAAAGGCTCGCCTGATCATCGTGCTTGTCTCGAATGGGGGTCGCGGGAGCTGGTTGAGTCGAGGAGAACGAGGCTCATTGTGTCACTCGCACGCGAACGCGCCGAGGTCCATTCGCTCGGCCCGCCGCGGGACGGTGTGCTGGTGCTTCTTGTACTGGAGCGTCGGCAGGAGGCCCGGAGGAAGAAGGGGAGCGAGCTCGCCGGCGGCGTTCCGCGCGGGAGAGCTCGGTCCGAGACAGTAGTCACCCGCGGCCGCGTTGACGAACCTCGGGTTGTCACCGTTGAGCGTCTTGCCTTCGGGCAGCATCTCGGTCTTGGCGCTGACCTTCACGGTCGGCCCGCGGTCGACCGCGGTCGTCACGCCGTTCGAGATCCAGTTCACACCGAGGCGTGCCGTCCCCTTCTCGAGCAGCCACGAGAGGTGCGTCGTCCCCGAGCGGTAGATGACGTTGTTCCGCACGTCGGCGGACTCGTCGTCGGTCTCGAGCTGGAGGACCGCCATGTAATACAGGTCCTTCTCGTTGGTCGTGATGACCATCGTGTTGTCGTAGAAGAAGAGCGTGCCCTTCCGGTACATGTTTTCGGAGCCGTTGTCGCCGCCGTAGTGGATGGGGCGAGCCGACGCGCGCGCGCCGAGGATGATGACGTTGCCATAGACCCACGTCTCGTGGCGCTCCGGCATCTGCCGCACGACGGCGAAGCTGTCCTCGGGCTCGACGAGATCGATCGCACGCGAGCCGCCCTCGAACCAATTGTACCGGACGATGGTCCCCGTCGAGCGATCCTTGAGCTGGTTGCCGAGCGATCCCTCACGGTTCGGACCGAAACGGTTGTTCTGGACCACGATGCCGATCGCCTCGCTGTAGATGCCGTGCATCCGGTCCGGATGCGAGAGCGAGCCGTTGCCGTGGATGTAGTTGCCGTAGATCAGAATGTCGCGTGAGACGACCTCCTCGCTGTCATTCGAGGCGACGAAGAGCCCGTTTCCGCAGCCGTGGACGTCGTTGCGCGCCATCACGATGTGCTCGCCACGCTCGACGAAGATGCAGGCGGTGTGGTCGAGGTACGTCTTCTTCTCGCCGCGGCTGTTGGTGAAGCCGTGGGGTACGGCCGCGTTACGCAGCTCGAGGCCGTCGATGACGATGTGCCGAGGCTTGTCCCCCCAGCTCTGACCGTCGCGACGGATCGAGATCGTGATGAGGCCGCGGCGCTCGCCCTCCACGTGGATGAAGTCGAACGACTTGTCCGTCGTCGCGTTCTCACCGTCCAGCACGGGACGCTCGCCCTTCGGGCCGGACACGCCGCAGAAGCGGATGGGCTTCGTCGCGCTGCCCGACTGCGAGATGAGGATCTTTTCGCGCCAAGGCTGAGGTCGCCAGTGCAGCCGCACGACGTCACCGCCCGAGAGGTTCGCCCAGGGCACCGCCCCGAGCGTCGTGTAAGGCTTGCCATCGCCGACGTCGAACGTCCTTCCGGTCGTGCTTGGGCCACACTCGACCGGCGGTGTCTCCGTGGTCGTCCGGAAGGTCGCACCAGATCCGCTCGCTGCACCGCCAGCAAGCCCAGCCTGGGTCGGGGGAGCGCCCGCCGGGCGCGACGACCCTGCCGGCCTCGCGGTTCTCGGCGGTGGTCGCTGCATTTCCGGGGCGCTCGTCGGGACGGTGGATGGCGCGTTCGTGACGCCGCTCGAGGCGCCGCTCGAGCCCGAACACCCGATCGCGAGGACGGCGAGCGCTGCGAAGGTCCTGGTCGTCACGGTCCCGCGCATCGTACCGCCGTACGCCCGCCAGCACACCCATCGCTGCATGATGTATGCTCGCCGTGTGATCGCGACCGGCTCGAGGTGACCGCGTGACGTTCTTCGCGAGCCTCGCTCTGGTCTTCGTCCTCGTCATCCGGCCACAGGAGATATGGCCGGTCCTCGGCGTTCTCCGGCTGCTCGACGTCTTCACCGGGCTCTGCGTCCTCGGCGTTCTCGTGGAGATGGCGCTCGGTCGCCAGAAGCCGCTCTACACGCCGCAGTTGCCGTGGGTCGGGCTCTTCGTCCTGACCTGTTACTTCATCACCGCGTTGAACCTTGGCGGCGGGCGAGGGATCGAGCTCGGCACGAACCGCGCGCTTTTCCCTTCGATCTTCATGCTCGCCGTCATGTACGGGGCGCGCACCCTCGACCGGTTGAAAGGGATGATATGGCTCCTTCTCCTGCTCGGGGCCTTCGTCTCCGCTGTCGCGGTCCATCAGGGCAATCAGCCCGCGCAGTGTCTCGAGAAGGTGATGAACGACGAGGGGCAGCAGGTCATCGACCTGGACACCGCGGATGGCCGTGAGTGTGGGCTTGCCGGCGATTGCCGCGACGGTATCCGGTTCGACGTCGAATGGGGGTGCGAGCGCCTCGGTCTGTTCAAGACGTTCACGACGGGACGTCGGGTCCGCTGGCGAGGGCAGCTGGACGACCCGAACGAGCTGTCGGTCTTCATCGGCGCGATCTTCCCGCTGCTGTTCGCGCTCGGAATGCCCTCCAAACATAGCGAGAGGATCGGACAGGGCGCGAAGACCGTGCTCATGACGATCTCCCTTGCCGTGCTCGGGCTCGGGCTCTACGCGGTCATCCTCTCGCAGTCACGCGGCGGACAGCTCGTTCTCGGCACGGTCTTCGGGATCTACTTCGTCTCACGCTACCGCTGGAAGGGGCTCGTGCTCGCGGTGATCTGCGCGCTGCCGGTCGTGTTGCTCGGCGGGCGTTCGGCGGCCGAGGCGGACGAGTCGGCGTCGGAGCGGATCGAGCTCCTCTACGAGGGGATCAGCATGTTCTTCAAGTTTCCGATCCGCGGCGTCGGCGTGGATCAGTTTGCGGACCGTGTCGACTCGCCGATCCATCTCACGGCGCACAACTCGTATCTGCTCGCCGCGACGGAGACCGGCTTCGTCGGGTTCGTCTTCTGGTCGCTCCTGTTCTGGACGTCGTTCAAGATCCCCCTCACGGTGCTCCGGCGAGACGCGTCCCTCACGCAAGAGCTTCGCTCCCTCGCCATGGCGATGCTCGTGTCCCTGGCTGGGATCGCGGTGGGCATTTTCTTCCTGTCGTTCACGTACAAGCAGCTCCTTTTCGTCTGGTTCGGCCTCGCGGGCGCGCTGTACCGGATCGTCAAGCAATCGGACGACACGTTCCACGTGAAGATCGGGTGGAAGGACGTCGTCGGCGTCGTGGGCGGCAACGTCACGATCCTGGGCCTGCTCTACGTGTATACCCGGCTCAAAGCTGGGTCTTCGTGAAGCGAACCTGCGCACCCGAGCAGCCTCGTTATCGCGTATCGTGCCCCGTCCCCTTTCGGTGTAGTCGGTTCAGAAGATGTCGATCGAGAAGGCTGCTGCACGCGGTGTCGTCTGGAACCTCGTCACGGGACTCGGTGCGCGCGTCGTGTCTCTCGTCGGCACCCTCGTGCTCACGCGGTTCATCGCGCCGGCGGAGTACGGCGAGGTCTCGGCCGCGCTCATCTGCATCCAGACGGCGAACGTCCTCACGTTCTTCGCGTTCGGGCAGTACCTCATCGCCTTCAGGTCGAAGCCCAGCGTCGTCTCGCAGGCAGCAGTGCTCCACTTCGGGTTGGGTGTGCTCGCGATGGCGGTCGTGTACTCGCTTCGCGGACAACTCGGCGAGTTCGTCGAGGCGCCCCAGATGGGCCGTTACATCGGCGGCTTGGCGATCGCACACCTGCTCGATCGCGCGCGGTCGATGCCGGAGCGTCTGCTCGTACGCGAGCTCCGGTTCCGCGATGTCGCCATCATCAACAGCATCGGCGAGGTGACGTTCACCGCTGTCGCGCTCTCGGCGGCGTCCCGGTACGGCGGCTACGCGATCGTCATCGCTGGGCTCGTGCGCTCGACCACGACCTTCCTCCTCTTCGTGCGGAAGGTGCCCCGTTCCGAGTGGCTCTCGTTCGCGGGGGCCGACTGGCGCGAGGCGCGGAAGATGCTGGCCTACGGTACGCCCATCCTCTTCGTGGCGCTCTGCGAGCGCGCGTCGTCGAGCTGGGACAACGTCCTCATGCTCCGCATGTTCGGACCGAGCCTCATGGGCTGCTACGCGCTCTCGTACAGCTTGGCGGAGACGCCCGTGATCTATGTCGCCGAGCGTATGGGCGACGTGCTCATGCCCGCCTTCTCGAAGATGGATCCGAAGGACCGCCCTGGCGCGGTGGTTCGGGCGGCCGCGCTCATGTCGCTCGTCGTGGCGCCGCTCGGAGTCGGGCTCGGGTCGATCGCGCCGACGCTCGTTCATGCGTTCTTCGACAAGCGCTGGGCGGAGATGGCCGGCATCCTCACCGTGTTGAGCTGCATGACGATCTTCCAGCCGGCGTCATGGCCCGCGGGCGCTTACCTGGAAGCCGAGAGAAAGCCGCGTCTCGTTCTCATCGCGAGCGTCGCCCGTGCCATCGCACTGCTTTCGGGAGTCGCCGTGCTGGGCAAGCTCGGCGGTCCGGTTTGGGCATGCGTCGGCGTCGGGATCGGGTTCACGGTCTACACGGTCAGCATCGTCGGCCTGGCCGCGCTGGTGACGCCGCTCCCCGTCGGACGCTACTTCATCTCCGTGATGCGCCCGCTCCTCGCGTGTGCCCCGATGTTCCTCTCCGTCCTCGCCTTGCGGCAGTTCCTCGCGCCGATGCACATCCCGGCGGGCGTTCAGCTCGCCCTCGAGATCGTGCTCGGCGGGGTCGTCTACGTGCTCGGGCTGTTCGTCTTCGCCCGGCCCAACGTCCATGAGCTCATCGGTCTCGTCCGGGATCGGCGCGGCCCGGCGCCATCGGCATGATGAAGCGTCCCGGCGCCCGTCCGCGTTGATCCCGATCGCGGTCGTTCGAGTGGCCTCCGCAGAACGTCGGTCCGATGCGGCGCGCACTCGCCGACGCGCTCATCGAGGCTTCGAACGGCCCGTGTAGGGCACCGTTCAAGTGAACGGAAACTCACTCATCGGCGCAGCATCTCGAAGTCGACGAAGAGCGCGCAGGCACTGCGTCGGGACGCGAGCCTCGAGCGGGGGAATTGTTGCATTGACAAATATCGTCCGTGCCCTCATCTTGGACTGCGGATGCGTGATCAGTTCGACAAGGACGAGATCGTCCTCGAGAACGCGCTCGCCTTCTGGGTGAACCGCTTCTACGAGACGACGCGGCGGGCAATGTATCGCGCGTTCCGCGAGCACGGCCACGAGCTGACGCCAGAGCAGTGGATGGTCCTCGTTCGCCTGTGGGAGCGAGACGGGCGCACGCAGAGCGACCTCGCCGGCGTGTGCCATCGCGATGCGCCGACGATGAGCCGCATCGTGGATTCCATGAGCAAGGCGGGTCTGGTTGCGCGGGCCGTCGATGACGGAGACGCGCGCTCTCGTCTCGTCGTGCTCACGCCGAAGGGACGCGAGGCCAAGAAGACCCTCGTGCCCGTCGTCCGCAAGCTGGTCGCCGAGCTCGAACGGGACATTCCAGAGCGCGACCTCGAGATCACGCGTCGGACGTTGCGCCGCATCGCCGAACGCCTCGACTGAGCGCGGAGCGCGAAGCTCGTGCTAGCCGTCGGGTAAATAGTTGCATTGACAATAATTGAGAGGAGCTCATCCGATGACCATCGACCGTGGATTTAGTGATCTCGACGAGAGCTCCGCTCCCGAAGCGGCGCGCCCCATTCTCGAGGCTACGCGCGCCGAGTTCGGCATCGTTCCGTCGGTCGTCGCGCGCATGGTCACCGCACCGGCGCTGTTCGAGGCGTTCCGTGCCGCGGCGCAGGCCTTCGAGCGGACGTCGCTTTCGCCGGTCGAGCGCGAGCTCGTCATCCTCGTCATCGCACGCGATGTGGGGTGCGAGGTGTGCATCACGATGCACTCACGCCTGCTTCGTCGGATCGACCAGAGTGCGCTCGCCGAGAAGCTTGTCGAGGGCGTCGCGCTCGGAGACACGCGTCTGGACGCGCTCGCCGCCTTCACTCGTGAGCTCCTCGTGACTCGCGGCGACGTCGGAGTGGAGATCTGGGATGCGTTCCTCGGCGCGGGCTATACGCGGGCGCAGGCGCTGGAGATCATGATTGGCTGCGGTGCGTACACGATGAGCACGTACGCAAACCGCCTCACCGGAGGCACGCTCGCGGCAGCCCGTCCGCATTGAAGCGGTCGGACGGCGTCCACGAACGCTCCTCACGCACGCGGAGGAGCCGTCGCGGCGGACAGCTTCTCGACGTCGCTCGGCGAGAGCGTGGCCTTGGCGCACTCGAAGAGCGCGTCGAGCTGGTCGACGGTGCGCGCGCTCGCGATCGGCGCCGCGACGACGGGCTGGGCCTTCAGCCATGCGAGCGCGATCGCGGTGACCGACACGCCGTGCGCCGAGGCCAGCTCGTCCATCAACCCGAGCAGCGCGACGTTCTTCGGATCGTCGAGGTACTTCGACGCGCTGCCGGCGCGCGCGGACTCGACGTGGGCGCCGGAGCGGTATTTGCCCGTGAGGAAGCCGGATGCGAGCGACCAGTAGGGCAGCTCCTTCAGGCCCTCCTTCTCGAGCAGCGGCACGAGGCTCCGTTCGATGCCCCGCTCGACGAGGTTCCAGTGGTCTTGGGAGACCTCGAAGGCTCGGAGCCCATTCTGGCGCGCGAGCGCGAGCGCCGACGCGAGGCGGTCCGGCGTGAAGTTCGAGGCACCGAGGGCGCGGACCTTTCCTTCCTTCACGAGGGCGTCGAAGGCCGTGAGGTACTCGAGCTGAGGAACGTTCAGGTCGTCTTCGTGCGCGTAGTACAGGTCGACGTGGTCGGTCCCGAGGCGACGGAGCGAGCCCTCGATCGCGGTACGGATGTTCTCGGGCGAAAGGCCCGGCTGCGCCTTCCACTTGGCGACCTTCGTCGCGATGAGGACCTGGCCGCGGTTCTTCCGCGCGGCGAGCCACTCACCGATGAGCTGCTCCGACTCACCGCCTTGCGCTCCGGGCGCCCAGCTCGAGTAGACGTCTGCCGTATCGATCGCCTTCCCGCCACGCTCGACGAACGCGTCGAGCAGGCGAAACGCTTCCTCACGCCCGACGGTCCAGCCGAAGACGTTGCCACCGAGAACGAAGGGACCGAAGGAGAGCGCCATGGAGCCGGTTGGATGCTCGCGGCGTTCCATCCGTGTCGTGAGAATGCGTCGAGCGTGCGATCCGGAGTCGGCGGACGAGAACGGGCTCGCCGTCGAACGTGTCGAGCACATCCATGTCCGGTCCCGTCTTGACGATGCGTGTGGTGAGGCCATGCCCTTGCCGGTCACACGAAGTCCGCCCCCGCGTCGGAGGCTGTCGGCGCTTCATCCGCGCGCGTCACACCTCCTTCGGAGCTTCACGCGTGCGAGCGACGCTGCATGCTACTTTGCGCGTCATGTTCCGACCGTGCACGATGACGCTCGCGATCCTCTGTTTCCTGGCGGCATGTGACCGTTCGGCGCCGCCGGCGGCGGCCGAGCAGGCGGCGTCGGCGGCGCCGAGCGCAAGCTCGGGCGGCACCATCGATGGCGCGCAGGCGAGGAAGCTCGTGGGCGAGGGGGCGAAGCTCGTCGACGTGCGCAGCCCGGCCGAATACGCGGAGAAGCACGTCGACGGCGCGGACAACGTGCCCGTCGACGCAATCGCCGAGCACGATCTCGGGCCGAAGGACGGAGCGATCGTCCTCTACTGCCACTCCGGCAAACGCTCCGCCCGCGCCGCGGCATCCCTCCGTGCGCGCGGCTACACGCGCGTCTACGACCTCGGCGGGATGTCGAACTGGTAGGACTGAACGAGACACGCGACGTCTCGTCACCATCGGCTCACGCGCAGGTTCGCCCGCTCCTCGGTCGCTGTCGGAGAGCAGAGCACGATTGCAGGGTCTCTCTCTCCGAGTGAGACGCGCTGTCGGAAATCGGCCGTCAGGACTCGAACGCGTGCAATTCGTGACACCCGTTGAAAGTGCTGCGTGGTGTGACGCCATTGACGGTGGCGCGTCGGCTTGCTCCCGAGATCGAAGCGAGTGCGTGGTGGTGCGTTCTCGCGATCCGTGACGAGGAACCGGCAATACCGAGTCGTCGACCTTCGAGGATGCGTGGTGGAGGGCGTGCAAGCTCTAACGCTCGCGCATGGCAAAGCTCTTGCTGTGGCAGGACTGTCCCGCATCTGTCCGGGAAGCGAAGGAGGCACCGGGATGGTCAAGAAGGCATTCGCGATTGCGAGCATTGCGGCACTGACGGGAATGGTGGTTGCCATTGCGGCGGCGGGCTGTGCGAGCAACGACGGAGTCACCCCGGTCGAGGATGGCGGTAGCGAGCCGGATGTCAGGACGCCGCCTCCGAATCCTGACGGTGACGATGATGACGATGACGATGGGGGCGACGGCAAGTGCTACGACGAGAAGCCTCTCGACGTGAGTGCGGAGAAGTACCAGCCGCCGCGGACCAAGCCTGGTGCCTGCAAGGAGAACGTCCTCGAGGTCATCGATGACCTCATTGCCTCGAAGCAGAGCGCTACCTTCGACGAGCTGAAGGCGGCGATCGTGGCCAAGGAGTCCACCGTCTGTGCCGAGTGCGTCTTCGGAGAGGACGGCGACACCTGGGCGCCAATCGTCGAGAAGGACGGACAGGTCATTGTCCTGAACGGGGGCGGCTGTGTCGAGCTCGTGAGCGAGAAGGCTGATTGCGGTAAGGCCTATTTCCATTGGGATCTGTGTCTCAGTAAGGCGTGCAGCAAATGCACCGGGAGCGAGGCCAAGTCGTGCGCCCAGGATGCGCAGTTGACAGCATGCAAGGGCGCCTCCGAGGCACTCGTGGCTGCATGCGGCGGAACCGAGGCCGAGGTGAACAAGCACCTGGGCGCGTGCTTCAAAGCCGGGGAAGTTTCCGTCAAGGGGCCCATTCGCGAGCAGTGCATCAAGGGCGTCGATAAGGACGCTTCGACCGACTGACGGCGACGCTGCAGGACGTCCTCGTCCCTCGGGAGATCTTCTGGCCCCGACTTCGCCTGGAGTGACACGGCGGTCGAGAACGGCTTGCGTGCCTTCCTCCGGACGCTCTCACCCGCCAGTAACTCCTACCTGCGAACGCCCGACGAGCTGGCGGCCGCCGGTTTCAACGGCCGTCCGTACGACGTCTGATCGTTCGAGCGATCGAGTCATGAGGTAGCGGCGCGCGTGGAAGCGCAGCGACCCGGGAGGCGTTCGGATGCGATATGGTCCGCGCGATGTCTCGACCGTCGTTCTTACCGCTCGCCATCACCACGTTCCTCCTCGCAGCATGCTCGAAGACGCCAGCGGCCACCTCCGACGCTGGTGCTTCTCCTGCCGATGGTGCGGCGGCGGCCGTCGCTCCTCTCTCGAGCGACGCCGCCGTGGGCACACGAGATGCCGGCGCTTCGAGGCCGACCTCCGATGACCGCGCGCGGGTCGCGCACGCGCTCCACGAAGGCCGAACCAAGGCACGCGCCAAGGACTGGGCAGGGGCGCTCGCCTCGTTCGAACGCGGTCTCGCCGCGGCGCCGAGCGATCCGACCTTGCTCGCCGAGACGGCCTGGGCCGCGTTCAACACCAGCGATCTCGCGAAGGCGGAGTCCGCGGTGCGCCGTGGCCTCGCCGTCGCGAAGCGACCGAACCTTCGCGCGCAGATCCTCTACACCGCGGGCCGCATAGCCGAAGCAAAGAACGAGAGCGACGCCGCGCGCAGGGCGTACGGAGAGTCGCTTGCGCTCCGCGACAACGCCGAGGTCAAGCGACGGTTGGATGCGCTGGGCGGCAGCCTGGCCGGAGAGCTCGTATGCGCGGAGGGAGCGGCCAGCATCGAGACGCTCTGTGGCTGCCTCAGCAAGCGGAAGGCGGACCTGCTCGTCATGGAAGGTGACGAGGTCACCTGCCGTTCGCTTCCGGTGTCCTTGACGCTGGGCACGCCGCGTCTATCGGTCGTGCGATGGGGCTCGACCAACGAGGCGCAGTACCTGCTGGTCGCGCACGACGGGCCGACCTTCCGTCCTGTCGCCGAGCTGGGGCGCGACTTCGAGCCCGGCGCATTCGGCGTCCATAACGCCTCCACGGTGCCCGGCGGTGAGAAGCGGAAGCTCGGCGATCGCGAGGTGTTCGTCGTGAAGTCCGAGGTGCGCAACACCGACATGAACCTCGCCGGGCTCGAGGAGTGCTTCGAGGACATTGACCGGGAGACCGTCTGCGCGCTCGGCGATGAGAAGAAGCCGACCCGCTGCATCGTGGTCCCTGTCTCGACGAAGAGCGGCTGCGGCCAAGGCGTCGCCCCCGGTCCTTCGGAGCTCGATGATGCGATGAAGGAGCTCCTCGCCGAGCGGAAGGCCGGATGGTCGTCGACCTCGTCGGCGCTCACCTGGTCGATCTCACCGCAAGGCAAGCTCGTGGTCCGCGCGGTCGGCGACGCATCGGCATCGTCCGGCCCCGTCGGCGAGCATCCGCTCTGGTAGCTGGCGACGGGGATCGCTCGCTCCGAGCTTGGCAGCCGCTACAAGAACAAGGGGCGGGGTTCGCGGTCACGGCAACGACGTTCGCTCGATGTCGATGCGCAGCTCTCGAAGCGCGTCGACGCGCCCGCCACGGGAGCGCGCTCCGCATCGCTGCGTCAGTCGATTGTCGTAGACTCACGACGACCCCGGCCATACTGCTCGCGGCACTTTCGGAGCTTGCATGAAGACCCTCGTCATCGCGTCGTCGCTGCTTCTTCTCGTTGCGTGCACCACTCGGAGCGCGCCGAAGGAGGTGGGGCGCGAACCGGCGCCGGCGACGACGGCGTCCGCCACGATCGAGCCCGTGGCGACGGCGCCTTCGGCGAGCGCCGCTCCGTCTGCGAGCGCGCCTGCCGGAGTGAAGTGCGGGGAGGCGACGTGCGCGCCCGGCATGGTGTGCTGCAACGCGAGCTGCGGGATCTGCACGCCGCCGGACGGTGCGTGCATCCAGATGGTCTGCGAGCCGAAGGGGGACGCGGCGGCTCCTCGGCGGCTCAGCGTACCGCTCGAGTCGGCGTGCACGACGGACGCCGACTGCCGCCTTCACGCGAGCTATTGCCCCGACGCCCCGTGCGCGTGTCTCGCGCTCGGCACGTCCGAGGAGGGGCGGAAGTGCACGAAGCCCGCCGTGAACTGCCTGGTCTACCCGTGCACGAAGAAGGTCGCCCGCTGCCAGGCCGGCGCGTGCGTGGTGGCATCACCTTAGTGCCACGCGCGCGGCGCTCGCGCTCCCCGCGAAGGAAGCGCGAGCCGTGCCGCATCAGGCGGTGCGGGCGCGATCGAGCATGGCGTGGAGGAGCACGTTGCAGCCCGCCTCGAGGTGCTCGGGCTTCGCGTCCTCGATCTCGTTGTGGCTGATGCCGTCCTTGCACGGCACGAAGATCATGCCGGCGGGGGCGAGTCGAGCCATGTAGACCGCGTCGTGCCCCGCGCCCGAGACCGCGTTCATGTACGAGTAGCCGAGCGTCTTCGCTCCGCTCTCGACGGCCTCGACGCAGCCCTTCTCGAAGGGGCAGGGCGGGAAGTAGGAGACCTGCTCGATCGTGATCTTCAGGCCCGACTCGGCCGCGGTCTTCTCGATGAAGGCGCGGATCTCCTTGTCCATCGTGTCGAGGCGCTCGTTGTCGACGTTGCGCAGATCGATCGAGAACTTCACGCGCCCGGGGATGACGTTGCGGCTGTTCGGGAAGTTCTGGACGAAGCCGACGGTGCCGCGGCCATAGGGCGGGTAGCGGTGCGCGATGGCGACGGTCTCCTGCATGATGCGCGTCGCCACCTGGAGGGCGTCCTTGCGGAGCGCCATCGGCGTCGGCCCCGCGTGCGCCTCCATCCCGGTGACCTCGCAGTCGTACCAGCGTAGGCCGAGCACGCCCGTGACGACGCCGATCGTGACGTTCGCGTCTTCGAGCACGGGGCCCTGCTCGATGTGAGCCTCGAAGTACGCGCCGAGCGGGTGCTTGCCGGGCTCCTCGTCACCGACGTAGCCGATGCGCTCGAGCTCCTCCTTCACCGTCTTCCCGTCGACGTCCTTCGCGGCGTAGACCGACTCGAGGCTGAACGCGCCAGCGAAGACACCCGAGCCCATCATGACCGGCACGAAGCGGGAGCCCTCCTCGTTCGTCCAGAAGATGACCTCGATGGGAGCGTCGGTCTCGATGCCGTGGTCGTTCAGCGTACGAACGACCTCGAGCCCGGCGAGCACGCCGTAGTTGCCGTCGAACTTGCCGCCCGTGGGCTGCGTGTCGATGTGGCTGCCGCACGCGATCGGCGGGAGGTTGGGGTTCTTGCCCGCGCGTCGCATGAAGACGTTGCCGATCTTGTCGACGGTCACGGTCATGCCCGCCTTCTTTGCCCACGAGACGACGAGGTCGCGGCCCTGACGATCGAGGTCGGTGAGCGCGAGACGACACACGCCGCCCTTCGCGGTGCCGCCTATGCGCGCGAGCTCCATCAGGGAGGTCCAGAGGCGGTCACCGTTGACGAGGAGCTTCGAGGGCGCAGGGGGCGTGCTCATGGCCCGATGCTACCGCAAACTCGACCGTAAGCTCCTCAACTCCCGTCCGTGCGCTCGTGGCGGGGATGCCTCGATGGCGAGCGCACCGCTCGATCGCCGCGTGGTCGTCGGGGCAATGCTCGCGGGGGGCGTCGCCCCGGCGCTGGCCGATCCGCTATGCGCGAGCAGCTCGCTCGAAGGATCGATCGGGGGCGCCGTAGCGCTGCACGCGGCGCTCCTCGGTCGCTGAAGCCGCACTCGGACGGACACGTCCACCGCTCTCGTCGGGGCAGCGCCGACGTTCGTGTCGCGCGGAATCGCTTCGGGGGACCGCGCGCCCGGAGCTCTACCGTATGGTCCTGGACTTTGGAGATTTACAGTGTAAAGGAAGGCGATGCTCGTTCGCGTTTCGGCGTTTGGGTTCTTGGTCGTCGTTGGAATTCTCGGCGCATGCAGCTCGGACTCGAGCGACGCGTCGGGCTCGTCGAGCGGTGCCTCGTCGGGGCGCTCGGCGGGCACCCCGTCTTGCTCCGACGTCTGCGCTGCCATCGCGAAACAGTGCGGGGCGACGCCGGAGAACTGCAGCGACGTCTGCTCGTCGTTCGCGGACAGCACGAAGTCCTGCATCACGGGCGCGAGCTCGTGCTCGGCCATCGACGCCTGCGGTGAGTCGAGCAATGGCTCGAGCGGGACGAGCGGCAGCAGCGGCTCCAGCGGTTCGAGCGGTTCGAGCGGGACGAGCGGGACGAGCGGCAGCAGCGGCTCGAGCGGCGACATCTGCAAGAGCTGCAACTCGAGCCAGTTCTGCGTGAAGAGCTCGTCGGTCGCGGGCGAGGTTGGCTGCGTCGCTCTCCCGACCGACTGCAACGACGGGCTGTGCCAGTGCCTCGTGGCGAGGGGGTGCTCGAAGGGTGGCAAGAGCTGCGACCCTCAGGGCATCGTCGAGTGCCTGTGACGCAGCAGGTGACGTGACGGCACGAGGGACGACCCGCAGGAGCCGTCCCTCGTTTCACGCTGGCAGCAGGCGGCGCTTTTCTACCGGATCACTCGGCGCCCTGTTCGAGCGAGCGCTGGTAGATCTGACGATAGGTATCGGTGATCAGCGTGATGCTGTTCCCTTGGACCGTGTACTGGATGCTCTTCGTTTTCCCTGCGGAAGGGCACTCCTCGATCGTTTCGAGCGCGGTCTCCTTCGCCACGTAGGACACGCCGCGAGTGCTGTCCGGCGGGAGTGAGCCGTACGTGCCCCACGACTCGACGAAGCGGAGCGCGTTGCCGAGGATGTAGATGGTGGCGCGGCCGCCCCCCGGGTCCGACGTGGGCGGGCGCGGCTCTCCCCCTTCGGGATCTTCGGCTGGAGGCCCGCTGGATGTGCCCGTGTACCGCTCGAGGAGGACGAGCTCGTAGGTGCCGGGAGTGATCGTCCCGCCGATCGCCGGCGGCGGCGCACCGGAGTAGACCGTCGCCTCGACGTCCTGGCCTCGCTGGGCGAGCGGATCGCAAAGACGCGCAGGGTCCGGGCGCCCGGTCGGCCCGTCGACGAGACTGCCTGCGTCGACGCCGTTGCCGCTGCTGCTGCCCGAAGAGCCGGACGATGACGAGCCGCCGCCCTCGGTGACGGGCGGTGCCTCGTCACTGCAGGCAGAGGCGTTGATGGCGAGACCGAGCATCAAGAGACCAACGACGGCGATTCGCATCGGTTCGATCACTCCGCGGGAACGCAGCTGTAGTCCTGGCGGAAGCCCGTCAACGACGGAGCCACCGCGCCGATCGGATTGAAGCGCATGTAGATGCGGAGCCAGCGCTTCGAGGAGCCGCCGCGCCCCGCCGGATCGTTGGCGAGGTGCCATTCGATCGTGTTGGCGTCGCTCGCCCAGTTCGGCGCGGCGACCGTCGCGCCCGATGCGTTGCCAGCGCCCACCGAGATCGGCGCTGCTGGCGCGCCGGGGCCCGCCGGGAGGCCGGCCTGGGTATCCGCCGTGGCCGCGCGGAAGGCGATCGACGTGCCGGGCGGCGTGACCGACTGCCAGCGCCAGAACTGCCAGACCGGCTCGGTCCCCGTCGGGCAGGTGCCCTCGAAGTCGCGCGTGATCTCGGTCACGTCGACGGCGGTGGGGGGAGGGGGCGGCGGCTCACCACCGAGCTGGCACGCGCTCAGCTGGTAGAACTGGTAGATGAGCGCCTTCTCTTCCGAGTTCAGCGCGGTGTCGAGTCGGCAGTCGTTGGGGAAGGTCTTCGTGCACGGCAGCCCTGACGTGCCGTTGCGGCAACGTCCGGGAGACACGTGCATGTTGTTGTAGATCGTCCGGCCGGTGCCTCCGCCGCCGCACGTTCCGCCGAACGGCGTCTCGAACGAGTAGCTCAGCGTGTAGTCCGAGGCGTTTCGGGGAGGCGCCGGAGGCGTCGTCGGCGTGCCCGAACCCCAGTTGTTGTTGTCCTTGCCGGCGATCCACTCGACGGTGCCAGGTCTCGGCGAGGCGAAGTTCTTTCGCGCCTCGGTGATCTGGATCCACTGGGGAGAGAACGTTGCGCCAACATTGGTGAGCCAGTCGCTGAAGAGCTGCTGCGGGTAGGTCCCCACGTTCACGCGCCCGTTGGTAGGCGTGGTCGTGCCGGCGGTGCCATTGTCGGTCGCCGTGACCGGGAACTGTGAGCTTCGAAGCGCGTAATAGCCGGAGAAGTGATCAACGAAGAGTCGGCCGCCGAGGTCGACGTAGTTGCGAAGCACGGTGCGCTGCGCTGCCGTCGCGTTCTGGCTGAATCCGCCTCCTGGATCGCCGCCGTCGCAGTCGAGGATCACGGCGCTGTACTCGTTGATCCTCGTCTGGTTGAGCAGATCCGAGATGTTCGGCTGGGCAGGCGACGTCACCATCCCGTTGGTCGCTCGGTAGAGCTGGAAGCGGTGGGCATCGGTGGAGCCGATCCGGCGCTGGATCTCGCTCTGGCTGATACCGAGTCGGAGGAGCATGCACTCGAGCGACTCCTGGTTTCCGGTCGCGATCGCCGTCTTCGGGATGTTGGCGACGTTGCCGAGGCCGTCGGTGCGGTTACGCGGCATGCGGAAGGTGCCGTCCACGGGCGTGTTGTTCACGCACGCGGTGACGGGCACGGTGATCTCGCGCCGCCATCGTCCCGACTGGACGACCACCCGTGTGGCCGGTCCGGGAGTGACCCCGCTGAGCGTGAAGGAGCCGGCCGCGTTGGTGACGGCCTTCGTGACCGACGGCGACGTGACGCGATCGCACGTATCGCAAGCGACGCCGTCGTCGAGCGGGGTGAGCGCCCCTGACGGCTGGAAGACCGTGATCCCTGCGAGCGGAAGGTTGTTCACGTACGTGACGGCCGGCGTGCCCGCGCTCGGATCGAAGACCTTGCCGCTGATCCGGGTGTCGCACGCGGTGCAGCTCGCGCATCCGGGCGAGCTGTTCGTCTTGGCGTAGGTCTGGTTGTTGGCGCAGAGGCCCGGCGCCTCCGCAACGCCCGTCATCGAGACGGCGGCGTACGTGTTGCCGGATACGTTGCAGGTGACGTTGAAGCACTTGCCGGGGCCGATGCCCGTCGACGGCGCAGGCATCGTGCACGTGATGGGGCCGGGCGCGCAGCTGTTGGCGAGCGGAGAAGAGCCTCCAACGTGGATGTTGATCGGCGTGCCCGGCGGAACCATCCCGGAACCACGGTTGCAGACCGGGAACACGTCTGCAGGGGAGGTGCAGGGATGGCCGACGGTGAGGTCGATGCCGGCCACGTTCGGATCGTAGTAGCCCTGTCCGCCGTTCCACACGCACTGGCTCGACGTCGCGCCGGGATTCTCGCAGCGGAAGTCCTGCTGGCAGACCGTGTACCGGTTGGCGTTGGTGCAGACATTGGTGCCCGTCGCGTGCATCTGGGGTCCCGGCGGGCAGGTCGAGTCGCCGTTGGCCGTGGTCTGGAGCGTGACGCCGCTGCCCGTCCCGCAGCCGACGCCCTGACACGCGAGGAGCGCGCCCTGCGTCCACACCGTGAAGTTGTTCGCCGTGTTGCACTCTCCGGCGACCCGCGCCGGGTCTCCGGTGGCGGTCCAGTCCGGCATGTTCCACTGGATGGTGCGCGAGAGCGGCGCGGTGGTGAGGTTCGCGCCCGGGCATGCCGTCGCCATCGGGATGCTCCGGCAGGTGCCGGGCGCGATCGGGGTGGCGGTCAGGTTGATCGAGCAGGTGCCGAGCCGCGGTGAGCTCACGGGCGCCTTGTAGAGGCTCACGCTCGTGGATCGGCCCTGGAGTGAGGCGGCCGTCATCACGCCGGAGACGGTGCCCGTGTTGGCCGGATAGGCGCCGCGATTGCAAACGACGAGGGTGTCGACGCCGCCCTGGTCGCAAGGCGTCGCGAACGTCAGATCCCACCCGCTGGTGCAGGCTCCGGTCTCTCCGGCCACGTAGAACTGGCAGGCGGTGCCCACGCATCGCGCGTCGTGCCCACAGTTGTCGTTCGTGCCTCCCGTGCACGTCGCCGGCGGTCCAGGGTTGCCCGGGTTCGCCCTGTGGGTACTCGCGATCGCCGCGTACGACGCCGAGCGGTCGGCGGGCTCGTAGTACTGGCAGTTGGTCGCCGACGGAGTGATGGAGATGCCGGAGTCGTCGATGACCTGGTTGCAGTAGGGGTCGCACGGGTTGGCGTTCGGACCGGTCGTCGGACACGGGCCCTGCGTCACCGCCTGCGTGCCGACGCCTCCGCCGCCGAAGCTCGGCGAGATCGTCTTCGTGACGATGTTGCTCCCGACGCACGGGCCCCAGCTGCCGCCGTTGCACGTGCGCGTCCCCATCGAGCAGGCGACGTAGTCGCCCGACTGCTGCTTGACGTGACCGCACTCGGCCGTGGCTCCGGCCGTCGGGCAGGGGCAGCCCTCGTTCGGCGTGGCGCACGCTTCGGGGGTGGGCTGTCCGAGGTTCGTTCCGTCACCGGCCGCGTCGAGCGCGTCGGTTCCACACGACGCAAAGGACGCGATGAGGACGGCCACGACCGCCAGCGGCAGCAGGTAACGTCCAAGCGGTCCGACCAAGGCCATACATCCTCCTGCGCTCGTTCCCGGGCCGTCGGCGACGGTCAGGGGAAGAGCCAGAGAATACTAAGCATTTATCGTGCCTGCGGCAGCAATGCCTTTTCTCGCGCGAGGAGGGTGGTCGGTCCGCCGGAGGTCTGCAACTTCTGCGGTCCCGACAAGAGTTTTCACGGCGCCAAGGTGTGAGGGTGGGCGCCGTTCCTTTCTCGTTCTGGGGATGCGCCGCTCCGAGCAGCGCTCGATCCGCCGCTCGTCTACATCGCGCGATCGTGGCCTGCCGGATCGACTGCTCCGCGGAGTGATCGGATTCGACGGGCTACTTGCGCGATTTGCGGGGAGCGGGAGGTGGCGGGGGAAGCTCCCGGGTGCGCTCCGTCTGCGGCGTCGTGGGCGCCGGAGCGACGTCGGACGGGGCGGCGGCCTCGTCCGCACGCTTGCTCGTCGCGGTCGCGACCCAGGCGATTGCGACGACCATCAGCAAGAGGGCGACTACGGCGACGCCGCCGCCGATCGCGAGCAAGGTGGCGGAGGGGCGCTTCTGGATGAACGCGGACAGCTCGCCGAACGGCGTGAGGACCGGTGATGCGCCCGGCGGTGAAGGCGCCGGAGCCGGAGGTGGCGGCATCATCGGTGGCGGAGCGTGCCCGTAGAGCGTGGCGATGTCGCTGCCGGCGTTCGCCGGGTTTTGTTTGGTCGGTGCCCCGGCAGACGCGGACTGAACGGTCACGCCGCCCTGTCGAGACGGGACGATCACGACGCGATCGACGACCGGCGGTGGCAGCGGCATCGAGGGAAGCGCCGCGGACGGCAGCGCGTCCTCGTGCGAGATGCGTGTGGGCGCGGACACCGGCTGCGCCTCGTGCGTGACCCGCGTGGGCGACGCGCTCGGTCGGGCGAGCGACGGCAACGCATCGGCCGGGACGTCGGCGCCTCCCATGCGAGTCGCCGCCGACGGCGGTCCGGCTTCGGGGGCCAGTCTCGCTGCGTCGGCGAATCGATCGAGAGCGACGCGCCCGACCTGCGTCCCGAACGCGACGGGCTCGCGCTGTTGCTGGAGCTTGGCCGGCATGACCGTCGGCTTGCCCTGCGCCTCGCTCGACGCCCGGCCGAAGAGTGAGTCGCGCGGCTGCGCCGGGATCTCCGGCGCCGTCGTCGCGTAGGGCGGCGCCATGCCCGCCTGGACGAGCCGGAGATCGGAGAGCATCGTCCCGGCGTCCGGGTATCGGTCCTCGCGATCGAAGGCGAGCGCGCGATCGACCACGGCGGCGATGTTCGGATCGATGTCGCGAACGATCGTGCGGAGCCGCGGAGCGCCGTGCGCGATGACGCGCATGACGAGCGAGGACTGCGAGTCGGCATCGTGCACGATGCGCCCCGCGAGGCAGCGGAACATCGTTGCGCCGACGGCATAGACGTCCGCCCGGCCGTCGATCTCTTCGCCGCGCGCCTGCTCCGGCGCCATGTACGCCATCGTCCCGAGCGTGACGCCGGCCTTCGTCGTCAGGGCTCGCTTGTCCGCCGAACGAACGCGCGCGATCCCGAAGTCGAGCACCTTCACCTTCCCGTCCTTCGACAGGAAGATGTTGTCGGGCTTGATGTCGCGATGAACGATCCCGCGCGCGTGCGCGGCGGCGAGCACATCGAGCACCTGACCGGCGATGTCGAGCATCACGCGCGAGTCGAGCGAGTGCTCCCGCTTGACCCGCTGCGCGAGCGATTCGCCCTCGAGCAGCTCCATCACGAGGAAGGGCGCACCATCCTCGGCCGTGTCGACGTCGCGGATCTCGACGACGCCTGGATGTCGGAACGCGTTGACCGCGTGTGCTTCTTGCTCGAAACGCGCCCTGAGCTGCTCGGACTCGGCGACCTTCTGATGGAGGATCTTGATCGCGTCGCGCCGGCCAATCTTGTGCCGGGCCGCGTAGACGCTCGCCATGCCGCCGACACCGATGAGCTCTTCGAGCACCCACTTGCCTCGCAGGGTTGACCCGATGCGGGCTGCGGCGCCATCGTCGACGTTGCGGCTCATACGCCCGGGCAGTCTGCTTGCTGAGAGCGCGTTTTTCAACACGTGAGGCCGTGTCCGCCGACGATCGCAGCGAGCATGTGAGCACGCCGCTCCACGGAGCTGTGCAGCTCGCACCGCCGCGTCGTGCGAGGATCGGTGCTGCCGCGCGCAACGAAGGGCATTCGCCCGAGCCAAGGTCGAGGCCGACGGCTGTGCTCGATCCGCATTCGTGCCTCGTGCTCGACGCTGTGCGCGCGTTCGGCGAAGATGAGCGGCTGCATGCAGTGCGAGGCGCTCCTCGAACACTACGACGACGTCCTCCCAGCCTTGCGAGCCCGCGGCGAGGCGCTCTGTACGGAGCTCGAGGCCCTGCTTGCGTCCGACCCTGCGCTGAAGGCGCACTCGGTCTCTTTGCGGCTCAAGAGCCGAGAGAGCCTGGCGCGCAAGATCGCCCGACCCGATCGGAGCTACACCGATCTCTGGACGATCACGGATCTGATCGGCCTTCGCGTCATCACGTACTTCGAGGACGCCGTCGATCGTGTCGGGAAGCTGGTCGAGACGCGACTGCCCGTCGACTTCGGGCATTCGACCGACAAGCGGCGAAGAGAGCCGACCGAGTTCGGCTATCGATCCCTCCACTACGTGTGCCGGATCGGCGGCGGCCTCCCGGAGAGCGCTCGCTTCGAGGTCCAGGTGCGAACGGTCCTCGAGCACGCCTGGGCGGAGATCGAGCACGACCTCGGCTACAAGGCGACGGATGAGGTGCCGGCGGTCGCCCGGCGACGACTGAACCGCCTCGCGGGGCTCCTCGAGCTCGCGGACCAGGAGTTCGGGGCGATCCGTCGCGACCTCGAGAGCTACGCACGCGCGCTGCCCGCACGGATCGAGGCGGGCGGGGCGCCGGTGCCGCTCGATCGTGTCTCGCTCGACGCACTCCTCGATTGTGCCGAGGTACGGTTGCTCGATCGCAAGATCGCGCTCGTCCTCGACAAGGAGCTCGGGGAGGAGGCGTTCTATCCCGACTACCTCCTCAAGATGCTCGCTTCGAGCGGCGTCCGTAACGTGGCGGACGCGCGCGCGGGCATCCTGGAGCACCAGGACGTCATTGCCGCCATGGTGAAGCCTTACTTCGCCTTCGCCTGGCAGACCTGGCGACTCTCGCCGGACCGGATGGCGCGCATCTTCCGAGGTTATTCGCTCTTCTTCCTCGCGCACGTCGAGGTCCTCCGCACGTCGACGCTGCGGATCGACAAGGTCGAGCGGCTCGCCCGTCTCTATCGCGAGCTCGACTACCCCGACGATGCCCGGATGGCACACCAGGTCGCGAGCATGCTCGTCGATGTTCTCGGGGACGTCGGTGTGCATCCGGACGTGGCGCCGCTCGTATCAGGCTAAGCTTCGGTCGTGAGCGAGCACCCGTTCGACCTCGTGACCGAAGCCGATCTCCGCAGGCGCCAGAGCGCGAAGTGGCGCGTCTATCCCGGCGACGTCCTGCCGGCGTGGGTGGCGGAGATGGATTTCCCCGTCGCCGAGCCCATCAAGCGCGTTCTCCGTGCCGCCGTCGAGGACGACGACACCGGCTACGCGGACCCGCGAGGGCTCGGTGAGGCGTTCGCACCCTGGGCGCGGAAGACGTGGGGATGGGAGGTCGCTCCGAGCGACGTGCGTGTCGCTCCCGATGTCGTGACCGCGATCGGAGAGCTCCTTCTCGTCGCGACGAAGCCGGGGGACGGCGTCGTGATCGATCCGCCCGTCTACCATCCGTTCGCGTGGACGATTCGGCGCCTCCACCGCACGGTCGTGGAGACACCTCTGACCCGGTCCGAGAGCGGGAGCCTGCAGCTCGATCTCGACGCGATCGAGCGCGCGTATGCCGCGGGAGCACGCGTTCACATCCTCTGCTCGCCGCACAATCCGGCCGGCGTCGTCCACCCGAAGGCCACGCTCGCGCGCATCGCGGAGCTCGCTGCGCACCACGACGTGCTCGTCCTGAGCGATGAGATCCATGCCCCGCTGACCCACGCCGGGGCGACCCACGCGCCGTTCCCGACCGTGTCATCAGACGCAGCGCGCACGTCGATCGTCCTGACGTCCGCGTCGAAGACGTGGAACCTCGCCGGGCTCAAAGCCGCGATGACGGTCGCGTGTCACGATGCACCGCGCGCGGTCCTCGACCGGCTCCCGATCGAGCTGCCGTACCACTCTGGCCATCTCGGCGTGCTCGGCGCTCGCGCTGCCTTCGAGCAAGGCAGCGAGTGGCTCGCCGCGACGCTCCGGATCCTCGATCGCAACCGGCGGCTCGTCACGGATCTCCTCGCCGAGCATCTCCCGCGTGCGCGCTACGTCGTCCCGCAAGCAAGCTACCTCGCGTGGATCGACTGCACCGATCTCGGCCTCGGACGCGATCCCGCCAAGGCGTTCCTCGATCGCGGTCGAGTCGCGCTCTCGTCCGGACCGATCTTCGGAACCGGCGGCGAGGGCTACGCGCGGCTCAACTTCGCGACGACGCGGACGTTGCTCGAGGAAGCCGTGAGACGCATGGCGAAGGCGCTGAAGTAGCTGCGCGTGCGCGCGGCCGAGCGTCCGGCTGCCGAGCGGCATCCGCCCACGACGAGAACCCAAATCTCGAGGGGCGCGAGGGGACGTATGAGCTCGAGCATCGTGCACCCGTCTCCGCTCTTCCGTGGGCGTGTGCAGCCCTTGGCCGCACGATGGCTTTCGCTTACCCTGACGACGTGCGGTCGAGGCGCCGCTCGACTCGTGCCGCTGCCGCACGACGGCCGTGAGGCGGGCCGGGCGACGCGAGCGAGTTGAAACGAACGATGGTGAGTCCGAGCGGCGTTCGAAGCCGACATCGCCCTGGCTTCGTCGCGTTCCTTGCGGGTGTGATGCTTTCGTCGTTGCTCGCCCCGGGCGGCCACGCGCGAGCAGAGACGCCACGGCCCATCGCGGTCCGCACCGTCGAGAGACTCCACGAGGGCTGCCCGAAGAGTCCGCCGCTCGCGGAGCGCCTCACGGCCAGGCTCGAGCGCATCCGCGAGGCGGCCGACAGCGAGCCGGCCGTGCGCGTCGAGATCCGAGTCGAACGCCGCGGCGACCTCAGCCATGGAACGCTGGCGCTCGATGTCGGAGACGAACGAGCCGAGCGCGAGGCGTCATCGCCATCGTGCGAAGAGGTCCTGGCTGCGCTCGCGGTCATGGCCGCGATCGGCCTCGACGAAGGCGCTTTGCGTACCCCCGCGCCTCCTGCACCATCGCTCACGCCGCTCCTTCCGCCTGCTCGGTCTCAACCCGAGGCTCGCGCCGTCGTCGAGGCTTCTCCGGCGCCCTCGACCGCTCGCAGCGGCCGATCTCTCGAGCTCTCTCTCGCCACGGGCATCGAGGCTTCTGCCAATCGCTCGCTGATCGTCATGCCCATGCTCTTCGGAGAGGTCCGATTTCGAGGTGCCCTTGCGCCGGCCGTCCGGCTCGGGGTGGGGCGCAGCTTTCAGGAGCGGTTCGTGACGCCCGACGGAACTGCAAACGTGCAGTGGAGCGAGCTGCTTTTGGGAGCCTGCGCCGAAGTCCTTCGTGTGCGTGCGCTGGGGGTCGGCGCTTGCGCCGAAGGTGAGGTAGGCAGGCTCGACGCCGCCGTCGACGCCCCTCTACGATTTCGCTCGGAATCGAGATCGTGGGTCGCCGCCGGCGCCTCCGCCAGACTCTCCTGGCAAGCCCATCCCGCGTTCTCCTTCGAGGTGAGCGGGGGCGCGCGCGTCCCCGTCCTCCGCTATCAGCTCTTCTTCGAGCCTGCCACCGTGGTCTACGACGCCCCCGCTGTCATCCCGTTCGCGGGCGCAGCCTTCGTCGCACACCTTCACTGAGACCCGCTCCCGACTCCCGAGCGCGGTCGAGCTCGAGGCCGAGCCTCATGCGTGACGATTTTGGGATCGCTCGAGCCCCCATCCGGCATAGCGCGCACAAGGTCGTGATGTTCGCGGTACGTGCTGCAGATCTGACGGCAGACGACAAGCGGGAGGCTCCCGCGGTGCGCACGCTCGACCCGCGCCTACAAGCGCTCGCGCTCGAGCATTACGACTTCGTCTGGCGCTCGCTTCGTCGCCTGGGCATCACGCCCCCCGAAACCGACGACGCCACCCAGCAGGTCTTCCTGACGCTGTCTCTCAAGCTCTCGAGCGTGAGGGAGGGCGAAGAGCGCAGCTACATCTTCGGCATCGTCATGCGCGTGGCCGCGCGCGTACGGCGTAATTATGCAACCGCGCGCAAACGAGAAGTGTCGGAGGGCGACGCGCCGGAGTCGCTCTCCCCGAGCCCGACCGCGGAGACGTCGCTCAGCCGCGCGCAAGCGCGTGCCATGATCGACGACATCCTCGCGAAGATGTCGGAAGAGCGGCGGATCGTCTTCGTGCTCTTCGAGCTGGAAGAGCTTTCTCAGCCCGAGATAGCAGAGCTTCTCGACGTTCCGATCGGAACCGTGGCCTCCCGTCTCCGGCGAGCGCGCGAAGACTTTGAAGCGGCGGTCGCGCGAATTCGCGCGAAAAGGCAGGGAGTCTAGCGTGTCATCTTCCGATTTCGAACCGCTCCTCCGTGGCTCGCTCGACGAGACGGCGCGCACGTTGCTGGAGTCCACCAAAGACGATGCGCCCGATCCGAACGCACGTGCTCGGATGCTCTCGGCGCTCGCCGGCGCTCCCGCGAGCCCGGATGGTGGCGGACGCCTGAGCCAGCTCCTTCGGAGGAGTGGCCACTACCTCCACGGCGCCGGAGCCGTGCTCGTCCTCTCGGGCGCCGCAACGCTCGTCGTCGCAACGTCGTTCGACGCACCTCCGGCGCGCGGTCAGAGCGATGCGCCTGCGCGCAGCCCGGCGGATGCCGCGATCGCGCCACCGGAACCGGCGCCGCTGGGGGATGGCACGGCCTCTGCGATCCCGATCGTGACGCCGCACGCGCTGCCCAGCGCCCCCGTCGCCCAAACCAACGCCGGCGCGAAGGTCGCTCCGCCGAAGCGGGTCAAGCACGCCACGCAGGCCCCGCTCAGTCCGCCCGAGTCTCGCGTCTCGACACTCTCTCTCGAGATCGCCCAAGTCGAAGCGACGCGTGCCGCCCTCGCAGCAGGCGATGCAACGAGGACGCTCGCGCTGCTCGACCAGTACGATCGCGAGTTCCCGACGGGCGCCTTCGCAGTCGAAGTCGCGGTGCTTCGCATCGAAGCGCTCGCACGCGCAGGGCGCACCGACGAAGCTCGTCGGCTCGGCACTCGATTTCTTTCGGAGCATCGTATGGGCGCCTTCGCCCGACGGGTGACGATCGCTCTCGAAAACGCGAACACCCATCGAGCGGCACCCGCTTCCAACTCCGACAGCGAGTGAACGACATTCACTCGCGTCAAATCGGCCGACACGCGTCGTCCGAATCGCACCGAAGGAGCCTTCAAGTCGTGAAAACTCGACTCCTTGGACTCACCTGCGCGTTGACCGTCGTGGGCTTTGCCTTGCAAGCGTGCGCGACGAACGTGTCGCTCGGGCCTGGCCTCGACGAGGCGGGGACGGATTCGGGGGCGAGCTCGAGTGGCTTCCTTCCGTCGCCCGCGGACGATGCCGGAGACGCAGACGCAACCGCAACTCTGCCCGAGACATTGAAGGAGTGCATTGGCACCGAGTGCACCTGGCCACGTGCGACATGTGGCGACGGTTCGACCGCGCGGTGCAACGTTGACCTCCTCAGTGACAATGACAATTGCGGTGAATGCGGCAACAAGTGCAAGGAATATCCGATCGTCCAGCTCGCCACCCAATGCACGAATGGCAGGTGCCAGCCTTTTTGCATGTCGGCGCGCCTACAAGACTGTAACGGGCTCGTCGATGATGGCTGCGAATCGGACGTGGGGAGCGACACGAACAATTGCGGCCTTTGTGGCAACAAGTGCCCAGATGGCGTCCCTTGCAACAACGGCACATGCGGCTGTCCGTCCGGCACCGTCAACTGCGACGGCAATTGCGTCGACATCTCGAAAGACAACGACAACTGCGGAGCATGCGGGAACGCGTGTCAGTGGGTCTCGGAACCATGTGAGCCAAAGGAGCTTCCTCCGAACACCATGCAATGGTGCTCGCAGGGTCAATGTGGCCAGTTCGTCTGTTCGTCCATCATCTACAAAGATTGCAACGGCGACCTGAAGTTCGGCTGCGACTCGACCGACGGCTGCGAGACCGACGTCTATCACGACTCGAATAACTGCGGGCGGTGCGGGAACAAGTGCGCGCCGGGCCAGTACTGCCGGTCGATCCTGGGTGCTCCGCCCCAATGCGTGTGCGGGCCCGGCGAGACGGCTTGCGGCGATCTCGCCAATCCAGATGGAGACATCGAGTGTATCGACGTCGCCAACGATCCGAAGAACTGTGGCGCTTGCGGCCATGCGTGTCCGACCGCTCCGAACGCCAATGCCGTCTGCCGAAGCGGAATTTGTGGGCTCGAGTGTCCCCCGAACAGGGCTGACTGCAACGGTAGCTGGGCCGATGGCTGCGAGATCGATTTGCTTTCGGACATGAGAAATTGCGGAGCGTGCGGCCAAGCATGTGAAGCGGATGCAGGACAGCCATGCATCAATGGATCGTGTCTGATGGTCGAATGTGACGCCGGCGGAGGTCCGCACTAATGGCCGACGAACGAGAGATGTCGAACAAGGTTCGATCCGTGAGCGCTTCGCGTGCGATGCTCGCAGCGACACTGGCCACTGTCGCGGGGACTTCGCTTGCGGTTGCCTGCGCGGAGTCCAGCGGCGAGCCTCCGCAGACCGATGAGCCCGACGCTCATCTCATCGAGGTGGCGGACACGGGCGCGCAGGAGTCCGAGTCGGATGCCGACGTGGACGCCGGATGCGGCGCCATCGACTCTTCGCTTTGCGCGCCGCCGACGTGCGAGGGGGTCGACTGGTGTCCAGTGCAGAATCCAGCGGATACACGGCGAGCTTTTACGTCAGTCTGGGGAACCGGCAAGAACGACGTTTGGGCAGTAGGCTCCGGCGGAGCCGTCATCCACTTCGACGGAACCGAGTGGAAGGATTCGTCCCTGCCCACGACACGCACGCTCTTCTCCGTGGGCGGAAGCGGGCCCGACGATGTGTGGATCGTCGGCACTTATGGGACGCTTTATCACGGCCCCGGGCTCGTCAATGGTACTGCCCACTGGGAGTCGGTGCCGATTGTTCCGTATTCGGGTGCGGAAGAGAAGTTGCTCTCCAGCGTGTGGAGTCCGTCGCCGGACCAGGTCTGGATCACGGGCGAATCGCTCAGGATCCCGGGGCAGAGTAGGGCGGCGACACAGTACCGAGGGAGCGTCGCGGACGGCGGGACCAAATGGCAGGCCATCTCGCCGTGCCCGTCGTGCACCGTCATGGCCAGGGTCTGGGGAACGAGTCCGACCAACATCTGGTCGGTGGGCCAGAAGGGAAAGGCGTTCCGCACGGTCGAGCCTCAGCCCGGCGACGGCGGAGTCGGAGATGCCGCGGCTGCGGCGCCGGTTTGGACCGACGTCGACAGTCAATCCACGGAGGACCTGCGCGCGGTGTGGGGCAGCAGCAAGGACGACGTCTGGGCAGTCGGACGGCGTGGCACCGTGCGTCGGTATCGCGATGAAGCCACCCAAGCGGAGGTCGTAGCGGCGGGAACGACGGAGGACCTCCACGCCGTGTGGGGCAGCGCTCCGAACGACGTCTGGGCGGTTGGTGATTACGGAACCATTCTCCACTTCGACGGCACGAGCTGGCAACGCTCGACGGCATCGTTGCCCGTCGGTCGCAAGCCGCATCTCTACGGCGTCTGGGGCAGCGCCGAGGACGACGTGTGGGTCGTCGGGGAAGGCATCGTCCTGCACTTCACGGGAGCGAAGAAATGAATCTCTTCGTCAGAGACAAACGGACGACCGCGGTGTTTGCTCTTGCCGCGATATGTGGCGCGGCGGTCGCTTGCGCCGATGCCACCGTCGAGAACGACGGACCGGATCCGGTGAACGAAACCGGTGACGCCGGCGATGCCGACGCAGGCTCGACGGACTCGCCTTCTCCGATGGACGACGGCGGGGCGGATGGCGATGGCTCCAGCCTTCGAGATGCCGGAGACGACGGCCCGAAGAGCCTTTGCACGGTCCATGGTTGGTGCCACACCGAGGTCCCGCGGGAGCAGACGCTCCGCGCCGTGTGGGGTGACGGCACCGGCGTCGTGTGGACGGTGAGTGAACAAGGCAACATTCTTCGCTGGGATGGGGCGAAGTGGTCGACGGTCTATACCGACCCCGGCAAGCTCTTCACGATCTGGGGCAGTGGGCCGACGGACATCTGGGTTGGCGGGACGAACGGTCTCTTCCACGGAACCGGCACGACCTCCGCCACACTCTCGTGGACGAAGTTCACGACCGATGGAAACATGCCCGTGCTCTCCGTCTGGGGAAGCGCCGCGAACGACTTCTGGGCCGTCGGAAACGACGGGACCAAGAGCCGCGTGTTTCACTACGCCGGACCGCCTGGAGATCCAACGGCGTCCGGATGGACCGTCGATCCCGTCTCGACCAAGGTCGTCGGCAAGCTCGTGAAGATCTGGGGCAACAGCCCGACCGACATCTGGACCGTAGGCTCCACCAGGGGCTCATGGGGGCAGGCCACGCCCGTCATCTGGCACCGAGCGCCCGATGGCGACGGCATCCCCGCGTTCATCGAGGACACCTCGTTCGATTACTTCTTCGAGAACGCCGTTTACGGCGGCTTCACGGCAGATCCGAACAACATCCTCTGGTTCGGCAAGTACGGGGGAGGCGCCCCGTACCTGTATTGGGGGCGCCGAGCCGACAGCTCGGAGCCGTACGAGTGGAACGACGCCTTCAGCTGGCGCATTCCGGGTCACTGGTCGTGCGGATCGGAGGTCCACAACGGCGTCCTCGCGTTCGCGCCGAACGACGTCTGGACCTACGGAGAGTTCGGACGACTCTGCCACTTCGACGGCACGCGCTGGGACCTCGCCGCCGTTTCGATCGAGAACGTTCCACTCGAAAACGTTTTCTGGGACGCCTGGGCACCAGCCGGAGACGCGAGTCAAATGTGGGTGGTCGGGCAGGGGGTCGCGATTCGCAAGCAGCCAACGAGCAGGCCATGAGGACGATGGATCGACTGATTCGTACGCTGGTGCCATGTGGCGCGACGTTGCTCGCGGCGCTCCTCGCCAACGCGTGCTCGACGGACCGGAGCGGCTTCACGCCCGATACTCACAAGGAATTCACGCAGGACGCCGGAGCGACGGAAGACCCCTCGTGCTCGACGGTCAAATGCTCGCGCGACCTCAAGCGAGTCGTGAGTGGATGTGACGACTCGGTCACCGTGAAGGAGTGCGAGAAGGGGCTCGGATGCGCCGAGGGGGTGTGCATCGAGGACGCCTGCCGTAGCGCCGAGCTCGCGAAAGGCTCTGTAGGCTGCTCGTTCTACACGCTCCCTCCGGTCGAGCGCCTCTACGGCAGCGATCAGTGCTTCGCCGCGATCATTGCCAACACGTGGGACCTCCCCGTGACCGTGACCGCCGAGCTCGGCTCGCAACCGCTCGACATCTCGAAGTCGATCTACACGGCCGAGAAGGATGGTCTCGGCACCGTCCATAAGCCGCTCGAGGGGCCGATCCCTCCGGGGGCAGTCGCGATCGTCGTCCTGTCGCAGGGGCCGGCCCCGGACGCGGCGGGCCTGTGTCCCAAGGGCGTCGTCCCGGCGTTCGATGAGAATCCGATTCCCGCATTCACGGGATACACGCAGGCGTTTCGCCTGAACACGAGTCTGCCTGTCAGTGCGTACTCGATTTACCCGTACGGGGGTGCGGATACCTGGATTCCATCGGCGACGTTGCTGTTGCCCACGTCGGCATGGACGACGAACTACCTGGCCGTCGACGGTTGGCATGGCAAGTCCGTCAACCAGAAGCCCTTTCTGCAGGTCGTGGCACAGGAGGACGATACCGAGGTGCGAATGCGCCCCGTCGCCAACGTCGAGGACGGAACGGACTTTCTCGGCGGCGGAGCCGGCCAGACGCGAGCTTGGAAGCTCTCGCGCGGCGAGGTGCTCCAGTTCACCCAGTTCATTTCTCTGGCGGGCAGCCCCATCGAGTCGACGAAGCCGATTGGCTTGTTCGGAGGCACGCAATGCACCACGGTGCCGAACGACGATGTCGGGTTCTGTGACACGCTCCATCAGCAGATTCCGCCGCTCGCACAATGGGGCAGTGAATATGCGCTCGTGCCGTACCGCTCGCGACTCGATGACGGGAGCGGAGGAGGCGGTTCTGTCATCGCCTACGAATCGGTCCCCTACCGCATCGTAGGCGCGGTGAACGGCACCAAGCTCACGTACGACCCTTTCACGCCGGACGGCGCGCCGGAGAGGCTTTCGGCTGGCGAAGTCGTCGAGTTCACGACGAGTCGCTTCCTGACGGTGAAAAGCCAAGATAACGATCATCCATTCTATGCAGCGGTCTTCATGACCGGCTCGCTGGCCTACGGTACGCAAGTCCTCGGCGATCCGGACTTCGTGAACATCGTGCCGTCCGATCAGTTCCTCGATCGGTACGTCTTCTCCATCGACTACACGTACCCCGACACGTCCCTCACGCTCGTGCGGAAGAAGACGGCGACCGGTTTCAGGCCCGTCACCGTCGAGTGCGCCGGTGAAGTCACGGGGTGGCAGCCGCTCGGCTCGGAGGGCGCCTATGAGTACGTCTTCCTCCGGCTGACCCAAGGGTTCATGCCGCAGACGTTCGGGACGTCTTCCTGTGGCTATGGTCGCCACGAGGCAAAGAGCGACGGCCCGTTCTCGGTGACCGTCTGGGGCATTGGTCAGACCGCGAGCTACGGCTATCCGGGCGGGATGGGCCTTCGGCCCGTCAACGAAGTCAAAGTCTCGGTCCCGAACTGATCTGGATTGAAGTGTGCAACGTGTTGAAAACATGGATCGGAGTCGCGATGAGCGGAAGGCTGCTTGCCTTTACGAGCGTCTTCACGATGGCTGGATTCGGGGGCGCGCTGGGCGTCGGCGGTTGTTCGTCGGATCCGGCAACATCTGCAGCCATTGATGGCGGAGAAGATGCCAAAGACACTCCGGTCGACGGCGGCAAGGACTCCGAAGCCAAGGCATGTGGACCCCAGGGCGGCCCGATCACCATGGAGGCCTTGGAGAGCGAGTACGGTTGGAAGGCTCCGGCGGCCCGTCAGAGCGCCTGCACGCCGGCCGAGATCGCCAAGATCCAGGAGAGACTCGAGCGTGGAGCCTCATCGCTCCTCGATTTCGTGAAGGAAACGAGCGAGACCTGCAAGGCGTGCGTGGTAACCCCGAAGGAGTCTTCGAGCTGGGGACCGATCGTGGTGCTCAATGAACGCGGCACGGACGGCTTCTTCAACTTCGGTGCATGCTACGGCTCGTTCGATATGTCGGTGTGCGGCAAGGCCACCCAGTATCTCGAGCTCTGTATCAACACCGCATGCAAAGGCTGCGTCGAAGGTACTGCCGGTCGCGAGCAGTGCATTCCGGATGCCCTTGCGTCGCAATGCGAAGCCGTGGCTGCGCAACGGAAAGCAGATTGCATGAATTCGAGCATCGAGCACAGATGCCAAAACGTTCTCGAGGGAATCAAGCGGCTCTGTGGAGCGGCGGCCACGACGGCGGCTGAACCCGGGCAGGCGAGGAAGGCGCGGAGCGCGGCGGGCTCTCAAGCCATTCCGAAGCCGAGCGCGCGTGATGACGCCTCCTCGTCGCGGAGTCTGCCGACGCACTGATGGAACGCCTGGCGAAGCCCGGCCGCGTCGGACTGGATCTCCGATCCAGATCCATCGGACATGGACCGGTGATCTTCAGCCGCCGGCCTGACGCTGGCCGGTCGCGGTCGGGGCCGTCGAGAGTGCGCCGTCGCCGTCCGTGAGGATCCGATCGACCAGCGTCTCGGCCGCCGGTGCATCGAGCGCGTCTGCGATCGCGGCGAGCGCCAGCCCGAGCTCGGCGGCGGTGGGGCGCGTATACGGCGTCTTCTCCAGGCAACGCTCGACGAGCGCGGCCAGCTCCGGAGGCGTGGCGGGGGCGAGCGCCAGGAGCGGCGGCGCCTGCTCGGTGGTGTGCATGAAGATGTAGCTCGTCACGTTCGTCCCTTCGAAGGGACGACGCCCTGCGAGCCACTCGAACAGCACGACGCCGAAGCTGTACACGTCGGACGGCGGGCCCACCGATGCGGAGTGGAACGCTTGCTCCGGGGAGATGTACTCGGGCGTACCTACGATCTCGCCGGTGCCCGTGAGGGCAGGGGGCGGGCGATCGACGTCGGCCTCGTCGCGGAGCTTGGCGATCCCGAAGTCGAAGATCTTCACCGACGGCGGCTCGCGACAGAGCAGGATGTTCGAGGGTTTGACGTCGCGATGGACGACGCCGATCTCGTGCGCCGCGGCGAGCGCGTCGGCGATCATCGCACCGACGCGAGCGACCTCCGCGGCATCGCCCCGTCCGTCGTCGAGTCGAGCGGCGAGCGTCCGACCCCGCACGTATTCGAGGATCTGGTAGATGCGCCCGTCCCGGCTCAGGTCGAGCGCGAGGCTCCGGATGACCGCCGGATGAGAGACGGCCGCCGCGGCTCGCGCTTCGCTCAAGAAGCGCTGGAGCAGCTGAGGGGTCGGCGCCGCGCGCGGGTGCATCACCTTCACCGCGACGAGCTGCTCGGACGCGAGATCCTGAGCGAGGAAGACGGCGCCCATTCCGCCGTGTCCGAGCTCGCGCACGATCCGGACGCGACCATCGAGCTCGACGCCGGGCGCGAGCGGCGCATTGCTGCCGGCGGCCACCGAGAGCCGCTCGAGCACTCCGGCGAGCTCGCGTGAACGCTCACGGACCTGCACACGGAGCTGCGCGTTCAGGACCTCGACCTCGCGTGCTCGCGCGACGATCTCGTTCACCTGCGCCGCGACACGTGCCTCGAGCTCCGCGTTGAGGCGTACGAGCTCGTCCCGCGTCGCATCGAGCTCGGCGCGCTTGCGTTCGAGCTCGTCGTAGGCCTTCGACAGCGCTTCGTTCGTCGACGCCCAGAACGCCTGCTGCCGCGCCAGATCGCGCTCTCGGCCACGGATGCGCCAGTAGGCGCGTGAGAGCTCTTCGCCTTCGAGCGATGCTCCTGGAGGAGGCTCGTCCTGCGAGAAGAGCGCATCGGCCGACAATGCGAGCGTCGCCTTTTCGTCGTTCGTGCCGTCCATGGTCATTTGAAGTGGATCCGGTAGACGGATGGATCTTCCGAGTTGTCGACGTCGACATATTCGACGTCCCCCGCGAGCTGCAGCCCGCCGATCAGCACGCCACGCTCGATCGTGCGATCGAAGGCGGTGGAGCTGCGCACCTGCGCGCGGCCCGCGCGCTCGTCGAGCGTCTCGAGCGCGAACTCACCGACCGCGGACGCGGGGCCGCGCACGACGCTGTGGTAGCCGCTCGACCCCGTCTGGAACACGAGGAAGTCGACGCCGCGGTTCACGATGCTGCGGCCGGGGCCGTGCTCGTACCAGAGCTTCATCATCTCGACGCCGAGGCGCTCTTTGATCGGTGCCGGATCCGGAAAGCGACGCTCGATCGAGGACACCGCCTCGAGGAAGCGAGTGGCGGGATACCAACCTTGCGGCGACGAGCCGATCAGCGCGTCGGCCTGATCTCCGAGGAGCAGCTTCAGGTTCACGCACGCATGGCCGAACGACTGGAGGAAGATGCCGAGGAGCTCGAGCTGCTCCAGCTCGTTCCGCATCGACGGGTTCGTCGCACGCGACATCACCGCTACTCTACAGCCTCCCTCGACCGCGAGATAGACGCACGAAAGCCGTGCGATCCCGGTGGGGTGAGCTCGCTTGCCGGGCTCGGCTATCCGATGTGGTGAACGTCCGAGGCGCTTCCGCTCGTCGAATGGATGCGCCGCTTGCAGCCCGCGTTAGGCGACGGGTATCTCTCGTTCGGCATGCTCTTCGGGCACGGGGCGGACCCGGCGCTGGGACAGGCTGAGCGCTTGCGACGATGGTTGATCTGGCCATCGTGATCTTCGCCCTGCGCGCCATCCTGAGCGCGGCGCGCCTGCGGTGGGGCGGCGGAGTCGGATGTGCCGTGGCGGCGCTCGCGGTGTGGCTGTTCCTCGTGTTCACCGGATTGCATGGCCGAGAGGCGGAGCAGTGGGGCATCGACGGTGCATGGATGTTGCTGCTCCTCGGACCAAGCGCGATGGGCGGACTCTCGGCGGACCTCCCGCTGGCCACCGTCATCGGACGCCACGCGATGTTGGTTCGTGTCGTCGGCGCTTCGCTGGCGCTCTTCGGCTTCGTCTCCGGGATGCGTCACGCGGGCCGGCACTCGCCCATCAGCGACGAATCCGTCCACTGGAACCGAGGTGCGCTCGCCTTCCTTCCGGTGCTCCTGTTGACTGCCGGAGAGGTCGTCGTGTTCATCATCTCCAGTCTCGGCATGGACTGAGTGAAGTCCTTGCAGCGGCCCCGCGTCCACGGCATCCGGTGTCGACGCCTCTGCCGCGAGGTGCGCGACGAAGCTCGAGCGTTTGCGGCGAGGCCCAGGAGAATCCCAGCGTAGCGTTCCTCCAATGCACGGCGTTCATCGTGACGGCGCCGCGATCGGACATCGATCGTCGGAGGTTGGTCATCGAGCCGTTCTACGTTCAGTTAGCGGACCGGGCTCGAGGCATGCGGCCCGTCGGCTCGTGGCCCCGCACTTCCGCGAGAAAGCTCGTGCGGTAGACGGCCGCCCCAACCTGACACCGTCAAGTGGTTGTGATAGGAATTGCCGCGATGGGTGAGTCTCCGCCCTGGGGTGGTGGTGATCCTCCGAACGGGAGCGATCCGACCAAGCCCGGGTCACCGACGAAGGGTGAGTCCGACCCTCTCTTCAATCCGTCAGGGTTGAAGGCGCGCAGGACGGCGATGGGGCTTGCCCCGGCCCCGCATCTCGGCGGAGCGAATCGGGCTGCGGTCACCGAAGCCGAGGCGCGCAAGCAACGCGTCCTCGCGCGCATCGCTGCGATGGACGCGCGTGGGCCGCAATCGCCCACTGGGCCGCCCCCGCCGGCGGGCAGCTCGCCACCGCCGAGCTTGTTCGAGCGCCCGATCGAGCCGGTTCCGCTCCACAGCAGCGTGCCGCCGCCGGGGGGAAGCAGCGTGCCGCCGCCGGGCGATGCGAGATTGCAGCCGCCCCCCGCGGTTCAGGTCGGCTCGAACGCGCAGAGTGCCGAGGACACATACATCGGCCCGCCCGCGTTCGGTCAGACGACGGCGATCATGATGGGGCCGCTCGTCCCCGCTCGAACGATCTCGTCGGACGGCAAGCTCCCCGCCGCCAGCGGCTGGGACGTCCACGGCGCCGTCGATGCGGAGGTGAGCGAGCCGGCACCGAATACGGCACGCATGCTCGGGCACGCGGCCGCGACGACCGTGCAGACGACGACGACTCAGCAGCTCGTCGCGCCCAGCGCTCCTCCTCCGGCCGCGCTTGCGCTCCGACCGTACGAGCCTTCGGGCGGCCGCGCGCAGGCTCCCGGGAAGCTCACGTTCTCCGGACCGATCGACAAACGGCTCGTCCTCCTGAACGAGCCCCACTCGACCCGGGCGGCCAGCTTCCGTGTGCTCCGCGACAACCTCCTCACGAAGAGCATGCCGCGCGTCGTCGCCGTGACGAGCGCCGTGCCGAACGACGGCAAGACGACCTGCGCGGCCAACCTCGCGCTTGCGCTCGCCGAGCAACCGGGCACGCGTGTCCTCCTGGTCGACGCGAACTTCTTCTCCCCCGACCTCTCGAAGATCTTCGAGGTCGATCGCCTCGCTCCGGTCACACCACCCGACCCGATGGGCTGGCTTGCGCCGTACAAGCTCGTCGAGGTGATGCCTTCGGTGCATGTCGCCGGGATCCCCGAGAACGCGAGGCAGGAAGCGAAGCGCTTCGAGCACCATCGCTTCGAGGCGTTGATCGAGCGCTTCGTTCGGGTCAGCTACGACTTCGTCATCATCGACACCCCCGCGCTGCGCGGTACGCCAGCGGTCACGCAGCTCCTCTCCACCGCCGATGGCGCGCTGCTCGTCGTGCGCTCCGGTGGAACGACGACGCGCGATCTCCGCCGCGCGGCCGAGCAGCTCCCGCCGAAGAAGGCGCTCGGGATCGCGCTGATGGACGCGCTCCTCTAGAGGGGTAGAGGAGCGACGGATCGGTCTCGCTCGCTCCGGCGAGCAGGCCGGGCACGTTGATGCGCTGGCCTACGGGCTCGGGAGCTGATCGCTCTAGACGCAGCACCGGATCGTGCACGCGTACCACGCCGGCACGCTCAAGGAAGGCGCAGCCCCGCGAAGAACGCCGCGCGTGGCTCGACGAGCCACGATGACTGCGCGACGATTCCGTTCTCCGTCTCGTACGAAAAAGACGTCGGGCTCCCGTGTACGTCGGCGCCCAACGCAATCCCGAGCTGAACCGGAGATGCTCGCTCCGGAGACCAGAGGGCACGGGCCTCGAGGGAACCTGCAATCGTGGTGCGGCTGGCCGGTGGCGACGCCGCGAAGCGCGCGTCGCGTGGAAATGCCGAGCGGCGAATGGCCAGGAGCCCGGCGCCGGCGATGACGTCGAGCTGCCAGAGCTCGCCGCGCGCCGCCGTGCGGCCGACGAATACGCCTGCCAAGTGCCGGGAGACCTCGAGCGAGACGTAGCGATCGTGGGACCGGCTCGGCAGTCCGACCGCGCCGCGAAGGGAGGCGATCCACGAGCCGGGATGGACGCCCGCTTCGAGCGTGGCGGCGCGCACGCCGCCGGGACTTCGACCGTCCACGTTCAGCTGCCAGCCAGCGGCCACGAACGGTGACCAGCGGACGCCTGAAGGTGGTGCTGCCCGTCGTTCGTTGGTCTTCGGCTTCGCGTCGACCTCTCGCGGCGGCGGCGGTGAGGGGAGCGTGGGGCCCGTGAGCTCCTCACTCGGGACCCCGAGCGGCGCGCCGGATTCGAGGGCGAGCAAGGCCGTCCGAACGACGAGCGACGAGGCCTCGAGCAATGCCGAGTCGGAGCTCGCGAGCGCCGCCCTCTCCTCGGCGACGTGTCGAACGAGGACACGCCCGCTCGAAGGTAGCGCGACGAGGACGATGGTTCCGCCGTTCGCCGGATGCTCGAACCAGACGACCATGGTGGCGTCGAAGCGGTTCGCGAGCGCGTGCGCTTGGTCGAGGCGCTCGGCCATCGTCGATTCGAGCGCCGTTCCGCTGGCCGCCCGGACTTCGACTGCGAGATCGCTCACCTGCCCGACGGTGCGCTCGTAGAGCGCCTCGTCGACCGGTTCGATCGTCCGGACGACGACGCGCACCTCCGCTGCTGCCGCACGAGACACGAGAACGGTGACGAGCAGTGCGAACACGCGTCCGAACGTCCGGGGAGGTCCGCCGCGCGCTCGTGCCATGCGTTGCGAGCATCTCACCGGCCCATACGCGCGGCAATGGCACACCACGGACCAGCTTGGTCCACGTCCCTCGCGGTGAAGCGAGCGGTGCGCTCGAGCGCGATTCGAGCACGAAGAGCCTGTCGACGTTTTCGGGATCAAATTTCGGGTGCAAAGCAATTCCTATATGTGACCACGATGGCAACGCTGGCGATGAGCCGCACGAGCATGGCCGAACCGTCGTCATCGATCTTCCGCGAGCGGATCGAGGCTGTGAGCGGATCGATCTGGCGGTGTCTACGCCGCTTCGGCGTCCCGTCGAACGACGTGGAGGACTGCTTCCAGAGTGTCCTTCTCCAGCTGCACGCGCGCTGGGACACGCTCGGTCGTCTGCCCGTCGAGGAGCTCCGAAAGTATGCGTGCGCCGTCGCGATCGGCGTCGCCCGCGCCGCTGCGCGGAGCCGTGAGCGCGCCGAGCGGGGCTCGTACGATCTCCCCGACGATCTCGTCGCGCGGGGAACGCCGGAGAGCGTCGCCGAGCAGAACGAGGAGCGCGCGCAGCTCGATGCGGTGCTCGCAACGTTGACCGACGAGCGCCGCGAGGTGTTCGTCCTCTATGAGCTCGAAGGGCTCACCGGAGCCGAGATTGCCGAGCTCCTCGGTGTACCCGCCGGAACGGTCGCTTCGCGCCTACGACGTGCGCGGGCGGACTTCGAGGCCGCGGTCGCGCGGTCCCTAGCCAAATCACGGAGAACGCGTCCATGAGCAGGTTTCCGAGGCGCTTGATCGAACAGCTTGGCGACGGCCACGCACGTCGATTGCTCGAGAGCGGGCGATCCGACGAGCCCCCCGCGCGGATGGTCGTTGCCGCGCTCGCCGCCACGAGCAAAAGCGCGCGGGCGAGCGCAGGGGCGACATCGAGCGGCGAGCCCGCCCTACGAGGCCTCGCCCGCAGCAGGAGCGCGCTCGTCGCGGGCACATTGCTCGCCGGTGGGATGATCGCCTTCTTCGCCGCGAACGAGCTTCGCGGAGACGCGCCGGATGGGCGGCGCGACGTATCGGCTCGCCCCGCGACGACGATTGAGGATCGGGCGTCCGTCGCCGCGGTCGACGCGCCCATCGCGCCCACCGCGGTTACGGAGAGCGTCGCCACGACCTCGATCGCCGATCTGCCGGACGCTCCGTCCGTACGGGCGCCGTCTGCCCGGTCGATCGCCGCTGCAGCGCGTCCCGAGAGCGTGACCCTCGGGGAGAACGAGCCTGCCCCGCGCACGGCTGACCTCCTCCGCGAGGCCAATCGACTTCGGGCCCAAGGACGATGGCAGGAAGCCGGAGCGACCTACCAACGGGTCATCGATCTCGGTCCTGACTCGGTGGAGGCGTATCCCGCCGAGATTGCCCTCGCGAATCTCGAGCTCCAGCTCGGACGCTCCGCTGCCGCGCTCGCTCACTACGAGCATGTCCTCACTTCGCGTCCGGCCGGCACGCTGTCGGAGGAAGCCCGCTGGGGCAAGGCTCGCGCGCTTCGCGCCGCCGGGCGACACGCCGAGGAGCGCGTGGCGCTCGAAGAATTTCGCGCGCGCCATCCCGAGAGTCCGCTCGCTCACGCCGCCACGCAGCGCCTCGCGGAGATCGGGCCCTGAGCATGCAGCTACGACTCCGCTTCCAATCGGTCTCGCGTCCGCTCACGGTCGCGCTCGCCACAACCACGTTGCTGGTGTGCTGGGCGTCCGGGTGCTCGTCGTACGACGACCGCATCGGGCTCCTCGCGCCGGAGCCTCCGTCGTTCACGAACGCCGACGCCTCGGCCTCCGCCGCCGAGCCGGAGGCTGGCCTCACCGCCTACTGCCCGGCGACCACGTGCTTGGCACCGTTCACGACGTGCCCTGGCTCGCGCTTCGCGTGCGACGTGAACGTGATGACGGATCCCGAGAACTGCGGCTCGTGTGGATTTCGGTGCCCCTCGGACAGGCCGGGCGCCTCGTTCACGTGCGTCGCGGGTACGTGCGTGATGGAGTGCATCCATCCGACGCGGACGCGCGACTGCAACGGCATTCTCGACGACGATTGCGAAGTCATACTCGGCACCAACGACAACTGCACGGCCTGCGGCGACACATGCCCGGATCCCGCGAAACCGTGCATCTACGATTACAGCACGGGCGTCGGAAAGTGTGGTTGCGGCGTAGGCAGTCTGTTCTGCGGAAGTGGCGGTTGCATCGACCCGAATACGTCCGATGTGCACTGCGGAGGGTGCGGAAACGCGTGCGATCCCTCCGGCGGCGGCGGTGAGCGTCGTGCTCACACGTACTACGGGTGCAGCGGCGGCACTTGTGGACATCTGAAATGCGAGAGCCTGTACGCGGATTGTGATCAAGATGTGACGAATGGATGTGAGGCCTCGCTTCTCTCGCCGACGAGCTGCGGCGGCTGCGGCATCGTTTGTGATGCGAATCAGGCCTGTCTTCGCAACGCCAACGGCGTTCCGGAATGTCTATGTCCTCCCGGACAGACACGCTGCGGCAGTGGCTGCACAGACCTCCGCTCGGACGCTGCGAACTGCGGTTCGTGCGGCATGGTTTGCTCGCAGGCGTCCGGCTGGACGACCGGAGTCGCCGTCTGCAGCTATGGCTCGTGCCGCTTCCAATGCGCTCAAGGTCGCGGTGACTGCAACGGGGATCTGAGAGATGGTTGCGAGACCAACCTGGACTCCGATCCGCGCAACTGCGGTGCTTGCGGGAACAGCTGCGAGCCCGGGCAGCCGTGCATGGCGGGGCGCTGCGCGGTCGTGCCGTGCGATGAAGCGGGGGAAACGCGATGAAGAAGCATTGGCGCGTCCTCGCGGCGGGAATCGTGGCGTATCTCCCATCGATGTCAGCACTTGCGGCCTGCGCCTCGGACGAGAGCGCAACTGCAATCGAGTTGGACGCAGGGCCGACCGTGTTGCCGGCGCCGCCGGACAGCGGAAGCGACGCCTCGCCGGCGGAGGACGCCGGCGCCGACCCGTGTACTCCTGACGCTCTTTGCCCGAGTGGCCCCTTCGATCCAGAGTTCCCCGGCGGTCCTCTCGATCCGCGAACGCGTATCAACGTCCTGCGTGGTCGCTCGCGCGACGACGTCTGGGCCGTGGGCGCGGTGGGTACGGTCGTCCACTTCGACGGCACCTCGTGGACGCGATTGGACACAGGAGCCAATGAGTCGCTCTACGCCCTCTGGCTCCACGAGGGGGGAGAGCTCGCGATGGCCTCGCTCGCCTCCGTCTTCACGCATGGTGCGGCAGATATGGACGCCTCCGCGGCGGGAGCCTGGACGGCTCGCACCGCTACCGGTGGCCCCGGCGCAGCGGCGCAGCGGCGACTTACCTCGTGTTGGGCCCCGCCGGACGCCGAGTGGCTCTGGTGCGCTCTGGAGTCGGTGCCGGTTCTCGGCCCCACCAACGGCCTGTGGCGCGTGCGCGTCGCTCCGTCGACGAATGCCGTCGAGATCGGAAGCGTAGCCCCGGCCGGCTCGTGCACCGTGCTCCCCTGCGCGCATATGTCGAGCGTGCACGGGATCTCGGCGGACGATCTCTGGGCCGTCGGATCCACGGGCGCGATCGTGCATGTCACCGATGCGCAGAGCGCCACGCCGCGCATCAAGGCGTTCGATAGCCAGACCTGGGCAGGCCTCAATGGAGTCTGGGCCGCTTCGGAAAACGAGGCCTGGGCCGTCGGTGGAACAGGCGTCATTCGCCACTACACGGGTCAACCATCTTCGTGGGACATCGTCGCGGACGTACAGACGACCGAGAACCTCCGGGCGGTGTGGGGCTCGTCTCCGTCCGACGTCTGGGCGGTTGGTGACGGAGCCATCGTGCTTCATTACGACGGCAAGAGCTGGTCGCGCGTCAGGGTCGCGGGGCTCGGCGATCGTCGACCGGATCTCTACACCGTGTGGACCTCGGCCCCCGGGCATGTCTGGGTCGGCGGTGACGGAGTCCTCCTTTCGCTCGGAGGGAACCCATGAGCAGTCAGCTCTTTCGTGTTGCTTGTGTGTCGACCGTGATCGCCGCCGCCGTCGCGTGCGCGACGTCGCCGGATGAAGAGACACTCGCGCCCTCGACCGAGCTCGGCGACGGCGGAACGTCGGTCTCGGACGCGGCGGTGATGACCGATGCGCCCGCGGTGCCCGATGTGCCCGATGTCGACGCGGCCAGGCCAACGTGCAGCGAAGCAGGCTGGTGCATCACGCCATTGCCGGACTCGGATCTCACTCTTCAGGACATTTGGCCGCTCCCGAATCATGCCTTCGCGCTCGCGAGCAGTGACTCGCGCGGTACGCAAATTCTCGAGTGGCGTAGGAGTGGAAATCAGTGGTCCTACGTGGACGACGACGCTCGAATCGGCGTGCCGCTTGCGTCCAACGTGTGGTCGCCGAACGAGAATGAAGTGTACTACGCGTTCCGGGACTCCGGAGCAGCGCCCAACGCGGGGGGCTTTCGTGGATACGTCAACCACGGGAGGCGTCCGCAGCCTCCGGAGACGGCCTGGTCATGGACCCGTCACAGCTTCGATTGTGACGTCGTCGACCTGCCGCGGGTCTTGGGGACGAGCGCCGATGACGTCTACGTCACGTTCTGTAAGAAAATCTATCGTTTGAAGGCCGACGACGGCGACGCGGGATCGGATGGTGGTACGAGCCCTTGGATTCCGGACTACATCGATAACGATCTCACGAATCCGGTGACGTTCGACGGCGCCACCGGAACCGGCGGTGACGACGTCTGGTTCGTCGGCCGCAGGGGCAGCGGGCGCCAGGGCCCGTGTGCCGTGGTCATCCGCAAAACCTCCACGGGATACCAGCCGATCGTCGACGGTGTTCCGCAGCGAGGAGGTTGTGGAGCGAGGGCCGGACTCCCGAGGATCGCGGCAACATTCACGGCGTGGAGCGCATTGGCGAATGGCCGATTCGTCGCCGTCCTCGCCGGCGTCCTCGGCGGCGTCAGCAATGACCTCGTGAAGATCGCCGCGAGCAACGGCGGTGACTACGCGATCGACTTCGTTGGCAGCTCATATTCGTCCATGCCGGTGACTTTCACCGGAGTGTGGGGGGCGTCCGAGGACGACCTGTGGTTCCTCGCGAGCCGTGGCCAGAGCGGGGTCGTCGTTCGAGGGGCCAACATCTGGAACGACGGTGGCACCTTCCAGTACTCGACGCTCGTTCTGAATGGCGCGCCGAATACTCAGCGCCTCTCCACAATCCGCGGGACGTCAAACAACAACCTCTGGGCCGTCGGAGTCGATCGTGCATTTCACAAAACGTCTCCTTGACGCTCAGGTCCCGGTCGCACGCGTCGTCGTGGCGATTGCGGCGGCTGGGAGCTTGACCGCAAGCTGCTCGAGCGTAGAAGACTCCACCCATCCCGCCGTCGGCCCTGACGCCTCCTTACCCGATGAGCCACTCGTCGACGGGGGCGTCCTCGATGCCGAGCCGCCCGGGCTCGACGCGGGGGCGCCCGGACTCGACGCGGCCAAGTGGGACGCGGGAGCCGTCCGGCCCGTGGTCTGCGCGTCCGCGCGGTGTGCCACGTCGCTCACGACGACCTTCGGCGAAGGCTTCTGCGCGCTTCTCCGTGACGGTACCGTGGCATGCTGGGGCCAGAACAACGCGGGCCAGCTCGGACGCGGCCAACACGCGGGGACGAACGACGGTCGGACGGCCGAGCGCGTCGTCGGGGTCGAAGGCGTAGTCGAGCTCGCCCGTTCGTGCGCGATCGACAGCGCGGGAGCCACATGGTGCTGGGGAACAGGCCCGTTCCTTCGTAGCGAGCTCAGCGCTACGACGACCGAGCTCACTCCCGTCAAGCTCCCCATCCCGCCGGCAACGAAGGTGGGCGTCGCCGAGCGCACCGCGTGCGCCGTGGTCGACGGAGGCGTTCTCTGCTGGGGCGAGAACTCCAATGGTCAGATCGCGGTGCCTGAGCTCGGCGCAAACGCCGCGCTTTCGCCACGCGCGATCACGATCCCTCCCGGCGCGCCGATCACGAGCCTATTCGTCGGCAGCGCGTCCTTCGTTCTCCGCGCGGACGGCACCGTCGTCAGCTGGGGAGCGAACCCTCCGCTCGCGCGTGTCTCGTCGTTGTTCCCCGATCCGTATCCACGGGACATCCAACTCGCGAGCGTTTCGAGCATGGGCGTGGACCGCAAGGCGGCATGCGCGACGGCAGACGGAACCGCCTATTGTTGGGGACTGGTCCGCGAGCGCGCTGAAGTGGGCGCCGGGCAGCTCGGGAGCGTATTGCTCGAACGTGCCCTCCCCAGGCCGATCGTGACGCCGGAGCCTGTGGTTCAGATCGCGACGGCGAGCGACGGGAGCGTCGCCGCGCTCTTGGAGCGCGCTTGCGCGTGCGGGGTGTCGGGCGACGTTCATTGCTGGGGGAACAACGCGAGCGGTCAGGTCGGCGATGGAACGAAGGCCTACGCGCTCGCACCGGTCAGGGTCGCTGGACTGCCAGAGCCCGCTGCCCAAGTGAAGACATCGGCTCGGTCGACGTGCGCGCTCCTGACGAGCGGCAGAGTCTTCTGTTGGGGCGACAACATGTATGGACAGCTCGGCAGTGGTCGACAGCAGAGCCTCGTCCCGGTGGAGATCGTTTTGCCATGATGCGCACGCTGAACCCGCGCCGAACCGTATGCGTCCTTCTCGGCTCCGTGCTCGTCATGGCCTCCGTCGGCGCATGCGAAAAGCGGAGAGAGAGCTTTGTCGAACCGGTGCCCTTCGACCAGGACGAAGACGCCTCCGCTGGTCCCGAGTGTCTGGTCCAATGCTCGCTGGACGGTCGGTCGATCGTTCAAACGTGCACCGGCGAGATCGTCGAGACGTGCCCGCCGGAGCTTGCGTGTGGTGCCGGCGTTTGCCAGGAGCCCTGCGCGGCAGCGGCCGCCGATGGAAGCTCGAACGGGTGCGAGTTCTATCTTCAGCCGCCGATGTTCGACAAGGGCCAGGGCGTATCGTGTTACGCCGCGTACATCGTCAACACCTCGCAGTTGCCGGTCGACGTGTCGCTCGAGTACCAAGGAGAGCATCTCGACGTCTCGAAGTCGCTCTATCGGACGACCCCGGGCAGCGCCACGTTGACCCCACACGTCGGCGCGCTCGCCGCGGGCGAGAGTGCGATTCTGTTCGTCTCCGACGGCCGGTCTGCTGTCGGTGAATTTCCAGTGCCCTGTCCGGGCGGGATCGTCCCGGCGACGCTTGATTACCAACTCCCGAGTCGTACTGGAATTGCCTCCTCATTCCATCTCACGACGAACGTGCCGGTGGGCCTTACCGCGATCTACCCGTTCGGTGGAGCTCGATCGTTCATTCCCTCGGCGACGCTCCTATTGCCCGTTCCGACCTGGGGCAAGCAGCACATCATCGTCAATGCTTGGGAGCGAAGGACGTACGTGCCGCCCTTGGGCGGGCCTGCCGCGCAAATCGTTGCATCCGAGGACGACACGGAGGTCACCATTCTTCCGACGCACGACATCCAGGATGGCCCTGGCGTCGTCGGAACCGCGGCGCGCGTTCCCGTGACGTATCGTCTTGGCAAGGGGCAGCTCCTGCAGATCAATCAGGCGGAGGAGCTTTCGGGCAGCGTCGTCACGTCGAACAAGCCAACGAGCGTCTTTGGCGGACACGAGTGCATGTTCATTCCGTCAGCACGCCGAGCGTGCGATGCGGCACTTCAGCAGCTCCCCTCGCTCGAGCAGTGGGGATCCGAGTATGTCGGCGTCGGCTATCGTCCACGTCTCGGCGACGAGCACGAACCGATGCCGTACCGGATCGTCGCTGCGCGGGACGAGACACGACTCGACTATGATCCGGCCCCGCCGCCGGGCGCACCCACGAGGATGTCGGCGGGCGAGGTTGTGACGTTCTGGGCGGGGACAGGGGACGCATTCGTCGTTCGCACGCAGGACGTGGATCATCCGGTCTATCTCGCTGCGTACATGACCGGCTCAGGGGAGAACACCGCGGGCGATTCGCGGCCGGACTACCTTGGTAGGCAAACTCTCCTGAGCCGAGGGGATCCCGAGTTCGTCAATGTCGTTCCTGCCGGACAGTACTTGAGCTCGTATAGCTTCTTCGCCGACCCGACGTACGACGAGACGTCGCTCGTCGTAGTGAGGGCGAAGACGGACGGCCAATTCAGGGAGGTTTGGCTCGAGTGCGCCGGCCACCTGACGGGATGGAAGCCCGTCGGGACGAGAGGCGACTACGAGTACGTGCGCGTCGATCTCATGCGCGATGGCGGTCCCGGACAGAGTTTCGACGTCGGGGTCTGCCAGAGCGGTCTCCAGCGGATGCGGAGCGACGGCGCGTTCACAGCCACCATCTGGGGCTGGGCGGCTTCCGCGAGCTACGCGTATCCGGGCGGCATGGCGCTGCGGAAGCTCGTGGAGACACCGCTCCCGCCCATTCGATGAAGTCGCGCCCGCCCCTTCATGCGCGCGTGGGCCGCAATCGCCCACCGGGCCGCCGCCGCCGCCCTGCAGCTCGCCCCCGCCGAGCGTGTACGAGCCCCCGATCGAGACGGTGTCGCTCCCCAGCAGCGTGCCGCCGCTCGGGGGCACGTGTGGCTACGGGAGGAACGAAGCGCGCAGCGACGGACCGTTCTCCGCCGCTCAGCCAGCGTCAGCTTCGCTCACGGGGCTGGACGGCTCGTGAGGTGCCCCGGCGTCCTCGCCCGGCGGCGCTGGCTTGGGCTGGCGGCCCGGCGGCACGCGCTCGATTCCACTGTCGGGAGGCAAGGTCACGTCTCGAGTCAACGTATCCTTCTCGCGACTCACCTCGTAGACGTGCGGCTCCCCCCCGGCTTCTTGGACGAAGACGACGCGATAGAATCGCCCCGCCTCGGCCTGGAATGCCACGGGCAGATGACGCACGCCGGGCGCACGCGCATCGCCGACGATGAGGTCATGGCGGCCCGGGAGCAACTCGATGTGGAGTCGGCCGTCTTCCACGATCGGCGCGGCGGCGTCCTGATGATCGAGCATGAGCAAGCGCACCGGCTCGTTCCCGTTCACGCGCAAGGTGCCGATCGTCTCGGGGGCTCTCTGGGGCCCGCCGTATTGCTGAACGACGAAAGTCGGTCCTGGGCACCCCACGAGGAACAGGACGAACGCGGCGAGGGCGATCCACAGGCTTCTTCGCACGACGAGCATGGGGCGAACCTTAGCGCGAACGATGCCGCGCGCGGATCTTCGAACCTCGCCTTCGAGCCGGGCCGAACACCAAGGCCGAGGTTCGGGGCAGCGGTCCGCCTCGAGGGCGCCCGCGCTCGAGGCGCAGTCATCGCTTCTTCCGCTCGCCGGCGCGCCCGCCCGGATGGCCGGGGCTTGCCCCGAAGCCCCTCGGCCGGTGTCTCGCACGACCGTGGCGACTCGCGTCGGCGACGCGAGTCACCACGTGAACGGCTGAGCGACCGCAACGCGCGGCCCCCATGATCTCGGCGAGAACGCGCTCGGCCCACGTCGTGCTTGAGCGGCTGGTCGATGCGTCGGATTGCTCCGGCGCTCCTCGTCGTCCTCAGCGCTTCTCTCGGCGCCATTGGATGCGGGGGGCGTCAGATTGTGCCGCTGCTCTCGTCGGCAGGCGTGCCCATCACGGCCACGCCTACGAACGCGGTGCCGCTCGAAGTCGTGACGCGCAGCACGTCGGTGCGCGATCCGCTCCCCGTCAGCGGGAGCAGCGTCGTGTACGGCGACTTCGAGGCCGCGCTCGGCCACGCGATATCGAGCGCTGCGGTGCCGTGGGCCGACAAGAACCGCGGGCGGCGCGACGGGGGCTGGCAGCTCTTCGTCGAGGTGATCCAGGCGGAGGCGGAGCACGACGGCGCCCGTCTCCTCGTCACGATCGGCGTGCGCGCGACGCTACGCGCGCGGATCGGCGGAGCCCACATCGGACAGACGGAGACGGCATGCCGTGACGGCGGGCTCGTCGCGCCGGGCAGCGGCGCGCCCGTCCTCTATGCGTGCATGACGCGCATCGGACGCGACCTCACGAGTTGGCTCGCGGCCGCGGATCCCGAGCATCCGGGCAAGTCCGGAGGGAGGCCTGCATTCGTGGTGCCCGGAGGTGTCGTCGGGAACTCGGGCTCGCACGACGATGCCGACGAGGACGGTGACTCCGACGCGCCTGGGGAGTCCGACTGATCGCTCACACGGAGGATTCATGAAGCGAATCGAGCAGACTGTGTTGGCACTGGCGATCGGCCTTTTGGCCGTCACATCCGGCACCGGGTGCGGAAGGCAGGCCGTCGAGCCCGGTCAGCGCGGACTCCGCTACAGCCCGCACGACGGAGGCGTGAAGCCGGAGGTCCTCCAGCCCGGCTCGTACAGCCTCGGATGGTGCCTCTTCCGAGACTGCGGCTACATCGAGAGCTACGACGTCACCTACCAGACGCGGAAGGAGTCCGTCTTCACGCCCTCGTCCGAAGGCCTCGCGATGGACGTGAACGTCGTCGTGACGTACCGGCCGATCACGTCGGAGCTGTTCCAGCTCCATAGCGAGATCGGCAGGGACTACTACGAGGAGATCATCGGCCCCGAGGCACGGAGCGCTTCCCGCAACGTGCTCGCGCGCCACTCCTACACCACGCTCGTCGGCAACCTCGACAAGGTCGAGGACGAGATCGAAGAGGAGGTGCGCCGGCGTATCCGCAACAAGCACGTCGAGGTCTCGTCGATCACGCTCGAGAAGATCAAGTACGCCTCGCCGGAGATCGCGAACGCGGTCGAGAAGCGGCTGATCGGGCAGCAGGAGGCCGCGCGGCAGAAGGCGGCGATCGAGGCCCAGGCCGCGCGCGACAGGACCGCCCTCGAGCTCGCGGCCGCGCAGGCGAAGCTCAAGGCCGAGAGCGACGCGAACCAGGCTCGTCTCCAGAACGAGATCGCCGCCGAGAAGTCGAAGCGGGAGGCCGAGCTCGCCCTGCTCCACGCCAAGAACCAGAAGGAGGTCCTCCAGCAACAGATCGCGATCGACAAGCTCGAGGCGGAGCAGAAGGTCATCCGCGCGACGGCCCAGACCAGGGAGCGCACGCTGCTCGCCTCCGCGAAGGCGGCGGAGATGCGCGCGGATGCGTCCGCTCACACGGCCTACACCGTCCAGGCCGCCGGCTACGAGGCGCTCGGTAAGCTCGGAGGAAACGGCACCACGATCTTCCTCGGTGACTGGTCGCGCGCTCCGCAGTTCCTCTGGCCTCGCCAGTACCAGCTGGGCGCGCCGCCGACGGGGCCCGTCGATCGTCCCGCGAAGGCGGCCTTTCCGACCGGGACCGGCCCGGCCACCTCGACCAATCTCCTCCCTGCGACCGTCGCGCCGCGCGTGCCCGGCGGCTGACGCGACGGTCCGGGACAGAGCGCGCGATACGTTCGGTGTCTGCTCGGCCAGCGCCGAGCGGTCAGCTCGCGATCTCGCGCACGCCCTCGAGAAGAAGATCGATCTCGTCGGTCGTGTTGAAGACGTGCGGGCTCGCGCGCACGGTCCCCGGCAAGTGCGCGCGGTGATGGAGGACGTGCGTGCAGTGGAAGCCGGCCGACACGCAGACCGCGAACATGTCGCAGAGGGCGCGCGCGACGCTCTCCTGGGTCATCGCCGGAGCGTCGACGACGAACGTCGCGAGCGCGATGCGCTTCTCGGGCGGCAGCTTCTTCGCGAGGACGCGGACGCCGGGGATGTCGGAGAGGCCGTCGATGAGGTAGCGGCTCATCGCGAGGTCGTGCTCGCGGATCACGTCCATGCCGATGCCGCGCATCCACTTCACGGCGGCGCCGAAGCCGATCGTCGCCTCGATCGCGGGCGTGCCCGCCTCGAACTTGAACGGCGCGTCGCGCGGGATGAACCCGCCGACGTCGATGTCGTTGTTGAGCGAGATCATCCCGCCGCCGACCTGGTAGAGCGGGCACTTCTGGAGGAACTCCTTCTTGCTCCAGAAGATGCCGACACCCGAGGGGCCGAAGGCCTTGTGGCTCGAGGCGGCGAGGAAGTCGACGCCGAGGCGCGCGACGTCGAGCGGCAGGTGCGAGAGCGACTGCGCCGCGTCGAGCAGCACCGGGACGCCGCGCGCATGCGCGATGCGGACGACCTCTTCGACCGGCGCGATCGCACCGGTGACGTTGGACACGTGACCGATGGAGACGAGCTTCGTCTTCGGCGTGATCAAGGACTCGAGCGTCTCCCAGCGCGGGACGCCGTCCTCGTCGATCGGCATCGGCACCGGCTTGCCGTGGACGCGCCACGGGATCCAGTTCGCGTGATGCTCACTGGCAGGGAAGACGACCTCGTCCTCGGGACCGAGCTCGAGGCCATTCGCGACGAAGTTGATTGCCTCCGTCGTCCCGCGCACGAGGACGATCTCCGCGGGCGCCGCTCCGATGAGCGTGGCCACCTCGCGGCGAGCTTCGTCGAAGAGGCGCGTCGCCTCCTCACCGAGGGTGTGGACGCCGCGATGAACGTTCGCGGTCGCGGTCTCGTAGTAGCCGACGACCGCGTCGATCACCGATTGCGGCTTCGGGGTCGTCGACGCGTTGTCGAGGAAGACGAGCGGCCGCCCGCCCAGCTCTCGTCCGAGCAGCGGGATCTGAGACCGGACGCGAGAGGCAACGGCGTTCAGATGGTCCTTCATCGGTCAAACTCCTTCGCACGCATCGAACGCTGCGGAAAGAGAGAGGGGCAGCTTTCGCCGCGACGTTCGGTACTTTCCGTTCGGCTCGGCGCCAATTGCGGTCGAGCTACGGGCAGTGATCGTCATTCCAGACAGCAGCGGTGCGATTGCCTCGGAGACGCGCGAGGGCGAGCCGCCGACCACCTCGAGCTCTACCGTCGTCGGATCGGACTGGACGACCTGATACGCGCGCACCTCGGGGCCGACCGCCCGATCGATCGCGCCCGGCGTCACGATCGCTCCGTCCGGCCGGACGATCGCGTCGTCGATCGATCCCTCGACCGACGCGATCGGGGCCACGCTCGTGAAGCGGCCGTTGCCCGGCGCGACCTGTACGAGGTCGCCGAGGACGTAGCGCACGAGCGGCTGGACGTCGCGCTCGAGTGTCGTCACCACGACGAGGGCGACGTCTTCCGCTCCTGGCGTCTCGACCTTCGCGCGGAGGAGCTCCACGTGCGTGGAGAAAGGTGCATGATGCATCAAACCGTCGTCGCTCTCGACGAACAGCGTGCCGACCTCGCGCGCGCCCAGCACGTCGATGTGCGTGCCTCGGTACACTCGGGCGAGCGCCTCGCGATGGGCGCGCGTTGCGCGCGCGCGCGTCGTCGCGACGAAGCCGCGCACGTCGAGGCGACGTCCGAGGACCGCAGCATGGCGTGCGAGCACGTCGAGGTAGAACGGATCGGCGAGCAATGCCGTCGTCTCGTGGGTCGAGAGCTCGTCGAGCATGCGCGTCATCACCGCCTCGGTCCAGAACGTCGGGTCCTGGCGCGAGTTGAGGTGCAGCCGCGTCCCTTCGAGGCGCTCCTCGTAGCCGGGGTCTCCCGAGCCACATGAGCCTGTACCGCGCTCCGGCACCCAGAGCACGGCGTCGCGGAACGTGCCGAGCTCACCCGAGAGCGCGCTCGCGGCGCGTGGATGGATCGCGAGAGCGCGCTGCTCCTGCGCCCGCCACCAGCGAGCATCGAAGAGGACCCGCACGCGCGAATCGGCGCTGCCTGCTTCGACCACGGAGACGGCGCCCGACGCGAGCTCTGCCTTGGCGTCGCGACCTTCGGGGAACCACATCTTCGGGAGCGTGGGACGGATCCGGTCCCGCGTGAGGAGCGGCAACCGCGCCAGCGCGCTGTCGAGCGGAGCGTCGTCCGCGACGAGGCCGGCCAGATTCTGCTTCGCGTAGAAGGGCACCGAGGCGAGCGCGCGACGGACGGCGCCGAGCGCTCGATGGTCGTGCTCCGGGTCACGGCTGAGAGCTCCGTCGAACGGCATCGGGTGCTGCTTAGCAGGGCGCGAAAGCGTGGAGAAGACAGACGTCTCCGGCGCGTCGCGTCACAGGCGATGGATGCCCTGGTGGTATGGAATAGGAGCTGCGTTTCGATGGCCCTCTCTCGCATCGCCGATGGCCGGCTGGATGCACCGGAGCTCCGCACGGGGCGGGGAAGAGTGGCGCGTCACGCATCGTAGATCCTCCCATCCGCGTAGGGCCGTGCTGGCTTGTCACCGGACGGCGAGCCGCTACGCTCGCAGACACCGTTCGAGAGGAGGACGCGCATGTCACAGAACTGGAATCCGCCGCCGGGCGGCTCGCCTCCGGGGGGCTACGGAGGGCCGCCGCCAGGTGGCTACGGAGGGCCGCCGCCAGGTGGCTACGGAGGGCCGCCACCCGGTGGCTACGGAGCGCCGCCCCCGGGTGGCTTCGGGGCATCGCCTCCTGGTGGCTATGGAGGGCCACCGGTGCAGCCCTACGGGATGCAGCCGGCGCCCCCGGTGGTCGAGGGAAATATCGCGCTTGGTTTCCTCGCCGGTTTCTTCGGTGGATGCATCGGCCTCATTCTCGTCATGGCCATCGCCAAGGGGCCGCAGACGAAGCGGGGCGCAGGAATCGGCTTCGCGGCGCAGATCGTGATCGGCGCGATTCTCCGTATCGCGGCGCGCTGAGCGCTCGAGGACGACCCGGCGCGATAGGCGCCTGAGCCATGGCGCCGCGACCGGCGTGCGGTGGTGCAAGTCATCCCGTTGGGTATACTGATCGGGATGAAGACGGAGAGGGACATCTTCGGCCCTGCCGCTCCCGAGCCCCGCTCGTCGGTCCCGCCCGATCTCGCGCCCGGGATGTGCATCGCTGGCCGATACGAGCTCCGCCGTAAGGTCGGCAGCGGCGCGATGGGGGACGTCTGGGCGGCGCGGCACGTCTCGCTCGGAGAAGAAGTCGCGATCAAGATCGTGCTCCGAGACGTCTTCCACGGCGACGGTTCGTCGGCGGACAGCCGCTTCCTCCTCGAGGCGCGGGTCGCGTCGCAGCTCTCTCGCAAGACGCGACACGTCGTCTCCGTGACCGATCACGGGGAGGACGGCCCCTACGCGTATCTGGTGATGGAGCTGCTCGCCGGAGAGTCGCTCGATGCTCGGCTCGCACGCACGGGGCCGATGCCGCTCGCGAAGGTGGTCCCGATCATCCACCAGATCGCGCGCGCGATCGAAGTCGCCCACGCCGAGGGCATCGTGCACCGTGACCTCAAGCCATCGAACGTGTTCGTCACCGTCGATGAGGAGGGCAAGGCGGTCATCAAGATCCTCGACTTCGGGATCGCCAAGCTCCGTGCCTCGATGCGTCGCGTTCCGCTCACGACGGGCGACGCGAAGCACACCACGCTTCGTGGTTTCCTCCTCGGTACGCCTGCGTACATGAGTCCGGAGCAGGCGCGGGGAAAGACGATCGATCACCGCGCCGACGTCTGGGCGCTGGTGGTCATCGCGTACCACCTGCTCACCGGTCAGTTTCCGTTCGACGGCGATACCCCCGAGGATCTCTTCGCGCGCCTCTGCCGCTTCGAGCCGACTCCGTTCTCGACGCGGCGCTCGGATTCATCGAGTCTGCTCAGCGACCTCTTCTCATGGGCGTTCTTGGAGCGGATCGACGAGCGGTTCCAGTCGGCGGTCGCCTTTGCCACCGCGCTCGAGCAAATCGAGATCCTGCAGAAACGGATGGGGGCACCGCAGCCGATGGGCTCGATCTCGCTTCCTCCGCCGAGCGCACATGGCACGGCGACGGATGCGAGCGAGACGGCGAAGCCAAGCTCGCCGCCGGCTCCGCCCGGTCCGACGATCGAGAGCTCGATCGTCGCCGCGGGGGTCCCGCGGAAACGACGGCTCTGGCCGCGTCTCGTCGCCGGGGGCGTCGTGCTCGCGGTGCTGCTCCTCACTGGGTCGATCCTCTCGATGTACTTCGAGCGCGAGGCCGGCCGGCACGGCGAGCTCGCCGCCACCGCGAAGACGATCGACATCGCGGCATCGGGCAAGACGGTGCTCCGCGACGAGATCCCTCCTCCCGATCCGGCCGCGGCGACGCCCACCGTTCGCCCGGTGGACCTCCCGACGGTCGGCGCCCCGGTGCCCGCGTCGCACGCACCGCAGTCGCTGACCACGACTGCATCGCTCCCCGTCGATCCGCCGCCTGCTGCGATGACGTCGCCGGGCGCGGCGCCGATCCCGTCGCCGCCTGCGCGCTCGAAGCGCATCGACCGCTCCGAAGTCTTCTGACGTCGACGAGCTACGCTTCGTTCTCCCGAGCCGAAACTCGAGCGCGCGCTCGACCTCTGCCGTGAGCGCCAAACGAACGATCGGCTCGCGCCGAACGAATTCGTGACGAGCGTCCGCCGAGGAACACATAGCCTCGATGTGATTGGCGGCGCCATTGTCCCGCTTGCGCAGTCGCGCGGTTGGTCTACCAGCACGGATGGTTCCGTGGAGACAGGCGACTTTCGCGCGCTCTATGAGCACTTTCTCCCGCTGGTCGGCCGATGGGTCGCTCGCCTGGGCATCCCGCGTCACGCGCTCGAGGATGTGGTGCAGGAGGTGTTCCTCACGATCTACGGCAAGGTCGATCAGTTCGAGGAGCGGGCGGAGTCGTCACTGAGGTCGTGGGTGTTCGGTGTCACGATTCGAGTGACCCGCAACTACCGACGCAAGCGGACGGCGGGGCCCGCCGGTGAAGACGAGAAGGTCGATGTGGTCGCCGATGCGGCAGCCAACCCCGAGGTTGCGGCCCAGCAGACCGAGGTCCTGACCCTTCTCCAGCAGATCTTGAACGAGCTCGACGTCGAGAAGCGCGAGGTCTTCGTCCTCGCCGAGCTCGAGCAGCTCAGCGCGCCGGAGATCGCGACGCTCCTCGAGATCAGCAGCAACACGGTCGCCTCTCGGCTCCGTCTTGCGCGCGAAGAGGTACGAGTCGCGTGGGCGCGGGCGCAGGCGCGCGACGAGTGGAGACTACGATGAGCGAAGACGACGACTTCGCGCGGTTCCTCGAGAGCGCGCGCGCCGACCATGTGGCGAGCTCCTTGCCCCCCGAAACGACGCAACGCATCGACGCGTCGGTCGCGGCGCACGTGTCGTGGCGCCGTCGTCTGCCCGCCGGGCTCGCGGCTGCGCTCGCGACGACGACGGGGGCCGCAGCGGCTCGCAACGATGGAGGGGAAGCCGGCTCGACCTCATCGAAGAGTGGCCTGCCGGCACGAGGACCGTGGGGGAAGGCGCTGGCGGTCGTCGTGCCAGTGGTCGGGCTCGCGTTCTTGTCCTACTCGGCCACGACGACGCGAGCGCCTGCACCGTCCGGTCCCGTCGTTTCCGCGACGCCGACACCCGTAGTGGTCGATCCGAGCGTGGCGTCGGACGAAGACCCGCCGGTGCTCGCCCGGCCGGGGGACTTGCCCGACGTCCGGGATCTGCCGGATGCGCCACCGAATCGTCCTTCGAAGCCGGCGTCCTCCCATGGGAGCAATCCAAGCGATGGGACGCTCGAAGCCGAGCTCGCGTTGCTCGCGCAGGTGAGCTCGGCGTTGCAGGCCGGTCGGCCTGGTCAAGCGCTCGCGCTCGTCGAAGCCCACGCTCGTCGCTTTCCCAAGGGGGTGCTCGTCCCCGAGTTCGCCGCGCAGCGCGTGCTCGCGCTCGCCGCGCTCGGGCGTCACGCCGAGGCCTGCGCGCACTCGGCGCGGTTCCTCGCGATGTATCCGAAATCCTCTCTCGTGCCCGAGGTGCGCTCCTCATGCGTCGACCCGACCTCCAACCGATGACGGCCATCGCCGCCGTCGGCCTCATCGTCGTCTTCGGCCTCGCGAGTTGCGCGCAGTCCGACGCGCTCGTGGCCACCGATACGGGCGGGCCGCCGAGCTTCACTCCCACTCCCGACGGCGGAGACAGCGGGAGCCTCCCGAGCGCTCCGCTCGCATGCGTCGGCACCGTGTGCCCTGAAGGCTTGGGCACCTGTCTCTCGGGCCCGGTCGGCGCCGCGACCTACAAGTGCGGGACCGATCTCATGAGTGACCGCGACAACTGCGGCGCGTGCGGGAACAAGTGTGGCGACTACATCCCGCTCCACATGACCTCGCGCTGCGTGGACGGCGGCTGCGAGCTCCAGTGCTACTCGCCGGTGGTGCCCTTCGAGCCGAACGACTGGCGCAACTGCAACGGCAAGATCGCGGACGGCTGCGAGATCGACGTGCTCCACGACAACGCGAACTGTGGCAGCTGCGGGAACGCCTGCCCGGACGGCGTCTCGTGCATCGGCGGCAAGTGCGGATGCCCTCCAGGGTGGCTCGAGTGCAACGGCGGGTGCGTCGACCCGAAGAACAACGACTACCATTGCGGCAGTTGCAATCACGCCTGCTCCGCGAACGCCGCTCCAGGCCAATGCGCCACCCCGCCCCCCAACACCTCCTACCATTGTCGTGAGGGCGCGTGCGGTAATCTTCGCTGCAACGAGGGGTGGATCGACTGCAACGATGACATCTCGACGCTCGGGTGTGCCTCCGATGGTTGCGAGGCCCCCGCCGGACCGGAGAATTGCGGTGCCTGCGGGAAGAAGTGCGGAAAGGACGAGGTGTGCATCACGGAGGGGGACGAGTCGTACTGCGGTATTCCCTGCGTGAAAGACAAGAAGGTGCTGTGCGAGGACGAATGCGTCGATCTCTTGAACGACGTCGATGCGTGTGGCGCGTGCGGCATCTCATGTCCGAGTCCGGGACCACACGGCAAGCGAACGTGCACGAAGGGCGTATGCGGTTCCGAGTGCGCCGACGGCTGGGCCGACTGCAACGGCGACCCTTCCGATGGCTGCGAAGTCGACCTTCGCATGAATCCGGACCACTGCGGCGCCTGCGGGACGCGTTGTGACGTCGGCGCGGGGCAGCCATGCATCGACGGTAAGTGCTTGATGGTCGACTGTGACTATCCGGGGGCGAAATGAATCGCGCGCGCGTTGTTCTCGGCCTGTCGACGGGGGCGCTCGCCACGTTCCTCGTTCCGTTCGTGCTCGCGAGCTGCGCCGGCACGGAAAACGGAGAGGGTCCTCCTCCGACGTCGAATCCTCTGCCGGCCCCGCAGAGCGACGCCTCTCTTCCCGGGACCTGCGATGCCGGTGATCCGAACTGCGTCGACGAGGTCATCCCGTGCAGCGAGGTCCCGTGGTGCCCGACGCAGACGAACGTCGAGAGCCTCTATTCGTTGACGAAGGTCTGGGGCGCCTCGCCGAACGACGTCTGGGCCGTCGGGGCCGGCGCGACCGTGATTCATTGGGACGGCGCCAATTGGACGCGCACGCCGGTTCCCCCGGCGCTGCCGAATCCGCTCGAGGTCAAGAATACATTCCTCAGCATCTGGGGCCGCGGTCCGAATGACGTCTGGATCGCGAGCACGACCTCCACGATCTACCGCAAGACGGGCTCGGGCTGGGTGCATCAGCCGGCTCCTCTCCGCTACGAGCTGCCCGTCAAGGCGCTTTGGGGCGACGGGCCCGACAGGGTCCGGGTCGGTGCGCGCGCGTACCAATACGAGGCCGTGATCGACGGCCAAAACTATCTCCTCACCGGGAATCAGCTCACGACATCGACCGTCGGCGAGCCAAAGTGGGAGTTTCACGAGGGGACGGCCTGGATCTTCGGCTACTACGGGACGCCGGACAATCTCTGGCTCATCGGCGACAACCGATATGGGAACGACTGGCAGCGCGCGTTCGTACAGAACGGCCGGCGTCTGGCGGACGGTGGCTTCGAGTGGACGCAGAGCGAGGTCTACTCGCTCGTCAATCTCCACGCGATCTGGGGAAGCAGCGCAGATGACATCTGGGCGGTCGGCGATCAAGGCACGATGCGCCGGCTCCGCGCTGGACAGACGGAATGGGAGATGGTCCCGCCGGTGACGAACGAGTCGCTCCATGCGATCTGGGGAACGAGCGCGACGAACATCTGGGTGGCGGGAGAGAACGGGACGATTCTCCACTACGACGGCAACGAGTGGACGCCGCAGCGAGCGGCGTTCCCTGCCGGAAAGAAGAAGCCACTCCTCACGGGGATATGGGGCAGCGGGCCGGACGACGTCTGGATCGTCGGCGGCCACGTCGCCCTTCACTACGACGGCAAGAACGTCAGTGGAGGAAGGAAGTGAGCCTCTTGTCGAAGCAGCTTCTCGTGCTCGGCGCTGCCATCATCACCGTCCTCGCCGCAGCGGCTTGTGCGAATGCCGACGGGGACGACGGGCCGGTTTCCGACCCGGAGGGGCCGACGACGCTTCCGCCCGGACCCGACAGCGGTCCGCCAGCCGTGCCGGATGCATCGAGTGATGCACCCACCGATGCGCCACCGCGCACGTGCTCGGACGACGACTTCTGTCATACCGTCCTTCCCGAGGATCAGACGCTCCAGGCGGTGTGGTCGGATGGTGCGGGCATCGCCTGGGCGGGAACGAAGTTCGGCGCAATCCTCCGCTTCGACGGGACGGAGTGGAAGATCCACGCCAGCGGGCTCGGTGAAATAAGCAGCATCTGGGGGAGCAGTCCCACCGAGATCTGGGCCGCGGGAGCGAAGGGCGTCTACCGCGGTACCGGCACGACGTCGGCGGCGGTGATGTTCGCCAACGCTCCGCTCGAAGCCGATGGCGATGTCCACATCACCTCGATATGGGGCAGCTCGGCGAACGACGTCTGGGCCGTCGGCGCACGCACGGACGGCGTGGCGCCTGCGGGACGCGTCTATCACTTCACGGGAGCGACCACGAGCGACGGCGCTCCCGAGTGGGAGCTCGACCCGCTCTCGTTCGAGGACACCTCGGGCTATCGGCGTGTCTGGGGCTCCCCCGGCAGCGGTCTCTGGATCGCTGCCACGCTCCCGTACGGCGAATGGGGAGCGACGCAGGAGGCCATCCTTCGACGGCCGCCCTCGTCGACGACGTTCGAGTCCGTGGTGCTGCCGGCGGTCGACCCGCGCTCTCCGGACGTCCCGATCGGGCAGATCCTCGGCGCTGCCGTCGAGAGCGATACGAGCGTGTGGCTCGTACTCATGAGCACCTGGGCGCGACGCGGCGTCTATCACGGGGTCAGCAGCGACGGCGGCGCGACGTTCACGTGGACGGTCAGTCCGTACGAGAACGACGAGATGCTCGACTTCACGGCGCTCGCCGCGTCTCCATCCGGTGTGTGGGCGGCCGGCAGATTCGGACGACTCGCGACGTGGGACGGCAAGAGGTTCGCCCAGGTGTCGACCGAGGTCGAACCGTTGCCGGTAATCGATCCGTTCTTCGATGTATGGACCGCGACGGGCGGCGAGGTCTGGGCCGTAGGGAAAGGGATCGCGCTTCATCGCGCGAAGAAGTGATCTCCTATGCGATCGAATCGAGCTCTCTTCCGCTCTCGTGCCCTCCAGGGACTCGTCCTGTGCGGGACGGCGCTCTCTCTTCTAATCGTTGCCTGCAGCGACGACACGTCCTCGCGTCCTGCGCTCGATGAGGACGCTAGCGATCGAGCCAACCTTCCCGAGGCCGGCGCGCCTTTCGACGGGGCACCTCCGGCTGATGCACGGGAGAAGGATCCGTACAGTTCCGAGGACGAGGAAGTCGTCTGCGCCACCGACGGTGGTCCTTGCGTGAAGGAGATCGTTGCGGGGCGCAATCACTTCTGCGCGCGGATGGCGGAAGGCACCGTCCATTGCTGGGGCACGGACGAGCTCGGCAACCTCGGACGCGGGACGCCGACGGAGAGCGTTGACGCGGGCGTGGCGTGGAAGATCCCTCCCGTAGCCGACGTTACCGGTGCCACTCAGATCAGCGCAGGTGCCGACACGAGCTGCGCGCGCCTCGACGATGGCGGCATTCGCTGCTGGGGCGGCAACAAGAGCTCCGAGCTCGCGCTCACCGCGGAGAGCCCGCCGATTCAGGATTGGGAGCCTCATCCGGATCCCGTGCAACCTGCAGGCGTTGGTAGCGCGACGCGCGTGGACGTCGGGCATGGAAGCGTCTGCGCCCGACTCACCGACGGGACGCTCTCGTGCTGGGGCAAAGCCGATCGCGGACAGCTCGCGCGGCCGCTCCCGATGTATTCGCTGAGCGGGAGCCCGGGGTTGGCCGAGGTCGGCTCGCTCGTCATCGCGTCGGCTCGGGCGGGCTCGAGCACGATGCTCGGCCTCACGACGACAGGGGAGCTCTGGGCCTGGGGCGCTCTCTCGGGGAGCGAGGGCTACTGCTCCGGCGTGATCGCCTCGATCAGTCCGACGATCACGCCTCGAAAGATCCGTGAGCTCTCGAACGTGACGAGCTTCGCGATCTCCGAACACTTCCAGCCCGAGGCGTTCCCTCTCGAGCCGCCCCCACAGGCTCACGCCTGCGCGATCGCGAACGGAGAGCTCCATTGCTGGGGGCGGAGCGACAAGACCGCGCTCTGCACGGGAAAGCCCGATCGCGAGATTGTTCCGGCGCTCGCGCCCGTCGATAGCAAGGCGTGGCCTCAGCGCGTTGCCGTCGCGCGCGAGATCACGTGCATTCGGATGACCGACGGTACGGTGCAGTGCTGCGGAAGCAACGAGCAGGGGAGGATGGCGCTGCCGATCCAGACGACGCATTCGGCGCTGCTCACGCCTGCGGCAAACTTCAAAGGCCGAGCGGTACAGGTCGCGACGAGCGACGCGAGCGTTTGCGCTCTCGTCCAGGGAGGCACCGTCCACTGCTGGGGGAGCAATCTGAACGGAGAGCTCGGCACCACCGACCCCGACGAGAGCGATCACCCCGAGCCGATGCTCGTTTCCTTCTGAGAGAACCGATGCCCCACGAAGCCAAGAAACCGAGCGCTGCAGCGGTCGTCTCCATCCTCGTCTTCGCGTCGCTCGTGCCGCTTGCCTGCGGCGAGGAGCGAAACCTCGGGGGTGACGCTCCGTCGTTCCCGGAGGCCGGCGCTCCCGACGCTCCGCAGTGCGGTTACCGTTGTTCCCCCGATCTCAAGAAGGTCCTCTCGACGTGCGAGGGGGAGTCGGAGACCGTCAAGGAAGTCTGCTCGGCCGACGAAGGCTGTGGGATCGACAGGTGCGTAAGCGCATGCGACGCGGCCGCGCTGTCGAAGGGCTCGGCGGGGTGTGGGTTCTGGACGCTTCCGCCCGACGATGCCGTGTATGGCGCCGGCTCCTGCTTTGCGGCGATGGTCGCGAACACGTGGGATCGGCCGGTGACGATCTCGGCGGAGTGGGGGGCCGACCCGCTCGACATTTCGCGCTCGGTCTACACGGCGAGCCGGCTCTCGGGAGAGCCGGAGTACACGCTGCTCGAAGGGCCTCTTCCGCCGGGGCAAGTCGCGATCGTCTTCCTCTCGCAGAAGAAGGCGCCCATCGGGAGCGACAAGTTCATCGCGTGTCCTGCCGGCACCACGCCTGCGGTCGACGCCGACCCGATCAAGCACGGCACCGCGCGAACGAAGGCCTTTCACCTCGAGATGGATGCTCCCGTGTCGGCCTATTCGATCTTTCCCTACGGAGGTGCCGCGAGCGAGGTCCCCTCGGCGACGCTGCTCTTGCCGGAGACGTCATGGGAGAAGGCGTACATCGGCGTGACCGTCGCTCGGTTCGGTGATCCCGGGCGCACGTTCGGCGAAAAGCGCACGTTTCAAATCATCGGCACCGAGGACGGAACAAAGGTGTCGATGAAGCCGAACTTCGACATCAGCGGAGCCGAAGGCATCGAGCCGGGCGTCGCCGGCGAGGTGAAGACCTGGTCGCTCGCTCGAGGAGAGGTTCTTCAGTTCACGCAGGACGGCTTGATCTCAGGCAGCCCGATCGAGGCGGACAGGCCGATCGGGCTCTTCGGCGCCTCGCCCTGCGCGTTCCTCCCGGGAGAGAAGGGGTACTGCGATGTCTTCGGTCAGCAGATCGCGCCACTCTCGCAATGGGGAACGGAGTACGCGCTCGTGCCGTACCGTTCCCGGCTCGAGACCATCTCCGCGCCTCTTCGCGAGACCGTTGCCTGGAGCTTCGTCGGAGCCGTCGACGGGACGGTGCTGACGTGGTCGCCGTCGAAGCCACCCGGCGCGCCGGAGACGCTCGCGGCCGGCCAGACGGTGACCTACCTGACCGACGCGATCGTGAGCGTGAAGAGCCAGGACGCGAAGCATCCATTCCACGCGGCCGTCTACATGACGGGGGCGACGTTCGGCGGTGGAGGCCCAGGTCTCACCCTCGGGGACCCGGATTTCGTGAACGTCGTTCCAGCGAATCAGTACCTCGATCGCTACGTCTTCTTTGCGGACTACACGTATCCGGAGACTTCGCTCACCATCGTGCGGAAGAAGCACCTGGGGACGTTCAGTCCGGTGGTGCTCGAGTGCGGTGGAGAGATTGGCGACTGGATGCCGCTCGGTGACGGCAGCGAGTACGAGTACGCGTGGGTTCAGCTCACGACCGGCTTCAAGCCCCTGCAGCTCCCTGGCGGCGAATGTGGTTACGGACGTCACGTCGCCGAGAGCGCCGGGCCCTTCACCCTCAGCGTCTGGGGCATCGGCAAGGACGCGAGCTACGGATATCCGGCTGGCACCGGCTCGCGTCCGATCAACGACGCGCCATCGGGCATCCTCAGGTAGTGAGCGCGTATCGGGTGGTGGGGCGCCCCGCCACTCTCGGTCTGGTGGAGCTCGTCCGCCGCGCATCAGAACACGAGGCCGAACGTCAGCGTCGTCTCTGCTCTGACGGCGGCGGGACGATGGAGCTCGCGTTCGCCTGCCGAGGCGGAGTTGACCACGAATCTCGGACGGACGAGCGAGCCTCCAACGCGAACGTCGGCACCGATTCGAAACGAGCGGCCGATCTCCCATTCGGCTCCGAGGCCGGCAAAAGCCATGATTGCAGTGCGGCGGGCATCGAACGTCCGTGTGCCCCCACGGCCGCTGGCATGGATGTCGTCGACCGTCGCGCCCGCGCACGCGCGCGGTTTCGCGCGAAGAAGCGCCGGGAGCGGGAGTCGAGCGCATACGTCGAGGCTCGCGCCCAGGGCCGAGAGCTCGGCGCCGAGCCCCGAACGGATCGTCTCTTGCGGGAGAAACGCGCGGAACCCGATGCTCGTACGAAGCCAGCTCGCTTCGTAGCCGAGCGCGGCGTTCGCTCCCACACCGATACGAGGCAAGAGCCCGGCGGCGAACCCGATGCCGGCGCTCGGCGCGAAGAACGTGTCGTTCGTCTTCACGCGCGGCGCCTCGGATGGTTCGCGCGGTGGCGGCACGCTCGGGAGCGCCAACGGCGCGAAGGGCGCCAAGTGCACTTCCGGCTCTTCCGTACGCTCGGGTCGTGGGTGGATCTCGTCGAGAGCCTCGTCTGTGGACGGGGCTCGCGTGCGAAGCGCTGCGAGCGCCACGAGGAGGCCTGCCGCTCGCGCGACGGCATCGCAGCTCGCCGCCTCGAGGGTTCGCTCCCCCGCGCCACGTGCCGTCCGCGTGCGGATGTGCAGTTGCCATGGGCCGCGGTCCACGGTCGGAGGCGTGACCTCGGCGATCGCGAGCACGTCGTCGACCTCCTTCGCTTGCGCGATCGCCGCGCGTGCGCGTTGCTCCACGACGGAGGCGGCAGGGCAACCCGGTACGGTAGGCCATTCGATCCGAATCACTGGCGCCGCCTCGGCGACGCGCGCCGCAGCGAGGAACGCGAGCGCGGCGGTCGATACGGCCGCGCTGATTCGTCGGAACATCGCCGCCAGTGTAGATCACCGGCGCGGATCTTCTTCGCCCACGGGACGAAAGTCGTTGCCGGGCTTGTATTCCACGTGAAGCTCCCCGGACGTTGCGTTCGGCATCAACACCGCGGTTCGCATCGTGTCGTCCGTTGCCAGCTGCGAGCGAGAGGCTCCCTCGCGTAGCGGATCGCCGTGCCGCCGATCGCCTTCACCGAGCGAGCTCGAAGAGCTCCACGGCGGTCAGGATGCGGTTGTAGATGCGGACGGCTCGTGGCGGACGGGATCGAGCGAGGAAGGCTCGCGTCTGCCGGTAGCTACGTCTCGGACGAGAAGCGCGGCAGCGTCGCGGCGCTCGATCAGAACTGGAACTTGAGACCGACCTGGAGCCAGCGAGGCGCGTTCACGCGCGCTCCGTACGGGCGCCGGCCGACGATGTTCTCGGCGCCGAATGCGTTGCGGAGGTTCGTGTAGACGCGGAGCCAGCGGGACACGTTCACGTAGCCGCCGAGATCGAGCCAGACCTGCTCGTCCGTCGCGACCGCGCGCTCGATCGCGACGTTGCCGGCTTGCTCGCGCATCGGCGCGACGTAGTTGAAGGCGCCGTTGATCCCCGCCCGCCGGTGCTCGACGGCGAGCGTGACGTTGAGCTGGTTCAGCGGGATGTACGGGAGCTCGTCGCCTTTGCGGACGACGCCGTAGATCGGATCCTGCGAGGTGAAGTCGTTCAGGAACTCGCCGTACGTGAGCGTGTACGCCGCGCTGACGGGCACACGGAACGCACCGACGCGCTGTTCGTGCGCGACGAAGGCCTCGAGGCCGTAGATGCGGGCCTTGCCTGCGTCGAACTGGCGATCGAGGTTCGTGCTGACGCAGCCGCTCGCGAGTGTGCAGACGTCGGTGAGATTCGAATAGTCGTTGTAGAAGCCGATCAGCTCCGCGCGCGACGAGCCGCGCGTGTAGCGAGCGCCGGCCTCGTAGTTGACGCTGTACTCCGGCTTGACGCTCGAGTCGCTGCCGGGGGCGGGCGGGCTGAAGCCGCGGTAGGCGCCGGCGAGGACACCGAGGCTGGGAAGGAGCGCGTAGTACGCGCCGATACCGGGCATCACCGCGGCGACGAGCGCGTCCTTGTTCTCCTTGGTCTGGTAGTCCTCCGTCCGGGAGTTGATCAGCTCGACGCGCGCGCCCGGAGTGATCGTGAGATTGCGCCACGTCATCGCGTCGGTCATGTGGAGCGCGACCGCGTGCGTACCGGCGAAGTTGTCCGACGTGGTGAGCGGCGCCTCGCCGGAGGGAACGAGCTGGCCGCCCTGCATGAGGTAGCCGGACTCGGTGTGCAGCCGCTTGATGTGGTCGTAGTGGAATCGGATCCCGGTCTCGAGCTTGTGCTCCAGAGGTCCGGTCTTCGTCTGCGTCGAGAGGACGCTCTGGATGCCCTGACTGACGAACGAGCGGTTGTTCGGGCCGACGTACAGGGTGTCGGCGCCGTTGCCGCTGCTGTCGATGCGGCCGGTCATGACGCCGTAGTAGCCGGCGTACCCGGGATCGTCCGCGTTGGCGAGCACCGTCGCGGCGCCGGCGCCGCCGAGGCGGTTCAACTTGTTCCAGGTCCGCTGGTAGTCGAAGCGGTAGGCGCTCGTCTTGAGCTGGTAGGAAGACTCCGGCCCTTCGATCGTGTGCGTCGCCACGATGCCCGTCCGATGGTTCTTCATCTGGTCGAGCGCGCTCGCGGCATAGCGGCGATACGGGTTCGTGCGGAAGTCGGCGTCGGTCTGTCCGAGGTAGGTCTCGTTCGAGACCTCGTCGGCGTACGCGAGCTTGAGCTGGAGGCGGTGCTTCGTCTTCGCGTCCGGATCGATCGTGTACGCGGCCTTGACCATCCAGTCGTTGCGGGTCGAGCCGGTGTCGGCGCCGTTCGGCAGCTCGGCGAAGCCGGTGTTCTGGATCCGCACGCCCTCGACGAGGAAGCCGAGGCGGTCGTCGCCGCTCCCGAACCACGCGTGGACCTTGTTGTAGCCGTACTGGCCCGCGGCGAGGTCGGCCGCGCCGCTCGTGCGCGTCGGGACCGGGCGCGAGATGAAGTCGACCGCGCCGCCGACGGTCTGCGGACCGTAGGCGATCGCGCCTGGACCCTTGATCACGCGCATCTGCGTCATGCGCGTGACGAGCGGGAAGTAGTAGGCCGCGGGCGCGGAGTACGGCGCGGGACCGAAGAGGATCCCGTCCTCCATCAGCGTGAGCTTCTTGCTCCGATCCGGGTTGGCTCCGCGAATGCCGAGGTTGGGGCGGAGGCCGACGCCGTCCTCTCCACGGACATACACGCCGGGTACCTGCATCAGCGTCGCGGCGGGGTCGTCGTATTCGAAGCGCTCGAGCTGGTCCTTCTTGATGACCTGCGCCGAGCCGGCCGTGCGCGAGAGCGCGGTCCCGCCGATGTAGACCTCGTCGACCTCCTTCGGCGGCGGCGGCGGCGGTGCAGGAGGAGTCGCGTTCGCCGGCGCGGCTGCGGGTGCGGGCTCCGATCCGGCCGGCGGGGTCGGCTCTGCGCCGGCGCGTCGCGAAGACGCGAGGACTGCACCGACGGCGAGGAGACAGGAGAGCGTGCGAAGGCGGGGGAGTTGTTGATTCACGACACGGGCCGGGTGGGAGGGGGCGGTTCGCTCGGTGCGGGGAGGATCCAGGTCGCGCGTCCGAGCCCGTCCTCGATCGTCGTCAGGTCGACGTCGGGATCGATGAGGAGCGCTCCACTGCGGCCGTTGAGCGAGACCTTCGATTCGACGCGCACCTCGACGGGGCCAAAGCCTCTCCCCTCGAAGTCGCGACGGATGTGATGGGCGAGCTGGAGGATGAGGTCGGGTTGACTCGACATCTCATTCTCCTGGTACGCGTTGAGATAATCGCGCGGGCCGACGTGGAAGACGCGCCCGGTGTCCTTCCGGCGAACGAGGAACGTCGTTGCTCCGCCCTTCGCCCGGACCATCACGCGCCACGAGAAGCGCATTCCTTGCTCGTGCCAGAGGACGTCGCCGCCATAGAGATGGCACCTGAGAGGGGCGAGGATCTGGACCGCGCAGTAGAGCCCGCCGAGGACGAGCGCTGCGCGATAGACGAGGGAACGCCAGCGCGACGGCGGAGCGCTCGACGACGACTCCGGCGCGACGTGGGCTTTGACCTGCGCGCTGCGGAGGCGCGTGACGAGGCTTCGCGGCCAGCTCGCCCCGAAGAACACGAGGGCGGAGGCGCTCATGATGATCGGGAACATGCCGATGTCGAAGAGCAGCCGCGTCAGCACGTGGAAGACGATCACGACCGTGTAGGCCCACGGTCGCGTCTTCTTCCACGAGAGCCAGAACACGATCGACGTGTCGAAGAGGAACCCGAACCAGCTCATCGCGAGCGGGATGCCGGGAACGGTGAACAGCTTGCCGAGGAGGGGGATCGACGTGCTGGCGCCGAGCCAGATCCCGAGCGGCTGCCCGTGGAACAGCCAGTCGCTCTGCGCCTTGGCGAGACCGGCGAAGACGTAGACGACGCCGATCTGCACGCGGAACAGGACGAGCCACGCGGCGGCGACCGTGCTCTCGTGACGAGCCGCGCGCTCCGGGCTTCGTCGCCTCAGCCGCGATCGGATCCAGGCGTCGACCGACCACGCCCGATTCGCCGGCGAGATCGCGAGCAGCCATGCGATCAGCCCCGCGAGGTAGTAGTGGTTCAGGTACGTCGAGACGTCGATCAGCTGGATGTACGTCAGCCCCGCCGCGAACAGGGGCGCGGTCACGCGGAACGCGAGCCCCGCGGCCATCGCGAGCGCCAGCCCTGCGAGGATCCAGAAGAGCGCGTACATCGAGCCGCGTGAGAGCGGCTCCACCCAGCCGAAGCCCCAGTAGTGGAAGCGGACGCGCGGGCCGACGAGCAGGCTGTCCACCCATCCATACGCGAGGAAGCGCTCCATCGACACCGAGAGCGCGAGCCCGAAGAGCACGCGATACGCCGCGAGCCACGCGACGTCGACGGGACGAAGGAGCGCCTGCTCGAGGCGGCGAAGGAGCGCGAGCGGGCCCGACGAGCTGCGAGGCGCCGCGGCTGCGCGCGCCTCGCTCGAGTGCATCACGGCGGACCCGCGCGGCACGCCCTCGAGTACGGAGAGGGCGGCGGCTGGATCAGTCGGTGTCACTGGCGGCGCTGGCGGGCAGCTTCAGGTTCAGCGGGCTCGCGGAGCCGAAGAACCTCGTCTTCAGGAGATCGGTCAGAGGCTTGAGCGCGTTGTAGAGCTCGAGGAACTTCGCCGTCGATGTATCCGGCTGCGCCTGTACCTGCGCGAACGGCGGGAACGCGTCCGCCGCTGCCTGTGCCTGTGCGAGGGCAGCGAGGATCTCGTTCGAGAGTTGCTCCTGGCCCGCCGCGACGAGCCAGTCGTCGAAGCCGACCCCGGCGCCGTCGGCGCCGCAGCCTTGGTAGAGACTCCGGAACGCGCGGAGGTTCGAGCGGATGTTCTCGATCTCGCGCCCGGCAAACGGCGTCTCCGGCACGTAGGCACGCGCCTGGGCGCCGGCGAGGCCGCCGAGCTTCTGATCCTTGACGTCGTCCTCGGCGTAGAAGAGCGACCACGCGACGACGTTCAGCGTCTCCTGTTCGTTTCCGTAGCCGTCGAACGCGAGGAGCTTTGCCTTGAAGTCTTCGCCCTCCGGCTTCGGCTGCCAGACGTTTCGGATCTCGAGCGCGACCGCGACGACGTTGTCGGCGACGGCGACCGCGTAGTCGTTCTTCGCCTTCGCGAGGTCGGCTGGCGCGAGCGCGCTCCATGCCTGGCCGGTGGCGGAGGCGGGCAAGCACGCCGTGTCGGGGCCCGAATAGTGAAAGAGGTACTCGAGCGCGAAGAGGCCGCGGGCGCTCGGGAGCACCGACCCCATGCCCTCCTTCTCCCAGCCCTTCGTCGCGACCTGTGTCTCCACCTGGCAGCGGTTGTGGTCGGGCCAGGAGTGCACGAAGCTGCGGAGGCCACGACCCTGGTACGAGTCGATCGCCTTGCTGGCGACCGGGCCGAACTGGAAGAGCTCCATCTTCGACCACTCGTTCATCGCGGTCGCCCATGCGGTCCGCGCCGCGGTCAGCTTCGCGTCGTCCGGCGCGGCGGCGTGATCGCGGATGCTCGTCCGGAGCGCGGTGGCCGCGTTCTGGAACGTGCACGCGTGCCACGCCGCGCACTCGCTCGCGGCGGAGAGGAGCGCCTGCTTGGTGAACGGCGCGGCCGCGCCCGGGGCGGGCCCACACTCGATGGGCCCTTCCGGGGCGGTCGCGTCGATGCCGCCGCTGCTGCTACCGCCAGATGAGCTCGTTCCCCCGCTGCTCGTGCCCGAGCGTGTCCCGGCGCGCGGATCCTCGGTCGAGCACGCGACCACTGCCGAGACGGCGGCGAGCGCGGCTCCGGCGATGCCGGCGATGAAGAAGGGCGTCTTGGAGGAACGTTCGACTGCCATGGCGGTACCCTACTACTACTGGCCGACCTTGAGCGTCGCGAGGACAGAGCCGACGGGCGCGTTCGCGTCGGTGGTCTGGTTCAAGCTCTGCGCTGTGGCGGCGATCTGCTTGCCGTCGGGCGAGACGACGACCTTGAAGAAGCCGGCGGGGTACGAGTACTCGATGAGGCCGTTGTTGCCGCTGCTCGGATCGGGCTTGCCGTCCTTGTCGGTGACGAAGACGCTGGCGTAGTCGTCGTAGACGCCGACGTGCACGAGGCGGTCGTCGGGGAGGACGGCGATGTCGCGACCGCGATCCGTGAACGGGTTGCCGCCGAGGCCGGCGCCCTTGTCGTTCTCGCTCTGCCACGCGAACGAGCCCTGCTTGCCGTACGTCGTGTCGAGGCTGTCCGCTTTCACGCCGAACGAGACGAGGTCGACGCTCTTGCTCGCGATCTCGAAGTTCGACGTGCCGTAGCCGGTCGTGACGTAGCGGCCCGACGACTGGTGCACGACGCCGTACGCCTCGGCGGAGCCGCCGGAAGCGACGAACGGGTTGAACTTGGTCTGGCCGGGGATGCCGGGCGCCGTCGTGCCGAAGCCGAACGCCTGGTCGACCGTGCCGTTCGCGAGGAGGCGGATGAGCACGACATGGTTGCCGAGGCCCGTCCCGAAGTTGGTGTAGCCCGACGACACGATGCTGCCGTCCGCGAGGACGAGGCCGCGGCGCCCGTTGTCGGCGAGGCCCTTTCCGTCGGCGTCGGCGGTGTACGGGGCGCCGCCGTTGAACGTCGTGTCGAACGCGAGGGTGTTGGCGTCGACGCGCGTGATCCAGCGATCGTTGTCGACCCGCTGTTCGGCGACGTTCGCGGCCTTCGCGGGCGCGCCGGCTGCGAAGACGACGATCTTCGGCGAGGCCGCGTTGCTCTTGTCGAGCCCGATGCCCCACGAGGTGTAGCTCGGCGCGGAGGCGGGCACGTTCGGGGTGCCCGCGGGCCAGCCCTCGCCCTCGTCGTAGCCGAGCTTCACGAACACCGCCGGTCCGAACGAGAACGCTCCGGCGTTGTCCTTCGTCAGCTTCAGCAGGTAGATCTTGCCGCTGCTGACCGCGTGCACGACGAAGTTTCCGGCGGAGACCTCGACGATGTCGAAGGAGCTCCAGCTGCCGGGAAGAACGGCCACCACCACGCCGTCGGTGCCGAAGGTCGTGTCGAGCGCGCCGTCCTTGAAGCGCCACACCGCGAGCTTCGGCGTGCCGGCGACGTTCGTGGCGCCCGAGGCGTAGAGGAAGCCGTCGCTCGCGTAGAGGAGGCCGTACGGGTTGATCGCGTTCGCGATCCGCGTGGTCGTGAGCGGCGTGATCTCGGCAGCGGCAGGGGCCTCGCTGTCGGGGGTAGCGGCGTCCTTCTCGTTCCCGGGATCGGGCGACCCCGAGTCGGGGGGCTGCGAGCCGCCGTCGGGGGACGGCGTGACGTTCGTGTTCGAGTCGTCGTCGTCGCCGCACGCGACCACGAGACCGGCGCTCATCGCGAGCGCAACGAAGCTACTCATCAAGGCACGCTTCTGCATCACTGGTTCCTCATTAAGGGGCCGCCGACGCGGGCAGACCGGTTGGCTGTCGAGCGATGGCCCCGCTCTAGCCCAACATGGATGAAGATGAAAACCGTTTTCACTTATGTGGCGCTTCGCCCTCTGGACGCTTCGCCGCATCTCGCGGCAACTGCGCGAAAATACGGAGCGATCGCACGGCGGGACCTCTGGTCTTCGCCTGCTGAACGGGCCCTCTCGAGGGCGCCGGCGGTGCGCCGGGCGTGAGCTTCGGGATGGCGCGCCGGCTACCGCGCGTCGAACGCCTCGTGATCAGGGCACGCAGGTGAGGGCGGTGAAGTCTGCGGGCTGCGCGCTCGCGTAGTGGACCGTGCCGTCCGAGCCCGGGTCACCGGGGCTGCTGTCCTCGGCCGCCGGAGCGGCGCCGCCCGCGCCGCCGGTCGCGAGCATCGAGCCCGTGAAGGAGCTCGCGACGGCGAAGACCTTCACGCGTCCGCCGCCGCCGCCGCCGCCCCAGCCCCATGCGCCGCTATCGTCACCGTCGTCGACCTCACCGAGCGCCTCGCCACCCGCACCGCCGAGCGCGCGAATCGCGCCTGCCGTTCTTGGTGCTGCTGCCAAAGCGATTGTTGGGCGCGCCGCCCTCGCCACCGTACGTCGCGCCCGAGGTACACGACGCTGCGGGCGATGCTCGAGGGGCTTACACCGAGGAGGGCTCGGGAATGCGCCCTGCGGGGCGTGGATCAGTAGGGCACGGCGGCGACGAAGTAGACCTTGTCGATGCCGAGGCTCGCGAGGCCCTTCGCATATCCGAGGCGAAAGGTGAACGGGACGACGTAGCCGAGCAGGGTATCGAACCAGAGCTCGCCGCCGACGCCGGTCTTGAAGCGCGCGTCGCGAAAGACGTCGAACGCGCTGCCGTAGTCGACGAACAGCGAGCCGTTGATCCGGTTGAGGAAGACGGGGAGCGTGGACTGCCCGCGATCGATGTTCACGATCGGGAAGCGGTACTCCGCATTGCCTAGCGCATAGCTTCGGCCGGCCACGGCGACCGGTGCGTATCCGCGGAGCGTGATTCCGCCCTGGATCATGACGTTCCGGACCATGTCGACGACGGGGAGATCGACGAACCCGCCGACGAAGAACGCACCGCGTCCGGGGAAGCTCCCGCCGCTCGTGCCGCCGCCGGCATGGAGCGCGAGGGAGTGATGCTTCAGCCACGGCATCAGGAAATAGGTCGTGAAGTCTCCGTTGGTCGCGAAGCCGGCGAAATCGCTGCCGAGGAGCGGATCGGTGATGTCGAAGTTCAGGTTGAGCGCATACCCGCGCTCTGGACCGATGCTCCACAGGTAGCGTTCGGCGTTGGAGAACGCGTAGCCGAAGTGCATCGTGCTCGCGAGTCCGCGCACGGGGATGCTCGGTGTCTCGTAGGGATCGAGCTTGTCCGCGGGCATCGGCAGGTTCGCGCCGACGCGGGAGACCGTGTGGCTGACGACGTAGCTTCGACCGTCGAACGCCTTCGGCTGCGCGTAGCTCAGCGAGGTGGTGACACCGAGCGTCTCCTGGATGATCGTCGGCTTGTACTGACCGATCGCGTAGCCCGCGCGAGGGGTGATCGAGCGGAACACCGAGGCGCCGAAGTCGACCGGGAGCCCGCTATACGAGTAGGCGAGCGAGCCCTGGATCTGGGGCTTCTCGAGCTCGACGGTCGAGGTCGCCGAGACTCCATGGAGCCCGGCGATGTCGCTGCCGGCGGCGGTGACGATGACGGCCTGACCGAAGTTGCCGGGAGTGACCTGGACGCCGTAGCGACGCGGGAGGAGCGTGCGCCAAGGGTTGTACGGCTTCGGCTCCCAGCGCCGATCCGTGACCGGCGGAGGGATCGGGTGAGTATCGATGTACTCCGGGGCTTCGAGCCACGTGCTCCCGTCGAGTGGGCCGAGCGGCATCGCGTAGAGATCGAAGCCGTTCTTCCCATAGCCGATGTACGCGAGCGTCTTTCCGTCGGGCGACGGCTCGGGCGAATACGCGCCGGTGAGCACGTTCGTGACCTGCATCAGGCGGCCGGTCGCGAGCTCGTACGCGAACACGTTCATGATGCCGGTGCGGTCGGAGTGGAAGAAGAGCCACTTGCCGTCGGCGGAGAACGAGGGCGAGCCGTCGACGGCGCGGTCGTTCGTGATCTCGCGCGAGGTGCCGTCCCTGACGTCGACGTAGCGGATGTCGCGATACCCGCCGCGCTTCCAGACGCTATAGGCGACGTGCGTCCCGTCGGGTGACCAGCGCGGAGTGAACGACTGCTCCAGGAACGCGGTCGGTACGAGCGGCCGGATGTTCGATACCCCGGTGGGCTCGAGATCACCGATGTGGATCGTGCGCGTCCCCGCCTTGTTCTGCGTGAAGACGACGCGACGGCCGTCGGGCGATGTCGTGGGATCGGCCGCGCGCATCGCGGGCGCGGTGAGCTGAACGCGCTGGCCGTCAGGCGCGCCGTAGGGGCTCTTCTGACCCGGCTCCATCCGCTCGAGGTCGCCGAAGACGAAGACGTTCCGGTAGACCTCGGCGCCGCCGAAGACGAGCCCGCCGTCGGGGAGGAAGCTCGCGAACGACTCGACGTTCGTGCGCGCGACGAGCTCGGAGCCCTTCTCGTCGGCGCGAAGCACGCGCCCGCTCGCGTCGCGCGTGACGTCGAGCGCGAAGAGGCCGGCGCGGTAACGCTGATCGTCGCGGTAGTAGAGGAGGCCGCCCGCGTGCTCGGGCCAGGCGTTGTCCGGGATCCAGCGCGGGTAGCGCGCGACCTGCCCGTGGTGCGTGAGGCGCGTGCCCTCGCGGATCCCTCGGCGCCTCACCTCGGCCGCCTGCGCGCCGTACTCGCGCTTCATGCTCTCGATCCAGAGCGGATAGAGCTCGTCGTAGGTCTTGCCGGTCACGCGCCGGATCGTGCGCTGGATGCCCCAGGGGATGAGCTGCCCGCCGTAGTCGTAGGTGACCTGGCGAAGCGCCTTCTCACCGTACGTCCGGGCGATCCACTGGATGAAGTGCGAGCCGTAGAGGTAGAAGATGTTGCCCTGCGGCCATCGCCGGACGACGTTCGAGATCTGATCGAGCGACGCGAGGTTGTCGTCGAGCACGTCCGTCCGCATGTACATGTCCCACATCGAGTTCCGGAGGCGTCCGGCGCTCGTGCGCGCGCTCTCGAAGTAGACGCCGTAGCCCTCGAGGATCCATCGGGGCTGCATCTGGTTCGGCGACATCGTCTTGCCGATCACCGTGTTCACGAGCGCGGGGATCCCGCGGATGTGATCGGTGTGGAGCACGTGCGTGTACTCGTGGGTGACGAGCTCGAGGAACCAGTCGTCGACGTCGCCGAGCGGCGAGAAGTCCTCGGGAGCAGTGACGAGGAGGCGGATCGCGTTGTACGGGAGCGCCGTCGCAGAGCCGTTCGCGCTCTCCGAGGTGTCGGTGAGGACGACCTCCGTCTTGTCCTTCGTCGGCGTGTACCCCATCGCCTCGGTCATGTTGGCGTGGATGCTCTCGCAGGTGTTCGCGACGTGCTGCGCGACCTGCTCGAGCCCCGTGTGGTACGTGACCCGGAAGTGCTCGGTCTCGATCGTGTAGAAGCGGAGCGCGGGATCGAACGCCGCCTCCGCGCGGCGCCCCGGAGGAAGCGCGAGCGCGATCAGGGCGACGAGCGCCGCGAGCAAACCTCGCACGACCACCCCTCGCATCGACTCACCCTTCGGCGAGGACCGATCCGCGCGCATCCCCGGGGGGAACACAGATCGGCTCTTCGTAGTCCGGCGTGATCACGGCGGCGTCCGGGACCCGCGTGAAGACCTCGGAGACGAAGCCCTCGACGTCGATGCCGGGGAGCAAGTGAAGTCCGCGCTCGAGCGGCGCGAAGAAAGCGTCGTGGTGTGTCGGCACGACGAGCTTGGGCGACAGCGCAGAGACGAGTCGGCCGACGTAGTTCTCGGTGCCCTTGCGCCCGGCGAGGCACGCGAGGAGGACATCGGCCTGCTCTCCTTCGAGCTCGGCGTCGACGAGGTCGGCGCTGCCGTTGTGATAGATGCTGACCCCCGGCGCGCGGATCAAGAGTCCGAACGCGCCGCCCATTCGGTAGTGCCAGATGCGCTTCGGCGCGCTCGGCGTCGCGCGCACCTCGCCGGGGAAGGGAACGCGCCCGAAGGCGATCCGCCCGTGACGGCTCGCGACGAAGCGCACCTCGATGTCCCCGAAGCGAACGACGGCGCCCGCCGGAGGGATCCGCACGAGCTGGTCCTCGGAGAGGCCCTCCGCGCGCCCCCAGGCGCACGTCGACGCGGAGCCCACGAGCTTCGCCTTCGCGAGCTTCGCGATCCGCGGCGCGTCGGCGACGTGGTCGTAGTGGCTGTGTCCGCAGAGGATGGCGTCGATCGACCGGCGCCCGTTCCCGAGGACGTAGCGCGCGATCGCGGCCTCGTCCGGCACGAACGGCTTCACGATGCCGGGCAGCCCGGGCCGCGTGACGAACGGGTCGATGAGGACCGTCGCCTCGCGCGACTCGATGATGAAGCCCGCGGTGCCAAGCCACGAGATCCGCGCCCCCCAGCCCACGCCGCTGCCCTGAGGCCTGAGCTCACGCTTCGGTCGGAAGCGCGGGAAGAGGCGCTCGTACAGGGGCTTCATCGCCGCGGACTATAACCCGATCCCACCGCGTCCGGACGCTCCTCTGGCGCACGAGCTCAGCCTCGGCCGGGCCGAGCTCGGTACCGGCGAGCCGAGCGCGGCTGGGAGCGAGCGATGGCTCGACGATTGGAGCCGTCGTGGTGTGGCGCCTTCCGGTACTGGCGAGGTTGCTGTCTGACCGCTCGACTGCGTCGGGGGCGCCTTTCGTACTGGCGACGTGGCACCGAGGAATCAGCCTTCTCGTGTCGCGTCGCGCGTGCCGCGCTGGGGATCGAGCGCACGTCTCGACAGCTGAAGCTGCCTCGGGGGGCGCGTCTGCGGCGGCGACGTCGCTCGCTGATGAGTCGAGCGTTGCCGGGACAGATGGCCTGCTGCGTGTGGAGCGCCTTCGGGGGACGTGCCGACGTGGCACCGAGGAATCAGGGCTACAATCCTTCTCGCCTCGTGCCGCGTGGTTGGCGGAGGTGTCGCGTCGGGGAGCAGTCCCGCACGCCGACCAATTGCGCCTCCAGCCCGGAATGCGTGTCGCGTGCTCGCCGTCGACATCCACGCGTACGAGTGCCCAGCCTGCCCCCACAGCCGTAGCTGGACGCGTTCTCGTTCGGCTCGATCCAGGCGTGCGCCAACCGGTCGAGCCCACGTCTCGACAGCTGAAGCTTCCTCCGGGGGGCGGGGCTGCGTTGGCGACGTCGCGCCCTGATGAATCGGTCGTTGCCGGACGGACTGCCTCGTGTGGAGCGCCTTCCCGGTACCGGGGCCGTGGCACCAAGGACTCAGGGCTACAATCTCTCTCTCGTCGTGCCGCGCGTGCGCGGTGGTGAGCTTTCGCGTTGGCGATCGAGCGCACATCTCGACCACCGGAGCTTCCTTGGGGGGGCGCGTCTGCACTCGCGACGTCCCCCTGATGAACCCGGACGGTTGGACTGCCTCGTGGTGAAGGCCTTCCGGTACCGGGGACGTGGCACCGAGGAATCAGGGCTACAATCTTCGCGCCGCGTGCGCCGCGTGCGCCGCGTGCGCCGCGTGCGCCGCGTGCGCCGCGTGCGCCGCGTGCGCCGCGTGCCTCGCGTGCCTCGCGTGCTGCGCGTGCCTCGCGTGCCTCGCGTGCTGCGCGTGCCTCGCGTGCCTCGCGTGCCTCGCGTGCCTCGCGTGCCTCGCGTGCCTCGCGTGCCTCGCGTGCCTCGCGTGCCGCGGTTGGTGGAGGTGTAGCGTCGGGAGGCGCGCACAGTTGGAACGGTCGCGCGTCTTCCGATGCCGGCGACGTTGCCGCCCGACGAATCAGGGCTACAATCATTCTCGCGCCTCGCAGCGATGGCGCGGGCGCGGGGGCTGGCTGGATCGGGGCGAAGTGCGGGCCGCGCGGATGGGGCGCGTTCGGGGGAGTGACATGTCAGGGGGCGGGCGTACGTCTCGACAGCTGGAGCTTCCTCGGGTGGAGCGTCCTCGGCGGCGCGGTCCGAAGCTTCGTGCGTTCGGGCGCGTGCCGCACCGAGCGCGTCCGGTTCACAAGGGGCGGCATCCCGTGCACGTGACCCTGCGCGCACGTCATGGGTTGCCTTCATTTCGGCAGCAGCTCGTTCACGCGCTCGTTCTCCAGGTACTCCGCGATCAGCGTGAGCGGGCGTACAAGGACAACTTCCGGATCGTCCACTTCTCGATCCAGACCAACCACCTCCACGTCATCCTCGAGGCGGACGACGGACCGACGAAGACACCGGCCACTCGCTCACGAAACGCGCTGCGCTCGGGCGTGAGCGGCTTCCTCATCTCGTTCGCGCGTCGCCTCAACAAGCTGCTCGGACGTAAGGGCAAGGTCTGGGACGACCGGTACCACCGCCATGACCTCGAGAGCCCGCACGAGGTGAAGACCTCGCTGCGCTACGTGATGAACAACTTTCGCAAGCACGGTCATGTGACCTTCGGAGCGGGGGCCTTCGACTACTACTCGTCGGCCCAGCACTTCGACGGCTGGAGCGATGCGCTGTTCGATTGGTTCGAAGAGCCCGAGCCATGGACGCAGGTCAGGCCGCGCACCTGGCTTCTCGGTACGGGCTGGAAGCGGCACGGCCTCATCCATACCGAAGATGTGCCAGGACCTCGTCGTCGTGCTGTGGTGCGCTGAGGCCGACGCTGCACACCGCTCGGTGCGCGCTCTACCAGAGCGGAACGCTCCACCAGATTTTCGCGATGATCGCGTGGCCGCGAAGGCGCTCGTCGGCGCTCGTCGGCGCTCGTCGGCGCTCGTCGGCGCTTGCGGTCGAATCACAGAGCGGTGAACATGCCGTGCGTACCGCGCGAGAAGACGCGTGCTCCGATCAATCTGCCTCCGGGCGCAGGCCGCGCGTATGCGATGGGCCCGCTGCACGCCGTCTTCAAGGCGGACGGCGACGAGACGCGCGGGCGGTACTCGATCTCGGAGTGGTGGATCGAGCCCTACACGCGCGGCCCCGGCGCGCACACACACGAGGAAGACGACGTCTTCTTCGTGATCGAGGGGACGATGAGGTTCTTCGTAGGCGGCACGTGGATCGACGCGCCGCGCCCGGAGGCACGGCGCACGACTTCGAGAACCGCACGGCCGAGCGGGCGGGGGCGCTCAAGCTCTCGGTGCCCGGAGACTTCGAGCCGCACATGGGGGGATCGCCGAGTGGTTCCGCGCGCGCTCAGCCGCCGCGTCCCGCACGGAGAACGCGCCACGCAGCCAATCGGTCAGTCCAGGCAGCCGCCCCGCTCGAGCTCGAAGGAGAGGGCGCGATTGAACACTCGCAGGTGACGTCCACGAGTGCGTGCTCGCTGCCGCCGAGCCGCGCTGGCGGGACTAAACGACCATGTAGCGGAACAGGTTGCGCGCGCGCCCTTCGCGGCCGAGCACCTGGAGCAGGTCGAACATCGCGTCGCCGAAGGCGTACCCCTCGTCGAGCTTTGCCTTCGTGAACTCGATCTCACCGAACTTGGCTTCGAGGTCCTTCGTCGGCGCGTTGGTCGTCGTCAGAAAGCCGTCGTACAACGCGAGAAGCTTGTCGACGTACGCGGCGGCCTCGGTGCCTGCACGCGCTTCGCCGATGTCGCGAAGGCGCTCGATCGGACGTCTTCGCACGAGGGCGCGTACGTCGTCCTTGCGCACGCCACCTCTGCCGGTCAGGACGAGAAGCGACGCGAGCACCGAGAAGCAGCTGAGGCAGCGGCTGAACCGAAGCTTGTAGCTTCGGAGCTCCCGCTCTCCATGGCGGCGCTCGGGAGCGCGGAGCTCCTTTGCCTTCTTCGCGTTCTTCGCGACGTAGTTGAGGAGGAGACTGCGCCAGTAGCGAACGACGTCGTTGACGAGGACGTAGGGGTGATAGTCGCTCGCGTGTGTCGCCGCGTCCTTCCAGTACGCCTCGAGCACCCTATCGAGCAGCTCGGCGTAGGCGGCCTCTCCGAGAAGCGCCTGGCTCTCGAGGAGAAGAAGCATGCGGGCGGTGAACGTGTTCTCGGCGTCGTCTTCGGCCGTGCCCATGCGATCGCACAGGCTCGCGTCCGTGTGCATCTTCAGAAAGGCGCCGCCCTGAGACGGATCCGGCCGCTTCATGGCGTACAGGGTTCGCGCAATCGCTTGGCGCACGAGGAACGCGTCCACGTCGGAGGTGGAGCGTCCGACGCGCGCGACGAAGAGGTCGACGTCGCTGTGCTCCGACATCTCGCCGCGACCACCGGAGCCTACGACGTAGATGCTCGTGTCGTTGCGGAGGATGCGCTCCGCGTCGGCACCCAGGTTGTCCAAGAGCTGCTTCGCGAGCTCATCGAGAGTGGTTTGCGTGCTCGTTGCGCGCGTGTCGAACGACGTCATGTGCCATCCCAGGTGAAGAGCTTCGCGAGAATGTCTGCCTGCTCGATCGCGTCATCGAGCGCGCGATGGGTGTGAGGCAACGCCGAGCGAAGCGCCGGCGGAAGTTGGTCATGGCCCGAGGCTGACACCGTGCGCCGGCCTCGAATCGCGATCGCGGTCTTCAGGTCGAGACACCGCGAGTGCTTGAACGGGGACGTTCCGAGAAAGCGCACGAAGTACCAGTAGAGCCACGTCCAGTCGAAGCTCAGCGGATACGCGACGAGGATCGGCGTCCCACCTCCGGAGTGCTGCTCGAGCCACGCCGCAGCTTCTGCCATGACACGTGAAGGATCGCCTCCGCTCTCCACGAGCGCGCTCCGATCGAGTCCGTTCACGTCGAGCGCCTCTTGCTCGTACCGTTCCGAGATGGGCCTGAGCGTTCTCTCGAAGAACGTGTCGTAGCGTGCCGGCGCTTCGAACGACGTGCCGTCGTAACTGCCGGCGTAGACGAGCGCGAAGCTCAGCATCGAGAACTCGCCGGGGATGGGGCCGTCCGTCTCGACGTCGACCGAGAAGTACACGTCACGCGGTCCGGCGGAACCACCGGTGTCGAGCCGCTCTAGCGTCATGAGTCATCGTGACCATCGCGCCACGCGCCCCTCCGCGTCAACGATGCTCTCGCGATCATGTGAGACGACCTCGTCCCAGCTGGCGACCAGACGACGCACGGGAACGGTTGCTGCGCCCATCACTAGCGGGGGCTCGGCCCCACGCGAGATCGACCCCCGGAGTGGGCGAAGCGGAGGATGAGCGCGTGCCGTCGCCCTTCGCCGGTGCGCAGGCTCGACGAATCCCGCGGCCCTGGCCGGCGAGCAACAGTCAGCGGATCGCGTTCAAGGCGTTCGGCGTGAGGCGCTCCCGATGAGCTCCGGGCGCGTTATCATCGGAGGCGGTCTGCGTAAGGCCCCCGCCGCCGCGGCGGGTTGATGTAGCTCACTCATCGGCTTCCGGGCGCGTGTCTACGAACTGCTCGCGAGGCCTCGCCGACTCGCCAACGCCGTCCGAGCGTGTCCGCTACTGGAGCAATGGGCCGCCATCTTCGGCCACGACCGTTTCGTCAGCGCGATGTGCTGCTCTTCGTAGTCGGGCCGCCGTCGTTCTGGCCGTTGGGGGGCGACTTCCCGCTACCGCCTCGCTGCGGCCTTGGAGGACGTCGTCTCGTCGTCGCGCCCGTGCTCGTCCAGGGCGCATTCGTCGTCGATGCTCTCGGTGACCGGCTCGGCGGCGACGCGAATGAGAGGGGCGTCGGCGACGCGGAGGTGAGCGGTCGCCGCGCCTTCGACGTCGTAGCCGGCTGCACGAAGCTTCGCCACACGCCGCCGATGTTTCAGCTCCGCCGAGAGCAAGGACACCAGCGGCGTGAGGAAGAGGCACGCGTGGACCACGGGGCGGAAGAGCGTGTGGTCCGTCGAGCTCAGACTGACGGCCACCAACGCCACGCCCATGAGCGCCAGGCCGATCACCACCGCCTTGCGAGCACCTCGAGGCCACACGGGGGCCTCGAGCAGAAGCCTCATCTCGTCTTCCGGCTCGAGTGGGCGCGGGCCTTCGACGCGCACGCCGGCAGATCGGTACGGCGTCGCCATCGGCGGCTCCTCCTTCTCGCCCCTCATACGCGGAAGCTTACCTGGCTCTGCGTGTACCATCCGTCTCGCTCGCTCAGCTTCTTCTCGAAGTCTTTCATCTCGGCGGGCGGGAGGTGCGCCTTCGCATGGAGGTACGCATCGAAGCCCTCATGGAACGCGGCATCGTTCTTGTAGCTCTCGGCGATCTTCGGATTCGCTTTCAGGAACGCATCCTTCGTCATCCCCGAATACGAGAGGTCGCGTGCAGCGTTCATCCCGCGATCGGCATGGAGCTGGAGCGTGGCGAGCCCCTTCTTGTCCTGGCAAATGGCCTCTGCCATCTTGAACGCGGGAGAGCCGTTCCCCTTCGCGACGTGCTTGTACTCGCCGTCGAGGCGCGCCGCCTTGTAGGACTCCGGCAGATCGAGCGCACCGATCAGGGCGACGTGCGCGTTGTCCTTTGCGAGCGCCTGGGCCTGCTCATCCCCTTTCGCATGCGCCTCTACGAGTCCATACGAACCAAGGGCGATTCCAACCAGCATTCCGCCGATCGGTCCCGCCGCGCCGAGGTGGATGACACCTGCGATCTCGAGCCCCTCGAACGCGACGTGGCCGACGTCGAGCACGGTCATCTTGTTGTCCATCGGGCTCTGCTGATGGTGCTTGGTGGCAACCCACGAGAGATCGGTCCCGGAGATGTTCACGTTCGTCTTGGCGTCACGCTTGACGATGCTGTTCGTCGACTCGTCGCGCCGGAGCGCCTCCTCCTCGTCTGTCGAGAAGTGCCGCCGCGCCCCCACTCCACCCACTTCGCTCATCGCGCCCTCCCGTTTGGTGTCCTCCCCCGTCGGCCGGGCGCCGGAAGAGTTGCGTCCCACGTGCGGACCCGCGCGGGTGGGCCGGAAAACGGGAGAGGTCGGGCAACGGGGGGGCAGGCCTCGCTTCGTGCTCCCGTCCGGTTCCCGGCTGAGATGGCCGGCCTCGGCTCGGGCGCGGCGTTGCTGCCATGTCCGAAAACGGCCAGACGGGCGCCCGCTCCGACGCTAAGAGAGGGGCGTGACGCTCGACCCCGACGCCTGCTACCGCGCTCTCGTCGCGCACGATGCCCGCTTCGACGGAGCGTTCTTCGTCGGTGTGAAGACGACCGGCGTGTATTGCCGCCCGGTGTGTCGCGCGCGGACGCCGCGGCGCGACCGCTGCGAGTTCTTTCCACGGGCAGCGCTTGCGGAGCGCGCGGGGTTCCGGGCGTGCTTTCGCTGCCGGCCGGAGCGGGCGCCCGGGCATGCGAGCGTGGACGCTGTCTCGCGGCTCGTCGCGACCGCCCTGCGAAAGATCGACGAGGGCGCGTTGAACGACGGGAGCGTGGAGGACCTGGCGTCTTCGCTGGGCACCTCCGCGCGCCACCTCCGCCGGGCCATGCAGGACGAGCTCGGGCTGGGGCCGCTCGAGCTCGGGCTCTCGAAGCGGGTCGCGCTCGCGCGCGAGCTCCTGTTCGGGACGACGCTGCCGATCGCCGAGATCGCGTTTGCGAGCGGCTTCGCAAGCGTGCGGCGCTTCAACGACGCCTATCGAGCGCATCAGCGGATGACGCCCTCGGAGGTCCGGCGCCCGGGCGCGTCCGGTGTGTCCGCCGGCGATGAGCTTCGCGTCGTGCTCGACGCGCGGGCACCGTTCGACGCTTCGCTCGCGTTCTCGTTCCTTCGAGCGCGCGCGGTCGAGGGAGCAGAGGCGTTCTCGGGCGACACCTATCTGCGCGCCACGCTGATGAACGGGCACACGGGCATCGTCGCCGTCACACCCGCGAAGGGGCGTGACGCGATCGTCGTGGAGGTGTCTTCCTCGCTCGCGCCGTCGCTCATGACGATCGCCGCGCGCGTGCGTCGAGTCTTCGACTCCGATGCGGACCCGACGTTGATCGGCGCACACCTCGCGCGCGATCCGCTGCTCGAGAAGCGCGTGCGGGCTCGGCCGGCGCAGCGGGTGATGGGCGCGTTCGACCCGTTCGAGTGGGCCGTGCGCGCAGTGCTCGGGCAGCAGGTCAGTGTGCGTGCCGCGCTGACGATCGCGGGCCGCCTCGTTGCGAAGCTCGGCGTGCCGGTGAAGGGACCCACCCGGGAGGGCGCGCCGGCGTGGGCCTGGCCGGACGCACCCCGGCTCGCGGACGCGAGCGAGGAGGCGATCGGGTCGATCGGGCTCACCCGCTCGCGCGCGCGCACCGTTCGCGAGCTCGCTCGTGCGGTCGCCGACGGAAAGGTCACGCTCGATCGCACAGCCGATCCGGTGGCGACGCGTGAGGCCCTGCTCGCGTTGCCGGGGATCGGTCCTTGGACGGCGGAGTACATCGAGATGCGCGCTCTCGGCTGGCCGGACGCTTTCCCCTCGGGCGATCTCGGCCTGCGGAAGGCCCTCGGCGGAGTGTCGACGGCGGAGTGTGAAGCGCGAGCCGAGCGGTGGCGGCCGTGGCGTGCCTATGCCGCTGCGCATCTCTGGTCGGGACTCTCGGAGGAGACGGGATGATGATGAGCACCGAACGAGGCAACGTGGGTACCTCGAGCAAACGATCCGTCGAGGTGGTGCCGTTCCGGCGATCCTTCGCGCGGATGGCGACGCCCGTCGGCGATCTCCTCCTCCTCGGTGAGGTTCGCGCATCGCAGGTCGTGCTCCACGGGATCTACTTCGAGCGAGCGGCGCACGCGGTGGGGGCGATCGCCGAGGCGCACGAGGACGAGCCCGCGTTCGCGTCCGTCGTCGCGCAGCTCCGCGCCTATTTCGACGGAACCCGGACGTCGTTCGATCTCGAGCTCGCGCCGCGAGGGACGGACTTCCAGCGTGCGGTATGGCGCGCCCTCACTGCCATCCCCTACGGCGAGACGACCACGTACGCGGAGATCGCGCGCGCGATCGGGAAGCCGCTTGCGATCCGCGCCGTGGGCGCGGCGAACGGGCGCAACCCGCTCTCGATCGTGGTCCCGTGCCACCGCGTGATCGGTCGGGACGGGACGCTCACGGGCTATGCGGGCGGGATCGAGAACAAGCGACTCCTGCTCGAGCTCGAGTCCCGGCACCACTCCGCCTGAGGCGTCTGCGCCCCAGCCGCGTTTCGGCGGGCGCCCGCGATCGTGCCGAGGTAGCTTCTCGTCATGTCTCGCCTGTCGCCCATCATCTACGCGCATCGCGGTGCGAGCTTCGAGTTGCCGGAGAACACGCTCGAGGCGTTCCAGCTCGCGCTCGACCTCGGCGCGGATGCGATCGAGACGGACGCGCACATGACGCGTGACGGGGCCGTAGTCCTCTCGCACGATCCGACGGGCGAGCGCGCCGCCGGAGTGAAGCGCGCGATCGCGGACGCGACGCTCGCCGAGATCCGCGCCTGGGACGTCGGCGCGCTCTTCGTTCCGCGCCGCCCCGGCATCTTCCGCGCGGGGCAGCGCTTCAAGATGCCGACGCTCGACGCGGCGCTCGACGCGTTCCCGGATGCGATGTTCAACGTCGACGCAAAGCAGACATCGCCGGACATGATCCCGGCGCTGCTCCGCACGATTCGGCGAGCACGTGCAGAGGACCGGGTCCGCATCGCGAGCTTCTCCACGAAGAACCTGGTGCGGACACGAAGGCTCGGCTACCCGGGCGAGACGGGGCTCTCGGCCAACGAGATCGCGCGCATTATGTTCGTGCCGCGCGCGGCGCTCCGCTGGCTGCGCGTGAGCGGCCACGCGGCCCAGGTCCCCCGCCGGGCGTACGGCATCGTGTTCGCCAGTCAGGCCGCGATCGACCGCCTCCATGCGCTCGGGCTGCGCGTCGACTTCTGGACGATCGACGAGCCGGCGGAGGCGGCTCGCCTGTTCGCGATGGGAGCGGACGGCGTGATGACGGACGATCCGCGAACGCTCTGCCGCGAGCGCGCAGCGGTGACGTGAGGCCGGGCGTGAGCGCGGAGCCTCAATGCTTCGCGCGGGCCTACTTCTTTGCGCGTCGGCGCGCGACCTTGGCGGAGCGGCCCGAGAGGGCGAGCTCGCGGAGCTCCGCCTGCATCGCCTGCGCGAAGATCACGCGCACGCCTTCCATCGCGAGCGGCCGGAGCTCTTCGACGGCCTTGCCGAGGTCGCCGTCGGTGCCGTCGTTCGCTCGCGAGACGACGAGCTCCGTCAGCTCCTTCGCGGCCCGACCGACGTACTTCTCCAGGATCGCCTTGGCGCGGACGACGTCGTCGATGTCGATCCCCGCAGCCTCGAGGCGCGCGCCGATCGCGAGGAGCGCGGGGCTCGGCACGAAGAAGACGTTGCCTCGTCGCTCGACGAGCTTGCCGCGGACGAGATCGTTGAGCAGCCCGGCCCGTTTGCGTCCCGCGAGCTCGTAGAGCTGGTCCTCGCTCACGGTCACGGGCTGGTCGTTCGCCCAGGGTTGCTGGAGCTGCGCCTCGAGCCCGAGCCATTCGCCGATGTCGAGCTCGCCCTTGTCGATGCGCTGGACGAGCTCGCGGATCGCCTCGATGCGGAGACCGCGATCCTGCAGCGACGCGATCAGCTCGAGGCGCTCGAGGTGCGCCTTCCCGTAGAACGCGACCCGTCCCTTGATGATCGGCTTCGGGAGCACGCCCTTCGACTGATAGAAGCGGATCGTACGGCTCGGGACCTGCGAGACGCTCGCGAGGTCGTCGATCGTGTACTCGACGCTCGCGTCGGCAGCGCTCGTCTCGCCTTCGGTCTGGGGCTTCGCCTCGCGCATCGGCTCTCGTCGTTCCGGAGCGGGATCGTCTTCTCCCGTGGAGGGCTCCGCCGCATTTAGCACCGTGGCGGTGCGCGAACCACTCCCATCCGCCGGGGCGTTCTCCTCGGCCACCCCGAACACGTAGCCTAAGACCGTGGCCGCGAGCGAGCTCAACTCATCACGCGCATCGCGCCGCGGAGGACCGTCGTGGTGTTCGGCGCCTCCTTCGAGAGCGCGGCGATGTGGGCGAAGGCCTTCTTCAGCGTCGCCGGCCAGCTGGCGGTGTTGTAGCGCACGCCGTGCTCCTCGCAGGCGCGCCTCACGAGCGGCGCGAGCTCCCGTAGGCGCTCCGGCGCGAGCTTCGGAAAGAGGTGGTGTTCGATCTGACGGTCGAGGCCGCCGCAGAGGACGCTCAGCACTTGGTTCACCTCGAAGTCGTTCGAGGCCTCGACCTGCCTCGCGTACCAGGCGCCGCGTCCGCTCGCCTTGTCACCCTCGGGGTACGCGGCGACGTCGTGACCGACGTGGCCGCAGAAGATCGTCGCCGCGGAGTAGACGTCGCGCAGGACTTCGGAGAGCCAGTTGCCGAGCAGGACCTTCCACCAGAACGGCCCTGCCAGGATCGGAAAGAGGAGGTACTCGTACGCGTAGTACGGGATGTACTTCCGGAGCGCATGCCAATGCGCGCGAAGCCTGGTTCGGAAGGAACGATCGGCGAGGAAGTCCATCCCACCGCGCCCGTTGCCGAACCACGAGTCGGTCACGCCCGTGAAGTGGGTGTTCATCAGGAACCCGAAGTTCGGGAACAGGATGAAGAGCGCGAACGGCACCTGGAGCCGGTGCGTCGGTCTCCAGGGAGTGTGCTCCGTCAGGCGGATCGGGCCGAAGTGGATGTCGGGGTCCTTGCCGGCGACGTTCGTGTTGCCGTGATGGCGGACGTTGTGACCGTAGCGCCAGGATGGCTCATCGATCGGCACTCTCCAGCGAAAGGACGACGAGTGGAAGCCGGTCGCCTTGCCGAAGCGATCGTAGGCGCCATGGAGAGCGGTGTGGCCGATCTCGGTCGCCTCGAGCTGCTTGTGGACGAACAGGGCGAGCACTCCGGCGGTGAAGCCGATCGGCTCGAAGCTGAAATGGATCGCCGCGCGTCCGATGACCTCGCAGGTGCGCGACAGCCAGCGAAGCCGCCGGACGCGGCGCAGATCTTCGGCGCCGACGCGTGCCTCGACATCGCGTTTGATGCGATCGATGGAGCGGCCGAAGCTCTCGAGGCGCGCGGCCTCGTTCGCGAATGCGTGCATGTGAATGCCTCCCACGGCCGGGGGCGCCCTGGTCCTCAGGACGTCGTCACCCCGCACGGTGGAACACTTATGACCGTGACAGTGGTTAGTGTCAAGGTTGGCTCGGTCGAAATCGACGACCGTCGAGTGCGCCGAGCCATATGGGGGCTCGACGAGCAGACGCGATCGCGCGTCGTCACGAGCCCCTACGAGTCGAGAGCCCCGTGAGCAATCTCGCGGCGACACCACGGCGAGCCTTGCGATGCGCAGCACCAAACGTGCTGCGCCGCAGGCTCAGAGATCGTCGTGGAAGATCGGCTCTCGGTTGCGCACGTAGCGATAGACGAGCTGGCGTGCCTCGGGCGTGATCGCCGTGAACTGCGCGCCGAAGCCAGGAAGCGCGTCTCCGCCGAGATCGCGCGTCCACTTCACGACGGCGTTCGCCTCGAACTCGTAGCCGCCCGGCAGCGACACCCTGAGCCGGACCGGCGTGCCGATCTTCGGCGCGACGTACGTCGAGACGAAGAGGCCGCCGTGATCGATGATGTCGTTGCCCGAGAGGCCCTTGTAGAAGTTGGTCGGGCTGTGCGCTCCGAGGTCGGCCGCGATGACCTGCATGTTGCCGACGGCGGGCGGAGCCGGGACGGGCATGCTCGGCGTCGCAGCCTTGCCGCTCACTGCGCCGGGATGTGCGCCCGCGGGAGGTGCCTGCGGATGTGCCCCGGTCGGTCCGACTCCCGGCGGAGGAGAGGCGAAGGGATCGGGAGCCGCGAACGGATCGCGCGCAACGTTCGCTGCCCCGTAGCCGCCGGGCGCTCCAGCAGGCTGCGCCTGGGGAAACGACGGCTGCGCTCCCGCTGCAGGAGCCTGCGCGGCCATGCCGGCGGTCCCGCCGCGAGGTGAAGCCCCCGCGTTCTGGCCCGGCATCCCCGCGGTCACGTTGAGCGCCTGGGGCGCGGGCGCCGGTTGCGGAGCAGGCGCGGGCGCCGGTTGCGGAGCAGGTGCAGGCGCGGCTTGGTGCGGAGCGGGCGCAGGCGCGGGGTGGTGCGGAGCAGGAGCAGGCGCGGGCGCGGCGTGTTGCGGAGCAGGCGCGGGCGCGGCGTGTTGCGGAGCAGGCGCGGGCGCGGCGTGTTGCGGAGCGGGAGCCGGACCGTTCGCCATGCGGCTCAGCGAGTGCACGAGCGAGAGCGACTTCGCGACGGACTCGAGCGCTGCGTTGACTGCGGGGTGGTTCGCCGGTGCAGCCTGGAGCTGCGCGAGCGCACCTCGGACGTGGTTCAGCGCGACGTCCGCATGAGGCGTGAGCTGGTTCGTTCGCTCGAGCTGGTGGAGTGCACCCATCGCCTGCGCGATCGGGGCCGCAAGGTCGACGAGGTGGCTCGGTACGCTCGGGTCAGCCTGCAGTGCATTGAGTCCGCGCGCGAGCGACTCGCGTGCCGTGCGTGACGTCGAAAGAGGATCGCTCACTGTCGCCTCGAAGCTGGGGTTCGCGTGCGCCGCAGGCGCCGCGACCGCATCGTAGGCGAACCGGTATGGTCGAAACAAACACCGCTTTCGTCGGTCCGTTTCGCTCGGGAAAATCGACGCCATCCGAGGGCCCTCCTCTGCGGATGGGCGGGGGCCCGGTGTCCCAAGGAAGACCTTCCGCCGCGGCGCATGGTCACGCCTCGAGCGCGGCGAGGTGCGACACGAGGTGCACATTCGTCCCATCAGGACGACAGACGCGACCGGCATTCGCGCGTCGCCGCGCTCTCAGCCAGGCCTCCTTCGATCGGCATGCGCTTCGCAGTGAGCTGGTGCTGGATGGCAACGATCGATCATCGATGGGACGAGTCGACACGGCAGGATCACGCCCAACGTGAGGAGCGCGAGCGGTTCGGTACGAGCCGCATCGAGCGGGACCCCGACGTCGAGCGGCGTGATCGTCAGTGCCTCGCTGATCGACTGAACCTGATCAATCAGAGCCCCTGGGCGATCGGCACCGCTTGGTACGACCAGCGGGACACGTACACGCGCAACTCCGAGATCGACGAGCGGGGATATGGATGCGGTCCCAGCATCCACCCGGAGGAGGGGAGCTACGCCTACCACCGCGCGCCCCATCCCGGCGTCATCGCGGTCAACGCCAGCCATGCGTCGCTCTACGAGAAGGAAGCGTGGCCGTGGCTCGTCTACAAGGAGCCGCAGGCGGATCCGTACTTCGCGTATCTCGAGCGCCCTCCGCAGAGCCTCTGGCGTCGCTTGAGGGCGGGCGTCTCACGCATGATCGACGCCCTGCGTGCTCCGGAGCGCGTGGACCGTCCGGACCCTCGCGTCGAGATGGACGTGAGCTACGCGCTGAGGCATTGCCATGACCTCGACGCGTCCGACATCGAGGTCAGCGTTGCGAGCGGTGACGTGACCCTCGAAGGCACGGTCCCCGATCGACGCTCGAAGCGCGTCGCCGGTGAAGCGGTTCAGCGCGTGAGCGGGGTTCATCGCGTGCACAACCGGCTGAAGATCCGCCATGACGATTCCTCGAACCCGGATCTCGCGCTCGTGACCTCGTTCGTGCTGCTGGGAGTCTGACGCGAGCGCTCGCCCATCCGAAGATCCAGGACCTCGATCGCGACGGAGTGGGCCCCTGCGTCGGCCGTCGCGTCGCGGGACGGCTGCGTGGTCGTCAGTGCGCGGTGGCGCGGACGAGGTCGGCGAGCGCGTTCGCGTCGAGCTCGCGCTCGGCATCGTCGTATTCGATCCGGCCGGCGAGGAGCTCCACCCCGCCGTCGCCCGCGCGGACCACCACCACGCCGTCGCCGCGCACGCACGCCTCGCCCTGGTCGAGCGCGCGCGGGACGTCGTCCGTGGCTCGTGCGCTCGTGAGGGTGACCACCGTGCCTGCCACCTCGGTGAAGGCTCCCGGCCACGGGCTCGCGGCCCGGACGCGTCGCGCGATCTTCTCGGCTGGATCCGCCCAGCGGATCTCGAGCAGCTCGTCCTCCGGTGCTGGCGCTTCGGTCGCGAGCGCCTCGTCTTGTCCGCGTGGGGTCGGCGGCTCGCCGCGTGCGTAGGCAAGGGCCGTCTCGCGGAGGAGCGCGAGCGACGGCCGATCGAGCTTCTTCGCGAGCCGCCACGCGCTCCACGAAGGATCGATCGCGATGCGCTTCTGCCCGAGGATTGCACCGGTGTCGTACTCGTCTTCGAGCATGTGAGCGGTGACGCCCGTCTCGCGATCTCCCGAGTCGATCGCCCAGAAGGTCGGATCGGGGCCACGGTGGCGCGGCAGGAGGGAGGGATGAACCCCGAACGCCCCGAGCGGCGCGGCTTCGCGGACCGAGCGGGGGATGTTCTTCGTCCAGAACCAGCTCACGATCAGATCCGGCTTTGCAGCGCGGATCGCGCGAGCGCTCTTCGCGAGATCGGGGACGACCACGACGCGGTCGTCACCGAGCAGCTTCTTCAGCCGTCGCGTGCCGATCGCGTCGCGGCGGCAGATCCCCGCCCACACGATGGTGTGTCCGTCCTGCGCGAGGAGGAGCGCCGCCAGCGGCAGACCCACGAACGCGATGCGCATGTCGTTCGCAGGCGCCGGGATCAGCTGGCGTTCGAAGGGATACCGCCCTGCGTCCCGAGCGAAGGCAGCGGCTCCTCGCCGAGCTGCTTCAGGAGCGCCTGGCGTGCGGCGTGTTCGACGAGCGCCCAGAGCTGGGCGCGATCGGTGGCGCGTCCGAGGAAGCCGATCGGGATGCGGAAGCCGCCCTTGTCCCGTCGTCCACCGCCGTATGCCTTGCCGCGCTCGTCGTGACCGAACGCCTGCTCGAGCCATACCGCCGGATCGACGCTCGGCGAGTGGGTGCGGAGCGATCCTTCGATGAAGCGATCGCCGACGATGCCGTAGACGACGACCGTGTCGATGTCCTCGCGGCGGATCAGGAAGTCGGCGGCCTGCGCGATCGTGTCGCGTTCGCTCTCGGAGACGAAGCCGACGCCGGCCATGGCGAAGTTGCGGCGCACGACGAGGGCCGCGAGCGCGCGAGCGATGACGTCCATCGCGCTCGGCGCGATGAGGCGACGGGAAAGATCCTGGAGGAGATCGCGATCGCAGATGTCGGCGAGCTGCGCGGCGGCGCGGAAGTCCGTCGTGCGCGCGAGCGAGAAGTCGTCCGTGTCCGTCGCGAGGCCATGCATGAGCGCGGTCGCGATCCGGCGATCGTCGTCACTGTCGGCCGAGAGCGGGCACAGCTCCTGGAGGTACTCGACGAAGATCGTCGCGGTCGCGCCGACGTCGTTTCGCATGTCGACGAAGCGCGCGCGCGGCGGGGCATGCGCACGGTGGTGGTCGACGATGGTGAGCGGCTCGATCTGATCGACGCCGATCATCTCCGGGTCGACATCGTGCGCGTCGACGAGGCCGACGAAGTCCGCCGGCTCGGCGAGGTCGTGCACGTTCTTCAGCTTCTTCATCTCGACGTTGAGAAGCTTGACGAGCGCGCGGTTCTCGCGATGGCTGAGCTCGTGGCAGTAGCTGATGGTCGTCTTCGCGACGCCGAGCCGCTGCGCGATGTGGGCCTGTGCCAACGCGGACGCGATCCCGTCGGGATCAGGATGCCCGCGGAGGGCGATGAGCAGATGCTTCCCCTTGGCAGCGCCAAGCGCTTCCGCGAAGCCGCGGGCTCGTTCTGCGCGATCGTGGTGAGGCAACGGCAACCGACGGACCGGCTCGTTCATGGCTCGCTCCTAGCGTCGCTCGTCGCGTATCCAAGTCAAGCTCGGCCCGGGCGGCGACGTCTGGACGCATCTGCGTCTCGGATGATTCTCCCCCGACTTCGTGCTCGAGGTCGAGTGTTACCAGCAAGTACCCGACGAACAGCTCATCCATGGCACGGCCAACGCAAGGCGACTCGGACCCCAGGCATCCCGACCGGGCTGCTCGCGGCGGAAGTGGAGCGGCATGTTAAGGTCGCGCCGATGAGCCGAATCGCACGATCCGCGCCCTCGTGGGTCGCCGCGCGGCTCGGCGCCGCGGCGCCAGCGCTCGCCGTCGCCATCCCTGCGATCGGCTGGGTCTGGGAGGCCACCGTCCGCGCCTCGTGGGCTTCGCTCGGGCGCGACCAGGGCATCTTCCAGTACGTCGCATGGGCGGTCGGGGAGGGGGACGTTGCGTACCGCGACGTCCGAGATGTCAACGGCCCGGTCATCTCGATGGTGCACCTGGTCTTCCAGCTCCTCGGCGGCGCCGACGAACATCGCTTCCGTGTTCTCGACCTCGTTTGTACGGGGCTCTCCTTCGTCATCGCGGGCGCGCTCCTCCCGTCGATCGCCGGCTACGAGCCGCGCCGGCGGCCCGGCTTCCTCGTTCGTGGCGCGTGGGCCCTTGCTGCGTGGGTCGCGCTCAGCGCTCAGTATGCGGTCTACGGTTTCTGGGACACGGCGCAGCGCGAGAGCTTCCTCGACTGGTTCGTCCTCGTCTCGATCGCGCTCCAGGCGACACGTGCGGCGAGCGACGATCCGCGTTCGAGGCTCACGACGGCGACGCTGTTCGCATCGGGGCTCCTGTCCTTCGTGCCGTGGCTGGGAAAGCCGACGTTCGCGATCTTCACCGCGTCGCAGCTCGTTGCGCTCCTCGTCGAGGCCGGACCGCTTCGTGCTCGGGGGCGGAGGCTCGTCGTCTTCCTCGCCGGCGGAGCGGTCGGCGTGGCGATCCCCCTCGCCTTCGTCGCGCTGCGGGGCGATCTTGGCGCCTGGGCGCGGATCACGTTCGTCGATGTGCCGGCCATGTACCGCTTCATCTGGCCGCGACCGGCATCGACGATCCTCTCGATGCCCGGCTACGCGGCGCTCGCTCGTGTCGCTGTCGTCACGAGCGCTGGCCTCGGCGTCCTCATCGCGCTTCGACGCCTCCCGCGGCGAGCCATTCCGATCGCGGCGATGCCGGTGCTCGGTCTCGTGTCGGTCGTCGTCCAGGCCAAGGGCTTCCCGTATCACTTCCATCCCGTCACGCTCGGCGTCTCGTTCGGATGGCTCGTCGCGCTCGTGACGATCTGGGAGGGCACGTTCGGCTCGTCCGCCTCGTTCGCCTCGTCGGGTCGCTCCGCTGCGGTGATCGCGCGACGGGCAGCCGTGATCATCGCGGCGATCCTCGTCGGTGCACGCGCGGCATACCTCGCGTGGCTGGCGCCTTACCCGCCGGTGCCGGCGCCCGAGGCGCGTGACAAGGCATCGCTCGAGAGCGGCGAACGCCTCGCCGCCTTCGACCGAATCGACTACTTCCCACGCGCGATGCGCGACGCCGCCGAATACGTCGCTGCTCGGACGAAGCCCGACGATCGGGTCCAGTCCTACGCGATGGACGCGTATCTGCTCTTCCTCGCCGGCCGGCGCAGCGCGACGCCGTACATCTACGCCTACGACCTCAACGCCGATGCGGCGCTGCACGGGAGCTTCGACCCGGGTGGCCTCTCGCCCACGGACGAAGAGATCGGCCGCATCCGGGCCATCCGGGATGCTCATGCGCAGGACCTTGCCACCCGCCTCGAGAGCGCGCCGCCGGCCGCGTTCGTCTTCGTGGACCGATCGCCTTTGATGAGCTCGGCGGATGCCGTTGCGGACTTCGCGGCGCAATGCCCCGAAGCGGCCGTATGGCTCTCCTCGCGCTACCGACAGACGGCCGACTTCGAGGGGATCCGCGTCTGGCTCAGGAACGACCTTGCCGCGCGCGAGCCCGGCCACACGCCAGACGCGCCAGGCGACTGAGGACGAAGAGTCGGTCCGCCAGAGGCGGCGTTCGGAGGAATCCCATCTGGGCAATACGTCGCGGACTCGTCACCGACGGAAAGCTCCAGACTGGGGTAGACTGTGAGCACAATGCCTCCGCACGGCCACGATCTACCCCCGGCCTCGTCGACGACGCCGTCCGCTCCTGCGGTGGCGCCGCCGGCCATGTCGCCGGTCGCGATCGTTCCTTCGACGCCGTCGACGGGGCCTTCGAGCTCGAGCAACGGACCTGCATCCGGCACGATACCGATGGCGAGCGTGCCGCCTCCGGCTTCCGGTGAAACGCCCGACCTGCGCTCTCCGCTGCTCTATCTGAACCGAGAGCTGTCATGGATCGAGTTCAACGCGCGGGTCCTCGCCGAGGCCGAGAACGAGGCGGTGCCGCTCCTCGAGCGGTTGAAGTTCCACGCAATCGTCTCCTCGAACCTCGACGAGTTCTTCATGGTCCGCGTCGCGGGCCTCAAGCAGCAGCTCACGGGAGAAGTCGGTGAGCTTGCGGCGGACGGCCTCACCGCGCACGAACAGCTCGTCAAGATCTCGGCGCGCGTTCACGAGCTGATCGGCCAGCAGATGTCGGGGCTCATGAGCGGCCTCCTGCCCGCGCTCGGGGCCGACGGCACGTTCTTGCTCGTGCGCCCCGACACGCTCCCGCCCGATGCGCTCGCGGCGCTCGACGAGCGTTTCCACAACGAAGTCTTCCCGATCCTCACGCCGATCGCGATCGACCCGGGCCATCCGTTCCCGCACGTCCGCAACAAGAGCCTGAACCTCGGCGTCATGTTCTCGCGCGAAGGCGAGACCGAGCCGGGGTTCGGCGTCGTGCAGGTGCCGATGATGCTGCCGCGCCTCCTCGAGGTGCACGGCGTCAAGACACCGGGCGGACCGGCGAAGCACGCGTTCGTCCTCCTCGAGGACCTCATCGCGCGCCACGTCGGGATGATCTTTCCGGGCGTACGCCTCAAGGGGGTCTACGTCTTCCGCGTCACGCGCAACTTCGATCTCGAGATCGACGAGGAAGAGGCGCAGGACCTCCTCCAGACGATCCAGCAGGAGCTCCGTCGCCGCGAGCGCGGTGCCGCGGTCAGGCTCGAGGTCGCCGGCGAGCCGACGCCCGACTCGCTCGCGAAGCTCGTTCGCGCGCTCAAGCTCGATCCCGAGCGCGACGTCTACCGGACGCCGCTCCTCAACGTCTCCGATCTCATGGGCTGGGTGCCGCGCGAGGAGCGCCGCGACCTGCGCGACGACCCGTACAGCCCGCTCGTGGTCCCGCCGCTCCGTGACGCCGAGGACATCTTCGCCGTCATCCGCGAGGGCGACGTGCTGCTCCATCACCCGTACGAGTCGTTCGACACGATCGTCGATCTCGTGACGCGTGCTGCGGAGGATCCCGACGTCCTCGCGATCAAGCAGACGCTCTACCGCGCTGGCGGGGACTCGCCGATCGTGAAGGCGCTCGCGCGCGCGGCCGAGACGGGCAAGCAGGTCACGGCGATCGTCGAGCTCAAGGCCCGCTTCGACGAGGAGTCGAACATCCAGTGGGCACGCACGCTCGAGCAGAGCGGTGTCCACGTCGTCTACGGTCTCCTCGGGCTGAAGACGCACGCGAAGTGCCTCCTCATCATCCGGCGCGAGCGCGGGGGCCTCCGCCGCTACGTCCACCTCGCGACGGGCAACTACAACTCGGGCACCGCGCGTCTCTATGGCGACATCGGGCTCCTCACGGCGCGCCCCGCGCTCGGCGCCGACGCGTCGTCGCTCTTCAACCTGCTCACCGGCTACAGCGCGCCGGCGAAGTGGAACTCGCTCATCGTCGCGCCGCTCGGCCTGCACGAGGCGACGCTGGGCCTGATCGCACGCGAGGCCGAGCACGCGAGGCAGGGACGACCCGCGCGCATCGTCGCGAAGATGAACGCGCTCGTGGACGAGGACGCAATCGAGGCGCTCTATCGCGCATCGCAGGCAGGCGTTCCGATCTCGCTCATCGTTCGCGGCATCTGCTGCCTGAGGCCGGGGGTCCCCGGCGTGAGCGACAACATCGAGGTCCGCGCGATCATCGACCGCTACCTCGAGCACGGTCGCATCTTCCACTTCGCGAACGCAGGCAAGGACGAGGTCTACATCTCGAGCGCGGACTGGATGCCTCGCAACTTCCATCGTCGCGTCGAGGTGATGACCCCGATCGACGATCCGGCCATCCGAGCGCGGCTCATCGACATCCTCGGCATCCAGTGGTCCGACAACGTCAAGTCGTGGACGCTCGGCCCGTACGGCGGCTACGCGCGCACGCAGCCGAAGGCCAACGCTTCACTGATCCGGTCGCAGCAACGCTTCATGGAGATCTCGCGCGACAAGGTGAAGGTCGCGGATCAGGCGGCGCGTCCGTCGAGCCGCTTCCACATGATGCCGACGGCGCAGCGCCAGCCGCTCGAGGGCAAGGTCCCGCGCACGCAGCGACGACGTCGGAAGGACTGACGACGGGCGGCCGCGCGCGCCGGCGAGAGCGGCAGGCCGAGATGGGCTCAGGCCGCTTCGCGCTTGTTGATCGACAGGTGCGGGCGCTCGTTGAACCGCGCGCGGCTGAGGAGGAGCTGAAGGCCCAGCCCACCGTCGGATCGAGACTCGGCGGCCATCAGCGCGAGGACGCTCATCCACGGCCCCTGGAGCCTCTGGCTAACAAGACGACGGCGGGACTTCTTCACGCCCTCCCACCTTGCATGTTGTCTGCCGGCGCAGCGACGCGCCCGATTGCACAATCCGGCCGCTCCCGGCCCCCGACAACGTTCGGAAACCGTTGGTACCTCCGCGGGTGGTTGGGGCGCGAGCCCCAAATGGTTCGTCTGTTCAGGTTCGGCCAACGCTCGTCCATGGTCTGTGGACGCTGATCGACGACGATCCAGCGCGCTCACCCGCTCCTCTCCGGGGGAAGAGCACCCCGTGGGCGCTTGGCCTACCTCGATGCAACGTGTCGGCGTTCGGCTCGCGTGTGTCGCTCACGCACGCGCGGCGAGCGCGCGGATGGCGTCGTACTCGTGGATCTGGAGCGGCGGCTCGGGATCCGGGCTCAGCATCGCCGCCACCATCGCGCGCCCGACCTGGTCGCCTTCGATCGCTCGCCATCGCCTCAGGCCTCCGATCAAGAGGCCGCTCGTCGCTCGAGCGAACACGCTCGCGATCGCCTCGCCGGGCCGCGACTCCGTGCGATCTCCGAGCAAGAGGCTCGGACGCATGACGTGCAGCGCTGCGAGCGGGAGCTTCGCGAGCGCGTCTTCGAGCTCGCCTTTCGTCCTCAGATAGAAATTGCTCGAACGCGCATCGGCGCCCACGCTCGACACGAGCGCGATGCGCTTCACGCCGGTCGCGACGGCGAGCTTGGCGACGTGGAGGGGTATCTCGAGATCGACCCGGCGGAACGCCTCACGGCTTCCGGCCTTCTTCATCGTGGTGCCGATGGCGCAGAACAGGTCGCTCGCCGGTTCGATGTCCTCGGCGGTCAGCTGCGAGAAGTCGACCACGCGCTCCTGGGACTTTTGCTTCTCGCCTGTCGGTTGTCCCGCGCGCCGTACGAGGCTCGTCACCCGGTCGTAGGCCGGGTTCTCGAGCAGGTGAGCGACGCAACGCGCGCCGACGAGACCGGTGGCACCGAGGACGAGAGCGCTTCGAGGCACCGGAATGCTCTAGCTCGCTTCGAGGCGGTGAGCGCGAGCAGATCCGTGGAAGCAGCCGAAACCGTCGCCGGGACGCCGGGGATGTCGCGCAAGTGCTCTGAAGCAATGAAGATCTCGGTTCGTTCCGAGCCGGCGCCAGGGGATTGTCGTGGTAGCTCGTGGTGTTACGTTGTCACACATGAAGCTCTCCCTCACACCCTCCCTGGGCTTTGCCTCGGCGCCCGGCTGGCGGGCGGAGAGGTCGAGCGCGGTTCGACGGCCGCGACCGAAGCAGCAGCGAGGCACGCTCGCGAACGCCGTGCGCCCGGTCACCATGGACGGCGCGCCGAGCTCGTCGAGCGGCCTCGCCTAGAGACGAGCGGTCCTCACCCGAGCTGGAGGAGGTTCCACGTCGCGTGGACGATGAAGGCCGCGATCAGGCCGCCTTCGACGTACGCGATGCCGAAGCCGATTCCGAGGAGCACCGTCTGATAGAGCGCGATCTGGTAGACGCCGAGATGCGCGACCCCGAAGGCGAGCGACGCCGCGAAGACGCCGTACGCGCGCCCGTACTTCCGTACGAGCACGTCCTGGAGGAGCCCCCGGTAGACGCGCTCCTCGGCGAACGGAAAGATCGCCGAGGTCATCAGCATGAGCGGTGCCGAGGCGCGCACCTTCGCGATGGCGCGCGCGAGCTCGGCGGACTCGGCCGCGCGAGCGATCTTCGTCTCGGTGTCGAGACGCTCGACGCATCGGGCGACCTCCGCGCCGACGTCGAGGAACAGACGTCCGGCCGTCACGGCAGCCGCGGTGAGCGCGAGGCCCGCGGCGACACCGAGCAGGACTCGGACCGGCTCGATGCGCGTCGGCGTCGTGGGGGCCGCATTGGGATCGGTCGTCCGTCGAGCAATCACGGGAGCGATCGTCGCGAAGGCGATGAAGACCGCGGCCTGCCCGAAGAGCCCGAAATCGAAGCTCCGCGCAACGTGAAGGAGCGCCGGGAGGCCGGCGGCACACGCCACCGCTGCAGCGACGAGCGCTCCGGGCGGCTCGTCCCTCTCGTGCGTCGCGGCGAAGTGCTCGGAGCGAGAGATGCCGAGCTTTCCGAAGAGCTCGAGCGCAACGCGTGCACGTGACGGAGCGCGCGCGAGGAGCACGAGCGCTGCGAGGACCGACAGCGCGGCTGCGGCGTACACGAGCGGATGTACCCCGGCACCGCAAAGCCGGGCAGCGACGAGCGCCCAGCGGAGCCCGATCGCCACGAGCGCGACCGCGCAGATGCCGGGCATGCGCGGCGTTCGCCGGGACAGCTCGAACACCACGAAGGCGACGAGGACGAGATCGATGACGGACCGGCCGACGGTCGCGTGCTGGGCCATCACGAGCTCGCGGTCGAGCTCGAGCAGCATGGCCATCGGCGCCGCGGTGGCCGCCAGCAAGCCGAAGCGGAGCCGCCGGTAGCCACTCAGGCTCGGGATCGGGATCCCGCTCGCGAGCTCGTCACGAACTGCGCCGTTCTCGATCGCGATGGCGAGCGGCTCGAACGGGCCCACCTCGCGCAGGGCGATCGGGGTCTCGACATCGACACGGACCGAGCCGCCCTCGGCCATGAGGTCCGCGGAGGCGTGGCGCTTTGCGACGCCGTCCATCCTCAGATACAGCACGTGCTCATGAGAGCACAGGCACGTCCCCTACGGGACGATCGGCTGCCCCCGACACGTGCCCCCTTGGGGCTCCGGCAGTGCTAATAAGAAGTGGTGATCCTTGGCCTGACCCGCGGAGAGCTCATTCTCGTAGCGATCATCTTCGGGCTCATCTACGTAGCGGGGCTGCTTCCGAGGATCGCAGCACGCCTCGCGAAGGGGAGTGACGAGGACACGGCGGCGAAGCCGAAGGGGGAGTGAGGGGAGGGGATGGCCGACGAGACGTACGAGGCGCATCGAGCGTCTGGAGAGCACGGTCGCTCGTCCGCGAGGACCCCCACCGTCTTCGTGACCGATGTCGCGCCCGAGGGCTCGCGCGTCGCCGACACGTTGCGAACGGCTGGCTACCTCGTCGTCGATGTGCCGCTTCCGATGCTCGTCGCCCGCTCGCAGATCGAGCGCCCGAACGTCGTGCTGGTCGACGTCGACACCGAGTTGGCGCTCGCCGAGGTTGGCCGCTTGCGCCGGCTTCCGGGGGCAGGTGCGATCGACTTCGTCTACTTCGGAACGGGGGTGGGACCGATCAAGAGCATCGAGGATGCGATCTCGAACGAGGGCAGCGCGTTTTTCATGAGGCCGGTCGACATCGCTGCGCTCGTGAGGCGTGTGGAGGCGCTGACCGGTGGTCCCTCCATTCGGCCCGAGGCGCGGCTCTCGACGCCGCCTCCTCGCATCGGGAGCGCGCCGCCGTCGCGACCGAACATGCCGTCGCTGCCGGCACCCGGGCTCCGAACGCCTGGTCCTCCTCTTCCGATGAGCGTTCCCTCGCTCGCGGATCTCGTGGATCAGCCACGCTCCCTGGCGACGTTCGGAACCGTCTCGAGCGAGCTCCAGCAGCTCCTCGCGGACGCCGAGCTCCGCGCGGAGATCATGCCTCACGCGGATGCGCCGCTGCCCACTCCCGAAGAGGAGATCGAGGCCGTCCTTCCGGCGGACGTCCTCGCGTCGCTCGACGAGCCGATCGAAGGCGAAGAGGACGAGGAGCACGAGCAGCGCCCCGGGACGGGCGTCGGTCACGATCGTGAGGGAACCGGGCACGGAAAGCCGACCACCGCCGGGGGCTCGAAGCTCACGACGGCTTCAGGCCGCTCGGCGTCGTCGGCACCGCAGCACACGTACGAGCGGCGTGTCCTGACCGACCCCTCTCGCGATCCGACGCCGAGCCGGCGCACGACCGACATCCCCATCGTGCGAGAGCCGCCGGTGGCGCCCGTGCTTGCTCCGCGACCTCCACCGGTGCCGTCGTTGCTCGACGATCCTCCGCGGTCGGAGGTCGCTCGTCCGGAAAGCGTGACGATGGCGACGATCGAGCTCCCGCCGCCGAGCCAGGGGCCGGGCCGCGGACTGAGCGAAGCCCCCGCCCGCGCGCCCATCACGGGGGTCGTCGTGTCGAGCCCCGTCGATGCTCGTCGCTTCCTCGCAGAAGCGATCGCGCGCAGGCTGAGCGGCGCGCTGTGCTTCGAGCACCAGCGCGTCGTTCGTCGCCTCGTCCTCCGCGACGGCGATCTCGTTACCGCAGCGTCGGGCGCCGATCGCGAGTCGCTCGTGTGTTTCCTCGGTGCTCGAGGCGAGCTCCCTCGCGACGAGGTCGAGCGACTTGCAGGCAAGGTCCCGCCGTATGGCCGGCACGCAGGCGCCGCGCTCGTGGCGCACGGGTGGCTCGGTCAGGATCAGCTCTGGAGCGCCCTCCGCTCGCATGCGGAGTGGATCGCGATGGGCGTGCTTCGTCTCACCGGAGGTACCGCGCAGCTCGAGGCCGAGCCGCCGGGGCGTCTTCGTTCGGAGCCGAGCGTCTTCGGTGCTTCGACCGGCGCGGAGCTCTTCGTCGAGCTCGTACGTCGAGCCGTCTCGCCCGAAGAGGCCGTCGAGGCCCTCGGCGGCGAGGAGAGCCGCATCGGCGACGGTCGTGCACCGTCGCTGCTCACCGAATGCGCGCTGCCTCCCGCGGAGCTCGAGCTCGTCTCGCGGTCGCGCGGCGCGACGGTCGGCGACTTGCTCGCGCGTTCACCGGACGCCGAGATCGCTTCGGTGGTCCACGGGCTCGCGCTGCTCGGCGTCCTCGACGTGCTGCCGGCAGCCGCTCCGAGCAAGGCCTCCACGGCCGATGCCGTCGATGCCGAGGCTGCGGCGCTCGACGAAGAGGCGATCCGCGCGCGCATCCGGGCGCGACTCGAGCTCGTCGACGAGGGTGATTACTTCTCCCTGCTCGGCGTGCCGCGCGACGCCACGAGCTACGAGGTCCGCCGCGCGTTCGTCGAGCTGCGCCGCGCGTTCGAGCCGACCCGCATCCTCTCCCCGCGTCTCCACGATCTCGAACGTGACGTGCGGAAGATCGTCGTGGTCCTCGAGGAGGCGTACGAGATCCTGCGCGACGTGGCGCGTCGCGAGCGTTACCGGCGAGCGATCGAGGCGCGGCCGGGCTAACTCGGCGCGGCCCCGCTCGAGCGTCGTCGCTGGCGAGCGTGTCACCCGTCCGGGCGACATCGTTCGGGCGACTGCCGCTGGGCGCGCGCGAGTACACAGTGTTCTCGACTCGGCGCCCGCAGAGAAAGGAGCACGACCTGGGGATGCACATCACGTACGTCGCGACGAAGGAGCTGTTTCAAGCCCTCATCCGGAGCAAGCGCTCCGACAATCCGCGTAAGCACGCCGAGCAGGCGGCACCCGCCGAGGCGTCGATGGGCGAGGAGGCCGCGCTCACGAGCCCCGACGGACTCTCGCGCGAGACTCGGTGATCCGGCGGGCGATGAACTTGGGGCTGCGCCCCAACCACCCGCAGCCGTTGCCCCAGCCACCCCGCAGCCGTTGCCTCAACCACCCACAGAGGTGCGTCTTCGGCGCGCGTCGAAATGAGAAGAGGCAAGCGGTCACCAGGCGGTGACGCGCTCGCCTCTCAGTGGCTCGAGCACGCTTCGAGACGAAGCGATCGCTCGGGCGATCTTCAGGCCTTCTTGAAGATCTCCTGGACGTCCTGGAGGAGCTTGAGCCCCTCGGCCTTCGGACGCTGGAACGCGTTGCGTCCCATGATCGAGCCGAACGCGCCGCCCTTCGCGAGCTCGCGCACCTCGTCGAGGACCGCCGGGGTGTCCTTCGCCTCGCCGCCCGAGAAGATGACGATGCGCTTGCCGTTGAAGGCCGACTTCACGACGTGACGGACGCGATCGGAGAGCGTCTTCGTGGGGATGTTGTACTTCTCGAAGACCTTCTTCGCCTCGGCCTGCTCGATGTGCTCCTTCGGCGGCTTGACCTTGATCACGTGGGCGCCGAGCTGCGCGCTGATCTGCGCCGCGTACGCGGTCACGTCGATCGCCTGCTCGCCTTCCTTCGAGAGACCCGCGCCGCGCGGGTAGGCCCACACGACCGACGGAAGGCCCGCGTCCTTCGCCTGGAGGATGATCTCGCGAAGGCTCTCGTACATCTCGTTGCGGAGGCCGGAGCCCGGATAGATCGTGTAGCCGATCGCGGTGCAGCCGAGACGCACGGCGTCCTTCACCGTGCTGGTGACGGCGCTCGCGGGCTGGTCGACCTTCGCGAGCGTGTCCGAGTTGTTGAGCTTGAGGATGAGCGGGATCTCGCCGGCGAAGCGGTCGGCCACGGCCTCGAGGAATCCGAGCGGTGCCGCGTAGGCGTTGCAGCCCGAGTCGATCGCGAGCTGCACGTGGTAGTCGGGATCGTAGCCTTCGGGGTTCGGCTCGAAGGAGCGAGCTGGGCCGTGCTCGAAGCCCTGATCGACTGGGAGGATGACCATCTTCCCCGTCCCGGCCAGGTTGCCGTGGTTCAGCATGCGTACGAGGTTCGCCCGCACACCAGGGGAATCCGAGCCGTACCAGGACAGGATCTGCTTAACGCGGTCGCTCAGCGCCATTATTCGCTTTCTCCTTCGAAAGTGGCGCGGAGGCTAGTCCGCACCTTCAATCGAATCAACGCCCGGTCGGACCATTTCGCCACTCAGGCATGAGTGCCGCGGCGAGGTGCTACGTCGGTGTTCGCATCGCTTCCGCCGCACCGTCGAGAACTTGGGGCTCGCGCCCCAACCACCCGCAGTGGTGGGCCTACGGCCCGTGTCGAAATTTTCCGGCGTCGCTTGCTTAGCTCCGCGCAATGGGCGAAACGGTACAGCGCCATGGGAGAGCACTCGAGTTCCGTCCGCCCGCCTCCAGTCGTAGGCACAACCCTTCGCGAGCACGTGCTTCACGGTATGCACGCCGCACCCGGCGCGACCGGGGAGTTCACGTCGCTCCTCAATCACATCTCGCTCGCCATCCGGATCATCAACTCGCGCGTGCGCTCAGCCGGCCTCGCGGGCCTGCTCGGGTACACCGGCGAGACCAACGTGCAGGGCGAGGAGGTTCAGAAGCTCGACGCGTTCTCGAACGAAGTCCTCCTCAACGTCCTCCAGCGCAGCGGTCACTGCGGTGTCATCGCGAGCGAAGAGCTCGACGAGGCGATCATCGAGAACAACCACGGCCGGTACGTGGCGCTCTTCGACCCGCTCGACGGCTCGAGCAACATCGACACGAACGTGGGGATCGGCACCATCTTCGCCATTCTCCGGCGCTCCGAGCCGAAGCTGACTCCTCCCACCCTCGCTGACGCGCTGCGTCCGGGCCGCGAGATCGCCGCTGCGGGCTACGTCCTCTACGGACCGTCGACGCTCTTCGTTCTCTCGACCGGTCAGGGCGCGCATGGCTTCACGCTCGACCCGTCGATCGGCGAGTTCTTCCTCTCGCAGCCCGACATCCGCTGCCCGGATCGCGGCAACTGCTACTCGGTGAACGAGGGCAACTACTCACGCTGGACGCCCGAGATCCAGAGCTGGGCCCGGTGGGTGAAGGGCGACGGACCGGCGATCGGGGCTGACAAGGACGGCGAGGCGCCGAAGACGCCGTATGGCGCGCGCTACGTCGGATCGCTCGTCGCGGACGCGCATCGCACGCTCATGAAGGGCGGCATCTTCGCGTACCCGGCCGATTCGAAGAGCAAGAACGGCAAGCTTCGCCTCCTCTACGAGGCGAACCCGATGGCGTTCCTCTTCGAGCAGGCGGGGGGCGGCGCCACGAACGGCAAGGATCGCATCCTCGACATCATGCCGACCGAGCTCCACCAGCGGACGCCGCTCGTGATCGGCTCCAAGGACGATGTCGCCGCGTACCGACAGTTCATGGTCGGCGAACGCAGCTGACGCCGTCGAGCCCTGGCCGTGGTAATCCGGTCAGAGCATGAATCACCTGTGGGGTCGGAAGCCGCTCGCTGAGCTCGAGGCCGAGGCGCACGAGTCCGAAAAGGGCTTGAAGCGAACCCTCGGCGCGGGCTCGCTGGTCGCGCTCGGGGTAGGTGCCATCATCGGAGCAGGGCTGTTCGTTCGAACTGCTGCGGCTGCAGCCTCGAGCGCCGGCCCCTCCGTCACGCTCGGCTTCGTCGTCGCCGCGATCGGCTGCGCGTTCGCCGGCCTCTGTTATGCCGAGCTTGCGTCGATGTTGCCGATCGCCGGCAGCGCGTACACGTACACGTACGCGACGATGGGCGAGCTCATCGCGTGGATCATCGGGTGGGACCTCACGCTCGAATACGCGCTCGGCGCCGCCACCGTGGCGATCGCGTGGAGCGAGTATCTGAACAAGCTGCTCCAGCTGTTCGGGATGCAGATCCCATATGCGCTGTGTCACTCGCCGTTCGAGATAGACCACGTCACCGGCGCGCACGGCATCATCAACCTTCCGGCGCTCGGCATCCTGGCCGTCCTCACGATCCTCCTCGTTCGCGGCATCCAGGAGTCGGCGATCGTCAACACGCTGATCGTGATCGTGAAGGTCGTCATCGTGGTGCTGATCATCGCGCTCGGCTGGAGCTTCATCGATCCGGCGAACCACACGCCGTACATCCCGGCCCCAACCGAGTACACGGACAAGCAGGGCGTCACCCACTCCTTCGGTGGAGCGATGGGCATCCTCGGAGCTGCCGGGATCGTCTTCTTCGCGTTCATCGGCTTCGACGCCGTCTCGACTGCCGCCCAGGAGGCGAAGAACCCGCGGCGCGACATGCCGATCGGAATCCTCGGGTCGCTTGCGATCTGCACGGTGCTCTACGTGCTGTTCGCCCACGTGCTCACCGGTCTCGCCCCGGTCGAGTTCTTCCGCACGACCGGGAGCGAGGCATCGGTCGCGCAGGCGATCGATCTCGCGATGCCGGATTACAAGTGGCTCTCGAGCCTGGTGACGGTGGCGATCCTCGGCGGCTTCTCCTCTGTCATCCTCGTCATGCTGATGGGGCAGTCACGCGTCTTCTATTCGATGAGCCGCGACGGGCTCGTGCCGAACATGTTCTCGGCGCTGCACCCGCGCTTCCGCACCCCGTACAAGGCGAACATCCTCTTCCTCGCCTTCATCGGCCTCTTCGCGGCGTTCGTGCCGGGAGACATCGTCGGCGACATGACGAGCATCGGGACGCTCTTCGCGTTCATCCTCGTGTCCATCGGCGTGTGGGTGATGCGCGTGAAGGAGCCGGGGCTCCCGCGCCCGTTCCGCGTTCCGGCGGTGCCGGTCGTCTCGACCCTCGGTGCGCTCCTCTGCGCCGCGATGATCTTCGGGCTCGGCTGGCCGAACTGGGCGCGCCTCGGGGTGTGGCTCGCGCTCGGGCTCGCGATCTACTTCGGCTACGGATACAAGCACTCGAAGCTGCGCGGCGCTTGAGCGGCGCGTCGCCGGCTCGCTCCTCGCGCGCGCGCCGCGTCCAGCCGCGTCAGTAGTTGAGCTGCACCTGGAGGCGGAGCATCCGCCCTTCCTCGGTCTTGCCGTTCACGGTGCGCTCGCTCGCCATGAGCTCCGTCGTGAGCTCGATCCAGCGGCGGATCTGCCACTCGACGCCGAGGTTCAGCTCGCGGACCTCGTGCCGCGGGGCGTTCTCTTCGAACTTCTTTCCGCCGTCGTACCGGTGCACGCGGGCGTACGGCGTCACGTAGCCGACGGCGGTCTTCTGCCGCCACATCGCCATCGCGTATCCGCCGTCGAGCGGTCGCTTCTCGACCCGGTTGCCGACGAGCTCGGGACCGTATCCGGCGTTGTACTCGACCTGGATCCCGAACGGCTGCGGGTAGAGGACGAAGGTGCCGTGGAGGCGGTAGTCGGCGATCTCCCTCCGGCCTTCGATCCCCTGCGCCATCGAGGGGACGTACAGACCGGTGTAGCCGCCGCCGCCGATCTCGAGCGTCTGCGAGCCGATGTCGAACGGGTAGCTGACGCGCGCGAAGAAGTGCTTGTTGTCGTTCTTCTCGCGTGAGTTGGCCGGCTGTCCGTTCGAGATGCCCACTGCGGTCATTCCGAAGTCGCCCGATCCCTTGAGCCCGGAGTCGACGAGCCGCTTGAAGCGCTTCCGCACCTCCGGTGTCTCGAACATGAAGAAGGCGCCGAGGTCGCGTTCGTTGACGAACGCGCTGTTCATGCCGTCGCTGCGGTCGAACGGAAGTCGGTTGCTGCTCGACTGCATCAGCTCGAAGCCGTACGGCACCTTCTGCTGGCCGACACGGAGCCGGAACATCTTGTCCTTGGAGAGGAAGATGTCGCCGTACCAGTCTCGCATCTGGACGATGTTGAGCGTGTCCTGCACCGCCCCGGCGAAGTCGGGCTGGAGGTAGACCGAGAGGAACCACGTGAGGTCGCCGTGCACGACGAGGCGCGCGCGGCGGAGGAAGAGGCCGCCGGGGGCCCCGATCGACTTGTCGCCCTGCTCGTTCTTCAGGTGCGGGTTCGTTGCGCCGATGCGGTTGTAGCGGATCTGTGTATACCCGCGGACATTGAACCGCTCGTACCAGGGCTTGTCGACTTCGCCCGGCGCCTTGTCGCCGGTCTGGCCGTTGCCACCAACCGCCGTCGCGGCCGCAGCGACCTTCTCGTCGGCGGAGGCGTCCCCGGGGTGGAAGAGAAATGTGACGATTGTGAGAAGTGACCCGAATGCTGCCACGAGCGCGTGACGTTGCCGATGCACGTCGGCCATCTCAGTCAAGAGATGGGGCGAGAGCAGGGCTCTACGGTGACGAAATCGTGTCGGCTCAGTTCAAATCGAGCCTATGTGACGAGCACGTGTCGGCTCGCGATCGACGGCGTGTCAGCGCGGGTCGATCCGCCGGCAGCGGACGAGCGAGCGGGGATCAGCGCCCGCGCTCGGAGCCCCAGAGGAAGACATGGAGGCGGCTGCCGAGCCGGTAGCCGTGCGAGCGACACCGGTCCGCGAGCCAGCGCGAACGCTCGGACAGCGTCGTCGCGTCGATGCCCTCGGGCGAGAGGATGACGCGCTCGCGCGGAACGCCGAGCGTCTCCACGAGCTCATGTACCTCAGCGACGTCGGCGTCCGACGTGATGACGAACTTGAGCTGCGCGTTCGGGCGCGCGGCAAACCACTGGAGCACGAGCGGCCGGTGTCGTGCGCGATCGGTGTTGCCGGAGCTTGCGAGCTTCGGCGAGACGTTCCACTGATCGACGCACGCTGCGAACGCTTCCGTCGGGGACACGGTCCCGTTGGTCTCGACCTCGATGCGGAAGCCGTGCTCGCGGAGCCGCGTCGCGAGGAGGACGAGGTCGTCCTGCTGGAGCAGCGGCTCGCCGCCGGTGAAGACCGCGTTCCTCACGCCCTCCCCCGAGGCCTCGAGCACCCGTCGCGCGATCTCGTCGACCTCGATCTCGATCGTCTCGGAGGCGCGGTCGTACTTGATCCAGTCCCAGGTGTACTTGGTGTCACACCAGCTGCAGCGAAGGTTGCAGTCGGCGAGTCGGACGAAGACGCTCGGGACGCCTGCGCTCGTGCCTTCGCCTTGGACGGTCGCGAAGATCTCCGGATCTCCGCTCTTCATACGGCTGAGGAGCATGTGGCGTCGCGACCATATCGCGCATCGAACGCCAGTCCAAATGCCCTCTCGGGCTTCGAGCTCGAGATGCGGCCGCTCACCTAGATGGCGGCGGGCGCGGGGCCGAGCGCGACCCGCTCCGGTGGTGGGAGGGAGCGAGCGCGGCCGTCAGGCTCAACGCACGCGATCGTCGATCAGCCTTCGGAGGTGAATCGAGTCGAAGGGCTTCTCCACGCGCTGATTGGAGCTGCTGTCGAGGAACGTTCGTGCGCGGGGCGTGAACGCGCCGCCCGTCATGAAGATCATCCGCTCTGCTTGGTCCGGTGCGAGCCTCGAGAGCTCCTCGTGGAGCTCCATCCCGGTCATCTGAGGCATCATGAGGTCGCAGACGATCACGTCGTAGCGCTCGCCGTCTTCGATGTGCCGCAGCGCTTCTCGGGCCGTGAGGACGGCCTTCACGTCGTGGGCGTTTCCCAGGCTTCGAAGCACCGCGTTGAGGACCATCGGCTCGTCGTCGACGACGAGGATTCGCCCGCGACGTACCGGAGCCGCGGGCTGCGCCCCGGGGACCGCGGAAGCGAGCGCGTCGGTGGGCGCGGGCGGAAGGAGCACCCGAAAGCGGGTCCCTCTTCCGAGCTCGCTCTCGACGATGATGTTGCCGCGCATCTCGTGAACGATGCCCTGGCAGATCGAGAGCCCTAGACCGGTGCCCATGCCGATCTCCTTCGTGGTGAAGAACGGCTCGAAGACTCGGGGTAGGTCCTTGGCCGCGATGCCCGCGCCGGTGTCGACCACCTCCACCACCGCGCCTCCGTCGTCGCCGGTATAGGTGAGGATGCGGATCTCGTTCTTCTCCGCGTTGCCTTCCGCGATCGCCTGCGCCGCGTTCACGACGAGGTTCAGGAACACCTGCCCGAGCCGAGCATCGTTCCCGTACGCCTGCGGTGTCGGTCCGTAGTCCTTCACCAGCCGAGCTCGGTGGCGGATCTCCGTCGACGCCATCTGCAGCGAGGATTCGAGCACGCCTTTCACGTCGATGAGCCCGCGACGCTGCTCGTTTGGTCGTGAGAACAGCTTCAAGTCGCGCACCACCTCGCGGATGCGATCCGCAGCGGTGCGCGCATCGTCGAGCGGTTCGTCGAGTGCGCTCAGCGAGGGGCCCGGGGTCGCGGCCTTGAGAGCCGCGATCTCGCGAGCGAGGTACTCGAGGTTCCCGATGATCACGGCGAGGGGATTGTTGATCTCGTGGCCGATGCCGGCGGCGAGCGTCCCGACCGACGCCATCCGATCGGCGATCGCGAGCCGTTTCTCCATCACGATCTTCTCGGCCTCGATCGCGGCCAGCTTCTCTCGTGTTGCCTCGGCCCGGCGTCGCTCGGTCACGTCCCGAAGCACTGAGAGGTGGCGTCCGGGCATGACATGGGCGACGGCGCGGAACTCGACGACAAGGACTCTGCCGTCGGGATGCAGTACTTCGAACTCGCCCGACTGCACGCCCGCCTGTAGGAATGCCGCCCAGGCTGCGTCCGCCGACTCCGTGACGAGCGTCGGGAATTCGAGGACGTGTTTCTGTCGAAGCTCCTCGATCGTGATGTTCATCATCGCGAGCGCGGCGGGGTTCGCTTCGACGTATCGCCCCTCGTCGTCGGCGAGGACCATTGCGTCGAGCGCACAGTCGAAGACAGCTCGGAATCGTTCGCCTGGTTCTTCCATCTCACCGTCGACACGAGTCGCCATCATTATCAACAGACGACGACCGCGCTCGAGATTCAAGCTCGACGGATGTCCATCATCCCTGGGGGGTAACCCTGACCGCCGCCCGTGGCGGACGACCGGTCCTCCCTCACTTCGATACGATGTGCGCAGGCGTGCTCGCGCCTCCCGGCGTCGCGATGCAGGGCCCGCTACCGCCGCGCTCCGATCCGGGGCAGGGAGGCCTCCGAGCGACGAGCGTTGCCCTCGCGCTCACGGGCCATGCTACGGAGGGAGACCGCAGCGGCGCGCGCGGCGTTTCGCCCGAGCGCGCGGAGGTCAGCCGGGGCGCGGGCTGGGCTCGTGACGGAGAGTCGAGGATGAAGGTGAAGCGTCGGCGTGTGGCTCTGGCATCTTGGGCGGTGCTCGGCGTCGTCCTGATGCTGGCGGAGTCGGTCGTTCGCCTCTCCCGCTTCGCCCTGGCGCGGATTGCGGAGGGCCTGGAGCCCTCCGAGTGGGCGGCGCTCGTCGGGACCACGCTCTTCATGGGGTACGTCGAGGGCTACCGCGCATTCTCGCGCTCCTTCGGCCCGCGCGTGGTCGCGCGCTCCTTCGAGCTCGCCCGGGCGCCAGCCTTGCTCCACGTCGTCTTCGCCCCCCTCTATGCGATGTCGCTCCTGGGGGACTCCCGCAAGCAGATGGCGCGGAGCTGGGCGCTCGTGGCAGGCATCGTCGCGATCGTCCTCGTCGTCCGGCAGCTACCGCCGACGTGGCGCTGCATCGTGGACGCGGCGGTCGCGTTCTCCCTGGCGTGGGGGATCGTGGTCATCTGCTCGCTGTGGGTGTCGCGCCTACGCAACGAGCTCGCCGGAGAGCCGGTCCCCGGCGAGCAACGTTCTTCGAACCGTCCACCGCGCTCTTAGTCGAGCGAGGGTCGAGGGTCAGCGCGTCCAGTCGATCTCGATCGGGATGCCCACCATGAAGGACGTCGACGAGAGCGTGCGATCCGCGCTCGCGACGCTCTCCCAGCCGACGAGGCTGGTGAGCGCGAGGCCGCTCCGTACCTGAAGAGACGGTGACGCCTGGAAGGCCCCCATCAGGTAGAGCGTCGCGGTGAGACCGTTCACCGTCGTCGACTCGGTGGCCCTGTTCCCGGCGACGACGAGGTCGCGCTCGGCGCCGCCACGATAGAAGCCGAGGCCCACGCGCGGGGCGAACGCGGCTCGGGGGACGAGCGGCACGAGGTAACCTGCGTTGAGCTCGAGGAAGCCACCCGATTGCGAGGTGCCGCGCCCGGCGTCGCGCCACAGGATCCCGAGCGTGCCGCCGATGTCGAACCGATCGGTGATCATGTAGCTGCCGCGCCCGCCAGCGCGGGCGAAGAAGTTCGAGTTCGAGATCGAGCTCCCGTCGAGCGCGTCGAGATTGGATCCGGAGTAGTCGAACGACGCGATGCCTCCGAAGGACAACGTCCCGCGTCGAGTGGGGACGGCGACCTCCTGCGACGCGACCGGTGCCGGCACCGAGATCGCCGAGACCGGTGTCACGTCGGGATTGGCCGCCTCGAAGTCGGCGAACGGATCGGCGGCAGCGCCCGCCCTTGCCGGGCTTGCGACCGGCTTCGGGCTGGATGCTGCGTCCGCCCACGCGGTGGAGGGCGCCGCCATCGCGGTGAACAGTGCAGACAAGAGAAGCGTAGGCGTGAGGCGATGCATGAGGGGTCCTCTCACTTGAACTCGAAGTTGATTTCGACGCGGCGGTTTGCCTTCCGTCCGGCGTCGGTAGCGTTGTCGGCGATGGGCATCGACGAGCCCTTGCCGTCGACCGCGAGCAGCGAGGAGGAGATCCCTTCTGCTTGCAGTGCGGTCGCGATCGACTGCGCTCGTGAGCGGGAGAGTGTCGTGTTCTGCGCGGCGTTTCCGACGTTGTCGGTGTGGCCAGTGAGGCTCACCCGGGCGATGAGATCCTTGTTCGCCCTGAGGACGGCAGCGAGGTCCTTCACCACCGCCGTGCTCTGCGCCGAGAGCTTGGCGGTCCCGTTGGCGAAGTCCGGCTGCGGCGAGACGATGAGCTGCTTGCCTTCGACGCGGACGTGCGTGACACCAGGAGGAACGGTGAGCTTCGGTGCCTTCGAGAGCGCCGCCTTGAAGGACGTGGCCGCGCGTTCGGCGAGCGACTTCGTCAGCTCGTGGTCCTGACGCTGAAGGGCATCTTTCGCCCCGTCGAGCTCCTTGGTCCCGCGAGTCCAGTCCTCCGCCGCGAACGTCTCGCAGCGTTCGCCCTTGCAGAGGTCCATCTGGATGGCTGCCTCACGGAGGGCGTCGTCGGCGGCTTGGCGCGCGCGCGCGATCTCCTTCGGATCCTTCGGCGCGTTCTTCCGCGGCGTCGCGAGCGCAGCTCTCAGCATCTTGAGCGACTCGCGTGCGAGCTCGTGCGCGTACGCGTGGTCCTTGCCGTCCGAGGCCTGCTGCGCTGCTTCGTAGAGGCGCTTGCCCCGGCTGTACGCGGCGGCGTCACGGTCGTCGCAAGCCTCGCGCTGGCAGTCGTCGAGGGCGAAGCTCGCTTCACGCATCGCTGCATCGACCTCCTTCGCGGCCACGGCGCTGTCGGCGGGCGCGTTCTTCTGCGCGCGCTTCTTCGCCGCGGCGATCACGGTTCCGTACGTCGAGAGTGCAGCTTGGGCGTAGGAGTCCGCCGCAGGGTAGTCCGCCACGCTCCAGGCACCCCGTGCGCGTCCCATGTTTCCTTCGGCGGTATCGAGGGCGGCACGATCGTCGTCGTTCGCCACGGCGAGGGCCTCGGCGCGCGCCGCCAGCGCGTCCTGGATGCGCTTGTATGGCTGACCCCAGGCCGCCGTCGTCGGTGCCGGGCTCGTCGCTCCAGGCGCCGGCGCGACGACGGCGACCTTCTCGGGCTCCTTCGTGGCCGGCTCCTTCGGTGCCGACTTCTCGGGCTCCTTCTTCGGTTGCTTGTCGGACGCCTTGTCCTTGTCCGTCTTGGCGACTGCGCCGGTCGCTCCGACGCTCGCCATCGCCTCGAACGCGCCGAGCGCGGCGTCGGCGTTCGATTCGGACTCGCCCCAAGCCCGTCGGGCGTAGGCATCCTTCGCGACGCGGAGTCGATCCGATGCGCGCTCGAACGCCGTGCGGTTGGCGTCGTCGACGCGAACGGTATCGCGCACACGCTCCGCATTCTTCAGCTTGTCGAGCACGCGTGCGGACGGATCGGCCGTCTCGGTGCTCGTCTCCTTGCCGACGAGCTTGGCGGCCTTCTTCGCGCGCTCCAGCGACGCCATCGCGGCCTCGCACTTGCCCTCGCGGCTCTGCGTGGACGCGTCCTTGAGCGCAGCCAAGGCTTCGTCGCGCGCCTTGCGCTCCTGCGCCGTGTTCGTCGCGCCGATCGGCGAGACTCGCGCTCGAACGTCGTCGCCACCGGAAGATGCCACGCCGCACTTGTCGGCGTCAGTCTCGCCCTTGACCCCGTCGAGTGCCTGAGAGGCCTTGGTCGCGAGCGACTTTGCCGTCTCGTGATCCCCGCGTGCCATCACCTTCTCGGCGAGATCGATGAGACCTCGCGCCTCGGCGACTGCGGGATCGTCGGGATGCCGAGCGCCCACGCGTGCGAGCTTCTCCTGCGCAGAGAGGATCGCCTTCGTCGCAAGGGCAGCCGCGTCGTTCGGCGTCGCCGTCGGGGCGGCTGCCTTCTTGTCCTTGTCCTTCTCCTTCGCGCTCGCCAGCGCTCCGTATTCGATCTCGGCCTGTCGGGCGTAGACCTCCGCTTGTTCGTATCCGGCACGCTCGAACCACTGTTCGGCCTTCGCGAGCGCGGCAGCCGCGCGTTCGAGGCGGCGGTCGTCGCCGAGCGCGAGCTCGGCGCGGATGCGCTGCTCGTGAGCCTTCTGCAGCGCGGCCGCGGCCGTCTTGGTACGCGCCGCGTCCGCGGCGTGCGATTGCTCGCTCGCTCGCGTTGCCGGCTGCGCGGAGACGGGCGGATCGCATGCGCGGAGCCGTTCACCTGCGCGTGTGGCGATCTCGAGCGCGTGAACGGCGTCGCCTTCGCGCAAGCGGCTCTTCGCGATGTCGAGCGTCGACTCGAACTCCTTGAATCCGGCCTTGCAGGTCTCGTCACGCCCCTTTCCGACGAGCTCCGCGCGACGGAGCTCCAGCTCGAGGATGCGCTGATCGGCGAGCGCGCGAACACCGCTGTCGGGGCTGCTCGTCGGGGGCGCGATGGGCACCGGCGCCTTCTGGCGGGAGGATCCGGCCTGCATGTAGGCCGTGCGCGCGTCGTTCGCGGCGGCGATCGCACGGTCACGATCGCCTTCCGAGAGGGCGCGGCGTGCGTTCTCGAGCAGCGCATCCGGGCGCGCGAGCTCGCGCGTCGGAACGTCGCGACCGAGGGCCTCCGCGCGCGCGTCTTCTGCCCGCTGCAGTGCCGAGCGAGCCGCCGTATCGACGGGGGCAGGCGCCTGGCCTCGCTTCGTCTCTTCGATCGCGAGGTCGAACGCGGTGATGGCCTGCTCGAGGTAGCGGGGTGCGGTCTCCGCCGAGCCGGTCGAGAGCTCCTCGACCGCGAGCTCCACGAGCCTCCGGCCTTCTTCGTACCTGGCCGTCGCGCGCGTCGGAGCGCCCTCGCGAATGGCCTCTGCTTGCTTGTCGCGAGCTCGGGAGAGCGTGGCCCGCGCCGCCGTCAGGGCAGGGGTCTTCGCTCCGGAAGACTCGAGGCGCGCGATGCGCTCGTCGAGCTCGGAGAGCGCGTTCTTCTCCGCTCCGTTCCCGCTCTCGTTCGCGGCGGCAGCGCGCCGGCGCGCGGTGAGCTCGTCGCGGAGCACGAAGTTCTTCGCGGTCTTGTACTTCGCCACGGCGATCGTCGCGTGAAGGTTTGCCTGCTCGGTCTGGCCGCGCGCGGCTTCGGCGTTGGCCTCGTCGAGGTGCGTCTTCGCCTCGCCGACGAGCTTGGGCCGTTGGCGCTCGAGGTCTCCCGTCTCGGGGCGCGCCATGAGCGCGCGTGCTTCGTCGACGGCTTTCGGAGTGACCGCGCTGGCGCTGCAGCCCGTAGCGAGCGAGAGGACGAGTACGGTCGTCAGGTTCGAGCGAATCACTTGAGCGTCTCCTTCGGTGCGGACTCCGGCGCGTTCGCGCTCGCAGCGGTTTCGGCCTCGCGCAGCGCGATGTCGGACTTGACCTTGACGAGAACGGCGGCGACCGCGTCGAGGTAGAGGCGCACGTCGGGCGAGTCGGGAGCGGCGGCGCTCCGCGCGCGCGCCGAGGCGAGCCACGCATCGCACTTCTCGAGCTCGAGCCGCGAGGCGGTAGCATCCGGGCGCGCACCGAGCTCGCGGACCACGGACTGGTAGCGGATGATCTCGTCGCTCGGGGCCTCGGCGATCGCGGTTGCAGCCGGAGCTGCGCTAGCGCCGCATCCGGCGAGTGAGAGCAGGCCGACGCCCAACAGGTAGACCAGGGTCATTCGATTCATGACGGTTCCTCGAGGGCTCAGAAGAGCCCGTAGCTTGCGCGGAGCTGCAGGCCTTGGAGCGACTGCAGCTCGGGAAGGGCGACGTCGTCTCGACGGAGCGAGAACGTGTACGCGACGGAGGCGTAGCGGCCGATGCGGATGGCCGCGGTGTTGTCCCAGCGGAAGACCGGAACGATCGTCCCGTCGAGCTGGCTCGCCGCGACGAAGGCGTCGAAGCGGGATGAGACGGTCAACGTCGAGAAGAGGCGAAGCTCGGCGATGCCGGTGCCGACGCCGCCGAACTGCGAGCTGTCGTCGAGCCGCTGGAGGAGGAGGCGCGAGCCGTTGTTCTCGCGGATGAAGCGGCCGCTGCCGAAGTAGGCCTGGCGGAACCCCGGACCACCGCGCACGCCGATGGTCGCGACGTCGTTGTCGATCACGCTCACGGCGAGGCCGGCATCTTCGACGAACTGGAGCGGCGCGAGCGGCTCGAACAGACGAACGTTGTTCTGAGCGGCCACGGTCGTTCGGCCGATCTCGTTCTGCGCTGCGTCGATCGTCACGACGTCGAGCTGTTGGGGAGCCCTCACGTTCGTCGCAAAGAGCGCGGTCCTTCCGAGCGCGCGCGCATAGGGGCCGACGATGCCTCCGAGTCGGAACGTGTAGAAGAGCTCGCCTTCGACCTCGTTGGTGACAGGGCGCAGCGGGAGCTTCCACCCGGTGCGCTCCTCGAGCCCGATCAGGCGTTGGTCCACATTGAGTCGCAGGGTGGCAGCGTGCTGCTTGGTCCTGATCCCGCCCTCGAAGCGACTGAACAGATCGATCAGGAAGGCGTCGCCCTGGACCGTCGCGAGCGTATTGGTCGACCGGGTGGCGCTGCCCGAGGCTCCGACGATCCAGCGAGCGTTCCACACCGATTCGGTGCTCTGCACCGGTGCGTCGCCGAACTCGGACCTCACGATCTGGTCGCCGTCGGCGACGAGGCGATAGCGGATCACGTCGCCGCCGCCCACGCGGAGCGCGAACGAGTTGTCGAGGCTCGATGCCGACGAGCCGTACACGACGACGTATTCGCCCGGCGGAACGATGTGCGTGCGCGCGGACGCTTTCGACTTCGGATCGATCTTGCCGCGGCCGACGACGACGCGGTCCTTCGCAGTCGCGATGACATAGTCACCCGCGACTGCCTCACCGTTCACGCCCACGAGCGCGACGCGGACACCACCGAAGAACGGCGTCACCGTGGTGGTCCTGCCGCGCGTGACGACGACGTCGACGGTGGCCGGCATGGCGTCGCTCTCGGAGCCGATCGACAGGCGGTAGCTGCCCGGCGGGAGCGTGATTCGCTGCCCGGTCGAGCCGGACGCGACGCGCTCGCCCGCGTGATAGACGATGACGGGCGGCTCGGCGTCCGGGGAGGTCAACGACGGTATGAACACCGCCCCGTCGCTCGCAGGGATCGGCGTGAGATCCTGTTCGAGCGCCTCGTCGAGCGAGTCTTCGCCGGCAGCTTTGGCGTCGACGGAAACAAAAGAGAGCCCGACGGCGAGGATGCTCGCCGACCAGAGCATTGCGGAGCGCATGCGTGTTCCTCCGAAGAAAGGACCGAGACGGGGCGCCCTCAGCAATCTCGGGGCCGATACCCGTTCACCTGTCCGTGCACGCGCCTACGCGGCCGATGCACGCGCCGCAGCGCGTGATTACCTTCGCGCTCGCGTCGGCTGCGCTGTGCAGTTCGCGTTCCGAGACGGCGCTGTCATGTCGCGGCGCCACCGTGCGCGGTGTAGCGGGCGCGCAGCACGCAGTCGCGAGCAGACGGCTCGGTGTAGCGAGCATGCAGCAAGAACGGCGTCGCGTCGTTCGTCGCTGTAGTGGCGACGCTACACGGTTCGCTCCGCGTCTCGGCGAGGCTAGCCGAGCACCCACGTCTAACCGCATGACACCTTGGGTGTGCGCCGGGGCGTAGCGTCGGGGCATGTCCCGCGATGCCGCCTCGACGTCCGCCGTCCATGTCCTCCGAAACTGGTTCGTCGCTGCCCGACCGAGCTCCGACACTGCGCTCGCGCAAGTGGACGAGGCGCGCGCGCGCGGCCTCATCACGCGGGAGGAGTACCTCGATCTGCTCGATGCGTGGCCCGACGAGGCCGCGTAGAACGTTGACGGGCCTCGCCACGCGCCTCCGCTGACTCTCGTTCGTCGGTCTCGGACCACCGAAGAACCCGGTCGAAGCCGAGCGGCGCTTCGATCTTGTGCGCGGACGGCAGGTGCGCTCCGATTCGTGATTTATGGAGGAGTGCGCATCGCGCTCCCGGGAGGAACTAAGATTGCGTATCCCTCGAGCTCTGGCCGTCCTCGCTTCGGGATGTGCCGTGTACTTCGTCATGGCAGCGTGCAGCTCGCTTCCCCTGATCGGGGACGACGACGAGGACAATGGCCGTCCTGGCGCACCCGGCGCCAACGCTGACGGCTCGTCGTCGTCATCGTCCTCATCGTCCGGATCCCCCGTCCCGAACGCGATGGCAGGCGAGTGGCACAAGGGTGGTTCGCGGCTGAAGCTGCGTTATCTCAAGGGCGACGACGGCACGCAACAGTTCCTCGGATGGTCCGACTCCGCGCGCGGCGGTGAGGACTGCTCCTTCCTCCAGCACGCCGATGGGAGCTGGCGATGCATGCCGACAGCGACCGCCCTCGTCGGCGGGTACTTCGCATCGGCAAGCTGTACCGGTACCGAGCTCGTCTACCTCGCGAAGGGATTGCCCGCACCGAAGTATGGTCAGAAGTACGAGGGCCTCGGCACTCGTCGCTATCCCGTGACCAAGCCGCACGCGGGCGCTGTGTACTGGCGCCAACCAACCACCGGCGCTTGCCAGGACGTCTCGAGCCTGTCGACGTCGAGCGACGTCTATGCCGTAGGACCGGAGCTTCCGCCGAGCGCGTTCGTCCTGGGCACGCTGACGACGTCGCCGTAGGGCGCGCGCTCGCGCGGCCGTCGAGCACGACGGATGAGCGACTGCGCGCACGAGAATGGCGTCGAAGCCGACCAGCTAAATCTCCGATGTCGTTGCCGGTGCGGAACGCGTCGCCCTCGGCCGAGAGGAGCACCACGCGCACGGCCCGTTCGGTGCTGGCCCAGCGAAGTGTCTCGGCCAACGTCTGTACATCGCGAAGGTGAGCGCGTTCTTCTCGTTCGAGCGATTGAGCTCGATGTCGAGCATGCCGTCCTTGTGCGAAACGTTGATGTCGCCCATGCGCTCTCCTTCGGAGGCATCGGACCATCGTTTTCGGAGGCATCGGACCATCGTTCGACGAACGACTTCAAGCGCGGACCTGCTGTCGAGCACCGCCGTTGACGCCACTTACAACCCCGTCCGAATCGCCCGACTCGCCTCAGCCGGGTGAGGCGGCATGGGGCGAGGAGCGAATCCTCGCTCCCGCGACGCGAAAGCAGCGCCGCATCCGCCGACTCCGCAGCAGCCAGCGGTCGGCCGAAGCCGCCAATGCCTCCCGCTTTCAACAGTCTGCAAGTGGCTCCAAGATCGGACCTTCGATCTCCATGCCGGGGACGACGTTGGCGATCGGGAGCGACCGCATGCGTGAAGGCGGAGCGCCGAGCTCGTCGCGATCGGCATTGTGCTTCGTGCATCCGCGCGTTGCATCGGTTCGATTCCGCCGCGGCCGTCGTTGCCCTGGCTTGTCGACCACCCCGATGTGTGCTCCCCGGCAGCGGTGGCTTGCGCGAGGATTTGCGCAAGCGGCTTTGGCCATGTTTTCTCTGCGGGTCGGGCGTCGTTCTCGAGTCGCCGAGCCGGCCTGCGTGCTCCGTTGCGCAGATCCGTGCGCGCCTCGGCGGTGAGGTCCGCTGGTATCGCTCTTGCTCGAAGGCGTGCGCATGCGCGCGTCGCCCTTCGCCGTCCCGGTCCTCCTCGCCGTCGGTCTCCTCTCCACCGTCTCCGCTTGCCGCTTCAACGAGCTCGGCGATGCGGCGCCGTTCGACGTGGTCGAGGAGGGGGTCGAGCTTGCAGCGCTCGATATCGGTGACGACGAGCCCATCGCGGACGAGGAGGACCTCTCGGTCCCGGACGAGCAGGCCGAAAGTGCGGGGGCGGTCGACGAGTACGGCGAGCCGATCCGCGATGCGTCGGGCGAGATCGCAGACAACCCGATCCCCGAAGAGGAGACGGCGGAGGACGCGGCCGAAGACGCCGAAGACGCCGCGGTCGAGGCGGGCGACGTCGAGGCGCTCTCGGTTCGTCCGGCGATCGCGCCCGACGCGATACCGAAGGGCGAGAAGCGCATGAACCTCGGCGCGAAGAAGTGGCGTTGCCGGCAGAAGACGAAGCGGAGCTGCGTGTGCGAGGGATCGCCGCTGAACTGCGAGCTTCCGAGCGAGCAGCCGGGGCGCAATCGTTACCTTCCGCCATCGCAGGTGGGCGAGATCGACAAGCGCGGAGGGAACAAGCTCGCGTCGATCGACGAGATCGGTCGCTGGGAGATCGCGAACGACACGCCGCTCTACGACGGCACCGGCCACCGCCGCGGCCAGCCGGTGCGGAGCTCCTGCTTCGAGTGGGCGGGCGCGAACGGTTCGAAGACGAAGAAGGTCGACGGCAAGACCTGCGTGAAGATCAACTTCGGCCAGAAGAAGACGATGCAGGTCGACGGTGAGAGCGCGAAGCACACGTACGTGTACGCATTCTCGGTGTCGATCGCCGGCAAGCTCGCGGCATCGAGTTGGATCCCGCTCTCCAAGGTGGTGAAGAAACGTGAGCTCTCCAAGATGCCGAACATCAGGACGGCGCGGCGCTCGAACCTGTCGAGCACGAGCTATGTCGTCAAGTCGGCGAAGGACTTGGGGCAATCGCAGGCGACCTTCTCTGCGGACAAGCTACCAGCGTGGGCGCAGGCGAAGGTGGCGAAGGGCAACGACTCGAGCAAGCGCGCTCGCGACTACCTCCTCCGCGACGGCAACGTGATCAACCTCGCGTTCCACACGCCGGGCGTAGGTGGCGCCGCGACCGACACGCTCTTCGTCGCCGACGACGCGCTCGCCTTCAAGCGCGCGCGCTCCACCGCCGAGGTGCCGACGCTCGTGCGCGTGCGCGTCTATCATCCGACGAAGAGGTCGATGATCTTTGCGTACGGCTCGATCGGAGGGCGCTTCGGCTGGCTCCCGCTCGCCGCCATCAAGAAGGGGAAGGTCGACGAGGGCGTCAGGGCGAAGGACTCCTGCACCGGCAAGGCGGACGGCCTCTACTGCAGCGAGCTCGCGCCCTGGAGCGGATACTTCTGCGCAGGCGGCACCGTCGCGAGCGGCCTCCAGTGCGGCGAGCTGACCGACCGCTGCAAGGGCCTCGCGCCCGGCGGCGAGAGCCTCGTCTGCGCGAAGTAGTGACGGCCTCCCCAACGAGAGACGATGGGCAGTTGGCTCCGCGAGGCGAATCCTCCTGCGCCGTGAGCTCCCACAGGAACTGGGGGTCGATGGTTGATCTCTCGACGACCCCGCCTTGCTTTGCGAGAGAAGTCGAGGCGGCTCGACTTCGAGAACGTCTTCGTGTCGCGGGAGTTCGGGATCGAGCGCCCCCTCTGGACGAAGTGCTCGAGAAGATGAGGACCCGTCAGGTCAGCGGCTCGTCGTGGTCGACCACGAGAATCGGGTTGGTGGGAATCCTCTCGCTGGCCGACCTCGTGCTGGCCGGAGCGCCTGCAGTTTGAACAGAGCAAGGCGCCGAACTCGAGTGCAACGGTACAAGCGTTGAGCAGCCGGTGCGGTCGAGCCAGCAGCAAGCCATCTGCAGCCGGGCATGAGGCGCGACATGACTCACAAGCGTGGCAGGCATCGTGGCAGTCTGGCGCGGGGCGCTGAAGCCGACCTTCACGTGCGCGGCCTCGTGCGTGGCGATCGGTGTGAGCTCGTATGGAGATCGAAGGCCCGCGCGATGCAAGCGTCCGTCCTTGACCTTGCGCGGGCGTGCAGACTGCCTACGGACGTACCGAGGTGGGCCTATGTCCTCACTGGCCGTTGAGCTGATTGAAAACACGAATGCGATCGTGGAGCGTTGGTACGAGCGCTGGACGCGCTCGCGGCATCCACACCCCGAGCTCAGCGAAGCTGCTCTGAAGGACAAGCTTCCCGTGCAGCTGCGCATCATCGGGAAGCAGCTGCAGCAGCTCTGTGAGGCCGAGTGCACCGAGGACATGTGGAAAATCGAAGAGCGCCTCGATCCCGAAGTGCGCGTCGAGCAGGACGTGCCCATAGAAGAGGTCGTCCAAGAGTACCGTATCGCGGTGAGGACCGTCCGCGATTGGATTAAAGAGCGGAAGATCGATGTTTCGTTCGCGGAGTACTCGTACTTCTACGATGCCGTGTTCGAGCTGACGGCGGAATCGGTACGCCGCTACGCGACGCACCAAGCAGAGAACGTCATGCAAGAACGCGCAGAGTACCTTGCGGGCGTCATGCATCAACTCCGGAACCCGCTCGCGGCGCTATCGATGGGCGTCGAGATGGTCTCGCAGAAGGGGAGCGTCGATGCGGAGGATCTCCGGAGGCTCCGAAGAAGTGGACAGCGACTTCGAAGGCTTGTTGATGGGGTCCTCCGGGTCGAGCGATTCCGGCCGGAGTCGACACCAGTCCACCCGGAGGAGATGTACCTCGCGGAGCTCGTTCAGGAGGTCATGTGCGAGAGTGATGCCGACGCGCGGCGCAAAGGTCTCCGCTTCGAAGCGCAGGTGGATCGGTCGTGCCGTGTTGTCCTCGATCGCGCGCTCTTCTTCGACGCGCTCGGCAACCTCGTACAGAACGCCGTCAAGTTCACGCGGCAGGGCTTCGTCATCGTCGAAGGGGAAGAGGTTCAGGATTACATCCTGCTGCGCGTGCGTGATTCGGGCCCGGGGATCTCGAAGGAGCGCCTGGAGAGCCTCTTCAGTACCATCCAACCAGGTTCCGGCGGGGGCGCCGGCATTGGATTGCGCATCGCGCAGCACGCAGCGCTGGTACAGAACGGACACATCGATGTGGAAAGCGAGCCCGGTATGGGCTCGACGTTCACGCTCCGGCTTCCGCGCGTCGTCCCGCCTCGCGGCGAGGGCTAGCGGCAGTGTCAAGCCCGTACCGACTCAAGTGGGCGTACGACTCCGCCGTCGTCGCGCTCGGTGCAGCCGGGACAATGCCTCACATCCTCGAGGCTCCCAAACCAGCGTGCTACCCGACCTGCAAGCCACCCGGGGACATGCTCGGCATCGACGAGGCCGTTGTCGGCAACTATTCACCACCGCGCGCGAGCTCGCGACCGTCATCGCCGCCGGACTGGTGCTCGCACCCATGGTCATCAACGCCGCCGATACCCGCTTCGATGGTTGGTTCGAGGACACCTTCGTGACACTCGAGGCGGTTCTGCTCTCGCAAGCGATCACCCAGCTGACGAAGTCGGCGGTGAATCGCACCTCACCGTTCGTCTACAGCCCGCACGCGACGCAGGCCGATCTCGAGAGCCCCGACGCGGTTCGCAGCTTCGTCTCGGGACACTCCTCGTTCGCGTTCGCGGCGGCGACCGCGTACACGTTCACGTCCTGGAAGCGCCATCCCGCGAGTCCCTGGAGATTCGTCGTGCTCGGGGGCAGCCATGCGCTCGCGGCAAGCGTCGCGCTACTCATTGTTCAGGGGGGCTTTCACTACCCGACGGACGCGATCGCCGGCGCGCTCGTTGGAAGCTCGATGGGCTTGCTCGTCCCGGTGCTCCACTCACGAATGGTGAAGTCCAAGAACGCGACTGGATCACCGCAGTGGTGGGTACTACGCGATGGGGCCCTTGGATCTGGAGCGAGCCGAACTTCGGTGGTTACTCGTCACGGCCGCGAGCTCGCCGACGACGTCTCCGGCCGTCCTCGACGCGACCGCTCCTCCGCGCTCCCATCCGCACGCGTGGGGATGCCCTCGTCGCTCGAGGAGACGGGCTGGGGCCCTCCGCCACGCGAGCATCAAGACAGTCGAGCGAGCGGAGGTGGCTACGCGGGAGCTGTCACGGCTAAGCGGCCGGCAGCGCCAAGTCCTCGGAATGATGGCACGCCCGGTAAGATTCGAACTTACGACATTCGGCTTCGAAGGCCGACGCTCTATCCAGCTGAGCTACGGGCGCGTGTGAGACGTTCCGCAGGTTTACACGCGGTGGCGACGGCGCGCAATGGGGCTGCGCAGCCACGGCGTAACCAAACGCTCAGGCGCCGTGCCGGGCGGCCTTGGCCGTAGTCTCGGACAGGGGTGCCACGACCTGGCGGGGCTCGACGGCCACCTCGAGGAGGTCGCGCTCTCCTGAGGGCTGAAGAGGTCGGGCCGAGCATGGGGGTACCGGCTCGGTCACGACGGTCGAGCTATGGCCGAGGAGCGGCGCGAGCTTCTCGATGCGGCCGTCGTGGACTGCGGCGGGCTCCCGGGCTTGCCGCCTCGGCGCCCGAACAGCTTGCCCGAGCCACCAGTCTCGAGGTGCCGACACTTCAGGATGGGGGGGGAGCGAGCTCTGGATCGGCACGATGCGCGACTCTTCGTCCTCGAGGGGCGTGACCTTGCCTTCCGGAACCCGCCGCTGAAGGTGCAGGCGGCGAGGTCGATGTTGCGCCACTCGAGCTCGAGAACGTCGCCGGTGCGAAGCCCCGCGAAGGCGCCGACGGCGGACGCGACGTTCACCGGCTCGGGGAGGGCGAGGAAGACACGGCGCACGTCGGCGAGCCGTTTCGATAGAGGGCGTTGTCGTCGGATCGCACGTCGGGCGGTACAGACGGCGCGTCGAGCGCGGGAGCGTACGGACCGGGGGCGCGTTCGCGTGCCCGTTCTCGACGAGGTCGCTGGAGAACGTACGCCCCACCGTTCTCGAGCGAGACGTGCTCACGGTCCATCAGGCGATTCAGACGGACTTCCGCAAGCGCACGCGGCTCCGACTCAGCGAACCGAGATGTCGCCGCACATCGCGGGCCCGTACTGGTTCTTCTCGTCGATGAACTGCATCCCTAGCTTCGTCTCTCCGGCTTTCGCCGGCGCAAACACATAGGTGAGGCGATCCTGCGGAGGCTTCTCGGGTGGCCAGCGACTCTCCCACGGGTTCGTCGGCCTGACGAGCTCACCCCTGACGCGAAATCCGACAATCCGCTCCGGGCTCAGTGATCCCCGGAATGTGATCTCGTAATCGGCGGACTCGTTGACACGAACACACGACGGCCCGGTGATGCCGTCGATGGTGGGGCCGCCCGGATCCGCGAGATCCGGGCAACGCTCGAACACGCGCGCAGGTGCTCCCTCACATGGTTCGCGGCCGGGTCATCGGTCTCCGACGAGCAGCCAAGACAGAGAAACAGCACGACGGCGCGTCGCTACCACATTAGGTGTGAATACTGCATCGAGAATGTACCTGAAATGTGGCCTAGTGGGGCGCGTATTTCTTCGCCGAGAAGACTCCGCCGACCTTGATGAAGCGGTAGTCGTCGTCACCCGGGCGGAGAAGTTCGTGTCGTCGTTACTAGGGCGGACCTCGACGCTGCCGCTCGTCGCGATGTGCCGACAGGCTTCCAGTTCGTCAGGTTGCCGGCGCACTCGAGCCGTACGTCCTTGAAACGCGCCGTTGCTTTGCGTCGAACGATCGTGATCGGGTTCTTCGCGTGCGTGGGATCTGTGTGGAAGCTATATGCGTTTTAGTGCTGGCCAGTCGCACTGGCGTTCACGAACTCCAGATCTTTCTCGCGCCCTATTTCGGATTGATGCCAAGGAGGTCGCCCTGGCCCCCGGTCATGTGCGCGGAGACGTAGATCGGATGTTCGGCATCCTGGGGCCGGACGATGACCGCATCGCCTGTTTCGTGAAGGAAGGATGCCACCTCTCCGGCGTTCATCGTCGTGGGCGCACCCGCGGGGATGGCGGGCTCGTACTCGAGCCGCGTCCCGTCGTCCTCGACCGCGAGCTCGAGCGAGTAGGCCTCCGGCGTTCGAGTCACCGTCGCTCGTGCATGTCAGAACACCATGCCGAACGTCAGCGTGCTCTCGGCCCTGACGAGTGCGGGCCGATGAAACTGGCGTTGACCGTCCGAGGCGGAGTCGATCACGAACGTCGGGCGCAAGACCGAGCCGCCCAGGCGTGCATCGGCGCCGATCCGGAAGGCGCGGCCGAGGTCCCATGTTGCGCCAACGCCCGCGAAGGCCATCATCGCAACGCGCCAGACTTCGAAGGCTTCCACGCCGGCGTCGGCGCCGATGCCGTGCGCGCGGACGTTGTCGAGCATTGCGCCGGCGCACGCGTGGGGCTTCGCGCGAAGAACGGGGGTGACTGGCAACCGACCGCATCCGTCGAAGCTCACACCGAAGGCGCCGAGCTCTGCCCCGCGTCCGCGGTCGAGCACCTCCTGCGGAAGGAGCGCTCGGAATGCGAGGCGTGCGCGGAGCCAGCCCGCCTCGTAGCCGAGGCCCACGCTCGCTGTGGGCGCGATGCGGGGCAAGAGCCCAATCGCAACGCCGAGCTCGGCGCTCGGCACCAAGCGCGTGATGGGCTTCTCCGCGCTTGCCGTCACCGCGTTCGCGGCGTCCTTCGGCGGCCTCACCGGAGCGAGCGGAGCGACGAGCGGCCCCGCATCTTCGACGTGATCGGGCGCCGGAGTGAGCTCGTCGAGCGTGTGCTCCGTCGCCGGCGCTCGCGTGCGAAGCGACGCGATGCCCACGATCATCGCTACGGCCCGCGCGACGGCGTCACAGCTCGGCGCCTCGAGCGTTCGCTCTCCCGCTCCGCGTACCGTCCGCGTACGGATGTAGAGCTGCCACGGCTCGCCCTCTGCGGAAGGGGGAGTGACCTCCGCGACGGCGTACACGTCGTCGACACCGTTCGTCCGCGAGGTGGCGACACGAGCCCGCTCGAGGACAGCGGAAGAGCTGGGGCACCCCGGTAGCGTGGGCCACTCGACGCGGAGCACGGGTGCCGCCTCGGCCACGCGCGGCGCAGCCGAGAGTGCGAGTGCGGCCACCCATGCACCCGCACGGACTCGTGCCACCATGGCCTGCCAGTCTAGAGGATCGATAGGCGTTCGTGCGCGCTACGCGAGCGAGCTCGGCCGTAGGTGTTGCGCGATCGATTCGAGCTCCGCGATCTCGATCCGTTGCCCGTTGCACGACCTCTGGTCGCTCGCTTCAGAGCCGGGCGCCTTCGTGCTCGCTCCTCACACGTGGGCCGCCCGCGCGGTTCGCGGGCGGCTCGAGCGGAGGAGAGCTCAACGCACGGGCACGTTCACCTCGGTGATGCGACGGAGCCCCATCCCGCCTGGATATGCGTAGCTCGCAGCTCTCGACATGCCCCAGACCGTGATCGAGAACGGGCCTTCGCTATGAATCCGATGTGCGCCGTCGGTGCACTCGCCCGCGGGATACATCTGCGACTCGCCGCGGCGCGTGAGCTCGGCGTACGTCCACTCGTAGTCGTCCGTGATGGACCGCCATCCGGTGAGCACGCCGGCGCAGTCGAGGGTGACGTCGCGGAAGACGCCGCTGACCTTCCGGCGCGTGACGAAGACGGAGCTCGAGTCGTAGGTGAAGTCGGAGAAGAACCCGTAGGTGTCGAGCCACTGATCGGTCGCGACCGCCAGCGCGGTCTCCGGATCGCCGATGTTATACGACGAGGCGAAGGTTCCGGTCATGAGCACCGCGACCACGAAGGGGTGGCTGGCGTCCTGACTCCGAACGACGAACGGCTCGTTGGCGAAGAACACGGCGAGCTGCCCCGCGTCGAGCCGTTCGGGCGCGCCGACCGGCCGCGACGGCTCGTAGACGAGCTGGGTGTCGTTCACGGCGGCGACGAGGCGAATCGGGCTCGGGTCGCGCTCCTTTTCTACCCCGCGTGACATCAGGTTGGTCCGATTCGGTGCGGGCAGGACGGCGTACTCGCGTCCCCACGCCGATACCGGAGTAATCTGGCTGTTGTCGGAATCGGCGAAGGTGATATCAGCCGGAACGTTCAGGCTTGTGTGTCCACCAAACACTCCGACTGGCTTGGAGGTCTCCATGACCGAGCCGACGAGCTCGTTCTCTTGAATGAGCTGCAACATCTCTCCACGCCGCAATCGATAGCTCGCGACTTCGTTTCGCGCCCCGGCGGGAATACCTCCAGCTCCGACGATGTCGACCTTCGGCAGGAGATCGATCGACGTATCGTCTTCGGCTGCTACGATCTGGATAGTTGGCTTTCCGACCTGCGTCGTCGCCCCTCCCGGAGGCGCAAAGACGCCTTTTCCGAAGACATCGCCCTTCCCGCCCCAAGAGCTCATCAGGACATAGTTCTTCCGAAACGATGTCGTGGGCAAGAGCAACGTCGCGCTCGGCGAGTGGGAGCTCGCGCCACCGTAAGGATAAATCGAATACATCGATACGGGGATGTCCGAGCGGACGAGGGGCGCGTATCCGATACCCGTTCCGAGCAGGGCAAGCGCCTTGTCGAAGACCGGCTTGACGCCCTCGGGGCACCCAACCCACCCCGGCCTTTCCGAGTGGTCCTCTGCCGAGAGGAAGACGACCGCCCCGCCGGCTGGGGGAATCGGGCCTTCGACCTTCGTGTACTTCACGATGCCGTTTTCCACGGACGGCAGCCAGACGGCGCCATCGAGCGATCTCTCCTCCCCCTGATATTCGAGGCGGAGCGTGGCAGGCGATGTCCAGGTGTTCGCGACGAAGATGGCGGAACAGCTACCCAGATTTGCGCCATCGTCGTTGGCGCCCGGAACTGCGAAGGAGCAACCCACGGAGCCTTCGTTGAGCGCTGCAGCGGTGCAGGGGTCGACACACTCGCCGTTCCCGCATGCCAGGTCGGCGGCGCATTCCTTGACGAGCCCGCCGCTGCAATCGAGCACGGAGCGAAGGTCTCGCGAACAGGAAAGCCCGGAACAAGGGACGTCGACGTCGGCGCCGGCGTCGGGAGCGAACGTCAGCGAGTCGTTCTCCTTCCAGCCATCGCGACCGGACGAGCAACCTACCCACGCGGCCGAGACAAGGAGAAGCACAGCGATGATGGGCCTGCGCATGAATAAAGAACCTTCCTCACTTCAACACGACTACTGGAATACGACTGGCGCTGCTTCCAGGTGGATGTCGCCGTCGCGGCTCCCGCGCCCGAGCTGGCCGAGGAGATTGTCTCCCCAGCACGCGACGGAGCCGCCGCGAAGCAAGGCGCAGACGGCGTCATCCATCACCGCAACGCCCACCACCTGCTCCGTGAGCCCTTCGATGCGCGTGGGATTCGGCTGGTCCTGACGAGTCTCGATTCCCAACTGCCCGGCGCCGTTCGCGCCCCAGCAATAGAGCTCCCCCGTGGCCGCGATGGCGCACGCGCCGTCCCCGCCGGCCGCCACGGCGACGGGATAGACATCCTTCGGCAGTGCGACGCGCGCCGGGAGCATCTCCTGCGCGCGAACGCCCGTGCCGAGCTGACCGTGCTCGTTCGTTCCACCCCAGCAGTGGACGCTGCCGGGGGTCAACGCGCACGCGTGCGTGGCCCCTGCGGTCACGCTCGAGACCCCGGAGAGCGCGACCCGAGCAGGGAGAGGATCCTGGCGGAGCGAGCTCACTCGGCCGAGCTGCTCGGCGGTGCCGCCACCCCACGACAGGAGATCGCCGGTGTCACCGACGACGAAGCCGTTCCTCCCCGTGCCTGCGCACGCGCGCACGGAGCTCGAGATCGTGTCGGCGCGAGCCGGTGGGCTCGAAGGCCCCGCCGGTGGGACGGAGGGCTGACGAGCAAGTTGAAAGGCGTCGTTCGTGCCCCACGACCAGAGGCGATCGTCGGTGCCGAGCGCAAGCGCGAACTTCCCTGCAAGCGTCACCGACTTCGCCCGAAGGGCGTCGATCACGACGGGCTCCGGCTGCGCCTCGTTCGACGGGGCCGAGGCGCGCCCAAGCTGTCCCCAGACGTTGGAGCCGAAGCAGGCGACCTCACCCGTGGCCGAGACGACACACGAGCTGCCCGAAGAGCCTCGGCCCGCCGCGGCCACGCTCGTCGCGTTCGAGACGCCGACCACCCGACGCGGCGTGGCCTCGTACTCGGATGCTGGGCCCGCGTCGCTCGCGCCTGTGCCGAGCTGCCCGGACACATTCGCGCCCCAGCACCGAACGGTGCCGTCCTGGAGGACGGCGCAGGTGTGTCCTCCGCCGCTCGCAGCGATCCGAGTGACACACGGATTGGCAGTGCACGTGACCGCGAAGTCGTAGGGCTGCGGTGGCGGGAGCGCGGCCGCGGCGTCGCCAGCGTCTTGCCCGGCGTCGCCCACCTCGCTCGCCGCGTCGGCCTGCTGCACGGCTCCCGCGTCACCCGCATCCGTCTCCATCGAGCGGGCCCGCTTCTCATCCGAGGAAGAACATGCGAGAAGCGCAACGCCGAGTAGACCCCATGCGTGAGGCGCGAGGATACGGAACGAAGGGTTTCTCGAAATCACGGAGTTGCTCCCTTCAGTGCAAACCCCTCACCGACGATCCACATGTCGGCCGAGTTCCCGTGGACACCGAAGACCGTCCTTGGAACGAAGGTGTAGCCCATATCGATATCTTGCTTCGTGAAGGAAGTGCCATCCCAACGCAGGAGACCAGCGGAGTGGTTCAGATAACGAACGTCGTTCCATGCCCTGGCCCACGCTGGGCAGGCGGGAGGAGGAGGAGCGAAATTGACGTGGTCGGTAACGCTAGGCTCCCCCGTCCGATTGACAACTGCCGCACTGTCTCTGCCAACGATGGAGTAGCTTGGAACGAGCGTCGAGTACCAATCCAGGTAACCGAGCAGGAGAACCCGGTGATCCTCGTCGGGATGGTCGGTGGCGACGCCGGAGACCGGAACGAAGCTGAGCCTTGTCGTCAGTGACGCATTGAACGTCGAGACCGTCGTGGGAGAGAGCTCGAAGACGTAGGGCTCGTGATCCGCCGTATACGCGTCCAGATTCACCGGCCGTTCCACGTACCCCGCGGCGTAGGTTCCGAACCCGGGACGCCCGAAGACCGTCGTGATCCGAAGCTCCGGAATGCCGGGAGAGAGAGTCGTCAGCTTCGACCCGTCGAAATGGTCGACCGCACCCGCACGGCCGGTGAACCATACGTCGCCGGCGCTCGTCCCGTAGATGGCGCGGATCGGCTGCACGTGGCCCGTCTCGACACGCGTCCATTTTCCACCGGCGCTCCGATGGAGCAGAAGGCCCCGCTCGCCGCCCGCCCAGACGTCGGTCGCGGTCCCCCAGACGGCGTAGAGCGGATGGTTCGCCCGATGGGACGTCGACCAGCTCGTTCCGTCGTAGTGCAAGACGAGCCCTTGAGCGCTCACGCTCCACACGTCGTTCGAGGCGACGACCCAGACGCTGCGCAGCGACAGCGGCTCGCCAAGCTCGGAAGTCGGGAGTCGCGTCTCGCATACGCCGGTGGGGCTGCACGCGAGCGGCCGCTCCGCGTCCGGACCGATGTTCGGCGCGTCGGCGTCACCCGGTCCGCCGTCCGAGATAGGCGCTCCGCCGTCGTTTCCCTCACCGCTATCCGTGTTCGTGGGCGGCGCGTCGGTCGTCCCGTCCGCCGCACAGGCGACGAGCGCGATCAGCCCTGCACATGCGAAGGTCGCGTATCTCATGGAAGTGCTCCCCAATGGAACATGGCTCGCTCTCCGCCGAACCACACGTCGTCGGGAGCCGCTCCCCAGATGGCCTTGAGCTGGCCCCGATATCCGCCGATTTCGACCTGCGACCAGCGCTGCCCGTCGAAGTGCAGGACGGTCCCCTCGTCACCGGCGGCCCAGATATCGTTCAGTCCGAAGCCGAAGATGGCGTTGAGCGCCACGTTCGTACCGGTATCTTCGATCGTCCAACCCGTTCCGTCGAAGTGGAGAATCGTGCCGCCACTACCCGCGGCCCAGAGATGATCGTCTTGCCCCCATGCCCCGAAGAGATCGGCCTGAGATGCGACGGGCATCACGACGCCGTCTCCGAGACCGGCCGATACCGGATACCGAGCGACGCTCCCGTAACTACCGACGAGCCAGAGCACACGATCGGGCACCAAGAAGAGCGCTCGAGTGGCCAACGATTGAGGTTGACCGCTGGCTTCCAGCACCGGGGCTGGCGCGACGTCGATCCCTACGTTGTCGAAGTCCGTGATCTGCAAGAGAGCCAGAGGGAAGCCCGGGACCGACGGCGGCGACAACAAGCTGGCGTAGGTATCACCGTTCCCGAGCACGGCGACGCCCGACATCCCGCCCAAGAAGATTGCCGGGTTGCGGAACGTGCGGACGCTGCTTGCTTCGATGCCACGCCGCACGAGCAGCTCTCCTGCAACGCCCCAGGTCTCCTCCGCGGTCAAGAAGAGGCTCGACAGCGTCTCGTCGATGTTGGATTCGAGTGCCGTCCACTTCTGGCCGTTCCAGTGCATCACGACACCGCGCGACGCGCCCGCCCAGACGTCGTCCTTCGAACGCCCGCTCAGCGAAGCAACCGAGCCGAGCGTGAGGGGAGTCTCGACGCGGCAGAGATTTCCGACAGCGCACGGAAGGTTCGGCGACTCGGTCTCAGGCGCGTCGGTGCCTGCGTCGGCAAGCGATACCTCGTCGCCGGTGTCAGGAGCGGGAACGACGATACCACTATCGGGATCGAGGTCGCCGCCCTGATCGTCCGCGACGGCACACGCGGAGCTCGCGAGCAGGGCGACCGAGAGCGGTCCCCCCAGGATCGCGATCGCGACGCCCCTGGGACGGCGGTTCGTAGGGAAAGCATGGGACGTCATTTGGTCGTCGGCCCTTCCGAATCGCAGGGCGCCACGAGGCACTTGCCCGCAGAGCAGACTTGATTTGCCTCGCACGCGTTTCCGCACGCACCGCAGTTGCGATTGTCCACGCGTGTATCGACCTCGCATCCGTTGTCTCCGACCCCGTCGCAATCGGCGTAGCCGTCCTCGCACCTTCCGGAGCAGACACCGAACGTGCACGTTGGCACGAAGTGCGGACGATGGTTCCCAGGGCAGACGTGGTTGCATCCACCGCAGTTCAGCGGGTCATCGTCGAGATTTTTACAGATGATGCCGGAGCAGAGCGTCTCGCCGTCAGCGCAAAGGCAACGATAAGCAAATGTGCGGACGTCGAGGAGGCAGTTCTTTCCCGTTGAGCATGCATCGTTGCAGGAGGTGCAATGATCATTCGTCTTCAGCGTGGCTTCACAGCCGTCGCTCAGATCGCGGTTGCAATTGCTCTTGCCGCTGTCGGAACACTTCGCCGCATTGCACTTGCCGCTCCCGCACCCGTAGTACATGTCGGCTGGAAGTGCCGGCAAGCCGGGGCCCGCTGGATCGCACTCAGTGCCGCAAGTCCCGCAGTTGCGGTCGTCTATCTCCAGGTTGGTGCACCTCCCGCCGCAAGTGTCAGGAAGACCCTGCTGCTTGCAGGTGTTGATGCACGCGCCGTCCGAACAGGTCTCTCCTTCCGCGCAGACACGCCCGCATCCCCCGCAGTTGCTCTTGTCGCTGCGAGCATTGACTTCGCAACCGTTGGCGGGGCTGTCGTCACAATTCCGAAAGCCCGCGACGCAGCTGAACGCGCATTGGCCTTCGACGCATGACCACTTGCTGTTGCCGACGTTCGTGCCGCCGCAACGAATTCCGCATCCGCCGCAGTTGTCGTCGTCGTTCATCAGATCGACGTCGCATGGGAAGCTCGACGAAGGGCACGTCGCCGACGGGAGCGTGCACCTCGTCACCGGGCACATCAGGACGTCCGCGGGCACCGGGGCAGCGTCGGCGGAGGCGTCCGCGGGTGTGAATGGCGCCGGAGGAGTCGGTGCTTCACGCAAGACGACGGCTTCGGTCTGAGTGCAGCTCGCGAGCCCGACGCTCACGAAGAGCGCTGCGGCCGTGAGCGCAGCTATCGAATTGACGTCGAGTCGACGCATAGGGAGCGAACCTCGGGGACGAAAGGAGACTTGGGGTATGTCGCGAGGAACTTCGTCGCCTGCGCGCAGGCCTCGGTGTGATGTCCGAGGGCGGCGAGGGTCAGCACGCGTTCGCCCGCGAACTCGGGAGCGAGGACTCCGTTCGGAAATCGACGATCATGCTCGTCGATCAGCGCGAGCGCACGGGCAGGGCGCTTGTCGTCCAGCGCGGACGTCACCTGCGTGAGGAGGGCGAGCTCGGCTTCGAACGTCCCTTCGCCTGCGCGGCTCGGCTGGGTGGTGCTGGGCGAAGGCGGGCGCGCGATCGATGTCGCAGGCCGAGCCTTTGCGTCGGGTAGATCGCCGGGGCCGACGAGCGCTTGCGGCGTTGCGACAGGGCCGCTCGGGATGGCCGCTGCCTCGGGTGGGGCCAGCGGCGCCGCGACGGGATCGGCCGGCATGGCCGACACGGCGGGTGAGACCGGCGCGGGCGCATCGCTCGACGTGTTCGGCGGCGCGGAGGGGCTCGTGATCGAGTACGAGACGGCGGCGAGGCCGAGCACTGGTACGAGCGCTGCGAGGGCTTTCGTCCAGGATGCTCGTGTCGCCACTCGGGGGCCGCTGTTCGCAGTCGCTCCGGCCGCTTCGTCTGCGCGGGCGGCGGCGATTGCGCCCGCGACGAGCGATGCCGCGCGTCGCGGGGCGAGACCGTCTGCGCGTCCGGCGCGAAGGAGCTGGCGCGCGAGCGGGTCCTGCCCGTCCGTGTCGAGCAGGGGCCGCGGAGATCGTGAGTCGCTCATCAGCCGCCCTCCGGAAGTGTTCCGCTCTTCTTCATTCGTTCGACGATGCGCGCGAACTCTTCGCGTGCTTTGCGTAGGCGCGAGGAGACCGTCCCGAGCGGGACAGAGAGGCGATCGGCGATCTCCTGCAGGCTCACCTCTTCGAGCTCGAACAGGACGAACACCACGCGTCGCTCCTCCGGGAGCTTGGCGAGGACCTGGTCGAGAACCTCGAGCGCACGCTTCTGCTCGAAGACGTCGTCCGCGCCCAGCTTCGGAAGGGCCGGCTCCTCGTCGAGAGGGACGAGGAGGTTGCTCGTCAGCTTTCGGCGCCGCGCGAAGTCCACGGCCGTGCCCGACGCGACCGTGCACGCGTAGGCGCGGAGCTCGTTGAAGGGCAGGGCGCCGAGCCGGTCCCAGTGTCGAAAGAGTTGCATGAGGACGCTCTGGAGGGCGTCGTCGGCTTCGTCCGCCGGGACGCCCATCCGCCGGAGCACCCGATATACGGATGAGCTGACCTCTTCGAGGGCGCGCTGCGGCGCCGCGAGCGTCGGCGCGCACCCACTCTTCGCAGCAGGTTCGTCGGGGCCCACGATGCCGCTCAGGGCCGGGACTCGCGTGCGGATCGCAAGCACACCATGGTCATCGAACAGGGGTCACGGGATGATCACGAAAAATGCACGCCGATGAAGCCGGTGACGCGCGGCGCAGACCGCGACGCCGTGGTCCGCGCGGCGCAATCCGAAGACCCACGCTCAATCCGGCTGAGCTACCGGCGTGCGGACCGAGGCAGAGGCTCCTACCACGGCATCGCGTTCGGGGTACGCCGGGGCTTGCATCCGGCGGTTCACGCCTCGGCCGCGGCGTCCTCCGGGACGAAGCGAATCTCGAGGCGCTCGATGCGGCGGCGGCTCGTCGCCACGACCTCGGCGACGACGCCGTCCGGCAGGCGCACGACGTCGCCCGCGCGAGGGAGGTGCCCGAGATGCTGCGTCACGATTCGGCCGATCGACTCACCCATCCACTCCTCCGGGACGGGGACGCCCGCGTCGCGGAGGTCGTCGACGTTCGCGCGGCCGTCGACGTCCCACGCGTTCGTCTCGCCGGGGAGCGGGGCCACGCGCGCGGGCTCGACGTCGAGCTCGTCACGAATCTCGCCGACGATCTCCTCCATGAGGTCCTCGAGCGTCACGATCCCGCTCGTGCCGCCGTATTCGTCGACCACGACGGCGAATGGCGTCTGCTCGCGCTGCATGTCACGGAGCGTCGAGAGCCCGTCACGGCCCTGGGGAAAGAAGAAGACGCGGCGCTCGAGGCCGTGGAGCGACGTTCGCGCGCGCGCGTGTGGGTCGAGGAACAAGTCCTTCGCGTAGAGGTAGCCGGCGACGTCGTCGAGCGACTCGCGGATGAGGAGAACGCGCGAGAACTGGTGCTTCTGCAGCAGCGCGTAGGCTTCGTCTCCGGTCGCGTCGATCGGGATCGCGACGACGTCGACGCGAGGGACCATCATCTGCCTCACCGGGCGCTCTGCGAAACGGAGCATCCGCTCGACGAGGCGACGCTTGTCCTCCGTCTTCGGATCACGCGTAGCGGCGGCGGCGAGGAGCCCGATGAGCTCGTCCTCGGAGAGCGTGCCCTCGTTGACGTTGTCCGGATTGATCCCGAGGAGACGGAGGACCGCGCGCTGCGCCTTCTCGAGCACCCAGAGCACCGGGCGGAAGACGCTGTTGACGAGCCGGAGCGGCAGCGACGAGACGAGGACGGTGGCGACCGGGTACTGGATCGCGACGAACTTCGGTACGAGCTCGCCGACGAGCAGGTGGAGGAACGTGAGGAGGCCGAGCCCGAACACGTCGACGGCGATGTGGCCCCCACGGCCGAGCGGGGCGCCTCGGATAGCCATCGCGACGTGATCGGCGAGGGCGGTGACGGCCGGCTCGCCGATCCAGCCCAGCCCGAGGCTCGCGACCGTGATCCCGAACTGGGTCACGGAGAGGTAGCGGTCGAGGCGGTGGAGGACGTCCTTGGCCGACTTCGCTCGTCGATCTCCGCGACGGATCGCGCGGTCGAGCTGCGTCACGCGAACCTTCACCAGCGCGAACTCGGCCGCGACGAAGAACGCATTCAGCGCGAGACACAGCACCGACCCGAACAGCGCGAGCACGCCCCTCTACACGCCAGAGCCGTGCCCGCGCGATCGCTCCGCGCGATCGTCGTGCGCGACCGGCGAACGCCCGGTGTCGTCTCGAGCTCGACGAAGGCAACTTGCCCCGGGCGTGCGATCGCGCGCACACGCTCCTGCGGACGGCCTGGCCGTGACCCCGCACGCGGTCGCGTCGGAATGGAAGAGCCGCGCCCCGCATCGCCCGGAGCTGGCCGGATCCGATCGACGCTTGGATGCGCGACGAGCTCGCGCCGTTGCCTTTACGTTCGTCGTGCCGAGACGAGCTGCGGGGCACGCGTCAGGCGTGCTCCAACGAGCTTGATCGACGTTCACGGATCGTCTATCCGAACGGTGGGTGCCGTAGGTCTTCTGCGGCAGGTCATCGAGGCTGGTCGGGCCGCCATCCTCCTCACGTGACGGAGCGTCACGGAGGAGTGTTCATGGCAGGAGACGTGGAGGCCTCGCAGGGGCCGGCTGGCTCGACGACGGAGCTCATCGGTCGGGATCGAGCGCCCTTGCACACGCCGCCGGGCGCGTCGACGACCGCGCGGAAGTGGGCGACGCGGTTCGTCAGGCCGATCGAGGCGTTCCTCCACGTCGAGGCTTCGAGCGGCGTCGTGCTCCTCGTCATGGCCGCGGTGGCGATGGTGATCGCGAACTCGGCCTGGGCCGGTGCGTTCCATCACCTCCTCGAGCTGCCGATCGGTCTCAAGCTCGGCTCGCTCGAGGTCGAGCACTCGCTTCATTTCTGGATCAACGACGGGCTGATGACGATCTTCTTCTTCGTCGTCGGTCTCGAGATCCGTCGAGAGATCCATGAAGGTGAGCTCTCGAATCTTCGCCGCGCCGTCCTTCCTCTCGCCGCGGCGATTGGCGGGATGGCGGCGCCGGCGCTCCTCTATCTGGCGATCGCGGGACACATGCCGGAGGCTCGGCCTGGATGGGGTGTTCCGATGGCGACCGACATCGCCTTCGCCGTCGGCCTCCTCGCGCTTCTCGGCAAGCGCGTGCCACCCGCGCTTCGCGTGCTCTTGCTCGCGCTCGCGATCATCGACGACATCGGGAGCATCGTCGTGATCGCGACGTTCTACTCGGGCGCGCTCGACATGTCCGGGTTCGCCATCGCCGGCGGCGGCCTCGCCTTGATCCTGCTTTTGCAGCGACTCGGTGTCAGGCGTCCGTCGATCTACGTGATCCCGGGATTCATCGTCTGGCTCGGTGTCTGTCGCTCGGGGGTGCATCCGACGATCGCGGGCGTCATCGTGGGCCTCCTCACACCTGCTCGGTCGTGGCTCGGGCCGACGGGGCTCGTCGAGCTCGCGCGTCGCTCTGCCGAGACGGTCGAGCAGGAGCTCACGAACGGGAAGCCTGGCGGCGTCGCGCCTTCGCTACTCGCGGCAGAGGCGTCGCGCATCGATCTGGCGAGCCGGGAGGCGCTGCCCCCGGCGACGCGACTCCAGATGATGCTCCACCCGTGGGTCGCGTTCGTGATCATGCCCATCTTCGCGCTCGCGAACGCGGGGGTGACGCTCGATCGGAACGCGGCGACGCCTTCGCTCGTTAGCGCCGGGATCGTCGTGGGGCTCGTCGCCGGAAAGCCGCTCGGCATCCTCTCCGCGTGCTTCGCGGTCGTCCGGCTGCGCATCGCGGCGTTGCCGCGCGGTATCGGGGGGCGTGAGCTGTTGGTGCTCGGGCTCGTCGCCGGCATCGGCTTCACGATGGCGCTGTTCGTTGCCGGCCTCGCGTTCCCGGCAGGACCGAAGCTCGAGCAGGCGAAGGCGGCGATCCTCGTCGCCTCGGCGCTGGCGATGACGGTCGGCCTTCTCGCCGGCCGCCTCCTCCTCAAACGCGAGGTCGCTGGCGGGGCGGCCAGGACCGCTTCGGAGGCCGAGGCGTCCGACGATCTCTGACGAACGCGCGGGCGATCGAGCCTGCGATCACTGCAGCGTGACGCGGACGGCGTTCGACGTCGCCTCGCACGCCATGCTGCTCGCGAGGAGGCGCTTGACCTCGTCGGTCTCTCCACCGCGCGTCTGGATCCCCGGATCGTTGCGATAGGTGAGCCGCAGGTCGTACGCCCCCGGCGCGAACGAGGGCGGGGGGAGCCATTCCTTGATCTCGCGCGATGCGCCGGCAGCGAGCGTGAAGATCTCGTTGGCCTCGACCCGGTTCGTCATCCCGCACCGTGCGCCGTCCAGCGGCTTTGCGGGCGTGCCGTTCAAGGTCGCCGACCACGTCACGACGGGAGGCCTCCATCCGACCTCGCTCCCGTCGCCTGGGACGACGAGACGAAGCGGCTTCGAGCCTTCGTTCTTCAGCGTCAACGTGAAGCGCGGACCGTTCGACGTCGGAAGAGCGCGGAGCGTCGCCTTGAGACTGCACGGGATCGGCGGAGTCACCGGAGCACGAGGGCCTAGGCCGGACTCGCCCTCCGCCGGCGCGGCCGCGGCCTTTTCGCCGTCGTTCGAGCCGCTCGAAGTGCTCGCACCGGTCGCTGCGCTCTCGGCAGGCTCGACGCTCGGGGCGAGCACTCCGATCGGAACCGAGGTCGGCTCCGGTGCCGGGCTCGGGGGCTCCGCCGTCGCGCGCCCTGCGCCCTTCGTGCAAGCAGCGAGGAGGAGCGCCGTGACCATCGACGTCGCGAGCTTTCGCATTCCTCCATTGTACGTGTCCATGCGCTCCGCGCTGAGCGCTACGTCGTCGAAACATCGCACCTCGACGCGAGCTCGAGCGACTGCGCGGGCGACATCACGAGCGGAGCAGCTCGATCAGGTCGGTACGGTCGAGGCTCACTGCAGCCCGAAGAGAAACGTGCTCCGAGACGTGATGCACATCGCCGGCATGTGTTCCATGGTCGTCCCTATTTGCCTGCTCGCGCTTTGTGAGGACGGTCTCCACAAATACTGTTGCCTGGCGGTGAGCGCTGCGAGGCGGCGCGAGAAGGGTGAGCGCGCCCCTTCATCATCGTGTGATTCGACCCGTTACTAGAGAGGCGTCTCCGATGCCGTTTTGCCGATCTGTCGTTTCCGCGCGTCCTGGCGCGTTTGCCGTCCTTTGTCTCGTCGTTGCCTGTGGAGCCCCGATCGGGGACGTTGGCATCGACGCTCGGCCGTCGACGCCCGTGGGCGCGCCGCCACCCAACGACGAGAGCGACAGCTCCGGCGACGAAACAACGTCGGGCAGTGCGCCCGCGAATGGTGCGGACAAGCCTGCTGAGGCGCCTTCGGATCCCGCGGAGACGCCGGCTCCAGAAACGCCGGATCCGGGCACGCCGGCTCCGGAGCCGCCGGGCCCGAGCACGCCTTCCGCTCCGTCGATCCCGATGCCGTATCGAGGCGTGAATCTCGCGGGCGCCGAGTTCGGCACGGCAAAGCCGGGAACGGAAGACAGGGACTACAAGTGGCCAACGACCTCCGAGGTTGACTACTTCGTGTCGAAGGGGATGAACACGTTCCGCATCGGCTTCATGTGGGAGCGGCTCCAGCCCGTCGCGAATGGAGAGCTCGCCGGGCCCTACCTCTCGAAGCTCGACGCCCTCGTCACCCATGCGACCGGGAAGGGCGCGACGGTCATCCTCAATCCTCACAACTTCGCGCGCTACTACGGTGAGACCGTCGGCTCGTCGAAGGTCCCGTCCTCGGTATTCGCCGATCTCTGGCGGCGCCTCGCGCTTCGTTACAAGGCGAACGCGCGCGTGATGTTCAATCTCGTCAACGAGCCGCACACCATGCGCACCGAGCAGTGGGTCGAGGCGGCCAATGCCGCCATCGCGGCCATCCGCGTTGCCGGCGCGACGAACGTCATTCAAGTGCCCGGCAACGGGTGGACCGGCGCGCACGCCTGGAACAACAACTACTACGGCACGCCGAACGCGAAGGCGATGCTCGACATCGTCGACCCGATCGACAACATCTTCTTCGAGGCGCACCAGTACCTCGACTCGGACTCGGGCGGCAGCTCCGACAAGTGCATCAGCTCGACGATCGGTCGGGAGCGCATCGCGGGTTTCGTCGCGTGGCTCCGCGCCAACAAGAAGAAGGGATTCATCGGCGAGTTTGCGGGGGGAAACAACCCGACCTGCAACGCTGCGGTGGCGGACATGCTGACGGCGATGATGGAGGCGAGCGACGTCCTCGTCGGTTGGGTCTGGTGGGCCGCCGGGCCGTGGTGGGGGGACAACTATCCGTTCACGCTTCATCCGTCGAACGGCCGAGATCGGCCCCAGATGGACCTGCTCCTTCCGCATCTCGCGGCGACGAAGCTCTCTCCGTGAGGAGGCTTCCGAGCTGATCCGCGCAGCGTGAGCAAGGCAACGAGACACAGGCATCGTCCGCCTCTGCGCGCCTCGGTCGCCTACCGCTGCCGGGGGGAGCGCGAACCCAAGGTCGTGTATCGAACGCCCGGGCGCCGCCACCGACGCGCTCGCCTCGGCGTGACGTAATCGCGTCTCCGGCGACTGATGCGGAGCGAAGCGGGGCGATCTCGACGCGTGTCGCCCGCCAGCGAGGGCCGTGATCGGAGGATCTGCGGCCCCACGCGACGCGATGGTCGTCACGGCATCCCGCTTGAACGCGACCCGCTCGTCGCGTCGGCCCTCTTCTTCTCGGGGGCCAGGGTTACCGGAGACACCGCCATGAAGAAGGCAGCGCTCGCTCTCACAACACTTGCCGCGCTCACGGTGACCACGGTTGCCCTTGCCCACGAGCCGCAAGAGGAGGGGCCGACGTCGACTTCGGCCGGAGCATCTTTCGCGTCGGATGTCGCCGCGAAAGCTCCGCCGCAAGCGAGCGCAAAGGCCGCTGCGCCGAGCCCGCAGACGTCGATCACCATGCTCTCGTCTGCCGATGCGACCGCCACGCCGCTCCCGGTCATGCCGCCGCCCGCACGCGAGACCCTCACGCTCCGGCAAGCGCATCGTCCGAACCGCACGCTCCTCTACGCCGGCGGCGCGACGCTCATCGGATCGTACGCAGCGACGGCGGCCGTCACGTTCACGCGGCGCATCCATGACTCGTACGGAGATCAGTCTCTGCTCATCCCGGTCGCCGGTCCGTGGCTGCACCTCGCGAACACCAAGGAGACGATGCTCCATACCGCGCTCATCGCGGGCAGCGGTGTCGCGCAGGGCGCGGGCCTCGTGATCGGCGCGCTCTCCTTGATCATCCCGGAGCATGTCCCCGCCGTCACCATCCAGGCCGGCGGCGTGAAGATGCAGCTCACGGCGAGCTCTCCCGGCAAGGGATCTGCAGGCGTCGGTGTGGTCGGGCAGTTCTGAGGAGGGTTGCGGCATGAAGACGATGATGATCGCGGTCACCGCTTTGGCGGTCGTCGGCTGCGGTGCGACGACCCCGATCCCCGCCGACAAGCTGACCCGCGCCCAGCAGCGGGTGCGAGAGGCCGACGCGATGGCCGCGACGGTCACCGATCCGAAGGCACTTTCGCACCTGCAGCTCGCGAAGGAGCAGCTGACCTACGGCAAGAGGCTCCTGATCGAGGGCGAGAACAAGGATGCACGCTGGGTCCTCATGCGGGCCGAGGCCGATGCCGAGGCGGCGCTCGCCCTCGGCAACGTGCAGGCCGCCAAGGCCGACGCGCAGCAAACGATCGAAGCCATCCGGCAGGCGATGGCGCTCATCCAGCAGGGGGGATCCGGGTCATGAAGCGGACACTCGTAGCCATCGCCGCCATCGCCGCCCTCGTCGGCGCGTGCGGTCCGACTCGTCCTCCCAATCAGCTCGTCGACGCGCGCGTCGCCTATCAGCAAGCTCTGACCAACCCCGCGGCGCCGATGGCTCCCGGCGATCTCTTCGAGGCTCGGCAGGCGCTCGACGATGCCGAGCGTGCCTTCAGCGACGGCGAGATCGACAAGGCGAAGAACCTCGCCTACATCGCACATCGCAAGGCGGTCACCGCGCAGGCGAAAGCCGAGACGGCGCGTGCCATCGAGGCGAAGCGCGTCGCGGTCGTCGACTTCCAGCGCTTCCGCGACATGCAGGTTGCCGCCTCTCGCGAGCAGCTCGAGCGCGCGAAGGGGGCGCTCTCGATCGCGCAGGCGGAGGCGGAGGCGCAGCGCCAGGCACGCGAGGCAGCCGAGGCGAAGGTCAAGGAGATCGAGGGCGTCCACGCACGGAAGTCCGACAAGGGCCTCATCCTCACGATCTCGGGGAGCGTCCTCTTCCCGAGTGGGAAGAGCGAGCTGCTTCCCTCCGCGAAGGAGCGCCTCTCGGAGGTCGCCCGCGCGCTCAAGGACGACAAGCGGTCCCTGCTCGTCGTCGGGCATACCGACACCCAGGGCAGCCCCGAGTCGAACGAGCGGCTCAGCGATGCGCGCGCGAACGCCGTGCGGCTCTATCTCGTCCGCGAAGGGATCGACGACGATCGCATTCGCAGCGAAGGCATGGGCGAGACGCTGCCCGTCGCGGAGAACACGACCCCGGAGGGACGCGCCAACAACCGGCGCGTCGAGATCATCCTCGAGGCCTCACGAGGGAGCGGTCACACCGAGCTTCCCAAGAGAGAGGAAGGGAAGAAGGCGAAGGGCAAGGAGCCCGCGAAGAAGCGGGCTCCGGAGAAGAGGGAGCCGAGGTAGCTCGGAGCGCATCGACCGGGCGCCCCCTTCGCGCTTCGCGCATGCGACCGCGCTCACGCGCTTCATGCTCGTGGCGAGAGGCGATGCTTCGTTCCGCCGTCACTCTCCCGTGAGCGAGGTCGCGCGCTTCACGATGTCGCGGATCTTGTCGTTCCCGATGCCGGCGCTCTTGCCGATCGCCTTGAGCAGCTCCGCCTCCGACTTCTCGACGCCCTTCGTCGCGCGTGCGACGAGCGCCGCGACGAAGAGACCCGCCTCGGCCTGACCGAGCTCCTTGAGCGCGGAGCCGACCTTCGCCGCGCGTCCGTCGAGGCCCTCGTCGTCAGCGAGCTTCTTGCACTCGTCGAGGAGGCTCTCCGTCTCCCACTCGAGCACGAGCCCCTGGCTCAGGAGCTCGACCGCCTTCACGAGCACTTCGAGCTCGGTGTCGTCGACACCGCCGTCGGCGCGTGCCGTGAGGTAGCCCGCCTCGATCGCCACCTTGAACAGCTCGTCCTGACGCGGGACCTTGAGCTCTTCGCGGATCTTGTCGGCGTGTTCCTCGAGAGAGAGTTTCTTGCCCTTGCTCATGAGCGCAGCATAGACCGCTTCCGTAGGGGGCCAATAGTCCGCCGTGCTGGCTCGGGCCGCGGCGTTCGCTGCTATAGAAGACGTCATGCCGCGTCGTGAACGACGAGCCGTGTGTCGAAGCCGGCGGACGGTTGGACGGTGTGTCGGTGCTTGCCTCGGCCTTCTCGTCGTCGTCTCGCCGGCCGTTGCTCGCGCCGCCCCGGAGGACGATCTCGCGCTCGATCTCGGCGGGGGCTTGCTCGATCTCCGACGCATCCCGAACGGGACCTTCAGTCAGGGATCTCCCACCACGGAGCCGGGACGCGAGTCGAACGAGACTCCGCGCAACGTCACCATCTCGCGCTCGTTCTGGCTCGGGAAGGTGCCCGTCACGCGTGCGCAGTTCTCGCGCTTCGTCACCGAGACGCGGTTCGTCACCGAGGCGGAGAAGGGACAGAACGGCGGCTTCGGATGGGACGGCAAGGCCCTCGTCCAGAAAAAGGACTTCACCTGGCGCAGTCCCGGCTTTCCGCAGAGGGACGACGATCCGGTGGTGCTCGTCACGTTCGGAGACGCGAACGCGTTCGTCGCGTGGGCCTCGCGCAAGACCGGTCGTCGGGTGCGCCTGCCCACCGAGGCAGAGTGGGAGTATGCCGCGCGCGCGGGGACCACGACGCCCTGGTACGGGGCGACCTCGGGGGACGAGGCGCTCGCGCTCGGTTGGTTCAAGCCGAACGCGACCAGCACGACCCATCCGGTCGCTCAGAAGCGGCCGAACGCGTTCGGGCTCTTCGACATGAGCGGCAACGTCTTCGAGTGGTGCCGTGACATCTACGCGCCGTACTCGGAGAGCGACACGATCGATCCCGAGAACACCACGCGCGTCGGGACCGAGCCCGAGCGGCGCGTGCTGCGCGGCGGCTCCTGGCTCCGCGACCCGAAGCGGGGACGCAGCGCGGCTCGCCATCGCAATCCTCCCGGCAGCCGCAACGCCGACAACGGGTTCCGCGTCGCGGTCGATGACGACGATGCCCTCGCACCGGGCGCAGCGGCGATGCCGACGAACGACTTCGCGCTCGCCGCGCCCGTCGGCCTTGCGGGCTCGAGCATTCCTTCTCCTCCGCCGGCTGCGGTCGAGCTCGATGCCGGGGCAGCGTCCGCGCCGTCGGTGGGCTCCGGACGACCCTCGGCGGATGGGAGCGGCTGGTCCCTCGTCGTCGCGCCCGTCGCCGCGGCGGGCGCCGTCGTCGCGTGGGTCCTCGCGCGTCGAAAGCGCGGCGCCTCTTCGGACCTTCCGCTCACCCCGGTGCTTCGACCCACCGAGCCCTCGGCGCAGCGCGATCCGCAGCCGTCGGGATCGGTCGACGTCGCGAACGCCGAGCCCGCAAGCGCGAGCACGTCGATGCCGTCGTCGCTGGAGCCGCCGGGCGTGTTGCCGGAGGTCGAGCCGTCGCCCGCGATCGAGGACGACGGGCCGAGCGACCCGCCGTCGACCTGAGCCCAGCAGGTCGACGGCTTCGCGTCGTTCGTGCGGCTCGCGCGAGCGTCAGATCTTGCCGACGAGCGCTTCGGCGCGGAGCTTCCAGACGACGCCGATCGCCTCGACGAAGATCCGGCGGCTCATCTTCGAGCGCCCGGCGGTCCGATCGACGAACACGATCGGGACCTCCTTCACGCGCATCCCCTTGCGGAGCGCACGGTAGGTCATCTCGATCTGGAACGAGTAGCCGTTCGAGTGGACCGAATCGATGTCGATCGCCTCGAGGGCGCGCTTCGTGAACGCCTTGTAGCCGCTCGTGAGGTCCTTCACGCCGAGGCCGAGGATCGTCCTGGAGTAGAGCGAGCCGCCCTTCGAGATGAAGTGCCGCCCGAGACCCCAGCCCTCGACGCCGCCGCCGGGGATGTTGCGCGAGCCGATGACGACGTCGGCGCCCTCATCGAGCGCGGCGATGAAGTCCGGCAGGTACTTCACGTCGTGCGAGAGGTCGGCGTCCATCTCGAAGAAGCGGTCGTAGCCCTCGGCCAGACCTTGCTTGAAGGCCTGCGTGTAGGCGGTGCCGAGCCCGAGCTTGCCGGGCCGATGCATCACCTTCACGTGGTCGTCCTTGGCCGCGATCGCGTCCGCGATCGCGCCCGTGCCGTCGGGCGAGTTGTCGTCGACGACCATGAGATCCGCGTCGGACCACGCCGAACGCACCGCGTCGATGAAGCGCGGCAGGTTGTCTTTCTCGTTGTACGTGGGGGTGACGATGAGTGTTCTGGGCATCGGATCGCCTGGTCGACCTGGTCCCTGACGTGGTTCCGGTGGGGCAGAGATAAAGCGGTCCCGGCATAGCACTTTTCCGATGCGCTGCGGCACTGTCCGAGCATCCCGGCCGCTTAGAAAATGCAAGCGAAGAACGCTCGGCCGTCCCTCCAGCCGCCGCCCGCCCGCCGCAAGCCCGCCGCCGGGTGCCGCTCGGCGGGAGGGCGAGGGGGATGTCGACCTCGCGAAGCTCGAAGAGGGGTCCGAACGGCGGAAAGTCCGTTTAGACTTCGAACGTGGCTCTCAAATCGACGCGCGCGACCCCGCCTGCCAGCGGAGAGGCTGCTTGGCCGCCTCCGAGGCGGTCCAGCCCCCGCGAGGGGGATGTGCGCGTCGGCATGCTCGAGCAGAAGCTGAAGGACCTCGACGAGGAGCTCGCCCGCGAGCGTCGGATCGGCGTCGCGCTCCGAGAGGTCGGCCTTGCCCTCGGGACCACCCTCGATCTGGAGCAGCTCCTCGAGCTCATCCTCGAGAAGATCAACGACGCCGTCGAGGCGGACCGCGCCACCCTCTACCTCCTCGACGACCGGACGAACGAGCTCGTGTCGCGGATCGTCCAGGGCGACGAGGTCCGCCAGATCCGCCTCAAGATGGGCCAGGGCATCGCCGGGCACGTCGCGCGGACGAGCAAGACGCTTCTCGTCAACGACCCGTACAACGACCCGCGCTTCAACGCCGAGCTCGACCTCACCTCGGGCTACCGGACGCGGTCGGTCCTCGCCGTCCCGATGAAGAACCACCTCGGGCGGACGATCGGCGTCATCCAGGTCCTCAACAAGAAGACCGGGCCCTTCAGCGATCACGACGCGATCATCCTCGCCGCGCTCTCCACGCAGGCGGCGATCGCGATCGACAACTCGCGTCTCTTCCTCTCCGTCACGCAGAAGAACACCGAGCTGCTCGAGATCAAGGAACAGCTCGAGCATCGCGTCCGCGATCTCAAGCTCCTGTTCGACCTCGAGAGCGCGATGGGCCGGGCGACGTCGCTCGAGGAGCTCTTCACCGGCGTCCTCAGCGAGGCGCTCCGGACGAGCGAGGCCTATGCCGGCGCCTTCGCGATGAAGGGCTTCGGCGGCGTGAACGGCCAGCTCTACCTGATGTTCCAGGGGAGCGACGTGCTTCATCCCCACGCCGTCAGGACCGGGAGCGGGCTGACCGGCGCCGCCATCGAAGGTGCGGAGGTCATCTTCACCAACGACGCTCCTTCGCATCCGAACCACGACCCGTACCTCGACGATCTCCTCGGCGAGCCCACCCGGGCGTGCATCGCGGTGCCGCTCGAAGGCGAGGACGGCGATGCGATGGGGGCGATCGCGCTGTTCAACAAGCGCAAGCTCCCCGGCTCGACACCCCGCCTCGGCAACGCGATGCGCGACGAGGAGTTCACCGAAGAGGACCGCGCGCTCCTCCTCCTCATCGCGGCGAACGCCTCGACCGCGATCCGCCTTCAGATGTCGCGCGAGTCGCGTGAGCGAGAGGAGCGGCTGACGTCGATCGGTCGGCTTCTCTCCGGCGTCATCCACGACATCAAGACGCCGCTCACGGTGATCAGCGGCTACGTGCAGATGATGCAGGCTGCCGACAAGCGGGAGCTCCGCGAGGAGTACGCGGAGCTCGCGCTGAAGCAGTTCCATCACATCGGTGCGATGCAGCGCGACATCCTCGAGTTCGCGCGCGGCGAGCGCAACCTGCTCGTCCGCAAGGTCTACCTCTCGAAGTTCTTCGGCGACGTGAAGGAGCAGCTCCAGACGCAGCTCGCGCGCGTCGGCGTGGAGCTCGTGATCGACCTCCGGGACAAGGGCACCGCACGCTTCGACGAGGGCAAGATCCTCCGCATCGTGCACAACCTCGCGCGCAACGCCGCGGAGGCCATGGCCGACAAGGGCGGCAAGTTCACGATCAAGGTGAGCCGCGCGAAGGCGACGCGCAACGCCGACGCCGCGATCGTCATCACGTTCTCCGATACCGGGCCCGGCATCCCGAAGGAGATCGAGCACCGACTCTTCCAGTCCTTCGTCACGAGCGGCAAGAAGGGCGGCACGGGGCTCGGGCTCGCGATCACGAGGCGCATCGCCGAGGAGCATGGCGGCACGATCACCGTGAAGTCGACCTCGAAGGGAGCGACCTTCACGCTTCGTCTCCCGCAACACGCCGCCGACGAGAAGTGATGTCGGGCCTCGGGTCGCGCGGGAAGCGTCGTCATCGGATCGGAGCCGCGGCGCTCTCGCTCGCCGCGATGGCGCTCGGATCGATGTTCGTCACGCCGCTCTTCGCGAGCGACGCGCTCCCGCCGTGGACCGATCGGGGCGACGTACCGCTCCCGATCTGGGCGCGCTCGGTCACGCCGAACAGGCCGGAGTCGGCGATCTACGCCGAGCCGGGGAAGCTCGAGCTCCGGCGCGGGAGCGCGCAGCCGGGGGCGCGCCTTCCTCTCTTCGCCACGCGCCGCGCGAGCGGTTGCATGGGACGCTGGCTCAACGTCGGCCCGCACGCGTGGATGTGCTCCGACGTCGCGGACTTCAGCGAGGACGCACCGAGCTCGCCGCTGCTTGGCACCCGGCCCTGGGTCACGTCCGGGAACGAAGGCGCGGCGAACGAGGATCACGCGCGTCCCTCGCGACCCGGCGCCCGGACGGTGCTCCCGCCGATCGATCCCGTCTCCACGACCGACGACGGGCTGCCGTACCGCTACTTCTTCGCGGGCCGCGACGGTGCATACGGATTCGCAAACCTCGCGAGCGCGCTCGACGACGCGCCGGATCAGGATCTCGAGCCGGGCTTCGCCGTCGCGATCCTCGAGGAGAAGACCGCGCACGGCGAGCGATGGGGGCGAACGAAGAAGGGGCGCTGGGTCGCCATGCGCGAGCTCGTCCCGGTGCGCCCGAACCTGTTCCACGGCGAGCTGCTCGGTCAGGGGCAGGGAAGCGTCGAGCCGCCGCTCGACATCGCGTGGGTCGTAGCGGACAAGGCGCAGACCTTCGCGTCCGAGAAGGCGGACAAGTCGAGCGGCACCCGCGTCCGCTTCGAGAAGCTGCGCGTCTTCGAAGAGAAGGCGAGCAAGGGCGGCGTGATGGTCCGTGTGTCCTCGGACACGGAGCCCGCGGCGTGGATGCGCGCGCGAGATCTCGCGCGGCCTCGGCTCTCGGCGCCGCCGCCCGAGGTCGTCACCGACGGCGAGCGCTGGATCGACGTCGACCTCGCTTCACAGACGGTCGTCGCGTATTCCGGAAAACGACCCGTGTTCGCGACGCTCGTCTCGACGGGGAAGGGCACGCCGGGCTCCGAATTCGCCACCCGCACCGGGACGTTCCGGATCTGGGTGAAGGTCTTCACGACGAAGATGGACAACCTCGACAAGGACGACGTCGATCGGCACTACGCGATCGAGGACGTCCCGTGGGTCCAGTTCTTCGACAAGGCGATCGGCTTCCACGCCGCGTTCTGGCATCGCGACTTCGGGCGTGTCCGTAGCCACGGCTGCGTGAACCTCGCCCCGCTCGACGCGCGGTGGCTCTTCGCCTTCACGTCGCCGCACCTTCCCGCCGGCTGGACGGCGGCGCTGCCGACGAAGAGCGAGCAGGGCGCCGTCGTCCGCGTGCGCTGAGAGCACCTCAGCGCTCTTACTCGCCGGGGCGAGCGAAGCCGTCAGGTGTCGCCGCCCTCGTAGATCGTCGTCGTCGGTCCCGTGAGGACCTTGGCCGACCAGGCGGGGTAGAAGAGGCGGACGCCCTGCGGCTTCGTCTCCGTGCCGAGCTGGATGCGCGCGCGCATGATGATCGGATACCGGGGCGTCTCGATCGCCTCGTACGTGCCGCTCGCGCCCCGCGCGTAGTAGGTCGTCCGGCCGTCCTTCACGGCGACGAGGATCGTCGGCTTCAGCGCCGACATCGTGCCGAGCATCGTGAGTGACTCGGCGCCGAGCGCGCTGGCGAACCTCACGTGCGGCGAGCCCTGCGCGAACATGTTGCCGACGGCGACCGTGAACGCCTTGTGAGTATCGGCGATGGTCTGCGTGACGAATCGCTCGTTGCTCGAGTCGACCGTGTTCGTCAGCCGTCCGCGAACGATGGTGCCGACTTCGGAGGGCGACTTGCCGTCGAACCCGGCCTCGACGGTGATGTCCGCCGACGTCGGCGGACGACCGAGGTTGTCGGGATACGCGAGGCGCGCCTGCGTCGGCGCGTCGAAGCCCGAGGCCTCGACGTAGCCGCTCTGCTTCGCGTCGGCGATGAGGCGCTGGAAGGTCACCTTGCCGGTTGAAGGCAGCGCGTCGATCTGGTCGATCGTCCCGAACCAACGGGGAGCTCCCGCGGCGTCGGTCCGGTAAGCCACGATCGACTTGGCGACGGCCGCGGTGACCTTCGTGCGTGCTCGGAGGAGGTCGACGGTGACGCTCCGATCGTTGACCAGGAGGAGCACGCCTTCCTCTTCGAGGCTGCCGGGCGCGAGGCCTGCCGACTTCGGGCTCGAGCCGAGCTCGCCTTCGTCCTCCCCGATCTCTTCGTCCGTCGGCTCGGCGCCGCAGCCGCTCACGACCGGGAGCGACGCTCCGAAGAGGACGGACGCGAGGAGGAGCGACGAAGCGCGGAGCGGAAGCATGCGGAGGTATGACATGGTCACGAGGCCTTGCAAGGAGGTCGAAGGAACCGCCAGGGGGGCGGGGACTTGGACGTGTCTCGCGAACGCGTCAGCGGTCGTAGCGCGTCGCGTATCGGACCTTGAGGTCGACGCCGGAGAGGTACGCGATGTGCGGCCGTGCCTTGTCGTCGACGATCATGTCGACTCGCCCGTTCGCGTTGCCGGCAAGCACGTTGTCGTCGACGATGTCGCTGAGCCACTTCACGTTGCCCGAGGCGTCGCGCATCTGACGTCGGTACTCGAGGGTACCGATGTTCCCGGGCGAAGGTCGGATGATCGCCAGGTGGATCAGCCCGAACTTGTCGACGGCCATGGCGACGCGATACGCCGGATACATCGGATCCTCGGAGGGAATCCCCTGATCGAGGATCTCGACGCTCGGGAGGTCGGCGTCGAGCACCCAGGTGGCCAAGCGCAGGTCGGCCGTCGGCACGCCCACCTGCCCGGCCTTGTGGAAGAAGTAGGCCGCGTACTTTCGATTGCCGCTCAGGACCAGCCGCGGACTGAACCCCGAGAGACCGTCGACGGTTTGATTGTCGACCGTCTTGTGGTCGGACCAGCCGGTGCCCGCGAGCAAGTGGTAGCGCGGCGTCGAGCGCGACGGCGGCTCGGACGCGGTCAGGTTGCAGAAGTGGTAGACGAGATGGAGCTGGTCGGAGGGGCCGATCACGAGCGATGCCGCTCCGGTGCCCGGCGCGAGGTGCGGCAGCAAGCTCGTGGAGATGTCGGGCAGCGGCGTGAACGAGCCGCCGGCGACCTTCTGGCGCACGGCGAGCTTCGCGGTCGACGTGGACGTCGTGCCGCGCAGCAACGCGGACGCGTAGACCGTCCCCTCGCTGTCGACGGCGAGCCCGAGCTGCGTTTGCCTCTTCACTCCGGGCGCGACGAGATCTTCGGGCGTCAACGGCACCTTGCCGTTCTCGAGCCGCCTGAGAACGACGTCACCGCTCGCATCGTTGACGTTGTGCGCGAGGATGTGCAGGACGTCGGGGCCGCTCGCTGCGATGCGCGTCGAGAACCCCGGGTGGTAGCCGAGACTGCCTGGCTCGAGCACGACCTCCGGGACGAACGAGGGCTTGTTCGGCACGAAATGCCAGAGGCGCATCTCGCCCTCCTCGCCCAGCTCGTTGTTGAAGACGATGCCGATCCGTCCAGCCGGAGTCCGGGCGATGGAGATGTCCGTGGCGTCGACGGTCACGTTGTCGTCGATGAGCCTCACCTGACGCGGCGCGCATTCCGGCTTCGGCTTGGAGGTCGAGACCCAGGTGCCGGTGCACGCGAAGTCGGAGGGCGGTTCGCCCGCGTCGCCGCCGTCCTGGGGGGCCGGACGGGAGCCGCCATCGCGCTCTTCGCCTTGGCCCTCGGCGTCGGGCTCGTCGCTCCCGCCATCGTTCGCGCCATCTTCGGCGACCTTGAGCTCGGAGCAGGCCATGCCCGCGACTGCGATCGCCACGCAAGCCGCCATCGTCGAGACGGCGAGACCGCTCCTGCTCCACCCACGCATCTGCATCACAGCCGAGCCTAGCATCGTCAGACGAGGCGGAGAGGAGCGCATTCGCGTCTGGATTGCGTCCCCTGAAGCTCTTTGCCCGCTTTGCGCCCCCGTCGTCGGTGGAGGGGGACGGCATGGCCATTCGCCGTCTGTTCTCTCCGGACGGCCGGTCCGCTACGCGTCGAGGATGGCTTCCAGCTTGCCGCGTCGGACCGCCCGGACGAGCGCGTCGTAGTCTCGCTCGGACTCGTCGGCATATGCGAGCGAGAAGCTCGCAACGGCCTCGTCGAAGGCGTGGCTCCGACCGAGGTACCCGCTGATCAACGCGGGCTCGCCCGACCGAGCGTGTGCGCGCGCGAGGATGCGTCCGCAAAGCTCGGCGTATTGAAGCATGACGGTCGGCGTGAAGAGCTCCACGAGCGGCTTGATCTTCATGTCCTTGAGCTGGCGAACATAGAACTGGCGCCCATTCGCACCGGATGTCCATCCCAGGAAGACGTCGCTCGCTGCCTGCATGAGGTGATGCCCGATCACGACGCGCTGACCCTCGTTGGCGTATGGGCTCTTGCCCGCGTAGGGGGCGAGCACCGACGGTCGTGCCTCCTTCACCTGAAGAAAGAGCGGATCGTTCTTCCCCGCCATCATCAGCATGACGAAGCAACGAGTGCCGACGCTGCCTACCCCGACGACCTTGACTGCGATGTCGACCAGCTGGAATCGCTCGAGGAGCCGACGCCGGTGCACCGGAAGTGTTCGGCTGTAGGAAGCGAAAGCTCGCTGGAGCATCGCGACATCCGCATCGCGTCGGCGTCCGAGCGGGTGGAAGATCAGCGGCGGCGCGTCTTTGATCGACGGCACTCCCTTGGTCCTCGTCGCGAGACGGGGAAAGTCGTCGACGAGGACGCTGCGCGCGCGGGCCTTTTCGAGCCGCCGTCGCAGGCGCAGGCGCAGCTCCGAGTCCCTGACCTGGGGAATGAGCTGTTCGAGGTCGGTATCGGCGTACCAGACGTCCAGTACGCGTAGCTCGGCCAGCTCCGCCATTCGCTCGCGATAGGAGCGCACGCAGGTCAGCGCCGCGTCGCGGGTGTCGTGTCGGTCATGGCCGTTGTTCCGACAAGCGAGAACGAAGCTCGTGGCGAGTCGCTTGACGTCCCACTCCCACGGTGCCGGCAATGTCTCGTCGAGATCGTTGATGTCCACGATCACGCGGCGCTCGGGCGTGCCGAACGCGCCGAAGTTTGCCAGGTGACAGTCGCCGCATGCCTGAACGCGCACGCCGGTCGTCGGAGTCGACGCGAGGTCCGCGGCCATGTTGAGCGCTGCGCCACGGTAGAACGCGAGCGGAGATTTCAACATGCGGCCGTAGCGCACCGGGACCAGCTCGGGGATACGCCCCTTGCTCGACTGCCGGAGAAGGTCGACGGGATCGTGCCGACGGGGAGGCGGGCTCCAGTATGCGTGCGATTGCCGCGGGCAGGTATCGCGCAGACTCTGTCCGTGTCGACGGAGCTCCTCGCGAAGAGGACGTGGCTCGATGGCGTCCCCTTTCGCCAAACGCGCCCGCTGTCCGGAGCTCCCCCTTGCCATCGTCACGCGTGCAGCAACGGACGTGCCCCGCGTGGGCACGCAGGATGTCCGCTCGCCGCAGTCGTCTCTGGCCTCGCGCGCTTCTGCGGCGGAGCAGAATGAGCTTCGCGCTCGTCAGCGCGAGCCTCGAACACGCGCTCGACGTCGCCATCGCGCGACGATCGTGGCCGCAGCGATGGCCCATGCAGCGCTGGCAGGGCCGTAGGCGGAGCGTCCGGGGGTCCCGCAGGTGCATCCTCCCTCATCGATCGGGGGATCGGCGCCGCCGTCGCTCGGGTAGCTTGCGCTCGCGTCGCCCGTGGCCGCGTCGGCGGCGCCCGAGTCGCTCGTGCCCGCATCGTTCGAGACGCCGGCGTCTTCCACGTTCGGGCGGTCCACGCATTGGCCCACCGCGCAGATCTGATCCGGAGGGCACTTCACGTCCGTGCATGCGTCGGCGCATGCGCCGGCTCGACAGATCGTGCCGGCGGCGCAGCTCACGGTCGCGCATCCAGTCTCGACGCACGCACCGCTCGTGACGTTGCACGAGAGACCCGGCTCGCACGGGAGGCAATCGCAGCGACGGCGACACACGCCGCGATCGCAGAGCTCGCCGCTTCCGCACGTGACGCCTGCGCATGGATTCACGCATCGGTCGCCCTGGCAGACCTGGCCGGCCGGGCACACGACGTCGGCGCAGGCCTCGCGGCACGCGCCGTTCGTGCAGACCTCGCTCGCCGAGCACGTCTTCGTCGCGCACGCGCTCTCGACGCACGTTCCTCCGCCCGAGCAGGCTTTCCCTGACGGGCAGCTCGTAGCGGTGCAGCGCGCCACGCATGCGCCGTGATGGCAGACCTGGCCGTCGGGGCACAATGCGGTGCCGTCGTCGACGAGGCCGTTGCAGTCGTCGTCGAGACCGTTGCACTGCTCGCTCGTCGCTTCCACCCGCGCCTGGCAGGTGACGCCGTTCGGATTGCAGACCGTGATCCCCGGCGCGCAGACGCCCGGCTTGCCCGTATCGCAGCGAAGCCCGGCATCCGGGCAGACGGCGCCTTCGAGGTAGAGGACGTAGTCGTTGTAGTCGCCGTCGTTGTTGAAGCTGTTCGGGGTCGCTCCGGCCGTTCCGTCTTCGAAGGCGAGGTAATACGCGTTCGCGGTCTTCTTCGACACGAAGGCGGCAGCCATGATCCAGGGAGCGGCCGGGTTGCAGCCGGTGCAAATCGGCCCGAGCGCCGGCTGGCTGTAGTGGGTCTGGTCGCCGAGCAGCGCGAAGCCGACGAGACCGCCCTGCCACGCCGGATCGTTGCGAATGACCGTCGCTTCCGCGACGGTGCCGACGGGGGAACCGGCTGGGATGAGGGGATGGATGTCGCCTGCAGCTGGTGGCGTCCCGTTCACGTTGTACCAACCGAGGGCGTAACTGGCCCCTGCCTGACGCAGGACGAGCGTCGCGCGGAAGTCGCACGCCGGAGAGAACGTGCCGGGCGTCGGGTTGGCATCGATCCGGTAGTCGATCGACTCGTTACGATTCTGGAAGAATGTGTGGAGCTGTATCTCCCCGTTCCCCGAGTCGACGGGCACGATGATCCCGTTCGGCTGCGTGATGAGGGCGGAGGCGATGGGAGAAAGGAACGTCGTGGCGAGAAGGAGCCCGAGAGCCGGCAGTGAGCGCATGGACAGCAGCGTCCAGACTACGACGAATCGAAGCGAGCCGGGGCGCGATCTGGCCCCCGACCCGCGCGGGCCATGGCAACACGAACATGGAGGACAGCAACCCGACCCAGAGTGGCACAACGGTGTGACGACCTAGTCGAGCTGCGACGATCGCCTCATGACGCTTCTTTTGGCGTTGGCGTTGCGGGAGCTCGTGGCTCGGCGCAACTGGGATGGTGATGGCGCGGTGGTTGCAAACGCCTGGCGGACGACCAGCTCCGTAGCTTCTAGGTCGATGGAGTCATCATGGGCATGCAGTGGAACAGTGAGCTCGTTGTGCGATTTCGATCTCGTTTGAAATCGTCCGTGACGATTCTCGTGTTTGCGCCCATGGGGCTCGTGGCGTGTGGCTCGACTTCGTCGGTCGACTCCGTGGAGGAGTCGCCGTCGCCGTCGGCGACGCTGTCGGCCTCTCCGGGCGTGAAGTCGACGTGCTCGAATGGGCCAGCCTATGACTCCGCCACTGAGTTTCCCCAACTCGACCAGTCAGCGTCGATTCCCGAACGCGAATGCGTTGCAAGGTGTGGCGACACGTCTCTGGCGTACTGGGGGGCGGGTGGCGGTCCATCGCCAACGGTGTCGGCGCTGCCGACCGGAAGCTGCAATTCCGAAGAGCCCTGTGCGATGAAGGCGGTGAGGCTCTTTTGCCAGCCGCCATCTGACAGCAGCTCTGCGCGGGGTGCGCTCATGCAGTTCGTCTGTCGCTGTTCCGATCGTGAGTGGCGCTGTAGCGGCAGTTATCTGGGCGGAGGTGCTGGGGTCTATCCGCCCTGCCCAGATGCCGGCGGTCCGCCCGATGGCGGATGATGCACACCGGTCGATGACTCGGCTCTTGCCGTCGTCATGATCGAGGTGCTCTCTGCTCACCGAGATCGGGCCCTGGCTCCGGCTCACCGAGACTGGGCGCCGGCTGCGGAGCTGGTCATGGTTTCGTGCTGCGAGCCGTCTCCGCGACCAGACTGCCGGTGAGGTGCGCGATGGTGACGTGGGCGGTGGCGAGATCGACACGCGCGCGGACGGCACGCAGCTCCGCGCTGCGGACCTGATCCTCGGACTCGCGCACCTGCAGCGCCGTCGCGGCTCCCGTTCGGAAGCGCGCCTGCTCTGCATCGCGCTGCTGGCGTGCGAGCTCCAGCGTTCGATCGGCGAGCTCGATGCGCTGTCGCGCCGATGTGTCGCGCTGCGTGGCGTCGTCGAGATCGGCCAGGACCTTCTGCGTGGTCGCGTCGAGCTTCTGCTTCGCGGTCACCACGGCGAGCTCGGCGCGGGCGCGCTCGGACCGATGCCGCGTGTTGTCGAGCGGAGCCTCGTACGTGAGACCGACCTGCGCGCTGAGGGCGCGCAGCGTCCCGACCTGTCCGAACGCGGACGCGTCGTCGTAGCCGAGGCCGTGCGCCTGGACGTAGCCGTCGAGGTCCAGTCTCGAACGGAGCGAGTCCGACGCGCTGCGCGCCGTCACCTCGGCGAGCTCGACGGCGCTGCGCTGCTCGGCGATTTCCGGCGACTCCGACAGCGCGTGTCGCCGCGCGTCTGCGCCGGGCTCGGGATGGTGGGGAGGCTCGCGCTCGGCGGCGCGCCGCTGCTCGAGCGTCGGATCGCCGAGGACCCTTCCGAGCGCTGCCGACTTCCGGCGTTCCTCGGCGCGCGCCGTGACGAGATCCTCCTCGAGCTGTGCGATCCGGGACTCGAACGTGAGCACCTCGACCGGGGCCAGGCCACCCGTCTTCACGCGTGCGGCGGCCTCGTCGCGCTGCTGGCGCGCGAGAGAGAGCGTGTGCTCCTGGATGTCGACGGCGCGGCTCGCGTAGTAGAGCTCCCAGTACGCGGTGAGCGCATCGGCCAGCGTCTGGCTCGCGGTGCGGTCACGCGCGAGCTTCGCGTTCGTGCGCCCGGCGCGCGCCTGGTCGAGCTGGGCCTCCACGATGCTGCGTCCCGCGCCTCGGAGCAGCGGCTGCGTGACTCCGAAGCGAAGCGAGCTGCCGTAGCCGGGACCGAGCCGGAAGAGGACTTGCTGGGGCGACTGGCCGGGCTGCGCGAACGAGAAGAGCGAGATCGACTCCTGGCGGAAGGCCTCGAGGCGGAGCGTGAGATCGGTGCCCCACGGCAGCTTCTTCCGGAGCTCGCCGCCGGCGGTGTAGAGCGTCGAGGTCGGAAAGTTCACGCGGCCGGGACCCAGGTTGGGGGCTGCGTTTCGCGTCGCCTTTCCGTCGAGCACCAGGGTGAGCGGGTAGCGCTCTGCTTCCGCCTCTTCGAGCAGGTCTGCGCGGCGAAGCTCGGTGACGGATGCTGCCAGTGTGGGGTTCTTCTCCAGCGCCACGCGCACGACGGTGGCGTCGTCGATCACCGTCTCGGTAGCCCACGCGGGGGACACCCCGGCCGTGAGTAGAGCTGCTGCAATCGCAAGCAGACGCCGCCTCGTGTCACTCATGTCGAAGAGCCTCGATGGGGTTGAGCCGCGCGGCTTTTCGGGCCGGCAGGTAACCGAACGCGATGCCGATCGCGGCCGAGAAGAAGAATGCGACGAGGACGATCACGGGGTCGACCTCGAACGGCATCGAGAGGGCGCGGGTCGCGCCGTAGGAGCCGAGGAGGCCGAGCGAGACGCCGATGACTCCGCCGAGCGTGCAAAGCATGATCGACTCGACCAGGAACTGCATGAGCACCTCGCTGGCGAGCGCGCCGATCGAGAGGCGGATCCCGATCTCTCGGGTCCGCTCGGTCACCGCCACGAGCATGATGTTCATGATGCCGATTCCGCCGACGAGCAGACTGACCGCGGCGACGGCGCCGAGCAGTGCGGTGAGGACACCGGTGACGCTGCTCACGGTCTTCGCGATCTCCTTCGTGTCCTGGACGTTGAAGTCGTCCGTTTGACCGGGCTGGATGCGTCGCCGGTCGCGGAGCAGGTTCTGGATGCGCGCCTTGGTCCGCGCGATCGCCTTCTCCTCGGCGACGGATACGTACATCATGCCGATGTCGGAGTTGCCGGCGAGGCGCCTCTGCAGCGTGGTGAGCGGCATGACGATGAAGTCGTCCTGATCCTGTCCGAAGGTGTTCTGCCCCTTGGCCTCGAGGATGCCGACGACGCGGCATGCGACGGCGCCGACGCGGATCGAGCTGTCGAGCGCTTCCTGCATCCCGAAGAGCTCCTTGCGGACGGTCTCGCCGAGCACGCATGCGGGGTTACCGCCCGCGAGCTCCGCGTCGGAGAAGTCGCGGCCTCGCTGGATCTTCAGCGATCGCACCACGAAGAACGTGTTCGTCGCGCCGTAGACGGCGGTGGTGTGGTTCGCGTTTCCGTAGACGATGAGCTCGCTCTTGCTCGATGTGGGCGCCACCGTCGCGAGGTCCCCTACCTCTTTTTCGATCGCCCGCACGTCGTCCATTCGGAATGGCGTCGCGGCCACGCTCACCGGCCCGCGTCGATCCGAGCCGGGGAAGACCATGAGCATGTTCTGGCCGAGGCTCGCGATGTCCTGGGTGACGCGAGCGGTGGCCGAGCGACCGAGGGTGACCATCGCGATCACCGACGCCACGCCGATCACGATCCCCAACGTCGTGAGGGCCGAGCGCATGACGTTGCGACGCAGCTCGCGGAGCGCCATGAAGATCGTCGCGATCCACATCTCAGGCCTCCGTCGCCTCGTTCGTCTCGTCCCGCAGGACGAGGCCGTCACGGAACTCGATGATCCTTCGCGCCCAGCGTGCGATGTCCGGCTCGTGGGTGACCATCACGACGGTGATCCCGCGGCTTCGATTCAGGTCGATGAGCAGGCGCATGATCTCCGCTTTGCGCGCGGTGTCGAGGTTGCCCGTCGGCTCGTCTGCCAGGACGATCGAAGGATCGCTCACGATCGCGCGCGCGATCGCCACGCGCTGCTGTTGCCCGCCGGAGAGCTCGCTCGGCGCATGGTGCTCGCGCCCATCGAGGCCGACGGCGCGGAGCGCCTCGAGGGCGCGCTCGCGCCGCTCGGCGGCAGGTACGCGCTTGTACACGAGGGGGAGCTCGACGTTCTCGAGCGCCGTCGTCCTCGCGAGCAGGTTGAATCCCTGGAAGACGAACCCGATGTAGTGCCGGCGCAGGAGCGCGAGCTGATCGAGATCGAGCTCCGCGACCTCGACGCCTCGGAACTGGTACGAGCCTCCGGTCGGGCGGTCGAGGCAGCCGATCACGTTCATGCAGGTCGACTTGCCCGAGCCGCTCGCTCCGATGATCGCGACGAACTCGCCGCGTGCGATGCGGAGGCTCACGCCGCCGAGCGCCCGGACCTCGGCGTCGCCGTGTCCGTAGATCTTGGTGACGTCTCTCAGCTCGATGAGCGAATCGGCTTCACTGGGCGGCGACTGCATCGATGATGACCTCCGCCCCGGGGGCGAGCTCGGTCGAGAAGATCTGCGTGACCGTCCCGTCGGTCGCGCCGGTCTTGAGAGAGAGGGGAGTCGGCGTCGCTCCGCGCAGCACGTAGACGCGCTTTTCGCCGGCTCGAGGCGCGGGGGCGGGCGGCTGACCGGGGACGGGCGGGGGCGAGAAACGAAGGGCGCCGTTCGGTACCGCGACTGCATCCTTGACCGTCTCGCTGACGATCGTCGCCGTTGCGGTCATCCCGGGCCGGAGCAAGAGCTCCGCGTTGTCCACGGTGAGCACGGCCTCGTAGGAGACGACGCTCTGCGACGTCTTCGGCTCGTTGCGGAGCGAGACGACCTTGGAGGGGAAGGTCCGTGAGGGATAGGCGTCGACGGTGAAGCTCGCGTCGCTGCCTTGCTTCACGCGTCCCACGTCGGCCTCGTCGACGTCGACACGGAGCGAGAGCTTCGTGAGGTCCTCGGCAAGTCGAAAGAGGACCGGCGTCTGGAACCCGGCGGTGACGGTCTGCCCGGGTTCCACGGCGCGCGCGAGGACGATGCCGTCGCTCGGCGCCACGATCTTGGTCTTCCCGAGCCGCGACTGGGCGGACTTGAGCGATGCCCGCGCGACCACCGCGTTGGCCCTCGCCGTGGAGACCGCCGCCTCTGCGCGCGCGGCCGCCGCCTGCGCTGCCTCGAGATCTTTCTGTGCGATGAGCCCCTGCTTCGCTTGCTCTTCGGCACGCACGCGCGCCTGCTTCGTCTCGAGCAGGGTGGCCTCCGCGGTGCGGATGTTCGCATCCGCGGAGAGCACCTGAGCGCTCGCCTCGTCCACGGCGGCGCGGAGCTGCTCCGGATCGAGCTCTGCGAGGACCTGACCGGCGGTGACCCGGTCGTTGTCGTCGACGTGGACCGTGAGGACCTTGCCCGTGACCTCGGCTCCGACCTCGACGGTGTTGAGGCCCTGGAGCTTGCCCGTCGCCGAGACGGTCACTCGAATGTCCACCTTCTGCACCGGCTCGGTGACGAACTTCGGGACGCTGGACTGCGCCCGTCGACGCACCGCGACGAGCACGACGCCCGCCGCGAGGACGAGGACGACGCCCAGGGTGATCCACTTCTTGAGCCGCTTCCCGCGCGTCCGTCCGATTCCGAGCGCGCGCTTCACGTCGTCGTTTGCCGGAGCGCGATTGTCCACCATCTCCCACCGATTCGATGCCACAAGCTCGTGGTGGGTGGTGACATTTTCGAAAGTTTGCGAATGTTTGGCACCGCCGATGCCGTCTTTTTCGCCTTGCGTCATGTAACTCGGGCGCGACAGGTTGCTGCGCGCGCGCAGCACCAGCAGGGCCAAAACGGCTCGTATCTCGTGCAGGTTTCCGCTGGCGCGGTGGCTGCTTGACCGCGACGCGGGAAGCGGCGCGAGGCCGACGGGGTCGTCGTTCCGTCCGAAGTTTTTTTTCCTTGTTGATTGTGAGGAGCACTCATGTCGCTTGCGCGTCGTTGTGGAGCCGAGGTCCTCGGCACGTCCTGGTTGGTGTTTGGTGGATGCGGTAGCGCGGTCCTGGCCGCAGCGTTTCCGCAGGTCGGCATCGGTCTGCTCGGTGTGTCACTCGCGTTCGGTCTGACCGTGCTCACGATGGCCTTCGCGATCGGGCACATCTCGGGCTGTCATCTGAACCCGGCGGTGACGCTCGGCCTCGTGACGGCGAAGCGGTTCCCTGCGAAGGAGGCCGGGGCCTACATCGCATCGCAGGTCGTGGGCGCGATCATCGGCGCCGGTGTTCTCTACCTGATCGCGAGCGGGAAGAGCGGCTTCGACGTGCACCAGGGCTTCGCCAGCAACGGCTTCGGCGAGCACTCGCCGGGTGGCTACAGCATGACCTCTGCGCTCGTCGCCGAGGTGGCGCTGACGTTCTTCTTCTTGATGGTGATCCTCGGCGCGACCGACGAGCGTGCCCCGAAGGGATTTGCGCCCATCGCCATCGGCCTGTGCCTGACCCTCATCCACCTCATCGGCATTCCGGTCACGAACCTCTCCGTCAACCCGGCGAGGAGCACGGGGCCGGCGATCTTCTGCGGTGGCTTCGCCTTGTCGCAGCTCTGGCTGTTCTGGGTGGCGCCCTTCATCGGCGCTGCTCTCGCGGGCGGGCTCTACCCGGCCCTCTTCGGCAAGCGCGCCGGCGAGGCCTGAAGGCTTCGGTCGAGCCGAAGGCCTCACGAGAACCGCGGCTCGGGGCTACCCCTGCGACTTCAGACGGCGCCGGCGCGAGGAGTACCTTGCGCCGGCGCTCGTTCGTTGGTGGACAGTCGAGGCGAAGCGCTCGCTTGCTCGATGATCCCGCTACCCGGCGAGCTCGCGCCGGAGCTCGCTGTAGGCGATCGGTCCGAGCTTCGAGAGACCGGCGTTCTCCTTGCCGAGCTGGAGCGACACCGAGACGATCTCCTGTGGCTTCGATACCCCGTCGGAGACCGAATAGCCCGGCTCGAATCCCACGACCACGACTCCACCCGGCGCCTGGTCGCCTCCGGCGATCGATTTCGTGAGCACGTTGACCCATGAGTCGCCGTCGGCGGCCCATCCGCGCTCGCGCAGGCCGCGCACGTATCCCGCTTCGAGTGTCACGCCCGCTCCCGTCTCGTCGGAGAGCGGGAACGTCCGACGCGCGAGCTGGTCGAAGGGCTGGACGATCTCGTAGTCGGCGAGGACCTGACCCCAGCGGGACACCTCCGCTTCGTTCAATCGAAGGGGGTGGACGATGCCGATGCGCGCGTCGTTCGACGAGGCGACCGCGACGTCGGCTGCGTCGGCCAGCGTTCCATCTTCGGCTATGCGGACGAGCGTGCGCGAGCCTTGCCCTTCGGTCGTCTCGATCGCCCAGACGAGACGTCGCGCGAGATGCGCCACGAGCGGATGGCTCCGGATGAAGCAATCGAAATCGGGCATACGCCACGCGCGCTCGTTGCACATCGCCTGCTCGAACCGAGCGATCTGCCGCGCAGCGACGGCCTTCGCGTCGCTCTTCAGCGCCTTCCATGCGGCATGCGCCGCCTTCGCTTGCGCGGTGTCGTCGCTCTTCGTCGCCTTCGGAAGGTCGGCCAGCACACGTCCGTCGTCAGCGCGGACGACGGGCAGGAGATGCTCGTCGAAGCCGACGCGGAACGAACGCCCTCCGAAGTCGAACACCTTCGAGCCGTCAGTCTCGAGCCCGAGCGTCGGGGTGAGGCGATCCTCCAGCTCCTCGGCCGACAGACCTCGCTGAGACGCGATCCGTTGGATGATCTCTTGCGCCTTCTCGCGCACGCTCGCAAACCGAAAGCCCTGAGCGAGGCGGTCGACGTGCATCAGCGCGATGTCGGAACCAATCCGTGCGAGGACGTCGAGCCCGACGCTCGCTCGTGCAAGCGCCCTCTCCTTTGGCCACACGCGGATCTTGGCGGCGAGGCGCGACGCGATCTCGTCGTCGCCGAGCTCACCCAGCGCTCGGAGTGCCCACACCTCTAGCGGGGGGGCTCCTGCCGCGAGCCAGCGTTCGAAGAGCGCCCACGCGAAATCCCGCAGCGATGCCGGCGTGCACGCTTCTCGCACTTGCGCGAGGCCTGCGTACGGCATCGCAGTGTCATTGAGCGCGAGCATCATGAGGAAATGCTCGGCCGCATCTTCCGGGACGGTCCCGCCCGCGCGTAGCTCGAGCGGTGGCAGTGCGGAAGCCTTCGCGAACGGCGGCAGCTTCGGCATCTTCTTCGGGAGCAGGAGCAAGGGGTCGATTGCAGCAACGGCACGCGCGACGTCGGCGCCGTACCGTGCCGCGACCGCGTCGACGAGCTCGCCGCGCCCACGCTGACGGAGGAGGAGCAGCGCCGCCTCCGCTGCCGTCCGCGTCGGACCGGGTGTGCCGACCGCGAGCGGGACGAGTCCGATCGCGGTGACCTCGGCATGCTCCACCAGCCAGGAATCCGTTACGGATCTCGTGGACGTCAGACGCATGCGGATGTCCGCGAACGCCTCGGCGGTCTCGGGCGAGAGCACCTTTGCGAGCCCATGAACGGCCTCCGATGCGCGCGACGCGGCGAACTTCCGGAGCGTCGGCAACGCGGCGAGCCCGTGCTGGGCGAGGATCGTCGGGTACGCGCGGTCGGTGCCCGACCACCACTTCGAGGGAGGAAGCCGGTCCCAGAGCTCGAGCGCAAGCTGCGTGTCCGTGATCCGCCCGATCCAGAAGAGGGGGAGTCCGCTCTGGCGTTCGACCCACTTCGCGAGCAGCTCGTCGGTGCTGGCGTTCGTCCATTCCTCGCGAGCCGTGCGTGCCTGCTCCCATTGGGCGGCGTCCTTCTGCAGCGCCTCGAGCTCTCCCGCTCTCCAGAGAATGCGTGGCTCGAAGGGAAGGGCCTTCAATCCTTCGATCACGATCGGCTTCGGCCGCTCCGCGAGCCACGGAGGTGCGACCAGCACCGGGGGTAGTCCGACCGGAGCCGACTCGCAGTGCCGTGTGGGGGGCGCGCCCTCGTCGAGCTTCTCCGGCGCCTTCCTTTGCTTCGCGCTCTCCGGCTTCGACTTGTCGGGCTTCGCCTTCCCGCGCTTCGGCGAGCTCGTCGTGGTCAGCGTCTCGAGCTCGATCGTCGCCATGCGCGCGAGCGAACCGGCCCCGCTCGCCAAATTCTCGAGCGCACCTCGTGCAAGCTCGGGATGAGCGGCGAAGTACTTCCTCGCGAGCGGAGCGACCGCCTTGTTCTCGAGCCAACCGGCGAGAATGGCGGCTGCACTCTCCGCCGCGACGTTCACGAGCACCTTGGCATGCCGCTTCCGAAGGTCGTTGTTCGGTGCGGCAGTCATCGCCGCTCCGATGACCCGTGCGCCTGCCGCGCCGTGACGTGCGAGCACGGTGAACAAGAACGTCTCGTCGAAGTAGAGCTCCATCGAGTCCGCCAGCCGTTCGGCCGTCTCGAGATCGGCTGTCGCTACGAGGCGTCGGATGTCACCGTGCCAGCGCTGGGGCTCGTCGAACACCGCTTGCGCGGCCTCCGCGACCCACGCACGCTCGTCGGGGAATGCGAAGGCAACCGCCGATCGAATCCCGAGCGGGAGTGAAGGTCGAAGGCGATTCGCCACACGGCGGGCTTCGTCGTAGAGCGGCGCATCCGCGACGGCGAGGCATCCGCGCAGGATGTTCCAGCCGGTTCCGCTGTCGAGCCGGGCGGAGTGATCCCAGCTCTCCTCGAGCCAGATCTTGCCACTGCCGTAGCCATGCTTGTTGTGGCTCGGCTCGAGGGCATGAGCGCGCACGAGAGCCTCGAGGGCAAACGGGACGCCCTGCTTCGCGATCCAGTACGGGACGATGCTCCACGTATGCGCGATATCGAGGGCCACGGTCGCGGCCTCGACATCGACGTCGAGCGCTTCGTCGGGCGGCGACGTTCGTTGCCGCTCGGCGATCGCGCGCTCCATGACCGCTCGCAGCTCCGTCGTCGCGGAGCCCAGCCCGTTCTGCGCGCGTTCGATCTCTCGTCTGTGATCCCAAGCGCGGGCTCCGGTCCAGGCCTGCGCGACATCGAACGGCCACGTGAGGGGATTGCGAGAGCTCACCGCCTTCAGCACGGACGGCAAGTAGGAAGCGTTCGGCTCGGCCCGTGTGGGGTACACCAGTGCCTGCGACTCCGCGGTCCAGTGGATCACCCCGCGAGCCTACGCGATCGCCGCGATGGCGCGTGGCTGGACTTCCTGTCCGTGGCGGTAGGCGTCGTCTCCTCGAGGCTTGCCCCCAAGAGGTCCACGACGACCGCGAGCTCGTCCGGCGTGAGGGAGGCGAAGCCCGCCCGGAACGCCCGAACGTTCCCGCTCGCGAGGTGAGCGGAGCCGGGAGTGAGACCGACGCCACGGGCGGCCGCAGCCTGTGCCCAGGCGCGGATGTCCACCGTCTCGCTCGCCGAGAGCCAGAACGCGAGCCCGCCCGCCGGCGGCCTCACTTCGAGCATCGATCGCAGCCGCGGGTCGCTCCGTAGCAGCGTCAACATGACGTCGCGTCGCTCGCGATAGATCTGCCGCGCGCGACGCGCGTGGCGCTGCAGCTCTCCGTCCTCGATCAGCTCGGCGATGGCGCGCTCGAGGACGATGTCGCCCTGTCGATCCAGGATCTCGCGGACGGCGCTCGCGCGCGCGGTCAACGCGCTGTCGGCGACGATGTACCCCAGGCGCACGGCCGGAGCGATGAGCTTGGAGAGGGACGCGACGTACACCGTGCCTCGCCTCGAGGAGGCGGCGGCGGAGAGGGGCAGAAGCGGCGTCCCGTCGAAGTGGTACTCGTAGTCGTAGTCGTCCTCGATGATCGTGAAGCCGAGCTTCTCGGCGAGCGCCCGCAGCTGCATGCGGCGCTCGGGAGACAGCGGAACGGTCGTCGGATACTGGTGATGGGGCGTCACGTACACGGCCTTCAGTCGGCCCGCGAGCCGCTTCGCCTTGGCTTCGAGCACATCGACGACGAGACCTTGCGCGTCGACGGGGACGTGGAGGATGGAGGCGCCGGCAAACTCGAAGGCTCGCCATCCAGGGACGTAGCCGGGGTTCTCGACCGCCACGACGTCGCCTCGCTCCACGAGCGTCAGTGCGAGGAGGCTGAGCGCCATCTGACTGCCGCGGGTGACGAGCACGTGCTCCGGCTTGCACGCGAGACCCCGTGCTTGGTTCACGAAGTGAGCGAGCACCTCGCGTAGGACGGGGTCTCCTGCCGGATCCGAGTAGCCGAGCCCGCTGCGTCCGAGCGTGGTCAGCGCTCGACGCTGCGCTCTGGCGATCACGTCGAGGGGCGCCAACCGGGCGTCGGGGATCCCGTCGTTGAGCGTGAATCGGACGGCGTTCGTCGTGCTGCCGCGAGCGCCGCGCGCTCGGACGGGCTGCGCGTCGGCGACCGGCATCGCGGGCAGCGACTGCGCCACCTGTGTGCCGCGCGCCGGAAGAGCCTCGAGCCAGCCCTGAGCAACGAGCTCGTCGAGCGCCGCGACGACCACCTTCCGATTCAGCTTCAGCGACGCTGCGAGGGTGCGGCTTCCGGGGAGCCGTGCCCCAGGAGCGAGTCGTCCACGCTGGATCTCCCGGACGAGCGCTCGCGCGAGCTGCACGTGGCGCGGCGTTCCGCCTGCGTCGTCAGCCACCGCGAAGTCGAACCGCCACGGTCGGGCATCTGGACCCATTGCCATCTCGAATCTGGAGCCTCCAATGGGTCCAGTCTCGCGTTACCCATTCCTTCGCGCAAGCCCGTTGCGCTCAGCAAGGAGAGACCTCGATGACTGCTCCGACCCAGACCAAGTTCCATTCTGCTGACTTCGACAAGACGCCGCCGCGACCGAGGGTCGTGATGCCGGAGAAGCTGGCCCACCGCGCCGTGGAGAGCGCCGGCGAGCACAGCGATTACTCCAAGGCGCGCAAGCACCCCGTCTTCTTCGTCGACCTGCCTTCCCACGCGATCAGCATGACGATCGGCTGGCTCAATCCGGGACAGTCCTCGAACCGTCACCGCCACACGTACGAGACGGTCCTCTACGTGCTGGAAGGCGAGGGGTACTCGTACGTCGGCGGCAAGCGCGTCGACTGGAAGCAGGGTGACGCGATCTACGTTCCCGTCTGGGCGTGGCACAATCACGTCAACACCGGCAAGGGGCGAGCGCGCTACCTCGCGTGCGAGAACGCGCCGATGCTGCAGAACATGGGCGGCGTCGCGCTCCGCGAGGAGGTGCCCGATCGGGGCGACCAGCTCTTCGACAGGAACCACGAAGTCGACGGAGGTGCGCGGTGAACCGGCCGCTCCGCGGCATCGTCGGGTATCCGATCACGCCGTTCACCGATCGCGGAAGCGTCGATGATCGACTGCTCGGCGACATCGTCGAAGGGATGGTGAAGGCGGGCGTTCACGCGATCGCTCCCCTCGGCAGCGCGGGGGTGATGCCGTACCTCACCGACAGCGAGCGAGAGGCCGTCGCCGAGACGGTCCTCGAGCGCGTGGCCGGTCGAGTGCCGACCCTGGTCGGAGTCTCGAGCCTCACCACCGAACGCACCGCGTACTTCGCGCGGCATGCCGAGAAGCTCGGTGCGAGCTCCGTGATGATCATCCCGATGAGCTACTGGAAGCTCACGGAGAAGGAGGTTTTCGGGCACTTCGACGCGGTCGCGAAGGCGATCTCGATTCCGATCGTCGTCTACAACAACCCCGCGACTGCCGGCATCGATCTGAGCCCCGACCTGATCGCGAAGCTGCTCCAGATCCCGAACATCACGATGGTCAAGGAGAGCACGGGCGACGTGAACCGCATGCAGCGCTTCGTCCAGCTCTGCGGCGAGGACGTCGCCTTCTACAACGGCAGCAATCCCCTCGCGCTCGCGGCGTTCATGGCGGGCGCGCGGGGCTGGTGCACGGCCGCGGCCCAAGTGATTCCGAAGCTGAACATCGAGCTCTTCGATGCGGTCGAGCGGGGAGACCTGAAGTCGGCGCGGAAGTCCTTCTATCGCCAGCTGCCGTTCCTTCAGTTCATCGTGGCGCACGGGCTGCCACGATCCATCTCCGCCGCACTGGAGCTCATGGGCACCCGCGTCGGTCCTCTCCGGGCGCCGCTCCTGCCGCTCGATCGAGAGAAGGTGGACGAGCTGAGGCGCATCCTCGTCGACCTCGAGGTCCTTCCTCGCGCATGATTCCGTGACCGAATCGGCACGACTCCGGTGCTTCTCGTCGGAGCGATGCTCGGAACATGACCCACGAGGTCTCGACCCGCTCTCTCGACGAGACGAACGTCGCCCGCATCGATGCTGTGTGCATGCGGATGCGGGCGGCGTGCGCTCGCTCGCTCGGGACGGAGCCCCTCGTCCGTCACGCTCATGCTGGGGACCAGGACCGTCGAGCGGTAACGGATCGACGTGGCCTCAGTGGGGTAGCTCCGGCACTTGCAGTCGTCCGACGGTGGCGATCTCGAACCTCGCGCGCGCGCCGCAAGGGAGGTCGGCGGCGCGGACGTGGCCGTCGTCGGTGACGTAGTAGACGCGATCGCCGAGCTGATATGCGAAGCGTTGCACCGATCCCATGTCGGACGCCGCGACGGTGATTCCGTTCATGTCCGGCGCACGGCTGAACCACGAGGGGCCACACATGTTCGTCAGTGCGCCGAGGTCGCGCGGCTTTCCGGCGCCGAGCAGCGTCACTTGCGCGCTCGCTTGCTCATTAAAGCCCGGCCCGCAGGGCATCGGGACCGCCGGCGGCGCGAGCTTCAGGGTGATCTTCACCGGTGCCCTCGACGAGCTGCGTCGGCACTTCGGCTCGTCGAGCATCCACGTCTTGCGGAGCGGCTCGAGGTCTTGCTTGGTGTCGAGGCCATGGAGCTCGAAGCACCCATCCGCTCCGTACGGGGCGGGAGGGGCCCAACGCTGGCGCACCCCATCTTGCGTCACGGCGAGGCTGGTGCCCTCTCGTTCGATCACGACCCGACTCGTCTTCGCCGACGGCTCGGTGATGCAGCGGACGGCGATGCGGTCCGCCGTAGAGCCGTCGTCCGAGCAGAGATCCGAAGGCGCGTACTCCGCGGCGAAGCGTGGCTCGGCGAGCATCAGGTTCGCGGCGACGCCGACGACCGGGATCGTGCTTTCGACCCCGATCACCAGCTGCGTTCCTGCCAGCCCCGACGTCGAATCCCCCGTGAAGCGGCCGAAGATTCGCGGGCGAATGACCGTCGGGTGAGCACAGCTCGTGATCGGCCCGGCGGAAGCGGACGCGTCAGGGGCGGTCGACCCGGCAGGCGCTGGCGACCGGCACGCAGCAAGAAGCCCGACGAGGAGCACCGACGCAGGGAAGCGCACGCCGCTTCGTTCATAACATGGCCGCTGTCGACCCACGCGGTCGTCAGGGGTGGCGTGACGAGCGGTCGACCTCGGAGGGATCGGATCCATGCAGCGTGATACGGTGCTCGGGTGATTTCCGTCGTCTCGGCCGTACGCGATCTCGGACGCCTCCGCGAGATCACGAGCGTGCTCGTCAGGCATGGGTTCGGCGAGGTCGTTGCCCGCGCCGGCTTCGGCCGGAAGCCCAAGAAGGTCCCCAGTACCGGCAGGAGCGAGCCGCCCCCGAGCGGCGCGAGCTACGCACCGTCCGACGCGATCGAGCTCTCGAGTGACGAGCTCGCGAGAGGAGAGGAGGAGCGGACCCGGACGTCGACCGCGGAGCGCATCAGGCTCGTCATCCAGGATCTCGGTCCGTCCTTCATCAAGCTCGGGCAGATCATGTCCACGCGGAACGATCTCCTTCCGCCCGACCTGATCGCGGAGCTCAAGAAGCTGCAGGACGACGTCCCGCCGGTCCCGTTCGAGGAGATCAAGCAGGTGGTCGAGTCGAGCCTCGGCGCGTCGCTCGACCAGGTCTTCGTGTCCTTCGACGAGAAGCCGCTCGCCACCGCCTCGATCGGCCAGGTGCACCGCGCGGTCCTCGCGACGCCGGAAGGCGAGGAACCGGTGGTGGTGAAGGTGCAGCGCCCGAACGTGGGCGTCACCGTGCAGCGCGATCTCGAGCTCCTGCACATCATGGCAGCAGCGATCGAGCGCGCGATCCCGGAGACGCGCATCTACTCGCCGATCGGCCTCGTGCAGCAGTTCGACCGCTCGATCACCGCCGAGCTCAACTTCACGATCGAGGGCGAGAACAGCGAGCGCTTCACCAAGAACTTCGAGGGAACACCGCAGGGCGAGCTCGCCCGCTTCCCGAAGGTCTACAAGCAGGCGTCGAGCAAGCAGGTGCTCGCGCTCGAGTTCTTCGACGGCATCAAGGTCGACAAGGTCGCAGCCGCCGGGATCGACGGCTCCCAGATCGCGAAGAACGCCGTCGGCGTCGTCATCAAGATGATCTTCGAGGACGGCTTCTTCCACGCCGATCCTCACCCCGGCAACATCATCATCATGGGCGGCACCGGCGACGTGCCGCCGGTCATCGGCCTCATCGATCTCGGGATGGTCGGGCGCCTCTCGCCCGAGCTTCGCGACCGCACCATCGATCTGATGGTCGCCGCCGTGCGTAAGGACGCCTACGGCGTCGCCGACGCGCTCTACGCGATCGGGCGTCCGACGAAGAAGGTCGACATGCGCGAGTTCCGCGCCGAGGTCGCGACGCTCGCCGAGAAGTACCTCGGCAAGCCGCTCAAGGAGATCGATCTCTCCGCGATGATCCGCGACCTCGTGCAGGGCGCGATGAAGTACGGCCTCGAGATCCCGACCGACTTCATGATGGTCGGCAAGGCCCTGATGACGATCGAAGGGATCGGCAAGCAGCTCGATCCCGAGCTCGATGTCTTCGGCGAGGCGCAGCCCTACTTCGTCAAGCTGCTCAAGCAGCGCTACTCGCCAGCGCGGATTGGCAACGAGCTGATCCGAGGCGTCGAGCAGCTCTCCCGCGCCGGCTACGACGTGCCGCTCCAGGCGCGCGAGGTCCTCGAGGATCTCCGGCTCGGACGGCTCCAGGTGAAGACGCCCGACCCCGCGTTCCCCGCCGCTGCCGATCGCCTCGGCCGGCGGATCTTCTCAGGCCTCGTCGTTGCGTCCTCGACCCTCGGCGGCGCGACGGCCTTCGCGCACGATCACACGCTCGGCGGCATCCTCTTGGCGGTCGCCGGCACGATCCTCGTCCTTCATGTCCTCCTCGACCTGCGCCGCAGGTCGAAATTGCAGGACTGACGGACGATCAGGTCGCCGGCTCGGGAGCGTAGTCGTGAAGCTTGCGTGGCGCGCTCGCGAGCCCGTCGGCGCTCATGCCGAGCCACTCGCGTAGCTCACCGACGGTGAGCGCGAGCAGCTCCTCGTATGCGGCGGCGCCTCCGGCGGTACCGAGGGTGAACAGCGAGCGGAGACCTTTCGCCTCTCGCCACGCAGCGAGGACACGCCGCGGAGCGAACGTCACGCCGGCGAGCGTGCCGAGGACGACGATGCCTCCGACGTAGAGGCCAAGGCTCCCGAGCCCCGAGCGGAGCTCCCACGCCGAGATCTCGCCTTCGCCGACGAGGTCGGTCCCGTAGCCCGAGGCGACGTGATGAAGATCGTGCAGGCGGATCGCCCAGCGATGGCGCTTCGTGTTCGGCACCTTGAACGGAACGCCGAAGAACGATGCGTCGGTCCACCGAGCTTCGTAGGAGTCGACGGTGAAGCCGTTCTCGGCGAGATAGGCGTCGCGGGCCTGCCGGACGGTCCAGTGCGCGGGAAACGGCGTCGCGAGCTCCTTCATGGCAGTGACCTCCGCGTGACGTCGCCTCCCTCGTAGGGGCGGATGCGGTGTGGCGGCAAGCCGGCGCGGGGCCCCAAACGCAGAACGCCCGCGACGCGTCGTGAAGACGCGCGCGGGCGTTCAGGCGTTCTCTCGGAGCTTGGAAGCTTCGAGAAACTCGATCAGGGAGCCGCAGCGATGCCCTGGAGGAAGAACGCGATGACGAACGAGAGGAGAACGAGCGACTCGATCAGCGCGAGGCCGAGAATCATCGGGGTCTGGATGCGGGACGCGGCGCCCGGGTTACGCGAGATACCCTCGAGGGCGGCGGCGGCCGCCTTGCCCTGACCGAAGGAGCCACCGAGCACGCCGAGACCGATCGCGAGACCGGCTCCGACCGCTGCCCAGGTCTTGACGTCGAACTTGTTGGAGCCGACCTTACCCGTCTCCTCCGCGAACGCAGCGAGCGGAACGAGGAACGCGGCGGCGAACGCGAGGGCAGCGGGACCCAGCTTGCGGATGCTCATCGTGACAGACTCCTTCTTGGGACGGTGGGGAGGAAAGTGGGGCTCCCCGATATTTTTCGAGCGCGCGCGGCGCTCATAGTCGTTTTCTTGGGGGGTGGCTAGAGAGAAGACTGACGGCTTCGCGAACGAGCCATCAATTGAGTAGAGATGCGTCAGGCGTGCGCCTTGTCACCGTGACCATGCTCGTGCTCGCCGCCATGGCCAGGGCCAGGGCCATGCTCCTCGTGACCCTCGGTCGCGAGCGAGATGTAGATCGAGGTCAGCAGGCAGAACACGAGGACCTGAACCACGGAGACCAGGGTGCCGAGGATCATGATCGGGATCGGCAAGAACAGCGCAAAGATGCCGAGGAGGATGGAGAGCAGGAGGTGATCGACCGCCATGTTGAGCATGAGACGAACGCTCAGCGTGATCGGCCGGATGATGAACGTGGAGATGAACTCGATCGCGAAGATCAGGATGTTGATCGGGAGGAACACCGGCCCCATCCACGGACCTGCGAGGTGCGTGATGAAGCCGATGCCCTGCGCCTGCAGGCCGTAATAGGTGAAGGCGCCGAGCACGACGAGCGAGCAGCCCACCGTGATGCTCCACGTCGCCGTCGGCGGGAGGAACCCGGGGATCAGGCCGAGCACGTTCGAGAAGAAGACGAAGCAGGCGGCGGTGCCCACGACCGGGAAGTACTTCTTCGCCCGGGTCGGCCCCATCATCTCCTTCATCATGTTGTAGAAGTAGCCGACGAAGATCTCGAAGAAGGTCCGGAGCGAGAGCTTCTCATCGGGGAGGACCGACTTCTCGTAGTCACTCACCTGCGCCTTCGCTCGCCACGCGAGGAAGCTGATGAGCAAGACCACGAAGAGGCTCGCCACGAGGGGCTCGGCGCCGTGGGCATCGACCTTCTTGTGGCCGACGAACGTCTCGCCGAAGTTGTGCATGTTCTCCCCGAGGGCGGGGAACAGTGCGATCAGGTAGCTGAAAAACGAAGTGTGCTCCGGCATGTTCGTTCGCGGTGGCCTCATATCACGAAGCGCTCGGGAATGGACTCCACGCTTTCGATTTCGGCAGACTGTCGCCGAACGACAAGTTGTCCTGAAAATACGAGCAGTTATCGGCCAGATCGAAGGCTTGACCACACGGCGCTCGCAGCGATTCCGAGTGGCAAGACCCCGTAACCGACGACGAGCGGCATAGGGTCGACCAGCTGCCGGCTCAAGAGGAACCAGAGTCCTCCGATGAGGACGAGGATCTTGAGGCCCGCGACGAGCGCCCAGCCGGTGGCCCCACGACCTCTCGTCTTCGGGGGCTCGGGCTCGCCCGTCTCCCCATCAGGGATTCCGCCCTGGGCGTTTTCCGGCTGGTCGGGCGCCGGGATGAGCGCCCGGATGATCGCGCGCATCGTGAGGAGGTTCGCCACCGCGATCGTCGCGCCGACCAGCACGGAGTACGCGGCACGCGTTCCGTGAAGGCCGAAGGCTCCGAGCGTGAGACCGGCCCCGATGATCGCAGCGGCCATTGCGGAACGGGCGGCGTCGTCACCTTCGGGCGGCCCCTCGTCGTGGCCGCTGCTTCCCCCGCTCTGGTTCGGATCGCTCGGCTCCGGCTCAGGAGCGCTCATCGCTGCTCTCGCTGTGCTTCGGCCAAACGGTCTCGCGAGTGCTCATCTCTTTCCCCCTCGGTCGTCTTCCAGGTCGGCCTTCTCGTCGGCCTCTGCCCACGGATCATCGCCGCGGTCGAGTCTCTCCTCGCGCTCGATGTCGCGTTTCATCTTGCTGGCCGTGCGGAAGAGCGCACGGAAGCCGGCATAACAACCGAGAAGGAAGCCGACGATCCCGATCCAGTGCGTGCCGAATTTGCCGTCGAGCCAGTGACCAAGGTAGTAACCGACCGCGATCGACGCGAGCAGCTCGAAGCCGACGGAGCCGTAACGTCCGAAGCTCTTGAGCCCCTTGGTCTGGAGGAAGGTCCCGGCCATCTCCTGCTGCCTATTCCACCGACGTGGGCTGCGCGCAAGTCATAGGCCTTGGCGCCGCGCGGCGCGGACGGGGCGGTGATCGATCCTCGGTCGCGCCACCCGAGCGCAGCCGGCCGGCCCCCTCGAAAGGCGGTGCTTGGCTGCTATGATCGAGCTCGATATGCGTCCTCGCGTTTCCCTCCGCGCCGCGTGTCTCGCGGGCGTGATGTCGGGCGCGCTCCTCGTCTCTGGCTTCGCGGGCGCCCAGCAGCCTCCGCCGCCGGCTCCGGCACCGCCGCCCGCGCAGTATCAGCCGCCGCCGGGGCAGTACCAGCCGCCGCCCCCGGGTTACGCGCCGCGCGATCGAGCGTCAGGGTACTACTACGGCCAGGGTTACCCGCCGCCCCAGCCCTACTACTACCCGCAGCAGCCTCCTCCCCCGGTCGCGCATGCGGTGCCGCCCGAGCCGGAGACCCATGCGCCGAAGTACTCGCTCTGGACCGGAGCGCGCCTCAGCTACATGGGCTTCGGCTTCAGCTTCTACGTGAACGAGCAACGCCAGGAGGAGACCACCGGCAACTTCATCGGCAACGGTGTCGCTCCCCAGCTCGACCTCGGCGCTCGCATCTCCTACCGCTACATCCCGTACCTCTTCTGGGAGCACGGCTTCATGGGGCAGGGGCACCGCTTCGAAGGCTCCCAGGCCCGCTCGTCGACCGACTTCTACGGCATCGGCTTCCGCTACCTGAGCGGCGACGTCGACTCGGTCGCCTTCCTCACCGATCTCGCGATCGGAAAGCGCGTCGTCAGCGTGACCAACGGCAGCCAGTCGTACTCGATGAGCGGGCTCGCGTTCTTCCGTCTCGGGCTCGGCGCCGAGATCCGCGTGGCGACGCTGTTTGCGCTGACGCCGATCGCCAGCATCTCGAGCGGTGCCCTCAACGACAGCGAAGGTGACATCGCGTTCGCCTGCGCACCGAACTGCGTCGATGGCTCGCAAGGGCCGACGTACAAGAACGGGCAGGTCATCCAGAGCGCGCGCACGTACGTGGTCCTCAGCCTCGGCCTCGGGATCCATTTCGACGTCTTCGGGAAATAGCGCTGCCCATCGAGGCGGCGTGCGCGGCGCCGCCTCGAGTCGGGCGCGGGCTCCGGCTCAGGCGAAGAAGCCGAGCGACCGACGGCCGAAGTCGAGCTTCATCGCCTGCTTCGCGGCGTAGAGCGTCTCCTCCGCCACCGCGTTGGCCTTCGCGGTGTGGGCGCGCAGGATCTCGAGCACCCGCTGGTCGCCGCGCTCGCCTTCGAACGCCGCGCGGCGCTCGCGCATCGGCGCGAGCAGCTCCTCGATCGCCGCGGCGATCTCCACCTTGACGTGCCCGTCGCCGATGTTGTCCCCGCGAGAGTAGCGGTCTTCGAGCTCCGCGACCTTCGCCGGATCCTTGATGAACGCGCGCACGTACTGGAAGAGGGAGTTGTTCACGTCCCCAGGCTCCGTCATCGTCTGACGGCCTGTGTACAGTGCACCCATCTTCTTCTTGATCTCCTTCGCCGTGTCGGTGAGGAAGATCGCGTTGCCGAGGCTCTTCGACATCTTGTTCTTGCCGTCGGTGCCGATGAGTCGACCCACGCGGCCGACAAGCGCGCGCGGCACGGGGAAGATGCCGCCGAGCGCGACGTGCTCCTCGTCCTTCGCCTGAGGCGAGACGCCGGCGTAGGTCCAGTTGAACCGGCGCCCGACCTCACGGCACATCTCGATGTGCGCGACCTGATCCTCGCCGACCGGGACGAGCTCCGGGCGGAACGTGAGGATGTCGGCGCACTGCCCGACGGCATAGAGCGGAAAGCCGAAGCTGTAGTGATCGCCGAGGTCCTTGAGCTCGATCTCCGTCTTCAGCGTCGGGTTGCGCATGACGCGATTGAACGGGAGGAGCATCGCGAGGTACCACGAGATCTCGGCGATCGCGGGGATCTCCGTCTGCACCACCAGCGTCGAGCGCTCGGGATCGATCCCGGCGGCGAGCCAGTCCTTCGCGATCTCGAGCGTGTCGCGGCGGATGTCCGCCGGTTGCTCCGCGCGCGTGGTGAACGCGTGCATGTTCGCGAGCAGGAAGAAGCAGTCGTACTCGTCCTGCAGTTTGACGCGGTTCTCCAGCGACCCGACCCAGTGGCCGAGGTGGAGTCTTCCGGAGGGGGTATCGCCAGTGAGGATGCGGGGACCGTGAGTCACAGGTCGGCAGTCTACTCAATCTCGCCCTTCGGCAACGCCTGTGTCTGGGAGAATCGACGCTCGTGACATGCCGCCGTCGTTCGCCGAGCTCGGGCAGAGGACGTGCGCGATCCCGGCGCGGTGGTGAAGCCGCGCGGCCGTGCTCGGATCCGAGCGGTCGTCAGCCGACGACGGTGCGGGTGAGCTCGTCGCGTGCCGCGAGGGTCTTCTCGAGGGCGAGCCGGAGCTGTTGCGTGGCGCGTCCGCGATGCGAGATGCGGTTCTTCTCGTCCTCGGTGAGCTCCGCCATCGTCTTGTCGGTGCCCTCCACGAGGAAGAGCGGATCGTAGCCGAAGCCGCCCGAGCCGCGCGGCGTGCGCGTGATCTTGCCGCTGCACGTGCCCTCGACCACGAACGGCTCACCGTCGCGGACGAAGGGATCGACCAGCGCGAGCACACAGCGGAAGCGTGCCTTGAAGTCGCTCGTGCGTGTCCCGGCCGCGTCCGCGGTGAGCTCGTCGAGCGCGGCGAGGAGAGCCGCGTTGTTCTCCGCGTCCGTCGCGCGCTCCCCGGCGAACCGCGCCGAGCGTACGCCCGGCGCGCCGCCGAGCGCTTCGACCTCGAGCCCGCTGTCGTCTGCGAGGGTGAGCATCATGGTCGCGCTTGCCACCTCGCGCGCCTTCTTGATCGCGTTCGCCTCGAAGGTGAGGCCGTCCTCGATGACGTGGATCGGCTTCTTCGAGACGTCCGCGAGCGAGAGGACCTCGACGTTCATGTCGGCGAGCAAGTGGCGCAGCTCGTCGAGCTTGCCCCGGTTGTTCGTTGCGACGACGAGCGAGTGCTTCACGTGGCCCTCTCCTTGTCCGATTCGATTCGTGCCTATCCGATGAGGAGCGACCCGAGCTCGACACCGGCGCCGGCGAGCGCCTTCTCCTGGATCTGCGTGAGGCGCTCGATACCGACGAGCGCGAGATCCATCATCGCGTCGATCTCCTTGCGCGGCACCGGCGCGCCTTCGGCCGTGCCCTGCACCTCGATCACGTTCCCGGAGCGCGTCGCGACCATGTTGAGGTCGACCTCGGCGCGCGAGTCCTCGAGGTAGACGAGGTCGAGCGCGAGCGCGTCGTCGAGGAAGCCGACGCTCGTCGCGGCCACCGGCTCGCGGATGACGCGCTCGGTGAGCTTCGCCTCGGCCTTCAGCTTGGCGAGCGCGACGGCCAGGGCGACGAAGCCTCCGGTGATCGAGGCGGTGCGCGTACCGCCGTCCGCCTCGAGGACATCGCAGTCGATGACGATCTGACGCTCGCCGAGCTTCTGGAGATCGACGGCGGCCCGGAGGGCGCGACCGACGAGGCGCTGGATCTCCTGCGTACGACCGCTCGGTGCCTTGCCACGCCCGTCACGGTTCTCGCGCTTCTCGCGGCTCGCGCGCGGGTGCATCTGGTACTCGGCCGTGATCCAGCCCTTGCCCTTGCCCTCCATCCACGGCGGGACCTTCGGGTCCACCGACGCCGTGCAGAGGACCACCGTGTTGCCTGCACGGTAGAGCACCGATCCTTCCGCGTAGCGCTGGAAACCGATCGTCATCTCCACCGGTCGGAGGACGTCGAGGGCGCGGCCGTCGGGGCGAGGCTTCGAGCCGGAGCTTTGCGACATGGCGGATCTGATACCACGCCTTGCCGGTGCGCCTGGAGCGGAACCGTCGACCCATCGGAACCTGAAGCGCGACCGGTAACTCAGTGAGGCGTGAGGACGAAGGCCGTGAGGACGCCGGTCTTCCCGGCGACGAACAGACGGCCTGCCGCGGTCGCGAGCCGACCTCCGACGTCGGCCTGCCAGACGCTCTGGTGGGTCGTCAGGTCGACCGCGTAGACGTGTGAGTCGCTCGCGACATAGACGTGGCCCGCGCTCACGACCGGTGGATACGAGAGCGCACCGTCGCCGGCGAACGACCAGAGCTTCGCGCCGGTCGTGAGGTCGAGGGCCGAGAGCGATCCCCCGCTCGCGAAAACGACATTGCCAGCTACCGCAGGGGTGCCGACGTACGCGCCGTTCGCGGTCCACGCTGGCGCATGTGTCGTGAGATCGACAGCGACGACGCTCGGCGGCGCGATGACGAGCGCCTTGTCGGAGGCGATCACGGGGGCAGTGCTCGTTGGCACGCCCGGTGGGCTCAGGACTAGCTTCCAGAGCGTGACTCCTGTCGTCGGATCGTGCGCGCTGAGGGTTCTCCCGGCGAGAGCGTAGACGACGCCATCGGCAAAGGCCGGCGACCACCGGTCGTACTGCGGAAGCGTATTGTTGAAGAACTTCTGCGTGCCGTTCACGGACGAGAATCCGTAGAGGCCGCCGTAATAGCCACCGTTCATGTAGAGGTCGGTCCCCACGACCACCGGCGGTAAGAAGCGGTCCCCTTGAGACTCGAAGGGCGCCGTCCATTTCGTGGCCCCCGAAGTCGCGTCGAAGGCCCACAAAGTGGAGAGCACCTGATCAGAGCCGCGGGGCTGCTGGACGAACAAGGTCCCGGCCACGACGGCCGGCCAGCCCACGGAGGTGACGTCTCCGAAGTTGTAGCTCCAGAGTTTCGCGCCATTCGACGCGTGAAGCGCGACGACCTGCATCGCATCGGAGGAGGACCGATCGACCGTAGCAAAGACGCGCCCGTCCGAGCTGACGACGCCGCGGAAAGGAGCTGGTGCTTCGCCCGGCCGGGGAGGCCACTGAAAGGACCAACTGGTCGTCGCAGGAGGCGTCGCTGTCTCCGTCGTGTTCTCTCCGGTGTGTCGAGCGTTCGAGCCGAACATCTCCCAAGAGGAGAGTGACCCCCGGCATTGTCCGCCGGTGCACACCTGCTGCGCGGCGCATGCGATTCCGCATCCGCCGCAGTGAGCGGGATCGATGTTCGTGTCGGTGCAACGGCCATCGCACAGAGTCGCCCCCACGGAGCAGACACACGCGCCGCCGGCGCACGTCTCATAGGTTCCGCATGTCACGCCGCATGCGCCGCAATGACGAGAATTCGTCATGGTATCGACGCATTTGACCTCCCCGCAGGAGCTTCTTCCGCCGGTGCATTCGCACGTCCCGCCCGTGCATAGGCGGTCCGCCGGGCACACGAAATTGCAGTATCCGCAGTTGGCGTTGTCGTTCGAAGGATCGACACAGACGCCGCCGCAAACGCGGCGCGGCAACGAGCATACTCCGGCGTCCACCGGCGCAGCACGACAGAGTCCTGTCGCGCAGTACTCGTCCGGACCGCACGCGTTCGTGCAAGAGCCGCAATGCATCGGGTCGTGGGCGAGGACCACGCATGCGCCGTTGCAGTCCTGGGTGCCGGCAGGACACTCGAGTGCGCAGCCGCCCTGCACGCACACGTTGCCCGGATTGCACGCGGCGCCGCCCGCCTCCACAGTTCCGAGGGTCCGTCTGCGGATCGATGCACTCGAGACCACAACGAGCGAGCGGCGACGAGCAAGAGTCGGCTGCGTCCGATGGAGCGCCATCCGCAGAGCCATCGGATGCGTCGTCGGCTCCATCGGTGGAACCATCGATCGGTCCATCGATGAAGCTTCCGTCATTCGACGCACCATCCCGGCGAGTCGTGTCGTCCGTCCCCGGGGCATCGAGCAGCCCGCTCTCGAGACCGCCATCGGCGGCGTCCCAGAGCTCGATGTCGTCGGCGCCCGAGCACGCGGTGACGAATACGCCCGAAAGACAGATGCCAAAGATCACACCGCTCCACCGCCGCACCCGATGCCCGACCATCGTCTTCCTTCCTGTTTTGCCCTTCGCGCCGGATCCGAAGAAAGCACGCCGAATGCTCGGGTACATCCTCCCTGAGGATTAGAGGGAAATGTAGGGGCCCGCCCGAACGATGCAGCGTCGAAGGACCAAGGGAACGACGACGCGCACGCGAGGCGCGCGACTCGCACGACGCCGCCGGGCCGCGTCTTCGAGAACGACGAGTACACGAGTCGCTGGATCCTGGACTGCAGAGGTCGCTCGCGCTCACGATGCTGACGAAGGCGAGCACGCCGCCGAGGCCGCTCTCGTCGAGGTGACGGCCGAGTGCCCGCCTCCACGGACGAGGCGGGCGCACCATGAGACGCTGCGGTGGTGGAGGGGGGCGCCGCGCGACGCATTCGTGGAGCGGCCGGACGCCAGCACGTCGAGTCGCCCTCGCATACGCGTGAACACGGTGTGATGGCCGCGAGCGGCCCTCACGTGATGGCCGGCGCCCCTTCCACGGCGCAAGGCCGCCCGTCAGCGAACGTGACGACCTTTTCCTTCGACGACGGCGAACTCCTGACAACGGAGTGTCATGGAAGGTTCCGCAGCGGTCAGCCACGGTTGACCGTCGAGCTGCGCAGGGCGCAGGCTCACGCGCCACCTCGAACGAAGGAGACTTCGAATGTCCACGATGACCATCGCCAAGAAGTACGTCGAACTCTGTAGGAACAACCAGAACCACACGGCGCTGGAGACGCTCTTCTCACCGGATGTCGTGAGCGTCGAGGCGGGCGCGCCGCCTGGAGCCTCGAAAGAGGTGCGTGGCCTGAAGGCTGTCGTCGAGAAGGGCAAGCAGTGGATGGAGGCCCACGAGGTCCACTCGGGACGCGTCGAAGGCCCGTGGCCTCACGACGACCGCTTCATTGTTCGATTCAGCTACGACGTCACGAACAAGCCGAGCGGACAGCGCTTCCAGATGGAGGAGGCCGCGCTCCTCACGGTCGAGAACGACAAGATCGTTCGCGAAGAGTTCTTCTACTCGACGGAGGGCTGAGCGATGAGCCTCGTCCTTCACCACCACCCGTTCTCTCGCGCGGCCGGTGTCGTGTGGCCACTCGAAGAGATTGGCCTGCCGTACCAGCTCCAATTCGTCGACATCATGAAAGGCGGGCAGAAGGCGCCGGAGCACGTCGCGCTCAACGGCATGGGGAAGTTGCCGGTCCTGACGGATGGGGACACCGTCGTCACGGAGTCCGCGGCGATCTGCCTCTACCTCGCGGATCGCTATGCCTACGGGCGCCTTGCTCCGAAGGTCGATGACCCCGCGCGCGCGACCTACCTTCGATGGTCGCTGTTCGCTCCGTCGGTGATCGAGCCCGGGACGCTGGCGAAGGCGTCCGGCTGGTCGTACAAGCCGAGCAGCGTGGGCTGGGGCTCGTACGAAGAAATGCTCGCGACGATGGAGAAGGCCGTGACCGGGCGCAAGTTCCTCTTGGGCGATGACTTCTCGATGGCCGACGCCATCTTCGGCGGAACGATTCGCTACATGCTCATGGTGAAGATGCTCGAGGCGACGCCGGCCTTCACCGCCTACGTCGAGCGTCTCAACGCACGTCCTGCGCTTCAGCGCGCCGACGCGAAGAACGCGGCGATCGTCGAAGAGCGCGGCCTCAAGTTCGGGTGACGCGCTCTCTGCCGCGAGCGTGGCTCGCGTCACGCTCGCGGGCAGAGCGGATCGATGTTCTCGCGAGGAGGAGTGACCTTACCGTCGTCCGCGTCGTCCGGCCGGTGACTGCTTCCGGCCGCCTGCGGTGTGGCGTCCGGAGCCTCTTGCGTCGGCGTCGGAAGTGATGAGCTCGGGGGCATGGCAACAGCGGTCGTGGCGTCCTTGGCGGCGTGTTGGCGCCCTCGGCGCGCACGCGAGAGGTACACCGCGCGGGTGGGGCGACGAAAGCCTCGCCCGCCCGCGTGCTTTTTGTCGCAGGGCGCGAGGCGCGAGCGTCAGCTGCGCTGAGCGCAGCCGCGATTGACCCAGCGCCTGGCGTGCGTCACATTGAGGGCCTCTCGCGGAAGCGGGAAGCGAAGGGAGCCGCCCATGTTCGAATGTTCGCCGGTCCTTGTCGCACGCGCTGCGCGTCGCTGACGCGTAGCCCTTCCCGACGCCTCTAGGCAGTTGGGCCTGCTAGGCCTGCGGCTCGCCCGAGGAGCACGCGCGCCCGGGATCCGTCCGTCGATCGCCCGACGGCCGATCCGGTCGCGTGCGGCACCTGCTCGGCGTGCGCCGCACTGCGCGGAGCGGTCGCATACGCGCTGCTCGCGCGGGAGTCGAAACCCGCTTTCGAGAGTCTACCGATGACCACTATCGACACGAGTCTCCTCACCCCGCTGGGGTGGAACGCCCATTTCGAAGAACAGTACGAAACGCTTCTACGCGATCACGAGTCCGACAACGCAGCGCCACGCATCGAACCGGCGCGCGTGGTCTTCACTAGCCACGGCCTCTACGACGTGCTCACGGCGCGTGGCCCACGCCGCGCAACGTGCGCCGGACGCCTGCGCTGGGACGCCGATAGCAACGTCGACACACCGGCGGTCGGGGACTGGGTCGGCCTCCGCGCCGACACCGGCGATCACGGCTCGATTGTCCACATCTTCACCAGGAGCACCGCCCTACTGCGGAAGCAGGCCGGGCGGCGAGCCGATGCCCAGGTGCTCGCGGCCAATGTCGACGTCGTGTTCGTGGTGAGCGCCATGAACGCGGAGCTCAACGAGCGTCGCCTCGAGCGATTCCTGGCCATGGTCATCGACGGCGGCGCTCGGCCGGTGTTCGTGCTGAACAAGGCCGATCTTCACGAGGACACGACCGCGTTCGTCGAGGTCGTGCGTAACATCGCGCCGGCAGTCCCGCTCGTGACGACGAGCGCCACGCGCGGCGATGGTCTCGACGCTCTGCGCGCCCACGTGGCCGACAGCGAGACCATCGCGCTGGTCGGCTCGTCCGGCGTCGGGAAGTCGGCGCTCACGAACCGCCTCCTCGGACGGGACGTGCAGCGTGAGGGAGCGGCGCGCGCGTCCGACGAGCGTGGACGACACACCACCGCGCATCGCGAGCTCTTCGTCATTCCGGGAGGTGGGCTCTTGATCGACACCCCCGGGATCCGCGAGCTCGCGCTGTTCGCAGACGAAGCCCGCGCGCCCGGCGGCTTCGACGACGTCGAGACGTTCGCTGGCGAGTGCCGGTTCACCGATTGCAGCCATCGCGGCGAGCCGGGGTGCGCGGTGCGCATGGCGGTGGAGACGGGCGCGCTCACGCCCGAACGGCTCGCCGCTTGGCACAAGCTCCGAGCCGAGCAGTCCGTCTTCCTCGCGAAGACGAACACGGGTGAAGCGCTCGCGCGCAAGCGTCACCAGCGGTCTATCTCGAAGCTCGTGCGACAGGTCACGAGGATCAAGAACCGGTGAGCGCACGTCGCCGGGTCCGGCCTGGCTTCGGCCCAGGCCGGACCCGGGACGGTCGCTCGTCCCCCTGACGCATCGCCCGCGGGTGTAGCGGTGCACGGAGGGACCTCTCGTTCATACGGGGCGCTCACGAACTCCGGATGGGTCTCGCTCACGAACTCCGGATGGGTCTCGCTCACGAACTCCGGATGGTCTCGATGAGATGGTGACGACTAAACGAGGGCCGACCGAGCGGTCACTGTCGCTGTTCTTGCTCAAGCCGTCTCGTCAGTCCAAGCAGCCGCGCTCCAGTCGCATGCGCCGCACGCGAGCGCGAGCGCGAACCAGGTCGTGTCATCCTCCGAATCGGCGTCGACGGGGACCTCGAAGCCGACGGCGACGCGGAAGCCCGTGGCGGCGCACGAAGGGCAGCGGAAGAGCTCGAGCGGCGCGATGTCCGTCGCGCCGGAGAACATGCTCGCGTGGTGCTTTCGGCTGTCGTACGCGATGAGCTCGCAAGCGGAGGTGTTCGCGAGGCGGACAACGGGCGCGTCGGGCGCCCCGGCGACGGGCAGCTCCACCGAAAAGGTGGAGTTCGTGCCATCGCGCACGTCGTAGATCCAGAACACGGGTTCGCCATGACCGCACCAAGAGCCGTCGCGGAGGTGCTTCGCCGGTCCGTTCCAATCGGGCTCGGCGACTCTTCCGCGCAGGTACGAGGGCGGGCCTTCCAGCGGAGTGTCCACCACCGGCGACGGCGGGGGGCCCGACTGCAACACTTCGGACGGCGGGCGCGCGATGGTCGCGGGTGGCACGTCGAGCCTGTCGATCCGAAACGCCGGCACGGAGAAATCGTAGAACGCCTCGCGCCAGGGCTCCGCGCCGAGCGTCGCGAGCAACGCCATCATGCTCCGCTCGTTCAGTCGTTCGCGAATGCCCCTCTTCTCGTAGGCCGCCAATGGTTCGCCGGGGAGGGGGGTGCCGGTGGCTTGGAAGTGCCACCGCTTGCCTTGGGAAGCGCAGTAGAGCGTCCGCGCGGGCTCGCCTCCGCCCGACGCTGGGCGCCAAGCGAACGTCGTTCCGGCGAGGCTAGTCCGGTCGTCGGTATCCGAAGAAGAGAAGTGGAGCGTGTCGACGCCGTGGAGGCGCGTCAGGTTGTAAGCGAGCGAGTCGTAGCCGTCGCAGAGGAACGAGTTGTTCCAGAGCACGGTCCAACCACTCCGTGCAGGCAGCGCGAAGAAGACGTTGGAAAGCTCGTGAACGTCGTGACCGACGCGAAGACGTCGTGCAGGCGCCTCGGCTCGATCCACGTAGCCTTGTAGGGCGGCATCGTGCGGCTGATTTCACTCTCGAGATGCTCGGCGACCGCCGCCAGCGGCGCGCGGACGAGATCGAGAGACCGCGCGAGAGGCCACCAAGCCTGGACGACCGCATCCTTCATAGCGCCGGAAGCTAACACGCGACGGCCTCCTCCTACCGAGGCCGTCAACGTGCGGACGAGCTGCGTCGAAGACCCGAAAGATCACTCGCGTGCGCCGTTAGGGCCGTGGGGGCTCTTTCCGAGCCCGTGGGGTGAAAGAGGCCGGGGGGCTCTGCGAATGCTCCTTCGTCCGGCTCCAGTAGTACAGGATGCCGGCGAGCTCCGCGCCGAGCAGCACGAGATCCAAGATGAACTGCCCGTTCGACGTGTACACGTCGCCGCCGCGCAGGTAGGCGTCGCCGTCCCCGTCGAGCCGAACGACCTCGATGCGATCGTCGGTTTTCACCGTCTCCCAATAGTCGCAGTCCACTTGCACGCGGTGTCGTCGGTCGTTCTCGCGCGCGTCCTCCGCCCACGACACGAAGCAGAACGTGCGACTTTTCGCACCGCGCTCGACCGTCTTGCCCGTCACCTGGTGCGCTTCGATACGGTGCTCACCGACGAAACCGCGGATGCGGCACATCGTGTACAGCTTGTGCGTCGTGTAGAGGGCGAGCGCAGCAGCGAAGATGATCCCGATGCGCGGCGGGAGCCTTCGTAGAAGCGAGAGCATGCGAGTGACGTCTTCTATCGCGTCGTGACGAGCAAGAAGGGAAAAGCTGTAGATTCGTGTTTTTTATCGTTGTCCCCCGGCCTCCACCGCCCCGAGCTTCGAGCCGGCACGCGAGGGCCGGGACGGGACGGAGCTCGGGCAAGGGAGGGGGGCCGGCCGGGAAGATCGGAAGCCTTCGGAGGCCTCGATAGCCTCCAGGCGCCTCGGAAGCCACGCGTCACTGGGGCGCAGCCCGCATTACGACGCGCGTGCGAGAGCAGAGGTGGTCACGCACGGCAATCGTCGGAGGAGTGCCGCGATTGTGAGGCGGATCGCCAGTTTACGGTCGCGACGGTTTGCTGGCGCCCGGGATCAGTCCGTACGCGCGAGGCGAGCAACGCTCGTCGCCGGCAAACATGATCTACTCTGGTCGTCATGGCACAGCCGGTACTCGTCCGTGGTGTGGTGTGTGGGGCGCTCGTCTTGTCGCTCGGCGCGTGCGGCAAGATCAAGTCGATGGTCCAGAAAGCCGACGGAGGGAGCGCTTCTCCGAGCGGGCTCTCGCTTTCGGGCTTCGAAGGAGAGATTCACTTCACGGCGAGCACCAAGACGGCAGGCCAGCCCGACAGGACCTTCACCGTTCCGCTCTTCGTCAAAGCGAACAAGTTCCGCGTCGACATGCCCGCCGGTCTCCCGGGCGCCGAGGTGCTCGGCAACGCCTACGGCATCGTCGACTCCGATGCGAAGAAGCTCTACGCCGTTCTCGACAAGCAAAGATCGGTCGTCGAGGTCGACTTGAACAAGGTCGGAGATCAGCTCGAGGGGACGACGCCCTCGGCGCCCACCGGCGCTCCGAAAGCGCCCGAGTATCCGCCGAAGATCACGAAGACCGGCAAGACCGACATCGTGGCAGGCTTCAGCTGCGAGAATTGGGAAATCGAGAACACCCAGCCCGGTGACAAGGGCAAGGCTCTCGTCTGCGTGTCGCAACAGGGGGTCTCCTGGTTTCACCTCCCGCTGACCGGCGCGCCCGCTCGAATCGTAGCGCTCGCCGAGCTCGTCGATGGCCAACACTTTCCGCTCCGCGCGATCATGTACGCCAAGGACGGCACGACCGAGGTCGCTCGCGTGGAAGTATCGACCGTCGACAAGAAGACGCTCGACGCTCAGACGTTCACGCCGCCGGCCGGTTACAAAGTCATCAGCGTCGAGCAGGCGATCGGTGGGCTCATGATGGGCGGCATGGCCGGCCAGAGCGCGATGGGGGGCCATCCGGCGATGAAAGGCCTTCCACCGGGCCTTCCGACGGCCGTTCCGACGAACAAGCCCGCTCGGCGCTGAGCGCGGAGAGGCCGACGCACGAGCGAGCGTCGACGCCTTCCTGGCGTCACTCTAGTTGCAACAGCACTCCACGGCAGGAGTGCTCGCGTTGCGTTGCGTTGCGTTGCGTTGGCTTGGCGCCGCCGCTCATCGAGAAGCTCTGCCAGAGGCAGCGCTGACCGCGGGCGCGCGGATCAGCTTTGAGGAAACGCGGATGGGCCAGCTTTGGCGAGGAGACCAGATCGTGCTGGTTGGCTCGCAACCCGCATCGGCCGAAGAAGGAGGAGTCCCATGCAGTCGCCCGCGACCGACGCGTCTCCGGACCGTGCCTTCATGCACCAGAGGACGCTGTTCGGTACTTCCGCCACGATGGTCGGGGTCTGCCTCACTGCAATCGGATTGGTCCTTGTCGTCGAACGACTCTCGCGTGTGCGGACGCTCTCCCGGCTCTTGCTCGGCATCGACTCGATCATCTTCCTCGGTACGGCCATCTTGAGCTTCTGGGCGATGCGCGCGCATGTGCGCGGCGAACGCTCCCGGCTCGGTGACGCCGCCGGAGTTGCCATGCTGCTCGGCTTGCTGCTGACCGCCGTCGTCTGCTTGACCCTCGTTCTCACGCTCGCCTGAGCTGCGCGAGCTGCCGACGTGGTCCGGCAAGGCGAGCGGCCAGCGCGAAGAAACCTTGCGACTGCTGGCCTGGAGCAGGCTCATGGGATCGATGCTCATGAGACTGCTCGCTACTGCCGCCCTGCTGTTCACCTGCGCTGCGTGCGAAGACCAAGTGCAGCCCCTCGGCGCGCCGCCGAGCACCGAGCGCTCGGACGGAGCCGCGGGCGACGAGGCTTGCAAAGTCGACAAGGTGCGTGGCCTGTCGGAGTCGTGCTGCGAGTCGTACGGCGTCGACGCTTGCGGCGCCGGGCTCTTCTGCGCCGCCTTCGACGGACGGAGCGTCGCCACGTGCTATCCGAACAACGTGCGGGTCGCGGGCGAGACGTGCGGAGCCGACCAGCATTGCCTGTCCAAGACGTGCGGCCCGAAGCAAGCCTGCGCGGCGACCCCCAGCGAAGCTTGCGAACCCGATTGGGGTTGCGCGCCCGTGGGCCGAGACCGTTACGTCTGCGTCGAGAAGCGGTGCCGTGCGGTCGCGGAGGGCTACTGCGAGACCGACGGCGACTGCGAGAGCGGGTACGTCTGCCGGCGTGCGTCTTGTCGCGATCCGGCGACCGCGAAATACGCGGGTGAGTCTTGCAGTGATCAGTCCGTGCCCAGCGAATGCTTGACGGGGAGCTGCTTCAAAGGCTCGTGCCAGTGCAGCAAGGAGACCGACGCAGGTTGTCCCGACGGCAAGCACTGCAAGGGCGGAACCCACGTGGTGTGGGGCACGCGCTGCGAGTGATTCGAAGCCTCGCCCACCGCAGAAGCTGCGAACCAGCATCGTCGCGAGCGTCTTCAGCCCGGCGTCCTCGCTCTTCGGCGGCGAGTCGTCGTCCCCGCTGTCGCCCTCGTCCCCGTCGCCCGGCACGTACGAGTCAGGCGAGGCCGTGCCATCTTTCGAGCCGTCGTGAGAGGCGCTGGCGTCCAGGTCGCTTTCGGTATCGCCATCCGCACTCGTCGCACACCCGACCGTAGCGGCGGCGACCGTGACCGAGGCGGGTGCGGGGGCCATGAGAGCTGACGCCCTTATGAGATTGTCTTGCTGGACGCGCAACGACGCTCTTCGTCCGAGAGGCCAAGAGGCGTTGATCTCGCGATGCGCACGCAAGGGCGTTGCGATTCTGTCACCGTCGCCACCACGGCGCCGCGCGGCTCGCACCCCGGTAGCAAGCAGCGACGCGCGCGCAGGCGCACCGTGCGGGCGGGGCAGCGCGCGCGTCGTCGTTCGTGGTGATGCGCTCGCGTCAGCTCAATTCGCGGGACACTTCTGCAAGCACGCCTGCGAAGCCATGCAGTCGTCGTCGCTCTCACACGCCGAGGTGATGCTGTCGAAGCACGCTGCGCCCTCCTTCGCCACGGCGTCGAGGCACGTGCTGCACGCCTGATCGGGATTCGACGGCTGGGCCGCGCAGAGGGTCGTCTTGCACTCGGTTGCGCACGGGCCGGCGCCGCCCGTACCGCAAGCGCAGTCGATGACCGCCGCGGTGAAGGTCCTCGCGCCCTGCTGGTGGTTCGTCTGGCAGCAGATCGCGCACGCGCTCGCGCTGGCCTTGGCCGCGCAGGCGTCGTCGGGATCCGTCGAGTCGTTCGGGCCCGAGTCCGTGTTGGACGCGCCGGCGTCGGAGCCGCTGTCCTGCCCGCCTGCGTCGGGTGTTTCGACCGGAGTGGCCGTCTCGCTCGAGCACGCGGCGACGGCGCCGATCGTGGAGAGGGTAAGGACAGAGAAAGTAGCGTAGAGTCGCATGGTTGGGCCCTTCCACGGCCGCCGCCCCGACGCAAGGGATGGAAGCGACTCGCTGAGACTCCCGACGAGCCGTCGCGCATCCCGCCTTGGGCCGGCAAGCTGAGCGCGAGCCGAGGTCTGCACGGCTGAGCCGCGCTGCGTCCTCGCTGGTGGCCCACTCGCGTCGCTCTCGACGGGCAGCGAAGGGATTGCGACGCATGCGTTTGGCTCATCGAGAAGCTCTTCCGGAGGCAGGGGGCGGGTGGCGCGCGCGCTCCGGCGGACCATGCCGAACGCACGCCGGTGCGCGGCCGAGCTGTTCGATCTCGAGGCTGCTGTCGAGCCGGAGAAGGTACGTGCGTTGCACGACCGCGCGGGGAGGCTCCCCATGAGAGACACTCGAGCTTTCACGTACGGCATCGCGCTTGGAGCGGGTCTGATGTTCTTGTTCGATCCCCTCCGCGGTGCTGCGCGGCGCGCGGGCATTCGTCAGAAGGCCATGCGCACTGCACATGAAGTCGAGACCGCGGCCGGGATCGGCGCGCGTGATCTCGAGCACCGCGTCGAAGGGATCGCCGCGCGTCTCGGGCGGATCGTCACCGGGCGCGAGTCGAACGTATCCGGCGACGTGCTCGTCGCTCGTGTGCGGAGCGAGCTCGGACATGTCTGCTCGCACCCGCGCGCCGTCGAAGTCACCGCCAAAGGAGATGGGCGGATCGAGCTCAAGGGCCCGATCCTGCGCGAAGACCTCGGGCGCGTGGTCGACACTGCCGCGCATGTGCCGGGCGTGACGACGATCGACGACGCTCTCGAGGTCCACGACCATCCGCAGGAGCATCCGGCGCTCCAGGGACCCACACTCGAGCCGAAACGGAAGCTCTTCGCGAGCCCGGCTACGCGGTTCGTCATCGGGGTCGGCGGCGCTTCGGCTTGCGCTCTGGCGCTCGTCAAAGGCAGCGCGCTTGGATTGGTCGCCGGCGTTGCCGTCGTCGTCGGCGCTGCTCGCAGCATCCTACGACGAGGCGGCGCTCGTGCGCTGCCGTCCCCACCACAGGTCAAAGGACTTCGTGAGGCGTATCCGGAAGGGTCCGAGTGGGCACCGGCCGAGCAGCCAGGTCCCGTGTGAGCGATTCCTCGAGCTCCTGCTCGGAGGCCTCGACCCAGCGGCACACAGCGGGCTCGGCGCTTGCCAGCAGCGCCGAGGAAGGCATCGCTCGTCGAGCCGAAGTGGCGGGTGATCGGGCTACGTTGAGGCGTGCAGCAGAAGAGGCTCGCCGCAGGAGGAGAGCGCCAGCCGGCTCCACGAGCTCGCTCGCGTGGCCGAAGGCGGTGTGTGGAGCTCGGGCGCGCGCATGCGGGTCGACGCGGAGACGCTCGACGCGGGGGCGGCCGGTTCGAGGCGCTGCGTCGCCCGCCGTCGAACCGGCCGTCATCGGTCTACAATTGCTACGCCGTGCCGCTTCGGGGGTCACCGGAGGAGGCGCGCATCGATTCGGTGCGCGCCTGCGAGGGCGGCCGAGCGGCCGGTCTTCCGATCAGCGGCGGGGAAGTGCGCCGTGGTGATTGGCCGCCGGTCGCACGCTCGCCGGATGGACGCTCGGCGGACGCACGCTCGCCGGGCGCACGCTGCGGTGGCGCCGCGGACGCTCGCTCACCGTTGCCTGCGTGTGGAACGTGCCTCTCGTCGCTGCCAGCATCCATTCGTCGAACAGCTCGGTTCGGTAGTCGAGGGCGCGCTGTACCTCGGCCTCGACGGTGGCAAAGTGGGCGCTGTCGGCGTTGATCCCGAAGAGCATCGAAGCGTCGTCGGAGTGCCCCTCGTCACGCGGGCCGTGCCGATCGAAGAACGTCATGTCGACATCCGGGAAGGCGCTCTGCGCCATGGCGACAAAGACGGGGAACGTTGGCGGGATCACCGTTTCTGCCAGGGCGAGCATGGCACAGGCGACGGAGAAGTGTCGCCGATCGATGACCTCGCGGAGGTGATCGTTGATGCGACGGATCGCCGGAAGTGCGGGCATGCTCTCGGCTGCTTCTTCAGTGACGCCGATGGATGCGAGCATCTTCAGGTAGAGGCTTGGATGTGCCGCATCCAGATCTCCACAGCCCATCTCTTCGTAGATGTTGTCCATCAGCGCGAAGCGCGACCGAAGGTTCGGGGCTCGACCGCCCAGGGAGCAGAGCAAGGCGGTGAAGGGCGATACGAGCTGGTACACGCTCGTCAGGACGAAGACGACGTGCTCTCGCGACGGGGGCGTCCTGTCGACGCACGACATGAACGGATGCGAGAAGTACCGATGGGTCCTGGCTCGGTCGAGTACTTCGTCGAAGAAGCGTCGGTTCTCGATTGCGCGTGCGCTCGCAAAATCACTCGTTCCGAACGGACTCTTGAAATGCTCCATCATTCCCCCCTGGCTGTCGTGTGGTTGACGTGTCGGCGCGGGAGAAGAGGCTCGGCCCTGGGCCCCCCCCGGGGCCGTTTCGGTCCCTCCCCGCCATCAATAGGGACTCCTTGTTTGTGGCAATTATTCGCAAGAGCGCCAACAATGATTGAAAATGGGTATTCGATAGTAAGAGGTGTAACGACGTAGTCGTCGATTGTGTCGGGCGGTGACGGCTCGGCTCTCGAGCCGCGTTCGGGGGGGGCGGGCGCGGAGGCTCGAGTGGCATCGCGGGCCGAGGGCCAGTAAGCGAGATGCCGTCGGCAACGTTCGACCGGCGCCAGCTCTGCAAGGTGGGACTCCTCGGCGGCGACCCACGCGTCCGTAGCCGTCCATGGCCTCGCCCTCTACGGCGGTCGGTCCGACATCGCTCGACGCTCACACGACTCGGTCCTCGCCGCGGTGAGCCCTGCAGTCGATTGCGCGGGCGGCGGGAGGGCACCTGCCCTTCGACCCTCGAGCACGTCGACGCTGCGGCGGACGACGAGTCGAAGCGGACGAGAACGCTTTTTGCTTGGCGTGGTCGACAGATGTGTGTCTAGATCGTGTGCAATGCCTGGTCCTGACCAGGTGAGGGGGACCCATGATGGTGGGAACGTCGACGGACACAATCCGTATCGGCACAGATCCGGTGAGCGCCCTGTCAGCTGTTGCGACGCGCGCCTTCGGCAGTGCCCATGAGGCGGCACAGGCGATCTTCGGGCTGATTCACGAGCTCCTCGGTTTGCGCATCTGCGTGCTCACGCGCTCCGATCTCGCGGCCAACACGCTTACTGTGCTCGACGCCTCGGACAGAGCGGGCGTCGGTCTCGTGAGCGGTATGGTCGTGCCGGCCGACGAGATGCCGTGCGACTACGTCCTGCGCTCGGCCACGGCGTTACGGCACCACGATCTCAGCGATCATCCCGTCTTCAGCCGGTTGCCGATGTGTGCGCAGCTTGGTGTGTGTTCGTACCTCGGTGTCCCGCTCCGGGGAAGCGACGGGATGGTCTGGGGAACGCTCGCTGCAAGCGATACCGAGCAGCGCGAGACGACCGAAGCTCACTTGCAGACACTCGTGATCCTCGGGCGTCTCCTGGCCCTCGAATTCGAACGCGAGGAACAGCGCGCGGCCCTCGCCGAGCACGCGAGGATGCTCGAGGAGCGCCTCGCGATGGTGGAGGTGCTCGAAGAAGAGCGCCTCCGGGCGGTGCGCCTGCAGACCGTGCTCGAAGCGGCAGCCACCGTGAGCCACGAGGTCAACAACCCGCTCACGGTGCTACAGCTGCGATTGGCCCGGCTCATGAAGCGCTGTTGCCCGGAGGACGCCGAAACGACCGACGACCTCGAGGTCGCGTTCGAAGCGGCGAACGAGATCCACCAGGTCACGGTGAGTTTGCGGCAGGTGGTTCATCCAGTGAGCACTCACTATCTTTCGGGCAAGGCACGCATGCTCGACCTCGCCGCTTCCATCCATGGCGGTGACTATCAATAGGCGCGACGCCGCGCGGAGCGACGACGCCGCGTCGCTGAAGGCTCGTGCCAGTGCAGCAAGGAAGCCGACGAAGGCTCTCCCGAGGGCAGGCTGTGCGTTGGCGGAGCCACACGTGGTGTGGGGCACGCGCTGCGAGTGATTCGAAGCCTCGCTCACCGTTGACCGAACCCCGGTGGAGGGGAACGACAGACGGACACCCCGTTGAAGAGCCCGCGGGCGGCTTCTGAGCGCTCGCGGCCCGGGATCAGTCGGCGCGTGCGAGGCGTGACGAGCGGAGGCTCACGGCGCCCGAGTTGCGCGGCGGAGCGATGGGGAGGAGGAGGCGGAACGAGGTGCCTTTGGGGCGACGAGCTCAAGGAAACTCGTAAGCGATCCCGACGGCAAGGCGCGCTCCGACAAAGAGTGGACGGTGCACGCGAACGAGCTGCTCGCCTTCGAGTACGCGAAACTCGTCGCGCGTGATCGGAACGCGAAGCGAGGGCATCACGTCGAGACGAAGCGCCTCCCTCAGGATGATCCGCCCGAGCACTCCGGCTCCAACGACACCGGAGAAGCGGATGGCACCGTAGTCCAGGGGAAAGCCCGTGGCTGATGGAAAGATGAGCCCAGCTCGTCCCTCGACGAGCGGAACGAGCTCGAGCCAGCGCGTTCGCGCTACGCGCACGCCCGCCAGCCCGCCGACGTCGACGTAGCGAAAGATCGCCTCGCCACCGCCGGCACTCACCGGCGGCGACGTCTCGAAGCTCCCCTCTGCGCCGAGCAGGACGGCAATCTTCGACGGGAGGGTCATCGTGTATCGGAGCGCTCCTCCGAAGCCGGCGTGGGGCAGAAGTCCGAAGCTCGCGACGGCGGACGCACCGATCGTCATCGGCACGCGCACCCGGGGGCTCGGCGGCGGCGCGGGCCGGTGCGACCTCCGCGCTGGCGAAGGCGCCGGCGAAGGCGTCGGACCTGGCGTCGACGAGGGGGAAGGCTCCGGCTCGGTGACCGCGCCGACAGTCGCCTCGTGCCCCCCCTCGCGCGGACGCGCGACGGCGATCATCGTCGCGAGCACGAGGGCGACCGGCTCCGCAATCGCCTTGCAGCTTCGGCCTTCGAAGCGAACGCGACGCTCTCCGAGCTCGACGCCGCCGACGTCCCTCACCTGCAGATCGACGACGAGCACCGCCCCTTCGGTGGTGACCAAGCCGCGCACGTATAGGTCCGGCGGCTCGCTCGTCTCGCCTTCACCGAGCCGCTCCCGCGTCGCCGCGACGATCGTCTCATGCGATGGGCAGCTCGGCGGCGCGGACCACGTGAGCTCGAAGGGGGCCGCCCGCGCGCTCCGCGTCGAAAGCATGCCGAGGACCGCGGTGAGCAGCGTCACCGCGACCCTCATCGTTGGCGTATCGGGCGCACGCATGCCGTCTAGGCCGACACTCTAGGCGAGTCGACACCGAGCCGACCAGGCAGCGTGGTCGACTCGCCGCGTAGGGCGCCGCGAAGCGCGACCGTAGCTCACGCCGGCACTGCCGACGTCTCCGGACTCGGAGGACTTCGGGAGGAGGCTTGGTTCCCTCTCCGAAGCCGGCGGGAAGCCGGGGCGTCGACGCGGATCAGTTGACCGGCGAGATCGACGTCTCGACCAGCTTCCGCTGCGCCGTCCCGCTCGTGTAGGCGTAGCTGGCGAACTGGTCCCAACCCCACAACGTAGCGGTGAACGGGCCGGTGCTCCGCATGTGCTGGACGCCGGTCCGGCAGACGGTCTGACTGCCACCATCGCCGAAGGTGTCCCCCGGGCCACCGCTGCGGGAGAGATCGACGCGCGTGAACTCGTACTCGCCGCGCGTACCGACCGGCTTCCACTTCGTGAGATTGCCGGCACACTCGAGCCGTACGTCCTCGAACACGCCCTCGTGCTTCTTCCTGACGACGACGAGAGAGGTCTCTGCGTACGTCGGATCCGCGAAGAAACCATACGAGTTCGTGTACTGCCGGGTCGGAACGACGTTCACGAACTCCGGATCTCCCATACCATCATAGTCGGGCGCCCCGGACATACCGATGTTGTTGGCGCCCGTCATATGCGCGGAGACGTAGATTGGATGGTCGACGTCTTGCGTGCGGACGACGAACGCGTCTCCGGTCCCGCGACGGAATAGGGCCACCTCGCCTGCGTTCATGTTGGTGGGAGCTCCCGGAGGGATCTCGGGGTCGTAGTCGAGACGCGTGCCATCGCGAGCAGCGACGATGCGATAGGGCACCGGCTCGTGCTCGTTGTGCGTTCGCGGGCGGTAGCCCACCCCGACGTACTCGGATCCCCAATGCTCGAAGGCAGGGATCTGCTGAAAGAGGATATCGCAAGCGGGTACCCCGACAGGGATCTGACCGCAAGCATTCCCGCCAAAGATGGTGATCGGCTTGTTCGACGTGACGATGCTCCCCGTGAGCTCCTCCGCCTGGACGATCTGGAGGTTTCGGCCCTTGTCGAGGCGGTACGTCACGCGACCGTGTGCCAAGGCTCCAGGGACGTCGGGACCTCCGACGATGTCCTTCTTCGGTACGATCGTGACCTCGGTGCCGTCCTCGGCGGCGACGACCTGAATGGACGGCCCCCCCTCGCGCGACGCTGCCCAGCCGTTGACGATCATGTGCTCCGTCGCCCAGGTCGTCACCGGCAACACGAGGGTAGCCGTCGGCATGAAGGACAATGCGCCTCCGAACGGGTACATGGTCGTCAGCGCTACCGGCATGTTGGTCGTGAGCCGGAACGAGGAGCCGATCCCCGTCCGGCGCGGCTGCTTGCTCTCGAAGGTGGCGGGAACGACGCCCCGCGGGCACGCGATCCGAGCCGGGGAGGGATTGGCCTCGGGGGGAGAATCCGAGAGGAACAGAATCACGCTCTCTCCAGGAGCGATCGGTCCTTCGTGGGCGACCAACTCGCCACCACCCGCGCTGGTACGCAACATCGATTTCGAGATGTCGATCGCTTTGCCTTCCCGCTCGAGCACAAGCTCTGCAGGCTGCATCGATGAATTGACGATGAACGCGGCTTCGCAGCTATGCGGAATCTTCGGGTCCATGCGCGGCATCTGAAAATAGAAGTCACAACCGTTCGAGCTTCGATCGGCAGCCGCCGCGGCGCATGGGTCCTGGCACCTGCCGGCACCGCACGCGCGATCGGCCGCGCACACTTCGACCACCGTACCTCCACATGACTCGATCACCGAGCGGCCGTCGAGCGAGCACTGGCGGCCGCACTCCGGAGCTTCGGGAAGCGCTGCATCCGGAATGAGCTCGTCAGGGCGGGAGTCGAACTCCTTTCGGACGTCGGAGCACGCGGCCAGCCAGGCGGCTGCAGCAGTGACGATGGCGGCACCGGCGAACACGCGATGACGGAGAATCTTCATGGCAGCACCACTTCCACCGGCACGAGGCTCCTCACCTTCAACTTTCCGTCGCCGAGTTGCCCGTAGTAGTTCGAGCCCCAGCAATACACTTTCCCGTTCGTCAAGAGCGCGCACGTCGAGTCGGTCAGCGCCCTCACGTCTGCAGCGGGCGCCGGAAGCCCCTCGACCTTCACGGCGTCGTACGCGGTCTCCTTCGTCCCATCGCCGGCCTGCCCGTTCGGGTTGATCCCCCAGCAGTAGACCGTCCCGGATGCGCCGACACCGCACCAGCGCCGAGGCAGAACGAACGTCTTGCCCAAGACGGTGTAGCGCCGCAGCATCGTCGTCGCGATGCGGACGAGAGGCTCCGGCGCGACGACAGGCTCAGGAAGTGCGCGATTCAGTGCCCCATAGCCGGTGGTGCCCGTTCCCCAGCAATAGCCGATACCTCCGGCCGTCAAGCACCCGTTCTCGTTCGTCATATCCATCGATGTCACGCCGCCGAGGTCGATGGGCGTCGGGTATGGATCCGGATAAAGCGACGACTCGCGCGCGAGCGGCGGGTTTGCGCCCCAGCTCACGGCGACGCCGTCTTCTCGAACGGCGATCGTGGCCTTGCCCACCAAGAGGTCACGCGCGGGGGCACCGCTCGGCAGAGCGATCGCTTGAGGGGGAAGCAAGGTCGTCGCCGCGACGCTCGCGAGCGGCGCGAGCTGCGCGTTCGTGTTCTTTCCCCAGCAGAGGACGCCCGTGTCGACCACCGCGCACCCGACCTCCAGGCCCACGCCCACGCTCCTCGCAGGAGGCAGTGGCAGTCGGAGGGGCGTGCGCTCGGTCGTACGCGCGCCGGCGTCATTGCGGAGGTAAGGCCCCGTGCCCCAGCACCAGACGCCGCCGCTCGCGTCGAGCGCGCACGTGTGAGCGAGACCAACCACGTTCGAGAGCCCCCCGACCCGCGCGGGCAGCGCGTCGTCGAAGGTCCCTCCGTCGTTTCCGCGTCCGAGTTGCCCTGCTCCGTTCGCGCCCCAGCATGCCACCGTGCCGTCGTCGAGCAACGCGCAGTAGCCTTCGGCACGATCGGTATCGCTCGACGGGAGCGTCGTCACGAGCGACGTTGCGCATGGAGCCGAGGCGCAGACGACCGGCAGGGGACCGCCGTCGAACGGCGGTACCGCGGCGTCTCGAATGGTCACGTCGATCCCCGAATCGGACGGCTCTCCTTCGACGCGCGGTGAAGACGCGTCATCACCGGCATCGGGGGTGGCTCCGGGGGCTCTTTCGTCGTCGCTGCTCGAACAGCTCGCCCCCGCCCCGCCTAGGGCAACGCTCGAGAGGAGCATGACAGCCATTGTCGAATGACGATCAAGGCGCAGTCTTTTGAAATGCATTACGGACACCGATGGCCCAAAGGTTGGAATTGGAGTCGCCTCTCACTCGGCTGATGTCACCGATGAACGCGCCGTTCGTCGATACCGCCGTCAACTGATATGCACCGCCGTCCCAGATGGTCTGATCGTCGGCTCGCGCGACGTAGCTCCCGAAACTCACCCAGAGAGTCTGTGACGCAACGAAGATCGACGAGAGCGAGGGGGGGGAGGCCGTGGTAGGCAGGATTTGCGCGGTGATCGATGGGGCGGTCACGACCGAGGGCTCGTCACCTGCGAGTGAGATCTTCACGATCTCGCGCTTGTGTTTGATAGCGAAGAGCGTATCCGCCGACGCCGCGTGAAGCTCGCCGAGCCCCCCGGCTCCGTTACCGATCGAGATTGAATCGGGGTTCACGGCGCATGGCGCGAAGGCGCTCGCGAGGGTCCCATCCGCGATCTTCTCGTACTGGCCAGCGGCGGTCCTGCGCACGAGAAGAGCGCATGCCGCGGATGCGATGTCGACCCCAGGCGCGAGCTTTCGAGTCCTCGCTCCAGAGAACCACATCGTGCCTGGGCTGGTCGAAGTGGCCGCGTGGAAGAACACGTGGTCGATCAGCGACGCGGACCGGTCGAGGGTGTATTCGGCGACCCATTCCGGCGCCGGTCCCCCGGCTCCCTCCAGACGGTAGATCGTATTCGTGAACCAGGCGTAGACGTTCTCCGCACTCGTCCCGAAGACCCCCAGGGCGGTGAACTGGACCGCGGAATAGAACGGATTACCGTCGTTCGGCTCCACGACGTCGGGATGGCTGTTGTCCGCGAGCGCCGTTCGGCTCCACTTCCACGCGGTGGGGGCCCCGTCCTCGCGCCGTCCGTGATAGATATAGCCTGGCCCGATACCGTAGTAGATCTCGTTCGCGTTTGGCGCCCATATCCCCCCTAGGTATGCCCCGAATCCACGTTCGTTCTGCGTGCCGTCGTCGATGTAGTCCCACTTGGCGTCGGCGTCCTTCCACTCCAGAACCTTGATGCCGAGCGTGAAGCTCTCGGCCAGGGCGAACGCGTGCCCCGGAACGGCCCAGACGTCCTTCAGCGCGAGGTCCTCGTCCGGCAGCGAGGTCCGGCACCACCCTGACGGACTGCAGTCCCTCGCTCCCGCGTCCGGAGGTGGTTCAGTCCCCGCGTCACGCTCGTCATCCGGTCCGCGTTCACCGCTGTCGTGGACGACGGCTTCATTTCGTCCCGCATCTCGCTCCTCGAGCGCGTTCGATTCATCGCCCGAGTTTGCACAGGCCGCGACACACGCAGCGCTGCCGAGCAAAACAACCCCGCAGTAGGCGAGGAATGACGACTTCATGGCTTTCCTCCGAGAGACAGAATCACGCCTTCACCGCCAACCCAGACGTGACCAGGGGCCGCCACCCATACGGTCGTGAGGTTCGGCCGACGCAAACCCTGGCCCGCGACTTTGACACGCGACCACGTTTGTCCGTCGTAGTGCAGCACCAGACCAGCGTCGCCGACTGCCCAGATATCGGCTGACGAAGATCCCCAGACTGCCTTGAGGTTCCCTGTCGTCGGGACGCCGGAGACGACGTCCCACGTCACCGGATCACCCGTGTAGTGGCGGATCGTCCCCTCGCCGCCGACGGCCCAGACGTCGCTCGTCGATGCGGCCCAGACGGCGCTCAGCGCGTTGAAGGTACGCGAATTGAACGCCTTGACGGTCGGCGTGTCCCCGTCGGCGCCGGAAATTCGAACTGCGAAGCCCGCCGGTCCCACCGCCCATAGCTCATCGGCCGAAGCGCCGTGGATGGCGTACATCGCAGCGCAGTGATGGATGCGGCAAGTGGGCACGGAGAAGGGGGCTTGAGCTTCGAGCGCACCCGACGGCAGTTGCGTCATCCGCCAAAGGCCAGGGTAGTTCGACGACGTCACCGTCATCCAAAACCATTTGGCATCGGACGCTCCCCAGGACGTCCAGAGGCGTGTGCTCGAGTCGTCGTCGCCGAGGCCTCGGGTGTTCGGGACGTTGAGCGACCATCCGCCGCCCGACGGCGTCCCTCCACCGTCGACGTCCCGGAGACCGTGGGTGTAGACCCGGCTCGGGTAGCCGAACGCGAGCTCGCCATCGTCACGGAGCCAGAGCGAGCGCAACGACTCTTGGCTTCCCACGTCGGAAGTCGCCCACGAGGTCCCGTCGAAGTGGGCGACCGCGCCGAGCGCTCCGACTGCCCACACGTCCGAGACCGAGCGGCCCCGGATCGTGCTGATCGTGATGCCGGGAGCGAGGTGGCCGTCTGCGCTCGTCGGATCGAAAGGCCCGTTGGGACAAAGGACATCGGGAGAGCAGACGTCCGGAAAGAACTCGCAGTCCGCGCACGGCAGACGCTCCGTTTCGCCCTGACCTCCATCCTGCCCACCGTCCGCTTCGGTCACCTCGGGTACGGAGACCGAGCCGTCGGGCGGTCCTTGGAGAAGTACTTCCGTCGAGGCGCACGCCGCAACGGTGACGAACGAGAACAGCCAGTGCAATCTCACTCCATCTCGTCCTTGCTCCCGCTCCTTCAGCCCTGCCTCCAGCGAGGGTCGACGACGAAGACCGCGGTTCATTTGGCCTCGACTCCCGGTTCCGGGCCTGCGTCCTCGCACGGCTCGACGACGCACCTACCTCCGACGCACGCTTGCCCAGCGATCGCGTCACATACGACACCACAACCGCCGCAGTTTCCAGGATCTCTGTCGATGGCGACCTCGCACCCATCGTGCGGGTTGCCGTTACAATCAGCGTTTTCCGGAGAGCACTGCGTCCTGCAAGCGCCGTTTACACAGAGCCCTGTTCCGCCTGGTGTAAAACAACTAATTCCGCAGCCGCCACAGTTGTCGGGGTCGGACGCAACATCAATACAGTAGCCCACGTCAATGTCTTGCCCGCGATTTCGAATACAGAACAGCTCCCCGTCCGGACACATGCACTTTGGCCCTCCGCCGGGTTCCGATCTGCACTCCTGCCCATTCGGGCACGCATTTCCACATGCGCCGCAGTTCTCGCTCGTAGTGAGCCTTGTTTCACATCCGTTGCTCTGATCGCCGTCGCAGTTTGCCCAGTTCCCCTGGCACTTGCGCTTCCCGCATTCGCTCTCGAGGCAGCCGTAGTACGCGTGCAACGAGGGGTCGAGCGGCGGACCGTCATCGGCTCGGCAGACGTTGCCGCACGCTCCGCAGTTGCCGTCGTTCGTTCTCGGATCCACGCAGAAGAGCCCACACGCGATCTTGTCGGGATCCAGGCAGCCACAAGCATAGTCCGAGGCGATGGGATTGGTGGGGATACATGGCTTGGCCGGATCGGTGCACTTGATTCCGCAACCACCGCAGGAGTCGCTCGACCTGAAGGAGGTCTCGCAGCCGTTGTCCGGAATGCCGTCACAGTCTCCCGTATGCGGCCTGCACGCCAAGACACATTGCCCATCGACACATTCGTAGGTTCCCGTTGGCGCGTTCGTTGGGCATTCGACCCCGCACTCGCCGCAGTTTCGTCGATCGATCATCAGGTTGACGTCGCACGGAAACTGCGATGTCGGACAGTTCGTGTAGCCCGTCGGGCATTTGTTCGATGGGCAATACTGCGTAAGCTCGACACCCCCGCTCGAGGATGCGGCCCCATCGGGCTCGCTTCCGCCATCTTCAGAGCCGAAGATCGTCTCGGAGCGGCTCGGCCCCGCCGCGATGAGTACGGTGTCCGAACACGCGGCGATGAGCGCGAGTGGAATGCAGACGAATGCTACGTAGCTGCTGATTCTCTTGTACATCGGAGATCCCTGGTGGACGTCTGGGTCAGCGGCCGCTGGTCGAGGGCGCAGGGGAGAGCGGCTCTCCGAGGGCTCGTTCGAGACGGACGACATACGGCGTGCGCGGATACCTCGTGAGGAGCGCGTTCGCGCGGCTCTTGGCCTCCGCCTTCCGCCCGAGACGGGCGAGCGCCTCGACGGCGACGACTTCGCGCTCCTGCACGAGCTCACCGGTCGGAAACGCGCGTGCATGCTGCTCCGCTAGATCGAGGGCTTGGGCCGGACTGGAGAGGACGGCGTCCTGGGCGCGCTTGATGATAGCGAACTCGCTTTCGCTTCGACGCGGCGCCGGCGGGGATGACGAGCGAACCTCCGTCCTTGTCGAAGACGTCGCGACGAGGCCGGGCCGTGTCGATGGCAATTCGTCGACCGATACGACTGGCACGATCGTAGAGAGAGGCTGCGGCACGGCAGCGGAATCGACCGCTGCCGTCGTGCCGAGCGCCGAGGGACCGGTTCGATCCGCCGTCGTGGGCGCGACCACCGCGTCACTCATTCGATCCGCGGGCCGCTCTTGCCAGGCGCTCCAGGCGGCGCCGAGGGCGACGAGCGCGAGCGCGCCACCGCCGACGCCGAACGCGAGCCTGCGGAGCGTCGCTCCGCCGGCCCTCACCCCGTCGAGAAGCGCAGGTCCCCCGGAGGACGTGGGCGCTTCGGCGGCAAACACACCGGCAGACGCGAGGCGCGCCGCCATGCGCGACGTGGCATCCGTGCTCGGCCGACGTCGGCGCGACCTACGAATGAGCCTCTGGAGCTTGGAGGGCGGCCCTTCGTCGATGCGGTGGAGATTCGTGGGATCGAGTTTCATCATTCCTCGGAGAGGGCGCGTGCGAGCTCGCGCCGGGCGGCATAGAGGCGGGCGTAGGCCGTCTGGACCGGGCAGCCGACGGCGGCGGCGACCTCGCGCATCGGCAGTTCTTCGATCTCGAATAGGATGAATACGGCCCGCTTGCCTTCCTCGAGACCATCGAGGGCGCGATCGAGCTCGTTGACGTCGAAGCGCTCGGACGGATCGGGCTCCATCCCGTTTTCCGGTACGTCGTAGACGCACAGCTCGTAGCGACGGTGACCGCGCCGCCGATAGGCCGACGCGCACCGGCGCGCTATCGCGTAGAGCCACGCTCGAGGGTGCCCGCCGTTCCAAGACGCATAGCGGCGGTGAGCGATGAGGAAGACCTCCTGCGTCTGGTCCTCGAGATCTACTTCGGCGACCCCCAGCTGGTAGAGGTTGCGCCACACGAAGTCGACGCACGAGGTGAAGAGCTCCTCGATGCCAGGGCGAGACACCGCGATGGCGGGGGAACGCTGCTGCAGGCTCAACGCGACGCTCACACTCCCTTATGCATTGGGGTAGGCCCACTTTTGAGGTGGGAGGCCGTTTCGCATCAAGTAGCCACGCATCCGGCCGCGAAGGCTTCCGAACGGGATGACGTCACGCGTCAACCAAGCGCGTCCAGCGTGAGCGCGAGCCATCGTCAGCACCGAGGCGCGTCAAGGTGGCTCTGCTGTAGCAGCAGGGGGCTGCACGATCACCTTGGCTTCGTCGCCGCTATCAAGGCAAAGCCGCTCCGGCCAGCCCGAGGTGCTCTCCGGGATCCGTGGCACCCAATCGAGGGAGGCGCGCCGCGCTTGCCAGTTCGCGGCGCGTCAGTCGGCGCGTGCGAGGCGTGACGAGCGGAGGCTCACGGCGCCCGAGTTGCGCGGCGGAGCGATGGGGAGGAGGAGGCGGAACGAGGTCCCGCCTCCCTCGCGCGGCTCCACCGCGATCGAGCCGCCGTGGGCCTCGACGATCTGGCGGGTGATCGCGAGGCCGAGGCCCGTCCCTTCGCCCTTGGTCGAGAAGAAGGGATCGAAGATGCGGGAGCGGACCTCTTCCGGGATTCCGCCGCCCTGATCGTCGACGCCGACGACGACGCTCATGCCCTCGGCGCGGACGTACACGTTGATCGTCCCGCCGTCCGCCATCGCTTCGCGCGCATTGCGGAGGACATTGAGGATCGCCTGACGGATCTGGCCCTCGTCGAAGAGGACGAGCGGGATGTCGTTCTCGACTTCGAGCTCGAGGCCGAGCCCGGCGCGGTCCATCTCCGGCTTCGCGAAGTCGACGATCTCGCGCACCTTCGACGCGAGGTCCTCGGATTCCATGCGTGGTTGGGGGAGGCGAGCGACGCGCAGGTACTCCTCCGAGAGGTGCTCGAGCCGCTGCACCTCACGCGTGATCGCCTGGAGTAGCGTCAACGGCTCGCCCGACACGCCTGCCTCGGCGAGGTTCTCTTCGAGCAGCTCGATGTTCAGGCCGATCGACGAGAGGGGGTTCCTGATCTCGTGGGTGACGTGCGCCGCCATCTTGCCGATCGCGGCGAGCCGCTCGTTCGCGACGGCGCGGTTCTGCGCCTTCGCGACGGCGGCGACCATCCGCTCGAACGCGGTCGCGAGCTCGCCGATCTCGTCGTCGGTCCGCTCCGTCGGCTGGGGCGTGAGGTCGCCGCGAGCAACTGCCGTCGCGCGCTGGGTGACGCGCTCGAGCGGGCCGAGGAGGCGGCGCGTGTGGATCGAGACGCCCACTCCGACCGCGAGCGTGAGGGCCGCGAGGAGCGCGAGCTCGAACACCGCGCGCTGTTCGCGGACGCGCGCGGCGTCGGAGAGGTTCTTCATCGACGTCTCGACGTGATCCGCCAGAGCGCGCAGGCGCTTGTTGGCTGCATGCTCCATTGCGCCGAGCGCGAGGAGGTCGCGGTTGATCGCGTCGCGATCGCCCTCGTCCAGCGCGGCGAACACGCGATCGCGGGCCTCTCGATCGTCGGCCCACTCGGCCGCCGCTGCGTCGAGCTCACCGGTGAGGACGAGCGCGAGCTGCCTCGTCTCGTCGCTCCCGAGTGAGCGCAGCTCGTTCTGCATCGCCGAGCGCGTCTCTTCGAACATCAAGCGGCGCTCGCCGTCGAGGGTCTTCAGGATGTCGCGCGTCGACTGCGGGCTCTTCTCGTCCGGGATGCCGTCGACGATCGATGCGAGGGTCGACTGCACCGCGCGCAGCTTGCCGAGCTTGAGGGCGACGGGGACGAAGCCGTTCGTGAGCTCCTCGCTGTCCTCCGCGGCGCGCTTCTGGGCGGCGACGGTGAAGCCGACCGTCACCGCGAACGCGACCAGCGTGATCGCGAACGAGACGAGGATGCGCGTCGCGAGCGTCTTGCTCGGCTTCACGTCCGGGGGGAGCGACGCGGGCCCGCTCATCGGCGCCTAGGGCTCTCCTCGCTCGGCCGCCTCGAGCGCGCGCATGACGACGGTCGCGAGATCGAGGACCGTGCCCGTTCCGCGCTTCTCGAACGAGCGCATGCTCGACGCACAGGCAGTGACGATCGTGCCGCCGCCCGAGCGATCGTGATCGTCGAGCCGTTGCTCGGCGATCTTGCTCGCGATGTCCGGCATCGTCACCGGCAAGAGGCCGCCGGCTCCGGAGCAGCGTGCGTCCTCGCGCCGGCGCTCGAACTCGTCCGGGGCGCGGCCGAGCGCGCGAGAGAGCACCTGGCGCGGCGCATCGTAGACCCCGAGCCCGCGGCCGAGCTGACACGGGTCGTGCCATCGCACCGGTCCGCTCGCGAGCTCGCCGTCGAGGCGCCCGAGCTTGCCGAGCTCGCGCGCGGCGAGCTCGGAGAAATGCTCGACGGGCACGGGCATCTTCACACCCGCTTCGGCGTGATGAACACGGAGCGCGGCCGCGCACCCGGCGTCGCCGACGACGACGCGCTCGCGCCGCTCGAGCTCCTTCGCGATGCGCTCGCCTTGCTGGACGAACCGTGTGTGGTCACCCGCATAGAGCAGCGGTGCTCCGCAGCACACGTTCACGAGGGCGACCTTCGAGCCCGTCAGCCTTGCCACCGCGCGGACCGTGTCGACGCCGCCCTCCGTTCCGCGGCGCGCGTGCTCGCAGCCGACGAGGACCGCGACCTTTGCGCCGTCATCCACCGATGAGGCAACTCGCGGATCGGCCGCCATCTTCCCGAGCGCGGCCGAGCTCTCCGTGAACCGTTCGAGGACGCGCTTCGCGCTCGCCGGGCCTTCGCCCGCCTCGACCAGCGCGCTTCGCGCCGCGAAGAGCGTCCCGGTGACGTCGTTGTGGTGGTCGCAATGCTCGCGGCAGCCGAAGCAGCCGGTGCATGCCCAGGCGGGTTCGGCGAACGACGGCGCGAGCGCGACGCTCTCGTTCGCCGTGAAGTACGCCATGCTCATCTTGCCCCAGGGGGTCAGCGTCTCGCGCGGCTCGGCATTCGAAACGGGGCACGCGCTCCGGCACAGCTTCGGACAGAAGACGCACCGCTCGAGCGTCGCCTTCCGAGGTGCGAGCTGCGGCAGCCGCCGGAGCGGTCGATCGTCGGGGCGAGCCATGCGCGCATTATCGAGGGCCAGCGCCAGCCCGTCGAGCGCGAGCTGAGGTGGAGTCCTCAGTGCGCCGCGCTGCCGGCGGTTGGTGAAAAATCCGGGCTAGAGCGCGGGCTAGAGCCGACCCGCGAGCTCGTCGAAGGCCTCGTGCGGGAGGCCCTTCTCCCGGGCGAGCTCGATCATCTCGCGGATCATCACGCGGTGCTGCTCCTTCAGCTTCCGGCCGAAGTGCTCCTCCGCATAGAACACGGCCTCCGGCGAGAGCCGGTCGAGCGCGCCCAGCCAGGTGCGGAGCGCCCACGGCGCTGCGAGCGCAGGCGCGAGCGGTGCCCACGGCTCCGGCTCGCCGATGCGGTGCGAGAGGCGCGCGCCCTCGCGGCACGCGCGCGTCGCGAGCGTGAGGAGCGTCTCGTCGGCGAGCAGGGTTGGCACGCTCCCAGCGATCGAGAGCACCATCCCGATCGCAATGAAGCACACCGTCGTCGCGGGGTTCTTCTCGTGCACGCCGAGGGCGAGCCGCGCTCGGAGGCCCGCGCGCGAGAGCGCTTCCGCAAGCTCGCGAACGGCGTCGGCGCCGGCGCTTCCAGCGCGTGGCTCGTCGATCAGCGTCGGCGTCGGGGGCGTCCAGTAGCGGACCACGCCGTCGTCCTTCCGCGCATAGGCGATGATGTTCGGCATCGCCGCGAGGACGCGTTCGCCGAAGGTCGAGCGCATGCGCGCCCAGTCCTTCGGCAGCATCGGCGTGAGGACGACGATCGGTGCCTCGCTCGCCCCGAGCGGCAGCTTCAGAGCGTCGAGGTCTTCGGTCCCGACCGCGAGGAGGACGACGTCCGCGCTCGGCGGGACGACGTCCGTGCGCACCGGCGACTCGATCGCCTCGCGTCGGCTCTTTCTCACCGTCTCGATGACGATCGGCGCGGTCGACCCTACGCGCGACGGTCGTACGACGAAGCTGACGTCCACGCCTCCGTGCAGCGCGAGCCGGACGCCGTAGACGCCTCCGAGCGCGCCCGCACCGAAGACGGCGACGTGCACGTCGCCCTCAGCGGTAGGTGAAGCGCAGGTCGTGGTCGCAGATGCGGAAGACGTCGCCCTCGGCGATCTGCTTCCGCGCGATGCGCTGGCCGTTGTACTCGACGCCGTTCGTCGAGCCCATGTCGACCATGAAGTAGACGCCGTTCTGGTACTCGATCATCGCGTGCTGTCGCGAGACGTTCGGATCCTTCAACGTCAGGTCGCTCGACTGCTTGCCGCGACCGATGACGAAGCGATCCTTCGCGACGCCGTGCTTCTCGCCCTGGTAGATGATGCTGAGCGCCGCGCCCGTGGAGAGGCCGCCGTTGAAGCCGCCACCCGGAACGGGAGGCATCGAGCCGGTGCTGCGCCCGGCGGGGATCGGGGGCGGAGCGCTGCGCGGATTGTTCGGAGGCGGCGAGCGCAGCGAGCCAGGCCCGCCGGCGATTCCAGGCGGGCGAGACAAGCCGCCGCCCATCGCGCCGCGCGGGGGAGGCGGCGGAGCCGGAAGCCCACCACCGCGCGCCGGCGGAGGCGGAAGCCCGCCACCACCACCACCACCACCACCCATCCCGCGCGCGGGCATCCCGCTGCCGCGCAACGACTGCGGCGGAGGCATCGGCGGGGGCGGCGCGCTCGGGTAGCCCCCGCCGCCGCCATCCGCACCGCGCTGTCCACCCGCCGGGTAAGGCGTGCGCTGCCCGTAGCTGCGCTGGCGGGCGTACTGCTTCATCGCCTCGTTGATGAGGTAATCGACGCTGCATTCGAGCTCGCGCGCCATCTGCTCGAACGTCTCCCAGAGCATGTCTCTGCACTGGAAGGTCCGGGGACTCTTCTTGTTCGGATCCGAGCTCATCGCGTCGTTCGGTGGAACCTCACCGAGTGAGGATCACTCCCGTGGGTCCCTGCTTGGAAATTATTGCACAGGTGCGGTTCGAAGAACCACGACTTGGGAAGGTAGCAAGCACAAGCGCCCCGAGCCCAGCTCGAGGTTACTTATCCATGTTCGGTACGAGACAGAACTTCACAAAGTCTCCTACCGTCTTCAGCTCCTTCGGCTCCGTCTCCTTCGGGTTTCCGGCCGCCGGGACGTCGCATTGCCAGGAGCAATCGTCCTCTTTCTCGCACTTCGGAAGGAGGGCGCTGTCCTCGGCGTGGGGCTGAACGTAGTGTGCATCAGCCTTCTTTCCAGTCCAGAAGTAGCTGAGTGCCACGAGCTTCGGGCCGAGATCCTTGCTGTTCAGGTACGGGAGGATGGCGTCGAGCTTCGCCTTCGGCTCGCCATCCATCTTCTCCCGGATGACCGCGGCATAGGAGAGCGGCTCCGTCATGCCCATCTTGGTGGCGGCGCCCTTCGGCAGGTGGCCCATGAACTCGGGGACTTGCTTCAGGTTCATGGTCGCCAGGATGAGCTCGAAGGCGACCCAGCGGACCTTCCACTTGGGGGGATCGCCGAGCGTGTAGAGCTTCGGGACGAACCACTCCCTCGGGAACTCGCCCATGCGCCGGAAGGCGCCGTCGCGGACCACGTCCGGAGAGTCGTTGTTCTTCGCGATGGCGAAGATGCGCTCGAGATCGTCCTTGTTGTTCTTGTCGAGGTTCCCCTCGAGCGCGGCGAGGGCGAGCTTGCGCCGCTCGGCGGGCTTGCCCGCGTCGCCGGAGTACTTGATGAGCCACTCGACCGAGGAGCGGCCGGCGATCTTCTTCATCGCCGGGAAGACTTCTTCCGTGAGTCGTCGCTCCTGGATCTTGTCGACCTGCGCCGCGACCTGCGTGTCGTCGGCCTTCACGTTGTTCTTGGCGTTGTGTTCCTTGACGACCTTCGTCTGCGCCTCGAGCCACTCCTTCGAGCTGTACTTGTCGGCCAGTACGACGAGCGCCTTGGACAGCTCGAGCTTCGTGGGCTCGTCACCGATGTCCTTGATGAGCGACGCGATGCGGTCGAGCCGCGCCGTGTTCTCGTTCACGAGGCCCGGGAGGATCTTGACGCTCGCCGAGCCGAGCGTGCGCATCATCTGCTCGAGGCCGTACTGCTGCGCGCCGTTCTCGACGCGGTCCTCGAAGCCCGTCTGCGCCCAGTGCATCAGGGCGTCCTTGAGGGACGCCTTCGTCTGCTCGTTCGACACGAGCGGGGGCTCGTGGATCAGCATTGCGAAGCCCGCGTCCTTGTACGGGACCGTGAGATCCGGCGGGAGGCGGCCTTCCGGCGTGCGCGCCGGGGGCGGGGGCTTCAGCTGCTCGACGAGGAGCGGCACCATCTGGTCGACGATCTGGCGACGCGTCTCCTCGGAGAGCTGCACGAGCGCGCCGTCACGATCGACGCCGTCTTCGTCCTTGTACTTCTCGATGAGGAACTTGATGCCCTGACGGACGCCTCCGCGGGCGGGCATTCGCACGAGGGACATCGCCGCCTCGGTGCGCAGCTCGAGCGGATACTTGTCGTGCGTGATGACGGCGACGAGCTTGTAAGGACCGCGCTGCGTCGTCTCCCAGCGCTTCACGTCCGACTCGCTCACGCGGCAGCCGGACGCCGCGATCGAGAGCGTCCCAATCCCCACCGCGAGGCAGATGCCGCGCGCCCACGCGCGCATCGAGAGCCGCCGCTCGCGGCGATTCATCGAGGTTGGCGCTGAGGCCTCTCTGCTCGATCCCCGCGAGTGTGCGGGGCCCCGCGACCTGTTCGTTCCGCCCATCCGTTCCCTCGAGTTGGCACCGAACATTACGCCGACATCCTTCGGACAACCAAGGATAAACCAGTCTCGACCGTGGCCGGCGCCTCCCGGAGAAGGGGCCCGGACGACGGAGAATCGATGAACACCGCCAAGTTGACTGGAGCCGCCGAGGTACCGTAGGTTCCAATGTAGGTCACCGTAGGTATGACGCTCTCGGACTACTTTTTGGGGGGACGCTCGCGCTCGCCGGATCTGGCGGAGAGCGGCGCATTGGCTCGCGTGAGCGGACCGGAGGCGGAGCCCGTCTTCCTTCCGCGAGGCGGCCGCGCGCTTCCACCGAACACCCGCGCTCCGAACGTGCTCGGCGCTCAGCCGCAAACGTTCGCCCGAGGTCGCGAAGTCGCCGCGCTGCTCCTGTGGACGCTGGCGGTGTTCTTCTCGCTCGCGCTCGCGTCCTTCGCGGGAGAGCCGGCCGGGCCGGCGGGGCAGCTCGAGGAAGCCGCCGCGATCGTCGGTGAGAACTGGGTCGGGCCGGTCGGGGCGGCCATCGCCCGCAGCGCGGTCTCGCTCGTCGGCGTGATGTCGTGGGTCGTGCCGTTCGAGGCGCTGCTGCTCGGCATCCCGTTCGTGACCGGTCGCAAGAGCCGGGCGACCGCTGCGCGAATGGCCGGCGACATCCTCCTCGTCGTCATCGGCGCCTCGCTCGTCCAGGTGGGCTGGCCCGAGAAGGTCGCGTTCGGTCGTTTCCCCGCCGGCGGCCTCGTCGGCGAGCTCTTCGGCGAGATTGCGCGCTCGCTCTTCTCGACGGTCGGGTCGTTCCTCGTGGGCTTCGCGCTCGTCGGGCTGATCCTGATCGGACGCGCCAGCTTCTCGTTCATCGCCCTCATGCGCGCGATCGCGCGGCTCGGGCGCGCGATCGTGGCGCGCTTCCAGGGAGCGACGCGATCGATCGCCGACGCCTGGAGGAAGGCACGCGAGCTCGAGCGCACGCGCGCCGAGGAGAATCGCCAGGCGAGCGAGCCGTACATCGCGATCCCGTCGGACGACGAGGCCACCATCCTCGGCGGAGATCCCTTGGCCGAGAGCGGCGAGCACGACGTGACGCCGGAGCCGTCGTCGATCCCGCCCGTCACGCGCGTGCGCATCGCCTCGGAGGCGTTCCCCGAGCAGAGCCCGCTCATCCTCTCGGAGCCGTCGCCGAAGAAGTCGCGCGCGGCGAGCATTACGCCGCCCGCAGACGCCGAAGTCCCGAAGCCGCGCAGCCGTCGGCGCAAGACCGAGGTCGAGTCGGTCGAGACATTTGCGTCGAGCGACGCGACCATCGAAGCGAAGGTCGAAGCGCCCGAGCCCGCGAAGAAGAGCCGTCGCAAGAAGGCGCCCCCTCCGCCGGAGGTCAGCGTCGAGGAGGCGATCGAGCAGGCCGGTGCCGACGACGAGGAAGAAGAAGACGACGACGACGCGGGCGAGGAGGAGCTCGTCGAGGAGGCTGCCGCGCTGCCGGTCACGCCGCTCGAGAGCATCGACGTCGAGTCGAAGAAGAAGCCGCGCGCGCCGGCTCCGGCGAAGAAGGAGCCCGCGTTCGCCGGGATCACGATCGTCGACACGTCCGCCGCGCTCGAGAAGGACACGCCCGTCGTCGAGGCGCCGAAGGTCGAGAAGCCGAAGGAGCCGAAGGAGAAGAAGGGCCCAAAGGAGACGCCGGCCTTCAAGCTCCCGTCGCTCGACATGCTCGTCCCCGCGCCCGCGAACATCGGCCCGCTGTTCGACGAGGCGAAGCTCCGCGCGAACGCGGAGCTCCTCGTGAAGACGCTCGCCGATTACAAGGTCACGGGGAAGGTGGAGGAGATCCTCCCGGGCCCGGTCGTCACCACGTTCGAGGTCTCGCCGGTCGCCGGCACGAAGGTCAGCAAGGTGGCCGCGCTCGCGGACGACCTCGCGCTCGCGCTCGCGAAGAAGGTCCGCATCGTCGCGCCGATCCCGGGCAAGAACCGCATCGGCTTCGAGCTCCCGAACGAGAAGCGGACCGCGGTGAACCTCCGCGACCTCGTCGAGGATCGCCGCTTCCAGACGCTCGACGTGCCGCTCCCGGTCGTGCTCGGTCGCGACATCGTCGGCAACCCGGTCTACGCGGACCTCGCGAGCATGCCCCACGCGATCGTCGCCGGCGCGACGGGCGCCGGTAAGAGCGTCGGTCTCAACGTCATGCTTACCTCGCTCCTCTTCCGGCGTACGCCCGAGGAGCTGCGCATGCTCATGATCGACCCGAAGGTCGTCGAGCTCGCGCCGTTCGACCGCATCCCGCACATGCTCCTGCCGGTCGTCACCGACATGAAGCAGGCGGCGACGGCGCTCAAGTGGGCCGTCGACGAGATGGAGCGCCGTTACCAGCTCTTCGCCGACGCCGGCACCAAGAACATCGGCACGTACAACGGCTGGGTGAAGCGCGTCCTCGCGGGTGAGATCAAGAACCCGCTCGGCAAGGCGATCATCGGACGCGACCACAACAACCTCCAGGAGGTCCTGTCGGTCCGCTTCGATGATCCCGAGGGCGAGCAGCTCATGCCCGAGCCGCTCCCGATGATCGTCATCGTCATCGACGAGTTCGCCGACCTCATGATGCAGCAGGGCAAGGAGGTCGAGGCCGCCGTCGCCCGACTCGCGCAGAAGGCGCGCGCCGCCGGCATGCACGTCATCCTCGCGACGCAGCGTCCGAGCGTCGACGTCATCACCGGCATGATCAAGGCGAACTTCCCGACGCGGATCGCGTTCCGGGTCGCGCAGAAGATCGACAGCCGCACGATCCTCGACGAGCAGGGCGCAGAGCACCTGCTCGGCAAGGGCGACATGCTCATCAAGCTGAACGGGACCAACGAGACGCGCCGCGTCCAGTGCCCGTGGGTGAGCGAGGAAGAAGTGCAGGAGGTCACCGACTTCCTCCGCTCGCAGGGCGAGCCGGTCTACGACGAGAACATCCTCAAGCCGCGCGACGACGAAGCCGCGGCGGCGGACGAGGACGACGCCGAGACCGACCCGATGTACGACGACGCGGTCCGCATCGTCGCCGAGACGCGCCGGTGCTCGACGTCGTGGCTGCAGCGGAAGCTCGGCCTCGGCTACAACCGCGCAGCCCGCATCGTCGAGACGATGGAGCGACGCGGCCTCGTCGGCCCGGCGAACGGCGCGAAGGACCGCGAGGTCCTCATCGACGCGATCTGAGCGAGGCGGTTTCCAGGACAGACCGAGCTCCGAGGTCACGGCCTCCTCGCACTGCTTGACCGTACCGGCCCGCCCTCGAGCCTTGGCGCCCCCCGGTGCGGTCGGCGTCTCGCGCCCGCCTGCACTTCCTACGCGCTCGTAGATACAGCGGCGAGCTGAGCACGCTCGGCGCTCCGGGAAGCGTCGAGTGCACGCGGGGCCGAGGCGTCACGTCAACCGCACGCGATGCTCTCTGGACGACACGCGCACTCGGGTAGTCTGAACCCGCGGCTTCATGAGAACGACCTTCTACGCTCGCGCGCTCCTCTTGGTCTCTGCTGTCTTCTGTGCGGCCGCATTCGAGCTTGCCTGCGATGGCGCCGATGTAGCCCCGTCGCCACCGCCCTCGCCGGAGCGCCTTCCCGAGAACGATGCGCGCACCGACCCTGAGGCACCGTGTACGACGGGGATGCCGTCGGCGACTTCGTTCTGTGCGCTTCCGTTCGAAGAGACCGCGTTCGAGATGGTCGACCAATCGTCCACGACGAAGGATGGATGCACTCAATTGTATGTTGCCTCCCGAGGGCTAGGAGAACGCGTTGCACGCGTTCGGCGATACCGAATGACGGGAGTCGACGTCTGCGGCTTCGCGCGGGACCCGATCTTCGGTGAGGTGACCGGATACTTCTCGGCCATCAGTGCTTCGGAGGATGGGGCGGTATACGCGCTCGGCCCCGGGGTCGTCCGGCGGATCGCTCCGGGGCCGGCCATCGACTGCGTGGGACGAGACGTTACGCTCGGAGAGCACGGATCTCTCGCGGTAGCTCCGAATGGACGCAGCGGCTACGTCGTATGGGACAGCATTGCCGCTCCCAAGTTCGCGAGGTTGAGCGTCTCTTCCAATGGCTGCGAGCTCGTCGCGTTCCCGCTCGACAGCGAGCTCTCCGAGCTTCGGCAGGTCGCGGGTATCACTGCCGATGCGGTCGAGCGGCTTCATATCGTCGAGACCAGCGACGACATGGCGTTGGACAAGCAAGCCTGGATCGTCGGGGCCGACGGGAAGACGGTGGCCAGATACGCCCCGTCGAGGCACGATGCCTTCATGGAATTGCCGCGGCGAGTGACGCCGTGCGGGATAGGGACGTGCGTCCCGGACGTCGGAACGATCGCGGCATTTACGGCGGAAGGGCAGCTTCTCGCGTGGGAGAGCGAACCCGGTACGGACGGCTGGTTCTCGCCGGTAGCCTTCGTCGGTTCGGCGGGCGGACCACTCTTTCGGATCGGTTGGGGATTCAATCAGCGTCCTGGAATGCGAGTCCAGATCGTCAAGATTCCGTGAAGGAGAACTTCCTTGTTGGTAAGACGTCCCGTAGGTCTTTCGAAGCGAGCTCGTCGGTATGCCTCCCTCCTTCTCCTCTCCGCGCTCGTGCTCGCGCCGGTCGCCTGCACGGACAGGCGTTGCGCCTTCGACATCCAGTTTTGTGAGAGTCGTGTAACCGGAACGCTCGACGTACCGCTGAAGCCTGCCGAGCTCGACGGGAAACGACTCGAGATATGCCGCAACGGAGCGTGTGTCTTTGCGAAGATATTCGTCTCTCGCCACGAGATCGGGTGCGCTCCGACGGCAGCGGACCCGGCCGGAACGGCCGGTTGCGAATCCGCGCTCGAGGTTACATCCTCCGGAGCGCGTATTCATGTCATCTACTACCCGGGCTCGAGCAATGACCTCACGAACGGTGATCAGTTCGCGCTCCGAATAACGGATGCTAGCGCTTTCACCGTCATCGCTGAGCGAGTTGCGGTCGCGAGCTACTCGACGACCCATATAGAAGGCAACGATTGCCAGGAGGCTCGCTCCTGTGTGAGCGGCACCTTGACTCCCTGAACGAAGCCATTCGCGAGCGGACATCCTGACGCCCGTGAGCTCCGTGGCTCGCGCTTTCCTTGCGCGGTCGCTCGACCGGACCCGCTAGGGGCTTCGTGCTGCCGTTGTTGTCGCGCGCAGGCTCGGGAGCTCGCCGCCGAGGCGCTTCTGCGGGGCACCGCTGGCGAGCGATGCGCGCTAATGCGGAAGCGCCCCAAGACCGAGCGAGTCGATGCGAACGCGTACCAGCTCGTCCTCGCTGCGACGAACTCCCTTCGCGAAGAAGTGACGGCGAGCGCGGGAGGCTCGATGTCGCCCAAAAGAAAAACGCCGCGGCGGGCTCGGGGGGGGGACAAGCCTCGCCGCAGCGCTGCGGTCCTTCCATGCTGGTCTCGTGCCAAGCCGGAACTCCGCGCAATCTCGTCGTGCGACCTCCACGGTCGTGCATGGCTGCATGTTTCGCCGACAAACACGAAAGGTCCGGTCGCCTGCGAGGGCGATGGTCCGCGATTGCTGGAGGCGGTGCGGTGAAGCGCGGGCGCTGCCGTGTCGTCTGCCTCCGGCCGCCTGGCTCGTTCGGACGATGGGCAACACATGTTGGAGCGAAGCCCCGACGCGCTGAGCAGCGCTGGGTGTCTCGACGCTCTCCGCGTGCTGCGCGCTCTGCGACGACGGCGTCTCGACCTCGTCGAGGCTGCAAGCGAGCGAGCGACGACTGACACTTCTCCATCGGTTCCGTCCGCGAACGCATATGGGAAGGCACTCGAACGATACGATGAAGCGAATCACCTCCAGGAGGTGGACGACGGTGCGCTCAGCGAGCGGTCATTGCTCGAGAACGTTACGCGCGACGTGAGCTCGGCACTCAAGTCGTCACAGCCACGCCACGGGAACGCGATTCAGCGCCGGTAGGGTCCGCGCATTTTCGAAGTGCGAAAGGAACGCCGCGATGAAGTCTCGCATCTTGATGACTGGTCTTACTGCCATGGGCGCCGTGCTCGCCACGACGTCGCTTCTCGGTGGCTGCACCACCGGCTCCGACGAAGCTCTGCAGTCCGATGAGGTGATTCCGCTCGATGGTGGAGCGCCTGCGACCGATGCGAACCGTTCCGAAGTCGATGTTCCGCGGGAAGACGACACGCCGCGTGATGGTGGCGTCGAGGACGGCGAATCGCCGGTCAGGGCGTTCAAGCCGCTGCGCGTCGGATTCCTGCCGGACACGCAGGCGGGCGGCGACAACGTCGCGGCTTATCCGATGAGGGCGGTCCTGTCGAAGCTCGACTCGCTCGGAGTCAACGTCGTCATTCCCGTCGGGGATCTTACCGACAACGGGTCGACGGCCGAGCTCCAGGGCTGGGCGGAGATCGCTCGCGACTACCGAAAGAAGGGCGTCGAGTATCTCCCGCTGATGGGGAATCACGAGGATAGCTTCTCCTACACCGTCGAGTGGATCGACCGTATGAAGGAGTTCATCCCCGAAGATGCCGTTCACATGAGCGGCGCGGAGTACTTGGACTATTACGTGGTCCGAGAAAATGTCCTGATCATCGTGCTCAGGTACTACCACGCCCCGATCGCCTTCCCGTGGATCAAGAAGGCCGTCGAGGCGAACCGAGACAAGGTCGACCATGTCTTGATCGCGAGCCACGACGGGCTGGTGGGCGCGAAATACGGCGAGGCGCGTGAGATGATCGTCGAGGGGACGGAGGGCGACGATCTCCTGTTCAATCAATGGAACGAGATTCGGTCGTTCTTCGCCAAGCACGACGTGATCTGGGTCCAGGGGCACGAGCACATGTATCAGCGGTCGGTCATCCGCGCACCGATCGGCGTCGATTCGTCGTCCTGGACGGCAGACCAGGGGACCTATCGGTTGCCCCTCTACACGCAGGTCATGGTTGGTAATGCCTCGTACAAGGGGTACGAGTTCCGCTACGGCGAGCGTGAGCTGGTTCAGAGCGTCATCCAGCAGAAGATGAACACGATTTCGAACGGCTCGACCGCCTTCGACGCCAACGCGACGCTCATGACGTTCGACGCCAAGCGCGTCGACATGGAGGCCTACTTCGCCGAGCACACGATCAAGGCGAACTCCGAGGGGCCGAAGGAGCTCGCGACTCCCGACTGGAAGCTCTTCGACAAGTTCTCCCGCACGACGAAGCGTTGCGAGCGGATCGTGTTCCCGGATTCGATCCCGGCGTCGACGCGCCCGGTCATGCAGTACGATCCGCAGTACTGGACGAACGACTGCACCGCGCGAGACGGCACCGTCGCGAAGCTCGTCGACGGTGAGAACAGGACGTTCAACCGCGTCGAGAGCACGACCCGGACGCTCTCCTACACGCCCGGCTTCAGCCGTGCGCAGAGCCAGAACGAGCTCATGCGCCTCGCCTATCAGTTCCTGTTCCAGTACCACGAATCGTGGACTCCGAACCTGAACGGGAGAAACCGTCTCGTCGCGAGCGCCGACCCTTACGAGGTCATCGTCCCGGCGACGACGATCGACCTCAAGGAGCACCTGACGTTGAGCTGGCTATCGAAGTCCGCTGAAACGGTATCGGACATCCTCATCGTCAGCGGGACGCAGAATCAGACCGGCACGTTCAGCAACCCTTACGGCGCGGCGAAGGACATCACGGTCGACCCCGGGCTCCCCGGGAGCCAGCCGGACGGTACCGCCAAGGGGCCGGTCACGCTGCCGCCGACGGCGACGAAGAAGTGGGACATCGCCGACGCGGTCTCCGATGCCTACACGCTGCAGTTCACGCCGGCCGCGGGGGTCGAATTGGCGAGCACGACGCTGGCGCGCAAGACGAAGAGCGGATGGCAAGCGCTCACGACGGACGCGTGCGTGGTGAAGAGCGCTTACGCGAAGACGATGCTGGAGACGCCGCCGGCGCGCCCGAGCGCATGCGAAGGCCAGCCCTTGGTCGGCTTCGACGGCAGCGCCAAGCGCTGGTGGGCGGTCCTTCGATCCGACGTCGAGGTCGCGCTCGTTCGCAAATAGCGCGCGGTTCGATACGACGAAGCTCCCCCCGAGGGGGCCTGAGCGCCAGCGAGCGACCGCACGCCACCGCGAGTGCGTTCCTCGCTGGCGTTGCCATTTCGTCCGAACAGACCGGATGGGCGACGCACCGAAACAAGGCCGAGCCGCCGACCTGATTCGTTCGTAGAGCTCCACCGATATTGGTCCCGCGCTTGGGGCATGACGTGCGCTGGCCCCGTCCTCGCAACGCCGCACGGGCAGGCGCTCCATGAGCATCGACCCCGTTCGCACCGAGCGCGCCTGTTCTCTCGCCGCTGGTGTGAGCGGCGCGCTCGCGTCGTGCAGCGGCGGCGATCTCGAGCTTCCGCGTGCGTGGCTTGTCGTCGAGAACCGCACGATTGCCACGTCCTCCACAGGGGGCGCGAGCATCGAGCACTGGCCACGATCGGCCGGACCTCGTCCGCGAGGGGAACGCCAGACCATCCATGACGGAAGGAGAACGACATGGCGACGACGACGGCCTCCGACCTCATCGTCGACGCGCTCGTCGACTGGGGCGTCGACACGGTGTTCGGCTTGCCCGGCGACGGCATCAACGGCTTCATGGAGGCGCTTCGCAAGGCGAAAGATCGCGTCCGCTTCGTGCACGTCCGCCACGAGGAGACCGCGGCCATGGCCGCGTGCGGCTACGCAAAGTTCACCGGACGCATCGGCGTCTGCTTCTCCACGGCAGGGCCAGGCGCCGTCCACCTGCTGAACGGGCTCTACGACGCGAAGACCGACGGGGCGCCGGTGGTCGCGATCACGGGCATGCCGTACCACGACCTCATCGGCACGCACTATCTGCAGGACATGAACCAGGACTACCTCTTCCAGGACGTCGCTCGGTTCAACCAGCGGGTGATGGGGGTCGCCCACGCGCCGAACGTCATCGATCTCGCATGCCGCACAGCGCTCTCCGAACGAGCGGTCGCGCATCTCTGCATCCCGATCGACGTCCAGGTCCAGCCGTGCGGCGAGGACTACCGGAGCAAGCGGAACATCCCGCGCCACACGTCGCGCGCGTTCCAGGTGCCGAGGCGCGTTCCCGAGCGGTCCGTCGTCGAGGAGGCGGCGGCGCTCCTCAAAGGCAAGACGAAGGTTGCGATCCTCGTCGGGTCGGGAGCACGCGGCGCTCGCACGGAGGTCGAGATGCTGGCCGAGCGCCTCGGCGCGCCGGTCGTGAAGGCGATGCTGGGCAAGGAGGTGATCCCCGACGACAGCCCGTACTGCGTCGGCGGCACCGGCGTCGTCGGGACGACGACGGCGTCGGAGGTCTTCTCGAGCTGCAACGCGCTCGTCATCATCGGAAGCTCGTTTCCGTACATCGAGTTCTTGCCGAAGCCCGGCCAGTGCGTCGCTGTCCAGATCGACGACCGCCCCGAGCGCATCGGCCTCCGGCATCCGATCGACGTCGGGCTTGCCGGTGATGCACAGGCGACCCTGCGCGAGCTGCTCACGTTCCTGCCGCGGAACGAGGACCGCTCGTTCCTGACGTCGGCACAAGCGAGCGCGCGCGCATGGTGGTCATTGATGGAGGAGCGCGGTACGCGCGACGAAATGCCGATGAAGCCGCAGGTCGTCACCTGGGCGCTGTCGCAGCTCCTCGCCGATGACGCGATCGTTTGCGGCGACTCGGGCACGGTGACGACGCTGGCAGCGCGCATGAGGCTTCGCGCGAACCAGCGCTTCTCGTTCAGCGGCACGCTCTGCTCGATGGCGGCCGGGCTCCCCTACGCGATCGGCGCGCAGGTGGCGTTCCCGAGCCGGCAGGTCGTCGCGATCACCGGTGACGGGTCGGCGTCGATGGCGATGGGCGACCTCGCGACGCTCGCGCAGCAGCGGCTGCCGGCGAAGATCATCGTCATCCGCAACGACACCCTCGGCCTGATCAAATGGGAGCAGATGGTCTTCCTCGGTAACCCCGAGTACGGCGTCGAGCTCCGCCCGATCGACTTCGTCAAGGTCGCCGAGGCGTGTGGCCTCCGCGCCACGCGGATCACCGAGCCCCGCTCGTGCCGGGCTCAGCTGAAGGAGGCGCTCGCGACGGAAGGTCCCGTGCTCGTCGAGTGCGTGGTCGATCCGAACGAGCCTCCGCTTCCACCGAAGATCACGCGCGAGCAGGCCAAGCACATCGCCGAGGCGCTCGCGCGCGGGGAAGTGAACCGGGCTCCGATCGGGCTCACGATCGGCCGCAACGCGATCGAGGAGATCAATTTCTCGGCGAGCCCGATGGGAGTGCTCGGGAAGCTGAAGAAGACGCTGCACATCGGCGGCCGCGAGGTGGGCAATGGCAACGGTGGCAACAAGAAGTGACCTGATCCCGGCTCAGGACGTAGTCCGCCCGCGTCCGATCGCGAAGAGGCACGAGCCTCGCGTCTACGCCGAGGCCGCCGCCGACATAGCGCGCGAGCTGGCCAGGACGATCGACGGCGAGGTCCGCTTCGACGACGGCACCCGTGCGCTCTACGCGACGGATCTCTCGATGTACCGTCAGGTCCCGATCGGCGTCGTCGTGCCTCGACACGCAGAGGACGTCGAGGCCACCATTGCCGCGTGCCGCGCGCACGACGTCCCGATCTTCGGCCGCGGAACCGGCACGAGCCTCTGCGGGCAGTGCTGCAACGTCGCTGTCGTGATCGACTTCTCGAAGTACATGAACCGGATCGTCGGGCTCGATCCCATCGCGCGACGGGCGCGGGTCGAGCCGGGTGTCGTCTGCGATCAGCTTCGCCTCGCGGCGGAAGAGCACCACCTCACCTTCGGCCCCGATCCTGCGACGCATCAGTACTGCACGCTCGGGGGGATGATCGGGAACAACGCGTGCGGCGTGCACTCGGTCATGGCGGGCACGACCGCTGACAACGTCGACGAGCTCGACGTCCTCCTCTACGACGGCACGCGCCTGCGTGTCGGTCCGACGAGCGAGGACGAGCTCGCGGCGATCATCCGTGGAGGCGGCCGGCGCGGCGATCTCTACGGCAAGCTCCGCGCGATCCGCGACCGGTACGCCGACGCGATCCGCAAACGCTACCCGCAGATCCCGCGCCGGGTCTCCGGGTACAACCTCGATCAGCTGTTGCCGGAGAACGGCTTCAACGTCGCCCGCGCCCTCGTCGGAACCGAGAGCACCTGCGCGATCACGCTCGGGGCGACGTTGCGACTCGTGCACTCCCCGCCCCATCGTGTGCTCGTCGTTCTGGGCTACGACGGCATCTACGAGGCGGCCGATGCGACGAGCGAGGTTCTCGCGCTGCACCCGATCGCGCTCGAGGCGTTCCACGAGCACGTCCTCGTCAACATGCGCCGGAAGGGGAAGGTGCCGCCCGGCGTCGAGCTCATCCCGAAAGGCCACATGTGGCTGCTCGCTGAGCTTGGCGGGGACACGTTGCGCGAGGCGACCGACCGGGCTCGCTCCGCGATGGATGTCTTGAAGGCGAGGCGAGGACGTCACGTCTCGATGCGGCTCATCACCGATCGGGCCGAGCAGGAGCTGATTTGGCACATCCGCGAGTCAGCGGTGGGAGCGAGCCGCGTGCCAGGCGTAGAAGACACGCTGCCCCTCTGGGAGGACTCGGCGGTCGATCCTGCGAAGCTCGGTCCCTACCTTCGAGAGCTGATCCCGCTCATCGAGCGTCACGGATACAAGTTCACCCTCTTCGGTCACTTCGGCGACGGATGCCTGCACATCCGGATCGACTTCGAGCCGAAGAGCGCAGCGGGCGTGAAGCGCTTGCGGCACTTCCAGGAGCAAGCCGCCGACCTCGTGCTGCGCTACGGCGGCTCTCTGTCCGGCGAGCACGGGGACGGCCAGGCAAAAGGGGAGCTGCTCCCGAAGATGTTCGGCGCGGAGCTGTACCAGGCTTTCCGGGAGTTCAAGAGCGCGTTCGACCCGGGCTGGCGCATGAACCCCGGCAAGCTCGTCGACGCCTACCGCCTCGACGAGAACCTGCGGACGGGGCCCGACTACGAGCCACGTCGGATGCAGACTCATTTCGGGTTTCGGGACGACAAGGGAAGCTTCGCCCTCGCGACCGAGCGCTGCTTCGGCGTTGGCAAGTGCCGCGGCCTCGATGGCGGCACGATGTGCCCGAGCTTCATGGCGACGCGCGAGGAGATGCACACCACGCGGGGGCGCGCCCACTTGCTGTTCGAGATGATGCGGGGCGATGCACTCGGCGACGGTTGGAGGAGCGAGCCCGTCAAGGAGGCCCTCGACCTCTGTCTCGCGTGCAAGGGTTGCAAGCACGAGTGCCCGGTGAGCGTCGACATGGCGACGTACAAGGCCGAGTTCCTTTCCCACTACTGGGAAGGCCGCATGCGGCCGATGGCGGCCTACGCGATGGGACACATCCGGACATGGGCACGCCTTGCGGCCGTTGCTCCACGGTTCCTCGATTCGCTGCTCGCGATCCCGGGTGTAGAGGCGCTCGCGAAGGCGATCGCGGGGGTAGCGTGCCAGCGTTCGCTCCCGCGCTTGCCGCCACGCACGTTCCGCGCGTGGTTCGCTTCGCGACCGGCGCCGCAGCACACGCCGGTGCGCGGGCGCGTGATCCTCTGGCCCGACACGTTCCACGATCACTTCCTGCCGCACGCGGCCCAGGCAGCCGTCGAGGTGCTCGAGGCGTTCGGCTACGGAGTCGACCTGCCCGAACGCCCGCTCTGCTGCGGGCGTCCGCTCTACGACTACGGCATGCTCGACGTCGCGAAGCAGCGGCTCGCCGAGATCCTGCACGCGCTGGGCCCTGCCGCACGTGCCGGCGCACGCATCGTCGTGCTCGAGCCGAGCTGCGCTTCGGTGTTCCGCGACGAGCTGACGAACCTGTTCGCTGAAGACGAGGACGCGAAGCGCCTCGCGGAACAGACGTTCCTCCTGGGCGAGCTCCTCCTGAGGGACGAGGTGCCGCTCCCGAAGCTAGAGCGCAAGGCGATCGTTCATGGGCACTGCCACCAGCGCGCGGTCCTCGACGAGTTGAAGGGCGAGACTGACGTGCTGAAGGCGCTCGGGCTCGACGTCGAGGTGCTCGATTCGGGCTGCTGTGGAATGGCCGGCTCGTTCGGCTACGAGAAGGACAAGTACGAGGTATCGATGACGATCGGCGAGCAGCGCCTTCTGCCCGCCATCCGCAGGGCGCCGGACGATGCGATCGTCGTCGCCGACGGCTTCTCGTGTCGCGAGCAGATCGTCCACGGGACGGAGCGCCGCGCGCTGCACCTCGCCGAGGTGCTCCAGATGGCGGTGCGCGAGGGCGGGCAGGGCGTCGCGCGACCACGTCCCGAGCAAGGTTACACGGACGCGATGCCGAGACGCTCGCCCGTCCGTGCGCTCGTGACGATCGCGCTCGCGATGGTCGCGCTCGCCGGCGTGGTTAGGCTCGCTCGAGTGCGCCGTACGAGCGCGTTCGCGACATGATCCAGCAAGGCGAGCGCCTGCGGTCGGTCAGCTCGCGCGCGCCGAACGCTTTTGGCGCCCCGCGCGCTTCGTACCTGCTGCGGCCTTTCTCGGCGTGCGGGTAGTGGTCCGCTTTCGTCTGGCAGGACGAGCCGCGCGTTTTGGCGGTGTCGTTCGCGCGCGTCCGGCGAGGACCTGCTCCAGGTTCTGTCGAAGCGGCCGCCGGAAGTCACGGGCCATCGCGGTCTCGAAGCGCTCAAGCATGGATTCCCCGAGTCGCTCGAGCAGCGCGTTCCCCATCTTCCTTCCCGCCTTCGGAAGGATGTCCCTCTCCTCCTCGGCGACGTGGTGCTCGACGATCTCCGCCAGGACGCGCACGAGATAGTCGAACGTCGGCTTCTTTCGAGCCTTGTCGGCGCGGAAGAGCGAGAACTCCATCAATCCGTGCTCGGCGATCCCCTCCAGGAGTTTTTCGTTCCGGCCAAGGGCTTTTTCGCACTCGGGGTAAAAGATCTCACGCTCGATCGCGTCGTGGCCGACGAGGCGCGACGCGATCTCCAGGAAGATCCTCTCCTTGTCTTCTGCGCTCTTCGCCTTCTGGAACTGCTTGAATAGCGAATCGACTTCTCTGTGCTGCTCCTTCAGGAGCTCCAGTGCGTTCATCGGCGCGTCACCTCCGCGCTCGTGGCGTGCATGTTCTCGGCCATCGATGGCTCCCTCGGGGGAGCCCCCGAGCTGCGAATCGAGGTCACCGAAGCATGGCGACCCGCTTCCGGACGCTCACGCTTCCGGCGACCGTCGCTGTGTCGCGCTGCATCGTGTCCGTGCTCCGATGCGCGGAGTCGCTTCGACCGCGCCGCGCTTCGTCGCACCGCTCACAGCGGCCCGGCGAGGAGGAAGGCGATCATCACATACTCCTCGGCGGTCTTCTTCGGTCCACGTGCGCCGGTCGATGCACGGTGCGAGGCATTCACGGACCGCACCTTGTAGCTGGAGTAGAGCGCCTGCGCGCCGCTCCCGCTGGGGGCCGACGTCGTCACCGTATCGCCGAGCAGGGACCGCGCCTCGTCGATGGTGATGGTGGCTCGTCCTTCCTCGGTCATGTGCGCGCGGAGCCGCTGGATCTCTTCGTGCGAGAGCCCGAAGAGGAATTCCTCGAAGGCGAAGAGCTCGTCTTCCCGCACGTTGTCTCCGCCAAAGTAGTCGAGGAACTGCTTGTCGCGAGCCTCCTGGAACAGGCGGAAGACCTCATGTGTCCCGAGGAGCGTCCCCAGGATCGGCAGCAGCTTCGACCGGGCGTGCCACGTCGACTCGAGGACCGGCGCGAAATCGTCGACCTCCGCGAGCAGCCGCTCTTCCCAGATGCGGAACAGAAAGCGCGCGGCGCCGACCTTCACGTGACGGTCCGCGTGGGAGTCGGTCACGATGGCGATGAACAGCTCCTCCGCGAGCTTCGTGTAGATCGACTGCGCGACCTCCCGCTCGGCCTTCGCCAGGAGATCGGGAGGGGCCTTGGCCGCCGCGAGCGCGTAGCCGATCGCCTTCAGGAAGTTGATCTTCGCGATGAGGTACGCCTGACCGACGATGGCCTTCGTCGGGACGTGGAGATCGAGATCGTGGGACTCGACCCGACAGAGCTTCTCGATGAGGCTCTCCGCCGAGAACGGAGGGCCCGCGTCGCTCTGCCACGAAGCGGCGAGCGACGGGCCCTCCCGGATCAACGCTGCCAACTTTCCGAGCCGGGACAGCGCTCCCTCGAGCACGACGTGTTGGCTCGGCTGATTGTCCCGCACGAGCGGGAGCGCCTGCGCCACGAGCTCGCGCTCGGGAGCGTCGAAGAAGAACCAGCCTTCGCTGGTCGGGCCGCGCATCACTCGGAGGTTCGCACGATCGCGCTGCACCGTCACGGCTCACGCCACCACCCGCCGGTACCGGTGAGGCCCCGGCAGGCATCGAAGCTCGTCCGAGGGCGTCGATTGCGCGGCGGTCCGGCCATCGCGGATGCAGGAGCTCATGCGCGAGGCTCTTGAAGAGCTCGTCATCTGCACGCTGGCGTGGGGGGAGTGGAACGATCGCGTGGCCCGGTGAACGGCTCGAAGGACCGCGAGGTCCTCATCGCCGCGATCCGAGCTTCACGCTACGGGGCGAGCGCGCGCCGATCGCTCAAGGCGCGCGGGCGCACAGCCAGTGCTTCGCCTCGACGTTGTAGATGCATTGGTCGGAGCTTCCGGCGTCCGGACAAGTGCAGTCGTCATCAGGCGTCGTGCAGAAGTAGCCCACCGCATCTCCGCTGTAGTTGACCCCACCGATCTCGTTGCCCTTCTCCGGCCCGAATCCTGCGCGGAAGACGGGCGGGTCGCTGAAGACACATCGCTCTCCGCCCTCGCAGTCGCTGTCGGTGCGGCAGTTCGAGTTGGTCAAGCACAGGTTCTGGCGTGCCCAGCCCACGCCGCAGCCGCAGACCGAGCTCGCTCCCGTACAGTCGTCGTCGGTCGAGCAAGCGTTGTAGGTGCACACCGCCACGGACGCGCGACTGTTGCAACGGCCAGCCTCGCCAGCGTCGCAGTCGCTGTCGGCAGCGCAGGCGACGCGGTCGACGGACTGCGGAAGGGAACCGGCCGGTCGAACCTCGGTACAAGCGACCGACGTTGGACGTCCGCCGTCCGGTGACCGTCGAGGCCTCGGGGCGTCATTCGCGGCATCCTCCGTCGCGCCATCCGCGGCGCCGCCATCGGGGCCGGACGGGGCTGCCGGCGTCTCCTCTTCGCCGCAAGCGACGAGCACGGAGCTTCCAGCCGTGACGCTGGCGAGGAGCAGCGCGATGGGGGCGTAGCGACGAGGAGCGAATGCACGCTTCATCGTGACTCCACCGTCCGGTGGTGGTGGCGAGCGCCCGTGAAGAAACGAAGCGGGGTTCGACGGGAACACGGAAGTGTCACAGCCCCTCTCTGGAGCAGGGCGCATGCCAGTCACGAACCTGAGGCTCGCGCCCCATCCACCGGCAGACGGAGGCCCTCGGAACTCGTCGAATTGGCCGAATTTGTCGTCACCCTTGAGTCACCCGCCGAGACGGCGAACGAGAGGCAGCTCGGGCACAGCGTGGCTCACGTCGGCGCAGCGCGCACGGACGGTGTCCTCGATTGAGGAGTTGATGGTCGTGCGTTTCGATGCTTCGAGAAGCTCGACGCGCTCGTGCGCGCGCGGGCCTGACCACGGACCGCCCGGTCGCCCAAACGGGTGACATCCACCGGATCCCACGGGGCTCGGCCACGGCAGATGCTGGCGGCCTCGTGATGGCGGCCGTCCTTTTCCCGCCGGTGACAGCGGTTCTCTGTGCACGCGCGAAAAAAAGACCGTGGCGGCCGCTACAGGGGGCGAGGGGGCTGTGTCTTCTCCGCGGAAAGGGCAAGGACCGGCACGGCGCCGGCCTCATGCCCTTCGCGTGAGGGATCCATGTTTCTTCTGTCGATGGTCATCGGTATTGCGGGCGGGCTCTTGGCGATGTCCTCTCTCCTCGTCGGTCGCTCCGCGCAGGCCGCCGAGAAGCTCGCGACGCTCGCGAAGTATCAGGGCTGGATCGGGCTCACGATGTTCGGCTGGGGCGCGTGGGAGCTGATCCAGTGCGTCCTCAACCTCGGGATGCTCGGAAGCCATCCCATCGTCTTCGCGTTCTGGGCGCTCTCCGGCGTCGCCGACTTCGCCGTCGGTCTCCTCCTCGGCTTCGGTCTCATCTCGACGTACGTCTTCCGTGGCAACGCGACAGCGATCGCGAAGGGCGATGCGATTCGCTCGAAGCTCGTCGCCTTCCAGGTCCCGCTCGGCGGCCTCGCGATCGTGATGTCGCTCGTCTACGGCGTGCTTCACTTCGTGTGATGCGAACGGCGCCGGGCGAGCCGCCCGCCTCGCCCGGCGGGGCGATCGCGTTTCTGCTTCAGCCCGCGCTGCTTCGCTCTGCGAGGGCGTGCTGCAAGCTCACATCGAGCCGGCTCTGGATCAACCGGAGCAGGCTCTCGACCTCCGGAGGCGCGAGCCGCAGCTCCTGCTCGAGGCGCTCCTTCGTTCCTTCGGAGAGCTCGTGGCGTGCGCGCTCGAGGCGCCTCAGGACGGTGAGCCGATGAACGCCGAGTACCTTGCCGACCTCCTCCATCGAGAGACGATCGAGGTAGTGGAGCTTGAGGAGGAGGCGCGTGCCCGGCGCGAGAGCGTCGACCGCCTCGAGGAAGACGCGGCGGAACAGCTCGCGGTACTTGCCCTTCAGCAGCTCGAGCTCGAGATCGCTCGTCGCCTCGGTGACGAGGGCGTCTTCGACGCTCGGGCCGCTGCCGCCGAGCGGCGCCTCGCGCTTCATGTTGAGCCATCCGCGCACGGCTGCGACGCGCACCCAGGCACGGAGCTCGCCCCGGCCGGCGTACGTCAGGATGCGCGCGCGCTGTCCGGGGTCGGCGACGAGGAGTCGATGGCGGAGCCGCTGCACGGCCTCTTCGGCCTGAGCCGGCTCCGCGCGACGTGCTCGGAGGACGTGAGTCAGGTCGGCGAAGCAGCTCGCCTCGAGCGCGGCGATGGCGGGGGCGAGCCCGCGGCCCGCGTGGAACGCCAGCCAAAGGTCGGCGGCGTGCAACGAGTCCAGCGGCGCCTTGTCTTCTGCGTTCGCGTGCAGCTCCTCGACGAAGCGAGCGAACGCCTCGGGATCCGAGCCCGGCCACGCCGGCCAGGCCGCTCTCGCTGTCGAGACGAATTCGTCGAGGTTCATCGGAGCGTGGCGAGAAGGTGCCGCGTTTTGGGCGTCAGACGCTATCACGGCGTGCCACCGCGCCGGTAGGCTAGGCCTCGGACAACCCGTCATGTCGCATTGCCTCGACGAGAACAGCGCCCTCGAGCTCCTGGACGGGAGGCTTTCGTCCACGGCCCGGGCGCGCGTCGAGCGCCACATCGAGTCGTGCGACGCGTGTCGGGAGCTCGTCGCTGAGCTCGCCAAGGTGGAGGGCGACGAGTCCGGCGGCGCGGTGGACACGGAGCGGATGCCGATCGCCGAGGGCAGCGCTGGCCTCACACACGCAGGGCCGTATCGGATCGAGCGCGAGGTCGGACGTGGATCCGCGGGTACGGTGTACCGCGCCGTCGACGTTCGGACGAGAGAGGTCGTCGCGCTCAAGTACGTGACCGATCCCGGCTGGCGCGCGCGCTTCGGGCGCGAAGTCGAGACGCTCGCCCGGCTCGCTCATCCAGGTATCGTTCGCTACGTCGGCCACGGCGAGACCCCGAACGGGATGTACCTCGCGATGGAGTGGCTCGACGGTGAGGACCTCGAGCAGTGCCTGCGTAAGGGGCCACTCCCGTGGCAGGCGGTCCGGATCCTCGGGCTCCGTCTCACCGCGGCGCTCGCTCATGCGCACGCGCTCGGTGCAGTCCATCGCGATCTTGGTCCACGAAACGTGTTCTTGCCCGGCGGTCGCGTCGAGAACGCGAAGCTCCTCGACTTCGGGCTCGTTCGTGTGAGCGACGGTCTCGAGCGTACGGCGTCTCAGGCCGTGCTCGGGACGCCCTTCTACATGGCACCCGAGCAGGTGAAGGATCCGAGGAGCGTCGATGCGCGCGCCGACCTTTTCGCCCTCGGCGTCGTCTTCTTCGAGGCCGTCTCCGGCGTGAGGCCGTTCCAGGGTGAGGACCTCTTCACCGTCTGGGTGAGGATCGTCGATCACGCTCCGCCCGATCTGAGGATGCTGACGCGAGGGATCCCCGAGGCGTTCATTCGTGTCATCGAGGCGCTCCTCGCCAAGGACCCGAACGCACGTCCGGCGTCGGCCGCCGACGTCCATCATGGCCTCGTGCTCCTCGAAGGCCTGGCGCGGAGCTCGCCACCGGCCGGAAGCCCGGGGCCGTTCCCATCCGGTCCGTGGCCGGCGTTCGGATCGAGCTCGGGCCCGACCGGGATCGGTGCTCGTCCGGCGCAAGCCTCTCCACCGCGGCGTGGCTCGGGGGTCTTCGTCGCCGCGGGCGTCGGCGTCACGGCGCTCGTCGCTGCATCGACGATCGCCGTCGTCGCGCGTCGAGGTCTGACCAGCCCTCCGAGCGCCCCGGACGAGTCGAGCGCGGTGGACTCGAGCGCGGCCAGCCCTCCGAGCGCCCCGGACGAGTCGAGCGTACTGGAGTCGAGCGCGACCAGCACGTCCGCGAAGGTGAGCCCGCCCGACGAGCCGCTGCTCCCTGGTCCGGACGAGAGGCCTCGCGCCGCAGCCCCGACGGCGAGCCATGCGAGGGTGCCTGCGGAGGACGTGGTCGAGTCGCTCTTCTGCGGCGGTGTTGATGTCGAGCACCGGCGCGGCGGACACTACCGCTCCAACCCGGAGATACCCGACCAAGCGGCCGTGACGATCGGCGGGGAGTGCAAGGCGACGCTCGAGGACTGTGTCATCGACGGCCGGCGCTCGGTGCTGGTGATTGGCCAGAGCGAGCTCACGCTGCGTCGCTGCCGTGTGCTCGGAGACGTGTCTCTCGTCGGAGCGGTGACGTTGACGCTCGAAGGGACGCAGCTACCGAAGGCGCCGAGCATCGTCGGCAAGGGGCGCGTGATCCGCCGCTGACGGATGAGGCGAGCGCAGGCTCACATCAGCTCGACGCCGTCGGCGACGAGCTCGAGCTTCGCGAGCGGGCGACCCAGCTGAGCCTCGGCCTCGGCGCGGCAGCCCCGCTTCTCACCTGCGCCGTTGCCGGCAGCGGCCATTCCTTCATGGCCCTCACCCTCGCACATGCCCTGGTTCTCGGCCTTCACGAGCTTTGCGAGGACACGTGCCTTCCGACCCGAGGCCGTGGTCGGGACGAAGAACGCGTGCCCGGCCATCTTGATGTGCGCCTCGCTCGCGTCGTCCTTGATCTCCATCCAGCATCCCTTGTGCTGGCAGACCGCCGTCACGGTGCCGGTCGTGGTGAACGTCTTGCCGACGTAGGCGCTGGGCGATTTGGCGATGTCCGAGAGGACGACGCTCTGTGCTGACGCTTCGATCGGCGCACCGAGCCGCAGCGCCCCAGCCGCGGTGCCGGTGGAAGCGACAGGTGAGGGCTCGCTCGTCGTCGCCGGAGCCGTGTTCTTCGAGCCGTTGTTGCACGCCGCGAGCGCGAGCATCAGGGTCGCGGCGAGGGCGATCGTCGAAATGCGCATGAGCGACTCGTAGCATCGGCGCGCGGCGCCGTAAAACTCACGGGCGTGCATGGCGCCACCGACGCGGGCGGAGCGCCCTGCACGTACGTCACCGTTCAGAATGTGCCGCCGAGCACGACCGGGAACGTCGCAGGTGGCGCGGCGGTGGCGCGCTCGGAGCTCGACGAGGTGCGGTACGTGGGCTGCCGGAGGAATGCGTCGAGCGGTCGGGCCGGTGACGCGGCGCCGGACGATCCTCGTGAGCCCGAGGTCTGGATGATGTCGGTCTTCGCGCTTCCGATGAAGACGAGGATGCCCCCGATCGTGAGCGCGGTGCCGACGCCCATCGCGATGAGGCCGCCGTTGCGGAGGTCCTCGCCGTCGCTCTTGCGCCTCGAGCAATAGTCGTCCGTGGAGCTGGAGCCGTAGCTGTAGCAGCCGCTGTTCGACTCGGACGCACCGATGAGCGCCATCAGCATGCCCACGTACGCGGTGGTCGCGCCGCCGCCTGCGAGGAATCCGCCGAGCACCATCCCGCCCGTCGACGGCGGGTCGACCGCGATGTTGACGGAGCCGCCCGGGCTCGCGTCGAGGCGGAACTCCTTCGACGCTGCTACGGCGCTGCCCGTCACGCGGTAGGCATCGCCGATCGGCAGCTCCTGGTTGCACGGTGACGTGCACGCCTGGACCCATCCCGTCGACCCGGCAGGCCGGCGGTAGAGGATGACGTTCTTCGACGACGTGATGCGGACATGCGCGCGTGGACCGACCATCGGCGCCGGTAGTGGCGGCGTCGCAGCGGGGACCGGCGCCGAGCTCGAGGGCGGTGCAGGCAGCGCGGTCGATGCCACGATGACGCGATCGACCTCCGCCCACGGCACGCGCTTGGTCTCGCCCTTGTCGACGACCACGGTGACATGGTCGCCGGGCACGATCTCGGTGACCCGTCCGCGGTAGAGCCCGCCGTTGCGGAGGTGAACGCTGTCGATCGTCGCCGTCGCCGAGGGCGTTGCCGTCGCGCCGTCGCCCGTGGCCGGCGGCGGGAGCGGGGGCGGGGGAGCAGCCTCCTCTTCCTGCGCGAACGCAGTCGTCGGAGCGAACAGGGCGGCCGTGAGGGCCAGGACACCAAACGAAGCCGCGCGCTTCATCATGACCTCGGTTCTAGCGGAGCCACGGCGCTCGCGTGGCCTACGCGGAGAGAGAGAAACAGGAAGGCGGGAAGGCGGGAAGCAGTCATTTTCGATCCGATCGATCCGCGTGCTCGGCCTTCGACGATCCCCGATGTCCGCCTCTGCGGGGGCCGCGCGCCCCGAGCTCGCGCGTCGAGGGGGCTTGGATCTCCCGTGCACATTGCAGGCCAGTCGAAAGCGCCGGTCGCGTGGCCTTCGAGGGCGGTTGATTGCGCGAGAAAGACGGCCCTTTTCAGGGAGGCGCTGTGACGGTTGGTTCGCGGTCCCGCCATCAACGACCGGTGACGGCGCGACCCCGATGTCATGCCGGACCCGAAATGGAGAGAGGCCCCAGCGAGAAGGGATCTCGCTGGAGCCTCGGGTGAGGGGGAGCTTCGTTCAGAGGCTCTCTACGTAAGTCGAGAGATCGGAGACCTGTGCGGTCGTCAGACCGGTGAGGTCGCCGTGCTTCTCGCCACCGCACGCGCCGATGAAGCGGTCTTTCATCGTCTTCGCGCAGCCGTTGTGGAGGAACGGGGCACGCCATGCGACGCCGACGAGCGACGGGACTTGGAACGCACCGCCGGTGCCGACGTCGTGCGTCTCGTTGTTCGTGAGCGCCGCACCCGAGTGGCAGCTCGCGCAGCGCTGCGCGAAGAGCGCCTGTCCGCGCTCCACCGTGGCGAGATCCTGTTCGAGCTTCGGGGGCGGCGGCATCTTGAAGAGGTACGTCTTCAGCGTCTCGACCTGCGCGTCGTCGATCTTCGGGCCGCTCATGCGCGTGGAGAAGACGTGATCGACCAGGTGGCGCATGTCCTTCATCGTGCCGTCCCAGTGGAACGGAGCGGTGTTCGCGATCGTGCCGCGCATCGAGGGCGTCCGGCGGTCGCCCTCGATGAACGTCCACGTCCGTCCGTCCTCTCCGCCCTCGGCGTGGCAGGAGGCGCAGGCGAGGAAGCCGCCGCTGTTCGAGTGGAAGATCGCGTGTCCGGTGTCCTCGCGGCTATCGCTGTCGAGGGCGATCTCCTTCCAGACCCGCTGGCGATCGGGCGTCATGATGTAGAGCGCTGCGGGCTCGCGTGACTGGACGATGAGCTGATCGTCGCCGTCGAACACGGCGGCGACGGCCTGGCCGGGGACGAAGCCCTTGGCCATCTGCGTGCAGTCGATGTTCGTGCCGAAGCCGCCGAAGCCGGGGCCGCCGAAGCCGGAGGACGACGACGACGACGACGACAGATCCGCTGCCTTCGGCCTCACGCGGTGCACGAAGACCTGCGGGAGATCCGACGTGTGACCGTTGCCGGCAGCGACGATCGCGTACTCGCGCCCGTTCGTGGCGAGGTCGACGGGGAGGACGGCCGGCGGGATCAGGATGCTCTGCCTGCCGGGGATGTCGAGGCGGGTCGTCGTGATCGTCGGCGCCGAGCACGCGTCGGTCGAACCCGAGCCGTAGTAGCCGACGCCACCGGGCGTCGGGCCCGGGTTGGTCGGATGCTGCGAGATGATCGCCGGCTCGTCGCTGTCTTCCGGCGGCGGACTGGTCTGCTCGTTCTCGGCGGCTGCCTCCGTCGGCGCCGCCACCATGCGCCAGCCGAGGTTGCCTCCTCGCGTGGCGCTCTTGCCTTCGAGCTCGCCGGCGCGCGAAAGCACGAGGACGTCCGCCTGGCGGAAGCGGCTCACGAGGATCTTCTTCTTCGTGAGCATGACGTCGCGGACGTCGCGATCGAGGCCGATGCGCCGGAGCTCGCCGCCTGCGAGCGGGATCGAGACGAGCATGCCTTCGGCGCACGCGACGTGGAGCGTGTCGAGCTCGGAGTCGTATGCGATGCCGCGAGGCGCGACGCAGACGCGACGCTCGGTGACCGCCCCGGTCGCGAGATCGATCGTCGCCACGTTGCCGGAGCTCCGGAGCGCGACGTGGGCGCGGCCCTTCGTGTCGATCGCCACGCGGCCCGGCTCGGAGCCGTCTGCGAGCTTGATCGAGTGCTTCAGCGCGCGCGACGGGACGTCGACGACGTAGATGCGATCGCGATCGGGGTCGGCCGCGACGACGGTGTGGCCGTCGTTGCCGACCGCGAGAGTGCCGCCCGAGATCGGCGGAGGTGAGGTCGAGAGCGAGGCCGTCGTCTTGAACGTCGGCTGGGGACCCGGTGTCGGCGCGATGGGCCCCGACCGGGCCTCCTCGAGGTTCTCGTTGCCTTTGGTGTTGCAGGCGACTCCGACGACCACCGCGAGGAGCGGCGTGACCTTCCACCAACGGTTCATGACGGTTCTCCCTCTGCTCGAAGCAACGAGACTGAGTGTTCGAAGGTGATCTCGATGGTCCGCATTTTCAACGATTGCACGCTGGAGTTCGGATGCTCCACTCCCCGGTGCAGGTCATGACGACTCCGTCCTCGAAGACGCAGCTGCCATAGTCGCAGTCGATCCGTCGGGTGCACGGGGCGCCCGCGCGGGGGCGTGTCCTCGGGCAGCCCGGTTCGGCGGTGACGCACTTCCACTCGTAGACGGTGGATCCGGCGTCGCCGCCGCCATCGACTTCACCGGCGTCTTCGACGCCTTCGCCTCCGTCGGCGCCGCCATCCGGGCTGCTTGGGCGGTCCGGCCGCACGGGGGCGCAGCCGCACGTCCCTTCCGGATACTCGCAGATCAGCGCGCTGGCGTTCGGGGCGCTGCATCCGTCCGGGAGGTCCGCCACGTACGTGGATGGACAGTCCGTCGGGCAGTCCTGCTTCCGCGCCGGCTCCGCCGACCAGGCGTGGTCGCAATGCAGCCGCGCGTTGCAGGCCTGATTCGCGTGTAACTTCGTCTCGCACGTGGCGTAGCGAGACCCGATCGCGGAGCAGGAGGTGCCTTCTTGCGGATCGTCGCAGGCGTGCGAGGGCTCGCTTCTGGAGCCTGCATCGAGGAACGAGCCACCTCCGCCGCCAAAGCCGGGGCTCGGATAGTACTCGTCGTTCAGGTTGCAGGCGCCGGCGAGCGCCGAAATCGTCAGCGTCACCGCTGCAGCCCGTCGGCTCGAGCGACCGAGCGCGCGGAGCGAGGTCATTCGCATGTCGCGACCTCCGTCTGCCAGACGTCGTCTTCGCAGATCATCCGCATGCCGCGCTTGGATACGCACGAGCCGTAGTCGCACGAACGCTGGCCGGAGCACGGCTGACCGAGCATCGGCCGGCTCGGGGGACAGAGGCTGTCTGCCGGCTTCGTGCACACCCACTTGCGCGCGTGCGCGTGCGTGCCGTCACGCCCCGTCGTGCACGCGCACGTCCCGAGGCTCGTCGTGCAGTGAAGCTCGGCCTCCGGGCCTCCGGCGTCGCCGAGCTCGCACGGGGCGCCGTCGACGATCTGCGAAGGGTCCGGGCAGATCGTGTTGCAGCTCGGGGCGGTCTGCTCGGTCCAGTAGGCTCCGAACTGGCTGTCGTTCGCGCAGACGAAGAGCGTGTTGCACTTGCTGTCCGGGCTCTGGCCCTGCTCGCAGACGGCGTTCGGCTGGATGCACGGGCTGTTCTCTTCCGGTGCGCCGGTGCACGCGAACGGTGGGGTCCGCGTCGACGTGAGCCCCGAGTCGGCGGTGCCGAAGAACGAGGAGAACGGCGCGGTGACGGGATCGGCGTACACCTCGTCGCAGGCGAACAGGAGCCCGCCGAGCGCCGTCGTCGTGAGGACGGTCCACAGGGCAGTGCGTCTCACGGCTGCAAGCGTACGAACGCTCATTGCACCACCCATTCGCCGCGGAGCGCAGCGCTCGCGAGCGGGACACCCCAGTGCGCGGCTGGGGCGCCGCCGATGCGCACGACCATGTCATGGCTCGACACGCCGAACATGCCTTCGGCTGCGACGCGGAAATCCTGCGCGACCTTCACCGAGAGCGCAGTGGAGGCGTACATCATCGGCGCCAGGAGGTCCTCCGGCTTCCGCATCGTTGCAGGAGTGCTCGCCGTCTCCGGCGCGACGTGCATCCACAAGATGCCGTAGCCGGCTCCGATGCGCGGCACGACGATCGACGAGGGCCTGAGGAGCGGGATGCCGAAGCCAAGCCCGAAGATCGTCGGCCGGAACGACGCGCTGCCGAGCGGCGCCTCCGCGAGACGGTTCGCCGGCACCACCTGCAGCCACGGGACGAGCGCGACGTAGCGGCTGACGCCGATCTCCGCGTCGACCGAGATCGCGAACGAGCTGCCGTCGCGGCTCCCCGCGATCGCAGGACCTGCACCGAGCACGAGGCGTGGGGCGATGCGCTCCGCCGATGCTCGAGGCCGGGCCGCGACCGTGTCACGCGCCGGCGGCGCCTCGGTCGGCGTCGTGGTCGGCTCGGGATTGGAGGGCGTGATCGTCGCGCTCGGGCCATTGGCCACGATCGTGAAGGCGGTCGGCGGCGCGCTCGCGGTCGTGCCGTCCGTCGCGGGGACTGTCCGGAGCGCCATCACGGCCCGTGCTGCCGCGAGTTCCTGCGCGCGAGCGTCGGCGCTCTGGACGACGACGGCGTCCTTGAGGACGAGGCGCTCGCCCTCGCGGACCCAGACCCCGATCTGGTCGCCGTCCGTGCAGAGCGCGGCGTCGGTGCCGAGCTCGTTCACGAGGCGCGTGACCACGTCACGGGTACAGAGCGACACCGTCGCGTGGGACGCCTCGAGCTTCATCGAGTCGACGTTGCGCTGGAGGCGCGGCAGGATCGGCGTGTCGCTCGGGCCGAGGATGGCGACACGCGATGGAGCTGCCTCGGCGGCCGCGGGGACGAGCAACGTCGCCGCGACGCCCAGCACGGACATCATCACTCGCCGATCGAGCATCCCCGAGCCCATGATACGTGAAGCAGGGAGGTAGCGAGAGGCTCCTGAAACGTGCGCCCCGTCAAAACATGCGGGATCGGCGTCCGGGCCGCGTCTCTCCATCTGGGAGACGCGCGAGCCCGGCATGGAGTCTTCGAGCATGGTCATCTGGTTCACGAGAATGGTCCGGCGAGGGAGGTGCCTCAAATGATGTCCGCTGACACCCGCACTGGTCTCGAGTGCAGGCCCCGGCCCGTCGCCCGCCGGCCCCCGCTCCCGTCCCCGCGCCAGCAAGGCTCGTACCCACCCGACCAGGCGCAATCTTCTCGCTAAATTCGCGGCCCCCCGCGCGCCGACCATGACGTCCGAGTCGTGCGGGCAACAGGCTCACACTCCCGGTGTGGACCTGCGATTACGGCCGGCCCTCACTTGTAGAGGAGGAAGCGCGCTCGCCGCTCCATGAAGGAGCCGAGCTCGAACGCCCAGGTCGACTCGATCTCGGCGAGGCCCTTCCCGGCGCGAATCGCATCCATCGCCGGCTTGTGCCGCAGCATCCGGTCCATGCCGTCGAAGTCCCAGTCGTCGGGATGGAGCTCGCGGAGGACACCGGCGATCGCGATGGCGGTCCGGACCGGCTCGAAGCTCTCGGGGTCGATCACCGAGATCCGCACGCCGCGACACTTCTTGTTCGCGTGGACGCTTGCCTTCGGTGTGACCTCGATCGAGTCGAAGAGGACGCCGGCGATCGCGAGCTCGGTCAGCTTCTTCGCCACGACGCTCCCGTCCATCCATGGCGCCGCGACGATCTCGAACGGCATCTCCGTCCCGCGTCCAACGGAGACGTTCGTGCTCTCGAGGAGACCGATCGCCGGGTAGAGCGTGACGGCCCGCAGCGAGCGGAGGTTCGGCGACGGTGCGGACCAGGCGAGCCCGGTGCGCTCGAACGTCTCCTTCCGGCGCCAGCCGGTCGTCTTCACGACCTCGAGCTGGATGTCGAGCTGGTCGTCGGCGGCGAAGAGCTGCGCGAGCTCGCCCATCGTCATCCCATGACGGAGCGGCAGTGCGTGATGGTTCACGAAGCCCTTCACGTCGATACCGCTCAGCACTGGGCCTTGCACCGCGACGCCGCCGATCGGGTTCGGCCGATCGAGCACGACGAAACGAAGGCGCCGCTCGGCCGCGACTTTCATCGCGCGCTTCATCGTCGATGCGTAGGTGTAGAAGCGCATCCCCACGTCCTGGAGATCGAAGACGATCGTGTCGATCCCGGCGAGGCTCTCCGAGCTGGGCGTGAAGCGCTCGCCGTAGAGGCTGTGCACCGGCACTCCCTTGTACGTGCTGTCACCGATCTTTCCCTCGCGGTCGCCGCCGAGGCCGTGCTCCGGCGAGAAGATGGCGGCGAGGGTGACGCCGGACGAAGCGGTCCGGAATGCGTCAATCGTGGTCGTGCCGTCCTTCGCCTTCGCGCTCGCGTTCGTGACGAGCCCGACGCGGGCGCCGCGGAGGCTCGCGAACGACTCGGCGCGGAGGACGTCGATCCCCGTCTTCGCCTCGACGGCGCTCGCCGCGAGCGACGCGATTTCCGAGATGATCGGGTTCACGGCGCCCTTGCCGTCGGGGTGGACCCGGTTCGAGAGGAAGAGCACGAAGAGGTCGCGCTCCGGATCGATCCACATCGCGGTGCCGGTGTAGCCGCCATGGCCGAACGACCGGGGCGAGAGGAGCGCGCTCCGATGGGTGGCGAACGTGCTGTCGACGTCCCAGCCCAGCGCGCGGCCGCCCTTCGATGTGTCCTGGCGAGCGATGAAGCGCTCGAACGTCTTGGTGCCGAAGAGGCGGCGATGATCGAGCTCGCCCTGCTGGAGCATCGCGCGGGCGAAGCGTGACATGTCGCGCGCCGTCGAGAACACGCCCGCGTGCCCGGCGACGCCGCCGAGCGCGAACGCGCGCGGATCGTGGACCTCTCCGATCATGAAGCCGCCGTCGCGCTGCTCGGTCGGGGCCGCTCGCACGCGGAGCTCGGGTGGTGGGAGGAAGCCCGTCTCCTTCATCCCGAGGGGCGTGAAGACCTCCTCCGATGCGAACGTCGCGAGCTCCTTGCCGCTCGTGCGCTGGACGATCTCCTGGAGGACGACGAAGCCGACATCCGAGTAGTTGAATCGCTCGCCGGGCTTCGCCTTGAGCGCGAGCGAGGCGATGCGTCGGATCACCTCGGCGCGATCGGTCGACCAGTCGGAGAGTGGTGTTCCCGCGGGCAGTCCGCTCGTGTGGAGGAGGAGTTGGCGTACCGTGAACGCGGGGAGCCTCTCGAGCTCGGGGACGTACTTCGATGCGCGCGCGTCGAGATCGACCTGGCCTCGGTCGACGAGGATCATCACGCTCGCCGCCGTGGCGATCGGCTTGGTGAGCGAGGCGAGATCGAACACCGTGTCCGTCGTCATCGGTGCGCGCTCGGGAAGCAGCGCGCGCGATCCGTACGCACGCTGGAAGAGGACGTCGTCGTGCCGCCCGACGACGACCACGCAGCCGGGCATCTTCGCGGCGTCGATCGCCGCTTGCACCACGGCATCGATCGGCGCCCAGCGGAGGGCCTCCTCGCCGTCGAACGGCGCTCCAGCGCCGGCGTCCGGCGAAGAGTCCGTCGCGGTCTTCGGCGTGGGGCTGTCGATTGGAGACGGAGACGGAGGCAGCGGCGCAGGAGCGGCCGGCGGCGGCTCGTGCCTCGTCGCATGGCAGAAGACGAGCGACGCGCCGAGCATGCCCACGAGCGCGCCATGCAGGATCCTCCGCGTCACCGGATCCATTCTACGCGGCCTTCGCCTCGGGCGTCGCATGTGGCGATCGCTCGAGCTCTCTGCCGGTGCACCACGCGTGCGAGGTCCGGCCCCCCGACGACCGCGCGACGAGGGCAGGTGGGCCGGCCACGAGTCCCTCGTCCGGGGCTCGCGAGCGTACCGATTTAGTAACTCAGACCTGAGTCACTTTTGCCCTGGCGCCGGTCGGCTGGCGTGCTACGGCGTGGGCGCGATGAGGCGCGTGCTGTTCGGATCGCTGGTGGCCACGGTCCTCGCGGGGGCAGCCTGTGCGTCGGACCCGCCCGCGGCGGAGACGAACCACCGCCCCGACAGCGGGGAGGTCACCGCGCCCGATCTCGATCTCGATGGCGGGGGCAGGCCACCGTTCGAGGTGCCGTCGTGCATCGTCGCCACGGGCGATGCGGCGGAGGCCGCGCGGACGCTCGAGGACGACACCGGCTCGGCGAGCGTCGAGGTCGAGGGTACCGGCTGCGAGCGGAGCTTCGTCCTCACGAGCTCCGCCGCGCGGAAGGACGATCTGCCTGTGAGCCCGCGTCCCGTGAGCGAGCGCTCGTCGCGTGGGGGCCCGAGCCTCCAGACGACGAGCCCGCTCTTCGACGCGCTCTATCAGCTCGCTCTCGAGGAGGCGGCGGAGAACTCCGTCGACTCGATCAGGGACTACGCGTTCAACGACGGTGCCGATCTCGCGTGCGCCCCCGGAGGCTGCTTCGAGACCGGGCGGAAGTGGAGCTACGTCTGGACTCGTGACACCGCCTACGCGACCCATCTCGGCCTGCCGTGGGTCGACGCGGTGCGCGCGAAGAACTCGCTCGAGCTGAAGATCTCGACGCGTCGAGACGGCTCCGATCTCCAGATCGTCCAGGACACGGGCACCGGCGGGAGCTACCCGGTCTCGACCGATCGTGCCGTATGGGCGCTCGGAGCGAGCGAGGTGCTCCTGCACTTGGACGGGGCGGCTCGTGCCAACTTCCGCGACCGAGCGCTCGAGGCGGCGAAGAACACGATCGCGCACGATCGCATCGTCGTCTTCGACGAGCGTGACGGCCTCTATCGCGGAGAGCAGTCGTTCCTCGACTGGCGCGAGCAGACGTATCCCGGCTGGGCCTCACCGGACACCGTCCACATCGGGATGAGCAAGTCGCTCTCCACGAACGTCGCGCACCTCTCGCTCCTCGATCTCGCGGCCGCCCTCGCGGAGGAGGCGGGGGACGGCGGCACTGCGAGCACGATGAAGGCCCGCGCGACCGAGCTCCGCAAGGCGATCCGCGCGCGCTTCTGGCTCACCGAGGAGAAGCAGCTCTCGACGTTCGTCACCACGGAGCTCGATCCGTCTCCGGTGCGCCGCTTCGATCTCCTCGGGACGTCGCTTGCGGTGCTCCTCGACGTGACCACGCCGGAGCAGGCGAAGGACGCGATCGCTACGTACCCGACGCTGCCGAAGGGGCCGCCCGTGATCTTCCCGCAGCAGAAGGACACGGCCATCTATCACAACCGCGCGATCTGGCCGTTCGTCACCGCCTACTGGGTGAAGGCGGCGAAGAAGGTCGGCAACGACGTCGCGTTCGAAGCCGGCATGCGCTCGCTCGTGCGCGGCGCAGCACTGAACCTCTCCAACATGGAGAACCTCGAGGTCGTGACGGGCAAGCCCTTCCACGAGGACGGCCCGTACTCGGGGCCGGTGGTGAACTCGCAGCGTCAGCTCTGGAGCGTGGCGGGCTACATCGGCGCGGTGAACGGTGCGCTCTTCGGTGTGGAGCCGGTCTCCGGCGGTGTCCGCGTCGCTCCGTTCGTCCCGCGTGCGCTTCGCGCCTCGCTCCTCGGTGGCGCGAAGACGATCGCGCTCAACGACCTGCCGCTCCGTGGCAAGAAGCTCTCCGTTTCGGTGAAGCTCCCCGACGGCGATGAGGGGACCGGCGGCGCATACACGATCGCGTCGCGCAGATTGAACGGTCAGCTGCTCGACGGCGATGTCATCCCCGACGCGGAGCTCCGCGATCGGAACCTCGTCGAGGTCGAGCTCGCCGTGCCTGCGTCGCCCGCGGCCGCGCTCCGGAAGGTCGACGACGTCTCCGACTACCGCGTGCTGTTCGCGCCGCGAACGCCGCGGATCACGGGGCTCGGCGTCTCCGGCGGCAAGCTCACGGTCTCCGCCGACTTTGCGGGCGAGAGCAGCAGCGAGATCACCTGGAGCGTCTACCGTGACGGGACGCGCGTTGCGTCCGGTCTCTCGGCGAACGTCACGACGTGGACCGACGCGAGCACCTCCGGCGACGCCTCGCCGAGCCACTGCTACACGGTCGAGACTCGCTGGGGAACGAGCGGGAACGTCTCGCAGCATGCGAATCCGGCGTGCTTCTGGGGCCCGGGCTCTTCGCGCGTCGCGTCGGTCCCGGCGACGAGCTTCACCGTGACGGGCGGCAACCTGGTCACCGCCCACGGCAGGACGTTCCCCGAATCGTGGGGCGATCCCGGTCACGAGATCGTCGCGACGTTCGGTGCATCACGGACGGGCGCCCATCTGGTGCAGGCGATCTACGGCAACGGCGCCGGCCCGATCAGCACCGGGATCACGTGCGCGGTGAAGAAGGTGACCGTCGAGGAGCTGCCCTCCGGCAAGGTCGTCGGCGCCGGCATCCTCGTGATGCCCCAGCGCGGCGATTGGGCCTCGTGGGGCGACTCGTCGTTCGTCCGCGTGAACCTCGAGGCGGGCAAGAGCTATCGCGTTCGAGTCGGTCACGACAGCCGAAGCGTGAACATGTCCGCGTTCGAGCACTTCTCCGCGTACACCGGCGGGACCGGCGGGAAGGCGGGCGCCTTCCATCGGGTGAACATCGCGGAGCTGAAGCTCCTCGCGCTCTGACTACTTGCGACGCTGCGCCGAGAAGGCGAGCTTGGTAGAGCCGTCCGATTCGGTGAGGTTGCCTTCGAGCACGTCGTTCGACAGCGTCGCGTCGAGCTGGCGGCCGTCCACCTCGGCTTGCAGGAACCCGCCGCCGTGGAAGCGCAGGCTCCACACCTCGAACGTCCCGCGGAGCGCGAGGTCGCGAGGGGCCGCGCTCGCGTCGCTAGGCGCCGTCACCGTGCCGGTGACGTTGATCGTGCTCTGGGACACGCACAGGAGGGAAATCGAGCCCTGCTCGCCATGCGAGAGCATGCGATTGTTGCAGAGCGGCTTGGTATCGGCCGTCGCGTAGACGAGCCGAAACGTCATTGCAGGCCCGGCGCTTCCGTCGGCACGCTTTGAGGTCCCCTCCCAGGTGCCCTCGATCGCCGAGCGCATCTCGTCGCGACCGTAATCGAACGATTCCTCTTCTTCGCTCGCGTTGCTGCATCCGGCGGAAGCGAGGATCGCGACGAGACCAAACACCCCACCCCGATAAGACATGGCACGAGTATAGCTCAGCATTGTCAGGTTTGGCAGTTCGACCAGACGAAGCGTGGCTCGGTGCGATGCCGCTCGTCCGGAGCGAGGCGGTCCACATCCGCACGGCGCGCGCGATCTTCTGTGACTAAGGTCTCCGTGTGAGCAAGGCATTCACGAAAGAGGATGACGCGGCAGGTTTCTCCGCGCCGAGCTCGACCCTCGCGATCCCGCCTGGTCCCTTCCGTATCACCGCTACCGGCGCGCGCCTCGCGGCGGAGAACGACGACCCTCGCGTCCGAGAGGCTTTCGCGCGCGCCGAGCCGCTCGAGCCCGTGGTCCGTCCCGAGCGGGCCGCGCTCGGCGTGACGGTGCGGGTACGCAGCAACAATCGCGACGAGGAGAGGGCCTACCGCCTCGTTTCGCCCGAGGAGCTCGTGCTCCTGGGCACGGTCCGACCGACGGCGATCGCGAGCGTCGAGGGGCCGATCGGTCGCGCTCTCCTCGGGGCCTGCGTCGGTGACGTGCGCGAGGTCATGCTCCCGCGCGGTCGTGAGGAGCTCGAGGTCATCGCGCTCGAGGGCGAGTCGGTGGACACTACATCGCCCTGACCGAGGCGCAGGCTCGTAGGGGGCTTGCGCTTCGGCGTGACGCCGGTTGGGCCTGCCTCACACGAGCAGGACGTCGGACTCCCCGCGGGCGATGAGCCAGCGGCATACGCCACCGCTCATCAGATGCTCGACGACCGAACGCTCGCGCTCGAGGACGAACAGTGCATCTCGCCCGCTGCGCTCGCGGTCCTCGAACTCGAGGACGCGTCGTGAGTTCCCATTGCGGAGGAGGACTTCGTACTGCTCGAGGCCGGCCTTCGCGAGGACCGGCATGAGCGCGGCACGGGCCTCGCGGCGGACCTGCGTGCGGCCGGCTCGTAGGTTCGCGTGGCTCGACCCATCGAGCAGCAGCCCGGTCTCGTACGGGTCTTCGTACGCGTGGAGCAGTGACAGCTGGGCGCCGGGCGCGACGATCTTCGCCGCTTCGAGGAGTCGCCTCAGGTCGGATGCCGCGTCGATCGCCACGACCAGGTGCCGGTAGGGCCGGTTCACTGCTCGGCGGACCATGAGCACAGGACGCTCCGTTGCGGCGGCGATTCGCTCGGCCGTCGAGCCCACGAGGGCATCCGGGAGGACCCGCCCGCGTGCGCCGACGACGACGAGGTCCGCGTGGAGCTCGCCGGCTGTGCTTCGCACGGCTTGAGGCACGCTGCCGACGATCATGTGCGGACGCACCGAGAGGCCCTTCGCACGGACCTCGGCCGTCACGCGCGCGAGCGAGTCGCGCGCATGGGTGACCGCTCGATTGTTGCCGAAGAGCCGATCGACGGTGTGGGTCACGCGAGGCGTGGCGTGAAGGATGTGCAGCTTCGCTTCGTGGGTGCGTGCGACGTCGACGGCGCGCGCAAGGGCCCGGTGCGCGGGGCCCGAGAAGTCATGCCCGACGAGGATCGATCGCCTCCTATCAACGACGCCGCGGCGTCCGCTTCGGCTCGCTCGGTCCGACTCGATCGGACCGGGGTGGGGGCGCATTTCGATCTCCGACAGCACGACAAACTCCTTTCACCTTGAACCTAGGTCTTGGCCCGTGAAGGAGTAGGGAGCGTTCCGTGGTCGGACTGTTCGGATTCCCGGACGATCGCCACGAGGCGACTCCTGCTCGAGGGGGCTCAGCATCAACTCGAAGGAGTGCCGAGCGCGATGGCTAGGCGCTTCATGCAGCGCCCTCAGCGAGCCATCGCAGCGAGGACGTCCTGCACCGTTCCGATCGAGCCGAGCTCCGTTGCCCCGTAGCGAAGAAGCGCCCGCTCGTCCTTCGCGCCCAGCGGACCCGCCGCCTGCACTCGGGCCAGCGCCCGCCCTGCGCAGATCGGATCCACGCTCGAGCCGAGGCGGACGGCGCGATGAGCGCGGATCGCGGCGAGCACCTCGAGCGATGCGCCGGCATAGTGGGTCGTCTGGTCGAGAAGGAACGACGAGAGCTGGGCCGGGATCTCGGTCGAATCCGCCATGTCGTTCGAGGGAAACTCGTAGACGACCTTCTGCGAAGACGACGAGAACGACGTGGCGTCGAAGGTGTCTTCACAGCCGAGGAACACCTGCGTCGTCGGGATCAGGACGCGGACGCCACGTTCCGGCTCCCACGCGGCGATGGTGTGGTTCCATGTTGGCCAGAAGAGGCTGACTCGGCGAACACCCATCTTGCGCGCGAGATTGGCGAACAGGGCACTGATCTCGTCGCACTCGGCCGTCGCCGACGGCATCGTCGACGTCGAAGGCGGCGGGCTCGCGCGCCACGCGGCCCACACCTTCTTCGACGTGGGCTCCTCGTTCGTCACCGCCCAGCGAAGTCGGAGGGGGCCGCCGTCGCGCGTGAGCTCGAAGAGCGTCCGCATCCGTACGTATTCGCGCTCGCCGGACTCCGTCCTCGCGATGCCGTGGCTCGCGAAGAAGCGCGCGGCATCGGGACGGCGGGCCTCGGTCGCGCAGGCATCGATGCGGTCGGCGAGCTGCGACACGAAGCGGCCCAGCTTCATCGGTGCGGGCGATGCGGACGACGTCCCACCCACCTCACACGACTCGGCACGAGCGAGACGCGAGAGGAGCATCACGACGACGAACGCGGGGAGGAAAGCGAGGCGCGCATACCGCATGACGGCTCGTCGCCCGAAGGGCCGATCGTGTGACGGACGAAGTGCGCTCCGGCGACGACGCTCCGGTCGGTCGCCGCGGGGGCGGCGGACGAAGAAGGCCCGATGCGTTGACGACGGTGCCGTCAGACGCCGATGAGTCGGCGAGCGATGCGGGTGAAGACCGGGGCTGCCGCGCTCGGCCCGGTACCCTCGTCGCGTGGAGCCTCGAGCCCGACGAGGACGACGAAGCCCGGCTTCCATCCGGGCACGGTGCCGACGAAGCTCGCGTACGAGCGCTCGTCCCCGAGATCGGCGGTGCCCGTCTTCCCGGCGACGCGCACGTCGTCGATGCGAGCGAGCCTACCGGTGCCGAGGTTGCTCTCGATGATGTCCTCGAGCATCCCGCTCATCGCGCGCGCCGTCTCCTCCCGAAAGACGCGAACGCCTGGCTGTGCTCGACTCGTGAACGTCGGCTCCACGTAGAGGCCGCCGTTGAAGACTGTCGCGTAGGCGGCCGCGACCTGGAGCGGAGTCGCCTTGGCCCACTCGCCCCCCGCGAGCATTGCAGCTTGGATCGCCGACGCATCGGCGATCGGCGGAATGCTCCCGGGCGGATCGCCGATGTGAAGCGCCTTCAGGGTGGCGAGGAGCCGCTCCAGTCCCAGTGTGTCGAGCACCCTCGAAGCGCCGACGTTGGACGAGACCGCGAGCGCATCCGTGAGGGAGAGCGATCCGAACTCGGTGTGGTCGACGAGCTGAGCGTCTCCGTAGCGGCGAGGGGCGCAGTCCAACCAGGCGTCGACATCGATGGTTCGCGCGTCCAGAGCCGCTGCGAACGTCATCGTCTTCAGGGTCGAGCCGGTCACGTACGCGCGTTCCGACGCGAGAAACGGAGCGTCTCGCCCGTGATCACGTCCCTCCATCGCGAGGACCGAGCCCGTCTTGGCATCGAGGACGACGACCACTGCGGCCGCCGGCGTCCATTCGGCGACGGCGCGATCGAGCTCTTCGCGCGCGATGGTCTGAACGCGCGGGACGAGCGTGGAGGTCGACGTGTGGACCTGCCCAGGGGCGGCGCTTGGCTGCGGGGTCGAGGTCGGCGTGCAGGAGATCGCCGCGAGCATCGAAAGGACCGACGAGGCGAGCCACGAACGTGAAGACATCGGGCGGATGGTTAGCACGCGCCGAGCGCGCTTCCTCGATACGTGTTGCCGCGCGCTCGAGCAGAGCAGGCACTTCCGATGGGAAGCCCATCCGGATGGATGCGCGGGAAGCACGTCGCCCCTCCGGCACCGACGGGTGAAAGATGGCGGAATGACACCGTGGCGCGGCGGCGTGTCCGATGCTTGGAAGTGAGGAGTTGGCAGCCGCCAGCTCGCCGCAAGAGCCGCTCGTGTTAGCCCGAGTGGCGTGCCTGCTCGCGGTTTCGGTCCGGCCGTTACGTGGTTCATGGGCTGCTGTCTCGTCTCGGTGGCGTGCAGTAGCTTCGGCGCCGGCGGCGCGGACGACGAGCCGGACGGGCTGCCCGGTGGAGACGGCGGGCCGAGCTCGGACGGTGGAGTGGTTTCCGACGCGGCGGCGCCCGACGCGGATGCACCTCGGATCGACGACGGGGGGCCGACGCCGGTCGCAGCCGGATGGGACGGCGTCCTCCGGGCGTTCGTGACGTCGAGCACCTTCACGGTGGCGGAGCTCGGAGCGGATCCCCGGCGGTGGGAGAAAGAGCTCTGTACGAAGACGGCGGACAATGCAGGCCTGGCGGGGAGGTACGTCGCGTGGATGTCGAAGGACGGCTCGAACGCGCGCGATCGTCTGGGCATGGGCGGGCCATGGGTTCTCCTCAACGGCGTGATTGTGGCGCAGACTCAGGCCAACCTGACCGGCGGCAGCCTGGGGGCGCCCATCAACGTCGACGAAAATGGCATGGCCGTCGGCGGCAGTTACGTCTGGACCGGGACCCTCGCAGATGGAACGGCCGGCACGGGCAATGCTCCCGCCGCAACGTGCGAAGGCTGGACGTCCTCCCTCGTCGTGCACACGGGCATCGCGGGATGGAGTGGCCACAGTGCTGCCAAAACGTGGGCGTCGAGGGAGAAGCGTCCCTGCAACAACACTACGTATCGCCTGTACTGCTTCCAGCAGCCTGAGGCCCCGTAGGACTTCGAGGCCCGTCTACTGCGCGGCGAAGATCGCCGCCTCGCCGGCGCCGACGGAGATCGCAAGAGCGGTCCCGTTGGTAGCGGCCGTGCCGTTGCCGAGGGCGCTCGTCCATTTGGTCACCGAGCCAAGCTGGAGCTGGCTCGCGTCGATGCTTCGCGCGTTCACCGCGCCGCCGCGGTTGACGACGACGACGGCGATCTCCTTCGGGCCGGTCTGGTACGCGTAGACCCAGAGGTCTCCCTCGCCGAGGAGCGTCTTGCGATCGCCTCGCCGGAGCGCGCGGGCGGAGGTGCGCGCGGAGCCGAGCTTGCGGACGTGCTCGCGGAGGTCGAGCTGCGCGGTCGTCAGCGTAGGAGCCTGCGAGCCCGGTCGCGCCATCTCGAGGCTCGCGAGGGCCCCGCCGAAGAGCATGTTCCGGCGCATGTCCGGATCGGCGCCGCCGCCGAAGGCCACCTCGTCGCCCTGATAGAGGTAGGGCACGCCGGGCATCGAGTAGAGCACGGTGAGAGCGCGCTTCAGCTTCACGTAGACCGCGGGATCCGCGTACGCGAGCGGAGGTAGCGCGTCGTCGCGGCACCCCTCGGCCCAGCGGCATCCGAGCTTGGGATCCTTCGCGGCGATGCTCGCGATGCGCGGGTTGTCGTGGCCGTTCAGGAAGCGGACGTGACGATTGCCGGGGCGATAGCGTGTCTCGGCCTTGCGGATCTGGTCCTCGACCTCGTTCAGCGGCTTGTCGCCGTTGACGAGGCCATCGGCCATGTTGTGACGCGTGGGGAAGTCGAACTGGCCGTCGAGCGCGGTCGGTCCGGTATACGCGTCGATCCACGCGAAGCCGTTCGCGAAGTGCTCGCCGAAGAACGTGCCCTGATCGTTCTCGCCGACGGCCGTCTCTCCGACCATGAAGATGCGCGCTCCGCCCTGCTCGAAGCGTCGCGCGAGCTCGGCGCGCATGTTGTAGACGCTGTTCGCCTCGACGTGCTTCACCGCATCGACGCGGAAGCCGTCGAGATCGAACGCGGCGATCCAGTTGACCGCGTCGGCGATGAACTGCTTCTCGGCGCCTGCGTTCGTCCAGTCGATGTCCGGCAGGTACGGTTGGAAGAGGCACTCGAACGGCTTCACGCTCCAGCCGCAACCGTTCGCGTCGTCGCCGCACTGGCACACCTTGCGGAACCAGTCCGGATGGGCCTGCACGTACTCGTGATCGTCGTGGACCTGGTTGTTGATCAGGTCGAGCAGAACGCGCATTCCGCGTCGGTGGGCCTCCGCGACGAAGGCCCTGAGCGCCGCGTCGCCGCCGAAGCGCGGCTCGACCTCACGCGATTTCACCGGCCAGTACCCGTGGTAGGCGCTGAAGATCTGGTCGCCGTCACCTCGATGCCACTTGTCGGTCTGCGCATTGAGCGGCGAGAGCCAGATCGTGCGGACGCCGAGCTTCTCGAAGTAGCCGCTCTTCATCACCTCGAGCGCGCCCTCGAGATCGCCGCCGTGCCAGTCGGCGTCGTAGTGCACGGGGCCGGAGATCGGCCTGTCGTTCGCCGCGTTGCCGTTGGCGAAGCGATCGATGAGCATCATGTAGAGGACGCCGTCGCGGTAATCGAAAGGCTCGTCCTCGACCCAGAAGGGGAGGTCGACCGGTTCCGCTTCGCGCCCCTTCTTGTCGAAGCTGCGGAGCGAGAGCGTGTGCTTGCCCTTCGCCAGCCCGTCGAACGCGAAGTCGATCGCGCCGGCGGCTGCGTCGATCGTGAAGCTGCTCTTGGGGACGCCGGACTCGTCGAGACTCGCCTTCACGCGCTCGAGGAGGTCGCCGTCCGCGGCGGAGCGGACGGTGACGCGGACCTTCATCGCGCTACCGTTCACTTCGACCTTGCCCGCGAGCGTTTCCGGTCGGGCCTCGCATTCAGGGAGGACGAGGCCCGAGTTCATCTCGCCGCCGACGATCTTCCGGTAACGGTTGCCCGGATCGAGGCGCCAGTCCCCGTCGACGATGATCTTGTAGCCGTAGAGCTGCCCGCCGATGAGGTTCGCGCTGGGCGCGAGGGAGATCTCGTGGGCGCTACCGTTCTTCGTCATCGGGAGCGGGCTTGCTGCCCAGCCCGTGAACTCGCCGGCGAGCTTCACGTCGCTTCCGCCGCCCGTCCAGCGAACCGTCAGCGTGCACTCGCGCTTCTCGAACGCAGTGCCGTCGGCGAAGACGATGTCCGTCTCGATCTTTCCGCCGTCCGGATCGCCGCCGCCGCCGTCTTCGCCGATCCTCCCGGAGTCGGGACCGTCCGGCGTCGGGCGATCCGCATCGCCGTTGTCGGAGGAGCAGGCGGCCGAGCACGCGACGAGCGCCACGACCACGGACGGGAGGACGAACGACAGCTTCATCGGGCCGGCTGAGCCGTACCTCATGGCAGAGTTACGGGCAAGGCGGACGGCCGCTTTTCCGGGGGGCTGCGCGTCTCCCTGGCGTCCCGGCGAGGGCCCGAGTCGTTCTCCTTCGAGGGGTTCACCCTTCCCGAATCGTCCGGATTCTTGGACGGCTCTTCACTGTTCGGTGAGCGTCAGCGTCGCCTTCACCGTCCATGAGAGCGGCGGCCCCTGATCGGTGCGCGTCCATGTGGCGGTCGCCTCGTACGTGACGCCGACCCGCGTGAGGTCGACGACGAGCGACGTCGCGGGTCGGTTGCCCGCCGCGCCCTCGAAGGCCAGCTTCGAGCCCGAGGCCGCCGGTGTCACCGTCGTGAGCGCGAAGCGCTGGGCCGACGGCTTCATCGGGGCGTGCGGGCACGGCGGTACGGCGGTCTCGACCGCGCGGTCCTTCACTGCCGCGCCGATCACCTCGCCCGACGGAAGGGCCGCGATCTCGACCTCGATGTCCTCGAGGGTCATCGTGTACTCGCAGTAGGGGGTGCCGCCGAACTTCACCGCGTTCGTCTTGCCGAGCTTCCCCTTGAACGTCGCCGCGCCCGGTTCCATCGGGCCAGCTTCGGCGGGAACGAGGATGCCCGAGTCGCGCGTTCCCGCGTCCTTCGGTGCCGCCGTTGCTAGCGGGGGCGGTCCGTCACCGTCGTTGCTTCCACCGCACGCCGCACCGGCGATCGCGATGACGCTCGCGACGAGCACGCCGATCACGAATGCTGGTCCAGATCTCCGAGCACGCTTCACCGTCTCTCGTTCTACGCGGGCCGCACGATCAACACAAAGGTGAAGCTCACCGTCGTGGTTGCCGGACCCGCGCCGAGATCACTGGGTGAGCGCGAAGTACCCGAGCAAGCCCACGAGTGTGACCACTGCTCCCCAGATCCCGAGGACGACGATTCGCGTCTCCGTTGCCTCCGATTGCGCAGTTCGCGCAGCCTCGCGCGCTTTTCGGACCGCCTCGAACGTCCTGGGCCTCACCGAGCGGCGCGTGCCGAGCATGCGATTCTCCTGCGCACGGATTGGCTCCTGCGACGTGGGCTCCGGCGCAGCGGGCGGCGGTGGACGCGGTGGGGCAGGGACGGATGCGTCTTCGCCGAGCGGCGAGGGGACGCCGTCCGGGATCGACGGCGCCGGCGCCTCGAGCGTGATCTCGTCGTCGGTGTTCCGCGTCGTGTGCCCGAGGCGGCGCGTGTCCTTCTCGGACCTCCGAGCGACGGCGTGGTCGTCGTTCGCGTGAGGCGCGCTGGTGAGCGCGAATGGCGGGAAGCGCGTATCCCCCAGGAGCCATCGTTCGTCGGTGCTGCAGGCGGTATCGCGCATGGTGTCTGGAACGAAGTCTGGGGTGGCGCTGCGCGGCATGAGGATTGGGAGCAGCAACCACGATGCCGTCACGCGACCTCCAGGAATCCGGCCCATCATCGTCGTCATTCGCTCACGCCCGTCACGAGCAGCAGCGCCACGCGTGGCAAACGACGCCTGGGCGAATCTCCCACCCCGGGAGGGGCGCTCCTCCATTCGTTCGGCTCGCGTAAGTTGGGACATGCCTCTCGACCACGAGGGGCCGACCCGGCCCGCCAACCGAAGGGGCGGGATCCGAGTCGGCACCACTCGAGCTCCTTCTCAGAACTCTTCGAATCCGTCGGTTCCCGTCGGTGCGAGCTCGGACTTCCTCGATGAAAGCGGACGGAGCACCGTCACATTCGACGCACGCCCTGCCGGCGAGCCCTTCGCGGCTGCCACGAGGCGTGGTGTGCGTGAAGGCGTCATGAATGCCGGCTGACCGGCGGAAGTCGACGTCGCAGGGGCGAACGATGACGGCGCGCTCTCGGTGCCGAGGCGGAAGCGGGTCACCAGCGCTTGGAGCTGCGTAGCCTGATCGGAGAGCTGCTCGGCGGTGGCGCTCAGCTCCTCGGTCTGCGAGGCGTTGGACTGGGTGACCTGGTCCATCTGCGTGATGGCCGTGTTGACCTGCTCGATCGCCGCATGCTGTTCGCGTGAGGCCGCCGCGATCTCGCTGACCATGTCGGTCACTCGCTGGACCGAAGAGACGATCTCGTGGAGCGTCGATCCCGACTCGGTGACGTGCTTGGAGCCGGCCTCCACCTTGTCGACGGAGTCGACGATGAGGCCCTTGATCTCCTTGGCGGCGGTGGCGCTGCGTTGAGCCAGAGTGCGGACCTCGGCGGCGACCACGGCGAAGCCCCGACCCTGCTCCCCAGCCCGCGCGGCCTCGACCGCTGCGTTGAGCGCGAGGAGGTTCGTCTGGAAAGCGATCTCGTCGATCGTCGTGATGATTTCGGCGATCTTCTTCGAGGACGTGGTGATCTCGCCCATTGCGCTCACGGCGGCTTCGACGACGCGCCCACCCTTCTCTGCGACGTCTCGTGACGCGCTCGCGAGCTGCGCGGCGTGCTGTGCGCTCTCGGCGTTCTGCTTTACCGTCGCGGTGATCTCCTCGAGGCTTGCGGCGGTCTCTTCGAGGCTCGCCGCCTGCTCCTGCGCTCCGCTCGAGATGTCGGTCGACGACGCCGAGAGCTGCTGCGAAGCGCTCGCGACCCCGCTCGCCACCGACTGCACGTCGTCGAGCGCGCGCGCGATCGAGCGACAGAACGCATACGCGACGACGGCACCGAAGAGCATCCCGATGGCAATCGCCGCGAGCGCGATCTTGCGATCGCGGAAGTAGATGGCGTCGCTCTCGTCGTAGGCCTCCTTCCCGACGACGTCCTTGCTCGCCGCCAGCTCGCGAAGCAGCACCTCGAGCTTGTCGGCGAGCGGAATGACGCGCAGCATCTTCTCGTGAGCGAGCTTGTTCTCGTTCGCCTGCGCGTGCGTCAGGACATCACGCACGCCCGCGAAGTACTCCGGATACAGCGTGCGGACCTCCGCCACCTTCGCCTTGTTATCGGGCTTGATCAGCGTCTTCTCCGCGGCGTCGAGGTGGCTCCGGAACTCGGCGTCAGCCTTCTCGACCGCGCGTGCGCTCTTCTCCATCGCGGCGGAATCGGTCTCGAGGATCGTGTGGCGTGCGGAGCGTCCGACGCGGATGAGATTCGCTTCGGCCTGCTGAACGTGTCCGAGGCCGACCATGTCACGCTCGTAGAGCGTGCTCAGCATGTGGTTGATCTCGTTCATTCCGCTCAGGCCGCACCAGCCGACCACGAGCGTCACGAGGCCCATGATCGCGAACGCCATGAAGAGCTTGGTCGTCGCTTTCTGTTGTTGAAACCACTTCATTCTCGCATCCTCCAATTCTTACCGCTGCAAGGCGCCATGCATCCCGGTGGGGAGGAACGACCGGCGAGACGGAACATGAAGGGGGCCGTACGACATTCGCCGTCCGCACGACGAAGGTTGCGTCGCGGGATGTCGAGACTGTGAGCCTTCAGGCCCGCTGAAGCCGTGGAGGTCCCATCGATTGCACGTGGAGAAAGGCAGCCCGCGCGATCGACGAAGGGGCGCAACGCAATGCGAGCGCCACCCCTGAAGACGGGCTCGGCAACGCCGTTCATCCGGAGACGATGACACTGTGCGAGGTTCGGGAATCCGGCGGAGCCCTCGAAGTAACCATCCACGGCGCGGCCGACGTGGCGAACGCCCGAGCGCTTCGGGACGAGCTCGCTTCCCTCGTTTCCCCCGGGCGTGACGTCGTCGTCGTCCTCGATGAGGTCGAGCGACTCGACGGTGCGGGGGTGCAGCTCCTCGTCGCGCTGAAGGCGTTCGTCGAACGCGGAGACGGGACGTTTGCGGTCTCCGCAACGGCGGCCGTTCCTGCAAAGGCGTTCGAGACCGCCGGGGCGGCCACGGTGCTCACTTCGAGGAAACCTTGACCCGAGCGCGGGTGTCGCGCGTCTCACGAAGTCGGAGGAGAGAGAAATGTCCAAGAACGCATTGGTCGTAGATGACTCGCTCGTCATCCGGAAGCTGGTGTCACAGACCGTGCAGGGGGCCGGCTTCGCGGTCGTACAGGCCGCGAACGGCAAGGAGGCCCTGGAGCTGGCTCGCGGCCAGGCCTTCGCGCTCGTCATCACCGATCTCAACATGCCGGTCATGAACGGCCTCGAGCTGATCAAGGAGCTCCGAGCGCAGCCGGATCACCGCTTCACACCGATCGTCTTTCTCACCACCGAGGTCGACGAGCAGCTCCGCGACGAGGCGCGCGCCGCCGGCGCGACGGCGTGGATCCAGAAGCCGTTCCACCCCGACAAGGTGCTCTCGGTCGTCCAGAGGATCGCGCCCTGAGCCATGGCGACCTTCGACATCCAGAGCCTCCTCGAGACCTTCTTCGAGGAGGCGGAAGAACACCTTGCCACCTTCGAGCAAGGGCTCCTCGAGCTCGAGACCAACCCGCACGACGGTGAGGTGATCGCACGAGTCTTCCGGGCCGCGCACTCGATCAAGGGGGCGAGCGGCACCTTCGGGCTCGACGATGTGACCAGCTTCACGCACGCGCTCGAGACGCTCTTCGACAGGCTGCGGCAGGGCGAGCTCGCCTATGACGCCGTGCTCGGGAAGACGCTCCTCGAGTCACTCGACATGCTCAAGGCGCTCGTTCGCTCCGCGCGTACCGGGAGCCAGGCGCCGGCGGGGATGTCCGCGCTCAAGGAGTCGCTCGAGAGCTTTGCTCCCGGCGCCGCGCGCGGCCTCGAAGAGAGCGCTTCCGTCGGGGCCATCTGGTCCGACACGAGAAAGATGGTGGTGGGCTTCCGTCCCAAGCCGGCGTTCATGTCGCGAGGAATGGACCCGATCCGGGTCGTCCGCGACCTCCGCGCGCTCGGAGTCGTCGAGTCCTGCGAGCTCGACGTGTCGTCGGTCCCAGCCTTCGAGGACCTCGACCCGACCGAGATGCACATGGCATGGCGCCTCGTGCTCTCCACGTCGGCAACCGAGGCCGAGATCATCGACGTCTTCGCCTTCATCGACGACCTCTGCACATTCGAGCTCCGCGAGGAGCGACCCGTGCGAGAGGAGCACGAGCTCGTGCCGGCGAAGGCAGCGGTCGCCTCGGTTGCGCTCGCCCCCGCCGCTGCGGCGAAGGACGCGCCGGCGGAGTCGCCGACGATCCGTGTCGCGACGGACAAGATCGACAAGCTGCTCGACCTCGTCGGTGAGCTCGTCATCGCTCAGGCGATGGTCGTCGAGGCCGCGCGTGTGTCGCGGGAGGACACTCACGGGCTCCGCGATGCGCTCGCCACGATGGATCGTCACACGCGCGAGCTCCAGGAGCGCGTCATGGCGATCCGGATGGTGCCGCTCTCGACGGTGTTCCGTCGCTTCCCGCGCCTCGTGCGCGACACTGCGGAGACCGTCGGCAAGAAGGTCCGGCTCGAGATCCAGGGCGAGGGGACCGAGATCGACAAGAGCATGGTCGAGAAGCTCGTCGACCCGCTGACGCACCTCGTCCGGAACGCGATCGATCACGGGCTCGAGGGGCCCGACGAGCGCCGTGCGGCGGGCAAGGGGGACGAAGGGGCGGTCACGCTCTCCGCGCTCCACCAGGGTGGCAACGTCGTCATCGAGGTGGCAGACGACGGGCGCGGCCTCGACGGAACGAAGATCCGCGCCAAAGCCGAGCGCCTCGGCCTCGTCGCGCCGGACGCGGTCCTCACCGACGAACAGCTCCACGACTTCATCTTCCACCCCGGCTTCTCGACGGCCGCCGCCGTGAGCGACCTCAGCGGCCGAGGCGTCGGAATGGATGTCGTGAAGCGGAACGTCGAGCTCCTCAACGGCTCGCTCACTCTCTCCACGGAGCGAGGCCGAGGTACCCGCCTGCGTCTTCGTCTGCCGCTGACGCTCGCCATCCTCGACGGGCTCGCCGTGCGGGTCGGATCGCAGACCTTCATCGTGCCTCTACTCTCGGTGGTCGAGTCGTTCCGTCCACTCCAGTCCCAGGTGCGCGGGATCTTCGGGCTCCCGGAGGTCATCGACGTGCGCGGGACCTCGCTTCCCATCGTTCGACTCCGCGACGTCCTCGATGTCCCGGACGGCGAGAGCGATCCGAGCAAGGCCCTCGTCTGCATCGTCGAGACGAACGGCGGGCGTCTCGCGCTCCTCGTCGACGAGGTGCTCGGCCAGCTCCAGGTGGTGGTGAAGAGCCTGGAGGTCAACTTCCGCAAGGTCGATGCGCTCATGGGCGCGACGATCTTGGGTGACGGTCGCGTCGCGCTGATCGTCGACGTGCAGGTGCTCTCCCGTACATCCAGCTCCGCGCAGTTCGAACGGACTGCGCGCCCGACCGCTCAGGCCCTGGAGGTCCAATGACCATCGCGAATGCAGTCTCGTCTCACGCCCCCGCCGCCAACAGCGCGCAGTACCTCAGCTTCTCGCTCGCCGGCGAGGAGTACGCCGTGGACATCCTTCGCGTGCAGGAGATCCGGGGGATCTGCCGGATCACGGAGCTCCCGCACTCGGCGCCCAGCGTTCGCGGCGTCATGAACCTCCGCGGCGCCGTCGTGCCCGTCGTCGACATGCGCGCGGCGCTCGGGCTCCCGAACGAAGGCTACGGTCAGTTCACGGTCATCATAGTTCTATCCGTGCGCGGCCGTACCGTGGGCTTCGTCGTCGACAGCGTGTCCGACGTGCTCTCCCTGGACGAATCCGCGATCGAGCGTGCGCCCGAGCTGGGCGGACGCGTCGACGCTTCCCTCGTCAGCGGTATCGGCCGAGCGCAAGAGCGCTTCGTCATCCTGCTCGACGTCGATCGAGTCGCAGGCATCGACGTCGTGGCCGAGGGCACGTCGTGAACGCAGGGGCTTCCGGACCGACGCAGCTCTTGCCCCACGAGTTCGAGGGGCTGAGGCGTGTGATCCGGCAGGTCGCCGGGATTCACCTGCGCGAAACGAAGAAGCCCCTCGTCGCGGGCCGTCTGCAGCGCCGGCTGAGAGAGCTCGGGCTCGAGAGCTTCTCCGACTACCTGCGTCTCGTCGAGGACAGCGCCAACGGCGACGAGAGGAAGGAGCTCATCAACTGCATCACGACGAACAAGACCAGCTTCTTCCGTGAGCCGCATCACTTCGACTTCCTGCGCGGGAAGGTCATTCCCGAGATCCTCGAGCGGGTGCGCGCAGGCATGCCGAAGCGCATCCGGATCTGGAGCGCGGGGTGCTCCACCGGGCAGGAGCCGTGGACGATCGCGATGACGGTCGCCGACGCGCTCGGGTCGCTCGCCGGTTGGGACGTGCGGATCCTCGCCTCCGACCTCGACACGAACGTCCTCGAGAGCGCCGAGCACGCGGTCTACGACGACGAGGAGCTCGCGTCCGTGCCCGCGCCGTTGCGCGACCGCTGGTTCGAGCCCGTCGCCGGTGGTCATCGTGTGAATGGGGCCCTGCGCGCCCTCGTCACCTTTCGCCGGATCAACCTCGTGGACTTCTCGAGCTGGAAGATCCGCACGCACTTCGACGTAATCTTCTGCCGGAACGTCGCCATCTACTTCGATCGCCCGACGCAAGAGGCGCTATTCGACGGCCTCGCGTCGCTGCTCGAGCCGACCGGTTACCTCCTGAGCGGACACTCGGAGAACCTTCACGGGCTCTCCCACGTGCTCCGGCCCCTCGGCAACACCGTGCACGTCCCCATGGCGCAGCCGAGTGGGGCGCTGCGTGGGCCGCGGCCCGCCCCGGCAGTGCAGCCCCGCAACATCCCTCCCTCGCCCTCGCCCTCGAGCTCGCCCTCGCCCTCGCCCTCGACACCGGAGATCGCGATCCAGGTCGGCGGCGTCCAGGCGAGCGCGACGGGAGCCCGCCTCCGCACGACGCTCGGTTCTTGCATCGCCGTCTGCCTCCACGACCCGGAGGCGCAGGTGGGCGGGATGAACCACTTCCTCCTTCCGCACGATCGGACGGGCAACCGCGGGCCGTCGAGCTTCGGCGTCCACGCGATGGAGATGCTCATCAACGCGATGATGAAGCTCGGCGGCGAACGCCATCGATTCGTCGCGAAGGTCTTCGGAGCCTCGCAGCAGTTCGGTCCGGGCTCGCAGCACCACGTGGCGAAGAAGAACGCCGACTTCGTGCTGCGCTTCCTCGCGGACGAGGGGATCCCGGTCGTGGCCCAGAAGCTCGGTGCCCGCTCCGCGCTCTCGGTCGTCTTCGACACTGCCGAGGGCCGCGCGTTCGTGAGAACGTTCAACCGTGCGCCCGGTGTCGTGGAGGCGGAGAGAAGGCACCTCGCTGCGCTCTCGTCGGCGAGTCGCTCGTTCGCCGACGACATCACGTTCTTCGGGGCAGCATGAGGAAGGTGCGTGTGCTCGTGGTCGACGACTCGGCGTTGATGCGGCAGCTCCTGTCGCAGCTGCTCCGCTCCGATCCGGAGATCGAGGTCGTCGGCACTGCGACGGACCCGTCCGCCGCTCGCGCGAAGATCCAGGCCCTCGCGCCCGACGTCCTCACGCTCGACGTCGAGATGCCGAAGGAGGACGGCATCTCGTTTCTCGGCCACCTCATGCAGACGCAGCCGATGCCGGTCGTCATGGTGTCCTCGCTCACCCAGCGGGGATGCGAGACGACGCTGCGGGCTCTCGAGCTCGGCGCGGTCGACTTCGTCACGAAGCCGAAGCTGGACATGGAGCGGGGCACGCTGCAGCTCGGCGCAGAGCTCATCGAGAAGGTGAAGGCCGCGGCGCGCTCGAGGGTGCGCCGGCGTGCGGTTCGTCCTCCGGCTGCATTCGAACGAGCGCCGTCGCCACCCTCGGCGATGACCCTCCGCACGACTCAGAAGGTGATCGCGATCGGCGCTTCGACCGGCGGCACGGAGGCGATCCGCGCGGTGCTGACGGCGCTCCCTCCGAACGCGCCGCCGATCGTGATCGTCCAGCACATGCCTCCCGTCTTCACGAGTCACTTCGCTCGGCGGCTCGATGGCCTCTGCCGCGTCCGTGTGAAGGAGGCTAGCGACGGTGACGTACTACTGGACGGGCACGTGCTCATCGCGCCCGGTGGTGAAGCTCACCTCGAGGTCGTACGCAGCGGTGCGAACTACAGTGTCCGGCTCGTGAAGGCTCCGCCCGTCGGGCATCACCGTCCGTCGGTCGACGTGATGTTCCACTCGTGCGCGCGCGCCGTCGGCCCCAACGCGGTGGGAGCGATCCTGACGGGAATGGGCGCGGACGGGGCCCGCGGACTACTGGCGATGCGCCGTGCGGGGGCGAAGACCCTGGCGGAGGACGAGAGCACGTGCGTCGTCTTCGGAATGCCGAGGGAGGCGATCGCCTGCGGAGCCGCCGAGCATGTCGTCCCACTCGATCGAATGGCGGGCACGCTCCTCAGGGCGGCTCAAGAAGCGACGAGCGGGCGACGCGCGGACGAGCGGGACGAGGCCGGGCAGGCATTCGCGCCCGGCCGGCTCGGGTGACGCCCGCGCCGCTCGACGTCGCGAAAGGGGGAGGGAATCAGAGCTTCAACAACGGAAGAGCAAAGGGAGACGTCACGTGAACATCCTCGTCGTCGAAGAGAACAAGGGAGAGCTCTCGGCTCTCGCAGAGACGCTCCTGCGGAGCGGGCACGGAGTCCGTATCGTTCACGTCAGCGCCGTAGGCGGAGTCGTCACCGCCGAGAAGCCCGACATCACCGTCGTCGCGTGCACGGATCCGGCGAGCTCGCTCGCGCCGATCGCAGAGGCGCTTCGCGGGTTCGATGACCTCGCCTATCGCTTGCTGCTCGCGGTCGTGAGCTCCGACACGTCGGAGGCGCGCTCGGCGGCGTACGATGCCGGGGCCGATGATGTTGCCTTGAGCAGCGCGAGCCCGCGCGAGATGGCGGACCACATCCGCTCTGCCGAGCGGATCGTCCGCCTCGAACGAAGGCTCCGCGAGCGGGTCGTCGAGCTCGAGTCGGCGCTTCGCCGGCTTGCCCTCGCCGCAAACGTCCGGGCACAAGGAGTCGCTCCGGTCGTCTCGGCGCCGAACCGCGGAGGTCTTCGCTTGCTTCTCACGCAGGCGTGGACGCAGGTGGACGACATCCTGCGGAGCATGTGCTCCGAGTACCTGCAGAGCGACTACGAGCAGGTCGTCGGCTCTGCCGTCCTGCCTCGTGACTGCATGGGAGCGACGATCTCGCTCACGGACGTCGAGAACGAGCTGAGCCTCGAGCTCGCATTCCTCGTGCCCCCCGACGCGGCACGGTCGATCGCCGAGATGTTCACCGGCGACCCGAGCCTCGTCGACGATGACGTGACCAAGGACGTGATCCTCGAGCTCGCGAACTCGGGGATGGGCGCGGTGCGCGCCGCCTTCCTCAGCGAAGAGTTCCGCTTCGCTGCGTCGACGCCGAAGGTGCTGACGGGCAGGATCGACAAGTTGCTCGACCGCGCGGAAGCGAAGCGGACCCTCACGTTCCGTCGCGGCGCCGCTGCCGTCCACGTGGTGGTCGCGGTACGCCATCAGGGCCGGACCAAGGTCTGTGGCTCGCGGCTCAGGGAGGGGATGGTGATCGCCTCCGATGTCACGACTCCGGCAGGCGTCCTGCTCGTCCGCGCCGGGACGCGGCTCACGGAGACCGCCGCCGAGAAGATCGCTCGCCTCCTTCCGAAGACGGAGGTCGAGCTCGCCGCTGACGACGAGGCCGCCTGATGCCGGCGGCGCTCACATGCGCCAGCGGGTTCGCCGGCCATGATCCATCCGACCGACGACGCGATCCGCCGAGGAGGACGGCAGCTCGGAGAGATGCTGCTGCCTCCTCGACTCGACTCTCGCTCCCGAGCGGCGTCTCGACCACGTCCCGAAATCCGTAACGCAGCTCTGAGTTACCTTTTCGCGGGACGGGCCCTGGGCGGCGTGCTACGTGCGAGACCCCGTGCGGCTCCGGACCCTCTCGATGCTCGCCGCAGTGACGGCGCTCTCGACCACGCTCCCTGCGAGCGCGCAGCCGCCGCCCGCAGCGCCGGCGGAGGCGGAGCCCGCGTCGCGGACGAGGACTGACGCGCCGCTCTCTTCGGACACGAGCGCGCCTACGGTTCCTGGGGCTGCAGCGACGGCGCAGGAGCCCGGGAAGGTCGGCCCCACGGAGGTGACCCGTGGCAACGACGCGATGCGCACCGTGAAGGAGGCGCCGCAGACCGCTTCTCCTTCGAGCGCGCGGCACTTCGAGTTCGGCTCCTATGGCCGCGTGTACGCCGCGAGCGATTTTCGTGGCGGTCTCGGTCGCGGCACCAACGTCGTCGCCTTCGGTCCGCGCATCGTGGACGAGGGGAGCTACGCGGAGCTCGAGCTGCGGCGCGAGGACAAGTTCAGCGACAAGGTGAAGAGCCGCATCGTCGCGACGCTCGCCCTGTTCCCGCCGTTCTTCCACTTCAGCGGCAAGCCCACGCAGGCGATCGGGGTCCGTAACCTCTACGCGCAGGGAACCTACGAGAAGGTCACGATCTGGGCGGGCTCCCGCATGTACCGCGGGGACGACATCTATCTCCTCAACTGGTGGCCGCTCGACAACCAGAACACGGTCGGCGGCGGCATCGGCGCGCCGATCTACCGGAGCGACGACGGCTCGCAGGAGACGATCCTCCAGGGGCACGTCGGCCAGCAGCGCCTCGACAATCCGTACCAGTTCCAGCAGATCCCGGTCGTCGCGCCCATCGGGTTCGGCACGGTCGACGTGACCAAGCTCGATCGCCCACGCACGATCGAGACGTTCAAGCTCACGCACTTCGTCCGGCCAGGCGGCGGCCCCGGCGGGTTCAAGGCCGTCCTCTACGGCGAGCTCCACCAGCTCGCGGCCGGCGTGTTCCGCGACCCGCTCACGAACGTCGACCGCGGCTTGCCGAACGACTCGGGCTGGATGCTCGGCTCGCAGCTCACGTACTTCACCGGCAAGCGCGACACCTACGCGTCACTCGTCATGCGTCACGCGCGCGGCATCGCCTCCTACGATCCGCTCGCAGTCCCGATCACGTTCGCGCTCGATCGCACGGTGGGCAGCGCGAGCGAGACGCAGGTGGCCGCCTCCGGCAACTTCGAAACCGACGTCTTCGGCGTCATGGCGGCGGGCTACGTGCGCTTCTTCCGCGACGGCTCGCCGGGCGAGACGTCGACGCAGAGGTACGACGAGGGCACGATCGTGGCGCGGCCGAGCGTCTTCATCGGCGAGCACTTCGGCGTGTCGGTCGAAGGCAGCTACCAGCAGCGGCGGATCGCGATCCAGAACCCGAACGGCGACGGGCCCCTCACCGCGAGCGTCTTCAAGGCGGGCGTCATCCCGTATTTCTCACCGTCCGGGCGCGGCAGCTTCAAGCGCCCGCAGATCCGCCTGCTCTACGTTGCGAGCTTCCGCGACTCGGGCACCCGCGGCCTCTATCCGATCGAGGACGTCTTCGCGCAGCGGAGCGTCGAGCACTTCGCCGGCGTCGGCGCGGAGTGGTGGTTCAACTCGTCGTCGTATCCGTGAGGGAAGATCATGAAGTCGATCCTCTCGCCCATCCGCGCCGGTTTCCTCTCGCTCGTCGTCCTCGGCGCGTGCTTCACACCCGGGACGACGGGCTGCGTGAGCATCCCGGACGAGGGCGCACCGCCGAAGCTCGGCACGCACGTCAGCGACTGGCGTGACGAGGTCATCTACCAGGTGCTCGTCGATCGCTTCGCGAACGGTGACCCCAACAACGACTACGGGGTTCGCCCCGGCCACCTCGCGCGCTTCCAGGGCGGCGACTGGCGCGGGCTCGCCGATCGGCTCGACTACGTCAAGGAGCTCGGCGTCACGACGCTGTGGATCTCGCCGGTCGTGAAGAACGTCGAGACCGACGCCGACGTCGACTCGTACCACGGCTACTGGGCGCAGGACCTCACGAAGGTGAACCCGCACTTCGGCGACATCTCCGATCTCCGCCGGCTCACGTCGCGCGCGCACGACATGGGGCTCAAGGTCGTGCTCGACATCGTCACGAACCACATGGGCCAGGTGTTCTATTACGACACCAACCTGAACGGGCACCCGGACATCTACATCGGAGGAAGCGGCGCGCTCCCGGTCGTGTCGAGCCGGTCCGATCTCTCACGCATCACCGAGTACGATCCCGACTGGGATCCGAAGGGCGTTCAGGCGTTCACGTCGCTCGGCCCCGCCGGTCGCGCGCCGCTCATCTTCTTTCAGGATCCGTCGATCAACCGCGTGCCGCCGCCGGGCATCCTCGGGACCGCCCGCGCGTACCACGGCTTCGGCCGCATCCTGAACTACGACGACGAGAAGCAGCGCATGCTCGGAGACTTCCCGGGCGGGCTGAAGGACGTCGCGACGGAGCTCCCCGAGGTGCGGGACGAGCTGATCGACCTCTACACGAAGTGGGTCGAGCTCGTGGACCTCGACGGCTTCCGCATCGACACGGTGAAGCACGTCGAGTCCGACTTCTGGAAGGAGTTCGGCACTCGCGTTCGCGAGCGTCTCCTCCGGCAGAGAAAAGAACGCTTTCTCATGTTCGGCGAGGCGTTCGACGGCAACGACCAGCTCCTCGGCAGCTACACCCAGGAGGGGATGCTCGACAGCGTCTTCTACTTCTCGCAGCACTACCAGGTGTTCCGCGACATCTTCATGCGCGCGTTCGACGAGAAGCAGCAGAAGGGCACCGATCAGATCGCGAACCTGTGGGCGCAGCGTCGGGTGAACTACCGGAACGAGCCGCAGCCGAACGGCATCGGCATCGCTCCGAGCCGTGCGCTCGTGAACTTCATGGACAACCACGACGTCGCCCGCTTCCTCTTCGAGGCGCAGGGCGACAAGGATGCGCTCCGCAACGCGCTCGTGCTGCTCATGACGGAGGAGGGCATCCCGTGCCTCTACTACGGCACCGAGCAGGAACTCGAAGGCGGTAACGATCCGGCGAACCGCGAGGTCCTCTGGAACACGGGCTACTCCACGAGCGGCGACACGTTCCGGCACTTTGCGAAGCTGGCGCGGACGCGTGCTGCCTACGAGGCGCTCCGGCGCGGCGACACCAACGTCGTGTGGTCGACCTCGCATGTCGGTGGCGAGGAGGACGCGGGAATCATCGCGTACGAGCGCACCGGGGGCGACGCCTTCGATGCCTACGCGCTCGTGGTGATCAACACGAATGGTCGCAAGGACAGCGCCACCGCCGATGGTGACGAGGTCATGAAGCTCGGCGCGGGCGGCAAGGGCACTACGCTCGTCGACGTGCTCGATCCGGAGCGGAGGTCCTATTCCGTCCCGGCGAGCGGAGAGCTCCGCCTGACCGTGCCGAAGCAGCGCGCGATGATCCTGGTGCCCGAGGCCGACGTGAAGGACTGATCAGATGCTCGAGATCGCGCGCACGCTGGCGAGGAGCTCCTGCGGGTCGACCGGCTTCACCAGGTGTGCTGCAAAGCCGGCCTGCAAGGCGCGCTCACGGTCGGCCTCTCGTCCGTAGCCGGTCATCGCGATCATCCTCGGTGCTCGATCGCCGAGCTCCTCGCGGAGGTGCGCTGCGAGGTCGTACCCGTCCATCGCCGGCAGGCCGATGTCGAGGACGGCGACGTTGGGCCGAAACGACGACGCCATGCGAAGCGCGCTCGGCGCGTCGTGGGTCGCCATGACCTCGTAGCCTGCGAAGCGAAGGAACGAGGCGACGATCTCGAGCATGTCGTCGCTGTCGTCGACCAGGAGGACTCGCTTCCCTTCGCTCGCCTCCGTGGTGCCCACCGTCGGCTCGATCTGCGCTTCGGCCTTCGGCTCTGCCATCGGCGGGAGCGCTGGCAACCGCACCTCGAAGACGCTGCCGCCGCCGGGCCGGTTCATCGCCGTGACCGTCCCACCGTGGAGAGCGACGAAGCTCTTCACGAGCGCGAGCCCGAGCCCGAGCCCGCCCTGCGCGACCTCGGACGAGCGCGCTTCCTGGAAGAACGCATCGAACACGCGCGAGAGCTGGTCGGGAGGGATGCCGATGCCGTTGTCCTCCACGCGAATGATGGCGACGTCACCGGCGCGCTCGGCGGTCGCGGAGATCGAGCCTCCTGCTGCAGTGAACTTCGCGGCGTTGGTCAGGAGGTTGGCGAAGACCTGGCCGAGCCGGAGCGCGTCGCCCTCCACGTCGAGCCCCTTGTTCGGGACGTTGACGGTGAGCGTGTGTCGTTTCTGCTCGAACAGGGGGCTCGCGGTCTCGGCAGCGCGCGCGATCACGTCCGCAAGCGCGATCCGCGCTCGGTTGAGCCTCACCTTGCCGCGCGACACCCTCGCGACGTCGAGGATGTCGTCGACGAGCTTGGTCAGGTGCGTGGTCTGGCGCGCGATGATCTCGCGCTCTCGTGCGAGCGTCGTGGGCTCCTTCAGCTTCATCAAGTGGAGCGCCGTCGTGATCGGGGCGAGCGGGTTGCGCAGCTCGTGCCCGAGCATCGCAAGGAACTCGTCCTTCGCACGGCTCGCCGCCTCGACCGCGTGGAGCAGGTTCTCCCGCTCGGCGGCGTACGCCTCGAGCTCGTTCCGGGTCGAGATCGTGTCCGTGATGTCGATGGCGACGGCCATCATCCCGTACACGTCTCCATCGAGGTGACGAATCGGCTGGACGTTGAACTTGAACCAGCGCACCTCCGTCGACTCTTTCCGGACGAAAGTGACCTCCTGCTCGCCGATCCCGAACGCCTCTCCGGTCGTGTAGGCGTCGTCGAGCCTGCGCTGAAGGTTGGTGCCGACGATGCCGGGGAAGGCCTCTGCGAGGGTCTCGCCGGCCGGATCGCGGCCGAGGATCTCGATGAACGCCTGGTTCGCGAGCTCGATGCGTTGCTCTCGACCGACGGAGAAGAGCGTCGCGACCGGAGCCTGCCGAAGCAGGTCGCTGCGCTCGGCCTCGGCTCTGGTCCGAGCCTGCGTCGTTGCGACGCGTGCGTGGATCTGGCCGATCACCTCCACGATCCGCCCCAGGTGGTTGCGGTACGCGTCGTCCAACGGAAGTCGCGGGCTCGTGCCGAGCACCATGACCTCGGTCGTTCGTGCGGCGGGCCGCGTCGTGACGGTCGCGATCAACGCGCGGGTCACGGGCTCCGGCCACGGGCCCGCCGGCTGCTCGATCGGCGCGAGGGCGAGCGTCGTGGTCGCTGTTGCGCCGTCGTGCTCGCCGCTCGCGCGCACGTGAGCGGCGACGGCCCTGCCGATGCCTACGAGCGTCTCGTCGTGGCCGATGAGGTTCGTTCGACGGAGGCAGGCCGAGCCGTCGCTGCGGACCTCGTATGCGGCGGCGAAGGGCACGTCCGAGACGGCGCCTTGCAGGACCTCGACGGCCAGCGGCAGGAGCTCGGACGCGTTCGTTGCGTGTTCACCTAGAGCGAAGAGCTTGCGTATCGTGCGCGCGCGGCGCGCCGCGAGGACGCGCTCGGTCGTCTCGCTGCACACGACGAGCGTGCCTCCCACGCTTCCGTCCGCTTCGAAGACCGGACTGTACGAGTACGTCCAGTAGGCCTCTTCGAGCCGTCTTTCGCGCAGGACCGGAACGAGCTGATCGTCGTGCCGGCTCCCCCGGCCGTCGAGCATGACGTCTGCGAGCAGCGGGCCTACGGTCGCCCAGGCCTCGGACCAGCATTCGGCGACGCGCTGGCCCATCGCCTTCGGGTGCTTCCCGAGCTTCAGGTTCGGAAGGAACGCGTCGTTGTAGAGCTGAATCAGCTCCGGCCCCCAGCAGAGGAGCATGGGATGGAGCGAGCCCAGCACCAAGCGCGCCATTCCCCGCAGCGCCGGCGACCATGACGAGATCGGGCCGAGCGGCGTTTTCGACCAATCCGTCGAACGCGCGAGTGTGCCGCAAGCGCCGCCCTCGGAGAGGAACCAGGGACACTTGCCGTCCGCTCCGTTCATCACTCGCCGAACTTAGATCGCCGGATCGAGGTGGTCAGGTGCCGATCAATCGCAGCGCGCCCGTTCGCTGTCGCAGAGCCAGGCGCCCGAGACGACCTCGGGCTCACCCGTTCCCTCGAGGCGACACTCGCGTTCGATCAACACGACGGTGGGGCCGAGCGGTCGCACGGAGAGGCTCGGAGCGGCACACGCGACGGACGTGAGCGTGTTCTCGAAGAGCACGTCCGTCGTGTCGGGTCGCTGTTCCGCCGCATCCTTGCTCGTGAGCGCGTCGGATCGAACGATGACCTTCAGGTCCGAGCTCGCATCGGGGCTCGCAGGCGTGCCGTCCGGCGAAGGCAGCGCCTCACGCCGGAGCTCCACCGTGAGCCCGCCGAACGATCGCGCCGCGTCGGGCGGGACGAAGGTCGGAGCCGCGAGTCTGACGAAGTCGCCGTCGCGCATGATCGAGTCGAGGGTGTGCCGTGACTGAGGCTCGAGCTCGACCCCGCGGGCGGTCGCGCGGACACGCATGAGGACGTCGGGGACGCCGTCGTCCGTGTTCAGGAGGACGGTGAGGCGGCGCTCGCCCGACTCGCTCGCCAGTCCGTACTGGCCGACGATGCACGCAACGGCTCCGGTGCGCCGCGATACCGCGAAGCAGCCTACCGGAGGCGCCGCATCGTCACCGAAGCGCACTTCCAGGGAGTCGGGAGGCGACGCGGTGGTCCTCAGCGGCGGGACGTAGAGCGTCGGCGGTGCGCTTGCTGCCGGAGGACGCGCCGCCGGTGCACAGGCGGCGAGCGCGAGCGCGAGCACCGTTCGATGAGCCATGATCGACATCGCGTTCATCCGTGGTGACGGGGCGCCTCGACTCCGCTTGCGTCGGTTTGCGCAGCTTCGCGCTGGGTGCCCGGAGTGCGATCACGAGAGCACCTCGAAGGATTCGTACGACGGAGTATGTTGGCGCGATGATCGTCGTGCGGCTGATCGGTCTTCTCTTCGACCTGCTCCTGTTGCCGCTGCGCCTCTTGCGGCGCGGGAAGACCGTCCCGAAGGGGACGTGGCTGACCGTAACCATCGATGGACCGGTGGTCGACGTCGTCGGAAAGCCACGCTTCTGGCAGGTGCGCGCGCAGAAGGCGCTGTCGCTCCATGTCCTCGACGAGGTGGTGACGGCGATGATGCCGGACCCTCGGGTGAAGGGGCTCCTCGTGACGCTGCGATCGATGAGTGCCGGGATGGCCTCTGCTTCGTCGCTGCGGCAGATCCTCGAGCGAGCACGGGCAGGGGGCAAGGAGGTCGTCGTTCATCTTCCGATGGGGGGCGACACGAAGGAGATCTTCGTCGCGACCGCCGCGAACAGGATCCTCCTCGGTCCCACCGCCCAGCTGGCGCCGCTCGGCTTTCACAGCTCGGCTCGCTACATGAAGAGCGCGCTCGATCGCGCCGGGATCGAGCCGCAGGTCTTCACCTGCGGCGAGTTCAAGTCGGCAGGGGAGACGCTCGTGCGTGACTCGATGAGCCCGGAGCAGCGAGTCCAGCTCGAGCGGTTGCTGGAGTCGTTCCACGAGGTGTTGGTCGACGGGGTCGCGAGGGGCCGCGACGTGAGTCGGGAGCGTGCGCTTCAGCTCGTCGACGAGGCGCCGTACTTCGGTCGCGAGGCGGTGGTGCAGGGGCTCGCCGACGACCTCGCCTACGAGGACGAAGTGCCGGAGAAGATCGGCGTCGAGCGAAAGGGCAAGGGCCGCGCCGCCGATCGCCCGAGCCGCTGGTCCGTCGATGCGGGTGAGTACCTCGCGCGCGTGAAGCGGCCGCTCGTGCGGAGCCTGTTTCGTCCGCCTGTCGTCGCGGTGGTCCCGGTGCACGGTGCCATCGCGCATGCCGCCGGACCTCTGGGCGGGCTCTCTACCGACGAACGCGTGGTGCGGATGCTGCGTGCGGTCCGCCGCGATCGACGGGTGAAGGGCGTCATCCTCCACATCGATTCCCCCGGAGGCAGCGCGCTCGCGTCCGATCTGATGCATCACGAGATCGAGCAGCTCGGGCGTGAGAAGCCGGTGATCGCGTGCATGGCGAACGTCGCCGCGAGCGGCGGCTACTACGTGGCGGCGCCTGCTGCGTGCATCGTGGCTCAGCCGATGACGGTGACCGGCTCGATCGGCGTGGTCGCGGCGCGCCTCTCGGTCGACCCGCTCTTGTCACGGCTCGGGATCACGACCGAGGTGGTGGAGAAGGGAAAGCACGCCTCGCTCCTCTCGCCCACGGGACGCCTCGACGACGACGCTCGCGCGACGATCCAGCGCGAGCTCGACGCGATGTACCGTGCGTTCGTCGGCGTGGTCGCGGCCGGACGGAAGATGCCGGAGGACGACGTCGAGCGTCTCGCCCGCGGGCGGGTCTACACCGGACAGGACGCGCTCGACGCGAAGCTCGTCGACATGCTCGGCGGCTTCGACATCGCGCTCGAGGAGGTGAAGCGGCGGCTCGCTCCACACGTGCGCGCGCGGGTCGAGGTCCACCTCGCGAAGACGCCTCGCCACCCGCTACCGGTGCCCGACCCGCCGTCGAAGGACGAAGCGAGCCGCCAGGCCGCGACCGCGCTCCTCTGCGCGCTCTTGCCTGCGCACGAGAGGCTCGCCGTCGAGCTGGCGCTCGGAGGAGAACGCGTGCTCGCGCTCTCGCCGATCAGCGAGACCTGAGGGGGCTCGTTTCGGACCGACCGCGTCGCGACGCTTCGACATGCCGGCGCGATCTCCCTGATCGTCACGTGATGGTCGGAGCGGTCCATGCCTCGCGGTCACGGGCTACAGATTCTTCCACACGCGCACGACCCGATCGCCGCCGCCTGAAACGAGGACCGAGCCGCTCGCGTCGAATGCGAGCGCGATGACGCCTGAGGGGTGTGCCTCGATCCGCCGGAGGCGCTCCCCACCGAAGACGGAGTAGAGCGTCACGGTGCCGTCCTTCGCTCCGACCGCGACGGTTCGTCCGGACGGAGTGAAGGCCACCGACCACGCCTCGGTGCTTCCGATCGAAAACGTACGGAGAAGGGCGCCACTATCGGCGTGGAACAGCTTCGCCGTCCCATCGTCCGAGGCGGTCGCGATCGTCTGTCCGTCGTTGGCGAGTCGGACGCTGGAGATCGGCCGTTCGTGTGCTCGAATGATCCTGAGCGCCTCACCCGTTGCGAGTGACCAAACCCGCACCGTCCCGTCTTCGCCCGACGAGACGGCTCGCTCTCCGTCGGCGGACGCTGCGACCGACATCACCCGCCCCGTGTGTCCGACCATCGCGCGGATCGGATCGCCTGCAGGAAGCCGCCACGCGCGAACGTCGCCTCCGAGCGAGCAGGAGAACAAGACGGGCGCATCGGCAGCGATTGCGAGCCCGGAGACCTGTCCGGCATGGGCCGCGATCTCGCCGACGAGCTTGGGGGCGTCGGTCGTCGACCAGAGCTTCACCTTTCCGGAGGCGCCGCCCGCGGCGATCAGCCCGTCGGCGCTCACGGCCAGCGCGCCTCCCTTGCCGAAGCTGGGGGAGAGGACGAACGTCTGCGCGCCGGTGTCGAGGTTCCAGCCCTTCACCGAGTCGTCGAAGCTCGTGCTCACTGCCATGTTGCGGTCTGGCAGGAGCGCGACGCCGAAGACGGCGCTCATGTGAGCGGGGATCGTCAGCGCCGGTCGCATCCCCGTTCGTCCGGCAGGCGATGCCTCGCCAGGTCGGGTCACCCGCGCTCCGCGCTCGGCGCTCCTCTCGTCTTCGTGTCTCCGTCGCGCGAGGAGGATGAAGGTCAAGAAGCCGGCGACGGTGACGAGCAACGCGATGAGCAGCGCAGCTCCCACGAGTCGTCTCGGCCGGCGCGACGACCTCGCTTCCGTCGGCAACGCTGCGGTGAAGGAGCGGTAAGGATGGGGGTCGACGATGGGCGGCGGCTCTGGCCTTGCGACGCGCCCCATGTCCTCCAGTACGAGAAGAAGTGATGCTCGTGCCTCCGCAGCGTCCGAGAAGCGGAATGCAGGACTCTCCTCGGTGCATCGGGCGAACCACGAGTCGAACGCTGGAGGCAAGGCGATGGGCGCTTGCGCTGCTCGTGCCGAAGCAGACGCGGGGAAGGGGACGTGTGCTCCGATCCGTCCGACGAGAGCGAAGAAGACGAGGTTTCCGAGCACGAAGACGTCGCTTCGAGCGTCTCTGGCGTTCTCCGGCGCCGTCCACGGGGCGGTCGGACGCGCAGGGCCGAGCACGGACCCGAGGCCAGCGTCGCCGAGCTTCACCTTGCTCGGCTCTCCTGCACTGCGTTCGATCCAGATCGTGTTCGGCGACAGCGCGCCGTGCACGAGTCCGGACCGATGCATCGCCGCGAGTGCCTCGCAGACTTGGGTGAAGAGCTCGTGTGCCGACAGTACCGAGAGCGGACCGGTCGTGGCGACGATCTCGGCGAGCGTTTGTCCGGCGGGATGCTCGTAGGCGATCCACGGAAGCGGCGCGGCGCCTGCCCCGAGGACGTCGAGGACCCGCGTGTCTGCGACGCGCGATCGGATACGCGCCGCCTCCTGCAGCTCGATATCGGCTCGCTCGAAGATGACGAGCCGCACCCTCTTCTGTGTGCTCTCCTGGACGGCGTCCGCCACCTCGCATCCGCGGCTCATGCCGTTCGACGCCGTGATGGTGAACTCGCCGAACCTGTCCCCCGCATTGGCCATGGTCCGATTGTAACGGCGACCCGCCGTGGAGTATGTTCGAAGCGTGCGGGGGCTTCTCGTGGCGATCGTCGTGGTGGCTGCGGCTGCTGCGGGTACCGGCTGCAAGGCGAAGGCGGATTGCCGAGCATTGCAGGAAGCCGTGCGTCGAGGTGAGCCCTCCCGCATCGAGGAGCTCGTCGAGAGGGGCGTGCCCGTCGACTGTACGGACGCGCTAGGCCACACTGGGTTGCACATCGCTGCGATCGAGGAGAAGCACGAATCGGCGAGCGCCCTCCTCGCGCGGGGTGCGTCGCTCGAACGCTCCGATGGAGAGCAGCGCACGCCGCTATGCGAGGCCGCGAAGCACGACTGCTCCGAGGTCGCGCGCGTACTCCTCTCGTCGGGCGCGAATAAGGAGGCGCCGTGTCGACGAGTCGGCCTCACGCCGCTCCACATTGCTGCCGGTGCGGACTCCGTAGATGTCGTGAAGCTCCTTCTGGCGAACGGGGCGAAAGTGAATGCCCGCAACGGCTGGGACCAGACCCCGATGCATCAGCTGGCGTGGGAGGCTCCGTCGGGTGTCGAGGTCGCTCGCCTGCTCATCGCCGCTGGTGCCGAGCTCGAGATTCACGACAACCATGGGTTCACGCCGCTCATCACCGCGGCGAAGCACGGCAAGCTCGCCGTCGTGCAGGTGTTACTCGATAGCGGCGCGAATCCCAACGCGGCCACGGACTCGGGGCATACGGTCATGGACCACGGCGCCAAGTTTCCCGAGGTCGTGGCGTTGGTGAAGGCGCGCGGTGGTCGCGCCAAAGCCCCGAGCGTGGGAGCGACAACGCCGCGCATCGAATGATGCGAGCGCGCGGCTTCGTGGTCAGCCGACGCCGAGCAGCTTGTTCATGCTGGCCTCGTCGGCCGGCGTGAACGGGTACTGATCGAAGTCGCCGCTCGCGACCCACTTGAAGGCGTTGACCGCGCGTGGCTCGAGCGGTGCGTCCGTCATGAGCGTGCACTCGTAGAGGAAGAGATCGACGACGTAGTTCTCGTACGGGTGACTCACGAACGAGATCAGCTTGCCGACGTCGATCTCGACGCCGAGTCGATGAAGGAGCTCTCGCTTGAGCGCCTGTTGATCGGTCTCCCCCGCCTCGACGCGACCACCAGGGAACTCCCACATCAGCGGGAGCACCGCCGTGGCTCGACGCTGCGTGATCAGATAATTCCCGTCACGCTCGAGGACGGCCGCGACGACGCGGATCGTCCTTTGCGCCGACATCAGACGGCCACGCGGAAGAGCTGCTGTCCCATGAGGAGGACGTCGCCGCTCTTGATGTCGGTCTCTTCACGGAGGCGGAGGAACGAGCCGTTCGAGCTGCCGAGGTCCGTCAGCATGAGCCGGCCGCCCTGTCCCGTCGCCGACGGCTCCCACGAGAGCCGGCAGTGGAGACCGGAGACGTAGCCATCCTCCGGGAAGAGGACATCGCCGCGCTCGCGACCGAGGTGGACGCCCGTCTCCGGGATCGGGAACGCGTTGCCCGTCACGTCACGCCCGATGACGAGCGCGATGCGACCGACGTAGCCCTTTGCGGGCGAGCCGAGGTGCTCGACGCCGTCCGGCCCCGGGGCCTGCAGCGCGAGCGGCTCGAACTTGATGATCTCCTGCCCGATGCGGAACATGTCGTTCGGGTGGAGCTCGACGGGGACATCGCGAACGAGCTTCTTGTAGACGCCGTTCAGGGAGGCCTCGTCCTTCACCGTGATGCGTCCGGGCGTCTGCTTGAACGTCGCGTGGCGCGGTGAGAGATAGCTGTCGCCGGCGAAGATGCCGCCCGTCTCGCGGCCGACGCTGACCGTGCCGGGGGGCAGCGCATACGTCCCGGCTTCGCTGCCGTCGGCGCGGAGCGCGGTGAGGATGACGTTGCCGGGCGCTGCGGAGGGCGTCGGCGCCGGCGCCGCCTTCGGCGGAGGCGCGGCGGCTCCCAGACGGAAACCACACGAGCCGCAGAACAAGTTCGACGGGGCGTTGACGTGACTGCACTGCGGGCACGTCACCGTCGCGCCGGCCGGAGCCTGCGAAGGCGACGGGGCCTGCGATGCGATCGGCGATGGCGACGGCTGGTGCGCGGCCGGCATCGGCGGGTTCGTCGGTTGGAGCGGTGGCTGCTGGAGGTACTGCCCGCCCCCGCTCGGCGCGCTCGGCGTGGGGCTGGCCGCCGGAGCCACGCCCACAGCCTTCACTCCCTGCGGAGGAGTGTTGGGCGTGAAGGGCTTCGGCGCCGCATCACGAGGGAGCTCCGCCCCGCATCCGAGGCAGAACTTGTAGTGGTCTTGATTGTCCTTCGTGCACTTGGGACAGGTGATCAAGAAGCCCTCTCCTGTGGGCAGCTTTGCCCCGTAGCCACACTCACGTTCACCGGGGGAGTATCTTGCACCCGGTCAACGTGGGTCAAGCGCAGTAAAAAATAGCGATGTCGAAGGGGTAGGGGGCTCCAAAACCGGCGAAAGCGGCCCACCGGCCGGGAAGCTCCTCATTTGCGACGGTCGGGCCCTGGATCCAGGGGGGCGTCGTGGATCGTGGGGGACGGGGATGCGCCCGTCTCGGACGGTCGAGGGCGCTCGGCCTTCGGCTCGTGGCGGCGGCCGCGCGGGGGGCCGGCCCGATGCGGGTGTGACGTCGACTTCGGCCGGGCGGCCTCGGTCTTGCGCTCCTCCTCGCGTTCCTCGGCCTTGCGCTCCTCGGCGCCGAGCGGGTCCAGCTCGCGGAGGTACTTGTGGACGCGCTTGTTGCGGAGGGTCGCGAGCGAGGCGAGCACCTCCTGTCGGGCCGCGGCCGGGAGACCCTTTGCGTTCGTGATGACCTCGGTCGCGACGTCGACGTCGTGGAGGTCGCCGAGCCGCTTCTGGAACACGGTCGCGGGCTCGAGCTGCGCGCGGGCATCGATGGGAAGGGCATCGGCGAGGAGCTCGATCGAGTAGCGAAGCTCCTTGTAGGCGATCCGGAGCTCGTGCATTCCGGCGACGTCCGTGACCTCGACGTCGCGTCTTTTCTCGACCTTGCGTCGGGCGCGCTCGACCGTGCGCCGCGCGAAGCGGGCGAGCTCGACGTTACGGTCGGGCTCGACCGGGAAAACGAGGAGCGCCTTCAACATCAGCCGCGCCCGGTCGAGATCGCCACGCTGGATTCGGACGACCACGGCGCGGCGGAGCTTCTGCTCGCGCGTCCTGCGCTCCTTCAGCCATGCCTCGAGCTCCGGTCCCTCGGCCGCTCCTTCGAGGGTCTCCTCGAGGACCTCTTCGTCCCGGAGGTCCCCGGTCGCGCGCATGACCTCGGCGAACGCGCCGCGGACGACGTCGGTGTGCCATCGGCCGAAGATCTCGCGCGACATCTTCAGCAGCGTGCGCAGGCGCCGGATGGCGACGCGCAGATCGTGGATCGCTTCGTCGTCGCTCTCCTTCGCGAGCACTCGCGGCGCCGTCTCGGTAACCGCCACATCGAGATCGCGCAGCTTCGCGAGCACGTAGGCTCCTGCCTGCGGCGGCGTCTTGCCGTTCTCCGCGGGCTTTTGCGCGTGGCTCACGTGCTCGTCTCCTGTGAGCTCGGCGATGACGTCGGGGACGACGCTCCGAGCCGGTAGATCCGCGCGACCGTGACTGGCTTGATGCCACGGAGCTGCTTCATGGTTCGTCGCACCGCCAGCCGCGCGTACTCCGCGAGGAGGTCGTCCGTCGCATGCTGCGGAGCTTCCCCGAGCGCCTTCTTCACGGCCGCCTCGACCGTCGTGAGATCGAGCTTCGTCCGGTCGTCGTTCATCACGCCGCGCGTCTCGATGAAGACGTTCAGGATGGTTCCAGCGGGGTCGATGGTGACGAAGCAGAAGGCCGCGCCTTCCTGGGCGAGGGCGGCCCGCTCGCGGAGCACCGTCGTCGGGACCTCGCGGCCCGCCCAGACGTGGACGCGGCCCGCGCCGAACGTCTCGCCGAGCATGACGCGGTCCTCGGTGACCTCGACGGCGCGGCCGTTCTCGACGACCGCGATGCTCGGTACGCCCATCTCGCGCGCGAGCGCTGCGTGGCGCGTGAGGTGGTGGATCGTCCCGTGGACCGGTACGAAGCACCTCGGGCGGACGAGCTCGATCATGCGCCGTTGATCCGGGCGGTGCGCGTGTCCGCTCACGTGGATGCCGCGTTCGGTCGCGCGCGAGATGACCTCGACTCCGCGGCGGAGGAGCTGCCCCATGATGGCGTGCACCTCGGGCTCGTTCCCGGGGATCGTTCGCGCGGACATGATCACGCGATCGCCGGGCAAGACCTCGAACGTGGGGTGCTCGCCGCGGGCGAGGCGTGCGAGGGCAGCATTGGCTTCGCCCTGGGAGCCGGTCGCGATGGCGAGGATCTCGCTTCGCGGTCGCTCGCGCGCCATGTCGTCCGGGAGCACGAGCTCGTCCGGCCACGGAAGGTAGCCCGTGCTGCGGGCAACGCGCGTGTGCGTGCCCATCCCGCGACCGAGGAGCACGATCTTCCTCTTCGCGGCGCGGGCGATCTCGCCGAGCAGCCGGAGGCGATGGATGTTCGACGCGAACATCGCGACCACGACCGCGCCGGGCGATTCGAGCACGAGCCGCTCGAGGACGTCCCCTACGTCGGACTCGCTGCCGGTCGCCGACTCGACGTCGACATTCGTCGAGTCCGACATGAGGAGCGTGACGCCGGCGTCGCCGAGCGCGCGGAACCGATCGACGTCGATGTCCTCGCCGTCGGGCGGGGACTCGTCGAACTTGAAGTCCCCGGTGTGGACGATGGTGCCGACGCTCGTCCGGATCGCGAGCGCGGTCGCGTCGGCGATGGAGTGTGTGACACGGATGGGCTCCACGCGGAACGAGCCGAGATCGAACGCGCGACCCGGCGCGGTCTCGATGAGCCGCGCGTGCTCGAGCACCTCGTGCTCGTCGAGTCGCTCTCGGACGAGCCCGAGCGCATAAGGCGGGCCGTAGACGGGCACGTCATGACGCTTGAGCAGATAGGGCAGCGCCCCGATGTGGTCCTCGTGCCCGTGCGTGATCACGACGCCGGCGATGCGCGCGTCGAGGCGGTCGAGCGGCGAGAAGTCGGCATGGATGACGTCGACTCCGAGGCCGCGGTCGTCGAAGGTGACGCCACAGTCGACGAGCAGAGCCTCGCCTCGCTGCTCGATCGCCATGCAGTTCATGCCGACCTCGCCGAGGCCTCCGAGGGGAAGGACACGGATCACGGTCGCCGATCTAGCACAGGGCCAGAGGGACGACCGGGCTGTCGCTGCCGGCGAGGCCTGCCGCTCGTGCGCGGTCGTGCGAGCACGACAGGTTCCCAGGACGCTGCGAGCTCGACAAAACCGAGAGCCCCCCGAGGCCGAAGCATCGAGGGGCTCTGGGGTGACCAGCTACGGTGCCGGGTTACTTCGGTCCGTCCGAACCGCAGATGTTCGCGTTGCCCTTGAACCCGCACGTCTCGCCGGGCCGGCACTGTCCGCAGTCGAGGAGGCCTCCGCAGCCGTCGGAGATGTGACCGCAGTTTGCGCCGACCTGCGCGCACGTCCGGGGGGTGCAGGCGTTCACGCAGATGCCGTTCTTGCACGAGAGCGCGCCCGCGCAGTCGCCGCAGTCCGGCGTGAGGCCGCCGCAGCCGTCCGCGACCTGGCCGCACTGGGCGCCCAGATCGTTGCACGTCCGCGGCGTGCACGGGATCTTCCCGCACTTGCCGGGGACGCCGCCTGCGCCACACCCCATTCCGGGCGGGCAGTCACCGCACTGCAGGAGGCCGCCGCAGGTGTCCGCGGTCGGTCCGCACTCGACCCCGAGCTGCATGCACGTCTTCGGCGCGCAGTTCGGGCTCACGCACATGTTCTGGCCGTTGCAGTAGTCCCCGGCGGCGCACGCGGGACACTGCGTGACGCCTCCGCATTGGTCGCTGATCGTTCCGCACTGCGCATTCTGCTGCGCGCAGTTCTTCGGAGCACAGCTCGCCGCGCCGCAGACGTTGGGCGCGCCGCCGCCACCGCAGGTCTGGCCGTTCGGGCAGGTGCCGCAGTTGATGGCGCCACCGCAGCCGTCGGGGTGCATGCCGCAGTTCTTGCCAGCAGGGCACTTCGTGAGCGGCACACAGGAGGGCGCGCCGCACTGGTTCGGGACGCCGCCGCCACCGCAGGTCGTGCCGGCAGGGCACGGCGCGCAGGTGATCACGTTGCCGCAGCCGTCACCCGTCTGACCGCACTGGATGCCCTGCTGCGCGCAGGTCTTCGGCGTGCAAGACGAGGCGCCGCACTGGTACGCGACGCCGCCGCCGCCGCAGATCTGGCCAGCGGGGCAGTCGGGGCAGTTGACGGTGCCGCCGCAGCCGTCAGGGACGGTGCCGCACTGGGCATTGAGCTGCTCGCACGTCTTGGGCGTGCAGGTCGGGCCGCCGCACTGGTTCTGGACGCCGCCGCCGCCGCAGGTCTGACCGTTGGGGCAGGTCCCGCAATTGGCGGTGGTGCCTCCGCAGCCGTCGCTCTGGACGCCGCAGGTGCCGGCCGGGTAGTTCGCGCACGTCCTCGGGGTGCACGTCGGCGGGGGCGGCACCTGGATGCACGACGTGAGGTCGAAGAGGAAGTACGCCAGGATCTTCTCCTGGCTCGTCAGCCCGCCGTTCCCGCAGTGGCTCGGGAAGTCGTCACCGGCGGTGTTTCCGAGGGTGACGTGGAAGTCGCTGAAGAGGACGCGGCCGCACTGATTCGCCGGCGCTTCGTTCCACGGGGTGTTGAACGTGTAGTGGAGGACGGCGTCGTTTGCCGCCGGATCGTTGTAGCGGGTGATCCACTCCTCCGCGCCGGCGACGACGGGCTGATCGACGTCGTTGCGCGCCTCCGTGATGTTGACGCGCGGAGGGTTCGTCGCCGAGAGCGCCTTGACGCCGTCGGCGTCGAGCCACTGCGAGAACTGGAGTCGCTTTGCAGAGCCGGTGTTGATGAGCCCGGCCCACGAGCCGCTGCCCGAGCCGCTCTGGTTCGGGTCCCAGCCGGCCGTCGTGTTCCACGGGGCGTTCGTGTGGAGGTAGACGTACTCGAAGTGGGTGGCGAAGACGCGGCCGCCCTTGTCCGCGTAGGCGCGGACGCGATTGAGGATGTCACTGTTCCGCTGGTTGGCGGCGCCTGCGCAGCCGAAGATCACCGCGTCGTACTGATCGAGATTTGCCTGCGTGTTGGTCAGCGCAGCATCGGTCCGCGGCGTGCGCGTGTTCATGCGCGCGCCTCCGGCCGCGTTGCCGCGGTCGTTGTCCTGGTAGAGGCGGACGCGTCCGTAGTCCAGGGCGGCGTTTGCGTAGCTGTTTCCGGAGCCTTTCGTGGTCCCGGGCGGATTGCCGAACTGATCGTCCGCGAGGCCGAGCTTGCGGAAGACGCACTCGAGGCCGTCGACCTGACCGGTCGAGATCGCGACGAACGGGATGTTGTCGACGTTGTTGTTGCCCTCGTTCTGGCGCGTCGGGAGGCGAGACTGCGCCGCCGTCAGCGTGCGCGAGGTGCACGCCGCGGTCGCCGGGATCGTCACCATGCGACGCCACTTGCCGAGCTGGATGACGATCGGGAAGGCGACGCCGGCGGGGATGTTGTTGAGCGTGAACGAGCCGTCGGCGCCGCTGGTGGTGCTGACGAGCGGGGAGCCGCTCGCCTGCTGGTTGCACTGCTCGCAGGTGCCGCCGGTGACACCCGACGCGATCGCGGTGACGCCGTACGGCGAGGTCGTGGCGCCGTTCGGAACGTAGACGAGCGCGCCCGGGAGCGGGAGCGTCCCGTTCGGCGCGTAGACCTTGCCGGTGATCCGCGTCGGGCTCGCACCGCAGTTGGTCGCCTGGTTGATGCAGAAGCCGGTGCAGGGCCCGGAGCTGGTGCCGCAGACGTTCGGGGTGACCGCGCCGCAGATGGTGCCGCCGGCGCAGTTCGTACCGCACTGCACGAGGCCGCCGCAGCCGTCGGCGATGTAGCCGCAGCCGTTGGCCGGGCAGTCCGCCGTCGTCTTCGGCGTGCACTGATTCGCGCCGCCGCACATGCTCGGGACGCCGCCGCCGCCGCAGACCGCGGGGGACGTACAGCTCGGGCAGTCGACGATGCCGCCGCAGCCGTCCGCGACCGGACCGCACTGCTTACCGGTCTGCGCGCACGTCAACGGCTGACAGGGCGCGCCGCCGTCGCCGGCGATGCCGCCGCCGCCGCAGACGTTCGCCTGGCCGCCGCCGCCGCAGATCTGCGGGAACGTGCAGCCGGCGCCGGTTCCGCACTGCACGATGCCACCGCAGCCGTCGGCGATCGAGCCGCAGTTCATTCCCGCGGGGCACGCCGCGAGCGGCGTGCACGTGGGCGCGCCGCAGACGTTCGGCGTTCCGCCGCCGCCGCAGATCGTCCCGTTCACGCACGCTCCCGTCCCGCAGTTCAGGACGCCGCCGCAGCCGTCGGCGATCTGACCGCACTGGCCGGGGCCGCACGCAGCGAGCGGGACGCACGCCCCGCCGTCGGGCCCTTGCGTGGTACCCCCGCCGCAGACGCTCGGGACGCCGCCGCCGCCGCAGACCTGAGGAGCCGTGCAGGTCCCGCAGCTCGCGGTGACGCCGCCGCACCCGTTCGGCTGCGGTCCACACTTGCCGGGGAAGTCGACGCACGTCTTCGGCGTGCACGTGCCACCGCCGGTCACGGCGCACTTGCTCGGACCGCCGCCACCGCAGAACTCGGGCGCCGTGCACTTCCCGCAGTCGATGACTCCACCGCAGCCGTCGCTCTGCTCTCCGCAGTCCATGTTCTGCGCGACGTAGTCGGCGCAGGTCTTCGGCACGCAGGCGCCGCCGTCCGGCGACGTCGGCACCGCGGCCACGCACTTCGACGGGTTGCCGGGCCCTCCGCACTGCTGTCCGCCCGCACACGTTCCGCACGTGAGGATGCCACCGCAGCCGTCGCCGGCGAGCCCGCACTGGACATCGAGCTCCGCGCACGTCTTCGCCACGCACGCGGTGCCGATGTTCGGCGAGACGCACTTCGAATGCGCGTTCGGACCTCCGCAGCGAAGGCCGTCGCCACACTTTCCGCAGTCGGGGATGACGCCTCCGCAGCCGTCTCCGGCGGGTCCGCACTCGATCCCTTGTTCGGCGCACGTGCGTGGCTTGCACCCCGTGTTGGGGTCGACGCCGCCGTCGGGCGTCACGGGAGGAGGCAGAGGTGGCGGGGGTGGCCCCGCATCCTCGGTTCCATCGCCTCCGTTGTTGAACGTCGACTCGGCCTCCGACCCACAGGCTGCAATCAAACCTGCGGTGAACGTCGACGCGATCATTGCCCGAAGAGCACGCGAGACGAGTTGACCCATAATTACAGCAGAGCTGACTCAGCCGTTTCTCGTCAACAATCCGCGGGCACGTCAGGAATATTTTCCAACAACGACTTTTCGTCGCTACGAACGCGCACATCGCCTTCGTTTTCGGCTGACGTGTGCGCGCTCGTAGCGACCTCTTTTCGAGCCCTGCGAGCCTTGCGATCCGTGTCTCTCTTCAGGTGCTCTTTGGCGTTTGTTTGGGGCGCTTTCTAGGGGCGTTCATTCATGTTTTTGGGGGCGTTCTCGGGTGTGTCCGGCGGCTGACTCTCCTTTCCGTGCTCGGGTGCGTGTTCGGGTCATGTTTTCGGGGGCGGCCTCGGGTGCGGTCTCGGGTGCGGTGGAAAAATCCTCCTCGTCGACGGGCGCTGCTCCTTTACGTGCGCCTCTTCGAGGAGTAACGGCCGGGCTCATCGGTTCATGAGGCCCTGGCGACGTTTTCGCCGGTTTCTCCGCGTGCTCACGAAGCGCAGGCCTGACGGGGGGCACCGCCGGCGGTCTGCTGCCGATCCGTGCGTGCTATGGTGCGCGGCGAGAATGGCCGTTCCGTCAACGCCTCCGCAAAGGGCAGGTCTCGAGAACAGACGCTTCCTCATCGTCACGGGTAAGGGCGGTGTCGGGAAGACCACCGTCTGCGCCGCCGAGGCGCTCGCGCTCGCCGCCAAGGGAAAGCGCGTCCTCGTGTGCATGTGTCACGCGAAGGAGCGGCTCTCGACGATGTTCGGCTCCGAGCTCATCGGGCCGGAGGTCGCCCCCGTGGCGCCGAACGTGTGGGCGGTGAACATGGACCCCACGCGCGCGCTCGAAGAGTACGGCGCGATGATGCTCAAGTCGCGTGCACTCTACAAACTCCTGTTCGACAACCGCTACGTGCGCACCTTCTTCCGCGCCGTGCCCGGCATGCAGGAGTGGACGCTCCTCGGCAAGGCGTGGTGGCACACGACCGAGACGCGCGAGGACGGCAGCCCGCTCTATGACGTCGTGATCCTCGACGCGCCGGCGACCGGCCATGGCCTCGACATGCTGCGCGTGCCGAAGGTGATCCTCGATGTCGTGCCGCCGGGCCTCCTGCGCCGCGACGCGGAGCGCGCCTGGGAGCTCTTCCAGGATCCGAAGATGTGTGCCGTCGTCCTCGTGACGCTGCCCGAGGAGATGCCGACGACGGAGACCATCGAGCTCGCCCACGCTCTGCAGGGCGAGCTGAAGCTCCCCATCGGCAAGATCGTCGTGAACTGCGTGCTCCCACCGCTCTTCTCGAAGGAGGAACGGGCCACGCTCGAGCGCGTTGGGCGTGCTCCGGTGGAGTCGCCCGCCGACGCCGCCGTGATGGCGGGGCGGCGGCGCGCGCTTCGCGAGGACGTGCAGGCCTCCGCGCTGGCGCGGCTCTCGCGAGAGCTGCCCGTGCCGCCCTCGTTCCTTCCACAGCTCTTCGAGGACGCGGCGCAGCCGAGCGCGATCAGGGAGCTGGCGAAGCGCGTTGGCTGAGACCGACCGCCGGCGCCGCTCGAGCTCGAGCTCCGCTTTGCCGCGCCCGGCGCGACGCATGATAGCCTTCATCTGCCAATGAATCCGCAGCGGCCTGGAGGATCGTTCCGTCCTCCGCACCTCGCGACGCCGAACGATCGCGTCGCCCTTCACGAACGTGTGAAGCAGCAGTTCGGCTCGTTCGGGTCGGTGGCTCCTCCTCCGCCCGAAGAGCACCACGACGGGATCAACGAGCGCGCCCTCCTCGCGGACGACTTCGCCAAGCCGACGCTGCGGATCATCGTCGGCGTCTTCTGCGCCTCGCTCTTTGCGTTCTTCGCTGCGAGCCCGTCGTTCGACGCGCCGGGAGTCTGGTCGAACTCGTTCCGGTTCGACACCGCGTTCGTCGTGGTCTGGGGCCCGCTGCTCGTGTGGGCGATGTCGCGCCTCAAGCTCGCGCGAGCCCTGCGCATCTACCTCGTGTTGTCGCTCTTCATCGAGCCGTTCAGCGAGGCGATGCTCCGGCAGCAGGGCGACGGCTACTGGGACACCGTCCTGTGGCCGGCGGCGGTTGCGTATTACGGCACCATCAAGGAGTGGAGCGGCATGCCGGGGGCGTCGCTCCCGGTCTTCTTCTTCGTCACCCTCGGCCTCCTCTACCGCGCCGTCTGGGGGAAGAAGCGGGCGGACCAGTGGGCGCCGCCGAAGTTCGCGAAGAACTTGATGCTCGCCTTCCTCGTGACGATCTTCGCGCTGAGCGCGTGGGGCATCGTTCACGGCGGCGCGGTTGACGGGACGTTCCGTCAGATCGTCCACCTGATGCAGCTCCCGCTGATCACGCTGCTCTTCCTGTACGCGCTCCGCGTGCCCGAGGACCTGGCGGCGGTGGGGACGATCTTCGTCGTCACGGCGCTCTGTCGGAGCCTGCTCGTCTTCTACGTCTACTTCATCGTGTGCATGCCGCAGGGGATCACCGATCGCCCTGGGCTACCCGAGTGGTGCACCAACCACTCGGACTCGGTCCTCTTCGTGGTGGCGATCCTGATCGTCGTCACCCACGCGTTCGAGCAGCGCACCAAGCGGACGATCATGCGCGCGGCCGCCGTCTCGGCGGTGATCCTCTTCGCGATCGTGCTGAACAACCGCCGCCTCGCGTTCGTCAGCCTCTCGATCGCCCCGGCGGTGATCTACCTCGCGCTCAAGCCGAGCAAGCGGAAGCGACGCGTTACGACCGCGCTGCTCGTCTCGATCCCCCTCGTCATCGGGTACGTCCTGATCGGCTCCGAGATCAGCTCACCCTCTCCGCTGCTCAAGCCGGCGAAGCTGGTGATGTCGGTCCTCGACCAGAAGGACAGCTCCAGCCTCTCGCGCGACATCGAGAACGAGAACCTCATCTACACGATGCGGCAGAGCCCGCTGCTCCCGACGGGCTTCGGCTTCAACTACCAGAACTCGCCGAACAACCCTCCGGTCGATCTGAGCGACGTGTTCGTCAACTACCGGCTCATCGCGCACAACGGCGTGCTCTGGATGTGGTCGTGGGGCGGCGTCATCGGGTTCACGCTCCTCTGGATGATCTTTCCCGTCGCCGGAACGCTCGCGTTGCGCTCCTATCGCGGGGCTTACACGCCGCTCGAGCGGAGCGCCGCGCTGAGCGCGCTCGGAGCGATCGCCATCTGCGTCGTGCAGGTCTGGGGCGATCAAGGCCTGAACGGCTACATGACACCGATCACGTTCGCGGTCGCCTTCGCCATCGCCACGCGCCTCGCGATGCGCACGTCCTAGAGTCCGCGGTCCTTCGGGCTCGGGCGGAAACGAAGGCGCCGAGCCGCGACTCGAGCGGGGAGTGGAGCACGGCCTAGGCGCGCTAGGCGCGCTAGGCGCTTCCGATCACCTCTGCCTTCTCGACGCGGTCGAGGCGGAACTGGCGCTCCTCGTTCTTCGCCAGATCGATCGCGTTGAGCCGCGTCTCGGTGCGCTCCATGAACACGGAGGTGATCCGGATGTCACGGGTCGTCCGCTCGTAGTTCCCGCTGCGGTAGGTGATCCGGAGGGGCTGCTGCTCGAACCATGCGCGCTCGACGGCGGCGCGGACCGCGCGTGAGACGGGGAGCTGCGGGATCCCGACGAACTGGAGCTCCTTGAGCCGACCTGCGAGCTCGCGCTGTGCGGACGCGGAGAGGGCGCCCCGTACCTTGTCGAGCGCACGGTCGAGCGTCTCGGTGAAGGGCAGGAGGCGCATCTCGGTCGCGAAGCGCCCGAGCGCTACGAGGAGGGCCGCCTCGCGTGCGGTGAAATTCACAGGCGGGAGGCTGTAGCTCTTGTCGAGCGCGTAGCCGCCTCCGCGACCGCGCTCGGCGGCGAGCGGCAGCGATGCGGCTCGGAGGGTGTCGAGGTCGCGGTAGATCGTCCGTACGGTGACGCCGAAGCGCTCGGCGAGGGCCTCGGCGGTGACGCCGGTGCGGCGCGCACGAAGGTGCTCTGCCAGTGCGAAGAGACGTTCGGTGCGCTTCATCGGCCTCGAGCCCTCACCATCAGGTCACGTCACGTCATCCGTCACCGGAGGACAAAGTGACATTACCCTGACATTTGCCGCGTGTTGAGCGTGATCTCCCGCGGTCGTTCAGGTGGGGCCACCATGGTGGTTGACGGCGACGGATAGGAGAGGTCTCTTCGCGCCGTGCCCTTCTCGTACCGGTACCCGCGCCCTGCGGTCACTTGCGATGCCGTCGTCTTCACGATGCGCGCGGATGACCTCGCGGTCCTGCTCATCAAGCGCAAGGATGAGCCTTTCAAGGGACGGTGGGCGCTCCCTGGCGGCTACGTGAACGAGAACGAGTCGCTCGAGCGCGCCGTTGCGCGCGAGCTCGCGGAGGAGACGGGCATCACGAGCGCGCGGCTCGAGCAGCTCGGCGCCTTCGGCGACCCGGGGCGCGATCCGCGGGGACACACCATCACCGTCGCGTACATGACGTTCCTCGTGGCGGAGCCGAAGATCACCGCAGGGGACGACGCCGCAGCGGTGGAGTGGCATTCGTTCCGGCGGCTCGCCCTCGACGAGGCGGTCGCGACGATACGGTTGGCGCCAGCTCCAGCCGTACGTCGAGCCGGCGGGGTGCGACGGCCGGTCAAGCGGCCTTCGTCCGGCATGATCCACCTCGCGTTCGATCACGCGAAGATCGTCGCGCGCGCCTACCGGCGGCTCTGCGAGCTCCTCGACGATCCGCTGCGCGATCGGACGTTCAACTTGCTCCCTTCACGCTTCACGCTCGCCGAGCTGCAGCGCTTCTACGAGGTCGTGCTCGGCCGCGCGCTCCCGCCGCGCAGCTTCAGGAATCGGCTGCTCGAGCACCGCCTCGTGGTGCCGGCGGCAGCCTCTCCTGCGAGGAAGCCGGCCGAGCAGCTCTATCGCTGGAACCGCCAGCGCTGATGCCGTTCGCGCTCGCGCCCGCGTCAGCGAGGCGCGCGCGAGCGGAACCGGGCGCGCCCCGTCGAGCGGGATGCCTGCGAGCTTCGCGCGCCCGCCGGAGGAGGGCGGCGACCGCGTCGAGCCGGATGCCTCGCGCTCCGCGAGGGCCGGGAAGGGCACCTGAAACGCGGACGGGCGGGCGACGTTGCCGTCGCGCCGCCCGTTCGCTTCGTCGCGTCGATCAGCCCGGTGGGGCGATCGTCTCGATCAGCCGCCGGCCTTCTTCAGGTTCGCGAGCGCGAAGTCCCAGTTGGCGAGGCTGTTGAGGAACGTCTCGATGTACTTGGGACGGGCGTTCCGGTAGTCGATGTAATATGCATGCTCCCACACGTCCATCGTGAGGAGCGCCGTCTGGCCGTGCTTCATCGGGAGGTCGGCGTTCGGCGTCTTCGTGACGGCGAGCTTGCCGTTCTGGAGGACGAGCCACGCCCAGCCGGAGCCGAACTGCGTCGCACCGGCGTTGGCGAACTCCTCCTTGAACTTGTCGAACGAGCCGAAGTCACGGTTGATCGCCGCGAGGAGATCGCCCGTGGGCTGGCCGCCGCCGTTCGGCTTCATCGAGCTCCAGTAGAACGTGTGGTTCCACACCTGGGCCGCGTTGTTGAACACGCCGCCGTCGGAGCTCATGATGACCTCCTCGAGGCTCTTGCTCGCCTCGGGCTTCCCCTCGAGGAGCTTGTTCAGGTTCGTCACGTAGGCCGCGTGGTGCTTGCCGTGGTGGTACTCGAGCGTCTCCGCCGAGATGTGGGGCGCGAGGGCGTCTTTCGCGTAGGGCAGGGCCGGAAGCTCAAAGGCCATGGATTCTCTCTCCTTCAGGATGGGGGAAACGCACGTTAGACACCCCCGCGCGGAATGAAAAGCCCCGACGGCGAGGGCCGGCGAGGCCGAACGCCGCAAAACGCCGCGATCGCGCAGGACGTGCCCGTACGTTCCTGCTTCGATGATCGGATCCGGCGCACGGTCGCCGAGATCGCCGCAGCTGTGTCAGCGGCTCGAGACGCGTCCCGTCTTCGCCGTCGGACGGTGTCAGCGAGCAGGGCGCGAGGTCGGCGAGCGTCGCTGCGGGATGGAGAGGACGAAGGCGGTGCCCGGGGTTCGATTCTCGTACGCGACCGACCCTCCATGCGCCTCGGCGATGCGCTTCACGAGGGCCAGACCGAGGCCCGTGCCGGTTGCACGCGTCGTGAAGAAGGGCGTGAAGAGGCGCGAGGTGTTCTCTTCGGCGACGCCGTGGCCGTCATCGAGCACTTCGACGCGCACCATCCCTTCACCCGTCGAGGTCCCGCGTACGCGGACCGGCGACTGTCGACCCGGTGCAAGGATCGCGTTCGTGACGAGGTTGGCGATCGCCTGAACGAGGAGCACCGTGTCGGCCTCGAAGGGGACCTCCTGCGTCTCCTCGATGATGACTTCGACGGGGGCGACGGACGCGCCTTTGGTCGCGACCGCGACGGCATCCGTCACGACGGCGTCGACCGAGCCATTCAGTATTTGAAGCTCGAAAGGACGGACCGAGTCGAGGAGCTGATCGACGAGGCGTTTGAGGCGTTCGGCCTCGTGCCGAACGATGTCGACGAGCTCCTTGTCTTCACTGCGTGTGGCTCGCCGGGACAGCGTCGCCGTTGCGTTGAAGATGATCGCGACGGGGTTGCGCACCTCATGGGCGACCACGGCGGAGAGCTGCCCGACAGCCGCCAGTCGCTCTCGCTCCACCAGTGCGGCTCGCGTCGTCGCGAGCTCGTTGGCCTGCTGAGCGACCTTCTCGGCGTTCTCGGCGAACTCCGAGGAGATCGACGAGCCGACGAAGAGCGGCACGACCCCGACGGCGAGCGGCGCGAAGTACGGCAGCTCGACGACATGCAAGCCCGTGAGCGTGTCGAGGATCGCGATGAGGACGAAGAGCACGAACCCGAGCGCCATGTGACGGGCATGAGCGTTTTGCCGGCCCAACCGGTACGCGGAATGCGCAGACAACGCGATCCCGACTGTCGTGATGAAGACGAGGAGCGGGCCACCGACGCCGCTCTCCGCGTCGCGGTAGGTCACACCGAGCCACGCGACCGTATGCTCGGTGACCGTGTCGCCGATCGTGAAGCGCGGGACGAACGCGAGCGGGGCCATCACTGCGCATGACCAGGCGACGAAGCGCTCCGGCCTGGTGAAGGACCGTGCGCTCCACGCAGCGAAGAACGTCATCCACGCGACCGAGTGGATGCACAGCGTGAAGAGCTGGACCCTCACCGCCCAAATCGTCGTGCCGGGGCTAATCGACCCCGCCACGATGGCTTCGCCCAGGGCGTAGACACCGCCGGCACACATCGCCAGAACGCCGAAGCGGAAGTGCCGTCCGCTCGGCGCCGCCGAGAGCCGCGACGCGAGACGCGCTACGGCGAAGGACGTCACCGCGGCGGCGATCGAGACGGTGGTGGCGATGTTGGCGCGCAAGGAGCGACTTCCGGATTAGCGTATCTCCGCACAGTCGGAAAATCGCCCGTCGTCCGACGCATGAAGGCACCGACATGACCGACGCACCGCGTCGACTCACGAGCGCGAGCTATCCGGGAAGAGCTTGCTGAGCGAGCAGAACGAAGACTCTTGGTGAGCCGTCGCCGATGGCCGTTCGCGCCGGGAAGGCGTTTCAGCCGCGCATCGCTTCGACGGGGCTCACTCGGGCGGCGCGGACGGCGGGGAGGAAGCCGCCGAGGAGGCCCATGAACGCCGAGAGGCCGACCGCCGAGATGATGATCGTCGGCGTGGGCTCGAAGCCGAACACGATCTCCGTGAAGGTTCCCATGTTGAGCATGGTGAGCTTCACCGCCTTCATCCCGATCGCGGCGACGGCGCCGACGACTCCGCCGGTGAGCGACAGCACGAGCGACTCGATCAGGAAGGAGAAGAGGATGCTGCCCTTCGAGAAGCCGAGCGCGCGAAGCGTCCCGATCTCGCGGCTGCGCCCGGCGACCTGCGCGTTCATCGTGATCGTCGCGCCGATCATCGCCCCGACGCCGAAGAAGAAGGCGACCATGCCACCGAGGATCTTGAGCATGATGCCCGTCGCCTGCGACTGCTTCTCGACGTAGTCGGCCTCGCGCATCGCGATGAGACCGAGCTGGCGGTCTCCTTCGACGAGCGTCTTGAAGGCGTCGAATTTGCTCGGGCTGTCGAGGCGCACGCGGACGCTCGACACCGAGCCGGAGCGCCCGAACGCCTGCCGTACGACGTGGACGTCGGCCCAGACCTCCGACTCGAACGCGGAGCCGTCGTCGTCGAAGATGCCGACGACCTTCATCGGCCGGTTCTTCTTGAGCTCGAAGCTCTCGCCGATGTTCATGCCCTTGAAACGACCCTTGAGGCCGCTGCCGATGACGACCTCGTCGCTGCCCGGGTTTGCCGCTCGGCCTTCGATGATCTTCGCGGAGGGACGGAACGCGAAGACGTCTTCCGTCACGCCGCGCACCGTGACGTTCGACACTCCGTCGACGCCGACCTTGTCGAGGAGCACGACGGCGAGCACTTCGCCGACGCCGACCGGCTTCTTCGCCGCGCCGATCTGCGCGGCCTGCGCCAGGACGAGGCTCACCTGCTTGTCTTCGACCGTGCTCGTCATCTCGGTGTCCGAGCCCTTGCGCATGACGACCACGACGTCGGGGCTCGCGGCGCGGCCGAGCGTCCGCTCGATGCCGTTCGCGAGCATGAGCGCGCAGGCGAAGACGAAGACCACGAGCGCGAGGCCGAAGGCGGCGGCGGCGGTGGTGCTCTTGCGGACGACCAGGTTCCGGACGTTGTACTTGATGGGGACCATCGGTTCTCGTTCGCTCCGCTCAGCCGACACGCCGGAGCGCGTCGGTGACCGACACCCGGCCGGCCTGGATGCTGGGAATGAGGGACGCGAACGCTGCGAGGGCGATCGCGATCGCGACGGCGAGGAGCGCGGTGTTCGGCTCGACGCGGAAGTAGGGGAACATCCCGCCCATGTTCTCTTCGATTGCTCGCCCGACCATGTTGTTCACGAATGGGTAGGCGATGCCGACGCCGACGACGCCGGACACGATTCCGAGCGTCGCCGCCTCGGCGATGACGAAGAAGCGGACGTGCCACGGCTCGAAGCCGATCGCCCGGAGCACGGCGTACTCCTTGGTGCGCTCACGAACGCCCATCGCGATCGTGTTGCCGAGGACGAGGAGCATGATCCCGAGGATGATCACCGACACGACCTCGAGCGCGGTGAGCAGTGCCGAGAAGCCGGCCATGAACGAGACGTTCATCGCGCGCTCGCTCATCGTCACCGTCTGGGTGTCGCGCTCGTCGAAGATGCGATCGATCTCCCTCGAGATCTCTCCGCTGCGGCTCGTGTCGGTGACGCGCGAGGAGACCCAGCCGATCATGTCCTTCTGCTCGCCGGTCAGCGCGTCGTTCAGGTAGTCCCAGTGGAAGACGAGCTGGGAGTCATCCATCGACTTCTTCGATGCTTTGTAGATCCCGTCGATGTTGAACTCCCAGTCGCCGGGATAGATCGTCCCCTCGAGCACGACCTTGTCGCCGATCTTCCAGCCCATCTTCTTCGCGAGGACGTGCCCGACGATCGCGCCCTTCTTGTCGGCGAGCCAGCGCGCCTTGTCCTCCGGAGAGACGATCATCTCGTCGTAGACGTCGAAGTAGGTCTTGCTCTCGACCGCGAAGTTCGCGAAGAACTCGTCGGGCTGCGTGGGGATCTTCGCGCCGAACCAGTTCGCGAACGTCGCCTGCTTCACGCCGGGCACCTGGCGCACGTCGTCGATGTACCGCTTCGGGAGCGGCATGATGAAGGTGACCTTGTGGCGCGTGCCGAGGCGATCCTGCGCGGCGTGTTCCGCGCCGACGTTCCACGCCGACAGCACCGTGCGAAGCATGACGAACGCGAGCAGCGCGACGGCGCAGCCGGCGACGGTGAACGTCGTCCGGAACCAGCTCCGCTTCAGGTTGCGCGCGGCAATGAGAAAGAGCTGAATCACTCGAGCCTCCCCTTGTTGAGGTGGCGGGTGATGGTCGCCCGATCGGCCGCCGCGGGATCGTGCGTGACCATCAGGATCGTCTTCTTGAAGTCGACGTTGAGCTTCGTGAGGAGCTCGAGGATGTCGTCCGCGCTCTTGCGATCGAGATCGCCCGTCGGCTCGTCGCACACGAGGATGGTCGGGTCGTGGACGATCGCGCGCGCGATCGCGACGCGCTGCTCCTGGCCGCCGGAGAGCTGGCGCGGGTAGTGGTCCATGCGGTTCTCGAGGCCGGTGACGCGCAGCGCCGTCTCCGCGCGCTTCCGCCGCTCGGTGCTCGAGAGCTTCGTGAGGAGGAGCGGGAGCTCCACGTTCTCGCGAGCCGTGAGGACCGGCATGAGGTTGTAGGACTGGAAGATGAAGCCGATGTGGCGCGCGCGGAACTTCGCGAGCTCGCCGTCGCTCATCGCGCCGATGTCGTTGCCGGCGATGATGGCCTTGCCGCTCGTGGGCCGATCGAGACCCGCGATCAAGTTGAGGAGCGTCGACTTGCCCGAGCCCGACGGGCCCATCAGCGCCTCGAACCCGCCTTCCTCGATCGAGAGGGAGAGGCCGTCGAGGACGGTGAGCGGCTCCTTCCCGCGGAAGAACGTCTTGGTGACGCCGGACAGCTCGATGATGGCCTTCCCTCGCTCGGGGGTCGCGTTCTTGCGGTACTGCTCGGGCACGTCGCTCTGCATCGCCTTGGCCTCGGCATTCGGCTTCGAGGTGCGCTCGTTCGTCGATTCGGTGCTCACTTGTCCGTCTCCTTGATGCGCTGACCGTCTGCCATTTCACTCGTTGGCTTGGAGACCACCCTCGTGCCTTGCGGCGGACCGTCGAGGAGCTCCACTGCGTTCGTCCCCACTGGGTCGCCGACCTTCACCGGGATGGCGTGGAGCTTTCCTTCGGTGATCGCGAAGACGACCGTGCCGCCGTTCCGTTCGACGACGGCGTCGGTCGCGACGACCTTCTTCGGCTTCTCGTCCTTCGTCGCGTCGGAGATCGCCTTCGAGAGGAAGCTGACGCGGGCGCTCATCTCGGGGAGCACGCCTTCCATCTCGTCCGCGCTCGACGGCAAGAACTTCACCTTCACCATGATCGTGGCCTTCGACCGGTTCACTCGCTGGCCGAGCTGCGCTGCCTCGCAGCGGAAGCGCTTGTTCGGGTACGCATCGAGGATGATCTCGCACGGGCCTCCGACCTTCACGAGGTGAAGGCGAGGCTCGGGCACGTCCGCCTCGACCATCAGGCTGTTGAAGTCGACGATCTCGGCGACCAGCCCGACGTTGCCGATGCCGCCGACGAACTCGCCGATCGTTGCCGGCTTCGTCACGACGCGGCCGCTGATCGGCGCGATGATGATGCGGTCCTTGAGGCCGACGCCGAAGGTGCCGACGTCGGCCTGCGCCACCGTCGTTTCGGCCTCTGCCGAGCGGACGAGCTCCTTCAGCGCGGCCTCGCGGGCGACGAGGTTGTCGAGGTTCGCCTTGCCGACCGCGCCGCTCGCGACGAGCGCGCGTTCGCGCTCGACCTGCTGCGAGACCTCGGCGAGGTTCGCGCGCGCCGTCGCGATGCGCGCCTGCGCGGCGCCGACACGCGTCGAGGCGGCGACGACCTGGCTCCTCTGATCCGCGTCCTCGAGCTGGGCGATGACGTCGCCCTCCTTGACCGTGTCGCCTTCCTTGATGTTCACCTTCGCGATGCGGCCCGGGAGCTTGGAGCCGACCTTCGACGTGATCTGCGGGATCACGTACCCCGTCGCCGTCACGGTGACGTCGGCCTGCGACGGCGAGATCATCGCGATCTCGGTCGCCTTCACCTCCTGCTTGAAGAGCGCCCCCTCCACGCGCTGGTAGCCCGCGAAGCCCGCGGCGCCGAGCAGACCGACGACCACGACAGGGACGACGAGGCGTCGGAGCGCCGAGGGAGGACGCGGTGCATCGCGATCGATGCGGAGCGACGCGAGGTCCGAGCTCAGTTGATCAGGCACGACGGATCCAATCGTGAAGGTGCTCGCGTCGCCGTCTGGTGCGCGCGTCAACACGGTGACTTCCCCAGGCCCCCGGTCCTCGAGCTGGCGTCGAGGTGGCCGGCCGGAAGATCGAGGGCGGCGGAGGGTGCGTCGTCGAGCGCCCGCTGGCAACCCCGCGCCGCACCCCGATCGACACTTTCCTGACCGACGTCGGTCGCCTGGGGAAGGTGCGGGGCAGGAAAAAGTCGTGCCGAAGCCTGCGGCAGTCTGCCGGTGTCGATCTTCATGCGCCCGTGGCGGTCTCCGGTCCGATGACAAACGGGCGTCCACAGGATCGACACGACAGGCGAACTTTTTCGCCGCCGCCGCCAAGTGCTCGAAACTTGGGGCTGCACCCAGGGCACCAGCTGCTTGCAGCGGTGCTCCGACCGGCAGTGTAGTGTCCGCCACTCGCTGCGGTGGGCCAGTCGGAGCGCGGCGAGGTACGCGAGAGTGCAGTAGGATCGCGCGCCGTGTCCCGAGCTCGCCTGCTCCTCCTCGCGTCCCTCCTCCTGACGTCGGCCTGTGGAGGCGAATCGACCGCACCTCCCTCGTCGCCGAAGCCGCCGCTGTCGAGCGGCGCGAGCCTCGAGCCCTATTTCCCGCTCGACGACGGCAAGCTCTACCACTACGTCACGAAGGAGGGGGACGACAGCGGCATGCTCGTCGCGAAGGCGTCCCGGAAGGACGCGACCCACGGCGAGCTCCGTCTCTCGAACGGGACGAAGCGATTCGTCTACCTGCCGGACGGCGTCGCGTACGACGGCGGGGCGTACATCCTGAAGGCGCCCGTCGAGGTCGGCACGTCATGGCTCGGGGAGCACGGCGGCACGACGAGGATCGCCGCGACGGACGTTGCCGTGTCCGTGCCCGCCGGGAGCTACGCGGCGTGTGTCCGGACGGTCGAAGAGGGCGGCCGCTCACCGGGCGCCCGGTACGAGACGACCTACTGTCCCGGCGTGGGGATGGTGCTCCTCGTCGTCGCTGCCGGCGGACACGAGGCCCGCGCGGAGCTCAAGTCGTACGGCCAGCCGGTGAAGATCGAGTAGCGAGGTCGGTGACCGCCGCCCGCGGAAGCCAGGCTCGCGTGGAGCTCGAGTCGTACGGCCAGCCGGTGAAGATCGAGTAGCGAGGTCGAGCGCGCGCGGTCAGCGCGAGGCTTCCGCTTCGCCGATCACGTCGCCCATGAACCGCACGAGCGCCCACTTGTCCGCGACGCTCGGCGACTTCAGCTCGACGTGCTCGATCGCGGGGCTGACGAGCGCGGTCTTGAGACGTGCCGGCGGCACGTCTCGAGCGAGCCAGAGCGTCTCGGTCGCGGGGATGACGGTGTCGCCCTCGCCGTGCAGGAGGTAGACGTTCGCGCGGATCGCTCCGAGGTGCCCGTGCGGCGAGACCTTCGCCATCTCCTCGGCGTGCCGATCGATCTCCGCGAGGAGCTCTTCCTTCATCGGCGGTGCGCCGACGTCGAAGAGGCCGTCGAGCTTTGCCTTCGATGGCGGTGAGACCTTCGCCGCGGCCGTACGCGCGTCGTCGCGCTTTTCCCACAGCCAGAAGCGCAGCGCATCCCGCGCGGCCGGCACGTCCTCGGCGGGGAAGAAGTCCTCGACGTGCGAGTAGACGAGGACCATGACGCCGTAGCCGTGAGCGCGGAGCTTCTTCGTCGCGCCGCCCGGCTCGGGGATCTCGTCTTCGATGAAGAAGCGCGATACCCGTCCGAGATCGCCGTGCGCGCCGACCGCGACGACGAACGAGACGTGCTCGGCGAAGCGCGCGTCGGCCGCGGTGAGGAGCGAGATCCCGCCGCCGAAGCTCATCCCCATGAGCCCGACCTTCTCCACGCCCAGCCGGTCGCGCAGCTTCTCGATGGCTGCGCCCACCGTGTCGATCGATCGAGGCGCGACCTTGTAGTCGCTCAGCTCCTTCACGGCGGGCGTCATCACGACGACACCCGCGGCGGCGACTGCCCGTGCGAAGCGCTCGAGGCGCGGCTCCTCGATCCCGGCGTGATGCACTCCATGCACGAGGACGATGCCGGGGGGCTTCGTGATGCCGGTCGGGACGTAGAGACGGGCGGGGACTTCTTCACCCTCGCGCGTGAACGTCAGGCGCTCTTCGGTCAGCGTCGCCGGTGTGCTCGTCGGATCGGAGAACGCCACGAGGAGCGAGGCGGCACGCGCGTGATGCGATGCGGGGCGCGCGAGGATGACGGCAACGGCGGCGAGGACGAAGAGGGCGATGCGCACGCCCCTCGCCCTCACCCACGGACGACGGGCCCGCACGTCTTGCGAGGTGCCTGTCAGCGTGTCGTTTCGATGGCCCGTCATGGACGTCGTCATCGTAGCGGTCCCTCCGCTCCGATCGACGCTCGGCCACTGGAAATCTCGGTCTCCGGCCGGTGAATCGTTGTAATTCTTTGTCACGTCGATGGCCGTACTGTCGCGCTCGCTGGAAGGCAGGTAGACGCGCATGCGTCAGATCCTCCACGTCGACATGGACGCGTTCTTCGCGTCGGTCGAGCAGCGCGACGATCCGAGCCTGCGCGGCAAGCCGCTCGTCGTCGGTGGAGCTGCCCGCCGGGGCGTCGTCGCGGCTGCGTCGTACGAGGCGCGCGAGTTCGGTGTGCGCTCGGCGATGCCGATGGCGGAGGCGCTCCGGCGCTGTCGTCACCTCGTCGTCGTCCCGCCGCGCGGGGATCGCTACATCGAGGTCAGCCGCAAGGTCTTCGACGTCTTCCACGAGTACACGCCGCTCGTGGAGGGCCTCTCCCTCGACGAGGCCTTCCTCGACGTGACCGCGAGCCGGAGCCTCTTCGGCGACGGCGAAGCGATTGCGCGGCTCATCAAGAAGGGCATCTACGACGCGACCGAGCTCACGGCGTCGGCGGGCGTTGCTCCGTGCAAGTTCGCCGCGAAGATCGCGAGCGACTTCGACAAGCCGAACGGCCTCACCGTCGTCCCGAGCGACGTCGCTGCGTTCCTCGCGCCGCTTCCGATCGAGCGCATGTGGGGCATCGGTCCGAAGACCGCGCCCACCCTCCGGCGGCTGGGCTATCAGACGCTTGGCGATCTGGCGAAGGCCGACCCGGCTGCGCTCGAGCGCGCGCTCGGGAGTTGGGGACCGGAGGTGCGCGAGCTCGCGCGGGGCAACGACCCACGGGAGGTCGTCCCCGATCGCGAGGCCAAGTCGATCGGTGCCGAGGTCACCTACGACGTCGACCTCACGACTCGCGAGGCGGTCGCGCGCACGCTCCTCGCGCACGCGTCTCGCGTCGCCGAACGGCTCACCATGGCTGGCCTCGTCGCCGGCGCCGTCGTCGTGAAGCTGAAGCTTCACGACTTCACCCTGCTCACGCGACGGATGACGCTCCCGTCCCCTGCGAGCGACACGCGCACCCTCCACGACGCCTGCCTCGCCTTGCTCGACCGTTTCCCGCTCGCCGGGGCGCGCGTGCGGCTCACCGGCGTCTCCGCTCAGGAACTCGGCCCTGCCGAGGCGGTCCAGCCGACGCTCTTCCGTGACGAGAAGCAGGACAAGCGGCGCGACGTCGAGAACGTCCTCCTTCGTGCGAAGGAGCGCTTCGGGAACAAGCCCATCACGTTCGCCAGCCTCCTCGAGGACAAGACTCCGCGAGCGGCGCCCGAGGGCGACCTCGAGCGCCTCCCGACCCGGCGGCGCTGAGCGTGGCGGCCACGTCCCGCGCGGAGGGCAATGGTCGTGCTCTAGAAGCTGGGCACGAGGGGGCGGTCCCGATTAGGATCGTCGCCTGATGAAACGGGAGCTCCTCCTCGCGGCCGCCGTGGCTTTGCTCTCCGGATCGCTCGGCGCCTGCAAGCCCAAGGCGGGCGGCAGCTGCAAGATCGAGACGAAAGAGGTCTGCGTCGAGGATGCGAAGGCCCTCGCCTGCCACGACGGCAAGTGGGAGGAGATCGCTTGTCGTGGTCCTGACGGCTGCGTGAAGAACGGCGGCGAGCACATCTGCGACCAGTCCGTCGCGGAGAGCGGTGACGCCTGCAACCTCGCCGACGACTACGTGTGCACGGGCGACAAGAAGGGGATGCTCCAGTGCACGAAGAACAAGTGGACGCTCGTGCAGAGCTGCCTCGGTGAGCGCGCCTGTGTGATGGAGAAGAAGAAGGTCACCTGTGACAACAGCGTGGCCAACGTCGGCGATGCCTGCCGCGAGGAAGAAGACTACGCGTGCTCGCCCGACAAGAAGGCCGCGCTCGCGTGCCGGAAGGGCCAGTTCGTCCAGGCGAGCCTCTGCAAGGGCCCGAAGGGCTGCCGCGTGACCGGCTCGAAGGACCAGGGCTTCAAGGTCGAGTGCGATGACTCCGTCGCGGCCGTCGGCGACGCATGCGAGAAGGAAGAACACTTCTCGTGCTCCGCCGACGAACGCACCATCCTCCGGTGTCGGAACAAGAAGTTCGAGCTCGAGGAGAAGTGCAAGTCGAGGGAGAAGTGCCAGATCCGAGGCGGCCAGGTCGGCTGCTACTGAGGTCCGGCTTCGAGCGACGGAGCGCGGGCTCCGTCTTCGCCTTCGCCTTCGCTCTCCCGGCCGCGCTCGTCGTCCGTCGGTGCTAAGAGGGAGCCATGCAGCTCCTCTCCATCGAAGGCAACACGCAGCGCCTCGACGGCGGCGCGATGTTCGGAAATTGCCCGCGCCCGGTCTGGGAGAAATGGGCGCCGCCGGACGAGCGCAACCGCATCACCCTCGCGTGCCGCGCGCTACTCGTGCGGGAGGACGCGTCGGCAGGGAAGCCCGCGCGCAACGTGCTGCTCGAGGCCGGCATCGGCGCATTCTTCGACCCGAAGATGCGCGAGCGCTTCGGCGTGCAGGAAGATCGCCACGTCCTGATCGAGTCGCTGGCGAAGGTGGGGCTCGCGCCCGAGGACATCGACGTCATCGTTCTCTCGCATCTCCACTTCGATCATGCCGGCGGCCTCCTGACCGCATGGAAGGAGGGCGAGGCGCCGAAGCTCGCGTTCCCGAAGGCCGCATACGTCGTGAGCGAGGGCTCGTGGCAGCGGGCGAACACCCCCCACGCGCGCGATCGCGCGTCGTTCATCCCGGAGCTCCAGGGCCTCCTCGAAGCCACGGGGCGCCTCGAGGTCGTGAAGGCCGGCGAGAAGAGCAAGACGCTCGGGGACGCCTACTCGTTCACGATCTCCGAGGGCCACACGCCCGGGCTGATGCTCACGCGCGTGGAGGGATGGAGCGAGGGCCCGGTGACATTCCTCGGCGATCTCGTCCCCGGCGTGCCGTGGGTGCACCTGCCGATCACGATGGGCTACGACCGCTACGCGGAGCTCCTGATCGACGAGAAGAAGGCGCTCCTCGAGCGCATCGTCGGCGAGAACGGCTGGGCGTTCTTCACCCACGATCCGCAGACCGCCGCAGCGCGCATCGAGCGCGACGCGAAGGGGAAGTACGGCGCGAAGGACGCTCGCGCCGCGCTCCGCTGAGCGCTGCGGGTGAGGTGACCCCGCTCCCCGCGCTGGTCTGTCAGGCGCTCGGGACCTCTCGACCCCCGAGCGCGTCAGCGTCCGATCGCCGACGCGCTCGGAAATGCCGAGCTCCTAGTAGAGGCAGCAGCGGAAGCCGATGTCGGCGAGCGGATCGGGATCGGCGACGGGAGGAACGCGCTGCTCGGATCGCGTGGTCGCGCATGCGAGACCGGCCTGGTTGTCGACGCCAGAGGTATAGGAGCCGCCGCGCACGCGGCAGCTCGCGTCCGCCTCCGTGCCGTCGCAGGAGTCTTCCCACTCCGCGACGTTCCCGGTCATGTGGTAGAGCCCGGTGACGCCGCCTGCGCACTGAGCGAAGTGGATGATGGTGTAGTTGCCGTTCACGTCGCCGTTGTTCGACGCGTAGATGCCGCGGTCCTGATTGGAGCCGCCGAACCCGTAGCCGTTCCCTTGCTGCGCGATCGGGCCGCCGGCGTCCTCCGGCAACGACAGGCCCTGCCCACCGTTGCAGCGCGGCTCCCAGATCGTCCCGAACGGCCACGGCTTCGTGCCTTGCGCGGAGCAGGCGTTGTACCAGGCGCCGGCGTCGGCCTGGTCCGCTCGGTCGAACGCGACGCTTCCGCCCGTGACGGCGCCGCAGAGCTGCTTGTTGGCCCACTTGCAGTACGCGTAGGCGTCACACCAGTCGACGTAGTGAACCGGGAGCGACAAGTTGTACGCCTTGCCGACGTTGGGCGAATTGATATTGGGCGGCGCCGAGGCGGGGGGCCAGGCTCCTCGGGGAACGAACTCCGTGTTCGTGGGAGGCTTGCAGACGGCGATCTGATCGTTGATCGGGACGTTCGCCGTGATGAACTTGTTGTACTGGTACTTCGTGACCTCGATCTCGTCGATGCAGTAGGCGCCATTGCCGCCCGCACGCGAGACCTCGGTCATCCCGCCCGGGCAGCGGCAGACTTGGTTCGTGCATGCTCCGCTGACGCAGTCGGATCCCTGCTTGCAGCGCTTGCCGATCGTGCACTTCGCGCAGATCGAGCCGCCGCAGTCCGTGTCCGTCTCGTCTCCGTCGGACGATCCATTCGTGCAGTTCGGCGTCGTGCACGTTCCGTTGAGGCACGCATCACCGGCGCAGTCGGTCTTCGCGATGCATGCTTTACCGTCGAGGCACTTGCCGCAGACGTTGCCTCCGCAATCGACGTCGGTCTCGGCACCGTCCTTGACTGTGTTGGAGCAACCGCTCGGAACATCGCCGGCTTCTGCATCGCCCGCGTCCTTCGGGGGGCCTGCCTCGGAGATGGGGATGCTGCCGTCTCGAGCGAGCGGCTCGTCGACCAGCGGCGGCGGTCGTTCACCTCCGGTACAGGCCGAGATGCCGATCGCCGAGATTCCGGTGGTAGATGCAATCGCAACAAAGAGCGAACGCCACGTGCCCCGCATTTCACGAATCCTATCAATCGCGGCATCTGGTCTCAAACTACTTGCGGGTTGCCGGAGTGAAATTCATCGAAACGCCATTGGAGCTCGTGGCGAGGATGCGACGAGAGATAGCGGACTCCCGCTAGGTGGTGTCGCGGCCGGCGCGGGCGTGCGCGGCGTGGGGGCGAGCCTGCGGCGAGCTGGTGCTGCCGAGCGCGGTCGAACTGCAGAACGGGAGCCGCGAGGACCCAAGCCACGAGCGCATCGTGCAAAAAGGCCGTCTGTCCCCCCGCGGGGCAGACGGCCTTTCGGTTCGAGCTCGAACGGGGGACGTCAGCTCGGGACGGCGGACGCGCCGGTGAGCGCGGCGAGGCGTTCGGCGAGCTGCTTCTCGAGGGCGACGAGCGCCTTGGAGAAGCCCTGGATGCCTTCCTCGAGCTTCTCCTTCGCCATCGCGTCTTCGTCGTGCATCTTGCGGAAGATCGCCTCGTTCATCTCGATCTTCTCGATCGACTTCGCCTTGGCCTTCGCCGGATCGAGCTTCCGCTGGAGCTCGCCCGTGTGTCCTTCGAGCTCGGCGAGGAGGCTCGGCGCGATCGTGAGCAGATCGGAGCCCGCGAGCTCGACGATCTCGCCCATGTTGCGGAAGCTCGCGCCCATCACCTCGGTCGCGTGGCCGAAGTGCTTGTAGTATTCATAGATGCGCGTGACGCTGAGGACGCCCGGATCCTCGTGGGGCGCGTAGTCCTTGCCGGTCGACTTCTTGTACCAGTCGAGGATTCGCCCGACGAAAGGCGAGATGAGCGTGACCTTCGCCTCCGCGCACGCCACCGCCTGGTGCATGCCGAAGAGGAGCGTGAGGTTGCAGTGGATGCCCTCCTTCTCCAGGATCTCGGCGGCGCGGATGCCCTCCCAGGTCGACGCGATCTTGATCAGGATGCGGTCACGCTTCGTGCCGGCGGCCTCGTACATCGCGATGAGGTGGCGCGCCTTGTCGACCGTCGCCTGCGTGTCGTAGGAGAGTCGTGCGTCGACCTCGGTCGAGACGCGCCCCGGCACGATCTGGAGGATCTTCAGGCCGAACTCGACCGCGAGCCGGTCAATCGCGTGCTTCACGATCTCGTCCGTACCGCCGCTCTTCGACTCCTTGCGCGCCCAGGCGAGAGCGTCGTCGACGAGCTTCGCGTACGCCGGCATCGACGCCGCGGTCGTGATGAGAGACGGGTTCGTCGTCGTGTCGCGCGGCCTGAACTTCTCGATCGAGTTGATGTCGCCGGTGTCCGCAACGACGACGGTCATGCTCTTGAGCTGCTCGAGGAAGTTCTTCTGACTCATGACGATTTCTTTCCTGGCGAGGGAAGCCTCTCGGCGTGCAACGTGACGCGACCGAGGCCCGACCTCTGCGGGGGTTGGGGCGTGAGCGTGCCTTACCACGGCGGCGCGGCGGGCGCGCGCCTCGGGTGTCGTGCTGTTCGAGCCCGACCGGTCGCGCGTCATCGAGCGCGGAGCGCGGCGACCTCGCAACGGCGGGGCTTGTTGGAACGGCTCTGCGCGGTGCGAGGCGAACTTCCTCGCGTTGCCGGCTTCAGCGTCGCTGTGCGCGCTCCGTTTCTGCCGCAACGCGGACGGGCGAAGGGACACCCATGTCCTCACATCCCATCCCCGGGCGCCGAGAAATCCAATGGTGCCGCTTACATACTCCCACTTGTTTGCGTTCCGAACTTGGCCCCGCGGCCCGTCGGTTGCTGTTGTCGAGGGCATGACGCTGGACGAGCGACCGAGTCGAACGAGGCGGAAGTGGCGTGCGTTCTCAGCGGCCCTCGCGCTCGCGCTGGCGATGTTCGCGTCCGCGCACGTCGAGGCCGCAGACGCGTCGATCGCGGTCGGTGAGATCACGCCGCCTCCGGCGAGCTCGGGGATCGACGCCTCCGTCCTTCGGGATGCGGCCGCCGCCGAGATCAAGCAGATCGATCCGTCGCGCCTCCCCGGTCGTCGCAAGGTCGTCGTATCGCTCGCGCTCACTCGCGCCGTCGCGGAGAAGACGATCTCGTGCACGGTGAACGCGATGGTTCGCGACGCTCATACGGGCGTCATGATCGCGATCATCGAGGCCGGAGCGCAGGCCGAGGGCCCGGCGTCTGCGGAGCTCCGCAAGCAGGTGGCGCACGCGGCGGTGCGCAGTGCCGTTCGTCGCATCCCGCACGCGCTCGGCGGAAAGTAACGCTTCGCGGCGCACCGGCGCCGCAGGGCTGTCGTGGCCCCGCTCGTGCTATCAACGCCCGCATGGCGATGCGGATCGAGCGGGACACGATGGGGGAGATCGAGGTGCCGGCGGACCGCTACTGGGGGGCGCAGACCCAGCGCAGCCTCCAGAACTTCCGCATCGGCGGCCAGAAGTTCGCCCCGGCGGTGATCCACGCCCTCGGCGTCGTGAAGAAGGCCGCCGCGCACGTGAACCGCGAGCTCGGAAAGCTCGACGAGCAGCGCGCCGACGCGATCGCGCGCGCGGCCGACGAGGTGATCTCCGGCAAGCTCGATGCGGAGTTTCCGCTCGTCGTCTGGCAGACCGGCAGCGGTACGCAGACGAACATGAACGCCAACGAGGTGATCGCGAACCGGGCGAACGAGCTCCTCGGGGCGAAGCTCGGGACCGCCGGCCCGGTCCATCCGAACGATCACGTGAACATGTCGCAATCGTCCAACGACGTGTTCCCCACCGTGATGCACCTCGCGGTGGCGTCGCGTGTCCGCGAGCGTCTCCTCCCCGCCGTGGACGCGCTCCGCAGCGCGATCGAGGAGAAGGCCGAGGCGTTCGCCGACATCGTGAAGATCGGCCGCACGCACATGATGGATGCAACGCCGCTCACGGTCGGGCAGGAGATGAGCGGCTGGGCCGCGCAGCTCGCGTTCTCCGAGAGGAAGATCGTCGAGGCGCTCGACGGTCTGTACGACCTCGCGCTCGGCGGTACCGCCGTGGGCACCGGGATGACCTCGCATCCGGAGTGGGCGTCGCGCGTCGCGTCCGAGATCGCTCGTCTAGCGCGTGCGCCGTTCCGCTCGGCGCCGAACAAGTTCGCGGCGCTCGCCGGTCACGACGCTCTCGTGGCGCTGAGCGGGTCGCTCCGGCTCCTCGCGACCGCGTGCATGAAGATCGCCAATGACGTGCGCCTCCTCGCGAGCGGTCCGCGCGCCGGCCTGGGCGAGCTCCTGATCCCGGCGAACGAGCCGGGGAGCTCGATCATGCCGGGCAAGGTCAACCCGACCCAGGTCGAGGCGCTCACGATGGTATGCGCGCACGTGATGGGCAACGACGTTGCCGTCGGGATCGCGGGAGGGAGCGGTCAGCTCGAGCTCAACGTCTTCAAGCCGATGATCGTCCACAACGTGCTCGAGAGCGTCGAGCTGCTCGCCGATGCCTGCGAGAGCTTCGGCGAGCACTGCGTCGTCGGGATCGAGCCGAACCGTGAGACGATCGCGCGTCACGTCGCCAGCTCGCTCATGCTCGTGACGGCGCTCTCGCCGGTCGTCGGCTACGCGAACGCCGCGAAGATCGCGAAGACCGCCTACGAGCGGAACATCACGCTGAAGGAGGCCGCGGTCTCTCTCGGGCTCGTCACCGAGGCAAAGTTCGACGAGATCGTGAAGCCCGAATCGATGACGCACCCGTAGCGTGCCCGAAGGGGCCAAGCTCGACCGTCATCTCGAGGTCGACGCATCGGCCGGCACGACGACCCGCTGTCGCGTGCTCCCTCGGAGCGAGACGACTACTGCGCCGGCGTGCGGACGTAGACGGCGGCAGTGCCGCTGCCGGTCGTTCGCCGGAAGCCTGCGTCTCCGACGACACCGCGAGCGACGAGGAGGCTGATCACGTCGGCGGCATCGCTGGTTTGCGCGAGCCCACCTGCCTCCAATACTTCGTGCAACTGAGGTGCTGTTGCGCCTCGTTGTCCGCGCTCCTCGAAGAAGCGCTGTGCGACGCTCATCGCCGCCGAATGGTCGCGGACCACAGGCGGAGCCTTCGGGGGCGCCGGCGCTCGCTCCTTCGTCGCGTTCTTCCGGCGCACGGCCTTGGTCGCCGGCCGCATGGCGTCGACCTTGATGCCCTTGCCTGTGAGCGCAGCGAGCTCGTCGAGCGGGATGTCGCGGACCGCCGCGATGATGTCGTCCGCCAGAGCGGTGACCAGACGATCGATCGTCTCCGTGAGCTTCGCCATTGATGCCCAGATACTCCGTCAACGGCTGGCCGAGCAAGAGGGGTTACGAATGGACTGCTCAGGGCACCGGGCGCCAAGGTGCGGGACGAACGATCTCTCCCGCGGAGCAAGCACAGCCAGACGCGCGAAGTCGCTCGCGCTTACGACCGATGCGTGCCCGTTCGAGGTGCGCGACGTGCGTGGGTCGGAGCGGTCGTCGAGATCGCTCGTCGGGAGGGCGCGCGCTGCTGGCGACGCCCTCGTGCCCGTGACGACCACGGGGCTCACGCCGAGCACCGCGAGGGCGCGGAGAGCCTTGCGTGCTCCCGAGGAAGGTGGACCTCAGCAGCTTCGTCGTCGTCCGCCTCAGTTGACCGTCGTGAGGGGGGTCGTGACGAGCTTTCGATGCGCCATTCCTCCCGGATACGCGTAGCTGGCGGCGAAGCCCCAGCCCCACACCGTCGCGGTGAACGGTCCGTCGCTCTTCATGCGCTGGAGCCCGGACTGACAGATCTTGTCTCCGAACTGCTGTCCGGGGCCGCGACCTTTCGAGAGGTCGACGCGCGTGAACTCGTAGTCCCCGCGGGTGCCGAGCGGACGGAAGTCGGTCAGGTTGCCGGCGCACTCGAGCCAGACGTCCTTGAACTCACCGTGCTTCTTGGCGCGCACGACGACGAGGGAGGTCTCGTCGTAGGTCGGATCCGCGTAGAAGGAGTACGAGCTCAGGTATTGACCCGACGGCACGACATTGACGAACTCCGGGTCGCCCCAGCCGCCGCTCGACGGCGCGCCGAAGTAGCCGCCCGTCCAGCCGGTCATGTACGCCGCGACGTAGATCGGATGATCGGCGTCCTGCGTGCGGACGACGAACGCGTCCCCGACGCCGGCAGGGAACGTCACCGACTGGCCCGCGGAGAGCTCGGTCGGAGCTCCGGCAGGGATCGCGGGATCGTAGTCGAGGCGCGTGCCGTCACGGGCCGCGACGATGCGGTAGGGCATCGGCTCGTGCTCTTCGCCGAGACGCGGGCGGTAGCCGACGGCGACGTACTCGGAGCCCCATTGCTCGAAGGCGGGGATCTGTTGACCGAGCGTGTCGCACGCTCCTTGGGACGTCGGGACGTACGCGCATTGATGACCGCTGAAGAGCGAGGTCGGCTTGTTGGAAGTGACGATGCTCCCGCCGAGCTCCTCGAACTGGGCGAACTGAAGATACTGGCCTCTTGCGAGACGGTACTTCACGGGCATTCCGGCGGGGCCGCCGCGGATCCCGACTGCATCCTGGAGCGCTCGCGCCGGAACGACGGTGATCTCGGTGTCGTCTTCGGAGGCAACGATCTGCGTCGTCGGATTCCCCGTATGTGTCGCCTCCCACGCGGTCACGACGAGATGCTCCTTCGTCCAGGTCGTGACCGGCAGATGCAGCGTGGCCGAGGGGATGTAGCTCTTGGCACCGCCGAACGGGAACATCGAGACGAGCGACACCGGCACGTCGGCCTTCAGATGAAACGATGGGCCGAGGCCGGTACCGGGGAGAGAGAGTCCTGCCAGAACCGTAGGCGTCACTCCGGCCGGGCATGCGATGGAGTGGGAGCCTTCCGCCAACGGCGTGCTCGGATCGCGATCCGAGAGGAACAGGATGATGCTCTCTCCGGGAGCGACCGGGCCCGTATGGTGGATGAACGTCGTCGCGTCTCCCGGATTCGTGCGGAACATCGACTTCGAGAGGTCGAGCTCCTTGCCTTCACGGTCGAGGGTGAGGTTCACCGGCTGCGCCGACGTGTTGACGACGAAGGCGGCGTAACAGCTGTCGCCTGCGCCTGCTTCGCCGCGGGGAGCCGGCGACTGGAAGAAGAACTCGCAGCCGTTCGAGCTCTTGTCGTCGGCCGCGGCGTCGCACGGATTCTGGCAACGCGCGGCGCCGCATGCGAGCTCCGGCGCGCACGTCTCGACGACCTCGCCCGTGCACGAGCGAATGACCGAGCGGCCGTCGAGCGAGCACTGATACTGGCATTCGCCCGCGTCCGCCTCGTCGGGTGTGACGAAGCCGGCCGGACCTTTTGCGAAGCCGTCACGGTCGTCCCCGCACGCGGCGGCGGCGAGGATCGCGAGACCGATGACGGAGACCGCGGCTGCGCGGGACGTGCGCGCGCTCACGCTCACTCTCATGGCAGCACCACCTCTTGCGGAACGAAGCTCCTGCCCCTGTTCTCTCCGTTTCCGAGCTGACCGTAGTAGTTGGCGCCCCAGCAACGGACCTTCCCATTGGTGAGGAGCGCACACGTCGCGTTGGGCGTCGTTCTCACTTGCGCTGCAGGCTCCGGTAGATCTCTGACCTTGATCGCGTCGAACGCGAACTCTCGTGTTCCGTCTCCCGCCTGTCCGTTCTCGTTGAGGCCCCAGCAGTAGACGGACCCCGAGACGCCGACCGCGCACCATCGGTAGCGCTGGACGACGCCGTCGACGACGTGCGTGCGCGTCGTCGCGATCTGGACGAGCGGCTCGGGAGCGATCACGGGCTGGGGAAGCGCGCGCTCGGTCGCGGAACCCCCGTACCAGCTCGGCGCCACGACCGCGGCGCCCCAGCAATATCCCCTGCCGCCCGCCGTGACACAGGCGTTGTCGTGCACGAGGTCGAACGAGCCGACCCCGTGCAGCGTGTCGACGGCCTGGGGTTGGGAATCGGGGAACATCGGCGAGAGGCGTCCGATCGGAGGATTGGCTCCCCACGTCACGAGCGCACCGTCCTCGCGGAGGACGAACGTCGCTCGACCGACGGCCACACCACGAACGGGCGCGCCCGTTGGGACCGCGATCGATCGCAGGAGCCCTGCATCGTCCGGCGTCGCGGTGAGCGGGTAGAGCTGTCCGTCCGCGTTGCTGCCCCAGCAGACGACGCCCTCGGCGACCACTGCGCACGCCGTGGAGTGGCCGAGGCCGACCGCCGTCGCGGGCGGCAAATCGAGCTTCACGGGGATACGCGTGGTCGTGATGCCTGCACCGTCGCGAAGGAAGGGGCCCGTGCCCCAGCACCACACCGCGCCTCGCTCGTCGACCGCGCACGTGTGATCCAGCATCGCCACGTCCGAGAGGCCGACCACGCGCGCAGCGTTCGCACTGTCGATCTTGCCGGCCTCGTCACCCCGCCCGAGCTGGCCGGCGCCGTTGGCTCCCCAGCAGGCGACGGTGCCGTCGTCGAGGAGCGCGCAGAAACCCTCAGCGTGATCGTCGGCGTTCGCGCCGAGCGTCGTCACGAGCGACGTCGCACAGGGCTGCGAAGCACAGACGACCGGGCGCGGCTTCGCGTCGACGAAGCCGGCATCCGTCGGGCTCGCGGCATCGAATCCGGCTTCGTCGGTCGTCGCCTCGGCGCCGGCATCCGCCGGGTTCGATGCGGAGCCGCCGTCGTCGCTGCTCGAGCAGCTCGCCATCGCAGCGCCGCTCGCCGCGAGGGCAGCGGCGAGGAGCATGCGTGAGCCGCTCCGATCAAGGCGTCGTCTTGTGAAGTGCATAGCGGGGTCCGATCGCCCAGAGGTTCGTGTTGGAGGTGCCTCGCACCTGAAGGGGTCTGTCGAGCGGGGAGCCGTTCAGCACGGTCGTCGAGACGCTGAACGTCGCTCCGTCGAACGGGTTGTGGTGATCCGGCGGATACAGGCCGAGACCGGTGTTCCATTTCGCAGGCTCGTTGCCCGTCCGAAGGATGAGCCCCCATCCGCTGAGCCAGACCTCCGAATCGTGGATCCAGACGGAGCTCAGGGTCGGCACGTCGGACGCCGGAACCTCGACGTAGGTGTGATTGAGTTGCGCCGAGCCGCCGTCGGCCGTGGTCAGGTAGGCGAAGTACTTCCCGCCCGAGATCCCGACGACGGAGCCGGGGCCGGCGGACTCGATGTGGCTGAGCCATCCCCCGTGCGGCCAGGGAACGGGGAAGAAGCCGAGCTCCGGCAGCGCCTCGATGTAGATGCCCGTCGTGAAGCTCAGGGCATCCGGTTTCGGCTGGCAGCTATCGCCGTAATGGGACCACGTGTCCTGGGGATTGATCGTGTGATCGAGGACGCGCCGATATCCCTCGTCCGACTTGCGAACGGCTGCGGGACACGCGAAGAGGCCCGTGGCGTCGTAGCGACCTCGTCCGACCGAGAACCAGACGTCGTCGGGGCCGGAGCCGGTGGCGTTGAAGACGAAGAACGTGTCTTCGGGGTTGTCCGGATCTTCCAGGACGTGGTCGATCACCCAAACGTCTTTTCCGCTCCCGTCCTTTTCGAGGTGGAAGATCGTATTGGCGTACCAGGCATAGACATCGCTCTCCGAAGTGCCCCATACGCCGAGCGCCGTCGTCTTGACCGGCGGGGCCTCGTAGCGGTTCGAGTACTCGGCGACGCCAGGATCATGCTTGTCGTTGGAGACGACGCGGCTGTCGTCGAGGCGGCTCCGCGTCCACGCCCAGGGCGACCCGGGCGCAACACGTTTGCCGTGATAGACGACCCCGGGCGCGACTGCGTAGTAGAGCTCGTTTTCGTTCGGTGCCCAGATCTTGCCGGCGTAGGCGCTGAGCTCGTACGTGTTCTGGCTGTTGTCGTCGATGTACGCCCACTTGTCTCCGACGTCGTCCCATTCGAGGACCTTGACGCCGAACGCAGGGCTCTCCGCGATCGCGAAGGCGCGATGTTCGAACGGGCGGATGTCTTTCAGTGTCAGGTCGGGATCGGGGAGTGGCGTGATGCACCAACCGGCAGCGCTGCACGGAGAGAAGGTCGGCGCCGCACCGTCACGGACGGGGCCCGAGTCCGCGTCGACGCTGGGAGGCGGCGGAGGGATCGGCGCCGAGGCGTCCGGGGTCAGGAACGACTCGTCGTCGCTCGAGGTCGCACACGCCGCGGCGGCGGCGAGCACCAGTGACATACACGCAAGAGCGAAACCGCTTCTCATGGGTTGCCTCCGAGGGCGAGGACGACGCCGAGGCCGCCGATCCAGACCTGCCCGGCTGCGGGCGACCAGACCGTGTAGAGATCCGGCCGGCGCGTGCCGAGACCGGCGATCTTGATGCGTGACCAGCTCGTCCCGTCGTAGTGAAGGACGACGCCGGCGTTGCCGACGGCCCAGATGTCCGACGGCGACGTTCCCCATACCGCGTTGAGGTTCTCGCTCGTCGGCACGTCGAGGACGGCGTCCCACCGGACGGGATCCCCGGTGTAGTGGCGAATCGTGCCCAATCCGCCGACGGCCCAGACGTTCGTGTCGGACGCGGCCCAGACGCCGGAGAACCCGGTCCACGTCGCGGTGTTGAACGCCGTCGCGCGCGGCGTCGCTCCGTCGGCGTCGTCGATGCGCACCGCCACGCCGCTCTCGCCGACGGCCCACACGGTCTTCGCCGAGGCTCCGTGGATGCTCCGCATCCGGCGGCATCCGAGCGTGGTGCAGACGGAGGTCGGAATGCCGGCAGCGAATTCGACATTCGACGCCGCGCCGACCCGCGCGCGCCAGAGCGTGTTCTCCATGGCGAGCCAGAGCTGCTCCGAACCAGACGGCGCCCATGCGGCGGTCACCTGGCTGCCGAACCCCGAAGGCCTCATCGCCCTCGGGAGGAGCGACCATCCACCGGCAGAGGCGCCCGCGCCGCCCGCGTCGAAGTCGAGACCGCGTGCGTAGATCCGGTTCGGGGACCCGAACGCGATCTCACTCGTCGCCGTGAGCCAGAGGAAGCTCAGCGCCTCCTCGCTTCCGGTCTCGGACTTCGTCCACGACGCTCCGTCGAAGCGGGCAATCGTTCCGACCGTGCCTGCCAGCCAGACGTCATTCGCGGAGCGACCGCGGACGATCTGGATTCGCGTCCGCCAGTCCATGCCGGCCGCGGGATTCACGAGATCGAACGGTCCGGTGGGGCACAGAGTGTCGGACGAGCATTCCTCCGGGAAGAACAGACATTCGCCGCTGGTGCACGGCTCCGGCTCCGCGTCTCCCGCAGCGGCGTCTTGCACCGGCGCCGTGACCTGCCCGGGCTCGGGCTCGCCGAGCGGATCACTGTCGTCCGATGCGCACGCGCCGAGCAGCCCACTGGCCGATGCACATGTGAGAAGGCCCGCCCCGATGAGCGGCCAACGCCTGATCGTCATCGCGCGACCTCTCCCGTCCCGGCGTCGGTGTCGCAAGGTTCGACCGCGCACTTGCCTGCGACGCACGCCTGGCCAGCGACCGCGTCGCAGACGTGGCCGCAGGCCCCGCAGTTCCGTGGATCGCTGTCCGTGTTGACCTCGCACCCGTCCGTCATGCTGTTGTTGCAGTCGGCTCGACCGACGTTGCAGTGCGGGACGCACGCGCCGTAGACGCACGTGCGCCGGGCATTCGGGGCCGAAGCGCCACCGCACACGGCTCCGCATGCTCCGCAATTGCCGACGTTCGACTTGAGGTCGACACAGCTCCCGGTGCAAACGTCGCCGTCACACCCGCTCTCGCAGTACGTCAGGCCGGGCGGGCACATGCACGTCGGCTTTCCGTCCGGATCCAGGCGGCACGCCTGGCCGTCGGGGCAGGCCGTTCCGCAGGCGCCGCAGTTGTCGTTCGTGACGAGGGACGTCTCGCAGCCGTTCTCTCGAACCTTGTCGCAGTCGGCAAACCGCGCGTTGCACTTCAGCCCATCGCACGAGCCGTTGACGCATCCGTAGTAGCTATTCGAATAGGCGGGGAGTCCTCCACCCGTCGGATCGCACCAGTTGAAGCAGCCACCACAGTTGTAGTCGTCGGTGTTGCTGTCGACGCACGAACGGAAGCAATCGAGCTTTCCGGCAGGGCAGCCGCAATCGACGTCGCCCTGGCCGCGCCCCGTCTGGTCGGCGCAGCGCTTCGCCGGGTCGGTGCACTTCTTGTCGCACGATCCGCAGTGGTTGTCGTTCAGCGGCTCCCCCTCGCAACCGTTGTCGGCGAGGCCGTCACAATCGAGCCTCGTAGGGAATGCGCTGCATTGCATCGCGCAGACGCCTTCGACGCAGGCGAACGTTGCGCCCGCTCCTGCCGAGGGGCAGCGCCGCCCGCAGGCACCGCAGTTGTTCACGTCGGTCCACAGGTTCACGTCGCACGGGAAGCGCGAGTTCGGGCAGGTCGTCCAGCCGGCGGGACACTTGTTCGTGGGGCAGTACGAGACGAGCTCTCCCTCCGACGCCGCGGCATCGCCTTGACCTCCGTCGATGAGGGCGAAGCCGGGCGAGTCGGGCGTCGTGTCGAAGCCGATCACGTCGGGCTCGGTGCACGCGCCGATCGCGGCGAGGGGGAAGAAGAGAACGAGCCAGTGTCGCGTCACGGCGTCACCTCTTTCTGCGCGCGCTCGAGCTCGGTGAGCCTCTGCTGCGCCTTCGTCGCGGAGAGGCTCGAGGGATGGTGTCCGAGAAACGCCCGGAGCGCCGCGCTCTCACCACGCTCGTCACGGAGCGCACGACAGGCCATCGCCACGCCCAACCTTGCCTCTTCGGCGAGCGGACCGTCGGGAGCCGCGTCGACGACGGCTCGGTAGAGGCGACGAGCTTCCAGGGCGTCGTTCTGGTGCTCGAGCCGGAGCGATGCCAGCGCGAGCATCGCCGTCGTCGATTCGCCGCCGCGTGCATCGGCAACGCGCCGGTAGAGCGTCGCCGCTTCACCCCAGCGACGCTCCGCGCGCAGCTGGTTGGCTTCACGGAGCAGGTCCCGCGAGGCCTCCGGCGCAACGACATTGCCTCGCGGAGCTCTATCGGCGGCGAGTCGCACCGTCGGGAGAGCCTGTACGTCGACGATGGGGACCTCGGGCGAGTCCGTGTTCGTCGCGAGCGCCCCGGCCGGCGACGCCGGGGTCTCCATGGCGATCGCCGCGGCCGGCGTCGCTGGTCCTGCCCCCGCTCCGGGCGCCGTAGATCGTTCGGTCGCGGCGCCGTAGATCGCCCAGGTGGCGACGGCGCAGGCAGCGAGTCCCAGACCGCCGACGAGCCATCGCGCGGCGGTGGCGCCGGTACGTTCCACGCTCGAAGAAGGCCCTTGCTCCGTTCCGTAGGCGCGTCCGACGGCGCCCTGAACGAGTCGATGCAGCTCCTCTTCCGCGAGCGGGAGCGCGGGGCCTTCGCCGTGCAATTGCCAGGGGTCGTCGTTCTTCATCGTTGCGCACTTTCCAGGTTCCTGCGGAGCACGGTCTTCGCGAGGCGGAGCCGACTTCGGATGGTCTCGGCCGACGTCTCGAGCTCCTCGGCGATCTCGAAGACGGTCATGCCGAGGGCGTAGTGAAGGACGACGGCGTGCCTCTGCGGCGGCGGCAGTCGATCGAGCATGGCGACGAGCTGGCGCCGCGAATGAAACTCACCGAACGCGTCGTGCACGGGCTCCGCGTGCTCGGGATGGAGAGGCTCTTCTCGTCGACGCTTGCGGCGGCGCAGTGCCGTGAACGTGGTCCGGACCACGATGCGGTCGACCCACGCGGAGAAGGGGCCGTCACCGCGATAGTCGGACCGGTTCTTCAGCACCGCGACCATCGCCTCCTGCGCGATGTCGTCGACGTCGACGTCGCCGCGGATCAGATAGCGAACGAGGTTACGGATGCGCGGAGCGAGCTCGACGAGCAGGGCATGCGCGGCGGCCTGGTCGTCGGCAGCCGGAGCGGTCTCCGTGCGGGGAGCCGACGAAAATTCGGCGGGTGAGCGCGCCACGGCAGCCATCTTCACCCGATAGAGCGTCGGGCTCTGGAAATCGGGTCAACGAAAGTTCGAGCTCGACCACTCGATCCCGATGCTCAAACGCGGCTGTAGACTCGCGAGGCCGTAGACGCCGGACCGTCCAGGCACCTCCACGACTTCGAACCGTGGCGGATCGAGGATGGCATCGACCCCGAGCGTGGCGACGACCGCGACCGTTCGCGCCATGGCGCACGACAGGCGGGCCTCCGGGCCGGCGAGCAAGCGCGTGTGGGCACGCGTCTCCGTGGGGACGAACGCCGGTGCGAGCGAGCGCGTCGCGCGGACGAAGGTGACGGCGCCTGCAGTGAGACCGACGTCGATGGTGACGTCCCGGCTCAGGACTCTCGTCGCGCCCGCACTCAGCGCGAGCGAGTGTCTCCGCACGAGGAGATCCGCTCGCTCGGTCACGCGCTCGACGTCGATCGCGCCGAGCGTGAGCGCCGCTGTAGCGAAGAGCCTCTCGTACCGTGCGCCGAGACGAAGCTCGAGCGCATGCATGACCTTCGAAGCGTCGCGTGTGCGAACCAGACCCCAGCCGGCGGCGGACACGAACGTCGGCGCTTGCGATGGCCGAGCAGGTGACGTGAGCGCGAGCGGCGAAGCGCGGTCCCAGCACGCCGGCTCGGCGCAGAAGTAGAGCGGCGGCGGAGGCTGCACGTCGGTGGCATCACGCTCGCCACGAAGCTCACCGACCGTGGCGCCCTGCCCGAGCGCGCGTATCACGTCGCGAACGACGAGGGCCGCTGCCTCGAGCGTCGCGGAGGAGGGCTTGCCGCTGCCTCCGCCGAGCGACCGCACGAGGACGCGATCTTGCGCGGGAACCGCGACGTAGACGGTGATCGAAGCGCCGACGACCCGGAACCAGATCACCGCGTTCGCCTGGCTTCGTTTCGCGGCGGCATCCGCCTCGCGCATCCGCGCCTCGTAAGTCGGTGCGACCGATCGAGCGTCGTGGACCGTGATGTCCGCATCGAGGTCGCTCGTCTGGCCGCGCACGCGATCCATCAAGGTGCGATCATCGGCAGACGAGACGAGGACGGTCGCGCGGACGTGCGTGCCCTCTGCCCTTGCCGTCGCCCAGAGAGCGCACAAGATCACGATCGATACGAAGGCGACACGCACAGCCCGAAGCAAGTCAGTCCTACGCCAACATACCGTGCCTAATCGGGCAATCTCCAGGGAGCGCCTCCTCGGCGCCGCGAGACGATCGGTCGAGCTCGGCGAGACGCTGCTCGCCGCGACCTCCGACGGTGAGACGCCGCGAATCCGAGTGAGCGTTCTTCGAGATCGCTCCGACGTCATGGCGCGCGAGTCGGTGATTCGGGAGCGCCGTGGCGATTCGCGCAGGATGCTCGGAGCGGCGCGCTATGGTGAAGCCGTGACGCGACGTCCGTTCTATGCGCTGGGGCTGCTCGCGATCTCGGTCGTGACCTCGTGTGGCGGCGATGCACGACGGTCTGCCATCGCCGCTTCCGCGACGGGCCCCGCCGAGGCGAGCTCCCACGACGCGTCCCGCGACCGGGCGTCGAGCCGTGGGCCGGAGGCGCTGCCGCTGGTGCCGCGCCCGCGATCGCTCACGCGGTGCGAGGGCGCGCTCCGGATCGATCGCGCGACGCCGCTCGCGATCGCGGACGTACGTTCGCCCGATGCCGCGCACGCGCGCGCGATCGGCGAGCAGCTTGCCCGCTGGCTCGGCTTGCCGGAGGCGGCGCTCACGGGTTCGAGCGGGGCGCTCGGCGAGCCGACCCGTGGGATCGTCCTCCGCCTCGAGCGCGCCGACGGCGAGCCGCGCGCGGAACGCGAGACGCGTGACGCCGCGCTCGAGCCGCCGCGAGATGTCGACGACGAGTCGTACACGCTCGACGTCTCGCCCGAGCGCGCGATCGTGCAGGCGCGACGGCCGGCCGGCTTGTTCTACGGAGCGCAGGCGCTCGCGCAGCTGGCGGGCGCGCGACGCATCGGGCAGACGACGCCGCCGCTCGACGCCAGCTCGTCGGGATGGTCGGTCCCGTGCGTCACGATCGACGACGCCCCGCGCTTTCCGTTCCGGGCGATGCACCTCGACGTGGCGCGCCGCTTCTTCACGGCGGACGTCGTCGAGCGGTGGATCGACCTGCTCTCGTTCTACCGGTTCAACGTCTTTCATTGGCACCTCACCGACGACCAGGGCTTCCGCATCGAGGTGAAGAGCCATCCCGAGCTCACGGCGGTGGGGGGCACCGACGGGTTCTACACCCAGGAGACGGCGCGCGCGGTCGTCCGCCACGCACGAGAGCGCTTCATCACCGTGATGCCGGAGATCGAGATGCCCGGACACGCGCGCGCGATCCTCGCCGCGCATCCCGAGCTTTCGTGCACCGGCAAGCGGCAGAGCGTGCCGCGGACCTGGGGGATCTTCGACGACGTCCTCTGCGCCGGGAACGAGAAGACCTTCGCGCTCCTCGAGGACGTCCTCGGGGAGGTCGCGGGGATCTTTCCGTCGCGCCTCGTTCACATCGGTGGAGACGAGGTGCCGCCCGTGCGCTGGTCGGCTTGCGCCAAGTGCCGCGCCGCGTTCGCTCGGGAGCGGTCGGGGAGGTTCGACGCGAGCGCGCTCCAGGGGCTCTTCATGAAGCGCGCGGCGTCGATGCTCGCGCGCCACGGCCGGAGGGCGGTGGTCTGGGACGAGGCGCTCTCCGATGCGCTTCCCGCCGATGCCGTCGTGCTCGCGTGGCAATCGAAAGAGCGCGGACGCGAGGCTGCCGCGCGCGGTTTCGACGTCGTCATGGCTCCGCACGATCAGGTCTACCTCAACATCCGGCAGTCGCGCGCGAAGGGCGAGCCGGGGCACGAGGGCCTCCTGCCGTGGTCGAAGGTGTACGACTTCGATCCCGCTCCCGAGGGGCTCGAGCCGGCGCGCGCATCGAAGATCCTCGGCGGAGAGGGGACGATCTGGACGGAGTACGTCGAGACGCCGGAGGAGATCGACCTGATGGCGATGCCGCGCGTGGCCGCGCTGGCGGAGTCGTTGTGGACGGGCGCGGGCGAGGCCGCCGGCGCCGTCAAGAGCGCGCCCGGTGCCGCCAAGAGCTCGGCCGGTCGCGCCCGCGAGGTCGACTTTGCAGCACGGTTCGGTGCTCAGCTGCCTGCGCTCGACGCCTCCGGCGTCCGCTACTTCGTCGAGCCGCCCGAGGGCCTGCGCGCTCGCGAGGTCTTCGTCGACGGCGGAGCTGCCACCGTCACGCTCGTTGCGCCGCGACTCTTTCCGAGCGGCGTCGTGCGCTTCACTACCGACGGATCGGAGCCGACGCGGGCGTCACCCGCGTTCGTCGCGCCGCTCGAGGTGCGCGACACGACGCAGATCACCGCGGCGCTGTTCCTGCCCGGCGGACGTGTGAGCCCGCCGCTCCGGTCGACGATCGTGCGCGAGGCGCTCCGTTCTCCGACCACGCTCGCGTCGCCGAGCACCGGCGTGAGCTATGCGTACGTCGAGGGCGATTTTCACCGCCTCCCCGAGCTCGGGGCGACGACGCCAATCACGCGCGGTCGCGTCGCGAGCATCGGGCTCGCGAGCGTGGAGCGTGCGCTCGGCCGGCGGATGCGAAAGGAGCGCTTCGCCCTGTGGTTCGACGGCTTCGTCGAGGCGAAGGACGACGGCGTGTACCGCTTCGTCGCGCGTGCCGACGACGGAGTGCGGGTCGAGATCGACGGGGAGACGATCCTCGAGGACGACGGCGAGCACGAGCCGCGCGATGCGGAGGGCGCGATCGCCCTTCGGAAGGGGCACCACCGGATCCGCGTCTCGTACTTCCAGGGCAGCGAAGGCAAGGAGCTCGACGTGAAGGTCGAAGGCCCGGGTGGTCGACTCGGTGAGCTCGACGTGTTCGTCGACGGCACGGCGCGGCCCTGACGGGTGACTCAGGCGCATACGGCGCCGCGTCCGTCTGGAAACTCCGACACGGCGGCACCGGGTCGCGACCACGCGAACAGAAGCGACGCCGTGCCGTTGCGGGCGGCGGCCGAGCTCTGTAGGGCCGGCGCGAGTGCGTGATCGGGCCCGATTTGGATGCGGGCCGAAGGCCCAGCGTTGCGGGGCGTCGGGGGCGCCCACCGCGGGGGCTTGGGGGCAACGCCGGTGGGCGTCGGCGCACGATTCCAGGGGAGGGGGCAGCCCCAATTTCGCCTGGCACCGCCCATTGCCGCGAGGTTCGCGCCCGTCCTATAGTCCCGCCGATATGTCCAAGAATTCCTTCGGCAGCCAGGCGACGCTCAACGTAGGAGCGGACTCGTACACGATCTATCGGCTCGACGCGGTCTACAAGAAGTACGGCGAAGCGGCGAAGCTTCCCTTCTCCTTGAAGATCCTGCTCGAGAACCTGCTCCGCACCGAGGACGGGGTCTCCGTCACCGAGGCGCACATCGCGGCGGTTGCGAAGTGGCAGGCATCGGCCGAGCCCTCGCAGGAGATCGCGTTCACGCCGAGCCGCGTGCTGCTCCAGGACTTTACCGGCGTTCCCGCCGTCGTCGATCTCGCGGCGATGCGCGACGCGATGAAGAAGATGGGCGGCGACCCGAGGAAGATCAACCCGCTCCAGCCGGTCGAGCTCGTCATCGATCACTCGGTGCAGGTCGACGCGTTCGGCAGCAAGGACGCCCTCCACCAGAACGCGGCCCTCGAGTTCGAGCGCAACCAGGAGCGCTACCGCTTCCTCAAGTGGGGACAGCAGGGCTTCCAGAACTTCAAGGCGGTCCCGCCGGACACGGGCATCGTCCACCAGGTGAACCTCGAGTTCCTCGCGCGCGTCGTCATGCAGGCGCCCGCACAGGACGGCGCCCTTTCGGTCGCGTACCCGGACACGCTCGTCGGTACCGACTCGCACACGACGATGATCAACGGTCTCGGCGTCCTCGGATGGGGCGTCGGCGGCATCGAGGCCGAGGCCGCGATGCTCGGTCAGCCCGTGAGCATGCTCCTCCCGCACGTCATCGGCGTGCGCCTCACCGGCACGCTCGCCGAGGGCGCGACCGCGACGGACCTCGTCCTCACGGTCACGCAGATGCTCCGCAAGCACGGCGTCGTCGGCAAGTTCGTCGAGTTCTTCGGCCCCGGCCTCGCGAAGCTCCCGCTCGCGGACCGCGCGACGATCGCGAACATGGCGCCCGAGTACGGCGCGACCTGCGGCATCTTCCCGATCGACGCCGAGACGATCCGCTACCTGAAGTTCAGCGGGCGCGGAGGCAGCCAGCTCGCGCTCGTCGAGGCGTACGCGAAGGAGCAGGGGCTCTGGCTCGACGAGAACACGCCCGAGGCGACCTACACGCACGTCCTCTCGCTCGACCTCGGGACCGTCGAGCCGTCGCTCGCCGGCCCGGCGCGCCCGCAGGATCGCGTGAACCTCCCCGGCGTGAAGACGTCGTTCGTCGCCGCGCGTGACGCGTACCGTGCGCGCCCGAAGGCGCCGAAGAAGAAGAGCGTGCTCACCGACGACAGCGTCGCCGCCGACAAGGACGTCGCCGACGGCAGCGTGGTCATCGCGGCGATCACGAGCTGCACGAACACGTCGAACCCGTCGGTCCTCATGGCCGCGGGCCTCCTCGCGAAGAAGGCCGCCGAGAAGGGGCTCACCTCGAAGCCGTGGGTGAAGCCGAGCATCGGTCCGGGCTCGAAGGTCGTGACGGAGTACCTCGAGAAGGCCGGCCTCCTCGAGGCGCTCGAGAAGGTGGGCTTCTACATCGTCGGCTACGGCTGCACGACCTGCATCGGCAACAGTGGCCCGCTCCCGCCGACGGTCTCGAAGGCCATCGACGAGAAGGACCTCTTCGTCGCCTCGGTGCTCTCGGGCAACCGCAACTTCGAGGGTCGCGTCCACGCCGAGGTCCGCGCGAACTACCTCGCCTCGCCGCCGCTCGTCGTCGCCTACGCCCTCGCCGGCCGCGCCGACATCGATCTGTCGAGCGAGCCGCTCGGCAAGGACAAGGACGGCAAGGACGTCTTCCTGAAGGACATCTGGCCGACGCAGCGCGAGGTCTCGGACATCGTCGAGAGCGCCGTCACCCCCGAGATGTTCAAGAAGGTCTACGCGGACACCTACGCGGGCGACAAGGAGTGGCAGTCGCTCGTCGTCCCCGAGGGCGATCTCTACGCGTGGGAGAAGGACAGCACCTACGTCAAGCACCCGCCCTACTTCGAGGGCATGGGCGCGCAGCCGGGCGGGATCGCTCCGATCGAGAACGCGCGCGTGCTCGCGCTCCTCGGCGACAGCATCACGACGGACCACATCTCGCCGGCCGGCTCGATCAAGGCCGACGGCCCTGCGGGCAAGTACCTCCTCGAGCGCGGCGTGAAGAAGGAGGACTTCAACTCCTACGGCTCGCGCCGCGGCAACCACGAGGTCATGGTGCGCGGCACGTTCGCCAACGTCCGCCTCCGTAACCAGCTCGCCCCCGGCACCGAGGGCGGCGTCACCCGCCACCTCCCGAGCGGCGATCAGATGTCGATCTTCGACGCATCGGTGAAGTACATCGCCGACGGCGTCCCGCTGTTCGTCATCGCGGGCAAGGAGTACGGCTCCGGCTCTTCGCGTGACTGGGCGGCGAAGGGGCCGAAGCTCCTCGGCATCCGCGCCGTCCTCGCCGAGAGCTACGAGCGCATCCACCGCTCGAACCTCGTCGGCATGGGCATCCTCCCGCTCCAGTTCCCCGCCGGTGAGAACGCGGCGTCCCTCGGCCTCACGGGCGAGGAGACCTACGACGTCGTCGGCCTCGCCGAGCTGCTCGACAGCGGCTTCAAGGGCGGCCGGGAGATCACGGTGAAGGCCAAGTCTACGGACGGCAAGACGAAGGAGATCCGCGCGACTGTCCGGATCGATACGCCGCAGGAAGTCCTCTACTACAAGCACGGCGGCATCCTCCCGTACGTGCTCCGTCAGCTCCTCGCGTAGCTCCGAGCCAGCGCCCTCCGCGCCCGCCCATTCTTCGGATGGCGGCGCGGAGGGCCTCGTACGCTCGCTCGCGACGCGAGTTGACACGACGAGCGGAACTGCAGTCCCCTTGGAGGATGACAGTCTTGGGGCGGGCCGCGCTCGTCGGGAGTCTCTTGGGGTCGTCCCTCGTCGTCTACGCCTGCGTCGGCGACGAACCTGAGCGTGTCGTCCCGAGCGTCGACGGGGGAACGGATACGGGGCCGTCATCGTCGGAAGATGACGCGGGCGAGAAGGTCGACGGCGGCAACGGCAACGGTGACGCGTGCGACGGAGGGAGCACGTGCGAGGGCGTCTGCGTCGACACGAGCTCCGACCCGGAGAACTGCGGCCGCTGCGCGCATGATTGCGGGAAGGGCACGTGCGAGAGCGGCGTCTGCAAGCCCGCACTGATCGCCGACGTCGGGGACGGCGGAGCGGCGATCACGTCGCTCACGACCGATCAGACCGACGACAACCCGCAGGGCCTGGCCCAGCGCGTGTTCTGGTCTGCGACCGGGACGGGCGGCGGAGTGTTCCAGGACAACGTGGTCGGCGGCAACAAGGTGACGCTGTCCACGGCGCCCCCGACGTCTCGGAGCAATGTCGTGGTCAGCCAGAGCAATGTGTTCTGGTTCTCGCAGAACTTCGGAGGCGCACCGCAACCTGTACTCAAGGGGCAGGTGAACATCGCGGCCTCACAGGCGTCCGTCGGGACGATGAACGCCTCGTTCATCCAATCGATCCTGTACGACGCGACGACCAAGAACGTCGTCGGCAGCTACGCGGTGAATGCCACGCAGCATGGCATCTTCAAGTGCGGTCCTGGGGGCGGCGTCACCTGCACGAGCGCCATCACCTATTCGGGACAGCCGGGCGGCAACGTCGCTACGGACGGTACCGGCGTCTACTTCTGCGATCCGGACAACGGCCTGATTCTCCGGACCGCACTCACCGGCGGGAGCTCCTCCTCGTACGTGACGAATCAGGCGACGCCGAATCTGCTCCGAGTCGACGGCACCAACCTGTACTGGAGCAACAGCGGCACGAAGACGATCCAGCGTGGTGGCCTCGGTGGGGGGACGCCCAAGCAGCTGGCGTCGGCGGCCAGCGCGGCCGACGGGCTCGCGGCAGACGCCGTGAACGTCTACTGGACCGAGACCGCGACGGGGAAGTTGAGCTACGCGCCGATCACCGGCGCCGGACCGACCACCGCATACGTGACGCTCGGAGCGAGCACCGTCCCCATGCGGCTCGTGCGCGACACCGGGTTTTTGTACTTCTCGCACGGGACCGCGATCTATCGCGTCGCTCTTCCGTGAACGTGTGAGCGGCGAGTCGAAGCGCGCGATGCCTCGCTGCCGCGGCTCGTGCGCTTGACAGCTGATGACGTACGCCTGACAAGATCAGGATGACGAGCGGGGGAGAGCGCGCGTTTGCGGGGCTCGTGGCAGTGCTTCTAGTGATGGCGCCCGTCGCGTGTGCGTCTACGCACTCCGTCGAGTCCGCGCACCGCGCGATCGACGCCGAGCTCGGCGCGCTTCCCAGCGCTGCCGCGCGGGTCTGCATCGTACGACCTGCCTCGGTCGGTGCGGAGGTCACGATGGAGATCCGTGACAACGCGCGCCTCGTCGGCGCCACGCGCGGTCGCACGTTCGCGTGCTGGCTCGCGGCTCCCGGCGAGCATCAGATCACCTCGGTCGACGACGACACGGGCCCGACGCTCTTCCTCGCACGTGCCGGCCGGCATTACTGGCTGCATCAGGACGTGGAGGTACTGGGCGGCGATCTGCACGCTCACCTCGACTGGATCGACGAGCCGACGGCGGCGGAGATGCTCGAGGCGTGCACCCGTCGCGTGATCGTGAGCGTGCCCGGCCACGACGACCGTACGGACGTCGTGGCCGTGAGCCCCGCGCTCTGATCGATCAGCCGATCTTCAGCAGCTCGACCTCGAAGACGAGCGTCGAGTTCGGCGGGATGACCGGCGGGAAGCCGCGCGCGCCGTAGGCGAGATCCGAGGGGATCGTCAGCTTCCGCATGCCGCCGATCTTCATCCCGGCAACGCCGAGGTCCCAGCCCTTGATCACCTGTCCCGCGCCGAGCGCGAACGTGAAGCCCTGGCCGCGATCCCGGGAGCTATCGAACTTCTTTCCGTCGGTGAGGGTGCCGACGTAGTGCACCGTGACGCGATCGCCGGCCTTCGCTTCCTGACCGTCGCCCGCCTTGATTTCCTCGATTTGTAGGTCCGCCATGGCGGCGACCATACCCGACTTTTCAGGCGGCGCTCCCACGAAGAGGGGGGGATCGGCCCGTTGCCGCCGGCCCCGACCTGGCCGCGTGGCACGTCGTCGCGTATCTTCGATGGAACAGCTATGCGCCGTCGCTTCGCACTCTTCTTCGCGCTTGGAACTGGAGTCTCTCTCTCGGCCGCCGCGTTGATCGCGTGCTTCTCGCCGGAGCCGAAGAGCAAGATCCCGTTCGACTACCGTGACGACGACACGGACACGAAGAAGGACGCCGGTAAGAAGCGGCGAGAGGACCCGCCCCAGACCGAGGAAGACCCGCCGCTCGCCGACGGAGGTAAGCCGCCGGGGCGTGTCTACGCGCACACCGCGAAGACGCTCTACCTCTTCGATCCGCTGGCCGAGACCCTGACGAAGATCGGCGACCTGAGCTGCCTCAAGCCGGGAGACCGCCTCCTCGACATCGCCCTCGATCGCGACAGCGTGATGTATGGCACGAGCGACGACGGCTTTCTCAGGATCGATCCGGTCGACGCGAGGTGCAGCTACGTGAAGGAGGATTCGGCTGCGCAATACCCGAACTCGCTCTCCTTCGTTCCGATGGGCACGGTCGACGACACGAAGGAGGTGCTCGTCGGCTATCAGTTTGACCCCGACGCCGTCAACGAGGCGACGTTCTACGTCCAGATCGATCTCGGGACCGGCACGATGACGAAGGTCGGCGACCTCAACCCTCCTGGAGCGGCGGTCAAGTACAAGTCCTCCGGCGATCTCATCTCGACGATCCGCAACGGCAACAAGGCCTACCTCACGGTGAGGAAGATCTCGGACCCCGCGCCGAACGACTTCCTCGCCGAGGTCGACCCCAAGACCGGCACCATCAAGACCATCGTCGGCGACATCGGGCAGAAGAGCCTCTACGGGCTCGCGCAGTGGGCCGGCACGGCTTACGGCTTCAACGAGAGCGGCAACATCATCGAGATCGACATGTCGACGGGGGCGGGGACGACGCTCATGACGCTCACCGAGGACGCCGGCGTGGTCGCGTGGTTCGGGGCCGGCATGACGACCATCGCGCCCACGAAGCCCTGATCGTCCGCGCCGGGATGCCGCGGCGGCCGATCGACGAGAGCACGTGAGCTCGGGCGTCTGAAGCGGTCGGGCGGAGGTGGCGCGCCGCGTCGACCAGGGCCGGGGCGATTTTGTTCGCGCGCCCGGAAACCAAATTCCGATCCCGTCCGTCTGAGGGCGACATGCGGGGTTCACCGTCGCTCTGGTTCCGGTCCGAAAAGCTCCGGCGCGCGTTTGCGCTCTCCGCCGTCGTCCTCGCGACCGGTGGGCTCGTTCTCTACAAGGCGCCGACGTCGTCGGCCCTCCTCACCGATTCGATCCGGGTTCCGCTCACGGCGGACGGCAAGAATGCGGTGGCCTTCGGCGGCGAAGGTGCGCGTGGTGTCCTCGCGCTCAGCCACAAGAAGGTCCTCGCCCATCAGACGACGCCCGTCTTCGCCGAGCTGAGGCTCGTCGCCGACGCCTCCGAGCGGGCTGTGGTCCGCGCCCCCATTTCACTCGTGGTCGTGCTCGACACGTCGGGCTCGATGAGCGGCGAGAAGATCGAGGACGCGAAGCGCTCGGTGTTGCGCCTCATCTCGGACATGCGCGACGAGGACGAGATCGCGGTCATCCGCTATTCGGACACGAGCGAGCAGATCCAGTCGCTCGTGCGGGTCGGCAGCGTTCGGAGCTCGCTCAGCGCGCGCATCCGCGAGCTCTCGACCGGCGGAGGGACGAACATCCCGAGTGGCCTCTCGCATGGGCTGCGCTCGCTCGACGAGGCTACGAAGGGACGCGTCCGCAGGATCGTGCTCGTGAGCGATGGGCTCGACTCGACGCGCGCGCAGGCGGAGTCACTCGCTCGCAGCAGCTTCTCGAGCGGGATCACGGTGTCGTCGCTCGGCATCGGACTCGACTTCGACGAGAGCTACATGGGCGCGGTCGCGCAGAGCGGCCACGGCAACTTCGCGTTCATCAAGGACGGCGGCAGCCTCGCCGGCTTCCTGAAGCGCGAGCTCGAAGAGACCGCGATGACGACGATCGAGGACGCTCGGGTCTACATCCAGCTCCCGAGCGGGACCCGCTTCGTCTCGGCGACGGGCGCGGACGCGACCTTCGACGGGAATGGCGTCGAGCTCCGCCTCGGCTCGCTCTTCGCGGGCGACGAGCGCCGCGTGATCCTCGAGCTCACGGTGGACGGCGCGCCCGGGAGCTCCGATCTCCGCGCGAGCACATCGTGGAAGAAGGTCGGCGGCTTGGGCACTCGTGTCTCCTCGGTGCCGACGCTCTCCCTCACGACTTCGTACGACGCGTCCGAGGTCGAACGTGGTCGCGACGGAGCGGTCTTCGCGAGCGCGATGAGCGTCATCGCGTCGAAGCGTCAGCTCGAGGCTGCCAGTGCCTACGCGCGCGGCGACGTATCGACCGCGACACGTCTCACCGCAGAGAACGAGGCCGCGCTCGGCTCGGCGCTCGCCGCGGCGCCTCCTGCGGCGGCCCCGGCGCTAACGGCGCAGATGAACGCGTACTCGGCGCAGATGAAGGGCTTCAGCTCGGTCCGGCCCCAGAGCGCGGAGGGGAAGGCGGTCGCCAAGTCCGCCGCCGCGAAGGACCTCGGCAACCTCAACCGCGCCTCGAGCTTCTGACATGAAGAAGATCGCGTTCGTCGTCGCTGCCGCCTCCCTCTTCGCGTTCGCGCCGCTCGCGAACCGCTTCGGCCCGGTCGGGGCGTCGCTCGCGCTCGTGTGGTTCGGTGTGCTGCTCGCGATCTTCGCGAGCGGGTCGATCCAGTCGCTCGCGATCGGCGGCGGCGCGCTCGGTGCGTTCGGGAGCGGCGTGCTAGGGTCCGTCTCTCCGACCGCCGCCGGTGCGGTGCTCGTCGCTGCCGCGTTCGCGGAGCGGACGACGCGCGTGAGGTCGCGCACGGCGCAGGCGGTGCACGTTCTCGTTGCCCTCGTCGGCGGAGGATTTGCTGGGGCGCTATCGAACGCATACACGACGGCGTCACTGCCGGTCTTCGTCGTGGCAGCGGTGGTGGCCGCGGTGCTCGCGTCGCTGCCGCTGCTCGTGGAGGCTGACGACCCCGTCGCGCACGCGCTCGATCAGGCCGCGGCGCTCGTCGGCGAGCTCGGCACGAAGCGCTCGCTCCAGGACGGCGCCGAGCTCCGGCGCAACGCACACGAGGTCCCGCTCGATCGCGCCACCGCTGCGCGCGTGAAGACGACGTGGCAGTCGTTGCTCCGGCTCGCCGAGGCCCGCGTCCGCCTCGAGCGAACGCGCCCGCAGGCCCTTCTCCGGATCGCCGAGCAGATCACGCCGCCGGCGGCGAGCGCGGACGCGCCCGCCTCGACCTCGGCGCCGCCCGGCGCGCCTTCGGCCGCAGATGCGGTCCTCGGGATGGTCGACCAGCGCATCGCCGAGCACGTGAGCGTGCTCGCGCGCGCGTATACCGCCGTCGATGCCGTCAGCGCCGCGCGCATCGGCCTCGACGACTCCGCGCTCAAGAACGTGGAGTCGATGGGCGAGTCGCTCGACGAGGTGAGCCGCGCCATCGTCGAGGTGCGCGCCGAGGAGCGCCTTCCGGGCTAGAGCCGTCGAGGAGCCGCTCTACTGGAACTGCTTCGTCCCGCTGACGGTCTGCTCCGCCTGGACGCCGCCCGCGAGCGTGTCCTCGACGACCTGCCCGTCGGTCGCCGTGACGCGGAGCGAGAGGCCGTTCGGCTGATCGCCGACGCCGCTCGCCTCGATGAAGTAGTTGTAGTCCGCACGCTTCATCGCGACCCAGGCGTCGCCCTTCTTGTACTCGACCTTGGCGACGGGGACCCGGTGGTTCCGGATCTGGATCGCGGTCCAGTACTTCGAGCTCCCGTCCTTGAAGTGGTAGGCGACGTTCCCGGCCGTGGCGCAGGCGACGGCCTGGTAGGTGACGTCGATGCGCCCTTCCTTCGGGTCGGCGATCTTCGCGAACGCTTGCGCGCTGAGATCGAGATTGATGCCGCTCCCCTCGCAGCCCGGGCAGCTGTCGGTGACGCGCACGGTGACCTCGCCCTTGGGGCCCTTCACGAGCAGGCACCCGCCGCAGGACGCGCTGGCGTCGTATTCCGGCATGGCCATGGCGGTAACGTCGAGATCCCCGGGGCTCGCGTCGAAGCTGCAGTTACCGGAGCCGTCGGCGTCGTAGAAGGTCGCGACCCCCTGGCGCGGGCTCGAGGAGAGCGCCCGCCCTCCGCCGGACTTCGCCGAGGTCGTGTCGCTCGCGCCGAGGTCGTTTCCTCCGCAAGCGAGCAAGACACCCGAGCCGAGGATGAAGAGAGTGAGAAGCCTTCGCACGAGGCGAGTATAGCGCGCCGCCTCCTGCCTCCGCACGAGCGAAGGCAGGTAGGCGCGGGGCGAAGCTCAGTGCTTCTTGCCCTTCAGATGCGTCTCGAACCAATCGAGCGTGTGCCCGATCTCGAGGACCTTGTTCTCGCGCTTCTGCGTGCCGTGCCCTTCGTCGGGGAAGACGATCATCTTCGTCGTCGCGCCCTTCTTCTCGAGCGCTGCATGCATCTGGATCGCCTCGCCGACGGGGACGCGCGGATCGCTCGCGCCCTGGATGAGGAGCAGCGGTGCGTTCAGCTTGTCGATGTGCGTGATCGGTGACAGCTCGACGAGCGCCTCCTTGTCCTTCTCAGGATCGCCGTATTCGCTGATGCGGAGCGCGCGGCGGTAGGGAGCGGTGTTGAGGAGGAACGTGAGGAGGTTCGACATCCCGACGTTGGCGACGCCGGCGTCGAACGCTCCGGCGAACTTCGTCATCGCGACGAGGGTCGAATAGCCGCCGTAGCTTCCGCCCATCACGCCGACCTTGGGAGCCTTGCCCGCGACGGCGAACGCGCTGCGGACGTGCTTCGCCGCGTCCTCGATGTCGGTGATCACGGAGAGGCGCTTCGGGCCGTCGTCCGCCGCGAGCCACTGCTTGCCGTAGCCGTTGCTGCCGCGCACGTTCGGATCGATCCAGATGAACCCGGCGTCGACGAAGATCTGGCCGTAGGTGCTGAAGCCCGGGAGCGACTGGCTCTCGGGGCCTCCGTGGAAGTGCACCACCACGGGGCAGGGCTCTCCGCCCTGCGCTGCGGCCCGGACACACGACTCCGGCCGGCGCACGAACATCGGGATCTTCGTGCCGTCACGCGCGGTATAGCTCTCGAGCGTGGGGACGGTGAACTTGGAGGTGTCGACCTCGGGCGTGCTCGGCGTGACCCACTGCGTGAGCTTCTGGGTCTTCCAGTCGAGGACGAACGACGTCGTCGCATGGCGCGCCGCCGCCGCGTTGACGAGCACGTAGCGCCCGTCCCACGACGATCCGCTCGTCGTCACGTGGTCCTCCTTCACGCCGGGCGTGGTGGCGATCTCGGGCAGCTTCTTCTCTGCGTAGCTCTTGCCGTCGAGCGCGTGGAGGCGCGTGTATCCGCTCTCGTTCGTCGTGTAGTAGAGGACCTTGCGCGGTTGGTCGAGGTGGAAGCCGGCGACGTCGTGCTTGGCGTCGGGGCTGATCGCGGTGACATCCGCGCTCTCGAGCGCCTTGCCCTTCGGCTTCGCGCGGTAGAGGCGGCGGAAGTCGCCGAACTTCGGCGTCGACACGATCAGCTCGCCCGGCGTGGCCGAATACGCCACCTGGTACTGCTCTCTCTCGCCCTGGCCGAGGAGCGGCGAGAGCTTCTTCTGAGCCTCGTCCCACTCCCAGTACTCCGCGGTGAGCGCGCCGGTCGCCTTCCCGAGGAGGAGCTTCCTGTTTCCCTTGTCGACGAGCTGATCGGCCACCCACCACAGGCCGTCCTCACCGAAGACGAGCTCCTTCTTTCGCGTCGCGATCTCGTACCGGTAGATGCCGTACGAGTCGGTCTTCTTGTCGTTCGCGCGGAAGTAGATCCACTTGCCGTCTTCGGAGACGAACTGGAGCTGTGTCTGCACCTTCGGCAGGTGCTGGATCTGCTCGAGGGCTGCGCCGGAGGGGGCGGTCGTGGAGGCGAGATAGAGGCCGGGGTTCTCCTCGCCCTTGCGATCGCGCATCACGACCAGCCACTTGCCGTCGGGCGTGATCTCCGCGAGCCGGGTCACGTCTTCTCCACCCGTGACCTGGACCGGGAACTTGTTCGGTCCGTCGGTCCGCCAGATCTGGAGGGTACCGGTGACGTTCCACGCGAAGTAGAGCGTCTTGCCGTCGGGCGAGATCCGGCTGCCGATTGGCGCACGCACGTCGAGCATCGACTGGATGCGCCGACTCACGTCCGAGGGCAGCGGCGTCGGAGCGAACTTGGCGATGATCTCGGGCGGCACGCTATCGGAGCCATGACCCGCGTAGCCCGTTGCCTTGGCCACGGTGGCGGCGGGGCTCGTTGCGGCCGGCTTGGCGGCCGCCGCGGTGACCGGCGGAACGTGCGCGGCCTCACCCGAAGGACCACAAGCGACGAGCGGGACGGGGAGCGTCACCGCGCCGAGGAGGAGCAGCCGAGGAGCGCGATTCATGAGTGCGGCATTACCAAGGCCGCACCGTGGCCGCTACCCGCAGTCCTTGCCGCTCACATGCACTCGAGCTTGTACTTCTTCCGCCCCGTCGCATCGATCGTGTACGGCGGGTCGCAATTCTTCTTCGGCGGCGGTGCAGCCGTCGCGGTCGGCTTGGGCGCCGTGGCCGTGGGCTTCGCCGTGGCGGTCGGCTTCGCAACCGGAGGAGGTGTGGTGGCCGACGGCTTCGGCGCGGGCTCCGGCTCCGGCTCGTCCGTCTCCTCTGGCGGCGGAGGATCGGGGATCACGCGATCGGTGTTGAGCGGGGGAGGCGGGGTTGTGCTGCCGGCAGCGGTCGCGGATGCCACCGAGCCGCTTCCGACGGGCGTGACCTTCGCGTCGGCGTCGCTCGAGAACTTCCCCGCCACCACCACGCCCACGACGACGAGCAGAACGATGATGCCTCCGATCGATGCGAGGATCGGGAGCTTCCGGTCGACCGGGAGGGCCAGCATCGTCCCAGTGAGCATGCCGGTGAGGCCGCTACGAGACTTCGAGCCCGTGTACTCGTCCTGGTTGAACGAGCGCGCGCCCTGCGACGTCAGCGGTTGGGGCGCCATCGGGGCCGTCGGCGTCGGCGGTCCGAGCCGCCTGCTCTGATGTCCGGAGATCGGCGGCCCGGATCCCATCGGCAGCGTGTCGGTCGGCGAGCCGCCGGTCGCGGCGAGGATCGCGCGTGAGCTCGGGAGAGACATCTCCGAGTCGCTCTCCTCCGAGAGACGGGAGGGGATGTTCATGCCGACCGAGTTGCTCTCGATCTCGGCGATCTGCTCCTCACGTGCGTTGAGGATGTGACCGACGACGTCTTCGACCCACTCGCCGACCTCGGTCGGGCTCGCGATACCGCAGCAGCGCTCGAGGTCGAGCGCGAGCTCCTTCGCGGTCGCATGCCGCTTGGAGGCATCGCGATTCAGTGCCCGGAGCAGCGGCGCGTCGAATCCTCTCGGCAGATCCGGAACGACCGCGCTCGGGGGCACGACGGGCTCGCGGAGGATCTTCGCGAGCGTCTCGCCTTCGGTCTCGCCCTTGAAGAGCCGCTCGGCCGTGAGCGTCTCCCACATGACGACCGCCGACGCGTAGATGTCGACCGCGCGAGAGAGGTCTCGTCCGGAGAGCTGCTCCGGCGGCATGTAAGCGAGCTTGCCCTTGATCTGTCCGTCGCGCGTGACCTGGATCCGGCCCTGGGCCTTCGCGATGCCGAAGTCGAGCACGCGGGCGATGCCGTCGGAGCCGACGAGCACGTTCTGAGGAGAGACGTCACGATGCACGAGGCCGAGCGGCTCACCGCGCTCGTTCTTCGCCTCGTGGGCAGAGTGGAGACCGTGCAAGAACCCGCACATGATCGCCGCCGCGATGCGCGGGGGGACCCGCTTGTCCTGCTTGCGAATCGTGCGGAGGATCTTCGAGAGCGACTCACCACGGACGTAGTCCATGATGAGGAACAGCTCGCCGTCCGTCGCGACGACGTCGATCGTGGCGACGACGTTCGGGTGTTGCACTCGCGCCGCGAGCCGCGCTTCGTCGAGGAACATCGAGACGAACTCGGGATCCTTCGCGAACTGCGGATGCAGGCGCTTCACCGCGACCGTGCGCGCGAAGCCGACCGGGCCGAGCAGCCGACCGAGGTGAATGGTGGCCATGCCGCCGGCAGCGATTTCGTTGTAGAGCGCATAGCGCCCCACGACGCGAATCGGCGAGCGGTCCAGAGCCATCATCTCGCAAAAGCATACCCCGGCCGGCTCAGCTTTTCTCGAGAGATTCGCGAGCGATGTTGCGGGAGGCACCGTCCGGTGCGTCGCTCCCGTCCGATGCGAGCCCGCCGAGGAGGCCCGGCGATGTCTGCCGCGATGCTCGCCTGTTTTTGGCGTTTCGGCCCGGCGCACTCCTGGCCCACGTAGATGCGGCGAGGCCTCCAAGTGGGATCGTCTTGTTCGAGGACCTCGCGGGCTCGCCGACCTTCGGGCGCGTGCGTCCACCTACATCCGTTGCGTCGGTCTTCTTTCCCCGGAGCGCCCGCAGCGACGTGGCGCCCGCCCGCGATCGTCGAGCCGCCGCGCGGGCACGGCCCGAGGTGTGCTTGGGACCGTGGGCTCTGGTGCGACGACCCTCGACACCGCGGACGGGCCGGCCTTCGCCGTCGCCCTGAGCGAGGGGGCTCTTCATCTGACGGGCGACTTTCGCATGGACGAGGCGCCGGCGATCTGGCGAGAGCTACACCGCTCGACCGAGGGCGCGAGGGGCGGGAGTCTCACGGTCGACCTTTCGGGGACGCATGCGATCGACGGAGCCGTGATGGCGCTCATCGTGGCTCTGCGGACGGAGCTCGCTGCGCGCGGTGTGCGCACCGACATCCAGGGCACTCCCTCGCATCTCAGGTCGCTCGTCGAGCTGTACGGCGTCGAGGCCCCGCCGGAGAAGCGGAAGAAGCGCGAGCCCGAGAGCGCGATCGCGCAGGTCGGTCGCGCTACCGTCAGGATGGGCGAAGGTCTGGAGGGCGTCATCGCCTTCCTTGGAGAGCTCGTCGTCTCCGGGCTGGCGCTCGCGCGAAGCCCGCGCAAGGGCCACCTGAAGGAGGTCCCGCCGCTCGTCGAGCGAGCGGGCGCCGACGCCGTGCCGATCGTCGTGGTCATCAACTTCCTCGTCGGCTTCGTCATGGCCTACCAGGCCTCGAGCCAGGCCTCGGGGGAGCTCGCCGTGTTCGGCGCGGCCCTCTACATCGCCGACCTCGTCGGCCTCACGGTGACGCGCGAGCTCGCGCCGCTCATGACCGCGATCATCGTCTGCGGACGATCGGGAGCCGCGTTCGCGGCGGAGATCGGCTCGATGAAGATCTCCGGGGAGCTCGACGCGCTGCGCACGTTCGGCCTCCGCCCCTTCGCCTGGCTCGTCGTCCCGCGCGTGCTCGCACTCGTCCTGATCGTTCCTGCGCTCACGCTCGTAGCGGACGTCGTCGGCGTGCTCGGTGGGCTCTGCGCCGGGGTGGCCAGCCTCGGCCTCAGTGTGAAGGGCTACTTCATCGAGACGAGAGAGGCCGTCGGTCTTTGGGACGTGGGACAAGGGGTCATCAAGAGCGTCGTGTTCGCGATCGCGATCGCCTTGATCGCCTGCCAGCAGGGCTTTTCCGTGTCCGGTGGCGCGGAGGGCGTCGGCAAGCGAACGACCTCGACGGTCGTGATGTCCCTCTTCGCGCTCGTGGTGCTCGATGCGATCTTCACCATCATCCTCCAGGAGTTCGGGCGCTGACATGACGGAAGCGACCTCCATCGGCGAGGGCACGCGCGAGCCGAGCACCGGCGCAGGCGCAAGCGGAGAGGACCGTCAGGACGCTACCCCGATCATCCGGGTGAAGGAGCTGACAGTCGGCTGGGGGGATGTCGTCCTCCTGAAGGACGTGACCTTCGATGTGCGGCGCGGCGAGATCTTCGCCATCCTCGGACCGAGCGGCTGCGGCAAGTCGACGTTGCTCCGCTACATCGTTGGCCTCGAGCCGATCGAAGTGGGGGAGGTCCTCGTCGCCGGCCGACGCAACATCGACCTCGATGCGGGGCTCCCTCCCTTCGGCATCATGTACCAGGGCGGTGCGCTCTTCGGCAGCTTCACGGTCGGCGAGAACGTCGAGCTGCCACTCGAGGAGTGGACGGACCTCCCTCCCGACGCCATCACCGCCATCGCGAAGGCGAGGCTCCGCCTCGTCGGGCTCGGCGGGGCGTACGACAAGTTTCCGAGCGAGCTCTCCGGCGGGATGAGGCAACGTGCGGCCATCGCCCGCTCGCTCGCGCTCGAGCCGAAGCTCGTGTTCCTCGACGAGCCGAGCGCCGACCTCGATCCGATCACGGCCTCCGAGATCGAGGACCTGATCGTTACGCTCAATGAGTCGCTCGGCCTCACGGTCGTCGTCGTCACGCACGAGCTCGAGACGATCTTCAGGATCGTCCACCGCTCCATCATGCTCGACCGGGAGTCGAAGGGGATCATCGCGACCGGCGCCCCACACGAGCTCGCAGAGAGCGACGACCCCCGCGTGTCCGAATTTTTCGACCGGCGGCCGCGCCGAGGGAGCAGCGGTTGAGAGGCCCGCATGGCTACGCCTGCCAATCACTTCAAGATCGGGCTCTTCGTCATCCTCGCCGTCGTCGCCGCGATCGCCATTGGCATCGTCCTCGCGGCTCCGCGAATCGAGAAGAAGACGGTGGACTACCACACGTACTTCAACGAGTCGGTGCAGGGGCTGCAGGTCGACGCGCCGGTGATGTTCCGTGGCGTGACCGTCGGCGCGGTCTCGGCGATCGCGATCGCGCCCGACCACCGCCACGTCGACGTCACGGAGCAGATCAACCTCGACGCTCTCCCGCAGATGGGCTTCGGCACCGGAGCCTCGAAGGGGCGCTTCGACGTCCCACCCGACCTGCGCGCGCAGCTGGCATCGGAAGGCATCGCCGGCGGGAAGTTCGTCGCGATCGACTTCTTCGATCCGAAGGAGAATCCGCCTCCGCAGCTGCCATTCGCGGAGGCAGAGAGGCACATCCCGGCGACGGCCAGCATGATGAAGACGCTCGAGGACACCTCCATCAAGGCGATGGACAAGCTCCCCGAGCTCGTCGATGCCATCGTTGCGGTGACGAGCCGTATCGATCGGGTGGTCGCGCAGCTCGAGAAGGACGATGTGGCGAACAAGGCCGCGTCGACGCTCACCGAGGCCAACCAGGCCCTCGCGGCCCTCGGCCAAACGCTCCGTCGCTTCGATCGCGCGGCGCTGCCCGAGAAGACCTCGAAGACGCTCGATGACGTCTCGAAGGCGGTCGCGACGATGAACGGCGTGCTCGCTCGCATCGACGGAGCGGGCCGGACGGCCCGGGAGCTCGACCAGGCGCTGCGTGCGATCCGGGAGACGGCCGAGAGCATCCGCACCCTCGCTGACGACCTCGAGCGGGACCCGGAGATGCTCCTCAAGGGCCGCGCGAAGGCGAAGTCCACCGGAGGAGGTAGTCGACGATGAAGCGCGGGCTTCCCCTGCGTCCCGCGACGTTACGCTCGAGCGAGCTCATCGAACCTGCGACGGCGCCACGCGACGTCGTGCAGGTGCTTGCACTTCGTATGGCCCGCGCCGCGGCGCCGTCACGAGATCGCCGAGACGAAGCCCTGCCGGCGTGCTTCATCGCCCGTGCTACTTTCCGAGCATGGGCGTTTCGACTGCACCTCTCTCGAGGATGACCCCGGCCGAGTACCTCGAGTGGGAGCGTACGCAGCGCGAGAAGCATCAGCTCCTTCACGGTGAAGTCTACGCGATGGCGGGCGGGAGCCCGCGCCACAATCGGCTTTGCGTGCGGATCCTCGCTCGCCTCGACGCCGCGCTTCAGGGCGGCCCTTGCGGGGCATTCTCTTCGGATCAGAAGGTCTTCATTCCCGCTTCGGGCAACTTCGTCTACCCCGATGGCACTGTGGTCTGCGGTCCGGTCCAGCTGCATGACGGCACGGCGGACGTGATCGACAATCCGCGAGTCGTCGTCGAGGTGCTCTCGAAGAGCACCGAGCCGCATGACCGGGGGGACAAGTGGGAGGACTATCGCAGCATCCCGTCACTCTCCGACTACGTGCTCGTTTCGCAGCGCCTCGCGCGGCTCGAGCACTTCGCTCGTGAGGCGGACGGATCGTGGCGCTATCGCGTCGTGGGCGCAGGAGGCCGGCTCGAGCTCACGACTGGAACGATCCTGGTCGTCGACGAGATCTTCGAAGGGGCGCTCGACCTCCCCGGCGACGTGTGATGGCATCCTCAGCGCTTCCGTGAGTGAGATCGTCTCACGCGCGGAAGGCACCGCGCGAGCTCAGGGCATGACCCCGTGGCCGACGAGACCAGAGCTACCGCTTGCCCACGACCGGGCCGGCATCCTCGGGAGGTGTGTTCGACTCCTGGCCACATGCGAAGGCCGGCGCGAAGAGGGCAGCAGCCAGCATGGCGCGCGCGGTGCTGTTCGACGAACGTTGCGTGATCTCCATACCAACCTTCGACACTTCACCTTTCGTCCCACGGTGGGCGGAACCCCGGGCCAATGATACAGCCGCGCGAGGCTACTCCATCCCGGACCCGGTCGCCGGCTCACGGCATGATCTTGGCGGCCTGCTCGCATTGGGCGGCGTCGACGTTGTCGCTGACCCAGCCGTAGAGGCATTGCCATCCCGGGTCCGACTGCGTGGCGCGCAGGACGGGGCCTCCCTTGTGGCGGATGCCGCCGTTCTCGATTCCGAGAGGCTTCTTGAGCAGCTGGAACGTGTCGATGATCTCGCCCTTCGACTCGAAGCACTCCGCCAGTGCTTCGGGCTCGAGCCCGACGACGGATCGGTAGTTCTCCGTCCGCTCTTCGTCGGTGGTGGGCGAGTTGTCGCGTGAGCCGTCCGCCTTCGCCTTCAGGCGCAGCCCGGTCTGGCCGTAGATCCGGAGCGGGCGGCCGTCCTGACCATGGCAATCGAGGCCGCCACAGCGGACCTCCATGAACAAGGAGACCTTGTTGTCGACGAAGGACGCGCGATCGGGCAGATCTCCGAACTCTCCCGATTCGGTCGGCAGACTGCACGAGGCCGCCGCCGCGATGACGACCGACGTCGCGAGCGCCACGAGGAACGAGTGGAGCTTCGAGCGTGCGATCATCATCCGCCCGACCTCATGAAGATCTGACCGGCGGAGCTGCGGCTGTCGTCGATCTCGTCGTCCGTCATGTCCGAGAGGTTCGGTCGATGACAGAAATTGCACGAGCCTTCCCGATTGATGAGGCTCTTCATGATCACGGTCGGCGGGCCGTTCGGATCTTCGTAGAGGCCGACGCGGACCGGGTACCGGAGGTCGGGCCAGTCCTGGAGCGGGACGTAGAAGTTGCCGGAAGGCCCGGTTTGCGGTGACTCCCGCGGCGCCCCGCCGGCCGAGTCGACGAACTGGACCGTGATCCCGTCGGCGCCTTTGGAGCCGGGCTGGTCGGTCTCGTAGATCGTGCCCGCGATCGCGAAGGGCTTGTTCGACGCGGGCCCGCCCTTCGTGTGGCAGTGGAGGCAGGGCTGGCCGGGGCGGTGCTCCGCGTTGGGCGTCACGCCGGGCTCCTCGGGGCCGAGCGCCTCGATCTCGGCATCACGCACGGGATCGGTGCATCCGCCGAGGCCCGACGCAACGACGACGGTCGCGACGAAGGCGAGGGCCGTCAGCGAGCGCAACGTGTTTCGTCGGTTCTGGTGCCGGGACTTCATGGCTCAGAACTCCGCATCGAAGCCGATCGTGCCCCAGACGGCGGTACGGCTCAGGATGAAGAGGGACGCGAGGTAGCGATTGTACATGACGTCCCCGGACACGACGATCGCGTACTGGGTCGTTGCCTTCTCGCTCGTGAGCGCGATGCGAGCGCCGCCGCCCGCGGTGACCGCCACCATCGGCGAGGCCTCGCGGTCGCTGGTCCGGTAGCGCGGGATCTCGACCGGTGTGCCTTGCTGGTCGACGGCCGCCGTGTAGGCGAGCTGGTAGAAGCTCGCGCCCGACTGCGCGTGGAGACGGAGGTGCGGCCAGACGCGGAGGTTCTCGCCGAGGTCGTGGAGATAGCGGCCGTCGGTGGTGGACGCCTTGATCCCCCAGTTGTCCGTGTAGATGCGCTCTTCGATGCGAAGCGTCCCGCTCGCGAAGCGATGGTTCACGCGCGCGCCGATCGCGAAGCGGTCGCGTTGCTGTGGGACGAATTCGCGCGGGCGGACGCTGAGGCGCTGCTCGTTGACGAGCGCGACGGTCGCGCCGGCCGGGATGCGATCGGCGATGTCGGCGGGGAACATCGGGATGAAGCGATAGAGCTTCGAGTTCTCACCGCGCTCGAAGCTCATCGAGATGCCGGTCACGAGGAGCGTCGTCGGCGACAGGACGAACGTCACGCCCGCCTCGATCGCGTGCGTGGTCAACGCGCGGCTGAACTGATCGAACGGCGTGTTGCGGTAGCCGATCGTGTCCCACGAGTAGTTGTAGCCGACGCGCGGCGTGATCAGTTTGTCGTTGAGCTCGGTGCTGAGCGAGCCGCCGAGCGTGCGCGAGAGATAGTCCGGCTCGCTCGACACGTTGCCGTTCACGCCGACCTGCGCGAAGGAGAACTTGTAGCCGCCGGCGAGAGACGCCGCGTGACGCTGCTCGCGGAACGAGCGCGATGCGGTCGATACGAGGTCCGGCGACGCGGCCGTCACCATGTCGAGCAGGTACGAGCCGCCGACGTTCCACCCTCCCGTCGGCGACACGACCGAAGCGTTGATCGCCGGCGTGAGGACATGGACGGCGGTCGAGTCGGTGTAGGCGCTCATCTCGAGCCCGACGCGGACGTTGGGACGGGTCGTCGTCTCCTCGATGCACTTGAGGCGCTCCTTGTACGTCTTCGCGTTGCGAAGGCACTCCTCGATCTCGTCGGGGAGGTGGTCCCTCTTCGGGAGGATCTCGATCTCCTTCTCCTCACCTTCGTCGATCGTGAACTTCTCCTTGAAGAGATAGCGATCGCCTTTCTCCTCACGTACCGCCTCGATCGTGTACTCGCCCGGGTCGACCGTGATCGGACCTTTGAGCTGGCTCGGGCGGATCGACGTGCCCGCTCCGACGGCCGGCGTGAGCGTGATCCTGAGCCCCGCGGTCTTGTTCGGGATCGCCAGGGTCACCTTCGCGAGCTTCGGTAACAGCTCCTGCACGCGCGCGAGGGCCGCTCGCTTGAGGTCTTCGTCCTGGTTCCGGATGCCGGCGGCGAGGGCGTCTCGCGCGGCGATGAGGGCGTCCTTGAAGCGCCGTTGACCGGCGAGGCAGCTCGAGAGGTGCAGGCGCACGTACGGGTGCTCCTCCAGCACGAGGGACGCTTGGTCCTTCTGGATGCACCGCGTGAGGTCACCGCTCTTCTTTGCTTCGATCCCTTCTTTGGCGAGCTCGAGCGCCTTCGGATTCGACCACCCACGTGAGGGGCGCTCCTTCTCGGGTGCGGGCGCGGGCGTGGGGGCCGGTGAGGGACGGCCCCGCTGGGCGACCTGAGGGCCCGCGTACGCATCGACGCCGAAGAGCAGCGCAAGGAGCGCAGCGAGGAGAGGGACGACGCCCCTTCGATTGCGTGCGCGGAGCTCGGTCATCGAGGAGGTCCGTCGCGCCGCTTCAGCCAATGCCATCCAACTCCTCGCGAGACCCCTCGCGGCGAAAGCACGGAGCGGTCCACATGCCGGGCGAGCGCTCCGGACGACGGATCCTCGCTGAGCGGGGCCCCCTGCCCACGACGGGGGCTTGCGGCTGGTGGATCCGCGCGCCAGTCATGCAGTGGTCTACACTACAGGGGGTTCGGGCGACGCATGACCCTCAAAACGGCCGCTGCTAAAAGTTCGCGCGGGTGCCCGCTCTACCGGCAGGGCCGTCTGCCCTCGCCCGGAGGCACGCGTCGTGCTCTCTTTCGAGCGATGCGCGCGCTCTCGCTCCTGGTGACGCTGCTGCTGCCGGTAGCCCTCGGGGCCTGCGGTCCAGACGAGCCGCAGTTCGGCGCTGCCGGTGTCATCCTCGGCAAGCCGCTTCCGAAGGAGTCGGCGACGGGCGGCGCTGGAGGCGGCGTCTTCGGGGCCGACTACGACGCCAACGCCAACAAGCCCACGACGACGATGAGCGCCGCGCACGCGGCGAAGGGCGGTCCCGCGGCCTCGGACACGCTCGACTGCCTCTCGTGCCACACGGCGGCCGGCAGCGCGAAGGACAAGGCGTTCTCGTTCGGCGGTCGCGTCGTCCGAGGAACGTCCCCCGCCGTTGACGTCGACGTCGTCGTCGTCAACGGCGCGGAGAAGCTCGGCCCGGTGAAGAGCGACACCGACGGGTTCTTCTGGCTGCTCGGCGCTCCGGTGAAGGCGGGCTCGAAGACGCACGTCCGGAGCGCGGCCGGCATCGAGAGCATGAGCACTGCGCTCGGCGCGGGCGCCGCCGCGAGCTGCGACTCGGCGAACTGTCACGTCCCTGGCAAGCAGGGCAAGATCACCGTCCCGTGACGTCCTCTCCTCGGCCGCGTCGGCTCGAGCGCCTCATGGGCGTCGGCACCCGCGCGAGCTCTTCGTGCGCTCGCGCCAGGTCCTGGCCGGCCGACGAAGGCAGGGCCCGCGACACCGCCCCGCGATCGCGCGCACGGTCAGAGATCCGCGCCGGTTGGTTCGGTCGGTCCTGCGTAAGCGCGCACGAGTCGCGCCAGCGCCAGCGACGATTCGTGAGACGAGAGGCCCGGCGCTCGGGGCAGTCACGACTTCTGCGCGACCAGGGGCATGACCGATCAAACCAAGCCTCGTGCTCCGCTCCTTTCACACGACAAGCTCGACGCTTCTCGCGGGCTGTGGAGCTTCTCCTCGCCGTCAAGGTGGCGAACACCCGCGATGCCAAGCTTGGCGACGCGTCAGCAGCTCGAAGGGCAACCTGCACGAGCTTCAGCGCCGCGTCACGGCGGAGGATGGCGGCGAGCACCCTCCTCGAGTGTCTTCTTCTTCGGCTCGAGTGCGCCTGTCATGCGCGGATCGCGCGGTCAGTCTCGACGGACTTCCACAGCTTCTCCAGAGTCGACGGCGAGCTCTCGTTCGGGACACTCGCGGCCGCTCGCGCGATCGACATTCGAGGCGGCATCATCGTGTCGCCGCAAACGCGCGGGCGATGAGGTGAGATCGCGGTCCGATCTCACCTCACGACAAGGTCTTCACCCGCACGAATGATCACGGCGTGTTGCCCGCGGACGGATGCTCATCTTGGCAAGACTTCGGACTCACCGGGATTTCGGAGCGGTAGGGCGCAAGGCGCGGAAGGCCGCTGGGGATCGGCCACGTCCCCCAGATATCCACCGCCTCAGCCCGTCGCCGCCTACGTAGTTTCCGCTACTTGAGAGTCATCGCAGAAAAACCGCACTCTGTACAACAAGAGATATTCTCGACTTGAGCGGTTTCGACGAAGAGGTTACCGTCGAGTCAAGCATGGTGTTTCCGAAGAATTCCCTCCGCCAACGTCTCCACATGGTTGCCTCCAAGGTCGCGACGGGCAGGGGAGCCTATGTAGTGCTGGCGTTGCTCGCTTCGGCATGCGGGCCTGCGGCTCAAGAGCCAGCCGAGGTGTTGGGCGAAGGAGATGCACGCGTCTCCCGCTCCAGCGTCACCGTTGACTCGCCGCTGCAAGCTGCAGATGTCGCGTCTGCGGACGTCGACAAACTGGATGCGCAGTCCTTGCCGGAGGATGGAGAGGGCCGCCTGGTTGTCGACGCTCAAGGGCGCCATTGGCGCGCGCGGCGCGCGCGCATCAGTTCATCCGATGAGGTTCCATCCTTTCCGCCCGTGCCGACCGGAGATGATGCCCCTGGCATCGTCGATGAGGGGGATCTGCGCGCTGTCATGCTCGCCGATGGGATAGAGTATCGCGAGGTTGCGCTCTCCAGCGATTTCGCTGAAGCGCGAGCTCAGGCGTCGGGGTTGCCGCGGGGCTACCCTTCGCCGGGGGCGCGGGGCCGCCTCGTGGCGCCGCCGGCTGCTGGCATAGTACACCGTCCGGATGACCCGCTTGGCCTTGTTCAGTCGGCGCCCTCGTCTGCCCTGGCGCTCACGAACTTTGACGTGAACGACGGCGAATCACTCATCGTCGGGACCGACGATCGCTACTATGTTTCGAGAGCTCAGCGAACACAGTGGCCAAAGAGTGCGCAGGTCAACATGGCTGGCTGTTCTGCGACGATGATTGGACGGTACACCGCGATCGGTGCCGCGCACTGCTTTTGGGATCGTAAGAAAAACAAATGGACCTCGCGCGCGATCGGGGCGACATGGGCGCTCGGGCAGGTACGCTACCGGGACACCAGCGCCGATCCGTACAACTACTACTATTCGTACGCCCCGACCACAGGCTGCTACACTGTTACGATTCCGGCTGCCTTCCAGACTGGCAACTCGGTCGTTGCAAGAGCTGACGACTTCGCAATCATAGAGTTTACCTGCGGACTCCAGCCGGGCACCACGACGGGCTGGTTGTGGCCAGGGTATGGAAACGCGGCCGACTATCACGGCGGTCCCCAGACCGAGCTGAGCGCGTACGACAACACTGGGATTCTTCCGCCAAATTCGCCGACGGTGTTCGGCAATGGTTACAGCGCAATTACCCTAATCGGGCGCAACGTTCCTCAGTACAACACGATCCTTCAGCCCAACGGTGTTCACCTTCACGTCAGCGGCGGTGTGGATGCGAGTGGGGGATCGAGTGGTGGGGGCCTTCTTCAGGCCGTGCTTACGTACTATGGTGATACGAGACTGTTCTGGATTGGCAACGTCATCGGTCCAGCCAGCAATGGCACGAACAAACTGGAGGTGCGAAATCTCACCGCAGGCTCATGGGGATTCATCGTCGCCAACTCAACGGAGTACTGAACAATGCCTCGTTTCCGCAAAGGGAATGCGCTGTCGGGCTGTGTCGCTGCGGCGGTCCTGCTCGCTGTTGGCTGCAGTGATTCGAAGTCCTCAACGGGTCGGAGCAACGGGCAACTCACGACTCCGGACGCCGCAAAATACGACCCGAATGAAGCCACGGACGCCGGGGCTACCGGCGAGTCCGAGCCCGACCCTCGAAATGCGGCGCTCGTCGAAGACACGTGCGTCATCGAATTCGTCGATGGGGAGTGGACGCATGAGTGTCCAGGGGCGACTCGCGGTTGTGTCGACCTGAGCGGATTGGGCATCCACGGCTCGAAGTGTTTCGGCGGCTCCTCCCCGTGTCCCGTGTGCTTCAAGTCGCCGGACGGGTTCGAGCAGCTCGTATGCCCGCCAGGCGAGACCATCGCGGTCAATTTCAGCTCGCCTCCGCAGTACTACTGCGCGCCCAAGTCGTGATGGGTCTTCTTCTCGACCGTGCGGAGGGCGGGGGCTGGAGGCGCGGACCTCGCTCGTCCGCCGTCGCTGCGGCGTCGCGAGATGCCGCCCCCGTCCCGTCGATCTGAGGGCGCCGCTCGCTCGCGCGCTCCCCAGCCTCCGACAGGCTCGGCCCCTGCTCCGCGGAGTCCGCCCCCTGGTCGGCGGACGTCGCCCCGCTCGTTCGGAGCGGCCCTCCGGGCTGCGGGATCGCGTTTGCGAACGAGCGGTTGCGGCGTACGAGCGCGGGGAGCGCTCTTCGGAGCGGGGGATCGCGGAGCTCGAGCTGCGGGAGCGCAGAATCGGGGGCTCGGGCGGTGGACAGGATCGCAGCGGCGCCATACGGTGTGTGCTCCGCAGGCGCGCTCGGGGGTGTCGAGCGTTCTCGGACTACATCGCGGAGGGGGTCATGGCGAAGATGTCGCTGGGGCGAAGGCCGCGCGTGTGTTGACGCTTCTGATGGGGATGCGGAACTCGCGCATCGCGGCGGCGATGGCGGCCTACGGGTTCAACGAGGCGGAGCTCGACGAGGGCTGGGGCCTCCTCCAGGCCGTCGGCAAGGTGAGGTTCGACGCGAGCCCGGTGAGGGGCGGCGACAAGAGCATCATCGACAAGCTCGATGCCTGGGAAAATCGCTGGTTCCCGATCGCGTCGGCGACGCTTGAGCGGCGCTTCCCCGCGGTCCACGAGCGCGTGTTCAAGAACCTCTCGCAGACGGAGGGGCCGGCCGTGACGGTGCGCGTTCGCACGCTGCTCGAGCGCCTCGACCAGATGGCTGCCGGGGCCTACGGTCCCGAGGGCGCAGCGGCGAAGAGCCAGCTCGAGCTGCGCGGGCTCGCGGCGGTCGTGATGAACGAGGCGCGCGCGCTGCTCGAGACGGTTGGCAAGATCGCCAATCCGTCGGCACCCGCCACGGATACGGAGGCGCTCGCGAAGGCCGAGAGCGACCTCTGGGCCTGGTACCTCGAGTGGAGCCAGATCGCGCGCGTGGCCGTCACCCAGCGCGCCCTCCTTCGCCAGCTCGGCTTTGTCGCGTCACGGGGGCGTCGGAGCGATGAGGAGGAGGAAGTGGACGACGAGGCGCCGGCGGTTGCCCGGGACGGTCGCGGCATCGGCCTGCGGTCGTCGACCGCCTAGCTACATCCCGGTGCAAAAGTCGGACTGAAGAACCCGGCCGCTCCGCGCTCGGCCCGACTTCGAGGCGCCCGAGGTGGCGGTTACTCGGCTACCGGTGCCGGTTGCCGGTACCGGTCCCGGCGCCCGGCATCCGATGCCGGGCTCGGCCGACCACCGAGGCTGGCGTGCGGCCCGGAGCCCGAGCCAGACTCACGGCGCCCTCCCGATCGCCACCAGGTTGTTCGCGATCGCCGCCCAGTAGGCGCATCTCGCGAGGCCGGCTTCGCCGCGATAGCGCGAGCGCGCCATTCCGAAGGTTCGTTTCAGCCGCGAGATGCGCGCCTCTCCACCGGCGCGCCACGCGCGTGCGCGGCGGAACGAGCGCGCGCGTTCCTTTTCGCGAACGGCGTCGCTTCGATGACCGGGCTTCGGAATCACTACGTGGCGCACGCCCATCTCCACAGCGCGGGCGATGTTGGCGGTCGAGTAGAAGCCGCGATCGGCGGAGAGCAGACCCGGCGCGAAGCCGAAGCACTTCTTGTGAGCATCGATCGACGACTCGTTGGGCTTGTGCTTCTTGCCCTTGCGAATGATCTGCGTGTGAGGCATCGAAGATGCTGACGAGCTTGCCCTCCGACCTCGTGTCGCCGCGAAGGATGCGCGCCCGCGTTTGCGCCACGACCTGCTTGCCGTTGGTCACGATGCCCTCAAGGACACGTAGGCTGCGGACAATCTCGCCGGGGATCGTCCTCCGGAGTCGCTTCGACGCCTCCACGACTGCGCGTGCCTGGCGCACAACGCGCGCTGTGACGCGGAGCAAACGTCTGTACGGCCTCTTCAGCGCTTCGAGCTTCGCTTCGCGGCTCGTCGGCCGCCGGCCGATCTGCTCGATTTCGTAGAGACGTCGGGCGACGCTGCGTCGGACGTTGCGAAAGGTGTCGGGCACAGGCAGCCCTGCTGCCCGCACCCGCTCCATTTCCCGGCACGCCACGCGCGTGACGTCTTCGCACAGGCCGCTATCGAGCGGGTACCGAACGCCCGTTTCGACGACCGTCGTGTCGACCCGCATTCGACGTCCCCGAGTCAGCTTCCGGTGCTTTGCCTGCTCGACCACGCGCTCGAAGACGCGCCGGAGTGTCGCCTCATCGACGGCTTGGTTGATCCGAATCATCGTCTTCGCATCGGGGACCTTGCCGCTGTCGATCCGACAGAAGGCTCGATACGCGACGTTCCCGGTGACCTCCCATTGCAGCTCCTCGAAGCTCCACTGGCGCAAGTGCTTGAGCACGAGTAGCCGCAGCGCGACCTCGGCCGGCGTTCCCGGCCGACCGCGCCGACCGCTCTGCGGATGGCGCTTCCGAAGCGCGTCGAGCACCTCGTCCACGAGCTCGTCGCTCTCGAGAACCTCGTCGAGCTGCCGAAGCACTGGGTCGAGCAGCGTCTTCGGATCGGGGATGTGGGCGCCGAAGAGGAAGGCGTCCGAGAAGCTCCGTTGGCCAGCGCGTTTACGGATCATCTACACGTATCGATCACACGAGCCCAGCCGTGTCGATCGAAAATCGCACAGTCGGGCACGTTCCGACGCCCAGGACCGGTGCAAAATGGGCCTCAGCGCTCCGACTTTTGCACCGGTATGTAGCTCGGGAGCGTCGCGCCGAACGACGATCCAGCTCGTCCAGCGCGATCGAGCGGCTCCTTCCTCGAACAGCGGTGCCCGAGCGACCGAGTGTGCCACGCGCCTGCTCGGTAGCTCGGGAGCGCGCGCCGTGCGCCGGGGGGGACGCGGCGCTATCATCGCTGCAATGGCTCTGCCCGCCGTCGACCCAGCGGATCCGCGTGCCCCCTCCGAGGAGGACTGGGCGCGGATGAGCGATGACGAGCGACGCGCGTGGGTCGCGGCGCTTCCGTCGTCGGTGCCGCTCGAGCTTCACCCGCCGGAGGGGGACCGCCATTCGAAGGCGAAGGATGGGCCGGTGAGCGCCCTCCAGGAGTTCTTCCGTCGGATCGGCAAGAAGATCTACGTCTCGAAGGAGCTCGCGACGTACTACCCCGGCGAGGCCATGTTCTGTCCGGACGTCCTCGCGGTGCGCGATGTCGCGCCCGGCCCGCGCGAGAAGTGGGTCGTGAGCCACGAGGGCAAAGGCCTCGACTTCGTGCTCGAGGTCCACGTCAGTGGCGACCGTACGAAGGACTTCGAGACGAACGTGAAGCGCTACGCGCGCCTCGGGATCCCGGAGTACTTCGCGTTCGACCGGGGCAAGATGCGGCTTGCCGGCTGGCGTCTGCCCGAGCCGAACGCACGTGCCTACGTGCCGATCGTGCCGCAGGCAGGAAGGTTCGCGTCGGCGATCTTGGAGCTCGACCTGGCGCTCGAAGAGGATCGCGTCCGGTTCTACTTCGGGACCGCGCCGCTGGCGGAGGCGGAGGAGCTCATCAAGCGCTTGGAGCGCGCGGTGGACGAGGTGACCGAGCGCGCCCAAAACGAAGCCGCGCGCGCCCAGAACGAAGCCGCTCGGGCCCAGCTCGAAGCGGAGCGTGCCGACGAACTGGAACGACGCCTCGCCGCGGCTCTCGCCGAGCTCGAGAAGCTGCGCTCGCGCTGAGAGCGTCGCGGCGTCGGTCGTCCGCGTGTCAGGGCCGGACGAGCGCCTGGACGGCGCTCTCGACGACCTTCGCTGCACGAGCCAGCGCGTCGTCGGTGGCCTGCTCACGGGAAGCAAAGAGGGCGTCCGGCGCGATCGGTGCGCCGATCCGGATGTGGATCGTGAGTGGCAACCACGGGAGCAGCGTGATCGGCGTCGCCATCCAGAGCCACGCCGCGAGCACCCGGAGCGGGAGCGAAGCGGGCACGAGGAAGAGGATCGCGATGCTCCCGAGGACGGCGAGCAGCGTGATCGGCCAGCGTTTGACGCCGACGACGCGCGGCCACACGAGGAGCCACGGCAGGATCCGGGACCGCCAGAGAACGGGCGCCGTGAGATGGCTGCCGCGGATCCCCATGGGAACGATCGGCACCCACGCTCGATGCGCGATGCGTGCGAAGCCGTGGCGTCCGCCGAAGTCGACGCGATTCGCTTGCCAGAACGGTCGCGTCACCTCGTGGTCGCCGCCGGGGAAGACGAGGATGGGCACGCCCGATCCGAGCGCCGTGGCAGCGGCTCCGTAGGTGGAGGGGATCGTGCCGAGATGCCGGTGCACGAAGGTGAGCGGCCAGACGGCGAAGCCGAAGGGATGCGCGAAGCCCGCGAGCGGCCGCGAGCGACCGAACCGATCGGCCCAGAGCGCTGCGAACGTGTCGATCTCGGCGACGGCGAGAGCCCCGGAGTGATTCGCGACGAGCAAGAACGGTCCGGTCTCGGGGAGATTCTCGATGCCTTCGAGCGTCGGACGATGCGCGAGGCGCACGATCGGCAAGAGCAAGCGCCGAAGGCTCCACACCGCTGCCTCCGACGGAACGCCGGGGGTCGGGATCGCAACGTGCTCGGCCCAGCGCTCGACGCTCACTCGGCCAACGTAACCGCTCCCTGGTCGAACCGCGCGAGTCGACGTCGTGGGTGACCGGCTATCGGAGGGCATCGAACTGCCGAGGCTCCGTCCTTGGTGGGCCGAGCGGCGGAGCCCCCCGCAGGCCGCGTGATCGGAAGGGCCGATCAGCTGGAGTGTCCCCTCGCCGGGTGCGGAACGAGCGCGCCGCGGGCCGCAGCCTCTCCCTCGGCGACGCGCACGAGCCCATTCTTGTTCACGATGAGCGTCCACAGCAGCTTCTCCGCGCCCTCTGGGCGCTCGACGCTGACCCGAATCGGGAGCTCGTAGTTGCGAGGAACGTCGACGATGGCGATTCCACCGGTGTGCTCGTCGATCGAGGCGAAGCCGCGCACGGCGTCGTGAAGTCGAGGAAAGAGCCAGGACAGGTCGAGCCGATACATCAGGCGCACCTGCGCGGCGGAGGTCACCGCTCGGGAAGTAGGGGGCGTGAGGACGCCACGATGCATGAAACGAAACAGCGTCACATCGTGAGCTGCTCCGCTCCCGGGCTCGGACGGATCGAGTCGCTCTGCCCCGCTCTGCGAGAACGACTCGCGTGCCGCCACGACGACGGAACCGCGCTGGCGCTCTCGTCGGGGCATCCGATAACGCGTCACGCGTTGCGCGAACATCCGCTGGACACGACCGGCGAGCCAGTTGCGACCGAGCTCCTTGAGCCGGTCACGCGACACGTAGGCGAGGGCGGTGGCCAGAGCCAAGACGACGACGCCCGAGCCGATCGCGCTCGGGCGAGAGGCGACGGCGATCTGCACGAGAACGAACCATAGGTACGCGAGCATGGCCGCAAGTGCGGAGAACCAACCTCCGAGCCGATGGGCGACTTGATAGGTCTCGATGTCGAGGAAGCAGACATGCTCGAAGTGCTTCTTGAGCCATCGCATGCGCGAGAGGAACCGTTCGAGTTGAAGCGTGTTGACGGGCTCGGCCAGGACGAACTCTGCCTTCCATCGATACGCGATCTCGTCCTTCAACCCGCCCGCCAAGGTGGCCTCGACCTCGTCGAGGAGAGCGACCCCGGGCTGTCCTCGTTCGTCCAGCGTGCGACGCAGCTCGAGCAGCGAGCGAGCGCAATCGGTCAACATGGCCCAGAGCTGGATGCTCAGGAACTCGTCCGCCAATCGCCGCTCGTCGTGCTCGGCGGCCTTCTCGAGGTGCGCGCTCCTCGCGTTGGCGAGCTCGGCCGACATCGCCGCGAGCCAGAGCCTTAGCGCCCCGGCATGGTTCTCCTCCACCGTTGCCGACGACTGGATGAGCGCGCAGTGGCGAACGAACCCGTCACGAGCACGGGCGAGCTTCGAGGAGATGGTGGCGACCGAACGACGGAATGCCTCGCCGGACGTCTGCGCGATCCCGACTGCATCGTCGAGGCGCGCGTACGATTCGAGCGCGGACCAGAGATCGACCACTCCCACGAGGTTCGCAGGCACCTCGAGCTCGAGCTCGAACGAGTAATGCGTCTGCCGTTCGGTAGTGAGCGGAACGGTCACGTTCCAGGCGAGGCGGGTCGCATCGTGCACGAGCACCTCGACCGGCTCGCCCAGACTCAGGGCGGCCGGCGTCGGTGCCCGGATTTCGTCGAGTGGTTCAGCGGCGAGAACCATCCCCTCGCCGGAAGCGATCGTTATGCCAACCACCTCCGTGCCCCAACGGCGTCGCGTCTCCCGAGCCCCACGCCGCGCAAATAGGCACGACCTTCGGGCGCGTCGAATCAGCTCTTCTTCATCATCTCGTCGTAGCGACGCTGCATCTCTTCGGGAGTGAGCTTTTCGACCTCGTGGCCGATCAGCCACTCGTGACCGAACGGATCGCGCACGGTGCCGGAGCGTTCGCCGTAGAACTGGTTCTGGGGCTTCCGAACGAGCGACGCGCCGGCGTCCACGGCGCGAGCGATGAGCGCATCGCAGTCGTCGACGTGCAAATGGATCGACGTGCCCGTGCCCCCGAGCGACTGCGGGCCGAGGATGCCGTATTCCGGGTACTCCTCGGAGACCATGACAGTGGTGCCGCCGAAGTCGAGCTCGACGTGGCCGATGCGACCGCTCGGCTCGGTGAGGCGGAACTTCTCGGTGACGCCGAAGGCCTTCTTGTAGAACTCGATGGCTGCGCCGGCATTTTTCACGCGCAGGTACGGAAAGACCTCGTGGATGGACATGACTCTCGTCTCCTTCGCGAGCAGTGTCGTGCGCGAAGGGAGTCCTCGTCTTGAACGAAATTGAACGCCGGGCGAAGGGCCTCGGTTTCAGGGGCGGATCGGCACGTGGTTCGAGGTGACAGGGGCGAGCGCCCGATGCTCGGCCGGTGATATCCCGGCGAAGGCCGTGAACTCGCGGGTGAGATGCGCCTGGTCGGCGTACCCGGCATCGGCGGCGAGGTCGACGAGGCGGGGTCGCTCGCGGGTGAGGCGATCGAGCGCGTGCTGGAAGCGACGGATGCGACAGAAGACCTTCGGGGAGAGTCCGACGGACCTCTGGAAGAGCGTGAGGAACGTTCGGTGGCTGTAGCCACTCCGGCGGACCGCTTCGGCGACCGGCGCGCCGGCCTCGAACTGGACGAGAGCCTCGGCGACGGCAGGATGGATCTCGGCTGAGCGCCGCTTGGTCCCTTGCACGAGCTGCGTGACGAGAAGAGCCTCGAAGAGATCGAGCTGGGCTTCGAGCGACCCGGCGTCCGCGAGTCGTTCTCTCGCGATCGCGGCTCGGCTGCCCCACACCTCGTCGAGCGGCGTGTGCGTCTCCGCAAGCTCGCTTGCCGGAGCTCCGAGAAGCGCGGCGGCGGCGCCCGGTCGAAGCTGGACGCCCACCGAGTGCGCGGGCTCCGCGACGCTTCGCACGTAGAAGCTCGAGCGCGCGCCGCCGATCACGGAGTGACCGACCGCACGGGAACGCGCACCCGACGCGTCGTCGAAGAGCACCAGCGGCGCAGGAGAAAGGCGCATCACGAGGTGCATGGTCCCGGTGGGAAGGACCCGTTCCATCCTGCGCACCCCACGCGTCCGCGTCGGTGCCGGCGAGACTTCCCGCCCGTCCATCGCCCAGAGGGACTGCACGAAGGGCCGGAGCGCGGCGGTGGGTTCACGCGTCAAGTGCATCCGCGGCAGGATCGAGGCTAGCACTTGCTCCGCTCGGGCGAGCGAGGTCGCGACGGGAAGAGCTCAGCCGCGACGAACGCTCCATCCCGCAGCCTGCGCTGCGGCCACGCAGCACCTGCGTTCGGCCCGTCGACTCTCACACCCGGCGCAGTGCACGGCTCTCGCCTGCGCAAGCGTCTCGTGACTCACGACCAAGCGAGAACGTGTGCAACACTCGACGCCGTGGACGCGACGCTGCCCATTGCTGCCCTTCGTGCATCGTTCCTCGAGAACGTCGGACTGCGGCCGGTCGTCGTGTCTTCACCGACGGGCTCCGGCAAGTCGACCGAGGTGCCGCGCTGGTGTCAGGAGCTGGGCGAAGCCGAGGGGCGAAGGCGGTCGGTGCTCGTCATCGAGCCGCGTCGCGTCGCCTGCCGTACGCTTGCGGCGCGTGTGGCTGAGCTCGAAGGCACGCGTCTCGGTGACGGCGTCGGGTACGTGGTGCGCGACGACTCTGCGATGAACGACAGCACCCGGATCGTGTTCGCGACGCCGGGAGTCGTGCTGCGACACGCATCGCTCGTTCGGTCTGCGGGGGCGATCGTCCTCGACGAGTTCCACGAACGCACGCTCGATGTCGACCTGCTCCTCGCGCTGCTCCTGCGCCAGCGACAGAACAAGCTCGTGGTGATGTCCGCGACGCTCGACGGCGATCGGATCGCGACTCACATCGGAGGCGTGCATCTCTCGGCAGCGGGGCGAACGTTCCCGGTCGATCTACGGTACCTCGGACGGGGGGACGCGCTCCCCGACTCCGCGGACCTCGGAGCGCGCGTTCGCTCGGCGCTCCAGACGGCAGCCGGCGATCCCGGCGACGTGCTCGTGTTCCTTCCCGGAAAGGCCGAGATCGACGTGTGTCGTCGTGCGCTGGAGCACGACGACGTCGACCTCGTACCGCTCCATGGCAGCCTCACGCTCGAAGAGCAGCGCCGTGCGTTCGAGCGGGGGCCCCGACGGAAGGTCATCCTGGCGACGAACGTCGCGGAGACATCGATCACGATCCCGGGCGTGGGCGTCGTGATCGACTCGGGTTTGGTGAGGCAGACTCGATATCATGACGGCCGCGGGTCGCTGGTCCTCGCGCCGATCGCCGAGGATGCGGCGGCCCAGCGTGCGGGGCGTGCCGGCCGGACTGGTCCCGGTATCTGCTATCGACTCTGGAGCAACGCCGTTCGACTCGCAACGAGCACGTCTCCGGAGATCCACCGCGAGTCGCTCGTCACGCTCGTGATGTCGGCAGCAGCATGGGGGGAGCGTCCCGAGGATCTTCCGCTGCTCGACGCGCCCAAGGCCTACGCCCTCGAGGCCGCGCGTGCAGACCTCGCGGCGTGGGGCGCGCTCGATGCCAAAGGAGCGCTCACCGAAGGAGGTCGAGGCGTCTTCCAGCTGCCGCTCGATCCCTTCCTCGGCAGGCTTCTCGTCGCTGCGCGCGCCGATGGCTGTCTCGACGACGCGATCGATCTCGTCTCCGCGCTTGCGGTCGGACGCCCCTTGTTCCTCGCTGGAACGGCGTCTCATCCTCGCGATGACGTTGGGGCCCACGACGATCTACGGCTCGCGGGATGTGATGCGACCGCGCTCGTGCGTGCCGTGCGCATCGGACGTCCCGAGCACCATCACGTTTCGGCATTCGTCGTCGAGGAGGCACGCCGGATCCGCTCGCGCCTGAGGCGCCTTCAAGGCCTGCCCGACGTGGCGCCGACGAACACGCCCGTGGACCGCGACGCGCTCGCCCGCATCGCGATGGCCGCCGACCCGCGCGTGGTCCACGTCGCGCGAGCCCGCGGGCGAGATCTCAAGTTCGGCAACGGTGGGACCGAGCTCGGGCTCGCGCGCGAGAGCGCCGTTCACCGCGTGCGCGATGTCGATGCCGTGATCGTCTTCGATGCGCGCTCGTTCGGCGCCGGGAAGGGGGCGCGCCTGCTCATCACCTGCGCTACACAAGTCTCGCTGGCGACGATGGCGCGCGCCGGGCTTGGCGAGGACCGACTCGCAGCGGTCCACCTCGAGCGCGGGCGCGTGCTCGCCAAGGTCGAGCGCGTCTATGCCGAGCGCGTGATCCAGACGCGCGAGGAGAACCCTACGGGTGCCATCGCGCGCGCAGCCATCGCCGCGCTCTTCACGCGCGGCACCATCTTCAAGGAAGCGCTCGCGACGACGCGCGAACGGCTCGCGCGGATCACTCTCGCCGCGCAGCTCGCGACGCGTGGACATCCAGCCGGCGTCGCCCGCGAGGGGACGATGCCCTCGCTTGCCGAGTGGGTGCTCCACCGTCTGGTCGAGCTCGGCGTCGAGGATGGCGGCGACCTCGCGATGCTCTCGGGCGTCGATCTGACGATGTCCGACCTTCCCTTCGAATCCCAGGCGGCCCTCGATCGCGAGTTCCCGCTCACCATCGACGTCGGCGATGCGAAGTACGAGGCGCACTACGATCTCGACGCCAGTCAGGTCGTGCTGCGACGCGTGAGGGGGAGTCGCGAAGGCGCACCTCCGCTTGCATACCTGCCGCGCTTCCCGGGCCTACGCATCTGCGTGGATGGCCCGCGCGGTATGCAGATCGTGCGCGAGCGAGGCTGAGATGAGGCCCGCCCCGGAGGTCGCCGGGCCGACGAGCCGGGAGTGATCTCGGTCGTGCTGGATGAGCTGTCGCGGAGCGCGGCGTCGCGTGCTCGTCGGTGCTCGAACGGACCACGCTGCGCGAGGCTCGTGCTACGGGAGAAGCGTGAACTACGCGTCGTCGAAAGCCGGTGCGAGCGATGGGCTGCGTCCGCTCGCGATTCCTGTCGGGCCACGGCTCGAGCGTGTCCTCCAGGTCGCGTATCGCGCGCGGCGCGCCGTGTTGATCGAGGGACCGACCGGCGTAGGAAAGAGCGAGATCGTCCGGCGCGTCGCGAGCGATCTCGGGATCGCGACCACCATCCTCGACCTCAGCTTGCTCGAGCCACCCGATCTCGTCGGGCTTCCGATCGTGAAGGACGGACGCACCGAATACGCGCTCCCGCACGTGCTGCCCCGCGATGGCGCCGGCATTCTCCTCCTCGAGGAGCTCAACCGTGCCGAGCGCTACATCCAGCAGCCGGCGCTCCAGCTCCTCTCCGCGCGCCGTCTCCACGAGTACGAGCTACCCGAGGGTTGGGTCTGCGTCGCGACGGTGAACCCGCAGACCGCGGACTACCACGTGACGGCGCTCGACAAGGCGCTGCGCGCGCGGTTCCTCCAGGTCTCCGTGCGCGCCGATCGCGCGTCGTGGCTCGCGTGGGCGCAGACGAAGAACCTCCATCCCGGCATCCTCGCGCTGGCACATGCCCACGAGCGACTCCTCGAGGATGTGCCGCCTCGCACGTGGACCTATGCCTCCGAGCTGCTCCAGGCCTTCACCGCCGCCGAGCTCGAGGATGGGGCGCTGCTTCGCGATGCGCTCGGAGGTTATCTGCCGGCGGCGTGGGTGGAGGCATTGCTCGCCTCGAAGAGCTCGTGGGGGACGCGCGTCGGCTTCGACGTGCGCGCGTTGCTCGGCACGTACGGCGCCTCGTCGCCGCTCGCGAAGGAGATCGCCGGGTATCGGCAGCAAGGTCAGACTGACCGCCTCGACGAGATCGTGCAACGCCTCGTGCCGCTCCTCTCGGGCCCCGAGGCGGGCGTGCTGGCAGCACAGGGGCAGCTCACCCTGGCTTCGCTCGAGGCGCTCTTCGCGGATTTGCCGGGCGATCAACGCGAGAAGCTGCAGGAGGCGCTCGGCGGCAATCCGACGGCGGTCACGCTCGTCGACGTCGACCCGACCGACCTTCTCGGCAGTTTCCCCGGAAGCGCGGCCGAGAAGAAGCTCGCGGCCTGGCGGAGCGACTCCATGAAGCAGCATCGCATCGCGCTCGCCGTGACCGCGCTCCGCGCGTTCGTCGCGCAGCCGTCGCGCCTCGCCGAGCTGAAGCGGAGCAACGTCGCGCGCCAGAGCCTCGGGCATCTGCTCCTCCAGCTCCACGAGAAGCACGCGATGCCGCTGGTCGAGACGTTGAAGCGCGTCGGCATCACACCGGTTCGCCCTGGGGCGTGAGGTCGTCGTGAGCCCGAGCACCGCGAAGACGGCGACGCGCAGCGAGCTCGAGGAGTGGCTCGACGGGTTCATTCGCGATCCGAGCTTCCTCGAGGCGTATCCGTACTACGCGGCGATCCTCGCCAAGATGACGCCCGTGGCGGACCCGTCGGTTGCACGAATGGCGGTGTCTCTCCATGACGGGCGCTTCTATCTGCACGTGAACGTCGAGTCGTTCATGGCCGAGCCGCAGTACTTGCGCGGCGTGCTGCTCCACGAGGTCCACCACGTCGTGCTGGGGCATCTCACTCATCCGAAGTTCGCGGAGTGCGAGGAGCCCGAGCTGATGGATCTCGCCGTCGAGATGTCGGCGAACGAGTACATCGAAGAGGAGCTCCCGCCGGCGGTCCGGTGGCGTGCGTATTCGTCGATCGGAATGCGGCCGGGGCAGAGCACGATCGAGCGCTACGAGATCCTCGTCCGGCACCTCCAGGGGACCGGCTCGCGGCCGAAGCCGGGCGCAGGCGAGCAGGGCTCGGGCAACGTGGACGATCATCGCCACCTCGCGCGAGGCGAGACCTCGGCAGGTGGTGTCGCGCAGACGGCGCTGCTCGTGGGGCGTGCCGTGTCCGAGGCGAAGGCGGAGCGCGCCGCGAAGCGGGCGGCGGAGGAACCTCCGCCGCCGAAGCGACGAGGCAAGAGGCCGCCGCCCCAGCCGCCCGTCACGAACGACGACGACGACCCGAACGTCTCGCGTCGTTACCTCGTCGCCGGCCGGACCCCGGGGCGCCTCATCGAGGAGCTCTCCGAGACGACGCGTGCACCCGACGTGATCATCGACTGGCGAGCCGCCCTCGCGATGTTCGTCGCGCGTGTACGAGCACCGGTGCATACGTGGTCGCGGCCGAGCCGCCGCTTCCCGGATCGCGTCTTCGAGGTTCCCGGTCGGAGCTGGGCGCCGCGACGCACCGCGGAGCAGCGCCTGCTCGTCGCGATCGACACGTCGCTGAGCATGACGAAGCAAGAGCTCGAGGAGATCGCGCGTCAGCTCGTCGTCCTCTCGGAGCGCGTGCACGTGACGATCGCGGAGTGCGACGTGGCGGTGGCCCGCGTCTACCCGTTCGCGGGGCGAATCGAGAACGTCGTCGGACGTGGCGGCACGGACCTCCGCGCGGTGTTCGCGCCCTCGGTACTCGGTGCGCACGACGTCGACGGTGTCGTCTACTTCACCGACGGCGAAGGCCCGTACCCGGAGGAGCCCGCGCCGGTCCCGACGCTGTGGGTCCTGACGAAGCCGCAGCACTTCCGCTGCCCGTGGGGCGAGAAGGCGTGGCTCCGCCCGCCGCGCTCGTAGTTCTGAATCGTCGCGCACTTCGAGTGCAATGCGGATGGTGATGGCTGCGGCTCACTCTTGGCCGCTGGCCGTTCGGACGCCGGCTTCGACCACTCCGCGCGAGCGCACTCGCGTTCGCAGCACCGTGAGGCATATCGAGTTCGTGGACCCGTCAGAGCTTCAAGGGCCTCGAATGCCACCCGTCCAATGGCACGAGGTCGCGGCGTGCCTCCTTCTCATCGGTGGATGCAATGGCGGGTGTGCGGCAGTCTCGGTGAATCACGATCACGCGATCATTTTCGGGTACATGATGATGGGACCGTTCGCGGGGTGGGCGATCGTCCCGGACGAAGCGCTTCCCCGTGCATGGACTGGCCTTCTGTTCGCGACACTCACGACGGTCATTCCTCTTTGCGTCTACTTTTGGACGCGAGAAGCTCCTCCTGGCGCACTCCTCTGGGCTGCGCTGAGCTGGCTATTTGGGGGGTTCTACTTCGCGATTGGGATGTGGATCTGAGGCTCGGTCTGCTGCTCGCGAGGGGCAGGATGCCAAAGCGATCGATCCGTCGGCGGCGGCCGGGCTCCGTCGCATGCTACCGCATGCGTGTGGTTTGTCGTCGAGCTGCGTCGAACGGATCTCGCGCGACCGCCGATGACGTCGATGGCGTTCGTGCCGCGCGGCTCGATTGAAGGGGAGTCGACGGAACAAATCGAGTCCGGGCGCTGCTCTCTCTTCACGCGATCGTTCGATTGAAGGACGAGGCTTATCATGAAGATCCCGCAGCGCATTCTTGGTCTGCTCGCCGTGGCCGCTCCCGTCGTCGCAGGATGTGGAGCCGAGGCAACCGAGCCCGCGTCCACCAGGACCGATCAGAACATCCAGAGCGAGTCGCACGCGGCGACGCCGGTCAGCTCGGAGCCCGCCGAGGACTCCAAGGCCTCTCCACGTCCGGATGATGCGACCTCGCCCGATGGAGCCTCGCCCTCGCCCTCGTCCTCGTCCTCGTCCTCGTCCTCGTCCGAAGACGAGGAGGCGAGCCCGCCGTCGGAGCCGCAGCACCTGCCTCCGGAGTGGAACCCCCTCGAGGGACCGCCTGTCGCGCCCGGCGTCTCGTCGCCGTCGTCGGGGACCGAGCCATGCCTCGCATGCGGCATGGGGTGAGCCGCGCATCTCCGCTCACGGATTGTCGCTGCTGTTACACCGGCGTCGCCGGGGAGGCGGGCCCTCACGCCCGCGTCGCGGCCTTGCCGACTGCGGGGGGGCTTCCGGCGACGGCAACGCGCTGTGACGTGGTCGCTAGGTCTGTTCGAGAGATCGCGTGCGCGTGGCCGTCGCTTGCCGGCGTCTTCCGACCTACGGGGTTCTCGTCCGCTCCTTGTGCGGGCGCGAGGGCCCGCCTCCCCGACGCCGCCTCCTGGCGACTGTCGATTTGCGCGTCAGTTCATCGACGTGCTCGTGACATCACCGGGCCGTATGCACTTGCGGCGGCGGAAGTTTGCGGCGCTGACGCCGGCCTCCTTTGAGACTGCCGCCCGAGGTCTGAGGTTCCTGGGCTTTCGCGAGCCCGAAGCCCGTCGAGTCGGCGAGTCGAGCGTCGATGCAAGCGCGCACGACGCTAGCCGATCACGAGGTAGGCGTTCGCCTTGCGGGCAGGGAGTGTGCCCGTGCGGATCGACTCGAAGACATGGGCCGAGGTGTTCGTGCCGCCCTGGTGGAGCGCCTCCGGGAGCCGGTTCAGCGGGAAGCATGCAAACGCGCGATCGTCGGGGACGAGCGCGTACGACGCGAAGCCGTCGGGGTAGGTGAGGTGGACCCAGCGCCAGCCGACCTGAGCACGGAGCTGCTCTCCCCATAGGACGCCGAGGCCGAGCCGGACGTCCTGGCTCTCGGGCGCGTCGCGTCGTCCGACGCGCACTTCGTCGACGAACTCCGCGATGCGCTCGATGACCTCTCCCGGTGCGCCGTCGGCGCCGACGAACTCTCGCGCGGTCTCCGAGACCTTCGCCATCGCATCGCGCTCCTCGTCGGTGAGCGCGCGCTCCGAAGGGAGCTCGGCGCAAGTCGCGAGGACGCGATCGGATGGCGACGTGGGCGCCCGCGTGTTCGGCGAGCGCTCCGTCGATGGCGATACCGCGGCCGTCGCATGTGACGTCACGCCGTTCGTCGTTGGCGAGGGGACCTTCGGCGCGGACGCGGCGTGGTTCGATTCGGCGGGCCTCTTCTCGCTCGCGGTCGTCGGCGCCTCGGCGGCGGTCGTCATCTCGGCGACCGCCTTCGCGTTGGCGCTCTTCGCCTTGGTGGAGGTCTTCGCCTTCGAGACCGTCGCCCTGGAGGTCGCTTTCGCCTTTGCGGTGGTCTTGGCCATGGTGGCGGCTTTCGCCTTCGAGACCTTCGCCTTGGTGGCGGCTTTCGCCTTCGAGACCTTCGCCTTGGTGGTCGCTTTCGCCTTGGCGGCCCTCGCGTTGGGGGCTTTCGCCTTGGTGGCGGCCTTCGCCTTCGAGACCTTCGCCTTGGTGGTCGCTTTCGCCTTTGCGGCGACCTTCTGCTTGGTGGCGGCGTTCGCCTTGGTGGGCTTCGGCTTTTTGGGGGCCTTCGCGTTGGCGGTCTTCTTCGCCTTGGCGATGGCTTTCGTCTTCGCCCGTTTCGCGGCGGAGGTGGCCTTCGGCTTGGCGGCGACCTTCCTTGCCGTGGTCTCGCGCTTCGCTACGTTCACGGTTCGCTTCTTCGGCGTCGAGCGACCTGCCATGGGACAAACGTAGGCGATAGATTGGGGAGACGACCATGCCCTTCGTGAATCGCCCGGGCGCCAGCATCCACTACGTGACCCGCGGCGCCCCCGGGGAGCCCGCCGTCGTGCTCCTGCAAGGGCTCGGACTTTCTTCGCGCTTCTGGTTCGACATCCCCGACATCCTCGCGAAGGAGGAGGGGCGGTCCCGCCGGGTCATCGCCGTCGACAACCGGGGGACCGGGAAGAGCGGGCGTCCTCGTCCCCCGTGGACGATGGGGACGATGGCGGACGACGTGGCGGCGGTCCTCGACGATGCGGGCGTGAACGACGCGATCGTCGTGGGGATCTCGATGGGTGGAATGATCGCGCAGCACGTCGCGCTCCGGCATCCCTCCCGCGTGCGCGGGCTCGTGCTCCTCGCCACCACGCCGGGCTTCCTCGCGGGAGCGCTGCCTGCGCCGACGTCGCTCTATCGCCTGCTCTCGGTGCCGCTCGCCGGTCGGAACGCGCAGGCGAAGATGGCACGGCTGCTCCTGCCCAGGTCGAAGTGGGCGCGTGCGGCAGAGATCCTCCGCGACTGGCCGAGCGCGATGCGCGAAGATCCGACGTCGCCGGCGACGTTCGCCGGGCATCTCTTCGCGGCATCGACGCACTTCGTTGCTCCGCGACTGTCGCGCATCGTCTGCCCCGCGCTCGTGGTCGCAGGCGCGGAGGACATGCTGATCCCGAGGCGCAACGCGGAGGTGCTCGCTCGCGGTATTCCGCGCGCCGAGCTCGAGCTCTTGCCTGACACCGGCCATGCGATCTTCGCAGATGATCGCGATCTGGTCCGCCGACTCGTGGTGCGCCTCGAGCAGCGCCTGGCCGGGGGAACGACCGACGGCAGCGCTGTCGTCCCTCCCATGTCGCCCATGCGAAAGGTCGGCTAGTCTCGCGTCCGTGGTGGACCGGATTATCGCGGATCGCTTCACGATCGAGCGGCTCGTCGGCGCGGGCGGGATGGGCGAGGTGTTCCGCGCGAAGGACCGGCTCACGGGCGGCCTGGTCGCGGTGAAGGTGCTCTACGGGTCGCTCGTCCGCGAGGCCGAGCGCTTCAAGCGCGAGGCGCAGATCCTCGCCGACCTCACGCACCCCCGCATCGTGAAGTACGTCGCGCACGGCGTGATCGAGGGCGGGCGTCCGTACCTCGCGATGGAGTGGCTCGAGGGAGAGGACCTCGCCGACCGGATCGAGCGCAGCGGGCTCACGCTCCACGAGACGCTCACCGTCGCGCGACGGATCGCCGAGGCGCTCGCGGCGCTGCACGACAAGGGGATCATCCATCGCGACATCAAGCCGTCGAACGTGTTCTTGCCGAACAAGTCGGTCGACCTCGCGAAGGTGCTCGACTTCGGCGTCGCGCGGTTGATGGGGGCGGCCTTGCCCTCGACCCGGAGCGGCATCATGGTCGGCACGCCCGGCTACATGGCGCCGGAGCAGGCGCGTGGCGCGAGGGAGCTCGATGCGCGTGCCGATGTCTTTGCTCTCGGCTGCCTCGTCTACGAGTGCATCGCGGGGCGTCCGGCCTTCGCCGCAGAGAACGTGGCGGCGCTCCTCGCGAAGATCCTCCTCGAGAGCCCGCCGAGCCTTCGGGAGATCGGGATCGAGGTCCCACCGGCGCTCGACGATCTTCTCTCGCGGATGCTCTCGAAGCACCCTGCCTCCCGGCCCGGGAGCGGCGGCGCCGTCCTGAAGGAGCTCGAGGCCTTCGCGGCCGTGAGGGATTCCCCCGCGCAGCGCGCGAGCCTTCCCGCGATGCGCGCGCTGACGGCGGGCGAGCGCCGGCTCGTGTGCGTCGTCATGGCGGCGTTCCCGCACGTCGAAGGACTCGTTGACGGTCTCGACGAGCTGAGCACGGTGGAGACGATGGCGGCGTCGTTCGATCCGCGCACGGTGGCTCTCAGCTTCGGCGCCGAGTCCGAGATCCTCGCCGACGGATCGATCGTCGTGACGCTCGCGGGGAAGGGAAGCGCGAGCGATCAGGCCGCGCAAGCGGCGCGCTGCGCGCTCGCGCTGCGATCTCACCTCATCGAGGCGCACGTCGTCCTCGCGACGGGGCTCGCGACGGTCACCGGGCGGAGCGCCGTCGGTGAGGTGCTCGAGCGTGCGGCGTCGATCCTGGCGTCGGCGCGCACGCGGCAGGTCGGGATGAGCGACGAGACGCTCCACGGCCAGAGCCCCGTCTTCCTCGACGAGACGACGGCCGGCCTCCTCGACATGCGCTTCGACGTCGGCGGCGACGATCGCGGCCTCTTCATCCGGGGTCTCCGCGAGCGCGAGACCAAGGCGCGCACGCTCCTCGGCAAGCCGACGCCGTTCGTCGGCCGTGAGCGTGAGCTATCGACGCTCCTCGCGCTCTACGACGAGTGCGTGGACGAGCCGGTCGCGCGGGCGGTCCTGGTGACGGGCTTCCCCGGCGCGGGTAAGTCGCGCCTCGTCACGGAGGTCCTCCGGCAGCTTCGCGAGCGTGGCGCCGAGATCCTGCTCGCCCGTGGCGACGCGATGAGCGAGGGCTCGCCCTTCGCGCTCATCGCGCGGCTCCTCTGCTGGAGCGCGGGCGTCAGCGGAGGCGAGCCGCTCGTCGTGCGCCAGCAGAAGCTCCGCGCCCGCGTCGCCCGCAACGTGCCCGAGGCGGACGTCGGACGGGTCGCGGAGTTCCTCGGCGAGATCACGAGCATCTGGTTCTCGGACGCGGAGAGCGTCCAGCTCCGGGCCGCCAGGCAGGACGCGATCCTGATGGGCGATCAGATGCGACGCGCGTTCTGCGATTTCGTCGTTGCCGAGAGCAGCGCCGCGCCGTGCGTCGTCGTGATCGAGGACCTGCACTGGGGCGATCTTCCGAGCGTGAACCTCCTCGACGCCGCGCTTCGTGCCGCGACCGATCGGAGCTTCATGGTGCTCGCGGTGGCGCGTGGCGACGTTCACGACGCCTTCCCGCAGCTGTGGGCGCAGCGCAGCCTGCAAGAAGTGCGGCTCGGCCCGCTCGTCCGTCGGGCGGGCGAGCGTCTCGTTCGCGATGTCCTCGGCGAGGACCTGAGCGCGGCGGAGGTCGCGCGTCTGCTCGATCGCTCGGCAGGCAACGTCTTCTATCTCGAGGAGCTGATCCGCGCGTACGCGGAAGGCACCGGACGGGGCCCGGCGCGGCCCGCGACGTTTCCGCCCGGTACCGTTCCGCCCCCGCCTGCCTCGTCGGCGGTGGCGGCCGACCCGTGGGCGCTCCCGACCACCGTGCTCGCGATGGTGGAGGCGCGTCTCGAGCGCCTCGATCCGATGGCGCGCCGGGTGCTCCGCGCGGCGAGCGTCTTCGGCGAGGCCTTCTGGCGCGGCGGCATCCTCGCGCTCACCGGAGGTGAGTACAAGGCGAGCGAGGTCGACGAGTGGCTCGGCGAGCTCATGCGCCGCGAGATCATCCAGCGTCGCGACGACTCGCGCTTCCCGAGCGACCGTGAGTACGCGTTCCGCCACGCGATCGTCCGTGATGCCGCGTATCAGATGCTCACGCCGGAGGACCAGGCGCTCGGTCATCGGCTCGCCGCCGAGTGGCTCGAGCACGCAGGCGAGCACGACCCGATGCTCCTCGGCGAGCACTTCGAGCGCGGTGGAGTAGGTGAGCGGGCGGCGGGATTCTACGGTCGCGCGGCCTCCCAGGCGCTCGAGGGCAACGACTTCGTCGCCGCGAAGCTCCGCGCGGATCGCGCGATCCAGGCGGGCGCGTCCGGCGTCGAGCACGGCAACCTTCGTCTCGTGCTCGCAGAGGCGTCGCGCTGGTCGGGAGAGCACGATGCGGCGCGCGAGCACTCGTATGCCGCGATGCGCGATCTACCCAGGGGCGAAGGCGATTGGTACGTCGCCGCTGCGGAGGCGACCGAGTCCGCGATGACGCTCGGGCACGTCGAGGAAGCGCGCGCCGTCGCGGAGCGCGTCCTCGAGGTCGCTTCCGCCGGCAGCGAGCAGGTTGCGGCGATGACCACGGCGCGCGTGATCGCCACCTCGCGCATCGCGACGTCACTCGGCGTCGCCGGCATCTACGACGTGGCCGGTGCGCTCCTCGCGCCGATCGATCGCGACGAGGCCTTCATCGCGAAGGACCCGGCCGCGCGCGCGTTCCTCCTCTCGGCCAACGTCGCTCGGGCGTCGTGGGAGGGCGACCTCGAGAAGGCGGCCGTGCTCGCGCAGGAGGCGGTCGGGTGTTTCGAGCTGCTCGGCGACGGAAGGAACGCGGCGAGACAGCGGCAGAACGCAGGCTCGGCGCTCCTCGAGCTGGGCGCGTATTCGGTCGCCGAGTCCGTCCTCCGCGACGCACGGGAGTCTGCCGAGCGCCTGGGCCTCGCGACGGTCGTGAACGACGCGAAGCTCCGGCTCGGGTACCTCTACGTGCGCACCAGCCGGCGTGAAGAGGCCGTCCGCACGACGGAGGAGGTCATCGCGGCATACGCGGCCCAGCGCGATCGCGTCGGCGAGGGGCGCGCGCGCGCGTACCTGGCAGGCGTGTACTACTTCGCCAGTGAGAACGACGCGGCCGAGGCGGAGGAGCGGAGGGCGCTTCCTCTCCTCGAGCATGCTCCGCCTTATCGCGCGGCGCTGCTCGCGTTCATGACGCTGACGATGCTCCACAAGGGCGCCTCGCCCGACGAGAGCTTCGTCGTCGCGGCGGAGGCGATGCGCCTGCTTTCGGAGGTCGGTGGCGTCGCCGAGGGGGAGGCGATCATCCGCGTGGCCTACGCCGAGGCGCTTCATGCGAAGGGTGACGTCGAAGGCGCACGGAAGGCGATCGGCGCCGCGCGCGATCGGCTCCTCGCTCGCGCAGCGAAGATCAAGAACCCGGAGTACAAGCGCTCCTTCCTCGGTCTGATCCGGGAGCACATCCGGACGCTCGCTCGCGCGGGAGAGTGGCTCACGTGACACCGCCGGGAAGGGGGATGCTTCTGGTCCTTCTGGCGGTCCTCTCTGCGGCGGCCATCGCGGCGTGCAGCGGTTCGCCCGGCGCGTCGAGCGGCGGGGCGAAGCGGCCGGCGGCTGCCTCGGGATCCGGCACGGTGACGAGCAACGTGGAGTTCGCGGACTACGCAGGGTCGCACGCCTGCGAGCGATGCCACGCTGAGTACGTCGACACCTGGCGTCGCTCGCCGATGCGCAACATGACCCGTGAGGCACGGACCGCGGACGTGAAGGGCCCGTTCGACGGCACGGTGTTCCACTTCCACGGTGACACCGTGCGGCTCGAGTCTGCGGGGGCCGATCGCTTCATCACGATCTCGTCGAAGCGTTTCGGAGACGGCATCTACAAGCTGACCCGGGTCATCGGCGGGCATCATCGCGAGGACTACGCGGGGGTCGCGGTCGGAGCGGTGCGTGAAGGCGCGCCCGCGCTGGGCGATCCGTCCCACGAGCGCGTGTTCCCGGTGAGCTACATGCTCGCGGAGCAGAAGCTCCGCTACAAGGGCTACTCCGTGATGGTGAAGGAGCGCGACGGTCTCAAGATCGGCGCGGTCTGGAACCAGACCTGCATCTTCTGCCACAACACCGTGCCGTACGTGTCGACCGTGCTCGGCGCGCTCGCGGGGACCGGCGGCTACCAAGGCCAGGTGCTCGATCCGCTTCTCCCGGCGTCGATGCGCGCGAGCTACGCGGTGACGAACCAGGCCGCGATGACGTCGATGCTCGAGCAGGAGCTCGCCCGTCTCGGAGCTCCGGGGACGAAGCCCACGCTGCAGAACGCGGTCGCGACGACGCGCTCGCGTTTCCGCGCGAGCCACCTCGTCGAAGTCGGCATCGGCTGCGAGTCGTGCCATCTCGGCGCCGCCGAGCACGTGAAGGATCCGACGCGGCTTCCGTCGTTCGAGCCGGTGAGCGATGCGTTCGAGGTCCGGCTCGCCCCGCCGCGGAGCGCGCGCCTCGCCGCGAACGGGAAGCGGGCGGAGACGCTCAATCGTGTGTGTGCGCGGTGCCATCAGGTCCTCTTCTCCGGCTACGACCCGACCTGGGAGGGCGGATCGCGCAAGCGTTCGCCCGGCGGAAGCAACATCAACTCCGGCGAGGCGCGCGACATGATGCTCGGAGGCTGCGCCTCGAAGCTGGCGTGCTCCGACTGTCACGATCCCCACGCGCACGACGGCACGTCGGCGCTTCGGAAGCTCGAGCCCGCGAAGGAGGACGCGCTCTGCACGCGCTGCCACGACAGCTATTCGTCACCGGATGCGCTCCGCGCCCACTCTCACCACGATCCCGCCGGTGAAGGCGCCCGTTGCCTCAACTGTCACATGCCGCGGAAGAACATGGCGCTCGACGGGACGCTCTCGCGCTACCACCGCATCGGCTCGCCGACCGACATGCCGAAGGTCCTTCTCGATCGCCCGGTCGAATGCGCGCTCTGTCATGCCGACAAGGAGGTCGGCACGCTCGTTCGCACGATGGAGAAGTGGTGGAACAAGCGCTACGAGCGAGGCGCTCTCGAGAAGCTCTATGGCTCGCTCGACGCGAACGCCGTCCTCGCCACCGCCGAGCGCGGCAAGCCCCACGAGCAGGCGGTCGCGTTCCAGCTCCTCGGCGATGCGCGCGTGAAGTCGGCCGTGCCCGTCCTCGCCGGCCAGCTCACGCACCCCTATCCAATCGTTCGCGGCTACGCCAAACGCGCGCTCGACGCGATCCACGGCTCCCCGGTCGACATCGACATCGACGCCGACGAGGCGGTCATCGTCGAGCAAGCGCGCCGCCTCCAGTAGTCGATCCCGCCTGTTGCAGAGCGGACCAGGGCGGCGGACGCTTCGACGGGTCTTTGTGGGGCTCACCTTTGCGGGTTGTTGGGGTGTGAGCCCCAAGTTCGGTATCCTTCGCTGGCGATGCGTTACCTCTTCGGAGACTCCACGCCGTTTCCGCTCGGGTACAACTTCCTCACGACCCTCGAGGCATTCATGTCCGCCTCGACGCGCATCGTGCAGCTCGACGTCGAGGGCACGGCCCTCGCGCGGCAACGTGAGGAGCTCGCGCAGAACCGCGTGAAGGGGCTCGAGGCGCTCGAGCAGTTCCACAACGTCGTGATGCGCGCCGTGCAGGACACCGCGCAGAAGGTCCAGCACCAGCACGCGCTCGAATACGCGCGCACGGTCGCCGAGTACGCGACGCACTACATCGAGGAGCATCGCAAGAGCACGCTCGGAGCGAACGAGCGCGAGTCGCTCCAGCTACGCAGCGACAGCGACCGCCGCGCCTCCGAGATGCGAGCGCAGCTCGAGGCGTTCCTCAAGGCGGCGCGCATCCCCGTCCTCACGACGACGATCGCACTTCGGCTCAACATCGACGGCAAGGAAGCGCGCCACTCGGGCAGCGCTGCCTTCGTGCATCCCGACGGGATCGCGACGTCGTTCACGGTCGCACCGCACCGCACTACCGCGTGGACCGCTCCACGAAAGGTCGCCGATTTCGCGGAGGGCGTTGCCTTGCGCGTCGGCGTCGAGAAGAGCTGGCTTCGCGGCACCGTGACCGCGAAGGAGCTCGTCGTCGACGACTGGACGATCGTGCAGATCGACATGAGCGAGGATGCCTTCGAGCTCGCGTTGCGCCGCAAGCTCGCCGAGAAGGAGATGCTCGTGTTCCGCATCCGTCGCGACGAGGCGGGCGGAGTCGCAGGTACCGTCGAGCATCCCGGGGCGCCGAACGCCGAGGCGCTGCCGGGCAATCTCGGAGGACAGGACGTCGCGCACCTCGAGCGCGTCTGGGCCGCTCTCAAGGCAGCGACACGCGAGGTCGCGGACCAGAAGGAGCAGCTCATCAACGTCGCGCTCGACGGGCAGCCCGTCTTCGAGAGCGGGCTCGCCGTTCCGTTCGTCGTTCGCCTCGTCTCCATGTTCGCCCCGACGGTGCGCGAGATCGCGAAGCGGAGCCCGAACGCGTTCGAGCTCACGCTGAAGACGGAAGCCGAGGGCGGTCGACGCGAGGAGCTCTACCTCCGCAAGGAGGCGCTCGTGAGCACTCTCCAGCCGCTCCCCGCGAAGGGCCGCGAGGTCTTCGCGCCCCTCGGCCTCGACACGTGGGTGCCGAGCATGACCGCGGCGCCGCCGCCCGTGACCGTCTCCGAGCCTCCGCCGCGCCTCGACATCGTTTCGGATCCGCCGCCCACCGGGCATCCCGCGGTCCCGCCGGTGCCATCGGTGCCGCCGTCGGCGCGCAAGCCATAGCCTCGACGCGAGACGTTCGTTCGCGTGCTACCGCGGATCACATGGCGATCCGACCGATCGCTCCGCTCGCCGGGCGCGCGTCGCGGGCGATGATGGTTCGTCCAGATCGTTCGCGCGCGGGGCACGTACCCTGGTGCCAGGCCAATGCACGACCCGAGCGCACCGACCCCGCCGCAGCCCCCTCTCGACGCCGCAGCTCCCGAGCAAGATCGCCTTGGCGCAGAAGAGGGCGCGACCGGCTCGGCGGGTGAGCCCCCGCCTCCGCCACTGCCACCACCACCTGCGCCGCCGGGAGGCGCGGGCATGGCGCCGAACGCGCCGCCTCCGATGCCTGGACCGCCGTTCCACCATCACGCGGCCGGCCCCTACCGCGTACCAACGGCCGATGTGGTGGTCGAGCCGCCGAAGCGACGCTTCCCGCTCCGCACGATCCTGGTCGCCGCCATCGCCGTCTGCTCGCTCGGCGCCGTCGGTGCTCACTACGTGCTGAAGACACCGCCGCCGAAGCAGGCGCGCTCGCTCGGCGCACGGCTCGACCTTGCAGCAGGCGACGTCGTCGTCGAGGGCAGCGATGGCCGCGCGCTCTCGGGGATGCCGCTGGCGAGCGGCGCGACGATCACGACCAACAAGGGCGCCCGCGCGCTCGTGCGGACCGGCGACGGCGCCGCGGTGTTCCTCCGCTCGGAAACGACGCTCAAGCTGCTCGAGCACGGCGTGGAGCTCACCTCGGGCGAGATCTGGGTCGATGCTCCGCGCACTGGCAGCGATGCGTTCGCGATCAAGTCGGGCAACTACGTCGCGACCGCGTCCGACGCCGGCATCGACGTACGGCGTGAGGGGAGTGCCATCGCGGTCTACGTCTCGCGAGGCCTCGCGGTGATGAGCTCGCCCGGCGGTCGGGTCGAGATCGGCGCGGGCGAACAGGGCAAGGCCACGGGGGATGGCAAGCCCGAGGTCGCGAGCGTGAAGTTCTGGAACGACTGGACCGGCGGCATGGTCGATCAGCGCGGAGCCGGTCGCTTCATCGGCAGCGGCACCGGGCGCCTCTATGGGCTCGACCCCGCGTCAGCTGCCGGCTCGGCTGCGCAGAAGCTCGGGATCGCGAAGCAGGTGGTGAAGGCCGTCGTTCGCGACGGCATCGCGGAGACCGAGGTCGATCAGTCCTTCTCGAACCCGGGCGGTACGCCGATCGAGGGCTACTACTGGTTCACTGTCCCGCCGACCGCGACGGTGACGGGCTTTGCGCTCGAGACGAATGGACGTCTGGTCGAAGGTGAGGTGATCGAGAAGCGCGAAGCCGCGGCTCGTTACGAGGCCGCCGTCCGGCAGGCGAACGACCCCGCGCTCCTCGAGTGGGTCGATGGACGCACCTATCGCGCGCGCATCTTTCCCATCCCGGCGAGCGGATCACGTCGCGTCGTCCTTCGCTACATCGAGATGCTCCCCGTCGTCGAAGGCAAGACGCGTTACGTCTACCCGCTTCGGTCGGACGATCCCGTGCGCTTCGACGAGTTTGCGCTCTCGGTCGACGTCGGTGGAACCGAGCAGGACATCGGTCTCGCGACCTCACTCGACGCTCGCGTCGAAGGCGGCGGTCGCACGGTCTCGATGCGCCGGAGCGGCTACGTTCCACGCGCGGACTTCCAGCTCGAGATGACACACAAGAAGAAGCGGCCGCCCGTCTCGGCGTGGCGCTTCCAGGCGGGCCCGGATCAGGCCGACTACGTGATGCTCCGATGGGCTCCGTGGGGCGCGGACAAGCCGATCGCGGAGAAGGACTTCGCGAAGCTGGCGGCGCCGAGCGCGGACGTCGTCGTCGTCGTCGATACGTCAGCAGGAGGCGACGAGTCTGCAAGGCAGCTCCGCATCGCGGCGACCGAGGCGACGCTCCGAGCGCTCTCCGACGGCGATCACTTCGCAGTCATCGCGCTCGATGTCGCTCCGCGCGTCGTCTATCCGAAGGACGACCTGGCGCCCGCGACCGAGGCCGAGATCGGCAAGGCGCTCGAGAAGCTCGCCGATCATGGGGCGGGTGGCGCGACCGACATCGGCGCGATGTTCGAGCCCGCGCTCGCTCGCCTCCACGGCAAGGAGCAAGCCGCGGTCGTGTACGTCGGCGATGGTGCTCCGACGTCGGGCGAGACCGGAGCCGAGGCCTTGCTCGAGCGCCTGCGCCGATCGCTCACGGGATCGCGTGCGCGCTTCTTTGCGCTCGGCACCGGCGCATCGTCCAGTCACGAGCTCCTCGCCGAGCTCGCGCGCGCGGGCGGTGGGCAATACGTGCGCGTCGACGAGGCGAGTCAGACCACGGGGCAGTCGCTCCGTCTCGCGAGCGCAATGAAGACGCCGGTCATCACCGACGTCGCGTTCGACCTCGGCGCTGGCCTCGATCAGCCCCTCTACTCGGTGACCGGCAAGCTCTCGCGCGGCGAGGAGCTCGTCCTGCTCGCGCGGACGCACCATCCGCTCCCGGACAAGGTCACCGTCCGTGGCCGTTTCGGGGCGAAGGACTTCGAGGACAAACTCGCGCTCGATGTCGACACGACGTCGGTCACGGCCTCTCAGGTCCCGCGCCTCTGGGCGGCCGAATACGCGCGCCGTCTCATGGGCTCGGCCGCGGGCACCGACGACAACCGCGCGCAGATCCTCCAGCTCGGCGCCGAATACGGTCTCATCACACCGTACACGAGCTCGCTCGCTCTCGAGGACGAGGGCGCGTATGCGCGGCAGGGCATCCCGCGTCGTCGTTCGCGCGTTCGCGGCGTGCGCCTCACGTCGATCGAGCGTCCCGGCGACGATGAGCGGTTGATGAACGGGCTCTTGCCCGGGGCGCCGCCCGCGGCCGTGATGGGATGCAGCCGGAGCGAGAAGGCGAGCGCCGCGTCGACCGAGCGTGAGGAGACGCTGATGGCCGACGGTGTCGCGCGTCAGGGCGGAGCCGGCGGCTTCGTCGCGTCCGCGCCCACGGCCACGGCCACGACGGAGTGGACGTCGGCCCCGGCGGCCTCCGCAGCGCCGGCCGAGGTCGCGCCTGGCGTCGCCGACATGCCGACGCCAGGCGGGAGCTTCGGGATGGCGCCGCACGCGCCCGGGACCGCGTTCGCGCGCCCGGTGCCGACCCCGGCTGCTGCGCCTGCTCCGCCACCGGTCGCGATGCGAAAGGCGGCCGCCGCCACGGCGGCCGACGACAAGACGGGACGCGCCAAGAACGAGCCGTCGTTCAATGCTGCGGTCGCGCATCGTCCGGCGGTCCTTCGTGCCCTCTCGCTCTGCAGCGACGTCGCGAGCCGACCGCTCTCCGAGCGCGCGCTCCTCTGGCAGAAGCGAGCGAGGAAGATCACGAGCGGCCACGAGCTCGCGGCCGTCTACGATCGCGCGTACGCCGCGTGTGAGCTCCCCGACTGGCGCGACGAGGCCGCGCTCCTCGACATCCTCGGCCGGCGGATCGAGACCGAACAGACCGCCGAGACGTTCCTCGCGCATCTCGCGCCCTGGCCGGAGGCAGCGCGCTTCGTGGCGCGGGGGCTCCTTCGTCGCACGGTCGACCTGCGGATCGCGGCGGCCGTCTCGCGCGTGATGCACGGCGGCGTCGACTGGATACGCGTCGACAACGAGCTCTCGAGCACCGACAAGGTCGACAAGCAGCTCGTCATCGTCAAGACGGCGATGCTCGCGGCACCGAACGATCCTCAGGGCGACGTCCGCTACGTGAAGGTCCTCGCTCGCGCGGGACAGCGGAACGAGGCGATCGCCCATGGCCGCCGTCTCCGCGATCGCGGCTTCATGACCCCGACGCTCGCGCAGCACCTCGGTGATGTGCTCGCGGCCGCGGGCGAAGAAGAGGAAGCGCTCCGCACGTATTCCGAGATCGTCGAGTTCGACGGACAGAGCCGCGAAGCGCGGCGCGTCCTCGGCGACATCTATCTCCGCCAGGGTTGGTACGGCGCGGCCTACCGCCAGTACAAGACGCTCACCGATCTCGACGCGAAGAACCCCCTCGCCTGGCTTCGTCTCGCGAACGCCGCTGCCGGCGCGGGACGCATCGACGAGGCCCTTCACATCGAGCGCGAGGTCGCCGGCAGTGAAGGGACGTCCGGCCCGAACGATCCGCGCGTGTTCGCGCGTATGCTCTCGGCGTCCCGTCTCGCAATGCTGCTCGACAAGCCCGACCCCGCGTCGGGCGCCACGCCGGAGGCGATCGGCCGCAAGCTGAAGGAGCTGACGCTGTTCAGCGGACCGGGCTCGCTCGCGATCCTCACGTGGGACGACCTCGACGCCAAGCTCGTGCTCGGCGCCGCGGACGAGAAGAAGGAGACGCTTGCCGGTGAGGTCACCGACGCCGGTGCGGTCGGCCTCTACGCGGTGCTCGGTGCTCCGGACGCTTGGGCGCGTCTCGCCCAAGCCGTCCGCTACAAGAGCGACATTCTCCAGCGTCCCGTTCGGTTCCGCGTCCTCGTCCTCGCGTGGGACGGCTCGAAATTCCAGGTCACGACGAAGGACGGCAAGCTCGAGCCGGGGACGAAGCAGCAGGCGCTGTGAGCCTGCACCGCTCGGGCCGCGTCGGCCTCCGACTCGGCCTCGAGCGAACCCAATGAGGTTCAGTCGAGCGGGATCGCGTAGAGCTCGTTCAGGCGCTTGGCGAGGGCGACGCCGCCGGGGCCCACGTACGTGAACCCGACGAGGTGGCCCGAGCCGAGGCGCTCCTTCTCTCGCTTGCAGATCGCGTCGAGCTCCGGGGCATCTGCATTCGAGTGTAAGTTGCACGCGTCGATGATGTCGCTCGGCATGGGGAAGGGCGCGATTCCGAGCCCCTCGTCGCTCGCGATGAAGCGCAGCGAAGCGTGGAGCTCGTGAGCGATGGCCAGAGCGTCGCTCGGAGGGAGGTCGTTGACCCGCTCCACCTCCGCTTGCGACGACGCAGGCTTGCAGAGCGCGTGCTTCACGACCACCGCATGCAGCGGATTGCTCTCGACCGTGCACGCGTGCTCGAGGCCCCTGTCGCCGTCGGGACGCGGAACGAGATACGCCGAGCCCGGCTTGGTCACGAAGACCCGCCAGTACTCGCGCGCGAGCATGATCTTGCAGTCCGGGAGCCACTGCGAGTCGCCGGGAACGTGATAGCCGGCGCGGGCTCCCGAGTCGGGGGCGGTGCACGTGCCCGTCGGGTTCTCGACGGCGACCTTCGCGCTCGTCGCCCCCGCCGGCTCATGGTTCGACGAGGCGCCGCTGCACCCCGAGCCGAGGAGGGAGAGCGTGAGGGAAAGCCCGAAGCAAGCAAGAGCGCGCATGTGCCGAGGATAGCGCGTGAGCGACGGTCGCGCTCGGCGACGTCGTCCGACGGAGCTGCCATGCTAGCCTGCCCGCCGCATGTTGGGCGTCCTCGCAAGGAAACGGCGTCCGCTACTGCTCGCGCTCACGCTTGCGTGCGGAGCGTGTGGCCTCACGGCGGTCGGCACCTCCGTGACGAACGAGCGCACGGACTCGACCGACGCGAGCACTGCTGATGCGGACTCACCGGATTCGAGGACGGACGCTCCGGTCGTGCCGAAGACGGATGGCGTGCCGCCGCTGGTCGTGCGCCTCGACATCAACGGTCCCACGCATGTCGGGGTCGAATACGAGGGAACTTGGACGGCGGCGCCGGTGCCCGATGGTGGCTGCGGCCCGTCGGCGTATACGGCTGAAGCGCCGCTCTCCAACACGAAGGACGCTCCGCTCTTCGCCGGCGAGGCGTACGGCTCCCCGCTCGTGTGCGCAGTCGGGGAAGGGCTCGCCCCCGGCATGTACCGCGTGGTCCTCTACTTCGCCGAGGTGTACTGGGGGCCGGGCTGCCCCGGCGGAGGTGGTGTCGGGTCGCGCGTCTTCGACGTGCTCCTCGAAGGGAAGAAGGTCCTCTCGAGCTTCGACGTGTTCGCCGTCAGCGGTGGCTGCATGGCGAGCACGACGAGCGACGCGGGGACGCCCATCGTGCGGTCGTTCGACATCGCGATCGAAGATGGAAGGCTCGACATCGAGATGCCCGCGACGGCGGACAACGGGAAGCTCTCGGCCCTCGAGCTGTTCGGTCCGCTCTGACCGGCGCGCTCGCATCTCGCGACTGGCTCCGGCAGTCGCCGATCAGTGCCGTCCACGCCGAGGACGATCAGGCGTAGACTGCGAGCCATGACGAAGGTGAAGGCTGTCTCCCTCCTGGCCACGACCCTCCCCATCGCGCTCGTGATCGCTTGCGGCGGTGGTGCGCCCGAGCCGGCCGTCGCGACGCCTCCGGTCGAGACCGCGACCGCCACCAGCGATGCTGCGCCGAGCGCGCCCAACGCCCCAAACGCTCCGGAGCACGCGGCCTCCGCCGCTCCGGTCGCAGAGCCTCCGCCGGCCGCGACGGCGGACGCCGAGGCGCCGCCCGCTCCGGCCAAGCCCGGCGTCATCGTCGGAGAGACGAAGGACGAGTGCACGCCCGTCGGCGTCGACTTCGAGAAGCGCGCCCGCCCGAAGCTGAAGGAGTGCTACGCCGAGGGCAAGAAGAAGAACCCGAACCTCGAAGGCACCGTGAAGATCAAGATCACGGTCGACGTGAAGGGCAAGATCAAGAGCACGAAGGTGGTCGAGAAGACGCTCCCCGATCCCGTCGCGGACTGCATGTTGAAGGTGATCAAGACGACGCCGTTCCCCGAGGTCGACAAGTGCTGGGACGCGACGCTCACCATCCCGGTCACGTTCCCGACCCCCAAGTGAGCGCGTCGCGCCACATCGGAGAGTCGGGGAGCCGTCTTCGCGCGGACTGATCGCGCGAACGGACGACTGTCAGCGCCTTACAAGTCGCGGAATCCTGCGCACTTGGCTGCTAGAGACGCTGTCGTGATTGGACAGGGGACGGCGCCAATCGTACGGCGAGATACGTCGTCGCCTCGTTCCCGGAGCCGACGCGGGGAGCCTAGGGGAGAACGGAAACATGCATCGTTTTTCATGTGTCGTTTCACTCGCGCTCGTCGTCGCTGCATGCGGAGGCGAGGCTGACTCCGGCGCTTCTCCCGGGGAGTCCTCTTCCGGGGGCTCGTCGTCGGGCAGCTCCGGCTCGACGTCGACCTCGAGCTCCAGCTCCAGCTCCAGTGGCGATCCGGGTGGAAAGACCGACGGGGGCTCGTCCGGGACGACGCCGCCGGCTTCGAAGCCGGTGCGCTTCGTCGCGATGGGCGACACGGGCACGGGCAGCAACGATCAGCTGAAGGTCGGCAACGCGATCGCCGCGCTCTGCAAGACCCGCGGTTGCGACTTCGTCCAGCTCCTGGGTGACAACATCTATCCGAGCGGGGCGTCCTCGGCGAACGATCCGGTCTGGCAGACGCACTTCGAGACGCCCTACGCGGCGGTCGATCTCGACTTCTGGGTCGTCCTCGGCAACCACGACTACGGTCACGACGGCGCGGGGACCGACCCCGGGAAGGGCAAGAACCAGATCGACTACTCGGCGAAGTCGAAGAAGTGGAAGCTGCCCTCGGCCTACTGGCATCACGTGCCGCCGGCAGGCGCGGGCGCCGTCGAGCTCTTCGCCCTCGACACCAACGCAATCTTCCACGGCAACACGCTGTACCCCGGCCAGGACGCCGCGCAGCGGAAGGACGTCGGCGCCTGGATCGCCGCCTCGAAGGCCGAATGGAAGATCGCCGTGGGCCACCACCCGTACTTGTCGAACGGCAAGCACGGCAATGCGGGCAACTACGATGCGCCGCTCGGCGGCATTATTTCGCTCCCGGATCCGTTCAACGGCAAGAACGTGAAGCGCTTCCTCGATGATACGGTCTGCGGGAAGGTCGACCTCTACCTGAGCGGCCACGATCACAGCCGGCAGTGGCTGAACGAGAGCTGCAAGGGGACGGAGCTCGCCGTCTCCGGCGCAGGCGCGAAGGCGACGGAGCTGGGCGGGAAGAACCCTGCGCTCTTCGAGTCGCTGGAGCTCGGCTTCCTCTACATCGTCATCGACGGCAAGAAGCTCACCGCCGAGTTCATCGACGAGAACGGCAACACCGAGTTCACGCACACGATCACGAAGCCCTGAGCCTTCGCGCGCCGGAGGCTCGCCGCTCAGACCGAGCGCTTCGCGTCACCCGGCATGTTCGGGTGCGCGAGGAGCATCTTCTTCAGCGGAGGGCTCTTTCGCACGAACGGCTGCTTCAGCAGGTGAGCGAGCAGCGCGGGCGGTGACGAGCCGAACTTCGCGACCGACTGCACGAACATGACGGAGTTGATCGGCCGTCCGCACAGGATGGCCGTCGTCTTCGCGTCGAAGGTGCAGCCGGTCATCAACAAGAGGCAGCGGCCCTCGGTGCGGAGAAGGAGATCGGCGCGCTCCTCCGACGGTGCGGTCTGCCACTTCTTGCGTATGTATCCCCGGCATTTGATCCGCGTCAGGTCGGGCACGTCGCGGTCGACCGCGACCTTGTACGTCGGGAGCAGGCGCTTCGGTCCCATGACCCGGCCGAGGACGATCTCGCCGATCATCGGATTGCGGAGCAGGCGCCGCTCCACGAGCAGGTCGCGAAGCCAGTCCTGGCGTCGCGCGATGAACTCCAGACCGGTCCCCGTCCGGTGATAGAAGGCGATGAGCCGCACGTGGTCGAGGCCGCACGTCGCGTTCTCGAGCACCGCCGCGATGACCCGCGGATTGGCGTCGAAGCAGAGCGCAAGGAGGTCCACGCCGTTCGCGCGGTGTGCGCCTGCGACGCGTTGATCGATCGGCAGCTCGTGCCAGCGCTGCTCGTAGATCTGGCGGTAGTTGCGCTCCGCGACGGCGCGAGCGACCTCGTCTTCCTTCTCGTCGGCGCGCGGCGCCTCGTCCTCCGCCGCTGCGTCGGCGTCGGGCGATCCTTCGTCGTCATGGACCTCCTCGAGCTCGGCTCTCTCGGCACCCGCGCCGTCCTCGTCGGGGGCCTCACCGAACGCCTCGAGCGCCGCGGCATCGAGCGCGAGGTTCATCTCGGGCAGGTCAGGGTCGCTCCTTCGCTGGTCGGGCATCCGCTCGACGAGGCTCGCCAGCGCCTCGAGCTCCGCGACGGGCTCGAGCTCCGCGACCGGCTCGATGGGCTCGAGCTTCGGCATCGGCTCGGGGGCCTCGCGCCGGCGAAGGCGGACGCGCGGAGCCGGCGGTCGCGGTGGCGGCGGTGCGGCCGGCTCCTCGCTCGCTGCGAAGGCGGTCGGGTCCATCCCGAGCGCGGCAGCGAGATCGGCCATCGATGTCGTGCCCCCGTCGTCGAGGCCCGCAATCGCAGGGAGGGGAATGGCCTTCGGCTCGCCAAGATCGACCGCACCCTCGAACGCGAGCTTCGAGACGATCTGCTCGACCCGGCCTTGCTCGATCCCCGTGACCCTCCCGAGGTCGGAGACCGAGAGCGAGCCGTCGATCCGCGCCATGACGAAGCGCTCCTCGGGCGTCAGACGAAGCCCGGCGACGCGCGCGCCGAGGACCCGCGGTTTCTTGCCTCGGATATCACTCATGGGGAGTCACTCACGGCGCGCACTCATGGCGAGTGACCAGGATGTTAGCGTGGACTGCCGCGCAGCGGAGAGCTTCACGGTCGCGGGCCCTTGCCTGACCAGATAGTGGTGGATGAGTTCGTCGCTCTCGGCCATGATCGTGTCGTCCTCGCCAGGCCATTGCGGGACGAGCATGGCCACGAGGCGAGGGGCGGCGATTCACGTTCGATCCGTGCCGGAGCGCGCCTGCGGCCCTCGCGAAGACGGCCCTTCACCGGAGGCGTCGGCAGACAGAGGAGAGCCATGAGTCAGACGAGCCCCGTCAGCGAGATCGCGCCGTCCGTTCCGAAGCTGGCGCCGGGACCGAAGGGCATCCCGTTCTTCGGGAGCGTCTTTTCGGCATGGCGAGACCCGCTCGGGCTCATGATGCGGTCGCGCGAGACGTACGGGGACGTCGTCCACTTCAGGTTCGGGCCGTTCGACTACTACCTCGTGTCGGATCCCGAGGTCGTGCGGCACGTGCTCGTGGACAACGCGAAGGCGTACACGAAGAGTCGCAACTACGCCGGCCTCAAGCTCGTGCTCGGCGAAGGGCTCCTCACGAGCGAGGGCGCTCCGTGGCGCCGGCAGCGGAAGCTCGTGCAGCCGGCGTTCCATCGCGCGCATCTCGCCGGGTTCGCCGAGCGGATGTCGCGGGCGACGCGAGACATGCTCGAGCGCTGGCGTGCCGAGGACCTGGGAACGAACCGCTCGTTCTGCGTGCACGAAGAGATGATGCGGCTCACGTTCCGCATCGTGGGGCTCACCCTCTTCTCGGCGGACGTCGATGGTGACGCTCGCGACGTCGGCCGAGCGCTCGACACGGCGCTCCGCTGGGCGAACGACTACGTGGAGTCGATCATCCCCATCCCGCCCTACATCCCCACGCTGGCGAACCTCCGCTTCAAGGCGGCGATGAAGACGCTCGACGGAATCGTCTACCGTCTCATCGCCGATCGTCGAGCGCAGGCCGCAGCGAACGAGGGCTACGGCAGCGATCTCCTCGCCATGCTCATGGAGGCTGTGGACGAAGGCGGGGAGGCCGCGGACGTCCGAGCCGGCGCGAGCGGGGCGGGCGAGAGGATGAGCGATCAGCAGCTCCGCGACGAGATCATCACGATGGTCCTCGCGGGGCACGAGACGACGGCAAACCTGCTCTCGTGGACGTTCTCCTTGCTCGCGCGGCATCCCGACATCGAGCAGCGCGTCCGCGACGAGGCGATGCGCGTGCTGGGCGACCGCGAGCCCGCGCTCGAGGACATCCGCTCACTCGAGTACACGAGGCTCGTCCTCGAGGAGGCGCTGCGGCTCTACCCACCGGCATGGATCTTCGAGCGGCAGAACGTCGAGCCCGATGTCCTCGGTGGCTACTCGCTGAAGGCCGGCTCCGTCGTCGGCATTGCCCCGTACGTGCTGCACCGGCATCCGGCCTACTGGGAGAGCCCCGAGTCCTTCGAGCCCGAGCGTTTTCGTGCGGACCGCGCCGACAAGCGGCCGCGCTACACGTACCTGCCGTTTGGCGGCGGCGCGCGGACGTGCATCGGAAACCACTTCGCGATGATGGAGGCGCAGATCATTCTCGCGATGATCGTGCGTCAGGAGCGCCTGTCGCTCGAGCCTGGCCGCCCGATCGAGCTCGAGCCGTTGATCACGCTCCGCCCGAAGCAGGGCGTTCGTGTGACGCGCCGTTCGGTGCTCTAGCCGCGTCCGTCAGGTATCGCCCGCTGCGCGCGCGGCTCGAAGGAGCTTCAGCTGCGACGGCGTCCTCGGGATGTCGGGCTCGACGAAGACCCAACGCACCTCGGGGCGCGCTTCGCGGAGCGCGGCCTCGTAGTCGTTGATGATCCGGCATGCATCCTCGACCGTGAGCGCGGGGGTGAACGCGATCTTCACGTGCACGAGCACCTCGCCCGGACCTTGCTGCATCGTCACGATGTTGAGGACCCTCTCGAGCGCGGGGAACTTCTTGGCCGTCTCGCGAGCGGCCTCGGCGATCTCGGGTGCCGCGGACTCACCGAGGAGGAGGGAGCTGACCTCGACTGCGAGGAACGCGGCTACGCCGACGAGCACGAGACCGATCGCGCAGCTTCCGATCCCGTCCCAGCGACCGTCGCCCGTGCTCGCCGCCAGGCCGAGCGCCGCGATCGCGAAGACGAGCCCCAGCACGGCCGCGGAGTTCTCACCGAAGACCACGACGAGATCGGAGTCGGTGGTGTCCTTCAGGTACTGGTAGAAGCCCTTCTCGCCGCGGCGCTTGTTGAGCTCGCGAATGTTCGAGAGCGTCGCCCCGCCTTCGAGGAGGAGCGAGACCGCGAGGATGCCGATGCCGAGCCAAACGCGCTCGACCGGCTCGGGCTCGCGGATCTTGTGGACGCCTTCGTAGATCGAGAACGCTCCGCCGCCGAGGAAGAGCATCAGCGCGACCATGAACGACCAGAAATAGACCGCGCGTCCGTAGCCGAATGGGTGCCTCTCATCGGCGGGCTTCTTCGCCTGCCGCACGCCGACGAGGAGCAAGATCTGGTTTCCGCAGTCCGAGAACGAATGCAGCGCCTCGGCCAGCATCGATCCGGACTTCGTGAAGAACGCCGCGACGGCCTTCACCGTCGCGATGAGTAGGTTCACCACCAGCGACTGGATGATGTGGCCCGTGCCCTCGTGTGCGTCGCCCTTCGGTCCCCGCTCTTCGGCCATCAGGGGCCCGAGTATCGCTCAACCGAGCCTCGACGCCATGGTCGAGCTACGCGCTCGTGTGTGATTTGTCCACCGGCCCCCGGGGGCGGCCAACGCAATACGGCTGCGGTTGGTGGGGGCGGCCGCTGCCGGTGGTTGGGTCGGCCGCTGCGGGGGGCGGGGCCCTCGCTCGTCCGGCCGTGACGCGCGTCAGGGGACGTCCATCTCGGAATGGACGGCCCAGTTGAAGAGCTCGTACGGAGCGCCGGACGCGTCCGTGTGGTACGCGACGGTCGCGTCCGAGTCTCGCAGGTTGCCGCGCGCGCCGCCCGTAGGGCCAGGGCATGCGTGCGGGACGGGCGCGTTGAGCGCGTAGCGAAGCTTCCTCTCGGCCCCCGTCGGCGCGGCCGTGAGCGTCACCGTTACCGTATCGGGCCCGGCGAGCGCCACGCTCGCGACGGACGCAGACGATGTGCTGTCGGCGTAAGTGAAGCCGTAGTTGCCCGGATCGATCACGCGCGTCGTGTCGATCACCATCGGCGGCACCGGCACGTGGAATTTCACCGTGAGCACGTTGCCCGCGCGAGTGACGGTCAGCGGTCGGAGCGGCTCGAAGGTTCCGCCTTCGACGATCACCCGTTGATACGCCTTCGCGAAGTACGCCCCAAGACGCCGCTGCGAGTAGTTCGAGTAGTGGAGGCAGTCCTCGTAGTGCACGAACGGGTAGTTCGGCGTGACGACGACCACCTTCCCGGCCGTCCTCACGTGAGCTTCCATCTGTCGCACGGGAATGCGGCTCGTGGGCGTGTCCGTCCAGCTCCCGAACTGAGAGACGAAGAGCGGTACCGGCTCCGTCTGAGCGGTGATCGCGCGTATCTCCGTCTCGTAATCGTGCTGCCACTCGATGAGCGCCTCGGCGTAGTTGCCGACCATGCCGTTCCCGTCGTTTCGGTCGATGAACGAGAGCTCGTGCTCCTTCTGGTAGTGGTCGGAGCCGCCGTGGATGGCGGTGACCGCACGCACGACGTAGGTCTTGCCCTTTGCAGCCGCGATCGCCTTCGCGCTGCTCACCTCCATCAGCGCCTCGTCGAACGGCGCGAGGTAACCAGGGATGTAGTTGCAGGAGCCCTTGCGGAGGCACCAGTACGTGTTGCCGCTCCTCCCGTGCAGGCTCACCAGCATGTCGTGGCGGAGCGGCGGCAGGCCGGCCTTGGCGAACCAGTCGCGCGCGAAGACCGTGGCCTGGTTGGCGAGCCCGGCGGACATCGTCTCGACCCCGTAGCTGAAGAACTCGTCGCCTTCGACGAGCGGGATGAAGTCCGACGGTGTGTCGTATCGCAGGCACCCGTCGCCGTCGCATCCCGTGGCGGTCATCACTCCGACGTCGAACGAGAGGTTCCCGAACGGCTGGACCGACGTGAGGTAAGGCGACGCGCCGTTGGCGACGCTGTCGGATTGTCCCGTCGAGAGGACATGGTTGATGTCGTAGTGCTTGTACGGGCGAGGCGTGGCCGCATCGCTGCCCGCGTCCGTGCCGGCGTCCAGTGATCGATCGGGTGCTGCGCCATCGGGTCGGTTCGTTGCGTTCTCGGCCGGCTCGATCGCGGCACCGGGTTTCGTCTCCAGCGCGGCGTTGTTCTTCTTATCGGCGGAGCAGGCAACGAGACACGCTACGGAGACGACCGACGCCCATCGCATCGAGGCTTCGTAAGCATCACGGATCCGGCGAGCAAGACCGTGGGCCTTCTCCCTGCTCCGTGATCACATAGCGACATGGCCTGCGGCATCGAGGCTGATACGCTGGCACGGTGAACCGTTCCTACGCTCGGACTGCCGCCATCGCCCTCGTGACTGCGCTCGCGAGCGCGCCTGCGTGCACCGAGTCCAAGTCCGGCTCCGGCGAGGTGACGGCCACCGGTCCGGTCCGTCCCCCTTCACGCCCGACGGCCGAGCAGCAAGCGACGGCTGCCGCGCTGCTCACCGGTCCGGACTGGTATCGGCACGCCGTCTTCTACGAGGTGAACGTCCGCTCGTTCCAGGACTCGAACGGCGACGGCATCGGCGATCTGAACGGGCTCATCTCCCGTCTCGACTACCTGAAGGACCTTGGCGTCGACGCCCTGTGGCTGATGCCCATCATGCCGTCCCCGTTCGCCGACTCCGGCTACGACGTCGCCGACTACCGCGCGATCGAGCCGGCATACGGGACGATGGCGGACTTCGAACGTCTCCTTGCCGAGTCGAAGAAGCGGGGGATGCGCGTCCTCATCGACCTCGTGCTCAACCACACATCGAGCGCGCATCCGTGGTTCCAGGAGTCGCGCAAGGACAAGACGAATCCCAAGGCGAACTGGTACGTGTGGTCCGATACGAACGGGCGGGCAGACATCGGCTGCGGGACCAACGGCTCGACGTTCGGTGATAGCGCGTGGGAGCTCGAGCCCGCCCGCCAGCAGTACTACTTCCATCGCTTCTACCCGGACCAGCCCGACCTCAACTACCGCGAGCCCGAGGTCGCGAAGGAGATGCTCGACACGGCGCGCTTCTGGCTCGAGAAGGGCGTCGATGGCTTCCGCTGTGACGTCGTCGGCCTCCTCTTCGAGACCGCGTCGTCGTGCTCGCTCGTCCCCGAGACGGTCGAGTACATCAAGTCCATCCGCAAGCTCGTCGACGAGTTCCCCGATCGCGCGATGGTCGCCGAGCCGGTGGAGCTGACGAACGCGACGCCGTATTTCGGCGCGGGCAAGGACATGTTCCACATGGCCTTCGACTTTGCCTACGGCTACTTCTGGGGCATCTCGTTCGCGACGGGCGACAAGAAGACGATCGAGAACGCGATGAACACCGTGAGCGCGTTCCCGGATGGCGCCCAGGCTGCGCTCGTGATCGGATCGCACGACGTCCTCCGCGCGTGGCAGAGCGCCGGCACCGATCCCGCGCGCTATCGCGGCGCTGCGCTCCTCCAGATGACGATGCGCGGCACACCGTTCATCTACTACGGGGAAGAGGTCGCGCTCCGTCCCGGCACCGCGACGCTGATCGACGTCCGCGACACCGCGCGAACGCCGATGACATGGACGCGCGACGCCGCCGGCCATGGCTTCACCACTGGGACGCCGTGGCTCCCGTTCGGCGAGGCTCCGGCGGAGACGAGCGTGGAGGCGGAGGACGCCGATCCCGACTCGATGCTGTCGTTCTATCGCTCGCTCCTCGCCTTCCGTCGCGGCCACGCCGTCTGGGCGACCGGCGCGTCTCGCGTCGTGCCGCTCGACGACCGCGCGGTGGTCTCGTTCGTGAGGGAAAACGATCAGGAGAGCTACCTCGTTGCGGTCAACCTGGCCTCGGAGCCACGCGAAGGCGTCGCTTCGTCGCCGGTGCCGGCGGGCGGACGCGTCGTGCTCGGCGAGGGCTCCCTGTCGGTCGATGGCGGTAACCTGAAGGTGAAGCTCCCCGCGAACGGCTACGCGGTCTTCCAGCTCAGGCCGTGAGCGCGGCCCCGTCTCAATGATCGAGCTCCCAGACGGGATAGATCATCGCAGCACTGTCCCCGAGCGCGTCCGCGAGGTCCCTGGTGAAGACGATCATCCGATCGAGGTCATCGAGGTACCTGCGCCTCTTCTGACGCCGCGTCTTGCCAGCGCGATTCCAGGCGAACGACGTGTAGATCTTCGCCACCTCGCGTCCGACCTTCTCCGGCAGGATCACCTCGCCGGCGCGCCCGCGTCGAACGTCAG
>MKVQ01000047.1 GCA_001899635.1 Myxococcales bacterium 68-20 | reverse complement strand
TCCGGGAACGCGAGGCCGACTTCGTAGTGCAGCGTCCGCCCGTCTCCGAGGGCGTCGCAGAGGCCCAAGGCGGTGCCATCGTCCGTGTCGTCCGCAGCGAGCACAACGGACAGCGGGCGCTGATGCCAAAGGGCGAGACCTTCGAGCAAGGTCGCCACCGCTCGTGGGTGCGCTGTCCGTATCGGGCCGAGAATCGCTTGCAGAAGGTCGTGCGACGGTGTCGTCGCCAGCACCCGAACCCGGTCGGGCTCCGGCGCGATTGTGACCGTGATCGTGTCGCTCATCGTTGACCTGGCCCGTCGAGACGTCGGACTCCGCCATGGAGACGCGCGCGAGATCGGGCTCGTCGAGCATCGTCGACGAGGTCAACTTCCCGGGACCCGGATCCCCCACGCGCCGACGCCGGGCCCGGCGGGCGCGCTCGTGGTCCCGGTGATCGAGCCGGCCTTCCTCCGACCGACGATGACGCCTCCGGGCCTCGCGAGAGGCCGCGCTACGAGCGGTGCGACGGCAACCGATTCCACAGTAGACGTTGCCTCGATCGCATCGACGGCAGATCGAAAACAGCGCCATGCAGAGCGCGCAAATCGCAAGCCGTTGGTCGGGCACGTCCTCGCGGTGCGCCGACTTGTTGCCTTGGAGCTCATCTCGGGCGAATCTGCGTCGGTCGACGCGTCCTCGCTCGACATGGAAGGCCGGGAGTTGCAGCTCCTGGCCTTCGTCCTATCGGCGCCTGTACGTCGTAGCCGCCCGCCCTCGGCTCACGAAGTTTCCTGCTGCCGAACTCCTGGCCGCAGATCTTCCGGATCGGAGTGGCCGATCACACTGCTCGCCGCCGATCGTTGGTTCGACGATCTCGGGAGCCAGCAGGAGCTGAAGGCGTACGTTTGCGCGACGTGTGCGAACGTGGCTCGCGACCTCGGGCGGAGTCGCTCGCGGCAGACCGCTCGGAACGCACAGCTCGAGGAGCTCGACAGAGCCGCTGCGCTGGAGCCCAGCCCCGAAGACGCGCTCGATCGGAAGGAGCGCTCGAGCCAGCGCGTCCTCGAACGATGGATCAAGAGCTCCGCGTCGTATTCGTCCTCTACGAGCTCGAAGGGCGCACCGGTCCGGAGGTCGCCGAGCATCTCGCGATCCGGACCGGGACGGTCGCCTCGCGGCTGCGCAGGGCGCGCGACGAGCTCCGAACGGCGATCGCCCGTGTGCGCCAATCCGAGCGCAACTCACGGAGGAGTGGTCGATGAGGCCTTCGAATTTTTCCGCCGCGGCTTACCGACTCTCGCGGTGAAGATCCGTTTCTACCTCGTCTCGGCGCGTCCGTCCCGATTGTCTGCGCGATCGGTCTTGGCATGCACGTCAGTCATAAAGACGGTGGACGTCCCCGCGCCGGCTCGCCGTAGGTCGTGGAAGCTGGTGCGAGCGCGCCGAACGAGTTGTTGGGACAGAGAATCCGATGACAGTCGCGTCATCGAAGAGCAAGCGGGAAGGCAGCACGCATCGATGAGCGCCCTCGGGTGTCGCGCGGACTCAGCACTGCTGCAGCGTCCACGCTGCGAGATCGCCTCGTCGTCCCTTGCGAACGACGGCCGACATGCAGAATGGACGCGGGGGAACGCTCAACCGGAGGCGTCGGGTGCGCGGCATGAGCGGTGCCTATCGGTATCGGGTGAACCCATGAGTCATGCCGTGATGTCGAGGAGGCGCGCCGGTCAACGGCCAACGAGGCGGTGGTCGAAGCAGTGCTCCTATTGTGGGCGCGATGTCGGCGAGTACGAGTGGCGAGCGCTGAAGTTCATCGGCTTCCAGGATGATGGTGCGAGCGGCTGGCTCGAGCTCCGCAACCATCGATGTGGCACGACGCTGGCGGTCGCCGTCGAGTCGTCTTGACGGACGGTAGGTGTTGCTGAACAGCTCGCTGGCCATCCTGAAGGTGACCCTCAAGGCCGCGAAGAGGCAGCTCACGCTGCCGCACCTCGCGACTGAGGGGATGGCGAGCTTCGACACGAGCGAGCACGAGATCTCCTCGGACGAGGAGCCGAACAGCCTCACGCCCGAGGAGGTCCCCGCGTTCCTCGCCAAGTTCCGGGAGCTGCATCCCGAGCACTACGCGATGGTCTATACAGGCCTCGTGCCGGGCCTCCGTCCGTCATCGTTGCGCCCGCTACGACGCCTCGGCGCCGAAGCGGACGTTGACTGGAACGAGGGTAAGCTCCGCGTTCGCCGTTCGCATTCCCTCGGGGAGGAGGTCATGCGCACGACGAAGCAGAAGCGGCGCTACACGATCACGCTGCCGAAGGAGGTCGTCGACGTCCTCCGGCGGCACGTCGACACCCAGCTCGTCACGCCCGAGTAGAAAGAGAGCGACCTGTTGTTCCCCGCCGTGAACGGGAAGTTCCGTTCGCCGTCGGTGCTCGACAGGCCGCTCGACGACGTCGCGCTCGAGCTCGGCCTCGAGAAGAAGATCACCCAACGCGCCCTCCGCCGGACGTTCAACGACCTCGCGAGGGCGGCCGAGGTGAACGACGTGGTGACGCGGTCCATCTCGGGGCACCTCACGGAGCGCATGCGGCAGCACTACTCGTCGGTGAACGCCAGCGAGCAGCGGGAGGCGCGCGCAAAGGTCATCCGGCTCTTCGACCTCGGCCCGAACCCTGCGCCGGCAGCTGGTGAGGGAAGTGGTGAGGCGGCCCCCGCAAGTGGTGAGGGATCGAAAAAGGCCGGGTGACTCGTCGTCACTCCGGCCTCGCTTTTCTTACCGTTTTGTAGAGCGGGAGAAGGGATTTGAACCCTCGACGTCCACCTTGGCAAGGTGGCACTCTACCACTGAGTTACTCCCGCAACCTGTGACGCGTCACCGCGTCGACGAGGTGGATTAGTAGGCGAACCCTTTCGACTCGTCAACAGCTCATGTCGTCGGATTGATCAGATTTGCTCTTTCTCGTCGCGGCGCCGGCGAGGGACGGGGCGAGCTCATCTTTTCCGACGCCGTGCGGGTGGGGGCTCAGCGGCTGCTACGGTGGCTCGTCCGATGGCGAGGTTCGACTGGGATCGGCTCCGGCGCACGCGCCCGCTCGACGGCGCAGACGTGCGCGTCGATCCGGACGGCGGGCACTTGTGGGAGCGGCCGGGCGACGAAGCGCCGTTGCCGTTCGGGGGGCGGCGCCTCCGCAACGGCGTCATCGTGCGTCGCCGACAGGAGCGTGCGGATGGCGCCGCCGTGTCCGCTCCTGCGGACCTTCGCGACCGCCCAGCTCCGGTCGCCTCGCGCTCCAAGCGTACGGGACCGATCCGATGCCAGCGATGCGGGGCGGGGGTGTCCCCGCGGAAGCTGCTCCGGCACGCGCGACGCTGTCCCGCTGCGAGCGATCCGACGCCGAGCTGAGCGCGCACGCGCTACGCGCGGACCGTCAAACGTAGAAGCCCACGGCCGCGTGGCTCACGATCGAGCCCTCTTCGGGATCGACGGTCTGCTCGTAGTGGCGGACCTCGCCGCGCGCACCGGGGGTGATGGTGCGGAGGAGCGAGTACATCGGAGCGAGGCCGCACACGCGGCGCGTGTCGAGATCCGTCGAGACGTGCTGCCAGAACGCCTCCGCATCGAGGCGCTCGGCGCGTGCGAGCGAGTCGCGATCGATGACGCCGAGCCGTGACCGCTCGCTCTCGTCGAGCGGTCGCGCATCGCCGAAGCGCGGGCCGACGTGGGCGAGGTCGGCACCCGCGATGACGACGGCGTTGCGCCGGTCGATCACCTTGCGGAGCGCGTCGAAGAAGCGCGTGATGGACCTCGACCGCGCGGGCGAGTCCCCCGATTGCTGGTGCTCGCCGAGCCCCGCGAGGACGGGGATGATGCGGGCCTTTCGCGGGCCGAGCAGATGGCGGAGGAAGACGGCCTGGAACTCGAGCGAGTGCTCGCGCTTGTGGTTGAACTGATCGGCGTAGGGATCGAAGTCGCAGGCGGTGGCGATCGCGTCGATCGAGTCGACGTCGGCCTCCATTGCTCCGAGCGGCGTCGCGAAGGCCTTGCGGCAGAGCGCAAACGGCTGGCGCATCGGCGCATGGGACGTGCCGAGCAGCACGAAGGTGTCGGCGTCTGCGGGAAGCGCGGCGGCCAGTGCGTTGTAGGCCGCGCCGTAGCAGCGCGCGCCGCGCCAGGGATCGATGTGCGGAGCGACGAGGCCGACGAGCCTGGCTCCGCCGTTCTTCGGGCTTTTGGGCGGCGCCGGCGCCTTGCTCGTCGTCGGAGCGCCGCCGGGCGTCGCACCGTTCGTGCGGGCCTTGCGCTTCGAGCTCGGCACGGGCTCGCGCACGCCGAGGCACTCGACGTCGATGTACTCGGCGAGAGCCTCCGGGTCGTCGTGGTACGCACCGCCGGCGTGGGACGCCTCGCGCACCGGGGCCCCGGCGAACTCGCGCTCGATCCGGGCGCGTTCACGTCGGTACGGCGGGCCGTCGACGAAGAGGGCGTCCTCGAGCTCGGTCGCGAGCTTCACCACGAGGTCGACCGGGACGTCCTCGCCGAGCTCCGTCGTGGCCTCGCGCGCGATCTCCTCACACGTGCTCCTTCCGGTGAAGCGTCCGAGGATCGGTACGACCTCCATCGGAAGGAGAGCCTGCGACCCGACGCCCTGGGTGTCGCGGAGCAAGAGTGCGCGTCCGAGACGCCGATCCTGGACGATGACCGTCTCGATCGGACGAAGGCGTGGGCGGGACGAGGCTGAAGCCACGTTACGAATTTTAGCTGATAATTCGGAGTGGCCAACCGCGCTTCGACTATGAACAGGTCATGCGTGGACCGCGGCCTCCCAGCGCATCCTCGCGCTCATCTGGGCGCTCATCTGGCACCGCGTCCGCATCGGCGCCACTCCTTCAAGAGCTCCGCGCGCTCTACGCGAAGATCGACGGCGCGCTCGAGGGGTGGGGATGCGACGCGAGCACCGACTGCTGCCGCTTCGGGGTGACCGGACGCGAGCCCTATCCGACCGCGGTCGAGGTCGCCGAGCTCGACCGCGCGGTGAGAGCTCGCGGCGGCCTGCCGAAGCGGCGTTCGCTCCCGCTCGTGTCCTCTCATGCGCGCGGGGCAAGGCGGTCGCGACAAGCCGATGCAGACGACGGCGAGGACGAGCGGCGCTGCGCCCTCCTCGGCGATGAGGGCCGCTGCCTCGTCTATGCATCACGGCCGTTCGGCTGCCGCACCTTCTTCTGCGAGCGCGCGCGCGGACCCGTGGGCGAGCGCGCCGACTCCGGGCTCCCGCGCGAGACGATCACCGAGGTGGCGCGCGACATCGCCGCGCTCTCGGCTCGGTTCGCGCCCGCCGATCCCGGACCGCGACCGATCTCGCGCGTCTCGCGGGAGTGGCAAGCCCAGCGGTCGCGAGGCTGACCACCGACCCCGCGAGCCGCGAGCATAGAAAACGGCTGCGGATCGCCCATAATCCGGCCGTGCTCCCGGGATCCCTCCGACGGATCGCGCACGGCGCTCGCGCCGCGCTCGTAGCGCCGCCGCTCGTCGGCGCGGCGTACGTGGCTGCGCTCTCCGCGTGGGCGGGGATGCGCTCGTCGGGGATCGATGTCGACGTCGGAGACGTCGGCCGCACGGAGGCCGTCGAGGCGTTCATCGCGCGCAGGTTCCCCGCGGAGGTGACGCGGATGAAGATCGGCGTCGTCGCGACGGCGATCGCCCTCGGGCTCGTCATCGGGCTCGTCGCGGAGCTCCTCTTGCGGCTCCGGCACCCGGCGTCGAAGCTGGCCCGTCGCTCGCCGGCGGGCGTGCTCGTCGAGTCGGCGTTGCTCGTCGCCGCCCTTCACGCGGCGCTCGTCGGCTGGGCGATGGCCGACACCCCACAGCTCTATGCGGCGGGCTGGTACGACCAGGGTGGTCTGCGCCGGACCGTGCAGGTGATCGCGACGGACGCCCTCGGTCCTCGCGGGGTCGTGCTCGCGGCGCTCGTGCTCGCCATCTTCTACGTCCGCCCGGCACGGCTCGCGTACGTCGCGCGTCGGGTGGTGCTCGTCGCACGAAGTCCCCTTCGCACGCTCGCGGCTCGCATCGCGAAGACGAGCATCGCCCCGATCGCCGCGCTCGCGATCGCTGCGACGGGCGCGATGTTCGTGGAGGGGCCGCGCACGGCGAAGCTGGCGCACGCCGCCGGACCTGCGACGGGACCGGCGAGCGCGGCGGAGCCGGCGAGCAGGGCAGGCAAGCCGCTCAACGTCCTCGTCCTCGCGGCCGACTCCCTCCGCGCCGATCGCGTCGACCCGCGCGTCGCTCCCAATCTCACGAAGCTCGCTGCGCGGTCGACGCGCTTCGATCGCGCGTACGTCTCGCTGCCACGCACCTTCTCCTCGTGGGTGACGATCCTGACCGGACGCCATGCGCATCATCACGGCATCCGGTCGATGTTCCCGACGTGGGAGGAGCGCGCGAAGGACTTCGATGCGCTGCCGGGACGCTTCGCGAAGTCCGGATACGCGACGGGCGTCGTGAGCGACTACGCGGGCGACATCTTCGGACGGGTCGACCTCGGCTTCGAGCGCGTCGATACGCCGGCCTTCGACTTCCGCCAGATCATCCGGCAGAAGGTGCTCGAGCGCGAGACGCCGCTGTTGCCGGTGTTGCACTCGCATCTCGGCCGCCGCCTCTTTCCGGTGATGCGCGAGCTGAGCGCAGCCGCGGATCCGAGGCTCCTCGCTGACGACGTCGAGACGGCGCTTCGTTCGATGAAGGACAGCCCCTTCTTCGTCACCGTGTTCTTCTCGACCGCGCACTTCCCATACGCCGCGCCGGCGCCCTACTACGCGAAGTACACCGATCGCTCGTATCGAGGCCGGTTCAAGTACCACAAGCCGATGGGGCTCGGCCGTGCCGCCGAGATCGCGCCCGACGCCGCCGACGTCCGCCAGATCCAGAACCTCTACGACGGCGCGGTCACCGCCGTCGACGACGCGATGGGGCGCGTGTTGAAGACGCTCGACCGCCTCGGCCTCGCGGAGAGCACGATCGTGGTCGTCACCGCCGATCACGGGGAGACGATCTTCGACGCCGGGCGAGGGCAGGGGCACGGCGATCAACTCTTCGGTGACGAGGGGACGCACGTGCCGCTCGTCATCTACGATCCACGCCTCGGTGGAGGCAGGAACGAGCGCGCGATCGTGCGCGACGTCGATCTCGCGCCGACGCTCTACGAGCTCGCCGGCATCGAGCCGCCCACGGACCTCGACGGGCGATCCCTCGTCCCCGCGCTGCGAGGCGAGCCGATCGCGCCCCGCTTCGCCTATGCCGAGACGGAGCTGTGGTTCACGGAGGACATCCCCGGTCTGCCGCCGGCGCTGCGGATGCCGTATCCCGGCGTCATGGGGCTCACCGAGCTCGACGCGCGTCACAACGCCGAGATCGTGCTCCGCAAGGAGATGCTCGGGGTGACGCGGATGGCGAGGCATCGGATGGTGCGCGACGAGCGCTGGAAGCTGGTCTACGTTCCGACCCGCGCGGGCGTGCGCTACATGCTCTTCGACACGGAGGCGGATCCCGGCGAGCGCGAGGACGTCGCCGCCGCGCATCCGAACGAGGTCACACGGCTCCGCGCGGAGCTCTGGGCGTGGATGCTCCGCGATTCGACGATGGAGCAGCGGGACGGCTATCTCGTTCCGGTCCAGCGGTCGGAGCCGGCGCGATGACGATCGGACGCGAGCTGCTCTCGAAGCGAGCGCTCGCGGTCGTGCCGCGCGTGCTCGTTCTCGTCGCCGCCGGGGCACTGGGCGTCGTCGCGTGGCGCGTCGGTGGCGGAGCCGAGCCCCCGGCTTCGCCGCCGCGCCCGGCGAGCGCGGGATCCTCGAGCCCTTCGAGCACGGCGGGCGCCGTCGAGAACGCGCCGGTGAAGCCTGGTGACGGCTACGAGGTCTCGGTCAGGCTCGTCGAGATCGCGAACGGCGCGCGCTTCGAGATGCCGCGGGCCGACGGAGCACGTGCCGTGATGAAGGCGCACTGGCGCCAGCAGAAGCCGCCGTTCTTTCCCGTGACCGGCGACGCCGCGCGGTTCGTCACGACGATCGCGCTTCGGGCGAGCGCGTCGGAGATGCAGTGGGCGACGTCCATCGGGAACGACGGTACGTGGGTGCCCGACGCGCGTGTGTGGAACATGAACGAGGGCAGCTTCGACCAGCGCGAGGCCTTCGTCTCGCCGCCGCCCGGCTCGATCGCGTTTCGCGTGAACGTCCCGCACGGCGCGAAGCTCACGTTCGCCGAGGGGACGGTCAACGCGACCGACGAGGCGACGGTGTTCGCCGTCGCGGTGCTCGACAGCAAGGGCGCGCGTCACGAGGTCTACCGCCACGAGCTCCAGCCGAGCGCCGCGCGGCGGTGGACCGACGCGAGCTGCGACCTGTCCGCCTTTGCAGGTCAGGACGTCGAGCTCGTCCTCTCGACCGAGACGACGAAGGTGACCGAGTCCCCGGCCGACGCCCACAAAGCGGACCGTTCGCGCGAGCCGGTGACGTCGGGGAGGTCCTACGGAGGGTCGGGCAACGGCAAGCCCTCGCCTGACGCCGGCGTCGTGCGGGAGGACGCGCTCACCACCCCGAGCTCGCCCGTGGCGTTGTGGGGCAACCCCACCATCCTCGCGAAGACGACCCCGCGGCTGCCTTACAACGTCCTCTGGATCGTCGTCGACGCGCTCCGGCCGGACGTCATCGCGAGCTTCCACGACGACGCCGACGACGCCGCGAAGCACGCAGCTCCGCATCCGCCGCTCGAGGCGCTCCTGCCGAGGGTCCCCGGGCTCACGCCGGAGATCGACGACCTCGCGAGGCGAGGCGCTCGCTTCACGCGTGCGTACTCCGCCGGGACGTGGACGCGGCCGGGGACGCTCGCGATGCTCGCGGGTGCGCGCTCGAGTGAGCTCGGCATCGGCACGAAGGACTGGATCGTGACGCCGTCCGTGGCCGAACGCTTCTACGGCTCCGACCCGCCGCTCGTCTCGCTGGCGCTGCGACGGCAGCGGATGACGACGCGCGCGTTCGTGAACAACTACTTCATCGTCGGCTACGCGCCGGTCGGTGTCGACCTCGGCTTCGAGCGCGTCGACGACCACCGCTATCGCACGCGCGACACCTTCGAGATCACGAAGTCCGCGGCGCAGTGGATCGAGGAGAACAAGGACACGCGCTTCTTCGCCTTCGTGAACTTCAACTCGCCGCACGAGCCGTACGAGCCGCCGGCGAAGTACCTCGAGAAGGTGCCCCCGCCGCCGGCGGGACCGAAGGACGAGATCGCGCGCCTCTACATGGCGGAGGCAGCGAAGGACGACGAGGCGATCGGCGTTCTCATGCGCAAGCTCGACGAGACCGGCCTTCGCGATCGGACGATCGTCGTCGTCACCGCGGACCACGGCGAGACGCTCTCGTCCGCGCACGCGGGCACGAGCGGGCTCGACAAGATGCCCATCCGCTATCACCACGCGGCGAGCAACTACGAGGAGACGACGAAGGTCCCGATCCTGATCGTTGCGCCCGGCACGATCGCGCCGAACACCGAGGTGAAGGCGCGGGTGCGGAGCATCGACATCGCGCCGACCGTCCTCGATCTCCTCGGCGTCGAGCATCATGCTCGGATGAGCGGCAAGTCGCTTCTCCCGCTCGCGAAAGGGCAAGCGGATCGCGACGAGAGCGACGAGCGCGTCGTCGTGTCGGAGGGCCGAGGCTCGCGCGCGATCATGTACGGGCGTTGGCGGCTCATCGTCCGCGAGGGCGCAGCGCGCATCATCACCCAGGGCGACAAGACGCGGGAGGCCGAGGTCGAGCTCTTCGATCTCGTCGACGATCCGGGCGAGCGACGGGATCTCGCCCCGAGCAAGCCCGAGGTCGTCGCGGAGATGAAGGCGCGCCTCGAGGCGGCGCTGAAGAACGTCCCGGTCGCCGGTTCGTCCGAGCGCCAGGGGGCGCTCGCGCAGGCCGATGCGCAGAGTCCACCCATGCTCCGCCTTCGCTTCGCCGGCGGCCCGACCTCACGCCGGGCGTCGGGCACGATCGTGATCGGAGACGGCAAGACGAAGCCGAAGACCTTCGACGTGACTCCCGTCGAGCTCGGCCGCGACGCGTTCCGGGCCGAGCAGGGCAAGATCGAGGTTGCTCTCCACACGAGCCCCTCCGCGGCGGTCGGGTTCGACATCGTGATCGATCCGCCGAGCACACCGGTGACGTGGGAGCTGTGGCTCGACGACAAGCCGTGGCCGGAGGAGGGCGTCTTCGGCGGTCCGTTCGGTCTCGTCGCGCCCATCTTGAGGAAGGGCGTGGCGACGGACGAGGCACGCCTCGCGGCGCAGTCGATCGCGCTGCCGATGATCGACGCCCAGCGCGACGTCGGGCTCTTCGTCGCGCGCGAGCGTCGCGGTGGTGACGGCGAGCAGGGCGGGGCGGCGAGCGACGAAGGCGCCGAGGAGATGGCGCGGCTCCTTCGCGAGTGGGGCTACGCGCACGGCTCGAACGCGACGGCGAAGTGAGCCGCGCGCTCAGCCGCCGGGGAGCTCCTTCGGCTTGCAGAGCGAGGAGGTGGCCACCCGGTCGACGAGATCCAGCAGGCCGACCCGCTTCGGCTTGGCGGTAGCGTCGCGGACGTGCGCGCCGACGCGGCGCATCCAGGCGAGCTCGGCCTGGTCCATCGGGCCACGCGCGAGGGCACAGAGCGCCTCGTCGAGCTCGGCGGCGTTCTTGGGTCCCGTGAGCGTCACGTCGACGTATGGGTTCGTCATCGCGAACCGGTAGCAGTCCGAGGCGCGCGGCGCGGGCTCGGTCGACGGGACGAGCCGCGGATCGAGGAGCGTGCCCCAGCGCGTCGCCGTGAACCCGACGACGCCGGGGCGGTTCGGCCCGCCGAGGAGCGGGAAGACCTCGCGATCCGCGCCGGGATGAGCCGCGTTGTAGCGGAGCATCAGCGCGTCGAACGATGGGTCGGCGATGAAGGTCTCGAACGTCGGCCGGTGATGGCACGACACCATGAGGCTCCGCACCTTGCCCTTCGCGCGGAGCTCGAGCGCGGCGTCGACGATGCGACGCGGGGTCGGCCCGTTCCACCACGCGAGGCAGAGGACATCGACGTAGTCGGTGCGCAGCGAGCGGAGCGCGCGGTCGACCGACCATTCCATCAGCGAGGCCATCCGCGTGTACGTCTGGACGGCGACCACGATGTCCTCGCGGTTCGTGCGCGCGAGGTTGCGTACGCCGAGGCCGAAGTCCCGGCGACGGCGCGAGCCCCACAAGAAGAAGTTCACTCCGTGATCGAAGGCACGCTCGACCTCTCGGCCCGGGAGCCCGTAGCTCGATCCCAGGCCGAGGCGTCCGACCATCAGGCCGGTCTTTCCAAAGAAGCGCGGAGGGAAAAACGCGGTCACGGAGGGTCCGATGCCATCGCTCGCGACGCGGTTGCTCGACGATGGCGGGAGCGGTGAGAGCGCGCGCGTGACGCCCAGGACGCGCCTTCGCAAAGGTCGCCGCCCTGGCTCGATGGATCGTTCGACCACCGGGGTCAGCCTCTCGGGATCGCTCGCCGGGCACCAAATGCTGCTTGTACGCTCATCGCGGGGGCCACGAAGAACCCCGTTACGGCTGCGAACGAAAAATGCAGCAGGGGTGCTCGATGTTCCCGCTACGCGCGCTCGTTCTCGGATTGGCCTCGCTCTCGCTTCTCGCCCTCACGGGAGCCTGCACGACGGATGCTGCCGACGCCCCGCCGGCCGAGGCCACGTCGACGGTGCCGATCGGAGCCAAGTGCACGACCGACGACGAGTGTGGCGGTGGTCGTTGCGAGTCGAATGCGTGCGTGCCCGGGCGAAAGTGCACCGACGACAGCGAGTGCGGAGGGGCTCGCTGCATCGACAACGGCTGTGCTCCAGCAACGTGCGTCGACGGCGCGAAGAACAGCGGAGAGACGGACGTCGATTGCGGAGGGGCGGCATGTCCGCGCTGCGCGGCGGGCAAGGCGTGCGTCGAGGCGACCGATTGCGCGGACAAGGTCTGCGCCTCGGGCGTCTGTGCGCCGGCGAGCGCAACCGATGGCGTCGAGAACGGAACGGAGACGGACGTCGATTGTGGCGGCGGCGCGCCGACCGACGCGCCGAGGTGCGCCGACGGGCTGAAGTGCAAGGTCGGTGACGACTGCGTGAACCGCATCTGCGGCTCGACCGGGACCTGCACGCCGGCCACGACCACGGACGGGGTGAAGAACGGCAACGAGACCGACGTCGACTGCGGCGGCTTCGATGCTCCGCGCTGCGCGGAAGGCAAGGCCTGCAAGCAAGGCGAGGATTGCGACAGCCGCTTCTGCACCGATGACGTCTGCGAGCCGCGCAAGGCGGGCCGCAAGGACGGCGACGAGACCGACGTCGACTGTGGCGGCAGCCTCGCGCCGAAGTGCGACTGGGACAAGGCCTGCCTCGTCGACGCCGATTGCACGTCGAATGCGTGCAGCGGCACGAACAAGTGCCTGACGGGGCCGAGCTGTCGGGTCACCAACGGCGGTCAGACGTGCGGTCCGAACGGCGACGCCGACTGCTGTCGCTCACTAGCTGTCACGAACTACCCGCAGCAGGATGGCAAGACCGTCTACCTCGACAAATACGAGATCACGGCCGGCCGCATGCGTGCGTTCGTCGACACGGTCACTGCTGCGCAGGGCGGTGTCCCCGACATCAAGGGGTACATGGCCGCCAACCGGCCGGCACGCTGGCACCTCGCCTGGGAGGCGGTGCTGCCCTCGAACACGGGGCTCGGGAACCAGCCGGGCGTGATGTACACGATCGCGAACCCGACGCCGGCGCAGTCGCAGCCGCTCTCGGGCTTTCTCTACCCGGGCCAGGACGTGTACCTGTCGGTCCGCACCCAGACGAGCTGGAGCGTGAGCTCGGGGACCTACACGATCTACCCCGGCCTCGCGCAGACGTTCGGCGAATACCACTTCTTCCCGGAGTACAACCCCGAATACGCGGCGAGCCACGCGCTCAACTGCTCGAACGAGAAGCAGTCGTACGGGGTCGGGACCTACTGGATGCCGACCGCCACGATCCAGGCGATCAGCGCGAAGCCGCCCGAGAACGTCACAGGCAGGGCGTTCACGCAGGCCCAGATGGACCAGCGCGCGCTCAACTGCACGACGTTCGCGATGTTCGCGGCGTTCTGCGCGTGGGACGGTGGCCAGCTCGTGACCGAAGAGGTCATGCAGCATGTCGTCAACGGGCGAATCGGCTCCGCGGGCAACTGCACGAACGGCATCAACATGGCGGACGACAGCAGCAAGGCCTGCTACGCCGTCTGGTACGAGGCAGGCAGCGATGCGGACGACTCGGGTCGGATCGCGCCGCCGGGGCGGATCGCGGCCGACGTCGTGAAGATCGCTCCGAGCGACGAGGGATGGTTCGACCTCAAGGGCAACCTCCTCGAGACCGTCGTGAAGTCGAACGACCGCTTCGACTACAAGGGCTATGGCCTCGGCTACGCTAGCGTCACGCATCACAAGGCGCAGATCATGACGCCGCGCAACAAGGGCGGGTCGTTCGGCGCGCGCTGCATGCGCCTCAAGTGAGCCTACGGCGGACGAGCTTCCGGTCGGCCTCGGCCAGCCGCGAGCGGTCGACCCCGCCCCTCCGGTGGGAGGCTCTACTCGATGACCTTGATCGCGCCGATCATCGCGGGGTGGATGTCGCAGACGTACCCGAAGTCGCCGGCGGCCGCGAAGGTGACCTCCCCGGTAGCCTGATCGAGCGCGGTGTCGACGGGGTTCGGGCTGTCGCCGCCCCGAGCGGAGAGGGGATGCATCGTGAAGTCCCCCGGAGTCGCTCCGTTCGCGTCCGCGGCAAAGGTGACCTTCTGGCCCTTCTTGATCTGCATGCACCGCTCTTCGCGCTGGAAGAGCGTCGTGTTCCACTCGACGACGCGGCTCGCTCCTTCGGCGCTCCGGTCGGCGAAGCCGGTGCAGCCGTTCAACGTCGCAGGTCCTGCCTCGGCGTCGACGCGGCTGCTGCCGCCGTCGGTACTGCTGCCGCTGCTGCCGCTGCTGCTGCTGCTGGAGCCCCCGTCGTCCGTGCCGGCTGGGGTCGAGGTCTTGTCGTCCGAGCACGCAAACGCGGCCGCGGCCGCGAGGACGAGACCCGACGAAATCGAGGCGAGGCGCATGCTCATGTTCATCGCGCCAGTCTATTCGATCGGTTAGTGTGCAGCGCGTCACATGCGTCTCGCCTCCCTGCTCGGCCCCGACCTGAAGCAGGTCCTCAAGGAGGATCCGGACCAGGTTCGCGAGCTGCTCGGGGAGATCCATCCCGAGGATCTCGCCGACCTCGTTGGAGATCTCGACGCCGATGAGGCGGCCGAGCTGCTCGCCCGGCTCCCGGCCGAGGAAGCCGCCCCCATCTTCGAGCGCCTCGACGAGGAGGAGCAGGGCGAGATCGTCGAGGCGATGCCGCTCGAGAGCGTCGCCCACATCGCCAGCGAGATGGCGCCGGACGATCGCGCGGACCTCTTCAGCCTCCTGCCGGAGTCGGTCGGCGACGCCATCTTCGAGAAGCTCGAGGAGGTCGACCCCGAGGCGGCCGAAAACGTCCGCCAGATCGAGAAGTGGCCGGACACGAGCGCCGGTCACCTGATGACGACGGCGTACGTCTCGGTGAACCCGGAGGTGAGCGTGCGCTCCGCGGTCGACGCCGTCCGGGCGCACGCCGAGAACCACCACGAGAACGTCTACAACGTCTATGCGCTCGACGAGAAGAAGCGCCTCATGGGCATCGCATCGCTGCGCGATCTCCTGCTCGCGTCACCGCTCCAGCCCATCAGCGAGATTTTCACCACGAACGTGATCAGCGTGCCCCCGCTCGAGGACCAGGAAGAGGTCGCGCGGAAGATGGCCAAGTACGACCTCAACGTCATGCCCGTCATCGACGAGAAGGGCACGATCCTCGGGGTCATCACGATCGATGACATCGTCGACGTCCTCACGCAGGAGCAGACGGAGGACGTCCAGAAGCTCGGCGGCGTCGAGCCGCTCGACGTGCCGTATTTCCGTACGAGCTTCTTCTCGTTCATCAAGAAGCGCGGCGTCTGGCTCTTCATCCTCTTCTTCGGTGAGTTCTTCACCCAGACGGCGCTCCGCTACTACGACCCCGTCTTCGACGCGATCAAGGGCGCGGCCTATTACATCCCGCTCCTCATCTCCGCAGGCGGCAACTCCGGCTCGCAGTCCTCGACCCTGATCATCCGCGGCATGGCCGTCGGAGAGATCAAGATGCGGGACTGGTATCGGATCCTCGTCCGCGAGCTGGCGATGGGCCTCGTGCTCGGCCTCGGTCTCGGCCTCTTCGGCATGGCTCGCGTGCTCATGTACCCCGAGCAGCACATCGACTTCGCGTTCACCGTCGGGCTCACGCTCGTCGGGATCGTGGTGACCGGCTGTGTGGTCGGCGCGATGCTGCCGATCGTGCTCAAGCGTGTCGGGCTCGACCCGGCGACGAGCTCGACGCCGTTCATCGCCAGCCTCGTCGACGTGCTCGGCATCATCATCTTCGTCCACGTCGCCAAGATCGTCATGGCGTCCATCCTCGCGAGTCACGGCGTCCATTGATCCGCACACTGCTCATCGCCGGGGGGCTCGTCGTTGCGGTTCCGCTGCTCGCGGGGTGCAAGCGGAGCAAGCCGCCGATCGCGAAGCGGGTGTGGCTCGGACCGAGCGGCGGTTGCGTCGACACGCCGGCCCATCGCACGAGCGGGACGTTCGCCTGTTGGGGCGTGAACGACGCGGGGCAGCTCGGTGACGGGACGACGACCGCGCGAGCGTCGGCGACGAAGATGAGCTTCGGCGCCGGCAAGGTCAAGGAGCTCGCGCTCGGCGAGCGGCACGGCTGCGGCGTCTTCGAGGGAGGGACGGTGCAGTGCTGGGGAGACGGCAGCCGTGGTCAGCTCGGGGCCGGTAGCACGAGCAGCCTCAGCCCAATCACGCTCGCGGACGCGAGCGGCACCGGCGCGGCGGTCGCCGTCGGCGGCGCGCACACGTGCGTGCGAGCTGGTGATGCCGGTGAGCGTCTCCGCTGCTTCGGCGCGAACGACGAGGGACAGATCGGTGATGGCGACTGGTCGCGAGGCGTGCCCGTGCGCTCGTTCGTGCTCGGCGCCGCTCATACCTGCGCCGCGTACGAGAAGGGCGCCGGCTCGAACGCGGAGGTGGTCTGTCGCGGGCGCGCCGTGGCCGCGCCGCGCGAGCCGCTGCTCGGTTCGGTCGTCGTCAAGGAGCTCGCCGCCGGTGGCGATCACACCTGCGCGTTGATCGAGGACGGCACGGTTCGCTGCTGGGGGAAGAACGACGCCGGCCAGCTCGGTGACGGCACAACGCACGACTCGGCGACGCCGGTCTCGATCCCGGAGCTCCACGGGGTGATCCAGGTCGCCGCCGGACGCCGCCACACCTGCGCGCTCCTTCACGTCGGGACGGTCGCTTGCTGGGGGGCCAACGAGAGCCATCAGCTCTCGATCGGGACGACGGAGAACAGCACCCGCCCGCGGGTGGTCGTCGGCCTCGTCCAGGGCAAGGAGATCGCTGCGGCCGGGGACGGGACGTGCGCGCGGCTCGAGGGCGGGTATGTCCGCTGCTGGGGCGCGAACGACCGAGGCCAGCTCGGCGACGGCTCGTTCGTGGAACACACCGTTCCGGTACAGATCCAATTCCGCTGACCGGAGTGGGCTACGATTGACGTCATGAAGCTTCTTTCGAGGAGGCAAGCGATCGTCGGCGCGGCCGGCGCCGGGCTCGTGGGCTGCCGCACCGAACCGAACCGGGCGTCCGCCGAGCCGAAGGACGAGCAGGCGCTCGCGACGAAGTCGGGAAGCGCGCGCGTCGTCGAGCGCATCATCGACGCACAGCCGACGCGCGACGGCGCCGGCGTGAAGCTGAAGCGTGCGCTCGGCGGACACGCGCTGCCGATGCTCGACCCGTTCCTGCTCCTCGACGAGTTCCATTCGGACGATCCGAACGACTACGCCGCAGGCTTTCCGAGCCATCCGCACCGCGGCTTCGAGACGGTCACGTACATGCTCGAAGGAGCGATGGAGCACAAGGACAGCGTCGGCAACTCCGGCCGGCTCCGTCCTGGCAGCGCCCAGTGGATGACCGCCGGGCGCGGCATCGTCCACTCGGAGATGCCGAAGCAGGAGCGCGGCCTCATGTGGGGCTTCCAGCTCTGGGTGAACCTCCCGCGCGCGAGCAAGATGATCAAGCCGCGCTACCAGGACATCGCGCCCGATCGCATCCCCGAGCTCGATCAGGAGGGCGCGCGCGTGCGCGTCGTCGCGGGGACGGCGTTCGGTAGGACCGGTCCGATCACCGGCATCGACGTCGCCCCGCTCTTCCTCGACGTCACGGTCACGAAGGGCGTGCGCTTCGAGGCGCCGCTCCCGTCCGAGCACACCGCATTCGCTTTCGTCACCGAAGGCGCGGTGCGTCTCGGGCCTTCACGCGCCGAGGTCCGAGCAGGTCAGCTCGCCGTGCTCGGCCGCGGCGATCGCGTGCTCGCGAGCTGCGATGCGTCGTCGGGTCGGATGGTGCTGATCGCGGGCCGCCCGCTCGGTGAGCCCGTCGCCCGCGGCGGCCCGTTCGTGATGAACACCCAGGACGAGATCCGCCAAGCGTGGGACGACTATCGCTCGGGCCGCCTCGTCGACGGCGTCTGAAACTCGACGAGCGCCAAGGCGAGGTGATTGAGGCGCGAGCCCCACGTTCGCGAGCGCCTCAGCCCGCGGACCTGCGCTGTGAGGCGAACGAGCAATCGTCGATCGCGCCGAGGATCGCGATCTGGAGCGTGAAGAGACGCTCGCGCCGGAGCGGAGTCCCGTCGGCGTCGGCGAGCTTGAAGCGATCGACGGCCGAGCCGCGCTCGGTGGTCGCGCGGAGGCCGACGATCTGGACGTCGGCGCGGAAGAGCGCCTGCGTGACCGCGAGGAGGAGGCCCGGCCGGTCCACCGCCTCGACCGTGAGGATCGTGGAGCCGTCCTTCTCGTCGGTCTCGAAGCGCACCCGAGCCGAGGTCCCGGATGCGAGCGGCGTGGGCGAGCTGATCGGCTCGGTAGGGGCCTCGGTCGCATCGCGGTCGATCGCCTCACCGAGCGCGACGATGTCCTTCTCCCGGATCGGCCCGACGGCGCCCGTTGGTCCCGGCAGGCGCCGGATCCAGAGGAGGTCGACCGCCTCGACCGTGCCGTCCTCCCGCGGCCGGCAATACGCATGAGCGCTGACGACGTCGATCTGCCGAGCGACGAGGGCGGCGCTGATCCGTGAGAGCAGTCCCGGTCGGTCGTCGGCGACCACGCAGATCGCGACGACGCGCCCCTCGAGCTCGCGCCAGATCTCGACGTGCGTCGAGCGACCATGGCGCCGGCGAACGATGGCCTCGTGCGCGCGCGTAGCCTCGTGGTCGAACGCACCTCGATACTCGGCAGGCATCGAGGCGACGAACGTCGCGAGCAGCTCTTCCTCCTCGGTGGACATGGCCTTCAGCGTTGCACGCATCCGGTGTCGACCGCTTTGCACCAGTGTTTCATCCAGGTTGCATCTCACGGGTCGGGTGCGACTTCAGGCTGGAGCGCGGGCGTACGGGCCTTGGTCTTCATGGTCCGCACCTGAGCTCCGAGCCATGCGTCGAGGTTGAAGAAGCGGAGCTTCGCGCCGTCTTTGCCGAGCCCGAGCCCCACCGAAAACGGGCCTTTTTCGACGATGAACGCGCCGTGCCGGTCCTGGTCGCGGAGCGCGTAGGCACCGCGAAGCGCGACGTCGCCGCCGCTCGCCGACACGTCGGAGAGCACGAGGCCATGAGGAGCGAAGCGAAGCCGCGCGTACGCGTCGAGGTGCGGCGTATCGACGAGATCGACGAGGACTGCAGGCACGGAGTCTCGAAGCAGCACGCCCAGGAGCGGCCTCGCGTCGTCAGCGTCGAGCCGTAGGATCGCGTCGAGGCCGGGATCGTGACGCAAGCGGAGCGCCGCGCTCTCGAGGGCGAGGTCGCCGCGCCATTGCTTCGTCTCGGCAGCGGCCTGCTCCACCGCGACCGCGCGCATCGTGACATGGGACCCGGAGAGATCGAGGGTCGACGTCTCCGGGTCGAACCCAACGACGGTCGCGCGGAGGCCGAAGTCGCCGGTGAGGCGCGTCTCGTGGACGGCGATGCCCCCGCGCGCGACGTCGATCACGAGGCTACCGGAGCCGGTGCGCGTGGAGGACGAGATCCGGACATCACACGAGGCACGCGCGCTGCCGGACTCGATCCGAATCGCGCCGCCCGCGGGGAGGAGCACGGTCTCGATCGCCCGCGCGTCCGGGATCGCGGCGCCTTCGATCACGAGCCGTCCGTCCACGCTGCGCGGGAAGGGGGCGGCGAGCGCGAATGGATCCGTGAAGGCGAAGGCTGGGCTCCGGAGCGCCACCGCGAGCCGCTTGATCGTCGCGAGCGCACGTGGTGCCTTGCCTCGCGAGATCGCGACTCCGGTGACGTCGATCGACGCGTCGTCGATCGCGAGGTCGCCGAGCGTCCGGATCGAGGAGCGCACCCGCGCTCGCGCCTCGACCGCCGCGCGGACGCGCAAGTCGCCGATCTCGAGGGCGAGGTTCTCCGAGCGCGCATGGAGGCGTCCGCGTGCAAGGTGGTCCTCGATCGTCACCCGGCCGTCGAGCGCGAAGCGAGAGTGCGCGGTCGCGACTCCGTCGCGGAGCTGCCCGCCGGCGACCGACGCGTCCGGAATCTCGAGCGAAACCTCGAGTGAGCGCAGCGGATCGGTGACATCGATCCGCGATGCCCTCGCGTCGACCAGCAGTGTCCCGGCCGCGAGCTTCGGGGGCGCCGGAGCGCGCACGGCGGCGAGGCTGACGTCAGCGACGACGGCGGAGAGCTTTGCGTCCTCGACGAAGCCTTGCTCCCAGCGATAGCCGTCGAACGACGCGGCGACCGTGACGGAGCCACGGGCCTGCATCCGACCGAGCCGCAAGGCGAGTGCGTCGGCGCGGAGGTCGAGGCTGCCCGAAGCGCGTTCTTCCGCGCTGAAGAGCTCGACACGGGCGCTTGCTCGAGCCGAGCCGGCCAGGACCCCGATCGTCGCGCTTGGGACGTACGCGTCGAGGACCGCCGCGTCCGGGAGCTCGACGTCGTCGAGGTGCACGGTCGCGTGGACGTCGTGGAGCGGAGCGGTCGTGAGATCGAGCTCTCTGGCGTCCGCGCCGATCGTGACGCGTGGAGCCCGGAGCACGCGCGCGGCATCGGCGCGCACGAGTGTGAGGTCGTCGAGCGTGAGGTCGGCGCGTAGTCGATCGCCCGCGCCGTCGTTCGCTACCGTGACGGCAGCCTGGACTGCCGCGGTTGCGATGAGGTCGTCCTTCGAGACCTGGACGCGCTTCGTCGCGAGCTCGATGCGGGTGCCTGTCGTCACGGCGCCGCGCTTTACGTTCACCGCGAGACGGGGAGCATCGATCTCCGTCGACACGTGGACGCCACCCGGCATCGTGAACGGGAGTGTGGCCGGATCCGCGAACGACGCCGCGAGCTCCGTTCCGATCGTGACGTGGCGGAGGACATCTGCGCCCTCGACGAAACGTGGATCGAAGCGATCGATCGTGACGTCCGAGGTACCCGCGACGTGCTTCGCGATCTCGAGGGAACGACCCGCCGTGATCCGGCCTTCGCGGACGTCGACGTGCGTCGGCCCAACGTCCACCGCACGGATCGGCTTCAGGTAGAAGCGTCCGGTGACGCGTGCGTTGCCTTCGAACCTCCCGCCATCGATCCACACCTCACGAACGTCGTCGGCGATGACGTCCTCGAGCTGCACGGTCCAGAGCGCGTAGTGCGTGTCGTCCCAGCGCTCCGGTGACGGCGGTCCGGCAGGACGGACGGAGTAGGCGGGGAAGCCCGCGATCTGCGGGAGCCACGCGACCTGCTCGACGGAGTCGGGGGACGCGTCGAGCTTCTGGCGCACGCGCATCGTGATGCCGCGGCCGTGGGCGTGAGCGACATCGAAGCGACGCCGCGCGAGGCCGAGGAGCGAGACGTCGAACGTGACCTCGTCGAGGGTCAGGAGCCATTCGACGTTGCTGTCGCTCGCCCGGATGTGGAGGTCCCGAGCGTGGATGCTCCCGGGGAAGAGCGACCATCCCCGGCGGTAGCGCACGTCGAGCGTCTCGGGATCATGGTTGATGATTCGATCGAAGAGTGACGTGGAAAGAACGACGTTGATGGCCGCCACGTAGGCGACGTAGAGCGACAAAATCGCCACGATCGCCGCGCGCACGCCCCGGAAGCGCGAGCGCCGGCGACGCGCCAACGGAGGCACGGCACGAGGGCGCCGCGGGGGATCTGCGTCATCCATCGCCACGAGCGAGCTGGTTGCACGGCTCGCGCCGGGACCGCGAGCGAGCGAGCCCGTGACCCGCGGCGACGTCGCGGTCAGACGACGTCGCCGACGACGAGAGCGAGGGCAGGGAACGTGGACTTCGAGCCGACGCGCCGGCTTCCGACATCGATGCCGTAGCTCATGTACTGCGGGCCTGCTCCGAGCCGACGGCGAAGAGGAGCGAGTAGCGGACGAAGGCGCCCATCGAATCGCCGATGCCGTGATCCGGCCTTTCCGCACGTGGCGTCCGACGCGAATCCTCGACGTCCGATGCTCGACCCCGCGTCAGCGGGCGGCCAGGTTCTTGTAGCTCTTCGGGATGACGAACAGCGACGCGTCGAGGGGCCGAGCGTCGATCTTGGAGGTCACGAGCTTCGGCTTGTCGCCCTCGAGGACGCGGAGCGGGAAGACGCTGCGGACCGCGAGCTCTTTCTCCCAGGCGCTGGCGACGCGGCCGGACGGATCGATGAACGCCGCGCCCTGGACGACGCATGCTTCGCGCGTCGTCTTCCCTTCCTCGATCTGCCAGACGTCGCATTCGCGATCGGCGACCTTGTCCTTGCGGTCGGTCTTCGTCACCCGCGCTTCGCCCGGGCCGGTCGCGATCTGCGAGGCGGCAAAGGTCTTCTTGTCGTCGTCGACGACGTAGACACGGAGCGTCGACGTATCCACGATGGTGCGCTTCTGCTTGCTCGCGTTCGTGACGACGCGGAGGAGCGTGCCCTTGACCTCGTAGGTCGTCTTCGCGCCGCCGCGCTCGACGACGACCTCGCCTTCGAGCTGCCCGGGCGCCTGCGGAACGTCGATCCACGAGTCCGACCGCGCCGCCTGCGTTGCGCCGTCGTCGCCGGCCTTCTTCTTCTTCCGAGCGTCGAGCAGCGCCTGCGGGAAGCAGTAGCCGCCCTCGAGCGGGCGCCCGCGTTCGTCGCGCTCATCGAGCTCGACCTTCACGCACTTGATGTCGGGAGCGCAGTCGCCGTCGGTATCGCACGGGCGGCTGCAGACGCCGCTCGCGTCGACCGCTTGCTTGAGGCATCGCGGCGCCTCGCTGCGGCAGTGCATGTCGTAGGAGCACGCCCCGCCGAGCGTCTCCTTCTTCACGAGGTAGCGCGTGTAGAGCCACCCGCCGGCGCACGCGAGGGCGAGGAGGGCCACGATCGAGCGGCGCACGATCGTGGCCTTCGGAGTCTTCTTCGGTCCGTCGTCGTCGAGGTCGTCCATCGGGAGCCGGCGCACGCGCAGTATACGCTGCGTGCGGCCGACGTCGCGGTCCGTCCGGAGCCGAACGCCATCAGCCCCGCCGTGGGCTGCACGACGAGGCGAGGCGGTTCGGCTTCATGGGACCGGAGTCCCCGCCGGCGAAAGGGGAGGCGCGACTACGGGCGGACGGTGACGGGAGTCGAGAACGTCTCGTCGACGAACGGGGCGACCTTGGCCTTGGAGAGCGCGGTCCGGACGCAATCGTCCTCCGGCTTCGAGCCCTTGATGTCGACGCGCGCGACGGTGCCGTCCGACTTGAAGACGATGAGGCCCCTGCGGACCGTATCGTCGGCGCCGAGGCACGCGCGCGCCTCGGGGAGCACGGTGCCGAGCGCGCCGACGACGGCGCCGGGCGACGGTCGGACCTGCGCGGCATTCGGCCCGGTGGGCTTCTCGGTCGCCTTGTCCTCCGCCTGTTCGCGCGGGCCGACCGCGCCGCGCATCGCGTCGCCGAGGTCGCCGGCGGCGGACCCCTTGGACGCCTCGAGCGCGCTCTCGGTCAGCGTCGCCGCCGGAGCCGGACCCTGAGCGGCCGGCTTGCCCTTCGCGACAGCGGCGGGGCGCGCCCCCGACGTGGCGGGGGCGGTCGCGGGCGTCTCCTCCGCGGCGGGAGCGGGCTCTTCTGCGCTCGGACCGGCCGCGCTCGGCTCCTCCGTGGGAGCCGCCGTCGCGGCAGCCTTCGGTGCCTCGTCGACCGCCGGCGTTCGCTGGGTCGTCTCCGGCGCGGGCGGGGGCGTGCTCTGTCCGCGCATGAACATGAACACACCCGCCAGAGCGGCGGCGGCGAGGAGCGCGGCGACCACGCCCTTGCGACTCCGAGCGGGCTCGGCCTTCGTCGAAGACGACGCGGACGCCTCCTCGGCTTTCGCGACGACGACGGGGCGCTCGTCGGTCTTGGCGGCGTCGGCCGTCAGCGGGTCGAGCGAGTCGGGCTCGAGCTTCGACGGCATGGTGACCGGCGCCGGCGGGACGGCCTTCGTGGTCTTCGGCGTCACGACCTTCGGCGTCGCGACTGCCGCGACTGCCGGGGGCGGTTCGCTCGCAATGCTGGAGATGCGCAGCTCGTCGCCGCTCTCGTACGAGCTCCGTACGCCCTCACGGGCGACGGCCGCGGGCGGGCGGACGGTGGGAGGCGGGCTGGGGACCGCGCTCGACGCGGAAGCCGACGGCGCAGCGGACGAGGGCGGCAGCGCCTCTGGACGCATCGCCACCGGGGGTGGAGTGAGAGCCGGCGCCGGCGAAGCGGGCTGCGCCGAAGCGGCCGGTGCCGAAGCGGCCGGTGCCGAAGCGGGCTGCGCCGATGTCGCCGGTGTCGAAGCGGCCTGTGGCTGAGCTTCCGAACCGGACTCCGTCTCGGATCCGTTGGCCTCGCGCATGAGTGCGTCGAGATCGATGAGTCCGCTGTCCTCGTTGCGTCGCGTCATTTGTCGTCGTGCTGCCTTGGTCGCGTCACGTCCTTCGGAGCGGCCTTTGTCCATGTCGCTCCGACGAGAAAAATGGGTCACGACGCGATCGATTCTCGTTCGAGCAGCTCAGCCATATTCGCGATCGGGCCCGATCGTCGCGGCGAGCGTCGGGACACCCATCGTCGAGGGGCCTCGGAGCGCGCGGTCGCTGGCTACGCCGATGCCGGGACGGATGCCGGCGTGCCGGGGGGACCTCACTCGAGCATGCAGCTCGCCGAGCATCCGTCGCCGTCCACTGTGTTGCCGTCATCGCACTCCTCCGGATGAACGGCGACGCCGTCGCCGCAGGGGGAGGGCGAAACGGTCACGTCGAGGTCGAACTTGCCGCTCTGTCCGGCGACGCCGTCGACGATCAGGAAGAGGCGCCCCTTCGCTGCGAGCGGGACCGCGAGCTCGGCTTGCCCGCCGGTCGCCGGGACGGCCTTGCAGCTCGTCTCGCTGGCGGAGTCGTCGCACGCCTTGCGAACGGACAGGATCGCCGCCCACTCGGCTGAGAGGCGGACGTCCGCGCGACCGGCAACATCGGACTCGAGCGCGTACACGACGTCCTTGCCGTTGCTGCCGCCGCACGTCTTGCTCTCCAGCGTGTGCTTCGCCGCCGAGGTATCGCCTGTGACGCTGCCCGTCCTCGATTCGTCGGTGCCCTTGAGCGGAAAGGGGGTCCCGGGGCACCCGCTCGCAAGCGCTTCGAGCTCGCAAATCGCGCTGCAGCCGTCGCCGTCCACGACGTTGCCGTCGTCGCAATCCTCGCCCGCCTCGACTTCGCCGTTCCCGCACGTCGCCGCCGATGCGTCCTGGGCCACTTCGACGTCGCGGCTCGTGTTCGGCGGCTCAGCGTCTGGCATGTCCTGCCAGGCGAGCACCTGATCCGACCTGCACGCCGCTACGGCGACGCCGACGAGGGCTGTGCCGAGCGATAGCTTCATGGAGAGTGAGCCAGCTAGCGAAGGTGGTTTCATACTCAAGGCGTGCGCTCGGAGGAGAGCTCGTCGCCGCGCCGTCATTGTTCTGTCGTCGACAAAATGTGATCGGGGTCAGGGATTGTGATCGACTTGCGCTTGGCCAAGACTGGCGGTCGCGCGGGCGCTCTCACTAGCGTCGACAACGTAAGCGCGGGGCCGTGATCTCGGCGCGTCGCCCCGCGAGCCGTTCGATTGCTACACGACGGTCTCGCGCCCCGCGTGAGGAAGGCCGTGATCGAATCGGAGGCGCACTGCAAGCGATCACGGGCGTAGTCGGGGGTCGCGATCAGCCGAAGACGCATCTGTGGCTGCGTGCGGGCAGTGGACACCGCACTGCTTCTTTGTCGTCGCTCCGAAGATTCCGGGTCACGCACCGCGCAAGAAAGGAGCGCGGCGTGAGGTCCGTCTCAGTTCGTCTCGATCCCCAGCAGCAGAAACGGGCGCGCGACCCACGGCTCGAAGAGGATGACCGAGTCGTCACCTCGGGAGAGGAGGTAGCGCAGGTTCCGGAAGGTGAGGTCCACGCCCGCACCCGCAAAAAGGCGAAACGTCGACACCGCGTGGCTGTATCGAGTGATGATACGCGCAGCGGGGATGAAGTCGATGTCACCGTCGACGAAGCGCAGGCTCTCGAGCTGAGTGCTTGCTCCGGTCACGTTGACGAGCTCGGCGCCTCCGCCGAGCCCGAGCGAGAGCTGATGGCGCTTGTTGAACGAGTAGGCGCTGCTCGCCATCACGTGGAACGCTCCGCCTTCGAACGTTACGACGGCGGCGCCACGCTCCACTGTCGATGGTAAGCGATACTCGGCCGTAAGCGTGGCGCCGAAGTCGAGCCGGCCGGAGTTGGAGTGGAGCTGCAGGACTGCGCCAGGCCCGCTCGCGAGCTCGAGCCCCGGGCCGTACGTGGAGACGGAGTAGAAGGCACCGGCGCGGACGTGCGGTCGCCACGGATTTGGAGGCGGTGGCGCGCGAGGGGGGGCCTCGCGCGCTCGAGGGGGCGGGGGCGGCGGCTCCGGAGTCGGCAATAGCTGCTCGCGCGCGACGGCGCGGCCGACACCGATGCTCTCCCCGGCGCGCAGAGCGCCGAGCGCGAGCTCGACGATGTGACCGATCTCCTCCCAAGTGACCTCGGGATTCGCTTCCCGCGTCACCGGACGCACGAGGACTCGCTCCCACGGGCCGTCGACCACGTAGAGCGTCACGGGCATGCGCTCGTTCGCGCGGCCCCGCGGCTCCCTGAGGTCGATCCAGATCCGTGCGAGCTGCCGCTCGTTCGACGGACCGGGAGTGACGATGCTCGCGCGGTCGATCGTTGGCACGACCTCGAGCTCGGTGTCCGTCTCCGTGCCGCCGGTGCGTTCGCGGAGGACATCGAGGACCGCGGCGACCGAGGTGGTGTCGCCGGCAATCTTCACCGAGACCAATCGGCGCTTCGTGCTTTCGGCCACGGCGAAGCGCGTTGCCGTCGTCTCTCGCGCGGCGGCTCGCTCGGTGGAAAACGTGACCCCGGCGACGACGGAAAGGAGGATCGCCGCGAAGACCCGCGGCCTCCGCAGCGCGGACCGTCCTCCGTCGCGTGGTCTCACCAGTGGCCTCCTCAGCCACTATCGTGCCTGAGCCACCGTTTCACAAGCGGAGCGCAACCAGCGCCCGCGTGGAAAAACCGTCACTATCGGTAGCTATCGATCCAGGACCTCGAGCCGCTCGCTGGCGCGCGCGTTATGGAAGCTCTGCGGGTGCCGCGCGATGAGCTCTTCCCATGCGCGGCGTTCGTCGGCCTTACGGCCGAGCTTCTCCAAGGCGAGCGCGCGACCGACGCGAGCCTCCTCGGCGAGCGTCCCGCCGTCGGCGGGGGCTCCAGCGAGGTAGGCGTCGAACTGCGCGAGGGCGCCCGCAGCGTTGCCCTGCCGATCGAGGAGCAATCGGCCGAGGCTGACGCGCGAGGCCTGCGTCTCGGGCGCGTCGGGGAAGCGCTTCTGCAGCGCCGTATAGAGGTCGGAGGCCTTCTCGATGTGGCCGGCTCGACGCTCCGCGTTCGCGTCGCGAAATAGCTCAGCCGCCGTCACGGGACTGTCCGCAGGGGGGGGAGGGGAGAACGAAACAGTATCCGACGTGACGGCGGCCAAGGTCTTGGCACTGGGGAGGTCGTGGACCGAGATGCTCGGATCCGCGTTGGTCTCCACAGGCGAATTCGTGGTGGTGGTCGCGAGGGGCTCCGGGTTCGTAACCTCGGGCACCGACGTCTCGACCGGAGCTTCCGGGATCTCCGGGCTCTCGGACGACACGTAGACCGCTGCCATGGCGAGCGACGCTGCGAACGCCGCGGCGAGCGGAAGCACGACACGGAAGACCCGCGAGGAAGGACGGGCCGTGAGGGCGAGGACGCGTACGGACTGGCTCGCGCTCGCCGACTTCGATGCCTCGGCGACGGACGCCGTTGCGACCTTCGACGAAGCATCGGCGGAGGGACTCGCCGCAGCGAGCGTCGTCGTCGCGCGGGCGATCGCACGGGCGATCAGCGCGTCGTCGTGGGCACGAGCACCGGGTGAGAGGCGCTCGGACGCGAGCGCTTCACGAAGCGCATCGGCGAGCGGGTCACGGGGTGTCGTCATCGTCCGTCTCCGAGAGCTCGACAAGAGTAGGGTCATCCTGGATGCGCGAACGGAGGGCGGCCTTCGCGAGGCGGAGGCGGCTCTTCACCGTATCGAGCGGCGCTCCGGTCTGGAGCGCGATTTCCTGCATCGAATAGCCAAAAAGGACACGCTGCGCGAAGGCCTCGGCTTGCTCCGGTCGGAGCTCGGCGAGCAGGGATCGGAAGGCCTCGCGCCGTTGAGCGGCGAGGGCGCTCGCCGCCGGAGATCGGTTCTCCGAGCGGAGGGCATCCTCGAGCCCCTGCGGGCGTGATTCGTCGTCGTCGTGTGATGCTTCGGCGTGGAGGGCGACCTCCGGGCCGCGACGAGCGCGCTTGCGGCGCTGATCGAGAGAGCGGCGGAGGGCGATGGAGCGTGCGAAGTGGAGGAAGGAGGACTCGCCACGGAACGAAGCGAGACCCTGAATGACGCCGACGAGTGCCTCTTGGAGGACATCTTCGGCATCGCGGTCGCCGCCGCCGAGGACGGCGCGAACGACGTTGAGCATCGGTGGCGCGACGGCGTCGAGCAGGCGGCGGACGGCGAAGGCATCGCCATCGCGAGCGTTCGCCGCGAGTGAGCTCAACGGATCGATGGCATTGGCGTCTTCAGAAGACACGTCCCCTGCGTAGCAGAGTCCGGCCCATCGCTCCGTGGCGAGACGAACACCGGACCGCGGAGCCTCTCGGGCTGCACGGGACGGCGTTGCCATCGGCAGAGGTGCGACTTGAAGCACGTCCTTCTCCTCGTTCGCCACGCGATTTTCCGCGTTCGACAGCCCGCAACCTTCGAGGGAGAGGGCCATCCTTCCCTGTCATGTCGTTCGGGCTCCGAAGAAGGGGTCACGGCCGAAGAAAAAAAATAGCTCAGCCCAAGATTGTCGGAGCGTCTTGGGGCACTTGGTCTGTTGAGTGGGTTTGTAAATATGCGTAAATGTTAAGGAATAACGCGACTTCTCGGGGTTGCCTGGGCTTCTCCAGCGCCAACCCTCGAGCCATACGGATGACCTCGAGCGCCGGCTGCCCTCGTGGCTGGGACGCGATGTCGTCTGAACCGGAGGGCGTGCTCGACCGCGTTCGCAATGGAGCGCGGGGAGTGTCGACGCGCGCTCGGTCGAGCGCCGCGCCGAGCTCGAGAATGGCGATGGCCCTCTCCCGCGTCGGGGAACGATGTGGCTACGTGCTCGGGGAGGGCGGTGCTCACCTCGGCGTCTCCCGATTCGATCACGAGCGATACGAGATCGTGCGAGAGCCGTGGCCCATGGAGCCCGCTTCGTGAGAACATCCCGCCGCCATCATGCTCGTTCCCCGTGAGCCCTGCCGGCACCGTGTCCGCGCGGCCGACGTGGTGAGCAGCGGTGGTCGAATCGTCACGCGCCGCCGACCCCTGGCGCGCCCCGCCCGAAGAAATGATGCATGGTCACCGAGTACACGATCCGGCTCCACTCGATCCGCTTCCGAACCAACATGGGGGCCTCGCGTTCGGAGCGGTCGATCCCGCAAGAGATCCTCGTCGACGTCGAGCTCACGCTTCCCGTCGCCGCGCTTCCGCGCCGTGACCTCCGGCGCGACGCCGTCGATTACGGCGTCATCGCCGACCTCGTCGTGAAGGAAGGGCTCGCCGAGCCCTATCACTTGCTCGAGACCTACGCGCAGCGGCTCGTCGATCGTCTCCTCGAGACGACCCCGGCGCTCCGCGTGCGGGTGGGCGCGACCAAGCTCCGCGTACCGACCTCGCACAGCGTCGATCGCGCCGTCGTCGAGCTCGTCGCGTCGCGCGACTGAGCTTCGACGACTCCACGTATCCGGGCCACAGCCTCCCGGCGCGGGACGGGACCTAGTCTAGTCCTGCGTGCGGGAGGGCTTGCGCGCGTTCCGGAGGTACGTGAGCGCGTGGGAGACGTGGATGTCCGAGAACATGTGGCCGACCTTCTGCTCGTCGACGCGGTTCGGCCAGCCGCGCGCGGCGAGGGTTCCGCCGAACGCGCGCGAGTGGCTCGCGGTCTGCCGATCATCGGCGCAGACGCCGACGTAGACCGGCGCCTTCACCGCGACGTCGACCGGTGAACGCCATCCACCGCCGCCGCCCGCAAAGGTCGCGTAGCCGTCGAACTTCGCCCGGCCGCGCAGCGCGAGCGAGCTCACGAAGTAGGCGCCGCTCGAGAAGCCCATGAGGAAGACCTCGTCGTAAGGCTTTCCGTTCCGCTTCTCGAGGAATGCGCGCGCCTCGTTCCAGCCGTCGATCAGGTCCTGCTCCGACGCGTCCTGGGCTGCGGCGGTGCCCGGCCACACGTAGCCGTTCGGGCCCAGCGGAGCGCGCGCGAACACCGCCTCGAACTTGCTCTGCTTCGCCTGACGCGCGAGCGCGCGCGCTTGCAGCCACTGCCAGTCGACGTCCTTCGCGATCGCGCCGTGGAGGAAGACGACGAGCGTGCGCCGTCCGTCCTTCTGACCGCCGTCGATGTGACAGAGACCGTTCGGAAGCGTTTCGAGCTCCTCGGCGCACCAAGGGAGCGGGCCGCTCGGCTTCGGTGCGCGCTGAAGCTTCGACTTCGTCGTCGCCGTCACCTTCTTCGGCGCGGCCTCTGCGCCACCGGTGAGGGCGAGGGATGTTGCGATCGCCGCGAGCGCGGCGATCCGGAGATAGAGCTGCCTCTCCATGGGCGCCGGACGCTACCACGGAAGTCCGCGAGCGCAGCCGCGAGAAGCCGGCGCGCGCCGAACTCCGCGGCATCACGAAGAATCATCGCGCTCGCAGCGCGCGAGATCGCGACGCTTCGTTCAGCCGAACGCGGCGAGCGTGTCGTGGGCCTCGCGGGCGAGGTCCTCGACGATCGCGCCCATCGGCTTCACCTCGTGGATGAGGCCGACGCCCTGGCCGGCGCTCCAGATGTCCTTCCAGCGCTTCGCTCCGTCGGGGCTGCGATCGGCCGTGAAGCCCTCCGGCACCGTGTGCTTGATGAAGTTGGCGTGGATGCCGGAGACCGCGTCCGTGTAGACGATGTCCTCGGGCGACGCGTTCACCACGCTCTCCTTGTACGCCGGGACGGCACCGCACTCGGCCGAGGCGATGAAGCGCGTGCCGATGTAACAGAGCTCTGCGCCGAGGCTGAGGCTCGCGACGACCTGACGTCCGTCGCTGATGCAACCTGCGGCGAGGATCGGGACCTTCAGCTCCTCCTTCAACCACGGCACGAGGACGTACGGAGAGATCCGCCCTGCGTGACCGCCCGCGCCCGCGGAGACGGCGATGATCCCGTCGACGCCGGCGGCGACCGCCTTCTTCCCGTGAGCGAGGCTGATGACGTCGTGGAACACGAGGCGCTTGTGCTCGTGTGCCTGCTTCACGAGCGCGGTGGGATTGCCGTAGCTCGTGAGGATCACCGGGACGCCGAACTCGATGCAGAGCGCCATGTCGGCTTCGACGCGCTCCGGCGATGTGAGGCCGATCGTGATGTTGATCCCGAACGCCTTGTCGGTCCGCTGGCGGATCCACGCGAGGTCCTCGCGCAGCTTCTCGGCGGTGCGGGCGTTGAGCGACGGCATGCACCCGAGGATGCCGGCCTCGGCGGCGGCGACGATCATCTCCTTGTTCGAGATGATGAACATCGGCGCGGAGACGAATGGGTACTTGAGGCCGAGCCTTCGAGCGAGCGGGGTCGAGAGCTTCATGGACTCGTGATGGTAGACGAGAGCGCGCGCGTGAACGAGTGGCGCGAACAGCCGAGCCCGACGTCCTCAGGGGGCGCCCGCATCGGGGCAGTGGCAGGTGGCATCGACGCCGCCGTCGCGGGCCAGCGTCATCTGCGCGATGCATCGTGATGCGCAGAACGGCTTCGCCAGCGTGTAGGTGACGACGGCGTCGCGATTGCACGAGACCGGTCGCCGGGGGAGCGTGCAGCGGACCGCATCGGAGTACTCCGAGCGCACGCGGACGACGATCTTCGAGGGGCTCACCTCGAGGACCTGCATCTCGCGCGCGATCTCGTACGCACACGTGCGATCGGGCCTGAGCGCGGAACGCTCGACGCGCCCGACGTCGAGGAGCAGATCATGTCGGTCGAGCCCGGGCGAGCCGACGCCGGTGTTCACCGGCAGGTTCGCCTTCCACGCGCCGTCCTTCGCGGGCTGGACCAGGACCCAGAGCGGCTGACTCTCCCACGCGCCCGCGTCGATCGCGGGGCACGTGTTCGAGCGATCGCTGATCGAGACGGCATAGGTGCCGGACGGCGGCGGCTCCGCGGTCGGGCGCGTGCTCGCACTCGTGCTCGCCTCGGCGTCCACGCTCGGAGCCTCGTGCGCGATCGTGGACGCCGTGTCGGTCTTCACGACGTCGACGGTTCTCGTCGGCGGAGGCGCAGGCTCGGAGCTGCGGCAGGCAACGAGCGCGATCGATGCGACGGACAGGGCGACGAGCTTCACGCGCCGAGACTAGTTACATGAAGTGACCGGCTCAAGTCGCGAGGTCGTAGGTTACGCGGCGGGAAGCTGCGCAGAGCTACACACGACAGG
>MKVQ01000046.1 GCA_001899635.1 Myxococcales bacterium 68-20 | reverse complement strand
AGTTCACCGCCGACGGCCATGTTCTTCACCGGTGAACTTCACCATATTCCCGCGTCTTCACGTGCTCATCAACAGTTGTTGGGATCGTCCTCCACGCGCACGCACAGGAAGCCGAAGCAGAGCGTCTCTCCCGGCGCGCACACGCATTGAGCGCTCGAGGTCAGCGGGTTGGAGAGGCAGGCCTGGCCCGGCCCGCACTTGTCACCGCACGCCGCGCAGTTGTCCGCCGTGACGAGCTCGACTTCGCAGCCATCCGTAAGGTCGGAGTTGCAGTCCGCCCTTTGAGCTTGCCTGCACTTCGGGACCCCGCACTTCTCGGCTCCGCAGCCGTAGTACATGTCCGAGGTGAGCGGAGGCAGATCCGGCCCGGTCGGGTCGCAGACGTTGCCGCAGGCTCCACAGTTCTGGTCGTCCGTTCGCAGGTCGGTGCAGATGGCGCTCGTCGGGAGCTGAGGATGCGGGCACTCGTCCGGGAGGCCCCACGACTCGCACCGGGGCTTGCACTTGCCCTCGTCACAGATCTGACCTTCCGCGCACTGCCGCCCGCAGGCCCCGCAGTTCGTCACGTCGGTGATGAGCGTCTCACAGCCGTTCGTCGGATTGCCGTCGCAGTTGCGCCGGTCGGCGCTGTCGCAGCTGAACGTGCATTTCCCATCGACGCACGTCCACTTGCTGTGGTCGACGCCCGGTCCGCTGCAGCGAACTCCGCAGGCCCCGCAGTTCTCGTCATCCGAGAGGAGGTCGACGTCGCAGGGAGATGCGGACGAGGGGCAGGTCGCCTGGGGGAATGTGCACGTCATCACCGGGCACATCAGGACGTCCACGGCCTCGGCGTCCATCTCGTTTGTAGGAGCGATCGCGTCCTCGCCTGCGTCGGCCGAACCGAAGATCGGTCCGGAGCCAAGGGCGTCGGCCACGGTGACACTCTCACCACAGCCGCCGACGAGCACCACAGTCGTCGGCACGACAAGGGTCATTAGCGCGCTCACGCGCGCGATGCTTCGCAACATGGCAACATGTCCTCGAGGAACGGAGCCCCGTTACGGTGCCCCAGAATTGCCTTCGGAGTTCGATGTCGAAATGAGTGGGGTCCCGAGCGCAGCTTCCAGCCGAGCGGCATACGGCGTGGCCGGGTGGTGACGAAGGAGCGCCCGTGCGCGGGTCGTCGCCTCTTCGCGACGGTGGAGCCGCGCGAGCGCGTCCACGGCGATCACCTCGCGCTCCTGCACGAACTCTCCTGCGGGGAAAGTGCGCTCGTGCGTCCGCGCGAGCTCGAGCGCACGCGCGGGATCGGACGAAAGCGAGGCCTGCGCGCGCTGGACGATCTGGAGCTCGGACAAGCCTGCGTTCGACGGCGGCTCCGCAGTTCGTCGCGCGGCAGAGTTCGTCGCGGCGACGGTGGGAAGCTCGTCCACCGAGACCGTCCGCGCCGGTCCAGGCACTTCGGAAGCCGGTGCGTGCGAAGCGCCCGCAGAGGTAGTCGAAGGGACGATCGAGGGAGGTTGCACGAGCTCGGCCTGCTGGGGCTCCGCAGACTCGAGTGCCTGCACCGGCGCCGTCACGCTGAGCGACTTCGCAGGCGCCGGCGAGACCGCCGCGCTTCGTGTAAAGAGGACCGCGCCTCCCGCAGCGAGCAGTACGAGGGCGCCGAGCGAAAGACCTACGAGCGACGCCTTGCCAACGGCGCGTTTCTGCGTGGCGGACATGACTCCGGCGGCTGCGAGGCGCTCCGCGATCCGATCGGACCTCGAAGGACCGGGGCCTGCACGACGCAAGAGCAGGAGGGCTCGTAGCGCCTCCGAGCCTTCATCCGCGAGGCGGGGGGGATCGTTCCTCATCGGGCTTCCTCGAGCACGCGTGCAAGGTCACGCCGAGCCGCATAGAGGCGCGCGTACGCTGTCGGGAGGGTGCATCCGACGATCTCAGCGACTTCCCGCATCGTCATTTCTTCGACCTCGTACAAGAGAAAGACGGCTCGCTTGTCCTCGTCGAGCGAATCCAAGATCCGGCTCAGGCGATCGACCTCGGCACGCAGCGCAGGGTCGTGAGGAGCCAGCCCTTCCGGCACCGCCTCGACCGACTGCTCGTGACGCCGATGGCTTCGCCTGCGATAGGCCGCTGCGCAGCGGCGGGCGATGGCCCCGAGCCATGCTCGAGGTTGATCGCCGCTCCACTGAGCCAGACGCCGGTGCGCGACGAGAAAAACCTCTTGTGTCTGATCGTCGAGGTCAATCTCTGCCACACCGAAGTGTCGGAGGCTCCGCCAGACGAAATCGACGTGCGCGGAGAAGAGCTGCTCGATCGTCATCCGTGCGGCCACCTCGTCGTCCGTAGCCTCGCGTCGGGCTTCGGCTAAGTGCAGCGAGGCGTCCACACAGTCTTTAATGCTCAGCGGTACGTTTCTTTTTAACGTCCCGACTACGATTCCCCGCGATCAGCGGAATACGTACGCAAGCCCGAGCGATAGGCGAGCGGCGAATCGCTCGGGCGTATGGATGGGGTAGAGCACGTCCCCGTCGCGGATGTTGAACTGGTCGCGCACGATGGTGGCCTCGAGCTCGGGGAACACCTCCGCATGGAAGCCGGGGACAAGCGGCATCCGAAGAAGGAGCCCGGAGCCGACAAAGGCCGCAGGGCGCGCGTTCGTCCGGACCACGGACACGTTGGTGGGTAGGACGCGAAGCGTGCCGCCGCACGCACGGACCGTGAGCGCGAGCTCGAGCCGCCGGGTGGCAAGTAGCTGCACGCCCGCAAGCAGCGATGCACGAGCGAGCTGGAACGCCACTTCGCCGCCGCGAGCGCGCACCGTTCCACCAACCTCGAAGCTTCCTTCGACACCGAAGAGAAGCGAGCCCGTCGCGTAGGTCCCGCGAATCGCAACTCCCAAGCCGGCGATCGGAAGTGCACCGACCGACGTCACGCCGTCTAGGCCGAGAGCGACATGAGCGGGAGACTCTCGCGCCTCCGGCGCCAATCGCGGAGACGCCGTCGTTCTCGCGAAGCCCGAAGGCGGCGTACGCGGCGACGGCTCCGACGGCGGCGCTTCGGGAGGCGGAGCCTCCGGCGGCTCCGGAGGGGGCAGAGGCGTCGTGCCGGGGGGCGCACTGGCGACGAGCAGCGCGAGCACGAGCGCGGTCGGCTCCTCGACCGCGCGGCAGCGCGGTCCGTTCACGCGGATCGCTCGCCTCCCGACGGCTCGCCCCGACGCATCCGTCGTCTGGAGCTCGACGACAAACCCACCGCGCTCCTCGGTCACCGTGCCCGTCACCAAGAGCTCCGCCGAGCGGTCCGGGGCCGCCTCGTTCAAGCGGAGGCGTGTCGCGTCGACGATATCCTCGGCCGAAGGGCATCCGGCCGGAGCGGACCACGCGAGTGTGAAGGGTGCGTTCTCCGCTCGCGCCGGCCACGACGCAAACGTCGCTGCCACCACCGCGCTCCATGCCCATACGCGAGCGCGCACGCTCCTGGCCACAATCCCGAAACCTCGGCGTCCGATGCTAACTGCCGCGGTGCCCCATGGCTAGCCGAGAGAACGCTCGGTATCTGGGTATCCGCTGCCTGAAGGAGCGTGATGGCGATGCCGCGGGGGTGGCGCAGACCGTCGAGCGTGCAGGCCAGCTCAGTCCGACGACGACTACTGTTCCGCGGGAGGCGGCACGGTGACGTGCCCGATCGGAGGCAGGAGCGCGCACGGCTCGAGTCGAGGTCCAGTACTTCGGGCGAGCTCGAGGTAGCGGTCGCGAGGCCAGTACGGCAGGCCCCGAATAGGTCGGCGAGGTGGGCCTCGGCGTCGAGGTCGTGCAGCCGGCAGGAGGCGATGAGCGAGAAGAGGTTCGCTGCGGCCTGAGCGTGATCGTCGGAGCCGAAGAGCGGGCGTGTGCGACGCGCGGAGCGGCGAGCATGAAGGCGACGGAAGGGAGCAGGGAGCGAACCGCTCGGCCTCGCGATGAAATGGGCCTCATCAGGTCGTCCGTTTGACCTGGCTCATGATGATCGCGTCGAAGAGCCGATCGCTGAGCCAGCGCCGCATGAACAGAAGCGGCCGCGCGTACTTCCCGACGACGTAGCGGGTGTTCGGGCGCCGCACGACAATGGCCTTCGATATCGTATCCGCGACGACTGACGCCGGGGATGAACCGCCCTTCTCGTAGGTCGCTTTCGTGGATAGCGCGACGGCTTTGGTCATCGCTCCATAGGCGCCTTCGGCAGAGCGTTCGAGCATCGGCTGTTCGAGTACGCTGCCGAACTCGGTCGCAATCGCGCCGGGCTCCACGATGACGACGTCGATGCCGAACTGTGCCGTCTCGATGCGCAGACAATCGGACCAGCCTTCGAGCGCGTGTTTCGACGAGTGGTACCAAGCGCCGAGAGGCGAGTGAACCTTGCCGCCCATCGACGAGACGTTGATGATGCGACCGCTTCGCTGAGCGCGCATGGCGGGCAAGACCGCCTTGGTGACTGCAGCAGCTCCGAACAGATTCACCTCGAACTGTCGGCGTGCGTCGTCGAGACTGGTGTCCTCTACGGCGCCGTAGACTGCATAGCCCGCGTTGTTGACGAGCACGTCGATCCGACCGGCCTCTTCGAGAACGCGAGCAACGACCTCTCGAACCTGAGCCTCCTCGGTCACGTCGAGCTCGACCGCGTGACCGCCCGCCTCCACCAGATCGCGCATCCTCTCGACGCGACGCGCTGCCCCGTACACGACATGCCCCTCGCGTGCGAGCGCAAGGGAGGTTTCCTTACCCATTCCCGACGAGGCACCGGTGATGAGAACCACCTTCTTTTCGAACGCATCCATCTTCCTTCTCCTTCGCTTACGATCAAAGCTAGGAACCCGCGGCCACGACCACACCAGCGGAAGAGGCCAATTCCCCAATTGAAACGCGCCACCCGCCTCACCTCACAAGATGAGCTACGCGGGGGTTTGTCCAACGCTTTGCCCGTCCGATCTGCCAAGCGTCTTGTCACCCGTTGGCGGATGGATACGCCCGCATCCGCTGGCGCCTTCGGCGGCTCGCGACACGGGCGATCAGGCGCGTGCCGCTCACAGACCGGTTACCGGCTAGGTGCTCAACCCCTCCGCTAAGTCGACGGCTCCGTCGCGGCAAGAGTTCCGTACTCTGGGCGTCATGTCACTTCTGGCGGCTCGCGTCCTTGAGAACCCGATGACGCTTGGGCTTCTCGCCATGCCGGTATCGGGAGGTCTGGGTTCGGGGACCAACTGTGGCCGCCGGCGCGAGGCTGCGCAGGAACTACGTTGTTCCGACGCAAGCAACCGCGACCCTTTCCGATATCGACATGACACATAGAAACTATGAACTAGATCGACATGCCACATCGATCCTAAAACCTCGTGCTCGTCGCGCCCCTCTCTCCCCGAGGCATCGATCGCGCCTGCTCGACACGTGGAGCGAGGTTCCGATTTCGCGGCGTCGACCCGAACGCCACTATGTCGGCACGGCGAGCGCCTCTAGGACTTTTGCGTAGTAAATGTCGGCGCGCTCCTTGGAAAATCCGTCGATTACCAATCCAAACAGGCCGAAGAGGACCAGTGCCATGCCCGCGGCTCGTGCGCGCGGGTCGAGCGAGAGCCAATAGATCGCGACCGCCAGCGCGAAGCCGATGGGCGCCACGACGTTGGTGCTCGTGTACATGTACTGGAACCCTTCGACACGCGTCTTCTCGGCGCGCGCGAACGCGGCCGGGTTCGCTCTGTAGGCTTGCTCGAAGGCGGGGATCCGCCGCTGATTGGCGACGTAGCCCGAGACGCCGATTGACACAAAGAAGAGCCCGAGCACCATGAGTGGGATGAGCAGGGCCTTGGCCATCGGCGTCGCGCCGAACCTCCAGAATGCGACTCCAATGACGGTCACTAGGACTCCGGCGATCGCGATGAGGGTCATCTCGAAGATCTCGCCCCTAGCCCAGTTGATGGAGTGTCGAACGAGGTCCATGGGTGGCTTGCTCCTCCGCGGGTCTACGCCGCTCGTGTCCATAGGGTTGTAGAGCTCTGCGTCCGAGGCGGCACCAGCGAAACGCGCCAATGTGCTATCCGAACGTGCCACACCTCGCGAGGAGGGCGCCACAACTTCGGTCATCGTGCGGAGGTGGCGCGCGCCGATGGACCGTGCTGCGGCGGAATCTCTTGACGCACGGTCTCCGGCGTTCGTCCCGTCCACTCGCTGAACGCTCGGAAGAATGAGTTCGGCTCTTCGAATCCCAGCAGGAACGCGATCTCCGTGACGGGCAGGCTCGTTCGCTCGAGGTAGTGGAGCGCGAGCGCCTCGCGAGTGACGCGCAGCACCGCCTGGTAAGACGTCCCCTCATCCTCGAGCCTGCGTTGGAGGGTTCTTTTGCTCAGGGCGAGGCGACGCGCGACGCTATCCATCGCAACGTTGCCGCTCGGAAGCCCTTCGAGCAAGGTGGCGCGAACGCGCTCGGCGGTACTCGCCGAAGCGTCGAGCTCGGCCAGGCGCTTTCGTAGCGCGGGTTCGAATATCGCCCACATGGCGTCGTTGCTCGAGAGAAATGGCTTGAGCGCGTCGTCCCGCCTGAAGGATACCGAGTGTCCCTTCCCCCTTCGAATCGGCACTCCCAAGAACTTTTCGTACGCTGCGGCGGGAGTCGGCGGAGCCTCCGCAACGATGCGCGAGGGGCGAATCAGCTCATGGGTACCCATGCGTGCGAGCCCCACAGAGAAGAGGAGCTCCGCGGCAACGAGCGATGACGGCGGCGGTAGCGTCGCGTCGAGCCACGCGAGGCGCGCCGTCACGACGTCGCGCCCCTCCACGACGTCGAGACGCATCGGAGCCACAAGCGTCTTGTACTGGGAGAGGCGTTGGAGCGCCGAGAGCAGGTTCGGGCTACAGAGCGCTGCGAACAGCGGCGGAGAGAACGACTCGCTCCGCAGCGCAGCGTAGAGCCGAAGCACGAAGTGTCCGTCCCCCGCCTCCGCTTCGAGGGCCTCCCAAAACCGGAAGTAAGCAGCGGAGTCCAGGCGAGCGGACGGCCGCGCGAAGAGGTCCTCCGGAAGCTCTGCTCGCCGAAGGACATTCGCCGTGCGGATGCCCAGCTCCTTGAGCAGGGCGGGCCAGGACATGTCGAGCGCGTAAGCGTGCTGCTCCACGGTTCCTCGAGGATAGCACCGGCCTTGGCGCAGGACGGCCCGACGTGCGGTTGTGGTCGCGGGTCAGATACCGAACTGCGCCCTCAGCGCTCCCACGTAAGTAGGGTCGTCGGCTGCCTTCCGCATGGCGATGCTCCGCACGGCGTCAGAACCCGCGACGTACCGAAGTTGGTCTTTCCGTCGGGTCGCGGCCTGATAGATCACGTCCGCCACGAGCTCGGCAGGCGACATCTGCCGGCCCGCGGCCATGGACGCCATGATCGCACGAACGAGCCCTTGATACTCGGTCTTGTTCTCGTCGTTGTTGAAGTCGAACGAGCGCCCGCTGAAGTCTGTGGCGATCGCGCCCGGTTCGATGTTCTTCACACGCACTCCGATCGCGGCCATCTCGACGTGGAGCGCTTCGGAGCGTCCTTCGACCGCGAACTTCGTGCCGTGGTGGGGCAAAGCTTCTCGGCTCGACGATCCGGGCAAATCGCTTACATGCCGAACCCGAAGTTCTGAATTGAAAAGCTGCCAGCGATGATGTTCTCGTACCAACTTCCGACGCGCGACGACGTCGTCATCGGACCAGGATGCAGGTCCTGTATCCCGCGTCGTCTCTAGAACCAACGGAGGGATGAGCGAAAGAGAGCCCTCATCGCCCGGTCGACGAGCCATGTCTCGAGCCTCGCCCGGCTCGATGGTCGAGTGGCACATGACGGCGCCGCTCCGCGCAAGAGCGAACCGAACGACGGCGGCTGCATATGATGGAACAGCATCGATGAACCCCGGATGGTAGGGTAAGTCACATAAGATGGTTTGGTGCCCACAAACCGAACCTCCCTTTCGCGGGTGGAAGACCCCGCAAAGTTGCAGGAGCATGTCTTTGTCGCAAGACCGAACCAGGCTCTGCGCCGCCCGCTCGTTGATGCGCGAAACAGTCCACGACCGGCGCGCACATGGCATCGGCTCGTCCGAATAGAATTTCGTGTCTTCGGCAAGTGCAGTGATGCAGACGTTGCAGGCGTCGCCCTTGGACAGAGTCGTCGAGGGTGTCGCGCAGTAGGTGTCTTTGCACTCCGTCGCGAAGCCCCCCTGGAGATGATGGACACCGGAACTTTTTGAGCATATGGAAGAAAACTACGGAACCTCTCTCGTTGTACGAGGTTCAGCAGTCCATGCAGCTCTTCGCATCCGGCTTGGCAGCGCGTTCGTTGTTGGCGAGCGCGTCCATACCTACGTCGACCACGGACGCCCTCGCGTCGCTCGCGTCGCCATCCGTGGATGCGCCCTGGGATTCGACTGCCGCACTCGCCGACGAGGAAGAGACAGCAACGGGATAGCGGTGACGGAACGGAACGTGCGACGCGGCCGGCCGCCTCGCCGCCCCAAATGCCGATCAATTGACTGGGTCTAGCGGCTTTTGGACCAGCTTACGTTGAGCCATGCCACCGGGATACGCGTAGCTGGCGAACTTATCCCAACCCCACAACGTCGCCGTGAATGGGCCATCGCTCCGCATGCGCTGGAGGCCGTACTGGCATATGCTCGCTCCAACGCTATCGCCTGGACCACCGTTGCGTGAGATATCGACCCTCACGAACTCGTATTCGCTACCCGTTCCGATCGTTCGCCAGCCGGTCAGATTGCCTGTGCACTCGAGCCACACATCCTTGAACTCGCCGCGAGTCTTGGCTCTGACGATGACGAGCGATGTCTCTCTGTATGTCGGATCCGCGTAGAAGCTGTACGACGACATATACTGTCGCGCCGGAATGACGTTCACGAACTCCGGATCGCCCCAGTTTCCGTATGCCTTCGTCGTCCTTGTGTCTCCCGCTCCGCCTGTCATGTGGGCGCTCATGTAGATCGGGTGTTCGGTATCCTGCGTGCGGACGACGAAGGCGTCTCCCGAGCCAGCCTGGAATACGGCCATCTCGCCGGCATTCAGGATGGTGGGGGCTCCAGCGGGGATCGCCGGATCGTAGTCGAGCATGGTGCCGTCGCGCGCGGCGACGATGCGATACGGCAGCGGCTCGTGCTCGTTGCCGAGGCGAGGTCGATAGCCAACGGCGACGTACTCGGCTCCCCATTGCTCGAACGCCGGAATTTGCTGGGAAAGCGTATCGCACGCAAGCGCGAGCGCCGGGACGAAGGCGCAGGAGTTTCCGCCGAAGATCGTCGTGGGCTTGGTGGAGGTCACGATGCTCCCAGTGAGCTCCTTCTGCTGGACGATCTGCAGGTGTTGTCCCTTGCCAAGCCGGTAGGTCGCCGGGTGTCCTGCCCGACCGCCCGTCACCCCTTCTCCGTCTTGGATGTCGTGCTTTGGAATGATGGTTACTTCGGTGTCGTCTTCGGAGGCCACGATCTGCGCGCTGGGCCGTCCGGCCTCGCTAGCTTCCCATCCGTTTACGAGGATGTGCTCTTTGGCCCAAGAGGCGACCGGCAAGACGAGCGTCGCTGACGGAATGTAGCTCTCGGCTCCGCCGAAGGGAAAGATCGTCGCGACACTCACGGGCACGTTCGTTTTCAGACGGAACGAGTTCCCCATATCGGTGCCACGTCGAATTCTATTGACGTACGAGGCTGGAACCACGCCAGCCGGACAGCCAATGTAGTTCTGCTTCCAGTCGACTGGCAAGGCTTGCTGCGGAGTGAACTCGGAGAGGAATACGATTGCGCTCTCACCAGGCTCGATCGATCCGGTATGCGGAATCAGGTCCGCACTACCTGGGGCAGTGCGAAAGAGCGCCTTCGATACATCGAGTGACTTTCCTTCGAGCTCAACCGAAAGGTCGACCGGCTGAAGCGATGTGTTGACGATGTAGGCTGCGTAACAGGACGCTGGAGTCGAGCGCGCCATCTGTGGGGACTGGAAATAGAACTCGCACCCGTTCGAGCTCCGGTCTGCCTCCGCCGCCGCGCATGGCGTCATGCACGTCCCTGCTCCACACGCGAGCTCGGCTGCGCATTCTTGGACGATTGCACCCGTGCACGTCTCGATCACCGAGCGTCCATCGACTGAGCATTGGAGCTGGCAGTCTGGGGTTTCGACGACAGCAGCATCGTTACCGGGGTTGAACTCGGTCTTGCGATTGCCGAACGCCGGTCGATCGTCCGCGCACGCGCCCATGGTAGCAAGGAGCCCGAAAACGAAACCGCCAGCGATCACGCACTGGGACATTCCTAGTCGCCTCATGGCAAGACCACCTCCTGAGGCACGAGGCTCGGGGCTCGCAGTACGCCATTCCCGAGCTGCCCGTTGTTGTTGCTTCCCCAGCAATAGACCTTTCCGTTCGTGAGCAGCGCGCAAGTCGCGTCGGGCATCGTCCTTACCTGATTGGCTGGTTCGGGCAGTCCCTTGACCTTGACTGCTCTGTCGAATGCATCCGTCTTCGTCCCGTCACCCGCCTGGCCGCTGGCGTTGTACCCCCAGCAATACACGTCGCCGGAGACGCCAACCGCGCACCACCGCTGCGGTCGCTGAATCGTGTCGCCGAGCTCGGTCGTGACAAAGGCGCGCGTCGTGGAGATCTGTACGATCGGCTCGGGCGTCGCTACCGCCTCTGGAAGCACACGAATCACGGAATTGACCGCGCTTGTCACGATGGCGCGCCCCCAGCAATAACCGACCCCCGCGACCGTCGCGCATCCGTTGTCCAGCGTCACGTCGATCGACGAGATCCCCGCGAGTTGGATGTCCGTCGGATAAGGGTCGGGTGTGAGCGGAGTGGCGCGCGCCAGTGAAGTCCTGGCTCCCCAGGTCGACATCCTCCCGTCCTCGCGCACAGCAAACGAACCATTTCCGACGAATACGTCGCGGACGGGCGCGCCGCTCGGGAAGCTCATGGGACGCGGAAGGAACACCGCGCTGATGTTGGCCTCCGAGAGCGGAGCAAGCTGCGCGTTGCTGTTGCGGCCCCAGCAAAGCACTCCGTCATCCACGACCGCGCAGCCCACGTTGAGTCCGACGGCGACCCTCTTCGCGGCTGGCAGGGCAAGCTTCACGGGTGCAGACTCGCTCGTCACCAAACCGGCGTCGTTCTGGAGGAAAGGTCCACGCCCCCAACACCACGCGCCGCCACTCTTGTCGATCGCGCAGGTGTGATTCAGGTGCGCGATGTCCGAAAGGCCGGTGACGTGCATGGCCGTCGGACTGTCCAGCGTCCCGGCGTCCGGACCTCGGCCGAGTTGTCCGTACCCGTTGGCGCCCCAGCACGCGACCGTGCCGTCGTTCAGCAGCGCGCAGAATCCCTCGCTGCGGTCGGACTCGATCGGCGCGAAGGTCGTCACGAGCTCGGTCGCGCAGGGGGCCGAAGTGCACTCGACCGGCCGCGGCCCAGCGTCGAACGGCGCGGCATCAAGAACCGGCTCTGCATCCGAGAGCGCATCGGCGCCTCCGTCATCGAACGAGCCTGCCTCTTCCGTCGGCGTCCACGCTTCGAGGCTCGCATCGCCGGGGTCGAGCCGGTTCGGCTCTTCGTCGCTCGAGCAGCTGGCGACGGCGCCTCCGGTCGCGAGCGTCGTCAGGAGGAGCAACGTAGAAAGCGGGTATCGACCGACGAACGAATGTCGATCAAGGCGTTGTCTTGTGGAGCGCATAGCGGACACCGATCGCCCAGAGGTTGTTGTTGGAGGTGCCTCGAACTTGGTAGATCGCTCGGCCGAGCGGACCGTTCAGGGCAATCGACGACAGCTCGTATGCTCCCCCATACGTCCCGCCGTCCCAAACGTTGTCACCGCGAACGACCACGCCCGAGCCCCCCAGCCAGAGGTCGTTTGCGACTGCGGACAGCGAGTTCAGTCCGCTCGCGGTGACCTTCGTAGGTACCGATGCGAGCGCGACCGAGTAGCCGACGTCGCTGGAGGAGATTCGCGCCACGTCGCGCGCCCCTTTGAGCCCGATGAGCTCGCTCGGTCCGAGTGCCTGGATGTTGGTCAACCACCCCTCGGTTCCACCAATCATCAGCGTTCCCGCTCGAGTCGCGCAGGGACTGGAGTTACCGGTGAGGACGCCGTCCGCGATTCGCTCGTATTTCGAAGCTGTCTTGTGAACGACGACTGCACATCCCGCCGACGAGCGGGAGCGTCCTCCAGCAAACCAAACGTCGTTCGAGCTCGTCCCGGTCGCGTCGAAGAAGTAAATCTGCTCGGCGGCGGCGTCGGTGTCGTCGGCGACGTATTCGGGTATCCATTCGAGTCCGCCGCCATCGGCCGGCGTCGAATGATAGATGGTGTTCTTGAACCACGCGTAGACGTCGCCGCTGCTCGTGCCCCAGACGCCCAATGCCGGCACACGAGTGGACGCATTCTTCCAATACGATGGATTGGCTTCGTCGGGGTTCGAGAGGTTGATTGTCCCGAGCAGGCCACGTTCCCACGACCAACGAGTTGCGGGCGCCTTGGGTCGTAGTCCGTGGTAGACGTACCCAGGGGCCACGCCGTAGTAAACCTCGTCCTCGTTCGGTGCCCAGATCTTCCCGGCATACCGGCCCCCCCCTGGCTCGTTTTGGGTAAAATCATCGATGTAGTCCCATTGGGAGCGAGCATCGCTCCACTCGAGGACTTTCACGCCGAGGGTCGGGCTCTCCGCAACCGCGAACGCGTACCCCGGTAGGGCCCAGATATCTTTCACCAGCAGATCGGTGTCGGGCAAGGCGGTGGCACACCATCCGTCGGAGCTGCACCTCGGTTGTTCGAGGGCTGCGTCGTCTTGGGCATCCGCCGCAGCATCGGGACCGTTGCTCGAGTCCGGCACGTCCACAGGCTCGGTCGGAGCCGCGTCCGGCTGAGGCGTCATCAATTCATCGTCTTCGGCGTTCGCACACGCTGCGGCGGCGCTACCGACGAGTGGGAGGGAGCCGCAAGCGACCAGGAACCATACCCTCACGGCTTTCCTCCAAGCGAAAGAACCACGCCCCTGCCACCGATCCAGGGGTGACCCGGCGCGGCGCTCCACACGGTCTTGAGGTCGGGTCGATCCTGCCCGATGCCGGCGATCTTGACGCGCGACCACCCGTTTCCGTCGTAGTGAAGGACGACGCCCCTGTCACCGACCACCCAAACGTCGGACGGTGACGTTCCCCAAACGGCGTTGAGGTCGACGCTCGTCGGAACGTTCGAAACGATGTCCCAGCGCGCAGGATCCCCGGTGTAGTGGCGGATGGTTCCGGCTACACCGACCGCCCAGGCTTCGGACGCGGATGCACTCCAGACGCCGTTCAGCGCATTCAATGTCTGGCTGTTGAATCCCCTGACGCTCGGGGAAGCGGACTCGGCATCGTTCACGCGAACGATGCTTCCCTCGATTCCGACGGCCCAGAGCTCGTCGGCGGACGCCCCATGAACGCTCGTCATCTGCGTGCACGCGTTCTGCCGGCATACGCTCGTAGCAACGGCAACGTTACCCTCGAACGGCGTCGACGGACGCTGCCGCAGACGCCACAGTCCGGCCGTAGCGCTCGTCGTGGTGCTGGTGGAGCTGGTTTGTGCCGCGCACCAGAGCCACTCCGAGCCGGGGGCCGCCCATACGCCCACGACGCGCGCGTCCGTGAGCTTCTGGCCCGCGACGTAGGTCGGCGAGTACGGCGCCCATCCGTCGATGGACGGAGATGCGCCGCCATCCACTATCTCGACGCCGCGCGCATAGACCTGACCGAATCCACCGAGCGCTACTTCGGAGGATTCGCGTAGCCAGAGATTCATCAACGTGTCCTGCGTCTCGGCGTCCGAGCGCTTCCACACGACGCCATCGAAATGGGCGATGGCGCCGAGCGCACCGACGACCCACACGTCCTTCGACGACCGGCCTCGGATGGATTCGATCGACGTGCGCACATCCAAGCTCTCGGAGCTATTCGCGTCGAACGGCCCATTGGGACAGAGAACGTCGGCCGAGCATGTCTCTGGGAAGTACTCGCAATCGGTACAAGCGCTCGCGTCGAGCTCGGTCGGTCCGACGTCGGGGCCCGCTTCGACCTCCGGCGTCGGCGTCGGCATGGACGCGTCTTCGGGATCGTCTCCATATTCCCCGCCGCCAACACCCGCGGCCGAGCATGCCGCAATTCCAGCGCCGACAATCCAGAGAACCAATCTCATTTCGGGACCTCTACCGGTGTTTCGCCAGGAGGGCATGGCTCAACGACGCATGTGCCTCCGACACAGGCTTGCCCTGCGACGGCGTTACAGGTGACTCCACAGCCGCCGCAGTTGTTCGGGTCGTTGTTCGTGTTGACTTCGCAGCCGTCCTTCTCATTCCCATTGCAGTCGGCCGTGCCAACGATGCATTGCCGACCGCAAATGCCGAACTCACAGACTGCGACTGCCGACGATCCTCCCGAAGGTCCGCTCGGGCATGCCAAACCACACGCGCCACAGTTGGCTGGGTCCGACGCGAGGTCGACACACATGCCCATGCAGAACGTCGTGCCGGCGGGGCACATGCACTGCGGCGCACCGCGCTGGTCCGGTCGACATGCCTGGCCCGGCGGGCACACGACTCCGCACGCGCCGCAATTGTCCGACGAAAGCAGGTCGACTTCGCAGCCGTTGGAATCGACGCCGTCACAATTGGCGCGATAGGGGACGCACTTCAGGCGGTCGCATTGGCTGTCCACGCACCCGTAATACATGTAATCGTAGGGGGCCGGTCCTCCGTCCACGGTGCTGGGACAGACGTTCCTGCAGGCCCCGCAGTTCTTATCGTCTCCTGTTACATCCTGGCATCCGCCGACGCACTTCAGTTTGCCGACTTCACATCCACATTGGTAATCGCCTAGGCTTCGCCTGACGCAAGGCTTTGCTGGGTCGGTGCACGTGGCGCCGCACGCACCGCAGTTGTCGTTGGTCGAGATCGATGTCTCGCAGCCGTTGTCAGGAATGCCGTCGCAATCGGCCCAGTCCTCCCTGCAGTAGAGGAGGCAGCGCCCTTCGGCACACTCGTAGAACTCGTGGGTGTTCTGCGCCGGACACGCGGCCCCGCAGGCACCGCAGTTCCTCTGATCGTTCTTCAAGTCCACGTCGCAGCGGAAACGCGAAGTGGAGCAGGTCGTTCGCCCTGCCGGACATTTATCCGAGGGGCAGTACATCGTGAGCTCGTTGCCCGCGTCCGTTTCGCCGCCGTCGAGCTCGGGTGGCGTAAATGCGGGCGTCAGTCCCGCATCGCCGTCCGGGTTTCTCCCGAGCAGAACCGTACGCTCGAGTCCCGTAGAGCAAGAGGTTGCCAATACTCCGAGCACGCCGACGACGAGCAAGGCGCCCGCAGCGGTCTTGATCCTAAATTTCACGTTGCGCCTCCTGCCAATTAGGGCAGCTTTTGGAGCACCAAACGAGCTCGTTCTGCGTATGGGCTATCGGGCTGGCTTGCGAGAAAGCGCTGGGCGAGAGAACGAGCTCGTTCAGGTTCGCCCACACGAGCAAGCGCCTCGATCTGGATCAGCTCCATCTCCTGCGCGAACACGCCTCCGCGAAACTGGCGCTCGTAACGCCCGATCACCGAGAGGCAGGATGCGCCGTCACCGTTGTCGAGATGCGTACGCGCGGCCTCGACGAGCGCGAGCTCTTCGCGAAAGGACGATTTGGAAGGCGCGGATGTCGAGCCGGAAGGCGACGGTCGCTTCGCGGCTATCGAGGAGGGCCTACTTTCGCTCGCCGCCGGCAAGTCTTCGACAGAGATGGTAGTTGCGGCTGGTGGTGGTGCTAGGACTGGAGCGTGTTCTGGAAGCGAAGGCGCCGACGGCGACGTGAATGAGGGCGTCGCGACCGGCGCCGCGCTGGTACCGTATCCGGTGAGGAGGGTCACGCCGAGAAGGCCCACCACTATCCACGGCGAAGCGTACCCTAGAAGGTTCATCGTGAGCGAAACGGGCCGTTCGTTCGCGTGTGAAGTGGAGGTCGCTTCACGGAGCCTACTGGATGCGCGAGCACTCACATCGACCGCGGGCTTGTCGGTATCCAGCGACGAGAGTAGCTTAGCGATGTCTGAGTCTTCGTCTCGCAAGCGAGGAATGTTCCTCATCGGGTACCTCCCAGACGTTTGCGATGTCTTTCGAAACGGAGGCGAAAGGTCTGTCGCGCGCGGCGAAGGCGCGAGTTAGCGGTGCCGAGGGGGAGTCCAGTGAGTTGCGCTATCTCTGGCATAGTCAGTCCTTCGATTTCGTAGAGGACAAACAATTGCCGAAGGTCTTCATCGAGCTCTTCCAAAAGGCGATACGCTAGGGCGCACATCTTCTGGTCGTCGAGCATCTGCTCGGGCGAGGTGGCATCGAAATCTTCGACGACGACATCGACTTCGTCGGATACAGGCTCTCTCTCTCGCTTGCGGCGAAGCCCGCGAGCGACGCGGAGAGCGGTGCCGACGAGAAATGCATACTCGCTGCCTGTCCGAATCTCTGAAGCACGGCGCGAAGCGATGAGAAATACGTCCTGAGCGGCGTCGTCGGCTAGGGCGCTGGGGAGGCCGAGGCGCCGAAGGAACCGCCAGATGCTCGAGAAATGGGTCGCCACCAACCTCTCGAGTCGAGCTCTTTCCTCCGCTTCATCTTTCATCGACAGCAGAGCTCTTTCTGCGGCCGAAGGCGCTGCCGAGGAGGCGGTCATTTCACCCGGATAATGCCGCGAGGGGAAAGACCGATCACGAAATCGCTCGAGCCCACCGTACCTCGGCGGTCAGAAGCTCACGCTCGAGCCCAAGCCCACCGTCAAGCCTGCTGGTGGAGCTCTGGAGATGAGCTCACCCGTATCTACCTCGAACCGGTTGCGCGATAGGGGGCGGCTCACGAAGACGTTGGCGAGGACGAACCAGTGGTCGACGATGCGAAGGGTGCCGAAGGCCGACGCCCCAACATTGAGCCAGAGGTTGGTGGTTCGCCGTGCATCGAGAAGTCCGTAAGCTTCGGCCTGCAGCGCTCCCATCTCCCCTTCGACGCAAGGGAAGATCGCCAAGCGCTCCGCAAACACGGAAGATCGGACCGGACATATACGAGCGGTCGCTGCAGTCAGAACGAAATCCGCGCCTCCTCGGGAGGAGCTCACTTCCTTGGAGATGCTTTGACGCATGCCGATCGCCAGCGACGGCCGGAACCAGCGCGGCATGTACATGGGAGCGGCCTCCATTCCGATGGCCACGCCAAGCACGGGCAAGGCGCCAGTCACGACGGCCGACGTAAGTTCGGCCCGGACCTCGGCGGAAAAATGGACGCGCGCAGCCGCCTTCGACGAAGGAGAAACCGTCACGAGGCTCGGCCTGGGCGGACGCGGCCGCCTGTCCACTGGCGCTGGATGCGGCGGGCTCGGAGGGGCTCCGTGTTCGGGCGGATCTTCTGAAGGCCGGCCCTCCTTGGAGGAGAGCTCGTCGCCGTTCGACTCCAGGGTGGGGGAAGTCGACTGAAAGACGTTGGCTCGTGGATCGATTGTCAGCGCTACGACGATGGCGAGCCCACGGGCGACGGCTTCGCAATCGGGGCCGGAGAACTCTCGCTTCGTGAGCTTGCCCTGTTCGCTCGAGATCGAGAGCTTGCCGAGTACGTGCGGCGGTCGTCCCTCGATCCGAATGCGAAGGTCCCGGGCGCCGTGTTCGACGGGTTCTCGGGTCCTGATGTAGCGTTGAACGCTCTCGATGAACTGTTCGCGCGTGGGACACGCGCTCCCAGCGTCGTAGACGGCCCGCTCTAGCAAAGGCGATGCCAGTCCGTCGGCGGCGCGTGCTGGCGTAGCTGCTATGCCTACGACAGTCATCACAACGATGCTTCGCCGCCGCAGCATCTCGCACTGATACTACGAGCGCGACGGTCCACGGTAAAGCGGGCGCGGTCGGGTCCTCGGTTCGGCTTTCGAAGCGACGAGCGCCGGGACGAGCTCCCGCCGAAGAGGAGCTGAACTCGTTGCGTGAGCTCGCGGCCCCAGTTTGAGTCCTCGTTGTTCCGACCGGCGCGCCTAAGAGGAAGATGGCGGTGCACCCACCAGCCGGGTGTTCGGCGATGCCGCCGCATCGTCATCAAGGTGCTGGTCGATGTACCAGCGGCAAATTGCGCCGCGACTGGCTGACCTCTCTTTGCACCGACATCTGGAGCCTGAATAAGGAAGGCCGCCAGCTGGTGCTGGCCTCGCCCGGCTCCATCGCGCTGGGGCGCGGGCTGCTCAAGCCCAAACCGGCGGATTACGGCTGGAGAAATCCCAGTCCGTGCAGTGGGCAGGTGCGCTCGCCGCCCCGGTGCCGACATCGGCATCCTCGCCCGCATGTGCTGCTGACCTTCGGCGATACCGAAGAGCGCCACCGCTATCTCAACGCCCGCGCCACGCTGGGCACGCTGATCGGACTGGGCGCAGTGCCGATGATCAATGCGATCGACACGTCGCCACACCGAGATCAAGTTTGGCGACAATGACCAGCTACGCCCGCGCGTGGCCTCCACGATCGGCGCCGACATGCTGGTGCTGCTGTCCGACGTCGATGGGCTCTACTACTGCCGACGCTCGCCTGGCCGCAGCGACGACCCATATCCCCGAAGTCGCTGCCATCACGGCGCAGATGCTACCGGCTCCGTCATCGGCATGGGCGAGGGCGGCATGGTCTCCAAGATCATTGCCGCGCCCATCGCCACCGGCACGGGCTGCAACGTGGAGATCGCCAAGGCCGAGGCACACCCTCCCCTGATGGCGCTGACGGAGGGCGGCCGGCACACGCTCTTCCGCGCCAGCCTCACACCCGCAATCGCGCGCAAGCGCTGGGATCGCCGGCGCCGCTTGGGGCATGCAAGACGGTCGACCGGCTCCAGTCCGCGGCGTACGACCTCGTAATCCTCACGATTAGCAACCTCGACGAGACCGTGCGGACGCTGAGAAAGCTACGGTTCAGCACTGTCGAGCCGACGTACGAGCACGGACAGGTTTGGCGCATCGCCCGAGACCTGACGGAGCAGGAGATACACGCCCGTCTTGCGAAGCTGCCGTGCATCTTCACGGGGTCGCTGGACTTCCACCTGGAGCATCTCGAGGCGGCTCGCGACGCACGATGGTTCAGGCGCTGGAGTCTCGCGGGCCGAGGGAGTCCCGTGACGACGTCCCTTGGCAGACGGGACGCCATGCTCGACGCCGCCGTCGGGAGTGGTGCACCTGGGGAGTTGCCCGGCCGCGATTCGCTGGCTGGAGCACGTGGTGTTCAAGGCGTTCTCGCTGCCGCTCCTGGCGTCAGCGAGCGCGGCCCAGCGTAAATCCTCGCCCTGCCGCCACGGCGAGGTCTTACGCCGCACTCGTCGAAGCGAGTGATGAAATCAACAACCAGGAGCGCGACGAGCATCCATCAGATGCCCCGCCCAGCTCCTCGAGCATCTCGCCGACATCGAGGAGCGGCAGCGCAGCCGGCGAAGCCTCGAGCCTCGTCTGTCGCGAAGCCACCTCGGTCGCTTCAAGCCGATCGCCGACCAGGACTGGAACTGGCCGACGAAGATCGATCGCCCCCTCGTGGAGTCCGCTGTCGGTCTCCACTTCCTCGGGACGGCGCGTAGCGTCGTCCTCGTCGCGCCGCAGGGCCTCGGCAAGTCCATGGTCGCCCAGAACATCGCACACCAGGCGATCCTCTTCTTCACGGAAGAATCCGAGGTGCAACGGAGATGCCGCGTCCTGGCTGCCCCAGCCCGAGCCCCGCGGCAAGCAGCCCGAAGATGATCAGAGCCTTCCCCGACTTCAGACTCGCCTCGCTCGGCCTGCTCAAACTACAGGTCAAGCTGCAACCCGATCTCGACGACCTGTTGGGGAGGCAGCTTGAAGTACTGCCCGGACTGGCGGGCATTGCGCCAGAGGAACCCGAAGAACGTCTCCTCGGTCCGGTGCATCCTTCCGCTCGGCAGTCCGAGGATCGTCTCGCGTCCAAGGAAGTAGGTGACACCCTCGAGATCGACCTCCAGCCCGCGAGCCTTCGCATCGCGGAGGAGCTTCGGGACGTCCGGACTTTCCATGAAGCCATAGCGGCCGACGACGCGGAAGAACCCCTGCTCGAGCGGCTTCACGTCGGTCCGCGTGTGCTCGTCCACGAAAGGAGCGTTTGTCGTCAAGATGGTCAACAGAACGACGCGCTCGTGGAGCACGCGAACTCGCTCAATGTGATGGATCAAAATCGGCGGAATGCCGTTCGGCACGGACGTCATGAAGACGCCCGTACCAGTCGTTCGCGCTTGGAGAGCCACAGGCTTCGTTCCCCTCCCGGCGATCGCCGCGAAGAACTCGTCGATACGCCAAGAGCGTTGCGTGTAGTAGTCGGCCAGGAAGCGGCGCCCGCGCCGCCATACGATCATCGTCACGAAGAAGCACGCGCCGACGAGGACCGGCACCCAGCCACCGTTGATGAACTTCAATGCGTTCGCCCCGAGGAATGCAAGATCGAAGGAGAGAAAGAAGAAGAGCAGGGGGACGGACTTCAGGAGCGGCCAGCGCCAGGTCTCATGGGTCACGACGAAGAAGACGGTCGAGGTGATCGCCATGGTCCCCGTCACAGCGATGCCGTACGCCGCCGCGAGCCTCGACGATTGACGGAAGGAGAGCACGAGGACGATGCAGACGAAGCCCACGACCCAGTTGATGAATGGCACGTAGATCTGTCCGATGGTGGTCGTCGACGTGTGCTTGATGAGGACGCGAGGAAAAAAGCCCAGCTGCACGGCTTGATGGGTTATCGAGTACGACCCACTGATCAGCGCCTGCGATGCGATGATCGTCGCCACTGTCGCGAGACCCACGAGCGCGTACGTGGGTGCGCCGTGCGGGACCATCGAGAAGAACGGCGTCCTGCCAGCTGCGGGATCGAGCAGGACGAGCGCGCCCATCCCAAAGTAGACGAGGAGGAGGCTCGGGAAGACGAGACCGAGCCAGGCGATGCGGATCGGGGCACGGCCGAAGTGTCCCATGTCGGCGTAGAGCGCCTCGGCACCGGTCACCGCGAGTACGACGGCGCCGAGGACCTTGAAGCCATGGATCTTGTGCTCAACAAAGAATTGCACCGCGTGTCGCGGATCCGCTGCCGCGAGCACGGTCGGGTTCTTCGTCAGATGCCAGAGCCCGAGCCCGCCGATTGTCGCGAACCAGACGAACATGACCGGCCCAAAGAATTGCCCGACGCCTTCGGTCCCTCGCTTCTGGAGCGCGAACAGCCCAACGAGAATCGCGCACGTGATCGGGACGCCGTACGGCTGGAGCGGGTGGGCCTCGGTCTCGAGCCCCTCGGCGGCACTGAGCACGCTGATCGCGGGCGTGATCATCCCGTCGCCGAAGAGCAGAGCCGCGCCCACGATGACCAGAACGGTGACCCAGCTCATGTGCACCCTGTCCGACCGGAGCTTCTCGGGGACGAGCGCGAGCAGCGCGAGGATGCCGCCTTCGCCGTGATTGTCGGCGCGCATGACGAACATGAGGTACTTGACGGTGACGACTAGCGTAAGGCTCCACACGATGAGCGAGAGCACACCGAGGACATTCGCCGGCGTTGGAGTGACGCCGTGCTCGCCGTTGATGCACTCCCGGAGGGCGTAAAGCGGGCTCGTCCCAATGTCGCCGAAGACAATCCCGAGGGCGCCCAGTACGAGCCTCTTGGACGCATGCCGATCCGGTCGAGTTTCAGGGATCACGCAGCACCCTATCGCTCAAGATGGGGGGAGCCGCTGCAAGGCCCATTTGCGTGGACTCTAGGCCTCCGGCGGATGATGACTATGCATGAGCCAAGGTGGACGGGAATCCGATCCGCCACGGACTGCTGGAGCTCTTCGGCTTGCCACGGTCGCCTCCGGAACGTTGCATAGGCGAAAGAGAAGAGCTCGAATCGAACGAAGCAGACCAACGAGACGAGCAGGATCGGTCAGCGCTTCGAGAGCGCGCGGACGCCGAGCACGCCGGCGGCGATCGCCCCGACGCCGAGCGTCAGCGGGAGCGCGTTGTGCTCGATGACGTCGACCCGGTCTGCGAGCATGAGCAACATCCAGCGGCGCGGCTTGTAGTCGGGGACCCGATAGGCGATGCGGCGAATGACCCCGGACAGCCCTCGCAGCGGTACGGCCGTGCCGTAGACCGCTGTGAGTGGACGGTAGTAACTCTTCGCCGACGGTGTCCCCAGTGTCTGCTGCGGGTACCCAGCGATCTCGACGAGCGGCTTGGGCGGATGACGCTCTTCGGGGACGCCAGGGCGCTTCTCGAAGCTCGCGTCGGCGCCCCAACCGATGATGTCGGACTGTTGCATGAGAGGTCTCCTTCAACGTCGAGGCCGCTCAGGCGGCGTTCGGGACGAGCACGCATTTCACGCAGTCGTCGAGTTTGTGCTGGAAGAGGTGATAGAGGTCTGGCGCGGCGTCGAGCGGCGCACGGTGCGTGATGATGCCCTTTGCGTCGATGCGCCCCGCGCGAATGTGCTCGAGGAGGTGAGGTTGGTACCGCTTCACGCTGCATTGAGCAGCACGAAGCGTGATGCCCTTGTTCATCAACTCGCCGAGTGGAACGAGGTTCCAGGGCGGCCCATAGACGCCAATCGCCACGACATGACCGGCGCGACGTACGCTCTGAACGGCCCAGTAGAGACCGGTCGGCGAGCCTGCTTGCAGCTTGGCCTTGCCGGTGACCTTGTTGAGGACCGACCCGGAGGCTTCACAGCCGACCGCGTCGATGCAGACGTCGGGGCCGCGGCCCTCCGTCATCTTGCGCAAGCGTCCGACGACGTCGTGACCGCCTGCCTCGCGGTAGTCGAGGATCTCGGCCTTCGTGTAGTTGCGCGCGAACTCGAGGCGATAGTCGTAGTGGTCGATGATGATCACGCGGCCGGCGCCCATCAGCCACGCCGATTTCGCGGTGAAGAGGCCGACCGGACCGGCGCCAAAGATGGCGACTGTATCCCCCGGCTTGATCGAACCCATCTCCGCTGCCTGGTATCCGGTCGGAAGGATGTCGGACAGGAAGAGGACGTCCTCGAATTCCATGTCGTCCGGGATCTTGGTCGGGCCGACGTCGGCGTAGGGCACCCGCACGTACTCGGCTTGCCCGCCGTCGTAGCCACCGGTGGTGTGCGAGTAGCCGAAGACGCCGCCCACCAACTCGTTCGCGGTGTTCGATCGATCGCAGACGCTCGTCAGGCCGCGCTCGCAAAAGAAGCACGTCCCGCACGCGATGTTGAACGGAACGACGACACGATCTCCGCGCTTGAGGGACTCCACGCCCGGGCCGACCTCCTCGACGACCCCGGCGAACTCGTGACCGAACGTCGTGCCGACGCGCGTGTCCGGCACGAGCCCACTGTAGAGATGGAGATCCGATCCGCAGATCGCGGAGCGCGTGATGCGGAGGACGATGTCATCCGGATGCTCGATCCGCGGATCAGGCTTCGTCTTCACCTCGACCCAATTCGGACCACGATAGGAGAGCGCTCTCATGGCGCTGGGTGATGCAACGCGTGGACCCTCCGGTGCGCTCAGCTTCGAGTGCCGGGAAGCTCGCAGCCCGGTCTCCACATAGGGCAAACGCAGTCGCACAGCGAGCTTCGGTCACTCCGCTCCGCTACAAAGGTTTTCGACCAGATGTGGTTGAACGGTGCCTGGCACCAAGTGCGGGGCGAGGGGCCTCGAGGATTCCGACCCCTTCAGGAAGGACGTGCTCGTTCGCATGACAAGCCGCGCCGGCGTCTTCGCCGCCGGAGACGTACGCGCCGGCTCGATCAATCGCGTCGCCGCCGCCGTTGGCGAAGGCTCGACTGCTGGTGCAGCTCGTGCACCAATACCTCGCGCGGAAGTGACCGGTGTGGCCTCGTCTTCGCAGGCGGAGAAACGGAGGTCGCACATGGGTACGAAGCTCGAGGGAAAGAAGGTCGCATTCGTCGTGACGGACGGATTCGAGCAGACGGAGCTCACCGGGCCGCTACGGGCGCTCGAGGAGGAGGGCGCAGATTGCGACGTCATTTCGCCGAAGGAAGGAAAGGTGAAGGGCTGGCAGCACGGCAACTGGGCCGACGAGATCGCCGTCGACGTCGTCTTGAAGGACGCCGACGCGTCGAGCTACGACGCGCTCGTCCTGCCGGGCGGCGTCATGAATCCAGACAAGCTTCGCATCATCCCCGAGGTGCTCGCGTTCGTGCGCAAGGTCTTCGACGCAGGGAAGCCAGTCGGCGCGATCTGCCATGGGCCGTGGACGCTCATCGATGCGGGCTGCGTCGAGGACCGGACGATGACGTCATGGCCGTCGGTCCGCACCGACCTCGTCAACGCAGGCGCCAAGTGGGTCGACGAAGAGGTCGTCTGCGACGAGGGGCTCGTCACGAGCCGCAAGCCCGACGACCTCCCGGCGTTCAGCCGCAAGGTCATCGAAGAGATCGCCGAAGGCGTCCACGGTGAAGCGCGCGCGAAGCGCATCGCCGCACGACGCCCGGCCGCGGGCGCGGAGTGAACTCGGCCTATGTCGCGGTCATCGACGTAAGGACGGACGTAAGAGTGGACGGCGTCGTCACGCTGCGAGGCAAGGTCGACGACGAACCACCCGCGAAGCCTCGTCACAGCGCGGAGAGGAGGCGGTCGTCCGCGTAGCAGTACGCCCAGGTCTCCCCGAGCTCGCCCGACGTGATGATCGGGTGCGCCGTCGCGTGCCAGTGCCCCGTCGCGTGCCGGTTCGGCGAGTCGTCGCAACAGCCGACGTGCCCGCACTGCAGGCAGATCCGCAGATGGACCCAGGCCGAGCCCAGCGCGAGGCACTCCTCGCAGCCGGGCGGAGGTCGATGGACCCTTCGTGGCGTACGTGGCGTCGTATGCGCGCACGGCCGCGAGAGGTCGATGAGGTCGGCTGGGCTCTCGATGATGTTCATGCGTCTCGGCGCTGCATCCGGTGGACCATCCGGTGCGGAGCCGAGCGCCGTGGCATCTCGCTTGCTGCGTCCGCGAGGAGCGCGCGCGGAGAGGCGGAGAGAAGAAGCAGGAGAGGGGTCGACCATGGGCACGACGAGCACGAGCCGGACCGAGAGCACGACGTTGCAGAAGCAGATGGCCGGCTGGGCGATCGAACGCTTCGGCGATCTGCGGCGCGACCGTGCGCTTCTCTCGCTCGAGAAGCTGCCGGTGCCCAAGGTCGAGAAGCACGACGTGCTGATCCGAATGTACGGCGCCGAGATCGGCGACTGGGACGCGCTGGTCGCGAGCGGCGAGTGGTCGGTCGAGCGCTCCTTCCCGATCGTGCTCGGGCTCGCGGGCTCCGGCACCGTCGTCGCCGTGGGCAAGGACGTCGTCGGTATCGAGAAGAGCGACCTCGTCTGGACCTACAGTCATCCCCTGTCTCACCGGGGCTGCCGGTCACATCATCACAACGGCTCGTGGGCGGAGTACATGCTCGTGCCCTTCCGCCGAGTCGCGCTCGCGCCGACGTCGATCGATCTCACCTACGTGGGCGGCGCTCCAATCGTCGGCCTGACCGCGCACGAGACCATCGTCGACATTCTTCAGGTCGAGAGGCACGACGTCGTCCTCATCACCGCGGCGGCGGGAGGCGTCGGCCATCTCGCCGTCCAGCTCGCCGCGCGCCGTGGAGCGCACGTGGTCGCGATCGCGCGCAAGCAGAACCACGAATTCTTGCGCGACCTCGGGGCGGAGATGCTCATCGACTACGCGGAAGAGGACTTCGTCCACGCGACGCGCAAGCTGTTCCCCGAAGGCGTCGACAAGGCGCTCAACGGAGTCGAGGGCGCGACGGCGAACAAGGTAGTACAGGCCGTGCGCCCGCGCGGTCACGTCGTCGACCTCACGGGCTCCGCGACGCGGGTGCTCCCGGCTGGCCGTGTCGACACCGACTACGTCGTCCGTCCCAACCGCGTCCGCCTGGCGACGCTCGCGCAGATGTTCGATCGCAAGGAGCTGAAGCTCGAGGTCGCGCACAAGGTCGCCTTCAAGCACGCTCCGCGCGCGCTCGCCGAGGTGCTCGCGAAGCAGGTCCGCGGCGTCCTCGTGCTCGAGATCCCGTAGCCGCACGAGATGCGACGAGCCTGTGCGGTCCCTTGGCGTCGCGCGTGCTCCCTCGCGTCGCGGAGGCCGTCATGGTCGAACAGCGCGCCGAGACAGCGCAGCCGACAGCCCCTCGCGCCGAGCCGCAATCGCGCGAAGACGCGGCCGCGTTCCTGTTCGCCGACATCAAGAGGCACGCGGCGCCTCCGTCGAACATCAGTCCGCAAGACGCCATCCGCTCCGTCATGTGCACGTTGATCCAGCACGTGTCTGGCGGCGAGGCTCGGCACTTATGGAACACATGCACACCGAGTCGCCCTTTCTCTTCGATCTCGACGGAACGCTGGTCGACAACGTCTACGAGCACGTTCTCGCATGGCTCGCATGGAAGGAGGCGCTCGATGCCGAGGGAATCGATCTGGCGATATGGCGCATCCACCGACGAATCGGGATGAGCGGTGGCCTGTTCATGAATCAGCTGCTCCGCGAGACAGGGGGTCGAGATGAGCACCGAGCGCGTGCAGCGTCTAGGGCGGCGCCATGACGAGGCCTACCGGGGACGGGCGAGCCTCGTCCTTCCGCTTCCCGGCGCCCGAGCGCTCCTCGATTGGCTCACACGGACGAGTATCGCCTGGGCGATCTCAACCAGCGGGAGGATGGAGACCGCCAGCGTAGGCATTCGCGCGCTCGGGGTGGACCCGGCCGAGCCGCATGTGGTGACGCGCGACCAGGTGAGGTACGGAGAGATCCCGATCTCTTCGTCACCGCTGCGGAGCGCCTAAAGCTGCCCGTCGCCGCGGCGGTCGTCGTCGGCGACAGCTCTGGGACATGCTCGCGGCCAGTCGATGTCGCGCTCTCGCCGTCGGGCTCTTGAGTGGCGGGTATGGCTCCGAAGAGCTCCGGCAAGCAGGCGCGATCCGCGTCTACAGGACCCGCCGATCTCCTCCGACACATCGACGAGATCGGCGGCCGTCACTGAGCAGGGAGATCTCCGAGACCGACGCGATGACCGTCGTCTCGGTAACGCGTGGCACGGCGCGTCCTCGATCAGCGAGGCCACGTCGAGGCTACCGCGCCGGCCGTGCGCTGTTTCGTCGCCAAGGAGTTGCCGATGCGCCCGGATCGAATGACCACGAAGAGCCATGAGCCTTTCCACGGCGCAGCGGATCTCGCCAGCCGTAAAGCTAACCCGGAGATCACGCCGGAGCATCTCGTCCTCGCGATGCTCGAGCAGGAGGGCGGCGTCGCGCCCCCGATCTTCCAGTCTTCCAGAAGGCCGGAGGCGATCCGGACGCGCTCGTCGAGATCGTCGAAAGGGAGCTCGAGAGGCTCCCGCGCGTGAGTGGCGGAGCGAAGCCGACGCTCTCGCGCCGGACGATGGAGAGCATCCGTCGCGGCGAGGACGAGGCGAGAAACCTGAAGGATGACTTCATTCGATCGAGCACTTCCTGCTCGCGCTGACCAAGCACGATCGAAGGCCTGATGGCTTCGCCGACCAGCTCTTCTGCTGCGCGACCCGGTCCATACATCTCCGTGCTATCGATCAGGGTCATCCCGAGACCGAGACGTAGCGACGCGAGCTCCTCCTGCCTGGGCCGAGGATCCCCGGGCCTCGCTTTGCTGGAAGCCGCGCTTCCAGACGTCGTGGCACGACGGGTCGAAGCCCGGCTGGCCAAGGATCTCACGAAGAGCAACGAACACGAGCTGCCCGGTCGGATCGCGGAAGAGCTGACGTCGTGAGCATTCCAAGGGACAGCTCACCGCCGGGCGACGCGCGGACACTGACCATGCTCATACATCGCTGTGGCTCGGGGCACCCATGTTGCAGCCGCCCTTCGCACTGGAGGTGATGACATGAAACTCGTTCGCACCGTGATGTTCCTTGCCTGTGCGGTGACGGTATTGGGCTGCAAGCAAGACAAGACGGGAACGACATCCACAACCGGCGCAGCTGAGACGACCAGCGGGGCGACGCCCGTGCGGTACATGGCCGCGACCGCGCGCATCACCGGAGCACGTTGCGACCGTGAGGTGGCATGCAGTCAGGTCGGCGCGAAGAAGCGCTTCGAGACGCGTGACATCTGCACTCGAAATGAAGGCATCAGGACGCAGGACGAGCTGAAGGCTGCCGCCTGCCCGAACGGGGTCGACGAAAAGAAGCTCCACACGTGTCTCGAGATGCTCGCGAAACAGGACTGCACGAAACTCGTCTCGTCGCTCCAGAGTATCGACGAATGCACGACGGCAACGCTCTGTCTGGCCTCCGCGCCGTAAGGGCCTCCGACGTGCCGGGGCATTGCAGGCCCCCTTCGAAGCAGGTCGCTCGACCCTTGATGACTGGACGTTGGCGGCTCGCGCTTCGCATCACGACCCGGAAGAAGGAACGCCACCATGAGCACGACCGTCGCCGACTTCGTCCTAAAGCGCCGCTGCGCACGAGCTCCACGAGATGATCGACGAACGGCGGTCGCGGCCGTCCCGCTCATCCCTGAGTGTACGCGCACGGAACGTGCACCGATCGCCAAGAGCCCATGCCTCGAGCGAAGCGGAGGCTCGAGCAAGGAAGGAGCTAGCCGTGGACACGACGACGTTCTTCGAAGCGCGAAACTGGTGGGCTTACGTTCTACGCGGCATCGCCGCGGTCGTCTTCGGCCTGCTGACGTGGATCTTCCCGAGCATGGCGCTCCTCACACTCGTGCTGTTGTTCGGAGCCTACGCGCTCGCCGACGGCGTATCGGCGATCGTCGCAGCGTTCCAGAGGACCGTTCGCGAGTCCCCGCGGTGGCTGCTCGTCGTCTACGGGCTCGTGAGCATCGCCGCGGCCGTCATCGCCGTGCTCTACCCGGGAATCACCGCGCTCGCGCTCGTGCTGCTCATCGCGGCACGCGCGATCGTGACCGGCGCGATCGAGATCGCGGCGGCCGTCCGCCTGCGCAGGTCGGTGCAGGGCGAATGGCTCCTCGCGGCGAGCGGCGTGCTCTCGATCGTCTTCGGCGTGCTACTCTTCCTCTTCCCAGGGCCCGGCGCCCTCGGGCTGCTGCTCTGGATCGGAGCGTGGGCAATCCTCCTCGGCGGCCTCCTGATCGCGCTTGGCATCCGGCTGCGCCGCATGAAGCAGCGGGGGCTCGGCCCGACGCTGCCCGTCCCTGCGGAAGGGCTCGCCGGCAGTCACTGACGTCGTCCACGACGCGGTGAGCATCTACGTCGTGGACGGCTGAGGCATCGCTCGCTCCGCCGCCGTCGGGAGCCGCGGCGTTCGCGGCCCACGAAGGAGGCACGAGCGTGATCCTGGCTTGGCCAGGCAAGGCGATGACGCCGACGATGATGCTCAGTGAGGATTCCGCCCATCGTAATCACGGGTATCCCGCGGCTGCCGGGAGATGTGTCGATCGACGTCGGCTCGGTTCGCATTTGGCTCCCGATCGGCACCTCGATCTTGCTCGGCATCGTGCTGACCTCGGCCTCGCGCTCTTGGCCCGGCTCCACCCACCCCGCGGCGCCCTGACGACGCCTCGTCGTCAAGTCAGGGCGAGTCGGTGGTGTGCTCAAAGAGCTTACGGGCGTGTCCAAGGCGGTTGTTTTCTTGGAAGCGTTCGTCGCCGCGCCCCGCAGCCATGTCACATGCCCCTCAGGTACTCGTGAACGACCTGAACGGCCATTGCGCCCTCGCCGACCGCCGATGCCACTCGTTTGACGGACCCGGACCTCACATCGCCGGCGGCGAACACGCCCGCGCGCGTCGTCTCGAGCAAGAACGGAGACCGCCCGTATGACCACCGAGGCGACTGCGCGACTGCGATGCCGGTCTTGACGAAGCCCTTCTCGTCCTTCTCGATCTCGGGTGGCAGCCAGTCCGTTCGTGGGACCGCACCGATGAAGCTGAAGAGAGCGGATGTCTGAATCGTCCGCACCTCACCGGTCTCGTCGTTTACGACCTCGACGGCTCGAAGCGACTCTTCGCCGAGCATCCGCCGGCTCCTTGTCTTCAAGAGCACCTCGATGTTCTCGGTTTGCTCGATCCGCTTTGCCAGGTAGCTCGACATGCTCTTGTAGAGGCTGTCACCGCGCACGACGACGTAGACCTTTCGCGCGATGCTCGCGAGGTAGACCGCGGCTTGCCCGGCGGAATTTCCGCCGCCGACGACGACGGCGACCGACCCGCGGCAGACCGGCGCCTCCACGGGTGTCGCCGCGTAATAGACGCCGCAACCTTCGAAGCGCTCGCATCCTTCGGCCTCGAGCCGCCGGTATTCGGCGCCGCTCGCGATGAGCAGACATTTCGCCGAGGTCGTCTCGCCGGCGTCGTCTTCGAGCACCGCGTAGCGACTGTCGAACGAGAGTCGTACGACGGTCACGGCGACCGGGATGCATGCGCCGAACTTCGCGGCTTGGACCGTTGCGCGCTCTGCGAGCTCTCCGCCCGTGATGCCCGTCGGGAAGCCAAGGTAATTCTCGATGCGCATGCTGGAGCCGGCTTGACCGCCGGGCCCAGTGCGCTCGAGCACGAGAGTGTCGAGCCCTTCCGACGCGCCGTACACCGCGGCGGCGAGACCCGCGGGCCCGGCGCCGACGACCACGAGATCGTAGACCTTACGCTCCAGCGGCTGTCGGATCCCGAGGGCCGCCGCGAGCTCCGCATTCGACGGATTGCGAAAGACGCGATCGCGCCCGAGCGCGACGATGGGCGTCTCGGCTTCGGTCACTCCTAGCCGCTCGAAGAGCGTCTTCACCGCCGGCTCCTGCTCGAGATCGAGCGTCGCGAACGGGACCTGGTTCTTGGCGAGGAACTGGCGGATCCGGAGCATGTCCCTCGAGTGCCGCGAGCCGATTACCCGGGGACCGGCGAAGGTCTCCTGTTCGGCGAGGAGCTGCCGCCGCGCGATGAATGCCTGGAGGATGCGGTCGCCGAGCACGGGCGAGCGACTGATGATCTCGCGCACGCTCGACGCCGGCGGCGCAGACACCTCACATTCGCTGCGAGCGACGATTGTCACGAGCGATGCTGCGCCCGTGAGCCCGGTCACCTCACCCGTGAACTCTCCTGGACCGAGGATCGCGATCGTCTTCGGCTCGTCGCCGGACTCGTCGAGCACGGCGAGCTGTCCGGAGACGACGAGAAGGAACTTCGACTCGCGAACGCCAGCGCGAATCAGCACGTCCCCGTCGCGGTAGCGCTCGAGCGGCGCCCTCGTGCACCGAGCAACCTTCTCGATCTCTTCGGGAGTGAGCTTCGGGAACGCGACTGCACGCAGATCATGGGTGGTGGCCATGGCTCAGGACCGATTTCGGAGACCGCGCGCTGGCTGAAGCAAGCGGGTGGCCTGGAAGGTTCGTGCAAGTGCGGGGCCGCGGGAGCCGCGCGCGCAGAGCTCGGCGCGGAGCGCCGTCGAGGTCCCCCCTCACGAGTGCAGGGGCGCGTTCGCCGACGACGAGCCGACGGCGATGGGGGTTCGTCCGCCTCATGCATAGCGGTTACGCTCGGAGGGCGCGCTGCACGGCCGTGCTCGGGGTCCAGCGCGGACTGTCGGGAGGTGGACGTCGTGCTCGAATGCACGGGAGCTCCGCAAGCAATCTTCGGGTGATCGCCGCAACGCGGCCGAACGCCATCGTCTGCCTCCTCGGCGTCTCGTCCGTGGGCAGACGGTGCCGGTGAACGTCGGCGAGTCGACCGGCAGATCGTCCTCGAGAAGCGCGACGCCGAGCGCTTTTCGTCCCCCCGCCGGCGATCTACTCGCGGAACGTCGTGATGACGGCCTTCACGTCCCGTCCCTCGATCTCTTCCCGCCAGCCGATCGAGCAGCTTCTTCCGCGTGCTCATCCTCGAGAGCCAGCGGCGGTCGGGCCTCCAGCACGCGCCTCCGCCGCGTGCCGGTAGTGCGAGAGGTTTGCGTTGACTGCTCCCGGTCGGACCGCCGATGAGCTCCGACGCTGATGCGCTCGCGAGGACCGTCGTCTCGACCTGCGGCGTTGGGAGGCAGACGGCTTGCATCGCAGGATGCGTCTCACGAAGGAGTGCAAGATCATGAAAGCCTACGAGCTCGTTCCCAGGGAGGGGCTGAAGATGGTCGAGCGTCCGTCGCCCGAGGTCGGCCCATACGACGCCCGTGTCCGTGTCCGCGCGGTGTCGCTCAACTACCGCGACGTCTCGATGCTCGAGGGGACCTACCCGGTGCCTCCCACCAAGCCGATCATTCCCACCTCCGACGGAGCCGGCGAGGTCGTCGCTGTCGGATCGAAGGTGAGGCTGGTCGCTGTCGGCGATCGCGTCGCGGCGAACTTCTTCCCGTACTGGCTCGACGGACAGCTCACCGAGGAGCGCATGCCTGCGCTCGGCGGCGAGCTCGACGGCATGCTCGCCGAAGAGGTCGCGCTCCCCGAGACCGCGTGGGTGAAGCTCCCGCCATCGCTCTCGTTCGAGCAGGCGGCGACGCTTCCGTGTGCAGGTGTGACGGCGTGGAACTCGCTCTTCGAGGCGGCGAACCTCGGGCCGGGCGACACCATCCTCACGCAGGGAACGGGCGGCGTCGCGACGTTCTCGCTGCAGCTTGCACGAGCGACCGGTGCGAACGCGGTCGTGACGTCGGGCTCGGCGGAGAAGCGCGCCCACCTCGAGAAGATGGGCGCGATGGCCACGATCGACTACCGCGCGACGCCGAAGTGGGGAGCGACCGTACGCGAGGCGACCCGCGGGCGGGGCGTCGACGTCGACGTCGAGACCGCCGGGGCCACGCTCAACGAGTCCATGATCGCGCTCCGCCACGGCGGGACGCTGAGCCTGGTGGGCTTCCTCGCCGGGACGGCCGCGCCCGTGGATACGGCTCGCATCCTGTACCAGAACATCCGTGTCCACGGCGTCTACGTCGGCTCGGTCCGGATGTTCGAGGACTTCCTACGCGCGATCGAGGCCAACGAGATCGAGCCCATCATCGACAAGGTCTTCCCGTTCGCAGAGGCCGAGGCTGCATACCGCTACCTCGCGAGCGCCAAGCACTTCGGCAAGGTCGTCGTTCGTGTGGACTGACGCTCTGCAGCTCGCGGGGGCGCGCGCGAACGGAGCCGCGTGCGAGACCGCGAGCTTCAGCTCTCGTGGTCAGACATGCCCCGCGAGCGGGCACGGCCGGCGCCCACCTCGCCGTTGTTCGGAGCGCCCGATCAAGCTCGAATTGAAGGCGCAGGTGACCGAGATCGCGGCATAGTCACCCTGTCCACCCTGTCCACCGACGCGGGTGAACTTCATACGTCCTGTGCGAAATACGGCGGTGCCGGGGTGGAATCTGCTGCCGTGCCCGTGCCCGGCAGCTCAGTCCGCTTTCGACGCCTGCTGGGCTGGAGTGACAGACTGTCCCCATCGCCAGGAGCGCACCGAGGTCGGCACGCGCGCGCTGCTCCTCCGTTACGGCGGCGAGGCCGTGAACCAACAGGCATGTCCTGCGGATTCCTCACGCATCACGTTCGGCGGACGCTTGCCGCTGCGGGTACGCGAGTCGCATGAAGACACCGGAACGTCATTGGTCAGAGACGGGCACCTCCTGGATTTGGCAACAACAGTCCGGACCGTGAGGGCGCCTGTCAGAGGCTACGAGTCGGAAACGGCACAGATCACAGGAGACAGTCCCATGGTGACAGCGGAGATCTCTCGGCCGACCGAGCGAACGACGCAACAACAACGCGGCGTGCTCAGGTCCGTCAACCCTTACAACGGGCAGCTGCTGAAGACGTTCACAGAGATGTCTGACGATGAGATCGACGGCGCGATCGCGAGAGCTCACGAGCGGTTCCCGTCTTGGCGCCGCCTGGCGTTCCCCGAACGTGGCGCCCTGCTCCGACAGGCGGCTCGGCTATGCCGTGAGCGCCGGGAAGAGCTGGCGAGGGCGATGTCGCTCGACATGGGCAAGCGCATCGTCGAGGGCCGCCATGAGGTCGATCTGTGCGCGCGGATCTTCGACTACTACGCGGAGAATGGTGAGCAGTTTCTCCAGCCGCAGACGATCCCCTCGCCGGCCGGAGACGGCACGCTGCTGAGCCAACCCCTCGGCGTGATCCTCGGCATCGAACCGTGGAATTACCCCTTCTACCAAGTCATCCGCTTCGCGGCGCCGACCCTGATGGCTGGCAACGTCGTGCTCCTCAAGCACTCGTCGACTGTCCAGCAATGTGCCGCGGCCGCCGCTACGCTGTTCCGCGATGCCGGCTTCCCCGAGGGGGCGTTCACGAACCTCGTCATTTCTCCTCGCCTCGTGAACAGGGTCATCGATGATGATCGGGTACAAGGCGTGTCGTTCACGGGCAGCGACGACGCCGGAGCCAGAGTCGGGGAGAGAGCCGGAAAGAACGTCAAGAAGGCGATCCTCGAGCTGGGCGGCAGCGACCCGTTCGTGGTGCTCGAAGACGCCGACCTGGATCTGACCGCCGAGAGGGCGGTCTGGGGGCGCATGACCAACATGGGTCAGTCGTGCGTTGCCTCGAAGCGCTTCATACCAGTCGAGTCGGTCAGCGAGACCTTCATCGAGAAGTTCAAAGCGAAGATGGCCTCGCTGAAGATGGGCGATCCGCTCGACGACTCGACGGAAGTCGCGCCGCTATCCACTGTGAAAGCAGCGGCCCTCCTCGAGGATCAGGTGAAGCGCTCCGTCGCTGCGGGAGCGAAGATCATCTTGGGCGGGAAACGCCCCGACCCGAACGGAGCGTTCTTCGAGCCGACGATCCTGACGGGCGTGAAGCCGGGGATGCCCGCCTACGACGAGGAGCTCTTTGGCCCGGTCGCGGCGGTGATCACCGCCCGTGACGAAGCCAAAGCGATCGAGGTCGCCAACGACACCAAGTACGGGCTCGGCGGCTCGGTCTACACACGCGACATCGCGCGCGGGCGTCGCGTCGCGGCGGAGATCGAGGCAGGCATGGTGTTCATCAACCATCCGGCTTGGATCTACGAGGACATGCCGTTCGGCGGGATCAGGAAGTCCGGCTACGGTCGGGAGTGCGGTGAGCTGGGCATCCACGAGTTCGTGAACAAGAAGCTCGTCCGGGCCCTGCAGTAGCAGGTCGCGGCTTTCGAGACGGAGCACCGAGCTATGGCAAAAGCGAAGATGATCGGCATCGACCTCGGCACGACGAACAGCGTCGTGGCTGTCATGGAAGGCGGAGAGCCCAAGGTGCTCGTCAACGAAGAGGGCGCCCGGATTACTCCAAGCGTCGTCGCATGGGACGACAAGGGGGAGATCCTCGTGGGTCAGATCGCCAAGCGTCAGGCGATCACGAATCCCGAGAACACGATCTTCAGCGCCAAGCGGTTCATCGGCCGACGTTTCGAAGAAGCCAGCGGCGAGCTCAAACGCATCCCTTTCAAAATCGTCCGTGGCGTGAACGGCGAAGCAGCTTTCTCCATTCGCAGCAAGATCGTGACGCCACCTGAAGTGAGCGCCAAGGTGCTCCAGAAACTGAAGAGGGCTGCCGAGACATATCTTGGCACGACGGTGACCGACGCGGTCATCACGGTCCCGGCGTACTTCAACGACGCGCAGCGGCAGGCGACGAAGGATGCGGGGCGCATCGCTGGGCTCGAAGTCAAACGCATAATTAACGAGCCCACGGCGGCCGCACTGGCCTATGGCCTCGACAAGAAGAAGGACGAGGTCATCGCCGTCTACGACTTCGGCGGCGGCACCTTCGACATCTCCATCTTGGAGGTCGGAGACAACGTCGTTCAGGTCATCGCGACGAACGGCGACACGCATCTCGGCGGCGACGACATCGACAATATCGTGATGGATTGGATCATCGCCGAGTTCAAGAAGACGTCCGGCCTCGACTTGTCGAACGACAAGATGGCCGTCCAGCGTTTGAGAGAGGCGTCCGAGAAGGCCAAGATCGAGCTCTCCAGCGTGCAAGAGACGTCGATCAACCTGCCGTTCATCACGGTGGGGCCGGGCGGCCCTGCGCACCTGGAGATGCGGCTCTCGCGAGCAAAGCTCGAGCAGATGATGGCCCCGATCGTCGAGCGGACGATGGTGCCATTGAAGCGCGCGCTCGAAGACTCCAAGCGTTCGGTAAAGGACATCGCAGAGGTGGTGCTCGTCGGAGGCTCGACGCGCATCCCACTCGTCAAGAAGACGGTGAGCGAGTTCTTTCGAAGAGAGCCACACCAAGGCGTGAACCCCGACGAGGTCGTCGCCGTCGGCGCGGCCGTCCAGGCCGGCGTCCTCACAGGTGAAGTCGGCGAGGTGGTCCTCCTCGACGTGACGCCTCTCTCCCTTGGCATCGAGACGCTCGGTGGCGTGATGACGACCATGATCCCGAGGAACACGACGATCCCGGCGCAGAAGCAGGAGGTCTTCTCGACCGCGGCGGACAGTCAAACCTCGGTCGAGGTCCACGTGCTCCAGGGTGAGCGGACCGAAGCCCGCTACAACCGCACGTTGGGCAAGTTCCACTTCGAGGGGATCTCGCCCGCGCCGCGCGGCGTTCCGAAGATCGAGGTCAGCTTCGACATCGACGCGAACGGGATCCTCTCCGTGCGTGCGAAGGACACGGCAACCGGCAAGGATCAGAAGGTGACGATCACGGCGCACTCCGGGCTGAACGAGAAGGACATCAAACGCATGGTGAAGGAGGCGTCCGAGCACGAGAAGGAAGACCAGGAACGGCGTCAGCAAATCGAGCGCCGCAACACGCTCGACACCCTCTGCTATTCGCTCGAGAAGACGATCCACGAGAACCACGACAAGCTGCCGGCGACGGACCTGGCAGCGCTCGAATCGCTCATCAAGGAAGGGCGCGACGCGGTCGCGAGACAGGACGACGTGCTCGTTCGAGGCGCGCTCGAACGCCTTCAGCAAGGGTCCCACCGCATCGCGTCGATGCTCTATCAGGGCGTTCCCGGTGGAGCCCCGCCACCTGGAGCGGCGCCGCCTCCTCGAGAAGCAGGGAAGGAGCAGGTCATCGACGCGGAGTTCGAGGACACGCCGAGGTAGTCATGTTCTCGCGGCTCAACGCGGATCCGTCGCGGAGATATTGTGATCGGCCACTCCGATCCGGAAGATCTGCGGCCAGAGGTTCGGCAGCAGGAAACTTCGTGAGCCGAGGGCGGGCGGCTACGACGTAGAGGCGCCGATAGGACGAAGGCCAGGAGCGGCAACTCCCGGCCTTCAATGTCGAGCGAGGACGCGTCGACCGACGCAGATTCGCCCGAGATGAGCTCGAAGGCAACAAGTCGGCGCACGCGAGGACGTGCCCGACCAAAGGCTTGCGGTTTGTGCGCTCTGCATGGCGCTGTTTTCGATCTGCCGCCGATGCGATCGAGGCAACGTCTACTGCGGGCTCACGTGCCGGCGCACGGCTCGTAGGGCGATCTCCCGCGAGGCCCGGAGGCGTCATCGCCGATCGGAAGAAGGCCGGCTCGATCACCGGGACCACGAGCGCGCCCGGCGTCGGCGCGTGGGGGATCCGGGTCCCGGGAAGTTGACCTGGTCGAGGACGCTCGACGAGCCCGATCGCGCGCGCGTCTCCATGGCGGAGTCCGACGTCTCGACGGGCCAGGTCAACGATGAGCGATACGATTACGGTCACAATCGCGCCGGAGCCCGACCGGGTTCGGGTGCTGGCGACGACACCGTCGCACGACCTTCTGCAAGCGATTCTCGGTCCAATACGTACAGCGCACCCGCGAGCGGTGGCGACACTGCTCGAAGGTCTCGCCCTTTGGTATCAGCGCCCGCTATCCGTTGTGCTCGCTGCGGACGACGCGGACGATGGCACCGCCTTGGGCCTCTGCGACGCCCTCGGAGACGGGCGGACGCTGCACTACGAAGTCGGCCTCGCGTTCCCGGA
>MKVQ01000045.1 GCA_001899635.1 Myxococcales bacterium 68-20 | reverse complement strand
CCGGATTCGTGCGTTAGACACTGAACCACATGGTTCAGTATTCGCGAGCACGCCTCGACGCCTCGTTCGCCGCGCTTTCGGACGCCACCCGGCGCGGCGTCCTCGAGCAGCTCGGCCGGTCCGACGCTTCGATCACGGACCTCGCCGACAAGTTCCACATGACCCTCACCGGCATGAAGAAGCACGTCGGGGTCTTGGAGGAGGCCGGGCTCGTCACCACGGAGAAGGTCGGTCGTGTGCGGACCTGCAAGCTCGGCCCGCGTCGTCTCGAAGAAGAGTCGGCGTGGCTCGAGCGGTTCCGCCAGCTCTGGGACGAACGCTTCGACGCGTTGGACAAGGTCGTCGAGCAACTGAAAATGAAGGAGAAGGTCGATGGAAGCAAGGACTGAGAACGAGCGCACCGCCACGAAGAACCGCACGACGGTCGAACGGAAATCCGACCGCGAGATCGTCGTCACGCGAACCTTCAATGCGCCGGCGCGCATCGTGTTCGAGGCGTGGACCAACGCCGAGCTCTTCAAGCAGTGGTGGGTACCGAAGTCGATCGGGATGATCCTCGTCTCTTGCGCGATGGATGTTCGTACCGGGGGCACCTACCGTCTCGAGTTCGCGGTCGGAAACGATCGGTCGAAGACGATGGCGTTCTTCGGCAAGTACACCGACGTGATCCCGCCCTCACGCATCGTCTGGACGAACGAGGAGGACGGTGACCAGGGCTCCGTCACGACGGTGACCTTCGAGGAAAAGGGCGGCAAGACGCTGGTGGTCGTGAGCGAGCTCTTCCCGTCGAAGGAAGCGGCCGACGTCAACGGCGGCGCTGCGGACGCGGCGCCCGAGGTGCACGATCAGCTCGACGCGCTGCTCGTCACGCTGGTCGCGAGTTCGGGACGGTCATGACGTGATCGTCCCGCGGGCCACTTCAGTCATTGGGTCGTGCTTCGGTCCATGAGTGAAGTGGCGCGCGCGACACCGACCCTTTCGCCATCGCGCCACCGCGCCGAGGGACGCCGCCGCAACGTCTGCATCGACGCGGCGGCGGGGAATGACGGCGAGTTCAAGATGTGGCGGCAGTCGTCGCGAAGGGCTGCGACCAGCCCGGGGCTCAGGAGCTCATCGACGGGTGGAAGACCGAGAACGGGTTCACCGCGCTGTAGGCGGTAGCTGCTATCCGTACTCGCCCTCCTCGAGCAGCCATCATGGTGGACAGCGACTACGTCTGCGAACGCAGGTGCTCGGCGAGCTTGTCGAGCGTCTGGTAGCCGAGCTCGACCGCCCCGAAGCCGATGCCGATCGCGCGCCGCTCCGCCGTCGGATGGAGCTGGCGCATCGTCATCACGGTCTTCTTGTCGCTCTGCTCGTCGAAGGTGATCGTGACGCGAAAGCGGTTCGGGTCATCGTCCTTGTCGGAACCGTGGTCGAACACCAAGAGCTCCGGCCGCTTCATCTCGAGGAAGACGATGCGGTTGTCGTAGCACTTGCCGTCGGGCGCGCGCATGTCGAACCGGAGCATGCCGCCGACGCGCATGTCCGCAGCGTGGATCGTCGTGGTGAAACCTCGTGGGCCGAACCACCGGGCGAAGTGCTCCTTCTCCGTCCACGCCTTGAAGACGAGCTCACGCGGCGCATCGAACACGCGGCAAAGCACGATCTCCCGATCCAACGCCCACGATTGCTCAACGCTTCTTCCGTCCGCCATGGTCCTTGTCCTTTCCGGTCTTGTTCTTCTCTTCGGCCTGCAACTCACGCAGGTACTCGTCCAACCGCTCGAAGCGCTCCTCCCACGCTCGCTTCGTGTGCTCGGCCCACGCCGTCACCTGCTGCAGCGCCTCGGGCCGTAACCGGCAGGGACGACGTTGCGCATCGCGCCCGCGCGTGATGATGCCCGCCTGCTCGAGCACTTTGAGGTGCCTGGAGATCGCGGGGAGACTGATGTCGAACGGCGCCGCGAGCTCGAGGACGGTGGCGTCTCCCGAGGCGAGGCGCTCGACAATGGCCCGCCGCGTCGGGTCGCCGAGGGCGGCAAACGTGACGTCAATCGAGGGGGAAAGAGGCACGGCGAGGGCTCCGCTGCGGTCGATGTCCGTGTTTAACTTTTTTGTTAAGTACGACCCCGCAAGCGTTCCGTCAAGCGCTCGGCGACACGCGACGGCTCGCGAAGGCGCGCCCCTCGTGGAGAGCGGCAGAGCTACCGCCCTGTGCGAGCAGCCCCTCGAAGGTGCCTTCCCCGACGACGCTTCCGGTCGGCGGTGCGAATGACCGGTGGCCCGGAACAAGGCTCACGCCGTGAGGATGCGGTTCACCTGGGTGATCTGAAGCGTGCGGCCAGTCCGCGACACGATCCCGCGTCGCTGTAGCTCGGAGACGATCGCGCGTCGGCTCATGCCCACGACCGCGAGCTCGCGGATCGTGGCGATGATGCTCTGCTCGCCGGGGTTGGCTTCGAGCCGGACGCCGTCACGAGCGAGCCGTTGCTCGAACGGAATGAGCCCACCGAGCTTCTCACCGCGAGCTCGCTTCACGGCGGATGCTGCGCGCGTCCGTGAGCGAATCTTCATTCGCTCGGGGGCGGAGACCATGTCCTCAACGCTGCGACGAACGAAGGCGCCCTCGTCGTCGTCAGCGCCGTCACCGACGAGGCCGTCACGCTCCTCTACGGGCCCGGCTCCGCTGACGGCGAGATCAAAGAAGATGACCGCGAGCTACCGCCCCCACCCCAAGTCCAAACCACACCAATCCGCCTCCGACGAACTGTCCCCAAGAGATGGACTCCATTCGGCCCATTGCATGCCGAATGACTTTGGGGCGCTCTCCGATCCGGATGGCCTCATCGCTCCGCCTTTCGTCATCCGTCGGCGACTCGAAGCGCAGTTGATGCCAGCCAAGCGATAGATCAACAACGCACGGCGTGACGCAGATGGGTTTGGTCACCTCCGACTGACCGTACGCCCTTGCGGTCCCCCCCCGTCCCCGTACGCGGTTGCACTGCTTCGAGTCACACTGACGATTTCGGTGTCGGTCGCCCGCTCACCGTTCGCATCCAAGATGACCCGCGTGGTGCCTGGAGCGGGTGGCGCCGTCCGCTCTTCGACTCCGCTCGGCTTCACCTGCGGCGGCGCCACGTCGTTGTAGCCCCCCCAACGACCACCGTCCCCAGACAGAGCGCAAGCTGCCTCATCCCCATGTCGGGGAGTCTCGGCCCGATGGCGGGAGGTTGCGCGGAATCGCCCTACGTCACTTCCTCTTCTTCGCCGCCCCCGCCGTGTAGACCGTTGCCCGCTTCTGGCCACTCTTCTTCAGGACGCCAGACTTGAGGCCTTCTGCAAGGGGGCGGGGCATCTCGCGCGTGTCGAGGTTGAGCGCAGCCTTGATCTGCTCAGCCCGAAGCCCTTCAGCGTGCTTCGCCACGACGGCCACGATCTGGTCGAGCGTCTTCGCGATGTCGTCGGGGGAACGACGGCCGAGCCGGCCGGCCTTCTTTGAGACCTTCTTGGTGACCTTCGGGGCCGCCGTCGTGGCTCCGTTGGTCTTCTCGCTGCGGGCTGCACGGGAAGGAGCAGCGGCGGTAAGACCGCCCGTGACGCTCGCAAGTTCATCAAGGCTGGCGCTACGCAGCGCATCAACGAGAGCGAGTGCGAACTTCTGGGCGTGGGCTTCGATCGTCTGCTGGAGGTTGGACATGCGCCAGTCCTACAGTCGAATGCGTATAAAGGACAACCACTATTGACACACTTCCAGCGAGGAGCTGGCCTTCTTCACAGGTGCTAACGAAGACCCGCTGACCACTGGGACCCCGGCCGGTAGTCTCGGCTGCAGTGAAGGTCTTCATCCGTTGATCCAGGCCCACGCCACGACACGGAGGGCATTTTCAGCTCGGTTGTCGTCAGCGAGATGCGAGGGTCGCGGAGCGCGCGGGCAAGCTCTCGCTGATTGCCGGAGCCACCCCGCGCGACGTTCCCGTCCATCTGGCCGCGTACGCACTTCACCTCGCGGCGAGCAACATCGTGTTCTTGGTCGAGTCGTTCAACGCGATGAAGTCGTGCCGCCGGACGCGCGTACCTCGCTAACCTCGGTGGATGTACCGCTGATAGGCGGTCTCGATCTGGGCCGCGGAAGGAAGTTGATCGGAACGATGATCTCCACGCAGCCGTTGATTGGTGGCGGGTACGAAGCGATGCGGAGGTGGTCCAGAACGCATCGTGCGACCTGATCCATGTTTGGTGGGCTCTTGGCGACGGCGATCTCGGGAACGCTTCCATCGAGGGCGACAATGAGATTCATCGCGATGCTGCCTTGGAGCGTCGGCTCCCCGCCCAACGCCGCCTCATAACAGGCGCGCGTTTGGGCTATGCGGGCCTTCAGGGCGTCTTCGAGCTCGTCTGTCGCCTGACCGCAACATCCCCTCTTGTTCTTGCAGGTTGCGTTTTCCGGTTGGGAATCACCGACTCTCGGCGCCACCCCAGCGTCCGCAGAGGCTGCAGGATTCGCGCTCGATGACCTCCCCGCTGCGGGTTCCGCCCTGCTCGTCGGCGGAGCGAGAGTACTCGCTGGTAGAGACGACTCCGCACACGCGCTGACGGACCAGGCGACGAACCCGAGATATGCCCTGCGACTCACCGGGGCTGCAGCCTAGCGGAGGCGCAAGGATCGCCGACGCTCAAATGAGCAATCGCTCAGTCGGGAACGGTTCGCTACGCCCGGAATCAGCGTGTCGGTCGCTGGCCGGTACGCGGTCTGTCCGCGTTGGGAACCGGCGGGTGCAGTTCTCCGCCGACCGCGCGCAGAACGCGCGGGGGAAGAGCCTGTTCCATGTGCAGCGAACGCTTCCAGTGCTCACGCGCCACCTCGCGCGCCGCTCTGCGTTTGGCTGGTCGACGCGGGCACGGTCCATCGCAGCCTCGGTGCTTCGCGCCGCGCGACATCCGCCTGTGTAACGGCCAGGTTGGCCCTGCGCGCCGGCGGCAGTGGCGTGGACGACGCGGACCTGCCGTGCTCGCGGCGAAGAGCGTCACCGAACACCTCGTGGCGGTCGTGACAGCACCGGGCCCTTCTTAAGTTGAAATTGAAAGTCATTTTCATTAAGGTCGCCCGCGAGTCACCGGAGGCTCGATCGAAGGCACGGTACGCAGCCACTTCGTTGAGGAAGACACCTTGAAACTACCGTTGAAACCCGAGGCGCGCCTCGCGGCGACCGTCATCGCGTTCCCTATGGCGCTCGCTCTGGCCTGCTCGAGCGACCCACGCGTCGCCGACTTTGGCCGGGACGCTCACCCCGACGCGGGCGGCGGCGTGTTCGTCGGGGATCCGTCCACCGCGCCCGACGGCGCGGTGCCGGAGCAGGTGCTCTCGTGCGTGGGCACGACGTGCCCATACCCGCTCGCGACGTGCGTGGCTGCGGACGGGACGACGACTGAGAAATGCGGCGTCGACCTGCGTACCGACCCGAACCACTGCGGTCGATGCGGCAACGTGTGTCCGACCCACTCGTTCTTCGTCCCGAACCCGGGAGGCGGGGGCGGTGGCAGCATCAACACCCAGAGGCTCGACGTTCTTCACATCACGACCAACTGCGTCGACGGCGTCTGCGTACCAAGCTGCTTCAACAACCTCTCCACCGACGCCTTCACAGACTGCAATGGCAGCATGGACGACGGCTGTGAGACGGACCTCTACGATGACCCCAACAACTGCGGCGCCTGCGGGAACAAATGCGCAGACGGCGTCAAATGTTGGGGCGGCGTATGTGGCTGCCCCGCGGGCCTGACCGATTGTAGTGCGACTACCAACTGGGCGTGTGTCGATCTCGACACGCACTACCAGAACTGCGGCGCCTGCGGCGTCCAGTGCGATACGCCCGTCCTCCCCGCAGAGCTGAACCAGGAATACGCATGCGACGGCGGTGAGTGCGCGGCGATCGTCTGCAAGATGGGCTGGGGTGACTGCGACGGACGGTCGGACAATGGCTGCGAGACGTCGCTCACCGATGCGCAGAACTGCGCTGCATGCGGGAACGCGTGCAGAGAAGGGCAGACTTGCGCATATGACCACGCGTACGCGCTCAAGTGCTTGTGCGATCCCGGCGAGACGCTCTGTCCGAACCCCTACGGGGGCTCAACGAATGGGTGTTCCAATCTGGACAAAGACGTCGAGAACTGCGGCGCGTGCAACAACAAGTGTCCAGGCGACGATCGGCCCGAATACCACCAACGGAGGGTTTGCCGCTCCGGCGCTTGCGACATCATCTGCGCGGACGGTTGGGGTGACTGCGACGGCATTCCTACCAACGGGTGCGAGACGAACCTGATGATCAGCAGCGCGCATTGCGGCGCGTGCCACCAAGCCTGCGACCTTGCCGCAGGCCAGCCCTGCGTCGGTGGTCAGTGCTTGATGGTCTCGTGTGGAAACGAGGTGCCGCAATGATGCGCCGCTCCCCTTGGACGGGGCTCTTCGCCACGCTCGGCCTCGTGTCCGCATCCCTCGCCATATGGATGATGGGCTGCAGCGAGACCGCGGAGGTCGATCTGCTCGATCCTCTTCCGGACGCGGCGCCCGACACGAACCTCGCCGCCGATGTCGGCCCGAAGGAGGACGCGGGGTGTGACGGCGACGCGTGCGCGGACGAAGGGCCATGCGGTGGCGCCGCATGGTGCCCCGTCGACAGCGGGCTCACCGGGCGTTTCGGGTTCCTGAACGTCTGGGGCTCCAGCCCGGAGGACGTGTGGGTCGTCGGCAATCAGGGGCGGGTCCTTCATTGGGACGGCGCCACGTGGACAGCCACTGCGCTCGACACTGAGGGGGCGTTGTTCAACGTGAGAGGCCGCGGCCCTCAGGAGATCTGGATCAGCAGCACGCCGTCGCTCGTCGCCTGCTCGACGGGCTTCGAGCCCGACCGCGCGGGCGTCGTCGAGACGGCGTCGTTCGCGAGCATCTTGGGCACCGATCGCCGCCGTCACCACATGGCCCTCGGCGCTCTTTGGGTGTCCCCCTTGGGCGAGGTGTGGGTTGGGGCCAGCGGTAGCGGGACGACGACGGGCGGCCTCTGGCGGAGCGCGGTCGTCGACGGCGGCGCCGGCTGGGTCGCCGCTGCGCCGCTCCGAGTGAACGCGATTTGGGGAAGCGGCCAAGGCGACGTATGGATCGTTGGCCCGTTGACCTCCTCTCCGCACGGCTCGATGTCGTCGCGCACGGACGGCACGGTCGACGGCACCGGGGCCCTCACGTGGACGTCGCTCGATGCGCAGTCCGACTACGCCCTTCACGGGCTCTGGGGCTCGAGCCCGAAGGATGTTTGGGCCGTGGGCGCGTTCGGGACCATCCGTCATTTCGGCCCGAACGACGAGCGCTGGCGCATCGTCGAAGTGCCGACGAAGAAGACGCTACGCGCGGTGTGGGGCTCGAGCCCGACGGACATTTGGGCGGTGGGGGACGAAGCCACGATCGTGCATTACGACGGGACGAGCTGGAGCCTCTCCACCGTGGCCCTGGCCCCGGGCATCGTCCCTGACTTTCGAGGCGTTTGGGGGAGCGGCGCGGACGACGTGTGGGCGGTAGGTGGCGACGTCATCGTTCGTTTGGCAGGCAGGACCCCGTGAGGAGCTTTTCGATGCGGTTCTTTCCGTACCTTCTTCGATGGACCCCACCCGTCACGGCGCTCGCGCTCTGCGTGTTCGCGTGCAGCGACGGAACGGTCGAGACCACCGACGACGACGCTGACGCAGCGGACCGCCCGGCACTCGACGGCGGGCACGACGCGTCGCGCTCCGAGGAGGACGCCGGCGTAGTCGATGCGTCGCCGGACGCTGCGAACGAGGTCGACGCTGCGCCGGCACGTCCGTGCACGGACGAGGGCTGGTGCCATATCCCGGTCCCCGGTCGCCAAACGCTCAACGCCGTGTGGGGCGACGGCCAAGGCACCGCCTGGGCCGCGAGCTTGGAGGGGCAAATCCTCCGATGGGACGGCGCGGCCTGGACGAGAAGTTACTATTTGCCAGTCTCGAGCGGAGCCCCTGCGCTCCACTCGATCTGGGGGAGCGGCCCGACGGATATCTGGGTGGGCGGCGATCGGCACCTCCTGCACGGCACCGGCGCGAGCCCGGAGACCCTCACGTGGTCGAAGGTGGAGCTTCCTTCTCCCGTGAAAGTGACGGCCGACAAACAGGTCGTTCACTCCATCTGGGGCGCCGGCGCGTCGACCATCTGGGCCGTGGCGGGCGGACGCTCACGAGAGAGCGGCTCCCCTGCCGCAGACCTCCTTCGATACGTGCCACCCCAAGGAGGTACGGCGGGACGCTGGGAGATCGACTCGTCGTTCAACCCACCGAGCGGATTCTCGTTCTACAAGGTCTTCGGTACCGGGCCCGACGACGTGTGGGCCGCCGGTGTCCGATCGAACCGCCTGCATGTCTTCCGGCGTAGCTCGGAGGCGGACGGAACCACCACCTGGGTGCAATACGACGACGCGACGGCGCGCGTCTGCACACACTCGCAGGCCAACTCGGGTACTGCCTTCGCAATCGCGCCGTCGACGTTCTACCTCTTCGGCAGCAACGTCGCCTATTGCTCGATTGCGCCGAGCGGCGAAGACGACGGGACGATCACCTGGAAGAACGAGCTGTTCCCGAGCCGAGAGATAGCGACAGGCGCCCAAAGGGGCAGGTGGGCAAAAACCAACGGCGGCTGGGCGGCGGCGCCGGACGACGTATGGGTCGTCGGAGACGTCGGTCGGATCTATCACTGGGACGGCTCGGCGTGGCGAGCCGCGGGGACCGCGCTGTCGTATCCCGTCGTCGAGAATCTGAATGGCATATGGGGCTCCAGTCCTAACGATATCTGGGTAGTCGGCCAGGGCATCTCGCTTCACAAGGGCACGCCATGAAGACTCGTAGCTCGACGCTCATGCGTGCTTCTCGCGCCGCCATCGCGGCGCTGGCTCTCGCCGCGATCGCCGCGTGCGCTGACGAGGAGCGCGCCGTGCCTTTCGTCGAGACGGACGCCGGACCGGACGTCGTGACGAAGCCGCCGCCGTCCGGGGACGCTGGCGCTGCTCCTCCCGATGCCGACGCGGGACCTCCTGAGTACGACGCGGCGGTCCAGACGGTCGTCTGCGCCCAAGCGGCCCGGCAGCCGTGCGTCACGGACCTCGTCGCGGGCGAAAACCACTTCTGCGCGCTCCTCGACGGCGGCACAGTCCAGTGTTGGGGCGCGAACGCGAGGGGCGCGCTCGGGTTCAGCGACGACGAGCACGTGCCGGGCCCGAGCGCAGTCAAGGACCTGACGGGCGCGACGCAGCTCTCCTCCGACGGGCTCGTGACCTGCGCGCTCCTCGGCAACGGAGAGGCTGCGTGTTGGGGCTCGAACGAGCACGGGCAGCTCGCGCGAACCGACGGTGACGGCGGCAGCGTCGTCGACACGCTCCCACACTCGAGCCGGGAGACGATCCCGCTCCCGAGCAAGCTCGCGCGGATCGATGTGGGGCGCCGGACCGTCTCGGGTCTCACCGCCGCTGGCGACCTCTACGTGTGGGGGCGAAATGACAAAGGTGCGCTCGCGCGCCCCGATGCAGGCACCAGCGCGATGGTCGCTGGCCCCGCGCTCGCGGATCGCGGCGGCTTCGCGATCAAGCAGGTAGCGAGCAGCGACGAGTCACTCTACGGCCTGACCGCAGACGCCGGGCTCGTCAACTGGGGGACCGTCTCCGGGCGCGAGTCGTCGCTTACCCCAACCGCCGCGATGGTGCCGCTCAGCCTCGCCGACGTCACCGCGCTCACCGCGGGCCCCGCGCACGCCTGCGCGATCGCGGGTGGCCGCGTCGCTTGCTGGGGACAGAACGCGTACGGGGTGCTCGGTACAGGGTACTCCATGGCGACCAAGCTCCCGACCCCGGCAGCGCTGGCGTTGACCGGAAACACGTGGCCTCTAGGCATTGCGGCGTCTGCGCGCGCAACGTGCGTCCACACGACGACAGGCTCGGTCTACTGCGCGGGCGCTTCCGAGTCGACGCGCGGCGAGGCCAACGCGTTCGCGCCTTCGTTCGTCCACGTGAAGGCGTTCGGAGGTCACGCGGTTCGGGTGGGGACGACGACGCACGCCGTGTGCGCTCTCGACAAGAGCGGTGAGGTCTTCTGTTGGGGCGCCAACCTCTTCGGCGAGCTCGGACAGGGCTCGCGCGACGCCGCGCTCCACCCTGTGCCTATGAAGGTGAACTTTCAATGAAGCCACGCATGAACCTGCCTTCTCGGATGGCGATCTCGTCGACGCCGCGCCTCACGATCCTTACGCGGCTCGGCGTTGTTGCGGCCCTAGTCTTGGCATCGTGCGGGAGCGATCGCGAGCCCCTATCCCGGCCCGACGACCAGCGTCTCTTGGACGACGCTGACGCAGGCCGGACCGACGCCGCGCCGGTGGCTCCAAGCTGCTCGTCGTCCATGACGCCGATCGAGCGCGTGCCCGTCGTCATTCAGTTCCTCGTCGACACCTCTCTCTCGATGCAATACGGCGGCATTTGGCCCGCAACCCGCCAGGCGTCCCTCGCCTCGTTCGCGGATCTGCAGGCGACCGCCGACGCGTCGACGTTCATCGGCCTCAGCTTCTTCCCGTCGACGTACACGATTCGCCCCGGGTCCTTCCTCGACAAGGCGCACTATGACTCGATGGTCGAGATCATCGATGTCTCGGGAGTGGGCGGTGGCACCGACGAGTACGGCACAACGCCGACCTATTGGGGGCTCACGCGCGCGTACAACGTCATCGAGGCGTTCGAGCCGCCAAGCAATCAGGGGCTCAAGGTCTCGGAGACGAAGCGCGTCGTCGTCCTCCTCAGCGACGGTGCGCCGACGGACGACTCGACGAATCGGATCGTCCCGCTCGTCAAGGCGAAGTACGAATCGACGCCCTCGATTCGAACGTTCTCGGTCGCGATCTTGCCCTTGGCTCAAGGCCAAGGGGTCGATTTCATGGGACGCGTCGCCGTCGCGGGAGGCACGGCGCCGGCAGGATGCGAAGAAGATTCCCTCGATGTCGCCAAGGTCTGCCACTTTCACATCGTCCCAAACGGCGTGAGTGACGATATCCGCAAGGCGCTCATCGCGGCGCTCGACGAGATCCGCGCGCTCTCCGCGTCGTGCGAGTTCTATTTTACTCGGAACGACTACACCGACCTCGGAGACGTGAAGGTCACGGTCACCGATCGCGAAGGAGTCGCGACGCCCATCCCGAAGGACGCCGAGAACGGCTGGTCCTTCGACGACGACGAGAGTCCCACGAAGGTGGTCTTGCGCGGGACGTCGTGCTCGGCGGTCACGGGCGTTCCGTCCGGCCGCGTCGACGTCGAGCTCGGCTGCCGCGTCCCGCGGTGAACAGGCGAATCGAAAGCGCCTCGCTGTGCGCCCTGGCGTCCGGACTTCACCTTGACGGCTGACCTCTGACCTTCCTACGGCGGCAGTTCGCCGTCTCGGTTCCGCCTCGCCGCTCGACCTCCGCGGGACGATCTCGACGACCGTATCGACGCAGAGCTCGAGGACCTCGACTAGCGATCGGCGAGGCGACGCTCCAGCCACGCTCTGACGAGCGCAACGCCTTCGTCGTCGACGATCTCCGTTGCGATGGGCGGCATTCGTCGTCGGTAGGCCCCCTCTCGCGTCATTCGTTGGAGAACGAGGTGGCTGCCGGCGGGATTGAGCCCCATCGAGAAGCGCGCGGCAGTCGCGTAGGCACGCGTCGACGTCACCGACGTGAGGTCCTGCACGCGCAAGCCAAAGTCGACGGTGGGCGGCGGCCGGAAGTACGTCGCGTCCGGTGGGCGGCCTCCGTTGTGGCAGTGGCCGCAGTTTGCGTGGAGGTAGCCGATGGCGGCGGCCTCTTCCGCTGTACCGGGCACGCGAATGGGCTTCTTTGGCTCGACCGATAGCCGCCCTTCCTCGACGAGCCGATCGAGCGTGACGTCGTCGACCTGCTTTGCTTCGTGGGCAAGTTGGACCGCACCGAAGCCGAGTACGCGCTCGGGCCGTCCGCCATGACACGCCATGCAGGTGCGGGACGACGGAACGTCGTACCGCGTGCCGAGCGCGTCGATCACTCCGTCCGGCGCGGCGAACGCCTCGGTTTGAGCGATGGTCCACGCGTAGCTCATCGCTGCCCAGCCGTCGTCCTCACGGCTCACCTTCCGGAGGATGCGCGTCTCGATGCGCTTGCCGCCGACCGAGAACTCCTTCCAGAGCTCGGTTCCGACCGGGAATCGCCACGCGTCGACGTCCGACGTGTCGATCGTCGCTCCCGCCGGCAGCCGGATCCATCTCCGCTTCGTAGCCCCGTCGCTCCACAGGGCGAACGACGGCCGGTAGGGCCGAACGTCCGCGACGACCTCGCCCGCCCGAAGGTCAGCGTACAGCCCGAGCGCCGAGAGCGTGGAAGGGAGCTCATGGCGCGACGCCGGCGGAAGGGAATAAGGAGAGCACCCGCACTGCAGCAGAATCAGAGCGGCCGCCATCAGGCGTCTGCCGGTGTGAAACATGGGCCCGAAGCTAGGCCGCCACGACCGCTCGAGCCTGCGTCGTACTGACGCGGGCCCCTCGGTGGTGCGCGCGCTACGTTTGCAGGGTGCCGAAGATCCGAGAGTCGAGCCCCCTCCCCGCGCGCCGCAAGTACGACGTCGACGACACGGTCGTGGCCCGCGTGTCCTCTTCGGCGACGGCGGCGACGTGGCTCTCGCACATGCGCTGGCACGCGGTCGGGGGTCAGATCGTCACCATCGTCATCGCATCCTTCGCGATGCACATCCGTCTCCCCCTCCCAGCGCTGTTCGCGTGCATCGCCGCGTTGGCCGCCTCGAACGTCGCGCTCGCCGTCGTCGCACGGCGGTATCCGGACATCGGGCACCTCCCGATCGTCGGCGTCCTCGTCTTCGACGTCGGCATACTCACGCTCGAGCTCGGCCTCACGGGCGGCGCCACGAATCCGTTCGCCATCTTCTACCTCGTCCAGATCTTGCTGGCTGGTCTGCTCTTGCCCGGCCCTGGGGTCGGGGCGATCACGTTCATGACGATCGCGAGCTACGCGTGCCTGTTCGCGCGAGCGAGATCCACGCTGCTCCCCGGTGGCGAGCAAGGCCACTTCGCCGGCCAGTGGATCGCGTTCACGATCCTGGCGCTCTTCACCGCCGCCATCACCTGGCGCACCGCACGTGCGCTGCGTGCTCATCATCTCGATTTGCTCCGAAAGCAGCGGATCGCATCTCATGCCGAGAAGCTCGCATCGCTGAGCACGTTGGCGGCAGGTGCTGCGCACGAGCTCGGGAGCCCTCTCGGCACCATCACGGTTGCCGCCGAAGACCTCGACGGGCTCATCGTGGAAGCTCCGCATGAGGCCGTCGAAGACGCACGCGTGATCCGCGAGGAGGTCGCCCGCTGTCGCGAGATCGTTCATCGAATGAATGCGCGCGCCGGCCAATTGCTCGGTGAGTTACCCGAGGCAACGACCACCGGCGCCGTTCTCGCCGACCTTCGTGCCCAAGCATCTCCGAGCGAACGCGAGCGGCTCGTCGTGCAGGGCGATCCGAACGAGTCGATCGAGTGCCCGACACGCGGCTTGGTTCGGATTCTCGGCAACCTCGTCACGAACGCGCTCCAGGCGAGCGAAGCGACGGGGGCCCGCGTCGTCGTCTCGGCCCGCTGCGTCGCCGACCGCGTTCAGTTCGTCGTCGATGATCGCGGAGGCGGCATTCCTTTCGAGGTGCGCTCCAGGTTGGGTGAGCCCTTCGTCACGACGAAGGCTCCGGGGGAAGGAATGGGGCTCGGCCTGTTCCTCAGTTTTGCGTTTGCGGAGCTGTGCGCCGGGCGGCTCGAGCTATCTCCACGCAACGGCGGCGGGACGAGCGCCGTCTTGGAGCTTCCGCGTCAAGCAAGGGTGAATCCGTGACCTCCCTCGAAAGCTCGACGTTCTTGTTCGTCGACGACGACGAACGCTATCGCGTTCAAATGCAGCGCGCTTTCGCGCGACGAGGCTACACGTGCGAGATCGCTCGCAATGGCGAAGAGGCGCTCGCACTCGTGCGCTCCCGCGCCGTCGAGTACGCAAGCATCGACCTCCGGATGCCAGGGATGTCCGGCCTCGATCTCGTTCGCGAGCTCATGGCGCTCGCCCCCGACATCTACATCGTGGTGCTCACTGGCTTCGGCAGCATTGCCACCGCCGTCGACGCCGTTCGCCTCGGGGCGAAGCACTACCTGACGAAGCCCGCGGACGCGAACGACCTGCTCGCCGCTTTCGCTCGAACCGATCCGAAACGTTCGCCGATCTCGCACGAGGTCCCGTCGCTGGCCCGCGCGGAATGGGAGCACATTCAGCGCGTCCTCGACGACTGCGGAGGGAACATTTCACAGGCCGCGCGTCTTCTTCGAATCGAGCGGCGTAGTCTTCAGCGAAAGCTCGCGAAGCATCCGGTCCCGAAGTAGTGCGCTCCTTCGCGTCAGCATGACGCATCCTCGGAGGACACGCCGTGTCGTATGCATCGGGCATGGCCGAACCTCGGAACGGAGACGCGCTCGCGGCCACGTGCCCGGGATGCGGCGCACGCTACGGCTCGGAGGCCTGGTCGTCACGTCCTCTCGTCGAGGTTCTTCGACACAGGGACGTCCGACACGTGATCCTGACCTGGCCCTGGGCCGCGAACGTCGCGCTGGTGATCCGTCGCTGCCGATGCGGCGCCGGTCTCCTCCGCCGCGAGGCGCGTGATGAGTCGCGCGAAAAGGAAGCTGCCACCCGGGATCATGGCCGCGAGGATGGCGAGCCCTGCCTGAAGGCGGTCGAGGCGGCGCGTTCCGAGCGCATCGACGACGGAGACGACGTAGGCGAGGAACGCAAGGCCGTGGAGCGGCCCGAGGCCCCTCACTGCAACCGGGACGTCGAAGACGTGCTTGAGAGGCACCGCAATGCCGACGAGCACGAGCAGCGAGCTGCCTTCGATGAAGGCGAGGAGGCGTAAACGTCGGAGCTCGATCATGGGAATCACATCCGAGTGACGGGACGGCCGTACGAAAGGAAAGGCCATGGGATCGCGAGGACGACGAGCACCAGCACACCGAGCACACCAAGCCCGAGCCGCCGGAAGCGCTCGTTCGCACCGTCTTCCGTTCGACGCGTCCAGATCCAAGCCGCGTGCGCGACGAAGGCCGCGGCAAGCATCGAGAGCGGATGAAGGATCCCGAAGAAGCGAAGCGAATCGTCGGACCACGCCCCGCGGAGGTCCTGACGCGCGATGTCCGCGAGTGGGCTCGCCGTGAAGTAGAGAAGAAGCCCGAGCGATACCTGAATATCGATCGCGCCGACCCACGCTCGCGCAAGCGCCGAGTCGGTGGGCGTCCAGCTCCGTCTACGGATCCATCCCCGTGCGTAGCGCGCACCTACCGTGAGCGTGGATAGGACCACGGCCCAGCGAAACCACGAATGAATCGTGAGCAGCACGAAGAGCAGCATCGGCACCATTGTGGATGTCGATGGTTCGCGCGGCCTGCGTTGAATCGACGCAGGGCGAACGACGAGGCCGAGGAGGTCCGCCAACTCCGCGCCCGAGGCCTGCCCCTCGCCGAGATCGCCGAGCGGTTCAGCGTGGCGAAGTCCTCCGTCTCGGCGATCGTCCACTACCACGCGCCCGTCCATCCTCCGCATCGTGCTCGCGGACGCGGAGGACGCGGTCGACGCCGCGAGGGCGCGGGCGGCGTCGTCGGCCTTTATCGCTGACCTTCGCTACCGCTTGGGCTCATAGAGAGTACAGCGCACCGGAGCGGCCGCCCCGCTGGAAAAGAACGTCGGAACGGTTTGCTCCGGAAGAAGCCTTCTAGTTTTCTCCGGAGCAGACTGGCGCGGAGGGCGCTCTCTCCCGGACGCGGTGTTGAGAGGTGGGCGACGTCGCCGCGAGATCGCGCCAGGGGTGCTCGAGGGAGAAGGCCCTCCGGCGGGAGTTGCGTTGAGAGGAACACGCTGGGGGACAGCGCGCGGAGGAGGAGCTCCCGCGCGGTGAAACAGAACGTGCGCGACCGGGCGGAGGATCGACGAGAGCGCCTCTACCTCATCAGCTGTCGCGTGCGGGGCTTCCGGGGAGCGCGAGGTCGACGCCCATCCCACCGTAACGCATCTGCCCACTCGGGTATCAGCCCGCCGGCGTCCCTACGGGCATGTTTCTCGCTTGAGCGGGCCAAAGCGTGGGCCGTGGATGCCGCCAGCCGGCGCTGAAGGAGGTCATGATGGATTCTGCAGGACGAATTGCGACGATTCGAGAGCATCGCATTCGCTTAGCCCGCTCTTGGCCAGGTCTAGTGATGGCGTCCGCTCTCACCCTGGCGGCATGCACCGGCCCCGAGTACGACTTCAATCGAAGCAACCGGCCTCTCGACAGCAGCGACCACGGGAGGAGCGATGCAGCTGCGCCAGACAGCTACGGCGCGCTTGGCTCGAGCCTCAGGAGGCTCACGCGCTACGAGTACGAAAATTCGCTGCGCGATTCTCTCAAGCTGAAGCCTCGTCCCCTCGATGCGAATGGGAGGCCGATGTACGCACCCATCACATCGCTTCCTGCTGAGATTGGCCAAAACCTCACGTCGCCTTCGATCGTCGAGCTTCGAGCGTACCTCGACACCGCTGATGAGCTGGCCACCCAGCACCTCGCCACGGCTCTCGAGCTCGGCCGATGCACGCCCTCGACGGACGAGACGGCCTGCGCCCAGGGACTCGTCACGGCTCTTGGGTCGAGCCTCTTTCGCGGCGGGCTCACGGCGGATCTGACCAACGACCTGATCCAACTCTATCAGACGACACGCGCGCTCAAGGACGACAACGGAAACGCTGCAAGCGCCCAGGAAGCGACGCGCGTCATGCTCTCCGGGATGCTCGCGTCGCCGAACTTCCTCTACTTGGGGTTCAGTCAGACCGTGGCGGGCGCGCGGGCACCGCTCTCGCCAATCGATCTCGCCGGACGCCTTGCCTCGTTCTTCTGGGCGAGCGGGCCGGACGATACGGCACGCGCGGCGGCGGCGTCAGGCGGCCTTTCGGACGACGCGGCGGTCAACAAGGAGATCGACCGTCTCATCGGCGACAACGAGCGCTTCGGCCGAGGGATCATCCTGTTCACTCGGCAGTGGCTCGGGCTCGACGGTATCGACGTGCTGACGAAGACCAACCCAACGTGGGACGCGCAGTCACCGGTCGCGTTTCGCTTCGAGTCCGAGGAATTCGTGCGGTACGTGATCCAGAAGGATGACGCCAAGCTGTCCACCCTCCTCACGGCAGACTACAGCGTTGGCATTCCGCAAAACGTGTCTTTCTACGGAACCCCGCAGACGACGCCACTTGCATATTACCAAACCTACAAAATTCCCCTTCCGAGCACACGGCGCGGACTCCTCATGCAGCCGAGTTTTCTTTCACTCCTCGCAAACACGGAATCATCCTCTCCGGTGAGGCGCGGGAAGTGGGTATTGAACAACTTGCTATGCAAGACCATCGCACCGCCGCCGTTCACGATAAACTCCGACCTTCCTCCCCGACCGAGTGGCAAGAGCACGCGTCAGCAGCTCGAACCCCTCTCGAGCAACCCACAGTGCTCCGGCTGCCATAGAACGCTCGACCCGCTCGGCTTTCCCTTCGAGAGCTTCGACGAGATCGGGGCCTATCGCACGATGGACAATGGTGTGCCCGTCGATACGTCGTCGGCTTTGAGCGGGACCGACGTCGACGGACCGGTCTCCACCCCCGTCGAGTTCGCCTCACGTTTGGCGAACAGTGCACAAGTCCGTCAGTGCTTCGCCACGCAGCTCTTCCAATTCGCCTTGGGCCGCCCGCCGGTCGAGGGAGACAAAGCCTCGCTGGAGAGCGTGCGAGCCAGTTTCGAATCGTCGAAGGGAGACATTCGCGCGCTCTTCAAGTCAATCGCGATGAGTGAAGCATTTCGCAGCCATATGGTTGAATAGACGGAGGCATTGTCCATGACGAAGATATCCAGGCGCAACTGGCTTGCCGGTGCGAGCGCGATCGCTGCGGCAGGCCTCGTTCCCCTCCTCCACTCCCGCACAGGCCGTGCCGATCCGGCTTTTCCCAAGCGCCTCATCATCACGCTGAACGGCACGCACGTGAGCGAGAAAGACTTCTTCCCTCCGGCCGGCCCGTTGAGCGACCTGTCGGCATATCCGTGCCTGGCGCCGCTGCAGCGTCATGCCAAGAACCTTCTCGTCATCAAAAACATCGACACTCGCGCGTGCGATTTCGAGCCAGGACTGGAAGAACCCGGCATTGGGCACAACTTCGTACAGCAACAATTGACGGGCGCGGTCTCCGGCGCGGTCCCGGGCACGGACAACCGCTTCGCGCCGGGGCCTGGCATTTCGGTCGATCAGTTCATTGCGAGCCAGAGGTTCAATGGAACCCCGTTTCGATCGATCGATGGGCGTTTCCCGCTAGCCTATCCCGCTGACTATTCGGGCCAGACCGCCATGTCTTGGCTCGACAAGAATTCGCCCGTCCTGAATGAGATGGATGTCCAGAAGATCTTCCAACGCGTGTTCGGCGCCGGGCTCATGGGACAATTGCAGCGGGCCGAGAAGAAGAGCGTCCTGGACTTCGCTGTCAGGGACCTGAACAGTTACATGAGCCGTCTCGGTAGCGCGGATCGGGAGAAAATGCAGTCGCACCTGGCGAACGTGCGAGCGCTCGAAAACGAGATGAAGGTGATTGGCGCCGCCTGCTCTCCTCCGACAATTCCCTCATCGCTCGTCGTCCCCAAGCAGATGAACTGGCTCTCCCCTCCACCGGAGCTCGCTCCGCAGACCGCAGCGGCTGGCGTTCTCTCGGGGTTCGTCAAGGCGTTCATGGACATTGCCGTGGCCGCGATCGCCTGCGACGCTACGCGGCTCGTAACCTACAACTTTTCTGGCTTTGCGGACGACAAGAAGAGCAATTTTGTCGGGTCCGACTTCGTGATCCCGGGTGGATCGGACGTTAGCGGCTGGGTGCACGGGGCCTACGATCACGGACGAGACTACGCCAAGCTCTCACCCCTGGTTGGATGGTATGGGAACGTCACGCTCGGCTACCTGATGGACCGCCTCGCGGCCATTCCCGAGGGGAACGGAACCGTGTTGGATAATACCGCGATTATTTGGCTGCACAGTTTCGGGACGATGGTCCACAGCGCGAAGGGAACGCCGATCGTGATCGGCGGGGGCAAGAACTTCTTGAAGACCGGTCAGTGCATCCATGCCGCTCCGGACCCACTGAACGCGAGCGCGCAGGCGGTCTCGTGGGCACGGAACGGTTCATCCAACACGGCTTGGCGAACGAACAACGACTTCTTGACGGCGCTGTGCATGGCATTCGACGTGCCGGTCAAGACGTTCGGGAACGCGGCGTACAATTGGAAGCCGCTCACCGAGATCCTCGCCTGACATCGACCAACTGAGGGCCCGCCCGAAAACCCGATGAAGCCCGACTCCGGCGCGCTTCATCGGGTCCGAAATCCGGGAGCAGATCCGTCGAAGCGCGCCCGCTCCCGGCTACGGCGCAGGCATCCAGGCCAGACCCAAGTTCCTGCCGTTGCCCGAGTTCATGTCCTTGATATCGCTGCCGTCGGCCAGAATGGCGCTCCGGACCACGCCACCCAACCAATCAGCCCAATACAGCCGCCCGGCCGTTCTATCGATGGCAATCCCGTGCACGGTGGTCTGGTTCGTCACCAGGGTGGTGGCGCTGGAGCCGTCTAGGTTGGCGACATGGATACTGGTGCCGCGGGTCGAGTAGTACACCTTCCCGCCGGTCGAATCGACCGCCAGGCCCACGCCCTGGCCGCCCAGGTTCGAAGCGAGGGTCTCCAGGTTGGTACCATCGAGGTTGAATCGTACGAGCCTGGTGTTGTTGTACGTAATGACATACGCCTTGCCGTTCGGGACATCGAACGCGATGGCAGACGGGCTATCGATGGCGCCAACGACCTGCGTTGAATTGCTGCCGTCCAGCTCGGCGCGCATGACCCGTTTGCCGTTGAAGTCGGACCAGTACAGCTTGCGGTTCGTCGAATCGACTGCCAGCCCGCTGGGGTAGCCTCCGTTCGCCACGACATCGACCCGGTTCGCCCCATCACTGTCCGCTCGAACGATCGCGCTGTCGCGCGTGTAGAAGACCGTACGGGTCACCGGGTCGGTTGCGACGGAAGCTGCCCCGCTGATGCCGGTCACGAGCTCGATGGCATTCGTACCGTTCACGTCGACCCTCCACAGCGAGCCGGCGGCAGTCATCCAGTAGAGGCTCGCAAAACCGGTGACGTCGAGCGTGAAGGTGGTGGTGGTGGTGGCGGAGCCATCACTCACCGAGAGGGTGATGGTCGTGGAGCCACTCGCCCTGGCGGCGGGGACGACGGCGAGGGTGCGGCTGGAGCCGGAGCCACCGAGGACGAGATTGCTGGGGTCGTTGGGCACCAGCTCGGTATTGGAGGACGTGGCGGTGACCGTGAGATTGGCGGCCGCGGTTTCCACGTCGCCCACGGTGAAGGCCAGGTCGCCGGTCGAGCTGTCGGCAGTGATCCTCTGGTCGGCCACCGAGGAGATCGTCGGCTTGTCGTTCACTGGGGTGATGGTGATGGTCACCGTGGCCTCGGCGCTTTGGCCCTCGCGGTTGGTGGCGCGAAAGATGAATGCATCTTCGCCGTTGTAGTCGGCGCCGGGCGTGTAGGTGATGGATCCATTGGCGCCCATCTCACTCAACGTGCCGTGGTCCGGTGCGTCGACGATGGTGAAACTGAGCGCTCCGTCGTCGCTGGCCGACAGGTGCACATCGAGGGGCGTGTCTTCCGCCGTCTCGAGGGTGACGTTGCGGACCACCGGCGGTACGGCGGACGGCGGTACATTGGCCGGCGGGTCGTCGGCCCGCGGGTCGTCGGCCGGCGGGTCGTCGCTACATGCGGCGAGGGTGCCGGCAGCCAGTCCAAACACCAATGCGGCGGCTGACGCTGTGAGCCATCTCGAGAACAAGAATGACATGAGCTTTCCTCGTGGGGATCCGGACGATGGGCGCTGTCGACATTGAGCGGCGGGCTGTGGGCTCGATGCAACCTTCAGAAGGCAAGAAGTGAGGTGGGTAGGCCTTCCATGCGAACGGGATCTGGGGGAACGCTTAGAGCACATCTCATGGCCGGCACCCGCAAAAGAGCTGTCGGAGCGTCAGGGGCGATCTCAGCGCTCGGCCAGGAATCGACGGTCGCAGCCGATCTGAGAGGTCTGCTCCGCGGTTCCGTCTCGCCTTTCTCGCCAAGATGCCTCGCCTCGAGGACCGCTACTTCGCGAGCCGATCCACCTCCGACAAGGCAGTACGAAGCCACATCGTCCACGCGCTCCGCCAGCTACCGGTGATGGCCGCGCAGGTCGTTCGCTGCGTGCTCGAGCTGGTGGTGACGAGCGGCGCATCGTGTGGCTCGATCCGCGAAGCGCTGGCTTTGCGATCGCGACCACGCTGGCGACAGTGGCATCCCTCTCGGGGCGCAGCCTGTCCTCGTCGAGCGCGAGATGCGCGCGCGGCCGCTGGCGCACGGAACAGAGCATAAATCGGCCGGGGCCACGATTAAGTGGCCGCCTCGAACGACCACAGCAACAAGACATCCATGGGCCGTCATCACGCTGCTCCTTTGCCGTGCGACTTCGTCATGCTTGCGCTCACGCTTGCGCTCGTGGGCTGCTCGAGCTCCGGACCGGGCTCGCCTTCGGATCCGGCCGCCGAGTGCCGAGCGCGGGCTCCCGCGAAGCTGAGCGTCTCGGAGGGCGGGCGCCTCACGTTCGCGCGCGACGGCGATCTGACGTACGAAGCCACGGGCGGAGCGGTGGTGACGGTCGACGCGACGACGGTCACGATCCGCGCGCCGTACCTCTCCGCCGCGGACGGCGAGGTCGCGTTGCGCCTCGGATGCGGTCAGACGGTGCCGATCGCGCTTCGTCCCCTCGCCTGGACCAGCGTCGCCAAGTGGGGCGATGACGTGGGGCCGCCCGGTCGCGAGTACGGCGCGTGGTGGACCGATCCGGAAGGGGCCGGCGGGCTCGTCGTCTTCGGCGGCTTCCACTACTACCCGAAGCAATTCACGCCCGCGAACGACGCCTGGCGCTTCGACTTCGCGAAGAGCACGTGGTCACCTCTCGCTGGGACCGGTCTCCCCCAATTGCCGGGCGGACGTGTGGCGCCGATCCCGGGCGAACGGGCCATGCTCTTCTTCGGCGGAGCGGTGACGGGGGAAGGCGCCGTTATCGAAGACACGCCGTCGTCGCTCTACCGCCTCGACTACGACGAGCGGTCCCTGACGCCCACGAAGCTCGACGTGATCGGCGACGCCCCCGGCAGCTACACGGGGAGCCTGATCTACGACTCGAAGCGCAGGCGCTGGCTGTCGGTCTGCGGCGCGAACTTGGCCTCGGGCGCCAACTGCAGCGTGCACGCTTACACCGCCGACGGCGGCTTCACGCCCGTCGCCACGTCGAAGCCGGAACCGAAGGGGCGCTGGGGCTTTCACTACGCCTATGACGAGGTGGCCGACCGCGTGATCGTGTTCGGCGGTCAGACCCTGAAGGACGGCGAGCTCGAGATCGACGGAGAGACCTGGGCGCTCGACCTCGCAAGCGAACCGGCCGTGTGGAGCCGCCTGTTCGCCAACGGCGCAGGACCGATGAAGCGACGCAACGGAGCGTACGCGCTCGATCCCGTGGGCCATCGTCTCTTCGTGTGGGGCGGCACCCCCGATGGGAAGTCGTCCATCGAGAACATCCAAGTGCTCAGCCTCGATCGCGACGCCGAGGCCTGGACGGAGCTCGAGGTGCCCTCGAACGTGCCCGCGCGGACCAGCGCGTTTGGGAGCTACGACGCCGCGCGAGAGCGGATCCTGTTCGGCTTTGGCAACGACAAGGCGATCTACAGGGACTTGTGGGCGCTCGATGTCGCCAACATCAATCCACGATGAGGATGTCGACGTCGCGATCGATGCGATAGCCGCCTCCGCATGATTCCAGCGCGGAGCGGAGCCCGAGCTTGCGCAGCGTCGCGATGGCGACGTGGATTCGGTTCTTCATCGCCCCGGCGCCCATCCGCTCCCCCGGCCAAGTCAGCTCGGCGAGACGCTCGCCTGCGATCGGGGCGCCGGGGCGCTCGAGACGGGCGCGAGCCAGCGCGATCAAGAGGCGAGCGAGCACGGGCCGCTGCGCGAGCGGCACGAGCTCCTCGGGGCCAAGACGAAAGAAGGACCCGCTCCGCGCGACGACGAGCGCGCGCGTCTCCCCCAGCGCGGCTCCGGGGCGGCACAGCGTGTCCACCACCTGCAACGTCACACGCGCGTGAGCGTTGAGCGGCGCGGTCTCCTCGAGCTCGATCATCGCGTCACGCGAAGGCGTCCGGGCGATCCGGCAGGCTCGAGCGAGATAGTGCACGATCACGGGATCGGCGGGCGACGGCTCGGCGATGACGGCAGGCAACCCGCAGTGAAGGCGCGCGAGTGCCGTGTAGTGGTTCACCAGCGATCCGAGCTGGGATTCGTTGCGGACGACCTCGTCGCGTGTGAGCTTCTCGAGTTGCACGAGCGCGGACTGGGGACGGCGCCGGAGCAGCTCGGCGATCGCCCGGTCCATCGCGAACGTCGCGGCCATGCGTCTCTCCCCCGCGATGGCCAGGACATGGCTAGCCTCGTCGTAGAGCGCGATCGCCCGATCGCTCTCTCCTCGAGCGCGCGCGACGTTGCCGAGGGTGCCGATGGCGCGGCCGACGAGCGCGCTCGTCGGCGCGTTGGCTAGGACGCGGGTCAGCACTACGACCGCGGCGTCCAGCTCGCCGCGGTCGTAGTGAGCGAAGCCGAGCCGAGTCGCGATCAGCCCCCGCGGCTCCGGCCCCCTCACTGTTTCCAGCGCGCGCGTGTAGAGGTCCTCGGCCGCGAGGACCTCGCTTCGGAAGTGCGCGACGTAACCCAGCCCCGCGAGGCCCAGCGCCGCCTCGTCGGTCGCGCCAGCAGCAGTGCCGAGCACGTAGGCCAAGTCGAACAGCTCGCGCGCGCGATCGAGCTGGTGGGCCCGCGCCGTGTGCTCTCCGCTCGCAAGGAGCGTTCGCAGCCGCGTGCTCACGGCGCCGGCGTCGACCACCGGTAGTAAATCGACGGTTCTCAGCACTCGGTCGGGGGGCCACGCAAGTCTCGGACCACATGGCCCGCCTTCCGCCTTCGTTCGCGACTCCCGACCGAGCGACGACCGTCTTCGTCCTCCTGCGCGCTCGCATGATCGATGAACCGGCGGTCCGAGCGTCGACGCTTCAGCGTGGACGCTCGGACATGCCGCCGAGCGTCTTCAGGCCGCTACCACCCCACGAGCGTCGGCGAGGATCGGTTCACCTTCGCTCCGTCGCCGAGCTGGCCGTTGATGTTCTGTCCCCAGCAACGAACAGAGCCGTCGCCACCACTCAGACAGGAGTGGTTGCTGCCTGCGGCGAGCTCCGTGACGCCGGAGATGCCGGGGATGGCCGTGAGGATCGATCGGTTCGTCGTCGTTCCGTCGCCGACCTGGCCGAAAAAGTTGTGCCCCCAGCAGCGGACGGCACCATCCGTGACGCGCACGCAGGTGTGAAAGTTGCCAGCGACGAGCCTCGTGACACCGGAGAGGAAGGAGACGGCGGTAGGGGTAAGCTTGTCGACTGTCGTTTCGTCGCCGAGCTGTCCGTAGAGGTTCCGCCCCCAACAACGGACGGAGCCGCCCGCGACGCGCGCGCAGGTATGGGAACCGCCCGCAGCCAGCTCTTCGACGTCGGAGAGATCGGGGACGGCGGTTGGGGTTAGCCTGGTCGTCGTCGTTCCATCGCCGAGCTGGCCGTAGAAGTTCTGTCCCCAGCAGCGGACGGAGCCACCCGCGAGGCGTGCGCACATGTGGTTATTGCTCGAACCCACCGCGAGCCCTTCGACGCCGGCGAGGTCGGTAACGGTGGTGGGGGTCAGCCTGTTCGTCGTCGTTCCGTCACCGACCTGGCCGCTGTTATTCTGTCCCCAGCAACGGACAGAGCCGCCCGCGAGGCGTGCGCAGGTAAAAGTGTTGGCCGCAACGATCTCTTCGACGCCGAAGAGATCGGGGACGGGGGTGGGGGTAAGCTTGTTGACTGTCGTTCCATCGCCGAGCTGGCCGTTGGAATTCCACCCCCAGCAGCTGACGGTGCCCCCTGTGAGGCGGGCGCAGATGTGATAAGCGCCTGCGGCGAGCTGCTCGACACCGGAGAGGTCGGGGACGGGGGTGGGGGCAAGCCTTTGCGTCGTCGTCCCGTCGCCGAGCTGGCCGAAGGTGTTGCTCCCCCAGCAGCGGACGGAGCCGTCGGTGAGGCGCGCGCAGCTGTGGTTGGTGCCGCCAACGAGCTTGATGCCAGGCGCCCCGCCGTCGGCGGCCTGCGGAGTGCAGGCAGTAGCATTCGAGGTCGTGCTCGTCTGTCCCGCGGGACAGGGCGTGCACTGGCGATCCGCGACGCCGGTCCCGGCCGTGCTCACGAAGCTGCCTGGCGAACATTCGGTCCAGGCCGCGCACGTCGCGGCGTTGGCGACTGCGCTGAACGTCCCGCCCCCGCATGCGGCGCACGTCCGATCGCTCGTCGCAGTTCCGTCCGCCACGACGGACAGTCCAGGCACGCAGTCGACCCAAGCGACGCATGCCGTCCCCGGTTTGCCATCGTGATCCCAGGTGCCGCTCGCGCAGGGCTCCTCGGGGGCAGTGCCTCCCGCGCAATGGGTCCCGACCTTACAGGATGCGCAGACGGGCCCCGACGTCGACGTTCCCGCCTTCGTTTGCACCGTGCCGGCAGCGCACGCGTTGGCCGGCAAGCACGTGCTCTGGTTCGGCGACAAAGAGTAGGTGCCCTCTTCACACGGAGCGCACTGTTGATCGGCGTTCCTCGTGCCGAGACGGCTCACGTGGGTGCCTGGCGAACACGTGGTCCAGGGAGTGCAGCTCTCCGCATCGAACTTCGTGCTGAAAGTCCCGCCCGTGCAGGTTGCGCAGGTGCGGTCCGAGGTGGCGGAGGGCGCCTTCGCGACGTAGGTTCCCGGCGCGCAGTTGGACCATGGGACGCACCCATGGTTGTCCCAGCTCCCGTATGGGCACGTCGTGGGCGCGGCCCCGCCATCGTAGCTACCAGCATGCTCGGTATTGGAGCTGTCCGCGTCGTTCGACGGGGTGACGTCCTGGTCGGCGCAAGCGCCGGCCAGGACGATAGTGACGATCGCAGAGGCCGGCCAAACCGCGTTTACCAATCGTAAAGTTATCATAACTTCCCCAGCTTCCTGCTACAGGTCAACTCAGCAAACCTCGCCCACAGGCAAGGGGTTTGGTTCGTGGCTCGAGCCGGCTGCCCCACGTTGGCGCAGTCCTCAGCGAGCTCTATAGCGGTGCTCGCTTGCATGGCCCGAGCGCGCCGCCCGCCCGAATCGACGAGCGGGCGTCGAGCTCGGTCCAAGGCAACCGCTCTGAGCACTCGCATTCTACTTTTCTTCAATCAGCGCAACCGAGTTGCGCCGTAGAAGCCGAGGCGAGTTGCGCCGCCGATTACAAATGGACCTTCACCGACAGAGAGCTCTGCTTCAAGAGCTTCGGATCGACGGCGAGCTGCCCGAAGACGTTCGCCCCCCAGCATCGAACGGTCTCGTCGGACATGATCGCGCATTGGTGCGACTGTCCGAGGACGACGCGAATCGGATCCACGATGCCTTCGACGGTTGACGTGACGATCGCAGCGTTGTTCGCCGCCCCGCGAAAACGCACAGTCCCATCCTTCATCCTGAGGAAGATCGACGTTGCCTTCGACCCCATGTCAAACTCCGCAACGTTTTCGAGCAGGCGCTGCGGCTCAGCCTCCGTCGGGTCGAGCAGATGCGACATCGCCCCATCCGCGGTCCAGCACCAGATCGTGCTGTCGCTCGCAAGTGCACACACGGCGTCTCCGCCGCCACGGATCTGGGTCACACCGTGCAGATCCGCGACCTTGGTCGGACTAGAACCGAACGAGGAGTTGGATCCCCAGCCGCCCCAACACGACACCTCACCTCCCTTCCTTCCGCATGCGAGGCTATTCGAGAGTGCGATCTCGTCGGCTGTGAAGTTCGGAATCTCTGCGGGAAGCTCGTGAAGGGAATAGTCTCGCGTTCCGAGCCCCAGCTGGCCGTCTTGGTTGGCCCCCCAACATGCGACGTTCGAGCTCTCCAGACGCGCGCAAAGAAACCCCTCCCCCATTCTCACGTCCTCGACGCCCGCGAGCAACGGCACGTCAGGCGGCGCAGTCACCACGCCAGCCAGAGGATCGATCGAGTCCCACCGGCTCCCCCAGCACTTCAGGGTCTTGTCGCGCAAAACAATGCACGTCCGTACCTTCTGAGTTGCGTAATCGATGGTATTCCGTACCGCCACGACCTGCGAGCCATCATCCATCAGGATCGCCTGAGGAACGAAGGTCTCCACCGAAGTAGCAGAAGCTTCCCCGCGCCCGAGCTGCCCCGCCCGATTGTCCCCCCAACACTTCGTGGTGACGACGCCCGAACGATTCACCCGCGCGCAAGTCATGGCGGGTCCAGCCCACATATCCTCGACAGTAGACTCCTCTCCGACGCCAGCGTCCGCTCGCGGACCTCGATGACGCTCGGAGTCGGCGTCCGAGGCAGACGCGTCGTCGATGCCGCCGTCGCGCTCGAGTACGTCGACCTGCGAAGCGTCCGGAGGGAAATCGCTTCGCGGCGCATCTGCGGCTGCACACCCCGCGAGGGCGAAAGACTGCACAATGCTCCAGCTACGCGCCGCCGCTTTGAAGTTCATGCTTCCTCTGCTTCTGCTTCTGCTTCTGCTTCTGCTTCTGTGTCGAGGCCGTAAAAGCCGCGACCTATCTGACGGACACCTGCGTAGCCGAGAGCGTGCGCACACCCGCACCTGCCGGATAGGCGTAGCTCGACGCTCTGCCGAAGCCCCAGACGGTCACGGTGAAGGGGCCATTGCTCTGAATCTCATGCACGCCGTTCGTACACTCTCCGGCGGGGAACGACTGCGGCCTAAAACCGCGCACCATATTTACATAAGCATATTCAAAGCGCCCATCTTTGCCAATCGGTCGCCAATCGGCAATGAGCCCCGCACAGTCCAGACGCACATCTTCGAACCCTCGCCCCTCATCCCGACGAACGACGACCAGGCTCGTGTACGCATAGGACATGTCCGCAAAGAACACGTACTTGTCGAGATACTGCTGCGCCGGAACAACATTCACAAACTCCGGATCTCCCGGATAGTCGCGAACCGTCAATTCAGGAATAGACTCGCAGCCGGTCATGTAGCCAGCAAGATAGAAAGGATGCTCCGCATCCTGACTCTTCACGACGAAGGGTGTATTGGACCAGAACATCGCATCCTGCCCTTGGGACAACCTCTCTGGCGCGCCTGCAGGCGGAGCAGGGTCGTACTTGAGCACGGTGCCGTTGGCCGCCCCGACGATGCGCCATGGAACGAGCTCCTCCGTGACGTTCGACATCCCCGGATCATAGACCGCGAGGCGGTTGGGATATCGGACGCCCGCATACTCCGTTCCCCATGCACGAATCGGAGGAATCTGCTGCTGAGCGCTTTCGCACGCCCCCTTGTCCGCAGGGATATTGAGACATTCGGCCCCGCCAAACACGGCGATCGGCTTGTCGGCTTCGATCGGGGTTCCCGTCAGCTCCTTCGGTTGGATGACGTGCAGGAGCTCGCCCTTCGAGAGCGTAATCTCCGTGCGACCCTGCAGCACGGACGACGCGACCCCAGGGGGGAGATTCAGCTCGGTCCCAATCCGGACATGCGTGTCGTCATCCGCAGCCACGATCTGAAGCGCGGCCCTCGTCGTGCCGATTCTCACCCGTTCCGGCCCGGGCCACGCATCGATGACGAGATAATTGTTCCCCCATGCTGAAGTTGGAATGAGTAGCGTGGCCGTGGGAACGTGACTCTTGGCGCCACCGTAAGGGAACATGGAGTAGGCACTGACCGGGCGATCCGTCGTCAGTTGGAACGCCTTCGTCTTGTCCGAAGTCATGGGCAATGACATCGCCTTGCGCCCGGGCGCGCGAGGACATCCAACGAAGGACACTGCATCGCTCTGGTTCATATCGTGAGAGAGGAAGATGACGGCCAGCTCGCCCGGGGGAAGCGGTCCGTTCAACGGCTCGTACTCGAGCTCACCACCATTCGCGCGAGGCAAGTACGTGGCCTCCGAGAAGTCGATAGCCTCGTCCCCGTAGCTGACGTGAAGCTGAACGGGGCTATTCCACGAGTTGGCCACGAACATGGCGAAGCAACCGCCTCGGCTCTCGTCGAATCGCTCACCGGCCGACGGCGTCGTCCAGAAAGAACAACCGATCGTGCCCGAGTTCTCCTCCGCGCTTTCGCAAGCGGGAACGCATTTTCCGTTCGCACACCCCTGGTCGGATGGGCACTCCATCACGACGGCACCCGTACAGTCGTCCACGAGGGAGTGCAGATCTCGCGAGCAGCGTCGCAGGTCGCCGTTACAGGAGGAGGAGGGCGACGCATCGGATGAAAAGTCCACGGCGACACCACCGGCGTCGACCTCGTCGGGATCGAAGATGCGTGAACGCGCGCTGCATGCGCTCGCCCCCCCGAAGAATCCGAGCGCTCCTGCGAGGACGACGATCGGCCAGAGGTGAGCGCCTCCCTTCACCGAACTAACCCGAAATCCGGACGAGAGCCGCCGGACAGCCCGAAGGGCAGATTGAAAAGCTGACCGTGACGACATCGTGGTCCCTCGCTGCGGGTGAACGCCTAGAATCGCTCTCTCACGTCAAAAGACGACAGGCTGCGGAACGTAGTGCGGCTGATCGTCCGCGCCACCGAGACCTAGCTGCCCATCGATGTTGCTGCCCCAGCACAGGACCGAGCCCTCTCGGAGCAGGGCACAGGTCGCCGCGTCCATCGCGACTATCTGGACGACCTCGCCCCGCGACAGAGCGCTCACCTGGAGCGGGTAGAACTGGCGTAGCGCGGTACCGTCGCCGAGCTGTCCCTTGGTGTTGTCGCCCCAACAGTAGACGTTCCGGTCGATCGTACGCGCGCAGGTCGTCGCGTTGCTCGTGGCGATGTCCACGATGCGCTCCGACGTCGACAGTGGGACCGCGAACGGAACCGGTTCGTCCTGGCTCGTCCCGTTGCCGAGCGCACCGACCTCGCTCCGGCCCCAGCAATACGCGCTGCCGGCGCTCACCGCACACGCGAAAGTATCCCCGGCGGATATCCGTCGAACGTCGTACAAGCGAGGAATAGATAGAGGTCGTCCGTCGACGTCGAAGGACGACGAACGCCCCAGGGCATCGAGCGCCGTGCTGGTGACGCTGTCGCTCCTGCTCAAGAGGGCGCCACCCCAGGACAAGAGCTCCCCGTTGTCACGGATCGCAAAGCCATTCCGGAGTGTGCCGGCGCCAATGAGGACGCGTCGAAAGTCGAGGGCCGTCTCACCCGCGACGCCGTGCTTTTGCTGAAGCTCACCTCGCCCGAGCTGGAGTGCGTCGTTCCAGCCCCAGCAATACATTCTCCCCCCGCCTGCGTTGACGCCGGAGTCAGCGAACGACGACTCTCCTGCGGACACCGCGTCGGGCGGCGAGGTTGCGCAGGCAAACGATCCGCCGAGGTCGACGCGTCGTACCGGGACGAGTCCTTGAACGGCAGACGGTGTCGGGTGTGGATTCGCGTCGACGGCTGGCCGGTCGGCGCTCAGCCCAAGCTCGCCATGTCGATTGCCGCCCCAACACATCACCGCCCCGTCCTCGCGACGCGCGCAGCTCGTCCCCGTCCGTTCGCGCCCCGTCGCGCTGATCTGCGTGACCTTGTCGAGCCCGACGACGGGGAGCGGCCTGCCGCTGCTGGAGAGAGCGCCGCTGGCGTCGTCGAAAGATTCGCGACCGAGCTGCCCGTCTGTATTGGCTCCCCAACAGCGCACCGTTTGGTCGGACAGCAGCGCGCATATATGGGCTCCGCCGCGAGCCGCAAGCGCGGTGACACACGGAGTCACTCCACATTCGACGCGATCGAGCGCATCGAGGTCGACGCCGCCGTCGACCGGTGCAGCGTCCCCTCCATCGAATACATCGGAGGTTGGCTCGACGCTCGCGTCCGGCGCCAACGTGGCCCCGATGACATCGTCCGCCGAGCAGGCTCCGACGCACAAGGAAACGAACGACACGGCGCCTGCGGCGGACCAGCAATGGATACGGCGCATAAAATTACTCCGAACGTTTGCGATGGAGAGCCACATTGTCCCCTACGACCCAAACATCGTCGGCACTTCCGGAGATCCCCCTCAGCCGGCTATCGAGAATGGCTCCATTCCGTGACGTCGGCGAGATCCGCATCTCGCTCCCATCCCAGTGGTAGATCCGTCCATGTCTGCCGGCGATCCAGAGATCGCTCGCGCTCGCGGCCCAGAACTTCATAGGCGGGGCGAAAAACGCTAGATCGATGGGGTAGGAAGCCCAGACCGGAACCCCTGCGTCGCCCGCCGTCCGATGAAACAACGCGCGCTCCGAGGAGAGCCACAGGTCCGACTCACCTGCGATCCAGAGTGAGTTTACCCCGTCATCTTGTTTCGATGCAGGCGGCGCTATTGGCGATGTCCAGCCGGTGCCGTCGTTGACGCGAATGAACGATCCATAGGGACTCACGCTCAGCCCGGCCAGCCAGACGCGATTGTCGACACATCGCATCGTCCTCGCCTGGGCGAGCGTCATCGCGCTCGATGCCCATGTCGGCTTACCATCGCTACCCGTGGCGCCGTCCCAATGAAACACAGTACTCGTCGTGCCAACCGAGGCGGCCACCCAGACGTTGCGCGAGGCGGGACTCTGAGCCGTCCCCTCGCAGACGGAAATGAGGTCGGCCGTCGTTCCGATGGGTACGACTTCCCAGATAGAAGGGGCGGTCCCTGGGGCATGATGAAGGAGCGTGCCGTTCTTGCCCGCGATCCACAGACCTCCCCCTTCCGTCCCCCAAAGATGGGTAAGCGTGACTCCCGCATCGAAGGCGACGGACCATCCACTCTTTTCCCAGTGCAGGACGAGTCCTTCCTCGGCAATCGTCCAGACATCACCGCCGCCGTGGTCCCAGACGTCGGCGAGGCTCAGGACTCCGCCGTCGCGCCCTCGCGGGACGGCCGTTCGACACCAACCGCCTTCGGTGCACTCCGTAGACGCGTCGTCCGGCGCGGAGGCATCAATGACGTCGGAGCTCGGGCTTGCGTCCAGAGGAAGCTCAGCCTCCGGCGGAGGCGGATTGACGGAAGGCCCACCGTCGGCGTCCGGCGCCTCGACCTCCGACGATGCGCACGCCGCGAGTCGAACGGCGTTCACGGCAAACAGAGCAACGATGAGGACGTGCTTCATCGGGACATCTCCGAAGGACGGCGCCGGTTGAGAATGACGTTGTCGCCAACGATCCACACGTTGTCGGGTGCAGTTCCCCAGACGTCGAACAGGCGCGTCTCGGCAGGAATGACGGATGGAATGTTCGAGCGCGACCAACTCTCTCCGTCGCCGTGGAGAACCGTATTTCCCTCTCCGACCACCCAGATGTCGTCTGGACGGCTGCCCCAGACCGCGTTCAAGGGTCTTGTCACGTTCGACTCGGAGACCAACCAGCGCAGTTCGCCGTCGTCGTCGTAGGTCCAATGACGGATCGTACCAGTGTCCCCGACGACCCAAACGTCGTCGTGCGCCCCGCCCCACAACCCTCTCAGGTTTGCGCGCGTACCAGTATCAAGGATCGTCCAGTCGACAATCCCGCTCTTATACCCTTGCGAGTTCGCCGCCTTTCCATTCAAACCCGCCACCCAGATATCGGTGGCCGCGGTCCCGAAGACGGGACCATGATAGTCCAGGTATTCGAGGATAGGCCGCCAACGCGGTTCACCGTCGTTCCACCCGCTCATATGCCACACGCTCCCGCCAGGAACCTGGAGGGTGCCGACATAGATATCGGTCGCGCTAGCACCCCAGACGCTCACGATGGGCGTCGTCTGCTGGACCCCGGTCAGCCCATCGGCATCGTCTGTCGTGGAGAACGCTGCCGGGGACCAGGAGGCCTGGCCGTCGACCCAGCCCGAGCTATGCAGAATCCCGTTGAGGGTGCTGAAGGCCCATACGTCCCCCGGACCACTGCCCCAAACTCTTCGGATCGCGTAGTCGACGCCGCTGTTCGATGGCTGCCAAGCCGATCCGTCCCAGTGGAGAATGGCTCCCCGCGATCCCACGGCCCAGACATCGCGTTCGCTACTCCCCCACAGGCTCACCAACGTCAGGTCGCCGTCCAAAGGATAGTCAACGATGCACCAGCCGTCGTCGCTGCAAGTACCGTCGCCATCCGGTCGCGCGTCGGAGGCGTCCACCGCCGTAATCGCGGGAATCTCCGAGGCGTCTCCCGTTGCGTTCCCGTGCTGCTCGCTGGAAGGTGCCCCCGAGCTGGCGGCGCACCCCCACACGACCCCTCCGATGATCCCGCTCGGGATCACCATGAGGCGGAAAGGACGGCCGCTCATTGCGGAGCTCCCGAAGAGCACGGCTTCGTCGCGCAAACACCGTTCGCGCAGGCCTGATTCGAGAGACACGAATGGCCACATGATCCGCAGTTTCGCGGATCCGAACGAACGTCGATCTCACATCCGTCGAGCACGTCACCGTTGCAGTTGGCCCAGCCCTCGTCGCAGGCATATCCACATTGGCCCCCCCGGCACGTACGATGCCCCTTGGGCGGCTTTCTGCCGGGCATCACGGCGTCCACACCAGGGCACACGTGATTGCACGAACCGCATTGATTTGGATTGCTATCGTAGTCGTTGCCACCGCACGAGCACGGGTCCCGGCACACGCAGGCCCCATTCAGGCATATCTCGCCCGCGCCACACACGACATTGCATGCCCCGCAGTTCAGGGGATCGTTCCGAAGATCAACCTCACACCCATCGTCAATAATCTGATTGCAGTTCGCATAGTTCTGCTGGCACTTCAGTACGTTGCACCTGCCAGCCACACACGTATACACCATATATGGGGGCCGAACCGTATTAGGCGGCAGCGGCTCTCTCACCCCACAATCGTACCCACACTCGCCGCAGTTCCGGTTGTCCTTGTTGATGTCCGTGCAAATGTCGCCGCACATCACAAGGGGAGAATTGCACGTTCTCGTAACACAGCCGAGAATAGCTTGCGGCGCAACCTGGCATTCGTAGCCCAAAGGACACGCTTCGCCACAGAACCGACAATTTGCATTCGAGCCCAATGCCGTCTCGCAACCGTCTTCCACATATCCGTTGCAATCGGCATATCTGAGGTTCGTGCACGTCATCTCGCAGCGCCCGCTGAGACAACTCCAACTTGCGCCGTTGAGCTCGCCGGTCATCCAGGTACCGGCAGGGCATGCGTTCCCGCACGAGCCGCAATTGAGCGGATCGTCGTCGAGACGCGTTGCGCAGATATGGCGCGAGCTCGGACACGTGGCGTACGGCTCGGCGCATTCATCGCTCGGGCACATCGACGTTTCGGCGGCAGCAGGCGCGCCGTCTGCGCTTGCATCCGCCGCTTCTTGGAAGCGGGGGGCCGCGCCTCCGTCCGCTTCGTCGGAGTAGGTCCCGAGCGAGGCACGGGGAGAGGCACATGCGCTATACCCGAGAATAACTAGGACAGATACGACAAGGGTCGAACCAGGTCGTCGATTCATATTGAACTTCCTCGTCCATGGAGTCCGCCGAGATGGGCGGATGCGTGATGCGGACCGAGCTACAGGTCGTCGACGCCAGCACTTACCCGCTTGGCGAACGGACTATCCGGATAAGACTGAGTGAATCGCTGTGCGCGCCGTCGCGCCTCTTCGAATCGATGGAGTCGTTTGAGTGAGTCGATGGCGATGGCCTCGCGCTCTTGGTAGAGGACTCCTGAACGGAATCGCCGGTGTCCGGCTTCCGCAGCTGCGAGCGCCCGCGCGGGATCGCTTTCAGACAGGGTCCTTACTTCTGCGAGCTGGGCGATTTCGTCCTCGAGCGTGATCGAGCCGCCACCCTTCGATTGGACCGGACGTCGCCGAACGGAAGGGAGATCGTCGACCGAACGCGTATCGAGCGCCCGCTCCTGCGGGGCGACTTCCGGTGACGGTTTTTCGTCCTCGCTCGGCGCGGACGCCGGCGCAGCCAGCTCCGGCGGCGCAGCGGGCGCAGCCACACGGGGCGGCTCGTCTGCGGCTTCGCTCCGTCCACCGCTCGATACGATCGAAACCAGGCCGAACAAGACGCAGGCGACGCCGGAAATTGCGATCCCCGACGCGAGCCAGCGGCGGTGAGTCGAAGGTCCAGGCGCCGGCTCCTCTCGGATGGCGACGAGAAGGCGCGCCAGCTGCGGGCCGAGGCTGCCTCCGACTCGAGCATCCTGAGCTCGCCGTACGTGAGTGCGGATCCGATCTGCAACGGTCGGATCATCGACGATGCGAGAAGGTCGCGACATCATTCTGCCCTCGGTGAGTTGGACTCGAGGCGCTCGAACGCCGCGATGAATTCTTTCTTCGCGCGGTGCACGCGCACGTAGAGTGTTCGAAGGTCGATGTCGAGCGTCCGGGCCACCTCTTCGTGGCTCCGTCCTTCGATCTCGAGGAGCACGACGAGGCTCCGTTTGTCGAAGTCGAGCGTGTCGAGCGCTCGTTCGACCAATGCAAGCGACTCCATGGTTTCGGAGTGCTTCTCCGGATCTCGTTCGTCGATCTGGAAGTCGATGCGTTCGCTCGGCTCCTCCGGATGCCGGCGACGACCCCGTCGTCGGTTGCGAACGACATTCACTGCGATGCGGGTAAGCCAGGTGAACGGCTGAGCTGTGCCCACGGTGAACCCACCCCTCCTGTGAGCCGTGAGGAAGATCTCTTGAAGCGCATCGTCGACGTCGGGCCCACGCAGTCCCATCCACCGCAGGAAGCGGACGGTCTGCTCCGCGTGCTCATGGAAGAGCTCTTCGGCACCGATGACGTTCGTGGCCATCTCGGCAGGGACGACGCCTGCGGCCGCTACGGCCCCGCGCCGATCGACCAGACTAGAGCTCATTCAACGTCCGCACACGGAGGCTCGGCGAACGCCCTGCGGGCGTCTCCGAGACGCGCGAAGACCGGGTGCTTCCGCCGCGCCGATGGGGACACTTGCCGGGTGCGTTCGAGGCTCGATCATCGCTCTGACGTGATGATGACCGGCGACGGCAAAAACTTACGCGATGCCCCCCTCAAAAGTGAAACTCGGGTCCGAGCCGGAACACGAGGCCGACGGCATCGGGCTCCCAAAGCAGCGCCCCCCCGCTCCCCGTCCGCGATTGAAGCTCGAACTGGGGGGACGCGAACGGGACCCAGAGGACGGAAGAGACGAACAGAGCCACGCGGCTCCTCGAAGGGTTCGAGTGGCGCCAAGAAGATGGGCCGTCGGAGAGATCGACGACGAGCTTCATCCCGAACGACGCCGCGCTGTAGGGCAACGTCGCCGGATATGCGCCCTGGAGCCCCCGCGGTCGCGCCTCGAGCGCTCCGACGGTGACGCCGGTGCAAGCGGCCGCGTGCACCCGAAATCCTCGTTGCCAGATCGGCTCGCGCAAGCACATGTCGAGGCCGACAGCGACGAGCAGGCCTTCGAGCCTCCCTGGACCGAACGGCGTGAGTGCGGAGCGCAGCGCCGTCACGGAGAAGCTGCCCTCGTAGTGCTCCTTGAGGCTAGCCACGACCGCGCTGCCCACCCCGAACGCGTGAGAAGGTAGCGTTCCCAAGGAGACGGCCGAAGTCGGAGCATCCAGCCCGAAGGCAAGCGCTCGGGGGCGAGTCGCCGGAGTTTGCGATCGTCGGCGGGGCGCGGGAGGCTTTCGATCGGGAGAGGTAGCTGGGCTCGAGGGCGGTGGCGGCTTCGTGGGCTGCTCTTTCGTGGGCTCCTCTGGAGCCGTCTTGCTCTCCTCCTGAGGAGGAGGACGTGCTCGCGCGTCGAGCAGCGCCTGATCGATCATGATGGCGACCGATAGGCTCACCATCCTCACGACGTCACTGCAGGTTCGCCCGCCGACAGCGAACTCTCGAGCGCCTGCCTTCTCGCCGTCACGGTAGACGACGATGGCGACCGAATCTCCGCGCTCGACGATGGCGAACCTCAGCCGTTCGTCGATCCGGCGGTCACCGCGCCACGCACGAAGGCCTGTGGTCACCGCGCGGGCGCTCAGGCAGCGACCAGCCTCCTCGATCGACAGAGCGGGGTCGCTCGCTCCGTCGTTCAACGGCTGACCGGAGGCCGTTCGCCCGAAAGCGCCCCACGTGGCAAGACCGAAGATCGGGCCGAGACTCGCGCGGAACCAGCGTTTCGACGACCGTCGCAGCGCGCCTCCGAGCATGCCTCTGCGATCCTAGCCCAGGGCCGGAATGTCATCCCGCCGATCGCACGATGGGTCCATGCCACCCGTGTAGCGAGACCGGGGAAGCTCGGGACGGTCGACGACGAGCGAGACGAAGCGGGCCCGATCGGGTCTTCCGCTACCTCAGCCGCTACACCCATCGCGGCGGCATCTCCAACCGGCGGCTCGTCTGCCTCGACGAGCACGGCGTCACATTCCGCACGCAAAGCGCCCTCGACTCCTCCCAGACATCGCGCATGCAGCGCTCTATTCTCCAGCCCCGTGACGGAGCTCTTCACGACATCCGGTGTCCGCCTTCGTCGGCGAATCGAACGGCCTGGCTCGTTGAGCTGGCTCCTTCTTCCCGGTGGCCCCGGTCTCGGCTCGGAGAGCATGTTCGAGCTCGCCGACATCCTCGACGTTCCGGGGAGCATCTGGATGGTCGACCTCCCGCGGGACGGCTCGAATCTCCATCCGCCCGTCGCGTCACCCGCAGCCTTCGACGCGTGGCCTGGAGTCCTCGTCGAGGCGGCGAAGGAACTTCCGCAACCGGTGTTCGTCGGACACTCGACCGGCGGGATGTACCTCCTCTCCGTGCCGGAGCTCGAGTCGCATCTCGTCGGCATGGCGCTGGTCAGCAGCGCGCCGGACGCTGGGTGGCGAAGGCCGTTCTTCGAGATGACGAAGCAAAAGCCGTTGCCGGGGGTGGAGGCGGCGGCGAAGGTCTACGAAGCGGAGAAGACCGCCGAAGCGCTTCGTGAGCTCACCATCGAGTCCGCACCGTGGAACTTCCTGCCCAGCAGTCTCGAAGTCGGGCGAGAGGTCCTGCGCCGTCTTCCCTATTGCGTCGCGGCGGTGGACTGGTCCGATCAGCATTTCGACGACACCTATATTGCGCAATGGTGGCCGCGAAGCCAACCGACGCTCATCGTCAGCGGAGCGGAGGACCAGGTCGTCACCCAGACGCTCTGGGAGCGCGACGAGTATCAAACGCCCAACGTCGTTCGTCGAACGATCGCCGACGCCGCCCACTTTCCATGGCTCGAGAATCCCCAGGCGGTCCGCTCCGCGTTTCGCGAGCTCGCAGATCGCATCGAAGTACCCGTCGCTCGCGTCCGATAGCTCGACTCGTGCTCGGTAATGGGCCTGGCGTTGCTACGTGCTCGTCAGGCGGTCGGATGGACGAGGGGCGCGGGCGAACATGACCCCCGAGGTGGGCTTGTCTGTCTTATCCTCTGCCGCGGACGGCTCGATGACGACCTGGCTCGATGGCATCTGCGAAACGAACGGCATCAGCATCCACTACCTCCGAACCGGAGGCGCCAAACCTCCTGTCGTTCTGCTCCATGGATTGATGGGCAGCGGCGCTTGCTGGACTCCCCTGGCACGCGCCCTCGAGGGTGAATTCGACGTCGTCATGCCCGACGCAAGAGGGCACGGCGGTTCGAGCGCGCCGCACCACGGGTACCGGTACGACGATCACGCGAGCGACGTCGTGGGCCTCATCCGCGGCCTTTCGCTCTCTCGTCCGGTCCTGCTTGGCCACTCGATGGGCGGCATGACCGCCGCGGTGGTGGCGAGTCGTGGTGCGGGGCTCCTCCGCGGCCTCGTCCTGGTCGATCCGACGTTCTTGAGCCCCGAGCGCCAACGCGAGGTGCGCGATAGCGACGTCGCCGCTCAACACCGCCGGGCTCTCGGTCTACAGAAGTCAGAGCTCGTGGCGCAGGCCCGGGCCCGGCACCCACGTCGCTCGCCCGAGCTCGTCGAGCTCCAGGCCGAGGCCAGACTGAGAACCCACCTGGCCGCCTTCGACGTGCTCACGCCGCCCAACCCCGAGTATCGCGACGTGGTAGGCGCGATCGACATCCCGAGCCTGCTCGTCATCGGCGACAACCCCGTCGTGACGCTCGAGATGGCAACGGACCTCCGCAGCATCAACCCACGCGTGCGAATCGAACAGGTCAAGGACGCCGGTCACGGCCTTCCGTTCGAACAACCCGAGCGCCTGGGAGAGGTGGTCGTGTCGTTCCTGCGTGAGCTGGCTTAGCCTCAATGCCGCTCACTTAGCGAGTGTCGACGGTCGGCGTTT
>MKVQ01000044.1 GCA_001899635.1 Myxococcales bacterium 68-20 | reverse complement strand
GCTCTCGGCGCTGCCGCCGATGTTGGCGTCGATCGTCGCGCCAACCTTGAACTCATCGCAGCAAAGCGGGTTGCTGCCATCATCGCTGCAGCCCTGGAGACCGAGGGGCAGGACGATAGCGCCCATGAGCGCAGCACCGTAGAAGCGTTTTGACAACATGCGAAGCTCTCCTTCTCTAACTGGAGACGTCCACACCCGGGCTGGGCCCGTACGACGCTCCGACTGACGATTGACGAAGTTGCTCGTCGATGAATCCAAATCGGATTGTCGATCGTGCGACCCGTTTCTCCGTGGCAATCCAGGCAGGACCGGGACCGCGGCGCGAGCCTACACGAAAACCGCGACCCGAATGAAGCTCGTTACGTAAAACGAGGCACACCGTCGCGGGCGATGTGTACACGCTACACCAGCGCTCTGTGGTGGGCTCACCACAGAGAAACCCGCATCCATGACAACAATGTCATGTCGCCGGAAAGCTGCATCCGCGATCATCGGAATGTTCTCCGTGATCGCGGATGCAAATCGTTCGTGACGGACGCGTGCGCCCCCACGCGATGGCGCGATGGAGGGGAACTCGTCCGTCACGAAGTGGGAGCCGTCTGCGGGACGGCTCCATCACATGAGCGCGAGAGCAGTCCTCTGCTGGACCGCTCCATCACGCGAGCAAATGTGGAGTCCTCTGCAGGAGGCTCCCTCACACGGGCACACTCGGCAGACCGCGATCGCGATCGCGATCTGCCACGCGAGAGCGGTCAGCCCTTCTTCGCGCGCTCGACCGCGGCCTTGATCGCCGCGATGCCGCCACGGATCCGCTCCTCGTTCGTCGCGTAGCTGAATCGGACGTAGCCCGGCGCGCCGAACGCGCCGCCCGGCACCGCCGCGACGTGCGCTTCCTCGAGCATGAAGAACGCGACGTCCTCGTCGCTCGCGATCGGCTTACCCTTGAAGGGGATGCCGTAGAGCGCGCGGCAGTCCGCAAACGCGTAGAACGCGCCTTCCGGCACGCGGCACGTCACGCCCGAGATCGAACGCAGGCCTTCGACCATCACCATGCGCCGCTTCTCGAACTGGAGGCGCATCTTCTCGACCTCGTCCTGCGGGCCGGTGATCGCCGCCATGGCGGCGTGCTGCGCGATCGCCGTCGCGTTCGTGGTGCTCTGTCCCTGCACGGTGTCGAGCGCCTTCGCGAGGGGCTCCGGCGTGATGCTCCAGCCGATGCGCCAGCCCGTCATCGCGTACGTCTTCGAGACGCCGTCGACGACGATGACGCGATTGATGGCGTCGCCCGCGAGCTTCGCGGCCGAGACATGCTTGAAGCCGTCGTAGACGAGGTCCGCGTAGATCTCGTCGACGATGAGCCACGAGTCGCTCTTCTTCCACACGTCGACGATCGCCTGGAGCTCGGCCGCGCTGTACGCGGAGCCGGTCGGGTTCGACGGCGAGCAGAGGATGACCGCCTTCGTGCGCGGGCTGAGCGCCTTCTCGAACGCCTGCGGCGACATCTTGAAGCCGTCCGCTTCGGTCGTCTCGACGAAGACCGGCGTCGCACCGCAGAGCTTGACCTGCTCCGGGTAGCTCACCCAGTACGGCGTCGGGATGATCACCTCGTCGCCCGGCTCGTAGAGCGCGAGGGCGAGGTTGAAGAGCGCGTGCTTCGCGCCGACGGAGACCGTCACCTGGGAGGGCTTCGGCGACCAGCCACGGACCTCGCTCGTGCGGGCGCAGATCGCCTGCTTCAGCGCCGGAATGCCGCTCACCGCAGTGTACTTCGACACGCCCTTCTCCAAAGCCGCGCGAGCGGCATCGAGGACGAAGGCGGGCGGCTCGAAGTCGGGCTCTCCGACGCCAAACGCATAGACGTCGGCGCCCTTGGTGCGAAGCTCGGCGGCCTTCGCATTCATCGCGAGGGTCACACTGGGCTGAACGGCATCGAGGCGGCGGGCAAGGGTGCTCGGCATTTGGCCCGTAGCCTAGTCAGGCTTTCTCGCTCTGGCGAGAGGTGTGAGGCATCGACACGCGAGACCCTTCGATCGCGCTGACGCGCGACGCGGCGACGTGAGCGAAGGGCATGCCGGCGGCGCGGCTTCCGAGGAGCGGCGGGCGTGGGCGTTCAGGAACACGCGCGCGTGTCACGTTCCCCACGTCACACTCCGCCGTCTCCGCGCGAAGTACTCGCAGGCTCGCGACAAGTGACCCCGGCGCCCTCTGCCACGTGACCGGCACAAGCGCTGCAGTTCCCTTGGCCAAGAGCTTCGGCGTGCTCGGGCTGCAAACCGACGACCGCCGCCCACCGCGCTGACACGGCTCCTCAGCAGGCCGCGTCGCGCGATCCGTCGTCCTGCGTCCCGAGCCCCCGGAGAGACCACTCATGTCGATCTCGTTCTCGCGCGTCTTCGCGCGCACGGCCGTCTTTTGTCTCGTCGCTGCCACCTCGCTCGGCACCGTCTTCGTGAGCCGCGCCGCGGCCGGCACCTCGTCGCCGGCGGAGGAAGCTCCGAAGGCAACGGCCCGTACGACGGACCTCACCGGCGCGAAGGCCGATGGAGCGAGCCGCGGCCACTACTCGTCGAGCCCCGTGCGCCTCCGCTCCGAAGGACGCGACCTCCTCGCCTACCCGCCGGCGGCGAGCGCTGCTTCGCATCCGATGACGGTCGTTTACCTCCACGGCATTCACGGCCGACCGGAGAACGGGTGCCCGTGGTTTCGTGACGGCGCGAGCGAGCTCGGCTGGCTCGTGTGCCCCGAAGGCGCGAAGCACGAGGAGACCGGCACCGCCTCGTGGGGAGGTGACGTCTTCGAGCAAGGCACCGTCGTCGCGCGCGCGATGCGAGCCGCTCGAGCGAACGGCGCATCATCGGAGCCCGGGGTCGCCGTCGGCTTCTCGCAGGGGGGCTACGTCGCTCTCGATCTCGTGAAGACCCGCCAGGCGCGCTTCCGCGGGCTCGTGCTCATCGCCGCGCCCGAGGCGCACCCGAGCGCGCAGAAGCTTCGCGAGGCCGGCGTCGTTCGCGTCGCGCTCGCGGCAGGCTCCGCCGACGCTGCACACGCACCGCTCATCGAGGACACGAAGCGCCTCCAGCGTGAAGGGATCGAGGCGAGGTTCTTCAACCTCGGTCGGGTCGGACACACGTACGCCGCAGAAGACGGGGCGACACTGCGCGAGGCGATCACATGGGCTGGCGGCATCCGCGAATAGAAACGGCCGCCCAGCTTGACGCTCGACAGCGTACGGCCATAGCTGGAGGGAGATGTTCTTGCCGCGCGTGCTTCGGTGGGTGGTCGTCGTTCCGGTCGGTCTTGCCCTCACGGCTTGCGAAGGCGCGACTCCCGGTCCAACGTCCGCGGCGGCAAAGGGGCAGCCGTCCGAGCCGCCGCCCGTCACGACGGCCCCCGTCGATTCGTCCACGCCCGTGAAGTCCGAGAACCTTCCGTCTGCGACGACCCCCGAGCCGACCATCGCGAGCGGCGAGCTCTCGGCGGACGTCCGCAACGCGAACGCCTTCGCGCTCAAGGTCCTCGCCCGTGCGAAGAAGCCGTCCGAGAACGCGATGGTCTCGGGCACGAGCCTGCGGCATGCGCTCGGCACCACGTACTTCGGCGCGCGTGGACCGACCGCCCGCGAGATGGCGATCGCACTCGATCTCGACAACGATCCGAAGATCGCCGCTCGTCTCGCGCGTGCGGAGCTCGATGCGTGGCAGGACACGAAGGGCAGCGCCGAGCTGAACATCGCGACCCGTCTGTGGGTCGACAACGACTTCTCGATCCAGCCCGACTTCGTGAAGACGGCAGAGAGCGCGTTCGGCGCCGCGCCACAGGCCGTCGACTACGCGAAGCCCGACGACGCCCGGAAGACGATCAACACGTGGGTGGCGGAGAAGACGAAGGACAAGATCACCGACCTTCTCCCGCAGGGCTCGCTCGATTCGCAGACCCGCCTCGTCGTCACCAACGCGATCTGGTTCAAGGGCCGCTGGGAGTTTCCGTTCCCGAAGTCGGCGACGAAGGACGAGCCGTTCAAGACCGACGGAAAGAAGTCCGTCACGGTCCCGCTGATGCACCTCACCGACTCGCTGCGCGTCGCGACCGAGCCGGGCCTCAAGGTCCTCGAGCTTCGCTACGCCGAGAGTCAGCTCTCGATGCTCGTCATCCTGCCCGACGATCCGCAGCCGAGCGCGCTCGCAAAGCTCGAGGCGAACCTCACGCCCGAAAAGCTCGACAAGTGGACGGGCGCGCTCTCGACCGCTCGCGTGAACGTCACGCTTCCGCGCTTCGGGTTCCGCAGCGGCGGCGTGATGAACACGACGCTGCAGGACCTCGGGATGAAGTCCGCGTTCACCGAGAAGGCGGACTTCAGCGGCATCGCCGATCCGCTCCCGAGCGCGCGCCTCTACGTGAACCAGGTCTTCCACCAGACGTGGATCGCGGTCGACGAGCTCGGCACCGAGGCGGCCGCCGCGACCGGCGCGACGATGCGCACGACGAGCATGATCACCGGCCCGGTCGTCGAGTTCCGCGCCGACCATCCCTTCATCTTCCTCATCCACGATGCGAAGCATGGCCGCATCCTCTTCGCCGGACGCGTCACGAACCCGAAGTCGTAGCGTCCCGAGGAAGTCGCGAGCCGCGGCCCTCGCGTCCCGACGTGTTGTGATAACGCTCGAAGGTGATGGGCTCCGATCTCTCGCGCCGCGCGTTCGTCGTCACCTCTCTCGCCACCGGCTTCGCGCTCGCGGTGAGCCCGGTCTCGGCGGAGACCATCACGACGGACAGCTCCGGCCTCGTCGCCGGCGAGGTGAAGATCGGCGCGATGCCCGCGTACCGCGCGATGCCCGAGGGCAAGGGGCCCTTCCCTCTCGTCCTCGTCGTCCACGAGATCTTCGGCGTCCACGAGCACATCAAGGACGTGTGCCGCCGCCTCGCGAAGGCCGGCTACATGGCGGTCGCTCCGGAGCTCTACGCACGCCAGGGGGACGTCTCGAAGCTCCAGGGCTTCGAGGAGATCTTGAAGGTCGTCGGCAAGGTGCCCGATGACCAGGTCATGAGCGATCTCGACGCCACCGTCGCGTGGGCGAAGAAGAGCGGCAAGGTCGATGACGGCCGCGTCGCGATCACGGGCTTCTGCTGGGGCGGCCGCATCGTGTGGCTCTACGCAGCGCGCGGGGCCTCGAACGTGAAGGCCGGCGTCGCCTGGTACGGCCGCATCTCACACGCGGTGAACGCGAACCAGACGACGACGCCGCTCGACGTCGGCTCGAAGCTGAAGGCGCCGGTCCTCGGCCTCTACGCCGGACACGACGCAGGGATCCCCGTCTCGCAGGTCGAGCTGATGCGTCGCGAGCTCGGGAACGGCAAGACCGGCTCCGAGATCCACGTCTATCCCGACGCCGAGCACGGCTTCTACGCCGACTACCGCCCGAGCTACTCCAAGGCGGCGGCCGACGACGCGTGGCTGAAGCTGCTCGCGTGGCTGAAGAAGAACGGCGTCTGACCCCAGCGACCTCGCTCGCGCATTCGCGCTACGACGGGGGCGACGCGACGGACGCGAGGATCAGGCCTCCTCGGCGGCCTCGCTCTTCGCCTTCTCGGCCTTGGGCTTCTCGGCCTTCTTCGCCTTCGCGTCGAGGACTTCGTCCTTATCCTCTTCCGCGTCCCCGGCTTCCTTCAGGCCCTGCTTGAAGTTCTTGATGCCCTGACCGAGCCCCTTGCCGATGTCCGCGATGCGGCCGGCACCAAAGAGCAGCAGCGCGATCAGCGCGATGACGATGAGCTCCGGTGCTCCGAGTCCACCCAGCATGACGGTTCTCCGGCGGTCGCAATGGACCTTCGAAACGATGCGCCGTGTTTAGGACACAGCGTCCCTATTTGCTATCAGCGCGCCGTCTCTCGGGCAAGGCCGTCACGAGCGCAACCGCAGCAATCACGGCAACGAACGCTGCGAACGGAACGAGCCCGAACGCGAGAAGCCACGCGCCCGGCGCGGTCTCCGGCAACCTAAGCTCGAGCGCACGAAGCGTCGCCAGCGCCGCGAGCGGGCCTGCCGCGCCGATCGCAGCGGCCGCCACACCGCCGACGCGACGCCTTCGCCCTCGAAGGATCGCGGCCACGGCTGCACATCCGGCGACGAGCGACGAGCCGGTGACGACGGCCGCGCGAAGCGGCGGTGGAAGCGACGACGCGCGCGCCCAGGGCGCCAGGCCTCGGAGGACCAGCGTGTCGACGCGAGCGCGCACGGTCGTTCCGGCCGAGCCCGTCGGAAGCGCGAGCCGCGCCTTGGCGAGCTCGATCCGGCGCAGGTCGTCGCTCACCTTCGCGTCTTCGGCGGTGAAGACGACGTTGCCGATCGGCGCACGACCGACGAGGCGCGGCGGCGCGTCTTCGTGCGACGGGCAGAGCCAGGTCGCCGAGACGAAGGGAATCCCGTGGGTCGTCCCGGGCTCGCATGCCCGACGGCCCTCGACGAGCAACTCGTTGACGATCCGCCCGGGAGCCACCGCGTCTCGTCCGAGCAACGTCGACGACGAGACGAGGACGGCCCCGAGGAGCACCGCTTGCGGGACGAGGCGCGAGATCGTCCGCAAGGGAGGCTCACCGAGTGACGCGAGCACGCGCGCCTCTCCTCGCTCCACGAGGCGCTGCGTGGCGAGCGCCCATCCGACAGGCCATCCCGTCATCAGCGCAGCCTCGAACGCCACCGTGAGGAGGCTCTTCGCGAACGGAGCGAGCGTGCTCCATCCGATCGTCGGATCGAGCGCCCACGGCAGGAGCCGGATCGTCGCCCCGACGAGCGCAGCTCCGAGGATGAGCGCGGTCGCGGAGATCGCCGCGACCGCCGCCGGCGGCGCCATGGGATCACGACGAAGGCGCCGGCCTCGTTCGAGGAGCAGTGCCTTCGATCGTTCAAGCATGACCGGAGATTCCCATCGAAAACCGCTTGGTTCGACCTCGCCTCGGTCGACGCCGAGGCGAGGTCGAAGCGAGGGCGAACCCAAAGAACCCGATGGAATCTACACGCGCGCGCAGCCGAAGCGGGTGCCCTCCTTCCGGCCGCCCAGGCCGAGCTTTCGGCGACCGTGAACGTCGTGTTAGGTTCGGGCACCAACCGTCTCGGACCTCTTCCCTTCGGACGATCCCCATGGCCACCAAGAACGACGGAACGAAGCGCCGCTCCACCCTCCTCGCAGCCCTTGCAGCGGGTGCGATCTTGGCCGTTCCCGGCTCGGCTCGGGCAGACGAGGTCACGCCCACGGCCAAGGGAATCGCCGGCGGCGCGCTCCTCGGCGGTGAGCTCGTCGTGTTCGGCGAGGCGCTCTTCGGCGTTCGATCGACGACGGCTTACCTGGTCGGCGCAGGTGCCGGCGCAGTGGCGGGTGGCGTCGGTGGCTATTTCGTCGAGCAGGCCGTCGAAGACGGACGCATCCCCGCGTACATGCTTGCGGGCGGCCTTGCACTTCTCATCCCCGCGGTCGTCGTGGCGCTCGACGCGACACGCTTCATGCCGACCGAGGGAGCGCGCGAGGACAGACCCGTCGAAGCCCCGCCGTCCGATCCGGGCAAGCCGGGTGGGAGCAGCGTCGTCGGCGCGGAGCCGTCCACTCCCCCGGCGACGACGCCAGGACCCGGCAGCGCGACGACGCCGACCACGGAGCCGCCCGCGCCGACGCCGGCTCCCGCGCCGAGCGGCGGTGGTGGTGGAACGCAGGCACCGCGCGCACCGCAGGCGTCGCTCTTCAACGTGAGGGACGGAAATTTCTACGTCGGTGTCCCCCTCCCCGAGGTCCGCCCCGTCGTCGGCAGCGCCGAACGCGCTCGCATGGGCGTCGACAACCGCGGGAGTGAGCTCCGCTTTCCGGTGGTCCGCGTCACGTTCTGATCGGAGGCGGGTTCGGCTCGACGTTCGCGTACGAGCGGCGCCTCGTGGCCAGCGAGGTGTCCACCGCGGCCGCCGTAGCGAGTCGAGGTGAGCCGGGCAATCGAGGGGGAGAAGCAAGGCTCTTTTGGGTCGCTGACGCGCTCGCGCGTGGGATCGGCGCCACAAAGCCCCTGTTCCTTTTGACCGCGGAGCGCTGTACCCTCAGCGAGAAACCTCGAACGATTTTCGGTGGCCGCCGCCCTTCCGGTGTGACGAGCATCGGTCTCTGAAGCGTTCGAGTTGCCTCTTCCCCAAGTGAGATCCGACGCGCCGCGTGTCGGTTGGTCGAAGGAAGAATGAACACTCCGCGTAGCGCAACGAAGCCGCAGGATCCCATGCTCGGTCGAGTGGTCGCCGGGCGCTATCGGCTCGAAGCTCGAGCCGGCGAAGGCGGAATGGGCGTCGTCTACCGGGCGCGTCACGTCCTCATCGACCGAGTCGTTGCGCTGAAGCTCATTCGCCCCGACCTGCGCGGCGAGACGCACCTCCGCGCGTGGATGCTCCGCGAGGCGCGCGCCGCGAACCGCGTCGATCACGCGCACATCATCGACATCCACGACATCGGTGAGACGGAGGAAGGCGAACTCTATCTCGTGATGGAGTACCTCGTCGGCACGTCGCTCTCGAGTGAGCTCGCGAAGGGCCCGACCCAGCTCTCACGCGCCGTCGACATCCTCGAGCAGATGTGCGCCGCGCTCGCGCGTGCCCACGACCTCGGCGTCGTGCATCGCGATCTCAAGAGCGACAACATCCTGCTCTCCACGCGCGGCGGCCGAAAGGACTTCGTCAAAATCCTCGACTTCGGCCTCGCGCATCTCGCGATGGACCCGCGGCTCGCTCCGAAGGGCGCGGTCTTCGGGACGCCCGAGTACATGTCGCCCGAGCAGGCGCGCGGCGAAGAGGCCGGCCCCCCGAGCGATCTCTACGCGCTCGGCGTGCTCTTCTACGAAATGCTCACGGGACAGCTCCCGTTCCGCTCGAACGATCGCGACACGCTCCTCGAGATGCAGCGGACCGCTCCGCCGCCGAAGCCGAGCGCGATCAAGCCGGACGTCCTCCCGCAGGCCGAGCTCATCGTCCTCAAGCTCCTCGAGAAGGAGCGTCGCAAGCGTTACCAGGACGCGCACCACCTCCACGAGGAGCTGAAGGCGCTCCAGCGCTCGCTCCCTTCGACGCCGTGGGAGGTCCAGGCCGATCCGCAAAACGCCGCGCCGCCCCCTCCGCCGCCGCCGCAGTCGCCCGGCGTCATCGAGTGGGCGAACCGCGCCGCGCTCTTCTCGCGCATGGTCAGCCGCGTCTACCCGACCGGCAACACGCCGCCCGAGGTCCAGACGGGCATCGTCCAGGCGTGGGATCTCGCCTCGCGCGCGACGCGCCTCGAAGGCGAGGTCGCGAGCCACACGCGCAAGCTCGAGTCGCTCGAGCGCCGTGGTCGCGCGCTCCGCGCGGAGATCGGGCGAAAGGTCGAGGAGCTCGCGCACGAGGAGTCGCGCGCTCTCCGTGACGCCGCCGCCGAGCAGCACGAAGCGGCGAAGCTCCGCGAGCTGGTCCAGGTCGCCGAGCGCGCTGCCGGCACGGCGAAGGCGCAGGCCGATCAGGCGGCCCAGCAGGGCGGCAACCCGACCACGCTCCGCGCGATCTACGAGCGCGCCGGCGCAGCGGCGGCGCTCCTCGAAGCACGGCGCGAGGCGCTCGGCGAGCGCGAGCAGAAGGCTGCGATCAAGGACCAGCAGGCGCGCGATCTACGCCGGCAGATCGACGAGCTCCGTGCCCAACTCGCACGCTACGCCGAGGCGCTCGAAGAGGACCTCGCCGCGGGCCGCGAGAAGGTCGCGTCCCGTACCCGCGAAGGCATCAACTTCGAGAAGGCGTTCAGCGACGTGACGACGTTGCTCCTCAACCACCTGAAGCAGAAGCCCGAGGCGCGCGATCTGCTCCAGGAGCTGATGACCAACATCCACACCGGCAGCTCGAACCAGAAGAACAACATGGTCCCCGAGAGCCGAGGCCCGAACCTCTGATCGGAACGCCGGCGACCGCCGTCATCCGAACGTCTCGAACGGCATGGGCCGAGCCCGATGGAGGCTCGGCCCGCGGCATGCCGTAGCGCTGCTCTAGGCGAGCTTCGCGCTGATGAACGCCTTCAGCTTGATGAGCGTCTTCACGTCGCGCGTGAACGGCGGCACCTGATACTCCCCTGCCCAGGCGGTGACCTCCTGGACGAACGCAGAGCGCACCGACGCGTCGGTCATGATGTCCTCGACGGTGCGACCGCGGGCAGCGCCCTTGCGAAGCCCCTGCACGTAGGTGACGAGCCGGGGGTAGTCGCCCTCGAGGAACTCCTCCACCTGCTTTGCCTCGTCGGCGAGACGGCCGAGCACGCCCTCGCGAGACGCGCCGTCGGCCTCGCAGGCAAGCGACGCGGCGACGCGAAGGACGAAGGCGTCGTCGCAGAACCCGAGATCGTCGATGCCGTCGGGGATGAGGTCGAGCGACTTGAAGATGTAGTTCAGACCAGACGCGACGTAGCGGGCCACGTCGTCATTCGACTGGGTGGACACGACATTCCCGAGTGCGCCGGCGTCTTCGCCAAGCGTGCGGAGCCAGTCCGGGAAGACGTCGAGGAAGCGAGCGAGGGCGGCCGTGTCGGTGGTCGTCATGGCGGAGGTCGAGGCTACCGGAACTCCGTGCCGCTGTGAAAGCGCGAACGCGGCACCCCTTACCCGACTAGACGAGCCGCGCCGTCGCGAGCCCGAGGAGGAACCCGGCGAAGAGCGCCCCCACGACGAGGAGCACGACGGCCCACGGCGCGACGCCACGACGGCTCGGAGCGCCGTGCGCGCTGAACATGGGCAGGTTCTCGGACGGCAACGTCCCCTGAGAGGCCATCGCGGCCATCGCGACGTGGGCCGGGGGATCGGTCACGGGGCGCCCCGCGCGGCTCGCGAGCGTCCCGCCCGGTCCCTTCGAGTGATCGGGGACGGGTGCAGTTGGCGGAGACGGAGCGACGAGCGTCGACGGCGCAGCGCCCGCTGTCGGCGGGCTCGCCACCGGCTGCGACGTCTGCACGGGCATCCACACGCTCGGGATGTTGGGGAGCTGGCTGATGGGCGTCGGGCCGGCCGCGGCGGCGGTCTCGCCCATCGCGCCCGCGAGCGCGCGCGCCATCTCGAGCGCGCTCTGGTAGCGCTGCGTGCGATCCTTCTGCATCGCGAGCCGAACGAAGGCGGAGAGCCGGCCGAGCTGCGGATCGATGTTCTCGAGCGGCACCGGCGTCGTGTTGAGGACCGCCGCGAGGCGCGCGTACTCCGTGGGCGCCGGAAAGGCGACGCGCCCCGAGAGCATCTCGTAGAGGAGCACGCCGGCGCTCCAAAGATCGGAGCGGGTGTCGACGTCCTTCGCGTTCTTGATCTGCTCCGGGCTCATGTACGCCGGCGTGCCGAGGAGCACTCCGGTGCGCGTCTTCGATCCCATTCCACCGGCAGCGTCCATCACCTTCGCGATCCCGAAGTCGAGGATCTTCGCGGTGAAGGTCCCGGTCTGCTCGCGCGAGAGGACGACGTTCTCGGGCTTGAGATCGCGATGAACGATCCCCTGCGCATGGGCGGCGCCGAGGCCTGCGAGGATGCCCTGGAGGATCGTCGCCGCCTGATGGATCGGGACCCGGACGCCCGAGCGCGTGTACGCGCTCAGAGGAACGCCCTCGAGCAGCTCCATCACGATGTAGGGCGTTCCGTCCTCCGCCTCCGCCACGTCGAAGACGCGGACGATGTTCGGATGGATCAATCGCTGACAGGTGCGCCCCTCCTCGAGGAAGCGAGCCGTCACGTCGGCGTCGTCGCGGTAGTCGTTGCTGAGGAGCTTCACCGCGACGGCGCGACCGTCGTCGGGGTTCATCGACTCGAAGACGGTGCCCATTCCGCCGGCGCCGATCGCGCGCTTGAGCGGATACTTGCGCGACAGGATCGCTCCGACGAGCTCATGCTGTTTCGCTGCCGGGGCCGCGCCTGTCACGCCCACGATGCTACATCATCGCGCCCGAGGAGCACGTGCTCTCTCGGGCGCGATCCTCACGCGCGGAGCGTCGCTCCGAACTTCGACGAGGCGGTCGCAACGACGTTCGCATGCGCTGCATCGACTTCGGCATCGGTGAGCGTGCGATCGGGCGAGCGATAGACGACGCGGAACGCAAGGCTTGCGTGTCCGGCCGGCACCTGACCGCCGACGAAGCGATCGAAGAGACGCACCGCCTCGGCGAGCGGTCCCGCCGCCGCACGAACCGCAGCCTCGACCTCACCGGCCGGGATGCCGTCCTTCACGACGAGCGCAACGTCACGAGCGCTCGCCGGGAACCGCGGGATCGCCGTGAACTTCGGCAGCGCTGCGCCGGCCGCGAACGGATCGAGCTCCATCTCGAAGACGAGCACTTCACCGTCGAGCTCGAGCGCGTCCACGGCGTCGGGATGGAGCGGACCGAACGAGCCGACGCGCTGGCCACCCACGTTCACGAACGCAGCGCCGCGCGGATGGAGATGCGCCGGAGCCTTCGCGCCGGGCGCAGGCTCGATCTCGACCGGTTGCCCGGAGACACGGCGCGCGATCTCGAGCGCGTAGCCCTTGGCGTCCCAGACGTCGAACGGCGTCGCCTTCTCGAGCCACGCCGGCCGATCACCCGCGATCGCGAACGCCACGCGAAGCCGCTCGTCGGGGAGCGCGCCCTCCCCGTTCGGGGCGAGGAACACGGGCCCCACGGTGAACTCGCGCACGTCGCGCTCACCGCGGCGCCGTGCGTTCCCGATCGCGTCGAGCAGACCGACGAGCAGCGTCGTGCGGAGGACGCTCTGGTGCTCCGCCATCGGATTGTCGAGCTTCACTGCAGGCGCCGGCGCCGCGAGCGCCTCGAGGACGCGCGGCGAGGTGAAGCTGAAGGTGATCGCCTCCGCGAGCCCGAGCGACGCGCAGATCTCCTTCGCGCGGCGCGCGAGCTCCTCACGCCCACCGACGTCGCGCGATGCACGGATCGGAGGAAGCTCGGTCGGCACCGCATCCATGCCGTGGACGCGAATGACCTCCTCGACGAGGTCGGCCTCGCGGCCGATGTCGGGGCGATGCGTCGGCACGAGGACCTCGTACGCGCCGTCTGCCGCCGGCTTGCTCACCTCGCAGCCGAGGCGCTCGAGGATCCCGACCGACTCCGCGACGGGGACGTCGACGCCGGTGAGCTCGCGGACACGCTGCGGACGGAACCGGACGGCGCGCTTCGCGATCGGACGGGGCTCGACCCCTTGGTGGTCACCCTGCACGTGGATCCGCCCGCGCGCGGCCGAGGCGCCGGCGAGCGTGGTCGTGAGCGCCACCGCGCGGTCGAGGACGCGCGCGACGTCACCGGGATCGATGCCGCGTTCGAAGCGGTGGCTCGACTCGGTGTGCATGCCGTGCCGGCGAGCGGTCCGACGCACGCCGCGCGCGTCGAAGGTCGCAGCCTCGTAGAAGACGCGCTTCGTATCGGCCTGGATCTCGCTCGACGCGCCGCCCATGACGCCCGCGAGGGCGACCGGCCCCTGGCCGTCGCAGATGAGCAGATCGTCGGCGACGAGCTTGCGCTCCACACCGTCGAGCGTCTCGAGCGTCTCGCCGTCCTTCGCGTGGCGGACGGTGATGTGCTTCTTGCCGCTCGCGTCGGGGCGCACGCGATCGAGATCGAACGCGTGCATCGGGTGCCCGTACTCGAGCATCACGAGGTTCGTGATGTCGACGACGTTCGAGATCGACCGCACACCGAGCGCCTGGACGCGGTACCTGAGCCAGAGCGGCGACGGTCCGATCGTGACGTCGATCGCGCCCGCGCCGCCGTAGTGCGAGCAGCGCTCGGCGTCCTCGACGGTGACGAGCGCGAGGTCCTTCGCGTCGACGTCGGCCGTCTTCGCGATCTCGCCCGTGCTCGGCCACTCGAACGCGATGCCGAGCAGCGCGGCGAGCTCACGCGCGAGGCCGATGTGACCGAGGCCGTCGGGTCGGTTCGGCGTGAGGCCGATCTCGAAGACCGTGTCGCGCGCGTTCGGGACCGCGTCGGCGAACGGCGTCCCCGGCTCGGCGGTGCCGATTGGAAGGACGATGATCCCGCCGCCCTCCTCGGAGAGGCCGAGCTCGGACTCGCTGCACAGCATGCCCTCGCTCGTCACGCCCGCGATCGCACGCGGGGCGATGGTGAGGTCCTTCGCCGGCAGATACGCGCCGAGCGGCGCGAGGACGACGAGACCGCCGGGGTCGGGGACGTTCGGGGCGCCGCACACGACCTCCTGCGATTGCCCCGCGCCACGATCGACGGTGACGAGGCGGAGGCCGCTCTTGGTCGGGTGCGGGCGGACGCCGGTGACACGAACGACGAGGCACGACTCGGTGCCCGCGCCGTACTCGGTCACGCCCTCGACCTCGAGACCGGCATGGGTGAAACGCTCGTTGACGTCCTTCGGGGACGCGGTGAGCGCAGGAAGGAGCTCGCGAAGCCAGCGATAGGAGGCCTTCATGGGATGATGGAGTCCTTGTCGGTCAGAACTGCGCGAGGAAGCGCGGGTCGTTCTCGAAGAGAAGCTTGATGTTGGGAATGCCGTAGCGAAGGATCGCGATGCGCTCGAGGCCCATGCCGAGCGCGAAGCCGGACCACTCGTCCGGATCGATCCCGCAGTTCTCGAAGACGACGGGGTGGATCATCCCGCAGCCCAGGATCTCGATCCATCCGGTGTGCTTGCAGAGGCTGCAGCCCTTGCGCGTCCCGTCCGACTGCTTGCAGAATACACAGCCGATGTCGACCTCGGCGCCGGGCTCGACGAAGGGGAAGTAGCTCGGACGGAGGCGCACCGGCGTCCCGGGTCCGTAGATGCGCTCGGCGAACTCGGCGAGCACGCCCTTCAGGTGTGCGAGCGTGACGTTCCTGTCGACGAGGAAGGCCTCGATCTGGTGGAACATCGGCGAGTGCGTCGCGTCGTCGTCACGCCGATAGACGGTGCCGGGGGCGATGAACGCCATCGGCGGCTTCACCGACTTCATCGCGCGGATCTGGACGTTGCTCGTGTGCGAGCGGAGGAGGAGCTTCCGGTCCGTCCAGAAGGTGTCCTGCATGTCCGTCGCGGGGTGATCCGGCGGATAGCCGAGCAGGCCGAAGTTGTACTCCTCGTGCTCGACCTCGGGGCCGTCGAACACGGCGAAGCCGAGCTGGCGGAAGACGTTCACGACGTCCTCGCGCACCTGCGAGATCGGATGACGGTGCCCGCCGTCCGCGAGCGGGAAGCGCGCGGGCAACGTGAGGTCGAACGGCGGCGCCTCGAGCTCGGCAGCACGCACCTTCTTGCGGAGGTCGTGGAGGCACGTCTCGAAGCCGGCCTCGACCTCGCGCCTGAGCGCGTTCGCGCCCTCACCGATGCGCTTGCGCTGGTCCGGGGGCGCCTTTCCGAGCTGGCTGAGGATCGCGGTGAGCTCGCCCTTCTTGCCGAGCACCTTCGCGTTCTCGTCGCGCAGCGCCTGCTCCGTGGCCGCGGCGCGGAACCTTGCCATGAAGCCCTCGCGAAGCGCCGTGAGGGCGCGGTCGATGCCGGCGGCGGGATCGGTGTGCTCGGTTTGGGCGGCCATTTCCCCACCTCTCTACCACGACGGGTCCGCGGCGGAAGCGGCTCGATCCGTTTCGATCTCGACGGGATCTCGGGGAGATCCACGATCACGCCTCGCTGTGATCGCGCCAGCAGCCCACATGTGCGCGGATCGAGCTCGCGCCCCGAACGCCACGCAGAAATCGCCCCGGTCGCCGCTCCCCACCAGCAAGGCGCCATCCGCGCTCGTCACCGGCGCGCGCCCCCGACCGGCAGCGCCTTCGACGCTCGCTCAACTTGGGGCTCGCGCCTCCACCACCCGCGGAGGTGCGCCTTCGGCGCTCGTCCAACTTGGGGCTCGCGCCCCAACCACCCGCAGAGGTGCGCCTTCGGCGCTCGTCCAATTGAAACGCAATTGAAATGCTTCAGCTCGCTTAAGCGCGGCCATGATTCCTCTGCGCTCCGGAGGATCTCATGCAGCTCTCGCGTCTTCGTTCGCTGGGTATCGTCACTGGGCTCCTCGTGGCGATTGGCTGCGGGAGCTCGCGCTCCGGGTTCGACGACCCGGAGCAGGCGCAGGACCCCTCGAAACCGGGAACCTCGAGCAACGGCGGCGACGACAAGAGCGGCGGCTTCGGCGGGGACGTCAGCGGTGACGTCCAGCTCGATCCGAAGAACGTGACCCTCATCATCGACTCGGCGACGAACCCCGTGACGCCGGGCACGGTGACGTACAAGGTCACGTCGAAGGGCAGCGACGCTTCGACGACCGCGAAGCTCGAGCTCGAGGATCCGACGCTCGGCACGTTCGCGGGCCCGGCGTTCACGTCGGCCGACGCACTCCCCGGCGACAAGCTCGGCGTGAGCACGACCGTGAAGGCGACGACCGCAGACGGGAGCGCCCTTGCGCGCCTCACGCTGGTGAAGCTCCGGAAGACCGGAGCGCAGCGCGACTTCTTCTTCATCGTCCCCTACCAGCAGGCCCCGTCGCCGACGAACGACGTGCTCGAGTTCGGCACCAACATCAAGCAGGTCGACGTCGCCTTTGCGATGGACACCACGGCCTCGATGGGAGGCTCGATCGACAACCTGAAGAAGGCGCTCTCCGGGACGTTGCTCAAGGACCTCCAGACGGCGATCCCCAACGTCGGGCTCGCGATCGTCGACTACCGCGACTACCCGGTCGCTCCGTACGGCAGCAAGAAGTCGTCGGGCCTCCCGCCGATCATCCCGGCTACGCCGGCCGACTGGCCGGTGCTCGTCCGCCAGAAGGTCACGAGCACGCTCTCCGCGGCGCAGGCGGCCGTCGGCCAGTACTCCGCGGGCGGCGGCAACGACGACCCCGAGTCGCAGATCCCTGCGATGCAGCACATCCTCACGGGCGAGGCGCTCACTTGGTCGGGAGGGAGCGTCGCCGCCGTGACGCCGTCGCCGGGCCACTTCGGCGCCGTCGACTTCCGCCCCGGCTCGGTGCCCGTGGTCGTCAACATCACCGACGTGAACTGGCACGGCGAGAACAACGATCCGTACAACTTCGCGACGCCGACGATGGCGTCGCTCAAGACCGCGTTCACGACGAACAACGCGTTCTTCGTCAACCTCACTTCGCGTACCGAGGCTCAGGCGAACGAGCTCTCGGACGCGACCAACAGCAACGTCCCCCCGGCGGCGTTCAACGGGGCGTGTGGCGTCGGCCAGTGCTGCACCGGCACGAGCGGCGACGCGCGGAACCCGACCGGCCCCGGCGGGAGCTGCCGACTGAACTTCCTCCACTCGGACGGCAAGGGCGTCAGCACCGGCATCGTCAAGGCGATCCAGGCGATCAGCGTCGGAGCTGCCTACGACGTGAAGGCCATCGCCTCGAACGATCCGAAGAACCCGAACGGCGTGGACGCGCTCAAGTTCATCCAGGCGCTCCGCGCGATGGAGGAAGGAAACGCGGCCGCCGGCTGCCCGGCCGTTGCCGCGAAGGACAGCGACGGCGACGGCATCAAGGACACCTTCCTGAACGTCGTGGTCGGAACGAAGGTATGCTTCGAGGTGATCCCGGCCAAGAACACCACCGTGCCGCCCACCAACGAGCCTCAGTTCTACAATGCCTTCGTCGACGTCATCGGCGTGCAGGGCAATGTCCAGCTCGACAAGCGCAGCGTGCTGTTCCTCGTTCCGCCGAAGGATCTCGGGGTGAACTAGTCATGCGTCGACCGGCGGTCGACTTTCGGGCTTGGCCGACGGGGGGACGGACGACGTGACGGAGGGCCGCGAGCTCGAGCCGAGGGCGCCTCGATGCCGTCCGCAGCTCACGTGGACGGACGCAGCAGGCACTCATGCGCTCGAGCTCGGCGAGGCGCGCACCGCCGGCTCGGCGGTGCACTGCGAGCTCGTCGTCGCGGACAAGGCCGTCTCTCGCCTCCACTTCGAGCTCGATCCGCAGACCGACGGCCTTTGGGTACGCGACCTCGGGAGCCGCAACGGCACCTACGTCAACGGCGTGAGGATCATGGAAGCGCGCGTCCCCGCGGGCTCGGTGATCCGCGTCGGGACGACGGACATGACGGTCTCGTTCGGCAACCCCGAGCCGATCGCCCCCGGTCCGCCGGCCGACGCCCCCGTCTCGTTCGGCGCGCTCGACGGATGGTCGGCATCGATGCGGGAGGTCTTCGCGACGCTCTCGAGCCTCGCGAAGAGCGAGAGCTCGATCATCATCGAGGGCGAGCCCGGCACCGGGAAGAAGGCGCTCGCCCGAGCGATCCACGACGCATCGTCACGTGCGGGCCGCCCCTTTGTCGTCGTCGAGTGCGCCGGCCTCCCGAGCCAATCGGAGATCGCGGAGACGCTCGAAGAGGCGCTCGGGAGCGCCGAGGGCGGGACGCTCGTGCTCGACGCGCCAGCCGAGCTTCCACTCGCGGTCCAGCGTGAGCTCACGCCTCCGCTCGACGCGAAGGCGTTCCGGGTCATCGTCACGACGCAGCGCGATCTCCGCCGCCTGGTCAACCAGGGCGCGTTCCGCGAGAACCTGTACTTCCGCATCGCGGGCGCGACCGTTCGCGTCCCGCCGCTCCGCGAACGCCCGGGCGATCTCGTCCCGCTCCTCGAGCGATTCCTCGGCGACCAGGCGAGCCTCGCGACGCCGAGCCTCGTCGCCGACCTCGCGCGCCTGCCGTGGATGGGCAACGTGCGCGAGCTCATGCTCTATGCGGAGCAGCTCCGCTCCGGCGACCTCCTGCGCGCCGTCGCGACCGCACGCCTCGACGCCGTCGACTCCGACGACTCGCGCCGCTGGCAGGGCTCGGAAGGCGAGCACGGCACGATGGAGGCACCAACGCTTCCGACGCTCCTCGGCACCGAGCCGGAGGCCGCCGACATCGGACGCATGCTCCCCGTCGCGCTCGAGCCGTGGTTCTTGATCGGCTTCAAGGAGTTCCGCGAGCGCTGGATCGATCTCGGCGAGCGCGAATACCTCCGGCGTCTGATGCTCCGCACGAGTCGCTCGAGCGGGGCGGCTTCGCGTGAAGCAGGCCTCGAGCGCACGTACCTCTACCGGCTGATCAAGAAACACGGCGTCTGAGGCATTCGACTCACCGGCGAATCGTCCTTCGCCGAGCGAAGACTCCGCATCGTCGATGCCGGGATGCCCGCCCGCTTCGAGGTGACTCGCTCGGCGTGACGAAAAAGGTGTCGTGCTCACATCGACGAGCCATTCCGCACGGCTCGTCCGGGACGCACGGCGACCGCCGCAGCGGACGGGACCGCCGCCGCGGCGACACCGCTCACGTCCCGCCGTCCACCGCCGGCTCGCAGCCGCTCACCTCGACGCATTTCGTTAGAGCCACACACGCCGCGTTGGCGTCGCAAGCGGCTTCGGCCTTGGCTTCGCACTCCACCGCGTCGTTGATGCACGCCGAACACTCGTCACCCTCCACCGGGTCCGTCGGCGTCGCCGCGCACACGCTCGCGGCACACTGGGTCGCACAAGCGGTCGCCACGCAGAGACACGTGCGCAGCGTCTCACCATAAGCCTCTGCACCACCCGGGTGATTCGCTTCGCAGCACTCGAAACAAGCGTCCACCCCTTCGGCGATGCTGCATGTCTTCGGCAAGGGCGCAGAGCTGTCCTTCGTCTCCAGCCCCGACTTGTCGCTCGATGACGTCGACCCGTCCGCCGAAGCATCCACCTTCGCGTTCGCGTTCGCGTTCGCCTTCGCGCCGAGGTCGGTGTCCGACGAGCTGCAGGCAACGATGACGATCGCGACGAAAGCAGCGACACCTACGATGATTTGACGCATTCATCCCTCCGCTCTCGCGCCTTCCGACGCGGCGGCGCGGACCGAGCAATGGATGAGCCAGAGGCCGTCACCACGCTCGTGCACAGGCGGAGGGGAGCCGCGTGGAGCGAGATCGCTTCGCCCCGGCGGGGCCGCTCACGTCATCACGGAACGACCCGGATCGCACCGAACATGAGCGTCGGATGGAACTCGCACTCGTAGCCGAAGGTGCCCGGCGTCGTCATCGTGACCACGAGCTTGTCGTCGGGCTGGTCCTCGGCCGTGTACGGGATCGGATTGGGTAGGTCGCCCCCGGCGGCCTGGAGCGGGTGCTGGGTGAAGCTCCCGGTGAACGTCACGCTCGCTCCGACCTTCACCGTGGCGCAGCGGTTCTCGTACTGCTTCGGGTTCGCAGTTTTGAGGAACGTGACCACGAGCGCGCCGCCGTCGGTCATGTCGTTCTCGGCGAGCTCCTCGTCGGTGCACCGGATCGGTCGCGGCCCCGGATCGACTGCACCGCTGTCGTGCCCGTCGTGTCCCGCTTCCGTCGTGCGGCCGGCATCGGTCGCGCCATCGCTGCCGGCGTCCGCCGAGCTCGCAACCGGATCATCGTCGCTGCACGCGGAGACGAGTCCTGCAAGCACGAGCATGGTCGAGAGCGCGAAGACGAGCGGACGCATCGAGGTCGATCTCCTACGGCACGAGGCTCGAATGGGCAACCCGGGTCCGCGCTCGGCCGGAGCCCCCAACCCCTCCCCGCGAATGCGCCTGGGCTTCGAGGCGTTTTCCCGGATGGCCCTCGAGGCTGTAGCCTGGTGCACGTCCCGGTCGCCGACCTCGTCGGGCAGGCCGGGTCTCCTCCTCTCCAGGCTGCATCTCGTCCTCCCAAGCTGAAGGCTCCGCTTGCGTCTCGCCCTTCGACTCGCGCTCACCTTCGGCCTCCTCGCAGCGGCGTCGAGCGCGCTCGTCGGCGTCGGTATCCGCTATCGCCTCGTGGCGACGGAGACGGAGCGGTTCCGCGAAGACGTCCGCGGGATCTGCGAACGGATCAAGGGCGAGGTGAAGCGACAGGCCGACGCCGACCGGACGCTCATCACCGGCTTCTGCGAGGGCAACGAGCTCGTGGAGCACGTGGGGCTCGCGATCGACAGTGGCGAGATCGACGAGCGCCGACTGTCCTTCTCCTCCCGCGTCCGCACGGAGCGGAAGGCGTTCGGTATGGACGAGCTCCTCGTCGGCGTCGAGAAGGGCGACATCGTGGGCGCCAGCCCGACCACGCTCATCGGCATGGCGCCGTCCGAGGTCGATGCGCTCATCCGCGCCGACGCTTCGACCTACGCGCTGCGGATGGGCCCCGTCCCGGCGATCGTCACGAGGTGCACCAAGGCTTCACCCAACGGACGGCTCGTCGGCATGGTCGCCGCTCGCCACGTCGATCCGACGATGGACCGCATCGCGCGGACGCTGGGGATCACCGTGGTGCCATCGTGGCCGCGACGGGCTGCCGTGGCCGACGACGACGGCTCGGAGACCGCCGCGCTCACGACGGCGACGGCATCGGCGCCGAAGCCTCGGCCGAAGTCCGCCAAGGGTCCGGCGAGCGCGAAGTCGAGCGCCCCGCCGCCCCCGACGCCGGTCGCGCCTTCCGTGGCGACGTCGTCCGGCGCGAGCGTCGCGGGAGGGGCCGAGCGGGCGACATGCCAGATCGAAGACGCTCGCGGCGCGGCGCTCCCCTTCGAGATCGTCAAGTCGACGCGCGAGCTCGAGGCCAACCTCGCCGAGGTCGATCGCGCGGTCGGCGTCCTCGCGATCGTCGCGGCCGTCGTCGCGTTCCTGGTCGCCGTCGTCCTCGCGCGGAGCATCGGACGACCGCTCTCGGTGCTCGCGCAGGAGGCCGGCAAGGTCGCCGCGGGAGAGGCACAGCCACTCCAGGTTCGTGGTTCGGGAGAGGTCCGCGAGCTCGGGCTCGCGTTCGATCGGATGATCACCGATCTCGCGGTCACGCGACGACGGCTCGCTGCAGCGAGCCGCGTGGCCGCGTGGCGCGAGGTCGCGCGCCGTGTCGCCCACGAAGTGAAGAACCCGCTCGCGCCGATCCGCGCGGCGGTCGAGACGCTCCGGCGGCTCCGCGCGCGCGAGGACCCTCGCTTCGACGAATACTTCGACGAGGCAACGCGCACCGTGCTCGACGAGGTGCATCGCATCTCGAACATCGTGACGGAGTTCACTCGCTTCGCACGCCTTCCGCCGCCGAGGCCTCAGGACATCGACGTGGAAGAGGTGGCTCGACACGTCGTCCAGATGCACAAGGCCGCTGCCGGCGAGCTCCATCTCTCGCATGTCACCCAGCGGCGCGCCCCGGCGATCCGCGCCGATCGCGATCAGGTCATCCAGGTGCTGACGAACCTGGTGCAGAACGCGCTCGACGCCGTGAAGGACGTTCCCGGAGGTGCGGTGACGCTCACCACCGACACCGACGGGCACTACGTGTCGTTCTCCGTCGCGGACAACGGGTCGGGCATCTCGCCCGAGTTCGCGGGTCGACTCTTCGAGCCGTACTCGACGACGAAGTCGAGCGGCACCGGGCTCGGCCTCGCGATCGCGCAGCGCATCGCCTACGAGCACAACGGCGAGCTCTCGTACGTCGGCGCCAGCGCGAACGGCAGAGGTGCGGTCTTCCGGCTGGTCCTCCCCGTGGAAGGGCCGCCGCCCTCGAGCGAGGGACCGCCGCCATCGTCAGACGGCTGAAGAGATGCCATTATCGTCGGCTCGATTCGGCGGGGCCTTCGAGACGAGAGCGATGCGAGGTCAGTTCACGTGAGCAGCGCTTTGGGCGAAGACCGCGGGCCGTTCGGCCGCATGAATGCGACGCACAAACTGTTCGTGTGCCTCGCTGCCGTCTTCGTGTCGTGCCTCCTCATCGGCGACATCATCGGAGGGAAGACGATCCCCACGCCGTTCGGTCCGATCTCGGTCGGCGTCATCCCCTTCCCGGTGACGTTCCTCCTGACCGACGTCGTGAACGACTTCTACGGCCGGAAGGGCGCGCGCTTCCTCACGCTGCTCGGCTTCGCGATGGCCGTGCTCGCGTGGGTCATCCTCCAGCTCGGCACGGCGCTCCCTGCGCACGACTCGACGTACTTCACGCAGGTAGAGTTCGAGAAGATCTTCGGCGGCAGCGCGCAGCTCTTCTTCGCGTCGATGATCGCCTACCTGCTCGGTCAGTTCCTCGACATCCAGGTCTTCCAGTTCTGGAAGGCGCTGACCCGGTCGAGGCACCTCTGGCTCCGGGCGACGGGCTCCACGCTCCTCAGTCAGATCGTGGACACCACGGTCATCAACGCCATCTTCTGGGGCTGGACCGCGGCCGCGGATTCGAGCTCGTTCCTCGGCAAGATGGAGTTCATCGACCGCTGGACGTGGATCTTCGCGAAGGTGGGCCGAGAATACGGCATGAAGGTCGTCGTCGCGATCCTGCTCACGCCTGCCGTCTACGCCATCCACGCGTTCGTCGTCCGTGTCCTCCGGATCCAGCCGGAAGAGCACGAGGGCACCGCCCGACGCAACGGAGGCTGACCGTGGCCTTCACACTGCCACGCACTCTGACGCTGCCGAGCGGGACCAGAGTCACGCTCAGCAGAACGTCCTCCGGCGCGGCGACGGCGGTTCGCCCCGACGAGGGGGAGCCGCTCTTCTCCGAAGTGCTCGGGCTCTTCGATCGCGACGTGTCGCTCATGAAGGGACGGACCAAGCTCGACGTCCACGACCTTCCGCTCGCGGACTTCCACGTCGTGCGCGCCTTCCTCACGAAGGCGGGCCTCGTCCACGAGGACGAGGTCGAGATCGACTGCCACAACTGCGGCGAGCTCCTCGTGGTCCATCCGTGCGAGGGGCTCGAGACGGGTCCTTGGGAGGACGGCGAGCTCGGCGATCCCGAGCTCGACCGGACGTGCGAGCTCGGCGTCCCGCTCGAGACGCTGCCCATCCGGCTCGGACACGTCCGCCAGGCGACGACGATCACGCTCGCGCCGCGCACCGTGCGCGAGGCGATGCCGTTCTGGGCGGCGCTCGTGCGCGATCCGCTCGAGATCGACGAGGACATGGTCCGCGCGATCGGGCTCGACGCGCTCGGCCCGCTCCGCGATCCAGGGCGGATCGCACGTGCAATCGAGGCCGACGACGGCGCGGCCTGGGACGCGATCGCCGACGTCTTTCTCGCGGCCCACTACCCGCTCCGTCTCGCGTGCGACGTGTTCTGCACGAAGTGCAAGGCGAGGAACACCGTCGACGCCCCCATCGAGCGCGAGCTCGAGCCGCCGCCACCCGACGCCGAGCTCGGGGCGCGCGCCCCACTCCCCCCCGAAGGAGAGCCGGCCAGCACCGAGTCCGACGACGTGCACGAGCACGATGCGCTGCCGCCACTCGAGGACTTCGTCGAGCTCGCGCACGCGATCGCCGATCCGCTCATTGCCGACATCCCGGGCGAGAAGGTGGAGCTGATCGTCGAGAGCGGGACCCCCGCGGTCGACGATGGCGGCGAGCCTCTGCTCGGGAGCTACGTGCCTCCTCCGCCGCGAGGCGCGCCCGTCCCGACGCAGCCGCCGACCGTGACGATCTACTTCCAGACGTTCGAGCGGATCGAGCGAGAGGAAGGCCCGTTCGACTGGGAGGAGGAGCTCCGCGAGACTATCCATCACGAGCTCGAGCACCACATCTTCCATCTCCGCGGTGATGACCCCATGGACGAGGAAGAGCACGCGGAGATCGATCGCGAGGTCGTCCGTGTCGTCGGCCGAGGCGAGGCGACAAGACGGACCCTCGCGGCCTTCGGCCTCAGCATCCCGGACTTCCTGCGGCGAGGATGGCCGCTCATCGTCCTCGGCGCGCTCGCGCTCGCGCTCGGGCTCGCCGAGGGGCGCTGTTAGTAGAGGCGCACGACGAACGCGCCGCGCCCGAAAAGCACCCCTCGAAAGGCACGCGAAAGCGGGCCCTGAAGCGGGCGTGAACTTGCGTCTCACGCCCCAACCACCCGCAGTCGTTGCCCCAACCACCCGCAATGGTGGGCCTTCGGCCCGCGTCGATTTGAGAATTGATTCGCGGACTGTTCCGGCATTGAAGCGGATCTACCCAAGTTGACATCGCCATTTGAGCACCGTACCGTCGGGGGCGATGGCAGCTGTGAAGGCTCGTGCAAAGGCAGGGAAGAGCCCCAGGCCCGACGAGAAAGCCGAATCGGGACGCACGCGCGCGCCGAACCGCCGTGGGAGCCCCGAGGCGATCGAGAAGCGACGCGTCGCTCGCGTCTTCAACGACATCCTCGGCGGACACGGCGCAGCCTCGCACAAGCTCGACGGCCGGACCGAGAAGCGGCGCCAGCGCCTACTGAAGGAGCTCGAGGCCGGCAAGGCGCGCGGGGCGCGCGAGCTCAAGCCGCTCGACATCCTCCAGCGGGTGCAGGAGCTCATGGATCTCGGTGAGCCACTCAGCTCCATCCGCAAGGTGGCCAAGGTGAAGAAGAGCGCTGCCTCGCCGGAGTCGATCGTCGGCGTGGTCGAGCGGCTCCACCGCGCGTACAGCTTCCGGCCCGAGGTCTACCGCTTCGTAGGGATCGGCGAGGAGGTCCTTCGCGAGGCCGGCGTCCTCGCCGACGCCGCCAAGCGCGGGCGTCCTCGGTCCCGCGGCTAAGGCGCAACTCAGTTGCGCCGATCCTGAAAGCTCGAAGCGGTCGGCTCACACGTACTCGCTTGACCGGAGATTCACGCCCGCTCGCCCAACGGGCGGGCGTGAATCGGAGGTCACTCCAAGTGAGCACCGCTATAGCCAAAGCCGGGCCCATCAGCAGAGCGTGCTCGGGCCCACGGTCCCGCGTGGCGGCCACGTGAATGGCTGTGGAAGAAGCAGACTGACGCCGTTACCCGGATTTGCTAGTTAGCTGGGTCCTCGTGGCCGAGCGTTTCCTCCGCTTCACCACGGCGATCTTCGCCGGCATCGTCGTCGCTTCGCTCGCGGCGACCGCCGCGTCACACGCAGCGCCCGAGGCCGGCACGAGCGGCGACGACGAGGCGGTACGTCGCGCGAAGATCGCGATCAAGGTGGGCTCCCGTTCGGTGTCGGTCGCCGAGCTCGAGGATCGGCTCGCCGAGATCCCGCCGTTCCAGGCAGTCACGTTCGGCGCCTCACGCGACGAGATCGTGAAGGCCTACGTCGATCAGGTGATCGTCCGGGATCTCCTCCTCGGCGCCGGCGCTGAGCAGCGCAAGCTCGACGGAGAGCTCCCGACGAAGCACCAGCTCCAGCGCGCACGCAGCACCGCGACGCTCCGGGCGCTCCGCTCGGGAGAGCTCAAGTCCCCGGCCTCGATCCCGGCCGAGGACGTGCAGAAGTTCTACGAGGAGAACCGCTCCCGCTTCGACTCCCCAGAGCGAGTGAACCTCTGGCGGATCCTCTGCAAGACGCGGGACGAGGCGCTCGGAGTCCTCGCGGCGGCGAAGAAGGACCTCACGATCCCGAAGTACAACGAGCTCGCGAAGGCCCACAGCATCGACAAGGCCACGAGCTTCCGCGGTGGCAACCTCGGTTTCGTCGCTCCCGACGGGATCAGCAACGAAGCAGGAGTAAAGGTCGACCCGGGGCTGGTGAAGGCCGCCGCCGCCGTGAAGGACGGCGACCTCGTCCCGGACCTGGTCCCCGAAGGCGATGCGTTCGCGATCGTCTGGCGCCGCGCGACGGTGCCGGCAACGCGGCGTTCCCTCGAAGAAGCGACCGCTCAGATCCGCTCGACGATCTACCGCGAGCGCACCGAGGCGCAGGAGAAGAAGCTCATCGAGGATCTCCGAGCGAAGCACGTGCGCGACGTGAACGCCGACCTCCTCAAGATCATCGTGATCCCGCCGTTCGACGCGGGGCTCAACCTTCCCCGGTCGACCCCTCGCGCGCCGGAGCCTGGTCCTCGGGACAAGCAGTGAGCGCGGCGAGCGCAGCGGCTCGCTCGGCCACGCGCTTCGAACGTCCCTCTCCGAGTCCGGCGACCGCGTCACCGACGATGACCTCGACCTCGAACATCGGGTCGTGCTGTGGCCCGCGCATCCCGCGCACGCGGTAGGTCGGCGCCGGGAGGCCCTTCGCCTGCACCTGCTCCTGGAGAAAGCTCTTCGGGTCGCGCGTGCCGAGGCGCGCCGCCTCTTGCATCGGCTCCCGGATGACGTGCTCGACCAGCCTACGCGCCCCGTCGAGCCCCCGCGCTTCGTAGACACTGGCGACGAGGGCCTCGACCGCGTCGGCGAGGACGTTCGTCTGCTCCCGCTCGCTGCCGGCGCGAGCGCCCTTCCCCAGCGCGAGCGCCTCCCCGATGCACTCGGCTTTCGCCCAGAGCGCGAGAGCCTCGGCGTTGACGAGCGCGCTGCGCATCCGCGTGAGAACGCCCTCGTCGGCCTCGGGCCGCTCCCGGCTCAGGAGCTCGCTCACGCAGAGACCGAGAACGGCGTCGCCCAGGAACTCGAGCCGCTGGTTGTCCGGCTCGCTCGACTCGTTCGCGTAGCTCGGATGGGTGAGGGCCTCGTCGAACCGAGGGATGGCTCCCTCTCCAACGATCTCGATGACGCGCGCCTTTAGTCGAGCGCGCGCCGCCAAGAGCTCCGTCTCGCGTGCGGTCACGTCTCGGTCACTTGCAACCTACACGCCTCGGACGCAAGCCCTCTCTACGGGTGACACTCACTTATCCATCCGTTCCCATTCTCGTCTCGGCCGTTCTCGTCTCAGCCGCCCTCGGGCAGGGACCGGCTCGCCGCCAGCTCCTCCGTCAGCTCCGCCAGATCGAGGTCGAGCTGGGAGATCCCCCCGGCGTCGTGCGTGCTCCAGAGGACGCGGGCCTTGCCCCAACCGATGAGGATGTCGGGGTGGTGGTCGCGCTTCTCCGCGACCATGCCGAGGCGAACCGCGAACGCGAGCGCGGCCGCAAAGTCGGCCGTCGCGAACGTCCGGACGAGCGCATCACCTTCGAGGATCCAGCCGGGGTGCCGTGCGAGCCATGCGTCAACAACGGTTCGATCGAGCTTCGACGGTCGTGCCATGCCCGCTCCGTAGCACGACCACGACGGTCCCGTCCTGGTCGTGCGGCAGGATCCGGGAACCCCGGTCCCGAGGCCGTGTCCCTCCGAGGGTGAACCGCACTCATTTGCTCGACCTTCGCTATGCTCGCCGCGTGGGACTCCTCGCCTGCCCCTTCTGTCGCGAGATGTTCGAGGAAGGCGAGGCCGAGGCGTGTCCGGTCTGCCAGATGCCGCTGGCCAAGCTCCACAAGCTGCCACCGTCGGTCGACGCTCTGCACGACGAAGCCGGCGTCCCCACGGCGCCCGAGCTCGAGCCGATGCCGCTCACGTACTTCGGACGCGGCAAGGGGCCGCTCGCCGTCCTTGCCATCCTCGGCCTCACCTTCTTCTTTCTACCGTGGGTTCGCCTGACGATGCCCTACATCGACGCCAAGTCGGCCTTCGACCTGGCTCACGAGCGGATCGGATGGCTATGGGCGTGCTGTGCAGCGTGGGTCGTCCTCGTCCCGACGGTCCTCAGCCGTCGATCGATCATCCAGATGAGAGGCGCGCGCGTCGCCGCAGCCTTCCTCAGCGCCATCCCGGCGGTGGCGATCGGCGTCCTTCTTGCGAGGCCCCCACGCGGGGGCATCATTCCGGTCCGCTATACGTGGGACTGGCCGATGTGGGCGACGCTGGCTGTGTCGCTCGCAGCGATCCTCCTCTCGATCCGTCTCGGCGGCTCGATCGACGTCATCGACGTGAAGCGCGGCTCTTCGAAGGGCCAAGCGCTCCACTGAGCGTGGCGCCGGATCACGAGATCTCGGTAGATCGTCGCCCGCATTGAAGACCGGGCTCCGAACGCGCGGCCGCGCGGGAGGGCGTGGCCACGAAGTGGCGCCGGTCTGTCGATGGAGCCATGCTCCATCGAGCCATGGCTGCCGCGAGACGACGCATCGGTGAGCATGAGCGCGACGAGTCGCTCGAGGAGCACATCGAGCGTGAAGCGCGCGAAGCAGAAGGCCGCGGCTCGTCACCGGATCTACTCGATGTCCCCGCCGCGGTCGTCTGCGCGTTCTGTGGCGATGCCGACTGCCCCGGGTGCCGCGACGATCGCGAAGCGCTCTCACGCTCCGGCATCGTCTCGGTGATCGCGTGGGAGCGCACCGGCGTGCCCGTGTTCTCCCGACTGTGGTCGACGGCGCGCTCGACCACGCGCGACGCGGATAGCTTCTTCGAGCTGCTCCCCGACGGCCCGCTGATGCCTGCCTTGCGCTTCGCCGCGCTGTGCGAGCTCCTCGCGTCCACCGCCGTGCTCGTCGCGTTCGTCGGCGTCGCGGCGGTGCTCGCGCCGGAGTGGCTCGGGCACCTCGCTCACGATCCGGCTGCGCGCTCGACGACGCTGCGCATCGTGTTCCTCGGACTACCGGCGTTCGCAGGGCTCCTCGTCGCGGCGCACGCGGCTCATGGCCTGTCGATCGACATCGGAGCGACGCGCCAGGGTGCGCGCAGCGCGCGATCGCGAGCGCTCCGCTTCGGCCTCTACGCGTGCGGCTGGGATCTCGTGATGGGCCCGCTCGGCGCGCTCGTCGTCGCGATCAAGGAAGGGCTCCGCGCCTCGACGGGCCTCGCCGGCTCGCTGTCGGGTCTCCCGACACGCGCGACGAACGCGTTCCTCCGCGGCTGCTACCGCCTCGAGGGTGAGCGCAGCCGCGCAGCGCTCGCACTCTCGTACGTCGGCGCGACGTTGGCGGCGCTCCTCTTCGCCGCCATCGTCATCCTCGCGCTCGCCGCGGCCGTCGTCACCTGACGACCACGAGCGATCACTCGAGGATCGGAAACAGGCCGTCCATCGGCGCGTTGTCGTGGCAGCCCGCACACGACTCGATGACACCATCGCGCACGAGCTGGCCCTGGGAGCCGACGACGGCCCAGCGCCAGTCGCCATGCTCGCTCGCGTAGCCTGCGGGCTTTTTCTCCATCACCATGATCGGGCCGGCCGTCTCCGGTTCGCCGGCCCCCTCGGCGCGAGGCTCACCGCCACCTCGACGCTCGTAATGCTCCTGGACGACGATCGCGCCGGGAGGCACCTCACGCGCGCGCGAAGCGAGCGCCTTCTGCGCGAGCTCGTTCGCCCAGACGTCGACCTCCCAGCGTCCCGATGCGTGCCCCTGGGAGACGAAGCGCGTCTTGTTCAGCTTCGTGAACGTCGTGCGGTACCCGGCCGGGAGCGCGAGGGCGCCGTCGATGGGCGCCGCATCGCCGGCGTCACGCGCGGAAGCGCCGCCCGGCGCCTTGTTGCTCACGCCGACCACTCCGACGCCACCGCGACCGGCACACGCGAGGACGAGCGCGCTCGCCGCCACGCCGATCGCGACGCTCAGAAGTGCACGCCGCCTTCGAACGAGAGTGTCCACTGCCGTTTGCCAACGATGCCGGGGTTTTCGTCCTTGGGGTCGCTGATGTCGAACGCGACCTGCGAGCCGAGCCAGATCATCTCGTAGCGATAGTTGAGCGCGACCATGCCGCGGTTGCGGTGGACGCGCACCTTGTCGAAGGTGAAGTTGTTCGCGAAGTCCGCGTTCGCGTCGGTCCCGTTCGGCAGCTTGTTGCGACAGGTCGGTGCCCCCGTGGTCGCATCGAGACCGCCGAAGCCACACTGCGCAACGGCGTCGACGTTGGGCGTCCCGTCGACGACGTTCGAGTCGCCGAAGATGATGAGTCGCTGGAAGCCGAGAGACGGGATGAGCTGCGAGCTGTCCTGGAGCGCGATCGGCTTCGAGATGCGCGCGTCGATGCCGAGCGTCGTCAGGTAGAAGCGCGACGTGCCCGTGACCGTCCGGATGCCGCCGCCGACGGAGACGTCCGGGAGGAATCCGAGCGCCCCGGTGCGGAACCCCTCGAGCATCGACCAGCGGATGTCGCCTCCGCCGACCCAGAACGTCGTGTTCGACACGTAGCCGAGGCTGCCGGCGATCTCGAAGCCGAGCGGAAGGCCCTTCCGCGCTTTGAGGGCGTAGACCTGGAGCAGGCTGTCGGGCGACGAGTTGACGATCGACGACTGCTTCGTGTTCGGGTCCTGAGGCCCACGCGTGCCGAGATGCCAGTACTGCATCCTCCCGCCGTTCGAGCTGGCGACGGAGCGATCTGCGTGGATGCCCGTGTAGCTCGCCTCGAACGAGACCTGGAAGCCGCCGATGCCGGTCGTCCGCGCGGGATAGAACGCCGTGGGCGCGATCGCGAAGCCGAGCTCCGAGATCATGTTCGCGAACGCGAGATTGTTCGGACGGCAGGGGAAGTCCTGAGGACGGAGCCCCGCCGAGACGGCCGCTCCCGGATCCGCCGCGATGCTCTGACAGGTCTGTCCTGCCGGAAGGCCCGCAGGCTGATTGATCAGCCGCTCCGGAGTCGGATCCATGTCCCCGGCGCGAGCCTCACGAGACACCAGGACGCTCAACGAGGCGGCGGCGAGAAAACCAAGCGTAGCGCGGCGGTTGCGCACGACGGCTGAGGCTACGTGCCCGATCGGACATGCGTCAAGGACGGTGTGGGGCACCGTAGCCACCCGGGCGAAGGCAAGCCTCGCGGGCAAGACAGCGCCCGCCGAAGACCGGGGCCGAGCACCTCGCCCGCGACCGCTCCTCCTGGTAAGTCGAGCAGCGCCGCTCCACGGACCGTTCTCGCCTCGGCGGGTGTCGGACCGCCTCCGGAGCGCATCAGCCGAACCATGTCGCGTACGCCGCCATCTCCACGTCTTCGTGCCGCGCCCCTCCAGTCCCAGGGCGCCCCGCCGTTCCACATCGTGCTCGTCGAGCCCGAGATCCCGCCCAACACGGGCAACGTCGCTCGCCTCGGTGCCGCCACGAGCTCCCCCCTCCATCTCGTGGGCCGACTCGGCTTTCGCATCGACGAGCAGAGCGTGAGACGCGCCGGTGTCGACTACTGGCACCTCGTCGACGTCCGCACGCACGTGGACTTCCCGCAGTTCGTCCATTCGTTCGAGAACGAGTCGCCGAACGGACGCTTGTTCCTGTTCAGCGCGCTCGCAAAGCGAAGCTACCTCGAGGCCGACTTCCGCCCCGGCGATGCGCTCGTATTCGGAAAGGAGAGCGTCGGCCTGTCGGACGAGCTGACATCCAAATACGAGGACCGCCTCGTGGGGATTCCGACGCTGGGCGCGGTGCGCTCGCTCAACCTTGCCAACGCCGTCGGCATCGCGCTCTTCGAAGCGCTTCGACGCTCGGGAGCGCTCGCGAATACTTTCATTGGCTGATGATAACGACGTCCAGATCCTGGACGCCTGTCGCGAAATGCGACCCAGACTCTCATCTGCTCAGCTTTCTCACCGCGAATCTCGATCGTTCGACGTCGAGAACGGCGCTGCTACGGAGGCCGGGTTGTATACTCGGCCGATCACCATGGCACGGCCTGTGGTCTCTAGCGTGGCATTGCAGTCACGCATTCTGGTTGTCGAAGATGATGCGGCAACACGCCACGGCGTCGCCGCGACCCTGCGTGCCCGTGGCCATGAGGTGCTCGAGGCCGGGACCTGCCGTGAGGCCCTCGCGCATTTCTCGTCCCCGCCCGACGCCGTGATCACGGACCTCCGGTTGCCGGACGGCGACGCGGTGAACCTGCTCCCGCAGCTGCGCGACCTCGATGCGACGATCCCGGTCTTCATCATCACCGGCTTCGCGACGATCGACATTGCCGTGCGCGCGGTGAAGCTCGGTGCGGAAGAGTTCTTCACCAAGCCAGTCGCAATGGAGACGCTCCTCGCGTGCGTCGACAACGCGGTTGCACGAAAACAGACGACGCGGACGGGACAGCACAAGCGTGCGACGCTCGAGGCGCGCTCGGACGTGATGCGACGACTCGAAGACGAGGTCGAACGCCTGCGCAACTCCGATTGCGCCGTCCTCATCCTCGGTGAGACCGGCACCGGCAAGAGCATGCTTGCCCGGCACATCCACGAGCTCGGCGCCCGCAGGAACGGTCCCTTCGTCGACGTGAACTGCGCCGGCCTGAGACACGACTTCATCGAGAGCGAGCTCTTCGGCCACATGCGCGGCGCGTTCACCGGAGCGCACACCCAGAAGCAGGGGCTCTTCGACGCGGCGAACGACGGCACGCTCTTCCTCGACGAGATCGGCGACATCGACCTGCAGGTGCAGCCGAAGATCCTCAAGGTGCTCGAGGAGAAGCGCTTTCGCCGCATGGGCGAAGTGCGCGAGCGAAACGCGGACGTCCGGCTCATCGCGGCCACGCACCACGACCTCCTCGCCAGCGTGGAGCGAAAGACGTTTCGTGCGGACCTCTTCTACCGCATCAGCACCGTGACCCTCCGCGTCCCGTCCCTACGCGAGCGCGCGGCCGACCTTCCTCAGCTCGTGAAGGAGCTCCTCGCGCAGGAAGGGACCTCCGACGTGGAGCTCACACGCGGGGCCTGGGATAGACTGTCCGCCTACGCCTGGCCTGGGAACATCCGCGAGCTGAAGAACGTGGTTCATCGGGCGCTGATCCTCCGCAGCGGCGCCGTCATCACGGCGGAAGACGTTCATTTCGACAGCGAGAGCCGGAACGCCATTCCCGTCGCCATTCCGGCGGAGAGAACTTCTTCGCAGACGCTCGAGGAAGTCGAACGCGAGCACATCGTGCGCGCTCTCGCCGCCGAGAGCGGGCGCGTCAGGGAGGCAGCCCGTCGGCTGGGCATCCCGCGCAGCACGCTCTACCAGAAGATCAAGAACTTCGGGATTCCGCTCAACACCCGACTGCGGGGACTGAGCGAGCCTGGCGACGAGAGCAACTGAGCTGCCCCGGACCGGGCTGCCGCTTGGTCGAGCCCACGCGCGACGGGCCCTCAGCCAGTCGGCAGGAACACCGCGAAGGTCGTCGGAGCGCCGCGCGACGAGCTCACGCTGAAGTGCCCTCCGTTCTCGCTCACGAGCTGCTGCGCGATCGACAGGCCGAGCCCGGTGCCCGATGGCTTGGTGGTGAAGAACGGATCGAAGATCCGTCCCAGGATCGCCGCGGGGATCCCGAGCCCGTCATCATGGACCTCGAAGCGCACGAGGGGTACCGCCGACTGCGCGCCCTCCGCCTTCGAGTCCTCTGCGCGGAGCACGCGAACGAGCACCCGCTGAGCCGAGCCGACGGAGTCGAGCGCGTTGTTGAGGAGGATCACGAGCACCTGAACGCTCTGTCCCTCGTCGACGAAGACATCAGGGAGGTCTGGCTCCACCTCGAGCCGGATCTCGCCGTCCCCCTCTTTGATGCGGGGCCCGACCTCGCCGAGCGCCGCCGCGACGATCGCCCAGGGACGATGGTGGCCCCGCCTCGGTACCGCCGGTCGCCCGAACTGGAGCGATGTGCGCACGAGCCGCTCGATCCGCTCGAGGACCTGGAGCATCCGACTGACGTGAGGGAGCTGGATGTTCGCGTCCGCGAGGTCCTCGGCGAGCGACTCCGCGAGAGAGCGGAGTGACGCGACCGGATTCCGAACCTCGTGGGCGAAGCCGGCGACCATCGTGCCCATCGCGGCCAGGCGCTCGAAGCGCTCGAGCTCGTCAGCGCGACTCTTCTCCTCGCTCACGTCACGGAAGACGAAGAAGTAGTCGGCAGCACCGCAGAATCCCTCGGTGCGGTGGATGGAGAGCTCGAGATCGAGCTCTCCATCCTGCGTGGGCAGGGTGTACGCGAGCTTCGACGTGGACGAGACGAAGTCGTGGGGCGCGCTGTGGAGGCCGAGGAGCTCGCGAACGTCTCCTCCGCTCACCCACTTCACCCCGAGCAGCGTTCGAGCGGTGCGGTTGATGAACGTCACGGTACCGGACGGCTCGGTCGTGACGATCCCGAGCTCGATCCCGTCGAGAACCGCGCGATGAAACGTTTCGCGCTCGATGAGCCTCTGCGCGAGCACCTGCTTCGAGTCCGCCGCGGCGAGACCGTCGCTCGACCGGTCTCCGAGAGAAGACCGCCGCTCGAGCACATGACCGCGCCGGATCAATTGCTCGCTCATTCCGCCTCCGACAGGGCATCGGTGACCGCCTTGCGGAGCAAGGCGACACCTCCGCGTGGCGCGCGCGTCACCGAGCTGCCTCGAGTCCCCCCGCGACGCGCTTCACCCAGTCGAGCAGGAGCTCGGGACTCGCCTCCCCGCACGCCACACCGACGACGACGAGCTCGGGGCGCCGAGAGACCCGCGCGTACGCGTGAATCCAGCTCGACGAGACGAGCGCGCCCGCGGTGTCCGCCTCCGCCCCGCCCGACGGCGCTGCGCAGAGCTGCGCCACACGAGTCGCGGCGTCGCTCGCCTCCTCGCGCTCCGCATCCCCGACGGCAGACGCACCGAGCACGAATCCGGCACGAACATCGGCGCACGCGATCGCGACGGCGCCTGGCCCATTCCGCAGCGCTTCATCCATCACGCCGTCGAGATCCATCCGAGCCACCTCGCTCTTCTTCACCGCTCTCGCAAGGCTCGTTCCACCACGAGAAGGCACTCGATGCGTTCCGGGCGACGCCGATCGTCGGAGATCGTCGGAGGACGAGGGGCACTCGAGCCGACGTCATCCAGGTTCTGGACGGCCGGTGCAGACTTCGGACGGCCCGACGGGCCGAGGGGCGGCGCCAGCCGCGCGTCTTCGCGAAAGAAAGCGCCATGGCATGCACGCTGCAAAGTCGGACCGTCGATGACGACGACGGGGCCTCGCAAGATTGTCCTCGTCGACGATGAGGAGGTCCTCGCTTGGTCTCTCTCCAATCGTCTCGCTCGAGCGCGCCCGTCGTGGGAGGTCCACACCGCCAACACCGGCGAAGCAGCGCTCGCGCGGATTCAGAGCGGTCCCGTCGATCTCCTGGTGGCAGACGTGCGGATGCCGGGGATGAGCGGGATCGATCTGATCGTCGCCGCTCGCGCCGAACATCCTCGCCTGCCCGTCGTCATCATGACCGCGTTCCAGACGCCCGACATCCAGCGCATCGTCGGAACGCCGTACACGGGCTTTCTCGAGAAGCCATTCGAGTTCGAGCGCCTCCTGGAGCTCGTCGAAGAGGCGCTCACGCCCCAGCCTGTCGGCTTCTCCGGCGCGATCTCGGTGTCGACGCTGCCCGACATCGTCCAGCTCTACGTGCTCTCGAGCGCCACCGGCATGTTGGTGGTGAATCATCGGACCGGCGAGGGCCGACTCTGGTTCGACCGCGGCGCGGTCCTTCACGCCGTCACGGCGACCGCGCGCGGCAACGCCGCGTTCTACGAGATCATGATGTGGAGCGGCGGCGAGTTCCGGATGCGCGTCGGAGCGAACGCCCCGGAACGCACGATCGAGTCCGACTGGCAGGAGCTCCTGATCGAGAGCTGCCGCCGGCTCGACGAGAAGCAACGTCGCGAGGAGCTGGGCGCAGCTTTCCCGGACGAACAACCCACGACCACGCGTGGCTGGTCACAGGCCCCGCCCGCGCCCGACAGCGACGTCGACACGTTCTTCGATCAGTTCACGGTCGAAGGCACGTCTCCCGAGACGGCACCGGCGACACGAAAATCGACAACGACAACGACAACGACAACGACAACGACAACGACAACGACGGAGGTCACCATGAACATCAAGGACAGTCTCACCAAGCTCAACCAGCTCGATGGCTTCATTGGAGCCGCCCTCGTGGACTCGGACAGCGGAATGCTCCTCGGCGCCGAAGGAGGCGGCTCGGTCATCAACCTCGAGGTCGCTGCAGCCGGCAACACCGAGGTCGTCCGCGCCAAGCGCAAGGCGATGAACAACCTCTCGCTGAAGGACGGGATCGAGGACATGCTCATCACGCTCGGCAAGCAGTACCATCTGATTCGTCCGCTCCGCTCGCGCCCGGCGATCTTCTTCTACGTCGCGGTCGATCGCTCGCGCGCCAACCTCGCGATGGCGCGCATCGCCCTCGCGGACGTGGAGAAAGAGCTCACCATCTGAACCGGCCCACGCGACCTCCGCTGCGGGTGGTTGGGGCGCAGCCCCAAGTTCATCGAGTCCGGCGCACGCTGCTCGTGCGTGCGCCGGCCGTTGGCGCCCGGGCTCGCCGGGCAGTGAAAGGGCCCCGCCATGATAGGTCGCAAGTCTCTCTTCGCGCTCGCGAAGGCGCTGGAAGGGCTCCCGGTCCTCGGGACCCTGGAGGGAACTCCGGCGGCACGCGCGGGCGTCCGCTACGGAGACATCCTCATCTCCGTGAACGGAAGGCGAACCCGGACCATGGAGGACTACGTCGAGGCGAAGAGCCTTCGCGAAGACGGGATGGAGATCGTCGTCTTCCGCGCCGGGGCCGAGCGCGTCGCGGAGCTCGTCTACGACGAGACCGCGCGATCGGCACACGACACCGCCGCGATCCTCGCCGAGCTCGTCACGCTCCGCATCGCGGGTGCCGGGCTCGAGGAGGACGAGGAAGACGATCCCTCTCCCGCGTCCTGATCGGTCTCAGGGCTCGTCGAGCCCGGAGAGGGCTCGGAGCGCCTTCGCCATGTCTCGGCACACGGTGATGGCGTGCGTGAGGGACGTGTTCACGTCCGCTCGCGGAAAGTCAGGCCCGAGCTCCCCTTCCTCGGAGCTCGAGATCACCATCTCCACGAACTCGACGTTCGTCTGGAGCCCTGCAAGGCGGTTGCGGAGCTTGTGGAGCGTTCGGGCGCCGTGCCGGATCGGGTGCGCGGCCTGGAGGAGGAGCTCGAACAGCCGCTTCAGGCGTTCACGCGTCGCCGAGTCGAGCGCTGCGTTCCGCGGTACGAACAACGTCGACGCGGTGTCCTCGACCGAGCTTCCGATGAGGAGCGCCTCCTCGTCGTCACCCACCGAGTGATGTCCCTGGCGGAGCGAGCAGCTCGCGCCGAGGTGCGCCGAGAGCGCGGCGCACATCCGGTCGCGAGCATCGCTCGGCGTGATCTCGCAGAGCGATGCCGCGACGAGCGCGCGCTCCATGTCGATCCACGTCTGCTCGGGGAAGCTCACTCGTAGGCCGCGATCCCGGTGACGTCCTGCCCGAGGATGAGCGTGTGGATGTCGTGCGTGCCCTCGTAGGTGGAAACCGTCTCGAGATTGCAGAGGTGGCGCATGATCGGGTACTCGAGCGTGATCCCGTTGCCGCCGAGAATGTCGCGGCACACGCGCGAGACCTCGAGCGCCATCCGCACGTTGTTCCGCTTGATCATGCTCACGTGCTGCGGGCGGAGCGTCTTCTCCTCCTTGTGGCGTGAGACCTCGAGCGCCATGAGCTGCGCTGCGGTGATCTGCGTGAGCATCTCGGCGAACTTCGCCTGCACGAGCTGGTGCGACGCGATCGGCTTACCTGCAAACTGCACGCGATTCTTCGCGTAGTCGAGCGCGCTCTCGAAGCACGCATTCGCCGCGCCGATGACGCCCCAAGCGATTCCGTAGCGCGCCTGCGTGAGGCACGAGAGCGGCCCCCGCATTCCCTTCACGCCCGGGAGGATCGCGTCCTTGGGGATGCGGACGTCCTCGAGGATGAGCTCGCTCGTGACGCTCGCGCGGAGGCTCGCCTTCTTGTGGATGAGACGCGCCTCGAAGCCCTTCGTGTCGGTCGGGACGAGGAAGCCGTGGACCTCGCCGCTCTGCCCGCCGACCTTCGCCCAGACGAGGGCGACCTGCGAGAGGTTGCCGTTCGTGATCCAGCGCTTGGTCCCGTTGAGGACCCACGCATCTCCGTCGTCGATCGCGGTGGTGCGCATCGCGGCCGGGTTCGAGCCGGCGTCGGGCTCGGTGAGGCCGAAGCAGCCGATGATCTCGCCCCGCGCCATCTTCGGCAGGTAGTGCTCCTTCTGCTCCTCCGAGCCGTAGGCGTGGATCGGGTACATGACGAGGCTACCCTGCACGCTCGCGAAGCTGCGAATGCCCGAGTCACCACGCTCGAGCTCCTGCATGGCGAGGCCGTACCCCACCTGCGAGAGACCGGCGCAGCCGTAGCCCTGGAGGTTGCAGCCGAGGAGCCCCATCTTCGCGATCTCGGGGATGAGATCCATCGGGAAGGTGCCGGCCTCGAAATGATCGGCGATGACCGGCAGCACGCGAGCATCCACGAACGCGCGGACGGAGCTCTGGATGGCGCGCTCTTCGGCGGTGAGATGACGGGAGATGTCGAAGAAGTCGGGCATGTCGAGCGGACGTAGCACGGGCGCGACAGCGGACGCCAGCACGTGACCGAGACCGGCTGCCGCCGCCCGAATTTGGGGCTGCGCCCCAACCACCCGCAGCGGTGCCCCAACCACCCGCAGCGGTGCCCCACCCCACCGCACCGGTGTCCCCCGCAGCGTGAAGCGCGAAGCAGCGCCGCGGCCGAGCTCATGCGCCGCGGGCGATGCGACAACGCGGCGGAGGAACACGAGAAAGCACGGGCGGGTCGCTTGCGCCGCTACCTCTGCCGAGCGTAGAACCGCCTGCGGGGGGCCGGAGCTGGGCCCAGGTCAGGGGGAGGCTCGGATGGCTGGAAAGGTCGTGCGTTTGCCCGTGGTCGACGGCCTCGGACAGACGCTGCGTAAAGACAACTGGTGGGCCGGTCCGCTGGTCACGTTCGTCGTGCTCACCGGCTTCGTCGTGTACGCGACGTTCCGCGCGTTCGAAGGAACGCACTACACGTGGGGGCCGTACCTCTCGCCGCTCGCGTCCCCGTACTTCGAGACGCAGGACCTCGGCATCCCGCTGCTCACGCCGGCGATCCTGATCCTGCCCTTCCCCGGCCTCTTCCGCTTCACCTGCTACTACTACCGCAAGGCGTATTACCGCTCGTTCGCGATGACGCCGCCCGCGTGCGCCGTCGGCGCGCGCAACCCGGGCCACTACAACGGTGAGCGGAAGCTCCTCGTCTTCCAGAACCTCCATCGCTACGCGCTCTACTTCGCGCTCTTGTTCCTCGTCTTCCTCTGGCACGACTTCATCAAGTCGCTGAGCTGGGACGGAAAGCTCGGGTTCGGGGTGGGCTCGTTCGTGCTCTTCCTGAACTGCGCCTTCCTCACGCTCTACACGACGTCGTGCCACTCGTTCCGGCACCTCGTCGGCGGGAGCGTCGACAGCTACTCGACCGCGCCGTTCGGGAAGCTCCGTCACAAGCTCTGGGCGTGGGTCTCGCGGCTCAACATCGACCACATGACGTTCGCGTGGATCAGCCTCTTCGGCGTCGTCCTCTGCGATCTCTACATCCGCTCGGTCGCGACCGGCGCGGTCCAGGACGTCCGGCTCCTCTGAGCCTTCGATCCTGATCTCGATTCACGGCTCGTGAGGAGTGGGAGGGAAGGACATGACCGAGACGAAATACGAGACACACCACCACGACGTGCTGGTGATCGGAGCGGGCGGCGCGGGGCTTCGCGCGGCGATCGAGGCGAGCGCGATGGGGCTGTCCGTCGGTCTCATCTGCAAGTCGCTCCTCGGCAAGGCGCACACGGTGATGGCCGAAGGCGGCGTCGCGGCCGCCCTCGGCAACGTGGAGCCGAAGGACAACTGGAAGGTCCACTTCCGCGACACGATGAAGGGCGGGCGCTATCTGAACCAGTGGCGCATGGCGCAGCTCCACGCGATGGAAGCGCCCGACCGCGTCAACGAGCTCGAGGAGTGGGGCGCCCTCTTCGACCGCACGAAGGACGGTCGCATCCTCCAGCGCAACTTCGGCGGTCACAAGTACCCGCGTCTCGCCCACGTCGGCGACCGCACCGGTCTCGAGATGATCCGCACGCTCCAGCAGCACGGCATCCACACCGGCATGCACGTGTACATGGAGTGCACCGTCACGCGCCTGCTCGGCGACAGCGGGCGCGTCACCGGCGCCTTCGGCTACTGGCGCGAGAACGGCAAGTTCGTCGTGTTCGAGGCGAAGGCCGTGGTGCTCGCCACCGGCGGCATCGGCCGCGCGTTCAAGATCAACTCCAACTCGTGGGAGTGCACCGGCGACGGCCAGGGGCTCGCCTATCTCCTCGGCGCCGAGATCATGGACCAGGAGTTCATGCAGTTCCATCCCACCGGGATGGTGTGGCCGCCGAGCGTGCGCGGCACCTTGATCACGGAGGGGGTCCGCGGCGAAGGCGGCACGCTGCGGAACAAGGACGGCAAGCGGATCATGTTCGACTACATCCATCCGCTCTACGCGAACGAGACGGCGGACACGGAGGAAGAGGCCGATCGCTGGCTGAAAGAGTCGACGAGCGGGATCACGTCGAAGGCGCGCCGCACGCCCGATCTCCTCCCGCGCGACATCGTCGCGCGCGCGATCCACACCGAGGTGAAGGAGGGCCGCGGCTCACCGCACGGCGGCGTGTTCCTCGACATCCACTCGCGGCGTACGGCGGAGGACATCAAGAAGAAGCTCCCCGCGATGTACCACCAGTTCAAGGAGCTCGGCGACGTCGACATCACGAAGGAGCCGATGGAGGTCGGCCCGACGGCGCACTACACGATGGGCGGCATCAGGGTCGATCCGGACACGCAAGAGACCTGCGTGAAGGGGCTCTTCGCGGCCGGCGAATGCGCAGCCGGGATGCACGGCTCCAATCGTCTCGGAGGCAACTCGCTCTCCGACCTCCTCGTGTTCGGACGCATCGCAGGTCTCCACGCCGGCAAGCTCGCGAAGGCGACGAGCGCGAAGGGCGTCGATCCGGCGCAGATCGAGGAGTACGCACGGGAGGCCCTCGAGCCGTTCAACCGCGAGGAAGGCGTCAACCCCTTCGCGGTCCACGAGGACCTCATGAACGTGATGCAGAAGTATTGCGGCATCATGCGAAACGAGAAGGACCTCCAGACCTGCCTCAAGGAGCTCGGTCGCCTGAAGGAGGCCGCTGCCCGCACGAAGATCGCGGGCGGCAACCGGCACTACAACACCGGCTGGCACGAGGTGATCGACCTCCGGAACATGCTCATCGTCTCCGAGGCGATGGCGCGCTCGGCGCTCGCCCGCAAGGAGAGCCGCGGTGGACACGCGCGCGACGACTTCCCGGAGATGGACGCGGCGTTCGGCAAGACCAACCACGTCTGTCGCGCGGGAAGGAACGGCATGGAGCTCGAGTCGGTGCCGCTCCCGGAGGTGCCCGACGAGATCAAGAAGGTGCTGGAGGAGGACAAGTAGCCATGGCGGCCGTACCCAGCACGAACGGTGGGAAGTACACGCTTAAGGTCTGGCGCGCCGACGCGAAGGTCCCGGGCAGCGGCGGGTTCGTCGAGTACGAGGTCGAGACCTATCCCGGCATGGTCGTCCTCGACGCGATCCACGACATCCAGGCGAAGCAGGAGCCCGACCTCGCGGTTCGCTGGAACTGCAAGGCAGGCCGCTGCGGCTCGTGCAGCGCCGAGATCAACGGCAAGCCGAAGCTGCTCTGCATGACGCGGATGAGCAACTTCGATCCCGCCGCGCCGATCGTCGTGACTCCGATGAAGACCTGGCCGCTCATCAAGGATCTCGTCACCGACGTCAGCCACAACTACCGGGTGGCGAAGAAGATCCCGCCGTTCAAGCCACGGCCGCGCGACGCCGACGGCCACTGGCGCATGCAACAAGAGGACATCGACCGCATCCAGGAGTTCCGGAAGTGCATCGAGTGCTTCCTCTGCCAGGACGTGTGTCACGTGCTCCGCGACCACCACAAGACCGAGGAGTTCGCCGGACCACGCTTTTTGATCCACCTCGCGACGCTCGACATGCATCCGCTGGACACGGTCGACCGGCGTCCGATGATCAAGGAGGAGTTCGGCGTCGGCTACTGCAACATCACGCGGTGCTGCACCGAGGTCTGCCCCGAGCACATCGTGATCACGGACAACGGGATCATCCCGCTCAAGGAGCGCGTCGCGGACGACTTCTTCGATCCGCTCCGCTGGGCGCTCCGGAAGATCTTCCCGCCGAAACACAAGAAGCATCTGCCCGTGCTCCGGAACGACCAGCTCCCAAGCGCGAAGGCACGCGACGCGGAGACGAACACCGCGAAGAACGAGTCCACGCGCGGCGCCGCGGAGTGATCGCCGAGCGGGGGACGCGACTCGAGTATCTCCGTCGAGATCGTTCAGCCGAGGGCGAGCCCTCGACCATTCTCGATTGCTTGCCCGCGGGCCGAGTATTTCCGCCAGGTTCCGAGCCACGCAAAGGCGCGACGACGCTACCGAGCTATCCGGAAGAGGATCAACGAAGCGCCGCGAAAGGAGCTCGCGGCCTCGCGCCCGAAGACGAGACGACGAGAGCGAGCCGTTCGCGCTCTAGGCTCGCGGCCGACAGCTGCTAGGCTCTGCCTTCGTGGCGCGCGTCCTCCGCAGCATCCTCGCGTGGGCCCTGGTCGGCCCGAGCTTCGCGTTCGGCTACATCGCATGCGGCCTCGACACGACGGGCGGCGAGCCCGAGGCGACGATCGACGCGTCGGTGCGCGAGGCAGCAAACCTCCCGCCGTCCGGGGGTGACAGCGAGACGCCCGTCGTCGACAGCGGGCCCGATCCGGATGCGACCACGCCCGAGACGTGCCCGTGGCCTTCGCTCGAGCGCGATGCGCCATGGCCGATGATCGGCGGCTGCGTCGGCCATCCGGGACGCACGGTCCATCGCGGTCCGAAGTCGAAGCCCAAGATCGTCTGGACGGTGACGGTCACGACTCGCGAGACGCAGCCGGTCGTCGGCGCCGACGGCACCGTGTACGTCCCGGCGGACGTGAACGGGGTCCTCGCGTTCGCCCCCGACGGGGGCTCGAGGCCGATCGGCGATGCGGGCACGGGCGCGAGCAACAGCGTGACGAACGTGCCCTCGATCGGCGCCGATGGCACGCTCTACTTCGGCGCCGGTCACGACGTCGTCGCGCTGAAGAAGGACGGAACGTCCTGGCGGTTCGCGACGAAAGACGAGATCGACACGTCGACGCTGATCGACGAAGACGGCACCGTCTACTCCGGCTCCTCCGACAACGCGATCCATGCGCTCTTCCCCGACGGCGGGAAGCGATGGGAGCGCGATCTCGGCGACGACGTCGCCGCCGCGCCGGCGATCGGCCCGACGCGCGAGATCTACGTCGGCACGACGAAGAAGCTCTTCGCGCTCCAGCGGGACGGTGGGCTGAGCTGGAGCTTCGACCCGACGGGCGACATCCAGTCGTCGCCCGTCGTCGCCGACGACGGGACGATCTACATCGGAACGCTCGGAAGCCGGCTGCACGCGGTGACCCCCGACGGAGGAGCGAAGTGGTCCTTCGTGACGAAGGGCAACTTCGGGTGGCAGCAGCTTCCGGCGCTCGGCAGGGACGGAACGATCTTCTCGCCGACGGGCTCGTATCTGGCGGCGATCAATCCTGCCGACGGCGGGACGAAGTGGGAGGTGAACGTCACCGTTCCGCTTCGCACGTCGGTCGTCATCGACGGCGACGGTCGCCTCTACGTCGGCGGCGACCGGATGATGTACGCGTTCGATCCGGTCGACGGTACGAAGCTCTGGGAGCTCGACCTCGGAGAGAACCCCTTCGGCTTCGCGATCGGGCGTGACGGAACCCTCTTCGTCGCGTGCGACAACAACAAGCTGCTCGCGCTTCAGGAGTGAGGGCACGCGAGCAGCTCGCACTCCAGCAGTGAGGGAGCGCAGTCTCAGCGCTGCTTCAGCTCGACGCTCCCGCGAAGGAGCACGGACGCGGCCAGGTCCTCGCCTCGGATGATCACGTCGAGGGGCTTCACGGCGTCGACCTTCGCGCTCACGTCGACGGACGGATCCGACATGCTCGACGCGATCGAGGGGATGAGATCCTGCAGCGTCTCGGGCGGGACCGGCGGCGGAAAGCGCACCTGACCGAGAGAGCGCACGAGCGTATCGGGGGCGAGCGAAGCGCCGAGAGCGCGCTCGCGTTCGCCGTTCGCGAAGCCCGGAGCGACGAGCCGCAGCGCGCGGCCATCCTCCGTCCAGCCGAGGGTCGACCGCACCCCGAGGTCACCGCACGCCTCTCCGCGGAGCCCGAGATCGAGCGACATGAGCGAGCCCGCCGCGACGGCCGCGGCGCGAGCGATCCGCGCTTGCGCGCCACCGGCGTCGAACGGCGCCGCGCCTTCGAGGCCCGTTGCCGCCGCCGCGAGCGGCGATACGAGCGCGAGGACGAGGTCGTCCGCAGCCGGAAGCGCGGGATCCTGCGTGAGCGGAGGGAGCGAACGCGGGGCGGGAGCCTCACCGCAACGCGTCCGGATCTCCGGATGAGCGACGAGGCCGAAGCGGACGCGGAGCGACCTCGGGGTGGTCCCCGTAACCGGTCCCTGGACGATGCCGCGCGGGTTCGTGACGACACATCCTCCGAGCGGAAGGCTCCGAGGCTTGCCGAGCTCGGCCCAGAGGCGCTCGGCCTGCGGGCGGAGAGGAGGAAGCTTGCCGTCGATCTCCTGTTCGACCCGACGGAGCGACGGAGCGAGCTGCGCCTGGATCGTCGGGGTCACGTCGATCTTCACCATGCCGCCGAGCGCGCGCACCTCGCAGCCTCGCGTGAATGCGAAGGACACGCGCGAGGGAGCGAAGCGGTACTCCGGCGTGAGACGGAGCGGCACCGTCGCCGTCGCGCGCCCCTGCGGCTCGCACGACGCGTAGCAGCTGCTCCCTCGACACGCCTCGGCGCGGGCGCGCACGTCCGTGCGAACGACGAGCGAGTCGCCCTCGATCGCGACGGTGAACGGTCCGCGATCGACGGTGTATCTCAGGTGCCCGGCGATCCCGATGCCCTTGTTCCGCTCCTCGGCGAGCCGGGGCGCCACCTTGCCCTCGAGCTCCTTCGCGAGCGATGCAAGCTCGAGCTCGACGTGTGCGACCAGCCGCGATGAGACGCGACGAGAGGTCGGCGAAGCGGCGACCGCGGTGGAAGCGGGAGGCTCGATCGACGCCGGCGGCCGCGCGCCGAGCTGGACGCGGCACGTGTCCGCAAGCGGCGTCGGAGGAGCGGAAGGAGGTGCATCAGGACCGCCGCACGCGCAGAGGAGCATGAACAGAGCTGCGCCCGTGGTGGCGTGTCGCGGTAAGAGCGTCATCGAGTGTGGATGTCCCGCAAGCGTGTGCGCTTCGAAGGGCGCATGATACGCCATGAAGATGGGGTGGGAACTCAAGCAACTGCGCGAGCGCAGCCTGACGGCAGCAGTCGACCTCGCAAAACACTATCGCGCTCTCAATCAACCCGAGGACGCGGAGAGCATCTGCCGAGACATCCTCGACGTCGCTCCCGAGAACGAAGAGGCGTGGCGCACGCTCGGTCTCGCGCTCACCGATCAGTTTCCGGTGGCGTGGATGACGTTGTTCGACGACGCCTGCGCCGCGTTCGCGAAGCTCAGCTCGGACTACGAGCGGATGTACTATACAGCCATCTCCTGGGAACGCTACGCAAAGGCGCAGCTCGTCGCCGGTCGGGCCCGCAACGCGATCCACGCCTTCGAGGAGGCGATCGCCCGGTTCGAGCAGGCCGACGAGCTCGGGCCGCCGGACGATCCGGCATCGATCCTCCACTACAACCGGTGCGTCCGTGCGCTCACGACGGATCCGGAGCTCGCCCGCCTGACCGAGGTTTCCTACGAGCTCGACTACGAGTTCGGGGACTGACGCGCGGGCTCAGCGCAGGATCTTCACCGTGGGCGTCGCGCCCGTGAACTCGGCGCGAACGGTCACCCGATCGCCGCTCTTCACGCTGAAGCGCTCGCCGCGGCTCTCGCCGGTGGGCTCGAACGTGAAGCGCACCTCGTGCGGTCCCTCCGCGAGCGTCACGCGAACAGGGCACGGACCGCGAGAGGCTCCGTCGATCGAGACCCGCGTGCCCGGCTCGCCGAGGAACGTCACCGAAGCCTTGCCCGCGGCGACGGGGGCAGCGCTCGGCGGCGTGGGCGAGGTCGATGACGGGGCCGTCCGGACCGGGCTGGGCGCCGAGACGACGGCCTCCGGCGGAGCGAGCTCGGAGGACGTCGTCGCCGGCACGCTGGGCGGCTCAGTGACCGCGGGACTCGTCGTCGCGGTCATCGCTATCGGCCGCGGTGGATCGACCGCCGGAGCACCGCCCGCGCGCCATGCGGCGACCCCGCCGATCGCGACGAGAGCCAGGAGACCGGCGGCGGCGAACGCGCGACTGCTTCTCGCGCTCGTCGGAAGCGCCGAGACGCGCTCGAACGCACGCACGGGAGTCTCGAGCGGCCGCGTCGCGATCGTCTCGACCTTCTCGGCCGCAGGGCTGTCCGGGCGTGAGAACCTGCTTCGGCGCACCGTCGGGATCTCCGACTGCTTCGGCGACGCGCGGGTTGGTTCGTCCGCCGGCGAAGGCTCGTTCGCTCGCGCAGCGGCGATGTCGGCGTGGATCTTCTCGAGCTCGTCGACGTCCACCATGAGCGGCGTCCGGATCCCCATAGCGGGGTCGTCAGGACGGCCGCGAACGGGTTGCGCGGCCGGGAGCTCCGGCGTGCTCTCTTCGAGCCGCCGCGTGCTCGGGACTTCGCTCCCGTCGTCGGCGAAGGCGGGCCCGGGCGGGCTCGACCACCTCAGCGCCTCGTCGCGCGCGGCGAACGTCTTCGTCCCGAGATCGCCATGGCTCGCGGCCGACGCTCGCGGAGCCGTGGTGCGTGACGGGGGCGCCGGCGCAGAGGCGAGCTCGCGGAGATCACGGACACGATCGCCGAGCCCACGCGCGATGTCGGCGACGTCGACGCCCTGGATGAACGAGCGCAAGGCCCTCGCGAGATCGCTCGCCTCCTGCTGGCGCTCGCGCGCATCCACGTGCATCGCGCGCGCGATCGCGGCGTCGAGCGGAAGGAGCCTCGGATCGAAATCGCTCGGCTTCGGGTGCGGCTCGCGCACGGCGATGGCGCACTCCTCCGGCGTTGCTCGGCGGAACGGCGCCGATCCGGTCCATGCCTCCATCAGCAGGACCGCGACCGCGAAGATGTCGGTCGGCGGTCCGAGCTCGCCGCCGTCGACCTGCTCCGGCGCCATGTGACCGGGCGAGCCGAGGATCTCGTGACCCGCGACGAGCGCCGGCGCGGCGATGCCGAAGTCGATAAGCTTGATCTGTCCCTCCTCGTCGATCATCACGTTCCTCGGCGTGATGTCGCGGTGGACGACCTTCATGCGGCGATGCGCGTAGTCGAGCGCTCGACAGACCTCGACGCCCAGGTATGCGCCCTCCTCGGGTGTGAGGACGCGCCGCGAGCCGTCGTCTTCGCGCTCGCGAAGCAGCTCTGCGACGCTGACCCCCTCCACCAGCTCCATCGCGAGGAAGTACGTGCCCTGCTCGACGCCGAGCTCGTAGACCGGGACGATGTTCGGGTGACTGAGCGCGACCGTTGTCTTCGCCTCCTCGACGAAGCGCCGGACGAACTGCTGATCGAAAGCGAGCTCGTCACGGATCTGCTTCACGACCAGCTTCTTCTCGAAGCCGCCGGCCCCCCGCAGCGTCGCGAGGACGACGCGAGCCATCCCACCGCGCGCGAGCTCGCGCTCGAGGACGTACTTGCCGAAGACCTGCGGGTACACGATCGGAGAGGCGCGCCCAGGTTCGATGGGCCGGGAGGCCCAGGTCGAGACGCGCACCCGAATATTACCAGGAACGAAAACCGTCGCGGCAGTCGAGTCTGGCTCGACACTTGCGAGGGTCGCGCGTTGGGCCCCGAATCGCGTACAATGTACGCTCGAACGATGCGGGTGCCGACGGCCCACCGGGGAAGAGCGACCGCTCTCGCGTTCGCGCTCGGCGTGCTCGCGCTCGGATCGAGCTGCTCGCGCGATCCGGAGATCGAGGAGCGGCCGATCGTCGTCTACTCGCCGCGCCAGTGCCCCGTCGCACAGAGCGAGGCCTACTCGTTCATGTACGGCGCGGGCGACTTCGAGCCGTCGATCGAAAGGCCGCCGACCGCGGGGATGTTCCTCCGCGAGGTCGGGCGAACGATGGTGGGTCTCCCGAAGGAGACGCGCGCCGTGGTCGTCGACATCTCGCAGCGCGAGCTCGACTGGCGAGGCCTCAGCGACATCCCGAGCACGGGGCCCATCAACGTCCTCGTGTGGCGCGGCGGAGAATCCTGCCGCCTGACCCGCGACGTGGAGCGACGCACCGACATGGCGCTTGGCGTCGTCGGCCGTCACTTCATCGTCGCCGGAGGACGCTCGCTCGCCGGGGCGCAGGTCCCTCACACGTACGTCGGCGATCTCTCCACGGGCGCGATCGAGCGGCTCGAGTTCGGCCTCAACACCCGCCGGTCGAACCCGTCGATCACGTCGTTCCGCGCTCCGGGCGATCCTGAGAGCGCATCCGCTGCACTCGTCGCCGGTGGCCACGACCCCGACTCGGGGATCGGCGACGTCCCGCATCGCGCGATCGCCACCGCGGAGATCTACGTCCCGAAGCTCGGCGCACCGAGCGACGTCGGCGACTTCGAACAGCGGCGCATCGATCTTTCGGAGCCGCGCACACGGCACGGCGCCGTCGTGCTCTCGACCGGCGAGACGCTCCTCGTCGGCGGGCGCGGTCCTGCGGGTCCGCTTCGCACGATGGAGATCGTCGATCCGGTGACACGGCGCGCGCGCACCGCGGGCGTCGCCCTCCTGAACATCGCACGAGAGAACCCGACCGTGCTCCGCCTCTCGAGCGGGGAGATCCTCGTCGCTGGGGGGCTCGACGCGAGCAAGAACGAGGTGCCCACGCTGGAGTGGTTCTCGCCCGACGCGAGCCGCGCGACGAAGCGCTCGGTCGATCTCGTCACGGGCCAGGAGCGTGCGTTCATCGCGCTCGAGGCGGGCGGCGCGCTCGCCGTCATCCGCCCGCAGAGCACCGTCTCCGACTTCAAGACCGTGTGGGTCATCTCCGCCGACGGCACGCTCGAGCCCGCGCTGCCGATCGATCCCGCGGAGCTCGACGCCGTCCGCCTCTTCACAGGAGCCGAGGGCGCACCCGCGCTCTGGACCGGCCGGCGCTGGATGCGCTGGTCGCCGTGGTTCGGCGGCTTCGAGCCGATGGCCAATGCTCCCGATCCGAAGAAGGACTCCGCTCCGGGTCCGCACCTCGACGTCATCGCGAACGGCGATTCCGGCCTCGCCCTCTGGCTCGACGATCGCGGCGACGCCGGCCTCAACGTCACCGGCTTTCGCTTCGCGACCCGCACGCGCTACGGCGCAGTCCCGAAACCGCTGCTCGTCAACGGCACCGACCAGCTCGCGCCCGATCGACTCGCCGGAACCCCCGGCAGCTCGATCCACTTCGATCCTCCGCGCGGGCTCGTGCTCGGCACGGGCGCGAGCGCGTTCCTCACCGACGTCACGTTCGCGGACTTCGAGCTCGCGGTCGACATCACCGCGGCAGCGCCCTCGATCGTCCTCCGTCCAGAGCGCGGCGCGGAGCTCGAGGTCGGCGGCGTCGCATGCGCGTTCGGGCAGGCGGCGAAGCAGAGCCTCGACATCAAGCGCCGCGGCCGGCGCGTGACGGTGAGCGTCGACGGAGCTCCCGATCGCGCGTGTCCCGTCGAGCTCGAGCCGAACGTGCGCGTCTCGCTCGGCCTGCGCGGCGCTCAGGGCGTCGGCGTCAGCGCCGCACGAAACCTCCGCGTGACGCGTCGCTGATCCCGCGCTCGTTTGCCCGCTCCCCCGGGTGGTGAAGACCTGCCCGGGTGGTGAAGAAGGGCGGGGAAATGGCGATCCAGCCTCGCCCCCGAGCCCCCGAAAAAGCCCACGCTTTCGAGGCCCATCCCCTTGGCACTCTGAGTGCAATTTTGCGTCCCGAGTAGAACCATGAGCCGCCGGGAAGCCCAGCACCGCCATTCGCCTCGCTCCTCCGATTGGGATCCGGAGGAGGTCCACGAGAGCGAGCCGACCCGCGCCGCACGCCCGTCGTACGTCTCGCCTTCGGACCTCGCCGGGCTCGCTGTGTTCTCTTCAGACCCGGACGCAGAGACCCGCGCGCCTCGCGCCTCGCATGTCGCTTCACGGGAGCTCGAGCCGTTCGCACGCGACTCGAGTGAGAACCCGACGCGCTCGGCCCGCGAGTCGTATGTCGCGCTCACCGAGCTCCCGCAGATGCCCATGTACGATCGCGCGCAGGGCTCGGACGAGGCATTCGCAGACGAGGTGGTCGAAGACGAGGTCACCGCGTTCGTCGACCGCTCGTCCGACGAGCAGCGCGCCGATGGCCCCGACAGCGTCACGACGTTCGCGGTTCGTCCTTCGTACGTCGCACACGACGAGCTTGCGACGTCGGAAGAGCGCCTGGCGTACGCCACCTCGGAGATCGAGGAGGTCGCGGAGGTCGACGCAGCCGAGCCGTTCGACTTCGCGCCCCCGATCCCTTCGGGCAGCTTCAAGAGCGGTCCCGACTACGAGGCGCTCTCTCGCTACCTGTTCGACGACATGCCTCCGCCGGCGGGGGATGCGGACGTCCTCGCGCCCGAGGCGGCGCCCGCGAGCTACCCGCGACAGCCGGCGGCATGTTTTCGTCAGCCGATGCCGTCCCGGCTCGCCACGGACGAGACCCCGGTGCAGCCGCTCGTGCTCCCGAGCGCAATCGGCACGCATCGCTCGCGGATGTCGATGCCCGACACCGCGCCGGAGCCGGCGAGCGTCCCGCCGGCGCCGATGCGTCGGCCGATGCACTCAATTCATCCCGACGACGTCGCCGCGATGCAGCCGATGCGTCGATCGATGCACTCGATCGCCCCCGAGAACGTCGCCGCGATGCAGCCGATGCATCCCCACGACGTCTCTGGCTCGGTTCAGCCGGCGCGACGCTCGATGCCGTCGGTTCATCCCCACGACGTCTCTGGCTCCGTCCAGCCGGCACGACGCTCGATGCCGCCGGTTCATCCCCACGACGTCTCTGGCTCGGTTCAGCCGGCGCGACGCTCGATGCCGTCGGTTCATCCCCACGACGTCTCTGGCTCCGTCCAGTCGGCACGACGCTCGATGCCGTCGATGCATCCGCACGACGTCGCTGCCGCCATGCAGTCGGTGCATCCGCTTGCAGTCGTCACGCCGATCCCCTCGATGCGTCGATCGATGCATCCTCACGACGTCGGCGCGCCGATGCACTCGATGCGTCGGTCGATGCACTCGATGCATCCCCACGACGTCGCTGCGCCGATGCCTTCGATGCGTCGATCGATGCCGTCGATGCATCCCCACGACTCGTCGGCGGAGAGCCCGTGGATCGTCACGATGGGCCCGAGCACCTCGCGGCGTGGCGCACCGCTCGCGCAGCCGGCGCCCTCGAAGGTCACGGCGTCCTCCGTCGCCGCCGCGATGATCGCGTTGCTGGCCATCGGCGTGATGGTGGCCGGCGTGCTCTTCGTGCACTCCGACGATTCGGATGGAGTGCGGAGCAAGACGAGCGCTGCGCAGCTCGACGTCCCCTCCCCCGTGGCGGTTCCGACCGAGCCGGCCCTGCCGCCGGTCACCCGGCCGACGACGATCACAATCACCGCTCCCGAGGATGCACCTCCGGCGCTCGCCCCCACCGCCGTGATGCTCGTGCCTTCGTCCCCCGCCGCTGTCGCGGCCCCTCCGGTGCAGGTCGGTGCAGGATCCGAGACTGTCGCCACGCCGGCGCCGGTCGTTGCAGCGCAGGTCGTCCCCGCCGTGAACCCCGCTCCGATCGCGGCCGCCCCGAAGCCGCATGCGCCGAGCGTCGCTCCCGCCGCGCCCCAGGCGGCCGCGCGCACGACGAGCTCCGCGCCGCCGGCGAAGAAGGCGGACACGAAGGCCGGCGCGAAGAGCGTGGAAGACATCCTCAGCGAGCTCGGAGAAGAGCAGCTCCGTCGCTGACGCGCGACCGACACCGCCATCTCCTGGCGCAGGAGGTCTGGGCCACGGTTGGGCTCCCACAGGCGGAGTGTAAAGCCGCCGCTGCGTCGTCGACGATGCTGCAGATGTTCCGCCGCCTCCTCTTCAGCAAGATCGTCCCGAACGTGAAGCGGCTCGGCCTGCTGACGCCGCGCGTAAGGAAGGGCTTCGAAGAGCTCGACGTGATCGAATACGAGACCTGGGAGCCCAGTGCCTGAACGTCGCGGACGCCCACCTCGACGCACCTTCTCCCGCGACTCTCGTTCGACCTGACTCGGACTCGCGCCCGACCACCCGCCAAGGTGCGCCTTTTGCGGGCGTCGATTCCCGCGTTACGATCCGAGTGCACACCAGCATGCGCGACCGCGCCGGCTCGTGAGCCACGCAGGAGAAACCGGTGAAGCTAGGTCTCACGACGACGTCGCGAAGCGTGCCTCTGCCTGCCATTGCTCCGAGGGAGAGCGTTGCTCCTGCGCTGGCAACGAACGACGCCAAGACCACGCTTCTCGCGGCTCCTCCGCGAGCGAAGAGCGAGAGCGCGGTGCCGCCGGTGAGCAGCGACGTCATGACCGCGAAGGAGGAGCCTCCACAGAGCTCACGCGAGCCTGCGACACGGGACGGCGCTCCGCAGTCGGCTGTTCGCCGAAAGGCACGTCGGCCACGTTCCGACCGCTCGATGCAAAAGCCTTCCGTCTCCTCGCGTACGTCACCGCTCGGTCGCTCGGGCCGCGGTTCGGGCGATGAAGCGCGCACGATGGACGAAAAGCGCGATCCCGCGGCCGCCTCGCCGCGGAAGAAGGAGCGCAACGCTGTCGAGACCAAGCGACGCATCCTCGAGGCAGCAGCTGCGGAGTTTGCTGCGAAGGGCTTCGACGGGACACGCCTCGGATCGATCGCGCGCACCGCCGAGGTCCAGCAGGCGCTCATCCAGCGCTACTTCGTCGACAAGGACGGCCTCCACGCCGAGGTCGTGCGCGGCGGCCTCACGGCGATGACGGAGGACGCGTGGGCTCTGCTCTCCCAGATGGACGCCCCGATCGCCAACCGCAAGGGCAAGAAGCGGCGCGGACCGGCCGAGCTTCGCGCGGTCGCCGAGGCGTTCGTCGATCTCCTCCTTCGTTTCTTCGTGACGAACGGCGCCTTCCTCTCGATCCTGCGACACGAGGCGCGTCGTGACGCCGATGGCGCGGGGGCAAGGAAGATCGTCGCGGACGACGTGGCGCCGGTCTTCGATGCGATCGTCGCTCGCCTCGATGAGATGCGGGCGCGAGGTGAGGTCCGAAAAGACGTCGACGCCCGGCACCTCGTCCTCTCGTGCGTCGCCATGATCGCCTTCCCGTTCCAGGAGGAGCCGTTCGTCGCGTCCATCTGGCCGGTGGATTGCCATCGCCCCGAGCACCTCGCAGAGCGGAAGAAGCACGTCGTGGAAATGATCCTCGCGCGCGTCTTGCCCTGACGCCTCCGGCGCGCCGACGCGATCGCGATCGGCGGGTTGCCTCTCGGCTCGATGCCCCGTTGCGAGCGCGTCGACGATGAGCAAGATCCGTCCCGGGCGGCGGGCTCCGTGCGTGTCGAAGCGCGCTTCGCCGGCGACATCCATGACGTCGACGCTGGCAGCAGTCGGCTGCGCCGTCGCGCGATCGAAGGGAGCGAATCATGGCAAACGACCGCACTCTCCTCGTCACCGGGGCGTCCGGGCACCTCGGGCGACGCGTCCTCGATCTGCTCCTGGCGGCCGGGACGCGGTCGATCATCGCGACGACGCGCTACCCGGATCGGCTTGCCGACTTCGCGCGCCGCGGCGTGGTCGTGCGATGGGCCGACTTCGACAAGCCGGACTCACTCGAGGCGGCGTTCGCGGGAGCGCATCGAATGCTCCTCATCAGCACCGACGGCGCCGACGGCGCGGAGCGCGCGGGGCCGGTGGAGTCCTCGCGAGCGGGAGCCGTCGGACGGCTTCCTCCGCGAGAGAGCGACGGGACCGATCGACGCCGCCGCCAGCACGCGGCCGCGATCGCTGCGGCCGAAGCCTCCCGCGTCGAGCACATCGTCTACACGTCGCTCGCGCGCGCGGACACGTCCCGTCTTCGGGTCGCTGCCGATCACGTCGCGACGGAGCGACTGATCGCGTCGACGAAGCTCGGCTTCACCGTCCTCCGTGAGAACGTCTTTGCGGAGGTACTCCTCATGGTCCTCCCGAGCGCGATCGCGAGCGGCATGCTGCTCGGTCTCCCCGGTGACGGCGGCATCGCGTACATCACGCGCAACGACAGCGCCTTCGCAGCAGCGACCGCGCTCATCTCGGGGGCGGGGCGCACGACCCTGGAGCTCACCGGATCGGAGGTCATCCGCCGCGCGCAGCTCGCGCGCATCGCGACCGAGGTGACGGGAAAGGACGTGTTCTACGTCGCGCTGCCGGCCGACGAGCTGACGCGACGCTGGCAAGCCGCCGGACTACCCGCGTCCTACCTGCTGCCCTTCGAGCAGGCCATGGTCGACGGCCAGTTCGCCTTCACGACCACCGATTACCTCCGGCTCACCGGCCGCGAGCCGACGGAGGTGCACGACTACCTGACGGCAAACCGGCATGCGCTCGCGCGCGCCGCGTAGCCGCTAGCCGAGAGCGGCCCGATGCGCACTGCTCGTCGTCGAGGTCCTGACGAGGTCGGCGAGCGAGCTCGCCCCCTCGGCATCCATCCGCTTCACGAGCCCGCGCGTGATCGTGCGCGGGAGGAACGGGCCTTCGTAGATGAAGCTCGTGTAGAGCTGGACGAGATCTGCGCCGGCGCGCAGCATCGCGAGGGCGCTCTCCGTCCCGTGGATGCCACCGACGCCGATCACGCATGCGTTCGGGCCGAGGCGCGCGCGGGCTTGCTTCACGACCGCGAGCGAGCGCGGGAAGAGCGGCAGGCCGCTGAGGCCACCTGCGCCGATGGCCTCGAGGTCCTCGGCCGACGTGGCGAGGCCATCGCGCGCGATCGTCGTGTTCGTCGCAACGACACCGGCGAGCCCGGCGCGATCGGCTTCGACGCAGATCGCGTCGACCGCGTCGTCCGAGAGATCGGGCGCGATCTTCACGAGCAGGGGCAGCGCAGCCGCGCGCATCATCAACGCGGAAAAGAGATGGCGCGCCATGTCCGCGGCCTGGAGCGCGCGGAGGTCCTTCGTGTTCGGCGACGAGATGTTCACGACGACGAAGTCGGCCGCAGAGCGGATCGCCTCGAAGCTCGTGACGTAATCCTCGAGCGCGGCATCGAGCGGCTCGAGCGGGACGCTCCGCGACTTGCCGATCGAGATCCCGACGGGAACGCGCATGCCGGCCTTGCGCTCGAGCACGCGCGCACCGACCTTCTTCGCGCCCTCGTTCGGAAAGCCGAGGCGGTTCACGAGCGCCCCGTCGGCCGGGAGACGGAAGAGGTTCGGCGTCGGGTTCGGGCCTTGCGGCTCGGCCGTCACCGTCCCGAGCTCGACGTGACCGAAGCCGAGCGCCTCGAGCGCGCGGGCGCGCTCGCCGTTCTTGTCGAGCCCGGCAGCGACGCCGATCGGGTTCGGGAACACGAGGCCCATCTTCCTGACCTCGAGCCTCGGGTCGTGGAACGACACGGCGGAGCGCACGAGCGCGCGGAGCGGAGCGACATGCTCGACCGGCGCAAGCGAGGACATCGCGACCGCATGGGCACGCGCGGGCTCGAAAGAGAACAGGATAGGTCGGAGGAGAGCGTACATCCCGATGCTGTGCCGATTGGAAAAGGTCCGGAGATCGTGCGCGAAACCGAGGCGGGTCATACCGCGTCTCTTGGGCGCCTCGCTAGGAGGCACGAGGCAAATGCGCGCGATCGGTGGGCTACCAGTGGAGAGAACTGCGCTCGAGCTCGTGCCGCTCCGGTGATCGAGGGCACGGCCGAGCGCCGACAGGGGAGCTCATGCTGAACGTTCGCGCCTTCGCCGCCTCCGTCTTTGCGCTCGCGATCGGCTCCACCTTCCAGGCGGCGTGCTCGTCGTCGTCGGGCGCCGAGCAGGACGGCGAGACGCTCACGTTTGCCCAGGCGATCGAGCCGCTCGTCCAGGAGAAGTGCCAGAGCTGCCACCGCGCGGGTGGCATCGCGCCCTTCCCGCTCGTGACCTACGAGGATGTGAAGGGCATGGGCGAGGTCGCGAAGGAGAAGGTCCAGCGACGCGAGATGCCGCCGTGGGGCGCCTTCGACGATCCGTCGTGCAAGGTGGATCACGCGTTCCGGGACGACCTCCGCCTCACCGACAAGCAGGTCGACACGTTCGTGCGTTGGGTCGAGAAAGGCATGCCGCTCGGCGATCCGGCGAAGCGCCCTCCCGCGCGAACGACGTTCGGCGCGAGCGGGCTCACGGACAAGACCGGGACCTACCAACTCCCGGCGCCCTACTCCGTCGTTCCCGGCAAGGACGACATCCGCTGCTTCCCGATCGATCCCGGCTTCGCTGAAGATACGTGGATCGGCGGGAGCAACGTCGTGCCCGGCGATCCGCGCGTCGTCCACCACGTCATCGTCTACGTCGACCCGAAGCGGCAAGGCGTGGCGAAGGCGGCCGGCGCCGGGAGCTATCCGTGCTTCGGCGGCCCCGACGTGGAGGAGCCGTCGCTCCTGCTCGCGTGGGCACCGGGTGTACCGCCGATGGTCTACGGCGAAGAGACCGGGCTCAAGATCCCGAAGGGCTCGCACCTCGTGATGCAGGTGCACTACCACCCGAGCCACGAGGCAGTGACCGATCAGACCAGCGTCGAGTTGAAGACGCTCTCCTACAAGCCGGGCTACGTCGCGCAGGTCATCCTCGCGGGGAACGCCGAGACCGCCGACGGGTTCATCAAGCTTCTCCCTGGACCGAACGATCCGCCGAGCGGTCCCGCGTTCGTCATCCCGTCGAACGCGAAAGGGCACACCGAGTCGATGGAGCTCGAGATCCCCGAGAAGGCCGGCGACGTCACGATCCCGGAGCTCGGGGTCTACGCGATCGGCGCGCACATGCACTGGGCGGGCGTCGACATGAAGATCGAAGTCGAGCGCAAGACCGCGGCCGAGGGAAAGCCCGCGAAGGAGTGCCTCCTCGGCACGCCGAAGTACGACTTCAACTGGCAGCGCACCTACGCGTACGACGCGCCGCTCGACAAGCTCCCCACCGTCGGCCCCGGCGACAAGGTCCGCTTCACGTGCACGTACGACAACACGACGGACAACCGTCACGTCCAGCGCGCGATGAGCGAGATGCGGATGTCGTCACCGCCCGAGATCAAGCTCGGCGAGACGACGCTCGACGAGATGTGCCTCGGCGTCCTCATCACGGTGCGCCGCGCGAGCCTCCTCGACTGATCGAGCGCCGGTCGTCCGCCGGCATGGCACGTCGCCTTCGAGGGCGGTCACTTCTTCGACGCGCCGTCGCCTTCCATCGCGACGAATCGGCGTGGTGTACGGCCCACCACCGTCTTGAACTCGCGCGCGAAGTGCGCCTGATCGGCGTAGCCCAGCTCAGCCGCGAGCACGGCGAGCGACGGAGGCTTTGGTGCTTTGAGCCGCTCGGCAGCCTCGTGCAGCCGGTAGCGGAGAATCACCGACTTGGGGCTCACGCCGACGTACTGCCGGAAGCGTCGCTGCAAGGTGCGCAGATCGACGTCGAGAGCGCTCGCGGCCTGCTCGACCCGGAGCAGCGATCGATCCGTCGCCATCCGCTCCACCAGATCGCGGACGCGCTCGATCTCGAGCGGGAGCGGCGAGAGACATCGCTCGAGGAACGACTCGGCGATCGCGATCTTCGCCTCGAGCTCGGCTGCGCTGAAGACCGCGCGCGCCATCCGCTTGCCCTCCCGTCCGAGCACCTCACCGATCGGCACCACGCGATCCGTCAGGTTCGTCATGGGCGCGCCGAGAAGGACGCGGAAGGCGCCGGGGCGGAACTTGATCCCGAAGACGTGCCCCTCGCCGGCGAGCTGCCTCACGAACCGACCGGTGCCGACGCCCGCGACCTCGGCGCGACGACGACGTCCGTGCTCCTCGAGCACGACGTGCACGGAGGGATGCGGCAGCGTCTCGACGACGACAGGCGCTTCGAGCGCCCATCGTACCGACCAGAAGTGGGCCACGAACGGCGCGAGCGCCGGGCTCGGCAGGATGCGCTCGTGCTCGTTCTTCCCCCCGGGCTGCCCCCTCCGCAAGATCCCACGCGGCGGTCCTGCGGCGTGCCGAGCGCTCGATGCGTTGCCCACGACGACCAGAGTGGGAGACCTTTCCCTTCGCTTCAAGACCGGAGCGGCGGATGCGGCTCCCTGCCAAAGCAGCGCCGCCGCCGCGCAATCGGAGCTCGAGCGAATTCACGAACCAACCCAACCGTAACCGCATATGGTGGACGGTCATTTTCGCGATGACTGCATCATGACGTTGGACGCTTGGACTTCAGCGGTGGAGGCTGCGCGAACACTCGCGCCGGCGAAGGCATGGCGCGAGCGCCTCGTTCGCGAGGTGCGCCGTGCGTCGGGAGCGCGCTTCGTCCTGATCGCGACGTGTCCGCCCGACATCCCCGTCGAGGCGCAGATGACAGTGGCCCCGCGCGCGCTCGCGCGCGTCGCGCACAGGATTCAGACCGAGTTCCTACCCCGCATCGAGCAGGCAGGGAGCGGCGTCGCCGTCGCCAGGCGAACACGCTCTGAGACCTACGCGCCGCTCCTGGAGACGCGTCACCGGGCGATCGCCGCGCAGGTCCAGCGCGAGGTGCTGTCGCCGGACGGCATCGAGGGCATGCTCAACACCTTCCTTACGGATGACGAAGGTGCTGCCCTTGGCTGGCTCACCCTCGGCACGACGACTCCGTCGCGCAACGCGCTCCGCGCACACGGCGAGCCGCTCTCGACCGTGGCGCGCGAAGCGGCCCGCACGCTGACGAACGCGCTCGAGCTCGCCATTGCATGCGGCGCGCGCCCCGTCGCGACCGATCCTCAGCTCGCGTCGTTGAGCGCTCGCGAGCGACAAGTCGCGGCGCTCGTCACCGCCGGCCTCTCGGACGCGAACGTGGCCGCGCGTCTGTCGCTGTCCGAGGAGACCGTCGGCTCGCATCTACGGCGCGTCTACAGAAAGCTCCACGTCCACAGCCGCGTGGCGCTCGTCGCACGCCTATCGCCGTTCGCCATGCGCTCGTTCACGAGCGCGGAGTGAATCGATCGGTCACTTGCGGCACGCGACGTCGAAGCGGAGCGTCGGCGCTTCGTCGAACGTGCACACGGTCCGTGCATCCGACTCGCAGTGCATGTTGCTGAGCGTGCCGCCCGCAGCGCATCGCACCTCGAGGCGCACGCGCCACTCCTTCACCGTTCCTGGATCGTTGGGCACGGGTTCGGTCTCGGGAGCGACGACGGCCTCGCACGGGGACGGCAAGCAGTGCAGCGTTCCGACGGTCTGGTGTCCCTCCGAGCTCGTGGCCTTGCCACTGAGCTCGAATCCCTGGTGACTGCCCTCGTCCTTCACGTGCACGAGCGGGTACGTCCCGGGGCCGGTGAAGCTTCGAATCCGAAGCCAGGCCTCACTCGCATCCTCCGGCGTGGCGCTCCCAGGCCTCACTCCGATCCTCAAGTCCTGGCCGCCGCCCTCTTTGTCCTCGACGTCACACGTGACCTCGGTCGTGCGTCCGGAGAGGCTCGTCGTCATCGAGAAGTCCTTGTTCGAGACCGCGTCGTGGCACTGGAGCTTCGCGCTCACGTCGACCTGCGCACAGAACGACTCCTCACACTCGGGAGCGATCGGACCAGCTTCACTCGCCCCCGCGTCCGCGGCGGCCTCCGGCGAGTCGCCGGCGTCCAACGACGACTCGGTCGTTCCGGCGTTGCTCGAACACGCGGAGATGAAACAAGCAATAAGACCAGTGGAGAGCGCGAAAATGCGGCGATTCATCGTGCGCATCATCTTCGATGGCCGCGTCGCCCTCGGGCCATCCCATGTTCGTGTCAACCGGCCGTCGCGTCGACGACGGGGCTTGTGTCGCGTTAGTTCAAGACGCAGGGATGCCGGCGTCGTACGACCCACGGGATGAAGATCAACGCGAAGGGAACCTTCGAGGTCACCATGAAGGCCGAGCCGCCCTACGACACCGTCGACGGCGTCGCGCTGGGGCGAGCCACGTTCGACAAGCGCTTCGCCGGGCCGCTCGACGCGACGGGCACGGTGACCATGCTCAGCGCCCGCACTCCGGTGAACGGCTCGGCCGGCTACGTGGCCATCGAGCGCGTCACCGGCACCCTCGATGGCAAGCATGGCACCTTCGTGCTCCAGCACAGCGGAACGATGAATCGCGGCGCGAGCACCCTCTCGGTGACCGTCGTCCCCGACTCGGGGACCGGCGAGCTCGCAGGACTCTCGGGACGTATGAACATCCAGATCGTCGAGGGCAAGCACTTCTACGAGCTCGATTTCGAGCTCGGGACCTGATCTCGCCCCGCGCTCTGCCCGGCCCCCGGCGAGGATGCCGCGCGCTCGACGACGTCACCACGTCGTCTGGCGTGGCGATGCGGTGCCGGAGATCGCGAAGTCGAGGTACGCTTCGATCACCTGCTCGGGCGAGCTCGCGTGCTGGTCCGATGCTGGAGCAGGACCGTCCGCCGTGCCTTCTTCCTCCTCCCCTTCTTCGAAGCTCGTGACGCCGCTGGGAGCTGCGGCACTGGCAGCGCTGATCGCATGTGGATCGAGCGCCGGCGCGCCGCCCGATGCAATGACGAGCGCCGCACCGGACGCCGCGGCGCCCGCCACGACCACACCCGAGGGCGGAACGACCTCGGACGCAGAAGCGCCGGACGCGGCAGCGCCCGACGCCGCGGTCCCGAGCCGATGCAAGGTGACGGACACTTCCGTCTCCTGCACGCACGTCGTCACGCGTCTCGTCGCGGGCACGGCCGCGCGTGACGTGTACTGGCAGACTCCGGCGACGCCACCTCCGGCCGGAGGCTATCCGGTCGTCGTCCTCTATCAGGGCTCGTACTTCGGCCCGAGCATCACCTGGGGCGAGCTCACTCCGAGCACCGCGTACGGCGGGTTCCACCAGGGAAGGCTCCAGGCGATGCTCCTCGACAACGGCTTCACCGTCATCGCTCCCGAAGCTGCCGCCGGAGTCGCATGGCAGACCAACTCCGCGGTTCCCTACGAGCTCAGCACCGACAAGGACGTCATCGACAAGCTCCTCGCCGCGATCGCGAAGGGTGAGTTCGGCCCGGCGAACCTGACGCGCCTCTACGCGACGGGGATCTCGAGCGGCGGCTACATGTCGAGCCGCATGGCCGTCAGCCATCCGGGGAAGTTCCGCGCGCTCGCGATCCAGTCGGCGAGCTACGCGACGTGCCTCGGCGCCGTGTGCAGCATACCGAGCTCGCTGCCCGCCGATCATCCGCCCACGCTCTTCCTCCACGGTGCACTCGACACCACCGTTCCTTTGTCCACGGCCGAGCGCTACTACGACAAGCTCGTCGCCTCCGGCTTCGAGACGAGCAAGATCGTCGACGACGCTGCCGGTCACGAATGGCTGGCGGTCTCGCCGGTGCGCATCACCGAGTGGTTCGTGAACCACTGATCGTCCTCACGACACGTCTTCTCGTGCTCCCGTGAGAAGCGGTCGTCCGGAACGAAGCTCATCAGAAGTCGCAGCAACGCACCCATCATGGCAGCGCTCGAGCGCGCCAATTCCGGAGCAAGGTCCGACGGTCCCGCGCGCCTGAGGCGAAGGGGGGGAAGCCCGTTCGACGAGCTCTTCCTCAGGGCCTTTGGAGGCCAGAACTAGCGCGCTCTTCCATCGCGCGCTGCGTCACGCACGAGGTGGGGTAGATCGCTCGACGAGGTAGAGGGGCTCGACTATGGTCCGCGCGTTTTCGCGTTTCGTGCCGCGTATTCGCGCGACACCGACGAAACACCAAAGGAGTCTCGCCGTGATCATCGGAGTGCCCAAAGAGATCAAGACTCGTGAGTATCGCGTCGGCATGACCCCCGCTGGCGTCCGCAGCCTGACGTCGCGCGGTCACAAGGTCCTGGTCGAGAAGAGCGCTGGTGAAGGCGCCGGCATCAAGGACGCGGACTACGTCGCGGCGGGCGCGCAGATCGTCGCGAGCGCTGCTGACGCGTGGGGCGCCGAGATGGTGGTGAAGGTCAAGGAGCCGCTCCCCGCGGAGTACGGCTTCTTCCGTGAGAACCAGATCCTCTACACGTACCTCCACCTCGCTCCCGAGCCGGAGCTCACGAAGCAGCTCGCCCAGAAGAAGGTCGCCGCTGTCGCGTACGAGACGATCGAGAACGACGACGGCTCGCTCCCGCTCCTCCGCCCGATGAGCGAAGTCGCGGGTCGCATGGCCGTCCAGGTCGGCGCGAGCTGCCTCGAGAAGGCGCGCGGCGGCAAGGGCGTGCTCCTCGGCGGCGTGCCCGGCACGCGCCGCGGCCGCGTCGTCATCCTCGGCGGCGGAGTCGTCGGCCGCAACGCGGCGACGATCGCGATCGGCATGGGCGCGCACGTGACCGTGCTCGACGTGCAGGCCTCGACGATGGGCTACCTCGAGGACATCTTCGGCGGCGCCATCGAGACGCTCTACTCGAACCCCGTCAACATCGAGCAGGCCGTGATGCGCGCCGACCTCGTCGTCGGCGCCGTTCTCGTCGCCGGTGCGCGCGCACCGAAGCTCGTGACCGAGGACCTCCTCGGCAAGATGGAGCCGGGCAGCGTCGTCGTCGACGTCGCGGTCGACCAGGGCGGCTGCATCGAGACGTGCCGTCCGACGACGCACGACAACCCGACCTACGAGGTCAACGGCGTCGTCCACTACTGCGTCGCGAACATGCCGGGCGCCGTCCCGCAGACGAGCACGTGGGCGCTCACGAACACGACGATGGCGTATGCCATCAAGCTCGCCGACCTCGGCGTCGTCGCCGCCTGCAAGGGCGACCGCGCGCTGATGAAGGGCCTCAACACCTACGGCGGCCACGTCGTCTACGACGCCGTCGCGCAGGCGCACAACATGGAGTACGTGCCGGCGGCCAAGCTCCTCGGCTGATCTGTGAGCATGGTCGCACCGGACATCGCGGTGGACCTCGTCGCCGGCGTCGATCTTCTCTGCCTCGACGCCGGCAACACAGTCATCTTCCTCGACCACGCCCGTCTCGCGGACCTCGTCCGCGAATCGACGGGCGTCGTCGTTTCGCCCGACGTCCTCGTGCGCACGGAGGGCGAGGCCAAGCGGCTCGCCGAGTCGGGCGAGCTCCACGACTGCGCGTGGACGGAACGCGACCGCCCCGGCGCGAGCGCGTGGGGCAAGATGGTCGGCACGATCGCGCTCCGCGCGGGCGTCGGCGCGGAAGCGGTGCCGGCGTTCCTCGATCTCGCGTGGCGGCGCCACGAGGCGAAGAACCTCTGGTGCAAGGTGCCCGACGGCCTCGGCGAAGCGCTCGACGCGATGCGGGCGCTCGGACCGAAGGTCGCGATCATCTCGAACTCCGAGGGCATGCTCGATCGCCTCTTCCGCGAGCTCGGCGTCATCGAGCACTTCGACCTCGTCGTCGACAGCGGCAAGGTCGGCGTCGAGAAGCCTGATCCGCGCATCTTCGGCGTCGCCTTCGATCGATTCGGGATCGGCCCCGAGCGCACGCTCCATCTCGGCGACGTGTTCGCCACCGACGTCCTCGGCGCGCGCGCCGCGGGCTGCCGCCACGCGCTGATCGACCCGTTCGGTCACTACGACGGCCGTCACCTCGACGTGCCGCGTGTCCCCGGCGCCGTCGAGGTCGCCCGCGCGATCGCTCGCGAGAAGCGGGCGCGCTGACCATTCGGACACGCCCACGCGAGCGGTCGTGAGATCACGCCCCGTTCGCGTGCGATGCTCGGCGAACGCCGTGAAGGCGCCGCCGAACGTCAGTGGCTCGCGGCGATCGTCTTCCGAAGCGAGTTGATCGCGTCGCCACATGCGTCGCGCAGCTCTTCGTCGAGCGCAGACTGCGGCGCCGGCACGTTCGGCTTGAGGATGAGATCGCAGACGAGGACGCTGTTCTTCTCCTCCGTGCCGGGGCGCACGGTGAAGGCGATGTGCATGTTCTTGATGTTGCCCTTCACGAACGTGCCCTCGACGACGTCGCCGCCGCCGGCCGCTCGCAGCGGCGGGAAGCGCGTGACGTACCAGATCGTCACGAGCCCCTTCATGATCGGGAGCTGGAAGTAGACGTCGGTGCTCTGGCCCTGCTTGTCGACGACCTTCACGTTCTTGAACTTCGGACCGGCGAGGTCCTTGTAGCGTCCGAAGTCGAGGAGCTTCGCCCGCACGGCATCGATGGGCGCGTCGATCAGCCCCTCGGCGTGGCCGTAGCGATCGGACTTCCCCGGCGGCACCCAGTTCGACTTGATCGGCCCGGCGTCCTTCCGTAGCCGTTCGAGCTGCGCCTCGCGATCCTGGGCGCTGAGCGCCGTGACGAACGGCCACGCGCCCTCCCCAGCTGTCTGAACGGGCGTCGACGACGGCGCAGCGCTCGGATCGCCCGCGACTTGTGAGGGCGGTGGCGTGTCCGAGGCCGCGGACTTCGGCGACGGGGTGTTCGGAGGCACTCCATCACCACCGCCGCACGACGCAGCGCCGAGGAGCGCGGCGAGCGCGACGAGCATGGTGAGTCCATGACCGAAGGGCGACAGGCGGGCCGTTCCGTTCATCGCCGAGCATGGTACCGTAGGCTGCCTTCCGATGCCCCTCATCGCGATCCTCCCTGGCGACGGGATTGGCCCCGAAGTAATGGCTCAAGCGACGCGGGTGCTCGAGCACTACCGCGACGCACGGAAGCTACCGCTCGAGCTGTGGCAGCTCGACCTCGGCGCGGACCGCTTTCTCCGCGACGGAACGACGTTTCCGAAGGACGTGCAGGCGCGGATCGCGAACGAAGCAAGTGCCGTGCTCCTGGGTGCGCTGGGCGATCCTCGTGTCCCGAACCTCGAGTATGCACGCGACATCCTGTTCGGCCTCCGGTTCGGGCTCGACCTCTACGCGAACGTCCGCCCCGTGCGTGCGCTCGCGGATCGCCTCGTACCGCTGAAGGATCGCACGGCGAAGGACGTCGACATCGTCGTGTTCCGCGAGAATACCGAAGGCATCTACGTCGGCATCGGCGGCCAGTTCAAGCGCGGCACACCCGACGAGATCGCGATCAACGAGGACGTCAACACGCGCAAGGGCGTCGAGCGCCTCATTCGCGCAGGCTTCGAGTACGCAAAGCGGCACGGGAAGAAGACCGTGCACATGGCGGACAAGTCGAACGCGATGAAGCACGCGCACGAGCTCTGGTACCGCTGCTTCTTCGAGGTCGCGAAGGAGTACCCCGGGATCGACGCGAAGCACGTCTACGTCGACGCGCTCTGTCTCTACATGGTCCAGGATCCACGGCCGTTCGAGGTCATCGTGACGAACAACCTGTTCGGTGACATCGTGACCGACCTCGGGGCGGCCCTCCAGGGCGGTCTCGGCATGGCCGCGAGCGCGAACGTGCACTACGCCGACTCGAGTCGCGTCGCGATGTTCGAGCCGGTGCACGGGTCCGCCCCCCCGCTCGTGGGCAAGGACCTCGCGAACCCGATCGCCAGCTTCCTCACCGTCGGGATGATGCTCGCCCATCTCGGGTGGCCGGAAGAGGAGGCGCGGATCGAGCGGCTCTGCGCCGAGGCCGTCGTCACGGGCAACTGCACCCCCGATGTAGGTGGAGCGAAGGGAACGAAGGCCGTCGCCGACTGGTTCCTGGATCGCCTCGCGTCGAGCTGACTCGACCGTTCGACAGCGCAGCGCAGTTTTTTCCCAAGGTCGGCCCGGCAGAGGTGTCCGAGCCGGACGAACCTCGTGCTCCCCGCCTGTCCTGCGGCGCTTTCGCGACAAGAACGCGCGACAAAACGCATGACCGGTGAAAGAGCGGGAACTTTCCGAACGTAGAGCTGTCTTGTTTGGACCCGCCCTCCTCGTCGGGCTGGAACTTTTTTGTTCGCGGTGCGTCCAAGGTTGGACGCGGTCGGCGCGTCGAGCATCCTTCCACGAGAGGCAGACGAAACCGAATGGACGTAAAGGGCTGGAACGTCGCGGTGCTGGTGGCGATCGGAGCGATCTGGTTCTGCGGCACGACCCAGCGGGAGAAGCCGGTGGTCGGCAACGCGAGCCAGACCGGACGCGTCGGCGCCCTCGAGACCAGGCTCGCGGCCACCCCCGACGACCCGGCGGCCGTCCGCGAGCTCGCCCAGGCCTACCTCGACATCAAGCAGCCCGGCATGGCGATTGGCACGATCGAGCGGGCGACGACGGCCGTTCGCCGCGCGCCCACCGTGGAGCACCTCTACGCACGTGCACTCCTCGAGCAGGGCCGCTCGGCGGACGCGCTCGCGGCGGAGAAGCGGGTGCTGGCAACGTGTGCGGACCCCTCGATCGAGGTCCCCGCATGCTCGACCTACCTCATCGCGTCGGCGACCCGCCGCGCGGAGATCATCGAACAGCTCGTCCAGCTCGGCGTCGAGGATGCCAACGCGCAGCCCGAAGCGTCGAGCCTCGCCTATTACAACGCTACTCGCCAGGTCTCGCTGTCCGTCTCGGCTCAATGAGTCTCGCATCCCTCGACCGGCGCTCGTCCCGCACACATTGAGGCGCAACCCAGTTGCGCCGATCCTGAGAGGTCGAAGCGGTCGCTCACACGAGCACGCTTTGACCGGAGATTCACGCCCGCTCGCCCAACGGGCGGGCGTGAATCGGAGGTCAATGCAAGTGAGCACCGCTATAGCTGCGTTCTGCATCCAGCTTGGGGCTCACGCCCCAACCACCCGCAGTGTTGGCATCGCATTCTCGAACACGTCTCTCGAGCATGCGGTGGTGGCGACCGGTGGCGGCGCCACGTATCACCAAGGGGAGCCGCTCATCTCGGCACACGCGCTCGCGTGTGCCTCGAGGAGGACCGTTGAGCCGATCGCGCATGCGCCGTTGGGTCGAAGTTGCTTCCAAGGTCTTTGTCCTCGCAACCGCGATCACGGCGGCCTCCGGCTGCCAGATGGTCCAGGGGACGAAGCCAAAGATCGCCGTACGCCCCTCATCGCAGGAGGAGCTCGTCGATCTACGCGTGCTCGAGCCGCGGTTCGCGCTCGCAGTCCCGGAAGACGCGATCGTGCGGGTGGTCGGTCCGACGATGACCTGCACGGGCACCCTCGTCGACGACGATCTGATCCTGACCGCGCATCACTGCCTGGTGGAGCGCGGACCTCACGGCGAGTTCTCGAAGCACCTGATCGACGCCGGGGGGATCCGTGTCGAGCTCGGCGGAGACTACTTCGCCTGGGGAGAGGTCGGCGTTCAGCACATCGTCGCGCCGCCGTGCGGTGAGGGCGGAGGCGCCGGCGACATCGCGGTGCTCGTGCTCAAGCGCAAGCTCATCGGTTTGTCCACGATGACGCCGCGGCTGGAAGCTCCGCCGCGCGTCGGTGAGGAGGCCCATCCGGTCGGCTTCGGGCGGTGCGCGCTCTCGGGCGACGCCATCCGGCGCAAAGGCCGCGATGGCGGGCCGGTGCGGGCCCTCTCCGGGGAGACGCTCCACATGGATGCGTCCGTCTGCCCGGGCGACTCCGGCGGCCCCGTGTTTGCCAAGGGATCGCGGGAGATCATCGGCGTCGTGAGCCTCTCGGCAATGGACCACGACGAGACGACCCGCGGTCCGTCCGTCATGGCCCGCATCGACTCGTACCGCCTCGTCTTCGCCCATGCCCGGCTGGTCGCGGACGGCCTTGCCCCGAACGAGCTGCCACCGCTCGAGTGCGCCTCCGCAGGCGTGCCGCCGCCGCGCGACAATCGCGCTCGCTGATCGGGCGACTTCGCGATGCGAAAGCGCCGCTGCGCCGAGCGCGACGGCTGTTTTTTGTGCGGATCCGCCCGATGCACGCCTGTTAGGACCCGCCCAAAGCGAGTAGCCTTGGCGCCATGTGCGGGATCGTCGGTTACGTTGGCTCCAAGGACTCGGCCCCCATCCTCGTCGAGGGCCTGCGCCGGCTCGAATACCGTGGCTATGACTCCGCGGGCCTCGCGGTCCACACCGGCCGTGGCGTCGAGATCGTGCGCGCGGTCGGCAAGCTGTCGAACCTCGATGCGGCGTTGAAGAAGAACCCGCTCGCCGGGACGACCGGCATCGGCCACACCCGCTGGGCAACGCATGGACGTCCGAACGAGGCAAACGCGCATCCGCACGTCGCGGGACGCGTCGCGGTCGTGCACAACGGCATCATCGAGAACCATGTCGAGCTCCGTCGCGCCCTCGAGCAGCGCGGCGTGAGGTTCGCGAGCGACACCGACACCGAGATCGTCGCGCACCTCGTCGACGAGCAGATGCGCGGCGGGGCGAACCTCCGCGAGGCCGTTCGCAAGGCGCTCCTCGGTGTGCGCGGCGCCTATGCGATCGCGGTCGTCGACGGAGACGCCCCGAACGAGATCGTCGTCGCGAAGCATGACTCGCCGCTCGTGCTCGGCATCGGTGAGGGTGAGAACTTCGCCGCGAGCGACATTCCCGCGCTCCTGGCGCATACGCGCGATGTCGTCCTCCTCCAGGACGGCGAGATGGCGGTGATCACGAAGGACCGCCTCGAGCTGATGACGATCAGCGACGGCGCGCCCGTGACGCGCGCGCCGAAGCGCATCGACTGGTCGCCCACGCAGGCAGAGAAGGGCGGCTACAAGCACTTCATGCTCAAGGAGATCTTCGAGCAGCCGCGCGCGATCGAGGACACGCTCCGCGGGCGCATCGACCTCCAAGCCGCGGACGTGGTCGCCGCCGAGATCGGCGTCTCCGAGGAGCTCGCGAAGAAGGTCGGGCGCGTCTACTTCCTCGCGTGCGGGACGAGCGCGCACGCCGCGATGGCCGGCCGCTACTGGGTCGAGTCGCTCGCGCGCGTTCCGGCGACGGTCGAGATCGGGAGCGAGGTGCGTTACCGCGACCCGGTCTTCCTCCCCACCGACCTCGTCGTCGCGGTGAGCCAGAGCGGCGAGACGCTCGACACGCTCGCGGCGGTGAAGGCCGCGAGGGCGGCCGGCGCGACCGTCGTCGCCGTCGCCAACGTGCTCGACAGCGCCATCCCGCGCGCATCGGACGGCTCGCTCTACACGCATGCCGGCCCCGAGATCGGCGTCGCGTCGACGAAGTGCTTCACGACGCAGCTCGCCGCTCTCCTCATGCTCGCGGTCTACCTCGGCCGGCGCCGCGGGACGCTCCCCATCGAGAGCGCGCGCCGTGTGCTCGACGCGCTCTGGCACGTGCCCGCGCAGATGCGCGAGGTCCTCGCGCAGGCGGACCACATCAAGCACATCGCGAGGAAGCACCTCCGCGCGCGCGACATGCTCTTCCTCGGACGCGGAACGCAGTTCCCGATCGCGCTCGAAGGCGCGCTCAAGCTGAAGGAGATCTCGTACATCCACGCGGAGGGCTATGCCGCCGGCGAGATGAAGCACGGTCCGATCGCGCTCATCGACGAGGACATGCCCGTCGTCGTCGTGTGCCCGAAGGACAACCACTACGAGAAGACCGTCTCGAACATGCAGGAAGTGAAGGCGCGCGAGGGGCAGCTCATCGCCGTCTGCACCGTGGGCGACACCGACGTCCCGCAGCTCTGCATTCCCGAGATGGTCGGCGCGCCTCCCTCGGGCCGCGCCGGCAGCTACAACGCAATCCCGGCGGCGCCGGACGTCGTCATGATCCCCGTGGCCGAGCACGAGGTGCTCCCGCTGCTCACGGTCCTGCCGCTTCAGCTGCTCGCGTACCACATGGCCGATCTCAAGGGCACGGACGTCGATCAGCCACGCAACCTCGCCAAGACCGTCACGGTTGAGTGAGCGTCCATCCGCGAGATGTGCCTTGCTCTAGGCTGGAGCCGGCCTAGAGTAGGGTTTGCCGCACCGGGCGCTCTCGCTCGATGCAGCCCGGACGAGACGCGCCGTACCCGGTGAAGCCAAGACGACGCACCGCCCCGAAGGAGGTGCCTGATGCCTTGGTTCAAGCTCGCGATTGCAGGATTGCTCGAAATCGGCTGGGCGATCGGCCTGAAGTACACGCATGGGTTCACGCGGCCGGTGCCGAGCGTGCTCACCATCGGCGCGATCATCGCGAGCATGTGGCTGCTCGCGAGCGCAGCGCGGACGATCCCGATCGGGACGGCCTACGCCGTCTGGGTCGGTATCGGCGCGTCGGGGGCCGCGGTGCTGGGGGTCGTCTTGTTCCGCGAGCCCTTCACGCTGGCGCGGGGCGTCTTCCTCGGCCTCCTCGTCGTCGCGATCCTGGGCTTGAAGCTCACCGCCCCGACGGCCCAATAACCGACGTCACGTACCGCATGCTCGTCCGTGAGGGGCGATGGCGCTCGACCACCGAGACCATCAGCTCGCTCAGGCGCGCTGCCGCGTGAGCCGCGGCCTCGTAGGAGTCTTCGGCGAGATCGTGAACGACGAGCGTCCGGCCGCGAAGGCGCGCGACGACGTGACAGTGAATGTCTCGGCCGCCCTTTGGGCCGTTTACATCGCAGATTCGCACCAGCACCCGGTCGAGATGGTCGCGCTGCGCCCCAATGGCCGCGCGGATCTTCCTCGTGATGTGCTCTTCGAGCGCCGCCGTGACCTCCACGTTCGTCGCTCGGATCTCGATGTTCATTCCCCGGATTTTGGTGCCCTTCCGGTCCGGCGTCAGGTCGCATTAACCGCCGTCTGTGTTCTGATTGGAGAACGATCCATGAGGACCTCACGCACGTCAGCAGAGGACATCGTCGCGATGGCGACCTTCGCCGCCGTTGTCGAGGCGAAGTCCTTCACGGACGCCGCGCGGGCGCTCGGCGTCTCGAAGTCCGTGGTCAGCGCACGCGTCTCGCGACTCGAGGAGCGCCTCGGCGTGGTGCTGCTCCACCGCACGACGCGCCGGTTCGCGCTCACCGCCGACGGCGTTCGGCTCTACGAACGATGCGCGCGTGTCGTCGCCGCGGCCGACGAGGCGGCACAGACGATCGACGACGTGAGCGACGCTCCGCGCGGAATCCTCCGCGTCCACGCGCCCCTCGCCTTCGCCCAGGCGCAGCTCGCGCAGCCGATCGCCGAGTTCGCGCGCTCGAATCCGAGCTTGAAGCTCGAGCTGCATCTCGACGATCGGACTCCCGACGTCGCCAACGAAGGCCTCGATCTCGCAATCGTGTTGGCCGAAAAGCTCTCGGAGTCGTGGCTGGTCGCGCGGAAGCTGGCGTCCGATCGCGTCGTCATCTGCGCCGCGCCGGGCTACCTCCGGCGGAGGGGAATTCCGTTCCGGCCGCAGGACCTGATCCATCACGAGCGCATCTCGCACGCGCGGCGTCGCAACGAGTGGCAGTTCACGACCGACGAGGGACCGCTGACACTCGCGCCGAGCGACGGCCTCGTCGTCGACAGCACCTTGTTCATGCGCGAGGCAGCCCTCGCCGAGCACGGGATCGCGATGCTCCCCTCCTCCGTGATCGCCGCCGACCTCGACGCCGGACGCCTGCGCGTCGTGCTCGACGAGTTCCACGATCGAGAGCAGGGGATCTACGCCGTCCATCTCCACGCGCGCTTCGTCCCGGCACGCATCCGCGTGTTCATCGACCATCTCGCGACCTGCCTTCGCAAGCCGTCATGGCGAGCCGGCTCCACGAAGCCCGACTTCGTGCCGCCATCCGCGCACGCGACGCGCAACGCAAAGAAGACCGCGCGCGGAAGGGAACGTCGCGTCCCGATGACCGAACAGGACGTGCGAAGGCTGTCGGACGTGGCCGCGATCTACAGGGATGTCGATCCGCCGGCCGCCCAGCAACTCCTCCAGACGCTCGCCCGCACGCAGCTCGTCACCGCGAAGGCGATGCCGCCGTCGGTCGTGACGATGAACTCGCGCTGCGTCTATCGCGACAAGTCCGGGCGCGAGCGAGAGGCCTCACTCGTGTATCCGTGGGATGCCGGTGACGATCGCGTCTCGGTGCTGAGCCCGCTCGGCGAGGCCATGCTCGGCGCGCCCGTCGGCGTGCCCCTCCCCGCCGGGTGCTTGCTCGAGGCGATCCGCTACCAGCCCGAGGCGGCCGGCGACCATCACCTCTGACCCATCGGACGCGTCGTCGCGCTGCCCTTGTTGCTCAGGTCACCGTGGAAGTAGAGCCCGTCCAAGGCAGGTCGCGAGGATCGAAGGGCCGAGCCCCGGCGTTCCATCCTGCAGAACCGCGCGAACCGCGCGAACCGCGCGGCGGCATTGGCGCACGCTAGAGCTGGAAGCCAGGAGTTCGGACGACAGCTCGGGGCAGGGCGGGATAGTCTGTTCGCGTGAGGAACGCGTGGTCGGCGCTCGCGATCGGCACGATCGTGAGCATGACTCGGTTCGCGAGAGCAGAGGCCACACCGCTGCCGCTGGAGCTCGAGTGGGAGGCACCTCCGATGTGCCCGGACGCGACGGTCGTTCGTCGCCAGATCGAGAGGATTCTCCACGGACCGCTGACCGCTCCGAGCAGCGCTGTCGCGCACGGGAAGATCGACAGGACGGACGACGGACGATTCCACCTCGTGCTGACCGTGCGTACGGGAGACGTCGCCGATACGAGAGAGCTCGATGCCGCCAACTGCACCATGCTTTCCGAAGCCTTTGCGGTCGTCGTTGCGCTCGCGATCGATCCGACGAAGGGTGGAAGCAGCATCGAGGAGCCGGCGCAACCGGAGTCGCCTCCGCCGGAGCCCGTCCAGCCTTCCTCTTCGGTCGCGGCAGACATCGCGCCTCCGAAGAGCGCGCCTCGCTCTCCGCCCACGAGGCCGTCCGAAAAGGCCGAATCGAGCATGGCGATCGAGCTCGGCGTCGGCGGCTCGGTCGTCTGGGGGACACTACCGCAGGCGAGCCCCGGCCTCGTTGCTTCTGCGGGCATACGCATCGACCGCTTTCGTGTCGGGATGCTGGGGACGCTGGCCTTTGGTCAGAGGCCGCGGTTCGACCGGACCGTGGGAGCTGCGATTGACATGATCGAGGGTGGCGCATTCGCCGCCTATATGGTGCCGATCGGAATCTTCGCGCTTGGACCGTGCGGGAACATCGAAGCGACGTACGTCCGGGTCGAGGGTTACGGGATCCGTGAGCCAAGAACGTCATCTGCTTTGTGGGCGACGCCTGTCCTCGGAGGTCGGTTCGAGGCGCGGGCATCTCGATGGCTCGGGCTCTTCGCGCGCGCGGACGTCTTGTTCCCGATCGATGCTCCACGGCTCGCGCTCGGGACGAGGACGGAGACGGCTGTGCTTCATTCTCCAGCTCCTGTCTCCCCGAGGCTGACCCTCGGCGCTGAAATCATCCTGCCCTGAGCATTTTTCGTGATGGTTCCGGGGGCGCCCCGGGAATTCACCCGCCGATGCCTCTGCATTGGAGCGGTGAGAGCAGTACGGACCAGGTTGCGTCCGTGGAGGCAGTGGAGGCAAGAGAGCTAACGTTCCCTCCGCCACCAGCTTCCGGGATTCAAAGCGTGGCTCTTCGCGAGCGACCAACCCCCGGCTCGAGCAGCCTCATGGAGCTCTACCGTTCGCACGTCAAGTATGTGTGGAAGGCGGCACGTCGCCTTGGTCTCACGCCAACCGAGGCTGACGACGCGGTCCAGGAGACGTTCCTCACGGCCCATCGTCGGGCGGCCTCGTACGACGCGCGGGGCTTCGAACGCTCGTGGCTCTTCAGCATCCTCTACAACGTCGTCCTGCACCACCGGCGGTCGCATCAACGAAGGACCGCACGGACCGAGGATGGCTTCGACCTCGACGTCCTCCCCAGTCCATCCAGCGTGGCACCGGACCAGAGGGCCGAGACAAGCGAGGGCGCGCGCATCCTTGAAGAGATCCTCGCCGGCCTCGAACCGGAGCGGCGAGCCGTGCTCGTCCTCGCTGAGTTCGAGGAGAGGCCCGTGAGTGAGATTGCCGAGATCCTCGGAATCAACGTGAGCACCGCCACGAGTCGCCTACGTCTTGCCCGCGAGCAGGTCGAGGCAGCCATGGCCCGCCGCCGCGCCCGCGATGGCTGGAGGTACAAGTGAGCATCGACCCCGGTAACAAGCCGTCGCTCCTCGCAGCGTTCGCAGACGAGTACGAGCTCGAGGACGCCGACGCCGACCGTCTCATCGCGAGGATCCAGACGTCCGTTGCGCAGGACGCTGCTGCTGGGTCGTCGTCGCCCTCGCCGTCGCTCAGCGCCGCTCGAGGGAGCGGTGTCGGAAAGAGCCTGCTGCTGGTCGGCGCGTCGTGCCTAGCCCTCGCGACCGCCGGGGCGGCCGTCCTCTACACGCTGTCGAAGACGGATCCGGCCTCCGCGAAGGCGACGAGCGGCCCACCCGTTCCGGCGCAAACGAACGAGCAGCCGCATCGAGAAGCGGAGAGCACCACCGCTCCCCCGTCGATCACAGTCGAGTCGCTTCCGAGCGTCGCGCCCGCGTCGCCTTCGCAAGGCAACGATGCGAAGAAGGCTCCCGTCGTGTCGACCTCGTCGTCGGCGGCGGCTCCGGGAGCAGCGTCGGCCGACACGCTCGGACGCGAGACGCAGCTCCTGACGAGCGCGCGAGCGGCGGTGAAGGGCGGCAACCCCGACAAGGCGCTCGCGCTCCTCGACGAGCACGCGCGCCTCTTCCCGAACGGGTGGCTCGCGAACGATCGCGTCGCCGAGCGCATTGTCGTCCTCTGCGGCGTGGGCCGCCGCGCCGAGGCGGTACGCGAAGCAAAAGCGTTCCTCGATGGACGTCCGAAGAGCCCGCTCACCCGCCGCGTCGAGGCGAGCTGCGCCGTCGACTCCCCGACGAAAGCAACCGAATGAAGCTGTCGCTCACCCGTCTTGCTGGGGCCGCCACGGTCCTGCTCTTGATCGCGACGCCTGGATGCAGGGGCGATGACGACCTCCTGATCGGCTTCGACTGCGGTCAAGAGCTCTGCGATGACCCTCCGAGGTTCACGCCGACACCAGACGGCGGCCCGGCGACGTCGCCCGAGGCCGGTGCATTCGTCGGGATGTGTCCCTCGAACGAATGCCCCGCCGGGCGCACGACGTGCCCGAACGATCCGTTCCCGTGCAGCGTGGACCTTACCTCCGACGACGACAACTGCGGCGCCTGCGGGGTTCGATGTCCGCACGACGATGCCTTCATCGAGCGCTTCGCGGGAGCGATGCGATGCACCGCCGGCGCCTGCCGCCTCGTCTGCGCTCCGTCGCATGCAGACTGCAACGGAATCGCAGACGACGGCTGCGAAGTGCAGATCGCCGGTCCGGGAGCGACGGACATCAACAACTGCGGCGCCTGCGGCAATGTCTGCGATGACCTCTGTAGCGAGGGAGCGTGCGGCTGTCCCGGCGGCGGAACGTTCTGTCCGGACGGCAGCTGCCACGACCTGAACCGTGAAGACGAGAACTGCGGCGCGTGCGGGAACGTCTGTCCTCCCTCCACCGATCCACCGCTCCCGCCCGAGTGGAACATGGTCCGAGCGTGCCGAGCCGGCGCATGCAACCAGGTGTCGTGCGCTCCCGGCCAAGCGGACTGCAACGGCGACGCCAGCATCCCGAACGGCGACGGCTGCGAGACCAACACGATGTGGGACGCCGAGAACTGCGGCGGCTGCGGGAACAAGTGCGCGGCCGGCGAGGACTGCATCATCGGCCGGTGTTTGTGCGCGTGCGGTTCGGTCTGCTTCTCGTCGATCAACTCGGACCCCAACAACTGCGGTGCGTGCGGGCTCAAGTGTCCCGGCGACTGGAGCTCCGTTACCGGCAACGTCTCGTTCGGGTTCGATCCGGCGCATGGCAGACCGACGTGTGACCAGGGCGTCTGTGGGTACGCGTGCAGCCCGAACTTCGCAGACTGCGACGGCAACATCGACAACGGATGCGAGACGCCCATGCTCGACGATCCGCTCAACTGCGGAGCCTGCGGCGTTCGCTGTGACGGCGTCGCGGGACAGGCTTGCGTCGACGGCCAGTGCCTCATGAAGGAGTGTGGGGTGGTCCAGTGAGAAAGCGTGACCTCGGAGCCATCGCGCTGCTCGTCTTTCCGGGGGCCGCCATCGCCGCTGCGTGCGCGACGAGCGAGAACACGGCGCCCTCGAACGAGCTCGATCCGGTGATCCTCGAGGCCGGTTCGTCGGAGACGCCCGACGCCGCCGACGCGGCGGATGCGGATGCGGGTCACCGCCGGCCGGATCTCGTCGATGCGGGCACCTGCAGCGCATCGGGTCTGTGCGTCGTGAACGCACCGGTCGATACCCAGATCAACGTGACCTCGATCCGGGGGTCGGGCCCGAACGACGTATGGGCTGTCGGCACGAACCGGACGGTCGTCCACTACGACGGCAAGGTCTGGGAGAAAGCGGCACCGCTGACGGACGAGGTGACGCCGTTCACCATGCGGGCCGTCTGGCTCGACGGGCCGAGCGACGTGTGGATCGGTGCGGGCTCCATCCTCTACCACTCGACGGGGTGGAACGGACCGAGCGGCACCGCGTGGAGCTCGGCCACGTTCATCGACGGCACGAGCGTCAACGCCATCGCCGGCATGAACGGGAACGTGCTCCTCGCACGCCAGGTCAACAACGACTTCTGGACGACGTTCCCGGCGCTCATGACCTGCCGCGGGTGGATGAACGACAACCTCGTCGACCTTGAGGAAGTGGCCACCCCCATGTTCGACGCGGAGGGTGCGGACGGCCTCTGGTCGCTCGCGATGACCCGCCCCGATGAGGCGTGGGCCACGAGCCTGGGCTCGGACGACCGGCCTGGCGCTCGCGTCGTGCGCATCCATCGTGCGTCCTCCGACGCGGGCGATCCCGTCGGCGACGGAGCATCGTGGCAAGTCGAGGAGTACGACAGCCGTACGTCGCGAAACCTCTACGGCGTGTGGGGCAACGAGCAGGTCGTCTGGGTCGTCGGTGAGGGCGGCACGCTCCGCCGGATGACGCCGGCGAAGCTCTCCTCGCGCGCGTTCGAGACGGTGGCGAGCCCGGTCACCGCCGATCTGCGCGGCATCTACGGCTTCGGGCCGGACGACGTGTGGGCCGTCGGAGATGACGCCACGGTCGTGCACTACGACGGCAAGGTGTGGAGCAGGCTCGCTACTCCGCTCGACGGAGTGAATGTGAAGCCGAGACTCTTCGCCGTCTGGGGGAGCTCTCCAAAAGACGTCTGGATCGGAGGCAACGGAGTCATGCTTCACTTCGAAGGAGATGCGCCGTGAGCCGCGCGCGTGTGACCGTGGGCGTCGTGCTCGCGTACATGCTCGCGCTCGGCGCCTCCGTCGCTTGCGCGACGGGAGAGGAGAAGGCCGATGCGCAGCTGCCGCCCGTCGACGATCCGAGCCGGCCGCTCGAGGCGGGCGTCGTCGACGCATCGGAGAAGGACGACGTGATCACCGCGGCTCCGAACGGATGCAGCGACGACGGCTTCTGTTACGTGCCGGTCCCGAGCTCGAAGCCGCTCATCGCGGTCTCGGCGTCGAGCGCCGACGAGGCGTGGATGTTGCCGCAGCAGAGCGGCGCCATCCTCCGATGGAACGGAGCCGCGATCGAGCAGCTCTACGAGTACGACGGCGCGAGCCCATCGAGCATCACCTTCGTCGACCTCTGGGCAGGGAAGAAGGACGACGTCTGGGCGGCAGCGACGGACAGCGAGAACCACCACTTCTTCGTGCACTACGCGGCCCGTTCGGGCGGCGCGCCGTCGTTCCGCGAGCTCCCGACACAGGAGCCCGTGATCGCCACGAGGGCGCTCTGGGGAACGTCCGATGGCAACGCGCTGTGGGTGGCGACGGAGAACACGGTCCTTCGCATTCGCGAGGACGCGAGCGGCGCCGTCGTCGAGGACCTCCGTCCGAGCCTCGGAGCGGAGGACGAGCACGGCTACGCCTGGCGCGGAGTCTGGGGCTTCGGGGCCGACGACGTATTCGTCGCCGGAAAGGTCTGTCCTTCGAGCCCGTGTGGTTCGGAGGGCCAGGGGGCGCTCGCGCACTACGACGGAGCGAATTGGTCGATCACGACGCTCGATTCGACGCTGGAAGTGTCGTCGCTTCGCGGCACGCCGCCGGGGGCGACGCGACAGCTTTGGTACGACGCCGCCGAGGAAGAATCGCCGGGTACGGTCGTCCTGAAGACGCATCTCGTCACGGTCACGTCCGGTGGGCAGGTGGGTGCGGATCTCTACACGCACCCGATGAGCGGCGCCGCATGCAGCAGTCGTCTGGGCCAGGCGGCGAGCGCTACGGTCGGTTGGTTCTCGTCCGGCGGCCTCCTCTGCCGCTGGAACGGAACGGAGCTCGTGCCCGCGCGGACGGCGGTGGCCGATCGTCCGATGATCAGCGCGCTGAGCGGGATCTGGGCGGGAGGCACGGACGACGTGTGGCTGGTCGGCACGGCGGTAACGCGAACGGGGCTACCGCAAGGAGCGATCGCAGCCAGACGCACCGCGACGACGGCCGCCCAGGTGACGGGAGGAAAACAATGAGCTTCGCCCGCCTCTCGCCGTTGGCTTTGGTTCTGGTCTCCGCGGTCCCGCTCGCTTGCTCGTCGTCGTCCCCGGATCCGGCGACTCCGGCGATCGACGGTGGAGTCGAAGCGAGCGTTTCGACTCCCGAGCCGGAGAAAGACGCAGGCGCAGCGGACGTCGTGCGTCCGGATGTCGAGCCCGCGTCGCGTCTCGAGGTCGCGTGCGCGCAGGATCCTTGTTACGTCGCCGTGAGCGGAAACGGCGGCGAGCACGTCTGCGGCCTCTTGAAGGACGGCACCGTGCGCTGCTGGGGGCGAGATACGCGCGCTCGAGCCGAGGGCGGCGCCGCGGAGGCGGACGGCGCGCTCGGTCGCGGTCGCGTCGTCTCCGTCGTCGAGGGCGCGACGCCCGCACCGGTCGTCGGCCTCACGGGCGCGAAGCAGATCAGCGTCGGAAAGAACCTCGGGACGTGCGCGCTCACCAACGACGGCGCGGTGTACTGCTGGGGCCGAAACGAGTTCGGTCAGCTCGGTCGTCCTTCCGACCATGCGCGCCTCCCGGTGGCGACGCGTGTGGAGGGCGTCCCCCCGGCCTCGGCGGTCGCGCTCGGCGCGAGGACCGGCTGCGCGATCGCGGCCGGCGACGGCGCGCTCTGGTGCTGGGGCGCGCGGAGCACGCAGATCGGATTGGCCGCGGCTCCGGGGGACGGGGACACGTTCCCGCCCCAAGTCATGACCGGATTCACGGCGCCGATCCGTGAGCTCGCCATCGGCACCACACCGCGTGACGACACCGACTCGGGGCAGGACACGATCGTCGCCTTGCTGGACGGTGGCGTCCTCGCGTCCCTCGGCCATTTCCCCGCTGGCGAGACCTCCGTGACCCAACCAATCTCCTCGGAGCCGCAGGTGCTGCATGATGTCGTGCGGGTCGGGGCGTTCGGCTACCTGGACAGGAGCGGGATCCTCTCCCGATGGCTGCCGGCCACTCGGGCGCTCTACGTCTCGAGTGCCGCCACCGTGGTCGACGTGGCCATCACCGCTGGCGCGGCCTTCATCGACAACAAGTGGGCCAACTACGTCGAGCAGGGTGGGCTCCTCCTCTCGAGCGGCCATCTCTACCGCTGGGGACGCAACACGTCCGGCGCGCTCGGCCATGCGCCCAACGTGCTCGACGTCGCCGACGAGCCGCTCGACATGACCCACGTCGCCGGCGATCGCGTCGTGTCGTTTGCGATGACCGCCGCCTCGACCTGCGTCTCGCTCGTCGACGGTACGGTCAAGTGTTGGGGGGCGAACCAGCGCGGAGAGCTAGGTCGCGGCACCGTCGACCCTGCGCAACATCCCGAAGCGGAGCTGATCCGATGAGACGTATCGCGTGTGCCTTTCTCGTCCTCGGTGCAATCTTCGCCTGCGGCGACGACCGCAATGGATTCAAGCAGGATCCCACCTTCCTCACCGCTGACGCCGGCGCCGACGTCGATCCGCCTCCGCCGACGAGCTGCGAAGGAACGCTCCGCTGCGGCCGAAACCTTCGCTCGGTCGTCGACGGATGCGACGAGTCGAAGGTGATCACCGAATGCGCTCCCGATCAGGGCTGCGCCGAAGGAAAGTGTGTTCCGGCGTGCGACGCCGCCGTCGGCGCAAGCTCCACGATGGGCTGCGAGTTCATCCCGATCGCGCCACCGCCCGAGTCGCTGGCCATTGGCTCGTGCTTCGCCGCCGTGCTCGCGAACACGTGGGAGATCCCCGCCCGGATCGAGGCCGAATACGACGGCAATCCGCTCGACGTCACGCCGTCTACCAGGATCATCCGCACGGACGGCACCACCACCACATACGAGCCCTTCACCGGGGAGCTTTTGCCCGGCGAGGTAGCGGTGTTCTTCCTGAGCGAGCAGGCGAGCGGGTTCATGTCGATCGCCTGTCCTGGCGACGTCACCCCGGCCGTGAAGAGAGTGACCTCGCACACGGGGACGCGGCGCGGCTCGACCTTCCGGATCAAGACGACCGCGCCGGTTAGCGCGTACAGCGTCTACCCGTTCGCGGGATCCGCCAGCCAGGGGACGTCGTCGACGATGCTCCTGCCGGTCGCTTCGTGGAAGACGGACTACGTCGTCACGAGCCCGTGGGAGATGCGCTACTTCGATACCGAGCGTCTCCACCCCACGACCCAGGTCGTCGCCGCCGAAGATGGGACGGAGGTCACGCTCATCGGGAGCGTTCACATCCAGGGAGGCATGGACGTCGAGAGCGCCGAGAAGGGCAGCGCGAAGACGTATCGCTTGAAGCGCGGCGAGCAGATCCAGTTCTTCCAGGAACAGGATCTGACGGGATCGCGCATCGGAGCGAACAAGCCGGTCGGAGTCTACGTAGGCCATCAGGCGATGGCGATCCCGACGAGCATGACGTGTTGTGGTGACACGTCGCAGACAGCCCTCTTTCCCGTGAAGGCGTGGGGACGCGAGTATGCCGTCGTACCCTATCGCTCGCGTCGCGCGAAGGAAGCCGCGGAGGACTACCTCTACAGGATCACCGCGGCAGTCGACGGAACGGTTCTCACCTACGAGCCGAGCGCGCCGAAGGAAGCTCCCTTGTCACTGTCGGCCGGGCAGTCCGTCATCTTCACGTCGCAGGAACCGTTCGTGGTGAGGAGCCAGGACAGCGACCATCCGTTCGCCGTCTTCTCGTACATGACGGGCGAAGAGTTCGCCCAGGCCCAGGCGTTCCAGGGCGATCCCGAGTTCGTGCCCGTGGTTCCGAGCGAACAATACCTCGGCAAATACGTCTTCTTCGTCGATACGACTCATGCGAACTCGCAGCTCGTCGTCGTGCGTGCGCGTCAAAGCGGCAAAGAGTTCGCACCCGTCAACCTCGACTGCGCCGGCGCGCTCGAGGAGTGGACGCCTCTCGGAGCATCCGGCGCCTACGAGTACACGCGCATCTGGCTCACGAAGGAGAAGAAGCCTCAGACGGTCGGAAAGGGCACATGCGGCGCCGGCCGGCACGTCATCGAGAGCGCCGGCGCGTTCGCGGTCACGGTGTGGGGGACGGCTCCATACGCGAGCTACGGGTATCCCGGTGGCGGCGCGCTCCGCACGCTCAACGCCGTCGAGACGATCGTAAATTGACGTCGGGTCAGAACGCGAGCGTGCCAGACGCTCGCGTAGGCTGCGCCTCGCGTCGTCGTCGACGGAGCTCGCGCCGCCCGCGCTGATCGAGCAAGGGAGCTGAACGACGCTGGCGAGCCCAGGTTCGACGCCTCGACGCAGGACGAAGCCGCGGCGTTGCATCACGGCTGCTCTCCGACTGCGCGCTGTCGCGTAGGATGACGCTGGCGTCATGAGTCTCGTCGACATCGCAGGGAATCTCACCAACAAGGCCTTCCGGGAGGACTTGCCCGCCGTGCTCGAGCGCGCGGCCGGAGCCGGCGTCTCGCTGATCGTCGTGGCCGGCGTCAGCACGACGACCTCGCACCGCGGCTGGGAGATGGCGAGCGATCACCGTTCCGCGCGAAACGCGAAGCTCACGCCGCTCGAGCTCGTGGCGACCTCCGGGATCCACCCGCATCACGCGAGCCAGGCCTCTTCGCAGGCGCTCGTCGAGGTCGCCGATCTCGCGCACAAGGACCTCGTCGTCGCCATCGGCGAGTGCGGGCTCGACTACAACCGAGACTTCTCCCCTCGTGACGCCCAGCGGCGTGCGTTCGAGGCGCAGCTCGAGATCGCCTCCGGCACGAGCAAGCCCGTCTATCTTCACGAGCGCGACGCGCACGAGGACTTCACGAAGATCCTCGAGCGCTGGCGGCCGAAGCTCGCGGGTGGACTCGTCCACTGCTTCACCGGCGACCGGAAGACCCTCGAGCGCTACCTCGCGATGGATCTCCACATCGGTTTCACGGGGTGGCTCTGCGACGAGCGCCGCGGCCAGCACCTACGCGAGCTCGTCCGTCTCGTTCCGCGCGGACGCATCATGGTGGAGACCGACTGCCCGTACATCCTCCCGCGCGACATGAGCCCGAAGCCGAAGAGCGGCCGGAACGAGCCCGCCTTCGTCGCCCACGTGGCGCGCGCCGTCGCCGAGGCTCGCGGCGAGTCGTTCGAGGACCTGGCCGCCCACACGACGGCCACAGCGCGCTCGTTCTTCGGCCTTCCGCTGAGGCCGGGGCTCGATGGATGCGGACGAAGCTCTGCGTAGGCGTGCTCTTGGAACGATGAGCACTTGTCAAACACCTCCGGCGCGCCCATCGTGCCGGGCATGGAGCGACTCGCGCTGCTCGGCGCCGGAATCCTGGGCTTCCTTGCTGTTGCGCTCGGCGCATTCGGAGCGCATGGCCTGAAGGCGCGGCTCGGTCCCCTCCCCGACGGCGCGCTACGCCTGGAATGGTGGAGCACGGCGGCCCACTATCACCTCGTGCACGCGCTCGCGCTCGCGGCGGTCGCGTTCCTGGCCACGCGCTCGTCGTCGGTCGCGGTGGTCGTCGCTGCCGTCGGCTTCGTGCTCGGCACCGTCCTCTTCTCCGGAAGCCTCTACGTGATGACGCTCACCGGAGTCCGCGCGCTCGGCGCCGTGACGCCCTTCGGCGGGCTCGCGTTCCTGGTCGGCTGGGCGTCGATCGCCGTCGCCGCATGGGGCCTCACCACGCCCGCGAACCGCTGACGCTCGAGAGAGAACGCGGCGCGCTCGCCTGCAAACAGTTCTACCGCGTCCTCTGGAAGCACGGACTCCGCGCGACGCCGCCATTCGCGGAAGACGCCAGCGCGTCCTCGGGTGACCGCTCGGCCCGGCACGGCGGGAGCAACGGAAAATACCTATCGATTGCAGCTCGCGACATCGAGCGTGAGATCGTGCCGCTCGCGCAAGACCAGCGCCTCGCGACAGGAGAGTCGCGCGGTGTGGGCTCACTTCCTTCACGCGACTGACATGCTGCCATTGCCCAAAACATGCAGCCGTGACGGCGAGTAAGCGGGCCGCGAGACGTAACGGGATAGGCGCTCGTGCGTCCGAGGAGTCGTCGTCAGGTGGACGCTCGTATTCGGGTTTAAGCGGTCGAAGTCACCATATTCGCGGCTCGAGACAGCGGCACCGGTGGCGCAGGCCCGTCGCGCATGTCGTCGAATCGCGCACCGTGCTTCGGATGCCGCGCTGCATGCCGGCAATCATGCATGTATACTCCGGTGGAAGCTCACGCCTCGCACACCGATGGCGGAGGAGCGAGAGAGGAGCTCCCATGAAGCTGCTGCGCGCATCCATTTTCAGCGTCGTGTCGTGCGTGGTCGCGATCGCCGCGAACGCCTGCGGGTCGGACGCTCCGGCGGACGGCGGTCCGAAGAGCGGCGACGGCTCGAAGTCGCCGGGCACGTTCGGCGGCGACGACGGTGGCATCGACACCGACGCAAAGCCCTGCACCAACCTCTGTCTCCGACAGAAGGAGTGCGGAGGCGGCAAGACGACGACGCTGAGCGGCGTCGTCAAAGATCCCGCGGGGAAGGTCCCTCTCTACAACGCCCTCGTGTACGTCCCCAACGCGGCGGTCGCGCCGATCAAGACCGGTGCGTCGTGCGAGCGTTGCGGAGACGTCTCGGGCTCGCCGCTGGTCACGGCGCTGACGGACGCCGCCGGTCGCTTCAAGCTCGAAAACGTCCCCGTCGGCGCCGACATCCCGCTCGTCGTCCAGATCGGCAAATGGCGCAGGCAGCTGGTCGTCCCGAACGTCCCCGAGTGTGTCGACACGACGCTCGCCGACGAGACCATCCGCATGCCCCGCAACAAGCAGGAGGGTGACCTGCCCCAGATGGCGATCGCCTCCGGTCAGGCAGACCCGTTCGAGTGCCTCCTCACCAAGATGGGCATCGACGAGGCCGAGTTCACGAGCGAGACCGGCGACGGTCGCGTGCACTTCTACCGCTCGAACGGCGTCGACATGTCCCCCTCGGCGCCGTCGGCCGCCACGCTGTGGAACGACCTGACCAAGATGATGAAGTACGATCTCCTCTTCCTTCCGTGTGAGGGGAGCGAGATCAACAAGCCGGACCAGCAGGACCAGAACCTCGTCGCGTACACCAGCGCGGGCGGACGCGCGTTCACCACGCACTACGGCTACGCCTGGCTGCACCGCGGGGCAGCTCCGTTCCCCTCGACCGGTTCGTGGACGCCCGAGGCCGGAGGCAACAACGGCTCGATTCGAGGCGACATCAACGAGACCTTCCCGAAGGGCGCGGCATTCGCCGAGTGGCTCGTGAACGTCAACGCGTCGACCACGCGCGGCCAGCTCCAGATCATCGAGTCCCGCAGCGACCTCGAGGCGGCGAACGATCCCCCGTCGACGACGTGGATGACCACGAGCGCGCTGGTGAACAACAAGACCGTCCCGCTGCACATCACGTTCAACACGCCGATCGGGACGCCCGAGGCAGAGCAGTGCGGCCGCGTGGTCTTCAGTGACTTCCACGTGTCGGCCGACGCCCGCATCAACAATCGGTCGTTCCCGTCGTCGTGCAAGCCGGGCGATCTGTCTGCGCAGGAGAAGGCCCTCGAGTTCATGCTCTTCGACCTCTCCTCCTGCATCCAGAGCGACAAGGAGGCCCCGGTTCCTCCGCCGGGCGTCAAGTAGGAGCCCGTAGCGGTCGTCACGGGTCGAACGTCGAGTCGACGCAACATCGGCTCGACGTTCACGTGTCTGGGCAGCGGCGCCCTCGGTCCGCGTAGCCTCGCACTTGCTCATGGCAAGCCGAGCTGCGGATACGGTCCTTCCTCTGCTGCAGGCCCTCGCCCAAGGTCATTCGACGCCCGCCGATCTCTCGATCGCGGTGCCTTCTTCGCCGCAACCGGCGGTTACGACCCGGGCAGGATGCTCCGCTCGATGACGGGTCGCGAGCTCCTCGCGAACCTCGATTCCTTGAAGTTGCAAGGGATCGTGATCAATCCGAACGGCCCCGGCGCGCGCATCATCCTGGATCGCGAGACCTGCACACGCCTCGCGACCACACCGCGCTGAAGCGCAGCCTGTCGTGAGCCGCGCTCGCGTCAGCGGAGACGGACGGAGCCGAGCGCGCTCGTGAGCTGGCGGAGCGCCGTCTCCTGCGCGCGCGCGCTGTCCTCGACGCGCGAGATCATCATCGTGAGCTGGCGCGCCCCGTCGGCCTGGGACTTGTGGCCGTGGTTCAGGTCGTTGACCATCCCCGAGATGTTCTCGATCGCGCTCGTGATCTGACGGCCGCCCTTCGCCTGCTCGTTCGCGCTCCGCTCGACGTGCTGGGTGATGAGGCGCATCTTCTCCGCGCTCTTCATGATGAGCTCCGAGCCGCGCGCCTGCTGCGCCGTCGCGGCCGCGATCTGCTGCACCGTCTCGGCGATGCGGCCGATGGCGTCGGTGACCTGCTTCGAGCCCTTCGCCTGCTCGACGGTGGCGCGGGCGATCGCCCGGACCATGTTGGTCGACTTCGTGCTCGACTCGAGGATCTTCTTCAAGGCGCGCTCGGCCTCGTTCGAGACCTCGACGCCGCGATCGACGTTGTGAGCGCCACGCTCGACGGCGGTGATGGCGTTCTTGCTCTCGCCCTGCACCGTCTTGATGAGGTCGGTGATCTCGCGCGTGCTCGCGCCGGCGCGCTCGGCGAGGTCCTTGATCTCGTCGGCGACGACGGCGAAGCCCTTGCCCTGCTCGCCCGCCTGCGCCGCGATGATCGCCGCGTTGAGGGCGAGGAGGTTCGTCTGCTCGGCGACATCATCGATGACGTTGACGATCTGGCCGATGGCGTCGATGCGGGAGCCGAGCGCGCTGATCGCGGCGACCGCCTCCTGCGAGCTCTCCTTGATGCGATAGATCTCGCTGATCGTCTTGAGGATGGCCTCGGCGCCCTTCTCGGCGTCGAGCGAGACCTCCTCGGAGAGGCGCGCGGTCTCGTTCGCGTTCGACTGCACCTGGTCGATCGAGACGTCCATCTCGTTCATCGAGGAGCTCGTCTCCTCGGCGGTGAGCGAGAGCGCGTCGACGTTCTTGGCGACCTCCCTGATCGAGTACGCCATCTCCTCGATCGAGCTCACGGTCTCGCGGACGCTGTTGGCCAGCTCGCCGAGGTTGTCGGCGACCTCGGAGCTCGTGGCGGTCATCTCCAGGATCGACGAGCTCGACTCCTCGGCGTTCTGGGTCAGCGACTCGACGCTCGAGGAGAACGCGCGCATCGCGCCGGCGATGTCCTTCACGAGCCGCGACGTGTCGTCGGCGGCCGAGACCTGCATCTGGACGCCGTCCTGCAGCTTCTTCGCGAGGGCCTCGAACTGCTCCTGCGCGTCCTTCGCGTCGCGCGAGCGCTTCTCCTCCTCCTCGGCGATGCGCGCGAGGTCGTCGAAGGCGCGGGCGAGCTCGGGCGTCGCTCCGATCGGCGGCGACGGCCGGTCCCCGCGCCGCGCCCGGCGGAGCCCGTCCACCACCGCGCCGACGTCCTGCGTCGCCCCTCCCGAGCTGGCGAAGAAGACGGCAAGGCCGCCTACGATCGCGACGATCGCCGCGACCTGCGTGGCAATGGTCGGATCCTTGTCCTTGACGAGGAAGTAGGCGATGCCTGCCGCGACGACGACCGCAGCGAGGGCGAGAGCCTGGCGATTGGTGAGGTTGTTCATGCGCGCGAGGAGTCTCCGAGCGTACGCGGCTGGGCCGATCTGGGGCAAGCTGACTCACGAGGCCGGCGAGCGCGACGGGATGTGTCGTCGCGACTGGCCACCCGCGCCGGCTCGGGGATCGGCCGAGCTTCTGCGGAGCATCCGCGGAGCGCGAGGCGTCGAACCGAGCTACGCAGAGCGGCGGAGGCCCTTCGCGGAGGCGGGAGCAGCCAGCTCCTCGGCGGCTTCGAAGCAGATCCCCGCGGTCGCGAGGCGCTTTTCGGCGATCTCGAAGGCGACGTCGCTCGCATCGCATCCCACGAACGAACGGCCGAGCCTGGCCGCGACGGCGAGCGTCGTTCCGCTCCCGGCGTAGGGATCGAGGACGATGTCGCCGGGATCGGAGAGCGCGCTCACGAGCCGCTCGAGCAGGGCCTCCGGCTTCTGCGACGGGTAGCCGGTCCGCTCCTTCGAGATGGGCGCGAGGACGCCGATCTCCCAGACGTCGCCCATCGGGACGCCCTTCGTCGCTTCTTCCGTCCTCGACGAGCGCGCCCGCCGGCCGTCGTCCTCGAAGACCGCGCGTTGCTTCTTCGTGCCCCAGGTCGCCAGCGTCGAGGCCGCGAGCGGCTCGTACGGCTGGTTCCACCGGGGCGCCGCCTTCGGATCCTTGCGGTAGCGGAGGAGCACGTCGTGCACGCGCTGGAAGTTCGGCGTCTTGCTCGGCCAGCGCCGGTAGCGCCAGATGATCTCGCTCGCGAACGCGTCGTCGCCGAAGATCTCGTCGCAGAGCACCTTCACGTAGTGGCTCGTCTTCGGATCGACGTGGATGACGACGGAGCCGTGCGGAGCCAGCAGCTCCCGCACGAGGACGAGACGCTGCCCGAGCGCCTCCAGGTACTCGCCGCGGCTCGCCCAGCGATCGTCGAAGGCGAACTTCTTCGGACGCGCCTTCAACGGACCGGAACGAACGACGCGCTTACCCGACTCCGGTGCGCTCTGCTCGATCGCCTCGAAGGCGCGGTTCGTGAGGAACGGCGGGTCGAGATACGCTAGCGACACGCGACCGTTGAGCTCGGTCGACGTCATCGACGCGAGCGCGGCCCGGTTGTCTCCAAGGTAGAGCCTTCCCTTCCCGTCCTGGGCAACCAGGACCTTCCGGAGCTCTTCCGTCGTGGCCGGATCGAAGACACACGTCTTCCCCTGCCACGAAAGCCGTACGCCTTCGTCGCGCTTCACAAAACGGATCGTCGCCAATCGCGTCCCGAGAGCGCCACTTTTCGACAAGCGAACTTTGGGCGGCGCGCGCTCGCCCCGCAGCCGCACGGCAGCGTTTGCCAAGTGCCGACCCACGCGCGCTAGACTCGCCGCCCGTGAGCCAGCAGAGTCCTCTCGCATCCACCGCCAGCCCCACCGCGACGACGCGGGCGCGGGTGTTCTCCGGCATCCAGCCCTCGGGGGAGCTCCACATCGGGAACTACCTCGGCGCGGTGCGGACCTGGCGCCAGCAGATCGAGGAGAACCGGGAGGACACGATGTTCTGCATCGTGGACGCCCACGCGATCACGGTGCCGTACGAGGCCAAGGAGCTCCGCCAGCGCATCGACGGCTTCGCGATCGATCTCATCGCCTGCGGCGTCGACCCGGAGAAGACGGTCCTCTTCGTCCAGAGCGACGTCCGCGAGCACACCGAGCTCGCCTGGTACCTCTCGAGCGTCACACCGATGGGCGACCTCCACCGGATGACCCAGTTCAAGGAGAAGGGCGAGGGCAAGGACTTCGTCTCATCCGCCCTCTTCACGTACCCCGTGCTGATGAGCGCGGACATCCTCCTCCACAAGGCGACGGTCGTGCCGGTCGGCGAGGACCAGATCCAGCATCTCGAGCTCGCACGCGAGACCGCGCGCCGCTTCAATCATCGCTTCGGAGACGTCTTCCCGGAGCCGAAGCCGCGCCTCTCGAACACCCCGCGCATCATGGGCCTCGACGGCGACTCGAAGATGTCGAAGTCGAAGGGCAACACGATCTCGCTCTTCGAGCCGGAGGAGTCGTTCTGGGGGAAGCTCCGCACCGCCTTCACCGATCCGCAGCGCCTCAGGCGGAGCGATCCCGGTCGCCCCGAGATCTGCAACATCTTCACGATGCACAAGGCGGTCTCGCCGAAGGAGACGCAGGACGAGGTCGTCGCGAACTGCACCGGAGCAACGTGGGGCTGCGTCGACTGCAAGAAGGTGCTCCACGAGAACTTCAACCGCGAGCTCGTCCCGCTCCGACAGAAGCGCGAGGCGCTCTCGCTGCCTCTGGTCCGCGAGGCGCTCGGCGACGGCGCGGCGAAGGCACGCCGAATCGCGCAGGCGACGATGAAAGAGGTCCGCGAGCAGATGGGCCTCGGCAGCCTCGCGTGCTCGACTCTCGAGACATGAGAGCACCGGCCGTGAAACGACGCTCCGCGCTCGCCCTTTTCTTCTTCGCGCTCGTCTCGTCGGCGCTCCTCGTCGTCGGCGCGAGCGGATGCTCGCGCGCGGCGCCCGATGCGACGCCGGAGGGCGTCGTGCGTCTCTGGCTCGAGAGGATGGAGAGCGCCGCCGAGGACGGCCGCGCGATGAAGGAGGCGTACGAGCTGCTCGGACCGCGCGCGCGCGCCAACCTGAAGGACCGCGCGGACCGCGCGAGCCGCGGCCAGGGCCGACGCTACGAGCCGCACCAGATGCTCGCCGAGGGCCGCTTCGGCCTGCGGTTCCGCCCGAAGGCGATGACCGCGAGGATCGAGGGCGACGATGCCTGGGTCGAGGTGAAGGGCGACGGCCCCGACCAGCGTGCGACGGTGAAGTGCACGCGCGAGGGCGAGGCGTGGCGGATCGAGCCCGACCTGCCGGAGGTCGTCGCGCCGGCGAAGCGGCCCGAAGGCGGCTGAGAACGAATCTCGTTCGGGAGATGCGTTCGAGCGATCAGTAATAGCGCCGGAGCCCGCCGTCCGGCAGCGGCGTGCGTGTAACCTGCACGCGTGTCGAGACCTTTCGCTCCTCACGGCCGAGGCCGTGGAACGGCAGCTCCACCGTCACGTTGTACTCACCCGGGACCAGGCTGATCGCGGTCGTCTTCGGGACGTAGCGATGCCCGGCGTCATTGGTCACGGGCTTGGCGGGCGCCGGGATGCGGAGCGCCCACCACGAGATGACGCGCGTGACCTTCCCGCCCGGGCGAATGCGGAGGGCGAGGATCGTCGGCGGTGCCGGCACGACGGCCGAGCCCGCGATCGTCGGCACCGCGTCGACGTCGCGATCGCGGTTGTCCGTCGTCGTCAGCGGAAAGAGCAGCCGCGGGACCTCGGAGGCGCTCGGGTGCGGCTCGGGAACCCCGGCGACCCTCGACCAGTCGGTGCGCGGCCCCGTCGGGCGAGGTCGCGCCTCCAAGTAGAGCGTCACCTCCGACGAGCCGGTGTTCTTGATCGCGAGGTTCAGGAGCGCCATGCCGCCACCGACGACCTCGGGCGGCTCGGGGGTGAGCGTGATCGAGAGATCCTTCAGCACGGCGCGCATCGCGTCCTCGTTCGCGCGCTTCACCACGCAGGACGGCTCGGCCTCGATCCCGTCGATGATGCCGACACGAGCACAGCCTTCGCGCGGCGGCGGCGGCGGCTCCGCATGTGCGCTCGAGCTTGCGTCGACGACCGGCGCGGCGCGAGGCGGATCCTCGCACCCGGCCACCGCCGCGAGGACGAGGAGCAGGGCTTGGATCGAACGAGCCGCCATCATCGATCGCCCGGTAGCCCCCTCATCCCGATTCGGTCAAGAGTTTGCTCCCCCAAGGCGCAACTCGTTGCGCCGATCCTGAGAACCAACACGGCCGTGGTCAGCTTCGGTCACTCCAACCGATCACGGCCAAAGTAGGCTCGAGCGACCGTCGGGCGATACACTGCCGCCGTGATCGGAGCTCTTTCGCAGCGCGCTCGCGTCGTCATCCTCGGCGTCGTCGGTGCCGTAGCCGCGTTCTTGGTCTTCGGCGGCGCGCGTACGACCAGGGCGACCGGGGATCCCTTCGAAGCGGTCCCTCGCGACTCCTTCCTCGTCGCCACCGTGAACCTCGCCGAGCTCCGTCGCTCTCCGCTCTACGAGGTGCTCTTCGGAAAGGACTCGCCGGCACAGGCCGCGAAGGCCGACGTGCCTTTGCTCGGGACGCGGGCACTGGGCATCGGGAAGCTCGCCGACGCGTGCGGGTTCGATCCCCTCTCGCGCGTCGAGCAGCTCGCGGTCGCGGTCCCCGAGGAAGGCGACAAGGGCGAGCTCGGGATGGCCGCACGTGTCACCGTCACGCGCGCCGAGCTCTCCAAGTGCACCGAGAGCCTCGCCGGCCAGCGCGGCGGCAAGGTCGAGACGAAGGACGTCGGCAGCTTCGTCGTCGTGGAAGATTCGGCCGCGCAGGAGACCGCGCGCCCGCGCCTCGCTTACGGTCGCGGCGGCCTCCTCGTCGTCGGTCGCGGCGCCTGGTTCGACGCGATGTTGGCCGCCGCCGACCGCAAGAAGCCCGGCGCGCGCGAGGCGCAGGCGCACGTCGCGATGCGCTCCTCGCTCACGAGTCGCGACGGCTGGCACGCGCCCACCGTCCTCGTCTCGGCTCTCCTCCCGCGCTCGCTCCGCGATCGCCTGAAGAGCGAGATGGGTGCCGAGCTGTCGGCTGATGGCGCGCAGGACGGCTCGCAACACGTCATGGCCGGGGTGCTCGGCGTCTCGAGCGTCGGAGTCGCGCTCCGCGCAGGCGGCAGCGGCCAGTCGATCGACGCCGCGGTCGAGCTCGTCTGCGACACGGAAGAGGGCTGCGCCGCGGTCGAGAAGCTCATCCTCGAGAAGCGCTTCGCCTGGTCGAAGGAGCTCTCTCTTCGCATGGTCGGCCTTGGCCCGCTCCTCGACTCGGTCGAGGTCAAGCGCGAGGGCACGCGCATCCGTGTCACCGCCGGGGCCTCCGCCGACACCTTGGCCGCGACGCTCGAGCGCGTGCTGCGGTTCACGGCCCGCCGCGGATCCCAAGACCGCGACGAGCGCCTCGACGCACCGGCGCCGCAGGCCCCGAAGGCGGAGCCGGGCGAGACGATCCCCGCCCCGCGCCCGTCGCATTGAGCGGGCGGGCGGCCGGCGGAGCGTGAGACCGGGAGACCGCGGGACCGGGAGACCGCGAGCTCGGCCGGATCGGTGGATTTCGACGCTGAGATTCCCTACCCTACGGGTCCTTTTTCGGGTCCGGGTTTCGCAACCACGAGGCCCGAGCTGCCATCCGAATTCGTTGGACGGTGTCGAACGCCGTCCGCCCCCAGAAAGCATAGGAGGCCGCCATGGCCGGCAAGAACGTCATCGAGCTCACCGACGCCAACTTCGAGGCTGAAGTCCTCAAGTCGAACGTGCCCGTCCTCGTCGACTTCACGGCCACCTGGTGTGGCCCGTGCAAGGTCCTCGCGCCCATCGTCGAGGGTCTCGCGGACGAGTTCGCTGGAAAGTACAAGATCGGCAAGCTCGACATCGACGATGCGCCCGAGGTCACGCGCAAGTACGGCGTTCGCGGTGTCCCGACCGTCATCGTCTTCAAGGGCGGCGAGAAGAAGGCTCAGCATGTCGGCGTGACCAACAAGGACACGCTCGTGAAGATGCTCGAGTCCTGAAGGTCGCAGGCGCTCGCAGTCGCGAGTAAGCTCGCGCGCGGCCTGATTGCGGGTCCGCGGCGGATGACTCCCTCGTGGAGAAGTAGCGGGAAAAACCCGGGTTGGCCGTGACCGGCCAGCCGCGTATTCTCTCGCCACGATGCATCCGTCGCCGGACCCGCGTCTCATTTCCCTGCGCGACTCGCTCGTCGGCAGGGTGCTGCGCGGAGCCGGGAACACCGCCTACTACGTGCGCGAGTGCATCGGCGAGGGCGGACAGGGGTGGGTCTTCCGCGCGAACTGGGACGATCCGTCCGGGCACGTCGTCATCGTCAAAGTGCTCCGCCCCGACGTGATCGCGACGGAGGCGCTCCGCCGGTTCCAGCGCGAAGCGGAGGTCCTGCGGATGCTCTCGATGCAGGGCAGGCCGAACCCGTACATCGTCCGTTTCTACGATCACGCCGTCGCGCAGGTGCCCTCGCCCTACGGCGCCGACCCGATCACGCTGCCCTTCACCGTCCTCGAGTTCGTCGACGGTACGACGCTCGAGAAGGAGCTCGCCCTGCAGCGCAAGACGGGCCGTGGCTTCGCAGCGGAGCGCGTCCGTCGCCTCGTCCGACAGATCTGCCAGGCGCTCGACGTCGTCCACACGCAGAAGGTCGTCCACCGCGACCTCAAGCCGTCGAACATCCTCCTCGCGAACGAAGCCGGAACGGAGGTCGCGAAGGTCACCGACTTCGGGCTCGTGAAGCTCGTCGACGTGAACCTCCAGAGGACGGCCGCGCTCGCCGGCGCCTCGCTCGGCTATGCGCCGCCCGAGCAGTACGAGCAGGGCAACAAGCGCGTCTCTCCGCGGACGGACATCTTCTCGCTCGCTGCCGTCGTCTTCGAGATGCTCACCACGAAGCCGGCGTTCCCGTTCAACGACGGAGAGAACCCGCTCCTCATCGTCACGCGGATCCTCACCGGCCCGAGACCGTCGTTGATGAAGGCGAAGAGCTACCTCGCCCCCGAGCTCGCGACGTCGACGGCCATCCTCGAAGCGCTCGATCGGGAGCTCTCCCGCGCGCTCGCTGCGGATCCTGCCGCGCGCCACGAAGGGGTGATGGATTTCTGGAACGCGCTCGAGCCGTCGCTCCGCGCGGCGACGGAAGAGTACAAGGCTCCGCTGCACGGCCAAGTGTCACCCTACGAGGTGACCGCGCGAGCGAGTGACTCGCAGCCGCCGGCCGCCGGGTCCGGCGTGCGCGTGCGAAGCGAGAACCAGGTGCCGTTCGTCGCGAAGCCGTCCACCCCTCGGCTCGAGGCGGCGAGCCCTCAGCCTGGCGCGCATGGGGATCGCGTCCCTGAAGCGCATGCCTCGAAGCCTGCCGCGTGGAGCTGGACGCTGCTCACGCCTCCGATCGCGAGCAAATCGATCCGGAGCGTCGCCTTCACCAGGACGGCCGAGGCCGCGATCGCCCTCGCGACCACCGGTCTCATGCGGTGGGAGCGAGGCTCGTGGATCCCCGTCTCGCTCCCGCCCCACGTCCCCCAGAGCGGGCTCCGCGGGCTCCGCTGGATGCGCGACGGCAGCCTCCTCCTCTTCGGCGAGCGCGGCTTCGTCGCGCGTCACGTCCTCGGCGGCGGAACGACGATCTGGCGCGTCCCCGATCCCGAGATCACGTTCCTCGGCGCGCTCGTCGAGGACAACGGCGTGACCACGCTCGTCGGTGAGCGCCCGTATCGCGGCACGGCAACGCGCTCATTTCCAGGGAACACCGCCGGTGTCGTGACGCAGTTCAACGGCGATCGCATCACCGTCGTCGGCGACGCGATGAGCTGCGCGCGCCTGCACGGCGTCGCTCGCATGACGAGCGGAGAGCTCGTTGCGTGTGGCGATTGGGGCGCCGTCGTGCGCGTCGAGCTCGGCGTCGTCGAGTTCGTCGCCTCGGTCTGCACCGGGCACCTGCTCGCGATCGCGCCGCTGCCCGAAGGCGGCACCGTCACCGTCGGCGTCGGCGGGCATGCGCTATCGCTCGGACCGAAGCTCGATGCGCAGCTGGAGGCGGTGCAGACGACACGCGACCTCCTGAGCCTCGCCATTTCCGACGACGGTCAGGTCTGGGCAGGCTCCGCCCAAGCACGCCTGGTCCGCCGCTCCACGGTCAACGGCTCGAGCCACTGGCTCCGGATGAGCGGCGACATCGGCATCGGTTCGAGCGTGGTCGCGGTCGCCGCCGGTCCGCGCAGCGTTCGCGCCATCGGCGACGACGGAGCGGTGGTCGAAGGCCGGATCGCGTAGTAGGAAAAGGGCCGGTGCCGAAGGCGCCGAGGCTCGACGTTCCGCTCATGTCTGCATCCTCCCCGTCGTCTGCTCCCTCCCTCGCGGACGAGTCCGCCCCACCGGAAGAACAAGGCCGGCCGAGGCTGAGCAGCGTGCCTCCACCCCACGCGGCCGCGAAGGCGATCGGCAAGCGCCCGCGAATGTCCCGCTTCCGGCGCATCCTCCTCGGCATCACGGCGCTCTGCCATCTGCCGTTCGTGGTCGGGGCCGCGGAGCTCGGCCGTCGAGTCGGTGTGCCCGAGCTTGCGGCGTGGCCTCTCGCGATCGCCCTCGGCGCGCTCGGCGTCTACCTCTTCCTCGGACGCGCGGAGCGAATCGCGAACGACGAACCGCGTCCGTTCGCCCCGACGTTCCTCTTCGACGTGCCGTACTACGTGCACTGGTCGGCCTGCATCTTCTGCGCGGTGCCGTCGATCGTCTATCTGATCGGCGAGCCCATCGTCGACGCGATCCGAGGCGCCCCGATCGGGCCGTCCGCCGGCTTCTTCATGTGGACCTACGCGGCGGGTCTCGTCGTGTGCTTCTACGGCGTGACGATCCGGCGCTGGTTCTTCGTCACCCGCCGCGTCGAGGTGCCCATCCGAGGGCTCGATGCGCGCCTCGACGGCTATCGCATCGTCCACCTGTCCGATCTCCACATCGGCGCGCTCACGCCTTCGTGGTGGGGAAAGCGCTGGATCGATCGCGCCAACGCCGAGAGACCGGACGCGGTCGCCGTGACCGGGGATCTGGTGACGAGCGGCGTCGCGTTCCACCAAGACATCGCCGATCTGATCGGCGAGCTCCGCGCCAAGGACGGCGTCTTCTGCGCCATGGGCAACCACGACTACTTCGGCGAGGGAGAGCCGCTCATCTCGCTCATTCGCGAGCGCGGACCGAAGGTCCTCCGCAACGAAGGCGTGGTCGTCGAGCGCGACGGCGCGCAGCTCTACATCACGGCGATCGACGACACCTGGACGCGTCGCGCGGACGTCGATCTCGCCCTCGCAGAGCAGCCCAAGAACGTCGCGACCGTGATGCTCGCGCACGATCCCGACAAGTTCCCGCAGATCGCGAAGCACGGCGTGGACCTCGTCCTCAGCGGCCACACCCACGGCGGACAGATCGCGATGCCGTTCCTCGCCCGCTGGATCAACGCGTCGAAGCTCGCACATCACTTCCACATCGGCGTCTACAAAGACGGCGACTCGACGCTCTACGTCCATCCCGGCCTTGGCACGACGGGGCCGCCGATCCGCCTCGGCGTCGCGCCTGCAGTCGTGGTGCTGACCCTCCGCGCGGCCTGATCGTCGCAACGATCTCGCGAGCTGCATGCGCGCGGCCTTATTGAAAACGACTTTCATTATCATCTAGGCCCTGGTAGGGTCCGCTCTCGATGGATCAGGCCGATGCGCTCGTAGAGCTCCTGACGAAGATCGCGGTGCCTCTGATCACGATCGACGGCGGGACGCTGCACGTCGTCGAAGCGACCCCCGCGCGCGTTCATCTGCATCTCGGCGGCACGTACGCGGGCTGTCCGGGCAACGCTTTCGTCGAGAGCCATCTGCTCGCACCGCTCGTCAGAGCGGTCTTTCCCGACGCGACACTCCAGGTGACCTCCGGTCGTCTCCGTCACGAGGGTGCGCGACGCCTCGGTCCCGCGACCGAGCCCATGCCGGAACGGACGGTGGTGTTGATATGAACGTTCAATGGAGCATGCCAGGCGAGCCATGGCGGCAACCGAAGCCGCTCTTCTCCCGCATGGTCTCGGCGCTGAGCTGGGTCGTGTGCGGGCTCGCCGCCCTCGCCGTCTACACCAACGTGATGGCGGACGACTCCGCGCTGCAAGAGCGCACGAATGCGCTCGCACGACGGCACGCGGGCTGCGACGACCGCTGCCGCGTGACGCGAGTGACGGGGCAACGCACCGTCCTCGAGTACCGGACCGACCTCGAGATTGACGGAGTCGGAACCGTCCAAATCGTCTGCCGCCGCCGTGCGATCATCGCAGGCGAGCACGATTGCAGCGTGCGCTGAGGCGCTGCGCGTTGGAGCTGCAGCTCCAGCGCTGTGGACCTTGCGAGCTCGCCTCGCGCCGCCCGCGTCATCTCCACCGCGGCGGCGAAAAGAGGACGGCGACTCGGCGCACTGGTTCGATCGCGGCGCCGGGAACGACGAGGCGCCGAATCCCTCGGAGCCGCGCGTGCAGCCATGATGGCCCCTTCGCGCTGCCGGATCCGGTATTACGATTGGAGCGTGCAGATCGTCGCGATCGTCGCCCTCGGGCGGAGCGTCGAGGAGGAGGCCCCCCGGCTTGCGGAGGACCTCGGCCTCACCACCTACGAGACGGCGGTGATGCTACGCGCACCGATGCCCGTGATCGTCCTCCGCTCCGAGGACCGCGCGCGCGCGCTGCGCGTGCTCGACAAGCTACGGTCACGCGGACACGACGCGGTGACGTGCGAGCTCGACGCGGTCGTATCGAGCGACGACATGTTCCGGCCGCGAGCGTTCCGCTTCGACGCCGGCGATTTCGTCGGGATCGGTCACGGAGAAGAGCGGCGACTTCCCCTCGCCGACGTCTTCGCCCTCATCCGCGCGAACCACGTCACGCGCACCGAGGACACGGTGGTCGATCGCCAGCGGAGGATCAGCCTCGGCCGAGGCGCGCTCACCGGCGGCCTCCTCATGACGAAGACGACGACGACCGAGTCGCGGCGCGTGACCAGCGAGCGTGAGTCTGTCCTCTACGTGTTTCGCAGCGACGCGCCGCCATGGCTGCTCGCATCGACGGAGCTGCGGTACGACGGGCTCGCCGAAGGCATGCGGATCTCGAGGATGCAGAACTTCGAGGTGCTCATCGACACGCTGCGCGCACGCACGCCTTCCGCCGCGTTCGATGCGCGCCTCCTTGCCGTCCGCGCGAGCACGACGGTCGTCGCGGCGAGCCCGACGCACCTCGCGACGTCTTCGTCCGGTGCGCTCGACGTCCTCGCACACGTCGTCGCGATCGCGCTCGGCCGAGCCACCCAACCCTATCGCTGAGCGCGTCGGGGCGGACACGCGCGAGCTACCTCGGCGGGAGCAGGCGCGGTCACTCCTTGATGCCGACGCTCGAGCGAACACGACGCGCGGCTGGAGACTGCCCGCGAGCGGCGAGGAAGACCTCCGCCTTGCTGCGGGCCTCGTCGATGCGCCCGAGCGCTGCGAGCGCTTGAACCTCGAGCGCGTCGGCCTCATCGGCGAAGTGCGGACCCGAGAACGCGCTCCGATAGCCGTCCACCCGCGCGAGCGTCTCGGCAGGACGACCCGCCGCGAGCGCACCACGAGCCGCGTCGATCATCCCGAGCTCGACGTCGATGCTCGACACCGGCGTCGGCGCAGCCCTGCCGATCGCCGGGGCCATCGCACGAGCGGCAACACCTTCGATGCGTGAAGGCGCGACGGCCTTGTCCTCCGCGCGGGCGCTCGGCAGGTCTTCGACGCGCACGGCCTGCTCGACCGTCGTGATCGCCGCGGTCGCCGTGAGCGGCTCGTGCACGCTCGGAACCGGCGACACCTCCGCGGTCGTGGTGGAGGTGCGCGCGACCGCAGGATCCGTCGAGCTGCCCGTCGACGTCGCGATCACTGCGGTGAGCGCGATGCCGAGCAGCGGCGCGCCCCACTTCGCGCCCCGGAGGATCACGTCGAGCCGGCTCGCCGCCGCGGGCAGCGCCGTCACCGTGGGGGCGGCGATGACGGCAGCGATGATCCGGTTCTGACGCTCCTCGGGCGCAGCGGGGATGTCGAGCTCCGCCGAGCGAAGCAGCTCCGCGAGGTCCGGCGCGTCGGCTTCATCGAGTAGCCTCTTCATCGCTCTTCATCCTCTTCTCGACGCTCGACCGGGTGCGGTCTCCGCAGTCCGGCTCCGCTGGGCTGAACGCCCTGCGGCTCAGGCGACTCAGACGGCTCCGGCGAGGGTCGAACCGCGCTCACGAAGAGCTGCCGCGCGGCGCGCAGGCGCGAGGCCACCGTGCCGGGTGGGATCCCCAACGTCTCCGCGATCTCGGCCATCGTCATGCGCTCGAGCTCGAACAGAACGAACGCGGCTCGGAAGTCCTCCGGCATTGCGTCGAGGATGGCCTGGAGGCGAGCGCGGGCCTCGGACGTCGCCGCGCCCTGCTCCGGCGTCGGGCGCACGTCGATCTCGGCGCTCATCCGCTCTTCGTCGATCACCTCACGGCGTCGCTGCACGCTCCGCCGCGCGTGAGCCGCGACATAGACGCACGTACGGAACAGATAGCCGCGCTCGCGCTCGAGCTGGACGGAGTCGATGTTCTTCGCCACCGCGAGGAACACCTCCTGGACAGCGTCGTCGAGGTCGGCATCTCGAACACCGAGACGCCGGACGCTCCTCCAGACGAAGGGTTGATGCTCGCGAACGAGCCTCTCGATCCGCGCCCTTCGACGCGCGTCCATCTCGCTCGCGACGGCGCAGTCCGTCATGGCGAGCGGACCGGGCAAGGCACCCGCGATGCTCTGCTGAGCCGACATCCGAACCTGACAATCCCGCGAGACAGGAATCTGATCACTTCGGGCGGTCGATTTCGCAGGACGCCACGCGCCGGGGGCTCGCGCCCTCATTCGATGCGAGCGCTCAGGCTGACGCCCAGGCCCCCCTCGAAGAGGACGTTCGGCGCTCGGTAGACGAAGCGAGCCGGGTCCACGAGACCGAAGCGCGTGCGCTCGAAGGGCACGAGAAGCCCTGTCTCGACCTCGATCGCCAGCCACGGCAAGAGCGACCAACCTGCACGGACAATCGCCGCGCCCGCCGTCCACCGGGTCTTCGCCTGCCCCGCGCGAGGAAGCTCGGGCGTGGTCACCGCGAGGGTACCAATCTCGAGCGCTGCGCACGGCGAGACGACGACGGACGACGTGAGCGTCACGCGCGCGCATCCCTCCACCCGCGCCGTGCGCAGACGAAAGAGGGCCTCTCCGGCGCGCTCGGGCTGGAGGGAGAAGTCGGACCATCCCCACGAAAGCCGGGCCGACGGGGCGAGCGACGCATGCGGCGCCGATCGTGTGACCTCGGCGAAGACCCGGCCGCCCCAGGCGGGCGCGGGCATTCGGAGATGAGACGCTCGGCCCCCCGAGCTCCACGTCCACGACGCCGTGGGTGGCGGCACGGGAGGCGATCGAAGCGTCGTCGCTCCTCGACCGTCGCTCGAGGACGATACCGGCGGCGGAACGGGACGATCGACCACGGTCTCGCGGCCATGGTCGGGCTCGACCTCCGCGTCGGGGTCGAGCGCGATCGCGAGGATGACGACCAGTGAGGTGCTCACTGCTCGACATGCGGGCGCCCGGATCTCGCGAAGGCTCGGCTCGCGTCCGAAGACTCGAACGTCGAGCTGGCCCGAATAGCCGCCGTCACTCTCGCGCTCGATGCGGATCGCGAACCGTCGCGTGTCCGCTCCGGAGAGCCACCGCTCGGGCACGCGCGCGCGAAGCTGCGCTTCGACCTCCTCCCGCGAGGGACACTCCGGGGGCGCATCGAAGACGAGGTCGAGGTCGAGCCGTGACCTGCCCTCGTCCGCCCGGGCATTTCCGTGCCCGAGCGCGAAACATCCGCCGAGAGCGAGCACGGAGACGCTTCGCCTCGACCAACGGCGCGACATGGTCTGGTTACGACAGTAGGGCGCAACTCCCTTGCGCCGCTCCTGAATCCTAACAGGGGGAGATCAGACGATGCAGCCGATCATCGCGATGACCGGATGGGCTCGTGAACGATCCGGGCAGGGTGCGCCGCCGCACTCCAAGCGCACGGGCGAGCTCGACCGCCGGCGACCGCGAAAAAATCGACCGGCCTTCCGATCAATTCGCGGGGGTCCCGGGATTGTTGCCTCTGCATGCCTCTCGCCGAAACCTTTGGCCTAGTGCACGTCGCGGAAACGCGGAGCTAGCGGAGTAACCTCGTGGAGCCCCTCTCCGATGCCCGCGGCGCAGGCCGCAAAGGTCTGAGCGTCACCCTCGTCGTCGGCGGCGTCGCTGCGTTCGCGATGTTCGCATGCACGCGAAGCTCGGCGACGATCGGCTCCGGCGTGACGGAGGAGCAGGTCTTCGCTCCGCTCGACGCCGGCGAGGCGACGCACGACGCCGACAGCGGGGCGGGGCTCTGCGTCGCGACCACGTGTCCGTCCCCATGGGCGACGTGCCCTGCTCTCGATGGGACGTTGCCGGCATACGCGTGTGGAACGGATCTGAGCGCCGACGTCGATCATTGCGGCGCCTGCAACGCGGCATGCCGGAGACCGTCGGGCGCCTACAACGTCCACATGGCCTGCTCGTCGGGCCAGTGCCAAGCCTTCTGCAACGAGCACCACGCCGACTGCAACGGCATCCCCGACGACGGCTGCGAGTCGAGCGTGCTCGACGATCCCGACAACTGCGGCTCGTGCGGGATTCGATGTCCGGCCGGCGTCGCATGCAGGGGTGGCAAATGCGGCTGCCCTCCCGGCACCACCGACTGCGGAGGCTCGTGCGTCGACCTCTCGTCGGACGATGCGAACTGCGGCGCTTGCGGGTTCGCCTGCGACGAACATCAGCCGACGGACGCTGGCGCGCTCTTCCCCCACATGACCTTCAGGTGCGCTCAGGGCCAGTGCACGGCCCCCCGATGCGTGCAGAACGCATCCGAGTTCTGGGCCGACTGCAACCTCGCGCTCGATCCCGACGGCTGCGAGGTCGACCTCCGCCACGACACGGCCAACTGCGGAAAATGCGGCAATGCATGCGACCCCGGCCAGAAGTGCTTTGCGGTGGGCGGAGCGACCGCGTGTCAGTGCATGCCTGGGCAGACGCTCTGCCCCGGACGTTCTCCGCTCGGCGACGCGTTCTGCGCCGACACGGAGAATGACCCGCGCAACTGCGGGGCGTGTGGATACGTCTGCCCCTACGTTCCGAACGCGAAGGCCGTGTGCACGCACGGTCGCTGCGGGTCGGAGTGTCTGCCGGGCACCGCGGACTGCAACGGGCGCGACGACGACGGCTGCGAGGCCGATCTGAACAAGGATCCCCGCCACTGCGGAGCCTGCGGCGCGATGTGCGACGTCGGTCGCGGTCAGCCATGCGTCGGCGGCCGATGCGTGATGGGCGACTGCAACGGGGCCGAGACCAAATGAACGCCGCTCGTCTCGCTCGCGCCTCGCGGCTCCGGCCGCTGACATGGCTCGCGTGCAGCGCCGCGACCTTCGCGGCCTGCGCCGTGAGCGATCCTACTGGCGCGAGCGACGACCCGCCGAACACGCAGCCACTCCCACCCCAACGCGACGCGAGCGCATCCGCCGACGCGAGCGCGGACGGGTGCACCGACTCGAACGGTTGCGCGACGGCGCTCGACTGCACCTCGGTCGACTTCTGCGCAACGCCATTCCCCGTCTCGCGTCTCGTCGCGCTGAACGCGATCTGGGGGAGCGGTCCGGACGACGTCTGGGCAGTGGGCTCGCGCGGGACGATCCTTCGTGGCGACGGCTCGACCTTCGTCGCGATCGACTCGAAGACGGTGACCGACGTTCACGTCGCCGTCTGGGGGACGAGCAAGACGGACGTTTGGATCCTCGGACCTTCGTTCCCGGCGCACTCGGACGGCTTTCACGACGGCGGCGCCACCTTCGATCCGCGACCGGGCTCGTCGTGGACGCCCGCACAAGCGACCTCCGGACGGCTCTGGGCCGGACAGAGCGTGGGCGATCGGGTCTGGATCGCAGGCGAGGCCTCGAGGCGGTTCGGACCGTCGAGCAGCGTCTGGACACTCGACGATGACGGCAGCGGCACCGCTACCTGGACGCCGATCGCGGCATGCAGCGAGAACGCCCCGTGCGCCCCCGCCATCCGGGCCATGTGGGCCGCCAGCGCCGAGCTCGTCTGGGCGGTCGGTCACGACGGGCAGGCCTTCTCGTTCGACGCCGCGACGGGCGGCGGCGACGGTCCGGCGCGATGGCTCGCGCAGAACAGCAACACGCGCGACGACCTCGAGGCCGTGTGGGGGAGCGGACCGAGCGACGTCTGGGCCGTCGGCCGCCGCGGAACGATCCGGCGCACGTCGCGCGGCGCCACCAAATGGACCGTGGTGCCCTCGGGCACGACACGCGATCTCCACGCGATCTGGGGCAGCGGACCGAACGACATCTGGGCCGCCGGCGACAGCGGGACGATCCTCCACTACGACGGAGTCGCCTGGGCTCCAGCGACGCTCGGGCTGCCCAGCGGAGACAGTCCGACGAACCTGCTCGCGATCTGGGGCAGCGGGCCCGACGACGTCTGGATCGTCGGCGAGGGCCTCATCCTCCATCGGACCGCGTCGAGCCGGAGGCGCCCGTGAGTCGATCGAACACAGCCGTGCTCGTGGTCGCCGCCGTCGGATTGCTCCTCGCTCGGACCTCGACCGGGTGCGCCGACGGCGTCGTGCTCGGGCATGCGCCGGCGGACGAGGGGAGCAATGACACCTCCGATGCGGGATCGGCGAACGCGGAAGCCGGTGCGGGCGACAGCGGGCCTGCTGCCCTGCCGACCTGCAGTGCCGACGGCTGGTGCTACACGACGCTCCCCGCTGCGCCGCCTTCGAGCCCGGGCGACGTGCTTCCCGATCCGAACGGCGTCCGCTTCGCGCTCACGTCGGTGTGGAGCGCGCCCGATCGCCATGCGTGGGCGGTGAGCTCCGCGGGACACGTGCTCCACTGGGACGGGACGGCGTGGAGCATCGCGTTCGTCGCCAGCGCCGGGCTCCACGGCGTGTGGGGAGCGAGCGCAACCGACGTGTGGATCGCCGGTGACGCGGGACTGCTCCTGCACGGCACGGGCAGCTCCGGCGCGCTGACGTTCCAGCAGGTGGCGCTCGGCACGTCGCAGAGGATCAAGCGCGTGTGGGGGACCTCGCCGTCGGATGTCTGGGTGCTCGCCGATCGCGTCTACCATCTCACGGCGGACTCGGCGGCGAGCGCGACACCGTTCGTTCCTGTCGACGTGCCGAGCAGCTTCGGAGACGACGTCGCGTACGTCCGCATCTCCGCGGTATGGGGAACGGCTTCGGACACGTGGTTCGGAGGCTCGGAGGTCTCGCACTGCGCGCCACCGAGCTGCGCGAACGTCGACCGGCTGTTCGCAGCACGACGAAGGGTCGACGCTGGCGGGACCGTGAGCTGGGACACCGTCCCGATGCCGATCGCAGACGCGACCGCGGTCGTCGCGGGCTCGACGACGACGAACGGCGTGCAGATCGTCGCGCTCAAGACTCGCCTCTTCGACACGGCCTTCGCCGCATGGATCGCGGACGACGCTTCGAAGCTCGATCCCGCGCGCGGCCCGATCACGGTGGCGGGCGCGCATGCTTGGAACTTCGAGCTGGCCGAGAGATATGGGCAGCCCGAGGGGCTCTGGGGACGGGCCCCGAACGACGTCTGGCTCGTCGGTCAGTACGGAGTCGTCCGGCGCTTCGACGGGAAGGGCTGGCAGGTCTCACGCGTCGCCCGCACGAGCCTCGCACCGCTGGTGAGCCATCTGCGTAGCATCGACGCGATCGTCGATGCCTCGGGTGAACGCGAGATGTGGATCGTCGGCGACGACGTGGCGCTGCACCGGAGGACGAAACCATGAGGGCCATCGCTCCCCTCTTCTTCCTGGCGAGCTTGCTCGCGAGCGGCCTCCTCTCGGCGTGCGGCGGCGACGACGACGAGACGCGTCCCTCACTCGATCCCTCGGACGCCGGCTCGCCGCCCGGCGCGGACGATGGCGGCACCTCCGACGCGGCTCCGGACGTCCGCCCGCCGTTCGACGGCGCCGCGCCCGAGATCGCGTGCGCGGTGACACCGTGCATGAAGCGCATCGTGGCCGGGCCGACGCACTACTGCGCGTTCGGAAGCGACGGCATCGTTCGATGCTGGGGCAACCCGAGCGCGCTCGGCGACTTCGCCGCGCGCTCGAGCGGCGCGCCCGGTGCTTCGCCCGTCGTGATCGACAGTGTCGGCGAGATCGTCGACGTCGGTGCCAGCGCGCTCCGCACCTGCGTTGCGCTTGCGGATGGTGGTGTCGACTGCTTCGGAAAAGACACTCCCTCGCCCACACGCGTCGCCGTCGCGACGGATGCGCGGAAGCTCGCGATCGGTGACGATCGGAACTGCGCGATCGGCGCCACGGGCGAGCTCGTGTGCTGGGGTGACAGCGACGCGACCGGCAAGGGCGACACGACGATGTCGCTCGAGGGAGAGAAGGCTACCGCTGCGGTGATCAGTGAACGTGCGGCGTTCGCCGTCGGCGCGACGGGCGCGCTGTTCTCGTGGGGCGCCGATCCTGTGATGCTGGGCCGCGACACGCCTCTCTCCGCCGACTGGACCCCCGACCGCGTAGCCGGCCTCGGCGCGACGCTGCAGGTGGCCGCATCCGATCGACACGTATGCGCGCTGACGACCGGGGGTCGCCTCTTCTGCTGGGGACACGGCGACAACGGCGCCCTCGGGCTCGGATCGATCCGCACCGTGTCGACCCCCACCGAGGTGCTCTTCGCCGGCCCCGCCTGGCCTGCGCAGGTCGCCGTTGCGCTGACACACTCGTGCGTGCGCATGACGGACTCCTCCGTCGCGTGCTGGGCGCGGGTGAACACGTCCGGCGAGCTCGGTCATGCCGAGCGGACGGGCGTGTACGTCCCGACGCGCGTCTCCCTCCCGAAGCCTGTCGCTGCCGTCGCCACGGGCACCGGATCGACATGCGTGCTCGCAACGGACGGCAGCGTCCAGTGCTGGGGGGACAACTCGTACGGTCAGCTCGGGCTCGGGCAGCGAGACGGGCAACGTCACTACGTCCCCACCGCGGTGGTCTTCCCTTGAAGCGTACGGAGAGCGTGATGGGCCGCTTGATTCGATGGGCAGGCGTGGCGCAGGCGATCCTCGCCGTGACCGGGATCGCGTGCACGTCCGAGAAGCGAGGCTTCGACGAGAGCCCGACCGTCTTCGAGACCGATGCCGGCGAGGCCGCCGCTCCGCCTGCGTGCGGAGGACGCCGCTGCTCGCGCGATCTCCACGCGATCGTCGACGACTGCACGCAGGCCGTGCTGGAGCGATGCCCGGCCGACCAGGGCTGCGCCGCGGCCGCATGCGTGCCTGCGTGCGAGAGCGCGGAGGTTTCGCAGGGATCGATCGGCTGCTCGTTCTATGCAGTGCCTCCCGACAGCGCGCCGAGCAGCGAGTCGTCGTGTTACGCGGTATTCCTCGCGAACACGTGGAGCACGCCGGCTGCGATCAAGGCCGAGCTCGGAAGCGAGCCGCTCGACGTCTCGAAGAGCGTCTATCGCGCGATCGTCCAGGGCACGAGCGTCTCCTACGAGCGCATCGAGGGGGCGCTTCCGCCGGGCGAGCTCGGGATCGTGTTCCTCGCCCAGGGCACACCGGGACCAGACACGGTTCACCACCTCGATTGTCCGCCGGGCGTCGAGGTGGCGTGGCGTGGAACACTGGTGGGCGAGCACCGGACGAGCATCTACGAGGCGTTCCACCTCGAGACCGACGTGCCGGTGTCGGCGTACTCCGTCTTCCCCTATGGCGGGGCGAAGAGCTACGTGCCCGCAGCGACGCTCCTCTTGCCGACGTCGTCGTGGCACACGAACTACGTCCTGGTCGACGGTTGGAAGGCGAACGCAGGCTCTCCCTTCATCCAGATCGTCGCACGCGAGGACGACACCGAGATCCGACTTCGTCCCCAGGTCGACGTCCGCGACGGCAAAGGCGTGAGCGGAGCGGTCCGCGGCTCGGTCGCGCGATGGATGCTGAAGCGTGGCGAGGTGCTCGAGCTGGCGCAGCCCGAGAGCCTGGCAGGCAGCCCGATCGAATCGAGCCGGCCGGTCGCGATCTTCGGCGGCAATCAATGTGCGTTCGTCCCCGACGACGTCCTCGCTTGCGACTCGCTCCACCAGCAGATCCCACCGATCGCCCAGTGGGCGTCGCGCTACTCCGCGGTGCCGTACGAGTCGCGCCGCCAGGGACTCGAGGGATCCGCTCCGGCGCCGGAGAGCGTGTTCTGGCGGATCGCCGGGGCGAGCGACGGCACGGTGCTGACCTACGACCCCGCCCCGCCGCCGGGCTCGCCCGCGACGCTGGAGAGCGGGCAGGTCGTGACGTTCCGGTCCGAGCATCCCTTCGTCGTGAAGAGCCAGGACACGAGCCACCCGTTCTACCTCGCGGTCCACATGTCCGGCTCGCAGACGTACCGCACTCTCGGCGATCCGGACTTCGTCAACATCGTCCCCGACGAGCAGCTCCTCGATCGTTACGTCTTCTTCCTCGATCACACGTACTCGACGAGCAACCTGACCGTCGTACGACGGAAGGACGGAGGCGGGTTCCACGACGTCACGCTCGACTGCCTCGGCCCCATCACGGGCTGGCAGCCGCTCGGGAGCGATGGAGCAGCCGAATACGCGTGGGTCGACATGACCCGCAATCGCGCACCGGTGAAGACTGCGATCGGCGCATGCGGATACGGCCGTCACGAAGCGTCGAGCGACGGTCCGTTCGCGCTCTACGTCTGGGGTCTCGACACGGACGCGAGCTACGGATTTCCGGCGGGAGCAGGCAGCCGGCCGACGTCGCCGTTCACGATCCCCGTTCGCTGACGCGTCGCCGTCGGCGCATACGGCGCATCACGAACACCAACCCTTTCCACCGCAGTTGGCATCGCCTCCAGGGCGATTCGAGGAGCGAACGATGAAGAGAAATGCGATGTGGATGGCCGCCGGCCTTCTTTCCGTTGCCACGATCTGGTGGACGCCCGCGTGCACGAGCAACGAGGGCACTGCGGGCGAGGATCCGACCGGCAACGAGAAGGACGCAGGGAGCTCCTCGACCGACGGCGCGTCGAACATTGACGACTCCTCGACCGAGTCTCCCGATGCCTCGAAGGGTGATGCGAGCACCACCGACCCGGACGGCGGAGAGATCGATCCGTTCGTGGAAGCATGCGCGCGAATCGACGCGTGCGCGACGCCGACCGGACCGCGCATCGGCATGAACGGCTGCTACGAGCTCCTCACCGCGGCGCCGTTCGCACGGCAGCTTCGCGCGCAGTATCGCGTGCAGCTCGAGAACCTCGAATGCAAGCTCGCCGCGACGACCTGCGCCGCCGTGCGCGCGTGCGATCGTCCCAACGCCGATTACGTCGCGCTCTGCCAGAACGCCGAGGGCGGCGAGCACTGCGATGGCAACGTCCACGTCGTCTGCGACGACAACACGTTCGAGCCGGTCCTCGCCGTCGACTGCGCGGCGACCGGCAACATCTGCGGCCAGAACGGCTTCATCGCCGGTTGCGGCAAGGCCCCCTGCGTGCAGGGCGAGACGGCGACGAGCTGCAACGGCGACACGCTCACCGAGTGCAGCTCGGCCAACGTCACGCTGGATGTCGACTGCAAGACGGCGAGCACCATGATCTCGCGCAAGCCGAATCGGGTGACCATCGCGGGGACCACCTGCGGGATCGACAACATGGACTTCGCCGGGCAGAGCAACTGCATCGGGGACGGCGCTGCGTGCACGTCGCTCTCCTCGCGCTGCGACGGGACCGTGCTCGAGACCTGCGCCGGCGGCTACATCGCGCGCCGCGACTGCGCGAAGATCCTGCCGGCCGGTCAGGGGTGCACCGTCCTCGAGGACGGCCCGATGACCGGCACGCATTCTTGCGGCCCGATCAACCCGACCTGCCACGCATCGGACAACGAGACGTGCAACCCGACGACCGGCGTGATCGGCTTCTGCGCGCTCACCGAGACGAAGACGGTCGACTGCAAGGCCATCGGCTACGCCGGCTGCAAGACGACCACGGTGAACGGACGCGTGACGGCCGCCTGCTTCCAGTGACGATGGCGGAGATCGAGCGAGCCGCCTCGCACGGGCGCGTGCGGCGGCTCACTCGGTCTCAGTACGCGTCTTCGGACTCGACGCCGACCGTGTCCTCGAGCGGCACCCACTCCATCCGCGCCAGCGCCTGGCCGTCACCGTAGAGCGTGAGGGGCGCGACACCGCGGAGCACCTCGCGCACGGATACGGGCAGGTTCTCGATGTCGATCCCGGCGCCCGCCTTGAAGCCCGCGAGGCCGAGCGCGTACTCGAAGAGGGACTGCTGGACCACCGGGTACTCGACGATCGGCGCGTCCGCGGGGAGATGCGCCATCTCGCGAGCCGCCTCGAGCGCGTGGCGGAGACCGCCCATGCGGTCGACGAGCTTGTGCTCGAGCGCCTGCTGCCCTGCCCAGACGCGACCCTGCCCGACGGCGTCGACCTGCTCCTTCGTCATCCGGCGCCCCTGCGACACGCGGTCGAGGAAGACGTCGTAGAACTGACGGACCTTGTTGTTGAGCTCGGCGCGCTCGTCGTCGGTGAAGCCGCGGTAGAGCGACTCGGCATCCGCGCGTGAGGTCGTCTTGCGGACCTCGATGTTCACGCCGATCTTGGAGAGCAGCTCGCTCACGTCGGCCTTGCCATAGAAGATGCCGATCGAGCCGGTGATCGTGAGCGGCAGCGCGTAGATCAACTTGGCCGGAGCGGCGACGTAGTAGCCGCCGCTCGCCGCGATCGATCCCATCGAGACGATGAGCGGCTTCCTCTCGCCGAGCCTCTTCAGCTCGCGCCACATGACGTCGGACGCCATCGACGAGCCGCCGGGGCTCTCGATGCGGAGGACGACCGCCTTGATCGAGGGATCGTCGCGGAGCTTCTTGGCCGTCTCGGCGATCGTGTACGAGCCGACGAGCTTCGTGTCGAGGAGCGGGATCGTACGTGAGCGACCGTCGATGATGTCGCCGTCGATGTACAGGATCGCGACGCGCGAGCGCGGGCCGAAGTGCTCGGGCGCCTTCTTCTCTTCGCTCAGCTTCTGGTACGCCGTCTTCTTGCCGACGACGTCCTGGGTGACGCGCTCGAGCTCGTCGTCGAACGCATAGCCGTCGACGAGCTTCGCGTCGCGTGCCTCGCTCGCGACGAACGGGCCCTTCGCCGAGATCTCGCGGAAGCGGTCCTCGGGGATCTTCCGGTAGAGCGACATCGTGCGTGCGAACACGGCCTCGTGCTGGCGGAGCATGTCCTCCTGATCCGCCTTCGCGACGTCGCTCGCATGCTCGTTCATGAACTGCTCGGGCGCGCTCTTGTGCGCACCGATGCGAACGAACTCCGCCTTCACTCCGAGGTTCTTCAAGAGCCCCGCGAGGTACATGTGCGTCGACTTGAGGCCCGAGTAGCGGATACCGCCGGCCGGGTTGATGACGATGCGGTCCGCGCTCGCGCACGTGTAGAGCGCCTTCGCGCCGGCATCCTCGAAGCTGCAGACGACCTTCTTGCCTCGGGCGCGGAGGAGGCGGAACGCGTCGGCGACCTCCTCGGCGTGCGCGTAGCTCGTCGCGGGCTCGGAACGGAGCACCATCGTGACGGCGTTGACCTCCTTGTCCTCCGCGAGCTTCCAGAGCCGGCGGAGGAGACGGACGTGGCTCCGGTTGCCCGGCGTGCTCTCCATCCGGATGTACACCGAGCGCTCCGAGCGCGGCACGCCCGGCATCAGGTACGTGCTGATCGACGCGGTCGCGTATTGACCGACCGAGTGCGAGTCGCCGAGCGCGTTCCCGAAGAGCGCGCCGCCGCCTGCGCTGAAGTGGTTGAAGTAGATCTCGGCGCCCGCGGTCGCGAGGACACCGCGACGATCATCGTTGCCGAGGTGCTGCATCTCGATGTCGCCGCGGATGCGGCCGACGCCCGGGATGTCGATGCCGAGGTTCGCGCGCGGCCGCACCTGATCGGCGCCGTCGAAGTAGCGCGCCTCGAGCCCGAGCTCGATGTTGCGCTTGCCCGTCGGCCGGAAGACGGCCGCGCCGAGGAAGGTGCGGTCGAGCACGGGGTAGCCCCCGGGCGGGAGCTTCTGCGTGCTCGGACCGTTGAAGTCGTGCGCGACGACGGCGAAGCCGAAGTGCGTGTTCATCCGGTACGAGAGACCGGCGGTGATCCCGAAGAGGTTGTCGGTGTACGGATTCGGCGAGTACGACCACTGGATCGATCCGCCGATCTGGAGGCGATCGGAGAGGCGATAGCCGACGCCCCACGTCAACCAGGTGTAGTCGCGACCGTTGTAAGGGAAGCCGGCCTGCGAGGGCGGCATGACGTAGTCGAGGCGAAGACCCGAGGCGAGGCCCCAGATGAGCGGGGTCGCGAGCTCGACGGCGTGCCCGCAGGCCACGCGACGGGTGTCGGGACAGCGTACGCCGGTCCAGCGCGCTTCGCCTCCGGGCAGGTTTGCGAGGTTCGCCGGATTGAGGACGAGGGCTTCGGCGGAGTCCTCGGCTGCAGCCGATCGTCCGGGGGAGAGGATGCGCTCCGCGCGCGGAGGAAACGGATCGGCGCTCGCCACCTGCGGAGCAAAGACCAGCGCGAAGGCGGCGAGCGCCGCTCCGCCGCGCGGACCGAACGTCCAAAAGCGCGAGTGAGTGGGGCGCGCGCCCTGGGAGCGACGAGGAAGCGAAGGGCTGGTCATGACGTCCTCTTCCATGCAGTTCGGCGTTCGCGAGATCTCAGACGAGCGTCGCGAGATCGCGGAGCGTCTCGGCTTCGGCATCGAACACTTTCCTCACCTCGCCGACGATCAACTTCTCCGCCACGTTCCTCAGGACCGGAACACGCAGCTCCACCGTCCCGGTGACCGTTCGCTTCGTTCGCCCGCTGTCCAGCCCGGTGAGGAGATACGTGCCCGTCGACGCGAAGTACTTGCGCCACTCGGGCTTCACGTGCGGCGTGATCGTCCACTCCGAGGAGTGCTTCGTGATGTCGTAGGTGCTGCGCTCGTCCCACGCCATCATCTCGGGCGTCACGTACGCGCGCGCGAACGCCGGCAGCCGCGCGTTCGCGCGGTAGCTCCAGACGCGCTCGAGCCAAGCATCCTTCAGGACGTGCTCCTTCTGCTGGATGCTCTCCATGATCGGGAGCCGGTGCGCCAGCTTCTGGCACAACGTCGGCGAGATCACCGCGAGCTCCAGCGCGTCGAGCGGAATGTCGAACTCGTGGACGATCTCGAAGTGCACGGGGCGGCCCTGGTTGTCCCCCCGAGGGATGACCGTCCCTGGTCGGGAGAGGGCCGCCAGCTTAGCCGACTTCGCACGCGAGTGGCGGGTTTAGACCGACTGCGTCTCGCGCGTCTCGCGCTCCGGGCGGACGACCGAGCTCAGAGCATCCCGCGCGCGTGAGCGGCCGCGCGGATGTCTGCCCGCCGCCGCTCGAGCTCGTCGAAGTCCTTCACGGGCAGGAAGCGCGACGTGGCGCCATCACGAGAAACACGGAGGTACGTCGAGGGCAGGTAGGCCGTGATCTCCTGGATGAGGCGCTCGAACTGGATCGCGGGGCGGCCGTCGACCTTCTTCTCGACCTCGAAGTACGTCCAGCCGAGCGGCGCCTTCGCGATCGGCTCCGCGCGAACGAGGAACGTGTTCGTGTTGAAGACGTCCACCGTCTTCGGATCGAACCCCTCCGGCAATCGAAACTCCTCGAGCACCTGGAGCTTCCCTTCGGCGTGCACCGGGATCCCGCCCTTGTCGCCGGCCTTCGGACAGACCTCGCACTGGACGTCGATGCCGCGCTCGGTCGCCTCGATGAAGTGCCCGAGGGTCGCTTCGTCGATCGACGCGCCGAGGTTGTCCACGTTGGTGATCCAGATGTACTTGCCACCGCCGGCGATGAAGCGATCGACGAGCCCGGCGCGGCGGAGCGCGTCGATCAAGTCGCCGTGACCGGTCGCATGGACGCTCGGCTTTCCCTCCTCATCGAGGAAGAGCGAGCCGTCCGGGTTCAAGCGCAGCGACAGATCCTGCATGAAGCACGCGACGTGCTGCGGTGCGCCGAGCTTGGCGAGCGCATCCACCAGCGCGTCGTGCGTCGCGTCGCTCGTCATGAGCCAGAGCGGGATCGGTCGGCCGGCGCGCGCGCTCGCCGAGCGGTTCTCTCCGAGCCGCAGATCGAGGAACGTGTGGCCACCTTCGGCCTCCACGAGCGCCTTCACGACGCCGCCCATCCGGGTCGCCATTCCTCCGGCCATCGTGCAGAACGCGAGCTCTCCCCGCGCGAGCGCAGCGGCTCCGCGCGCGCGCAGCCGCTCGAGCTCGGGTGAGCCGGCAGGCGGGAGCTCGGCGATCTCGGAAGGAAGCGGGGCGGTCACCTCGCCCTTCACGGTGTTGCGAGCACGGCGACGCACGGCGGCGTCACCGTCGGTGAGTGTGGCAGCAAGCGCGATAAAGCGTGACCGATCGAAGCCTGCCTCCGCGAGCTGGGTCGCCAGGGTGGGATCGATCGACTCGAGCTGCTTCTGGAGGTCCGGATGGGGGGTCGACATGGTTTCGCGCCTTCCTTTGGGGGGGACGGCCCCCCAAACGAGACAAACGGGACAGACGGGCATCATCGCCCGACACCCCTGTGGTGTGGGCGAGTTTTCTGGTGCATCGTCGATGGACTGGGCCCGGAAGCGATCCCAAAGCTGGGGCGTAGTTGAGACGAGGCCGCGAGGGGCGCGGAGGTTGCTTTGCGCGTACGAGGGATCGAAAGTTCGATGCTGTTGTCCGCGAAGCCGGGGGTGAGCATGCGAGCCGGGTTGATCGTGATCTCGATGATCGTGGGTCTGGCGACCGGATGCGTCGTGAACGAGGCCGAGTCCCCGCCGCGTGGCGTGGTGGTGAGCGGACCTCCGCCGGCGGTCGTGCACGAGGAGCGACCTGCTGCACCGAACCCGCAAGCGATCTGGGTCGCTGGCTACTGGCACTGGACCGGTATGCAGTACGCCTGGATCCCAGGTCACTGGGAGGCGCCGCCTTCGGGCGCGGTGTGGGCCGCGCCGAAGGTCACGACGCATGACGGCCGCTACATCTACGAGTCCGGCGGTTGGCGGACTCCGAACGGGCCGCGCAACGCAATCCGCTGATTGATCGGCAGAGCTCTCGCCTTCCGCGCAGGTGGGAACTTCGGCGCGCTTCTGGATACACTCTGGCTGTGCCGAGCGCGACGCGTCCGACGACAGCACCCACCCCAGCGATGCTGGCTGGCGCCCGCGGCCGACGAAGCGCGGGCGAAGGTCGCACCGGCTGGGCGCGAGCGCCAGCGCGAGTAGGCCTGCTCGTGCTCCCGCTGCTCGTCCTCGCGCTCACGCCGCCAGCAATCGCGCAGCGTTCGTTCGCGCGACCGACGCTCCACGAGCCGATTCCCCCCGACCCGCGGGAGGACGTCGCGCTCTCGATCTCGCTCGAGGGAGACCTGCCCGCCGCGATCAACACACCGCGCGGCCTCGTCTCGGCGCCGGATCCGGCGCGGCCGTTCGGCACCGGCGACGCGCCGTACAGCCCGACCCCGAAGGACGAAGCGCCGGGGTCGACGTTCCGGCCCGACCGCGTCACGAGCCGCCCAGACGCGCTGCCCTACGACGAGCCGTTCTCGCCGTCGACGGCGCCGTTCAAGCGCCTCGCCGCTTACGACTCGGTCGATGCAAACTACACGCTATCGGTCAGGGACCCGCACGCGACGCCGCTCGCTGTGACGGCCGTCCCGCAGCCGGACGCGTCCGAGGAGCATTTCTACGCGGACATGGTCGTGGACCTCGCCGCCGGGCGGAAGGTCCGCATCCCATCCGTGGGTCCGGGAGCGCGAGTGCTGCGCGCACGTGCGGGCATCCAGACGCAGGACGTGAGGTTCACGCTCTACAAGGACGGCGCAGAGAACTGGTTCATCGAGGGCGACGTGACGACGCGCGCTCGCCTGGTGATGGAGATCTCTGCACCGCGCGCAGCCTTCGGCGGCGACTTCGGCAACCCGACGCGCGCCGAGCTCCGCGCGGTCCCTCCGCTTCCGCCCAACGTCCAGGCCGCCGCCGCGCAGGTGGCGCAGAAGATCGGCCTCACACAGCGGAGCGCGCCACGCGAGGTGGTGACGAAGCTCGTCAGCTACTTCCGCGCGTTCCACGAGTCGGAGGAGCCGCCCACCGGACGCGGCGACATCTATCTCGATCTCGCGCTCCAGCAGAAGGGCGTCTGCCGCCATCGCTCGTTCGCGTTCCTGGTGACCGCGCTCTACCTGGGGATCCCGACGCGCATGATCTCGAACGAGGCGCATGCGTGGGTCGAGGTCAACGACGGCCAGCGCTGGCGGCGCATCGATCTCGGCGGCGCCGGGCGCACGCTGAACGATCCGCTCTCCACCAACGTCCCGTACGAGCCGCCGCCGGATCCCTTCAGCTGGCCGCAAGGCTCGGCGCGCGGCGACGACCTGGCGGAGCGCGCGCGGCGCGCGGCGTCCGGTGGAGCGACGCCCCCACCGAGCCCGACGGCGGCGTCCTCGAACGGCGCGGCCCCGCCCGCATCGGCAGGCCCCGCAGGGAGCGCCGGCAGCGCGAGCAACGACCCGGGCATGAGCTCGGGCGGCGCGAGCGGCGGCAGCTTCGGGCCGAACGGCAGCGGAGACGGCACGAGCGGGGGAACGTCGACGACGCTTCGCCCCGTCACGCGACCTGGCCCCGATGATCGTCCGCCGTCGAACCTGACGATGACGCTCGATGGAACGGAGGCGCGTCGCGGAGCGCCGCTACCCGTCCGCGGGCAGGTGATCTCGGACGGTGAGCCGTGCGGCCACGTGGCCGTGGAGATCGTGCTGCGCAGCCGATCGCAGGGAGACATCCCGGTGGGAGTGCTCGCCACCGACGAGCGAGGGAACTACGCCGGCGCGCTCGTGCTCCCATCGAGCGTTCCGCTCGGCGACTACGAAGCTCATGCGCGCACGCTCGGGGATGGGCGGTGCGGTCGGGGCCAGACAAGATAGCGAAGACGCAGTAGATCTCTCGGCATGAGCGCCGCGTTCGTCCCGTTCCTCTACGAGCTCCGCGCCCGCAAGGTGAAGGTCGGCGCTCAGGAGGCGATCGCGCTCGCGAAGGCGCTCATGATGGGCCTCCACGACAGCTCGCTCGACGGCTTCTATTACACGGCCCGCGCGATCTGCGTTCATCGCGAGAGCGACCTCGACAAGTTCGACGAAGCGTTCCTCGCGCACTTCCGCGGGATCGAGACGAAGAGCCTGGAGCTCGTCGCCGAGCTCGAGGCGTGGCTCGCCGATCCGGCGAACCGGAAGGAGCTCTCACCCGAAGAGCTCGCCGCCATGCAGTCGCTCGACATGGCGGAGTTGAAGCGGATGTTCGAAGAGCGGATGAAGGAGCAGAAGGGCCGGCATCAGGGCGGCAATCGCTGGATCGGCACCGGCGGGACGAGCCCCTTCGGAGCGCACGGCCAGCATCCTTCGGGGCTCCGTGTCGGCCAGCAGGGCGGAGGCCGGAGCGCGATGGGCGTCGCGGACGCGCGGCGATTCCGACCATATCGCTCGGACCTGCTCCTCGACGTCCGGCAGATCGAGGTCGCGCTCCGGAAGCTGCGCGCCTTCCAGCGCGAGGGGCAGCCCGACGAGCTCGATCTCGAAGGGACGATCGACGCGACGGCGAAGAACGCCGGCGAGCTCGAGATCCTCGTGCGGCCACCGCGCAAGTCGAACGTGCGGGTGCTGCTCCTGATGGATGTCGGCGGCTCGATGGATCCCCACATCGAGATGGTCTCGCGCCTCTTCTCCGCTGCGAAGCGCGCGTCGAACATCCGCTCGCTCAGGACGTACTACTTTCACAACTGCGTCTACGCGCGCGTCTACGAGACGGAGCGGTTCAGCGATCCGGTACGGGTCGACGATGTGCTCCACGAGCTCGGCGCCGAGTGGAAGCTCGTCATCGTCGGTGACGCCGCGATGCATCCCGCCGAGCTGCTCGGGATGGGCGACTACGAGTACTACGCGACGGGACAGGCCGGCGAACCGACGACCGGACACAAGATGCTCGCGAAGCTCGCCGATCACTTCCGCCGCTCGGTATGGCTGAACCCCGATCCTCCGACGTACTGGCGTGGCGGAACGGCAGAGGAGATCTCGAAGCTCTTCTCCATGCACCAGCTCACGCTCGAAGGCCTCGGCGAGGCCATCAAGCACCTGTCGAAGGGCGACGTTCGGAAGCGCTGATCGACGTTCGGCCGCGGCTCGGGCGCGCGCGTGCGCGACGGCCTCGGCGTAGAGAGCGCACGGCCTCTTCGCCCTCGTTTGAGGTCCTTTCCGGGCAGGTTCACATCCGGAGTAGGCAGAAAAATAAGAAGCCCGCGTAGCGCCCCCTCCCCTCAGGTGGCGCTCACGCGGGCTCCTCGTCCCCCCTCCCCCGTTTCCCCTCTCCGTTTCCCCCTGGCGAAGCGTTCGCGAGCTTGCTCGCTACGTCATAGGAAACGTTCAAGACGGCCTCGTGTCAATGCATGCCGCCGAGCTCGATCGAGATCGGTCGCATACGCCCCGCCGTTGTGTTCCGGCCGCACGGTAGGTCGACGCCCCCCGCAGGGAGCGCGAACGATGCGACGGCACGATTGGGCGGGTCGGGTCGGCGCTCGCGAACGACGCTCAGAGCCGGACGTCGATGTAGACGCCGCGACGCAGCTCCTGGAGCCACAGCTTCCGCTGGCGCTCGGTCGCTTCGACGTACGCGCGCTCCATCATCTGCTCCTGCACCTGCTCGTACGCGGGCGGCTTCCCCTGCTCCCCGCCGCTGACGGTCTGAACGACGAGCGCGGCCTGCTGCCCCGACGGATCCCGGAAGACGATCGGCGCCGAAGTCTCGCCCGGCTTCTGGTGCTTCGCGACCTCCTGGAGCTCGGGCAGGAGCATGCTGAGCGCCATCGGCCCGCGCGACCCGCACGAGTCCTTCGTGCTCGGGTCATCGCTGTACTGGAGCACGAGCTGGCAGAAATCCTCGCCCGCGTTGCCGCGCCGCGAGAGCTCCTCGGCGAGGGCCACGCGCGCCGCTGCCGTCTGCTGGCTCGCTCCCGGCGGGATCGAGAGGACGAGGATGCGCAGATCGACGGACGACTGCTGCCCCATCTCCTTCACGAACGAGTTGTACGTGCTGCGCGCGTCCTGCTCGGTGACGCGGACGCGGCCACGGACGCGAAGCTGGATCAGCTTCCCCTCGAGGACCTGGCGCCGGATCTCGTCGCGGTAGTCCTGCTCGGTGAGCCCCTGGCGCTTCGCCTCGGCGACGAGCTGCTTCGGATCCATCCGCGCCTGCGCGGCGACCTGCCGGATGCCGTTGTCGACTTCTTCCGGGGTGACGGTCAGGTGGGCCTTGTCCGCGGCCTGCTCCTCGAGGCGCTCGTCGATGAGACGCGTGAGGAGCTCGCGGAACATCTCGCTCTCGGCCGCGGCCTGCTGCGACGGGTTCTGCGTCGACAGCGCGATGCGGACGATATGCGGGCGGGCGCGCTGACGGAGCTCGGAGAGCAGGATCGGGCGCTCACCAACGACAGCGACCACGCGCTCGACGATGGCGGCCTCGGCCGGCTTCGGAGACAGCGCGATCGCGCCCACGAACACCGCACCGGCGACGGCGCATGCGCGCGCACACGTGGCGGCCGAACGGCGGAGAAGATGCTTCACCGGCAACCAGTTGCGTGAGCGATCACCCATGTTCACGTCAACCGTCTTAGCACTTCCGGTCGAGCGGAGAAGGGATCTATCCTCCCGTTTCCGCGTCGCCACGGCGGCGTGATCCTGGGAGGAGCTAGCGCATGGGGACGAGGGTGCTGGGCAGGGTGGCGGCGGCGGGCGTGCTCGTCGCTGTCGCGCTGTCGATGACGGGGTGCAAGAAGCTTCTGGCGCTCAAGAAGAAGTCGGCGGACGCCGGCGTCGCGGCTGCGACGACCACGGCGACGCCGCAGGACGACGCGGACGAGGCGCTTCAAGAGAAGCTCGACGAGTACATCAAGTGCGTCAACACGCTCGGCTCGCCCATCCATCAGTCGCGCCAGCGCTACCTCTCGTTCGTCCCGCGCTCGGGCCCCACCGGCCGTGAGACGAACGCCGATCTCTACCGGCTCCCCGTCGGCGCGACGGCAAAGTGCACTGCCGGCATCACGCGCGCGAAGCCGACGCCGCCCGCCGATCCGAAGCTCGAGGGCGCGGGCGAGGAGTACGCGCAGGCGGCAGCCGAGATCGACAAGCTCATGGCGGAGATGGACACGTATTACGAGCTCCGCCTCTTCCGAAACGACAAGTGGGCGAAGGGGAAGGCCATGCACCCGCAGCTCATGGCCGCGTGGGAGCGCTTCTCGAAGGCCGACAAGGACCTCCACGACACCCTCGACGGAATCACCAAGCCGCTCTCGCAGCGCGTGCTCGCGCGCATCGAGCGCGAAGACGGCAAGAAGTTCCGTTACGGTCGGAAGAAGGTCCTCATCACCGCACGTGAGCTCATCGAAGCGAGCGACCCGGTTGGAGAGGACGATGACGTCGATCCGAACCTCTACACCGCCTCGTACACGGAGCTCGAGAAGGCGCTCGACGAGCTCATCGCGTACGGCACGCTCCACAAGCCCGAGCTCTCGGGCACCGACAACCCCGCCTTCCCCTTGGCGGCGTCGAACTACGACCAGTTCGTGAGGGAGGCCGGCGACTTCAAGAAGGCGGCGAAGGACTACTGGCGCTGCCTCCAGGACGCTCCGGCCAAGGCGAAGACTCCGTCGGGCAAGATCGATCTCGACAAGCTCGGCAACTGCAGCGGCGCGCCGGCCTGGAAAACGGCCGACAAGGTCGTCTCCGAGTACAACGTGTTCATCCGCACCTCGAACGCGCACCAGTTCCCCTGAGGGGAGCCAGCGCGCACGGTTCGACATCGACGAGGCCGCGTTCGTCCGAGACGAGCGCGGCCTTCGCGTTCCATGGCTGCGGGCCACCGAAGCCAGCCGCGCGAGGACCGTGAGCGATGCGGAGGCGTCCGGGGCGACCAGCGCTGCGTGCTCGAGTCGCCCGGACGAGGGCCCCCGATCCGACGCCACAAACGCGACGAAGGCCGCCCACCGCAAGGTGACCGGCCTTCGATCTCGAGACGGACGCTCGAAAGCGTCGTCGCGATTAGCGCTTGGAGTACTGGAAGCGCTTGCGGGCGCCCGGCTGACCGTACTTCTTGCGCTCCTTCTTGCGCGCGTCGCGCGTGAGGAAGCCGGCGCGCTTGAGGATGCTGCGCTTCTCCGGATCCATCGTGATGAGCGCGCGGGAGATGCCGTGACGCATGGCCTCGGCCTGAGCCGAGTGACCGCCGCCGCGAACCGTCGCCCAGACGTCGAACTGGTCCGTGGCCTCGATGAGCTCGAGCGCCTGCTTCATGACCATGATCGAGGTCTCACGCTCGAAGTACTGGTCGGCGGGACGATCGTTGACGATGACCTGACCCGAGCCGGCGGAGAGCCAAACGCGGGCAATGGCCGTCTTGCGCTTGCCGGTGGCGTACGTGCGATTGGAAGCGGTGCTCATCGTCTTGCCTTACTTGATCTCGAGGGCCTTGGGCTGCTGCGCGGTGTGCGGATGATCGGGGGTCGCGTAGACCTTGAGCTTCCCGAACATCTGACGACCGAGCACGTTCTTCGGGAGCATGCCCTTCACGGCCTTCTCGATCGGGAACTCCGGCTTCTTCTCGAGCAGGGTGCGGTAGCTGACCTGCTTGAAGCCGCCTGGGATGCCCGAGTGGTGCGAGTAGAGCTTCTGGTCGAGCTTGTTGCCCGTGAGCTTCACCTTGTCCGCGTTGACGACGATGACGAAGTCACCGGCATCCTCGTGCGGGGTGAACGTGGGCTTGTGCTTGCCACGGAGCACGGCAGCGACGTGGCTCGCGAGGCGGCCGAGCGGCTTGTCCGTCGCATCGATGACCCACCAGGCGCGGTTTGCGGCTGCGTCCTTGGGAGTCGCTACGTAGCTCCGGTGCAGGTTCCTCGGTTTTGCGGCCTTCACGGCCTCGGGCGTTGCCATCTGTTGCCTCTCGAAAACACGTCAGGATCCGCCTGAGGCGGAAGGGGGGCGGGAACGTACGCGCCAGGCGCGCTTTCGTCAAGTCGATCTCACCACGTCCGTGTGACGGGCGATCTTCTCCCCTTTCTGGACTTTTCGAGTCGAGCGAGCTGGCGCGAATCGCTTCGGGGCGCCCGCTCGTCTTCTCGTCCTTGGAGGGAGTCGACAGGCCCTTCCTAGCCTGAGAGCGCCGTGAGGTGAAGCGGTCCATCTCACCCCCATGGACAATCCATCGGCGACCGGGCCGCGCCTTCGTTTTTTCGTGGCTTTTGAACCTCCGCGGCCGCCCCGGAGCCCTCGGCGAGGGCGAACCGCATTGAAACGCGGATGTTTCACCCGTACAGGAGTGGGTGATGATCAGCTTCCAGCCGACCGAGGATCAGAAGCTCATGGTGGAGTCGGTCGCCCAGTTCGCGCGCACCGCACTCCGGCCGAAGATCCGCGACTTCGAGAGAGCGCGTGAGCTCCCCGAGTCGGTGCGGAGGACGGCCCACGAGCTGGGGCTCGCGCTCGTCGCGCTCCCCGAGTCGGTCTCGGGTGCAGGGCTCGGTCTCACGACCGCGGTGCTGCTGGAAGAGGAGATCGCATGGGGCGATCCCGCGGCGCCGTTCGCGCTCGGCGGGCCAGGCGCGTTCGGCCTCGCGGTCGTCGAGCTCGGTACCGAGGAGCAGGCCCGGAGCGCGCTCGCGCCGTTCCTCGGTGCGGATGCCCACTCACGTTTCGGAGCGGTCGCGTGGGGCGAGAAGAAGCCGCATCCCGAGCGAGCCGGCTTCTCGACCAGGGCAACGAGGCACGATGACGGCTGGCGGCTCGACGGGGCGAAGGCCTACGTGCTCAACGCCGATCGGGCCGAGCACTTCGTCGTCTTCGCGCAGGTGGAGGAGACTCCGCAGGACGCGAGCGCGGGATGGCGAGGCATCGGCGCGTTCCTCGTCGACCGGAGCGCAGCCGGCCTCACCGTGACCGCTCGCGCCACGACTCTCGGCCTCGACGCCGCGAGCTTCGGCGGGATCGAGCTCGCAGGCGTCGTCGTTCCTGCATCGGCACGGCTCGCGGGCGGCGCCGATTTCACCGCCGCGCTCGTCCGCTTCTTCACGAAGAACGCCCTCCTCGTCGCCGCGCGCGGCGTCGGCCTCTCGCGCGCGGCGTTCGAGCTCACGCGCGAGTACGTCGACGGGCGCAAGGCGTTCGGCAAGCCGATCGGCCACTTCCAGGCGGTCGCCTTCACGGTGGCCGATCGCGCGATGGACGTCGACGCGAGCCGCGGCCTCGTTTGGCGCGCGGCGGCGGCGTGGGACGCGCTGACGAAGGGCGAAGGCTCCGAGAAGGGCGCCCTCCTCCTCTCCGCGCAGGCGATCGCGTTCACGCACGAGGCGGCGATGCGGTGCGGCGACGACGGCGTGCAGCTCCACGGCGGCGCCGGATTCATGCGCGACTACCCCGTCGAGAAGCTGATGCGCGATGCGAAGCAGCTTGGTCTGTGCGGGATGACCGCCGAGCAGGCCGATCAGCTCGCCGCGGCGATCACGCTCGGCGTGCCGCTCGATCCCGGTCTCGTGCTCCCGACGCCCGAGAGCCAGAACGCGTTCGTCTGATCGAGCCGATCACCCGAGCACGAGCCAACGGGCCGAGACGCCACGAGACACAACGAGACGCGACAAGACGAGATGAAGCCATGACGATCGAGTTCTCCTTCGGCAAGAAGCACCTCGAGATGCGCGAGGGGATCCGCGGCCTCGCCAAGAACGTGATCCGCCCGCAGGCGCTCCAGTGGGATCGCGACGGCGGCATCCCGGAGGACTTCCTCCGGAACATGGCGCGCCTCGCGGCGTCGATGGGCTCCACTGCGATGACCTCCGGGCTCGGCGACGCCGCCGACGGCGCGCGGGCCTCCGGCGAGGGCGACGGCGAGCGGAAGAAGAAGCTCGGCGGAAACCTCTTCAGCGTGATCGCCGCGGAGGAGCTCTCGTGGGGCGATCCCGGTCTCCTCCTCTGTCTCCCCGGCCCCGGCCTCGGCGGTCCGCCCGTGCGCGCGAGTGGCACGCCCGAGCAGCGGAAGCGCTTCTTCTCGATCTTCGAGGGCCTCCACGACGATGGTATCCCGCTCCGCTGGGGCGCCTACGGACTCACCGAGCCCGCCGCGGGGAGCGACGTCGCCGGCATCCGCACCACCTGCAGGAAGGACGGCCAGCACTGGGTGCTGAACGGCCGCAAGTGCTACATCACGAACGGCGCACGCGCGTCGTGGACGGTGATCTTCGCGACGATCGATCCGTCGCTCGGACGCGCGGGACATCGCGCCTTCGTCGTCGAGAAGGGCACCCCCGGCTTCGCCGTCGGACGCATCGAGGAGAAGATGGGCCTCCGCGCGAGCGAGACCGCGGAGCTCGTGCTCGAGGACTGCCGCGTGCCGGAGGAGAACCTCCTCGGCGGCGAGGCGCAATACGTCTCGAAGGAGGGCTTCATGACCGCGATGAAGACCTTCGACAACACGCGTCCGCTCGTCGGCGCGATGGCGCTCGGCATCGGAAGCGCCGCATACGAGTACACGTGCGACTTCGTGAAGAAGAACTACGTCCTCGGGCGCCCGATCCCGCGCTACGCCGCGCTCACCGAGCGCCTCGCACGGATCGGCCGTAGCCTCGAGGCGGCGCGTACGTTGACCTGGCGCGCGGCATGGATGGCGGACGAAAGGATGCCGAACGCGAAGGAGGCGAGCATGTCGAAGGCGCTCGCCGGCCAGGCGGCGATCCGTGCGTGCATCGAGGCGATCGAGATCTGCGGCGCGGAAGGCTCGATCGCGAAGGACCACCAGCTCCTCGAGAAGTGGTTCCGCGACATCAAGGTCTACGACATCTTCGAAGGCACCGGGCAGATCCAGCGGATCGTGATCTCGAAGCGCCTCATCTCGGACCTCAAGTCGTTCTGAGGTCGAGAGCTCAGAAGAGACCGATCGCGAAGTTGATCGCGCCGATGTCCTCGTACGGCTGCCTCGTGACGTTGAAGCCGTAGTCGATGGCGAGCGGGCCGACCGGAGTCTGCACGCGGAGACCACTGCCCACGGCGACGCGCATCGGGAACGCTCCGCGCCGGAACGGGTAGCTCGGATCGATCCAGAGGTTGCCGATGTCGCCGAAGATGACGGTCTCGAACGGACCCCGGATCGGGATCCGGAGCTCGAGGCGCTCGTTGATCATCAGGTTTCCGCCGCGGATTGGCTGCGTCGCGGCGGTGAACTTGTTCGCGTTCGGGATCGTCTGTCCCGGGTTGTTGGGATCCTCGACCGAGTCGGGCAGGTCCTTCGAGGCGTAGATGCGGTCGACGTTGTCCTGCGGGATGAAGCTGTTGAGCGTCCAGCCGCGCATCGTGTCGACGCCGCCCATGAAGAAGAGGCGGTCCGGGTACGTCTGCGACGAGCCGGTGAGTTGCAGGTTCACGCCCGCGCGGGTCAACGCCGCGATGCGCAGGCCCTTCGGCAGCGGGATGTAACCGCCGAACGTCTGCGTGAGCTTGAAGAAGTGGCTCTCCGGCGGAGGTGAATTACCGCGAAGACGCGCCCGCTCCTTGTTCGCGTCCGTCGGGAACGCGTCGACGTGCTCGATGCCGCTGACGACGTACGTTCCTCGCGTCGCGTTGAAGGCGTTGTCGCGCCGGTCCCAGGTCGCGAGCAGACGCTGTGAGAAGGCGTACGTCTCGCCGTCGGGCACGAGGAGCTGGCGGACGAGATCGGTGATGTTCCTGCCCTGACCAAGCAGCGCGCGCAGGTAGTCGTTCGCGCTTCCGGACCGGAAGATGCGGCTGTTGTTGAACTCGAAGCTCTGGAAGAAGCTGAACTGCAGATCGCTGGCAGGCCGGTAGTTCACGCTCGGGATCGCGGCGATCTTCGTGAGGTAGAAGTCGCGCTGGAGGTCGTGGACGAGGATCGTGTCCATGCCGCCGCGGACGAGCGGACCGAGGCCGATCTCGGGGAAGACGACGCCGGCGGTCGCGCGCACTCCGAGGCGGGCGATGTCGTTCAGGTTGCGGTAGTTGCTCCGCGCCACCGGGTCGATGATCAGCGGCGTCGGGATGTATGCGAGCTGGAGGCGGAGCGTGAGCTGGACGGCGTTGCCCCACAGGTTCGTGTGACCGTATTCGGCGCGGAGGCGGAAGCCTTCGCCGGTGGAGAAGCCGGGAGCGATCTCGCTGTACTGCCTCGGCCGCTCGACCATCGTGATGATGACGGTCTTGTTCCTCTGCGGGACGTACGGGTTCTCGAGGGCGACGCTCACGGTCGAGAACGCGCCGAGCGTCGCGATGCGCTCCTCGGTCTTCCGGACGAGGCTCGCGTGGTAGGGCTGCCCTTCCTCGAGCGCGATGCGCTTCCGGATGACGGAGTCGCGGGTGAACACGTTCCCGCGGAGGACGATGTCGCGGACGATGACCTGCTCGCCCTCCGAGACCGCGAAGCGCACGCGCGCGCGCGTGTGATCGGGCGACTGCTCGAGGGAGTACTTCACGTCCGCGAACGCGTAGCCCTCCTCCTTGTATGCATCGACGACGCGACGACGCGCCTCCTCGAGCTTCACCCGGCTCGCGTACTCGCCGAGCTTCACGCCCGCCGCCTCGGCGAGGCGCGCCGGTGCGATCGCCTCCGCGCCGGCGAACGTGACGTCCCAGAGCTCTGTCCGTGGACCGAGCTTCACCGGAATGCGGAGCCACACGCGCGCCTCGCACTCGATGCCGTGCGCGGGATCCGGCACGCACGTCGTCCCCTGCTCGAGCGGCGGCACCGGGAGCGGAAGGCCGATCGCGTCGTAGGTGCAGATGTCCGCCCCCTCGGCGGGGACCGGAATCGGAACGCACTCTCCCGGCGGCGAGCGCGGATGGCATCGCCGCCGGATGACCTGCACCGGACCGACCTCCGCCGAGAGGAACCCCTCCGAGCGATAGAGCTCCTGGACGTGCTGTACGGCGCGCTCGTAGGTCTCGGGGACGTAGGCGCTCCGCGGCTCGAGATCGAGCGGCGCCGGCCGTGCGCCCGTCGCGCCGAGCGGCTTCGCGATCGTCTGGTCGAGGGCACCAGGCTTCGGCGGGGCGATCAGATCGGCGCCGGGGAGCTCCTCCTCGAGATAGCTGTCGATCTCGCTGCCGATCGCACGAGCCGACGTCGGGCCGCCCTCGGTCAGCTTCTTCACGTCCGCCTCGCGGAGGCACGGATACGAGCGAGCGGCGACCTGGACGCGCCCGCCTTCTTCGATGTGGAAGACGAGGTACGTGAGGCCGTCGCCGGGAAGGCGACCTCCGCCCGTGCCGCCCGCCGGCTCTGACGCGCCACGCAGCTCGACCTTGACGTCGACGTCGAGGAATCCGTGCTTCACGTAGAAGTCGGTGAGCTTCTGGACGAGATGGTTCGGCGTGCGATCCGTCTCCTCCTCGAGATCGAGCACACCGTCGAGGGTGGAGCGATCGTAGTGGTCGTTGCCTTCGTAGCGCGTCTCGTAGCGCGTGCCGAAGTCGGCGCGCACGCGGAGCGTGACGATCCCACGGTGGAGGACGACGTCGTGCGAGACCGAGGCGCGGTGATGGCGGCGCGATCGAATCCGCGCCTCGAGCGCCGCATCGGCCGCCGCGAGCAGATGCTCGTCCGCCCGCATGCCGGTCTTCATCGAATAGAAGCGCTCGGCGTCCTCGATCTCCTCCTTCGTCGCTCCGGTCGCGTAGATCACACGCCGCTCGATGCGGCGAGGAGCCCCCACCGACGCGCTAACGTCGACGACGACGCGGAGCGGATCGTTCGTCCCCCGCGTCGTTATCGCGACGCGCGGCGCAGGAAAGCCGTGCCGCTGGATGAGCGCCTCGAGCCGCGCGTCGAGGCCGGGGAGGTCGCTCGCGACGAGCTCGCCGTCGGTCGTGAGATCGAGATCGCGGAGCAGCTCGTCGGGATCGAGCGGCGCGCCGTGGAGGTCCGCGCGGATGTTGTCGATCACCTTGCGCGGGGTGACGACGATCGTGACGCGGACCCCGGCGCCCTCGGGCTTCAGCTCGGCGCGCGCGTCCGCGAAGGCGCCGGTCGCGAGGACCTCCTGCATCGCTCCGCGAACGAGCTCATGCGTGAGGATGTCACCGGCCTTCAGGACGCCGATCGACGGGACCTTCACGTCGGGCCAGAGCGCGCGCTGCTCCGGAGGGATCACGACGTCGACGCCGAGGACGACCTGGTTGAGGTAGGGCGAGAGGTCCGGACCGCGCTCGAGAACGGGCGTAGGGTTCGTGAGGGCCGGCACCGGCGGGGGCGTGAGGACGAAGACCTCGTCCGCGCCGTCGGCCCGGGCTGGTAGCGCCCCCAGTAGGAAGGCGAGCGTGAGCATGCCCCACGCGAGTCGCCTCCTTCGAAAGCCCATCGGGCGCGCATTCTAGTCTGCGACGAGGCCGAGTTGACGAGCAGTCTGTGTCGGGCCCGGCTCGATCCGTCCGCCGCCGGCATCGCCGGCGACGGGCACCGGCGCCGCCCGCACGATCACGGCACCGGCTCGTCGAAGTGGACGCACCAGTTGTAGAGCCGGTGGCGAGAGCGCGAGCGTGTCGCGTCGGAGTCCCGGAGGTTGCCGCGCGCCCCCGTCTGCGGGCCGGACGGCGCGCCCTTGATGCCGGTGAACGCGTAGCGGAGGCGACGATCGTCACCGGTCGGAACGGCGGCGAGGGTGATGACGACGGTGTCCGGCTCGGTGACCTCGACCTTGGTGATCGCCGGCGATGACGCGCTCGAGTCGCTGTACTCGAAGCCGTAGTTGCCCGGGTCGGAGACGAGGCTCGTGTCGAGGACGAGCGGCGGCGCTGGGACCGCGAACTTCACGGTGATGACGGCACCGTCGCGCTTCGTCTCGATGGGCCGGAGCGGCTCCCAGCGCTTTCCTTCGAGGACGACACGACGGTACGCCTTCGCGTAGTCCTCGCCCATGTGCCGGTACCCCTCGCTCGTGAGGTGGACGCCGTCCTTCGAGTACTGGAGGTGGTACTTCGGGCCGACCAGCACGACCTTTCCCGCGCTCGTGACGTGCGCCGCGAGCTGCGCACCCGGGATGGCGCTCGTCTCGGTCCCCTTCATCATCCGGGTCCAGCTCGAGATCTGCGTCTGGAACATCGGCACCGGCTCGACCTGACCGGTGAGCGCCTTGATGTCCTTCTCGTAGTCCGCCTGCCACTGCAGGAGGTCCCGGGTGTAGCGCGTGCTCTTCTCGGCATGATCCGATTCGCCATGCACGTTCGCGATCGCGCGGACGACGTACGACTTGCCGAGCCGCTTCGCGATGTCGCGCCCGGCCGTGACCTGCGCCATCCCTCTTTCGTACGCCTTCGTCCCCTTCTTCAGCTGCGCGTAGGTCTTCGCGCCCGACCCATGGACGCTGAGGAGGAGGTCGTGCCCCTCGCCGCGCTCGCCGCGCTCGCCGCGGGCGAGGTCGGCGACGAGGTTCGCGAAGGCGCTCGACATCGTCTCGACGATCGCCTTCGAGCCGGGGATGTTGTCGCCCTCGACCAGCGGCTCGAAGCTCTCGAGGTCTTCTCCGCCGGCCATGACGCCGGTGTTGAACATCAGGTTGCCGAACGGCTGTGTGAGGCTCAGCGCCGGTGCGCCGGAGACTCCGACCGCGAGGCTCTGACCGGTCACGAGGACGTGATTGACGTCGCGGCGGACGAAGACGCCGTCGGCCACCGGCGGACCTCCGGCGTCTGCGCTGGTCGGGGCCTCGGTGACGGACGACGGAGGCGGCTCGGCGAGCGGCGCGGTCGTCGCGACCGCCGCTGGAGCGTTCGATACGGGCGGCCTCGCCGGCCCGCATGCCCCCGCGGCACCGCATGCTCCCAGCAGCAAGGAAAACAACGTCCGGCGCGCTCGCATCGCGCGCATGCTGCCATCGCGACACCGCCGCGCGCCAGTCGTCCGCGACGACGCTCGAGCTGAAGTGACGGCTCCGACACGGTCGCGTCAGCTGCCCCCGACGCAGGCTCGTAGTGACGATCGACACACCGCGCCGATCTCGATCGGCTGCTTCATCGAGCCCAGATCGTCGGTGGGTCGCGCTACTCTCCACCTCGGATGATCGTGAGGGGACCTCGGCGTGGATTGTTCCTCGCGTGCCTGACCGTCGGTGTCGGCAGCCTGCTCGCGCTCGATCTGCATTTCGCGCCCGCGGCGCTCTCCGCCGACACGGCGAGCGATCCCGCTGCGGGCGCGACCGGGGCGGAAGGACCTCGACCGACCGGCGACGCCGCCGCGACTCCTCCCGCTCGCGTCGTCATCCCCGCGCCTGCGCGGGTGCCGACGATCGTGGCGCGCTTCGAGAGCGCATCGAAGGAGCCGGTCGATCAAGCCACGATCCGTGTGCTCGCGACCGCGATGATCGAGGACCACGACGTGACGATCGTCCTCGAAGGGCACAGCGACACGCGTGGCGGCGACGACTTCAATCACACGATCAGCCTCGAGCGCGCGAACTGGGTGAAGGCCCGTCTCGTCGAGCTCGGCGTGAGCGGCGAGCGCATCGAGACGGTCGGCCTCGGAGCGACACGCCCGCTCCGCTCCGACGATCCCGACGGACCGTCGGTGAATCGTCGCGTCGAGGTCCGATGGCTCGGGAACGCGCCGAGAGACACGCCGCTCCCGAGGCCGGTCGTGAAGGCTGCGGCGCCGAGAGACAGCGCCTCGTCGAGAGCGAGCGCCTCCCCGAGAGAGGAGCCGCCGAGAGACTCGACCCCGATCGACGCGAGCGCTTCCTCCGATCGGACCGACGCGCAGGCGCCGCGCGACGCGAGCGTTCGAGCAAGCGAGCCGGCTGCCGACGAGAGCCCCCCGCACGACGAGGCCTCGCCTCCGCGCGCCCCTCTCGAAGAGAGCCCTCAGCCTGGAGAGAAGAACTAGATGGATGCGATCGTCGGAGTCTGGTTGACCTCGCTCCTCGGAGCGACCGCGTTCTCCGCCGCGGGGTACGTCCTCGGTCAGCGCGGTGCCGTGCTCCCCCTCCTCGGCCTGAGCGACGCGCGACGCGCCGACGAGCGCACGACGCCGTCACCCGCCGAGCTCGCCGGAGATGCGACCGCGCGCCCGCCGTCCCCGCAGCGCCCGAGCGTACCGAGCCCTGCCGAGCCCCAGCTCGCGCCGCCGATCGGCGCTGCGGAGGAGCCGCGCGAAGGGCTTGCGAACACCTCCGACGACGACGACGGCCGCCCGACGGTCGTCCCGGACACCTCGGCCCATGCCGCGGTCGTGGCAGCAACGGTGGCGACGAGCCCGCCTCCAGGCCCCGCCTCGATTCGCGTCGACGCGTTCGAGCTCGAGACGACGAAGGCCGACCTCCAGGCGGCGCTCGCGAAGGCCGAGTCCTTCGCGCAACGCGCGCGCGCCGCCGAGGCGGTGAAGGCTGAGCTCGAACGTCGAGTCGAGGCTTTGCGCGACGAGCTCCGCAACGAGGTCGTGGCCCGGGCGACGGCCTCGGCGCGCGCCGACGAGCTCGGCGATCGGCTGGCGAGCGCATCGGAAGAAGCCTCGAGCCTCCGGCACAAGGTGTCCGTCCTCGACAAGCAGTCACGGCAGCTCCGCGAGGCATTGCAGGGCCGCGTCCGGGCGCTCACGACGAGCGAGTGGCATCGGCGGCGCGATCTCGAAGAGGCCGAGGAGATACGCACCAAGCTTCGCAGCGCCTACGAGAAGCTCGAACGCTCGTCGATGCCGCCGTCCGCCTCCGGGAGCATGCCGAGCACGTCGTCACCGAGCATCGCGGCGCCGCCACGATCCGTGCGCCCCGACGGCGACGGCGATGCCGCGCTGCGCGAGGAGAACGCACGCCTCACGAGCGAGAACCGCGCCTTGCGCGCGCGTCTGCTCGGAAACATGGCTCCGAAGAAGGAGGCACGCGGCTCCGCTCCCGACCTCGACGTCGCCGTGTTCCGCGAGATCGTCGACCGCGCCGGCAGCGTCGCCGGGTTGAAGAGCGTCGTCGTCGCCGACGAGACGGGCTCGCTCGTCGTCGGCTCGGGGGACCTCGCCGAGGGGATGGCCGCGTTCGGAGCGTACATCCGGGACGCGAGCTCGAGAACGGACCGTCTCCTGCCGCTCGAAGGCGTCGAGGAGGTCGACATCCGCGATCGGCGCGGGATGGTCCTCTCCACCCGCGTCGTTCCCCACTCGGCGTCGGAGCTTTGCCTGGTTCTCCTGTGCAGCACCGATGCGTCGGTCGTCGCCGCGAAGAAGATCGTCGAGGAGCAGCTCCGAAACCATCTGCCCTGATCGGGCAAGCTCAGCCTTTGCCGTCGAGAGCCGCGCGGAGAGCGCGGTTGGCGGCGCTCTCGAGGCTCGAGTCGCCCGTCTTGGCGATGAGCGACTGCACCTGCTTTTTCAGGGTCGACAGCGTCACATCGCGCCGCTCGGCGATCTCGAGGCGCGGGCGTCCATCGATCGCCAGCGCGAGCACCTGCTCCTCCGCAGGGGTGAGGCTGTAGCGGGCGACCCAGGCGCCGAGCACACCGCGCAGCCAGTCGTTGTTCTTCAAGCGGCGCGCACGCGCCCGCATCGCGAAGTGCTGCAGGTGGGTCATCTGCGCGGGCTTCATGAGATAGGTCACGCCGAGCGTGTAGGCCCGTGACAGACGGGAGGCGTCGACGCCGCCGGAGAGCACGAGCGCGTCGATGTCGGGCGATCGTTGCCGCGCGTAGTCGAGCACGTCGAAGCCCGTCCCGTCGGGAAGCTTCACATCGACGATCAGCGCGTCGAAACGGCCGTCGTCCAGCGCGCGCCGTGCGTCGCTGAGCGTCGAGACGACCTCGACCCGACCGTACGCCTCGAACATCCGCGACAGCGCGAGGCCGACGAGGCGCTCGTCCTCGACGATGAGAAAGGCCAGCTCCGGGCTCATCAGGCGTGTCGGTCCTCCCTGTTCACCACCAACGCTATCTCGACCGGCTCAACTCGACTTACCCCCTTGGGGTGATGCGGGAAAGCGGGGACAGCGGGATAAATGAAACAGGCCAACTCGTGATGACGTACCGCACGCCCGCGGGACCTTCAAGGAAGACCCCATGAGCACCACGAATCGTCCGTCCACGTCGTATCATGACCTCGCGAGCGCTCGCCTCGAGCGCCTCTGGCGCGCCGTTCACGGCGGGCCCTGCCCCGCGTCCGCGCGCGCGCTCCTGGACACCATGGTGCTGCCTTGGGGAGCGGCGCCGATCCCGAAGAAGCCGCTTTGGCCGTCCGACATCGGGGACGATCACTCGCCCTACGAGTTCTCGATCGCGCTCGCCCCGAACGAGCCGCCGAGCATCCGGTTTCTCGTCGAGGCGCAAGGCGCCGAGCCGACGCTCGCCCATACCCGGGACGCGGCGCTGGACCTGACGGAGCGCTTCAAGGCGCACGGCGTCGACCTCGCCCGCTTCGAGCGCGTGCGCTCGCTCTTCTTGCCCGACGTGCCGAACGCGCGCTTCGCGCTCTGGCATGCGGCGCGCCTCTCGGACAAGCTCGAGGTGAAGGCCTACTTCAACCCGCAGATCGCCGGGAAGGAGCGCTCCTTCGATCTCGTCGAGACCGCGATGCGAACCCTCGGCTTCGAGTCGTCGTGGCCGGCGCTGCTCGAGGCAGTGCAGCGACGAACGGCGGACGACGAGATCCGCTACTTCGCGCTCGACCTCGCCAAGGGCGGCGCCGCCCGAGTGAAGGTCTACTTCTACCAGCGTGGCGTTACGGCTGAGCATCTCGAACGTATGGCCGCGATCCGTCCCGGGTACCGGAGGGGCGAGGTGACCGAGTTCTGCCGCGCGATGACCGGCGGAGACGGCCCGTACGTCGACTACCCGCTCTGCACGTACCTCTCCTTCGTCGAGGGCACGCGCCTCCCGACGGAGGTGGCGGTTCAGATCCCGGTCCGCTTCTACGCCGAGGACGACGCCGCCGTGCGGGATCGTGTGGTCGGGTACATGACGTCGCGCGGCCTCTCGCCGAACCTCTACGAGGCCGCTCTCGGAGCGCTCGCGCCGCGCGAGCTCGGCGCGGCGGCGGGCCTCAACACGTACGTCTCCCTTCGTACCGGCACCGATCGGCTGACGGTCTACGTGGCGACGGAGCTCTTCGGAACGATGCAGAGAGCTTCCTCAGCAGCCGAATGACGAGGGGAAGATTCCTTGGCCGGGCGTGAGGATGTTCTTCGGGTCGTACACCTGCTTCGCAAGGAGCGCGGCCGTCCAGTGCGGGGAGAAGTAGTTCTTCCAGTCCTGCTGGGTGAGGTTGGCCGACCCGATGTTGTACCGCTTGGCGCCGAGCGCTTCCGCGCGCTTGTGCCAGGTCGTGTTCCGCGCCACCCACTGGTTGACGACCGCCGGAACGGGTGGCGCGAACGTGAGGACGTCGAACAGGAAGAACAGATCGTCGCCGCTCGGCACACGCAGGAACTGGCTGCGCATCTTGCTCCGCTTCAACGGGTAGATCAGCACGTTCGCATTGCCCGTGTCCGCCGTCGTCACGGAGGAGAAGAGCTCGCCCATGAACTGCTCGGCAGTGCCGCTCGGGAGGAAGGTGTCGAACCACGGGTGAGGCAGCGACCACGCGCCGGCGGCCTTCAGGAAGTCGATGATCGGGTCGATGCGCTCGAGGAACGGGCCGTAGGGAATGGTTTCGACCGTGTGGCTCGCGAAATCGAGGTTGTCGAGGAGCGCGCTGTCGTTGGGCGGAGCGCCGGGATCGAAGTACTTCGCAGCGAACATCGTCGCCGCTCCGAAACGACCGGACGCGTCGGCGTTGACCTGGCCCTCGACGTGATCGAAGCGCTCGTCGATGGTGACGATCCGAGCGTCGTCGAGGAAGCTCGCCACGTCGGGGTACTGGATGGTGTAGAGGCGCACGAGCTGCTTCGCGGGCAGCAGCTTGATGCGCGCGCGCACGACGATGCCGAACTGGCCGAGACCCGCGAGGACCGAGTTGAACAGCGTCGCGTTCTGGGTCGGCGAGCATCGGCGCAGCTGCCCGGTGCCGGTGACGACCTCGAGCTCGAGGATGTTGTCGACGACCGCGCCGTGACGGTGGGAGGCTCCCCCGACGCCTCCGACGGCGATGTTTCCGCCGACCGTCAGATCGAGGTAGTTCGGCAGCGTCGGCGGGGTCTGACCGCGCGGGAGCGTCGCCGCGACGATCTCGCGCCAGCGCGCGCCGGGGCCGACGACCGCGTAGCCCGACTTCACCTCGTGGATCTGGTTCATCGTCCGCGAGTCGATCACGATGCCCGCCTCGACCTGGGACTGTCCGTGGGTCGAGTGGCCCTGCCCGCGCATCGCGATGCGAAGCCGATTCTCGTTCGCGTAGCGAACCATCTCGACGACGTCGTTGATCGAGCCGGGGCGCAACACGGCGACCGGCGTACGCTTGATGATGTGGCCGTAGTCGTCGGCCGCCTCGGCGAGAGCGGCTGGAGTCGTGACGAGCTGGCCGTCGAGGCGCGGCAGCCGGCGAAGTCCGCCCCTCGCCTGCGCTTCGGTGATCCAGCTACGGCGTACAGGGTCGAATCCGATGACCGCGACGGCCGTAGCCCCCTGCAAGAATCGACGACGCGCAACGGACGTTTCGTTCGACATGGAGCACTCTCCTGGGTCGGGCACAGGACGCACCAAACCCAAACGGGGATCTCGCAGTCGGCATCTCTATACCGACTGTCACACCACTTATTCTTCGCGCACGAGGCTCACAATCGCTGGGAAGTCAGATTGCGCTCTCTCGACGGATTTCGCGAATCATCGCTAGAGTGGACGCCTCGTTGACCAATGTCAACGGTGACTAGAATTTTTGAAGGACACTGGAGGCCCTACGCCGACAGCGTCCGACGACCACCCTCCGACCAAACCGCCCCGGTGGACGGTCACTTTCGAACCGCACGCGAAGGAGTTTCAGGATGAAATCGGTTTTCGAGCACATCGCCGCCAAGTCCCGCGCGTTCAACGAGCGGCCCCTCTTCACGCATCTCCGGGACACGAGCATCGACCCGTGCGAGCGCCTTCGGTTCGTCCCCTTCTCGGCGCACTTCATCCTCACGTTCGCGGACCTCTCGCACTTCTTCTTCATGGAGCCCGCGCCGCGCGATCGGTACGAGGAGCTGATCAACATCCAGCTCTCGGAGGAAGCGAGCCACTGGAAGTGGTTCCTCGCGGACCTCACGACCCTCGGGCACGATCCGACGCTCCGCTTCACCGACGCGCTCCGGTTCGTCTGGAGTGACGCGACGGTCAAAACGCGGAAGCTCGCCTACGACATCTGCAGGCTCAGCGCGGGGCTCTCCTCGCTCGAGAAGCTCGTGCTGGTCCACACGCTGGAAGCGACCGGGCGGGTCGCGTTCGAGGCCGCTGTCCCCGCGGGCCGCGCCGCGGGCGCTCAGCTGAAGCGGAACCTGGTCTTCTTCGGCCCGCATCACCTCGAGATGGAGATGCAGCACACGCTCGAAGACGAGGACACCCACAAGGAGCTCGAGAGCATCGCCATCGACGAACCGATGCGCGCTCGGCTCTTCGCTGTCGTTGATCGCGTCTTCGATAGTTTCAACGATTTTGTCGACGAGTCGTACGAGTGTGCTAAGTCTGGCCGCGGATTCGAGAAGGTCAACACCGAAGCTCACGTGGCGTGAGCGCCGCGTACGCAGCGGCCAGTGTCAGCGGCACGGAGTGCCTCGGTGGGGTCCGACTGGAGTGCACGGTCGTGAAGCGAGGAACACTCCCGGGGTGATGGTCACGTGTCGATCGCCGAACGCCAGCGTCTAGCCGTCGAGGCCAGCGCGATCGCAGACCACGATCTCGATCGCGCGCTCGAGAGCTCCGTGCTCGAGCGCGCGTCCGCCGATTCGTTCATCGAGAACACGCTCGGCACGTTCGCGCTCCCGTACTCCTTGCTGCCGCCCGTGCGCGTGTCGGAGCGCCGGGTGGCGATCCCCCTCGTCACCGACTCGTCGCGCGGCGGACGGCTCGCACGCGCGGCGTCGATCATCGAGGAGGCGGGTGGCGTCACAGCAGAGAGCACCGGTCGCGCACCGTCGGCGGAGCGCTGCGCGCACACCGGCTGGCGCGGATCTCGCTCCGGCTCATGGGCTCGCTCGGTGCATCGGAGCTTGCGAAGGCGGCCGCTTGCGTGGGACTGATGTCTGCATTCGCGATCGGTCTTCCGCAGGATCCGAACCAGCACGGACGATGGGAGGACTGACGCATGAATGGAGGACGTGATGACTGATCAGGTGATCCGGGGCTACCTCATCCTCGGATGCATGGACTACATCGATAGCTTCGACGAGCAGCGGCGCGAGCGCGTGTATTCGAGCCTCCCGAGCGGTGTCAGCCGCAACCGCGACGCGTACGACAAGATGCTCTGGTACCCGCTCAAGACGATCAGCGGCTACTACAGCGCGATCGCGAACCAGCACGCCGACGACGACGCGAAGGCCTACGAGGCGATGCTCCAGTGCGGCCGGTTCATCGCCGAGGCGGCGACGAACACGTTCCTCAAGCTGCTCATGCGGATCATGACGCCGGCTGTCTTCGGGAAGAAGGCGCCCGATCTCTGGGCGCGAGATCATCGCTACGGGCGGATGGAGGCCGAGTCGACGTACCTCCGCGACAACCACCTGATCGTCCGCCTGCACGACGTCGACGGCTACGAGCACGCCGGTCCGGTCGCAGCAGGGTTCGCCATGTTCGCGCTCAAGGCGGTCGGCGCGTCCGACATCGACGTGAAGGTCAGCGACTGGTCGATGAAGGCGCCCGCCCCCGCGCAGGTCAAGATCGACCTGAAGTGGAAGTAAGGCCTCCGGCCGCGAATCACTGAACAGAACGGACGCTCCCGACGGCCCGCGCCCGCGGACCGAAGGGCGACGTCCGTCGTTCGTACCGGGTGACACCAGCTAGGGAAGGGAGTCGAGAGTGTCGATGAAAGAGCGAACGATGGAGAAGGTGCGCGACGCCCGGAGCACGAGCAGCGCGCGAGCAGGTGGCCGATGAGCACGGAGATCACACCCCCGTCCGAGGGCAACCTCGCGGAGATGGTCATCGATCGAATCGCGGACGTCCTCCTCGTCGTCGCCGACGTCGGTGATGGCGACTACTCCGCTCGGCTCACGAGCCAGCTCGAACGCGATCACCCGATCACCACGCTCTTCGACGGCATCAACGAGATGATCGAGTCGCTCGGTCAGGCTCAGATGCGGAGCCGCACCTATCAGAAGGAGCTCGAGGAGAAGCTCGCGATGATCGAGGTGCAGCGCGCTGCGATCCGCGAGCTGTCGACGCCGATCATCGAGGTCTGGGAGGGCGTCCTCTGCCTCCCGGTCGTCGGCGTGCTCGACACGACGCGCAGCGCGGAGATGACCGAGTCGCTCCTGAGCGCCATCGTCGAGAAGAAGGCGGACTGCGCCATCATCGACATCACCGGCATCCAGGTGATGGATACCGGCACCGCCGATCACTTCTTGCGGATGGCGCGCGCCGTTCGGCTCCTCGGGGCCGAGTGCCTCCTCACCGGCGTCAACCCGGCGATCGCGCAGACGATCATCCACATGGGCGTCGACCTGAGCGGCGTCGTCACCCACCGCTCGATGCGCAACGCCTTGCAGCACTACATCGAGGACTTCATCCGCGACAAGGACTGACGGACGGCGGCGAAGGCCGGTCGGCAACGGGTCCGCAGAGCCGCATCAGTCGAACTCGATGCGCCAGCGGAAATCGAGACCGAAGTTGCCGACCGAGCCCGACGAGACGGTGCTGATGTTGTCGTAGGAAGTCTGGACGCTGAGCGGGCGGCTCAGACGCCACTCGACGTTCGACCGGAGCTGGCGGTCCTCCGTCAGACCGGTCGACACGTTCGCGCGCACGTTGTCCGTGAGCCGGCGCCCGAGCGTGACCTGAGGCTCGGTGCGGCCCGTGCGCGGCGAGTAGGCGCTGCCGAAGCGGAAGTCGTCGATGACGGGGAGCGCCGTCTTCAGCGCGCGATCGGCGCCGCTGACGGTACCGATCGCCTCGAACGCGGCGCTGGCGTAGACCGAGCCCGCGCGGACCTGATCGACCTCGGCGCGCGTGAGCCCGATCGTGAGGAGGAAGAAGATGTCCTCCCGGCTCAGCGCCGGATCGCTCGTCATGTCGACGCGCAGGTCCTCCGTGTCGCCGTACGCGTGGAGCGCGATCCTCCACAGGCCGCCACCACGGCCGCCGCTCGAGATGTTGCCCGAGGTCACGCCGGCGCCGCCGGTCGTGTTGGCTCCGGTGGCGCCGCCGCTCGACACCGTGTTGCTGTAGCGGCGGTACTCGGTGACGCCGGTGATGTCGACCCGAGGGACGACGCGTGTCGGGTCGTCGAACCGGATCGTCCCCTTCTGCACCTCGAAGTCGTTCGCGAAGACGCGGAAACGACCGCCCGGCATCGTCGTGAGCTCGCCGCGGAGGCCGATGCGTTGATTGGTGCCGGTGACGTGGATGCCGCGCGGGTCGATCGCGAGCTTCGCGTCTACGAGGTTGTTGCGGATGTGGAGCGGCGCCCGTGAGCGGACGTCGACGCCGAAGCTGACCGCGTCGGCGGCCGGGTCGTACGCCTCGACGATCGTACGCTTGGCACCGCCCTTGAACCCGGTGAGATCGAGCGTGACCGGCCTCGTGTACTCGAACTGCGTGATCGCGACCTCGCCGCCGATGAACGGGAGGCGCCCCTGGGCCGAAGGCGCATTCGGGTTCACCGTGACCTCGAGGTCTGCATCGACGGTCGCGCGGACGCCGTCGACCGGCGCGACGTAGAGCTGGCGCCCGGTGATGGTCGCGCGAGCCACGCCGAGCTGCCCGCCCTTCAACGGCATGTGAGCGCTCATCCGGACATCGCCGCCGAGGAAGTGACCGAACGCGCGCGTGAGCCGCACCTCCGTCTCGTCCGCCTCGACGTCGACCTCGACGTCGGTGATGCCGCCGGGCAGGCCCTTGATCCCGAACTCACCTCCGCGGACCTTCAGGCGTCCGTCGAGATCGGGCTCGCCTGGGCTGCCGGAGACGAGCACCTTTCCGCTGAGCGTGCCCACGGCGCGCGTCATCTTCGGGACGACCCCGACGAGGATGCCGAGGTCGAGCGGCGCGAGCTCGGCCTCGAGCCCGAGGTCGCCGCCGCGCGTCACCTTCTTCACCACGCCGTTGACCGCGAAGGAGCCCTGGAGCCCATTCGGGGCTGCCAGGTCGAAGGTCACCTTCGGGAACGTGACGGTGTCGTCGGCGAGCGCGAACACCGCCTGCTTGTCGCGCAGCTCGATCTTCTGGCCACCGCGGTTCACCCGCAGGGCCGTCGGCGAGAAGCGGACGCGCGCATGCGCGAGGTCGTTCGTCGCGATCCGGTCGAGCGCGATCTCGCCGGAGATCTCGCCGCCGAGCGGGGTCGACGGCGCCGCGCTCGGATCGTCGTTCGCCGTGAGGATCTTGCCGATGGGTCCGAGATCGAAGCGATCGAGCGCGATCTTGCCGGTGATGACCGGCGCCTTCTGCCGCGTCGCGACGATGTCGTCGAGGCGCACCTGGTTACCGAAGAGCGCGCCCGAGACGCGATACTCGCCCTGCGAGGAAGTGTCCTTGAGGTACGCCTCCTTGTTGAACGCCGCACCGATCGGCGCCCCGCACGGCGACTTGCCGATCGGCTTCTCCGTCCCCGGCTTCTGGTTCATCGAGACGTGCAGATCCGAGCCTCCGAAGGCCGAGCCCATGATCCGGATCGGCGTGACGTTCACGTCCGCGTCGATCTCGAACGCGTTGAGCTTGCCCCCGAGGCGCGCCACCCCCGAGACCGCGCCCTCGAGCCTCTTCGCCGCCGGCCCGAGCAGATCCATGCGGGCGAGGGGGAAGCCCTGGACGACGAGGCTGCCGCGCATGTCGCCTCCGCGATGGACGTTGACCGAGCCGAGCACGGATCCGACGCTCTCGCCCCCACGAGGACGTGGCGCACCATCTGGTCCACGCCCAGCCTTCTTCACCTTGGTGAGCGAGAGCGAGCGCACGTCGATCTCCGCTCCGTCGATCCCGGCGAGGCGGTCGACCCAGCGGTACTCGAAGTCGGCGTGCCCCTCGTCGAACTTCTCGCCGAGGAGGTTCAGGTCCCGCGCGTTCGCCTTCGCGGTCACGGTCAAGAAGCCGCCTTTGCAGACGTCCTCCGGTCCACCGAGCGCCAGGTGTATCCGCGCGTTCGTCTCGAGCGTGCCGTCGATCTCCGCGAAGCGCGGGTCCTCGTCGAGATGGAATAGCGAGAAGAAGTCGCGCACGTTCAGGTTCTTCGAGGAGACCTGTCCGTCGAGCCGCATGTTCGCCGGCTTGTTGAAGTCGAGATGCCCGGTCGACATCTCGTAGGTGCTCTTGCCCTTCTGCGCCTTGGCGTCGGTGATGTCGACCGTCAGGTTCGAGATGTCCGACACGATGTGAGCTTGCGTGACGTTCCCGAACGGGATGTCACCGATCAAGAAGTCCTTGATCGTCGCGTCGCCCTCGAGCATCGGGCTGCCGACGTCGCCGCTGACGAGCACCTTCGGCTCGAGGATGCCGCCCATCACGACGGAGCCGAGCGGCGAGATCTCGCTGACGTCGATCTTGCCGCCTCCGACCTCGACGCGCAGCTCGTCGTGGTAGCCGATCATGACGGTCACGTCGCGGACGACGCTCTTCGGCGTGGTCACCGTCACGTTGTCGAACGAGAAGCCCTTCGGGCGCACCGCGAGCTTCCCGTTCAGCGCGGCGTCGCGGACGCCGATGACGCGGCTCCGCGCCGGGTCCTTCGTCGGCTTGTCGAAGATGACGAAGTCGTAGGTCTTCGCGGAGAGGTCGCCGTCGAGCTTCAGCGGGTCCGCCGTGCCCTGGACTCCGGAGACGTGCACCTCGCGAATGTCCCACCCCACGAACGGGCGCGGATGCACGCGGAAGTCGCGGAGCAGGTGCGTGAAGTTCGCGTCCTTGATGTCGATCTTGCCGACCTTGATCGGGATGCCCTTCTCGAACGGACGCACCTCGACGTCGCGGATCTCCGTCACGCTGTCGGCGATGTCGAGCTTGATGACCGGCACCGACACGACACCTCGTCGAACCGCGACCTCGCTCGTGAGCGTCTTGGCGAAATTGAAGCGCGCGACGCGCAGGTCGTGGACCTCGAGGCGCCCTGCCAGATCCGGGATCGGGGTCTCCGGCGTGTATCGGAGCTCGACGTCGACGCCGACCCAGCCCTCGGTGATGGGCGCGCCCGGTCCGGTCCGCCCGACGAGCGGGAGCGGCGCGCGCGCCTTGAGGTGGCCCTCGAGGTTCGGCAGCTCGTCCTTCGTCTTCGGGAGCGTGACGGCGAAGTGGCCGAGCCCGAGCTCGACGTAGCGATAGTCCGTCTTCGGCAGGTCGCAGCCGAGGTGCGTGTCGGCCGCCGGGTCCATGTCGGCAGCGCCATGCGCTGCGAAGCGACGCACGAGGATCCGCTTCTCTTCGATGCGTGCGCGTCCGTCCACCCGACAGAGCGTGTCGTCGTCGACTGCCACCTCCGCTGGCTCGCCGTCCGTGGCCGGCTTCAACGTGCGGACGAGCTTCGTTCTGGCTTCGCCCAGACGAATCGCGACCTCGAACGCGTTGCCCCCTTCCCCGTCGTCGTCGGTGGTGACATCGGCGTCGATCTCGCGCGCGACGATGCGCGTCGTGTCGATCGTGATGTCGACCTCCGCCTCGCTCGTCGAGACGACGGAGAACGGCGCCTTCGTCTTCGTCTCCGACTTGGGCGAATCGGGCAGGTCGAGCGCCAGGTTCTTCAGCTTGCCGCCTTCGAGGACGACCCGCGCCTTCGGCTGCTCGATCTCGATCTCGTCGATGACGACCTTGCCGGCGAGCAGCCCGAAGATCTTCGGCTTCGCGGTGGCGCGCTTCGCGGTCAAGAACGGCGACCCGCCGTCGCTCGCCTCGACCCGGATGTCCTTCAGCGAGACGCTGAGCGGCCACACGCGGAGATCGAGCTCGTAGGACGCTTCCACGCCGAACTTCGCGATGAGTGCGCGCGTCTCCCGCGTCGCGATGCCGCGCGCCCACGTCGTCCGAACGAGCAGCCCCACCGCGATCGGGACGAGCCCCACGGCCGCGAACACGACGCAGAGGATCCGGCAGAGGACGCGCACCCAGTCGCGACGCTTGGTGCGCCGGATCGGAGGTAGTTGCGTGCTCGAGCTTCGCGCTTCCATTGCCGGGGGTCGGGGCGAGGGCCTCGGAGAAATGAGGTCACCCAACCGCTGTACGGATCAGGATCCCCGAGCATAGCCGCCGCCCGCCCGGGCCCACAGTTTGCTGCGCGGTTCTGAGCCTTTGCCCAGTGGTCCGCGACGAATGGTTGGGCTGTTCCGGTGGGTGGAAACCGGAAAGGCGTGCTACCAGGGGCCGCGATATGCGACGCCACAGCGAGGGGGTACTTCCGGGGGACCATGTCGTTCCCTCGCTCATCGCCAAGGTCGAGCGGCACGACCCGAAGCGCGTCATTGCGCTGCTCGAGCCGCTGGTCCTCGAACGACGCCGGCAGCGGCTCCTCTCCGTCATCGGCACGCGCCTCGACAGCGTCCAGGTCGTCTTCGACGCGCCCCATGATCCGCACAACGGCGCTGCGGTGGTCCGCTCCTGCGAGGCCTTCGGGGTCCAGCGCGTGAACGTCATCGAGCGGAAGGAAAAGTTCCTCCTCGCGTCGTCCGTGTCGCGCGGCTCGGAAAAATGGGTCGATCTGCGCCGCTGGCCGAAGACCGAGGAGGCGATCGCCGCTCTCCGGGGCGAGGGCTACGAGCTCGTCGGTGCGCACGCAGAGGGCGAGCTCGCACCTCAGGACCTCGCGTCGATCCCGCGACTCGCCATCGTCCTCGGCAACGAGCGCGATGGGATCTCAGAGGAGCTCGAGCGTGCGTGCACACGACGGGTCCGGGTGCCGATGCGCGGCTTCGTCGAGAGCCTCAACGTGTCCGTCGTCGCCGCGGTCCTCCTCTCGTCGGCCACCGCGTCCCGATCGGGGGATCTTCCGGAGGCAGACCGACTGAGGCTCTACGCACGCGGCCTCTACCTGACCGTCGAAAAGGCGGATGAGGTTCTCGGAGACTGACATGGCCTGAGCTAGCATCAGGACGTGAAGCTCAGGCGCACGGTCCTCGCTTTCTCGCTCGTCGGCTGCGCCATCCTCGCGCTCGCGCAGGGCTGCCAGGATCCGACGCAGGTGACGCTCGAGCTCTCGCTCGACAAGAAGGCACGCTGCCAGGAGATCGGGAGCGGCACGGCGATCACGGTCGGTGTCGAGCCGGCCGACACGGAGACGCGCCTCGCGACCGGCTTCGTCACCGCGCGGACCTCGCAGTGCGACGACCCGACCGGAAGGATCGGGACGCTCGTCGTCACGCCCGGCGAGTCGAGCTCGCGCGCGTCCGTCGTCGTCGTCGCCGGCTACAAGGGCAAGGATCCCGCGACGTGCATGCCGCCGCTCTACGAAGGCTGCATCGTCGCGCGCCGGCGCTTCGCCTTCTCGGAGCACACGCGTCTGCGCATGCCGATCGTGATCGATCCCGACTGCGCCGGCGTCCCGTGCGACGCCTTCTCCACGTGCAGCAACGGTCTCTGCTTCGACTCCGAGACGCGCTGCTCCGGCAGCGACTGCGAAACGCCCGGAGTGCTCGAGGACGGCGGCGTCGACGAGGCGAGTCGGGTCGAGCCCGAGCCCGACGCCGCCGGGCCAACCGAGCCCGTCGATGCGTCCGACGCGGGCCCATCCTCGACGTACTGCAGTGCGACCGGCCTCGTGTGCAACGGAGCGAGATGCGACCCCGCCCGGGCCCTGTGCTGCTTCACGTCGGCGACGGCCACGACCTGCGAGCCGTCCTGCGCCGAGTCGGATCGGGTCTGCTGCACGACCACCGATTGCAAACCCGGGTTCGATTGCATCCGAGCGAATGGCGCTCCCTTCGGACGCTGCACGCCGGCGGACGCCGGGGTCGACGCCGGCACGGAGCCCTATTGCGACTCGAACGGTGTGATCCATTGCGGGGCCGTGACGTGCGGAGCGGGCACCATCTGCTGTGGTGCACCCGGAGGGGCCGTGTGCGTCTCGCCCGTGATGGGGTGCCCGGGGGGGCCGAAGTACTGCTGCACGAGCCTCGACTGCACCTTGCAGGGGAACACCTCCACCTGCTTGCACGCGGTCACGCCGGTTCCGGATCCTCCCGCACCAGCGGATGCCTCGGCTCCGGCGAAGGCCGGGATCTGTTCGAACTGATCGGCGTCGGCGTCGAAGCATCCTTTCGCGGCAGCCGCGCTCGTCGTCCCGCCGTATGAGGAGGATCGCCCTCGCCGTCCTCCGCTCCAGCTCCCCTGGCGTCGCCAGTCGGGAACACGCCGTGAGCTGGTTCCCTGCGAGCAGTAGGTCGATGACCTTGCGACGAATGGTGCGGCGCTGGTAGCGTTTGCAGCTCGCATGCGACGGTGGGCTGTTTGCGCCGTCGTCGTGGCGTTCGGCATGCTCGCAGGGGCGGCGGCGCGCGCCGACGAAGGGACGCGTGGGCTCGCGTCTTTCGAGTGGACGCGGACGCCCGGTGCCGAAGCGTGCCTCTCCGAGACGGAGATCGTCGAGGACGTCGAACGCTCGCTGAATCGGCGTGTCTTCGCGCCGCGCGCCGTCGCGGACCGCATCCTCCGCGCGTCCATCGCGCCGGCAGCCTCGGGATGGCACGCGACGATCGATCTCTCCACGAAGCGCGGCGTCGCGCTCGGAGCGCGGGAGCTCGACATCGAAGGACAGGACTGCCGCGAAGCATCGGACACGCTCGTGCTCGCGATCTCGCTCATGGCCGATCTCCCCGAGCTACCCGTCGAGCGCGCGCCTCCGCCTGTGCGCGCTGTGCGCGTCGAGCCGCCGCCCATGCGCTTCCGCGCGGCGATCGCGCCCGCCGCCGTCCTCGACGATGGGCCGGCCATCCATCCAGGCGCCAATCTCTCCCTCGAGGTCCTACCGCACGCGTTCGTCCCCGTCGTCGCCGACCTGCTCTTCCAGCTCCAGACGCACGGCACCGCGCACGGTCAGCAATACGGCCTCGCCGGCGGCACGCTTGCGGTCTCGCTTTGCCCCCTCAACGTCGCGCAGTCGCGGTTCGGCCTCCTCGCTTGCGTCGGCCCCGAGGCGACGCTCTACGCGGCGTGGGGCCGAGGTTTCTCCGAGAACGCCACGGCCTACTCGTCGACGTTCGGCGGGCTCGTCCAAGCGCGAGCGTCATACGCGTTCACCGACAAGCTGCGTGGCTTCCTCCTCCTTGGCGCCATCGCGACGCCTCAGAGCGTGGACCTCCTCTTTGGCGAGGAGGGCGGCGGTGACCGCGTGCTCGGGCGGACGTCGCATGTGATCGGCGTCGGAGGTCTGGGCGTCACGCTCGAGCTCTGAGCCATGGTCGAGCTTTGAGCAGCGCGATCGCGGCTCGCGCGCCGATTTCGAAAATTCTCCCGTTCGGTTTGCGAAAATCTCGACGGTGCCGCCCTTACGTCGAGGAATGACCGAGGCGACATGGGACCAGCAGCAAGCAGACGTCGCGTCGGCTGACGCGCGCGCCGTGACTGCCCGCGAGGTCTTCGCGCAGCATCTGCCGTTCGTCTGGCGAACCCTGCGCTGCCAGAACGTCGCCCCGCGAGACGTCGAAGACGTCGCGCAGGAAGTCTTCGTCGTCATCTTCAAGAAGCTCCCGCACTACGAGGAGCGCGGGCAGATGCGCGCGTGGATCTACCGCATCTGCCTTCGCGCGGCGTCGACCTACCGCCGCCGCGCGCGCGTACGGCGCGAGGTCCTCGTGCACGAAGTCCCCGAGCCGCCGCCGGCTCTGCTCCTCGCTGCGGACGTAGAGCGCTTTCACGCCTCCGAGCAGCTCATGACACTCATCGCAACGCTCGACGAAGACAAACGCGCCGTCTTCGCTCTCCACGAGATCGAACAGCTCCCGATTGCCGAGGTCGCCGCCATCGTCGGCTGCCCACCCGCGACCGCCTACTCGCGCCTCGCCGCCGCGAAGAAGCAGCTCGTCGCGCAGCTCGCGAAACACTCCGAGGACGAGACATGAAGCGACCGACGCAAGACCCCGAGGCTCTCCTCGAAGCACTCGTTCGAGCGAGCCGAGCGACACCGACCGTGGAGCAGGCCGAGCGCCTCGAACGGAAGCTCTCGCCGTGGCTCGACTCGAAGCCGGGCATCCCGCTCCGTCCGCTCTACGCTGCCACGGCGGTCCTCGCCGTCGTCGGTCTCGGCCTCCTCGCACAACCCTACGCCGAGAGCGGCGGCAGCGTCGCCAAGCGTGACGCGAGCGCGCCGAGCACGGGTCCGCGCGTGACCTTCGTTCGCCACGAGGCGCCGACCGCGCCTGAGAAGGCGCTCGTCGAGACGCCGCCGGCGGCGCTCGTGGTCGCGACGAAGACGCCTGTCCTGCGCATGCGGAACGAGTTGCCCGCGAGCACCACGCTCGCCGCGGCACCACTGCCCGCCCAGAGCCCGATGAACGAATCACCCGCGAGCACCGAGCTCGCTGCGGCTCCCGAGGAAACCGCGCCCCCGGCGCCCGCCACGCCGCGTGAGCCGGAGGTCGACTTCCTCCGTCGCGCGCAGGCGGCGCTCGCGTCATCACCTTCCGAGGCATTGAAGATGGCCGACGATCACCCGTCGGTCTATCCGCGCGGGATCCTCGCGCAGGAGCGCGAGGTCATCGCGATCGACGCGCTGGCTCGCCTCGGCCGCCGCCGCGAAGCGGCTCTGCGCGCCGAGGCGTTTCGCTCGGCCTTCCCTCGATCCGCCCATCTGAGCCGCCTCGCGGCGTTGACGGAGAAGCCGTGATGTTTGCTCGAAAGGTAACCGTCGTCGCCTGCAGCACCGTCGCCCTCGGCCTCCTCGGCGTGAGCCCCGCGGGTTGCGCCTCGGACATGTATGTCGGCGCCGAAAACACGACCACCACGCCCCCGGCCTTCGAAGCGCCGCCGGACGCGGCGGCGGACGTGGCGACGAGGACGCTCACGGACTACTGCGCGTCCAACAAGTGTCCGGAGGGGTGGACCACTTGTTTGGGCTCGAAGTTCCTTTGCGATGTGGACCTCAGGTCCGATCCGAAGAACTGCGGCGCATGCGGTGCGGCGTGTCCCATGCGGACATCGACCGAGAGCTTCGACTGCATCGAAGGCCGTTGCGTCCTGCAGTGCAACGCTGAGCGCGAAGACTGCGACGGGGTCATCGACAACGGATGTGAAGCCGACCTGAGAAGCGATGACCATTGCGGCTCGTGCGGAAACAAGTGCGCCGAAGACGCGCCTTGCATCAGACAGCCGCCAACCAATCAAAAAGTAGCGTGCGGCTGTACCGCCCCCAATTCGTACTGCAAGCCCGACTTTCCATGGCAGGACGCCTGCGTGGACCTGAGGTACGCCGACAACAACTGCGGAGCATGCGGGAACGTGTGCGATCCCACCGGGGGCTTCGGGGCACCTCCCGCTCTTCCCAATACACAATACGGATGCGGAGATGGGGAGTGCGGCAAGTTCAAGTGCATGGAGGGATACGCCGACTGCAACATGGACATCGGACAGCCGAACTCCGACGGCTGCGAGACGCGACTCAGCACGCACGACAACTGCGGACAGTGCGGAGACAACTGTCACGCACGCGGCATGAACTGCGTACTGGAGCTCTTCAAAGGAGTCGCGTGCAGATGCCCTGCCGGGGAGAATTTCTGCGGAATCAGCTTCACCGAACCCTTCATCGGCATGTGCGCCAACTTCGCCACGGATGAGCAGAACTGCGGCGCCTGCGGGCGCGCGTGCCCCGGCCGGACGACGCGCAGCAAAGGGGTCTGCGAGTACGGCGAGTGCAAGCTCGAATGCGCTGAACGCTGGGCCGACTGCAACGGAAATGTGAACGACGACTGCGAAGTGGACATCTACAGCGACCCGCAAAACTGCGGCGGTTGCGGGATTGCGTGCGATATCGCCGCCGGTCAAGCGTGTGCGGGCGGCCGTTGCGTCGTCGAACCTTGCTCGGGAGAGGTTGCTCGATGAAGACGCGCCGGTTGAATGCAGCTCGGCCTTGGCCGACCCCGTGGTCTCCGTCCAGCAATGCCGGACTCCGGAGACGAGGATTGACCCTTGCAGTATCGACGGCGCTCGCGACCTGCGCGGCAGCCCTGAGCGCATGCGCTGCCACGAGCAACGAGGATGTTTCCCCCCCAGCGCCCGACCCGGCCCCCGCCCCCGCGCCTAGTGACGATTCCGGTGCACCGGCCGACGCCGGCGCGCCGTGCACGAGGGATTGCGAGTACTTTCCCCCGGCGTGCTCCGCCGATGTCCTGTGCCCGAATGGACTCTTCGATCTCGCGAAGCCTCTCGGTGGGCCGGATCACTTCGACGGGCGCACGACCGTCCACCTCGTCCGCGGTCGCTCCGAAAGCGACGTCTGGGTGGTCGGGGCGCTCGGGGCGGCCACGCGCTTCGACGGGACGTCGTGGGTCCGCTCGGAGGTCCCCGTCACTCCCGAGTCGCCGCAAGGGCACATTCCGACGCTGCGAACGCTCTGGCTCCGCGACGACCACGAAGTCGGAATCGCTGGGTTCGACCAAGTCTACTCGCGCGGCCTCGTCGATTCGCCGGACGCCGGCGCCGGCGGCTGGACGGCTGGTGGTGCGCCCGTCATCGCCCCCAAGCCCCCGTTCGATGTTGGAAGTCAGACCGTGACGTATGGGTGGAGTGCTCCGGGCTCCGAGTGGTTCTGGTTGGCGACGGCGCCGCTGTATCCGGGGCAGTTTGCCGGCCCGTCGGGTCTCATTCGCTTGCGCGGAAACGCCACGAATGGGTTGACGGGTGAGGTCGCAGCGATGAACCTCGGCACGTTCGCCGGTCTGCACGGCAGTTCGGCGGACGAACTGTGGGCGGTCGGGATGGACGGCGCTGCAGTGCGTGTCACCGGCGCGAGCGGCAATTCGCCAAGCGCCAAAGCCTACAACAGCCAGACACGAAACGCGCTCTACGGCGTGTGGGCAGCTTCCCCGTCCGACGTATGGGCGGTCGGCTTCGGTGGGACCATCCGGCACTACACTGGAGCTCCCTACCTCTGGGAGATCGTCCCGGACATCCCGGAGGAGATGAGGCTCAACGCCGTGTTCGGCTCTTCCGCTTCCGACATCTGGGCGGTGGGCAAGGATGCCGTCGTCCTTCACTACGACGGCACACGCTGGTCGCGGATGAAGATCGGTGGGCTCGGCTCGCGTCGCCCCAATCTCAGCACCGTCTGGACGTCCGGCCCGGGGCACGTCTGGGTCGGCGGCGAGGGGGTCGTTCTTTCGCTTGGAGGAAAGCCATGAGGCGCCTTGCCGTTCTCGGGGGAGTGTCGATCGCGCTCGTGGCCGCTGCCGCCTGCGCCGTGTCCGAAGACGTGTCCAGTCCGCCTCACGAGGAGCCCGAGCAGTCGATTCCGGACGCGGACGTGCGCGAAGTGGCCGTCGGCAGCGACGCACCCGCCCCCACGCGCGGGCTTTTGTGCAGCTCGGACGGTTGGTGCGAGACGTTGCTGCCCGACCCGGACCTCGTGGTGAGAGACATCTGGCCGTTCTCGGACCGGGCATTCGCCATCGCGGAGAGCTTCACCTCCGGTATCAAAGTCCTCGAGTGGACGAGCACCGATTCGACGTGGCGATACATCGACGACAACAGCCAGAATGAAGCGCTCGCCGAGCTTGCAGTAGGGATCTGGGCGCCGAGCGCCGACGAAGTCTATTACGCGGTTTCGCCCGGAACCATCTACCGCGGAACGCGCCCCGTAGCCCCCGCTACGGCGTGGTCGTGGAGCAGCGAACGGCTCCCCGACAACAACCCCGCGAACGTCAACCACGGAGACGCGACTCAAAGGCGCCTGACGCTCGGTGTATGGGGAACTGGCAGCGACGACGTCTATGCCTGGTATTCGAACACCATCTTTCATCGAAAGAGCGAAGGTGGCGGAGCGCCCGCATGGGTCCCGGAGCTCATCGCTGACGACTTCGACGCGCCCGACGAGCACATCTTCATCACGGGGGCAGCCGGCAAGAGCCCGAACGACGTATGGTTCGCCGGCAGCCGACGCCGCGGCACCAAGGAGCCGTGCGACGTCCTCGTACGCAAGACGCCCGAAGGGTATCGTCGGATCGCCGACGGCGTCGTGCCGGAGCTCTACTCCGATCCGTGCACGGCCCGGGAAGGCATCCCGCAGGTCGTCGGTGGCCCCAGGGCATGGCCGCGGAAGTTCCAGTCCCTGGACGGCGAACGGTTCTTCGCCCTCAAGAGCTGGAACAACTTCCTTCGAATCGAACCGGATGGCGACGGCTATTCCGTGAACATCGCAAACGTCCCCAAGACATTGCTCGACGCTCCGAATTTGATCTCGCTCTGGGGTGAGTCCGAAGATCGCCTATGGCTCGGGAGCACCTTCTTCAACAGTAATCGTGGCGTCGTTGTTCGTGGCAGCCAGGTCTGGGGGGACGGCGGCGTCTACGAATATTCGTCGATCGCCCTGAACGGCGCGCCGTCGAATGGGCCGCCCAACCAGATTCGGGGCACGTCCAACACAAACCTCTGGGCCGTAGGAGATCGCTATGCGCTCCACAAGACGACTCCTTGATCGGTATTCTCCGACCGCGATCGTGTTCCTGTCCTGCGCGGCAGGAGCGATGGCGTCCGCGAGCTGTTCCAGCGCACGCGAAGAAGGCGGTGAAGAAGCGCTCCTTCCGGACGCCTCGTTCGAGGCTTCGAATCCGCTCGAAGACGCGGGGGCGGACGGCTCGCTTCCGGACGCGGCGCCGTTCGACGGTGGGCTCCTCCCGGTCGAATGTGAGTCTCCGTCCTGCGCCGTAGCGCTCGTCACGGCGCAGGACGAGAGCTTCTGTGCGCTTCTCCGCGACGGGACCGTGGCGTGCTGGGGCGCCAACAAGGACGGTCAGCTCGGTCGCGGCGAGGCGCCAGACGACAGCGCAACGCCGGCTCGTGTCGTCGGCCTCTCGGACATCGTCGCGCTCGACCACACGTGCGCGGTCGACAAGACCGGCGCGGCATGGTGCTGGGGAACAGGCCCGTACCTGCAGGGCGACGCGGGCATCACGACCGAACGGACGCCGGTAAAGCTGGACATCCCGCCCGCCAAGAAGGTGAGCGCGAATGCCCGAACCGCGTGTGCAGTGGTCGAGAGCGGCGTCCTTTGCTGGGGCTCGAACGCTTCCGGACAGGTGGCGGCCGATGGTCCTTTCACGCTCGCCCCCTTGCATCCGCCGCGGGCGATTGCGTTCGGCCCCGGGGCACCGATCCGGGACGTCGCCGTGAACGAGGTCTCGTTCATCGTCCGCGAGGACGGCACCTCCGAGAGCTGGGGAGCGAACATCCTCCTCGCACGCGCGTCGTCGCTCTCCCCTGATCCAATTCCGTTGCCGACGACCCTCGGCCCGATCACGGCGGTGGACCTGGTAGCAGACCGCGCGTGTGTAGCGGCGGGCGGTGCCGCCTATTGCTGGGGCACGGAGGATGGACCGACCCCGCGTCTCGTACGGACGCCCGAGCCCATCGTGCAGATCGCGACGACGAGGACCGTCCGCGAAAGCTTCTATCCCTACGACGTCCTCAGGTCTGCACGATGGTGCGCTGCGGCGGCCTCGGGGGCGGTGTTTTGTGTGGGCGAGAACGGCTCCGGCCAGGCCGGCGACGGCACGAAGACCCCCGCTTTCCGGCCGGTCGCGGTCGTCGGTCTTCCCACCCCCGCGGCGCAAGTGAGGACGACGCATGACACCACATGCGTCCTTTTGACGAGCGGCGAGATCTACTGTTTTGGAAACAACTACCACGGACAGTTGGGCAACGGAGTCATGCGAAAGTCGAGCATCGTTCCGGTGAAAGTGAGCTTGCCATGATGCTACGAGTCTCGCGCGTCGCGTCCGTTCTCGTCGCTGGGCTCGCGTTCGTCAGCGCCGGCGCCTGTGGAGAGGATCGCGTCGCCTTCCGCCCTTCGCCTCCGGGCTTCAGTCCGGAAGTCGACGCGGGAGCTTGTGTCGACAGGTGTTCGCTCGATGGTCGCTCGGTCATCAAGTGTACGGGCGAGCTCGTCGAGGCATGCCCCTCCGACCTCGCGTGTGGCGGCGGAAAATGCCAGGCACAGTGCGCGGCGGCGGCGGCGGAGGGAAGCTCGAACGGCTGCGAGTTCTTTCTCCAGCCACCGTTCCTGGTCGCCACGGTTTTCCATGCGCATAGCTGTTATGCGAGCTACGTCGTCAACACCTCGACGGTTCCCGTGGACGTCGAGCTCGAATACCAAGGGAAGGCACTCGATATCTCGAAATCGATGTACCGCACGGTCCCGGGCGAAGCGACGTTGGTCCCGCACACCGGGGCCATTGCACCGGGGGACGGCGTGGTCCTCTTCGTTTCGGACCGCCCGACTCGACCCGACCGCCCCTCGACGGAGAGCGCCCATACTCCTTGCCCGACGGGAACCACCGCCGCCCTCTATCGCGACTACTACCCAAATGGCACCCAGTTCGGTTCATCCTTCCATCTGAAGACGAGCGCCCCCGTGAGCGCTGCGGCCATCTACCCGTTCGGCGGCGCGCCGAGCATTGCGCCTTCGGCAACGCTCCTTTTGCCTGTCTCGACCTGGTCGAAGGAGAACATCTTGATCAATGCGTGGGCGTCGGGCCGCATCTTTCCGCCAGGCGCGCAGATCGTCGCTTCGGAGGACGACACCGAGGTGACGATCTTTCCGAAGAAAGACATCCAAGATGGGATTGGAGTCGCGGGTTCGCCGGCCGGGGTGCCGGCGACGTACCGTCTTCAGAAGGGGCAGTTCCTGCAGCTGGTCCAGCATCAAGAGCTCACGGGGAGCTTCGTCACCTCGACCAAGCCAACGAGCATCTTCGCCGCGCACGTCATCATGGACATCCCGTCCGATAACGGGACGGCCGACCTCGAGGGGACGCAGGTCCCCGCCTACGAGCAGTGGGGCTCTGAATATGTCGGTGTCGGCTATCGCCCGCGCCGCGGCGATGAGCACGAGCCCATGCCGTACCGCATCGTCGCCGTGCGGGACGGGACGCGGCTCGACTACGATCCGGTCGTCCCGCGCGGAGCGCCTCTCGAGCTGAACGCCGGCGAGGTGGCCGCCTTCGCCTCCGGCGTGGGTGACGCGTTCGTCGTTCGCACGCAAGACGCCGAACATCCCATCCATGTGGCCCAGTACATGACCGGCCAGAGTGGAGACTACTGGGGCAGTGGACGAGATTTCGCCGGCCAAGGCGATCCGGAGTTCGTCAACGTGATCGCCGCTGGACAGTATCTGACCGCGGCGAGCTTCTACGCCGATCCGACGTATTCGGAGACGTCGCTCGTGATCGTGCGGGCGAAGACCGACGGGGAATTCAAGGACGTCACCCTCGAATGCCTCGGCGGCCCCGTGACGGGGTTTCGACCGGTCGGCACGCGCGGCGACTACGAGTGGACGCGGGTCGAGCTCTCGAAGCGTAACCGGCCGGGCACCACGTCCGGCGACAAGGCGTGCCATTACGGCGCTCATCGCCTCCGGAGCGACGGCGCGTTCACGGCGACGTTGTGGGGTTGGGACCTCGCGGCGAGCTACGCGTACCCGAGCGGGCAGGCCACACGCAGGCTCGTCCAGGCGCCGCTCATCACGAAGTAGGCATCACGATGTCGTCGACGGATGTCCTCGCGGCAAGTTGACCTCGTCGCGGGGACAGCGAGGGGTGACGAATGGCACTCAGTGTTGCGCTCGAAGGCTCGAGCGGCGCCGCAGCGCGAGGAGCGCCAGCAGCAGCGGTCCGCCCCCGAAGGCGAGACGCTCGGGGACGTCACTCCGGTTCACGGCACATCCCGCGCAGCCTCCACGAACGTTGGCTCGCTGGACCGCCACGACCGTGGGGCTCGGCTCTTCTTCCTCTTCAGGCGAGCCAACGCTCGTCGCGTTCGGCGTCCGCGCGAGCACGGGCGGGGCGTCTTTCGCATCGACGCCACTCACGCTCGCGCCGCGCTCGATCCACAGGCGCACCGCGTCGATCTCCGCCTGGGACGGCTGCGGCGCTCGCTTCGGGGGCATGTGATCCTCGTCCGTGAGCGGCGACGCCATTCGCGAGAAGAGCGGGCTCGCGGTCGGATCTCCTGGGAGCACGTAGGACCTGGCGAGGAGCGCGTCGCGATCCGCGATGACGAATCCCCCGGAGGGATGCGCCCCGGAGTGACAAGCACCGCACCGATTCAGGAGGATCGGCTGGACCACCTCGACGAAGAGGCGGGTCGACTCGTCCGGCGACGATGCCGTCGCGATCCGCTCGCGGGCGATGGTCGCACGCTCGGACGGAGCCTCGCTGCGCCGACTCGCAGGAGATCCGCTGACGGCGCTGCGCGCGAGCCACCGAGAAAGGAGTCGTATCTCGCTCGCATCCAGCTGCGGCGCGTCGCGTGGAGGCATGTGCTGGGCGTCTTCGACCGGCAGTCGAATACGCGTGAGGAGCGTGCCGCGGCCGGGATCGCGCGAAGCGATCGCCGGACCGCTCTCTCCGCCTTCGAACAGCGCGGCGAGCGAGTCGGTGCGCAGCTTTCCCTTCTGCTTCTCCGCGCCATGACAGCGCCCGCACTTGGCGGCGAGGATCGGCGCGATCCGAGCACCAAAGTCGGCGTCGCCGCTCGAGGCCGGTGTGGTCGTCGGCGGCGACGGTGCCTCGCGCGTCGTCGTCGAGGGCACCGGCGCGACGGTCGCTGCGGGCACGGACGCGGCCCCCGCCTCGACGTGAGCACTCTCGCTCGCGCGTTCCGCTGCCTTCACGAGCAGCCGGCGCGCACCGTCCGGGACGATCAGATCACGCACCTTCGTCGCGGAGCTCGCCCCACCGTCGGTCCAGAGCACGATGAGCTCGATCTCCTCCGGCGTCAGCTGCGGCTTGCCCTCGGGCGGCATGTGAGCGTCGTCGGTGATCGAGCTCGTGATGCGACGCACGACGAGGCTTCGCGTCGCGTCTCCGACAAGGGCGGCAGGCCCCGCCTTGCCGCCCTTCATCAATGCCTCGAAGCTGTCGAGGCGGAGCTGCCCCTTCGCCATGTCGGCACCGTGGCAGCTCGCGCACTTCGCGATCAGCACGGGGAGCACCACGTCATCGAAGACACGAGGGGCGCTCACGGGGACGGACGGACCGGGAGGCGCCTCTCCCCCCGTGGATCGCCGAGACGGAGCCAGCGCTTGGCGAACGAGGGTGCGTGCTGGACGAGGTAGCTCTCGCCGTGGGTCATCGAACCGCCGAAGTGCGCTCCGATCGCGAGGAGCGCCAGCGTCCCACCGAGGGCGAGCCGATGAGGAAGACGCGAGCTGCGACGCTCGACGTGTTTCGACCACATGACGACGGAAGCGGCCGAGCCCCAGATGGTCCCGAACGCCAATCGCTGATGCAGCCGGAGGAGCCGCTCGGGATAGCCACCTCCACTCGCGAGCAGGAGCCCGATCGCGAAGGCGACCACCAACGACACGAGGGCGAATCGGAGGATGATCGCGAAGGCGGGATCGATCCGGGCGCGCAGCCTCGGCGAGAGCGCGAGCCCTTCGAGGAGCCCGGCGAGCAGGAGCACGCCGATGGGCAGATGCACCGCAAGCGGGTGGAAGCGGCCGACGAAGACGCTCACGCCGGCGAGATCGTCTCGACCGACGAGCACGGCGAAGAGGAGGCTGGCGACTCCGACGGCCGCTCCCACGAAGAAGTGGTCGCTCGTCCTGCGACTACGAGCTGGCGCTGACATTCGACACTACCGCCTCGGGTCGCGAGCCCCCCGCTCAGGGGTGGAGGACGACCGACGGCGCCGACGAGGCATCGAGGCGCTTCGCACCGAGGTCGACGCCGTTCGCCTTGAGGTCGAACGCGAGGATCGCCCAGTACTGCTCCTCGGTGAGCTTTCCGGCTTCACCCGGCGGCATCGACTTCACGACGAACGTCGCGACATCGGCGGCGCTGCGGAACTGGGTTTTGCGGTACTTCGCGCCGGTCGGCGGGTCGAGGGGCAAGGCTCCCTGAGACACGCCGACGACGGGAGGGGCCTTCCCGCCTTCCCCACCCGCTCCGTGACACGACGCGCAGTTCGCGGCGTAGAGCTTCTGGCCTTCGGCGGCCTGAGCCTCGAACGTCGCGTTCGTCGCGTTCGTCGCGTTCGTCGCGCCGCTCGCCGTCTTGGAGCTCGGGCTCTCCGCCGGAGGCGTCTCTCCACCACAAGCGATCGACAACGCCATACCGAGGCCGCACGCGGCCGCTCCGAATCTCCGGTCCATGTCCCTCTCCTTTTTCGAGATCAGCTGAATCTCGACGAGTCGAGCAATCGAGTCGCGAGCCGAGGAAGCGTTCCCGAGAAAAGCGAGAGGAGAGGCCCCGCCACCGAACGGCATGGCCGGAGTCGTCGACGGCGGCTGCCAGCTACCCAAGCCTCGAGGTCAGCCGTTGTCGGACGGCGGCGGGCGCGGGCGGCGGGCTTGGATGGGCAACGCGCGGCCCGGCTCCTTGCGACGACCCCAACCAAGCGGCTTTACGCGGGGGCGCGCGAGCGGTAGCAGGCTGGCATGCTCCACGTCATCCCGTCCCATCAGGGCCGTCCGTCCGACGATCCGATCTTCGCGCTGAACAAGGAAGCCACGGAGCGCAAGGCGCGGGGCGAGGCGGTGGTGAACGCGACCGTCGGCGCGCTCCTGCTCGACGACGGAAAGCTCGCGATCCTCGACGCGGCCGCGCGCGCGGTCCGCGACGTCCCCGCCGAGGAGTGGGCGCCGTACGCCCCGATCGCGGGCTCGGCCGACTTCCTCTCGGCCGTCATCGCGGACATCTTCAAGGATGAGCCCGAGATGCGTGCGTGCGCAGTCGCCGCCGCGACGCCCGGCGGAACGGGCGCGCTCCGGCACGCGATCGCGAACTACCTCGAGCCCGGCCAGTCCCTCCTGACGACGAGCTACTTCTGGGGCCCCTACCAGACGCTCTGCGACGAGAGCGAGCGCAAGGTCTCCACCTTCTCGATGTTCGCGGCGGACGGCTCGATCGACGTGGCCGCGCTCGATCGTGCGCTCGCAACGCAGATCGCGGAGCAGAAGCGGGTCCTCCTCTTCCTCAACGATCCCTGCCACAACCCCACCGGCTATTCGATGCGCCCCGAGGAGTGGCGTGCGGTCGTCGAGCGCCTGATCGCGCGCTCGAACGAGGGTCCGATCACGCTCCTCGTGGACATGGCCTACTTCGCGTACAACGCGAACGATCCGCGTGCGTTCCTGAAGGAGCTCCGTCCGCTCCTCGGGAAGGTCGGCCTCCTCTTCGCGTGGAGCGCGTCGAAGACGTACACGCACTACGGCCTGCGCGTCGGTGCGATCGTGGCCTGCGTGCCGGACGCCGCAGAGCGCACCGCGACCGAAGCCGCGTTCTCGTACTCGTGCCGAGGCACGTGGTCGAACTGCACGCGCGGCGGCATGCGCGCGATCACGCGCCTGCTCACGGATCCGGCGCTCGCGCAGGCATGCGATCGGGAGCGCGACCAGCTCAAGGCGCTGCTCGGCGCACGCGTCGCAGCGTTCAACGAGCTCGCGCCGAAGCGCTCGCTCCGCTACCCGCGCTACGAGGGCGGGTTCTTCGTCACCGTCTTCGCCGACGACGCGCACGAGCGCGCCCTGCGGATGAAGGAGAAGGGCGTCTTCGTCGTCCCGGCGAAGGGCGCTCTCCGCGTCGCGCTGTGCTCGGTCGCCGCGAAGGACGTCGAGCGGCTCGTCGAAGCCCTCGCGCTCTGAGTCGTCGATCCGCGGCACGGCGGAGCTCGCCACCGCCGCACATGGTGCTTAACGTGAGGTGGCCATGAAGCCCGTCCGCGTCTACACGACGCTCATCTGTCCGTATTGTGTCCGGGCGAAGCTCCTCCTCCGGGAGCGCGGCATCGCGTTCGAGGAGATCGACGTGACGAGGGATCAGGAGGCGCGGATGTGGCTCGTCGAGAAGACGGGCCGGCGGACCGTGCCGCAGATCTTCATCGGCGACGAGCCCATCGGTGGCTTCGACGATCTCCGCGAGCTCGATCGCTCGGGCGAGCTCGCCAAGAAGCTCGAGGCCCCGAGCACGCTGCCGCAGGTCGAACCACCCGCGCGCGCTTGACCAGGCCCCGCCTGGTGGCTACGGGCTCCATGGATGAGCTCTCGCGTGCTCGGCGCTGTCCTCGTGCTCGCCGCCTCGGGCGGTACGGCCTTTGCCTCGGCGCTCTTCTCCGGCTGCTCTGACGACGCCACCCCGGCCCCGGTCGATGCGGGCGCCGAGAGCGCGCCGCCGGACGCGAACCGACCGGCGCGGCCCGAGGACAGCGCCGCGCCCAAGTCGTGCCGGGAGCAGTGCGCGGAGGCTCACCCGACCGGGCTCCCGAAGGACGAGGCGATCGACTCGTGCTGGAAGTCGTTCTGCAGCGATCCATGCATCGAGGAGCTACTGGTCGACGGCGGCGGCGCGGACGGCGCCGCGCCCGACGGCGGGACGTGTGTATCGAAGGTCGTCACCGTCTCGCTCGCATGCGACGAGTGCACGAGCACGTCTTGCTGCGCTTCGTGGGACGACTGCTTCCAGGACCCGGAATGCATCGCCCTGAACGGTTGCTACCAGCAGTGCGCCGACTGACGGCGCCGGAGCCCGCGGCCCCTCGAGGGGGAAGACTCGCGAGGACCGTGGTACCTTCCGATTCCCATGGCCTCCGAGCAGACGATCCATCTCGAGCGATACGCCCCCGACGCCAAGGCCCTCGTCGCTGGAGCCCAGACGCTGGCGGACGAGCGGAAACACGTACAGGTGGAGCCCATCCACCTGCTCGCGCGCTCGCTCGACCGCGACCGCGGCGTCGCGGAGGTCTTCAAGAAGGCCGGCGCGGATCCGGCAGACGTCGCCGCGGAGGTCGAGGCCCAGCTGCAGAAGCTCACGAAGGCGGGCGCGGGGCTGGCGTACCTCTCGACCGCGATGCTGCAGCTCCTCGGCCGCGCGGAGAAAGAGGCCGACAAGGGATCGGTCGGGGTCGAGAACCTCCTCAACGCGCTGTCGCAGGAGATCCGTGGCCCCGCCGCCGTCGTGCTCCAGGCGTTCGCGCTCGGACCGGGCTCGTTCCGCCCGCACATGGCCGCGCTGAAGAGCGTGCCGCGCGACGTGGTCGCCGCTTCGACACCGGGCGCCAGCACCGACGCCGCGCGCTACCTCCACGACCTCACCGCACGCGCACGCGACAGCGGCTTCGACCCGGTGATCGGCCGCGACGTCGAGGTGCGCCGCCTCCTCCAGATCCTGGAGCGCCGCCAGAAGAACCACCCGCTGCTCGTCGGCGAGCCCGGCGTCGGCAAGACGGCGATCGTCGGCGCGCTCGCGATGCGGATCGCCGCCGGCGACGTCCCGCAGAACCTCGCCTCGCTCTCGATCCTCGAGCTCGAGACGGGCCTCCTCGTTGCCGGCGCAAAGCTCCGTGGCGAGATCGAGGATCGGCTGAAGCAGGTCATCGCCTCGATCAAGGGCAAGGACTCGCTCCTGTTCATCTCCTCGCTCGAGTCGCTGCTCGGACAGGCCGCGGGCGGGAGCGGCGTCGGCGATCTCCTGAAGCCACTGCTCGCACGCGGCGAGGTGCGCCTGCTCGCGTCGACGACGCCCGAGGGGATCCGCAAGCTCTCGGAGAAAGACCCGAACCTGCTCCGGCGCTTCACGGCGCTGACGATCGATCCCGCTACGCCGGAGCGTGCCGTCGAGATCCTCCGCGGCATCGCCACGCGCTACGAGGCCCACCACAAGGTACAGATCGGCGATCCCGCGATCACCGCAGCCGTTCGCCTCGCGAAGCGCTACGTGCAGGAGCGCGCGCTCCCCGACAGCGCGATCGATCTGCTCGACGAGGCCGCCGCCAGGAAGCGCGTTGAGATCGACGGCCTCCCGGCGCACATGGACGACGCGATCCGGCGCGTGGCCTCGCTCAAAGCGCAGCTCGAAGGTCTCAAGGACGACGTCGATGCGATGAGCATGAAGACGCGCGAGCGCATCGAGAAGGAGATCCGCGAGCTCGAGCCGTCGGTCGCGGAGATGCGCACGAAGCTCGAGTCGCGCCGTGGCGCCCTCGCCGCCCAGGCCGCGCTGAAAGACGAGCTGACGAAGCTCCAGACGCAGCTCGAACAGGCGCGTAAGGAGCAGAACTTCGCCAAGCTCGGCGAGCTCGAGCACGTGCAGATGCCCGACGTGCGTCGCCGTCTCGAGGCCGCCGACTCGGCGGTGGAGAAGGCGGGCCTCAAGGACGGCGTCTCCCGCGTCGTGCAGGAGGAGGACGTCGCGCAGGTGCTCGGCGACTGGACCGGCATCCCCGTCTCCAAGATGCTCGAGGCCGAGAGCGAGAAGCTCCTCAAGATGGAGCAGCGCCTCAGCGAGCGCGTCGTCGGACAGGACGAGGCGGTGAAGGCGATCTCGAAGGCGGTCCGTCGCGGACGCGTCGGCCTCCGCGACCCGGGCAAGCCGATCGGCAGCTTCCTCTTCCTCGGCCCGTCGGGCGTCGGCAAGACCGAGCTCGCGAAGGCACTCGCGGAGTTCCTCTTCGACGACGAGCAGTCGATGACCCGCCTCGACATGAGCGAGTTCATGGAGAAGCACATGGCGCAGCGCCTCGTCGGCGCTCCGCCGGGCTACGTCGACAGCGAGGAGGGCGGCTTCCTCACCGAGGCGGTCCGCCGCCGGCCGTACAGCGTTCTCCTCTTCGACGAGGTCGAGAAGGCGCACGCCGACGTGTTCAACCTGCTCCTCCAGGTGCTCGACGACGGTCGCCTCACGGACGGCCGTGGCCGCACCGCGGACTTCTCGAACACCGTCGTCATCATGACGAGCAACATCGGCTCGCAGCGCATCCTCGAGACGGATCCGAAACTCTTCGAGTCCGACGAGGGACGCGAGGCGCTGCGCGACGTCCTCCGCGAGGAGCTCAAGAACTTCCTCCGTCCGGAGTTCTTGAACCGCATCGACGACGTGATCATCTTCCGCCCGCTCTCGAAGCCGGACCTCCGCGGGATCGTCGACATCCAGCTCCGCAAGGTGGAGAAGCTCGTCGCCGATCGCGAGCTCAAGCTCGAGCTGACGGAGGCGGCGAAGATGCGCCTCGTCGACATCGGCTACGAGCCGGCCTTCGGCGCTCGCCCGCTGAAGCGCGCGATCGTGAAGGCGGTCCAGGACCCGCTCGCCGAAGAGCTCCTCACCGGCGGCTACACCAACGGCAGCACCGTCCGGTGCGACATCGAAGGCGAAGGCTTCAAGTTCATCAAGGGCTGAGGAGCCCTCTCCAGCAGACGGGGCGGTGGCGTCGGCCGCGTATCAGTTGGCGATGCGCTCGGTCGCCGGCCCGTCTTCCGCGATGACGGCGAACGCGTCTCTCATCGACCGTGCGTCCGGATAGCGCTGAGCGCGATCCTTCGCCAGCACGCGTGCGAGCACGTCGTCCACGCCGCGCGGGATCCGCCGCTTCGTGACCTGCGAGGCCTTCGGAGCCGGCTCGTTGAGCAGTCGTGCATAGACACCGGCCAGGGTGCGATCGAGAAACGGGGGCGCTCCGGTGACGGCCTCGAAGATCACGGCGCCGAGGCTGTACAGGTCGGAGCGGACGTCGAGCGCTTCACCTCGCGCCTGCTCGGGAGACATGTACATCGGCGTGCCGAGCACCGCGCCCGTGCTCGTCACGCTCGCCCCGACCTCCGCGAGCGGCTTCACCAGACCGAAGTCGACGAGCACGCTTCGCTCAGGTGAGCCGCTCGGCCTGGCCAGGAACACGTTGCTCGGCTTGATGTCGCGATGGATCAGCCCATGCGCGTGCGCCGTGGCGAGGGCCGAGCAGAGCTCGAGCGCGATCCGCTGCGCATCCGGCCATGCGAGCGGCCCCTTCTCGAGCCGCGTCGCGAGCGTCTCGCCCTCGAGAAGATCCATCACGAGGTAGAACGTACCGCGGCTCGTCACGTTGAAGTCGTGCACCTGGACGATCCCCGGATGCCCGAGCGCGCTCGCCGCCGTGGCTTCGCGCTCGAACCGCCGCAGCGCCGCCGCGTCTGCGCCCGCACCAGCGAGGATCGTCTTCACGGCATAGCGGCGTCCGGTACGGAGGTGACGCGCGGAGAAGACTTCGCCCATGCCGCCACGACCGAGCGCCTCCTCGACGCGATAGGTACCGCCCAGGGTCGAGCCGGGAGCGACGACGCCCGAGTCCGGAGCCGAAGCGACCCGCTCCGGGCCCAGCACCGTGGAGCTGAGCGGAGGTCCTCCGCCGGACGCAGCCACGATGACATGGGGCGAGTGGGGCGAAATGATTGCCGGAGCCGGAGTCGGAGGCAGAGGCCCATGCTCGATGAGCCCGACCGTCGTCGCCTCGACGATGAGGCGCTCGGCGAGCTGAGGGGTCGTGCCGAGCCCGCGCGCCAGCTCGCTCGTCGTGAGCTGCCCCGCTCCATGCCGCGCGACGGCGGCGAGCTCGCCGAAGCGGCGGTACCGAGTCCGCTGGCGGATCCCGTAGGTGATGCAGAGAGTGCTGATGGCGGCAGGGACCACGCCGAAGAACAGGCTGATGAAGATGCCGCCGCGTCGTGCCCACAGGCCATCTCCCTCCTCCTTGTCGGGCATCGCGAACATCGCGAGGCCGATGAAGAAGCCGAGGATGGCGACGACGACCCCGATGCCACCGATGACGAAGAGGATCGTCGTCCGGGTCGCCATCGACCGGTTCGCGCTCTCGTAGCGGTCGAGTCGGACGCGCATCCGGAGCGAATGGTAGCCGACGTGCGCCGCGAGCGGATGTGGCACATTGCTGGCGTGGACCAGACCAGGCGCCGGGGGATCACGCCGATCGGCTCGCGGTTCGTCGGGCGGACGGGCGAGCTCGCGTCGCTCACCCGCTGCTTCTACGAGGGCGCCCGTCTCGTCACGCTCATCGGGCCGGGCGGCATCGGAAAGACGACGCTGGCGAGGGAGCTCCTTGCCCAGCGCGTGGCGCCGGAGGGGGCCCGAAGTGGTGCGCGAGCACTCGTCGTCGACCTCGACGGTACGACGACCCTCCCCGAGCTCCTCGATCGCGTCGCGTCGGTCTGCGGGGCGAACGTGTCCGATGTCGGCGCGGTGGCGGTGGCGTCCGTCGGCGCGGCCCTCGACGAGCTCGGTCCGGCGACCCTCGTGCTCGACGGATTCGATGGCCTCGTTCCGCTGGCGCACGCGACGGTCGGGGCGTGGACCGAGCACTGCGTCGAGCTCGAGATCGTCGTGACGTCGCGCGAGGCCCTCGGGCTCGTGAGCGAGCATGTCCTCGAAGTCGGGCCGATGGGCCTGCACCAGGCGGAGGACGCGATCGCGATCCTCGTCGGTGCGGCCAGACGGGTCGCGGTGGGGTTCATGCCGCGCCCGGAGGATACGGGTGCCCTGGCCGAGATCGTCCGCGTGCTCGACGGCGTCCCGCTGGCGCTCGACCTCGCCGGTGCGCGCCTGCCTCTGGTCGGAGCGCGCAATCTCCTCGCGGATCTCCACGCGGGCGTGCGCCTGCAGCAGGGAGCGCGAGGAAGGCCCGAACGCCATGCCTCGACCGACGCGGCGGTGCGAGGGTCATTCGAGGCTCTGGCCGCTCACGAGAAGGACGTCCTTGCACAGCTCACCGTCTTCCGCGGCGGGTTCACGGCCGCGAGCGCAGCCGCGATCGTCGTCGTCTCCTCGGCGGATGCCTCCGCGCTCGACGTCCTCGAGTCACTGCGCGCTCGGTCGCTGGTGCGCACACGGGGTGACGGCGCTCGCTTCGATCTCTATGCGCAGGTGCGGGACTTCGTCGTGTCCGAGCGGCCTTCACCGATCGAGGCGGCCGCGAGTCGCCACGCAGCGTGGTTCGTCACCGAGGCGGAGCGCGCTGCCGAGCGCGCGCACGTCGAGCGCGAGGCGCGGGCATGGCTGCTCGCCGAGCGCGAGAACGTCCTCGAGGTCGCTCGGCGAGTCCTCGGCGGAGGCGTGCCCAGCGCCATTCGTGCGGAGCCGGCCATCCGTTCTCTCGTTGCGATGAGAGACGTCCTCCTCTTCCGAGGCCCCGGAGCCGAGCTCGCGGAGCTGGTCTCGCCGATCGTCGAACGCACGCGCGACTCGGGTGTCGCCCCGAAGCTGTCCGCGCGGGTCATGCTCTTGCGTGGCGCGATTCAGCGCGAACGCGGCGATGTCCGCGCCTCGCTCAAGGACTTGCTCGCAGCGGAGTCGATCGCCCGTACGCTCGAGGACGAGCTCCTCGGGGCGGAGGCGTCGCTCGAGCTGGGCAAGACGGTACGGCTCGGCGGAGAGCTGGAGGCCGCCGGCACGACCTTCGGGCGCGCGGCGCGCATGGCCGGCGGAGTCGGCGCGCGCATGCTGCAGGCCGAAGCGACCGCGCTCGAGGGCGCGACTGCGGGAGAGCGCGGCGACGTAGCGCTCGCACGTGTCCTCTGCGAGCGAGCGGTCGCGCTCGCAGGCGACGACCGCCTCGCCGGTGCCCGGCTCCGCACCCTCGCCGCCCGCGCGTATGCCGAGCTCGGCGATCGAACAGGGGCACGCTCGGCAGCCGAGTCGGCGGAGCGCCTCGCCATGATGAACGGCGACCTCGCCACGGCCGCCGAAGCGCTCGTCCTCTCAGCACTCGCCGCTCACGACGCAGGTGACCTCGAGGGAGCCTCCGCAGTGCTCGCTCGTGCTCGAGATCTCTTCGCGACCATCGGGCATGAGGCGAACGCCGCGATTGCGCGTGGGCACCTCGGCGCGATCGCTCGGGAGCAGGGACGCTCCGCCGAAGCGTATGCAACGCTCTCGGATGCGCGCGATGTCCTCGGGCGTTTGGCGCGCCCCGCCCACGCAGCGTACTTCGGCGCGCATCTCGCTGGCCTCGAAGCAGCGCTCGGCCGTCATGACGCTGCCGCGCAGATCCTCGACCGGCTCGTGCTCGAACGCGAGGCGGACGCGTGGTGGCCCTTCTCCGCCACGGCGTGTGTCGAGGCGCAGCGCGCCGGCGCCGTCACCGTGAGCGGCACGACGCTCCTCGCTCGGCTCTTCTCGCGGACCGTCGGCGCGCACGCGATCGTCGCTCCAACACCGAGAGAGGATGCGCTCGTCGTCGGTGCTGGCGGCGCATGGTTCCGGCCGCCGCATGGCACCCGCGTGGGCCTCGAACGACGTCGCTCGCTCGCGCTCCTTCTCGATCACCTCGCGAAGACACATGTCGAGCAGGCGGGGGCAACCGTACGAGCCGCCACACTCTTCTCCGCAGCATGGCCGGGCGAGAAGGCGATCGCGAGCGCTGCGGCCCATCGCGTTCGGGTCGCGGTCGCGACACTCCGGAAGATGGGCCTCCGCGACTGCCTCGTCACGACACCCGAGGGGTATGCCCTGACACCGGCGCTCGAGCTGGTCCGGGCCTGAACGCCTCGGAGCCGTCGATGACGCGACGGCTTTGATCCTCGTTTGACGCCTCTTTGATGGCTCGTACGCCGAGTATCCGCGTCTCACCCTTCGCGCTTCCGGGCGCGCGTTCGGAGAAGGTGGATCATGCAGGGTATCGGTCTCGTCATCCTCACGCTTGGCATCATCGGACTCATCTGGGGCGTGCTCCAGAAGGTCAAAGCAGGGCGCGTCGCCGATGCGCCGCTCGCATCGACGGGAGATGTCGTTCACAAGGGCGGAGCAGTGGCCGGCGCGAAGGGGCAGATCAGCGTTCAGGGCAGCGTGCAGTGCAAGCAGCCGCTGATCGCACCGTTCAGCGGAACCCCTTGCCTCTACTACCGCATCAAGTGCACCGCCGAGTGGAAGGACGGCGACACGAACAAGTCAAAGGTGCTCGACGAGCAGAAGGTCGCAGCGGACTTCGCGATCGACGACGGCTCCGGCGCGGTGCGGGTCGATGCGCGTGAAGGCGGCGACTTCGAGCCGACGCAGACGAAGCGCGAGACCAAGGGCGCCGGCCTCCTCGGAGGGCTCACCGGAAAGGAGCTCGCGTTCGGCGACTACCGAGTGCAGGTCGGCGCGCTCAACATGGGAACGAAGTACTCCGTCGAAGAGGAGGTCTTGCCCATCGTCCCGCGCCTCTACGCGTGCGGTGTGCTCGCCGACCAAGGCCTCATCACGTCGCCGAAGTGGCGCCAGCTGCTCCTGTCCTCGAAGTCGCGTGAGGAGCTCCTTTCCTCGGCGACCAAAGGCGCGAAGCTCTTCCTCGCAGGGGGCGCGATCGCATTCCTGACCGGCTCCGGGCTCGCGGCGGTGGCCGCGCTCATGGGAAAATGACGACGTGAAGGGCCTGGGCCCGATCAGCCGGAAGCGGACGGCGCACGTCAGTCGCCGCTTGCTTCCGGCCGAGCCCGATCAGCTCACCACTGCCGCAATCGCAGCGTCGAGGCGTGCGACTCCCTCGGCAATGTTCTCGGATGTGACGTTGAGCGCCGGACGGAAGCGGATCGAGCGCGGCCCACACGCGAGGACGAGCATGCCGTCGGCGAAGGCCCGCTTGATGGTCGCGTCGCGGCTCTTCGTGTCCGGGAGGTCGAGCGCACACATGAGGCCTTGCCCCCGCGCGTTGTCGACCTTGGGCCTCCGTGCCTGGATGCCCTCGAGGCCGGCGAGCAGCTCGGCGCCGCGAAGACGCGCGTTCTCGACGAGCCTCTCCTCCACGATGATCTCGAGGATGCGGGTCGCTCGCACCATGTCGACGAGCCCGCCGCCCCAGGTGGAGTTGATGCGCCCCGGCTTCTGGAAGACGTTGTCCTCGACGTCGTCGATGCGGTCGCTCACGAGGATGCCCCCGACCTGCATCTTCTTGGCGAAGCAGAGGATGTCGGGCGCGATGCCGTGGTGCTGGTAGGCCCACCAGGCGCCGGTGCCTCCGAGCCCGGTCTGGATCTCGTCGTAGACGAGGAGCGCTTCGTGCTCGTCGGCGAGACGCCTGAGCGCGGAGAAGAAGCTCGGGCGGAAGTGGTTGTCTCCCCCCTCGCCCTGGATGGGCTCGAGGATGATGGCCGCGATGTCGTGCGGGGCGCGCGCGAACGCAGCCTCCGCGGCGGCGACGGCCGCACGCTCGCGCTCCTCGACCTCGGCGATGTTCGCGCCGGTCAGCGGGAAGCGGATCATCGGCGAGGGGATCCGCGGCCAGTCGAACTTCGGGAAGTAGTCCGTCTTGTTCGGGTCGGTGTTCGTGAGGCTCATCGTGTAGCCGGACCGACCGTGAAAGGCGCGCTCGAGGTGGAGCACCTTGTGTCCGCGCTCGCCCCTGCCGGCCGCGAGGTTCTTCCTCACCTTCCAGTCGAACGCCGTCTTCAGCGCGTTCTCGACGGCGAGCGCTCCGCCCTCGACGAAGAAGTACTTCGAAAGCTCGGCCGGCGCCGCGGTCCGCGCGAGCGTGTCCACGAACTCGGCGAGGTAGGTCGTGTACTTGTCCGAGTTCGCCACCTTGACGATGGACGTCGCGACGAGGCGCTCCCGTGTCCGCTCGTCGAGCATCCCCGGGTGATTGAACCCGAGCGGATTCGACGCAAAGAACGAGTAGAAGTCGATGAGCTCGCGGCCGCTCACGGCGTCGCGAACGATCGAGCCACGACTCTTCTCGAGGTCGATGACGAGGGGGTAGCCGTCGACGAGGAGGTGGCGCTCGAGAGTCTCGTGGACCTCGGCGCTCGGAATGTGCGATCGCCGGAACATGGCTAGCCCTTAGCACCGGCGCGCAACGCTCGACACCCGACGCTCGCGGTAGCAACATCCGAGGCGCCATGGAAATCGACTTCTGGGTACGTCGCTGGAAAGAGGGTCGCATCGGCTTTCACGAGGGCCGCACGAACACATTTCTCGCGCGGCACGAAGGCCGCCTCGGTCCAGCGCCGAAGCACGTCCTCGTTCCCCTGTGCGGCAAGACCGAAGACATGGCGTTCCTCGCGTCCCGCGGGCACCACGTGCTCGGCATCGAGGTGGTGGAGGACGCCGTGAAGGCGTTTTTCGACGAGCACGAGCTCGTCCCCGAGGTGCGCCTGCTTCGTGATGACGACAAGCCCGTCCGTGCGTATTCGGCGGGCAACGTCACCCTGCTCGCCGGCGATCTCTTCGCCTGCACGCGCGAGATCGTGGGGCCGGTCGACGCCCTCTACGATCGCGCAGCGCTCGTCGCCCTGAGCGGTGAGGTGCGCCCGCGCTACGTCGCGCATCTCCGCACGCTCCTTGCGCCACGGTCCCGTGGCCTCGTGATCGTCTTCGACTACGACCAGGCGCAGATGGAGCCGCCTCCGTACGCCGTGAGCGAGGACGAGCTCCGCCGCCTCTACGCCGGGACCGAGGTGACCGCGATCGACCAAGGGCCGCTCGACGGCCCCAGGTTCCGCGAGCTCGGCGTCCAGGCGACCGAGCGCTGCTTCATGGTCGAGCTGTAGGCCGCGCGCAGTTTTCGCACGCGGCACATCCGCGCTACACGCTCCTAGAGCCCGCATCACGGACACTCCGTCGGCTCGACGCCGAAGGCGATGTCGATCGCATCGGCGTCGGCCGAGCGCTCCTTGGTGACGTGGACGTCGTAGCGACGTCCCGGCTCCGTCGACCACCCTTGCGGTAGGAACCGGACGGCCGTGAGGCTTCCCATCGTCCGCTCCAGCGGGGTGACGGAGATCGGTCGCGGTTCGCCGTCGACACGGACTTCGATGCTCGCGTCGTCGAGGTCGAGGCTCGAGCTCTGGACGGTCCAGCCCGTACGGTCGACGCTCGTCCGGCGAAGAGCGTCCATCGGCACCGGTCCCGGCGGCGGCCAGGCGACCCAGACGGGGAGCGTCACCGCGGAGTGCGCCTCGATCGTCGCGCCACCGTCCACGAGGGCGACCGCGCCGCTCGCAGCAACCGGCTCGCCGTCCCACTCGCGGCCGTCGACGAGCACGCACGCGAACCGGCTCGTCGAGCCGAGCCCGATGCGATGGATCTTCTCGCTCAGGAGCCAGCGCCGATGCACCAGCGTCGTCTCATTGTCCTTGTCCTCGATGAACGGGTCGATCGCCTGCGGCGCGCTTCGGTTCGCAACGAGGCTCACCGCAGAGGCGCGTGCGCCGCGATCGGACCAGCATGACCAATCGGGTGTCGGCGCATGCGCCAGCCTCGTGTTCGCATGGGCGAGGAGCGCACAGTCTTGCGCCGGCCCATCCCACCTCGCCTCGGCGGTGAGCTCCGGGAGCCCCGCGAGGAAGCGATACGTATTGATCATCCCCAGCGCGCGCTCGTAGGCGTGCGTGTCGATGGTTCCGGCAACGCAGCTCTTCGGATTGCCGTTCCACGGCGCAGCAGCGAGGTCGGCGTGGCCGCACGCCCATCGACTGCAGATGACGTCTCTCGGCTCGTTCGACGCCGGCGCCACGCAGGCCAGCGCGAGTGCCTTGTCGGCCCCGAATGCGCCGGGCTCGAGCTTGCCACTCTTGGTGCAACCGGACGCCGATCCCAGCGCCATCAGCGCCGCGCCGATCACGAGGAGCAAGATCGCGCGCGTTTGCCCGCGACCGCATGCGCGCGACGAGCCGCGCGCATGCGGCTGCGACCGAGACACTTCGGTGGTCGAGCCTCTCCGCACGGCGGTAGGCCTTCGGACCGCGCCTTCGATGCAAGCCACCGAGGTGCACACCTGACACCTGCCTCTCGGTCCGTGCGTCGAGCCGTCGAGCTGGACTCGTCGCCGCGCGCCGCGCGTCGCACACGGGCTTGCCAAGGAGCTCGAGCAAGAAGGGGTCCGCTGCTCGTCGTGCGACCTGCGTTGGTCGCGTTGACGTCGTTGGCCGCCTTGGTCGCGTTGGCAAAGTCGATGCTAGGTTGCCGGCCATGCAGTCCCTCGCGGTTCGAACAGCAGCAACCGCCCTCCTCTTTTTCGCGGCCTGTTCTTCCAAAGACAAGGGGCCGAGTGACTCCGGACTGCCGCCGGACCCGGAGACGCTGTTCGAGGACTTGCCCGCCGCAACCCCGAACACGCTCCGTGGTGTGTGGCAGAGCACGCGCCCGGAGAACAATGGCACGACAGAGCTCCGGCTGAGGTTCATGGACAAGTACCTCGTCGGCGCCGCGATGTGCTTCACGGAGGGGGCCGACCTCGGTGTGCTCGCCGGCGACACGACCGACCTGGAGACGAGCTCGCTCGACACAGCGGCCGGCACGGTCAAGATCGGCTCGCTCGGCTTCCAAAAACAGGATGGAATCGTTTCGTGCGTAGGCGGGATGCCCGCGGCGACGTACAACTTCGCGATCGTGGACAACACCCTCACGCTCACGACAAACAACGTCAGGCTGCCCACGCTCACGAAGATCGGTGATTGAGGACAAGATGCGCGTTCATTTGATCGGAGTCGCAGGCACCGGCATGGGACAGCTCGCCAAGCTGCTCCGCGACGCAGGACACGACGTCAGCGGGTCCGATGTGTCGTTCGATCCGCCGATGGGCCCCGCGCTCGAGGCCGCGGGGATCCGTTGCCTGCCTGGATGGAGCGCGGACAACATCGGCAAGGACCTCGAGCTCGTCGTGGTCGGCAACGCGATCCGCAAGGACAACGTCGAGGCCGTCCGCGCGCTCGAGCTCGAGCTGCCACGCACGAGCATGTCGGGCGCCCTCCGCGAGCGCTTCCTTGCGGGCAAGCGACCCCTCGTCGTCGCCGGCACGCACGGCAAGACGACGACGTCCGCGATGTGCGCCTGGATCCTCGAGACCGCGGGCCTCGAACCAGGCTTCTTCATCGGCGGCCTGCCGAAGAACTTCGACGCCGGCGCGCGTGCGGCGAGCTCGAAGCGCAAGATCGTCGGGACCTCGGCGAAGGCCGCGCCGTTCGTGGTCGAGGGAGACGAATACGACGCCGTCTACTGGGAGAAGAAGCCCAAGTTCTTCGACTACGTCGCGCCACCGGACTCTCCGCCCGACGACGTCGTCATCATCACGAGCGTCGAGCACGATCACATCGACATCTACCCGTCGGCCGAGGTCTACGAACGGCAGTTCGCAGAGCTTTCGGCGAAGGTCCCCGAAGGCGGCCTCATCGCGTGTGATGCGCGCGATCCCCGCGCACGCGCCATCGTCTCCGCACACGCGCGATCGCGGACGGCGTTCTATGCGCTCGACAGCGACGACACCGGCGAGGTCACCCCGACGTGGCTCGGTGCGATGGTCCCGCCGGATCCCGAGACCGGCATCCAGCCCTTCGACCTCTACCTCGGCGGCTCGTACGGCGGCCGGTTCGCGCTGAAGGTGCCCGGAGCGCACAACGTCCGTAACGCGCTCGGCGCGCTCGCTGCCTGCGCGGAGGGGTTCGGCGTCGACATCGAGAAGGCGCGGCAGGCGCTCGCGACCTTCGCGGGCGTGCGACGGAGGCAGGATCTCCTCGGGACGCCGGGCGGCATCGCCGTCTACGACGACTTCGCGCATCACCCGACCGCCGTCGACGAGACACTCCGCGCGCTCCGCTCGCGGCATCCGAACGGCCGACTCTGGGCCGTCTTCGAGCCGCGGAGCGCCACCGCGTGCCGCAACATCCATCAAGACGAGTATCAAACGGCGTTCCGCGCGGCCGACCGCGTGCTCTTCGCGCCGCTCGGACGCACGAACATCCCGGAGGCCGAGCGGCTCGACGTGGCGCACATCGCACGTGCGATCGGAGACTCGGCCATGGCCGCGGCAAGCGTCGACGCCATCATCGAGACGATCACGCGTGAAGCTCGCGCGGGCGACGTCGTCGCGCTCCTCTCCAACGGCGCCTTTGGCGGGATCCACGCGCGCCTCCTTCGTGAGCTCGGTGCGCGGACGTGACGACGAAAGCCGTCGCCGGCACGCCTGCCCCGACCACACGAGAAGGCCTCGAGCTCGTGCTCGAGGTCACGCGGCGCGCCGCCCGGGAGGCGGCGGAGCTCGTCCTCATGGGCTTCCGTCGCGCCCCCGCCGTCGAGCACAAGGGCGCGGTCGACCTCGTCACGCAGTTCGATCGCGACAGCGAGGAGCTCTTGCGTCGCCGGCTGAGCGAAGCGTTCCCGTTCGCGATCGTCGGCGAGGAGCAGGGCGGCGAGCCGGATGGCGTGGCCTTCTACGTCGATCCGGTGGACGGCACGACGAACTTCGTCCACGGCCACCCGTTTTGGTGCGTCTCCGTCGGCCTCGTCGTCGCGGGACAGCCTGTCCTCGGCGTCGTCATCTCGCCGCCGCTCGGCATCGAATGGTACGGATGGACCACGGCCTCGGGTGAGCGGCATGCGGGCCGGCTCTCGGCGACGAGCGCGATCGCGTCTGCTCTCCTCGAAGGTCTGGCTTCCGAGCCTCGCGCTGACACGAGCCCTGCGCGACCCCGGATCGTCGAGGACGCGTGCACCGTGAGCACGAACGCCTCGCTCGAGGACTCCCTGCTGGCGACAGGTTTTCCCTACGACCGTCGAGAAAGCGCCGAGAACAACTTCGACGCGTTCGTCGCGATCAAACAGCGGTGCCGCGCGGTCCGTCGATGTGGTTCGGCCGCGCTGGACCTGTGCCTCGTCGCGGACGGCACCTACGAGGGTTACTGGGAGCGGAAGCTTCGCCCATGGGACATCGCCGCGGGCATCGCGATCGTCCGGGCGGCCGGCGGCCATGTGACCGACTTCGACGGGGGAAGCACCTCGATGGCGTCCGGTCACGTCATCGCTACGAACGGCGCGATCCACGAGGCGCTGATGAGCGAGCTCGCCCGGGTCGTCCCCTCGCGACGCGGCGCCTGAGGGCCACGGCGTCGGGGCTCGAGCGGAGCATTGCCGATGCCGGCACGAGAATGGATGCGTGCGGCCTGAGTGCGAAATGTTTTTCGCGCAAGCAGGTGGCGGGAACAGCTAAATCGATCCATGGTTTAGATAAGCGCGAACCCCAGTTCGCACTGACGAGCCTGGGCGACGGACGAGCTTGCCCTAGCCGGAGGACCACCGTGCGACGCATCGCTCATCTGTCCGACGTTCACATCCTCGATGCTCGCGCGGGTACACGGCGGGCGCGCTACCGCTTCGCGACCCAGCTCGTCAGCCTCGGCCATCGCGGCGTGAACCCGCTCGCGCGCGTCCGCCGGCTCGCACGAGCGCTGAGCGTCGCAAAGGAGCACGGCGCCGATCACTTCGTCATCTCCGGCGACCTCACGGAGGTCGGCGAAGACGCAGAGTTCGAGCAGTTCGCCGAGGTCCTCCACGACGCGAAGCTGCCGGAAGACAGCGTCACGCTCGTGCCGGGAAATCACGACGCGTACACGAACGGCGACGGCTGGGCGCGCGCGATGCGAGGACCACTCGCACGCTTCGCCGCGGCGAGCGCGGCGGCCGCGGGCAAGATCGTGGATCGAGGCCCGGTGGCGCTCCTGCCGATCGACAGCACCCGATTCCAGACGATCGCGTGGTCGGGAGGTGTCTTCACGAAGGCGACCGCGGCGGCGGTCGACCGTCGCATGTCCGATCCCGCATTCCGGGACAAGGCGATGCTCCTCGTCCTTCACCACCCGCCCTTCCACCCGGTGAAGGCGATGAAGTGGATCGACGGCCTGCGCGGCGGGGCGAATGTCCTCGACCTCCTCGCGCGCCACCCGAGGCTCCAGCTCCTGCACGGGCACCTCCACCGGATCTTCAACCACATCCTCGCGACCTCGAGCGCGGTCGGGGCGGCCGTCGGGCTGAGGCCGAAGAGCGAGGCTCCCGACGCTGCGACCCGCCTCTTCGGAGCGCCCGCGACCTGCGACGGCGACGGGCCGAACGTCCGCCTTTACGATGTCAAGGACGGCGCGCTCCACGCTCTCGAGCCGCCCTTCCAGGCCGCCTGACCCGCGCGCTCCGCCCCTTTGCTGGAAGACGCGCGCTCCGTCCGACATCGCCACACGGATCGGGTGCCCGGCCCGCAGATCCGAGGCGAAATCGAGGACGGAGTTCCGGTAGTCTTCGTCCGATGGCGATTTTTGCGATCGGCGACGTCCACGGGTGCGCCGACGAGCTGGAGGAGCTGCTCGAGTTGCTCCCGCTAGGGGACGACTCGACCGTCGTCATGCTCGGCGACTACATCGATCGAGGCCCGCATTCGCGACGAGTCATCGAGATCCTGATCGAGTGGAAGTCGAAGCACAACATCGTGACGCTCTCGGGCAATCACGAGGAGATGCTCCGCGAGTTCCTCGACGGCTCGAACCCCCAGCGGGTCGCGCGGTTCATCCTCAACGGCGGCTCGAGCACCCTCGCCGACTTCGCCGACGATCACGGTGAATGGGTCATCCCGAGCGCGCACGTGAAGTTCCTCGACGAGCTGAAGCTCTGGTACGAGACCGACGACCACTTCTTCGTTCACGCCGGCGTACCGGACATCTCGCTCAAGGACCTCGATCCCGTCCGCGATCGCGACGAGCTGCTCTGGATCCGGCGCGCATTCATCAGCAGCACGCGCAAGTGGGAGAAGCGAATCGTCCACGGCCACACTCCGGTCAATGCCGTGGAGCTCAGCGCGACGCGCATCAACGTCGACACGGCGTGCGCGTACGGCGGGTTCCTCACCGCGATCGAGCTGCCGAGCCACCGCATCTACAGCGTCCCGCGCAAGACGGGGCTCCGCCCGGCGTTCCTTCGCGACAAGACCTCGCGGCGCGCCGCGGTTCGCTTCCTCGGATCGGTCCCCGTGACGATCAACCACGAGCGCCTCGGTCCGCTCAAGCTCGAGACCCTGAACTACAGCGAGATCGGCATGCTCCTGTGGTCGCCGGAGGAATCCGAGCGCACGAAGCAGCTCCTCGAGCAAGGCGAGGCAGTGAACGGCACGGTCGGTGATGGATGGCAGGTGCCGTTCAGCGCCAACGTCGTCCACTCGCGCAAGCAGAGCGACGGCTGGCAATACGGCCTCGCGGTCGATCTCGAGGGCTGAAGAGTCGGAGAAGGGGAAGACGGAGGCGCCGTGGGCGCCCCTCCGCGGACGGCGTCGACGCCGCCGGCCTGACGACGGAGAGCGCGGCTCGCCCAAGACGGCGGCCCCTCGAGGGGTGCTCGTAGCGGAGCGGCAGTGGGCTCGCCGAGAGCGCGGGAGGTAGCGCCATTCACACCTATGAGACAATCCCCAGAGCCGCTCCTCCCGACAGACCGGCTCGCCGACCGAGTGAGGGGGCGACGCCGACGGCGGCCCCCGACCCGGCAAAGGTGGTTCCCGGACGCGCCCCATCCAGCGCCCGGGTGGTAGCTGCCCGACGCCACCGCCTCCAAGGAGGTCGACGACCACGCCCCGCGCTCGTTCGCCAACGCGCCCGTGGCGTCGAAGCCGCTCCCGAAGCCGCTCCAGTTCTCCAAGGCTCCCCCCCGCCGCGGCGAGCACACTCGCCCCAGAGCACCAATCAGTTTGCTCTTGTCGTCCGCAAACTGATCGGTGCTCTAGCATCGTGGGATCACCCCCCTCGAGTTGGATCGCGGGCGACCCGCCGCGAGGGATGGACGCTGGACTCAAGACATCAGCGCGCCTCGCGCCAGAAGTTCACGACGCGCATCTCCCCCGTGTGGCCGACCGCGAGGTACGAGGCCACCCCGACGCCGTAGCGGTTTCGCTCGAAGAACGCGTCGTCGCCGATGCCGCCGATGCTCCCCTCGAGCTCGAACCCCGTCGTTTCCGCGAACTCGACGCTCCACAGGTAGCCGACGCCGGCCTCCACCTCGTACGCGAACGTGCCCTTGTTGCCGGAGAAGGTCGCCTTGAAGCCGACCTCGTGTGAGCGGCTCCGCGCTTCCTCCACCGTCTCACCCAGCGTGACGGCGGCGACGCTGGTCGCTCCCTGCGGAACGGTCACCTCCATGCCCTTCGACGAACGGAGGAACGGCCTCCCTGCAGCGACCCACTCCTTTTCGAGCCTGTCGATCTCGTCGCGCGACGGGTACGAGTACGGATCTCCGGGCGTGTGCTTGAAGACCTCCGGCCCGATCACGCGGGTCGGACCGAGGTCCTTCATGACGCGATTGTAGTAGGCGAGCTCCGCGCCGAGGGACGACTCCTGCCGGGGGATCGCGAGCTTGATCTCGTCGGCCACCTTGACCTCCTTGCCGTTGACGAACACCTTGTTCGCGCCGACGCTCGTGACCTCGTAGAAGAACTCGTCCACCGGGAGCGAGGTGAAGACGACCATGTCCTGGTTCGCCCCGGCCTCCCAGCTGTTGCTCTCCGAGGTCTCGGTGGTCTTGGTGGTCGTCCCCTCGTAGTCGGCGTACACGCCGAACAAGAGGTCGTCCTCGGTCCCGATGATGCTCGTATGGAGACCGCCGGCGATGCCGCCGAAGACGTGGATGCCCGAGCCCGCCGCGCTCGATCGGGACGAGAGCTTCGTGTACGTCGAGTGGCACTCTTCGAGGTTCTGCTTCGCCGCATCGGACGCGAAGCACGGGGCGGCGGCGATGGCCGCCAGCGGGAGCGGCTCGGTGTAGTTGGTGTGGCTGGTCTTGAACTTGACATGCGCGCTGTCGGCGTCCGCGTTGAGCCCGAAGAGGACGGGGTAGTTGCCCGCAGCGTTGTCGACGAGGGCGCGCGGCAGGCTCCGATGGCCGAGCGTGCGGAAGTTGCCCCCGGTGTCCCAGCCGAAGATGCGGATCGCGTCGTCCCCCGACTGCGGAGCGGATCGCTCGGCGCCCTTGTTGCGCCCCCAGTAGAGGATCTGGTCCTTGCCGCTGCCGCTGAAGTCCCCCACGGCGATCCATGTATTGGAGCGATGGAAGGCCGTGTGAGGCGCGTTGACGATCCTGCCGGCGACGTCGACGCGCGGTTGGCTGTTGTCGTTGTTCAGCATGCCGGACATCACCGTCGTGCCGTCCTTGTCGGTGAGCGCGACGAACCCGCTGGTGACGACCCAGTTGTTGATGAGGAGCTCTTGGTTGCCGTCGCCGTTGATGTCGAGGGTCTCGGCGAAGACGTCCAGGACCTTGATGAAGTCGCACGTGGACTGCTGGCCGCAGTTGCCGCTGCCATTGGACGGCGCCCAGTCGCCGGACGACAGATCGGTCCACGCGCGCGCCTGCGACGGCATCGGCGAGAACTTCTTCCCGTCGTACTGGAGCGACATCGCCACGTACTTCGTGTCCGGGTTGCTCGGCCCCGGCTTCTCGATGCCGGCGAAGATGAACTCGCCTCGGCGGTCGTGGTTCAGGTCGCCGAACGTCACGTCCGCGAGGTACGCGTTCCGTCCGTTGACGGTGATGTTCTGGCTGTCGTCCATGAGCAGCGTGAGCTTGTCGCCGCCCTTGGTCGGTGTGTACTGGTAGACGTAGCCCTTCGCCTGACCGCCGATGCTCACGCTGACGGCGATCTCTGCCTTGTGCCGAGCGTCCGGCTTGCCGTTGCCGGTCGCCACGTAGATCGCGCGGGCGTCGCCGTCGCCGAAGGACTTCTCGGTGAGCTTGGCGAAGCCCTTCGTCTTGTCGTCGAGGACGATGATCTTGGCCGCCCCGGCGGTCGACTCGTTCCACGCGTTCGGATCGCCGAGCGCGTACTCGGGCATGCTCGAATAGGAGCGGACGCCGAGCGCGACGATCAGCTCGTCTCGTCCGTCGCCGTCGATGTCACCGGCCGCGATGTCGACGTGACCGGGGGACGCGACGCCCGACGACGGGGAGTAGTGCGGGAACGAGCCGAGCGAATACGTCGTCGTCGTGCCCGCCTTCGACGCGTCGTCGTACGCGTAGACGTTGAGACGGACCTCGCCGGTGTCTCGATCGAGGTAGACGACCGCCGCCTCTTGGATGCCGTCGCCGTCGAAGTCGCCGGCGGTGCCCGACTTGACGCTGTGGTGCACCCACGCGGTCGCCGCGTCGTTGTCGTCGAGGTTGCCGATCTCCATCAGCTTCGTGTCACGAAGCGACGCCCGGACCGACCACTCGTTGTTGCGGTTGTTCATCTCGTAGATGCCGCCGGCGAGTCGGGTCTGCTCCGTGAGCGCCGCCGCGGCGAAGATCTCTTTCTCCGGGCGGTAGACGACGTTGTCCCTCCCGAGCGGATGCCACGCGATGGTCTCCTCGCCCTGGGGATCGTTCATCGTCTTGGGCAGCTTCTTCGCCTCGTGCGGCGTGAGAAGGACGTTCCCCTCCTCGTCTCGCATCGGGGGCAGCGCCCTGTCGACGTCGACGTTCAAGCGGCAGAGCGCAGCGTCGACCCGGATCGTCTCCTCGGGTGAGAGCGGATCGTGCGCGCTGCAGTCCCTCGTCGGCTCGGTGATGAGCGGGTCGCGGGGCGCGCCGGCGTCCGCGTCGGCCGCGGGCGTCGAGCCCGCCGACCCGACGTCGCTGCCCCCGCAGGCGAGGTAGAGCGCGGCGCACAGCATCCCGGCGGCCGACCACCCCCTCTTCGATCGAACATTCCGTCCATGCGTGATCCGTGATTTGAACATCGGAGGCTTCGTTCCTTTCTGGAGGAGAGCGACCGGCAAGCCCCGCGGGCGGCCCTCGCTGCGTCCGCGCTCGCGCGCAAGGTGATGAGTCTGCTGCACGCAAAACCAAGCTCCAATCCCTCAACTTTGAGGGGGCCGCGGCTTCCCGCGGAGGCGCCGTGCTACGCTGACGTGTCATGATGGCCACCGCTGCAAAGCCCACCTTCACGGACGCCGGATCGTCGGCGGAGGTGGACCTCTCGCGCGAGGCCGTGGCGGTGTGCGTCGACCTCGCCGCGATGGGGCCACAGGAGACGACCGCGGCCTATGTCGCGTCCGGCCACGCGCGGATCGGTCGAGCGCTCGGGGCCGCGCGCGGGTTCGCCGTGCTCGCGGTGAAGCACCCGCGGTCCCCGGAGAACGATCCGCTCCTCGGCTGGCGCATCGACCTCTGTTACGACGTGGGGCCGAAGTCGCCCGCGCAGATCGTCGCCGTCGAGAAGGACGTGCGCGAGGAGACCTACCTGAACGATCCGCTCATTCGGATCACCTGCGAAGAGGCCGGCTGCCACCGCGTCGAGCACGTCGCCGACCCGCGAAGGCTCGCAGCGCACCGCACGACGATCGCGGCGAAGTACTGGACGATGTTCGCGCTGCGCGATCGGCTCAAGGCGATCCACGCACTCTCGCCCACCACGGAGCTTCACCTCTCCTTCGACCGCGCGTCGCAGGATTGCCCGTTCGGCGACCGTGAGGCGCGCTTGCTCGATCTCGTCAACCCCGGACTCGCCCCGTGGGCGCAGCGCTTCGCGCTGATGGTGGGCCGCCTGGAGGGCCTCGCGGTGCTCTCCCCGCGCGAGCGCGAGGTGACGAATGGGCTCCTCGGTCACGCGAACGTCAAGAACATCGCCGCGGATCTCTCCATCAGCGAGGCCCGTGCGCGCGAGCTGATCCGCTCGGTTTACAAGAAGCTACGCGTGAGCGGTCGCTTGGAGCTCGCCAACAAGTGGGCGTCCGCGGTCGCGCCGTCGGCGCCCCTCGGCCACACGACGGCGGTTGCACGACGCAGCTGAGCGGCTCCGCGACTACGACGAGCGTCTACGCGCCGCCCGCACGCGACCACCTCGGCGACGAGCCGCCACTCTTTCTGGTCGAGGTCGCGCTGCGTACGACGATCATCTTCGTCTACACGCTGCCCTTGCTCCGGTTGCTCGGCAAGCGAGGGGTCGCGCAGCTCTCGCTGTTCCAGGTGACGATCATCATCGGGCTCGGCTCAGCGGTCGGCGATCCGATGTTCCAGGCAGACGTTCCGCTCGCGTAAGCCCCCGAACGAAGTCGACCTCGTTCGGGGGCTCGGATGCCGAGCTCCCGTTCGGGGCCGGAGCCTACTGGCAGGCCGCCGTCGAGGGCATCACGCACGCTCGACCGATGCAGGCGACCGGGGTGCGGCAGGTCATGTGCGCCCCCTCGAGGCAGCCCCTCGCCGTCTTCGACGATCGCGGGGCAGGTCGGCGCGCCGGTGCCCTGGCCGCAGACGCCTTCGCGGCACTCAACGCTCCCTCCGCAGCTCCGGGCGGCGCGGATCATGCGACGCCGTCGACGATCGCCGCCACCTCCGTCGCCGCATGGGCACGCGAGCGCTTGCCGAGCCGGCCACGGAGGGGCTCGTCTGCATGAGCGACACGGCACGTCCGAGGGGACCTCCCTCGCGTCGCTTCTCAGCGCGAACTACGGACCGCCGTCGACGCCGCCGTCGGGCGTATCGACAGGGCTGCCGGGGAGCCCGAACACCGGCGCGGGGGTCCAGCGCTCGACCTTGGTCCCATCACCGAGCGCGCCATCGCGGTTATTGCCCCAGCACCAAACCTCCCCGGACGCTCGCACCGCGCAGCTGACGAGGTTCCCTGCGGCGAGCTGCGCGACGTCGGTCACACCGGGGGTCGCCACCGGGGTCAGGCGGGCACCAAAGACTCCGTCGCCCACGCCCGAGCCTTCTCCCCAGCAGAACGGAGCGCCCGCGCTCGTCGCCACGCACGTCAAGTTGTTGCCCATGGCGACTCGGGCGACATCCGTGATGTTGGCAGTCACCGGTACGCGGCTCGACGCGTTCTGCTGTCCGTTGCCGAGCTGCCCTGACCAGTTGCCTCCCCAGCAACGAAGCGCCCCGGTATCAAGCCTCGCGCAGGTGTGGTTGTAGCCGATCCGTACTTCCTCGACGTTTGTCAGATCCGGAACGGGCGTGGGCGCCAGCTGAGCCGTCGTGGTCCCATCACCGAGCTTCCCGGAGTTGTTCTGCCCCCAGCAAACGACCTGGCCGGTCGCTCGCTTCGCGCAGTTCGAGGACCAGCGCGCGGTGATCTGGACAGCATCGGTCAGTCCCGTGACGAGCTCGGGGATCACATGTGCGATCGTGGTCCCATCGCCGAGCTGTCCGTAGTTGTTGGCTCCCCAGCAAACGACACTGCCGGAGGCTCGCCTCGCGCACGTGTGGCTCTCGCCCGCCGCGATCTCGACCGCATCGGTCAACTCGAACACTTCGACCGGAGAGCCGCCCCCGGTCGTCGTTCCGTCGCCGAGCTGTCCTGAGATGTTCTGCCCCCAGCAAGCGACGATCCCGGACGCTCGCCTCGCACAGACATGCCGGTTACCCGCGGAGAGCTCGACGACATCGGTCAGGTTGGGAATGGCTCCCGGGACAAGCGTGTATCCAGCTCCCCAGCAATACACGTCTCCGGGGGCTGACAGCGCGCACGCGAAGCTCCAGCCCGGTGAATCCGGCCCGACCGCGACCTGCACGATGACGTTCGGAGGCGGCCCCCCGGCGTCGCCCCCATCACTCGCGTCCCCGTCGCCCGCGTCGAGCACGAGCTCCCCTCCACCGTCACCGGCGTCTTCTTCTTCGCCCGGCTTCTTCGACGCGTCGCGCTCTTCGGGCGACTCATCGTGCGGCCCCGTGGAGACGTCACGTCCTCCGTCCTCGCGGCTCGGGACCGAGCTGTCGACGCTGGGCTCATCGTCGGTCGACGAGGTACACGCCCACGTGAAGGCGCTCGCGACGGCGCCTCCGACGATGAGCGCCAATGGGAGCCTATTCCGATATTTCGAAGAAATGGACATCGATCAATCTCCGTTCGCATTTAGCCGCACGAGCCCCAAGGGGGACGATTGGTGGGTAAGATGGGCGTCTGCGCCGGCCAAAATCCAGGCTGGGTCCGCGCCGAGCCCGAGCCCCCGGTGGGGGGCCGTCAGCAACGGGAGGGCTCCACCACGTCGGAGCCCTCCGTCCGAGCGAGCAGGGAGGCGCTCGGGGCGCCGCTCCTGCTGCCGCCTCAATCGACGCGAGGCAATTTCGTTACGAGCCTGCGCTGTCCCATGCCGCCGGGATAGGCGTAGCTCGCCGCGCTGTCCCATCCCCACAGCGTGGCGGTGAAGGGACCGTCACTCCGAAGCTGCTGAAAGCCGTGACTGCAGGAAGGCCCGTCCGGCAGGACCGCAACCGGAAGGCCGTTGCGAGTCAGGTCGACACGCGCATACTCGAACTCTCCCTCGGTACCGAGGGGCGTGAAGTCGGGGACGTTCCCCTTCGCGCATTCGAGCCAGACATCCTTGTATTCGCCTCCCTGCTTCTGGCGCACGATGACGAGCGCCGTCTCCTTGTACGTCGGGTCGGCGTAGAACGCATACGAGCCCAGGTATTGCCCCGCCGGCACGACGTTCACGAACTCGGGATCACCGCCGCCCCCAAGGCCTTTGACCACTCCATAGCCCGTCATGTACTGAGCGACGTAGATTGGGTGATCCGCGTCTTGCGTCTTCACTACGAGAGGCGCGTTCGTCCAGAACGTCACGATCTCGCCGCTCTCCATCGTACGAGGAGCGCCGGCGGGAGGCGCGGGGTCGTAGGAGAGCTGTGTCCCGTCGAAGGCAGCGACGATTCGGACGGGCGACGACTCGGGGGCGCTGCCCGTGCGAGAGCGATGACCGACGACGGCGTACTTACTGCCCCACTGCTCAAGCGCGGGGAGTTGCTGTTGCTCCGCATCGCAACAGCAGACGTTGGAGGGGATATTCAGACACGAGTGGCCGCCGAAGACCGACGTCGGCTTGTTCGACGCGATGATGCTTCCACTCGGATCCTCCGGCAGCATGAGCTGCAGCGACTGCCCGCGGGAGAGCTTGTGCTTCCTCAGGCGGTGCCTGAGGGACCCGGTGAGGACGTAGATCTCGGTGTCGTCCTCGGCCGCCACGATCTGCAAGCCGGGGTAGTCTTCTCGTGACGGGCCCGCGGCACGTTCCCAAGCGCCGACGAGGACGTGCTGTTTGCCCCATCCGGCGACTGGAAGGAGCAACGTCGCAGAGGGCATGAAGCTCTTGGCTCCGCCGAACGGATAGATCGTCGACGCCGTCACGGGGACACTCGTGACGAGGCGGAAGGTCGCCCCTTCCCCGATCCCGACCTCGATGGGGTTCGGCCACTCGGTCGTGAGCGCCTTGACGCCGTCTGGACAGAAGACTTCGCGCTCGGCCCCCTTCTTGTTCGGAGGATCCGCCAGAAAAATTACGGCCCCCTCTCCGGGCTGAAGCGCGCCTTCGTGAGGCATGAGCTCACCGGTACCGGCGGCAAACTTGAAGACGGAGCCGGAGAGATCCATCGTCTGGCCGCGGTACTCGATCCGGAGGTCGGCCCCTACCGGTTGCGCGTTGACGACGTACGCCGCATAGCAGCTACGTGACGAATGCAACGTCGTCGCCGGAGGCACCATGACGAACTCACACCCGACGCTGCCTTGCGCCTCCGCAGCCGCCGCGCAGGGGTCGATGCACCCGCCCCCACCACACGCGAGGTCGGGCGGGCACACCTCGGCGATCGTGCCATCGCACGAGCGGACGAGCGACCTGAGATCGGGCGCGCACTGAAGCGGGCACGCCTGCTCGACGGGCGGCTCTCCCGCATCGACCACGAACGTCTGCGGAGCGGACTCGAAGCCGCCCCGTGACTTGCTGCACGCCGCGGCGGCGATGGCGACCGCGAGGACACTTCCCGTGAGCTGCGAAACACGCTTCATGGCAGGTTCACCAACATCGGCGTGAGCTCGTCCTTCGCGTAGCCGTTGCCGAGCGCGCCCGCGACGCCGGAGCCCCAGCAATAGATCTTCCCGCTCTCGACGAGCGCACAGGTCGAGCTCCGGGCGGCGACGACGTCCACCGCTGGCTCGTTTAGACCCTTGACGCGGACGGGCACGAAGGCCGTCGCGCGGGTTCCGTCTCCTGCCTGACCGGCGGAGTTCGGACCGGAGCAGTAGACCGCGCCACTCGCGCCAATCGCGCAGAGACGTCGGAACGCGCCCTCCGAGGGGATGAAGCCGACGGCCGACACGCGCAGGAGCGGCTCGGGGAAGCCGACATGCCGAGGGAGGGCGTCCACCGGGTAGACGGCGGTGTTCCGCGATCCCCAGCAGTACGCTTCGCCGGCCGCGATCGCGCAGACGCAATCACCGACGTCGATGTCCGTGACGTTCGCGAGGGCGACGGCGTCGAAGTGGGGATCGACCGGAGAGAGGGAGGTCTCGCGACCGATGAAGTTGCGAGACCCCGAGCTCAGGAGAGTTCCGTCCTCGCGGAGCAAGAGCGTCGCGTCCGAGGCCAGCCATCCAGTGCGCACCACGTTCCCTACGAAGACCTCGCGCAGCGGCGAGCCGGGGGGTGCCTGAAACGAGCGCTCCGGGTACAGGGCTCCGCCGTCCAGACCTGGCGCGTACACGCCTTCGGCGCAGCTCCACTCGAGCGGCCCGACGACCGCGCACCGGTTGGTATAGCCCTTGGAGAGCCTCGTGACGCCCGCGAATGGAAGGGGCCCGGCGCCCGGGCCCCAGCACTGCACCGTGCCGTCCGCGAGGAGGACGCACGTGCTCGCGAGCGCGACCGCGCCGCTCACGCCTTCGACGAACTCGGGAAGACCGATCTCGTCGAGCGGTCCACCGTCGTGCACGGGTCGCCCAAGGACGCCCTCGATGTTGCTCCCCCAGCAGGCGACGCGCCCGTCGTCGAGGAGCGCGCAGAAGGCAGACCCCGCGATCGAATCCGCAGACAGCCCGATCGCGCAGGGCTTCTCCTTGCATTTCACCCGAAACGGGGAGCGCTGAACGTACGGCTGCCCCGCCTCGCTCGGCGACGCGCCCGCGTCGCTCGGGTCGCCCACATCCGCAGGGTCGCTCGCGCCGGCGTCGTCGACCGCGAAGCGCACCGTGCTCGCGTCGCCACAGCTCGACGCGAACGCCAACGCGAGCGCAGCGAGAGCCGCGTCTACGCTCGCGGTAGTGAGCGTCCTCTCAGAGCGACGTCTTGTGGAACGCATAGGAATCACCTACGAGCCAGATGTTGTTCGGCGAAGTGCCGCGAATCGCATTGAACTGCTTGGGCACGAACGAGCCTCCGAGGGCGACGCTCGAGTACGAAAAGGCACCCGCGTCGCTGAACACGTCAGGGTTCCGAAGGACCACACCGAACCCGGCCATCCAGATATCGCCGGGTGCAGACGACCAAACCGCCATTGGCGCACCGATCCAGGACTCTGGCGCATATCCGTATTTGGCACCATGCTCGATTTCGAATCCACCTTCGGCCAGCCGCCCCACTCGAACGACGCGTCCTCCCTGAGGGGAGCTGGGCCCCGAGACCAGGATGTCGACGACCCCCGGGGCAACCGCTACGGCATTGACCCATGTGATGGATGGGATGTCCCTCCAGTGAAGCTCGTCGCCGAGCCCGACGCAGCCGACGCCGAAGGTCGGCACCGTATCCACGAGCGCCACGAAACCGGCGTCCGACTTGTGGGCGAGATAGCCGCATTGCTGGCGACGTCCGACGATCCAGACATCGTTCGCCGACGTACCGACGAGACGCTCGATTCGGAGCCCTTGGTTGCCGTTGGACTGCAGCGCCGCGTCGAAGACGAGCGAAGGGGTCCCGGCGGCGTCGAAATGGTAGACGCGCTGTCCAACGGCGCGTCGGGGGTCGTACGTGAGCACGTAGACGTCTCCCGGCCCCGACCCCCAGATGCCGGTAATGACGGTCTCTTCTGGGAGCATGGGATTCCATGCCCAGCTTCCAGACGCTCGAAGCCCACGCTTGAGCGCCGGCGTGCCTCGATAGGCCTCCCCGCCCGCCCAGACTTCGTCCTTGCTCGCTCCCCAGACGACCCGGGCATCGTAGAGCGGAGAAAGAAGCTTCCACTCGCTGCCGTCGTATTCGGCGATCGTGCCTCGGAGCTTGTCTCCCGTCGGGAGGCCCGTGGCGAACGCCGAATCTTCGAACGGCCAGACGTCGGTGAACGTGAACGCCGTATCCATCGGCATGCGCGTCGTGCACCAGCCTGCGGAGCTGCACCTCGGCGCGGAGGCGTCGGCGTCCGGCCTGCCCGCCGTGCCCGCGTCCGCGGACGCGTCGGTCGTCGCTGGCGTGCCACCGTCGTCGCTCGGCACGGGCGACGGCGACGGCGCAGGCGACGGCGCGTCACTCGCGTCCGCGACGGCGCACGCGGCGAGCGCTGTCACGATCGCGCCAAGCACCGAGCGCCTCATGATCCACCGCCCGTCGTTCGACCCGCGACGGAGAGCTCGAGGAGAACACTGTCTCCAGCGGCCCAGACCTGCGTCGGCGAGGCCGCCCACACGGCGTAGAGATCCGGCCTGCCGTGGACGTCTCCGAGCGGCACGCGCGACCACGCCATCCCGTCGTAGTGGAGGATCACTCCGCCATCTCCGACTGCCCAGACGTCCGTCTTCGAGGATCCCGTAATCGCCCGAAGCGTCGTCGTCACGAGAGAGCCGACGACCTCGAAGCGACGGTCGGGCGATCCGGTGTAGTGTCGAATCGTCCCGCCACTGCCGACGGCCCAGGAGTCGTCCGGTCCGCTCGCCCACACGCCGTGGAGCGTCGCGTACGTCCGTGAGTCGAAGATCTCCGCGCTGGGTCGGTCCGCGTCGGCCGCCGAGATACGATATACGTTCCCCATCTGTCCAACCGCCCAGACATCATCTTTCGAGCTCCCGTGAACATCCATGAATGGCAATATTCGAAAATGGTCACATCTTCCACCGCAGTGAAAGGGCTCCTCGTAGCGATAGGCGGTAGCGGTCTTCCGTACGCGCTTGATGTTGAGCGTCGACTCGGCGGAGTAGATGTTCACCGCGAGCCACGTCCACGTCGCGTCGGCGCTCGACCACATCCCGTTGACGTTCCCTTCCAAGAGTAGGGGCACGAGCCTTGCCGTCGGCCACGGGTCATCGACGCCCTCCGGTCGGATGAAGATCTGCGAGAGCATGCTCGCGGTCCAGACGTCCGTCTCGGTGCGCGACAAGATTTGTGCGAGCGATGCGTCCGGCCCCTTGATCCTCGACCAAGCTGCGCCGTCGTAGTGCAGGAGCGCTCCCTTCGCGCCAGACGCCCAGACGTTCGTGGCGGAGGTGCCGGCGAGATCACTCAGGATCAACGGCGCCTCGATGTCGACGCCGACGACCGGACAGAAGCTGCCAGCCTCACACGTCGGCCGGAAGAACGCGCAGTCATCGCAGCTCGCTGCGTCGGCGACGCCGGCGTCATTGGTCGTGAGCGGAGGAGGCACCGGCGCTTCCGAAGGGGCCTCCTGGGCTGCGGGGGCCTTGCCTTCGGCCGCGCAGCCGCTCGCCAGCGAGCCGAGCGCAGCGAGCAGGCCCCAGACGATCGGCGCACGAGGAACGAAGGCGTTGACTCTCGAAGCTGTCATTGCGGATCGCTCTCCTGGCACTCTTCGACGACGCACTTCCCGGCGACGCAGGCTTGGCTCTCCCCGCCGTCACACTTGACACCACAGGCTCCGCAGTTGGCAGGATCTTGATGCGCGTTCGTCTCGCAGCCGTCGCCCTCGAAGCCGTTGCAGTCCAGCCATCCCGGATCGCACACGACGCCACACGTCCCGGCGCGACACACCGCGATTCCGTGACTGCCACCCGGACAGCGCCGCCCACAGGCTCCGCAGTTCGCGGGATCGATGTCGAGGTTTGCGCACGTCATCCTGATGCCGGTCTCGGCGCACCTGGTCTCTCCCGGTCTGCAGAGGCACTCGAGCGAAGGTGGCCCCGAAGCCCTGGCATCTACACCGCACTTCTCCCCAGAAGCGCACTGAACACCGCAAGTTCCGCAATGCCCATCCAATGGCTTGCTGAGATCGACCTCGCACCCATCGCTGTTGGGTTTCTGGAGGTCACCATTGCAATCCGTCCAAGAATGCTCGCGCGTATCACATTTCAGACGATTGCATTGCCCACCGACACATCCGTAGATGGCATTTGGCGGCGGGGCTGGGAAGCCGACTGGCTCTCGCGCGCACGCGATCCCGCACGCTCCGCAATTGGCATCGTCGTTCTGCAAGTCCTTGCAGCCACACTCCGTATCGACGGTAGGATGGAGACATTTGTCCGCGCAGGTTCCTGCCCTGCAGACCTGAGACGGGGGACACGCGTCGTTGCACGCCCCACAGTTCGTACCGGTGAAGAGGGGCGTCTCGCAGCCGTTCTCCAACACGCCGTCGCAGTCTGCGTATGGCCGACCGACAGTGCTACAGAACATCGTGCATGCGCCGTTGACGCATCCAAAGCCCGCGTTGAGGAGAGAGCCGATCCCCCGCACGGTGCAATCGATGCCGCATCCGCCACAATTCTGGTCATTGGAGAGCGGATTGACATCACACAAATAGGTCGACGACGCGCACGTGAGCAGCGGAAATGGGCACTCGTTCGACGGACACAGGTTCAGCTCGTTCGAGTCCACGGAGGCCTCGATCGATTGACCGCCATCAGGAACCGTGAAGCCGGGCTCCGGTCCGCTCGTGGGCTGCTCGAACGCGACCGGCCTCTCCGTGGTCGCGCATCCGACGGCCGAGGCCGTCACGATCGCCAAGGCAGTTGCGATGCGTCTCATCGAGATTCGTCTCCGCTCACCGTCGCGCCGTTCGTTCGAGCCACCCATGTCCACGGGGTCGGCGTCGGATTGGTCGTGGCTACAACCGTGGAAATGTGACGGGCGCCAAGTTCCTTCAATAAATCAGCGCGTGGTCGGAAAAGCGTCTGGCTGCGGGCCGCGCGTCCGCGCGAGGACGGAGGCGGCGCGCTCGGCGTAGGGGGTGCCCTTTGCGCGACTCTGAATGCTCTGGCCGATGCGCTCGGCTTCGTCGCGACGACCGAGGCCCACGAGCGCCTCGAGCCGCAACACGTCGCGTTCGAGCGCGAGCTGACCGCGGCCGTGCTCGCGCCGGTGTTGCTCCAGGATCTCGAGGGCGCGTGCGGGATCCGTCGTCAGCTTCGAGCGCGCGTCGTCGACGAGCGCGATCTCGCGCAGGAGCGTATCCGGCGCATCCACGACCTTCGGGGTCGGAGGCGGCCGGGGCGGAGGGACGTTGGGGATCTCGTCGATCGAGAACACCGGTAGCGGAGACGGTTCCTCCTCGTGCGCCGTGTGCGCCGTCGCGCTGGCCGCCGGCGTCGTTGCAAAATGCGGCGACGTCGGCGCCGACGGAGGGGGCACCGCGCGCTCTGTCACGAACGCAGTGAAGCCGAAGCCGACGGCGATGATCGCCGCGATGATCGGCTTGGGCCGGAGGCCGGATGCCGTGCTCGGCCGCGTGCTCTCTGGCGCAGGCCGCGCCGCCAAGGACGCGGGGCCGAAGAGACGGGCCGCGAGGCGCTCGCGAGCCTCGTCGGGCATGCGCGACGGGATGCGCCTACCATCGAGGAGCCGTGCCTCTGCGGGAGCCGACGATCCTGCTCGTTTCCAGGGAGTGAGCGTCTTCATCGTTCTAGATCTCGGAAGTGAGGAGGTGGAGACGCCTGGCAGCGCGTTGAAATTCGCGGCGTGCCCAGTGCATGCGCGAGTAGACGGTGCCGACGGGAATCTCGAGGACCGCTGCGATCTCCTCGGCGGACATGAGCTCGATCTCGAACATCACGAAGACGATGCGCTTGTCGTCGGGCATCGTCGCGAGGATGCGCTCGAGAGCATCGAGCGTCTCGTTCACGCTGGCCGCGCGTTCGGGGCCGTCGACGTCACTCGCGACGTCGAAGTCGCTCGGCGCCGCGCCCGTCTTCTCGACGTGAAGTCGGGCGAGCCGGCGATAGTTCGCCGCGGCGCGGCGGCAGAAAGCAAAGAGCCAGCCACGGAGCGAGACCTCACCCGTGAACGACGAGAGCCTCCGGTGCACGGCGAGGAAGACCTCGTGCAGGACGTCCTCGATATCCGCGTCGCGCACGCCGAGACGAGCCAGACAGGCCCACATGAAGTCGGCGTGCTCGATGTAGACTCGCTCGAGATCGGGAGGTGCCAAGTTCTCTCGACGAGGAACGGTCAGGACCGTGACGCCCACGCCAATGGAAGTGTGACGATGGCTAGGATCCTTCAAGGAATCCCCCAGCGGCGGACGATTTTCGCGGGCGCGTTCGGCGTCGCGCTCGCGCTGATGAGCTCGTCCGTATCTGCTTCCCCTCCGGAACGGCGCACGTACGAGCTACGCTGGGAGGTCGCCCCTTCCGCGAAGGAGTGCAGCGCAGGGGAAAGCAAGGTCGTCGCGGCGGTCACCGAACGACTCGGCCTGAATCCGTTTACAACGGACGCCACGCGTGCCGTCGAGATCCACCTGTCGCGTCGAGCGAGGGTTCGTCAGCTATCGCTGACGTTCATCGACGAGACGGGCACGACACGATGGACGCGCGTCCTCGAGAGCTCGTCTCCCGACTGCGCGGTGCTCCTCGAGGCTGCGAGCCTCGCGATCGCCGTCGCGATTCGCGAAGACCTCGACGCCAGCTCGATGACCGCGGTGCCCGAAGAGCCTCCTCCAAGCGAGGCCCCCGCGCCGGTCACGGTCGACTCGAACGCTGACCGGACGCCGCGGGTGACACCCCCTCCGCCGGCGAAGGCCGGCGCGATCCTCCCGCCGCGGTCCGAAACTCGACGCCGCGCGATGCTTGGCGGGTCGCTCGCCGTCGCTACCGGCGCACTCCCCGGGCTCGCGCTCGGCGTCGACCTCGGAGGAAAGTTCGAGCTCATCAGCAAGGTCTCGGTATCCGGAGGGATGACGTACTTCCCGGACGTCGAGGCGACGGATCGCCGCTTCCGCGTGGGGCTCACCATCGCTCGTGCGGGCATCTGCGTCGAACCCTGGACGTTCGCGTGGGCGATGGTCTCGAGCTGTCTCCACGGAAACGTCGGCGGAACCTACACGCTGGTGAGCGTCCTCCAGCCGATCTCACCCGAGGCGAGCTTCTTCGGCGGGGGCGCCTTCGGGCAATGGGTCGGGGTTCGACTCATGCGAGGCGTCTTCGCCGTCCTGGGCGTAGAGCTGTCAGTCCCTTACCCTCGCTACAAGCTCACCGTCGAAGGGACCGGACACACGGTTTTCACGACCACGCCAGTGGTCGCTCATAACTTCATCGGAATCGCATTGCGGACACCTGAACCGTGAAGCCGCGCGTAAGGTCCCACCAACGCGCGCGCCCCGTCCTGAACGCGCGCGCCCCGTCCTGAGTACGTATGAATCGACGGACGGGGTGCGGCGCGCGACACGTCCGCCGCGTTCGTGCTCGCACGTCGAGCTTCTCTCGCGCGCTCAGCGCCGCTTCACGTTGGTCGGCCCTCCGGAGCCGGAGCCGAACGTCGAGAGGAGCGCGACGAGCATGTCGGCCTGCTCCTGCGTGGCGAAGTCGTGGGTGTCGCGCGCGAGGAGCTGCATCGACCTCGCGTGGAGCTCGGCGAGCTTCCGGAGGCCACCCGCGCGCGACACGTCCTCGCCGATGAAGGCGCGATCGAGACGGCGCAGGGTCGCCATTGCCGACGCGTAGGCGATCACGTCGCCATGACGCGACTTCGCGATGCGCTCGATGTCGTCGTCGTAGACGCACGGCACCTCGGCCGTGAACTCGCGCGGACCGCCCCACGTGAGGTCGTCGACGTGCGCGGTGACGGTGAACTTGAACTCCTCCTCCGGCACCCACGCAGGGACGGTGACCCGCAGCATCTCGGTCCGTGCCTCGCCCGCACGCACGTTGCCGAGGACGAGCTCGCCGGCGTCGAGCAGCCAGCGAGCCTCACCGCCCGACGCCTCGATCACGTGAGACGGCGCAGGCGTCCCCTGGAACGTGAGGCGGACGCTCCGGAACGTCGTCAGACCTGCAGCGGGGATGGCCGTGCGCACGGAGTCTGCGCGGAGGTCACGATCGTCCTCGCTGCCCACCGTCGAGACGGTGGCGACCTGGACGCCGCGCTGGGAGAGGCGCGACAGCTCGGTGATCTCCTCCGCTGCGAGCTTGTGCGAGGTGAGGACGAGGACACGCTGCGTGACGTTCGCCGATGCCACCGCCTGCCCCGCGGTCGTGAGCGCCGCGCGCACGTCTCGTGGAGCGATGCCACCGCGGGATCGGAGGTGATGCTCCAGCGCGGCGCCGATCATCGATCGATTCGCCGCCGGCATCGGAGGCACGATGATCCGGCCACCGCGGACGTCGATGATCGAGACCCGATCGCGACCGGCAAGCTGATCGAGCGCGACGTCGGCGAGCGCGAACGTATCGGGCCCCTCACCGTCGATCACGAGCGCGACGTTCTCTCCCCACCGTGCCGAGCCCTCTGCCGCCGGAGCGATGACGTCGACGCGCATCAAGACCTCGCCGCCCCACGAAGGGACGCGGGTGTCGCTCGGTCGGAGAACGATGGCGAGGCCCGTGGTCGCGAGCACGTGAGGACGGCTCGTCTCGGTGAAGCGCCCGTCGCGCGGGAGGATGAACCCGATCGGAGCGCGCCATGGCTCACCAGGATCGCGCGCGACGACGCGCTTGGGGATGTCGTCGCGATCGTGGAACTCGAGACCGTTGGCCGTCACCACCGACGCGCCGCGGGCTCCCGTCTCCGGGAAGTACACGGTGCCGTCCTTCGCGAGGTACGGGCGCTCGCAGCCCCCGAGCGTGAGGGCCGAGCATGCGACGGCAAGCGAGAGAGCCAGCGTCCGTGAGCGAGCCACATTCGAGTATACGCGCCAGCTGCCGCGACGCTGCCGGCCACCGCAAAACGAGTGGGAGCCGCGCGTACGCGTTGCAGGACGCGACACGGAACGAGCGCCTCCGGATCCGGCGCGCGCCGGTCCGCCCGCTCAGTCGAGCAGGGCGAGCAGCTCCTCGCGCGTGATCGCCGCCGCACCGCTCGCTTCGCCGAGAGCGACGTCCGCGAGGGCGCGCTTCTTCTCCTGCAGCGCGAGGATGCGCTCTTCCACCGTGTTGCGAGCGACCATGCGGTAGACGATCACCGGCCGGTCCTGGCCCATGCGATGCGCGCGGTCGGCAGCCTGATCCTCTGCGGCCGGGTTCCACCATGGGTCGAGGAGGAAGACGTGATCGGCGGCGGTCAGGTTCAGGCCGGTGCCGCCTGCCTTGAGGGACGCGAGGAGGACGGGCGGCCCGGCGGGGTCCTGGAACTCGCTCACCACGGCGCCGCGATCCTTGGTCGAGCCGTCGAGCCGCGTGAACCGCACGCCCGCGTTCTCGAGGTGGGGCTCGACGAGATCGAGGAGGCTCGTCCACTGCGAGAACACGAGCGCCTTGTGGCCGTCCGCGGCGGCCTCTTCGAGCGCGCCGAGGAGCCGCTCGATCTTCGACGAAACGTCGGCCTTCTGCCCGGGCACGAGCGCCGGATGGCACGCCGCCTGACGGAGCCTGAGCAATGCCTCGAGAGCGGCGAGCACTCCGGCCCCCTCGGCGAGCTTGCTCGCGAGCTCCTTTCGCGCGGCGGCGCGGACGGCGTCGTAGACGACGCGCTCGCTCTCCTCGAGCTCGACATGGAGGACCGCATCGGTGCGCGGCGGAAGCTCCGGAAGGACGTCGCGCTTCATGCGGCGGAGGACGACCGGGCGGATCTTCGCGCGCAGGCGCTCGGCGGCGTCGCCGTCTCCGCTCGCGATCGGTGAAGCATAGCGATCCTGGAAGCTCGTACGCCCGCCGAGGAGCCCTGGGTTCGCGAAGTGCATCACGCTCCACAGCTCTTCGAGGCGGTTCTCGACCGGAGTACCGCTGAGCGCGAGACGGAACGGCGCGCGGAGGTCGAAGGCCGCGCGCGCGGTCTGGCTCGACTCGTTCTTGATCGCCTGGGCCTCGTCGAGGACGATCGTGTCCCACGCCTCGGCGGCGAGCTTCTCGGCGTCGAGGCGGAGAACGGCGTACGTCGTGAGGGTGACCGCAGCGCCGGCATCGAGCGCGCGCTTCGGGCCGTGATAGACCGAGACCGTCAGGCCGGGACGGAAGCGGGCGATCTCCGCCTGCCAGTTGTAGACGACGCTCTTCGGGCACACGACGAGCGTGCGTGCCGGGCCCGCCGGCAGCGAGCAGATCGTCTGCAGCGTCTTGCCGAGACCCATGTCGTCGGCGAGCACGCCGCCGAGCCCCGCGCCGCGCAGGAACGCGAGCCAGTCGACGCCCTGTGTCTGGTACTCGCGAAGCGTCGCACGGAGATCCGACGGCAGCGGCGCCCGCGGGATGCCGTCGAAGCCGTCGATGAGCGGCGCGAGCTTGTCGACGACGACGGGCCGCGGCGTATCGAGCGCATCGCAGAGCGCAGCGAGATCGACGAGTGATGCGCGCGGCAGCTTCTTGTTGTCCGGATCGCGCGCGGCGAGGAGATCGGCGACGCGCGAGCCGTGCTTCGCGAGCCATCCCGCCGGGAGCGGCGCCCATCCACCTCCCTCGAGCGGGACGATGTCGAGTCCGTCGCGCCACGCGCGCAGCACGAGCGACGGGTCGGCGCGCTTCTTCTCCTGCTGCCCGTCCGGCGAGGCCGCCGCCTCGTCTTCGTGCTCGAAGACGAGGTCGAAGGTGCCCTCGTCGTCGACGACGACGCGCGCCGCGAGCGGGCTGCCCTCGAAGACGGCCGCGTGCTCGTGCTCGCCGACGAGGTCCTGGAAGTCGCGAAGCCGCGCAGCGAAGCGCGTGGCCTCGGCGCCGTTGAAGTGCACCCGTCGGCCGACCACGAGATCGAGCTCCGCGCGTAGCCGCTGGAGGAGGGCGCGCTCCTGATCGACCTTCCGCACCGGCACGCCGCCGCGCCCGAGCGAGATCACCGCGTCCCCGTCGATGCGCGCGATCGGCGGATCGCCGTAGACGAGCAGCGGGAGCACGCTGAGCGTGTGCCCCTGATGCGAGAGGTCCATCTCGAGGCGAGGACGGGCGTGCACCGACTTCTTCGCGAGGCGCTTCGCGCGGACCGTGACCTCGATCGTCTTCTCGATCTCGGGGAGGACGCGCGTGACGAGCTCGGTCTCTTCGCTCCTGGAGAACGTCCGCACGAGCGGGAGGCGCTCGAGACGCTCTCCCGTCGTAGCGGTCTCGCCGAGCGGTCGGAGGACGCCGCCGACCTTCGCGACCCCGAGCCCGACGACGGCGGACACGGCGGGATCGGCCTCGACGCGAAGGACGAACGCGCCGTTCGGGGCATCCTCGACGCTCGCGCGCGGCTTCACCCGCTCGGATGAGGTACGGATGGCAGCGCCGTCGAGCGTGACGTCGGAGCACCCCGAGAGCGCGTCGAGGACGTCGGCCATGCGCTCGAGCGGGACCACGTCGCGCGACGTCGAGGACACGACCCGGTCGATCCGGATGTCTTCGTGCGTGGGCGCGAGCTCGGGGAGCTTCACGCGCATGGCGTCGCCGGCGAGCGATCCCTTCAAGGGCTCTTCGCGGCCCTCACCCCGTACGACGACGCGCGCGAGCGTGAGGCGACCGTCGCGCGAGCCGAGCCGGTAGCCGACGTGGGCCGACGGAGCCGGAGCGCTCTCGGCGATCGGGGTTCCGCTCTCGAGCGCCTGAGCAATCGCGATCGCGGCGGCGGCGACGTGAGGGCACGGGTCGACCTTGCCCCCGCAGTCACACGACCACTCCTCATCGTCGAGATAGAGCGTGACCGTGGGCGCGACCGGATGACTCGCAGCGCGCACCCGGAAGGTCATCTCGCCCTTCCCTTCGCTCGTGCGCGAGACCGCCCCTTCACGGGCGAGCTTCACGCCCTGCGACCAGATCGCCGGGAGGCAGGCCTTACGCACCACGTCGAGCATGCGCCGCTTCCTAGCACGAAGGCCCGGCCACGACGGGCACGCGAAATCCTTCGGGAAAATTTCCTACGGCGAGTCCGCGGGATTCGGCGGACGGGGAAGCCGCGGCCTTCGTGAGCACGAGCCCGACCGCACGGGGGCGCCCTACTTACGGAAAACACGTACCCCGCGAAAAAGATGAATCGGGGTTGCCTCTCCGAACACGTGACTCCACGTCGCAGTGTTAGCTTGGTCAAATGGCGTCCTTCCTGATTGTGGACGACAATCCGCTGGTGAGGCGCGCGCTCATGTGCGTGCTCAATCGCTACGGCGAATGCCGGATGGCCGCTTCGGCGAGCGACGCCGGGCGGCACATCGCAAGCGGGCGTGACTGGGATGGGTTCGTGATCGACGTGAGGCTCGAGGACGGCTCCGGCCTCGACGTGCTCGCGACGGCGAGGCGCGTCTACGCGGATACGCCAGCCGTGGTCCTCTCCGGCAACCTCGATCGGATGACCGTCAACCGTGCGGCCGCGCTCAACGCCCGCTTCTTGTGCAAGCCGTGCGGCACGGAGGAGCTCGCGCCGTTCCTATCCGACGTGCTGGCGCGCTCGACGGGCGACCGCATCTTCGCGGCGACCGAGCGCGCGCGCCATCGCTGGGGCCTCTCCCCGCGCGAGGCGGAGATCGTCGAGGCGACCCTTCGTGGCCGAGCGCGCGACGAGTACGTCGAGGCGACCGGCATGTCGGTCAACACGTTCAAGACCCACGTGCGCAAGCTCCTCGAGAAAGCCGACTACCAGAACCTCGCAAGCCTCGCGATCGATCTGCTGAACGAGCAGAGTTGAAGGGCTAGCTCGCCGAGAGCGGCGGAGGCTGGGAGAGCGGCGCGCCCATCTCACGAAGCGCCGTGACGCAGTCGTCGGCGACGAGCCGGTTGCCCGCCGCGCGCGCGAGGTCACGGAGCTTCTGGTACTCGAGGCGCGCCGCATCGGCATCGCCTCGCCGGTGATGGAGCCGCGCGAGGAGCTGACGACCGCCGAGGACGTCCCACGTGAAGTCGTTTGCCTCGGCGTAGCGGATCCCCTGGACGAGGACCTTCTCCGCCTCGACGTCGCCCGCGACCGCGTCGAGAAACGCGAGGAACATGCGGTTGTGGCTCGCGAGCCGGTCGTAGCCGAGCTCGTCGCAGAGGGCGACCGACTGCTTCAACGCTCCGTAGGCGCGCGGGTAGTCCTCGAGCACCACCAGGAGGTCCCCGAGGTTGTGCAGGTTGAGGGCGACCTCGTAGGAGAGACCGAGCTCGCGGGCCGCGTCGATCGCCCTCTCGGCGTCGAGCGCCGCCGCGCGGAAGTCGCGTGCGAAGTAGTCGATCAGCGTGCGGAGCTTGTGGCGCTCGCAGGCCGCCACCGGATCGCTCGGGAGGACGGCGCAGGCCCGATCGAAGTGCCGCATCGCGGCCGCATGATCACCCATCGCTGCGTTCGCCTGGCCGAGGCTGACGAGGAGCTTGTGCTCCTCCACCTTGCGCTCGGGGCTGCTCGCCGCCTTCGTGACGATCGACTGCGCGCGCTCGAGCAGCATGCTCGACCGCTTGAAGTCGCCCTGACGGCCGGCGAGCTCCGCGGACGCCACGAGCGCCGTCTTCACGAGCTCGGCGCGGGTCGACGCGATCGCCTCGGCGGACGTGAGCTGAGCGCGGGCGGCGTCGAACATGTGGAGCGCGCCGAGGATGCGCCCGGCGTCGATGCGCACGCGGACACGCCGCTCGTCGCCCTCCTCCGTCCCGGGCGTCGACTTGCCATCGATGCGCGCGATGACGCCCTCGCAGATCTCCATCGCCTCGGGGAGCGTGCCCACGAACTTGACCGCCCTCGCGAGGCCCGCGAACCAGCGGAGGACGTCCTCGGTATCGCGCGTGGCGAGGTCGCCGAGCTCGATCGCCCGCGCATAGTCGCGCGCGGCAGCATCGAACTGCCCCGCCGAAAGCCGGCGGTCGGCGCTCCGCGCGAACCACAGCCCGGCACGCTCGCGTTCGCCGGCAGCGTAGAGGTGCGTCGCGATACGGCCGGCGTGCTCGGCGGGATGCGCGGGGCTCTTGCCCTGCGCGTCGAACGCGTTCTCGAGCGCGAGCCCCGCGGCCACGTGCATCTCGCGCGCGGCTTCGGCCGTCAGTGCATCGACGACGACCTCGCGCACGATCGGCGAGTGGAAGTGGAGCTCGAGGGGGCCGGTCTGGACGAGGAACCCGCGCTCCTTCAGGGCCGAGAGCGACTTCTCGAGCGTCACCATCGGCGCGGCCGTCATCTGACCGAGCACCGACGCGTTGATCGGATCACCGAGCACCGCAGCGCTCTGGAGGATCGCGCGGTCGCGCGACTCGAGCCGCGCGATTCGCGAGGCGACGAGGCCGCGCAGCGTCTTCGGGAGCGAGAGGTCCTGGCCGACGAGCCTCATGCTCACGACGCTCCCGTCGGCGACCGTGACCGCGCGCGCCTCGACGAGCGCCTTCAGCACCTCCTCGATCATCTGCGGGTGACCACCGGCGCGCTCGCGCACGAAGCGCATCAGCTCGTTCGGGACCCGCGTGACGGCGAGGCGAAGACCGACGAGGCGTTCGACCTCCTCCGGCTTGAGGTCCGTGAGATCGAGACCGCCATGGACGGCGAGCTTCTCGAGCGGATGACTGAAGCCCGCTCGCGCGCAGAGGACGACGAGGAAGCGCGACGACGGGATGCGCGAGAGCACGGTCTCGATGAGCGCGAAGCTGTCCGCATCCATCGAGTGGGCTGCGTCCCAGGCGAGCGCATGCGGGCGATCCTCGCAGAGGCGCTGGATCATGCGCGTGAAGGCATTCGCAAGCAGCGCCTTGGCGTTGCCGGACGCCGGCGGCCTCAGCGGACGATCCTCTTTCGGTCCGTCAGAGTGACCGGCTCGCTCGGCACGCCCCCACGTCGACGCGCCGAGCGCGGCGAGCACCGCAAACGTCTCGTCATCCTGCAGGCCGAGGGCGCGGAGCCGCGGCGCGACCTGCTGGATGTGGACGTCCGCGTCGCCCTCGGCGACACCGCAGAGCGTCTGGAGCATGCTCTCGATGCCCGAGAGCGGCAGATCGGTCCCGCGCGGTAAGCAGGTGGCGAGGTACCAGCCGACGTTGTAGCCGCCTTTCTGAAGGCGGCGCTCGACCTCGTAGAGGAGGCGGGACTTTCCGAGTCCGTGATCGCCGCGAACGGTGAGGACGCTCGCCGTCCGTCGCGTCGCGGTCGCGAGCATCTCGCCGACGATGCGGAGCTCTTCCCGGCGGCCGACGAAGCGGCCGAACGCCTCGTTCGAACCGCGAACCTCCTTCACGAGCAGCGTCGTCGTCGCGCTCACGCCGGGACGTGACTCGGAGAGCGTGTCGAAGACGAAGAGGGTCCGCACCTGACGCATGGCCGTCGTGCTGATCGCGCACATGCCCTCCCGCACGCGTGCGAGGTCGCGCGCCGTCGTCACGAGGCTCGCCAGGCGCTCGTCTTCGGTGGGCTTGCCGTCGCTCGTGACGTGAATGCGTCCAACGTGGAGGCCCGCGCTCGGATGCCTCTCACCGGCGAGCGATCGGAGGACGACCAGCGCGCAGCGGGTGGCGACCTCGGTGTCGCGACCGTCGGGATCGTCGAGCCCGAAGAGCGCCGTGACGTGCTCGGGCTCGCGCGAGACGATGCGTCCGCCGTAGCGCGTGATCGTGTCGGCCGCGCGCTCGCCGAACGTAGCGGCCTCTCCCTGGGCGGCATCGGCACGGACCGCGCCGCGCGGAGAAGGCAGCTCGATCGCGAGCGCGGTGACCTCGCGACGCTCACCAAGCTCCGCCGCGCGACCGACATCGACGACGGGGACCCCGACCTCGATCTTCGTGATCGAGGGGTGCTCACGGCGCACGGCCGGCACCTCGACCGGGGTGCGCTCCTGCGAGGGCATACCTTCGGCGTCGAGGACGACGTACGGCCCGGTCTCGTCGGGCATGCGGAAGCCCGCAAGGAAGTCGGCCAGGTCGTGCGCGCTGAAGCGGCGACCGGCTGTCCCCTCCCCACGAGGAGGTGGGGCCCCTCTCGAATAGAGGAACGTGAGCAGCGCCTCGTACATGCGCCCGGCGTCGGCGAACCGCGCGTCCATGTCGAGCGCCATCGCAGAAGCGAGCAGCGTCACGAGCTCGCGCGGAACGTCGGGGCGAAGAAGCTCGACCGGTGGGCACTCGCACGCTTGCACACGGCGAAGCGTCTCGAACGACGTCGGCGCGTTGAACGGGTTCACCCCGGCGAGCATCTCGTAGAGCAGGGCGCCGAGCGAGAAGAGGTCGCTCCGCGCATCGACGGCCTCCCCCGCCGCATGCTCCGGGCTCATGTAGCCGAACTTGCCCTGGAGCCGCTGGTTGCGGGTGTCCTCCATGCCGTTCGGCTCGAGCGCGCCACGCGCCTTCGCGATCCCGAAGTCGGTGACCTTCACCTCGCCCTCGAGCGACACGAGGACGTTCTGCGGCGAGACATCGAGGTGGACGATGTTGAGCGGCTGGTTCTGCTCGTCGCGACGGCGGTGCGCGTGGTCGAGGCCCTTCGCGACCTCGGCGGCGACGTAGACCGCCATCTCGATGGGGATCTGCACCTGCGCGCGACGGCAGCGGGCGAGGAGCGTGGCGAGGTCGAGCCCGTTCACGTACTCCATCGCCATGTAGTAGGCGTCGGGCGTCTGCACCTCCCCGCTCGTGGTGGCAGTCGTGGCAGTCGTGCCGGGAGCGATGCCGAGATCGAAGACCTGCACGATGTTCGCGTGCGAGAGACGCACCGCGAGCTTCGCCTCGTGGATGAACATCTCGACGAACTCGTCCGACTGGGCGAGCTCGGGGAGGATGCGCTTGATGACGACGACCTTCTCGAAGCCCTCTACGCCGTAGCTCTTGGCCTTGAAGACCTCGGCCATGCCGCCTTGGCCAAGCCTCTCGAGGAGGCGGTAGCGCCCGAAGGTCGTGTTCACGAACGAGTGAAGCTAGCACCAAATCGCGGCCAGACGCAGCGGCGCCCGACAGACCGGTCCCCTCCCCGCGACCTTTCGTTTCACTCTGCTTTTTCGGCAACTTCGAAGCTCTCCCTCACGTCCCGTTTGCGCCGACCGAGCGGCACGAGCCGCAGGGGCATCCCCGACGACGCGCCCGGTGCGGGCGAGGTGATGCCGGCAAGCGTCACGGAGGCGCGCTCACTTCCCGAGATAGATCGGGTTCGTGAATGCGAGCGGTTGGATCGGCATGAACGGGATCGCGTCATCCATCACGCGGTCACCGCGAACGATGGCGATCACCCAACGAGCAGACTCCGGCGGCCGCAGGTCGAGCTCTGCCTCGAAGCGGACGGTGCGCGCCTGCAGCTCCTCGAGCGTCCCCTCGCCCTTCTGCATGTCGGTCGGCCTCGACGGGGCGGCTCGCTTGAAGAGCGACACCGTCGAGCCCCCACCGGCCGAGGTCGCCGGAAGGCCGGCGATGATCTCCACGGACGTCACGTCGATCCACGGAGCCGCCCGGACGCGAAGCTTGCCGCCGAGCGCGCTGCCACGCGGGAGCTCGTCGCCGGGTTTCGCGGAGCGACCGCCCTCGGTGAGCTCGAGCTCGATGATGGGGCCGCTCGTGACGAAGCCCCGCCCCTTCTTGATCGCCGCGACGATCTCCTTCGTGTCGAGCGGCAGCCCCGTGTCACCGGCCGAGCGCGGGTCGAGCAGCGCGTACGTCCGCGGGTAGCCCGCCCACTGGTACTGGATCCGGTGCGAATCGCTCGAGCCCGTCGCCGCGATGCGGCGGCCGAAGTTGAGGAGCGCGAACCAGTCCTCCATCACACGCTCGGTGAGCTCGCGCTTCGAGAGCTCGTAGCCGTTGTAGACCTCGATCGCGTCGAAGGGGGCGACGTTCGGGGTCCGACCGCTCTTCGGATCGAAGTTGATGATGCTGAAGTGGCCGATGTTCTGCGCCATCCGCGGGTGGTGCACCTGGACGACGCGCGTCGGGTCGCCTCGCTTCGACGCGGCGATGATGGCGTTCACCGTCGTGCCCTTGTAGGGCGGGACGCTCGAGCCGGGGTTGTACGGGAAGACGCCGAAGTGACCGAAGCGCGGGTTATAGGTCGTCACCTCGACGCCGGGCACGTGCGCGAGCTGCTTGCCGAGGCGCAGGACCTCGAGCGCAGGCCCGTAGTCGCCGACCAGGTTGTGCTCGGTCGGCACGGCGAAGTCGACGCCCGCCGACACGAGCGACAGCACGCGATCCTCCGGCGTGACCGGGCTGTCGAAGCTCGGACGCGCGTGCACGTGGAGATCACAGCCGACCATCCCCGGCGTCGGCACGACGTGGCGCGGTGCGAGCTCGATCGACTTCGTGTGCCCGCTCCCGATCTCGACGATCTGCGAGTCGATGCTCCACTCGATCCCCTTCGTCACCGCGACGCGGTACTTGCCTGCGGGGAGCGGCGTCCTGACCTCGCCCTCGAGGATGTCCATGAGCGGCCCCGCGCCCGACGCGCGGTAGTCGGGACCGAAGCTGGGATCGATCGTGCCCTCGATCCCCTTCACGATGAGACGGCCGACGAGCCGCTGGCCTGTGTCGCCGTCGGTCACCTTCACGTGAAGCTCGCCCCCGGCGGAGACGTCGAGCCTGAGATCCCACGGCGTGCCGGGGACGAAGCGAACCGGAGCGCTGGTGTGCACTGCCTCGAGTGCGGCGAACCACTGCTTGGCGATCGTGGGGACGTCGATCGAGAAGCGGCCACCGGCATCGACGACGGCGCGAGCACGGGGGCGCCCGTCCTCGTCGAGGGCGAACACGTGCGCGCGCTCGTGGGTGCCCGTGACGATGCCCGTGACCTTGGCGATGTTCACGTGCGCGAGCTGGTAGAGCCGGCCCCAGACCGCCTGGCTCGATCCGCCGACCAGGACGGCGATGTCGAGGCGCGCGGGCTTGTCTGCGGCCGCGCCCTTCGCGCGCCGCGCCGCGGTCTCGGTGCGCGCGGACACGAGGAGGCGGGGCCTCGCCCCGGGCTGGTCGGTATCGGGCTCGAGCTCGGTGATCGAGAGCGGTCCCTGTGACGAGAGCAGCGCGAACGGATGCGCGTCGTCGTCCAGCACCAGCGACGGCGCCTGCATGTTCGCGACGTCGCCGATCTCCCCGACGCCGGGGACGAACACCGTGCGACCGTCGGGGGCGAGACCGAAGCGCAGCGCGTAGGTGTGATCGGAGCTCCCCTGTGCGACGGCGAGGCTGGCGGTGACGAGATCGGTGACCGGGTCCATCCGGAGCTCGAGGGTCCCGGTCGCATGCTCGTCGCCGAGCTCGATCGGGAACTCGCCGACGAGCGTGGACCTGTCCTTCACGTGGACGTCGGCGCGCCGCATCGCGAGCGGACGCTCGATCCCGTCGACGACGAGGGACATCTCGATGTCGAGCCGACTCCGTCCATCGCGGCTCGCGACCTCGAGCCGGCCGGACGTCGGAAAGAGCGTGAAGGTCGCCGCGTCGCCGCTCAGCGCAGTGACGTCGACCGTACGCGCGACCACGGCGAGCGTACGCCGCCCGCGCTGCGCACCGAACGCGAGGGCGAGCGCAATGAGCGCCGCGACGATCGCAACGCCGAACAGATCTCGCCGGGGTGCCGCCTCGCTCTCCACCACAGGTGTAGAGGAGATGAGACCAGAAACGGTGCCTGGGCGCATCAGCGCTCGCGGTCGGGGCGGCCGTCGAATGGCAGAGATTCCTCCGGAGCCCGCGGACACGTCGGCGTGGCACCTCGCGCTCGACCGGAGATTCCCACGACCAGCTCACCACACGCGCTGAGCTCCGGACCGGTTCGCGCGGGCTTGTCGCGTCGACCTAGATTCGAGGCGTGGATCCCCAGGCCGTCTACTCGATCTCGGAGACGCTCCACCGCGATCCGCAAGCAGTGCTGCTCCGGGCGAATCGGCGGGCGGATGGCCACCAGGTCCTGCTCAAGGTGCTGGGCCCTCGTGCGACGGACAAGCGGAATCTCGAGCGGCTTCGGAACGAGCTCGAGATCGGCGTCTCGTCTCGGACGCGGCACATCGTCCATCCGCTCAAGCTCGAGAGCCTCGATGGCTCTCCGGCCCTGGAGCTCGACGATCCGGGAGGCGAGCCGCTCGAGCAGCTCCTACGCGAGTGCGAGCCCATGCCGATCGGCACGTTCCTCGAGCTTGCCTGTTCGATCGCCGGCGCGGTCGCGGAGCTCCACCGGGACGGGATCGTCCACAAGAACCTGAACCCGACGAACATCCTCGTCTCCAGCGAGACGTCGGAGGCCTGGCTCTTCGATCTCGGCCTCGCCTCGCGGATTCCGCGTGAGCACCAGAGCTTCGTCCCCTCGGAGCTGATCGAGGGATCGCTCCCTTACATTTCGCCCGAGCAGACCGGTCGAATGAATCGTTCGATCGACACGCGAACCGATCTCTATTCGCTCGGCGTGACGTTCTTCCAGATGCTGACCGGAAAGCTGCCCTTCCAGGCCAGCGACCCCGTCGCGTGGGTCCACAATCACGTCGCGAGGCCGGCGCCGGCGCCATCGACGATCGCCCCCGGGGTCCCCTTGCCGCTCTCCGCGCTCGTGCTGCGCCTCCTCGCGAAGATGCCGGACGACCGCTACCAGACCGCCGGCGGTCTTCTCGCGGACCTGAAGCGGTTCCGCACCATGCACCGGGCCGGACTCGAGCTCGAGGCCATTCCTCTGGGGCAGGACGACGTCTCGGATCGCCTCCAGATCCCGCAGCGACTCTACGGGCGGGCCTCCGAACGCGCCGAGCTTCTCCGCGCCTTTCATCGAATGGTCGACGGCGGGGCGCCGGAGCTCTGCCTCGTGTCGGGCTACTCGGGAGTCGGCAAGTCGTCTCTGGTCCACGAGCTGCTCCGCTCGATGACCGGCGCACGCGGATTCTTCCTCTCCGGCAAGTTCGACCAGATCGGACGCAGCGTCCCGTACGGGACCATCATCGAGGCCTTCCGAACCGCGCTGCGCGAGCTACTGGGAATGCCCGAGGATCGGCTCCGCCTCTGGCGCGACGAGCTCCTGCAAGCACTCGGCTCGCAGGGCCGGATCATCACCGAGCTCCTCCCCGAGCTGGAGCTCGTCGTAGGACCGCAACCGCCCGTGGCGCCTCTGCCGCCGATCGAGGCTCAGCCACGGTTCCACGCCGTCTTCGAGCGGTTCCTTGGGGTGTTGGCGCGCAAGACCCATCCCGTGGTGCTCTTCCTCGACGACCTCCAGTGGAGCGACCTCGCGAGCCTTCGCCTGCTCGAGTACCTGCTCCTCCAGCCCGAGACGCGCCACCTGCTCGTCGTCGGAGCGTACCGAGACAACGAGGTCGATGCGGCCCACCCGCTGCTCGCGACCATCCATCGGCTCCAGGACGCGGGCAGCCGAACCACCGAGGTCGCGCTGCGCCCGCTCGCTCCGGAGCACATGGCCGAGCTGGTAGCGAACGCCGTGTACCTCCCGATCGAGGATGCGCGTCCGCTCGCGAACGTCGTCGAGGAGAAGACGGGTGGAAATCCGTTCTTCGCGATCCAGCTCCTCACGGTCCTCGAGCAGGAGCGCCTTCTGCGCTTCGATCCCGTGGAGCGCCGATGGTGCTGGGACCTCTCGGCGATCCAGGAGAAGGAACACACGGACAACGTCGTCGACCTCGTCATCTCCCGGATCGGACGGCTCCCCGGACCTTGCCGCGATTCACTTCGACTCGCGGCGTGCATCGGCAACTCCACCGATCTCCAGACGCTCGCCGCGGTCTGCGAGGAGTCGATCGACGAGCTTCGCCGGGACCTCGCTCCGGCTCTGCAGGAGGGGCTGGTCCTCCGCTCCGGCAGCAACGTCCGGTTTCTCCACGACCGCGTGCAGCAGGCTGCCTACGAGCTCGTCCCGCACGATCAGTCCGAGTCGATCCATCTCCGAATCGGACGCCTCCTCCTTCGGGCAACACCGCCTTCGGTTCTCGACGAGCAGCTCTTCGCGATCACCGGCCAGCTCAACCGAGGTCAGCGGCTCCTCGAGCCGTCCGAGAAGAGCCGCGTCGCCGAGCTGAACCTCGCGGCCGGGCGCAAGGCGATGGCGGCCGCCGCCTTCGCTGCCGCGTCGAGCCACTTCGCGACGGGCGCCGGTCTCCTGGGTCCTGAGGCCTGGCAGGATCGCTACGAGCTCGTCTTTCCGCTGCACCTCGGATGGGCGCAGGGTGCGTTTCTCTCGGGAGACCGAGACGCGGCCAGGCGTGTCCTCGCGCTGCTCCGAGGCCGAGCGCGCGACGCCCGCGACGTGGCCTCGGTCGCCATGGCCGAGATCTATCTCCACATCGTCCGAGACGAGATCCTGGAGGCGATCGAGGTGGCGCTCGCTTGTCTGCGGACCTTCGGAATCGAATGGCACGTGCGTCCCACAGAGGAGGAAGTGCGCCGCGAGTACGACGCCTTTCGCGCGAGCCTCGGGGACACGCCCATTCCGGCTCTCGCGGCGTTGGCCCCGATGGAAGACGAGGACCCGCTCGCGATCACGAACATCATCGCGGCCGTCGCCATCCCCGTCCTCTACAGCGACCTCAATCTCCTGGCCGTCATCGCCTGCCGAAGCGCGGCGCTGTGCATCCGGTTCGGCAACCCCGACTCCGCAGGCACGAACTACCCACTTTTGGGATTGGTCATGGCGGCCGTGTTCGGCCGATACCAGGACGCATACGACCTGGGCCGGCTCGGGAGGGAGCTGGTCGATCGGCGTGGCCTCGAGGCACATCTGGCAAGGGCCTACCTCTTGTCGGCCTTCACGAACCAATGGCGGGAGCCGCTCGCCGATGGCGCAGCCCTCGCTCGACGAGCGTTCGACGTGGCCGCTCGCGTGGGGGACATCACGTACGCTTGCTACGTCCGTTGCGACGTGATCTCGATCCTCCTCGCGATGGGTACGCCGCTCGAGGAGGTCCGGCGCGAGTGCATCGCCGCGCTGGCCTACGTCGACAAGGTCGAATATCCGCTCGTCTCGGCTGCGGTGACGAGCATGCTACGGCTCACGCTGAGCCTGCAAGGAGAGACCTCGGGGCTCTCTTCGTTCAACGGAGACGGGTTCGACGAGCGGTCCTTCGAAGTGGAGCTGGAGACCAGCCGGCAGGCCGTGGCGCTCGCGATCTGCTGGCACTCCCTGCGCAAGCTGCAGGCGTGCTTCTTCGCAGGCGACTGGGACGGGGCACTCTCAGCGGCGCGGCGGACCGAGGAGCTGCTCTGGAGCTCGCCTTCGTTCACCGAGGAGCCGGAGTTCCATTTCTACCATGCGCTCACGCTCGCCGCGTCGATGCGGAGACCTCCGACAGAGACGCAGCGCCTCGACGCACTGAAGGCGGAGCGGGAACGATTCCGCATCTGGGCCGAAGGCTGCCCGAGCAACTTCGGCCACAAGCACGCGCTCGTGTGCGCCGAGCTCGAGCGGCTCGAGGGACACCCCACAGAGGCGATGCGGCTCTACGAAGAAGCGATCCGCTCGGCTCGCGCGGGCGGTTTCGTCCAGAACGAAGCCATCGCCTTCGAGCTCGCCTCCGGGTTCTTCCGTGAGCGCGGGTTCACCCGCATCGCCGATCTCTATCTGCGCGGGGCCCGGAGCCGCTACCTAACCTGGGGCGCCGTCGGGAAAGTCCGCGACATCGACCAACGCCGTCCACACCTCGTCGAGGCGACGGCCGCGGCTCCTTCGGCGACGCTCACGCTGCCGCCAGAGCAGCTCGATTGGATGGCAGTGACGAAAGCGACGCAGGCGATCTCGAAGGAGGTCGTTTGGGACCGACTCGTCGATCGGCTCGTGCGGACCGTTCTGGAACAGGGCGGGGCGCAGCGCGCGTGCTTCGTCTTTCGCCGGGACGGCACGCTGGAGATCGATGCGGAGGCCACGGCCACGGAGCTCGGCGTCGAAGCGAAATGGGTGAAGACCCCGCTCTCGGCGGACCATGCCGCGATTTCGGTCATCCAGCTCGTCCTCCGCACCGGGGAGCCCGTCGTCCTCGACGATCCGGCCGATGTCGATTGGGCTCGGACCGACACGTACGTCGCGCAGCGGCGTCCGAAGTCGCTGTTGTGTCTTCCGATCGTGAGGCAATCCGAAGCGATCGGCGCCCTCTACCTGGAGAACGATCTCGTCGCGGGCGCCTTTCCCCCGCCGCGCCTGGCAGCGCTCGAGTTGATCGCGAGCCAGGCGGCAGTGTCGATCGAGATCTCGCAGCTGCTCTCGCAGGAGCGCGAGCGCCGCCGGTCTGCCGAGAAGGAGAAGCGCCACACGCAGCTGCTCGCGGAGATCACGACGGCGCTCTCGGCGTCGCTGGTCGTCGACGAGCAGGCCCGGTTGCTGGCGAACGCGTGTGTCCGCTTCCCGGCGAGTGCTTCGTTCGTCTACCTGGTGGACGAGAGCGGACGCCTGCGTTGCAGCGGCGTAGCGACCGCGCTCCCGGTGGAGGAGTCACTGATGGATGCGCTCCGAAGCTACGCGCCGCCAGCCGAGTCTTCCGATCTCGTGGCCCAGGCTCTGCGGACGGGCTCTCCGATCCTCCTCCCCTCGCTGGATGACCCTGCGCTCGGGGCTGGAAGCATGAACGAAGAACACTTCGCGGTCCTGCGTGCGATGGGCATCGGAGCGGTGATGGCGGCTCCCCTCGTGTCGCGCCGCCAGACGCTTGGCGTCCTCGCGATCGCTCGTGGACGAAATGCTCCCGCCTTCGAGGCCAGCGAGCTCGAGCTCCTATCCAAGATCGCCTGGCGAGCAGCGATCGTCATCGACAACGCCTCGCTCTACGACGCCGCGCAGAGGGCGATCCACGCGCGGGAGGAGTTCCTTTCCATCGCGTCACACGAGATGCGCACCCCGCTGACGAGCCTCAAGCTGAGCGTGTACCAGCTGAAGCGGCGGCTGGTGAGGATGGACCCATCCCAGGCCGAGGCAGCGCTCGCGCTCGCGAGCCGGCAGACGGATCGCCTCGAGCGCCTCGTCGAGACCCTCCTCGACGTGACGAGGGCTCGGTCGGGCCAGCTCGATCTCCGCCTCGAAGACGTCGATCTCCGTGCGCTCGTCGAGGAGGTGACGGCCCAGCTCGCACACGAGCTCGCCCGCCAACGCACCCCTCTCATGCTCCGCGCCGAGGGAGCGATCGTAGGCCGGTGGGACCAGCTCCGGCTGGAGCAGGTCGTCACCAATCTCCTCTCCAATGCGATGAAGTTCGGGAGGGGAAAGCCCATCGAGGTCACGCTCTCGCAACTCGACGGAAAGGCGCGGCTCGCGGTCACCGACCACGGTGCCGGGATGCACGACGGGATCCGGCAGCGACTCTTCGAGCGGTTCACACGCGGCGTCTCGGACCGCCATCACGGCGGGCTCGGGCTCGGCCTCTACGTCACGCGCATGATCGTGGAGGCTCACGGGGGCCGGATCGAGGTCGAGACCGAGATCGGTTGTGGCTCGACGTTCACCGTCGAGCTGCCTCTGAGGCCAGTGCGATGATCCGTGCATGACGCACGTTCGCACGTCCGACTCTAGAGACTCATCGCACGCGGGCCGACCAGAGTCGCCGTGCGGCCGTCCGCGGCCATCGTCATCGACACCGAGAGCGAGGCCGGACCGCCGAGTTGCTCGTCGAGCCCTTCACCCCACTCCACGAGGAGGATCGCTCCATCGGCGCGTCGCTCGTCGAGACCGAGGCGCCGGACCTCCTTCACGGTGGCGTCGCGATCGTCGTCTTCACGGAGCCGGTAGAGATCGACGTGGAGGAGCGCCCCTCGAGGCGTCTCGTACTCCTGCACCAGCGTGAACGTCGGGCTCGCGATCGCGACGTCGACAGGCACGCCGCGCGCGCGCGCGATCGCCCGCGAGAGGAACGTCTTCCCGGCGCCGAGATCGCCCGAGAGGAGGACGAGATCGCCCGGCTCGAGCGTCTCCGCGATCTTCGTGCCGAGGCGCGTCGTATCGCGGCGGGTGGAGAGGGGGACGACGTGACGAGGCTCGATCGAGGCCACGGTGACGATCCTAGAAGCGCGGGGCATCAGAAGCGAACGAGGACACGCGCCGTTCCTCCGCCGAGCACGAGCGTCCCGGCGCCGCCGAGCGCAGCCGCGAGATCGCCGGCGACCTCGGCCTGGACGTTCTCCGTGATGCCGTACGCGAGGAAGAGCGAGCCATGCGTCAGGAACCGCGTCACCTTGTCCGCTCCGAGCGCGACGTGCGCGCCGACGAGGAGCTCCGGGCCGACGAAGAGCCGGGCGCCGCGGAGCGGAGCAAGCGCGTAGCGCGCGCCACCCGACAGCTCGACCGCGCGCGGACCGATCACCTGGCTCGTGAGGTTCGCCTTGAGCTCGAGGCCGGGCACGCTGTCCGGGAGCGCGTATCCGAGGGTGGCGCCGATCGGCATCGCCCACGAGGGACCGCGCGCGTTGTCGGGACGCACCACCGCGTTCGTCACTCCGATCGACGCGCCGAGCGCGATCGGATGGCCGGCGCCGTAGACCGGACGCGGAGCGGGCGGAGCCTCGACCCGCGGCGGGACCGGCTGAGGCGGGGGCTGTGGCTCCGGAGCGGGCTTCGGCTTCGGCTTCGGACGGCGCACGCCGGCGCCGAGCCACGGGAGCTCGGCGTTGGCGATCCCCTCCGGTCGAACGAGGAGCGCGATCATCTGGGCGAGGTCTTCCGGCCCTTCGTCGGGGAGCACCTCGCGCGAGAGCGACTCCAGGCGGCCGGAGCTCATCTGGTACGCCTCGAGCTCGACGCGATAGGTGGTGTACCCCTCCTCCGCCGTGCCGTCCGGCAACGTCGCGGGCGGGTGGTCGATCCGCTCGACGCGCGCGGTGAGCGTCCAGTCGGCCGCGACCACCTTGCCGGCGGCCTGGTACTCCTGGGTCGTGTCCGCGACGCCGTCCTTCACGGCGGCCTCGGCCGAGACCATCTCGTCGTTCGTCGCGAACGTGTGCCCCTTCTTCGCGACGGCCTCACGCGTCCACCGACGTACCTCCTCGAGCTCGGGCCGAGGAACGTTGTTCGGAGACGTGAACGGCAGGACCGCGATCTTGTCCGCCCACGCGGGGAGGCTGATCGCGAGCGTGGCCACGAGGGCCGCGGAAGAAAGGAAGAAGCGCCTCATCGAGACGCGGGGAGCATAGCATGCGACCCTCGGTCGAAGACTCGAGGCTCCGCGGATCGGGCTGCGACTCAGCGGACGACCGGATGGCTCGTCTTCGTGCGCTTCACCGCCTTGGCGTTCCGCCACTGCATGCCCCCGAGCTTCTCGAGGTCAGAGGCCTTCTCGGGCACGCCCGCAGGCGCGCGGTTCCAGCGCGATCGGTCCGCGAACGTCCGGTAGCTCTCGCTCCGCGCGAAGGTGTTGAAGCGGCGCATGAACCTCGCGAAGTCGTAGGCGTCGAGCAGATAGAGCAGCTGCCCGGCGTCGGACGCGAGATGGCGGCTCATCATGAGCGCGATGCCCTGCTTGAAGTGACGCCGGAGCTCGGCGTCGCCCTTCAGCATCTCGGGCGCGAGCCGCGCGGCGACGAACGCCTTCTCGACCAAGTTCGAGCCGTGGGTCCGGCGCTTCCAGTTCCGCTCGATGCGTGCGTAGAGGTTGTCCGCGCCGTACGCCTGCTCGTAGAGCCAGACGTAGCCGTCCATCAGCTCCTCGCGCGTCATGTTCGTCGGCTCGAAGACGACGTGTCGGGTGTCGTAGAGGTGCCAGTCCTCGTGATCGAGGCGGCCGGCAGCCTTGTACTCGTCGAACAGGTTGGTCCCCGGCGTCGGCGTGAGGATGCTGAAGAACGGGTAGAGGATCCCGGTCTTCTGAACGAAGTCGAGCGTCTGCTGGAAGACGCCGAGCGTGTCGGTGTCGAGGCCGACGATGAAGTTGCCGATGATCGTCATCCCACGCGCATGGATGCGGTCGACCGCCTCCTGGTACGTGAGGCAGAAGTTGACCGGCTCGTCCATCGCCGCACGCGACGCCTCCGTCACCGATTCGAAGCCGATGATGAGCGTCGAGCAGCCCGCGTCGCGAAAGAGATCGAGCATCTCTTCGTCGTTCGCGACGTTGAGCGTCGTCTCCGCCGACCACGACGGGATCTGCCCCGCCTTCTTCAGCGGGATCATCGCGCGGAGCAGCTCCTTCGTGTAGCGCACGCGCGAGATGAAGTTGTCGTCGACGACGTAGAGCGGCTTGCCGCTCGCGATCGGCCCCCTGCTCCGCGGGAGGGCGCGGAGCTCCTCGATGACGCGCTCGACAGGCTTGAAGCAGAAGTCCTGCCCCGAGATGTCCGGCACGCTGCAGAAGCGACAGCGGAACGGGCAACCCCGGGTCGTCTGGATCTGGTGGAAGAGGTAGCTGTCCGGCTTGCTGCGTCCCCATGCCGGCGGAGGGATCGCGTCCATCGGCGGGAAACCGTCGGCGTCGTAGCGCTCCTTCAGCTTGCCGGCCTCGAGATCGCGCACCACCCGGGGCCAGAGGAGCTCGGCCTCGCCCGTCACGACGCAGTCGACGTGCTCGAGCGCCTCCTCCGGCCGGAGCGAGGCGTGGATCCCGCCGAGCACGACGCGCTTGCCCTTGGCCCGGAAACGGCGCGCGACCTCGTAGGCATGCGTCACGCACGACGTCTTCGCCGAGAGGGCGACGAGATCCGTCTTCACGTCGTAAGCGATCGGATCGATGTACTCGTCGACGAGGTCGATGCTCACGCCCGGCGGCGTACACGCCATCACCGTCTGGATCCCGAGGTCGAGGAACGCTCGCTGGAAGCCGAGCGCTCGGCACAGAAGGTCCATCTCGTAGAGCTCACGCTCCGTCGGATCCGTGTTCTTGCGCGTCGCGACGAACGTGATCCGAGTCATCCCCCGTCCCCCCTATCGTCTGCCTCGCTCGATGAGCTCGGCGATGGTCGGCCGCCGCCGAGCCAACACCGCATCGTACCTCGCTTCGAGCGCGCGCAGGCGCGGCGAACCGTCCCACGCCGTCATCCGATCTCCCGGGCGATCGTGCGCGGCGCGGCGCCGTCGACGCACTGCGCTCGGCTGACGCCACCGCACGACGGCGCGCTGGACTCCGCTTCTGCGGATCACGCGCTTTCCGTGTTGGAAGACGTAAGACGCACGAAAGGCGGCGCCTTTACGACGCCGCCTTTCATGGATCGGACGCTCGCAGCGAGACCTCAGGCGGTCTCGGCCGGCTCGTCCTTCTTCGCGTTCTCGTCGTCGTCGCCGGCGGACTTCGTCGCGCTCTTCGGCTCGGCGTCGGCGTCCGCGTCGCTGGACGAGGTCTTGGCGGCCTCGGACGCCTCGGCGTCCTCGTTCTCCTCGACCTTCGCCTTCTTCTTGCCGACGAGGCCCTTCTTCTTGGCCGGCGTCTTCTTCGGCGCGTCATCTGCGTCGCCGGCGGCCGAGGCCTCGTCGTCGTCGTTCCCTGCGTCGTCGTCCTCGTCGCTCTTCTTGCGTCGGCCAGAGGCGTCGTCCTGCGTCGCCTTGATGTCACCGAGCGACTCGAGGCCCATCGCGAGCTTCGGGCTCTTGCGCGCCGTCTCCCAGTACTTGGCGTAGAACCAGGCGCAGATCACCGCCGACAGCATGCCGATCCACTGGCTCGTCGAGAGCTGAACCGCGTGCTGCTTCCCGAACGAGATCGGGCGCAGGATGAGGAACGCGGCGATCGGCGGGATGAAGGCGAGCACGCGCGAGACGTTGCGGACCTTCGTGTTCGTGATGCCGAGCGAGATGCCGAACACGAACGCGACGCTCATCACGAGGAGCGCGCCGGAGATGAGCCAGTGCTCGCCCATCATCGGCCCGAACTCGCCGCGCTCGGTGTCGTCGCGGAACGCCTCGATGAGGAAGCGGAGGTAGCCGTAGCCGAACGCGAAGAGGAAGAAGATCTGCCCGCGGAACCGCTGGTGCTTGCGCTGCCAGAGCAGGATCGCGAGGAGCACGAGGCCGATGACGGACTCGTAGATCTGCGTCGGGTGCACCGGGAACGAGTGCCCCATCTTCACGAGCTCTTCGCCGGCGGGCGAGTTCCGGCCGACGATGTCGAGGTGCCGCGCGAACGCCGGAGCGCCCTCGCTGCCTTCGAGCGTGCCCTGCGTCCAGTGCGGGAACGTACCGAGCTTCTTCAGCGTCTCGGGCGCGGTCTCGGGGAGGCGCTTGCCGAAGTCGCAGCCGAACAGGTAGCAGCCGATGCGGGTGATGAGCAGACCCGACGCGAGGCTGGGGACCGCGACGTCCGCCCAGGGCAAGAGCCGGATCTTCTGGGACCTCAGATAGATCCAGCTCCCGAGGTAGCCTCCGAGGAAGCCTCCGTAGGCGACGAGACCGCCGCGCCGGAGCGCGAAGAAGTCGCTCGCCTGCTTGAACTCGTCGGGGTTCGTGACGACGTAGAGGATTCGCGAGCCGAGGATCGCCGCGATGGCCGTGATGACGTAGCAGTTCGCCATCGTCTCCTTCGGCAGCCCGTCACGCTCGGCGAGCGTGAGCGTCAGGTACCAGCCGACGACCAGCGAGAGGCCGAGCATCACGCCGTACGAGTAGATCGGCAGGTTCGCCGCCTCGAACTTGGTCTCGCGGAACACGTAGCCTGCGATACCGGCGGCGGCGCCGATCACGAGCGCGATGCCCGCACTGCCACGGTCTTTGCGGCGGAGGCCGAGGATCGCGAAGATCGCGGCGATCGCCGCCACGGCCGCGAGCGCCCACCAAAGCTTCAGGGCCATCGCCGGGAGAGGGATACGGAAGAGGATCGGATGCATGTCTGATCTCGGTTTCGTCGGGCCTCACCCGAGCGGGGGCCGTTTTACCACAATGAGAGTGGGCTGGCGGCAGGTCCACCTCAAATGGGCCCGATCTCGTCCGAGCGCCGGATGGCCCGCAGCGCTGCGGTAGACGCGGCCTCGACCATGGACCGCAGGCTCGTCCGGCCGCAGGACTCGGGCGCGGAACGCCGCCTGTGGTAAGAACGCGCGCGTGAGCTCGCGCGTATTCCTCGTCGCCTCGCCCGTCGCTGCGTCCTCGTTCATCGGCGTTTTGGTCGCGTTTGGCGCGTTCGCCGCGTGCGTCCCGACCGGGAGCGCACCACCGTACGACGCGGGGCCGGCCCCGGCGCAGACGTCGAGCTTCAAGGCGTCGATCGGCATCATGACTGCGCCGTTCGAGGACAACTTCGACCGCCCCGACGCGGGCGAGGCGCTCGCGCTCCCGGGCGACGTGTCCTCGAGGTCGCTCTCGATTGACGCTGCGGTCGACGCTCAGCGGATCGTCCCGATCAACGAGGCCGGCTCGGACGTGTTCTCGCTCCTCGCAGATGCCGGCGCCGACACGACCCGCGCGCGCAGCCCGGGCAACCTGGGCCCGGACTGGGTCCAGATGCGCACGAGCGCCTGGCGGGTCGAGAACGGCCAGCTCTGCGGAGAAAACGCGCGCAACCACGGCGTCTGGCTGAACCGCACGCTGCCCGTCAACGCCCGGATCGAGTTCGACGCGATCGCGATGTCGGACGACGGCGACCTCAAGGCCGAGGTCTGGGGCGACGGTCGCTCCTTCGCGACGGGCACCTCCTACACCAACGCGACGAGCTACCTCGCCATCCTCGGCGGCTGGAAGAACTCGATGCACGTCCTCGCGCGTTTGAACGAGCACGGGACTGATCGAAAGGAGATCCGCGTCGACAAGGACTCCGACGATCCGCGCCAGCGCGCCGTGGTCCGTGGTCAACTCTACCAGTTCAAGATCGAGCGCACCGACGGCAAGACGATCCGCTGGTCGGTGAACGGGATCGAATACCTGTCGTGGAACGATCCCTCTCCCCTCGCCGGCCAGGGGCACGATCACTTCGGCTTCAACGAGTGGGAAGCCAAGGTGTGTTTCGACAACGTCAAGGTCACGCCGCTCTGAAGCCACCTCTCCAGAGCGTCTCCGCCCCGGCCGCGGAGACGCGGAGTCGTGCCCTACGCCTTTCTCGACGCGCGGGCTTTACTCCGCGACAACTCGGCTCGAAACTACGATCTGACTCGTAGTGGAATCGCCGAAATCGAAAGACCCCCAGAAGGAGCTCGAGATCGCGCTCGCCGAGCTCGAAGAGCGCGTCGATCGCCTCCGTGCGTCCTACGAGCAGTACTTCATGGGCTACGAGAAGATCGAGCCCGGGGTTCAGCGCAAGGACGTCGACCGGCGCTTCACGGTCCTGCGAAAGCAGCAGATCCGGAACACGGCGCTCCGGTTCCGCTTCAACGTCATCACGCAGAAGTTCAACACCTACTCGATGTACTGGACGCGCATCTGCCGCCAGATCGAGGAAGGCACGTACAAGCGCCACATCGCGAAGGCAGCGAAGCGCTTCGGCAACGCCACGCCGAACAAGCGCGAACAGGACTGGTCGATCGAGGTCGAGCTCGGAGACTTCGAGGAAGTCGACGACATGGCGTCGATCCTCGCCGAAGCCGACGCGGCGGCGGAGGCGTACGGCCGGGGCGGCCTCGATGCCGACACGATCCCTCCCGGTGCGTTGTCCGAACCTCCCGTTGCCGAGCCGATCGCTCGTCCGGCGCCGCTGCCCGTCAAGCGAAGCCTGATGACGGTCCCGACCCCCGGCACCTCCTTCGCGATGAGCGGAGGGCGCGAGACCGTCGGGAGCGAGCCACCGAGCTCGGAGGCAACGCCGGCTCCCCTCCGAGAGAGCGCGCCGCGCGTGGTTCGTCACGCGCCGCTTCCACCGGGCGCGCGGCAGCCCGTTCTCGTACGGCGTCGCGCGGACGACGTCCCGCCGTCGAGCCCCGAAGTCGGGCGGGGGGATCGCCGCTCGTCGCCGCTCCCGATCGGCGAGCACCACGCGACGCGCCAGCCGCCGGCGTCGCGCCCCGACGTACGCCCCGCGGCCCCGAGCTCGGACCGGATGCCGCCTTCGAGCTCCCCGATCCACACGCCCGCTCCATCGAGCGCGGGAAGGCCGGCCCCCGGCTCGGTCCGCGTTCCAGGCGCGCCGCCCTCCAGCGAAGGGGCTCCACCATCGGTCAGACGGATCGCCGCGGGCGCGGCCGCGCCGTCGACCGGACGGATCCCCACGGCTGCTCAACCCCAATCCACGGGGCGTCTCCCTGTCGCGGCGCGGTCGTCTGCCGGAAACATCACGACGCCGGCCTCGCCGATGACGCCGCCCCGAGTGGCCCAGCCCGCCCCCTATCGGCCGGCGGCGCTCCCCCCGAGCGCGAATCGCTTGCCGGTCGCCCAAACTCCCCCGGCGGCACCGCGCATGGCGACCACTCCGACCGTGCGGCCGCCTACTCCTACTGCTGCCGGGCGGCTCCCCGTACCGCCGGGCTCGACGCCGCAGGGGCCATCCCCGAGCGGCGTCGACTCCGAACAACCCCAACCGGGCCGGCGGCCTCCCCCGCCGTTGCCCGGTCAGCCCAATAAAAAACCCTAGTGCTGCGTCGGAAAGGACGAGGAGCGTCGCTGTTTCGATGACGGCGGCTGCAGCTCGTCGACCTCTTCACAAAAGAGGATCGCGCAGTGTTTGTTCTCGCTCTGGCGGATGCGGGTGCACAGCTCGACGAGGTCGTCGTCGACGTCGATGATCGTGCCCTCGACGGGCTCGGCGGTCCGTGCGTCGTACCTACAATTGTCGAGGGCTACCCAGCGGCCTCGATACTCGTCGCTTTGGCGAATTTGTGGCCAGCTCATGCGACTGCCCATTCCTACTTCAACCTCTTGATGACTCGTGCGTTCTGAAGGTGCCCGGCATGAGCACCCGAGCCGGCGGCGACCGCCACCGTCTCCGAGACGTCCCAGTAAAGAACCCTTCACTAGAAAGTCGCCCCGTCGTTGAAGTCCTACTCGCTACATGGGCCCCTCGGCACGGTCAAGGGACGGAGTGTCGTTTCCAAGCCACAGCTGAACCGATTAGCAGCATGAACTCGCCCAAGCCCGCGAAAGCTCGAGCGCGACCGGCTGCCGCGGCGTCCGCCCGCGAGCGAGACGGCGACCGGCGAGGGGCCGGCTAGCGTCGCGGCCCACGAACCGAGCGCGAACCTCGGACGCTAGAGCCGCGCCTTGCGCGCGTCGGACATCCAGCTGCCGAGACGGAGCGCCATCTCGAGCGCCTGGCGATAGTTGAGACGCGGGTCGCAGACCGAGAGGTAGTTCTTGTCGAGGTCGGCCTCACTGAGACCGCCACCGATGCACTCGGTGACGTCCTCGCCGGTGAGCTCGAAGTGCACGCCGCCGAGGATGGTCCCGAGCCGGGCGTGGACCGCGAACGTGCGCTCGATCTCCGTGAGGATGTCGTCGAAGTTCCGCGTCTTCAGCCCGCTCGCGGTCGTCATCCCGTTGCCGTGCATCGGATCGCAGACCCATAGGACGCGCCGCTCGGCCCGGCGTACTGCCTCGACGAGCGGCGGCAGCGAGCGCTCGACGTTCGCTGCCCCCATGCGCGTGATCGCGACGAGCTTCCCCGGCTCGTTCGTCGGGTTGAGCGTCGTGAGGAGCCTGACGGCATCCTCCGGATCGACCTTCGGTCCGAGCTTCACGCCGACGACGTTCTCCACGCCGCGGAAGAACTCGACGTGCGCACCGTCGAGCGCGCGCGTTCGCTCGCCGATCCACGGCATGTGCGTCGTGAGGAGGTAGTTCCCTGCGCGCCGGGGCACCGTGCGCGTCTGCGCGGACTCGTAGTGGAGGTTCAGGCCCTCGTGGCTCGTGTAGAAGGTGACGCGCGTGAGCTCCTCGACGGCCCTCTCGCCGATCGCTTCCATGAAGCGGAGCGCCTCGGCGAGCTTCTCCGTCGTTTGCTTGTATTCTACACGAAGCTCGTCACGGAGATCCGCGCGCGCCATGAAGCCGAGGTCCCAGTACTCGGGGTGGTGCATGTCGGCGAAGCCGCCGATGGCGAGCGAGCGCACGAAGTTCAGCGTCATCGCCGCGTGTCCGTACGCATCGAGCATCGCGCGGGGATCGAAGCGCCGGCCCTCGGCCGTGAACTCGGGACGGTTGACGATGTCGCCGAAGTAGCTCGGCAGGACGACGCCGTCCTTCGACTCGGTCGGGCTCGAGCGCGGCTTCGCGTATTGTCCCGCGAGACGCCCGACGCGAACGACGGGCTTCTTCGACGCGTGGATGAGCACCAGCGACATCTGGAGCAGGATCTTGAGCTTGTTGGCGATGATCCCAGGCTGGCAGTCGGCGAGCCTCTCGGCGCAGTCGCCTCCCTGGAGGAGGAAGCGCTTGCCGACTTGGGCCTCGGCGATGTGCTCCTTGAGGCGCTCGACCTCCCACGAGGTGACGAGCGGCGGCAAGGTCTTGAGCTTCTCGACGACGGACGCGAGCGCATTCGGGTCGTCGTAGCTGACGTCCTGCGCGTGCGGTTTGTCCTTCCAGGAATCGACGTGCCAGGACACGCGCGGAGCCTACCACGCGATCGCGGACGTGAAGCCGATGCGCGAGCGCTCGATGCATCTCCGCCTTTCGTGCCGCAGGAACTTGGCCCATCCGCGGCGACCATGCCTACGGTCATCCGTATGCGTGCGTCGTTCGTCGCCGGTCTCGCCGTCTCGTCGGTCCTCCTGCTCGGCTGTCCGGTCGGCCACCAGTCGCCGCCCGCGCGAGCGCAGGAGGCGGCGACCGAGCTCAACTTGAACACGCGCTTCGGAAGGATGGAGCTGGCCGCCGAGCATGTCGCGCCGGCGGCACGCGAGGCGTTCCTCACGCGGCGCAAGGCGTGGGGCTCGGACATTCGCGTCGCCGACTACGAGCTCGCGGGCCTCAAGATGAACGGAGATGCCGACGCAGAGACCTTCGTGAAGGTCGCGTGGTACCGCGTCGACCAGGGCGATCTCCGCGTCACGACGCTCAAGCAGAAGTGGCGGGACTTCAAGGGCACCTGGCAGCTCGTCGACGAGAGCCGCGCTGGCGGCGACGCGGGCCTGATCGGTGACGCGACACCGAGCGAGCCGGCGAAGGGGCCAAGGAACGCTCAGTTCCCGACCATCCGCCTCGGCGGTCAACAAGCGCCCGAGCAACCTGCGCCCGAGGTCCCAACGACGACGGCGGAGACCGCCGGCTCGGACGCCCCTGCCTCTCCGGCGGCGACGTCAGCCCCCAAATGAAAACGGCGCGCTTCTTCCGCGTCACGTTGACGGACGCGGAAGTGCTCGCCGAAAAGAACCGCTGAGCGCGAAAGAGCGCGGCGTGCCAGACGAGACGCGGGCCCTCAGGCCTGCGCCTTCGGCGGCGCCGACTTCTTCGCGGCCGCCTTCTTCGAGGTGGCCGGCTTCGCGGACGCGGTGCGCAGGCGCTTGAGGCGCGCCTTCTTCTTTGACTGCGCCTTGCGGCGCTTCATCTTCTGCGAATTCCTGCGGTCGAACTTACCCATGGGGGGCGCATCCAACGCGACTTGACGTTCTTCGTCAAGGTCGCAGTGGGGCTGAGCGCTTCCACGGCTGTGCTCGCGGGGCGCGGGAGCGGCCGGCGGCGCCTGCGCTCGGCGTCCGCGTTCAGCCCGCGCTCTCGGCGAGCGCGTCTTCGCGACCGCGGACCTCGAGGCGATAACGGCTGTTGATCGTCTCGATGTAGAAGACTTCACGTCCCGCGAGGCGAAGCACGCGCTTCACCGGCGTCGTCACGTACTCGTGCATCCCATCCGGGAACTCGATGACGACCACGGAACCTTTCCTCGGCGCTCTGACAAGGCGGCCGGCGACGGCGCGCGAACCCTTCCCGAGCTTGCGGAGGACAACTTCCACAGCCCCCAATCTAGCATTGCTATCGGCCGCGTCTACGGGCCCGGGGCCGCGGGGCGACGTAGCGAGCGCACCTCGGAGCGAGTGCCTCGGCTCGTTCAGGTAGTCGACCTGGACATTCGAATCGCGAGCGAGGCGGCGCATACGTGCTCGAGGCATCCTCGGGGCCTCCCGTTCACGCTCTCCCCGCGTCTTCCTCGTCTGACGGCGCGGCCACAGGGAAGCGGGTGTCGGATGAGACCTCAGGTTTGCGCACGTGTCGCCGCGCGTCGACGAGCCGACACCGGTGACGGGCCGCGTCAATCGACGGTCGGCCCGGGGCAGGCGCCGCGAGCGGCGTTCGTCCACGCGAACAACGCGAACAACGCGAACACGAGGTCTCTTGTCGTCACGGCAGGCGCCGAGTATGCGGCGCTGGATGCGTTTGCCCGATGGCGAGCATGGTGAGCACCTCGCGTCTCGAACCGTCTCGAGCTCGAGCGAGCGTCTTGGGTGCGTCGAGGTCGTGTGCGGCTCGATGTTCAGTGGGAAGACAGAGGAGCTGCTTCGCCGAGTGAAGCGGGCTCGGCTCGCGCGGCGACGTGTCGTCCTCTTCAAGCCGCGCATCGACAATCGCTACGACGACGTGAAGGTCGTCAGCCACGAGGGGATCAAAGCGGAGGCAACCGCGATCGCCTCCGCTGCGGAGATCTTCACCTTCGTGAACCTCGAGAGCCCGCCGGACGTCGTCGGCATCGACGAGGCGCAGTTCTTCGACGACACGCTCGTCGACGCGGCCGAGAAGCTCGCGAACGCAGGCGTCCGCGTCATCTGCGCCGGGCTCGATCAGGACTACCGCGGCAAGCCGTTTGGTCCGATGCCTGCCCTGATGAGCGTGGCCGAATACGTCACGAAGCTCCAGGCCGTCTGCTCGCGGTGCGGGGCCGCGGCATGCCGCTCGCAGCGGCTCGTCGGAATGGAAGGTCAGCTCTTCGTCGGCGGCGCAGCAGACTACGAGCCGCGTTGCCGGCGCTGCTTCGTCGCGGGCGTCGTCGACGTCGCGGGCGGACGGCCTTCGCGAGCCTGATCGGCTCGCTCGCGCCGCTCGGTGCGCGGCGCGCTCACGCCGGGAACATGTTGCCCTGCGAAGTAGGCACGAAGGACCTCGCGCGCGAGGACGTTCGCCTTGATGGTCCACTTCGCATCATTGACGACGAGGACGCCGAACGAGACCTTTCGCGGCTGCGAGGGCTCGTGGCCGTCCTTCTGGGCCTCGGCGGGAAGCACGATCGGTCGGCTCGGGGCGAAGCCGGCGAACCACGTGTAGTAACGCTGGGCCGCGGCGTCGGTGAGCGTCCCCGTCTTCCCGGCGACGGCGACGTTGGGGAGGAAGGAACGCCCCTTCGGATCGTGGAAGGCGCGGTAGGACGTCCCGTCGCTCACCGTCATGTCCATCATCGTCGTGACGGCGCGCGCGGTGTCGCTCTTCATCACGCGCTTCTGAGCCAGGTTCGTCGGCGCGCTCCAGACGACCTTGCCGTCTTCGACGATGTCGGTCGCCAACACGGGTCGCACCGGCTCGCCGCCGCGCGCGATCGCCGCTCCGATCCACGCGGCGTGGAGCGGCGAGAGCGTCGTGTTCCAGAAGCCCGCGGCCGTACGCGCGAAGCCGAGCTGATCGTCGGGGAACCTCGCCGCGCTCGGCTGGACGGGGACGTCGAACGGGAGCGCACTGCCGAAGCCGAGCGACCTCGCGGTTGCGTCGAGCTCCGCAGGCTTGAGGTTTGCGAGTGCGAGACGCGCGAAGACGGTGTTGATGCTTCGGCCCATCGCGCCGCCGAGCGTCGTGCACCAGCGGTCGCGCCGCGGGTCGGGCACGAGGTCGTGCGCGAGGATCCGCTGCTCGCCCCCGGAGTAACACTCTCGCTGATCGGCGGTCGCGTTCGCGTTCTCGACGAGCGACGTGCCGGTCACGACCTTGAAGATGCTGGCCGCCGGCGCGGTCGCCTCGACGGCGAGATCGCGCTTCGGTCCCTTCTCGATGTGGCTCGCGTAGGCGATCACCTTGCCGGTCTCGACGTCCATCACGACGACCGTCGCCTCGGGCAGGTGGTGCATCGACATGACGTTCTCGGCGACGCGCTGTAGCGCCGGGTCGATCGCGAGCTTGGCCGTCCGCTTGTCCGGCAGCGGGGCCGTGACGCCCTGGTCCTTCACGTCGATCTTCGTGAGATCGAGCCCGGCGAGGGTCGGCGGCGGCGGCGCCACGGCGGCGGCAGTGGCAGCCTTACCGCTCAGCTTCGCGATCGACGGTCCGCCCGGTTCCACGGGGACCTGGCGACGGACGAGCAGGACGGCGAGCGCAATCGCGAGCGGCACACCGACCGCCGCGGCTACCAAAGGTTTCCGCCGCATGGGCGTTTCGTGTGACATGCTCGGCCGTCCCCGGGCAAACAAAAGGCTGTGCCTACATGCCTGGATGGGGGGCGCGCGCTCGCAGAGAGCCGGGCGTTACGGTACTTGGTCTCCCAACCATTTCGAGGTGTTGCCGATGAGAGCCCGCGTTCGAACCGCCGCCGTCACCGCGTCTCTGACCCTCGCCCTCGCGAGCGGCTCGGCGCAGGCGGGCGGACCGCGCGTGACGGCGCGCGCCGGCGGAGGGCTCGACGCGATCGAGGCCGTGATCGATCCGGAGGCGGGCGTGCTCGAGGTGCGTCGCTGCAAGGCGGCCACCTGCGACGGCACCGGCGGCACGAAGCAATCGATCCCGATCCCGATCGAGCGCTCGCGGCTCGATCTCGCGCATCGGACGATGGAGGTGATCGCGATCGGCGAAGGCCGAAGCGTGATCCACGTCCGGGTGGCGGACGCGCTCAGAAAGGACCTCGCGTTCGAGGCGATCCTCGCAGGCAACGACGGCGAGCCGATCTTCGCGGGCCTCACCGGCTACACGCGCGGAGAAGAGGGCGATCGGAACGGAAACGTCGTCCTCTTCTACGACCGGCCCGCCGGCCCGAGCGAAGGCGAATCGAAATCGAAGTTCGTGATCGTCGCCGAGGCGCGCGAGGACACGCGCATCTGCGGGCAGGCGACGACGCCGCTCGGCGCACGCGGGCTCGATCCGAGGTCGATGAAGCTCCGTGGCGCCACCCTTCATCGCATCGAGAAGAAGGAGCGTGACGGTGCGGCCCGTGTCGTCGCGCAGGCGCGCGCGGCGTCGGCGTCGACGCCGGCACCGCTCGCGCGCGTGCTCCTCGCGACCGGCGGCAGCGCGCCTGGAGCCCAAGCGCTCACCGACGGGAAGCCCGACACCACGTGGAGCGAGAAGCGACCCGGCGACGGCCACGGAGAGTTCGCCACGATGCGCGCGCCGTCCGAGGTTCCGATCCACGGCGTCGTCGTGACGATCGCTCCGGATGCGCCAACCGCGCCGAGTCCCGACGGCGCCGCGCCGCGGACGTTCTTCCTCGCGACCGATCAGAAGCTCTTTCACGTCACGATGCCCGAAGACGCGTGGATGAAGCCGGGCGCGAGCTACGAGGTCCCCCTCCCCGAGCCAGTGCAGACGACGTGCGTCGCCGTCGTGCTCGACGAAGCGTACACGCGCAACCTCGGCGCGCCCGAGGTCTCGTTCGCGGAGATCTCCGCCGTGACGAAGTTCGACGTCGACCACGCGACCATGGACGACGTAGCGAAGGAGCTCGCCGGGCCGCGCGCCGAAGAGGCGGCAGCGCTCCTCCGTCGCGGCGGCGATCAAGGGCTCGCCGCGGTCTCGAAGCGTTGGGGCTCGCTCGACGCGCGCGGTCGCGCGCTCGCCGTCGACGTCGCCGCGAGCGCCGGGTCGTGCGAGGGCACGGCGATGGAGCTGCTCACGCACGCACTCGCCGACAAGGAGTCGGAGGTCCGGAAGCGCGCGCTCGGACGCGTCGAGCGCTGCGGCAAGGCCGCGACCGACGCTCTCGCGACGGCGGTGCGCGAAGGCGACGAGCCCAGGCGCGCCGCGTCGGCGCCGCTCCTCGCGACGATCGCTCCGGCCGCCGCGCTCGATCCGATCGGTGAGCAGCTCGGCAAGGGCAACACCGAGACACGGCGCGCGCTGCGCGGAGCCTTCGCGCGCGCGGCGGTCTCTTCACCGCGCGAGAAGCTGCTCGCGCTCGTGTCGAAGAAAGACCTCACACCGGCGGCACGCCTCGATCTGCTTCGGGCGATGGGCTCGAAGCTCGCGGAGCTCCGACCGGAGTCGGGCGCCGCGATCGCCGACGTACTCCGCTCCTCGCCCGACATGCCGACGCGCTACCTCGTCGCGCAGCCGCTCTCCCAGCTCGCCCGCTCGTCCGACGCGACGAGCGGCGAGCTCACGCGTCTCGCGGAGCTCGTTCGACACGATCCGGACTGGCCGGTCCGCATGCGCGCCGTCGAGCTCTCTGCCGGCATCGCACCGCTCGTCCCGACGCTCGTCGCCGCCGCTTCCGATCCGGAGCCACGCGTGCGCGAGGCCGCGCTCCGGGCGATCGCGCTCGGCAAGATCCCGGCGGGCTCCAGCGCCGCCACGAACGCGCTCACGAGCGACGTGTGGACGTTCGTCCGCGTGGCCGCCGCGGAGGCCCTCGGCGCGATCCCCGAGGACGGCCCGGGTCAGAACGCGCTTGCCTCTGCGCTCGCCGACGGGAGCCCGAAGGTCCGCGGCGCCGCGATCGCCGCGCTCGGCAACCTCCGCGCGACCAAGCAGGCAGAGAAGATCCGCGAGCGCCTCGACGACGGCAAAGAGGACGTCGAGGTCCGAGCCCTCGCCGCGCGAACGCTCGGCGCGATGTGCGTGAGGAGCGCCGCCGATCGGCTGACCAAGCTCGCGCACCTCGCGCGCTCGCCGGTCGACGAGGCGGACGAGCGCCTCGGCATGGCGGCGATCGACGCGCTCTCCGCCCTTCGCCCCGCCGATCTCGAGAAGCGCCTCGCGCCGCTCCGAGCGAAGGAAGTACGGATGCCGCTACGCCGTGCCGCCGAGCGCGCGCTCGCCGAGCCGGGCCTCTGCCGCTAGGCGCATCGCCGTTTCACGAGCCGGGCCGAGCCGACCCGCGCTCGCCGAGCCTCTGCCGCTAGGCGCATCGCCGTTTCACGAGCCGCGCCTCGCCGCACGCTGCGCTTCGCGCGTGGGCGCTCAGCCCCGCCGACCTTTCGTCGAACGTGGGTGAGTCCTCGGTCACGCGACCGGGGCGATGAATCGCGGGGGAAGACGGTCGATCAGGCGCGAGGGATGACGACGTCGAGCTCCGTCTCCGCCGGCTGCTCGCTCTTCACGAAGAGCGGTCCGTCCTTCAACGGATCGTAGCTGTCGTCCTGATACGACGAGATCTCGGCGTCCATCTTGATCTCGGTGGCTTCGGGCTTGGTCCAGCTCATCGTCTTACCTGCCGTGATTCTGACTCGATTCAGGGGGGTGTCCAGCAGTTTGGGCCTCGCGCCCAAACCACCCGCAGAAGTGCCTCGACTTCGCGTTCGCGAACGGCAGAGGCGTCACTGGGGCAGCGGCGCTCCGGCGTTGATCCAGCTCTCGACTTCGCCGAGCTGCTCGGGGTTCAGGCCGCCGGCGGGCATCTGCGGGTAGCCCTGCCCCTTGATCCTGAGGACGAGCTCGCTATCGAGTCGGTTCGGTTGCACGTACGGCGGGCGGTTGCCCGTACGCGGCGCGCGGAGGCGCTGCGCGTTGCCGACGGCGTCGCACTTGTCGAGCCGGAGACCGCCGGCATATCCCGGCCCGACTCCGTGACAGCTCACGCACGCGGTATCGATGACGTCTCGCTGCACGCGGGAGAACGAGTCGGTCCGACGCGCGAGCTGAGCGCAGCGCTGCTGCTCCTCGGGGCTGGCCTGCGGCTGCGTCGCCGGGAGCGGACGCATCGGCGCTCCATTGCCGGCCGCGGGATCGAAGAACACGCGAAGGACGGTCCCGTTCTTGTCTTCGGTGACGTAGAGCGAGCCGTCCTTGGCGGCGAGAACGTCGACCGGAGAGCCGAGCGGCTCGCGACCGTCAGCGCTCTTCTCCCATCCGCGGATGATGTCGAGCGGCTCGCCGGAGCCGGGGACGCCATTGGCGTCGACGGGGACGACGACGAGCCGGTGACCGTTCGCGCGGTAGCCGTGATACGCGACGATGAGGTTGTTGCGGTAGGCCGCGGGGAACATCGTCCCCGTGTAGTAGGTCATGCCGAGCGGCGACGCGTGGCCCGGCAAGAGGAGCGCCGGGTTCGTGTAACGTGAGCAGTCGACGCGTCCGCGGTACTCGGGGTTCGGCGCGCCGTTGTCGTAGCAGTACGGCCAGCCGTAGTGAGCGCCGGGCACGATGACGTTGAGCTCCTCGTGCGGGAGATCGCCCTCGCTGTCCGTGAGCGACGCCTGGTGCTTGTTGATCGAGTCGCGCGAGTTCTCCGCCTGGATGAGCGCGTTCGAGCGGGGATGAACGGCGAGCGCCATCGAGTTGCGAAGGCCCTTCGCGATCACGGTGTGGCCCGTGGCGACGCGATCGGGTCCGGCGAGGACGTACTTCCGGATGACGCCGTGCGGTTTCGCGCCGTCGGCCTCGGGGCATGGCAGCGGATAGCCCGCCGGTGGGCGCGCGCCCGCGCCCTGCTCGCAGACGTCCGACACGGAGCCGACGTTCGCGAAGATCGTCCACACATCGCGCTTGTCGAAGACGAACTTCGAGAGCGGGTGGCGGCCGGTGCCGGGCAGGTCGTCGATCACGACCTTGAAGCGCGGCTGCTTGTAGTCGGGTGACGCGCGGAACTTCCCCGTCCTAGGGATCGGGTCGACGGTCTGCTCGTACGGATCGAAGCGGAAGATGCCCTTGGGCGTGCCGATGTACGGCAGCCCGTCGGGGCCGACGGCGACGCCGCTCGGCTTGTCGATCAGCTTCGCGATGCGCGTTCGCGAGTACGACTTGTCCGCAAGGCGACGAAGCAGCCACACCGAGCCGCGGTCCTGCGCCCAGCCGCCCATCTCTGCGAGCACGAGGTCTCCGCTCGGGAGCTCGGCGATGCCGCGCGCGTAGGTGAAGCCGTTGGCAACGAGACCGACGCAAACCCCCGGCGGCGTCTTCAGCGTCTTCAGACGCGGGAGGCCATCGCAGGTCCCCTCGAGCGTGTAAGCGTCCTCGCCGGCGACCTCGTCGACGACGTCTTCCTCTCCGGGGGTGCCGCATGCGGGCGTGAGGATGGTCGCTCCGAAGAGGGTCGAGGCGACGAGGGCGAGTGGGAAGAGAGCCGAGCGCACGAGCTCGAGCATAGCAACGCCCAGGCCACGGTTGCCTACATTGCCCCCTTCGAAATCACGCGAGAAAAGCGCCGAACCAGATCGGCGTCGGCCCGTGCTGACGGATCCGCTGTGATCCAGCCTCGAAGGAAAAATTCGACGGCGCACCGCGGCGGGTCGTTGGGCGCGAAGCCCAACCTATGTCGCTGCCGACTGCATCTCCGGCGTCTTCGCGACGGCGGCGCGGGGCGAGCCGGATGGGCTCGCGCGTGGCCGTCGCTTCCGCAGGATCACGCGGAGCCCGTCGGTCGGCGTGATCGTGATCGATCGACGGCTCATCCCGAGCGCCCGCCCTTGCTCCAGCGCGAGCTCCGTCCGCGTCGCGAGGCGTGCGAGGACCATCTTCATCTCGTAGAGCGCGAACGCCATCCCGATGCATCGGCGTATGCCGCCGCCGAAGGGGAAGAACTCGTACGCAGAGAGTTTCTTGTCGAGGAAGCGTCGCGGATCGAAACGCTCCGGATCCGGGAACGCGTCGGGGCGGCGCTGCGCGAGGTAGATCGAGCAGACGACGATGTCGTCCTTCTTCAGGTCCCAGCCGCCGATCGTCCGATCCTGGGCGAGGACACGGCCGACGATCGGGATCACCGGGACGAGACGGAGCGCCTCGCGAGCGACGGCATCGAGCAGCGCAGACTTCGCGAGCGCCTCGGGGGCCGGATCGGGTCCGAGCGCTTCGAGCTCGGCGCGGAGGTCGTGCAGGATCTCGGGCGACTCGAGCAGCCAGCGCATCGCCCACGTGAGCCCGGTGGCGCTCGTCTCGTGGCCGGCGACGAGGAGCGTGACGAGCTCGTCGCGGAGCTCCTCGTCGGACATCGGCGAGCCGTCCTCGTCGCGCGCATCGAGGAGGAGCGAGAGGATGTCGGGACCTCGTGTCCCGTCCCGACGGCGGCGCCGGATCTCGTCGTAGAGGATGCCGTCGCTCTCCTCCACTGCGCGGAGGAACCTCCCGTAGTGGCTGAAGCGACCGAGATCGACCTGCATGAACGGGATCAAGAGCGGCGGCCACGTGCCGAGCTCCAGCACGCGCTTGGTGACCCGAACCATCTCCTCCAGACGCGCGCCCTCGAAGCCGAACACCGTCCGGACGATCACGCGGAGGGTGATGTCCTGCATCGGCTCGTGGAGCGAGAACGCCTTGCCGTGCGGGAAGGAGTCGATCGCGTCGTCCGTGACGTCGAGCATCGTCTTCCCGTAGACCTGCATCCGCTCTCCGAGGAACGGAGGGAGCAGGAGCTTCCTCTTTCGACGGTGCTTCTGACCATCGACCATGAGCACGGAGCGATCGCCGAGGAGCGGCGCGAGCGTCTGGTTGAAGCGCCCCGCCTCGAGCGTCTCCCCATTGTCGAGGAAGACCTCCTTCACGTGCTCGGGATTGGTGAAGACGACGAGCTTGAACCTGAGCAGCCGCATCGTAAAGGTCTCGCCGAGGTCCTTCACGAGCAGGTCGAGGTAGGGATACGGAGCGCGTAGCCACTGCCACGTGCTCCATGCCGCGGAGTGCCTCGGGGCCGGCGGAAAGCGCATGATCGACGTATACGCTCGATCGTAGGCGAACGCTCACGATGCCGACGCCGAAGCTCGCAGGTGAACCGCGGTTCGGCGGCGCGCTCAGCGCCGCGAGCGCGTGCGCCGCAGGTCGAAGCTGGCGAGCGCGCTTCGCAGATCCCGGAACGTCCGGATGTCGCCCAGGTCGACGCCCATGTGCACGATCGTCTGCGCGATGCTCGGATTGACGCCGGTGAGCAGACACTCGGCGCCGAGCAAGCGAACCGATTTCGCCATCCGAAGGAAGTAGTCGGCGGTGCCCGTGTCCATCACCTGGATCGCAGTGATGTCGATGATGGCGCTCCGCGCGCGGCGCGCGACGATGGCGCCGAGGAGCGACTCCGTCATCTCGGCGCTCCGAACGGTGTCGATCACGCCGACGACGGGAAGACAGAGCACGCCATCCCAGACCTCGATGATCGGCGTCGCGAGCTCGCGGATGGCGGCCTGCTGCGCCTCGATCATGTCGAGCTTCTCTTCGAGCTCTTTCTCGTACGCCGTGACGCGCTGGCGCTCCACGTCGAGCGAGCCGAACATGTCGTTGATGCCGTGGTAGAGGGTGCGGAGTGCATGCCCGGGAGGGAACCTCTCCTCCTCGAGGCGCGTCGCGTAGTCCCCCGCGACGACGTTCGACATGGCAGTGAGGATCTCCGCGACGCTCTCGAGCAAGTTCGCGGACGAATCGTTTGCATCCTCGGGGCTCGTCATGATGACCTTCATCGACGGACGGTCTTCGCGAGCCGCTCGCGAGCGTTCGTCACGGCCTTGCCCCGCGCTTCATCGGCCGTCGTCCCGGAGCTGCGCGCGACCGTCGCGCCCGGGCTCACATTGTCGACGTGGCAGTAGTGCTTGGCTCCGATGCGATACGCGGTGATCCGCACGGGCCATCCTTCGAGGTTCTCGTTCGTCGTCACGAAGTCGACTGCACCTTCGGCCATCGTCATCTCTCTCCGTCCGATTGACGCTTGCGCAGCTCCTCGACGCTGCGACGCAGCGCAGCCGCCGCGTCTCGCATGCCGAGGGTGACCGACGCGCTTCCGAGGGCAACGTTCTCGGCTTCCTCGCGGGTTGCGCCGCTCGCCCGCGCGATGACTGTCCCGGGATCGACGTTGTCGACACGACAGGACCACCGGGTGCCGACCATGTACGTCGTCACGCCGACCTGATGGGCTCCCAGCTGAACGAGTCTACGTTCGAGAGCGCGACCCGAAGGGCTCGAGGGATCTGGCATCGATGAAGCCGGGGTTCCGGGAGTTGCCGGTCAGGGCCGCTCGATCTCGGCGTTGACGAGGTTGCCCCACTCGGTCCACGAGCCGTCGTAGTTCCGCGCGTCGGGGAAACCGAGGAGATACTTCAAGACGAACCAGGTGTGGCTCGAGCGCTCGCCGATACGGCAGTAAGCGATCGCAGGACGCTCCGGGGTCACACCGAGGCCGTTGTAGAGCGCACGCAAATCCTCGGCGCTCTTGAAGGTCCCGTCTTCGTTGCAGACCACTCCCCACGGCGCGCTCTTGGCGCCGGGGATGTGACCGCCGCGCTGGCAGGTCTCGGGCAACCCCGGCGGCGCGAGGATCTCTCCCGTGAACTCGGCCGGGCTTCGCACGTCGATGAGGCTCGCTCCACGCGTGCGACTCAGCTCCGCCACTTCCGGCAAGAACGCTCGGAGCGACATGTCCGGCGCCTTCGCGACGTACGTCGACGGCGGGGCGGCAGGCACGGCATCCGAGAGCGGGCGGCCCTCCTCGAGCCACTTCCGCCGGCCGCCGTTCATCATCCGAACGTCGGCGTGGCCGTAGATCTTCATCTGCCAGAAGGCCCAGGCCGCGAACCAGTTGTTGTTGTCGCCGTAGAAGACGACGGTGGTGTCGGCCGTGATGCCGCTCTCCGCCATCAGCTTCTCGAAGGCGTCCTTGCCGAGGATGTCGCGACGCACGCGGTCGCAGAGCTCGGTCTCCCAGTTCCAGCCGAGCGCGCCGGGAATGTGGCCTTCCTCGTACGAGTAGACGTCGACGTCGACCTCGACGAGCTTGATGTTCGGGTCGGACAAATGGGCTTCGACCCACGCAGTGTCGACGAGCACTTCAGGATGCGCGTAGCTCACGACCACAGAGGCTATCCCGACTCGCCGCCCGAAGACGAGGTAGTTTTTAAACACGAAAAGAGCGAAAAACACGACCGCGTTCGTCAGCTAAGGCTTACGTCGCCGAGCGGGTACGATGGCGGCGATGCGTGTGATCGTGCTCGGGTCCGCCGCCGGCGGCGGCTTTCCTCAATGGAACTGCGGATGCTCGAACTGTGTCGCGGTGCGCGAAGGGCGGCCCGGCTTCGTCCCGCGCACGCAGGATTCGATCGCGATCACGGCGAGCGCGGATCCGATGACGGGTCGCTTCGTCCTCGTCAACGCATCGCCGGAGATCCTCGCTCAGATCCAGAAGACGCCTGCCCTCTGGCCGCGAGCGCCACGCCACTCGCCGATCGCGGCGATCGTCCTGACGAACGGCGACATGGACCACGTGCTCGGCCTCTTCTCGCTGCGCGAGTCCTATCCCCTCGCCCTCTACGTCACCTCGTCGGTGCGGCGCGGCCTCGAGGAGAGTGCGTTCATCCGCACGCTCCGCCGCTTCGAAGGGCAGCTCGTGATCCGCGAGCTCGTGCTCGGAGAGCGGTCCGTGCTGGCCGACGCCGCCGGCGAGCCGCTCGGGCTCTCCGTTACTCCGTCGGCGATGTCCGGCAAGCTCCCCGTCCACTTCGTCGGTCATGCGAAGGGAGCGCCGGAGGACAACATCGCGCTCTCGTTCGAGGACGATGGCGGCTCGCTCATGTACGCAGCGGCCGGGGCGAGCGCCGACGTCGATCTCTCCGGGCACGACGTCGTGCTCTTCGACGGCACGTTCTACCGCGAGGACGAGCTGGTGAGCCTCGGGCTCTCGAAGTCCTACGCGCGCGACATGGCGCACGTCCCCATCGGCGGAGAGACCGGCAGCCTGGCGCGACTCGGTGGGCTCCGCGCGCGCCGGATCTACACGCACATCAACAACACCAACCCGATCCTCGCTCCCGACTCCGAGGAGCGCCGCACCGTCGAAGCAGCCGGCTGGGAGATCGCCCACGACGGAATGGAGATGGTCCTCGAGCGGCGGAACGGCGAAGCGTCATGACGCATCGAGATGATGCGACGCAGCCGTCGCCGATAGCGACATCTGACCTCCTTTGACCGTTTGAGGCAGAAGGCCCAGCGTTGGGTGGCTCGCGCTCAGCCGATCGTCCCGACGCGTTGGACCACGCCATCGGGAGATAGGATCGTCTCGTGGATTCACTTGTCCGCGAGGGTCTCGCTCATGAATCGGGCCACTTCGATCGCTGATTCAGAGATCCAGCGCGAAGCGGCCTTTCACCTGGACACGATCGCGGCACGTCACGAACGGCAGGAGGAGCCTTCCGTCGTCGCAGCGGATTGCCTGTGCGGCAGACGCCTCGTCGCCGAAGAGCTCCACCTTCCCGTCCTCGAAGCGCGCGACGGCGGCGTTCGGAAGTGCGAGCACGTCGACGATGCGACGACCGGTGGAGGGCTCGAGGACGATGAGCCCCGGCGAGATCCATCGATGGCGCGGAGGGGAGAAGACGATCGCTCCTTTACCCATCGCTTCGAGCGTCCATGGATTGGGCCCGGGAAGACCGAGTGGCGTCCTCCGCAGCTCCTTGCCGGTCGCTACGTCGATCTCGACGAGCTCCCGTTCGTCATCGCCGCGAGTGCAATAGAAGCCCGCAGACCGACCATCCACCGCGAGACGCGCCTGCTTGCACGAAGCGGCGTCGCCGATGGTCGCGCTCGTCCGCGTCGTTCCGCCGGGGTCGACGAAGCGGATCGCCGTGCCGTTGCCCGTGCTCGCGATCACGACGATGTCCGCTCGCGCGTCGAGCACGCGACCGCCGGTGGCCTCGAACGGCTTCGTGCACACGAAGTCGGCGCACGAGCATGCAACCGGGTGCCACTCTTGCTTGTCGAAGGGGTACCAGAGCATGCGCCCGTTCCCGAGCCGCACGTGAGCGTCCTGCCCGCACGTGTCCTTGGCCATGTCGCTCTTGGGCACGAGGTCTTCGGCGATGCCGGGCGCCGGCGGACCGACGCGCACACGCGCGACGTTGGAGACGCCTACCTTGGCAAGCTCGAGATCGAGCCCGCGCTCGCGGGCCCGCACCCTCGACGTGAGGCCGAGAGCGCTGTCGGGCCCCCAGCGGGCGAGCTCCAGACCGCGCACGTCGCGAATGCGCACCGGCCAGACCGCGGGTGAGCCGACCTCGAACGACCTTCGGCCGCGCGGCGACTGGGCGCTCGAAGCGCTCTCGAGAGTGTGGTCGCCGCCGAGCTCGCGTACCACCAACGTCTCGAGCGGGACCGCTTCGGTCTTTCGTGCAGCGACATCGACGCGGAGCGCCTTCAGCTCGTGGATCTCGCCGGCGTAGTTCGCCTCGCCGTGCTGCACGAACAAATCGTCGCCTTCGCGCGCGCCGAACACGGCGACGAAGTTGTGCGCGACCTTGGGTGGCAGCGGCACGACCATCCGTTCGCCGCCCGGAAGCGCGACGACCTCGAGGGTGTTCCGACCTTCGCAGACGCCGATCGCGCGCGACCGCTCCACGTCCACTTCGAGGCGTCCGCACATCGGGATACGCTTCGTCGTACGCGTGGCGGGCTCGACGAGCACGAGCGCGTTCTTCGCCTCGAGGGCGGCGTGGCCGGCGACCCAGACGAGGAAATGCTGGTCGCCGAGCGGAATATCAGCGGATGTACCGTCGACGGAGGCGATGAGCTTGCTCGACGCGACGAACTTCGACGACGGATCGAAGCGCGCGAAGATGTCGAACGTCCGGAGCTGTCGTCCTGTGACGGCGTCGCGAAGCCCCGCAGTGCGCGCGGCTCCTGGCGCCGGCGGCTCGTCGACGGCGATGAGCGTTCCGTCGTCCGAGACGTCGACCGTCGCAGGGGACCCGACACCGGCGATCGCGCGGAGCTCGCTCCCGTCGCGCGAGACGAAGAGCCTCTGGCTCTCCGTCACCAAGGCCACGACGTCCGCACCACGTGACGTAGCGAGACGAGCCGGCGTCTCGCCATCCGGGAGACGAAGGAGCCTCGCCGGAGCGTCGATCTCGGGAGCGAAGCGGAGGACGCCCACGCGCGTGGTCGCGATCACGTCCCCGGTTGACGACCAGCGAACGTCTCTGAGATCGAGCTCCCGCCCGAGGAGCACCGTGGATACCGGCGTCCCGGCGTCCGCGCTGGCATCGCGCGCCGGAGTTGTTCCCGGTGGCTTGCTCTTACAGCCGGCCAGCAACGTGAGGACCGGCACCACGACGGCTACGCGGCGAAGCTGCATCCACGCATCGTACTCCGACTGCTCGGCTTGGACGGCAAAGCAAGAAACACGCGCCGCCGCGACTGCGTGGGCCACGTTCGCACCGAGCCGTGTCCGGCAAGCGCGATCGGCAGAAGACAGGTGCACGAGATCGCCGGCCATCGTCGGCAACGTAGCGACGCGGCCGACGCACCTCCAATCCGATCGCGCCAAGCGATCCGTGACGACGGACCGAGCCGACTGTCGCACGGTCGAGAGGTGGGCAACGTCGTCAGCCTGAACCGCTTTCGGAAGAAGGAGCAGCGCGAAGAGAGGGCGAATCCGGTCGAGATCAACCGCCTTCGGCACGGCCGAACGAGGGCGCAGACGCGCCAGAAAGCCCTTCAGGGAGAGCCCCGCATGCGCTTCCCCCGCCGTGCCGCGTGCCAGCGCCCTCCTTCTTCGATATCGTCCTGACGAACGGCGACATGGACCACGTGCTCGGCCTCTTCTCCCTTCGCGAGTCCTATCCGCTCGCCCTCTACGTCACCTCGGCGGAGAGCGCGGCCTCGAGGAGAGCGAGTTCATCCGCACGCTGCGCCGCTTCGAAGGGCAGCTCGTGATCCGCGAGCACTCGCTCGGAGAGCGGTCGCTGCTGGCCGACGCTCGTAAAGCGACAGGAGCATCGAGATGAGCCACGAGAAGGCCGCCATGGACCGAGACGCCTTCGTCGAGCGCCTCCGCGAGGAAGGCGCGAAGCGCTACCACGACCGACACGACTTCCACGTCCGGATGCACGCCGGCAAGCTCTCACGGCGGCAGATCCAAGCGTGGGTGGAGAACCGCTTCTACTATCAGACGCGGATCCCGATCAAAGACGCGATCATCCTGTCGAAGTCGGAGGACCCCGCGTTTCGGCGCGTGTGGATGCACCGGATCTCCGATCACGACGGCAAGGAAGAAGGCCAGGGCGGCATCGCGCAGTGGCTCCGACTCGCCAAGGGCGTCGGCCTCGACGTCGACGAGGTGAAGAGCCTCCGGCACGTCCTTCCGGGCGTCCGCTTCGCGTGCGACGCCTACGTGACGCTCGTTCGCGAGCGCCCGCTGGTCGAGGCCGTTGCCTCGTCACTGACCGAGTTCTTCTCACCCGACATCATGGCGAAGCGCATCGTCGCGTGGGAGCAGCACTACCCGTGGGTCGACGGCGAGACGCTTGCGTACTTCCGCGGCCGGGTCACGCGTGCACGTGAGGACTCGCACGAGGCGATCGACCATGTCCTCGCGCACGCGACGACACGCGAGGTTCAGGAGCGCTGCATCGACGCGCTGATCCGGAAGACCGAGATCCTGTGGGCGCTCCTCGACGCCGTCGACCGAGCCTACCTCGACGCCGGCTGAGTCTCGTCATGACGCCCAAGCTCGCCAAGAAGGCTCGCCTGCGCTTCGATCGGCACTCGGGCCGCCACATGGTCATCTACCCCGAACGTGGCCTGGCGCTGAACGACAGCGCGGCGGCGATCGCGATGCGATGCGATGGGACGCGCACGGTGAGCGAGATCGTAGAGGAGATCGCGCTCGAGGCCGGCGTGCCCGCGGCCGAACGCTCGAGCCTCGAACAGGACGTCGTGGAGTTCGTCGCGCTGCTCGCCCAGAAAGGCTTGCTCGAGCCGTGAGCGCGCCGCGGCCCTACACGCTCATCGCCGAGTTGACGTATCGCTGTCCGCTCCGGTGCCCGTATTGCTCCAACCCGACCAACCTCGCCGATCACGACGGCGAGCTCGGCACGGAGGAGTGGAAGCGCGTGCTCGGCGAGGCGGAGGCGCTCGGCGTCGTGCAGGTGCACTTCACGGGCGGTGAGCCGCTCGCACGGAAGGACCTCGAACAGCTCGTCGCGCGCGCACGCGAGCTCGATCTCTACTCGAACCTCGTCACGAGCGGCGTCCCGCTGACGAAGGAGCGCCTCGTGACGCTCGCGAATGCGGGCCTCGATCACGTACAGGTGAGCATCCAGTCGGCGCGGCCCGAACGGGCGGACGCGATCGCCGGCTACGCCGCTCACCCGCAGAAGATCCAGGTGATGCGCTGGGTCACCGATCTCGGCCTCCCGCTCACGATGAACGTCGTCCTCCATCGCGCGAACCTCGACGAGATCGACGAGCTCGTCGCGCTCGCGGAAGACGTCGGCGCGAGCCGGCTCGAGCTCGCGAACACGCAATACGTGGCGTGGGCACTCTCGAACCGCAACGCGCTCCTGCCGACGCGCGGGCAGCTCGACATGGCCGCCGAGGCAGCGTCGAAGCACAAGGCTCGCCTCCAGGGGAAGATCGACGTCCTCTTCGTCAAGCCCGACTACTTCGGGACCACGCCGAAGGCGTGCATGGACGGCTGGGCACGCCGCTTCATCCACATGGTCCCCGACGGGCGCGTCCTGCCCTGCCACGCCGCGACGAGCATCACGACGCTCCGCTTCGACAGCGTGAAGGACCGACCGCTCGCCGACATCTGGACGTCATCGGACGCGCTCCTCGCCTACCGCGGCGAGGCGTGGATGCCGGAGCCCTGCAAGAGCTGCGACCGGCGCTCGATCGACTTCGGCGGCTGCCGCTGTCAGGCCTTCGCGCTCACCGGCGACGCCTCGGCGACCGATCCGGCATGCGAGCGCGCCCCGCAGCACGCGCTCGTCGAAGCTGCCCGAAAGAGCGCGGACGGGCCGAACGATCGCCGCTACCTCTACCGAGGTCGCTGAGCTCGGAGTCTCAGAGGCCGGAGGGCGCCTACTTCGGGCGCGCGACGAGCGTGAAGCGGAAGCCCGGCTCCGTGTACTGGAGCATGACCTCTCCGCATGGGCCCTCGATCACCTTGTACGGAACGGTGCCCGTGGCCGGCGTCCCCGGCGTCCCCGGCGTCGCACCGTTCACGTAGCAGTCCTCGGTCAACGTCAGGTCGCTCCCGTTCACGCTCAGCGTGCCCGAGCGGTAGGTCACCGGCCCCGCGTTCCCGGTGCCGGGATCGATCTGGCGCGTGCGCGTGAAGCGCGCATCTGCTCCGACGACGAGCGTCTCCCGCCAAGCCCCGGTGGTCCCAGTAGCCCGCTCGGCGACGATGACGTCGTAGGTCCCTGGCGGGATCGTGCCTCCGGTCATCGCCCCGCCGCCGCCGTTCATGGAAGAGAACGCTGCCGCCGGCTTGCCGAAGTCGCTCGCCCCGCACGCCCGCGGGCCGTTCAGGACCGGCGTCTCGAGCGAGGCGTCCCCGCATCCTCCGCCGTCCTCCTTCGTCGAACCGTCGCCCGTACGCTCTCCGGCGTCGTCGACACCGTCGTCGTCGTCGTCGTCGTCGCTGCTGCTGCTCCGGCCGCTGTCGCGCAAGCCCGCTCCGCTGTCGGCTTCCGGCGTGACGCCGGCAGCGTCCTCCGACGCACTCTCGGCGCACGCGAACACGAGCATCGCAGCCAGTGGGGCGACGAGGAGGAGGACGATACAGCTCAGCTTCATGGTGCACCTGGTTAGCGCGCCTCGCCGCAAACGCAACGTCGGTTCCGACGAACATCATGGCGACGGATCGAACCCGAATCCGGACCGTCGCCCGCAGTCGGGTCACCCGCGATCGGGACGAAGAGCTTGCCGCCCGGGCGAACGAGATCGCCTCCGCAAAGGCACGCGGCCCCCCACGGCGTCGAGACCTGCTCGCGGTGAGCACTCCTCGCGCAGCCGGGGAAGGCGTCGCTGCCAGGGCGGTGGCAATTTCCTGAAGTTCTGACAAGCTCGACCGTCTCACGACCATGAAGTCCGGACTCGCTCCAATTGCCGTCGCTGCCTTCGCGGTGCTGTCTGCCTGCAGCACGTCGCGGCCTGCGTCGACGCCACAAGTCGCGTCCGTTCTCGGCGAGGACAAGGAGCTCTTCGCCGTCGACTGGCCGACGTCGATGCGCGCGGACCTCGAAGTGAACGCAAAGAGCAGCCTCGCGGTCGTCGCGGTCGATGCACTCGGAGCGGTGCGCGTGCTTCCGAGTTGCACCGTGGATGCACGCTACGTCGCGACAGACGTGAGCCCGAAGGATGATCTCGTCCGACTCACCACGCGCGACGAAGTGAAGGCCACGTTACCCTTCGCCTCACCGGCCGTCGCCGACAACATCGGCGCGCATGGGAGCGAGGACAACGTCCTCGACGTTGCGGTGGTTACTCGCAGCGTGGCGCGTGCACCGACCCTCCCGTTCTCCCAAGCCGATCTCCGAGGCGACTGCGCTGCAGCAACGCACGTCGTGACGGGTCTCGTCCGAGGCGCATTCGCGATCGCCAAGAGAAGCAAGAGTGATGCGGCGATCGCTGCCGAGGTCTTCGGAGTGGCGGCAGGCGTCACGAGATCGCGCTCCGACTTGGTAGCAAAGAGCGACGGTTCTCCCGACGCCTGCCGAACATCGACGACGGCGCGCGACGGCAGCTGCGGCGCGCTCCTCAAGGTGACGTTACGGGCAATCAGGCTCGACGGTGCCAATGCGCTCACTTCGCGAGGGTCGTACTGGGCTCAGCGGAGCTGCGACGACGACTGCAACGCCATTTGCTCGCAGGGTGACATGGACGCCTGCGCGGCCGCTGGCGCCAGCTACATGGAGAGCGGGGACGAGGTAAAGGCCGAGCGCCTCCTACGGATGGCGTGCGACGGAAACAGCGGGAACGGGTGCACGTCACTCGGGATGCTCTACGACCCCGAGCACAACGGTGGAAAGGGGTTCACGGATCGATCGAAGGCGCAGGCGCTCTACGCGCGCGCATGCGACATGGGTGCCCTCACGGCGTGCGCGCTGCTTGCCCTCTCGCTCGACTACACGGACGAGGGCTTCCGATTGGCCGACGAGGCCAACGCCGAACGGGCCGGACGTGCGTGCAACGCGGGAGGCGGCCCGGTGCATTCGGGACAGGCCGAGAGCTGCTTCACCACCGCATGGTGGTTTCACGAGAAGGCCGTGTACCTGCAAGCATCGAGGTCGGCAGGAGCCCTCGGTGCATTCGATCGCGCGCTCGCCTTCGAGAAGCGCAGGTGCGAGATCGCGACGCCAGCGTTCCTCGAGCTACGCCCGTGCAACCTCGAGAGCTGGCGCCGCGCCCGAGCGACCCTGCAACGCTGAGGACGCGACGTCCTGAGAAGACGCGTTCGCCAAGCCCGACCCCATCCGGGAGGGCAGCGCCATCCGATTCAAATCCCATCAATCGGCCGGCGTGACAGCCATGATTGCCCGTCGGCCACGCTGTTCGCTCCAGGCCAGTACCAGGCCTGCGGCAACGACCAGCGCCGCACCGACATAGACCAGAGTTGCCGGCTGTTCGTTCCAGAACAGATATCCGAGCAGAAAACTCCAGAACAATGCGGAGTACTCGACGATCCCGAGCACGCTGGCTTGAACCTGCCGCGCTGCTTCGACCAGCACGAATTGGGCTACCCCACCGATGATGCCGGTGGCGACGACGAACGCCAGTTCGCGCCAGCCCATGGCCTGCCACAGCCAGATCGAAACCAGTCCCATCGCGGTGAGGTGGACGAGGTTGAGGAAAAAGATCTGGGTCAGCGAGCTCTCGGACTTGGAGATGGTGCGCATCAGGATCATCGCGATGGACCAAAACAAGGCCGCCATCAGCACCATCAGCGCCGGCAGGCCGATACTGATGCCACCTGGATTGCACGCCACGACGACGCCGAAGAAACCGATGGCCGCTGCGCCGGCGCGGGCCAGCGTCAATCTCTCCTTCAGGAACACCACAGCCAGCAGGAGCGTGATGATCGGCGCCACGTAATAGAGCGTCGTCATCTCGGCCAGCTGCAGCTCGCGGCCGGTCGAATAGTACATCGCCCAGGCCGAGAGCGTCAGCACCGCCCGCATCAGCATCATCGGCAGATTGGTCGAGCCGGCGAGGTCGGCCAGCAGCTGGCGCCGGCCGACGATCAGGCATCCGAGCACGATGACGAGGCTGCGCACGAACATGATCTGCGCAACCGGCAGAGCCATGATCACGCCTTTGACCAGTGCGTCGTGAAAAGCGAACAACGAATAGGCGAAAACGCCAAGCGCCATGCCCTTGAGGGAGGCGGCATCGGCGGCGCGAGCAAAGCTGGAGGCGGACATCTTGGGGAGACTCGGAGACGGCAGATCGACGGATCCATGCCCTCGGCGGTCGACTCGTCTAATGCCTCCGTGCGGTTCCTGCACCTCCTTTGCGAGCGCTACGAAGTCCTGTCGCTCCCGGGGTAGGGAGAGGCAGCGCAACGAGTAGCGCGAGAGTGGCCAAGCGCACGACAGGCGCGCCCCGCTACCTCTACCGCGGCAGTGAGGGCCATGCGCGGCAGCCCAACCGCCTGGACCGCAAGCGGAACGACACAAATGATCCCTTCCCGCCTCCCCGTCTTCCTGTGACTCTCCCCGGAGCCACCGAGCGCCGACGACGATGCAGAAGACCCCCGTAGCGATCGCGTCCGCAGGCGCATTCGTGGCCGCGCTCAGCACGAGCCTGGTCGCGGTCTCGGCGCCCGTGATCGCACGGGACCTCGCGGTGACACCTGCCGACGTGAGCTGGGTGCTCACCGCGTACCTGCTCGCCGTGAGCTCTCTCCTCGCTCTGGCGGGAAAGGCCGCGGACATCCTCGGACGCAAGCGTGTGTACCTCACAGGCTTCGTCTTCTTCGTGGCCGGCTCGGCGATGTGCGCGGCTGCGCTCGACCTGCGGGCGCTCGTCGGCGCCCGCGTGATGCAGGGCGCCGGGGGCGCGCTGCTGATGGCCGTCGGGCCGGCGATCGTCACGCGCGCCGTGCCGCCGAATCGACGGGCGCGCGGACTCGGGATCCAGCTCGCGGCGACGTACGTCGGGCTCACGCTCGGACCGAGCCTCGGCGGGCTGCTCGCTGCGAAGATCGGATGGCACGCCGTCTTCGTGACGATCGCGAGCGCAGGAGCGATCGGGCTCGCCGTCTCGCTCGCGCTCCTTCCTCCCGATGACGAGACGCGTTCGTCGCCCGGAATCGCCTCCCTCGATCTCCCCGGGGCCGTGCTGTTCGCGGCTGGCCTCTCGACGCTGCTCGTCGCGCTGAAGCGGACGCAGGAGGACGGCTGGACGGGACGGCCGGTGCTACTGATCGGCGCGTTCGCGCTCGCTGCGCTCGCGGTCTTCGCGCGCCACGTGACGAGGAGCACGAACACGTCGCCGCTGCTGCCGCTCGCGCTCTTCCGGAAGCCGCCGTTCGCGTTCGGCGTGCTCGGCGCGACGCTCCTCTACACCGTCACGTTCATGCTCGCGTACCTCCTGCCGTTCCAGCTCCAGCGCGAGGCCGGGCTCTCTCCAGCTCAGGCCGGCGCGTTCATGACGGCTCAGCCGGCGATGATGGCGATCGTCGCGCCGCTCAGCGGCGTCATCGCCGATCGCTGGGGGCCGCGCATCCCGAGCGCCGCGGGCATGCTCGCGATCGCCGGTGGAATGGCGGCGGTCGCCCGGACCGCGAGCGCCCCGCCTCCCGGCCTCGGCCTCGTCGTGTCGCTTGCGCTCGTCGGCCTCGGCGCCGGCCTCTACGTCGCCCCGAACAGCGCGCTCATCATGGGCGCGGCGCCACGCGAGCGCCAGTCGACGGCGGCGGCGATGGCCGCGACCGCGCGCAACCTGGGGATGACCTTCGGCATCGCGGTGGCCGCTTCGCTCGAGCATTCGATCGGCTTCCGCAGCGCCCTCTTCGTAGCCGCCGGGCTCGGTCTGGCCGGCGCGCTCCTCGGCATCGTTCGACCGGTGGCGGCGTCCGGAGCCGCTTGATAGGGTGCTCGCGATGAGCACCCTCGTTCGCATCTCTCCCGCCGAAGCGCACGCCAAGATGACCGCCGAGGGCTTCACCTACGTCGACGTGCGCACCCCCGAGGAGTTCGCCGAAGGACGGCCCGCCGGCTCGATCAACGTCCCGCTCGGCGACGACTTCGTGCCCGCGATGGAAGCGAAGTTCGCGAAGGACGCGCCGATCCTCGTCGGCTGCAAGGCCGGAGGACGAAGCCTCCGCGCTGCGAACGCGCTCATCGCCGCCGGGTTCACGAACGTGCTCGACCAGCGGGCCGGCTTCGACGCCGCCCGCGGCGCGTTCGGCGAAGTGACCGAGCCCGGCTGGTCGCGCGCAGGCCTTCCGCAGGACGCGGGCTAGTCACCCATATCGCTCAGCGGGACGGTGCGGCGCTCGGCACGGGCTCCGATACCCGATACCGGTACCGGTACCGGGATCCGGCACCGGGCACGGAACAGGACATCGTTGACAGATCAGTGGGGGTCGTTGACAGGCGGTCTGTCCACTCACCCTATGTAATCCTCAATCGCGTTCTCCACTCCGTCACCAGCACGAGCGCGAGAGAACGCTGAAGCTTGCCCATCGAAGATGGCAGCGGCAGCCCCCGCCGAAGGCGGCACGCTGCAGGTTGCGGGTTGGTAGCAAACCGCGATCAGTGTGCACCTCGCCTTCGGCTCGCGACGACACGATCGAAGCAGGAGACGTCGACCTCGGGGAGCGTCTCGAGGACGCCGAGGTCGACGTCACGAAACCACGCGCGGACACGCATCGCGTCGAGCACTTCGAGACCGACTTCGTGTCCGGGTCGAGCCGATTCTCTGACGCTGGAGGACTGCGTCTTGTGGACCTCGGACATGGGTCCAGAGCTGGGGTCTGCGACGGCAACTCCTCGGTCTGCGTTCCTCCGTGGGGGGATTGCGATGCGGAGGCCCCGGTCTCTGTCACCAAGGCACCCGGATCGCGTGGGGGAGGAGAGAGGTTCGTACCTTAGTAGAGGCGCGATCTGTAACCAAGGCTCCCGGCGGTGAGCGTCAAGGTTGTTGTCGCGCTGATGTTCATGCGGCGGCTACCGCGACGTCACGCTCAGGATTGAGCACTATGGCTTCGACCGGAGTCCAGTTGCGGGTAGCGCCGGACCATCGTTCTGGCTTCATGCGCTGCGCGCGCGTAGAGCGCCCGACGCTTTGCGAGGATGGCATGCTCACTGCCGAAGTGCCGCTGGTCCGGTGTGACGAAGCGAATCGCGCTGTGGCGATGGTCCGCGTTGTACCAGGTGACGAAGCGGCCGACCCAGCGGCGGGCCGCCTCGACGTCCGCAAAAGGCAGACGGGGTAACGCGGGCCCATGTTTGAGCGTTCGGAAGAGCGCCTCGGAGTACGGGTTGTCGTCGCTCACGTGCGGACGGCTGAAGGACGGGATAATGCCGAGCCACTGGAGTGTCGCGATCATCGTGCTGCCCCGCATGGCCTTGCCGTTATCCGAGTGCAGGATGAGGCCGTTCGCGTCGACGCCCTCGTCGTCGCATATGTGTCGAATCATGTCGGCAGCGAGCTCGGCGCTCTCGCGCTCGTGCACACGCCAGCCGACGATGCGCCGGCTCCAGACGTCGAGGACGAGGTAGAGGTACAAGGACCGGCCTCGCACGGACGTCGGCAGGTACGTGATGTCCCAGCTCCAGACCTGATTCGGCGCCGTCGCGCGGTGCACCGTGGCCGCACGGGTGACGTGGCTACGCGTCGCCATCCGGTTCGGTGCGCGTAGCTCGAAGCGGTGTTGCAGCCGGTACATCGTCGACTCCGACGCCAAATAGATGCCCTGATCCGCCAGCCGTGGAACGAGCTGCTTCGGGGACAAAGCCGCGTACTCAGGGCTCGTCATCACAGCGACGCCCCGAGCCTGTTCGTGCGGTGTTAGCGCGTTGTCTGGGCGGCGGTGCGGGCCCTGGCGAGCGTCGTCACCATCCGGGCCTTCACGCCAACGTTCGATGGTTCGCACCGAGAGTCCAATGACCTGGCATGCCTTCTCGATCCGCGCGCCCGCAGTCTGCGCCTCGGCGATCGCCGCGAGGATCATTTGTCGCTCTCCTCGTCGGTGTCGTCGTCCTCGCCCTCCCAGAGGTGGTCCACTTTTTTTGAGAACGAGGAGCGCCGCCGCCTCGGCGAGCGCCTTCTCCTTGCGAGCGAGCTCCCTCTCCAGCTTTCGCATCCGCTTTGTCGTCGCGACCGATGCCTTCGCGTCGTCACCGAGAGCGAGACGCCACTGCTCCAGCGCTGCGAGCAATAGTCCTTCGCGCTCCAGCATCGCGGTGAGCTGCGCTCCGGTCAGCTTCGCTGCCTCTGCCAGGACTCGGATCTTCTCGTCGATGGTCCACGTCTTCGACGTCCTCTTCTTTGCCGGCACGTCGGGCAGGCTACGAGCTTCAGTCAGCCATCGGGAGAGCGTCTGTTGCGAGATGCCCGTCTCGCGAGCGACCTGCCGCGCACTCTCGGCACCGTTGCCCGTGAGGCGCTCGAGCATCTGTTTGTACGGAAGAGAGAAAGGCTTGGTCACCGAGGGTCACTGTCTCGCCCCACTCATCCAGTTCGAAAGGGGCGACAACTACCCTGCCGCTGGGGGCCGGTCCAAACTGTCACCAGAGAGCCGGTCTCTCAGGCTCGACCTGCACGATCTTCGCGACACGGGCCATCTCGAGTCGCACGAGGTTATACGCGAGCAGGTTCCCCCAGAGCTCCTGCTCGACTCCTTCGCGCTCCTTGCTGCGGATGGCCTCTTCGCGATCGAACAGCTCCATCTTGGGCTCGTCGACGGTTGGACCACCGCATAGGCGGTCGCGACCCACGCGAGGACGACTGGAACGACGGCGGAGGCGGGCGCGACCCACGCGAAGACGGTTGGAACCACCGTGGAGGCGGTCGCGACCGGCTCGAAAGCGGTTGGAACCATCGCGACACGAGAAGGATCGGGGCGCGGGCTACGGCCTCACCGTCACCTCACCCAGGGCTCCACGCTCCTCACCATTTGCGCAGCGTCAAGGGCCGAGAACAAGCGGGTTGCATTGGTCGTCTTTGGTTGTAATCCTTGATTGAGCGCATCCGTCGAAGTTCGTGCGCCCCAAAAGCTCCGTCACGACGACGGCCCGTGCTGAGACGCCATTTCAGGGGGAGGGTGAGATGAGCAAGTCGAATACGATCGGGGGTTATTGCCCCGAGCCTGGACCGAGCCGTTGACGACGCGGTCCCGTGTGCAGAGGAGCTGCGCGGCGTGGCATCGCAGGAGCCGTTCTCGTGCTTCTCCTTGCCCTGTGCAATGCATGCGGGGCGGACAGCCCGAAAGCGGAGCACACGGGCCGCTCGGTCCACGCCGTCGGCGCGGGCACGGACGACACGGCAGACGCGTTCCCGGGTGTCGGTCAGCTCGACGTCGGCTGCACGGCGGTGCTCGCCACGAAGAGATTCGCCATCACCGCCGGCCACTGCTTGAACGGGGACACGAAGCTCGACACAAACCTTACGTTTGCCTATGACCCGTCGACCCTTCCAGCGGGCGATCCTCGACGCGTGACGCACCGGAGGGCGGCATCGGGGTCGATCCAAGCGTTGCGGACACAGTTCGACTTCGCCGACGATGGGCAGATCTCGCAGGATGTCGCGGTCGTTCGACTCGATACGCTCGTGCCGCCGAGCGTGGCCACGCCGATCCGGCCTGCTGGCCTGATAGCACCGTTAAACGGCGTGAGCGTCGCAGCCTGCGCGAACACGTTTCCGCGCGGGACGCTCGTCGGATATGGTCCCCGCGAAGATGGAGCCCCGAACCCACAAACCCGAAACTATTCGGTGACCAGCGACTGGGACCGTGAACGCCCGGGCCCTGGAGACCTCTTCGTGAACGAGTTCCTTCGCACCGACACGTATCGTGGCAATTTGAAGGGCGATTCCGGAGGTCCGCTGCTCCGCGGCGGCTTTGGCGAATACGTCGTCTGCGGCATTCAAAGCGCGTTGCGCGAATCGCCGGTGTTCATCACGTCGATGACGGCAGCGCTCGACTCGTGGGGAGCCAACGCCTTCCTCCAAAACATCTTGGTCGACAAGTTCGGCGCGATCGTCGGCGAGCGACCGGGGCCGGACACCGACGAGGATGGCGTCACGGACATGGACGACAATTGTCCGACCGTCCCGAACCCCGATCAGCGCGACACCGACGGCGATGGAAAGGGCGATCGCTGCGACAACTGCCGCGAGAAGAAGAACCCCGATCAGGAGAACGCCAACATCGACGGGGAGAGGGCGGTCCACGGTCCGGAAGGCATCCCCACGAGCGACACGTACCTCACGGAGCGCTATCCCGGCAACGCCTGCGATCCGGAGCCGCTCACCACGGCGACGCAGAACACAGCCTCGTTCGACGAGGTGAGCTGGCTCGGCTCCTACTCCACCAACGAGAATCCGCGGAAGGTCGCGTGCAGGATCCTCCCTGGTCACCGCTGCGGCGGCGAGCCGGTCGAAACGATGTGTCCCGTCTCGGACGACAACACCTTCCACGCGACCGCGTGGGTCGGCAGCGCCGGCACCAAGAACGGCATCACGCGCGTGCTGCGATGCAGGTGCGAGGAGGGGGATACGCAGAAAGACTGTGAGCTCGATCGGGGCTGCTCACGCGTGAACGTGCAGAATCCGCCCGTGACCTGGCAGAGGGCAACGATGGGCCGCGCCAGCGGCACCTTGGACAGCCAGAGGTACACCGTGCTGCCGACGGCGAACATCCGCCTCAAGCATCCCGAGCTGGTCGGGTTCACGCACAACGTCCTCACGCAGGAGTGGGGCTGGCAATACTGGAACGATCTCCCTGCGGCGTCGCTCCCGCCGCTCGGATACGCAGCGTCGCCGCAGGTAGCCTACTCGGGGCTCTTGTGGAGCTGGGTGAAGGCGTATTCGGAGGCATCGGCCCCGCCGCCCGCCATCAACGCTCCGCCGACGGGGGGCGACGCGCAGCAGCGCGTTCGCCAGCATGTCACCCGATTCACGCTCCACGAGCGGGGGCGGGCCACGCTGCAGCGGATGCCATGCCTCGACGCATCGAAATGGCTCCGCCTCCCCGACCTCGCCGATCTTCGAGCTCACATCGACTGCCCGTACTGCCCGAAAGAGGCGTTCATCGAGCTCGGGACGGGACCACTCGACGATCCCGATCCGGTTTTCGTCGTGCCGGGGTGGCCTCGGCGTCGTGCGAGCGAGTTCGTCTCTCCCGACGTGCTGGAGTCGCTGCGTGATCCGGATAAGGCCAGCCTTGTCATAGCGTCCGACGTCCGCGCGTGGACGACCGGCGCCGTCCGAGGCGCCGCCCTCTACCCCGCCGATGGCAAGGTCTTCGGGCTGAGCACCGCCGGCGGCGTCCTCGACGTCGACTTCGCAGTTCACGGCTCGTTCAACGCCGCGCCGCCCGGGCCGATGGCCTTCAGCGGCCACCGCCAGGAGCTCGCAATTGTGGAGCACGACGGGCTGCGTGTGTTCGATTTCGACCTGCTCACCGAGCAGATTCGTCCTTTCCTCGGCGAGCAGCGTCTCAAGGAGCCGATGGCCGTCACCTACGGCGCCGAGGACGACGCCTATTACGTGCTCGACCGCACCGAGCTCGCCGGGCCCACCGTGACCTTGTACCGCGTCGGACGCGGCAACGTCCTCGACGCGCTCTGGACGTGGACGCGCAACGACAACTACCCGAACGTCGCGCTCACCACGAGCGCCGATGGGGCGCTCGTGGTGAGGACGTGGAACGATCACTCGCACGTGTTCGCGCTCGCCGTCCTTGATGTCAGCGGCGCCGGCGACTATCCGATGCAGGTGATCTCGATGGCCGTTGGTGAGGGCACCGTCGTCGTCCCCGCGTATCGCGGAATCGACGGCACGTCGCTCGTGCTCCATCGAGGCGGCGCCGATGTCGCGCTGCGCTTCACGGCGCACGATACGGATGGCCTGCCGACCGAGCTCGACGTCGAGGGCGGCAAGCCCGTCGTGCTCGAGCGCGTGTTCTGATGAGGCTCGCGCGCTGGGTGCTCGCCACTCTCCCCCTCGCGGGCGCCGTATCGTTCATTCTCGCAAGCTGCTCAGGCTCGCCAGCCCCCGCGTCCGGCGCGGTCGACGCCGGCGAGCGCGACGACGCGCGTGCTTCCACCGGCGGCCCCGGAGGCGAGACGACGGATTCCGGCGCGGATGCCGATGGCGGCATCGATCCTCTCGCGAACGACATGTTCAAGGGGAAATGGAAGGCGCTGCCGGGCGCACCGAGCTTCTGCGACCTGCGCAGGTCGGAGGAGCCGGAGAAGCTCGCCTCGAAGTGGCTCCCTTGCCCGTCCGGGCGTCAGGGCTGCCGCAAGCTCGATACGAGCTGGACGAAGTACCCACCGGCGAACGGGCCTGGGTGGCTGGTCGATATCTCGAAGGGGCCCGAGCCCACTCGGCTCATCGGCGGCAAGCCGTACTTCCTGATCCGGCGCTTCTGGCACTCGGAGGTCTTCCTCACGATGAACCTCCCGATCGGGCATATGTACGTCCTCGAGCCGCTCGACGGAGCCCCCGTCGTCGCGATCGCGACCGGTCCCGTAGCCCTAATCAACAACTCTGCGCGCTACTGCAAGTTCGAGGTCGGCTATGGCGACTATGGGATCGCGTACCAGGCCGACCTCCGGGCCCCCACCAAGCCCGCGACGCAGGACAACGGTTTGGACGAATCCCTCCTCGGTTGGGCCCCCTGGGCCTCGCTCGGCGAGTTCACCACGAGGACGATCAACGTCACCGACTTCGGCCTCGGCTCGAAGGTCGGCTACTTCCTCGATCCCGTCCTCGGCGAGCGGAGCATTTGGTTCTCCACTCGCGCGCCGCGCAGCGTCGGCATCTTCGAGCTCGGCCCGCAGTCCCCGCGCTTGCTCCAGGACAAGCTGTACTCCGAGAGCCCGACGCCGGTCCCCGGAGGAGCGCTCGTCTACGACGTCGCCGCGGTCGCGATCAACTTCGCCAAGGACGACGGCTCCTTCGCCCGCGTGGTGACGCCCGCGTCCCCACAGGTCCTCAGCGCGAAGGCGCTCGATCGTTCGAACGGTAATGCGCTCGTCTGGGTCGAGAGCGACCGCGACATCGAGTTCACGAACTCCACCCTGTGGACGGCCCCCTTCGCGACGACGGAGGGCGCGCTCGCGCGGCGCAAGGTCGCGAAGCTTCACGACAGCCTCGCGCGCGGCGGCGGCGGCGGCGTCGCGAACCGTGGCGTCTTCCTCAGCCTCAGCGGCCGGAACGAGGCCACGATCGTCCGACTCGAAGACGGCGTGGGGTGGAAGGTCACCGGCGAGCCGGGCGAGCGCTTCACCGCGCCCGTGTGGGTCGACGACGACGAGGCGATCCTCCAGATCGCTCCGGATCCCGACGGCAAGTTCGAAGAGGACACCTACGGGATCGTCCGGATCGCGCGGAGCACGCTCGGGCCACCGACCGTGCCGCCCGGGCTGTAAGGGCGCTCGTGCGTCGGGTCCTCGCGTGCGCGCTCGTCCTCTTCTGCGCCGCGTGCACCGGCCAGAACCTCTACACCACGCCGCGCACGCTCCCGGAGGATCGCGGGCAGGTGATCATCGCACCGCAGATCGCCTTCCGGCCGAAGCGGCCGCCCATGACCGATTGCTCCGAGGATCGGTGCGCGCGGAGCGACACCTCGGAGAAGCCCCCGCAGTTTCCAGTCCCTCATGCGGCGTACCGCACGGCCATCGGCGAGCGCGGCGAGGTCGGGGTCCACGGAGGGATCGACGCCTGGGGTGCTGACGGAAAGTGGAACGCGCTACGGACAGCCACCTTCGATCTCGCTCTCTTCGCACGCCTCTCGTATGTGGTGGCATCCCTTCCAACGCATCGACGGGACGAGCCGTCCAGGGCACACAGCGGCCTCCTCCTTTACGTTCCCATCCTGCTCGGGCTCAACCTCGGTCGCTTCACCCTCGTCGCGTCGCCCGGCTACACGGTCGTCGTCGACGCCGCCGGTCGGCTGACGCACGCGCTGCGCGCCGGTGCGGGCGTGCAGGTCCGCGTGACCTCCGGCTTCGCGCTCATGCCCGAGGCGAGCATCCTGCATGATGTCTACGGCCCTGCTTGGCTCGATACCGTCACCGCCGGCCTCGGCTTTATCTTCCCCAATCTCGCCGCCCCGTCGAAGCCGTGATCGACGGGCGTGGGCCCGGTCCGACCGGTGGCGGAATCCGGAGCCGCTTGATAGCGGTGCTCGCGAAGAGCACCCTCGTTCGCATCTCTCCCGCCGACGCGCACGCGCCGCGGGGTTCACGAACGTGCTCGACCAGCGCGCCGGTTCGACGCCGCCCGCGGCGCGTTCGGCGAGGTGACCGAGCCCGGCTGGTCGCGCGCAGGCCTTCCGCAGGACGCGGGCTAGTCACCCATATCGCTCAGCGGGACGGTGCGGCGCTCGGCGCAGGCTCGGGCGCCTCGTCCTGATTCGCCTGCCACGCGAGGAAGCCGAGGAGCGCGACCACGAGCGTGACGGCGACGATGATCCCCGCGAGGAACGCCGTCTTCGCGTTCATGCCGCCGCTCGGGAGGTTCTCGAGCTCGTCGAGCGCCTCCTGGCTCGCCGGCTTGAGTGCATATTGCACGCGATCCTCGGCGAGCGTCGCGACCTGAACGGCCCCGAGACCGCATACCTTCACGAGCTGCTCCGAGAGCTCGGAGACGCTCTGGAAGCGCTTCATCGGCTCGCGGTGGCACGCGCGAAGGAACCACGCATCGAGGCCCGCGGGGACGTCCTGGACGAACTTGCTCGGGACGGGCAGCGGCTCGACGCAGACCTTGAGCACGATGTCTCCGAGCACCTCGCCCTCGAACGGGATCCGGGCGGTGAACGCAGCGAAGGCGCAGGCACCGAGCGACCAGATGTCGGTCAGCGCGTTCGGGGTGCCGCCGACGGTGAGCTGCTCCGGGCTCATGAAGTTCGGCGTGCCGATGACGGAGCCTTCCTGCGTCGGCCCCTTGAGGCCGCCGTTACCGCCGGGGCCGACGTCGAGCATCTTGGCGATGCCGAAGTCGACGAGCTTCACGACGTAGCCGAGCTCTCCCCCTTCGCCCTCGACGTTGGTGGCGAGGAAGATGTTGTCCGGCTTGAGGTCGCGATGGACGATGCCGGCGGCGTGCGCCTTCGTGAGCGCCTTGCTCGCGTGCGCGATGACCTGCGCGGCCTCCTTCGGCGGGAACGGCCCTCGTCGAATGAGCGCCTCCGAGAGCGACTCGCCCTCGAGGTACTCCATCACGATGAACGGGAGCCCCTTGTCGGTGACGCCGTAGTCGTAGACCTTCACGGCGTGCTTCGAGTCGACGCTCGCGGCGGCGCGCGCCTCGATCTCGAACCGACGCCGCGCATCCGGACGCTCCGCGAACTGCGGCCGGATGAACTTGATCGCGAGTCGGGTCCCGAGCTGCTCGTGCCTTCCGAGCCACACCGTACCCATCCCGCCGGAACCGACGAGCGGACCGACGCGGTACTTGCCGCCCACGACCATGCCCTCGAACGACTCCTCGGGCACGAGATCGTGCGCCGCCTCGGATCCGGTCGTCGACATTCGGGCCCAGAGTAGCCCAACTTCGCCCCCGCCTGCGCGCGATGTTAGGCTGAGCCCATGCTGCGCCTCGGCTCCGTCCTCGCTTTCGCTCTTGCGCTCGTCACTACGGCCGTAGCCTGCGGAGATGACGACGGGGGCAGCTCCGCCAACCGGGCGGACGGCGGCACCGGCGGACAGCCGGACGCGGCGGCCGTCGTCACGAACGACACCGAGTCCAAGCAGACCGGGAAGATCATCCGCGCGCAGACGGAGGACGAGGCGGTCGAGGGTGCGACGATCACCATCGCGGGCAAGACGGCGACGACGAACGCAACCGGCGACTACGAGCTCATCGTGCCGCGGAACACGCCGTACCAGATGACGGTCGCGGCCGACGGCTTCTACAAGCTCCTGGAGCAGGAGTGGATCCTGAAGAAAGAGACCCTCGACCGCGGCACGACCAACCTCCTCCTCACGGATACGGCGAATCTCCTCGCCGGCCTCCTCCCTGGACGGAAGTCCGACAAGGGCCTCGTCGTCGTGAAGGTGAACCCGCAGCCTCCGTGCACATCCGAGGAAGGGTCGACCCTCACGATCGATCCGCCGGGCGAGGCGAAGGTGACGTATTTCTCCGGCTCGCTCCCGAACAGCCAGCAGACGTCGGTGCAGGCCGGGACGACGTTCTCCGCGGCCATCTACAACGTCGACGTGGGCGTGCCGCTGAAGATCACCGTGAGCTCGCCGCAGTGCGCCCAGGTCCCCTTCCCGGTCGACGTCGGCGACGTCACGTACACCGGCTTCCAGAAGGCAGAGCCGGGCGATGCGCTCTCGTACATGCGCATCTACATCAAAGATCCGGTCGTCACCGACGCGGGCGCGGACTGACCGCCCTCCGGCAGGAGCGTCTCCACGCCGAGCTCCACCGCTGACGGTCGGCGGATCCGCTCGAAGGAGATGAGGCGCGCCCCGCCGCCGTGCTACTCCAGGCGCGTGCTGCGCGCGGTCATCTTCGACATGGATGGGCTCTTGATCGACTCCGAGCCCCTCTGGGTCCGCGCCGAGATCCAGGTATTCGGTGACGCCGGCGTTGCCCTCACGGAGGAGGACTGCGCGCTCACGAAGGGCCTGCGGGTCGACGACGTCGTCGCGTACTGGCACGCGCGCCGAGGGTTCGGCCGAGCATCGCCCGCGGAGGTCGAGGCCCGTCTGGTCGCGCGCGTGATCGAGCTGATCCGCGCCGAGGGGCGAGCGCTCCCCGGGATCGACTCGGCGCTCGCGGCGGCGCGCTCGGCCAGCGATCGCCGGATCGCGCTCGCATCGTCGTCGCCGATGCCGATCATCGAAGCCGCCCTCGAGCGCCTCGGTCTCACGAGCACGTTCGACATCGTGAGCTCCGCGCAGGGCGAGCCGTGCGGCAAGCCCCATCCGGCGATCTTCCTCCGAACGGCGGCGCGCCTCGACGTCTCCCCGCTCGAGTGCGTCGTGCTCGAGGACTCGATGACCGGCGTGATCGCCGCGAAGGCCGCGCGGATGGGATGCATCGCCATCCCGTCCGATCCACCGGCGGGGCCGTCCGCGCGCCCCCGCGACGCGCGGTTCGTGCTTGCGGACGCGATCGTGACGTCGCTCGTCGACGTCACGTCCGGGCTCCTCGAGCAGGTCGCCGGCGAGCGAGCGTGATCGAACGCGCTGCGCTCCTGATCGGCCTCGGACCTACAGGCCCTTCGAACGGAACGTGAGGACGTACTGATCGACGGCGCGATCGAGAATGCGCAGCGTGTCGATCTCCGGCAGCCCCGCGACCTCCACGATCGTCTCGAGCGGGAGGAGACCGTCGACGAAGCCGAGGATGTAGGCCGTCTTGGGATCCTCGATCAGCGGACCGAGCTCCGTGATCTTGCGGGTGAGCGACGGGACACGCGTCATCGGGGCGAGCCTCGCACGGAGGAAGGCGAGCTGCTGGTCGTCGTCGAGCGCCTCGACCTCCGCATAGCGAACCGCGACCTCGACATCGTCCGCCGCCGAGGCGAGGCGCCCTTGCGGCGGGACGGAGTCCATCAGGACCGAGGCGATGCGCGCCTCTTCGATCGCGGCCTCGTCGGTGATCGTGGGCAGGCGCTCGCGCCCGATCGTGTCCTCGGCGTAACGTTCGACGTCGAATGCAGGCCTCACGGTCTCGCGCGGAACGGTCCCGGACTCGACCGCGTCGGCCCCGGCCTCCTCGAACGTGCCCACTCCATCTTCCGGCTCGTCGAGGTCGAGCAGCCTCTTCAGGTCACGAGACTCAGCGCCCATTGCAGCAACGCTACCACTACCGGGCACCATCAGTCGTCAGTGTCTCCGACGTCCACGGCCGTCTCGTCGACAGTGCGGTCTCGACGATCGCGCTGTCCCGTCGGAGGCGGGCCCCCCAGGCGCGAACGTGCCCGGGCGGCCGGCCCGAGGGCGCTGTCGAAGGCGGGGTTCTCGATCGTCTTTCCTGCGGCATCCTTCCAGCGCGAGGGAGCAAAGAAGAGCTGGCCGTCGTTCTTGCGCCGGACGACGACCCAGCGCGCACGCCGGGCATCGGGCGGAGGGATGACCCACGAACCGAACCGCCACGCGTAGCGGCTCCCTACCCATTCCCAGGAGCCGTCCACCCAGACGGCGCCCTTCGCCGGCGACGGGGGAATGAACTCTACCGGCGGAGCTCGTGGCGAAAACGGCACCGCGACGTAGTCGGAGGTGGCGACCTGAGCGGCCGCCGGCCGAGGCAACGAGCCGCCGCAGGCCGCCGCGAACGTCGCCATCCCGAGGACGCCACCGAGGCAGGCCACACGGCGGAGGACGGCGCTGGCACCAACGGAGCTCATCCGACCTCGTCCTGGCCGCCCGGCCTGATATGGTGCGCGCAATGCCGCTGGTGAGCGGTAGCCGTACTCATCCGTTCCTGGTCTCCGTGGCGTCGCTCATCGCGCTCGCTGGCAACGGATGTTACCGCGTGCCCGACGGCAAGAAAGCGATCGCCGACGTCCGGATCGAGGGCGTCCACGGCATCGACGAGGAGGAGCTCCTCGATCGCCTCGCCACCCGCGAGAGCTCCCGCTTCCTCGGGGCCTTCGACGGCGTCGTCTACGAGTACGAAATCTTCGACCCGTACGCGCTCCGCCGCGACCTCCAGCGAATCGAGCGCTACCTGCGCGCGCAGGGCTTCTACGATGCCCACGTCTACGCGGCCCGAGTCGAGACGAAGGGCAACAAGGTCTACGTCACCGTCGGCGTGAACCAAGGCGAGCCGGTGCTCGTCGACTCCATCGCGATCGCCGAGAAGACGCCCGTCGACGAGAAGACCCGGGAGGCGATCCGCAAGGCGATCAAATCGGTCCTCCCGATCGGCAAGCCGCTCGACGAGGACAAGTTCGCCGAGTCGGAGAGCGCCGCCCTGAAGGGCCTCACCTCGACCGGCCATGCCGCGGCGAAGCTCACGCGCCACGCCGAGGTCGACCTCGCGACACGCCGGGCGCGCCTCATCTACACCGTCGAGCCGGGTCCGCTCGGGAAGTTCGGCCCGGTGAAGGTCGAGGGGCTCGGCGATCTGCCGGAGGGGCCGGTGCGGCGCATCTTCGGTGTGGAGGAAGGGGCACGCTACTCCAGCGAGGTGCTCGCCGAAGGCCGGCAAGCGCTGCTGGACCTCGGCGTGTTCGCGTCGATCGACATCGTCCAGGACATGGAGGAGTTCCAGCGGTCCCAGGTGGTGCCGATCACCGTGAAGGCTCAGCCCGCGAAGATCCGCGCCCTGCTCCTCGGAGGCGGCGTCGAGCTCGACTCTCTCAAGACCGACACCCATCTCCAGGTCGGCTGGCAGAACGGCAACTTCCTCGGCGGGCTCCGGAAGCTCGATCTTCGTTACAAGCCCGGAATCGTCCTCTATCCCACACGGTTCCCTGATCTGTTGCCCCCGACGGATCCACTCTACGAGCACCGGCTCACCGGAACGCTCAGACAGCCGGCGTTCTTCGAGAAACGCACGACCGGCTTTGCTCGTGCAGAGTACAACATCTATCCGGTCCTCCTCCCGCGAGCGACGGAGGACGTACTCGGCTACCACGAGCTCCGCGGCGAGGTCGGCCTCGAGCGAACCTTCTGGGGCAAGCTCTTCGTGAGCCCCGAGTACAACCTCCAGGCGAACTTCCCGTTCGACTACGTCGGGCGCGTCGAGGGCGTCGAGCCGCTGACGATCTCGTACCTCGCGGTCGCCAGTCACCTCGACTTCCGTGACGATCCGATCAAGCCCCGCCGTGGGATCTACATCGGCAACGAGCTCCAGCTCGCAGGTGGTCCGCTCCAGGGCGTGGCCGACGACATCCGTGTGCAGCCGGAGATCCGGGGCTTCATCCCCTTGCCGCGGAAGATCACCGTGGCGCTTCGAGGATCGGTCGGCTTCCTCTTCCCGTTCAACTACTCCAAGTTCTCCCAGATCAACTTCGAGAAGCCCGGCACATCCCGAGCCGAAGAGTCCGCGCGCGACTACCAGCTCCTCTTCTTCCGAGGCTTCTTCGGCGGAGGTCCGACCTCCAACCGCGGCTACCCGCTCAGGGGCGTCGGCCCTCACGATTACATCCCGTACCTCAGCCCAGCGGGACAGTCGGGCGCCGCCGGAGGCTGCAACCCCAACGACCAGGCCTGCTACCTGCCCACCGGCGGTCTCTCGCTCTGGGAGGCGAACGTCGAGGTCCGGTTCGTCGTGTCCGGGCCATTCTCGACAGCCATATTCTGCGACGCCGGAGACGTCTCGCCCTTCGCGGTGAGCATCCGCCTCGACCGACCGCACCTGTCCTGCGGAGGCGGAGCGCGCTACGACACGCCGGTGGGACCGATCCGCCTCGACGTCGGCTACCGCATCCCCGGGATGCAGTACCCGACCGGCGCGTCGTTCGAGATCGATCCGGCCCCGCTCCTCGGAATGCCGATCGCCATCGCGTTCGGTATCGGAGAAGCATTCTAGTGCGACGTCGCGCGCTCCTCGCCCTCGCGCACGGCGCGCAGAGCGTCGCCCTCGCCGCGACGTTCACCGGCGCGCTCGTGGCCGCCGTCCTCGTGCATGCGAACATGCCGGCGGTCCGGCGCGTGGCGGCCGACGTCGGCAACCGGGTCACGACCCCGCTGTTCGAGGGGAAGATCGTCATCGGGGACGTGCAGTCGTTGTCGCTCGGCCCGAAGACGACGATCCGCGTGCGCGAGGCAGAGGTCCTCGATCCCGAGGGGCATCGCGTGATTCGCGCGAACGACGTCGAAGCGACGATCGACCTCGAGCGGCTCCTCTCTTCCGTCATGAAGCACGGCACGCCCGACGTCGATCTCGACGAGGTGCGCGTCGGCAGCGCGGAGGTCGTGCTCGACGTCGATGCCGTTCGAGCTCCGCGGATCGCCCGCGCATTCCGGACGCCGGCCGAGCGCGCGTTCGCAGAGACGCCGACGCCGTCCTCATCATCATCCACCTCGCCGTCGTCTCCGCCGGCGCGCGAGCCGCGTGTCCACATCCGGAAGGCACGGGTCGGAAAGGCCCACGTGCACGGCGACCTCGTGCCGCCGGAGCTCGATGGCGACGCCACCACTCTCGAGGCGAGGTTCATCCTCGAGGACAAGCGAGCGACGGCGACGCTCGACGGGGGACACCTCGTCCTTCGTTCGCCGAAGGCGCCGAACCAGCGCGCTCCGCTGACCGGCACGCTCAGCGGCGCGCTCGCGATCGACCTCGAGACGACCGAGCTCGACGGAAGTGCCGAGCTCGATGGTTCCTGCGGCAGCATCCCCGTGGTCGCGCGGGCGAAGATCTCCGGCGAGACCGTCGAGGCGACGGTGGACGTCGCCCAGGCCGATCCCGCGGCGGTCGCGACCGCGTTCTCGGACGTGCCGGTGACGAAGCCGGTCGAGCTCCATGCCCGCGCATATGGAAAGCTCCCGACGCTCGGCCTCGAGGGGCGCGCGCGGGTCGGCGAGACGACCGTCGTCGCGAACGGCGAGCTCGATCTGCGCGAGGGCAATGCGTTCAAGCTCGACGTCGATGCTTCCCACGTGAACGCGGAGGCCTTCGGCGCCGGGATCGCGACGGACGTGTCCGGCAAGATCACCGGCGAGGGCACCCTCTCGGGCGCCGCGGGACCGCTCGGCAAGTTCCGCATCACGACGACCGACGGCGTCGTTGCCTCGCAGAACGTCCCGGCCGCGACGATCGAGGGCCGCTTCGACGCGACGCAGGTCACGGCAATCGTTCGTGCGCGTGAGCCGGGCGTCGAGCTGAACGGCAAGATCACACTGGATGTCCCCGAGTCCCGCCTCGCCGCGGCGACGCCCTCGGAGCCCGCCTCGCCGCCGCTCCTGACCTTCGATCTCCAGGCGCGTTCGAGCTCGCTCCGCGCGCTCGCGCGGGCGCCGAACTTGGTCGGCGGCGCGGCCTCGGCGCGGGTCCAGGGCAAGATCGATCTCGACAAGAAGACGATCCAGGCGACGACCACGGCGTCCGCCGACGGCATCGCGGTGGACATGTTCGCGGCAAGGCACCTGAGCGCGAACGGCGTGATCTCCGGCCCCCTCGACGCGCCGCTCGTCAACGTCGGGTTCGCCGGCCTCGACGTCCGGGTGCAGGCGAAGGACAAGGCACCGCTCGTCTACCCGAGCGCAACGGGGCACGCGAAGGTCGCGCTCGTACCATCGCCGCGCCTGCTCGATGCGTCGATCAATCTGAGCCAGCCGGGCTCCGCCGAGGGCATCACCGCGTCTGCGAAGAGCATCCACCTCGTCGACGGCGTCGTCGAAGCGCGCGGCCTTCGCGTGACCGGTCTCGGCGAGCCTCTCGAGCTCGACGCGAACATCGGCGACAGCCAGTGGAGCGTCCGGGCGAAGAGCGCCGGAATCGATCTCCATCGCGCCGCCCGCATGACCGGTATCCAGGAGCTCGAGCTCCTCCCCGAAGGGACGAGCGCCGCGGTCGACGTCGACGTACGCCAGGGGAAGGAGGGCGCCGACGGCCACCTCGACATCGTCGTCCGCAGCGAAAACGGCGTCGTCGGGAACGGATCGGTCGTCGCCGAGGCTCACGCGACGATCACCCGCGGCAAGCTGGTCGGCACCGGCAAGGTGGCGGCGGAGGGCTTCGGTCACGTCGAGGTCTCGCGCGCCGAGCTCGACGTGCCCGGCCGCCTCGATGGTCGCTCGCTCCAGCGGACGACCGGCGTCGTCGAGCTACGCGGCTCCATCGACCTCGCTCAGGGTGCCGCGCTCTTCGCGGGCGAGAACGTCGAGAGGATCGCCGGGCTCGGCTCGTTCGAGGCACGCATCGAGCGCGGCGATCCGACGGCGTTGCCCGCCGTGCGAGCGACCTTCCGGACGCAGGGGCTCGAGGCCGTGCTCTCGGGCGCGCCGCCATCCCCCACGACCGAGATCGCCGGCATCGACATGCTCACGCACGTCGCGTGGGACGGCCGCACGGAGGACGCCGAGATCTCGATCCTCTCGTGGGACGAACACGGGCTTCTTGGCAGCGCTGGAGCGAAGGCGAAGGTGCCGCTTGCAGCGTGGGCATCGGGCACCGCGAAGCTCGATGGTGAAGCGCTCGCGCTCCTCGATGTCAGAGCGGTCGCCGACATCCCGGCGCGCGAGGTCTCGGAGCTTCCCCCGTTCCTCGAAGCCCCCGCGCTCCGCGGAACGGTCGAGAGCCACTTCGAGCTCTCCGGAGCCGTGGGTCGGCCCGAGGTCGTCCTCAGCGCGCGCACACGGGGGCTGAGGGCAGATCGTCGGACAACCCCGGGCGCACAGGCGAGCTTCGATCCACTCGACGGCTCGCTCGAAGCGCGTTGGGACGGCGAGCGCGCTGCGATCACGTTCACCCTCGACGAGAGGGAGAGGCGGCAGCGTCCGCGAGTGGTCAGGCGACAGGGCCAGAGCGTCCTGGTTCCGGTGCAACGGACGAGGAAGGCCCCCGGACATTTCCGCGGGCTCGTGCTCATGACCGACCTTCGGGTCAAGGACCTGCTGCAGGGCAAGGCGCTGGCCGAGCTCCAGTGGCGCGCCTCCGCGGAGCTCGAGGTCGAGAACCTCGCGCTCGGCGCGCTGCCGGTGACGACGGGAGTGACCGGCTCGCTCAGCGGCCGAGCGCGGCTCAAGGAGCTGAACGGCGATCCCTCGTTCGAGGTGAAAGCCCACGTCGACAACTTCGGTGCGGGTGGAGCGCGCGTTCAGAACCTCGACCTCACCGCCGGCGGTCGCGATGCCTCGCTCTTCGCCCACGCGTCGATCCTCGACGACGTGAGCAAGGCGACCATCCAGCTCGCATCGCAGAGCCTCCGGATGAAGGGGCTCGACGTCTCATGGGAGGCGACGGCGCCCACGCGGCTCGACTACGCCGTGCAGAACGGACGCCTCGCACTGCTCGCGCCTCTCGTGAAGAGCTCGATCTCCGAGATGGACGGGCGCATCGACGGCGCCGGAAGCGTGACGATCGATCGGACCTCGCAGGTCTTCGAGGGCGGCCTCGCGCTCCAGGACGCGAATTTCTACGTTAACGTGCTCGGCGAAGAGATCACGTCGCTCAACGCGATCGCGAAGTTCGAGAGGACGGGAGTCTTCCGTATCGACAACGCGACGGGGAAGATGGGCTCCGGCGAGTTCCGCGCCTCCGCCAGCGGCCGGATGAACGGGCTCCTCTTCATGGACGCGGACGCGACCGTCATCGCGACGAAGAACGTCCCGCTCAGCTCCGAAGGCGCCACCTTCGCCTCGGCGACCGGCGAGGTGAAGCTGTCGGCGAAGATGTCCGACGATCGAAACGCACTGCTCGTGACAGTCGACGTGCCGCGCGCCGAGGTCCAGCTCCCCGACCGAGGCACGCAATCGCTCCAGCCGCTCGAGCCGGATTCGACGGTGGCGATCGGCGTCCGCCGGGGCGGCGAGCTCGACACGACCGCCGTCCGGAAGCATCGCGGCGGAACCGGAAAGCAAGCAGCGGACGGCACGAAGACGAACGAGCACCAGCTCGTCACTCGAATGAGCGTCGTCCTCGGCGATTCGGTCCAGCTCGACGGCCGAGGCCTCGCCGTGTCGCTCGGCGGTCGCACGCTCGTCGAGCTCGCCGACGAGCTGAAGGTCACGGGCCGGGTCGATCTCCGTGGCGGAACGATCGAGGTCCACGGCCGTCGCTTCACCGTGGACCACGGCACGGTCACGTTCCCCGAAGGCGGCGAGCCGAGCAACCCCACGATCGTGGCCGCAGCCTACTGGGACTCGCCCGATCGCACGCGCGTCTGGGTCGAGTTCACCGGGCCGCTCAAGACCGGCAACCTGACTCTGCGCTCCGAGCCTCCGTTCTCGAAGAACGAGATCCTCAGCGTCCTCCTCTTCGGACGCCCCGATCCGAACATGGCGGCGGCTGGCGCCACGCCCGGGAACTCCGGCGACACGTCCGGCGCGACCGCGGTCGGGAGCGGCTTCGTCGCAGGCGACCTCAACCGCGTGCTCTCCGAGATCGACGAGAACCTCGACGTCGAGACCGACACGCTGAGCGGCAACCGCACCCGAACGAAGCTCGGACGCAGCTTCTTCGATCGCCGCCTCAAGGTGCAGGTCGGTTACGCGCCCGGGCGTACGACGTACCGCGAGCCCGACACGACGTACCTCTTCCTCAACTGGCAGTTCATCCCGAAGTGGGCGCTCGTCGCGACGCGCGGCGATCGAGGCACGACCATCTTCGACGTCCTCTTCCAGCACCGCTACTGATCGACGCGTCCCGCGCGACTCGCGTCACGCTCGAGTCACCCGCCGCCCTCGGCCGCCACCCACTTGTCGACGGCCGCGCGTTGCTCCGTCGTGAGCGCCGGCCCGAGGTGAGCGCCCTTCGTGACGAAGCTGCTGTTCGGGAGGTGGTAGCCGTTGGTCTTGAAGAGCGGGTAGGTCGCCGCGGCGTCCGCGCCGAAGAAGATCGGCGCTCCGCTCGTCCCGGCGCGATGACAGCTCCCGCATGCGGGGCTGACCGCGGGGAAGGTCTCGCTCGCAAAGACCGGGTTGACCCCTCCGCTCGTGCCGGTGCTGCTCGTCGGGGCCGGCGCGGTGTCGTCCTTGGACTCCGATCCCTTCTTCCCCGTCCCCTGCGAGGAACGCTCGGAGAAGGTGATGACTCCCGGCTCCGGTCCGCTACACGCAGCCACCGCGAGGAGCGCGCCGCAGAAAAGGAGAACGCCACGATGGTCCATCGATCCTCCGGGTGGCGGCTCGCCCCGACGTAGTCAGGGCAAAGAGCTCAAGGCGCGTAGACCCTTCCGGTCGCCGCCGTGCCGTGACAGTTCGCCCGGTTGGCGCTGCACCCGCGGTCGTCCGGCTGAAGGAGCGTCGCCATCTGCATCGGCTTCCCGCCTTCGCGACGCACGCCGACCTTGCTGTTCGCCGGGATGGTGGCACCGTCCTTCTCGAACCAGAAGTTGCCGTTCTCGTCCGTGTAAGCGGAGCCGACCTCGGTCCCGTCCGGTCCGACGACCCGAACCTCGGCCTTGGGCACGACCGCCCCGCCCTGCGCTGTCGAGTAGACCGTGCCAGCGAAGACCCAGAGCTTGCCGGCAGCCGCGCCGCCGGTCACGTGGCAACCCGTGTCGGCACAGTTGCGCCCTTCGACCGATCCGCCGTGGGAGGCGACCTCGTTCGCCTTCACTCCGGGGTCCTGGTAGGCAAACGGTGTCGTCCCGAAGATGGGGTCCACCGTGCCACCATCGTCGCCGGCGGGCGTACCACTCGTGCCGCTCGTGCCGCTCGAGCTCTGCGGCTCACCTCCCCCCTGAGACTCGCGCTCCGCAAAGGTGATGGCTCCGGGATCCGGGCCGCTGCACGCAGTCGAGGAGGCAAGCGCCCCCGCCCCAACCACCGCCCCAATGAGGAGAACGCCGCGACAATCCATTGATCCTCCACCGCGGAAGCGACGACATCACACGACGATCGGTCGGGCGTGCGCGCCGCGCGGGCCATCCTCCACCCGAGGTGACGATGGGCTCGTCCCAGGTGAGCTGCAAACCGTGCGCCCTAGAACTTCATCACTCTCGGCCTTGTTCGACAAGGAGGAGGGATGAGGTTGGGCTCAGACCGGAGCCCGCGACTCCCGACCGTTCTGGTAGAAGTAGAGGCGAATGCCGCGGGGGTGGGGCTTTCGCGCAGCGCTTTACAAATGCTCGGGCGCGCGTATAGTGCCGCGTCCCACGCCCTGGAGCGAGGCAGCGAACTCGAGCTTTGTCGAGAGCTCGCTTCGCAGCACTCCGAGGCTTGGCAAACCCCGCCGTCGCGGCCTTGGCGCAAGTCCAACGCAGGCACGGCTCACGAAGAGGGCGATCCATGTACGCGGTCATCAAAACGGGCGGAAAGCAGTATCGGGTAGCTCAGGGCGATCGGCTCCGTGTCGAGAAGCTCAACGGCAACGTCGGCGACACCGTGACCCTCGGCGAGGTCCTCCTCGTCGGCGCCGGCGACGGCGTGAAGGTCGGCGCTCCCCTGGTCGGCGGTGCGAAGGTCGAGGCGAAGATCGTCGCCCAGGACCGCTCGCCGAAGGTCATCATCTTCAAGTTCCGCCGTCGCAAGAACTACCGCAGGAAGTCCGGTCATCGTCAGCCGTTCACGGCGCTCGAGATCACCGGCATCACGGGCTGAAGAGGAGAAGGGACCATGGCTCACAAAAAAGGCGCAGGCAGCACGCGCAACGGTCGCGACTCCAACTCGCAGCGCCGTAGCGTAAAGGTTTACGGCGGCGAGACCGTTCGCGCGGGCAACATCATCATCCGCCAGGTCGGCGAGACGATCGCTGCCGGCAAGAACGTCGGCCGCGGCAAGGACTTCACCATCTTCGCCCTCATCGACGGCGTGGTGAAGTACGAGTGGAAGACGAAGGACAAGAAGCAGGTCTCCGTTTACGCCGCAGCGTCCTGATCCCAACGGATCAGCGAGGCGCGAGCTAAGCAATGGCGGGGAAACGTAAGAGCGGGAGCACGCCGACGAACGTACGGCGGAGCTCCCGTTCCGTTTCTGGGCGTTCCGTTTCCGTGAAGGCCGCGCGCCCCGCCAGCCAGTACAAGCTCCTCGCGCTCGATCTCGACGGTACCCTCCTCAACCACGCCGGTGCCGCGAGCGACGCGGACGTCGAGGCGGTCCACAAGCTCCGCGCCCAGGGCGTGAAGGTGACGATCCTCACCGGTCGCCTCTACTCCGGCACGCGCGAGGCGGCCGAGCTGCTCGGCATCGACGGCCCGGTGGGCTGCGCCGACGGCAGCCACATCGTCAACGTCAAGAACGACAAGACGCTGCTCCATCACGGCATCCGCGGGCGCGCTGCCGATCGGCTCCGAGCGAGCCTCGAGCGGAACGACCTCGTCGCCTTCCTCTTCGCCGAGGACGCGATCGTGCACGACGAGCGAGGCGCGGACTACCTCCCCTTCGTCCGCACGTGGTCGACCGACCTCCGCTACGCGCACCGCATCACCGAGCACGCGCTCTGGGACTCGGACGACGGCATGACCGCCGTGGTCGCGCTCGGCAAGGAGGCCAACATCGGCCGCATCGTCGCCGACATCCAGCGCGATGCGAGCGAGTCGATGCAGGTCGCGATGTTCCCGTTCCGGCGCGATACGGAGCACTGGGGAATGGTCGCGCGCGCGTCGGGCGGCACCAAGGGCACCGCGCTCGCGTGGGTGTCGAGCCACTACGGCATCGACATCTCCGAGACCGTCTGCGTCGGTGACTGGCTCAACGATCTGCCGATGATGACCTGCGCTGGACGCTCCTTCGCGATGGGCCAGGCCCCATCCGAGGTGAAGCTCGCAGCTACGGATGTGCTCGAGACGACGATCGACGCGGGCGGAGCCATCGCCGAAGCGATCGGACGCGCATTCGGCACGAAGCTCTAGGCGCGAGTAGGCGTCTGTATAGACTGGCCCGCATGGTCGACGGAGCCGGTAGCTCGATCGACGTGCACGAGGCCAATGGCCGTGGCTCCCTCGCGAGCGCGACCATCGGCACGAGCGTGCGCATCGTCGGGATCGTTCTCGACTCGAGCGTCGCGGCATGGCTCGCGGCGGTCGGTCTTCAGGAAGGTGAGGAGGTAACCGTCCTCCGCCGCGCCGCGCTCGGCGGCCCGCTTCACATCCGCACCTCGTCCGGCGGCGAATTCGCCATCGCACGAGAGCTTGCCGCACACCTCGACGTCATCGTCGTTCGTGGAGCGAACGCATGAGCGCCGCCGCGGTGACGAAGGAGAGCACGGCCAGCGAGCGCTGCACGATCGCGCTCGTCGGTCGGCCCAACTCGGGCAAGTCGTCGATCTACAACCGGATGACCGGTGGCAACGCGCGCGTCGGCAACTACCCCGGCATCACCGTGGACGTGCTCGAGGCGGAGCTCGAGCTCCCCTCCGGAACGCGCGCCGTGGTCGCGGACCTGCCCGGGCTCTACTCGGTCGAGGGCGCCGTCGAGCGCGACACCGACGAAGGCGTCGCGCGGAGCTTCCTCGATCGCCTGCGCGAAGGCACCGCCGAGAAAGGGCGCTTCGTCGTCGTCCAGGTGATCGACCCGACCCGCCTCGCCCTCGGCCTTCGGCTGACGCGCGAGCTCGCGAAGGCGAACCTCCCGCTCATCATCGCGCTCACGCACAAGGACATCCTCGCGTCCGAAGGTCGTGACGTCGACGTCGCGCGCCTCGAGAGCGAGATCGGTGCGCCGGTCGTCCTCGTATGCGCACGTGACGCCGATGCGAAGGCCACGCTGCTCGCAGCAGTGGACGATCGGCTTCGAGATCGCGATCCCGCCTCGCCGCGCGCGACCTTCGACCCTGCCGCCGTGGCGCGCGCGGTCGTGCGCGACGTGTCGTCGAGCGCGGAAACGAAACGCCGCCGCCAGCTCACCGAGCGCCTCGATGCGGTGCTCCTTCATCCGGTGGTCGGGCCGTTCCTCTTCATCGGCCTGATGGCGCTCGTCTTCGCCGCGGTCTTCCTCGTGGCCGATCCGGTGACGGGCGTGTTCGACACGCTCATCGGCTTCGCGCATGGCGGACTCGATCGCCTGCTCGGCAAGGGGCTGCTCGCGTCGTTCGTCGCGGACGGCATCCTCGCCGGCGCCGGCACCGTCCTCGCGTTCATGCCGCAGATCGTGATCCTCACGGTCGCCCTCGAGCTGCTCGAAGCGAGCGGCTACCTCGCGCGTGGCGCCTTCCTCGTCGATCGACTCCTTCGCCTCCTCGGGCTCTCCGGACGGAGCTTCCTCCCGCTCCTCATGGGACACGCCTGCGCGGTCCCCGCGATCTCGGCCACCCGAGTGGTGCGCGACCCGCGCGAGCGTCTGACGACGATCCTCGTGCTGCCGCTCATGACCTGCTCGGCACGGCTCCCGACCTACGCGTTGGTGCTGTCGACGTTCTTCTCCGAGCGCTCGGCCCTGTTCCGCGCGGCGCTCTTCGTCGGACTCTACTTCTCCGGCATCTTCGCGGCGCTGCTCGCGTCGTTCGTGCTCCGACGCACGACGATGAAGGGCAAGAGCCTGCCGCTCGTCCTCGAGATGCCCTCCTACCGCATGCCGCAAGCGAGCGTCGTCGCTCGGAAGGGCTACAACGCCGCGCGGCGCTTCCTCCGAGACGTCGGCACCACGATCGTGATCGCATCGGCGGCGCTGTGGATGCTCCTGTCGATCCCGATGCCCGGCGTGAGCCGCGAGCCCGACGCACCTCCGATCGAGTCGAGCGTCGCGGCGACGATCGGGCACGCGATCGAGCCGATCACGCGCCCCGCAGGCTTCGACTGGCGAATCGACGTCGGGCTGATCGGCTCGTTCGGCGCGCGCGAGCTCATGGTCGCGACGATGGGCGTCGTCTACGGGGTCGAGGACGCCGAGGACGACCCCGCTCCGCTCGCGACCAAGCTGCGCGAGGCCAAGCGGCCCGACGGCTCGCCGCTCTACGGCCCGCGCACGGGCCTCGCGCTCCTCGCCTTCTTCGTCCTCGCCTGCCAGTGCATGAGCACGGTCGCGGCGATCCGGCGAGAGACCTCGAGCATCCGCTGGCCTGCGTTCGTCCTCGCTTACACGTACGCGCTCGGCTACGGGGCGGCTGTCTTCGTCTACCAGGTCGGCGGTATCCTCGGGATCCCATGAACGAGGCTCATCCCGTGAGCGTCATGAGGAGGCTCGCCGGATGAACGATCGGCGACCGACACGCTTCGGGCCGGGGCTGCGCCTCCAGATCCTCCTCGCCCTCGCGGGCGTGATGCTCGTCGCCTACGTGCCGCTCTTCTTCGCGATCGCGCAGGTGACGCGCGGCACTTCCCTCGCCTACCGAGAAGACGCCGCGCGCAGCCTCGGTCGCGCGGTCGCCGCGCACGTCGCCGGTGTCCGGGTGACCGATCCCTCCGCGCTCGATCGCACGATCGCTTCACACGTCGGCGAAGGCGGTGCGCTCGCGATCGGCGTGTACGGCCCCGACGGCGAGACGGTGGCGACCCGCGGCCTCCCCGCGGAGGTCTCGCTCCTCCGAGCTCCCGCCCGTCCGTACGGCGAAGCGGCGACCCGCGTGACGTCGCCCTCGGGGCGCGCGCTGGACGTCGTCATCCCGAGCGGTGAAGACGGCGCCGTGCTCGTCCGTGTCCGCGCCGAGGACGATCCCGCACGCACCTCCCAGCTCGTGCGAGGTGTCGCGCTCTACATGACCGTCTTCGCGATCGCGATCCTCGCCTTCGCGTACATCGTGCTCACGCGCGCGATCGTCCGGCCGATCGAAGAGCTCGCCCGCGCGGCAGATCGCGTCGCGAGCGGAGGGCGCGATCTCGATCTGCCCTCGCAGGGAGCACGCGAGATAGCCGAGCTCGGCTCCAGTGTTCGCGCGATGACCGCACGCCTGCTGAAGGAGGAGCAGGCGCTGCGAAGCAAGGTCGAGGAGCTCACCACCACGACGAAGCGCCTCGGAGAGACCCGCGAGCAGCTCGCGGGGAGCGAGCGCATGGCAAGCGTCGGAAAGCTCGCCGCCGGCGTCGCACACGAGATCGGCAACCCGATCGCCGCGATCATGGGGATGCACGACCTCATCGAGGACGCCGAGACGACCGACGACGTCCGCGCCGACTTCCTCAAGCGGATGCGCAAGGAGACCGAGCGCATCCACGTCGTCGTGCGCGATCTCCTCGACTACGCCCGCCCCGAGGAGAGCCCCGCGGCCATCCGCCCTGCGAGGGCGCTGGTCTCCGAGGTGATCGACGACGCGCTCAACCTCGTCCGGCCGCAGAGGGAGTTCAAGGCGATCGAGACCAAGGTCGATCTGGAGCCTGACCTCGCCGTCGCGCTCTCACCGCAGCGCCTCACGCAGGTGCTGCTCAACCTCCTCCTCAATGCCGGCGCCGCCATCAGCGTGGCCGCGAGCGACAAGACGCCCACCGTGACCGTACGCGCGAAGCGGCTCGAGGACGGAGTCGTCCGCATCGAGGTGGAGGACAACGGCCCGGGCGTTCCGAAGGACATCGCCCCGAGGATCTTCGATCCGTTCATGACCACGAAGGACGTGGGCGCCGGGACGGGTCTCGGCCTCGCGGTTTGCCGCGGCATCGTCGAGGGCGCGAAGGGGAGGATCTTCGTCGACGCGGACTACGCGGACGGTGCGCGCTTCATCGTCGAGCTGCCGGGCTGAAACGCCTCGTGCGGCGAGCGCATCGCTCGCCGCCGGCTCGGACGGGGCCGCGGGACTGGAAAGCACCGCCGCCGCTCGCGATCACTCCTCGAGCGTCGTGATCCAATCGCCGAGACGCGCGATGCGGAGGTTCTTGTCCTTCACCGCGTCGAGGATGCCCGGCAGCGTCTTCGACGTCGTCGGCTCGTGGTCGTCGCGCTCGGCAGCGTCGTGGAGAAGGACGATGTCCCCGTCGTCGAGATGGCGCGTGATGCGCCTGACGACCTTCCTGGGCTCGGCGCCGGCGAGCCCGTCGTAGCCGGAAGCCGACCAGCCCACGACCGTCAGCCCGAGCCGTTCGGCGATCCGCGCGATCGTCGGGTTCGTGTGCCCGACGGGCGGCCGGAACAGGGTCGGGCGCTGCTTGGTCACCTTCTCCAGCGCACGGATCGCGCGCTCGAGATCGCGACGAACGCGCCTCGGTCCGCGAAGCGCGAAGAGGCGATCGTGGGCCCAGCCGTGCACGCCGACCTCGTGACCGCGATCGAGGATCTCCTTCACCACGTCGGGGTACTGCTCGACCTTCCGCCCGATGACGAAGAACGTCGCCTTCGCCTCGTGCTCGTCGAGGATCTCGAGGACCTTGCGGGTGTGGACCGGATCGGGCCCGTCGTCGAACGTGATGACGACGCCGCGCGCGTCGGCCGGTCCGCGGATGATCGCATCGGCGAACATCCGGAGTCGAAGCACGAAGACGCCCGTGAGGATGAGCCCGACGTAGAGGCCCGAGGCAACGAGCGCCGCCCATAGCGGCGGCGGCACCGTCATCACCGAAAACGCGGCAAACCCGATCCCGCCAAGCGTTGCGGCCAAGAAGAGGATGCGCGCGGGCGGCATCAGCCGCTCCTCCAGGCGTGAGCCCGATCGCGAAGTGGCGAGCTCAGGCGTTTGGCTGCCACTGGCCGATCAGCGACGCTTCTTCGCGGGCGCCGCCTCTTCTTCGTCCTCGGCGTCATCGGCCTCGTCCTCGCCGGCGACGCGCACCTTCTTGGCGGAGCCGGCGGAGGCGCTGGCCTGCTTGTCGTCCTTCTTCTCTCCGTCGCCGGTATTGTCGAGCTCGAAGAACCCGGCGAGGACCGCAGCGATGAGGGGGAGCGAGACGGCCGGAAGCTGCCCGATCTCGGCCGGCCCGCTGCTCGCCTTCAGCGCGGAGAGGTCCATGCTCACGTGAACCCACTGCCGGAGCACGAACATTCCTCCGAGCGCGATGAGCGCGCCGAAGAACGCCTTCAGGCCAGCCTCGATCTTCCCGTCGGCAGACCAGATGGGCTTGCCCGCGATGAGCCCGGTGAGCACACCGGTGAGCGCGGCGGCGATGTACGCGCCGGCCGCTCCGAGGACGGAGCTGTCGAAGGTCATCACCCCAAGCCCCTGCACGAGCACCGCGGCGAGGATGGCCCCCACCACTGCTCCAAGGAAGAGGCCGACGAAGAGTCGCTTCAACATACGGACTCTGGAGTCTACCCAGCCACCCCGTCGCCGCAAGCGCCGCGGCCTCGCGCTCACGTCGCTGACCATCGGTCGTCTCCCCTTGCACCTCTTGCACCTCGCAACGAGCGCCGTGCACACCTTCGACGATCGAGCTCGCCCACGCCGCCCCTCTCGCCGCCTCGCCGCCTCGCCGCCTCGCCGCGAGCGCCCCGACGAGGTGAGCCGCCTCGCGCGCGGCCATCTCAGGCCGTCGGCAGCAGAGCCTCGCGCGCGTGCCCGATCCTCGATGCGAGCCGCGTCTGCCGCTCCTCACGCCGCTGTTCTGCGAGCGCGAGCCGCAGCGCTCGTGGATCCGCCACGAGCACGACGAGGCGCTTGCCGCGCGTCACTGCCGTGTAGACGAGGTTTTTCGAGAGCATCATGAAGTGGCCCGTCAGCAGCGGGATGACGACCGCCGGATATTCGCTGCCCTGAGACTTGTGCACGGTACAGGCATAGGCGAGCGCGAGCTCGTCGAGGGCCCGGCCGTCGTAGGCGACGTCCCGCTCGTCGTCGTAACGAACGACGAGCGTGCCGTCCTCGTCGTCGATCGACGCAACGACGCCGACGTCACCGTTGTAGACGTTCTTGTCGTAGTCGTTTCTGAGCTGCATCACCTTGTCGCCCACGCGAAAGGTGACCCGTCCGCGCACGAGCCCGGGCGCGGACGGATTGAGCGCAGCCTGCAGCGCCTCGTTGAGCGCCATGGTGCCGACAGGGCCGCGGTTCATCGGGGTGAGGACCTGGATGTCCCGCACGGGGTCGAGGCCGAACTTGCGCGGGATGTGGCGCGTGACGAGATCGACGAGGACACTGCGCGTGTCGTCGGGGTCACGCCGATCCATCATGAAGAAGTCCGCGCTCGGGTCGCCCTTCTCCGGGACGACGGGCGACTCGCCGGCGTTGATGCGGTGGGCGTTCTGGACGATCAGGCTCTTCTCCGCCTGGCGGAAGATCTTCACGAGGCGGACACACGGAACGACCCCCGACGCGATCGCGTCGCGAAGGACAGACCCGGGCCCGACGCTCGGGAGCTGATCGACGTCGCCGACGAGAACGAGACGCGCCCCGTCGGCGACGGCCTGCGTGAGCGCGTCGGCCATCCACACATCGACCATCGAGCTCTCGTCGACGACGATCGCTCCAGCGTCGAGCGGCCTCTTCGCGTCGCGCTTGAAGGTGCCGATCTTGGGATCGAACTCGAGCAAGCGGTGGAGCGTCGCCGCTTCGCGTCCAGTCGCCTCGCTCATTCGCTTGGCCGCGCGGCCGGTGGGTGCGGCGAGCCGTGCGATGACACCGGCACGCTCGAAGACGCTGAGGATCGCCTTCACGATCGTCGTCTTGCCTACGCCCGGACCTCCGGTGACGACGAGGAGCGGACAGCGAGCCGCGCGCTCGACCGCGAGACGCTGCTCGTCGGCGAGCACCGTCCCGGTGTCTCGCTCGAACGCGTCGATCGCAGCGGCGAACCCCGAGAGCGTGTCGCCCTCGGCGCTCGCGAGCGTCGCGAGCCGCGCGGCGAGGCGCCTCTCCGTCTCGTGCATGCGCGCGTCGTAGATCACGGCCGATCGGAGCGAGGCTCCCGAGCGGACGCGCTCGAGCGAGTCCGCCGCCTCCGCGACGACGTGCCCACCCGTGACGACGGCGGCGAGCGCCTGCTCGAGCCTCTCGAGCAGGTCCATGCTCGGAGGCTCTGCCGGGTTCGTATCGCCAGCGAGGAGACGCGCGGCCCGCGTCGTGAGGTCTTCGGCGACGAGATAGCAATGACCGGCCTCCGTCGCATCGCGCAGCACCTGGAGGAGCGCCGCCTGCATCCGCTGTGGCGAGTCCTTCGCGATCCCGAGCTCGGACGCGATGCGATCCGCGGTGCGGAAGCCGATGCCCCAGACGTCGATCGCGAGGCGATAGGGATCGCCCGACACGATGCTGACCGCCTTCGGCCCGTAGCGCTTGAAGATGCGCGCAGCGAGATGGACGCTCGCCCCGTGCGCCTGGAGGAAGACCATGACGTCGCGGATCGCGCGCTGGTCGTTCCACGACGCGATGAGCTGATCCGCTCGCGCCGGCCCGAGCCCCGGCACCTCGCGGAGCCGATGCGGCTGCTCCTCGAGCACCTTCAGCGTGTCGAGGCCGAAGTGCTTCACGATCCGCCTCGCGGTGATCCCGCCGACGCCCTTGATGAGCCCGGAGCCGAGGTACTTCTCGATCCCCGCCAGCGTCGTCGGAGCGAGCTCCGTCACGCTCGTCGCACGGAGTTGCTCACCATGCTCGCGATTGACCTCGGTCGTCCCCCGCACGCGCACGCGCGAACCGGGCGCGACCCGAGGGAAGAGCCCGACGACCGTGAGCCGATCGCGGCGATCGGGCACGTCGAGCTTGATGACACGGAAGCCGGACTCGAGGTTCTCGTACGTGACGACCGCGACCTCGCCCTCGATCGCGATCTCTCGGTCCGCCACGCCGCCACCCTACTTCGTCTGACCGCCGCACGCGACCTCGCCGCGCGCGGTGCTCGGTCGGTCGAGAGCGAGCCATGAGCGCGGAATGCGATCGCCGGCGTCGCTCTCGGACGAGCTCGGTACGACGGTGAGGTTCGGGGCCAGCCCCCATCTCGACGGCGCGCCTGCCGGGCCCACGAAGCAGAACGGCGCGGATGGGAGCTCCCATCCACGCCGCATCGCAGCTTTCCTGCGCGAGCTCTGTCAGCTCACTGCAGCTTGTCCGTCCGGATGTTCAGGACGAACGTCCCGTCGCCGACGTCGGTGCTCGCACCGAAAGCCCCGCTGTAGACGAGGACCTTCCCGCCCGCCGGGATCGCAATCTTGTCGATGCCCGCGAGGTTGTACGTGCTCGTGCTGCCGCACGGGCTCGGGGTCCCGCTGATGCACGAGTCGTTCACCTTCCCGACGCACTGACCGCGCTCGCTGTCGGTCATCGGAAGCCCGTTGCCGTTGTAGACCCAGATGACCAGGTCCGCATCCTTCCCGGTCGTGGACTTCGTCTGATACGCGGAGATCTCCGCCACCTTCGCGGTCGGGTTCGAGATCTCCACCGGCACGTAGCGAACGCTGGTCCCACTGAGCGTTCCCGAGCACGTGGTGCTCGGCTTCTCGACCGTCTCCGCAGACAGCGTCCACTGCTGCGAGCGCACCGCGCCAACCGTCGACTGGATGGTCATCTTGTTCGGGGTCATCGGAATCTCGCACGCGGAGGAGAAGTTGCCCCACGTGCACGTGGCGCTGCACGTCTTGTTCTTGTAGCCGCCACCCGAGCAGCTCGCGTTCGTGTACTGGACGGAGCCCGGCGCGCAGCTGTTTGCAGGCTGCCCCGTGCACGTTCCCCAGCCGCACGAGTTCGAGCACGTCTGCGTTCCGCAGTTCCCGCATGCCTGGGTGGAGCCGGGGGTGCAGGTGCCGACCTCGCCGGAGCACGGGCCGTAGTCGCTCCACTCGAGCTTCCCGTTGACCTCCTGGCAAAGCGCCTGCTGCTTGCCGCACTTTCCGCACGAACGCGACACGGTCTGATCGACCGTCGTGCACGTGTCACCCGGCTCCGGCGGCGGCGGTCCCGCGTCCTTCCCCTTTCCTGCGTCCTTGCCCGCGTCCTTCTTCCCGGCGTCGGCCTTCGACGTGGGGGTGTCGTCATCGTCGTCATCGCCGCTGCTGGGCGGAAGAGCCGTCCCGGTCGACTCCTGCTCCGTCGGATCCGTGTCCGTCGCGAGGTCGCCGAAGTCGCCAGTGTCACCACTGGCGCTACAGCCCACGACCGCGAAGGTGCCGAGGAGACCAGCGACGATGCAGCCGAGGAGACCGGACTTGAGTGAACGCATTGGGCGAAGACGCTCCTTCTCCCGCCAAATCCCCATGGCGAGTGGATTGGGCGCTCTAGCGCTCCATATTGGGGTGTGCAAGTCCCGCCCCTCGTCGCACAGGCAGCCCCAATTCCTTCCAACGGAGCCCCTGACAAACCTCAACTTGTTGAAAGAACGTCACAATCTGAGCCGTTTCTCCCCGAGCGGAGCAGGCCGAGACAATCGGGTCTCTGGAACGTCTCAGGGACAGGCCTAGAAAGGGCGTTCGAAGATCATCAATGATTTCGTAGAACGGGTTTCGGACGGTCAAACAAGCCCGCGTCAACGTGCGGAGTTTGGGCCTGGGCCCCCGCGCATTCGTCATCACCGGATCCGCGCAGATCGACGAAGATCGCGCCCATGCGCCGTGCGCTCGTCTTCGTCCTCGTTACGCTTTCGGTCGTTGCAGCAGCCGGGGGATGCGAGTCGAGCCCCCAGCCGGCGCCTGCACGACCGCCGGCAACGATGACTCCGGGCCCGGCGGCCCCTGGACCGCAGTGCGCCGATGGTCCGGCGATGTGCGGCGCCGACCAAGCATCGGTGGTCCAGTGCCAGCGAGGCATGTGGGTCGTGCTCCAGCCATGCGCCGGAGCGCGCGGATGCACGATCGCCGGCGGCGCCATCCAGTGCGACACGAGCCAATCGCAAGCGGGCGCGCCATGCGCTCCCGAGGGCGGCTACGGATGCACGCCCGATCAGAAGAACCTCACCGTCTGCCGTGGCGGCCGGACCGCGATCGCGTCGACCTGCCGTGGCGTGCGTGGATGTTCCGTCGGAAACGCGGTGGATTGCGATCACTCCGTCGCGCTCGTCGGAGATCCTTGCGACGGACCGAAGGAGATCGCCTGCGCGCAGGACGGCAAGGCGCTCCTCCGCTGCACGAACGGCGTCTACCAGTTCGGCGAAGCGTGCCGGAACGCTTGTCTCGCCACCAAAGGCCGCGTGCTCTGTCAGTGAATCGTTGATCCGTACGGCACGCTCGATCCATCGAGCTCGCTTGCTTCGAGGAAGACCTCCGCTCGCACGAACGCGCTCGGCGCAGTCAGACACGGGATCCGCCGGGCGCTCGAGCGCGAGTGAGTCGCAACGCTGAAAAGACGACGGCCCCTCGCATCTTGTCGACGCGAGAGGCCGTGGTGCTGCTAGCGCCTACTACGCGTAGGCGAGCGACTGGACCGTCGGATCAGAAGCCGTGGCCGTGGCCGTGATCGTGGCCACCCGCCGCCGCCTTCTCCTCCTTCGGACGCTCGGCGACGAGGCACTCCGTCGTGAGCATGAGGCTCGCGACCGAGGCCGCGTTCTGGAGCGCCGTGCGGACGACCTTCACCGGGTCGATGACGCCCTGCGAGAGGAGGTTGCCGTACTGGTCGGTCGCGGCGTTGTAGCCGAAGTCGTCCTTGCCCTCCTTGACCTTGTTCACGACGATCGCGCCCTCGAGGCCGGCGTTCTGAACGATCTGGCGGAGGGGCTCCTCGATCGCGCGGCGGATGATCGAGACGCCGAAGCGCTGCTCGTCATCGAGCTTGAGCGACTCGAGCGACGACTGGGCGCGGATGAGCGCGACGCCGCCGCCGGGGACGATGCCTTCCTCGACCGCCGCGCGGGTGGCGTGGAGGGCGTCTTCGACGCGGGCCTTCTTCTCCTTCATCTCGGTCTCGGTCGCAGCGCCGACCTTGATGACCGCGACGCCGCCGACGAGCTTCGCGAGGCGCTCCTGGAGCTTCTCGCGATCGTAGTCGGACGTGGTGTTCTCGATCTGGCCGCGGATCTCCGCGATGCGGCCCTTGATCTTCTCCTTGTCGCCCGCGCCGTCGACGATCGTGGTGTTGTCCTTGTCGAGCGCGACGCGCTTGGCGCGGCCGAGGTCGGAGATCGTGACGTTCTCGAGCTTGAGGCCGAGCTCCTCGGCGATGACCTGACCGCCCGTGAGGACCGCGATGTCCTTGAGCATCTCCTTGCGGCGATCACCGAAGCCCGGCGCCTTGACGGCGGCGCAGTGCAGCGTGCCACGGAGCTTGTTGACGACGAGCGTCGCGAGCGCCTCGCCCTCGATGTCCTCGGCGATGATGAGGAGGGGCTTCTGGCTGCGGGCGATCGCCTCGAGCACCGGGAGAAGATCCTTCATGTTGGAGATCTTCTTCTCGGAGATGAGGAGGTACGCGTCCTCGAGGACGGCCTCCATGCGCTCCGGATCCGTGACGAAGTACGGCGAGAGGTAGCCGCGATCGAACTGCATACCCTCGACGACCTCGAGGACCGTCTCCGCCGTCTTGCTCTCCTCGACGGTGATGACGCCTTCCTTGCCGACCTTCTCCATGGCCTGGGCAAGCTTCTCGCCGATCTCCTTGTCGCCGTTGGCGCTGATGGTGCCGACCTGAGCGATCTCCTTCGGATCCTTGGTCTGCTTCGCCATGCTCTTCAGCGTCGCGGTGAGGGTCTCGACCGCCTTGTCGACGCCGCGCTTGATCTCCATCGGGTTGTGCCCCGCCGCGACGAGCTTCGAGCCCTCGCGGTAGATCGCCTGCGCGAGCACCGTCGCCGTCGTCGTGCCGTCGCCCGCGACGTCGCTCGTCTTCGAGGCGACCTCACGGACCATCTGCGCGCCCATGTTCTCGAAGCGGTTCTCGAGCTCGATCTCCTTCGCGACCGTGACGCCGTCCTTCGTCACCGTCGGCGAGCCGAAGCTCTTCTCGATGACGACGTTGCGGCCCTTCGGTCCGAGGGTGACCTTGACCGCGTCGGCGAGCGCGTTGACGCCCGAGAGGATCAGGTTGCGAGCGGACTCGGTGTAGACGATTTCCTTGGCTGCCATGTTCGTACCTCTGAACTTTGCTGAAAGCTGGTGGGACGCGCGGTGACGCGTCAGTCACATCTCGCTCGAGGGAGCTGCTGGCTCCTCGGGCGAGCGCTCGATCACTTCTCGAGGACCGCGAGGATGTCGTCCTCGCGAACGATGAGGCGCTCCTCGCCGTCGAGCTTGACCTCGGTGCCGCTGTACTTGCCGAAGAGGACGCGGTCGCCGACCTTCACGTCGAGCTTCTTGACCGTGCCGTCCTCGAGGACCTTGCCGTTACCGACCGCGACGACCTCACCCTCGATCGGCTTCTCCTTCGCCGTGTCGGGGATGATGATCCCGCCCTTGGTCTTCTCCTCTTCCTTCAGACGCTTGAGGATCACGCGGTCCTGCAGGGGACGGATGTTCATGGTCTTCTTCCTCGCTTGTGGGATGGCACCCGCGGTGTCTCGCGGGCGCGGGACGCTGCCGGTCGGCTGCTCCGCGCAGTGCGCGGGCCGATTGTTAGCACTCACCTGGGACGAGTGCTAACGGGCGCCGCGCAATCTAACCGCGACCCCCAGGGCGTCAAGGGGCGGCGGTGCAGTTCGACAGCCGCGCGCGCTTCGACGTATTTGTACAAAATTACGCGCACTTGATGCCCGGACCGGGCGCCGCCCCCGCGAGCGCGCGGCAGGCTGGCACTCACCGCTGTGGACTGCTGCCTCAATGGCGCGCCTATCTGCGCGAGCTTCCAGCGTTAATTGCCCGGTGCCTCGCCGTTGGATAGACCTAGAGATAGGCCGCCGGAGCTTCGTCCCGAGATCGAAGCTCGACTGAAGGCGACTCGGAACCGACCGTTTGTCGTTCAGGAGCTGCAAGATGTCGATTGTCGCCACTGCTTCGGTATCGGACTTCTTCGAGGAGGCCGTCGACGACGCGATGAAGGCTCGCGGCGTCAGCGCTTCCGATGGTGCGCGCTCGTACGTCGTCGCGCTCCTCGCCGACCTCGCCAAGCCTGGCAGCCCCGTCGAGCGGACGCTCGACCGTCCGCTCACCCTTCTCCTCGACGAGGCGCTCCACACCCCCGAGCGCGGGGAGCGCTTCGAGCGGCTCCGCACTCTCGGCGACGGCGTCCTCTATTCGTCCGGGTTCTTCGCCGACCACTTCGAGGCGCGTGGGGTCGACACCTCCTATCTGATCGGCATCGGCCGCACCGCGTACGAGAACGCGGGGTCCATGATCCGCACACCCGGCCGCCCGACCGAGGAGAGCAAGCTCGATATCTTCGCCGAGCTCTCCGCAGGGTTCGCCTCCTTCGTCGAAGTCATCGGCGAGGTCGCGAACGCGACGATCGCCGGCGGCGTCGCCACCTCCCGTGGGCTCCTCAAGCTCTACGAGCGCTGGCTGAAGACGCGGAACGAGAAGCTCGCCGATGCGCTCAGCTCGCACGGCTTCGTGGCGCCGCGAGGAGGCGGACGCGTCCTCTCGTGACCAAGCAGACCTCGACGCGCGCGCTCGAGGGAAACGGCGCACTCCTCGTGCGTGAGATAGCGCTCGCCAGTCGGATCCAGCGCGGCCTCGAGAACCTCTACCGGCTCGATCGCTCCGCCGGCGTCGACGAGTTCGTCGCGCACGCGGGCGAAGGCGAGCGCGAGGGCCTGCTCGTACGCCAGACGTCGGACGGCCTCGAGCTGCGCCTCCATCTGCCAAAGCTCGGCGAGAGCGGAGAAGACCTCGATCCGATCTGTCAGATCATCGAGGGCGTCAGCCACTTCGTCTACATCGCCGATCGCGCCTCTCGCGAGCGCGAGACGACGCAGCTCGAGCTCGAGCTGCAAGCAGAGGTCGACAAGTATGTCGTGCTCGCGGCTTCGGTCGACGGCTTCGACGAGACGACGAGCCGGCGACTCCGAGGGCGACTCTACGAGAGCGTCGCCTTCATCCACGGCGCCGACACGATCGAAGGGGAACGCTATCGCGTCGCCAACGATCGTGCGCGCCGCTTCACCGGGCGGCTCGAACGCGAGTTCATCGCTCGCGCGCGGTACGGGGAGCTCCGCGACGAGCTGCGCCGCTTCTTTCACATGAGCCAGAGCGAGAAGCTCCGCGCCGCCTGAGCCCCGTACCGATCGCGGCATCCTCGCTCGGTGAAGCGGCTCGCGTCGCGCCGACGGAGAGCCCCTGCGCGCGGGCGCTCGGTCAGAGCCCCATCAGCTTCGCGACGTAGTAGCGCATCGTCTCTGTCGTTCCGCCGCCGATGCGGAGGAGGCGCTGATCGCGCCATGCACGGCCGATCCGGTACTCCTCGATGTAGCCGGCGCCGCCGTGGAACTGGAGGCACTGGTCCATGATCTCGGAGCCCACCTCGGCGACGAAGATCTTCGCCATGCTGATCAGCTTCACCGTCTCGAAGCTGATCGGCGTCTTCTTCACGTACCGCTCTTCGTTGTACGCGTCGCACGCCTTGTAGCTGAGGGCCTTCGCCGCCTCGAGCTTCGCGTAGAGGTCGACGAACTTGTGCTGCCAGTACTCGCGCTTGATGATCGGCTTGCCGAACGCCTTTCGCTCGCGACCGAACGCGATCGACTCCTCGAGCGCTAGCTCGAACCCGGCGCAGCCGCTGATGCAGGCGATGAGACGCTCCGTCTGGAAGTTCTGCATCAGGTACATGAAGCCCTGATTCTCTTCGCCGAGGAGGTAGCGCTTCGGGATGCGCATGTCCTCGAACGCGAGCTCCGCGGTGTCGCTCGCGTGGTTCCCGACCTTCTTCAGCTTCTTCGAGACGCTGAAGCCCTTCGTCTCCGTCGGCACGAGGAAGAAGCTGCAGCCGTGCGCGCCGGCCTCCGGGTTCGTCTTCGCGAGGAGCGTGACGAAGTCCGCGCGGCAGCCGTTCGTGATGTACGTCTTCGCGCCGTTGATGACGTAGTCGTCGCCGTCCCGCTTCGCGATGGTCTGGATGCCCGCGACGTCACTGCCGGCGTTCGGCTCGCTCACGCCGAGCGCGACGATCTTCTCGCCTCGGAGCGCGGGCTTGAGGAACTCCTCGATCTGCTCCTTCGTACCGAGGTCGCTGATGACCGGTGTCGCCATGTCGCTCTGGACGAGGAGGCCCATCGCCACGCCCGCCGAGTACCCCTTCGGGAGCTCTTCGGCCTTCGCGACGCTGAACCAGTAGTCGCCGCCCGCTCCCCCGTGCTCCTCCGGGTAGTGGGCGCTGAAGAGACCGAGCTCGCCAGCGCGCTTGAAGACCTCGTTCGGGAAGATCTCTGCCTTCTCCCATTCGTCGGCGAAGGGCGCGAGCTCCTTCTGCGCGAACTGACGAACGGTGTTCCTGAACTGATCGTGCTCTTCGCGGAACGGGCTGGGCATCTCGAGCTCCTCAGTGAGCGGTGAACGGCAGGCAGAATCTTTCGTACACGAACTATTCTAGCGCGCAACGCAGAAAAGTGCTCCGCTCCGCGCCCGATCGTGGGCCGCGCGCCCCGGCTGAAATCGTGCGACAGCGCCGACCTTCGAGGCTCCATCGAGAGTGGAGACGAGCTTGCCCGGAAACGAGATGAAGAAACTGCGCTGGATCCTGCTCGGAGCGGCCGCGTTCGGCGTCGCAGCCGGCATCGCGATCGGGCTCTGCACGAAGAGCGGCTACTACGGCTTCCACGGCGGCTTCTTTGCCGCGTTCGCATTCGGCATCGCGACGAAGCGCCTGCTCGGATTGAGGACGGCGCTGCCCGCGGCGCCGCGGCTCGATCCGATCGCAGAGGGGTTCGATGCCGGCGAGACCATCCTCCACTTCGGGCCCGCGAACCATTTCAAAGGTCTCGAGAGCGTCGGAGGTAAACTGTTCCTCACCGATCGGAGGCTGCGGTTCCGGTCGCATGCCTTCAACGTGCAGACACACGACGAGTCGTATCCGCTGGGATGGGTTCGACACGTCGAGGCCTCACGCACGCTCGGGATCGTCCCGAACGGGCTGCTCGTTCACTTCGCCGACGGGCGCCGCGAGCGCTTCGTCGTCGGCGCCCGCGACGTGTGGATCGCGCAGTTGGGCGAGGCTGTGAAGGCCCTCGGTCGTCAGACCCCCGACCGGGCGCCGGACCTCACTGCTTGACGCTCGACGACGGGACGATGTTCGTGACCGGGGGAGCCTCGCGGAGCGCAGCGATCAGCGCGTCCTTGTCCTCTTTGGTCATGCCCTTGTAGTACGACCAGGGCATCACGTAGAGGTTGCGGCCGTCCTTGCCCTTGCCCTCTTCGAGCGCGCGCCGGATGTCCTCGTCGGAGTAGGCGCCGATGCCTGTGGCCTTGTCGCTCGTGATGTTCGGAGCGATCGCATAGCCCTTGTCGTTCGGGAGCGGGAACTTCATGCCGCCCGCGAGCGCCTTGCCCTCGATCTTCTGCATCTTCTCGTTGACCGAGTCGTGGCAGTCGAAGCAGGAGCCGGTGCGCAGGAGCCACTTTCCGCGCGCGAGCTTGTCCGAGGGAGACGGCGCCGGCGGCGCAGGCGTCTCGAGCGGCTGCGGCGCCGCGCGGACGAACATCGAGACCGGGAAGCCGACCGAGGTCTTGCCGGGATCGTTCGACACCGGCTTGATCGTGCGGAGGTACGCGATGATGTCGAGGATCTCGCCGTCGCTGAGCGTCTCCCGATAGGTCCCGTACGGCATCTGCGGGAAGAGGTTGCGTCCGTCCTTGCTCACGCCTTCCCGGATCGCGCGGGCGATCTCGCCGTCGGTCCAGCCGCCGAGGCCGGTCGCGCTGTCGGAGGAGATGTTCCCTGCGCGGATGTGGACCGGGCCGCCGATATCGCCGAAGTCACGGCCCGCGCCGAGCTTGCCGGCCACGATCGGCTCGCCGGGGATCGACTCATCGACCTCCGAGTGGCAGGCGACGCACGCGGCGACGTGGGTCGCCAGATAGCGCCCACGTTCGATCGCCTCCGCGGTCGTCGGCGCCGCCATCACGGGCGCCGGTCGGGACTTCGGCGACAGCACGTAGAACTTCACGATCACTGCCGTGATCAGCAAGACGACCGTCGCGCCGATGCCGGCGACCACACGCACGAAGAGACGCTTGATGCGAGCCGTGTCCATCGATCACTTCCCTTCCGGGTCGAAGCTTCGGATCTGTGCGACGAGTGCAGCGAGCTGGGCGTCGTCGAAGGCGGGGCCGAACGGGGGCATGCCGGTGCCCTTGCCGTTCCGGATCGTCATCTTCAGCTGCTCGTCGGTACGTGAGAGCTGGAAGTCGTGATCGCGGAAGTTGCGTGGAGCCGTCCCGCCCTCGAACGACGGCTCACCGCCGGCGCCGTTCTGGCCGTGACAACGTGCGCAGGCGCCGTTGAACAGCTCCTGGCTCTGCATCGTCGCCGCCTCGGACTTCTTGCAGCCCAGCGCAGCCATCCCGATCGCGAACACGAAAATCGACGTCGAGGCGACGGCTCGCATGAGCCCATCCATGGAGCCCGAGTCCGGTCGACGAGTCAATCAAACGTTCGCGGGTGCCCGATCTTCGATCTTCGAGCACGCGCCCACCGCCGAGCGAGACGCCGTTCTCGAGGCAGGCGCGTTCAACGAAAGCGCCGCCATCGAACGGACGGTTTACCGAGACGCCGTTGCTGCCCCCAGCAGGTCGTTAACCTCGGCTAACGACCTCGCGAGGCATGACGGCGGGCCGACGAAGAGTCCGCCGACACACCAACCGCCCGCCGCGACTCGAGCGAGCGTCGATCGCGTGTTCGCCGCGAGCCCCGTCAGTGACGAGGCGTGTTTCCTTCCGAGGTAGGCGCGGTTCTCAGTGGAAACGCCGAGGCCGGCGGATCAGCGCTTCTTCGCGGCCTTCTTCGCGGCCTTCTTCGCGACGGGCTTCTTCGCAGCCTTCTTCGCGACGGGCTTCTTCGCAGCCTTCTTCGCGACGGGCTTCTTCGCAGCCTTCTTCGCAGTCGGCTTCTTCGCGGCGGGCTTCTTCGCGACCTTGGTCGCGGCCTTCGCCACCTTGGTGGCTGCCTTCGCGACCTTCTTCGCGACCTTCTTCGCGACCTTCTTTGCCACCTTCTTCGCGGCCTTCGCGACCGGCTTGGCCGTCGCCTTGACCTTCGTCTTTGCGACCTTCGCGACCTTCGCGACGGGCTTCGACACCTCGGCGGCGACGCCCGTGACCTCGGCAGGCTTTGCCGCGCCGGCCGCGCCATTGATCGACGGACGAACGACCCCGAGGCGCTGGGCTTCACGCGACCTCAGCGTGTCGCGGACCTTGTCGTCGAAATCTTCGAACTCGAACGGCTTGTCGATGTACGCGTCCGCGCCGTAGAGCGGGCTCGTCATCTGGTTCAGGTTCTCGCCGATCCCCGTGAGCATGACGACGCCGGTGTGCGCGAGCGCGATGTCCTCACGGATCTTGCGGCACACTTCCCAGCCGCTCATGCCGGGCATCATCACGTCGAGCACGACGAGATCGGGCAGATGCTCCTGCGCGAGCCGCCAGGCCTCCTCGCCATCCGAGGCCTGGATGACCTCGAGCTTCGGGTCGCTCATCGTACGGAGGTGACGAGCAACGAGCTCCAACATCGAGGGCTCGTCATCCGCGACGAGAACGAGCGGGGCGGAAGTGGTCATGCGCGTACTATCGAGGGGGGCACTCGTGGGGTCAAGAGGGCACGTCCACCGCCCGCGCGATCACGACGACCAATCGCCGAAGCGACCATCTCCAGATCGTGAATGCCGCTGTGCTCGGGGCTCCGAGCAGCTCGGCTACTGCCCGCGGAACTTCGTCGGGACGCGCGAGGTCGACTCGACGAGCTGCTTCGAGGCGTTGACGTGCTTCACCATCGTGGGCATGTGGCCCTTGGTCAGCTTCAACTTCCCCTGCATCAGCGCCTTGGTCGGATCGATTTCCTTCTTGATGACCTGCTGCCACTGCGCGTAGCTGGCGACCACGACGAAGGGTGCCGCGCTCTCCGCTTCTTTGGCGGGGAGGAGCTTGCAATCACGGCAGCGCCCCTCGTGGACGTCCAGCCACATCGCGAGGTCCTCGTCGATCCCGAGCGAGGGCTCCGCCTTCACGACCATCGCGACGACGCCGTGCGTCCAGTCCTTGCCGGCCTTCGCATACTCGGGGTTTGCGTTGATGGCGTCCCTGTATGCAAGAACCCATGCTTCGGAGGGAAAGTCGAGCTCGGCTGCTGCTGACATGCTGGTGGAGACCTATACTCCGAGGCAGCGTCGCTCGACAACGCGGAGACGTTCGGCGAGGATCGTGATGACCTCGACACGTGCCCCCCGCCGGCTGACCTCCTGGGGTCGGCAGCCGGCGGCCTCCGACGCGGGATGAAGGTCCAGCGTTTCCCTGTTCGCCCACGAGCCCATGTCACCGCCCAACTCCCGCACCGTCTCCGAGTCGAGCGCTGCCACCGTAGCCGCTACGATCCGCGGCGGCCGTGCGACGGTCCACGATCGAGGCAACAAGCGCCTCGACGGCGTCCTCGACTTCGTCGCGTTTGCGGCGAAGCCGATGCCTCTCGTCTCCCTGCTCGACGAAGCTCCGGCGCGGATTGCCGCCATCTTCGACGCCGACGTCTGCTCGCTCTACCTCGTCGAGGGCTGCGGCAACGAGCTCGTCATGCGCGGAAACGTCGGCTTCACGCCCGAGGCGCTGGGGCAGGTCCGTCTCGCGATCGGCGAAGGCATGACGGGCGAGGCGGTCGAATACCTGCGCCCGGTCACGAGCGACAACGCGGGCTCGCATCGAGCCTACAAGCACTTCGCGGATCTCGGAGAGGAGCGGTTCCCGATCTTCCTGTCCGTACCCATTCGCGGGAAGGTGGGGCCGCTCGGCGCGCTCGTGATCCAGCGCAAGGACGTCCCTGGACGCGGTCAGTTCGAGGAGCGTGACCTCGAGCTCCTCGCCGCGCTCGGCGCGATCATCGCCGCGGGCATACGCCACGCCGAGCTCATCGACGCCGAGCGCGAGAAACACGCTCCTTCCCCGCGCAAGGCCGGCGGGGGCACGCGCAAGGTCACGCTCACCGGCCGGCCGTTCATCGCCGGGCGCGCGATCGGCGCGATCGCCGCGCTCCGGCGCCCGTCCAGCGGCCGCCCGAACGATTCGACGCAGACGCGTGACGTGAAGGAAGAGCAGAAGCTCCTCCGCGGCGCGTTCGACGTCGCCGACAAGGCCATGCGTGGCTTGTCGGAGCGCGCGCGGGCGATGCGCCTGGGCGATCAGGCCGGTTTCCTCGCCACCTATGTCGACATCCTCGGCGATGCGCGCTTCCGCGAGCGTGCGGACGAGCTCGTCGCCGAGGGCCAGGGCATCGCGGTCGCGCTCGGTCGGGTCGCGCGCGAAGTCACCCGCACCGCCGCCTCGATCACGCGCGACGCCTTCCTCGAGGAGCGCGCTCGCGACATCGAAGACCTCTGCGATGCGCTGGTGATGCTCGCACAGGCAGACAAGCGCGCCGAGCTCCCGCAGAAGGGGATCCTCGTCGGCGATGGGCTCAGCGTGTTCGATCTCCTCATCTCGGCGCGTGCGCACCCGGTGGGCGTCGCCCTCACCGACCGCGCGACCGGGCCGCGGACGCGCTCGCTCCTCCGCCTCCTCGGCGTCCCCGCAATGGTCGGGGTCGAGGGCCTGTTCAAGTGGGCAGCCGACGGCGACGTCGCACTGCTCGATGCCGATCACGGCCTGCTCGTGATCAACCCCTCCCGTTCCGAGGTCGCCGCGCTCCGCGAGTACAAGCGCGCGAAGGGGAAAGACACGCTAGAATGACGACGCGGTAGGGCCCTCGGCCCTCCGCGCCGGACGTCACGAAAATCTACCAAGCTCGGCCCTCGCCGCGTGTCGATGGCTGTGATGCTCGCTCCCATGGCCCAGTCGCATTCGCAGCCCGAGCTCCCCGGAATGATCGAGAGCGCCGACGACGGCGACCGCCCCTCCATCACGGAGGTCAACGGAACCGTCGCGCGCTTCGAGATGGCCTACAACCCGAACCCCGACGAGCGGTTCGTGTTCGGGCCGCCGATCTGGCAGCGGCTCCCGTCGCTTCTGTTCCTCGGGTTCGGCGCTGCCGTCGGTGGTGCCGCGCTTCTCGCGCACACGGGCTCGAGCAACACGGCCCTCTACCGCTTCATCGTCGCGGAGAACCGCACGCCGCTCGTCTTCGTCATCGTCCTCGCGGCGATCGCGACGTTCATCCGCTCGGGCCTGCGCGGAGTCGTCGTGACGCGCGACGGCGTCGAGACGCGCTCGCTCTCGATGGGCTTCCCGCGCGTGAAGAAGTTCAGCTGGCCCCAGATCGACCGGATCATCCTCGACAAGGAAGACGTGCTCTTCGAGCTCTGGAACGGGACGTACGAGCGACTGCCGAAGGTGCGTGAGGGCGAGAAGCTCACCGACCTCCTCGAACGCGTCGCCATCGGACGCGGCCGTCAGGTCACGCGGCTCGACCGAAAGCGCTGAGGGACGCTCCGGCGTCCCTCGCGCCGCGACGGGGTCACGTCTTCTCGGCGCTCCACTCGGCCCTCACCGACGAGCGCAGCTGATCGTCGACGAGGAGCTCGACCGCGGTGCGCGCGAGCGCCTTGGCGGCGTGCACCGTCGTGTCGAAGCCGCGATCGCTCGCGGCTGCTCCGGCGAAGGCATGCTGGTGACAGAGCGCGACGTTCTCGTCGACGATGGCGAGGTACGGGTGAATCGACGGCACGACGTGCGAGACGTCGCCCATGTCCGTGCTGCCGGCGCCGACGCGGTCGTCGGTTTCGCGTGCCTTCCGGCCGAGCGATCCGAGGTGCTCGCCGAACGCTCGGGCCATCGTCATGTTGTTCCGCATGTCGCGGTACCCCTCACGCACGACGATCTCGACGGTGACCTCGCTCGCGAGCGCAGCGGCCTGCGCACATCGCTCGACGATCCCGCGGACGCGCGCGAGCTCCACGGTGTCGCGTGCGCGCACGCTGAACTCGCATGCGGCGAGCTCCGGGATGATGTTGACGGCCTGGCCGCCGTTCGTGACGTAGCCGTGCACGCGCACGCCGTCCCGGAACCGAACCTGCTGGCCGTCGATGAGGCGGAACGTGTCCATGCACGCCTGGAGCGCGCTCTTGCCGTCGTGCGGAGCCGCGGCGGCGTGCGCCGGCGCGCCCTTGAACGTCATCGCGAGCCACATGCTGGCCAGCGCGGTGTGGGCGAGCATGTCGCGATCGAACGGGTGGAACATCATCGCGGCATCGAGACCCTCGAAGACGCCGGCCTGGATCATCTTGATCTTACCGCCCCCGCCCTCTTCCGCCGGGGTGCCGAGGAAGACGATCTCGCCTTGCGTGTGATGGGCGACGGCTGCCGCCGCGAGGAAGGCGCCGACCGCGCTCGCCGCGATGAGGTTGTGTCCGCACGCATGGCCGATCTCCGGCAGCGCGTCGTACTCGCCGAGGATCGCGACCTTCGGCCCGTCGGCGTTTCCCTTCCTTGCCCGTAGCGCCGTCGGCAACCCGGCGATGCCCTGCTCGACCTCGTAGCCCCGTGCCCGGAGGAGCTCCGCGATCCAGCCCGCCGCCTTGTGCTCCTCGAAGCGGAGCTCGGGATTCGCGTGGATGTCGCTGGAGAGCTTGGCGAGGGCCACACGCTCCTGATCGACCGTGTCGTCGATGACCTTGGACAGCTCGGGAGAAAGCATCTCCCTCCAGCCGCTACCAGCACGTCCGGACCGCTGCAAGGAACCGGCAGGATTCGACGAAGCCGAGCCGGGTTGGTGCTATGAAAGTCGCGTGCGGACTCGCTCGGCCTGGCTCGTGGGACTGCTCGCGCTGATGGCAGCGGCGTGTCGCGATCAACCGGTGGCAGGCGTGCCACCGCTGCCGAACGCGCCGCCGGTGCCAAGCGAGGATCCCGCCAAGGCCGTCCTCGCCAGCGCAGAGGAGCCGCTACCCGACCAGAAGGCACAGGCACACGCATTTGTCCCCGAGCGCGTTCACGGGCAAGGCACCGCGATGGGAACGCACGTCGCGTTCGCCGCGTACACGACGCCGAAGACCGACGCGCGGAAGACGCGCGCGGCCTTCGACGCCGCGCTCGAGGAGATCAAGCGCATCGAAGCGCTGATGACGACCTGGCGTGACAGCGAGGTCACGCGGATCAACGCGGCCGCCGGCAAGTCGGCGGTGAAGGTCAGCCCCGAGACCTTCGACGTCATCCGGGAAGCGGTGCACACGAGCGAGATCTCGGAGGGCACCTTCGACATCACGTTCCACACCCTCCACGGGCTCTGGAAGTTCGACGAGGATCTCGATCCACATCCGCCTTCGGACAAGGACGTGAAGGCGCGTCTCCCCTTCGTCGGCTACCGGCACATCAAGCTCGACGCCAACGAGCAGACGGTGATGCTCGCCAAGGAGAAGACGCAGATCGGCCTCGGGGGCATCGCGAAGGGCTACGCCGTCGACATGGCGGCGAAGGTGCTCGAGAAGGCGGGGCTCGCATCGTTCTTCGTCCAGGCAGGCGGCGATCTCCTGGCGCGAGGGCGCAAGCCCGATGGAACGGAGTGGCAAGCGGGCATCCGCGATCCGCGCGGCCCCGAGGGGAAGTTCTTCGCGACGCTCCCCCTCTCCGATCACGCCTTCAGCACCGCCGGTGACTACGAGCGCGCCTACGTCGCCTCTGGCAAGCGCTATCACCACATCATCGACCCGCGCACCGGCCAACCCGCGATGGCCTGTCGGAGCGTGACGATCTGGGCTCCGACGGCACTGCTCGCCGACGAGATCGACGACGCCGTGTTCATCCTCGGTCCGGAGAAGGGGATGAAGCTCGTCGAGTCGCTCGAGGGCGTGGGTGCGGTGATCGTCGACGCGAAGAACAACGTCGGCATCAGCAAGCGCCTTCAGGGCAAGCTCCAGCTCGTCGGCGTCCCGAGCGACGGCATCTAGCCGGCAGGGCCGCACGGCCCGAGCTCGTGCCCGTTCTCGTCCTGCGCGCGGCGCGGCTCCAGGCCGGCGCCGCGACCGCGACGAGTCACCCGCCGCCCGCTCCTCGGTGGCGTCGTCGCTCCGCGCGATCGGTTCCGCCCCTCAGCTCGTTCTCGCCCCTCGGCACCGCATGCGGGACATGGTCGGATCGCGCGCCCTCGGGCAAGGGATGCCGGTCCTTTCGGCTCGGTGGGGTCTGGTCGAGGTCGTGCGGGAAGACCGCTTCCACTCGCTCGGGGGTCACCTCTTTGAGGTCGCTGTGAACCTCTTTCGGGTGCGGCTTCTTCTTGGGTCGTTCTGCGCTCTCGTGAGCCATCGGTGCATCCTCCGCGATGTCGTTCGCTTCACGACTAGCGAGCATCGTGCCGCGACATGCGAGACTCCGAGCGCGAGCACCTCGTGCTCGTCCCTGCTTGGAGCTACAAGCCGTAGCGCGACGAACGTCGCGCCTCGGAGCCGGCCTCCATGCCGAGGCGCGCTCTCCCGACTTCCTCGAGTAGCTCGTTCGCGAGCTCTCGAACCACGTCCCTCGTCGAGCCGGTCCGGCGAAAGACCGCGAGCTGCTCCAGATAGGACGGGCCCTCGGTCAGCAGTGCGCGCGCTCGAGTGAAGTCCTCCTCCTCGCCGAGCGAGCGCGCGGTCGGGGCAACGAGCTCGAAGAGCTCTTCAGCGAGCTGGCGCACGGGTTTCACGGTGCCGTCGGCGTCGGAGATGAGGGACGCTTCGATTCCGTCCTGCGACGCGCGATAGGCATTTTCATCCTCGATCCAGGACGGCAATTGCCGAGCGCTCGAATGGGACGGCTCGGCCGCCGCGAGGTACGCGAGGAGCGCATGAACGAGCGCGGCCAGAGCGAGGGAGCGAGCGATCGTCGGCTGAGCATCCATGATGCGCACCTCGATCGTTCCGAAGTCGGGGCGCAGCCGAACGTCCCAGTGCATGTCCCGGAACGAGCCGAACACGCTCGCGCGCTCGGCCGTCTCGAGGAACTGGAGGAACGCTCCCCAGTCTTCGAACGCGGGCGGCATTCCACAGCTGCGGGTCGCCGCGAGGATGCGCTGCCGGTACGAGCCGAAGGGGGTCTGATGGCCGTGGAAGAAGGGCGACGACGCCGAGAGCGCGAGCAGGACGGGCAAGTAGCCTCGCACCTCGCGCATGACGCGGACCGCCGCCTCCGCCGATGGCATCCCCACGTGCGTCTGGAGGGAGTAGGCGACCTGGGTATGGGCGAGGTATCCACAGCGGCGCTCGACGGCGAGATAGCGAGGTAGGGGCGTGACGGGGACGAGGCGCTCGCAGAATGGATGCGTGCCCGCGCCGACGAGAGCGATGTCCAGGCGGGCGGCGGCGTCCACGAGCCGGGTCACGAGGTCGCCGAGGCCGGGCCGGAGGATGGCCGTGCTCTCACAAGGAGGTGTGATGGTCTCCACCGCCGTCTGGAGCATCTCCGGCTTGATCGAGCGCTCGTCCGGTAGCAGCTCGGCGAGCGGCAGGATCCCGTCGCGCAGATCGAGGGTCGACCGATCGACGAGCTGCCATTCGAGCTCGACGCCGACCGTGGGTGGCGAGGGATGAAACGAGCGAATCATGGGCTTCGGCCCAAGGTCTGCTGGGCTTCCCGCACCACGCGTTCGAAGAAGCGTGCGCCGATGTCGAGGACGCTCTCGTCGATCGTGAACGCCGGACTGTGCAACGGGACGTAGCTCTGCCCCTCCCCGCACGCGCCAAAGCGCACGTAACAACCGGGCACTTGGTTCAGGTAGAAAGAGAAGTCCTCCGCGCCCATGCTCGGATGCTCCTGAGGGACGACGCCGCGCGGCCCGAGCACGGCTTCGGCCGCTCGCCGGCAGATCTCCGCCTCGCGCGAGGTGTTGATGACGGGCGGATTGCCCTCGATGATGTCGACGCGGACCGTTGCGTTGTGGAGCGTGCCGGCGGCCTCGGCCATGCGCCGGATGCCACGATGCACGCTGTCACGGACGGCCGGCGTGGTGGTGCGGATCGTCCCTTCGAGCAACGCCTCTTCCGCGATCACGTTCGCCGCGATACCGGCAACGATGCGCCCGATCGTGACCACGGTCGGCTCGAGCGGATCCGTCTCGCGCGACACGAGCGTCTGGAGCGCCGAGATGAGCAGTCCGGCGACGACGACCGCGTCGACGGCCTCGTGTGGACGTGCACCGTGACCACCCCGGCCGTGAACGTGCAGGACGAAGCGATCGGACCGCGCCGTGACGGCGCCCTCCGTGACCATGATGTGGCCGACCTTGTAGTGGCGAGTGACGTGGCCGGCGAAGACGGCGCGGACCCCGTCGAGGGCGCCCGCAGCGATCATGACCCGCGCTCCGCGGCCTCGCTCCTCCGCCGGCTGGAAGATGAAGACCACATCTCCTTCGGGTGGATCGGCAGCGAGGAGCCGCGCCGCCTCGACGAGCACGGCCATGTGCGCGTCGTGCCCGCACGAATGCACTCGCCCGGGATGCTCCGACGCGAACGGCAGCCCGGTCGACTCCTGACCGGGGAGCGCATCCATTTCGGCGCGGAGAGCGACCACCGGCGAGCTCGACACACGCCCGCGGAGTCGGGCGACGATCCCCGTGCCACGTCCACCATACGTCGTCGTGAGCCCCAACGGCGCAAGAGCCGCGAGGACGCACTCGGCCGTGCGCTCCTCCTCGAAGGCGAGCTCGGGGATCCGGTGCAGGCTCCGCCTCAGCTGGACGACGCCCGAGAACGTGGCGGCCTCGGAGGCACCCATATCCAGGTTGATTCTCACCGGCACGCCCCGCGTCAAGCGCGCACCGGAACGAACGGCTTCCAAGCTCGGCTTGCCGGCACTGCATTCGATGCATGCTCGACTTCACCGAACGGAGGAGGCGGCCCGCTCAGCGGAGCGAGACGAGGAGCCGCGCGGCGTCCTCGAGATCGCGCGCCGAACGCACCTCGAGGACGTTCGTGCACCTGGGCGCGTAGCGCGGCATCGCGCTGTCGCCCGTCGCCCATGCGGCTCGGGGCTCGGGGCAGAGCCACACGAGCGCACGCGCCCGGGCGCGGATGGCGTCGAGGACCTCGGCCGCGGGATCGAGGTAGTTCGTGCGCCCGTCACCGAGCACGACGACGGTCGTACGTCGATCGAGCTCGGGCACGACGCGCTGCTCGAAGGTGCGCAGCGCGCGCCCGTAGTTCGAGTTGTGAGTCACGGGGACGACCGCGCCCGAATACGCGTGCGCGAGCGCCGTCTCGACAGGACTCTCCTCGAAGAGACGCGTCGTCTCGCCGAGCTCGCTCACGAAGACGAACGTGCGCGTCCCCGAGAAGAGCTCCTGCGCCGCGTAGGCGAGCTCGAGGAGAAAGCGCGCCACGAACCGCACCGACTCGCTCACGTCGCAGAGGATCACGAGTCGCGGCTTGTCCCGACGTCGCGCTCGACGCGCGAGCATGATGGGGACGCCATCGGTGCGCAGCGCGAGCCTCAACGTTCGATGTGCGTCGACGCGGCCCCTGCGCGCGCGCCTGCGCCGGACGCGCTCGCCGCCACGGAGCCGCTGGACGAAGCGGCGCACGGCGCGGCGAACCTCCTCGACCTCCCCGTCATCGAGCGAGCTGAACGGTGTCGAGAGGAGATCGCGCGGCCCATCCTCGCGCTCTCGCTCACGCTCGCGCTCGTCGAGCGACTTCCTCACGAACGCCCGGACGTCGTCCGAGGCTTTTGCAAGCTCCGCTTCGAGCTCCGATGCGAGCGCGGAGGCTCGCTCGTCTCCGAGCGCATCGACGAGACGAACCCGAAGCGCTCCGAGCGCATCGCGAGCCTCGCGCGCGCCGATCCGATCGAGGAGGCGGTGCGTGTAGAAGCCTGCCTGGAGTGGGCTCTGCATCGCCTCGAGGACACGCGAGGTGCCGGCGAGGTGGAGGAGTCGATCGAGATCGGCGCCCCGGCCAAGGAGCGTGTTCAACGCGCCGTCGGGCGCCGATGCAGCGAGCTGATCGAGTAGCTCGCGAAGCGCGGCGAGCTCGCTCGCGGAGAACCCCTTGCCTTCGAGCCGCTCCCAGAGCGTTCGCCGGTGGCCGGAGCGCGAGAAGAAGCCATCGAACCCGCGCTCGAAGCGCACGCGATCGCCTGGCCGCTGAACGATCACGGCCGCGAGCGCTTCACGGACATCCTCGCGTGACTCGAAGCCCACGAGACGGAGCGCACGAACGGCGTCGATCGCCTGCGACGTCGCGATCGCGAGGCCTTCACGACGGAGCACCCACAGGAGCTCGTCGGTGAGCCGGAGCACGGCACGGCGATCCATCATCGGAAGAGCACTCTAGTACGAGCGACGACTGCGACCAGCGCGGTCGACCGGCAGGCGCCGAGGCCGCGCGCTCAGCGGCCGTCGGGCCGCGGGACGGAGGGCGCGGGCACGACAGGCGCCGCGCTCGGCTGAGCCGGCTCGGCGAGGAGCTTTCGAACGGCCGCCTCGAGCCGTGCGTCGCCGCCGGGATCGAACCCGACGAAGACGTCGCGGACCACGCCCTTCTTGTCGACGAGGATCATCGTCGGCAGCCCGGTGATGCTGTAGGCGCGACTCGTGTCGCCATCCTTGTCGACCACGACCGGGTAGCGCATCTGATGGCGCTCCGCGAAGACGGCCGCCTGCTCGGCCTCGTCGGTCGTGATGCCGACGACGACGAGCCCCTGCGCGCCAAGGCGGTCCTTCAGCGCGCTGAGGCGCGGCGCGATCATGCGGCAGGGGCCGCACCACGAGGCCCAGAAGTCGATCAGCGCGACCTTGCCCTTGAGGGCCGCGACCGAGGCCGGCGCGCCGGACAGCGGCGTGACGTTGCTCCAAGCCGGGGCGGGGGCGCCGACGAGGTGCATCCGGAGGAGCTCGTCGCTCGACGGACGGGTGCCGAGGACGATGGACGCACTGATCGCGTTGCCGGTCCGCTCCAGACCGAGCGTGATGGTGTCGCCGACCTTGTGTGCCGCGACGGAGCGCGAAACCTGTCCGGGGATCGTCACGCGAGCGCCGTCGATCGCGACGATTCGGTCGCCCGCACGAACGCCTCCGCGCTCGGCGGGCGAGCCGCGCACGACGCTGTCGACGCGCACGCCGAGGTCGCCGCCGTTGTCCATCGAGACGCCGAGCCACGGAAGCCCGCCGAATGGGACCGCCGCAGCCGGAGGCGCCAGGGCCTTCGGCGTCTCGGCCCGAGCGACCGCGCCCGAAACGAGCACCCCGAGAGCGAGCACGGGGCCGATGACGAAACGGGCGAGTCGCATCAATGAAGTCTGACGCACAAAAGCGACGTGGCGCTACCCCCGCGAGGGGGAGCGCCACGGAAAGCCAGCACCATCTCAGAGCGAGAACAGTCGCCGGAACTCAAGCGAGGGAAGAAAGCTCGACAAGAACGGCGCAGAAGGAAGAAAGGCAGCTCACTCCAGAACGGAGTGAGCGTCTCTCGGACGAGGCAGGTCTCGAAAAGGGAGGATCGAGTCCTGCGCGACGCGACGAGCAGCCCAGCACCTCGCGCCGTTTCTGTCTTCGAAGGTCTTCTAAGGAATCAAAGCTCTGTCCCAGCAAGCCAAGCAAAAGTGAGAGAAGTCACGGTCGGGACAGTACAGAGCGATAGAGCACTGGGCATGCCACTTTCGTAACATTAGCGATCCTGAGCAGATAGAACCTCCACCAGGACCGCACGCGCCTCCGCCGCCTGCCAGCACAGTCAGCGTGACCCCGTCGGTCTGTACTCTTTGCGTAGTTGGCATCATTCTTCCGCCCGACAGCGAGCTGAGCCTTGAGATCCGGGCCGCAGACAGCGCGCGCCGTGGGTGCGGCGGGGTGGAGCGGAACCACGTCTTCACCGAGCTTGGCGCTCGCGTGACGCTCGCGACGCCCCCGCGGCACGTGTTCAAGGTTGCGCTCGCGCCCCGATGGCCCGCGGTGGTTGGCCTGCGGCCCGCGCTGAAAATGGGGCCTCGCGCCGATGCCCGCGGTGCTCGGCGTGCGGCCCAACGAGAATTTTTGGGGTCGAGCAAACACTCCCGTTGACATGGCCTGCGCTGGAAGTATGGTGCGCCTCCTTCGATCATCGCTGCGGCGATGGCGAGAGCGCCCGTAGCTCAGCTGGATAGAGCACTGGTCTACGGAACCAGGTGTCGGAAGTTCGAATCTTCCCGGGCGCGCAACGAAGACCGAGTCATCCGTCGTGTTCACGCACGACGGATCAAAAGCCCGAGAGCTGAAGGGCAACCGAGTGACCGACGACGAGTGGATGCGAGAAGCGCTCGCCGAAGCGGACCGCGCCGCTTCCCTCGGTGAGGTCCCGGTCGGCTGCGTGCTCGTCGATGCGGATGGCGTCAAGGTGGCCTCGAGCCACAACCTCCGCGAAACGGATGCCGACCCCACGGCGCATGCCGAGGTCGTCGCCATTCGCGCGGCCGCAAAAGCGCGCGGCAAGTGGCGTCTCGAGGGGCACACGCTCTTCGTCACGCTCGAGCCGTGCGTGATGTGCGCCGGCGCCCTCGTGAACGCTCGCATCGCACGCGTGGTGTGGGGCTGCGACGATCCGAAGGCGGGCGCATGCACGACGCTCTTCACGGTCGGTCAGGACACCCGGCTCAACCATCGCTTTGCGATGACGCGCGGCGTGCTCGAGACCGAATGCGCCGAGCGCCTCAAGCGCTTCTTCGCTTCGCTGCGCGCGCTGGGAAAGAAGTGACCACCAGCGCGGGCCCCTAGTCGGCGGCGCTCAGTCGAGCGGACGCCAGACCGCGTCGTCGTCGCTCGGATCGTGGCGCGTGGACGTCACCGGCTTGCGCGGCTCTGGCCTCGGGTCGCCGGGACGTACGAACACGACCGGCTCCTTCAGTCCTTCCTCGAGCTCGGCCTGCGTGATCTTCCCGTTCTTCGCGGAGATCTCCATCAACGCCTTCAGATGGCGCATCCACGTCTCCGAGACCTCGCCCTTGTCGCGCAGCTTCCCGTAGCGGATCGGCGACGGGAGGAGCGACGCGAGGAAGAAACACTCGGCGAGATGGAGCTCCTCCGGCTTGCGGCCGAAGTAGTACTCCGCGGCCTGAGTGATCCCGTACACGTCGGGCCCGAACTCGACGATGTTGAGGTAGAGCTCCATCATGTCCTCCTTGCGGAAGACCTGCTCGAGGTAGTCGGTGAGAATCACCTCCTCGATCTTTCGCGAGAGCGCCTTGTCGCGCGCGAGGAAGAGGTTCTTCGCGAGCTGCATCGTGATGGTGCTCGCCCCGCGTACGAACCGCCGAGCCTTCAGGTTCGCCTGAACGCTCGAGCGAATCGCCGCGTGGTTGAAGCCCTTGTGCCGGTAGAAGGCCCCGTCCTCGGTCGTGAGGACCGCGGCGACCATGAACGGGCTGATGTCGTCGAGCGCCGTCCAGCTCGTGCTGCCCGGCCCGGTGACCGTCTCCCCGATCGTCCCGTCGGGCTTGTAGGTCCGGTAGGTGAACGCGCCTTCGAAGCGGTCGCGAGAGAGATCGCGAGGCACCTCGAGCATGCGGCACTGATCGCTGATGCGATAGTCGAGCGCGAGCTTCTCGATCGTGCGCGTATCGAAGGACAGATCGACGCTCGCGCCGAACGTCCCTCCCATCCGGGCGGCTCGGACGACGGGAAGCAGGCCCTGCGGAGCGCTGTCGAGCAGCGCCTGGCATGCCGCGGGAGCGACGTCGATCGAGAGGGATACCGCGAAGTGCTCCGGTGACTCTTCCACCGTCCCGTGGGTTCGGAGGTGGAGTGCGCCCATGTCGAGCTGCGCATCGTCGACCCGGAGCTTGCCCCGATCGTCGAGGACTCCGCGCGCCGACAGGGAGAAGTCGATCCCGCGAAGCGGCTCGGGAGAGATCCGCGGCTGCTTCATGGAGATCGAGCGAAGGCTGACGCTACCGTCGAACGTGAGCGCGTCCGCAGCCTCCGAGAGCACGAGCTGCCCCTTGCCCGAGACGGTGCCGCGCGTGACGTCGGTGAGGCCCTTCATCCCCTCCTTCACGCCCAGCACGGCGAGCGAGACCGGGCCGCCGGCGAGGCGCGCCGTCATCTCACCGCCCGCGACAGGCAGATCGGCGTCGATCGAGAGCGGCGTCCCCCCGGGCGCGGCGCCTTCGGCGGGCTGCGCGCTCTCGAACCCGAGATGAATCCGCTCCCCGCGCCGGGTGAGCGTGAACGCGCCGGGGCCGAACGCCATCGGCTCGCCGCCGACGTCGACCTTCGCGGAGAGGCCTCCGATCTCCACCGCTCCGCCGTCGGGAATGCGCGGGGCGAACGCAGCAACCGCCGCGGCGATCCGTGCACGAAGCGCATGCAGATCGGGCAGCGGGAGCACGGGCTCGTCGGGCGGAGCGGGCATCGCCGGGACGACGGCCTTCGCGAGCTTCGCGGCCGGCTTCGTCCCGCGCTTCGTGAGCGCGGGCAGCGGCGGCGGCGCGGGGTCGGCCGAGGCCGGCGTCGTCGCCTGGGGCGCGGCGACAGTGCGTGGCGCCTCGTGCGTGATCGCCAGCGTGCTGGCGGTGGCTCGACGAGGCCCGCCGTCGGGCGCGAGCTCGACAGCGGCTCCAGTCACCTCGAGCGTGGAGTGACGATGGCTCGCGGCGCATTTCCCACAGCCGAGCTTGATCGCGTTCGTGTCGCGCGAGGCCCGGATCCCGGAGCCGGTGAGCTCGCCGCCGGACGGGAGCTTCCACGACAACGAGAGCTCCTCCACGCTCAGCGCCGTCTTCGAGCCACCGGCCGCAGGCGTCGCGGGATCCTTTCCGTCCGTCGATCGGCGGAGCTCACGCAGCCGCTCGGCGACTTCTTCGGGCTCTCCTTCGACGACGATCCCGCCTCCCCTCGCCTGAACCTCGCGCACCGAGAAGCCGGCACTGAGCTCGACACGCACGTTGTCGAGACGGGCCTCGAGACCGGGACCCCCTCGCGGTCGAACGCGAACCTCGCGGAGCGAGACCGCGAAGAAGCCCGGCCGCACACTGCCGACCTCGATGTCGAGCTTGCGCCGCTCGCCTTCGCTCGCGATGCGGCTCCGGACGATCGGCCCGAACGACAGGGCGCCGAGGACGACGAGCACGACGAAGACGCCGCCGCCGACCGCGAGTGCACGCGACGCACGGCCCTCGAAGCGTCGCGTCAGCCTCCTGACCATCGAGATGGAGACCGCCCGCGCCGGGGGCCCCGCAGGATCCGCGAGGCGAAGACCATGAGGTCCTGGTCCGGCTCCTCTGAGCTCGGCGTCGCCCCGCGTCGTCGACGGAGGCTCCGGCGGTCGAGGCGGGGCTCGCATCATCGGGCCCCATGGTAACGCTTGAGGCGCCGGGACCAATCATTCCGTACGAGCGCGCCCGCCGCTTTCTGCCCAGGCCCGACGGCTCGCCGGACTGCGGCAGATGAGCTCCGAACCCCGCGACGCCTCGAGCCGCACACAGGCGAGCACGGAGGCACGAAGCTGACCTCCCAAGTCTTCGATCGCGCTGCTCGAGCGCGACCTCGAAGGTCTCGCTCCGCCTCGATCGCGCGATGCTCGCGTTACGCGAACGCGACCTCGGGCGAACCTGAGCGCCCAGGCCTTCGATCGCGCTGCTCGAGCGCGACCTCGAAGGTCTCGCTCCGCCTCGATCGCGCGATGCTCGCGTTACTCGAACGCGACTTCGAAGGTCTCGGTCCCGTCGCCCTCGAGACGGGACGGGATCGCCTTGAAGAGCGCGACGATCTCGTTCGCCCACGACTTGCCGTCCTTCCGGAGCGGCTCGAGGTCACGAGCCACAGCGCTGAGCTCGTTACGACGGTCGTCGGTGAAGCCGAGCAGACCGGCGAGCTTGCCGAGCAGCTCCTCTTCCTTTGCGTGAACGTCGTCATCGACACCGGCGAGCCACGCCGCCGCGACGAATGCAAACGCCTTGTCCCGCGCGCTCAGCTCGTCGACGAGGAGCTCGTCGAGCGACATCGGCGTCTGGAGGAGCTGATCGAGACGCTCGCGGAGCTCCTTCGTGAGGTTGAACACGCTCGCTGCCGCGCGAACACCGTCCTTCTCCTGATCGTCGAGATGACCATCCGCCCACGCCATCGCGATGAGGAGCGCGAGGGTCTCGAGACACGCTTCGCCACTGATCGTGAGCCGCTTCATGACTGGCAGGATACCCCGCCGGGTCCGGCCGAGCGACAGTTCTCCACGACGCGGGATCCTCACGTTCTACGGCGTCTTCGGCCCATCGAACGGAGCGCCGGAGCGAGCGTCGGGTCTCCGGGAGCGTCCCCCGCGAGGGCGCCGACCAGGTGACGAGACCACGATTCGCCCCTCCGCGAACGCGCGTCCTACCGGGTGCCCGGCTTCAACTGCGTGACTCGGGACACGAGATCGATCCAGGCCCCGGTCCGCCGTTTCGACCGTCCTTCCCAGCAGGAGCCCCGCTCCGGCCGGGTGACCCGGGACGTGAGCCCGATCTAGGCCCCGGTCCATCGTTCCGAGCTCGGGTCCTACCGGCCGCCCCGCTTCAACCGGGAGACCCGGGAGGTGAGATCGGTCCATCGTTCGAGCGGGCGAGAGCGCGCCAACGTGGTCGAGTCATCACGCCCGGAAGACGAGGCGACGCGCCAGCGGCATCGACGGCGACGCCGAGCCCAGAAGCCGTTCGGAGAGGCAACGAGCCGAGGGACCGCGTACGCGCAAGCCGATATGCGGCACCGCCACGCCCGGCGGAAAGGACGAAACCAACCCCCGCAAGGGGTCCCGTGGGCCGGACGCGGCGAGGACGAACCCCGGCAGGCCGAGCCAACGGAAACGACCGGGCGACCGCGCGGCGCTGGCCGAGCCCGGAAGGCGAGAAACAAAATGGCGAAAGCCCAGAAGTCGCGCTGAGCGCGGTCTTCTGGGCTTCGTGGGAAAAATCCCGGCGGCGTCCTACTCTCCCA
>MKVQ01000043.1:369961-751250 GCA_001899635.1 Myxococcales bacterium 68-20 | reverse complement strand
ATCCGCACGCACGGTTTGAAAGGGGGTCTTGCTCTAACGCCCGCCCTCTGGCGGGAAGGAAAGTAGGATCTACCAATGCGCGTCCTCTATCAATTCTCCACATCGGTCTTCTCCCGCCGGACGCGGCTCGCGCTCGCGCACAAGGGGCTGGACGTCGAGCTCCGTGACGCTCGCGCCGACGCGGCACACCTCGCCGACGCGCATCGCCTCACGCCGCTCCGCACGATGCCGGTCCTCGTCGACGAAGGGCGCGCGCTCGGAGATTCGTGCGCGATCGCGCAGTATCTCGACCTGGCCTATCCGGATCGACCGGCGCTCTGGCCGCGTGGGGCGGAGCCTGCTCACGAGGCGCTGTCGATCACGACCGCGATCGACGTGGCGATGAACGCGCTCGTCGACATGGGGACGCGAAACTGGGAGCTCCGGAGGGATCCGAGCTGGGACGCGGTGCTCTCCGAGCGGATGAGGCGGGCTCAGACCGCGATCGACTGGGTGGCGGCGAAAGCGACGCGTCCCATCCTCGCGGGCGACGCGTGGGGCGCGGCGGAGATCTGGACGCTCTCGGCGGCGCTCTGGGTGTCCGGCATGCCGGCCCGTGCGAAGAGCGCGCCGCTCGTGGCGCAGATCCTCACGCTCGGCTTCCGGCTCCCCGACGCGCTCGTCACCTGGGCGAAGCAGCACGAGACTCGCCCCGAGGTGCAGGCGATCTACGGCGCTCCTGCGTGACGAGGACCGCTCTCAGCGGCGGGCGATCACGACCACGGAGTACGCGATCGCCGGCTTCGTCCCCGGGTTCGCGTAGGAGTGGCGCTGATCGCCCCGGAACGCGACGACGTCGCCGGCCTCGAGCCTGTACTCCTCACCGGAGGCGACGAGCACGATCGTGCCTGCTTCGCAGGTGAGGTACTCGCGCGTGCCGGGCGTGTGCGGGATGCCGGTCACCTTCGCGCGGGGCGGGAGCTCGAAGCGATCGATCTCCATTCCCGGGATGGGATCGGGCAAGAGCTTCCGGATCATCGCAGCGCCGCGCATCTTCACGGCGAGCTCGGCCTTCGGGTAGAGCCGCGCCTCGGAGCGGGGCGCGGCGATGAGCTCCTCGATCGTGACCTGGAACGCAGTGGCGACGCGGTCGAGCACGGCGAGCGTCGGGTTGGCGGAGCCGGACTCGATGTTGGCCCACGTCGCCCGCGGGATGGCGGCGAGCTTCGCCATCTGCGCCTGCGTCATCGCCCGCGCTTCGCGGAGCGTCCGCACGTTCCTCGCGAGCCGGGTCGCGACGTCCTCCATCTGGACGGCGTAGCAGCGTGCCAATGGGCTGTCACGAGTGACAGCTCATTGGCGTACAGGCCGGCCTTCGATGAAGCCGGTGCCCGTGCCTTCGTGGTCCTGGCGGCAGGGGCGATGGAGGAATCTTCAGGTCCCGCCGCCGGCGCTGTACCAGACGGCGTACAGCCACTTGTGCGTCAGGACCGACGGAACCGCCACCGAGCACCTGTCGGCACCGAGGTCGCGTACGAGGTCGGTGCCGTCGTTCAGGTGAATGCGGACCGTGCCGGTGCAGGTGTTGGGCACGCAGCTGTATCCGCAACCGTACGACGTCGGGTCGACCGACGTCACGAAGAGATCTGCGCAGCGGGTGGGATCGCCCATGGCGTCGAGGCCCGTGTGGTCGGTGACACGGCAACTCGCGTCGACGCGGATCGTCCGTGAGATATCCGTCTCGTCGACCTCGATGTAGGCGATGTCGCCGACCGGGATGCTGCCGGCGTCGGCACCGGCATCGGGATCCGCGGAGGCGAACCCGGGCTCTGTCGAGCCCTCGTTCGACTCGTTGGCGGAGAGCGGATCGCTGGAGGTACCGTGGTCGCCGAGAGAGACTCGGTCGCCACAGGCGAGGAAGAACACCGCGAGGAGGATCGACCGCTTCTTCATGATGACTACTTGGCCTCGAGAAGGTGCTTTGATCACCGATTCGTCAGATGAGCTCGGACCCGCGCATCGTAGGTGCTTCGGGGATGTCGCTCGAGGAACGAGCGCGCCCTGGCAGCCGCGCTGTCGTGGTGCCCCGCTGCGGCGAGGGCCTCGATGCGCAGCACCGACGCTTCGAGTGACAGCGTTCCTGCCGGGCAGGTGACGTCGTATTCGTCGAGCGTCGCGAGCGCGCTCTTCGGGGCGCCCTTCGCGATCGAGGCGCGAGCCCGATCGATCAACGCGATCTCACGCGCGATCGACGGAGTCGCGTCGGACGCGATCTCCGCCGTCTCGCGGACCATCCTCCGTGGTGCTGGTCTCGCGGTAACGACGACAGGGGAGGGCGGGGCCTCGACCTGAGGCATCGGCGCCGCCGAAACGATAGGGGCGATCGGCGCCGCGCTCGGCATCGCGGACGCGCTCGGCACCGGGCGCGCGGTCGCCACGACGACGGGCACCGTGCGCGGCTCGTCAGCCGGCGAATGCTGGGCGCGAACGATGGCTCCGCCCACACCGAGGCTCGTGACGGCCGCGATCCCGATGGCGATCTTCCACGACGCGACTCCTCCCGCGGCGGCTGCCGACGAAGACACGGCCACCGAGGTGAGGCCGAGCGCAGCCACGACTCGGCGGCGCCGCGCAGGGGAGGGCGCATCATCGGCGGCCGACTCGAGGACGGCGCGATCCAATCCACTGGCTTCGTCGAGCAGCCTACGCGGCTCCGTCATCGCGAACCTCCCGAGCGGAAAGCCTCACGCGCACGTACGCGCTTCATCTCGTTCTCGAAGAGCTCGCGTCCGCGCCGAAGCCGGGACGCCACCGTGCCCGGCGGCACTCCGAGGATGCCCGCGATCTCGGCCATGCTCAGCTGATCGAGCTCGTAGAGCACGAAGACCGCACGGACCTCTTCGGGCATCGCATCGAGGATCTCGTCGAGGATGACACGCGAGCGCTTGTGGTCGACCAGCTCATCCGGACCGGGGCGCTCGTCGACCGGCTCGCGATCTTCGACGTCGACCTCGCGGCGACGACGTAGCGAACGGCGTACATCGGACGCGACGCGCAACGCGATCGCAAAGAGGAACGCACGTGCGGTCTCGCTGCGGACCTCCTGTCGCTTCTGCGACACGGCGATCCAGACCTGCTGCGCGGCGTCGTCGAGCTGTGCATCCGGAACCCCGAGGCGGCGCAGCGAGCGCCACACGAAATCGAAGTGCAGATCGACGAGGACGCGTACCTGTGCGTCGTTCTCGTCCTGCTCGATCGTCACCGGCTGCTGCACGCGGGTTCCGACCGGGACTTGGCCGGCGACGAGCGATTTGATCACGGAAAGTGCACCACCAGCCCGGCCCGGGCGTGGAAGACGAACGGGGCGGGCCGGTAGAGGAAGAAGTCGGGGGTCACGTGGAACTCCGGGCGGGTCAACGTGAGCGCGGCGCCGCCCTCGAGCTCGAGGTCCACCCAGTCCCCGAGCGCGGCCGCGAGGCGCGAAGACAGGTGCGCGGCGAGCCACAAGCGGTGGTTGTTCCGCGGCCGATCGACCTCGACCGGCCGGCCAGCCAGCGAGCCGGCCTCGAAGCCGGCGCATGGCAACAACGCAAACGTCGCCCGACCTCGAGCGAGGCAGACATCGACCCGCGCCGTCGACCAGAGGAAGCGCGCCGCCGGCCCGCGGACGTTTCGCACGACGTCGCTCTGTCCGCGCGACACGCTCAGCCGGAAGCCGATGTCGCGCGCGACCTCGAGCGAGATGGGCGTCGTGAGCACGACGCCCACCTTCGCGGTCGCGAACGCGTCGGCGCCGACGCCGATGGACCATTGCCAGGGCTTCGCCGTCGGGGGAACCGGCGGCGGCTTGGGCGCAGGCGACGGGGGCTCGTTCGCCGACGAGGCTTCCTTTTCGGCGACGGGGGCAGGTGGCGGCGCGACCGGGGCAGCCTCGGGTTCCACCGGCGGCGGCGCGGCAGCGCTCGGATCGAGCACCAGCGCAGTGACGATCGCGATCGCTTCGACTGCCTCTCGACACGTCGCAGCGGAGATCGTGCGCGGCTCGGCATTCTCGATCGAGACCCGCCCGACGCTGCCCTGCGCGGTCTTCACGATCTCGACGGACGCCTTGCGGGCCTCCTCTCCGTTCGAGGCGCGACGAACACGATCCGACCGCGCGACGAGCGCGGACCAGAACGCGTTGTCATCCGGACACCCGGAGTGCGCTTTCCACTCGAGGCGCAGAGGCTCCGCGGGCACATTCGAGGCGAGCGCGCCGAGGAGCGCAACGAGCGGCAGCGCTGCTGGCATGTGCTCGCTGCTTGTATCGCATCTCGTCAGCGATGCGATCGCGTACCTGAACGAGGGGCTCCTTGCCTTGCCCTGCAGCGACGGCCGGAAGCTGTCCCCGCGGGGGTGCCTCGGGCGCGCGCGTACGGATCTGCTCTCGCGTCATCCGTGCCAATCGGGTGGTCGCCTGCCAATAGGTTGTCACTGGCGCCATCGGATTGGTCGGGAGCGGTCATCTTCACCGCATGAACATCCGGAACGAGGCAGTGCTGGTCACGGGGGCATCGCGAGGGCTGGGGAGGGAGCTTGCCAGATCGTTCGCGCGTCGCGGGGCGCGCGTCGTGCTCGTCGCGCGGGGGGCGGAGGAGCTCGAACGAGCGGCGCGCGAGATCCGCGCGGAGGGAGGCGAGGCGCATGCGCTCGCGTTCGACGTCGGCGAGAAGGAGGCCGTGCATCGCATCGCCGGCGCCGCGGCGGCGCTCGTCGGTCCGCCGAGCATCGTCATCCACAACGCGAGCACCCTCGGTCCGGTGCCGATGCCGCTCCTACTCGACACCGAATGCGAGGACCTCGAGCGCGTCCTCGCGGTGAACCTCGTCGGCCCGTTCCGTCTCACCAAGGTGCTGGCCGGACCGATGGTGCTCCGCAAGCGAGGCCTCTTCCTGTTCGTCAGCTCCGACGCGGCGCTGAGCGCCTATGCGCGGTGGGGATCGTACGGGGTCTCGAAGGCCGCGCAGGATCACCTCGCGCGCTCCTTCGCGGCGGAGCTGGATCCGGTGCGATTCTTCGCCGTCGACCCGGGCGAGATGGACACGAAGATGCACGCGGACGCGATCCCGGACGCGGATCGGGCGTCGCTCGCGCGCCCGGTCGACGTCGCCGAGAGGCTCGTCGCGATCGTGGCGCGCTCCGGGGCGCTCCCGAACGGAGCGCGCCTCGCGGCGGCCGACTTCGAGCCGCTAGGCGTGCATGGCGGCAGCGGAGCGGCGGCGTGAGGGCCGCGAGCGCTCCGCGGTCCGCGAAGGACGTGCGGATCCTCGTCGTCGACGGGACGTCTGGCGAGATGCGCGTCGTTCCCAGCACGGAGCTCGCGAAGCTGTTCGAACCCGGCGATCTGCTCGTCGTCAACGACGCCGCGACGCTCCCGGCGTCCCTCACCGGGCGCACCGCGCGGGGCGACGAGGTCGAGCTTCGCCTCGTGGTTCAGGCCGGCGATCGCCGCTGGACGGTCGCGCTCCTCGGGAACGGGAACTGGCGCACGCGTACGGAGGACCGGGCGCCTCCGCCTCCCGTTGCAGTGGGTGACCGCTTCTTCCTCGACGAAGGCCTGGTCGCACGGACGATCGGCCTTTGTCCCGAATCGCCGCGGCTCGTCGAGATCGAGCTCGGGCTCGGCGATCGTGGGGACACGCCGCTCGCCGAGCTCTGGGCTGCCCTCTACCGTGCAGGTCGACCTGTGCAATATGCACACATGGCCGAGCCGCTCGCGCTCTGGGACGTCCAGAACGTCTACGCTGCGCGCCCGTGGGCCATGGAGATGCCGTCGGCGGGCCGCGTGCTCCGGACGGAGACGCTGCTCGAGCTCCGCCGTCGCGGTGTCGAGATCGCGCGGGTGACGCATGCCGCGGGGCTGTCTTCGATCGGGGACGTGGCGCTCGATTCGCTCCTCCCGCTCCCGGAGCGCTACGAGGTGACCGAGGAGACCTGGGAGGCGATCGCTCGGACGCGCAAGCGGGGCGGTCGCGTCGTTGCGATCGGGACGAGCGTCACGCGAGCGCTCGAAGGCGGAGCTCGCCAGGGGCTGCGGGCCGGCGTGACCGCTCTCCGGATCCGGCGAGGGATGCGCCGTGCGATCGTCGATGCGGTCCTCACCGGCGTGCACGACGTGGACACGAGCCACCACACGCTCCTCGGCGCGTTCGTGAGCGACGAGGTCCTCGAGCGGACGCTCTCAAGCGCCGAGGCCGAAGGCTTGCTCGGTCACGAGATGGGCGACGCCTGCCTCGTCTGGGGAGAACCTCGGGACAAACTGTCGGTTCGTCGCGGTCCGCCCGTCACGGACGAGCCCGAGCCGACGCCGTCTTCCCGGCTTGCGCCCGGCGTTCGACGAGAAGCACGCGCGCTCGTGTGAGTATGCGACGGATCGCGTCGCACCCGCGCGCGGTCGCGCGTCGCGGTGCTAGAGTCGGCGCGCTTTGAAGATCATCCACGCGGCCGACCTCCACATCGACAGCCCGCTTCGCGGTCTCGATCGCTACGAGGGCGCGCCGGTGGAGCGCCTCCGGGGAGCCACCCGTCGCGCGCTCGAGAATCTGGTCGTCCTCTGCATCGAGGAGCGCGCGGACGTCCTCCTGCTCGCGGGCGACGTGTTCGACGGGTCGTGGAAGGACTACTCGACGGGGCTCTTCTTCGTCGCCCAGATGGCGCGCCTGCGCGAAGCGAACGTGCCCGTCGTGATCGTCCGCGGCAACCACGACGCCGCGAGCTCCGTCGTCAAGGCGCTCCGTCTCCCCGCGAACGTCCACGAGCTGTCGTCACGCAAGCCCGAGACGCATGAGCTTCGCGAAGCGGGGATCGCCGTGCACGGGCAGAGCTTCTCCCAGCGCATCACGACCGAGGACCTCGCCGCGAGGTACCCGGATCGCGTGCCCGGGCTCTTCAACATCGGCCTGCTCCACACGAGCATCGACGGGCGCGAGGGGCACGAGCCATACGCGCCGACGTCGATCGAGACGATGCGCTCGAAGGGCTACGACTACTGGGCGCTCGGCCACGTGCACGCCCGCGAGATCGTCTCGAGCGATCCGTACATCGTCTATCCGGGCAACCTCCAGGGCCGCCACGCGCGTGAGACGGGAGCGAAGGGCGCGAGCGTGATCACCGTGGAGGGGAACGTCGTCCAGAGCGTGGAGCATCGCGCGCTCGACGTCTTCCGCTGGGAGCTCGTCACCGTCGACGCCGGACCGGCGACCGACGCCCAAGAGGTCGTCGATCTCGTGCGCGCCGGGCTCGCGGCTCGGGCGACGGAGGTGGACGGCCGTGTCCTCGCCGCGCGTGTCGTCATCGCGGGGAGCACGCGCGCGAACGGCGCGATCCGTCGCGACGTCGAGCGGTTCATCAGTGAAGTGCGCGGCGCGGCGACCGACGGGCTCGGCGAGACCGCGTGGCTCGAGAAGGTGGTCGTCCGGACGCGCGCGACCATCGATCTCGAGCGCATCCGCGAGGAGGCGAGCGCGGTAGGCCATCTGGCGCGCCGCCTCGCGTCGATGAAGGAGGACCCGAAGGAACTCGCGGAGCTCGCGTCCGTGCTCGCCGACCTCGACAAGAAGCTCCCCGCGGAGCTCCGCGAGGGTGAGGGCGCGCTCCGTCTCGCGGACCCAGCGCTTCTCCGCGCGATGCTCGACGACGTGGAACAGATGCTCGTGCCGCGCCTCCTCGAAGGCGGGGAGGCCTGAAGGCGATGCGTCTCTCGAAGCTCGAGCTCCTCGCATACGGGCCCTTCCGCGGGCTCGCGCTCGATTTCTCCGCGCCCGGCATCCACGTCGTCCTCGGACGCAACGAGGCCGGCAAGAGCACGACGCTCCGCGCGATCACGGGGCTTCTGTACGGCATCGACGCGAAGACGCCCGACGCGCACGTCCACAAGAACGCCGACCTCCGCATCGGCGGCGTCCTCGAGGACTCGGAGGGCAAGCGCATTCGCGTGGTACGCCGGAAGGGGAACACCAACACGCTCCTCGACGATCGCGAGCAGCCGATCGACGAGGGCGTGATGAAGCGACTCCTCGGCGGCGTGTCGAAGGAGACGTTCGTCCATGCGTTCGGCCTCGACCACGACACGCTCGAAGCGGGCGCCAAGGCGCTCCTCGACGGGAAGGGCGATCTCGGCGAGAGTCTCTTCGATGCCAGCGTCGGCGGAGGTGGTGAGGTGCAGCGCTTGCTCGCCGAGCTCACCGCCGAGGCCGACAAGCTCTACAAGCCGCGAGGCTCGGCGCTGCCGTTGAACGACGCGCTCAAGTCGTTCGCCGAGGCGCAGAAGGCCGTCCGCGAGAAGGAGAGCCGCCCGGAGGCCTTCCTCGAACAGGAGCGCGGGCTGGAGGAGGCGATTCGCGACCGCGAAGCGCGCCTCGGGACGAAGAAGGAGCTCGAGACGCGCCGGGGGCGGCTCGCACGTGCGCGACGCCGCATTCCGCTCGAGCGCCGGCGCGAGCGCATCATCGAGCGCCGCGTCGAGCTTGGCGCGGCGTTCGGACAGACGGCGCGCATCGACGGGCTCAAGGATCGCTTCTCCGTCTACGAGCGGACAGTCGATCAGCGGCGCGCGCTCCTCGCTGACGCCGAGCGTCTCGCGCAGAGTGTGGCCGAAGCCGCGCGTCGCGCGGGCGTGGACCCCGGAGCAAGCGCAGAGGGCTTGCGGCTCGATGCGCGAAAGGAGGCGCGCGTGCACGCGCTCCTCGCCGAGCGGACCACGCTCGTGGATCGCCTCGAGGCGGCGGGCGTCGACATCGTACGCCTCGAGCGCGAGCTCGCCCGCCTGTCCGAGCTCGCGCGGGCCGTCGGTGTCGAGAGTCCGGCAGAAGGCGAGTCGAAGAAGGCGGGGGCGAACGCGGCCACCGGGCAGGCGCTCGCCACCGCGCTCGAGCGCGCGCGGGCCCTCGGAGAGATCGAAGCGCGCCTCGCCGCGGAGGCCGCGCGGAGCGACCGTCGCACGAAGGAGCTCGAGTCGAAGGTCGCCACGCTCGGGCTCTTCGAGGGGACGCTCGAAGCGCTCGTCGCGCTCCGGCTCCCCGCGATCGTCTCCGTCGAACGTCTCGAGGCGCGCGGAGCGGACGTCGCGCGGACGATCGCGCGCCTCGACGAGCGCCTGCTCGATCTCGAGCGCGAGGCTTCGTCGATCGAGAAGCAGCTGGCCGGGCACTCGGGCGACTTCGCTCCTCCGGACGCGTCCGCGCTGCGCGCTGCGCGGACCGCGCGTGACGACGCCTGGAAGGCCGTCCGAGCAGCGACCGACGTCGCGGCACGAGCCGCCGCCGAGGTCGCGATGGAGGGGCTCCTCCGCGAGGCCGACGCCGTCGCCGATCGGATGATCCGCGAGGCCGATCGCGTGACGATCCTCGCCCGCCTGCGCTCGGAGGCCGAGACCAACGCGCGCCAGCGTGAGAAGGTGGCCGAGGAGAAGGCGCGTGCCGTTCGCGATCGCGCCGACCTCGACGGCGAGCTTGCCGCGCTGTTCGCCGAGGCGAAAATCCAGCCGCTCGGCTTCGCGGAGATGCGCCAGTGGCTCGATCGTCACGCGCGGATCGTGGCCGAGTACGCGACGGTGCGCGAAGCACGCGCGGGTCTCCACGAAGAGGAGGCGAGGGTCGCGAGCGCGAAGAGCGAGCTCGCCCGTGCGCTCGTGGCAGCTGGTCTTCCCGACGCTTCGGAAGCGAACAAGCTCGCGGAGCTCGTTGCCTTCGCGGCGCAGCGGGGCGCCGAGATCGAGGCCGCTCGTCGCGCCGCGGAGGACGCCGCGCGCGGGGCCGTCGAGGTGCGGACGAAGCTCGACGAACGCGTCGCCGTGCGCACCCGGGATGAGGCCGCGCTCGCCGACGTGATCGTGAAGCTCGGCGAGCTGACGGCGAAGCTCGGCATCCCGACGGATGCGACTGCGCCGGAGGTGACCCGATCGATCGAGGCGCTGCGCGACCTCTTCGACGTGATCGACAGACGAGCCGACGCTGAGGCGAGGGCACGCGTCGCGGATGCGGATGTCCGCGCGTTCGAGGCCGATCTCGCGCGCGCGATCGCCGAGCTCGCGCCGGATCTGGCCTCGATGGAGCTCCGTGACGCCGCTCACGCGCTCTTCGCTCGCGGGACGGCTGCGAAGGAGACCGCACGCGAGCTCTCGACGGTCGAAGGGCAGCTCGAGAACGAAGGCGAGGTCACTCTCGACGACGCCGAACGCGTGATCGTCGCCGATCCCGAAGCAGCGGAGCGGCTCGAAGAGGAGCTGACCGAGCGCGTCGAAGAGCTCGAGCTCGAGACGTCGCGGCTCACCGAGCGCATCGGCGCCCTCCGCAACGGCCTCGAGCAGATGCGCGCCGAGTCGCATGCCGCCGAGGCTGCCGCGACCGCGCAGCTCCAGCTCTCGCGGGTTCGCGAACACGCAGAGCGCTGGTGTCGCGTGAAGCTCGCGGCGGTGCTCCTCTCGCGCGAGATCGAGCGCTACCGCGAGGAGAACCAGGGCCCGCTGGTCGCGGCGTCGTCGGCGCTCTTCTCGCGCCTGACGCTGGGCTCGTTCTCCGGCATCAAGGCGGGCTTCGACGACAAGGACCGGCCGAGCCTTCGCTGTGTCCGTGCGGACGGCACGACGGAGGTCGACGTCTCCGGCTTGAGCGACGGTACGCGCGATCAGCTGTACCTCAGCCTGCGCCTCGCGAGCCTCGTCCGTCGCGCGGGCGTCGCCGAGTCGATGCCGCTCGTGCTCGACGACGTGCTCATCCAGCTCGACGACCAGCGCGCCTCCGCGGCGCTCGGCGTGCTCGCCGAGGTCTCGCGCACGATGCAGGTGCTCTTCTTCACGCACCACGCGCGGCTCGTCGAGCTCGCGCGCGCCTCGGTGCCGGCGAGCGACCTCGTCGTCCACGAGCTCGTGAGCGGGCCCTACGTGACCCAGTCGTCCGCCGTCGTCGCGGGCTGAAGGCCAATTCCAGACGACGCTCTAGCTGAGCCGAGCGGTCCACGGCGCGCCTGGACGAGCAAGACGGCTCGCATCGCGTTATGGTCCGCCCGCATGCGAGCCCTGTTCGTCGCTCTCCTCGTCTCGATGCTCTCCGCCTGCGGCGGCGGGCTGCCCTCCGTGATCCGAGAGGAGATGGCGACGACCTCGCAGGTGAAGGCAGGCGCGGCGACGGTCGTCTTCTTCACCGACTTCCAGTGTCCGTTCTGCCGGCGGACCCACGCGGCTCTCGCGCCGATCGTCGCGGCGCGGCACGATCGCGTGCGTGTCGTCGTTCGCCACGTCCCGCTCCCGAGGCACCCCGATGCGAGGACGGCGGCCCGCGCTGCGGTATGTGTGGAGAGGCTCACGCCCCCGTTGATCGGCGACTACGTCCACGCGCTCTTCGAGTCGCAGGACCTCTCCGAGGCCGCGTGCGAGGAGCTCGCGGTCGAGCGTGGTGTCGATCGCGCTCGGTTCCAGCAATGCCTGGCCGACCCGAGCACGGACGCTCGCATCGAGCATGACATCGCCATGTTCGACGCGATCAAGGGGGACGGGGTACCGCTCATGTACGTCGGCCGCGCGCGGCTCGAAGGGGGCCAGTCGAGGGCTGCTCTCGAGTCCGCGATCGACGCCGCCATCGCGGAAAAATAGGGGCTCGCGCTACCGGAGGGCCCGCGGAGGAGCCGACGTCACCGAAGGTGGGAGATGGGCGAGTCGCGTTAACGTCTCGTTATGGAGGAGTTCGAGCAGGGCGGAATGCTCGCGCTATCCTTGGCGACAATGAAGAGCTACGTCACCGCTCTCCTAGTTCTCGCCCCGCTCGCCGGAGTCGGCGTTCTCGTCGGCTGCGCGGAAGGCGCCGACGTGGATCCCGCGGAGTCCTTCATCTCCACGGGGCCCGTCGAGGCAGGCAAGGGGGAAGACGATGACGACAGTGTGACGATGCCTCCGCCGTCGAACCCGCCGGAAGATGACGATCCGGACGACGATCCGGAGGTCGACGCGGGCGGCGGCAAGGGCGGGCCTGATGGCGGTGCGGGCGACGGCGGTACGAAGCCCGACGCGGGCGGCGGCGGCGGTGGCAATTGCACGGCGACGAACAAGTGCATCACGGCGACCGACCTCGGCTCGGTCAGCGGCGACACGGGGAGTGACACGAAGTCTGCGCAGGGGCATACCTCGCAGTGGTTCACCGTCCGCGTGACGGAGAACCATGACGGTTTCGGGAGCGCCGGCCGCTCGCTCAAGCTGACTGCAGAGCTCACATCGCCAGCGGGCACGAACTACGACGTCTATCTCTATGTCCCGGCCAGCGACACGCAAGAGTGCAGTGCGGTCTCGGGCCAGTCGACGAGCACGACCGTCAACGACTCCGCGAATGTGCGGTTCGGCGAGGGCGACGGCGACCTCTTCGGGAACGGCTCGAAGGACGATCGGACCGTGACGGTGGAAGTGCGCCACGTCTCTGGTACCTGTGATCCCAATCAGAAGTGGTCGCTCACGCTCACCGGAAACAAGTAGTCCTCGCAGCGGCGGCGTTGGTCGTCGTCGCCTGCAACAACGCGAGCTCCGGCCGAGCGGGGCACGTGCCTCACGCACCGGTCGCCACCGGAGAGCGCGTCGCCGTCGGCGAGGTGCTGCCGTTCATCCACGACGACTACCCGAAGGCGCTCGCCGAAGCGAAGCGGCGGAACAAGCCGCTCTTCGTCGACGCGTGGGCGCCGTGGTGTCACTCGTGCCAGAGCCTTCGTGCGTATGTCCTCACCGACCCGACGCTCGCGCCGCTCGCGGATGATTTCGTCTGGCTCTCGGTCGACACCGAGCGCGATGTGAATGCCGAATGGGTCGCGCGCCATCCCCACTCCGCGCTGCCGACGCTCTGGGTAATCGACCCGGCGACGGATCGCCCGATCCTCAAGTGGGCCGGGACCGCGACCGCGAACGAGCTCCGTGAGCTACTGAGCGTTGCCATCGGCGATGCGCGCGGGAGCGCGGAGAACCCCGCAGTGGCGGCGACTGCTGCGTTCGTGCGTGGCAATCGTGCGCTCGCCGCCGGTGATGCCGAGACGGCGGAGAAGGAGCACCGCGCGGCGCTCGCAGCGGCCCCGAAGGATCATCCGCATCGCGCACGCATCGTCGAGGCGCTCGTCATGCAGCTCGCCTTGCGGAAGCAATCCGGTCCGTGCGCCGAGCTCGCTGCGGCCGAGGCCGGAGGGATGGCAAGCGGGACGTCTCGCGCGAGCGTCATCGTCGCCGGGCTCGGGTGCGCGCGTGACGCGGGAAAGAAAGCGGAGGTCGATCTCCTCCTCGATCTCGCGCTGCGGGACGCAGCTGCGCGCGACGGTCATCTCCTCGCCGACGATCGCTCTGCCCTCTACGAGGAGGCCGTCACCACGAAGAGCGAGCGAGGCGATGCTGCCGGCGCGCACGAGCTCGCCAAAGAGTGGGCGACCTTTCTCGAAGGTGAGGCCGCGCGGGCGCAGACGAGCGACGCACGGGCATCGCTCGATCCGTTGCGACTCGGCGCCTACCTCGCGCTCGGAGAGCCGGCGCGTGCGGAGCCGATGTTGTTGCAGAGCGAGAAGGACTTCCCCGACGACTACAACCCTCCCGCTCGCCTCGGACGCGTGTACCTCGAGATGAAGCGTCTCGACGACGCGGACAAGGCAGCAGATCGTGCCGCGGCTCGCGTCTACGGGCCGCGCGCGATGCGGGTCTTCGCCCTGAAGGCCGACATCGCGAAGGCGCGCGGCGATCGCGCCGGCGAGACGAAGGCGCTCGAGGAGGCGCTCGCGCGGAGCGAAGCGTCGGTGCTGACCCCGGGGCAGAAGGCGATCCGCGAAAGTCTCGTGAAGCGCCTCGCCGCGTTGCGCTGACCGCGTCGGGCGAGCCTGGCTCCTTCGAGCTCGACTGAAGCCATGGCCGAGCCTCCATGGCACGGAGGAGCGAGCGCGCTAGAATCGAGTGGTTGCCTCCGTTCCTCGTGGCGCTCGTTCCTCTCGCGATCGTGCTGGCGATAGCACTGGTCGTCGTGATTCGTGCGCGCCGTCGTACCCGCAAACCGCGAGCGGCGCGCGAAGCGAGCGCGTTCGTGATCCTCGAGGGGAACCTCTGGGAGGCGTGCGCAGTCGACGACCTGCGCGAGCCCTGGGGACGCTACACGACCGAGCCCGTCCGAGGTTTTTGCGGTGTTCCCGCGGGGCGGCATCGGATCCGCACGACGACCCCGTCGGGAGACGCCACGCTCGACTTCGTCGTGTATCCGGGTGAGGTCCTGTCCTTCCGGCTCGACTCCGAGCGGGCGCGCTGGGAGCCGTGGGACCTCGACCCCGACACGCGGAGCGCGCTCGAGGCCGTGCCGGTGAGCTCGATGGACGTGACGGCGATAGCCCGGCCGAAGCTACCGGGCTGGCTCGTCCACCTCCGGACCACGATCGGGGTCGGGGGCGGCCGCCTCGGAGCTCCACGTCTCGGCGGCAACGCGACCGCGACGGCGTCCACGCTCGCTCGCGCGCCCGAGGACGGCGTCGATCGACTGAGGAAGCGCCTCGCCAAGCTCGTCGCGATGGCGGACACCGGTACCGACTCGGACCTCGACATCGTCGCCGATGCACGCGCGATCGGCGAAGCGCTCGTCGGACGCTGCCTCGCACGCAAGGAGATGCGCTCGCTCGTCGGGTCCGTTCGCGACGCCGCGACTCGCCTCGCCTCGAACGGCGACACCGATCGGGCGATGCGTGTGCTCTCGCTCGGCCTCGCGGTCCTTCCCGGCGATCCCGAGCTGATGGTGATCGCGGGGTGCGCGCTTGCTGCGCGGGGGGAGGCCGACGAGGCGCTTCGCGTCCTCAATGCGGCGCTCGAGCGAGACCGCTGCCTCGAGGCCGAGGACGTCGCGCGAGCGATGCGCGCCCGGATGGAGCTGCGCTCCCAGCTCGGACGCAGCGTCCGCGTCAGCCCGTAGGGACGGCTGCGCGCTTCTTGCCGCTGGCCCGAGATCCACGTCCCGCCTCGCGATCCGTCGCGCATGAGCGCTCGGGATTCGCGACGGCTCGCGGCCGCTCGCGATGGGCGACGACCGGGCCGGGCTCGCCCCATCTCGTTTGACGGGGAATCCGCCGTCGATCGCGATCCTCCCGCGCCGGCACGAGCTGTGCTGTGCGCGCCCGGACGATGTTGGCGTTCCGGGCGGCGAAGTGGGTCTCAATCGCAGGATTTCTGACTGCTTGCGCCGGCGTAGCCACGGGCTGCTCGTCGACCACGGACGGCGGGGCGACCGCCGAGGACCCGATGAACGAGTGCCTCGGCACGACGTCGTCGGCGCTCAAGACGTGCGCGGGCCCGACGACGCTGCGCGGCATCGACGTCTCGTACTACCAGGGGAACGTCGACTGGGCGAAGGTCAAGGCCGCCGGCCAGACCTTCGCGTTCGTGCGCGTGAGCGACGGCATCGACTACCCGGACTCGAAGTTCGCGCAGAACTGGCCGGGGACGAAGCAGGCCGGCCTCGTGCGCGGGCTCTATCAATTCTTCCGCCCGGGCAAGGACGTCACCGCGCAGGTGAACCTTCTCGTCAGCAAGCTCGACGCAGCCGGCGGGCTCCAGCCTGGAGACCTGCCTCCGGTGCTCGATCTCGAGAGCGCCGGCGGATTGCCGGCGGCGACCGTGGTCGCGCGAGCGAAGGCTTGGATCGCGCAGATCGAAGACAAGCTCGGCGTGAAGCCGATCGTCTACACCGCGGCGTTCATGTCGAACATCATCGGCAATCACTTCGCGGACTACGTCCTCTGGGTCGCGAACTACCAGACGACCTGCCCGACGATGCCGAGCGGCTGGACCGACTGGCAGTTCTGGCAGGACTCCGACAAAGGGAAGGTCGACGGCGTCACCGGAGCGGTCGACACGAACTTCTTCAACGGTGGGCTCCTGAAGTTGAAGGCGCTCACGGTGAAGGAGCCGAAGGCCCCGGCTCCGCCGAGCGTCATCGATGGAGCGGAGGGGATCCTCGCCGAGGACACGTCGCTCCTGATCGGCGAAGAGGGCGAGGAGCAAGGCGCGACGATCGGCTCGGGCACGCCGAAGGAGCCGCAGGCGGCGCCGTCCGATCCCTGTCGCTGAGCACCGCGCGAGCGCAGCGCGCGTCTTCTCGCTGCTACGGGACGTTCCCGACGCAGCCGCCGTCCGTGCACTTGCCCCCGCAGCAGCCCTGGTTGTTGTTGCAGCTATCGCCGTTCAAGCCGCACGCGGTGCACATGAAGTTGATCGAGCACTTCAGGCCGAGACAGCACGTGCCGTTTCCTCCCAAGCAGAAGGCGCCCTTGGCGAGACATTGGCTCGCACACTTGCCGGCGGCGTTGCACTGGAGACCATCGCAGCAGTCGTCGTCGATATTACACGGTCCGCCGGCCTTTGAGCACGGTTGGCAGAGGCCGGTCGCGACGATGCACTGGTTCGGCGCGCAGCACGGGGTGCCGCTGCACGAGGGGCAGCTCGAGGCGTCGAGCCCTGCGTCCTGATCGGGAGTCGGGGCGGCATCGCGATCGACAGCGAGTGTTTGGCTGTCGCCCGCGGCATCGACCGAGACGTGGTCTCCATCGGCGCTCGACGCCTCGTCGAGGAGAGCGTTCGTTTCCTCGGCACACGTCGAACCGTCGCAGATCGCGAGGTCGCTCGCTCCCGAGAGCATGTTGCACGCCCCGACGCTGCCGGTGAGAAATAGGCCGAGCGCGACCGCCGCGCTGCAGCGCTTGCGACCATTCCCTCCGGTCATCGGTGGAGTCTAGCTCGACTCGACCGTCGCGATCGACCCGCCACCGCTGCCGGGCTTCCGCTCGGCTGGGCCAAGCCGCGGTAAATAGTTCGGCTCTCCCGGGAAAATGCGGCTGTGGCGGCCGCGTCTCGGCGTCTCGCCGTCTCGACGTCTCGGCAGTGTCGCGCGACCGCTCTTTCTTCTGGGCGGGGACCCTTTGGGGTAATGTCCCCGCGCCGTCATGGGACCCCACACCTCGCCCCACCACGATCTCCCCACGAAGCAACTGCCGCCCGCGCTTCGGCGTGTACCGAAGGTTGAAGCGGCGAAGTGGCCGCCCGATGACGATGCGCTGCCTCCGGGCGGTGGCCTCCCCGGCGCGCCGAGCTACTCGGACGGCGGCGGCGACGACGGCAATTTCAAGCGCGGTCGCTTCGCGCCGGCCGCGATCATCGTGGGCATCCTCGCGGTGGGCGGCATCGCCGCGGCCGTCGTCTTCGGGTCGATCAAGGACTCGGAGAGGATGGACCCGAAGCAGGTCGCGGTCCAGAAGAAGGACGTCGCCCTCCTTCCGATCGCCGAGGCCTTGCCGACATACCGCAAGTGGGCCCAGCAGGACGACGAGACGAAGCTGCAGGAAGAGGGCTTCACCCAGCTCGCGTGGGCGAAGGACCCGGCGGGGATCCCCCTCATCACGAAGGGCCTCGAGTCGGTCGACCATGCCGTCCGCGGAACGGCGGCGCAGGCGCTCCTCGAGTACGGCTCGCCCGCGGCTGATGCCGCGAAGCCCGCGCTCCTGAAGGCGCTCAAGGAGGCGACGGAGGCCGATCGCCCGCAGATCGCCTGGGCACTCGCGACCCTTCACGAGGCCACGGCCTTCGACGACGTCATGAAGGAGTACCGCGCCGGCAAGCTCGCGGGCGTCCAGCGTCTCGACAAGAGCCCGGCGTTCGATCCGGAGGCGCTCGCGTCGATGGTGTCGCTCGACAAGCTCGCAAGCCTCGCGGGCGACGAGAGCGAGAGCGTTCGCCAGCTCGTCGCGACGGTGCTCTCGCGCAACACGGACGCGAAGTACACCCAGACGCTGATCAAGCTCGTCGAGGACAAGAGCGTCGATGTCGCACGTGAGGCCGCGGTCGGTCTCGGCAAGATCGCGAACGAGGAGGCGATGCAGCCGCTCCTCAGCGCGCTCGCGAAGGCCGACAAGGACTCGCGTCAGCGGTTCCTCGAAGCGCTTCGCGACGGCGTCGGCGGCAAGGGGCTCGTGCTCGCGCTCCGCTCGGTCGACAAGAGCAAGGGCGACACGGAGAAGTTCCAGACGAAGCTCCTCTTCGACATGCTGCGGAGCCTCGAGGATCCGCGCGCCGGAGACCTCCTCGTCGAGTACATCGCGACGAACCCGCATCCGCACTGGAAGACCGAGGCCGCGCTCCGCCTCGCCGAGATCGGCGATCTCCGCGCCGTGCCCACGCTCTCGTGGCGCATGAAGCAGGACCCGCTCACGCTCTACAACAAGGACACCGACCCGGAGTACCGCCAGGACGACAACGAGCGCGTCGTCTCCTCGCGCATGCTCGCCGACCTCGCGATCCTCTACCCGGACAAGCGCGCCGACATCCGCGCGCAGGCCTACGAGGGCGTCTACTTCTGGGTCACGGACAAGCCGCAGCCGCACGCGAACGGCCTCCGCTTCCTGGCGGCTGCCGACGCGAAGGAAGCGCTCCCGCAGATGCGGAAGTGGGCGAACCCGAGCATCCCGTTCCCGAAGGAGGGACAGCAGGACTTCCCGCCGGTCTGGGCGACGGCGCAGAGCGCGCTTCGCTACATCGGCTGGATGCAGGACCCGCAGAGCTGGGGCACGCTCGAGGCGCAGCTCCGCCGTCGTCCCGAGAAGGTCGACGCCACGATGGAGGCCCTCCTCCAGGGCGGCATGGCCGTCATGGGCATGAGCCTCCGCGCGGTCGGCGTCGGTGCGTCGTACGGCTTCGCGCAGTGGCGTGACCCGAAGGCGTACCCGATCCTCGTGAAGTACATCGAGGACAAGCAGAACAACGAGCAGTCGCGTCTTGACGCGTGCTTCTCGCTCGGCTGGGTCGCCACCGACGAGCAGATGGCCGAGGTCGCGAAGAAGGTTCGTGAGCTCGACAAGCCGGATCCGAAGGTCCAGCTGATCCGCACCTGCTACCTCGAGACGCTCGTTCGCCGTCCGGTCCCCGCGGCGGCCGCGACGCTGATCGATCTCATCAACGGTCAGACCGACCTCGTCGTCCAGCACCAGGCCGCGCGCGCGATCGGCTTCGGCGGCATGACGCCCGACACGGCGAAGAAGCTGTTCGAGAAGCTGAAGGATCCGGGCACGCGCAACGACGCGGCGCTCGCGCTCCTCATCGGCGCCGATGCCGACACCGCGCGCCGCGCGCTCGCGTCGTACGCCGACGTCGACAAGGCGGCCCTCGAGGAGCTCAAGGTCATCTACGACCAGACCTTCGGCTACTGGAGCGACAAGAACTACGAGAACGGCGACGTCGCGCGCTGGATCTCGAACGCGCAGGCCGCTTCGCGCGTGAAGCTTGGTGATGCGATCCAGGACTGGCCGCGTCTCATCCTCGCGCGCGCCATCCAGGGCATCGACTACGACAATGGCCCGCACTCGGTCACGCGCGTGCAGATGCGCGTTCGTCTCCTGCGCGACGCGCACTCGGCCGACGAGAAGACGCGCACGCAGGCGATCCAGCTCCTCAAGTTCATGAACGAGAAGGGCCCGCTCATGGCGCTCAAGTCGGAGGCCGGCCCGTCGCAGGAGCTGGCCCGCCAGGCGTTCTTCGAGCTCATGAACCCGAAGATGACGATCGACGCGATCCCGGAGGCCAAGGGCTCCGGCTCCGGCGGGAACATCGTTCCGGGGAAGTAAGCGTCCTCGGTCGCACCTCACGCATCACCGCGTCGTCTCCGAGCGGTCAACCGCTCGGAGGCACGCGCGCGGATGCACATGGAGCGACGAGGCCCATCGCGTCCATCGCGACTACGGCCTCCAGCAGGAGCCCGGCGTGATAAGAACGCGCGAGCGATGCGCCTCTTGCCCGCTATGTCTGCCCTCGCCGCCGTCATGATCGTCGCGTGTGGTCCCTCGTCTCCCGGCGCGGCATCGCCTGGCGCGAACGTGGTCGCGAAGAACCTCTCCGCGAGCGAAGGCGTCGTCGTGACTGCCGGCTGTACGCCGACGGGCCCCGAGCTCTGTTTCAACGCGAACGACGACAACTGCAACGGGGTCATCGACGAAGGGTGCGGGGTCGGCACCGGCGTCCTCCAGTTCATGATCGCGTGGGGCGACAGCCCGGCAGACGTCGATCTGAGCGTGATGGATCCCAACGGCGCGCGCGTGACGAAGAGCAATCGCAGCACGCCGTCGGGGCTCTTGCTCGAGAAGAACTGCCCCGACGACGGCTGTCACCAGCAGAACGTCGAGAACGTCTACTTCGACGGCACCGAGCCCGTGCGCGGACGCTATGTCGTCGAGGTCAAGCTCGTCGACCCGCGCAACGCCGAGCTCCCGGTGAAGGTGCACCTTTCGGCGCGCGTCGGCAGCCGCACGTGGGCGATGGACCTCGCGTTGTCGCCTGGTCAGGGGCAGGACAAGCAGGGCTTCTCGTTCGAGCTCTGAACGGCGCGCGCGTCAGTGCGGTGGCGGCACGGGCTGCGGCGGGTGCTCGGGCGCGAACGAACCCGCGCCAGCCTCGCCTCTCGGCGCGGGCGCGCTCGCCGAGAACGGCGGCGGCTCGGTCACGAGTGGAGCGGCGCCCGCTCCGAGCCCCTGGGGCGGCGTGCGATGGGGTGACGGCTGCACCGTCGCGGGCGGCACGACGCCCGGCGAAGGAGGCATCGCGCCCGGGTGCTGCGTCCCGAGCGGACCGGTGTTCGGCGGCGGAGAGGCCATCGGCATCGGGGCGGGGGAGCCGCCGCGGAACATCGGAGTCGGCATGGGCGAATGCGGGAAGGATGGCTCGAAAACGTCGGGCGGCTCGGCCATCCGCTGCGGCGGCATTCCGACCGGAGGTCGACCGCGATTGATCTGCGCCGACATGATCGTGGTCGGCCCGACGGGTGATGCCGGAGCGCTGCTGGCACGGGCCGGGGTGCCGCTCTTCTCGAGGGCCGCGCTCGGCGAAGGTCGCGCTCGGTCACGCCCGAGGCAACTTGTCCCGAGTGCCACGCCTCCGCCGGTGCTCACAATCATCACGATGATGAGGTTCCGGAGGATGGCGCGGTCCGTCGGCGGCATTTCCCTGCGGAGGGCTGCATCGGTCGTGCCCCGAGCACGGTCCGGATCCGTTCGGACCCCGCATGAAAGACGGGCGCTCCGAGCCTCCGAAAGCGGGAGCATTCGAAGCCCGAGATTGACGCAAGGGGCCAGGCCCCTATATGTCGAGGATCAGCCATGAACCCGACCGCCATGCTCATCGTGATCGTCACCGCCCTCGTGGTGTTCGCCTGGTCGGCGATCCGGCGGTGGCAGCTTCTGCGTCTCGGACGGTTCGTGAACCGGTTCGATCGCATCCCCGAGCGTCTCGCGGCGGTGTTCCGGTACGCGTTCGCGCAGGAGAAGATGAGCTACTACCAACCCACGGGTTGGGCTCACAAGCTCATTTTCGTGGGGTTCGTGGTCCTCACGGTTCGCACGATCATCCTCCTGGGACGTGGTCTCGATCCGTCGTGGAACCTGTTCATCCTCGGATCGTCGCAGCCCCTCGGTAAGGTCTATGAGTTCGCGAAGGACATCGTCGCGGTGCTCGTCCTCACGGGCGTCTCGGTCTTCGTCTACTTCCGCGTGATCAAGCCCCAGAAGCGCATGACGCTTCACTGGGAGGGCCTGCTCATCCTCGGGATCATCGCGACGATGATGATCGCCGACGTCCTCTACGACGGCGCGGCGCTCGTGCTCGTTCATCGGCACGCCGAGCGGTGCGCTCCCGGCGTCTCGGCGCAGCTCGCGGCGGCGCCCGATCTCTGCGCGAGCATGGCGAGGGTGATCGCGCCGCTCCCGCCGGTTTACGAGGTGCACGCCGAGTTCTCGCCGTTCCCGGCGCCGGCGGGCTCGGCGGTCGCGACGCTCCTCACGAAGATCCGTGTAACCCCGGCCGTCCTCGTGACGCTCGCGCACATCGGCTTCTGGACGCACTCGACGCTCGTCCTGGTCTTCCTCAACCTGCTCCCGCACTCGAAGCACTTCCACGTCATCACGGCGATTCCGAACGTCTTCTTCAAGGACCTCGAGCCGCGCGGTCGTCTCGAGCCGATGGCGGAGAACGCCGAAAAGCTCGGCGAGAAGATGATGGCCGCCTCCGAGATGCCCGATCCGACGATGGCCGACATCGGCATCGCGAAGCTCGAGCATCTCTCGTGGAAGAGCGTCCTCGACTTCTACACGTGCACCGAGTGCGGCCGCTGCTCGGACAACTGCCCGGCGCACAAGACCGGCAAGATCCTCTCGCCAAAACACCTCACGCTCGCTCTCCGCGATCACATGTACGATCACGAGCCCGAGCTCGTGGAGCGTGAGATGCGCTGGGGCCCCGGGCTCGACGGCGCTGCCGCCGCGGCTGCCGACCAAGCAGAGGGAGAGTCGGCGAGCGCCAAGGCGATCGAGATCGAGGCCCGAGCCGACGAGGCGGAGGGCGCGAAGCATCCGATCAAGTACAAGCCGGTGAACCTCGTTCCGGAGGTCGTTCACCCGGACGTGATCTGGGCATGCACGACCTGCCGCGCCTGCGAGGAGCAGTGCCCGGTGCTCATCTCGTACGTCGACAAGATCGTCGACATGCGGCGCAACCTCGTCATGATCCAGAACGAGTTCCCGCACGAGCTCCAGAAGCCGTTCCAGGCGATGGAGGTCAACGGCAACCCGTGGAACCTCTCGCGCATGGATCGCGCGGCGTGGTCCGACGGCCTCGGCGTCAAGACGTTCGCCGAGAAGCCCGATGCCGAGGTCCTCTACTGGGTCGGCTGCGCGGCGAGCTACGACGACCGCGCCAAGAAGGTCGCACGCGCGACCGCGAAGCTCCTCCAGCAGGCGGGCGTCGACTTCGCGATCCTCGGCCAGGAGGAGTCGTGCACGGGTGACCCGGCCCGTCGCGCCGGCAACGAGTTCCTCTTCGCGATGCTCGCCGAGGGCAACGCCGCGGTGCTGAACACGTACAAGGAGCAGGGCGGCATGAAGACCGTCGTGACGGCCTGCCCGCACTGCTTCAACACCCTGAAGAACGAGTACCCCGACTTCGGCGCGAAGCTCGAGGTCGTCCACCACACCGACTACCTCTGCGGACTGCTCGCGGAGCGCCGTCTCGTCCCGAAGAAGCCCGTCGTCGGTCGCGTCACGTACCACGACAGCTGTTACCTCGGTCGCTACAACGACATCTACGACTCGCCGCGCGAGATCCTCAAGGCGATCCCGGGCGTCGAGCTCGTCGAGCCGGAGTACTGGACGAAGACGCGCGGCCTCTGCTGCGGCGCCGGCGGCGCGCAGATGTGGATGGAGGAGCAGAACCAGAACCGCGTGAACGTGAAGCGCACGCTGCAGCTCGTCGACACCGGCGCGAAGACGGTGGCGAGCGGCTGCCCGTTCTGCATGACGATGCTCACCGACGGCCTCAAGAGCCAGAGCCTCGAGGAGCGCATCAAGCAGATGGACGTCGCCGAGCTGCTCGAGCAGAGCTGCATCGTCGAGGCGGAGTCGGGCGTCACGGCCACGGCCGCTCCGGCGACCGAGGTCGCCGAGGCCGTCCCGGCGGAGTGAGCGCGTAGCTCACGAACACCGCGCGTCGAGTCGCGCCCGCCCGATCGACGGGTGAGCGCGACTCGGCTCGGTCGTGTGGACGTCTGGTGCTATGAGAGCCAGCGATGGCGAAGTGTCCGATCTGTGACGCCGAGGCCGCGCCGCGGTCCGTCAATCCGAGCTTTCCGTTCTGCACTACGCGCTGCAAGACGATCGACCTCGGGAAGTGGATGAACGAGGAGTATCGCATCCCGGTCCCTGACTCGGAGCTCGACGAGGACGACGACGCTGGAGCATCGGACGGCTCGTCCGATGCCGCCTCGAAAACCCCCAAGGATATGCGACACTGACCGCGATGCGCCGTCTTCACGGTCTCTTCGGGTGTGCTTCGATTCTCTTCTTGTGCGGGACCGCCTCTGCGCAGGGCCTCGCGCCGCCCGCTCCGATCAGTCCGTCTGCTCCCGGCTCTCCTTCCGCCTCGCCGACGATCGAGCAGCAGCAGCACAGCGAGACGACGCGCAAGCTGGACGAGGCCGAGCAGAAGGACAGCGGCCGCAACTTCGAGCTCTTCTGGCTCGATGCGTCCCTCGGCGGCTCGTACATCAACATGTCCCAGTTCTCGTCGGAGTCCTTCCAGATCGAGAAGAGCAGCGCAGGTGGGCCGGCGTTCTCGGCCGGGGCCGGGGTGCGGTTCGTCATCTTCGTCCTCGGCGCGCGGCTCCGTCACAACGCGCTCTCGTCGTTCAACATGTGGCAGGCCAACCTCGAGGCCGGGCTGAAGATCCCGGTGAGCTCGTTCGACCTCCTCTTCGGGGCGCACGGCGGTTACTCGTTCGTCGGGCGCCTCGGCGATGTCGGGCTCGCGACGAACACGAGCACGCCGGCGGCCACCGACGCCGTCTCGATCCGTGGCTTCAACGCCGGCCTCGACGTCGCGTTCGACTACTACATCTCGCCGCTCTTCTCGGTCGGCGCCGGCATCCTAGGCGACTTCTTGTTCCTCAATCGCCCGCCTGTCGACAAGCCCGCGAACTTCGCGAGCCTCACGCAGGAGCAACGGACCGCGATCGAGAACGATCCCGTCTACCAGAAGTCGGGGACGAGCGCGGGGCTCCAGCTCGCCGGCGGTCTGCGGCTCGGCCTGCACTTCGGGCTCTGACGTCGCTGTCATGACGCCGGGGGAGGAGCTCGCCGAGTACCTGGGCGCGCGACCCGGCGGGCTCGACGGCACGAAGCTCGTGCCGATGCTCTGCGAACGTGAAGAAGCGGGCTCGAAGGTCCTCGGCCGCGAGGGCTGGCTGTTCGAGCTCAAGCTCGACGGCGTCCGCATCATCGCCGACAAGAAGGGCGATCGGGTCACGCTCTCGTACCGCAAGCGGCGCGACGCGACGGACAGCTACGCCGAGATCGCCGACGCCGTCCGGACGCTCGCCGACACGCGGCTCGTCCTCGACGGCGAGATCGTGGCGTTCGACGAGCAGGGGCGGCCGGACTTCCAGCGGCTCGGTCATCGCATCCAGGCAGGTCTCGGCAAGCGAGGTGGCCGGGCTCCGGCGTCCGTCCCCGTCGTGTACGTCGTGTTCGACGTGCTCGCGATCGGACCGTACGACGTCCGCGCGTTCCCGATCGAGGCGCGGAAGGAGATCCTCACGCGCGTCATTCCCGCCGAGGGCGTCGCCGGCGGTCTCGTCCGCCGTCACCCGACCTTCGACGACGGAGCCCAGCTCTTTCGCCTCTGCCGGGAGCATCGTCTCGAGGGCGTGGTCGCGAAGAAGCTCGGCTCCTCCTACAGGGCCGGTGAGCGCTCGCTCGATTGGCTCAAGATCAAGGCCGAGCTCGACGCGGAGTTCGTCGTCATCGGGTGGACCGAAGGTGAGAGCGATCGCGCGCGGCTCGGGGCCCTCGATCTCGGTGCCTACGAGGGTGACCGCCTCGTGTTCCGCGGCCGCGTCGGCAGCGGTCTCGACGCGAGCACGATCGACATGCTCCTCGAGCGCCTCCTGCCGATCGAGGTCGACAAGCCCGTAGCGGAAGGGAAGTACTCACCGAAGCCGAAGCGGCATCACTGCCTGCCGGAGCTCGTCGTGTCCGTACGGTACGGCGGCTTCTCCGTCGACCCGAGCGGCGCGCGCTTCCTGCGCTTCCCGGTCTTTCGCGGCGTGCGGCCGGACGTGAGCCCGAAGGACTGCACGGCTGCGCCGGATGACGGTGTGGCGCTCGTGACGTCGACGAACGACGAGCAGGACGGCGAGGAGCGGACCGCGCCCGCCGCGAAGGCCACGTCCGCTCCGTCGAGCGTCGCCGGAGACCGCCCGGCGCGAGCGCGTCGCATCCACGTCACGGCGCCGTCTTCGGTGCTCCTCCACGACGGTACGACGAAAGATGTGCTCTGCACCTATTTCGAGGCCGTCGCGCCGGCGCTTCTTCGTCATGCGCGCGAGCGGGTGTGCTCGCTCCTTCGGCCCGCCGGCGCGGCGCTCTGGCCGCCTCCGAAGTGGACGCCGAAGTTCGTGCGCACGACGAACATCCGTGCGGGGAAGCGCGAGGAGCGCGGGTTCGTGGTGGATTCGCTCGACGTCCTGCTCTTCGCGGTCGAGGCGGGCTGCCCGTCGATCCAGCATGGGCCGTTCGTCGAAGATCGTCCGGACGTGGCCGACTTCGTCGCGGTGCGAGTGAGCGTCGCTCGCGATCGAGCCGAAAAGTCCGAGGTGGCTGCCGCCGCGCGGAGCGTGCGCGCGCTCGCCGCCGAGATCGGCCTGCCGTCGGCGCCCGTCTCGGCGGGGGCATCCGCCGTCGATGTCGTCGTGGGCGTCGGAGCCGCGCCTGCCCAAGCGGCGGCGCCGCTGGGAGCGCTCCTCGCGCAACTCGCCATGAATGCGGGCGTCGCTTCACACGTGAAGCTCGAGGCCGTCTCTTCGGTGACGACGCCGTTCGCCCCGTGCCCCGCCCGCGCCGGAGAGCCCGTCGTCGTCGCGATCCCTCTCGACTGGGACGAGCTCGACCGCGTGGAGCTCGCGTCGATCGGGCTCGCGGCAGCGGTGGCGCGGGCGCCCGGCGCGGCGCGCTCCGATTCGCTCGACGCCGTCCGCGACGCGCGGGTCGACGTGGCCGCGGCGACGAAGGCGCTCGAGCGGGGCGTCGCCGCGCGCGCCACGTGACCCGAAGTGAAGCGAGGCTAGGCCCGAGCTCGTCGAGGCTGCCGCTCGGGCTCGGAGCTCAGGACTACCCCTAAGTTCGCGTCGGCCGAGGGTCGCGCTAAGCTGCGCGCGTGTTTGCGTGGATGCGCTGGATCGGGCCGTCGCTCGTCCCCGCGCTGCTTCTCCTTCTCGTCATCTATCTGTCGGATCGGCGCCGCGAGCCGCTCTGGCTGGTGCTCCTCGTCTACGTCTTCGGCGGGACCGGGAAGATGGTGACCGCGCTCCTCGAGGTCCGGGCCGCGACGTGGACCGGGCTCGAAGCGAACGCGCCGGTCGCGACTGCGGGGAGCGTGCTCTTTCTTTTTGGGTTCGCCGCTCCGATCCGCGAGGCAGCGAAGGTCGCCGCGATGTGGCCGGCGTTCCGGTCGAAGTACTTCGACGAGCCGATCGACGGTCTCGTCTACGCGTCTGCCGCCGCGCTCGGCTTCGCGACGATCGAGAACGCGCTGATGCTGCGCGAGCATCCGGCGGGATGGATCTGGCTCGCTCGCACGGCGCTCGCCCTTCCGGCGCATGTCTTCTTCGCGTGCAGCTGGGGTTATGCGCTCGGTCGCGCGAAGCGCACCAAGCGCCCGGGCGCGATCTTCCCGGCCGCCTGGCTCGCCGCGACTGCAGCGCACGGCCTTTATGTGCATCTCGTCTACGGTCGCGGGCCGGGGGCCCTGGTGGGGACGCTCCCGCTCCTTCTGGCGATGGGAGTTCCCACGATCTTCGCGATCCGCGACCTGCGCGCACGGGCAGAGCAGGTGATCGCCGAGCGCGGCTCGCGCACGTCGGTGCTCCTCGAACGAGTCTCGTCCCTGTACGTCGTGTCGGGACCGCCGAGCCTCCGATCGGTGCGCGAGGCGATGCGCCGCGAGGGGCACCCGATCACGCTCCGCTGGATCCTCTTCGGCGCGCTCGTCACCGTGGGCGTGATGACGGTGGGCCTCGGGCTCTCGGTCGCGTTCGGGCACTGGGCCCACGTCGACTTCTCCGTCGTCGACGAGCACGACGTGAGCACGACGGCGCCGGTCGCGCTGCTCGGAGCCGGCCTCCTCCTCGCGTTCCCGATCAGCGGCTACCTCGTGGCCCGGGCGTCGAACCTGCCGACGTTGCTCGAGCCTGCGCTCGCGTCCGGCCTGGCGATCCTCTTCACGCTGATCCTGCTCGGGTTGGCCGCGCCGGTCGCGTTGATCTTCGCGCTCGCGTTCTCTCCCATCGCGTGGGCGCTGGCCTGCGCCGGTGCCTGGGTCGGCCGGCCGGCGCGCTGATCCGTCTGCCGATCGACCGACCGATCGCGCTTCTCCATGGAACGAATCGGCTGCAATGCTAGAAGCTTGGGCATCGTGCTCGGCGTAGGCCGTGAGGCCGTCGTTCGAGACGACGCTCGTTTCTCATGAGACGAGCTCGACCAACGCGCGTGACCGTGCTCGCGGTCCAAGCCCGCCGTCCGGCTTGACTTTCCTGGCTCCGTCCGTAAAGTGCGCCCTCCCTAGGCCCCGAACGGGCCGTTTGTTCGAGGATCCTGAACGTGGCCAATCATCCCTCCGCAGAGAAGCGTAACCGCCAGCGTATCGTCAAAACGGCTCGTAACCGCGCCATCAACAGCACGGTTCGTACGCTCGTGAAGCGGGTTCGTACGGCTCTTCACGCGAAGGACAAGAGCGCCGCGGATGTCGCGCTCAAGGCTGCGACCAAGGCGCTCGACAAGGCCGCCACCAAGGGCGCCGTCCACGTGAAGGCCGCCTCGCGCACGATCTCGCGTCTCTCCGCCCAGGTTCACAGCCTGGCGGCCGCCGCTGCCAAGTAGAGTTCCGCTTCGCTCCTCGAGGATCGAGGATCGAACGATCAGGACGAGCAAGGGTCGAGCACGACCGCTCGTCCTGATAAGCTTCACACGCGTCGCTAGGACGCGCGGATGAGCGAGCTCGAGAAGACTCCTGTCGGGGGTAGGCGTGGCTCCGCCGACGGCGGGATGCGCGACGAAACTCCGGTCGATGCTGGGCGCGGATCTGCCGCTGGCGGTCCGCGCTACGAGGCTCCCGTGAGCTTTGGTCGTAGCTCCGTCGACGGCGGGTCTTACGAAGAGCAGCAAGCGCGTGCGCGCGCCGTTCGCGAAGCGCTCATCGGCAAGTCGATCGCCGGTCGCTACATCCTCCGGGCGCTCGTCGGCCATGGCGGCATGGGCGCAGTGTACGAGGCGGAGCATCTCGGCCTCGGCAAGCGCGTCGCCATCAAGTTCATCGACCAGGAGTTCGCGACCGACGAGCGCATCGTCGCCCGCTTCGCGCGTGAAGCGCGGGCGATGAGCGCGATAGAGAGCGCGCACATCGTCACGGTGCTCGACGCCGGCAGCGAGGACGGGCGCCCGTTCCTCGTAATGGAGCTCCTCCGTGGCGAGGACCTCGGGCAGCGACTCCGCCGGACGACTCGTGTCCCGATCCCGGAGGCGATGCACATCGTCGCGCAGGTCCTGAAGGGGCTCGCGAAGGCGCACGCGGCAGGCATCGTCCATCGCGACCTCAAGCCGGACAACGTCTTCCTCACGAAGAGCGATACCGATCCGCTCTTCGCGAAGATCGTCGACTTCGGCGTCTCGAAGATCGAGCGTCCGCGCGACAAGACCTCGCCGCTCGCGCTCACGGGGCGCGGCACGGTCCTCGGCACGCCGTTCTACATGTGCCCGGAGCAGGCTCAGGCGATGCCCGACGTCGACGCGCGGGCGGACATCTACAGCGTCGGCGCGATCCTCTTCGAATGCCTCTCGGGGCGGCCGCCGCACACGGGCGAGACGTACGAGCAGGTCATCCTCTCGATTTGCATGCGTGAGGCGCCCGATCTCCGCGCGGTCGAGCCGAGCATCTCGCCCGAGATCGCGAGCTTCGTCGCGCGTGCTCTTTCCCGCGATCGGGCCGAGCGGTTTCCCTCGGCCGAGCGGATGCTCGGCGCGCTCCACGAGCTCGCGCCCGCGGAGAAGACGCGGGTGCCGCTCGATGTCGGAATGCCGGAGACGCTCATGTCTCCGGGCGTGGCGCCCTCACCCGAGAAGCGACCAGCGCAGCAGCCCGTGCTCGGCACCGAGACGCGCATCGCCGGCTCGGCGTCCGGCGCGAGCGATCAGGAGTCGGCTTCCGCTTCGGCTTCGCGGTCGGCCTCCGCGCGATCGCCGGGGGAGCAGCTTGCCGGAGCCGCGCAGCGGGTGTCTTCCGGCGCGTCCGCGTCGCTGTCGAACGGGACCGCGGCGCCGCTCTCACGTCGCAAGCGGTCGGTCACGGCGATCGTCGTGACGGCGGTGCTCGCGACCCTCACCGGGATCGGCGTCATGCTCGCCGTGATCACCATGCTCGACCGGCGCTCCGATACGCGTCCGACGCCGTCGTCGCGAGTGACGTCGCCCTCGACGAAGACAACACCGCCAACGATCACGAGCGGCGTCCCGAGCCCGACGCCGTCCGAGGCGGTGCCTTCTTCGTCCGCCTCGTCGGGGTCATCGGCATCGCTCGATCCTCCGGCGGTGCTCGAAGCGCCGTCGTCGTCATCGTCTGCGCCGCCGAGCACGAACGCAGCGCCGTCGAAGGCCAACCAACGCAACGGCGGCGGAGGCAGTGGCAACGGCGGTAGCGGTAGCGGTAGCGGTAGCGGCGGAAGCTCCGGAGCCAGCGGGGCCAAGCCTCTCGACATCGCGCGCGACCTTCCTTGATCCTTCGTCACCTTCCTTCATCGAACCTGCTCATGCGACTCGCTTCCACGTATGCCTTTGCCCGGGCGCTGGCCGGCCTCTGCGCGCGGCTCGCGCTGGCCGCGGTCGTGCTCGTGGCCGTCTCCGTCGTGCTCCTCGCCCCGCGCATCGCGCTGGCAGACGAGGCGGCCGCGCGGGCGCACTTCAAGAAGGGCATCGAGCTCTACGACAAGAAGCAATACGCCGAGGCGCTCGCCGCGTTCCAGGACGCGTACAAGGAGAAGCCGTCGGCGGGCATCAAGCAGAACATCGCGCTCTCGCTGAAGGGCATGAACCGCCTCGACGAGGCGGCAACGGCGTTCGACGAGGCACTCGACGAGGGCAAGGACACGCTCAAGCCGGAGACTCGAGCCGCGATCGAGCGTGAGCTCGCGGAGCTGTCGAGGAGCGTCGCCACGGTGAGGCTCTCCGTCGTGACGGAGGACAGGACGCCGGTCGAGGACGCCGTCATCGCGATCCAGCCCGCGTCGCCGGTCGGATCGAAGCCGCAGCCGCTCGCCGCGGGGGCGCATCGGCGGCCGATCCGCCTGATGCCCGGCATCTACACGTTCACCGCGCACGCGCCGGGCTACCCGGATCCTCCCGAGAAGAAGCTCGCGCTGGTGACCGGCCAGCCGGTCGACGCGACGTTCCTCATGCGTGCCCAGGGCGCTGCGAACGGGCAGGGGGCGCCTGTCCTCGGCCCGAACGAGGGCCTCTTGAAGATCGAGACCAACGTCCCCGAGGCCCTCATCCGCGTCGACGGCGTCGAGGTTCCAGCGCGCGGCACATGGCGAGGCAAGGTCACCGCGGGCGCGCACACGATCGAGGTCTCGTCGCCCGGATGGAAGACGACGACGCTCGATGCCACTGTCCCTGCGGGGGCATCGGTCGACTACCCGGTGAAGCTCCAGGCGATCGGTGAAGCACCGCCGGCGTATGTCGCGCCGGAGCTGAAGGCGCCGAAGAAGAAGAAGCTCTACGTCGCGGTGACGGGCGCGCTCGACACCGTGAGCTATCGCCTCGGCGTCCCGCTCGACGAGCCGACCCCGTATGGCACGCGCCGCAGCAACTTCGCCGGTCTCACGGTCGGCGGCCGCGTCGGCTACCTGCTCGCCAAGTCGTTCGCACTCGAGATCCACGGCGACGTCGGCGCGATGCAGGCGAAGTACAAGCGTCGTCCGAGCGATGACGTCGACTCGGAGACGCAGGTCGCCCACTGGCAGCTCACGCCGATGGCGCGCTTCGTCGGCCCGGGCACGGTGCGCTTCACCGGAGGAGCGGGCTTCGGCATCCACGGCCTGGTCGTCGAGTCGAGGCTCGCGCAGCAAGGCAGCACGTTGACGAAGCAAGGGCAGGGCGTCGGCTTCTCCCTCCTCCTCGACGCGGGCATGCAGGCCGACGTCGGCCCCATCTTCCTCGAGCTCGCCGCATTCGTGAACGTGCACGGCGTCGGCGCCGTCCGCGACAACGATCCGCCGGAGGGCCGCTTCTTCTACGCCTCCCCGGCGACGCGCGGCGGCCTCCGAGTCGGCCTCGGCATTCCGTTCTGAGCGGGGCCTCGTGCGGTCGACGCGGGGAACGCCCGCGCCGGACCGCGCCGGATTGGCCCTCGCGCTGCCGCGCCCCGTCGCTGCCGCGCTCCCCGCCGCGCTCCCGCCGCTCCCCGCCGCCGCTTTCGCGTGAGCACGCTCTCGGGTACATCCGGGACATGGCCAACGAAGCGACGAGCCAACCCAAGCAGACCGCCCTCGTGACCGGTGCCTCCGCCGGCATCGGCAAGGAGCTCGCGCAGCTCTTCGCCGCCGACGGACACGACGTCGTCCTCGTCGCCCGGAGCGAGAACAAGCTCGAGGAGCTCGCCGCCGAGCTGACGAAGGCCTACGGCGTGAAAGCGCACGTCATCGCCGCCGACCTCGGCGATCGAGCTGCGCCGGCCGCCGTCGTCGAGCAGGTCCGAGTCCGCGGACTCACGGTCGACCTCCTCGTCAACAACGCCGGCTTCGGCTCGAACGGCGCGTTCCTCGATCTCGACCTGAAGCGTGAGCTCGAGATGATCGACGTCAACGTGCGCTCGCTCGTCGAGCTCACCCACCAGCTCGCCCGCCCGATGCGCGCGCGCGGCTTCGGACGCGTCATGAACATCGCGTCGACGGCGGGCTTCCAACCGGGCCCGTACATGGCGACCTACTACGCGACGAAGGCGTTCGTCGTCTCCTTCACCGAAGCGCTCGCCTACGAGCTCGAAGGCACGGGCGTCAGCGTCACCTGCTACTGCCCGGGCGCGACCGCGACCGAGTTCGCGACCACGGCCGGCAACGACAAGACCCGCCTCTTCCAGCGCAGCGGCGTTGCGGGCGCGAAGGAGGTCGCCGCCGACGCCTACCGCGCGATGATGAAGGGCCAGATCCTCTCGATCCACGGCGCCCTCAACTGGATCGGGATGCAGAGCGTCCGCTTCGCCCCCCGCGCCGTCCTCCGCAGCGTGGTGGCCGGGCTGAACCGGGCCGTGAGCTGAGCCGTCGCGTGCGTTCCCGTGCACGAGCCCTTTACACCGGGCCGCCTGAACGGTAGAGAGAGCGCCTTCGTCTGAGTCCCCGTCGTCTAGAGGCCCAGGACCGCGGCTTTTCACGCCGCTAACACGGGTTCGAATCCCGTCGGGGACGCCACCCCTCTTCGCCGCGCATCTGGGCTAGCGCGGCGAAGCTCTTTTGTAGGTCATAACGAACGGTTCGGCCCTCGAGGCGCGGGTTACAAACCAGCTTCTCGAGGAGCTCGCACTTCTCCTGGGCGCTTCGCCCATTCCAGAGTGTTCGCGCGGACTTCGCGAGTTCCAAAACGCGGTGCGCGGTGACGAGGTACCCGTCGTCGATCATCGCGTCCGCCTCGCGGAGCTTGTCGAAGAGCGCGTCGCGCTCGGCGCGGACGCGCCGTTGCTGGCGGCTGAACGTCTCGGCGTCGATGTTGCCGGAGGTGAGGACGTCCACGAGGGTGTTCTCCTTCTGGTCGAGCGCTTGGAGCTCGGCGCGGTAGGTCTCGGCTGCCTTCGAGCGCGCGGCCTTCGCTTCACGGTGCGTGACGTTGAGCGCGTGAGCGATCGCCTCGGCGATGAAGTCGTCGATGGCGATGCGCTCGACGGCTTCGCCGAGGGCGTCGAGGATGTCCTCCTCGCGGACGTTGACCTGACGCTCGCCACCATCGACGTGCACGCGCTTGCCGTCGGCGCAGCGGTAGTAGCGGTACTCGCGCGTGTGCTCGCCCGTGCCCTTCGTCTTAGGGGCGAACGTGATCTTGCAGCCACATCCCGGAGCGGCACACGTCAGCGAGAGAGGCCCTTGGTTGAAAAGGCCCTCGTGCTTCAGCTTGCGGTAGGTCCCCTGTTTGCCGAACGAGGCCTGCAGGCGTCGCCACTCCTCGGCGGTGAAGATGGGCTCGTGCTTGGCCTCGTACCAGGTGTCGCGCCAGGTGAACTGGCTCTTGAAGCCATCGTGCGGGTTCGGGATGCCCGCGTAGAAGTCCTGCTTCAGATGCTTCTCGACGGTCGTGCGGTAGTAGCTCGGGATCATGTTCGGCGGGACGAGCTGCTCTCCGAGGCAAGTCTCGCGAATGCGGTCGAGGCTATAGCCCTTGAGGTGGAGATCCATCTCGCGTCGAACGAGGCGCCGCCCTTCGGGCGTCGGTCCAGCGACGGTGCTCCCGCGCTTCTTCGGGCGCCCGTGCTCGTCGAGATCCGGGTCCTGCCAGTAGAAGGTCGGCGGACGGCTCGGATACCAGCCGTTGCGGCACCGCTGCTCCATGCCGTCGATCGTCTTGCTCTTGCGGGCGCGGTTGTCCTGCTTCGCGTGCGCGATGCTGATGTCGAAAAGGAAGAACTCCGAGTCGTCGCTGTCCTCGTGGAGGACGGTCCCTCCGCACGCGATGTGGATGACGATCTCTCCCTCCCGAACCATCTCCTCGAGGATCTCGGCATCCGTGAAGTTCCGCGCGATGCGGTCCCACACGTAGAAGACGAGGTGTTTGACGCCCTGGGCGCGCGCTTTCGCGATGGCGGCGTGGAACTGGGACCGGAGGGTCGACTTCTTCGCCGACTCCTGGAACGAGGCGACCGAGGCGACGGTGAGACCGGCCTCGCGCGCGTATCGCTCCTGGAGGTGCTGCTGGGCATCGAGCGAGACGCCGTCCTTCTGCTTTCGGTCGCTGATCCGACAGACGAGCATCGCGCGGGTGTTCCCCGCGTCCCACCACGCCGGATGGCCGTGCGCATGACGAGGCTTCATGGGGCTTCCTTCTTCCAGGCGTCGAGCCGGCGGAAGAACTCGACGAAGTGGACGAGGTCCGCGGGCGTCAGAGGCGCCACTTCGCGATCGCGTGACAGTGCCATGGCATCTGACGAGGGACCTCCATCCTCCCCCGAGGCCCCGGTGGAGACGACCTTGGCGTTGTGAGGCGAAGTGAAGGGCCGGGGCGATCGCGAGCCCGCTAGCGCATCGTAGGCCGAGCGCTGGACCATCTGCTCGGCGAGCTCGAACTCCGCGTGAACGTCTGGGACGAGCTCTTCGGGCACAAGAGCGAGTTGCCGGAGATGTCCGTGATGGCGATCCTTGGCGCCGAGACGAGCGACCCGGAGCACGGCGCTGCGAGTTTCACGTCGAACGTCGGCGAGCTCATCAATCGCGCGCGCCGAAGTGAACGGCTCGAAGCAGAGCTTCGCGGTGCGTGATTGAAGCGCCGGGCCGACATGCGCGGCCTGGAAGGTGGTTCCGCCTGAAGCAGCGCCATGCGCGTGTCTGCGTGTGATCATCGTCGTGCTCAGCGAGGCGAAGAAGGTCGGTTCGTCTTCGGGACACCGTCGCACGTGGAAACACTCTGCTGAACGATCAGACGATGGAGATTCCTGGCAAGTCTTCACACTGCTCGGCGCCGACGCCGCTCGCCACGACCGCTGCGGGCAGCAGCAATCCGCGCCTCGCGCACTCCGGATGGGGGCAACACGAGGCGGATGGCGACGATGCTCTCTCCGGCCGCGACGAGAGCCGTCTTGGCTAGTTCGCCGCGTCGTCCGTCCAAACCCGCGAGCACCGGCTTCATCTGGCGCCGCTCGGCGGCAGTGTTCGCAAGGAGACCAGGCTCGCTGAGGAGTGCCTCGAACGTGGGCTCGACTCTACCGTCGACGACGGCGAGGTCGGCCTCGGTCTTGCGGCCATCGAGGACCGTCATGACGAAGTCGAAGTCGTTGAGCACCGTGGATGCCCTCGCCTCGCGCGCGAGCAAGCGGGGAAGCCGCGAGCGGGCGACAGCGGAGAGAACGGAGCGGAGAGCATCTGCAATATCGGTGTCGCGCTCGACGCGACCGGGGGGACTGGGCGACTTGGTCGTTGACCGTCGCCGCCGCCTAGCTCTCGCGGCCCACGCCTCGATACTCGCGAGCTTCGCCTCGATGAGCCGTCGCTCTGTATGGTTGGTCTCCTTCTCGGCGATCTCGACCACGAGTCGAAGCAACGGCTCGACGACCTGCGCGAGGATGTCGTGGCTGGGGACGCCCGCGCCCGCGCCCGCGTCGGTCTTCCGCCGCGATGCCATCGTCTACAACGCCCCTCGATGGCGGTACCGATCGTATTGAACGAACGGGAACGCCCGATCGTGGGCTATCGAGCCGTCAGACGGGGAGAGCATCCTCAACCGCGGCGACGATCTCGGGGAAGGTCGACTGGGCCGCTGCCTCCCGCGCCCGCTCCGGCAGAACACGCGAAGCTGTCGTCAGTGCCCCAATAATCGCGGCGACCGCATCCGGTCGTTGCGAGGCCAGCAGCATCTCGAAGTGTGCATGCAGGCCGGCCTCCTTGTCGACAAACAGCCTTACGTCGCCCCTGGCCGTCTCGATGACGGCATCGATGAAGTCGGTGCGTGCGCCCAGCCCGTCCTTCCTCCGATCTCTCGCGACGAACGACGGGTACGTGCCTTCCGTCTTCAAGGCGATGTCGAGTAGAAACTCCGTTCTCCGCTCTGCGGAGATTCGGCTGACCTGGCCAGCCGTGAGAGCGTCCGCAGCCCCGATCGCGATATTCACCTCGATGTAGCTCGTGGCTCTGGCCTGAGCCAAGACGCGCTCGACGAGTGCGTCCTCGAGGTCCGGCCAGCCCACCTCCGCGAGCATAATGGGAGATCTCGGCGCCAACGAGTCAACGAAGTCGCGCTTGAGAGATTGCGCCAGATCGTTGCGTTCACCCGGACGCAGAAAGGGTTCGAGCGCCTTGAGGAGCTGGCGAACGTCGGCGTCATGAAGATGGCGGTTCGCGACGAGGAGCAGGCGGCCGCGCGTGATGTCGTCGAGTGTCGTGATCGCGGCAGGGCGAGCGGCGAGCAATGACAGCGCCGTCAGGGGATCATCGGGCGAGAGAACGAGTTCTTGCACGGCGCGCTGCCGCCAGAACATGGCCTCCGCTTGGGGCAAGGTGGCCAGGCCCGAGAGCGCCGCGAGTGCGTTTCGATATAGAGGAGCGCGGAGAAAGCGGAGCCGCTGGTTGGGCGGAGCGGCCTCGTTCTCCGTTCGCATTGCATCGGCGAGCTTCAAGATCAGCGCCGGCAAGAGCCCCGGTGACATGACGGACAGCTCGTGACCGAGGGTCTTGGTCACCGACTCGACGTCCTGCGCGGGGAAAAAGTGTTCCGAGCGCAGGCGCTGTAGTAGCTGATCGACGAAAACCATTCCCAAGGTCGCCGGACGTGACAAGACGGAATCCGTCACTCGCGCGATCACGGCGCGCGCCTCCTCGGCGGTTGCGACGTATCCGGAAGGGTGCGCGCAGAGATGGCGGAGCTTGAGGTAAGACTGAAGTGCCTTCGCCTCGTCGGGCGAGATCAACTGGGCGTGCACCTGCGCAGTCGCGATGGCGTCTTCTTCAAACGCCCGCTGCAAGGCGAACGTGCTTTCGATGTGGCCGACCGCTGCCTTGAGGTCTGACGAGGCGCCACCGCTGCCGGCGAGATCGACGAGCTTCCGTCGCAGATCGTCCATCGCCGCTGCGAACGCCATCACGATCGCCGCTCGATGCGCGCCCGCGTGGTAGCACCGCACCGCTTCGGCCATCTGTTCCCGAGCCTCGGGTCGAGGGATGCGAAGGAGCTGCTCTTCCAGATCGCGAATCACGTCGCCTCCACATCCCCCGAGATGCGTGAGCTGAATCTCTCGAAAAAACTCGCGGTCGTCGTTCGGCCACGCGCGCGCCGTCGTCCGCAATCTCGCTGGCGCGCAGCCGTCGACCGCAGCGCGGTCATGGAGTTCTGCCCTCAGGTTCAGCGCCGTCTTCGCCGTCTTGGATGGCCAGATCGACGGCACCCGACATGCCGACTGGTCTTCCCGTGGCCGAAAACGCACGCTTCCCACTGAGCGCGACGTCCGCACGCATCGCACGAAACGCCTCCGATGCGCCAAGAGCGTCGAGCGGCGTGCTTCTGAACATGTCGCTCACCCGCTGCTTTTGTTTCGGGGACATGCCAGCGAATGCCGTGCCCATCGCATCGGCCTTCTCGTTCCAGTAGTTGAGGACCCATTCCGGGATCTCCGCGCGTCCGCGACCGCCGATGGAGCCCTTCTTGACATGTAGCTTCGTGCCCTTCCACTTGCCAGGGGAAGGCATCTGCACAAAGCCGAACACGACCACTCGGCAAAGCTTCGTGTAGGTCACACACGTCGACGACGCCGCGAGCAGGTCAATGTGCACCGATCGCGTCAGGTAGCGGCTTATGAACGGTGAGACGGACCCCCTCACTTCGGCTGGAGTGTCGACGAAGAGGACGTGCTGCTCGAAAGGACCAGGGTGCTCCTCTTCGTCCAGAAGAAACCTTCTCCACCTTGACTCAGCGCGCTCCGCAGCGGCGAGATTCTCGGCGTTCATGTGCGTAGGGGCTCGATAGTCGGACTGCTCTTGGTAGTAGAGGAGTGTGCGCCACGAGACCGAGACGGCGAACTTTATCGCCCAGGCGCCGTAGCTCACGGCCTTCTGATCTTCCGACGTCCGATGCACGTATGCGAACAGCTGCTCGGCGAACGGCTTCTCCCACTGGGAGAGGCGCTGCTCACATTCGTCGCAGAGCCACGGGCGCTTAGGTCCGTCTTGGACGCGGCGGTCGGCGTTCATGCCGTCGCGCATGAACCCTGGACTAGACTCGCGCATCCAACGGAAGACGAAGCTGGGTACGACGTGACTCGACCGAAGCGTCATGCCGCGCCTCCGACAGAGCCTGCACTGGTCGGTCGCGGCCATGGTGCGCAACTATATCGCGAGTCGTCTACGCTTCGCGACGCTCTCGCGCGATGCCCGAGATCACGTGGGGGGAGGCGATAGATGGATCGCGCGTCGTATTCGCGGCGGGGGGATTGCTCGTGGAGAGTCTTGTTACGTGGCCACGCGGGAGGACGAGGCGCGATCCCGTAGACGTCTTCACCGAGACGTGACCACGCGCGACCGAGATCACTTCGAGGCTCGTGCGTTCCGCGGGCCCCAGGACGTCCTCGTACCGCGCGACGAACTTCTCCCGGAGCGTGACCTTCGCGCCGACGGCGAGCTGGTGCCCGTTCGCCTTGCGGTCTCGTTCCGGCTTGAAGTCGTCGGGCATCGTTGTCGCTTCGCTGAGCATCGCCGCCAGAGAGGTGGCTACATCCGTCGCGGCCTCGCGAAGGGCAGGTGCGTTCTTCCATCGTTCGACTTCGGCGGCGACCTTTGTGAATCGCTTGACCGTGCTCTCGAGCTTCCGGCGCACTCGGACGACGGGCGCGAGATCGCGCATCCGCTTCTCGTAGGTGACCTTCTTCTTTGTAGCTGGCGACTCCTGCTTCACCTTCGGGGCGGCACTCTGCGTGGGCGGGGCGGCGGTGCCGGCGCTGCTCTTGGAGGCACTTGACTTCGCGCCCAGGTCGCGGCCACCACCTTCGGCATGCGGCTTTGCGGTGCTCGTTGCGGGGGGGCGCTTCGCGTTCTCGGTGGTGCTCATCGTTCGCTCCTCGACGGCCTCACGGCGTCCGTTTGCTTGGAAGCGTCACCTCTCGTTCGCCCGAGCGCTCCTCCAATCGGACGGCTTCGGCCCGCCGACGAACAGCATGGAATCGTCCCGGCAGCCCCCTGGATGTCCGGGGTTGACGGTGCGTGCTCTCGCGTCAGCGTTCCCCTGGTCGGCGCGCCCTCGCCACCGGCCTACCGCTTGAGCTTGGGTCACGGCCGCCGCGTCACAAGCTGATGGCGCGCCGGCTGAGCAGGAACCGATGCTCGCGAAGTTGCAGTCGTCGAAGTCGAGTGTCGAGGGACGGAGGCGTGATGGCAGTCTCGAATGGCGCGTCCGTTCGGCAGGGGCCGGCCAGTGGTGGGGGGCGCCTCCGCAAACTACGAGCGCCTCCAGAAGAAGTACAGGTACGCTGAACCGTCACGGTTAGTGCCGTTGCCGAGTCCCGCGAGGTCGGCGGACGCATCCCGCGCATCGACGGAACTTGGCACGTCGCGACGGCCCAGGTCGATCTGACCTGATAGCCCGCGAGAAGACCCATCGTGCGCAATGTTGAATGCACCGCCGACGCTTCGCGGTCGAGACGGAGGCCGGTGTGCATGCGCGATAGGCCGCGAGCAGGTTGTCGTCAGTCTCTCCGCGCCAGCGATTCACCGTTCACGGACGGCGCCGCGGACGCGACGGCGAGCTTGCGTCTTCGCCTCCTCGGTCGCGGAAAACGTCCCGAAGACCGCCTCCGATCCGTGACCGTCCGATCACACGTCCGCGACGGCGAGCTTGCGTCGGCCCGCACCCCTCGAGAACGGGCCGACGCAGCGCGTACGTGTACGTCACGCGGCGCGCCCCGCCTCGGCCACCAGGCGGCCGTCACCGATGAGGAGGAGTAGTGACGCTACTTTGCGTCGGTTGTCCTGGGTCTCTGCGCGAGGTGACCCAGACCGGAGCAATGCCAAACCGAATTCCGTCCGCAGGTCGCGATAGGGTACGAGGGGGCGTCCCGTGCTGTAGAGTGCCGCCAGAGGCACGAAGGAACGTTCGATGCTGCTGACCGACAACGAGACGAAGGTCGATCTGCTCAACAACGAGGCGATCGCGAAAACAATCATCACCTTGCTCCGCAGCAAGCCCGAGCGCCCGGTCACCGTCGGTGTGCATGGCGATTGGGGCGCGGGCAAGTCGAGCGTCCTCGAGATGATTGAAGCCGCGCTTGAACCCGACAGCAGGGTACTCTGCCTGAAGTTCAATGGCTGGCGTTTTCAGGGCTTTGAGGACGCGAAGATCGCGCTCCTGGAGGCGATCGTTTCCGAGATCGCGGAGAAGCGAGGTGTCGCCGCCGGCCTCGTCGAACGCGTCAAGAAGCTCTTCTCCAGGATCGACTGGTTGAAGCTGGCCAAGAAGGGCGGTGGCCTCGCCCTGTCGCACGGACCGGCGTTGCTCGCGGCTTTGTCGGGCCAGGGCGAACTCGCTCATGCAATCGCTACCGCCGGCGTCACACATCAGCTCATGTCGGCAGGCGAGAAGATCGCGCCCAGCCTGAAGGCCGACGACGGGGCCGGCGGGCTGCTCAAGCCGCTCGAAGTGAAGACGGTGCCCGAACAGATCAAGGAGTTCCGCAGGGAGTTCGAATCGCTTCTCGAGAGTGCTGGTATCGAGCAGTTGGTTGTCCTCATCGACGATCTGGATCGCTGTCTTCCGGACACCGCCATCGAGACCCTCGAAGCTGTTCGGCTCTTCGTCTTCATGGCACGGACCGCATTCGTGGTCGCCGCCGACGAGGCGATGATCGAGTACGCCGTCCGTAAGCACTTCCCGGACTTGCCCGAGACGTCGGGCCCCCGCGACTACGCGAGGAACTATCTGGAGAAGCTCATCCAGGTTCCGTTTCGGATTCCGGCGCTCGGCGAGGCGGAGACGCGGATCTACGTAACGCTCCTCCTCATCGGCGCCGCGCTAGGCGACAGCGCGCCGGAGTTTGCAGCACTCATCGTCGCGGCACGCGAACGCCTCCGACGTCCGTGGCAGGGCGAGCGACTCGACCCGGCAATCGTAAAGGAGGTTCTGGGAAAGCACGCGAGCAAGGCCGACGCGGCGCTGGTGTTGAGCGATCAAATCGGCCCGGTCCTTGCGACCGGGACGAGGGGCAACCCGCGCCAGATCAAGCGCTTTCTGAACTCTCTGCAGCTTCGTCATGCAACCGCGCAGGCGCGCGGGTTCGGCGAGGATATCAAGTTGCCCGTGCTCGCGAAGCTCATGCTTTCCGAGCGGTTCGAGCCCCGGCTGTTTGATCAGATCGCGACGCTTGCTGCAGCAGCGCCGGATGGTCGCTGCCCTGACCTGAGTGCGCTCGAAGGCGCCGCGTCGGCACCGCCTGCTCCGGCTGTCTCGGCGACGAAGAAGCCTGCGGTGGCGAGAGAGGCTGCGACGAAGCCTGCGATGGCGAAAGAGGCTGCGAAGGATGAACCTGCGCCGAAGCAAGCCACCGAAAGTACGATCCTGTCAGAATGGCTCGCATCGCCGCGGACGCTTGCATGGGCCCGTGTGCAACCGGTCCTCGGCGACGTTGACCTGCGGGCGTACCTGTTCGTCGCGAAGGATCGGAAAGACTTCTTTGGTGTCTCGGCTCTCGGCCACCTCGCTTCGGTCGTCGAACGACTACTCGGATCGAAGCTCGCGGTTCAGGGCGCCGATGCGGACCTGAAGAACCTGAAGCCGTCGGAGGCCGGCACCGTGTTCAACGCGGTTTGCGAACGCATCCTCGCGAGCGACGCCTTCGCCACGGAGCCAGAGGGCGTCGCAGGACTCATCGCCCTCGTAAAGGCGCATCCGACGCTGCAGATGCAACTTGTGGACTTCCTAGAACGCCTTCCCGCCGAGCGCGTTGGCGCTTGGATCGTGAAGGGGTGGACAGGCGTCGTGGTCGAAGCCGCATCGTTGGCGAGATTCGAAGACTTCCTCGGACGGCTGCATATCGCAACGAAGGACTCGATGGTCAGGGCCGCGATCACTACACTCCGGCTGAAGAAAGCATCGCATTGATGGGAACATCAAGCTCATACCGTGGCCCCGGCGGGGGCACGCCGCTGGTCCCAAGCTGGGTTGACGCGGAAGCGTCCGCGGCGACCGTACCCCCGGGAACCGATGCGGAGTCGGGTGAAGAGGCGGCGCTTGCTGACCCTATGTCGGGCGCAGACGTCGGCGTCCCTCAGCCACCCGCCGATCCCGGGCGCTTCGCAGCACCGCGCGCGAGCCTCACGCGTTTCGCGACGTCCGGCGGAACCGATCGACGGAGCCTTGGCCGAGCGGTGTCCGGCTACGTGTCGGGAGCGGCTGGCGGCTCCGCTCTCGCAGCCCGTCGGCTCGGGGCTTCGCGGAGAGCGACCGCAGGCCTCCTCGGATTCCTGAGCGACGTTCAGGCTCGGGGCGTCCCTGCGGCGTTGCGCGCGCTCAATCTCGAAGCGCTTGCCGGTCGTTCCGTCGAAGAGATCTTCATTGGGCTTGCTGACTTCGTCTGTCCCGTGGGCGGGACGGTCGACGATGGGATCGCACGTGACGCCTTCATCGAGACGATTGCGCAACTCGCGGCCGAAGGCATCTCCGATCTCGCGACTCTGTCGACGGATCAGATGCAGACCGTCTTCGAGATCTACGCGACGCACGCCATCGAAGCGCGCCTATGTAACGATATCGGCGCCAAGACGGTGGCGATGCCGGCGAGCGCGTTTGCGGCCGCAGCCGTCGAAGCGCAGCTTCGAGACTTCATTCGACGGGGCGTTGCGGACGCGCTCGCAGACGCCCGCGCAGCGCTGGCAGCGTTGACGACGCGCAGCGTGCTTCAGTTCGTCGACGAGGTCTACGCGAGCGCGTTCGAGATCTTGAGGCTGATGGGCGAAGCCGAGGAGGGGCGATGACGCGCCACACTCTCATTGGACATCTCGGAAAGATTGACGGAACGGCGTCGCCATCCGACGAGACGGTGACCAACGTTCTGCTCGGCAGCGCGGACGGTCGCCTCGAGCACGGCGTAGGCAACGTGCTCCGCGATCTGAAGGAGCTTGGCGTTCCCGCCACGGACGTGGGAATCGACCTTCTGCTCCTCGCTGCGCTGGTACATGCCGCGGACACCCGGGTCGCCAGGACAACTGAATCGCAGGACACGTGGACCCGCGAACTTCGCCTCGTCGTTCCCGTGAGCGCCCCAGACCGCTGGGCGGCGTGCAGTGACTTGCTCAAGACGATCTTGTCGTTTCTCACGGGCGACATCTGGGACCTCACATTCGTTCCGCGCGCGAGCGCGTTCACGCTCGCCATTGGCGGGAGGGCGCAAAGTAGCTCGCAGCGCGCATTCGATCAGGTGAGCCTCTTTTCGGGTGGGCTCGACAGCCTGATTGGCGGTATCGACGCGGTCGACGCGGGCGCCAACCCGCTCTTCGTGAGCCATGCGTCGGAGGGCGCGACCAGCGAGGCGCAGACCGCCTGTTTCGAAGGCGTGCGCACCCAATACGCGACCCCGTCGCTAGCGCGACTTCGCGCGTGGATCAGCTTCCCGGAGGGGCTGGTGAAGGATGTACGATCAGAGAACACGACCCGCGGACGCTCGTTTCTTTTCATCGCCCTTGGGGTCGCCGCAGGAAGCGGACTCGAGCAACAATTCGTACTCGAGATTCCCGAGAACGGCCTGATCGCGCTGAACGTGCCGCTCGACGTCCTCCGTCTCGGCTCACTGAGCACGCGGACAACACACCCCTTCTATCTCGCCCGATGGAACGAGCTCCTCCGACAACTCGGCATTCCGGCGCTCGTTACAAACCGCTACTGGAATCGGACGAAGGGCGAGATGGCGGCCGAGTGTCGGAATCCCTCGCTGCTTCAGAAGCTAGTGCCATCGTCGATGTCCTGCTCGTCGCCCGCCAAGGCACGCTGGCAGGGGCACGGGATTGAGCACTGCGGGTACTGCGTACCATGCCTGATTCGCCGGGCGGCGATTGAGCGAGCGTGGGGCCGCGGCAACGACCCCACGACGTACACCGTCGCGGATCTTTCGGCGCGTCCGCTCGACACACGCCAAGCCGAAGGGCAGCAGGTCCGTTCGTTCCAGCTTGCCGCAGCGAGGCTCAAAGCGAAGCCGGGCATCGAACGGATCCTCATTCACAAGTCGGGCCCGTTGCGCGATGAGGAGCCCCGGCTCGCTGAACTCGCATCCGTCTACCGCCGTGGGATGGACGAGGTCGGCGCGCTACTCGCGAACACGATCGCGAAGCCGAGCTGATGGCCGCCGTGACGCAACCACCGCTCGTCGACTTCCATTGTCACGTCGACCTCTACGAGGATCACGCCGCTCTGATCGCCGAGTGCGAACGTCTGAGAGTGTACACTCTGGCCGTTACGACAACACCGAAGGCGTGGCGTCGGAATCGAGAGCTCGCCGTGCACTCCAAGTTCGTACGCGTTGCGCTCGGGCTCCATCCACAACTTGTCGCCGAGCGAGCGGCAGAACTCGCGTTGTGGAGGGAACTCCTCACCGAAGCGCATTACGTCGGTGAAGTCGGACTGGATGCAGGCCCACGTTTCTTTCGGTCGCTCGAGCAACAGAAGGAGGTCTTCGCGACCATCCTCAGGGAGTGCGATCGGCAGGGCGGGAAGATCCTGTCAGTGCATAGCGTTCGCGCCGTGAAGGCGGTGCTCGACCTCGTCGAAGCGCACCTTCGCCCAGATCGCACGCGGCTCGTACTTCACTGGTTCACCGGCACGCAGGCCGAAGCGCGGCGTGCGATCGACCTGGGATGCTACTTTTCGATCAACGCGGCGATGCTGGACAGCGATCGGCACCGGACGCTGGTCGCGACGCTGCCGACGGAGAGGCTTCTCACCGAGACGGACGGCCCCTTCACGAAGGTCGAGGGCCGCATTGCAAGGCCGGGCGATGTCCGCTCGGTGATCGCGTCGCTGGCTGCAGTCCGGGCAGTTCAACCCGAGGCGATGGCTCAGACCATCGCTAGGAACCTGCGAAACCTCCTGCTCGCTGAAGATAGGCCCTAACCAAGTCAGCTCTTCGTACTTCGCGGTTCGCGGTGTCAACGCTCAGCAACCCCGACAGGCGCCTCATCTCGCCGCTATCGTTGAGGGGAGCTGACCTGGACTGGTCCCAGCCGCCGAGATCGACTCGGCACGTGCGTCCACGGGGTCGGTCGCACCAGCCTGCAGGTACGGCGACGACGACGACACTACGTTTTGGTCAATGCCATAACCGACACGAGAGCGGAGTCACTAGCCCAACCTCGGCCATGGATTCGACGCACGTCCGCTTCATGTCGGGTGTTACTTTGAGGGCAGCGCCTCCACCTGCTCCGCGAGATCGTCAAGAGCGGTGGCAGACTGCCGGCAGCTCCGGTAGACGAATTCGCGACCGTCCTTGTGGCCAGGATCAGATTCTTCGTCGAGCAGGCACCCCATCAGACACGTTGACACGACGCCGCCTAGGTCTTGACCGAGGTCGGGCGCACGCATCGCGAACCGCGTTTTCTGCAGCATGCGTTCCTCACCAATCTTCGACTCGGCAGCCTTTGCCGCGACCATCATTCGGCTCTGACGGGCATCACACGTCTCTTCTGTATCAGCCGCGACGCCGTTGGCGGTACGCTTGAGCACGAGCGCCTTCAGGTCCGCGATCCCGGCGAGAATGCGCGCGCGTTCAGCGGTGGTGACGGGAGTGGCAGCCTTTGTCGGGGCGGCAACAGGCGCCGGCGCCGTGCTAGGCGGCGGTGCAGCAGATAGCTGCGCACGGTGCTTCGCGTCGTGCTCCTTCGACTTTAGGAAGAGCTGGCACCCGGTGTAGTCCGTCATTCCGGGGCAGTTCTGCGCGATGAAGGCCTCTCGCTCGCGCTGCTCCTGCGACTTGCATCCGGCCAATAGGCCTGTCAGGACGATGAACGCGAGCGCCGGTGACGTGCGAATTGCCATCGCGGACGAGAATGTATTCCTCCCTCCTAGCCGTCAATCGATAGCGACACGATTCGAGGTCCGCGCCGTGTGGATGATGCTGCCCTCGACCTTGATCTACTTGGTCTCCGTAGCCTCATGTTGCCGGCGGCCGTTCACTCGTTTTTCCATGGTGGCCCGTGTCTGCGAATCGGGGGCGCAGCGCCGGAGACAGCGCTTTGACGACGGAGTCTCGCGTCTCGATCAAGTTGAAGAGGCGGGGCCGCCCTTGGAGCTCGCTCGCCAGGGCCGGTCGCAGCTCTGCCGACGGAGCACGCGGTCGACGGTCACGGGACGCCACGCTCCTCCCCGCTTGGTCATCCGCCCCTCTTTCGTGAGAGTTGCTGCGATGGTTCGGAGAGAGAGCCCCTGAGCGCGCAGCTCGACGATGCGGTTCACCGTGGCGACCTCGCCGTCGACCTCGCGAGCGACGAGCCGCCCGTCAGCGTCGCGTTCGTCGGTGCGGGTCCATCCGAGTGCAGGCGCCCCGAGCTTCACGCTACGGTCCCTCTTGATGTGAGCGAGTGCCGCCTTGGTTCGCTCTCCGATGAGGTTCCGCTCAAGCTCGGCGGCGCCCGCCATCACCGTGAGGAAGAATCGCCCCATCGCCGTCCCGGTGTCGATCGTCTGCCCGCCGAGATCGACGAGGTGAAGGGCGACATCGCGCTCGTCCCAGTCCCGTACGACCGCGAGACAGTCGGCGCAGTCTCGGAAGACGCGATCGAGCTTGTAGGCGACGACCGCGACGATGCTGCCTGTTCGCACGTGGTCGATCACGCGACGTCCACCTTCGCGCGAAGCGAGCGGCTTCCCGGCGCTGACTCCGGCGTCGACGATCATCTCGACGAGGTCGAGGCCGCGCATGGCGCAGTAAGCGCGGAGGGCCGCTTCCTGAGCGTCCAAGCTGACGCCGCTTGCCGCTTGCTCCTCTGTACTTACGCGCGTGTATCCGATCACTCGCCCTTGTCCGTTTGCCATCCGTCCCGATCTTCACCAGTGCTCGTCTACGTGACGACCGTCTCGGGAACGCCGGAGCGGGCAGAGGAGGCCATGATGCACGTGATGGACCAGAACGATCGAACAGCTGCTCGCGTCAAAGGGTGCCTTCTCGGGGGCGCCGTGGGGGATGCGCTCGGCGCGCCGGTGGAGTTCTTCTCGCTGGCGAACATCCGGCGGCGCTGGCGGGAGGGCATAGCGGACTACCTGGAGGCGTACGGACGCGTCGGAGCGATCACGGACGACACGCAGATGACCCTGTTCACGGCCGAGGGCGTCGTGCGCGCGTACGTGCGCCAAGTGGAGCGAGGCATCTGCTCGCCTCGAGCGGTCATCCATCACGCCTACGTGCGCTGGCTGGTCACGCAGGGCGTGAAGCCACGGGCGGAGGTCGCCGCCATGGAGCCGTGGCCGGATGGCTGGCTCATCGGAGAGCGCCGGCTCTGGGCCCGGAGGGCGCCAGGGAAGACGTGCCTGACCGCGCTCGCCGAGACCGTGACCCTCGGGGAGGCCGCCCGCAACGACAGCAAGGGGTGCGGGACGATCATGCGCGTAGCGCCGGTGGGCCTCGTCTGCCAGCCTCGCGGTGACGAGGGCCGGTCTCCCGCCTACGAGCTCGGCGCCGACGCCTCAGTCGTCACGCATGGGCATCCCGCCGCGATCGTGGCGGGCGGCTCGTTCGCCCTGCTCATCGCGTTCTTGGTGGAGGGCCTCGAGCTCCGACGTGCGGTCGACGCGCTGATGGCCTTCCTGGCGCACGTCGCGGGCTCCGATGTCGTGACGCGGGCCCTCGGGGGGGCGCTGAAGCTTGCCGACGAGGGCGGCGACCCCACGGCCGAGGCGGTCGAGCGACTTGGCGGTGGATGGGTAGCAGAGGAGGCGCTGGCGATCGCGCTCTACTGCGCGCTCCGGGCTGAGTCCTTCGAACACGGCGTGTGCCTCGCGGTGAATCACTCGGGCGACTCGGACTCGACGGGCTCGCTCACGGGACAGCTACTCGGGACGGCATGGGGCCACGAGGTGATCCCGGCGCGCTGGCTCGCCGACCTCGAGTTGCGTGACGTAATCGGGCGGGTGGCGGACGACCTGGTCGCGGTGCGAAGCGAGAGGTTTGACACCGCGACCGAGTGGTCTCGCTATCCAGGGTGGTGACAGTCGGGGCATGCCCAGACGCCGAATCGACGCCCTGCTCGCCAGCGCCCTCCGTCTCGCCCGCAAGGCCATCGAGGAGCGCGCGAGCGCCGAGGACCTCGAAGAGCTCGCCGTCGTGATCCTCGAGATCGATGAGGCCATCGTCGTCCACGGGGAGAGCGCCCCCAGGCGCTGGGGCCGGGGCGCGGTTTAGCCTGCGCTTCTCGGCGCGGTCTAACCCGCGAGCCTGCGCGGTCTAACCCGCGCCCTGGTCACTTCTTCGCCGCGCGTCGAGCAGCCGCCATGATGAGCCGGAGCCCCCGGTTGATGTCGTCGACCACGGACTCGTCGAGGTCCCGAACGGTCGCCAGCAGCCTGGTTTCGGAGCGTCGCAGTCCGCGAGGCTTCGTCAGGCTCGCGGTCGGACCGCTCAGGAGAGCGTCCACGGACAGCCCGAGTGCTGCGGCGATTCGGGTCGTGAGCTCGATGGACGGCACGAGGCGGTTTCGCTCGATCCTGCTCAGCGTTGCGTCCGCAACCCCCGCGCGCTCTGCAAGCTCAGCCTGGGTGAGTCCGGCATCGATGCGGGCCTGACGGAGGCGAGGCCCGAGCGGCAAGCGGGACGATGAAGCCATCGTCTCGAAGGCTTTGGGAAGCGAGCCCCAGGATGAAGGCCCGATACGAAGATCAAGTCCTTGATGCGATCTGCGGGGACGAAGACAATGTCAGTCGGCCGAACTCGGCCGCGAAGGAGAACGAGCGTGAATCAACATGGTCAGGGGTGGGGACAGCCCGTGGAGTACGGACAAGGAAGCGCGCCGCAGGGCTGGCAGGGCGGGCCTCCGCCAGCACCGAAACCCAAGGCGTCGCCCGCGTTGATCGCCGGACTCGTCGGTGGCGGGCTCCTGGTCCTCGTCGGGCTGGTCCTGCTTCTCAGGTCTGCCGCGCACAAGCAGGAGGCGGACTGCGCCGTCGCGATTCAGACTGCCTCTACGCGTGTTGCCGCCGGGGATCCGAACGGCAGCCGTACCGGCATTCAGTCAGCTCGGGACGTGTGCAAGTCATGGCGCGCGGACGAGCTCGCCGCGCTCGAGAGCGCCGTCGAGAAGCAGGAGGCGGACGCGAAAGCGAAGGCCGCATACCCCGCGCTCCTCGCCGCCGGGTACAAGCAGGAGCAGCTCACGCGATCGAGCATGCTGCCTGTCTGTAAGGCCAAGGACCGGATGCCCGTCGAGATGATCGCCTACAACGTGCCGGGCGAGCCTCACTACTGGGATTGCGATCGCAACATCCTCTATCAGGACCGCCCCCAGACGTCCGCCGATTGCGAGGCGCGGAAGCTCGACTTCACGACGGTGCGCGACGAGACCGGCAAGGACGTCGGCGCCTGCAAGATGAGCGCGGAACGAATCGACGAGGACCGCTTGCGGAAGGCGTGCAAGCTCGGTCCCACGGCGAAGATTCAACCGGTCGACGAGGCGGAGGTGAAGGCGCTCTGCCGGATGGCGGTCGAGCGCGTGCTGAAGTCGCCGAAGAGCGCCGAGCACCCCGGCATCTTCGATCACGACGACAAGCCGACCTCGAAGGATGGCTGCACGACCGTCTACGTGTCGTGGGTGGATGCGCAGAACTCGTTCGGAGCGACGATCCGCACGAACTACCAGTGCACCTACGATCCTCGGACGGGTGTGGCCACGACCACGATGCTGTAGCGACCGGGGCGGTGCCTCGGACGCAGTCGGGTAGCAGGCGCGGGCGGAACGTCGCGCACGACCACTCGGCCCGAAGGCGCGGGAGTGAATGCGCGCTTGGGCGTGGCGCTAGTCGCGATGGTGCCGTGCGCGTCGGCACGAGAAGTCATCGAAGGGAGACCGGGACATGTTGAAGACGATCATCACGATGACGTTCGCCGCGGCGGCCGCGGTGGCGTGTGGCTCGGAGAAGACCGGCGGTGGTGTCGCTCCCACCGTCGCCGATGGGACGTGCGAGCCCAAAGACACGCCGACGAGCGTGAGCGAAGGGACGGCCGGCCCCCAGGGGCCTCCTGGTCCGCCTGGACCTCAAGGCCCCGAAGGGCCGGCGGGGCCGAATGGCGACCCGGGTGCGCCCGGGCCTACCGGGCCTACTGGTCCGCAGGGAGAACCGGGCGCAGTCGGGGCGGTCGGACCGATGGGGCTCCAAGGTCCTGGTGGACCGGCCGGTCCGGCGGGCGCCGCTGGGAAGGACGGGACGCTCATCACGCGTGCCCAGGTTTACGTGAGGCACTCCTACACGAATGCGCCGAAGGCCGATGGCTCGTTCGAGGTCACCGCATACTGCGACGACGTGAACGACGTGATGCTCTCCGGCTCGTGCGTCTTCTCGCAGGGCCTTGTCCAGACGGGGAACCCGATGATGAACGATGGCGTGCCCGCCCTCACTCTCGGCTGGCGGTGTCTCGCTCGTCCTGGCACGTTCGGCTACCCCGGCAGCGGCAACATCGAGGTGATGGCGCGCTGCCTACAGGTGCCGTAGGTCGGCGGGGAGCGGCGCCATTGCGTGCGACACGCGCTTGTTTTTCTCGGCGAGGCGCACGCAGAGGGCTCCACGCACCGTATCGCGGTCTCTTCCTGCCCATATCAGCGCCATCCCGGTCGGCGGATACGTGCACACCATCCCGACGCCCACGCTCCGTTCGCGTCCCGATGCGAGCAAGGTGCACGCATGCGCCCCACGCTCGAAAGCTCAGCACGTGAGCCCGAGGCGTCGGTCGCGGTTTTCCCTAGCCGACTGAACAAGCCCGCTGAAGCTCGCCGCGTTCGTCGCCTCATCGATGAGGCTCGCCACGGCGCTGCGCGCATCGTCGTCTTTGTGGAGACCGACGGCACGAGCGAGCGCGCGAAGCAGGTCTCGGTTCGCACGTTCGCGCAGGACTGCAAGATCGAGCCGCCGAGCCTCGCTCCTATCAACGACGAACCGAGGTACGAAGCCGTCGCCGCCGGCTGCTTGCACGGCCCTCCAGCGCGGGTCCACGTTCGCGCGGCTCAGCGCACGCCCTTTCTTCGGTGGGACCGCAAGGCAGAGCCGCCTCGTTGCGTGCCGCCAGAAGCGACGGAGCATGGGCTCGTTCAGCAGCGCGTCGGGCGACTGGAGATCGAGCTTCTCCTTGGCGCTTGTCAGCTTGAGCGCGTTCCCGTCAGCGCGCAGCTCCACGCGTCGGACCTCCGACATGCCGTCCCATCCAAACGCACGCCACGTGGACGAGTAGACGGACTCTTCGGGGCGGATCTTGTCCCCGAGAACCTTCTGCGTCTTGTTGTGCGTTCCGAGCGACAACACGTTTCGACGACGCTTGCCGCTCTCGATCGTCTCCGCGGCGCCGTCTTGCTTGTAGCCCTTGGATTGGAAGCAGCCCGGCCCGTCGGGGCCTGTCCCCATGAAGCACGAGACGTCCGCGTGGAAGAACTTGAGCCCGGTGAAGTCGGCGCAGAGCTCGATGTTTCGGGTCTTCCACCCCAGTGCCGCGGCGGCGGCAGGGGAATCGCAGTGCAGGCCGAGCAAGAGCCAGCTCGCACGGTCGAACCACGTGCGCATCCACGACTCGAGGCCGTTGACCCAGAGCGCGTTCGCTTTCGCGATCAGAATGGCGTACCCGCCGCTGTCGTAGAGGTTGAGCTGCGCTTCTCCCTCGAACTCCAGGGTGATGCCGCCATGAGTGCCACGCCGGACCTTGGGGGGGGCCGATAACGACGCCGTCGTCATCACGGAGGGGGACGGTGTTGCGCATCGCCTTCCATCCGTTGCGGTCCGCCGCTTCGACGAGGTGGCGAAGCTGCTCGTTCCAGCAGTGAGCTTTCACCTGGAGCTTGAACGCCGTGCCGCCGTCGATCGTCGGAGGCGCAATCATCTTCACGGAGACATGGGTAAGTGGGGCCGCGGCCTCACGGCCGTGCCCCTGCGCCTGCGGCGCCGACGGGGCTGGCGCGGCGAGGGCAGCAGCGGATTCCGTTGCCGTCACCCGCATGCTCGCCCCCGCTCGCGCGCCCCTCTTAGGAGCTCTGCGCGGCGAACGCCGAGCCGTCGTTGCGCGATTCGTGAGGACCGTCGGCGGTGGCGGGAACGTGAACAGCCGAACGCCGGAGGTGGTAACGGTTTCGTCGAGGACGTCCTCCACGAGCTCGCCGAGAAAGTTCGAGAGCTCCGCGTCGCCGAAGTGGATGCCGGAACGCGCGGCCGCGGTGGCGGCCCACTCCACCGTGAACCACTTACCGGGCTTCCACGCCAACCGCATCGCGATCGCGGCGATCGTCTCGCGCGGAGGCGTCTTGCCGTGTCGACCCTCGAACCGGCGGATGAGCTTGCGCTTGCGCTTGAATGCCGACTGTCGGCACGCGCCATCACCGCAGGACCGTGCGTTGGCGCGGGCGGCTCGAGGCTCAGCGCAGACCGGACAGGTGAGGCCGGGGGCCTTGCGAGGGGTCAAGGCGCCCTCCCGAACTCGATCACCGCGGTTCTAAACTCGTCCACGTAGGGAGGCCTCGTATATCCGCCCGAGACCGTGACACTTTCTACCGGCACCATCGCGCGCTTTGTAACCTCAACTCTCGGTCGTGAAGCTCCCAGCTTCGATCGCGATCACGTCACCACTCTGCATCTCGATCTCGACGACTCGGCGACTGTCGGACGTGAGCGCAGATCGCACCTCGTTGACCGACGAACTCGATCCCCACGGATGAAGGCGAGGGCATGAGAGCCGTGCAACTGCAGATGCTTGCAGAACAACGGTCCCCGATACGGTCTTGAGGCGGATCTCGACTACCCCGTTTGGCCAATCGAGAACGATGGTCTCGAGGGTGGCGTCGTGAAGGCGGCTGAAGCCGATGAAGGGCTCGTTCGTTTCCGAGGAGGGCTCGACCATGGCGCGCATGATTGCACGCAACCACATCCGCGGGTCACGCCGCCCTCCCGAGCTCGATCACCGCGGTTCTAAACTCGTCTACGTAGGGACGCCCCCCGAAACCCCTCGTTGGTCCTGCGAGGGGTTTTCACTTTTTGGGGCCTTCGCGTGTGAGCCGCGTTCCGCGAGCAGTACCGCGCTTCGGCAGCTTCAGGAGTGGCTGGCGGCGGGGCCGACCGGCACGGCAGGAGGAGGCGGGGCTCACCAAGTCGATCACGGTCTGCGTGGGCGTCGCTTGCGCGTACGTGAGGTTCGAGGCGCCTAGCACCGCCACGAAGAGCTCGACGTTGATCTCCTCTCCGGTGTTCGGATCGATCACCGACGGCTTCTTGCCCGAGTGGTCCACGAAAGCATGCTCGCCGGCCTTGTGCTGCTGCCGCATCGCGAGACCGGCGCGGACTGAGCGCCTTCTTCGGTCCGACCGTATGGGTCAATCCGGAAGTTCGATCGGCGGATTGGCGAAGGATACTGTGTCGCCGGCTCGCGCTAGTAGCAGATGCGCTGCCGCTTGGAACCCACGCTGTTTGGCTAGCTCCACGATGGCTTTGATCTGTCGGCGGTCGGTCTCTCTCACCAGCACCTCGGAAAGCTCACGTCCGACACGGGTCAAGGCTCGAGCGCTGAACGACAGTTCGGGGGGCCTGGTCGCGTTTTTGGCAATGACAACGACGTCTCGGAACACGGTCGAGAACGTCGCTCCGTCAGGCTGCCTGTCGAACTTGTTCGAGAGGCCTAGGGGGTGTCCCTAGTTCGGGACACCCATTTGTTGGATCAAACCGATCACTTGCACGAATGGATTGCGTCGCGCGATCGCGCATGATCAAAAATCGGGGTGCATCGACACGCGCTAACCGAAGATCAATGGCCCCCCGCGTCAGCGTAGTTGCCGGATGGTCCGGAGAGCCTTGGCTCAGGGAGATGGCAGCAGCCTCCTAGGGCAGCATGTCGAGCGTTACGACCCGAAGGTCGGTGAAGGAGGCGAGGCGCGTATCGTTCGTGACGAACGCGTCGGCATTGGCGTGTACGGCAGTTGCGAGGTGGATCGCATCGGGCGTCCGGAAGCGATGGGCGGCGCGGATCTTCGCGGCGAGCTCGCTGATGTTCGTGTCGACGACGACCAAGTCCAGGTTGGGCGCGGCGCTCACGACGTCCCGGAACTCGTTGGCCAGGGCGATCGCGCCGACCTCGATTGGGCGCATGAGGACCTCGAGGAGCGTGAGAACAGAGGCAATGCCTTTGACGGTGCCAGCGTCGAGCTCACGAAAGACTGGCTCCACCTTCGGGAAGCACGTCGGATGGCGTTCGACGAGGTAGATGAAGAGGGAGGTGTCGAGGGCGATTCTCGAAGCTCCTCGAAGCGGTCCCGTCAGCGCCATTCGTCGCGAAGTCGGTCGAGGTGGCCCGTCGAATCGTCATCCCAGATCCCGGTTCCCCGCCCGGCGAGGGAAAGCAGGGAGACGTGAGGTCGCTCCAATGGAACTAGGCTGGCGGCGAGCCTTGCGACGAGCTTTGCACGCTCTTCCGTCGGAAGCGCGAGCGCCTCTTCGATGAGCTTGTCACTCTTCGCTGCCATGAAGACTTTCTAGCACGTGGTGCGCCAGCCCGCGGCTGACGAGGGCAGAAAGAGCCGGACCCCATGAAAGGCTGAAGCCACCGGAAAGGACGGACCCGGTACTCGTTGATCCATCTTCGAGTCCGTCGGCCGCGGAGCGAACTGCTGCGGCAAGCACGCGCAGCTCCTGGTCGACGGAGCCGGCGCGACGAGCCGGGCCCGCCGCGCCGGTGAGCATCGCGCGCGGATCAGCTCGGCGTCGCATCGGGCGGCGAGACGACGGGAGCGACCGCGTCGCCGCCGTCCATGTCGCCGTCGTCGTCGTCGCCTGCGCCCGGCCTCCGCTTGCGCGACTTCGCGTAGAGCGAGGGCGCAAAGGCATCCACGTCGTTCTCCGCCCAGCGCACGAAGGTGACGGCGCGGCGAACTTCATCGTAGGCGGTGACGAGGAGCGAGAAGGCGCGCTGGCGCGTGTCGCTGGCGTCGGATGACTTCGGCAGCGGCTCCTCGGCGAGCGCGACGAGGAGGCTCGGACCGAGGAGCGCGGCCTCGTGAACCTGACATCGCTGCACGATGGCGCGATCTCCGAACACGTCGCGAACCGCCTTGCGAAGCCCCTTGCCACCATCGACGACGAAGAGCATGGACTCATCGACGCGCAGTCCGTGCTCGATGACCTTCTGCAAGAGCGCGGTCGCGACAACGGCGTTCTCGGTCGACCCCGCCCACAGGCCGAGTGGCACCTTCGTGCCGTCGATCGTGACGCCCTGCGCGATGACCACAGCGTGATTCACGAACTCGATCCCGTCGATGAACATCGCCACGAGGTCGACGTCGTCGAGCTTGCGCGAGACGAACGCAGCGAGCTTCTCGGTCGTCGCATCGATCAGCGAGCGGCTCGCGTTGCTCTTGCTCGCACCACGACCTCCGAGCTCAGGCTCGATCGGTTCGAGGCTGCGCTCGTAACCACGCGGAGACGCCCAGGACGATCTGCTCCGCGACACGGGCAGAGAGTGGATCCCCGTCGCGGAGCTTGTCGAAGAGTCGGGCCTCGATTGGCGGGTCGTCGTTCTTTGGGCGCATTCTTCGGCTGTCCCGGCGCCGACGACCGAATGTCAGTGACCTCTCGTGCCCGCGGCGGACTCGACGAGCGTCAACACCTCCGAGGCGCGTTCGAGGAACGGAATGGGCGTGGGCTTGCCCTTCACGAGGAAGGCGCCGCTCGGAGCGGATGGGTGCGCGAACGCAGCTTGCCACAGCGTAGTGGCACCTTTCCGAGGATGCGCGAACAAGAGAGGCCTGAGCATCAGAAGCCACCACGGCATGCCGTCGCCGGCGGTCATCGGCGTCTTGTTGGGCCCGGGGCACACACTGATGACGCGGATCCGGGTGGCCTCGAGACGTGGGGCGAGCGCGTGAGTCCAGAGCGAGAGCGCCAGCTTCGAGAGAGCATACGGACCGAACAACTTCTTGAACTCCTCCGGCGCAGGCAGAACGGCGGGGTCGAACGAGTTCACCATCAGCGCCGCGTTCGACGAGACGTTCACGAGGAGCCGGTCCTCTCCACGCTCGAGGCTCGGTCGGAGCTCGTCGAGAACGACGAAGGGCGCGAGCGTGTTCACCTCGAAGTGGATCTCTCGGCCCTGCGCCGTGGTCTGCGGCTTCCCGAGCGACACCCCGGCGACGTTGAAGACGACATCGAGCCGAGGGTGGGCGCTCGCGATCTCGGCGAGCGCGGTCGTTCGGCTCTTCGCGTCGGCCAGGTTGCCCTGATAGCCCGATAGGTGCCCACGCTCGCGCGCGGCTTGGACCTCGGGGACGGCGGGCAACGGCGACCGCGTGAGGGTGACCACGTGATGGCCGGAGCCCAGCAGGCGTTTCATGAGCTCCAAACCGACACCAGAGCTCGCGCCCGTCACGAGTACTCTCTTCATCGCGCTCTCCTCTATGGTTTCCGAAGGAGACCGTGTCACTATTCGAAACCGATGCGGACACAAGAAGGCACCTCGACGAAACCACCTGCTCTCGATCTCCCACCCCAAATTTGTCGATCGGTAGGCGGGGTTCTCGCGCTCCTCGGCGACAAATGGACCATCTTGATCATGCGGATGCTGTCGACACGTGGTCAGCGTTTCAGCGAATTGAGACGTGGTATCGGCGGCATCTCGCAGAAAATGCTCACCAGCACTCTGCGTGCCCTCGAGCGTGACGGCTACCTTTCGAGGAAGCTCACGCCGACCTCTCCCCCGCGGACGGACTACGCGCTCACGGCGATGGGACGCGAGGTACTGAAGCCCATAAACGCGCTGGCCGTGTGGGCGCTCGAGAACCGCGAAGCCGTCGAGAGTTCGCGGCGTCGCTATGATCGTCGAGCCCGCACGGCTCGTGGCGAGAGCGTTCACACCCCCGCCCGATGAACACGGAGGTCGCCCGCCATCACCGCAGTACTAAACTCGTCGACGTAGGCACGCTACGTTAGGGGGACCTGCTGGTCCGCACGTATCCCTTCATCGACTACGAGAGTCCGATCGAGTTCGAATTGAGCGCATATGTGGCCGCGGTTGCGGCATAGGCAGACCGTCCACCGAACCGGGGGGGAGACCAGTCGTCCGACCTCGCCGGTCCCGACCCCGGATCGGCTTACAAGCTCCAGCCGATGTCCCCATAGAGCATCGGGAGGAAGCCACTACGCGTCCGGGTCGCATCGGGTGATGGACCATGCCGAGCCTCGCCCGTGAGGTGATGGTATCCAAGGAGAAACCCACCCTGGACTGTGAAGCCTCGCACCAACTCGCCCTCGCCGCCATCGACCACGAGCTTGCCGCCGATGAGGACGCCACCGAACACCGCATCCCTCCCGTTGGCCCGGGCAAACTCGACGTCGTTGTAGATCGGAGCCATGGCCCGGTGGGCCGAGCCGACTTCGTCGAAGTTGACAGCGTCGGCATCGGGGAGGTGCAACCTCGTCCCGCGAAGGAAAAGTCCGAGCTGGAGGCCGCCGTCGAAGCTTCCTACGGGATAACCAACTGCCCGGAGCCCAAGCTGACCGACCGTGCCGCCTCGATAGCCACCGAGACCCGTCTCCAGCGCAACACCCAACTTGCGGGTAACGCGGAGCTCATTGGATATGAAAAGGAGCGGATAGCCGAGGTGAAAAGGGGAGAACGTGAGACTGACGCGGTGCGGAGCGGTCGCCCTTTTGAGGCCCTGAGGTTGGGCGGGCTTGAAGGAGATCGGATCCGCCGGGACGGTCGGCTCGAGTGCATGCCCGGAGGTCGTGACGAGCGAACGGGCGGTCAGTATGAGAAGAGCCAACGCCCACGGCCGAGAAGCGAACACCCGTGGATGATCGCTCCGAGGCCGGATCTCCGCAAGTGCGCGGGAACCGAGGGCGCTGGCCTCTCCAGAGAGCCAGAAGCGGCGTTGCTTTCCGCGCGGCGGCTCATTGCCGTCGTGCGAGAGCGCGGGGGGCTTCGGTGCGCTCCAAGCTCCAGGAGTGAAGATCGCGAAAGGCGTCGACGACGGCGTCGAGGGTGAAGGCCGTGTCGGGCGCTTCAGCATCTTCTGGTGCGGAAGGGCTCGAAGGTGTCGCCGAGGCGCGAGCGTGACGCGGCACTCCGTGCGTCGCATGCCCGCGCAAACAGGGAGGTCGCCGAATCGAAAAGGTCCCGGTTCGGCGGCCTGTTCGTTCTGCGAAATTCAGCACGGGACGCGAGCTACGGCGCAGTGGGCGGTCCGAACGAGGTGGTTAGGGGGCACGAAGGCTTGGTCCGTGCCGCCACCGGGCCACGCGACACGTTCGTCGGGCCGAATCAACACGGCAGTGGAAGCTCAGCCGTGTCGAGCACCGGAAGCTCCCACACACCAGCGTATCGAGCGTCGCTCACCCCGGGCCGCCCATGGAGCGAGGTCGACGGCGAGCGTTGATTCTTCGATGACGATGCGTCGACTCAACCCTCGGCGCAGAGCGTCGGTCGTCACGCTGTGAGGCGTCGCTCGAACCCCAAGGAAACGCGGGTATGCAGCGCGTCCATTGTGGACTATACGTCGTGCAAAATGGCTCGTCTCTCGATCTACGGAGCCCTCGCGGCGATTGTCCTCACGGCGTGTGGTGCCTCGTCCACGACGGTTCGAGGCCCCGACGGCGAAGATGCGCACGTGATTTCGTGTAATGCCGCGGCGGCCTGCTACGAGAAAGCGGCAAACATCTGCAACGGGGATTACGTGATTCGCGAGGGCCACGGAGTCAGAACCGGCGGACTTACATCCCATCACGTCGAGATTTTCGTCTCCTGCAGGGCCGATTTGCCATCGAGCGCGGAATCCACGCCCGCCTCGACGTCGTCTCCGGCCTCGAGCGATCGCGAGGACAGCCAGGTATGCCACGCCGCTTCGAAGGTCCGGGAAGGCTTCGGCACTTATTGGGCGTCTAAATCGGGCGGCGTTCTCTTGGATGAGCCGCCCACGTCCCGCGACTTCATCGTCACCTGCCAGTCGATGCCCGAGACCGTCCAGCGCTGCATGCACGACAAGTACCGAAGGGCCCACAAGCAGGCGTGCACCGCGTTTCTCGCACGCCTCGACGTTGCGTCCAAAAACAGGATCGACGCGCTATTTCTCCAGGTCCCCACCGAGCCCAAGCCTCGTACGATTGCGCCCGGTACATCGCTTTAGAAGGCGCGTTCGCGCGCGAAGCGAAGCCTTCGAGGGCGTGCTCGTCGAGATTCTGCTGGCTCTCGCCGAGAACAGACTCGGCGTACTCGTCGTCGCTGACCGATCCGCACGACGACAGTGGACTGCCGCGCGTCTTCGTCGACGACCAGTTCTGCGGCGACACCGTCTCGCTCGATCGATCGGAGCGGCAACATGGTTCGGCGACGCCGGCGTATCGCTGGCGAGCCCGAGCCGCTCGGCCTCATCGAGGATGAGCACTACCACTGCACTCGCCGCTGCGTCTTGATCCTACTCCCGGACCGATACGTCGCCGCACATCGGCGGTCCGTATTTGCCCTGCTCGTCGATGAGCTGCAGCTCCAGCTTCGTTTCGCCGGGGCTCACCGGACCAAAGGTGTACGCGAGGCGATCCCGTGGAGTCACCGCTGCAGACCAGCGGGTCTCCCAGGGGTTCGTCGGCGTCACGAGGGAACCACTGATGCGAATGCCGATGATCCGGTCGGGAGCGGCTGGTGCACGGAACGTGAGCTCGTAACGACCCGTCCCGTTGACGCGAACGCACGACGGCCCGTTGACGCCGTCGATCACGGGACCGCTCGAATCCGCGTGATCGGGGCAACGCTCGAAGACACGGAACGGTTCCCCTTCACAGGGATCCGGTCCTACCGGTGCTACCGGCACGGTGGTTTCAGAGGTGCAGGCGATGGTGGCCCCGAAGGCGAGGACGAGTGCTGCAGGCCGCATGGCAACCTCATCCTAGTGCGTCGCACACTTCTGAGCCATGAGGACACCGCTGATCTTCAGCATGCGCTCCGTCTGGTCACGCGCGCGGAGAAGCTCGCGGTTCTAGATTCGTCCGCATAGGGCCTCGCGGCCATCACCGCGGTGGCCGAGCCCCACTCGAATACGGCGTCGAGGGGCCGGCGATTGTCGGTTGCACGCGGCTGACGCAAGCGCGTCGTCACCAATCGGCGTCGACCGGCTGGGCAGGGGCTCAGTTCAGCGGGACGAGGGTGAGGGTGGCGCCGCTGCCGGGCTGCGGCGTGACGGTAAACTCGTCGTGCTTGGTGAGGCCAACCGCGATGACGTCGCCGACAGCGAGCTTCAGGATGACGGTGCTCGCGAACGATGGTCGCTTGGTCGTTACCGTGGTGCCACCGACGGTCGACGTGCCCACCGGCGACCCATTCAAAGTGAGATATGTGCTCGCCGCGACGGAATTCGTAAAGTTGAGATTGTACGTGATGAGGTAGGCTCCGGCTCTTTGGACGGTATAGCGGCCCACGCCCGCGGCAGCCGTGAGGATGGTGTTGCCTCCGGCGAGCTCCACGTTGTTCAGCGGCACGATGAACTCGCTACCTGCACCTCCGACCATGCCTTCTTGCGAGGTGGTTATCACGAAGATGTAGCCGTTCACGCTGACGCTGCCGCTCGGCCCCGCGTCGCCCGCAGGGCCGGCCGGTCCAACGTCACCGCTCGGCCCCTTGTCGCCCGTCGCGCCGGTTGCTCCAGAGGCGCTCGAGGCGCCCGTCGCGCCATTGTTCCCGGCCTCTTCCGACGAACAGGCAACGAGAATGCAGGTGACGAGACGGAGAGCCATCTTCGTATAGCGGTCGGACATTATAGGTGAGCGATGCGCGGGCGGCTATCCGAGTAGCGACGCTGTCCGAATTGCGAAGAAGGTATCCGAATTGCGAAGGACGCATGCGCATGCGGCGTCGCTCGTGACGCATGCCGGAGTGATGGGGCGGAGGGGGCCTGCTCAGGGCGAAGCGCGGCGCCGCCACCGACGAAGGCGCGTCACGAGTGCACGACCGCGGTGAAAGCCTCGGTCGAGCGATCTGCCGCGGCGCGGCGCGGAGGCTCAGCAGGTCGTCGTGGACCGCGGACGTGTCGTTGGCCTACGCTGAAGGGCCTGCAACCGCGCCCGCTGCCGCTCGCCGGCCATCCCTCGGTGTCGACGTTCAGCGTCGATGAAGCGCAGGCGACGTTCTCGCGGATGGCGACCCCCGTTCAGGTCCAGCAGCTCGATCGGAGCACGCGGTTTTGCTGGATCAGCCATCGGGTGAAGGTCGGCGCCGTCGTCCTCGCGGCCCATCGATACGGAGCGGCGTTCCGCGCTACCTCGGACGACTCGCCCGACATGTTCACCGCGTCCTTTCCGCTGTCCGATGTCGGAGGCGAGGCGAGGAGCGGTCGGGAGTCGATCGTGATCGCGCGCGGCCGCTCGACCGTCGTGAGCTCGCCTACCGGGGCGCGCTCGTTCGATCTGGGGACCGCGTATTGCGGGCTCCAGCTCATGGTCGACGCTCGCGAGATGAGCGCCGCGGTTCACGCACTCACTGGAAGGGCGCCACGCGAGCCGCTTCGCTTCGAGCAGCGCCTGGCGCTCGACGCGGGGGTTGGCGCGGCACTCGATCGGCTCGCGGCGTTCATGGCATCGGAGGTCGATCACGGTGGGCTCATCGACTCTCCGATCGTCGGCGCACGATTCTCGGATGCCGTCCTTGCCGGGCTGCTCGTGAATCATCCGCACAACGCCCGCAGCCTGTTCGAAGCGAAGAGCCATTCGGCAGAGCCACGCCACGTGCGACTGGCGGCGGAGTATCTCGAGGCCAATGCCGCCAAGCCGATCCGCATGGCCGAGATCGCGCGTGCCGCCGGGGTGTCGATCCGCGGGCTCCAGCTCGCGTTCCTCAAGTATCGCGGCGCGACGCCGATGCAGTTCCTGCACGAGCAGAGGCTCGAGATGGCGCGCCAGCTCCTGTCCGCGCCCGAGGAGCGACCGACCGTCGGAGAGGTCGCGCTCGCATCCGGCTTCGCCCACGTCGGTCGCTTCGGCGCGCACTACTTCCAGCGCTTCGGCGAGTATCCATCGACGACGCTCGCGCGAAGGCGCTGAGCCGCGAGGCCGAGGTCAATCCCCGGTCCAGAACCCCCGTAGTCGGTAGGCCACGTGGCACACGACACAATTCGTCCGCGCGGCTGGGTGGTCGAGCTGGTCCATGCGCCTCGACGATCTCCTTGGAGATGAACAGGCCGAGCCCGAGTTCCGTCGACTTTGCTTGGCGAGTCCCTTGCCGGTAGGGGTCGAAGATCGTCCCAAGCATTTCGGTAGGGATGGGCGGTCCCAGATTCCGCACGCTCAGCTCCGCCTCTTGCGGCGTCGAGGCCATCGACACCTCGACCGGGCTCACCCGATCCCCATGCTCCAAAGCGTTCCCGAGGAGATTGGAGACAACCTGTCCGAGCCGATCCGAGTCCCAAGAGCCCTCGCATGCGGCCTTGCCGGTCCACTTGAACGCGTGGTCTGGATGGGCCGCTTGCATCTCGTCCACGATGTTGGCGACGAGGTCCAATAGGTTGCATGGCTTGCGTTCCAGCGGGATGCCCTTGCCCAATCGGCTTCGGGCGAGATCGAGAATCTGTTCGATCATCCTGGTCATTCGCTCGCCACTTCGGACGATCCGCTCTACCAGGGCAACGCGGACAGCATGGGAAGCACGTTGCGCACGCAAGCGATCGGGACTCTGGCCTCGACTCCAGAGTGGACGCGGCTATGGTAGCCGCATGGAAAGGCTCGAGATCGGCGAGGTGGCGGCACGAGCCGGCGTGTCCATCGCACCGCGCCGCGCGTCTGGATATCTCGTCTTCGAGGAGCGCAACGCGTCGCTCGTGGCCGTTCGAGAGCGGCTTCGTGAGACGCTCCGTCGATGTGGTCGCGGCGAATGCGGTCTCGTCGATCGCGCGCCGAAGGTTGCACGAAGGACGGCTCCGAACACACCCAAGGGACGGCAGAACTGATGTCGGCCGCCAGCTCCGCGCTGTCGACCGTTGGTCGTACCGGTGTCCTGTTTGTAGCGACCGCGCTCGCCGAGATCGTCGGCTGTTACCTGCCCTACCTCTGGCTTCGGAAGGGCGGGGCGCCGTGGTTGCTGCTCCCCGCGACGATCTCGCTCGCGGTCTTCGCGTGGCTGCTGACGCTTCACCCAACCGGGGCGGCGCGAACCTATGCAGCGTACGGAGGTGTCTACATCGCGACGGCGCTCTTCTGGCTCTGGATCGTCGAAGGCGAGCGTCCGACCCGCTGGGACATGGTCGGCGCGGGAGTTGCCGTCATCGGGATGATGATCATCGTGCTCGGACCGCGGGGCGACTAGCATCTCGCGACGAGGTCGAACGCGATCCCGTTGCGCTTGTCCGGTTCCGCTTGGGGACGTCCACTGAGACGACCCGCAGGTGAGGCGTCTCGTGTAGACTCCGTGGTCGTTGGCATCTGTGTGCCGCACCGCCGTTCTCTTGGGGGTCGCGGTCTCAGCGTGCGCGGAGATTGCACGCGCCGAACAGCCTCCGCGTCCAGCGCAAGTCGTCGTGGAGTGGACGCGGGCACCTGGTGCCGAGCATTGCATCTCCCCTGACGAGCTGCTGATCGAGACCCGCGCACGCGTGAGCACCGATGCGGTGCTGACGCTCGATCGCAAGGACGCGGATTTCTCGATCATCGGACGCATCGAGCCGCGCGCGGAGGGTTTTCGAACCGAGCTCGTGCTGCGCGACGCGGTCGGTCGCCCGCTCGGCAAGCGAACGTTCGAGTTGTCCGCGCGCTCGTGCAGGGCTCTCGATGACTCATTGATCGTCGCGCTCGTCTTGCTCGTCGAGACTCCGCGGGTGCGCAACGCGGTGCACGGCAGGGGATCGGATGAGCTCGTCGAACTATCACCGCTTCCTCGATGGCAGTCGCCAGAGGGAGCGAGGCTCGCTCCGCTCCCGCTGCCGTCCGCACCGCAAGGGCGTCCGTGGACGCTCGAGCTCGGGCTCGGCGGCAGCGCGGCCCTCGGTTTCATGCCGAGCCCAACCGTCGGCCCCACACTGTTCGGGCTGGTTCGTCCTCCTCGGTTCGTGCCCATCGTCGTTCGCGCGACGGCGTATCCGTTCGGGGTCGAACAAGCGACGGTTCCAGGGGAGGGGATCGTCGTGCGTGGCTTCTTGGGCGGCGCCGAGGTTTGTCCGCTCGGCCTCGCACGCTCCGACGTCGAGGTTCACATCTGCGGCGGAGCTCATCTCGCCGCGCTGCAAGCTCAGCCTATCGGCCCGCGTTCGAACGTCGGCGGACTCGTCTTCGGCGTGCTTCCACTTCGCGTCGAAGGTCGCGTGCGGTTGGGGGCCGTCAGCGCCTACGCGGCGGCGACGGCCCGGTTTTCGCCGACGTCACCCTCGTTCAAGTACTTCGCGCCGGGAGGCGAGGAGCGGACGTCGTTCGCCGTGCCGTGGCTCACGTCCGAGCTTGCTGTCGGTCTCGTCTGGCACACGCTGCCCTGAAGCGTCTGAGCTCGCTGCGTCGATTTTCGTCCGCGCGTTGGAATGCTGGCCGGACCCGGACATAGGGGATGGTAGCCAATGACTGCGGTGCGGATGGTTTCACCGGATCGAACGAGCCTGGTCCATCAGGCTCCCTGCATGCGCGAGATCGTCCATTCGCACGGCAGGTACGTCTGGCGGCTCCTTCGCTATCTCGGCGTCGGCGACCAGGACCTCGAGGACATCTGCCAGGAGGTCTTCACGACCGCCCATCGGAAGCTCGGCGACCTCGCCGACAATGGGCTTCGGCCGTGGCTCCGCGCCATCTGTCTCAACCACGCGAAGAACTACCGTCGGCGAGCGCGTCGCCATCGAGAGCTGCTCGTCGATGAAATGCCGGAGCCCGTCGCTCCGCCCTCGCAAGAGGAGGGGCTCGAGCTCGCTCATGCGCAGAAGCTACTCCTCTCTCTCCTCGATCGTCTCGACGAGGACTGTCGAACCATATTCGTCCTCCACCGGGTCGAAGAAATGCCGATGGAACAGGTTGCAAAGATCGCCCGCTGTCCGTTGTCGACCGCTTACTCCCGGTACCGGCGCGCGTGCGCGGGGCTCGAGAAGGCGCTGGTGAACACGTGAAGGAACGCGTCCCTCCCACCGTCGATGGGCTCGTCTCTGCGGCTCTCCGAGACGAACCGTCGCTCTCGACGCTGTCGCGTGTCGCCGACGACGTGGTCGCGCACCTGCCCCCGCCCGGTGCTTCGACTCGCTCGCTCATTCGTCCGCGTATGGCCGCCATCGTCGCCGTCTCCGCCGTCGGCTTGGGCGTATTCGCAATGACGCAAATGTTCGACGAGAAGGGCACCTCGCTCGTGACGTCATCGAAGAGCGAACCTCTCGTTCATGAGGAGCCGGCGACTACGTCGGCGTTGGAAGTGGAGCCCTCCGTGCGGGAACCCGTGAGCGAGGCGACGAAGATCCCGACGACGGACATCCATGCCCTGCCGGACTCGAAGCGGCCTCCGGAGGTGCGCAAAGGCAGCCCCGATAGCGTCAAGGCGTCGCCCGGTGAGGAGATGTCCGAAGGCGCGCTCCTCCAGCGCGCGCACGCCGCGATCTCTTCGGATCCAGCGCAAGCGCTCGCGTTTGCGGCCGAGCATGCGCGTCGCTTCCCGAACGGAGTGCTCGTCGAGGAGCGCGAGGTCATCGCGATCGAGGCCCTCGTACGACTCGAGCGCATGGCCGAAGCGCGCGGACGCGCCGAGAGGTTCTTCTCGACATTCGCGGGCTCGGCCTACCGGCAGCGCGTCGACGATGCGCTCGACGCCGCGGCGCGCACGCATGCCTCCGAGGGAACGCCATGAGCCGCAAGACGCTCTGCCTCACGACAATCTCCGTGCTCGTTCTGGCTGCGAGCTGCAGCGACGCGAGGAATATCGGCGACTACAGGGCTCCGGCCTCGGTTCCGTCGTTCGTCGAGCCTGACTCTGGCGCCGAGGTCTCGTTCGAGGCTGGGCTCACGTCGTATTGCCCGTCGAATCAGTGCCCAGCGGGGTGGACGACCTGTCCGGAGTCGTTCTTCCCCTGCGACGTCGACCTGAAGACGGACCCTCTCAACTGCGGAGCGTGTGGCGCCTCGTGTCCCGCGAGCACCTTCAACGAGCACTTCTCCTGCGTTGACGGCCAATGCGTGATGACATGTTCGTTCGCTGGGTTACAGCCCCGTCTCGATTGCGACGGCGTCCCCGACAACGGCTGTGAGACCATATCGGGCACCAACGACAACTGCGGTGCTTGCGGTGTAAAGTGTCCGGATCCCGATTATCCTTGTATCATGGGGAAGTGTGGCTGTCCGTCGGGGCTCACGCTCTGCGACCTCCCGCCGGAATGGGGATTCAATCTTTGCCTCAATACGAATAGCGACGACGAGAATTGCGGTGCTTGTTTCAATGCGTGCGATCCCGCTGGGGATGGCGGCGTCCGTCCGGACCATATGTATTTCGGGTGCCTGAAGGGCGAGTGCGGTCAGCTCAAATGCGAAGTCGGCTGGGCCAATTGCGATGGATTGTTGGCGAATGGCTGCGAGACGCCGGCCGGCACGGACACCGACTGCGCCGGTTGCGGCGACGACTGCACCGCGAGGGGCCAGACGTGCTTGCGAACGCCTGAGACCCAGCCGAAAGCTTACTGCGGATGCGAAGAAGGACAGACCTTCTGCGGGGAGTGCAAGTCACCGGGGACGGTCGTCGTTCACGGACCGGACGGCGACGTCACCATTCCTCTGCCGGTGGAATGCAGGGGCCTCTGCATCGACGTGACGACCGACGCCGACAACTGCGGCGGCTGCGGCCTGAAGTGTGATGGGAGCTGCGAGCACGGCTCGTGCGTGAGGCACTGCCCACTGGGGCGAGCCGACTGTGACGGCAACCCCGATTGCGAGGTGAACACGCTGAGCGATCCGCAGAACTGCGGAGGATGTGGCGTCGTCTGCAACGCGATCAAAGGACAAGCCTGCGTACGCGGACAGTGCGTCGTGGCGCCTTGCGATGACGGCGACGGAGGCCTTGCGCGATGATTTCTCGAAGCCGATCGAACGCGCGAGCGCTGTGGCTCGCCCTGGGCGCGGTGGTGGCCGCGCCCTCGGCTGCCCTCGTCGCCGCGTGCGCGACCAACGGTCCCGCGGTGACAATCGAGCCAGCTTCCGGCGAGGAGACGGTGCGGGGCGCCGACGGCGGTCTCGACGACGGCGATGCCACCGACAGTGGTGCCGACGCTCCCTGCGCCGACTGCGAGTTTTTCCCCGAGAGCTGCGTGCCCGATGCCCTGTGCTCGTATGGTCCCTTCGATCCGGGCATTGCCGGCGGAGAATTCGACCTGCGCACGCGGGTCAACGTCATCCGCGGCCGCTCCGCGAACGATGTCTGGGTGGCGGGCGGCGCCGGCGCCATCGCTCACTTCGACGGCACGTCGTGGGCGCGTTCGGCATCGGGCACGCACGATACGCTCGTGGCACTTTGGCTGTCCGACGTCGAGGTCGCGTTCGGGCAACCCGAGGTCCTCCACACGCGCGGCATCAGCGTCCCGGACGCAGGCGTCTCTCCCGACGGCTGGACGATCCAAAAGACCGCGACCATCGACGCCAGGTACAACACTTGGCCCTCCACGGTGCTCGTGAGTGCCTCGGCCGCACCCGACGCGGAGTGGCTCTGGTTGGCGGCGCGGTCGAGCGACCCGAACCAGGCGCTGCGGAGCTGCGGTCTCTGGCGCATGCGCCGTTCACCGTCCGGGTTCGAAGTGGCCGTCGGCGTCGATCCATCCCGGTTCTTCTATGGGATGACGAGCATCCACGGCATCTCTACCGACGTCCTGTGGGCCGTCGGAGACAACGGTGTTGCCGCCCGCGTCACGGGCGCGCAAGAAGCCAAGCCGGAGTACGCATTGTTCGACACCAAAACGCGGAACGGGCTTCGCGGAGTCTGGGTGGCGTCGGAGTCGGAGGCGTGGGCTGTCGGCGGGAGCGGAACGATCCGCCACTACACCGGCGGCGCCCATGATTGGGACATCGTCTCCGACGTCCCGACGATCAGACACCTCAACGCGGTCTGGGGTACGTCGTCTTCCGACGTGTGGGCCGTCGGCGATGGTGCGGTCGTTCTTCACTACGACGGAACGCGCTGGTCGCGCATGAAGATCGCCGGCCTCGGTCCGCGTCGGCCGGACCTTTACACCGTTTGGACGGCCGCGCCGGGCCACGTGTGGATCGGCGGGCATGGTGTCTTCCTCTCGCTCGGAGGCAAGCCGTGAGAGCAGTTGTTCTTTTCGCGGCTGCGTCGTCCGCGCTCACGGCGTTCGCTGCGTGTGCGAGCTCGGACGAGCTCGGGCCGGACGAATCGCCGACTCAGGATGGTGGTGTCGTTGCGCCGGCTCTCGATGCAGCTCCAAGCGACGACGCGTCTGACAGCGTCGAGACGGATGCTGCAGTCTCCACGTGCAGCAAGGCCGGATGGTGCATGACACCGCTGCCCGACAGCGACCTCATGATCAAGGACGTCTGGCCTCTTCCGGGCCGCGCCTTTGCCATCGCGGAGAGCCCCACGCTCGGCGTGAAGGTTCTCGAGTGGAAGGACGGCGGCTCCGGTTGGAGTTACATCGACGACAACACCCAGAATGAGGTCGGCGGCAAGTACGCTGGGACGATCTGGGCTCCGAACGACGACACGGTCTACTACGCGGTCGCGCCCTCGTTCATCTATCGCGGGACGAGGCTTTCCCCTCCCGCGACGGGCTGGTCGTGGTCACGCCAGCGGCTCGACGACAACAGCCACGTCGGCGAGGCTGCACACGCATCGCACGATCATGGCTACCCGAGGAACCCGTCGTTGCAGGAGAAATATCCAGCGCTCGGCGTATGGGGGACAGACGGGAGCAACGTCTATGCCTGGTACTCGAATACCGTCTACCACTGGACGAGTAACGACGGCGGCGCTCCCGAGTGGGTCGCGGAGTACGTGGCCGACGATTTGGACGTGGCGTCCGATCACCTGTTCTTCGTGAGCGCTGCCGGATCCAGCGCCGACGACGTCTGGTTCGCCGCGGTGCGAAGCGACGCCATCGGGGAATATCTCGTAGAACCGAACTGCGCGGTGCTCGTCCGCAAGACACCGGCAGGATTCGCTCGAGTTGCCGATGGAATCGTTCGGAGTAGCGGCTGTGCGGAGCGCGCCGGCTTCCTGCGCCTCGACGGAGCTCACGGGTTGCTCACGGACATCCAGGCGACAGGACCGGGCCAGATCACTGGTCTGAAGGGGTCGAAGGACATCGTGCGGATCTCCGCGGAGGGCGACACCGTCGCTGCCGCCGTGGACAACGTCCCGACGTTCAATGCGGTCAACGCCAACGGGCTCCCCCTCATCCGCTCTCTATGGCGCTCGTCCACCGACGTTTGGCTGACGTCCTTCGGTCTCGTGATTCGAGGACAGGGTACGGGAGACGCCGGGACCTACGCGGTCTCGACGATCGCGCTGAATGGAAGGCCAATCAGCTCCCCGATGTACAGAGTTCGAGGCTCCTCCGACACCAACATCTGGGCAACCGGGAACGGCTATGCGTTTCATAAGACGACTCCTTGATCGACGTCCTTCGGTGGTCGTGCTCGCGGTGTGCTCTCTGTGTGCAGCAGCCGGCGCAAGCTGCTCGAGCAGCGAGGAGGATGGCCCGCTGCTGCCTTCCGACTCGCTCGACGCCGGCGCCGGGCCCGAGACGTCCGAGCCCGCCGTCGACGCCGAGGTCGATGGTCCGCCGCTCCGTGATGCCGCGGCGTTCGACGGTGGCTCCCGCCCCGTCGTGTGCACGTCCCAACCGTGCGCGAAGTCGCTCGTGACGACGCTCCCGACGATGGTCTTGAGCGGGCCGTCGACAATCGCCCCGGCAGAGGGCTTCTGCGCGCTGCTCGACGACGGTACCGTTGCGTGCTGGGGCGCAAACAACGATGGGCAGCTCGGTCGCGGTGACGATGCGGGGATCACCGAAAGCGCGATACCTGCGCGCGTAGTCGGCCTCTCGAACATCGTCGAGCTTGCTCATAACTGCGCGCGGAGCGCGAGCGGCGACGTCTGGTGCTGGGGACTGGGAGTGTACGTCCGCGGCGACGCTGGCGCGTACGCGTCTGAGCCCGCGCCCGTGAGGGTCCCGATCCCGCCTGCAAAGCGGATCGGCCTGGGACGTCTCGTCGGATGCGCGGCAACCGACGACGGGCTCCTTTGTTGGGGGCAGAACGCATTCCTGCAGATCGACCCGATCCCCCGCGGCGGATTACTTCCACCCACGCCGGTCGACCTCCCGCCCGGCGCGCCGATCCGCGACGTCGTCGTCGGCGACGCCACGTTCGTCATCCGCGAGGACGGGTCGACGTGGAGCTGGGGTCGTAGCCCGCCGCTTGGACGCGTGTCTTCTCTCGACCCCGATCCTCATCCGGCGCCCACGGGGCTCGCCGCGATCTCGTCGCTCGACCTGACGAACACGAGCGCGTGCGCCACGTCGAAGGGCGTTGGCTACTGCTGGGGAGCGATCGATACGACCGGACTGCCCGAGGACTATCCGCCGTCCCCGCTCGTGAACGCTCTTCCGAAGCCCGTCGTCGCGCCGGAGCCTCTCGTGCAGATCGCTACGACCGAGACCAGCGCGACCAGCACGCCCAGCTCGCGCACGGTGCGACCGCAGCGGTGGTGTGCCGTTGGCGCGTCGGGTGACGTGTATTGCTGGGGGCTCAACTCGCATGGACAGGCCGGCGACGGCACGAAGAACCATGCGTACCACGCCGTGAAGGTGGAGGGGCTTCCCGCCCCGGCCGCAGAGGTGAAGACGATGCCGCTTTCGACATGCGCGCTGCTGACGACCGGTAAGGTCTATTGCTGGGGGAACAACTTCTACGGGCAGCTCGGCACCGGCACGATCAAGGGCGGGAGCCTGACGCCCCAGGAAGTGGCGCTACCATGAGGTGGGCTCACGTGCTTCGCGCTGGTTGCGTCGTCGTCCTCGTGCTCGGCGCCGCCGGCGCCTGCGGGGACGACCGGACCTCGTTCACGCAGCGGGAGGAGGTCTTTCAGATCGACGCCTCGACGGAGGCGGCCGTATGCGGATTTCAATGCTCGGTCGACGGCCGTTCGATCGTCGATACCTGCACGGACGAGGTGGTCGAGACGTGTCCACCGGAGCTCGCCTGCGGCGCTGCGCGTTGCCAGGAGCCATGCGCGGCTGCAGCTGCGGACCGAAGCTCGAACGGCTGCGAGTTCTATTTCCAACTGCCGGCTATCCCGAATGACCCCCGAGCACCGCAATCGTGTTTCGCGGCATTTGTCGTCAACACTTCGATGCAGCCGCTCGAGCTCTCGCTCGAGCGCGAAGGCAAGGTGCTCGATCTGTCGAAGGCCCTCTTCAGGACGAATCCGGGGGACGCGTCGCTCTTACCCCTCGAGGGCCCCGTCCCCGCGGGAGAGAGCGCGATCCTATTCGTTGCCGATCAGACGGGGGAGGTAGCTCTGGCGACCACCTGGTTCGACCACAAGTACCAACCTTGCCCCGTGGGCGTCGTTCCCGCGCTGGTCGCCGACTTTGCCACCGGCACGCGTTTCGACGCGTCCTTCCATCTGAAGGCGAACGTGCCGGCGAGCGTGGTCACGATGTACCCGTGGGGCGGGGCAGCGAGCTACGTGCCCTCCGCGACGCTCCTCTTTCCGCCCGCGACTTGGGGGAAGGAGCACGTGATCGTCAACGCGTGGGAGTCGGCAACGACCGGCGTTCCGTCGGCTCAGATTGTCGCCAGCGAAGACGGCACGGAGGTGACGCTCGACCCGACCGAAGACGTCCAGGGAGGACTTGCCGTGAAGGGCACCGCGGCGCGAGTCCCGACCACGTACCACCTCGACAAGGGCGAATTCCTCCAGCTCGTTCAGTCGCGGGAGCTGACCGGCAGCGTCGTCGTATCCAACAAGCCGACGACGGTCTTCGGCGGGCATTCATGCATGATGGTGCCGTCCTCGAAGGCGGCTTGTGAAGTCGCGAATCAGCAGCTCCCGCCGTTCGAGCAGTGGGGCCACGAGTACGTCGGCGTCGGCTACCGGCCGCGCGTCGGCAATGAGCACGAGACCATGTACTACCGGATCGTCGCCGCGAGAGACGGCACCGTCCTCGACTATGATCCCGCGCCGCCTCCCGGCGCCCCCATCGCGATGTCCGCCCGTCAGGCCGTGACGTTCACCTCGGGGGTGGGGGATGCATTCGTCGTTCGCACCCAGGACGCGGAGCATGCGATCTATCTTGCTGCCTATATGGCCAACGGCCAGGACGTCGGAGGCTACGGCGATCCTGAGTTCGTCAACGTCGTTCCGGCGGGGCAGTACCTGAGCTCGTACAGCTTCTACGCGGATCCGACGTATGCGGAGACGTCGCTCGTCGTCGTGCGTGCGAAGGCGGCGAAGGCGCGGGGAGCCAACTTCGAGGACGTCTGGCTCGAATGCGCGGGTGACCTGACTGGCTGGAAGCCGATCGGCACCCGGGGCGACTACGAATTCATGCGCGTCGACCTGGCGCGAGGCCATGGCGCCGGCGACCGTTTCGGCGACAAGGTCTGTCAGAACGGCCTACAGCGCATGCGGAGCACAGGCCCGTTCACCGCGACGCTTTGGGGTTGGGACAAGTATGCCAGCTACGCCTATCCCGGTGGGATGGCGCAACGGAAGCTCGTCACGACGCCGCTCGTGTCCGTGCAGTAGACGGCCCCGCACGCGCGGGCGAATTTGGGGCCCGCGCCCCAACCACCCGCAGAGGTGGGCCTGGCGGTGGAAACGCCGAGCTCCGTCTCGAAGCGGCTCTGCTACCACCGCTGCCTGTTCGAAGCGTACTCACCGATTTCGCTCTCGAGGGGCCCGCTGGACGCTCCCGCGCCCTGCGGTCCCTGCGGTCCCTGCGCTCCGGCGGCGCCTTGCGGGCCGCGCGCTCCCTGGGGACCGGCTGGACCGCGAGCTCCCATCGGACCGGCCGGCCCTCGAGGCCCTTGGATACCCTGCGTGACGGATGGGCCGGGCGGCGTAGCGCTCGCCGGACCGTAGACCTCGAGCGAAGCCGCGCTTTCGGTAGAAGAGCGACCTGGCCGCATGCGGCGTTTGGCGCCTGCGGTGAGACGCGTCACAGCAGTGGCCACGGCGCCGCCGACCGTGACACCGACCAGGAAAGCAAGATTCGACGAACGTTTCGTTCTCACCATCACCGTCGACGCATGAATTGATCCATCGCTGGTGTATTGGCGACTCCCGATCGTGTTCGTTCCGCTCTGCTCTGCCACCTCTCGGCATTCGCCATCGGACCATGGCCCCGTCAGGTGATGGCTCACCCATTCGTGATGCAGTGAGCGTGGACGCGTCCGGCGGGGGCGCTCCGCTGGAGCGTGACGCCGGAGCGAGACCGTTGCGGTCATGAAGGGCGCGCCCGAGCTCGTCCTCGGCTACTCTTCGAGCGTGCAGCCGATCATTGGCGCGGGGTGACGCGAGGCCCGAGCTGTCGGTTGACGCGCACGACTCGCGTGATCGCTTCTGCAAAACGTCCCCTCAGAGCGCGCTGGCCCGTCGCGATCTCGGCCTTCTGCTTTCGGAGGTGCGCCGCGCACAGTGAAGGCGCACCAAGGAGCTCGCGCACGACCTCGACGAACGCCGCCGGCTTCTCACGATGCAGGTAGTGCCCGCAGCCCTCGAACGGGACGAAGCGGACACCCTCGAGAGACTCGACGAGCGCTCGCCCGTGGGCGATCGGGATGATCCTGTCGCGGACGCCCCAGAGGACGGCGATCGGCGGGAGCTGAGCGATCTCGTGTGCGTGGTCGAAGAATGCCCGGCGCTGTCCGCGCCAGTCGATGATGTCCCGGACGGTCCTCGCGAACGCGCGGGCGGAACCGGGCTCGGCGTTCATCGTCGCGAGCTCTCGGATCTCATCCTTGGTGAAGGCAGGGTTCCGGAGAAGCGCGAGGTGTGTCCCGATCCCCATGAACGGCTGCCCGAACGCTTCGACGACGACGGGCATCGACGCGAGGCGAAGCGCTGCACGGATCTCCCTCCCAAGGCCTCCAGACGCGACGAGGACGAGCCTTCGAACTCGCTCGGGGAACTCGCGCAAGAGCATCTGCGCGACCCCACCGCCGAACGAGTGCCCCACGATGTCCACCTGTCCGACGCCGAGCGAATCGAGCCAGTGTGCGACGACGCTTGCGTGCCAGACGAGCTCGTAGCTCGCGTCGGGCCGCTCGGACAGACCATGGCCCGGCAGATCGGGCATGAGGACGCGGCGATCGGCCGCGAGGTCCGGTGCGACGTGCTTCCACGTTCGATGCGAATCGTAGAGACCGTGCAGCAGGAGCAGTGGTGCCGGGCCGCGCGCGTCTCCGAGCTCCACCCAGTGAAGGCGGACGCCGTCGACCAGCGCATGAGCGTGGGACGGAGCGCTGCGCATGCCGCGATGCTCGCACCGCGCGTGCCGAGGCAGTCGCGCGTCGACGCTACGACGCGTGACCGGCTACGTGTCGTCGTCCGGCGCACGCCGGGGCGCTTTAGGAAGCGCGAAATGGAACGCGCTTCCCTTACGCGGCTGGCTCTCGACCCAAACCCGGCCGCCGTGCGCCTCGACGATGCGTCTGACGATGTACAGCCCGAGCCCAAGCCCCGTGCGGTCTGGCTTCGCGCCTTGTGAGAAGCGTTCGAAGATGCCTGCCAGCTTCTCCTCCGGGATACCGCAGCCGGTGTCGGCCACCGTAAACCGGACCTCGTCCGGGGCCCTCGACGGACACGTCGATGCGTCCGCCCGCTCCGGTGAACTTGAGTGCGTTCCCGATCAAGTTGCCGAGTACCTGGTGGATTCGCTCTCGGTCATAAAATGCGCGTATCGGCTCGACCGGGGCGTGCCAGCAGATCGCGATGCCGTTGGACACCGCGAGAGGGCGAGCATTGTCGACGGCCTCTTCGATGAGCTTCGCGGGGTCATCCAACACGACGGCGCGGCTCTGGAGCGTGGCATCGCCGCGCGTGAGCCGAACTGACACCGCCGAGCTCCGACGTCGTCGCTGCTGTCGCTGCGTCGCAGGAAGGAGAGCCGGCTGTCGCGGCGCATGCGCTCGGTAGCCCGTCACAGTTCCGTCATCTCTTCGCGTTCACTGCATCGAGAAAAAGCCAAAGGAAAGCGATTGCATGTTCCGCGTTGGAGCGTACGCTTTGGAGTCCACCGACATCGTTGCCCGCGAGCGACGCTCTCCAAGAGATCGCTTCTCGCTCGCAGTCTTCGTCGACGAGAGAGCGCGGGCGATCGGACGCCGCGCCATCTCGTGATGAGCGTTCCACCGTGACCGGACGCCAAGACGCCAAGGAGAGCGACGATGGCCCCGAGACTTTACGTTGGAAATCTTGCTGAGGACGTCAGCGCTGACGCATTGCGGAGACGCTTCGCGCAGCACGGTGCCGTCGCGGACGTGCACATGGCGATCGACCGCTCGAGCGGACGTTCACGCGGCTATGCGTTCGTCACGATGGCAAGCGGCGAAGACGCTCGCGTCGCGATCGATCGCCTCGACGGCGCCATGTTCGAGCATCGCGCGCTTCGCGTGACCGAAGCAGGAGCGGACCGCGACCAATCCGGGCCGCGTACGAAACAAGCCCGACGGAGCGTACAAATCACCTCGCAGTTCCGCGAGCGCCAGAACATGACCTACGAGCTCGGTCGTGGAGGGATGACCCTTGCCATTCGCGTATTCCCGCTCGACGGCGCGGAAGAGAGCTGGCGAATGGAGGCGAGCACGACCGATGCCGCCGGCCAAGCCATCCACGTGACGACCGCTGCGCATGCCACGCGCGCCGCTGCGTTGCAGGAGCTGGCGCGGTCGTGGGGGCAAGAGCCGGGCTCTGCAGCCAACGCGATCGACTGGCAGGAGGTGATGGAGGCCCTGGGTGAAGTCCGTGCGATCTGACGTTGCCGACGCGACGTCTCGAATCTCGAGGATGCACGGAACGACGTCGAGCAGGCCGAGGCCGAGCTCGAGTCCGTTCTCTCATTCATTGCGCAGCTGACCACCGGTGAAGCACGCAGAGCATGGCAAAAGCTCATGAGCCGGGGGCAACCGTGAGCTCGTCACGATCGACAGCATCGACACGGATCGACGGCACGAGTGGTGCTTTCGTAGGAGCCGTCATGATCAGCTCGACGGCCGCGACGTCGACCACTGCGAAGCCGGAGCAGTCGCCCGTCTCGGATGACGTCGCGCGCGCGGTCGTCCAGGCGCTCCTCGACAGCGACTTGCTCGGAGTCGCGCTCCTCCGCGCGGGGGACTGGGTGCACCTCATGGCGAACGCGGCTTACGACGCCCTGATGAGCGCGGGAGAGCCGACGACGGGTAGACCCTTCTCCGACGTCGTCATCCCGGAGGCCGTATCGGACACGAGGCTCGAAGCGGTCGTCTCGACAGGTCATGCCGCTCGCGTCCCGAGAGTCGCGCTCGTCACCAGCGACGGCGAAACGACAGCCTCGCCCAGGTACGTGACGTTCACTCTCCTCCCTGTTCGGTCCCTGACACCCGCCGGCGACGCGATCCTCGTCTTCGCTCGAGACGTATCCAGCGAGCTCCACGACGAACGCATGGCGGAGCTCTTCCTTCTTCTTGCGCGCGACATGTCCACGGACGTCGACGAGGCGAGCGCGATCCGTGCGGCTGTGGCGCACGCGAAGGAGGCGCTCGGCGCGAGCGCGGCGTCGCTGTTCCTGCTCGGTCCCGACGGCAAGAGCCTTCATGGGGCGCTCGTCGGATGGGACTGGACGCGAAGCAGCTTCGTCACCGACCTCGAACAATGGCCGAACGTTGCGCGCGCCATCGCCGCGAACGAAGCCTGTCACTTCACCGCCGCCCACGCCGAGCGTGCGGAGGAGGGATGGTTCGAAAGCCGTGGGATCGACGCGGCCATCTGTGCACCGATGGCGGTGGACGGTCATCTCGTCGGCGCGTTGTTCTTCGACTATGCAGGTCCGCCGCCGTACGCCGTGGACCTGGCGCTCGCCAAGACGGTCGCGGACCAATGCGCCTTGCTCGTCGAGCGCGAAGCCGCGCGCCTGGAGCGTGGGCGCTGAAGCCTCGAGCGCGCGCGCCTCGAGCGAACGAGAATATCCTCATCCGGAACCTGGAGGAGCGTAGAAATGAGCCACGGAAGCCCTCCGCCGCTGTTGCAGACGATCGGAATCAGGGTCCCGATCCTTCAAGCGCCGATGGCGGGCGTCAGCACACCGGCGCTCGCGGCAGCCGTCTCCAACGCCGGCGGACTCGGCGCGCTCGGCGTCGGCGCGATGAACGCTCAGGCCGCGCGGCGCGCGATTCGCGAGACGCGTGCGCTCACGAGCAATCCGTTCAACGTCAACGTCTTCTGCCATGCCCCAGCGAAGGCGAACCTGTCCGTCGAGCGCGCATGGCTGGACTGGCTCGCACCGGAGTTCGAGAAGTTCGGCGCCGTGCCTCCGCAGTCGCTGTCGGAGATCTATACGAGCTTCGCTGTCGATCGCGAGATGAAGCAGGTACTCCTCGAAGAGCGACCGCACGTCGTGAGCTTCCATTTCGGACTTCCGCCGGACGACGTCGTCGCGGAGCTCAAGCGAGCGGGCATCAGCATTCTAGCCACCGCCACGAACTGCGATGAGGCGGTTCAGATTGAGGCAGCAGGAGTCGACGCGATCGTCGCGCAGGGGATCGAGGCGGGCGGACATCGTGGTGTGTTCGATCCTGAAGCAGCCGATGATCGCCTCGGCACCTTTGCTCTCACACGCCTGCTCGTTCGAAACTGCTCGCTGCCCGTCATCGCCGCGGGAGGCATCATGGACGGAGACGGGATCGCGGCTGCGCTCGCCCTCGGCGCGCAGGCGGCGCAGCTCGGCACCGCGTTCGTCGCGTGCCCTGAGACCTCGATCGACGAAGGGTATCGCCGTGCACTCCTGAGCGACGCCGCACGTCGAACCGCTTTCACGGCGGGGATCTCCGGGCGCATCGCCCGCTCCATCGAAAATCGGTTCACGGCGCTGGCAAACGCTCCGGACGCGCCAGCGACGCCCGACTATCCGCGCGCCTACGACGCGGGGAAGGCGCTGCACGCGGCGGCAAAGGCGAGAGGCGAGTTCGGCTATGGTGCCCAGTGGGCTGGGCAGGCAGCAGCGCTCGCGCGTGCAGTCCCGGCCGCAGAGCTGTTCGCCGAGCTGGAGCGCGAGATGCGGACGAGTATCCGCCAGCTATGCGAACGCGGGGGGTAAGCCAGCTGCCGCTTGGAGTCAGAGTGGCGCGCCCATGTGCGGAGCCGCTTCGGCTGGACGCTCCGGCGGAGCCATGAACTCGGGACCGACGGGATCGTGGACGGTTTCGGCCACGACGGCCTCGACGTAGGCGCGTGCCTCGTCGTCGAGTCGGAAGCGCATCACCTCCTCCAGGGGGGCGAGCTCGCCCGGGTGCCGCGTGCCCCAGAGCGCGACGGATACGCCGGGCGTATCGAGCACCCAGCGCACCGCCAGCGCGAGGACTCCGGTCTGGTATCGCTCACGCGCATACCGCTCGAGGAGCTCGACGGCCTTCAGGTACTGCTCGAATCGAGGCGGCAAGAACTTCGGATCGACCTTCCTCAGGTCGTCTCCGGAGAACTGGGTCTCCTTATTGATGGCGCCGCTCAAGAGCCCGCGGCAGAGCGCGCCGTAGGTCAGGGTGGCCACGCCGTGCGCACGGCACCACGGGATGATGTCCACCTCCGCCTCTCGCTCGAACAGATTGAACGGTGGCTGTGCCGACGCAATCGGCGTGACGCGGCGGAAGCGTTCCATCGCCTCGATCGAATAGTTCGAGACGCCGACCGCGCGGATCTTGCCCTCGCGCTTGAGGTCACGAAGCGCCTCCGCGGTCTCCTCGTAGGGCGTCTGCGGGTCCGGCCAGTGGACCTGATAGAGATCGATGTAATCGGTGCGAAGGCGGGCAAGCGATAGCTCGACTTCTTCGAAGATCTGCCTTCGCGTCCCGTTCCTGAACAAGGCGTCACCGCGGCGCTCGAGGCCGCCCTTGGTGGCGATGATCACGCGATCGCGCTGGCCTCGCTCGGCGATGGCACGTCCGATGACCTCTTCGGAGTGCCCGAAGCCGTACGCTGGCGCGGTGTCGATGAGGTTGATGCCGAGGTCGAGCGCAGCATGGATCGTTCGGACGGATTCGTCGTCGTCGGCGCCGCCCCATTGAAATCCGCCGATGGCCCAGGTCCCGAGACCGACCCGGCTGGCTGGAATCGGAATATCCGGAATCTTCGTCGTCTCCATGACCATCGCGGGCCTCCTCTCCGACGTTCGTTATCGACGTTCGTTCACCGAAGCATCCGACTTCCCTCGTCGCCCGAGACGAGGCGTTCTACCTCTTCGACGGAGACGCGGTTGAAGTCCCCGACGACGGTCAGCTTGAGCGCACCTGCGGCGATCGCGAAATGCAGCGCGGCTTCGGGCGACCTTCCGTCGAGCAGGCCGAAGATGAGGCCTGCCGCAAACGCGTCCCCTCCACCGATCCGTTCGACGAGATGGACGACGTGCCGGGGGCCTCGATAAAGTGTCTTGCTCGCGCTGTCGTAGAGAAGGGCGCTCCATGCGTTCGTGTTCGCCGTCCGGCTCTCGCGCAGCGTGATCGCCACTTGTTCGATGCCGTGCTCGGAAGCAACGCGCTCCGCGGCCATGCGCAGAGTCTCCAGCCGACCTTGCGTCGTCGTCTCTTCGGCAGTTGCGGGGGCGGCGCCGAGCAGGTCCGTCAGGTGCGCCTCGTTCGCGATCAAGAGGTGAACGTGTTCGAGGAGCGGTCGGAGGACCCGTCGTGCTTCGCCTTCGGACCACAGCTTGCGTCGATAGTTGACGTCGAAGCTCACCCTGGCTCCAGTCGCGCGCGCGGCTACGAGCGCTTCCCTCGTGCACTCGGCCACGCCCTTTCCGAGAGCCGGGACGATCCCCGTCGTATGAAACCAGCGGGCGCCGCGGAGGACGTCGGACCAAGGAATGCGCTCCGGCTCGAGCTCGCTGAATCCCGAATGCGCGCGATCGTACACGACGAGCGATGGACGCTGGCTCGCCCCCGTTTCGGTGAAGTAGATGCCCAGACGCTCGCCGCCGCGCTGGACGGATCGGACGTCGACGCCCTCTGCCCGCAACGCCCGCAACGCTGCATCGCCGATGGGATTCCGAGGCACACGGCTGACGAAGTGGCTGTTCAGTCCGAAATGGGCCAGGCTCACGGCCACGTTCGCTTCCGCGCCGCCGAAGTGCGCATTCAGCGTCGGGGATTGCATGAACCGCTCGTATCCGGGCGGGGTGAGACGGAGAACGACCTCTCCGAAGGTGACCGTCTTCGGGCGCGTCATCGGGACCTCCCGCATGCCGCGCTGATGGCGCTCGTCAGGCGACGGGCCGCTTCCGTGACGCGCGGGTAGTCGCCTCGCGCCAAGGCCTCGCCGTCGAGCAAGGCTCCGCCGACCCCGACCGCGACGGCTCCGGCGTCGAGGAACTCCGCAGCGTTCTCGGTGGTCACTCCTCCCGTTGGCAGCAGCCTGAGATGAGGCAGCGGCCCGAGCACGTTCCTCACGTAGGCGGGACCGAGGGCGACCGCGGGAAACACTTTGACGAGATCGGCTCCGGCCTCCAATGCGCTCAGGATCTCCGTCGGCGTGTAGGCACCCGGGATGGCCAGGACGTCGTAGCGGTGGCAGAGCTCGACGACGGCCGGCCGGAACGTCGGACCGACGACGAATCGGGCGCCTGCAAGGATGGCGAGTCGAGCCGTCTCGGCGTCGAGCACGCTGCCCGCGCCGATCAACACCCGAGGACCGAGCTTTGCACCGAGCGGTGCCATGGCCTCGAGAGCGCCCGGGATCGTCACGGTGATCTCGACGATATGGACGCCACCGGCGGCCAGCGCCTCGACGACGGGCAGGAGCGGCGCCGCGTCTTCGAGGCGAACCACGGCGAGCGCGCGCTCTCGTTCGATCGTTCGGAGCGAGTCGAGCCGCGAGCGGGGGATCATGCGCTGTTCCTCTCCGCTTCTTCGACGACGTTCACGGGGGAGCGTGGGCGTTGACCCGTCAGCACGCGCACGACCTCGTTCGCCGCGATCGTGCGGACCATGCGGAGCGACTCTTCGGAGTAATACGCTGCGTGCGGCGTCACGATGACGTTGTCGAGCCGAAGGAGCGGGTTCTCCGGCCGCCAATCGCGATGCTTTGCGGGCTCCTCTTCGAGGTCGTCCAGCGCCGCTCCGGCGATCCAGCCCTCCGTGAGGGCGCGGTAGAGCGCGCGATCGCTGACGATCGGCCCACGCGCGGTATTGACGAGGATGGCGCTTCGCTTCATCCGACGAAGCACGTCCTCGTCGAAGAGCCCGCGCGTCTCGTCGGTCAGCGGAGACTGGATCACGAGATAGTCCGAGCCCTCCACCAGCTCGACGAACGAGACCGGCCGCACACCGAGCGCCCGCATTTCCTCGGCGTCGACGAACGGGTCGTGTGCCCAGAGCTCGACCCCGAAGGCCCGTGCTCGTTCGGCGATCGTGCGCGCGATCGCCCCGAAGGAGAGCAGCCCGAAGACACTTCCACGGAGCCGCTTGATCGGCCTGCCGGTCTGCCAATGCCACTCACCACGTCGCGTCGCCGCGTCGTACTTCACGATCTTGCGTGCTGCCGTGAGCCACAGGGTCACGGCGTGATCGGCGACCTCGTCGGAGCACCAGTCGTTGGGGGCGTTCGTGACCTGAATCCCATGTTTGGTCGCGGTGTCGACGTCGACGATATCGACGCCCGTCCCGTACCGAGCGATCACACGGCAGTGCTCGAACGAGTCGATCGCGTGTGCGCCCACGGGGGCGTACTGACAGAGGACTCCGTACGCATCATGCGCAGCCGCGATGACCTCTTCCTCGCTCTTGCACTGGGCTAGAGCGAGCTCGAATCCGGCGCCTTCGATGATCGATCGCTCGATGTCGACGTCACCGAAGTCGTAGTCGAGGACGACCACCTTGATGTGCCCCTCGCGCAGGACCTCCGGCGGCGTCGGGTCCGCTACCGCCGCCGACTCCTCCCCCTCGAATGGAGTCTGCGCCAACTCGGACGCCGTTGCAGGAGCCGCGGGGCTTGGAGCTGCGGGCTCGCGCTCGGGCGAAACACGCGGGGGCTCTGCAGGCTTCTCGCCCTCGGCCGCCGAGGGCGTCAGCGACGCACCCGACGAGGCCGTGCTCGCGACACGCGCGTAGAGCGCCAGGATGCCATCGCTGTGACGCGGAGGTGGAGGGCTGAAGCGCGCACGCCGGTCCGCCAGCGCCTGCGCGATCTCCGCCTCCGTGGCCCGACGTCCGTGAAGGCCGACGAGCGCCAGCTTGCGCTCCGGGATGTTGAGCTCGATGAGGTCGCGATCTTCCACGAGTGCGATCGGGCCTCCGAGGGCCGCCTCGGGCGACACGTGACCGATGCACGGTCCCTTCATCGCGCCCGAGTAGCGGCCGTCCGTGACGAGCGCCGTGGTCTGGCCGAGCACAGGATCGGCGTCGAGTACGGCCGAGGCGAAGTACATCTCCGGCATCCCGTTGGCGCGCGGGCCCTCGTATCGGATCACGATCACGTCGCCCGGCACGATCGTGTGGTGCTTCAACGCTTCGAGGCAGTCGGCCTCTCGGTCGAAGACGCGCGCCGGCCCTACGTGGACGTGCATGTCCTCGGGTATCGTGAACGATTTGATCATGGCTCCCTCCGGCGCGATGTTGCCCCGCAGGATGGCGAGCCCGCCTTCGGCGCAGAACGGCTCGGTGCGCGGGCGGATGATCTCCGTAGCGGGTATGCGGTAGTTGTGAAGGTAACCGAGGCGCTCTTCGAAGAACGTCGAGTGCTCGATCTCGTCGAGGTTCTCTTCGAGCGTCTTGCCGGTCACGGTGATGCAGTCGAGGTGGAGCAGGTCCTTGAGCTCGAGCATCACCTTCGGAACGCCGCCGGCGTAATAGAAGTACTCGACCGGATACTTCCCAGTGGTCTTCACGTTCGCGAGGACGGGCACGCGCCGGTGGATCCGATCGAAGTCGTCGACGCTGAGGTCGATCCCGACCTCACGCGCTACGGCGGGCAGATGCAGGAGCGCGTTCGTCGAGCCGCCGACCGCGGCGTGGACCACGACGGCATTCTCGAACGCGTCTCGAGTGAGGATGTTGCGTGGGAGGAGGCCCTTTTCGACGAGCTTCAGGATCTGCTTCCCTGCCGCGCGCGCGTACCTGAGGAGCATCGTCAGCGGCGCCGGGATCAACGCCGAGCCTGGCAGCGCCAGCCCGAGCGCTTCGGCGAGGACCTGACCCGTCGACGCCGAGCCCATGAACTGACACGCGCCGCAGGTAGGGCACGCGTTCTTCTGTCGTTCGAAGAGCTCCTCGTGGGTCTTCTCGCCTCGCGAGACGTGCATCCCCAGCGGCCACAGCCTGTTCGAGGTGAAGTAGTCGGGTGCGTTGAGCTGCGTGCCGCCGGGCACATGGATCGCCGGGAGATTGCAGCGCGCGATCGCGATGAGGTGTGCGGGGACCGATTTGTCGTTCCCCGACAAGAGCACGATCCCGTCGTGCGGGTGCCCGAGCGCGTGGATCTCCACCATTGCCGCCATCACGTCACGCGATACGAGCGAGTAGCTCATCCCGCTCGTCGCCTGCGCGACGCCGTCGCAGATGTCGCTCACGTTGAAGACTCCCGGCTTGCCCCCCGCTTCGAAGACGCCGTTCGAGATCTCCTCGATGAGCGGTCGGAAGTGAAACGTTCCGGGGTGGCCCATGCCGTACGCGCTGTCGACGAGGACTTGTGGCTTGCCGAGATCCTCCTCCGTCCAGTTCATCCCCATGCGGAGCGCATCACCCTGGAAGTTGACGTTCCGGAGCTTCTGACTTCGGAGGTTTCGTGCGTCGAAAGCCATCAGAGTCTCCTCTGCGGGGGATTGGGGCGCGAGCCCCGAGTTCCTTGCTCGTCTGCGAGCCGCGACTTACGAAGGAGGACCCGCGCCGGAGCGCCGTCGAGTCCTTCGAGCCGCAGCGGCAAGCAGATGAGGTCGTAGAGACCGGGGCCGACCCCCGACAGGTCGAGTCCCTCGATGATGCAGACGCCGGCGCTGAGGAGAGCTCGGTGTGTCTCGGGGCCGGAGTCCATGCTCGCTATCGACAGGTAGTCGATCCCGACCGTCAATACGCCTTGCGCGGCGAGCCAACGTGCCGACTCCGGCACCAAACAGGTGTAGTCGGAGCGAAAATCCTTCTCGTTCCAATACCGAGAATTGCGGGTCTTGAAGAGAACTCGGTCGCCCGCGCGGATCTCCCGCCCCTCGATCTCACTCTGCCGGATACGATCGACTTCGCCCAGGTCGAGAACGCGGGCCGGTCCGATCAGACGGTCCAGGCGAATGGAGTCGACGCCCGCGCCGTCGATGATGAAGTGTACCGGAGCATCGACGTGCGTTCCGGTGTGAACCCCGAGCGAGACACACGAAACTGTCGCCTCATCGCCACGCCGGAGATGCTCCGTTTGGGTGACGACGATCTCAGGATTGCCTGGCCAGTGGAGCATGCCGTTCCGGATCGGCACAGTCACGTCGATCCACGACTCGTCCGACTCGTTCGATTCCAAGGGATGCACGGCGTCCCGTGGGATGCATGCGACGCGCCCATCGCCAACACAGGCATGAATTCGAAGTTGATGTCGAACACTCCGGTCCGCTCGACGCTGACGTCTACGGCAAGGTCCGCACGGCTCACGCGGCGAGCGACACGACCTGCTTGATGCCGCCCGGACGGTGCAAGAGCTCGGGTGCGTCCTCGAGCGTCGCGCGATGCGTGATCAGGCTGCGGAGCGCGTCCGGGAACAGACCCATGAACTGTTCGAGCTGACGCACCGACGCTTCGAATGCAGCGCGGGACGCGTTCACGGTTCCGAACAGCACCTGGTTCTTGAGCACGATGTCTCGCATGATGCCGTCGAGGTCGATTTCGATTGGCGTGCCGGCCGCGGGGACACCGCTCAGGATGAAGACGCCGTTGGGCGCGAGCGCGGGAAGTGCACCGAATGCGACTCTGGCCGCACCGACCGCCTCGAACACGACGTCCGCGTTGCCGATGCGGGGCGGAAGCTCCGACAACGGCGTGTCGCCCGCAGAAACATACTCGGCCCCGAACGAGCGGGTGAGCTCACCGCGATCGCTGTCCGCGGCCTCGCGCGAGTAGACGAACGTCGTGACGTTTCGCGCCACGAGCATCATCGCACCGAGCAGACCGATGGGGCCCGCGCCGAGCACGAGCGCCCGGAGGCCGACCGGCTCCCAGGGATAGCGGCGCAGAATCGCGTCGAGATCGACCGCGGCCTTGGCGGCAATCGTGAGCGGCTCGATCAGGACGCCGACCTCCGCGAGCCCATGGGGCACTTTGACGAGGTACCGCTCGTCCTCCACCACGAGCTCGGTCAGGTAGCCGTCGGCGCCGTGGATCCCGCGTTCGACGAAACGTCCGGAGACGCAGAAGTCCTGACGACCCGCTCGGCAGGCCACGCACGAGACGGCGTCGCAGGGCCGGCGCACCGTGAGCGCGACCAGATCGCCGGGGGCGAGGGTGCTGACGCTCGAACCGACCTCGATGACCTCGCCGAGTGCCTCGTGGCCGAGCACGAGCCGTTCGGCTCCTGGTGCCGGTGCGCCGTAGTGGAACGCGCCGATTTCGCGATCCGTGCCGCAAATGCCGACTTCCCGGATTCGTACCGTCACCTCGCGCTCGCCCCGGCGCACGGGCTCGGGGACGTCGATCATTCGCAGCTCGCGTCGGTCTGGGAATACCGCCAGCGCTCGCATGGACGCCTCCTGTAGGGGTCTTCTAGGGGAAGCATCCGGCATGCCGCCGTCGACCGCCCTAGAGCTGAGGAGCGAAGCGCGCATTGGCTAATTGCGCGGCGTGCGTGCGTCCCCATGATCCAAACATGCCTGCCCCCATCGAAGACTACGGGCTCATCGGTGACGCGACCACGGTGGCTCTGATCTCGCTCGGCGGATCCATCGACTGGCTCTGTCTCCCGCGCTTCGACGCGGATGCGTGCTTCGCAAAGCTCCTTGGGAACGATCAGAACGGGTACTGGGCAATGCGACCTGCCGCGCCGGTACGTAGCATCGAGCGTCACTACCGGCAGGACACACTCATCCTCGAGAGCGAGATCACGACGGACAAGGGCCGAGCGCGTGTCATCGACTTCATGCCGCCGGGCGAGACCGAGCACGACATCATCCGAATCGTCGAGGGCATCGAGGGGGAGGTCCCGATGCACGTCGATCTGAAGGCGCGCTTCGGGTACGGCGCCCACATTCCGTGGATCAAGGTGGACGGCATGCGCGCGACGTTGACGTCGGGACCGAGCGCGCTCCTGTTCAACAGCCCTGTCCCCATCGAGCCGGACTGGGACGTTGCGCGACTGGAGGCGAACTTCACCGTCCGCGCAGGTGAGCGCCTGCCATTCACGCTCACGTTCTACCCGTCGCACGAACGCCCTTCCCACGACGTCATCGACGCAGGCAAGGAGCTTCAACGTACCGAGCGCTACTGGCAAAACTGGGCGACCCGTTGCCCCTACCAAGGCCGCTTTCGTGACGCCGTCGTCCGCTCGCTTCTCACGCTGAAGGCGCTCACGTACGAGCCAACTGGCGGGATCGTCGCTGCCCCGACGACCTCGCTTCCCGAGGAGCTCGGCGGCGTTCGAAACTGGGATTATCGGTACTGCTGGCTACGCGACGCGACGCTCACGCTCGATGCGCTCATGCGCAGCGGCTACATCGACGAAGCAACAGCGTGGCGGGATTGGTTGATGCGCGCGGTCGCGGGTGCACCGGCCCAGCTGCAGATCATGTATGGAGTTGCTGGCGAGCATCGCCTCGAGGAGATCGAGCTGCCCTGGCTTCCAGGCTACGAGGACTCACGCCCCGTGCGCATCGGCAACGGCGCGTACGACCAGTTCCAGCTCGATGTCTACGGCGAGGTGCTCAACACGCTGTACGACGCACACGTCTACGGTGTGCCGGATCTAGCGGACACCTGGGGCCCGATCTTGGCGATCGTCGACTTCGTCGAACAGGCCTGGCAACGGAAGGACGAGGGCATCTGGGAGGTTCGCGGCGAGGGCCATCGCCATTTCACTCACTCGAAGCTGATGGCTTGGGTGGCGGTGGATCGGGCGGTGCGCATGATCGAGGAGTTCGGCGTCCAAGGACACCACCGAGTGGAGACACGCCTCCCCCGCTGGCGTGCCCTTCGCGAACAGATCCGAAGCAACCTGCTTCAGCGAGGCTACAACGAGCGCATCGGAGCGTTCACTCAGTCGTACGGCTCGGAGGCCCTGGACGCGAGCGTTCTCTTGATCCCGCACATGGGCTTCTTGCCTGCCGACGATCCCCGGATGCTCTCCACCGTGGCAGCGATCGAGAAGGGCCTCACGTGGGACGGCCTCGTTCTCCGATATTCGAGCGAAACCGGTGTGGACGGCCTGCCAGGACACGAAGCAACATTCCTCATCTGCAGCTTCTGGCTTGCCGACAACTACGCGATGGTCGGTCGCCTCGATGAAGCGGAGGCCCTCCTCGAGCGCCTCGTCTCCCTCTCCAGCGACCTGGGCCTGCTGGCGGAGGAGTACCACCCGGAGCGCCACCGGCAACTAGGCAACTTCCCCCAGGCCTTCTCGCACATCGGGCTCGTGAACACGGCACATCTCATCGAGGCGAAGCGAGCGGGAAGAGAGATTGTGTATCCCGCTACGGCGCAGCTGCACTGATTCTCATTGGCCATCCGGACTGCCTCCGCGCCGCCGGACTGTGCGTACTGCCCAGCTCGCTGCGGCGAGTGCCAGGAGCAGGCCTGCCAAGCCGATGAGCGTGAGCCCGCCGGCCCTCGCTGTATCGAGGATGATCACCTTCTGTGCGACGGCAATGAGCGCCACCTCGAGCACCACCTCGACGTGGACCACACGCTCGTAGAGATACGACCTCAAGGTCGCCAGAAGCTCCATTGCAATGAGCACCATGAGAAAGAAGCCGAAGAGCTCGAACATCTGTTCGACGTTCAAGAGGAGCTCCGCCGGGGTCGTGATGTCCTTGAAGAGGAGCCAGACGAGCTCCAGGGTCGCCACCGTGATCACCACGACGAGAAGGCCCATCAAGACGAACACGACCACGTGCTCGAACTTCTCGACGATGCGTGAAGCCGTGTACTGCGAGGCGGGTTGGGGTACGTCGGACGTCGATTCCAAGTTGCCTCTGTTGGAGCCGGAGTGGCGCGATGACCCCGGCACCGACGGCGTTCGTGCAGGGCCCAAGCCACCGCCCGGAGCTCGAGCGACGACCTCGCGGTGGCTGACGAGCTGTTTGCGGGCGTTTCCCGGACTGCGCGGCTCTTGTTTGCGTCGTCAGATGCGGTTGAGCCGTGGGTCGTCGAGAGCGTCAGCCAATACCTTCCCGGTAGCCTCGTCGTCGTCGGGAATGGCCATGCGCTCGAAGAGCTCCCACGTCTCTACGTGCTCGACCATGTCGCCGGGGGCGAGCGTCGTGACCGGTCCGAGTGTCTCGAGCTCGAGGAACCTGGCGTTCGTGAACAGCTCGACGTTGCAGCCGAGGTCGACGAGCGGAGCGTCCGGCGTTGCGAGCGGATATCGCTTTACGAACAAGGTGTCACCGCGGGAATAGGCGGCCCAGCCATTATGTGTATCGAGAAGTCCGATCTTCTGGGGCGAGCTCGCCGTTGGGTCTTGCGTGACCCGCACGAACCCCCAACCGAACCGAAAGCGTGGGTCCGCAAGGGTGGTATAGGGCCAAGTGACGAGCCGCGCCGAGGGCAGGAGCGCGGCCGGATGCGGTGCGAATGGCGGATTCGGAAGTAGAGCAGTGCCGCCCGGCGCCATCAGAGACACCGCCCAAGGAGCGAGGTCGACAGGACCATCACCGACGTTGCGAATCCAGTGCGTGACGACGACCCGTGAGCCTCGCTCGCTCAGGACGACCCGAAGGGCCTTCGCAAGCCCGGTCGGCTTCTCCGCCCCTTGCGACAGGAGCAAGCTGTTGTCCTCGTCGTCGATGTCCGCGCGAACAGGGCTGTTGTCCGGGATGTACGTCCGTACCGGATGCTCCGGTGCGTGCCACAGTCGGTGCCCGCCGTACGGGTGCCACGCTTCACCATACGGAGTCGCATACGATTCCTCGGCGGGAGCGACAAAGCCGAAGACGTTCTCGTGCTCACGGAACGCGTAGCGGAGGATCCTCGGTCCGTAATCCGTTGATGCCAGGACCTCGACCTCTCCATTGGAGAGGCGGATCGCGTGCTCTCCGCCAAACGCTGTCACATCACGGTCGACTCGAACGCCCACACGATCCACCGTGCAGTCGCCGTGCCGTACGTGGCATCGCCTCTTCGGCGCGCACACGCCGTGAGCTCAGCGCGGGTCGTCGTTCGCGCGGCCTCGTCGCTCTTCGGCTCGTCGGCGACGACGACCAGGTCGTCGCTGCTCACCGCAGAGCTTGGCGAGCTCAAAGCCGATGCCCGTGGAAGCTCCGGTGACCGCGGGGGAGTGGACCCCCGTTGTGTAGCCGGAATCGAAGCTCCCTTCGGTGCAGCAAGGATCTTGCAATCACGACGCGCAGGACTGCGGCCTGAGCCGACGTGCTCCCAACTCCATGCCGGAGATGCGGGCGGACGGGCAACGTACCCAGCATGGCGCGTGTCTTCCGCCGCGCTTCTGAGGGAACCGAGAACGTGAGGATGCGATGAGCTCCGAGAGACAGATGACGGAGCCGAGCCACAAGGTCGGCACCAAGCTGCTGTTCGAGAACGACCGCGTCCGTGTATGGGAGATGCACCTCCGCCCGGGTGAGCTGTCAACGCGGCACATCCACGACGCCGACTACCTGTTCGTCTACCTGACGAAGAGCAAGCTCGCGCTGCTCCGCGAAAGCGAGCCTATCGAGACGAGCGAGGAGCCGGCGGGCTTCGTCCAATACACCGATGTCGGCCCGGGAATCGTCCATGCCGTCGAGAACGTAGGCACCGACGATCATCGCGAGATCCTCGTGGAGCTGAAGGGGCCCAGCCGCTCTGCTCACCCACGCCAGCCTGAGACGAACGAGCCGCGATGATGTCGGGCCACGCCATCTTCGAGCGCCGTCCGCCCATTCTTTTGATGCGCCGGATCGCCTGGCGCGACGGGGGGCAGCCGTTACCTCTCGGGTCGCGTCTTCTCCGGTCCGCGCTGTGTTCCCGTTGTCGGACGACCTTCTTCCTCGACGCCGCGAAGCTGACCTCCTTCGACCCGATCGGTGAGCGGGACACCTTCCTCGACGCCGCGAAGCTGACCTCCTTCGACCCGATCGGTGAGCGGGACACCGCCGTGCTCCTCGAGCGCTTTGCTGCGGCTCGCCGACTCGCCTTCGGCTCCTGGATGCGGCTTCCGCCCAGGAGTTGCGGTCGTGTCTTGCACCCGTCTCGGCTGAGTCATTGGCACACCTCGCGCGATCCGATGATGCAGGTGTCTTGCCACGGGCTCGGGCTCGGCTCTCGTGTGGCGAGCCTATTCGTCCGGCATGCGGCACCCCCGATGAGCCCGGGAAGGGGAGTGCGCGAGCGGTCGAGCAGCTGCTCGAAGCGAGAGCGGCGGACGCAGCGTTGTCTCTCTCTCGGTGCGCCTATCGGTTCGCGTCACGCACGGCGTGTTCACATTCTTCCAGCGTTCGATACGGCTGTCCGCCTTTGCACACGCATCCGCAGAGCGGTGGCTGGCTTGCGCGGACGCATCCCTCCAGAGGCTGATACACGTAGCCGCTGCCTGGACAACATGAGGCGACGTCACAGCGTGGAGGTTCGCGCACGGCAGACGCGCACCCCACGATCATGACGAGACCGAGCAAAGCGAGCAGGGGACGCATGGAGGAGTTGGACGCCGTTGTTCGAGATGCGCTCGAGCCGTTCAGGCGATCATGGCCGCAGTTCTTCCGATGCACACGGTGAGGCCGTTCTTCAGGCGCTCGCCTGAGCGTCAGCCGAGTGCACGTTCCCTCGAACGTCGTCGCCCGACCCATGCAGCGAGACCGATGACGAGTGCGAGCGGTGACAGGTTGGCTCGGCTCGGGCTCTGGCGGCAGCCGCAGCCGCCAGAGCCGCCATCCGTGTCCTCGACGAGCACGTCGAAGGTGCACGCGACCTCGTTCCCCGAGGGGTCCTTGGCCTTGGCCGTCACCGTCGTGCTTCCGAGCGGGAAGGTGCTTTCGAGCGGATGCGAGTAGGTGATCTCGGGCGTCGATGCCGTGTCGGTAGCTGTCGCCGGTGGCCAGCTGGCTGCTGCCCCATCGGGCCTCGTGGCTTCGACGACGACGTCGGCCGGGCAGGTGATGACCGGCGGAGTCGTGTCCGTCACGGTCACCCGGAACGTGCATGACGAATCGTTACCGTCCGAGTCTTGCGCGGTGGCGGTCACGGTCGTAGCTCCGAGCGGCAACTTGCTCCCGAGCTGAGGCGAATACGTGATCTCCGGCGCCTGTGCGTCCGTGTCCGTCGCCGTTGCCGGAGGCCAGGTGGCCACCGCGCCGCTCGCGTCCGTGGCCTCGATGACGACGTCGGCCGGGCATGTAATCGCGGGCGGCCGATCCTGGACCGTGATGCTCACGGTCGCCAGGTTGCTGTCGAGGCCGCAGTCCCTCGCTTGATAGGTGAAGCTGTCCGAGCCGATGTAGCCTGCGTTCGGCGTATAGGTGACGGACGGAAGCGAGCCGCTCAGCGTTCCATGCTGAGGCGGCGTGACGACGGCATACGTCAATGCCTGTCCGGCGTCGGGATCGGTTGCAGTGATCGTGATGACGACGGGCGTGTCGTTCATCGTCGTCGCGGCGATCGCTTGGGCCGTGGGGGCCGAATTGGGCGCGACCGTCACCATGCGACCGCCGGAGATGGCGTTGGCGAAGATCGAGAGGGCGTAGCTTCCGGGCGGGACGTCTTCCGGGACGGTCACCGTCGCGCGCGTCGCGGACGTCGAGCTCCCCGGAAGCGTCCATAGCCGTCCGCCTTCGGCTGCGCGCATCCGCACGAACGGGAAGTTGGTCGACGAGTCGAGGTAGCTGCCGCTGCTCGCGCCGGAGATGCCCCGAAAGCCCTGGCCCTCGAGAACAGCGGGACAGCCGCGAACGAGCGAGCTGGGCGCCGCGACGGAGGGACGCCACGCGGCCAGCGCACGCGTGTCCTCGTAGAGCTGCGCGGTGGGCGCGCTCGTCCCGCCTGCGACGAGCACCTCGCCCGAAGGCAGCGCTGCGGCGACGACCCCGCCACGAACACCCGGCGCGCTCACGCTCGTGAACTCGCGGCTCGTCGGATCGTAGGTCTCGGCCACGTCGGCGAAGGTCGCCGTCGCCCGCAGGCCTCCCGCTAGCAGCACCTTCCCCGACGGCATCAGCGTCGCCGTGTGCCCGTACCGCGCTTGCGCGAGCGTGGCTCCGGCCGTCCACGTGTTCGTCGCGGGGTCGTAGATCTCGCTGCTTGCGAGCGCGGCGCCGGCCGCGACACCGCCCGCCGCGAGCACCTTGCCCGAAGGCAACAGCGTGAGCGTGAGCCGGTCACGTACCTGCGCAAGCGGAGCCGCGGCCGTCCACGTGTTCGTGGCCGGGTCATGGATGCCGGCCGAATCGATCGCGGTGCCGCCGCTGTTCCGCCCACCGGCGACGAGGACCTTGCCGTTCGCCAGTCGCACGGCCGCATGGCCTGCACGGGCTGACGCGATCGAGCCTGCCGCCGTCCACGCGTTGGCGCCCGGGTCGTACAGCTCCGCGGTCGCGAGGACGGTGCTGTCGTTCTGACCGCCGACGGCGAGGACCTTCCCATCCGCGAGGAGCGTCGTCGTGTGGGAGTGCCGCGCGCCGGTCATCGCAGCGACGTTGCTCCAAACGTTCGCGACGGGATCGTACTGCTCGGTCGCGGTGAGCACCGACGCTCCGTTCACGCCGCCCGCCGCGAGCACCTTGCCGTTCGGGAGCAACGTCGCCGTTGCACGATCGCGTGGCGTCGCGAGAGCCGCCGCTGCAGACCACGTGTTTGCGCCTCGATCGTAGAGCTCCGCCGACGCGACCGAGCTGCCGCCGCTGTTCCGGCCGCCGGCGACGAGCACCTTGCCCGAGGGCAGGAGAGCGGCTACGGAGTCCAGCCGACCCGCGGGCGTGCCGGCCGCAGACCAGGCGTTCACGCCGGGATCGTAGAGCTCCGTGCTCGCGTAGAAGGTGACGCTTGGGTTGAGGGTGAACCCGCCGGCAAGCAGTACTTTGCCGGACGGAAGCAACGTCGCCGTCGCGTTCTCACGCGCGGTGGCCAGCGAACCTGCACCGGTCCACTGTCCGGTCGCCGGATCGTAGAGCTCGCTGAGAGCCTGCGCGTTCCGCGCGCCGTCGCTACCGCCGATGACGAGGAGCTTTCCATTCGGGAGGAGGGTCGCGGCGTGTCCGTTGCGCGGAGCCGCGAGGCTGCCGGTCGCGGTCCATGTGTTCGCTCCAGGGTCGTAGAGCTCGGACTGCGTGAGCACGCCGCTCGTTCCGAACCCACCGGTGACGAGGACTCGCCCGTTCGGCAGCAACGTGCTCGTCGCGTAGTGCCGAGGGTGGAGAGGCGGCGCAGCCGCGCTCCACGTCCCCGTGGCCGGGTTGTAGAGATCGGCGCTCGGGACCTCTCCGGTGCTGTTGAATCCGCTCACGGCGAGCACCTGTCCGCTTGGAAGGAGCGTCGCGCAGAACGCCCGTCGAACGACGGAGAGGGAGCCCGTCGGCGAGAAGGTGTTCGTCTCGGGATCGTAGAGCTCGGCCGACGCGAGGTTCGACCCGCCCGCGACGAGCACCTTTCCGTTGTTCAAGACAGTGAGCGTCGGGAGCGAGCGGGGCGCCGACATCGCCCCCGTGGGCGTCCAGGATCCAGCGATCGGATCGTAGAGCGCGCCCGTCGTCGAGCCGTCGCTCAGCGCGAGCACGTTGCCGCTCGGCAGCAGCACGGCCACCGTGACGTTGCCCTGGATCCCGGGGGCGCCCGCAGCGGTCCACGTGTTTGTGTCGGGGTCGTAGAGCTCGGACGCGGCGACGAAGCCCATGCGGTTGACGCCATTGATGACGAGGAGCTTGCCGGTCGGGAGAAGGACCGCCGCATGCTGCCCGCGCTCCGCGCTCATGGCGGCGGTGCCGGACCAGCCAGGCGCGGCCAGCAGCGCGCTGCTCTGCGTGCTGGTCTCGGGCGCGCTGTCGTCCGGTGTCGGTCGATTAGGGGTGCAAGAGAAGAAGAAGGCCCCGATCACGATCCCCGAGGCCATTCCGCGTGCGCCGCGATAGCGAACCGACATCAACAAGCTCCGAGTCCGAGTTCGAGTCCATGGCTGCACCAGCCGAGAACGATCGAGGTAGCAGCGTTCTCAATAAGCGACCAGCGCGCTCGACGGCCCGGCGCGATTCGAGGCGGATACTGTCGGCAAAGCCTCCGCACGCTCGACGGCCACTGGCCGCTTGCGTACCTCCGCGAGCGCGACGGGGGGGAAGTCGATGGAGGCTGCTAGTTGACGGGGATGAGCGGTGTCGTGACCAGCTTTCGTTGCGCCATGCCGCCGGGATAGGCGTAGCTGGCGTAGTGGTCCCACCCCCAGATCGTGGCGGTGAACGGGCCCTCGCTCCGCATGCGGTGGAGGCCGCTCTGGCAGACAGTGTCGCCGAACCTGTCGCCCGGACCGTGATCCCGCGAGAGGTCGACGCGCGTGAACTCGTATTCGCCCCGCGTTCCGATTGGCTTGAAGGTGGTCAGGTCGCCGGCACATTCGAGCCAGACAGGCTTGAGCTCACCTTTGCTCGTCCTCTGGCGCACGATCACGAGCGAGGTCTCCGCATACGTCGGATCCGCGTAGAAGCTGTACGAGCTCAGGTATTGCCCCGCTGGGACGACGTTCACGAACTCGGGATCTCCGAGGCCCACAATGCCGCCGCTGCTCATGTAGGCGGCGAGGTAAACCGGATGCTCCGCATCCTGGGTGCGAACGGCGAACGCATCGCCTACTCCCGAGGTGAAGATCACCGACTCGCGGGCGGACATCGCGACCGGCGCGCCGGGCGGCACCGCCGGGTCGTAATCGAGCAGTGTGCCGTCTCTGGCGGCGACGATCCGGTAGTACATCTTCTCTCCCTCGGAGCCGACGCGCGGCCGGTACCCGATGCCGACGTACTCGTGTCCCCACTGCTCGAACGGCGGCAGCTGCTGGTTCGGGATGTCGCAAGCCGGGGTTCCAACCGGCAGCGTCATGCATACATGCCCGCCGAAGACGGTCGTCGGCTTGCTCGACGTGACGAAGCTCCCGGTGAGCTCTTCGCTCTGGACGAGCTGGAGGAACTGGCCTTTGTCGAGGTGGTACGTCACTTGGGTACGAGCGCGGGTGCCGGCAACGCCGACGCCGTTCTGGATGTCCGCGACGGGGTCGATCGTCACCGTGGTGTCGTCCTCGGAGGCGACGATCTGTGCCGCGGGATCCGCGCCGAGGCCGCGCATGGCCTCCCAGGCGTTCACGATCACGTGCTCCTTGCCCCACGTTGGAACCGGAAACAGCAGCGTCGCGGACGGCATGTAGCTCGTTGCCCCGCCCCAGGGGTACACCGTGACGACGCTCGCGGGCACGTTCGCCTTGAGATGAAAGGCGGTGTTGATGCGTGTACCGGGCGCGACGTCAGCGACCAGTGCCGGAACGACGCCCGCCGGGCAGCGTGTGTAGTTTTTTTCGTTGGGTATGAGCGAGGCTTTGACGGCCCCCGTTCGGTCGGCGACGAAGAGCGCCGCGCTCTCGCCGGCCGGGATGGGACCTTCGAGCGGAAGGAGCGAGGCGCTGCCTGGGGTCGTCCGGAAGAGCGCCTTCGAGAGATCTAGCGCCTTGCCTTCGTGCTCGAGCGAGAGCTCGAGCGGCTGCGCCGACGTGTTGACGACGAAGGCCGCAAAACAGGACTGAGGGTTGTTTTTCGAGTAGTGCGGCATCTGGAAGTAGAACTCGCAGCCGTTCGAGCTCCGGTCCGCCGCCGCGGCCGCGCACGGCTCCTGGCAACGCGCGGCGCCGCAGGCGAGCTCGGGAGGGCACGTCTCGACCACGTCGTTCGTGCACGTATCCACGACCGAACGCCCGTCCACCGAGCACTGGAGGCCGCACACGGAAGCGTCCACCGAGGCGTCCGTCTGGAAGCCCTCCGGGCGCTGGGTGAACTCGGCCCGGTCGTGACTGCACGCACCGGCGGTAACGAGCGTGAGACCGAGGACCCAGCCGGTGCTGCGAAGCATGCGCGTTCGCCTCACGGCAGCACCACTTCCTGCGGAGCGAGGCTCCCGCCCTCGGCCATGCCAAACATGCCTCTGCCGAGCTGACCGTAGGCGTTGTTCCCCCAGCAGTAGACCTTGCCGGTCGTCAAGAGTGCACACGTCGAGAGCGGCATCGCCTTCACCTCTGCGGCGGGGGCGGGGAGCCCCTTCACCTTCACGGCGTGGTAGGCGTGGTCCTTCGTGCCGTCGCCGGCTTGACCTTGCGAGTTGAGGCCCCAGCAATACACGGCGCCCGACGCGCCGACGGCGCACCACCTCTGGGGCCACACGATGCGATCGTCGGCAAAGTCGGTGACCGCGGCGGTGGACGTCGTGGCGATCCCAACGAGGGGCTCCGGCGCCACGACGGGCTTGGGAAGCGCGTTGACGAGCGGCGACGGCGCGTCCGCGGGTGGGAGGCCGACGATATCGATGGCTCCCCAGCAGTATCCGGTGCCCCCCACGGTCGCGCATCCGCTCGTGCCCGTCAGGTCGATCGAGGAGACGGCGCCGAGGGCAGCGGGCGCCGGATAAGGGTCGCCATCAGGTTGTTGGCTGCCATTAGGGTCGCCAGGGCTGAGCGATGAGGCGCGGGCGAGCGGTGGGTTCCTGCCCCAGCTCAAGGTCGAGCCGTCCTCGCGAAGAACGAACGTGGCGAGGCCGATCAAGATGTCGCGGATCGGCGCGCCGGGCGGAAGGCCGATCGGCATAGGCGGGCGCATCCCGAAGCTGCCGGTCCGGTCGATCTGCCTGGCTTCGTTACTCCCCCAACAAAGGAGCTCGTCATCGGTGGCCGCGCATCCGACGCCTGCCCCCCAGCCGATCTTCTTCGCAGGCGGGATCGGGACCTTCACGGGCGCCAGCTCGGACGCGGGCACGCTTGTGTCGTTGCGCACGTACGATCCCCTTCCCCAGCACAAGACGTCGCCGTTCGCGGTCCGCGCGCAGCTGTGATCGAGCTCCACGACGTTCGAGAGGCCGACCACCCGCGCGGGGTGCGGGCTGTCGGCAGTGCCCGCCTGCTCGCCGCGACCGAGCTGCCCGTCGACGTTCGCGCCCCAGCACGCGACGGTGCCGTCGTCGAGCAGCGCGCAGAAGCCCTCCGTTGGGTTGGCGCCAAATTGCGTCGGAAGCGTCGTCACGAGGGAGTGGGCGCACGGCGGGGACGTGCACACGACGGGCAGCGGTCCGCCGTCGAACGGCGCCGCATCGCGCAGCGGCGGAGCCTCGCCCCCGGCATCCGCGGCGACCTGGGAGGTCTCGGGGCTGGCGGCGGCATCGGGTGAATCGGGAGGGGGCAGCGCTGCCTCCTCCTCGCCGCTCGAACAGCTCGCGCCAGCCGCTGCCATGAGGCAACACGCGGCGAGCACGAGCACCGAAGGACGTCGATCAAGGAGTCGTCTTGTGAAACGCATATCCGTTCCCGATTGCCCAGAGGTTGGTGTCGGACGTGCCTCGAACCCGGTGCATGGCAGCCCGGGTCGGGGCTCCGTTCAGCGAGAGCGGCGAGATCGCGTAGGTCCCGCCGTCCCCTGTCTCCTGTCCGCGAATGACGAGCCCCCACGCGGTCAGCCACGTATCGCTCGACGATCGCCAGAAAGAGCGGAGTTCGGCATCGGGGCGGTTCACGGCGCCGAACTGCGGGACCGGATCCACGCTGACCGTGACGCCCTCGGCGGAGATCTGCACGATCTCTCTTCCCGCGTTGAGGCCGATGATCGCGCCCGGTGCGGTCGACTGGATGTCCTTGAGCCAGCCTACGGCCCCGCCGACACGTGGCAATCCTCCCCGCTCCGCGCAGCTGCCGAGCCCGCCGGGCGGAGCTCCATCCGCAACGCGAGCGAATCCCTCAGGAGTCTTACGAACGAGGAACGGGCAATTTCCAAAATGGGAATTATCAGTCCACCAGCTATTTCGCACTCCGGCGAACCAGACGTCGTCGGCGCCAGAGCCGGCGGCGCTCACGAAGAACAGGTGCTCGGACTCTACGTCCGGATCGTCCGCGACATACTCCGCCACCCATGAGGGGGCGCCGCCGTCCTCGCTCTTCCAGTGGTAGACGGTGTTCGAGTACCAAGCGTACACGTCGTTGGCGTCGATCCCCCATACGCCAAGCGCAGGATAATCCTCGACGGTCCCTGGATTTCGAGGACGCCCATGATCGTGCGCCGCGTGAGCTGGGTCGCCGACGTGGCTGTTGTCCTCGAGCCTCTGCCGTGACCACGACCATCCGGTCGCGGGAGGAGGGAGCCTGGCTCCGCGATAGATGTACGACGCGACGGCGTAATAGACGGTATCGTCGTTCGGCGCCCAGATCGTGCCGGCGTAGTTGCCGTCGAGCTGGTTCTGCGTGTTGTCGTCGATGTACTTCCACGCGGCGTCTTGATCGCGCCACTCGAGGACCTTCACGCCGAGCGTCGCGCTCTCCGCGATGGCAAAGGCGCGCCCCGGGAGCGGCCAGATGTCTTTCATCATCAGATCGCGGTCGGGGAGCGACGTCGTGCACCAGCCGGCCTCGCTGCAGATGGGGACGGCGGCGTCCGTCTCGACATCCGACGCGGCGTCGCTCGGCGCAGCCTCCGGAACCGTCGGAACGGAGGCGTCCTGAGATGCATGCTCCGGCACGGTCTCATCCGAGGTCGCGCACGCTGCGAACGCCGCGGACGCGGTCGAAGCAGAGACGAGAAGGATCCACGCTCTCACGGCTTGCCTCCGAGAGAAAGAAGGACGCCATGCCCGCCGATCCAGACGTGTCCCGCCGCGCCCGTCCAGACGGCGTAAAGGTCGGGCCGGAGCGGGCCGAGGCCGGCGATCTTCACGCGCGACCACTGCGTTCCGTCGTAGTGAAGGACGACCGCGTCGTCGCCGACGGCCCATACGTCGGACGGGGACGTGCCCCAGACCGCGTTGAGGTGCCGGGTCGTCGGGACGTCCGCGACGACGTCCCAGAACACGCTATCGCCGGTGTAGTGGCGGATCGTCCCGCTCCCGCCCACTGCCCATGCCTCCGACTCCGAGGCCGTCCAGACGCCACGCAGCCCGTTCGACGTCTGGGTGTTGAACATCTCGTAGGCAGGCTTGTCTCCCTGCGCCCCCGTGATGCGCACCGCACGACCGTTATCGCCTACGGCCCACAAGACGTCCGCCGAGCTGCCGTGGATGTCCGTCATCGGATACGTGAAGGCGCTCGGGTCGATCGCTACCGCGATCTTGAAACCGTCCGACGGCGATCGGCGCAGACGCCAGAGACCAAGCGGCCTCACGGCTGCCCAAAGCCACTCCGCGCCGGGTGCACCCCAAGCCGCTTCGAGCGACGTGGCGGTGCGCTTGTAATCCGTCGGGATCGTCGTGGGGTTCTGGAGCGTCCAGCCGCCGGTGGACACGCCGGCATCCGGGACGTCGATCCCACGCGTGTGAAGGAAGTCCAGCCGCCCGAACGCGACCTCCTCGGAGCCGAGCAGCCAGAGGGCATGGATGGATTCCTGCGTGCCCGAGTCCGAGCGGGCCCAGGACGTGCCGTCAAAGTGGGTGATAGAGCCGACACCACCAGCCACCCAGACGTCGTTCGCGGAGCGGCCGCGGATGACGTTGACCCGCGTGCGTGGGTCGATCGCCCCGCCCGCCGTGGCCGGATCGAAGGGGCCGTTCGGGCACAGCGTGTCGGGCTCGCAGCGCTCGGGGAAGTACTCACAGTCGTCGCAGGGACCGAGCGAGGCGTCGCCGTCGCCGCCTTCGACGCCGCTGTCGGCAACCTGCACCGTCTCGCTCTCAGGAGGCGCCTCGTTCGGGGCCGAGGCGCCGTCGGTCGCGCATGCGAGGAGGAGGGCGGTCGGGATCGTGGCCCCCATCGCGACGATGGCGAGCCACGGCGCGGGCGGCGCGTTCGGTCGGATCGGAGGCATCATCGCGTGAGGCCTCCGTCGTTCTGATCGCAAGGCTCGACCACGCATCGTCCTTCGACGCACGCCTGTCCCGCGACCGCATCGCAGACGATGCCGCAGCCCCCACAGTTCTGCGGATCGCTCAGGGTGTTCACCTCGCAGTCGGGGTTGCCGTCGCAGTCGGCTCGCCCGTACGGGCAGTGCTGGACGCACGAGCCGTACTCGCAGCTTCCGTTGCATTTCAGGCCGCAGACACCGCAGTTGTCGACGTCGTTCGTCAGGTCGATGCAAAGCCCCCTACACACCGGCGGCAGCGGGAAGGTCAGGCCGCCGTCCCCGCCGCCAGGGACGATAATGACCCCCCCCGAATCGCAGGACCCGCAGAACGTCTGCCCCTCCGGACATCCGCAGTACGGCGTTGAGGGGGGGAGACGACCGCCCGACGGCGTGAGCAAGCACGTCTGGCCCTTCAGGCGGCAGTTGTCGCCACACGCCGCGCAGTTCGTGTCCGTTCCGAGCTCCGTTTCGCAGCCGGTCCCCTTGATATCATCATCGCCGTCGCACCAGCCGGGCTCGCACTTGAGCTTGCCGCACGTGCTCTGCAAGCATCCGAAATACGTATGGGGCGGACGCAAGCCCCCGTCGCCCTCTGGAGCGCACTTGTTGTCACACGCGCCGCAGTGCGCGTCGTTGTCCTCTACCCTGACGCATTGCGGGAAAGTTGCGCACGGCTTCATCCCGGCGGGACAACCGCACTGTCGCGCGCTGGTGGCCTCATTGAATATGCACGGCTTCTCCGGATCCAGGCATTTGACGTCGCAGCCACCGCAGTTGTCGTCATCGATCAATTGTCGCTCGCAGCCATTGTCGGTAACGCCGTCGCAGTCGCCGTTGGTGTTCCCAACGCACGCCATCACGCATCGCCCGTCGACGCAGGAGAAGAGCTCCGTTGAGAAACGGTCGCCCCTGGGACAGGCAACGCCGCACGCTCCGCAATTGCGGATGTCCGTCTTCAGGTTCACGTCGCACGCGAAGATCGAGTCCGGACACGTCGTGTGCCCTGCAGGACAATTGCTCGACGGACAATACGTGATGAGCGACGATGCCGTGACGTCGCTTCCCGCTTCGTTCGGATCCGTGAACGCCGGCGGCGAACCGGAGTCGTCGAGGTCATAGCCGAGCACGACGCGGCTCGGCTCGCTGCACGAGGCGACGAGAATCGCGGACGTGACGGCGACGACGCACGAGGCGGCGGCGTACGCACGGACTTGCGACCGCGCGTGTGCACGGCGACGGGGAGACTGTTCACCCATGATCGATTCCTTGTGCCGCGTTTCTCTGATGGGTCAGTGGCTGCTTCGCTCGATCAGTGAGCGAACGCGATCGACATACGGGCTGTTCGGATTTGCGGCGACGAACTGCTCGGCCGCCGGGCGAGCGCGGGGGCGCGCGCCCGACGCAAAGAGGGCCTCGATACGGATCACCTCGATCTCGTCCGCGAAGGTCCCCGCGCTGAATCGCTCTTGGTACCGTTCCACCGCGCGCATGCAGGACGGAACGTCACCCCGCTCGAGTGTCGAGCGGGCCGCGGCCACGAGCGCGAGCTCTTCGACGAAGGTCGTTCGCGCCACACCGGCGTCGGGATCCGACGAGCTCGGTTGGGCCTTCTCCGGCAGATTCAGGGGGCCGTTGTCTGCGGGCGCAGGCGCCGTCACATTCGCTTTCGGAAGGCGCGTTGCGACGGCGACTGCCGGGGGCGGCACCGGCGCAAGGTCGTCCACCGACACGGTCACGATGGACGTTCCGCCGTCGCTGGTGCTCGGCGCTCGTTCTGCTTCGCCCGCGCGCTCCGGCGCGCATGGCTTGGCGGAGCAATGCTGCTGAGCGACGGCCGCGGCCGCGATGGGTGGAGGGATAGGGGCGCCCGAGCGGAGAGCTCGCTCGCCCGCGACCACACCGAACGCCGCCGCGCCGATCACGGCCAGGCCGATCGCGAAGTTGGTGCCGAGCCAGCGCCACGAGGTCCATCGCGACGTCGCGGTGATCTGATTCGCGAGCGACAGGGCCTTCTCGATGTCTTCCGCCGGTGGCTCCAGGCGCTTGCTGGCAGCGACGAGGCTGGCGAACTCTGCGTCCTCGTGCACGAGCCGCGTCGGTTGTTCGGTCGTCATTTTCCCACCTCACGCTCGGTACGTGCGCGGTGTCGGGCGAGCCGTGCACGGAAATCCTCACGCGCCGCGCGCAGCCGGGATGTCACGGTGCCGACGGGGAGGTCGAGGACCTCGGCGATCTCCGGCACGGTCAGTTCTTCGATCTCGTACATGACGAACACCGCGCGCTGGCGCTCCTCGAGACCCGAGAGGAGGCTCATGAGCAGCTGTCGCGCGCGCTCGTCGGCGAGGAGTGTCTCCGGTGTTGCTGCTGTCTCCACTGGCTGGAGGGGAACGGCAACGCGGTCGCCCACCGGCATCTCGCGCGCGCCTTTGCCGACCATCTTCGTCGCGATGCGGATCGCGGCCGCGAAGAGGAACGCGCGTTCGCTACCCGGCAGCACGTCGTCGAGTCGGCGGAGCACGAGCAAGAAGAGGTCTTGCACCGTGTCGTCGACGACGTGTGATGCGAATCCGAGGTGCCGGAGGAATCGCCAGACATTCGCGAAATGCTCACGCACGATGGTGCGCAGGCGCTCGGCACGCTCCTCGTCGCTTTCTCGTTGCCGACGCGCGGACACGCGCTGGCTCTCCTCGGCGTCGTCGCGCACGAGGAGGCTGGGAGCAGGCGTCGGAGCTGCCGAGCGGGTCAGCACGCGCGCAAATGACGGCAGCCGCGAGTTCCGATCGAAAAATCGTCCGCCGAACTTCAGGACCCGTCAGAGCCTAACACCGACGCCCACGCCACCCAGGACGCCGAGCGAGGGCACGGTCGAGACGGACGCCCCGCTTGCGAGCACGAACTCGTCTCGTGTGAGGGGCGCAGCGACGAGCACGGTCGAGCTCAGGAATATCCGACGCGAGAGGTTCACCGCGGCCGACACCGAGCCGCCGAGGTCGAGCCAGAGGCTCGAGGTGCTTTGTGCGTGGGCGTAGCCTTCCGCGGTAGCGCCGAGGCGGCCGACGTTTCCCTCGACGCAGGGCGTTACCTCGGCGGTCGTCCCGAGCGCGAGCCGGAACGGGCACACTCGGAGATGGCCCGTGCTCCAGAGGAACTCCACGCTGCCGCCGCGGAGGACATGCTCTTTGGGCAAGCTCTGCCGGATGCCGAGCCCGATGCTCGGCCGGAGAGTCCGGAGCCAGTGGGGGCCCACGGTCTCGGGAAGCTCGAGCTTCATCGACACCGCGACCGCGAGGAGTGGGCCGCGCACGACGGCAGAGGTCACCTCGCCGCGCGCGTCGATGGTGGCGAGCGGTCGCCACGTCGACTGCGGCGCCTCCTTCGAGGGTACTACCGGTCGCGGGACGGGCGCCGACGGCGTCGGCGGGGGCGCGATTCTACTGGCGTCGTCTTCGGGCTCTCGCTGGTGCTCGCCGCTGGGGGCGCCCGCACGCGGGTCGATCGCGACGGCGACCATGATGGCGAGCGCCTCGGCCACGGTCGTGCAGTTGGGGCCGGCGACCTCGCGCTCCGAGCTCGCGCCGTTTGCGCGTCGCACGGCGAGCGAACCGGTTGCCCCCGCTGGATCGTCCGCGAGTCGAACGCGGATCGTTCGTGTCGCCGCCGTGCCCTCCGGAACGAGGACCCAGCGCCTCGTGTAGCGATGCACGATCGACAGGAAGTCGGGCTCGGAGGGACAACTGCCCGTGGTCTCGTACAGGAGCGCGACGTGCTCGACCTCGGCGCCACGCGCAGGTGCGGGCGCGAACAGTGCGGCGGCTACGATGGCGCCTCTCGCGACACACAACCAGGGCGAACTGCTCCCGCGCCTCACTTCCGACTCGCCATCGCGAGGCTTCAACGTAGCGCATTGGAGTACGAGTGACGTCCCGGAAATCCCGCGGTGCAAGCGTGGTCCAGCCCCGCGTGTCACACGACGGCTGTACCGACCTTCATCAAGAACGCGTGCGGGTGGGCTTCGCCCGGCAAGTAGCGATGCCAGAGCTCGTCTCCCCCGAGCTCCTCGCACGAGGTGAAGCCCGCTTGCTGAGTGACCTCGGCCGCGGTGTTCGGGACGAAGCTGCCTTCGCCGAACGTGAAGATGAGGCGGCTCCGCGGGCCGCCGGCGCTGGCCATGAAGCGGAGGCTTCGCTCGATCGCGTCGCGATCGATGTATCCGATGACGCCCTCCCATACGAAGACCGCGCCAGCGTGTCGGCGGAAGCCCTTTGCCTCGAGGGCTGAGAGGAGCGTCTGCTCGAAGGCGGCGTCGTCGAAGTCGAACGGAACGTGCGCGATCCGCGCGGGGAGCTTCAGGCCGGCCGCGGCGAGGATCTTGCGCTTTCGCGCCAGCTGCTCGGCCGTGTCCACCTCGTAGACCGACGCGCTCCGCGCGACGATTTCCGGCATACGCAGCCCGCGCGCGTCGAAACCGGCGCCGAGGAGCACGATCTGATCGAGCCCGGCGGCGAGGCCCGCGCGTACCGCGTCGTCGATGTAGCGCGTGCGTAGGCGCACGCCGTCACGGAAGAACGGCAGTTCGAGAAAGCGCTGCGTCGACTCGGCGACGTGGGTGCCGGCCGCGGCGAACATGGCGGCGTAGGGGTCGCCGAAGAGGCGGTCGGCGTCGGGGCGGGTCGCTTCCTCGGCGCGCACGACCGCGATCGAGAACGCCGTGTCCGCGAGCGTTCGGGATCGCGCGATCCGCTCCTGGCTCGGCGGCGCGTCCGCTGCGCCGGCATCGGGCGCCTGCGCGCGGACGTGGCGGAGGGCTTGCTGGTAGCTCTCGCCCGTCTTCTCCATGCGGGCGTGGACCAGTCTCTTGAGATGAGTGGGCATGATCGTCTGCTCCAGCCACGCGCCGTGCACCCCCCTGCTGGCGATCGTGGCGAAGAGACGCTTCACCCGGCTCCGAGGTCATCCCTCTTCGCCTCGCGCGAGGACCGCGGGGGGGCCGCCGGTGCGAGGTGAGGCCGGAGCGGCGGCCGAAGGACACGATGATCCAGAAGCGAGGGACGGTCAAGCGTGGCCCCTCGCGCGCGCCACGGTGGGGGCAACGAGGCGGGCGAATGCAGGCGGGAGGCATGTGGCGCCGAGCTCGGGAAGAACTACTGGCACTGTGGAATGTGGGTTGCACTCGTTTCGAACGACTTCTTTCGAGGAGGACGTGATGAGCTTGCGTCCCAGGCGTCCGACCTCGACGAAGCTCCCGTCTGGCGAGCTCCGCAAGTTCGTGCTGATCGGCGTGCCTGCGCTCGGGCTCTCGATCGCGGCGACGACGCTCAACGCCTTCGTGCCCGTGCTTGCGCGGGAGCTCACCAGCTCGCGCGCCGTCATCGGGGCTCTCGTCAGCGGGGAAGGCTGTGTCTCGCTGCTCCTTCCCATCTGGATTGGCGCCGCATCCGACCGCGTCGAGACGCGACTCGGCGCGCGCTTGCCGTTCATGATCGGCACAGCGCCCGTCGCGGCGCTCGCGCTCGCATGCATGCCCTTCGCGCGATCGATCCCGGTGCTCGCGGTCGCGGTCGGAATCTACTACCTCGCGTACTTCACGTATTACGCGCCGTATCGTGCGCTCGAATCGGACCTCGTATCCCGACAACATAGCGGCCGCGCGAACGCCGTCGTGGGGATCTTCCGCGTCCTGGGGATGGGCGGCGGGCTCGTCGGGGGCGCGCTCCTCCTTCAGCTCTGGAAGCCACTACCGTTCTGGGGCGCCGCGGCGATCCTCATCCTGACGACTGCAGTTGCGGTCGTCGGGCTTCGCCGGTTGGCGACCCGAAAGAGTCCCGACGCTCCCGAGGGATCTGCAGCCACACGCGTCTGGTCGCTGATCCGCGACCACGCCGACATCCGATGCTTCATGATGGCGAATGTGCTCTGGCAGCTCACCCAGACCGGGCTCCGTGCTTTCATCGTGCTCTACCTGACCCAGGGGTTGCATCGGTCGTTCTCCTTCGCCGCCTTCGCGATGGGGATGGTCGGGGCCGCCGCGATCATCGCGGCGCCCGTCGCTGGCAAGCTCGCCGACCGGTATGGGCCGTTCGTCGTGATGCGCGTCGTGCTCGTCGTCTTCGGGATCGGCCTCTGGATCCCGACCTTCACCCGATCGATCGTCTGGCTGCTCGCCGTGCTCCCGATCACCGGGTTGGGAGGAGCGATGGCGCTGTCGATGCCGTACACGATCCTCATGCGCATCATGCCCCGGGAGAGCCACGGCGCGTCGGCGGGGCTCTTCGACGTGAGCAGCGGAGCGGGGTCGCTCCTTGGACCGCTGCTCACGGGCGTGGCGATCGACGTCTTGCATCCGCTCTTCGCGTCGACCGATGGCTACGCTGCGATGTGGCCCGTCATAGGAACCTCCACACTGCTCAGCATCGCGTTCCTGAAGAACGAGACGCGCGGGGCGAGCCATCGAGCTCACCACTTGCCCCATGACCCCGGGGGGGAACCGACTGCCCCGTCCACCCTTCGGTAACGGCACGGTTTGCGGCTGGCTTGGTGAGAACGGGGACGACGAGCTTCAACCGACGTGGCCTTCCAACTTCTGGCCGGCCTTCGTGGGATCCGCTCCGCGTGCGCGTGCGCGTTCAGGTGGCTCCGTCGATTTTGCGCGACCGGCGGCAAGACGAAGGCTCTAGTAGAGACTGCACATGCGTCCGTCGCTTCTCTGTCGTGTCGCCATCATCGCCGCGAGCCTCTGTGCGGCGTCCCTCGCGCATGCAACCGAAGGTGAGGCGCTCGTCGCGCAGTCCTTGTTCGAGGAGGGTCGCGCATTGATGGAAGCGGGGCGGTTCCCTGAGGCGTGCGCGAAGCTCGCGCGGAGCCACGCGCTCGATCCGAGCGGGGGCACGCTCCTCAACCTTGCGGTCTGTCGCGAGCGAGAGGGGCGCCTCGCGACGGCGAATGCCGCGTTCGAACGTGCGCTCGCGCAGGCTACTCTCGACCAGCGCCAGGACCGCGCTGCCCTTGCGCGCGAGCATCTCGATGCGCTCCGCCCTCGTTTGCCCCATCTCGCGATCGACGTGGGCGCGGGAGCCCCCGAGGGCCTCGTTGTCCAGCTCGACGGCGTGACGTTGCCGGTGGAGGCGTGGGGGACGCCGGTCGCCGTCGACCCGAGCGAGCACGCAATCACGGCGCGCGCCCCGGGAAAGGTCGCGGCGGAGGTTCACGTCACGGTGACGGAAGGGGAGAGCATTCGTGTCGCCGTTCCCGCGCTGGACGCTGCTCCCGCGTTGGGCGAGCGTCGCCGCGCCGATGGCAGCAGGCAGCGCACCGTCGGCATCGTGTCGATGATCGGAGGCGCGGTCCTGCTGGGAGGCTCGATCGCCGGATTGAGCTGGTCGGCCGACCACTCGGTTTCGCGTCTCCAGCACTGCAAGCCGACTTGCCCCGAAGACGAGGTCGACGATGCGCGTACCGCGGAGACCCTTCGAGACGTCAGCACGGTCGGAGTCATCGTCGGGGCCGGCGCCATCCTCGGCGGCGGCATCGCCTTCCTCATCGCGCCGCGCGCGACCTCGAGCTCGCCCCAGATTGCCGCCGGGCCCGGCACGCTCCGCGTGACAGTTCCGTTCTAGGCCCGATCGCTCCCTGCTGTCGTCGACCGCCGATCTCGTGCACGGCTCATCGAAGGCAGCCCAGGACCAGCACCGCGATCGTCGCGTCGGCGACGACGTGCGCGAGAATGGGGCTGAGCAGGCCGCCCGAGTGGCGACGGAGGAGTCCGAGCATCACCGCCCAGCCGCCGGCGAGCACGACGCCAACGGGCCCGCGGGGGAATCCCCACGCATGCTGCAGGCCGAACGACGCCGCCTGGAGCACAATTGCGCCGCCCACTCCGAAGAGGGGCACGAGCCGGTCCTGCAGAATGCCCCGCCATCCTTCCGACGCGGGGCCTGACCTCGACACGCCGGACGAAGCCTGTCCGCTGACGACGGGGCAACGCGAGTGGTCGGCGAGCTCGGCGAGCGTCGTGCGGAGCATCCTCGTCCGCTCCTCCGTGCTCACGATCGCCGACCGCGCGCCGCCCACGATTCCGCTGCAGACATTCGATCTGGCGACGGGCGTCGCCGGCTCCGTCACGGACGTCGGGCGGCCCGCCGGTCCGAATTCGACCAATCCCCCCGCCTTCAGACGGTGAAGCTCGCCGGCAAGGATTACCTCTTCGTGAGCTATCTGCGTCGGGAGTACGTCGAGGACGACGGCAGCGTTGTGGAGTCGGCGGGCGGCGTCGTCCCCGTTGGACCTCTCGACGAGGCGCTCCCGTCCAGCGCTGCGCTCATCCCGGGCGTCGACGACTCGGTGGACGGCATCTTCCCCCCCGTCGACCTGCAGGACGGCAACACGAACGGAGCCGTCGCCATGGTCCTCAGCTGGCCGTCACTCGGCGCGGACGCCGGTAGCCTCCGAAGCGCACGCATCGACAATGGGCAGGTGACCCTCTCGCCTCTGCTCACGAGGAGCTCGATACCGCTCGCCCCCGCTTCGTTCGCGCGCAGCGACGTCGTCGTGTATCAAGGGTCGAGCCAGACGATCATTCGAGCCGATGGCGAAGGGGGCTGGCGAGCCTTCGCGGTCGGGCCGCGTGGAACAGACGGCTTCGCACCTGGGAAGGTGGTGACGTGGGCCCCGCTCTCGTGGCGAACGCCTGCCGACGATCTCAACGCGACCACGTTCTTCGGCGTCAGCCCAGAGGGGGTCGTCACGCGGTACACGCCCGCTTTGGCGACGCAGAAGCGCGATCTCACGGTGCTCCCGCCTGGCTTCCGGGCCGCGGCCTCGAGCGCGCGGATGGTCCATACCAACGGCACGCAGGGATCGCTCGTGTTCCCCGGGTTCAAGAACGACGCGCCGCGGATGTTCCGTATCCACATCCATTCGGGCAAGCTCGAGGAGTGGCCGGAGACCGCCACGGACACGCCGAACGCCGCGTTCGGTTGGTCGGCCCTCGCTGCCGACCGAGGGCTGGTCTGTTATGCGAATGCGGCCAACACGATTCGTTGCGGGTGCATGGATAGCGTCTTCAAGCCGGTGAACTAAGCAGCGCTCGCGCGGCGACGGTCTCGTCCCTGAAGCGCCTCGGCGCGAAGTTCCCGCACCGATCGAGATTGCGCGCAACCGGGGCGCTCGCCGGCCGAACTACGGGCCATGTTCGAGCGGATTTCAGGAGCGTCCCGTCGGCCCGACCTCGATCGCAGCGACGATGACCGAGCAGCCGACCCGGCGCGGCACGAGAGCTCGCCTGCGGTCGCCTACGTCGGCAGCGCAGTCGACGCGCGCATCGATGCCGGCCTCGCCGACTTCGTACGAAACGCGTCGAAGAGCCCGCCTCCGAACGACGAGATCCTCCATATCGGGATGAACCGAAGCTCGGCGCCCGCCGAGGAGGCAAAGCTCTCGAAGCTCGCCAAGGTCACGGAACTGGCGCACAGCGAGCGCGCTGCGGTCATCTCGGTCGACGGGAAGAGCTACGAGCTCGCGAAGCCGGAGGGGCAGGGGGCGTTCGTGGGACTACTTCACGCCAGAGGGATGTCCGAGATGCAAGCGCAGCTCGTCGTCGCGGCGATCGCGCAGACCAACCCGACCGGAGCCGACGAGATGGCGCACCTCGCGCTCCTCTGGGCGCAGGGCGAGGCCGGAGGGACGGTGCCGTCGCGCATCGTGCTCTCGGGGCATTCCAGCGGGACGACGATCTGGGACGGGAAGGGCGACGGAGAGCTGGCCTTCGCCGACGTCCAGCGCCTCGCGTGGGTGATGCCTCGCGCGGCGGCCCAGATCGAGGACATTCACATCTCCGCTTGCTCGACCGGGATGCAGGGGGCGATCGACGAGAACCGGGCGGCCTGGGTCGCTGCGTTCCCCAATCTGAAGACGCTCTGGGCCTACAACGGTTCGGCGCCGCTCGAGGGCGGAGGGCATCTCGGCGAATGGGCGCGTGCGACTCGGGGCCGAGCGACGAACCTCGAGCTCTCGCCGAGCCGTGCGAAAGAGCACGTCGGCGTCTGGGATCGCTCGAGCGGATATCGCGACGGCTCCGAGCCGCTCGAAAAGGCGCGAGCACGTCAGGCCACAGCCGACGTTCGCTTCGACGCCTGGGTGAGCGGCGCGCGTCGTGCAAACGGCAGCGACGACCCGGCGCTCGTGGAGGACTATCGGACCTACAAGGCCCTCTACGGGCGGAGCGATCTTCATCTCTCCGAGCGCTCCGACCTCGGCGCCAAGGCCGAGACGCTCCTCCGTGTTCGCTACTACGACGGCGCAGTCCGCCGCGGGCTCGAACGTGAGTACGGAGCGGTGCTCGCGAAGGCCTTCCGGGAGGTCGGCCTTCCGCCGCTGAGCCTCGCTACGACGTCACGGAGCGAATCGATCGCGCGCCTCGCTGCGTTCGAGGCGGCGGTCTCGCGGACCGCGCCCAGCGCCGAGACGATGCGTGCGATCGAGATCTCGATGGCCATCCGCAACCTCGACAGCGACGTCATCCCGACGCGCTGGTGCACCCACTGAGCGGAACCATGAACCTCCTCGCGCACCGCCTCCTCGTCACGCTTTCGATGCTCCTCGTTGCATGCTCGGGGCCGAGCCCGACGGCGCGTCCGTCTCCGTCGTCTCCGTCGTCTCCAGGTGCCGCTCCGCCGCCCGATGCTCCCGCTCGGGACGAGTCGACCGCCCCGGACGTCCTTCATCTCGCGCCGCTGTTCAAGCTCGCGCGTGCGAGCGCGCCGAACGCGCGGACCGCCGTGATCGCCATGCTCTCACCGGACGACGAGCTCCGCGCGCTCGCCGTGAACGCGGCGAAGAGGGCGGGCTTCGAGACGGATGCGATCGCGATCGACGTTCGAGCCCTCGCGAAGTCGCGCCTCGACGTGCGCGTGGACGCGCTCCGCGCAGCCGGAGCGGGCAACATGCGCGACATCGTCGTCGTGATCGATCCCGAGCACGCTGCTCCGGCCCGGCGTGATTGGTTGGACCTGCCGTGGGCCGTCCTGGCTGGCAACGGAGGTGTCGTCGTCGCGCGCTGGGTCGAAGACGGCGCCTCCGCGCACGCAGGAGCACACGAGTGGGGGAACGCGAAGGTCTTCGTGCGGTCTCTCGGTGGTGACCGCGTGGAGCACCACGCCATCGTCCGCGCGTCGCTGGGCGCGCTCCCGGTGCCCGATGCGCCTCGTCTCGGCCTGCTGCCGCTCGAGCGCGGGATCGACATCGACGGACGTGGGGCGAGCGTCTCCGGCTACCTCGTCCGCGAAGACGACGGCACGATCGCGCTCGTGTCGTCGTCGGCGCTCCCGGGGCGAACGACGGTGCGTCTTCGCGGGACGAAGGGCGACGAGCTCGCGCAGCGTATCGCCGGCGTGACGAGCTTCCCGCTGGTCGGCAGTGGAGAGCACTTCGACGACCCCGCCCTCCTTCGGACCACGATGCTCGAGGCGATGGGAAGCCTGGGCGGCGATCGTCTGTTCATCACGGCCCCGGCTTCACCCGTCGTGGCGCGTGTAAGGGGGGCGCTTCGACTGAAGGAGTGGACCGAAGCCGGTCGTGTCTACGAGCTCGACGCAGAGGAGATCGAGCACACCGTCGACATGGTCGGCTGGCAGCGGGCAAGGGAGCGCTACCGTCTTTCGCTCGCTCGTGCGGCGAGGGCGTTCGGGCGAAACGACCCGAAGGCGGCGGTGCGCGCCCTCGCCGATGCCCGTGATGCGATCGCCTCGGAGTTTCTCGCGCTCGCGCCGTCTCTCGAGGTCTACCGGTTCATCGACGGTCTCGCGCGTCGCTTCGACGAGGCGCAGCGAGCGATCGAGCGTGGCGCGGGCAACGTCGTCGGGTATGCCGATGCGGTGCTTCCACTGGGGCTCGTGCGCATGATGAACGGCCGCCCGTATCCGAGCGTCCCGGAGCGAGAGATGGTGACGGCCGCGTATCGCTTCGCGCGCCGGGCCGTGATGCGAAAGCTGAAGGCGGGTGAAGGGAATGCGAGGGCGCTCGGTCGCGCGATCTACGACATGGCCTCGAAGGTGCCGCAGCACGATCGGGAGATGATGCTCTGGGTCATGAACAACGTCCCCGGTGCGAACACCGGCTTCCGCTGACGCGCTCGCCGCGCGGGGATGACGTTCAGCAGCCAGGCGCCCGCGAGATGCCCGTCTTGAGGCGCGCGATCTCTTGCAGCTCCTCCGCCATCGACAGCACGCGCTGGCTTGCCTCGCGCGCCGCGGCCTGGGCCTCCTCCGAGACGGCGAGGTCGAGGAGGAGCCGTCGACCGAGCTCGTGGTGGTGCTTCTCGTCCGGCTGGATCGTCTCCTCGTAGAGCCGCGCGGTGCCCTCGTCGCCCTGCGCGCGGCAGAACCGGATGAACTCGGCGTTCCGCACGAGCGCGAGCGCCTCGCGCGTGAACTGTCCGGCCGCGACGCGCGCGACCGTACCTTCGAGCGCGACGAGGTATGCGAGCAGAGGGCTTCTGCCCGAGGCGAGCGGATCCAAGCTCGACGTGTCGACGCCCATCTCCGAGAGCCGGGCCTGGATGAGCTTGTAGTGCTTCGCCTCGTCTCCCGCTTGCCGTGCGAGGGCGAGCTTCACCGCGACCTCCTTCGTCGTCGGGAGCCAGGCAGCGGCGCACTCGGTCGCCTCGAGCTCGTTCTTCAGCGCGAGGAGGAGCAGCTTCTGCACGGAGAGCCCGGGATCGGGCGCGCCGGCGCAGGCCGCGGCGGCGATGCGGTCGAGCGCGATCCGGTTCTCGGCGTCGAGCTCGGCGACGAAGGCTTCGGGAGAGAGGGACATCGCGGTGAGGTTAGGCCCGATGCCGCGCGCCCGCTATGCCCCTGGGCCAGCCTGGCGAGATCCGACGCCTGCGCAGCGCGAGCGGGACGGGAAGCAGGATCCCGATGTCGTTGACGCTCGCGATGCCCGGACTAGCGTGCGAGCCACGTGTTCGACGCCGTCTCTTTCCCCGGTGGGGGCAACCGCTGTTACTGGCAAGGTGGCTTCTGGGAGGCCGCCGCACAGTCGCTCGATCTCGCGCCTGCTCGTGTGGTCGGTGTCAGTGGGGGCGCCTTCGCCGCGGCGTATTCTCTCCTCGGTCTCGGACCGCGCGTGCGTGAGCTCGTGCTCGAGGGATGCAAGCGCGGGCTCCCGAACTTCGATTGGCGTGGCATCGCACGCGGGGTGCCGTTTCCGGTCGCCGAGATGTACCGCGAGCTCCTCGACGAGGTCCTGAGCCCCGCGGCGTTCGAGGCGATCAACGCGAAGGCGGACCTCGTGGTGTCCATCGCGCGTCCACCTCGAGGCTGGCCGGGCGCATTCGCTGCGCTCGTGGGGCTCGCGAGCTACCAGCTCGAGAAGAAGCTGCTCGGGCCTGTCCACCCGCAGTGGGGAACGAAGCTCGGGTTTGCGCCCGCGCACGTCTCGGTGCGCGAGCTTCCCGATGCGCGCGCATGGGCCGACGTGACGTTCGCCAGCGCCTACGTGCCGCCGATCATCCGACTCCAGAGCATCGGCGGGCATCCGGCGATGGACGGCGGCTTTTCGGACAACGTACCGGTGGAGCCTCTTCGCACGATCGAAGAGGCGGGCGGACGGACGCTCGTCCTTCTGACACGTCGCTACCGGACGACGCCGACGGTCACGCATCGACAGTATGTCGAGCCGTCGGAGACGATCGGCGTGGGGCAGTTCGACATCACGAGCCCGGAAGGGATCGTCCGCGCGTACGAGCTCGGTCTGCGCGACGGCGAGCGCTTTGCGCGTTCGATGCGTCGCGCGTGAGGCTTTGCAGCCGGCACGTCGTCGACGCGCCGGCCACCGAGACGGCCTGCTACTCGCGGCCGTAGGTCACGAGCCAGATCTGAGTCCGGAGGTGCGGGAAGTACGGATCCTTGGGCTCCGGATCCAGGTAGTTGGGCGTGTAGCTCGCGTTCTCGAAGAGCACCCGGTAGTCGAGGGCGTTCTTGCCCGACTGGAGCGAATCGCTCATCGAGACCGTCTCGAGCTTCACGTCCTGTCCGGGGCACCAGCCCGCGCGACCGAACGGCCAGGTCCCGAATTGATTCGGGACGACGCCTTGCTTCACCTGCGCGTAGCAGCCCTCGCGCTTGCCGGCGTTCGGATACTCGAGGAGCGAGAGCGGCGAGCCATTGAGCGTGAACTGGTGCTGGTGGTTGCAGAACTCGGCGCAGTTCTCGTTCGTGGATCCGAACCCGTGCCCGGTGAGCGCGGCGACGATCTCGACGCGCGAGGCGGCCTGAGAGTCGAAGTCGAAGCTCACGGGCGCCAGGGTGTCGTTGTACTTTTCGTCCCAGCGCGTCTCGTTCGGCGCAGCGCCCCACAGCTTCTGGATCGCGATCGGCCGCTCGGTCTTCGCAGGGTCGTTCCAGAGCTGGATCGTGAGGTGAAGCCCGTAGCTGTTCGGCCCGCGGTACTCGAGCGTCCGCTTGCCGCCTGATGCAAGGAGCGGAAGCAGTGGCGAGATGTCCGTTCGCCACTCGCCTTCTCGATGGTAAGTGGTGATGTACCGGACGAGCTCGGTATCGCACGAGCTCGGATCGGCCTCGTCGCAGAGCATCAGGTGATGGGCCATGTCCCACTCGGGGCAGCCGTTCTCGGCGCCGTCGAGGTGCTTCGGGCAGCTCGTGAAGGCGTGGATCGCCATCGAGTCGAACGACTTCATCTGCTCCGCAGACGGAAACGTCGCTTCGAGCCGGCTCTTGTTGCCGCCTTCCCATCCACCAGGATGAACGAACCCGTCGGCGATCACGACCTCGACGGGCTTCAGCGCTGCCCGCTCGCGCTCGACCGACCGCTCGTAGTTGAACCCGTGCGGTACGCGGGAGAGAAAGCGCATCTCGCCCCTCACTCCCCCCGAACCGAGCGCCCCGAGCATGCCGACCTCGCGCCAGCGCTGGAATCGATCCACCGCGAAAGCTCGCGAAGTGGATCGGTGCTTGGCATGCGCGACGCTGAAGGTCTTGAGCACGGAGTCGACCTGCTCGAACGGCGTCGGCACGAAGTGAAGCCGCCCGGTCCATTGATCGGGGGATTTGATCTTCCCGAGCGCCTTGGTGAACCGCGACTTCAGCTCGGCGACGTCGGTTGCCGGGTCGGTACCGGCCGAGAAGAAGACGTAATGAACGTTCGCGGGTGACTCTTTGAGCAGGGCGACGGGATCGGACGCCCAAACCTGCTCGAGCTCGGGGGAGGTCGGCGAGCGGGCGAAGAAGACCCACGAGTCCTGGCCGGTCCAGGCCTCGGAGAAGGTGACCTTGCCGTCGAGCGTCTCGAGCGTGAAGTCTCCGGCGGTGTCGCGGATGTTCGTCCCGTAGGGCCCCGTCGACCACGGGACCGCCTCGAGCCGGATCGGACAGCCGACGTCGTTGACGGGCTCGTTCGCGGGCGTGTCCGGGCACTGATCGACGCCGTCGGCAACGCCGTCTTCATCGGCGTCGGGCAAACATGCCCCGTCGACACAGGGGCCTGCGCCGCTCCCGGTGGAAGCAGCGTCCGAACAAGCAGACGCCGCCGACGTCAGGGCGATCGAAACCGTGAAGAAGAGCAGCCGTTGCGAGGCTCGTAGGACCATCTTCAACCTCGTCGTCGAAGGGAAGTCGTTCGGGTCACGGTCGTCAAGCGAAGAGCTGGCGCCTCCGTACGTTGCCGGGCTGCTCGCACACAGCGGATCACTTCGGGACGGTCACCTGCACCTCGCTGATCGGGCGAAGGCCCATACCTCCGGGGTAGGCGTAGCTCGCATCGAGATCGGTACCCCAGACGGTGACCGAAAAAGGCCCATCGCTCGAGGCCGCGTGACGGCCGTATCCACACTTGCCCTTCGCGAACGACTGCGGCTGGAAAGACTTCGTGAGATCCACCCAAGCGTACTCGTATTCGCCGCCCTCGCCGATGGGAACGAAGCCGGTGATCTCGCCCCCACACTCGAGCTCGATCGGGAGAAAGCCCTTGTCCGTCTTCTTGCGCACGAACGTGAGCGTCGTGTTGGCGTAGGTGTGATCGGTGAAGAAGACGTAGCGGTCGAGGAACTGGTCCGAGGCCACGACGTTGACGAAGTCCGGGTCTCCGATCGTTCGCGAGGTCGGGTTCGTCGTCCCGGCGTTGTACATCGAGCCGGTCATGTACGAGGCGGCGTAGAACGGATGTGCGCTGTCCTGGCTCTTCACCGTCACGATCTGATCGGTGCTGAACGTCACCACCTGCCCGCTCTCTAGCGTGAGCGGGGCGCCGATCGGAGGTGCAGGATCGTAGGTGAGCTTCGTGCCGTTCGCCGCGCCGACGAAGCGAAAGGGCACACCCTTCTCACGTCCGTTGACGCGCGGCTTGTAGGGGACGAGCGCGTAGTCGTTGCCCCAGCTCGACAGACCCGGGATTTGCTGGTGGAGCGAGTCGCAGAAGCCAATGTTGGTCGGATACGTGATGCAGTCGGCTCCGCTGAAGATCCCGACGCGCTTGTTCGACTCGATCGGGCTGCCGGACAGCTCCGGGATCTGCTTGATCTGGAGCACCTCGCCACGCGCGAGGGTCCAGGTCTTCGAGGTGCCCGTTCCCGTCCCCGTGACGCCCCAGCCATCGCTGATGTCGGTGTTGGGAGCGATCCGCACCTCCGTATCGTCCTCGTCCGATACGATCTGGATGAACGTACGGGCGGTGTACGTGCCGCTGGTGGAGCTGATGACGTAGCCGGACGACGGGTTGACGAGGATCGAGCTCTTCGACCACGAGGACACCGGCAACAGCAATGTCGCGCTCGGGACCTGTGAGGTGGCTCCGCCGTAGGGGAAGATCGAATAGGCGGTCACCGGAAGATCGGTCTTCAGGTGAAAGGCCTTCGTGATGCTCGTCCCGTGCGTGATCGGATCCGCGGCGAGCGCCGGTGTGACCCCCGACGGGCACGCGTATTTGGCGCTGGCGCGTTGCGCGAGGAACACGACTGCGACCTCGCCGACCGGGAGCGGTCCGTCGAGACGCGTGTACGTGACCTTCCCGTTCTCCTGCTTGGCCACGTAGACGGACTGCGAGATGTCGAGCGGCTCGGCGCCGTAGTCGGCCGAGAGGGTCACCGGCTGCTCCCACGAGTTCGCGACCATCGCCGCGAAACAGGAGCCCTGCTCGCCCTCGACCGCGGCGTCGGGCGGGAGGGTCCAGAACGAGCAGCCCGTCGATCCTTGCGAGAGCTCGACCGCCTTGCACGGCTCGAGGCACTCGCCATCGCCGCAAGCGTAGCCGACGCCACACTCCTTGATCACGCGATCATCGCAGCTGCTCAGCACCTTCTTCAGATCGCGAGAGCAACGCTGTCCGGTGCAGGTCTCCGGCGGCGCTCCTCCCTCGTCGGGGACGATGGGCGTGGGCGGTCCCGCGTCGCGGTCGTCGAACTCTTGCCGGTTGCCGGCGCACGCGGCAGCGACGAGGACGGTAAGTGATCCGGCCACGACGCTCGAAGCCCAGGGCGATATTCCTCGTCCGCTATTCATCAGGCTCGTCCTCTCGACTCAGAATTCGACGCGAACGGGGGCGGGATGCGGGGCGGAGTCCCGCGTGCCGTTCCCGAGCTGACCGAAGACGTTGCTGCCCCAGCATTCGACGGACCCGTCCTTGAGCAGCGCGCAAGCGGCATCACCGCCGAGCGCGACCTGGACGACATCGCCGGTGACGGCCGATGCAGCGACGAAGATGGGTTCGACCGGCGTAGCTCCGCCGTCGGGCACGGTCCCGCGCCCGAGCTGACCGAAGGCGTCCCCCCCGCAGCACCGCACCGATCCGTCGGTGAGGCGCGCACACGTATTCCGCTTCGACACCGTGATCTGCTGCGCGAAGACCCCGGCGTCGAGCGACATCGGGGCGCGGACCGGCATGGGCTCCGCGATGCCGACGCCGGTGCAGAGCACGCCGGACGTACTCGCGGTCCCCCAGCAGTAGATCGCGCCCGCGATGACGGCGCAGGTGTGGCCGGCGGGCACGTACGCGGCGGCGGCCTGATCGTAGACGTACGCCACCTCCGACGCGACGTCGTGGACGCTGCCGAGGTTCGGGATCGTCATCGGCTTGAACGCCGGGTCGAGCGGCTGAATCGACACCTCGCGCCCGAGGAGCCCAGCCCACGTCAAGAGCTCCGCGTCCTCGGTGATCGCGGTTCCCGTCGTCGTCCTGACGACCTTCGGAGCGACCTTGGTCGCGATGTCGGGGCCGCCCACGAATCCGGTCGCGGTGCGCGCGAGCTGGGCGTACGAAGTGCTCCCCCAGCATTCGACCTTGCCCGAGGCGAGCACCGCGCACGTCGTCATGTCGTGCGTGTCGACGCGCAGCGCCGGCTCGTGGAGCGGCACCTCGCTCGGGATCGGATGCGAGAGCGTGTCCGACGCCGGGGGCGTCCGGACCCCGAGCTGTCCGAAGTTGTTCGAGCCCCAGCAACGCACCGTACCGTCGTCGAGACGAGCGCAGACCGCCTGTCGTGCGGTGAGCTGAGTGACGCCCTCGAGCCCTTCGACCGGTGCCGGCCGCACGGCAGCAGCGTCGGCGCCAGCGTCGAGTTCGGGTCTCCCGAGCGAGCCGCGCAGGTCGGTCCCCCAGCAACGCACGGTGCCGTCGTCGATGAGCGCGCAGAAGTACGTCTCTCCGCCGGCAAGCTGGGTCGCACACGGCGTCGTCGCGCAGACGACGTCCTCCCCCGCGCCGTCGAACGGAATGCCCGCGTCCTCCGGCGGGGTCGCGTCGACCGGGACGACGTTACCGCCGTCGTCGGTCGGGGGTAGCGAGGCCTCGGTCGTCGCTTCCGTGGAGGCTTCCGAAGGCTCGATGTAGCCGATCCTCACGTCGGGGTCGCCGCACGCGAGCGCAGCGAGGCCGCCGGTCGCGAGGAGCGCGCCCCAAACCGTCGCGCTACGAAGAAAGGGTCGAGCGTGCGTCTTCACGGTGCACCTTTGTGGAGCGCGATGCCGTCGCCGACGACCCAGATGTCTCCGGGCCCACGGCCATGGATCGCGGTGAGGTTCTTCTTGACGGGCTGCGTTCCGATCGAGATGGCGGCGAGCTGCCAGCGTGTGCCGTCCCAGTGGTTCAGCGCGCCAAACTCGCCGACGAGCCATACGTCGTTGGGTGAGGTACCCCAGATGTCGTTCTGCGCGACGTACGGGTCGTAGAAGACCGTGCCGCTGAAGACGAACGCGCCGGCGTCCATCGCTCCGGCCTCGGGATTCTCGACCCCGCGGAATGCGTAGTAGCAGGTGTTGGTGAAGTTCACGCGCGTGCCGACGAGCCAGATCGTTCGATCGTCGAGCATCCATCCGCGCCGCGGCTCACCAGGAGTGGCGCATGCGCGCCCGGAGACGTTGAACGGAACCTCGCTCACACCCGGGACTGCGCTGAAGGGGCTGCCCGCTCCGCCGCTCCGGTGGAAGAGGACGCTCTTCTTCGTCGCGGTGTTCATGGTCGAGATCCAGACGTCGCTCGTTCCTGCGCGTCCCCAGACAGCGACTGCCGTGCCGGCGATCTCGGAAGTGACGGGATCGACCTCCCAGCTCGCTCCGTCGTCGGCGAGATGCAGGACCGCGGTACGAACAGCCGCGAAGACGTCGCTCTTGCTCGTGCCGTAGACCGAGACTGCACCGGCCCCCGGCGCAACTTGATCGAGCGTGATCTCGGTCCACGTGATGGTCGCCGGTGTCGTGCCGGTGCCGTGCAGGATCGCGCCGTACGCGCCGACCCACATGTCGGTCGCGCTGCTGCCCCAGATCGAGAAGAGCCTCGCGTCCGTCGCGGTCCGCGTATGCACCACGGTCCACGCCATGCCGTCGTAGCGAAGGATGGCGCCTTGATCGGACACGGCCCACGCGGTGCCGGCGCCGTCTGACCAGACGTCGCGCAGGACTTGCCCTGCCGGAACCGCCGTGTGGCACCAGCCTTCGTCGCTGCAGGTCTTCGGGGGAGTCGCGACGTCGGCGTCGGCGTCGGCGTCACCAGCGTCCTCGTCCTCGGTCGCGCCGTCGACGTCGACCTCCTCGGCGTCCGCGCGCGCATCGGTGTCGCTCGCGTCCGGGGGCGTCGATGAACCGGTCGCGGCCGGATCGTCTCCACACGCGAAGAGCACCGCCGTTGCGGCAAGGGTGGGGATGAAGAACGACGCGAATCTCTCGAGCCTCACGGCTGCCCTCCTGTCTTCGCCTTGGCCGTTCGATGAAGAACGATTCCGTCTCCGACGATCCACACATCGTCCGGGCCGCTGCCCCAGACGGCGTACAGGTTCGGCTTCAGGCCCGCCGGGAACGCTGCGCTCGCCTCCGACCACTCGTTGCCGTCGAAGTGGAGGAGCGTCCCGTGGGCGCCGACGGCCCAGACGTCGCTCGCGCTCGAGCCCCACAGCCCGCGGAGATCGTGGCTGGTCGGGACGTTCACGCTGGTCCACGAGCTCGCGGTCGCGGATGCCTTGCGGACGACGCCGTCGTCGCCCGCGGCCCACACGTTGTCCGCGTCTGCCCCCCACACGGCCCGTAGCGGTCGTGTCGTGTGGCTCTCGAGGGCCGTGAACGCGACGCCGCCATCGGCGAGGGCCGCGTGGTACGTGCGGCCCTTGTCGCCGACGAGCCAGATGTCGTCGTCGGCACGTCCCCAGATCGCGCGGACGGCGGGGCAGTCGCTGCTCAGAGCGCACGGCGAGAGCGTCTGCCACGCGATGCCGCCGTCGGCAGCGGGCCTCGTGCGCCAGACTCGCGGCTGGGGGAAGCCGGTGACCTTCTCGCCGCCGCCGATCCACACGTCGTCCGGTGCGCGCCCCCACACCGCTGCGAGGGCAGGGTAGAGGTCGCTGATGAGCGGGACGGGGAGCGCCGGGAGTGGCGTCCATTCGACCGAGGCGTCCGCTTCATGGATCGTCCCGCGGAACGCTGCCGTATAGGTGCTCGCCGTCCAGAGATCGCCGGCGCCGCTGCCCCACACACCGAACAGCGTGTGGTTGGTCGGGACTGGATACGGTTTCCAGGTCTGCCCGTCCCAGTGGATCGCCGTCCCCGCGGCGCCCACGGCCCAGACGTCGTTCTTCCCGTTTCCCCAGATCGCGGTGAGCGCGAAGCGTGCGTCGATGGCGCCTTTCACAGGACAGAAGTCGGTCTCGGCGCAGGGGAGCTCCGTCTCCACGCAACGCGGGTCGCCCGCTTCGCACCCTGCGTCCTCCACGGGGGCGCCGGCATCGATCGGGTCGCTCGAATCGCCGATCGTGTGCGGCGGCTCCGCGTCGGGGTTGACGTCCACGTCCGGTGCGGACTCGGCGCAGCTCGCGATGACGAGCGGAGGCATGCTGAGCAGGGCGAGGCCTGCCAAGACGCTCAGTCGACGCATGGTGTCGTGCTTCAGGAGATGGCTCATTTGGTGACCGTTCCGCCGTCGCATTCGGTCATCAGGCACTGACCGTCGATGCACGGCTGCCCGGCGGCGGTGTCACATCGACTCCCGCACGCGCCGCAGTGCGCGATGTTGGTCTCGAGGTTCGTCTCACATCCGTTGTCCGGATTGCCGTCGCAGTCGCCCCAACCCGGGGCGCACTCGTTCACGCACATGCCCTTCTTGCAGACTCCCTCGAGGTTCTTGGCCGGATCGTTCGTGCAGGCGTTTCCGCATGCCCCGCAGTCGGCGGGTGACGTGAGCAGGTCGGCGCACCAGGTGGCTCGCCGGCTCTGGCACAGCGATTCTCCCGGAGCGCACGCGCACTGGACGCCTCCCTGGCGGAGGAGCGCGCAGGTCTGCCCCGGCTTACAAGCGTTGCCGCATGCCCCGCAGTTGTCGGGATCGCCGAGGTACATCGGCAGTCCGTTCACGAGTGTGTACGTCGTGCCGGCGTTCACCTCGCAGCCGTCGCCCGTTGGGGAAGGGAGGTCGCCGTTGCAGTCGGCCCAGGTCGTGCTCGAGCACTTGATGTGGCTCGCGTCGGTCCCGCACGTGCCGGCGGCGCAGCCGTACTTCGTGTTCGGGGGGAGCGGAGCGCCGCCGTCGACGGCCGCCGATGGGCAGACCGTTCCGCACGCGCCGCAGTTGTTGTCGTCGCTCTGGAGGTTGACGCACTTGCTCGTCGCCGGGCAATACGTCATGCCGGCCGCGCACCCGCACTTCGACTGCCCCGTCGTGAGGATGACGCACGGCTCACCCTCGGCGCACTTGATCCCGCAGCCACCGCAATGATCGGGATTGCCCTTGACCGACGTCTCGCAGCCGTCGTCGAGCTTGCCGTTGCAGTCTGCCCACTCGGTGCTGTTGCATTCGACCGTGCACTGACCGTCCACACATCTCGGCGAGAGATGGCGGAAGTCGACGTTGACGCCGCCGAGGGGCGAGAAGATCTCCGACGGGCACTTGTTCCCGCAGGCGCCGCAGTTGTTGATGTCGTTGGAGAGGTTGTCCCGGCAGCGATCGGCGCTGAATCCGCACGTCGCGTACGGCGCTGGGCACTCGGTCGCGATGCAGAGCTTCAGCGAGTCCGGGACCTCGACGTCGGGGCTCGTCCCGGCTTCGTCCGGCGGCGGCGTGAACGACGGCGGAGACGTTCCAGCGTCGTTCGATTTGTCCTCGATCCCGGCGCTCATCGTCTCGGCGCAGGCGATCGTCCCGACGACGAAGAGTGCGATGACGATGGGCGTGCGAAGTCCTCGGCTCGGTTGCTTCGGCATGTCCGTGTGTCCAGTGGGGGTGACGGATGAAGGATGCCCGGCGGTGAGATCCGACGGGTACGCTCGATGAGCTGCTCGCGGCGGAGTCAGTCGTTCGTGGCCGCCGGAGCGGATGCGCTAGCGCCCGCGCACGAGCCGCGAAGCGCATCGAGATGGGAGGAGCGCGGGTGTGACGCCGCGAATTCGTCGGCCGCGCGACGTGCGCGCTCGACCCGCCCTTCAGCGCACGCGAGCAGCACGCCGAGGACGAGGCGCTCCTCGCGCAGCACGCCGTCGGGGAACGAGCGTGCGTGTTCGTCGACCTTGCGGCTCGCGAGAGCGAGGTCGCCGGACTTGAACGCGCTCTGAGCATCACGAAGGAGTCGCATCTCCGCGCCGAGCGACCCGGCAGGGAGCGGGAGCTCGGGCGGTGCTTCGCCCACGACGCTCCCGGCTCGTACCGCGCTGCTCTTCGGCGATGCTGCCGGCCGCCGCCCTGCGCTCGGCTCGGGAGCGATCGTCGACGCGACCGCCGCGACGGCGATCGGCGCTTCCGGAAGGAGATGGGGCGAGGCGAGCTCCTCGGCCGCTCGAGACGTTTCTTCGGAAGGAGCGGCCATGACGGCGGGCGCCGGCGCGACCGTCACCGGGTCGGACGCCGAGCTGCGCACGACCCCGTAGCTGGTAGCGACCAGCGCCACGAGCGAAGCGCCGAGGAGCTTTCCCCCGTGCGCCTTGAGCGAGAGCCTCACGCCCGACGGGGGCGCCTCGCTCGCCGCGCTTCCGGTGCTCGCCGCGTGCCGGAGGACTTCGCCGCGCATCCGTTCGCGAGCCGCGGCGCTCGGACCGAAGGCCGGGCGTGCATCTGCGAGAAGCTTACGAGCCGAGGGGGTCAGGTCGCTCATGAGCGTGCTCCACAACCGCGAGAGCGCGACGGAGAGCGGCGGGGGTTGAAGGAGGTGTGCATGGTCGCTCTGCGGGCTACTCGCCGCGCCCGTAGTGGGCGGCGAGTCGGTTGAACTCGAGGCGAGCCAGGCGGCGCCGCGAATAGACGGTGTGGACGTTGATCTCGAGCAGCGAGGCGACCTCCTCGGCCGTCATCTGTTCGATATCCATCAAGACGAAACAAACGCGTTGCTTGTCATCGAGTCGATCGAGAATTCGCTCGAGCAGGGCGACCGCCTCGGTCTGGACCACCGCCTCGTAGGGGGTCGGCCCGTCATCCCGGACCTGCTCTTCGACGTCGCGGAGCTCGCTGCTCGGCTGCCGTGTGCGACGATGGTTCTTGGCGACACGACGGGCGATGGCGAAGAGCCAGCTCGTCAGCTTCGCGCGTCCCTCGAACTCGTGTAGACGCCGGTGGACGACGATGAAGACGTCCTGGACGGCATCCTCGAGCGCGGCATCGGGTAGGCCGAGCGCTCGAAGAGTGCGCCAGACGAAAACGACGTAGCGATCGTAGACTTCGTCGAACGACGTGAGCGCGGAGGACACGTCTTGCTCGTGGTCCGGCGTGGACATCGGCGCCCCGAACACTGAAGCCAACGCGCCGCCCTTCACGTCGCGTAAGTGCAGCGTCGAGAAGGAACTATCAAACTTTCTTCCGGCGACGACGAAAAGCGTTCGGACGCGGCCGTCAGCGGCTCAGAAGAGCTTGCTCTCGAGGCCGAAGCCGACCCGGAGCACGACCGGCGACGGTGCGTGCACGTGGCCGACGCCCTCGATGGTGACCGTCGCGTAGTGCACGGGCGCGCCGAGCTCGACCGTGAACCGGGGCGCGAGGTCGCTCCAGAAAGACGGCCGCGCCGTCAACCCCACGAACGTCGCGAGCCATCGCCCGTTCGAGGTGCTCGGGCGGCTGATCCCGAAGCCAGTCGCCCGCGTGCTGCCGCCTTCGGCATGGAGGCACGCGTCGACGTGGAGCGAGGGCAGGGCGACCAAGCACGCGCGAAGCCCGACCGTCCGAAGGTACAGCGATGCTCCTGCTCCCGGCTGGTCGCTCGAGAGGGCCCGGGTCCGCGGCCAGAGCGTCGCGCCGAATTCTCCCCGGAAGCGCCCTTGCGTGAAGAAGGCCAGTACCCCCGATCCCCACGCGCCGGTCGGGAGGGAGCCAGCATCCATGAAGACATCAGCTCCGATCCCGAAGACCGCCGGCCGCGGTAGCGCCGACGCGGCGCCTCTTCCTCGTATCGGAGGGGGCGTCACGGCAGGAGCTGCAGCCGGGAGATGGAGCGTCGAGCCGGTGTCGCCGGATGGCGGCTGCGCGGGCGTGGTCTCCGTCGTGGGCGCGGGAGTCGGCTGTTCGCTCCTTGCTGCCTTCGCGCGCGATTGCAGATCGAATGACACGATGAGCGCGGTCGCCTGGGCGAGCTCGCCACAATCGTCGCTCTCGAGCGTGCGTGAACCTTCCCCGTCGGCGCCGATGCGCAGGTCGAGCTTGAAGCGCCGCGTGGTGCCGTGCTCGACCCGCGCGCGGACGACGAGCGGCTGGGCGATGAGCGATTCGCCCGCGAGCGTCGTCACCTGCGAGACGACGGCTTGCTCGGTCGGACATTCAGGCGGGGCAATCCAATCGAGCAGCATCGACGACGATCATGGTCCGTGGCGCATCGAGCGCTGCGCTGCTGCCGACGCCCGAACCGATGGCATCCCTGTCAGGCTATCACCAGATGCCGCCCGTTGGCGGCGCCGCGTCGTCACCCGGCTTGCGCGCCGCGACGAGGCTCGCTCGCTCCGCGGACGCTCTCGTGCCTCGCTACGGAGTCGGTAGCCTCTTCCGACGTCGTCTGCTCGCTGAACGACCAGCGGCCCCCGCATCGCGGTGACGGGGCGGGCCATTGGGGCCGAGCTTCAAAAAAAAAGTGCTCGTGCGTGTCGATCCCGGGACCGCTCGGTTGTCGAGTGGGCATGCGACAGATCCTGTCCACCCTCTGGGTGCCGCTCTTCGCGCTCGCCAGCCTCATCGGCGCGAGCGGATGCGGCGCCCATCAGCAGCCGAGAGAATCCAAGGAGCCCGTCATGACCCAGGCCGTCGAACACAAGTCGTCCCCTGTCCGCACCGGTCACGTCGCCGTCAACGGCCTTCGCTACTACTACGAGGTCCACGGCCAGGGGGAGCCGCTCCTCCTCCTCCACGGCGGGCTCGGCTCGATCGACATGTTCGGTCCGGTGCTGCCCTACCTCGCGAAGACGCGGCAGGTGATCGGTATCGATCTCCACGGTCATGGCCGCACCGCGCTCGGCGACCGGAAGATCAGCTTGATCGACATCGGCGATGACCTGGCGGGGGTGCTCGAGCAGCTCGGCCACGGCCAGGTCGACGTGCTCGGGTATTCGTTCGGCGCCGGCGCGGCGTTCCGGCTGGCGGTCCAGCATCCGAACAAGGTCCGTCGGCTCGCGCTGGTCTCGGCCGGTTTCGCGCAGGACGGGTTCCATTCCGAGATGCTGCCGCAGCAGGCGCAGGTCGGGGCCGCGATGGCCGAGATGATGAAGGACACGCCAATGTACAAGTCGTACGCGGCGGTCGCACCGAACCCGTCGGACTTCCCGAAGTTGCTCGATCGCATGGGCGAGCTGATGAGGACGCCCTTCAACTGGGCGGACGACGTCAAGAAGCTGAAGATGCCGGTGATGCTGGTCTACGGCGACAGCGACATGTTCCGCCCCGAGCACGTCGTGGAGTTCTACAAGCTGCTTGGCGGCGGGCAGAAGGACGCCGGCTGGATGCGCGAGCACATGTCGCCGAACCGGCTTGCGATCCTCCCCGACCTCACCCACTACGAGATCTTCATGTCGCCGGCGATGGCGACGACGGTACTGCCGTTCCTCGACGGCAAGCGCGTCGCCCCGAGCTGGGCGAAGCAGGTCGAGCAGCACTAAGGCGCAACTCAGTTGCGCCGATCCTGAAAGCTCGAAGCGGTCGGCTCACACGTACTCGCGTTGACCGGAGATTCACGCCCGCTCGCCCAACGGGCGGGCGTGAATCGGAGGTCACTCCAAGTGAGCACCGCTATAGCCGCTCGCGACCGAGCTGGGGGAGCTCGACCGCGAGCGACGCCCGGGGCGTGCTCGTCCACGACCGCAGTCCGGATGCCGGGGGCATTCGTCCCTGGCATGTCTTGTCGAGCACGTTCTTCTTTTGCTCCGCGGTTCTGTTGATTCTCGTGGGCGATGAATGGGTATTGCCGATATTCCAAAAATCGTTGATGAATGTCGGAGTCCGTATTTCAAGGCTTTTGGAGATTTGGGGCTGTCCGAGGGGCGTCGAGCACCGTCTTGGTGAACGGAGCGACGCCGTCCTCGGTGTGCTCGTGGAAGCCGGCCGACGGGCGGCATCGCTGAATCGTCCAGCGCGGCGGCTCCAAGGCGGCCTGTATCGAGGACCGCACCATGGCTGAGGTCGCGTCGATCAGCGCGTCGCAGTGCGTTACCGACGAAGGAGAGTGCTCCGGAACGCACGCGTCCTGCGCTTGGCTGCTCATCGAGAGGGGAACCGCGCGGGTGTGAACCGGTCATCTAGCGCGGCCGTAGTTTCAGGCTGAGCTTCATTGCCGTGTTTCAAACGCGAGTGACGCATTGCGGTGTGCGTCACAATCGACCAAACGCGTTCGTTTCCTTTGTAAGGAGCGACGTTCTCGCGGCATTAAGAGTCTGTGCAGATGAAGTACGCGCTCAGTCTCGGCATGTCCGTCCTCGCTCTCTCCGGATGTGCTTCGGCACCGGCGAGCTCTCCGACGACCCCGGCCCCGGCTTCGTCTGCCGCACCAGTCGAAGAAGCGCCGACGCCGGGCGAGGAAGAGGAGGCCGCGCCGGAGCCGCCGAAGCAGAGCAGCGCCGAGGCCTGGGCAGAGAAGCGGTCCCGCGAGGAAGCCGCCGCGGCGCCGCCGTCGTCTACGGACGCGATGGCTGCAGATCCGCTGGCCATCGGCGACGCGATGGAGTCGGCGGTGACGACGAAGATCGAGCTCACGCCGGCGCGCCAGCTTCGTACGAAGTCGGTGCGTGACCTCGAGGACGGCCGCAAGATCGCCGAGAAGGCGGAGACGTATGACGAGGCCGTGAAGAAGCTCGTCGTTCGGCTCGGCAAGCCGACGTGGGTGGAGGACGGCAAGAAGCACGTGTGGGTCGTTCGCGACAGCACCCACTGCTACCGCCTTGCGCTCGGCGGCGACGGGTCGATCGAGACCGAGACGGTCACCCCGAACGACTGGCGAATGCTCTCCGCGCTTTCTCAGCAGAACGCGTGCACCGGCGCCGTGAAGAACGGCATCCCGGGCATGAAGCACTGATCGCGATCAGCGAGCGGCGTCACGCTCACGAGCCGGTGGGCCGAGCAGCGCCCGCCGGATGGCGATCTCGACCGCTGAGGAGTCGTGCTCTCGATCGAGGCGGAGCGGCGTGGAGGGGAGGAGCGGTGGCTGCGCCATGAAGCGAGGCTGCGTCCCTCGGTGAGGCTGGGCCGAATGGACGAGGAACGGATGGCATAGGTAGACGGTCCCGGCTTCGCCCGTCGCCAGGACCTCGTCGCGATGCGCGGTCTCGTCGAACCGATTGACCGCCAGCTCGCGTAGCGTCAGCCCCTCGTCTCCTGCCGGGGCGAGGACGCGAGCGATGTCGACGTGCGAGCCGACCCGGATCCGCGTTGGTGCGTCCTCGGTTCCGACATCGGAGAAGAGGAACAGCATCAGCAGCGCTCGCCCCTTCGAGCCGACGTTGACCCGCCAGGACATGAAGTCGGGGTCCTCGTATCCAAAGCTCGCGTCGACGTGCCAGCCCGCATCGCCCGGATCGTCCGGCGAGGGAAAGCGGACCGGAAACGTCCCCATGCTCATGCAGCGTTGCCAGCGGCGCGCGCCGACGAGGCGGTCGAACGCGGCGTGGAGGACGGCCGTGTTGGCAGCCGAAACGAAAGGCTCCTGCGTGTACATCCCCAGTCGGATGACGGGCTGCCTCCACGTCGACGGATCGTCCGGATCGCAGCCGGTGTCGTTCCAGAGGAGCGCTCGTGCCCGACCTGCGGTCTCCCGCGGAAAGGCACCTTCGAGCTTCACGAAGCCTTGTTCGATGAACTGTTCGACGTGCGCGTCATCGAGCTTGCGCGCGTCGTGGCCATGATTCGACATGTGGATCTCCCTCATCGCTGCCAGCACGCCACTCGTGCTCGAGCGAGGCTGGCAAATGGTCTTCAGGTGCGAGCACCTGTCCCTTCGAGCCCAGGACGGAGAACCGTCAGGCGAGGAAGAATGCCGACGCGATGAAGAGAGTCATCATGGTGTCTACGAACGCTAGCGCGATCGCGCTAGCGCCGGCAAGCGCACGGGCGGTGCGATCAGCTGCCGTTGGTGACGAGGCGAGCGAGCTGGCTTCGTGTCGTGATGTCGAGCTTCTCGTAGATGGCGCGGAGCTGATTCGCGATCGTGTTCGGTGAGACGCGGCGCGCCGAGGCGATGCGCTCGTTGGTCCAACCGCGCGCCACGTACGTCGCGACGTCGCGCTCGGCAGGAGAGAGGAGGGCGGCGATGTCGTCCTGCGGTCGAGCGTCGACGGCGACGACGCTGACGTTGTGCTCTCCCAGTCCGACGTCGAAGCGTGAGGAGCGCGAATGCTGGAGGAGCGCTGCAAGGTCGACGCGGCTCTTCACGCGGAGCTTCTTCAGGATCTGCGTGACGCACGAAGATACCGTCCCATCCGGGAGACCGAGGGTGTAGCCGATCTCTCGGTTCGTCGCGCCGAGCGCGAGGTACTTCAGCACGGCGGCCTCGCCGGGCGTGAGGGCACGCGGGTCGCGAACATTCGGTCGGTTCTGGTAGGCGGCCACGTAGCGCCGGCCTCCGCGCTCCCAGTGGTCGACGAGAGACCACTCGCCTCCGACGAGCCCACGCCAGAGCGCGAGCGCGCTCTCCGGCGACGCACGCCCGTCCGCGCTGCGCGCTTGCTCCATTGCACGGACTGCGCGAACGAGGACATCGCGTGCCGTCCCGTCGTTCTCGACGTCACCGCTCACGTCCTCGAGCTTCCCCGAAGGATCGAGGAGCGCGTCGCGTGCCGTCGCGTGTGCCGCAAGCTTGCGCCGAAGCCGGAGTGCCGAAGCGACGTGCAGCCCGACGCGCTGCCAGATCCCGCGCACCCGGGGCCCCGGAGCGACGACCCAGCGAGACGGCGCCGAGATCGTGATGCTCCCGCCTTCGGCCTCCTGGGCGAACAAGGAGAAGCCGTCCTTCACGCCGGTCGGCTGCATGAGAGCGCGAAAGTGCTCGACGACGGGTGAGTCGGCGCCGAGGGTCTGCTCGAGACCACCACACGTCACGAGCCGCGGGCGGAGCAGATCGTAGATCGCGTCCGGGGCCTCCTGGTTGAGCCGTCCGAGGCGTTCGGCGTAGCCGGGGTCGAGAGCGTGCTGAGTGAAGACCGGGCTCGCCGCGAGGTTCGGGACCTGCTCGTTGCCCGTGAACGCGTAGACGCCGCAGCCGGTGTCGAGCTCCGAGCGTGCGCACCCGAGGAGAGTATCGAGCCAATCTGCTTCGCTACCGTCGAGCCGGTAAGCGGTCTCGACGATGTCGATCGCCCTCGTCGCTCGGATGTCACGCCTTCGCGTCATGCGGGTGCGACGACGAGCGTAGACGAGTGTGCGTGAAGCTTCGACGGTCTGCGAACCGGTGGAGCGCCGATTGGAGCCGGAGCGCGTGCTCCTGCCATCGGCTCGACGAAGGTGCTCATGGCAGGACCGCGACGCGAAAATCATCCATGTGGAAGATGACGGCGGGCACTTGGCCCGTCGCGTGGATGCCGAACGCGAGGGTCGCGGCTTCGGGGCGGACCGGCATCTCGAGGGGCAGCGTGACGCTGTTCGCGCCGATCCAGAACGTCACCTTGCGTGCTTCGCGGCCGATCACGATCGTCCATCGCTGGAAGTTGACGTCGTCGCCATAGGCGATGGGGAGCGTCTCGTTCTTCTGCACGCGCAGGCGTAGGCCCTCCCGGCCGACGACGAGCGCGACACCGGCCCGGGTTGAATCGTCGCTGCTCACTCCGAGCTCGACGTTGGCGATGGAGACGGCGTTGTCTCGGCCCGTGCCGAACGGGCCCTGCACGAAGAGGCGCCCCTGGAAGGTGACGCAGATCGTCTCACCGAGGTTCTCCTGGAGGACGCGTTGGATCAACCCAGTGGCCGTGCCGGAGGGGCGCGGCGTGATGCCCGCACGGAACGATGCCGGTTGGGAGACGACGTCTTCGGGGTCGAGGTCGAGGACGAGGAGGTTCTGTGGGTCGTCCATGCTCCAGCCCTCTGGCGGAAGCGCGTCGAAGACCTCATCGAGCAAGCTCGTCCCCCGTTCCACGCAGTCCGGCGGCAAAGGGACGAGGGCGCCGGCATCGTCTCCGCTCGCGTCGGGCGCATTCGCCTCGGGCGCACTTGCATCGGCTGAGCTCGAATCTTCGGCGCCCGCGTCGGCGATCGGCGCCTCACCGGCCGAGAAGGAGCCACATCCTGTGAGGAGCGCCAACGTGACGGCGACGGCCCTGGAGCGCACGATGGTCGAGCGTATCACGCCGGCGCGAGCGGCGCCCCGCAGTCCGCTCATCGCCACTCGGCGCCGAGGTGACGACCTCGCTCGTCACCTGGCGCTCGTCGGTCGGTGACTCGATCGTCGCGCGCGCCTCGCCGAGCCGAGCCGAGCCGTAGGCTTGCGCGGGCCGTGGTGACGAGCACCTTCTGCCGCGAAGGCGCTTCCCGACTCGCGATGCTCGCCGGAGGGAGTCGAAGCTCGACAGGGCGGCTGCTTGATCGCTGAGACATCATGATGTCATGATGTCATGATGTCTTCGAGGTCGACGAGCGCACTGCCGCTCTATGCACGGGTCGAGGCCACGCTCACGGAAGAGATCACCGGAGGCCAGCTCCCTGAAGGAAGCCAGCTCCCGTCCGAGGAGAGCTTGATCCGGCGGTTCGCCGTCAGCCGAACGACCATCCGTCAGGCGATCCAGAACCTCACGAACCGCGGGCTCGTCGAGATTCGGCGTGGCAAGGGCACGTTCGTCACCCGGCCGAAGATCGTCCAGGAGCTGACCGCGCTCACCGGCTTCGTCGAGGACATGCACGCGGCCGGACGCAGGCCGACGGCTCGCCTACTGGAAAAGAAGGTCGTCGTGGCGAGCGAGGCCGTCGCGCGTCACCTCGCGCTCCGTGAAGGTTCGCAAGTGGTGCGCATTCGGCGCGTGCGCTTGGCGGACGGCAACACCGTCTCGTTCGACGAGACCTACCTGCCACGCGCCATCGGCGAGAAGATCATGAGCGACGACCTGGAAGCGGAACCGATCTTTTCGCTGCTCGAGGAGAAGTACTCGATCCCCTTGGTCGAGGCCGAGTATCGGCTCGAAGCCATCGCGGCCAACGGTGTCGTCGCGCGCGCGCTCGGCGTTCGTGTCGGCAGTCCTGTGTTCTTCATCGAGCGCACGTCGTATGGCGCCGGACACGAGCCCATCGACTACGAGAGGCTCTACTACCGCGGCGATCAGGTCAGTTTCGTGACTCGACTGAACCGGCGAACCTCGGCACCCTCGCGTGCGGTGTCGAAGGGCGCGAGGCGATGAGCTTCGCGCACGTCGCAATACTCTTTTCGATTTCTCTGGGCGCGAGCGCGCTTGGAGGCATGCTTGGCATGGCGGGCGGGATCTTCGTCGTGCCCATGTTGACGATGTTCTGCGGTGTCGACATCCGCCAGGCCATCGCCGCGAGCATCGTGTCGGTCATCGCCTGCTCGTGCGGGAGCGCTGCGTCCTACCTTCGGCATAGGCTGACGAACATCCGCCTCGCCATCGTGCTGGAGCTCGCGACGACGTTTGGAGCGCTCACCGGGGTCTTCCTCGCGGGGCGTCTGCCAGCCTCGTTCTTGTTCTTTCTCTTCGCCGTGATCCTCCTCCTGTCGGCCCAGCAGATGCTTGCACGACGGGCAGAGCCCGAGAATCCGACGACTACCGCCCGAACGGGATGGGGGACATCCCTCCGCTTGCACTCGAGCTACCCGGCCGCGGTAGGCGGAGCCGAGATCCCATACAGCGTGGAGCGCCTTCCGATCGGCATGATGCTGATGTACGGGGCGGGCCTCGTCTCCGCGCTCCTCGGCATCGGTAGCGGTGTCCTCAAGATCCCAGCGATGGATACCGCCCTTCGCTTGCCGCTCAAGGTGTCGTCGGCCACGTCGAACTTCATGATCGGCGCGACCGCAGCCGCGAGCGCCGGTGCGTACCTTGTGCGGGGAGACATCGTGCCCGCCATCGCCGGACCTGTCGCGCTAGGCTCGGTCGTGGGCGCCGCGGTCGGTGCGCGCATCCTCATCGCGGTCTCGAGCGAGCGCATTCGCCTTCTCTTCGTCGGCGTGCTGGCGCTGCTTGCCATCCAGATGCTCCTCGATGCGTTCGGGATCCACCTGGTCGGAGGACGAGCGTGAACATGGAGGTCGTACGCGACACCCGACTCGAGCGCAGAATCGCGGCCGTCTTGCAGCTCGGGAGTTGGCTGGCGTCGTGTGCCATCGGAGTCGGGCTCGTGCTGCCGTCGGGTGCGCGAATCGTCACCGCCGGCATCGCACTCTTCATCGCCCTTCCCATCGTTCGCGTGGCGATGATGCTGTTCGGCTTTCTACGCCTCGGCGACTTCCGCATCGCGCTCGTTACGGCGCTCGTTCTGGCGATCATCATTCTCGGATTCGTCGCTGGTATGCACATGGACGTCGTGGCCGGATAGATCTCCCTTCCTCATCGCCGCGTCAGGAGCTCGATCGTCGAGCGAAACCTCGAAGCCGCTCTGCATCGGAATGCGCTCGTCACCGCGAAACGACGAGCGCTCTCCCAACTCGACATAAACCTCTCGCCTCTACGGCCAGGCGACGCCCTGCACGGCGAGCGGCTTCGTTTCGTCGCTCCGTGCCCACATCACGAGCGCGACCTTTCCGTTCGTCCAGACGTCCTGAACGTTGTCGACGCTTGCGATGTCGAGCGAGATCCCGCTCGGCGTCTTCGTGTTGGCGTTCGAGATGCGGTGGAGCCGGAATCCCTGAGCTGGGCTGCGCGTGACGAGCGCGATGCGCGACCCGTCGGGAGAGACGCTCGCCGCGACGAGGGCATCGCTGATCGTCGTCGTGATGCCCGCAGGCGTCGTCTCGATGGTGGTCGTAGAAGACTTGGTGTGGACGAGCAGCTTGCCGTCCATCCATCCGAACAGCGAGTCGTTCTGGCCGGCGAACCGGTAGCGCGGGTGGGGCGTTGCCGCGATCGTGGCGTCGGCCGTGCAGCCGGCGCCGGCCGACGGCGTGCAGTCCTGCGCGTAGTGCTTGAAGCCGAACGATACGAGGTTGCCCCACAGGAAGATCGGGTCCCTGACGGCATCCGACGAGTCGGTCGCGAGCGGCTCTTCGAGCGGAATGGTTCCCGATGCGAAGCTCGAGATCGGAGCACGTCTGAGCTCGTAGGTCGGCCCGGACTTGTACGTCGAGAAGAACAGATACGTCGACGAGACCCCGATCGATTGCGCGCCGAAGTCTCCGTTGATGAGCGGCGCGCTGACGACCTTGGTGATGGCGCCGCCGCCACCGGGCATCCGATAGAGGTAGGTCTTGTTGTCCCGCGTCGTCGCAACGACGGCGAAGTCCGGACCGACCTTGCGGAAGGCGCGGATCGACTCGATCGAGTCGATGCTCGTCGTCGATGTCGCCGTGAAGGTCTGCCCCGCGACCCCCGTATGAATCGAGTAGCTCCCGTCGAGCTCGGCGAGGACCCTCACGCCACACGCGTCGACGAAAAGCCTTCCGCTGTTGGCCCGCGCGTTCCGGGGAAGGCTGGAGGTGGGCTCGTCGCGCACGATCGAGACGAGCTTCGTCGAGTCGGTGAGCCCGAAGGTCTCGCTCGTCGGATCGACCACGCATCCGTCCGCCGCGCCCGCTTCCACCGCTCCGTCGGTCGCAGCGGCGGCGTCCGGGCCATTGCCCGGAGCCTCGGGCCCCGCGTCGGGAGTGGCTCGAGGCTCCGTATCGTCTCCGGTGCACGCTTCGAGGGCACCAAGGCCCAGGAGGGCCGCCAGGCTCATGCACCACGTCGTCTTCGCCATCGCTCGATCTCCCTTTTCGCGCTGAGGTGATCGACATGGATAGGAGGCATGTGGTTTCGAAACATCCTCACCCGGGGGGAGGTATGGGCAAGCCTGACGCGGTAGGTCCGTAGGCTTGCATCACGTAGGATGAGACGATGGCTGCGTCGCGGAGACGGCTCAGGGCCCTCGAAGACTTTTGCATGAACGTGGACACCGGCGACGAGGCGTTGCCGGAGTTCTTTCATCTCTTGCGCGGCTACGTCGACTCCGATCACGCTGCGTACTTTCATGCCGATGAACACGGACGGATCTGCGGTGCGTACCACGAGGTGCCGCAGCACACCGCGCACGCAACGGAGTTCATTCGACGAGCGCGCGCCGGTACCGATGCGCGCGGTGCGCAGGACCCGCCTTCCGTCGCGCAGATGTTCCGGATGCCGGTGCCGCTGCAGCACATCTCCTTCGACGCCCTGCCGGCACGCGAGAGCGCGCTCTACCGGGACGTGATCGGCCCCATCGGCGGACGCCACGTGCTTCGCGTCGGTCTCCGTATCGGTGGTCGACCGGCAGGCCTCATGGCACTCGTGCGCGGTCGCACGGCTCGCGGATTCACCGAGGCCGAGCGCTCGCGTGCCCTGCATGCCGCTCGGCCCCTCAGGCGCCTCGTGAGGCATCCGGCTGCAGAAGACGAACGCATCCTCGCGAGCGAGGGCTTCCTCCTCGTATCGCGCGACGGAGCCGTGATGGATGGCAGCGAGGAGGGGTGGCGTCTCTGGGAGCTCGTCCAGGATCGACGGTTCTTGCCGGCGCCGGACCGTGACTCGCTGCTCCAATCGCTGCTCGATGACGTCCCGAAGGGCCCGCCCACGGGGGAGCTTTCTCGGAGCCTGCGAACGGGGTGGGGGAAGTTCGAGCTCATCGTCGTCCCGCTTCACGGGGGCGAGCGAGGGACGAGGCGCGAGATGTTCCTCGTGCGTTTGCAGCAGTGGGTCCTCGCGCGAATCCTCTACCTACGGCGAATGACGGAGCTCTCCTTCTCCTCCATGCAGAAGCTCGTCTGCATCGACCTCCTGCGTGGCCGCACCCAGTCCGAGATCGCGACGGACCACGGCATCGGTATCCAGACGGCCATCACGCACATCCGGGGCGTCTACTCGAAAGCTGGAGTCGCCAACCGCAGTGAGCTCCTGCAATCGTTTCGTTGCGCGACGTCGCCCCCTACGCCGGGAGCGTGAGCTACGCAGCCGTAGTGCGTGTTCGCGCTTCGCGTCAGGGAAGACAGCACACGGTCGTGGGCTGTTCGGCGGTGACGGTGCCGGTCACCGCGCCACCCGACGGCGTGCATCCTCCGCTCGTCACCGTCGAGGGCGTCGTGATCTTCACCGATCCATTCGGATCCATGATCGCGTTGTATGCCTTGCACGTTTCAGTAGTCATGGTGGTCAACGCGTTCGCGCATGCACCGTCTTTGTAGAGGGTGATCGTCGGCGCAGAGCAGGTGACGTTCGGCGCGGAGCACGAGCACGCCTCGCACGACCGCGTGTCCGTGAGCGCCCCGTAGTAGATGCTTCGTTCGGTGTACGGCCCGGGCGGGCACGGCTCGTCGCTCGCCTTCGTGATGCACGTCTTTGCGTCCACCGCACCGGCGCTCTTCGGTGCACACACCTCGCCGGCGGGGCACGTGCCACTGCCCGGCGCCTCGAAAGCGCACGCGGTCATGCTCGACTTCCAGGACGCGGCTCGCAGCGTTCCTCCCGAGGGCACGCAGCTCCCGGCGTCCGTCGTCATCGTCGCGCGGAAGGACGTTTGGGGCGAGCAGTACGTTGCCGTCGTGCACGTGGAGGTGACCGTCTGCGTGGAACACGAGGGCGCGCCGCAGAGCGGTCCACCGAAGGACCGCACTGACGCGGTGGTGCAGCTGCCTGTCGGAGGAGCGCAGGCGCACGGCTCGCAGCCCGGGCTCGGAGGATCGGGGTCCTTTCCTCCGGTCGTCGTGGCGACCAATCCCGTCGGGCAGGCTCGCCCTGCACCGAGGCTTTCGAGCAAGGCGACGGGGCCCGTCCACCCTGCAGGTGGAGCGGTCGCGCATGCGCAGCTTGGTGGAGGCACGGGCGTGGTGTCGGCTGCGTCGCCGGGAGCGCCGCTGTCGGTGTGGGGCGTGCCGGTGTCCGCCTCCGGCGTAGCGGGCTCCTCGCCGACGAAGAGCTCGCCGGCGCCGGTCAGCGCGTTGCACGCAAGCATCGCCATCGATGCCAGACCAAACCAGCCGACCCCCCGAAGCGCGCGCATCCCCGTAGGTTCGAATCTAGCAGGTCGAGGACGAGCGCGAGCACGAACGCACGCGATGGGAGCTCGAGAGCATCAGGCAGCTCTCGCAGGGGGGGAGCAACGGCACCGTCGTGCGCGAGCCGCTGCTCGTGCGTTGCCGCCGGCGTTTCACGGCCCTAAGCGATGGGGGTGATGTCCTCCTCGCTGCCGAGCGTCAGGTTCCGAGATCTCTGGCGTGCGCTCGGAGGCAGCGGGCATGGGCACGACGTCTTCGAGCGGCTATGCGCCTCGTACGACGAACCGCATCGCGCGTACCACACGGCTCGGCATATCGGTGCGTGCCTGGGCCTCCTCGACGATCCGGCCGTCACGGCCCTCGCGACGCGCCTTCACGAGATCGAGGCGGCAATCTGGTTCCACGATGCGGTCTACGACACGCGAGCCATCGACAACGAGGAGCGCAGCGCTCGGATGGCGGAGGAGTGCCTCGGCGCGGCAGGCGTGCCTTCCGACGTCGTCGCGCGCATCGCAACGTACGTCCGCGCGACGAAGGACCATGTCGTCGATTCCGCGGACGGCCAGCTCGTCATCGACGTCGACCTCTCGATCCTCGGCGAGAGTCCCGAGGTGTTCGCTACCTTCGAGAAGGAGATCCGTCGCGAGTACTCATGGGTCGACGCTGCGGCCTACGCTGCGGGACGCGCGCTCGTCCTTGGTCGCTTCGCCGAGCGTCCGTTCATCTACGGCATCGCACTCTTTCGCGACCGCTACGAATCGAAGGCACGCGAGAACATTGCCAGGTCGATCGCGGCGCTCACCGGGCCCCGCTGACGCCGAGTCGCGTTGCCCGGTCGAGCGTCGGACGGCCGCTCGGACGATGGCGGTCCCAGGCCTGCAGCGCGCGATACAGTCTCCGGTGTATCGGGGTGTATCGCCTGAGACAGGCGCACCGGATACGCGAAAATTCCCGCAAATTGGCCGGATCAGCGATGGCACCGCTTTCGCAATCGTCCTCTCCGAACGCCGCGGCAGTCGCGGTGACGAGAAGCGAAGAGCGAAAGGGTCGGTGGGATCATGAGGTCGTTCGTCAAGGTTGGTTCGCTGTCGATGTTGGCTCTCGTGGTCGCCTGTTCGGGCGCACACGACGGCGAGCTGGCATCGGGGGCGCCCGGGGAAGCCGCCGATGAGACGGCGACTCCTGGTGCGCCCGCGCCCGGTGAGGGCACGACGGGCCGGAGCGCAGAGGAGACCGCGAAGATCAATGCGCTCATCGCGTCGGCCGGATTCCTCACGACGGACAAGCAAGCCGACCTCGATCCCGTCCAGAAGAGCGAGCCGAAGCAGGAGACGGTGCAGGGCGAGTCGGGCTCCTACTATTGCAAGACGACCGACTACAGCCTCACGAAGGTGCCGGAGAAGTTCGTTGCTCTCAACCCGAACGCCGATGTGCTCTGGCCCGGCTCGATCGTCCAGGGCAAGTCGATGGCGGGCGGCATCCTCGACCCCGTACCGGTCAAGCGCGCGCCTGGAACGATCACGCTCACGATCGCGTCGGGCGGCACGGGAGTCTTCCACCAGACGATGGAGAAGCCGTCGCTCTCGTCCGCAATGGAGGCGCAGAACGCGATCCTCGCGACCTACGACGGCGCGACCCCGGCGAAGTTCTCGTACAGCTTCGAGTCGATCTACTCGTCGCAGCAGCTCTCGGTCGCCGTCGACGCCAACGTGAAGGGGACGAACTGGGCGGCTGCCGCGTCGCTCTCCGTCGACAAGAAGGACGAGAAGAGCCGCTTCCTCATCCAGTTCACGCAGGAGTACTTCACGATGGCGTTCGACCCGCCGCAGGGGGCGGCCGGAGTATTCGACCCGAGCGTCACCGCGGAGGACCTGAAGCCCTATGCGCAGGAGGGGAACCCGCCCGTCTACGTCTCCGGCGTCACCTACGGACGCATCTTCTACATCCTCTTCGAGTCCAGCGCCTCGCAGATGGATCTCGAGGCGGCGGTCAGCGGATCGTACAGCGGCGCGGTGAGCGTCGATGCGAGCGTGGCGGCGAAGTACAAGTCGCTCATCAACCAGGCGACGATCAAGTCGTACGGACTCGGCGGCAACGCGGAGCTCGCGATCGACGCGGTCTCGGCAAACTCGACCGACCAGTTCGAGCGCATCCAGAAGTTCCTCACCACGGGGGCGAACTTCGACAAGAAGAACCCCGGCGTCCCGATCTCGTACACGATCCGCCACCTGACGGATGCTTCGCAGGTCCGGCTCGCGCTCACGACCGAATACACCGCGAAGGACTGCGCGCCGACGAAGGACTTCTGCGACGACAAGGGCCACAAGCTCGACGCCTGCGGCGTGTGCGGTGGTGACGGGACCACGTGCGATCCGTGCCCGGCCCAGACGATCCAGCGTAAGCAGGGCGGCTCGTACGTGAACTTCAACGCCGGCGCCGCGTCCCACGGCACCGAGGCCGTCTTCCCCGATGGCAGCTACTACAAGTATGCGAACGCGTACTGCAACCAGATCCAGTGGGGCAACGTCCGCCTCAAGTGCATCGACGGCAACTGGCAGATGACGTCCGGCTCGACGAAGAAGGACATCCTCTGCAGCGACAAGAACAACAACTGGAGCGGCAACGGCAACTCGATCTCGGCGGGCTGGCAGCCCTGATCCAGCGCGAGCCCGAGGGCTCGACTCACCCTGAGCCCGGCGCCTCCCTCCTCGTCTCGGAGAGGGGCGTCGGGCTTTCCTGCTGCCTATTCGTAGCGAGGCTCAGTCCGGCACTCCGCAGGCCCGATCGCATGCCTCCGCCTCGATCCCGTTGGCCGCGCGGCGCCCGCAGCGACTCCAGCACTTGTAGCGATCCTTCGCTTCGCTGATGAGGGGCTCGTGCTTGTCCCGGCACTCGTCGACGAGACGATCGTTGCTGGCGATCTTCTGACAGACCATGAACGACGGATAGACATTCCCCGTGCAGTCATCGCGACAGTCCTCGAAGTCCGCTGCGTTCGGGGAGCGTCGAATGCATTCGTCGGTGCACAAGCGAACGTTCAGGCCGAGGTTGCTGTAGGTGAGGTAGCAGTCGTCGACGTCGGCCGGAGTCCACTTCGTGCCTGGGAGGGCCCCGATCTTGTTGCAGGCCTCTCCGTCGGTGAACGGGTCCGGGTTGCGCTTGCACGCGACGATGAACGACGCCGCGACGGCGACGAGAAGCATCGAGTGAGCGAAGGACATGTCTGATTTCTATCACGGGGGTTCCGGACGTTTCGACGCCTAGACGCGTGAGCTCGGTTGGCATGACCAATGCGGTGCTTTGATCGTGGTTCGCTCGAGACCGCGCACGCTCGCGGAAAAGCGGCATGACATCGCGCCGATGACTTGCAGCGTCATTGTCGCGGCAGTCGTCGGCAGAGCTACTCGCGTTGGGCGAGCGCAAGGGCTTGGTTCGTCGCGCATTGCTCCGGATGGGGCGGATCGCGCCGCGCGGCTGGCCGCGGGCGCGATCCTTCTCTTCATCGAGGTCGATCGGCCGGCCTGGTTTCTGCATACGCGCTGCGGCTATTCTCCGGGGAGATGCGCGATCCCTATCGCTCAGTGCAGGATCGCGGCGACGCGGTGGCGTCGTCCCCCGAGCCGGAGGAGCTGGGAGCATTCAAGTCTGCGCACGCGCGAGCAGGCGTGATCGCCATTGCACGGGCGTCACCGTTCACGGTCCACCTGCACGAGAACGGGCTCGTCGTTCATGGCGAGACCCACGGCGGCAAGAAGCCGAGGGGCGAGATCCCGTTCTCCGAGATCGACGCTCTCTACTTCGATTTCGGAGCCTTCTTCACCGATGCGCCGCCGCGTGTGACCATCGTCGGCTTCGACGGAGCTCGCACGGTGATCCCGAACGACCTCGAGCAGCTCGATCTCGTCCTCGGCGCGCTCGACCGGAGAGTGACCGATCCGATCTCCCGCGAGGCCAGAGCGGCCCTTGCTCGGGGCGAACGTTTGACGTTTGGCCCGGTGAGCGTCGAGCTCGATGGCATCCGACTCGACGAAGAGAGCTTGTGCTGGAGCGACCTCGCGGAAGTCGTGGCAGAGAGGGAGACGCTCGTCTTCTACGCCCGGGAGCCACGCGGGCGCTTCGGTTGGACGCGCCTTCGCGACCTACCTCACCCCCGAGCCTTGCTCGAGGTGCTGGGGATGCGGACGGACATCGTGCTGGAAGGGCTCGACCCTCGCGTCAGTCCTCGTCTTCCGTCTCGGTGACCGAGTCTGCGATCGGGCGAGGAAGGCGTCCCGGGAGCGTTGTCTGCGGAATGCGTACGACCGCGGCCACGCCGCCTCGTGCACCGTTCTGAAGACGAATGGTACCGGCGTGGGCGCTCACGATGCTCTTGGCGATCGCCAGACCGAGGCCGAGGCCGCCGTCCTCGGCAGCGCGAGCTCGATCCCCGCGGACGAAGCGGTCGAAGACGCGAGGGAGGAGATCCGGTGGAATGCCGGGGCCGCCGCTCTCGATCCGCAGCTCGACCTGCTTGCCGAGGTGGGCCATCGAGATGTCGATTTCGCCCGGCGCGGCGTGGCGCACGGCATTGTCGACGAGAATTGCGACGAGGCGTTGGAGCTGCGCGGGGTCGGCTTCGAGCTCGATGTCCTTCGAGCGCGGAGCAAGCACGAGACGACTTCCTTTGGCCTTCGCCTCGGGTTCGAACGCTTCGACGGTCTCCTCGACCAGCTCGTCGAGCGAGAACCTGATTCGGCGAGGCGAGAGGGCGGCGGCGTCCGCCCGTGCGAGGAACATCAGATCGTCGACGACGGCCGAGAGCTGCGCGGCCGTACGTGCGACGACGGAGAGCGCCGCGCGCATCTTGGGCGGCTCTCCGTCGAGGTGAACCTCCGCGTGAGCCCGGATGACCGAGAGCGGCGTGCGCAGCTCGTGGGATGTGTCGGCCATGAAGGCGCGCTGTTGCTCGAAGGCGCGTTTCACCGGCCTCAGGGATTGCCCCGCCATGACCCAGCCGACACCGAGCGCGCCGAGCATCGCGAGGGGGACGATGAGCATGAGCCCTTGCTGGAGGGACTCGAGATCGAGGGCCACGTCGCCCGCACGACGGCTCACGGCGAGGCTCCCACCCGTCGGGCCGACTCCGAACGGCTGCCGCCGGATGACCACTGCTCGGTTCCCTGCGCCGCGTAGCTCGCGCGGCGGGCCGTCGGCGGTCAGGGGGGCATGATCGATCGCCGCCTCCGCGAGCGGCTCGCCATCGGCGCTCCACACCTTCACGGCGACGACTCCGAGCGTGAGGTTCAGCTCCTCGAACTCCGTTGCGAACGCGGCATGGGCGACCCGCGCCTTCGGGCTGGCGGGCTCGACATTCTCGAGCACGCTGTGGATCGCGAGGTCGTGGGCCGCGTCGAAGGCCCCGAGGAGCATGTGCCTCACGTAGACGTAGACGACCGCTCCCGACGTCACGAAGAGGACGGTGACGACGAGGGTGAAGCGGAGCGCGAGGCGCCACCGTGCAGTGCGGACGGGATCAGCCGACAACGCGATACCCCATGCCGTGGACGGTCTCGATGAGGCCAGGGCCGCCGTGCTCCATCAGCTTGCGTCGAAGGTTTTTGATGTGCGCGCGAATGACCTCGGGTGAAGGCTCTCCATCGAGGTTCCACGCTTGCTCCACGAGCTGCGCGTACGTGAGGACCCTCCCTGGATGACGGAGCAGCGCCGTCAGGATGAGCCGCTCCTTTGCGCTGAGTGAGACCTCCTTCTCACCGCGCGTCACGTGCCCACTCGTCAAATCGAGCGCCAGATCTCCCGCCCGAAGGATGTTCGAGCGAGTGGCGGCATGGCGTCGTGTGATCGCACGTGCGCGCGCGAGGAGCTCGGAGAACGCGAACGGCTTCACGAGGTAGTCGTCCGCGCCTGCGTCGAGCCCTTCGACCCGATCCTCCAGCGCGTCGCGGGCGGTCAATACGAGGATCGGCGTGTTCGAGCCTCGTGCTCGGAGCGCGCGACAGATGTCGAGCCCGTCCGCGTCGGGGAGCATGCGGTCGAGGATGATCCCGACGTAGGGCTCCGACTCGGCGAGCGCGAGCGCCGTCTCGCCGTCCGCGCACGCATCGATGACGAAGCCGTGCCGCTCGAGCCCCTCGGTGATGACGTGCGCGAGGTCGAGAGCATCTTCGACGACGAGCAGTCGCATGCACGCACTCTAACCCGAGCCGGCTCGAAACGAGCTCGCGCATCCGTTCACGAATTCTTCACGTTCGTGTCGGACCATCGCTCGTGTCTTCTCGCTTCACGGTTGCGCTCGTCGTCCTCGTTCACGCCACGATCGCGCTCGTCTCGCGACGAGCCTCTGCACAGGAGCCTTCGGAACAAGCTCGTCCCGCGGCCCTCCCTGCGTTCGTCTCGCAGAAGAAGCGGATGAGCGATCCTGACGTCGCGAAGAAGCGCGAGGGCTTCTACGTGACGGGGCTGCCGTTCTTCAGCTCGGACCCGCTGAACGGAGTCGGCGGCGGGGCGACTGGATACCTCCACTACAACGGCATGCGCGACGATCCGTTCTTCGCGTACACGCCGTACAGGGCTCGGCTCGGCGTCAAGGCCGAGTACACGACGGGCAACGCGGCAGCGCTCGCGCTCAAGCTCGACGCGCCGTTCATCGCCGACACGGCGTGGCGCCTCAAGGTCGACGCGAAGTTCGAGAGCGCGCCGAACAACCTCTACTTCGGCCTTACCGAGGACTCGCTGGCGCCGTTCCCGCACGGCAAGTACTCGACCTACGCACGCGCCCTCTCGGCCACGCGCCCTGGAGGTCCGGGCGAAGCGCCCGTCGTCGCGGACAACCTGCGGCACCTGTTCCTCGAACGCGAGTGGATGCTCAACGTGAAGGGGGATCGTGTCCTCGGCGACGGGAACTGGCGTGTCCTCGTCGGCTACGAGATTCAGCACCTCTCGTACGGCACCTACGAGAACGTGCTCGTCGATGCAGCCGACCGGGCGACGGGACAGAGTGCTCGCGTGCCGAACGGACGCTCGCTGCTCCGCGAGGACGCCGAGGCTGGGCGCGTGTTCGGTCTCGGTGGCGGACGGGTCTCCCTCGTCCAGCTCTCGCTGATGTACGACACTCGCGACTTCGAGCCCGACCCGTATCGAGGCGTCTTCCTCGAGCTCGCGAACGAGCATTCGGGCCGGTACATCGGCTCCGACTTCCAGTTCCACAAGATGCTCTTCCAGGCGCGGCACTACATGCCGATCGCGCCGCGCGTCCTGCGGAGAACGCTCCTCGCGACGAGGCTCGGGTACGGCACGATCCTCGGAGACCAGGCGCCCTTCTTCGAGTTCCAGGACCAATGGAGCGCCGAAGGGAGCATTCGCGCGCTCGGCGGGTCGCAGGCCCTGCGAGGATTCAAGGCGAACCGCTTCCTCGGACGAACGGTGGGCTTCGTGAACATCGAGCTCCGACACCGCATCGCCGACTTCGACATCGGACGAGAGAACGTCACGCTGACGCTCGCTCCGTTCCTCGATCTCGGATCCGTGGGCGATCGGGTGTTCGTCGTGGCACCCACGCTCCGCGCTTCGGCGGGAGCCGGCCTCCGCATCGGGTGGAACCGCTCCACTGTGATCGTGGCCGATGCTGCCTTCTCTCGTGAGGATGCGCAGCTCTTCATCAACTTCAATCAGAGCTTTTAGCTGGGCGATCCTACGTGCATCGTCGCTCCCTGCCTTGGGGGGCTTCGACCACGATCGCCCGCAGTGTCGCACCGCGATGAGAAGTGTCGATATGGGGGATTCGCGGTATCTTCGAAGTCGTGAATCGGTTGCTGAGGGGATCGGTCGGCACCGCCGTCGTTGCGTTCGTGCTCGTCGCCGGTTCGCAGGCGTGTGGCGAGCTCAAGGTGGCTCCGCGGGCCGCGGACGCGGATACGACGGAGAGTGACGGCGCGACGGGCGACTCGGACTCGAGCACCGAGTGCACCACGCCGGCTGCGAACGATCCGGCCAACTGCGGTCGGTGCGGGCACTCGTGCCAAGGCGGCGCGTGCAAGGCCGGGGTATGTCAGCCTCTCGTCCTCGCCAAAGATCGGCGCTCGCCCGTCGATCTCGCCGTAAGCGGCGCGCACGTCTACTGGGTCGAGCAGGGCACGACCACGAGCGACCTCGCGGACGGTCGGCTCGGGCGCGCGCCGATCGCTCCGTGCGACGCAGGCTGCGTCTCGGAGCTCCTCGACGCCGGGCAGGACTTCACCGGCATCGCCGTGAACACCGAGTTCGCCTACGTGACGCAGGGGCGGGGCTCGGCCGGGCGCGTCGTGCGCGTGCCGCTCGACGGCAGGCCGTTCGAGGTCTTCGCTCCGAACGAACCGAGCGCGAGCAAGATCGCGCTGGAGTCGAAGAGCGCGGTCTGGATCAACGCAGGCTCGGGCCCGAGTACGGGCGAGGCGCGTCGCCGGGTGTTCGACTCGACCTCCGGCGGCGGGGGCACGATCGGAAGCGGGCTCGACCATCCGAACGCCGTCGCCGTCCGCGGTGACAGGGTGTTCATCACCGCCTCGGGCCAGCTCGAGGTCGACGGATACATCGCGACGACCGACCTCGCGGGGACCAAGACCGACCTCGTCGCGACGGACCAGGCTTTGCCGCGCGGCATCGCCGTGGACTCGACGTGGGTCTACTGGGCGAACCAGGGTGACGGCACCGTGCACCGCGCGCGCTGGGACGGGACCCAGCACGCCGAGATCGTCACGAGCGCCATCGCCGCGAACGCGCTCACGGTCGATCCGGATGGCCTTTACTGGACGGAAGCCGGCAGCGAGCCGGATCATCTCGACGGACGCCTGCGGCGCGCGAACCTCGACGGAACCGGGGCAGTGACGCTGGCGGACGGTCTGACCTACCCGACCGCCGTGACGACGGATGGGACGAGCATCTACGTGAGCGTGCGTGGAGCCGCCGCCGGCGGATATCGCGATGGCATGATCCTCAAGGTCGCGAAGCCCTGACGGCGCGCTGCGCGCCGTGCCTTCGCGACCAGTGACGGAACGACCGCTGATGGCGCCTGAGCGTGTCGGCTCGAGCGCGTCCGATCACGGCTCGGTGACGCGTCCCATGAAGAGGACGAGACCGGACGCCTTGTCGAGCACGAAGAAGAGGAACGGGCGGTCTGCCTTGAACTCGAACGGCTTCGGGGGCGGCCCGCCGCGCGCGGCCATGACCACTGCCGTGGCGGCCGCGGCCTCGGTGCCCTTCTCGTCGACCTTCACGAACGCCTTGTGAAAGGCCTCGTCGATGTTGAGGCGCTCGTTCGGGTTGGTCGGGTTGCCCATCGCCGTGAAGTCCGCCTTCGCCGAGTCGAACGGGATTGGCATGCCGAGCGCACTGAGCTCCGACGAGAGGGGGAAGGACGAGCTCGGATTCAGCTCGAAGCGCGGGAGCGACACGGCGACCGTCTGGCCCTTCACCGCGCGCTTCCAGGAGTCGAGGGTGGCGCTCGAGAGCGAAGCTTCGACGGCGGCGAGCCCGTCGACCTTCTCCGGAAGCACGGCGAGGAACGAGGCGGAGTCGCCCTTGTAGGCCAGCTCGAGGACCTTCACGTCGCCGACCTGCGCGGCGGCGAAGTAGTTGCTCTGGTGCATCATCGGCACCTGCTTCGTCTTCGCTGAGCTCGTGTGGAACGGCTCGCTCTGCGTGTTCTTCGCGTCGAACTGCCGCTCCCAGTTGCCGAGGAAGTAGATGGCATTGACGAGGACCATGCGCGTCAACGGCTTGATCGAGCCGGCGGGCAGCAGATCCTTGATGCGCTTCTCGGTCTGATCCTCGACCCACGTGTTGATCAGCTGGCGAGCCGGGTCGGGTGCATTCTTGAAGTCGACCGGCTCGAGCGCGGCGCCGAAGGCCGTGCGCGTCCGATCCACGTAGGCCTGCTCGAAGCCGTACGTCTTCTCGCCGAAGAGGCGGTTCGCGACGCGAAGCGTGATCGGCCGGCTCGGATCGGAGAGGGCGCGACCGAGCCCGCCCCACGATGCCATCAGCGCCGCGGGCTCCTCGGGGAAGTGGAACACCTTCTTCATCTGCGCGGCGGTCTCGCCCTTCGCGCCGCCGTAGGTCATCGCGAAAGCCATCGAGATGCTCGCCGGCGACAATGCAAAGTTGTCCTTTGCGCTCTTTCGGGTCCGGGCCCAGAGCTCGAAGGCGAATGCGTTCGAGCCAGCCGCGATCGCTTTGGTCTTTTCCGCAGTCGGCATGTTCACCGGGACCTCGCTCGGGGGTGGGGGAGTCGGCGGTGCCTTCGAGGATTCGACGGGCGGCGGCGTCTCGGTCGACTCCGGGCGCGAAGAGCCGGGCGCCGTCGGCGCGTCGGCGGTGGCCTTTGTCTTGTCGCACGCAGCCAGCAGGCCGAGGACAGACGCGGCACCGAGGAGAAGACCCGGCCAGCGGCCGAAGGATGCGTGGACCATGGCGCTACTCTACACGACGAGCGCCCTTCGCTCGCGTCCGTCGGTGACGACACGCGCGACATCGAAGCGCCTCCGGCGCAGGTCGATTCGGACCGAGCTTCGCGCGAGCGTGGACCGTCGATCGTGCACCGTCGACGGTCACCCGCCGAGCGTCTCGAGCTCCCCGCTGTCGAGCCAGACGCCACGGCACTCGACGCACACGTCGACGAAGACGAGCGTGCCCATGCTCCACTCGCGCCGTGTCGTCTCGCCTGAGCACGACGGGCACGACATCGCCTCGGTCGGCGGCTCGTAGGCACGTCCGACGACGCCCGCGAGCGATGGCCCGCGCTTCTTCCGGCGCGCGGTGCTCTCGATGGTGGCGAGGGCTTCGTGTTCGGCGAACACGCCGCGACACACGGGGCAGCGCGCGATCTGGACTCCCGCTGCGGCGTGCTTCTCACGCTCGAGGACGACGGCCGGACCTCGCCGGAGCTCGCCGCGGTAGGGGCTCGCGGCGACACCGCCCTTCGGCATGCATCGGGGACAGTTCATGACGAGATCGTCATGACGGCATCGTGGTCGAGCGCGGGGGGAGCGGCAGCGCGGGCAGCCATGAATGCCTATCCTACGCGGGCGCGACGACGAACACGACGGGCTTCGGAGCCGCGGACCGACCGTCAGCGTCGCGCGGCGTCGAAGTGGGCTTTCACGCGATCAGGCGCGAGTGCCGTCGCGTAGAGCGCGACCTCGTCGACGGCGCCGTCGAACACGCTGTCGGCAAACTGCAAGAAGGCGCCGATGGCGGCGGGAGTCGTGTAGGCCGGCATGTTCCGGACGTCGCCCTCTTCGCCGGCGAGCACGCCATTGACGTAAAGACGGAGCGTCGTCCCATCGTACGTCCCGACGACATGGCTGTAGACGCCGGTCGCGATCGCTGCCCCGGGAGTGGCCTTCTGGTCGTTCGCGACATAGCGCTCGAAGAAGACGCCATGCTCGATGTGGAGCACGATGGCGTAGCCATGTCGCGGCGCAGCTCGTTCGTTGCAAACCGCGAAGCGAAACGTCTCGTCGAGCGCGTTCGGCCCGAGCCAGGCCTCGATCGAGAATGCGGCTCGGCCTTGCACGGTCAAGCGGTCGCTGAGCGCCACGTGGCTGGTCGCCGCCTTCACGATCGAAATGGCGGTGTTCGGGTCCGAGGCCAATGCTCCGGGGACGCCCTGCACGACGGCGACAGGCGTCCCCGTGTGTCCGTGTCCGGTCTCGTCGAGCGCCACAGTGCCGGAGGTCTCCCCCAGCCGGTAGTACGCGAGCGGATTGTCGGCGAGGACCTCGTCTCGGTAGGTGGGGCCCGAGTCCGCGCTACCGGAGTCCGCATCGATGACGCTGGCCTCCAGGCCGCTTTCGCTTCCACCCGCGTCGAGGGCGCTCGCAGTCTCGCGGCCGACGAACTGGTCGGTGTCGAGCAGCAGCGAACAGGCCGTCGCTGCTACGCCGACGGCGAGGACCAGGAGACGCCATGCTCCGATGCGACTCACGAAGGCCATGCAGTCTCTCGTCGACGCAGCGTTCGCTGCGTCCGTTCGGGGAACGTCTCGCGACCAGATCGGAGTGTAGCAGGGGCAAGCTGAGTCGTCCGTTGTGGCTTGTACGATGGGTAGCGCGGCGCATGGAGAGCGCTCGCCACCGGGCGGGAACCGCGCGATGCTCCGGTCGATGGGAAGAGCATTCGACTGGCTCGACGAGCACATGACGGAGGCGCTCGACGCGCCCGACGAGCACTTCGACTGGGTCTGGATGGCCAAGGACGAGGACTGGCGGTCTCTCGTGGCAGCGTTTCCCACCCGCGACGACGCGTGGCGCGAAGCCCTCGCGTACGTCGTCTCCGAGGGACCTCCCGGGTGGGGTTACCGCGTTCTCGCGATCGCGCTCCAGGACGGAATCGCGGCCGTCCGTGAACAGGCGGCGCTTTCGTTCGTGGATCTGCTCGAGTCGAACGAGGACGAGGGGACCTCCGAGATCGACGATGCGATGTGGTCGCGCGTGAAAGCGATCGCGCAGAGCGGAGGCCCGGAGCTCGACGACGTTCGCACGTTCCTCGCCGATCGCGCGGACGGCTGAGCGCGATTGGCCGGACCACTGCCGCAACGCGTACCGGGGCCGTTCGAATTGGACTCGTGGCGGCCGGGCCGCGGCTGGCACCCGCGATGCTTGCGTCGATGAATGGGTCTCTCGACGACGAGCACGGTATTCGGCGGGGGCACGCAGGGCCGCGTGGCGTGCGGACCGTGGCGCGCTTCCGATGCGCTCGCCGCCGATGTGGCCGACGTGACTGCAGGGGCAACGACGTGAGGTGAGCCGTGGCGACGAAGAGCACCATCGTGGGGGTCCTGGGCGAGAAGGAGCTGCTCCTTCCGGAGCTGGTACACGAGGCGCTCGCCGCGAACGGGCGTGCGAAGTACTTCTTCTCGCTTCTTCAGCTTGCGAGAAGCCATGCGGACGCGGTGGACTTCGACGCTCCCGATCTGTCGACCGAACGAAAGCTCGCAGGGATCGACGACGCCGACCTCGACCGGGTCATCGGGGAGAGTCGTCAGGGACGGGACGACGAGTACCGCGTGCCTCGGTCGAGGTGCATCGTCGACCGGCTTCTCTCCGACGTCGACAAGATGATCGTGCCGCTGCGTGTGGCAGGCCCGGACCGCATCGACGCCCAGAGCACGGCCGACTTCGACAGACGGCTGGCAGCACTGCGCGCCCGATGTCGGCCGGAGAGCGACGGGACGCTCTCGGGGGATGCGATCAGCCGTCTGACGTCATCGGAACGCGAGCGGGCGGACAGCGCGCACCTGCTCGTCGTCGACCTGCACAAGGCCGTCGACGGGCTCGAGGCGTCGCTCGCGACGGACGAGATCGAGGGCGCGAAGGCCTACGGGCTCTCGGCGAGCGATCGTCCGCTCGTCGGCGCGTTCGTGCGCGGCGTCCACGAGACCGAGGCCCTCAAGTTCGGCCATCCCGGTCTCGGTACGATGGCGACGCGCAGCGGACCGACGCTCATCATCGAAAACGACATCGGCGAGACGACCGCGCACGTGCTCGTCATTCATGTCGATGAGCTGCGCGTCGTCGTGACCAACACCGACGTGCACGTTCAGAGGCTCGAGTTCTTCCAGAGCCTCCTCCAGCCCTTTCCCGTCGAGTGGGCAGACACACGGTCACGCTCCGCACGAGAGCTCGAGACTGCCGGCCTCTTCTACGAGTGCGTCGGGACGTTCGAGGCGCGCGGCCGGGAGGAGCTCGAGCGATTCTTGAACCACCTCGGCTCTCGTCTCGTGTTCCTGATCGACTGGAATCGAGCGCGAAAGACGCTGCGTGAGTTCGTGCGCAAAGAGGCGAGCATCGGCCTCCTCTCGTGGGCGGCCTCCAATCACGTCGGGCATCGCGGACTCCTCGAGATGGGGGGCGCTCGGATGATCTTCGACGCGATGGCGGCCGTCATCCGGACGCCGCTCCGCTTCGGCGAGCGTCTGGATGACGTGCTCGGCGATGAAGCCGCGGCGGCGTTCCTTCATTTCGTCCTGCGTTCGTCCAGTGATGGGCTCCGTGACGGACGCTCGCAGTCGCTCATTCGCTCCGAGATCCGAGCCGAGCTCGCGCGTTGCTTCCACGCCTGCGGCGAGCGTCTCCTCGGGCCGATCTCCCGGCACGCGGAGATCGTCGCGGAGATGGCGAGGTCGCTGCGCGATCAGCTGCAAGGGACCCTGGTCGCCCGCGGGGGCGACATGCGAGCCATGGCGCACGAGGCGAAGGAGCGCGAGCATCGGGCCGATGACGTCGTCCTTCTCCTGCGTGCAGCGGTCTCGCGAATGCCGGACGCCGAGGACTACCGCCGGATCATCGAGCGCGCCGACGACGCTGCGGACGGGCTCGAGGAGGCCGCATTTCTTCTCTCGCGCGTCCCGTCGGAGTGGTCGCCCTCCCTCAGGAGTGGTCTGCTCGAGGCGATGGGGGACATCCTCGTCCGGACGGCCGATGCTTATCTCGCCAGCGTGCTCTCGGCGCGCCGTATCGACGTCAATCAGGTGCTCGATGCCGTCGATACGGTCGTCGGCTTGGAGCACGAGATGGACGATGCGGAGCGGAACGTCATCGGATGGCTCGTGGGCGAAGAAGCCGTCAGCGGCAAGGTCTTCGTGCTCACCTCGCGGATCGCGGCGCAGATCGAGGACGCGGTGGACGCGTTGACCCATGCAGCTCTCCTCCTGCGCGAGCGGATGACGGCTGCGGCCGCGTGAGTCGCTGGGCTGACGCGGTGGGATGCGCCGTGCGGGAACGGTCGTCATCGGCATGCTACCGTCGGTGCGATGAAACGTTACGCTGCGTTCCTTCGGGGAGTGAGCCCCATGAACGCCAAGATGCCGGAGCTGAAGAAGAGCTTCGAGGTGGCCGGCTTCACCGAAGTGAAGACGCTTCTGTCGAGCGGCAACGTCGTCTTCAGCGCGCGAGCGACGTCCGAGGCGGCCCTCGAGCGCAAGGCCGAGAAGGCGATGACGGCCACCCTCGGTCGGATGTTCCTCACGATCGTTCGACCGGTCGAGGCTCTTCAGGAGCTCCTCGAGTCGGAACCCTACGGCAGCTTCCGGCTCGCGCCGCAGTCGAAGCGCGTCGTGACCTTCATGCGTGAGCCGGCGAAGGGGAAGCTCACCCTTCCCATCGCGCTCGATGGGGCGCGCATCCTTCGTGCCGAGGGGCGGGAGGTCTTCAGCGCGTACGTGCCGAGCCCACGCGGCCCCGCGTTCATGGCGCTCATCGAGAAGACGTTCGGCAAGGACGTCACGACGCGCACCTGGGAGACGGTCGCAAAGGTCGCGCGGTAGCCGGCGCATCCGAGCGTCGCGCGAGGGGCCTCGCGCGTCGGCATGGTACCTGCAACTGACGTGCGACGATGCTCCACGCCATCGGACGCAAACAGCGCAGCGACGACCTCGTCGGGCTGCTGCTCGATTGCCATCAGCGCATTCGCTCGTTCGCCGGTCTGGCCGTGACGGTCGGCGCGCGTATGGATGCCCTCCCAGGCGAGGTCGTCGAGGTGTGCAGCCGGGTCGAGCGCTACTTCTCCGAGGCGCTGCCGCTCCACGTGCAAGACGAGGAGGAGAGCATTCTGCCTCGCTTGCATGGTCGCTCGCACGACGTCGACGTTGCGCTCGAGCGGATGCGCGAGCAGCACGATCGCCATCTCGATCTGCTCCGGGGTCTGCTCGATCTCTCCGCGGCCGTCCGCATGGCGCCCGGGGACGAGGCCGTTCGCTGGATGCTCCATGACGTCGCGCTCGAGCTGCAAGCCGACTTCGAGCCCCACCTGCAGGCCGAGGAGCGGATCATCTTTCCGGCGATCCGCAGCCTCGTCTCGACGAAGGAACAAGAGGACATCGTCGGTGAGCTGCGCGCGCGACGCTCGTCGGCGATGTCGTCGCGTCTGCCGTGAGCCAGCTCGCTTCCCCTTCCGAAAGGAGAACATGATCGATGGACAGCCCGCATCTGCATCTGCAAACGAACCAGGTCTATCCCTTCGACGCGCGTGGGATCGCCAAGCGCTTCCGTCACTCCGCCATCTTCGGCGCGCTCGACGCGCTCTCGCCCGGCGAGACGATGCGCTTCTGCAACGACCACGACCCGCTTCCGCTGCTCGATCAGCTCGGCCGACGCTATGGTGCCGCCGTCGCGATCGAGTACGTGCAGCGCGAGCCCGGCGCGATCGTGATCGATTTCATCAAGAAGGCCTGAGCGGCGATCGGCTCGCCACGCCCGCCTCGGGACCGTCGTAGCCGCGCATCTTTCGCCAGAGCGTGCTGCGGCCGATCCCGAGCACGCGCGCGGCTTCGACCTGCGACCCTCCACATGCTTCGAGGACACGCAGCACGTGCTCTCGCTCGACGTCGGCGAGCGGTCTGAGGACCGGTGATGTCCGCGAAGCGGTGAGGGAAGGCTGCGTCGTCGTGAGCTCCTCGGGGAGGTGCTCGAGATCGATCGCGGTCCCGCGCGCGAGGGCCACTCCGTGCTTCACGACGTTGGCGAGCTCGCGGACGTTGCCAGGCCACGCATGCTGCTCGAGCGCCTTCTTTGCCTCGGCTTCGAGTCGAAGCTCGGGCCTTCCTTCCTGGGTCAGGAAGTGGCGCGCGAGCGGGATCACGTCCTCGGGGCGTTCTCGCAGGGGCGGCACGATCAGGCGCAGCACGTTGAGGCGGTAGTACAGGTCTTCACGGAACTGCCCGCGCGCGATGAGGGTCGCCAGATCGCGATGGGTCGCGCAGACGATCCGTGCATCGACCGTGACCGAGCGCGTCTCGCCCACGCGCCGGAGCTGACCGTCCTGCAGCACGCGCAGGAGCTTCGCCTGCAGCGAGAGCGGCATCTCGCCGATCTCGTCGAGGAACAGCGTTCCGCCGTGAGCCGCTTCGAAGAGCCCCTGCTTGGCGGTCGCTGCGCCCGTGAAGGCGCCGCGCGCATGGCCGAACAGCTCCGACTCGAGGAGCTCGGCGGGGAGGGCGGCGACGTTCACGGCGATGAACGGCGCGCGTCTCCGCGGGCTGCTCCCGTGGAGCGCTCGCGCGACGACCTCCTTGCCCGTACCGCTCTCGCCCAGCACGACGACCGGCGCATTGGCCTCGGCGAACTGCGCCGCGCGCCGCAGCATCGCCCGCATGGCCGCGCTCTGCGCGACGATGCGCGAGGACCGGCCGGTGGCGTCGACGACGGGATTGAGGCCGCACACCGAGCAGGTCTCGTGTTCCGCGTGTTTCACCATGTTTCGAAATGAAACGTTAGGCCGTTCCCACGCGGAGACAAGACGGCTCGGCTCGACGGCCGGGTCGTCGCGGCTCACCCATCCGTGATCGGCGCGCGCGCGGACGTTTCGCCCCGGCCATCGGCGCGCGCTTCGGAGCGCCGCGCACGCGGGAAGCAGAGCGCGGTTGGACCGAGACGCCGATGAAGGTCGTTCCGCCCGCCTCGGGCGGCGAGTCAGGAGGCGACGGCCTTCGGCTCTTCCTTCGGCGGCTCCTCGTCGGCGCGATCGTTCTTGGAGATCCACTGGCGCCCGAGCCAGATGCCGACCGGGCCGATCATGGTGGTGAGACCGACGATCGCCCACAGGGTCCCTGCGCTTCGCGGCCCGGTCTCGGGAACGAACGTCGAGAGCATGTAACCGGAGGTCGGGCCGACGAGGAACTTCGCGAGGAAGTACGGCAGCGACGCGAGGCTCACGTACGTCGCTTCGCGGCCACGCGGCGCGATCGAGACGTTGTACTCGTAGAGCCGCGGCGACCACAGCGCCTCGCCCACGGTCAGCACCAAGATCATCCCGATCTGATACGGCATCGACGAGCCGAAACAGAGGACGAACGGGCTCAGCGCCGAGATGGTCGCGCCGAAGAGGAGGACCTCGAACGGCTTGCGGTTGCGCGTGAGCGCCGTGCCGAGCGGCGCGAGGAACAAGATGAGGAACGCGTTGAAGGACCAGACCGTTCCGATCGGGAAGTCCTCGCCCTGCTCGCGGAGCACGTACTTCGGCCACGTGAAGTGCATGTGCTGGAACATCATGCGGACCAGCGAGAGGAGCACGAGCAGGACCATGAAGCGCCAGAACGGGCGATCACGGAGCACGTCACGCAGCGCGATGAGCGGGCTGACCTTCTTTGGCTTGGGCTCGCCGGCGGCGGCGTCCGCCGGGTCGACGCGGTGCTCGAAGTCCTTCCGCACCGTCATGATCACGAAGAACGCGATCGTGGCGAAGAGGAAGCCGAGCGCCATGATCGCGGTGTTGGCCGAGAACATCCGCTCGCCCAGGATCGGGAGGTCGATGGCTCGCTTGGCGAGCTTGCCCGTCTCGGGGTCGAGGAAGGAGCGGCGGGTGAGATCGATGACGAGCGGGCCGCACATCGCGCCCGCGAGGTTGAAGCTCACGTACCAGAGGGAGAACGCGAACGAGCGCGTCTGCTTCGACGACGCGCGCTGCACGGCCGCCTGGAGCACCGGTGAAGTGGTCGCGTACGCGAACCCGAAGGCGAGCAGCGTCGCAATCGCCATGTCGGTCGACGGTGCGACCGCCATCCCGAGCCTCGTCACGGCGGCGAGCGCGAATGCGATGAGCAACGTCCGGCGGACACCAATCGTGTCGGCGATCGAGCCGACGAGGAAGACGAACAGCGTCACGAGCGTCGAGAAGGTCGCCGCCCACCAACCGGCGCGCTTGTCGTCCATGCCGAAGTCGCTCGAGAGCCACAATGGCAGCGTCGGCAAGAACGAGAAGATGCCGAGGTATTCGAAGAACGTCGCGAGGTAGATGAGCCAAAGCTCACGCGGGCACTGGAGCAGTGCGCGCAGGTCTTCGCGGAGGGTGGTCTTCGGGGCGTTCGTCGATGCGGAGGGTGCGGCCAAGGCCGGACGACGCTAACCGATGCGCGTTGGCATCACCAACCGTTCTCGTTGCACGCTCGTGCGCTCCGGACGGTGGTGTTGTGCTTCGCGACGCGGCGCGCATCTAGCTCGAGTGCGTGTGCTCGGAGAGAGCGTCGTGACGGCGCTACGCGTCAAGGCCGCTGCCGGCCCCACTTGATGCGCGTGTACGCGATCCGGAAGCCCTGGCGTTCTGCGTTGCGCTGCGAGGCGCTGCCGGGCGCGGCGCCCATCATCGCGAGGTCGCAGCCCGACTCGGCGGCGAAGCGCAAGCGGGCGGCGAGGAGAGCCTGCTGCGCGCCGAGGCGCCGCGAGGTCGGGATCGTGCTCGCTCCGGCGAGCAACGCCACGCCGCCGTGCACGTGCATCGCGCCTGCGCCGATCGCCTGCCCGCCCCGCTCCGCGAGGAAACAATGGGTGTCCATCGCGCGGGCATTCACGCGTCCGAGCGCGCGGATGAACTCGCTGAGCTCGGGGGTCTCGGCCCACCCACCCGCCGAGACCGCCGCCCAGTGGTCGGCCTCCGCGACGTCCGCGTCGTCGAGCCGCCTCACGGTCACGCGCGAGTCCGGATGGCTCGACGGAAGGGCGCGCTCGAGGAGCGGTTGATGGAGGATGCTCGTGAGCTCGACCGGGCCGTAGCCGCGCTCGGCGAAGAGCGAGAGCAACGAGGCATCCGCCAACGGGCTCACCTCGTAGAAGGGCACGGCGCCTCGGTCGACGAAGAACGCATCGAGCTCGTCGAGCTGCGCCGCGTCGGCGGTGCTGAACATCCCGAGGCCGAAGGTCTGCGTCAGCGGTGAGCCGACGCCGTCGAACAACGCAAAAGCGCCGCCGATGTCCTTCCACGATGCGCCGACCTCGGGCTCGAGCCGTGCGCGGGACTCGACGAACGCAGCGTTCGCATGTGCCTCCGTGCGCTCGAGTCGACGGGAGAGCGCGATGTCGACGAGGGGGAAGCGATCGGCCGGGGCGGACATGGGCATGGAGGTACAACGCGCGCCGGAACGACGAAAGGCGTTCAGCAGCGTTTGCACCATCTTCGAGGCGAACGCCTCGGCGCCGGCTCGGGCGCTACGCGGTCAGCTCATCGCGCCGCGCCGGTCCCGGGACTTCGTCCACGCCGGCGAGCTTGATCCGATTCTTTTCGTCCAGGAGCACGACCGTCGGTCGATGGACGCGCGCTTCTGCTTCGTCCATCTCGGCGAACGTCGCGATGATGATGATGTCGCCGACGCTCATGAGGTGCGCGGCTGCGCCGTTCACGCAGATGACGCCGGAGCCGGCCTCACCACGGAGGGCGTACGTCTCGAGACGAGAGCCGCGAGTGACGTTCCAGAGCGCGACCTTCTCGTAGGGAAGGATGTCCGCGGCACGGAGCAAGTCGTCGTCGATCGTCACGCTCCCCTCGTAGTCGAGGTCGGCCTGCGTGACGGTCGCGCGGTGGAGCTTGGACTTGAACATGTGGCGTCGCACGGGAGTGCGCGGACAATAGAGCGCGTCTTCACCGCGGGCAATCCGAGGCAAAGCTCGACCATGAGGTTCCGGTCGAGGCGGGTGGATGGTGCGCTGCGTCGAGCCGCTTGCTGTCTGCGCTCGACTCGTCCCTGGGGGCGGTCGGGATGCGTCGTCTCGACGAGCTATGGCGCGCCGGGAGCGGCGGCGAGCGGTTCGAGGCTCTGGAGCGTCGTCGGGATGAGCTCGCTCACGGTCGGATGCATGTGCACGGCGCGCGAGATCGTCGTGTAGGGCGCACGCGCGTACATGACGTCGGCAATCGCGTGAACGGCCTCGTCGCCCTCGATCCCGAGGACCGCCGCGCCGAGGATCTCCTTCGTGTCGGCATCGACCATGACCTTGATGAAGCCGTGGGTCTCGCCACGCTCACGGGCACGGCCCACGCGCGTCATCGGCCGCTTGCCGACGAGCACGCGACGGCCGCTGGCTCGCGCCTGCGCCTCGTTCATACCGACGCGACCGAGCGGCGGATCGACGTAGAGCCCGTAGATCGGAATGCGGTCGGTGACTCTCCGCGTGTCGCCGTCGAGTAGATTGGACGCGACGATCTCGTAGTCGTTGTACGAGGTATGCGTGAACGCGCCGCGGCCGTTGCAGTCCCCGGTCGCCCACACGTTCGGGACGCTCGTGCGGAGCTCGTCGTCGACGCGGATGTAGCCCCGCGCGTCGAGCTCGATCCCGGCACGATCGACGTCGAGGTCATCGGTGTTCGGAGTCCGGCCGACGGCGAGGAGCAGATGGCTGCCTTCGATCCGCCCGGCGTCGGTGACGACGGCGACTCGCCCGGCGGCTCGCTCGACGCGGAGCGCCTTCGTGTTCAGACGAACGTCGACCTTCTCAATCTCGAGGACGCGCTTGATCTCCGCGGCGACGTCTTCGTCGTCGCGAGAGATGAGCCGCCCGCCGCGCTCGATGACGGTCACCCTCGAGCCGAACCGGCGATACATCTGCGCGAACTCGAGGGCGACGTAGCTTCCGCCGAGGATGACGAGATGCTCCGGCAGCGTGTCGATGTCCATCATCGAGCTGTTCGTGAGGAACGGCCCGCCCGTGAGGCCAGGCAGATCGGGGATGGTCGCGCGAGCGCCGACGTTCACGAAGATCCGTTCGGCCTCGAGGAGATCGTCGCCGATGCGCACGACACGCGCGCTCTCGAACCTCGCGTGACCGACGACCAGCTCGAGGTTCTTCGTGCCCTTCACCCACGCGGCGAGGCTGTCGCGTGAGTGCTGGACGACCGCGTCCTTGCGGGCCTTCACCCGCTTCATGTCGACCGCGACGCTTCCTGCGATGTCGACCCCCCAGTCGGCTGCGTTCCGCGCCATCCACGCGGCTCGCGCGCTCGCGACCAGCGTCTTCGTCGGAATGCACCCGTCGTTGACGCACGTGCCTCCGAGCCCTCGCCGCTCGACGAGCGCTACGCGCTGACCGGACTCTGCGAGCCGCACCGCCAGCGAGGGGCCGGATTGACCGGCGCCGATGACGACCGCGTCGAGCTTGCGCTGCATCGTCTTCTCCTACCAGAGTCGGTTGCGAGCGCTCGGATGCAATCGCGCCGCAGCCCGTCGTCACGCGACCGCGGGGACGACGGCAGTGGCGGCGGCCTTCCGCGCTACGCCTCTCGGGGCATGAGAGCAGCCTCGCTCCGGCCCTACGATCGATTCGATCGTGAGCATTTCGATCACTATTCGCGAGGTCGAGGTCTCGGTAGGGGACGGCATGCGAAGTTGCCGTCCGATCGCCTTGCTGTCGTTCGTACTGGTGCCGCTCGCGCTCTCTGCTGCCTGCGGAAGTGAGAGACGCGAGTTCGACCAGGAAGCCGACCGCGGCGCGTTCCACGACGGTGGCATGTTCGGCGACGGCAGTGGAGACCCTTCCGCCAACGAAGTGCGTGATCCGACGACGTGTGCCGAAGCGGCCGCCTCGAGGACGTACGTGGGCTGTGAATACTGGGCGACGCCAGGCGCGAACATCGTCCAGGACATCTTCGACTTCGCGATCGCCGTCGCGAACGTCGGGAGCGAATCCGCGAACGTCGAGGTCACAGGCGCGAACGGCCTGCACTGGAGGATCAACGTGGGGCCTGGGTCGCTCGGCAAGGTCTACCTGCCCTGGATCAAGGAGCTGAAGGGCAACAACATCACAAGCATCACGGCCTCGGTGATCGCGAAGGGCAGCGCCTATCACATCGTGAGTGACCGGCCGGTGGTCGTGTACCAGTTCAGTCCGCTCCAGTTTCGCGCCCAGGGGGGCGACCCCGGGAAGGATTGGAGCTCGTGCAAGAAGCAGAACCCCACGGCGGACGACTGCTACTCGTACTCGAACGACGCGTCGCTACTCCTGCCGACGACGGCGATGACGGGCAACTACCGCATCATGGGCTCGTACGGTTTCTCGCGGCGGCCAATCGACGAATCGACGCAGAAGCCCGATCCCAGCAAAGAGCCGCTCCCCGGTTACGCTCCCTACTTCCTCGTGACCGCCACGAGCAACGGCACCACGGTGAACGTGAAGCTCGGCCCGAAGGGCAAGGTGGTGGGCGGCGCCGGAATCGCGGCGGCCCCGGGCGGTGGCACTGTCACCTTCACGCTCGACGCCGGGGACATCGCCCAGGTCGTTGGCGGCGTCGGTCGCGAGTTCGACTTCAGCGGCTCTCTCCTCGACGCAGACAAGCCGGTGCAGGTCATCACCGGTGTGCCGTGCATCGACTTCCCGCTCGACGTCATCGCGTGCGACCACATCGAGGAGACCGTCTTCCCGGCGCAGACGCTGGGGAAGCACTACGTCGTTGCGATGCCGTCCGGGCCCAAGGACAATAAGGTGGAGCACGTCGTGCGCTTCTACGGAAACGTCGACGGCACCAAGCTCACGTATAGGCCACAGGTGCCGTCCGGCTGCCCAGCGACGCTCTCGGCCGGCGAGGTCGTCGAGTGCGGCGAGGTCGGCATCGACTTCGAGGTCGAGGGCGATCACGAGTTCGGGGTGGGAACCTTCCTCCTCGGAGCGTCGAAGGTCGATCCGCAGTTCAGCATCCAGAAGTCGATGGGCGATCCCTCGCAGAGCTTCGCCGTCGCCGTCGAGCAGTATCGGAAGAAGTACGTCTTCCTCGCGCCGACCGACTACACGGCGAGCTACGTCGACGTCGTGACCAGCGAGGGCGCGACCTTGACCCTCGACGGCGTGGACGTCTCTTCGCAGCTCATGAAGATCGACGGTACGACGTTCTTCGGAGCACACATCAAGCTCGCCGTCGGTAATGACGGTGTTCACACCCTCCTCTCGAGCAAGCCATCGAGCATCCAGGTCATCGGCTACGGCTCGTACACGTCCTACCAGTATCCGGGCGGCCTGAACCTCGGCGAGATCGCGCCGATCCCGCCGAAGTAGGCGCGCCGCGTCGACGCCAACCGATGAACGCGACGGACGCGGAGCCTCCGAGGGTGCGCGCGCCGTCGATCTCGTGCTTTCGTTGGCCGATGACCGGTCGCAAACGTGCGGTGTGCTCGTTCAGTGGTGGGAAGGACTCGTGCCTCGCCTTGTGGCACGCCCAGCAAGAGGGCCTGGACGTCCGCACGCTGCTCGCGATGTTCGAGGAGTCGGGCGAGCGGAGTCGTTCGCACGCGATCCCGGGGGCGGTGATGGCGCGGCAGGCACGGTCGCTGGGGCTCGCGCTGCAGACGCGGACCGCGAGCTGGAAGGACTACGAGCGCGTGTTCGTCGACGCTCTGAAGTCGCTGCGTGCATCGGGATGCGATGTCGCCGTCTTCGGCGACATCGATCTGCAGGCGCACCGCGAATGGGAGGAGAAGGTCTGCGCCGCCGCGGGGGTCACCGCTCGACTGCCGCTTTGGCAGCGGGAACGACCGAGCGTCGCGAACGAGGTAATCTCGGCCGGGTTTCGCGCCGTCGTCGTCTGCGTCGACAGCCGCTACCTGGGGGACGAGCTCTGCGGGCGCGAATACGACGCGTCGTTCATCCGCGAGCTTCCCCCGAACGTCGACGTCTGCGGAGAGAACGGCGAGTTCCATACGTTCGTGTACGACGGTCCGAACTTCTCCGTCCCGGTGCCGTACACGATCGAGGGCTTCGAGGACGTCGTCACGGCGCCCGAATACGGCTCGCTCCGCTATCGCTTCGCACGATTGAGCTGAGCTCCCGCGCGCGCTGCAGGCCACGGAGGGTCAGTAGAGCGGGCCGAGGATCAGCCGCGGGTCCGGGTACGCCTCGCGTGTCCGGGCGCGTTCTGCGTCGCTCACGACTCCGGGAAGGTCGGCATGTTCGGGCGCGCTCCACGCGAGCTGCACGTGGACGTGCGGGTTCCATCCGCCGTTCTCGTGCTTCTCGCCGATCCAGCCGAGGATCGCGCCGCGTGTGAAGCGGTTCCCAACGCGCTTGCCATCGAGTGAGCGCCGCGCGAGGTGGCCGTGCAACACGTAGAGCGATCGCCCCTCGAATGTGTGGTGCGTGACGAGCGTCGGTCCGTAGTCGCCCGATGCGGTGTTGTCTGCGAAGAGGAAGATCTCGCCGTCGTTGAACGCATGCACGGGCGTGCCGGCGGGCGCGCCGAGATCGATCCCCATGTGCACGTCGCGCGCGCCCTCCCGGAAGAGCGCGGTCTCGTACATGCCGGGCCGCTTCTCGTCGTAGCGGCCGATGCTGAAGTCGGGACGCGTGCGGTTCGGATCGTACCCGCGCGTGAAGTCGCAGATCTCGATGGCGCTGGGCTCGGTCGGCAGCTCGATGATCGGATGAAAGGCGCGCGTCACGTCGGGGCCTTTCTAACCCACGTCGCTCCGACGTGCTCGTTCGCCGCGTACGGCGGAGCCCTGGGAGGGGGCGTCGCCCGCCAATCTCTGCCGGCGCGGTACGCACGGCGGCCACCGCGAGCCCGCTCCGCGCGGACTTGGATTTGCGGCTTGGTCACATGGCTTGGCCTCATGCCTCGGTTACACGCCACTCGTTCACGTGGCGTGGCGTGGCGGCCGCGGCTCTCGGTTCTCGGTGAATCGCTGCGTGATCTCCACGTCTGATGTGAGGTAGGTAGATGAGCTTGCGCCCACGCGTCCTTCGTCTGCTCGCGCTCCTCGTCGCTTCGACGGGCCTCGCGGCGTGCACGCTCCGGCCGGAGCCGCTCCGGGCGGGGTGGCTTCGTAGCGGTGTGTACGCGCAGCCACCGCCTCCAGCATGTGCGCCGCCGAAGGCGCCGGGGGTCCCGTTCGAGGAGCTGAGCCGATGGGCGCTGCCGTCGTTCGATGCGCATGTCGCGGCGCAGCTCACGCTGCCGTGGGTCGGCCCCTTCACGGCGACGGTGCATGGCGCGGGCGCCGAGGGGCCACGCCACCGCGTGTCTTCGCGCTCGACGCAGCCGATGCGCATCGTCGACGAGCGGGTGGTCGCGGCGCAGGTGCCGGGATACGTCGCCGGCGTGGATCTGCGCAGCTACCGGCGGATCGCGTTCATCGCGGACACGTCCGGCTGGATGTGCGACTTCGCGAAGTGCCCTGACGGGAACACGAGCAACAACCTTCCCCCGCCTCTGCTCCAGGCGATGGGTGATCAGATCGACGCGGCGGTCGCGGGCCTCCGTCCGGACCAGACGTTCGTCGTGTACGCAGGCTCGGCGTGGCGCGAGATCCGCTTCGCTCCGACGAGCTACGCAGGCCGAGCGCTCGCCGGGCAGTTCGTTCGCGGGCAAGTCTGCAGCGGCGCTCGAGGTGTCCGGGGACAGTTGCTCCGAGCAATACGTGGCGACGGGCCGGACGTCGTCGTCGTGCTGACGGACGGCGACATCCAGCGGCGCCGCCACAACGACTACGAGCGAGTCTACGAGGAATGCCACGTCGCTCCGTCCTACCTCTATTGCTACGTCGACGAGGCGACGGAGCTCGTGGACATGAACCGGATCGCCGATGGCGCGCGGCTCCCGCCCGTGATCGCCGTCAGCGTGAAGCGGCACGGCGCGCGCTGGCTCCAGAACCTCGCCGAAGCGACGGGAGGCGCCTTCGTCGATGTCGCGCCTTGAGAGGCAGGCTGCGCTCGTCCTCGGTCTCGGTTGTCTCTGTCTGGCTACGGGGTGCGCGATCCCATACCCGGTCGTCAACGGCGCTGGCCCGCTCGTCGTCCCGCCGAGCTCCTCGCGCGAGCCCCTCGACGCGGCGGGCGCGCGGGTGCAGATCGTCGCGCAGGCGCCAGGCGGCTGTCGGTTCCTCGGGCTCGCGACCGGCGTCGGAGGTGTGGCCGATCAATACGAGCCCACGTCGGACAGCCGCTACGGCGAGTTCCAGGCCCGGGCGTTGATCGCGCTCCGGAATGCGGTTGCCAGAGCGGGCGGCACGCACACGCTGATCGACGCCGAGGTCGGCTACACCGAGTCGCGCGGGCTCACGCACATCCTCGTGCGCGGCCCTGCACTGGCGTGTCCGCGCTCATCGTCGTTTCAGTGAGGCTCGGGCGCCGGTGGTGGCGCGCGCATGCCGGTCGACTTCGCGGCGCCAGCTCCGTCGTGGCGGCGAGCTTCTCCGCCGGACGCGCGCGCCTCACGCTCGCCCGCGCAGCATCGCGTTCCAGTACATCTGCGGCAGCGCGTAGGCCTTCAGCGCGTACATGCTGTAGCGCTCGCGCGACTGGTCGAAGGAGAACGTCTCGGCGGGGCGGCCTTCGTAGTCGAACTCGGCCATCACGAGCTTCCCGTAGCCCGTGACGAGCGGGCATGACGTATAGCCGTCGTAGTGAGCCGGGAGCGCCTGACCCGCACGGAACGCCATCAGGTTCTCGACCAGCACCGGCGCCTGCTTGCGCACCGCCGCGCCGGTGCGCCCGGTGGGGAGGCTGCTGCAGTCACCGAGCGCGAATACGTTCGGATGGCGGACGTGTTGGAGCGTGTGCTTGTGCACCTCCACCCAACCCGCCGGGCACGCGAGCTCGCTCCTCTTCACGACGTCGGGCGCGCTCTGCGGCGGAACGACATGCAGGAGCGAGTAGCGCATCACGAGCTCGCCGACGGGGGCGGACAGCTTCCGGAATACGGCTTCCTTCGACGCTGGACGAACCTCGACGAGGTCGTGACAGAAGAGTGTCTCGATCCCCTTGCGAGCGACGACCTTCTCCAGCGTCCTCGCGTAGTGCTTCACGCCGAAGATGGTGGGGCAAGCGGAGGCGAAGATCAGGCGTGACCGGTCGCGGACCCCTTGCCGGCGAAAGTGATCGTCGGCGAGGTACATGATCTTCTGCGGTGCACCGGCACACTTCACGGCCGTCGACGGGAAGGTGAACACCGCGTTCCCGCCGTCGAAACGTTGCAGGCTCTCCCAGGTGCTGTCGACGAGATCGTACGCGTAGTTGCTGCAGATCCCGTCCTTCCCGAGGCTTCCGACGAGCCCGCGGATCGCGCTCCAGTCGAGCTGGATACCGACCGCGACGACGAGCTGGTCGTAGGTGAGCCGGGCGCCCGACTCGGTGAGCACGGCGTTCGCGCGCGGCTCGAACGCGATGACGCGGTCGCGGATCCACGTGACGCCCTCGGGGATGTAGTCGGCCTCGTCGCGGACCGTCGTCTCCTTCTCGAAGACGCCGGCGCCAACGAGCGTCCAGAGCGGCTGGTAGTAGTGCTTGTCGGAAGGCTCGACGAGGCCGACGTCGGGTGGAGCAGGGAGGTTCCGGAGCCGCGCGGCGACGGTGATGCCGGCCGTGCCCCCGCCGACGACGAGCACGGAGTGATGCGAGCTCACGCGCGCTCTCCCTTCTGGTCGTTCTGGTCGTTGTGGTCCTTCTGCTCGTTGCTCGGAGGCTGCGCTTCGGGAACGTGGCGGGCCTGTGCACCGTCGGCGAGCGAGCGACCGAAGAGCTGGGCAACGCGGACGAGAAACCCGAGCGCGCGACGGACGTCCTCGTCGGAGGTCGCTCGCGCCGCTCGCCAGAGGCCGACCTCGGGCGAACCTTCGGTGCGCGCGACGGCGAACGCATGACCGCCCTTCGCGACCACGTCGATGCTGGCTTCCGCGAAGATGTCGGACTCGAGCACCTGCTCGAGGAGGGCGAGCTTGTCGACGAGCGCGTTCAGCACCCGCAGCGCTTCCGGTGACGTGAGCCGCTCGGAGAGCCTCATCAGCGTGCGGAGACGTTCGTCGACGTCGACGCCGCGGCCGCGGAGGCGCTCGACGACGTCGTCGAACGTGTCGACCGCGCCTGCAAGCGCGCCCGGTAGCACATGCTCCAGAGCTTCGAGACGCGCGAGGATCGATTCGACGTGGGCGAGGCGTTCGTCGATGCGCTCGAGGAGCGCGACGGCGTCGCGAGCGCCCGAGCTGGCTGTCGCCGCAGAGGCGCTCGGTACGGATGGCGTGGACATCGCCGGGTCTCCTCTCAGGCGTGGCGCTCTGCCCGAGCTGGGGAAGTCGCGAGGCGGGCGCGTACGCGGTTCTGGAACGAGTCGAGCGAGAGGTTCACCTTCATGGTGCTCTCCTCAGTTGAATGAAGTGTGCCTCTCGAACGAGCGTGTAGACCTCACCAACCACGGCAGCGATCGGGGCTCGACGAGGGACGACCTTTCGGATGGCGTTCGAGCCGACTCCTTTTGGCCGTCGTCCTGACTCTCGTGCGACGGAGCATCGGACGGAAGCTGTGCCCGCCGAAGCTCGGATGTGTCGACGGATCGGGTGTGCGGGGTGCAAGAACCCTTCCCGTGCGGCGTATACGGATGGCTCTTCGCGGCGTGCCCTGTGGAGAGCGACGCGCGCACACGGGCGCCGCGGCGGCTGCCGTTCGCCTCGGACGCTCGGGCTCTGATGTGACGGGTCTCGACGGATGGAGCGGGCCAGGCTGATGGCAAGGGCGCGACCGTGCGGCGCCGAGGAGCTCTCCGATTCACGCCCGCCCGTGCGGCGAGCGGGCGTGAATCGACCAATCGCGGTGCCTGAATCGCTGGCAAGCGTCGTGTCCAGCAGACTCGAGTACTCGGTGCTGGATCGAACCTGCAGGCAAGGCCGGTTGTCAGGCGCTGTCGGGCCTCACCCGTGCGAGGGGGCGAGCGATCATGTTCTGACGGAACGAACTCGCTGTCGGGATCGGTGGTAACCAGGGGACCCAGTGTCCTGGTGGATCGACGGTATCGGTCCTGCAGTGCACCGGGGGATGAATACTCGCCCGATCGTCTTCTCACACGCGGGGCTTCTCCTCCTCCTCGGAGCAGGCATCGCTGCCTGTTCGAGCTCCGATGAAGAAAAGAAGGCGGCGTGGAGCTGCACCTCCTCGGACGTCCCGATGGGGGAGGTGGTGCGCTGCACCCAGTCCGCGTTGACGATGGATGGACCTGCGACCGATGGAACCGCAGAGCCCTGCCTCTCCTCCGCCGACAACCCCGACGTCTGTCCCGAGTCGAACCCCCCGAACGGGGAGTCGTATGAGTGCAACGCGGGGGAGCCCGAGTGCCCGCCGGTCGACGCGGGCGGAGGCGGAGGTGCGGACGGCACCTCCGGAACGACCGACGGAAAGCCGGGCGATCAGGGGAGCGCCGGTCCGGGCAAGGGGGGCGCGGGCGGGAACGGCAACGGCAACGGGAATGGGAACGGACCCAACAAGGACAAGAGCGGCGACTTCGGCTCGGCCGGTCCCGACGAGTGCTCGTATGTCCCTGAGCTGCCGTACTGCAGCGGCGGCTCGGGCGGGTCGAGTGACGGGGGCACGACGGATGGACCTCCGGGCGGCACGTCCGACGGCACGGGCGATGGTGGCAAGAGCACAGCGCCGGGGCAGGAGAAGAAGAAAGGTGCCGACTCTTCGAGCGACGGGTCGTCGTCGGGTGGCGGCAAGGGCAAGCACTTCAAATGCGAGAAGGATGGGAAGGGCAACAGGTCGTGTGAGAGCGTCCCGGACTGCGCTGAAGGCACGCATCCCTCGGCGTGCGGTGCTTGCGTTCCGGACGGCGAGTCGGGTGACTGCGTCCCGCCGTCGGCGGGCGGATGTTGGGTCACCGGCGGCGGCTTCATCGTCGGTCCGAACGTCACGGCCGGCGCCGAGGCCGACGGGCACGACAACTTCGGCGGCAACGCGAAGCCGATGAAGGACGGTCGCATCCAGGGCCACTGGAACCACGTCGATCACGGCACCGGCAACCACGCGAAGGGCAAGCCCGAGTACATCGTCTGCCGTCGTGTCGACGAGCCGGGCCCTGGTCAGCCGGGCGGCAAGAAGGGCTTCACGATGAACCAGGTCTACTTCGGTGGCCCTGCGGAGTGGCGCTCGAACGGGACGTGGGCGAGCGGCTACTGGTTCGATGTCGTCGCGAAGGACCACGGAGAGCCCGGAAGCGTCCCGCATGCGAAGAACGGCGGCATGCCCGACACCTATCACTTCACGATCCGCCTCATGGACGATCCGAAGAAGGAGGTCTCCGGCGCGACCGTCTACGAGACGAAGGGCGTGCTCGAGGGCGGCAACATCCAGATGCACCCGCCGAACAACGGGCATCCGTACACGCCGATGGCGCTGCCGAACTGGGTCGCGTTCGAGCCCTGAGGCCGGGGAATCGAACAGCGGTCGACGACTGAGAGAAGGAGCTCGGGTATGAAGCGCGTCCTGGTCGCGGGTACGTTGGCGTTGTCGGGGGTCGTGTCGATCGCGTGCGGGAGCGCCGGTGACTCGACGTTCAACGACGGGAGCAACACGGACGGTCAGGGCGCGAACGGCCCGAACGGCGGAAGCGGAGAGCTTCCCGAGATCGGTCCGAGCGGTACGAGCTCGGCCTGCGTCACCGAGGTGGCGGGGGCCGAGCTCGCTCCGACGAACCTCGTGTTCGTCTACGACAAGTCCGGGAGCATGGGCGACGTCGCGACCGGGTACGATCCTGCGAAGCGCTGGCTCCCGGTCGGCTCCGGGCTGAAGCAGTTCTTCGCCGACCCGTACTCGAAGACGCTGCGCGCGAGCTTGCAGTTCTTCCCGCTCAGCGACGACACGATCGACACCGCGTGCGCGCACCCTTACGCGAGTCCGGTCGTCCCGCTGTCGCCCGCGTCCGACCCTGCGTTCATCGCGGCGATCGACTCGATGAAGCCGAGCGGTGGAACGCCGACGTTGCCCGCGCTCGCCGGCGGGATCACGCATGCCAAGGAGATCGCATCGGCCAGGCCGGGCGAGAAGACGGCGGTCGTCCTCGTCACCGATGGTGAGCCGGGCTTCTGGGATCCGAGCAAGAACGCGTACACACCCGGATGCGCGAACAACGACGTCGCGCACGTCGCCGCTGCCGCGCGGCAGGCGTTCGAGGGGACTCCTTCGATCCCCACGTACGTGATCGGCGTCGGGCCGAAGCTCGAGTCGCTCCAGGCGGTCGCCACGGCCGGCGGAACGGGGGCGGCCGTCATGGTCGACGTGAACGATCCCGCGAGCACGAAGAGCACGATCGTCTCGGCGCTCGACGCGATCCGCCGGCGCGAGCTGTCCTGCGACTTCTCTCTGCCGCCACCGCCGCCGGGCGAGACGCTCGACCCATACGCCGTCAACGTCGCCATCACGGGCGCAAGCGGCGAGCGAGTGCTCGGCTACAGCAAGGAATGCGCGTCACCCGACGGCTGGCACTACGACGACATCTCGAACCCGCAGCGCATCCTGCTCTGCTCGGCCGCGTGCACGGCTGCGCGCGAGACGAACGGTAAGGTCTCGATCGCGTTCGGCTGCAAGACGAAGCTCGACGTCCACTGATTTTGTCGAAGGACGGTGCCGTTTTGATTGGGCAACAACGGCCATCGCCGCGAGCGTGGTCGAAGGTCTCGTCTGGAGTGACCTCGGAGAGGGAAGCGGTAGCGAGCGCGGTCCGTTCGAGGCGTTCGTTGGACCGCCCTTCCGGTCACCCGGTCGACTCCGCGGCGACGAGGAGCGGTTGCCGCTGTTCGATTTGGCAACAACGGCCAGCCCGCCCGTCGTGGAGCGCCATCAGAAGCGCGGGACGAGCGGCGCTCTGGACGGGGGGCGCAAATGGCCCGGAGACGGTGACACGCCGTCTCGCGGGCGAGCCCCTCAGCTGCGAGCCGGGGACGGCGGCGGTCGGCTCGGAGAGCGTGTGCTGACGTGGGGCGCGCGCGCGGTGAGCTCGCGCCGGAGGCGTGTCGCCCACAGCGAGCAGATGACCACGATCCCCCACGAGAGCGAGAGCGCTACCGAGGCGTCGGCGATGGCTCGCCACGCCGGTGGGAGGTTGCGTACCAGGACGATGAGCGTGACGATCCCGAGGGCGAGCAGCCAGCTCTGCATGATTCGCCTCCGCGTGTCGCCGATGAGAGACATCGCGTAGGCAGGAGCCAGGAGCGCGTGGAGCGTCGAGCCTCCACGTCCGAGCTCGAACGCGCGCTCGACGACGCGCGGGCCGAACGACCGAGAGAACGCCCGGTAGCCCTCCACGTAGCCCATCACGAGCGAGCAGGCGACGAGGGCTGCCCACTCGTGCGGACGGAGGCCCTCGGAGATGCCGGCGAGCGCCACGCGGGCGAGCCGAACGACGGACTCGACCAGCAAGAGGACGACGCCGAGCATCGCCCAGGACGACACGATCATCGAGCGAAACCTGTCCTGCATCTTCAGCCTCCACGTCGCGGCGGACGAGCCGTCCGACCGTTGGTCCCACTGCATGCCGCGACGAGCACTGCGCGTGCTTCGTCGTCTCCGGCGACGGCCTGCTCTGCGAGAGCGAGAACGTGTTCGTCGATCGGCTGGCCGCCCTCGCCGCCCTCGCCGCCGTGGCCCAGGGACAGCAAGACCACGCGCTGGTCCTGCATCGCTACCCCGGACGAGCCCCCGGGAAGCGCAGGCGTTCCCCTTGCGGAGAGGACCGCGGCCCTTGCGGTCGCGACGTCGTCGAGCGCCGCGGTGGCCGCAGCGACGTCTCGCCGAACGAGGGCATCCAGGAGACGCGATGCGAGCGACGTGAGTGGAGGCGTCAGCATCCACAAGCGATATGCGTCCCCGTCCGTGGCGACGAGCAGCGCACGTCCCTCCGGCACGAGCTCGGGAGCGACGAGGAGACGGCGCGCCGTGACGAGGAGCTCCGCGCGCGCGGCTGACTCGTTCGGGAAGGTCCAGCGGGACGACGAGTGTAGTGTCCAACCTTCGAGACCGATCTCGAGCGGCTCGTCCGGAGCCCAGTCGATCGCGTGTTCCGGGATCTCGGCGTCGCCGGCCATCGCCGTCGCGACGGCGGCTCGGCCCTTCACGGGGGGCCACACGTGACCGGCGAGCAAGGTCTCGGGGCGTGGGAGCTGGCACGAGCGCGCGGCGGCGATGTCGTTCGCGCGGCGGCGGACGAGCGAGCGCGCGGTCTCGTCGGTGATCGCGAGCCGGACGACCGGAGCCGAGGTGCCCGTCTCGAGCGCGAGCATCGCACCATGCAGCGCGCTGGCCGACGTGTGCTCCTCCGCGATCGTCGCGAGCTTACCGCCGCCCAGCACGAGCGCGCGCACGCGGTCGGTCGCGAGACGCGCGGCCAGCACGAAGGTGTCCATCACGCCGCGTCCTGCCTGCGCGACGGCGGGGACGACCGGCGTCGTCACGGGCACGTCGAGCTCGACCGAAAGGACGCGCGGCCGGAGCGCTCCAGGCAGGTCCTGCTTGTTGGCCTGGATGACGAGGGGCGCAGAGAGGTCCCGATCGAGGTCGCCCCCGACGCCATCGTCGACGCCGTCGTCGTTGACGCCAGGCAAGGGCCCATCTCCGCGAGCCGTCTGGGCGCGAGCTCCGAGATCGCGGAGGATACCGACGAGCGTGGTGACGCTCTCTCGGTTCTCTTCGACGCTCGCAGGCTGGGAGTCGGCGACGAACACGACGACGTCGGCCGTCTCGAGGAGGTACTTGCGCCGATGGAGGAGCTGCGGCTGCCCCGGAACGCTCACGAGCTGACAACGAATGCGGCGGCCGTCGACGAAGCCGCCTGCGAAGTCGAGCCAATCGAAGAACTCCGTCCTCCTTCCCGTGCTCTCGGGGCTCGCATGTTCGCCCCGGCGCTGGAGCGGGATCGCGGCGAAGAGTGCTGGATGTTCGTCGTCTTGCCCGCTTCGGGCATGCCGTCGTACACGATGCGGATGATGATGTCGCCGCTCCGTTCGTCGATGCGAGGCATGTCAGGCTCCGTTCTGTAGACGTGACAGGAGCTCGTCGGGCAGGCCTGCGCGCCGGATGTCGCGAAGCGTGCGATCGACGTCATACGGGACACGATGGAAGGAGACGCGCGCCGACGCGCGCTCCCAGAGCGCGAACGCTGCGCGTGGATCGCCGTCGCGCGGCTGCCCGACCGAGCCGGGATTGACGAGACAGGGACGGCGCGGAGAGAGCGTGTGCTCGCGCGGCCCGGCGAGCTTCGTGCGTCCGGACGGTAGCTCGACGTGGACGAGCGGCAGGTGCGTGTGGCCGTGGAAGCAGACCGCGAGCCCCTCGCGTCCGATGTGCTCGAGGTTCTCCTCGTAGGTGAGGTCGTAGACGTAGGCGAGGAAGCGCCTCGGATCGCGCGGAGCTCCGTGCACCGCCATCCATTCTTCGTCGCGGTGCTCCGGTGGGAGCGACTCGAGCCACTCGATCTCGGGTCGACCGATTCGCGTGCGCGTCCATTCGGCGCAGGCGCGCGCGAGTCGGTTCATGCCGGTCTCGAGGTTGCCGGTCGCGATCGCGTGGTCGTGGTTTCCTCGAATGGCGACACCGGGCAGCTCGGAGAGCAGCGCGACGCACTCGGCCGGGTGTGGACCGTAGCCCACCGCGTCGCCCAGGAAGAGGAAGGCCGATGCGCCGAGCTCCCGTGCCGCGGAGAGGGTGGCCTCGAGCGCCGGGAGGTTGGCATGTACGTCGGCGAGCACGCAGACGCGCTCCGAGAGCCCGAACGTCCGGCGGCCGAGGCGCATCGTCGCGCGCTCGGTGCGCAGGCCGGTGACCAGCGCGCTGCGCATCGTCTCGAACGCCTCGGCCAGCGGGTAGCCGAGCACCTCCTCGATGATCGGCTCGCGATCGTCTTCGGTCGTGCCGCGCATCTCGAACATGGCAGAGAGGTCTCGGCCCCAGTCGCGCCACGTGTTCTCGTCGGCGGACGGCTCCTCGGGGATGCGCGCGGCGATGGCGAAGGCGATCTGGCGCGGATCCAGTCGTGGGTAGAGCTCGTCGTCGACGTAGTAGAGGAGGCTCTGCCCCTCTTCGAACGCGAAGTTTGCCGGGTTGAGATCGAGACCGAGGCCCGACCGGCTCTCGGTCTCGATGCCTAGAGCCAGCATCGCGGTCCAGCTACGGAGCCGGTCCTCGAGGTGATCGAGCGACCGCAACGTTCGTAGCTCGCGACAGGCGCTGAGTGGAAGCCAGCCGTCTGCTACCTGCAGGAGCGCCCATTGCTTCGTCGGGTGCCAGACGCGCGCGCGCGCGCCGCGGTCTCGGTCGAGAACGAGCCTCGCGCGTACGGCGTCGCGTGACGGGGCGAGCTGCGCGAGGTTCGTCTTGAGCACCACGCCACGTGAGGCGAGGAGCCTGGTCGAGGGCTTCGCCGATCCGTCGGCGCGTCCTGCCACTCCCACCTTGTGACGCCATTCGCACGCGTCGGCGGTGGTCAGCAGGTGAAAGAGCGCCTCGGCATCGAGCTCCCCGACCGAATCGAGGAGCTCGACGTCCGCGACGGATACAGGGCGCGGGAACCAGCCGTCCACGATCAGGGAAGAGTCGCCTTCACCGCCGCGAGGCTGCTCCGGAGGGCCGCCCATCCCATGCCTTGGTTGGTCGACTTCTTCGTGATCATGACGACGACGGCGCCTTTGTCCTTGATGACCGTCATGAAGTGAAACGTCTTCGGTGAGGAGATGAAGACCTCCTCGAAGCTGTCCTTGAGCTGTTCGCCTCGCTGCGCGCTCAGCAGCTCCTCGATGCGCCGTACCGTCTTGCCCCTGAACATCTCGACGGCGGCCGCCGCGACCGCATCCAGGTAGGCCTGCGTGAAGTAGGGCACCACGTGGTGGACGCCCATGAGCATGCCGGTGTTCAGATCGACAACGCCAACGGCGAGGCAGTCATCCACCTTCTCGAGCGTCGTCTTGCAGAGTTCCTGTGTGCTGGCCATGTCTATCCTCCCTCTTCTTTCGGATTCAGACTGCGTTCTCGATTTCGCCGAGCGCCGCGCGCGATTTCGCGATCACCATTCCGATGTTGGCGGAGCCACGGCAGACGAAGACTGCGGATTGATCACGCTGCTTCTTAGAGCGGATGAAGACGTGCAGCAGGTTCTCACTGAAGACGATGATCTCCTTGAAATAGTGACTCCCGTCCTCCGCGTGCCCTCGCGAGCGGCGGAACAGCTTCTCGATCGCCGTGACGCTCTGGCCCTGGAACAGATCGGCGGTGGCCGCAGCAACGAGGTCGAGGACCTCCTGTGGATGTGAGTCGACGGTCTTCACGCCGAGGAGCATGCCGGTGCTCATATCGACGTAGCCTGCGGCCACGCACTCGGGGAGAGACTGCTGGGCCTTGGCGAGAGCAGTATCAAGCGACATTCGATGGACTCCTTCTATCGATGGGTGCTGCGGGGGTTGGTGGCGGAACGGATTTCGGAGGGCAGGCTGTCGCCTCGAACGCGCGCAGGAATGCGACCTGCTCGTCCGACTGGATGCACCGCGGGTTGATCTGGCGGACGCGCTCGATCGCTCGAATGGCGGAGTCGCCGTTCCACACGAGCTGCGACGCGAGCAGCGTTCCGGTACGCCCGAGCCCCGCCAGGCAGTGGAACGCGACCACTTTGCCGGCGGTCATCAGCGCGTGGACGTGGGCGCAGAGATTGGCAGCGGGCTCGATCGGCGGTGCGCCCATGTCCGGGACGGGGAAGTGAATCGACGCGATCCCGAGCTCTCCGAGTCGGGTTGCCGACACGGTGACGTTCTCCTCGAGCGTGACGAGCACGTCGATCCCGAGCTGTCGCAGCCCCTCGAGGTCGTCCTCGAGCTCGGCCACGATCCCGGGGCGAGGAAGTCCTCCGAGACGCTCCGGGATGACCCAGAAGAAGCCGCGCGGGCAGCGCTTTCGATCGGTCGCGCGTAGCGCGCTCGCCGGAAGCGGGGGTGGTCTCGGCGAATGCTCGTCGAGGTCCGCTTCGCGCGCGCCCGGACTGGGGAGCGGACAGCTCCCGGTAGCGACGAAGCGACGGCCGAGGTCGGTCTCGGCCTCGAGGAAGAAGCGAGCCGTCGGAGTGCGTTCGACGATCCTTCCTCCGGCGAGAAGGCACGTCACTCCGCCAGCCGCGAGCGCGTGGCGCCGGTTGTGCGTGATGAAGAGGACGGCCCGGGACCTCGCCTGACCTCGGAGCAGCGCGATGACGTCGATCGCTGCCTCGTCGTCGAGTCCGCTCGTAGGCTCGTCGGCGAGGAGGACGAGCGGGTCGCCGGCGGTCGCACGGACGATGGCGAGCATCCGCTGCACCGGCTGTGGAAGCGTGACCACCTCGGTCTCGAGCATGTCGGCGAGCGCGGGGAGTCCGCTGTCCAACAGGAGAGAGCGCGCGATCGCCGTCTGAGCAGCACGCTCGAGGCGGGCGCGGTTCGGCAGCGCGGAAACGAGGTTCTCGCGCACGGTGCTCATGAAGAAGCGCGAGTGCTGCAGCACCAGCCCGATGCCCCGCCTCGAGGGGGGCGCGCGGTGCTCGCGCAGTGGCGTGCCCTCCAGCTCGGCGATCCCCCATGTCGCGAGGGAAGGGTGGGCATCGTTGACACCCGCGAGCGTGCGGAGCAGCGCCGACTTCCCCGAGCCGGCGGGCCCCACGAGGACGACGAGCCCGGTCGCGGCGAGCGCGAGGTCGACGTCGGCGAGCACCGGTGTGCCGTTGAAGGCGAGACCGAAGCCGCGGAGGCGGAGGACGGGCGCGGCGTCAGCCACTTCGCCACCCGCGGAGGTGCATCAGCTGCCTGCTGAGAGACGTGAGGTAAGCCCAACCGAGCCCCTGCGAGCTTCGTCGATGCAACAGGAGCCAGAGGATCGTGCGTGGACGGGTGCCGAGCTCCGCGCCGAAGCACCAGACGCTCCGCTCGCGGGTGACCAGGGTGCGGAAACGGAACCCGACGTCGTCCGAGTCCTCTGGACGAGCGGCAGCAGGGAAGGGCGTCCGCGCGGCGAGGACGTGCGCACGCCGGCGCACGATCTCGAGCGCGTACTCGGGCGCGAGCGCGCCCCCAGCGCCGCATGACCACCCGCCGTTGTCGACGTCGGTGAGCAGCGTAGCGAGCGTCTCCGGCGCGCGACCCAGGAAGTCCTGGAGCGCGGTCGTGATCGGTGTGTCTCCGCCGATGACCCAGACAGGGCCGCGCTCGAGGTGCGCGTTGGTGGAGTCGCTCGCTGGAGTGCCGGTACCCGTGAACGCCGCCAGTGCAGAGATGGCGAGGCCGACCGTCGCCTCCGGTGTCAGCCGGCACCACAGCGAGGAAGACGACGAAAGCAGCGCTCCCGCGAGGGTGCCCTCCGGCGCGCGAAGGGCGACGACCTCGGCGCCGTCGAGCACCGTGCGTTCGACGATCTCCGGGGCGAAGCGCGGTCGCTCGGACGGCTCCGGCGCGGCCTCGATCACCGTCGTACCTTCGAGATGCTCGGCCCAGAGCATCCCGTCGACCGCGTCGAGCAGCCGGCGTGCATGCTGCCCTCCGCTCGGGAGCGACACCGGACCGACGGAACGAGTCCCTTCGGGGATCGACATGGATCCGTCGGATGGGCGCGGCGCCTCGGAGCCCTGCGAGGGCGCGTGGGCTGCGTCGCGATCTCCGAGCAGCTCGGCGAGGTCGAACGTGAGCCCCGACTCGTACTGCGCGAACTGCTCCGTCCGATCGAGGAATAACGTCTGCGCCGGACCTCCATGGTGGAGGACGTCGAGAGCGAGCTCGATCTGGTGCCGGAGCGCGTCCTTGACTTCGTCCCAGGTCGCCACGCCCCAGCTGACGAGGGTCTCGCCGAGCGGGCGCTTCTCGCGGCGGCACGAGTCGAGGATGTCGCGAAACGACTCCGGATCGATCTGCGCCGTCTTCTGGAGCTGACGTGTGAAGACGAACGGATGCTCCGAGTCGGTCGCCCAGGCGATGCGCCCGCGCTGTAGATAGACGTGCACCTCGACGGTCGGGGAGGCGCAGATGAACTCACCGGTGCAGCCGCGCTCGGCGACCGAGCGAAGTGCGTCGAGCGGCAAAGGCTCCGTCCTCATCGCGTGTCCCCCGCGGGCGTGAAGCCTCTCGTCAGCCTCTCGAGTGGCGCGCTCCAGACGTCTCGTCGCGCTCGGTTCGCGGAGGCGAGCAGGCGGTCGACCTCGTCGTCGAGGCCCTCGAGCGATGCGAGCAGCGCGAGCGTCGCGTCCGACAGCGACTCGCCCTCGACGCCGGAGAGTCGTCTTCGGAGCTCGCCAGTGATCCGCGCATCGTGCTCGACGAGCTCCTGACGCCGGTTCACCTGCGTGAGCATCCGGATGAACGCCACGAGGTCCTGCCACAGGCGCAAGCCTGCCGTCGGGTCCTTGTCATGGCGCAGCCACTCGAGGATGCGACGCTGGATGTCACGGAGCTGCAGCCGATCGCGCACGCGTAGGCTCGGGTACACCTCCCAGCCCACGAGCATCGCGATGGCGGTCCCCGCCGACCGCAGGCGCGCATGAAGCGTCTCCGGCGTCGGCTCGCCGCCGGACAGAACGCGTGTGCGGAGCTTCGCACAAGCACGTCGAACGCGGAGAGAGACCTCCAGCTCCGAGGCGAAGTCGAAGGTCGTCTCACCGAGACCGGCGCGTGCGAAGGCGACGTCGATCGAGGTCAAGGCCTTCCGGATCCGGCGGAGCGCGCTATCGCATTCGCCCACGATTGCGAAGGCGCTCCGGCACGCCGTCACCCGCCCGAGGCGATCGGCCCGCTGGCGAAGCTCGAGGTGCGCGAGGAAGGCGATGTCGCCGACCGCCTGGAGCGATGACGTCGACTGCGCCGCGATCGCGGCGTCGATCGCGAGCTCGAACGCCGTGTACGGCGCCGACAGGACGTCGCTCTCGGCCGGGCGCATGTCGACCTCAGACGAGTGCGCGACCAGGAGGTCTGCGACGAGCGCGTTGGCGGCCGCGAGGAGCTCGGACACGACCGGCTGCAGCTCCGACGCAAGCCGATCCGGATGCATCGACTCGTACGCGCGGATGTCGACGGCGAGCACGCGATCGGCGAGCGCGGCCAGCGCCGGCTTGTATTTCGAGAGCTCGCTCGGACGATCGGCCATCGCTGTCGATGGCGAGTCTCCGTGTGAACTAGCGCATTCGATACTGGCCGATCATCCGCCCATCCTGTCTGATGAGTCAGGTGGACCTGGACGCGGTGCCTCGCACATGTGCGTGCGGCGGGCTCAGAGCAGGAGGCAGAGCACGTCGGCGCGTCCACTCGCGCCGAGCTTTCGGAGCGCCTCTGCCTGGTGCTGTCTGATGTGCGCGGGCGAGGTTCCAAGCGCCGCGGCCGTGGCAACGGCGGACTCACCGAGGTGGCTGAGCGCGGCGCGTTCGAAGGCGGAGAGCCGTGCAGTCTCGATCGCTTCGCTCAGTCTGGAGCGGTGCACCATCGCGAGATCCTCTTCACGGACCCGGCCGACGGAGATGCGTACCCGTCCGGCGCGACGCTCGGCGTGGAGCAGCTCGTATGGTGCTGGCCGCCGATCGCGGACCGTCACCGGGAATGGCTGGTGGAGGCGGAGCGCCGGACAGTCGGCGCACGGAGTCGAGCACCCGTGGAGCACCTCGTGGCACCGAGGCGCGTCGGCGAGCCAGTAGTGCCTCACCTCGTCATCGACCGCCAGGCGGCGGAGATGGCCGAAGGGCATGAGGCTCTCGTGGATCTCGTACTCGAAGGCCACGACGTCCGGAGCATTCCGGTGGCCGCGAGAGCGCTCGACGGCGGAAGGAACGACCAGCATTGCGGCCGCCTCCGCTCCCGTTCCGGCACGCACGGCCTCCACCGTGAGGTCGACATGGCGTCCTCCGGGCGTCACGACGGTACACTCTCCCCCGACCACGGCGCTCTCGAGGGCGCCGACAGCGAATGGTCGTAGAGGCGCCATGCCCGATACTGTCTCGAGGCGCGCTCCGAGGGTATCGGGGCGGTCGAGGCCGAGGAGGAGCGCGAGGCGCTCGTCGAGCATGAGCACGTGGAGCGCACGATCGATCACGATCGTGGGCGGAGTGCGGTCGGCGAGGAGCTCCGCGATGGCCTTCCAGTCCATCGCGCCACCCCATCAGAGCGCGCGAGGAAGGTTAACGGCCCGACCGATCAGGCAGGCCTCGCTCGGCGGACAGCGCAGTCGACCGACCAGGGCGATTCACGTGACGCCGGTCGGCGTGGTGGGCGCCGTGCACTCGGCTCAGGTGACGAGACGAACGAGGTCGGCGCGTGAGTCGGCACCGAGCTTCTCGAGGACGTTGGCCTGGTGGAACTTCACGGTGCGTGTGCTGATGCCGAGGATCGTCCCGATGTCGGCGAGTGAGCGGCCCATGAGCAGATAGGTGAGCACCGCGCGTTCGCGCTCGGAGAGCTGTGCGGCGTCTGCGAGGGAGCGCACCTTCGACTCGTGGATCGCGCCGAGCGTGTGTTCCGAGATTCGACGCAACCGCATACGTATGCGGTCGTCCTGGGCATCGGCCGTCACGACCTCGTAGACGTCGTCCCGTCCGCCGAGCCGGCGAGCCACCGTGCGCGGCCAGGCATCGGCGCCTCGCTGCAGCGCCGGGCAGTCCGGGCAGGGATCGGGTTGACCGTGGATCACGGAGTAGCAGCGCTCGTGCGACGCGACGTCCGAGCGGGTCAGTCCCGTGGGCGTCTTGATGCTCAGCAATCGTCCGAAGTCGGAGACCGACGATGCGATCTCGTAGTCCATGTCCTCCAGCTCGCGCAGCCCCTGAGATTCCAGGGGCTGGGCCGAGGTCACCGTCAGCAGCAGGCTCTGCTCGGAGTTGCGGCCGACGAGTGATGCTTCGAGGCGCAGGTTGAAGCGAGCGTCCTCCGGCGTGCGTGCCTCGCAATCGAACGCGCGCAGGGTCCCCGAGAGCGCTCGATCGAGCCGTGCTCTCAAGAGCGCGGCGTGCGAGGTCGGGGCGAGGGCCTCGATCCACGAACGCCCCTCCACGTGCTCGCGCGGCCAGCCGAGCAGGGCCTCGAGCGAGGCGCTGAACATCTGGATGCGGGCGTCGCGATCGAGGAGGGCACAGGCTTGGCCACGGTCGGCGAAGTGGAGCGCTACGGCATGCCAGCTGACCACGTCGGCTTGCTCTTTCTCCCTCCGCCCCAAAATCGAGCGCCCAGTTAAGGCACGGAGCCAGGCTCCCTGGCCAGGCAAACCGCTGGCTCTTCGCTGCTCAGCGCTGCCCACCTGCTGTTCGACGCACGGCTTCTTCGCGGATCCGCAGCAGCTCGGCGACACGCTCGATCCCCCGCGCCAGGCACCGGCGGAACGTGCTGTACGGCATCCCCAGCTCGGCGGCGATCGTCTCGTGCTTGCTCTCTCGGACGAAGAATACCGCAACGAGCGCCTCGCGCTGCTTCGCCTCTCCGCGGCCGGTTCCGAGCGAGGCGACGGTCTCGCGGAGGAGGCGCTCCAGCGCGAGCGCTTTCATCATCGTCGTCGCCGTTTCGGTCGAGTCGCCGCCGACCTCGAGCTCGATCGTCCGAAGCGAGAGGAGCTGGCTCCTGATGAGACGTTCGGGGCGATCGACGAGCATGAGCGCCTCGCGCACCGTCTCGGCAGTGATGGTTGCGGTCGGCAAGACCGCCTCCGGTAAGCGCAGCGGCGGGCGCGATTCGTTCGAGCGCAGGAGGTCGATCAGCATGGTGGTGGCGGTCATCCCACGGAGGTCCCGAAACAGGACGGAGTGCCGCCCCACGACGAATGGGCCGTCGGGTGTGCCTCTGGCCAGCATTGGGAGGGGAAAGTCCTCGTTCGGGAGGATCAGCACGTTCGCCGCGGCTTGCGGCTTGCTCATCAGAGTCGTGAGGAGATGGCGGAGCATCGCCTGAGATGGTGGACCCCAATGCCCGCGAGCGACGTCACGGGCGCACCACGCCAGGATGACGAGCGCAGACTCGCGTGCGGCGAGGGTGATTCGACGCCGGAGCACCTCCAGCGCCGCGCCGAGCTCGGAGTCGTCGCGTACCTCGGCGAGCTTCGCGGCGGAGGCCGGCGTGATGGTCGCGTACTGACAGAGCACCTCGATGCCGGTCGGTCCTTCGCCGATGTACGTGGTCGCGAACCCCGCGTGGGTGCGGGCGAGGATCGTCTTGGCGACGCGCTCGTCGCCGAGCGCGCGGGCTGCCGCCGTGACGGCCGGCAGGTCGTTGGGCCACGCTGGCCGGATCGAGGGCAGCCCGTCGAGACGCGAGCCGAGGACGCGCTGGATGGGGAGCTGGTCGTCGAGCGAATCGAAGAAGTCCTCGATGATTGGAACGAGATGCAGTGGGCTTCCCGCCTCGAGCTGCGATCCGACGTGGAACGCGAGGCGTTGCTGCAGCTCCGCGTGGCGGCTGGGGTTGCGCTCGCGGATGCGACGCGTCAACGTGTCACGAACGACGACGGGCATTCGGAGCCCGAAGCCGCTACGGTCCGGAACGGCCACTGTGGTGAGGAGGTCGAAGGCGGCGGCGGGATCGGCGTCGTCGAGGAGGGCCTCCAGCACGTCTTCGGTGATGCGCGAGGGGACCGCGGCTGCCTCGAGGACCTCGCGCGGGCCCACGCTGGCGAGCTCGAGATCCAGGGGCGGCGCCGTATGCGCGAGCGGTGCGCCCGCGCGGAGCGCGCTCGCCATCGCCACGATGCACAGCGGGTGGCCCGCGGCCCGTCGTGAGGCTTCGCTCGCCTGCTCGGGCGGGATCCCGAGGCTTGCACCGAGCTCGGCGGCGTCCGCATCCCCGAGCACCGCGAGCCGTATCGTCCGCGGTGCGCGCATCGCCGCGCTCCACCAGAGGGGATTCGGCGCGCGGCGGGCCGCGACCACGATCCGGCACTCGGGTGGCAGGTGTGCACATGGTCGCTCGCCGGTATGGCCCGCCTGGTCCTGCCATGCATCGAAGTTGTCGATGACGATGACCCACCCCCGCGTGCCGAGCTCGTGAGCGGCGTGGAGGCGTTCGAGCGGACGGTGACTGATCGGCCCGCCCGTGATCACGTGAGCGACCGCCTCCGGTGTCGGCGGGATCGTTCGCGCGTCGATCCAGAAGCGCGGGCAGCCAAGCTCGTCGCACCGCACGGCGAGGGCGGAGAGGAGCGCGGTCTTCCCGATCCCGAGAGGGCCCTGGAGGTAGAGAATCGAATCGCCCGGCTCCGCGAGGTAGTCGTCGATCGCGGCGAGCTCGCGCTGGCGGCCGACGATGCGCGGCGACCGACTACGCGGTCGCGAGCGGCGCGCGCTTCGCTCGAAGAGCAGGAGCCACGTCTCGTCGCCGACGATCGCCGCCCGCGCCACGAGCACATCGCCGCGATCTCTGACCGGCAGGACCACCTCGCGCGTGATGCGGCGTACCGTGAGCCTCAGGAGCGGACGGATCGACGGTGGCAGCACCTCGAGGAGCGAGCGCGCCCCGAGATCCCGGGCACCGAGGAGCTCACCCAGGCGTTCGTCGATCTCCACGAGCCGCAGATCCCCGTCGGCGATGCCGATGAGCTGCTCGTCCGACGTTGTCTCGCGCATTTCGTGTTGGAGATGTGGATTCCCCGTGACGCCTCGCATCCCGATGCCAGCGGAGAGGAACCCTGCACTGTCCTGCCGATGTTAGCTCATGCTATCTTTCTTCGCACAGCTGCCGCGCTCGTTCGTTCGCTGCTGCGTGAGCGCAAGCTCGAGCTCCTCGATGATGGCATCGCGGTCGCGTAGCGCGCGTTCGAGGGCTGGAGCGTCGGTGAGCTGAGCAGCGAGGGCTTCCACGAGGCGCGCTTCCAGGCTCGCGATCGACTCGTCGCGCCCGTTAACCTCGGCGTTTCGCTGCCTCGTGAGGACCACGTTGGCGGCGGCGAGCTCGGTGGTGCGCTGCTTCAGACGTTCGACCTCGTCGCGGAGGTCGATGACCTCACGGCCGTCGTCCCGGGAGCGAACCTGAGCCTGCCTCGTCGCGTCGGCGGCTCGGGTCTCTGCCTGCCGGGCCCGCTCCTCGGCGCTCGTGATGCGCGCCTCGGCTGCGCTCAGCGCAGTCGCCGACTTCTGGAGCTTCTTCTCGAGCGCGTCGGCGTCGCTCTGCGCCTTCACGAGCTTCGCTGCCGCCTCGCGGCGTTCGCTCTCCTTCCGGCCGATGGTCCGCTCGAGCTCTGCTTGCTCTCTCGCGCGCTGCTCGATTTCGAGGCGCAAGGGGGAGAGGAGCGTGTCTTCATCGACGGGAAGCGTCGCGAAGGATGCGGCGAGCCGCTGCTCGAGGTCCTGGCATCGTAGCCGCTCGGCATCGAGCTGCTTTGATGTGGCCGCGATCCGTTCCTCGAGCTGGGCTCGGCTGGTCTTGGCCTCGTCGGCGGCCACGAGCGCCTCGCTCGACAACGAGGCGAGGCGGGCTCGAAGCGCATCGAGCTCCCTGCCCGCGAGGAGGCGCCGGAGCCATCCGATCAGGCCGCGGTCGAGACGCTCGGCATCGTCTCGTGTCACCATCATCTGCTGTCCGTTGCTGCTCATGACGCGATTCCTCCCGAGCGCGTGAGCGGGGCTGGGGCGCCCGCATCGATGATCGTCCAGAGCCAGATCGGAGACCCCGGCGATCCGGCGAGCACGAGCGTCGTCTCGGCCACGTGCTCGGCGCCCGAACGGACACACGCCCGGGCGCGCGCGTCGAGCTCGGCGCGTGCAGCGTCGACGTCGTCCCGACGGAACGCGCGCGAGGTCGTGAGGCGCAGCGGCCCCGCCCGGAATGCGAGCTCGTCGGCTCCCGCATGTTCGCGTGCGATCTCACCTGCTGCGAGAGCTCGTCCGAGCGTGCGGAGCTGCCTTCGACCGGAGCGATCCGGCCACACCCACCCGTTCGCTACATCCTCGTCGGGGAATGGCGGAATCTCGTCATCGGGACCCGCAAGCGAGCGCAGGAGCGCGGAGCCATCGAGGCGTGCGAGCAGGTCCGAGCCGTCCTCGGTGTCGCGCAGCGCGTCGGCCCCACGCGCGACGATGCGTCGTTCGGCGAGCGACGCGGCTCCGCGGATCGCTCGAACGACGGTCTCGCGGACGCCGCTTCCCTCTCGCGCGCTGGTTGCGATGACCTCGTGATCGGTGGCCAAGCCGAGCGCAGTCGCCACCGCTGCGGGCGACAAGGCAGCCGGCAGGTCCTGCTTGTTGGCTTGCACGATGATCTGCGGGACGAGCGACTTTTCCGCGAGTCGCGCACGCAGCAGGTCGAGCGACAGCTTCGCCTCCCGCATCGCAGGTCCCGCGATGCTCTCGCAAACGAAGACGATCACGTCGGCATCTTCCACGAGCTGCCATCGACGACGCGATAACGCACCTCGCCCGGGCGTCGTCACGAGCTGTGCGCGGAGCGGGTAGCCGCCGACGACACCGCCGTTGAGGTAGAGCCAGTCGAAGTACGTCGTGGCCTCGTCGACCGGGCCAGGCGAGAACAGCTCGCCGCGCCGCTGAGGCGAGAACGTCTGCACGAGCTGCTTCAGGTTCGAGCTCTTGCCCGCGCCCGATGGCCCATCGTAGACCACCCGCACGACGAGGTGCCCGTTGCGTCGATCCAGTGTCGCCATGACCTGCCTCTCCGTGGGAGCGAGCAGGACGAGAGTGTCGGCGTCAGGGATGCCGCGGTACTGTCCGCACGGGTCAGCTCCCTGATCGTAGGGGCAGGGCGACGATGGTTGACATCGTCGCCGTCCAGCGACGATCGCCCGAGGCGGGGTGTACGGCGACCCCCGCCTCGCGCAGGTCGTCGGTCAGGGCATCCGCTGCGAGAGCGCGCCGAGGTAGTCGCGCTTGCCGATGTTCACGCCGTTGTGGCGGAGGATGGCGTAGGCGTGCGCGAGGTGGAAGAAGAAGTTCGGCATCGCGTGCTCGAGGAAGTAGTCGGCGCCCGTCATCACCTTCCCCTCCCAGCGCGGCTGGGTGATCGACTGCGTCGCGGCCTGCTCGAAGTCCTTCTCCGAGAAGCCGTCGAGATACTCGATCACGGAGCGGATCCGCGCGCGGAGCTCGTCGACCGTCTTCTCCGTGTCGGGATGTGACGGCGCCTCCTTGCCGGAGAGCCGCGAGGCCGCGAGCTTCGCGGTATCGCACGTGAGCTGCACTTGCCGCGCGAACGCGAACTGATCCGGGGCGAGGCGGAACTCGAGGAAGGCGTTCGGGTCGAACGACTTCGTCTGCGCGAATGCCGTCGCGGCATCGAGCCACTTGTCGAGCTGACCGAGCATCTTCTTCATCTGACCGAAGGTCGCGTAGTACATGCGCGGCATCCTAGTCCAACCGCGCTCGGATTGGACCGCAGCGGGCGGAACGGTGACGCGAGTTTCGTCCGGCTCCGCCGACGCGATCGATCGCATCGCCATCGACCGCGCGTGCACGCCGTTCGATGGCGGTGGTCCGAGCTGTGGGGGCTAGGCTCTCCGCATGAGCTTGTTCCGGCGCGCGCTCGCCCAGCATCGCCCGAGCAAGGTGGCTCGCCGGTGGGTCTTCGTCTCGTACGATCAACTCAGTGCGGAGGTGGGCCCGCTCTCGCGAGAGGACCCACGGACGCTCGGCATCGTGGTCGTCGAGTGTCCCGAGAAGGCCGCGCGACGTCCGTACCACAAGCAGAAGCTCGCGCTCGTGCTCGCGAACCTCCGGCACTTCGCGCTCGAGCAGGCGGGGCGCGGCATTGACGTCCGCCATGTCGTGGCAGGGTCCTATGCGGAGGCAGTCGCCTCGGTCGTGCAAGAGACCGGTCCCCTTCGCATGATGCGTCCTGCGGAGCGCGAGCTGCGCGTCGAGCTCGCGCCTCTCGTCGCCTCCGGTGAGCTCCAGGAGGTGCCTCACGAGGGGTGGCTCACGTCGAGGTCGGACTTCGACGCCAGCCAGAGCGGTCCGCCGTGGCGGATGGACGCGTTCTACCGTCACGTCCGGCGCGAGCTCGGCGTGCTCATGGAGAAGGGCAAGCCGGTCGGCGGTCGTTTCAGCTTCGACGTCGAGAATCGCCGCGCGTGGCACGGCACGCCCCCGGCGCCTTCGCCGCCGCGATTCGAGCCGGACGAGATCACGCGCGAGGTCTGCGACCTCGTCGACGAGCGGATGTCACGCCATCCCGGGAAGCTGAAGCCGGAGGCGCTTCCGGCGACACTGAAGGACGCCGAGCGCACATGGCGGTGGGCGAAGCGATCTTGTCTGCCCAGCTTCGGTCCGTTCGAAGACGCGATGTCGACCATTTCACGCGGTCTCTTCCACACCCGCATCTCGCCTCTGTTGAACCTGCTGCGCCTCCCACCGGCGCGCGTGGTCGCGGACGTCGCTGCGATGAAGACGCTGCCGCTCTCGAGCAAGGAGGGCTTCATCCGCCAGGTGCTCGGATGGCGCGAGTACATGCGGCACGTTCACGAGGCCACGGACGGCTTCCGCCGGATCGCGGGAGAGAGGCAACGCGCGGCGCGTGCGCCCGGTGACGGCGGCTGGAAGACGTGGACCGGCCGGGCGTGGAAGCGCGGCCGAGGCGGCGACGGCGGCTCGCTCGTCTCGGCGCTCGGGGCCGACGAGCCGCTCCCTCCCGCGTATTGGGGTGCGCCCTCCGGAATGAACTGTCTCGATCAGGTCGTGAAGTCGGTCTGGGACGACGGCTACACCCACCACATCACTCGCTTGATGGTCCTCTCGAACATCGCGATGCTCCTCGACGTTGCGCCGCGCGAGCTGACGGACTGGTTCTGGGTTGCCTATGTCGACGCCTACGACTGGGTCGTCGAGCCGAACGTGCACGGGATGGGTTGCTTCGGCGTGGGCGAGCTGTTGACGACGAAGCCCTACGTCGCAGGCTCGGCGTACATCCACGCGATGAGTGACTTCTGCGAAGGCTGCCGCTTCGACCCGAAGACCACATGCCCGCTGCCGCCGCTCTACTGGGCGTACCTCGGACGTCATCGTGACCATCTCGAAGGCGTGCAGCGGATGCGTCTGCCGCTGGCCGCTGAGTCGAAGCGAACGCCGAAGCAGCGACGCGACGACGTTCGCGTGTTCGAACACGCGCGCCGCCTCCTCGCGGACGGGAGCGAGCTACGTCCCGACGAATCCTAGCGAGGCGCATCAAGCGCGAGCATGGGCGCAAATCGGCGCAGAAATTCGCAGACCGTATTGAAAACGATTTTCAACATCACTACAAGGGCGACCCATGCGAACAGCGTCGATCGTCGGTGTGCTCCTCGGCTCTCTTGCTTGTGTGGGTGGCCTCGTCGCATGCGGTAACGATGACGCCGAGGGCGTCTCGACCTCTCCGACGGATCCGACGACGAAGGGCGACGCCGCGAGCGAGTCGCCGCCGGCCGACGCAGGCGCGACGAACGATCCGGATGGCGGAGGCGAGGCGGGCGCCATGGATCTCGAGGCGCCGGCGCTGACGATCCTGACGCCACGCGAGGACGTGGCGATCGCCGAGCGTCGCTTCGAGGTGACCGGGATCGCGACCGACGACGTCGGCGTGACGAAGCTCTCCTACGTGGTCGGCTCGGGCGCACCGATCACCGTGCCCGTCGCTGCGGACGGCAGCTTCTCGTTCACGTTCGTACCGGCACCGGGAAAGAACACCGTCGAGGTCACCGCCGTCGATGCCAGCGGGAAGCAGACGAAGAGCACGCGGTCGGCTTGGTTCGGTCACCGCATCTCCGCCGGGAACTCGCAGGCCGCGATGCTCGCGGACGGCAAGCTCTTCACCTGGGGGCGCAACGAGCTCGGTCAGCTCGGTAACGGCACGCTCACCGGCACGTGGAGCGCCGACGAGACGGTCGTGGTCCCGCCGATGTACCAGCAGGCGGCCGCCGACCTCGTCTCGATCGTGACGCGTCAGACGTTCATGATCGCGCTCGCGACGGACGGCACCGTCCGGACCTGGGGCAGCAACGCGAACGGTCAGCTCGGCTACGCGACGCCCGCCGACTGCGGTGCGAAAGCCAATGCACCGTGCGGACGCACGCCGGCGACGGTGCCCGGGATCTCCGATGCGGTCGCGATCGCCGCCGGCTTCGAACACTCGCTCGTCCTCCGCGCGGATGGCACCGTCGTCGCGTTCGGAAGCAATGCAAACGGCCAGCTAGGCGTCACCGGGATCTCGAGCACGAGCACGCCCACTCCGGTGCAAGGGCTGACCAACGTGATCGCGCTCGGCGCCGGCGCGCAGCACTCGGTCGCGCTCACCGGTGACGGCAAGGTCTTCGTCTGGGGCAGCAACCAGTACGGCCAGCTCGGCGACGGCACGAGCGACACCAACGTGCACGCCGTTCCGACCGAGGTCCCCGGTCTCGCCGCCGCTTCGGTCGCGAGCGCGAACTTCACGGTCCTCGTGCGCAAGCCGGACGGCACCGTCGCCGCGTGGGGCCAGAACAACAACGGACAGGTCGGCAACGGGACGACGACGACGGTGCTCACTCCGACCACGGTCCTCGTCTCGGTCGCCGCCGATGGCGTGGCTGCCGTGCCGCTCGCCAACATCGAGAGCATCGCCGCCGACGGCTTCGTCAGCCTCGCGCTCGATCGCGACGGCAACGGCCACGCGTGGGGGCTGGGAGGCCTCGGTCAGCTCGGGCAGGGGCTCACCGCAACGGGAGATCGCGATCTCGCCAACCGCCTCGTCGCCTCCCCGATCTTCGTCCCCGCCGCCGACAAGCCGTCGTTCGTGCTCCTCGAGCTCGAGGTCGGCGCCGGCGGGCCCGGATTCGCGCGGACGACCGAGCAGAAGCTCTTCGGCTGGGGCTGGAGCTTCCAGGGATCGCTCGGCGGCGGCACGACGGTCTTGAACGCGTGGGCGTACACGACGCCCCGCCTCGTCTACCCGCTCCCCTGATCGTCGAGACCCGGTAGCACCATCATGAGAACGCGCATCCTCGTCGGGGGATTGTCCTCAGCACTCCTCTTCGCGGCCTGTGGGGACGATGCAGTCCTGACCGCTCCGTCGCCTCATGACGCCGGGGCGCTGGCGGATGTGTCCGTGTCCGATGCGGCGGCGCCGATCGCCGACGGTGGACGAGGCGATGCGGACACCGCTCCCGACTCCGGCATCGCGGTGCTCGAAGATGGCGAGCTCGCGCCCGGTGGGGAGACGACGACGGACAACGTCGGCGTCGGCGCGTTCACGATCCAGGCCGCAAACCTCTCGCTCGCTCGTCGGGGCGAGTTCGAAGCCGGCCTCCAGTTCTTCCAGCTCCCGTGGGTCGTGGCTCCAGGGAGACCCGAGGCCGACGGGCTCGGCCCGACGTTCCACGCCGACACCTGCCTCGGGTGTCACGCCCGTAACGGACGCGGCAGCCTCGGCACGGTGCTCCTCCGGATCGGGCTCGGTCCGAACAACGTTCCCGATCCAAACTACGGGAGCCAGCTCCAACCTTTTGGCATCGGCGGTGTGCCCGGCGAGGGGACCCCGGTGCGCACCGACGTGCCGGTCGACCATGCGCGGGCGGATGGGACGACGGTCTCTCTCCTCGGGGCGACATACGAGATCGCGAATCCCTCCTTCGGTCCCTTCGGTGCGGACCTGCGGATCTCGCCGCGGATCGCGCCGCAGATCGTCGGCCAGGGGCTCCTCGAGGCGATCTCGGACGCCGACGTGGTCGCGGGCGCAGATCCGAACGACGAGAACGGCGACGGCATCTCCGGTCGCGTGCACTGGGTCCAGGAAGGTGGCTCCGCTCGTGTCGGTCGCTTCGGGTGGAAGGCGATGCATCCGTCCGTCGAGTCCCAGACAGCGGGTGCTTTCTCCGAGGACATCGGCATCACGTCGTCGCGCTTCCCCGAGACGAACTGTCCAGGCGCACAGAGCGCGTGCCGCGCGGCGCCGAACGGCGGCAGCCCCGAGCTCAACGCGTCACGTCTCACGGTGACGGTGGCCTACATGCGGCTCCTCGGGGTCCCCACGCGACGAGGCGGCGACACGACGGAGGTCCTGCAAGGCAAGGCTCTCTTCACGAGCGTCGGGTGCGCGTCTTGTCACCGTCCTTCCTTCCGAACGCGTGCAGACGCAGCGGAGCCCGAGCTCGCGAACCAGCTCATCTGGCCCTACACGGATCTGCTGCTCCACGATCTCGGTGACCGTCTCGCCGACCATCGGAAGGAAGGGGACGCAGGAGAGCGGGAGTGGCGAACGCCTCCGCTCTGGGGGCTCGGCCTCGTTCCCGTGGTCAACGGCACGCGCTTCCTTCTGCACGACGGCCGCGCGCGGAGCATCGACGAGGCGATCCTTTGGCACGACGGTGAAGCGGCCAAGTCGAGGCTCGCCTACGAGAAGCTCTCGGCGACCGATCAGATGCGGCTTCGCGCGTTCGTCGAGTCGCTCTGAGGTAGCGCGCGTTCGCCAAGAGCGGCTCCCGTACGGGCTGCATGGCATGCGCAGCGGCGCAGCTCCTGCGCGAACGGACGGGGCCGCGAGGCGGCAGCACACACCGTTCCCGGATGCGGTGGCTCACGGCGACACGCTGGAAAAATGCGTGATGGCTGCTCGCGCGGCGCTCCTCCACGCGGTCGGCACATGGAGTGCAATGGGGCGTCCCCGACACCACAACGATTGGGGGGGGACCTCAAGGAGCTCGAATGTCCCGCGTCGACAACCTCAACCGGATCTTGCGCGGCCTGCAGACCGGTTCTCCTGACGTCGAAGCCAGCGCGCTCATCTCCGAAGACGGCTTGATGATCGCGAGCGCGCTTCCGCAGCATGTCGACGACACGCGCGTCGCCGGGATGAGCGCGACGCTCTCCAGCCTCGGCGCGCGCGCCGCGAGCGAGCTCGAACGCGGAACGGTGCAGGAAGTGCTCGTGCGCGGCGAGAACGGCTACGCGGTGATGCTCTCGTCCGGCTCCGGCACGCTCCTGCTCGCGCTCGCCAGCAAGCAGGCGAAGCTCGGTCTCCTCTTCCTCGACATGCGCCGCGCGGCCGACGACATCCGCAAGGTGCTCTGATGACGACCGAGCTGCCTGCGGTGCTCTTCGAGCGCCTGAAGGACTTCGTGGGGCTGACGGCTACCGACGTCCAGAACCTCGTCGCTCTGAAGCCGCTGATCGACAAGCAGGGCCCGGAGATCACGCTTCGCTTCTACGAGCGGCTCGCCGAGGTGCCGGAGACCGCGAAGCTGATCGAGGGCAGGGTCGACCGGCTTCGCGAGACGCACGTCGCGTGGCTCCGCTCGCTCGTGGCCGGCAGCTACGACGCGGATTATCTCGCATCGCGCTGGCGCATCGGCCTGGCGCACGTGCGCGTCGGCCTGGAGCCTCACTGGGTCGAAGGAGTCATGAGCTTCATCCGGACCTCCGGCGTGGAGGCGATCGGAGCGGAGATCGCGGACGCGGAGAGCGCGGCGCGTCACGCGGCGAGCTTCCTCAAGGCGTGCGACCTCGACATGCTCATCATCAACCTCTCGTATGCCGAGGACAGGCTCGATCGTCTCGCGACGTTCACGGGAATGAAACGGGGGCTCATCGAGAACATCATCCGCATTCCGAAGAAGTAGGCGGCGGCTAGCCGTCGGCAGGGGCGCACCATGCGAGCACACAGCACGCCGATGAAGGAGATTCGCGTCGATGACGAGGATGTCGAATCGTCGCCTTTCGGGGTGGCGGACTACGTCCAGCTCGCCGGCATGTCGAGGCGCTCCGTGATCCTGGAGGTCCAGGGCCTCGTCGCGGGACGCGGGACGATCTACATCGATGCCGGCTCGTTGTGGTCGGCGCGAGACGAGCGCGGCGTGGGGATCGCCGCGTTCCGGCGCCTCGTGTTCCTGAGCGACGCCGTGGTTCGCTGCCTGCCGTTCGACGAGCACGAGATTCGCGAGCCGCGCTCGCTCGAGATCTCGTGCGAGAGCGCTTTGCTCGACGCCGCACGCATCCACGACGAGATGAGAGCCCCGCGGCGACTCCTCTCGTCGCGGCCGCCGGCCATGGCAGCCGAGGTCGACCAAAGCTGGGACTCGCTCCCGTCGATGCGGCCTCCGGCAATGTCGACGGTCCAGAAAGTGGCGTCGGTGCCACCCCCGAACAACGTGACCTCCATCACGCGTGAGCCCCTTCCGCCGCCGCGCGGCTTCGCCGAGCTCTACGATGAAGGGGTCGAGCACCTCCTCCGGAGGCACTTCGCGGATGCCTATCGAGCGTTCTGCGCTGCCGACGCCGCGCGTCCCGGTGACTCGCTCGTGCGCGCGAACCTCTTGAGGCTCGAGCAGATGGGGTACAAGCCGTGACGGCCCCGGTCGTTCCGTTCGAGGACGCACCGTTCGTCGTGGCGCCCGCGCTCGGCGTTGCTGGTCTCCTCGCGACGGCGGCGTCTGCGACGCTGGTGGTGCTCGCGCTTCGATCGACTCCACCGCACGACGACGCGGTCGGGGCGCCTGCGAGCATGGAGCTCGACGAGGTTCGAGCGGTCGCCGTTGCGGCGAGCTCGGCGACCGAGGCGAGCGCGGCGACCGAGGCGAGCGAACCCGCGGCGCGCGTCGTCCCGTCCGCGACCGAAGCGGCAACGAGCTGCGCCCCGATCGAGCTCGCGTTTGCTCCGTCGTCGACGGCGCTCGACGCGCACGCCGGCACCGTGGTCGCGACGCTGGCAGAATGGCTGCTGGCCCATCCCTCCGCCGACCTCGTCGTCGAAGGCCACGCCGACGCGCGCGGCCGACAAGACATCAATCTTTGGATGAGCCACGCACGGGCGTCCACCGTGGCATCCGAGCTCGTGAAGGCGGGCGTGACCCGGACGCGCATCGTCGTGCGTGGCTTCGGCGCGTACCAGCCGGTCGCCGGCGCGTCCGAGACCGATGGCCGGCAGCGACGCGTGGTCATCTCGATCCGCGCGAACGAAGGATGCCCGATGGACCTCCTCAACTCCGAACGGAACAACCCATGATCGCCGCTGTCGTCGCCATCGCCGTCGTCGCCGCCGCTCTGCTCTTTGCTTCCGGATGGCTCTCTGCCGCCCGACGCGGGCGCCAAGTCCGAGCCGATCTGACGCGCATGCTCGATGTCACCGCCGCCCGCGCTGCGGGGCTCGAAGGCGCGATCGGCGAGACGCGGGGCCAGGCGGCGTCTCTCGAAACGCGACTCGGTGAACGTACGGCCCATGTCACCGCCCTCGAAGGAGAGCTGGGCAGGGTGCACGGAACGCTGGCCGCGGTCGAAGGTGAGCTCGGCAGGGCACGCGCCGACCTCGCGGCGGTGGAGAAGCGCGCGCCGCATGCAGCAGGCGAGAGCGTGGCCACGCTGCGCGCGATGCTCGCGCCGGTGCTCGAACGCGAGAAGCTCGCCCAGGACCTCTCGAGCCTCCAGGCGAAGGTCGGTCTCCGCGACCTGCCGAAGCTGCTCGACGCAATCTCCGATGCCGGCGGCTTCTCCGCCGTAGTCCTCAGCGACGACGCCGGGTTGCCCGTCGCGGCCAGCGCGAACGCCGGCGCGAGCGCGCAGGTGCTGGACCGCCTCGTCGGCGCTGCCTCGTTGGTCCTGATGCTCGCCGATCGGGCCGAGACGAGCAGCGAGCCGAGGCCGCTCGGTGTCGTGATGCACGACGAGAGCAATCGCATGGTGGTGTTCCGGATCTTTTCAGTCGATAACGCGCGCTTCGTGCTCACCGCGGCCGCCCGCGGGCGCCCGCTCCTGCCGAACACCCTCGATCCGATCGTCGGCAAGCTCGAAACCGTGCTCGCACGTCGCACCTTCGCGGCCTAGCGAGCGAGCCGGAGGGGCGGCGGGGACGGCTGCAGAGCAACTTTCGCCCGCCGAGCCGAAAATCGACACTGGTCGTGACCCGAAATAGCAGGACCGACGACAGGTAGCTCATGCGGACCCCGCGTGGTGCCTTGCCGTGTGACTGGCGCTTCGGCACCAGCGTGGCGCTGCTCGTCGTGGGGATGGCATGTGGGGGCGGGGTCGAACGCCCCCCTGCGCCCGAGGACGGCTCTCTCGCGATGAGCGTGCTCGGTGAGCCCGGTGCCTTCTACTGGTCTCCGAGCGGGGAGCACATTGCTCTCATCCCGTGGCAGCGGGAGACGCGCCGCGTCACGGGCGTCGACGTCGAGCGCGCCCCGAGGCGCGAGACGAGCCGCCCGTGCCGCGAGATCGCCGAGCCGGGGGGAACGACGTTCGACGTCCTCGCGGAGCAAAGCGCCATCTCGGGGGCGACCGTGTCCTCGGATGGGCGATGGATCCTGTTCATCGCGAAGGGCGCGACGGAATCTCTCGACGCGTTCTCGACGACGGGCGACGGAACGGTGCGCCCGCTCAGCGGCTGTGCGAGCCCGCGCGACGCCGACTCCAGGAGACGTGCAGGCCGCGGAGCTGGCACTTCCGAACGGGCGACGCTCGGCCGCGAACGATCGGGCTCGATGGTGACTCGCTCGTCGCGTGGAGCGCGGACGCCGGCGCCTTCGTCACCCTCGTCGCCTTCACCAGGGCTCGACGGGTCGGGGTGAAGACGTCGTCTCGGCGAGGCTGAACACGTCGACCTCGGGAAAGGAGAGCGCTGCCCGCTCATGGTCGCCGTCCCAGCGCAGCTCCCGCTCGCGTCCTACCCGAACGTCCAGCGCTGGTTGCGCGCGTCCTCGTGAGCGGGTGAGGTCGCCGCCGCGGATCAAGCCCGAGCGCTCGCGCCGGGCGTGCGGCCTTCGATCGCGCGGCGCTGCAGGCGAGGGCGGTGGCGCCGTGCCCGACGGCGTAGAGTAGGCGGCATGAGCATCACGGAAGGTCTCGGTTCGCTTCTCCTCGGAAAGCCCGCGGAGGCGACCGCGATCGCTGCGCTCGGCCGTCGGCCTGCGACCTACGGCGATCTCCGAGCCCTCGTCGAGCGGACGCGGGCGTCCCTTCGCGCAGCGGGGGTCGGACGCGCCGACCGCGTGGCGATCGTCCTCCCGAACGGTCCCGAGATGGCGACGAGCTTCGTCGCGGTGGCGTCGGCGGCCACGAGCGCTCCGCTCAATCCCGGCTACAAGGCCGACGAGCTCGACTTCTACCTCTCGGACCTCGATGCGCGAGCGCTCGTTCTTCCTCGCGGGATGGCCGGTCCGGCGCGAGAGGTCGCCGAGCGCAAGGGGATCCCGATCCTCGCGCTCGACGTGGACGCCGATGCGCCGGCGGGCCTCTTTCGCTTGTCGCTCGAGAACGGCGTTGCCGGCGCGACGAGGTCCGACGGTCCGCTCGAGAGCGACGACATCGCGCTCGTGCTCCACACGTCGGGCACGACGGCACGACCCAAGATCGTGCCGCTCACGATCGCGAACCTGTGCGCATCGGCGGGCAATATCCGCGCATCGCTCGCGCTCACGTCGGACGACGTCTGTCTCAACGTGATGCCGCTGTTCCACATCCACGGCCTCGTTGCGGCGGTGCTCGCGAGCCTCGACGCGGGCGCGACCGTGACGTGTACTCCGGGGTTCGATGCGCTGAAGTTCTTCGGATGGCTCGAGTCGGTGCGGCCCACCTGGTACACGGCCGTGCCGACGATGCACCAGGCGATCCTCGCCCGCGCCGCGCGCAACGAGGCGCTCGTGAAGGCGAGCCGCCTTCGCTTCATCCGATCGTCGTCGGCCTCGCTCCCGCCGCAGGTGATGCGCGAGCTCGGGCAGACCTTCGGCTGTCCGGTGATCGAGGCCTACGGCATGACGGAGGCCTCACACCAGATGGCGTCGAATCCGCTCCCTCCGCGAGCACAGAAGGCCGGATCGGTGGGTCTGCCCGCGGGACCGGAGATCTCCATCATGGACGACTCCGGAGCGATGCTCCCGGGCGGCGAGGAAGGGGAGGTCGTCATTCGGGGGCCGAACGTCACGCACGGATACCTCGGGGCACCGGAGGCGAACGCGAAGGCCTTCACCCACGGCTGGTTCCGCACCGGCGATCGGGGCAGGCTCGATCCGGAGGGGTATCTGCACCTCACGGGGCGCATCAAGGAGCTCATCAATCGCGGTGGCGAGAAGTTGAGCCCGCTCGAGGTGGACGCCGTCCTCATGGATCACCCGGCCGTGGCGCAGGTGGTGACCTTCGGCGTTCCCCATCCGAAGCTCGGCGAAGAGGTCGCCGCCGCCGTCGTGCTGCGTGAGGGAAAGACGGTGACGGAGCGTGAGCTCAAAGAGCTCGCGTCGGCCCGGCTCGCCGGCTTCAAGGTGCCTCGCACGATCGTGTTCGTTTCGGAGATCCCGAAAGGAGCGACGGGGAAGCTGCAGCGGATCGGCCTGGCCGAGCGCCTCGGGATCGTGTCGTGAGGATCTGCATCTTCGGCGCGGGAGCGATCGGCGGACATCTCGGAGTGAAGCTCGCGCTCGCGGGCGCGGACGTGACGCTCATCGCGCGCGGAAAGAACCTCGAGGTCATCCAGAAAGACGGCCTCACGCTGGTGGAGGGTGAGACGCGTCACACGGTTCATCCGCGGTGCGTGGCGAAGGCGAGCGAGGCCGGTCCGCAGGACTACGTCATCGTCACGCTGAAGGCGAACGCGCTTCCATCGGCTGCGGCCGACGTCGCGGCGCTGCTCGGCGAGACGACCGCGGTGGTCTCCGCCGTGAACGGCGTGCCGTGGTGGTACTTCCACGGGCTCGACGGGCCGTATCGGGATCGCATCGTCGAGAGCGTCGATCCGGGCGGGATCGTGACCCGACATCTCCCGCCGTCGCGCGCGATCGGATGCATCGTGTATCCCGCCGTGGAGGTCCTTGCCCCCGGGGTAGTCGTGCACGGCTACGGTGACCGCTATGGTCTCGGGGAGCCCGACGGCACGAAGTCGGAGCGCGTCCAGCGCCTTTCGGAGATGTTCGGCGCTGCGGGTTTGAAGGCACCCGTGAGCACGCACATCCGCACCGAGATGTGGATCAAGCTGCTCGGGAACCTGTCCTTCAATCCGGTCAGCCTCCTCACGGGGGCGACGCTCGATCGGATCGTCGGTGATGCGGACACACGCGACGTGTGCCGAACGATGATGCTCGAAGGCAAGAGCGTCGGCGAGGCGCTCGGCACGCGCTTCGGCATGAGCGTGGATCGCCGCCTCGAAGGTGCGGCGGGGGTCGGCGAGCACAAGACCTCGATGCTGCAAGACCTGGAACGCGGCCGGCCCGTCGAGCTCGACGCCCTGCTCGGAGCCGTCGTGGAGCTTGCTGCGCTCGCTGGGGTCGAGGTGCCGATGTGCAAGGCGGTGTTCGCGCTCGCGCGCCAGCGGGCTTCCCTCGCGGGGTGCTACCCGTCCACATAGGACATAGATTGTCGGCGTGTGATGAGGCAGCCGCGCCATCGCTTCGGCGAGCACACGGGAGAGGTCGAGCTGACGGTCGAGGCACCGAGCCTCGCGGCGCTCTTCGAGGAGGCGGCGCGCGCGCTGGCCGAGCTCCAAGCGGAGGATGCGGGCGGGGCGCCGACGAGGTCCGAGGAGCGCATCACATTGACGTCGAGCGACCGCGACGCGCTCCTCGTCGATTGGCTCAACGAGCTCGTGTATCACGGAGAGGTCAACAAGTGCGTGTACGCGGACGTCACGGTCGCCCGCATCGACGAGCGTGAGCTCGAGGCGATCGTCCGTGGACGCGAACCTCTGGCTCCGCGAACGGCGGTCAAGGCTGCGACGTGGCACGGCCTCCGCATCCGTTCGTGCGACGACGGTGTCGAGGCGACGGTCGTGCTCGACGTCTGAGTCGCTCGCTCCGAGGGAGAGCCGCGATGGGGTGGTCTCAGAGCTTCTCGCACGTCAGCGATGCGATCTACGAGGCGGACAGGAACGCACGCGCCGGCATGCGCGTCCCGGCCCGCATCGTCGCCGACGAGGTCTTGTTCGGTCAGATCGGGCGGGACAGGAGCATCGAGCAGCTCCTCAACGTCGCGACTCTGCCGGGGCTCGTCGGTCACGTCGTCGGGATGCCGGACATGCACGAGGGGTACGGCTTCCCCGTGGGCGGCGTGGCAGCGACATCGGTCACCGACGGTGTCATTTCCCCGGGCGGGATCGGCTTCGATATCAACTGCGGGGTTCGCCTCCTCGCGACGAACATCTCGCGAGGCGACGTGGACGTCGAGCCGCTGCTCCACCAGCTCATGCGGAGCGTCCCCGCGGGCTACGGTCACGGTGGTCGTCTCGAGCTCTCGCACGCCGATCTCGACCGTATCCTCGAAGGCGGCGCGCCGGAGATCGTTCGCCGGTTCGAGCTCGGGAGCGAGGAGGACCTCGCATGCATCGAGGGGGGCGGGCAGCTCGTGGGGGCGCGGGCCTCGGCGGTCTCGGATCGCGCGAAGCATCGCGGACGAGATCAGCTCGGGACGCTCGGCGGGGGCAACCACTTCCTCGAGATCCAGCTCGTCCAGGCGATCTACGACCGTGAAGCTGCTCGCACGCTCGGCCTCGAGCTCGATCAGATCACGGTCCTCGTCCACACGGGCTCGCGCGGTCTCGGGCATCAGGTGTGCACCGATCACGTCCGCGCGATGGACGCCTCGCTCGCGCGTTACGGCATCACGCTTCCCGACCGCCAGCTCGCGTGCGTGCCGTTCGCATCGCCCGAGGGCGGTGCCTACTTCGCGGCCATGTGCGCGGCGGCGAACTTCGCCTTCGCGAATCGAGAGGTGCTCACGCATCGCGTTCGAGAGGCGTTCCGGGAAGCGAATCCGAATGCCGTCGTGCGCGTCGTCTACGACGTGGCGCACAACATCGCCAAGATCGAGCAGCACGGAGGCAAGCGTGTCTGCGTGCACCGCAAGGGAGCGACGCGCGCGTTCGGGCCCGACGACGATGACGTCCCGGCGCCGTATCGGGCGATCGGGCAGCCGGTGCTGATCCCAGGCAGCATGGGGACGGCGTCCTTCGTTCTGGTCGGATCCGGGGCGAGCACGCTGTCGTTCGCGAGCGCATGCCATGGTGCGGGACGTGCGATGAGCCGGACGGCGGCGAGAGGGCAGGTGAAAGGAGGTGAGCTACGGAGGGAGCTCGCCTCCCAGGGGATCGCCGTTCGATGTCCGTCCAATGCCGAGCTCGCCGAAGAAGCGCCCATTGCGTACAAGGACGTCGAACGCGTCGTCGACGTCGTCCACCGCGCGGGCATCGCGCGCAAGGTCGCGCGGCTCGTTCCGGTCGGAGTCCTCAAGGGCTGAACGATCGCTCGCCCGTGCCATCGCGATCGTCACACCGCCGGCTCGGCCACGCGACAGCCGGTCTCTCGCGGTCCGGCATCTTGTACGGTCGAGGATCGAGGCTTACCGTTTCTCGCGAGTGGCGTCCGGATGCTCAGTCGCCTCGCGCTCGGTCTCGTTCTCGGACTGATTGTCGGCGCGTGCGGCGCGTTCGGCCTGATCGTCGCGCTCGGATGGAGCACGGTGAGCGCGAGCGCGGCGTACGTGCTGGCCGCAGCGACCGGCGCTGTCATGGGGTTGGTCGCGGGCAAGCCGCTCTGGGAGCGAGGGGCCGGGCTCGAGGCGACGCTCAAGGCGATCTTCGGGGCGGCCGCCGCGACGGTCGCGGTCTTCGCGATCCGTCGGTGGGGGCCTGGGGACATCGACCTCGCTCCGTTTCACGCCGGGAGGGGCACGCTGGGGGAGCTCCCGGCGGCGTTCCTGCCGTTGATCGCGGTCGCGCTCGGCTGCTTCTACGAGGTCGACGACCGGCTGAAGCTCGAGGAGGAGGGCGCCTTCGGCGACCGCAGGCCGAAGGTGCGCGTCGCGGTCGACGCTGCACCCGAGGTCGCTCGAGAGGCCGTCGTCGAGGGCCCGCGCGTGCCCGCTCGAGGAGAAGAGGACATCGACGTCGGCGCTCCGGATGTGATGGAGAGGAAGACACGACGAGGCGTGACGAGCTGAGTCCACGAGCGTGATGTGTCGCCGGCACGAGCCAGCGTTCGTGTCGCTGTCGCTCGGCGACGCGCGAGGCGCGTGGAGCGGACGCGCGTGTGCGATCGGTCCGTCGCGCAGCGTGCCGTTCACGGAGAGTGTCCGTCGCGTTTCGCCTCGTGCAAGCGCGCCGAGGACAGGAGTGCCCCGACGATGGAGTCTCGCGCGGCGCGTTCACGAACGATCTCCTGACGCGTCACCTTCGTGAGGGCGGCACGCGCGGTGCACTGCGGCGCAGCTCACAGCGCAGCAGCGACGGAGCCGAGCTCGTCGCATCGCTCTTCCGCGGGGTGGGCGAAGTGCGGCGTTGCCTTGCGAGCGCTCGCCTCGACGACGGAAGACGGAAGGAGCAGATGGGTCGTCTTCAAGGAGCACTCCCCTGGATCGTCATCGCGACGTGCGCGAGCGTCACCGGGGCGATCGGCTGGCTCGACCCCAGCGGGATCGCCGAGGGCGCTCTGCACGATCCCGCGCGTGCCATCCTGCCGAGCAGCGCCGGACGGACTCCCCACTACGTCGCGCCCTCGCAGCTCCTCGAATCGAACGCGATGCTCGAGCGAGCCATCGACGGTCTCGATGCCGTCGCGAGCGACGGTCGCCATCTGAGCTGGGGAGACATCAGCGGTGGGCTGCCGGTCGTCCTCGTCTTCATCAAGAGCGGCTGCCCCTGCAGCATCGAGTTCGAGCCGTACTTTCACCGGATCGAGCAGGTCTATCGGGGCTTGGCGCGCTTCGTCGGGATCATCGACGCCGGCGTCGATGGGGCCAGGCGATATGCGACCGAGCAGCACGTGCCGTATCCGGTCCTCGCGGATGCGGACAAGAAGATCATCCGCCGCTTCGGCGCGAAGAACGGCTGTTACGTCGCCGTCCTCACCGCGACCGGAGTGATCGACGGCTACTGGCCCGGGAGCTCCGTGGAGGCGTTGCACGAGCTCGGACGGCGGATCGCGAAGCTCGCGGGCATCGAGGAGCGGCCCTTGGACGTGGTCGGCATGCCGAACGCACTGACGACCGGATGCCACTACGGGCCGTGAGCGGACGAACGCATTCATCTGGATGGGAGGCACGGATGTCGAAGCTCTTGAACCGTCGCAATCTGCTGAAGTACGGCGCCGCTGGTGTCGCCGGCCTCGGCCTTCATCGATTGGTGAAGGGGATGGATGCGTTCAGCCCACCGCCGTCGAATGCCTATCCCGGCTACATCAAGGAGCCGCTCGGTCGTTACATCTACTTGACGCCCCAGAAGCTCGGCGGCGGCACGCACGCCGTCGACCTCGAGGTCGGCAAGACGTTGGCCTGGATCTCCTACTGGAACTACGGCGACAGCTGCCCGATCTCGCACCACGTGGCGGCCTTCCCGCCCGATCACGGCGATCCGTACAAGGGCTTCGAGTTCGTCAACTCGACGCAGGGCGGTGACAACGTCCTCATGTACGGCATCCCCACTCGCATCAAGGAGAATGGGCTCCTCGGTCGCTACGGAGAGGGCAATCACATCTACCGCGTCGGCTATGACGGCGCGGCCAACCAGATGGAGCTCCTCGAGGACATCTCCGAGACGACCGGGATCGGGCTCGGCGTGCACACGACGATCTTCCCCGACGGAGAGGGCTTCGCCTGCGCGGACGGGCAGAAGGACGTCACCGCCTTCTTCACCCGCGCCCGCGGCAAGGAGAAGACCAAGGTGCTGATGGCGTTCCGCGCCGACTGGGTCCCGAACTCGCCGCACCTCGGGGAGACGTGGACGAAGGGCGGGAAGATCCGCCTCCAGCGTCTCGCGATGGCGAAGGAGCTCGGCAAGTACGACCTCGAAGGAACGAGGGGCAACAAGCTCAACTACGAGATGGCACCGATGGCGGAGCTGCTCGTCGAGCGCGGGCAGATCCCCGGAGACTCACCGCAAACCCTGACCGGCCTCGACTTCAGCCAGCACGATCCCCGCGGTCGCTGGTCGATCATGCTCCTTCGCATGTGCGGCGGCGGGATCGTCCTCGATCGAAAGAACTGGGAGCCCGTCTGCTTTCTCTACGGCGCCGAGAAGGGCGACCACAACATTCCCATCAAGAAGATCTCGAGCAGCCCCGATACCTGGGAGATCGTGCTGCCGGCGGTCTTCAATCCGACCCACGAGGGGGGCTTCACCCCCTCGGGCAGCCACTGGGTGGTCATGAACAACCTCCGCGCCAACAACGTGGGGGTCTTCGACTCGAGCGACGGCGATCCGCGGAAGTGGAAGCGCATCACGCACGTCACCGATCCCTCGTGGGTGGGCGAGTATCCGTCGCCGTTCCACGTCTGCTTCTCCGTCGACGGCTCGAAGATGTTCCTCTCCGTCCTCAGGCCGAAGCCGGCGAAGAGCGATGTCGTCGTCGTCGATACCAAGACGTGGAAGATCATCAAGACGTTCCCCAACGTCGGCGTCGACTGCCAGACGATGCACGTCACGTACGACGGCAAGTACGTCCTCCAGATCTTCAGCGGCTTCCAGCGAATGGAGGCGGGGGCGTTCGTCTTCCGACAAGACACGCTCGATCCCGTCGGATACATGCCGAACTTCGGCGGCCATCACGACTGCGTGATCGTCCCGAGCAAGGTCGAGGAGCTCAAGTGGAGTCGCAGCAGCACCGTCTGAGGTCCACCGATCGCGCATCGTTCTGATCGACGGTCTGTCGGCTCCTCTCGCCCGGTGCGAGTGGGGCCGCTGGGGGGGAGATGTATCCTGCAACCATGTTCCTGCGCCTCTCGGTGCAGCACCTGCGGCATCGTCCGGTGCGGGCGATCCTGCTCGCGCTCGTCGTCGCCGTCGGTGGCGGCGCCGGCTTCACTGCCTCCGTCTTGCGGGCCGCGATCCAGGAGAGCACGAGCGTCGGCATGAACCGGATGGGGGCCGACCTCTTGATCGTCCCGCGCGGGACGGCGGTGAACGTCACGGCTGCGCTGCTCACCGTCGAGCCGACGGACCGGACGATCGACGCCGCGACGGTCGAGGCGATCGCGCGCCTGCCGGGCGTCGCGATGGCGGCGCCGCAGCGGTACTTCGCGCTCCCATCGGCCGACGGGCACGGTCAGGACGATCTGGTCGCCTTCGAACCGGGGCGCGACTTCACGATCACGCCCTGGCTCTCGATGAAGCTGGACCGGCCTCTCCGTCGTGGTGACGTCATCGTCGGCGGGCGTCGACCGGAGGTACCCGGCGGTACGGCGATGCTCTTCGGCCGATCGTTGACCGTCTATGGCAAGCTCGCCTTGACGGGTGTCGGTCCGTTCGAGCGCACGTACTTCGTGACCTTCGAGACCGCCGCCGACATCGCGGCCGCCGCGCGGGAGACGGTGGGGAGGGAGGTCTTCGACCCGTCTCCCGATCGCTGTTCGGCGCTGCTCGTAGGTCTGAAGGTCGGAGCCACCACCGAGCAGATCCGCTTCGCCACGGCGAACATGGAGGACATCCAGATCGTGACCGGCAACGGGCTCAATACCTCTGTTCGCCATACGCTCACGTCGATCCTCGGCGGGGCGCTCATGTTCACGATCCTCATGCTCGCGACCACCGCGATCATGGCCGGAGCCATGTACTCGAGTCTCCTCGGTGAGCGACGGCGCGAGCTCGGGCTCCTCCTCGCCGTCGGGATGCGCCCGCGAGAGGTCGCGCGCTTGATCCTCGCCGAGGCGGCCCTCACGACGGGGCTCGGTGGCCTGTGCGGCATCATCCTCGGAGGAGCCGCGCTGCTGCTGATCGAGCGATCGATGGGCTTCGCCTTCGCGAGCCGTCAGGTTCCGTTCACGTGGCCGCCGCTCGGCGCGGTCCTCCAGATGGGCGCCGTTGCCGTCGTCTCGTGCTGCGCCGTCGGGATCGGCGGCGCGCTCGTCCCGGCGCTGCAGGCCATTCGCCGGGAGCCGTACGCGCTCGTCCGCGGAGAGAACGCATGATGCTCGTCGACGCCCGTGCGCTTCGGAAGACGTACTCGACCCCACGTGGTCCGATCGCGGCAGTGGACGGGCTCGATCTCGAGATCGAGCGAGGTGAGCTGGTTGCCATCTGTGGTCGCTCCGGGTCCGGCAAGTCCACGCTCCTCGCCATGCTCGGCGGGCTCTGCCGGCCGACGGAGGGGACCGTCTCGGTGGACGGCGTCGACCTCGGAGCGCTCGGGCCGCACGCGCTCGCCGATCTCCGCGCTCGTCGCTTCGGCTTCGTCTTCCAGTTCGGCGGGCTCCTGCCGAGCCATCGTGCCGTCGACAACATCGCGTTGCCGGCCCTGCTCGGCGGTACGAGCTACGAGGAGGCCTACGATCGCGCGCGCGATCTCCTGGGCCAGGTCGGCCTCGGCGCGCGCTGGGACGCGTATCCCGGCGAGCTTTCCGGCGGCCAGCAGCGGCGCGTCGCGCTCGCTCGCGCGCTGGTCAACCGGCCAGTGCTACTCCTCGCAGACGAGCCGACGAACGATCTCGACGAGCAGGCGGAGCGGGAGGTCCTCGCCCTCCTCTGCGCGCTCCACGCGTCCCACTCGACCACGCTCGCGATCGTCACTCACGATCCGTCGGTCGCGAGGCTCGCGGATCGGGTCGTCCACCTCTCGAGCGGGAAGGTCGTGTCGGCGCCGTCCGGTTCGTCGTTCGCCGCCGACGCGCCGGCTGCGGATGCCCGGGCGAGGCGGGCCGATCTCGCGCGCGCACACGAGCCTCCGGAGGCGGCGTTCGAGCCGGAGCCGCCGGCTCTCGAGCCTGCAGCGCCGACCATCGTGGGCGAGGGCGTCGGGCGATTCCTGGCCGGCTTCGTGGGGTGGGCGCTCGTCGTCGCCGGCGCGCTCCTTGCCGTCAACTTCGTAGCCGCTCGCTTTCAACGGCGTGCGATCGACGAGAACGCGGTGAAGAAGCGGCAGGCCGAAGAGCTCGCGCTGCAGACGCTCCGTGCGGACATCGATGACGTGATCACCGAGGCCGACGGAAGCCACGTGGTGCGCATCTACCTTCAGAACCTGAGCCCCGGGAAGGCCTTCTACGTGCTCGGGCCCTCGGTGCACTGCCTCATCCAGCTCGATCGAGCCTGGCAGCCGGTCCAGATGCTCGAGGACGAACGGTCATCCGCCAACGGGCTGCATCGGATCACGGGCAAGGAGATCTTCACGGTGCGGTTCCGAGCCGACTTCGAGAAGTTCGACGAGCTCGTTCGAGGCTACATGCACATCAGGATCCACAACGTGATGGTCGTCGGCGAGCACGCCGACGCATCCGGCGACCTCTTCCAGCGAACGGATGACTATTACATCTATCTCCGGCCGCCGAAGGTCTCGGACGACGACGTTCGCCAGCGCAACGGATGGAAGCCGGGCGCGGTCGTGCCGCGCTGGATCGCCATGCCGGCGCACTGATGGACACGGGCTACGGCGGCGAGCTCGACGCCTCGTCGTCGTGTCGTTCGTGGGGGCCGAGCGCGTCGCGCGAGCCGTCGCCTCGCTCCGATGCAGGGGCGTCGCGCCAAGCCGTGCAGCGTCGGAGGAGCTGCTTTGCTCCGATCGCGCCGAGCGCACCGATGGCGAAGACGACCGGCGCGCCGATCCCTCCGGTCAGCGCGACCAGCCCGGCGCCGAGGAGCACGCCCGCTGCGGTGGAAGCCGCGCCCGTCGCGGCCTCAGTCGCCACGTGCACGGCGGCCGTTCGTCGGTCCATCGCGCCGCTACGCACCGCGACGGCCGCCTCGAGGCTCGCCACGGCGCCGTCGATCACGAGCCCGAGGCCGCCGGCCTTGCCTGCGCCCTTGAGGAGCTCCTTTGCGGCGGCCCGCGCCGCGAGGGGAGCGGCGGTGCACGCTGCCTCGACGGCCGTCCCGAGCGTGCCTGCCGGCAGCGTCGCCGCGCCGAGGAGAGGACGGGTCGCGACGCCGAGCGCTCGTTCCGCTCCGCGCTCCGCCAGCGTTCGAATGCACGCTTGGGCGCTCTCGCTGACGAGCGCACGTCCACCCGCCTCGAACAGCGAGAGCGATGAAGACATGATATGGGCGGCGCGTCCTCCCGCGATCATCGCGCGAAGCGCATCGCCGATGCTCCGCGGGTCGGACGCCACCTCGGTGTTCGAGACGGCATCGACGACGGCCTTCACGTTCGTGGACTCGGAGGCGTTCATCCTCAACTCGTACCGCCCGATAAATGACGTCGCGAGCGCGTCCACGCCGAGCGCACGGCACGTTCGTCACGCGGCGATGCTTCGCGGCGTCGTATGCGCTCGTCCAGCATTCACGTGCTGGGCGAGCATCGAGGGCGCAGCGTCCGATGTGTCGGGCACGAGGCCGTCGGGGGGGAAGATGGGGCGCGCCATCGCGGGCGATGCTGAGGCATCATGCGTCGCATGCCTGTCCAGCCGAAGAAGAAGAAGGTCACGGCGACGTCCAAGGCGGCGCCCGCGAAGCGCGCGAGTCGCGTCGGAGCAGGCGCTCGCGCCGCGAAGGGGGCGTCGCGTACGGATCCGGCTGTCGCCGCAAAGGGCGCGAGTGGCGTCGGAGGAAGCGTTCGCGTCGCGAAGGGGGCATCGGACGCGTCGCGTACGGATCCGGCCGTCGCCGCGTTCATGAAGGAGCTCGACCATCCGCTGAAGAAGGAGGTCGAAGTGGTGCGCCGGCTCATCCTCGGCGTCGATCCCGAGATCCGCGAAGGGATCAAGTGGAACGCGCCGAGCTTCCGGACGACCGAGCACTTCGCGACCTTCAACCTGCGCGCGAAGGACCGGATTCGTCTCATCCTCCACTTCGGAGCCAAGGTGAAGGCGACCGCGAAGGAAGGGATCGAGGTCGCGGACCCGTCCGGCCTGCTGGAGTGGCTCGCCCGTGACCGCTGCCTCGTCTCGTTCAGCGACAAGAACGACGTCGAAGCAAAGCGCGGAGCGCTCGAGGCAGTGATCCGCGAGTGGATGCGGTGGGTCTGAGCGCGCGTCAGGCGGCGGAATCCCGACGCGCCGACGTGTCGAGGGCGCGACCGAGCGCTGCCTCGAACGCCGCGCGCGTCGGGTAGGCGACGAGCTGCAGTCCCACGAGGCTCGTGGCCAGGTTCGCGGTGGAGACTCCCATCGCGACGATTCGCGAGCCGAGGATGAACTGTTGTGAGGCGATGCCCCGGATGTTCGCGAGCACCGAGTTGGTCAGGAGACGTCGTGCGCCCGAGTCGTAGGTCTCCATGCGCTCCCACTGGTTGAACAGCGCGAGCCGTTGGCCTCCGGCGAGCTGGGCCGTGATCGCCTCGCATATGATCCCCGCGAGGGGGACCGACAGATGCCCGCAGACGCGGGTGATGGCGACGCTCGGTGCCGGAATGTAGACCTCGACCGATCCGCGTTGCTCGACGCACCGCCTCGTCAGGTTCCGCGCAGCGAGCGCCCAGACCGAAGCTGCTTCGCTCATCGATGCCCTGTCGAAGAGGAACGTCCACCCCGCTCGACTCTTCAGGGGGATCCGGCGAGGCCGCGCCGTCGCCGACGCAACGTCGGAGGGGAGGGCGATCGCGATCCTCGTCGCGCCCCTCTGACAGGCGTGTCTCGTTCTCCCTCGCGAGGGTGTGGACGGCGATTCATGGTGGACGGCGGCACGCCGGTGCCGGCTCGGCCTACCCTCGATGATCCGCGGTCATTTCGGAGGGCCCTCGCTGCTGGATCTTCGCTAGCTCAACCGGCCCGCTTGTTGCTATTCACGGCCGCTACATGCGCCTCGCCCTTCCGGCCCTTGCTCTCGTTGGCTGCCTCACCACCGCCGCATGCACGGTCTCCGAGGTCGAGACCGTGCCCCGACCGCAGAGCGACTCCGTGCTGCCGGAGGAGCCCTCGACGCCGCCCCCGCCCCCGCCGCCGGAGCCGAAGAAGCCGCCGGCGGTCGCGACCCCGGACCCGGAGCCGAGCAAGGGAGACGATACCTTCGCCGAAGTCGTCTACGTCTTGATGCGCGACCGGCACTTCGATCTGTGGTTCTGCACGGGGACGCTCGTGGCGAAGGACCGGGTGGTCACGGCTGCGCACTGCCTCGACCAGAGGATGTTCGTCAGCTACGAGATCATCGCGCCGCTCGCGCCCTCCAGGCCCAGTGTGAGCGCCTCGGACCCGAGGGTCTTCGGCGGCGACTTCGAGGTCGTCGAGAACCCGGACATCGGCATCCTCACGCTCGACACGCCGATCATGCTCTCGACCTACGCGCAGCTCACCGACGTCGTCGCGCGCGTGGAGGCCGGTGAGGAGCTCTCCGCCGCTGCCATGGTCCGGACGAGGGAGCAGCCCGAGGCTCCGCTTGCGATGACCGAGCACCTCCCGCTCTCGTCGACCGTCGCGCTCGGCTACGCCCACGGCTTCGGCACGCCGTACTTCTCGAACGGCGGAGACTCCGGCGCCGGGCTCTTCCTCGTCGAGAACGGCAAGCCGACGCACAAGCTCATCGCCGTCGCGCGTCAGCCCGAGCCCGATCGCGACCTCGATCACTTCACGCGGATCGGTGCTCCGTTCCTCGAGTGGTACGACGCGAACACGAAGCACTGAGACCCGCCGCGCGTAGACGGCCTCGCGCTCGCGTCACGCCCGCTTGTCTTGCATCTCCGAGTGCGTCGAGCGCTGGAGGGCCGAAGTCGGTATGGCTCCCGAGCGCGCGAGCGTGTAGACCTCGCGGCGATGCGCGTGTGGCGCCTGGGAGCTACGTGGGAAGACGAAGAGAGACTGGCCGGTGCCTGGCGCCGCGCCGCGCCGTTCCCGCACCTCGTCTTCGATGACTTCGTGCCCGAGGACGCGCTGCCCGAGCTCGTCGCGGTCGTCGACGAGGAGCAGATCGAACGCTACGAAGCGGACATCTACGCGTTCGAGGCCACGGCGCCGGAGCCGAAGACCGAGGGCTTCCGCGTTCTGCGGGAGGCCTTCGCCCAGGCGCTCGCGGCGCCGCTCTCGCGGATCACGGCGAAGTCGGTTCGACGGGCGGACATGCGCGCCTACGCGTACCGCGCGGGCCACTATCTGCTGCCACACACGGACCACCAACAGGGCGTTGGGCGCGCGCTCGCCTACGCCTATTACTTCCCCTCGCCGGAGCCGCCGGAGGGCGGTGAGCTCGAGCTGTTCCGATGCACCGTGGACGAGGACGGCGAGATCGTCACGACCGAGAGCGCCTGCCTCGTCGAGCCACGCTCCAATCGGCTCGTCGTCTTCGACGTGAGTGACGTGTCGCTGCACCAGGTCCGCGAGGTCCTCGCCGGGCTGCGCCCGTCGCTCTCGGGATGGTTCTACCCGTGACCGCGCGCGACGCATGGTCCGCAGCGCCGCTTCCGGCGGTGGTCGTTCCCGAGGCCGTCTCTGCCGCGTTCGCTGCTCGTGTTCGCGCGCGGGTAGAGCAGGCCGGGTACACGCGCCATGCGCTCGTCGATCGGGGGAGCTACGAGCGATCGTCGAGCGTCGACGAGCCGGAGCTCCTCGACGTGCTCACCGGCGTCGCCGCGGAGGTGACGGGCCGCTCGCTCGCGCTCGCGGAGGCGCACGCGCTCCGCCTCCAGGCAGGAGACTACCTTCTCGTCCGTCACGATCGCGTCCACGACGACCGCCCCGTGCAGCTCGTGCTCGACCTGTCCCCAGCGGTCGTCCCCGGTGCAGAGGTCCACTACCGGCATCGGGGGCAGGTCTTCTTCGCCGTACCGTCTGCTCCCGGTTCGCTCGCCGTCGTCGAGCGTGGTCCTACCGTGATGTGCAATCACACCTACGTGAGCAAGCGCCACGTGGGCGCGTCCGTCGTCCGCCTGATCGTGCTCCTGCGCTCCACCTAGCGGCGGGACCCTTGCGTGTGACACCCTTCGCCTCCGGCGGCGCGACCGCCCGTCTCACTCTCGCATCCGCCGGGCGCCGAAACCCTGGTCGAACGCAGGGCGAGATTCAGTGCCTGACGTCGGGGAAAGTGGCGTATTTTGCGATTTTGGGGCTCGCGCCCCAACAACCCGCAGAGGTGGGCCTTCGGCCCGCGTAGAATTTGTGCGACTCGAGAGAGCCCACCGGCTCTCTGGGGGGGGGAGTGCCATGACCGTTGCGCGTTCGTTCGTCCTTCTCGTTCTGATCGCGTGCGCGTTGCTCGTGTCGGCTCGGCCCGCGGTTGCCGCCAGCGCCGAGCAGCGGCGGGTCGCGTGGAACGAGAAGCTCACGGAGGAGCTCCGCAAGGAGAAGCCCGAGGCCGTCCCGATCTTTCGCGAGGCGATCGAGGCGAGTGAGCGGACCGATCCGACGCGGGCGATCGCGCTGCTGGCCGAGGTGAGCGCGCTGGCGCCGCGCTTCACCCCGGCGATGCGCCGCCGGGCCGTGCTGCTCGCGCACAACGGCCGGCGCTTGGAAGGGATCGAGCTAGCGAGGCAGGCGCAGGCGCTCGAAGACACGCCCGAGAACGCAGTCGCGGTCGCGCTCACGCTGATCTCTTCCGACGGCGGTGCGCCTGGGGAGCGCGAGAAGAGCGAGGCGCTCGGCCTCGTGCGTCGTGCCACCGATCGTCTGCCGAGCGATCCGGACATGCAGATGGTGCGCTGTGAGGTGGCGCTCCGTGCGGAGAGCGTCTCGGACCTCGACGTCAGCGCGGAGGCGCTCCTGCGCATCGCTCCGAGCGAGCCCGAGTCGCACGTGTGCGCGACGTTCGCGGCGGTCATGCGCGGCGATCGCGGCGCTGCCTATGATTCGATCGCGACCGCCCGCAGACTCGGCCTCGACCCGGCGACGGTCGATCGGCTCACGCGTGCCGTCGATGCGAGCGAGCCGCCGCTCTTCCGATGGGGGAAGCGGCTCCTCGCCGTGTTCGCGCTCTGGCTCGTCGGGCTCGCCGTCCTCTTCGGCGTCGGCGGAGCCCTGAGCGCCGCGACGCTTCGATTCGTGCGCCAGCTCTCTCCGGACGAGGGCGCGACTCGAGGGGGCGGCCCCCTCCGCAGTCTCTACCGCGCGGTGATCCATGCCGCGAGCCTCTACTATTACGTCTCTCTCCCGCTCGTCCTGTTGCTCTCGGTGCTCCTCGGGGGCGGGCTGATCCTCGCCTTCTTCTATGTAGGCCGGATCCCGATCTACCTCGTCCTCGTGATCATCTCGATCGTCGGCTTCTCGGTCGTGAGCGTCGTGAAGAGCATCTTCATGCGTACGCGCGACGTCGATCCCGGTCTCTCCGTCGATCTACGGAAGCACCCTCGGCTCGCGGCCGTCGTCGAGGAGGTCGCGGCTCGAGTCGGCACACGCATCGTCGACCGGGTCTACCTGACACCGCATACCGACATCGCCGTGCTCGAACGCGGCAGCATGCTCCGCCAGCTTCGCGGAACGACGGAGCGGTGCCTCGTCCTGGGGGTCGGCGTGCTCGACGGCATGACGCTCAGGCCGTTCAAGGCCATCCTCGCTCACGAATACGGGCACTTCTCCAATCGCGACACCGCGGGAGGCGGCATGGCGCTCTCGGTGCGTCGTTCCCTTCTCCTCACGGCCATCGGCCTCGCTCAGCGCGGAGCGGCCGCCTGGTACAACCCGGCGTGGCTCTTCGTCCTCGGCTTCCAGCGGACGTTCCTCCGGATCTCGCAAGGCGCCTCACGCCTGCAGGAGGTGATGGCCGATCGCATCGCCGCGTTCGCGTACGGGCCGGAGGCATTCGCGAGCGGGCTCTCGCACGTCGTCCGCCGCAGCATCGAGTTCGACGCCCACGTGAACGCGACGTTGGGAGAGGTGGTCGACAAGTCCCGGCCGCTCGCGAACCTCTATCGATACGAGCCCGAGGAGAAGCGCGCCGAGACCGCGATCGAGGACTCCGTCACCAGCGCGATGGAGCGCGAGCCTTCTCCCTACGACAGCCACCCGAAGCCGGTCGACCGCGTCCGGTGGGTGCGTGAGCTCGCCACGAGCGTCGCGCCTGCGGAAGACGACGGCCAAGACGTCTGGAGTCTGTTCGCCAGCCGCGAGGAGATCGAGCAGGTCATGACGAACGAGGTGCGCGCGCATCTCGCCGAGCAGGGCATCCTGGTGCGCAGCGACGCGACGGAGGCGGCGTAGCCGCGTTTCCGACCCGAGCCCGAGCCCGACTGCTCGCCGAGGTCAGCGGACGCCCATCGATCCGACGACGTTCGCCGAGGCCTCCACGGAGACCTTTGCATTCACCGCCGCCTCTCCGATCGTCGTCGCGATCGGGAAGAGGCACGCCGTGGCCCGGACTCCGAGCCTGCCCGAGACGGCCGCCGATCCGGTGGAGCCCGCGGAGGACGCCACCCTCGCGGCGATGTCGACGAAGGTCTGCCCTCGCGCCTTCAGCACGACGAGCAGCGGCGGAAGGTTCCTTTCGAGCACCTTGAGGTAGCGAGCGAGCTCCGGATCGACCGCAGCGCGTGCCTTCACGACGACCTCCGGCGGGCGGCACTCGGCGCGAGCAGTCGCGCTCGCCTCGCAGTTCGCGTTGCAGCTCCCTTCTACTTTGCAGCCGCCTTCGAGCGTGCCGCCCTGGCAACGGAGCGGCTCGTAGTCTCCGGAGCACTGGCCGTCGCAGGTCACGGTGGCGTTCGCCTCTGCGCGGCACGTTGCGTCGCACTGACCTTTGCACGAGCCCTCGCAGCGCACGCCGGGCGGCGTCGCCGAGCACGTGCCCTGGCACGTTCCGATGCAGTTGCCTTGTGCGTCGAAGGCCTGGCCGGTCGCGCTGCCCTCGGCGGTGCACGTCCCCTCGCATCGGCCGTTGCAGCGCACGCCGCCCTGCGCGGTGCACGTGCCCTCGCAGTTGCCGGTGCAGCTGCCCTCACAGTAGAGCCGGGCTTCGCCCTTCGCGGTGCATTCGCCCTTGCAGACGATCTCGAGCCTGCCGCCCTTGCAGATGGGCGGATTCACCCTGACGTTGCACGTGCCCGACGCGCTGCACGCGGCTTCGCAGCGCGCCTTTGCCTGCACTGCGATCTCGCACACGGGCGGCTGGAACGCGACGTCGAGCTCCACGCGCGCGGTCACCCGCGCCTTGATCTGCGCCACGGCGAGACGACAGAGCTCGGTGGTCCGCTCTCGCTCGGGCTCCTGCTCCGCGCGCACGATCTCCTCTTCGGAGGCGCCGAGCTCCACGGCGACGTTGCGGCATGCCGTCTGGACGTCGTTGAGCGCCGCGGCCGCGGTGGCGGCCAGGTCGGAAGAGGCCTGGGCGAACGCGAGGAACTGCCCGCGGACCTCGCCTTCCAGCCCGAAGTCCGTCGAGGAGAGATCGGCGCCGACCTTGAACTCGGTGCAGCACACCGCCGAGAAGGGATTGCCGTCCTCCTCGCAGGCAGCGACGGACAGGGACGTTAGCGCCGCGGCGACGGCCACAAAGCAGGAGCGCTTCCAACGTGCGGTGATCGTCATCGCGGATCTCCTTCCCGAACAGGGAGTCCCGCGAGCGGAGCAAGAAGCACGCAAGCTCGGCCACGCGAGGGCCGGCGCGAATCATTTCGCGAGGACGATGTCGACGCGGCGATCGATTTGCCAGCCAGCGTCGTCGACGCCAACGGCGTCGAGCTCTCCGCGCGAGGTCACGGCCAGGCGGGATCGCGCGATGCCGAGATGCGCGAGATAGTCGGCGACGCCGCCTGCGCGCTCGGCGCCGAGCGCCATGTTGTAATTTGACTCGCCGCGCGTGTCGGCTCGCCCGATGAGCTGGAGGGAGCGCCCTCTCAGCGCACCCGTCGTGAGGCACTCGGCGACCTTCGCGAGCGTCGCTCGGTCGCCGGGCTGGAGGTCGCTCTTGTCGAACTCGTACCGCGGTGCGCTCGTCGTGTCATTCAATTGTATATTGCACATGCGTGCGATCTCGTCCGACACGCCGAGGTTCCCCGCCGGTCGGATGGTGGCGCTCGTGACCGTGGGGGGCAGCGCGGTCGATGGGACGTTGGAGCGAGATCGCGCGCCGCCGCATGCGGTGAGCGCGGACACGCCGAGGATGAAGACGACCGAGAGCGAAGGAGGATGGAAGGTCATGGCGTTTCCTCGCGCTGGCCGGAGCATGCGGTATGCCCGAGGCGCTCGAGGTCACGCCGCGGCCGGCGCGAGAGCCGCGTCGCGCTCGCCGCACGTGCGCGACGTCGTCGTCGCGCACGGCGGTGGACGCTTCACTTCTCCGTGATGAGGGCGGTCAACGCGGCGCGATCGGCCGCGGCCAGCGTCTTCACCCGCTCTTTGTTCACGTCGGCCACGATGATCTGCCCGACCTCGTCGTTCACGGCGCTGAAGATCTCGTGCCGCTTCATTCCTTCCGTCTGCCGCTTGTTGTCGTCGGTCGGCGTCAGGTAGTGGAGCGAGTCGATCTTGTAGCGATGAATCAAGAAGAGCTGCGCCAGCGTCATGAGGCGCTTCTTCTGGAGGCTCGCGTCGAAGGTGTTCTGGTCGCGGATGGAGAGGATGTTCCGGCCCTGACGATCCTGGATCGGCTCGAAGATCACGTTCGCGGCCTTCGTGCCGTCTCCTGCGATCGCGAGCTCGAGCACCTGGGAGCCGGCGCTGAGCGGCCGGAGCGTCACCTTGAACGGCTTCGCGATCGCGTGGTGCTTGCGCCAGATGTCGAGCCAGCCCTCGAGGGTCTTCGGCGGGACCTCGGTCTGGATGAGGTGCTGGAACTGAGTCGAGCCGACGCCCATCGCTTTCGTCGTCGCCGTGCGCCCGGAGAGCGACATGAGCGCAGCGTCCGCGCGGGGGCCACCGACGAGCGTCTGCGGCGTCCGGTACGGCGACTCGAGGAGGCGGAATTTCCGCTGCAGCCGCGCGAGCGCGAGCATCCCGTCCTGGCGGAGGGCCGTCGCGAACTCCTCGCCGGCGAGGCCGTCGATCTGGTGACCGCCGTACGTGATGAAGTTGAACACGAAGCCGAGCTTCCCGAGCTCCTCGGGGAAGCGCCGCATCTGTTCGTCCGTCATCCCGGTGCTGTCCCAGTTGAACGACGGTGACAGGTTGTACGCGAGCATCCGATCGGGGAACTTCGCGTGGATCGCGTCGGCGAAGACCTTGGCGTCATGGAGATCGGCCGTCTTCGTCTCCATCCAGAGGACGTCGGCGTAGGGCGCAGCGGCGAGCGACTTCGCGATCGCGTAGTCGATGCCACCGCGTACCTGGTAGTAGCCGTCCGGCGTCTTGGCGTGCTCGCAGTCCCACACCACGGTGAGGCCGAGCGCCTTCGCCTTCACACCGATCTGGTAGAACGACGCGGTCTTCATCGACTCGAGCCACTCGGCTTCGGTCATTGCGAGCTTCACGCCCTCGGCTGCGCGGAAGCGAATCACCTCGGCGACAGCCTCGGCGTACGTCTTCACGTTGGCCTCGGCCTGCCAGACGTCGACGAAGCGATCGAACACCTTGTCGAGCGCCGCATCGGCGGCGGTGCGGCCCGACTTGTCGTAGACCGCGACCGCGTCATCGAAGAGCGCGGTGAGGCCGGCGCGCGCGTGCCACGCGTCTGCCGTCGCGAGCTCCTCGTCGCTGGTCGCGTAGATCTGGTAGCCCGTGAGCTCCTCGACGCCGCGACGGTGGAGCGCGCGCAGGATCGCGAGGAACGCGATCTTGAACGAAGGCACGCTCGGGTTGGTCGCGCCGAGGATGAACGGTTGGTCGCGCTCGTCGCTTCGACCATCGAGCAGCGTGGCGGACTCGGCGTCCGTGCGCGCGACGATGATGCCGGGGACCTGCATGATGTCGAGCTGGAAGCGGGCCGCGCTGAGGCGCTTGATCTGCTCGTCCTCGGAGACGAGCACCTTGCCGCCCTGGTGGCCGCACTTCTTCACGCCCGGCTTCTGGTCCTCGATGTGGTAGCCGGGCACGCCCGCCTCGACGAAGCGGCGGATCAGGTTGCGCACGTGGGCGTCGCCGCCGTGGCCGGTATCGGCGTCCGCGATGATGAAGGGGCGGTAGTCGACGGCGGGCGTCGCCTTGCGCTGCTCTTCGCTCATGCGAAGCCGTGCGTGGAACTCGTTCCGGTCGGCGGTGAGGAGGGCGCGGACGATCGAACGCGCCTCGTCGGGCACGCGGCTGAGCGGGTAGCTCGCGAGATCGGGCCCCGGATCCTCGTCGGCGGAGCCTTTCGCGCTCGTGGCCCAGCCGCCGACGTAGATGCCTTCGATTCCCGTGCGCTTCATCGCCACCGCCTCGCCCGGGGAGTACGGGCCGAACGACGTCATGCACTTGCGCGTCACGAAGAGCTCGCGGAGCCGCGCGTGGAATGCGGCGGCGGTATCACGCGCGACGGCGTACTCGTCGCGGATCGTGCCGCGCTGCTCGACGACCTCGCGTGGCGTGTAGAGCCGTCTGATGCCCGCGAATCGGGGCGAGTCGAACCAGCGGCGCATCGCGGTGATCTGTTCGTCGAGGGTCGTCATCGTCAGCTCATGCTACAGATCGTGGTGCCCGCGATGTAGGGATGTCGCGCGGGGGCGCCCGGCGCATGTTCGTGCGGAAGGTGGCCGCCCCCGACGGCCGACGCACGGTCCGTCCCGGGGCTGGATGAAGGAGAGCGCGCGTCGAGTGTCGACGAGACACGCTCTCGGATCCGCCATCGTCGCTCCCCGGTTGGCAGGGCCGGCGGGCTCGTCGCGGGCCCGTCGCCGGGGATCCGATCTGCCGTCCGCTGACGCTGGAATGCGCGAGAACTTGCGCAAGCTCGGCTTCGTCGAGCGACGAGTTTGGTGCTCGCGCCCGAGCCCCCTGCAGAGGTGCACCTTTCGGCGCGCAACGAATCGGCAACACGAGAAAGGACGCCTCGAAAAATCGCCAGGCTCTAACATTCGAGGGGATGACCCTTCTTGCAGGCGTGCGACGACCAGCGGATAAGGCAACCGCAAATGGCTCGTAACCTCCGTTCCGCGGTTCTCCTTCGTATCGCGCTCCTCTCGACCGCCGCCGTCGCCGTCGGGTGCGCCACGAGCGCCGAGGTCGACGACGAGGCGCTCGGCAGCGACGCGGGAGCCGACAGCGGCAAGAAGGACGCGCGCGCGGTCGACGGTGCGAAGGGCGGCGACGACGACGACGACGACGTGGTCGGTGAAAAGGACTCCGGGAACGGCGATCCGACGACCGACGACGATGCGGGGACGGACGACGCCGGGAAGGATGCGGGCGACGCTGGGAAGGACGCGGGCGACGCGGGCGACGGCGGGAAGGACGCTGGCGACGCCGGTGATGACGCTGGCGACGCTGGCGATGGCGGTGGGGACCCGGGCGACGGCGGCTCGGTGAAGCCGGCCCAAGGAGAGATCGTCATCTCCGAGGTCATGTACAACCCGTCCGGTACCGAGACGAAAGAGGAGTGGATCGAGCTCCACAACACCGCCGCGACGGCGCGCGACTTGAGCGGTCTCGTGCTCAAAGACGGCACGAGCCCGGTCCACACCCACACGATCCGCGCCGGTACCGTCATCGCTCCAGGCGCGTACGTCGTGTTCGCGAGCGAGGAGGCTGGGGCGATCGCGGCGAAGGTCCCGGCAGGTGTCGTCGTCTACGAGTACAACAAGGGCTTGGCCACCGCGGATCGGCTCACGCTCGGAAATAGCGACTCCGGGTCGATCGTGCTCCTCAGCGGCGCCACCGAGATCGCACGCGCGAAGTACGGAGCACTCGGCCTGGGCAATGCCGCGAACGGGGTGTCGATCCAGCTGAAGACGCTCACGTACGCCGGGGCCGGCGTCGCGGCCAACTGGTGCAAGTCCTCGACCCCGTGGGTCACTGGTAGCGACAAGGGGACGCCCGGCGCGCCAAGCGACTGTCCCTGAAACGTCTCCTGCTCGTTACGCGGGGGGATGCTCGTCTGATCGAAGATGTTCGTCGGCTAGAAGAGGTCCTGATGTTCTCGCGTTTCCGTCTCTCTCTCTCGGTGCTCGTGGGGCTCGCGGTCGTTGGGCCCTTTGCCTGCTCGCAGAGCGGGGGTCGACCTGGATTCGAGTGGGCAGGCGACGAAGCCGGTGCTCCGGAGATCGACGACACGCCGGAGCCGAACGGCTTCGGCCCGAGCTCCGACGCAGGTCCCGACGATTCGGGTGACGCGTCCTTCGTGACCTGCGCTGCCACCGCGGTCGAGGCCGAGCGCGAGAGGCTGCCGGTCGACATCATCTGGATGGTCGACAATTCCTCGAGCATGGCGCCTGCCGTCGCCGAGGTGCAGGCAGGCCTCAATGCCTTCGCCAACCTCATCGACTCGAAGGGCATCGACTACAAGGTCGTGATGCTCTCGAAGCGTGGGAGCACGCCGACCTCGAACCGCCATCCGATCTGCATCCCGCCTCCGCTCGGCACCGCGGATTGCGGGAACGGCCCGCGGTTCTTCCACGCCTCGTTGGACGTGAGGAGCACGCAGCCGCTCGAGCAGTTCCTTGGCACGCTCGACCAGACGCCACTCTACGGGCAGGGCGAAGAGTACGGGAGCGAGCCGTGGTCTCAGGAGCTTCGTCCGAATGCGACGAAGTCGATCGTCGTCGTCACCGATGACAACTCGCGCTTCTCCGCGAACGACTTCGAGATGTTCAACGGCGGCAAGAACCCGTTCAACGGCAGCCCGAGCAACCCGAGGTCGCTCCCGCCGGGGATCCTCCATCCGAGCCGTGGGAATCAGTTCAAGGGTTACGTCTTCAGCGGCATCTACGGCTGGGGCTCGCTCACCGAGCCGAGCACCCGCTGCACGTACCCGAACAAGACGCAGCCGACCGCCTCCGGCGCGGTCTACACCGACCTCGTGAACAAGACGGGCGGCGTTCGCGCGAAGATCTGCGACGGCGCCGCCGCGTGGGCCACGTTCTTCGACAGCGTGGCCGAGGCGGTCGTCTCCACCTCGCGCGTCGCATGCGACCTCGAGATCCCGCAGGCCGATGCCGGCATCCTCGATCCGGAGGCGGTCAACGTCCGGGTCTCGGACGGCACGAACCCGGCGGTGGTCGTTCCGCGCGTCGCAAACGAAGCGGCATGTGGAGGCACGGCGGGCTGGTACTACGACGACGCGAAGAGCCCGTCGAAGGTGCTCCTCTGCCCGCTCTCGTGCGAGGATGCCCAGTCGAAGGGCAGCGACACGCCTCCCAAGATCGAGGTCCTGTTCGGCTGCCAGTCGGTCGTTCGCTAGTCGTCCCGTTCGCTCAGGGCGAGCTCTCGATCATCGCGATCGCTGGGCTCGCTCCTCCGTTCGGGCGTCCTGCGCGCGCGGCTCGTCGGAGTCGGTGGCCCCTTTCGCAGTCGCATACTCGCTGAACGACCCCGCAGCCGAGCGGCCGACTGAAGGTCGATCACCTCGGGCGCGTGTGCAGCCGAGCCGAGCTTCGCCTTGCGAGCGCCCTCATCGGACGCTCGCGGGCGTATCGGTCGGATCGCGCGCTCGATCGCGATCGATCAGTCGACGAGGTCGTAGTGGTTGCGGTGGGGCATCGTCGTCTTCGCGAGCCCGCATGCGCGGAGCTGCGCGCGCGTAGCCGGCGCGCCGTCGTTCACGAGATCGACCGCGCGGCACCGCGTGTGGGGTGACGAGGTGCAGCCCGCCGTGGGCCGAACGCAGCCGGCCATGCCGCTGCAGCGGTTGGTGCAGCGGTTCTCTCGCCGCACGCGCTCCTGGTCCTTCGCGCTTCGGTAGTAGCTGAGGATGCGCGCGCCCTTCGCCTGCGCGCATCGCACCGCGCGATCGATCGCCGTGCCCGCGCACGGACCGGCGGTCTTCAGCTCGTCGCTCGTCCCCTCGTAGCTGTCCTCTCCGTCGTCGTCGCTCTGCTCCTCGTCGTCGAAGCCGACGTCGTCGGCGCCGGAGCAGGCGAGCACGCCCATCGTGCAGCCGAGCACGATCATGGCGCGGGTGAAGAAGGTCCTCGCGCTGGAGGGGCGTGCTTCGGGAGTGCTGGCGGCGGGCTGCGTGGTGTCGAGGTCAGTCACGGTTGGGCTCATCAGCAACCTTGGTGCCACCTTGTCCCACTCCTAGCTCGAGCATGAATTTGCCGAATTTTACGCGATTTGGCGGAGCCCGGACCACGCTCGGGGGTGGATCACGGTTTGTTCGGAGGCGGACGCGTTGGATCAGATCACCCTCGGCCGCTCGGCTGACCACCCCCGCCCATGGGGGGTGAGATGCGCTGTAAAGTCGGCGCGATGAGAGCGGCGGGCATGGAGGCGACCCTCGGGCGCGTCAGCTTACGGATGGCGAGCTCCCTCGAGCTGAACGACGTCTAGCGGAGGCGGCTGCCGAAAATTCGGCAGGTGACCAGGAATTCGGCAGGGGGAGGCGCGCGATCAGCCGAAGATTCAGCGGTCCGGACATGGCACCGTCGGTGCACTCGTCCAGGCATGCGCGATCGAACCTGTCATTGCGGCAACCGGATCGGGGATGCCGCAATCCAAGAGGAGCCCGAGTTCACAACCTGGGGCTGGATCATGCTGAGCATGCTCGGCATGACGCCACGCCCCCATCACATCGCGTTTCGATGCATGCACTGCCGCGCAGAGCTCGGCCAGTCTCGGGATCCGAAGCTCCTCGCGCGTCGGAGCGGGCGCCCGAACAATAGCGTGAGCGCGTGAGCGCCTGAGCCGGTCAGAGCGCAGCGTCGCGCTCGAGGACGCGCTCGACTTGCTCGCGTCCGCCCCACGATGAGCTGGCGGAGACGAGCGGCTCCTTCTCGCGTGCCGTCTGACTGACGCTGACCTGGATGTGCAGGATCCGCGTCCGGAGCTCGCTCTCCTTCGCGCTGTCCGCATCGTCCGCGAAGGACCGCTTGCGGAAGGGCACCGGGCGGATCTTCGCGAGCGGCTTTCCGAGCGTGGGAGGTGGAGGCGTGGCGGGCCTCGGCGCTGCCTTCACCTCCTTGCCGTTCGCGTCGAGCGTCGGCAGCTCGACGGTGGTGATGATGGTCGCCGTGTCGCCGTCGCCGCCGATGGGGAGCGCGACGCGCAGGTGTCCGCAGCCGCTCGCGTGCGCCATCGCGCCGTCCTGACGCATCGACCACATCTGGGTGGTGCGCGCCGTCTGCGACGTCTGCGGGCGGACGATGACGAACTGGACGAAGCGTCTTCCGTCCGGGCGTTCGTCGCGTCCTGCGTAGACCTTCATCCCGAAGGCGGGAGCGCGCACGAGCTTCAGCGGGAGGCTCGCCTTCGAGATCAGCCTCGCGCCGCGAGTCGCGGGATCGACCCATGCGTCGACCGACTCGAGCGTGACGGCGCCGTCCTGCTCGACGATGCGCTCGCTATGGATCGCGACGACGCCAGACATCGGGTTGTCGGCGTTCTTGGGGTAGGCGTCGGCGTCGAGCGATTGGTTCTCGTCCCACTCACGCTCCTTCTCGCCATCTTCGAACGGCGAGAGCTGCATCTGGGAGAGGCAGCCCGAGGTGATGTGCTCGCTCGGAGAGAAGCCGTTCCCGCTCTTCAGCGCAGCGGCGAGTCGAGCGTCGGTGGTGATGGATAGGCGTCGCTGCAGCGGCGGCAGCGTGGAGTTGTGCGGTGGTGAGACGAGGAAGAAGCCCGGGACGGACTCCTGGGCGGAGACCGAATACACCTTCTTGCTGGGCGGCGTGGTGATGCGTCCCACGGGGAGCTCCGAGAAGGTCGGTGCGTCGCCGCCGCGGGCGTCTTGGGCGAGGACGAGCGTGCCGGTGATCGCGGCCATCCCGAGGACGACGCGCATCAGCTTCGAGCTCTTCATCAGAGCGTCCTCAGGTAGGTCTCGAGCGCGTCGAGGTCCGCGTTGGAGAGGTGCTTCGTGTGGCCCATCTTCCCGTCGCTCTTCGTCAGGAGCTCGGTGAGGTTCGCGTAGCGACCGTCGTGAAAGTACGGGCCCGTGCCGCCGACGAGACGGAGCGAGGGCGTGTTGAAGGTCGCTCCGCGGTCGGCGCGGTGCTTGCTGCCGACGTCGTGGTTGCGCCCGTCGGTGAAGGTCGCTCCGGAGTGACACGTCGAGCAGCCTGCCTCGCTCGAGGCGAAGATCGCACGACCGCGATCGATCTTGGCGTTGTCCGCTGGCGCCGCTCGAGGAGGTGCGGGCATCTGGGAGACGTACGTGACGAGCGCGTCGAGCTCGATGCTGCGAAGCCCCTTGCCGCTCAGGCGATCGAACGTATTGGCGAGGTGCCCGTGGAGCGACGTCTCGTTGCCGTTCCACGAGTACGGCGGAGTCGGGGCGGCGCGGCCGGCGAGCATGATCGAGCGACGAGGTCCCTCCGGCGTCGCCCAGGTGATCGCGTCGTCGCGTCCATCGGGATGACAGCTCGCGCAGGCGCGACCGTCTGCGGAGATGCGGGCGTCGCCGGTTGCGTGGAAGAGGATGCGGCCGAGCGCGTACTCCGCCGGCAGCTTCTCGCGGAGAGGCGCGGCGGCGGTCTTCTGGACCGTCAGCGGTGAGACCTTCTCGTCGACGAGCTCGCTCTCGCCGATCGCGAACGTGGAGATGGTGCGGTCGAACTGCGACCAGACCACCGCGCGGTGCTTCTCGGTGTCGACTGCGACGCCGCTCGGTCCCGAGCCGACGGTCCAGCGGCGCCGTTCGGCGGCGAGCGGATTCGCGGCGGTCGCGTCGTACGCGACGACGGCGTCGATGCCGTAGCAGGTGACGAGGAGCGACCTCGTCTTCGTGTCGACGACCGCCGCCCGCGGGAGGAGGCACTCGGCCCGAGCCTCTCGTGTGTCTCCGCGGTTCAGGAACACGAGCGGATCGCGGCGGAGGGTGACGCTCGCGAGGAGCGGCGTCTGCGCGGTCTCGTCGATGACCGCGACGGCAGGCGTCTCGGTCGGCGAATGCTCGTCGCCATAGCCGTCGGGCCGCTGGTCGAGGTCGCCGGGGTCGACCATGACCTGCGGGGCGAAGATGCGCCCGGACACGGCGGACGACTTCGCGAGCGCGAATCCCTGGCAGCTCTGACGCTCGAGGCGCCTCGTCTGCTCCTCGAGCGCGGCGAGCATCTCGTTCGAACCGGATGCCGTTCGCTTCGCCATCTGCTCGAGCATCGCGCGCTGCTTCGCGAGGGCGCGGAGCTGTTGCGCCTCGATCCCGCGCATCGGCAACGGACGGCTCTCGTGCTTCGCGCCGGCGAGATCGACCACGCTCACCACCGAGCCGACCGCGTGCGAGACGAAGGCCGTCTTGCCGTCGTCCGCAACGACGACCGCCCGCGGCTCGCGAGGCAGCTTCGCCTCGAACTTGGCAGCGAGTGACGCCGCCTCGAACGCGGCGAGCCTCTGCCCCCAGCCGCTCGACACGAGGATGGTCGACTCGTCGGGCGTCGCCGCAATCGCGATCGGCTCCGCCGGCGTCGTCGCGCTGCAAAGCCTGGTGAGCGGTGCGTCGGGGCGCGATACCGCGAGCGCGACGAGCTCGCTCTTGTCTCGTAACGTCGTGAAGACGCGACCGTCGGCGGCGACCCACACCTGCGCGGGCGTGCCTTCGAGGCGCGTCTCCGCGAGCTGGCTCTGCGAGTCGAGGTCGATCGTGAGGAGGGCCTTTGCGTCCTCGTCGGCGACGAACGCGACGCGCCTTCCGCCGACCTTCGCGAGCGCGAGGGTCGACCCAGCGCCGCCCTTGCTCATCGGCTCTGCGGTCGACGGCGCCATGCAGCCAGCGCCGCCGGCCTTACCGGTGATCGCCCGCTCGCTCGCGGCGCTCGGCCCCTTGCCGGTTGCGCCGCTCCCACCGCCACAGGCAGCGAGCGCACCCGCTGCCGTCAGGACCACGAGGACACCATTCAGCCGCGTTCGTTGGGTTCTGGGCACGCTGTCTTCTCTCCGCGCGGTGCTGGTCGTGCGCACCGGCAGGTAGGCGGTGCAAGGTGTTGGCCAGGCTCGCGACGCAGGAACTCCGAGGACTTACCGGCTCCAAGTGGCGTCGCGGCGGCGAGCGGCTGCACGTGAAGTGCAAACGCTTTCACTTCGCTCCGAGGAGATCGCGGTCGTGTGCAGACCGTCGTCCTCGTCGCGAGGGGCATGGCAAAATGGCGTTGGAGACCGACCATGAGCGTCTACGAACGGTGGCTCGTCGCAAGAGGCAACGCCTTCCTTCCGAGCGCGGTGACGATCGCGAAGCTCATCGAGCGGCTGCGCGCCGAGCGATGGATCGTCGATCCGGCATCGGACGATCTGGGGAGGCTGGGCTTCGCCGGAGGGCGCGAAGCGCTGGCCAAGGCGACCGGTGGCTACGCGGTGAAGACGGTGGAGAACGCGTTCGGTGGCGACATCGAGGCGAAGATCGCCGCGAGCACGGAGGCGCTGCCGGCATCGATCACGGCCGAGTGGCTCGCCGACGAGGAGCGCGAGGAGGTGCGTCTCGTATGGCCGGCCTCCGGCGACGACTCGCTGCCGGTGAGGTATCCGCTCACGCGCAAGCCCGACGGCGACGTCCGCTGGGCGCTCGAGCTGCATCGCGCTCCCGAATACGTCTACCCCGTCGCTCCGGGCATCGGACCGCTCCCGACGGAGTGCCGCTGCTCCGAGGACCTCTCGTTCGAGTGGGACGAGGAGGAGGTCGTCGCTGCGTTCGAGAGGTCGAGCGGGATCTTCGCCGAGTGTGACGAATGCAGCCGCACCTTCGACCCGTCGAAGGGGAGCGCCTCGATCAAGAACCCGTTCGACGGAACGAAGGACTCGGTCCCCGGCGGCGGCGCGTATCGCTTCGCGCTCAAGGTCGACTGCGGCGCGTGCTACGTCCGGGATGCGGGGCTAGCCTTTGCGCCCGAGCTGGTCGCGCTCGTGGAGAAGGAGTTCGGACGCTCCTTCTACGAGTTCGGCTCTCTTCGATGACGGGTCGTGGCACCATGCGCGCGTGAAACACTTCATCGACGACCCGCGCAGTGTGGTGACCGACGCGATCGACGCGGAGGTCGCGCTCTCGAACGGCAAGCTCGCTCGTCTCGATGGCTTTCCGGCGATCAAGGTCGTGGTCCGCACCGACTGGGATCGCTCGAAGGTCGCCGTCGTGTCGGGAGGCGGTGCTGGTCACGAGCCGTCGCACGTCGGCTTCGTCGGTGACGGAATGCTTACGGCCGCCGTCTGCGGCGAGATCTTCGCGTCACCGAGCGTGGACGCGGTCCTCGCCGGCATCCTCACCGTGACCGGCGCGCCGGGATGCCTCCTCATCGTCAAGAACTACACCGGCGATCGCCTGAACTTCGGGCTCGCCGCCGAGAAGGCGCGCGCATTGGGGCTCGCCGTGGAGATGGTCATCGTCGGCGATGACGTCGCGATCGAGGGAGCGCCTCAGCCGCGGGGCATCGCGGGGACGCTCTTCGTGCACAAGGTCGCCGGTCACCTTGCGCGTGATGGCGCGACGCTCGCCGAGGTGAAGGCAGGCGCCGAGCGCGTCGCGAGAGGCGCCGTGTCGATCGGCCTCTCGATGTCGTCGTGCACGATCCCCGGGCGCGCGGCCGAGAGCCGGATCGGACCGAACGAGGTCGAGCTCGGGCTCGGTATCCACGGAGAACCGGGCGCGGAGCTCGTCCCGCTGCGTCCGGTGAGCCAGCTCGCTGCGACGATGGTCGCGTACGTGGAGCGTGCCCTCGACTCGCGCGCGCCGCAGACGGCGCCGGTCGCCTTCCTCGTCAACGACCTCGGAGGTGTTCCGCCGATCGAGCTCGTCGTCGCGACGAAGGCGATCCTCGGCGCAACGAGCCGCGACGTTGCGCTCGTCTTCGGTCCCGGACGCTTCATGACTGCGCTCGACATGAAGGGCCTCTCGCTCTCGGCGCTGCCGCTCGATGCCGAGATCGAGCGCGCGCTCCTCTCCGAGGTCGGTCCGCGCGCCTGGCAACCAGGACGACGTCCGGCGGCGCCTGCTCCGGTGGCGCTGCCGTCCGCCCTTCGTCACGAGGAGCATACGCCCTCGTCGGATCCTGCGCGGCGCGCGATCGTCGAGCGCGCGTGTGAGGTGCTCGTCGCGAAACAAGGCGAGCTCGATGCGCTCGACGCGAAGGTAGGCGACGGAGACACGGGGACGACCTTCGCGACGGCGGCGCGAGCCGTCCTGGCAGACCTCGATCGCCTGCCGTTCGCCGAAGCGTCGCTGCTGTCCGCCGCGATCGCCGAGCGGCTCTCGCGCGTGATGGGCGGCTCGAGCGGGATCCTTCTCGCGATCTTCTTCGCAGCGCTGGGCGCGCGTGTGGGTGACCCGCCGGACTGGATCGCGGCGCTGAAGGAGGGCGTGCGCCGGATGCAGGAGTACGGCGGCGCGAAGGAGGGGGACCGGACGATGCTCGATGCGCTCGTCCCTGCGGTTGCCGCGCTCGAGGCGGGCCAAGGCCTCACCTCCGCATCGGTGGCCGCAACGGAGGGCGCCGCGCGCACCGCCTCGATGACGAAGGCACGCGCCGGTCGCTCGAGCTACGTGCGCGAGGATGCCCTCCGCGGTGTGCCCGACCCGGGGGCGGCGGCCGTTGCTGCCGTCTTCGAGGCGCTCGCGAGCGCGAGCTGAGACGCGGCTCGGGGCAGCGAATCGTCTCGTGCTCACTCCGTCGCGACGGTCACTCTCGCGAGCCGTAGATCGAACGAGAGTGCGCCGTGCGGGGCGCGTGCGCACGCAGTTGCCGTTCGCGCACGTCGGCCCCCCCGTGCGCGCACGGGGGGCACGTGCCTCGAATCCGGGGAAAAAACGCGGGATGACGTCGGCGTGCGGCGGGCACGAGTCCTGCTCGAGGAGCAACCCATGAGCCTGGACGTGATCACCCTTCGTGAAAGCTTCGACCTCGTCGTCTCCCGTGCGCCGGACATGACGCGCCGCTTCTACGCGATCCTCTTCGAGCGCTACCCGCAGGTCAGGCCGCTGTTCGGCCGTTCGACCGAGAAGCAGGAGCAGATGCTCACCCGCGCCCTCGTAGCGGTGCTCGATCGGCTCGAAGACGGCGCCTGGCTCGGCGACACCCTCCGCGCGCTCGGCGCCAAGCACGTCGACTACGGCGTCACCGAAGAGATGTACCCGTGGGTCGGCGACGCGCTGCTCGCGACCCTCGCGGAGGTCGCCGGGGAGGCGTGGACCCCGCAGGTGGAGAAGGCATGGACCGACGCGTACGCCGCGATCGCGGGGCTCATGCTCGACGGAGCACGTCGAGCAACGGAGCGTTCCACGCGTTCGGAGGCGGTCGCGGCGGCGCCTCCACCGGGGTGAGCAGGGGAGGGCGCGCCGGCCGCGGCAGCGCCGGCTCGTCGGAGCCGACCGCGGGCTCGTGGCACGTCTGCCAGGGGCGGGACGCCGTCGCCCATCCCCCGTGAGCACGCAGAAGTCGACGGCGTGGCGAGATCAGGCCATCTTTGTCGCGTGACGTCCTTCGGACCCATTCGCCATCTCGCTCGCGGCGTGGTCGTCTTCGGCGTGATGGCGGCGCTCGCGAGCTGCGGATCGCGCACCGGGCTGTTCGGACCGGAGCTGCTGGACGAGATCCCCGATGCTACGTTCGACGTCGATGCGAGGGACGGCGGCGTCGATGTTCGCGTCGACTCGCCAGTCGACGCCGCGATCGACGTCATCGAGGAGCCCGTCGGATGTGTCCCGGGCAAGTTCACATTCTCGCTTGCGACGGCGCAGCTGATGTTCGTCCTCGACCGCTCGGGATCCATGAAGTTCGTCCTGACGAGCGATGACCTCGCGCTGCCGGGGCAGACGTCGCGCTGGCGGGCGCTCGAGAGCTCGCTCTCCCAGACGATCTCCCCGTTCACGAACCAGATCGCGATGGGCGCCCGCTTCTATCCGTCCGCGAACGCGAACGGCAACGATCTGGCCCGCGCCTGCATCCAGGATCCGCCATCCGTCGCGATCGCTCCGGCGCTCGGCAACGCCTCCAAGATCCTCGACGTCTTCACCAGGTCGATCCCGGAGGGCGGCACCCCGACCGCGACCGCGCTGGCGCTCGCGGCGCAGGAGGTCTCGTCGAGCCGCGGAGTGGCTCGCGCGATGGTCGTCGCGACCGATGGTGCGCCGAACTGCAATGCCGCCCTCGACCGCCTCACGTGCACGTGTACGTCGGCGGACGCACGCGGATGTTTGACGAGCAGCGACGGCTCGAACTGCCTCGATGACGTGAAGACCGTGCAGACGATCAAGGGCATCTACGACGACCGGAACATCCCGGTGTTCGTGATCGGCATCGGCGTCACGGGCTCGTTCGCCTCCACGCTCGATGCGATGGCCGTCGCCGGTGGACGTCCGCGTGCGGGGTCGCCCAGGTATTACGCGGCCGACACTCCCGCCGAGCTCACGGCGGCGTTCACGGTCGTCCGCGACAGCGTCGCGCGGTGCTCGTACATCACGCCGTCGAGCCCGCAGGATCCGGACGCAATCTCGGTCGAGATTGGCGGGATGACGATCCCGCGCGATCCCAACCATGTCGACGGCTGGGACTGGATCGACCAGACGTACGGGCACCTGCAGCTGTTCGGTTCGGCCTGCACGCAGGCCACGTCGACGAACGTGTCCGGCACCGTGACGTGCGAGCCGCCCGACCAGTGAGCTGAGGCAGTGCCACAAACGAGGACGAGGCGAAGCCGTCATGGCTCCGCCTCGCATCGTTTGCGGGGGCTTCCGGCTCGTCCGCGCCGCCACCACTGCGGTCAGTTGGGGCGCGGCCCCAAGCTGGGTCGTGCGCGGACTACCAGCCGCGGTGACCGCCGCGACGCGGTCCACCACCGCCGCCGCCGCCACCACCGCCGAAGCCACCGCGGCCACCGCCGCCGCCGCCACCGCCGCGGTTCGGACGCTCCTCGGCCTCGTTGACCTTGAGCGGACGGCCGTCGAACATCGCGCCGTTCATCTTCTCCATGGCGTTCTGCGCGTCCTGCGCGGTGCCCATGGTGACGAAGCCGAAGCCTCGCGAACGGCCGCTCTCGCGGTCCATCACGACGTGGGCGTCGGTGACCTCTCCGAACTCGGAGAAGGTCTGCCGGAGCCCTTCAGCCGTGGACTCGTACGACAGGTTTCCCACATAAAGACGATTGCCCATTTCTAGATCTCGAATTCACGGCAAGAGAGAGAACGAACCACCATCCAACGTGCCGTAGGGATCGGATGAGGCCGGCGGAGTACCTCCGCCCCTCACGTGACGAGGCGCGCAGCAGAGAATCGCGATCCCAGAATCGAGAGGGCGTCGTGTGCGAGAGAACGTGCTCGTGAGAGCGCCCACTCTAGCTACTCGCTGTACCAACGCAAGGTGGTCCACTGGGTTTCGGCACCGGAACAGCCCTGCTCGACGTGCGATCGGTGGCTGCGCTTGCCGGAAGCGCCCACACCCGTCAGGAGTCAGCTGCGCTGCCTGCTTTGCCGGGGTTCGGGAGATCATCGTGGCGCGGCAATCGGCACCGCGCTGCGGCTCCGCGGCCGCACCGGCCGACCTCACGCCGGCGTGTTCCACCCGCCTACGTCACGGACGAGGCGATCGGCCTCCGCCGGTCCCCACGTTCCGGGATCGTAGTCGTACATCGGGCTCGGCCCGTGGATGACGGGGTCGACGATCGCCCACGCGGCCTCCACGACGTCCTGCCGTGCGAACAGCGTCGGGTCACCGTTCATCGCGTCGCCGAGGAGGCGCTCGTAGGCATCGAGCCGCCCTGCGTGCCCCTGCTCGCCTTCCTCTGAAAGACAGAGCTCGGTCGGGGCACCGACCATCGCCTCGCCGGGGACCTTCGCTCGCGCGCCGAGCGCGATCATGACGTCCGGGCTCAGGCGGAAGCGGAAGTAGTTCCCCATCGCGGGAGCGGCCTCCTTGAAGACTACCTGCGGTGGGTTCTTCAGCTCCACCATCACCTCGGTACAGGTCCGAGCGAGGGACTTGCCGGCGCGCACGAAGAACGGCACTCCGTCCCATCGCCACGAATCGACGTGAAGGCGCAGCGCCGCGTACGTCGCCATGTACGAGTCCTTCGCGACGCCGGGCTCGTCTCGATAGCCGCGGAACTGTCCCCGCACCATGTCGGCGGTGCTCATGGGGCGGATCGTGCGGAGCACCTTCGCCTGCTCGTCGCGGATCGCCTCCGGGATGGTGCTCGAGGGCGCCTCCATCGCGAGATAGCTGACGACCTGGAGGAGGTGGTTCTGGATGACGTCGCGGATGACGCCGGTCTCGTCGTAGAACTTGCCGCGGCCCTTCACGCCGAACGACTCGGCCATCGTGATCTGCACGTTCTCGACGTAGTGGCGGTTCAGGAGGGGCTCGAGGAACGCGTTCGCGAAGCGGAAGTAGAGGATGTTCTGCACCGCCTCCTTGCCGAGGTAGTGGTCGATTCGGAAGATCGCCTCCTCCGGGAACACGTCGTGCAGTGTGCGGTTGAGCGCACGCGCCGATGCGAGGTCGCGCCCGAACGGCTTCTCCACGACCACGCGCGCATCTCGCGCGCAGCTCGAGTCGGCGAGCTGGCGGACGACGGTCGGGAACATGCTGGGCGGGATCGCGAGGTAGTGGAGCGGCCTCTTCGCCGGACCCAGCTCCTTGCGCACGTGTGCGAACGTGGCCGCGTCGCCGTAGTCGCCGTCGACGTAGCGGAGGTTTGCGGTGAGCTTGGCGAACGCCTGCTCGTCGAGCTTCGAGTGCTGGACGATGCTGTCGCGCGCGCGCGCCACGAGCTGCTCCCGCGTCCAGCCTGACTTGGCGACTCCCACGATGGGGACGTCGAGGCGTCCGCGTCGCGTGAGCGACTGGAGGGCGGGGAAGATCTTCTTGTACGCGAGGTCACCGGTCGCGCCGAAGAAGACCAGTGCATCGCACGTCCCGCCTTCGGCGGATCCGTGGCTACGACCGAAAGTGGACTCGTCGGAGCGGGCGGGAGCGGTGGCGACGTCGACCATCGCTCGAACGTACACTACGGCGAGCTCGGAGGCCCGGCCGCGAGGAGGCTCCGCACGCTCATCGGATCACCGCCGTCGGCACGGAGGCGGACGCGTCCGATCAGGCGATCGAGCCGCGCGCGTGGCAGCCTGGCGGCGTCCGCGATGCGCTCGATCACCTTCTGCTCCTCGCTCGAGAGCCCTTCGCTCGCGTAGGCGACCGCGAGCGCGACGAGGATGCCCGGCTCGACCGCGTCGCAGTCGACGAGGATCTCCGCGATCAGCCTTGCGCGCGACTCGGCGCCTGCAGCCTCCACGACCTGCATGCTCGCCGTCACGAGGTGATCGACGACCTCCGGAGAGAGCTTCGTGTCGAGGAGCGTCTGGAAGAGGTCGAGCAGCACCTCTCGCTCCTTCTCGTCGACGACCCCGTCTGCGATCACGACGAGCACGCCGAGGTCGATGATGGGGGTCGGGTTGTATCCGTACCGCTCGAACGCGGCGCAGAGCTGGTCGATGGCGGCGGCGACGATGTCTCTCATTCCGGGGGCCTCAGCTCGCAGGTGGCGGCGGGATGACCGAGGGGCGCCGGGGCTCGATGCCGAGGACGAGCTGAGCGCGGAGCGCGCGCATGCCGTCCACGACCTCGGCCGGGGTGTCCGTCGCCTCGGCGTGGCGCAACGTCCCCTCCAGCGTGGCGAGCCGCGCAGCCTGCATGGCCCGGAGGGAGTACGTCATCTGGAGGAAGGTATCGAAGAGGTCCTCGAGCTCGTCTCCGCGACGGAGCCGCTCGTCGACCACCAGGCGCCCGGTGCTCACGCGCCGGAGAAGGCGCTTCATCTTGTGCACGGGGCCGACGATGCGATGCGTGATGAGGATGCCCATGAGCGCGAGGAGCCCGACCAGCGCGACGCCGGCTCCGGCGAGGAGCAGCTGGAGGTGCTTGCGGCCCGCGGCGATGTCCGCCTGGACGCTCCGCACCTCGGCGAGGTTCTTCTCCGACTGCGCGTCGACCTCGTTGAGCGATTCGTCCATCACCGCCTGCAGCGCAGGGTTGTCTCCGCCTGCGAGCTGCATCGTCCGGCGCGTGAGGATGTTGTTCGACTTCGACTCCTCGTACGCCTTCTCGGCCTGCTTCACCGCGAGCGTTGCCGTGTCGGAGGCGTGTCCGGCTGTCCGCGCGATGACGTAGCCGAGGCCGGTCATGACGAACACGACTACGACGACGAGGTAGCCGGTCCACTTGAGCTGGAAGCGAGGATCGAGCAGGTACGACTTCTTGTGGCGCGCGTCGGCCATGGGGACGAAGGTATCACTCTCGCGTGTCCTGACCCCAAATCCGGCTATCTTCTCCCGATGACGTGAGGCCTCTGCACCTCTCTTTCGTGTGTCTGGCGCTCGGAACGGCTAGCTCGGCGTTAGCCGGCTGCCGGCGATCGGCGTCCGAAGAGCCCTTGCCGCGCCCATCGACGCCGCCGCCGGTCGTGACGCCGGTGCCGTCGAGCGACGCTGGTGGCGCCGGCGGGAGCCTCGAGGTGAGCGGCGAGGCAGACGCTTCGCCCGAGCCCTCGTTGCCCGATGTTACGACCGATTGGTGCCTCGATGGTTGGCGCGGCCTCGACGAGGGCACGTGCTACCTGGTGCCGGACGGTTGGGATCGCAACGGGACGAGGCGTCTCCTCGTCTACCTGTCCGGGATCGTCCCGCCCGTCGCGAAGAGCCCGCAGAAGGAGAACGTACAGCGCGTCGTTGCCGCCGCGGCGAAGCGGGCGGGGACGGTCGTCCTCTTGCCGCGCGGGCGTCGCGGCATCGGCCCCACGGGCGCGAAGGACTGGTGGGCATGGCCGACGAGTGCCGTCGACTACGAAGCCCATGCACCCGCGCTCGTCGCTTCGTTCCGCTCGTCGCGAGCGAAGCTCGAGGCCGTGCTCGGGCGCTTCGATCGCGTGTACCTCGCGGGCTCCTCGAGCGGCGCGTACTTCCTCACCACGCTCGCGTTCACGGGCACGGTCGAGATGGACGGCTACGCGGCCCTCTCGGGGGGCGCGCCGGGGCACCGCGCGTCACGCGCGAACGCGGCGGAGCGACGTCCGTTCTACGTCGGGTATGCGTCGGGCGACACGACGAAGGGAGGACCGAAGGCGCTCGGTGTGTTCCTCGCCTCGGCGGGGTGGCCGGTGCGGGTCGCCGAACATCCCGGTGGTCACGGCTCGCGCGAGGTCTATCTCGACGAGGCGTTCGCGTTCTGGGATGCGTTCGGGCGGGACGCCGGAGGACGTTGAGCGCGTTCTAACGCACGTACGTGAGCCACGCGTCGCGCGAGGGATCCGCGCCGCGCTGCGCCGCGGCGATGCGCTCTACGATGCGCGTCGTGACGGGGCCGGACGCCTCGCGCAGCGGGCGTCCGTTCACCCATCCGATCGGGGCGATCGGGAGTGACGTGGAGGTGAGGAACGCCTCGTCCGCCGACGTGAAGACGTCGAGGGGCAGTCGCTCTTCGCGTACCGGGATGCCTTCGTCGCGCGCGAGCGCGAGCACGCTGTCACGTGTGATCCCGGGGAGCACGCGTCCGAGCGGCGGTGTCCACAGCGTGCCGGCGACGACGGCGAACGCGTTCGCGATCGGCGCCTCGGCGATGTCGCCGTCGCGATCGAGCAGGACGACGTCGTCCGCGCCGGCGGCGATCGCGCGCTTGCGGGCGAGCATCGGCCCGAGGTACGCGCCGGCGGCCTTCGTGTCCGGCGGCAGCACCTCGGGCGCGGCCTTCCGAGCGTCGTCGAACACGGCGACACGGATCGGATCGCGGCGCGGAGGATCCTGGAGAGACTGCGCCGCGACGGCGACGTGCGCAGCGTGATCGCGCGGGACGAGGTCGGGCTCGCGCGCGCGCAGGAAGGCCGACCAGCGGACGAGCCCGTCTTCGCAGCCACTCTCGGCGACGACGCGCGTGGCTGAATCGAGGAGCGTCTTCTCGTCGAACGCGAGCTCGAGCCCGACGATGCGGGCCGAGCGCAAGAAGCGAGCGACGTGATCGCGCGCGCGGAAGAGCGCGGGCCCGCGCGGCGTCCCGTGGAACGAGCCGACGTCGAACACGAGACTCCCGCGCTGGGCTGCGTGGCCCATGAGCGGCGCGCCGGCCGTGCTCGATGCCACCAGCGCTCCGTCGAGCCAGAGGAGGGGAGCGGTGATTGCCATGCCTTCTCAGTATCAGAACTGCGCGCGGACGAGGGCTCGTGAGCGCCGGATCAGCGCGCGGGGATCTTCTGGTCGCCCTCGATCCGCGTGCCCTCGATCTCGAGGCTCGTCGGCTTGCGCTCGAACAGCAGCGCCGGTGTGCCCTTGATGGTGCCCTGCTTGAACGTGATGCGACCGTTGTACTTGGCGGAGAGGGCGGGGCCGTTCCCTCCGTCGATCGTTGCGCCCGTCGCCTCGATCTCGACGTTGTTCTCCACCTCGATGCCACCCTTCTTGCCGGCCAGCCGCGCGCCCTGACCGAGCTTGAGCTTGTCGTTCACGGTGCCCTTGAAGGCCTTGCCGCCGGCTTCGACGGTGGCCTCGGCCAGGTTCAGCTCCGAGTTCGACGTCGTCGTGATGCCGTTGTCCTGGAGCGCGATGATCTGCGTCTTCTTCGACGCCCTGATCTTCGTGTTGCTCTCGGAGACGATCGCGGTGGTCGCGCCCTGGACCTTCGTGTTCGTCAGCGTGAGATCCAGCGAGCTCGTGCCGTCGATGGCGGCGTCGGTCGCGGAGGTGATCGATCCCTCGGTGTAGTCGAGCGTGAGCGAAGAGGTGGCCGCGATCGCCCTCTCCCGGCTCGTGATCGTGAGGCCGGTCGCCTCGATCTTTCCGTTCGAGCTCATGACGAGCCCGCCGTCGATCTTCCCGCCATCGGCCTCGAGGTTGAAGGACGATGCGGTCTTGATCGCCGGTCCGTCGCTGGCCGTGACCTCGGAGCCGTTCTTCATCGTGAGGGAGAAGCTCGAGTCGGTGTCGAACCCGGCCTTCTTGCCGCGCACCTTCCCGTTGTCCATCCGGACCTTCAGGTTGTGCTTCGACTTGATCGCGGCGGCGTTCTTGCTCTCGACCGACGAGCCTTCGAGGTCGATCTGCATGTTCGACTCACTGTCGAACACCGCGCCCGGCGCAGTGAGCGTGCTCCCCTTGACCTTCACGACCAGGTTGCTGCCCGCGCGGATCATCGGCTCGGTCGTCTCGATCGTGACGTTCTCGAGCGTCAGCTCGAGGTTGAACGCATTGGTGTCGACGAGCTTGCTGCCTTTCAGCTTGGCGTTCTTGATGTGCACCTTGCAGTTGTGCTCCGTGCTCGTGACGATCGGGTCGGTCCCTTCGAAGTCGCCAGAGACGGTGACCCGCCCGTTCAGCCCGCACGTGATGGGATAGGGCTTGAGCGTCCCCTTGCACGAACGCACCGCGAGCGGTCCGACCCCGATGATCAGCGGGAGCAGGATCGGGATGAGCACGCCGAGGAGGATGAGGAGGCCGACGTGTTTGCCCGCAGCCGCCGTCGCCATCGGATCGACGTAGAGCGTGCGCGACGGCATCGCGCCCGGCGACCCGAACGGTCGCACCTCCGGCGGCGGCTTCCGGTGCTCGACGTGGATGACGTTCTGGCAGTACCGGCACATGACCTGGAAGGCACCAGGCGGCACTGGAAGGTTCGCACCGCACGTCGGGCACTTGGCGGGGACGACTTTGGGAGCAGCCACGGCCGCTACTCTTTCAGGCAACCATGTCGGCGCGCAAGCGCGTGGATCGACGTCCGTCCATCTGGCACGACCGCCCCGGACGGTGAACACTCTCTCGATCATGAGGAGGGGTCTTCGCCGTCGCCTCGTTCCGGTCGTGACCATGCTCGTCGTCGTGGCGGGCTGCAACGAGGTGTCGCCGAACGCCACGAAGAGCAAGCCCGCGACGACCGGGCGCTTCGACACCGGCGAGAAGGACGGCGGTCCCGCGCGGCCGTGCGTGACGGATCCCTCCTATTACGACGTGCCCAACGACGGCTGTGACAACGATGGGGACGGTACCATCGACAACCCGCCGGTCTGCGACGACGGAGAGAGCGGCGACTCCGCCGAGAGCTTCGCTCGTGGGATGGGGATCTGCACGAAGGTGAGCGAGGTCGGCTACGGGCTGGTGTCGGCGAAGTTCACCCGTGGTCATGGTCGCGACGACGCCCCTCAAGCGGAGCAGCACAGCCTGCTCGAGAAGTTCGGCGACAAGCTCCGACCCCGCGAGGGAAAGCGCCTTGGTGTCCTCAGCACCGGATACGCGCAGGAGTTCAACGGTGCGCCCAACGAGCCGTTCAGCCGCGGCCGCGACTGGTACGGCGCGGTCCCCGGGAGCGGCGGCAACGGGACCGCGCCGCCGGGCTTCCCGAAGGGGGCAAAGGGCTGCCCGCAGGAGACCGAGGTCAACGACGTCGTCAACCTTCACCTCGAGCTCACGGCGCCGAAGAACGCGAGCGGCTTCGCGTTCGATTTCAACTTTCACTCCGGCGAGTGGCCGACGTTCGTGTGCTCGAAGTACAACGACGGCTTCATCGCGTACCTGAACGCGAAGAGCTACGAGAGCGGCAGGCCGGACAACATCTCGTTCGATTCGCTCGGGAACCCGGTGAGCGTGAACAACGGGTTCTTCGATCGTTGCACGCCCGGGACGACGCTCGGCTGCGGGTCGCAGACGCTCGGCCTCTCGAAGTGCCCGAGCGGCCCGGGCGAGCTCGCCGGAACGGGCTTCGGCCTCGTCGGAGCTTCGTGTGGGGCGGAGGCGCTGGCCACTCTCGGCGGCGCCACCGGGTGGCTCTTCTCCCAGGCTCCGATCCTCGGCGGGGAGACGTTCACGCTCGATCTCATGATCTGGGACGTGGGCGACGGGATCCTCGACTCGAGCGTCCTCCTCGACAACTTCCGCTGGGCGCTCGGCGAGGTCGCGACTACGACGGACCGCCCTGCCGACGTGAAGTGACGACGCTCAGAGCGTGACGCGATCGCGCCCGCTCTGCTTCGACGCGTAGAGGCTCGCGTCCGCCGCGGCCATGAGCGAGGTCGCGGTCGTGACTCCTGGCTGGAGAAGCGCGCCTCCGATCGAGATCGTGACGCTCGGCAGGAGCTTGCCCGACACGTCGCGGATCGGCGTGAGCTTCACCGCGGTGCGGAGGCGCTCCGCCACGCCTCGAGCCGCGCGTGGCCCGGTGTCGGGCAGGATCACGGCGAACTCCTCGCCGCCGTAGCGGGCGAGATGGTCGGTCGGCCGGACCGCACCGCGGAGCGTGTGGGCCACGGTGACGAGGACGGCGTCGCCGGCGGGATGGCCGTGCTCGTCGTTGATGCGCTTGAAGTGATCGACGTCGAGCATCAGGAGCGCGAGCGGCTGGTCACCGCGGGAGAAGCGGTTCACGAAGCGAGGGAGCGCGTCCTCCAGCCAGCGGCGGTTGTAGATGCCGGTCAGCGCATCGACCATCGCGTTGCGCTTGTACTCGCGCTGGAGGCGGATGTTGGTCGATACGGTCGTGTTGTTCGCGCGGAGGCGCTGCGCGAGGAGCATGAGGAGGTTGATCGAGAAGTCGTGCGAAGCGTCGACGAGGTTCCAGAACAGCGCGTGGTCGACGACGACGAGACGTGTCGGCTCGGCCGCGATGACGTGGGCCGAGGCTGGGCTGGCATCGAGGACGCTCAGCTCGCCCACGGTCTGGCCGGCCTCGATGAAGGCGACCGGATCGGACGAGGTCCCGCCCTCGAGGTGGACGCTCATGCGGCCCGCAAGGATCATGTACATGACCGCGTTGGGCCGCCCCATGGTCAGGAGGACCTCCCCCGGGGCGAGCGAAACGACGGGGCAGCGGTCCAGGAGCCCGCGGATGTGGTCGAGGTCCACCCCCTCCAGCACCCTGAGATTTGCGAGCTCCGCGGGGTCCAGCGACATGACCCATCGTCGCCGGTGCACAGCCACGAAATCAACGTGCTAGAAGAGGCGCACGCATCATGAGCTCGGACAAGGCTGAGACTATGGGAGACTCGTTCGCGGCGCTCTTCGAGGGCCAGGGATCTGCACCGCCGGCGCGCCGCAAGCGTGTCCGTGTCGGAGAGCGTCTTGACGCCGTCGTGATCCAGATCGGTCGCGATCTGGTCTTCGTCGAGCTCGACGGGAAACAGCAGGCGTTCATCGAGGCCTCCGAGGTCCGCGACCCGGACGGCACGATCAACGTGAAGGAGGGCGACACCATCCGCGCCCACGTCATCGAGGTCGACGAGTCGCGCGGCAGCGTCCGCCTCGGCCGGTCGATCGGGCGCCCGGGGAACCTCGCCGCGATCGAGCAAGCGAGGGAGACCGGCGTCGCCGTCGAGGGCAAGGTCACCGGCGTCAACAAGGGCGGTCTCGACGTCGACCTCGGCAACGGTACCCGCGCTTTCTGTCCGATGTCCCAGGCCGGCGATCGCTTCGTCGAGGACGTGAACGCGCTCGTCGGGCAGTCGCTCCGCTTCGTCGTCACGGACGTCCGAGACGGTGGCAAGAACATCGTCGTCTCGCGCCGCGCGCTCCTCCAGCGCGAGGCGAGCGAGGCCGCCGCGAAGGTGATGAGTGACATCGTCCCGGGCGCGGTCCTCAAGGGGACGGTCTCGAGCGTCCGCGACTTCGGCGCGTTCGTCGATCTCGGCGGGATCGAAGGGATGATCCCGCGCTCGGAGATCGCGCACGACCGCAGCGTCGCCGTCGCCGATGCGCTCAAGCCCGGCGACCTCGTCGAGGTCGCTGTCCGCGAGGTGAAGGACGCGGAGCCTTCGAACAAGCGCGGCCCGTCGAAGAAGATCACCCTCTCGCTCAAGGCGCTCGCGGCCGATCCCTGGGAAGGCCTCGACATCGCCGAAGGGCGTGTCGTCGCCGGAACCGTCGTCCGGAGCACCGACTTCGGCCGCTTCGTGCGGATCGCGCCCGGCGTCGAAGGCCTGCTCCACGTCTCGGAGCTCGGACGCGACTTCAAGGCCGAGGAAGGCCAAGAGATCCGCGTCGTGGTGAAGAAGCTCGATCGCCAGACGAAGAAGATCGGTCTCGTCCCCGCGCCCGACGGCGCGGAGCTCGGCTCGACCGTCGCGAATGTCCTCGCCAACGACATCAAGGTCAATGCCGTCGTCCAGGGGACGGTCGAGCGGATCGAGACCTACGGCATCTTCGTCCAGGTCGACGGCACGAAGGGACGCGCAGGTCGTGGTCTCGTCCCGAACGCCGAGCTCGGCGTTCCGCGCGGGACGGACCTCAGGAAGGTGTTCCCCGAGGGGACGCGCGTCACCGCGAAGGTCCTCGAGACGGGTGAAGGCCGCCTTCGCCTCTCGATCAAGGGCGCGAAGGACGCCGAGGAGCGCGCCGACTTCGAGGCGGCGCGGGGCAAGCAGGGCGCGCCGAGGTCGCTCGGCACGTTCGCGGATCTCTTGAAGGGCCGGAAGCTCTGACTGAACGGCGCTCCTTTCGCGCCCATCGGTTCGCTGGATCCGCGCCGCTCGGTACGTAGCGGCGTGGATCCTTGCGCCCCCTAACATCGGCATTGGCCCTAGAGGCGCCGGCGATCCTGCTTGTTCGATCGGCGTGACCCAGCGAGGCGCACTGCCGCGAGCGTGGCGAGGACGAGCGCGCCCGCGTCGATGCCGGAGCTGGTGCCGCCGGTGGTGGCGCACGACCGGCACCCGCCGCGCGGCTCCGATGCCTCCAGCGCGCTCATGCGCTCCGCGCTGGGCGCCGCTGCCCGATCGGGCGCGGGCATCGTCGGAGTAGCGGCGATCGCGCAGTCCGGGCAGGCCGCGCGAACGCGCTTCGTCGCGTCTTCCGCCTTCTCGCGAGCGGACTCGCAGCGAGGGCCGGGCTCGAGCGCGCAGATCTTGTCGGCGGCGCGCCGGATCGACGTGAGGGCGCGACAGGCGACGTAGCAGTCGGACGTCGAGAGGGCGGCGTGCTCGTCGTCGAGCTGCTTCTCGAGCGTGCGAACGTCCTCCGCCTCGCCGGCATCGGCCAGGGCGAGACCCGAGCCGGAGAGGACCCCGAGGGCGGTGACGACTCCGAGCGCGCGAGCTCGCCTCACCCTCGCGAACGAAGTACGACTCGAACGAGCGTGCACGGTGGTCACTGGTTTCGTTTGATCACGTGGAAGCCGAACTCGGATTCGACGGGGTCGCTGATCTCGTCGACGCCCAGCGCGAAGGCTGCGTCCGAGAAGGGCTTCACCATCTTCTCGCGCGTGAACTTCCCCACGCTTCCCATGCGCTCCTTGCTGCCGGGATCGTCGGAGTACTCGGCGACGAGCGCGGTGAAGTCGCTGCCGCTCTTCGCCTTCGCCGCCACCTCTTCGGCGCGCTTCTTCGCGTCGGCCTTGGAGCGCGTGATCGTCTTCGGCGCGCCCTTCGCGCCCTTGTACGCGACGAGCACGTGCTGGGCGGCGACCGCGGTGGGCACGACCTTCGGGGCCGGCGCCGCGCTCGTCTCGGTCGTCGGGCTGGTCGCGCTGGTCGCGCTTGCCTCCGGGGGAGCCGCGGCGCTCGCGGACGCGCTGGGTGCGGTGCTCGGCGTCGAATCAGGCTTCTTGTCGTCGCAGGCGAGCAGTGTCAGCGCACTGAGCAGGATCGCGATCCGTTTCATCCCTCCTGCGTAACACGAGCGCGCCCGGGGAAGCGTGATAGCCTCGTGTGCTCGATGCGGTTCGGCGTTCGTCCGGACTGGCGCGGATCTCGACCGCGCGTTTGGAGGTGCAGCGTGGACATCGAATGCTCGAGCGTCATCGCGCGTGTGGTCGTGCACGCGCGGGGAGCACTGGTCACGCGGGAGGTCGAGCTCCCGGGGCACCTTCCCGACGGGATCGTCGATGTCGCGGTCCCTGGGATCACGCTGATGGCGCAGCCGGGGAGCGCGCGTGCTGCGCTCGAGGGGAGCGAGCGGGTCGTGGCTGCGGTAAACACGGCGCTCGTGATTCCGCGCGGCGAGGTCACGCCCGGACCGACGCTCGCGCGCGTCCGCGACCTCGCTGCGCGCACCGAGCGCGTGGTCGACGAGCATCGCGTGCTCTCGGAGCGCCGAGCGCGTCTCGCGGAGCTCGCGCTGGCGCCCCACCTCCGCACGCTCGACGAGCGGAAGCGCGAACGCGATGCGTTCGACGTCCGCTTCGGCGAGGCGCTCCGCATGGCCGCCCTTCTCGACGACAAGGTCGCTCGCCTCGACGAGCGGCTCCTCGGTCTCGAGAAGGAGCAGCGCGATCTCTCGCGCGCGCTCGAGATCGCGCGTCTCGAGGACCAGCAGACGTCCACGCGTGAGCGCATGGGCGACGCGCATCCGACGCGAACGATCACGGCGCGTCTCATCGGCGGCGGCCGACCCGGGAAGCTCCTCGTCACGTACGCCGTCGAGGCGGCGCGCTGGTGGCCGGCGTACACGCTTCGCGTCGGGGAGGGCGGCGCGCGCGCGACGTGGACGTTCGAGGCGGTCGTCGCGCAGAGGAGCGGTGAGGATTGGTCGGCCGTCCCGCTCTCGCTCTCGAGCGCCGATCTCGTGTTCGATGCGCGGCTCCCCGAGCTCGCGTCGCTCCGCTTCGGGCGCGCGCAGCCTCCGCGCCGACGGCCCTTTCGCCCTGCGCCTGTGGGAGTCGACGAGATGTTCGCGGAGTACCTCCGCTTCGGCTGTGCCGCGTTCCAACCGCAGATGGAGCGCGCGGCGTCGAAGGAAGCCATGCCGCTGCCGTTCCTCGGTGTCGCCGATCAGCCGTCGGACGAGATGGCCATCGTCGTCGAAAATGCTTCGTTCGGGAACGCGCCAGCAGTCCCACCTCCGCCGGCCGGGGCGCCGCCTCGAGCCGCGATGGCGATGCCGGGCGCCGCGATGCCCGTCGCGCCGATGCCGATGCCGATGCCGCAGGCGCTTCGCGCGAAGTCGCGAAGCCGCGTGCTCGGTGGGCTCCTCGAAGGAGGTGGAGGTCTCTCCTCGTCGACTCGCGAAGCGCTGATGCTCGCGGACGCGATGTCGCCGGAGCCGGAGGTCGAGCCGGAGGCTGCTCCGTCGGAGGCGTGGAGCGATCACGACGCGCTCGTCCTCGCGAATGCCGACGAGCCGAACCGGGGGCGTCTCGTCCCGCGTCGCGACGCCGAGGGAGCCATTGCGGTCGAGGCGGCGTGCGGTGAGGTCGATCTTGCCGCGAGCGATCGCTACCGCGACCCGGCAGAGACACGTGGCATGTTCGATCATCGCTACGACGCTGCAGGGCGCGCCGACGTGCCTTCGGATGGGCGTCTGCATCGCGTCGGAGTGGGTGCTGCGCCTTGCGCCGTTCGGCTCGCGTGGCGCACCGTCCCGAGCGAGAGCGCCGAGGTCTATCGCGAGGCGCACGTCGTCAATCCGTTCGACACCGCTCTGCTCGGCGGGCCCGTCGACGTCTACCTCGACGGGAGCCTCCTCACGACGACCAACATCGATCGGATCGATCGGGGCGGCACCCTCTTCTGTGGAATGGGCGTCGACGATCGGATCAAGGTGGCGAGGAACGTGCGCGTCGACGAGGAGGCTGCCGGCCTGCTCGGAGGTTCGACGGCAGTCGTGCACGCCGTCGCGATCGAGCTCTCGTCGGCGGTGAGGGAGCGGGTGAACGTCACCGTCCTCGAGCGTGTGCCGGTGACCGACGACAAGGCTGTGGAGGTGAAGATCGTGCGCACGAGCCCGCAGCCCGCCACCTACGACCAGGCGGACCGCGGAGCGCCCGTTCGCGGCGGCGTCCGCTTCGAGGCGAGCGTGTCTCCGAACGACAAGACCCGCATCGAGCTCGTCTACCGGCTCGTCTTCCCGCAGAAGCTCGACATCGTGGGAGGCAGCCGCCGTGGATGACAGCTCGATCCGCCCGTCGACACCTACGGTTGCCGTGGAGACGAGCGTCTCCCGCGTAACGTTCTTCGAGGACCGCGCCGAGGTCATGCGCGTCGCTCGCTGCTCGGTACCGCGCGGGAGATCCCGCGTGCAGGCGCACGGGATCACGTTGCTCGTCGACGACCGGAGCCTGACCTGCGGGACAGGCGGGAACGAGAAGGTCGAGATCGTCTTCAGTCGCATCCGGCGCCGGTCGGAGGACGTCGCCGGCGCGACCGTCGAGGAGCTCGAGGCGCTCGAGGCCGATCTCGAACGTGCGCGGGAGCGGCTCGCGCGTGCCGACCGCGGGCTCGGGAAGGCGAGAGCAGACGGTCAGCGCGTAGCGGCGATGATGAAGCAATGGGCCGAGGTGGTGCGCTCGGTGCCGTCCCGCGCTGAGGTTGCGGCCGGCGAGCTCGGGAGCGCCTACGACGCGATCGACGTCGCGACTGGGGAGAGCCTCGACGCCCTCGCTCGGCTCCGTCGCGAGCGCGAGGAAGCGCAGGTGGACGCCGCGCGTGTGGAGCTTCGGCTCCTGCAGGCACGGGCGAAGAAGCCGCGCTTCGAGGCGTTCGCCGAGCTCGAGATCGTCGCGACGGAGGCAACAGAGGTCGCGATCGAGATCGTCTATCGGACTCCGTGCGCACTGTGGCGGCCGGAGCACCTGGCGCGGCTGACGCGCACGCCCGACGGCAAGGGTGAGATCTCGATCACGACCTACGCCGCGGTGTGGCAGCTCACAGGCGAGGTCTGGAAGGACGTGCCGTGCCGGTTTTCGACGGCGCGCCCTGCACGCAGCGCCATGGCGCCCGACCTCCGTGAGGACGTGCTCACGACGCGCAGGAAGACGAACCAGGAGCGGCGTCAGGTCGTCGTCGAGGCGCGCGAGCAGACGATCGCCGTCGCCGGCATCGCCCGGGGCAAGCGCGACGTCGACGAGATGCCCGGCGTCGAAGACGGCGGCGAAGCGCAGTGGCTCGCCGGGCGTTCGGCGGCCACCATCGAGAGCGACGGTCGACCCGTGCGCGTCGAGGTGGGCGAGCGGAGCTTCGCGTGCACGGTCGCTCGAGTGTGCTTCCCGGAGCTCGGTCCGGCGACACACCTGCGGGCAACGGCGACGTTGCCCGGGCCGGCTCCGCTGCTTCCCGGCCCGATCACCGTCGCTCGGGAGACCGAGATCGTGGGGCGGAGCACGATCGGATTCGTCGGTGCCGGTGAGCCCTTCGAGCTCGGGTTCGGCGTGGACGACGGCCTCCGAGTCCGACGGCGTGTCGTCGAGAAGCGGAAGACGACGCCGGTCACGGGCACGCAGCACGTCGCTCGCGAGATCTGGCTCTACGTATCGAACCTGAGCGGCGACGCGCGCCCGCTGTCGATCGTCGAGCGAGTACCGGTGAGCGAGGTGGAGGACGTCCGCGTCGAGGTCGATCCGCACATGGACATGCGTCACGACGAGCGGGACGGCTTCGCGACGTTTGCGCTCTCGCTCGGGCCGCGGGCGACGCGCGAGATCGTCTTGAAGTATCGGATCGAGGCAGAGTCGAACGTGGTGCTGCCGCTGTCGCTCGATCTCTGATCGATCGATCGATCGAGCGCTCGCTGGCACTGTCCCGCATCCGGCCCGCATTTAGCGGGCCACGTAACGATGAAGAGACGAAAAATCGCTGAATGCAATTCGGGCGCAGGTGCGAGGATTGCAGAGCCGAGATGATTCGCACGACCTCGATCTCTCTCGTCTCCGTGGCAGTCGTCCTACTCGCGTTGACCGGTTGTCCCGGCAAGCTCGAGTCCAGCCCGACCGATAGCTGCAAGAGCTACTTCGCGGCCCTCGCCGGGCACTACGAGCGATGCGAGATCTTTCCGAACGGGGTCGTTCCGGTGCGCGAGCGCCTAGAAGAGAGGTGCGCCAGGCAGGTCGTCGCTCCTGGCGCGAGCAACTTGGCGGCACGCATCGATCGATGCGCCAAGGAGATCCTGGAGGCGTCGTGCAGCGACCGGCTCGATTGCCAGTTTGAAACCACGACCGGCGACCTCGCGGACGGCGCGCCATGCGGTGCGGGCTTTCAGTGCAAGAGTGGGCACTGTGAGAAGCCGCGCGACGTGGCATGTGGGGTCTGTGCGTCACCGGCCGGCGGACGCTCCTCCCCCGTGGGCGGCCCGTGCGATTACGGCACGTATTGCGTCGAGGGGGCAGCGTGCATCATCTCCAGCGACGGCGGGAAGTGCATCGCGCTCGAGGTCGCCCAGGCCGGTGAGTCGTGCGGTCGCCACTCGGACGCGCTCATCCAATGCGCCAACGGACTCAGCTGCTTCCTCGACTCGCCTCAGGCTGGAACGTGCCGCGCCCCCGTCGCTGTCGGAGGCGAGTGCCGCTCCATGTACGATTGCACGGACGGTCTGGCGTGCGTCGACGACCACTGCGTCGTGCGGCTCCCCGAAGGGGCTGCGTGCGAGGCGGCCTCCGGCTATCGCGTCGTCTGCGAAAAGGGCCTCGCCTGTGACGGAACGTGCAAGAAGATGCTTTGGGTCGAGGCGGGCGAGCCTTGCGACCTGATCACGCGCTGGTGCAAGTGGGGCGTCTGCGTTGGGTTCATGACGGGGCCCACCCCCTCCGACCGCACGCTCGGGAAATGCGTCGATCGACTCCCCGAGGGAGCGGCATGCGACGATGGCGCTCAGCGCTGCGAAGAGCCTGCTCGCTGCATCGAGGGCAAGTGCACGGTGTTCGACCCCACAGCCTGCAAGTGAGAGCGACGCCGAGTGGTGCACGACGAGCTCGTCACGAAGCATCGGATCGAGTCGAACGTATTGCTCTCCGCCGTCGCTCGATCTCCGATCAGCGTCGCCGTTGTTGCTGCGTCGGCGCAGGCTTCGTCGCGGGCGGCTTCGTCGCCGGTGGCTTCTTCACGGGTGGCTTCGTTGCGCGCGGCGGGGTGGTAGCGGGGGGCCGAGCCGCGGCCACCGGACGCGTATTGCCGGCGTCGCGCGCGGTCTTGTCCCGCGCCGCGCCGGTCGCGATGACGCTGGCATGGGGCACGACATCTTTCGTCGAGGCCACGTCGCCGGCGTCGGGCACGATGTCTTCCGTCGAGGCCACGTCACCGGCGTCGGGCACGACGTCTTCCGTCGAGGCCACGTCACCGGCGTCGAGCACGATGTCTTCCGTCGAGGCCACGTCACCGGCGTCGGGCAGCGCGTCGTCGGCCGAGATCTCGTCACCTGCGGCAGCCTGCGGGTCGAGAGGCATCTCGGCAGGGGCGACGCTCGCAACAGGCGCGAGCGCGGCGGGGACCGGAATCGGCGCGCTCGTCGGCGCTGACGACCAGAGGCTCCTCACCGGCTCGAGCGATGCGCGGCGCACGAGCTCCTCTTGCAGCGACGGCCCGAGCTTCCACGCGCCGAGCGCGAGGAGCGCGAGGAGGGCGAGGACGAGGACCCACGGGAGCGTCGCAGACTGCACGACCGCGCGCGCAGGCGTGACCACGCGCTCGGTCTCTTCCTCCGAGAGCGCGGTTTCCCCGTCGGTCGCGATCGGTCCAGCGTCGCTCTTCGTCCTTCGGCGCGTTGCCTCGGGCGTCTCGAGCTCGGACCCGACGCGGACCTTGCGGACCGAGAACGGGATGACCTGGAGCGTCGCGATCGACTCTCGCGCGGCCATCTCGAGCGCGGCGTGGACGTCGCCGCGCATCGCGGCAGCGTCCGGGTAGCGATCCGCGCGGTCGAACGCGAGCGCGCGATCGATGAGACGCGCGAAGCTCTCGGAGACGTCCGGCACGATCGACCGAAGGCGTGGCGCGGGCACGCTCGCCATCAGCGTGACGAGCTGGACCATGTTCTCGGACTCGTGGATGCGCCGCCCGGTCACGATCCGGAACATCGTGGCGCCGAGCGCGAAGATGTCCGTCCGGCCGTCGATGTCCTCGCTCCGCCCTGCGGCTTGCTCGGGGGACATGAACGACGGCGTTCCGACGGCGATGCCTGCGCTCGTGACCGCCGTTGCCTCCGCGATCCGCGCGAGCCCGAAGTCGAGGACCTTCACGCGCACGCCTTCGCGCTCCGGATCCTTCGCGAGGAAGATGTTCTCCGGCTTCAGGTCGCGGTGGACGACACCGTGCTGATGCGCCGCGGAGAGGACGTCGAGCACCGCGTCCATGACCTCGAGCAGCTCGCGCTCGCCGAGCTTCGGCGAGCGGGCGGCTCGCTCCTGGAGCGACTCCCCTTCGAGCAGCTCCATCACGAGGTAGGCGGAGCCCTCGGCCGGTCCGCTCTTGACGATGTCGTCGTCCAGCACCTGGACGACGCCGCGGTGCGCGACGCGGTTCGCCGCGTAGCCCTCGCGCAGGAACCGCTCGCGGACCTCGGCGATGCGCGCGAGCTCGGGGTGGAGAAGCTTCACCGCGGCGCGCGCGCCGTTGCGGTGGCGGGCGGAGTAGACCGCGCCCATCCCGCCGGAGCCGAGGAGGTGCTCGAGCGTCCATTTCTCGTCGAGGACGGCTCCCACACGCTGCTGGGCCCGCGGATCCACGCCGTCGGCCATGGCGATGTTATAGCGCAAAGTCATCCGCGATGGTTCTGCCCGAGGCGAGCGCCTTCGTGCGGGGCGGGCTCGCATCTTTGCATCGTCGGGGATTGCTCAAGCGGCGTGCCAGTGCCAATCTTCCGGCGACCGAGGCCCTCTGATCCTGGATGCTCGCGCTGAGATGGAACGAACCGCACCGGATGGCATGACGCTCGAAGACCTCGGCTGGTCCGAGGACCTTGCGCGGCAGGCGCCGGAACGGTCGGGGTTGCGTCCGGCGAGGGTCGCCTCCGTCTATGCGGCTCGCGTCGACGTGTGGACCCCGGAGGGACCGCGTCTGGCGAGCTTGCGCTCGCGCGCGATCCGGGAGGCTCCGATCGAAGGTGGGGTCGCCGTCGGCGACTGGGTGCTCGTCGGCCGAGCAGGCTCGGATGCGCACGAAGTCGTCGTCGAGGCGATCCTCCCGCGCCGGACCGCGTTCCTCCGGCAGGCCGCCGGCGAGCGAGCGGAGCCGCAGGCGATCGCGGCGAACATCGATCGGGTGTTCGTCGTCACCGCGGTCGACAGTGACTTCAACATCCGGCGCGTCGAGCGCTATCTCGTCGCGATCGCGGCCGGAGGCGCCGAGGCGCAGATCATCCTGACGAAGTCGGACCTCGCCGAAGACGTCGCGCCTTTGCTCGAGCAGGTGAGCGCGCTCGCTCCCGCTTTCGCCACGAGCGCGAAGGCCGGCCATGGCATCGACGAGCTCGTCGCGCGCATTCCTCCTGGGACGACCGCGGCAGTCGTCGGATCGTCGGGGGTCGGAAAGTCGGCGCTCGTGAACCGTTTGCTCGGGCGCGAGGTGCAGCTCGAGGGAGCGGTACGCGAGCACGACGGTCGCGGCCGACACACGACGACGCGCCGCGAGCTCTTCAGGTTGCCGGGCGCGGGGCTGCTCATCGACACCCCCGGGATGCGGGAGCTCAAGCCATGGCTCCCGGCGGGCTCGCAGATCGACGACGCGTTCGAGGACGTCGCCGGTCTCGCCGAGGCGTGCCGCTATCGGGATTGCGGGCACTCGGGCGAGCCCGGGTGCGCCGTCCGCGCGGCGCTCGACGCGGGCGAGCTCACCGCGGAGCGCTTCCAGGCGTGGCAGAAGCTCGCGCGTGAACAGGTCGAGCTCTCACCGCGACAAGCGACCTTCGCTGCCGTCGAGAGCAAGCGGCACGGCCGATCGATGTCCGTCGCGCTTCGCAAGCGCCTGAAGGACAAGGGCCGCTGAACGGTCTGCGCGCGGCGCGTCTCAGGAGCCGCGCGACGCGAGCACGAGCATGGCGAGGTACACGAGGACGGCCCCGACCCAGAGGCCCATGCGCCGCCGCATGTGCTCGTGCCACGCCCAATACGGAGCGAAGGGGGGAACGACGAACGCGACGAGGGCGCGCCATCGCGGCTTGCGCTTCGCGAGGCCGATCGTGATCGCGACGTGCATCGTGATCACGAGCGCGAAGGCGACGACGAGGAGCGCGACGACGATGGTGTCCCTCATGGATTCGCTCCCGGCATCTTAGCGCCGTTCCGGGCCTCCGGGCGGGGCCGCGGAGAAAGCGCAGCCGTCGAAGCGCGCTGACTCGGTGCCTCGGCTCGAATAAGCTGTTCCAGTGAGGCGGAGCGCTGGACGAGCTCGAGCTCGGGTTTGGAAAGCGCCTCTCTCCTGCGTGCTCGCGTGGTGCGCGGTGACCGGTTCGGCTCGGGCTGAAGAGGCGCGGTCCCCCATCCATTTGGATTGGGAGCCTCCGGGATCGTGTCCGTCCAGCGCGAACATCGTTGCCGAAGCCGAACGGATCGCTGCGCTGAGCGCGCCACGGCCACTCGATGCATGGGCCAACGTTCTCCAGTCGGAGCCGGACGCATGGAGAGTCCGCTTGATCGTGAGCGCGGACGGTTCCAGAGGCGGGGAGAAAGCCACCACGGAACGATCGATCGTCGGCAAGTCGTGCGTCGAGATCGGGCATGCGATGGCGGTGATCCTGGCGCTCGCGATGGTTGACGCCGCGGAGCGGTCGCCCACGCCATCGGAGGTCCCTCTGCCGACGACGGTGCCTCCACCTTCTCCCCAGCGAAGGACCGAATCGATTCCTCGCCCCGTGAGCGTAGTTCCCGCACGTCAGCTGCTGGCATTGGGAGCGGGAGCGACCGCCACTCTGGGAAGCCTCCCGAGTCCGGGGCCAGGCTTCATGATCAACTCCGCCTGGAGGCCACGCCCATTCCGCGTCGGGCTCGAGGTCGGCGCACATTGGCCACAACGCGTCGCGCATCCGGACCAACCCTCGATTGGCGGGGAATTTCAGCTCATGCGCCTCGCCGTGCGCGGGTGCTACGCGCCTCTTGTCGGCCGATTCGAGCTCGGTGGATGCGCAGGGACGGGAGTGGAACGCCTAGCCGCCGTCGGCTTCGGGGGGGAGCGACGTTACCGAATGGTCACGTTCTGGCCCGCGGTCCGAGCCGGAGCCTTCGGCGCGTATCCGCTCGGAAGGTCGGCTGCCATCGTGGCAACGGTCGAGGTCACGGCCCCCCTCGTTCGCTCTCGGTTCGTCCTGAGCGACCTCGGCCCCTCCGACGGGGCCAGCGTCATCTTCAGTCCCTCGAGCGCCGGGGGCCAACTCAGCGTCGGGGTGGAGGCGCGCATTTTCTAAACGGGTTTGCTCGCAGACGACCATGAAGGGCTCGTGGCACTTCTCCCCGCTGCGCTTCGGCCGGCCGTTTCGATACCCCGTGGAACCCGCGAAAGCACGGAGCACGCCGGGGACGCCGGTGGGGCCGACGTGAAGCAAGCCGAGCACACGTTCGGACGTGTCTACGAAGACCACTTCGACTTCGTGTGGCGCACGGTCTCGCGCTTGGGGGTCCCGGACTCCGCCGTCGCTGACGTTTGCCAGGAGGTCTTCATCGTCGTCTACCGTCGCCTCGACGACTTCGAGCCCCGCGCCGCGCTCAAAACGTGGCTCTTCGCCATCGTCAGTCGCACCGTGCTCGACTACCGGCGGCGGCGACGGCGGAAAGGGCTCGACGCCGTCGGTGACGACACGGATCCCGACGTATTGCCGGCGCACGACCGTGGTCCGGACGAAAGCGCGGACACGGCGCAGAAGCTGAAGCTCTGCCGCCGAGTTTTGGAGGGCATGGACGACGAGAAGCGCGCGCTCTTCGTGCTCTCGGAGCTCGAGCAATGGACCGTCCCGGAGATTGCCGAAGCTTGCGGCCTGAACGTCAACACCGTCTACACGCGCCTACGGGCCGCGCGCGCGCAGTTCGAACAAGGAATGAGGCGCCATCGTGCCCGTAGCTCATGGAGTGACTCGTGACCGAGCTATCGAAAGACACCGATGCGTTCTGTGCCGAAGTGCGCGGTCTCGACGCTCCGCCGGAGGGAGCGCGCGAGCTCGTACGCGCGCAGCTCACCAAGAGGCTGGGAAATGTCTGGGAGACGCCATCCGTCCAGCGCTCGGCCGAGGCCATCCCGCGAAGGCGCTTCACACACGCGCCACTCAAGGCGCTGACCATCGCCGCGATCGGCGGAATGCTCGGGATAGGAGCGTGGCGGCTCCAAAGCGCGAGCTCCTCGAGCGCGGGGGCGCCGATGGAAGCGCCTTCGATCGATCGCACGCCCGAAGCGAGAGCCTCCGCATCCGACGAGATAGCGAATGCTGCGACGACGCCTCCCGATCCCGCTCGAACTGTCTCCCCTTGGGAGCTTCCCTCTGCTTCCGATCACGCCACTCCCGCGCTCGCCGAGCGAACCGGCGCTCCTCCGAGCTCGGAAAAGGTGGCGGCGCTTCAAACGAAATACGCAGGAGCTGCCGTGAAACGCGCGCCGGAGAGTGAGCCCACGAGAGAGGCGGGCTCGCTCGAGGAGGAAACTCGGCTCCTCCGGAGTGCGCATTCATTCTTGCTCCAAGGAGAGGGGGCTCGCGCGCTGGTGCTGTTGCAAGAGCACCAGCTGCGGTTCCCCAAAGGCGTTCTCCGTCAGGAACGACGAGGAGAACAGGTGCTCGTCCTGTGCGCGCTTGGTCGGCGAGGCGAGGCGAGGGAGCTGTCGTCGTCATTCTTGAGCGAGGAGCCTTCGTCCATGCTCGCGGAACGGGTCCGAGCGTCGTGCGTTGGCGAACCATGACAGCCGCCCTGCTCTTCTTCGAAAGTCACCTTGCGTCCCGAACCGACTCGAACGTCCGTCGAGGGGAACCATGAGAATCTCTTCCGCTAGTGTCGCCGTATTGTCGGCCGCTGCCGTCATCTTCAGTTGCACGGAGCGCGACTACACGCTCGTCGAAGCAACCCCCGACGCCGGTCCCGTTCAGTTCACCGGGGCCGCGGACGCGGCGACCGACGCCTCGCTGCCCGAGGATGTCGAGATGTGCGCGGTGACGACGTGTTCGTTCCCTCACGCGACGTGCCCGTCGTCCCAATTCCCCTGCGACGTGAACCTCCTCACCGACGACGAAAACTGCGGGGGTTGCGGAATTAGCTGCAACAAGAATGTTTACAACTACAAGAGCAAGTGGTTGTGCGTCAAAGGGGAGTGTGTGTTTGGCTGCAGTGCGCCGGCTGGCGACTTTCAAGACTGTGACGGCGACGTCAATAATGGGTGTGAAACAAATGTGAATGCAAACGATCCGCTGCATTGCGGATCCTGCGAGTACGAGTGTCCCCAAGGATGGCTATGCAACAAGGGCAGTTGCTATCATCCGTGCGTTGCGGCCGGCAAAAACGACATATGCAGTGGCATTTGTGTAAATCTTCAGGCCGACGTCAAGAACTGTGGCGAGTGTGGCGTCGTGTGCGATTCCAATCCACCGGGGAAGCCGCCCCTCCACCCCACGATGACTTACGGCTGCAAAGATTGGGAATGCGACCAGCCGGTCTGCGTCAGCACCACACGGAGGAACTGCAACGGAGATCTTGCGGACGGATGCGAGGTCACGCTCGGCACGGATCAGAACTGCAGCGAGTGCGGTCACGCATGCCCGCCCGGTAAGTTCTGCGCTAAGTCGGGCTCGTCCTACAAGTGCCTGTGCGGTGACGGCGAAACTCGCTGTCCCGATAGTTCCGTCGACGGTCCATGTCGACGGCTCGACGACGATCCGAACAACTGTGGGGGGTGCGCTCGCCAGTGTCCGGGTAGGGGACGCCCCAACTTCGAGCCCACGTGCTCGCTCGGCGTTTGCGGAGGCAGGTGCGTCGCGCCCTACGCAGATTGCGACCGGCTCGACGAGAACGGCTGCGAGGTCAATACGCTCGTCGACAACCGCAACTGCGGTGCGTGCGGCAACGCGTGTGCTCCCAACCAGGTCTGTTCAGGCGGCACCTGCCTCGTAGGGCCGTGCGAGCCCGGGCAACCGGAGGCGGCGAAGTGAACGCTCGAGAACCCGGTGGGCATAGGGTGCGGCTCGTCGTGTGGCTGGTAGCTCCGCTATCGGCGACGGTTCTGGCGGTGGCGGCTTGTGCGGTCTCGAGCGAGGAAGGCCAGCCGCGCGAGGAAGTGCCCGAAGGCGTCGTTGTCCCCGACGCGAGCTACGAGGCGTCGGCGCCTAACGACGCTGCACCCGAGGGCGACGCGGTCCGTCCTTGCGGTGTCGGAACGATATGCCGCGTGCCGAGCCCTCTTACGGTCGGCTCCGTGGTCTCCATTGCGGGCCGCGCCAAGGACGACGTATGGGCGAGCGCGTCCCGTGGTCTGCTCATGCGCTGGGACGGCGAGCAATGGAACGCTGTGGAGTCGGCGTCCACCGAAGTCCTGACCAGCATTGCGCTCACCCCAAGCGAGGTATGGGGCGTCTCAGGCAGGGCCATCGTGCATCGCGGTATCGATCCGAGCACCGTCATCGTGAGTCGACCGGCGGGCGTGCGCTACTTCTCGGGCGTCGCCGCCCTCGCGGACGGAGCGATTTACACCTGCAACGCACCCCTCGCCGGTGAGTACGTGAACGACAAGCTTCTGGGGCAATTCGACCCCGTCACGAACAAGTATGCGTTCGTGCCCGACCCTGTCGTGGAGGCCACCAACCTCGCCCATAAAATGGCAATTCGCGCCATGCATGTGGTGCCGGGCAAATTCATCTGGCTGGTCGGAGATCATGGCGGCGTCGTGCGGTATCGCGAGTCCCCGGTGGGGAGTGGCGTCGTGGTGCCGCTGGATTCACAAATCAACCTTCAGGCTGCGTGGGGCTACGACGCGCACGTCTGGGTCGTAGGCAGCTACGGGGCGATCTTTCACTACGACGGAGCGGCTTGGCATGTTTCGGATTCGGGGACGTCGGTGATGCTCAACGCCGTATTCGGATTCTCGCCCGACGACATCTGGGCCGCCGGCGACGAGGGAACCGTTCTCCATTTCGATGGAAATGGCTGGGGCCGCGTCGAGATCCCCGGGTATGTCGGCAATCTTCGCACGATTTGGGGCGCGAGCTCCGACGATGTATGGATCGGTGGAGAAGGTGGCCTTCTCCACTGGGGAGCGCTTCGATGAGATACATGGGATTCGTGCTCGTCAGCGCGATGGGCCTCGGGGTGTTCGTTGCCTGCTCTACCGGCAGCAGTGACCGCGATGATCTCGACCCGGACGCCGGAGCGAGCATAGATGTTCCACTCGAAGACTCCGGCCACGTCGACGAGGCCAGCGCTGACGGCGGCGCCGACGAGCCCGACGCGGAACGACCCCTCATCTGCGAAGATGGCGGATTCTGCGAAACGAGACTGCCGCTCTCGCCGCTCGGCCAACCACCGTCACTGTCGGGGGTATGGGCCGTCTCTTCGGACGACGTCTGGAGCGTCAGCAGTGAAGGCAGTGTCCTTCACTATGATGGCAAGAGTTGGCGTGTCGAGTATCAAACTGGATACCCCCTCCGTTCGGTCTGGGCGACGTCGAGGACCGTGTGGGTCGGTGGAGCGCAGGGAATCATCCTTCGGCGCGACGAAGCCGGCGTCTGGAAGCTCTTCGAAAGCGGACACGCCTCGATCGTGCGGTCGATCTTCGGATCGGGCGAGAGCGACGTATGGCTCTCGAGTCGTGACGGTTACGTCGATCACTTCGATGGCTCGACGCTGACGACCTATCCGCTCGGCGTGCCCGGGCTCCGGACGACGACGGTCTTCGGTCGCCCAGGAGTTGGCGTGTACGCAGGCGGGTATGTTCCTGGCGCGGTCTCCGGCACCGGTCGAGACGAGTCTCGGTTTTTCGCGCTGTCCGTGGAAGGTGCGACGGCGCTGGGCCTTACGCTTAACCGCGGGCGCATCGCTGCTGCCGGGGCGGTCTTCGATGTGCCTGCCGGAGGCCGGCGTTTCGTCATCATGAATTACGGCGTCGGCGCGGGATGGATTAGTGTGGGCTATTCCACGCTGGACGAGAATGGGAACTTCGTCTTTCCGAGTGCTGGCGCCGGGGAACGGCCTCATGACGTGCTCAGTGCGGACGTTCCTCCCGCTGCGTTGTGGGGCCGTTCCTGGGATGACGTGTACGTGGCAAACTCGTTCGCCTACTTCGATCACTGGAACGGCGTCGAGACGGTGAGAAGGAGTTTGAATATGGGGCCCAAGTTTCCTCCGCGAACCATTACGGGGACCCACGGTACGGACAAGGAGATGTGGATTGTCGGCGCTGGCTTTGCACTCAAGGGGCACACGCTATGAATCGGTGGTTCCGGGGTGCCGGCGTCATGCCCCTCGGGCTGTGCGGTGCCGGCGCCCTCCTATGCGTGTTGGAGGCATGCTCGTCGTCCGCGGAGACGCAGTCTAGGCTCGAGCACGATCCCGAGGACACGAAACCGGAGGCCGGGACCGACGGCGACCTATCGAGCGACGGTGCCGACGATGCCGAGTCACCGTCTCAGCCATACGATCTTTCGGTTCAATGCGCCACCAAGCCTTGCGTGACCCAAATCGCCGCGCGAGGGGGCGCACACGCATGCACGCTCATCGAGGATCGATCGGTGCGCTGCTGGGGAGCAAACGACTCCGGGCAACTCGGGATCGGGCGGGCCGACGGCGGACCGACTTCGATTCAGGAAGGCGCCCCGCGGCGTGTCCTCGATATCGCGGGCGCTGTCGCGGTCGCGGCGGCCGGCGCGGGAGGAACGGGCACGACATGTGTCATCCTCGAATCGGGCGAAGTTGCTTGCTTCGGCTCAAACGCGTCGGGCCAGCTTGGGGGCGGCTCGCGATCGCCCGAGCCGGAGCCGCTCGTCGTCCCGAACGTGCGATCGACGGCGATCGCCCTGACCGCCACGTTTGCGCTGGCCGTCGACGCGGACGCACGCTTGTGGTCGTGGGGCGAGAACGGCAGGCTGCAGCTCGCTCAATCGCTAACTGCCGCGGACGCTGGGCCTCCGGAGGTGCTCGGGGCAGGTCTAGCCGATCGGGTGACTCGCGCGGTGCGCGGTGCAGCGGGGACGCTCAAGAACGGCTTCGCGCTGACCGATGACGGCGAAGTTCTGTCATGGGGGGCCGGCACGACCGACCAGCTCGGACGTGTGAGCTCGCTCGTAGACGAGCCCGCGCCCAAGGCGGTCGCCGTCTCGGGCGTGTCGAAGGTGACCGGCGGGGCGGCACACGCGTGCGCGCTCGGTCGAGGAAGCGTTCATTGCTGGGGCAAGAACGCTCGCGGGCAACTCGGTACGACGCGGAAAGCCGACGAGCTCGCTCCCGCACGCGTGGTGCTTCCCGCGGACGTCGTGCCCGTCGACGTGGCGGCCGGTGCAGACAACACCTGCGTCATCACGGCGAAGGGAGATCTCTACTGCTGGGGCGCCAACGAGAGCGGACAGCTCGGCACCCACCCGAGCGTCGATCAGGCGTCGCCGGTCCAGATCCGCGGGCTCGAGGGTGAAACGGTAGCCGTCGCGATCATGGATAGCGCAATCTGCGCGCTGCTGCGCGAGGGCTCGGTGATGTGTTGGGGGCAAAACGCCCGTGGGCAGCTCGGTCGTGGTGCTCGCGATCCGGACATTCACCTCGACCCTGAGACAGTCGTCTTCGAGTAGTCGCGTCCGCGTGGTGAGTGGGGTGGCGCACGAGGTCTCGCGTCGTGCGCGGCGTCGTCGTCTGCGATTGGTCGAGTCCAGTAAGGATGGTTCTCATGCGAAGGCATTCGTTCAACTTCGTCGTCGCCGCGTTCGTTGGGTGGCTGGGCTGCTCGTCGGAGCGCGCGGGCTGGCACGACGACAGCCAAGCGCAGACGTTTGCCCCGGACGCGGGGCAGGCGAGCCCGCCTGCGTGCAGCGGCGTACGCTGTTCGCGCGACCTGCGCTCGGTCGTCGACTGCTCGGACAACGTCGTCAAGGAGTGTGGACCGGAGCAGGCGTGCGGCAAGGGCGAGTGCTTCGCGGCCTGCGAAGCCGCTGCGGTGAATGAAGGCTCCGTGGGCTGCTCGTTCTTGGTCCCCACGGTGAACAGCGAATACGGCACAGGCAGCTGCGCCGCGTTCTTCGTGGCGAACAACTGGTCGTTGCCGGCCACGCTTCGCTTCGAGTTCAAGGGACAGGAGATGCCTCTCGATGACGCCGTCTGGGTGCCGTACATCGAAGACGAGATCGTGAAGCACAAGAAGCTCGACGGCCCCATTCCTCCCGGTGGAGGCGCCGTCGTGTTCCTGTCGAATCCCAAACCTTCGGACACGTCGAAGTGGGCCGCTTGCCCGGATGGAGTAAAGCCCATTTTCGACCAAGAGCAAGCGATTGTCGGCACCGGATTCGGGAACGCGTCGTTCGTCACGACCGACGCGCCGGTGTCGATGTACTCGATTTATCCGTATGGTGGTGCTCGAAGCTTCACCCCGAGCGCGACGCTGCTTCTGCCCACCAGCTCGCTTCGCAAGAACTACGTCGTTGCGAGCGCGTGGGGAGGTAAGGGCTACACCTTCGGGCGGGGCCTGTTCGGTGGTGCGGGCAATGCCCCTGGCGTCGATCAGGTCGGAGTTCCGACCTTGCAGATCGTCGCGATCGAGGACGATACGTCCGTCGCCATCCGACCGAAGGTCGACCTCATCGGGCGCAATGGTGTGCCCGACGGCCCACGCGATCAGGTCACCCGCTACACGCTACAGCGTGGAGAGGTCGTCCAGTTCGCGCAGGATAGCGAGCCTACGGGGAGTGCGCTCGAGTCGACAAAGCCAGTTGCCGTATTCGGTGGTCATTCATGCATGTTCGTGCCGATGAGGATCTTTGCTTGCGATATCGACAATTTTCAAATGCCTCCGCTCTCCTCCTGGGGGAGCGAATACGCGATCGTTGCGCCGAATCGAAATGTCCTCGTCAGCAAGGGCGCGAACCGCGCGCGTGATCCGAACGTGGTCCGTCTCGTCGGCGCGGCGGACGGAACGATGCTGAGCTACGAACCTTTCAAGCCCGAGGGGGCACCGAACACGCTTCAGGCAGGGGAGGTCGCGGCGTTCTTCACGTACGAACCCGTCGTCGTCCGAAGTCAGGACCTCAGGCATCCCTTCTTCGTGATGAACGTGATGACCTCGTACATCGCGGCGAACAATTCGCTCGGCGACCCCGAGGTTTCTGTTGCGGTGCCGACAGAGCAGTGGCTTTCGGACTACGGCTTCTTTTCGGACTCCACCTACACGCTGAGCGCCGCCTTCGTTACGCGACGGAGGGTCAACGGCGCCTTTCACGACGTCGAACTGGACTGCGCCGGCGCCCTCACGGGCTGGACGCCGATCACGGAGGATTTCGAGTGGACGTCGGTGGAGTTCACGCGCTTCTTCAAGCCGCAGAGCTACGCGGGTGGCACGTGCGCCGACGGTCCCCATCGGATGCGGAGCGATGGGCCCTTCACGATGAACGTCTGGGGGATCTCGGTCGCGGCAAGCTACGAATTTGCAGGCGGCATGGGTCTTCGCCCGACGACGGACATCGAGGTCCAGGTGCGTTGAGCCGTCTTCCCGTGTTGGCGGGAGCAGCTCTGCTCGAGCGTCCTTCATGCATCGAGCTCGGCGCGAATCTTCGACTCACTTCTTCGAGGAACTCATGGTACGCGCGAATGTCATTTTTCTGATCGCGGGATTGACGATGGTTGCGTGCAGCTCGTCGACCTCAGACGCCGGGGACGCGAGCGGTGATGCAGGCGCGGTCGACTCCGGGATCGACGACTCGACGAATCCGCTTCCGGGCTGCCCGCGAGATCCAGGACCCGAGGTCATGGATTTCGATCCGACCTCGGTGGCCGACCCCATCGGCGACCTGAGCACCTTCACGATGGAGAAGGCGCTTGCAGGCTATCCGAAATCGGGAGGCGTGCTGACGGCGCTCATCACGACGGACTTGGGACCGATCCGGTGCGAGCTCGACGAGGCCGCCGCCCCAATGAGCGTCGCGAACTTCGTTGGCCTCGCGCGCGGCACCCGCCCCTTCAAGTTCTCGGGCGCGTGGCGTCTCCAGCGCTTCTATGACGGCCTCCTCTGGCATCGGATCGTCCCGGGCTCCGTCATCGTGAGCGGCGATCCGACGGGCACCGGCAACGGCGGCCCCGGCTACATGCTCAGGAGCGAGAACAGGGTGGCCGAGTCGCTCGGTACCCTGGCGACGTCCGAGATGGTCATGCCCAGCGGGAGTCAATTCCACATCGTCGTCGGGGACGGGGTGCCGGCGAAGTTCAACGTCTTCGGCAAATGCGATACGGCGACGGCACTCGCGATCGCCGCCCTGCCTCGGACGGAGGCCGACAGGCCCCTCAAGGACGTGCACATTCGCCGCGTTCACATCGCCCGGTGCCCGAAGAAATAGAGCGCGCCCTTCGTCGCAGCGAAGCTCACCCACCGCACGAGAGGCGAGGATGGTCAGGAACTTGTTCGCTCTCGCGAGTGCCATTGCAGTCGCTGGCATCGTGTCGATGGTCAACGCCGTCGGGTGTACTTCCGGTGGGGAGGCGGTCGGCGGAGCACGCGTGACCGACGACGCAGGCGATACTCGCGATGCGGGCAAGAGGGAGGTTCCGCCTCCGACCGAGTACGTCGAGAAGGAGACCTGCGCGCTCAAAGAGAAGGTCGATCTTGCGTCGATCCGCTTCCAGCCACCGAGGATCCTTCCCGGAGCTTGCTCAGCGGACGATCTCGAGTTTTTCCGCAACGCAACCGTGGGCAAGGCGGTGTCGTTGGTCAAGCTCGAAGAGATTCTCAGGGACCACAGCACGACGTGCGCCGCGTGCGTCTTCGGCCGCGATGGGGACACGTGGGCGCCTTTCGTCGACCTAGGAGACCGTTATGTCGTCAACGTCGGCGGTTGTGTCGCCGTGGCTACGAAGAACGTTCCGTGCGGCAAGGCGTACCACGTGCTCCGGGAGTGCCAGGAGCTCGGCTGTAGCCAATGCAAGACGTCTGTAGACCAACGGGAGTGCTTCGATGCGGTCCAAGCGGATGGCGGCGCGTGCGCGGAGGCACTGGCCACGTACGATTCCGAATGCGGGAGCAGCTCCGTCGCGTACGAGGACGAGTGCGGCTTGAACTATGTCGCGGCTCGGCTGCAGTGCGGTGAGACCCCGGACGACGGAGGCTCCGACGGAGGCGACGGCGGGTGACGACGTGACCTCGACCGCGGACGCGATCAGTCTTCGGGATCGAGGAACCGCGGACCTGGTCCCTCCTGCGACTTCACATCGTCCGGATTGCGCAGTGGACATTCCTCGAGGGAGAGGCAGCCGCAGCCGATGCAGGTGCTGAGCTGGTCGCGCAGTCGCTGCAAACGCGCGATGCGGTCATCCAGCTCCGTGCGCCATCCGGCAGACAGCTTCTTCCAGTCGGACGCGCTGAGCGGTCGATTGCGGGGCAAGCTGGCCAGACGCTCGCGAATGTCGGCCAAGGGGATGCCCGTCCGCTGCGCGACCTTGATCACCGCAATCAGTCGCAGGGTCGACCGCGGGTAGCGGCGCTGGTTGCCTGCCGTGCGGCGACTGTCGATCAGACCCTGCGCTTCGTAGAAATGAAGCGTCGACACGGCGACGCCGCTGCGCCGGGCGACCTCGCCCACGCTCAACACTTGCGCCGACGGATGGGAGGCGAGCGAGATCGCTTCCACTGCCTCAGCGCCGGCGCTGGATGCCGGATCGGCGCGGAGGTTAGCGCGGGGCCTTTGGGCTGACTTGCGCATGGGCTTCTCCCTTCGAGGAACGGTCGCGCTCGTTGGGCACGATGGCGACCGCAGGCAGGCTATCGCGCAAAACGGACTTTACCTCAAGTTAAGTTGAGGTCTTAGGGTGCGGAGCAGAACGCTCGAAGGGAATTTCTTCATGGTCGAACTGCTCGAGACCCCCTCTCGCCAAGCCAACCAGCCTGCCGGTGTTGGACATCACGCTCGCCCATCGCAACCGAAGCGGAATGGGCGCTCCATCCTCGTCACCGCGCTCGTCGTCGCGGCGCTCGGGGCCGGGTTGTTCGTCCTGCGGGGACGTCGTCAGGCCCTGGCAGCGCCATACGAAGCGCCGCCGGTTGCCGTGGCCGCCACCGCGGTGAAGCCCACCGAAGTTCCCGTCGCCCTGGAGACGGTGGGCTCACTGCGCGCGGTTCGCGAAGTCGTGCTCGCACCGGAGCTGGCGGGGCGCATCGTGACGCTCCACTTCGAATCCGGTGCTCGGGTGCGGGCGGGCGATCGCCTCGTCCAGCTGTACGACGCTCCGGAGAGAGCCGATCGCGCCGCCGCCCAGGCGCGTGCGAGCCTGGCGCGGTCGGAGCTGGCCCGCTCCGTCACTCTGGCATCGACCGGAGTCGAGCCCAAACAGCTGCTGGAACGACGCCAGGCCGATGTGGACCAGGCCGCGGCAAGCATGCAGCAGCTCGACGCACGCATCGCGCAGAAGTCGATCCGTGCGCCGTTCGACGGCCAGCTCGGAGTGCGCCAGGTCAGCCTCGGCCAGTATCTCAATCCCGGCGACGCCATCGCCACGTTGGCCGACATCGACCAGCTGCTCGTCGACTTCAGCCTGCCCCAACAGGAGCTGGCCCAGGTGCGTGTCGGCGCCACGGTACGCATCACTACGGACGCCTTCCCCGAGCGCAGCTTCACGGCGAAGGTCAACGCCGTCGAGCCGCGGATCAATCCGGACACGCGCAATCTCCAGGCCCAGGCGGTGCTCGCCAACGGCGACGGTGCGCTGCGCCCGGGCATGCACGTGAACGTTGCCCTGGAGCTGCCGCCCGGACGCGAAGCGCTCGTCCTGCCGGCCACGGCTGTCCAATCGTCGTCCACCGGAGACAGCGTGGTGGTGGTGCGAGGCGACCAACCCGAACACGCCGGCACCGCCGAGGTCCTGTCCGTCACGATCGGTCGGCGCATCGGCGACCGAGTCGTCGTCGTGCAAGGACTCGAGCCTGGCGCCGTGGTGATCACCGAAGGGCAATTGCGTGTCCAACCCGGAATGCGCGTTCAGGTCACGCGCGGCGCCGATGCGGGGGCGCGCTGAGGCATGCAGTTCACCGACCTGTTCATTCGCCGACCCATTCTCTCCGTCGTGGTCAGCCTGCTCATCCTGCTGGTCGGCGGGAGTGCACTGACTTCGCTGCCGGTACGCGAGTACCCGAACATGGAGAGCGCGACGATCGTCATCGACACTGCTTATCCGGGCGCCACCCAGGCCGTGATGCAGGGGTTCGTCACCACGCCGATCGCGCAATCGATCGCGACGGCCAGCGGGATTGAATACCTGTCGTCGACGTCCAGCCAGGGCAAGAGCCAGATCAAGGCGAAGCTGGTGCTCAACGCCAACGCCGATCGCGCGATGAGCGAGATCCTGGCCAAGGTTCAGCAGGTCAAGTACCGGCTGCCGGAAGGCGTGAACGATCCTGTCATCACCAAGGTCACCGACGGCGCCTCGGCAGTGCAGTACGTCTCGTTCATCAGCGAGACCCTGGAGGTGCATCAGCTCACCGACTTCGCGACACGCATCGCGCAGCCGCTGATCACCTCCGTGCCTGGCGTCGCCGCAGCCGAGGTGAGCGGCGGCCGGACCCTCGCTCTGCGCGTCTGGGTCGATCCGGCCAAGATGGCGGCGCGAGGGCTGACCGCCGCCGACGTCGCCGGTGCGCTCCGAGCCAACAACGTGCAGGCGGCGCCCGGCCAGCTCAAGGGCAGCGACACGGTGATCAACGTCACCGCCAGCACCGACGTCACCAGCTTGGACGGCTTTCGGGCGATGGTGGTCAAGCATGGTGATGGCGGTCTGGTCCGCCTGGGCGACATCGCCACGGTCGAGATCGGCGGCCAGAACTACGACAGCTCCGCCACCACCGAGGGCAAGCGCTCGGTGATGATCGCCGTCTCGCCGACCCCCGACGGCAATCCGCTCGAGATCGTGAAGGCGGTGAAGGCGCTGCTACCCGAGATCCAGCGCGCGGCACCGCCGGGGGTGAGGGTCTTCAATCAGTTCGACGTGGCACATTTCGTCGACACGGCGATCGACGAAGTCAGCCACACGCTGGTCGAGGCCGTGATCATCGTCGTGATGGTGATCTTCCTCTTCCTGGGATCGCTTCGCGCGGTCGTCATTCCGGTGGTGACGATCCCGCTCTCGCTCATCGGCACGGCGGCGCTGATGCTCGCCTTCGGCTTCTCGATCAACCTGCTGACGCTGCTGGCCATGGTGCTGGCCATCGGTCTGGTGGTCGATGATGCCATCGTCGTCGTCGAGAACATCCACCGGCACATCGAAGAAGGCCTGTCGCCGGTGCGTGCCGCGCTGGTGGGCGCGCGAGAGATCGTGGGGCCGGTGGTGGTGATGACGATCACGCTCGCAGCGGTCTATGCGCCGATCGGCCTCATGGGCGGCTTGACCGGCGCATTGTTTCGCGAGTTCGCCTTCACCTTGGCCGGCTCCGTCATCGTCTCCGGCGTCGTCGCCCTGACCTTGTCGCCGATGATGAGCTCGCTGCTCCTCGACGCGCGCATGACCGAAGGCAGGCTCGCGAAGGCCATCGAACGGACGATGTCGCGGCTCGTTCGGGGATACGAGCGCCTGCTGGGATATGCGCTGGAGCGTCGGCCCGCGGTCCTTCTCGTCGGCGCTGCCGTGCTGGCGGCGATCTTCGTGCTCTTCGCCGGTGCCCGGCGCGAGCTGGCTCCGGCCGAGGACAAAGGTTACGTGTTCGTGGCCACGAAGGCGCCGCAATATGCCAACGTCGACTACACCGCGCGGTACTCGCAAGAAGTCGAGAAGATCTTCCAGGGGCTACCGGAGTACGCCAGCAGTTGGTTCGACAACGGTGTGGGCGGGACCAATAGCGGCTTCGGTGGCACGATATTGAAGGAGTGGGGCGAACGACAGCGCAGCGCCGCCGCGATCCAGGAGCAGCTCAACGCCGAAGGTGCCGCCATCACCGGTGTATATGCGACGGCCTTCCAGCCCCCCGCACTTCCCGCCGGCAGCGGTGGCTTTCCGGTGCAGATGGTGCTGCGCGCGCCGGTGGACTTCCCGGAGCTCTACACGGCAATGGAGAGGATCAAGGGGGCGGCCTGGGGCAGTGGGCTCTTCGCGTTCGTCGACGGCGACCTCGCATTCGATGGCCAGGAGGCCAGGATCGTCATCGACCGCGCCAAGGCGGGAGAGATCGGCGTGACGATGCAGGCGATTGCCGAGACGCTGGCCGTGCTCGTCGGCGAGAACTACATCAATCGCTTCAACTGGCATGATCGCGCGTACGACGTGATCACCCAGGTGCCGCATGAACAGCGGCTGACGCCGGACAACCTCGGCAAGTTCTACGTTCGCGCCGCTTCCGGCACGCTGGTGCCGCTCGCCACCGTGGTGCGTTTCGAGATGCGGCCCGAGGCCAATCGCTTGCCTCAGTTCAATCAGATGAACGCCGTCACGTTGTCGGCCGTGTTGGCGCCGGGCGTGACCATGGGGCAGGCCGTGGACTTCCTGAAGCAGCAGGAGATCCCCGCCGGCGCGACGGTGGATTGGCAGTCGGACAGTCGGCAATACGTGACCGAGGGGAATCGGTTGACGGTGTCGTTCGTCTTCGCCCTGGTCGTCATCTTCCTGGTGCTTGCGGCCCAGTTCGAGTCGTTCCGCGACCCCCTGGTCATTCTGGTCACCGTGCCGCTGGCGGTATGCGGGGCATTGATCCCCCTCTACCTGGGGCATGCCACGCTGAACATCTACACCCAGATCGGTCTGGTGACGCTCATCGGCCTGATCTCAAAGCACGGCATCTTGATGGTCAGCTTCGCCAACGACCTGCAGACGGCCGAAGGGCTGGACCGGCTCACGGCCATTCGCAAGGCTGCAGCGGTGCGAATGCGCCCGGTTCTGATGACCACCGCCGCCATGGTCGCGGGGTTGATCCCGCTCTTGTTCGCCAGTGGGGCCGGCGCTGCCAGCCGCTACGCGATCGGTATCGTGGTGGTGATGGGGCTCGTGGTCGGGACGCTCTTCACGCTGTTCGTGCTGCCGACCGTCTATACGTTTGCCGCCAAGGATCACCGTGCGGCCAGCGAGAGTCCTCGCGCGCGCGAGCTCGCTCGAGCTTCTGACGCCGCTGGCTGAGCAGACGAGGAGGGCGTTGCTCTTCTCGGATGAACGACCGACGCGAGCTTCTCGCCGGGATGGGACCGTGGGGGGTGATCTGAATCGCGTCCTGGTCGGGCCCGTGGATCGTCCCCGCGGCGCGTAGGTTTCCAAGTGGTTGATATCGTTGAGCGGGCTGGGTGAAGGTGCCTGTAGGTGCGAGGCACGAACGTTGCGATGTCCGGCGCATGTCTCGAGCTCGTGCTCTCGCTCTCGTGTCCGTCCTCGTCGCCGGCGCCGCCTTCCTGGCCACCGGCTGTTCGTCTCCGGGCGACGAGGACTCCGATCAGAGCGAGGCTGCGTTCGGCGACCGTGTCGGGAACGACCGGCTGCCGACGACCGAGCCGGCCATCGGGCTGTTCGATGGGTACAACACGCTCTTCGATCTCCGGCGCACGCTCTGCGTCACGCCGACGGACACCTCGTCGCCCATCGTCGGGCAGCTGTTCCAGCAGTCGACGATCCGGATCGTGCGTTCGGACGTCGAGCTTGCGAAAGAGCTCGGGCTCGACACGAGCTTCGCGATCAAGGCGCCCCTCGCAAGCGCGCAAGGATCGGCTGCTCTCCTCCGCACCTTCAAGGCGGCGGGCAACAAGCTCTCCTACCTGATCCAGTCCGTCCAGAGCTACAGCGTCCAGAGCACCGCGGCCTTTGCCCTGACGGACGACGCCCGGCAGCTCATCTCCACACGTCCGACGGACTTCCTCGTTCGCTGCGGCGACCGCTTCGTGAGCGGCGTCACGTACCAGGCGAAGATCGAGGCGCTCGTCACGTTCGAGAGCGAGAGCGAGGAGCTCGTGAACGACCTCCAGGGTTCGATCTCGGGGGGCGGCACCGCAGGCGTCGTGGAGCTCGACGGATCGATCAAGACGAAGCTCGCGAACGCTGCCAAGAAGACCAACGTCACCACGATGATGAACGTCGTCGCCCAGGGCTTCGACCTCACCGGCAACGAGGGGCTCGTCGGAACGGGCGGGAGCATCGAGGAGAAGCTGACGCGCATCGACGCAGCGCTGGGCCAGATGGGGACCTCGCTCCGCGCCGATCGCGATCGCGACGTCGCCGACCGCCACAATGTCGTCCGCAACGCGATCCCCGCGACCGTGCAGCTCACGCGCTACGGCGACGCCGTGAACGCTCCGGCCGGCGTCGAGTTGAGCGCTCAGTTCCGCAAGAACCACGAGCTTCTGCGCGGCACCGAGAAGTTTCTCCGCGCCTTCGGACAGCTCCGGATGAAGATGGGGCGCGCCTACGACTACGAGATCCGCGCGTTCCAGGACGCCGCGCCGGAGGCTCAGGCGAGCTTCAACCTGATGGCGCCCGCCGCCCCGAAGCGCTTTGCCGAGGAGTTGCGGCCGATCGCTTCCCAGTGGGCCGACCGGTTCCGGACGAGCGAGAGCAGCCCGAACGCCGGCACGGAGACGGCCAAGGTCGAGGAGATGATCTCGAACTGCCTCGACAACGCCAAGCTCGGCGACTTCTCCGACTGTCACCCCGGCGTCGACCCCACGACTCTCCAGGAGCACGAGGAGCTGTCACGCGCGATCCGCGAGTACGTCGGGACGGGGCGGATCGTGAAGATGCGCGCGTTCGTCATGGCGAACGGGAAGGAGCAGACCTACGGCGCCGGTAAGGCGAGCTGCCAAGACGTCAACGGCGCGCCCCATCGGCTACCCACCGCCGAGGAGGCGGCGCTGATCGCTCCGCTCGTCGCTGGCCACGGCGGCGGCACGGGAAACAGCGTCTGGATCTCCGCGACGGAGACGTGCTCGGAAGAGCGGAGCGGTATGCCGTTCTTCTCGAACGCGCTCCGAGGCGAGGCCGGCACCGGTTGCGACGCTTGGAGCTTCTTCAGCCGGGGGTCGCGGAACACGATCTGCGTCCCGCAGAGCGGGCCGGTCGGCAAGCGCGATGACCTCTGAGCTTTTCGGTGTCGCTCACGGTTCGCTGCCGGCGTCGAGCTCGGTGTAGTCCAGGGGCGACGTGTGGTTGCCATCGCGCTCCTCGATGACCTCGATCGCGGACGCATCCCGGGCTTCCCTCGCGCCCGCGTCGAGCTGCAGAAGCGGACCTTGACGGATCTCGGCGCCTTCGGGCGTGATGATGGCGGCGGGCGCTGGGCTGGCGACAGCAAGCGGCTCCGGCGCGGGCACCTCCTCGCCCGATGGGCCACGCCATGTTCCGGTGGCCTGGTAGAGCGTCCCGACGCGATCGCGCACCGTGGTCCACGGCGCGAAGCGAGCGTTCGGCGGGGGGATCACCCAGCGCCCTGGCTTCCACGCCCAGCGCCGGGCCTGCCAGCTCCACTCACCGTCGATCCAGACCACGCCGCTTCGTAGGGGACGGAGCGGCACGGTCTCGACCCGCGCTGGAGGTGGGGGGTAGGGGATCTCGACGAGCGCGCTGGCCGGGTGGCTCGTGTATGGTGGGGAGGGGAGCCTCGGCGGGCCGCAGGCGAGCGCGACGACGAGAGCACCGGCGACTGCAGCGCGACAGCGCATCGCGTCCTCGGCAGCATGGCGCGTACCACCTCGATACGAGACCGAGGACCGTGGATGACGTCGCGACGCACGCCGAACCGGCGCGTCGCCGTCGTGCCTCACGCTCTCCAGCCGCGCCACAGCGTGAGGCGAGATCGGACGAGGGCAGGGGCGATTCGCGCGCGACGTGCGCTCGTGGGCTGGTGTCGAGCTTGCTTGGGCGACCGCGATGACGGCATTCGAGCGCGCGACGATGCCGGGATCGCGATCGCGATCGCGCGTCTCGTCGGTCGCTTGGCTCGCGGGTGCCGCAGCGCTGCTCTCCGTCGTCGGTTGCAACCGCGTGCCGCCGGGTCGTCTGGCCGTCGACGACGTCACCGTCCGCGGAGCGAAGAAGGTCGACGGCGGCGACGTCCTCGACAAGATCGCGACGACGGAGAGCCCGCGGCTGCTCGGCCTCTTCGCCGGCGTCATCTACGATTACTCGATCTTCGATCGAAACGTCCTCCAGCGCGATCTCGCGCGCGTCGAAGCGTTCTATCGTTCGCGGGGCTACTACGACGCACACGCGCGGGCGGGCCGCGTCCACGTCATCGACGACAAGCACGTGCGCGTCGAGATCGTCGTCGAGGAAGGCGAGCCGATCCGGATCGAGCGCGTCCGCACCCTCGGGCTCGACCGGCTCCCCAAGCCCGTCGCAGACGTCGTGGAGCGCGAGGCGACGCGTGCGCTCCGCGAGGGGGCGCCCTTCGAGGAGGAGGCCTTCGACAAGGCTGCGGGCACGGTCCGTCGCGCGTTGACCGATCGCGGCTACGCCTATGCGAACGTCGAGCACGACGCGACGGTCGACATCGTGGCGAAGAAGGCCGACATCGTGCTCACGGTCTCGCCCGGCGAGCCATGCGTGTTCGGCCCGATCACGATCGAAGGGCTCGGCGATCTCCCGGAGCGACCGGTGCTGCGCGCCCTCGACCTCGTCCCCGGACGCCCGTTCTCGGAGGCGATGCTCGACGCGGCTCAGCAGGCGGTCCTCGATCTCGGCGTCTTCGCTTCCGTCGACGTGTCTCCCGACCTGCCTCTGCCGCCGCGGTCCGACCATGTCGTGCCGGTGAAGGTGAAGCTCGAGGCTTCGCGCATCCGGACGATCCGAGCGGGCGGAGGCATCGAGTTCGACGCGCTCAAGACCGACGTTCACGGGATCTTCGGCTGGGAGAGCCGAAACTTCCTCGGCGGACTGCGGACATTCAGGGTCAACCTCAAACCCGGCGTCGTCCTCTACCCGCTTCGTGTGAGCTCGATCGAGCTGCCGGATCGCGTCTTGCCCGAGGAACGTCTCCGCCTCGAGCTACGGCAGCCGGGCTTCATCGAGGCACGCACGAATGCATTCGTGCGCCCGGAGTTCAACGTCCAGGCGCTGCTGCTCGATCCCAATCCTCCTCCGAACGCCAAGGTGCTCGGCTACGCGGAGGCGCGGAATGGGGTCGGCATCGACCGCACCTACAAGCGGTTCTTCGCCGCGCTCTCGCACAACCTCCAGGTCGCCTATCCGTTCGCCTATGTCGGCGAGCGCGATCCCACGCTCGGCACACTCATCATCTCCTACCCCGAGCTGATTACGACGCTCGACTTCCGGGACGATCGCGTCCATCCGCGGCGCGGGATCTACATCCTCGATACGCTGCAGGTGGCTGGCGGTCCCTTCGGCGGTCAAGCCGCCGACGTGAAGGTGCAGCCGGACGTCCGCGCTTACATCCCGCTCAGCAGGAACATCGTCCTCGCGATGCGCGCGTCGGTCGGCTTCCTCCTGCCTCGCAGCTACGGCGATCAGGTCCGGAGCCGGAGCACGAGCGTCTTCGAACCATCGGAGGCACGGACGCGCGACTACCAGCTCACGTTCTTCCGCGGCTTCTTCTCGGGTGGGCCGACGTCGAACCGAGGTTACCCGCTCCGTGGTGTCGGTCCACACGACATCGTCCCGTTCATCTCGCCCGACGTCGAGATCCAGCGATTGGCCATCGCTTGCACCGGCGAGTTCGATTGTCGGACCCCCACCGGTGGCTTCACCCTCTGGGAAGCGTCGACCGAGGTCCGGTTCAAAGTTACCGGTCCGCTCTCGCTGGCGACGTTCTGTGATGCCAGCGACGTTTCGCCACGGACGACGAACATCCGCCTGACGCACCTTCATCTCTCGTGCGGCGGGGGTGGGCGCTACGACACGCCGGTCGGTCCCGTTCGTGTCGACATCGGATACCGGATCCCGGGAATGCAGGTGCTCGGCGGGCTGACCTCGGACGAGCGAGCTCCGCAGACGTTCCCGTTTGGCATTCCAATCGCAGTTTCGCTCGGTATCGGCGAGGCCTACTGATGACTCCGGGCGAAAAGCGCAGCCGCGCGTGCGGCCTCCTCTCTTTTTGTCGAGGAGCACGAAGCGCGGCTCGCATCCTGAGCTCGATGATCGGCGGTGCGCTGCTCTTCGTCTGTGCGGCCGTGGCCGCGGTGCTCGTCCATCTCGATCTACCGGCGACCCGACGCCTGGTATCGGCTCAGGTGAACGGCGTCCTTGCGAGCGAGCTCGCAGGCACGGTGGAGATCGAGCACATCTCTGCGCTCGGGCTTCGCGGCGTCGACGGCGTGCGCGTCCGCGTCCGCGATCCGGAGGGGGGCCAGGTGCTCCACGCCGATGGGATCAGCGTCCGGATCCGAACGATCGAGGCACTGCGCTCGGCGCTCTCTTCCGAAGGGCCGATCATGATCGACCTGCCGTCGGTGTCCGTCGGCAACGCCGACGTGAACCTCGACGCCGATCCGAGCGGGCAGCTCCGGCTCGAGCAGGCCTTCGCGCCCCGCCGACCATCCGAGCCGTCCGCGCCGAACGCCCCGCCGGGACGGGCCGTTCGTGTCGACGCGCCGCGGGTCCGTCTCCGGCACGCGTGGGTGCACGGGACCCCCTCCGTCGCGAACGCGCCGCGGGTCGACGCCGACCTCGGAGATCTCGCGGGGCGAGTGCTCGTCGAGCAACAGGGCGTGCGGGCCGAGCTCGATCGCGTTCGGCTGGTCACGCGCGGGCTGCCTCGTCGACTCGACCCGAAGGGGACGATCGGCGGGAGGTTCGTGATGCCGGGCCGGGGCGGGCAGGGCGTCGACGTCCAGGCGGCATTCGACGGAGAGGTCGGAGGGATCCAGGCGACCGCGGAGGCGCGGCTGAACGATCGCCGGTTGGATGCGCGGATCGACGCGCGCGATCCTACCGGAGCGCAGACGAGCATCGTCGTGAGCGAGCTTGCGACCCACGAGCCGCTCACGTTCCACGCCGAGGCCCATGGCGAGCTGCCGCGCGTCGACGGCGAGGCGTCGCTGGCCCTCGGCAAGGCGAGGATTATGGCCAGCGCCGTCGTGGAGGCGAGCACGACGACCCGCGTGAAGGGCGTCGTGTCTGCGCGCGACGTCGACCTCGGGGCGGTGACCGGAAGCGCATTGCGAACGAACCTCGGGCTCGACGCGCGCGCGGACGTCGCGATCGACGAGGGCGGCGTCCGCGGCGAGGCGTCGATCGACACGCTCCCCGGCACGATCGATCGGCAGGCGGTCCCGCGCGCAGAGGTGCGAGCGAGGTTTGCCGGCGAGGCGGCGCAGCTCCGGGCGCGGATCCACGAGCAGACGATGCCCACCGAGGTCGCGCTCGACGTCGTCCCGCGCGCCGGCGCGGAGGATGCTCGGCTCGTGACCGCGGTCGTGCGCTCGCGCATCCCCGACCTCCATCGCGTCCCGAGGCTCGGCGCTCGCTTCGGCGGCAGCGCGGAGATCGACGCCTCCGCCCGGATCCGCCTCCCGGAGCAAGAGATCGACGGTGCCGAGATGAAGGTCGTCCTCTCGAAGCTCGAGGAGGCGAAGCTTCGCATCGGTCGTCTCGAGGCCAACGCTCGCGTGAGCCACACGATCGACCGGCCCGTCATCGATGCCCGGATCGAGGGCGAGCAGCTTCGTGCCGGTGGGCTCGACCTCTCTGCGATGGACGCCCGAGGCCGTATCGAGATCGCGGCGCCTCGAGGCCTCACGCGCGTGACGGTCCGTGACGCGCAGCTCAGTGCCGCGCGGCGCGCCGACGAGAAACTCGAAGCGAGCGCGCGCCTGGTGCGAATCGAGGGAGCGTCCTCTCTTCGCGTCGAGGGCGCCGAGGTCCGCGGCGTTGGTGAGCCCATTCGCGCAGATGTGTCGAGAGACGCGCGCGAGCTTCGAGGCTTCATCGATGCGCCCGGGATCGATCTCCGGCGGCTCGCGCGGTTCGCAGGTAGGGATGACCTCGAGGTCGAGCGTGGCGTTCTCGGGCTTCGAGGCGAGGGCTCGATTCGTCGAGGCATCGCGAATGCGACGGTCCACGCCGAGCTCGGCGGGCTCGCGATGCGCTGGGTGAAAGGTGCGCGAGCGGTGCTCGATGCGTCGATCGACGATCGCGATGTCGACCTCGCGGTGAACGCAGACGCCGGTGACGTCGGGAAGCTCGACCTCCGTGCAGAACGCGTCGTCATCGGGGGGCGTTTCGACGATCCCATGTCGTGGAGGCGTGCCGTGGGGCATGTCCACGTCGCCGGCGACGTCGACCTGGCGCGGGCAGAGACGCTCGTTCCTTCGGAGTCGCTGCCGCTCGCGGATGTGAGGGGGCGTCTCGCCGTGCAGGGACACGTCGGTCGTCGCGATCCCGAAGGGCCTCCCGAGATGAGGCTCCACGCTCGTACGAACGGCCTGGCCATCGCAGTCCGATCGAGCCAGCCCGAGCGGATCGACGGGATCGAGGTCGAGCCGCCGGCGCGATGGCGATCGAACGACGTCGACATCGGAGTCGACGTCCGGAGCGACGGCATGAGCGGCCTCAGCGGCGTCGCGCTCCAGGCCATCGACCGGAGGGGGGTCGTCGTCGCGCTCGACGCGAAGGCGATCCTCCCGTATGCGGAGCTCGCGAAGCGGCCGCCCTCCGTTCTCGCGGCTCTCTTCGATGCTCCGATGAGCGTCCGGGTGGAGCTCCCGCGGCGCCGCTTGGATCAGCTGCCGTCGATCGCGTCCTTGAAGGAGGTCCAGGGCGCCGTCCAGGCGGAGCTCGACGCATCGGGCACCATCCTCGAGCCGCGCGTGCGCTTCACTGCCCGCGCGCGCGGCGTGCACTCGGCCGCGATGCCGCCCGGTACGAAGGCGGACACGGACGTCTCGTTCGACTACGACGGGCGTACCGCCGACCTGGTTGCGAAGACGCGCTCTCGCGGAGACGAGCTGCTCGAGCTCGGCGCACGCGTCCACGCTCGCGCAGCCGATCTCGTGGCCGTCATGCACGGCGACGGCGCGCTGCCGTGGACCGCGTCGGGGCATGCCCGCCTGCTCTCGTTCCCGCTCGAGAGCTTGCCTCAGCTCGCAGAGCGCGGCATTCGCGGCCGCGCCAGCGGCGTGGTCTCGCTCGACGAGCTCCACGCCGACGCTCGGGCGAAGGGGCGAATCGATCTCGATGGGTTCGCGATCGGGAAGGTCGAGTACGCGAAGGCCTTCGTGTCGATGGACGCGGGCGAAGGCGCGCTCGCTGCGAACCTCCGCCTCGAGCAGCGGGACGGATTCCTCGATGCGAGCGCCCGTACAGGGCTCGCCTGGGGCGCGGAGGTCACGCCGGCGCTCGACACGAAGCAGCCGATCGAAGCGACGCTCTCCGCCGCCGCGTTCCGTGCCGCGGCGCTTCAGCCGTTCGTCGAGAGCGTGTTGCCAGCCGTCGACGGGCGTATCGACGCCGATGCGAAGGCGCGGATCGTTCCGGGGCACGCGGGCGCGGAGCTCGACGGCAAGGTGATGCTCCGCGGTGGAACGGTGCAGGTCGCTGCCCTCGGTGAGGAGCTCCGCGCGGTGAAGGCGACAGCGACCTTCTCGCCCGATGGGACGATCCGCGTGACCGACGTCGCCGCGCGAGGGACGCAGGGCGAGCTCGGAGCCGATGCGACCGTGAGGCTCGACGGCATGCGCATCGCCGAGGCGCGCGCGAACGTTCGCATCCCGAGGAGACGCCCGCTCGCGCTCGCGGTGCAAGGGCAGTCGGTAGGAGAGATCTCCGGGGCGCTCGCGCTCGAGGCCAGCCAGAGCGTGGATGGGAAGACCACCAACGTCGTCGTCGAGGTCCCGAAGCTGAACGTCGAGCTCCCGCAGGTGACGAAGAGCGGAGTCATGTCGCTCGAGCGGAAGGACAACATCCGCGTCGGCGTCTTTCGCGATCGCGACAAGTTCGTGCGCTTGCCGTTCGACGCGGCGGACCTCGAGAAGCGGAAGGAGACGAGCGGCGAGGAGACTCGCATGGACGTCGACGTCCGGCTCGGCAAGATCGAGATCCAACGAGGAAGCCAGCTCCGCGTCCACCTCACGGGTAATCCGAGGCTGGTCGCGACCGGTGGTGAGACCACGCTGACGGGGCAGATCCGCGTCGACGGCGGATGGGTCGACGTACAGGGCAAGAAGTTCGACATCGAGAAGGGGACCGTCACGTTCACCGGGCAGGTGCCGCCGAACCCCGTAGTCGTCGCGACGGCCGGCTGGACGGCCGCCGACAACACGCGCGTCTACGCCGACTTCGTCGGGCCGGTGAGGTCGGGTAAAGTCACGCTCCGCTCCGAGCCGCCGCGGCCGAGGAACGAGATCCTGGCGCTCGTCCTCTTCGGCACCGCGGACGGCGTGAACCCGCAGCCGGCACCGCCCGGCAGGCAGGCCGATGGAACGATGAGGGCGGCGGTCGGTCTCGGCGGAGCCTTCGTCGCGCAAGGCCTCACGGAGGCGCTCGACGATCTCGCCGGCATCCGGGCGACTGCGCGCGTCGACACGACGCGGGCGAATCCTCGCCCCGAGGTCGAGTTCCAGCTCTCGCCGAGGATCTCGCTCTCGTTCGTGCACGTCGTCGGTACGCCGCCGCTCACCGAGCCCGACAAGAACCTCGCCAACATCGAGTACCGCTTCCATCGCAACTGGTCGCTCGGGACGACCTTCGGCGATCGCGGGACCGCGCGCCTCGATGCGATCTGGCAGAAGCGCTACTGAGCTCGCTCGATCGACGCTCGATGCGGAGCTCGACAGGGCGGGGTCTCGACGTCGTGGGGCGGGCGACGCGGGCGCACGTGCACGGGCGCCACATGCTCGGCCTTCCGGCGCTCACGTTCGCACGCTCGTCCGTCTCTCGAGCTCCTTCGGTGCTCCGAGCACGCGAAGGATGTCGACGTAGCTGATGATGCCGCAGACGTTGTCGGCGTCGTCCACGACGGGGATCGCACCGATCCGCTCGGTGAGCATCAGCTCGATCACCTCGCTGACGTCGGCATCGACCCCGACGCTCACGACGCCGCCGGTCATGAAGTCGGCGACGGCACGCTCCGAGAGGGGCACGACCATACGCTCGACCTCGGCGCCTTCGACGAGCGTTCGCATCAGCGGTCCGAGATCTCGGTCGCTGAGCATGCCGATGAGCTGGCCTCGGCCGTCGACGACAGGCAGGTGGCGCACGTTCATCGAATGGAGGAGGTCGACGGCATCGCTCACCGGATCCGTGGACCGTATCGTTCTCGGGTTGTCGGTCATGATGTCGGCGGCAATCATGTTCGTGCTCTGCGAAGAAGCAGCGCGCATGCCACGCGCGCCGCCGCGAGCGTGTCGACCCCCGAGCTCCCTCCGGAGCGATCTCCGCCGACCTCGAGCGCCGCGCTCGCGTAGCCCCTCCGCGAGCGTGACGCGGGGCGGCTCGGGCTGCGTGCAGCGTCGCTCGCGGGTTGAGCTAGCAGCCCGGAACGATCCCCTGACCCGGCGTGAGCACGTTCTCCGGATCGAATCGCGGCGTCGCGGCGGCTTCGGTGATCGAGGTGCGTGCCGCTCTATGAGGATCGAGTTGGGGATCGCTGAAGCGGGGATGGGGCCGGGTCGAGGACGTGGCGTACTCGTGCGAGGAGCGCGTCCTCGGTGAAGGGCTTCTCGATGAGAGGAAAGAAGCCCTCCTCGTCGCGGCTTCGAGCCTCCGTCGCGGTCTCGTATCCCGACATCAAGAGAATGCGCATGTCGGGGCGGAGATGGCGGATCCGACTCGCCAGCTTGCGACCGCTCATCTTGGGCATGACGATGTCGGTGAGGACCAGATCGATGCGTTCGCGGCCCTCCTCGACGACGCGAAGGGCCTCCTCCCCGCCGCTCACGCACACGACTTCGTATCCGGCTCGGGTGAGGGTCTCGACGACGAGCGCGCGCATCCCATCGGCGTCCTCGACGACGAGGACGGTCTCCCCGCCGCCGCTACGAGGCGACGACGCCGGGGCCAGCACGCTCTCGGTCTCCACGCTGTCGTCGGGAGCACGGGGAAACCACAGCTCGAACGTCGAGCCCACGCCGACCTCGCTGCGGACGACGACGTGACCGCCGCTCTGCTTGACGATGCCGTAGATGGTGGCCAAGCCGAGGCCGGTGCCCTCGCCTTGCGGCTTCGTCGTGAAGAAGGGTTCGAACAGGTGCCCCATGACCTCCGGGCTCATTCCGCAACCCGTGTCCGCCACGGTCAAGGTGACGTACGGACCCGGCTTGGCATCCCGACGACGCGAGGCCTCATCTTCGTCGAGCACGGCCTCGCCGGTCGTGACCTTGATCGTTCCCCCGTCCGGCATCGCCTGGCGCGCATTGAGGACGAGGTTCAAGAGGACCTGCTCGATCTGCACGGGATCCGAGTCGATCGGACATTCCTTCGAGCTCGGGACGAGGACGAGCTCCACGAGCTCGCCTGCTACGCGCCCGAGCATCGCGTGGAGCGAGGAGATGACCGCGCTCAGATCGAACACCTTCGGCTTCATCACCTGGCGCCGGCCGAACGCGAGGAGCTGCCGCGTCAACGAGGCCGCGTGTAGCGCTGCGTCGAGGGCTTCGGTCACGTGCTCTCGGTCCGCCGCGCCAAGGCCCTCGGCTCGCTTCAAGAACGCCAGCCGCCCGAGGATGACGCCGAGCAAGTTGTTGAAGTCGTGCGCCACCCCACCGGCGAGCTGGCCGATGGCCTCCAGCTTCTGCGATGCGCGTAGGCGCTCCTCGCTGGCCTGGAGCGCGGCCTCCGCGCGCCGGCGTGCCGTTGTGTTCCGGATGATCGCGGTGACCTCCGAGGCGCCACAAGGGACGAGGTACGCCTCGAACTGATCGTCCCCGCTCGGCGTTGGAAGCGTGTACTCGATCTGCACCGGCGCTCGCTCGGCGCTCACGCGCTCGACGCCGGCTGCGACGATCGGCGCGGCCTCCGCCGATACGAGGTCATGCGGGCGCCGGCCGATGAAGTGCTCGGGCGGGACGTGGAACTCCGTCTCGCGCGCCGCGTGGAAATCGACGATGCGCCCTGCAGCATCGAGCCGGAAGTAGATGTCTGGCAGCGCGCGCAGGAGCGCCTCGAGCTGGCGCCGTGCATCGCTCAGAGGGGAGATGTCCTCGACCTCGGCGAGGATCACGTCATCCACGACCCGGCACGACCAGGACAGATCGCGCGGCCCGTGCGTCGTGCCGCAACGGCCGCGGAAGGCGACGGGCGAGGCTTCGCCGACCTCACCGAGGGCAGCCTCGGCAGATGCTCGCTCCGCTGCATCGACGAACAACGAAGCGATCAGGCGCTGGTTGCCCGCACCGAGCCGAGCGGTGAACGTCGTGTTCGTCGCGATGATGCGCCCTTCGCGATCGGCCACGCACATCGGGACGCTCGAGACCAAGAACGTCTTTTCACGCGCGAGCGTTGTTGCCGTTCGACCATCGAGAATCGTAGTTTCCCCCATCGCTCCCCGTGTTCCACCCCGCTCGACGAGTAGAGCGCTGCTGCGAGCCGTTTGGTATCCCCCCTAGGGGGTATGCGGGGAGGAAATGACGGCGCGGTGACGGTCGCGACGGGACGGCCGCCGTGCCCCTGAAGCGCTCGGCAACGTGGCCGCGCGAACGTGGTGCGGTACGCGGCGAATGGGTATTCTCGCGCGCCATGAACAAGAGCGTGCTTCGCGGTCTGCGTCCTCTCTGCTTCGCCTCGCTTGCCCTGGCGGCGGTGAGCAGCGGGATCGCCTGCGGCGGAGAGGCGCGGGCTCCGGAGGCTCCGACGCCTGGCTCGACGTCGGCGACTCCCGACGCGAGCGCGAAGGCCCAGGAGACGGAGTTCGTCGCCCTGAAGGCCGAGACCCCGAAGACGTTGAAGAGCGGTGCGAAGCTCGAGATCCCGGCGGGGTGGTGGGTGCGGGAGATCGAAGGTGGAGTCGCGTTCCAGGATCCCGATCGCGAGCTCACGATCACGCTCCTCGAGCTCGATGCGAGCTCGACGGACGCGGCGGCGTCGATGGCGCTCTCGAAGCTCGGTCGATCCGCGCCTCCGAAGGTCGCTCGTCAGGTCCACGAGACGGACCAGGCAGGCTGGGACGAGATGGCGGAGACCGTCTGGGAGACCCCGCCCGCGGAGAAGCGGGTCTTCGCGCTGAACCTGCGGCGTCAGGGCGGAAAGACCTGGGCGACGCTCCTCGAGGGCAAGACCGACGCCTTCTCGAGGCGCGGCGCGCAGGTCGGCCAGATCGTCCTCGGGCTCGAGGTGCCTGGCGTCGCGGACGAGGACCTCTCGGGCAAGACCGCGCTTCCGCTCGAGGGGGCTCGGCTGAAGGAGCTCGAGACGTTCATCGAGAGCGCGCGGGAGAAGGCCCACGTGCCGGGCGCGGCGGTCGCGATCGTGCAGGACGGAAAGATCGTCTTCGAGAAGGGCTTCGGCGTCCGCGAGCGCGGAAAGAAGGACCCCGAGCCGGTCACCGCGCGCACGCGCTTCATGATCGGGTCGGTGACGAAGTCGCTCTCGACGTTGCTCATCTCGAGCCTCGTCGACGGCGGCAAGGTGAAGTGGGACGCTCGCGTGAAGGAGCTCTTGCCCACGTTCGAGACCGGGGACGCCGCGTTCACGGACAAGGTGACGCTCGCTCACACGTTCTGCGCGTGCACCGGCATGCCGCGACGCGACCTCGATCTCGTCTTCGAGTACGGCGTGCGCAAGCCCGAGGACTCGTTCAAGGCGTTCACCGCCTTGAAGCCGACCACCGGCCTCGGCGAGACGTTCCAGTACTCGAACCAGATGACGGCGATCGGCGGGTTCCTCGCGGCGCGCGTCGCCGAGCCGGGCAAGCCGCTGGCCGCCGCCTACGCCTCGGCGATGAAGACGCGCGTGTTCGGGCCGATGGGCATGACCGACACGACGGCGTCGTTCGACGAGGGTTGGAAAGGCGCGGTCGCGAGGCCGCATGGCGGAACTCTCGTCGGACCACGCGACGAGGCGACGGTACTCCCGCCGGCGATCGAGCGCTTCGTCGAGCCCATCGCGCCGGCGGGCGTGGTGTTCTCTACCGCGCACGACATGGCGAGGTACGCGCTCGTCGAGCTCGCGAAGGGGAGGACGCCGGAGGGCAAGCAAGTCTTCGGCGAGGCGAACTTCCTCGAACGTCGCAAGGCACGCGTTCGCGTCGGGGCGAAGGGCGCATACGGCCTCGGCCTCGGGACCAGCACATTGCGTGGCGTCCCCGTCGTCACGCACGACGGCGGAACGTTCGGCTTCGTGAGTCGGTTCGCTGTCTTCCCCGACAAGAACCTCGGCCTCGTCGTGCTGACGAACACGACGAGCGCCGACGCGCTGTTCATCGACGCGGTCACGCAGCGGCTCGTGGAGCTCGCCTTCTCCGGGAAGGAGCAGGCCGCGCGCGATCTCGACAAGGGGCTCGAGCAGGACCGCGAGCAGTGGATGAAGAGCCACGAGAAGATCGCGAAGCCCGTTCCTGCCGAGGTCGTCGCGCGCGTGAGCGGCTCCTGGAAGAGCGAGCAGCTCGGCGCGTTCGTGTTCACGTCGACGAAGGACGGGCTACGGGTCGACGTCGGCGAGTGGTCGAGCCGCCTCGGCTACGAGAAGGCGGAAGACGGTACGGCGCGGCTGTTCTTCCTCGATGCTCCCGTCCAGGGCCTTCCCGTGAAGCTCGAGGAGGGCGCGATCGTCCTCGCGCTCGGCCAGGAGTCGTACCGGTTCACGAAGAAGTGACCGCGCTTCGTCTGGCGGTGCTCGCCGCAGCCGGCTCGAACGAACGGCCAGGTTGCCGCATGCAAGGCGGAGCGTGCGGCATTACTCTTTGGCGAGGCCCGTGAGCGGCACCACGAACAAGCAACCGCTCACGCCGAGGCAGGCGCTCTCGCTCTCCATCGCCGCGGCGATCGCCACGATGTTGATGAAGGCGGGCGCTTGGTGGTTTACCGGCTCGGTCGGTTATCTCTCCGACGCGCTCGAGTCCTTCGTCAACCTTGCCGGAGCGACCTTCGCGCTCGTCATGGTGTCGTACGCGCGGACCCCCGCAGACGAGGAGCACCCCTACGGCCACGGGAAGGCCGAGTACTTCTCCGCGGCGTTCGAGGGCGTCATGATCTTCGTCGCCGCCATCGCGATCCTCGTCGCGGCGGGCGATCGGCTGATCCATCCGCGGGCCCTCGCAGACCTCGGGCTCGGTACCGCGCTGTCGGTGGTCGCGAGCCTGGTGAACTATCTCGTCGCGCGCGTGCTGTTCCGTGTCGGGCATGCTCATCGCTCGGTGGCGCTCGAGGCGGACGCGCGGCATCTGATGACCGATGTCTGGACGACGGCCGGCGTCGTCGCAGGCGTCGCCCTCGCTCGGGTGACCGGCTGGGGCTGGCTCGATCCGCTCGTCGCGGCGGCGGTCGCTCTGAACATCCTTCGCGAGGGCTGGCACCTGATGCGCCGGTCGTTCGACGGCCTGATGGACCGCGCGCTCGATGACGAGCAGGTCGCGCGCATCGAGGCCGTGCTCCGAGAGCTCGGGGAAGGGAGCTCGTTCGCCAACCTGCGGACACGCGCTGCCGGACCGATGCAGTTCGCCCTCGTGGAGGTGCGCGTCCCAGGCGATTGGACGGTGACCAAGGCCCACGCGCTGGCCGATCGTCTCGAGCGAGAGGTGGAGGCACGTACCGGCGTGCGCCTCACGACGCACGTGGAGCCGCTCCCCGCGCGGACGTGATTCGAGCCGCCGCCCGGACCGCCCGGCAGCGCTTCCGGCGCCGGGCGTCAGGCCAGGGCGACGTAGATGTTCTGGACGTCGTCGTCGTCGTCGAGGGCTTCGAGGAAGGCTTCCACCTCGGCACGCTGCGCATCGTCGAGCGTGACGGGGTTCTTGGCCTTCCAGATCAGCTGGGCCGAGGTGACGTTCCACTTCTGATCCGTGAGCGCCTTGCTGACGATGTCCACATCGCTGGGCTCGCTGAAGAAGCGCGTCGCGCCATCGTCGCCCGCCTCGAGATCCTGGGCCCCAGATTCGATGGCCGCGGCCTCCGCGTCGACGTCACCCGAGGGCGGCGTCGCTTCAATCTGTCCGAGGCGGTTGAAGTCCCAGGAGACGGAGCCCGACGCGCCGATCTGGCCCTTGCGGAAGATGACACGCACGTTCGAGGAGGTGCGGTTCCGGTTGTCCGTCAGGCACTCCACGATGACGGGCACCTGGTTCGGAGCGAACCCTTCGTAGGTGACGACCTCGTACTGAACGGCTTCGTCGAGGAGACCGGCGCCCTTCTTGATCGCGCGCTCCAGCGTCTCCTTCGTCATGGACGCCTTCTTCGCGGCTTCGACCGCCATGCGCAGGCGCGGGTTCATGCTTGGGTCCGCTCCGTTGCGAGCGGCCACCATGATCTCCTTGGCGAGCTTGGTGAACACACGCCCCTTGGCGTTCGCCGATGCTTCCCGACCCTTCTGCTTCCACTGTGCGCCCATGGGCTGGCGATACCGCAATGTGGGACGAGGGGGAAGAATTGCTCGCGTGCGCGCGCGCAATTTCAACGCGGGCGAAGGCCCACCACTGCGGGTGGTTGGGGCATCCGGGTAGTTGGGGCATCCACTGCGGGTGGTTGGGGCGCAGCCCCAATCTGTCCTGCTGGGCCTCCGAGCGCGCGTGTCGCGCCGTTCCGGGCGACGCGACGGCGGTGTGCCGGAGGGCCTTGACCTCGTGTGTGAGCGAGCTCAGTGACCGGAGGAGTCGCCGCGTCCGACCGTCTCGAAGAGGAACCAGGTGCGCCGTTCGGTCTCGTCGATCCAGACCTCGATGAGGCTGGTCGTGGCGAAGTCGCGATGCTCCTCACAGATGCCGTGCGCTTCGCGCAGCCGCGCTGCCAGCGCCTTGTTGTCCTCGCGGAGCTCGGCCAGCATGTCCGACGGCTCCACGTAGTCCGCGTCGTTGTCGAGGATGTGCTTCAGCTTCGCGATCTGGCCGATCGACTTCAGCGTTTGCCCGCCGATCTTTCGGATCCGCTCGGCGATCGGATCCGTCATCGCGAAAACCTGCGCCGCATGCTCGTCGAGCAGGAGGTGGTAGTCGCGAAAGTGCGGGCCGCTCATGTGCCAGTGGAAGTTCTTCGTCTTGAGGTAGAGCGCGAACACGTCCGCCAGCACGCCGTTCATCACGGCCGAGACATCCCTCGTCGCCCTGCGGTCGAGATCGGTCGGGGTCATGAGGGGCGCTCTCCGCTCACGCCGGAGGTCGTCCCTCTCCTTGGTCGACAGGATCCTCGTCATGGCCGTCTCCTCTCGTCGTGTTGCGCGTTGCGCGTCGCGTGTAGCTCGTAGGCTGCTCCGCTCCGACGGGAGCACGATCTGCGCCTCCCTCTTCTCGCGCTCGAGTGCGACGACATGGCGCCTCACGAGAAGGCGACCCTGGACGAGCTCGTCCCCTCGTCCCAGTCCTCGCCTGGCGAAGGCGGGCGTATTGACGGCGCCGAAGCGGCCCGGTTCGATGGGGGGGACGACTCGAGGGACGAATGGGGATCGATCTCTCCGACTACGAGCAGGGCACGAAGCTCTCCGGTGACTACGACGTCGCGCTGGCAACGGTGCAGCGGCGGCTCGCGGAGATTCAGGTCGCCTATATCGTCCATCGCAAGAGCGCGATCGTGCTCGTCGAAGGCTGGGACGCGGCTGGAAAGGGCGGCACCATCCAGCGGCTGACCGCGCGATGGGATCCACGCCACTTCGCGGTCTGGCCGATCGCCGCGCCGACCGCCGCGGAGAAGGAGCGTCACTTCCTCTGGCGCTTCTGGTCCGCCATGCCGGGCGCCGCCGCGATCGCAGTCTTCGATCGGAGCTGGTACGGACGCGTCCTCGTCGAGCGGGTCGAGGAGCTGATCTCGGAGAAGGAATGGCGGCGTGCCTACGACGAGATCAACGAGTTCGAATCGATGCAGCACGCGAACGGCACCACGCTCGTCAAAGTGTTCCTCCACATCACCCAGGAGGAGCAGGACAAGCGCCTCGCGGCACGGCTCGAGCATCCGTGGAAGCGCTGGAAGCTCAACGCGGAAGACTTCCGCAACCGTGCGCGGCGCCGAGACTACCTGCGCGCGATGCACGAGATGTTCGAGCGCACGAGCACGCACGCCGGGCCGTGGCGCGTGGTCGACGGCAACGACAAGCGAGCGGCCCGCATCGCCGCGCTCACGTACATCGCCGACCGCCTGGAGCGGGGCGTGTCGATGGCGCCGCCGGAGCTTCCTCGTGCGTTCACGGTACTGGCGAGACGTGAGCTCGGGCTGGATATCCAGCCCGACGACGCGCCCGAGCCGCCGGGCGTGAGCCCGCGCTCCGCGACCGCCCGTGCCTCGCGGCCCAAGCGGAATCGGTGAGGCGCACCTCTGCGGGGGCCGCGAGCTGCCTCAGGTCGTACCCGTGCTTCGGCGTGCTTCGTGCTTCGCGCAGGTGAGCGGCGCGCGATCGATGTCGGCCGGCTGCTCGAAGCGAGCGAGCGCGTGGCGCGTTCGACCGATGAGGGACACATGGGGTACGCGACGACAAACCCATTCACGAACGAGGTGCTCGCGACGTTCCAGGACCTGAGCGACGAAGAGCTCGAGCGGCTCGTCGGTCGGGCTCAGGCGACGTTCGAATCGTGGCGCACGACGACCTTCGAGGAGCGCAAGATGAGCTCCAAGCGCGCCGCCGCGATCCTGCGCGAACGGCGCGACGAGCTCGCCCGCCTTCTCACGCTGGAGATGGGGAAGCTCTATCGGGAGAGCCTCGACGAGGTCGAGCTGACGGCGCAGATCATCGACTACTACGCAGAGAACGCGGAGACGTTCCTGAAGGCTCGGCACCTCGACACAGCGCACCCCGACGAAGGTGACGCGGTCGTCGTCAACGAGCCGATCGGCGTTCTGCTCGGCATCCAGCCGTGGAACTTCCCCTACTACCAGGCTGCTCGGTTCGCGGCGCCGAACCTCATGGCCGGCAACGTCGTCCTGGTGAAGCATGCCTCGATCGTTCCGCAGTCCGCAGTCGCGCTCGAGCGCCTCTACCTCGAAGCCGGAGCGCCGCCGGGGGCGTACACCAATCTCTTCGCGACGAAGGAGCAGCTGACCCGGCTTATCGACGATCGGCGCATCCGCGGCGTCGCGCTGACCGGAAGCGACGCCACCGGTGCCATCGTGGCGGCTCGTGCCGGGCGAAACGTGAAGAAGACGACGCTGGAGCTCGGTGGCAGCGACCCACTCCTCGTTCTCGAGGACGCCGATCTCGACAAGGCCGTCGCTTGGGCCGTCTGGGGACGGATCAACAACGGCGGACAGTGCTGCGTCGCCTCCAAGCGCATCATCGTGGTCGAAGGCCTCGCGGACACGTTCCTGCAGCGCTTCGAGGATGCGCTCGGCAGGCTCGTCGCCGGCGATCCGTTCGCGGAGGGGACGACGCTTCCGCCGATGTCATCGCAGTCCGCGGCGGACCTCCTGAAGTCTCAGGTGGAGCGAGCGGTGGAGCACGGAGCGACCGCCGTGCCCCTCGGCGCGCCGGTCCCGTCGAAGGGTGCCTTCGTCCAGCCGACGGTCCTGCTCGACGTGGAGAAGGACAATCCGGTCTACGACGAGGAGCTCTTCGGTCCCGTTGCGCTCTTCTTCCGCGCGAAGGACGAGGACGACGCGGTTCGGATCGCCAACGACTCTTGCTACGGGCTCGGCGGGTCCGTCTTCACGAGCGACACCGCGCACGGCGTGGAGGTCGCGAGGCGGATCGAAACGGGCATGGTCTTCGTCAACCACCCCACGTGGACGAAGGCGGACCTTCCCTTCGGCGGCTGCAAGAGCTCCGGATACGGGCGCGAGCTCTGGGCGTCAGGCATTCACGAGTTCGTCAACGAGAAGCTCATCAACGTCGTCCCGATCGACGCGCCCCCGTAAGAAGGTCTGCCGTCGGCTTCGCGTTCCGTCGGAGGAGCGACCGCGCGTGGGTCCGATCGTTGCGTCTTATCGGGAGCGATGGCGACGACGGCGCCCATCCTCGTGACCGGAGCGACCGGCCGTGTCGGCGGTGTCGGTCGTACGGTGGTCGCGCTTTTGCGACGCCGGGGGCTCCCCGTTCGCGCGTTCGTCCACCACGACGACGAGCGCGCGGACGAGCTCCGCGCCCAAGGCGCCGAGGTCGTCGTCGGCGACCTCACGGACGGGTCGCAGGTCGTGCGCGCCCTCGAAGGCTGTCGCCGGATGTACCTCGGGCTCAGCGTGTCTCCGGAGTACCTCGCCGCCACGGTGATGGTCGCCGCGGCCGCACGGGAGCGCGGGCTCGAGGCCCTCGTCAACATCTCGCAGATGACGGTCTCGGCGATGAGCCTCGACTGGATGTCGGACTCATCGCAGCAGCGCCAGCACTGGATGGCGGAGCGCGTCCTCGATTGGTCGGGCTTGCCGGTCGTGGAGATCCGACCGACCGTGTTCTTCGAGAACCCGCTCTTTTCGATGGTTGCAGCGGAGTCGATCCTCGAAGACAACACGATTCGCCTGCCGTTCGGAGAGGGGCGCACCTCACCGATCGCTGCGCGCGACGTCGCCGAGGTCATCGCGACGATCCTCGCCGAGCCCGGGCCGCACATCGGCAAGGTCTACGAGCTCACGGGGCCCATCTCGCAGGACATGCACGGCGTGGCCAACGAGTATTCGCACGCGCTCGGTCGGTCGATCATGTACGTCGATGCTCCTTTCGAAGACTGGAAGGAGCAGCTCCGGACGAAGGGCTTCCCCGAGCACGTCTTCGAGCACCTCGCGACGATGGCCCGCCTCCATGCCGAGAACCGCTACGATCGGCTCACGCACGACGTCGAGGCGATCATCCACCGTCCGGCGACGAGCATCACCGAGCTCGTCGCGGAACGAGCGGCGCTCTTCACCCCGTCGCAGCCTGGGGGACGGAGGAGACGCGCAGGCGCGGCGCGCTTGTGACAACATGGCGCCCCGTGAAATACATGATCCTGATGAACGCGACCGCGGCCGGGCTTGCTTCGTTCGGCACGATGTCGAAAGAAGACTTCCAGGCGCACGTTGGCTTCATGCTCCAGCTCAACAAGGAGCTGGAGGCAGCCGGCGAGCTGGTCGACGCAAAGGGCCTCGGCGGCCCGCACGAGGCGAAGATGGTGCGCGCGCGGGAAGGTGGCGGCGCGCCGATCGTGACCGACGGACCGTTCGGAGAGTCGAAGGAGTTCCTCGCCGGCTTCTGGATCCTCGACGTGCGCGACGAGGCGCGCATCATCGAGATCGCCGCGCGGATCTCGACGGCGCCGGGGAAGGGCGGCGTGCCGCTCAACTTCCCGGTCGAGGTCCGGCCGATTCCCGAGCAGAAGGTGTAGAGCGCCGACGTGGCGAGGGCGATCGATGGAGCAGGGGCTCGCGTGGAGGACCTGCTGCGCGAGCTGGCGCCGCAGGCCCTCGCCGCCGTCTTGCGGCGCTACCGCGACTTCCCGTCGGCGGAAGACGCGGTGCAGGAGGCGCTCCTGGCCGCGTCGATCGCCTGGCCTCGCGACGGCGTGCCGGAGAATCCGCGCGCCTGGCTCGTCCAGGTCGCGTTCCGGCGCCTCACGGACGAGCACCGCGCAGAGCAGGCGCGCCGCCGGCGAGAAGACCTCATGGCCGGCGAACGACAGCGGGAGCACGACGAGATCCAGCGGTCGATCGTCTCTCCGCTCGAGAACGGCGGTGACGGCGACGATGTCCTCGTCCTCCTCTTCATGTGCTGCCATCCCGCCCTCACGCCGCCGTCGGCCGTGGCGCTCACGCTGCGTGCCGTCGGCGGGCTCACCACAGCCGAGATCGCGAAGGCGTTCCTCGTCTCCGAGGCGACGATGGCGCAGCGGATCAGCCGCGCGAAGGAGACTGTCCGGGACTCCGGTGTGCCCTTCCAAATGCCGAGCGTCGTCGAGTGGCCGGAGCGCCTGCGCGCGGTGCTGCACGTCCTCTACTTGATGTTCAACGAGGGCTACACGAACAGCGTCGGCCCGGATCTACAGCGTCCCGAGCTCGCGAACGAAGCGATCCGGCTCGCCCGGATGATGCACGCACTCCGAGCGGACGACGCCGAGGTGGCCGGCCTCCTCGCGCTGATGCTGCTCGTCGATGCGCGTCGCGCGGCGCGCAGCTCCACCGGCGGCGATCTCGTCCCGCTCGACGAGCAGGACCGCACGCTCTGGGATCCGAAGGCGATCGCAGAGGGCGTCGCGCTCGTCACGGCGGCGCTCGCGAAGGGCCCGGTCGGGCCATTTCAGCTCCAGGCCGCGATCGCCGCGGTGCACGACGAAGCGGCGCGCTTCGAGGACACCGACTGGCCGCAGATCCTCGCGCTGTACGGCGTGCTGGAGCGCATGGCCGAAAACCCGATGGTCACGCTCAATCGGGCCGTCGCGCTCGCGATGGTCCACGGACCGCGCGCCGGGCTCGACCTGCTCCAGAAGCTCGAAGGCGATGGCCGCGTTGTGAAGGAGTCGCACCGGCTCGATGCCGTCCGCGCACACCTGTTCGAGATGGCGGGTGACGCGAACGCCGCGCTCGCGCACTACCGGAGCGCGGCCGGCAAGACGACCAACATCCCCGAGCAGCGTTACCTCCTCGCCCGCGCCGGGCGGCTCGTCTCGTAGTACTGGAGGCGGACGTTCAGGGGGTCTTCGGCGTCACGCCGTCGACCGTCCGCGCCCATGATATCGTTCGGGTCGGAGCACCAGCTCCAACGCCTCGATCGCTACGAGAAGCTTCCGATGAAAGCGTTTCTTTGCGGGCACTGCGGTGCAACGCTCGACATCCTGGACGACCCGACGGTCACGAGTGCAAAGTGCCCCTTTTGCGGCGCAAGCACTCCGTTGCCAGAAGCCATCTTGGAGCTTCGTGCGCCGTCGCCGTCGCTCGTCTCCTCTCCAGCGGGCGCTTCGCAAAGCGCTCGCGTCATGATGATCCTCGCCGGCGTCAGTGCCATGCTGATGCTCGGTGTCGGGATCGCCGTCGCGCAGCTCCGAACAGCGCCACAGCAAGATCCGCCCGTCGTTCCGCCGTTGCCGGTGGCTCCCCCTCCTTCCGTCGTCGCGGAGCCGAGCGCTACGCCGAGCAAAGTCGAGGATCGCCATACGACGGGCGAGGAGCGCACGAGCGAGCGCATGAAAGAGCTCCACGCCAACGGCTGCAAGGACGTGATCCTTCCTCCTTCGCAGGTCTCGGGAGAACAGACGCTCGACACGAAGTTCGTGATGAACGGGCGGTGCGTTACCGTGCTCGCGATGAGCGGCGTGCCCGAAAACGAGCTGACGCTCAGCATGAAGACGCCCCTCGGGGAGCCCGTGGCGACGCCTCCGAAGGGCAGCTCGATCGAGCTCAGCATCTGCCCCAAGATGCCCGGCGCGCACCCCACGAAGATCGTTCCTCGAACCACCGACACGTACACGGTTGCAGCCATCGAATGTCCTGCTCCTGCCAAGAAGAAGACCCCGTGAAGAGCCGCCCCAAGGGAGCACGGGCCGGCCTTTTGACGATCGCGATCGCGATCGCGTTGGCGCTCGCTGCATGCAGCCCGGCGAGCACGCAGGTCTCCGTCGCCACGCGCGTGGCCATCACGATCACGCCGCAGGTGGACACCTTGCCGTTCGATCCGCGGAGCGCGAGGATCACGGCAGCCACCGCCGAGCTCGCAGAGATCGCGGGCCACTACGTCGCTCTCGATGTCGACGCCGCGATCGTCCCCGAGTTTCGCTCGAGCTTCGAAGAAGCACTCGGGCAAGCGTTCGAGAACATGGCGCGGGACCTCGCCGATCTTCGCAAGCGAGCACCGCGCGTGTTCGCGTACGGAGCTCCTCTGCTCGAACACGTCCGCGTTCGCTACGACGCGGCGAAGACCAGAGACGAGATCACGTTCGACGTCGCTTCTCGCACCCTCTCGATTCTGGGGCCCGCAAAGCGAGATGCCCTGGTCCCGGAGCACACCCTCGCCCGGGCGCTGGGAGACGCCTATCGCACGCATGCCGAGAGGCGCTTTCGCGAGGCAACGCCGGACTCCATCCCCGCGAACGAACGGCGTGCGTATTTCGAGTATCTCACCGGGAGCGGATACGCCAAGAGCTCCGAGAAGGACGTCGCCGGGCTCGCGTCGTCGCCGAGAGCCACGCAGATCCTAGCCGTGCTGAGGCTCTACGAGCTTGCCGATTTCGACCGCGCGCTGGCGAGCGACGCGACGAAATGGCTCTCGTCGGAGTTCTCGTGGTTCGTGCAGCAGTACGTCCACAACGGGGCGCTCGTTCGGCAACTACCTGCGGATTGCATATTTCGACGCGCCGAGAGCGCCTACGCGCGTTGGATGCTCGCGGCATATCGAACCGCCGACGACGACAAGCAGCTCGCCATCGAGCGCGCCATCTTCGTCCGTTCGTTCTCCCAGGAGCGCGTCGAACAAGGGAAGAGTTATCCGCCCTTCGCGTGGCCGACGATTGACCGCTTCGCGTTCGGGCTCAGTATCGTCGATGCGTGGCGGTCGGAAGGACACCCGACGGCCATCTCGGCTCGACGCGTGAGCCGCGCGCAGGACTTCATCGTTTGCCCCGAGGCCACGCAGGGCGACAGTCGCATCGGGTCGCGCTGCGACCATGACTGGTACCGCTTCGCGCTCGAAACTGCCGAAGGACGAACACGCCTTGCAGCGGCGCTCGTCGAACGGAACGATCCGAAGTTCGCCGAGGCCGCCTTCACCGCGCTGCCGCGCGCAGTGGACAAGCCGGTCGACACGACGATCGCGATGCTTCGCGCGGTCGAGAAGAGCCCCGTCGTCTGGCGCGCCGCCATGCGGGCGTTCTTGGAGCGCGCGGACAACGAACAGGACACTGCGATCCTCGAAGAAGCGCAGCGTCTATGGCTCGAGCGTGCAGAGTACCGTGGCGTGCTCCTCTACTTGCTGGCGCGAATCGATCGCTACGACAACGGCAACGTCGACTGGCGCGGGTTCGAAGATGCATTCGGAGGCAAAGTCTCGCGCGCCGAGCTCGAAGCCTTCGTCGCCGAGGGCCCGATCGCCTTGGCGCTCCTGCCCACCGTATGGCCTGCGCTCGCGAAGGATTACTCGCGCGCCGAGATCATCGTGCCCAAGCTCGACGCGATGCTGGAGGACCCGAGCGTCCGGCGTGCGCCTAAGGGAGGGAGCGCCTACACCGCACTCTCGAACATCATCGGAAGGCTCTGTGTGGAGAAGAACGTCGCGGACCTCGCCGCCCTTCGCACATATCTGAGGGACCGCGTGCAGAGGCACCCTGGCGAGGCCTATGCGCGCCTTGCCGATGAAGCAACGTCGGACCGATGCAAGCCGCCTCCGCCGAGCCCGCCACCGCGCAACGAGGTGCGTCTCGTTTCGGGTAAGGAGCGGCTTCGCATCTTCCAAGACGGCAAGCGGAAGGCTGGGGGGCAGCGATGACGAGCTGGCGCTCGCTCGCCATTCTCGCGTGCGTCGCCGCCAGCGCGTGCGGGGGGACGCAGCACGTCGCCGTTGAAAACGACGTCGCGATCACGATCACGCCGGCCGATGGTGACCAGCTCCCGTTCGATCCGCGTGCCGCTCGACTGCAATCGGCGACCGCGCAGGTCACTGCGCTCGCCGGTCATCCCATCGCGCTCCAGATCGACGCGGCGGTCGCGTCCTCGCTTCGTGCGGACTTCGAGCGGCAGCTCGTTGCCGCGATGGAGGAGATCGCACGCTCGCTGACGGTGTGGAAGAAAGAAGAGCCCTCCGCCTTTCCCCGCACGGTAGCGGCATTGCGAAGGGTCGAATGTCGATACCGCGCGACGGTGAAGGAGCCTTCGGCGACCTTCGATTCCGAGGCATTCGTTCTCCGAATCGATTTGGGCGCGCACCCGGCGGCGCTCGTTCCTCGCGGCGTCATGTTCGAGGCGTTCGCGGACGAGGACGATCGTTACCGGGATCGCGAGTACGGCGCCAAGACTCCGGACTCGGTCCACTCCAGCGAGCGCCGTGCGTACTTCGACTACCTCGTACGAACACGCCCCGGATACGGCGCTCTTTCCGAGCGTAAGTTCCGCGACGCCCTCCGGGGCCTTCCGAGCGAGGAGGCCTTCGCTCGATCCCCGCGCGCCGACGTCATCGTCCGGGTCGTTCGTCTGAACGAGCTCGCGAAGGGCAACGACCCCGAGCTCGAAGCGAAGAGCCGTGCGTGGCTCTTCGACCAGCTCCAGTATTACTTTCACGAGGCGTACCGTCGGTACGCGAAGGCCCTCGCGGGCTTCGACGCGAAGAGCCCTTTCCGCCTTGCCGAATCGGCCTACGCGCGCTGGCTTGCAGGCGCTCTTCCTACGGCGAGCACGAAGGAGCGGCTCTTGGCCGTTCGAAAGATGTACGACCTCGAAGCGGATCGAGCGTATCCAGGCGTCGACAGGTTCGCGTTCGGCCTCGGCATTGTCGACGCGTGGCGCCGCGCGGGGCGTCCGCAGACGGCGACGGCGGACGATCCGGAGAGCAGGCTCTTCGACGAGGTCGTCTGTCCTTCCGTGTTCGACGCTTCCGGCCGGAGCTCGCGGGCACGAAGTTGCTCGAGCGCGAGCATCGGATTTCTGTCCTTCGCGACGAAGGACGCCGAATCGTGCACCCGACTCGCGCGCGTGCTCGACGAACGCGAGGATGCCGACCTCGCCAAGCAGCTCTTCACTACGCTGCGCGCCCGCCCCGTCAGGACGCGCGACGACGGCATTGGAACGGTCCATCCCTTCCTCGAGGTGCTGCATGGACTCGATCCCAAGCGGCGATCGTTCCGCGAGGGGATCGACGTGCTCGCGCGCGATCGCGATCGCTCGCTCGACACCGAGGGCGCGTATCTTTGGAAGGCGTATCCCGACGAGCGCGGACGCGCGCTTTTCCTGCTCGGGCAGAGCAAGCGGGACTTCGGCGAGTACAACGGAGACAACTATTGGCGGGAGTTCGAACAGCGTTTCGGCGCCCCCATCGACGCGAAGATCCTCGGACAGATGTTGGAGCACGGACGCATCGCGTTCGAGCTCGTGCCGAAGTTATGGTTGGGGCTCACGCGCGGCTTCTCGCGGATGGATGTTCTCGTTCCGCGACTCGACGCTCTCCTGCCGGACGCGGCATCTCCCGAAGCGATGCCCGTGCTCCGCACGCTCTCGGCGATCGTGACGCGCCTCTGCGCCGACAGAAATGGCGCGGCGGATCTGGCCAAGCTCCACGCCTACCTCGTCCAGCGCACCGCCGCTCGACCGAGCGAAGCGCAAGCCCTCGCCATCTTGAAGCGAGACGCGGCTCCGGGAGGGTGCAAAGCGCGAACGAAGAAGACGACCGACGACGCCGAGGGCAACGATTGACACGCGGGACGGTCGCGTAGCTCAGGCCTGGGACCGCTACGATTCGAACGGGCCTCTACTGCGGGCAGTTGGGGCGACTGGCGACTACTGAGGGGGTTGGGGTAACTACTCCGGGGGGCAGCCCCGAGTTCGAGCGCAAGACTCGGAGCGCCAGCCGGCCCGACGCACCTTACGATCGCTGTCATGGAACCCGACCCCGGCAGGCCGACGCGAGCAGCCAGCACCGCGAGCGCCGCCCGCAACGATGAGCTTGCAGCGAGGACCCTCTCCGATCCGCGCTGGACGAAGGTGTTGGCCCGCGATCCGAAGGCCGATGGCTCGTTCGTCTACTCGGTCCGCACGACCGGCGTGTACTGCCGACCGTCGTGCGGAGCCCGGGCGGCGCGGCCCGAGAACGTGTCGTTTCATCGCAGCACGGCAGAAGCGGAGCGGGAGGGCTTCCGACCATGCCTCCGCTGCAGGCCCAAGCAGATCTCCGTGGCGGAGCAACACGCCGCGCTGGTGGCCGAGCTCTGTCGCTACATCGAGCGCGCGGACCAGCCGCCGACGCTCGACGCGCTGGCCGAGCGCGCGAAGCTCAGCCCGTATCACCTGCACCGCGTGTTTCGTGAAGTCACCGGCCTCACGCCGAAGGCCTACGCCGCTGCGCATCGCGCCAAGCAGGTGCGGAAGGGCCTCGAACGCGCCGAGTCGGTGACGGCTGCCATCTACGACGCGGGCTACGGCTCGAGCAGCCGCTTCTACGAAGAGTCGGATCAGGTGCTCGGCATGACTCCGAGCGACTATCGCCGGGGCGGCGCCAACATCGTCATCGCCTTCGCGGTCGGTGAGTGCTCCCTCGGATCGATCCTCGTCGCTCGAAGCCAGCGAGGAGTCTGCGCCATCTTGCTCGGCGACGATCCCGACAAGCTCGTTCGTGAGCTGCAGGATCGGTTTCCGCGTGCCGACTTTCACGGCGGTGACGCCGCGTTCGAAGAGCTCGTGGCCAAGGTGGTCGGCTTCGTCGAGGCGCCGCGGCTCGGGCTCGATCTTCCCCTCGACATGCGCGGTACCGCATTCCAGCGACGAGTGTGGCAGGCGCTTCGGAAGATCCCGGCTGGCAAAACCGTCAGCTACGCCGAGCTCGCACGGCGCATCGGCTCACCCAAGTCCGTGCGGGCTGTCGGTCAGGCCTGCGGGGCGAACACGCTCGCGGTCGCCATTCCTTGCCATCGCGTGGTGCGGACCGACGGAAGCCTGTCGGGCTACCGCTGGGGCGCCGAGCGCAAGCAGGCGCTCCTGGAACGCGAGGCGTGCTCATGACCGTCGTCGCTCCGGCGAACGGGGTGCCCAGGCCGGCGCAGGCCAGCGACGTTGCTGGGCGCATCGCGGCGGTGGACTGGCCAGCGATTGCGCGAGAGCTCGACGCGCAAGGGAACGCGGTGATCCCGCGCCTTCTCCCCGCGGCGGACTGCAGGGCGCTCGCCGAGCGCTACTCCGCCGGCGACGTCTTCCGCAGTCGTGTGGTGATGGCGCGCCACGGCTTCGGTCGTGGAGAGTACAAGTACTTCGCCTACCCGTTGCCGCCGCTCGTCGCCGAGCTCCGACGGGGCTTCTATCCGCATCTCGTCCCGATCGCGAACCGCTGGAACGAGGCGATGGGGATCGAGACGCTGTACCCGGACGAGCACGAAGCGTTCCTCGCTCGTTGCCACGAAGCTGCGCAGGTCCGGCCGACACCGCTTCTGCTCGAGTACTCGGAGGGCGACTACAACTGCCTGCACCAGGACCTCTACGGCGAGCACGTCTTTCCGCTGCAGGTGGCCATCCTCCTGTCGGAGCCAGGACGGGACTTCACCGGGGGCGAATTCGTCATGACCGAGCAGCGACCCCGCATGCAGTCACGCCCCATGGTCCTGCCGCTCGAGCAAGGAGACGCGGTGGTGTTCGCGGTTCACCATCGGCCGGTGCAGGGGACGCGTGGCTCGTACCGCGTTCGACTCCGTCACGGCGTCAGTCGGCTGCGATCCGGGCGCCGGCATACGCTCGGCATCATCTTTCACGACGCCACCTGAGACCGCCGAGAACGCTACGGTAGAGTCGCCGCCGGATCACGAGCGCAACGGGCGTCGCGCCAAGCGCATCCAAGGGCGCGCGACGTTTCGCGGGAGCGCCGTGAGGGGACGGCCGATCGCGAGCGCTCGTGACGAACCCGTGCGGATGTTCCTGTTTCAAAGCCTCCCTCCCGAGGGCAGACTGCGCGGCGAAAGAGGACCAAGAGGACAAGGACATGTCGAACACTCCCGCTTATGCCGCATCTGCTGCTGGAAAGCCGCTGGCTCCCTTCTCGATCGAGCGGCGCGAGCCCGGCCCGCGCGACGTCGTCATCGACATCCTCTATTGCGGCGTCTGCCACTCCGACATCCACCAGGTTCGCGACGAGTGGGGCGGCGCCATGTTCCCCATGGTGCCCGGCCACGAGATCATCGGTCGCGTCTCCAAGACGGGAGCGGAGGTCACCAAGCTGAAGGTCGGTGACATGGCGGGCGTCGGCTGCATGGTCGACGCGTGCCATGCCTGCCCCTCGTGCGAGCGCGGCCAGGAGCAGTTCTGCGAGAAGGGCTCCGCCCCGACGTACAACGGCACCGAGATGGATCGGAAGACGCCGACGTTCGGCGGCTATTCGACGAGGATCGTGGTGCCGGAGAGCTTCGCGCTCGCGGTCCCGAAGAACCTCGACCCCGCCGCGGCCGCGCCGCTTCTCTGCGCGGGGATCACGACGTACTCGCCGCTTCGTCAGTACGACTGCAAGAAGGGCGATCGCGTCGGTGTCGTCGGCCTCGGCGGCCTCGGTCACATGGCCGTCAAGCTTGCCGCCGCGATGGGGGCCGAGGTCACGATGCTGAGCACCTCACGCTCGAAGGAAGCGGATGCGGGGCGCCTCGGAGCTCGGGCCTTCGAGCTCACGACCGATCCTGCGACGTTCGAGAAGCTCGCAGGTCGCCTCGACCTCATCATCGATACGATCTCGGCGCCGCACGACTACAACAAGTTCCTCGGGCTGCTGCGACCTGGCGGGACGATGGTGCTCGTCGGTGCTCCGCCGGAGCCCACGCCGGTCGCTGCCTTTGCGCTCATCGGCGGAAACAAGCGGCTCGCGGGCTCTCTCATCGGCGGCATCCCCGAGACCCAGGCGATGCTCGACTTCTGCGGCAAGCACGGCATCGTCTCGGACGTCGAGGTCATCCCAATCCAGCAGATCAACGAAGCCTACGAGCGGATGATGCGCAACGACGTCAAGTACCGCTTCGTCATCGACATCGCGAGCCTCGGGCAAGCCTGACGCGAGAGCGCCATCGGACCGAGGCGAGAAGAGCCGCTCGATTTTCTTGACGGCTCCTCCACAGCGGCGGAAGGGTTGAGTGGTCATGCTCAGCGCCGAATTCACGCTCACCCTTCCTCGCTGGATCCCCGACGAAGTCGACGCAGACCGCCGCTTCACCGACGACGAGGAGCGCGTCGGGCTCGCGATCCGGCTTGCGCGTCGCAACGTCGTCGAGCGGACCGGCGGACCTTTCGGCGCCGCGCTGTTCGACGCCGAGGGCCGTCTGATCTCCGTCGGTGTGAATCGTGTGCTCCCGGAGCACTGTTCCGTCGCCCACGCCGAGACGACGGCGCTGATGCTGGGGCAGGCACGTGTGAAGCGCGCGCGCCTGAACTCGGATGGTGCCCGCTACATCCTCGCGACCAGCGCCCAGCCCTGCGCGATGTGTTACGGCGCCAGCATCTGGGCCGGGATCGACGAGCTCGTGATCGGAGCGCGCGCGGAAGACGTGATGGAGCTCAGCGAGTTCGACGAGGGCCCGCTGCCCGCCGACTGGGTCGGTGAGCTCGAGAAGCGCGGCATTGCCGTGCGCCGAGACGTCTTCCGCCTGGCCGCACGCGAGGTCTTCGACCTGTACGCGACCCTCGGCGGCGCGCGCTACTGAGCGCACTTCCCACCGCGCATCTCATCGTTCGTTGTTCGGCACGTAGCAGCGCCGCCCCGCGATCCGCGCCCGGTCGACCGGACCCGGACACGCGCTACCACCAACAGCCGCGAATGGCCCTCGAGCCAGGCCCCAGATGGCCCGGGCCACCCCCCCGCGCCGGTGCTCCAAAATGCGGCAAGCCAGGATGTCAGCTAGCTGACCCGCTGGATTCGTGGGTTTTGGGGCACCCGGCCAGAGGGGGGGCGGGGGCTGCGATGGTTGGAGGGATAGAGGCATGTGGCGTGCTTGATGCGCGGCGCATGCATCCGATGTCGTTTCTCCAGAAGCGGAGTCATCTCTGTGCGGTGGCGCGGGGGCGGGAGATGTTCGAGGGCGTTGCGGACATGACGCCGGCGCGGTTCGACATTCTGTATCTCCTTCACGAGCAGGTGAGCGATGTCGCGAGTGGGGCCCGGTCGAACTGCATCGCGCAGGCACGGCTCAGGCGATTGCTTGGGTTGAGTCGGCAGACGGTTTGGAAGATGGTCGAGCGGCTCGTCGAGCTCGGGCTCCTTTCGAAGAAGAAGGACACTTTCGGTCCTGACCGGCGGAGGAACATCCTGTCGCTCACGGCGGAGGGGATACGGCGTATCCGTCAGGCCTTCGGCGTCGCGTTCAGCGAGAGGATGCCACTGCCACGGGATGCGCCCGCCGAAGGGGACGCGCCGCGGTATTGGAGGCGGCCCGAGCTCGCTGACGTTCGACGTGGTCGAGCGGGTGAGGTGATCCTGCCGAAGAAGGTCGGACGCGAGGTTGCGAAGATCTACACGTCGTTCGCCTGGAATCGCGCTGGCAAGACGCGGCGACAGAAGAGGCGACACTACCTCGCTGTCCTCGATCGGATGATCGTATCCACCAGGGACCTCGCGGACGCGCTCGGGGACAGTGCGGCGATGATCTATCCCGTCTGGGAATCCGACCATTGAGCACCGCCTAACGGGGACATGACCCTTGCTCGGCGGTCATCGAGCACGGGGCCCACCACGGTCAACGGTCGGTTCGTGAGCATGCCGCCACAGGGCACACAAACATCCGGACACACAAACGTCCGGACACACAAACGTCCGGACACACAAACGTCCGGACACACAAACGTCCGGACACACAAACGTCAGGGCACACGACGTCAGGGCACACAACGTTAGGGCACACAACGTTAGGGCACACAACGTTGGGGCACACGACGTTAGGACACTCAACGTTAGCGCAGACAAACGTCCGGACACACAAACGTCCGGACACACAAACGTCAGGGCACACGAGCGTCCGGGCACACGAGCGTCCGGGCACACGAGCGTCCGGGCACACGAGCGGGCGGTCCCTTCGCGCGCTCATCGCAGCGATCGGAGAACGAGATCGACGCTGAAGGAGCACCGCTCCTGCGTGCGCGGCGAGCAATCGAGCCTTTGACGGACGCCCTGCTCTGTTCGAGGCTCGCCAGGCGTGGCTTGGGCTGGAGGAGAGGCTGCTCCGTGCCACGACGCGTTCGGGCCGAGCGATGTCCCGGCGCCCGCGACCGGTCGACCGGTCTGGTGCTTGGACCGAACAAGGTCTCGCGCATCTCGTTGCCCGAGCGTGTCGTGGGGCTGACAAGAGGGAGCTTTCGGAAGCCGAGCTCGCGGTGACGCGAACGCTGCGCCGATGTGATTGGTTGGCGTGTCGCTACTGGCAGCGCGAGTCGCAGAAGTCCCGGAGCGTGGCGCACGAGCTGAGCGCCGGGACGGGGGTGGCGCTCGGGAGCGCGAGGTTGACGACCACCTCGTTGCCCTCGGCCGAGACGGCGACGTCCGAGCAGCCCACGAGGAGATCGTCCGCACCGCGGGTGGCGATGGCGAGGATCGAGTGTTTACCGAGCGGAAGCACCAGCGGGTCGGGGCGACCGAACGCGAGGTCGCAGACCGGAACCGCCGGCGGCGAGAGCACGACGGGCGGCAGGTCGGTCTGGTTGGTGATGTGCTTCAAGTAGATGCGCTGGCACGCGCCGGGCTCGGGATCGTCGTAGACGATGAACTTCACGTCGTCCGACGCGATCGCCATTGCGGTGGACGGGAAGACGACGTCGAGGCGGACGTTCGCCTCTTGCTCCTTCGCGCATCCGGTCGCGAGCAGACCGAGCGCGGCGACGACGGCAACCACGGCAGCCACGACGACGCGCCGTCGCCGGTGACCGCTCCGAGGGGGCTGGGGGACCGCTCCGGGGGCTTGGGGCGCAGTCCCGAGTTCGAGCTGGCAGGGGAAAACGCGCATCGGCGGAGAAATGCTACCATGAGGTCCAACGGAAATGGCCGGCCCCTCCTCGTCTTCCTGCCGCGGATCGTTGCTGGGTGGCCGGCCGAGAGGCCTCTCGTTCCTCTCCCTCGCGCTCGTTTCGGTCCCTCTCGCGGTTCTGGTGCTCGGCGCGAACCAGGCGTGCACCGAACCGGTGACCGTCGTTGCCGACCCACCCGTCGTCATCGGCGCTACGGTCGACCTGACGAAGCAGAAGGACTTCGGCGCGGGCTCCCAGCGCGTCTTGCGCGTTGCCGAGCAGCAGCTCAACGCGGTCGGCGGCATCCTCGGTCGGCGCGTCGTCCTCGACATCCGCGACGACGGTGGTGATGGCTCGCTCATCGCGGGGATCGCGTCGGAGTTCATCCAGCGAGGGGTGGCCGGCTTCGTCGGGCCGAGCACCACGTTCGCGCTCGAGCTCTCGCACGGCGCTTTCAGGGACGCGAAGATCCCGGTCCTCACGCCCTTCGCGACGTCGCCGACCGTGCCGCTCCTCCAGGAGGGGAAGGATCGCTACCTGTTCCGCACGTCCTGCGCCGTCGAGTACCAGTCTCGCGCCATCGCTCGTTATGCGCTCGGCGGCTCGTTCGCTCCGCCTGGCACCGTCGTGCCCCAGAACGACGCGGGAGTGAAGGACGCGGGGACGTCCGACGCGGACGCCGGCGACAACGTCGACGCGGGAGGCACCGGTGATTCCGGGCCGCCGCCGTCGTTCAAGGCCTGCACCAAGATGGCCGTGATCTTCGCGGAGGACGCGCCGGGGAAGGGGAGCGCGACGATCGACTCGCTCCGCGCCGAATATTCGAAGTTCGGCGGAGTCATCAAAGACTTCATCATCCAGGCCGGTGCCGCCACCTACGCGGCGGATGCAGCTGCGGTGATCCGGGCGGCGGAGGCGGGCGAGGTCGAGTGTCAGACGCTGCTCATGTTCCCCGCAGACGGCGGCAAGTACATGCGCGAGTTCCGCAACGCCGCGGAGTCGAATCCGGCGTTGTCGGCCGCGAGCTTCCCGTCCTTCGGCTTCATCCGCTTCTACCAGCAAGGCTTCATCGAAGCGGGACGCGTCGACGCCAAGAACACGAGCGAGCTCTCGAAGGTCGACGGTGTCCTCGGCGCGGCGTGCAACCAGGAGCGCGACACGAGCCCGGAGTGGACGCGTTTCAATGCACTCTACAAGTCACAGTTCCCGCCCGCGGCCGACGCCGGCAACCTCCCGTCGCCGATCCCGCAGATCTACGACTCGGTCATTCTCCTCGCGCTCGCGATCGAGAAGGCAGGCAGCCTCGAGGATCGTGTTGCAATTCGCGACGCTCTCTACGAGGTGTCCGCGCCGCCGGGAGACGCGTTCGGCCCGGGCCAGCTCGCGGAGGCGCTCGAGGCCGTCCGCAGCGGACGGGACATCGATTACACGGGCGCTTCGGGGACGTTCGACATCGATGATCGCGGCGATACGGCGCTCGAGGTCATCATGTGGAAGGTCTCGGGGAACGGCTTCGTGACGATCCCCGGGCTCAAGCCGGGCGATCTCCAGAAGTGATCGACTCGAGTCGCCTGTAGAGCTGAGACGCAAACTCGGTTGCGTTGCAATCTCCATCAGTCCTCCGGAGCTTGCGCGGAAGGTGTTCAGCACCTAGGTTGAGTCCGTGCGCCCCGAACTCAAGTCGCTCGCTGCCGTCCTGATCGCCGTTGTTCCGCTCGGGGTGGTTTCTGTCGGCTGCAAGCCGTCGGGCTCCTCGTCGGAGCGTAACGAGCGCTGGGCCACCACCGAGAACACCAACGTCGCGATCGACTGGGACAAGGTCAACGAGGCGTACAAGCTCGCCGAAGGGCCCGAGGACTTCGAGAAGCGCGTCAACGAGATCTACGGTGGGAGCGAGATCATCTCGGTCTCCGTGTCCGATCTCGACGACAAGACCCAGCTCGTCACCGGCTTCTTCGACAAGAACACCAACGGCGCCGTCGACGAGTCGGAGAAGGTCTTCACGATCCGGCGCGAGCTCACCGGCGCGAGCTCGGCGCAGTACCAGACCGTGGGCTACGGTCCTTACTACGGCTATCACTCGCCGTTCCTCAGCATCGCCTCGGGCATGATGATGGGCTCGATGATGTCGCGGATGTTCATGCCGGGCTACGTGCCGATGTACCAGCAGCCGTACACGACGCCGGGGACGCGCGTCGCCGATCTGCATCAGTCGCGCTCGAGCTACCGCGCCGCGAACCCGAGCCAGTTCCAGCGCTCCCAGAGCGGCCGCACGTACAATCGCCCGTCGTCGACGACACGCACGACGACCGGCGGTGCCGCTCGAGGAGGTGGAGGAGGCTTCCGGGGCGGTGGGAAGTTCGGCGTGGCCTCGAAGGGCCGCGCCGTCCGCCTGGATGCCTAACGGCTCGCGTTCGCGCAGCGTGGTAAGGGCGATCGCCGAGCTGCCGTTCCACGAGCGGCCCGTGCTCGAGCTGCTCAACCTCGTCGGCGATCGCTCGGAGCCGGACGCGGACTATGCAGGGTACGGCTGGGCCCGCATCTCGCGTCTGTGGCTCGCCGAGCACGGAGCGGCCGCCCGTTCCGTCGACGACGTGCTGCTCCTCGCGCTCCATTGTCCCGACGACGGAGAGGCGCTGGGGGACGACATCGAGCTCTACTTCGAGCTGCCCGAGCAGGCGCCCGTCACCGTCCTCGCATCGAAGTTCTTCGCGAGCTGGCTGCCGCGGATGCCGGAGGACGTGTCCGCGATCGTGCTCGCGCTATGCAACCCGCACCAGACTTTGCTCGCCCGACCGTCGGGGACAAGCCTGCCGCTTCATTTTGCGCTCGGTGAGGTGGAGAGTTGGCAGTCCCGTGACGACGGCCGGATCGAGCTGCGCGCCCCGAGCTGGCGCCGGACTTCGTAGGACGAGCGCTGACCTGAGGTAAGGGTTTCACCGTGAGCAATACATTCGGACGCCGCCCCGGCACCGCCATCGACGACGAGACGAAGCAGACGTACATCGCGCTCTGGCTGCTCAAGAAACTCGATCTGACCCCCGAGGACGGCGGCATGGAGCTCCCCGTCTCGCTGCCCGCGGAGCTGTCGCCGCTCGACGAGACGCTGCAGCAGCTCGCGGTCGACGACCTGATCCGGATCAACGTCAAGACGGGCCGCTACGATTTGACGAAGAGCGGCATCGCGTACCTCGGGCGCGTGATCGACGAAGCCTCCGATATGGTCGACGAGCTCGATGATCTCGAGACCGAGGAGGCGATCGCCGAGCTTCGCGCCCGCGGGCTCGACGTCTTCCGCGCTCGGTTCATCTGGGGCTGGTTCGACGGGGAGTTCGACGACATGGTGCAGTGGCAAGAGCAGCGCGGCATCCGACCCGTCGAGCGGCTGTGGGCCTTCTATCTGACCGGCGACGACTTCTGGAACGAGCTGGCGCGCGAGCTCGACGGCGAGCAGGCGTAGCGACCTCCCGCTCGACGCGACGGGGCCGTGCGCGTCTATGCCTCGTGCGCATCGCGGCCTGACTCCTTGCTGACGCTGCCGGCCGACTGCTCGTCCGTCGTCGTCCGCGGTACGGCTCATGCACACCGCTCGCTCGTGGCGAGCGCGTCCTTCGTGCTTGGGTTCGTGGAGAAGGAGATCGTGCTCCTCATCCAGCCCACCGTCGGGCGCTCCGTCGCGAACGGCGTCGGGGCGTCGCCCGAGAGCGAGCCGTTCGTGCCGCTGCCGTCGATCGCGGTGCTGGCGTCACTCGTCGGGCGCTTCTTCCCCGCCGTGGCCGAATGGTCACTCGTCTCGGCGCCGCTCGACTGGATCGCATCGACGCGAAGCGCGACCGACACGCGGCTCGAGGTCGGCAGGAGGTGCACATGAGCATGAGTCAGCCAGCACCCGAGCGTCTCTCGCTCGAGGAAGCGTCGACCGCTGCTCTCGTACGTGAAGCGATCGAAGAGGCGAAGGAGCTCGTTCGCCTCGAGATCGAGATGGCCAAGAACGAAGTCGAGCTGGAGCTCGCGTGGGCGAAGCGCGCCGCGATCGGGTTTGCCGTTGCGACCGTGGCGAGCGTCGTCACGCTCTCGCTCCTCGCGATGGCGCTCGTCCTCGCGCTGGGCGGGTCGGCGTTCGCTGCGCTCGTGCTCGCCGGTGTTCTCCTCGTCGTCGGTGCCGTGGCCGGATTCGTCGGCTACTCGATGCTTCCGAAGAGTCCTCTCGCGAGGACGCGCCACCGTCTCGAGCGTGAGGTCAGCCAGCTGAAGGAGCACCTCGCATGAGGGCAGCGAACAAGGCCGTGCCGCCCAGCGAGCGCATCAGGCTCCTCGAGCAGAAGGCCAACATCATTCGCTCTCGCCTCCTCCGCGCGGTGGACGTGCTCGACACCCGCCGTCATCAGGTGGCAGAGCTTGGGGCGCACGCCAAGCAGATGGTCAAGCCCGTGGCGCTCTCGGTCCTCGGGATCGCGGCGCTCGTCGGGGTCGGCGCGCTCGCTGTCGGTCTGACGATCGCCACGCGGCGCCGGCGATCGCTGCGGGGGCGGGTGTCACACGCGATCCAGAAGCTCGACCTCGTCCCCCGGCCGTCGCTCGCCCGACGCGTCTTCGAGAGGATCACGCTGTCGATGATGACGGTCGCCGCGACCGAGCTCGCGAAACGGATGACGAAGAACGTCGTCGACGGTCGGCTCTCCGGACATCGACACGCTGATCGAGCGCTCGCGCTTGGAAGCGGCGCGCAGTGAGCGCGGTGCTTGGGGCTGCCGCTCGAGGTCTTTCCGCTCACGGCCGCGATCCAAGCCGCGGGCGCGAGACGTGAAGGCGAGGGCGGTGGACATACGAGGACCAGCGCCATGAAGAAGAAGAAGCTCGTGAGGTCGTACAAGAAGCTGAAGAAGGAGCTTCGGAGGCTCCACGAGATCGAGAGCTCGGCGTGGATGTCCTCGCTCGCCGCCACGATCGCCAGCGCGGTGACGGCCGCGCTTGCCGCCGAGCGCGGGCGCGAGTCCGTGGCGATCACGCCGAGCGCGGAGGAGGAGCGCGGGCGCTTCCTCGAGGAGCAGGAGCTCGACGAGCAGCGGCCACGCGAGGGGCAGATGCCGAACGGCATGGTGATGGTGGAGACGACCGGCCCGGTTTGAGGTCCGGCGGTGCAGCCGCGGGAGGGAACGGGATTCGGCGGCCGTTGCTCGATGCGCCGGAGCGGCAATGCGTCGCGCGAGCGCTTCGACGGATTGCGGCGCGTCGAGAAGCGTCGCAACGTGATCGTCGTCATGACCACTGTTCACGCGATTCGCGTCCACGAGACCGGCGGCCCCGACGTTCTTCGCTGGGAGCCCGTCGATCTGCCGGAGCCCGGGCCGGGCGAGGTCCGCGTCCGACACTCCGCCGTCGGCCTCAACTTCATCGACGTGTATCGGCGGACGGGCCTCTACGCCGTGCCGCTGCCGTTCACGCCGGGGACGGAGGCGGCCGGCGTCGTCGAGGCGCTCGGCGCGGGCGTGACCGGCCTCGCCGCCGGCGATCGCGTCGTCTATGCGAGCGGACCGCTCGGCGCGTACACCGAGGCGCGCAACATCGACGCGGCGGAGCTCGTGAAGGTTCCGTCCGGGATCGACGATGCGCTCGCGGCGGCGTCGCTCCTGAAGGGAATGACGGCGCACTACCTCGTCGAGATCGGCCGCCTGAAGGAGAGCCGGCAGACGATCCTCGTTCACGCCGCGGCCGGCGGCGTCGGCCTGCTCCTCTGTCAGTGGGCGAAGCACTTCGGCGCGACGGTCATCGGCGCCGTCGGGAGCGAGCAGAAGGCGAAGCTCGCGCGCGAGAACGGCTGCGACGAGGTGATCCTCTACGGACGCGAGGACGTTGCGAAGCGGATCGGCGAGATCACGAAGGGCAAGATGGTCGACGTCGTCTACGACTCGGTCGGGAAGGACACGTTCGACGGCTCGCTCGCGTCGCTCCGGCCGCGCGGGATCATGGTCTCGTTCGGGCAGTCGTCCGGGGCCGTGCCGCCGTTCGAGCCGCGCCTCCTCGCGAGCGGCTCGCTCTTCTTCACGCGGCCGGTGCTCAATCACTACACGCGAACACGCGAGGAGCTCGAGGCGCGTGCCGGCGATCTGTTCACCGCGCTGAAGGACGGGACGCTGAAGGCGCTCGTCGGGCAGACCTATCCGCTCCGCGAGGCCGCGCGTGCGCATCGCGATCTCGAGGGCCGGAAGACCACGGGCTCGACCGTTCTCCTCCCCTGACGCCGGACGATGCTCGCGACACGAGCGTTCGAGCGCGCGCTCGTGTTGCGCAACGGCTGAGTGGCGGCGGGGAAACGATCTGGGATCATTGCCGATCCAGTGGATCGACCTTGGCGACCTACCGGAGTGATTTCGCCGCGTATTTTCCGAGGATGCGGCGCGTTACTCCGGTCGGTATGACAGGTGCTTACCGCGGGCGCATGGGAGCAGTGAGACGGGGCCGATGGCTCGCCGCGATCGCGCTCGTCGGCGTGTTCGCATCCACGACGATCGTGGGCTGCGGGAGCGACGAGAGCGACGGCGGCTCCGAGCCGGGACCGAAGGACCGGAGGCCCGGATCCGACAATCCGGGTGACGACGAGGTCTACGACGAGGTGCCGGAGTCCGCGCTCCGCGAGCGGCCATGGGAGGTCGTCAGCAAGAAGGGGGAGACGTACCTCGCGAACGTCTTCTACGCGGAGCCGAGCCAGAACGAGCAGATCATGCCGTGGACGGTCGACGGCAGGACGATGATCGATCGTCTCGTCTATCCGACGCTCGGCAACCCGAACCTGTACGTGAAGGCGGACCCCGAGGACGAGCTCGTGATGGTCCTTCGGATCGAGCCGGACGCGTTCGATCACCTGATTCCGTCACGCTCTCCCGAGGGAGGCGACTCCCCGCTGACCACGGTGAAGCTGACCGAGGACGAGGACAACGGCTTCTCCTTCCTCCTCGTCGCGCGCAGCGAGCGGGCGGCTGCGGAGTCGAACACGACAGAGCTCCCGCGCGCGGGCGTCCATCGGATCAAGCCGACCAAGGTTCTCCAGAACCCCGAGCCCGCGGACATGCCCGCCGACTTCCGGGCGCGCAAGACGCTCCGCTTCGTCTTCGACCAGGCGGCGATGGCGAGCGTCCCGCCCGGGCTCTACGACGCGCGGTTCGAGGTCAGGAAGAAAGGCGCGCTCTACGCGAACGTCTACGAGTACCAGTACAACGCCGTTCGCGTCTTCGACGCGGAGCGGGAGGAGTACACCGCGCTCGAGGTGACCGACACCCAGGTCGCGATCGGCGCCGAATACAAGTCGTTCACTGCGGACAAGCTCGACGACTTCGTCGACGGCGTGAACGCCGAGACCAGCGCCGACGTGAAGAACGCCGCGTTCATCACGTTCAACGGCGATCTCCACAACGGCGGCTCGCCCGGATCGATCCGCCAGCGCATCGTCGCCAAGACGTACGGCGAGGAGGCCAAGCGGGTCGTCGGCGCGCTCAAGCGGCTGAACCTCCCCATCTTCCTCACCGCCGGCAACCACGACGGTTACGCAGCGATCGGCCATGTCCCCAGCCTCGTGAAGACCGCCGACGCGAAGCTCGGCGACAGTCTCCAGAAGGTCATCGCCGAGCAGAACAACGTCGCGTGGCCGGACTACTCGTGGGAGTCGTTCTCCGCGTTTCTCGACAAGACGCAGGCGACCCCCGGCGGGATCCATCGCGACATCTTCGAAGGGAGCTTCGAGCGACGCATCGGTGAGACGTTCTCGACGTCGTTCAAGGAGGTCCCGCGCAAGGACCGCAACGTCATCCTCTACGACGGCTTCTACCAGTGGCAGAAGACGTACGGCCCGCTCTACACGTCGTGGACGTTCGGGAAGAACCGCTACGTCTCGATGAACTCGTTCGAGCTCCGGCAGCACCGGCGCACGGGCTGGGGCATGTACACGGTGAACTACGGCGGCGCCGTGTCGAAGCCGCAGCTCGAGTGGCTCGACCGAGAGCTCACGCGCGGCAAGAAGGGCGGCCAGGACACGATCGTCCTCATGCACCACGACCCGCGTGGCGGGCACGAGGGCGTCGACCTCGGCTACTACCCGCCGATGATCGAGTTTTCGGGGATGGCGCAGAGCACGATCAACTACGTGCTCGGCAGCGTCTTCGTCCCGGCGGTCTGCAAGCAGCCCAACTGGTCACTCTCCATCGACGATCGCGACAGCTGCCTCCACGACGGCCTCCAGGAGTGGATGGGGCCCGACGAGCTCGACAAGGACGGCGCCGGTTTCTACCTGTCCGGCATCGAGCTGCTCAAGCGCTTCGTGAAGAGCTCGCATGCGCGCACGCTCTTGCTCGGTCACGTCCACTACAACAGCCTCGAGGTCCTCCAGTCCGGCGACGTCCTCGTCCCAGACCGACTCACGCTCGAGCCCGCAGTGCAGCAGATGAGCGCCTCGATCGAGGTGGAGAACCCGGTGCGCCGCCTCGCCTGGGAAGAGCGCCTCGCTCCCTCCACGCCGGGCGCCTGGCGCTTCGCCGAGGACGGCATGCCGAGCCTCGCGAACGACATCGAGACGCCGCTCGATGCGCGGTCCTTCGACCAGTGGCGAGCGGACCTCGACACGATGCTCCGGAGCGCGACGCCGAAGCCGATGACGGTGCTCTCGTCGCCGCGCGGCGAGCCCCGCGAGCTCGCCATCCTCCGCTTCACCTCCGCCGCCGATCTCGCGAGCCAGAAGTACGAGGGCGCCTCGATGTTCGGCTACACGGTGCTCCACGTCACGAAGCAGACCGATGCGCCGCGCATCAATCGCCTGACGTACTTCATCCACCGGGGCGTCGGCGCGTTCGGCAAGGTCGCGACGGTGGATGTCGATCGTACGAAGAGCTTCACCACGCGCGATCCGGCGAACCCGGCCGCCCAGCTCTTCGAGTGGTAGCGAGGCGCCGCGCCCTCCCTCAGGGGATCGATTTGCAGCAGCGGAATCCGAGGTGGTAGTTCACGTGCATCGCTCGATCGAGCTGCTCGACGTGCCATCTCGGATCGAAGTTGCAGTGGTCGGGGTACGCGCCGGTCTTGTTGGTCGTGGTGGCGGGGACGGGCTCGTTCGGCTCCTTCGCGAGCTCGTTGTAGAACCAGGCGCTGCCCTTGAGCTGCGTCACGACGCGATCGCCGTCACGGCGCATCATGACCTCGGCGACGTTGCCGTGCTGATCGAACACGCCGAAGCGTGAGCGGCACTTCGGGTAGGAGCCGCTCGGCTCGGTGTCGGTCGTGCACGTGTTCCAGGCCGTGCGTGCGGTCTGAGGGACGCACGCTTGCCGGTGGCGAAGGTTGGTGTGGCAGATCTCGAGATCGAGCTTGTCGCCGTAGGCGTAGCGCTGATCGGGGCCGCCCTCGGGATCGCCGCGGCAGGCGATGTTCCACTCGATGTCGGAGCAGAGCCGTTTGCCTTGCAGCTCGCAGACCTTCTTCGCGAGCGGCGGTTGCGTCCACACCATCGGGAGCTCGCAGGCCTTGTTCGGAAACTCGAACACGTCGATGCAGAACCAGGCCTCCTTGCCCTTGATCCAGACAGGGACCATGTTCTCGGCACCGCACTTCTCGCGCTGCTCGGGCGTCTGGATGACGACGTCCTTCAGGCCTTCGAGGCATTTCTCGCGGCTGATCGAGTGCTGAGCGATCGCCTTGTTGCCCTGGTTCGCGCGGTGCGGACCGTCGGTGTTGAACATCGAGCGGAGGAAAACGTCCGGCTGGATCCGCTTCTTCTCCTCTTCGGTGAAATCACGGATCGAGAAGAGCGAGAGGAGCTCCTCGCGTGTCTCCCCGTGCAGCTTCATGGGATCGCCGTCGGCGACCGCCGTGACGGCGCCAGCGTCGCTCGCGATAGGGACCGCTGCCGCGTCGAGGAGCGCACGCGCGGCAGCGTCGAGCCGTGTATTCGCGCTTTCGTCGGCGTCGGCAGGGACCTCGCTCGGAGGCAACGAGCTCGGGGGCGTGGGCTCGGGCTGGGCCTCGTGCGGCGACGGCGCGGGCCGGCAGGAGGTTCCGGCCGTCGCGAACACGACTGCCGCCGCGGCGAAGCAAGCCGTGGACGCCAGCCGGCGGAGAGGGGCCGTGAGCCCGAGGGGAGCCTCGAGCCGGGGAGCCCCCTTCCGCCCCTTCCGTAGCGAGGGCAGAGCGCGAGCCATGGGTCGATTCTATCAACGCCCAGGAGCAAAGACCGCTTTCCGGCGCGCGAGGTAGAGTGATTGCGGTACGTGATGCGAACGGTGCAGCTCGTCGAACTTGGGGCTCGCGCCCCAACCTCCCGCAGTGGTGGGCCTTCGGCCCGCGTTGAATTGCCGGGACGTCGATCATCCGATCGAGCGGAGACGCCGCCGCTCGTGCGCGACAACCTCGACGGGCCGATGCGCACGGCCGTTGCATGGACCTCGGCGGAGATTTAGGGTTCGGACTGTCATGGCGGATGACTTCTATTCGGTCCTCGGTGTTCCGAAGAACGCCGAAGCCGATGCGATCAAGAAGGCATATCGGAAGCTCGCGCGCGACCTACACCCGGACAAAAACCCGGGGAACGCGGCCGCGGAGGCGCGCTTCAAGGCCGTGAACCGCGCCTACGAGACCCTGCACGACCCCAAGAAGCGCGCGCTCTACGACGAGTTCGGCGAGGAGGCGTTGCGCGAGGGGTTCGACGCGGAGAAGGCCCGCGCGTATCGCCAGTGGCAGAGCCAGGGAGGCAACGGCTTCCGCGGCGGCGGCGGGTTCGGCGGTGGCCAAGCGGTCAACCTCGAGGACCTCTTCGGCGGAGCTTATTCGCAGCAGGGCGGAGTCGGCGATCTCGGGGATCTCTTCGGTCGCCGGCGACGTGGCCCGATGAAAGGGCAGGATCTCGAGCAGGAGCACACGGTCGACTTCGAGACGGCCGTGCGCGGGACGACGCTCCAGTTCCGGAGGCAGGACACCAACGAGACGGTCACCGTCCGGATCCCGCCGGGGGCCGACGAGGGGAGCCGCCTGCGCATCCCCGGACAGGGCGGGCAGTCGCCGAACGGCGGACCGAACGGCGACCTCGTCCTCGTCGTCCACGTCCGGCCCCACCCGCTCTTCAAGCGCGAGGGCGACGATCTCCACCTGGAGGTCCCCATCCGCGTGAGCGAGGCGGTGAAGGGAACGAAGGTGAAGGTCCCGACCTTCGATGGGCCGGTCTCGGTGAAGGTCCCGCCCGGCACCCAGAGCGGCACGGTGCTCCGCGTTCGCGGCAAGGGGATCGGTCGGAAGGGGCGCCCGCAGGGGGACCTGTACGTTCGGTTCATGATCCATGTCCCGGAGGTCCAGAACGAGCGTGACGCCGCAGAGCTGAATCGCATCGTCGACGAGCTCGCTCGCTTCGAGGATCCAACCCTGCGCCAGCATCTCGACGTCGATCTCGGCCAGTGAGCGCTCGCCAGTGAGCGCTCGGCCAGCGAGCTGCGCCTGCGCCGTCGGCGCTCCGAAGCCGAGTCGACGCCGGGGTCGACGTTCGGTGGCGGAGCCTCGCCCCCCGCGCAACCCGGGGTGCCTCGTCCATCGACCGAGATAGACATCAAGCAAGCTCGGCTCTCATCGGTTCGTGTACGCTGGGTGCCGAATGATCTCGCGAGAGCGCGCCGCGCTCGTGCACGTGCTGCTGTCTGGGCTGTTGGTCGTTTCCGCGTGCGGTGGAGGTGGCGGTGCTGCGCCGCCGAGCTCGGCGCCGTCATCCAGCAAGGACTCGGCTGCGAGCGGCGAGGGCGCCGTCTCCGACGAGGGGCCGGTCGGCGCGCCGAAGGACGTCGATTGCGGTGACTTCACGACCTGCGCGATCGCGTCGGACGGCCTCGTGCGCTGCTGGGGCCGGAACAAGGAAGGCGAGCTCGGCGACGGCAAAGGTCAGGGCGAGCGCCTCAAGCGCAGCCTCGTCCCCGGCGTGGGCAAGGTGACGAAGGTGGCGCTGGCGTCGAAGTTCGGCTGCGCGATCCTCGAGGACAAGAAGGTCAAGTGCTGGGGGACGGGCCGCATCGCGAACGACGGCAAGATGGTCAACGACGCGAAGCCGACGCTCGTCGCCGGTGTCGTCGACGCGGAGGAGCTCGTCGCGAGCGGCGCGCTCGCATGCGCGCGGAACGCGAGCGGCGTCGTCTGCTGGGGCGCCGACGAGAAGACGATCGGCACGCCTCCGAAGGGCGCGTTCAAGCAGGTCGCGGTGGGCTTCACGCACGCGTGTGCGCTCGACGCAGCGGGGGCCGTGACATGCTGGGGGCCGCCCGGTGACTGGGGCGCGGGCGGCATCTTCGCGAAGCCTGCGATCAGCGGAGCAGTCCAGGTCGTGACCGGCGACCGCCACGGCTGCGTCGTCACGAAGAGCCAGACCGTCCAGTGCTGGGGAATGAACGACGCCGGACAGCTCGGGACGAAGCCCGACATCGAGCCTCACAAGAAGCTCGTCAACGTGCCCGGCGTCACCGGCGTGAAGCGCCTCATCGCAGGCGAGGCCTCGACGTGCGCGCTGCTCGGCGATGGCTCGGTTCGCTGCTGGGGCTCGAATGGTGAAGGCGAGCTCGGTCTCGGAACGCGCTCCTCGGACGAGCGACCCGCCCGGGTGAGCGCGCTCTCCGCCGTCGAGGATGTCTGCCTCGCCTCCGCGCACGGCTGCGCCCTCACGAAGGCGGGAAAGCTCCTCTGCTGGGGCTCGAACGCATTCGGTCAGATCGGCGACGGCACGAAGGAGCGGAGGCCCGAGCCCACCCCCGTCAGCTGGTGACCGACGCGCGCGCGACTTGCGTGCGCGCGCGTCGTCGTCGTCTCGGGCAGGTCACTTCGCGAGACGCGAGTGCAAGAGCTCCGCGAGGGCGCGGCAGACGTCGACGGTCGTGAAGATCCCGACGACCTTGCCGTTCTGCATCACGACAGCCGAGCCGTACTTGTGCTCGGCCATCGTCGCCACGACCTCGTCGAGCGGCTGATCCGGTCCGACCGAGTAGACCACCGTCGACATCGCTTCCTCGACGCTCACCTTCGTCGGATCGACGTCGGGGAGTGACTCGACGAGGCGGAGGTCGCGCTCGGTGACGAGCCCCATCAGCTTCTGTCCATGCAGCACGGGGAGATGACGAATCCCGTGCTCGCGCATCACCGCGTGCGCCCTCGCGAGCGTCTGCTCGAGGCCAATCGAGTGAGGCGACGTCGTCATGTACTTCTGGATCGTGGGGATCGGCTTCGACATGCTCATCGGCTTCGCATCAGTCGTGCCATTGGGGGAGGACGTGTCGGGCTCGCGTCGCTGGCCTCAACCACGCGCAGAGGTGGGCGTTCGCCCGCGTCGACGTGCGTCGAACAGGAGCGAGCTCACGCAAAGGCTGCGCGTGGATGCACACGGTTCGCGCCCGCGACGAAGGCTCGCGTGTGGCGAGGTTCAGTTGCAGGTGAACCGACAGCCCTTGGCGGTCTCGACCACGTCCGTGAAGTTGCCCGGAGCGCCGCACGCGGTGCCGATGATCGTATCGCCGCAGACACACCCGCCGCGTACGGCCCCACCGGGCGCCTGTCCGGGCGGGCACACGAAGTCGACCGTGCGCGACGGTGTCGCCGTCCTGGCGGGACGAGCCGTGCGCGTACCCTCGTACGTCATCTTCACCGCGCCGCTCTTGTCGAGCACCGAAACCGTGACGCTGCCGGCCGGCGTGCCCCCATCGAGGGCCGGGCAGGTGAAGTCCGCGCCGACCTTCTTCATCAGGACCCCCGTGAAGCATGGAACGCGGAGCCGCGGATTGATCGAGGCCACGATTCCCCGGAACGTCGACTCGAGCTTCGTGCCCTCGAGGAAGGCCATGCCCGGGACGTCGTAGGCGAGCCCCGTCGGTCCGGGCGTTACGTCGACGTCGGCGCGGTCCCCGGACGTGGTCACGAGCTCGCACTTGAAGGTGCCCTGCGGCGGCTCTTTCGGACAGAGGACCTGCTGGACCGGAACCTTGGTGCCCTTCATCGCCCCTTCCAGCTGCACGGCGAGCGGCGTGCGCTCGAGCCCGTTCGCCGAGCCGCTCGTCGACGACGTCGCCGGACCGCTCGCGGGATCGTCCGCGACGGCGGCGAGCCCGACGCACAAGAGGCAGCTCCCTCCGCCGAGCACGAGCAGCACGACGACGATGACGAGCACGATGACGAGGACGTTGTTGCTGCTGCTCCGAGGAGGAGGTGGTCCGCCGTAGCCGTACCCGTGACCATGCGGCGGGGGGGAGTGCATGGGCGCAATGATACGCGGTCACGATTCGCGATCGTGGCACGAGCAGACGCGATGCGTTCGCATCGCTGGCGTTGTTGGCGTCGACGAGGCCAATGCGACGGTTGAACCGACCATTGCTTCGTTCGGGTGGTCGTGCCGCCGCACTCGCAACGCTCGATCGTGACGTCGTCGTACGTGAGGATGTTCGTCTCGAGCGAACGCGTCATGGTGGGCTGGCCGACGTCGCCCACGTGAGCGATCCACACGTCGCTCGTCAGCGCCCTCGAGGACTGGCTCGCCGTGGACGAGCTTGGCTTCGACGGAGCCGGACGCCGTTCGAAAAATAGTGCTGCCGGGATGTCGAGAACGGCTCGCGTGCTCCGACGTTCGAGTGACGCCGGGATTCAACGGCGGCCCCCCGAACCCCAACCTCAACCCATCGGAACCCTCAGATGCCCAAGATCACTACGTTTCTCACCTACGACAACCAGGCCGAGGCGGCCGCCCGCCACTACCTCTCGATCTTCGAGGACGGAAAGATCGTGAGCTCCATCCCAGGCCCCGGCGGGGCGGTCCTCTCGGTGACGTTCGAGCTCTTCGGCCAGACGTTCATCGCGCTGAACGGCGGTCCGACCTTCACGTTCAGCCAGGGCATCTCGCTCTTCGTGCACTGCGATACCCAGGCCGAGGTCGACCGCTACTGGTCCAAGCTCACCGAGGGCGGCAAGGAGGGGCAGTGCGGCTGGCTCGTCGACAAGTTCGGTGTCTCTTGGCAGGTCGTCCCCAACGTCCTCGGCGAGCTGCTCGGCGACAAGGATCCGGCCAAGGCGGGGCGCGCCGTGCAGGCGATGATGAAGATGAAGAAGCTCGACATCGCAGCGCTGAAGCGCGCGCACGAAGGGAGCTGACACCTCTCCTCCATCGGCAACCCCGGTCCCCGTCTCGAACGTTCTTCGCCCCGGTCGGCCCGACTCCGCCGGGGCGGGGGAGCCTAGCCCGTTCGAGGCTCAGCGGGCCGGTGGGATGATCGCCACCGCGCGTAGCGGTCCGCCGCTCCCGCCTTTGATCTTCATGGGCAGCGCGATCACCGTCGCGCCCGTTGCCGGAAGCTGCTCGAGGTTCGCGAGGTTCTCGAACGCGGGGACCTGGCGCGCGAAGAGCGCACGATGCGTGTCGAAGGTCGTCGACGGTCCGTGATCGATGCTGGGGGTATCGAGTCCGATGGCGTGAATGCGACGCGTGCTCGTGAGCCATGTGGCGGCGGCCGGATGGAGGCCCGGGAAGTGGAGCTTCTCGACCGCCGCTGCGCCTCGCTCGGCGGTGCCCATGTACTTCTCGCGATCCGGCCAGAAGCGGCCGAAGCCGGTACGGAGGAGGACGATGGCGCCGTCCGGGATCGCGCCATGCGCCGCCTCCCACGCCTCGAGATCGGCGACCGTGACGCGGTAGTCGCGGTCCTTCGCGCACTGCGCGGTCACGTCGACGACGACGGCCGCTCCCATGAGGTGCCGCAGCGGGAGCTGATCGACCGTGGCCTTGCCTTTCGCGAAGTGGACCGGCGCATCGATGTGCGTTCCGCCGTGCTCGGGTGCCGCGAACCTGTTCGCCGCGTAGTAGAAGCCGCCCGGGGTGATCCCGTCGAACTCCTTCTCGAGCGTGAAGCCATCCTCCGTCGGCCAGAAGATCGTGTCTTCATCGTAGGCGTAGGAGAGATCGACGATCCGCGCTCCCTCGATGACCAGGCCCGTGGGCGGGGGGCGGGAAGGGACCACCGGAGGGCTACCTCCGCACGAGATCACGAGACCGGCGACGGCGGACGCGAAGAGCATGAAGCGGAGCATCGGACAGCTATGTGTACGCCGACCGCCGCCGTCATGCTTCGCTTCGAAGGAGCCGATCGCACCGGCGCCCCACCTCGAAGACGCTCAGCGGCGACGACGAGGTCGCGGCCCATGCCGCGCGCCGTGACGCAGCACCCGAGGCCGTCTCGCCTCAGACCGTGGGGCGATGCCGCCTCGGCGACCCCGTCACGTGAGGCTCAAGGGCCGATCCCGCGAAAGGCGAGCCCGAGCTGTGACGCCATGGTCTTGTCCGCGGGGCTCGTGCCGACGAGGACGCTCGCTGCGGGATCGATACCCCGGGCGTGCTCGAACGCGAGCCAGAGGCCCGGGAGCGGAGGACGGCACCAGCAGATCGGCGGGCCGGCCGGGTGGGTGCAGACGGCCGGCGTGACGTCGCGCCCCGAGGAGGCCGCGAGCTCCGAGGCCGCTCGCTCGACGTCGGTCGCGTCGCGGAGCCAGGCGTAGAGGAGGACCGGAGCGTCGCGCGGGGCGCTCCGGAGCACGTCGACCAAGACCTCGCTGCGGACGGTGGCGTATGCGACTGCGACCGCGGCCTGCCCGGAACGAGGACGGCGCACGAAAGGCACCGCGTCGACGGACGTGAAGCCTTCGTCCGCTTCCGGCGGCTCGAGCTCGCGCGTCATTCGGAAGAGCACATGCGGACCGATCGCGGCGGGGTCGTACGCAGCTCCGCGGCTGTGCGCGGCGATCTCCTCCGGCGAGAGCACGCGTCCGAACCGCTCGAGCATGCGCCGGACCGCGTTCACCTGCGCGTCCGCGAGCGACGTGTCGAAGTGCACACACCGCACGCGCGCGCGGTGCGCCTCGGCGATGCGGACGACGTCGCTCCGCACGGCACGCGTGACGTACGTGTTGTCGAGCACGACGCGCTTCGTGCCTGCCGCGAGGCGCTCGTCGAGGCGCTTCGCGATCCCGCGGAGACTGCCGCCGAGGGTATCGCGGTTGAGACGCTCCCAACCCTGCGCGACGAGCTCGTTCGCTGCGCTCGACTTGCCGGCGCCGGGGATGCCCATGAGGAGCATCACCTCCGAGGCGTCTTCGCGAAGAGCGCTGCGTTGCCGCTGCGAGCGCGTACGTACCGTCGCGAGCACGGGGAAGCGCGCGTCGAGCTTCGCGAGCGCTTCTTCGTCGAGCACGAGGTCGTGCGCGCGTGCGAGGCTCGCGACCGTGTCGGGCGACCGCGCGCCGACGACGGGCTCGATGCGCGGGTGCAGCGCGAGGAGGTACGCGAGGAACGTCTCGATCGGCGTTCCTCCGACGCGCTCGCCGACCTTCACGAGCACGGGATCGCGCGCGAGCCGCTTCGCGCGCTCCGGACCACCGAGCGGCGCGTGCGCGAGGACGCGGATGCCCGCGTCGAGACAATGCGCGACCACGCCGCTCCGGACGGCGAGGTCGTCGTAGGCGCCGAGCGCGATCTGCGCGGCTTCGACCGGCGCATGCGCGGCGAGCTCGAGGAGCTGACGCCGCGAGACGTTCGAGACGCCGACCGCTCTCGCGAGCCCTTCGGCCTTCACCTTGGCGAGCGCACGCGCGCTCGTCGTAAGCGGCACCTTCGGGTCGGGCGCGTGCAGGAGGAGCAGATCGGGCGCACGGCCGAGCGCCGACGCGCTCGCCTCCGCGTCCTCGCGGATGCGTTTCGCGCGCGCGTCGGGGATCCACGCCCCGGCGTCACGACGCATACCGCACTTCGTGACGACCTCGACGGCCGCGTCTCCGAGCGCCGTGCCGACGAGCCGTTCGTTGTGGCCGAGGTCCTCCTCGCCGTGCCCGTACGCACGAGCCGTGTCCACCGTCCTGAAGCCCGCGCGGACCGCCGCCTCGAGCGTCGTGCGCGCGCGCGCTTCGTCGCGCTCGGGCGACGTCGACAGGCGCATGGCTCCGAGGACGATCCGCATCGGGCGAAGTCTAGCGCGCGCGGCCGAGCACGCGCGCCGAGCGAGACGGCCATATCGCAACCCTCGTTCACGTCCGAGCTGCCCAGATCAGAGTAGGTCGAGCAACTCGACGATGAACGCGGCGACGCGAGGGTGGTCGTAGCCCGGCCTCAACCGCATGAGCTCATCGCGCATCTTCTGGCGATCGAAGCGCGGTGCGGCTCGTTCGAAGAACGTGAGCGCGGCGCGCGGGGTGACGCTCGTCGGCTCGTCGCGGACGGCCGCGACCTGCATCGTGCTGAGCGGTTGTGCAAGGAGCTCGTGCAGTGGAAGCGACGGTCCGCGAAACGAGTGAAGCGCGAGTGCCGATTCGATCCATGCCGCCTCGTCGGCGGGCGTCGGCGTGGGATGTGGCTCTGCACGGGGCGAGCGGACCGGACGTCTTGCGGGATCGGAATGCCAGGCTCGTCGCACCGCCTCGCGAATGCCCTGGAGGAGCTCGCGCTTTGCCCGATCGTCCGAGACGGCGTGCTCGAGGAGGTCGAGCCCGTACGTGAGGTCTGCGAGCGTGACCCAGGGGATCGCCTCACCAAGAAAGCGCACGACGCGATCGATCGAGACTCCGGACGCGTTCGTATGGAGAAAGCCACCAACGGCCGCCATCACCGGCGTCGGCCCGTCGAGGCGGTCGGTCTCCACGAGCTCACGCAGAGAGAGCTTCCAGATCCCGAGCTGTGCGTTGCTCCACGCGTCGGAGATGTCGTCATGCGGATGCACGCCCGTGACCGCACCGCAGTACGGACATTTCGTGAGCGGCTGGTGGAGACCGAGCGGCAACGCGGCGCCGCACTTCGAGCAACCCGCCCCCGATGCCGATCGTCTGTCTCCCAGGACGGTGCAGCGGATCTCTTCGATGACTCCCTCGCCGAGGAACATCGCATACGCGGGGAGCGCGCTGCGGACGAGCTCCTTTGCGTGATGTTCGGCGCCTTCGCGAAGTCGCGATGAGGGCAAGTCCGGGTGAGCGACGAGCGCGCGGTAGTATTCGCGTGCGGCGTCGAGCATCGCGCGCGCCGTGACGACGGCATCCTGGCCCGCGGTCCCGAGGCGCCCAGCGATCGACGCATAGCGATTCATGAGCGCGACGACGCTTGCGTCGAACGTGCAGATCTCTTGCATCGCAACGCTGTCTCGGACGAAGGCGGCGCGCGCCGTCGGCTCGGCCGGGAGCGGCGCCACGTACCTCGAATGCACGATCGGGGCGAGCAGGTTCTGCTCTTCGCAGAGCAGGCGCCACGTGGATCGCTCGCTGGCCTTCGACATCGAGAGGCTCACGGCGAGGAGGCGCGCGCTCGCCTGTGAAGGCTTGACGAGCATGCGGAGCCCATCGGCATGTCGCTCGACGACGTCATGCCAGGCGCCTCCGTCGCCCGTGCTCGTCAGGACACCGCCGCAATGCAGACAGAGAACGACGAGTGCATCCTCGAGCGTCGTTCGCGGCGCTCCGCAGATCGCACAACCAAAGTCGCGGAGGACTACGCCGCTCGGCATCTCGAGCCCTCGGTGATAACACGCGATGCTCCCCCTTGTTTACCGGCCGGTTGGCGGCCGGCCGCCAAAGACGAGATGGATTCTCGCGCCGGAGTCAGCAGTGCGTGCGTGACGAAGCGAAGGAAGCGAGCGATGATCCGCCGCTATGTCTCCTCGTCGCGCGCTGTTCGGGTGGCTCGTCGCCGTCGGTGTCATCGCGGTACCCGTTCACGCCCATGGCGCCGATCTCATTCTCGACAATCAGACGATGACGTTGGGCGGTTCGCTGTCGTACGGCGTCGTGTCGATCACGAACGGCTCGAAGATCATCGTGCCGAGCTACAACGGTACGCCGGGCACCGGGAACCTCGTCATCCGCGCCAACAGCATCACGATCGACGCCTCCAGCTCGATCGTCGCGAAGGGCTCCGGTTATCAGGGCGCCCTCTGCCTCGATGGCGCGGGGCCGGTATCCACGCCGCTCGCGGGCGGGCGCGGGGGATGCGGTGTACTCGACTCCGGCGGCGGTGGCGCGCACCGCGGCGCCGGCGGGCGCGGGACGAAGGACTGTTCACCAGCAGGCTGCATGTTCCCGCAAGACTACGAGGAGAACTGCGTCGGCGCCGTGAATGCAGGCGCGTGCGTGAGCTACAACGGCTGCCGCGACAACGACGGGCTCCCCTCGGTCGCCGGCCTGCCGTACCAGCACTCGCCATACGCGGTCGAGTTCGGCGCCGCCGGCGGGGACAAGGGCTGTCGCGACAGCGACGGCTTCACGCCGTCGACCGGCACGACGGTGGCGCTCGCAGGCGGCAACGGCGGCGGGCGCATCGTCCTCGTCGCGGCCAACGCAGCGCAGACAGGCGCGCTCACCGTCAACGGCACGATCAACGCGAATGGCAATCGTGGGTGCGCCAGCGGCAACGACTCGGGTGGCGGGGGCGCCGGCGGGAGCGTGCTCCTCGTCGGCGACAGCGTGACGATCGGCTCGACGGCGCGCGTGACGGCAGCGGGCGGACGAGGGGGAGACTCCCAGCCGAAGTGTCTCTCGTGCACGACCAACGCCGACTGCGGTAGCGGGCAGACCTGCCAGAGCGGCCGCTGCACGCCCTGCAACTGCACGCCGTGCATCTCGAACGCGCAGTGCAACGCCGCGCTTGGGCAGACGTGCAAGAGCCTAGGTGGCTCGCTCGGCAACGTCTGCGCCGACGCGTCGAACCGGTGTACGCCCGTGCCCTCGACGTACGAGGAGAACGAGTGCAAGGGCACGCAGACGAGCGGCACCTGCGACGACTGCGGGGGCGGGGGCGGCGGCGGGCTCATCAACGTGCTCTCGCGTGTCGCCAGCGTCAACCCGCTGGCGACGTTCGATGTCCGCGGCGCGTTCGGCGGCCTCTGCCCGAGTTGCTCCGGGATGGCGGGCGGCGCCCCGGGCGAGCTTCGGATCGACGGCGCTTACGTCGGCGAGGTCTGCGACGGTTTCGACAACGACTTCAACGGCGCCGTCGATGACGGTCTCCCGCCCCTCAACTGCGGCGGGAACATCGTCCCCTCGTGCATCAACGGTGTTCCCCAGCAGTGTCCGGCCAACGTGCCGGCCTGTGTCGGGCCGGTGAACGATACGCGACCGCGCTTCCTCGTCGTCATCGGCACCTCGGGATCGATGCTCCTCGACCCTGCCGGCAACCCGACGTTCGGCGATGGATCGTTGGGCCACGTCGGCGTGGACACCGCGAGCGACGTCGACATCATCGAGGGGAACAACTCCAAGCTGTTCATGGCCAAGAGCGCGCTCAACGACGTGCTCGCAGCGTTCCCCGACGCGGACTTCGCACTCGCGCGCTTCCACCAGGACGTCTCCTCGAACCAGAGCTGCAACACGGCGAGCTGGTGCGAGTGCCAACAGGCTTGCTACAGCTACGACGATCCGCGCAACAACATGACGCCCGCGCATCCTGCTGCGCCGGGCTGCAATATGGCGGCGCTGTACCCGAGCGCAGGGTATCCCCCGGCGCTCAACAGCAACATCACCATCGGCTGGGCGAACCAGGCAGACTGCATCAACTATGCAGGCTCGTGCGGCTCACCGAGGCGGGGCGCCGATGTCCTCGTCGGTTTCGAGAAGCCGCGGACGCAGGCGTCGATGTGGATCGACGGCAAGGAGACTGCTTTCAACAGCAGCACCCTGGCCGGGGATCACTGCAACTTCGCCGGCGGCGGCGATTGCGAGCTGCGGGCGACCGGTCCGACGCCGCTCGCGGACTCGCTTCTTGCCGCAGCCGACTACCTCAAGCCGACCATCCAGTGCGATGGCAACCTTCCCTGTCGCAAGTACTCGGTCATCCTTCTGACCGACGGCGCCGAGAGCTGCATGGGCGATCCGGTCGCCGCCGCCACCGCGCTGAAGAGCGCGGTCCCCGGCGTCGATGTTCCGGTCCACGTCGTGGGCCTCGGCGTGCGGCCGTCGGAGGTAGCGCAGCTACACGGCGTCGCGGCGGCGGGTGGAACCGGTACGGCCGTCCTCACCAGCGATGCGAACGGCCTCTCCGACGCTCTCGCGAACATCGTCATGGCGGTGTCGCCGAACCGAGAGACATGCAACGGCCTCGACGACAACTGCAACGGCCTCGTCGACGAGGCGTTCCCCGACAAGGGCCAGGCCTGCGACGACGGCAAGCTCGGCGTCTGCAAGGGCACCGGCGTACGTGTCTGCAACGCGGCGCAGGACGGGACGACCTGCCAGATCATGACGCCCGGCATGGCCCCAGGCGTCGAGGTCTGTAACGGCCTCGACGACGACTGTGACGGCGTCATCGACAACGATCCCAGCGACGGCAACCAGCCCTGCGGCGTCGCGATCGGCGCGTGCTCGCAAGGCGTCACGGCCTGCATCGACGGCGCCCTGCAGTGCGTAGGCGGGAGCGGTCCCGAGCTCGAAGTCTGCGACGGCAAGGACAACGACTGCAACGGCACCGTCGACGATGTGGCCGACAAGGGCGCGCCCTGCGAGCTCGGCGGCGTTCCCGGCGTCCTCGACTGCCAGATCGGCGCTGGCCTCGTGTGTGTCGTCACCACCGATGCTGACGCCGGCGCAGGCCGCCCGGACGGAGGGGCAGTGCTGGACGGTGGCGCACACGCCGATGCCGGCGCGATCGCGGACTCCGGCGCGTCGCCGCCGGAGGACGAGCTCACCGCGCCGTTCGTCGAGGGCGGCGGGTGCGCGTGCTCGCTACCCGGTGAGCGCTCACCCGAGCCGCGGGGCGCGCTGCTTTGTGCGGTCGCGATCGGGGTCGCGGTGTTCCGGCGCAGACCCCGTCGGTAGGACGGGGCCTGCGGTCACTCAGCGGCGCTTCTTGAGGCCCTTCTTCTTCTGGCGCTTCGGGCCGGGGCCGCCCTTGTTCTTCCGTGTCGGCGGGCCCTTGCGCGGGCGCTCGGTGCGCTCGCCCGGCTTGCCCTCGCGCTTCGGCCGGGCCTCCGCGCGCCCGCGGGCGGACGGGGCTCCGGTCGTGCCGCGCTTCTTCTGAAGGGCTCCCTCGCGTGAGGGCGGTCCGCCGCGTCCGCGTGTCTCCTCGCGATCGCGAGCGCGGAAGCGACGCTCGCCGGCGCCCTCGTGCTCGCCGCGCATGCGGCGGGCGTAGACGGTTCGGCGGAGGATCGCGCAGTCGGTGATCTCCACCATGATCCGGTCGCCGAGGCGGACGGCGTCGCCGCTCCGCTTGCTCGTCGCCATGAGGCCGTCGTCCTCGACGACGAACTCGGGCCCGAAGTCCTCGATCTTCACGAGCACGTCGACGAACGGATCGTCGAGCGTGACGAAGGCTCCGCTGCCGACGAAGGCGGAGACGGTGCCCTCGAAGCGCTCGCCGATGCGATCGATCATGTAGAAGCAGCGATAGATGTCGAGGATCTCGCGCTCGACCTCCATCGCGCGGCGCTCCGCCGTCGAGGAGTGGAGGGCGGCCTCCTGCAGCGCCTCCGGCGAAGCGACTCGGCCGAGCAGCTTCTTCCGCGCGCGCTCCTCTTCCGTCAGCGCCGCGTGGACCACGCGGTGGACGACGAGGTCGGGGTAGCGCCGGATCGGCGACGTGAAATGGAGATACGCCTCGGAGGCGAGACCGAAGTGTCCGAGGTTCGCGACGTCGTAGGACGCCTGCTTCATCGATCGGAGCAGGAGGGTGTTCAGCACCTGCGCGTTCGGATGATCGGCGAAGCTCGCGAGGATGCGCGCGAGGCCCTTCGGGGTCTGGGTCTCGTCGATGTCGAGCTCGATGCCGAGCACCTCGCACATCGCCGCGAGCCGCTCGAGCTTCTGCGGATCCGGCGGGAGGTGAACGCGGAAGACGCCGGGGAGCGTGCGCTCGAGGAGCCATCGGGCGACGACCTCGTTGGCGAAGAGCATCAGCTCTTCGATGAGCTGATACGCCTTCTTCACGCCGGCGTCCTTCGCGCGCTTCATCACGCTCGTCGGCTTGCCCTCGCCGTCGAGCTTCACCACCGGCTCGGGTAGATCGAAGTCGAGCGCGCCGCGCTTGAGCCGGCGCGAGCGGAGGATGCGCGAGAGCTCGTGCGCGACGCGGAGGTCGTCGACCATCTCCTCGGCCTTCGGCTGGCGCGGCGGCTCGGCGGTGAACCCGAGCGCGCGGGCTACGCCGCCGTAGGTGAGCTTCGCCGCGCTCTTCATGTAGCCGCGGACGAGCCTCGAGCGTTTGATCGCGCCGCGCGCGTCGAGCTCCGCGTGCACGCAGAGGCAGAGCCTCGTCACGTCCGGGAGCAGCGAGCAGAGGTTCGACGAGAGCGCGCGCGGGAGCATCGGGATCGCGCGGTCGGGGAGGTAGATGCTGCAGCCGCGGCCGCGGGCCTCCTCGTCGATCTTCGTCTCCGGGCGGACGTACGAGCTCACGTCGGCGATCGCGACCCAGACCTCGTAGCCGCCGCTCTCGGTGCGCTGGACCCACACCGCGTCGTCGTGATCGCGCGCGTCCTCGGGATCGATCGTCGGCAGCGGGATGTGCGTGAGGTCTTCGCGACCCTGGAGGAGCTCCGCCGCGACCTCGTCGCCGTAGGCCTCGGCCTCGGCCACCGCCTGGGACGTGTGGACCTCCTCGATCTGCGCGAGGAAGAGGACCTTGTTGACCTCGACGGCAAGCTCGCCGGGCTGCCCGAGCACCGCGATGATCTTGCCCTCGGGGTTCTCGCCGGGCTCGTCGGGGAAGCGCGTGATCTCGGCGACGACGACCTGCCCTTCCTGGCCGCTGTTACCCTCGGGGCCGGTGCGGTCGATCTCGCGCGTGAGGACGACCGGCCCGCGGACGCGGGGATCGTCGAGCTCGATCCACGCGTTCCGTCCCTTCCGGCGGAGGATGCCGGAGACGCGCGTCGTCCCGCGCTTCACGACCTCGACGATCTGGCCTTCGGCGCCGCGCGTGCCGCGCGCCACGATCTCGACGATGACGTGGTCGCCGTGCATCGCGCCGCTGAGCGATTCGGCGTTGATGAAGACGTCGTCGCCGCTCGCGGTCGGGCTCGAGACGAAGCCGAAGCCGCGCGGGTTCACGGTGAGGAGGCCCTCGCGTCGCTCGCGCTCGCGTCCTCTGGCCTTCGCCCCGAAGCCCTTCTTCTTGTCGAGCTTGAACCGCTGGCCTTGCGCGGTGACGACCCCGTCGAAGACGAGGTCGTCGAGGAGGCGGAGCAAGCCCTGGTAGGATGCTTCGCTGACGCCGAGCTTCTCGGCGAGCTCGTTGGCATGAATCGCGCGGTCTTCGGCGCCGAGGGCGTCGAGGACGGCCGTACGTGACGGCAGAGTCCTTCGCATGAGACCCTACTTAGCGCGATCTCGCCTAGCGCGTCCCCGCCAATTCGAGCCCCGGGAATATTGACGCGGCTTTCCCCTTACACTTCCGACGAAGTCTCTGCTTCATTCGAGGCTCGTGCGGGGTTCGGGTATGCGGAAAGACATCTGGTTCTGGCTCACCATCGTTCTGGCCGCAGCTGCGCTCGTTGCGAGCGCGATCCTCCTCGTCGACTACGTCAGGCCCGCGCCGGTCTTCTGCGAGGCGAGCGGCGGCTGCGGGAGGGTGAAGGCGACGATCTTCGCTCGTCCGTTCGGCGTTCCCCTTCCGGCCATCGGCCTCATCGGCATGCTCGGCGTCGGCCTCGCAGCGCTCGTCCCCGGCCGCGGAGCGCGGATCACGCAGGCCGCCCTCGCATCAGTGGGCGGGCTCGCTGCGCTCCTCCTCTTCGGGGTCCAGGCATGGATGGGCGTGCTCTGTCCGTTCTGCGCCGTCGTCGACGGCGCGGCGGTCGCGCTCGCCGTGCTCTCGATCGTCCGATGGCGAAAGGCGTGGGATCCGCCGAGCGGGCGGCTCATCCCGTCGATCGCGGCGCTCGGTATGGTCGCCTCGATCGGCGTGCCGTTCGCGATCGGCTTCCAGCTCCGGGCGATCCCGGGCGACATCCCAGCCGCCATCGCCGACGAGATGCGGCTCACCGGACGTGGGCGCGTGACCGTCGTCGACTTCGTCGACTTCGAGTGTCCCTTCTGCCGGATGACCCACACCGAGCTCGCGCCGCTGCTCGCGCAGCGGAAAGACAAGGTCCGCGTGGCGCGGAAACACGTGCCGCTGCGCATGCACCCGCATGCGATGGACGCTGCGAAGGCCGGTTGTTGCGGCGAGGTCCTCGGCAAGGGCGATGAGATGGCGGACGCGCTCTTCGAGGCGCAGCCGCAGGACCTCACTGTCGAGGGCTGCGAGCGCATCGCGAAGGAGCAGGGCCTCGACCTCGACGCGTTCCGCGCCTGCGTGAACGATCCCGCCACTGCGGCACGGATCGAGAAGGACAAAGAGGCGTTCCGCGCCGTGAAGGGCCACGGGCTCCCGACGATCTGGATTGACGGAGCGAAGCTCGAGGGCGCGCAGGACCGCGAGAGCCTCGAGTCGACGCTCGACGCCGCGATCCGCGCACTCTGACGTAACGGCGTCTCGCTCGGTCGTCAGCGGCCGACGCAGAGCCCGCCGCAATCGGCACCGCCGTGGTGCGGATCGCAGCCGTCGGTCGGATCGTCGACGCACAGAGCGTTCGCGTCTTCGCACACGATGCCGGCGAAGCCTCCGCACTGCTGGAGGCATTTGCCCGGCAGGTCGGTGACGTGCTCCGGCAAGCGGCATCGGAAGCCGTCGGGGCACGCGTGCGGGTTCGGCGTGAACCCGTTGCACGCGATGTCCTGGGGCTTCACGAGCTCGCATGCACGTGTCTCCCAGTTGCACTGCGCCATGCTGTGATCGTCGACGGCCAGGATGAGCGGGCAGGCGTGCGGCTCGTCGCATCCGAGGCTCGCCTGGTAGGCGGCGGCCTTGTCCTTGTGGACGGCGATGTAGTGCCCGAGCGGGCAGCAGCCCTTCTCGATCCGTACGCAGTCGGCGTCGACCTCGCAGCTCGCCGTCGGGATCGGCGGTGTCTGCTCCGGGACGTTCCTCACGTCGCCCGGCTCCGAGCCTTCCGAGCTCGAAGGAGGAGGTGCTTCGTCCCGGGCGCTCGCGTGCGACGGATCGTCGTTCATCGCGGTGCGGACACCATCGGCGCGTGGAGCCCCCTCGTCGCGCGCCGTTGTCGAGCAGGCGATGAGGAGCGCAGCGAACGCCGCGAACGAGAGCGCGGCGGGGAAGACTGTGGCACGAACGGCTGAGCCTGCCGTTCGCGCCGGACAGCGCTTCTCCGGGCCGGACGGGCGTGAGCCAAGCGAGGTACGGAAGAGCATGGTCCGGAAATTACGTACGAATTTGGGGCTCTGCGATGAGGCGGAATCTCCCGCGGCCCTCGACCGTCGAACGGTCGGTATGGGGCACGAGAGAGACAGCTTCGGTTAGGATCCTCGTCGTCACCGCCTTCAAGGAGCCTGCATTCATGTCACTTCGCTTCGTGCTTCCTCTGGTCAGCGTCGTCGCTCTCACGCTTGCCGCGCCCGGCTGCGGTGGGAAGGAGGTCGTTCGCGGCGCCGACGATCCCAGCATCGATGCGCACGCGCTCTCGACCGGCCTCGACAAGGAAGACATGAAGCGCGCGCTTCGCGACACGCTCAACAAGCTCCGCGTCGCGCCGATCATGAACGAGTGGCGGACGACGAACCCGCAGCCCATCGTCGCGATCTTCCCGTTTCAGAACAGCACGAGCGAGCACATCGACTCGTCGCTCGACACGATCCTGAGCGAGGCGGAGACCTGGCTCATCGAGGCGCAGACCGTGCGCGTCGTCTCGCGCCAGCGTCAGGGCGAGATGATCCGTGAGGTCGAGGGCCAGCAGAACGCGGTCTTCAACCCGGCTCATGTCGCGAAGTACGGCAAGCAGCTCGGCGCGAAGTACTTCATCACCGGCAAGGTCTCCGGCAACGACGAGCGCAGCGAGGACATGCGCCGTGTGCAGTACTTCCTCTACATGCAGGTCATCGACGTCGAGACGAGTGAGATCCGCTTCCAGGGGAAGACCGAGATCACGAAGGCCGTGAAGTAGCGACCTCGGACGCGGAGAGCTGGCGTGAACGAAGCACCCGTCCTGCGGACCGCACGAGGCGCGCTCTTGCGAGCGGCCTCGGCCGCGGCTCTCGTGCTTGCTCCGTGGCTCGTCGGCTGCGGCGGTCACGAGGCGCGCACGTTGAAGATGCGCACCGCGCTCGACGCGGGCGATGCGAAGCGCGCGATCAAGGCGATCAACGAGGAGCTCGAGGTCGCGAGCGAAAAGGAGCTCCCGAAGGACATCAAGGGCGACAACGCGCTCCTCGTGCTCGATCGCGGGAGCATCCAGCAGGGCCTCGTCCAGTTCGACCTCTCGAAGCAGGACTTCGAGGCCGCCGACAAGGCCATCGACATGCTCGACCTCGCGCGCAACGCGGGGGACTCGATCGGCGAATACGTCTTCAGCGGCTCGTCGGGGAAGTACCAGGCGCCCCCGTACGAGAAGCTGATGATCAACACGCTCGACATGATCAACTACCTCGAGCAGCGCGACCTCAACGGTGCGCGTGTCGAGGCGCGTCGGCTGAGCGTGATGCAGAAGTACTACCGGGACGCGCTGAAGCAGCCGAACAATCCGGTGCTCGGTCTCGGGAGCCTCCTCGCGGGCTTCACGTTCGAGAAGAGCGGCGAGACCGACGAGGCCCTCCGCTACTACGACGAGGCGCTCGCGTTTTCGGGCTACTCCTCGCTCCAAGATCCGATCGCGCGCCTCGCCGCGCTCGGCTCGTATCGTAGCCCGCGGCTGAAGGCGCTGATCGAGAAGCGCGACCCCGCGGAGGCGCAGGAGCACGAGGACGGCGGCGAGGTCCTCTTCGTCGTCGGTTACGGGCGCGTCCCGCACAAGGTCGCGGAGCGCATCCCGATCGGCCTCGCGCTCACGCTCTTCGCGGACGCGCTCAGCCCGGGCGATCGCGAGGGAGCCAACAAGCTCGCGGCCCAGGGGCTCGTCACGTGGATCAACTTCCCGACGCTCGCGCCGGGGCAGGGGAGCTACTCGATCCCGCAGGTCCGCGTCGGCAATCGATCGATCCAGCTCGAGGAGGCGGTGAACGTCGAGCGCGAGGTCCGCGCCGAGTGGAAGAAGATCGAGGGGAAGATCATCGTGAGCGCGATCACGCGAATGGTGACGCGCCTGCTCGTGGGGAAGGGGATCGAGGCCGCGGCCGGGAAGGAGAACGCCATCATCGGCCTCCTCGGCTCGCTCGCTGCCCAGGCGACGCTGAGCGCGCTCGACACTCCCGACACTCGGAGCTGGGAGACGCTTCCGGCGCGCGTGTCCGTTGCGCGCGTGCGACTTCCTGCCGGCCGCCATCAGGTGATGCTCGACGCGCGCGGCTGGCAGCGATCGCAGGAGATCGTCGTCGAGAAGGGCAGCTGGCAGGTCATCTCGCTGATGGGCCTCCGCTGATGGATCGCCCGCGTCCGATCGTCCTTTCTTCACCGCTGACGTGCCTGGGTGACGCCCTCAATCTCGATCGAGATGAGTGCTCCAAGGACGCTCGTCTCGTGCCGCGAGAGGCCTCTTGGACTCGATGGCTGTCGCCCTCCGTGCTAGTGACGCCCGGCTGACTCCGCGGGGGAGCTCAGTTCCCTCTGGGGCGAGAGGTCGGAGTGAGGCGCAGGCGGACGAATCTGAGCAAGCCGCGGGAGAAGCGGACCTTGATCCCCTCGTTCGATCCCGAGGCGCTCGCCAAGGAGATCGAGCAGGAGTCGAACCGGACGACGATCGCGCCGCCGTTCGATCCGGCATCCTATGCGCGCATCGTGGAGAAGCACATCAGCGTCGCGGGAGAGCCGCGCGACACGCCTCGCTCGATGGCGGCTGCAGCCGCGATCGCTGCCGCGGCCGCCGAGGTCCCCGCGAACGACGACGAGCCCGGGACGCTGACCGCGCCAACGCCGCCGGCGCCGCAAGTCGACGGCACGGACGCCACCGTCGACGCGGAGACCGCGGAGACGATCGGTCGCGAGATGTACGGCTGCTACCTCGCGAGCGACTTCCCCGAGGCGCTCGTCCTCGCGGAGCGCGTCCTCGCGCGCGAGCCGGATCACGCGCTTGCGCATCTCGTCGCCGAGCGGTGCCGCGAGCGCCTCCAGCCGAGCGCGCGAGCGCTGAGCCCCTCGAGCGTCCTTCGCTTGAAGGTCGGAGAGCTCGAGCGCCACGCGAGCCACATCGACCCCACGTCGTCGTTCGTGCTCGGACACATCGACGGGGTCTCCGACGCGGCCACGGTCGCGGCGCTCACGGGGCTCCCAGGGGGCGAGGCGCTCGATCGCCTGCACGCGCTCGTCGATCTAGGTGTCCTCGAGGTCGTGAACCTCTGACGCCGCTGCGCGGGCGATGCCGCGAGCCTCGGGGTAGCTTTCGGCTCCGCCGCCCGCGTGCTACGCGCTCTGGTCATGCAGCAGTATCTGAACCTGCTCGAGCTCATTCTGGAGCGCGGCAAGGATCGCGAGGACCGCACCGGGACCGGGACGCGCGGCATCTTCGGCCACCAGATGCGCTTCGACCTGCGCGAGGGCTTTCCCCTCCTCACGACGAAGAAGCTGCACATCAAGTCGATCGTCCACGAGCTTCTCTGGTTCCTCCGCGGCGAGACGCACGTGAAGCCGCTGCAGGACGCAGGCGTTCGCATCTGGAACGAGTGGGCGACGCCCGAGCAGACGGCGCGCTTCGGCCGAGCGGAAGGCGATCTCGGTCCGGTCTACGGGCACCAGTGGCGCAACTTCGGAGCGACGCTGCGCTCCGACGGAACATACGAGGCGGACGGCGTCGATCAGATCAAGCGGCTGCTCGACGACATCGCCCGGAACCCGAACAGCCGCCGCCTCATCGTCAGCGGCTGGAACCCGAAGGAGGCCGAGCAGGTCGCGCTGCCGCCGTGCCACACGCTGTTCCAGTTCTACGTCCAGGACGGCGAGCTGAGCTGTCAGCTCTACCAGCGGAGCGCCGACGTCTTCCTCGGTGTGCCCTTCAACATCGCGAGCTATGCGCTGCTGACGATGATGATCGCGCACGTGACGGGGCTCCGTCCCGGCGACTTCGTCCACACGTTCGGCGACGCGCACCTCTACAAGAACCATCTCGAGCAGGCGAAGCTCCAGCTCACGCGTGCGCCGCGCCCGCTCCCGCGCCTACGCATCGCGACCGAGACTCGCGATCTGTTCGCGATTCGCTTCGAGGACGTCGTGCTCGAAGGCTACGACCCGCACCCTCACATCGCCGCCGAGGTCAGCATATGAGCGCGCCTGCTTCGAACGAAATGCCCGGTCTCGCGCTCGTCGTCGCGATCGGCGAGGGCGGTGTCATCGGGAAGGACGGCGGTCTGCCCTGGCGGATCCCGGAGGACCTTCGCCACTTCAAGGCCGCGACGATGGGGCACGCCATCATCATGGGGCGGAAGACTCACGCGTCGATCGGCCGTCCGCTCGCGGGCAGGCGCAACATCGTCATCAGTCGCACCGCCGACGCGTTCGAGGGGTGCGAGCTCGCGCGGAGCCTCGAGGAGGCGATCGCGCTCGCGCGGACGACCGACGAGGAGCCGCGCGTCATCGGGGGCGCCCAGATCTACGAGGAGGCGCTCCCCCTCGCGACGCGCATCATCCTCACCGAGGTCCACCAGAAGGTCGACGGTGATGCGTTCTTCCACCTCGATCGCTCGGCCTGGCGCGAGACCTCGCGGCAGCCGGCCGAGACGGAAGGGGTGGAGTTCGTGACTCTCGAGAGGTAAGCACCGATGTTCATGGCCTTCGCCTCCGCGCGGCGCATTTGCCTCGTCTCCCTCCTCGCCGGAGGGCTCCTCGTCTCGCTCTCCTCGGTCTCGTGCCGCGTGTTCGAGCCGTCGAACAAGCCGATCGACGCGTGTCGGCGCTCGTGTGAGCGGCGCGCCAAGGCGCAGTGCACCGAAGCGCTCTGCGAGCGCGGCTGTGAGTTCATCATCGATCGCCTCATCGAGCGCGAGGGCGAGAACGTGATCAACTGCGTCGCCGCGAGCCCGCGCCGGTGTACCGATGTCGTGTGGGCCGACTGCGCGGCGAAGGTCGGCCCGCACGCCGACGGCGGGCCGCCCGGGCCTCCGCCGCCGCCCGAGGAGGACTGAGCCCCGATGATTCGAGTCGACGATGACATGAAGCGGACGCTCACGTTCGGCACGGCGCCGAAGCGGGTGGTGTCTCTCGTGCCGAGCGACACCTTCACCGTGGCCGCGCTCGGCTGCGGCGGAGCGCTGGTCGGGCGGACCGACTACTGCGAGCTCCCCGCGGAGATCGTCGCCGGCGTGCCGAGCGTCGGTGGCACCAAGAATCCGAAGCTCGAAGCGATCCTCGATCTTTCGCCCGATCTCGTGATCGCCAACCAGGAAGAGAACACGAAGAAGGATCTCGAGACCCTCGCGCAAAAGGGCGTGAAGGTCTTCGTCGCGTTCCCGAGGCGCGCCGCGGACGGGATCGCGCACCTGGCGCGCCTCGCGCGGGTCTTCCACGTCGCCGGCGATCGGGACGTGCGTGAGCTCATCCGGCGCGGCTACGAGGTCATTCGCGAGGCGGAGGAGGCGCGCCAGACCGTTACTCCGCTTCGGACGTTCTGCCCGATCTGGATGAAGCCGCTGATGACGATCCACGGCGCGACGTTCATCAGTGACATCCTCGATCTCGCCGGCGCCCAGAACGTCTTCGCCGATCGTGAGCGGCGCTACCCGCTCGCGGCGGACATCGGCGGCGCTCCGGCGCTTCCGCCGGAGGCGGTCGCGGAGCGTGACACGCGCTACCCGCGCGTCACACTCGATGAGGTCACGGCGCGGAAACCCGAGCTCGTACTCCTCCCCGACGAACCGCATCCGTTCAGCGAGGAGGACGCCGAGGTCTTCCGCGCGCTCGAGATCCCTGCCGCCGAGCGCGGCGCCGTCGTCCGGACCGGTGGCAAGGACCTGTGCTGGTACGGCGCGCAGACGGTCACCGGGCTACCGCGCGTGCGCGCGCTCGTCGAGCGATACCGCTCCGCCTGATCTCGGCCGCCTCGCGTCAGAGCGGGCGGATGACCCGATGGATCACCGTCGGCAGGCTCGCTCCGTCATCGGCCCGGACGACCCACGTGAGGTCGGGGCCGGCGGCGGGGATCCCGACGAAACCGACCGAGGGGCCGAACGCGGCGAAGGGCGAGAGCAGCTGCGCGCCGACGACGTCGGACGCGCTGGAGACCACGAACTGCGTCCCGCCTGCGAGCGGGACGTGCGACGCGACTGCGAGTAGGCCGGTCGCGTTGACGAGCGCGGGAACATCGGAAGCTCCGCTGTCGAGCGCGATGAGCACGCCGCCCTTCTCGGTGAACGTTCGAAGTGAGCTCGACCAGCGGTTGCCGAGACCGGCAGGGTCGTCCACGGCGGCGCCGTGGACGAGCACGACGTCGTAGCTCGCGTAGAGGCCGCCCTGCTCGATCCCCTCGGCCGACGCCGTCGTGAACCGCACGGCGCGGTTCCGGATGCCGGTGCCGAGTAGCGCGCGCACGTTCGCCGCCCCCGCTGCATCGGAGCCTGCTTCGAACGAGAGGACGCGGATCGGATCCGTCGTCGGGATCGACACGGCGTTGGTGAGGACCTTCGCCTGCGACGAGCCGCCGAGCGCGTTCGTCATGTCGTGTCCGATGAGGACGACGTCGCCCGGCGTTGCTCCGACACATTCGCGGGCCACGCAGATGTTCGACGGGCAGATCCTCCCGCAGGCTCCGCAGTTGAGAGGATCGCTTTCGACCGAGATGCACTCGCCGCGGCAGGCGACGAGCGGGTCAGCGCAGACCGGCGGATCGTCCGGGGGATCGACCGGCGGATCGTCCGGGGGATCGACCGGCGGATCGACGGGAGGCTTGACCGGCGGCTCCGGTGTCAGCGGGGCCGGTCCCTTGGGAGTCACGTTGGGCTTCGAGTCGTTAGGGTCGAACGTGGGGCTCGTGCCGCTCGGGGCGGCGACGCACGAGCCGGCGTGCTCGACGTACCCAGGCTTGCAGGTGCCGCCGACGAGAGCGCTCTCGACCCCGCACGCGGCGGTCGTGAGTGCCAGGACGATGAAGCTAGCGACGTGTGCCGTGCGACTCATGACGATCACCTCGAGTTCCTTCCATGCGAGCTCGCGACGCTCCCTGCCCCGCGCGTGCGTGTGACGAACAGCTCGACACGGCGGTTCTCCACCTCACGCTTGAGGGTGACGATCTTTGGTTGTGACTTGCCGTGCGCGACGACACGGAGCCGGTGGGCCTCGACGCCGAAGCTCACGAGCAGAACCTTCATGCTCGTGGCTCGCGCCTCGGAGAGCTTCCTGTTGTACTCCTCCGTGCCGATCTCGTCCGCGTGGCCCTCGATCGAGATGTCGACGATGTCATCGTGCTCCTTGATGAAGCGCGCGATGTTGTGGACGAGCGTGTGGCTCTGTCGGTGGATCTTGGCGCTGTCGAACTCGAAGTGGACGACGTCGTCGAGCAGGATGCGGTCTTCGAAGATGCGAACGCCGTCGCCGCAGCCGTCTGCCGTGGGAGGCGCACCGTCCTTGCAAAGGTCGACCGCCTCGGCGAGCTCCTCGCGTTCCTGCAAGAGGACCGGGGGCGGAGGCGGCGCGACCTGGGGAAGCGGTTTCTCCACGCCGTTCGGCTCGGCGGGGCGCGCGCGCTCCCTCGCGCCCAGGCTCACCGAGATGCCGGCCGTGAGGATGCGCGCGTCGCTGCCGCGCAGCTCCGTGTTCGGCTGAAAGATCTGCGTGTAGCCGACGAAGGGGCCGACATCGATGCGGCTCGTTCGTGACACGCGGACGTCCCAGCCGAGGTGCGCGTCGAAGGCAGGTCGTGTGACGTCGCCCGTGTGCGCGACGCCGACGTTGCCATCGATCCACGGGCCGGCGACCTTGGTCGCGCCGAACGCGCGGAGGCGAACGCCCAGCGTCCCCATGAAGGCTGCGCCCGTGCTGGTCGGTGCAATGCCGGCCTCCTTGGCAGGCTCTCCCTTCGAGAGCACGAGCGCACCTGCGCTCGCCTGCACGCCGATGCGCGATGTCGCCGGCAACTCCACCGTGCCGGAGCCCGCACCGCCGACGCCGAACTCACTCGACTGTGTGCCTCCGAGCGCGTGGGCACCTCCGGCAGCGACGTGGACGCGCGGCTCCTCGGCATGGGCGTGGGCGCTCCACGCCAGGAGCGAGAGACATGTGAGGACTGCAGGGCGGTTCATGCACGAAGAGAACGGCCCGACGCAGCGGGGCTTTACTCCGGCTCGTCACTTGCCGAGCCTCCGTCGTCTTCGTTGGACTACCTCCAGCGATGCTGGATGCGATGTGCGGCAGCGAGCGCGCTCAGCGCGGGCGAGGATCGGTGGCGATGAGCGCGAAGACCGCGTGGTCGAGCCACCGCCCGCTCACGCGCTCGGCCTGCCGCGCGATCCCTTCGAAGCGGAAGCCGAGCCGAGCGATGACGTGGAGCGATGGATGGTTGTCGGTCGCTGCTGCAACGCGCACGCGGTGAGCGTTGACCGAGTTGAAGGCCCAGTTGACCACGGCGTGACCGGCCTCGGTCATCAGGCCCTTGCCCCATGCGTCGACGCGCAGCCAGTAGCCGAGCTCGACGTTCTCGTGGAGGTGAGCAAACGCCTCGAGACCGATGACCCCGAGGAAGCGACGAGAGCCGCGCTCCCGGATCGCGAAGCGCGTTGCCCGCGCAGCGTCCCAGTCCGATGCGCTCGCTTCGGCATACCGTCCGCTCGAGTCGAGGTCGACGTTGAACGGGACCCAGGGAAGCCAGGGCTCGAGCTGCGGGCGCGAGCTCTCCACGGCGGTCCAGAGATCGCGGGTGTCGGTCGCGTCGAGCGGGAACAGGTGAAGGCGCTGCGTCTCGAGAGGACGCGAACGGACCTCGGAGCGCGGAGGTACGGCGAGCACGACCAAAGCGTAGACGATGGTGGCGTCCGCGCGCTACGCCTGGGCGCGCAAGCCGCGTCAGGGCCGATGGCGCGACGTCGGCGGCTCGGGATAGGCCTCGACCACCACCTTCGCGGGACGCTCGACGTGCTCGAGCGGGCTCGTGACGAGATCACGCCCGTCCGCCGCGAAGTAGAGTGCCTCGCCTGGGCGCGGGTCTCCCGAGTTCGGCACGATCGCGCCGTTGGGGAAGAACTTGAGCCCACCATGAAGGCGGCGCTTGATCGCGAGGTGGCCGGGCAAGAAGTCGCCGGAGCGGCGATCTCGGACGGCGACGCAGAAGCCGTCACGGAAGTGATACTCCGTGTTTCGCGTCACGTAGACGCGGTGCCGGCGACGCTCGGGCGTCTTCCCCTTCGCCTGGCTCTGCGCGCCGGTGGTCTGCTTCGCCGACACGTCCTTCTTCGCTGCCTCGCCCATGGCGCCGACGATCGCTTGTCGCCGGGGGAGGGGCCAAGTTTCGAGCCCGGTGCTCGAGCTTGGGCGGCTTGGCTCGTCTTGAAGAAATGGGTGCACGCCCCCCGCCCTGGGAAAACAGGGGGCGTGCACCCATGAGTCTTCCGATGCCGCACCGAGATTCGGGTTGCGCCAGGCGCTCGACCGGTGAGCGGAAACGAGCCTGACCTCAGGGCCGGAGCCGCGCGGCGTCGACCGGACCGTTCACGACGACGTTGGAGAAGACGAGATCGATGCTGTCGCTCTTGCCTTCGATGAGCCTCGAGCGGATGGGCACGACAAGCCCCTTGTCGAGCACGAGCGTGAACGATCTGACGCTCGCGTTCTTGTCCTTCGCGGCGCCCGAGATCTCGACGTCGGTTGCAGAGCGCGAGGCCGCGAGCGTGTAGCGCTCACGAAGCGCGGCGAGGTCGCCGGTGAGGAGCGCGCGGACGTCTCCGAGCGCACGTGCCACGTTCGCGCCGCCGGTCGGCACGGTCGCCGTCGAGGTCTTCGTCTTGTACGCGAGCCCCTCCGGACCGATGAAGTAGACGACGTCGTCGGGCGGGGCGAGGTCCCAGCGGAGGCGATCCGGCGCTGCGAACGTGAGCTCGCCGCGGGACTTCACCGACGTCGCGAGGAGCGTGATGCGACGTTCCTGGGTGAAGGCGGCGCGGAGCGTCTTCACGCCCTTGCGCGCCTTCCCGATCTCCGCGAGGAGGCCGTCGAGCTTCGGTCCTTCGAGCTGCTCGCGCGCCGGTGCGCCGGCGTCGGTGGTCTCGCCCGCGAGGCTGGGGCAGCTCCACGAGACGAGCGAAGAGGCGATCGCCGCAGCGAGGACGATCTCACGGACGGTCATCGTGCCCCTGCCTTTCCCCCGAGGAGCGGACCGCCCGCCCGCGCCCGGCCCTCGGTGTAGCGTCCGTCGTCGAGCGCGGGATCGGCGGGCAGTGTCTCGAGAGACTCGAGCGTCGGGACGTCGGGAGGGTGGCCATCGGCCCGTCTGACGAGCGTCCGCGGGTCGACCTTCACAAATCGTCCCGAGAGTCGCGGCCCCTCCGAAACCCAGAGCTCCCGCGCGGTCAGATCGGCGACGACGCCGTGCGTCGCGATGAAGGCGTCGATCGCGCGTCGATCGCCGAGCGGGCACGCGTCGCCGCTGCACCCGTGGTCGCGGAGGAGCTCGAGCGCGCGCGGTACGGTCGCGCTCTTCGGCGGGATCGTGGCGAGGAGCTCGTCGATGCGGGTGCGCCGCGCGAGCGTCGTCGTCGTGGTGCGGACGTGTTCGTCACGCGGATCGCCCGCGAGGGGGCCTTCGAAATGGTTCGTCACCGACGCCCGGCCGGCCCCTCCGAGACGGGCATCCGCGAACGACGTGCGGACATGCGCCGGGACGCCCGGCGCCCGCTCGACGACCGCGAAGCGTCCAGCGCCGTCGCCGACGAACACGATGTGCGACACCATCACCGGCTGGCTCGAAAGGAGGGCGACGGCCTCGCTGGTGTCGCGCGCCGACGAGAGCACCTCGCGGAGCGAGAACGCCACCGGTACGCCGGTGACGCTCGGCTCGCGCGCACGGCCTCCGTGCACCGCGACCGCGACGCCCTCTGCGTTCATCCCGGTGACGACACCGACGAAGCCGGGCCATGCCACGCTCGCGAAGGGGATCTTGCCGTCCTCGTGGACGAGGAACACGACCTTGTCCGCGTCGAACACTTCCGCGGCCTCGAAGTCGAAGGCGCGCGCGAAGAGCGCGTGGCCGTCGGCGGTCGCCTCAGGCCCGAGCCCGAACGCGGTGCACCCGAGCAGGGGAGAGCGCTCGAAGCCGAGCGCGATGTCGTAGAGCGCATGGAGCATCACCATGCGCTGATAGGTCGGGAGGTGGCCCGCATACGGATCGGGGACGAACGCGCCCGCCTCGGCGGCGAGCTCGCGCCGTCGGGCCTCGGGGAAGCTCGAGGCGACGTCGCGGTAGCGGATCCGCCCGATGTCGAACATCAGCGCGCGCGCCGGCGCGAACGGGACGAGCTGTGCGAAGCCGTCCCAGAGCACCTGCTCGTCCTCGACCATGCGGTCGTAGAGGAGCGCGGTGTGTTGAGCGCCGATCTCCTCCGGGCTACCTGCAAGGTACACGAGCCGGACGCCGCGCTTCGCCGACCACCCTCGCGGCGTGCGCATGATCCCTCCGGGGGTCTCGCTCGCGGTGAAGCGCGGCGTCGCGAGATCCGGCGGCGTGATCCGCGTGACGTGCCCGACGACGAGATGGGCAAGGGCCGGTGCGAGCAGGACGGCGGCGAGCGCGACGACCTTCTTCCGGTGACGCCCGACCCAGCGAAGAGGGCGAGGCAGCATCACGCGCCCCCGCGGCGCCCGTCCCGCCGAATCCAGTGCTCTCCGACCGTGAGGATGACCGTTCGGATGATGCGCCGGACATCCCGCCCGACGCGGAAGTGGGTCGTGCGGTGCTCGGGGTAGAGGACGCGGATCGGCTCCTCGACGACGTCGAGGCCGGACCAGATCGCGCGGAGGAGCACCTCGGCCTCGAAGTCGTAGCCCTGCCCGAACGCGCGGAGCTCGAGCGTCTCGCGGATCGGATAGCGGCGGAGACCGCACTGCGTGTCGTGGAGCGGGCGGCGGGCGAAGCGAGAGAGGAAGTGGTTCGAGATGCCGTTGGAGAAGCGGTTCGCCCGAGGTGCGCCGTCTCGCACGAGGTCGCGGACACCGAGCACGAGCGAGGCTTCGGCGGCGGTCGCGAAGAGGACGCGCCGCGCCTCGTCGGCGGGGTGTTGCCCGTCGGCATCCACCGTGAGCGCGACGGACATCCCGCGGGCGAGCGCCGCCTCGAAGCCCGCGCGGAGCGCCGCGCCCTTGCCGCGGTTCACGGTCGGTCGGTCGCTCGTCGTCCCGTCGGCTGCCGTCCCGCTCGGGACGACGGTGCAGCCCAGCTCCCGGGCGATGCGCCCCGTCGCATCGCGCGAGCCGTCGTCGACCACGATGATCGCCGCTGCGCGCTCGGGGATGGCTCGCGCGAGATCGGCGACGACGCTGCCGATCGTGTTCTCCGCGTCGAAGGCAGGCACGATGATGCAGGCACGGTCGAGCCAGGCCGGGCACTCACCCGCGCGCGCGTCTCGTGGTCCGGTCCGGATCGATCTGCTCTCGTCGAGATTGGCGAACGTGCTCGCGCCCATGCGGTGCCCGGGGACTGTTGCACGTTGACCGGTGCACGCGCAAAGCCTACTAGCCGCGCCGTGAAGCGTGCTCCCAAGCGTGGTGCAGCAGCACCCTCATCCCGTCGTTCCGTGCCCTCGAAGCCCTCGAAGCCCTCGACGTCGCCGGCGAAGTCCCGCTCGAGTCGAGGTCGAGCTTCAGCGTCGCGCCCTGTCGCGCCGCCGCTCGCGCGTCCCGTCGAGGTGAGCCTGACGGTCGAGCGAGGGCCTCATCCGGGGATCGGTCGAACGGAGATCGTGCGTCGTATTCGAGCGATGATCGAAGAGCTTCAATTGCAGGATCGCGAGATTTCATTCCTGCTAACTGACGACAAACGCATCCATCAATTGAACAAAGTCTATCGCGATAAAGATCGCCCGACCGACGTGCTTGCGTTCGCGATGCAGGAGGGCGAGCTCGCCGAGCTCGCGGGCGGTGTTCTCGGCGACGTCATTGTCAGCGTTCCGACCGCGAGGAAACAGGCCGATGAGCGTGGGGCGAGCGTCCTCGAGGAGGTCACGATGCTGCTCGCTCACGGCCTGCTTCATCTCCTCGGATGGGACCACCAGACCGCCGCCGAGGACCGCCGTATGCGGGCGGAGACGGACCGTCTCTGCCGGGCTGCCAGGCCCGCGCAGGCCCCGGAGAGCAAGGCCTCCCGGGCAGTTCCGAAGCGCTCAAAGGGAGGAGCCAAACGCGCTCTCTCCGGGAAACGGTCCACGGTCCAGCGCCCCACTGGCGGCGAGAAAGTCCAAGCACCTCGTCGCGTCAAGGCTCGCCGCTAACGCAAAGGATGATGAGCCGGGAGCTTCGTGTCTCCGGGCCGACCCCGCAAAAGGCCCTCCGCGAGGGGGGCTGTTGCGGGATGAGACACCCTCGAGAGACCGAAAAAAACGAGCTTTCGCCCTCGAATTTCCCTTGCGGGGATGGAGAAGCGGGTGTTAGCCATTCTTGCGTGCTGAAGTTCGAGCGTGCCCACGCTCGGACCTCGGCGGGGTGCAAGAGGTTCTGTCGCCCCTCTCTTCTCCTCTCCGCGCCCGTGTAGCTGGGAAGAGTTGGTGCGATTGAAGGATTCTGGACGACGTCACGACCCCAAGAAGTCGTCGTTGAAGTTCGACAGGAGGAATCGCAATGGCTGCTGCGAAGCGCATGACGAAGGCCCAGGTGATCGGTGAGATCGCTCAGTACTCGGAGCTCGACAAGAAGAGCGTGAGCAAGGTCTTTGAGGGCCTGACGGATCTCATCAAGAAGCAGCTCGGCCCGCGCGGCCCGGGCGAGTTCGTGATCCCGGGGCTCCTCAAGCTCAAGACGGTCAAGAAGAAGGCCGTTCCGGCGGGCGAGCGCCGCAACCCGTTCACGGGCCAGATGCAGCACTTCCCGGCGAAGCCGGCGTCGAAGAAGGTCCGCGCGACCGCGCTCAAGGCGCTCAAGGACCTCATCCAGTGATGACCTCCGACGCGAGCGCGGGCTGACGGCCACGCTCACGTCCCGAACGCGGCGGGCGCCTTCCCTTCGAGGGAATGGCGCCCGCGGCGCATTTGGCGTCCTGCGCGAGTGCCTCGAGCGCGAGGTGCCTCGGCTCGATCATCGCGATTGACGAGCGGCATCGACACCGGCGGCTCGTGCCTCCGCGGCGCGACGCCGAGCAAGCATCACTTGCACTGAGCGTCGTAGAGCGCGCCGCAGGAGACCTCGTTACCGTTGGCGAGCTCGAGCGCCTTCTCGCACGTGGTGCGGTCGTCGTCGGCCTCCATCGCGGCGCAGCAGTCGGCGAGCTCCGTGCACTTCTCCCCATCGCTGGGCTGCTCCGTCATGCACGCCGGCTCCTCGCACTGCTCCGTGCAGGTCGCGACCTTCTCCAGGCACGTGCCGCACGCTCCGGACGGCTCGGGGCACTTTTGGAGACACGTGAGGTCGTTGCAGTCGCACGCGGCGATGCACTCCATCATCTCCTTGCACGCGCCGCCGTAGCTCCCGCTCGTGTAGTTGGGGCCATAACATTCCTCCGCGATCGAGCCGCACTTCGTCTTGATGCAGCCGTCGTAGGCGTCGACCTCGGCTTTGGTGCACGACGGGTAGCTCGGCTCGTTGCAGCTGTCGCTGTTGCCCGAGCTTCCGGAGCTGCCCGAGCTTCCGGAGCTGCCCGAGCTCCCGGAGCTGCCCGAGCTTCCGGAGCTTCCGGAGTGCGAGGGGGTCGTGTGGCTCGAGGAGCTACAGGCGACGACCGCCAAGGCGAACGAGAGGACAGCGATGGACGAACAAGCAATGCGAGAGAACAAGGGAGCCTCCGTGTGCGCGCGCTAGATGCGCGGCGACGGAACCAGTCGCAACGCGTGTGCCGCGCGCCGAACGACGAGAACTCCACGGGTTCGCGCGTGCGTCTCCCTCGGGCTGCGCAGGGTGCGCAGCCCGGTGTTGCGCATGCTGTGCATCGAAGGCCGAGCGCTGCTCGACGTGCGCGTCTCGAGCCGAGCGGGTGAGGCACGGCAGCCTACGTACGTTCGGGTTTCGTGAGACGCGCTACGTGGCGCTCCGCCCGTCGGGTGATCGAGCCGAGCGGCGACGTAGCGCCGGCAGCGCCAGTGTCGCGACGAGGAGCGCCGCGAGGGGCGCATCACCGTAGCGTGTGTACGGCGTGACGGGCGCGTCGAGGAGCGCCACGTCGGCGAGCAGCGGCGGTGACGGTCCGAGGCCCGGCGTCGGGTCTCTCCGCGCGACGACCCGGCCCGCGGCGTCGACCCATGACGTCGGCCCGCGGTTGACGGCGCGGACGAGATCACGCCGCGCCTCGATCGAGCGAAGGACGGCGAGGCGAAGGTGCAGCTCGCCCTCGGCGCTGCCAGCGAACCACGCGTCGTTCGTCACGTTGACGAGCAGATTCGGTCGCTCCTCCATCGCCTCGCGTCCGGCCTGCGGGAGCGTGTCCTCGTAGCAGTTGAGGACCGTCGCGACGATCGGGCCCGTTCGGAGCGCCACGCTCTCGGTGCCGGGCGCGAGTCCCGTGCCGCGCGCAAAGATCTGGCGAAGGATCGGGAACGTGTCCGCGAAGGGCACGGTCTCGCCGAACCAAAGCAGGTGACGCTTGTCGTACGACGGACCGATCGAGCCGTTCGGAAGGACGAGGATCGCCGAGTTCGTCCCGAGGCCTCCTCCCTTCGTGAGGTAGGCGCCCGTGAGCACGGGGCCGCGCACGCCTTGCTGAAGCACTGCGCGATTGCCGTGAGGCGAGCTCTTCACTCCGTGCGCGAGCGTGTACGGGTACGCCGACTCGGGCCACACCGTGAGGATGGCGCCGCTCTCCTCCGCGCGTTTCGTCAGCGCGCTCAGGCGATCCATCATCAGCGTCGCTCGATGTTCTTCCCACCGGAACGTCGCGTCGAAGTCCGGCTGGAGGAGCGCGACCGTCGCCCGCGGAGCGCCGGCGCGCGCTGCTTCGACGGCGCGCATCCGGAGCGTGCCGTAGATCGCGAGCAGGCCGAAGAGGGCGGCCGCGAACACGAGCGGTCTCGCTCGCGCTCGCGCTCCGCCGCGGCTCGTCTGCGCGATGCCGTCGGCGACGAGCCCGCACGCGCTCGCGACGAGGAAGGTCGTCCCGCGCTCTCCGACGAGCTCTGCGGTCTGGAGCAGGACCGGCCAGTGCGCGAGGCCTCCGGCGGGCGTCCACGGGAACACGGCGGGAACGAAGGTCACTGCGTAGAGTCCGGCCCCGAACGCGAGGAAGCCGGGCACCTTTGGCCGTTGCGCGCCGTCCTTCGGACGAGCGAGCCACGCCGCGAGCGCGCCGCCGATCGCCCAAGGCAGCGCCTGCGCCGCCGAGAGGAGCACGAGCGCGAGCCAGTTCGCGACCGCCGGCAGCGGCGTGAAACGCGCGAGCACCTCGGGCACGAACCGAAGCGCGACGAGGTTCGCTGCGAGCCCGAAGAAGAAGCCGCGCGACGCGCCTGCACGGACGACCTTCTTCGCGTCCTCCGGTCCCGGCAGCTTCAGCGCGAGCGCGAACCCCGCGAGCCCGAGCAGGATCCCAGACTGGAAGTCGGTCGGCGGCGTCGAGGCGGCGAAGACGAGGCCGCTCGCTCCTGCGAGAAGGACGCCGCGACGCTTGCGAACGAAGGACACGGAGCGATTCTAGTGTCCTTCGTCCGGGGCGTGCATTCGCTGGCCGCACCTACGCGGCGGCACGTCTCGCTTCCTGGCCGCGGCTCACCAGTAGAAGGTGAGACCGCCCTGGAGGAGGCCGGCACCCGACGTGTTGGTCGACTTGCCGTCGCCCGAGACGAACTCGGGGTGGCGGCGGCGGTGGTCGTCGACGCGGCCGCGGATGAGGCCGCGGAGGTCGACGTTGAGCGCGACGACCTTCGAGAGGCGGAACTCGAGGCCGATACCGGCTTGGACGCCGAAGTAGCCGTAGTTGTACTCGACCTTGTCGAAGCCCTCGCGATCGTCGATCGCGCGCGCCCCCGACCAGCCGAAGCCGCCGAGGAGATAGACCTGCGTCGTGTTCTTCGGGTTCAGGAAGACGAGCCCGTTGAGCGTGAACGCCGTCTCGGCGCGGCGGTAGCCGTTGTAGTCACGGCCGCCGGCGAAATCGATGTCGCCCTCGATGGCCGCCTGCGGGATTGGACGGAAGCGGAGGCCGAGGCCGGCCATTGCCATGCCGGCGTTGCCGTCGCGGCCCTTGCCCATCATCGCGCCGCCGAGGTGGAGGTTGAGGCCCCACTCCTTCTTCGGTGGAGCCTTCTTCGGCACGTAGTAGTACGCGGGCGGAGCGTCACGCGGCTGCACGACCACGGTCGGAGGCGGCGGTTGGTAGACGACGACCGGCGGCGGCGGAGTCTTTTCGACGGGCTTCGCCTCGACCGGCGCGCTCTCGGCCGGGAGCGGCTGGAGCTCTTTGCTCCCGCCGGAGCTCGTCTCCCCGCAGAACCAGCTTCCGGGCTCGCAGTCCTTCTTCGGTTCGTCGGCGTGCGCGATGGCAGGCACCGCGAGCGCGGAGGCGAAGGAGAGCGAGACGGCGATTCGCTTCGCCCGAAGCCGGAAGATCGTGCTCATGAAACCCTGCCTTTGAGGACGACGAGCCGAGGAGTGTCGAGCCGGTCGGAGCGCGGAGAAGAGGGGTCTTCTCTCCGGACCGGCGGCGCATCCACCGCTGTCGAGGATGGTAGCAAAGCAATGGAGGTGCCACGGGGAAAGAAGCCGCGGACCGCTGGATCCAAGCGGTTTTCGGGGGCGCCCGAGCGGGCTGTGTCCTCTCGTTCACGTGTGCACGACAGCAGGTTCTCGGCGGGGGACGGCGGCCGTTGCGAAGCTGAGCTCTCCGACCTCAGCGATCTCGTGTAAAGGACGCCTGAACGGCCATGTGCCGGACAGGCGGAGAGAAGTGAAAGCATTGGCAACGGTTCGGCTCAAGCCGGGGCATGTCCAGCCGATCTGGGCAGGACACCCGTGGGTGTACGCGCAGGCGATCGAGCGCGTGGAGGGCGCGACGCGCGGGGACGAGGTGAAGGTCCTCGACCCTCGCGGCAATTTCCTCGGGCGTGGCTTCTACTCGTCCGGCTCCGCGATCCCGGTCCGCCTCCTCGTCCGCGATGAGACGACCCCGATCGACACGGCGTTCTTCCGCTCGCGCCTCGAGCGTGCGGTGGCGGCTCGCGCGCAGCTCGGGCTCGGAATCGGAGACGAGACGACCGGTTACCGCCTCGTCCACGCGGAAGGTGACCAGCTCCCCGGGCTCATCGTCGATCGCTTCGGGGACGTCCTCGCCGTCCAGTTCCTCACGTTCGGCATGAAGGAGCGGGAGGCGATGGTCCTCGAGGCGCTCGGCCAGGTGCTCCAGCCTCGCGCGATCGTCGACCGCACACCGTCCGGCTCGGCGAAGGCGGAGCACTTCGTTCCGGCGAGCGGTGTCGTCCGCGGCTCCGTGGACGTGAACCGATTCGAGTTCAGCGAGCGCGGTCTCCGCTGGTCGATCCCGCTCGAGATCGGACAGAAGACCGGCTTCTACTTCGATCAGCGCGAGCTCCGTGGGCGAATCGAGGTGCTCGCGGGCACGCCGAGCGCCGATGCGAAACCCAAGCGCGTGCTCGATGCGTATTCGTACGTTGGTGCGTTCGGCCTCGCCGCTGCCCGCGCCGGCGCCGAAGTGACGAGCGTGGACGAGAGCGCGCTCGCGATCGAGATCGGCGCTGAGAACGCCCGCGCGAACGGTCTCATCGATCGCATGCGCTTCGAGCGCGCTGACGCGCGGCGGGTGATGCAGGACGCGCATGGCGCGTACGATCTCACGATCGTCGACCCGCCTCGCCTCGCACCCACGCGGAGCGCGCGTGAGCAAGCGCTCGTGATGTACTCCAAGCTCGCCGAGCTCGGATGCCGTGCGACGAAGCCCGGAGGGTTGCTCGTCCTGTGCTCCTGCTCCGCGGCGGTCGATCTCTTCGCGCTCACGCGCGCTCTTGCGACGGGCGCCGTGCGTGCGAACGTGAGCGCCCTCGTCGTCGAGCGCGCGTTCCAGGGCGCCGACCATCCGGTGCCGGCGGCATTCGGCGAGGGCCTCTACTTGAAGGCGCTCGTCGCGCGGATCGAGCCTCGATGACGAGGCGCGAGCCGACCGAGCGCAGTCGACGATGAGGCCGCTCGCGGCCCTCGGGCGCGAAGAAGCGCGCGGGCTCACGGGCCTCCTCTTCGATCTCGACGACACGGTGCTCACGTACGGCGTGCTCGAGCGAGCCGCGTACGGCGCGCTCTGGGACCTGCGCGATGCAGGGCTGCCGCTCGTCGCCGTGACCGGGCGCCCGAGCGCATGGGCCGAGGTGCTCGTTCGCCAGTGGCCGCTCGACGGCGCGGTGACGGAGAACGGCGCCGTCTTCGTCGTGCGTGAGGGCCACGGCGTGCGCGTCATCCCGGACGGCACGCCTGCGGAGGTCGAGGAGCGCCGCGCGCGGCTCGATGCGCTCGTCGCGAAGGTCCGTGTCGCGATGCCCGCGATCGAGCTCGCCGACGACGTCCGCGGTCGCCGTTCGGACGTGGCGTGGGACATCGGCGAGCGGGTGAAGCTCCCCGAGGAGCAGGTCGAGGCGCTAGGGCGTCTCGTCGTCGCCGAAGGCGCGCGGACCACGCGCTCGAGCGTTCACCTCCACGCCTCCTTCGAGCGTGACGACAAGGCGTCGGGGGCGGTCCGCTTTCTCCGCGACCGCTTCGGTGAGGACCCTGGACGTGCCGTCTACCGCTGGGCTTTCGTCGGAGACAGCTCGAACGATGCGGCCTGCTTCGCCGCCTTCCGGACGACCTTCGGCGTCGCCAACGTGCGGGCGTTCGTCACCAAGCTCAGCGTTCTGCCGCGCTACGTCGCCCGAGCGGAGCGAGGCGAAGGCTTCGCCGAGATCGCGCGAACGCTGATCGCGCTGCGATCCTGACGATCGAGCGTGCGGAGGCGGCGTCGAGGTGGACCGCTGGTACCCCCGATTTCGACAATCTGGATCTTCAGGCTAGACCAGGTCGGGGTGACCCTCGAGGTATGAGCCACGCCCGAGCCACGCCCGCCGATCCCGCATTTGTCCCTGACGCGGGCGCGGCACGTAAAGTACCCTCCCGGACCGCCATGAGCACCAAGAGCGCCGAGCTCCTCGCAATCGCCCAGAAGCGTCTCTACCCCAACTACAAGCCCGCGCCGATCGTGGTCGCGCGAGGGAAGGGCTGCGAGCTCTTCGACGTCGACGGACGCCGCTGGCTCGACCTCGCCGCCGGCGTCGCCGTGTGCGCGGTCGGCCACGCGCACCCGAAGCTCGTCGCGACGCTCGCCGAGCAGGCCGGGCGGGTGATGCACGTCTCCAACTATTTCTACAACGAGGAGAACGTGCTGCTCGCCGACGAGCTCTGCGAGCGCAGCGGGATGGCGCGCGCGTTCTTCTGCAACTCGGGCGCCGAGGCGAACGAGGCGATGTTCAAGCTCGCCCGTCGCCACTTCTTCGCGAAGGGCGACACGAAGCGCACCCGCTTCATCGCCTTCCACAACGCGTTCCACGGGCGGACGATGGGCGCGGTCTCCCTCACCGGCACGCCGAAGTACCGTGAGGGATTCGGCGGCGTCGAAGGCGTGACCCACGTGGCCTACGGCGACATCGAGGCGGTGAAGGCAGAGCTTCGTGACGACGTCGCCGCGATCATCGTGGAGCCGGTGCAGGGCGAGGGCGGTGTCCTGCCTGCCCCGTCGGGCTTCCTCGAGGCGCTCCGTTCGCTCACGAGCGAGCGCGGCGCGCTCCTCCTCCTCGACGAGGTGCAGACCGGGATCGGCCGCACCGGTCACTGGTTCGGCTTCCAGTCGACGTCGATCCGGCCGGACGCGATGTCGCTCGCGAAGGGCCTCGGCGGCGGCTGTCCCATCGGCGCGATGCTCACCACGGAAGAGCTCGCCGGCGCGTTGCCTCCCGGCACCCACGGCTCCACGTTCGGCGGCAACCCGTTCGCGAGCGCTGCGGCGAGGGCGGTGCTGTCGATCCTCGAAGAGGAGGGCCTCGTCGCCGGCGCGAAGGCGAAGGGCGACCGCCTCGGCGCGATGCTCTCGGAGCTCGCGCGCGAGCTGCCGGAAATGTGCGAGGGAGAGCGTGGCGTGGGGCTCCTCCGCGGCCTCGTCTTGAAGCAAGGCTTCGTCGTGCGCGACATCCTCCCGAAGATCGCCGACGCGGGCGTGCTCCTCACCGCGGCGGGCGAGCGGGTGATCCGCTTCACGCCGCCGCTCGTCGTGACGGAGTCCGAGCTCGCCGAGGGCGTCGCCGCCGTGCGCAAGGTCCTCACGACCTTCGCGCGCTGATCGCATCACCTCGCCGGCTCGCGCCGCCTCGGACGAAGAAGCGGGCGACGGAGAGAACCTTCGTTCAGCCCGCACACGCGCACCGACGCATCGCACCCAGCGACGTTCTTGACACGGCGCGTCTCCAGGGCCACTTGGGGACGGATGGATCCGCGCGCACGAGCGAGCACGCCCACGTCCACGCGAGAAGCGTCGTCGGCGTCGTGCCCGGCTTGCGACAAGCCGGTCGACTCGCTGCGCGCGGGGCAGGTTGCGATTCTCGACGGCGCGTTTCGCTACTTCTGCAACGCCGACTGCAAGAACGCCTACGTCGACGCGGTGTCGATCCGGCCGTCGCTGGATGCGATGACCGCCGAGCCTCCGCCGGTCGCGTCGGCGGCGCGCTCGGCGCAGCCGCCGGTCGTCATCAGCGGTGTACGCGAGCAGTCCTCGAAGGACGTCGGGGCGGTCGCCGGGCGCGCACCGTCTTCGGGCCGGGAGCGCGCGGCGCAGGAGACGCCGTTCTTTCCGCCGGTAGCGTCGCGCGCCTCGTCTACGGCGGAGCTTCGCCTACCATCGCCGAGCGTCACGTTCGCTGACGACGTCTCCGGCGAGGACAGTGACGACGAGCGCGTCGTCGCCGACGACGAGCGCACCGCCACGCCCCCGAGCGTGCGTGCGGTACCCCCGGTCAGCGACGTTTCCCAGGTGCACGACGTCGACGCGTCTTCGCGCGAGGCGGTAGGTGACTCGGCCGACGAGCTCCCCTCCGACCACGCCCCCGAGCTCGATCGGGATCGCGACGCGTCCCCCTCGACGCTTCGCTCGCCATCGGTCACCGACGTCGAGGCCGTCCCTGCGAGCGAGCCGGCATCCCGTCGCGAGCGTGCGGCCGCGAATGGCAGCAGCTTCTCGCGGCGCCTCGGTGCCGTCGCGCCGGTCGTCGGTGTGTTCGCCGGCGTGCTCGCGTCGGTCGTGTCGCTCGCAGGTGAGTCGGCGGGGGTGTTGCGCCTTCCGCTCGCGCTTGCAGCGGCGGCCGTCGTCTTCGCGCATCGCATCCTCGGTCCGCGCGACCAGAGCGAGCCTTCTCCCTGGATCGTGCTCGGGCCGATCGGCGTGGCGTCCGTCGTCGCGACCATCTCCGCGGCGCTCCACGGTGCTCACGCCGAGGCGCACGCGAGCTTCGTCGGGCTGGCTGCCGCGTCGGCGCTGGCCGTGGACATCATCTTGTCGCGTGCGCGCCGTGACGTGCTCGCTGCCCGTGCGAGAACGCGCAAGGGCCTCGCGGTCACCGCGCGCGTCGTGCGCGGAGAGAGCTCCGTCGAGGTCGATGCCTCCCTCGTGAAGCCCGGCGAGCAGGTCATCATCGAGGCTGGCGAGACGATCCCCGTCGACGGGATCGTCGTTGCCGGAGGGCAGGCGGAGGTCGCTCCGTGGCTCGACTCTCCGTCGCTCGTGCAAAAGTCGGAGGGACATGCGGTCGTCGCCGGCGCGGTCGTCGTCTCGGGACGGCTTCGCGTCAACGCGACGTTCTCGGGTGGCGAGCGCGCATGGCTGCGGCTCTCGCAGTCGGCATCGTCGCGGAATGACCCTGCCGCGAGGCTGATCGAGGCGACTGCGCCGCTCCCTGCGTTCGTCCGGCGGTTCGTGGAGCGGGGCGCGCCCGCCGCGAGCGTCCTCGTGGCCGGCGCCGTCTATGCCAACAACGGATCGTGGCTCGACGTCGCTATCGCTGCGTGCGGCGGAGGCTACACGCTCGCTGCCGCCACGGCGGTGTCGGCGGCGGCGCTCGCGCATGCTCGTGGTCACGCGGCGGCGCAGCGGCGTGGCATCGTCTACAAGGACGCGGAGGCGTTCGACGCTGCAGCGCGCGCCGACGTCGCCGTCCTCTGCTCGCGGGGAACGGTCCTGCTCGGCGAGCCGGAGATCGTCGCCGTGGAGGCGATCACGAAGGAGGGCGTCTCGTCGAAGGGCTGGCTTCGCTCGCCCACGCCGTCACTCGCGAAGTATCTCGGCAAATCGCCGGGGGCCAAGGACGAGAGCGACATCGCCCGTGTCCTCGCGATCGCGGCCGGCGCGGAGATGTCGTCGACGCATCCCTTCGCGTCGGCGATCCTCCGCGAGGCGAGAGCGCGCGGCGTGCGTCCCGACAACGTGCGGAGCGCCCTCGGGCACTCCGGCCTCGGTGTCACGGCTCTGGCAGCGAACGGCGATCGCGTCATCGTCGGAAGCCGCGCCTTCCTCCTCCAGGAGCGGGTGAGCGTCGCGATCGCCGATACGCGGACATCCCAGCTCGAGGCCGAAGGGCGCTCGGTCCTCCTGGTCGCGGTCGGCGGTCGGCTCGTCGGTCTCCTCGCGCTCCAGGACGGTCTTCGCCCCGGCGCCCGGGCGGCCGTCCAGAGGTTGCATGATGCACGGGTCGAGCCCGTGCTCCTGAGTGGAGAGGCACGCGACACCTGCGAGACCATCGCGCGCGCGCTCGACATCGAGCACGTACGCCCGGAGATCCTCCCCGTCGACCGAGGCGCCGAGGTCCGCGCCCTCGCCGACGGCGGACGGATCGTCGCCGCGCTCGGTCACGCGTCGACCGACGACGGCGCGCTCGGCGCAGCCGACGTCTCGGTCGCCATGGAAGCGGCGGGCTCGGCGCCGGGCGAATGGGGAGTCGCGCTCGCGTCGGACGACGTTCGCGATGCTGCGCTCTCGCTGACGATCCCTCGCGCCTGCCGCGATCGCGCGCGCATGGCGATGGTCGTGGGCGGCCTTGCCCAGGCCCTCGGCGCGCTCGGCATTGCGTTCGGTGTGGTGCCGCCGGCGGTCGTCCCGGTGCTCGGCGTCCTCGCGGCGGCGGCGGTCGTCGCGGTCGTCCGCGAGCCCACGATCGTCCCGGACTGACCAGGCCCACACCCTGCTACCTGAGCGGCACGCGCTGAAATACCGGCTCCGGGCCGGCTTTCGAGGTGGCCTGAGGACTACCGGCCCCCAGGAGCCACGGCGGGCTCGTCCTTTCCACCACTCCGTCGGATGGGGGTGTTCTCGGGTCGCAGACGTCGATATTCTTCCAGATGAGCGAGTCGAGGGCGCTCGGTTCACGAGTCGTTTCGTTGCTCCGCTGTCCCTGACCGCGGAGAGGTGGGGGCGCCCCGAAGGGCGAGTTCTTGGGAGCGCTGAGCGCGGTGGCCAACCAGAAGTCCAAAGGTGGTGACGACGGCGGACCCAACGCAAGGGTCGGTAGTGTCATCAAGGGCAAGTGGAAGATCGAGTCCTTGCTCGGCGTCGGCGGTATGGCCGCCGTCTACGCCGCCTCCCACCGCAACGGCCAGCGTGCGGCGCTGAAGATCCTCCACACCGACTTCGCCCGCGAGAAGGCGATCTGCGAGCGCTTCCTTCGTGAGGCGTACGTCTCGAACAAGGTCAACCACGGCGCCACCGTCCAGGTGCTCGACGACGACGTGACCGAGGGCGGCGAGCCGTTCCTGATCATGGAGCTGCTCGAGGGCGAGACGGTCCGCGACGCCTGGAAGAAGAGCGGCCGCACGATGCCGGCGGGGCGCGTCCTCCAGATCTGCGAGCGCGTCCTCGACTGCCTCGCGTCGTGCCATGCCATCAAGGTCATCCACCGCGACCTCAAGCCGGCCAACATCTTCATCCTGAAGGAAGACGAGATCCGCGTGCTCGACTTCGGCGTTGCCCAGATGCGTGACGCCACCAGCGAGCGGACGGCGACCGGAACCGCGCTCGGCACGCCCGCGTACATGTCTCCCGAGCAGGCGATGGGCCTCGTCGATCAGCTCGACGGACGCGCCGACCTCTTCTCGGTCGGCGCGATGATGCACGCGTTGATCACCGGGCACCGCATCAACAACGGCCGCACCGAGCAGGAAGCGCTCGTGATGGCGGCGACGAAGCCGGTCCCGTCGGTTGCCCGTCTCGCTCCGCAGCTGCCGATCGAGCTGATCAAGGTGATCGACAAGTCGCTCGCCTGGGATCGACGCAATCGGTTCCAGGATGCGCGGGAGATGCAGAAGGCGCTCCTCGAGCTCATGCCCGGTCAGGGCGTGGTGCCGCTCGTGGGGCGTCCAGCTCCACGCCCGCACGAGGTCGTTGCTCCGCCGGCGCCCGAGATGCTGGCGCAGCTGCAGGGACAGGCGCATGCGGCCGCTCCCGCACCCGTGCCGACACCGCCGCAGCCGGCGGCGGCTCCGAAGCAGGTCTCGCACGTCGGCCCGCCTCCCGTCGCTCCAGCGGCCGCGCCGCTCGCGCCGAAGCCGTCGCTCGGCGGGATGACCGCGCCGCCGCCGGGCGTCGCCGCGCAGGCACAGGTCCCGCAGCTCACCCCGTCGTTCGATCCGCTCCTCGGTGGATTCGCGCCGACCGCGCCGCCTGCAGCGCAGCGTGAGGCGCAGCCCGGGCTCGACACCCACGAGTCCGATCCTCGCGTCCAGGCGCTGCGCGACCTGATGAAGCACTTCGATCGCCTCTTTCCGAGCGTCAGGCAGCTCGGATGGTCGCACCCGGCGACCGACCGCACGCTCCGCCTCGCCTACGACGCGTTCGTCGAAGCGTTGAAGCAGCAGCCCGGCCTCGTCCAGTGGACCCTGCGGCCGTACTCGTTCATGACGCTCGGGCATACGGTCTGGGAGCCCACGGCGCCGTTCGACGCGATCCCGTACAACCTCTTCGCCTGCGGGATCCGCGCGCTGCGCGTCGAGCCCGGGGTGACGCTCGACGAGATGCGCGAGCTCTTCGCGCTCTGCCTCCTCGATCCGGGGCGCGATCTCCCTCCCGAGGACGATCTCGCGGCCGCGCTCTGGGAGAAGGCGATGCCCCACGTGAAGTGGGAGTGCGTCGACGCGTTCGCCGAGGGCGACGCCACCGAGCGCGAGCAGTTCTACGGCGAGGCGGACCAGATCGAGAGCCTCGCCGAGCAGGCCGCGCAGCAGAACCAGATGAACCGCCTCGAGATGCAGGCGATGGCGCTCTCGACCGACGACGCCGCGCTCGGAAAGAAGAAGGAGCGCTCGCCGTTCGCGCTCGATGATGCCGCGCGCCAGCACCTCGCTCCTCACTTCGACATCTCGAACGAGGCATGGGCGGAGCGCTTCGTCGACGCGCTCGTCGAGGGCTACCTCGACTCGGCGGCGCATCGTGACGCGCCGCTCGTCCTCGCGTCGCTCCGTCGCTCTGCCGCCGACCTGGTCGTGGCAGGCCGGCTGAGCGTGGCCGTCCAGATCAACCTCGCCGTCATCGAGCGCCTTCGGGCACGGGTGCAGGGGGCCGAGAACCAGAGCAAGCTCGCCGCCGCGCTGACGAACGCGATGTTCGGCGGCGAGACGCTGGAGATCGTGCTGAAGCGCCTCCGCGAAGATCCGGGCAGCGACATCGACAGCTTCGGGCTGGTGCTCCCCGGCCTCTCGGCGAACGAGTACTCGACCGTCCTCGCGTGCCTCCGCGAGGTATCGCAGCCTGCGCTTCGCAGCCTCCTCGCCTCGTACATCGAACGGTACGTCTCCGGGCGCGAGTCCGAGCTCGGTCAGGCCGTCGTGGGGGCGGACCCCGATACGGCCGCGTACATCGTGCAGCTCCTCGGGCGCATGGGGACGCCGCCCGCGCGCCAGGTGCTGGGGCAGCTCGCGCAGCAGAGCGAGGACGTCAATGTCCGAGTCGAGGCCCGGGTGCTGATCGCGCCGTCCCCGGAGCACGCACAGCAGGAGCTCAGCGCGCTGCTCGACAACTCGTCGGCGCTGGTCCGCATGGCGGCGCTCCGTACGAGCACGCGCTACGGCATGCGGAACGCGTGGCCGACGGTGTCGCGCATCATCGGCGCGAAGTCCTTCAACGAGCTCGGGGCGGACGAACGACGCGAGCTCCTTCGCGCGTGCGTGATGCTTTCGCCCGAGCGAGGGGAGCCCATCCTGCTCGATGTCGCGAAGAAGGGCGGCGTGCTCACCAGTGATGAGCGCGAGGCGACGCGTGCGATGGCGGCCGAGCTGCTCGGTGAGCTGTCGCGATCGCGTCCGACGGCGATGGCGCTCCAGGAGATCGCGAACGCACGTTGGGGCGTATCGGATGAAACCCGGATGGCGGCCGCAAACGCGGCGAAGCGTATCGGCTTGCGCCTCGCGCAGCCGCAAGGGAGCGCCACCGCATGACGATGCGGCTCGACATCGTGACGAACGACGCGGGCGAGCTCGTCCGCCGCGAGCACGCGCGCGAGCTTGGTGCCGGCGTCGTCGTCGCAATCTACCGCCTCACGAAGCTCGCGCAGATGCACGACCTGGGCAACCAGGCGTTCCTCCGTCAGCTCGAGCAGACGCACCAGATCGTCGGAGAGTACTGCCTTCGCTCCGGCTCGAACGTGAGCGTGCTCTTCGCCGACAAGGCGACGTTCGTCGCCGGGCAGCTCCTCAAGGGCAATCGAGGCGCGTACGAGGCGGCCGCCGAGCTCGGCGATCTCCTCGAGCGCCTCGGCGGCTCGGAGCTCCACATCTCGCGCGACATCACGCGCGAAGATCTGAACGCCTTCGCCGAGCAGATCTCGCTCTATCACCGGACCGGGAACGCCTCCCAGATCCGGATCCCGCCGAAGATGCACCTACGTCGGGTCGCCGATGCCGCGCGTCTCCGCGGGATCGAGCTCGAGAACCTCACGCCCGATGAGCGCATCGTCCGCGCATACGCGTCCGCGGTCGTCATCATGCGGCGCTTCTTCGAGGACCTCTCGGCGAGCCGCTACGTCCTCCCGCGACGCATCAAGCGCATCGCGCAGAGCCTCGTGGATCTGTCCGACGCGTCGACGGCGTCGTTCCTCGGGGTCACCGAGGTCCGCAACGCCAACTACGACGAGGCTGGGCGCGCTGTGAACACGGCGATCCTCGCAGTCTCGATCGCGCGCGAGACGATCCAGGAGCGCACGACCCTCGCGCAGATCGCGATGGCGGCGATGATGCACGACGTCGCGCGTCCGCGCGCGCTGGCGCTCGCGGGGGCCGGTGGCTCGCCGATGCCGGGGATGGCCGGGCCGTCGACGCTCTCGGAGGATCAGGAGGACCGGCTCGCTGCGGGCGCCGCGGCGGTCCTCACCGCGCTCGGGCGCGTGAACGAGCCGTCGATCACGCGCACGGTGCTGACGTTCGAGGCATTGTGGCTCCGCCGCAGGACATGGCTCGGGCCGGTGTACTGGGGCGCGCGCACGCCGACGTTCCACGCGTCGATCATCGCGGTGGCGCGGCGGTACAACGATCTCCTCACGCCGGAGCCGGGGCTCCCGCCGCCGACGACGGACTACGCCGTCGCGACGCTCGCGAACGAGCTGACCGACGCGCAGGACCGCACGGTCCTCCGCATGCTCGTGTCGGCGCTCGGTCTGCTCCCGCTCGGGACCATGGTGCAGCTGTCGACCGGCGAGGTCGCGGAGGTGACGCGTGGGACGAAGGGGCTCGGCGAGCGGCCCTGCGTCGCCGTCATCGCCGATGCGAACGGCCAGCAGTACCCGCAGCCCGTGGAGATCGATCTCGCGCAGGATCCGCGGCGTACCGTCCTTCGGGTCCTCGGGGTCGACGGCTGGCGGAAGGGCCTCGAGACCGGGCCACAGCCGTTCGGTGACGACCCGGAGTCGAACGAAGACGTCGCCCTGAGCGTCCCGCCTGCGCCGCTCCCGGCCAGTCCGCCGCCCGCACCGCTGTCGCCGCTCTCGCCGGTGCTCTCGATGACGACTCCGCCGGGCGCGAACCGGAGCGTCTCCGACCAGTACGCCGATCAGTACGCGTCGTGGGGAGACGCCGGCGCGCAGGAGCATACGGGGCAGGGCGACTCGGGCGTGTCGGGAGAACATCCCGCGAGCGCGTCGATGCCGTCGCTCGGATCGAGCCCGTCCGCCGTCGCCGAGGCGATGGGCCGGATGATCAACGACTCGCTTCGTCCGCCGTCGATCCCGCCGCGCGAAGTCGACCGTCCGGACCGCACCGTCGTCCAGCAGCAAGGTCTCGACGGCGCTCCCCTCCCGCGTCTGAGGTCTACTCCGTCGCGCGAGCCCACCGCGCGCGGCAACCTCGCGGCGACGCCGCTCCCGCACGTGCTCGTGTACATGCTCGATCACGCGCTCACCGGGAGCGTGATCTTCGAGGGGACGAACGTGGCCGGTCGCGCCGGCAACGACGACACGATCTACTTCGTCAACGGCGTCCCGGCGAAGGTCCGCTTGTCCGAGACTGTGGCGCTTCTCGGTGAGGTGCTCGTCGAAGACGGCGTGCTGGAGGGGAGGTCGCTCGAGCAGGCGGTCGAAGGCGCGCGGCGTCTCGGGATCCTCCTCGGCGAATACCTCGTCGGGCATGACCTCGTCTCGCGTGAGGCGCTCGCGTGGAGCCTCGAAGGACAGATCCTCCGCAAGATCGCGCATGTCGCCAATCTCGCTCCCGAGATCCAGTACGCGTATTACCGCGACGTCGACCTGCTCGAGGGCTGGGGCGGCGAGGTCGGCGTCAGTCATCCACTGAACCCGATCCTCGCGAGCGTTCGTCACTGGACCGATCGCGCACGCGTTCGGGCGACGCTCAATCGGATCGGAAAGCACCCCCTCGCGATCCACTCCGACTCCGATCTCTCGAACCTCGCGTTGCTCCCGGAGGAGCAGACGGTGCTCGACGCGGTTCGCGCGGAGAGCATGGCGCTCCCGCAGCTCTTCAAGCAGAACCTCGCCGACGAGGAGGTGGTCTCCTCGCTCGTTTATTCGCTGGCCGTCACGCGGCAGTTCGCCTTCAAGGGGCAGAAGAAGGGGCCGATGGCCGCGCGCGGAGCGGCGTGGCGGAGCGTCGGGCCTCCTTCAGGAACCGGTGCCACGCCTGGTTCGAAGGCGCCGGCGGGGTATCCGTCGAGTGGCCCTTCGTCGCCGGCGCCGATGTCATCGGGCGCGCGGCTGGCGGCGGCATCGATCCCGCCGCCGGCGGCGAAGCCGGTGGCCGCGGGGACGCTTCCGCCGCCCGAGACGCCGCGCGGTCCGATGTCGAGCGCGCCCGGCAAGATCGGGGCATCCTCTGCGCCGATGCGAGCTGCTGCTCCGCCGAGCTCGAGCCGAGCGCCCACTCCTGTGGCCCGACCGGCAGGGCCGCCCGGAGGCGCGCGTCCAGTCGCACCGCAGATCCGCCCGATCTCGACGAAGAAGGCGACCATGGTCGGGCTCCACGCGGGCGCTCCTTCCGAGCTCCGCGGACCGCCGGCGTCGTCACGGCAACCCGGGATCGGCGGGGCGGTTCCGCCGGCCGATGCCTCACCAGTGCCCGTGTCGCGCGTGCCCGTGTCGCGCGCGTCGGTTCCGCCGGACGACGCCAAGACGATCGCGCGTCCGGCGCCCTCGCTCCAGGAGCTCATGGGCAAGCGAGTGCCGAAGCCTCCGCCGGTCGGTGGCAACATCGCGCGCCCGCCTCCGCCGAAGGCGCCGGTGCCCTCGAGCAACGCGCGTCCGACGCCGCCCGTGCTTCCGCCGGGCGCAAGGACGAACGCGCCGATGCCGCCGGGCGCGAAGTCGAGCGTCACCGGGGCCGACCCGCTGAAGACGGCTCCGAACCCGCCGTTCGCCATGCCGCCGAGCGATCCCAGGCCGTTCGCTGGCAAGGCAACGGGCGCCGCATCGGCGGCATCGACGGTCGCGACCACCGTGAAGGGCATGGCGCCTGCGCCCGCCGCGGACGACGATTTCTCGGACGACGTGACCGGCAAGCGCATGCCGGTCGACATCGGCGCGGTCATCTCGAAGGGGAGCGCGATCGAGATCGGCGATGACGGGCTCGCCGACGCCGAGGCTGCGCTCGAGGCGATGTCGAGCTTCCGGCTCGCCGAAGGCGCCCTCCAGCGCAACGACCTCGCGGCCGCGGAGGAGCACGTCAAGAAGGCCATCGCGGCCGACCCGACGCAGGCTGACTACATGACGCTGCACGCGTGGATCCGCGCGCTCGGCGGCGCGGGCGTGGCGGTGGACGAGGCGATCCGCACGATGTCGAAGGTCCTCATCGAGGATCCCTCGAACGAGAAGGCGCTCTTCTATCGTGGCAAGCTCCTCGTCCGGACGAACCGTCTCCTCGAGGCCCTCAACGACTTCAACGAGCTGCTCTCGGCGAACCCGCACCACCGTGAGGCGCAGAACGAGGTGCGCCAGCTGAAGGGGAAGCTCCCGAATCAGTGAGGCGCGTGCTCACGGCGGGCTGCGGCTCGCGGCGGGCTCCGGCTCACGGCGAGCACGCGGCGCTCTCGGGATCGTCGAAGCCTGCACGTCCGGGCGAAGCGCTCGGGATGACGTTGGCTCAGGGCTCGTCGAGGAGCGCGCGGAGCTGTTCGGTCGCGGCCGGATCGGTCGTGAGCGCGTCGGCGACCTCCGCGAGGAAGGCGAGCTCGGCTTTCGAGTGCGACGCGTAGAGCTCCTCGAAGCGAGCGAGCGCTGCGCGAAAGGTCGTCAGCTCCCCGCCGGCGTCGACGCCGCCGAGCGCCTTCACGAGCGTGGTGAGGACCTCTGCGATGTGATCGTGCTCCGTGATGAGCTGATCGACCCGCTTGTCGACGTTCGGGAGCCGCGTGAGCACGAAGGGCAATAGCCCCTCCTGCTCACGGGCGAAGTGTTCGAGCAGTGCCTCGCGGAACACCTCGATGCCGTCGCGGATCTCGTGGAGCTCGTCATCGAGCTTCGATTGACCTCGTTCGATACGCGCGAGCGCATCACGCACCGCGAGGAGCAGGCCGCTCAGCTCTCGGTGATCGTGCGCGAGCTCTTGGAGGGGATGGACCACGTTTAGCCATGATATTGAAAGTCAATTTCGGGTCAAGAGTGCAGCTGCGATTGCTGTCGACCCGCGGACTTCCAGGCCGCCGGCGCGGTCGGGCCCCAGGTGCGTTCGTCGTGGGGGGCCTGCGATCAGGCCGCCGGCGGTTCGAGCCTCGTGACGGAGCCGAAGACGAGCGCCGCTGCGATCGTCGCGAGGACCAGGAAGCCGAGCGGCGGGAGGACGTGCCCGAGGAGTGCGGCGCCCGCGAGCGGGAACACGACGAGCCCGATCCCCCCTGCGCTCACCAGCAGGATCTCCTCCGACGGCCCGGCGCGCCTCGGCCCATCCAGCGCGTGCACGGGGACGATGAACGTCCCCGAACGTCGTTGGGTGCGTGGCGCGGGCGGGCGCTCGTGCGAACGCGTCGTGCGTGCGCTCGAGCTGCGACGCTCTCCGAGCCGCCGTCGATCGTGGACCTCGAGCCACGCTCTGGATCGCCCGCCGCGCTTCATCACGCCGCCTCGCTCACGATCCGCCGTCGAGGGGCCCGACGCGCAAGCGGCGCGAGCCACGCCGCCGGAGCGTCACGAGAGGCGCTCCCGCTCGAGCTGGCTCCGCCGTCGCGACGCACGTCCGAACCGCACGAGCGCTTCACCGAGCGTGCCCCAGATGCTCTCGACGACGTCGGCGCGCAGTCGAAGCGTGATCGGACCGAGGGAGACGTGCATCGTCCCGCAGTCGCAAGCCTCGACCTTGCAGAAGGGACCTTCGGCGAGCAGCGCTTTCTGCGGGCGGCAGGAGTCATTCATGACGAACCTCTCTTGATATTGAAAGTCGTTTTCAATAAGACAGGAGGGAGGAGGTCCTGTCAAGCCGTGATGCTCGCTCCGCTCGCCGATCCGCCCGCTCCCTCGCGACCGCCGGTGCCCCACGATCCGTGCGATCGCGAGGCCGTGATCCTTCTCGGAGGATGGGAGGTCCGTGTCTCTACGGGCAGCGCCTTCGAGTTCTTCGTGCCGCGCGGGCTCTGGCACGTGCAGCTCTGGCACCCGATCGCGCAGATCTCGATCCTCACACCGTCACGGCTCACCGCCGGGAAGTTCGAGGCGTTCCCATCGCGTGGATGGAAGGCGCGGTGCGCGACGTACCAGGAGCTCTCGGCCGTGCTGCGGAGCGAGCATGACGTGACGCTTCCGAGCGCCGAGGCGGTGACCTGGATACGGCACCACCTCGTCGACCGGCTCGTCGCGGCTGCCGGCTCGGAGACGAGCCCGTCGTGATCGTTCGTTTCGTCGCCTCGTCTCACCTCACCCGCAACGCGTCGTCGGAGACACGCCCCGTGCCGGCGGGCGATTGTTGAAAATGACTTTCATCTGCTATATGGCCAGTCCTCAAAGGAGTCTTTGAATGTCCCGCACTCTCTTCCGCTCGACGCTTTCGGTCTCGGTCCTCTCGCTCGTCCTCCTCGGAGCGTGCAGCGACGACACCAATGAGGGCGGGACCGGTACCAAGGCCGACCCCCTCGCGAATGCGTCCCCCGTCGCGGAGCAGTACGCGAAGAACGTCCACGCGAACTACTCCGAGATCCTCGACAAGGCGCGCGCGCTGAAGACGGCGGTCGATGCGTTCGTTGCCACCCCCTCGGCGGCGACGCAGCAGGCGGCAAAGGACGCCTGGGTCGCGGCGCGGCTCCCGTACGGCCCGAGCGAGGTCTACCGCTTCTACGGCGGGCCGATCGACGACGAGGAGACCGGGCCCGAAGGTGCGATCAACGCGTGGCCGCTCGACGAGAACTTCATCGACTACACGCGCGACGACGAGGACGCCGGCATCATCAATCACCCCGAGCTCGTCGCGGACCTCACGAAGGACGTGATTCGCGGTGAGAACGAGAAGGGCGGCGAGAAGAACATCTCGACCGGCTACCACGCGATCGAGTTCCTGCTCTGGGGCCAGGACGACGAGGACCCGAAGCTGAAGACCGCCGGCCAGCGCCCCTTCACCGACTACGTCACGAGCGGCGGCACCGCGAAGAACCAGGAGCGCCGTGGGCAGTATCTGAAGCTCGTGGCCGAGATCCTCGTCGAGGACCTCGAGCAGGTCGCCGCCGCCTGGGAGCCCGGCAAGGACAACTACGCCAAGACGTTCGTCGCCGATCCGAAGGATGCCGTGACGAAGATGCTCACGGGGATGGGCTCGATGGCAAACGCCGAGCTCTCCGGCGAGCGCATGACCGTCGCCTACAAGAACCGCGGACAGGAGGACGAGCACTCCTGTTTCAGCGACACGACGAACGCGGACATCCTCGGCAACTTCGTCGGGATCCAGAACGTCTACCTCGGAAAGTACGGCTCCACGGACGGCCCCGGCCTCGACGAGCTCGTCAAGGCCGTCGACCCGGCGCTCGACGCGCAGATGAAGAGCGAGCTCGATGCGGCGCTCGCGGCGGTGAATGCGCTGCAGGCGGTGCCCTTCGACTTCGCGATCGACGCCGCGGACGGGACGCCCGAGCGAGACAACGTGCTCAAGGCGATCCAGGCGATCAGGAAGACCGCTCCGACGATCATCCAGATCGGTCAGAAGCTCGGCGTCGAGTTCAAGCTCGAGGAGCCGAGCGAGACGCTCTGAGCGGCGTCGCCCTCGTGGCGGCACGTGATATCGAACGGCGCAGGCGGCAGAGAGAGGCGGAAGAGCACGTGGAAGCGCAGAAGAACGCAAGGGGTCGTCGTGCGGGGTGTGCGCTCCGCCCGGGGGGGCTCGCTCTCTTCGCCGTCGTGCTCACTGCCGCGCTCGGAGCAGCCTGCGTCGATCCCGATACCGACGTGCTGCCGATCGACGATGCCCGCTCCGGCGGCGATGCGACCGTCTTCGATACGACCCGAGACGCGTTCGCGCGGCCGCTCGCGAACCTGCACGGCAGCCGTCGCGACGACTTCTTCCTCGGCAACGCGATCTTCAATCGGGGCTGGGTGACGGCGCCGGCGTCGGTCGCGGACTTCGACGGCCTCGGCCCGCTCTTCAACGCGGCGAACTGCTCGGCCTGCCACTTCAAGGACGGGCGCGGGCGTCCGCCGGAGGAGCCGAACGAGGCGCTGCTCTCGATGCTCGTGCGTCTCAGTGTGCCTGGTCGCACAGCGGAGGGCGGGCCGATGCCCGAGCCGGCGTACGGCGACCAGCTCCAGGAGAACGGGATCCTCGGTGTCCCCGCCGAGGGCCTCACCCGCATCGCGTACGTCGAGGTGCCCGGTCAGTTCGCCGACGGCACGTCGTACTCGCTCCGGCGGCCTTCGTACACGATCGAAAAGCTCGGCTACGGCCCGCTCCACCCCGAGGTGCAGCTCTCGCCTCGCACCGCGCCCTTCCTCGTAGGCCTCGGGCTGCTCGAGGCGGTGCCGGAGGAGACGATCCTCGGTCTCGCCGACCCCGACGACCGCGATGGAGACGGGATCTCGGGACGTCCGAATCGCGTCTGGGACGTCGAGCGGCGCACGCACGTGCTCGGGCGCTTCGGGTGGAAGGCGAACCAGCCGAACCTCCGCCAGCAGAACGCCGCGGCGTTCGCCGGCGACATGGGGATCACGTCGCAGATGTTCCCGGACGAGGCGTGCACGCCGAGCCAGGAGAAGTGCCTCGCAGCGCCGACGGGACCGACGCCGCAGCTGCGCGACGTCCTCTTCGACCAGGTCACCTACTACACGCAGACGCTCGCGGTTCCGGGACGGCGCAACGTCGAGGCGCCCGAAGTCCGCCGTGGCCGCAGGCTCTTCGAGACCGCGCGCTGCGCGGGCTGCCATGTCCCGACGCTCGAGACCGGGACCGTTGCCGAGTTCCCGGAGCTCTCGCGACAGCTCATCCACCCGTTCACCGATCTGCTCCTGCACGACATGGGGCCGGAGCTCGCCGACGGTCGACCCGACTTCGAGGCGTCCGGCACCGAGTGGCGGACGCCTCCGCTCTGGGGTATCGGTCTCGTCCAAAAGGTGAACCGCCACTCCTACTTCTTGCACGACGGCAGGGCGCGCGGGTTCGCCGAGGCCATCCTCTGGCACGGCGGAGAGGCCGCGCGATCGCGCGAGCTCTTCGTCGCGATGCCGAAGGCCGATCGCGATGCGCTCATCGCCTTCTTGGAGTCCCTCTGATGTCCCGCATGCTCGGTCGTCGTGATGCTTTGATCTCGTTCGCCTCGCTCGTCTCGGCCTTCGGTGCGCTCGGGCTCGGATCGGGCGCCGTCGCTGCGTGCCGTCGCGAGGGAGTCGACCCGCCCGATCGCGGAAAGATCCTCGCTGAGATCGTAGCGGTCGTGATCGTGCCGGCATACACGGAGGCGGCGCTCCAGGCGAAGGCGCTCGACGAAGCGGTTGCACCGCTCTCGGACGCTCCCTCCGCCGAGTCGCTCTCGGCTGCGCGTGCTGCGTGGAAGAAGGCTCGCGCTGCGTGGAAGGTGACCGACGGCTTCCTCTTCGGTCCGGCCGACGACCTCGCGCTCACCGGCGGTGTGATCGACTCCGCCGCCGACGTCGCGAAGGTCGAGGCGCTCGTCGCCGGTACGGCGCCGCTCGTCGCCGAAGACGTCGCGAAGCTGGGCGCGAACCAGCGCGGCTTCGGCGGGCTCGAGGTGTTGCTCTTCGATCCGTCGAAGGACGACGCCACGATCCTCGAGGCCTTCCAGACGAACGAGCGCCGGCGCGGTGCCCTCGCGAAGCTCCTCGCCAGCGATCTCCGGACGAAGATCGACGCGGTGCTCGCGGCCTGGACGCAGGGGCCGACCGCATACGGCGATCAGCTTGCTCGCGCCGGGCGAGGCAGCTCCGTCTACACGTCGGAGCGTCAGGGCGTGGATGCCGTGGTGAACGCGCTCATCGCTGCCGCCGAGGTGCTCATCGCCGTCCGTCTCGCCAAGCCCCTCGGCATCGACAAGACCCCTGCGGTGCCCGCTCCCGCGCTCATCGAGTCACCGCGGAGCGACGCCTCGATCGAGGACATCCTCGCCGTCCTCGACGGGATCGAGATGGTGTACTTCGGCCGTCGAGGCGACGCCGCCGGGTTGCCGCTCGCCGACGCCGTCGCCGAGCGCAGCCCGAGCACCGACACGCGCATGCGCTCCGATCTCGCCAAGGCGAAGGAGGCGGTGCGCGCGATCCCCGGTCCGCTCCGTACCGCCGTCGTCGAGCGACGCGATTCCGTCGTCGCCGCGCACGCCGCCGTTCGGGAGGTGAAGCGGTGCCTCACGAGTGAGGTCGCGGGCGCGCTCGGCACGAGCGTCGGGTTCAACGTCACGGACGGAGACTGAATGGCCGCGGCGGCCCCGTCGCTCGCGCCGGCCGCTCTGGACGAGGCCCCGTCGTTCTCGAAGCGCTTCGTTGCGCGTGCGTGGGCACCGGTCGACGCGGCGTCGCTCGGCGTATTTCGCTTTCTGCTCGGCGCGCTCGTCGTCGCCGCTGTCGTCCGCTTCTGGGCGAAGGGCGGGATCCACGACGCGTTCGTCGTCCCGACGCACTTCTTCGCCTACGAGGGGCTCGAGCTCGTCCGGCCGCTGCCGGGGCAGGGGATGTACTTCGTCTACGCAGCGCTCGCGGTAGCATCCGCGAGCCTCGCCGTGGGCTTCCGCACGCGCATGAGCGCGGGCCTCGCGTGCCTGCTCTTCACGTACGCGCACGCGTGCGACAAGACGAACTACCTCAATCACTACTACCTGGTGAGCCTCCTGCTCGGGCTCGCGACGGTGCTGCCGCTCGGTACGGCGCTCTCGATCGATCGCCGGCGTTCGGATGTTTCCGCGAGCGTTCCCGCGTGGGTGCTCTGGCTCGTCCGCTTCCAGATCGGGCTCGTCTATTTCTACGGCGGCGTGGGGAAGCTCGAGACCGACTGGCTCCTCCACGCGATGCCGCTCCGGATCTGGCTCGCAGCGAACGGCGACTTCCCGCTGCTCGGACCGATCCTCCGATGGCCCGAGACCGCGTACGTGATGAGCTGGGTCGGCGCCGCGTTCGACCTCTCGATCGCGTTCCTCCTCCCGTCACGCCGTACGCGCCCGTTCGGCTACGCGTGCGTCGTGTTCTTCCACGTGGTCACCGCTCGCCTCTTCCAGATCGGGATGTTCCCGTGGGTGATGATCGCGCTCACGCTCGTCTTCTTCGAGCCGTCATGGCCGCGGCGTCTCCTCCCGGCCCACTGGATCGGCTCCGCCGACGAGGAGCGCGCGGCGCGTCCGGCGCGGATGCCGAGGTGGTCCTTCGCGCTCGCCCTCGTGTGGGCCGTCTTCCACGTACTCTATCCGCTGCGCAGTCACCTCTACCCCGGCGACGTCCTCTGGACGGAGGACGGTTACCGGTTCTCCTGGCGGGTGATGCTGATCGAGAAGGCCGGCTCGGCGGAGCTCACCGCGACCGATCCGCGGACGGGGGCGTCGCGCGAGGTCCGCGCCCGCGCGTTCCTCACGCCGTTCCAGGTGAAGATGATGTCGACCCAGCCCGACATGATCCGCGCCTTCGCCCGGATGATCGCCGACGACGCCGAGCAGCGCGGAGAGCCGCGCCCGCGCGTGACCGCCGACGTCGTCGTGACGCTCAACGGCCGGCCGCCGGTACGCCTCGTCGATCCGACCGTCGATCTCGCCGCCGAGCCCGTGCGCTTCGGCGGGACGCCGTGGGTGTTGCCTTCGCCGCGCTGAGCCGTCAGCCGCCGCGATCGACGCGGCTCTCCGCGAGGCTCTTCACCGTCGCGACCAGCTCGCGCGGCTCGATCGGCTTCGACACGTGGACCTGGTACCCCGCGAGCATCGCTCTCGTCCGGTCCTCCGAGCGGGCGAATGCCGTCAGCGCGATCGCCGGGGTCTTGCCGCCGCCGGCGGAGGTCAGACCACGTACCTGCCGGATGAACTCGTAGCCGTCACGATCGGGCATCCCGATGTCGCTGACGATCACGTCCGGGTGCGAGTCCTTCAGGAGAGCGACGCCCTCGTCGGCGGAGGAGGCGATCACCACCTCCGCCGACGCACCGGTGAGAACGACCTTCAGGAGGTCCAGTGCGTCGTGCTCGTCGTCGACCACGAGCACCTTGATGCCCTGGAGTGAGACGTCCGGTGCTCGTCGCTCGGGGCCGTGGTTGGCGGGCGAAGGCTCACCTGGACCGTCGACCTCGCGGACGGCGCGCAGAGGAAGGCTGACCACGAACGTCGCGCCTTTCCCCGAGCCGCGACTCTCGGCCGTGATGCTGCCGCCATGGAGCTCGACGAGGTGCTTCACGATCGACAAGCCGATCCCGAGGCCCCCGAACCGTCGCGTCAGCGACGAGTCGGCCTGGCGAAAGCGCTCGAAGAGGTGTGGCAAGAACTCGGGAGCGATGCCCATCCCAGTGTCCTGGATGGAGATCTCCACGTGCGAGCCCACACGCCTCAACGTCACGTCGATCGAGCCGCCCTTCGGTGTGAACTTCACCGCGTTGCTGAGGAGGTTCCAGACGATCTGCTGGAGGCGATTCGGATCGCCGATCATGGGGCTGGCGTCCGGAGCCATCGTCTTCTTGATCGCGATCGATTTGGCGGCCGCGGACGGCCCCATGGATTCGAGCGCGGCCTCGATGATCGGAACGAGCTCGACGGGCTGAACGTCGAGCCGGATCTTGCCCGAGACGATGCGGTTCATGTCGAGCAGGTCTTCGATGAGCTGCGTCTGAGAGCGCGCGTTGCGAGCGATCGTCTCGAGGCCGCGGCGCGTGTCGGCGTCGACGGTCGTCCGCGAGAGCAGGAGCTCGGACCACCCCAGGACCGCGTTGAGCGGAGTGCGAAGCTCGTGCGACAGCGTCGCAAGGAACTCGTCCTTGAGCCGGCTCACGCGCTCGAGCTCGGTGCACGTGACGCGCTCGGCCTCCAGCAGGCGGGCGCGCTCCTCGGCAGCCTGCTTGGCCTGCTCGTACAGGCGCGCGTTGTCGATCGCGATCGCGGCTTGTGCGGCGATGCCCACGATCAATCGCTCCGAGCGCTCGGTGAAGACCCCGCACTCGCGGTGACCGAAGAGGAGCGCCCCGAGCACCTCGCCCGAGCGCGCCACGACCGGCACCGCGAGGTAGCTGCGCACGGGCAGGTGTCCGGGCGGCATCCCGTAGTGGGGGCCTTTCCGTCCATAACGCGGATCCGCGCGGACGTCCGCGAGTCGGATGGTGCGCTCGCCGTTGAATGTCGGGGCGAAGAGGGGCGTCTCGGCCGGATGACCAAGGCCCTCGAAGGCCTCACGTGGGGCACCCGAGAGCGTGTAGAGCGGGAAGACGCCCGCCTCGGGACCGCGTGCCGTGTAGAAGAACGCGCCGAACTCGGCGCCGCTGAGCTGCGTGGCGGCGTCGGTCACCGCCTGGATGACGACCTGGAGCTCCAGCTTCGAGGCGAGCATCGCCCCGGTCGTGTTGAGCAGCTCGAGGATGCGCGTCTCCTCCTCGAGCGCTTCCTTCACATGGAGCAGATCCCGCTCGGCGCGTCGACGCGCGCGCAGGATGCTCTGGACGTTCTGCAATACGGCTGACTGCAGAGCCTTCTCTTCGTCGTCCGAGGCCATCAGCTTGCCCGCAGGGTCCGAGCAGCGAGCTCCGTGCCACGTACCCGGGCGGCGATCTTCGCGAACGTGATGTCGCGGGTGGTCGATGCATCGTCGGTCGACGGCGAGAAGCCGCAGTCGTCCGTCGTACCGAGCTGCTCCACCGGGATGTACTCGGCGGCCTCGAGGACGCGAGCACAGACCTCCTCGGGAGTCTCGATGCGAGGATCGAGCGCCGACACGACGCCGACGAAGAGGCGCTGTCCCGGCTTGAGGTTGTCACGAAGCACTCTGAGGACGCGCTTCCTGTCCGTCTCGTCCGCAAGCGAGACGTAGAAGTTCGTCAGGTCGAGCTGGAGGACGCTCGGGAGGAGCACCCCGCAGTAGAGGTCCGTCCGGTGGGGCGAGCTCGGACCTCTGCCGGAGCAGTTGTGGACGCCGAGCTGCTTGCGCTCTTCCGTCGAGAACCGCGCCAGCGCGAGGTTGGTGAGGACGAGGAAGCTCGCGAGCAGTGTTCCGGTGGGGTCGAGCTCGATCGCGAGGCGACCTTCCGTGAAGTCGACCTGGACCGAGTGCGCGCCTTTCTGGAGGCAGCGGCGGACCTCTCCGACGTGCTCGGCGAGCAGGTCGTCGATGAACTGCTCACGTGAATAGCCGGCGATCCCGTCCACGGGGTAGAGAAGGCTCAGCGCACAGGGCGAGATCACGGTCTGCTTCAGCGGAGCTCTCGCGTAGCGTTTCGCGACTTCGAGATCGTGGTCGGCGTGGTGTGCGTATCGGAACGGCGCCTCGATCAGCCGCGGCATTCGTTGCATGAGACCCGCCGTGCACGGAACCTTGAAGCCGTCGGGCACGACGTTCGGTAGCCCGTGCACGCAGTAGTCCCACGCACCGTGATACTTGCGCTGCTCGCCGTCGGTGATGACGGGGGATCCTGTCGCTTCGAAGCGCGTGATCGTGTCGCGAATGGCGTCTTCGAAGATCGGATCGAGCTCGGGAGCGTCGATGTCGCCGTGGCTCCGGACGACAGCGTCGATCAAGTGTCGCGGGCGAGGAATGCTGCCGATCGGCTCGGTCGGAATCGTCATGTTCGCCTCGTGCACGGACTAAAGAGCCGTCCAAGGATTGGACGATTCGGGGAGCTCGAGGGGTGAAACCCCTCGAAGGGAGGATGATGCTCGAGAGCTGTCCAGTATCTCTGGACAGCTCTCGAGCGCGTCCGTAGGTGACATGCTCGCTAGGCACTTCTTACCTCGGAGCGCGTGTCCTCGCTCACCGCCGAGGTGGAGCTCGGCGCGTGCACGCCGCGAGCCATGCACGGTTGCTCGGTCCGCCGGAGTCCGGAGGCTGGGCATGGCAGATCGACGCTGGTCGACGGGGCGATGGACGGCTCGCGCCTCGCTCGACGGTGGCGCCGGCTCTGCAGCGCACGATCGCGATCAGCGCCGCTGCTGTCCCTGCGGGCGCGCCGGCATCGGCTGTGTGCGGAACGCCTGGGCCACGATCTGTCGGAGCGTCGCCAGCTTCTGCGCTCGCTCCGGCTCCTCGGCGGGGCCGCGCTTCGCGACGTACGCGAACTCGCCGAGGGCGCGCCACTCGGGCGTGGTCGGGATGCCGAACGCGGTGCGGAACGCCTCGCCCATCTCGATCGCGCTCCCGAAGCGGTGCGCGGGATCCTTGGCGAGCGCGCGCATGAACACGTGCTCGACGGCAAGGGTCGCTTGCGGGACGAACAGGCGGATCGACGGCGGCGGTGTCTCGACCTGGTCCATGCGGAGGGCGAACTCGCTCTTCTCGCTGGGGAGGAACGGTGGGCGGCCGGCGATCGTCTCGTAGAGGACGATGCCTGCAGAATACAAGTCGCTCCGGCCGTCGAGTGGGCGCCCGAGCACCTGCTCCGGAGACATGTACGCGCCCGTTCCTGGCGCCAGCTCCTGGGGCGACGGCGGCCTCCCTCCGTGCATCGGCCGAACGAGGTGGGCGATGCCGTAGTCGGTCATCTTCACGATGCCGTCGCGGCGGATGAGGATGTTCGACGGCTTCACGTCCCGATGGACGATGCCGAGCGCGTGGCCTGCGGCGAGCGCGCCGAGTACTTGCTGGAGGTAGTACCAGGCCCGGTCCGGACGGAGGCCCGGGAATGCTCCCGGCCCCGCGAGCCGCGCCCGCGCGACGTTGCGCGCGATGACATCCTCGAGCGTGTCACCGTCGACGAGCTCCATCGCGAGGATGGGCGGCACGGCAGGCCCCGAAGACCTCGGCATCGAAGGAGTCGACACGAGCGGCTCGGCGTCCGAGCCCCCGGGCAGCGTCGGAGTCCACGTGAAGAGCTCGTGGAAGCGGACCACGTTGGGGTGCTCGAGGAGCCGGAGCGCTTCGGCCTCGTTCTGGAAGAAGGCGCGGATCTCGGGCTGGACCATCGCCCGGGGGTTGAGCTGTTTCAGTGCGAGCGGAAGCGGCTTCTCGTGCCCCTTGGGGCCCTTCGGATCATAGAAGAGCCAGGCGCGGTAGACGGTCCCCATCGCGCCCGATCCGAGCTTCGCGTCGACCACGATCCGCCCGTAGCCGCGGTCGATCTGCAGGCCCGGCGCGAGCTGGCCTCGCGCCGAAGAGCGCGCGGGCTGGAGGCTCCGACACGAGGGGCAGACAGCGGCTCCCTCCGCGAGGCTGTGGTTGCACTGGATGCAGGTCGCCACGGATCCGTCTCTCGTGCTTACCGCACTCGGCCGGCCCAGGCGAATGCCGGGTGCGGGAGGGCGCGAATGCCGGTGCAAGAGGGCGCGAATGCCGGGTGCAAGAGGGCGCGAATGCCCGGCGCGGGAGGGCGAATGCCCGGCGCGGGGTGACGCCCGCTGGGGTAAGCTCGCTCGATCGACCTGATCCGCCCATGACGCAAGGCCGGACGAAACACGACGAGCGGGTGGGCTCGATCATCGGAGGCACGTGGAGGCTCGAGCGGCTCCTCGGCTGGGGCTCGACGTCTGCCGTGTACGAGGCGACGGACCGGTCGGGCGCCCGGCGCGCGATCAAGATCCTGAACGCGGCCCTGTGCGCCAACGAGACCGTGGTTCAGCGCTTCCTCCGGGAGGCGTACGTCTCGAGCGCCGTGCGCCATCGCTCGATCGTGCACGTGTACGCCGACGGCAAGAGCGACGGCTCGGTGTACCTCGTCCTGGACCTCCTCGAGGGCGAGACGCTCGAGGAGCGCCGGCTCCGCGCGGGTGGGAAGCTCTCGCTCGAGGAGGTCGTGCCGATCGCGAACGAGCTCATGCATGCGCTCGCCGCCGTCCACGAGGCTGGAATCGTCCATCGAGACCTGAAGCCACAGAACGTCTTCCTCACGCGCTCGGACGAGCTCAAGCTCCTCGATTTCGGCACCGCCCGCATCGAAGGTACCGAGGGCGGCTCACGTACGCTCAGCGTCGAGGGCCTCGTGATCGGCAGCCCTTCGTTCATGTCGCCGGAGCAGGCGCGGGGCGAGCGCGGGAGCATCGACGCGAGGTCGGACGTGTGGTCGGTCGGCGCGACCCTCTTCACGGTGCTCTCCGGCGAGTACGTCCACCTCGGAAGAGATGCCCACCAGCGCCTGCTCGCCGCGGCGACGCGCCCGGCGCGTTCGGTCGCCTCGGTCGCCCCCCGCCTCGACGGCGGGGTCGCCGCGGTCGTCGACCGTGCGCTTGCGTTCGACAGGAAAGAGCGCTGGCAGGACATGGAAGCGATGCGGGTGGCGTTTGCCGCTTCGTCGGGCCGGCGGGTCGACTAAGCTCCCGTCTCGATGGCGAAGGTCGAAGTCACGGTCACGGAGGATCTGGGAGGCGAGCGTCTCGACAAGGCGATCGTCGCGCTCGTCGCGGGCGCGTCGCGCGCGCGGGTGAAGCGCGCGGTCGAGGGCGGTGAGGTGCGCGTGAACGGGCGCGTGCTCGCCAAGGGCGGCGTCGTGAAGGCGGGGGATGTCATCTCGCTCGACGAAACATCCGTGAAGTCGGCCGAGGGCGGCGCCGTCGCCGAGCCGGACGCCCCGCTGACGATCCGCCACGAGAGCGCGGGCGTGCTCGTCGCCGACAAGCCTGCGAAGCAGCCCACCGTCCCGCAGCGCGACGGCGAGACCGGCACGCTGGCGAACGCCCTCGTTGCGCGCTTCCCCGAGCTCGCCGGCGTCGGGTACTCCCCGCGCGAGCCGGGCGTGGTGCACCGCCTCGACACGGACACCTCGGGCCTCGTGGTCGTTGCCCGGACCGCGGAGGCGTTCGAGGAGCTTCGAGATGCGCTCCAGAACGAACGCATCTCGAAGGAGTATCTCCTCGTCTGCAAATCGGACGGGTTGCCCGACGAAGGGACGATCGAGCATCCGATCGCCAATCACCCGAAGGACAAGAAGCGGGTGTATCCGTGCATCCACCCGCGCGACGTCATGCGCTACGCGCCGCGGCCTGCGCTCACGCGCTTCAGCGTCGTGCGCCGCTCCGGCGAGTGGGCGCTCGTGCGCGCGACCGCCCCGCGCGCCGTGCGCCACCAGATTCGAGCGCACTTTGCCTCGATCGAGCATCCACTCGCCGGCGATGCGCTCTACGGAGAGGAGTCGAGCGGCGCCCGCGCGCTCGATCGCCACGCGCTCCACGCGTCGCGTGTCGCGTACGACGGTGGCGGGAACGCGGATCTCGCGTTCGACGTCACGTCCGAGCTTCCGGCCGACATGGCCGCGCTCGTGCCGAACGGCTGACCGCGTCAGGCGCCGAACGCGACGACGACCACGGTGGTGTTGAAAAACGCGTCGACGTCGCGCTCGCTCTTGGCGATCTCGCCGTAGACGCATGCCCCGCCGATCGGCGCAGCGACGCGGTGGTGGATGAGCGCGGTCTCCTCGGTGAACTCGTCGCCGAGGGCGACGAAGCGAGCCGAGCAGGCGAGGACGAGCGCGCCGGCGACGTGGCCGCCAGCGCGCATGACGGCGTCGGCGGCGGCGCTCGTCGACGCGCGGAGGAGGTCCTTGCGGCTCGCATTCATGACCCGCACGCGGCGTCCTTCGCCGATCGATCCGGAGAGCGTCACGCTTCCGTCGCTCTGGATCCTGTACGGGGCGCGCACGACCAGCTCGGCGCCCTGCGTCTCGCTGTTCGGCGAGTCGGCCATCCCGAGCTGGTAGTGATAGGCGAGGAAGGGGGCGACGTCGCTCGCCTCCTTCGGCGGCGTCGCTCCGGCGCGTCGCGCATCTTCGAGCCACACCGCCGCCGCGGGCCGTCGATCGAGCTCGTAGAGGACGGGGCCGTCTGCGCGCGTGACGGTGCGGATCGGACCGACCGCACGCAGCCCATGCCGTCCTGCGATCCCCACCGGCTTGCGGGTGAACACGCCCACGACGATCACCTTGTCGTCGTGGAGCTCGTCCCCGAAGAAGACCTGCTGGCGCTCCGGTAGCATCTCGTTGCCGATGAGCCCGCCCGCGAGCTGGGCGCGCGTCCCGGCTCCTTTGCGGATCGCGGCCACGAGCGCCTCGCCGTCCACGTCGATCGCAGGCGCGAACACGAGACAGACGTGATGCTCGAAGCCGTCCTTGGCGGCCTCGTCTGCCGCGCGTGCGATCTCCTGCGTGGCAGGGACGATCTCGACGAGCTCGGGGCCGTTGACCCGAATCGCACGTGCCGTCACGAGGAGGTCATCGCCGCCGAGCAACACCACCGAGACACCGTGTGCGGCAACGCCCTGCGGGCCGAGCACGCATGCTCCCGACGAGCCGCCGACGATCTGGACGTCGCTGCCGGCGACCTCGCGCACGGCGCGCGCGGCGCTGGCGATGTCCTCGTAGCTCATCGATGCGAACACGAGTGCGAGCTTCGGCGTTGTCTCACCGAAGCTGCGACGTGCTTGCGCCGTCGCTTCCCGTGCCGCTGCTTCCGCGGACGGCCCGGTACTCATCCCTCCGCCGAAAATCAGCATCCCCCAAACCCCTCGAAGCAAGGTCCGCGCAGGCGGAGTGCCACTACCCAACTCCCCATGCCGTCGTCGATCCGTCCTCGACCCTAAACGGTCACTCGGTCCCGACTCTTAAGCCGGATGCTTGACATCGCCAACCGATATTGGCACGAGCCCTCACCAGCGAAAGTCTTCCGTGCCGTCGTCCTCTCAACAAGCTGTGTCTCCTTCTTCGATGCGAGTCGGTGAGCCGCGTTCTGCAGCTGGGCTCAAGAAGCGCGCCCCGTTGCTCGGCGTCGTGGCTGTGCTTGCGCTCGCGACGTCGTTCCTCGACGCGGACATCGCGAAGGATCCGGGTCAGCTGGCCTCGCTCCTGTCGGAGGCGAGCGGCACCGTCGTCGAGCCGAAGGACCTCCGATGGGAGCCGTCGCGCGGGATCATCGCCGACCTCGTCGTCGGGCGTTTCGTCCTCTTCCTCGGGAGCGCGGAGCCGAGCTCCCCACGCGACGTCTATCGCGCGCGAGTGCGGCTGTCCCCCGAGGGCCGTCCGCTCGGCGTCGCGGCCACGTACAACCTCACGTCGACGCCGCTCGGTGACGACCACGCGCTCGTCGTGTCCGGCGGCCGCGCCGCCTACGCGACGTGGTCGTACGGCAAGGAGCAAGCCATCACCGCGCTCGACCTGACGGGCGAGGGGACGCAGAGCCAGGCGACGAAGGTGGCCGACCGGGCGATGGCCTGGGTCACCAACATCCAGCGGACGGGATCCGGCGCCGGCATCGGACGTGTCGACGTCACCCTCGAGCAGCCGGCGCATCGCGTGGGCCTCGCGCTCATCGCCTCCGATGACTCGCTCGCGATCGATCTCGCGGACGACGAGCGCACGGTCGATCCCACTCGGCGCGCGAGCCTCGACCTCGCGAAGGGCGAGCTCAAGGACGCCCCTGCGGGGATGCGCGCCGACGCCGGCAAGCATCTCCCGAAGCGCCTCGTCCACTGGGCGGTCGACACGGTGCGTGCCGTCTCCTGGATCGGTCCGGCGCCGATCGCGTGGCTCGAGGAGCAAGCGTTCGCGACTCGCGACACGGTGAAGCAGACGCTCTTCAGGGTGACGAGCAGCAAGGACGCGCTCGCGACGCAGCCGGAGGAGGACGTGCCCGCGGCGATCCTCGATACGTCGCAGGCGTCGCTCGATCTCGGTCACTGGCCTCCGCCCGCGATCCGCTCGATGTGGAAGACGCCCGAGCCCGGCGAAGGCGAGTGGACCACGCCGAAGCAGGCGTGGGTGAAGAAGCTCCCGGCTCCGGCGAACGGCGAGGAGCCACCGTCCCCCTTCTACGAGACGTTCGTACGTCCGGACGAGGAGCGCCCGTACGCAAAGGTCCTCCTCGTTGCGATGGACATGCGCCAGCTCGACGTCGGGATGGAGGCGGGCAGCGAGGATCCGAAGCCGCTCACCGGCTCGCCGGGCACCGGACGCATCCCGCGCGACCCGCAGGTCTACCAGCGCGTCGCCGCCGCCTTCAACGGCGGCTTCAAGACCGAGCACGGCAACTACGGCATGATGCTGAACAAGCGCGTGCTGCTCCCGCCGATCCCCGGCGCCGCCACCGTGATCCTCACGAAGGACGGGCGCGTCGGGATGGGCTCGTGGGGGAAGAACGCGACCGTCGGCGGGATCAACGACGTCCCGACGAGCGACATCCTGAGCTTCCGCCAGAACCTCGACCCGCTCGTCGACAACGACAAGGTCAATCCGCTCAATCGCTGGCAGTGGGGCTTCGTCCTTCCCGGCACCAGCATGCAGACGGAGCGTTCCGGCATCTGCGTCACCAACGCCGGCCACATGATGTACGCGTGGGGCGACGACACGAGCGCGACGAGCCTCGGCAAGGCGATGAGAATGGCCGGGTGCGTCTACGGCATGCACCTCGACATGAACCCTCACCACACCGGGTTCATGTACACCAACATCACCGAGTTCAAGGGACGCCAGTACAAGAGCGAGCTCCTGACGAAGGAGATGGAGATCGACACCGATCGCTATCTGCTCTACGCGCCCAAGGACTTCTTCTTCATGATGCTCCGCGACCCGCGGCCCAAGGTGGCGCTCGAGGGCGTGGAGTGGGAGCCCGATCCGGGAGCGCAGCCAGCGCCGTCGTGGATGGCTGGCCTCTGGCGTGGCCGTTCCGGCGATGTCGAGCTGCTCGACATCGAGCCTGGCCGCGCCTCGTTCCGCGCGCGTGCGGGGACGAAGGAGCTGGACCCGTCCGCCAAGGGGCCCGAGAAGGACCGCGCGCGCGAGCGTCGGCGTGGCGACGACGACGAGCCGGCGCGAACGCCGAAGACCCCGCCGCGCGGCTCCGAGCTCTCCGAGGACGATGCTCATCGCGTTCTCTTCGCGCTCTCTCTCGGCACGTCGGAGTCGAGGCGTCATCGTGGCCTCGCCATCGACGGCCAGGTCGCGATCCCGATCTCGAACGACGCAAAGGCCGGCGTGCTCCTCGTCTCCGAGGACGGCGCGATCTCGATCGTCCCGGCGAAGAACGCGCCGGCGGTGCCGCCTTCCGGCGACGCCGTCGAGCTCCCGCTCGTGCTCGACGAGGGCGCTCCCGTCTCCACCCACCACGTACGCGGAGAGGGCGGCCCGCCGGTCGCGCTCGGGATCACGCCGGCGGGACGTGTGCTCGTCGCACGAGGCCCCGAGCTCGCCGCCGTCGTCGATGCGCTCGCGAAGGCGGGCTGCGCGTCGGCGGTCCTGCTCGATCGCGGCGCCGGCAGCCATGGCTCGATCTTCCGCGCCGGCACCGAGACGCCGCCGCGCTCGCGTTATGAGGACACCACGCTCTACGCGATGGGCAAGCCGCTCATGCCGCGAGGCTTCCGCTTCGAGCCGACCAATCCGGTCGAGCCGCCGGCGCCGAAGAAGAAGTAGCTCCCCGCGCTCGTCGACGAGAGCGCGCGCTGTTCGGCGACAGGGCGCGCGCTCGTCAGCGAGACGTCATGCTCTTCAGCGAGAGCGCACGTGCCGGGGCGAGCCCGGCGTTCTCGACGAGCTCGCGCGTTTTCCAGTAGGTCTCGGTCTCACTCGTCGTCGGACGACTTCGTGGCCGGCGGCGTGTCGCTCTCGTTCGTCGGCGTCTCCGAGCCGGGGGGCGGCTCGGGCGTGGTCTCGGGCGGCGCCGTGTTGGCGCTCGGCTGCGAGTCGCCGTGGACGTCGCTCGTTCCCTCGTCGGCGTCGACGTTGGCAGCGTTGTAGCGAGGCGGCTCGCCCGGCTTGGAGTAGTCGATCCAGAACGCCGACGACTCACGCACGTCCATGTGGACGAACATGCTGTTCGGGTAATAGCCGCAGCCGACGTTCTTCAACGTCCGGCAGAAATCGCGCACGACCTCGTTCGGGACACCGACCACGCGGAAGTCGATCGCCTTGCCGTGATTGTGGTTCGAGTGCTTCGTGTATTGCGTCGGCGTGTAGGGGCGGAAGCCGCTGACGACCTCGATCTTCCGGCTGCCGAAGTGGTTCGACACGATCCCGAGGAGGGAGATGAGGCGCGGCTCGACCGGGTGGCTCGCCCCACTCGGGAAGCGCAGCATCTTCTCCATCGACTTGAGCGTGGCTGCAGCGATCTTGCCCCTCTTGTCGGTGATGCGGAGGTCGACCTCCTCCGTCGAGGCGAAGCGCTTCACGTGGATGACGCCGGGCGTCTTCGGCTTCGCGGCGAAGCTCTTCGCCTCGGCCTTGGCGTCCTTGTCCTTGCCGGCCTTCGCCTTGCCGTCCTTTTCCTTGCCCTTCGCCTTGCCGTCCTTGTCCTTGGGCGGATTGACGCCCGGGATGGTGAGGACGTCGCCGATCTTGAGGCGCCTCGGGTCCTTCAGGCGGTTGGCCTCGATGATGGACTTCGGCGTGACGCGGTAGCGATTCGCGATCGCCTGGATCGTGTGGCCCTTGCCGATCGTGTGCTGGATGTCCGCACGGACGGTCGAAGACCAGAGAACGATACCCCCGAGGGCCGCCATCGAGATGAGGCCTGTCCGCATCATGAGCCAACCTCCATACTCCATCCCCGCTGCGGCACAAGGGCCGACCCGGGAGCTGCACATGTGCCGGTAATCCCGCTGCTTTCGGTGGCTTCGCCGGGGAGGGCAGGCTTCGGTGAGGCGCTCGAAGCGGTCGTCTTCGCTGCGCGTGTGGATGCGACGGCGGCGGGGGCATTCGAGGTCGGCGCCGGGCACCCGCCGATCCGCTGGGTCGAGGGCGCGACCGAATACGTCGTCGACCCGAGGCGGGCGCGTGAGTCGGTTGTTCGTCCGGGGCAACTCGGAGAAGCTCGCGATGCGCGATGTTGCGAGCGTCGCGGTCGTGCTTCACGTCGACGACCCTCATGACGATGGCTCGTTCGGTCGGCCTGTTTCCGGCGGACCGTCCGGACCTCCGCGACCTCACAGGAGCGAAGGATTCCGTGGCAGATGAGGTCGCGGACGGCAGCGCTTAATGAAGCCCGTCGCACCTGTTCCCCCTTGTACGTCCTCGCCTCCGCAAAATGAGCGCGAGCGAACACCGACTTTTTGACGGCTGCCTACGCGGGCTGTCACACTTTGTGCGAACCATGCTCGGCGAAGGCAAAAACCTGGTCGGCGTCGATATCGGGGCAAGCGCGATCAAGGTCGTGCAGCTCAAAGAGTCGCGAAAGAAGCTCCAGGTCGTGAGGTACGGGTTCGCGCCCTTGCCTGCGCAGGCGATCATCGACGGTCACGTCATGAACTCCAGCGCAGTCGTGGAGGCGCTGCTCCGGATCTTCCACGACCAGAAGATCTCCCAGAAGGACGTCGCCATCGGCGTCTACGGTCAGTCGGTCATCGTGAGGAAGATCACGGTGCCGATGATGACCAACGAGGAGCTGGAGGAACAGATCGGCTGGGAGGCCGAGCAGCACATCCCGTTCGACATCAAGGTCATGTCGATCGACTACGAGGTCCTGCGGCGGCGCCCCGAGGCCGCGCAGATGGATCTCCTGCTCGTCGCGGCGAAGAAGGACGAGATCAACGACTACGCCGCGATCGTCCGCGAAGCGAAGCTCAAGCCCGTCATCGTCGACATCAACGCCTTCACCATCCAGAACATCTTCGAGTACCAGCACGGTCTCCCCGAGGACGGCACGATCGCCCTCCTCAACGTCGGCGCGGCGGTCTCCTCGCTCAACATCGTTTCTCGCGGCGTCTCCGCCTTCACGCGCGAGATCACGAATGCGGGCAACTCGATCACCGAAGAGATCCAGAAGCAGTGCAACGTCCCGTTCGAGCAGGCCGAGGCCTACAAGTGCGGCGGCGGACCGACGGACATCGTCCCGCAGGAAGTGCACCAGATCATCCAGTCGGCGTGCGACGGCCTTGCCGGCGAGATCCAGCGAAGCCTCGACTTCTACCTCGCGACGAGCGGTGAGACCGAGATCAGCCGCATCTTCGTCTCCGGCGGGAGCGCGTACCTCGCGCCGCTCTGTCAGTCGATCGAGAAGCGCGCCCACGTCCCCGTGCAGGTCTTCGATCCGATGGCGACGCTCGGCGTCGACCCGAAGTACGTCAACGAGCAGGACATGCGCATGCGGGCGGCGCAGCTCGTCGTCGCGCTGGGGCTCAGCTTGCGTTGTGACAAGGAGCGGCGGTCATGATCCGCATCAATCTACTGCCGCAAAAGAAGCAGTTTCGCCGTCGTGGCGAAGCAGGCGCGCCGGCCGAAGTCTCGGGCGGCGGCGAGAGCCAGGTCTGGCTCGCGTTCGTCCTCGGCGCCGTGCTCCTCGAGGTCATCGTCCTCCTGTTCGTCTACAAGACGAAGCAGGATCAGCTTACGCAGGTGCAGAAGCACAACACGGAGCTGACGGGGAACATCGACAACATCAAGCGCGAGATCGCGCAGCACGCCACAATCAAGGCGCAGCTCAAGGAGCTTCGCGATCGTGAAGAGGCGATCCAGAAGCTCCAGGCCGCGCGCACCGGCCCCACGGCGACGATGCTCGAGCTCTCGCGCATCATGACGCCTGGTCGCGGCCCCACGGTCGATCGCGACAAGCTCGAGCAGCTCAAGCGCGACAATCCGAGCTCGGTCCCGAACGGAAGCTGGGACACGCGCCGGCTTTGGCTCTCGGGCTACAAGGAGGCCGACCGCAGCGTGAAGCTCTCCGGCTTCGCGCGCGACGGCGAGGACGTCTCCGAGTTCCTGCGGCGCCTCACGCTGAGCGACTACTTCTACGAAGTGAAGCTCCTGCCGGCGAGCAAGGCGGTCGACGCGACGACGAAGCTCGAGCTCGTGAAGTTCGAGATGAGCGCGAAGGTGAGGTACTGACATGGCTTCTCTCAGCCTTAACCGCCTCCCCATCGCCGGAAAGATCGGCGTCGGAGCGCTCTTCTGCACCCTCCTCGGGGTCGCCTACTACGTGCTGCTCCACACGGACGTCGCCGCGCGCATCGATCGCGAACGCTCGCGGACCGCGGAGCTCGAGACCGAGCTCTCGAAGGTGAAGCAGTCGCAAGCGAGCTACTTCGCCGATCGCGACGAGCTCGCGATGCGCCAGCAGAAGCAGCGCGAGCTGAACAAGGTGCTCCCCACGGAGCCCGAGGCGGCGACGTTCCTCTCCGCGCTCCAGTCCGTGTCGAACATCAGCGGCATCGACCTCAAGGCGTGGTCCCCGATGGAGGAGATCCCGCAGACCTTCTACGCCAAGGTCCCGATGAAGCTCCAGATCACCGGCCGCTTCCACCAGATCGCGAAGTTCGTGTACGAGGTCGGCAAGCAGGACCGCATCATCAACATGGAGAACCTCGAGCTGGGCGATCCGAAGATCGAGGGCGAAGACGTGGTGCTCAAGGCGACGTGCCTCGCGACGACGTTCCACTTGCTGAAGAAGGCAGCGGCGCCCGCCGGGGCTCCTGGCACGCCCGCCACGCCTGGGGCTGCGCCCGCGGGAGGTCACTGATGAAGCCGTTCGTCATCGCCTCCGGCGCCGTCGTGCTCGCGCTGGCCGCGTCGGCGTGCTCTCCGGACACGGTCATCCAGGGCGTGACCACCGGCTCCACCGCAGCGCCGGCGGTGGCCGCCGCCCCGGACGCGGGTGCAGCGGCTCCGACCCCTCCGCCGCTGCCGCGGATGGAGTTCGCGGAGAACGACTTCGCAGAGAGCGATCGCAACCGCGACCCGTTCCGGACCTACGTGTCCGTGATGGGGCCGGAGGTGAAGAAGATCGCCCACGTGCAGAAGGAGGTCATCCTCCCGCAGTTCTCGCTCGACGAGCTGAAGCTCGTAGCGATCGTCACCGGCGGTGAGTACCCGCGCGCGATGGTCGTCGATCCCAGCGGCAAGGGCTGGGTCATCAAGCGAGGCGACTGGGTCGGCCGCCCCGAGATCGTGCACATCGGCGGAGCGAACGGCACCGACTACCAGATCAACTGGCGCGTGAACAAAGTCCGCGACGGAGACATCGTCTTCACGCGTGAAGACCCCGCGCAGCCCGGCATTCCTCCCGCGTCGCGCGTGATCGCGCTCCGCGCCGACTCCGAGCAGCGCGACAAGCTCTGACCCGATCGAGCGACAGATTAACTTCAGCGGCGCCGCGGTCCCAGACGGGATCGCGGCGCTTCGGTTTGGGGAAGCGAACCCGTCGGCAGGTTTGCGCCGCAGAACCAGAGCGAATGCGGTCATCCGCGCTGTCAGCGATCTGCAAGGGGGCTCGAGCCGTCGTCATGTCGCGTGGCCGCCAGCCCGCACCAGCCCAATCTCGTGGCCGGGGCGGCTCGGGCCGCACACGGAAGCGCATGCAACGCACTCGCTCGACTTTCGTACGAGCATGACGCGCGTCGAGAGGTCATGGCCGGCAGGCGTGTCTTCCATGCGTGCACCTGATCCAACGCACCGCCGTCAGCCGCTTAGCCCATATCCGATGACGAATCCTCGGGACGTTGGCGGGGGCGAAAGCGCGGGCGGTCTCGTCGATTGATGCGTGTTGCTCATAGTCGCTCGCTCGTGGGCGATTGACGTGCGGCGTGACGCGCCGTGAGGCGAGGCTTCACGAGCTCGGACACCGCCCCGACACGCGGATGGTCCGGCAGGTGTCTCCATGCCTGCACCTGGATCGAATGGATTCGTACAGGCGTCAGCCGCCCAGCCCATATCCGATGACGAATCCTCGGGACGGTGGCGAGGGCGAAAGCGCAGGCGGTCTCGTCGATCGATGCGTGTTGCTCATCGTCGCCCGCACGTAGGCGATTGGCGTGCGGCGTGACGTGCCCCTCGATCCGCCCATCGCGAGGTCGAGTCTCACATGGCGTGACGCGCGCCGTGAGGTGAGGCTTTCACGAGCTCGGACACCGCCCCGAAACGTGGATGGTCCGGCAGGTGTGTCTCCATGCCTGCACCCGGATCGAATGGATTGGTACAGGCGTCAGCCGCTCGGTCCATGGCGATGACGATTTCGGAGATCGCGCTTGACGTCATTCGGGAGGATGGGCGGCGCGAACGCGCAGGTCGGTGCCTCGAGCGGGCCGTGCTGGCAGGCAGTCGCGCCCTCCGTGGCGCTCGCGCGCGGAAGGCCTCGCGACGTGGTCGGAGCGTCGATCGCGCGCGGACGGGGCCTTCCCGCGAGCCGCGAACCCGCGTGTTAGAAGCGGTCATGGACAAACCGGGGGATCTGTCCGACGAGGAGCTGCTCGTGCGCCTGCGCGGGCATGTCGGCAAGGGGAACGTCTGGTGCGCGGAGCTCATCGCGTATCTCGTCGAGGTCGACGAGCGGCGGCTCGACCGCGTTCACGCGTGCTCGTCGCTATGGGACTTCTGCACGCGCAAGCTCGGGATGAGCGAGGGCGAGGCGCACCGCCGGATCGTGGCGGCTCGCACCGTCCAGCGCTTCCCCCAGGTGCTCGGATATATCGAGCGGGGTGATGTCCATCTCTGCGCTCTCTACGCAGTGCGGAAGCACCTGACGAGCGACAACGTCGACGAGCTGCTCCGCGAAGCGTCCGGCAAGAGCACGCGGGAGGTCGAGAAGATGGTGGCCGCGCGCTTTCCGCGTCCGGACGTACCGACGTCCTTCGAGCCCGTCGCGCCGCAAGCGCCGCTGTCGCCGGTCTCGCCGGTCTCGTCGGTGTCCGTCGTCTCGCCGGTCTCGCCGGTGTCCGTCGTCGCGCCGCCTTCCGATGCCGCGCGCACGTGGTCTCTGTCGCTGGCGGCGGCGACCGCGCCCGTACCTCGGCCGAGAATCGAGCCGCTCTCGGCGACGAGGTACCGCGTCGAGGTCACCGTGAGCGCCGGGACGAAGGACGCGATCGACCGCATCAAGGACCTCATGCTCCACCGCAACCCGACCGGCGATCTGGAGACCATCCTCGACGCGTCGCTCGCGCTGCTGCTCGCCCGGCTGGAGAAAGAGCGGCTCGGCAAGACGCCTCGTCCAGGTGGCAGGAGGCGCAAGCCTGCCGAGGCGCCGAACGCCCACGCCTCGTCGGCCTCTGCGCATGTGGAGCTCGCGACTCGAGCTCCGAGCTCGC
>MKVQ01000043.1:0-369868 GCA_001899635.1 Myxococcales bacterium 68-20 | reverse complement strand
CCGTGGTCCGGCCTTGCCCGTGCGCACGGAGACCAGGACGCACGACCTGGACGGACTCGCACGTGTGGAGCCAACGGTCGGCGATCCGGCCGCGCCCGTGTGCTCGGAGGGTAGGACGCACGATCGAGGTGCGGGCGTGCACGCGGCCTTGCTCTGCGCCAATGAGCGCGTGTCGGCGCCTTGGCCAACGACTACCGAGCCGAGCACGGCGGAGCCGGCCGGTCCTGGAGCGCTTCCCGGCGTCGAATTTGCGGCCGCGTTGCGAACGACGCGGCCCGCATCGTCCGCGCCTGCAACGAAGGCGTCGCGGGCGGGATCTCGGTATGTCCCGGCAGAGCTGCGGCGTGAGGTCTTCGCGCGAGACGACGAGCAGTGCTCCTACGTTGGCCCTGACGGCGATCGCTGCCCCGCGCGCGGATATCTCGAGCTCGACCACGTCCGCCCGAAGGCGCATGGTGGGACGGAGACGGCAGCCAACCTGCGCGTGAGGTGCAGAGCGCATAACGCGCTCTATGCCGAGCAGGTCTTCGGCCGCGCGCACGTCGCGAGTCGCAGGGACTTGCGACAGCGAAAGAACGCGCCGCCGGCCCCCGTCTCCTTCGAGACTGCCGCCCGAGGTCTGAGGTCCCTGGGCTTTCGCGAGCCCGAAGCTCGTCGAGTGCTGGAGACCCTCGCGACGAAGCCCGACATGCAAGCCGCTCCCGTCGAGACGCTCCTGCGTGAGGCACTGCTCGTTCTCACGTAGCTCGTCGCCGGCCCTCGTCTCCTTCGAGATTGCCGCCCGCGGTCTGAGGTCCCTGGGCTATCGCGAGGCCGAAGCTCGTCGAGCGCTGGAGACGCTCGCGACGAAGCCCGACATGCAAGCCGCTCCCGTCGAGACGCTCCTGCGTGAGGCACTGCTCGTTCTCACGAGGTCTGAGGTCCCTGGGCTATCGCGAGGCCGAAGCTCGTCGGGCGCTGGAGACGCTCGCGACGAAGCCCGACATGCAAGCCGCTCCCGTCGAAACGCTCCTGCGTGAGGCACTGCTCGTTCTCACGTAGCTCGTAGCTTGTCGCCGACGCCTGCCTTCTTTCGAGAGCGCGCCCGAGGTCTGCAGTCCTGGTGCGATCGCGAGGCCGAAGCTCGTCGAGCGCTGAGAGCCTCGCGACGAAGCACGCTTTCGTCGGGACGGACGACTTTCCGTGAGGCGCAGGTACCTCCGTGAGGTGCTGCTCGTTCTCACGTGGCTCGTTCTCACATTCTCACGTAGCACGCAGCACGTAGCTCGTTGCCGACGCCTGCCTCCTTTCGAGACCGCCGCCCGAGGTCTGCGGTCCCTGGGCTTTCGCGAGCCTGAAGCTCGTCGAGCCACGAGGCGACACGACCCCGGGCGATGGCGGGGGACCTTGGTTCCGGCGTCACCATGGAGCGGATTGTTGCGACCCGTCGCAACGTGACGAAGTGCGGTGGGAGCTCGGAGCTCTCGACGTCGATCCGTCCGCCTGAGACGTCATGTCGTGCCGGTCCACGATCGCGATCACTACACGGTCGCCCGTTGCCAGCTGCTCGATGCCGTACGGGCGTTCGGAGTACTCGCGTCGTCGCGATGGCCAGCACCAAGCATGCCGATAGCGAGGACCGTCCCGAGCGCTCGCGAGATACCCCTTCGAGCGCGATGAAGCGGAGCACGTCGATGCCGCCGTCGTTAAGGGACGGTGCTGGGCCCGTGAAGGCGCACGGTCATGACGTCGCTCGGCGAACGCTGGTCGAGCAAGCTCGACATCGAGCCCGGCGCGATTTCCTTCCGAGGAGCCGAGTCGAGCGACGTTCGTTCGCCGCCGCTCTGACCCGAAGCGCGTCGGTGAGATCATCTCCGTTCGGACGACGGACGCGTGCGGGCATGCGCGTGTAGAGTCGTCGCATGAGCGGCGTTTCGATCCCCGAAGCTCTTCGTAAGAACCTGAGGCCGCGGCGTTCCATTGCGGGCTCTGCGCGGCCGAAGACGGCGGCTCAGGTCGAGAAGTGGGTCGCGAAGACCTTTGCGAGCAAGCCGCACTCCTACATGCCGAAGACGAACGCGCAGCTCTTCGAGGCGGGGCTCGAGTCGAAGAACGAGGAGACGCTCGCGTCGGCGCGGCGCGAGGCGTACGAGCTCCTCTCGAAGCTCGATGCAGCGAGCGTGAAGGCGGCAAGCATCGAGGCGCTCTCGGTCGCGGAGCGGATGGTCTGGCACATGTCGCACGAGGCGAGCCTCGCGCCCGTCATCGCCGCCGCGCGCGGGCTGCCCGATGCGGTCGAGGCGGTCGTTCGTGCGACGCGTCTCCAGACGGCGACGCTCGATGGGTACACGACGAGCGTGCTCGTCGTGCCGGCGTCGGCGCAGGGGAGGACGTGGGGGGAGCCGTGCCGTCCGCTGCGCCATCTCATCTGCGCTGCGCCCGATGCGGAGTACGTCGAGGCGAGGCGGCACGCCGAGGCGCTGCGGAAGGACGCTGACCTCATGCTCCGCTCGTCCATCGCGTACGTGTTCCCCGAGGAGCCGTGGGGCAACGCGGATCTCGAGAGCGCGCTGGAGTCGGAGGCGAAGCCGGAGGCCTACCACTTCGTCCTCACTGCCGTGTCGGACGCCTCGCTCGTCCAGCGATGGGTCGCCGCGAAAGGCCCCTTCCATCTCGCGACGTACGCGCTCGATCTCGTGTGCGCGCTGCCTCCGGCCGAGGCCGTCGCGCTCTTCGGGGAGCACCTCCCGAAGCTGCTCGTGAAGCCGAAGCACGGCCCGCTGCTCAAGACGCCGCCGCGCGATGTCGCGCAGGCGCTCGCGTGCATCGGGACGAAGGCGGCCGCGGCGACCCTCGCGGCTTACGCCAACCACGCGGTGCTCGCGCCGATGGTGCTCGCGTTCTTTCGCGAACGCCCGGAGCTCGGCAGTGCGCTCCAGGCGCAGGCGAAAGGGAAGGGAAAGCTCGAGGCGACGGCGGCGCGCGTCCTCGGCAAGCCGCGACCTGCGGCTGCCGAAGCGACCGCCGAGCCGGGCGACCTTCCGCCCGTGTTGCGTGATGCTCCGTGGCGCGCGTCGAAACGTGGAGGGAAGGAGACGATCGTCGCGGGGCTGTCGTTGCTCGGTCTCGAGCTCGAGCGGGTCGCGCTCGTCCGGCAGCCGTCTTCCATCGAGAGGAGCCGTCCCGTCCGCGACATGTCCTCGGAGGCGTTCGCGGCGTGGAAGGCGACGGCCAGCGAGGGCGACTTCGTCTACGCCGACTACGAGCACGCGAAAGGGGCAGGCGGTGCCTGGGAGTATCACCGGATCCCGGACGAAGAGGGCCTCTGGTCCTGGAACGAGAAGCCGAAGGCGTACCTCGCTGCGGGACCGCTCGCGTGGGTGGAGAAGCACGGGCTTGCCACCATCCCCGGCTTCCTCGCGCGGGAATGGATCCGCTGGCTCGCGTACGACGGGCACGAGGAGTACCTCGACGCGGTGATGAGCCTCGTCTCTCCACGGAGCGCGCCGATGCTCGCGCGCGTCGCCACGCGAAAACGATGGCGTCGCGTGGCCGCTGCGTGGCTCGTCGAGCATGCCGAGGTCGCTGCCTTCGGGCTGATCCCGGACGCGCTCTCGGACAAGAAGGAGGCGCGTGCGCACGCCGAGGCCGCGCTCCTGCTGATCGCCCGCCACGGGAAGGACGCCGTCGTTCGCACGACGGCGTCGAAGTACGGTGAGGAGGCCGCACGCGCGATCGAGGCGCTCCTCGCGCGCGATCCGCTCGCGGTCGACGTGACGGTGCCGAAGCGCCCGGACTTCCTCCGGCTCGGCGAGCTCCCTCGGGTGAGCCTGCGCTCGGGGAAGAGCCTCGACGAGGATGCCATCAGCCTGCTCGTCGAGATGTTGCAGATCAGCGCGGTCGACGAGCCGTATCCCGGCATCGAGCTGGTTCGTGAGGCCTGTGACGAGGCATCGCTCGGCGAGCTCGCGATCGAGCTCGTGGAGCAGTGGGTGATCGGCGACGCGCCCGGGCGCCACGAGTGGATGCTCCACGCCGCCGTTCATTTTCGGTCCGAACGAGGCATCCGCCGCGTCGCCGAGCTGGCGCGCGAGTGGGCGCGCAAGAACATGGCGAAGGCCGAGCGTGCGTGCGCGGCGCTGGCGGCCGACGGCTCGGACATCGCCCTCGTTCACCTGGCGCACATCGCCGAGACGACGCGGTTCGCTGCGCTGAAGGAGACCGCCGCGAGCCTGATTCGCGACGCGGCCGCCGCTCGTGGCCTGACGGAGGCGGAGCTCGGCGACCGCACGGTGCCCGACGGCGGCCTCGGACCGGACGGGACGATCACGGTCTCCTACGGGACGCGCGAGCTCGTTGTCGGCTGCGATGTTTCGCTCGGCCCCGTCGTGAGGGAGAAGACGAACGCGGGGCTCGGATCGCCGGCGAAGACGCTACCGCGACCCGTGAAGACGGACGACGCCGCGAAGGTGAAGCAGGCTCGCGAGCGCTTCGAGCAGCTGAAGCAGGACCTCGCGGCGATCGGGCAGCGCCAGATGCGCCGCCTCGAGCGCGCGATGATCGAGGGGCGCACGTGGCCGGTCCCCGATTTCGAGGCGCGCATCGTCGCGCACCCGCTTCTCCGGCACATCGCAGCGGCGTTGATCTGGGAGGTCGTTCCGGCGGAAGGTGAGGCGCAGACGTTTCGCATCGCCGAGGACGGAACGCCCGCCGACGCGAGCGACCGCCGCCTCGAGCTGTCGGAGGAGGCCGGGGTCCGCCTGGCGCATCCGGCGCGGACGCCGGGCCTCGCCGGGCGCTGGTCGGCGCTCTTCGGCGACTACGAGATCGTTCAGCCCTTCGAGCAGCTCGGCCGTGCGGTCCACGCCCCGACGCCCGCCGAGGAGGAGGCCGACCGGATCGACCGCACCGGCGCGATCGCCGTGCCCGCGCGGAAGCTCCTCGGCACGATGGAGGCGCGTGGCTGGCGGCGGGACGATGCGGGCTTCGTCTCGGCGTTCCTACGCCCCGTCCGGGGGCGGCACGGAGAGGACCTGACGGCGCGCTGGGCGATCGTGCCGGGCATCTCGATGGAGTCGCTCCCCGACGCTCCGGATGCCGTCACGAGCCCTCTGGTCGTCGAGGGCCCCGATGGCGCGCCCGTCTCGCTGGGGGCGGTCGAGGTGGTGGGGTTCTCCGAGATCGTCCGGGACGTCGAGGCCGTCCGCGCCCTCTGAGGCCGCAGGCGTCCGGGCCCGCGGGTCACTTCGATAAGTGATCTGCCACAAATTGGCCTCTTCCGATCCGCGCGTTCTACCTTTGGTTCTGCGGAGTCGTGTCGGCGAGTGTCGACCGGCCGACCATCCGAGGGAGCCAAAGAGCCATGCGGAAGAGGGGCTCGATTCACAAGCGAGTGCTGCAGCTCATCGGGGCGCAGGCGATCCTGCTCGCGGCCACGTTCGCGTGGGCCGACGCGGAGCCGAACCACGTGCGGGACGTCAAGGTCCGTACGACCGATGTAGAGAGCGGCGCAGCGGAGATCGAAGTCGTCGGGACGAGCGCGCCGACGTTCAACGTGCGCATCGAGAACGGCGGGAAGCGTCTCGTCGTCGACATCTCGAACTCGGACGTCGTCGGCGTGAAGGAAGCCATCACGAACGCGGTCGGAGTCGTCGGTGGGGTGATGACCCAGGCGTTCAAGACCGATGCCGGTCGGATGACGCGTCTGAGCATCAACCTCAACAAGCACGCGGCGTATCGCGTGCGCGCCGAGGGGACGTCGCTGAAGGTGACGCTCACCCCCGCCGCCACGACGGCGCCCGCCGCCAGCACGGCGAAGGACGTCGAGGCTCAGGGCGCCGGCTCCGAGCTCGTCGACGTGCGCTACGAGCGCGCGAAGGCTCCGTGCACGTCGGGCTGCGACCGGATCGTCATCTCCACGACCGAGATGCCGGCGTACTCGCTCTCGACGAGCCCCTCCGGCCGAGTCCGGCTCGAGCTGAAGAAGACGACGCTCGCGAAGCCGCTCGCCAAGACCCTCGACGTCTCGCAGGGCAAGGGCGTCGTGAAGAGCGTGAGCACGTTCTTCGACGAGAAGAGCGAGACCACGTTCGTCGAGATCGACAAGGGCGCGGAGAGCCCCAGCCAGGGGACCGTCTCGGTCGACGGCAAGGACATCGTCTGGTCGTTCGACGGTGCGCTCGCCAAGAACGCTCCGAAGCCGAACGTCCGCAAGTCGGTCACGGTCGCGCGCGAGAACGACGGTGGCGGCGGCCCGAAGGTCGAGACGTCCATCCTCGGCGACGACCCGAAGATCGAGGTGGCGACCGGGAGCGAGGCCGCAGGCTTCACCGCGACGCTCAACGCGCAGGCGCGCGGTTACAGCGGCCGTCGGATCGATCTCGATCTCAAGGACGCCGACATCCACAACATCCTTCGTCTGCTCGCGGACGTCGGACGGGTGAACATCGTCACGGCGGACGACGTGTCCGGCAACGTGACGATCCGCATGCGGAACGTCCCCTGGGACCAGGCGCTCGACGTCGTGCTGCAGGCCAAGGGCCTCGGCATGGTGCGCTCCGGCAACCTGATCCGCGTCGCTCCGCTGGCCACGCTCCAGAAGGAGCGTGAGCTCCGCCTCGCCGCGGCGAAGCAGGAATACGAGCTGACGCCGCTCGAGACCCGCCTCATCCCGGTCAGCTATGCGCAGGCCGAGGAGCTCCAGGCGCGCGCGAAGGACCTGCTCTCTCCGCGCGGCTCGATCGCCGTCGACGAGCGCACCAACGTCCTCATCGCGCGCGACATCTCGGGCAACCTCAACAACATCGAGGAGCTCGTTCGCTCTCTCGATACCCAGACGCCCCAGGTGCTCGTCGAGGCACGCATCGTCGAGGCGACGAGCCGCTACCTCCGCGACGTCGGTATCCAGTGGGGCGGCGACGTGACGTTCTCCTCCGCGACCGGCAACCCGACGGGCATCGCGTTCCCGTCTCGCATCACCTCCTCGGGCGGTAACTACGACCAGCAGACCAACTCGCGCGGTCTGTCTCCGTTCCAGGGCAACGTCCCGCAGCCGAACTTCGCGGTCAACCTCCCCGCCGCCACCGGTACGGGGCAGGGCGGTGCGCTCGGCTTCTCGCTCGGGTCGATCGACAACAACCTCAACATCGGCCTCCGCCTCTCGGCGGCCGAGGCGAGCGGTCTCCTCCGCATCGTGTCGAGCCCGCGCATCCTGACGCTCGACAACCGCGATGCGCGCATCAGCCAGGGCACGCTCATCCCGTTCGCGCAGATCAGCGCGCAGGGCGTCCAGACGACCTTCCAGGAGGCGAAGCTGCAGCTCCTGGTCCGCCCGCACGTCACCGCGGACGGCTCGGTCTCGATGCACGTCAAGATCAACCGAGACGAGCCCGACTTCAATCAGACCTCCCCCCGAGGCGATCCGACGATCCTCAAGCGTGAGGCGGAGACCGACCTCCTCGTGATGGACGGTCATACGGCGGTCATCGGCGGCATCTTCACGCGAAACACCGGCCGCAACCTGGACCAGGTCCCGTTCTTCGGAGACATCCCGATCCTCGGTGTCCTGTTCCAGCGCCGCCGCGCGAGCGACACGCGCAACGAGCTCGTGATCTTCATCACGCCACGCATCGTCAACCGCGCCGAAGCTCTCGGTCGCTGAGCCACTCTCGACAGCCCCGCACGCGCGTCTCGATCACCTCGAGACGCGCGTTTCGCATTTGGGCGCCGCCGGTCACCGAGCGTCGAGGGGGAGCGCCGACGCTACCTCGCGCAGTGCGAGGCCCGACGCCGCGCGCTACTGGCCGAGTCGATCGGCGGGCCGGCGCTCCGACGAGGCCGCCATCGCAGGCGACCTCGTCGTGCTCCGTCACCCCGTGCCTACGCGGTCATGGCACTTGCAACAGAGATTCTCGCGGTGGCGCCACCGAGGTCGCCGACGATGTTGACGAACATTTTGACGGCAACGAGCCACGAGGGGTGTTTTGGCACCCTGAGAAACTGAGCGAACGCCGACATCGGCGTGAGGATGTTGACCGCAACGGGGGCACCGGTGGCTCCCGTCACGGAACTCTCCCACGCGCCCGTGGCGATGTTCGCGGCGCCCAACACCGAGTTGAGTATCTTGCCCGCATCGCTGTCCCGACGCATCAGCTTCTTTGGCTGCGTTGGGTCGCGCGGCGAGCAAACGGACAACGTATCGAACGCTGCGATGAACACCGGTACGAACCAGTTGAAGGCCCTCGCGTTGCCCGTCGGATCGCCGGCTTCGGGGAAGATGAACGGCGTATTGTTGTTGTTGGGGAACGTGAGCAGAACCATCAGCCACTCGAGGGCGACGGCGCCGGCGGCCATCCACGTGAATTCGTAGGCGTCGTTGATGCAGTCGAAGAGTCCGTAGGTGACTTGGGCGCCCGAGCAGACCCAAATGAACAGCGACGTGTCGTTGATTCCCGCGACGCCGCTGCCCGTCGTCGGAAACTCCCCGTTCGGAAACGGCGTGCTGTGGACACCGTGGACGAGCTTCCATCCAACCGTAATGGGAAATGCGGCGAATAGCATGAAGAGGCGTCCCGTTGTCACGGGCGGCGGCGACTGTCCGGGATACGCCTTGGAGAAGACCCAGTTGGCGAGCTTGACGATGGGCTCGAACGTGATTGGCGTTTCGAAGAGCTTGCCGAGCTCGCCGAGCGCACCGGTAACCGCCTCGATCAACAGCTCGGCGATGGCGTTCAGGAGCGCGAACGTGCCTGCGAGGATGACCTTGATCAACGATACGAATGCGTCGATCGCTACGGACCCGAGCGAGTCCGCGCGTTGCGGGTCGAAGAGCTCGAGGAAGTTACTTCGCAGCTTGTCCAGCTTGGGGCCAATGTGACTATCGTCGACCGCCTTCTGGAGCTTCGTCCAGATCGTGCCCAGGTTGGGGACACTGGGGGCTTGCGTGAGCGATCCCATGTGCGGGAGAAGGAGATCCATCAGCCAGTTGCTCTGCGCATTGTCTAGGTCGCTTCGCGTAGGGATACGTGCCGGGGAATCCTTCAGCCGATGCTCTGTCTTTCCGGTGGGCGGTGAATTTGGATTCCACCCCGGCAAGTCTTGCAGTCGCTCTCCGGCACATTGCCGTGCGAAGGCGTCGAGCTTCGCCTCGATCTCCGTTTGATGGCTAGCGAGTGCGCTTCGGACGGCGTCTGCGGAGATGTGACGCTCCTTCATCGCATTGAGTAGGAAGGTCGGGAGTCGCGCGAGGCCCTTGCTCAGCGCGGTGCTCGTATCCCAGATGTCCTTGAAATCGAAGAGCGCGCTCAGCCAGTCGACCACGCGCTCGATCTCGACTTCGAGGGTGTTGAACATGGCCATCGCCACGTTGGCCGCGTCCTTGAGCGTCTTGATGACGAACGCGGCGACCTCGACGAGCTTGTTTCCGATTCGGACGACGAGGTGAACCGCCCCGTTGACGAGGTCGACGACCGCAGACTTGAGCTTGGCTCCCGCGCGTTTCACGCCCTCCCAGAGATCGTCGAGCGACGCACCCGCGCTGGCCGCGTCGAGGAGTCCTCCGTAGGCCGCGTGCCGCGTGTGGAGCGTGCGTTCGGCGTGCAGCTCTTGGACGGTGGAGAACTCGCGGTAGATCGGGCGCGTGTCGTCGATGCGCTGGAGCACGAAGCCTGCGCAGGGCGGTTCGTCCGTCACCCCAGCGACCTGAGGTGGCTTGGCACCGCCGGCGACGAAGACCTTGCGAAGCGAGCCGACGACGTCGTCGGCCAACGTGTCATGCCCCTTCCAGATGTTGGGATCGACGAGCGGCTTTCCGCCGACGTCTGCTTCCTTCAGCACGGTGCCCGTGAGCTTCTTCTTGAAGGGGAGCTCGCCGGCCCCGCCAAGGTAGTTCTGGATGGCTGCGTCGGGTTTGATGATGGTCCCGTTCGCGAGCTCCGCACCGTTGAAGATCAGGTTGGGCGAGGTCAATCCGTTTGCGACGGCGGAGAGCGTCAATCGGCCGAACACGTCGGTCTCGAGGTCGACCGAAGAGTCGGGACCGATGATGGCGAGCTTCCCCCCGACCTTGACCTGCACGGTCGAATCGGCCGAGACCGAAAGTTTGTAGTTGGATATTGGAATGCCCGTGTCGTCGACGAGCTCGGCTTGGGTTCGGTATGCGTTTACCGCGACGGGGTCGTGCGACGACTTCAGACGAACCGTTTCACTCGACCACTTGCCCGATACGGGATCCTGTTCCGCCAGCAGCGGCGGTTCTCCGTTCTTGTGGAACACCAGGACGGTGGGGCAGCTGTCCGGGTATCCGTCGACGAACAACGCCGCCGCGTTGCGGTCGAACGGGATCGCGCAGTTGGTAGCGCCGCCGCCTTCGATCGTTGCCGTGAGCCACTTCGGGATGACGGTGTACGCGTCGTCGCCGCCATAGGGCGTGTCCCAACCGGTTTGGTGCAAGACCGACACGACTCCGTCGGAGCCGATGCCGTAGACGTGCATCAGCGTGCTCGCGTCGATGGCCACTTTTGCCTGGACGAACTCGATGCCGACGACCTCACCTCCGTATTCGGTGAAGTTTTTGCCGTCTCCCTTCGAGCCACGAACGCACAGTTGATTGTGATCGTTCAGGCCGATCATCAGCCGATCGTAGGCGCATCCCGAGAGCACGCGCGTCGGACCACTACCGCTCATCACGCCGAGCGAGCGAATGGCGCCGAGCGAATTGGGGTCTGGGCTCGGCGGCGGGCTGACCTCGAAGTAGCGAGGCGGACTTCCCGGCTTCGTGAAGAACATCCGGTAGTGGTGAGAGGGGTACCCGGAGGTGTCCTTCGCGACGGGATAAAGGGTTACGTCACCCCCGTTCAGGTCCAGTGAAGTGTCGACGAGCTTGGCCGTAGCGGGAAGGTAGATGCCGACGGGGCGCGCCCATTCATAGGTGACGATTTGCTTCGAATTGCGTGAATCGATCCCATAGACGATCGGGAGCCGCTCGGGACCGTCCGACACATAGACGACCTTGAGCTGCTTCGCGGTTCCGAGCGTGGTCATCTGCGCCCAGTAGCCGTCGCAGAGGCGGGCCTGATCGACGTCGCCGTTCTCTTTCACGTAGAACGCGAACACGGTGCCGTCGATGTTCATGACGGTCACCACCTCCTTGACGGTGGTGAGCTCGGGCACTTGATCGAGAATGCGCGCTTGGGTCCAGCCCTCCGGCCCACGTGCGACGTGCGTGAGATGCCGGTTGGCATCGATCACGAGCATCTCTACTTGACCCTTCTTGTACGGATTGGCAAAAAGCGCGACGGGCGAAAAGCTCTCGAGGTTCACCGAGAACTGCTCGGTGGACAGGAGATCTTGCATCAATGTGCTGTTCGACCGAACCGTGAGCGTTCGGTTCGGACGTGCTGTCTCGGAGCTCGCGCGGGACGATGCGTCGGACGATGCATGAATTGTGTCGAGGCCCATGGTTCCCTCTCGAAGCGGAGGGGTGACGAACGACGACAGGAGACGACGGCCGTCTCCCCTCATTCCTGCTCGCCCCCCCTGACCGAATGACGGCGCACACGGTTCGTGGCGCCGGGAGCACGGTAGCTCGGCCGTGGAGGCCTCGTCCATGTCGAATCTGCGCGGTGGTGCCCCTCCCAGACCTGCTTCGCGGTCGTCGCTTCGAGCGCCGAGATCAGCGTGCCGCGGCGCCGCGAGGCTCACGTCATGACGGCGTATGCGACTTATACTCGGCAGGATGCCCAGGCCGGCGGAGACCACGCGTGTTGCGGGCGATCGGCCACCGGATATTCCGGGCGTAGGCGCTCATCCCGTAAGGGCAGAGGCGGGGCGAGCGCCGTTGCGAAGACGTCGTCTCGTGGCGTCGATCGCCTGGGCAGGGGCCATGTCGATCGCCGGCCCGGCGCATGGCGAGGAGCAGTCTCACGCTCGCTGGGTCTACGAGGCCCCGCGCGGGTGCCCGTCGCAGATGGAGGTCGATCGAGCGCTGCGAGCGCGTGTCCCCGCCTCCGCGCTCGAGAGCGATCCACGCACCTTCGTCATCCAGATCGAGGAGCACGACGGCTCGTTCGTGGGTCGCCTCACGTTCTCGAACGACGTCGGTGAGCGCGTCGTCGAGGAGCGCACCTGCGAGGAGGTCGTCGACGCGCTCCTCGTCTTCACGACCATCGCGCTCGATCCGAGCCGCTCGCCGGTGCAGACCGGCAACGCTGCACCGGCGCCTCCATCCCCAAGTCGGCCTCCGCCGGTGGCGCCGTCGTCTCCCGGCCCGCGCTCCGAGGCGCCGAAGCCGCCTCCCCGGCGGCGACTGCCGGCGACGCTCGGCTTCGGAGCGGGCGCCGGGATCACGTCCGGTCCCGTCCCGGCGCCGGCCCCCGTGTTCACGCTCGGGGCAACGTTCCGCCAACCGTTCTCCGCCGAGCGCGGCGTCATGCTCCGTCTAGGGGCGAAGGCGACCCGTGGAGAGAAAGACGTCTCGAGTGGGCGGCTCGATGCCTACCTCGTCGCGGGACAGGTCGAGGTCGCCCCCACGATCACCTGGCGCTCGCTCTCCTTCTCGGGCGGGCCCGGCGTCACGCTCGGTGTGCTCTCGGCGACCGGGCAGGACATCTCCGCCGCCCGGCAATCGAGCGCGTTCTGGGCCGACGTCGGCGCCGTCCTCCGCGCCGGCGTGAGCGTGGGCGGGATCCGCTTCGAGGGCTACGCCTCCGGCGCTGCCGCGCTGACTCCGCGCACCTACATGCTCCAGCGCCCGTTCGGCGAGCGCGAGGTCCACGCCACCTCGCCCTTCCTCGTCGCGGTCGGCGGCGAGCTCGCCATCGAGCTGGGGCGGGGGCTTTGAAGGCCGGATAGCCGAGGCCGGAGGCTTTCTTCGAAAAGAGGTCCGGTCCGTGATCAAAACGCGACGACCCGGAAACTTCCATGCGCGACCGCATGATGATGAAGCTCGAGCACGGGGCCGGAGCTCTGGCCGCACAAGGCGCGACGACCGCGGCGGCGGCCACTGAGGTGGTCGATCACGGCCCGCGGATCCGCGCCGTCGTCGACACGGAGCACGCCTTCGTCTGGCGTACCCTCCGGCGCCTCGGCCTTCGCGAGGCCGATATCGACGATGCCGTCCAGGAGGTCTTCGTCGCCCTCTTCCGCCACGCCGCCGAGGTGGAGCCGGGCAAGGAGCGAGGGTTCCTCTTTCGTGCCTGCGAGTTCACGGCCCTCCGCGCCCGGAGGACGCTCGCCCGCCGGCGCGAGACCGCCGAAGCGGATCCGGCGTCCGTCGAGACGCCGGCGTCCGACTCTCCCGATCATGCGCTTGGTCGGGCGCAGGCGCTCGAGCGGCTCGATCGCGTCCTCGATCTCCTCGACGACGATCTGCGGTCGGTGTTCGTCCTCTACGAGATCGAAGAGATGACGATGAGCGAGATCGCTCAGCTCCTAGAGATCCCCATCGGCACGGTCGCCTCTCGCCTGAGGCGCGCTCGAACGTCGTTCATGTCCCACGCCCGCAGTGACGAGGAAGCGAATGATTGACCCGCCCCGACTGCGTGACGACGCCGGCGGAAGCATCGGTGAGATGCTCTCGGCCGCCAGAGCCGACGGACCGCGCGACGCGTCCTCCGACAAGCGACGCGTGCTCGCGGCGCTTGCCGCGCTCGAAGGCCCCGCTCTACCCAGCACCGGCGCGGCGCGCGAGCTCGACGTATCGCGATCCCCCCGCTGGATGCTGGGGGCGCTCGCCGGCGCGGGCCTCGCCGTCATCGGCGCGATCGGCGCGGTCACGATGAGCGCGTCGTCGCCGAACGATCGCGTCGTCCCCACGAGCCCGCCGGCGCCGGCGTCGGAGTCGACCGCCGCGGCGCGTGAGACCGAGGAGAGCCCCGCCGCAGCGATGCCGTCGATCGACGTCGCCGATCTACCGTCGGCAGCACGAGGCGCGAGCAGCGCCCCCGTGCGTCGAGCGGAGCCCGCCCCGACGGCGAACGGAGCACCCGCGAGCGTGACGACGGCCGACGAGCTCGCCGCGGTCGAGCGTGTCCGCACGCAGCTCGCCGGAGGTGATGCCAAGGGTGCGCGGCGCGACATCGCCGGCTATCGCGCCACGTTCGTCCGTGGACGGTTCGTCGAGGAGATCGACGCGCTCGAGGTGGAGGCGCTCGCGGCGGAAGGCTCGCGCGCGGAGGCGAAGGCGAAGGCCGGCGAGTTCGAGGCGCGCTACCCGACCTCTCCCTATGTGCGGCGCGTTAGAAGCGTGGTCGTGGTCTCGTCGCTCGACGAGACGAGGACGCCATGACGCTCGCGCGCAGGATCGCCATCGCAGCGGCCGGCGGGACGCTCCTTCTCGCAGCCTGCAGCAACGAGCGGAGCTACATCGGCTTCGAGGATGCGGGGGGCTTGCCGCCCAGCTTCACACCACAGCCGGATGCCGGCGACGCGAGCACGGCCGATGCTCTCGAATCGGCGGAGATCCCGATGTGCGTCGCGACGGAGTGTCCCGCGCCGTACGCGACGTGTGGAGAGGCTCCGTCGTTCCTCTGCGCGACGAACCTTCAAAACGATCGCGAGAACTGCGGCGCGTGCGGGGTCACCTGCTCCGCGTTCGTCGGAGGGCTGAACATGGGCGGACGCTGCGTCGACGGGAAGTGTGCCTTCGAGTGCATGAAGCTCGGCCCCCTCGGCAACTTCCGCGACTGCAACGGCGTCCTGGACGACGGCTGCGAGACGGACATTGCGTTCGACCCCACGAACTGTGGGGGGTGCGGGCAAGCGTGCGCTCCGGGAGTGCGTTGCTTCGAGGGGAAGTGCGGCTGCTCCGGCGGGAAGGTCGACTGCAACGGGACGTGCATCGACCTCCGTAACGACCACGAGAACTGCGGCGCGTGCGGGGCGCTCTGCGAGGATCCGCCGGACGCTTGTGACCCTCTGCCCGAGAACGCGTTCTACAGCTGCAGGGGGGCCAAGTGCGGGCAGCTCGTGTGCATCGGGAGGAATGGCGACTGCAACAAGGACCTCCACCTCGGATGCGCGTCCGATGGCTGCGAGACGAACCTCGCCACCGATCCGAACAACTGCGGTGCGTGCGGTCTCGCCTGTGCTCCCGGCCAGGAGTGCCGCGACCAGGGTAACGGCCCCGAGTGCCTCGATCCATGTGCGCAATCGGGCATGGCCGAGTGCCTGCGCGGGTGCCGCGACCTTCGCCACGATCCCCAGAACTGCGGCGCATGCGGGAACGTGTGCCCGGTGGGGCATGCCCATCAGCTCTCGGCCTGCACGAAGGGCGTCTGCGAGCTGGTCTGCGAGCCCGGATTCGCCGACTGCAACGGCAGCCCCTTCGACGGCTGCGAGGTCGATCTCAGGGCTCATCCCGGTAACTGCGGGGCGTGCGGTCACGAGTGCAATCAGACCGCCGGTCAGCCGTGCATCGAGGGCAAGTGTCTCATGGGGCCGTGCGACGCCGGAGTGGTGACGAAATGAAGCTTCGACTCTTGCGCCGGTCGGGATCATCGAGGCCTTCGGCTCGAGTCGTCGCGTTCGGCTCGGCGCTCCTCGGCGCAATCGCGGTCAGCTCGTTCGCGAGCTGTGCCGAGAACGTGGACGAGGCGCCGCTGCCGGAGGACGCTGCGTCGGCGGTCCCGGAGGCGAGCTCCCCGGTCCACGAGCTGGAAGCGGGGATGCCCGATGCCGGGTGCGATGCGTCGGATCCCTCGTGTACGGCCGAGGTCGTGCCCTGCGAGAAGGTGGCTTGGTGCCTGGTGCCGACGGACGTCAGCGCCGCGGACATGCTCATGGCCGTCTGGGGCATGAGCAAGGACGACGTCTGGGCCGTCGGATCGGGCGGGACGATCCTCCACTACGACGGCAGCATCTGGAAGGCGACGCCGACCGGGCTCCAGAACACGTTCCACGCGGTGTGGGGCAGCGGGCCGGACGATGTCTGGGTCGTCAGCAGCACCGGCGTCGTGCTCCACGGGACGGGTTTCGTGAACGGAGCGGCGAGCTTCACGAACGTACCGACCCCGATCAGCCCGGGCGCGCAGGTCATCGTTCGGACCGTCTGGGGCAGCTCGCCGAACGACGTGCGGCTCGGCGGGATGACGTTCAGCGGCCTCATCAACGGACGGCTCGGGCGAGGTGACCAGTTCGTGAAGTCCACGCTCCCCGACGGCGGCACGGCATGGCGTCCGCTTGCGGGCACACCGCTGGTCACGAGCATCTGGGGATCGTCTGCCAGCGATGTCTGGATGGCCGCCGACAACAGCGCGACGAACATCACGACCACTCACGAGCGCGGCTTGACGTTCCACGGCAGTCCCGCCGACGGCGGCGCCGATGCGAACGCGGGCGATCCACTCACCTGGACTCCGGTCGACGCTCAGTCGGTAAACAGGCTCGAGGCCATCTGGGGGACATCGGCGAACGACGTTTGGGCCGTCGGTGGGCAGGGCACGATCCGCCGCATTTCCGCTGGCGACGAGCGCTGGCAGAAGATCGAGTCGCCGACGAAAGCAAACCTCCGCGCCGTGTGGGGAAGTGGGCCGAACGACATCTGGATCGTCGGCGACGGAGGCACGATCCTCCACTTCGACGGCACCAAGATCGAAGAGTCGAGCGCGCAGCTTCCACTCGGCCCCAGGCCGAGCCTCCGCGGTGTGTGGGGCAGCAGCGCGAACGACGTCTGGATCGTCGGCGACAGGGCGACGCTCCATTACACGGGACCGAAGAGCGCGATGGGGGGCAAATGAAGCGGCTCGCGCGGCATCGATCGCGGGCGAGGATCGCCTGCATGACCGTGGTCCTCACGGCGACGTTCGGTACGCTCGTCGCGTGCGCCGACTCGACGATCGTCGGCAGTGAAGAGACGCCCGAAGGCGGCGCGGTCGTCCCGCCGCTGCCCGACGGTGGCGGGTCGGAGAGCGAAGCGGCAGCGGAGGTCCCCGACGCGGCGCCGGACGTCGACGCCACCGTTCCGCTCTGCTCGACGGACGGCTTCTGCCACACCGTCCTTCCGACGGGGCTGAATCTGATCGGCGTGTGGGGCGATGGGACGGGCGTGGTCTGGGCGTTGAGCAGCGACGGCGACATCCTTCGCTGGGGCGGCAGCGCCTGGATGATCCATCACCAGACCGGAGCCCAGGGCCATTCGATCTGGGGCAGCGGGCCTACCGACGTGTGGGTCGCCAGTGGAGGGAGCATCCTTCACGGAAGGGGCGCCAGCTCGGCATCTCTCGTGTTCTCGACGGTGGCAGATCTCCCCGGTGATCCGAACGTCCCGATCACGTCGATCTGGGGAACGGGCCCTGATGACATCTGGGCGGTCGGGATGCTCGAGGATTGGGAGCAGTGGCCGCCGTTCTTGGGGCGCGCGCTCCACTTCGGAGGCGCGGGGACGGGCTGGACGAGCGACGACGAGCTTGCGTCGATGGGCCTCGGCTTCCGAGCGGTGTGGGGCAGCCCGACCTCGGGGGTCTGGATCGACGGGCTCGGCATCGACGACATGGGCACGTTCATCCGTCTCGTCCGTCGTCCGAAGGGCGCGAGCGAGTGGGAGGTGACGAGCGTGCCCGGGATCCTCGACTACGCGATCGGGCTCCACGGTGCAGCGCTCACCTCGGACTCGTCGGTCCTTCTCAGCGGGGTGACGGGCGTGCCCGAGGAGAGCATAAACACTACGTGGCGCGGCACGAGCATCGACAACGGTGCGACGTTCACGTGGACGTGCGCGAATCAACCGCGATGGATGCGCGAGGCCTTCGCGTACTGGGGCACCGGCGCGAACGACGCGTGGGGCGTCGGCGAGAATGGGCTCGTGAGCCACTGGAACGGCACGACGTGGACGCAAGCGGTCCTCCGCGTGACCGATGCCCCCGTCGGGAAGACGTTCCGGGCGATCTGGGGAACGAGCAACGACGATCTCTGGGTGGTCGGCGACGGGATCGCTCTCCACAAGACGACCGCAGGGAAGCCGTGATGCGAGCACCGATGACACGTGTCACGTTCTGGCTGGCGGCCTTGTTCTCCGGGGCGACGGCGATCGTCGCGTGCAGCGAGGAGAGCGAGCCTCTCCGCGAGGACGTCACGACCGACAGCGGCGCCTCGCTCCCGGAGACCGGTACGGCGCCCGAGATCGAGGCGAGCACCCCGGCCGATGCAGCGACGGAGAAGCCGCCGTTCGATCCGAACGACGTGCCCGTCACGTGCGTGGGCAGCCCGTGTGCCGTCCAGCTCGTCGCCGGCGAGCGTCACTTCTGCGCTCGCATGCATGACGGGACCGTCCGCTGCTGGGGCGACAACACCAAGGGCTCGCTCGGCGTCGCCGATCCCGGCGTCGCGAGCTCGCCTCTCATCGATGGAGGCGACGCCGCAAGCGAATGGTCGGCCCCGGTCGTGACGGGCCTCCAAGGCGTTACGCAGATCAGCGCCGGTGGCACGACGACGTGCGCGATCGCGAGCGACGCCGGTGTCCGCTGCTGGGGCGGCAACGACATGGGGCAGCTCGGGATCGGGTCCGACTCTGCCGTCCTGGACCAGGCTCGCCATCCGACGCCGAGCCCCGTCGCGCTCCCGAGCAGCGCTGCACGTATCGACCTCGGACCGACCGGCGCCTGCGCGCTCCTCGAGAGCGGCGACGTCTGGTGCTGGGGCGACAACAGGCGGAAGCTGCTCGCTCGTCCGGTAGCGAGCATCGCCGGACCTCCGGGCATCGCCGATCTCGACGGGCTTCGCGTGACGCGGACGGCCCTCGGCACCTACACGGGCTTTGCGGTCACCACCACCGGCGAGCTCGTGTCCTGGGGGGCGGTCGCCGGCGCCGAAGGCTCCGTCAGCGGGCGTGAGACATCGGTCACCCCCGTTCATCGCCCGGTCGAGATCGGCCTCGGGCCGGTGACGAGCTTCTCCGTCTCGGCGACGACGATGTATCGCGCGTTCGGCAGTCCGCTGCCGCCGCTGCAGGGGATCGGGCACGCCTGCGCCGTCGTGAAAGGCGAGCTCTTCTGTTGGGGAGACACGCACATGGGCGCCCTCGGCGTCGGGCTCGCGATGTCCTCGATCGTGCCGCGACACGTGATCGTCACGAGCGAGAGGGCGTGGCCGCAGCAGGTCGCGGCCGCGGGGGACATCACGTGTATTCGCCTGACCGATGGGAGCGTGCAGTGCGCGGGTGACAATGCGTTCGGCGCGCTCGGCAGAGATCCGAAGGTCCGCTTCTCGACCGGCTTCGCGCCCGCCGAAGGGCTCGATGGTCACGCCGTTGCGCTCGCCGCAGCCGCCGAGTCCGTCTGCGCGCTGCTGAAGGACGGTCGCGTCGCGTGTTGGGGCAGCAACGGGAAGGGCGAGCTCGGCCAAGGCTTCCGCGACCAGGATCCACATCCGGCGGCCGCCCTCGTTCGATTCTGATCCTCAGGTACGAAAGGTCGTAGTCGATGAACGGCTCCGTGCGCCCTTCCGGGCTCCTCGCTCCTCTCCTCGTCGGGACGGCGGCGGCATGCGCGATCCTCGCGTGCTCCGCTCGTGACGGTGGATTCGAACAGAACGGCCCGCTCATCTCAGCTCCCGAAGAGGCCGGCGCGCCCGACGCGACGGCGCCGCCCACGTGTGGCGTCCATTGCTCGCGAGACCTGAAGCAGGTGCTCGACGGCTGCGAAGGCGAGGAGAAGGTCGTCGCGCAGTGCAATCCCGATCAGGGATGTGGGGATCAGGGCAAGTGCGTCGACGCGTGCACCGCCGCGACTCAGACGAAGGGGTCGGTGGGATGTGACTTCTGGACGGTCGCTCCGGAGGTCAAAGCCGAGCGTGGAGGTTGCTTTGCTGCCCTGATCGCGAACACGTGGGACCGCGGCGTCAGCTTCGAGGCCGGCTGGGGCGGAGAGACGATCGACGTCTCGCGCTCCGTGTACACGGTGGCGCGGCAGAACGACGAGCCGGTCTACACGCTCCTTCAGGGGCCGCTGCCCCCGGGCCAGGTCGCGGTCATGTTCCTCGCCGACGACGAGACGACCGACTCGATCCACTGCCCGCTCGGAGTCACGGCGGCGCTGGCTGTCGATGCCGTGCGACGCGGGACGGGGCGGTCGAAGGCGTTCCGCCTGAAGAGTGACGCGCCCATCTCCGCATATTCGATCTATCCGTATGGGGGAGCCGAGTCGTTCGTCCCCGCGGGGACGCTGCTCCTCCCGACGTCCGCGTGGACGCAGAACTACATCGCCGTGAGCCCGTTCAACTTCGGCCATGGAGAACACGCGCCGCGGACGCTCCAGATCGTCGCGAGCGAGGACGACACGAAGGTGAGCATGCGCCCCAGGGTCGATCTCGTCGCAGGCACCGGGATCCCGGGCTCCCCGGCAGGCTCGACGCAGTCCTGGACGCTCGCGAAGGGCGAGGTGCTCCAGTTCACGCAGACCTCGCTCACCGGCAGCCCGATCGAGAGCACCAAGCCCGTGGCCGTCTTCGGCGGTTCGCTCGCGACGTATGTACCGGTGCCCACGCCGTTCGCCGATGCCCTTCATCAGCAGATCCCGCCGTTCGCGCACTGGGGCACCGAGTACGCCGTCGTTCCGTACAAGCCGCGCATCCAGAGCTTCTCGCAGGACGCCCGCGAGCAGGTGCCGTACACGATCGTCGGTGCCGTCGACGGCACGGTCCTCACGTACGATCCGTCGCGACCGCGCGACGCTCCCGCGACGCTGCAGGCGGGGGAGTCGGCGAGCTTCTTCACCGACGACGTCTTCGTCGTGAAGAGCCAGGACGCGGAGCATCCGTTCCACGTCAACGTGTACATGACGGGAGCGGCCTACCCGGGCATCTCGGCTGGAGGGGGGGAGACGCTCGGCGACCCCGAGTTCGTCAACGTCCCTCCTGCGGATCAGTTCCTCGATCGCTACGTCTTCTTCACCGACTTCACATACGACGAGACCACGCTGACGATCGTGCGGCGGAAGACGGCGAAGGGCTTCGCGCCCGTCGAGCTCGAGTGCGCCGGTGAGATCACCGGGTTCATGCCGCTCGGCTCGGGCGGCGAGTACGAGTTCGCCTGGGTGCAGCTGACGGCTGCGTACCGAGGGAAGACGTTTCCCAAGGGGACCTGCGGTTACGGCCGTCAGGAGGCGCACAGCACCGGACCGTTCGCGGTCACCGTGTGGGGCATCTCTCCGTACGCGAGCTACGGCTACGTCGGCGGCACGGGGCTCCGGCCAATTCATCAGGCGCCGCCCCCGCGCGTGGATTGACGACGAGCTGCAGCCGCCTGCGTCGCTCAGCGACGTCGCTGTTGATGCCTCCACGCGGCTGGGGTGACACCGTGGGTGCGGCGGAACAGGCGAATGAGATGCGTTGCGTCTGCGTACCCGACACGCTCCGCGATCACCTCGACGATCTCGTCGGTGTGGAGCAGGCGATTGCGCGCCTCGGAGAGGCGTCCAGCGATGATCCACTCCACGACGCTCTTCCCGGTCGCCTGCTTGAGCGCCGTCGTGACGTACGATGGTGACTTGCCGACCGCGCGTGCAACGTCCGAGAGCGAGATGGGCTCGAGGCACATGCGCTCGATGAAGTGGAGCGCCTCGGCCACGACGCCGGGCTGGAGGTTTGCGGCCGGTGCTACGCTCGCGGTGCGCGTCACCTCGGCGAGCACCAACGCGAGAAGGCTCTTCTGAACGAGCCTCCGATGCGTCCGGTCCGCGTGGGTCTCGGCGCCCAACTCGGCAATCAGCCGCGCCACATGTTCGTGCCGCTCGGTCGGAAGGTGAACGACCGGGGAGGCGCCGGAGCGCGCCCGCTCGAATGGATCGAGGAGACTCGCCAGCTCGGACGGCGCATAACACGGAGCACAGAAGCCGACGCCGAAGGCTGTGGTGCGTGAGTTTCGAATGAAGCGGTGCCTCTCTCCCGCCGGGACGAGCAGCACGTCGCCAGCCTGCACCTCGAACCGGTCCCTCAGTTCGACCACCGCATGACCTTCGGTCACGAGCGCGAGCGCCGCGTGCTCGTGGATGGTGGACGGCGATGGTCGGGAGCTCGACTCCTTCGTGAAGCGCTCGACCCAGACCGGTCGCGAGTGCGAGGGCGACGGCCTCGAGTCAACCACGAGAGCCCTTCTCTCTGCTCGGCGGAAGCTCCCGCACGTACGTCGAGGTGTCGGCTACGAGATGTCCCGCGCAGACCGACGACACTCGGTCGCGCTGCGACGGCGACGCTCGGTCGCGCTGCGACGGCGACGAGTGGGTGGCCGCCCGGCCGCTCCCGGACACGCCGATGACGGGGCACGAGGTGCTCGGTCGCTCACTTGTCACAGGACAGATCGTACCCGGTGCTCCAGTTGCTGCCATCCAGCGAGTATTGGCCGACCATCTTCACCTTGCCGGGCGCGACGATGGTCTCGGTGTCCCTGATCTTCATCGTGCCGATGGGACCGCTCGAGTCGCCGGTCCACGTGACACCGTCCGTGGACCGAGACACGGCGTGACCGCGTAGGTTGTCGACGATGACGTTCACCCACTTGCTCGATGATGAGTCGAACGTGCGGTACGAGGTGAACTTGTACTTGTACTTGCCCGACGCCACCGCAAACACGGTCTGCAGCCATGCCTCGTCGAGGCCGCCGTCGAGCCTCACGTCGACGGTGACCTCACTTGCAGCCGCTCCATCGGGCCCGTAGACCGATCCGCTACAGCGCCATGTCCCTGCCAGAGCCCTGGCGGCGTCAGCCAGCGCGGACGGCGCATCGATCGCGGGCTCGACCTTGGGGGGCGTGGCCTTCGCAGCGGGAGGGCCGCCTCCGCATCCGAGAGACGCGAGTGAGCAGGCAACGGAGGCGAGCGCGAAGGCGAAGGGACGAATGAGCATGGTGTGGCCTCGGGAGGATGTTGGACAATCCAATGGCGTCTACCTACTACGCGCTGCCCTTCGGAGAAGGGCGCCGCTTGCGCCAAGGTCGGCGGATCTTTCGATGCATGGGAGCGAGGTCTGCGAGCCCCTCCACACCTGGGTCGGGCCGACGTCGGTGGCGGGGGGCGCCCACGCGTCCGGACCCGTCCAGGCGTGACCGCTCACTTTCTTTGACGACCTGTCCTCTGGGGCGACACCTATGATGACGTGCAGGCTGTTGCGCGCGCCGTGGTGTCGGAGTCGGGGAGCGGGCGCGCGGAAATGGACACGAGCGAGGAGAGTCCTGACTTTCTTGGGCTCTACGAGCGGTACTTCCCGCTCGTCTGGAGGTGGGCGGCCCGTTTCGGGGTGCCTCATCACAGCCTGGACGACGTCGTTCAGGAGGTGTTCCTCACGCTCTACAAGCGTCTCGACGACTTCGAAGGCCGGTCGTCGCTGCGAAGCTGGATCTTCGCGGTTACGTACCGGGTCGTGTCCAACTTTCGTCGCCGGCGGGGCAGCCGCCCCGCCGGCGACGGTGATGCCGAGGTCGACGCCATCGCCGCCGAAGGGGTCCACCCCGAGGCGGCGGCCACGCAGAGCGAGGCCATCACGCTCCTCCAGTCGATCCTCGATGATCTCGACGACGAGAAACGAGAGGTCTTCGTCATGGCTGAGCTCGAAGGGCTCAACGCGACCGAGATCGGTCATCTGCTCGGCGTCAGCAGCAACACGGTGGCTTCACGCCTCCGGCACGCACGAGAGCAGGTTCGCGCGGCGTGGGAGCGCGCCAAGGCACGGGACGCCTGGAGGTTACGATGAGCTCCGACGACGAGTTCGAACAGTTCCTTCGATCAGCCGATGGGCTCGGTGCGCCGAAGCCGGACGATGCGCTGCGCGTAAGAGCGGGCTTGTCCCCGAAGGTCTCGTGGAAGCGTCACCTGCCGGCCGCGATGTCGAGCTCGCTCCAGACCTCGGACGCCGCCGCTCCCGTTCCGCGGTACAGGTTCCCGCGCTTCGTCAACGTGGCGGCTGTCGCGATCTCGGTCGCTGGACTCTCCGCGACGACCGGCACGTTCGTGGACACGTCCGGCGAAACCGCGGTCGTCTCGACGATCGGGTCGAACGCCGCCGCGCCAGACGTCCCTCCGAGCGAGCCGCAGCCCCCGCCCGACGATCCGCCGCCGTCGGGCGAGCCCGTCGCGCTCCCGACGATGAACGAGCCCCCACAGCGGCCCGCCGTGCCTTCGGCGCTTTCATCGGTGAAGGCCGCGCGCGGCGCCGGCACGCTCGACGTCGAGGTCGCGCTCCTCGCCGAGACGAGCGCGGCGATCCGCGCGGGCCGTCCGTCGCGCGCGCTCACTCTCGCCGACCAGCACGCGCGCGAGTTCCCTCGCGGCGTCCTCGGTCCCGAGTTCGACGCCCAACGCGTCGTGGCGCTCGCGGCGCTCGGTCGCCGCGAGGAGGCGTGCGCTCTCGCTTCTCGGTTTCTTTCTTCCCACCCCAACTCGCCACTCGCCCTGCAGGTGCGATCGTCATGCTACGAATCCAACCGATAGTCCTTCTGGCAATCGCCGGGCTCTCCACTTTCATCAGTCTCGCGAGCTGCGCGCAGAGCGAAGTCGTCGTCGCGAGTGATCTCGACGCCGCCGTGGCGCCTCCGCCGCCGTCCGAGCCGGGCTTCATCCCGCCTCCCCCGGAGGCGGGCGCCGACGCGGGCAATCGCGCCTGCGCGGGGCTCAGCTGCAACATGGTGGACATCCTCTTCGTGGTCGACAACTCGCTGTCGATGGGGAGCGCGCAGAAGAGGCTGAAGGAGGCGTTCCCGGCGTTCTTGAATCAAGTCACGACGCAGCTCAAGGACGTCGACTTCCACCTGATGGTCGTCGACAGCGACGCCTCGGGCTACGAGCGGAGGTGCGCGAGCGGCTGCCCGAACCCCGAGTACGACGGATCGGTCGGCAGCGCGAACATCTGCGAGGGCTTCTCATGCGCCTCGATCGCCGCGCGCGGCACCTGCGACGTCACGCTCGGCGCGGGGGTCGTCTATCCGGTAGGGAGGAACACCTCGAACCGCAACTGCAACTTCCCGAACGGGCGCCGCTACCTCACGTCCCAAGACGACGACGTGGAGGAGCGCTTCTTGTGCAGCGCCGCCGTCGGGACCGTCGGTGACGGAGACGAGCGACCGATCGGCGCGATGCTCGCCGCGCTCGAGGTGGAGTCGCGCGAGGGGGGCTGCAACGAAGGCTTCTTGCGCGACGACGCGCTGCTCGTCGTCGTGATCGTGAGCGACGCAGGCGAATCGGCGAACGAGCTCGACCCCGCACGGGCTCCGGGGTGGCGAGAGCGCCTGCTCGCGCTCAAGTGCGGGCGCGAGGAGGGCGTCGTCGTGACCACGATCACTCACAACGGCTCGCAGGTCGCGCCTTGGTACTCGAGCATGTCGCAGCCGGTCACGATGGTGGGATGGGAGAACAACCTGACGATGCAGTGGAGGGACTTCTGCGGTCAGGTGCCGGGTGGTGACCCGTGCTGCTGCCAGAAGACCTGCCCGAGGCCGCCGGCCCCTCCGGAGCCGGGCTGCATCGCCGACCCGGTCCCGCGCCCGTGCGCCGAGTGCGCGGACAAACCGCCGCCGTGGGAGGCCTGTTGGTTCGCTTTCACGGGCTACGGCGCGTCGCTCGTGCGCTTCGCCGACGAGTTCGGCGAGCGCGGCACCCATCGCGAGATCTGCGAGGACTTCAGCGACGTCCTCGACGGCACGCTCGAGTCCGTCAAGAAGGCCTGCGTGCACCTGAAGTAGTGGACGCGCCCCTGCGCCCGTCGAGGAAGACGAGAACGCGGGGGCCCGCGCCTCGACGATGCGACGCGCGCGGCGGCGACGCTCCCCGCCGTTTCATCTAGATTGATGCGCCATGGTCGGACTCGTCCGGGGCGTCGCGTCGATCGGCGTCGCCCTCGCCGTCACGTCGTTCACGATGAGCGCGCGCGCCGCGCCGGCGAGGGTGCGCGTCGATTGGCCGAGCGTGCCGGGCTGTCCGGACGCGAAGAGCGTCATCGCGCGCGTAGAGCGCGAGATGGCGCGCGCCGCGGCCGTCGATCCGGTGCTCGCGTGGGCGGAGATCGAGCCACCCGCCGCGCCCGGCGATCCGTGGCGAGTCTGGATTCGAACCCGGACGATCGGCGGAGCTGGCGAGCGTACGCTCGAGGCCGACACCTGTGCGGAGCTCGCGCGGGCGTCGGCGCTCCTCGTGGCGCTCGCGGCGATCCGGACGACGGCGCCGGCGCGCAGCGACGAGATCGCCGAGGTCGTGCCATCTCCCGCGTGGACACCCGAGCCGGGGGGGGCCACGTCGTCGGCGCCGATCGGCCTGCCGCCGCGACCGCAGCCGTCGGGGCCAAGCGAGGAGCCGAGCTCTCGCTTCATCGTGAGCGTAGGGACGTGGACCGCGGCGGGCCTCCTGCCGTCGCTCGCGTGGGGGCCGACGGCAGCCGGAAGCTACGAGCTCGGTCCGTGGAGCGCTCGGCTCTCCCTGCGCGCCGCGGTGCTTCGACAGGAGCTCCTGGGCTCGCTTGGAGCGACGTTCGATGCGATCGGTGTGGGGGGCGATCTCTGCCGAGCGTTTCCTCTGGCGCGCGCGGCGACCTTCACGTCGCGCGTGTGCGCGGGGGTCGACCTCGACGCCATCCGGGCCCGCGGCGAAGGCGGGGCGACGACGAACGCGGTGCGCGCCGAAGCGGTTCCGTTCCTCGGCCTCGGCACCGCGTGGTGGCCCGCGCGACCGATTCAGCTCGGCCTCGACGTTCGCGCAGGACCGTCGCTCCTCCAGCCGTCGTTCGCCGTCGTGTCCGCCGCGGAGGGCTTGCGGCGGCTCCACCGCCCGTCCGCCATGCGCGTCGAAGGCGTGCTCACGTGCGGCTTCGCGTTCTGAGCGCCGGTCCGCTGCCGGCCGTCACCACGCCGATGAGCGCGGCCGTCGACCTCCGAGAACTCGTTCCGAACATACATAGCGCTCGAGCACGATGTGCTCTCGCGCTCCGCTGGCGTCTTCGGTCGCGTGAGCGCAGACTGACCGGACCCCTGCATGCGCAGTCGTCCGAAGGTGAAGCTCCTCTTGAGCCCGGGGCTCGTGTCGCCCGGGCAGCGGTTGCATGCCGAAGCGGTGCTCACGTCCAAGAGCGAGACGCCGGTCGACTTCGTCGCGATCCGTCTTCGTGCGACCACGAAGGCGGGCATCGGCTCCGGCAAGTCGCGGAGGGTGCACGAGGGCACGTTCTTCGAGCGCGAGTGGCGATCGAAGTCGATGACGATGTCGCCCGGCGAGCATCGCTTCGAGACGCAGTTCGAGCTCCCGGAGAGCCTGCCGCCGACGTACATCGGCCCGGACACGTCGATCTCGTATGCCATCACGGTCCACGTCTCGATCCCGTGGTGGCCGGATCGCGAGCAGGACTTCGTCGTGCCGGTGGCGTTCGCCGCGTCCCCGCCGCTCGCCCCGCTCCCGAAGGTCTTCGTCACCTCGCGCGAAGGCCCACGGGGAAAGGAGCCGTTCATGGAGCTTTCTCTCGACGCCACCCAGATCGCGCTCGGAGACGTGGTGAGCGGCTCGATTTCCGTCCAGAACCTTCGCGGAAAGCGGATCCGCGGAGTCGACCTCTCGTTCATCGAGACCGAGACGGTCAGCTTGCCGTCGCAGGACGTTCGCGAAGGACAGCGTTTCACGCTCCGCGTGCTCGATGGCGCGCCGGCGGAGGGCGCGGCGATCCCGTTTCGCGTCTCGATGCCGGAGAACGCCACGGCCACGTTCTCCAGCGGCACGATCAAGGTCGCGACCGACGTCGAGGCTCGCGCCGATGTTGCCTGGGGGCAGGACATCGCCGTCCGCGCGCGCGTGCTGGTGCGCCCGAATGCGACAGCGCCGCGCGCGGAGCGTGGATGGGTCGCACCGGTCGGGCGCGCGCGCCAGCTGCTCGTCTGGCAGAATGTCGCGAACAAGACCGGTCTCGCCACCGACCCCGACGGGATGCGCATGATCGGCCGCCGAGGCAAGGTCGCCTTCGGGATCACCGCCGAACATCACGATGACTACTGGCTCGTCGCGACGCTGGCGTGGCCGAATGCCGGTCTCGATCTGGACCTGAGCAAGCGGCGCTGGGGCGACGCCCTCACGATGGACGTCGTGAAGTCCGGTGACGACGCGATCGATGCGCGCTTCTGCGCTCGAGCGCGCGAGCACGTACAAGCGAGAGCGCTCGTCAATCCTGCGGTGCTGGGGGCGCTCGTCGGCTTCGAGGCCGCGAAGGTCGTCGACGACGGAGGGCGGCTTGCGGTCCGTGGCGCGTCGCATGCGACGGAGGCGGTCCTAGGCTTCGTGCGGAGCGTCCTCGAGGCGGCGGGGAAGCTCGACCAGGCGCTCGAGCAGGTGCCAGCCCCGGCGATGTTCGCGGCGGACGTACCCGCATGGGAGGCGATGGCCTTGCGCCTGCGCGGTCGCCTCGAGCTCGGACGGATGTGGATCCACGACGCGCAGGTCGGCACGAGCGCGGTCCAGATCGGCTCGGTCTGGGCGCGCGCGGGGCTTCACCTGGGGACCTCCGTCATCGTCGCGATCGATCCGCCGCTCGACACGCCTCCGTCGAGCATCGAGGATCCCGCGCTCTCGCCGGCGGCACGTGAGACGTGGCGCGAGCTCCAGGCGCGCGTGAAGAGCATCCAGGTCGAGCCGCGCTCGCTCTCGCTCGAGCTCGAAGGCAAGCTGTCGGACCCTCAGACTGCGATGCCCACGGTCGAGCTGGCGGTGAGCCTGCGTCGAGCGCTCGGCGGCCTCGTGGCGGGCGGTCCGTTCCGCTGAGGGGCGTCTCGGGAGCGCATAGTTTTCTTCAGTTTCTACGGAGGTGAGTCGAGGTCGTTGTAGAGTGCGCGGCCCCATGGGCATCGAGCATCGTCTTCACGCGCGCTGCGCAGGTCTTGGAGGAGCTGGTCACGGTCACGAAGGGCACTCGCACGGCGAGCACGTGGGCGAGCACGTGACTGGGAGGGGGCGGCCATTCGCGTTCTCGTCGAGCCCTCGCAACTTCGAGCGGCCGCGGCCGTTCGCCATCGAGCACCTCGCGCTCGACCTCGCGCTCGACTTCGACGAGAAGAGCGTGCGGGGCTCCGCGACGATCGCGATTCGACGTGTGGACCCCGAGGCGACCTCGATCGAGCTCGACGGTGTCGGGTTCGCGATTAGCGGTGTCGCGATCGGCGGCAAGGAGACCCGCTACACGTACGACGGCGCGCGCCTCATCGTGGACGTCGGGCTCGATGTCGAGCGTGCCGCGCTCTCCATCAGCTACTCGGCCACGCCGCGCAAGGGGCTCTACTTCCTCGACGCCGACGAGCACGTGCCGGACCGGCCGAAGCAGGCGTGGACGCAGTTCCAGGAGGAAGACGCTCGCCACGTCATTCCCTGCCACGACAAGCCCCACGTGAAGATGACGACGGAGGCGCGCATCCGCGTGCCGGTCGGCTTCTACGTCCTCTCGAACGGCGCGCTTGCCGGGAGGGAGACCTCCGGGGACACCGAGGTCTTCCACTGGAAGATGGAGGAGCCGCACCCGAGCTACCTCGTCACGATCGTGGCCGGCGAGTTCTCCGAGCTCACGGCGGTCGCGCAAGTGAACGGCGGGACGAGCGCGGTGCCGCTCAGCTACCTCGTGCCGAAGGGCCGCGAAGCGGATGCCGAGCGCACGTTCGCGCGCACCCCGGAGATGATCCGCTGGTTCTCCGAGCTCCTCGGGGTGCCTTACCCGTGGAACAAGTACGCGCAGGTCGTGGTCAGCGACTTCATCTTCGGTGGCATGGAGAACACGACCGCCACGACGATGTACGAGCACATCTTGCTCGACGAACGCGCCGCGATCGACGTCACGAGCGACGACCTCATCGCGCACGAGCTCGCGCATCAGTGGTTCGGTGATCTCGTGACCTGTCGCGACTGGTCCGAGGGCTGGCTCAACGAGGGCTTCGCCACGTTCATGGAGCACGTGTGGCGCGAGCACCACCTCGGGCGCGACGAGTACGAGTACGGCATCCGACACGACCTCGCGAGCTACGTCGGGGAGGCGTCGGGCCGCTATCGCCGGCCGATCGTCTGTCAGGACTACGACGCGCCGCTCGATCTGTTCGACCGGCACCTCTACGAGAAGGGTGGCCTCGTCCTCCACGTGCTCCGCGCCGAGCTCGGCGACGCGCTCTTCTGGAAGGGCGTGTCGACCTATCTCCAGCGTCATGCGCGCGGCGTCGTCGAGACACGCGACCTGCTCCGCGCGCTCGAGGAGGTCTCTGGGCGCAGCCTCGGCCGCCGCTTCGAGGAGCTGGTCCACCGCCCGGGCCACCCCGACGTCGAGGTCGAGCTGTCGTGGGAGGACGGCGTCCTCCGCTGCGCGGCGAAGCAGATGCAGAGCACCGCCGACGGCGTGCCGAACGCGTTCGAGGTGCCGATCGTTCTGTCGATCGTCGATCCGGACACGCGGAAGGAGAGGCGAGAGAAGCTCCGCCTCGCGGCGCGTGCCGACAGCTTCTCGATCCCGTGTCCCTCGCGCCCGCGCTTCGTCGTCGTCGATCCCGAGATGCGGATCCTCGGCGACGTCACCGTGAAGGCGCCGGCCGACATGCTCCGCGCGCAGCTCGCCGAGGCGACCACTGCGCGCGGCCGCTGGCGCGCGGCGCAGGCGCTCGCCAAGATCGACGACCCGCCGACCATCCAGGCGCTCGCGGAGCGGCTCCTCGACGACGCCGAGTTCTGGGGCGTTCGGGTCGAGAGCGCCGAGGCGCTCGGGCGCTTGCGTGCGCGGGAGGGGTTCGCGGTGCTCGTGAAGGCGCGCGACGTCGCGCATCCGAAGGTGCGCCGCGCGGTCGTCGACGCGCTCGGGCGCTTCCGGACGACGGCCGCCGTCGAGGCGCTCAAGCCGAAGGCGCTCCGCGACGAGAGCTATCTCGTCGAGGCCGAGGCTGCGCGCGCGCTCGGAAAGACGCGGCAGGTGGCGGCCTACGAGGTGCTCCTCGACGTGATGGCGCGCCCGTCATGGGCGGACGTGATCGCCTCCGGCGCGATCGACGGCCTGGCCGCGCTTCGCGACGACCGCGCGCTGCCGCATCTCTTCTCGCGGACGCGCTACGGTCATCCCACGCGCGTGCGTCGCGCGGCGGCGCTCGCGATCCCGAAGCTCGCCACCGATCGTCGTGCACGCGAGCACCTCGAGGACCTGCTCGACGACTCCGATCCGATCCTCCGGATGGATGTCGTTCGCGCCCTCTCGGATCTCGGAGACGCGCGTTCACGCTCGGCTCTCCGCGCGCGCTCCGAGGTCGATCTCGACGCACGCGTGCGCCGTCGCATCCGCGAGGTCGTCCGCGATCTGGGCGGCGAGCGGAGGCAGCATGACGAGCTCAAGGAGACGGTCGAACGTCTCGAGAACGAGCAGCGCGAGCTGCGGGCACGTCTCTCGAAGCTCGAGGCGCAGAAGGAGACGCCGACGAGCTCGGACGCGCAGAGGACCGCATCACCGAAGCGCGTGAAGGCTCCGAAGAAGAACGCCAAGAAGAAGGCGCTCCGTCCTCGGAAGAAGACCTGAGCCGTAACTGCCGCGATGGAGCGCACGCTTTCTTTTGAGAGAGGGCGTGAGCTCGACCATGCCGGCTGGTGCACGCACTGGAGTGTCCGTGCACCAGCCAACCTGATGCCCCAGCCCATCAATTGGATCGTGCGTTGTCCATCAAACCGGTCGGATGAGGTGGTAGGCGGGCCAGTAACGCTGAAAATCTGCGGTCCCTCGGGCGGGGGCAGGGCGGCGAGCCGTTGGCCCACCGGGTGCTTCTGAAGACGGCAGATGGGACGGACCTCCGCTAGCTACAAGGCGAGCGGCGGCGACGAGCGCCGCGAAGCCGGCCGTCCATCCAACGGGTGGAAGCGGCCGTCGGGCGCGAACGCCGACGGGGCACCGACCCTCCGCAACGTGATCCCCTGGCAGGACATGGAGCGGAAGCTCGCCGAACGGCTCGCCGCGAAGGCTGGTGTGCCTCACGAGCTCGTGCAGGACGTCGTCGACGTGCCTTCGAACGTCGATCCGCCGCCCGACTCGGGCGTTCGTTCGAGCGAAGAGAACGGGCCGGCCCGGCCGTTGACGTACAGCGTCTACACCGTCGCGGACCTCGAGGCCCGCAGTCAGGCCTACCCGCAACGGATGTCGATGGTGGCCGTCCCGTCGCCCGACGTTCACCCGGCGCGATGGCTCGAGACGGGCAACGCCGCGATCGCGCTGCTCCGCGTGTGCTGGATGCACGTCCGTGCCCCGAAGCCGCGTCCTCGGCTGACCGACGTCGCGCAGGTCCCGTTCCAGCTCTTTCTCACCGAGCTCCGCATCTCGCTGCGCTCCGTGCCGTGGAAGAAGCTCGCGGTCGGCTCCAGCATCGCGCTCGGTACGCTGCTCGTTCTCCTCTTCATCGTGCTCACGGCCGCGGAGCTTACCGACGATCTCAAGCCGGCCCGCACGAGCACCACGTCGACGACCTCCGCGCTGGACGTCGTCGAGGCCAGGGCGGCGGCGAAGAGCAAGACGGGGGTGACGACCACCGGCGGCGAGCCCAAGGTCGTCGCGCCGGCGCCGGCGGCGGCCCATCCCGCGCACCTCGAGCCCGCGCACACGATCGAGATCGACGACGGGGACGCGCCGCCGGCGGTCGCGAAGGCTACGAGCTCGAAGCCGGCGGCGAAGAAGCCGGCGGCGAAGAAGAAGGCCGTCGAGATCTTCATCCCCTGAGGTCGGAGCCGCCGGAGCCAAGCTGTGGTAGGCGGCCGGGATGGCTGACGAAGCATTCCCGATCGAGGTCGAGCAGCGTGGCAACGTCGTCGTCTGGACGATCGACCGCGAAGCCCGCATGAACAGCCTCTCCCGCGCGACCTTGCTCGCGTTCGGGAAGCTCGCTCGCGAAGCCGTCTCGAACTCCTCGGTGCGCGCGATCGTGATCACGGGCCGTGGAGACAAGGCGTTCTGCGCCGGCGCCGATCTCAAGGAGCGGCAGGGCATGACGGAGAACGACATCCGTGTGCAGGTGGAGCTCTACCGATCCGAGCTCGGGCCGCTCGATCGATCGCCGAAGCCGGTCGTCGCCGCGCTGAACGGCGTCGCCTTCGGTGGCGGCCTCGAGCTCGCGCTCGTGTGTGACCTTCGTGTCGCCGCCGCTCACGTGCAGGTCGGGCTCCCCGAGACGACCCTCGGCATCATCCCCGGCGCGGGAGGGACCCAGCGCATCGGCCGCATCGTCGGCGAGGCGCGCGCGAAGGAGATGATCCTCCTCGGCCGGCGCCTCGGCGCCGAGGAGGCGCTCGCGTGGGGGCTCGTCAACCGCGTCACCCCTGCGGGCACGAACGTCGTCGACGACACCGTCGCATGGATCGAGCCGATCGCGAGTGGTGCGCCGATCGCGCAGGCTGCCGCGCTCGAAGCGATCGATCGCTCGTTCGACACCACCCTGGAGCACGGTCTGGAGCTCGAGAAGGTGAGCTACGACAAGGTGCTCGTGAGCGAGGATCGCCGCGAGGCCCTCGCTGCCTTCGCCGAGAAGCGGAAGCCGAACTTCCAGGGACGCTGAGCGGTGCGGCTCGTCTGCGCCCCGGACCGCTGATACGCTCGGCGATCCCGATGAGCGCCAGTGAGGCCACCCTTGGCGGTTTGCCCATCGCGTCGGGAGACGTCCTCCTCAAGAAGTACCGTGTCGAGCGGCTCATCGGCGAGGGCGGCACGGGGGTCGTCCTCTCGGCCACGCACGTCCAGCTCGAGCAGCGCGTCGCGATCAAGTTCCTGCGTCGCGCGCTCGCGAGCGACGAGCTCCGGACGCGCTTCGAGCGCGAAGCGCGGGCGATGGGAAAGATCGAGAGCGACCACGTCGTCCTCGTCCTCGACGCGGGCGCGCTCGAGGACGGCGCTCCGTACATGGTCATGGAGTACCTCGACGGGCGTGACCTCGCGCGCGTCCTGAAGGAAGACGGCCCGCTGCCGATCGAAGAGGCCGTCGATTGCATGTTGCAGGTATGTGAGGCGCTTCACCAGGCGCACGCCGCCGGGATCGTGCATCGCGACCTCAAGCCGGCGAACCTGTTCCTCACGCGCCATCCCGAGGACGGAGCCGTCCACGTGAAGGTCCTGGACTTCGGCATCTCGAAGATCCTCGACCGCGAGCTCACCGACGACGGCATGCCTCATGAGGTCACGACCGCGTTCACCACGCTCGGGTCGCCGCGGTACATGGCGCCGGAGCAGATCAAGAGCTCGAAGGACGTCGACGGCCGGGCCGATCTCTGGTCCGTCGGCGCCGTCCTCTTCCAGCTCGTGACCGGGAAACACGCGTTCGACGCCGAGGGGAACATCCAGGCGAGCGTCGCGGTCCTCACAGCCGAGCCTCGGCGCCTCTGCGAGCTCGCTCCCCACGCCCCGTCCGGCCTCGAGGCCGTGGTGAGCCGTTGCCTCGTGAAGGACGTGACCAAGCGCTACCAGTCGGCGACCGAGCTCGCCGACGCGCTCCGTCCGTTCGCCTCCGACCGCGCGAAGGACTCGCTCGATCGGATGGAGCGCGCGAAGCAGGCGCCGTGCCTCCGCATCGCGCTCGGCGTCGCTTCCACCTCGACGCCTCCGCGCGGGCCCCTGCCGGAGGAGCGCTTGGAACCGGCCGCGCCGGTGCCCGGCGCGCGCGAGGCCCCCACCGAGCGGAAGATCCGCGTCGACGACGCGGCGGCGGCGAATCGAGGCGTGACGATCGACCCCGCGGACGTGCCACCCGCCCGTCTCTCTCGGGACCTCGTCGCTCCACCACCGGCGACGAAGGAGCGTACGTCGCTCCTCGTTCTCGCGGCCGTCGGCTTCGGCGCGTTTGCCGTCATTCTCGGCGGAATCGTGGCGTTCGAGTACGTCACGAGAACGAAGAGCGCGTCACCGGCCTCCACGGCGGCCTCGCAGATGGGGCTCAGCTCGGATGGACCGGGCTCGCCCCTCTGGACGGACTCGACCTCCGCACCCCTCGACGCGGGGAAGCCGCGCCCCTGAGGACGCGGGGTCCGGCTTTCGAGCCGACACGTCGCGCGCGCTCGGCCGCGCCTCGATCGCGGTCCAGGGGTCGCAGGCGACGCGTACGCTCGAGCTGGCGTGCGGTCGCTCGTCTGCCAGACTTGATGAATGGTGCGGGGACGATGCCGGAGCGCAGTCGCCGTCGGGCTCGCCTCGCTTCTTGCCGCCTGCGCGCGCGGCGCGCCGATCCACGCGCCCACCGTCGTCTTCGTCGATGCGGTCGCCGGTGAGACCGCGCCGGCGTCGTCGGGGGACTCGACCGAGTCCGCGGGCTCGTGGAAGGCGCGGGACGAGGTCGAGGTCGAGTGGCGTGGCTCCTGGTGGCCTGCGGTCGTGCTCGAGCCGCGCGGCGTCGGGCGCTGGCTCGTGCGTTACGACGGCTACGAGAGCGACTGGGACGAGGTCGTCGGTCCCGATCGCATCCGGGAGCGCCGGGCCGAGCTCCAGCTCGAAGAGGGCGAGGAGCCGGAGGACGAGCCGGATCCGCCGTGACCACGCCTCGCTGAGCGAGCGCGGGCGCACGAAAGGCGGCTCGATGGCGGGCTCGAGGGCCCAGAGTGTGCAGAGCGCTTGATCGGCGGCCGCAGCTGCCGCACGGTATGGATCCCATGCCCGCGACGAAAGCGCTCGTCCGAGGAGCTCGGTCCCGCACGAAGGTGCTCTCGGTCGTCGGTTGTGCCATTGTTGCGGTCCTCGCCTCGGCCGCCCGGCCGGCGCGCTCCGCGGATCGTCCGGCCGCTGCCGTCGCCGACACCTCGTCGCTCGTGGTCCGTGGCTCGCCGATCGGACCGGGTCTCCTCCACGCGCTCGGTCCTCGCGCGGCCGATGCGCTCGCTCCGGCGACCGGGCTCATCGGTGCGCTCGTTGCGTTCCCGCGGGACGCGCGCGCCGAGGACTTCGGCCTCGAGCCCGTCGCGCCCGGAATCGGACGGCTGCGTGGGAGCGCATCGCGCATCACGGCGTTCGCCCAGGCTCATCCCGACCTCCGCCTGGAGGTGGCGCCGCCGCTCCACCCGACGATGGATCGAGCGGGGCAGTGGGTCCTCGCCGCAAAGGCGCGCGAGGTCCGCGCCGCCGACGGCAAGGGCGTCATGATCGGCATCGCCGACACGGGGCTCGACGTGACGCACCCCGAGATGCGTGACGAGGCCGGGGCGTCGCGCGTCGCATGGCTGCTCGATCTGTCGCTCGCGCCGGGCGGCGTCCACGCGGATCTCGAGCAGCGCTTCGGCATCAAGGACGATAACGGCAAGGTCATCGCCGGTCGTGTCTTCGCCAAGCAGGACATCGACGACCTCCTGATCCGGATCGACAACGGCTTCTGCAACGAGAAGACGGGGCAAAAGTGCGCTCCGTCCGACGAGATCGGTCACGGTACGCACGTCGCGGGCATCGCGGCGTCGAGCGGTGCCAAGGGCGGGAAGTACCCCGGCATCGCGCCCGCGGCGGACGTCGTGTTCGTGCGCGTCACCCGCGGCGCCTCCGACGGGATCGAGAACGACGACCTCGTCCGCGCGGTGCAGTTCATGTTCGATCGTGCCGACGCGGACAAGCGGCCGATGGTCGTGAACCTCTCGCTGGGGAGCGACTTCGGCCCTCACGACGGCAGCTTCCTCTGGGAGCAGGCGATCGCGAGCCATGTCGGTCCCGAGCACCCCGGCCGAGCCGTGGTCGCCGCCGCGGGCAACTCGGGCTCGATCGTGGAGACGCCGATCCATCAGAGCGTTCGCGTGACGCCGGGCGCACGGATGAGGGTCCCGATCCGCACGGGCGGCGCGGCGTCGGGCGCGGTCCAGGTCTGGATCACGCTTCGGGACGGCGCGGATCTGAAGATCGGCCTCGACGGGCCGGACGGCGAGTGGATCCCGCCGGTCGCCGCTGGACGTCAGAGCGGCAAGAACACGAACGACTACAACGCGGGCGTCATCTACGGATCGCACCTCGAGAACAGCCCGATCCCCGAGAGCTCTCGCAGCGCGGTCGTCGTATGGCAGGGCAGGTGGCCCGCCGGCCTGTACAACATCACGCTCGAAGGCTCCGGCATGGCCGAGCTCTACATGCAGGGCCTCGGCGATGCCGGCCTCGGCGGTGAACGTCCGGCGTCGTTCCTCCACGGCGTGCGCGAAGGGACGATCAACCTCCCGGCGACGCACCCGAAGATCATCGGCGTGGGCTGCACGGTGAACCGCGCGCGATGGTCGAGCATCGGCGGCGCGGACGTCGGCCTCAAGGTCCCCGTCCTCGATCGCGAGGGCGGGCTTCCGATCACCCGTGCGATCACGACCCAGGACGTGTCGTCGAGCCATCGCGATCTCGTCGACGGCGAGGTCTGCTGGTTCTCGAGCGCAGGGCCGACCGCAGGAGGCGTTCCGAAGCCCGAGATCGCGGCCCCCGGAGCGCTCGTCGTCTCGGCGCTGAGCCGCACGGCGAAGCCAGGCTCGCCCGGCAGTGTCTTCACGAGCGCGACCTGCCCGCTCACCAAGGCGGGCAGCTCCGACAAGCGCTGCCTCCAGATCGACGAGAACCACGGCATCGCGATCGGCACGTCGATGTCGGCTCCGGTCGTCGCAGGCGTCGTCGCGTTGCTGCTCCAGGCGGATCCCACGCTCACGCAGGAGAAGGTGATCGCGCTCCTCCAGGCCGGTGCGCACCGCTTCCGCCAGCCGGCGCTGTTCGAGGATCAGGCGGGGCCGGGCGAGGTCGACGCGCTCGGCTCGCTCGACGCGCTCGAACAGATGAAGAACCCCGCGCTGCACCTCCCTGCCTTCGATCAGAGCTGGGTCGCGCTGAGCTCGGACTACGTTCCGGCCGACGGCTCGACATTGATGACCGCGATCATCGAGCTTCGCACCGCCGACGGGGCGCACCGCGGTGACTTCTTCGATCCGCAGCGGCTCCAGCCCGTCCTCCTCGTCGACGGCAAGCCCGTCACGCCCGCCCCTCAGCTCATCCGCCGCGGCCCTGGCGTCTGGTTCTTCGTCTGGAAGCCGGAGCCCGGCCTCGGCGGATCGCGCGCGACCTTCGGCGCGACGTTCGACGGTGCGCCGATCGTTGCTCCGCGCACGGTGCCGATCGCGCCCGATCGTTGGACGGCCATGTATCCGAGCGAGGCGAAGGGCGCGTCGTGTGCGTCGTCGCCGGACGGCTCCTCCAGCGCGCCGGAGGCCGCCGGGCTCCTGGGGCTCGCGTTCGCCGCCGCGTTCGTACGCCGCCGGCGCTCCTCGAACGGCTGACGCTCCGATCGAGTGCCCACCGAGCAACGCAGCTCGACGTTGCTCCTCTCCGCCGGGGCAGCGCGATGCTCCGTTCAGTTCTCGACCACAAGGGTAGGGCGTATTCTCGGTGTCCGGCATGAGCGCGAGCATCCTTCGAGGCGGTGGCATCGCCGCCGTTCTCGTTGCCGCTCTCGTTTCGCGCGCGCGCGCCGAGGTGCGCGAGATCGACGAGCCGCGCTTTCACCTCGTGTACGCCGCGCCCGCCGGCTGCCCCGATCGCGCGGTCTTTCTCTCCGCGATTCTCGCTCGGACCAAACGCTCGCGTCTCGCGTCCGAAGGCGAGGCGGCGACGGAGCTCGCGGTCGCGATCGAGGCGACACCGGCGCGCACGAACGGTCGTCTCGAGGTTCGAGAGGTAGACGACACTCGCCAGCTCCGATCCGTGTCGAGCGACAGCTGCACCGACGTGGCGCAGGCACTCGCGCTCATCGCTGCGCTCATTCTCGATCCCGATGCGCGAATCGGCGAGGAGCCTTCGTCCCCGCCCGTGTCCCCGCCCGAGGACCACGCGCCCGCTCCACCTGCCGCTCCGGACAAGAGGGGCCGGCCTGGTTGGACCGAGACGACAGTGCCGCGCACCACTGCGAGTGGTCCGGGCGCGAGCCCCAAGCTCGATCTCTCCGCCGGCGCTCAGCTCGGCGCGATGGGGGGCGTGGCGCCGGTGCTCGCCCCGTCGGCCGGAGGCTTCGTCGATCTCGACGCCGTGCCCGGTGGCTCGGGCCTCGCTCCGAGTGTTCGTCTCGGTCTCGACTTCGCAACGGCCTCGAGCAGCGCCCCCGCCGGGCGACAGAGCTATTGGTGGCTCGGCGGGACGCTCCGGGGCTGTCCGGTGCGGGCGGTGCTCGCCCATCGCTTGAGCGTGGCTCCGTGCGCTGCGTTCGCGTTCGGTGCTCACCACGCGACGACCTCGGGCGTTCGGAACCCGACTTCGAGCATCACGCCATGGCTCGCAGCGGTCGTGGGCGCGAGCCTGGAGTGGACGCTGGCCCCGGCCTTCACCCTGGAGCTTCAAGGGGGGGCGGCCTTCCCCATCCTGCGGCGTCGGTTCTTCCTGGCCGACCCCGAGACCACGATTTTCGAGGTCCCATCGGCTTCGGGCGTCGGAAGTGTCGCTGGCCGATGGAGATTCTGGTGATCAGAAGAGGCCCGGGCGGACATAGAGTCAGCGGTCATGGCCGCTTCGATCTCACTCGACGACGCGCCTGACCAGTCCGACACCAGCCTCCGTACCCGGCAGGAGCGGGCGGCGCGCCAGGCCGCTCTCGTACGCAATCATCTCACGTTCGTCTGGAGGCTCCTTCGACGGCTCGGGCTCTCGCCCGAGGATGCCGACGATGCGGCGCAGGAGACCTTCCTCATCGCCGTGTCGAAGCTGGACGCGATCGTCGAGGGGCAGGAGAAGCGCTACCTGGCCGGTATCGCCGTTCGCAGCGCTGCTCGTTCCCGGCGCTCGCAGAGGCGGCGGCCGGATCAAGTCGTCGCCGTCGAGATGGATGAGTGTCGTTCGTCCGCTCCTTCCTCCGACGAGCTGCTTGCACGGAAACAGGCCCGCACCCTCCTCGAGCTAGCCATGTCGCAAATGAGCCCGGACGTCCGATCGGCCTTCGTTCTCTACGAGCTGGAACAAATGACCCGGCAAGAGATCGCGACCATCACGCAGACGCCGCCGGGGACGGTGGCGTCGCGGATCCGCATCGCGCGGGAGCAGCTCGAGGCTGTTGCCGCGCGCTTCCAGAAGGGGCGCCGACCATGAGTGACGGGAAGCGCATCGTGGACGACGGCGGGCCGCTCGAGCGCGCCATCGTCGCATCGGCCGGTGCCGACGATGAGCCGCCGGCGGAGCTCGAGGCCAGGATCCTCGCGGCGCTGCCTTTTGCCGCGCCGATCCCGTCCGCCTCGGCAGGGCCTGCCGGTAGCGACGAAGCCGGCGGTTCAGCGGGGACTCCGTGGCCGCGCCGCATGGGCATCGCGCTCGCAGCGCTCGGGATCGGCGCCCTCATCGCCGGCTCGATCGCGAGCCGGAGCTCGGCGCCGTCGCCGCTGATCGCGCCGGCTCGCTCCCCCGCGCCGCCCACGATGCCCGTCGCGGTCGAGGGAAGGGAGTCAGGCGAGAGCGTCGTCGCGGTCGTCACTCCGGATGCGCTCCCGAGCGCACCAGGCTCCGCGGCGGCAAGCCCGAAGCTGCGGCCTTCGCCGAAGGCCGAGACGGAGCCGTCCCCCAAGGTCGAGGAGGCCGCTTCTCCGGACGTCGAGAGCGGCTCGACGCTGGCGCGCGAGATCGCGCTCCTCGACGCGGTTCGGAGGAAGCTCGGCGATGGCGACCGCGTGGCCGCCCTGCGGGAGCTCGACGCTTACGACGCCGAGTTCCCGCACGGCCTACTCCGACCCGAAGCGACCGTGCTTCGGACACGCACGCTCCTCGCGCAAGGAAGGCGGGAGGAGGCAGTGAAGCTCGCGGAGGACTTCCTCGCGAAGCATCCGAGGAGCGTTCACGCCAATCGCATTCGCGCTCTCCTCGCCGACTGAGTCGCGGCGAACCAACACCCTCTGGAGCACCACGTGTCTGTTCGCAACTGGCGAGCCTTGCTCGTCCCAACTGTCCTCGTCGCCGCGCTCTGGAGCGGCTGCTCCGTCGAGCCAGTGCGCCTCGGCGAGATGGTCGACGGCGGCGGCGGCACCTTCGTGGCTTCCCCGGACGCCGCGACCGACGCCGCTGCCGACGTGGTGTCGGACGAGCTGATGTGCATCGGCACCTTGTGCCCCGTCCCCTACGCGACGTGCGTCGCGCCGGGGAAGGTCGTACACAAGTGCGGGACCGATCTCTCGCGCGATTCGGAGAACTGCGGGACGTGCGGTAACGCGTGCGTCGAGTATCTGCCGCTCAACATGAAGTCTCGGTGCGTCGCCGGAAGATGCGAGCTCGAGTGCGTCAACCGCAACGACTTCATCGTCACCGACAACCGTGACTGCAACAACCTCGTCGACGATGGCTGCGAGGTGGATGTCAGGACCAGCGCCGAGAACTGCGGCGCGTGCGGGAACGTGTGCGCGGCGGGGCAGTCGTGCAGGAACGGCAAGTGCGGCTGCCCGAGCGGAAAGATCGAGTGTCCCTTCGGTCTCGGCACCATCTGTGTCGATCCGCAGACGGACGACTACAACTGCGGCGCGTGCGGGAACGCCTGCGCGCCACCACAGGACGCGTGCTCGCCGATGCCGCCGGAAACGAAGTACGGCTGCGTCGCGGGGAAGTGCGCGATGAAGTGCAACTCGCGCCGGTACGATTGCAACGACGACATCGGCACGAACGGCTGCGCGTCGGATGGATGCGAGGTCGGCGGGCTCAACGACCGCGACAACTGCGGCGGCTGCGGGATCAAGTGCAAGTCGAGTGAACAGTGCATGCTCGTCAACGGCGATGGGCCGTTCTGCACGATCCCGTGCGGGGACACCGGAATGACGCTCTGTCCCGATGGGAAGTGCGTCGACCTCCTCAGCGCGATCGATTCGTGCGGCTTCTGCTCGAACGCGTGTCCCGAAGCGGGGCCGAACCAGGTGCGGGCATGCCACAAGGGCGTTTGCGCGCTCGAGTGTGAAGAGGGCTTCGCCGACTGCAACGCGGATCAGAGCGACGGCTGCGAGACGAATCTCCGGTCCCATCCGAACCACTGCGGTGCTTGTGGTAACGGGTGCAACGTCGCGCTCGGACAGCCCTGCGTCGAAGGAAAGTGCCTCATGACCACCTGCGACGAACCGGGGGCACGATGAGCCGCGTAGTCGTCACCTCGTCGATCGCGCTCGGTGCCGTCGTGCTCGCCTTCGCGAGCTGCGCGAACACCGAGGTGGCGAGCCCGGAGCAGGAGGACGCGTCGAGCTCGGTCGGCGCGGTGGATGCCGGCGGAGACACCGACGCGGCGCCGGAGGCGGCCGCGTGCGACGTCGGCGATCCGGGATGTGTCAGCACCGTCGTGAGGTGCGAGGACGCCGCGTGGTGCCCCGTGGCCGCTCCTGTCGATCCGCGCTGCACGCTCACGGCGGTGTGGGGCACCGGCAAAGACGATGTCCTCGCCGTCGGCTCGGGGGGAACGATCCTCCGCTGGGACGGCAAGACGTGGACGCTCCTGCCGGCTCCCGAGAACGTGAAGAACACCTTCTTCGCGATCTGGGGGTCAGGCCCTGACGACGTCTGGCTCGGCAGCGGGACGAGCGTGCTCTTCCATGCGTCGGCCAGGACCCAGGGAAGGCCGGACTTCAAGCTGGTGGAGAACCTCACCGGCGATCCCTTCAACAGCGCCGCGATCTACGCCATCTGGGGGAGCGGCAGGGGTGACGTCCGCATCGGCGGTGGCATCTACGCCTTCGACACCCCGGAGGGGTGGGGGTGGGGTAACCAGTTCGTTCGCGGCGCGCCGGACGACCCGTGGGCCAAGGTCGAGGGAGCGGCGATCGTCTCGAGCATCTGGGGAACCGCCGCGAACGACGTCTGGGTCGCCGCGGACAACAGCGCTGTCGAGCCCTGGCAGAAGGGCATGATCCTGCATGGAACGGGCGCGGACCCTACGTCTCTCGTCTGGACCGCGGTCGACAGCCAGGCTGCGGTCCCTCTCACTGCGATCTGGGGAAGCTCCGCCGACGACGTCTGGGCCGTCGGTGAGTCCGGGACGATCCGTCATCTCGGCGCCGGAGCCGTTCGATGGGAGATCGTTCCGTCGCCGACGACGGCCCATCTTCGCCGGCTCTGGGGCACCGGCCCGAAGGACATCTGGGCCGTCGGTGATCGGGGCACGATCCTTCATTACGACGGCACGGCGTGGAAGCCGTCGCTCGCCGCCCTTCCGCTCGGCGAAAAGCCGAAGCTCTACGGCGTATGGGGATCGAGCGCCGGAGACGTCTGGATCGTCGGAGACGGGATCGTGTTGCGCTCGACGGGGAAGACGGTCGTTGGAGGTGGCTCGTGAAGGCGCTGCGATGGGTGCTCTCCGCGGCGGGGGTCGTGACGGTGGCGGCGGCATGCGCCGATTCGGAGCGCGACATCACGATGCCGCAAGAAGATGCCGGGCCGCCCGTCGTCGTACCGCCCGATGAGCTGCCGGAAGACGCGGGGCTCGACGCGGCCCACGAGGCCGATGCTCCAGTCAGGACCTGCTCCGACGACGGGTGGTGCCACACCGTCTTGCCTCCCAATGCACGGCTGAGGGCCGTCTGGGGCGACGGTGCCGGGGTCGTCTGGGCCGTCGCCGAAGGCGGCGAGGTCTATCGCTGGGAAGTCGATACGTGGAAGATGCATGCGAAGCTGGACGGCTCGCTCCGCGCGATCTGGGGCAGCGGGCCGACGGATATCTGGATCGGCGGCGAGGGTGGTCTCTTCCACGGGCAAGGCGCGACGTCGGCCGCGCTCGCGTTCTCACCGGTACTCACGCCTGGCGACCCGCTCGATCCGATCGTCTCGATCTGGGGGCGCGACTCCGGTGACGTGTGGGCAGTCGGCGGCCGGCTCGATACGACACCTCACACGGGTCGCGTTCTCCACTATGCGGCCGACGCCGACGGAGGAGCGGGTTGGTCGCTCGAGGACATCGGTGACCGCGATGTTGCCTACACGCACGTGTGGGGGAGCTCGAACAGCGGCGTCTGGCTGGCAGGTGTATCTTACAAGGAAGACATCTACTCCGACCTCACGACGGTCCGCCGCCGGCGATCCGGCGAAGCCGCCTTCGAGGAGGTCGTCCTTCCCGGTGATCCGACGGATCCCGGTAACGGGGGCTTCGGCACGCTCTACGCGGCAGGTATGAGCGACGGATCGGTGTGCCTCGTCGGCGAGACGTTGAGCTGGCGCCGGGGGGACTGGCGCGGAGTCTCGACCGACGACGGCGAGACGTTCACGTTCACGTTCCACGCCGGGACCCCGAAGGACCAGGTCACGCATGCCGTTTCGGAGACGGCTTCGAACGACTCGTGGGCGGCCGGTGACTACGGGCGCCTTCGTCACTGGGACGGCAAGGCGTGGAAGCAGTCAGCGGTTACGCTGACCCATCTCCCGCTGACGAACGGTTTCCACGCGATGTGGCGGTCGCCCGCAAACGAGCTCTGGGTCGTCGGTGACGGGATCGCGATCCGACGCGATCTCTCCAAATGAACCACGTCTGGCAGGTGAGCTTCCGATGAGCTGGATTCGAGCTTCGTTGATCCTGGCGACGTTCACGGCGGGCGCGGGCGGGCTCTTGCTCGCGTGCGCGGAGGACGAGCGCTCGGACGCCGTCGCCCCTACGCCGGACGCCTCGCCTGACCGGGACGCAGAGGACGCCGTCGTCGATGCCGGCGCCGATGCTGACGCGCGGCCGCCCTTCGTCGTGGTCGAAGAGGAGGTCGTCTGCAAAGGCTCGCCGTGCGCGAAGGAGATCGTGGCGGGCGACGATCACTTCTGCGCGCGGATGGACGACGGCACCGTCCGCTGCTGGGGAAGCGACGCGTTCGGCGCGCTCGGTCGAGGCGACCTGCCCGACGGCGACGGCGGCGCCGGCTGGAAGGTCGGCACCGTGAGCAACCTCACGGAAGTCGTGCAGCTCAGCGCTGGGGGAGCGACCACGTGCGCGCGCCGAAAGGACGGCGGCGTCATGTGCTGGGGAGGCAACTCGTCCGGGCAGCTCGGCCTCGCGATCGAGCGTCCAATCGCCGACCTCGATCCTCACCCCGAGCCCGCGCCCGTCGAGCTTCCGCCGGGCGCCCTTGCTGCGCGCATCGACGTCGGCCCGAGCACCGCTTGTGTCGTCACGGCCTCGGGCGCGCTCGTGTGCTGGGGCAACAACGAGCAAGCGCAGCTCGCGCGACCCGACGTCGGCCTCGGCGACGTGAACGGCCCTGCCTTCGCCGACGTGGGCCAGCTTGTCGTCGGGCGCGCCGTCCCGGCGACCCACACGACGCTCGCCGTGACGAAGAGCGGAGAGATCTGGAGCTGGGGCGCGCTCGCCGGCAGCTTCGGTCCGCTTGCGGGGCGTGTTGCCTCCGTGAGCCCGCACGCCGTGCCCCAACGTGTCGTTCCGCTCGGTGGCGTCACGAGCTTCGCGGCGTCGGGATGGGTGGAAGACTTCGAGACCCCGGAGCCGACCTTGCCGCGTGCGCATGCGTGCGCGATCGCCGAGGGCGAGGTCTACTGCTGGGGTCAGACCTATCGCGGCGCGCTCTGCACCGGCACGCCGGATCCGTCGCGGTTGCCCGCGCACGCGCCGAACTACACGGACGTCTGGCCGCAACAGGTCGTCGTGGCCGACGAGCTCACCTGCCTCCGCATGACCGACGGCACGGTCCAATGCTGCGGAGACGACGGGCGCGGCCGCCTCGGCACGGGAGCTGTCGCCTCCTTCCCTTACGAGAGCGCCCTCGTCCCGGCGACCGCCTTCAAGGGGCGTGCAGTTCAGCTGGCGGCGACCAACGGCGCCGTCTGCGCGCTCGTCCAGGGGGGAACCGTCGAATGCTGGGGCAGCAACGAGAAGGGCGAGCTCGGTCAACCGACGAGCGACGCGCTGGATCACCCATCTCCCGTCGGAGTCAGACTATGAAACGGTCGATCGCCTTCCCCAGCGCCTGGCTCGTCGTCGCCGCCGCGATCGCGGCTTGCTCGAGCCAGCGCGACGTCTTCGACGAACGCAAGAACACGTTCACCGACCCGGACGCCGGCGCCGATGCGAATCCTCCCGGACCGGTCTGTGGCTTCCGCTGTTCGCCGGACCTCAAGACGGTGCTTCGCGGATGTGACGGCGCCGACCTGGAGGTGGTCGAGGTCTGCGGGCCGGATCAGGGCTGCGGCGTCGACAAGTGCGTCGACGCGTGCGAGAGCGCCCGGCTCTCGAAGGGGTCGATCGGGTGCTCGTTCTGGACCGTGCCGCCGGACGACGAGCAGTATGGTTCGGGCGCGTGCTACGCGGCGCTCGTCGCCAACACGTGGGATCGTCCGGTGATGGTGACGGCCGAGATCGGCGGAGCGCCGCTCGACATCTCGAAGTCGATCTACACGACGTCACGGACGGGCGCGGACCAGGAGACCTACACGCCTGTCGCGGGTCCGCTCGCACCGGGCCAGGTCGCGGTCGTCTTCCTGTCTCAATCGGCCGTCCAGAGGCGGCCCGATGCCAAGCGCTGCCCCGAGGGCGTCGTCCCGGCGCTCCTTTCCGATCCGTTCGTGCACGGAACGGCCAAGAGCGTTGCCTTCCATTTGAAGACGGACGCGCCGATCTCGGCGTACGCGATCTTCCCCTACGGCGGAGCGGATTCCTTCTACCCGACGTCGACCCTCCTCCTGCCCGTCTCGTCGTGGGACAAGAACTACGTTGCGGTGACGACGGGAAGGTTCGGAAACCCGTACGATCGGGGGCCTCTCGGTCGAAGGACGATTCAGATCGTCGCGAACGATGACGACACGCAGGTCACGATGCGTCCCAACGTCCACATCGTCGGGGCGGTGGGGCTCGAAGGCGCGACGAAGAACCAGCCGAAGACGTGGACGCTCTCCCGCGGAGAGGTGCTCCAGTTCGTGCAGATCGACTCGCCGGCAGGAAGCCCGATCGAGGCGAACAAGCCGGTTGGCCTCTTCGGCGGCTCGCCGTGCACCTTCCTTCCGATCGAGAAGGGGGCTTGTGATCTCACGCAGCAGCAGATCCCGCCGTTCTCGCAGTGGGGCACGAGCTACCCGCTCGTGCCGTACCTCTCGCGGCTCAGCAGCCCGTCCGGATCCCGTGTGCGCGAGACAGTGGGGTTCACCCTCGTCGGTGCAGCGGACGACACGGTCCTCACGTACGATCCCATCAAGCCGCCAACGGCGCCGGAGAAGCTGTCGTCCGGCGAGGTCGTTAGCTTCATGACCGACGCCATCGTCCACGTCCGGAGTCAGGACTCGAAGCACCCGTTCTACGCCGGCGTGAACATGTCCGGCTGGCAATACGGTGGCGGTGCGAACCGGATGGGCGATCCCGAGTTCGTCAACATCGTCCCGGTGGAGCAGTTCCTGGATCGATACGTGTTCTTTGTGGACTACACGTATCCGGACACGTCGGTGACGGTCGTGCGGCGCAAGACGCCGGGGGGATTCGCCCCGGTGGCGCTCGAATGCGCCGGCGAGATCACGTCGTTCGTCCCCCTCGATGGCGCCGGCGAATACGAATACGCTTGGGTGAAGCTGACGTCGGATTTCCATCCGCAGAAATACCCGAAGGGGGAATGCGGCTACGGTCGTCACGAGGCGAGGAGCACCGGGCCGTTCTCGGTGACGGTCTGGGGGATCGGACCGGCTGCGAGCTACGGCTACGCCGGTGGTAGCGGTGCGCGTCCGGTGAACGACGCGCCGCCGCCGCCCGTCAATTGACGAGACCGAGCGTCAGCGAGGACGAGGAGTCTGGCGGAGCACGAGGGGCAGCGCTGACGCGTCATTCCTCGGCGACGGTGACCTGCCAGCCGTGTGGCTCCCAGACCTCGTCGTCGGGATCGAACGTGTAGGCGGGATCACCGACGTTCACTCCGACGAGCATGATCCGGTCGACGCCTTCGAGGTCGACGAGCGTCATCTGCGCTTGCGTCGCGCGCTCCGTGGTCGGGATGACGACCCGCCCGAGCTCGCGGCCGTTCGCGTCGAGCTTCACGAGCGCCCAGCGGAAGAGCGCGTGCTCCTCCCATTCGATCTCGACGCGCAGGCGCGCTTCCGGACGGGCTCCCGCGCGCTGGATCACGAGGTAGCTCGCGCCGGTGGGATGAAGCGGACGGCGCGGGCCGAGCCGACGCGGCGTCGTGGGCCAGGGGATTTCCCAGTCGAGCGGGACGCGCGCCGCGTCGCCGAGCGATCGGCGCTCGGGTAGGTGAAACCCGTCGTCGGCGCTGCCGAGGAAGGCGCGCGCGATCGCGAAGTCGAGCCAGAGGTCGTGGACGGTGCCGTTCGTCGAGAGCGCTCCCTTGAACGTCGTGCGGAGCACGTCGAACGTGTCCGGCTCGTTCGTCCAGCGGGAGGCGCCGAGCGGCGTCATCGTCGGATGCAGTGCCCAGGACGCGGTCACGATTCCGCCCGGTGTCCGGCCGAACGCCCACTCGAGGCGCGCCCAGAAGGCCGCCGCGCCCTCGGAGAAGAGCGCGTCGAGCGGGGAGGGGCCGCCGTCCTCGGCACCTCCCGCGACGGCGGTCTCCGAGCCTGCGCGGGAATCGCAGAAGGCGCGCTCCGGTCGCGACTGGAACGCGAGGATCGCGTCTGCCGAGAGGCCGACCGAGCACGGCGCCACGAGCTCGGCGAGGTACGCGGACTGTGCGCGTGCGGTGCCGTCCTCCGTCGCGGGCGCGACGCGGAACAGGCTCGCTCGGGCGAGCATCTTCGCCGCGAGCGCGTCGAGGACGCAGCCGGCGCGCACGCGGCGATCGATGGTCGTGAACGCGCGCGCGCGATCGAACCGCGAGCGAACGTCTCGTGCCTCGAGGGTCGTCGTCCCGAGCTCGGACTGCGGTTCGACGATGAAGACGTCGTAGGCGAGCGTGCTCGGGTCGACGTCGGGCGCCGGGACCGCGAGCGCTCCGGTCAACGTCTCCCAGGCGCGCTCGAACGCATCGAGGGTCGCCATCGCGGCGGTCCCGTCTCGAGGCGAGCTCGCATGCACGCAGACCGGCGCACGGGACGAGCACGCGCGGAGATCGGGAGCGAGCACCGGCCGGGCGGCGTAGGCGACGTACGGCCCGGGCGCGACGCCCGGATCGATCATGCGCGGCTTCGGATCCTTCTCGGGATCGGGCTCGCTGGGCCCGGCCTGCGCGGGGCGAGCGTGGAGAGCGAGCACGACGAGCGCGCCGGCGAAAGCGGCGCCCGATACGACGGGACGAGCCCTCCTCGCAAGGTGAACGAACAGACGTCCCGGTGACCTCCACACACCTCCATTTCACCCCTCAGGATGCGGATTTGACAGTGTCTTTGTCAGACCTCTATAACCGTGACGGACATCCATGGCCGATCCTGCCTTCGATCCCAGCGGCGCAGTTCGCTTCGACGTGACGAGCGGAGCGGCCTCCGACGCCCGAGGCACACGCCTCGTGCTCGTTCCCGCGGCCGCGCTCGAGGCGCTCGAGCGGACGACCCCCGGAGCTCTCGCTCACCTCGGCGGCGAGGTCGGTCGGGGCTGCGGAGCCCGCGTCGCAGCGCGCCTCGGAGGCGACGGTGGAGTTCGAGCGGCAACGCTCGAGCTCGTCGTCTCGCACCTCGCGGGCGAGCTCGCGATCGCGGGGCTCGGCGCCGTTCACGTCGAGCGCTGGGGGCGCGCCCTCGTGCTCGTGGTCTCGAACCCCGGCGTCAACAGCGACGGCTTCCTCGGCGCGGCCCTCTCGGGAGCGCTGGCGGCGGCCTCGGGGCGTGAGGTCGCGATCGCTCCGCTCGGTCGCGAAGGCACGACCGCCCGCTACTTCGTCGGCACGCCGCAGACGGTGGTGAAGGTGCGCTCGCTGGTCTCGCAGGGCAAACCGTGGAGCGACGTCCTCGGCGCTCTCCAGAAGGTCGTGACGTGATGAGCCCGACGGAAAAGATCGCGAAGCTCGAGAGCCTCCTCGCTCGTGTGAAGGAGCGCGCGGAGGCCCCTCGCGCGACCGGCGCCGTGGCGTTCCAGCCCCCGCCGGCGCACGTCGCCGAGTCCGCCCATGCGGTTCCCGAGCCTGCGCCGGCGGTTCACCAGTCGCCGACCGCGCCCCCGCCGAGCGTGGAGGCCGTCGCGGCGGCGCACATGTCGTCCGTGCCGCCTCCGCCGGAGACGGCCACCGGCTGGACGGAGCCGCCCCCGGAGACTTCCGCCGAGCCGGTCCTCGAGACGGGCGAGGCGGACATCGACGCGGATATGGAGGTCGAGGTCTCGGCGGAGGTCGTCGAGGTCGACATCGACATCGACGAGCCGGGCCTCCTGCCCGCGGAGAGCGGGACGCAGCCGGTCGCCGAGCACGCGACGAACGGATTCCACCCGGCGGAGGTCGAGCTGTACGCGGCGGCCAACGAGCTGATGGCGGAGCCGTCCGTGCCGCCGCCGGCCGACGAGCTGATGGCGGAGCCGTCCGTGCCGCCGCCGGTCGACGAGCTGATGGCGGAGCCGTCCGTGCCGCCGCCGCCGCCCGAGCCGCCCGCCGCGAACGAGGTGCTCGAGCCGGCGCCGAGCTCGTCGCCCCGTCCGATCGCCTCGGAGAAGCCCGAGGCGTACGAAGAAGAGAGCGCGCCGCGCCATACGCCGCCGCCCGAGTCCGGCAAGCAAGTCGCCGCCCCGTCGGTGAAGCCCGAGGCGGTGCGCATCACGACGACCCCGTCGTCGTCGCCGCCGCCCTCCCTCGAGGGCCACACGCTCATCGGCGGCTGGCGCGAGCCGGGAATGGCACTTCCGCGCGAGCCCGGTGCCGATCTCCCGCGCGCCCCCGCGGTGCGCGTCCCGCCGCCGCCGCCGCCGCCGCCGCGCGAGGTCTTCGGGTCGGCTCCGCCCGCGCCGCCCGCTCCACTCGCGCCGCCGCAGCGGCTCGTCGCGGAGGTCACGCAGCCGCAGCTCCGCGCGGACGCGCCGGTGGCGACGATCGAGGGAGCCGCTCCGCGGTTCACGCCGGCGTCGTTCGGCGATCTGCTCGACGCGACGCTCTCACTCTGACGGGACGAGCGCACGCGGTCGGGGCGAGTGGTGCGCTCGTGCCGTGACGCGCCCGCACGACACGAGAAGGCCGAGGTTGCTCGTGGGCGAGCAGGCGCCCGACTTCAGCTGCCCGGCGTCTTCGCGCGGAGCGCGCGAACGAGCGTCTGCCACCACGACCGCTTCGGGGGCGGGCTCCAGGGCGGTACGCCGAGCGGCCCGCGCGCGTAGAGAGCGGCGATCCGCTCCTCGTCGTCACCTGGCTCGCTCGTCGCCACGAGGCCCGTGCCCGCGTCGACGAAGGCACGGCCGCCACCCGTCGCCAGCGCGAACGACCATCCCCACGCGTGCGAGGTCGCCTCTGCGATGGCGGAGACGTCGACGCCGCAGGCTTTCGCCGCGCGCTCGCGCGCCTCATCGAGGTGGAGCCGGCGCTTCGTCGGGCCTTCGCTCATCGCGCTTGAGTGTAGCGTGGTGACCCGAGCGATCAGAGCCACTCGACGGCGGCGCTGTTCAACCACGTTCGCTGGCGGCGTGCGAAGACGCGTGTCGAGCGGACGATCGCGTCGCGGAGCTCGTCTCGCGAGAGCGTGCCTTCGAGGTGCGTTCGCACCTCGGCGTAGCCGACCGAGCCCATCGCGCGGGCCTCGGCGTAGCCCGCATCGAGGAGCGCGCGGACCTCGTCGAGCCATCCCTCCGCGAGCCAGCGATCGACCCGGGCGCCGATGCGCGTCGTGAGGCCGGCGGGATCGTGTTCGAGGCCGATCATCGCAGCATCGAAGCGTGTCGTCTTGAAGCCGTGGGACGCCTGCCAGTCGGACATCGTGCGGCCCGACAGCTCGTGGACCTCGAGAGCGCGGCTTACTCGGACGAAGTCGTTCGGATGGAGTCGCTGCGCCGATGCGGGATCGACCCGTGCGAGCTCCTCGTGGAGCGCGGCGCGGCCCTTCTCGTCCGCGAGCGCGCGATGCCGGGCGCGGATCGCCGGATCGGCCGCGGGGGCCTCGACCAAGCCGAGCACCAGCGCGCGCACCCAGAAGAAGGTGCCGCCGCAGACGATCGGGATCTTCCCGCGCGAGCGGATGTCCTCGATCGCCGCTTCGGCGAGCTTGGCCCATCCGGCGGCGTCGATCGAATCGAGCGGATCGTGCGTGTCGACGAGGTGATGCCGGGCGCGCGCTGCCTCTTCGCGCGTGGGCTTGCCGGAGCCGATGTCGAAGCCGCGATAGATCTGCACGCTGTCCGCCGAGACGATCTCGCCGCCGACCGCCTCGCACGTGGCGAGCGCGAGCTCGGTCTTGCCGCTCGCGGTCGGGCCGACGATGCAGAGGAGCCGGTCTCCGCGAGCCAGCTCGATCGCGCGTGCTCTTGCTCTCGAATCAGCGTCCGACACGACGTTCCAGCTCGCTCCAGGCAAGTCGCATCACGACCGGCCTGCCGTGCGGGCAGTGACCCGCGAAGTCGACCTCGTCGAGCGCGGCGAGGAGGGCCCGTGCCTCCTCCGGTGAGATGGTATCGCCCGCGCGGATCGAGCCGTGGCAGGCCATCGTGGCGAGCACAAGGTCGACGGCTCCGCCGAAGGCGCGCCCTCCGGCACGCGAGAGCTCGCTCGCCAGATCACGCACCACGCGAGCAGGCTCTTTGCGTGTGAGGATGGCGGGCACCGAGTGAACGGCGACGGCGCCGTCTGCGACGGCACGGACCTCGACGCCCATGCGCGTGACCTCATCGGAGTGCTCCTCGAGCACGGCGACCTCCGACGGTGGCAGCTCGACGATCTCGGGCACGAGGAGCCGCTGGGTCGCGATCGATCGGGAGGCGAACGAGCGCCTGAGCCGATCGAACGTGACGCGCTCGGCAGCGGCGTGCTGGTCGAGGACGTAGAGCCCATCCTCTCCTTCGCAGACGAGGAACGTGGCGCGCATCTGTCCGACGAAGCGGAGCGTGCCGTAGAGCCCCGGGGGATTGAACAGAGTCGCGCTCGGCAACGCCTCCGCGATCGCCTGGACGCCAGGGGAGCGGCCGAACGCGCCGAACGGAAGCGGGCGGAGCGTGGCTTCACCGACCGTGGTCGACGGTGTCCGATCGGGATTGGGTGAAGGCCGCGCGGAAGTGAACAGGTTCTCCTCGGGCAGGAGGGTTGACGGAGGGTCAGCGCGAGACTGCATCGTCGGCGGCTGCGCCGTCGGGGGGGGCAGCGTCGCGCTCGAGACGAGCTGCCGCGCGGCGATGGCCCCGGCGAACCCGTCGAACGTCGGAGGATCGAGCCGCGGGCGCGCGAACGGGTTGCCGACCTCCGGGAGCCCGAACGCGCGGCCGAGCGCGTCGTGGAGCTCACGCGTGATCGCGTCGAACACCCCGCGCCCGTCGGTGAAGCGGACCTCGGCCTTCTGCGGATGGACGTTGATGTCGACGAGCTCGGCCGGGAGATCGAGCCATACGACGCCGACGGGGTAACGTCCGCCTTCGAGCACCGAGCCGTACGAGTTGGCGACCGCGCGCGCGAGGACGCGATCGCGCACGGGCCGTCCATTGACGAGGAGGGCGAGCCCCGTCGTCCCGGAGCGCGCTCGCTCCGGCGCGGCGAGCATGGCCTCGAGCCGGAGGGGGCCGCGCTCCGCGAGCACGTGCACGAGGTTCTCGCCCGCGGTTGCCGCTCGCGCTCGCTCCGCGCGCGAACCGACGCGGAGGTACTCGCGGACGACGCGCTTGTCCCGTGAGAGGGAGAAGGTCACGTCCGGGCGGGCCAGCGCTGCGCCGAGGAGCACGTCGCCGACGTGGGCGCTCTCGGTCGCGGTCGCCTTGAGGAACTTGCGGCGCGCGGGCACGTTGAAGAAGAGGTCACGCACCTCGATCGTCGTCCCGACCGCGCCTCCGGCCGGTCGCGTCACGGGCGCGCGTCCACCCTCGACCTCGATCTCGCAGCCTTCGCCCGAGCCCCGCGCTCGAGTCCGGAGGAGCAGCCGAGCTACGGACGCGATGCTCGGCAGTGCCTCACCGCGGAACCCGAACGTGCCGAGGCGGAAGAGGTCGTCGAGCGTCTTGATCTTGCTCGTCGCGTGGCGCTCGAGCGCGAGGAGGGCGTCGTCCGCCGTCATCCCGTCGCCGTCGTCGGTCACGCGGACGAGGGTGCTGCCGCCCTGCTCGACGTCGACGACGACGCGCGTCGCATGAGCGTCGAGCGCGTTCTCGACGAGCTCCTTGACGATGCTGGCGGGGCGTTCGACGACCTCACCGGCGGCGATCTGGTTGGCGAGCTCATCGCTCAGCTTCTGGATGCGCCCCACGCCGATGGGAGATAGCACGGGTGACCCGTCGTCGTGGTGCGCGTGGTGTCCGGCCGTGGTCTCAGCGATCGGGGATCGGACGCGCCGCGGCCTCGAAGAACTCGCGCGCACGTGGTCGGCTGAGCGCCACCACCACGAGCGCGCTCGCGACCGTGCGGACGACGAGCCAACCCGGTGGTGCCCACCGGCGGATGGCCCGCAGTGTCGGCACGACCCGCTCATACTGGTCTTCCGGCATGCGCTCGCGCTGCTGGATGACCGTCGCCTCCCACTGCCAGTCGGCTTCGGCGTTCGCCAAGTCGCGCGTGATGAAGTAGCTCGCGACCAGGACGATCGACTGCGCGGTGATCACCTGCATGAGCGCGGACCGCGTGTTCGCCTTGCCCGAGAGCCCACGGGACGCGAGCGTGAGCAGTGCGGCGCCGAGCACGAACATGGCCGCGGCCATCGGGACGGCACGGCCGCTCGCTGCGTTCGCGACGTCGACGAAGCGCTGGTAGAGCGCCTCCGCCTCGGCTCGCCCACCCTCGTCTTGGATGGAGGACATCAGCATGGCGTGCTGCTGCTCGCTCCCTCCGTGGTAGGAGCCGAGACGGCCGTAGCCCTCCGTGCAGGAGGCCGCGCCGAGCACGAGCGCGCCCACGAGCGCGACCACGAGGTAGCGCGGACGGCGGGCGGGCTCGGTCCGCTGAGCGCTCTCCGATCCCGATGCGTCGCGGTCGGGGGGCGGAGGGTGAATCGACGACATCGCGTCAGGGCCATAGCACGGGCGAAAACCCAGGCACAGCTGCGGTCTTCTAGATGTCCAGCTAGATGCCGCGCACAGGGAGCTTTCGTGATATTCCGGCTTGTCAAGACCATGCGCGCCACGACCTCACTCCACACCTGCCGTCGCGTCGCTCTCGCCCTGCTCTTGTCGTGGGCAGGGGCGACCAGCGCTGCAGCTCAGCCCGCGAAGCCTCCTGCCTTCAAGCCGGCGCCGAAGGTCGACGTGAGCCCGGCGGTCCAGAAGCTCAAGTCGGGGGACGAGGGGCAGATCCGCGCCGGCCTCGACGACCTCCGCATCGCCGGCGCTGCCGCTGCCGCGGCCGCGCCTGCGGTCGCCGATGTGCTCGCGCGCGGGCTGACCGAGCCGCTCGCGCTCCAGGCGATCGAGACGCTCGGCGATCTGGAGTCGTCCGACGGGAGCGCGATCCTCGCGCAGTACGCCTCGCATCGCACCGTCACCGTCCGGCGTGCGGCGATCAAAGCGCTCACGCGCACGAAGGGCGCTGCCGCCGCGTCCGCGCTCCGGAAGGCGCTCGGCGATGCGGACGCGCAGGTGCGGGGCAACGCTGCCTCGGGCCTCGGCGCGCTCAAGGCGAAGGACGCGGTGCCGGACCTGTTCGTCGCGCTCGATCACAAGGTGAACGAAGCGGCCGCGTCGATCGGTCAGCTCTGCAACGCGGAGCAGTGCGAACAGCTCGCGGGCAAGCTCGGCAAGCTCCCGTTCGACGTCGTCATGAGCGGCCTCGAGCTGATGCTCTTCCGCCCGTCGTCCGAAGTCTCGGAGGACGCGAAGATCAAGGTGCTCGGACGCCTGCGTGAGCTCGGCACGGGTGAGGCGCATCGCTTCCTGAAGGACGTCGAGAGACGTCTCGTGAAGGAGGCATCTCCACGGATCCGACAGGCCGTCGAGCAAGCGGTGAAGGCGACGGCGGGAGGTTCGCAATGAAGACGGTGACGATCCGGATCCTCGGTGCGGCGGCGCTCATCGCGTCGGCGCTGAGCCAGGGCTGCGCCAGCGACCCGAGCCGGCTGAATACGTTCTCCACCGACTGGCTCGACGACAGCGGCCGGAGCATCGCCGAGGTGCAGACGCGCCTCCGCGGCGCGCGGCCGAGCGCGAACACCGACCTCGTCGTCTCGGTCGCCGGGAACGACAAGATCATCGGCACCCCGCTCGGGGGCGGCGCGCAGTGGACCGCGAAGCATGCGCTCGACGTACGGCCGATCATCGCGGGCGGAGTGGTCGTCGTCTCCGGCGGCAACGAGGTCGCCGCGCTCGATGCCACGTCCGGCAAGAAGCTCTGGGCGCGGCCCACCGGCGGGCTTCCGCTCGTCGGCGCCGGCGATGACGGCAACCTCACCGCGCTTTCGCTCTCGCGCGGCGCCGGCTCGACGTTGCTCATCGTCGGGCGTGACGGCTCCGTGAAGCGTCAGATCGAGACGGACAAGACGCTCGGCGATCCCGAGGTCGTCGGCGGCGTGGTCTTCGTCCCCTGGGCGAACCAATACGTGAGCGCGATCGACGCTGCGTCGGGCGACGAGATCGGCCGGGTCACCATCCGTGACAAGGTCTCGCGTGCGCTGACGATCGGCGGGACGCTCTACTTCGGCGAGCTCGCGTTCATCCGCTTCGACGACAAGATCTCCCAGTCGTCGCGCGGCGGCGCAAGCCGTGTCGCGCTCCCGTCGCGCGAGCTGCCGGGGACGCCGCGGCTGCTCGTGCCGGGCACGGAGAAGGTGCCGCCGGCCGCGAATGCCCGCGACCGCGATCGGCTCTTCGGTCGCCCGAGCGGCGAAGCGACGCCGCTCGCGATCGACTCGGGGCGCTTCTACGCGAGCTACTACCGTCTGATTCTCGGCCTTGAGGCGCAGCGCGGGAACCTCACCTGGGTCCACACGCACCCGCACGACTTCATCGGTGGTGAGGCGGTCACGGGCGGCCTCGTCCTGTGCGACGAGGAGGGCAAGATCGTCGCGCTCGACGCGCAGACCGGGCAGGTGTCGATGGAGAAGTCCGTCGGCGAGCCCATCAAGAGCTGCGTCGTCCAGGCCGACACGTTCCAGGCGCCGAAGGCGGCGACGCCCGGGCCGTCGCTCAGCCAGCAGATCACCGACGCGGTGACGGTGCGCGAGGCGACGCTTGCGACGGCGCAGCGCCTCCTTCTCCGTGAGCTCGCGACGCTCGAGGACGAGAGCGCGACGAAGACGCTGATCGACATCGCCTCCGACCCGCGCTCGGTACCCGTTCTCGTCGCCGATGCTCGCGCGGCGCTCGCCACGCGGAAGAACGGTGCCGGCTACATGCTCGCCGCGCTCGGCAAGCACTACGACTTCCTCCATGACGTCCTCCGCAGCCCGCCGGTCGGCCCGATCGCGGCTGCCCTCGCGGCCATGAAGGACCCGAAGGCGCCGCCGCTCCTCGCCGCCCAGCTGCTCGATCCTCAGATCACCGACGACGACGTGAAGCAGGCCGCCGCCGCGCTCGCGCTCATCGGGACCGAGAAGGAGATGCCGCAGCTCAAGCAGTTCTTCGCGATGTACCGCGGGACGGCCCCCTCCGACGAGGTCGCTGTCGCGGCCGGCAGCGTCGCTGAAGCGATGCTGCGCATCGATCCGAAGGGCAGCCGTCCGATCGTCGAGGCCGCCGCCAAGGACTCGATGACGGTGCCCGTCACGCGGGCCCGCCTCGAGGCGCTCCTCGCGGCGACGCCGGAGAAGGGCGGCGACAAGCCCGCGGCCGGCGAGAAGCCCTCCGCCGGCGACAAACCGGCAACGAAGACGAAGAAGTAGCCCCCGCGCCCTCGACCCGGTGGCCTGACCTGCATATCCCGACGTGGATGCGGGTCGGGTCACCCCAAGGGATGATGAACACGTGTACCCGTTGCGCGCGCGCTCCGGTGCGGTCACGGTCATAGGAACGACGAGATCGAATGCGGGCAGAACGCCTGCGTCTGCGGGAGCTTGGGCGCGTGTCCGAGCTCAGGGGGGGCGCAATGAACAAGATCCGAAACGGAAGTATCGGGGGCGACGTCGAGGCGTGGCAGCGCGAGCTCGCCGCCTCGCCGCGCCCGACGACGTGGACCCGGCAAGGCGGTGCGGAGTGTGCCTGGCCCGTCGAATGGTCCTGGCCGCTCGAGGTCGACGGCATCTTCGGCGTTCGAACCGAGGCGGCGACCGAGGCGTGGCAAGCGGCTCGAGGCCTCGTCGTGGACGGCATCGTCGGGCCGAAGACCTGGGCCGTCGCGCGCAGGTCCGCGCCGACGTCGCGCCCTCCCAAAGTGGCAGCGGCGGAACGAGCGGCGGCCGACTCCGCGATGCCGCGGCACCCGGAGCTGGTGGGCACCTAGAGCTCTGCGAGGACGCCCGAGGACGTCCTCGCGTTCGAGCCTTTCGCTCGCGTCACCGATGCGGCGCCGTCTCTGACGACGCGCGCGGTCAGTTCGAGTCGGTCGGGACGAGGCCGTCGTGCAGGTTCAGCACGTCCTCGCGCGCGTAGAGGCAGCACTCGCTGCCCATCGGGAACTCGCTGCACGGATTCGGGCGGACCTCGTAGATGCCGCAGCGGTTCGACCTCTGGAGATGACGGCAGCGCTTGTTCGGAAGGAGCGTGAGGATGATGCGGCCGTCCTTGTGGCGCTTGGCGTACGGCGGCTTCGCGAGCTCAGCGCGGCCGCCGTTCTTGAAGCGCTCGATGTCCTCCTCGAGGAGGACGACCTCGTTGTCGTGGCAGCAGGCTGCGCACTTGGTGCAGTCGATCGCCATCTTGCGCGTGCTGCCGGGATGGATCGAGTCGCGCTCGGCGCGCCGCTTCACGATCCAGAGGCAGTCGCGCGGGACGAGCGTCGTGGCGAGGCCCTTCAGAGCGCCGCTCGTCGCGAGCTTGAAGCGCGACTTGCCCATGTCGTAGACGGCCCAGAGACCGAAGTCGGCCGGGTTGTCGTCGGCCGGCTTCTCGAAGACGAGCACCGCCCGGTTCTTCTTCTCCCAGACGACGGCGTGCCCACCTGCGCGGACGTGCGCGGCCGCTTCGCGGACGAACTTGATGTCGAAGCTGCGAACGATGGGACGGTAGACGGCGGAGGCGGCCATGATGATGACGCCGATTCCTACCAAAAGCGCATGGCTCTGGGGAGTGGCCTCGCGGACGTCCTCGCGTACGGCCGGGCCGATGAGTCGCATGCGCTCGCGGCCGCGCTCGGGCGCTGCGTCTCGGATGGCCCCACCGCAAAGCCTTCGATCGCGATCGAAGCTCGCTCGTGGTTATCCTCCGGCCATGCGCGCGATCGTGATCGGTGATGGAGGCAGCCTGGAGCTTCGCGAGGTTCCTACGCCGGAGCCCGGGCCGGGGCAGGCTCGAGTTCGCGTGCGTGCATGCGGCGTGAATCGAGCGGATCTGCTCCAGCGCCGAGGTCTCTATCCGGCGCCGGCGGACGCGCCGCAGGACATCCCGGGCCTCGAGATCGCGGGGGAGGTCGAGGCCGTCGGCAGCGGGACGACGGACGTGCGCCCCGGCGATCGCGTCTATGGGATCGTCTCCGGCGGTGCTTACGCCGAGGCTGTCGTCGTCCACGCGCGGACGCTCGCGCCCATTCCGAGCGTCTCGGGCAAGCCGCTCGGCTTCGTCGAGGCGGCCGCGATCCCGGAGGCGTTCCTGACGGCGTACGACGCGATGATCGTCCAGTGTGGTCTCGTCGCCGGAGAGACCGTGCTCGTGCATGCCGTCGGGAGCGGCGTCGGGACGGCCGCCGTCCAGATCGCGCGGGCGATCGGTGCACGCGCGATCGGCACGGCGCGCTCGCAGGACAAGCTCGAACGCGCGCGAGGGCTCGGCCTCCACGCTGGGATCGCCCTTGAGGTGAATCCCGACGGAGCGCCTCGGTTCGCGACGCGCGTGCGCGAGTCGACCGACGGTCGAGGCGCCGACGTCGTCCTCGAGCTCGTCGGTGGAGCGTACGTCCCCGAGAGCCTGGCCTCGCTTGCAGAGCGAGGGCGCGTCGTCCTGGTCGGGCTGATGGCGGGCGCGCGCGCCGACGTCGACCTCGGCGTCGTGCTCCGCCGTCGGCTGCGCGTCTTCGGGACCGTCCTCCGCTCGCGCCCGCTCGAGGAGAAGATCCTCGCGGGACAGATCCTCGCGCGGAACATCTCGCCGCTCGTGGCGGAGGGGAAGCTCGTGCCGGTCGTCGATCGGGTCCTTCCCCTCGACCGTGCCCTCGAGGCGCAGGACCTCATGGCCTCGAACGCCAACTTCGGAAAGATCGTGCTCCAGGTCGACTGAGCGACGAGCAACCCGACGTGAACGTCGGGCGCTCGTGCTCAGCCTCACTCAGTGATTGCGCGCGTGCTCGAGGCAGAGGTCGCGGGGCCCGCCGCACTTCTCGCAGGAGCAGACGCGGATGTCCGCGCCGTCTTCCTGGCGCGTGCCGCAGATCGCGCAAGCGCGCTCGACCTTGGCCGTCTCCCGCTCCGGGGGCGGCCGGAACGACGTCCGGCGAGCCGCCTGTCGCATCTGGAGCTGCTGGCCGCGCGCGAGCCGGATGAGGTGCCCCGTGAAGAAGAGGAGGTAGTTCCCGAACGCGACCGCGATCGCAGCCTTCGCGGCGAGGTCTCCCTCGAAGGCGAAGTAATACGCGAGTGGCGCGAGCGTCAGCAGCGCGATCCACTTCATTCGTATCGGGATGACGAAGAAGACGAGGATCTCGTAGTTGGGGAAGATCGTCGCGAACGCGAAGAACAGGGAGTAGTTCAGCCAGAGGCCGCCCTGCGGTCCGATGAGGAACGCCGCCGCCGCCGTCCCGAGGATGCCGAGGAGGTAGTAGGCGTTGAGCTTGAACGCGCCCCACTCGCTCTCGAGGTGGTTGCCGACGAGCCACGTCCAGTAGAGCGACAGCAGGAACCAGACGAACCCCATCCTCGGCGGGATGAAGAGGAAGGTGACGAACCTCCACGGCTCCTTCAGCGCACGTGATGCGTCGAGCGTGATGTAGTCGAGGAACTCGGGCTTCGTGTTCGCGAGCAGGAAGACGATCGCCATCCCGCCCACGATGAACGTCGTGAGCCGCTCGATCGCGAAGCGTCCAAACCTGCGCTCGAGGCGCGTGAGAAGGCGATCCATACGGGGGCGGGAGCTTAGCGCAAACCTGCAAAACTCGTCGGGTGTGCGAGCACATACGGAGACCAGCGCTGCTCACGGCAGAGCCTGCACGTCGGCTTCGCCCGACGCTCCTGCTCAGCAGTATGCGAGCTCGCCGTCTCGACTCAGTTGTTGGGAGCCCCGCACTTCAGCCAGGTATCGATGTCCGCGACGACGTTGGCCGGGAGACCCACGCCGGCCGGCATCAGCGAGCCGCACGTCGCTGCAGGGTTGACGTTGCAGCCGAGCGTCGACTGCGCCGGATCGGTGGAGCACGGGTTGATGTAGACCGCGCCGTTGCTCAACTTGAAGCTCGCGAACTCGGCCCACATGCCGTTCGGATCGTCCGGATCGATGCGCGGTTGGTTCGGCGGAGTCGCGCCTCCGTGGCAAGCCCCGGCGGTCTGGCAGTTGGCGGCCTTGAACGCGGCGAGGATCGTCTTGAAGCTGACCGCGCAAGCGCCGCCGTCGACGAGCGCTCCGCCCGCCTTCACGCACTCCGGGGTTGCACCGCCGCCCGAGCTGGTTCCGCCGTCGCTCACGACCTCGGAGGTCGGTCCGGGCTGCTTCTGTCCTGCGAGCGCGTTCGGCCCACCGAAGTTCGGGTCCTCGAGACCCTTCTGGTAGTCGGTCGTGCACGCTGCGAAGAGAAGGGCTCCGATGCTCGCGGCGCAGAGGTAGACGAAGTGTTGGGCGCGCATCGCGACATTGATTCTGGCGCGCTTGGTCTGCAGCGACAAGGCGTTCGGGCGGGTGGAAAACTCCAGTGCCTGCCGACGGATCTCGTCGGATCCACCCTGACATTTTCGATACCCGCGCATCATCGGCAGCTATACTCGATGACGTTGCAGGGAGGCTCCGTGATGAAGCGTCATCCGATCATCGTCGTCCTCACCGTTGCCATGCTGGCCCTCGTCCTCGGTGGCTGCGTGAAGGTCGCTCCGTACGAGCGCGGGATGCTCGCGCATCCGACGATGACGCCCGACGAGATCGCGATCGGCCTCGACGGCCACGTCCGCTCCGTCTCCGAAGGCGCTGCGGGCGGCCTCGGCGGCGGCGGCGGCGGCTGCGGCTGCAACTGAGGTCGCAGGCGCGCCTCGACGTCACGTCGTCGCGGTAGGGCAGGGCGAGTCGGCAGCGGATCGAAACGCGCCGACGAGGCCCGAGCTCGGGGCGTGCGTCTCGACCACCCGCAGGGGCGGCTGTAGCCCGCGTTGATCTTGGGGCTCGCGCCCCAACCATCCGCAGCGGCGCGCGTTCGGCGCTCATCGAACTTGGGGCTCGCGCCCCAATTCTGCTCTGCACGGCGTCGAGACTTCCGGTACCGTAGGCCGGTGCTGTGGTCGACCTTCGGGAGACCGTGCCGTGTGGGAGTCACGGCCTTGCGCGTGCGAAGTCGCCTGTCGGCGCTTCTGCTCGGCATGATGTTGCTCGTCGTCGTCCGACCTGCGTTCGCTGACGACGCCTCCGTCCGCGAGGCGGTGCAGCAGGTCATGACCGAGGACTATCCGGGCAGCCTCGGACCGGCGAAGAAGAAGCTGCAAGATCAGCTGTCGGTCTGTCTGAAGAAGGGCTGCGGCGCGTCGGTCAAAGGCGAAGTCTACGTCGCGCTCGGCATGGTCGTGTCGCAGCTCGGTCAGGCCGAAGACGCCAAGCAGTTCTTCAAGAGCGCGCAGCAGGCCGATCCCAATGCGAAGCTCCCGAGCAGCGGGGTCACACCGACCATCCGCGCGCAGTGGGACGAGGTCAAGGGCGGGGGCAGCAAGAGCAACAGCAACAGCAACGACGACGACGAGGAGCCGCCGAGCGGCCTCGCCGCAACCGTCAACTTGATCCGAGATGCGCTCAAGGCGGACCAGGAAGGTCGCCTGGACGAGTGCATCGAGAAGGACAAGCAAGCGCTGAAGATCGACGAGTCGCCTCGCACGCGTCTCCATCTCGCGTCGTGCGAGGCGCGCGCCGGCAAGTTGGTCGACGCCCTCAAGGACGCCCAGAAGGCGCTCGAGGTCGGCATCCAGAAGAAGGACGCCAGCGTGATGCGCATCGCGCGCATCCGCGTGAAGGAGCTGCTCGAACGCATCCCTCACGTCACGTTCGATCCGCCGCCGGGCGTCTCGGACCTCAGGGTCACGTTCGATGATCGTCCGGTCCCCGTCGAAGCGCTGAAGAAGAAGTTCTCCGTCGACCCGGGCACGCACAAGGTCGTCGCCGAAGGCACCGTGAACGGCTTCACGGCGACCTTCGAGGAAGAGTACGACATCAAGGAGAAGGACTTCGTCACCGTCCGCATCACGCTGAAGCCGCCGGCGAACGACTTCATCACGCCGGGGCAGATCAAGTGCATGCTCGCGGCGAAGAGCCAGGAGGAGGTGCAGAAGTGCCTCCCTCAGAACCAGAAGAGCCTCGTCGTCCGGATCGGGACGGACCTCTCCGGCTACTCGGACACGAACGCCGTTGCGGTCTACACGCCGGCGATGAACGCGTCACTCGTCTCGCCGACGGCGGGCTGGAACATCGGAGGTAACTTCCTCGTCGACGCCGTCAGCGCGGCGTCGCCGGACATCGTGTCGTCGGCGTCGCCGCCGTTCGAGGAGTTCCGTTACGCCTATGGCCTCACTGGCGGCTACAAGCCGGGGCTCTACGGCGCGCAGGCCTCGGTGAGCTCGTCGGCATCGCCCGACTATGTCTCGTACACCGGCGGGCTGCGCCTCACGGCCGATCTGAACGACAAGCTCATCACGCCGACGCTCGGCTACTCGTACAGCTACGACCGCATCGGTCGCGGTCCGAACAACTACCTGAACGACTTCAACCCGCTGAAGGGGTACATCCACACGCACGAGATCGAGGCGGGCATCACGTTCATCCTCTCGCCGACCTCGCTCCTCCTGGTCGGCGGCACGGTCTCGATGGAGCGCGGCGACGGCTCGCAGCCGTACCGCTACATCGCGATGTTCGACCCCGAGTTCGTCGCGCCTTTCGTGCCCAACGGCGCGACGGTCGACCTCGTCAATCGCACGCGTCTGCCCGTGAGGCCGCTCGAGCAGCTCCCCACCGAGCGCGATCGTTTCGCGGTGGGTGCTCGCTACAACAAGCGCATGCGGAACGCGACGCTCCGGCTCGACCAGCGTTTCTACCTCGACACCTGGGGCATGAAGGCGAGCTCGACCGACTCGCGATACATGGTCGATCTCTCGCGCCACCTTCGCGTCTGGCCGCATCTCCGCCTGCACGCGCAGACCGACACCAACTTCTACAACCTCGCCTACTCCGCGATCCTCGATCCGAACGGACAGATCGTGGTCCCGCTCTACCGAACGGGCGATCGCGAGCTCTCGCCTCTGATCACCGCGACCGCCGGCGGCGGCGTTCGGCTCGCCTTGGGCGAGCCCGAGGGCGAGGTAAAATACGGAATCACGCTCGTCGGCGACGTCATGTACACGCGCTTCTTGAAGGCGCTCTACGTCACGAGTCGCACGGCGGTCTACGGTTCGGTCGGCTTCGACGTGGAGTTCTGAGCGATGCGACGCACGATCTATCAACACGACGCGAACGCGAAGCACGAAGGGGCGCCCCGCCTCGCCTGGGTGCGCGGTCTGCTGGCGGTCGGGGCGTGCGTGGCGGTCGCGAGCATCGGCAGCTCCTGCAATCTCGATCCGGTCCATCGCGCGAGCGTCAACGGCCTCGGGCCGGAGGAAGCCGACCTCTACCCGGTCGAGAGCGAGTACCACCGTCCCGGCGAGCCCTGCGCCCTGTGCCACTCGACCAAGGGCCCCGCCGACAGCGTGTTCGTGCTCGGCGGCACCGTCTTCTGGGGCCCCGACGACTACAACGCGCGCGTCGACAACGCATACGTGCGCATCCTCGATGCGAACAAGACGAAGCGCTGCTTCGTGACGAACTGCAACGGCAACTTCTACGTCCGGAAGGAAGACTTCTCGAAGATCACCTTCCCGCTCCTCGTGTCCGTCGAGCGCACCGTGAAGCCCGGACAGGACGAGAGCACCCTCGTGATCCGCCGCATGTCGAGCCACATCGGCCGCGAGGCCTCGTGCGCGACCTGCCACATCCAGGGCCTCCGCGACTTCGCCTCGCCTGGACAGATCCGCATGTTCAACAGCGAGCAGGAGTTCAAGGACAAGAACATCCCGCTGATCGACTGTCCGCCCCCGGAGGACTTCGTCCAGGTCCAGAAGTGCCCGGAGGACGTCAACTGATGTTCGCGCTCACCTCGAGGTCGGCTCTGCTGCTCGGGATCGCCGTGCTCGGCGGGATGGGGGCGCTCGTCACGGGCAGCACGTCGTGCGCCTCGCCGCCCGACAACAAGCGCTACACCGAGATCCTCCAGCCCGACTACGCGACCTACCGCACGTACGTGGACCCGTACCTGCAACGCCGCTGCGGGACGCTCGACTGTCACGGTCAGCCGGGACGCGCGTACCGCATCTACGGCTTCGCGGGCTTCCGCCTCTACAACGTCGACGCGGGGCTCGTCTCCGGCCAGCAGCCGACGACGGAAGACGAGGTCCTCGCGAACTATCAGGCCGCGGTCGCGCTCGAGCCCGAAGAGATGAGCCGTCTCATGGCGACGCAGGGCGCAGAGCCGAACAAGCTGCTGCTCCTCCGGAAGCCGCTCAAGCTCGAACGGCACAAGGGCGGCCCGGCGATGTCGGAAGACGACGCGGGCTACCGGTGTGTCGTCGCGTGGCTGCGGATCCGCACGGTCCGGCCGACGGCCGACGGTCTCGACTTCGAGACGATCCCGGAGCAGGAGCGCGAGCAGCTCCCGGTCCTCGCCCGCCAGCGCTGCGAAGAGGCTCAGAGCTTCCCCTGAGCCCGTCGATTCCTTCGACGGCGATGGGGCCTCGTCGTGTGCCGAGTCGCTCCACCAGGGCGACCGATGTCCGTATCGTTCTCGGCGGGCGGAGCTGCGCGCTCCCGCTGTAGCGAAGAATCTCGCTGATGTGGTCGGTCGACGAGGCCCTGACGAAGAGGGGATTTAACAGGGAGACAGGGAGACAGGGAGCGAGAGGGGAGGAGGCCCTCCGTCTCTTTCGACCTGGAGCCTCGTGGGTCCTCAGGAAATGCTCCGCATTTCCTTCCGGAAAGGGAGATCTCTCATCCGAGCTCCGAAGTCCGTCCCCAAACGGTGCGTCTTCCAGGCTCCCACCCGAGACCTTCGGGAGAGACTCTTGTTTGTGTGTAGAACGCACGTTGAGACTCGACCTCGTGGTTCTCTCCCAAGCACGTGCCTCATGAGAGCCGTGCAGTCGGCAATGAGGCCAGTGCCTGTGCTGAATCAGCTCGCAGGATGAAAGGGAGGCTCAATTCTGCGAGCAGAATCGCGCAGCGATTCTGGGAGCGCCCATGAGGGTCCAGGTTGAAAAGGAAGCTGGGGACCCTCCCTGTCTCCCTGTCTCCCTGTGAATCTCTCTCTCTCTCTCTCTCTCTCTCTCTCTCTCGCGCGCGCGCGGGCTATCTCCAGAGAGGAGGTGGTACTGACGCGATTGCCTGCGAGGAACACCTCCTCGGTCGTCGTCGAGGCCGGCGCGGCATGTCTTCCGAGCTCGGGGCTTCGGCTAGTTCTGCGGGAGGCTCGACAAAAAGCGAAGACCCCCGCTCCTGGTGGGGAGCGAGGGTCTTGGCGGTTGGATGGTGACGATCAGCCAGTGACGTTCAGGTTCACGATGCCGTCGATCGACGGGCCGTTGTAGAAGTCCTGCACGCGGCGCATGTCGCCCTTCGCCACCGCGAAGAGAGCGGCAGCGCCGGCGGCGGCACCGAGCTGACCACGGACGTTGGCGTAGTTCGCGGCCGCGTTGACGTTGCCGGTCGAGATGTCCCACGCGCGGGCGGTGTTCGCGTTTGCGATTTCGCCGAACCAGCCGGTCTTGATGTGCCCGGCGCCCATCACGTAGAGGATGTTCGAGTTGCCGGGGGTGCCGTCGCCCCAGCCGTCGCGGTTGAACGGCTGCTTGTAGGTGTCACCGCTGACGGAGAAGACGAGCGCGTCCGCGAGCGTCTTCGACGAGCAGCCCGGATCCGGCAGCGACTTGCCGAGGGCGTGGAGGCCGTCGAGCATCTTGCCGATCGCCTGGCCGACCTGGGTCGCCTGCGCGTTGCCGCCGCCGAAGAGGCCGTGCGGGTCGTTGTTGAAGCCGCGCATGATGAGCATCGACGTGAGGCCCAGCGAGAAGGCCTTCATCGTGGTGATCATGGCGCGCGACATGTTGGTGACCGCGCCGGGCGTGTTGTTGCCCACGCCGAAGAGCGCGAGGTCGGCGGCGGTCGGCGTGAGCTGCGTCGCGAGGTTTCGCGCGAGCAGGTTCATGCTGACCTTGCCGGTGCCGTACGCCTTGGCGACGGTCGCCTTGCCGGCGGCCGCGTTGAGCCCGAGGAAGGCCTTGTAGTACGCCTCGGCGAGCGGCCCGTTCGCATCGCCCTGCAAGAGGGAGCGCGAAGCCTGGCTGTTGAACAGGTCGACGAGCTGCGGGGCGGCGCCGACGGCTGCGATGGACGGAGCGCCGGGGGCGGTTCCGAACTGGATGCCACCGACGGCGAGGACCGGGAGCAGCGTCGGGTTGGCCTGCTGGATCGCCGCGGCGGACGCGATCATCGTGTTGCCGCCGAGCGTCATCACACTGTTCGGCGTCGCGGTGTGCGTCTCGTTCTGGCCGCCGACGAACGCGGACATCTTCCAGGTCGAGTTCTGCTGCCACGGAGAGTCCGGGCCGTACGTGTAGGGCTTGTCGTAGCCCACCGCGTCGACGCCCTTGCCCATCGCGTAGTGCGAGAACTGGGCGTTGTTCCCCTTCACGACCGCGGGGATCGGGAAGGCGAGCGTCCAGTTGGAGAGGCCGCCGTTGCCGTCCACCACGTGGATGTGGCGGAGCGTCGTGTTGCACTGAGCGGTGTCCGCGGCGGCCGTGCCGGCGGTGTCGTTCAGCACGTTGAGGAGGCGCGCGCGCTCGATCCCGAGACACGCCGCCACCGTGGCGCTCCATCGAAGGAAGTCACGCCGGGACGTACCGCGAAGTTCTTTCAAACGCTGGTCGACCATGACGTGGCTCCTTACTGACAGGTGTGCGCGGCAGCGAGCAGCGCGGCAATGGCGATCTTTGCGCCGTCCTGGGGGTTCTTGGCGATGGCATCGTTGGCGATCGCGACGTGTTCCTCCGTCGCGGGCTTGCCGATGAGACAGGAGATGCCGTCCCTGGTGAACTTGCCGTCACCGCCGATGACCTTCACGCCCGGACAGGCCGGCGCGCTCCAGTTGTCGGAGACGGCGTCGTACGAGGCCATCGAGTAGATGTCGAACATCTTCGAGATGGCCGCCGTCGAAGCGAACGGGGCCTCGGGGACGCGACCGTTGTAGTTGGCCGCGCCGAGCGCCGGCGCCGTGTCGCCGCGGTTGAAGATCGCCTGTCCGCTCTGCGCACCGTTCGGGCGCTGTCCACCGCCGGTGAGGCCGCGGCTCTGGAGCAGGTCGCCGATCGAAGCGACGGTCATCTTCCCGCACGAGTGCAGGCGCGAGACGACCTCGGGAGAGCCGACGACTCGGACCGCCGCCGGATCCGGCGGATCGTACGGGACGTCGCCGGGCGCGCCGGCAGGGTCGTTCGAGTGATTGTAGGTGGAGTCCTCGCCGCCGGCGGTGTCACCCGCACGCTGCGGGCTTCGCCCGCCGCCGGCGCCGCCGTTGGTGAGCGTGTCCGAGCCCTCGTCGCAGGCGCTGAGCGCGAGAGCGGAGAGGCTGATCAGGATGAGGATTGAACGCTTCATGGTAGTCGCCATGCCTTCCTGTCAGAACTTCGTGAAGTCTTCGCTCTTGAAGACGTCCCGGATGGTTTCCTTGAGCTTCATCCCGCCGGCGGTGAACTTGTCGAGGTACGGCTGCGTCACCGAGTTCGGCACGCTCGCGAGGTCGTTCACGATGTCGCCGCGCGACATGGCGTAGTTCCAGACGCGGTTGACCGCGCAGCGCGGAACGTCGGGATCCGCGGCGATCGCCTGACCGAGCGAGGCCATGTCGGTGATGGGCTTGTTGGCACGCCACGCGAGGCCTTCGCCCTCGGGGAGGAAGTCGATGCGCGCCGCGTTCGGATCGCCCGGGATCGGAACCTTCACCTGCGGGCCGTTACGGAGGGCGCCGTTCTCGTCCCAATTGAGGAAGAGCGGGGCGAGGTGATTGAGGTTCGCGTGGCAGTTGGCGCAGATGACGGCCTTCGTGTCGTGGAAGTCGATGCGCGCGTCAGGCTTGTTCTCCGCGCCCGTGATGCTCTTGAAGGGCATCGCTCCGGTGTACGTGCCCGCGCCCATCGGCACGGGGGCCTCCGCGAACTCTGCGGGGAACTTGTTGCAGACGAACGTCTCCTGCACGAAGCGAACGCGCCGGAAGGCCATGTTCGCGTAGTACTGACTCTGGAGGCCGGGGTCCGTGAGGATACCGACCGTCGGTCCGGCGACTGCGTTCGTCGCCTGCGCGCACGGCGTCGGCGTGAACGTGTTGTCGTCGCCGTTGTACGTCGGGCAGGTGTTGGTCGTCGCCGTGAAGAGCTCGTTGTACGAGCGACCCTCGACCGTGAGCTGGGCGGCGAAGTTCGGCGCGCCGTCCCTGTTCACGTTGTTCTGGATGTTGCCCACCTGTCCGACGCGGAAGGTGTCCTTCCAGAACTTGATCATCACGAGCGAGAACTCGGGAGCCGCGATCATCTCGTCGACCATCGCCTCGTAGGCGACCTTCTTGGCGGCGTCGTCGGCTGCGTTCTCGATGCGCTTGATCTGCTCGAGCGACGGGAGCCGATCGGCGAGCTTCAGGCTGGCAGTGCGGAGGGCCTCACCGTAGTCGGTCTTCCGCTGATCGAGGATCTTGCGGATCTCCTCCTCGGGTGTGCTCCCCGAGCCGGTACCGTCCGGGTTGTTCGACCCGGGGGTGTTGCCGTTCGCGCCGTCGTCGAGGCGGCCACCGTTGGGGTCCTCGGCCGAGCCACAAGCCGGGACAGCAACGGTGACTGCGATGAACGCAGCAAGGGTCCACGCTGAGTGGAATGGCCAGCCGGTGCGTCGCATCGTTCCCTTACCTTTCTTCATTGCGGTCCCAGTTCGAAGCAATCCGCGAGCCAGCTCTGCCGTTCGGCGAAGCCGACCGCTCTCATCAGAAGAACACCGCTGCGTTGTTCACGAACAACGCTCGCCAACCGTTGCCGTCGGTGAGCTGCCCACCACCGTGGTTCCCGCCCGTGGGCTTCGTCACGATCTGGCTCTGGCCGATGTTGGCCTGATTCAGCTTCCCGAGAACCTGCTGGCAGATCAGGGCGTTGTCGGCCTGGGCGAGGTTCAGGTTGCCGATCGCGGCGTTGCCGTGGCAGTTGCCGTTCGAGCAGTTCAAGTTGAAGCCGCCCCCGCCGCGCATCGACGGCAGGACGTTCTGCACGAAGCCCTGCACGTTCTTGCACTTGGCGGCGTCGGCGATGACGGACACCTTGCCCGGCTCGAGCTTCGCCACCTCGATGCGGATCTTGTCCTTCGCGAAGTCGAAGGGGCGCCAGCTGGCGTTGCTGAAGAGCACCGAGCCCGGCGCGAGGCCGGTCTCCTGACCGCCCGGAATGGTCTGGTCCGAGTTGGAGAAGCTGTCCGCGGGATCCGCCACCTCGGTCGAGCCGTCGTCCTTCGGGGCGGCGAGGACGCGCACGAAGCGCGGCTGGAGGATGTGGACGTCCTGGCCCGCCGGCGCGACCAGCGTGATCTTCGAGAGCGAGAGCATCGTGCCGACCAGCGCGGCTTCGAACTTGAGGTGGACGCCGGTGAGGCCACCGACGCACGCCGGGGTGAGATCGATGTCGTTGGCGCCCTGCTTCAGCGTGGTCGGGGGCGTCGTCGGCTGCGGAATGCTCTGAATGGCGAGCGACTCTGCCTCGAGCCACGCGACGACCTTCTTCTCGAACGCGCCGTCGTAGCTCACGGCCGGACCGGCGTGGGGGCCCTTGGTGAGGAGCGCGCTCGCGTAGACGTCGCGCACGACGATGCCCGGATGCGACTTGATCGACTTGTACGGATCCGGGCCCTCGAGGAATACCGGCGGCGTCGGGGTGTACTTGCCGGTGTCGTGGCAGGTCTTCCCGCAGACGTTCATCAGATCTCCCTCGACGGCGCGGAAGGCCGCCTCCTCGGGAGAGAGCGCGTTACCCGGGTTGTTCGGGTTGTTCGGGTCGTTCGGATCCCCCGAGCCGGAGGCCCCGCTGGACGACCTGCCGCCCGGGCCACGGCGACCCTCGAGCGAGTCGGCCGCGTCGTCGCAACCAACGGCGAGCGCAGACGCGACCGCCATCGCGATTCCGACCGACAGCGCACGGTTACGGAAACCCGTCATGACGCCCTCTGCAAGCACGAGTGACGCCAAGCCCGAGGCGAGCGAAAACTGCGATGGAACGGGTATCCAGAGACGGCGCGTGGATCGAGCGCTCCCCAACCTGGTACCGGAAATGGACAGCGACACCGCCATCCGCGCGCTGGCCAAATCACTTGCCAGGCCGTGGAAAGTGGCCTTTGCATGGAGGAGAGGGCTGGAAACGCGCCGGGCTCGGAGCGTTCGTCGGCACCTCGCTGGATCGTCGTTACCGGTGGGGGCGGTCGCCTACGTGAGGAGGGGGCCAGAGGCACCGATCTCGGGTTGCCTTCGAGTCGACGGTGGCGACGTCGGAGCGTGTGGGATGAGGCGAATAGGCATCAATAACCGAGGCTTGCGCCTGCAGGTGCCCCCAAGCGATCGATGAAGCTCGATCGGAAATATGCAGGGGGGCGCGACGGAGACGTGATGGGTCGGCCATACTGAGTCCTGTGAGCGTGGTGGATGCCGTCATCGTCGACACGGTGATCGAGGCGCAGTCGGACTGCTCCGACCGCGCTCGGGCGGAGGCGTTGCTCGTCTCTTCGCTGGCCGCCTCTCGCGGCCCACGCCGCTCCAACGACGGAGATGGACGATGGAGGCTCGCGATGCGGGTCGCTTCGGTCGCGCCCGGGATCAAGGCGGCCGACGCTCGTATCCAGGATGACCGTGGGCGCATCGTCGCGGAGCGGACCGTCAGCGACCGCACGACCGGGAGCTGCGTCGCCCTCGCTCGTGCGGTCGGGGCCTGGGCCCAGATCGTCCTCGACGACGAGCTCGTCCGCGAGCACGAAGAGGCCGAGCAGCGCGAGCGCGAGGCGGCGCGGCTTCCACCGCCGGAGAGCCGTCCCATCAAGGTGATCACGCAGCCGGGGGCCGAGCAGCCGGTCGATGCTGACGACGGGCCGGGTGAGCGCCGGCATGTTCCGTCGGAGCACACGTTCGAGGTCGGTACGTCGCTGTTCCTTCGCAACGGAGCCGCCGCGACCGGGGGCATGTTCGGTGTCTCGCCGTTCGTCACCATCACGTTCGCGGACAAGTGGGTGGTCCGCCCGGCGCTCATGTACGGGACGTCGACCTCGCGAGTCCCGCCGGACCAATCGAACAGCGAGAACCTGTCGTTGTTCGGAGGTCGTCTCGACGTCTGCCGGCGGATGCCCGGGAACTACATCGATCACCGCGGTATCGAGTTCGACGCCTGCATGGGCGGCGACGCCGCGCGCGTCGCGTCCGATCGCGACGCGACGGCGCGCGGGAGCATCGGGCCTTCAGCAGTCCTTCGCGGTGAGCTTGGACATAACTTCGGTCTCGAGATCCGGTCGATGGTGGGGGTGAACTTGAGCCGCGCTCCGTTCATGAGTGCGGAGGAGCTCTCGCCGTTCGTCGCTGCCGCCGAGCTCGGCGCGTCCGTGAGGTTCCGATGAGCTCTGCGTACGACAGCCTTTCCCTGGGGGGCGCGACCGTGATCGTCGACGACGAGGAGGCGGCGGAGGGGGCGTTCGTCCCGGTGCCGGATCCTCCTGCGAGTGGGGTGAAGAGCTTGCTCGTTCCGTCGAGCGCGAAGGGGGCCGATCGCGAGCGCGCGTTCCGCGCCGTATACGAAGCGCACGCGGCGTTCGTGTGGCGCAACCTGCGTCGCCTCGGCGTGTCCGACGCCGACGTCGAGGACAAGCTGCAGGAGGTCTTCGTCGTCGCTCATCGCCGGTGGGAGGAGTTCGTCGATCGCGGGCACGGTCCACGCGCGTGGCTGTTCCAGATCGCGCTCCGTGTCGCGTCGGACGCGCGCCGTCACCGTCGCCGGCATCCCATCGATCCCGACGGCGGCGCCGCGCAAGATCGACAGTCGATCGAGCCGCCTCAGACCGCTGCGATCGATCAACGACAGCAGCTCGACCTCCTCGACCGCGCGCTCTCGGCGATCGACATGGGGCGTCGCGCTGTCCTCGTGCTTCACGAAATCGAACAGATGACCGCTCCAGAGATCGCACGCACGCTCGACCTGCCGCTCAACACCGTCTACTCGCGACTGCGCGTTGCGCGCATCGAGCTCGAGCAGGAGCTCCGCCAGCTCGGAGGCAAGCCGTGAGCTCGCCTCCGCGCATGCAAGACCTCTTCGCTGCTGCCCGCGACGACGCGCCGTCGGACCTCGTTCGCGATCAAGTCTGGGGACGCGTCGCCGCCGCCACCGCCGCGCCTGCCGGCGCGGCGGCGACGGCGAAGGCTGCCGCCGCACCGGCCGGTGCGAAGCTCCTCGTCACCGGCGTCGCGATCGGCGCCGCGACCGCGGCGCTCGCGGCGCTCGCGATCGATTCGCTCGCCGCCGGCCCGAGCGCGCCGCCGGCCGGCGCGCTCCGCGCGCCTGCCGTCGTCGTGAGCGGTCCCGCAGCAGGTGCCCGTCTCGCCGAGCCGGCCCCGCGCGGGCGCGCAGCGCCCGCGACGGAGCCGGCGGCCGCTGGCGCACACGTCGAAGCGAGCGCGCCCTCCGTCGGGCAGCATGCCGAAGCGAGCGCCTCCGTCGCGACTCTCGGCGAGGCGAGCGCGCTCGCCGAGGAAGCGCGCCTCGTGACCGAGGCGCGCTTGGCCCTCGTCCGCGGCGAGCCCGAGCGAGCGCTTTCGCTCGCTCGGAGCACGCGGCGGCTACCGGCGCGCGCGCTCGAGCCCGAGGAGCTCGCGCTCGAAGCGCGTGCGCTTCGAGCGCTCGGTCGCGCCGACGAAGCGCTGGCGACGGAGCTGACGCTCCGTCGCCGCTTCCCGAGCCACGCGCTCAGCCGCTGACGCGTCAGGGAACGCCGGCGTCCGCCTTCGCGTGCAAGATGCGCGCGGCCTCGGGGTAGACGGGGTTGTCCGGGTTCTGCTGGCGGAGCTGATCGTAGGTCTGCGCCGCCGCCGCGTAGTTGCCGACGGCGACGTAGTCGACCGCTTGACGCTCGAGCGTCTTCACGTGCGCGGCGGGCGGTGGATGGGTAGCGGTGCTCGACGGCGGTGCCGAGGGGTCGGTGCCGCCGGCGGGCGGCATCGGCGTTCCCTTCGGCACGCACGGGATCTGGCCGTCGATCGGGACGCTGTACGGGACGAACCCGGGCGGACACGACGGTGGTACCGGTGTCGCGACCGGCGGAGGCACGGGGGGCGGCAGCGCGACCGGCGGAGGTATGACGGGCGGCGGCGCTGCGCTCGTGTTCGTCGCGACCGAGCTCTCCAACCCGGCGTCGACGACGGCGGCGACAGGGGCCGGTCCGGGATCGTCGTCGTCGAAGAGGAGCAGGTAGGCCGCCGCGATCAGACAGAACGGAGCCAGGACGACGAGGATGCGCTTCGGTGGAGAGAGCTCCTTGTACTTTGCAATGTAATGCGGGAGCGAGCCCTCCGGCGGAGGTGGAGCGCCGACCTGGCCGGTGGTCAGCGCGCCGTACCCGCCGCTCTGCACCGCGCCCGGCCCCATCGTGTTGTACGGACCGGATGCTCCGGCATAACCACCGTACGTGCTCGAGCCCGGAGGTCCAGGCTGCATCGGGATCCCCGACGGGGGCGACGGCGGCCCCATCATCGGCGGCGGTCCCATCCCCATCCCGGGCGGCATCGTCCCCGGCCCCATCATCGGCGGCGGTCCCATCCCCATCCCGGGCGGCATCGTCCCCGGCCCCATCCCGGGCGGCATCGTCCCCGGTCCCATCCCGGGCGGCATCGTCCCGGGTCCCATCCCGGGCCCAGGCATCATCGGTGGCGGCCCCATCGATCCCGGGCCAGCCATCATCGGCGGCCCCATGGCGGGCGGCGCCCCCATCATCGGCGGCGGTCCCATCCCAGGCGGTCCCATCCCCGGTGGGCTCGACTGCATCGGGGGCATCCCCGTCGTCGCGGGCGGGCCGTGCCCGGTGCGGTTGAGGCGGTTCTCTTCCTCGACGCTCCGTCCCGCTGCGGGGCGCGGCGCCATCGACACGACCGAGCCGCCGAGATTGGGCCGGGAGCCTGTCGATTCGAGCGGCGCGATGCGGGTCGACTCGTCCTGCGGCGCCGAGCTCGAGAACTCGCCGGGCTTGAACGGGCGCTCGGCCTTCGGGAACGAGACCGGCTCCGCGCTCTTCGGGACGGGGGGCGGCGCGCCCGCCGCAGGACGTGGCAAGGGCGGGGGACCACCGCCGGGCGCCGCGGCCTGGACCGGCGGGCGCTGATGCATCTCCGTCGCCGCCTGATCGTCGACCTGCGCGCGCGCGGGCGCTTGGGCCGTGGCGATCAGCGATCGGAACCGGAGCCGTGCGGCGCCGACCTCGATCGTGCAGGGGGCATGGAGCTCGGTCCATGCCTTGCCGACGCGGTACCCATCGACCGACGCCGAGGCGGACTCGTCCGCGCTCTGCAAGAAGAGCGCGGTGCCGTCGAAGTAGAAGAACGCGTGGACGTCGAGGACGCGCGCCGACTCGATGCGCCACATCCCCTTCTTGCCGACGCTGATGGGCTGGAGCTCCTGCCCGAGGGTGAGCGGGATGAAGGCGGGCTCCCCGATGCCCGTCTCGATCTCGATAACGTGAGTCGTCGCCGGTTTGGCCATTCGTGGTCAGGGAACTACGTGTACGTGAGTAGGGGGAGCCATCGACGAGCGATCGAGGATCAATAGTGTTCGGTGCCGATCGGCCCGCGCTTCGCCGCTTCGTAGCAACCCGGAGGGAGGTCGACGCCGTGCTCGTGGAGCTGAGGCAAGCACCGCGGGAGGATTCCCGTCGGCACGATGTCGCTGATGATCATCCCGCGCTCGTCGAAGCCATGGTACTGGCGCGCGAAGATATCCTGCATCTGGTACTGGTTCTTGTCGGTGTCGTAGCCGAGTACCTCGGTGATGTGGGTGATCTTTCGCGATCCGTCCTGGAGGCGCGACACCTGACAGATGATGTTGACGGCGGACGCGAGCTGGATGCGCAGCGCCTGGAGCGGCATGTCGACGTCGCTCATCATCGCCATCGTCTCGAGGCGCGAGACGGTGTCGCGCGGATAGGTCGCGTGGAGCGTCGACATGCAGCCGCCGTGACCCGAGGTCATCGCCTGGATGAGGTCGAGCGCCTCGCCGCTTCGGATCTCGCCGACGACGATGCGGTCGGGGCGGAGGCGGAGCGTCGCTCGGAACAGATCGCGGATCGTGACTTCGCCGCGTCCCTTCGGATCCGGCGGGCGGGCCTCGAGCTGGCAGACGTGCTCGCGCTGGAGCTGGAGCTCGCGTGAGTCCTCGATGATCACGACGCGCTCGCCCTCCGGGATGAAGGACGAGAGCGCGTTCAGCATCGACGTCTTTCCGGAGCCGGTGCCGCCTGCGACGAGGACGTTCAGCTTCGAGGCGACGAGCGCCTGGAGCGCGAGCGCGGTCTCGTCCGTCATCGCCCCGAAGTCGATCAGGCGCTTGACGGTGAGCGTCTCCTTGAAGAAGCGGCGGATCGAGACGCAGGGCCCGTCGGGCGCGGCGGGCGGGAGCACCGCCTCGATGCGGGATCCGTCGGGGAGGCGCCCTTCGAGGATCGGCCTCATCTCGTCGATGTGTTTGCCGACGAACTGCGCCGCGTTGCGGAGCGCCGCGATGAGCTGCTCCTTCGTCTCGAACTTCGCGGGGACCAGATGGAGCTGGCCCTTCTTCTCGACATAGATCTGGTTCGGCCCGTTGATCATGATGTCGCTGACGGCCGGATCGTCGAGGTACGGGCGAATCGGGGCAAAGAACTGGAGGAGGGTCTCCTCGAAGACCTCCTTCGGAATCTGGTCACCAGCTCCACCGCTCACGGCGCGCCTCCTTCGTTCTCGGGCTGAGCCTTGTTCTCTTCTTCCGGCTGCGCCGGCTTCTCCGGATTTTCCGGCTGCACCTGTCTGAGGAGCGAGGCCTTGGCCTCCTCCGCATGCGCGCCTCTCGGCTCGATGCGCAAGTACTCCCGGAAGTGCCGATCGGCATCGACGACGTCGTTGTCGCTGTCGCGCGCGACCACCGCGAGTAGGTAGTGCGCCTGCGCCTGGAGGCCCAGTGGCGTGGAGGGCGAGGGGGGCCCGGCGTCGCGGGGGTCGGACCTGGCCTCCTCGCGCGCGTCGGCCTTCACCACGTGCGCGAGCTGGAGCCGCGCCTGCTTGCCGTCGCTGATCGCCGCGTAGAGCGCGCCGACCATCAACCGCGTCCGCATGTCGTGCGGATGCTTGCGGAGGTGGTTCTCACCGTGCTGGATCGCCGAGCGGTAACGCCCGGTCTTCACGCAGACATCCATCAAGAGGGGGAGGACATCACGGGGATCGGCGCCGGCTTCGATGCCCGACGCGAGGTACTCCTCCGCCCGCGTGTGATCGCCGAAGGCGGCGAAGCCCTTGCCGCGCTCGACGAGCGTCTTCGCGTCGGACTCCTTGCGGACCGAGGCCATGTCCGCTTCGACCTTCTGCGCGGCGGTCGGGGCACAAGCGGCCGCGAGCGCTGCGAAGGTGAGCGCGGGGAAGGTGAGCCAGCGGGCTATTGGTTCTCCGCTGCGCCGACCTTGAGTTTCAACTTGCGTTCCAGGTTCGAGAGCCATGTGACGTAGTCGCCGGACTTGCCCTCGACGAATTGTAGAAGAACCCGGACCTCCTTTTGAGCACTTACGTAGTCCTCGGTCGCGAGTGCATGCTCCAGCCTTACCCGCCGCATGCGGAAATCATCCGTCATTTCGCGGCGAAGGTACTTCGCTGACTCATCCGCGAGGTGCCCGGAGGCCTGATCGCCCCCCGCCCGGAAGCAGGCCGCCGCCGTCTCGTACGTCGGGACCGCCGAGACGCCGTCCTGCACGTGGAACGGGCGGCGCTCGCGCTTGGCGTCGGCGAGGGCCATTCGTTCCCGGGCGAAGCCGAGGGCGGTCGCAGGTTCGCCTTGCGGGCACTGCGTGGCCGGAGGTCCCCACAGCTCGGGCGGCTGCGCGGTCGTCTCGTCGGGCTCGCCGAACCCGACATCGTCGCCGAAGAAGAGGTACCCGGCCGCGGGCACCATCAGGAGCAGCGCGATGAGCATCACGGGGCTCGACTTCTTCTTCGCCTGCTGCGCCCCGCCCGCCGCCGCGCCCTCGACGAGCTCGATGTAGATCTGCGTGCCGCTCACACCGAGCATCGCCCCGGGAGGGAGCGGCGCCTGGGTGAACGGGACGTTGTTGATCGTCGGCGGCGGCTCGAAGCTCAGCGCGCGCGCGAAGACGCCTGCGGGGCCGAGCTCGATGAGGACGTGCTCGACGCGCGCCTCGGCGAGCGGGAGGCGGATCTCGCAGTGCGCGCCGCTCCCGATGAGAACGCGCTCGCTCTCGATGCTGAGCTGCTCGATCTGCCCTGTCGGAAGTCGGGTCTGGAACTTGAGGACGCGCATGTCTGCTCAGGATCCCGTTGCCGGGGTCACAGCCCTGCCATGATATTCATCAACGCCGGTCCCATCAGCAAGCCCATGATGCAGAAGAAGACGAGCATCAGCGGGCCGACCATCTGGACGCCGGCCTTGGCCGCCGCTTCTTCGGCGCGAACGGAGCGACGCGTACGCGATACCGTCGCCTGGATGGTGAGGACCTCCGCGACCGGGTTGCCGCGATCCTCGGCCTGGACGAGCGAGTTGACGAACTCGGTGACGGTCTCGACGGGGGCGCGCCGGGCGAACTCGAGGAGCGCCTCCTTGCGCGTGCGGCCGAGGTTCATCGTCTGGAGGATGAGGGTGAACTCCTCGACCAGCGGATCATCGGGGTTCGACGACTTCTCGACGACCTGACGAACGGCGCCGGGGAAGTCGAGGCCGGCGCCCATCGAGAGCGCCATGAGGTCGATGACGTACGGCAAGCCGCGGCCGATGTTCTTCAGCCGTTCCTGAGCGACGCCGCTGATCTGCATGTAGGGGAGCGCGCCGCCGAGCATGATCCCGACGATGAGGGTGATCCCGCCCATATCGAGGATGTAGCCGCTGACTGCGCCGACGACCGCGCCGGCGACCGACGAGAGCAGCGTGAGCGCGAGGTACTCGTCGGCCGTGAGGCCCATGTAGTCGCCCGCGAGACCGATCTGCCGATCGAGCTCGGCGCGCTGCTCGTCGGTGAGGATGCCGCTCAGCCGGACACCGAGCCAGCGTACGAGCGGCTCGATGCTGGCCCACAGCTCGTTCTGCGCGAGGACGCGCTGGCGCTTGAGTCCGCGGAGACCGAGGCGGTTCGCGACCCGTGTCGGCGCGCTCGCGATGGCGTAGGTGAACGCCATCAGTGCGATCAAGAGCATGACGAGCGCGAACACCCGCATGACCTGCAGGTGGACGCTGATGCTCGTCGCCGACCAGGGAGAGAGGCTCATCTCAGATGTCCACGTTGAGGACCTTGCGGGCGAGCACGATGCTCGCGACCCAGCACGAGGTGCAGGCGATGATCACGAGGTAGCCGACGATGCTCTGCGTCAGCGGCGCGAAGTATCCGGGCCAGAGGACGTTGAGGCCCAGGAGGAGGGCGAACGGCATGAGCGCGATGACCCAGAGCTGCATCTTGCCCTCGGCCGTCTTCGTACGGACGACGCCCTCGAGGCGCCGCATCTCGCGGAGCGTGCCCGCGGTCGTCTCGAGGACCTTCGGGAGGTTACCGCCGACCTGGCGGCCGATCAGGATCGAGCTCAGCGCGGAGTCGAGCTGGCGGCTGCCGACACGCGCCGCCATGTGGAGGAGCGCCTGCTCGAGCGTCGAGCCGACCTTCATCTCCTTGAGGGCCAGATCGACCTCCTGGCGCATCGGATCCGAGATGACGGCGGCGACCGAGTTGAACGCCGCGCCGATGCTCGGCGTCGTCTTGAGCGCGTTCGCGAGGGCGAGGATGAAGTTGTCGAGCTGCTCCTCGATCTTCTCGACGCGCTGCCTTCGCATCATCTCGATGTACGCGGTCGGCCCGATGGCGATGAAGAAGAGGCCGACGTACCAGAACTCGATCGTCAGCATCACGTGCGCGGCGAGGAGGAGGAAGACCGCGGCGCACTGGCCGTACGCGATCGTGCGGCCAGGCGTGAAGATGAACATCGGACGGAGTTTGCGCTCGAGCGACGCGGTGTAGCGCGCGGCGTATCGGTAGACCGGGCCCGACTGATCCGCGGCCGCCGCCCACGTCCCGGCGAAGAGGGCGAAGGAGGTGACCGCGAGGCTCGCCCACTTGAGCGACTGCGTGGCTTGCGAGACGTCTCCCAGGCTCATATGTAGGGCTCTCCCTTCTTAACGAGCCCCATGACGATGAACGTCTGGAGGAAGCTCGGCAGGTAACCCGTGGCGCGGTACTCGCCGACCACCTGGCCCTTCGGACCAGTGCCCGTGCGGATGAACTCGAAGATGGGACGGAGCTCGATCTCCGTCGTGTCGCTGTCGATGCCGGTGACCTCGCTGATCGCCGTCACCTTGCGGGAGCCGTCCGAGAGGCGGCTCTGCTGGACGATGATGTGCACGGCCGCCGAGATCTGATCGCGGATCGCGCGGAGCGGGAGGTCGACGCCGGCCATCAGGACGAGCGTCTCGAGACGGCTGATCGCCTCGGGCGGCGAGTTGGCGTGCGTCGTCGTCAGCGAGCCGTCGTGGCCGGTGTTCATCGCCTGGAGCATGTCGAGCGCCTCGCCGCCGCGGCACTCGCCGACGACGATGCGGTCGGGGCGCATACGGAGGGCGTTCTTCACGAGGTCGCGGATCGTGTACTCGCCGCGGCCCTCGAGGTTCGCTGGGCGGGTCTCCATCGAGACGACGTGCGGCTGCTTGAGCTGGAGCTCGGCGGCGTCCTCGATCGTGACGATGCGCTCGTCTTCGGGGATCGCGCCGGAGAGCACGTTGAGGAGCGTCGTCTTCCCGGAGCCGGTGCCGCCGGAGATGACGATGTTCTTCTTCGCGTGCACGCAGCGCGTGAGGAAGCGTCCCATGCGCTCGGTGATCGAGCCGTAGCTCACGAGCTTCTCGAGCGTGAGCGGCACCTTCGAGAACTTACGGATCGTGATGCAGGACCCGCGGAGCGCGATCGGACGGATGACCGCGTTCACGCGGCTGCCGTCCTTGAGGCGCGCGTCGACGAGCGGCGAGGACTCGTCGATGCGGCGGCCGAGCGGGGTGACGATGCGCTCGATGACGGCGCGCACGCGCTCGTCGTCGGTGAAGCGCGCCTGCGACAGGATGATCTTGCCGCCCTGCTCGATGTAGATCGTGTTCGGGTCCACGACCATGATCTCGGTGATGGTCCCGTCGGAGAGGAAGCGCTCGAGCGGTCCGAGGCCGAGCGCCTCGTCGGCGAGCTCTCCGATGAGCCCGTCGCGGTCCATCTCCGGCGGGATGCGCGAGTCGATCTGCGCGATGATCCGGCGGAGCGCGTTGAGCACCTTCGGGCGCATCGACGGATCGTCGAGCTTCTTCGCGTCGATCGTGGCGAGGTCGAGGTGCTCGAGGAGCAGCTTGTGGATCTCGCGGCGGAGCGCGACCTCGGCCTTGAGCTTGTCGTCCTCGCTGCGCGAGGGGAGATGGACGCCCTTCGGTCCCGGCTGCGACCCGACGTGGGCGATGACCGGGTTCATCCCGCTCACGTTCGGGATCGGCGCCATCGACGTCGGTGCCGTGCTGCGCGCGTTCTGAGGGAGGGGAGGCGGGCGCCCGGTCATCCCCGGCATTGGCGGCATTGCGGGCGGCATTCCAGGGTTGCTCCCGGACTGGAGGCGCTGGCGTGTGTCGTTCTGCTGGATCTGCGCCATCGTCGGGCCGACCGGGTTGCCCTGTGGATCGAGCGCGTAGACGAAGACGGTGAAGTCGCCGACGACGATCGGGGTCCCGTAGGGCACCTCGACCGAGTCGCGGCGGAGGAGCATGTCGCCGGCGATCGTGCCGTTGGTGGAGACGTCCTCGACGCGCAGGGCGTTGTGGCCTGCGCTCACGACCGCGTGCTGGCGGGAGACGAGGTCGCTGTCGAGTCGCAGCGAGCACTGAGGGTGACGTCCGATCGTGAGCGGACCGCTGGCCGGATAGAGCTCCGTCCTCTGCGCGCCCGCGTCTGATTGAACGACGACTTGCAAATGCATCGCGGAGCTACTTCGCGTTCGGAGGCGTCTTCGGGTAGGCGTCCACGTACTCGATCTCGCCGGAGTACTCCTTGTACGTGGTCATCGCGTTGTTGATCAGCTCGAGCGCGCTCTTCGGAACGGTGTCGACGATGCTCGGGACGATGAAGACGGCGCCTTCGACCTCCGCCTTCTCGTTGCCGTGCGATCCGAAGAGGACGCCGAGCACCGGGATGTCGGAGAGGCCGGGGAGGCCGTTGACCTGGTGGCGCTGCGTGGCGGTCTTGATGCCCGAGAGGATCAGCGCCTGACCGAGCTTGAGCGTCACCTGGGTCTCGAGCTTCGTCGTCGTTCGGCCCGGCGGACCGCTCGTCGTGCGCTCCGGCGTCAGGTCGGCGACATCGGCGGCGAGCTTGAGCTCGACGTCGCGCGTGTTCGAGTCGTAGCGCGGGAGCACGGTCACGTTGGTGCCGAACTTCACGTTCACGAGCTGCGCCGCGAACCCGGTCGCGACGATGAAGTTGACCTCACCGCCGTTCTGGAACGTCGCCTCGTTGCCGTTCGCCGTGATGACGCTCGACTGCTTGGCGATCTTCACCCAGCCGCGGCGGGCCGCGATGTCGAGCCGTGGCATCGGCTGGTTGACGATCGACGCCTGCGCCGTCGTCGACGTGCGCGTGATGAAGTCGAAGGTGTAGCTGTTCTCGAAGACGGGCTGGTTGCCGTTGAGCTGGAGGCCGCCGATGCTCGCCGGCCACCCGATGCCGGCGTTGTAGCCGGAGGTCTTCTCGTACTGGACGAAGAAGAAGTCGAGACGGACGAGCAGCTTCCGCTCCTCGAAGCGGCCGACGGTGACGATCGACTGAACCTGCTCGCCGTAGAGGCCGGCGATCTGGTCGACGCGGGCCTTCTCTGCCGGCGTCGCCACCGAGCCGTCGATGAAGACACGGGCGCCGATGCGCCGCGTCTTCGGGCCGGAGATGTCCTTGATCAGCTCCTGCACCTCGCGCTCGACGAGACCGACGTTTCGCTTCGCGACGTTGATCTCGTAGGTCGTCTGGCCGCCCGAGTTGTTGATGAGAAGGAGGGTGGTCGTGCCCTCCTTCTTGCCCGTGAGGATGAAGGTCCTACCGTCCGGCGTCGGGACGACGTCGACGATGCCCTTCACGCCTTCGGAGTACTCGCGGATGCCGACCGCGGAGAGGGTGCGCGTCTCGCCGATCGCGAGCGCGATGTCTTCGTGACCGCCCGACTTCTGCGCCCAGGCGTCGCGAGGCGCGCCGGCGAGGACGAGAGGAGCCGCGAGGCCTGCCAGTGCCGCGACGAGCATGCCGCGCATGCGCCGAAGTTGCCGTTTCTTGATCATTGTCGAGGTTCGTAGAGGAGCGTCGAAGAGATCGATCATTGAGGCTGCCCCGGCGCGGTGATGTCACGCGGCCCGGTACGGACGTTGCGGATCTTCGCGCGCTCTCGCTCGTCGACGATCTGGTTGAAGTTCAGGTCGACGATGCCGCTCGTGCGTGCCTGATCATCGGGGTGTCGGACGGCGACGGCGAGGCGGCCGCGTTCGGCCGCGAGCGCGAGGACCTGCGCCTCGGTGAGCGTCAGGCTCAACGTGAGGAGGTTCTCCGACGCGTAGGGGTTCGCTTCCTTCGTGTCCTTCGCCTGCTCGGGCGAGGTGTCGGTGCCGGTCGCGAGGACGAGCACACGCTGGAGGAGGACGACGGCGTTCTTCGCCTCGTTGATCGCGGTGCTCGCGCCGATGACGCCGATGACGTCGACGTAGTCGCCCGGCTTGATGAGCGCGATGCTCGTGTCGTCGCGCGCGGCCTTGATGGAGACGGCGCGGTAGCCGGGGAGGACGAGGGCGGAGAGGTCCTTGCGCTCGTCGGTGGCGGTGAGGTCGCTCCACAGGAGGACCTGCTGCTCCTTCACCGTGTTGCCCATCTTCAGCCCGAGGATCTTGTTCTTCTCGGTCTCGCGGATCGCACGCTCGTCGACGTAGGCGAGCGGGATCTCGCGGATGGTGATCACATCGTCGGTGATCGGCTTGCCGCGCTCGATCCTCTTCACGGCCATCAGGAGCTTCACCTTCTCGCCGCCCGACGCCTCGAGCTCGAAGCGCCGCTGGTACAGCACGAGAAGGAAGGCCCCAAGGATACCCACTAGGACCGCGATGAAGAGTGCGCGACGATTCATCCCGCTCGAATGCTACACGGCGGCATCTGGTGATTCCAGGCTGCCGCGCGGTCTCCAGGCACGGGACCGACACGACGACTTGGTTCGCAGCGAGCGCAGTTCGCCCGTGCGCTAATCGCGCAACCCGCGCGAGGAGAGCCGCCGCCGAAGCGCTCGATGATCGCCTCCTCGCGCGATCATGTCGAGCGCCGTTTGCGTGCACCACGGTCACCATCTCGCGACGACGCGTCGTCGAGACGGTGACGACGCTTGCTCAGTCGACGGGCACGGGGACGGGGCCCTTTCCGTCCGGAGCCCCCGAGCCGTACTTCATCTTGTACGCTTCGCGGTACTGGTCGTGACAGCTCTTGCAGGCCGCCTTGGCCCCCGTGCTGTCTCCCGCCGCGGCCGCTGCGCGACCCTTCTCGGCGATCTCGCCCCACTTCGCGTATTCGTCCGGCCCCGTGTTCTTGACGAGGTTGAGGATCACCGCCGTCGACTGCATGTTCCCGGCGGCGACGAAGCCGTTCATCCGCTTCATCAGGTTCTGGAGCATCGTCGTCCGGACGGCGCTCGCATCCGAGGCCCCGAGCAACGCGGCGAGGCCGAGGGCGGCCCCGAGGACGAGCGATCGCTTCTTCGAACCGTTCATGGGCGGTGCTGCGTTCTAGCGATGCCCGAGCTTGTCGTCGGCGGGGACGCCGGCGAGGCCGACGGCGACGAAGTTCCCCTCCGGCTGGACGCTGGTGCCGAGCGTGACGACGACCGCGTCCTTCATGTAGGCGCGGCCCTGGCCCTTGTGCTCGGCCTCGGTCATCTCCGGGTCGTACGCGAACCAGCCCTTGCTCTTCATCTCGCGATCGAAGAAGTCGAACGTCTTGCCGGGCGAGTCCGTCGTTTTGTAGACGTTGACGCCGTAGGGCATGCCGTCGGCTTTCGCCGCCATGAGCCGCGTCGAGTTCGGGACGCGCGGGACCTCGGGGAAGTCCTCGCCGGGAGAGTCCTGGCCGTCCTCCGGGACCATGTTGCGGAGATTGAACGTCGAGTCGGTCCAGACGGTGAGCACGAGCGTCTTGCCGCTCGGGCCCTTGCTTGCATAGGCGTAGCGGAGCTCGCCGAACGAGCCGAGGTCGCCGGTCGACATGAAGGACTGGAACGCCTCGCCGGTCGTCGGCTTCGTCTTCGGCCCCTTCACGAAGCAGATGACCGCGCCATCTTCGTCGGTCCCCGAGCGGACGTAGCCGGCCTTGGCGATCGCCGGCATGTCGGCGTCTGCATCGGCGGGCGCGTCGGCCTTCACGAGCGGCTTCACGGTCCCGGACTTGTTGATCTCGGTGAAGTCGACGCCCATCTGGCCGGGGTTCGACTTGCAGTACTCCTCGTAGCGCTCGAGGACGTGCGCGGCGCTGTCCTCGGTGACGGAGCTGCCGACGTGCACCGGCTGTCCGTTGAAGATGACCTTCGTGACCTCGTGGTTGGAAGCCTTGGCGAGACCGACCATCTGGCGTCCGAACTGGAGCGTCTGGTCCTGGTACTCGGCGCGCGCGTGGCGAACGCTGATGACGCCGCACACGGCCATCACACAGCTGAAGTATCCCCAGACCCGAACGAGTCCCCGGATTCTCTTCGCCTTCTCGAGGCTGCCTGGACGAAGGGTCATCGTGTTCTCGCTTCTTATCGGAAGAGGCCCATTACGCCGCCGCCGCTCTTCAGGAAGTCGACGCCGAACTGGAACCACGCGGTGAGCTGGCTCTTGTACTTCTTCTCGTTGCATGTGACCGCGGACAGCGCCGTCACGTTGCTCGCCAACGGCATCTTACCGTAGCTGATCCCCGCGTTGCCGCCGCGCGCGTTCTGGTCCCAGACCGCCTGCCAGTTCGCCGTTCCGCTCAGCGAGCCGGAGGCGCTGTTCCAGCTCCGGTTCACGGCCGCCGCGTCGGGCAGGCCCGACTTCCCGGCAGCGTTGGCTGCCGGTCCGCCGTCGCCGGGCACCGTGCCGCCGCCGCCCATCTGGCCGATCCCGCCACCGGCGTTCTCGCAGCCGTGCGAGGCGAAGTAGAGCGTGTCCGAGCGCGTGCGCTGCTGCATGTCGAGCTTCATCCCGTACGCCTGGCGGGTCCAGACGATGAGCCCGAGAAAGATGAGCATCGTCGAGATCACGATGATGCTCTCGATCATGGCCGCGCCGCGCGCGCCGGCGTGATGCCGAAGACGGCGACGGGCGGAGACGGTGATGGGGGAGCGATCGTGGTTCACGAAGAATCCCTCAGTGGTAGGAGGTCATGCCGAACCCCGACAGCGTCGGATCGTAGTTGCCGGCGGCATCCTTGATCGGCTTGGTGAGGACGCCCTGCAGCTGTCCGACGAGGTTGTCGATGAGTCCCTTCATCGCCGCTCGGCCGGCGCCGCTGTTTCCGAGCATGTCGTTGATGGCGTCCGGGATCGCCTTCTTGAAGTCGGAGATGGCGTCCAGCTTCAGGATCGCTGCCAGCGCTCCGCCGGTGAGCGCGCTCGTGAGCGCCGGCAGCTCGAGGCGGCGCATGCGTGCCCGCCACTTGATCGCGTAGGTCGCGTTGTCCTCGAAGTTGCAGGCCGCGGTGCTCCACTTGGAGTCGCAGTCGAAGTAGAACTCCGCCTGGGCGAAGTAGGCCGGCGAGCCCTCCTGGGTCGTGTACTTCGAGTAGCGCTTGGCTGCGAGGCCGACGCGACTCTCCGACGTGTCGTTGAGCTTCGGCGCGATGTTGATCGCCCAGGTCTGCATCCACACGTTGCCGTTCGACGCGGGGCTGTAGACCACGTAGGGGCCATCTTCGCCCCAGAAGCTGTCAAAGCCTGGACCGAACGGCTCGAAGTGCATGTTGGTCTTGTTGCAGTAGCGGAACTCGAGGACCGCGCCGACGATGCTGTTGAAGATCGAGAGCGCCTTGCCGCCGAGGCTCGTGCCGGAGACCGACTTGCCTAGCCCGAGCAGGTTGACGACGCCGTTCGCCGCCACCGAGACGACCTTCTTGCAGAGGTCGCTGAACTTCTTCGCCTCGACCGGGAGGCCTTCCTTCGTCACCTTCGTCGCGCCGAGCCCGCGCGCCGCCGCGCCGGGCAGGATCGACGAGCTCGCGGCGAGGACCGTGACCTTGCTCGTCCGGCGATCGTTGCCGTACTTCGCGCCGTTCTTGTAGGACTCGACGACGCCGAGGGCAGGGTAGGCATACGAGGCGGTCTTCTGGGCGATGTGGATCGCCTTGAAGCCCTTGCTCATCATCGAGAAGTAGTTGTCCCAGCGACGGTAGGCGGACTCGAAGTCGGCGATCGCCGGGATGCACCCGATGCCGAGCGTGTAGATGCAGATGTAGATCGCCCGCGCGAACTTCACGTCGCTGATGATGCCGAGGACGATGTGGATGACCGTCCCGACCAGCATCACGAGGTTGCAGAGGGAGATGAAGTTCATCCCCTTGGCGTGCAGCGCCGCGGACGAGAAGGCGCCGCTGTCGGCGGCCTCCTGCATCTTGTCGCGGAAGACGATGGCGTCGCCGATGCCGATCACGAACCACAGCGCGCCGATGAGGAAGCACGCCATGAAGAGGCCCGTCAGCATGACGGCGCCCCGTTGATCTTCGAGGAGCGAGACGCGTTCCGACACGCCCGAGCGAGACGACCGCGGCAAACCCGACGGACGCGACGAGACGTCGAAGAACAGTCCCCGGAGCGTCGTGTGCATGCTCATGGTCGCCGTCATCGCCTTCGCCTCACATCTCGTAGATCGCGCCCTGGTGGGGCATGCGGTAGCTCTCTTCGAGCGTCTTCGACCTGCCGCCGCACGCGATGAAGCCCATCGGCACGTTGCAGTTGTAGGTGGCCTTGACCGTCACCGTGACCCAGCCGTAGGGGTCGTCACGGCTCGACTGGTCGTTCACCTGGACGTCGACGCCGGTGATGCTTCCCTTCGCGGTCCACGGGGCCATCGCCACCCGGACGGCGTTCTGGATGTCGGCCTTGCCGTCACCCTTCGCGTCGGGCGTGTTGTTGTTCGCGTTCGAGATGACCGAGGCCGCGCGGGCTCCGATGATCGTCCCATGTTTCACGACGAGGCGTGCGGTCGCGACCTTCGAGAGCTGCACGAACGAGAAGAACGTCATCAGGAGGGGGACGATCGCGATGACGAACTCGGCCATCACGGCGCCGCGCGTGTCGCGACGAAGATCGCGACGAAGGGCCCTCAGCGTGCGCTTGCCAGCGTCGTCGTTCGAAGGTCTCACCGGCTCCCCCATCACGGCAACGGGCGGAGCAGCTGGCTCCGCGCCTCCTGGTAGTCCTTCGCCATCGCGACGCCGCCCGCGACGATCCCCATCATCGCCGGAATGGCGAACGCGGTGAGGAGCAGCGCGTACTCGACGAGCACGGCCCCACGACGAAGTGCGCGATTGGAACGGCGGCGCATGAATCCCAAGAGCTCCGTGCCTCACCGAGGTGAGGGGTTTGGGGACGAGGTGGCGCGCGCTACCAGTGGAGATACGCAGTGAGCACGACGCCGAGAAGAATCGCTGGACCGAGGCGGAACGAGGACAGCGTGGCGGCATCGACGCTTCGCTGTCGTGACTTCGGAAGGAAGAAGTTGGCTCCGATCGAGATCGAGTTCTTTACCGTCGAGAGGAGCCTGCCTTCGTAGGCGAGCTTTGCCGGTGCAAGGATGGCGCCGGCGAAGAACCCGTACATCTGAGCCTCGACTCCGAGGACGGGCTGGAGGATCGCTCCGAGGCAGACGAACAGCTTGACGTCACCGCCCCCCATGGCGCTTTGGCGAAACAAGAGAAGCGGGACCACCGCGCATAGAGCGGCCCCGCCTAGGGAGAACGCTCCTTCGTAAAAGGAGGTCTCCATGGTCTCTTTCGCGAGTCTGTAGCGGACGACGTGAATGAACGGTGCGAGCGCCAGAGCTGGCAGCGTCAGCCAGTTCGGGATCTCTCCCTTGCGCCAGTCGAGCACCGCTCCGATTGCCGCTATCGCGATCGCTACGAGAAAAACAGCGTGCTGATGCGGTTCGGACATTCGTCTCCCGTCCCTCTGACCCCGCGGCGTCACGCCATCATACAGCGTGACGCCGGATCAAGGCCCGGAACGAGAAGCGGCCTTTAGAGCTGCGCGCCGCCGCGCGTAGCAGCCTGACCGACCTTCGGGCCGAGCGCCTTGAACGCACCAGCCGCGAGGAGAAGGATGGCGACGAGGAGGAGAGCGTACTCGACCATCGACGCGCCGCGGACCTTCTTGATGAGCTTGTTCATGGGAATCTCCTTCTTCTCTGCCGATCTACGTGCCGCCGGGCGCGGCACCCACTCGAGACTCACGGGCGTTTCGTTCTCGAACCGCCTCGTTGCCTCGCAGACAACGGTATTGCTGGAGACGTGCCAGCCGCCCGATTGCACCCCCAGCGGAAGCGGTAGGACGGCGTTGCTCAGGAGGCAACGTATCTCCGGGGTTTTTCGGGATCTGATGTTGTCGGGCGAGCAACGCCCACATTTGCGCCTGGATCCGAGAGGCTCCAGACATCATGGACCGAGGCCGATCCAATGGACCACCCGCCGGATTGCGCATCTCGCGCATTCGTCGGCTCCCACTGGAACGGCCGCCACCTCCGAGAGGGGGCTTGCTATGCCTCGACGCGATGCAGGGAGGTCGCTTGACCGAGGTGGCCGGGTCGATACCCTGTTCGATGGACCTATGAGGCAACTCGCCGTCGCCGCTATCGGCCTTGCTCTCCCGCTCCTGGTCGCGGGGTGTGCGGAGCCGCCTCCGCCCGACCCGTTCCTCATCTCGGTCAAGGTGGACAGCGATCCGGGCAAGCCCGTCGTAGGCGCCAACGTCTCCCGGGCGAACCGGCCGCTCGGGACGACCAACGAGGAGGGCCGGGCGACGCTGAAGCTCTCGGGGGTCGAAGGCGAGATCACCGACGTGACGGTGACGTGTCCCGAGGGGTATCAGAGCCCGACGAAGCCGCTCAGCATCCGCCTGACCCGGCTCGCGGAGAAGTCCAAGTTCCCCGAGTACGGGGTCCAGTGTCCGCCGGCGGTGCGGCGGGTGGTCGTCGCCGTCCGCGCGGAGAATGGTCCGAACCTCCCCGTGATGTACCTCGATAAGGCGGTGACCCGAACGGACGCCGCCGGCGCAGCGAGCTTTCTCCTCGCGGTGCCGCCCGGCTTGCAGTTCACCGTCGCCCTCAACACCAGCGAGCGGGCGGACATCAAGCCGCTCAACCCCTCCAAGCTGTTCGTCGTGAACGCGCAGGACGACGTCTTCCTCTTCGACCAGAAGTTCGAGGTCGAGAAGAAGAAGGCGCCGGCCGCTCCGGTCATCCGCATCCCGCGGGCGCTCTAGTCCCGCTCGACGTCGGCTCGACGCTCCGCGCGTTCAGCCTCGGCTCGGACGCCTGCTCGTCTACGGGAAGGCGGGTGCGGCCCGGACGAGCACCCGGCACGGATGCTCGTCTCGGCCTGCTCGGGTCGTCAGCGGATGCGCTCTTTTGCCTTCGCGAGGGCGGCGCTGATCATGCCCTCGTGCTCGTTCGGATCGGCCCAGCGTCGCTGCGCTGCGGTCGAGAGCTGGTGGAGCGGGTCGAAGTACATGAAGAACTCGCCCGGCTTCACGCTCGGCGCCTGGTAGACGCTGATGCCCGTCTCGCGATCGTAGTACTCGTACGAGTGCGCGTCGCGCTTGCCGCCGCCGCCGGGGGCGTCGACGACGAAGGTCGGCGTGTTGAAGCCCGCGGTCGAGCCGCGCACGTGCTTCTCGATGAAGAGCGCGGTGTCGACCGACGTGCGGAGGTCTTCGACGCCGGTGACGAGGTCGTGCACGTAGACGTAGTAGGCGTGGACGTTGAGGTGGCCCATGCGCTTGACGAGCATCGTCATCGTCTCGGGCGAGTCGTTCACGCCGCGCTGGAGGACGCTCTGGTTGCGCACGACGATGCCGCGCTCGAGCAGCTTGTGCATCGCGTCCTGCGTGATGCCGGTGATCTCGTTGGGGTGGTTGAAGTGCGTGTGCAGCACCACTTCCTTGTGGAGCTTGCGACCCTTCTCGACGAACCGGGTGAGCGCGTCGACCCACGCGTGATCGGTGAGGAGCTTCTGCGGCATGACCGCCGGGCCCTTGGTCGCGACGCGCATGCGCCGGATGTTCGGCATCGCGAGGAGCGCCTCGCCGATCTCCTCGAGCTGCTGCGCGCGGAGCTGGTAGGCGTCGCCGCCCGAGATGACGATGTCCTCGAGCTCCGGACGCGAGCGGATGTAGTCGAAGGCGCGTGCCCAGCGCTCGTTCGAGACCTTGAGACTGACCTTCTCGACCTCGTCCGTGTCGACGCCGACCGCGTAGCTGCGCGTGCAGAAGCGGCAGTAGACGGGGCAGGTGTCGAGCGCGAGGAAGAGCGCCTTGTCCGGGTAGCGATGGGTGAGCCCGGGGACCGGGGCATCGGCCTGCTCGTGGAGCGAGTCGAGGTCGAGCTTGGGGTGATCGGGCAGGAGTCGCGATCCGACGGGAAGGAACTGGATGCGGAGCGGATCCTCGTACGGCTTCGACCAGTCGATGAGGCTGAGGAGGTAGGGGCTCACGCGGACGGACATCGGCGAGCGCGCGAAGCCGGCCTCGGCGTCCTCGATGAAGCCGGCGGGGACGAGATCGCGGAGCGCCTCGAGCAGCTTCGACGGCTTCGTGATCGTGTGCTTCGCCTGCCAGTTGTGATCGAGGAACTGCTCCTCCGTCACGTCGGCGTAGGCGGGGATCTTCTGCCAGAAGGGGCCGCGGAGGAGGTCGCGATACGCGAGCGTCGACGGATCGACGGGCGGCTTCTTCGGCACGATCGGCGTGGCCTGGACGACGGAGAGTGCGCTCATGGCGCTGTTTTTCCCACGTCGCCGAGCGCGCCGCAACACCCCCCGTAGCCCGCGGTGGGGCATCGAGGGCTGGAGCCCTCGGTGCGCCTTCGGGCGGTCTCGCCGACGCCCGGAATGCCCGCGCGCACCGCATCGCCGGAGCGAGCTGCTTTCAGCCTCCCCGCGCTTGGGGCCGGCGCTTCTCGTCGAGTTTTCGCGTTGCCGCGCCGGCAAGTCGTCGAACGCATGGGCGCTCCCGGGGACGAGCTTGTCGGGTGCTTCGACTGGAAGGCGGGTGGTAGCTTGGTCCGATGATCCCGAGGACGAGGATGAGTGCGCGCGCATCCGTGGCGACGTCGAGCAGGAGCGCCATGCCCGTGCTCGCAATGTCACTCATCCTCGCTGCGTGTGCCGGCAGCAACGCGTCGAACGAGGCGACCAACGCCGCCGGCAAGCGCGACTCGGCGGCCATGAGAAATGACGCTTTCGAACGCTTCGTCGAAGCCTACCCCGCCGACGGAGCTCTTGGTTTCTCCGCATGGACCGAGCGCGATACGGTGGCGATGCTCGGACGCGACGTGCCGGAGTACACGCAGTTTCAACGCAGATACGCTCGTCCGAGCTTCGGCGACGGGCTCATTCGCTTCGTCGGGGATGACGACGTCGGCGCGCGCGGGCTTCCCGCGTTCGAATGGAACGGCCCGGGGCGCTGGCGTACGGCGTGGCCCGGTCGTCCGCAGCTCGCCGTCTTCGCGTACGATTGGCTCGCGCGCCAGTACGCCCTCGACGCTGCGCGCCTCAGTGCAGGAGGCGAGCCCCTCGTCTCGCTCCTCGACCCCGATGACGGCGCCGTACTTGAGAGCGAGATGACGTTTCGGGAGCTCATCGAGCTCTTGGCGGGGAGCAAGGGCGAGCGCATCCTCGACAAGCGCTTGTACGCAACATGGCGCGCGGCCGGCGGCGCGGCGCCTGGCCCGCGCCAATGCGTTGCGTACAAGCATCCGCTCGTCGTCGGCGGCAAGCGGACGGTGGAGAACATGGAGCTCGGCGACATGGACGTCCACCTGACGCTGATGGCGCAACACCACGAGCAGCTCGGCGCACCAATGGGACGCTGATTCCGGCGGAGAACGCGGACCGAGTCAGATCGTCCGGATGAGCGCGCGATGCTGCGGCGCAAGGATGTCGGACGGGCGGATGCCGAACTGCTCGCGCGCGGCGATCGACAGGTGGGCCGACGAGGCGAATCCCGCCGCGAGGGCCGCTTCGGTGAGCGAGGCGCCGGTCGCGAAGGCACGCGCGACGTCGAACGCGCGGAGCCAGCGGCGATAAGGTCGAAGCGACGTTCCGAGCTGCTCTCGTGCGAGGGCCATCAGGCGTGACGGTGAGAGCCGGGCGGCGGAGGCGATCTCCGCCATCGACACGTTCTCGTCCAGGGCCCCGGCGAGAGCGCCGATCGCGAGGTGCAATCGCTCGTCGACCGGACGCGTACCGAGCTGCTCGCGCGCGAGAAGGCGATCGACCGGCTCGAACCCGTCGAGCCGCTGGCAGGAGACGGCCTCGGCGAGCTCGACCCAGGAGCCCTTCGCCGACAGGTCGCGGAGTCCTGACCCAGGGGTCGTCAGCGCATAGGCCGGCAGCAGGAAGACGGCGATCCGCCCGCCCCTGGCGTCGACGGCGTGCGAGAACCCAGGGGCGATCAGGGCGGCACGGGTCTCGTGGACACGGTCGGCGACGAGCCTGAGCGGACGGTCCACGCCGACGATGACGGCAGGTGCGGCGTGGCGATGACGACGGATCTCGGGCGAGCGTCCAGCGAGGGCCAGCCGTTGATCGCCGACGAGCAAGCGGATCCCCGCTTCAGTCGGTTCTTGAAAGCGCGCGTCGTCGCTCGGCCGCATGCTGCAGCAATGATAGTCGACGGTATTCGGGAGCGGCCATGAGCGCGTCCGACTTCTGCCTCGTCAGCGCCGGCGGGTTCTTTCTCGTCGGGCTCCTCTCGGGCGCGTGGAAGTACGCATGCATCGCGCGCAGCGCCGAGGCAAAAGCGCCCTTCTATGTGGACACCGCGCACCGCGCCTCCCTCCTCTATGCGTTTGCGTGCGCGCTGATCGGCGAGCTGTGCAAGCGAAACGCGTGGCCGGACGGGGTCAACCTCGCGGCGTCGATCGCCCTGGTCGTCTTCTTCGCCGCGGCCGTGCTCGGCTACGTCGTTCACGGAGCGCTCCGCGACACGGACAATCAACTCCAGCGCCCGCATCGCCTCGGACGGCGCACGATCCCGGCCGGGCTCATGCTCGGCTTCATGATTCTCCTGATGCTCGCGGAGATCGGTGGCTTCGTCGTCGTGTTCAGCGGATACGTGGCCGCTCGCTGAATCACGGTCGGGGGCGGCGCCGCGTGATCTCCGGGCCGCGAGGCGCTGCGTCCGCGACGCGGAGGCCTCGTCGGCGCACCTCGGCGAGGAGCGCCTTCACGCGCGTGCTCGGGATCCGTTCGCGATCGCCGAGCGACTCGAGGAGCGCAGAGTCGGTCAGGTCGTGGGGCCACCCCGTCGCTCGCGGGAAGGACGCGACGTTGCCACGGAAGACCGACGGCGCGTCGACTCGGTGCGCTCGCATCTCGTCGCGCATCCATGCCAGCGCGGCCTCCCGTTCGTCGGGCTCGACGTCGAGCGACGCCAGGATCGACGAGAGGATCTGCACATGGACCGGCTCGAAGGCCGTGGCCTGCACGACGACGTCGTCCGGCGTGACGGTGGCGCGGACGTGGCAGTCCTCGGGATCGTCGGCGCCGATCCCGATCTCGACGCGCTGGTCGGCGAAGAAGCTCCGCAGGTGGATCGGCGCGTGTGGGTCCTTCAGGTGCAGGTGCGGACGCGACTCGTAGTCGAGGTTGACGATCTTCCAGGGCATCGGGCGGACGACGCTAATACGACGGAGCGGCCCGAGCCACCCGGGGGCCCGTCCCCTCGATGCCCCAGGTCACCCTTTCGGATGACGGATGCAGCGCGGTCCGTTGCCGTGCGTTATGAGTTCTCGGGTGTACGGCCAAGGCCACCATCATCCCTATTACCCGCCGCCCCCACCGCCACCGCCCCCACCGCCGAAGCCGGGGCTGTCGCCGCTGGTCATCGTCCTCCTCGTTCTCGGCGGAATGTTCGTCCTGGGGGCGGGCGCGTGCGTCGCGATCGGCGCATTCGCGTTCGTCGCCGCGAACGCGAGCGCGGACCCGGACGAGGACAAGGGCGCGGACGGCAACGGCGGAGCTCTGACGACGCCGAGCACCCCCACGGGCACCCCGTTGGACCCGCTGGGCGAAGATGACGACCTCGCGACCGGCGACGAGCCGGCGACGGAGGAGGACGACGACTCCGCCGGCGGCGCGGAGAGCTCTCCGTCGGCGGCGGCAGGCACCAGCGGGGCTGCCACCGCGGCTCCCACGAGCGGCGCGGCCACCGGCGGCGGCTCGTGGTGGTGCACCGCGAGCGCGTCGGTGCGCGTCTGCGGCTTTGCCGGGGCGTGCAACTACCAGATGGTCTTCGGCAACGGCTCGGGCAAGGACCGCTTCTTCGCCTCGCAGCAGGCCAAGCGAGCGTGCGAGGCGAGCGCGCGCGCGAAGGGCGCCTCCGCCGTGTGCGTCGTGCAGTGCAGCCCGCGCTGACGGCGGGCGCGCGTCGGTCGAAGAGTCGCCTCGTCGACCGACGCTTGGCGCGCGTCACGGTCGGCTACGAAGGCCGTCCTGCGGGAACAACGGCGGCGCAGACGGCTCGGCGAGACAGCCCCGCCGCTGGTCGTTCGAGAGGAACTCGCCCATCCATCTCGCCGCGTCGGTCCCGAGCCCCTCACCGAACGCGACGTCGACGGGGTTGATCACGTTCAGGTAGCAGGGGAAGACCGGCGCATCGACCGCCTTCCCCTCGTCGCGCCACCAGTAGTAGAGCGAGCGAACGCTCCACAGATAGCCGAACTCGTATGCGGTCGGGTTGTCGCGCCAACCCGCGATGCGCTCCGCCGGCACGCGATAGCGCTTCTCGCGTGCGAGCGCGATCACCGCGGCGTCGTCGAGGGCCTTGCGTGCCGCCGAGAGTCGCTCGAGGCGCTTCGGCATCGGCGTGTCGAAGTAGCCATCGACGTAGTCGTAGAGCCCGTGCACCTGCTTCGCGCGAAGCGCGGTCATCTTCATCGCGTCGGCAAGATCATCGAAGAGATCGCGCGCCTCCGCGGGGACGACCGGGCGCAGCTCCTCGGCACGCGCGGAGAGCAGCTCGAACCGCGACACCATCTCCGCGAGGAGGGGCTCGATCTCCGCCGAGTACCCGGGCCCGCCGTGGAGTGGGTTTCGCATGTCGACCAGACCGAGCTTGTCCGGCTGGGTCATCTTCAACGGAACCGAGAAGCCTGTCCCGAGCTTGCTGACGTCGTCCCAGGTCTCCCAGCCTTGCAGGTACGCCTGTCCGTTGCGCATCGCGATCGACTTCGGCGCCTTGCCAGAGACCTTGCCCTCGATGAGCAGCTCCTGCTCGGACTGGACCACGTCCGCGATCCAGCTGACGACATCCTTCGTCGCCGGGCCAAAGACGCGGAGCGCCTTCTCGAGCGAGCCCTTCAGCGCATCGATCTGCGAGGCGCTCGTGGGACCGGGATCCCACGCGGCTCGCGCGGCGATGACGTCGTTGAGCCAGTAGCCCCACTCCCACCCGCTCGAGAAGACGAGCTGGCCGTCCATCTTCCCGGCGCCGGGCGCGTCCTCGTCCTTCGCGAGGAGGCGGAGATCATTGAGCCGGCGGTCGGCGTAGAGCGGGAGGAAGAGCGGGACGTCGACGTCGAAGCTGACCCAGTATGCCGTCTCCGGGTAGTAGACGACGGGCCGGCGGCCGACCTCTTGCCGGAGGAAGTCGCGGATGTAGCCGAAGTCCGTGTTGCCGTAGGTCGGCGCAGGATCGGTGAGCGAGTAGTGCTGCACCGTGTGCGGGAGGACGCCGAGCCGCTCGTCGGCGTGGTGCGGGAGGAAGTTGAAGTTGATCGGCTGGCCGGTCTTCGGATCGGCGAAGCCCTCCGCGACCTGCCCGGTCGAGCAGTGCACCTTGATGAAGGCGCGCTTGCCGCCGTGCTTCTCGTCGAGGTGCTTCGCGACCTCGTTCATCCAGGCGAGCATCCGATCGGCCTTCGGCGCCGTGAACTCACTGGTCCCGCTCTCGATGCCGTAGAAGTCCCAGCCGGCTTTCGCCAGCCAGTCGAGTCGGGCGCGGATCTGTGCGAGCTCGCTCGCCAGGTCCCCTTGCTCTCGGAGGAGGCGGTAGCTGTGCTGCTGCGCGAAGGCGATCGGCGCATCGATGCCGGCGGAGATTCCGAACGCGTGAGCACGGTCGACGAGCTCGGCGAGACGGCCGATGCGGACGTCGGAGTCGGCGAAGTCCTCGAACGACTTCGCCCAGAGAAGGAACCACTCGACGCCGTTCTGCCCGTTCGCGACGCTCCACTCGAGGAAGCGATCCCACTCGGGGAGCATCTTCTCGAAGCCCTTCGCGTCGGCAGGTCCGGCGTCGCCGAACCCCTGGAGAAGCTCCGTCAGCTCGAGGGGATGCTGCGTGTGGAGATGGATCTCGCGTGTGTCCCAGCGTGGCGCTTCCTTGCGCTCGATCGCGCTGGCGGGAAGGCGGAGCGGCTTCGGCACGACTGGCGCGAGCGGATGCAGGAACGCGAAGCCGAGCTCTTCGAGAAGCGCATAGGCGCCGTGCAGTGCGCCGAGGTTGCCGTGCGGGTGGCTCTTCGCCGGAGCGCCGTCGGCCGCAAGCACCGTGGCCGCGCCACGCTTGCCGCTCCGGACGACGAACGCCTCGGGCGCGAGCGCATCGCGCTCTCCCGGCGGGACGAGCGCTCGCGTGACGGGCGTGTCGCCGATCGTGACGACGAGAGACGTCGCGTCGAGCGACTCCGGAAGCGTCGCGGCCGTGACGGTCTCGACGGGCTTGCCGAGCGCATCGCCGAGCAGCTCGGTGTATCGCGCGCGGACCTTCGGATGGATGTCGTCCGCGAACACGATGAAGACGCCCGTCGCCTCGGGCGCCTGTCCGTTCGGCGCACCGCTGTCGGCCGGCGGCGGCTTCCCGCCTGAGTCGCCGGCATCACTCCCGCACCCGACGGCGAAGCATGCGAGCGCGCCCAGCGAGAGGAGCAGCCCAGCGGCGACGTTCCAGGCACACCCGCGGCCTAGGCCGTTCGATCCCAGCTCCATTTGGACCCGCAGCATACGACGTCATCTCCGTCGCGCCAGGCGCAGTGGCGAACGCTCGCTTGTCTCGAGGCCTGGATGTTGCGGCCGCTCCCTGGCGACGGGAGGACTCTCATGACGAATGTCGGCACGTGGGTAGAGTCGGCGGCGCCGGTCGCAGGGCGACTTCGCACGGTGTTGCTCGATAGCTCCTCGCGGCTCCTCGCTTTCGCGCTCGCCGCGCTCGTTGTCGCGTGCGGCCCCGGCCTCCAGGCGCCGACGGAACGCCTCGCCGCTTCCGAGGCGGCGATCCGGAGCGCGAAGGCGCTCGACGCGCAGGGCGACGAGCGTACGGCGCTCCTCGTGCAGCTCGCCGAAGAGGAGGTCGCGATCGCAAGAAACCGGATGTACGAGGGAGACAACCGGCGCGCCGACCTCGCGCTTCAGCGTGCCGAGTCGGACGCCGAGCTCGCGACGATGTTGATCCGCGAGAAGGTAGCGACGGCCGCGGCTCGCAAGGCGCGCGAGCACCTCGAGGCGAAGACGGCCGTCACCGAGTGAGATCGCTCGTCACGTTCGCACGTACTCACGTCCGTTCACGTCTTCAGCCTTCACTCCTCATCGGCTTCAGGGCCGTCGCCCAGCGATGGAGCTCGTCGAGCATCGCCGACGCCGACTTCTCGAGCTGCTCGCTGCTCTGGAGCTCGCCGTCCTTCATGTGATTGGCGACGAACGGGATCGTGACCGCCTCGACGATCGGCATCATCTTCAGCGTCGTGACGATCTGCTTCGTCATCTGCACCGAGCGGAGACCTCCCGAGATGCCGCCGTAGCTGACGAAGCTCACCGGCTTGTAGTTCCACTCGTTGTACAGGTAGTCGAGCGCGTTCAGGAGCGCCGGCGGCGCGCCGAAGTTGTACTCGGGCGTGACGATCACGAACGCGTCCGCTTCCTTCACGATCGCGCTCCAGGCCTTGGTGTGGGCGTGCTCGTAGGCGCCGAGCCGCGGGTGCTTCGGCTCGTCGAGGAGCGGCAGCTTCACCTCTGCGAGATCGGCAAACGAAGCGTTGAACCTGTCGTGATGCCGAGCGCGCTCGAGGACCCAACGGGCGACGGGGGCTCCGACGCGTCCGGGGCGCGTGCTGGCGATGATGATCTTCAGATTCAGCATGTGCGCACGCTATCACGTGCCCTTACCGTCCCGGGCGCAGCGCCGTGCAGTCCGTCCGTGAGCGCCTGCCACGCTTCGAGGTCGGCAACGGTCGCGCTTCCACGACCACGTCGCGGATCGATGCGAGCGAGCGGGCGCCGAACATGATCGCCACGCCGGTCGTGAGGGGCCTCGGCGACGAACCGGTCTCCGTCGGTCTCACTCGCGTCCGTCGGCAATGAGAGGACGAGCTTCTCGAGCCGCACGATCACGGCGATCGGACGTCGAGGTCGCCGCGGAAGCTGCTCTTCGCCATGGCAGCAAGCTCCCCGCGCTCGCGCGGTCAACGCCTCACGGCAGAGGTCGATGAAGCGCTTGCTTCGTTGAAGTCGCCGGCCAGCGATCGACTCCGCGACCTCCATTGTGCGAGGAGCGCCGCCTTCGTCGTTGCATATGCTCCGCTCTCGCGACGCGCTCGGTGGCGAGATCCACACTCGTGAGTCACCAAGGGAGATTGGCGGTGCATTCGCGGCAAAGAGAGGCCAGTATCCGCGCTCCGTAGCCGGTGGATCTCCGATGAATCGCCCAGCGCCCCTCGGTCAACTCCTCGTTCGAGCCGGTGTGCTCACCGAGAGCACGCTCGCGGAGGTGCTCGAAATCCAGAAGACAGAACGCCGGCGGCTCGGCGATCTCCTCGCGGAGCGTGACCTCGTTCCGCCGAGGCAGCTCGCGCAGATCATCTCCTATCAGCTGAGCTGTCCCTGGCTCTCGCTCAACAACGTCGAGGTTCCGCGAGCCCTCATCGAGCTCGTTCCTCGCGAGGTCGCGATCGCCCATACGCTCGTGCCCGTGCACCTCCGCGAAGTCGCGGGACGCCGGTACCTCTACGTCGCGACGCACGACCCGACCGACGAGGCCGCGCTCGCCGACTGCGCACGCGCGACGGGGACGCTGGTGAAGCCGATGGTCGCGATCACCTACGAAATTCGTCAGGCGCTTGCCCGCTATTACGGCGCGCCGTTGCCGTCGCTCACGACCGCGCCCGTTCCGCTTCAGGCCGTGCGCGCGCCGGAGCCGCCCGGAGTGGGCGAGCCGGCCCTTCTCGGGACGGCGTGGCCGCGACCGTCCGCGTCGCGGGGGCCCGACCTCCCACGCGTGGCGAAGCCGCAGGCGCTACCGACGCGGCCGGCGCTCGAGTCGGAGGCACGATCGCTCAAGTCGTCGACGCCGCCCTCCGCGCCTCCGCGCTCCACTCCGATGTTGCCTCCGCGCTCCGCTCCGACGTTGCCTCCGCGCTCCGCTCCGACGTTGCCTCCGCGCTCTGCTCCGACGTTGCCTCCGCGCTCTGCTCCGACGTTGCCTCCGCGCTCTGCTCCGACGTTGCCCCCGCGCTCTGCGCCGTCGTTGCCTCCTCGCTCCACTCCGATGTTGCCTCCGCGCGCAGCTTCGAGCTCGCCTCCTCGCTCCGCTCCGCCGTTGCCTCCTCGCTCCGCTCCGCCGTTGCCTCCGCGCGTGACTTCCAGGCCGCCTCCGCGCCGCTCGTCTCCGCCGCCCCCTGTGCTCGTCCTGAATGCGCCGGAGCGCTTTCGAGACCAGTGCGCGACCGCGGCGAGCGCGCTCGGGGCCGACGTGATCGAGGGAAGTCTGATGGACGCTAGCGATGTGGCGAAGCGCTGCCGGCCAGCGGCCATCGTCGTGACCGACGACATCTATGCGTTCGATCGGGCGGGGCTGAACCGCCTCGCGATCGAGACCGACTCGCTCCTCGTCATCTGGAGCGACGACGTGGAGGCGCAGCAGCTCGAACCGCTTCTCCAGGGCGCCATTCAGCGCGCGAGCCGCGTCCCCTCCCGCGTTGCCTCCAGCTTGCTTCAACCCACCACGTGACCCCGCCAGACTCCTTCCTCCCGTCGTGATCGGGAGGGGCAAGCGCCGGTTCGACACCGGCGCGGCGGCTCAGCGGCGCCGAGAGAGCTCGCTTCACTTCGACGGCGCGAGCGGCTTCAGCTTGCTCCGCACGCGGGTCATCGCGTCTCTTGCGGCGGCGAACCGGATCGGATCCTCGGCCACGAGGCTCTTCGCTTCGTTCGGATCGTGCTGGAGGTCGAACAGCTCGTAGCGGCCGCCGAAATCGATCAGCTTGAGGCCGGGCGACGGGCCGGTGATGACGGCGCGACGCATCTCGTTGAACGGGCCATCGGGCATGTCGATGAAGACATCGCGCTCTTCGGCCTGGTCGGGGGCGACGCGTGTGTCTTCGAGGAGGCTCGTGCCGGAGAGGTCGCTGTCTCGCGGCAAGCCAATCAGCTCGAGCACGGTGGGCACGAGATCGATGTGGGATCGCTTCGCCGGGATCCGGCGCGATTCGATGCCGGGGACGAAGACGATGAGCGGGACGCGGACGAGCGACTCCCAGATCTCGCGGCCGTGGCCCCAGTGCCCGCGCTCTCCGAACGCCTCACCGTGATCCGAGGTGAGGATGATCGCGGTCTCCTTTGCCCACGGCTGCTGGGCGACATGCTCGAGGAGGCGGCCGACCTGCTTGTCGGTGAACCACACCTCGGCGTCGTACGCCGCGCGTTCGCGCGGGACGCCGGGCGCGGAAATGCTCGCGAAGGACGGTGCGCCCTCGTGCGGAACGTACGGGAGGTGGGGATCGAGGTAGTGGAACCACGCGAAGAAGTGGTCCTGTGCCGGCCCGGTCCTCGCGACCTTCACCGCCGGCTCCTTCCCGCGCACCGGGATATCGGCGGCCTCGCTGCTCGAGAGGAGATCGATCGCGAGGTCCGAGAGCTTCTCGCTGGTGATCGTGGGATCGTTGTCGATCGAGTTCGGCGGGATCGCCGAGGTGTCCCAGACGTCGAACCCCTGGTCGAAGCCCTTCTTCCAGCCGAAGTAGCGATGGGTCGCCGCGCCCGCGGTGCGACCGCCCGCGGCCTGGACGCGCTCCGCGAGGAAGACGTTTGCCGGGAAGAAGTCCGTGTAGTGGAGGTAGTCGCGATAGGTCTCGCTCGAGTACTTCCCGATGAGCATCGGCCCGAGGCTCTTCGGCGTGAACGATGCCATCGCGTACGCCTGCTCGTAGACGACGCTTCGCGCGGCGAGCGTATCGATGTTCGGAGAGACGGGGCGCGGGTAGCCCATGAAACCGATGTCGGCGCGGAGCGTGTCGACCGTGATCAGGATCACGTTGAACGTGCGCGGGGGCGCCGGCTTCGGCGGGGGCGCGTCGAGCTCGGCGCTCGCGACCTGCGCGACGTCCGTGACGTTCTCGCTCTCGCTCTCGCTCTCGCCCTCGTCCTCGTCCTTGGTGGCGGCGTCGAGCTCCGCGTTCGCCTCGCGGTCGGGCCGCCTCTCCGCGATCGCGCCGGCGCGCCACGTCACGAACGCGAGCGCGACCACGGGGAGGATCGCGCCGAGCGCAGTGATGTCGGCCGCGAAAGCGCTGAGGAGGCTCCGTCGCATGCGGGACCCACCACGATCTCGCAGCTCACGAATGAATCAAGCCAGAAAACGCGCTCGCGTGTCGCTTCCGGCCTGAACGCTCGAGCTAGAGTGTGTTGACAGTTCGGAGGAGCGGACCCTTGACGGACGTCCAGGGGGTGCTAACGGATAAGGGTGTTCGGGGGAACGCGTCGCTTCTTTACTGACGAGCGATGGGCTTTGGTCGCTCCGCTCGTCGAGCAGGTGATGCGGCGCGGTCCGAAGGGAGACGCGCGGCGCTTCCTCGACGCGATTGCGTGGATCCTACGAAGTGGCGCACCGTGGCGCGACCTCGCCAAGGACTTCGGCCCGTGGGAGCGCATCTATCGTCGCTACCGACGGTGGGCACTCGCTGGAACCTGGGAGCGGTTGCGACGTGCGCTCTCGCGGACGACAGCGTTCCGATTCCTTCTCATCGACAGCACCATCGTGAAGGCCCATCCCCACGCCGCCGGGGCGTTGAAGCGTGACGGTCGGCAGGCACTTGGGCGTTCACGCGGCGGCTTTACGACGAAGCTCCATGCGGTTGTGACCGAGCGCGGAGAGCTCGTGCGATACATCGTGACCGGCGGCGAGGTCGCCGACATCACGCATGATGGTTCCGGAAAATCTGCTGCATCCCGTTCCGGAAAATCTGCGACCTCCCGAAAGGGAGACGACGCATGATGGAATCGGCAGAAATGGCGCGAGGTCTCGTCCGTCATCGTTCGAACGCCGTCCTTGCGGATCGCGCGTACGACAGCAACGCCTTTCTTGCGCACGTCGAAGCGCTCGGCGCGAAGGCCGTCATCCCCTCGGGGCGCAATCGTCGAGAGCCGCGAGAGCTCAACGCGGCGCTCTACAAGCAACGAAACGTCATCGAGCGTTGGTTCGGTCGCCTCAAGGGCTTTCGACGTGTCGCGACTCGCTACGAAAGGACCGCCATCTCCTATCTCGGAGTTATCGCCGCCTCGGCATGGCTCGTCGCGATCACCGAATGGACGGGATGACGGCGAAGCGCCACACGACCTTTCACTTCACGCTCGAGCCGACGGCCTCGCAGGTCGAAGGACTTCGGCGTCATGTTGGCGCGGCCCGGTTTGCGTTCAACCAGTGCCTTCGCGCTGTGGTCACGAAGCTGGCCGAGAAGGCGGTGAAGACGACGGTCGGCGAGGACGCACGCGTCCCGTGGTCAGGGTTCGATCTCATCAACTTCTTCAACCAGTGGAAGCTCACGGCCGACGCGGGCGTCGACGAGGACGGCAAGCCCGGGCTCGCTTGGCGAACCGACGTCTGTCAGCAGGTGTTCGAGGAAGCCGCGGTCGACTTGGGCCGTGCGTTCGCGGCGTTCTCGGACGGTCGAAAGGGAACGCGCCGCGGCAGGCCACCGAGGTTCCCTCGCTTCAAGAAGAAGGCGACCGCGCGTGCGTCATTCCGGATGCGCAACAAGAAGGCGGAGATTCGTGTCGGCTCCGATCGCACGCGCTGCATCCGGTTGCCAAAGCTCGGCGAGCTTGCGGTCCGCGAGTGCACGCGTGACCTCCGAAGAATGCTTCGAAAGGGCCGCGCCAAGATCTTGTTCGCGACGGTCTCGCACCGCTCGGATGGTCGCTGGCACATCACGCTCAACGTGGAGGCCGCCGAGCTTCACCCCGCGCGCCGCCATGGGGACGCGAGCACGAGCACGCCCGTCGGCATCGACCGCGGTCTCCGCACGTTCGCGGTCGTGGCCGATGCCGAGGGCAACGAGGTCGCCCGCATCGAGAGCCCGCGCCCTCTCCGACGCGGCCTCCGTGCTCTCAAGAGGAAGAGCAAGGCGCTCAGTCGCGCCAAGCTCGACTCCCGCAATCGTCACCGTGCTCGGGCCTGCGTCGCGAAGGCCCACGCGCGCATCGCTTACGTTCGACGTGACTTCGCGCACAGAGAATCGAGCCGACTGATCAAGACCCACGGTCGCTTGGTGATCGAGGATCTGTGCACGATAGGACTGATGCGAACCTCGCTGGCTCGTGCGATCGCGGATAGCGGCTGGTCGCTCTTCGCGTCGATGCTCACCTACAAGGCCCGCTGGTACGGCGCCACGCTCACCGTGGCCGATCGCTTCTTTCCGAGCACACGCAAGTGCAGCGCGTGCGGGCACGTCGGCGCCAAGCTCGACCTGTCCGAGCGCACGTTTCATTGCAGCGGTTGCGGCCATGAGGCGGACCGCGACACCAACGCTGCCGTGAACCTGGCTCGCTACGTCATCGTGTCCGAGCCAGGTCCCTCGCCTCACGTCGCCGCGAAGCACGCGGAGACGAAAAACGCCTATGGAGAGAGATGCTCTGACGCACGGCTCTTGGTCGTGCGTGAAACAACTCTCTATGAAGTAGGAAAGGCTTCGGCCTGGCGCCCGAGAAGGGCGGTGTCGACTTCAACTGTCAACACGCTTTAGGCGCTGCCGCGCTGGCCGATCGCGAGAGGGCGAGAAGCGCGGAAATGACGGAGATCCATGAAATCGCCTTCTTGCTTTCCTGCTGCCTCGCTCCCTCAAACGCTCGCTTCGCTGTGCGATCGAGCGCCACGGGGGCCGGCTCGGGCGAGAGATCAGGCGTCGTGAACGTCGAACGTCATGCCCGCAGCACGCAGGCGTTCGACGAGGCGCATCCCCATCGCCGTGGCGGGGGTGAGCACGCCGAAGCGGGGCTCGAGGCGCGGGCCGTCCATCGCCAGACACATCGCGCTCTCTGAGAGCATCTTCGCGGTCTCGCCGTAGCCCGGGTCCTTCGTCCCCGCGACCCGGCCGCGAAGGCGCTTCCCGGACTCGGTCTCTGCGAGGACGTGCATCTCGAAGAACCCCTTGTCGATCGCCTCGCGCGAGGGGCCTTCGCCCGGAGCGGGGAGCACGAAGCGCTCGAGCAGGTGGCGCATCGGCGGCAGCGCGGCCGCGGCGAAGAAGCCGCCGATCGTCGCCGTGACGACCGAAGCCGTCACGAGGCCGCGTGGTCCGGGCTGGAAGCTCATCGCCTCGTTGTAGTGGAACCGCTGGCCGTAGCCGCCGCCCTCTTCGCGGAGGAGCGCGTGCGAGCGACGCACGACGCGCGTGTTGATCGACGCCATCACGAACGGCGCCGTCCACCGCCCGAGGTCCTCGTCGAAGCGAACGCCCCGCTGATCGGCTTCGAAGGGATCGCGCGAGCGGGCCGGCTCCGATGTGTCGCCTTCGTTCGGATCGAGCGCGTGAGGATCGAGCAGCAGCTTGCGGACCTCGCGGCTCTTCGATGCCGCCTCCATGAGCCCGAACGCCGATGCGATGGTCCCGCCGCTCGCAGCGCCTTTCGTGCGGCCGGTGAAGACCTTGACCCAGGAGAGCCCTTCGCCGTGCGTGCGGTTCGCGTGGTCCCACGCCATGTGCGCGCCGAGGTCTGAAGGGATCGAGTCGTAGCCCGCGCAGTTGACGATCCGGGCCTGCGTCCCACGCGCGATGTCGTGACACTCGTCGATGACGGCGCGGACGAAGGTTGGCTCGCCCGTGAGGTCGCAGTAGCTCGTCCCGTGGCGCGCAGCGGCGCGGGCGAGATCGATCCCGTACTTCGCGTACGGGCCGACCGTGGTGCACACGACGCGCGTCTCGGAGACGAGTCGGTCGAGCGCGCTGACGTCGTGCGAGTCCGCGATCAAGATGGGCAGCTCGTGGAGTGCGCCATTCTTCGTCGCGAGCTCGCGACGGACCGCCTCGAGCTTGTCCATGCTTCGTCCGGCGATGGCCCAGCGCACGCCGGTCTCCGCGGCGTGCGCCGCGAAGTACTCCGCGACGAGCCGCCCGGTGAAGCCGGTGGCGCCGAACACGACGACGTCGAAGCGGCGCTGTTCGAGGGGTACCGGAGCGGAAGCAGAGGAGCGTGTCATGAGTACCTCGAGGCCGCGCGCGCGAGGATCTGGCCGACCTCGCTCACCAGCTCGGGTGGCTCGACGACTCGTGCGGCGTCGCCCCAGGAGAGCACGAACGCGATGGCGGCGCGCGGGTCGACGAGCGGCAGTGACACGCGGACGCGGCCGTCGGGTGCGGTCGCGATGCGCTGTTGAGGATGGAGACGCTTCGCCTTCACCTCGTCGGCGATGCGGGCCTCGAACTCCACGATGAAGCGTGCGCGCGCGGGCCGCGCGACGCCGAAGTCGCCGTGCACGAAGTGAGAGACGTCGAAGGTCTTGGGGAGCTCGAAGTGCTCGGTCTCGCTCGTGCGGATGTCGGTCATCGAGTCGAGCGAGAGGGCGTCGACCTCCGCGCTCGCCTTTCCGCCGATGACGCGGGCGCCGAGCACGTGGATCGTGCCCTGATGGACGACCATCGCATACGGGTGGAAGGGGATGCGGTCCGCGCGCGGCTCGCCGGACCGCACGCGCGGCCGATAGCGAAGCACGCGGAGGTCCGCCACCGCGCGGAAGAGCTCGTCGAGGTCTTCGCCCCGTGCGCCGTAGCTGCGTGCGGGAGGCGGCACGAAGAGGAAGCGATCCTCGAGGTTCTGCTCACCCGAGATCTCCGCCTTTCCAGAGGCACGGAACGGCGTCTGGGCGATCGTCGCGATCTGGGCGAGCGCGAGATCGACCTCCTCGTAGAGTGCGGAGCCTCGGAGCACCTCGAAGTCGCGGCGGGTCGCGAGCACGGCGTACGCCTGCGCGCGACGGAGCGAGACGGCGCGGCCGCGCTCGCCCGGCTTGATCCGCCACCGGAGCGGGCCGCCCTTGCGCGTCTCGACGAACTCGAGGAGCTCGAACTTCTCCTCGGGCTTCGTTCCGTCGAGCTCACGGAGGTAACGCCGTACCGACCGCTGCGTGAGCTTCAGCGTCGCGGCGAGCTCGTCGAGCGTGAGTCCGCGCGGCTCCCGCTCGAGGACTTCACGGAGGTGGTCGAGGCGGCGATGCTGCGTGAAGCGGCCCGCCGGGCGTCCGGGCTTCGGGGCACGCGCTTTTGCGCGCGGCGGCGCGATCGTCGACATGCTCTCAGATCTTCCGGGCGCGGATCTCGGTCTTGTACTTCTGCTTGTACTGGTCGTGGCAGCTCCGGCAGGAGGCCTTTGCCGCGGTGAGGTCCCCGGCCCGCGCGGCCGCCGCGCCGTCCTTGGAGATCGACGCCCAGTTCGTGTAGCCGGCCGGCGCGAACAGGGCGATCTCGTCGAGCGCCTTCGCGAGAGCGGGGAGGTCGCTCGTCAGCACGGGCGGGTTGGCGTGCGCCTTCATCCACGCCTGGAGCGGGCAGTCGGGGAGCGGCTTCGTCCCGCACTCGACGGGGGATGCGGACCCGGACGCAGAGGGCGCCGCCGCGGCTCCGCCCCCCGCGGCGCGGATCTTCGGCGGCTCGGCCGCGGCATGTCCCGCGTCGGCGGCGTCCTTGGCTACGGCTGCGGCGTGTCCCGTATCGGCGGGAGGCGCCGCGCTCTCGCTCGCCGTGGCGGACGGGGAAGGGGTCTCGACGACCGGAACGGCCGACGCCGCCGGCGCGCTCGACGTCTCCGGTGCCGGCGTCCCCGACTCGGACTTCGTGCACGCGGCGACGAACGCGAGCGCTAGGGCCGCGGCAAACGCGACGGACGCGACGGTCGCGCGGGCGCTCGGGGAGGACGCGATGTGGCCGGTGCAAGCGGGCATGAGAGCGGCAGCTTACCAAAACGGCCTCGCGTCAGGATACGCTGCGCGGACTCATGGTGCGTACGGTCGTCGAGCTCATTGCAGCCAAGCGTGATGGAAAGACCCTCGAGGAGGCGGAGATCGCGCGTCTCCTCCGCGACTTCAGCGCGGGGGATGTCGCCGACTACCAGATGGCGGCGTTCCTCATGGCGGTGTTCTTCCGCGGCCTCTCGGATGCGGAGACCGTCGCGCTGACCGAGGCGATGCTCCACTCCGGGAGCGTCCTCGATCTCGGCGGCGTCCCCGGCGTGAAGGTCGACAAGCACTCGACCGGCGGCGTCGGCGACAAGGTCTCGATCTGCCTCGCGCCGCTGGTGGCCGCGTGCGGCGTGCCCGTGCCGATGGTCAGCGGTCGTGGCCTCGGTCACACCGGCGGAACGCTCGACAAGCTCGAGGCGATCCCCGGCTTCCGCACCGACCTGCCCGTCACCGACTTCGCGCGCATCGTCGGTGAGATCGGCACGTGCATGATCGGGCAGACGAAGGAGATCGCCCCCGCCGACAAGCGCATCTACGCGCTCCGCGACGTCACCGCGACGGTGGAGTCGATCCCGCTCATCGTCGCGTCGATCCTGTCGAAGAAGCTCGCCGAGGGGATCGACGGCCTCGTGCTCGACGTGAAGGTCGGCAAGGGCGCGTTCATGAAGAGCGAGGAGAACGCTCGCGCGCTCGCCGACAAGCTCGTGCGCGTCGGGACGCGCGCCGGCAAGAAGGTCGTCGCCGTGCTCACGCGGATGGACGCGCCGCTCGGCCGTGCCGTCGGCAACGCGAACGAGACACGCGAGGCGCTCGAGGTGCTCCACGGCCGCGGCCCGGCGGACCTCGTCGAATGTACGCTCGTTCTCGGAGCCGAGATGCTCGTCCTCGGCGGGAAGGCGACGAGCGTGGAGGACGGGACCGCCAAGCTCCGTGCGGCGATCGCCGACGGCAGCGCCGTCCGCGTGATGGAGAAGATGGTCGCGGCGCAGGGCGGCGATGCGAGCGTGGTCGCCGATCCGGCGAAGCTCGCGGTCGCCTCCGAGCTCATCGAGGTGAAGGCGCCGCGCTCGGGCTTCGTGCTCGGCATCGACGCGCTCGCGATCGGCCTCACGGGCGTCGCGATGGGGGCCGGCCGCACGCGGGCGGATCAAGCGGTCGATCCGGCGGTCGGGATCGAGATCGACCGGAAGCCCGGCGAAGCGGTGAACAGCGGCGATGTCGTCGCGCGCATCTTCGTGCGCGATCGCGCAGCGGGCGAGAAGCTGACGGAGCGTGTCGCGGGCGCGTTCGAGTACGGCGACGCGGCGCCCCCGTCGGCGCCGCTCGTCGTCGGCCGCATCACCGCCTAGATCGAGTACGGCGACGCGGCGCCCTCGTCGGCGCCGCTCGTCGTCGGCCGCATCACCGCCTAGAGTCGGCGGGCTCCGGCGTGAGCGGGGCCCGTTGCGGGCGAGCGCGGGATGCGAGCAGCAGCGTTACGACGGCACAGCCGACGTAGCTCGCTCCGCGCGCGAAGCCGAGTCGGTCGTTGAACCGAATGATGTCGGCGACGACGCCGCGTGCCGGCGACTCGAGCACCTCTGCGAGCGCAGCCGCCCATACCGCTAGCGACGCGACGAGCATGCCGCGTAGTCCGCTCGTCGACGTCGACGCGAGCGCTGCGGCGAGCCCGGTCACGATGCCGACGATCGGAGGGAAGTCGATCCCGTGGCGTCGTCCCTCGAAGTGAGCGAACGCCCCGACGAGCGCGCCGAGCAGCGCAGCGACGAGCGAGGCGAACCCTGCGCCGAGCCAGTTCACCGCGCCATTTCGGTCGAGGGCGCGAGGCGCGCACGGCCGTCCTTCGTGAATCGAACGAGCCACGGATGCGCCCACTCGAGGATGCGGTCGAAACCTTGCCAGCTCTCGGCGTAGGTGAAGACGGCGTCGTTCGGATGGGCGTGGTGATGCGCGTGGTAGCGCGCAGTCGCGAGACCCCAGCCGCGTGTCGGCGGCTGCTGGTTCTGCTTCCGCAGCGGTGTGCTCGACCACCAGCGGTGCTGGTAGCAGTGGAAGAGGAGCGAGTGGACGAACTTGAGCACGGCACCGAGGGCGAAGCCCCAGTTGCCCGTGAGGAGCGAGAGCGTGCTCATCCCGGCGAAGGACATGAGCGCGGCCGAGCCGTAGGTCGAGAGCTCGTAGTCGTCGAGCTGCGGTGCATCCTTCGCCACGTTGTAGCGGCGATGATGCCGTGAATGACCGGTGCGATAGCGCTCGCGATCGTGGTGAACGAAGTAGTGATCGAGCGTGTAGACGAGGTCCGCGGCGATGAAGAACACCGCCGCCGCACCAGCGGTGGCGAGAAGCGACGACATCAGTAGCCTTCGATGACGGAACGTCGTGGTGCGTTCCGCGGATGGCCGCACAAGAGCGAGCTCGGCCGTCGATCGTTCGAGCGAGCTCGAGCGCTCCACGTGCGTTCGCTACGCGTCGGCTCGAGCGACGAGCGGTACCTCGACGTAGACGCCGAACTCTCCGACGAAGTCGATCGAGACGCATGCATGAACGCGTCCCTGACGGTTCTCGAAGCGAGCCGCGGGGACGATCGGGAACACAGGCTGGTGCCAGACGCCAGGGTTCACGTGAACGCCGCGGCTGCCGTCGAACCAGAACGCGATGAAGTCTTCCGGTCGGACGTCGTCGCCGGGGCGCGCCAGGAGCGCGACGAACGGCGTGCCGTCCTCGGGGAAGAAGATCTGTCCGCCATCGGGGTGATAGTTCGCCTCGTGCGTGAAGAGGCGGGTGACGTCATGCGCCCGAGCGTCTTCCGATGCGGTGGGCGGGTCCTCGAACCAGCCGGTGACGTACGAGCGCCCGACCGCGTAGTTGGTCGCGTACTGCACCTGACCGCGGCGCTCCATGACGAAGCGATCCTCGACGGCTCCACCTTCGATCCCGGTGCCGGGCACGAGCGGACGCGGCCCGCGCACGGGCCACGGGACGATCGTGAGCTCCGCCGTTTGGAAGTCGTCGACCAGTCGACCGTACGAGGCGAGCGACTGCTCCGTCGCGACGACGCTCGGCGCGCGGATCGCGCGCGCCTCTCCGCGCGCGATCGAAGGGAGCGCGGCGAGATCGATGCCCGAGAAGTTCGAGAGCTCGATGGCCATCGGCGCGAGCTTAGCGCGCGGACTCGGATCGGGATCGCGACCGCAGCTCGATCTCGAGCACCGCCTGGTGTGGCGCGATCAGGGAAGGCGTGACGCGAGCGCGCTGAGCTCGAGCGCCGCGAAGACGATCGCGCCGCCGGCAAGCGCCGCGAGCAGGCTGCCCGCGCGGTGCCCGCCTCCGCGCAGGAAGAGCGACCGCCCGCGTCCTGCGACGCCGAGCCCGAGCAAGAGGACCGCGAACGGGACGACATACGGGATGAGGAGCGCTCCGTCCGGCGGCGCCGGGTGCTCCTCGGTCGAGACGAGCGTCACCGTCACCATCGCGAGCGACGTGATCACGAGCGCGGTCGCCGAGCCCAACATCGCGTACGAACGTGGCCGCAGCTTGAGCCCGAGAAAGCCGAGCGCGATGGCGATCACGAGCGCTCCGCCGGCGACCGCTCCGCTTTGCGGAGTCGAAGACGCGTCGAACGCGTGTGGCAACAGGCGCACGACGTCGCGCCCGCCCGCGTGATGCGCGAGCTTCACGAGCCCCGCGAGCGTACCGGCGAAGAGCACGATCGGAAGCACCCATGCGAGGAGCTTCACCGCGGTCGACGGGCCCGTCGCAACTCGAGCGACCGCGTCCATGCGCCGGTACGAGATCTCGAGCCCCGATCCGGAGGCGGGCGGACGACCGGACATGCTCGCCGGGCGGTTCGACATCGAGCCGGGGCGAAGCGACGAGGATGGTGGGAGCGAGACGAGCGCGCCGCCGCGCTCGATCTCCATGTCGAAGTCCTCGTTGCCCTTGATGTCGATCGACACGTGCGGAGCGGCCGGCGCGCGCGACGTCATCGCGGACGGTGGCGCCGACATGGCTGGACCGCGTTCGAGCTCCATCCCGAAGTCGCCGCCGAGTGATCCCGGCGTTTCCGTCGGCCCAGCCGCTGGCTTGGGCCGCGCAGAAGGAACCCTCCCCTCCGACGCGGAGCTCCTCGGGGGTGGGAGATCGAGGTCCGGGACGTCTCGCGGATCGCGGTCCGACACCCGCCGAGCATATCACTCGGGTGCGGCACGCAAGCTCAGTTCTACGATGGTCCTCTCCCGGTCACTTGAGGCGTGAGCCGGGCGCGACGGCCTCGTCGATCGTGGCCAGGTGCAGGGCCTCCGACGGACCGGTAGCGAGGAGCATGCCGTGCGACACGAGCTTTCCGCCGAAGTCGCGCGGCGCGAGGTTGACGACGACGACGACGCGGCGTCCCACGAGGGCCTCGGGCTGGAAGGTGAGGGCGAGCCCCGCCACGATCGTGCGCGGCTCGGCCTCGCCGACGTCGACGGTGAGACGAAGGAGCTTGTCCTTCTTCGGCACCTTCTCGCACGTCTTCACGAGGCCGACGCGGAGGTCGACCTTCGCGAAGTCGTCATAGCTGATGACGCCGGGCATCTCCTCAGCGGCAGCGGCGGGTTTCGCCCCGGCCGCAGCCGCGGCGGGCGCTGCTGCTGCGGGCTCGGTCTTCGGCACGAGCCGATCGAGGAGCTCCTTCTGCGCCTTGTCGTCGAAGGTCGGGAACAGCGGACCGGCGGCGCCGAGGGCGAGGCCGGCGCGGACGGGCGGTAGCGCGTCCGGCCAGGCGGCGACGCCGACCTTCGGATCGATCGGCGGCAGGCCGAGCTGCGCGCGCATCGCGTCGCTCTTCTTCGGCATCGCCGGCCAGAGCATCACCGAGAGCGCCTCGAGCACGCGGAGAAGCCGCGAGAGGATCTTCGCGACGCGCGCGACGTTTCCGTTCTTCGCCTCCGTCCACGGAGCGGCGCGATCGACGTAGGTGTTGCCCGCGCTCGAGAGCTTCATCGTGTTCTCGAGCGCGATGTGCGGGGCGAGGTCGTCCCAGGCCTTCTTCGCGGCGCTCGTGAACGTGCGGACGTTCTCGTCGAGCTCCTTCTCGAGCGGTCCGTCGGTGGCGGCGTCGTCCTCCGGGTGTGCGGTGAGGCCGTTCTTCGCGCAGAGGCCGAGGACGCGGTTCAAGAGGTTGCCGAGGTTCTTACCGAGATCGGCGTTGTAGCGCTCGAGGAGCGCGGCGTGATCGAAGTCGCCGTCCTGTCCGAACGCGACCGCACGGAGGAGGTGATAGCGGAGGACGTCCGCCCCGAGCTCGCCGGCGACCTTGAGCGGATCGACGCCGTTCTTGAGAGCCTTCGACATCTTCTCACCGTCGATGGTGAGGAAGCCGTGGGCGAAGACGACGTTCGGCAGCTCCTCTTCCTTGTATCCGGCGGCGAGGAGGAACGCGGGCCAGTAGATCGTGTGGAAGCGGAGGATGTCCTTGCCGACGAGGTGGACGACCTTCGCGTTCGGCGCCCAGAACTTCGCGAGCTCGCCGTGGCCGAGCGCGCTTCGGTAGTTCGTGAGCGCGTCGAACCACACGTACATGACGTGCGCGGGGTCGCCGGGGACGGGGATGCCCCACTTGAACGACGTACGCGAGCACGAGAGGTCCTCGAGCCCGGCGCGGACGAACGCGAGCACCTCGTTCCGGCGCGACTCCGGCTGAATCAGCTCGGGGCGGCGCTCGTAGAGGTCGAGGAGGCGCTGCTGGTACTTCTTCAGCGCGAAGAAGTAGGTCGGCTCTTTCACCTTCTCGACGGGCTTCTTGTGGAGCGAGCAGATGTTGCCCGGCTGCTCGAGCTCCTTGTCCGTCTTGAAGCCCTCGCAGCCGACGCAATAGAAGCCCTCGTACGCACCGAGGTAGAGGTCGCCGTTCGCCGCGATCTTCTTCCAGAGCTCGGCGACGAATTCCTCGTGGTCGGGATCGGTCGTGCGGATGAAGCGGTCGTAGACGACGTCGAGCTTCGGCCACGCGTCCTTGAAGCGCGTGCTGATCCGATCGACGTAGGTCTTCGGGTCGGTCTTCTCCTCCTCGGCCTTGCGCTCGATCTTCTGCCCGTGCTCGTCGGTGCCCGTGAGCAGGTACGTCTCGTCGCCGAGGATCTGGTGGAAGCGGCGGACGGCGTCCGCGATGACGGTGGTGTACGCGTGTCCGACGTGCGGAATGTCGTTCACGTAATAGATCGGCGTCGTGACGTAGAAGCGAGCCATGGCGTTGGTCCCCGGGGTCTACCACGACCGCCCGCGAGGGGCGATTCCGGTCGGCACCTCCCGTCGTCACCTCCCGTCACCTCCCGTCACCTCCCGTCACGTTTGTCACCGCAGCGAGCTCGAGCGCGTGGGCAATCTCGCCCCGCTGGCGCGACCATCACGGGATCCTCGCGACGCCATGACGAGCGTGTCCGTGCTCTGGATGGGGGATGGGACGGAGCCGGCCGCACCAGTACTGGCCCCGAAGCCCGACGTCCGATCCCTGAAGCCTCGAGCCTTTCGCCGAGCCAGGCCAATGGCGACTCAGATGAGTCAGATGATCGAGTCGCGCCCCTGCGGAGCAGCCTCTCGCTGCGCAGGAAGAGCGACCCGCGAGGCGAGGGGGGCCTCGTCGAGCACGCGACGAACGGCCATCATGAACGGGCGATCGATCGCGACGCGGACGTCGCGTGCCGGCGGAGGCTCGGCGGGCGACTGGAGCAGGCGAAGGTCGCGCGTGAGCGCTCGACCCAGCCGGCCGCTCGCTTCGCGATGGGCGTTCGGCTCGCGCGGCACGATCGACGCGGGCATCGGGGCGACGAGCACGACCTCGGCGCCGTTCTGCCTTATCCACGTCGCCTGGTACAGCGCCGCGGCCTGGCCGGTGGACTCGTGGAACATGAGCGGACGCCACTCGAGGTGGCTCGTGAGATCGAAGGAGCGGCTCGCGATCGAGAGCGTTGCACGGTCGAGCGCGATCGGCGCTCCGCGCCCGTCGCTCAGGTACACGCGACCGAGGGACGCGCGGTCGCGCTCCTCGGCATGGCGGACGACGGCTGCGGCGTCGTTCGCGGTGAGCGCGGCGTCGTGCGCGATGCCATCGACGAGGTCGAGGTCTGCGAGCACTGCGATGCGAGAGAAGAGCTCGTCGTCGGCCTCCGATCGACCGTCGATCCGAGCCGGGATGTAGCGTGTCTGCGTCGGCGTGGTGAACGCGAGCAGGCCGTGCGGCCGCCCGTACGAGGCGAGGAGCGTGACGCCGAACGGCGTGGACCAGTCGACGATGGGCTTGGTCCCTTCGACGGACGTGCGCGAGAGCCCGGCTGCATCCGCGACGATCGCGGAGGTCGTCGCGCGCGGCGTCTTCGCTCGACGCGTCGCGGCGAATCCGAGGACGCCGATCGCGATGATGCCGAGGGTCAGCCGTACTGGCAGCGGAAGGCCGGGGACGGCGAGCGCTGCGGCGAGCACGAGGGCCCCAAGGGCGACCAGCGTCATGCGGACGCGGGCGGTCCTGTCTTGCGGGCCGTTGGCGACGACGAGAGGCCAACGCTGGGTCGCTGAAAATGGCCGACGCATGTTACCCCGAGGAGAAACGGCACACGCGAAGTGCGGGGCTTTGCGGTTTCAAGGTAGCACCACCCTTCAATAAGTCTTCGGCAAACCCACGGCGCGCCAATTTCTCGCGCTACTCCCGCCCTACTTTAGTCCGGGCCGTCGTCCCGCGCCGGGGGCGAGCCAGGTCGTGTAGACGCCCCTGCACGGATCGTTCTTGGGCACCGACGTGAGCTGCCGCTGCGACCAGAGCCGAGCTTCCCACCGGCCCTGCTTGCTCCGAAGGCGGTGTCGGGGGTCGGCCCTCACGCCCGCTCGAGGAGCCAAAGATCACCGTCTTGGAACGGCCTGGCTGGCGCGTGCCGCGCGCGGAAATGAGCTCGCAGGTCGGCAGAGGGAGCCCGACCCCGGCGCCGCCCCTGCAGGATGGATCGGCGAGAGAGGGAGAGGCGAAGAGAGGGAGAGACGAACAGACGGAGAGGCGAACAGAGGGAGAGGCGAAGAGAGGGAGAGACGAACAGAGGGAGAGACGAACAGAGGGAGAGACGAACAGACGAACAGACGGAGAGACAGAGCGAAGACGGTGAGAGGGAGAGACGGAGAGACGGAGCGAAGACGGAGCGAGAGAAGACCGAGAAGAGACCGAGAAAAGACCGGGAAAAAGCGACGCAGACAGGGCCGGGCTGCGAGATCGGGCGCCTGCCGCCGAGTGGCGCCGAGTGCCTTCATCGTGTAAATACCGGCACTTCTCGTACGGGGTTGGAGGAGTCATGAAAGCTCGGATCTGTCTTCTCGCCGGCAGCGTCGGTCTCGTCGCTGCGGCGTTCGTCATTCAGGCATGCGGAGAAACGGAGCCGGCGGCGGCCGGCCCCGAGGCGGACTCCGGAGCAGACGTGGTCGACAGCAGCCCGCCGAAGGAAGCCGCCCCCGAAGAGGACGCGGCGACGTGCGATCTCTCCGCCGACTTCACGACGCAGATCCCCGACGCGTCGATCGCCGATGGCGCCACGACCTCGGGCATCTGCCTCCAGTGCGCGAGCGCGAAGTGCAAGAAGCAGATCGACGCCTGCAACCAGGACTGCACCTGCCAGGAGCTCGCGGGTGAGGCGCTCGAGTGCTACCTCGAGAACTCCGCGAATCCGATCCTCTGCGCAGGGAACTTCGCTGGCGTCGACAACAGCACGCAGCAGATCGCCATCGGCCTCCTCACCTGCATCAACTCGGGATGCAAGGTGGAGTGCGCGACGGAGGCGTTCCAGGACGCCGGTACCGACGCCGACGCCGGCAACTGAGTCGAAGCGCTCCGGCGCTCGACGGAGCACCCGGAGACGGGTGATGCGCGACCCAGGGCGAGAGGCGTGAGGCCCTCTCCCTGGGTCGAGCGTCATCGGCCGCCGAGCCGGCGACCGGGCGATCGGGCGATCAGGCGATCAACGGAGAGTGCGGGCGCGGTGCTGCGCGACCCAGGGCGAGAGGCGCGAGCCGCTCTCTCCGGCCTGGGCAGACGTGGCCCCCGTCGCGCGCTCGAGGCGTGCCGCCGCGATCGCGATGGCGACGGAGACGGCGTCGCGGTCCGTCTCCGGGACGCTCGGGTAGCCGAGCAGCGTGTCCTTGTGCCGATCGATGAAGCCGGTGTCGTAGTTGCCGGCGACGAAGTCGGGATGGGAGAACAGCTTCTCGTGGAACGCGAGGTTCGTGCGGATGCCGGTCACGATGTACTCGCTGAGCGCGCGCCGCATGCGCATGACGGCGCGCTCGCGGGTGGGGGCCCAGACGCTGAGCTTCGAGACGAGCGGATCGTAGTAGCTCGAGACCTCGGCGCCGGGATACGCGCCGCCGTCGTCGCGCACGCCGGGGCCGGACGGCGTGACGAGGCGCTCGATCTTCCCGGGTGAAGGCAAGAAGCCGCTCGCGGGATCCTCGGCGTAGACGCGGCACTCGATGGCTGCGCCGCGCGGGACGAGATCGTTCTGCGCGAACGCGAGCTTCTCGCCCTGGGCGATCAGCACCATCTCGCGGACGAGATCGAGCCCGGTGATGAGCTCCGTCACCGGATGCTCCACCTGCAGGCGCGTGTTCATCTCGAGGAAGTAGAAGCTGCCGTCCTCGGCGAGGAGGAACTCGAAGGTTCCGGCGGAGTGGTAGCCGACCGCCTTCGCGCCCTGGACCGCGATCGCGCCCATCTTCTCGATGAGCTCGCGCGTGGCCGCCTTCGCCGGCGTCGGCGTCTCCTCGACGACCTTCTGGTTGCGTCGCTGGATCGAGCAGTCGCGCTCGAACACGTGGACCATGTTGCCGTCGCGGTCGCCGAGCACCTGGATCTCGACGTGGCGCGGGCGGAGGATCGCCTTCTCGATGTAGACGGTGTCGTCGCCGAAGAACTTCTTCGCTTCGCTTCGCGCGCGCTCCCAGGCGCTCTCCATCTCGCCTTCGGAGGTGACGAGGCGCATGCCCTTGCCGCCGCCGCCGGACGCGGCCTTCAGCATGACCGGGAAGCCGATCTTCTTCGCGGCGGCGATCGCCTCTTCGGTCGTGTCGCACATCGCGCCGGGGACGATCGGGACGCCCGCCTCCGCCATCTTCGCGCGCGCGGCCGTCTTCGAGCCCATCTGGCGCATCGCGCTCGCGGGCGGGCCGATGAACGTGATGCCGGCCTGCTCGCATGCGTCGGCGAAGCTCGGGTTCTCGCTCAGGAAGCCGTAGCCGGGGTGGATCGCGTCGCAGCCGGCGCGCTTCGCGACGTCGATGACCTTGTCGATGCGGAGGTAGCTCTCGCCCGCGGGCGCAGGGCCGACGGGGTGAGCCTCGTCGGCGACGCGGACGTGGAGCGCGGCGCGATCGACGTCGGAGTAGATCGCGACGCTGCGGATCCCCATCTCGCGAAGCGTGCGGGTGACACGGACGGCGATCTCACCGCGGTTGGCGACGAGGACCTTCTTGAAGGGAGGGCGAGCCATGGGTGCGCTCGCGATCGTTATCCGAGATGGGCCGAGATCGCGAGCACGACGACGCGACCACGGCGACGGGGCCCGCGCTTCGGAGGAGCCGGTAGCGGCGGGGCTTGCTTGCGCTCGGGGGACGGGGAAAGCTACGCCCCATGGAGCTCTTGCCCCCGCGCGAGGGACTGATGCCGGGATCGTCGGGCGGCGAAGAGCTGCTCTACGCGGGCCGTCCTGCGGTGATTCAGGGGCTCGGCGGCCTCTTGCTCGCGATCCTCACGCTCGGGATCTCGGCGCTCGTGATGTGGCTCAGGTCGCTCGGCACGCACTACAAGATCACGACCCAGCGGGTGGTGGTCGAGGAGGGGGTGTTCTCGAAGCGGATGGAGCAGATCGATCTCTACCGTATCGTGGACTACGTGGTGGAGCGCCCGCTCGGGCAGCGGATCATGGGCACGGGCAACCTCGTCCTCGAGGCCATGGACAAGACGACCTCGAACATCCGCATCACCGGCATCAAGACCGACGTGGTCGCGCTCTATGAGCGTCTTCGCTACTGCACCGAGCAGGAGAAGAAGAAGCGCGGCGTTCGTGTCCTCGACGTCGAGCAGGTCTGAGGCGTGGAAGGCAAGCGTCCCAGGCCCGGCGAGTCGCTCTCCTTCGACTGGACGCTTCCGCCCGTCGAGAAGAAGCCTGCCGCCTCGCCTCCGCCCCCGTCTCCTCCGTCGCCCCCGCCTGCGCCGGTGCCGTCGAGCTCCCAAGGCGCGCCGGCCTCCGCCCCCATTCCGTCTTCGCGCCCGTTCACCGCTCCGGCCGCCCTCGCGCGACCGGAGCGGCCACCCGCCGAGCCCTGGGCTCCGGCCCCGCTGCCGGAACGGCCCGCCGCTCCGGCACGTGCGGAGCCGCGCGTGCTCTCCGTTGCAGAGCTCGGCCGCGCCGTCGGGCGCTCGCTCGAGCGTTCGTTCGCGAGCGAGCTCTGGGTGGAAGGAGAGGTGAGCGGCGCCCGCCCCGCATCGAGCGGACACGTCTACTTCTCCATGAAGGACGAGAACGAAGAGGCGGCGATCGACGTCGTGCTCTATCGCTCGCAGGTCACGCCGCGAGGCCGCGCGCTCATCAAGGACGGCGCACGCGTCCGTGTCCGTGGGAAGCCGACGTACTGGTCTCCGCGCGGCAAGCTGCAGTTCGTCGGCGATCGCGTGGAGCCCACCGGCAAGGGCGCGCTCCTCGAGGCGCTCGAGAAGCTTAAGGAGAAGCTTCGGGCCGAGGGCCTCTTCGCGCCGGAGCGGAAGCGGCCGCTCCCTCACGATCCGCGCGTCATCGGCGTGGTCACGAGCGCGAGCGGCGCGGTCATCCACGACGTGTGCAAGGTCGCCTTTCGCCGCGGCGGCGCGCGCATCCTCCTCGCGCCGGCGCTGGTGCAAGGGGCGGGCGCGGCCGAGTCGATCCGGCGCGCGCTCAAGATGCTGCAGAGGGTGGAGGAGGTCGACGTCATCGTGGTGGGGCGAGGAGGCGGCTCGCAGGACGACCTGCTCGCGTTCAACGACGAGCAGCTCGTGCGGGACGTCGCTGCGTGTCGCGTCCCGGTGGTGAGCGCCGTCGGTCACGAGGTCGACGTCACGCTCGTCGACTTCGCTGCCGACGCTCGCGCGGCGACGCCGTCCCAGGCCGCGGAGATGATCGTGCCCGACACCGTCGCGCGCCGACGCCTCCTCGAGGAGCGATTTGGGCGCCTGCGACGGGCGATGCACGCACGCATCGCCGAGGACCGTGTCGTCACAGGGCGGCTCGCGCAGTCCTTCGGCGATCCACGTCTGCTCATCGCGAGCGCGCAGCAACGCGTCGACGAGCACGTGATGCGGCTCGGTCGCATCCTCTCGAAGCGCCTCGCGCGCGAGAAGGAGGCCGCCTCGCGCCTCGGCGCACGCCTGGGCGCGGCGCATCCACGCGAGCGTATCGCCCGCGATCGCGCACGCGCATCCGAGGTCTCCTCGCGCCTCACCGCAGCCATGCGCGCGGAGATCCGGGACCAGGGCGATCGCGCCTCGGCGCTCGCCGGCCGGCTCGATGCGCTCGCGCCGAGGCTCGTGCGCGACCGCACCGATCAGGTCGCCTCGCTCGCCGGGCGTCTCGATGCGATGAGCCCGCTGAAGGTCCTCGCGCGCGGCTACGCGATCGTCACGAGGAGCTCCGACGGTCGGGCCGTTCGCGCGGCGGGCGAGGTGGTGCCCGGCGACGCGCTCCACGTCCGCGTCGCGGACGGTGCGTTCGAGGCGCAGGTGACGGGCGTGACGGGCGTGACGGGGACAGGGTCGAAGCTCGACAAGGAGAGCTCGTGAGCACCGAGACGCTTCGCTTTGCGGTGATCGGTTCTCCGGTCGCACACTCGAGGAGCCCTGCGATGCACGGTGCCGCGTTCCGTGCGCTCGGTCTCCCGCACACCTACGACAAGATCGAGACCAGCGCCGGCGAGCTCGGCGACCGCGTCGGTGCGCTTCGCGCCGGCGAGCTCGCGGGGCTGAACGTGACGGTCCCGCACAAGACGCGGGTGCTCGAGCTGGTCGATGCGGTCGATCCGAGCGCGGACGCGACCGGCGCCGCGAACACGCTGGTGCGCACCGCGGCCGGTTCGGTCCGCGCGTTCAACACCGACGCCCCGGCGCTGCGCGACGAGCTCGTCGCGCTCACGAAGGACGCCGGACGCTTTCGCGGTCGGAGCGCGCTCGTCCTCGGTACGGGCGGCGCGGCGCGTGCGGCGATCTTCGCGCTCGGTCAGCTCGGCGTCGCGCGCGTCGTCGTCCGCGGGCGGCGGAAAGACCCGGCGGACCTCGCGAGCGTCCTCGCCGCGAGCGGTTCGAACGCCGAGCTCGCGTTCGAGCCGTTCGGCGCGCCACCGTCGGATCCTTCCGACTACGCCGCGATCGTGCAGGCGACGACCGCCGGGATGCATGGCGCGGAGACGCCGGGGGACGTCGTCGCCGACGTCGTGGCCTGGGATCGCGTCCCGCTCGACTGCGTCGTCTACGACGTCGTCTATGCGCCGCCACGGACGCCCCTCCTCCTTCGCGCCGCCGCGCGCGGGCTCGCGAACGACGGAGGGCTCGGGATGCTCGTGCGTCAGGGCGCGCTCGCGTTCGAGCTATGGCTCGGTGTGAAGCCTCCGCTCGACGTGATGCGGGCGGCGCTCGGTTGAGGGGCCTCGATCGCCCGATGGAAGAGCACGCACGAAAAGCCGGGACGCCAGCCGGTGCTATACGCGAGGCGAGGACCATGGGGACGACGGAAAGGCCATCCTCGACGAACGTGACCGCGGAGCGCATCCGCCAGGTGACGGCGAAGAACGTCCAGCGGCTCGGCTATCGCCGCATCGTCCAGCTCCTCGTCTACCTCATCATCATCCCGACGGTCCTGCTTCTCTCGATCGGCATCATCATGATGTTCGTCGAGGGGCGCATCAACCTCCTGTTCGGCATCCTCACGGTCAGCTTCGTCTCCGTCGTCATCACGGGGATCGTGCTCGTCCTCGTGTTCGTTCGTCGTGAGGCGAACCTGTCCGAGCTCCAGGCCGACTTCGTGTCGAAGGTCAGCCACGAGCTCAGGACGCCGCTCACGGCAATCCGCCTCTTCGCCGAGACGATCCAGCGGCCCGAGGCGGACGACGCCACGCGGGAGAAGTGCACCACGCTCCTCGTTGCCGAGTCGGAGCGCCTCTCCAAGATGATCGAGCGCCTCCTCGACTGGGGGCGAATGCAGGCGGGGCGCAAGATCTACGAGCTCCGTACGGAGAAGGTCGGCGACGTCCTCGAGGACGCGCTCCGCGCCTACGCACCTCATCGTGAGCTCGGTCGCGATCTCGACTTCGGGGTCGAGGCGATGCCCGAGCTCCCGGACGTCCTCGTGGACCGTGCTGCCATGGCCGACGCGATCGTCAACCTGCTGTCCAACGCGCAGAAGTACGGCGGGTCGCCGCCGCGCGTAAGGCTCCGCGTCTCGGCGGCCGGTGGCGTGGTGACGATCGCGGTGACCGACAACGGCAGTGGGATCCCGCGACCCGAGCACCGGCGCATCTTCGAGAAGTTCTACCGAATCGACGATCGCCTCTCGCGAACGAAGGAGGGCTCGGGCCTCGGCCTCGCGATCGTCAACCACGTTGCTCGCGCGCACCGTGCTCGCGTCACGGTCGACAGCGCCGAGGGGAAAGGCTCGACGTTCGCCATCGTCCTGCCCGCGCTCCCACCGGAAGCCGCTGTCGCTCCTGGTGCTGCGAGGTAAGCCCGCCGCAAGAAGTCCTGGCGGCGCGCCGAGGCTTCGCGCTAAAGCCGAGGGACGAACTATCGAGGTGATGCCGTGACGCCCAACTCTCGACAACCCAAGTCGATCAGTCTCCAGGGGCGCCGCGTGCTCGTCGTCGAAGACGACCCGAGCATCGCGATCGGGCTGCGCATCAACCTCGAGAGTGAAGGCTACGAGGTCCACGTTGCCGACGACGGCGAGCGTGGCCTCGAGCTCGCGCGAACGATCGAGCCGGACCTCATCGTCCTCGACGTGATGCTCCCGAAGCGCAACGGGCTCGAGGTCCTCCACGACCTCCGAGCCGAAGGGCGCACGATGCCGATCATCATCCTCTCCGCGAAGTCGGCCGAGATGGACAAGGTCGCCGGGCTCGAGCTTGGCGCGGAGGACTACGTCGCGAAGCCCTTCAGCCTCGCCGAGCTCCTCGCGCGCGTGCGCGGCGCGCTCCGCCGCGGCGCGACTGCGTCCGCGAGCCAGGGAGGCCCTCCGAGGGCGCGCATCGGATTCGGCGACGTCGAGATCGACGTCGCCGCGCGAACGATCCGTCGCGCCGGCGCGATCGTCGAGGTGACGGCGACGGAGTTCGACGTCCTCATGTGTCTCGTCGCCGAGCGCGGCACCGCGCTGTCACGCGATGACATCTTCCGCCGGGTGTGGGGCCCGAACCATCACGGCACGCCGCGGACCGTCGACAATTTCATCCAGCAGCTCCGCGCGAAGCTCGAAGCGGACCCGCAGGAGCCCGCCTTCATCCAGACCGTGCGCGGCGTGGGCTACCGCTTCGATCGCGAAGAGCCGAAGAAGTCCGGCTGAGCCCGCCCTTGGCGCTTCTCGGGCTTCGAGAGGCCGGTGCGTGGTATTCATCACGCGCCGCATGGATCACAACCTCCTCCGTCAGTATCTCGCCACCGTCTACGACCTGCCGTCGTCGAGCGGTCCGCTCCGCGTCTCGCTCGACGGTGATGTCGTCCAGGACGTGGCCACGCTCCCCGAGCTGCTCACGAAGCCGTTCACGATCCTGACCGCGTTCAATCCGCGCTCGATGCTGTTGCCGCGCAAGGTGAACGACTCGCGCCACACGGTCCTCCGCGACATGCTGGTGCTCGGCTGCTACCGCGTCGAGCAGTGCGTCGGTTACGAGGACGATCCCGAGGGCACGTGGCGCGAGCCGTCCTGGCTCGTGCACGGGATGGATCGAGACGAGGCGCTCTCCTTCGGCCGCGTGTTCCGTCAGAACACGATCGTCACGAACCGAAACGGGCGCCCCGAGCTCATCGTGACCGATCCGACGTGTGACGAGGTCGGTCGCAGCTTCATCGGCAACTGGCGCGTTCGCGGCTGATCCGATCGACGAGCTCCCGGGCTCGATGCCGTTCGTTCAAGCGAACCGAGAGAGATTCAACAGGAAGGCGGGGAGGCGGGAAGAGAGTTTGATCAATAGATTCTTCCCGTCTTTCCGCCTTCCTGTTTCTGTCTCCGGGGACCGCGGCCTAACCGAACGGCATTGGGGCTAGGCTCACGCGTCCTTGGCGCAGCGCACCCCGGTCATCCGCAGCTTGAAGCGCGCGGGGTGATGGATGCGGTTCGTGCTTCGGAGGCCTTGCGCCGGGTAGTTGTAGGCTCCCCCGCGGATCGACTTCTCGCATTCGGTCGGGATCGGGTTCGTCCCCGTGAAGCCTTGCTTGCCCTCGGCGCGAAGCTTGTTCTGGGCAAGGACGATCTCGTCACACGTCCCCGGCTTGCCCTCGCTCGCGGTCGGTCGCGTATAGGCGAGCGGATCGTAGTCGTCCTCGATCCACTCCCAGACGTTGCCGGCGAGGTCGTCGTGACCGTACGGTCCGCGCCCCGCGGGGCGTGAGCCGACGTCTTCGGGAGAGTTGGTCGAGAAGACGGAGAGCTCCTTCGTCGGCGGCTCGTTCCCCCAGGGGAATCTCCGCCCGTCGTCTCCGCGGACGGCTCGCTCGAACTCCGCTTCGCGCGGCAGACGCTTGCCCTTCCACTTGCAGTAGTCACGTGCCGAGTGCCACGAGATGCCGACCACCGGCTTCTGCGGTCCGCGGAACAAGCCGCCGAACGTTGCGAGGATCTCCGGATCCGCAGGTGTGCAGACCTTCGCGCCGACGCACTCCTCGTAGGCCGCCTGCGTCACCTCCGTCTTGTCGAGCCAGAACGAGGCGACGGTGACGTCGTGCGCGGGGCGCTCGTCACCTTCGCCGCCCGTGTCCGCTCCCATCTTGAAGGTGCCGCCCTTCACGAGGAGCATGCCTTCCGGTTGCGGTGGCGTTTGAGCTTCTCGATGGCCGGCGTCGGATGGCGCCGTGACGAGCGCGCCGGCGTCCATTTCCGTAGCTTCGGAAATGTTCTCTGCGGCGGCGGCCGGAGTGACCCCGGCCTCCGCGGGCACGCTCGGTGCGACAGCGCTCGCCGCAGGAGGGGGAGGCGGTGTGGCCCCGGATCGACAACCGATCGCAAATGTCGCGAGGACGAGGACCGTGACGCGGAAGAGAGAGCAAATTTGCCGCACGTACCAGCCGTAGGAGTGAGCCGGCGCACACTGTGCCTCGTCTCCCGCGACGGAGAAAGCGCGCAACTGATCTCGACGAATCCGGCAAAAACGGCGAGTATCCCGACCCAGTGTCTTTTGTCCGGGAATGAGCTCGAGCGGATGGGGTCGTATGAAGTCGTGGACGTTCGGTAGGAAGCTAGGGGTGGGGTTCGGGCTTACGGTCCTCATGCTCCTGTTCGTCGGCGCGGTTGCCTATCGGAGCATCGACGCGCTGATCGAGAACAACAAGCGCGTTACCCACACCCACGTGGTGCTGGACAAGATCGCGACGACGCTCTCGCTCGTGAAGGACGCCGAGACCGGCCAGCGTGGCTTCACCATCACGGGTGACCTCGCCTTCCTCGAGCCGTACGAGGTCGCGGTCGGGGCGATCCCGACGGAGATCGCGGAGCTCCGCCGGCTCACTGCGGACAACCCACGCCAGCGCTCGCGGATCGACGAGCTCGAGGTGGCGACTCGCGGAAAGCTCGCGCACCTGAGGGAGGCGGTCGACGAGCGCCGCGCGCATGGTCTGGAGGCAGCGGCGAAGTTCGTCCAGGGCGGCGCCGGCAAACAGCACATGGATGAGATCCGCCGCGTGGCGACCCTGATGGATCAGGACGAGCGCTTGCTCCTCGATCAGCGTTCGGCCGCGGCCGAAGAGGGCGCGCGTGGGGCCAAGCTCACGGTCGGGCTCGGCGCGCTCGTCTCGCTCTTCCTCGTGACCGCAGCCGGCGTCCTCATCACGCGCTCGCTCGGGACGCAGCTCGGCGCCGCCGTCACGAGCATCCGGAGCTCGTCGGCAGAGCTCCAGGCGGCGGCTACCCAGCAGGCGTCCGGATCCCGCGAGCAGCTCTCCGCGACGACCGAGGTGGCGACCACGATCCGCGAGCTCCTCGCGACGTCCCGGCAGATCACCGACAGCGCGCAGCGGGTGACGCGCGTGGCCGAGGAGACGCTGACCGGAGCGAAGACCGGCTCCGGCACGGTGCAGAACGCCCGCGAGTCGATCCTCGCGATCAAGCGTCAGATGGACGTCGTCGTGGGACACATGCTCGACCTGGGGAAGAAGTCCCAGCAGGCCGGCGGGATCCTCGATCTGGTCAACGAGCTCTCGGAGCAGACGAACATCCTCGCGATCAACGCGACGATCGAGGCGGCGGGCGCAGGCGAGAGCGGTCGCAGGTTCTCCGTCGTGGCCGACGAGATCCGCAAGCTCGCCGATCGTGTCGGCGGGGCGACCAAGGAGATCCGCGGGATCATCGACGACATGCGCGCCGCGGTGAACACGACCGTGATGGCGACGGAGAGCGGCGTGAAGGCCGTCGACGCGGGAGCCTCCCGCTTCGCGGACGTGACGAGCTCGTTCGAGCGCATCGCGTCGCTCGTCGGCACGACGACCGAGGCGTCACGCGAGATCGAGCTCAGCACCAAGCAGCAGGCCAGCGCGGTCGAGCAGGTGAGCTCGGCGATCGGCAACGTGGCGCAAGCGACGCGAGAGTCCGACGCGAGCGCGAAGCAGACGCTCCAGGCGGCCAGCGAGCTCAGCGAGCTCTCACGCAGCTTGCTTCGTCTCGTGGATCACGCCGCGACATGACGAGCGGCCTCGCGCTCCTTTTCCGCCCGCAGCCGGCGACGCTCGCGGCGCTCCCGGTGGAGCACGTCCTCGAGACGATGCGGCCGCTCCCGTGCGAGCCGGTCGCGGGAGCGCCTTCGTTCGTCGCCGGGGCCGCGGTCATTCGTGGCTACCCGACCCCGATCGTGGACGTGGGCACGCTGCTCGGAGCGCCCGGGCACACGCAGGCTGCCCGATGGATCTCGATCAAGGTCGCCGCGCGCGCGGTCGCGCTCGCCGTCGCCGAGGTGATCGGAGTGCGCCGCCTCGCCGACGTCTGCGCGGAAGGCGCGATGCCGCCGCTCCTGACGAGCGCTGCGCACGGTGCGGTGAGCTCCCTGTCCGTCCTCGACGGCGAGCTGCTCGTCGTCCTCGAGGCGGCGCGTCTCGTCTCGGACGAGGTCTGGACGGCGCTCGGCGAGGCGCGTTCAAAGCCAGAGAGCGGCGGCGCGGAGGTGGAGGTCCGCGATGGACGGTGAGCTTCTCGCGCGGCTCCGCGCGATCGTCGCACGCCGGCTCGGCCTCATGCTGGACGCCGGGAGGGACGCCGAGCTCGGTGAGGCCCTGACGCGGCGCCTCGCCGAGCGCGGACGCCCGGCGGCGAGCGCCTACCTCGATGCGCTCGACACGCACGATCACAGGGAGGTGCATGCGCTCGGTGAGCTCCTGACGGTCGGCGAGACCTGCTTCTTCCGCGCGCGAGAGCAGTTCGACGTGCTGCGCGACGTCGTGCTCCCGGCGAGGGCGCGGTCGTGCGGTGATGATCTCCGGATCCTCTCCGCCGGCTGCTCCTCGGGGGAGGAGCCGTACTCGCTCGCGATCTTCATGCGCGAGCGGGAGCGGCAGTTCCTGCCGGCGACCTGGCTCCGATGGCACGTCCACGCGATCGACCTGAGCCGGCGCGCGCTCGCGAAGGCCGAGACCGGCGTTTACTCCGCGTGGGCGCTCCGCGAGACCTCGGCGGACCTCCGCGAGCGCTACTTCTCGGCGCGCGGTCGAGAGTACGAGCTCGGAGCGCAGGCCCGGACGAACGTCACGTTCGAGCAGCAGAACCTCCTCGAAGAGAGCGGGCAGCTCGCTGCCGGTGGCGCCTACGAGATCATCTTCTGTCGCAACGTCCTCATGTACTTCACGCCCGACGCCGCGCGCGCGGTCGTTGCGAGGCTCACCGCGGCGCTCGCTCCGGGCGGCGTCCTCTTCCTCGGCCATGCGGAGTCGCTCCGCGGGCTCTCGAACGACTATTCACTCGAGAGCTCGCACGACACCTTCTACTACCGACGCGAACGACGTCCGACCGCCGCGCCGCCCGTGCGGGCGGTGAGCTCGACGCTCCCGACCGCCGCGCCCGTCGCGCTCGCGCTCCCCGCCGATCCTGCGCCACCGGGGCCGAGCGAGGACGTGCTCGACCGCGTTCGCGACCTCGTGTCTCTCGAGCGCTTCGATCAGGCGCTCGAGGCGCTCGCGCTCCTCTCTCCGGCGGAGCAGGAGGCGGCGGGCGTCGTGATCCTCCGGGCGGTCGCGCGCCTCGGCATCGGGGATGTCGATGCCGCGGCAGCCGACTGCAATCGTCTCCTCGCGGGCGGCGAGGGCTCCGTCGAGGCGCACGTCGTCCTCGCTCTCGTCGCGGAGCACCGCGGAGATCGTCGCGGGGCGATCGAGCATCACCGCGCCGCGCTCTACCTCGATCCGGAGTTCGCCCTTGCGCATCTCCATCTCGGTCGGATCCAGCGGCGCGAGGGCCGGCTCGACGAGGCTCGTCACGCGCTCGGCCAGGCGCTCGAGCTCCTCGTGCGCGAGGAGACGTCGCGGCTCCTCCTCTTCGGCGGCGGCTTCAGCCGTGCGGGGCTCGTTGCGCTCTGCCGGACCGAGCTCGCGACGCTCGGAGGTGCCTCATGAGCGATACCGACATCGCACGCCGCGCCCGCGTGCTCGCCGAGACGTTCGACCGCTCGTTCGCAGCGCCCGTGCGTGTGCGTGAGGACGAGGGAAGGCCGGCGCTCGTCATCCGCGTCGGCGGCGATCCTTACCTCCTCCTCCTCGAAGGACTGTCCGGCATCGCGAAACGCAAGCGCGTCGTCCCGCTTCCGGGCGGAGCTCCCGCGCAGCTCGGGCTCTCAGGGCTTCGCGGAGGACTGGTCGGTGTCTTCTCGATGCCCGTGCTCCTCGGCTACGAGGTGGCGCCGTCGCGGCTCTCGTGGCTCGCGGTCGCGGGTGGGCCACGGCCGGTCGCGCTCGCGTTCGAGGAGCTCGAGGGACAGGTCGTGGTTTCTCCGTCGAACGTCGCGGCCGTGCCTGCGGATGCGCGCCGGCATGTCGCCGGGCTCGTTCGCCTGGACGGTGAGGCCTCCGATCGTGCCCTCCTCGATCTCGGGGCAATGCTCGCTCGCCTTGGCTCTTCGTCCGACACGGTCGGAGCGTGATCGACGGTATGGAGAAGGACCCGTTTCGCTACTTCCGCATCGAGGCGCGCGAGATTCTCGACGTGCTCTCCCAGGGGATCCTGAAGCTCGAGACGCGGGGCGCAAGCAGCGCTGCGAGAAAGGCAGACATCGATCGGCTTCTCCGCGCCTCACACACGCTGAAGGGCGCCGCGGGCGTCGTCGGACACGACGCGATCGCGAAGCTCGCGCACCGCATGGAGGAGCTCCTCGCCGGTCACGCGCGCGACGACGGCTCGAGCCGCACACCGATCAGCGCGCTCCTCGACGTCGTCGATGCGATCGCGTCGGAGCTGACGGCCCTCGGTGCGCCGGCGGCGCAGGCGACCGGGGCAGCGACGGCCCCCGTCGAGAAGAACGCGGAGTCCGTGCGTCTCGATCTCCTCGAGGTCGACGGGGTGCTCGCGTCGATCGCCGATGTCAGCGCGCGCCTCGCGAGCGCGAGCGCGAGCAGTGCCGGCCTCGTGCGTGTCGAGCTCGCGGTCCGGAAGGTCGAGGAGTGGCTAGCCGCGGCGAAGTACGCCGGTGACCGCTCCTCGCTCGACTGGGACACGGTCATCGAGACGGTCGGGCACTTGCGCGGCGAGCTGCGCGTCGAGCGTGAGGCGCTCGAAGGTGTCATCGACGGGGCGGAGCGTCGTGTGCGTGAGGCGCTCGACGATGCGCGCCGGCTCCGTCTTCTTCCCGCGGAGACGCTCTTCGCCGAGCTCGCGCGCGCCGCGCGGGACGCCGCGGCTGCCGACGTGACTGCACCGGGCGCGCCGCCCCGGCGCGTCGAGCTCGAGACGGCGGGCGGAGATCTCCGCCTCGACGCACACGTGCTCGGGCTGCTGCGCGATGCTCTTCTCCAGCTCGTTCGCAACGCGATTGCGCACGCGCTCGAACCCGAAACGGAGCGACGGAGCGGCGGGAAGCCCGCCACGGGCCGCATCGCGATCCGATTCGAGCTCCGCGGATCACGTGCCGTCGTCACGTGTCGGGACGACGGTCGCGGGATCGACGTGGAGGCCGTCCGCGCGGCGCTCGTCGCGGCAGGCCTGGCGTCGGAGCAGGCGGCAGGTGAGATGGATGTCGCGGCGCTGGTGCGGGTCGCGATGCGTCGTGGCGTGACCACGCGCGCGTCGGCGACGGAGCTCGCGGGGCGCGGCGTGGGCCTCCAGGTGGTGGGCTCCGTGATCGAGCGACTCCGCGGCGAGCTCACGGTTCGCACCGAAGCGGGACGTGGGACGACGTTCGAGCTCGACGTCCCCGTATCGATGACCGCGGCCGCCGCTCTCGTCGTCGAAGCCGGCGACGTCGCCGCGACGATCCCGCTCGACGCCGTTGCCCGGACCACGCGTGTCGCCGGGGGCGACATCGCTCGATCGCCCGAAGGCGACGCGCTGTCCGACGGCGGGGAGATGGTGCGCTTCGCGTCGCTCGCTCGCGTCCTCCGCCGTGAGGGCAAGGAGCTTGGCCATCGCGACTTCTCGACCGCGGTGCTGCTCGAGATCGGCGGCCTGCGTGCTGCGGTCGGCGTCGACCGCGTGCTCGGTGTGGCGAACGAGGTCGTGCGACCGATCCCGGCGCCGGCGGTGGCTGACCCGATCGTCGTCGGGGCGTCGCTCGACGGGCAGGGCGACCCCCGGCTCGCGCTCGACCCGCGCTCGCTCGTGGAGGCCGTGCGCCGCCTCCCCGGGGCGTTGCGGCCCACCCCTCTGCCGGAGAGAAAGTCCGTGCTCGTGATCGACGACTCGCTCACGTCGCGGATGCTGGAGCGGGGCATCCTCGAGGCCGCCGGCTACGACGTGACGACGGCGGCGTCCGCCGAGGAGGCGCTCGAGGTCGCGCGCGAGCGGAGGTTCGCGGTCTTCGTCGTGGACGTCGAGATGCCCGGGATGAGCGGCCTCGAATTCGTGGCCCACACCCGCGCCGACCCCATGCTCGGCGCCACTCCCGCGGTGCTCGTCACGTCGCGTGCTTCCGCGGAAGACCGGCGCCGAGGCCTCGCCGCGGGGGCGCGCGCCTACATCGTGAAGGGGGAGTTTGCGCAGGACGAGTTCCTCGATGCAGTTCGGAGGTCTGTCGGATGACCGTGTCAGGGAGGATCCGTGTGCTCGTGGTCGACGACTCGATCACGGTGCGGAAGCACATCGTCGAGCTGCTCGCGGCTGACCCGGCGTTCGAGGTCGTCGCCGAGGCTGCGGACGGACGTCAGGCGATCGAGCTCTGTGAGCGGCTTCGCCCGGACGTCGTGACGATGGACATGATGCTCCCCGTCATGAGCGGGGTCGCGGCGACCGAGTGGATCATGGCGTACTGCCCCACGCCGATCGTCATCGTCTCGGCCTCGATCAACCGCGGTGAGGCCTTCCGAACGTACGACGCCATCGCGGCGGGGGCCGTCGAGGTGGTGTCGAAGCCCGAGGCGAAGCCCGACCCGGCGTGGGCCGACCAGTTCAAGTTCATTCTTCGCATCGCGTCGCGCATCAAGGTCGTGACCCACCCGCGAGGCCGTCTCCAGGCGTCGAGCGCGTCGAGCTCGTCGAACGTCGGCGCGCTGGGAGTGCCGTCGCAGCGCTCGTTCGATCGCCTCGTCGCGATCGGGGCGTCCACCGGTGGACCCGGGGCGGTGCGGCGGCTCCTGACGAGCCTCCCCGCAGGCTTTACGGTGCCGGTGCTCCTCGTCCTCCACATCGGAGAGCCGTTCGACGCGACGCTCGCGGATTGGCTCGACGCGCAGAGCCCGCATCGCGTCGCCTTCGCCGAGGACGGCGAGGCCCTGTTCGATGGGCCGCCGCGCATCTTCATGGCGCCGGCTGGCAAGCACATGACGATCAGCAAAGGGAGGCTGCGCCTCGACTCGGGGCCGGAGCGACACTCGTGCCGGCCCTCGATCGACGTCCTCTTCGAGTCGGTCGCCACGGAGGTCCGTGGCGGAGCGGTGGGGGTGCTCCTCACCGGGATGGGCCGCGACGGCGCCGAGGGCCTCCTCGCGATCCGCAGGGCGGGCGGCCGTACGATCGCGCAGGACGAAGCGTCGTGCGTCGTCTACGGGATGCCGCGCGCCGCGGTCGAGGTCGGCGCTGTCGAGACGGTCTTGCCCATCGACGCGATCGGTCCGGTGCTCCAGCGATTGATCGCGGGAGGCAAGCGATGAAGAGGCGGCGCGCGCTCGTCGTCGACGACAGCCTCACGGTCCGGATGGACCTCGTGGAGGGGCTCTACGACGCCGGCTTCGACGTCATCGGTTGCGGCTCGCTCGCGGAGGCTCGGGCCTCGCTCGCGCAGTGGCGCTTCGACGTCGTGATCCTCGACGTTCGGCTCTCCGACGGCGACGGAGTGGATCTCCTGTGTGAGCTCCGCGCTGCGGAGGAGAAGATCGGTCGAACTCCCGTGATGATGCTCTCGTCGGAGACGGACGTTCGTGACCGCGTCCGCGGGCTCGCGACCGGGGCCGACGAGTACGCCGGCAAACCCTACGTGCTCTCGTACGTCGTTGCGCGAGCGCGTGAGCTCGCCTCCGAGAGTCGCTCGAGCGTCCCCCCGGACCGGCCGACGATCCTCGTGATCGACGACAGCGTGTCCTTCCGTGAAGCCATTCGCGAAGCGCTCGAGGCGGCCGGCTACCGCGCGATCACCGCCGGGTCGGGCGAGGAGGGCCTCCAGATGGCCGCGTTCATGCGGCCGGCCTTCGTGATCGTCGATGCGCAGCTCCCCGGCATCGACGGCGTGACCGTCATCCGGCGTCTTCGACTCGACGCTGCGCTCCGTCACACGCCGTGCATCATGATCACTGCCTCCGACGTCCCGGACAGCGAGATGGGGGCGTTCGAGGCAGGTGTCGATGGGTACCTCGACAAGCGGACGCCCCCCGCGGAGATCGTCGCGCGCGTCGCGTCGCTGCTCGCCTCGGCTCCCACTCCGCTGTCCTCGGTGCGCAGCGCCTTCGCCGCGAAGAAGCTGCTGCTCGTCGGAGGCGGCATCCAGCACCTCTCCGCCGCGCTCCGGAACGACGCCTTCGACGTCGCGTTCGCTTCCACCCCCGAGGACGCGGTCCTTCTCGCGGGCGTCGAGAAGCCGGCGTGTGTCCTCGTCGAGGTCACGGCGGACGCAGTGGGTGTGAGGGCGATCCGGGCGGCGCTTTCCCGCCCGAGCGCGGTCGTTGCGCTCACTCCGGACAGCGACTCGCGGCTGGCGATCGACTGCCTCGCGGCGGGGGTCGACGAGGTCGTGTCCCGAGCGACGCCGGGCCCGCTGCTCGTCGCGCGCATCCGCGCTCAGCTCCGGCGAAAGCAGGTCGAGGAAGAAGGGGCTCGTGAGCGCGAGGCCCGCCTCGCCCGTGAGCTCACGCTCGCGGAGGCCCGCGCGGCGCAGACCCTGGCCGAGACGCGCGCCGGGCTGCTCGCGGAGCTCGAGCGGAAGAACGCGGAGCTCGCGGTCGCGAACAGCGAGCTCGAGGCGTTCAGCTACTCCGTCTCGCACGACCTCCGTGCACCGCTCCGCGCGATCGAGGGCTTCTCGCGGGCGCTCGAGGAGGACCAGGGACACCTTCTGGAGGAGGAGGGCCGGAAGCACCTCGCGCGCGTCTACGCGGCGACCGCGCGGATGAGCGAGCTCATCGAGGATCTCCTGACGCTCTCTCGTGTCACGCGCGCCGAGCTCCGGCGCGAGCGCGTCGATCTGAGCGAGATCGCCCGTGTCGTCGCCCGCGACCTCGCCGGACGTGAGCCGGGCCGCGTGGCCGAAGTCGAGGTCGAGCCGGGCCTCGAAGCGGAGGGGGACCCGGGCCTGCTCCGCTCCGTCCTCGAGAACCTCATCGGCAATGCTTGGAAGTTCAGCTCCAAGCGCGAACGCACGAAGATCACGGTCGCCTCGACCGAGGTCGACGGTGGGCGGGCGTTCCTCGTGCGCGACAACGGCGTGGGCTTCGACATGGCGCGGGCGGACAAGATCTTTCGCCCCTTCCAGAGGCTCCACGCGCAGAGCGAGTTCGAGGGGACCGGTATCGGCCTCGCGACGGTACGGCGGATCGTCGGGCGTCACGGCGGCCGGGCCTGGGCGGAGGCCTCTCCGGAGGGCGCCTGCATCTACTTCACGCTCGGCTGACGCGCTCGGGCGCATTCGGTCGAACGAGCCGGCCTCGGCCTCAAACGTACGCGGCCCAGCGCCCCTCGTGGTAGGAAGTCGACCACGACGTCAGGCGTCGTTCGCCCAACATGATCTCCGTTCAGCACCTCGTGAAGCGGTACGGCTGGAAGGTCGCGGTCGACGATCTCTCGTTCGAGGTCGACAAGGGAGAGGTCGTCGGCTTCCTCGGGCCGAACGGCGCCGGCAAGAGCACCACGCTCCGTGTCATCGCCGGCTTCCTCGGCGCGACGAGCGGCACCGTGAAGGTCGCCGGTCACGACATCGCGAAGGAGAGCTTCGAGGCGCGCCAGAAGCTCGGGTACATGCCCGAGGCGGTCCCGCTCTACCCCGAGATGCGCGTCGTCGAGTACCTCTCGTTCCGCGCCGAGCTCAAGAGAGTTCCCCGCGGCGATCGCAAGCGTGCGGTCTGGGACGCGATGGGGAAGGCCAACGTGCGCGACGTCGCCAACGTCGTGATCGGGCATCTGTCGAAGGGCTATCGGCAGCGCGTCGGTCTCGCAGATGCGCTCGTGGGCAGCCCGCCGCTGCTCGTGCTCGACGAGCCCACTGCCGGCCTCGATCCGAACCAGATCCGCGAGGTCCGCGAGGTCATCCAGGAGCTCGGCAAGGAGCATACGGTCCTCCTCTCGACGCACATCCTCAGCGAGGTCGAGGCGAGCTGCAGCCGGGTCGTCGTCATCGCAGGCGGCAAGCTCGTCGCCGAGGGCTCGATGGACGAGATCGCGAAGAAGCGCCGCTCCGCCGGGCTCCACATGGTCGTGCGCGGGAATCTCGACGCCGCTCTGGCTGCTCTCCGAGGGATCGAAGGGATCACCAAGGCCACGCGGGATCACGCCGCGCGCACGGACGGAGAGGACGTCTTCGCGGTGCGCTGCTCGTGGAGCAAGAAGCTCGACGAGGCCGCGGCCGCGCGCGCGACGGAGGCCGCCATCGGCGCGCTCGTCGGCGCAGGCCTGTTCGTCCGCGAGGCGAGCCCGGTGAAGAGCTCGCTCGAGGAGCTCTTCGGCGAGCTCACCGGCGCGCGCGCCGAGGATGCGTCGGGCGAAGCCGAGCCCGACGACGCGGAGGCCGCGTCATGAGGAGCTTCTGGCCGATCTACAAGCGCGAGCTCTTCGCGTTCTTCGTCACCCCGCTCGCGTGGGTGCTCATCACGGTGTTCCTCCTCGTCCAGGGGATGCACTTCTTCCTGCTCGTCGATCACTTCTCGACCGCCGGGCAGCAGATCAGCGATCAGACGCCCCTCCAGGCGTTCTTCGGCAACACCGTCCTGCTCTATCTCGTGCTCTTCCTCCTCGTCCCGCCGATGACGATGCGCCTCTTCGCCGAGGAGCGGAGGAGCGGCACGATCGAGTCGCTGATGACGGCCCCGGTCTCGAGCCTGGGCGTCGTCCTCGCGAAGTACGCCGCGGTGCTCACGACCTACGTCGCGATGTGGGCGCCCACCGTCCTCTACCTCGTGATCCTGCGGCAGACCGGGGACATCGACTGGAACGTGGCCGCCTCGGCGTACCTCGGCGTGCTCCTCGTCGGCGGCGGCTATCTCTCGATCGGCATGTTGATGAGCGCGATCACGAAGAGTCAGTTCCTCGCGCTGGTCCTCACCGCGATGTTGATCCTCGCGCTGTTCATCCTCGGCGTCGGCGAGTTCGTCACCCGCGACGGGACGGTGATGCACGACATCTGCTCGCACGTTTCGGTGTGGGCTCACATGAACGACTTCGCGTCGGGGGTGGTCGACTCTCGGCGGCTCGTCTTCTACGGGTCGCTCATCGTCCTGCCGTTCTTCGTGACGGTGCGTGCGGTCGACGCCTGGAGGTGGGGCTGATGGCGCGCGAGAAGAAGAGGAAGCTGTCCTTCCCGCGGCTCGATCCGACGCAGACCTCGGTGCTCGTGGGCATCGTGCTCGCGATGATCATCGTCGTGCTCTTGAACGTCGCCTCGACGCGGCGGTTCACGCGCTGGGACTGGACCACGAACAAGCGCTACTCGCTCACGCCGGCGACGGTCCAGACGCTGCGAGAGCTGCCTTCGCCGATCCAGATCTGGGTCCTCCTCGGGCCGGCCGACCCGCTCGAGCAGAGCGTGAAGCAGCTCCTCGTCGCCTACAAGGCGGAGACGACGAAGCTCGACATCCGCTACGTCGATCCCGATCGCGATGTCGTCGCCCTCGAGGACGTCAAGCAGCGCTTCAAGATCGAGACCGGTCGCACCGAGCAGGGCCACGTCGTCACCGATGCGATCGTCGTCGTGGCGCGCGGGGACCGGCACTGGTTTCTCTCCCTCTCGGACATGGTGGAGATCTCCGGCGGCGACGACACGCAGGTGAAGCCGAAGGAGGAGCGTGCGCTCACCGGCGCGATCCGCAGCGTGCTCGGCTCCGAGAAGGCGAAGCTCTGCTTCACGACCGGCCACGGCGAGATGAGCCCGGACGACCCGGGCCGCGAAGGCGCGGGGATGCTCCGGGACGTCCTCGAGAAGGACAACTACGAGCTCACCGTCGTCGATCCGGGCGCTCCGAACGCGAGCGAGCCGTTCGCCGCCTGCAGCGTCGTCGTGATCGCGGGTCTGCGCGGAGGCTTCACGACCGAGGAGACGGAGCGGCTCCGCACGTACCTCCTCGGCGGAGGCAACCTGCTCCTCGCGGCGAGCCCGATCACGGGGGCGAGCGAGACGGGCCTCGTCCCGCCGAACCTCGACCGCGCGCTCGCGCCGTTCGGGATCGCCCTCGACGAGGACCTCGTCATCGAGGAGGACCCGGAGCTCTCGTTCCCGGGTACCGGCGGGATCCGCTTCGTCGTGCAGCCTCGGCCGCACGCGCTCACTGCTGCGCTGGTGAAGGGCGACGACAAGCGTGACGTTCCGCGCACGGTGATCCACTTCGCGCGATCGATGCGGCGCGTGACCGAGCCGGGGAGCGCGAGCCCGGCCGACCTCCTCCTCACGTCGCAGAAGTCGTTCGGCCTCGTGAACATCTCCGGGGCGTCCGAATGGAAGGACGCGCCGCAGAAGAAGGCAGGCGATCTCGGCGGCCCGCTCCCGGTGGCGATGGCAGCGGAGCGCCCGAAGACGTCGCCGTCGGCCGCGCACGGTCCGCGCGTGGTCGTCATCGGCAGCGCGAGCCCGCTCACGTCGCCGACGTTCCGCGAGCCGCTCCCGCTCCGAGGCGCGGCGCTCTTCGTCGAGAGCGCGATCTCGTGGCTCGCCTCGAAGCCCCAGGTGCTCGACGTCCCCGACCGTACCGCCGTGCCGGCGGGCATCCGCATCACCGACGACGACCGTGCCGCGGTGCGCCGCTACGTCCTCTTCATGATGCCTGGCACGGTCGCCATCCTCGGCATCGTGGTCGCGCTGTGGCGCCGCCGAACCGAGGGGCAGGCTTTTCATCCAGGGGCGGCACGCGCCGCCCCTCCCCGGAAGAGCGCGGTTTTCCGGGGTCCCCTCCCCACGCGGGCTCGCTCCCGGCGAGCCGGCGCGGACGACGACGAGGAACCGGAGCTGAAGAGCGAGCCCAAGCCGGGCGCGAAGGCGAAGGCAAACGCGAAGAGCAGCAGCAAGGCGAAGCGATCGGCGGGCGAGGACGCGTGAAGCAGCACGCGACGACGATCGTCCTCCTGCTCGTCGCCGTGGTTGTCGGCGTCTGGGTCTGGCTCGATCGGGACAAGGTGACGGAGGGAGAGCGCTCGCGGCGGGAGAACAACGTGTTCACCGCCTGGCGCCGCGAGGAAGTCTCACGCCTCGAGATCGCGCACGAAGGCGAGACGCTCGTGCTCGAGCGGGATGCGAAGGGGGATAAGCCGTGGCGCATGACGTCCCCGCGGACCGAGCGCGTCGATCAGGCGGCCGCCGAGCGCCTCATGACGACGCTCGAGTTCGCCACCGTCGTGCGCAAGGTCGCCGACCCCTCGGGCAAGGTGAACGATGCCGACAAGGTGTTGCTCGGCTTCGAGGCGCCGCGCGCCGTCGGCTCGGTGACGATGGGCACGCTCGTCTTCCACTTCACGCTCGGCGGACCGTCGCCGCGACCCGAGGGCTCGGGCTACCTCCGCGTCGGCGACGGGGCGCCGTTCGTCGCGTCGAAGGAGCTGACCGATGCGCTCCTCGCGCACTCGGACACGTATCGCGATCGCACCGTCGTCCCGTACCTCTCGCTCGAGCTGGCGAGCTTCGAGGTGAAACATCCCGGCGGCGGCTTCGTCGTGCAGCGGCGCGACGAGCGATCGTTCACGATCCAGGGCCTCGGGATCGGCGCCTCGCGCTCGGCGCTCGACAAGGTCTGGGGAGCGCTCGCCGAGATGCGGGCGGAGGCGTTCCCGAAGGACGCCGATGCGGAGCGTCTCACCGCGAACCCGGTGCTCACGATCCTCATGACGCCGAAGGAGGCCGGCAAGGCGGCGGGCGAGCTCGTCGTCGGCGAGGCATGCCCCGGCCATCCCGACGACGTCGTCGTTCTGCGGAAGCAGCCGACGCGTGTGGCGGCCTGCGCGCCGAAGGGCGCGATCGACGCGCTCCTTGCGATCGAGCCCTTGATGCTCGTCGACAAAAAGCCGTTCTCGTTCCGGCACGACGAGATCGAGGAGCTCCGGCTCGAGTCCCTCGTCGGTGGCGCTCTCGATGCGGGCAAGACGTCCGGCGATGCGGGGGTAGCGCCTCGCGTGATCGAGGTCGCGCGTCGAGGCACGGGCTTCCACCAGCGCGAGCCGGAGGACCGCGAGCTCACGACCGAGGAAGCCGACGCCGTGAGCGAGCTTCTGTCGCTGGTCGAGCTCGGGGCGGCGGACGAGGTGCGACCGGGATCGGAAGGTGGTCCCTTCACGCCGATCGCGCGCGCGCGGGTGCGCGCCGGCGATCACGACGAGGTCGTCGAGATCGGCCCGTTTGCGTCTCTGGGAGAGGCGCTGCGTCGGGGCTCGGCGATCGACGGCGCCGGGGCGAGGGCAGGCGTCGTCCTGCGCCGCGTGCGCGACGATGCTCGGCTCGTCGTCGCGCCGGAGATCGCTCGCCGCCTCGTGCCGCGCGCGACGACCACGCGCCCGCGCACGCTCCTCGACGAGACGCGGCGTGTGGAGCGTGTGGTGCTCCGCTGCGGGACGGCGCAGGAGCTCGTCGACGAAGGCTCCGGCCTGAAGCTGGTCGAGCCGACCGGCTACGAGACCGACGGCTCGATCGTGCAGCTCGTCGACGGGCTCGTGCGCGGCAAAGTGCTCGCGTGGGTCGCGGACGCCGACGACGGATCGTTCGGTCTTGGACCGCACGACACGCCGGGGGATGCGAGCGGCCCGTGCCGTGTCGTCCTCGCGTTCGCCGACCGCAAAGCTCCGGCGACGGTGCGCTTCGGTGCGGAAGGCGAGGGCGGCATCTACGGGACGATCGACGGGCGCCCCGAGGTCTTCGTCGCGCCGCTCGCGCTCCACGAGCTCGCGAAGCGCATCTACGTGAGCCACGCCACGCTGCGCGTCTCGCTCGAGAAGAGCGAGTCCGTGAAGGTCATCGCGAGGGGCAAGCCCGTGCCCGCGCGCGACCCGGCCGTGCTTCGCGAGGCCGCGAGTGGTCTCTTCGCGGACCACGTCGTCTCGCTCGGCGGGAGCGACGTGGGGCCGGTCGACGTCGAGATCCAGATCGCGCTCGCGGAGGGTGGGCCGCCGAAGCGTGTGCTCTGCGGAGCGCCGCTCACGACGCCCACCGGGCGCTGGCGGCGATGTTCGACGCCCGCCGTCAAGGCGGTGTTCGAGGTCCGGTCGGGCCTCGTCGAGCCCTTCCTCGCGCCGCCCGGCGCACCGGGCGCGGCACGTTCGGCGCACCCGGCACACCCGGCACACTGAGCATCCGGGCCTCGTCGAACGGTCGAGATTGTGCGGGAGATCCGGCCAGGGGCGGACGTATCATTCGCGAGACATGCTCCGAAAGCTCGCGCTCTCGTCTCTCGCAACGGTCGCTGCTCTCGTCGTCGGGTGTGGTGGCGGCGGAGTCCCTGCCATGGAGCCGTCGAGGGAGTCCGGACAGAGCTCGCTGATGGGGAGCACGCTCGCGGGGCAGTCGTGCAACCCGAAGAACCACGAGCGGCCGTTCGTGATCGAGTGGGACGCGACGGACATGTCGATGTTCCAGGGACGTGCGGAGAAGACGGGAGTGGTCTTCGTGAAGTACGAGGGCTGCAACCTCACGGTCCTCGATCGCTGCTCCAAGGACAACGACCTCACCTACTTCGGGCGCTACGAGCCGCCGGAGTGGACGAGCGGCTCGGTCGAGAAGATCGACATCGCGAACGAGGGCGAGCTCGTTGCGAAGCTCCCGCTCGGCGTCGCGAGCCTCGGCGGTCGGGTGAAGGGTGGCGAGACGTTCTCGATGCAGTACTTCGTCAGCGGCACCCGCACCTCGACGCGCCCTGCCGTCTATCGCGGCGAGCTGACGGGGATCCCGGGCTGCGCCGGCGCCACGCACTACGTCTACGGCTACGCGCTCGGCGCGTTCGAGCTCGCCTCCGCCAAGAAGACGCACGCCGAGGCGGACGTGGGCGTGAAGAACGCGGGCGTAGGCGGCCAACACAGCTCCTCTTCGTCCGCGGAGAAGAAGGGCGGCGTGCTCGGGTCGTGCGGCGACATCCAGACGGCGAAGGAGAGCAGGACTTGTTCGGTGCCGATCCGGCTCATGCTCCGCGAGGTCACCGATGGCGACAACCCGGAGGGCAACGCGGCGGGCAGCACGCCGGGCGCGGCGACGAACGCGACGCGCACCGATCAGAGCTCGATCAGCAAGGAGGAGACCGCGCTCCGCGAGTCCGCCGCCCGGAAGCGCGCGCAGAAGGACGGCAAGGGCTGCCTCGCCGACTTCGACGAGGCCGACAAGAAGTTCCCGAACTCGCCGAGGCTCTCCACGCTCCCTCGCGGAATGCTCAACGTGCGTGCGGCCTGCCTGATGATGGTCGGGCAGTGCGATCAGGGGAAGAAGTCGCTCCGGGAAGCCTACGAGGCGATGGGCAGCATGAAGCCCGAGACGGTCGATCAGCTCGTGAAGCTCGAGGCCGAGCAGAGCTGCCCGAAGAAGTAGCCGAGGAAGTCGGTCGGGGCGGTCGCGTCAGAGGTCGAGGACGCGGTGGCCGTCCCGTTCGAGCTGCGCGCAGCCGTGCCGCCCTCGACGAGAGGACGGACGGTCGTGCGGACGTAGCGCGGCCGCTCCCCCCTCATCCCCTCATCGGGGCGATATCACGCGTTCCGCGCATTGACTCCCGGCGTCTGCCGACACTAGCGTGGTCCTGGGAATGGGCAGATCCGCGAAAGCCGTCGCGACCTCGGGCGCTGCGAGCTCCCTCGCGCGGGAAGAGGGGCCCGCCGAGGAGCTGCCGGCTCCGCGCCCGCTCCTGAAGTGGGTCGGGGGCAAGACGCAGCTGCTCGAGCAGATGCAGCCCTTCCTGCCGAAGACCTTCCAGCGCTACTTCGAGCCGTTCGTCGGCGGCGCCGCGCTGTTCTTCGACCTGCGCACGCGGCGGCCGGACATGCCCGCGTTCCTGAGCGACGTGAACGCGGAGCTCGTGAACTGCTACGTCGCGGTTCGCGACGACGTCGAGTCGGTCATCCGCGCCCTTCGCTGTCACCGCTACGAGAGCGAGTACTACTACGAGGTTCGCGCGCAGAACCCGGTGGATCTCTCGCCGCCCGAGCGCGCGGCGCGCACGATCTTCCTCAACAAGACGGGCTACAACGGGCTCTATCGCGTCAATCGCTCCGGCCAGTTCAACGTCCCGTTCGGGCGCTTCACGAAGCCGCTGTTCTGCGACGTCGGCAACCTCCACGCGTGCTCGCGTGCGCTTCGCGACGTCTCGATCGAGCACGGCGACTTCTCCGGCGTCCTCGAGCTCGCCAAGAAGGGTGACTTCGTCTACTTCGATCCGCCGTACGTCCCCGTGTCGCCGACCTCCGATTTCACCGCATACATCCCCGGCGGCTTCGGCGCGGCCGAGCAGGAGAAGCTCGCGGAGGTCTTCCGCAGGCTCGCAAAGCGCGGCGTTCACGTGCTCCTGTCGAACTCGGACACGGTCGAGGTGCGCAGGCTCTACGCGGGCTTCGAGATCGAGCGCGTGTATGCGTCGCGGAGCGTGAACTCGAACGCCGCCCGCCGTGGCAAGCTCGCCGAGGTCGTGGTGCGGAGCAGGAAGGCGTCATGAACGGGCACCGCCGAGGAACCGATCCGGGCCCCGCCGCCCCGCACTCGCATGCGCTCGCCCCCGAGGAGCTCATCCGCTTCAAGGTGAAGGCCGAGCTCCGCAAGCGGATGCGCGGCGTGCGCAAGACGGCGCCGCTCGAGGCGTGTGCCGAGCGCTCCGCCCAGATCGTCGCATCGCTCGAGGCGCACCCGGCGGTGCAGGCCTCGAAGGCCGCGGCCCTCTTCTGGCCGATCGTCGAGCGGCACGAGGTCGACCTCCGCCCGTTCGATACGGCGCTCCGCGCGCGCGGCGTCCGCGTCGCGTATCCGTCGATCGATCCCGACACTGGCGACATGGTCTTCCGCTTCGTCGGCGACCCGGCGGAGCTCGAGGACGCCGGCTATGGCTTCGCCGAGCCCTCGAAGGACGCGCCGGTCGCGGCTTCGGGAGACCTCGATCTCGTCATCGTGCCCGCGCTTGCGGTCGACCCGACCGGGCATCGCATCGGTTACGGCGCCGGCTACTACGACCGCACCCTCCCCAAATACGCGCCGCCTGCGGTCGCGATCGCCGTGGCGTACGACTACCAGCTCGTGGCCGAGGTCCCGGCGACGCCCGGCGACGTCCAGGTCGCCTGGGTCGTCACCGACAAGCGCGTGCTCGACGCGCGCGACGCCGGCTGAGCGTCTTCGACCCGCTGGCCAGGGGGCAGCTTGGTTGCGCCGACCGCGGCGCGGCCTCAGTTGCCGCGTCGGGCGCCCGTGCTGCGGGCGGCCTTCGCCTGGCACTCCGCGCAGACGCCGTACATCTCGTGCTTGTGCGACTTCAGGACGAAGCCGTGGCGCGCAGCGATGCGCTCCTGGAGATCTTCGATCTGCGGCTCTTCGAACTCGACGATCTTCGCGCACTCGACGCAGATGAGGTGGTCGTGGTGCGAGGACTCGTCGGCGAGCTCGTAGCGGGTGAGGCCGTCGCCGAACTTGCGCTCGAACGCGACGCCACACTCGGTGAGGAGCTTGAGCGTGCGATAGACGGTAGCGTAGCCCACCCGCGAGTCCTTCTGCCGGACCTCGGCGAGCAGCTCCTCGATGCTGATGTGGTTCGGAGCCTTGAAGAAGGTCTCCACGATCAGACGCCGTTGATCGGTCGAGCGGAGGCCCCGCTTGGCCATGTGGTCATGGAGCAGGGCGCGGAAATGCTCTAGATTCGGCGCTTCCGTCGAACCGCCGTGCGCCGGCTTGGCTTTCAGGCCTCCTCCCATACGAACAAGACATGTCGCGCTGCCCTCGCGAGCCGTCAAGTCGTATCCGACTTCCCGCTCGTTCGGAGTGCTGGAACCGGCTGTCTTTCTTAGGCTCTCGCCGATTCGCGCGCCCGCGCTCGGCGGCGTGGTTTTGGGGAGTCTGCGTCGCTCTCGCGCTCGGAGTCGGCCCGAAGGAGGCTCGCGGCGCCGAGCCGGAGCCGGCGTCGGGCCCCGTCACGCCTCCGGTCGAGCTCCGCCATGACCTTCGCATCGACGGCGCGGTGACGGCGGGCCTCGCGGCCTCGGTCGTCACGGCAATGCTCATCCGTGACGGCCTCCAGCCGGGCCAGTGCCGTTGGTGCGACGGATCCAAGCCGTCCGACCTCAACGGCCTCGATGACTGGTTCCGTACCGGGCTTCGCCGGCCCGACCCGGGACCGGCGAACCTCTCGAGCCACATCCTCGCGTTCGGGATGGCGCCGCTCGCGACGGGCGGGCTCACGGTCCTCGCCGCCGCCGTCGATCGTCGCTCGAGCGAGACCTTGACCGACCTCGTGCTGGTCGCGGAGGGCACCTTCTCCGCGATCGTGACGACCGAGGTCCTGAAGCCGATCATCGTGCGCACGCGGCCGTTCGCGCACGCGATCGCGGACGAGGATGCGCGTCGCGAGGTCGTCGCCGGCAATCCGGACGCGATCCGCTCGTTCCCGTCCGGGCACACGACCGCCGTCTTCGGGATGACGGCCTCGGCGGGGATGATCGCGTCGCTCCGTGGCTACCGGCTCGCGCCCCTCGTGTGGGCGACCGGGATCATGTTCGGCGTCGCGACGGCCTATGCACGCATCGCCGCCGACAAGCACTACTTCACCGACACCCTCGGCGGCGCAGCGATCGGGCTCGTCGTCGGCGGAGGCGTGCCGTACCTGTTTCATCGACCGACCGCCGGCCAGGAGAGCGCGAGCATGCGCTGGCTCCGGCGCGCGAGCATCGCGACGGCGCCGGTGCCGGGCGGACGTATCGTCAGCGTGGGCTGGGAGCTCTGATCCGCGCCGTTCCCTCAGGCGCTCGGACGGATCAGGGACGCTCGATCGGAAGGCCCTCGGCCTCCCAGGCGAGGATGCCGCCCTCGAGGTACGCGACGGGAGCGCCCTGTTCGGCCATGCGCTCGGCGAGGTCCTTCGTCTTGTCGCCCGAGCGATCGTAGAGCACCGGCTGGCCCGGCAGCATGTAGAGCTCCGCGAGCCGCGACTCGAGCTCCTCGAGCGGCATGCTCTTGGCGCCGGGGAGATGCGCACGACCGTGGGCTCCCGCGTCGCGCACGTCGACCGGAACGACCGCGCCCTGCTTGATGAGCTCCGCGAGCTCGCGTGCCTTGAGCGCGCCGGCCGCCCGCGGAAGGAACGGCTCCACCATCGCGCGGAGCTGCTTCTTGCCGAGCGCGCCGACCTGGACGTCGCCGAGGCGCTGATCGACGAACAGCATGAACGTCGGGACGGACTGGATGCGGAGCTGGCGCGCGAGCGCCTGCGCCTTGTCGATGTCGACCCGGAGGACCTTGAGCTTGCCCTCCATCTCGGCGGCGAAGGCCTCGACCTCGGGCGCAATCGTCTTGCACGGCTGACACCAGTCGGCCGTGAACTGCACGAGCACCGGCGTCTCCGCCAGGAGGACTTGCTGCTCGAAGTCCCGCTCCGTGACGAACGGGATGTTGCCCTTCGCGCCGCCCGCCGAGCCAGGCGAGCCGGGTCCCCTGGAGCCGCGCGATCCACCGCCGAAGATGTGCATGTCGGCGGAGAGGTAACCCATGATCCGTGGCTAGCCAAGCCCCTCGGCCGCCTCTGGGCCGCCCGACGCCCGCGCTCTCGACTTGGATAGCGGTGCGGGGGCCGGCGAATGCACGAACGACCGGCCCATCGCGCTCGCCGGCCGCACTCGGTTTCGCCGGCGGAGCCCTTCGCAGGTATCCCGAGAGAGGGCCCGAGCTCGGCCGAGGCGATCGCGAGCGCGAACGCCCGTTCTCATCGAGCCCGCGGCTCAACGAGAGCGCGGATCGAGCGCGTTTCGGAGGGCTTCACCCATGAGGTTGTAGGCGACGATCGTCACGACGAGCAGCACGCCCGGGAACGCAAGGAGCCACCATGCCGACGGCGCGTCGCGGAACTGGCTCATCGTCTCACCCCACGACGCGGCCCCGGCCGGAGCGCCGACGCGGAGGAAGTCGAGGGACGCCTCCGTGAGCACGACCGTGCTCACGCCCACCGAGCCCGCGACGACGAGCGGCGCGCGCACGTTGGGCATGATGTGCCTCCAGAGGACCCGCAGCGGCGAGGCCCCGAGCGCGCGCGCGGCGAGGACGTAGTCACGCGTCGATGCGAGCATGACCTCGCCGCGTACGAGGCGGGCGATCTCGGGCCAGCGTGTCAGCGCGATCGCGAGGAAGAGCGTAAGGAGCGTCGGTTCCGGGACCGCGGCCTGGATCCCGAGGACGAGCACGAGCGGCGGGAACGCGGAGACCGACTCGACGATCCGACCGACCAGCGCGTCCGCAGCGCCGCCGAAGAGGCCGGCGATCGCTCCGAGGAAGACCCCGAGGGCGAGGGACGCGAACACCGCTGCCAGCGCGAAGACTAGATAGCTCCGCGTGCCGTGGACGACGCGAGCGAAGACGTCGCGTCCTTCGCGGTCGGTGCCGAGCGGATGCGCGCTCGTCGGTGCGAGCAGCGGGACACGCTCGTCGCCGGGCGCGAGCAACGGGCCGTGGGCGACGATCGGCCGGATGGTCCAGTCGGCCTCCGCGGCGAGCACGCGGCGGTCCATCGTCTCGAGCTGATGAGGCCGGGTGACGTTCGGCAGCACGAAGACGGTGCCGTGGACCTTGCACGCGATCGGGAGATCGCTCGCGACGACGTCGGCGAAGATCGACAACATGAGGAGGAGCGCGCCGACGAGGAAGCCGATCTTCCCGAGGCGCAGCGTGACCGCTCCAGGATTATCGGTCCAGTCGATGCCCGCGAGCGGGGGAGGGGCCTGGGGCGGCGTCGTCTTGGGGCGGCGGGATCCTGCGAGGAGGGCGGCGGGATCCTGCGAGGAGGGCGGCGGCTCGTGGGCCGGGCGCGCGAGGAGGAGCGGGATGCTCTCGCGGCCGTCGTCGGCGGGGAGCGAAGCCTTCGGCTCGCGAGACCGACGCGGGGGAGACGACGAGCGATCGCTCACGACGCCTGCCTCCGCGTCTGCCTCTCGCGCACGCGCGGATCGAGGAGGCCATAGGCGATGTCGCTCGCGACGAGGCATGCGGTGGTGACGATCGCGCAGAGCAGCGTGACGGCAACGATCCACGCCACGTCGTGGGACTCGATCGCGCGCAGCGTCTCCCACCCGATACCGCGGACGTCGAACACCTCCTCGACGACGAAGGCACCGCCGACGAGCACCGGGAACTGGACGCCCGCGATCGTCGCCGTCGGGACGAGCGCGTTGCGGAGCGCGTGGACGAGCACGACTCGCAGCGTGCGTGCGCCCTTCGCTCGCGCGGAGCGGACGTAGTCCTGGCCGAGCACCTCGATCATCGATGCACGCTGTTGCTGGGCCATCACCGAGAGCGACACCGTCGAGAGCGCGAGGACCGGCAAGACGAAGCCGGCTCCCGACGCGCGGCCGAACGTGGCGAGGAGCTCCGCCACGAGGAACGTCGGGATGGAGTAGACGAGCAGGATGATGGCTCCCGTGCCGTGGTCGATCGGATGCCCGCGCCGCCACGCAGCGAGGACTCCGATGGGGACGCCGACGAGCGAGCTCACCAGGAGCGCGAGCAGTGCCATGCCGAGGGTGACGGGGGCACGCGCCAGGAGCTTGTCGAAGATCGGCAGTCCGTCGCGCGTGCTCAGCCCGAGCTGGCCGGTCACCGCTCCGAGCACCCACTTAGCGTAGCGCGTCTGCGCGACGCTGGCGGTCACCTTCTCGCCGCCCTGGAGGACGACGTAGTCCGCCTCGTGGACGTACCACCACGACAGCCACTCGGAGACGACCGCGCGCGTTCGAGCGCGATCCGCGGTCGGCTCGAGGACACCCGATCGACCGGTGACGTGCGCCGCCATGCGGGTGAGGCGAGCGAGCGCCGCAGGATCGCGCGTCGTCCCGAGCGACCGCATGAGCTCGCGGAGCGCGAACGTGTCGACGAGCCGGATCTCCTGCTCGATCAGGTCGCTCTCGCGGGCGGTGATGCGCTGGACGGAGCGCCGGACGGCGGGCTCGGTGAAGTCGACGGAGCGGTCCTCCCAGAAGCGGCTCCAGAAGAGCGCGGCGCGGTCGGGCTGGGTGAGGTCGGCCTCCTCGCCGATCCCCATCCGGCGTGCGACCGGCGCGAGCGCGAGCGCGATCCGTCCCCGTTCGGCCGGCGGGATGTCGTCGAGGCGAGGGAGGAGATGCGGGAGCGCGGCCCCACCGAGGCGGGCGATGCGTTCCTCGCAGAACCTGGCGTCGACGTCCCCCACGACGAGGTGGGCGGTGCACTCGTCGACCGTGACCCGCACGTCGCGCGGCGCCACGTTGAGCAGGCGCGGCAAATCGAGGAACCGGGCGCGGCGGAGCTCTTCGAGGCGGACCCGCGCGCCGACGTCCCCGGAGGCGATCGGGGCCTCCGCTTCGGGGTCGGGGAGCAACGTCGTGAGCAAGAACACGACGAGGCTCACGCCGAAGAGCGTCGGGATTGCCCAGATCGCGCGACGGAGCGCGAACGCCAGCATGGGGGGCAGACTATAGCGAGCCTTGCGTTTGGATGCCCCTATACGGCGAAATCCAGCGAAGAGAGGCTCGACGGTAGAGCTGGGAGGGATCGCGCTCGAGCTCGGGGCGTGGCCCCCTCGTCCGAAGGCGGCGGCCCCTTCGCCCAGCCCGGCGGCGGCGCGCTCATGTGGCTGGGCGATGTCGCGGAGACGGGGGCTCAAGCCGAGGCTAGAGAACGGCGACCCTGCTGTCCCGCGGCCTGCGAGAACCTGGGAACGTCGGTCTGCCGTTCTCTGCCTTGGCGAGCCCTCTGTAACCCGTCCCGCCAGATACAAGGGAACGGGAACAGGCTGGATCGCGGAACGGGACAGGACATCGTTGACAGATCAGTGGCGGGCGCGGGCGCTGCGCCTCACGAGTGGCGCTTCTGCCCTTCGTAGAGCTGTGCGTGTGTGGCCGCCTTCGGAGAGGCTTGCGGTGGGCGCGCGTCGCGCAGCGCTGTCGCTGAGTGGGGCGAGCGAAGCGGAGCGCTTCTGTCGTAGCCTCGCGTGTTCGATGATGCCTTACCGCGTCGTGGGCCCCGAGCTGCCGTTCTACGAATACGTACGCCAGAACTTCACCGGCCTCCCGCAAGAGGTGCAGGTTCATCCGACGCCCGATCGCCTCGCGAAGCTGCGCTTTCCGATCAACGGAGAGCATCCCCTCGTCCTCGTCGACGATACGATCATGCAGAGCGCGAAGGTCGGGATCCTCCTGACCACGAACGCGCTCTACTCGCTCGCCGACGGTCAGCGCCTGGATCTCTCGCTGATCCGCGGCGGCCCGCACTATCCCAACGGCGAAGACGAAGCCGGTTTCATCGACACGCCGAACGGCCCGTTTGCCGTGCCGCAGCTCACGCAGGACTACGCACGCGGCGCACTCCATAGGATGGTGGAGATCGTCGTCGCCTGGAACCACGGGGAGCGCACGTCGGCGCCGGCCGAGCTCGCGCTGCGCGGCCCCGTCACTCGAGCGGCCCTGCACGTGCTCCACGCGGCGCCGAAGGTCCTTACCCCCTGGGGCGTCAGCCGCAAGAAGCGGGAGGGCATTCGCCTCTTCTCCCGCGGCATGGACCACCCGAGCGGTGAAGAGCTCCTCGCCGTCATCGACGAAACGACGCTCGGCAAAGGCGACGAGGGTGTCGTCTTCACCGACCGCGCGGTGCACGTTCGCAACGAAGCCGCGAGCTCACCGAACGACTTCTTCAACGTGCCCTACGCGCACATTCAGAACGTGACGCCCAAGCGCGGCTTGCTCGAGCGCAAGCTCGTGCTCGCCACGAGCTTGGGCCCGCGCGAGATCACGCTCATCACGGCGGCGGATGCCGCGGACGCCGTGCACCGCTTCTTCATGACGGTGCTCCAGATGCCTCCGCACCAGCGTCACGATCCTCGTCCACCGAACGCGCCATTGCTCGGAGACCGCGTGCTCCACACGTGCGTCGACGGATTGGGGCTCACGCCCGAAGTTGCCGGCGATCTTCACGCCCGCCTCGTGCTTCAGCACCAGAACGAGCAGTGGGGGCGCGGAGAGCGCCAAGGTTGGGCATTCTCTCCGTTGTCGCTCGGCGATCTGCGCGCCGCACTGCCCTACGTGCTCGGTCAGCCCGTCGGCGAGCACTGGGATGGAACGGTGATGACGCTCGACTTCTCACTTCCGATGAACATCGGCAGCGGCGCGAAGTCGATGGCGTCGTCCCTCGTCGGCCTCGCCATGTTCGCGACCGTGGGCATCGGTTGGATCTCGGTTCCCAAGGGACCGAAGATCTCGACGGTCCGCTGTCGCGCCTACGCGCAGCCCGGTGGCTCGGGCATCCGCGTCACCGGTATCGCGAATCACGCGGAGCTCGAGGCGCCGGCCATCGCCAATGCGGTCGATTCGGGCCTCGTTCGCGTCGAGCAGGAGATTCTCCGGCGGCGCTGCATCCTCGGCCCCGACATGGCGGCCGCGGAGCTCCTCTCCGTCGATGACGACTCGGTCGCCCGTCGCGCCCACGAGCTCAGCGTGGCGCGTTCCCCCGCGCCTACGGCAGGCGGATGAGCGAACGGCGTTGATGCTGCGCTCGAGACATCTCTTCCTGCCGGACCATGGTGTGCTGCTCGTGAACACCGACGTTCATGGGAACGGCGAAGACTTCGCCCGGCTCGAGACGATCTTTCGGGAGGAGCGCGCACGCGAGCCGGAGACCCACTGGGTCATCCTCGGCGACGTCGTGCACGGACCTGACGAGGGCGCGCGCCGCGAGCGCCCCGAGCTCTACGACTACCCAGATTCATCGATGGAGATCGTCGACGCGATTCGACGGCTCATCGTCGAGGCGCCAGGCCACGTGCATTTCGTCCTCGGCAATCACGATCACGGGCACGTCGGCGGGCCGCACACGCACAAGTTCCACGACGACGAGGTCCTCGCGCTCGAAGCCACTCTCGATGATGGCGCGCGGGATCGCCTTCGCGACGTGCTCTCCGGCGCTCTCCTCGCCGTTGCTGCGCCGTGCGGCGTCCTGCTCACGCACGGCTCGCCGGACGACTCGCTCTCCGACCTCGCAGCGCTCGACACGATCCCGCTGGCGATCGCGGAGATGAGCTACGCCGAGCGGACGGTCATGCGCGCGCTTCTCACGGCGTACGGTCAGCCCGACGAGAAGTCGCGGACGATGCTCGAGCAGGTCTCCGCCTCGTCGGGGTTGCAGCTCGGTGTGGTCGTCCATGGCCACGATCGCGACGAGACCGGCTTCTTCAAGGAAGGCCGGCATCAACTGTGTCCGGTCGTCTTCGGAGCTCCCCGCGAGAACAGGCGCTACCTGCGCCTCGATCTCGCGGCTCGCTACGCGACCGTCGACGACTTGCACGACGGTGAGGAGATCCGCCGCCTGTATTGAAGGTGGTCGGCTCGTCGGTGAGCGGCCGCCGACGTAACCCGTCGAGGCTACGCCGGCGACTCAGATCATTCCTCGCCGTCGCTCAGCAGAACGGGAAGTGCTTGCTGGTGAACGTGAAGGTGAACGGCGTCGTCGACGCGTTCACCTGGACGCCGGCGTTGTCGAAGCAGCGCACCGTCGCGCTCGCGGTCGTTCCGCTCACGCCCCAGCCGACGACCTTGCAGGTGTTGGTGCCCGAGCCGTAGGCGGTCACGATCGGCATCACGTCGGGCCAGCCGCCGCCGGGCGGCAAGGTGGCGTCGGGGAGCGTCATCACGATGTCGTTACCGCTCGCCGCAAGCGTCATCGGCTGCGGGATGTTGTTCGGGCAACTGCCGGTCGTCAGAGTGTATCCGGACGGCAACGTTCCGCCGCTGACCCATCCGTGCCCGCCGATCTGCCCGTCGATGAGCGAGCTCGGTCGGCGCGCAATGCTGAAGCCGGTGTTCGCCGGCGCTCCGCTCGCGTCGAAGCACCTCACGCGGACGGTGGTCAGCCCCCACGACCCGACCTGGCACCGATTACCGTTGAGGCCCGTCGCCGTCACGTGAACCGAGGAATTCGCGCTCGTGAAGCCGGGCATCGTCACGGTGTAGACGCCCGTCGAATCGACGGCGACGGTGTTGGTCCCGCCGCCCGAGTTGAACGAGTCGCTCACCGAGCCGGACATCGAGCTGGTGAGGTACGCGCTGCCCGCGGAGCCGCTGCCCGTGCGGTGGTCGGTGAGGATGTTGAAGGCGCTATCGGTCAACGCGCCTGCGGCGTCGTGGCAGAGCACGAGCCACCGCGTGTACGTCGTACCCACGGCGTTCGTGACCAGCTTGCAGCGCGTGCTGCTGGAGCCGTACGCAACGACCTGCGCATTGGCGTTGGTGGACGACTGACCAGCGAAGTCGACCTGATACTGGCCGGTCCCGAGCTTCGAAGTGGTGATCGCTCCGCTCGTGGAGTTCCAGCCACCGCCGAAGCTGCCGCTCGCGAGGACCCACGCGTAGCCCGAGCCCACGGTGGTCACGAGCGCCGAAGACTGCGCTCCCAGGTTCTCGGCTTCCGGCTCGCTCGTCCCGTCGGCCGAGACGGCACACGCGCTCCCGAGCAGACCAGCGAGAAGCCCCACTGCGACAATCGAAATCTTGTTCATGATCGTGCCCTCCATCCCCATCGCGGCGTGGTGACGATTCACCCTGCAGCGACTCGCTCGGTGAGATACCGACGATGGAAGGGGCCGCCCATTGCAAGAAACCTTGCCCGGGGTCGTTTGTCCCTGATCCGATGATTTTGCAGCTTTTATTGTCTGGAGCCGAAGCCACGTCTTCGACACTCACCGAGGCCGGCGTTGCGTCGGCTCTCTCAAGTGTCGTCGTCGTTCGGCGCCGCAGGCTGAAGGAACGGTCGCGATGAGGCGGCTCCGAAGCGCGGCGGCGGATTCATCGGAGGCAGCGTGTAGCGCCGAACCGGCACCGATTCTGAGAGGCTCGGGGAGGACGGCGGCATCGGCGGAAGCCCGGATCGGGACGAGGGAGGCGCGGGCGGCGCGGGCGGCAACGACACGGAGTGCGAGCTTCCCGGCGGCGGCACGAGCCAGCCTTGCTGTTCGGCGTATTCGTCGGGGTAGAGCGTGTGCACGAGCGCGGACAAGCGCTCGCCCATGCCGGCTTGAACGTCTGGCACGAGGAACGCGTCGAGGTCGTAGGCGAGCTCCGACGTTGACCAGTAGCGCTTGTCCCGATCGCGTTCGAGCGCCGTCGCGACGATGCGCGCGATCTCCTCGGGCACCTCCGGCGCCACCTCGCGGACGTCGGGGATGCGGCCCGAGCGGACGGCTTCGATGGTCTCTTCGTCGGTGTTGCGGCGAAACAGTCGCTTCGCCGTGAGCAGCTCCCAGAACGTCACTCCGAGCGCGAAGATGTCGGTGCGGTGGTCGAGCGGCATCTGCTGAATCTGCTCCGGCGCAAGGTACGGGAGCTTGCCGACGAGGAGGTTCGGCCCGGTGATGCTGCCGTCCACGATCTTGGCCATTCCGAAGTCAATCAGCTTGACCTCACCCGCGTACGACACGAACACGTTCTGCGGGGTCACGTCGCGGTGGATGATGTCGAGCGGGCGGCCGTCGTCGTCGGTGATCTCGTTGGCGTACTGGAGCGCGTCCGCGACGCGCGCGACGCAGAAGGCGGCGATCTCCGGGTTGAGTCGCAGACCGCGCTCGACGCATGCATCCTGGATGGCGGCGATCGACTGACCGAGCAGGAGCTCCATCGCGATGAAGCCGCGCTCGTCGTCGACGTGAACTTCGAGCGTGCGCACGATGTTCGGGTGGACCAGGCGAACGAGGAGCTGTCCCTCGGTGAGGAACATCTTGATCACGCGTGGATCGTCGCGCACCTCGTGCCGAAGCACCTTCAGTGCAACCATGCGAGGCTCGTGCGGATCGGGGCCGGGTTCCACCTGGCGGCCGAGATAGATGCTGCTCATGCCGCCGCTCGCGATTTTGGCGACGACATCCCAACGACCGAGGCGGGTCGGCCCCGAGTGGTCGGTGCCGGGGCGGTGCGGTGATTCCACTGCCATCGATGCGCATTCTGCCATCGTTTCACGGCATCGGAGCAGGTCGCAGCGCGAGAGCGTCGATGTTTTCCGCGGGGAGGGGGCGCCGCCGACCTCCACGTCGCCGCTCGAGCAGCGCAAACTTCTCGTGCGAGGCGAGCGGTACGCCGCCGCCGAGTCCCATCTCCGTGGCTTCCTCGAGGCCCAGTCCTCGGGATCGTACGCGGGTTCCTCCGTGGATCACCCGCACACCGGATCGCCAGGCCTTCGCATCCACCTGCAAAAGGGTGACGGGACCGGTGACGAGATGGGTGTAGACAAGTGGTTGCCATGAAGACCTCCGTGCTCTGCCTCTGCGTCTCCGGAATGGCCTTGTCGGTGATGGGCGGTCTCGCCGCCTGCGAGGCCGACCCGTCATCGGGGCGCGGACCCGACTTCCAGCTCGACGGGTCGTTTTCTCCCTTCGATGGAGGAGGTACGACGGGCTTCGACGCTGGCGATCCGATGGATGCCGATACTGACGCCGACGCCGGTGCGGACGCAGCCGATGCAGCAGACGCGTCCGACGGAGCGGTCGACGTCTCGTACTCCGGTAGGATCGGGACGGTTGGCGGCAGCCTGTACGAGGATCGCTGCCCCGCAGGTCAGCTCGTCGTTGGCCTGGAAGGTGGAGCTGCCCGCGGCTTCTACGACGGCGTGCTGACGAAGGTGCGAACATTGTGCGGTACGCCCCAGCTCCCGAGCGGCGGCGAGACCGTGATCTCCATCGGTCCGGGAGTCGGGGTTCCCGATGTGGCCAATGCCCGGGGCACCGACGCCCCCGGTTCACGTGTCACGCAGGTGATCTGTCCGGCAAACCAGGTCGTGGTCGGCATTCGGGGCAACACGATGCCCGTCGACTTCCCTCCGGTGCGCGACCTCGCGGCGTACGTCCAGATCGTCTGCGCGCCACTCAGCTACTCGAACCTCACCGTCACCATTGGCGCCGCTGCTTTGGTCGCCGGTGGCATCGGGGCAACGAGCGCAACGGCCGTCGGCCCGTTCGACTGCGGCGCGAACACGGTCGCTGCAGGCATGCGCATCCACGCCGGCGACGTCACCGACGGCGTCGAGGCGCGCTGCGAGCCCGTCGTGATCCTTCCCTGACGACGGAGCATCGTCCGTCGTCGAGCGGCGGGGCGACGCGCGGGGCGGGTGGTCTTGAACGGGACGGGCGGTTGCTCGGGCAGCTCTCTCAACGACGACGACATGAACAAGTGCAGTCCGTTCGTCGGGGCGGCCACCGGTGAGTGCATCGAGTAGGTGGCCATCGACGACGACCGGAGCCTGGGGCCAACGCGTTGCGAGGGGAAGCACCGGCGCGCTCGCGTGATGCGGTCGGGCAGGGCGGCCGCTGCTCCGCGGCGACGGCTAGGTGAGGACGAGCAGCGCTTCGCGCAGGATCGTCTCGACGGGAGCGGCTTCCATGTCGCGCTTCTTCGCGAGGGTCGCGAGCACTCGACGCACTTCGGGCTCGCGAAAGCCCGGGGACCGCAGACCTCGGGCGGAGGTCTCGAAGGAGGTCGGTGCCGGCGGCGCGAACTTGCGATGATGCAAGTGCATGCGGCCCGCGACGTGCGCGCGGCCGAAGACCTGCTCGGCGTAGAGCGCGTTGTGCGCTCTGCACCTCACCCGCAGGTTGGCTGCCGTTTCCGTCCCTCTGTGGGCCTTCGGGCGGATGTGATCCAGCTCGAGGTACCCGCGGGCGGGGCAGCGATCGCCGTCGGGGCCCACGTAGGTGCACTGCTTGCCGTCTCGCTCGAAGACCTCCCGCCGCAGCTCTCTCGGGACATACCGAGAGTCCTTCCGCGCCGCCTTCGTTGCAGGCGTGGACATGGCCGGCTCCGCCGTCTTCGGCTCGGCATTCGCAGGCGCGGCTACCGACACTCCCTGGTTACCGCTGACCGTGTCCGCGTGCACGTGCGCGCCTGGATCCTGCGTCTTGCTCTCCGAGCGCACGTGCGCGACCGGATCGCCCGCCGCCGTCCCCACACGTGCGCGCCCGTGCGGGGCGCGCATCGTGACCTCCGAGCGCACGTGCGCGACCGGATCGTCCGCCGTCGCCCCCACATCGACGGGCGCGGTCGGATCCCGAGTCGTGCTCAAGACATGTGTCGAGGTGGACGAGGAGCATGCGTTTGTCGCCTCGGCCGGCTTACGCCTCCTGCCTCGTGGATGAGGCGTCTTGCCGAGCCGCTCCTTCTCCAGCTGGGCAAGAAGCAGCGCGAGCGATGCGTCGAGGATGGTCTCCAGATCGCCGCTCGGGTTGCGATGGCGCATCAGGTCCTTGATGCGGTCGATCGTTTCCTTCGTCGTGGCGCTCACGGTGAGCTCGATTCGGTACCTCGTCGCCGAGAGCGGCTCGATCCGCTGCCGAGGTCCGGGCGCGGGCGGCGCCGCTAGCGACAGAGACCACGCCGGCACTGAATCGGAGCGCATCGCGACGGACACCGGCGACGGCGTTGCGACGGACACCGGCGATATCGGTGACAGCGGCGCTTGCGCCGCGACGAGCTCGACGCAAGCCGGGACGTCCGGACGAGGAAAGCGCGCGGCCACCATCTTCTCGACCTCCCGCGTGCTCTTGCCGGACGCTTCGCGGAGCAGCTCGTCGACGTTGACGCTCGTTAGGTGCTTCCGCAGCGCGTAGAGAGCACAGAGGTGGATCACGCCCCGCTCGATGTAGCCGAGCACCTGAGGGAAGCGCCGGACGGCGCGTGCCGCTGCGATCCGACGGTGCGCTTCGCTCTCGCTCATCCCGAGCTTGCGCGTGCAGAAGTCCCACAATGACGAGCACGCGTGAATTCGATCGAGGCGCCGCTCCTCGACCTCGACGAGGTACGCGATGAGCTGCGCGCACCAGACGTTGCCCTTGCCGACATGCCCGCGCAGACGTGCGAGCAGGTCCTCGTCGGACAGATCCCCCAGCTTGTCCATGAGCGCTTCTAACATGCACCTTCGTGGCTCACGGAAAGGCCCCATCCGCGGGCGATCGACGCTCTGATCACGTCGCGAGCCCTTCCGCGCGCGATCGCCACGGAGAACGGGATTCCTTGCCAGCACGACCTGGTCGAGGTGACCAATCGTGCTTTTGCGTCGGTCATCCTTTCGAATGACGTCAAGCGCGAACTCGGAATTCGTCATCGAACATGGATCGAGCGACCGGCGGAAGATTGGCTCGAGGGCACGACTCTCTCTCTCGAGCTGCAAACGATGTAACAGCCGCTCGTCCTGAAGCAGGCCGGCCCCCCCGCAACGTCGCGGGACGCCGGTCAGGTCATTGCGGCTCACGGGAAACCCCGGCGGGCGACCGACGCTTCGATCTCGTCGCGAGGCCTTCCGTACACGATCGCCACGGAATACGCAGACTCTCTACCAGCACGGCCCGGTCGACGCGATCACCCGCGCTTTTGCTCCGGTCATCGTCTCCAATGACGTCAAGCGCGAATTCGGAAATCGCCATCGAACATGGACCGGGCGACTGGCGGACGATCGGCTCGAGGGCTCGACTCGCTCTCGCAGCCGCTCGTCCTGAAGCAGGCCGGGTCCCGCAGCGTCGGGGAAAGCTCGAGAAGCCGCCGCGACGCATCCGGTAGATGAACCGCGTCCGAAGACCTCGGGCGCCGGTCAGGTCATCGCGGCTCACCGGAACCCCTGCGGGCGACCGACGCTTCGATCGCGTCGAACGGCCTTCCGCGCACGAAGGACGCGACTCGTAGCCAGCAAGCCCCGGTCGAGACGACCCGCGCTTTCGCGCCGGTCAGCGTCCCGAGTGCGTCGAGCGAGAAATCCGAATCGTCATCGGACACGGAAACGAGCGGTTACCCCGAGGACCTCGAGCAACGCATGTTGTTTGCTTTCTCGTCGGGTCGAGCCTTGCGGTGCGTCGAACGGTCGACTGCGTGGGATGGGCCTAGGGCACGTCGCGGCGCTTATCGGTCGGCGCTCCGCCCGGCGCCCCCGCGCCTTCCGACCCCGGGCGCTCGCCGCCCCTGGCTCGACGTCGCTGTCGCCCGGGGACGCCTTGCTCGGGGTATGCACGCATTCGCTCGCCTTCCGGTGGCGATGCGGAGCTCGGTGCCCCACGAGGCGAGCCCCGCTGCCGGAGACGAAGCCGAGGCGAAACGACTCGCGCTTCGCCGCTCATCGCGTCATCGCGAACGGATACGGCTCAGGCGTCGTCCCAGGCGTCCATCGCCCACGGCTCGGCGTTGCCTTCTGCCTCCCACGCCCGAAAGGCCGGATTCGACAGGAGTGTATCGGCGTAGCGCTGCGCCTCCTCCGAGAGCGCGACGCTGTAGGTCCGGAACCGAGTGGCGACGGGCGTGTAGAATGCATCTGCGATCGTCGGAGCCGAGCCGAAGAGGTAGGGGCCCTGCTCGCCGAAACGTGCGCGGAGCGACGTCCACAGCGCCTCCACGCGAGCGACCTCGCGGCGCGTGTCCTCGGACAGCTCGCGCGGCGCTGCGCGCCGGCGGATGTTGCACGGGAGATTGGCGCGGAGAGCGGGGAAGCCGGAGTGCATCTCGCACGTCGCTGCGCGCGCATGAAGCCGCGCTGTCGGATCGGACGGCCACAGGCCGGGGGCCTGTTCTGCGGCCCACTCCGAGATCGCGAGCGAGTCGCTGACGACTTCGTCTCCCACGTGCAGCGCCGGCACCGTCCCGCTCGGCGAGATCGCGAGCACCGACTCCATCTGCCGCTTCCCGTAACCAGCACCACCAAGCGCGACCACGCGCGTCTCGAAGGCGATCCCACCCCACGTGAGAACGAGCCAAGGCCGAAGCGACCACGACGAGTAGTTCCGATTGCCGACGTAGAGGACGGGTTTCATGACACGACCTCTACCCCACCGTCTGCAGTCGGGCTAACGGCGCCTCTGCGGCAACCCGCGGATTGCCTCCGCTCGCACGTCGCGCCAGCTCCTCGAGTACCGACTCCGAAGAGCTGTAGTCGGAGCTGTGCCCGGAGGCGGTCGAGATCCTCGCTCCTTCCGAAGTCATCAGCATCGGCTCTCCGAGCACGTGGACGGGCTCCACGGTCGATCAGCGCATGCATCAGCTCGTCGGTCGTCATCAATTCACGTTCGCCTTGGAGCAGGTGTTCAAGAATCGTCGAAGGTCGGCAAAGTCCGCCTTGCCCCGAAAGTGTTCGCAGAGGGCTCTCGCAGCGCCATCGATTCGCGTGTTCATCCGCGGTCACAGCGTGCCGCGCGCGAGCTCGATCTCGTCCTCGACCGTCACGGCGAACGGGGGAGTCTGGCCGACGCCCGTGAGCCGCTGGTAGACGAGCTCGTAGCGCGTGCCGGGGGCTGCCACGGTCGGCACGAGCACACGCTGCTCCGGGGCCGGGCGGCGGTCGCTCGTCTCGAAGCGCACCACGCGACCGTGCTCGTTCTTGCGAGCGCTGAACGTTCGTTCGAGCGGTCGCTCGATCACGCCGCGTGGTCCGTGCACGCGGAGGACGAGGCGGCGGAACAGGTCGCCGGTCGGAAACGCATGCCCGACGTCGCGTGCCCTTACCGTGAAGGCGAGGAATCCCTCCGGCGTGCGGGCGACGTCGACGGTGACCGACCGAGCGAGGAGCGCCGGATCGCGCGAGGCGGCGAAGCGGTGGCCGCTCCGTCCAGTCTCGTCCTTCGGCATGTGGCAGTCGGCGCAGGATCGATCGCGCGCGGAGGACGCGGCGTGCTCCGACATCGTCTTCTGCATCCGTCCTTCGTCGCCGAGCGCCTCGCCGCCGGGGAAGGCGAACTCGTGGCAGCTCGCGCATGCCCGCGTGCCGAAGTCGGGGATGCGCGCCGTGGCATGTGGTGCCCGCGAAGGCTTCGCCGATGGCGAGCTCAATACGGGGCCGGCGGGATCGGGCTTGTGACACGTGACGCAGGCGACGCCATGCGAGCGCGCGAAGGCGTCGGGCTCCCGGCTCGGCTCCGACTCGGGCGCATGACAGGAGCGGCAGAACGCCTTCGGCTCGACGAGGTAGCCGCGCTGGAACGAGGCGTCGTCGAAGCTGGCGCGGTGGAGCGAGCCCTCGTGGTCGCGCGCCTCCGCGCGGTGGCACTTCACGCAGGCAGCGTCGTCCTCGGCGCGCGTGCCGCGCACGTAGCCGGCGCGTGCCGGCCCCGGCATCGGCGGCGCCGGCTGGCCTTCGGCGACGATGCTCGTGCACGCAGCGATCGCCACGGCGACGAAGGCGATGCGCTCCTTCACGCCTCTCCGTGCCTGCGCTCGGCAGCTCGGCTCATGGAAGCGTCACCGCCTCCTGCGCGTGGCCGCGCCGGAAGACGGCGGGGATGCCGCCGCCTTCGCCTCCGCACTCCGCCTCGATCCACAGGTCGGCGGGCGCGCGGACGTGGAGCTTCTTCGGGTCGCAGCGGAACGGGACCTTGTCGCTCGCCGTCGCGACGCGGAACGAGCCGCCCTCCTTCTTCGCGAGCATCGGCAGCTTCACGCGCTCGCGCTTGCCGTCGGGGCTGATGCGCACGAGCGACGGCGCCTCACCCGAGCCGAAGCACTCGCGGATCACGAAGAGCGTCGTCTCGACGAACGCCGCTCCTTGCACGTGACAGTCGTCGCCGGACCACGCGCTCTTGGGCTGGGACTTTCCATCTGCGACCCGGAACACCGTCGTCGGTGTCGGCTTCCAGGTCTCCTCGATCGTGACGGATCGCGGCGGCGTCACCCAGGCGACGCTCCCGAGCTCGGCGACTTTCGAGCCGTAGATCTCCATGCCCGCCTGCGCGTTCGGGGCGAGCAGGAGGACCGAGAGCTTGTCCTTTGCGGTGCCGCGGGCGACGTGAAGCCCGTTCGTCAACGGCTCGTCCCGCTTGGGATCGCCCATGGTGCCGAGCAGCGAGAGCGTCGTTCCGTCGGACGCCGCCGCCCACGCGAGGAACCGGCGATCGAGCGTGACGTTCGGCGCGCCGACGTTCCCGTCGGGGTCGACGTAGAGGAGCGTCGTCCCGGGACGCTCCTCGTTGTCGTACGGCCCGGCGTTCAGGTGGATCTGCGAGTCGACGACGATGACGCCGTCACCCCACGGGACGAACGCATGCGGGTACGAGATGAGGTCGAGCGGCTTTGCCTGGCTCCAGCCATTCTCGTGATGAACGAACACCGTCGGCTCAGGCGACTCGACACGCGACGACACGTCCTTCGCGCGGAGCACGTAGAGCCGAGGATGGATCCCGGCGACGTCGAGCGTGTGCACGCCAGGCTTGTAGGGGAGGCCTTTCAGCATGTCCGGCCCGGGGACGAGCGGGCCGTCGCCGTCGGCGTACGCGTCGACGTTGCGCCCCGAGAGCCACACGCGCGAGCCGAGCATCTTCAGCCAGATGATCTTCGAGCCCCAGCTCTTGCCGACGGCGACGAGCTCGAGGTCGTCCGATGCGAGCGGGAGGGGAGGGCTCGTGACGGTCGTGCTCGCGCCGGCGTCGCCGTCCGCGGCCGGGCCTGGCGAGCCGGCGTCGCTCGGGCCCTTGCCGGCGATCGCGCCCGGATCGGCGACGGCCTTCGCCGTGGGCCCGGCGTCCGGTGGCTCTGCCGGGGGCTTCTTCTTGCAGCCGAGCACGAGGAGCACGAGGAGGAGGGCGAGCGTCCGCTGCATGCGGATGAGCATACGCCCGGGAGGCCCGCTCCAATCCAGAAGCCGGAGCGAGGGCTCGGTCGCAGTCGCGCTCCATCGATCGGTCGGCCGTGCTATTGAGCGCAGGCTTTCCCATGATTTCGTTCTCGAACGTCTCGAAGCAGTACGGCGGCCAGATCCTCTTCCTCGAAGCGAGCTTCCACCTCGGTGACGGCGAGAAGGTGGGCCTCGTCGGGCCGAACGGCGCCGGCAAGAGCACCGTCTTTCGCCTGATCACCGGCGAGGAGCAGCCGGACGACGGCCTCGTCGACCGGCCGAAGCGCACGACGATCGGCTACTTCCGGCAGGACGTCGGCGACCTCAAGGGACGGAGCGTCCTGGCGGAGACGCTCTCCGGCGCCGGCGAGGCCGGTCGGCTCGGCGAGGAGATGAAGGAGCTCGAGGCGAAGCTGAACGATCCCGAGGATCCCGGCTTCAACGACGCCGTCGAGCGCTTCGGCGACGTGCAGGCGCGTTTCCAGGAGCTCGGAGGCTACGACCTCGAGGCCCGTGCCCAGGCGATCCTCGCCGGTCTCGGGTTCTCGCCGCAGCAGGTCGAGGGCGACGTCGGAAACCTCTCCGGTGGATGGAAGATGCGCGTCGCGCTCGCGCAGATCCTCCTCGCGCGCCCGGATGCGCTGCTCCTCGACGAGCCGACCAACTACCTCGACATCGAGTCGATCCTCTGGCTCGAGGGCTTCCTCCGCGACTACCAGGGCTCGGTCCTCATGACCTGCCACGACCGCGACGTCATGAACCGCGTCGTGAAGAAGATCGTCGAGCTCGATGGCGGTGAGGTGAAGAGCTACTCGGGCGACTACGAGTTCTACGAGCAGCAGCGCGCCCTCGCGGCGGCGCAGCAGCAGGCGCAGTACGAGCGTCAGCAGGCGATGCTCGCGAAGGAGAAGGCGTTCATCGAGCGCTTCAAGGCGCGCGCGAGCCACGCCGCGCAGGTGCAGTCGCGCGTGAAGAAGCTCGAGAAGATCGAGAAGGTCGAGCCGCCGCGCCGGATCATCGAGAAGACCTTCGACTTCAGGCCCGCGCCCCGTAGCGGCGACGACGTCATCAAGGTCGAGGGCGTCAAGAAGAAGTACGGCGAGCGCGCGATCCACGACGGCCTGAACCTCCTCGTCCGTCGCACCGAGCGCTGGGCGGTGATGGGCGAGAACGGCTCCGGCAAGACCACGCTCCTCAAGATGATGGCGAACGCGCTGACGCCGGACGCAGGCAAGGTCACGGTCGGAGCGTCGGTGACGATGGGCTACTTCGCCCAGCACCAGATGGAACAGCTCACGGCCGATCGCTCGGTCATCGAGGAGCTCGTCGCTCACAGCCCGACGACCAACCTCGGCACGCTCCGGTCCCTCGCCGGCGCGTTCGGCTTCCACGGCGACGATCACGACAAGCCGATCCGCGTCCTCTCCGGCGGCGAGCGCGCCCGCCTCGCGCTCGCGAAGATCCTCTTCGATGCGCCGAACCTCCTCGTCCTCGACGAGCCGACGAACCATCTCGACATCGTGACGAAGCGCGCGCTCGTGAAGGCGCTCTCCCAGTACGAAGGTACGATCGTCTTCGTGTCCCACGACCGCGCGTTCCTCCGCGCGATCGCCACGCGGATCCTCGAGCTCTCGCCGAAGGGGCCCCACGTCTACGGCGGCCCGTACGACGAGTACGTCGCGACGACGGGGCGCGAGGCCCCGGGCATGCGTCAGCTCGAGAGCTGATCGCGGGCGAACGCCCTCCGCTGCGGGAGGTTGGGGCGTGAGCCCCGACCCGCTCGCTCCTCGGTCGCGCGCGTCTCGCTCGCGCTCACGCCGACGGCTGCGCGGTGCCCTTCGCTCCGCGTCGCCGCGCGAAGAGCGTCCTCCGCATCCGGCGCCACGCCATCGTGAGCCCGGTCCCCGCGAGCACGGTGGCACCGACGGCGGTGATCGCTCCGACGGCTTGGCCCGGAAGGCCGAGCGCCTGTCCGGTGTGGAGCCAGCGCGCCCAGCCGAGGATCTTCGTGCCCGTCTTCGCCTCCTCGTAACGCGAGAAGGAGGCGACCGCGCCGTTGTCGACGCGGTAGGTGAGGAGGCTCCACTGATCGGGGCGCGTGCCGTGCCCGGTGCGGATGCGGAGCGTGAGCTTTCCGTCGCGCGCGGGCCAGCGCACGTTGACGGCCGTCCACTCCGGGACCCGGCGGACGGCCTCGGCCAAGGCCTCGTCGAGATCGAACTTCGCGGACGCCGGCGGCGGCTCGGGACGTGACGCGGCGACGCCGAACGTCGTGGTCACGAATTTCTTCACGCCGTCGAACGAGATGGTCGTCCCCGTGAGCGCGATGCCGACGAGCACCGGAGCCGTCCACACGCCGATGACGTTGTGCCAGTTGAAGTCACGCGCGGCCGGGTTGCCCGTGCGCCGGAAGAACGCGACGCGACGGAAGCGGCCCGGGCCACCGCGCTTGGCCGGCCACCAGAGATAGAGCCCCGAGACGCCGAGCAACGCGACGCCCACCGCGGTCCATCCCGTGACGGTCTTCCCGACGGACGACTTGTCGAAGCGCGCGAGCGCGAGGTTGCGGTGAACGTCCTCGACCAGGGCGAAGAACGCGCGCGCCCTGCTCTCGGCGAGGATCTCGCCGCTGTACGGATCGACGAGCCAGTACCCGCTGCCCTTGGCGGCGAGGAGGGCAGGCGCGCCGGGTTCGGCATATACGGTGAGCGCGCTCGGCTTCGTCCCCGGAGGGAGCTGCGGGGTGACCGTCGCGAGCATCCTCGAAGGAGGGAGCTGCGCTGTCCCTTCCGGCGCGGTGATGCGGTGGCGCGCGTCGAGGGCGGCGAGGATCTCGTGCTCGAACGCCATGATCGTCCCGGTCGACGCCATCGTGAGGACCACGGCGGCCACGACGACTCCGATGCCGAAATGGATCCAGAAGAGCGCCGCGCGCACGGACGCAAGCACTGCGCCTTCCACCGGCAACGCGGGGGGATCCTGGTCCCGCCCCCGCGAGCTCTCATCCATTACGGGGCTTCTAGCGCGGGGACGCCTGCGCTGCCAGGCGACGGAGCGGGGAATCACCTTGCAACGCGCGTATGCTCGAGCTCTCCGTGGAGGTCGATCGAGCGCCGGGCTAAGCTCCGACCCCGCGATGGATGGGAGCTCGGCATCCGATCTCGATCAGAGCCGACGGCGCCGGCTCGGTCAGCTGCGCGCGCGTCTCGTCGCGGTATCGCTCCGGAGTCGCTCGCTTCGCCTCACCCGCACCACGCAGTCCGGCGCGCTCGATCTCCATCGACTTCACGCGATCGATGCGCCCGCGTTCGAACGCATCCTCGCGATGCTCGGGAGAGAGGGCGCGGCGGGCGTCGCGCTTTGCGACGTCGAGCCGGCGCGTGACGCGCGCGCCTTCACGCACGACGTCGCCGCGCTCGCCCACGCGAGCGCGATGGCCTGGTCGGAGACGGGCACGCGCGATCTCGCCGTGGGCTGGCCGTTTCTCGAAGGACGAACCAAGGACGGGACCTGGATCCGCGCCCCGCTCCTCCTCTATCCCGTGAAGCTCGGGATGACGTCGACCGGACGCCTCTCGTGGATGCTCGAGCCGCTAGGTCCGCCGGAGCTCAACGAGTCGCTCGCGCACGCGCTCGTCCGGCTCGCGAGCGTGAAGCTCACGATCGACGGCATGCTCGCGCACGACGATGACGGCCGCTTCCAATGCGACGAGCCGACTTGGGCCGGGATCGTCCGCTACCTGGAGAGCGTCGGGTTCGAGCTCGACGCTCCTCGGCCGGGCGCCTTCCCCGACTTCGAGCGAGTCGAGCCGCGTCTCCGCGACGATCGCGACCGCGCGCCGCTCGGTGCGTTCGCGCTCCGTTCGCATCTCGTGCTCGGGCGCTTCCCGCGCTCGGACAGCAGCATCGTCGCCGACTACGACGAGCTGCTTGCTGGCCCCACGCTCGTCGGTCCGCACGGGGATGAGGACGAGCGTCTCGGCGTCGCCGCGCGTCTCCTCGAGGTCGACGACGCCGGGAGCTCGGGTCCGATCCGGACGACGAGCGCGAAGTCCGCGCCGACCGCCGGGGACACGCTCGCGTGGCGCGTCTTTCCTTCGGACGACAGCCAGGACGAGGCGCTCGCGAGCGCAGGCGAGGGCGCCGTCGTCGTCCAGGGGCCGCCCGGCACCGGTAAGTCGCAGATGATCGCGAACCTGCTCGCCGCCGCCGTGGCCGAGGGGAAGCGCGTGCTCGTGGTCTGTCAGAAGCGCGCCGCGCTGGACGTCGTCGCCGATCGGCTCGCGTCGGTCGGTCTCCGCGAGCCGATCGCGATCGTCTACGACGTGCAGCGCGATCGGACCGAGGTCTGCGAAGGTGTCGCGCGGACGCTCGGAGAGCTCGGCGGATCGAGCGCAGGAGCGGGAGACGGCGAGGTCGCTCGTGACATCGAGCACCGGACCCGCGAGCACACGCGCGTGCTCGGCCGGCTCTCTGCGCGGCTCGAGGCGGCGCAGTCCGCGTTCTCCGTGATGGCCGGCGACGGCTCGAAGCCAGGGCTCGCGCGCCTCCTCGAGCGTTCGCTCGACGACGACGGGCGGCCGTTGCCCGAGCTCGGCGAGCTCGCGGCGGAGGCGACGGAGGACGGCGCACACGAGCTCGTTCCCACGATCGAGCTCCTTGCGCGAGAGACGATCGCGCTCGCAGCGCCCCATCCGATCGCCAATCGTGGGGACTGGAGCGGCCTTCGTACAGCCGATCTCGAAGGCGTGTTCGAGCGGGTCCGGAACCTCCGCGACCTGCTCCGCGAGCTCGATGCGCTTCCGCGCGGAAGCCTGACGCCGCTCGCAGCGTCGCAGCGCTCCGCGCTCTGGGACGAGGCGAGCGTCTTGCTCGATCCGATCGAGAGGAACGACCGCGAGGAGCTCCGCACGTTCCTTCTCGGATGGGTCTGGACCGGCGGCCACGTCGTGCACGGCGAGTGGCAGAAGGTGATGGAGCGCCTGAAGCGCGCACGGAAGAAGCTCGAGGAGGCGCCGCCCGAGCTCGTGCTCGAGAAGCGCACGCGGCTCGATGCTTGGATCGCCGATCTCACGAGGCTCGAGCATCTCGAGAGCCTCTGGTATCGCTTCTTCCTCCCGCGCTGGTGGTCGCTCCGCAAGCGTCCCGACGAGGTGCTTGCGCTCTGCAAGGGCCTCATGTCCCTCACGCCCGCGGAGGATCGGTCGCTCGCTGCCGCCGCGCGGAGGCTCTGCGAGCGCGCGATCCCGTGGCAGGAGCTGATCGACGAGCTCCCCGTCGACAATGCGCTCTTCGACTTCGGGCTCCGCGGTGAACTCGCCGATCTCGACGACGCGATCTCCGTCCTGGAGACGCATCACGCCCGCACCCGCGCCGTCCACACGCTCGCGAAGGAGCTGAGGGGGCTTGGCGGTGACTTCGGGGCGCTCCCCGACCTCGAGCGCGAGGCGCCGGAGACGATCGGTGAGCAGCCGTTCCTTCTCGGTGCGGTCACCGAGCGCCGGCGCGGGCGGCTCTACGTGGAGGTCGAGGCCGCGGCACGTGCGCTCTCCGGCGATCTCGCGAAGACGTTCCTCGACTCCGTCGTCGGCTCCGCCGCGTGTGGCCGCACCGTAGAGGCTCGTGAACGGATCGAAGCGCTCGCCGATGCCGAGAAGGTCGGCATGGAGGCCGTCCGTCTCGACGACCGCACGCGCGACCTTCCGGCGTGGACCCGCGCGTTCCTCCGCGAATGGCGGCCGCGTGAAGACAGCGCCGTCCCGATCGGCGCCGGCGACGACGCCCTTCTCGCGCTCGAGCGCGCGTGGATCGCGCTCGGCCGCAGCGGGCGGACCGCGGCGCAGATCGAAGCTGCGCTCGTCGATCCCGACCTGCTCGAGCAGCTCTCGAGGGACCTCGACGGTTGCCTCGATGCGGCCGGGCGCGGTGTGCTCGCGCGTTACCGGCAGCGTGTGCTCGAGACGATGTCCGATCGGAAGCGAGGGATCGCGGTGCGCAAGCTCGCCGCCGAGGTGGCGAAGAAGCGGAACCGGGCGACGATGCGGCAGCTCGTCGAGCGGCACTGGGATGACGGGCTCTCGAGTGTCCGACCGATCTGGTTCTGCTCACCCGAATCGGTCGCATCGCTCTTCCCGCTGCGGGCCGACCTCTTCGACCTCGTCGTCCTCGACGAAGCAAGCCAGTGTCCGGTCGAGGCGGCGCTCCCCGCCCTCGCTCGGTCTCGCCGCGCGCTCGTCGCCGGTGACGATCAGCAGATGCCGCCCACTCACTTCTTCCGCGCGAACGTGGACGACGAGGAGCAGGAGGGCGACGACGAAGACGCCGGCGAGCTCACCGTCCTCGCGACGAGCTCGATCCTCGGGCTTGCTCGCGTCGCCTTTCCCGGGACCGTCCTTCGGTGGCACTACCGCTCGCGTCACGAGGAGCTCGTCGCGTTCTCGAATGCGGCCTTCTACGGCGGGCGCCTCATCACCGCTCCACAGGCGGACCGACGCGCTCCCGCGCGGAGTGAGGGACTGTCGTGGGTGAGGGTCCCGGGCCTGTGGCAAGAGCAGACGAACGAGCTCGAGGCCGAGCGCGTCGTCGACATCGTCGCGGAGCTGCTCCTGGCCAGCGACGTGAGCGGGGAGCCGCCGAGCATCGGCGTCATTGCGTTCAACAAGAAGCAGGCCGATCTCGTCAACGAGCTCCTCGACCGCCGGATGAGCCACTCCGACGCCTTTCGTCGTGCCTGCGAGCGCGATCGAGCGCGGAGCGTCGTCGAGCAGCTCTTCGTCCGGAACCTCGAGAACGTGCAGGGCGACGAGCGCGACGTCATCATTCTCTCGCTCGCGTACGGACCGTCGGAGGCGGGCGGGCGCGTGCATGCGCGCTTCGGACCGCTCGGCCTCGAGGGCGGCGAGAAGCGCCTGAACGTCGCCGTCACGCGCGCGCGTTGCGGCCTCGTCGTCGTGACGTCGGTCGAGCCCGAGGACCTCGACGTGAGCGGTTCGAAGCACGTCGGCCCCAAGCTGCTACGCGCGTATCTCGAGCTCGTGCGCGCTCATGCCAGCGGCCGCGCTGCCGAGGTGGACCGGCTGCTCGTCCACGCCGGCGAGCTCGGCGGCGGCAAGGGCGTCGTCGGCGGCCGCCGTCACGGTGCGAGCGATGCGCGCGTCGGAGAGCGCATCTGCAGCGAGCTCGATGCTGCGCTCGTGGCGCGCGGCCTCCGCACGAAGCGTGGCCTGGGGCTCGGTCACGGCAAGCTGGATCTCGCGGTCGGGCGTGCGGACGAAGAGCGCTGGCGACTCGGTGTCGACTGCTCCGACTTCCTGGGCGAGGGTGACGCGCTCCGCCGCGACGTCTACGGCCCTCGCTTCTGGGAGCGTCTCGGCTGGCGTGTTCTCCGTGTGAGCCCCGGGATGTGGGTCGAGGACCGCGCGGCGGTCGTCGAGCGGATCGCTCGCATCGTCGACGATCGCTCGTGATCCGCTGGCGCGCTGCGATCCGGACCGGCGGGTGCGTGATCAACCGGCGCTCACGGGCATCTTCCCGTCGGCGTTCACGGGCGCCGCAGCGCACGGCATCACGCGTGAACCGTCAGCCATCCCGTGATAACCCGGAAGAGATGGATCTCGCCGACGTCATCAAGCTGGCCCGTGCGTGGGCCGAAGCCGATCCCGACCCCTCCGCGCGCGCGGAAATCGAAGGGCTCCTCGCAGCGCCCGATCCAGCGAAGACCGACCTCGCCGACCGCTTCGCCGGCTCGCTCGAGTTCGGGACCGCAGGGCTCCGCGGGGTGATCGGTGCCGGTCCGAACCGGATGAACCGCGCCGTCGTCCTCCGCACGACCTGGGGCCTCGCCCAGTACCTCCTCGAAGCCGGTGGGCCGGGCGCGGCGGAGAAAGGCGTCGCGATCGGCTACGACGGCCGTCGGATGAGCAAGGAGCTCGCGGAGGACACCGCATGCGCTCTCGCCGCTGCGGGCATCAAGGCGAAGCTCTTCGACGACGTCGTCCCGACGCCGCTCCTCGCCTTCGCGGTCTCGCGGCTCGGGTGCGCCGCCGGCGTCATGATCACGGCGAGCCACAATCCGCCCGAGTACAACGGGTACAAGGCGTATTGGGGTAACGGCGCGCAGATCGTCCCGCCGACCGACGTGGGCATCGCGCGCGCGATCGAGCGCGCCCCGGCGGCGAAGGACGTCCCGCGGCTCGCGATCGAGGAGGCGAAGTCGAAGGGCCTCGTCACCATTCTCGGCGAGGAGCTCGACAGCGCCTACCTCGCCGAGGTGAAGAAGCTCGGCGCGCGGACCGACGGCGATCGCACGCTGTCCATCGTCTACACGCCGATGCACGGCGTCGGCGACAAGCTCGCGCGCATGGCGTTCGATCAGGCCGGCTTCACCAACGTCGTCTCCGTCCCGGAGCAGCAGAAGCCCGACGCCGCGTTCCCCACCGTCGAGTTCCCGAATCCCGAGGAGAAGGGGGCGATGGACCTCGCGTTCGCGCTCGCCACCGCGCGCAAGGCGGATCTCGTCATCGCCAACGATCCCGACGCCGATCGGCTCGCCGTCGCCCTCCCGAGCGACGCATCGCCCACCGGCTGGGTGCAGCTCACCGGCAACCAGGTGGGCGTCCTCCTCGGTCACTACCTCCTCACGGGAGGCCTCGAGAGCCTCGAGCAGGCCGCGAAGCCGAAGGTTGGTGAGCCGCTCGTGATCGCGTCGATCGTGAGCTCGCCGATGCTCGGCGTCGTCGCGCACGCGCTCGGCGCGCAGTACGACGAGGTGTTGACCGGGTTCAAGTGGATCGCGAACCGGGCGCTCGAGCGGAAGAAGAACAGCGGTGAGCACTTCGTCTTCGGCTTCGAGGAGGCGCTCGGCTACACGGTCGGCGAGCTCGTTCGCGACAAGGACGGCATCAGCGCGTCGGTGCTCTTTGCGGAGCTGGCCGCCGTTCTCCGCGCGTCGGGGACGACCGTCCTCGCGCATCTCGAGGGCCTCTACCGGCGCTATGGACTCTTCGTGAGCTCGCAGTTCAACCTCACACGGAAGGGCGCCGAGGGCCTGGCCGAGCTCCGCGCGATCATGCAGCGGCTCCGCGAGAATCCGCCGTGGAAGATCGGGGAGCACACCGTCGTGAGCGTGCGTGACTTCCAGAACCAGATCATCACCCTCGCCGACGGGACGACGCGGCCGCTCGATCTGCCGAAGAGCGACGTGCTCGCGTTCGAGCTCGCGTCCGGGAGCCGCGTCATCGCGCGGCCGAGCGGCACCGAGCCGAAGGCGAAATTCTACTTCGACGTCCGCGAGCCGATCGTGGGAGACGAGCCGCTCACCGCAGCCGAGGCCCGCGCCGCGGCGACGATGAAGAAGCTCGCCGACGCGTTCGTGGCCATCGCGATCTGAGCGGCGCCCTCCACGTAGCGCCTCGCGTGAAGTCGAGGTGAGGCGCTACGCGTCCGAGGGCTCGGACGAGCGAAAGGGCGTGCGGACGCTCAAGGGCTCGTCACGAGGACATCGTCCTGGAAGAGCGTGACGTTTCCGATCGGCACGAGCTTCGCTCCGATCGTCACCGAGGCGGGCGCGCGCTCGAGCGGCGCCACTCCGGCCGCGCCCGTCCGGGCGCCGTCGATGTCGAGCGTCACGCTCGGCGTCGGACCGAAGATGACCTCGAGCGCGAAGCGTTGCCAGCGCCCGCGCGCGATCGGGACCAGGGCGTCGGTCGTCGAACGCGCCGTCTCGACGCCGCCGGCTTCGCAGACCTGCGTGAACGACCACGCCGTGGCGCCGCCCTCGAGGCGGATGAAGCACGTGCCGTTCGTGCCGGCGAGCTCGATCTCCGCGAGCTGCGCCCCGGTCGTGTCCCAGGCGGAGACGAGCTGAGCGAACGAGAGTGTGAGGCCCTCGGGATCGGAGCCGAGCGCATGTTTGATCGACGCCGTGGAGCTCTTCCCGTCGCGGACGTTCACGAGGAGCGAGCGGGGCGACGAGCGAGCAACCGCGTTCGAGAGCAGCAGCTGCGCGTCCGTCACCTGCACCGTCCCGAGGCTCGCGAGCTCGGGAGGAGGAACGCCGTCGAAGTCGATGCACCAGAGCGACGGGGTGGTCCTGCTCGCGCAGAACGGGATCTCCGGCGGCGCATCGTACGGCGGCGGCGCATCCGGGAGGGGCGCGGCGTCTCCGGCGTCGGTCTCCGGCGTCGGGATCTCGCTCGTCGCGGGCAGCTCGAAGATGTACGAGCACGCGGCCGTCCCGGCGAGAGCGAGAGCCACCAGAGACCGGCGCATGGGCACACCATACCGGATCGGGGCGCTGGTGGAGCGTCTGTCAGCGTGGAGGCGCGGCTGCGTCCGCCGCGCGGCAGCCCGCCTGCGGATGTTCGGTGGCGTGCGCCGTGAACGAGCTCGACAGCGCGCAGAGGAGGCGGTCGCCCATGAGGCGGCTGCCCTCCGGGCCGAAATGGATGTGATCCTTGCCGGTGAGCCCGCGCTTGGTGAAGCCGATGATCGAGCCGTCGCCGCCCATCGCTTCGCGGAAGTCCCAGAAGGCGACGCCGGCCTCGGCGGCGACCTCGCGCATCTGCTTCGAGACGGCGACGATCCGCGGGGCGGACTTCGTCTGGCCCTCCTTCACGGTGTCGCCGGGGCCGAGGACGAGGATCGGAACCGAGGGAAGCGCCGCCTGGAGCTCGGTAATGAAGGTCTTCGCGTAGTCCCTGTTCGGCGGGACGAACATGACGTTCATCCCGAGCCAGATGACGACGAGATCGTAGGCGCGGCGTGCGAGCTGCGCGCGGCGCGTGTCGTTCGCGACCCAGGTGAGCCGCTCGTAGTTGAGCGCGCCCGCGCCGAGCGAGTCGATCTGGATGCCGGGCTTCCCAGGGGCATCGTCGCTGATCGCGGGTGACCGATCGAGCGACGCCCCGAAGAGCCGCACCTTGCCGTCGCCACGCACGACGCACCGGAGCTCGTGTGGTCCGTCGTCCACCTCGAAGGTCTCGATGCCGGCCTCGAATGCCGTCGCGCGTGTCTCGACCGAGCGGACGTCCTTGCGATCGATCTGCACCTTGAACGAGCCGCCGCGGGGCTGCTTCAGGTAGTGGAGCTCGAAGCGCGAGACCTTCTGGCCGATCTTGGACTTCGGGTCCTTCGTCGTTCCTGCCCACGCCGAGGCGCCGCTCTCGCTCGACTCCGCGGCCATGTTGGCGAAGCCGTATTGCTTGTCGTGGGCGAGGTGCGTCGTCGGCGCGTAGAGCTTGAACATCGGCCAGAAGCCGGCGTTCGAGACGTCCTCGTGACGGTAGCTGCCCCACGGGCGCGAGAGCGACACCCAGCCGTGACCGGCGTCGCCGTAACGCGTCTGGAGAACGCGCCGCAGGTGGCCGGGGAGGAAGTCGCTCGTCAGGTTGCTGTCCCCGTAGATCGCGATGCGCAGCGGGCGCGCGGCGTTCGCGCGCTCGAGCGCAGCGAGTCGATCGAAGAACGGCGCGAGGGAGTGATGCTCGTCGACGATCTCGGGCACCGGTGTCTTGACGACGTTCGCCGCGCACGTCGCGAGCGGCGCGACCTTCGCCGGCTCGAGCGCCGCGCATGCTGGGACGTTCGCCGCGCTCGGCGCAGGCGTCGAAGCGCCGAGCGCGCCTGCTTCTGCGATCGCCTCCTTGGTCGTCGGCGGCTTCTCGTCCCGCTTCGGGCTGCAGCCTGTCGTGCCTCCGGCCGCCCATGCAACCAGACACGCGAGGGGCAAGCCGAACGAGCGCCGCACTGCACGCAGGATAGCGGGGCGCTGCGGGAGTGGCGAAGAAGACGGCGATCGATGTCCGGGGCGAGCGACTCGCGCGCGGCGGGACAGTGCTCGTGGTGTAGGCTTCTCAATCGTGAAATTCCTTCATCCCGAACGCGACGAAGAGCTCGAGCTCGCGACCGACGACGTCTTCATCAGCCCTGTCTATTTCGACGGCAGCTCACGCCTCGACACGGACCTCACGCCGCCCGATTTCCCCGGCGGCTCGCACCCGATCGTCTCCGCGAACATGAACGCGGTCACGGGCAAGCGCATGGCCGAGACGATGGCGCGCTTCGGCGGTCTCGGGGTCCTGCCGCAAGACATGGCGCTCGATACCGCCGAGCGGATCATCGCGCACATCAAGGCGGCCGACCCGCGCTACGACACGCCGCTGTCGGTCTCGCCGAAGGCGACCCTCCGCGACGTGCAGGGGATCATCCGCAAGCGCTCGCACGATCTCGTCGTCGTGGTCGACGAGGAGCGGCGCCCGATGGGGATCGTCACCCACAAGAACCTCGACTCCGATCAGTACACGCCGGTCTCGGCGCTGATGTCGCGGAAGCTCGTCACGCTCCCGGTCGGCGTGTCGAACCGCGATGCGTTCCTCACCATGTTGGAGGCGCACGTGAAGGCCGCGCCCGTCCTCGACGCCGATGGGCGCCTCGTCGGCGTGCTCACGCGCGAGGATGCCGTGCGGCTCGAGCTCCTCCGCCCTTCGCTCGATCGCTCCGGGGAGCTGATGGTGGCGGCGGCCGTGGGCATCTCCGCCCAGGCACCGCAGCTTGCGGGCAAGCTGTGCGAGCTCGGCGTCTCGGCGATCGTGCTCGACACGGCCCACGGACACCAGCGCCGGATGCTCGAGGCGATCCGCGCGGTGAAGAACGTGGTCGCCGGCAAGGTCCCGATCGTGGCCGGCAACGTGTGCACGACCGAGGGCACGCGAGCGCTGATCGAGGCCGGCGCCGACGTCGTGAAGGTGAACGTCGGCCCGGGCGCGATGTGCACGACGCGGATGCAGACCGGCGTGGGCCGCCCGACCTTCACCTCCGTCCTCCATTGTGCGCGCGAAGCGAAGGCCCTCGGCAAACACGTCTGGGCGGACGGCGGAGTGCGGCACCCGCGCGACGTCGCGATCTACCTCGCCGCCGGCGCGAGCCGCGTGATGATCGGCACCGCCCTCGCCGGCACTTACGAGAGCCCCGGCGACGTCAAAGAGGACAAGGACGGCTACCTCTTCAAGGAGAACTACGGCATGGCGAGCGGCCGGGCCGTGAGCGATCGCACGGCCGATCTCGATGCGTTCGAGCGCGCGAAAAAGGGCTTCTTCCGCGAAGGCATCTCGACGTCGCGCATCTACATCCGCGAAGGCCAGGAGAGCGTCGGCGCGATCCTCGTCGAGATGATCACGGGTGTGCAGTCCGCGATGACCTACGCCGGTGCTCGCACGATCGTCGAGCTCGGCGAGAAGGCGCAGATCGGCGTCCAGACCGCCGCCGGCTACGGCGAGGGCACGCCGCACGGCAAGCTTCGCCGCTGACGAGGGCGCGACACGCGACGCGGGCTACCGGTGCCCGCGTCGCGTGAACTCCATCGTGCTGTCGGCGATCTTTCCGCGGCGGAAGAGCGCGATGTCGCGCGCGTAGTTCTGATGGAGCTTCCACGGCGTCCGGGAGCCCTGCTTCGGCATCGCGCCGAGGGCGCGGCGGACGTAGCCGGAGGAGAAGTCGATGAGCGGCTCCTCCTCGAGCGACGAATCGTTCCTGCGCGGTGCGCCGCTCGTGTAGCCCTGCTCGTCCATGTAGCGGAGCAGGCGGCAGACGTACTCGCTCGTGAGGTCGCACTTCAGCGTCCAGGACGCGTTCGTGTAGCCGATCGCGAAGGCGAGGTTCGGCACGCTGTCGAGCATCGAGCCCTTGTAGACCAAGCGCTCGGATGGCTCGACGGGCGTGCCGTCGACCTCGAGCTGCATTCCGCCGAGGAACTTGAGCCGTAGGCCCGTGGCGCTGACGATCAGATCGGCCTCGAGCTCCTGCCCGGAGCGGAGGCGGATCCCTCCCTCGGTGAGCGACTCGATGTGGTCGGTGACGACCGACGCGGTCCCATGGCGGAGCGCAGCGAAGAGATCGCCGTCCGGAACGAGGCACAGGCGCTGGTCCCAGGGATCGTACGCGGGGGTGAAGTGGGTCTCGGCGTCCGGCACGTGCCGGGCGCGGCGCTTCATCTGATAGACGAGGAGCCGCTTCGCGATCCCCGGCGCCTTCCGGCAGAAGTTGTAGAAGCCCATCCCGAGGAGGACGTTCTTCCAGCGGGTGATGCCGTAGGCCGTGTGGCTCGAGAGTCGCTCGCGCAGAAGGTCGGCGATCGGATCCTCGGCCGGCATCGAGACGATGTACGTCGGCGAGCGCTGAAGCATCGTCACGTGCGCCGCGCGCTTCGCGAGCTCGGGGACGAGGGTGACCGCGGTCGCGCCGCTGCCGATCACGACGACACGCTTGCCGTCGTAGTCGATGTCGGGCGTCCACTTCTGCGGATGGACGAGGCGCCCGCGGAACTTCTCGCGGCCGGGGAAGTCGGGGGTGTAGCCCTCGTCGTAGTCGTAATAGCCGGCGCACACGAAGAGGAACCGAGCGGAGTACCGTACGAGCTCACCGCTCGCAGCATCGCGCGCTTCGATCTCCCACCGGTCCTGCTCGCTCGACCACCGCGCGCGCTCCACGCGCTTCCGGTAGCGGATGTGCCGGTCGATGCCGTACGTCCGTGCGGTGTCGCGGATGTACGCGAGGATCGACGGGCCGTCCGCGATCGCCTTCGGGCTCGTCCACGGCCGGAACGAGTAGCCGAGCGTGTACATGTCCGAGTCGGAGCGGATCCCGGGGTAGCGAAAGAGGTCCCACGTCCCGCCGAGGTCCTCGCGGGCTTCGAGGATCGCGTACGACTTCTCCGGTAGGTGCGTCTGCAGGTGATAGGCGGCGCTGATGCCGGAGAGGCCGGCACCGACAATCACGACGTCGAGCGCTTCGGGCTCCATCTTTCTTCTTCGTCTTCTTCTGTATTCTTCGTGGTCGTTCGCGGTGCTGCGGCCGGTTCGACCGCCACGATGCTCCCACCTTTTCACCCATCGCGGAAGGCGCGTGCGTCACCTGGCAATGGACGCGCTATGCTGATCGAGCATGCGCTACGTGCTTTCGCTTTCGGTCGTGCTGCTCCTCGGCGGCTGCGCATCGCTCCGGATCGCCGATAGCGGAGACGGAGACGCCGGCGACGGCACGCACACGCCGGACGACCCCGGCTCGCGGCCGGGCGGCGGCGCGTCGGATGACGACGACGACGACGTCACGCTTCCGGACGGCGGCAAGGCGCCGGACGCCGCGACCAAGGACGCGAGCGCGAGCGAGGCCGGAGCGAATGACGCGAAGGTCGAGTCGATCGCGGTCGGGGAGAACGTCGCGTGCGTGGTGTTCGAGAAGGGCGTGATGCGCTGCTGGGGCAGCTACCTCCTTGCCGGCGGTGGCTCGACGTCGACGCCGAAGCCGAGCCCCATCCCGATCCGTGCGGATGACGGCGGCGGCTTTCTCACGGGCGTTGCCGAAGTCGCGGCGTCCTACCGGCACGCATGCGCGCGGCTCCTCTCGGGCAACTTCGCATGCTGGGGCTTCAACAACGAGTACCAGCTCGGCGACTTCACCCGCAACAACGGCCAGGACACGCAGGTCACGCCGTTCGCGAGGATCGTGAAGGACTCGAGCGCCGCTGGTCCGAAGCTCACGGGACCGAGCAACCTGGCCGGGATCGGGCGCGTCTCCGGCGGGGTCGCCCACTCGGCCGCCGTCATCAACGGCGCCGTGCTGACATGGGGCTACGTCTCCGGCGGCCCGAACGGCCCGCTCGGTCGCGGCAATCCGAGCCAGTCGGACGCGATCGCGCCCAAGCCCGTGCTCGCGGTCGGCGGTCAGCCAGCACCGGCCGACGATCGTTTGCTCGGCGTGAAGACCGTCTCGCTCGGACGCCATCACGGGTGTGGCGCGCTCCAGAACAACACCGTCGCGTGCTGGGGCGACAACGCCAGCGGCAAGCTCGGCATCGGGAGCGGCGTCGCAGTGACGGACGGGCGGCCGAGGCTCGTCTCCGTTCCCGACGGGACCGGCCTCCTCGGAGTCTCCACCGGGGATACGTCGAGCTGCGCGGTGACTGGGATGGGCCGCGTGCGATGCTGGGGCCAGAACAACCTCGGGCAGTCGGGCAAAGATCCGGTCGGAGGCTCGCAGCAGGACGCGTCGCTCGACGTCAAGGTCAGCGGGGGCCAGGCGCTCGCCCGCGTGATCGACGTCGGCGTCGGCAACGGCTACGCGTGCGCGCTGACCGAGGCGGGCGCTGGCGGCAAGGTGTACTGCTGGGGAACCGGTACCGGCTCCGTCCTCGGCGATGGCACGAGCGCGGCGCGCGCCGTCGCCGCTCCCATCGCGAGCGCGCTCGCACCCGCGAAGGTCGATCTCGAGGGCGCGCGTCTCCTCGCGGTCGGCGAGTCGAGCGCCTGCGTCGTCATCGGCGATCGCGACGTTCGCTGCTGGGGCCAAGGGCCGATCGGCGAGGCCGGCAAGTCGTCGTCATCGTCGTCGATTCCGCGCCGGGTCGACGATCTCTGACCGTCGAGCTCCCACGCATGGCGCCATGGCGATAGCGCCGATCCGCCATCGGGCTCGTCGCGTGCACCTCGGCGTCGACGCGCACCTCCCTTAGCTCGCCGAGCGCGCGCGCCTCGCCCGGCTCGCCTGCCTCGTCACGAGCGCGCGGCGATGAGCTCGTCCGAACAGCGCCGCCATCACCTGCGCTCCCGGCGTAGCCGAGCGACGGGCCAAGGCCGAGGCCGGCCATGCGTTCGTCGTGCTTGGCCGCGACCTGCGGCACGTCTCTCGCACCTCCTCGAGCGGTCCGTCTGCGCATCAGGGGTGCGCATCACATCAGCTCAGTGAGCCAGCGAGGAACCTCATGGGTGAGAGCACGAAGACGCATCTGAAGTCGCTCCTCGAGTCGTTCGATACCGGGATGCTCATCACGCACTACGACGACCGCGAGCACGGCCGTCCGATGTCGATTGCGGCGGTCGAGGGGTCGAACACCATCTGGTTCGCGACCGCACAAAGCTCACCGAAGTCGGACGAGATCCGGCGAGACACCCGGGTATCGGTGACGTTCCAGTCCCGCAGGCGCTTCGTGGCGCTCAGCGGAACCGCCGAGCTGGTCGACGACCGTTCCAAGATCCACGAGCTCTGGCGGCCGTCCTGGAAGCTCTGGTTCACCAAGGGCAAGGACGACCCGTCGATCGTGCTCATCCGCGTGACCGTGACCGACGCCGAGTTCTGGGACAACGCGGGTGCCATAGGCATTCGCTTCGCGTTCAAGGCGGCGAAGGCGCTCCTCACGAAGCACGAGATGCCGTACGTCGAAGGCCAGCACGGGCGTGTGAAGGTCGGCGAAGGCGGCGAGCTCGTCGCCCACCACAGCTAAGGCGCAACTCAGTTGCGCCGATCCTGAAAGTTCGAAGCGGTCGGCTCACACGAACTCGCTTTGACCGGAGATTCACGCCCGCTCGCCCAACGGGCGGGCGTGAATCGGAGGTCAATGCAAGTGAGCACCGCTCGGTAGTGTCGAGCGTCGCCGCTCACGGCGCCGACTCCGAGCTGGTTCGGCGTGGAGGCGATTCGCGGCGTTGGTCACGAATCGAGGAGCGCCGGGCCCGTCCTCGTTCGACGTCGCTCGTGCAGGAAAGGACGGAAGCACGCCGCGATCGCGCCGGCCCGAAGCTCGCTCGCGTATAGTTGCGGCCATGTCGTGGTTCTCGAAGAGCGACGCGCCGACCGTGGTCACTGCAGCGATCTACGCCCGGACGGAGTGCCCCGAGTGCGGGAGCCCCATGGTGGTCCATGGGCTTCGAGCTGAGCTCACATGCAAGGCGTGCAGGAGCACCGTCCCCGTCCCGCTGCATTTCTGGTCGGGGCTCTTTTTTCGCCTTCACTCCGCGATCCCGAGCAAGAACCCGGTCCGGCTCGCTCTCGCGGGAGCACTGACGAGCGAGCTCCCCCTCTATGCGCGCTTCGTCGCGGAGCACCCGAGCTGCGTGCAGTGCCGTAGCCCGCTCCGTCTCGATCTTCGTCCCATCGGCACGGAAGGTCCGACCCCGTGCAGCGGGTGTGCGTTCACGACGCCGAGCTTCCCCGCACCGGCGTGGCTTCGCTCCGAGTATCCGGACCTTCAGCAGTTCTTCGAGCCGGTCATCGTTCCACCTCCGGCGCAGACTCGCGCGGTGAGCTTCGCGTGTCCCGAGTGCGGAGCGAACTTGAAGCTCACCGACGGCACGCCCCGCCTCGTCGACTGCCAGTACTGCAATCACACGCTGTTTCTTCCCACCGACCTCTGGCACGCGATGCATCCGGTCCAGAAGCGAACTCCCTGGTGGGTTGCCTTCGTGCGCTGAGCCGTCACGTCCTCTGCGCCGGGCTCGCGGTGAAGCGAGGCGTCACCATCGTCGAGCGCGTCGCTCGTTCGATGACCGATCCATGCACGGCGTTGCACTGGATGTTGCAGTCGAGATCGCTTTTCGCCGATGAGCGCTCTCGAAGGTTGAAACACCAACCAATTCGTTCGCGTGAACTTGCATTGTGGGAGTGAAGGACGAAGATGTCGCGAGCATGAGCCAGACGGAACCGAATCATCTTCTCGTCATTGCCTTCGACTCGCCGTTGAAGTCGCGTGAGGCGTTCCTTGCGTTCCAGCGTCTCCAGAACGAGCAAGGCATCCTGCTCCACGATGCGGTCTTCCTCGACAAGGACGAGGCGGGACGGAGCAACGTCACCGAGACCATCGACGTGAAGCCCGCGGAAGGCGCCGCGCGTTCCGGTCTCTGGGGCGCGCTCCTCGGCACGCTGATCGCCGGTCCGGTCGGGACCGTCGTCGGCGGCGCCGTGAGCGCGGGGCTCGGCGCGCTGTCGGCCAAGCTCATCGACATCGGGATCCCGGACGGGACGATCAAGGAGCTCGAAGGAGCCCTTTCGCCCGGCGTCTCGGCGCTCGCGCTGCTCGTGAGCCATGTGAAGGACGAGGCGCTCGAGCGGGAGCTCGCGCGCTTCGCCGGCGCCCGCCTCATCCAGAGCTCGCTGACACCGGACACCGTCCAGCGTCTTCGCACCGCGCTGGGTGCCGGCTCGCCTGCCTGAACGAGTCCCATTCGACACGGCGAAGTGCTCGCTCAGCGTGAGCGCGACGCTTCGAGCTCGGCGATCCGTCGCTCGGCGTCGCGCAGACGTGCCTCGGCGTCTCGTCGGGCTTCTTCGTCGGTGGGGAAGAGGTCTCGTCCGGCGGGGTCGCTGGCGAGGCGTACGCAGGCGGGCAGATCTCCGACCGGGGCGACGACGAGGAAGGCGTCGAGGGTGAGGCAGGGCGTTGATTCGCCGGTGACGGCACGCTCGACGAGATCGCCGTCGATGCGGTCCCAGACGCGAAGGCGTGTTCCGGGGGCGCCGTCGACGTGGAAGACGACGAGCTCGCTCACACCGAGGGCGCGGTAGCGGAGGAGCTTCTCCTCGAAGGTCCAACGTTCCGGGGAGTCGCTCGGCGAGAGGATCTCGAAGGCGAGCTCCGGGGTTCCGCGTTCCCAGCTCTTCCAGGCGTCGAAGTCGTGCTGGGGGATGCCGAGCTTGACCGTGCCGTCGGGCGCGAGCCTTCGCTCGGGATTGGCGGCGTCGAAGTAGACGAAGGCGTCGCACGACGCCGTGTTCTCATCGCCGGCGGCGCGCGAACGGCATCGGCCCAGGACGGACGATGCTCGAAGAGCGTGGGCTCAATCGAGGCGGGCCGCGAGCGCTTCGGCGGATCGCACGGCGGCGTCGATTCCTGAGCCGTGGAACGCGGAGCCGGCGAGATGGATCGCCCACGGGCCGAGCGTTGCCTCGATGCGCGCGACGGTGTCGCGATGCTCCGGCCCGAAGACAGGAAGCGCGTTCGGCCAGCGAGATACCCAGGTGCGCTGCGGCGCGCCTTCGATCGGGAGCACCTGCGCGAGGACCCGCGCTGCTCGCTCCGCCCAGGGCGTGTCGCTCGCGAGCTCCTCCGCGGTGGGGCGGAAGAACGCGCGCAGCGACGTGTATCCGTCCGGAGCGCGATGGTCGAACTTCGACGACGTGAAGGTGCAAGCGCGGAAGCCCTCGAACGGCTCGCCGACGACGAAGCCCGTGCCGTCGAGCGGGTGAGCGATCTGCGCTGCCTCGTAGCCGAGCGAGACGGTGACGCTCGAGAGCGTCTCGGCCTGCGCGAGTTCGCTCAGCTCGGGCGCGTCGAAGAGCGGTGCGACCAGTCGCGCGGCGGCGGCGCTCGACGTCGCGAGGACGACGGCATCGAATGCCTCTCCGTCGAGACGCACGCGCGCGCCGTCCCGCTCGAGGGTTCGGATCTCGTGCCCGAGGCGTACGTCGACACGCTCGCCGAGCGACGCCGCGAGCGCGTCGGCGAGCGTCTGCATGCCTCCCACGAACGTCCGGATGCCGGCGCCCTTATCCGACGGCGCGACCTGGAATCGGAGCGCTTCGGCCGCCTCACCGGGCGCAAGCGCGCGGAGCACGCCGCCTTCGAAGCGATACGAGGTCGTCGCGTGTTGAGAGAGCAGCATCGACCACGGGACTCCGCGGTCACGCTCACCCGGTGCGTCGGGGGCCGTCATCCCGAGGTCGTGTGCGAGGCGAGGCACGACCTCGCTGCGCGCCACGAAGCCCTCCGCGCCGAGCTCGACGATCCATCCATCCTCGCGGGTGGTCCAGAGCTGACCGCCGAGCCGGGAGGAGGCCTCGAACAGCGTGACCCGGTCGCCGGCGCACGCACGACGAAACGCGACCGTGAGACCGGTCAATCCACCACCGACGATCGCGAGCGACTTCATGGGGGCGGGAGTCTAGCGGCCCGCGAGCGTCTCGGATGATTCGTTCTCCGACAGCTTCGATCGGGCGGTCCACCTCGCACCTCTCACTGATCCTGAGGACGTCGATCCCGCTGGTGAGCTGGCCCTCGGCCTGGCGTGCGCGTCCGACCACGCTGCTGCGTGGACGAAACGGTCGCGCTCGTCCGAGCTCCCGCTCGTGTCCGCTCCGTCCGCGCGTCGCTTCGTGCGCGCCTCCTTTCGCACCCGCGGCGCCGGCGCGGTCCTGCCCAGCCTTCAGAAGACCATTCCGAACGTCAACGAGCCCTCGCCCCTGACAGCCGCGGGGCGATGAAGGAGGCGCTGGCCGTCCGAGGCGGACTCGATCAAGAACGCCGGACGCGCGATGGATCCGCCCACGCGAGCGTCAGCGCCGATCCGAAAGGCGCGGCCGACCTCCCATTCCGCGCCGAAGCCCGCGAAGGCCATCATCGCGGTGCGCCGAACGTCGAGCGCTTCGATGCCGCCGATGCCGCTCGCACGAACTCCCTCGACCGTCGCGCCGGCGCAACCGTATGTCTTCGCGCGCAGGATGACGGGCAGGGGGAGCCGAGCGCACACGTCGAGGCTCGCACCGAGCGCGGAGAGCTCCGCCCCGACGGCGCGATCGAATTCCTCTTGCGGAAGCACCGCCTGGAACGCGACGCGTGTGCGGAGCCAACCTGCCTCGTAACCGAGCGTCACATTCGCCGCTGGTGCGACGCGCGGGAAGAGCCCGACCGCGATCCCGAGCCCGGCACTCGGAACGAAGTGCGCATCGTCCTCCTTGGCGCTCGCCGCCATCGTCGCATCCACCGGCCGCTTCGGGCGCAGCAGTGGCGCGAGGGGAGCGACGAGCGTTGCGGGCTCTCCGATGCGATCGGGCGCGGGGGCGAGCTCGTCGATCGAGCGCTCCGTTGATGGAGGTTCCGCACGAAGCGACGCGATGGCCACGAGCAGCGCGGCGGTTCGCGCAAGCGCATCACAGCTCGGTACGTCGAGCGTCCTCTCCCCTGCGCCGAGCACCGTACGCGTGCGGATATGAAGCTGCCAGGAGCCGCCCTCCGCGCCCGGAGGCGTAATCTCTGCGACGGCGCGCACGTCCCCCGCATCCTTCGACCGCGAGATCGCCGCGCGCGCACGCGCCAGTACGACGGAGGAGTCGGGGCAGCCGGGCACGGTCGGCCACTCGATGCGCAGCACGGGAGCCGCTTCGGCCACACGCGGCGTCGCGGAGAGCGCGAGAGCGGCCACCCATGCAGCCGCTCGGACTCGTGCCACCATGGCGCGCCACTCTAGAGGATCGGCGCGCGTGCGTGCGCCTCACGCGCTGAGCTCTGCCGTTGCAATCAGTTCGCCGTGCGCTTCACGACGCTGGCGCCGGCTCGCTTGCCCATCACCTCGAGCGAGAGCTGAAGGCGCTTCCGCGCCGCCAGCTCACCTCTCAGTTGACGACGGGCACGAGCGGCGTCTCGACGAGCTTTCGCATGGCCGTCCCGCCGGGATAGGCGTAGCTCGCCCACGCGTCCCAGCCCCACAGCGTGGCGGTGAAGGGGCCTTCGCTTCGCATGCGCTGTAGGCCGGTCCGGCAGACCGTAGCAGCGTCACCCTCGCCGAACGTGTCGCCGGGCTGGAAATTGCGCGAGAGATCTACCCTCGTGAACTCGTACTCGCCACGCGTTCCGACAGGCTTCCAGGTCGTCAGGTTGCCCGCGCACTCGAGCCACACGTCCTTGAACGCGCCGTTGAACTTGCGTCGAACGATCGTGATCGAGTTCTCCGCGTACGAGGGGTCCGCGTAGAAGCTATACGCGTTCGAGTACTGTCCAGTCGGAACGACGTTGACGAACTCCGGATCGCCCACGCCGCCGTAGTTTATATCGGTCATGCCAAAGAGGTCGCCTCCGCCGCCGGTCATGTGCGCGGATACGTAGATCGGATGTTCGATATCCTGCGTCCGGACGACGAACGCATCGCCTGTTCCGTGAAGGAAGGATGCTACCTCCCCGGCGTTCATCTCCGTGGGCGCCCCTGGGGGGATGGCCGGTTCGTATTCGAGCCGCGTCCCGTCCCGCGCCGCGACGAATCGATAGGGCATCGGCTCGTGCTCGTTGCCCGCACGCGGCCGGTAGCCTACCGCGACGTACTCCGATCCCCACTGCTCGAATGGTGGGATCTGTTGAGAGAGGATATCGCAGGCAGAGGCATTCGTCGAAATGTACGCACAAGAGTTCCCGCCAAACGAAGTCGTCGGTTTGTTCGAGACGACGATGCTCCCAGTGAGCTCTTCAGCTTGGACGAGCTGCAGGTGCTGCCCACGGCCCAGTCGGTACTTCACAGGCTCATTCGCGACGGCACCCGCGACTGTCGAATTACCGAGGATGTTGCGCACCGGCAAAATGGTGAGCTCGGTGTCGTCCTCGGAAGCAACGATCTGCACGCTCGGAGCGCCCGCCTTGCTCGCTCCCCATCCGTTGACGATCATGTGCTCCTTTCCCCACGTTGCGACAGGCAACACGAGCGTGGCACTCGGCACCCAGGATGAGGCACCGCCGAACGGAAATATCGAGGTCAGCGACACCGGCACGTTGGTCGTCAGACGAAACGACAAGCCGATTCCAGTCTTGTTGGCAACCGTGTCGTCGAGGGTTGCAGGGGTCACGCCCTCCGGGCATTTGACGTACAAGTTCGACTGCACCGAGCCTGGCGGCGCATCGGAAACGAAGAGGATGACGCTTTCACCCGGCGGAATGGCTCCTTCGTGAGGGCTCAGCGCCGTGCTTCCCGGCGTGGTGCGGAAGACCGATTTGGAGATGTCGATCGCTTTCCCTCCACGTTCGAGCGTCACGTCGGCGGGGTGCATGGACGTGTTGACGATGAACGCGGCATTGCAGCTAGGAGGCCACTGCTTATCCATCCGGGGCATCTGAAAATAGAAGTCGCACCCGTTCGAGCTCCGATCGGCGGCCGCTGCAGCACATGGCTCCTGGCAGGTCGCGGCTCCGCACGCGAGATCGTCGTCGCAGGTCTCGAGGACCTCACCCGTGCAGGTGTCGATGACCGAGCGACTATCGAGCGAGCACTGGCGTCCGCAAACGGGGATGTCCGGCGGAGCCGAGGCATCGACATCGAGCCTCGTATCGGTGGTGACGAAGCCACCTCGATCCGACGAGCACGCCCCGACGCAGGCGGCCGTGAATGTGACGCCGAGGAGCGCGTAGATCGCGCGACGGATCATGGGCGAGCAGGTCATGGCAGCACCACTTCTTGGGGGACGAGGGAGCGAACTTTGATCTCTCCGTTGCCGAGTTGTCCGTAATAGTTCGCCCCCCAGCAATACACTTTGCCGTTCGTCAAGAGCGCACACGTGGAGTCCGGCATTGCCTTGACCTGCGTCGCGGTCATCGGGAGACCTTCGACCTTGACGGCCTGGTAGGCGTGGCGCTTCGTGCCGTCGCCGGCCTGACCGTTCGCGTTGAAGCCCCAGCAGTAGACGCTCCCCGACGCGCCGACGGCGCACCATCGCTGCGGTCGAACGACCCCGTCGAAGGCGCCGCTTGGGGAGAAGCTGCCGGTGACGAACGACTTCGTCGTGGTGATCTGAACGAGCGGCTCCGGCGCCACGACCGGCTGGGGAAGGGTCGAATCTCCCATATCCCTATCGATCCCAAAGCTCTCAGCGAAGTACCCCATGGGATCGCGGACGAGATACCCCCAGCAATAGCCCACGCCGCTGACCGTCGCACACGCATTGCCGCTCGTCGTATCCATCGAAGAGATCCCGGCGAGGTCGATCGGAACCGGATACGAATCGGGACTGAGCGGCGAAAGGCGCGCGAGCGAAGCCCTCGCGCCCCAGCTCAGTACCTGGCCGTCCTCACGGAGAAGGAACGCCGTCGCGCCCACAAAAACCTCTCGGACCGGCGCGCCACTCGGAAGCTGGATCGGTCGTGGTGGTAGCAGCTCATAGGCTGGGATGGTGCTGAGCGGCGCGAGCTGTCCCTTCGCGTTGCTTCCCCAGCAAAGGACGCCGTCATCGTTCGATGCGCACCCGACGTCCATTCCCATTCCGACGTGCTTGACGGGGGGAAGAGCGAGCTTGATCGGCGCGCGCTCGGTCGTTCGCGCGCCGGCGTCGTCCCGAAGGTAAGGGCCCGTGCCCCAGCACCACACGCTACCGCGCTTGTCGACAGCGCACGTGTGACTCAGCTCCTCGACGTCGGTGAGTCCGACGACGCGCGCCGCCGTCGCGTTGTCCGGTGCTCCCGCGTGGTCGTCACGACCGAGCTGCCCGGCTCCGTTCGCGCCCCAGCACGCCACGGTGCCGTCACGGAGGAGCACGCAGTAGCCTTCGTCATTGTCCGAGGCGCTGAGCGCGAGCGTCGTCACGAGCGATGTGGCGCATGGATCCGAGGAGCAGACCACCGGCAGAGGTCCTCCGTCGAACGGCGGTGGCGCCGCGTCACCGCTCGTCGCGTCGACGGAGCCGCCATCCGACGGCACGCCACCGTCGGCGGTCGCGGACGCCTCCGACCCGGCGTCTACCGGAGCGGGCTCGCTTCCGTCGTCGGGGCTCGAGCAGCTTGCCGCGCCCCCGCACGCCGCGAGGAGCAACACCGCGGAGATGGAACATCGATCAAGGAGTCGTCTTGTGGAACGCATTGCGGACACCGATGGCCCAGAGGTTGGTGGTGGACGTGCCGCGAATCCGGTACAGGCGTTCCTCGAACGGAGCGCCATTGATCGCGAGCGTCGAGATCTGGGCAGACGAGCCACCGTCCCAGACGTCGTCGCCGATTCGATAGAGGACCCCCGAGCCGCTCATCCATATACTTCCAGGTTCGGCCCATAGCGAGACGAATGGCCAACCGGTGGCTTGCGTGTTAATCGGCACGACGGAGGCTGAATACCCATCTCCCGTGATCGACACGCGCACGAGGCCAGTGTCCATGAGCCCGACGATCTGATTGGCGGATGGCATGTGGATGTCGGTGAGCCATCCTGGAAAGCCGGGGTCACCGGCGATTTGCAAATGCCCGTCGCGAACGGCGCACGAGTGTGAGTTGGGCGTGCCGTCGGCGACTTTCTGATACGTGCCACCGGTCTTGCGCACGAGAACTGCGCAGCCAACGCTCGAAGTCGCTCGCGCGCCGGAGAACCAGACTTCGTCAGGCCCCGCCCCGGCGGCCGCGAAGAAGTACATGTGCTCCGACGCGGTCGCATCGTCTGCGACGTATTCGGGCACCCACTTTGGTTCGGCGCCTCCGATGCTCGTCCGGTGATAGAGCGTATTGACAAACCATGCGTAGACATCGTCGGCGCTCGTTCCCCAGATGCCGAGCGTCGGGTAGTTGAGGTGCAGGCCGGGGTCGGTGCTCGGATAGGCCGGATAGGCGTCTTGCGGGCCGACGACGGCGGCGTCGCTCTCGTCTCCGAGCCTTTGCCGCGTCCAAGACCAGGTCGTCGCTGGCGGTGACGGGCGCTTGCCATGATAGAGGTAGCCGGCGCCCACTCCGTAGTAGACCTCGTCCTCGCTCGGAGCCCAGATCCGGCCTGGGTATGTTCCGAGATCGACCATGTGCTGAGTGTTGTCGTCGATGTAGCGCCAGGTAGAATCGGCGTTCCTCCACTCGAGCACCTTGATGCCGAGGGTCGGGCTGTCCGCGATCGCAAAGGCCGCATCGCCTACTGCCGAGATGTCCTTCAGCGTGAGGTCTTCGTCCGGCAAGGTCGTCCGGCACCAGCCCGCCGCGCTGCACTCCGGGCCGTCGCCCTCCGCGCCGGAGTCCGTCGCGCCTTCGGCCGACCCACTGTCCTCGGCCCCATTGTCCTCGGGTAGAGCCGAGCTCCCTCCCGAATCGGGCAGCGGCGCCACCTCCGAGACTGCTTCGGACGTCGCGCACGCCGCGATCGACCCGATGGCGCCGAGCGCGAGCGAGCCGCAGCAGAGGAGAAACGTTGCTCTCATGGCTTTCCTCCGAGCGAGAGAATCACGCCCTCGCCTCCGACCCAGACGTGCCCCGGCGCAGGGACCCAAACCGCGGTGAGGTTTGGCCGGCGCTTTCCGAGCCCCGCGATCTTGATGCGGGACCAGCTCTTTCCGTCGTAGTGAAGGACGAGACCACCGTCGCCGACGGCCCAGACGTCGGTCGACGAGGAGCCCCATACGGCTCGGAGATCCTCCGTCGTCCCGACATCCGAGACGACGTCCCAGAGAATGGGGGCCCCCGTGTAGTGGCGAATGGTTCCCATCGCACCGACGGCCCAGACGTCGGACGACGACGCGACCCAGACTCCGTTCAGAGTGTTTCGCGTCTGCGTGTTGAATGCATTGACGCTCGGCGTATCGCCGTCTGCGTCGAGGACCTGTACGGCCGAGCCTTTGTCCCCAACCGCCCAGAGCTCGTTTGCCGATACGCCGTGGATGCTCGTCATGAGCGTGCATCCAGCGCCGCTACACGTCGCCGGGTCCACGCCGGACTGCAGCTCGAGCTCGTTCGAGGGCAGTCGGCGCATGCGCCAGAGGCCGGTCGTCGGGGACCACGACCTCGTGGTGCACCAAAGCCATGGCGAGCCTGAGGCGCTCCATGCCGATATCAGCCTCGCGTTGGCAACGTCATAATCATAGGGTAGCTCGGTGAGGGGCCATCCACCGTCCGGAGGGGCCGCGCCGACGTCGTGCCTGTAGACACGCGCCATCTGGGCAAGCGCGATGTCCTCGGAGTCGCGCAGCCAGAGCGCGTTCAGGGTGTCGAGAGTGCCGAGATCCACGCGCTTCCATGACGTGCCGTCGAAGTGAGCGAGGCTTCCCGAGGTGCCTGCCGCCCAGACATCGCTGACGGAACGGCCCCGGATCACGTTGATCTGCGCGACAGGGGGGAGGTTGCTGTCACTTGGACTGGAAGCGAATGGTCCGTTGGGGCAGAGCGTGTCGGGCGAGCAGGTGGCGGGAAAGTACTCGCAGTCGGCACATGGACCTGCGTCGACTTCCGGCGCGGCGTCGGCGCCGCTGTCCGCGGCTGGCGGCGTTGCCGGCAGGCTGTTCGAGTTCTCCGGCGGGGCTGGCGCGAGGGTCTCCGTCGAAGCACACGCGGCAACGCCAAGGACGAGCGCCGTCCATCGAAGGTTCATTGCGGGCCCCTTCCGGCGTCGACAGCGTCGTCGCAGGGCTCGACCACGCACCTGCCTTGCACGCAGGCTTGGCCGGCGATCCCATCGCAGGTGATCCCGCAACCGCCGCAATTGTTCGGATCGCTGCGGATGTCGACCTCACAAGCGTCGCTCTCGCTCCCGTTGCAGTCGGCAAACCCAGAAGTTCCGCAGTCCGTTCGACACATCCCGTTCACGCAGACGGACGAGCACTGAACCCCGCAACCCCCGCAATTGCTCGGGTCGGAGGAGAGATCCTTGCAAGTCCCGCTGTCCCCCCCCGTCGGGCAGAAGGTCATCCCCGGGGAACACATGCATGTCCACTTGAGGTAGAAGTTGCTGTCCTGCTTACAAGCCTGGGCTTCGGAACAGGCGTTCCCACAAGAGCCGCAGTTTTCGGGCAACCTGAGGTCCGTTTCGCACCCGTTGGCAGGATCGTCGTCGCAGTTGCCCCAGTCCTTTTCGCATTTGGGCGCACCACAACGGCTGTCCGAGCAGCCGTAATACATGTGCAGACTCGGGTCGAGGTCTCCCCGTGGACAGTGATTGCCGCATCCCGCGCAATTGTCGTCATGGGTCCTCGTGTCGACGCATCCCCAACCGGGGCATAACGTTTGGGGTGCTCTGCAGCCGCAACCGTAGTCCCCCGCACCACGGTCGATGCACGGCTTGTCGGGCTCCGTACAGGTGACTCCGCATGCTCCGCAGGAGTTCGGCGCGTTCTTGTTCGATTCGCAACCGTTGTCGACGAAACCATCGCAGTCGAGGGTAGGTACCCCACCCGTCTGCTTGCACTGCAAGACACAGCGCCCGTCGACGCACTCGTAATATTCGCGGTTCGTCGCTGTCGGACATGCGGCGCCACACGCGCCGCAATTGTGCCTGTCAGCCAGCAAATTCACGTCGCACGGGAAACGCGAATCTATACACGTCGTATATCCCGCAGGGCACTTGTTTGACGGGCAATACGAGGTAAAGGCGACGCCTGCCTCGCCGACGTCGGCCTCCGCGTCCGGCGGCGCGAAGATCGACTCCGGACGGTCGGGCCCTTCGCGCACGACGACGGTTTCGGTCGAGCAGCTCGCGAGCCCGAGGGCAACCGAGAGCCCCACGAAAGCGAGCACGCTTATCGGTTTGAGGTCGAGTCGACGCATGTGGAGCGCACCTGGGGTACGAAAGGAGACTTCGGATACTTCGCTACGAACTTCTTCGATTGCACGCAGGCCTCGGCGTGGCGGCCGAGCGCGGCGAGCGTCAGCACACGTTCGCCGGCGAACTCGGGACCGAGAACACCGCTCGGGAATCGGCGGTCATGCTCGTCGATCAGCGTGAGCGCACGAGCGGGCTGCTTCTCCTGAAGCGCGGCCGTCACCTGCGTGAGCAAGGCGAGCTCGGCTTCGAACGTCCCGTCGCCGGTACGGTTCGCGCGAGAGACGCTCGCCGGAGTCGGGCGCTCCAGCGGCGCCCCCACGGCCGGGTCCTTTGCATCGGGCAGGTCCTTCGGCCCGGGGAGCGTCGGCATCGGCGCGACCGATCCGCTCGGCTCCGCCACCACCGGCGCGAGCTCGACGGTCGCCACGGGTGGCGGTGCGGGCTCGACGGTCGGCGCGGTCGGGGGCGCGGATACGGTCGTCATCGAATAGGAGGCGGCCACGAGCCCAGCGACGGGAACGAGCGCCGCAAGCGCCTTCGTCCAGGAGCCTCGCTGCGTGAGCGCCTTTCCCTTTCTCGCGATCTCAGCGGCTTCCTCGCCACGGGATCGGGCCGCCGCCGTCATCGCGACCCCGGCGGCCATCTCCGGTGGCAGGCGACGCCGCCATGACACGTGTGCCCCGACGGCGGCTTCGATTCGTTGCGCCGAGGCGGAAGGCATCGTCCTCGCCACGGCGTCGGCGCGCGCGGCCTTCAGGAACCGTTCGTAGTCGCTGTCGTCCGTCATCGTAGTCTCCACTGGTCGCGCGCTTTCGCTCGTTCCCACGCGGCCCGTACCTCCTCACGGGCGAGGCGGAGTCGCGACGTCACCGTGTTGGGGCTGATCTCGAGGATCGAGGCGATCTCCGGGGCGCTGAGCTGCTCGATCTCGGCGAGGACGAACACCTCGCGTTTCTCGACGTCGAGCTCGCCGAGAATCTGCTGGAGCAAGGTCAGAGCTTCGGTCTGTTCGGCGGCAGCCTCGGGATGGACGACGTGCGCGGGCAAGGCGTCGAGCTCGTCGAAGTCGGAGTCGTCACCGGAGGCGCCGGCAGAACGCCTGCGCCGGTAGTTGCGCGCCACGCGGATCGTGATCGCGAACACCCACGTGGCGAGGCTGGAGCGTCCTTCGAACGTGTCGAGCTTGCCGTAGATCGTCAGGAAGACTTCCTGCACAACATCGTCGATCGCGTCTCGCGGGATGCCTAGCCGCGCTACCCACCCCCAAACAAGCGGACACAACTCGTCGTACAGCGCACGAAAATCAGCCGTCTCCACGGAGCCGTCGCTGCTACACCGGCTAGGCGACTGCGGAAACCGAAGGGTCTCGGCACTGGACACAGAGGTTGGTGTCGAGGCTCACCGACGCCCGTCACGAATTCGTCGTCGCCGCCTCGGCGCCGTCAACCTCAACCGCAGAGCTGCAGGAGAGCCTCATCCACGTCCACGTCGGTCGCCGCGGCGTTTGGCGAGCTCAGGCGCGTGCGGACCCGTCCTCCCCGACGCCTCGTTTCGCCGGCGCCTCGTTTCGCATGGGCCTCGCTTCGCACGCGGCGCGCGACGAAGCCGGTCGCGCTCGTTCGCGTGGTGGGCCGACGTCAGAGGCTCTTGCAGCAGCGGAAGCCGATGTCTTGCAGCGCCGCGCCGCGGCGGAGGTACGAACCGACCGCGCATTTGGAGCCGTCGAGCCCACCGCGGTAGCCGCCACCGCGGAAGGGGCAGCCATCGTTGCTCGGGTCGTCCTGGTTCTCGTTGCAGCCGTTCGTCCACTCCCACGCGTTGCCGCTCATGTCGTGGAGCCCGTCGACGCCGCCGACGCAAGCTGCGAGCTTCCCGACAGGGGAGAGCGCGCCGACGTCGAGGGCGGTCGTATTGCACGCCGTCGTATTGGGCTCGTCTCCGTAGCACCAGCGGTCGGCGGTTGGCCCGCCCGTGCACGCGCGCGTCCATTCGTTCAGAGCCGGATCGGTAAAGGTGTCGCTCGTCGCCGCGCCGCCGCCGATCCGCCCGCAGAGCCGCGCGTCGGCCCACGCGCAGTAGGCGGCTGCGGAGCACCAATCGACGCAGGTCATGGGAACATCGGGGCGGGCATCGAGCGGGCAGTTTGCTGCCGGTGCGTACGTCATCCTCCAGGCGCACCGGGGAATCCCGGAGTCGAAGCCCGCCGAGGCGATCTGGAACGCGGTGTACTGCGCGACGGTGACTTCGTGGCTGTCGATCGCGAATCCGCCGGGCCCCGGGATCACGACGATCATGCCGCTCCCTGCGTCGCCCCCCGGCGGCACGTCGATGTTTCCGTCCGGGCCCGACGCGTCGGATGTGCCGGGCGCCTGACCCTCCTCACCACCACCGCCGTCGGACGACGGCTCCGGGGCGGGACTCTCCGCGCTGCCGAACGACGTGCACGCGGCGATGCAGACGAAGACCGCGCAGATTCCCCCGATCAGCAGCCGGCTTCTGGCCATCGGCGCAAGTCTAGCATCTCCGCGTCGCTGACCGCCTCCGAAGCCGGCTCCGTCCGCTACCCGGTGGCGCGCTTCACCATCGCCTGCGATTGCTACCCGTCCCTGAGTCTCGCGGGTTCGTTAGCCGCACCGCGCGCGTTCGTGGCGACTCAGCGCCAGCCTGCCTCCCGTCGCGCGCGGCGCACCGCGAGGAACTTTCGAGCAGCGCGGGCCACCATCACCCCGAGGCCGACCGCGATCATGCCGGGGCGCACGAAGGCCGCCATCAACGCCCAGGTCTCGTTCGGGGCGAGCAGAATGACGAGGGACGGACCGAAGATGAAGAAGAGCGGAATCGGTAGGTCCCAGAGGCTCCCCTTCGGACGGAACTCGGGCAGGGACTCGTCGGAGGGAGGCTTGGCGTTCTGTCGATAGGGGCTCATGCGCTCACCCGGATGTTGGCGACGGCGTAGCGAGCATCGCGTGCGTGGTAGTCGTCGAGCATCTGCGCGTAGTCCGAAGGGGCGCTCTCTTTCGCCCAGGCTAGCGCGTCGAAGCCGGCCTTGAACGCAGGGTCGCTTTCGTAGCGTTCGGCGAGCTTGGGCCGACCTGCGAAGAACTGCTCCTTCGTCTTGCCCGGGCATGCCAGGAAGTCCTCTGCCGCGCGGATGCCGTGGTCGCAGTGAAGCTGGAGCGTCGCGGCGAGTGGCGTGTTCTTGATCTGGTCGGAGATCTTCCGCGCGGGCGATCGGCCCGCGGTGCCGACGTCGCGTGGCATCGCGCTGTCGACGTAGCCAGAAGGCAGCTCGAGCGAGAGCAGCATGGCGCCGTGCATGACGTCGCGAGTCGCGGCATCGCGCGTGTCAATCTTCGTCGCCTGCATGGTCGCGAGCCCGTACTGACTCGCGGCGAACGAAGCGACCGGGAGGAGGACTTCGAGGGCGGCCCCCGCGACGCCGGTGAGGGTCGAGATCTTCGGTACCCCGATTCCTGCGGCCATGCCTGTTCCGTCCGCGATCGCAAAGGCCGCGCCGATGAGGTCGAGCTCCTTGTTCATCGCGAGCTGCTTCTCGAGCCCCACGTTCCCGTTCCCGCGCACCGCGACATCTCTGCCTCGGTCTCCGGTCCGGTGGCGAGCCTCGTTGAGCACGGCGCTCGACGACTCGTCGCGCCGGAGCGCCTCGAGTTCTTCGTCCGTGAAGTCCTGCCGGGTCCCCGCGCCGATGCTTCGGATCGTCATGTGCGTGACCACCTCGTCGGCCGGCGCGGGGCGACGGTTGCGTGGATTTCGCATCGTGGCCTGCGTGCTGGCGCTCACGTCGGTCGGCGCGCCGGCGCGCGTCCTCCGTGACGATTGGGCTGCCCGGACGGTTTTTCGCAACCGCTCGAGCCCGCGGCCGACCGAGTGGGGCCATGGACCTCTCGACCGATTGGGCGCGCTCGGTGCGCCGCACGTGCTTGCACGCCGACGAATCATCGTCGAAAGCGATGGCCGGTGCGGCAGTCTGCGGCCCAGGCGCGCCCGTCTGCGCCGTGGTCGGAGGTATCGCGGGCGGTATCATCGGCTCCCTGGCTGCGGAAGCCGCGGCCGAATGCGGTCATCACCGCATCCAGGGATGAACGCGATGAGCCTATCGAAGACGACGGCTCTCGACCTCGAGGCACTCTTGGACGTCTTTCGAGCTGACGCCGCCGCGCTCGGCGCGCGACGCGACGTCGACGAGGTGTTCGCCGAGCTGTGCGCTGCCTATCAGGACGAGTCGCGCAAGTACCACTCGCTCGAGCACATCGCCGAGTGTCTCGGGATGCTTGCCGAGCTCAGGGAGACGCTCGAATCCCCCGCCGAGGTCGCGCTGGCGATCTGGTTCCACGACGCCGTCTATGCGACGCACCCATTCGCCTCGAGCGAGAAGCGCAGCGCCGCGCTCGCCCAGAAGTCCTGCATGCGGATGGGGATCGGGGAGCCGTCAGCGCAGCGCATCGCCGCGATGGTCCGCGCGACGAAGGATCACGATCCGAGCAGCATCGCTGGAAGCGTGCACGAGCGCGATGCCTCCGCTCTGTTCGATATCGACCTCGCGATCCTCGGCTCGGATCCAGTCCGCTATGCGCGGTTCGAGCGTGACGTCCGAGCGAAGCACGCGTGGGTCCCGGAGGGCATCTTCCGCTCGCGTCGTGCCAAGCTCTTGGGAGCCTTCGCCGCCCGGCGAGCGATCTACCGCACTCCGATCCTTCGCGAGCGTCTCGAGGCGACGGCGCGCACGAACATCGAGCGCGCCGTGGCCGAGCTCACTGCGACGGTCGACGAGGTCGTTCTCCACCCGACCGACGTGCATCTCTTCGCCACGCGTGCCGCCCGCCTCGAGGCGCTGCATTCGTGGGCAGACCTCCACTTCGCGAGCATCCTTCCAGGCCCGTCCCCAAGGCTCGGCGTCGCGTTCGCACCGGACGACGACGGCGCCCTCCAGATCGCCCTCGACGCGCCCTACGCCAGCGAGGTCGTCGACCGCGTCCGCTCGATCCCCGAGTACGATCGTGATGCCGAACGCCGCGCCGAAACGAGCGGCGTCCCTTCGTTCGTCTACAGCCGCGAGCGCCATCGGCCGGTCGCCGGCCCGCTGCGCAAGGCCGAGCGCCGCGCCGCGTATCGCGGGCAGGCCTGAGCGTTTCGGGTTCGACCCGATGACCGTTGTTCGCGCGGACGCGAGCGGTTCGCGCGCGCTTGAACGGAGAACACTCGCCGGCCAAGGCGCTCGGCCACGCGTCGGGCCAGTTGCGTGGAACTTCCACCGAAGCGCGAGGCGACTCAGCGTTCCGTCGATTGCCAGTACGGCAGCCCCCCGCCGCTTTTTTGCCGTCGACCTCGGACCGCGATGCATTCCGTCCAGGAGCAAGCGCCCCGTTCTCGTCGCGAGGATGAACGTGGCATGCAGGAAGCTGACAATCATCGGAGCGTGCTCGACGAGGAGAGTGCCTACCGGCCCTACGGGCTGACGACAATCATTGTTGCCCAATCAAACGGTCAAAGCCGCTCACTGTCGCCGTGTAGTCGACCGACGTGCCGGAAGACGCCGCTGGCGTGTCAGCGCTACGGTCGCTTCGGGCGAAGGCGCCTCGGGAAGCCCGCGGTCGATGCGGCGCCGTCCCCGCCCTCGCCCTCGCCCTCGCCCTCGCCCTCGCCCTCGCCCTCGCCCTCGCCCTCGCCCTCGCCCTCGCCCTCGCCCTCGTTCTTGATGTCCATCGACGCGGGCGGGGCTTGACGGTGCTCACCGCGATCCCCATTGTTGCCCAATCAAACGGCGGAGTCGTCATCGCCGTCGTGGGTACAGGAGGGGAGGGGGAGTTGGCTCGTCGAGGCTCGCATCAGCTGGAGCTGCCCGTCGTCACCGAGTCTCCGCGGTCGCGGGGTGGCCGGAGGAAAGGGGCGGGGAGGAGGCGCGCGAGCTCGCTTGGGCGGCCCAACGTCCCGCATCGCACGCGGCCTGAGCACAAGGGGCGCTATCCCGTTCACGTGACGATGCGGGCTCGTCGTGACGTCCCGCCGCTTCGCAGTCAGCTCGTGAGGAACCTCGTCCGCGACGTGCTGAAGGCGCAAGCGAAGCGCTCGTACGCCACCGAGTTCCAGGTCGTTCACTTCTCGATCCAGCGCGACCACCTTCACCTGATCGTCGAGGCGCTCTTGCCTAAAGGGGCGGACGACGGCGCTGGCCACGACGGCGCTCTCGGTGAGCGAGCGAATCGACGCGCGACGCAGGCTCGGGCGAACCAAGAGCGGGAGGCTCTCCGTCGCGGCATCAGCGGGCTGGCGATCTCCTTCGCGCGGCAGCTCAATCGTCGATTGGGGCGGAGGGGCAAGGTCTGGGCCGATCGCCATCATCGTCGCGATCTCGAGAGCCCGACCGCGGTCCGGAACACGATCCTCTACGTCCTCCAGAACTGGCTCCGGCACGGGATGAAGACGTTTGGTGACGGGGTCGTCGATCCGTACTCGACGGCGCTTCGCTTCCGTGGCTGGGCCGACGCTCACGCGACGACCATCGAGACCGAGCCATGGCCGGACCCATCGCCCCGAACGTGGCTCCTTCGAGAAGGCTGGACCCGCGCGGGCGGCCCGCTGAGGACGACGGACGTGCCGCCTGCCGCGCGCGGCGTTCGCTATGCGTCGATCGTCGAGTCCTACGTTCCGGGCTCGACGTCGGCTCCACGCTGAGCTCCTCGACCAACGAGCTTCGCTTCGTACCCGTCGCTGTCACTGTGTCGCACTCGCTCTCAGATCATCGGCGCCAGCATCCCCCGCCGTCGAGCTTCGGGCACGTCTGCGCCTGCTCGATGAGTGGGGCGCCGAGGCGGCTCACCGTCCGGCCCAGGAGCGAGCAACTGGGAGGCGCTGCTATACGCGAAGAAGCGGCGCTCGATGGTGCTCGAGGCTGCCTGCTGTCGGATGCCAGTCGGGTCGACATCTCATCGACGCCACCGAACGAGCCGCGTCGTTCGCGAGGAGCCCGACATCAGACATCGGCGGAGCAAGCGAGTCGACGTGCCGAAGCGGCCCTGGAGGAGACACCGCGTCCTTCGTTGGCGGTCAGCACTGCTGCCGGCGTTGCAATCGCGGTCTACTTGCACCGTAGTCCCTCTGACCGGCTGCCGACTCCGCACCCGTGTCTCCCACTCTCGCGATGAGCTCAGCGCGATCAACGGCTCAGGTCGACCTAGTGATCGGCCGGTGCCTCACCCCTGCGCGAGCGTCGCGAGCTTGGCGAAGAGCGCACCTGCGATCGGGTGCTCGAGCCTCCAGGTGATCCCGATGGGGCGATCACCCTTCGCGGAGTCGAACAGGGCCGGCCCGAGGAACGCGTACGGCGCTTCCGGATCCGTGCGCACGAAGAGGTAGAAGCGCCAGCCGTTGCCCGGGCTATCGAGATAGCGCCGTCCGGAGGGGCGCTCGCGACTCGCCGCAGCCTGCGTCTCCCAGTGAAAGAGGGTTCGGCTGATCGCGTAGTCGCGATAGCGCGTCGTCGGCGAGAAGCTCGCGCCCGACTTGTCGAGCGTCACGAAGAGCAGCTCACGCTGCTCGTCTTTGAGCTGCAGGATGCCTGCTTGCGGTGTGACGCCCTTGCTTCCCGGCTTCACGAAGCCGACGGCCGCGACGATCTCGCGACGCGAGTAGTGCCGGTGCAGCGCGAGCGGCCACTCCGCTACCGGATAGACCTCCTCGGCGAGCGCGACGCGCTCGGTGAGCACGTCGGCGAGTTGCGAGAGCTCCTCGCGGATCGCGGAACGTCCGAACAGCCACGGTGCGCCATCCGTCGGATCGCGCAAGACGCCCCGATGATTGAGCTGGAACTCGAGCATTGTGAGGCGACGCAGGTAGGTCGCGTCATTCTGCGCGTTCGGCCTGTCCTTCCACAGACCGAGGCGGGTCATGTCGTCGGTATGGAGCAGGCGCTCGAGCCGGCGACTCAGATCGAGCGCCTCGTCGTCGACGCCGCCGTCGAGCGCGCCGGCGCGTGTGCGAAGCGAGGTCCAGCCGCCGGCGCGATAGACGTCTTCGACCTCGCGGCCGCTGCCGTCGAGGAACTCGCCGAGCGTCACGTCCGCGCCGCGTCCGGCCATCTCCCGGAGCTCGCGCGTCAGCACCGCGGCGTTCGCGACCGCGCTCTTCAGCGACGTGAGCACCCGCTCCTTCACGACGGCGTCGAGCTGGAAGACGCAGCCGCTCGGGAGATAGGGGAAGCCCTCTTGGACGTCGCGCTCGAGCCGCCCGCGCGCGACACCGGTGATGGCCGAGTAGATCTCGTCGAAACGGAACTCGGCCCGATGCTGGCCGATGAAGTCGAGAACGAGGCACGACGACTTGCCCTCGAAGAGGCGGAGGCCGCGGCCGATCTGCTGCATGAACAGGGCGGCGCTCGTCGTCGGTCGGAGGAGGAGCAGCGTGTCGACGAAGGGAAGGTCGACGCCCTCGTTGTAGAGATCGCAGGTGCAGAGCACGTTCACCGTTCGCTCGCGGAGCCGCTGAGGAGCGAGCCGGCGGGCCTCGTCGGGTGAGCCGCCGTAGACGAGCTCGGCCGGAATCCCGCGGGCGGTGAGCGCGCTTGCCATGAACGCGGCGTGCTCGACCGAGACGCAGAACGCGATCGCCCGTATGCGGCGCGGGTCGACCACACGCCGTCGTAGCTGTTCGACGATGAGATCGACGCGCGCTTCGTTGCCGGTGTAGAGGGTCGAGAGCTCGTCGAGCGGGTACCCGCGCCGCGACCAACGCAGCTTCTCGAGGTCGGTCCCGGCGGCGTCGGCGACTCCGTAGTACTCGAACGGCACGAGGAGCTGACGATCGAGCGCGTGCCAGAGTCGAAGCTCGGCGGCGATGCGGTCGCCGAAATCGGGGAGCAGCGACTTGCCGTCGGATCGCTCGGGCGTAGCGGTCAATCCAAGGAGCACCTCGGGTCGAAGCAGCCGCAGGACACGCTGGTAGGAGTCGGCCGGTGCGTGATGGCACTCGTCGACGACGACGAAGCGGAAGTGGTCCGCCGGCACGCGCTCATCGAGATTGTTCGCAGCGCTCTGGATGGTCGCAAAGACGTACTCCCACTGCGAAGGGACGTTGCCGTCGACGCACAGCTCGCCGAACGCGTGATCCCGGAGCACCTGGCGAAACGTCGCGAGCGCTTGCTCGAGGATCTCGCGTCGGTGGGCAAGGAACAGGAGCCGCGGCCGCGTCTGCGCCCGCTCGCAAGCGCGCAGATAGTCGAAGGCGGCGATGACCGTCTTCCCCGTACCGGTCGCAGCGATGACGAGGTTGCGATGACGGCCGTGCAGCGCACGCTCCACTTCGATCCGATCGAGGATCTCGAGCTGGAACGGGAACGGCTGGAGCGTGAAGAGCGGGACGACGGTGGGCGTCGCCGACTGCCGCTCGTCACGAAGCGCAACTCGAAGGCGCTGCCTGCTGCTCTCGGCTGCCGGGTCATACGGTTCGAACTCGGTGTCGTTCCACAGCCCTTCGAAGGTCCCGCGGAACTTGTCGATGACGCTCGGAAGGTCGGCCGCGCAGACCTTCACCATCCACTCGAGCCCGCTGCCGAGCGCAGTCGCCGTGAGGTTGGCCGACCCGACGTACGCGGTGTGCAGCCCAGAGCTGCGCTCGAAGAGCCAGGCCTTGGCGTGAAGCCGCGTGCGGCGGACGTCATACGAGATGCGGACCTCGGCACCGGTCAGCGCGGCGATCGCCTCGACGGCGTTCACCTCGGTCGTCCCGGTGAACACGGTCGTGAGGAGCCGGATCCGTGCGCCACGGCGAGCAGCCCGTTCGAGCTCCTCGCGCACCGCCCGCACGCCGCCGAGCGTCACGAAGGCAGCGAGGATGTCGATCGAGTCCGCCGACGCGATCTCGCGCGAGAGCTCGTGCCCGAGCGCCGGATCCTTGGGCGCACGCGTGAGGAGCGTCGAGGTCGAGAGCGGCGAAGCCGGCCGGAGGGGCGGAGCCGTCCGGTAGAGCGATTGCAGTAGACGAGCGGGAGCCGCGACACGCGACGCTCCCGCATCGGCAGCGGCAGCGGCAGTGGGCACCAGCTCCGCGAGGCGGTCGAGGAGCCCGTGGACGATCGCGATCTGCTCGTCCGCGCCACCGGCATCGCGGAGCGCGCCTTCGAGCTCGCGCGTGAAGTGGCGAGCCAGCCACGCGGGAAGGTCGGTGTCCTCGAGCGCGCGGAGCTCGGGGACCGAGGGCGCGGAGGCAGCGACGTCGCGCTCGAGCAGCTGCGTGAGGAGGTGCTCGTAGATGCCGTCACGTAAGGAAGCGGGCACGAGAGCAGGGTACTACGATGAAGCGCCCGCGTCGGCCCGTCAGTCGGCTACGAACGAGGGCGCTCGGCTGCTGGACCTCGATGCGCGTCCCTTCAGTTCGCGCGGACGCTGCCCGGCCTGTCGCGCACGGAGAGCGCGAGGAGTGGACGTCGCGCCCGAAGTACGAAATTCTAGCTGGAGCGGAGCCTTCGACCCAATGCGTGAGCAAGTGATCTGGAGCTCGCCCGAAGCGATTCGCGTGACGCTCCGCGACGGCGAGATGTTCACCGACCCGAGGTACGGCCGGTCCATCGACCCCAAGAGCGAGCAGCACCTGCGCAGCGTGCTCGCACTGACCGACGAAGAGCGTCTCGGGCTCGTGCCTCCTCCCACCGACGCGCAGCTCACGGCGTACCGATTGGTCGAAGTACTGTGCATGTTCGCCCACCGACGGCTCTGCGAGGGCGCGTTCTCCGACGCGCTGTGCTTCTACGACTTCCTCACGCTGGTGCCGCGACACCACGACGGCACCCTCTATCAGAACGCGCTCTACGCGGTGATGGATGACAATCATCACCTCGGCGTGATGCCCGAGCGAGCACGGCGCTACCTCGAACGCTGCCTGCCGAATGCGCCTCGGTTCCCCGCGATCTTCTACAACGCCTCCGGCGTGTGGCTCGAGCTGGGCGACGCCGACGCATCCATCGCGTGCGTGCGTGACGCGATTCGCTACGGGTACGCCAATCTCGATCAGATCCGCACCGACGCCACGCTGGTGAAAGCACTCGGCGCCGACCCGCGTTTCACCTCTGCGTTCGATGATCCCTCGCTGCTCGCTGAGCAGCGCGAACGCATCATGCCGCCTTCGTTGCGCGCGCTCCGCGACGTCGACCAGGGCGATCCGGCGCTGGAGATCCATACAGCGCTCGAAGCTCCCGAGAAGACCTTCGCGCGGATTGTCGCCTTGGGGGCACCCGTGGCGGCGGACCGACTCCGCGTGTTCGGTGACGATGCGCGTGGTGGCGTGGTGGCGTTCTGGCGTACCGACCCGGCCCTCTCGCTCGACGAGGAGCCCATCGTTCATCTCGGCAGCGATGGTCGACGCGCCGTGCTCGCTCGCGATCTGGCCGACTTCGTCGTCTTGCTGGAAGGCGGTATCGATCCGGTCGAGCCCAGGACCGACGAGCTCGTCGAGCAGCTCGCGGGGGTCTCGTTCCGCCAGGTGAAGAACCACCTCGCGAAGTATCACCCCAGCCGCGTCGGCCGCACCGTCGCGCAAGCCGTAGATGCAGCGCGAGCCGCAGCTCCGGATTTTCCAACTTCTCGATGAGCCGCTAGCCCAACGCTGCTCCGTCCAGGCTCGGCGGCAGGGCCAATTCAGCGGCAAGCGCCCGCGCCACGGCCCCCGCTCCCGGCTCATCCATCACGATCGTGTAGTGGTTGGTTCCCGGAACATCCGTGACGCGCAGCTGGGGCAGCCGCTCCCGCCAGGCGTTGATGTAGTCCGGGGCGTACAGGCCCGGCTCTTCGTTGAGCAGTCCGCGCGGGGCGCGCAGCAGGTGCACTGGATGGGCCAGTTCTTCCAGCGCCTGGAGCAGGGCGGTGCCCCGGTGCAGGTCCGCGATGTCCTCAGCGAGGGCTGCGTAGCTGGTGGCCGAGCGAAGGCCGCCGGCGCCGTCGGGCGCAAGGTCATAGTCCAGGTAGTCGTGAAGCAGCGCGTTCCAGTGTCCGACGAAGGCCGGGTGGGGCTTCCAGAGCTCCAGGTACTCCTCCCGGGACGCGAACACCCGATTCAGCCGTTCGGCAGCCGAGCCCAGCACCGCCTGCACCACCTGCTCGTCGCTCAGCCCGGCCGGCACGTCGAGCGGGAGTCCGCCGTCGACCAGTACCAGGCTCCCCACGAGCTGCGGGTGCCGGTTGGCCAGCACGAGCGCGGCAAAGGCTCCCATGGAATGGCCGGCGACGACGGCGCGCGGAACATCGAGTACCTTCAGGACCGTCGCGAGGTCATCGGCATGGACCGGCATCCCGTAGGGGCCGGGCAGCGTATTGCTGCGGCCGCGGCCCCGCAGGTCCGGGGCGATGAAGCGCACCTCGGGCAGCGCCTGAGCCACGAGTGCCCAGGCACGGTGCGAGGCCGTGATGCCGTGGACTGCCAGAACCGTCGGGGCCGCCGAATCGAGCGGACCCCAGATGCCCGTGCGCAGGAGGCCTCCCCTGACAGGTATGTCGAGGCTCTTGTATGCGGTCATCGACTGCTCCACCCGCCATCCATCGTGTAGGAGGCTCCGGTGACCATTCCGGCGTCGGCTCCGGCCAGCCACGCAGCGAGCGAGGCCACTTCTCCGGGCTCCACCAGGCGCTTGACTGCTGATTCGGTGAGCATGACCGAGCGGACCACTTCGTCTTCCGGAATGGAGTGGAGCCGAGCCTGGTCCGCGATCTGCGCCTCGACGAGAGCAGTGCGCACGTAGGCCGGGTTGATGCAGTTGGATGTCACTCCGTGCGGTCCCCCTTCGAGCGCCGCCACCTTGGACAGGCCTTCCAGTGCGTGCTTGGCGCTCACGTAGGCGCTCTTGAACGCCGAGGCGCGCAGGCCGTGGACGCTGGAGATGTTGATGATGCGGCCAAAGCCGCGCTCGTACATGCCCGGCAGGGCCGCGCGGATCAGCAGGAACGGTGATTCGACCATCAGCCGGTGGACCAGCCGGAACGTTTCGGGATCGAAGTCCTGGATCGGGTTGATGTGCTGGATCCCGGCGTTGTTGATGAGGATGTCGATGTCCAGGGACAGGGCGTCGAGCGCCCGGGTCTCGCTGAGATCCACGTGCCATGCCGTTCCGCCAGTGTCAGCGGCAACCCGCGCGGCAGCATCGACATCGACATCGGCGACGGTGACCTTGGCTCCCAGTCCGGCGAATTTCCGGGCGCATGCCTCGCCGATACCGCTGCCGCCTCCGGTGATGAGTACCGACCGCCCGTCGAGGGCCGGCCCGGTGGATCTGCCTCCACTCATTGTTCAGCTCCTTTGCCGGTCGCGGGCGCCATTTCCGTTTTATTCCCGGTCCGCTGATATCCAAACCAGTGGCCCGCAGCATACGGTGCAGATTGGCCACTACCTCGCCGGTGGAATCGCGCGCCGTTGCCTTGTGGCTCATTCTCTCTCCCCCATCGTGGTGACTATCGCGGTGGCCTGCTCCAGAAAAATTGGACCAGCAGGTATTGACGAAGGAACCTCGTCGCAGGAGACGGGCTCATCCGTCGGGGGCATCGGTCGTCACCCGGGCCTCGACGTCGCACGACGGCGACGCCGATCACGAGGCGCTGTAGTGCGGCGGGGAACGACGTCGTCGAGGCAAGAAGCTCGGGCGCTCGAGAGCGGTGCTCCTGGGCGGAACGCTGGAAGTCGACGTCCGCCTCGTCGACGTGAGTCGAGTAGTGCCGGACCCGCGCGCGGAAGTTCTTTCTCGCTCGAGCAGATCTTCCGTCTGGCCGGAACGTATGTCCTGCCTTCGATGGTAGCCTGCGCTCCGATGGTCGAGATCGTCCGGGCGCTGTCGTTTCGCGCGCTCCTGCTGGCGCTGTCATTCTTCTCCCTCTCTCTACTGAGTGCAGCCGACGCACGCGCGGAAGGTCCCCTGGACCCGAAGGCCGTACCCGAGCCGCTTCGGCCGTGGACCGGGTGGGTGCTTCATGGAAAGGCCGACCTCTGCCCGACGCTCCACGGCGTCTCGGGGGGCGCGCCGCAATGTACGTGGCCGGCGCGGCTCGATCTCGTGCTCGACGAGAAGCGGGGTTCGTTCAGGCAGATCTGGCATGCCGATGCGCGTCGGTCGGTGCCGCTGCCGGGGGACGACAAGCGGTGGCCGCTCGACGTGACCGTCGACGGCAAGCGCGCGGTCGTGGTTCCGCGTGACGGGGTGCCGAACGTGGAGCTCGAGCCGGGAGATCACGTCGTCAGCGGGAGCTTCGCCTGGGACTCGTTGCCGGAGTCGATCCAGATCCCGCCGCAGACGGCGCTGCTCGAGCTCTCGCTCCGCGGCAAGAAGATCGATCAACCGAACCGCGACGCGAAGGGAACGGTGTGGCTTCAGAAGACGCTCGCGGCGGAGGAAGGAGAGCGCCTCGACTTCGTCGTGTTTCGGCGTGTCGCCGACGAGGTGCCCGTCCTCCTGACGACCCGCATCGTGATCAACGTCGCCGGTCGCAATCGCGAGGTGCTCCTCGGCAAGATGCTGCCCAAGGGGTTCTTGCCGATGGCGCTCGAGAGCCAGTTGCCTGCTCGGGTGGAGCCGGACAGCCGTCTGCGGGTGCAGGCGCGCCCGGGTACGTGGACGATCGAGGTCGTCGCTCGCAGCGAGGGACCCGTCCACGAGATCAAGCGCCCGGTCCCCGAAGGTCCGTGGCGTGAGGGTGAAGAGGTCTGGGTCTTCGATGCCCGGACGAACCTGCGGCTCGTGGACGTCGAGGGCGTGTCGGCGATCGACCCGCAGCAGACGTCGCTGCCCGAAGACTGGAAGCGCCTTCCTGCCTATCCGCTCAGCCTCGACGACACGCTGCGCTTCACGGAGAAGCGGCGTGGCGATGCGGAGCCTCCGCCGGACCATCTCACTCTCGACCGCACCTTGTGGCTCGACTTCGACGGCCGCGGGCTCACCGCGAGCGACACTCTGAGCGGCAACCTCCGCCGCGCATCACGGCTGGAGATGCTCCCGCCGACCGTGCTCGGCCGCGTCGCCATCGGCGGGAAGGACCAGTTCATCACGCACCTCGAAGGCGACGCCGCGAAGACCGGAGTCGAGGTCCGGCAGGGCGAGCTGAGCGTGAGCGCGGACAGCCGCGTTCTCGCGGACCCGCTCGACCTTCCGGCCGTCGGTTGGAACCACGACTTTCATTCCGTCTCGGCGACGCTTCATCTCCCGCCCGGCTTCCGCCTCGTCCACGCTACGGGGGTGGACGACGTGCCGTCGACGTGGATCAAACACTGGACGCTGCTCGAGCTGTTCCTCGGCCTCGTCCTCGCGATCGGCGTCTGGCGCCTCTTCGGGGCGCGGTGGGGCGCGCTCGCCCTCGTCACGTTCGCGCTCACGTTCCCGGAGGCGGGGGCACCGAAGTACGTCCTCATCTTCGTGCTCATCGCCGAGGCGCTCGTTCGCGCGCTCGACGGAGCGCTGAAGAAGGCCGGCGAGACGCCGACGAGAGGCGTGGTCCTCGCGAGGCGCGGCGCCGGTGGCATCCGTGCGGCGGCGGCGGCGCTCCTCGTGCTCCTCACGATTCCCTTCCTCGTCAGTCACGTCCGGTATGGACTCTTCCCGGCGCTCGCGATGGGCAGCGCGGGAGGTGCGGATGGCGACGCGGGCATCGCAGCGTTCCTTCCGGCGGGAGGCGGCGCCAGGTCGGAGTCCGGCGCCGACGACCTCGCTGCTGCGGAGACGCCGGCGCCCGAAGCCGCGCCCCAGCCGCCGATGCAGAACACGGAGATCCCGAAGGACGAAGATCGCGCTGCTGCGATGGAGAAGAAGCCCGACGCGCCGCCGGTAGCGAGCGCCTCGGGTCTTCCCCCGGCACGCGCCGGCAAGAGCGGCTGGACCCGTTCGGGCGGTGGAGCGTCGACCGACTACCGCCAGTTCAACGCGAACGTCTATGACCCGGGCTCGATGGTCCAGACGGGGCCCGGGCGACCGCGCTGGCATTTCACGCAGGTCCCTCTTCGATGGAGCGGGCCGGTCGAGCGGAGCCAGCGGCTCCACCTGTACCTGCTCTCTCCGGCGATGAATGCAGGGCTGGCGATCGCTCGCGCGCTGCTCGTGATCGCGCTCGTCCTCCGTCTCCTGCCGGTGCGCCCGCGTGGAGGTACGGGCGAGGGCGGCCGGCGCGTGCTCACGTTCGCCGCGGTGGCGGTCCTCTTCACACTCTTCCCCCTCACGGCGAACGCGCAGGTGGTGCCGCCGCAGGAGGTGCTCGACGAGCTCGCCTCGCGGATGCTCGAGAAGCCGGCATGCTCGCCGACGTGCGCATCCAGCTCTCGCATGCTCATCGAGGTGACGAAGAGCACCTTGCACCTGCGGGTCGAGATCGAGGCGAGCGCAGCCACCGCGGTGCCGCTCCCCGGCAGCGCGCAGTGGTCGCCGGAGACCGTCTTGCTCGACGGCAAGCCCGCACGCGCGCTCCTGCGCACGGAGGACGGCCGCGTGTGGCTCGCGGTGGAGAAGGGCTGGCACCAGGTCACGGCCTTGGGCAAGCTGCCCGATCGCGAGCTCGTGCAGATCGCGTTGCCGCTCAAGCCGCATCGGGTCGAGTCGCAAGCGGAGGGCTGGCGGGTCGATGGCATCCACGAGGACGGCCTCGCGGACGATAATCTGCAGCTTACACGTATCCGTGGCGCTGACTCGGAGGTCTCGCTCGAGCCGGGCCTTCTGCCTCCGTTCGTGCGGGTCGAGCGGACGCTGCTCATCGGTCTCGACTGGCAGGTCGCCACCCGCGTCGTCCGTCTCTCACCCCTCGGCACGGCGATCGTCCTCGAGGTCCCGCTTCTCGAAGGGGAGTCGGTGACGACGGCCGATGTCCGCGTCGCGGGTGGCAAGGCGCAGCTCAACATGCCGCCTCAGGCCCCCGAGATCAGCTGGCGCTCGGTGCTCGACCAGCGATCGCCCGTCGTCCTCACGGCGCCGAAGTCCACGTCGTGGACCGAGCTGTGGCGCCTCGACATGAGCCCCGTGTGGCACGCGGAGCTCGCGGGGGTGCCCGTCGTCCACGCCGAGCCGAGCGCGAAGCTCCCCGAGTGGCGGCCCTGGCCTGGGGAGACGGCCACGCTCTCGCTGAGCCGCCCCGACGGCGTCACCGGAAGCACGCTCACGATCGACGAGAGCACGTATGCCCTCCGTCCCGGCGTCCGGTCGACGGACGCGACGCTCACGTTGCAGCTCCGATCGAGCCGCGGTGCGCAGCACACGATCACGCTGCCCGACGCCTCGGTGCTCGAATCGGTGGCGATCAACGGAAAGGCTCTGCCCGTCCGTCAGGAGGGCCGCAAGGTCACGCTGCCGGTCTCTCCCGGCGCTCAGAGCGTGGCCATCAAGTGGCGCATGCCGGTCGCGATGGGCTTCGCCTTCACGGCGCCTGCCGTCGACCTCGGCGCCGCGAGCGTGAACGCGACGACGACGATCGCCATGCCGGAAGGGCGATGGGTGCTCGGCTTCCGCGGACCGCATCTCGGGCCGGTCGTCCTCTTCTGGAGCCTCCTTGCGGTCGTCCTCGCCGTCTCCGTCGCGATCGGTGCGATGCGGCGTACCCCGCTCGCCATCTGGCAGTGGATCCTCCTCGCGATCGGGCTCTCGCAGGTGAACGTCGTCGCCGGAGCGTTCGTCGTCGTCTGGCTCCATCTCCTTGCTTGGCGCGAGAAGGGGGAGCTCGGATGGGTCGCCTTCAACTTCCGGCAGGTCGCGATCGTCCTCGCGACCGTGGTGACGTTCTTCGTCCTCCTTGCGGCGGTGCATCAGGGGCTCCTCGGCCATCCCGACATGCAGGTGAGCGGCAATCGCTCCACCTCGACGGATCTCCGCTGGTTCACCGATCGGAGTGAGGCCGCCCTCGCGATGCCGCTCACCGTGAGCGCGCCGATGTTCGTCTATCGCGCGGCGATGCTCGCGTGGGCGCTCTGGCTCGCGCTCTCGATCGTGGGCTGGCTCCGCTGGGGCTTCGGAGCGTTCGCTTCCGGCGGCTTCTGGCGTCGCCGCCCACCGCCGATGCCGCCGATGGCGCCGCCGCATGCGCCGGCGTCCCCGATGGGTCCGATGGGTCCGATGGGTCCGATGGGAATCGCGCCGCCCTTCCCACCGCCACCGTCCGGGGGCACGCCTCCGCCGACGGGCGGCTGATCATCCAGCCATCCGACGCGGCGCCGGCTCATCGGCCAAGCGAGCGGGGCGATCGTCGGCGAGACGCTGGTGCAGTAGTTGCGTTGCCGCTTCAGCCATATGTGCCATCGTCGGAGGCGAGGGACAAAGGAGGAGCCCCAGTATTGGGCGCTTCCGGAGGGCGAAGCTCGGCCATCGGCGGCGGCTGACTGTCCGGGCAGCCGACCGCGGCGGCTTTCGGTTATTGCGAATGTTGCGACTGTTTTGGATGGTGCTAGGGTCGATCAAATGAAAGCCTCCAGCTCGAAACGTTCGTCAGCAGCAAAGGACGCGGGCCAGGCTGAGGCAGCTCTCCACGCGCTGACACGCCTGCGTGGAAAGAAGGGGCTGCATGCGCGTGTTCGCTCAACGGGGCAGGACGGAGAGGTGGAAGCGGTCCTTCCACGCGAGGCGTTCGAGATCCTCCTCGATGCGCTCGCGCTGATGGCCAACGGACGGCCCGCTCGGGTGATCCCGGTGGAGGCCGAACTAACGACTCAAGAAGCTGCGGAGCTTCTCAACGTCTCGCGGCCATTCTTGGTAGGCCTTCTTGATGGCGGCAAGATCCCGCATCGGCTTGTGGGCTCGCACAGAAGGGTTCTTGCCGCTGATGTGTTGGCCTACAAGGCGAAGGAGGAAGCGAGGCGGCGCAGCATCCTCGACGAGCTTACGGCCGAGGCCGAGAAACACGGATTGGGGTACTGAGCCACATGGCGCGGGTCGCGTTGCTGGATGCCTGCGTGTTGTACTCCGCTCCTCTTCGAGATCTTCTAGTGCGCCTTGCGAGTGCAGGAGTGATTCGCGGACGGTGGTCGACGCCGATCCTTGACGAGTGCTTTCGCAGTCTCCTCGACAAGCGGCCGGACCTGGCTGCAGCGGCGCTAGAACGCACGCGCAAGCTAATGATCGATGCGGTTCCGGACTGCATGGTCACTGGGTTCGAGGGGCTGATTCCCCGTCTGGATCTGCCGGACCCGGGTGACCGACACGTCCTTGCCGCTGCGATCTGCGGGGGCGCTGACGCTATCGTCACCCTCAACCTTGCTGATTTTCCGCGTGCAGCATTGGCCCCGTACGGCATCGATGCGCTGCACCCGGATGAACTCCTCGTTGAACTTTTGGAGACCTCAGCGGGGCCCGTTGCGCAGGTTGTTACGGAGCAGGCCGTTGCACTGAAGCGTCCACAACGAACAGTTCGGGACCTGCTCGATATCTTCAAGGCGCAAGGTCTGGTGCGAGCGGTTCCGAAGCTCGCAGAGGTCTTGGAGGTTAGTCCACCGGCGGAGAGAGCCCAGCGCGACCGCCCGCTGATCAGCCTCAGCGAAATAGAGAGCCGTGCTGCGTGGGACGAGATCAAGCGTCCACTCGACGAAGGTATTCTCGAAGAAGCTCGTGCCGACGTTCGGCATTCTCGCGAACTCGCCGTCTCGATCGCGATGCTGACGAGGCGCGATGGCGCGCAACGCTTTGCGGGGGCGATTTCTGAGTATGGAGACGATGAGGGGCGGCGGCTCGTCGGCGGCCTCGTGCGTGCGTTTCGGGCGCGCTGGCTTGAACCGCGCGAGAGACTCGTCCGTGTGCTGCTACGAGCAAACATCGATGACGACGTCTACTCGATCACCCACGATCCGCTGCGGGCATCGAGCGTCGAACGCACGGCCGAGGAGGTTGTCGGCAAGCGAAAGAAGGTTCCGTGGGAGCTGGACGTGGCTAGGGCAGACAGTGACTTCAACGGACGCGAAGTCAGGGTCTCCGTTGCCATTCTTACGCGTGTCGATGGACTCCGACGCTTCACCCTGAGTGAAGTCGAGCTCGGGGAAGGTGAGGCCCGAAGAGAGGTTGGGGCGTTCGTGCGAAAGGTACGACGGACGCGATTGCTTCGGGACGGCGAGTCTCTCGAACGCTACACGTTCTGCGCGAGGCTCGGGTCGCTACGCTACGAATTGATCCCTGATCCCACCGATACGACGCGGGTTCTGAAGAGATGGTCGACGTAAATGTTCTCGGCGAGGCCCAGCCGAGGAGCCGAGTCCTCGTTGCACGGTGCTCGCGAGTGCTGCATCGCGGCTCACTGGGCCGCGGTAAAGTGAGTGCGCACGACCGTCTCCAGGCCTGACGCCGCTCGGGTCATCGGCGTCAGAACGAGCTCTCGAGCTGAGACTTCTGGAGGGCCTCGAGCGCCTTCTTCGTCTCCTGGTCGATCTCGTCGCCGGCGGGGCCGTTCGACCTCGTGTCGTCGCTCGCCTTCGTCGCACGCGCGCGGCGCGCCGGTTTGGCGGCGACGCGTGCCTCGCCTTTCGCAGGCTCGGCCACGGCTGCCGTGCCTTCTCCCGTTGCGCCGGTTGGAGCTGCAACCTTGCGCGCCGGTGGAGGAGCCGGCTTTGTGCTGGCGACGGTCGGAGCGACGTCGCTGGTCGCGGCCTTTTCCTCCGCCGCCTCCGTTGGCTCGGCAGGTGTTGCCGGTGCGGCTGGCACGACGGTCGCCGGCACGACAGCCACGGTCGTCGCCTCCGCTGGAGGCGCGGCCGGAGCCACTACGGCGGTCTGGGGCTGTGTAACGAGGCCGTGACGCCACGCCATCCACCCGGCGGCGCCGACGACACCCAACAGCGCGACGGCCGTCAGTAGGGTGGCGAACCTCCCCCGTCTCGCGGGAGCCCTCTCCGCCGCGACGGGAGCCGCAGCGATCGGCGGCGCTCGCATCGCGTCGGCGGTCGTCGATGTCGATGTCGACGCTACGTCTTCCGCCTCGACGCGTGCCTCCGCGCCGGCAGCTGCGCGCGCGCGTGCAGCCGTCTGCGCAGTCGCGACCGAGAGCGGAACCGTGGTCATCTGAGGGAGGGCCGCCTGAACGGCCTCCGTGATCGTTGCGTGCACGTCCGCATTCGCTTCGAAGACACGCGGCGCCTCGGCAAGACGGCCCTGGACCTGATCGTTGGGGATGAGAGCCGGATCCACTTGGCGGGGCAGATCGACGAGCGACTCGAGCTCGGAGACCAAATCGGAGAAGTCTTCGAGCCTCGTCGACGGGGCCGCAGGCTCTGCCTGCGTCGCCGGCACGACCGCCTTCGCATAGGCGCCGGAAGCCTTGTTCGGCACGGCTTCCTCGCGTTTCTTGATCCGCTTCACGATCTTCGGCCCCACCAGCCGACCGCCATCGGTGACGAACTTCCCGCTCGCCTTCGGCGAAGGTCGCGCGGCAGGGCCTTGCGGCGGCAAGGCTTCGCCGGCGCGCAGCGAGAGGTTCGATTCGGGAACTGACGGCATCAACGCCGTCAGCTCGTCATCGGTGAGCGCGAGAAGATCATCGACACCCGACGCCGCCGTCGACGCTCTCGTCTCGGCGTGGCGGTCGACGCTGATTGCAGGCTGCAGCTTCTTCAGGGCCATCGGTTCGCGCTCCCCTTGGAAGGCGGCCTGCTGGTGACCGCCTTCACCCGGACAGTCGACTGTCCGGCCCTCCAATCATACAAGGGCGCGGCGCCGCGTCCGCCTCAGCCATGCAAAGAGGAGCGAGCTTGTCGCTCATCGTCGCGGCTACACGCACACCGCTGCTCGCCGGTGGTCGCTGCTCGATCGCGTTTCCGCGCGCGGCCTGCGTGAGCCGTCGTACCCGTCAGAGCTCGCGAGCGACGAGCCGGCCGATGTCCGCATGCGCTGCGGACAGAACCTCGACGCTCGCGTTGCCATCACTCGTGTACGCGGCAATGAGGATCGGCGCGCGCCCAGGCGGCGAGGCAATCGCGACATCGTTGACCGCACCGCGCATGCCGGTGCCGGTCTTGTCACCGGCAATCCAGCCCTCCGGCAGGCCGCCGCGAAGCCGCTTCTTGCCGGTCTCACACGCACGAAGCCAACTGAGCAGTCGGTCGCGGCTCGCAGATGAGAGGACGTCGCCGCAAAGCACCTTGCGCATCGTGCCGACCATCGCCCGTGGTGACGTGGTATCGCGCGGGTCGCCCGCCGCGTTCCGGTTGAGCATCTCCTCGTTGCGATCCAGCCTCGTCACCGAGTCGCCGAGCCCACGAACGAACTCCGTGAAGCCCGCGGGCCCGCCGATCTTCGCGAGGAGCAGGTTCGCGGCTGTGTTGTCGCTCACGATGACCGACGCTGCCGCGAGCGCATCGATCGTGAGCGCCCCTTCCTCGACGTGCTCGCGCGTGACGGGTGCGTATTCGAGCAGATCGGCTTCCCCGTAGCGCACGCGTTCGTCCAGCGAGAGCTGCGCGCGGTCCACCCGCGTGAGCACGGCGGCCGCGAGCACCCACTTGAACGTGGAGCACATCGCAAAGCGCTCGTCTGGCCGGTATGCGAGCTCACGGCCGGTCCCGGTATCGAGCGCGACGACACCGATGCGCCCGCCCACCTTCGCCTCGATCTCGGCGAGCTCCCGCGACGCGTGCTGCAGAGCCTCCACCGGCCCGGCGACGCGTGACGATGCACATGCGCTCGTCAGCGCACCGAGGGTCCCGACGAGGAAGTGCCTTCGTGTCCAGGATTGGCTCATGGGCCGCGAGAACGCTCGCACGCGCTGAAGCATTCCATCAAGCTCGTCGCGTGCATCGAACGAGGTCAGACGTAGCGGCGCGTATAGGTGAGCGGAACGTCAGTCCTCGTCGGAGTCAGAGGAGTCGGAGACGAGGTGAGCGTGGCTTCTCGTCACGGAGTAACCGAGGAAGCGAAGGCTCTCCTCCAGCCCTTGCCTCAGATTGCGGAGCGTCCTGATTCCTTGGAGCTCCACGCCCATCTGCGTGAGGGTCTGGGCGAGCTGGGGCCTGATGCCGGTGAGGAAGCAGCGAGCGCCGAGCAGACCGACGGCGCGGGCCATCTTGACGAAGAGGTCGGCGGTCCGCGTGTCGACGGAGTCGACGCCAGTGAGATCGACGATGACGCAGCTGACTTCTTCGTCGGCCACGTGGCGGACGAGCGTGGAGGTGAGCTGCTCACCGCGCTGAGTGTCGACGGCGCCGATGACGGGAAGCACGACGACCCCTTCCCAGACCTGGATGATCGGTGTCTCGATCGCGGCCACGGTCGCGCGGTACTGCTCGACCTCGGCGAGCTTCCGCTCGAGCTCCTGCGAGAGCGACGTATCGGTCACTGCGAGCGCCGCCTTCCACGGATCGGCCTCCGGTCCCCACGCGGCGGGCTTCTTGATCTCGTACGCGCAGTGCGCGTCTCCCTTCCCCAGACACATCGTCTCGATCGCGATGACCGGCTCTCCAAGAAGTGCCGTGCACCAGCCGCTCGCGTAGCCCGTGAGGCTGTGGCAGACCGGGCTGTCACTGATACCGAACTCGGCGAGGTGGATCTCGGCCTCGTACGAGTTCCTCCAGTTGCCCTTGAGGTGAAAGGTGCCGGTCTCGGGGTCGACCTCGCTCGTGGCCCCTTCGACGAGGACGATCCCCTCCCACATGTGCATGACCGAGCCCGCAGCCCTCCGGTCCCGTTCCGAGTCCCACTCGTACTGGGCGTTGAGCGCTTCGAAGTCGCCCAGCCCGCAGCGGTACCCGAACTGCGCGAGGAGGCCGCGCGCAAGCCGCTCACCGAGCTGATCGATCATGAGCCGTCGCAGGGTCGCGAAAGCCTCCTGCCGGAAGAGGAGCATCCGGTCGGAGCCGAGAAGGACCCGCCCCGTCTCCGGCGAGAACTTCAGCATCTTCCGAAAGTCGATGTCCGATACTTTCATGACTCAGGTCTGCTCGACGCACGCGTGCCGCGTTCGTGCCGGAAGCGTGTCTCGAGGAGCAGCCACCGGTATATGCGCCGCTCGTCCGCTTTTCATCGAGCAAATCGCTCGGCTCGGTGGTGACGATGTAGCCGCCGGGAGAGAGCTGGACCGCAATTGAGCTCTAGCGTAGGCCGCGTTTCTCTCTCGTCCGGTGGCTATTTCACGAACGTTTGCTTGCAGCACCCGCGACGAGGTGATCTCCATGCGCAAGCTCAGGCGATCGAGCGCATCGAGGCCGCTTCGTTTGGGTCGAATCGTGCTCGAGGTCTGGTAGACAGCGCCGCGCATATGCAGGTCTCGGAGCGGGGGATCGCTCGGCTGTTCGGACGCTTCTGGCCCCATCCGATGAACGTTCGCCGGCGAGACGTCGTCCTCTCCTGTCTCGGCGGCGCGCTCGGTCTCGCTCTGACCGAGTGGATCAGCCGGCTCGCCCTCGGCGTCAGCAGCCCGTGCCTCATCGCGCCGATGGGGGCATCGACGGTCCTTCTGTTCGGTGTCCCCGCGAGCCCGTTGGCGCAGCCCTGGTCGATCGTGGGCGGAAACCTCGTCGCCGCGCTCATCGGCGTGAGCGTCGCCGCGCTCGTCCCGCATCCGGCCGTCGCCGCGGGGCTCGCGGTGGGGTTCTCCATGGCGGTGATGTTCGCCCTGCGCTGCCTGCATCCGCCGAGCGGCGCGGTGGCGCTGACGGCCGTGCTCGGTGGGCCCGCGATCCAGCAGCTTGGCTTCCAGTTCGTGCTCACGCCCGTGCTGCTCAACTCGGTCGCGCTCGTGTGCTTGGCGCTGCTCGTCAACAACCTGGCCGGTCGTCGCTACCCGCATTCGCTGGCGGCCCCTCCGCCCCAGCCGCCGGCCGAGCGTCCGTCCAGTGCTCGTTCGCTCATCGTCCCCGTCTCGATCACGCGTGACGATCTGCACAAGGCGATGTCGAGCGTCGAGCTCCTCGACATCGACGAGGACGACCTCGAAGAGATCCTTCACCGGGCCGAGACGCGGGCGCGCGACAGGCAGGCGGCGCAGCGCAGCTGATCGTGGCCGAGTGAGCTACCTCGGCCTCAGGGCACTGTGCCTTCGGGGTACTCGAGGGCCCGACTCGCTCACGCTACCGCTTCGTCACCGTGCACGGGATGAAGCTGCGCTTGTCGTCGAGGCAGAGCGGGCGCACCAGCTTCGGTGCCGGATTCGACGCCTTGCGCGGAGGCTTCACCGCGAGCCACGCCTTCGCGTGTGGAGCGGCGCTGGCGAGCCGACGCGCGAGCTCGCCGCGCTTCTTCGGTGCATCGAGCAGCTCCGCGTTGTCGGCAAGTGCGCCGATGAGGCGTGCCCCCGCCTCCGCGCGTCGCTGGAGCCGTTCCGCCTCCGCCGCGGGCTTGCCTCCGAGCTTCTCGACGAGCGCCCACTGGCTCCGCGCGCCGTACGCTTCGCGAATGGCCGGATCGTTCAGGATCGCGACCATGTTACGGATCTGCTGCTCGAGCTTCGTCGCGGCGAAGGATGCCGCGCCATAGCCGTTGCCGTTCAACGAGCGCGCGAGAGCGGCGGCGACCTTCCACTTCTCCTCCGGGATTCGATCGCCGAGCGAGTCGCGGTCTTCGTTCTCGGTCGTGTTGTCACGCGTGAACTGATCGACCGAGTCGGCCACCGCCTGCACGAGCGCACCGTAGGCTTCCATCTGCTTCGTGGTGTCGGTGACCTGCGGATCGAATTCGTGGCGTACGACGTCGATCGCGAATCGCCCGAGCTCGTTGCGCGTTTCCTTCGCCACGCGGTCGGGGCGAGCCTTGGAGTAGGCCTCGAGACGCTCGCGCGACTCCTTGGAGCCGATCGGGAGCAAGCCCGATTGAAACGCGTCGACGATCCGATCGACGACCTCGAAGATCCTCGCCTCCTCGAGCGTAGCAGCGAGGTAGAGCACTGAGGTCGCACGCACGTTCTCCGGGACGATCTCTCCCGACGACACGCGAACGACGGTCCCCGTCGGCATCGTCGGCGCCTTCGGCGATCCGACCCCGGCCGGAGACGGCACTGGCTTCGGCGAATCACCCACTGCAAGAGGTGGCGCCGCAAGAGCAGGCGTCACCGCGAAGAGCAAAGCCACGACAGCGGTGTAGAACGTCGAGCTCCCCATCATCCATTCGCCCCCTTCGAACCGCGCCCTCGAGAAGAAGTGTAGCGAACGTTGCGACCGAGGGCTCGGAGATGCATGCTCGCGTGAATTGGATGGTGAATCCGTCGTCTGTGCATTCAATGGTCGCCTCGAGCTCGCGCGGCAAGCCGTGGGCGTTCGCGCTCGTCGCGTTCGTCACCATGACGGCCTTCGGCACGGTCGCATGTGGACCGCCTCCGCCGCTCAGCCCGCAGGAGATCCTGCGCGACACGACGCCGGCGATCCCGCTGACGACCGCACGGCTCGCGGCCGGGGCCGAAGCGAGCTTCGGGACCACAACGGTCCTCGTCGAGTCGGTCGAGCCGACGGACGGCTCCCGCGATCTCGCGAAGTCCTCGGTGATGGATTCGCTGGCGCTCGTCGTGTCCGCCGCCGACAGCGTCGACTCGGCGGCCTCGGACATCCGAGCGGCGGCGGAGGTCGCAAAGAACGGCGCCCAGGCGACGGCGCAAGTCGGCCCGGTCACGGCGTCCGTGCGCGTGAAGCCGACCGCTCGCGTTCGCGATCAGGCTGAAGCCGTTCGCAAGGGAGCGAGCGACGTCGAGCAGGTCGCCTCCGTCGTTCGCGATGCCGCCAGCCTCGCGCTTGCGCTCGGCTCGCTCCTCGGCAAGAGCGACGAGAAGGTCCTGGTCACGCTCGCCGCGACGAGCAACGGCATCCCGCACCGGGCGACGTGCACGGTGAAAGACGAAGGCAGCGCGGAGCTCGCCAAGTCGTCCTTGTCGTGTGCGATCACCCGCGCCGATGTGCCCCCGACCGTGGTCTGGCACCTCAACGTCGGTACGCAGTCGATGGAGGCCGCGATGTTCGGAAAGATCATCCCCGCCTCACGCGGATGGCTCCGGCCGGAGCCGAAGGAAGCTGCGGGCGCTCCGATCTGGATCTCGCGCCCGGACGAGTCGGTCCCGTGGATGCGCCGGACGTTCGGCGACTACGCGTCGTTCGCCCTGCAGCAGGAGAGCTTGGCCCTCGCACGAATGCGCGTCGCCGACGAGACGAACCCGAGCGCGGTGTGGCTCGCGACGCGCGCTCCCGACGAGGCGACCGCGAACGCTGTCTCGGTCTCGCTCGCGATCCTCAGTCTCGTGCGCTGGCCGGAGATCAAGCGCGAGGCGGAGAGCAAGTAGGGGCACGCCCGCCCGCCGTCGCGCCCGCAGCGTCACCAGCCTCGGACGATTCGAGGCCGAGCGTCTCGGTAAGAGAGAGGCTTCGAACGCGGTGAACGAAGAATGCGCCGGCGTCGCGAGCCGTCGTCGACGGTGCCGTGCTTCTTCTCCAGCCGCGTCCCTCGAGGCGAGGAACATGGCTGCGCACGCTACGGTTCGAGTGCATCGTCGCCTCCGATGATCTGTGCGCCGTGCTTCGCGCCGAGCACCGTCGTCGGCGAGCTCGCACCGACGGCTCACTCGTCCGGACGTGCGACGGTTCTGTGCGAAGCTGCGGATGTCGATCGCCGGAATGCTCACGCGAGGGGGCCGGATGCGGCGCTCGCGTCGTGCGAGCCGCGAGTCGTCTGAGCGTGCGTTGACCGACTTCGCGAAATCGGAAACAACCCTCTCATGAGCTCCGGGGGGAACGGTCTCGATCTGGTCGTGGGGCATCTTTCGAAGGGCGTCGGGCCGACACGCTCGATCGCGAGCTCGAGGGCGATCGAACGTGGACGTCGCGCGCGTCCGAAGGCGGAGGTTCGAGACCAGCAGCTCTTCGCGCTCGCGCTTCTGACCGTTGCATCGCTTTGCCTCGTCGTTGCCGCCTGCGTTTACACGTCCGCGTTTCGGATCGAGAGCGCGTGCTCTCTCGCAGGCGATCCCGTCTGCGCCGCTGCGAGGCATCGGGTGTGGACGGCGGCGGCGACGGCCGGGACCGCGGTGTTCATCGGTCTCGTCGCCGCCATCGACTTCGTGCGCAGAGCGAAGGGCGGTCGAACGCGCTAGCGCCTTACTCCGAGCGCGGCGCGCTCGCGTGAATGCGGGGCGTGCTGGTCGAGAGTGTCGGCGACGCTTCTCGCTACGAGGAAGGCGCGCTGCAACGTTCGATGCCGATCGCCGTCCACAGCAGTGCCGTCGCCCGAGCGATCAGATCGACGGCGGCGGTCCTGGGAAGCAGGGGAGCCCGTCGGTGATCTCGTCCCAGGGCGCCTTCGAGTCGACGAAGATGTGACGTCCCGGTCGCGCGCCCGGATCGTCGTCGAACGAGCCCATCGGGACGATCGCGATCCCGCGACCCTCGTCCCGACGCGGCATGCTCGATCCGCACACGCGGCAGAACACGTGCGTGAAGTGTTTGGCGTCGGGGACCTTGAACGTGGTGAGGAGGTCTTCGCCGCGCAGGAAACGAACCGCGTCGATTCCAGCGACGAGGTTCGTCGCGTTCGCGGTCCCGCGCGCTTTGCGGCATCGCGAGCAATGGCAGTGAGTCACCGACGACGGCGGGCTGATCAGCTCGAACGCGACGCCTCCGCACAGGCAGCTTCCTCGTATCGGTTCCACGTGGACCTCCTCGGACGGGAGACGATAGCGCACGCGTCTTCGCTTGGCGCGAGAGCCCTCGCGTTGCATCGACCGGCGCACGTCGTGATGCCGACGACGCCGAGCGCTCGTTGAAGTCAGCCGTCGGAACGAGCACGCGAGCCCTCGCTCGCCGCCGCAAGTGTTTGCGCGTCAGGCGAGAGTGCTAAGGTGTCGCGCGATGGCTTCGCCGCCCGAGTCGCCCATCGTCTCCTTCCGCCAGGACGAAGCGGGAGATTGGATCGCCGAGCTTGCGTGCGGACATTCCCAGCACGTGCGTCACCGGCCGCCGATGGAGGTGCGCGAGTGGGTCGTGACGGAAGAGGGGCGCCGCGGGCGGATCGGAGCACGCCTGCCGTGTCGCTTCTGCCGGATGCCGCGCGTTCCGGCGGCGGCCACGGAGTACAAGCGGACGTTGATCTTCGACGCGTCGACGACCCCGTCGGGCCTCCGCAAGCGGCACACGACGAAAGAAGGGGTGTGGGGCGAGATCGTCGTGCTCGAGGGCCGGGTGCTCTACGTCATCGAGGACGAGGAGGACGCGTCGTTCATCCTCCGCCCCGGCGTCCCGGGATCCATCGCCCCCGAGGCCCCGCACCACGTCGAGCCGTACGAGGACGCGCGCTTCTTCGTCCGGTTCTTGCGCTGAACCTTGGTGGCGCTCCGCGTCCGCGTCCGCGTCCCGCATGCGCCTCCGAGCGGCGTATCGTGCGTCGACGGTCACGTGCGGTCGTGCCAGAGGTCGACCCAGTACCCCGCGCGATCGCTCAACTCCCTCTCCAAGCGACGTCCCGTGGATGCCTACCGCCCATCCGCCGACAACGAGATACTCAACCCCGGAGTTTGCGAACTCCGTGAGCAGATCGATCAAGTCGGGGTGGAGGTCCATCGCGCCCTTGAAGGTACCAGGAGTCCCGGATGAGCTCGACGATCGCCTCGAGCTTCAGCCCCGGATCCACGTCGCGCCAGAAGAGCTCCCCCTGGCGTGCGTGCTCGTCGAAGCTTCGAGCCTTGCCGAAGACGAGGGCGCCTTCGCGCTGACGCCTGCGCTGCTCCCTGGCGAGGTCTTCCGGCTTCACCCGAGGAACCAGCACGGAGAGGGTGACGGAGCCCGACCAGCTCGTCGTGGTGGCCGACGTCGCGCGCGTCCTCGCGGATCGCATCCGTGTGAGCGATCGCCGCGAAGGCCTGAATCCGGGCCGCCAGGGCGACAACGCATCTGCGACGAGGTGATCTTCATGCGCAAGCTCAGGTGATCGAGCGCATCGAGGCCGCTTCGTTTGGGTCGGATCGTGCTCGAGGGGACTGAGCAGCCGCGCAGTCACGTCTATCGCGCGCACCGGTTCGCCTCGTCGACGATGAGATGCTCGACCTCCATGCGGAATCACCCCGGACAGCGTTTGCCAATCACCCTCAGGGGTGATGCCAAGAACACGTCGCCTGTGGTGAAGTGGCCGATCCATTCCCGCCCGATCCGCCAGCGCGTGCGGAGGGAGCGGAGGGGAGGGCAGGAGTGACGCAGGTACAGCGGTCGAATCAGCTCGAAGCGCTCCTCGACGGTCTCGCGAAGGTGGTCGAGACGCCGCTGTCGTCGCCGTTCGCGAAGGAGACGATCCTCGTGCCGTCCCGCGCGCTCGCCGGGTGGCTCTCGACCGAGCTGGCGAAGCGGCACGGCGTGTGGGCGAACCCGGACTTCGTGACGCCGCGGGCATGGGTGGATGCGCTCACGACCGACGGCGCCGCCGGTGAGAAGGGCGCCTTTCACCCCGCGACGCTCACGTGGAGCATCGCTGCGCTGTTGCCGGCGCACGTCGAGGACGCGGCGTTTGCCGAGGTGCGCCGCTACCTCGCCGATGACGAGGACGGGACGAAGCGCCTCGCCCTCGCCGCGCGCATCGCGCAGGTGTTCGATCGCTACGTCCTCCATCGCCCCGAGCTCGTCGCCGGGTGGGAGCGCGGAGAGGACGAGCACTGGCAGGCAAAGCTCTTCCGTGCGCTCGTCGCGGCCGACCGAGCGACCCACCTCGCGGCGAGGGTCGAGCGGCTCGCCGCGGAGATCCGGAGCGGGCGGCGCGAGGGGCTGCCCGAGCGTCTCTCGGTCTTCTGCGTCGGACCGATCGCGCCCGTCGTCGCGCGTGCGCTCGCGGCGATGAGCGACGTCGTCCCGATCCACGCGTTCGAGCTGGAAGCCGGCGAGCCGATCGCGCCCGAGGCGTCGGTCCTCGGTCAGCTCCAGCGCGCGCGTCCCGGCGCGGAGCGACGCGCGCTCGATCCGGCCGACCTCTCCGTGTCGATCCACGCGTGCCACAGCGCGACGCGCGAGTGTGAGGCCTTGCGCGATCAGATCCTCGCCGCGCTGCAGGCCGATCCCTCGCTCGAGCCGCGGGACATCCGCGTCCTGTGTCCGGATCTCGAGAGCTACGCGACCGCGATCGACGCCGTCTTTGGCGGCGACCCGAAGGATCCGCTCCACCTGCCGTACCGCCTCGCGGATCGCCCCGCGGGCGCGACGCTGCCGGTCGTCGGGTCGCTCCTCGCGCTGATCGAGACGGCTACGTCCCGCATGACCGCGCCGGCGGTCCTCGATCTCCTCTACCGCGAACCGATCCGCGCGCGCTTCGGTCTGAGCGAGGCCGACGTCGAGACGGTGCGCGGATGGATCATCGAGTCCGGCGTTCGCTGGGGCGCGGACGAGGCGCATCGCGCCGAGGTCGGACAGCCCGCGCTCCGGCAGAACACGTGGGCCTTCGGGATCGATCGCCTCCTGCTCGGCTACGCGATGGGCGCCGGCGGTGACGAGACGTTCGCGGGCGTCTTGCCGACCGACGACATCGACGGCTCCGCAGGCCACACGCTCGGCGCGCTCGCGGCGTTCTCGGAGCAGCTCTTCGCGCTCCGCGGCGAGCTCACCGGCCCCGCGTCGCTCGATACGTGGCGAGAGCGTCTCTCGAGCGCGCTCGAGCGCTTCGTCGCATCGACGCGCACGACGGAGTACCAGCACCAGATCGTCCGCTCCGCGCTCGACGACATCGCCCGCTCCGCGCGCCATGCGGGCTTCGACGAGCACGTGCCGCTCGCCGTCGCGCGTGACGCGCTGGCGGCCGATCTCGAAGACCGCGGCGCGGGCAGCGGCGGAGGGGCAGGGATCGGCGCGATCACGTTCGCGTCGCTCGCGCCTGGTCGCTGCGTCCCGTCCCGCGTCGTCGCGCTCCTCGGGATGAACGACGGTGACTTCCCGCGCGCCCCGCACACGCTGGGCTTCGATCTGATGGCCGCCTCGCCGAAGGAGGGCGATCCGTCGCTCCGCGAGGACGATCGTCGCGTCTTCCGTGAGGCGCTCCTCGCGGCGCGCGATCGGCTCGTCGTGACCTACACGGGGCGGAGCATCAAGAACGACGCCGAGCGTCCGCCGTCGGTCGTCGTCAGCGAGATGCTCGACGCGATCGACGTCGCGTCCACGTCCGCGAGCGCGGCGCTCGTCGTCCTGCATCCGCTTCACGCGTTCAGTCCGCGGTACTTCAGCGCGAAGGCCGACGATCGTCTCTTCAGCCATTCGGTGCAGGCGAGCGAGGCCGCGAAGGCGATGACGGCCGACCGCGGGAAGGCCCCGACGTTCGTCGGCGAGCCGCTCCCGCCACCGCCCGGTGAGGACGAGGCGCGGCCGATCACCGTCGACGAGCTCGCGGCCTTCTTCGCGCATCCGGTGCAGGCGTTCGTCTCGCGCCGTGTGGGCGTCCTGCTCGCGGGGGACGTCACGCCGCTCGCCGATCGCGAGCCGCTCGAGCTCGACGGGCTCGAGAAGTGGGCGATCCAGATGCCGCTCGTCGCCCGCGCGCGCGCCGGCGAGGACCTCGACGCGATCCCGCCCGCGCTCGCCGCGTCCGGCGCGCTGCCGCTCGGGACGGTGGGCAACGTCCTCTACGAGGACCTCCACCCGCAGCCCACCGCGATGGGCAAGCTCGTCGCGGAGCTCCTCGGACCGACGGCGCCCGAGCCGCTCGAGATCGACCTCACGCTCGACGATGGTGCGCGCATCCTCGGGTGGCTCCGCTCCGTGGGTGCGAAGGGACAGGTGCTTCATCGCTACTCCCGCGCGCGCGGCAAGCACGCGGTCGACGCGTGGATTCGCCATCTCGTCATGCTCGCGTCCGGTGTGCGTCGGCCCACGTTCATGATCGCGAAGGACGCGAACGGTGATCCGGTCGTCCACGAGCTCGGGCCGGTGAAGCGCCCGCTCGTCCATCTCGCGGAGCTGGTCGCGCTCTATCGTCTCGGCCAGCGTGTGCCGCTGCCGCTCTTCCCCGATCCCGCGAGCGAATACGCCGAGAAGCGCGTGAGCGGCAAGACGGCGGAGGAGGCGCTGGTGGCCGCGACCAAGGAGTATCGCGGCGACTACGCGTACGACGGCATCCAGAACGCGTACGTCGTGAAGGTCTATGGCGACGGCGAGCCGACGGATCCGGCGTTCCGTCTGTTCGACGGCCCGTCCGAAGAGGAGCCGCCGAGCTTCGTCGAGCTCGCCGAGCGCGTGTTCGTGCCGCTTCGCGAGCACATGAAGGAGGTCCCGTGATGGCCGCGCGCCCCGCGGAGGCGAAGCTCGCCGGTACCTCGCTCGTCGAGGCCAGCGCCGGGACGGGCAAGACGCACACGATCACGACGCTCTTCCTCCGCCTCATCGTGGAGAAGGGCCTGTCGGTCAGCCAGATCGTCGTCGTCACGTTCACCGAGGCCGCCACCGCGGAGCTCCGCGGCCGGATCCGCCGCCGCCTTCGCCAGGCGCTCGAGGCCTTCGAGGATCCGTCGCGCGCGAGCGACGACGATCTCCGCGCCATCGCCACGCGCGTCGCCGATCGCGACGAAGGCCGTTGCCGCGTCGAGGCCGCCCTCCGTGAGCTCGATCTCGCGGCGGTCTCGACGATCCACGCGTTCTGTCTCCGCGCCCTTCAGGAGCGCGCGTTCGAGAGCGGCGCGCGCTTCGGCCTCGAGCTCACGCCGGACACGTCGGAGCTCGCCCGCGAGATCGCCGAGGACTACTGGTCGAGCCGCATGGTGCCAATGGCGCCGGACCTCCACCGGATCGCCCGCAAGGCGCTCGATCTGAAGACGACGCGCACGCTCGTGGATGCCTTCTCGCGCCGTGCGCCGGACGTGCCCATCCTTCCGATCGCTCCTCCGGCGGGCGTGGAAGAGACGCTCCGCCCCGCGCTCGCGAAGGCGTTCGCCGCGGCGCGCACGACGTGGCGTGCGCACGGCAAGCGCGTCCGAACGCTGCTCCTCGGCGCGAAGAAGGAGCTGTCGCAAGCGAAGGACGGATACATCGAAGCGAACGTCACGCGCTGGTGCGACGAGCTCGATGCGCTGTTCGCGACGGAGACGCCGAGCTTCTCGCTCCCGGGCGCCGTCCGCATGCTCTCGCGTCGCACGCTCGAGGACCGCGCGTTCAAGAAGAAGAGCCCGCCCGACCACGCATTCTTCGCGGAGGCCGAGGCGCTCGCCGACATCGCCGAGCGCGCCGGCGTCGATCTCGTGCTCGGCCTGAAGCACGAGCTCGCCGGTTACGTCCGGCGGGAGATGGCCGCACGCAAGGCCGCGCGCGGAGTGCAAGGCTTCGACGATCTGCTGATGTCGCTCGATCGCGCGCTCGTGGGCGACGGCGGCGAGCGCGGCGAGGCCCTCGCGCGTGCGCTCCGCGGCCAATACAAAGCGGCGCTCATCGACGAGTTCCAGGACACCGATCCGGTGCAGTTCCGGATCTTCCGGCGCGTCTTCCACGACGAGCGAACGCCGCTCCTCTTCGTCGGCGATCCGAAGCAGTCGATCTACGCCTTCCGCGGCGCCGACGTATTCTCCTACTTCCAGGCCGCGAAGGACGCCGCCGGCGCGCCGTACACGCTCGACACGAACCGCCGCTCGGATCCGTCGCTCGTCCGCGCCGTCAACACCATCTTCGAGCGCGCCGACAAGCCGTTCGTCTTCGACGAGATCGAGTTCCATCCCGTCAAGGCGCACGCAGAGAGCGATCGCCTCACCCTCGCGGGAGGCAAGGACGGCCCGGACGGCAAGGAGGGCAAGCCCTTCGAGATCCTCTTCCTTCCGCGCGGACCGGGCCAGGACTCGCCGCACAACAAGGGCGCGCTCGGCAAGCTCGTGCCCGGCCTCGTCGCCGCCGAGATCGTGCGCTTCCTCGCGTCCGGCGCGCGGATCGAGGGCAGGCCGGTGCGCGCGGGCGACGTCGCCGTCCTCACGCGGACGAACAAGCAGGCGCGTGCCGTCCAGGACGCGCTCCGCGCGCTCGAGGTCCCGACGGTGCTCGAGAGCGAGGCGAGCGTGTTCGAGTCGCTCGAGTGCGGAGAGCTCGAGCAGGTGCTGCGCGCGGTGCTCGAGCCGACGCGCACGGGCGTCCTCCGCTCGGCGCTCGGCACCTCGATCGTCGGCCTCTCGGCGGAGGCGATCGTGGCGCTCGAGGCCGACGAGAGCGGCTGGCAAGCGTGGTCGGAGCGCTTCCGCGCGATCCAGGAGGTGTGGGCGAGCCGGGGCTTCATGACTGCGTACCGGGGCCTCCTGCGCGATCTCGGCGTCGAGCCGCGCCTCCTCTCGTACGTCGATGGCGAGCGTCGGGTGACGAACCTGCTCCACCTCGGCGATCTGCTCCACAGCGCGTCGCGTCGCGAGCGCCGCGGTCTGAGCGGGCTCGTGCGCTGGCTCGGCGCGATGCGGAGCGCGCCGCACGAGACCGGTCTGCTCGAAGGCGAGGCCGCCGAGCTCCGCCTCGAGAGCGACGCGCGGGCGGTGAAGCTCCTCACGATCCACAAGAGCAAGGGGCTCGAGTTCCCGATCGTGTACTGCCCGTACCTCTGGGACGCGGCGGTCCGGCCGAAAGCGAACGAGAAGTGCCTGCCGTTCCACGACGCGAACGACGACCATCGCCCGAAGCTCCATCTCGCGCCCAAGACCGCGCCCGACGCCGTCGCCGCCGCGGAGCGCGAGGATCAAGCCGAGGTCCAGCGGCTCCTCTACGTGGCGCTCACGCGCGCGAAGCACCGCTGCTCGATCGTGTGGGGAGCGGTCAATCACGCGGACGCGTCGTGCCTCGCGTACACGCTGCATTCGAAGCGCGCGTCCGCCTCGTGGAAGGACGTCTCCGACCGCGACCTCCGCGCCGACCTTCGCGTGCTGGAGGAAGCATCGAAGGGCGCGGTCGGTGTCCGGGACCTCGACCTGAACGGGGCGTCGCCGCCACCGTATCGTGACGGCGACGAGCGCGAAGGCGGCGAGCTCCGCGCGCGCCACTACGATCGCGCGATCGATCGGTGGTGGCGGATCGGCAGCTTCTCCGCGATGACGTCCGGCGCTCACTCGAGCGTGGGAGCGCCGGAAGCAGAGGGGCGTGACCGCGACGAGATCGAGGAGGTCGCGATCGAGGCCAGCGCACCGGAGGCGGAGCGCCGCGGTCGCGACGAGGTCGGCGACCATGCGGCTTCGGAAGGGCGAGGCGAGGGGAGCGCGAGCTCCGGCGGCGCTCTTCCGGAGCGTGTCCTCCTGCACGACTTCCCGCGCGGGACGAAGGCCGGAACGATGCTCCACGCGGTGCTCGAGGATCACGACTTCACCGATCGCGATCCGGTAGCGCACGAGCGGCTCGTGCGGGAGAAGCTCGCGGCCTTCGGCTACGGCGACAAGGGCCTCGAGCCCGCGCTCGCAGCGGCCATCGACGCGATGCTCGACACGCCGCTCGGCATCGGCGCGCGCCTCCGGGACATCCCGCGTGCGCGCCGCATCGACGAGCTCGAGTTCCTGCTCCCCGTGACGCAAGAGCCGCGGACGCAGGTGACGGCGAAGGCGATCGCGGCCGCGTTCGCAAAGCATCGAACGGACGCCGTCCCGCGCGCGTACGTCGACGAGCAGCTCGCGAAGCTCGGCTTCCTCCCGCTTCGCGGCTTCCTCCGCGGCTTCATCGACCTCGTCTTCGAGCACGAAGGCCGCTTCTACGTCGTCGACTACAAGTCGAACCACCTCGGCGTCACGGCGAGCGACTACGCCTCGGCGCGTCTCGCGCCCGCGATGTCCCACGCGAACTACTTCCTCCAGTACCACCTCTACACCCTGGCGGTTCACCGCTGGCTCGAGCGGCGAATGCGCGGCTACGACTACGATCGCGCGTTCGGCGGCGTCCTCTATCTCTTCGCGCGCGGCATGCATCCGTCGCACCCGGCAGGCACGGGCATCTTCTTCGATCGCCCCACGCGCGCGATGGTCGAGGCGCTCTCGGAGGTGCTCGATCATGGCTGACCTCTTCGACGCGCTCCGCGCCGCCGGCGAGCTGTCGCTCCTCGACGAGCAGCTCGCGCGCGGCGTCGTGCGGATGGCGGGGGAGAGCCGGCCCGAGGTGCTTCTGGCGGCGGCGTTGGCGAGCCGTGCGGTGCGGAACGGGCACGTGTGCCTCGATCTCGGGCGCTTCGTGAAGCCTTTGCTCGAGGGGCCCGCCGCTCCCGACGGCGCCGCGTGGCCCTCGCTCCAGGCGTGGCTCGAGACCCTCCGTGGCTCGCGCGTGGTCGGCGGCGCGTCGGACACGACGCCGCTGGTGCTCGAGGGAGAGCGCCTCTACCTGCGGCGCTACTTCCGCTACGAGACGCGCCTCGCGCGGCAGCTCGGCGAGCGGATCGAGCACCTCGAGGCGAAGCTCGACGGCAAGGCGCTCCGAGCGAGCCTCGATCGCCTCTTCCCGCGCGACGGCCTCGCGCCCGGCGAGCTCGACGTCCAGCGCCTCGCCGCGCTCGTCGCCGTCGCGCGCCGCTTCTGCATCATCTCGGGCGGCCCCGGCACGGGCAAGACGACGACGGTCGTGAAGATCCTCGCGCTCCTCGCCGAGCAAGCCGTCCTCGCGGGCAAGAAGAAGCTCCACGTCACGCTCGTGGCGCCGACCGGCAAGGCCGCCGCGCGCCTCCGCGAGGCGATCCTCGAGCAGCGCGCCAAGCTCGACGTCGACGAGTCGATCCGCGCGCTGGTCCCCGACGCGACCTCGACGATCCACCGCGCCCTCCGCCCGGTCCCCGGCAGCCTGAGCCGCTTCCGCCACGACGCGGACAACCCGCTCCCGACCGACGTGCTCCTCGTCGACGAGGCCTCGATGGTCGACCTCGCCCTCATGGCGCGCCTCGTCGACGCGCTCCCCCCGCACGCGCGCCTCATCCTCCTCGGCGACCGCAACCAGCTCGCCTCCGTGGAGGCCGGCGCGATCCTCGGCGACCTCTGCGGCCCGCCGCGCCCGGTCGGCTTCTCGCGCGCGTTCGCGACGCACGTGACGACGCTGAGCGGCGATGACGTGCCCGTCGCGGCGAGCGATGCAGGCGACGCGGGGATCGAAGACTGCGTCGTGCAGCTTCGGCGCAACTACCGCTACCCGGCCGGCAGCGGCATCGCCACGCTCGCGCAGGCGATCAACGACGGTGACGCCGAGCGCGCCGCGGCGGTGCTCGCCGCGGGGCACGACGACGTGCGGTGGTTTTCGAGCCCATCTTCGAAGGACGCCCTCGGCGACGCGCTGCGGGCGTGCGTCGTCGACGGCTACCGCGCGTACCTTTGCGAACGCGACCCGCGCGCGTGCTTCGACGCGTTCGGGCGCTTCCGCGTCCTCGCCGCGCACCGACGCGGGCCGCTCGGTGTCGAGACGCTCAACGCCCTCGTCGCGGACGCGCTCGCGGAGGAGGGCCTGCTCCGCCCGGTCGGGCCGTGGTACGCGCGTCGCCCGCTGCTCGTCCGCGAGAACGACTACCAGGTCGGCCTCTTCAACGGCGACGTCGGGCTCGTGCTTCCCGACGCGGACGACGGCGACGCGGCGCGTGCGTGGTTCTTCACCGCCGAGGGCACCGTGCGGAAGCTCGCGCCTTCGCGTCTCCCGCCGCACGAGACCGTGTTCGCGATGACGGTGCACAAGTCGCAAGGCTCGGAGTTCGACGAGGTCGCGGTGGTGCTACCGCGCGAGGCATCGGCGATCCTGACGCGGGAGCTGCTCTACACGGCGGTGACGCGTGCGCGGCGGCGCGTGGTGGTGTTCGGCGACGCGGAGGTGGTCGCGGCGGCGGTGACGCGGCCGATCGAGAGGGCGTCGGGGATCACGGTGAGGCAGTGGGCTTGACACTCGGAAGTGTCAGCGTGAGCGCTCTCGAGCGTCGTCTGACAGCGTCGAACCCGAGCTCGCCGGCAGAGGCTCGGTCTTCGTCTCGGGACTGTGCTGGACGCTGGCAGCACGCTTCGCCTCGGGCACCGCAACAAGCGTTTTGGTACAATGCGGAAGGGAACCGGCAAAAATGAAGGCGACGCGGCTTCGGAGGCACAACTTCCGATCCATCAAGGACCTCGACATCGAGCTGACGACCTACGGGTTGCTCGTATGACCGAACAACGCCGGCAAGAGCAATGTGCTCGCTGCATTCCGCGCCTTCTACGAGGATTGAGTAAAGTGCTCGCATGAGCGCGATTTCCAGAAGTTCAGGACGGATGATGTAAGAGTCGTGGGTCGAGCTCACCTTCGTCCCGAGCAGGATGACTTCGACACCTTGAAGGACGAGTACAAAGGGAGCGATGTGGCGTTCAAGGTTCGCAAGTATTTTGCGTCCGACGAGAAGGATGACGAGGGCAAAGAGCGCTCCGGGTTGTATGGCTCTTCGGGCAACAAGGTCTCCGGCTCCCATTTGTATGGCGCCAAGAAGATCCAGCAGGCGAAGCTCGGAAAGATTATCTACATCCCTGCCGTCACGAGTTAGATGACCAAACAAACATGAGAGCGGACCTTCGCCTCTCCGGGAATTGATCAACAACGTGCTGAAGGCGGTGCTGGAGACCAGGGCGGTGTATGGTAATTTAGTACGGCGTTTGACAGCTTCAGGGCCGCCGTGAAGACCGAGAAGAGCGCGGACGGTTCTCCTCTCTCTCTCTCTCTCTCTCTCTCTCTCTCTCTCTCTCTCTCTCTCTCTCTCTCTCTCTCTCTCTCTCTCTCTCTCTCCACGGTCGAGTCGGATCTCACGCAGAGCCTCGCTGCATGGGTACTGCGTTCCGCCTGGAGTGCGAAACATCGATCCCGACGAGCATGGCGTCCAGCGGCCGGAAGGCACAAGAAGGAACCAGGTTGAAACTCAGAGAGATAGAATATCTAGAGGATGGTATTGGGCGCACTCCGCGCGAACAGGTGGATGGGCTTGCGGCGATGCGCGGGCGGAAGCGTCGCCGGTCGATGTCGGATGCTGATCGCGCTGCTTTCTGCAGCGCCCTCATTCAAGAACTGAAGTCCTGGCTCTCGACCTCGACCGGCGACAAGGCGCGACTCGCAGCTTTTTCCGCGATCGGCGCGTCACCGTCAACGGTCATGCGGGCCTTCCATATCTTGACGGTGGGGTACGACAGCCGAGCCTTGCGTTCTGCGACGACTCGAGCCAAGCGCGAGCATGCGCGTCTCCTGAAATTGGTCGCCGCAAAGAAGCAGCGGCACTCTCGTCTTGAGAGCCGGGCTGGCGACGGGACGACGAAGGCCCTCCACCGCCTCTATGTCGCCCGACTCGACGCCCTTGAGAAGGAGGTCGGGGACTACTTTCAGGATCCCGGCGCTCTAGCCTTGCAGTGGCTCAATGAGGAGCGCGCGCGCCGACGGTACGGAAACCTGACGCCGTTTGCGTTCCGTAGCCATTTTTCCGATGTCGCAGGTCTCTTCGAGATTCGCATCGAACGCTTCGACGCTGCCGGGATGTTCTTCCCGTTTCGCTTTTGTCGCACACTGCCTCTCTCGTTGCTTCGGCAGCTTCGCTCTGATTGGACGCGAGGAGGCACCCTCGACATGATGCGAAGCCGAGTGGAGGCCGAGATCTCGTGGCCCGACATCTTCAAGGAGATGCGCGCGACCGTCACGCAACTCTCTGGTGCTCTTGCGCCGTCACGTGCGATCGCGATCGAAGAGCTGGAGTCGTGCTGGGACGCCCAATACTATTTGGCAACGGCAACGCTGGCAGTGACGCAGGTCGAGGGAGTCCTTTGGGACTTCGCCACGCACCTGAACGCGCGGGGGACGCGCATCTACGGGAATGCGAAGGGGGCGCGCTTCCCTTATCGATGGGACCACGCCGCCGGGGCGTACACGGACTTCACGCCTGGGACGAAACGCCCCGTATTGAACGTGAAGAAGTCACGTCCACTTCTTTCGGCGCGTGCTCTGCTCATCTCCACGAGGATGGTGGAGTTCATCACGCCTGACGTGCATACCTTCCTCGTCTCGGAGCACTACCGCGACCGGTGCATCTACGCGCACGGGAGCGGAGACGTGCGGGACAATCGTAGCGACGCTGTTATGGCGCTTCTCTGTCTTCACGAAGTCCTCCGCCAAATACAAGGTAGGGTGGCACCGGGACGGACCTGAACGTGATCCTCGGTGCTCACGTTCGGAATCGCGACGGAGCGTCGAGAATGGGGCCACTTTGGCGGCCTGTTCCAAGCGCGCTCTCCGTCTGAGGTTTGCGCGCGCCGTCGACCGCTGACATCGGTCTGACCGATGATCCCGATCAAGCTGCCGGCGCACCGCCACCAACCCGTCGGTGCGGCGGTGTGCAGGAACACTAGCGAGTCGATATGCCCCCAACGGCTACTCGACCGGTTCCCGCTTCATCCTCAGAGCCATTCTTGGCCGCCGGACTCCGCCAACCACTGCTTCCTCGACGCGTAGTCCGGCATCACCCGCTCGACTCGTGTCCAGAACGCTGGCGTGTGGTGAGGTTCGATGAGGTGCACGAGCTCGTGGACGACGAGGTACTCGACGACCCGCGGAGGCAGTAGGATGGTGCGCCAGTGGAAGTAGACCTTGGCACCCTTCCCGCATGAGCCCCACCGATACCCGAGGTCCTGCACGCTGACGCCGGCCGGTTCGACGCCTATGCGTGCGCGGAATCGCTCGACTCGCGTGGTGAGCCACGCGCGCGCGCGTTCCGTGTACCACTGCACCATGTGAGCGCGCCCGGCTCCAGCGGCGGCGCCGCGCATCTTAAACCGGCCATGTTCGAGCTTCACGGCCGCGTCCTGGTCTGGCACTAGAAGAAGGCGGTAGCGTCGACCGAGGTACGGAAAGCCTTCGCCGTTCATGTAGTGCTTCGTCGTTGGCGACGTCGCGCGGGCCTCCTTCTCGGCCAGCTTCGTGTAGATCCAGAAGCGCTTCTCGCGAACGAATTGCTCCATCACGCGCGTCGAGCAGAAGTCCGGAGCGGAGAGTAGAAGCTCGCCTCCGCGGTCCACGGTGATCTGCACGGACCTTCGGCGTGGGCTTCGCCGTATCTCGAAGCGGAGATCGTCGACAGTGAGCGTGTTCATTCGGCTCTCGTGAGCTTCCTCTGGTTCGCCTTGGCGAGGTCCATCAAGCGATCGGCGAGTGCGTCCGCCCGTTCGAGCTCGACGACCCCGGCATCGTCCAAGAACACGACGAGCTGGCCGTGGAGCTCGTTCTGGCGCTGCGCGCTCTTCCAGAAGCCGACGGTACTTGCGGCCTCGCGGATGAGCCGCTCCACCATGTCGACCGTGAGCCCTGCGAGCCAGGTCGCGTCTGCGGCGCTGACGGGCGCCTGCTGCTGGCGCTCCTCTTTGAGCACGTCGAAGAAGGGCGCGTGAATCTCCGGGTCGAGTCCGGGGATGCTCTCGTTCTGGCTTCGGCCCTTCCTGACTTGCTCGATGAAGTCGCTTAGCGCCAGGGCGAGCTGCTCCCAGCTGGTTCCGAATCTCTGGAGGATCTCCTCGAGGCGTTCCGACAGCTTCTGGTAGTGGACGGGATCCTCGTCGAGCTTCCTCTTGATGTGGTGCCGAATGGCATGCTCCATCTCCGACGCCTTCGCGCGGTCCGAGACCTGACGTCCGACTTGCGCGGCGAACTTGGCGTCGGTGATCGCGATCGGCGGGATGCGCGGATCGATGCCGAGCGACACGATGTGTTCGTCGATGAGCGCCTGTACCTTGCGGCCGACGCCCTTGTCGAGCTGGGGCAGACCCTCGCGGTATCGGTTGCGCGCGCGGGCGTAGACCTCGCCGAGGAGGGTGGCGTCGCGGACGAACGGGAGCGCCTCCGGCCGAGGCAACACGAGATCGAGGGTCGCGAGGAACTGCTTCAGCTTCACGGTGAACTCGGCCCTGAGCCGTTCGTCGGCGAGGGCCTCGACCGCCGCCTCCGCATCCCGGATCGCGTCGACGCCGCGTGCGTCGAACAGACCGATGACGCGGGCATGCCTGTCGCGCAGCTTCGGGATCTCGTCGGCGAGACTCTGGAGCGCGCCCTCGATGTCCTCGACGCTGTACGCGGTGAGGGCGTCCTTCAGGTGCTGCGCGACGCCGTAGTAGTCGACGACGATGCCGGCCGTCTTGCCATGGCCGGTTCGGTTCACACGAGCGATTGCCTGGAGCAGCTCTGCCTCGCGAATGGGGCGATCGAGGTACATGACGCCCTCGATGGGCGCGTCGAACCCGGTGAGGAGCATCGACTTCACGATCAGGAAGGCGAGGGGATCGCGCTTTTCGGGATCCTCGTGCTCGAACGGCTTCTTGAAGCGTGCGATGCGCGCCTCCGCCTTGGCCCCGTCCGTCCATTCCTTCCACTCGGGCGGATCGTTGTTGTCGGGTGAGATGATGGTCGCGAAGTCGAGGCTGCGCAGGCGCTCGAGCTGTCGTGCAGCACGAACGGAAGCCTGGAGCTTCTTCGGCTTCCCCTCGAGCTCCAGGTCGTCGAGGGCTCTTGTCGCCGCGTCGAGCTTATCGGCCTCGGCCACCAGCTCGTCGCGCGCCACGGCGAGGGTTCTCTGATAGCGAACCGCTGCGCGCCGGCTAATGGCGACGACCTGCGCCTTGAGGCTATTGGGCAAGATGTTCGCGACGTAGTGACGGAGCATGTCGCTCGCCTTGTCGCGGACGACCTCCTCGGCTTCGAGGATGGCGAGGAGCGTCCCGTACTTGCGCTTCAGCGCTTCGCGCTGCTCGGCGGTGAGTTCGGGGAACATCTCCGCCAGCTCGTCGTCGAGCCCGGCCGCGTCGGCGACCGCGCCCTTGGCGTATCTCCCCTCGTACAGGATCGGAACCGTCGCGCCGTCGGCCTCAGACTCCTTGATCGTGTAGCGATCGATGAACTCGCCGAAGATGTCGTGCGTCCGCTTCTTGTCGCCCATGATGATGGGCGTCCCGGTGAAGCCAATGCGGGCGGAGTTCGGTAGGGCCTGGAGCAGTGTCGCGTGGAGAGTGTTTGAATGGCTGCGGTGCGCCTCGTCGACCATCACGAGGATGCTCTCGTCCTCATTGAGTAGGCCGACGTCGTCCACCTCGTCCGTGGGACCGAGCTGGTCGATCTCGCGATCGACGTACTTCTGGATGGTGGCGAAGACGATCTCCGGCCCCTTCTTCGCGAGGAGCCGCTTCACGTCGCCGACACTCTTTCCGACCTTCACGGTCTCGCCGGTCAGGCCGGCCGTCCCAGCAAGCTGCCTCTGAAGATCTTTGCGGTCGGTGACGATGACGATCTTGAACTTCCGCAGCTTCGAGTCCGAGCGCATCTTCCGGACGAGGAAGACCATGGTGAGGCTCTTGCCCGAGCCCTGTGTGTGCCAGACGAGGCCGCCTCGTCGATCGTGCTCGCCGTCCTGCTTTCTGGTCTTGCCGGTGCGCAGCCGTTCGACGGCGCGGCGCACGGCGCGGAACTGCTGGTAGCGGCTGACGACCTTTACCGTCCGGCCGTCGACCTGCTGGAAGATCGTGAAGTGCCGGATGATGTCGAGGAGGTGCTCCTTGCGGAGCATTCCGGCGATCAGCTTGTTCTGGCTGGAGAGCGTGGCCTTTCCCAGCTCCTCCTGGACCTTCGCTTGCGGAACGGGCGCTGTGTCCTTCCACTCCAGGTAGTGGACCAGCTCGGCCCCGATGGTGCCGACGCGCGCTTCGTCGTAGCACGTCGCGATGAGGAACTGGTTCGTGGAGAAGAGCCGCTCGGCGCCCTCCGCTTCGTCGACCTCGCCGGCTTCCTTGCGCGCGTTGTGATAGCGCCGGAGCTGGTCGACGGCGCCGGCCATCGGCTCCGAGCTCTTCGGGCTCTTGCACTCGACGACGACGAGCGGGATCCCGTTGACGAAGAGCACGATGTCCGGGCGAATCGAGCCCTTCGACATGCCGCCAGGGCAGTCGACCTTGAACTGGCTGACCGCGGCGAACCTGTTGTTCTCGGGGGTGTTCCAGTCGATGAACTGGATCGTCTGGTCGCGCCCCTGGTTCCAATCGGGCAGGCCCTCGACCGTGACGCCTTCGAGGAGGAGCCGCGTCGCTTCCTGGTTCGCCTCCATAAGGCGCGGGTGGCTGATGCGTTCGAGTGTGCCGATCGCCTGCGCGATGCGGGGGGCGTCGAGCCACTCCTTGCCGTCGCGCAGGTTGATGCGCCGAAGGGCATTCGCGAGATCGTCCTTGATGAGGACTTCGCGGAAGTTCGCGCGGCCAGTCACCGAGGGGAAGTCGACGCTGCCGGTGATGGTCTTCCAGTCCATCGACGCTAGCTGGTCGAGGAAGGGCTTTTCGACGTCGGTGAACTCCGGGCCGCTGGTCATTCGGCCGCTTGCTCCAGGCCCCTGGTCACGCGGACGCGCCCGGTAAGGAGGTCTTCCATGAGACCCCGCTTCAGCAGACGAATCTTGCCCAGGACAATTTCCTCCGCACCCAGTCGCGACTCGAAGTTGCCCAGCACTGCCACGATGCGCTGCTGTTCCCCAAGGTCAGGAAGCGCTATGGGGACATCGCGCACGTCAGTCTGATTCACGCTGGCCTGAGCGATCGCGCTCTTTGCCCTGCTGAAGAAGAACTGCCGTGCTGGCGATGCGCAGAGGACACGGATCGCGTACCCAGGATCAAGACGCGTCCGGTCCACTCGCAGGCGCATCATGTTCGACTCGAACACGACTGGCTCATCGAGTTGAGGAACGTGGGCTGCCTTGCCTACGTAGTCGATGCTGTTTACACGATTGATGAGGATATTTCCTTCTTCGAGGCGATAGAGCAGCCTCTCGCCGTCGGTCAGCTTCACGCGCTTGAAGGTGCTCACGTCGTTGAGAACCCCATCGTAGAACGCATCGATTCGAACAATCGGCGAGCCGCTAACACCGTACTCGGTTCCCGGCTTGTAGACGCCGTTCTGGGGTGAGCCAACAAGGAGCGAACCAAGCGTGGACGCTTGCCACGTCCTCGGAATTCGCCCCATGGGCGAGTGCTTGAACTGCTCGGAATGGCGCTCGGGGTCGCGTAGCTCGCCGTTGTGGTCGCTGCCTCGGGTGAGGAGGTCGCGGAGCAGGCCCTGCTTGACCTGCTTCAGCTTGGCGATGATCTGCTCGGTCTTGCAGATCGCGTCGTCGATGGTGTCGAGGATCACGGCGAGCTGGCGCTGCTCGGCGAGGGGCGGAACGGGAAACGCAAGGCGAGCGAAGCGCTCACCGCCCAAGTGCGCCATGCTCGTGGTCTGCTTCACGATCGTGGTGAAGTGACCGATGTCGAGCCATCTCTTGAACACCGCTCGGGCGAACCGTGGCTCGACCGTGGAACCGCAGCGGAAGTTCACGAGACTGTTTTGGTAGCAGTAGCCATCCTCGGGGCCGTCGTAGATCGCGCTCCGCCCGACCAGTTCAGTGCTCTGTCCCTCGTTGAGAAGGATGTCGCCCTTCTGGAGCGTGTACTTCTTCTGCTCGGTCGGAGAGAAGTTCATCTCGTTAACGTCCGAGTAGTCGATGTAGCCATCGAGGACGTTTGCCACGCGCAGGTACGGAACCATGTTTGGCCCCTTGTCGGTTCCTGGGGACCGTGCGCGTCCGACCTGTACCGTCCCGACCGAACCTATGGGCGAGAGCCCCCAGTGTTGAGGGATGGGGCCGAACGGGGTCGACTTGAACTCAGGCGCCATAGCCAAGCCCCACCAGAAACTCATGGAGTGTCGCGACCGTCGCGTCGCGCTCCGCCTCGATGCTCGTCAGGGTGACGCGGTACTTTTCCCACCAGTTCTCGAACGCCGCGACGATCTCCTGACGGCGCGCGGTGACGTAGCGGCCGAGAATGGCGTCGAGATCGGATCGGACGATGCCGAGCACGAGAGCCCGCGCGGTGGGCTCCTCGAGCGCAGCCCGCGCCTCGTTCAGCTTGCGGGCGAAGTCCTCTTGCTTCGCCTTGAGCGCCCGCTTCGTCGTGGCGAGCTGCTTCTTCAGCGCAGCCAACTCCTCCTCGGAGAGCTGCTCCTCGCGTTCTTCGGTGTCCTCGCTCTCGTCTTCTTCGTCGCCGCCGCTTGCGCTCTTGAGCGTGGCCTCCAGCTCCGCCTTCTTCCCTTCCAGCTCGGCGAGGTCGGCGAGGTACTCGGGGAGGAGGCGCTTCACGAGCCGGTGGTCGAGTGGATTCTCCTTCCTCTTGCCGTCTTCGAGCGCCGTGAGGATGCTCGTCTCCCACGCCTCGACGAGGCCGACGAAGCCGCGCGCCGCGACCGTGCGCAGATCGCTCTGAATGTCGCCCCACCAGCTGGCGACCACGCCGGAGACCTGGAATCGGTCGAGGAGCCCGACCGGACCGACCACCTTCTCGAAGCTCCCGAGCAGGTGCGCCCGGACCTTCATCAGCTCCCGGGTTTCGGGCAGGTCGGCAAGCGCCTTCTTGTGTTTCTTCCACCACGCCTCGACGCAGTCGGCGAGCGCGCGCTCCTTCGCAACGACGCCGTCGTCGGACTCGATCCGCTCCTTCAGCTCGGCCTTGTCGTTCAGCCCGGGCGCGAAGTCGAAGTAGCCCGGCGCGGCGTGCTTCACGAGGAGGCGCGCCGGGGCGAAGCCATGCGCCTCGAACGCGGCACGCTTGGCGGCGACCTCACCCCCCGGAATGCCGCCGTGGAGGTGCGCCCGCACGTCGTGCGGCTCGGGCGGCGGGGCATTGTCTGCATGGCGGCGGATGTTGAGGTTGTCGTCGGTGGCCTTCAGCTCGTCGCGTGAGACGACCCGGGCGAAGCCGTCGATGTCCTCGAAGGCATGCCATGCGCTCACGATCTTCTCGATGTGCTCGGGGAAGAGATAGTTCTGCGCGCGGCCCTCGCTGAACTCCCGGTCGGCGTTGATGAAGAGCACCTTGCCCTTACGCGCCTTCGGCTTCGCGCCGGGCGCGCGCAGCACGAGGATGCAGGCGGGGATGCCGGTCCCGTAGAACAGGTTCGACCCGAGGCCGATCACGGCGTCGAGGAGGTCCTCGTTCAACATGCCGGTGCGGATGTCCTTCTCGGCGCCGCCTCGGAAGAGGACGCCGTGCGGCATGACGGTGACGACCATGCCGCCGGGGCGGAGCACTGCGAGCATGTGCTGGACGAACATCAGGTCGGCCTTCTTGCCGGCCTCCGGGCACCAGCCGAACCGGAACCGCTCGGGGAAGGTGAGCGTGCCGCGATCGTAGTTCTGCGAGAACGGCGGATTCGTGATGACGCGGTCGAAGCGCATCAGCTCGCCGCCCTCGGTGTGCTGGGGCGAGGCGAGGGTGTCCTCGTTCCGGACGTCGGCGTCGCGGATGCCGTGGAGCAGCATGTTCATCTTGCTGATCGACCACACGCCGCCGTTCGACTCCTGCCCATAGAGCCCGAGGTTCTTCGAGTCGAGACCGTGCTCGTCGAGGTACTCCTTCGCGAGGACGAGCATGCCGCCCGAACCGGAGGACGGGTCGTAGATCTTCATACCCTCTTCCGGTCCGGCGATGCGCACCATCATGCGAACGACGGCGCGGGGCGTGTAAAACTCGCCGCCCTTCTTGCCGGCCGAGTCGGCGAAGTCGCGGATCAGGTACTCGTAGGCGGCGCCGAGGAGGTCGGGGTACTCGAAGTCCTCGTTGCGCAGCCGCACCTCGGAAAAATGCATGATGAGGTCGCGCAGCTTCTTGTCCGGAAGCGTCGACTGGCCGACCTTCCGGGTGAAGTCGATGTGCGCGAGCACACCTTCGAGGCTCGTGTTCTTGTCTTCCAGCGCGCCGAGTGCCTCGTTCAGGCGGTCGCCGACGTTCTTGTGTGCCTCGTCACGGAGGAACGACCACCGCGCCTCGGGCGGAACGAAGAACGAGTCGGCGTAGAAGCTCGGGTGGTTCGCCCGCTTCTTCGCGTCCGCGAGCGAGCGTCCCTTCTCCTTCTCGCGCGCGACGATCTCCTCGAAGCGCGCTTCGAAGACGTCGGAGCAGCGCTTCAGGAAGAGCGCACCGAAGATGTACTCCTTGAACTCCGAGGCATCCATCTTGCCGCGGAGGATGTCGGCGGCGGAGAAGAGGTGACGTTCGAGCTGGGCGAGGGTGAGCGGCATGTTCTTGCGATCGTGAGAAACGGACGCAGGGTACACCGGCTCGAGCCTCGCTGGTGATGGATAAGGCGGCGAAAGTACAGGGCTGCTGGCGGCTCATGCTTGACGAGGCGGGGCGTGGGACGTGCGTGACGCCGAACGCTTTCAGGCAGGTCGCCCAGTCAGGTACCAGGAGTGCGCGGCCATTGGGCCGCCGAGTCTCACGCCGTCAGCATCGCTTGCGTCTTCCGCCACTCCTCTGCCTCGGCGTCGAGAACCAGAGTGACGAGGCCGTGGTGCTTCTGAACGGCGACCTTGATCTCGTCGAGCGTCACGCGGAAGTACTCCTTGCGCACGTTCACCCGGTTGACGCGGCGCTCGGCGAACTCGCGGTGGAGGGCGTTCTCGAGTCCGGGCGCATCCTCCGCATAGATGATCGCGTGCACGTCGAACCCGAAGGGCACGGAGGCGTCGCCGAGCTCGTCGACCCGCTCGTAGGGGTCAAGCCGACGGGTCAGGCCGATCTTGAAGACGCCCTCGCCGAAGGACCCGATGTTGGACAGCACGTAGACGTAACCCGACTTCGTGAGCTGCGCCCTGGCGATCGCCTTCGCCTTCCGGTCGAGAGCGTCTTTCAGCTCGTTCTCGAGCCGGGAGACAAGGGCCTCCAGCTTCTCGTGCTGCTTCTCGGTCGCGATCGAGGCTGCAAGGTCTTCGCGTGCCTTCTCGAGCGCCTTTTGCTTGGCCGCCTCGTCACGCTCGGCCTGTGCCTTCGCACGCTCGATCTCGTCGCGTGCCTTCTCCTCTTCGCGCATCTCTTCGCGGATGCGCTTCTGCTCGTCCTTTTCCGCCTGGAGCTTCTCGCGATGCTCGTGGACGAGATGCAGTTCCTGCAGCTTGAGCTGGTAGTACGGCATGGTGATCATGACCCGGTTCGAGTGGCCGAGCTTGTTGACCTCTTCGCATGACTTCGTCACGCGCTGCTCGAGCTTCGTCACGTTGTCGTAGCGGACCTTCGCGATCGCCGCGTCGCACTCCCCGTTGAAGGCCCGGAGCATCAACTTCGACATCCGCTCGATCATCTTCTTGCCGTCGGCAGCGCTGCCGCCGACGTGCCACTTCGTATCGCAGTACGTCGCCGTTCCGTTCTTCACCATCGCCTTTTGCTGAGCGCGGATGACATCGAGCCGCGCAGCGTACTCGGACGACGTGGCGAACCCGTACTTCGGCCGGTAGAAACCGAACGACTGGATCTCCAGCGCTTCCTCGACGGAGTCCAGCTCGCGGCGGAGGGCGGCGAGCCGCGCCTCGGCGCTGGCAATCTCCGGCTGGAGGGGATGCGAAGGTGCCGGCGGTGGCGTCGGCGGAACGAACGGATTCGATGCTGGAGGCGCCGCTGCGGGCGAGGGTTGCGGGAGGAACGGGTTCGGCGCCGCAGGCTGGAAGGCTGGCATCTGCTGGACGCCTCCGCGCCACGAGGGCGGCGCCGCTGGCTGCGTGTGCTGGCTCCATGCGCGACCGTCCCACCAGCGCTGGAGCGAGGGGTTGTGCGGATCGGGGTACCAGCCGGGCGCCATGCATTCATCCTTGTGGGGTAAAAGGCTCGATAATAGCGCCTCGGAGACAACGGATCATTCGAATGTGGCGTCTTGACCGTTCCCGCTCCGGCGCTCATGCCGCGAGAACGACCGCACCTTCACGCGGAACTCGATTATCCCAACTGGTGGGCGCGATGGTAATCCCTAGGGGTGATGCCACGGCGGGAGCGCTTGTGATGGAATGTGCGGTCCATCCCCGTGAGCCCGGGCGTCGTGTGTCCGGCCGCGGGAGGGAAGGTAGGCGTGGCGGCTCTGCGGTCAAATCGTCTCCAAGCGCTTGGGCACGCCCTTGCGAAGATCATCGAGGGGCCGTTGTCTCCGGCGTCAGCTGAAGGAAACCATCCTCGTGCCGTCACGTGGACTTGCGGCTTGGCTCTCGATCGAGCGATCAAGCCTGGTCGTGGTACCGGGCGTTTCACAAAGCACCGAGAGCAGGTAGCGAGGCTTAGTGTGCTCGCCCACCGCGAGTCGTGGTTGTACCGTCGCGAGTGGGGTACCAGCGCCGCGCGGCCCTCCGAGATTGCGGCGGCTCGACCTTCGCGATGCTTCCGGACGCCCTCGCCGCCGCCCGAACGAGAGCGCGGCATGGTGGACGCCAGACACACCCACGAACGATCGGGACGCCGCTCCGCGGTAGGCCTCGAGTTCGAACACGTTGTGCTCCGGCGGAAATCGGAGCATCTCTCCGGCGAAGGACTGTACGTGGCACTCGCGCGCACCGCGAAGTCGCTCACGATCCTCTCGCGCTCGCGACCACTTACCCCGGAGGGAACGTGATGCTCTGCCGAGCGATGAGGACAATGAAAGGCAGGCCGCTGCGGCGCTCTGTCTTTGCGCGGAAGCGTCGCGCATCGACGCTAGACACCGGGGGAGGCCGTTGAGGGCGAGCAACACGTTCTCCGCAGCCGATTCGGCGCTCGGGTATCTGTACCAAGTTCGCGTTGCGCTTCTATGGTCGCTTCGCCGTGCGAAGACCGGCGCCGACTTCATCGTCTCTCTCGAGACGCTCGACGACGTGACCTTCGAGTCGAAGGGTGGCACGCCCGAGGAGCTGCTCCAGACCAAGCACCACAGGAATCACGAGGCGTCCCTCTCGAACGCGAGCGGGGACCTGTGGAAGTCGCTCCGCGTGTGGTTCGAGGGGCACGCCAACGGGCAGATCCCTGCGGGCACCGCGCTCTACTTGCTCACGACGGGCGAGGCGCCGAAGGACAGCGCAGCGTCGCTCCTGCGCAGCGAAGGCCGTGACGTCGGGAAGGCGCTGCCGGTCCTCGAGTCCGTTGCTCAAAGCTCTGAGAGCCAAGCCAACGCGCCTGCCTACGCGGCGTTCCTTGCCGCGTCGGCGACCGCACGCCGGACCATCCTCGACAGTGTCGTTGTCCTCGACCGCGCGCCTGGCGTCCTCACCATCGACGACGACCTCAAGAACGAAGTCTTCTGGACCGCCGAGCACAAGCACCTCGACGCGTTCTTGAAGCGTCTCGAAGGCTGGTGGCTTCGCCGGGTCATCAAGCAGCTCTCGTCGAGCCCGCAGGCGGTTGGAATCCTGAGCGCCGAGCTCGAAGCGGAGATGTCCGAGCTGCGCGAGCAGTTCAAGCAGGACAACCTTCCGATTGATGAGGACCTCGTCTCGTTCACGCTGGACGACGAGACGCATGCCGCCCACGCGGACTATCGGTTCGTTCACCAGCTCAAGCTCATCGACGCAAGCAAGAAGCGCGTCGCCGCCGCGATTCGGGACTTCTATCGAGCCTACGAACAGCGGTCCCGGTGGCTGCGCGAAGACCTCCTGCTCGTCGGCGACCTGACTCGCTACGAGAGGAAGCTCGTCGAGGAGTGGGAGCTGGTCTTCGAGGCGGCCAAGGACGAGATCGAGGCTACCGCCGTCGAAGCCGCCAAGCGGAAGGCCGCGCGCGCAGTGCTCGCGTGGGCAGAGCAGGCGAGCATCGCCATTCGTCCCGGTGTCACGGAGTCGTTCGTCGTGCGCGGCTCGTTCCACATGCTCGCGGACGAGGCGCCGCCGCGTATCGGATGGCACCCCGACTTCCACGACCGCCTCGCCGAGATCCTGAACCTCGGCGCTACACCTCCCAAGGCTGCGGCCGGAGGTGATGCGAAATGACCTCCTGGCATGCGCGATCGCTTGAAGAACGGAACCTGCTGAATCCGGGCTTCTGCTCCACTCTGCTGTGGCACGCGGCGCTCGGATACGCCTCTGAGCGCAAGGCCGCGATGGCCATTGAGCTCTCGTTCCTCGTGCTGCCGTTCGTGCTCCATCAGCAGACGCGCGAGAGCCTTCCTCGCAATATCACCACTTCGCTCGCGACCTGGCTCATCGAGCACCCAATCGTGCGCACGCGCCTAGGAGAGCGAGCGGCCTCGCTAAAACCTTTCACGAGAGAGGCACTGGTGTTCGGCGGCTCGCACGGCCTGCTCTCGCTGAGCGCTGATGGCGTTCGGGCGAACGCCGACATGAAGAAGCGGGTCGCAGCCGGGCTGAAGCCGACGAGTGACGAAGTCCGCGCGTGCGCCAAGCGCGCTGAGTTCCTCGGAAAGTGGCTCGAGAGAGCCGGCGGCATCGAGACCGTGATGGCGCTGCTGGGGGTACGTCCATGAGCGTCCAGATTCTCGACATCGTTCTCTACAGCCACGACGGTCGCCAGCGCGTGCTCCCGTTGAAGGTGGGACAAGTCAACGTCATCACCGGCGCGTCGAAGACCGGGAAGTCCGCGCTTATCGACGTCGTCGACTACTGCTTCGGCAGCAGCGAGTGCCGTGTCCCCCACGGACCGATCCGACAGTGTGTCGCCTGGTTCGGCATTCGACTGCAACTGACGTCGGGGCAGGCGTTCATCGCGCGACGCTGCCCACCCCTGAAGGGCGCATCGAGCGAGGAGTTCTTCATCAAGACCGCGAGCACCGTCGAGCTGCCGTCGGCTGCCGAGTTGCGGCAGACGACGAACACCAAGGGGGCCCTCGCGCTGCTGACGTCGTGGGTCGGAATTCGCGACAACCTTCACGAGACGCCCCCCGGGCAGAAGCGGCCCTCGCTCTCGGCGACGGTTCGGCATGCGCTGGCTCTTTGCTTTCAGCGACAGGACGAGATCATCCGTCGGCAGCAGCTCTTTCACGGAGCGGACGACACGTTCTTCGCGCTCGCGCTGAAGGACACGTTGCCGTACCTGCTTGGCGCCGTCGATGACGATCACGTCCGCAAGCGGGCGGAACTCCGGCGCCTTCGTGACCAGCTTCGAGCTGTCGAGCGTCGCCTCGCGGAGATCTCGGCACTGCGCGGAGACGGCGCAACCAAGGCGGATGCGTTGTTGGCGCAGACGCGTGACGCAGGGCTCTCGAACGCCGTGACGACGTCGTGGGAAGACACGCTGACTGCGCTTCGAGCGGTGGCACGGGCGCCCCTCGCCAGCGTCGATGTCACGCTTCCCGATGGCTTGGAGTTCGCGCGGCTCTCGACGGAGCGCGCTGAGCTTCTCGAAACTCAGAGACGCCTGCGGGCCGATATCGATGCAGCGCGTTCCTTCTCCAAGGACGAGAAGGGGTTCTCCCGCGAGGCCAAGGAGCAGAAGGCCCGACTTGCTACGATCGGAATCTTCGAAGGGGGCACGGCTGGGCACATGTGCCCGCTATGCGCGCAGGAGCTTCCCGAGACGCACGGCCCGCCGGCGGTCGCCGCGCTACAGGAAGCACTGGTCGATGTGTCTACTCGCATGGAATCCGTCGCGCGGGTCGAGCCTCACATCGAGAACGCCATCGGAGCGCTTGAGAAGCGCCTCCACGAGGTACACCAGGCTCTCACCAACAACCGAGCGCAGATGGAGGCGGTCCGTGCGGCCAACGCAGTGCTGTCTGACGCGCAAGCGGACTCCGTGCGCAAGGCGCACATCCTCGGGCGGGTCAGCCTGTACCTGGAGAGCATGCCGGACGTTCCCGATACGAAGGAGCTCGAGGAGCAGGCCGAGTCGCTGCGCGTCCAGTGTCAGAAGTTGGAGGAGGAGCTGAGCGACGAGCGCGTTCAAGAGCAGATCGTGTCGATCACCTCTCGCCTGTCCGAGCGGATGTCAAAGTGGGGACGAGTGATCGAGCTCGAGTTCGGCGAGTCGCCCATGAGGCTCGACCTGAAGAAGCTCACTATCGTCGCGGATACGATCGACGGAGCCATCCCCATGCACCGCATCGGAAGTGGCGAGAACGGGGTCGGCTACCACCTCATCGCGCACCTGGCGCTGCACCAGTGGTTCGTTCAGCGCTCGCGACCGGTTCCGCACTTCATCTTCTTTGACCAACCGTCTCAGGTCTACTTCCCGCCGGACAAGGACGTCGACGGATCCATGGCGCTGGTGTCCGAGGATGATCGAATCGCCGTGTCCCGGATGTTCCGCCTGGTCTTCGACGCCGTCGCCGAGGTCGCTCCCGGATTTCAGGTGATCCTGACCGAGCATGCCGACCTCAGCGAGGACTGGTACCGTGGGGCCATCGCAGAGCGGTGGCGCGGCGGCCGGAGGCTCGTGCCCGAAGACTGGCCGCGGGAAGGGGTAGAGGAGTGACGCCCCGTAACGCTCGCGGTGCTGCAGCGCTGGCTAGCAGGACAAGAACCGGACCCGTCCGGAGAGGGATCGGAACGCGCGCGGCCTCTCTTTTCCCCGGTGGGCGGAGGAGAGAGCGCGAGCCTCGTCCGGAACCCGCCCTCGCCTGGTGGGCGTTCGCGCGCACCGCGCTCTCTGAGCGAACGTGTGGCGTGAAGCGGGGGGACCGCATTCTGGTCCTCCCGGACCATGCTCCGTCTCGAACGGTCTCTGGTCTCCTCGGCTCGGTCCGTGTCACGAGGCGCCCGGTCTCCGTCCCGAAGTGCCCGGTTCGTGTGGCACGAGAACGAGGATTGTGGCTCCACATGAGGTGCGACCTGTCACCAGGGCTCCCGGTCTAAAACGTCACCAGGGTTCCCGGTCCTTCAGTTCCCGGTCCTTCAACTCCACAAGGAGGTTCGCCGAGATGCACCTCGGCTCCGGCCAGAGGCCTCGCCGCTCGCGCGCGTCAAACCGACGCTCCCCGACGATGCACCTTCGGTCCCGCGCGATGTACTGCGGCTCGCGTGTGATGCACCTCCGGTCCGGCGCGATGTACTGCGACTCGCGTGCGATGCACCTGCGCTCCGGCGAGATGCACTTCTGCTCCGTCACGATGTACCTCCGCTCCGCCACGATGCACCTCTGCTCGGAGCGCCTTTTCCGGCTGCGGGCAGATGCTCCCGACCACCGTAAGTCCGTGACCGAGCGTCGGAACGACGGATTCGACCAAATCGGGCGCTCGGTCGTAGACAAGGAGGACCCTGCGACCTAGTGTGCGGTCGCGGCTGCGCTCGGGGGGTGCTGAGCGGGCTGCCTACAACTGAAGGGGGATGTGAAAGATGCCGATGTCTTTCGGTGACAAGGCCGCGCATGTCATGAAGTTCATGATGGCGCTGCGCAACCCGCGGATTGCGTCCGCGATGGCCGCGTTCGGCTTCAGCGACGCGGACCTGCAGGAGGGCTGGGCGCTCATGAACACTGTCGGTCGCGTGAAGCTCGACGCGTCCGGAGTCGGTAATGACATGAGCACGCTCGAGAAGCTCGATGGGTGGGAGAACCGATGGTTCCCGATCGTGGCGGCAACGCTCGAGCGTCGCTTCCCCGCGGTCCACGCGCAGGTGTTCAAGAACCTCTCGCAGACCGAGGGCCCGGCCGTGGCGGTGAGCGTCCGCACGTTCATCGAGCGCTTCGATCAGATGGCCGCCGGTGCAGGCGCCTACGGGGCGGAGGGGGCGCAGGCAAAGGCCGTCCTCGAGGCGCGCGGGCTCACGCAGACCGTGCTCAATGATGCGCGCGCGCTGCTCGAGAGCATCGGCAAGGTCGCGACGGTGGATGCCAGCGCGCTCCAGGACCCGAAGGCGCGCGAGAAGGCGGAGAACGATCTCTGGGGCTGGTACCTTGAGTGGAGCCAGATCGCGCGTACGGCCGTGACCCAGCGCGTCCTGCTCAGGCAGATGGGCTTCCTCCCGACGCGCAGGTCGAAGGCAAACGATGCGGACGACGTTGACGTCGACGTCGATCCGACCACCGGCGTGATCACCACGCCCGTCACGCCCGCGCCGAACGCCTGAACGGCCGCACGCAGGCGCGTCGATGACCGACCGCGGAGCGACCGCCTACGCCTACGGCGGCTGGTCCGACGTCGAGCGCGTCGCCAGCGAGCACTTCGGCGTCCGCACGTTTCGCCCCGGACAGCGCGACCTCATCGAGGCCGTGCTCTCCGGGCGCGACGCGTTCGGGATCTTGCCGACGGGCGGAGGCAAGTCGCTCACGTTCCAGCTCCCGTCGCTCTTCCTCGATCGCGCGGTCGTGGTCGTCTCGCCGCTGCTCGCGCTCATTCGCGATCAGAGCGACAAGCTCGAAGGCTTCGATGTCCCCGCCGCGCGCATCGACTCGACGCTGCGCGCGCGGGATGCGCGCGATGTGCTCGCGCGCGCGGGCGGCGGCCGGCTCGACGTCCTCTACGTTACGCCCGAGGGCCTCCGCCGCGCCGACGTCCGCGAGGCGCTCGCCGCGCACGGCGTCGCGCTCTTCGTCGTGGGGCCACGACTTCCGCCCCGCGTACCTCGGGCTCGCCGACGCCTTCGAGGCGCTCGGCCGTCCGCCGGTGCTGGCGCTGACCGCGACGGCGACCGAGAGCGTCGCGCGCGATGTCGGCGAGCAACTCCGCCTCCGCGCGCCGCTGGTCGTCCGGACGTCGTGCGAGCGCCCGAACCTGAGCCTCGCCGTCGTCCCCACGCCGAGCCCGGAGCGAAAGCGCGCGGCGCTCGACGCGATCCCGGCGCGCGAGCGCGGCGCGGGGATCGTCTACACGACGACGGTGAAGCGCGCCGAGGAGCTCTGGGGCGAGCTGTGTGAGCCCTTCGGCGAGGGGGTGGGGCGCTACCACGGCGATCTGCCGCGCGATGTCCGGAGCGCGACCCAGGACGCGTTCATGGATGGCCGCTACCGCGTGATGGTCGCGACGAAGGCGTTCGGGATGGGGATCGACAAGCCGGACGTGCGCTTCATCGTCCACGACACGTTCCCCGAGTCGCTCGAGGCCTACGTCCAGGAGTCGGGCCGCGCCGGCAGGGACGGGGAGCCGGCGCGCGCGACGCTCCTCTACCGGGTCGAGGACAAGCGCGTCCACGACTACTTCCTCCGGAGCAAGTACGCGAGCGCCCCCGAGGTCCGCCGCGTCGTCGAAGCGCTCGGTGAGCGAAGCGCCGGGGACAGCGTCGACGCCGCGGCGATCGCCGACGAGGCCCGTGTCGCCGCGCGGAAGGTCGCGGCCCTCCTCCACGCGCTCGCCCGAACGGGGGCGCTCGCGCCGCGCGGCGAATCGTTCGTCGTGACGGACGCCGAGCGCATCCGCGAGGCGAGCCCACGCCTCGCCGACGAAGCCGCCGCGCTCCGCGAGGCCGACCGCGCGCGGGTGCGAGCGATGATGCACTACGCTGAGCGCGTGGCGTGTCGGTGGACGCAGGTGCGGGAGCACTTCGGCGAGACGCGCGACGGAGGATGCGCGCGTTGCGACGTGTGCGCACCCGCCGGACCCGATCGCCGAGGCGCCAGTGACGCTGCGTCCCGGCCTCGATAGGCGGCTCCCGTGCGCCGGGGCGCTCGTCGGGTTGAGCGACCCGCGCGAGCCGCGGAGCCGTGGCCCACACAAGGCAAAGCTGCAAAGAGCGGAGCATGGCCAAGTCGAAACGCGAAACAGGGATGGCGCTGCTGCGAACGCGAATCCGCGCGGCGAACGTCCCGCCGCCGCGGCCGGGCAACCTGCGCATCGCAACCTGGAACGTGCGGGAGCTTGGAAAGGGCGCGCGCCTCGAGGAGAGCCTGAGGATGATCGCGGCGATCATCGGCGCGTTCGATGTCGTGTCGATCGTCGAGCTCCGCGACGACCTGCGCGACTTCATGAGGATCCTGCGGCTACTCGGATCCCGCTGGGGCGTGGTCTTCTCCGACTACGTCCGCGATGCTGGCGGGAATCGCGAGCGAGTGGCGTTCGCGTTCGATCGGGAGCGGGTCACCTTCACGGGGCTAGCGTCAAACGCGGAAGGCCCGCGACGCCGCGTCGGCGAGGAGTACGTGCGCGAGGTCCCGTGGTGGAGGCCGCCGTTCCTCGCGTCGTTCCGAGCGGGGCCCTTCGACTTCATCCTTCTCGCCGCCCACATCCGCTGGGGGCCGACGGTGACAGGACGGGTAGGGGAGATCGCTGCCCTTGCGGACTGGATCCTGGCGCGTACGAAGGAGGCCTTTTCGGCGATCGGGACATCCTCGTCGTGGGCGACTTCAACACCGGCGGTACGGGCTCCGCGGCGTTACGGGGCCTCCGCGCGCGAGGTTTCGCTGAGCCTCCGGGACTCGAGGGCGAGGTCGGCTCCGACCTCGCCCGCGGCAAGCGGTACGACCGGTTCCTCTGCCTGCCGGCTCACACGATGTGCTTCTCCGGCCGCGCGGGCGTCCTCGACTTCTACTGCGGTGATCACCGGGCCCTCTTCCCCGGGCGCGCGATGTCGAAGCAGAAGTTCGCCTGCCAGAGCTCGGACCACCTGCCGCTCTGGGCGGAGGCCGGGACGCGCGAACGTGCGGAGTCGATCGACTTCGGGCAACCGGCGGCGCGACGGAGTCGATAGACAAGCATTTGATGGTGGCGGCGTTCGGACATCGACCCCCTGCGCTCGCGCGAAGCGAGGCCACGGCTTGGACGGCGTCCTTCCTGCTCGGCCGGCACGTCGTGGTGCCCGCGCCGTACCTTCAGGTGCGTAAGGGGAGCAATGCGCAGAAGCGACTCGACGAGAATGCCAATGCGATCCGCGCCGCGGTCGAGTCGTTCACCAGCGAGACGACGCGCGGCTACTACCGCCGGGGGGAGTGGGTGACGATCGGCATCCGTCGGAGTCTCGTCGAAGTGGCACGCGCGGCGGATCCGACCGATGCGACGACCTCGTTCTTTCGCGAGTGTGTGACGTCGCCGCGAGGCAAGGAGCTGCTCGAGCTCCATCGGCGGGCGGTTCGGCAGCCGCCGTCGCGTGTCACGACCTCCGATGAAGGCGTCGCGTGAGCCGACGCCGAAGGCTCGCACTCACCCTCGAGCCAGCAAGGCGTAAAGCAGCCACTAGAGTGGTCGAAACGTTTGCGGCACGTCACGAAAACGGCCACTATAGTGGTTGAACGATGAGCGCCGGGAAGTGCATGCTCGAGCTGTACGTCGAAGGGGCATGGCACGTTGCGGCCGAGGTGCGCTGCGATGAGGTCACCGGCGGCGTCCGCTCGCCGACCCGACTCGAGTACGACTTCGATTACCTCGAGCGCACGGGCGCGTTCGATACCCGTGATCTCCGGGCTGTCTCCTGCCGCTACCCCGTTGGATACGGAGTGCACGCCGAGGAGACGTGGCCTGCCTTCCTCCTCGACGTCATCCCATCCGGCGCCGCGCGCAGGTTCTGGGAGTCCGAGCTCGGCCTTCCGAACGCGCCGACCTCGGACTGGGGCGTCCTCGTCGCGGGAGGGAGCAACGCTCCTGGGAACGTTCGCGTTCGCGAGGCCGCTGCCGCCCTCGAGGACCAATCGCCAGAGCATCCAGGCTTCTCCCGGAGCGACATCCTCGAACGCGCCGAAGGGTTCATCGAGTACGCGCGCTCGCGAGGGGCCTCGATCGCGGGCGGAAGCGGCGCCGCCGGCGACGCTCCGAAGTTCCTCCTCCGCGAGGACCACGGCGGTCAGTGGCACGCCGACGGCGCCCTCCGCGACGAGCGCACTGCCAGGTCGTGGATCGTCAAATTTCCCCGCTCACCGCGCGCTGCGGACAGGCTCGTCCTCGAGAGCGAGGCCCCCTACTACGCCGTCGCGGTGCGGCTCGGTGCACGCACGGGCGGGCCGCTCGCCTGGGAACGCGACTGCCTCTTCGTCCCGCGCTTCGATCGCCCGCCTGGCGAAGATGGGCACATCGCTCGGCTCGGGCTCGAGAGCCTCTGCTCGCTCGCGGGAGTCAGCGACTTCGGCGTGCCCATCGCGAAGGAGGAGCTCGCGCGTGCGCTCGCTCGCTTCGTGACGGACGCCCCACGCGAGCTCCGCGAGCTCCTGCTTCGCGACGTGCTCGACGTGGCGCTCGGGAATACCGACAACCACGCGCGCAACACCGCCGTGCTCAAGTACGAAGACGGCACGATCGCGTTGAGCCCCCTGTACGACTTCGCGCCGATGGTGCTCGACCCGCAAGGGATCGCGCGCGTCTGCCGATGGCAGCACGAGGAGGACGGCTTCCCGCTCTGGGACCGCGTCGCGGAGGCGCTCGATCCTCTCGGGCTCGACTCCGCTTCGACGAAGACGTGGCTTCGCGAGCTCTCCGGAGCGATCGCGGAGCTGCCCTCACTCATGGCAGAAGAGCGCGTCCCGGCTCGCGTGCGCGAGACGCTCGAGCGAAGGATCGCACGCACCGCGCGAGCGCTGGCAGGTGTACGATGACGAACGCCGAGAACGCGAAGGAGCGCGCAGACGCTCCCGGGCGCAGGGAGCGCTCGAAGGGCCAGCGCAAGGCGCTGCGCGACGAGCTCTATGCGCGCGTCGCGCGCGGCGACATCTCGCTCGTCGAGGCGGTGAAGACGATGCGCAAGATCGCCGGCCGCTCGCAGGCGGACTACGCCCGCCTCGTCGGCGTGAGCCCCCGCATCCTCATCGAGCTCGAACGCGGCATCGGGAACCCGACGATCAAGACGCTCTCGAAGATCCTCGCGCCCTTCGATCTCGAGGTCGGCGTCCGCCGCCGGCCGCGCTGAGGCTGCGGGGAAGCTGCGGAGAGCTCGTGTGCACCCCGAGCAAGCCGCCGAGCCGAAGCGAGCCGCCGAACGAGGCGAGCTCGCGCCTCGTCTTCTGCGGCGGGGTGCGCTAACGCGAACGGTCGATGCGTTTCCTCACGTACTCCGATCTGAAGGTGCCGCGCCGCCTCTCGGCGTCGTTCGAAAAGGTCCGGAGCGCGATCGAGCGCGACGACCTCCGCAGCGCCGACGTGAAGAAGCTGGTCGACCAGAGCGCGCTCTTTCGCGCGCGGCTCGACTACGACAGCCGGCTCATCGTGCAGTTCGTCCGCTACGGCGGTGAGAAGGCGTGCCTCGCCCTCGAGGTGGTCGAGCAGCATGCCTACGATCGTTCGCGCTTCCTTCGGGGCGCGCGCGTCAACGAGACGAAGGCCACGGAGCCCGCCGAGACGACGCCCGAGGCGATCGACGCCGTGGCGAAGCCGATCCGCTACCTCGGGCCGCGCGCCGAGTTCCACGTCCTCGACAAGCCGCTCTCGTTCGACGACCGCCAGGAGGAGATCCATCGCCTGGCGCCGCCGCTCATCATGGTGGGCTGCGCAGGGAGCGGGAAGACGGCGCTGACGCTGACCAAGCTCCGCGCGCTCTCCGGCGACGTGCTCTACGTCACGCAGTCGGCGTTCCTCGCCGAGAACGCGGCGTCGCTCTATTTCTCGCACGGATACGAGAACGAGCGGCAGAGCGTCGACTTCCTCAGCTTCCGGAAGCTCCTCGAGTCGATCGAGGTCCCGAAGGGCCGAGCGGTGACGATGCGGGACTTTCAACCGTTCTTCGAGCGCCATCGCTCTTCGTACCGCTATCGTCCTCTCGGAGGAGCAGAAAGCCGAGGCCAGGCGCCGCTTCTCGACGCCGCTCGTCTTCTCGGTGCACGAGGCGAAGGGCCTCGAATACGACACGGTGATCCTCTACGACATCGTGTCGAGCGAGCGCGCGGCCTACCGCGAGCTGACGAGCGGCGTGACCCAGGCCGACGTCGACGCGGACGTCCTCTCGTTCGCGCGCGCGAAGGACAAGACCGACAAGTCGCTCGAGGCGTACAAGTTCTTCGTCAACGCGCTCTACGTCGCCGTCACGCGCGCCGTCGAGACGGTCTACATCGTCGAGAGCGACGATGCGCATCCGCTCCTCGGGCTGCTCCGCGTCACGTTCTCGGAGGACGTCTCCGCCTTCACGGCGAAGGCCTCTTCGGTCGAGGAGTGGCAGAAGGAGGCACGGAAGCTCGAGCTGCAGGGCAAGACCGAACAGGCCGAGGCCATCCGCAAGACGATCCTCCGCGTGACCCCCGTGCCGTGGACGGTGCTCCACGGCTCCGAGCTCGACGACACCTTCGAGAAGGCGCTGGCCCCCAAGAGCGTCTTCAGCAAAGCGAAGCGCATGCTCCACGAGCTCGGCGCGTTCCACGAGCTCGCGCCGATCACGCGCGCCGTCGAGGTCCGCGGCGACTATCGGCCTCCGCGCCCTCTCGCCAAGACCGTCGAGGCGGTGCAGGAGCGCCTGTTCGAGCCGTACCGCGCCGGCGAACGGAGCTCGTCGTCCAAGGTGGAAGCCGAGATCGATCGCTACGGGCTCGAGCACCGGAACATGATGTCTCTCACGCCGCTCATGATGGCGGCGTGGGCAGGCAACGTCCCGCTGGTCGAGCGCATCATCGAGCGCGGCGGTCGCCTCGACGCGGTGGACGCGTTCGGGCGGATGCCGCTGCACTTCGCCCTGCGCGGCGCGTTCCTGAGCGGGGTCTTCGCGAAGGAGAAGCTCGGCGCCCTCTACGAGCTCCTCTGCCCGACGGGCCTGGATCTCGAGGTCGACGGAAGGCTCCTCAGGCTCGGTCGCGACCAGGGCGAGTTCTTCGTCCTCTCCGCGATGCTCGCCCTCTTCCATCGCCTCTACGACCGCTTTGGCCAGCGCCGGAGCGGCTTCGGCGCGACGATGCTGAGCGACGCGATCCTCGAGGCGTTCCCGCGAAGCGTCCTGCCGGAGGAGCGGCGTCGCCGCGTGTACTGGAACGGCGTCCTCGCGCGCGGCGAGGAGCTGTCGACCTACCGGCCTGCGCGCAAGCTATGGCGCCGCGAGCGCGTCGGGCACTACGTCCCGAGCAGCTCGACCTGCCTCCGGACCGCGGACGACACCGGCGTCGAGAGCTTCCAGCGCCTGCGCGATCTCCTGCGCATCGGCCTTCTCGACGAGCTCGGCGCGATGCGCGGGTGATCGATGGCGGCGTGCCGCGCGTGCGGTCAGGCCTCGTCGTCGTCCTCGCCCTCGAGCAGGCCGCGCACCGAGATGGAGACTGCGGTGAAGGGCTCGGCGAAGATGCGCTCCTCGCCCTGGGCGGACTGCACGAGGAGAAAGCCTCCGTCGGTCCAGCGGTAGACGATGAGCGTCTCCGCGACCGGATCGAGGACCCAATAGTGGGGCAGGCCGCAGCGCTGATACGTCCGCATCTTCTTGACGACGTCGTTGCGCTCGTTCGATGGCGAGAGGATCTCGCACACCCAGTCAGGGCGGATCGTGACCGGGTACTCGGCTGGAAGCTCGGCCATGCGTTCCCGGCGCCAGCCGGCGATGTCGGGGCGATAGACCTGCCCCTCCTCGAAGGTGATTTCGGTCTCGGTGGCGAAGCGCCAGCCTCCCGGCCAGCGGCCTCCGGGGCGCCGATTGTATGGTCCCGCCAGCCGGCCAGCGAGCCCCACCTGCGCGCCGCCGTGGCGGATCGTCGGCATCGCCTTCTGCACGAGCTCTCCGTCGATGATCTCGTGGAAGCGCTCGCTCTCGGGGATCCGGAGGAGATCCTCGAGCGAGGCTCTAGGCTTCTTCGGCGCGAACGAGGCCATCGGCGTCAGGATACGGCGCCTGATGGTGCTCGGCTACCAACTCCCGAGCCTCGCCTCGAGCGCCGCTTGCCGTCAGAGTGACGAGACCGTGGTGCTTCCGATTGGCGTTCTGGCCGTCGAGTGAAGTTGCTCCTGCCCGTGGCTCGCCTCTCATCCTTCGCTTCGTTCCAGCCGTCGTTCGTGCGCCGCGGTTTTGACCCTACTGGGGGCCTTGCCAGGGGAGCGCGTCCTGGTTCCTCACCCGGACGAAGAAGCGGACGCGCCCGAGCTCGTCCGTCGACCAGCGCAAGATGGCGCGGTCGGGTCTTCACTCACGCGAGCTGGGCCAGGTCGGAAGGTCGTCAGGCCGTGGAGTGAAGCTGTTCCCAGCCACGAGCCTTGGGCGACAGGCGCACCTCCTCGATGGGCGGCTGACGGTCGTTCTCGATCTTCATCAGCTCTTCGAGCGACATGTTCGCGATCCGATCGATGCGCCAGTAGCCGACCGGCACCTGGGTCATGTGGACCTCGAGCTTCCCGAGCAGACGGGGAGCAGCAGATGAACGATCTGCGCGCGACGGACTGCGGCGTGACCGTCGCGAGCGCGCTCGACGGCGATCAACTCGCGAGTGTCTCCAGAGCTCGCGTCACCCAGCCATATCCGACACGCTCTTGCTCCAGCCGCACGCGTACGCCGAATCGATCGGCGACGAGGGCCTCGAAGACGTCCTGCTCGTCCGCGCTCAAGCGGGGGAGGGGGCCCAGGTGTGGCGTCTCCTCCTGTACCCACAGGCTCTGGTGCTGCATCAACGTCTCGCGATCCATGAGCAGCGAGGACGCCTCTGGAAAGGCTGCCCGCAATCGGTCGAGGATCGCGAAGCCATGCGTGTCGATGTCGCCCCAGTAGTGGATCGTTCGATCGCGTAGCCAGCGCACGTCTGCGAGTCGCTCGATCGCGTAGCCAAGCCCGAAGATGACCGCGGCGTCCGGTACGTACGGAAACGCGAGCCCGTTGATCTCGTTCTCGGTGATGAAGACGCGCCGGACCGAAGGCTCGAGCTCCGCGAACTGCGATGCCGGCACCGTGATGTCGGAGAGGCCGCCGATGTAGTGCTCTCGGTCGAGGATGCGAAATCGCACTCTCGGCGGCTTCGAAAGAAGACCATAACGTCCCTCGAAGTCCCGTTTCGCGGATGCATCGATGCTTTCCTTGGGCAGCACGATGTCCAGGAGCTCCATGAGGAGCCCCTTTCGCGCTTCGATGAACTTCGTGTCGACGCCCGCGACGTCGAGCTGGCGGAGGTACACGCCCGGGCGTGGGTGCGCGCGAAACCAAGCGAGGACGGCGAGGATCTTCTCCCAGTCCTCGGCATGGTCGAGCAGGGTCTTCGGCTTCTTCTCGATCCAGGCGCGGAGCTCGGGGCACGAGTCGAGCGTGAGGGCGGCCAGGCGAGCGAATCGATCCGCCTGCCGCTGCTTCCCTAGAAGGCGGAGCGCGTCCTCGCGTGTCGGTACGAGCGCCCCGGTCGGAATGCGGTTTCGTCCGAGCTGCCGATGGTCGATCTCCGCCCATAGGATGTCGTAGCCGAAGCCGCGGCGTGTCTTGCTGTTTTCCTCGAGCTCGCGGATCCAGCGACGCACGTCGTCGAAGCGCTCGGACATCGCGCTGCTGTCCGGCCGTCGAAGCCGAAGCGCGAGGGGGAAGCTCGGACCACCTTCGTCTGCGCCGGTGAGCAGGCGTCCGCGATCCCACAGCCGTCGTACCTGCGCCTCGAGATCGGCGCTCGTGGACCAGTCCATCCTCCGTCACGCGCTCCGGGCCGCGCGCTCGGCGCGGTACTCGTCGATCGTGAGGTTGCGGAGCATCGACCTTCTCCCGTCCTCGTTGTGGACGAAACCGACGCTCGCCACGTGCGGCTCGATGACGTGGATCTTCTGCAGCGGCGTGACGATGAGGAGCTGCAGGCTGAGTCGCTCGAACAGCTCGAGCCCGTAACGGGTGGACTCGTCGGAGCCTCGCCCGAACGCCTCGTCGATCACGACGAAGCGGAACGAGCGGGATTGCTCCGCGCCCCATTCGAGGCCGAACTGGTAGGCGAGGCTCGCGGCCAGGACCGTGTATGCGAGCTTCTCCTTCTGACCTCCGGACTTTCCGCCGGAGTCCGCATAGTGCTCGTGCTCGCGGTCGTCTTCGCGCCATCTCTCCGAGGCGGAGAACGTGAACCAATGCCGGACGTCCGTGACTTTGCGCGTCCAGCGCGCGTCGATGTCGCCCATACCGTCGCGACCGCGGAAGCGCTCGATGATGCGCTTCACCTGGAGGAACTTCGTCTCGGAGTACGCGTCGTCGTCCGAGCCGGTGAGCGTTCCTTCGGTGCACGCACGCAAGTCTTGCTGAAACTCGCGGATCTCGGCGTCGGTGGTCGCGTCGGGCTCGAGCACGATGAAGCGACCTGGGTTGTAGTCGATGTCCACGAGCGACCGGTTGATGGTCTCGATCCGCTCCTTGATGTCCTGCTTCTCGCGATTGAGCTGCGACTGGAAGCCGGCGACCTCGCGGATGGTGTTCTCGTTGAGGAGCTCCTTGAACCTCGCCTCGAACCTCGGGAGGTCGTCGGAACGAAGGCGTCCGAGCATCGCGCCGTACTCGCTCGCCGCCGCGATGCTGGCGTCGGCCTCGTGCGTGTCCAGCGGGTACGTCTTCCGGTAGGCCTCCATTGCCTGGACGATCTTCTCGACGAGGCGCCGGATCTTGTGGTCCTCGGCGTCGATGCGCTCCTGGATCTGCTGGCGGACGTCCTTCTCGCGGTTGTCGCAGGACTCGACCGTGAGCTGGTGCGCGTCGAGCGCCTCCGTGACGAGCGGGGCGACGCGATCGAGCGCGGCCGCGAGGTCGGCGGGCATCGCCACGAGGACCGCCTCGCATTCGCGCTTCTGGCTCTGCGCGGTTTCGAGCTTGGTCTGGACGGCGCCCAAGGTACGGGTCGATTCACCCCACTCGGCCTCGAGGCGGGTGAGCGCCACCTCGATCTCCACGAGCTTTTCGCCGAGCGTGGCGAGGAGGTTCGACTCCGACTCGAGCTTCGAGAGCTCCAACCCGAGCTCGTCGATCCTCGTGGCCAGCGGGCGCCACTCGAGCGTGCGGAAGCTGTCGACGCCCCCGAGCTCGCGGAGTTGGCTGATGCGGTCGACGAGAGCGCTCTCCTCCTTCTGGAGCGTCACGAACTCGAGCGCGATCCCCTGGATGCGCGTCTCGAGATCGCGCGCTTGCTTCCCGAGCGTGGCGATCTTCGCGTCGTTCGTCCAGCCGAGCACGTATCGCGAGCGGTCGTCGATGCGGTGGCGATCGTCCTTCTCGTGGCGTTCGCCGCCGGCCTTCGTCTGCCCCGTCTTTGTGATCGCGCGCGCCTCGCGCCGGAACTGATCGAGCGTCTCGCAGCACGCGTAGTCGAACCGACGCGCCAGCTCGGCGTCGAGCCAGCTCCAGAACTGCGACCCCGGTCGCACGTCGACCTTGTGCACGAGCGAGTCCGGGTGCGGGGGCGACCGCTCGGCGGCCCGTTGCGGACGTACGCGGTAGTAGACGAGACGCTCGCCGAGATGCGTCTTGTTCACCCACTGTGCGACGTTCGCATAGTGGGCGTCGGGCACGAGCAGCGAGAGGCCGAAGCCGTGGAGCAGGCGCTCGATGGCGCCTTCCCACGCGGCCTCGCTCGGCTGCACCTGGAGCAGCTCGCCGGCGAAGGGCAGCTCGCCGTCGTCGAGCCCGAGCGCACGGCACAAGCTCTCGCGCATCGCGAGCATGCGCGCCGGGACGTTCGAGCGGCGCTGCCGCAACGACGCTAGCTCTCTCTCGACGTCCTCGTGCCTCTGCCGCAGGTCGCGGAGATCGACCTTCAGGTCCGCGAGCGCGTTCTGGGCTGCCGCGCGCTCGGCGTCCGCCTTCTCTAGCCCCGCAGCGATCGCGGCGCGATTGGACGTGAACGTCTCCCCATCGCGGGCAGGGGATAGGCCGACGGCGCGCGCGAGCTCGTCGTAGCGTTCGGCGCGCTTCTGGCGCTCAGCGACGTCGCTCGCGAGACGCTTCATCTCCGCCTTGACGCTCTCGATGCGATCGCCGCCGTTCGCCGCGATGGCCCGCTTGACGTCGTCGCGCTCGCCCTGGCAGCGGCTTCGCGCGTCACCGAGCGATGCGAGATGCTCTGTGAGGCGCGCCACCTCGTTGGACAGGTTCTCGATCCTCCGATCGAGGAGCGCCCCCTTTCGCCTCGCGAACCATGGCCCGAGCGCGCTCCGGCATGCGCGGAGCTCCGCGACCTCGGATGACAGCGCGGCGTGCCGCTCGCAGTCGGTGACGAGCGGGACGAGCGCATCCACCTGCGCCTTCGCCTTCAGCACCGCCTCGTGCGCCCGATTCAGATCGTTGAAGTGGGCGACGAGCGCCTTGATTCGGTCCTCGGCGGGGAACGGCTGCAGCATGTGCTGGCGCACGAAGTCGGTGAGGTTGCCGACCGACTTCATCGACACGGTCTGGTGGAACAGCTCGAGCGCCTGCTCGTTATCGATCCCGAAGCGGCGGCGGAAGGCGGAGGCGTACCGAGCGAAGGTGTCCTCGACTTCGTGCCCTGCCTTACGAAGGCGCTTCTTGAGCTGGTTGATGTCGTGACCGAAGCCGGCAAAGTGCTCGGTGATCGAGAGTGCATCGTCGCCGACGACGTAGAAGCGATCGGGCTGTCCCTCGAGATCCCTCAGCCAGAACACCTGGGCGATCGTGACGACCTGCCCGAAGCCTTCGTTCGTGAAGCGCCCGAGGACGACGGCGTACGTGTTCTTGTCGCGCAGGGGAACGGCGCGCGCGCTCGCGCCCGACTCCCCGCGTTCGGACTTGTAGTAGCCGAGGACGTACGAGCGCAGCGTGCGCTCCCGTGCGTCCGCGCCGGCTGCCCGGTTGTAGGCGAGCTTCTGCGGCGGCACGAGGAGGGTGGTGATGGCGTCGACGAGGGTCGACTTGCCCGAGCCGATGTCGCCCGTGAGCAGGGTGTTCTCTCCCGCTGCGTCGAGCGCCCACACAGCGCCGCCGAAGGTGCCCCAGTTGAGGACCTCGAGGCGTGCGAGGCGAAAGCCGGAGCGCAGGGCTCGCATCGATCGGTCGACCGGGGGCTGCGCGATGGTCGTCACGGCGCCTCGTTCGCGGCGGCCGCCGCGTCGGCCAGGGCGTGCTCTCGATACTGCGCGAGCCGCTCCTCGAAGTCGCTCAGCCACTGGGCGTCCACGAACGCCTTCAAGATGCGCTGGACCTCGAACTGATCGTCATGGCCGCGAAGGCGGCGAAGGAAACCCAGCTCGACTATCTTGTTGATGTGAGTGTCCATCCGATCGAGGAGCCGCGCCTCGTTTGCGGTCTCGGGGAGGAATACACGGATGAGGTCGATGATCTCGTCGCGTCCAAGCACGAGGCGCGTGTCCCCGCTTCGCGCGTCGAACTCGGCGAGCTTCTTGCGCAACAGCGCGACGAGCAGGCTCACGTGATAACCGAGCTGCCTTCGTACGACGAGGCGCGGGACCTCCAGTTCGCCCTCGGCAACCGGCCGTTGACGGAGGTACGCGTAGCCTTCGGCCTCGTCGAGCACGAGGTCGAGTCCGAGCACGACCACGTACTCGCGCACCCGCGCGGAGAGGGCGACGAGCGACTGCCAGAGCATGGGGTTCGCGTCGCGGTAGGTCACGCCTTTCATGAGGGCGACCAGCACGGGGGAGAGGCTCGGCGATGCGTCGGGCGTGCTCACGGCGGGCGTTTCTAGCGAGTGAAGACGACGAGCGGGAGCGTCGCCTGACGTGTCCCGCGTACGGAGTCCTGCCACGATACCGTCTGCCTGCGTCCGTCGTCGATGAGGGCCTTCGTGTCGTCGGACGCGACGCTCATGTACGCGACGAGCTCCGCGAGGCCGTGCTCGAGCGGATGCTCGTCGACGAGCTCGGCGAGCGACACCTGCGGGCGCGTCTGCAGCATCTTCCGAATGCGCGTCCGGAGTGCGCTCTTGTCGACGTGGACCTGCTCGAAGAGCGCATCGGCCGGGACGTCGGCATCGCCCTCCGTGACCACGTGATCGGCGATCCGCGGCTTGTGCGGCGGCTTGAAGAGAGGCCGCTCGAATGGAAGCTCGATTGAGGTCGCAGAGTCGTCGAGCTCCATGGAGACGGCGTCCGTCGCCTGGTCGCGAAGGGCGAGGGCGTGGTGCTCGATCCGGCGGATCAGCTGCATGATGCGGCGGTTCTCGAGCCAGGCCTGATCGTCCAGGTACCGCCGGAGCTGTCCGGACACGCGCGCCACCGTCCGCTGGGTGACCTCGCCGGCCTCGAGCCAGTCGTGGTGGACGCGGAGGAGCCGCCGGTCCGGCGCGAGCTCGACAACGACAGGGATGGCGAACACCTTCTCGAGCATCGACGAGAGCTCGTCCTGACGGTCCGGCGACATGAGCAGGTCCCAGAAGGCGCGGAAGCTCGCCCCCTGATCGGAGTCGCGGATCGCGTCGCGCTCGCCGAAGATCTCGTCGAGGAGCGCGCCCTTCGATCCCTCCCACATCGCAATGCGCTCCCGGATGTCACGATCGAGATCGCGAAAGTTCTGTTCGACCTCGCGGAAGTCGGAGAGCAGCCCGCGCGCCGTCGCTGCCATCTGCTGGAAGCGGTCCTTGATCTGCGCGCTGTCCATCAGGCTCAGGTTGCCCGCGCGGATGTCTCCGATCTCGGCGTCGATCCTGGCGCGTCGCTTCTCGAGCTCGGCGATGCGCGCGGAGGGGTCGACCTCGGTCCCTTCCGTCATCTGTCGCAAGAGCTCGAAGACCATCATCAGTCGCGACTCCGTCCCGACGAACTGACGTTGCTTCAGGCTCGCCAGCCACTCGATCGCCTTCTCGGTCGCCGGCGTGATGTCGAACCAGGGCTCGTCACCGGCCGGCGGGTAGTACTTGCGGAGCCAGGCGTGAGCGTCGTCGGCCCACGTGTCGAGGTACTGCGAGGCCGATCGCGGGTAGCTCTCGGCGCCCTCGCGCTGCCGGAGCTGGTAGAGCCAGTCATCGAGCCTCGCGCAGAGCGCCTGCTGGGCCATCGTGCGCACGTTCGGCTGAATGAACGTCGCGTGCAGGAAGCTGATGATCATCGGAGCGTGGTCGGCGGCGAGCAGCCGCCAACCGGGATGGCTCCGCTTCATGGTCTCGAGGGTCGCGTGGTCCATTACGAAGGCCGGTCCACCAACGATAGCGCGGCGAGTCGCCGAAACGTGAGCGGTCCCTCGCAGGTGGGAACCACGCATCGGCGCGTTCTCGAGCAGGCGATCGCCAGCCTGACGTGACCGTCGTTCATGGCGCACCGATCGGCCGTGGACACGTGCTCGCCCGGGCGACCGGGCTGGAGAAGCTCGCACGCGCCGATCAGCTTCGCGAGGTCGTCCTGCGCGGACGGACCGCCGTCCCGCGTGCGGACATCCCTGATCACCTGCTCGTGGTACTCGATGTTCGGACGCGTCATCGTGTAGTGCTGGCCGCCGTAGCGGTACTGCCAGCCCACCCCGCAGCCCGCGAGCGTCCACGCCACGGCTAGCAACCGGACGCTTCAACAAGCGAACGACCGCCATCTCGATCCTTTCCGCGCGCCTCGTCGCGTGCGCTCATCGTCTTCCTTCTCGACTGCACTCACTCGAGCCCGGGGCTCTCGGCCCACCATGAGCCATGCGATCGCCGAAACCGCCGGAGCGCCTGGACGTGACTGCGCGGCTGCTCAGTGGCCTCGGAGCGGACGCACGGTGACCCGTGTCGATTGCGCGACTCGGCATTCCGGGTCGAGCGTACGAGGCAGGTGCGACACGACGTGTCGCACGCCCGTCGTTGCGCGCGTGCCTCTGGACGACGCGCAGGCACAAGCCGCTTCCTCTCCTCGTACGATGCGCTTCGCGCTGAGCGGTCAGCCCGCGTTCCTCGAGCTGTCGCGCGACGACGGGCTCGACCTCCTCGAATGGATCGGGCTCGGGCGCGCGGAGTTCGGCGCTGTCGAGGTGAGCGTGCTCCTGCCTCTCTGCCGGCGGCGACTGTGGCCGGTGGTACGCAATGTCGATCCCGCCCGCCGAGGTGGAGACGGGCTCGCGCGCGTGGCGGGGACGCCCCAGCGTCTGACGAGCGAGCTTGCCGCGGCGACCGCGCGGATGCCGGAGGCGCTCGTTCACTTCGGATGACCCATCGAGGTCGCGACAGTCGATGTGATGCTCGCCTTGCGGGGGCTCGTCGGCCATGGTCTCGAGATGTGGGGAGAGCTTCGGTGGACCATCGATCCGGTAGACGTGATCAGGCGCGCGGGCCCGTCGCTACGCTCGGCGGGCGCCGCACGAGTAGTCCGGCGTGACGCTCCGGTCGACTTCGTCTACCAAGAGAGCGTCAAAGATGATTCAGGGATTCACCCGCCATCGTTCGCCGTCGCGAAATGTGGCCTGCTCGATGCGCGAGCGCTCGAGCTCACCGATCGAGGCGTCTGGTGTGGATCAGTGACAGAACGGTAGCGCTCGCGTTGGTGGCACTTCTGGCGTGCAGTGGTGGGCCCCCGGCCTCATTCACTGTGGGCGCGGCGCCAGCGCCGGATGCCGGTCCCGATGATGGACTCTGTCGAAGCTCGTTCGCGGTGGAGTGGACATGTGCTCACCCGCCGGTGACGGCGCAGTGCCACGAGGGGTGGTGCTTCATTCCCCGCGGATGCTTTGTCATGGGATCGCCGGAGTGTCAGGTCGGGCGCGCCCTTTATAACGAGGATGAGGTCCAGGTCACGCTCACCCATGACTTCGAGATTGGGCAGTTTGAAGCGTCTCAGGCCGAATGGACCCATCTCGGGCTTCCGAACCCAAGTGGTGTCACGGACGCCGGAACCGGTGATTGCCTAGCGCCAGATTGTCCGGTCGGTGGCATCACCTGGTTCGACGCCTTGGAGTATGCGAATCGTTTCTCCGCTGCGCGGGGGTTGCCTGCCTGTTACCGCCTCGAAGGGTGTACCGGCGCACTGGGGCAGAATCTCAAATGCACCGGTGCGAAGCAGACCACGGACTCGATCTACGAATGCTCCGGGTATCGGCTGCCGACCGAGGCGGAATGGGAGTATGCCGTGCGAGCGGGCTCGCGTGACGCGTTCTATGGTGGGCCGATGCTCCCTCAGCCCGACCCGAGCAAGTGTCTGGAACAGCCCAATCTCGAGAGTTCGGCGTGGTATTGCCGAAACAGCGGAGGGAAGACGCATCCGCGCGGCCAGCGTGTTCCGAATGCATGGGGCCTTCACGACACACTGGGCAACGCATTCGAGTGGGTGTCGGATGAGTACTCGGGATTGGGCTACGGCACAGGGCCATTGGTCGATCCGGGGGCCGTTCTGGGAACCAAGTCGGAGCGGGTTCGTCGCGGTGGGGTCGTCATTGGGTGGGGGCCGCTGTGCACGGTGTCGAAACGACTCTCCAACAAATGGGACAGCGGCGGTCCCGCCCACGGTTTCCGGCTCGCGCGTACGCTCGGGCGCTAACACCATCATCAGTTGATCGTGAGCGTCAGGCGTGCGCCTGCGCCCCCCGTGTCAGCGTAGTTGCCGGATGTCCTGAAGCATCATGACGTGGGGCGAGTGATCGAGGACAGGTGACGACGTACTCGGAGACGTTCCGTTCGGAGATGGTGCCGAAGAGGCTGGGGCCGAACAGGGTCTCGGCAAACGCGTTGGCGGCGGGGATGGGCGTGGGACAACCGACGTTGTCGCGATGGCCCGAGAGCCCAAGATGGCGGCAGTGAGCCGAGGGAAGCAGAAGAACACCGAGACGCCGAAGCGGCGCGCGCGGCAGTGGACAGCAGCCGAGAAGCTTCGCGTGGTGATCGAGGCGGGGACGCTCGACGACTACGCCGACGCACTGCAGGAGCCGGTCCACGAGCCGTACATCACGCACGACCGGCTCGAGGATGTCGGCCAGCGCATCCTCGCCGAGAAGTCCAAGCTGCGAGACATCATCGATCGGCACGGCGGCGTCTCGGCCGTGGCGCAGAAGAGCGGTATCCCGCAGCCATCGCTCAGTCGGATGTTCGACCGCGCGACGGAGCTACGCGCCCAGCATGGCTTCAAGACCCCCGACGCGATCCACCTCGCGAGCGCGATCGAGGCCGGCGCCGATGCTTTCTGACGGGCGACGACGGTCTCGCGACGGAGCGCTTCGCCTCGCACGCCCGAGCACCGAGAGCGACTACTTCGCCCAGAGGTCAGCGAGCGAGAGCTCGTGCTCGGCGAAGGGGGCGACACGTACCCGGGCCTCGTCCCTCCACGTTCCGACAACGACCCATCGTCCCGCGTCGAGGCTGAATGCCTCCAGAGTTCGCGCGATCGGATCGACGAGCCATACGTACGCGACGCCTTCGCGTGCGTACACAGGCATCTTCTCGGCACGATCCGTTGGCGCCGTCGACGGAGACAACACTTCACAGACCCAGTCCGGTGGGAGCTCGAACGCGGCCGCGTCGGGCAGCTCGGGCATCCGCGTACGCCTCCAGCCCGCGATGTCGGGGACCAGAATGTCTCCACGGAGATGCAGCTCGGGCTCGTCCAAGAAGATCCAGCCGCCTGGGCCGCCGCGACCGCGATCGAACGGGCCGTCGAGCTCTGCGCCGAGCCGCGACGATGCCCGCGCATGCAGGCTCGCGGGCCGAGGGTGCGTACGAAGGACGCCGTCGATGATCTCGGCCACGAGGTGCTCCGGCACTTGCAGAAGCTCTTCGTAGGTAGCTCTGCGCTTCGCTGGATCACCCATTGCGCGATCTTAGCGCGCCTCTGCGCCCCGAGCGAGCCGCCGAACGAAGCGAGCTTGCGCCTCGTTTTCTGCGGCGGGGTGAGCTAACGCGAGTGCTCGATGCGTTTCCTCACGTATTCCGATCTGAAGGTGCCGCGCCGGCTTTCGGCGTCGTTCGAGAAGGTCCGGAGCGCGATCGAGCGCGACGAATTTCGCAGCGCCGACGTGAAGAAGCTGGTCGACCAGAACGCGCTCTTCCGCGCGCGGGCTCGACTACGACAGCCGGCTGATCGTGCAGTTCGTCCGCTACGGCGGTGAGAAGGCGTGCCGCGCGTGCGCTCAGGCCTCGTCGTCGTCCTCGCCCTCGAGCAGGCCGCGCACCAAGATGGAGAATGCGGTGAAGGGCTCGGCGAAGATGCGCTCCTCGCCCTGGGCGCGACGAAGCGATCGTCCAGCATGTTCGTGACCGCGCTCGCCTGGAGCGCCGAGAGCGGCCGGGGAGGGACGCCAGCGCGCCATGCCTCGACCGCGGCCCGACGCGCACCGCGCCTCGACGCGCCGTGCTCAGCGAGACGAGCGCGGCTTGGTGAATCGAAGGACGAGTCCCGTTGCGGTGAGAACGAGCGCCGCGCCCAGGCATGCCGCTGCGCGCGTGAGCGTCTTCGAGAGCTCGCTGCACCAATGCGCGTGACCCTGGTGACAGGCGAACTCTACAGGGACCGCCCACGAGTAGAAGTAGGCGCCGCCCGCGAGCGCGATCCCGGCCAGCACGAACGCGCTAAGCGCGTACCTCTTACGGCGCGCCGGCATCTGCATCCCTCAGCCTCCGAGCCGTGTCGGCTTCCAGCGCCTTCGTGACGGCCTCATCGTGGCATTTGTCGATGATTCGCTTCACGACGGAGTGGCAATCGTTCAGCCCCGGCGTCCAGTTTCCCGTGGTTGCACCGAGTTGCAACTCCCGATCGACACAGTCCTCGTCCACGACCTTGTCGACCGGCTCGCAGTTCGTCTTCGGTTCACGGCTATGGTCCACGAGCTGCGTCGCCCATGTCTCGGGGAGGCTCTCGCCATGACCAGGCACATTCCCAGTGGTCGGGCCCATGCCTGCTTCCTTCCGCGCGGTCTGGAGCCACCAGTGCTCCGCGCCATGAATGTCCTTCCCCGGGAGGTCGGCCACACGCTTGCACAACTTCACGCCACCATGCTCCTGCTGCGCAGCCCGCCGCGTTGCGTTCTCACGTGTCTGAAGCTCGCTCTCGATGGTCGCCAGGTCGGCGACGTTGCGCTCGCGTTCTGCATAGGATGCCGCGCGTCCAATACGAGAGCGCAGCACCGCAGCCTGCTGATCGAGCATCGCGTCCGTCATTCGTCCGCACTCCGCCGCTGTGAGAGGCGGTCGCGCTGACGCTCGTGCTTGGGCTGCGATGACGGACGCCCCAGCCCCGTAGTGCGCGGGGACCGTCGGCCTCGTCGTGGCGCGAGGGTCTCGCGTGATCCGCTCGTTGGCGCTCTGAATGTCGAGGCAGGAGGCCGTATCGGAAGGACATCGCTCTCTTGCACGGATCGGGCTGGTCATGGCCCGCCCTGTCGTCCGCCGGCGGACGATGTTGCGGGGAAAGAGCTAGTCGCTGCTCGAGGGAACTCGATGGGGTCTCGTCGAGCGCGTCGGGGTAAGGGAACGTCTTCGGCCCGTTCACGAGGCGGCGAGCCGAACTCAGCCCGTGGCGGTTCCGCTGCGAGAGCTTGGCGCTCGCCGTCCGCCATCGAGCCGGCGGTGCGGCACGGGGCGGAGGTCGCAGGCTTCGCCGTTTGGCCAGCGTCTTCGTAGGCCGTGACGGTCTCGTCAAAGAGGCGCTGGCGCGGGCCGCCGGGCTCGTCGAGGATCCCGAGCGAGTCGACCAGCCAGACGTGTCCGACCTTCTCGCGCGCGTCGATCGGCATCTTCTTCATCCGATCGATGCGGAGCGTGCCTAGCGTGCCTGTTGACACGATCTCGCAGACGCAATCGGGCACCACCGCGATGAACGGTTCGTCGACCTCTTCCTGAGCGGCGAGCTGATCGACGAGGTGCCCGTCGGCTCGTCGACGACGCGCGCGCACCCGGGGGGAGGCGCGGGCCGGAGATGGTGAACCCTCCGGCGCGTGCCGGAGGATTCGCTAGTTCACGGGGGTGAGGGGCGTCTCGACGAGCTTGCGGAACGCCATGCCGCCCGGATACGCGTAGCTCGCGTACGCGCCCCAGCCCCAAAGGGTCGCCGAGAACGCGCCCTCGCTCCGCATCCGCTGGAGCCCCGTCGTGCAGCGCTTGTCGCCGAACGAGTCGCCGGGACCGAACTGGCGCGACAGGTCGACACGCCCGTACTCGTACTGCCCCGCGTTGTCGATCGGCTTCCAGTCCGGCAGGTTGCCGGCGCACTCGAGCCATACGTCCTTGAAGTCGCCGTGCGTCTTCTTGCGGACGATCACGAGCGAGTGCTCGGAGAAGGTGGAGTCCGCGTAGAAGCTGTAGGAGCTCATGTACTGGCCCGTCGGGACGACGTTGACGAACTCCGGATCGCCTGTGCCTCCGTAAGCCGGCACCTTAGGAGGACGCCCGGCGCCTCCCGACATGTGCATGCCGAGGTAGAACGGATGTTCGGCGTCGCGTGAGCGGACGACGAACGCGTCGTTCGAGCGCGCACTGAAGAGCACGAGCTCGCCCGCAGAGAGCGTGATCGGCGCAGCCGGCGGTTTGACGGGATCGTACTCGAGCTCCGTGCCGTCGCGACCGCCGACCATGCGGTACCAGACGATCTCGTCGGAGTTCTTGGTGCGCGGCCGGTAACCGACGCCGACGTATTCCGACCCCCATTGTTCGAAGGCCGGGATCTGCTGCGCGAGCGTATCGCAAGCCCCCGCACTCGTAGGCACGTTCGCGCATTCGTGTCCGCCGACGGTCGCCGTCGGCTTGTTGGAGAGCACGGAGCTGCCGGTGAGCTCCTCGGTCTGTGCGATCTGCGCGAATTGGCCCTTCGACAGCATCATCTTCGCCGGTATCCCGGCAGCGGCGCCCGTGAAGCCGTCTCCGTTCGACACGGTCTTGGTCCCGATGATCGTGACCTCCGTATCGTCTTCGGCTGCGAAGATCTGCGTCACAGGTATTCCCTGGAGTGTTGCCTCCCATCCGTTGACGACGACGTGCTCCTTCGCCCAAGCGCTCACCGGCAAGACGAGCGTCGCCGTCGGGTAATGAGTCCCGGCGCCGCCGTATGGATACATCCACGTGACGCCAACCGGGACATTGCTCTTCAGGCGGAACGCGTCGCCAATGCCCGACCTGAAGTTCCCGAAGTCCGCTTCGAGCGCGGGCTTTGCCTCCGTTGGGCAGGAGGTATGGTCGACTCTCTCGCCGACCGAGCGCGGCTTGGCGGGGTCCCAGTCGGCGACGAAGAGGATCGCGCTCTCTCCTGGGGGGATAGGTCCTTCGAGCGGCTCGAGGTCGGTGCTGTTCGGGACGGCTCGGAAGAGCGCACGCGACACGTCGAGCTCTCCACCTTGCAGCTCGAGAGACACCGTGGCCGGCTTGTTCGACGCATTCACGACGAACGTCGCGAAGCACGAGACGATCGATGGCGCGTAGTGCCTAGGCATCGCGAAGTAGAAGTCGCAACCGTTCGAGCTTCGGTCGGCCTCGGCCGCTGCGCACGGCTCCTGACACTTGGCGGCACCGCAGGCGAGATCGTCGGCGCACGTCTCGACCACGCCGCCCGTACACGAGTCGATGATCGAGCGGCCGTCGAGCGAGCACTGGAGGAAACAGGTCTCTGCGTCCGGGGCTCCTCCCTCGTGCTCCGTCTCGAACGCACGCTCGTTCTGGATGAAGCCGCCGCGATCGTCGCCGCAGGCAGCGATCAGCGCGACGACGAAGCCGCCAATCGAAGTCACGGCGCCGAACGCGCCGAAGGTGAGCCGCGCGCGCCTCATGGGAGCTTCACCTCCACCGGCTGGCGCACGCTTCCTTTCGGAAGTCCGGCGCCGAGCTGGCCGTAGAAGTTGCTTCCCCAGCAGTACACTTTCCCATTCGTCAGGACTGCACACGTCGAATAGGGCATGACCTTCACCTCGGCTGCTGGAGCCGGCAGACCGGCGACCTGGACGGGTTCGAGCGCGAACTGCTTCGTGCCGTTCCCTGCCTGACCGGTATTGTTGAGTCCCCAGCAGTACACCGCACCGGTCACCGACGTTGCGCACCAGCGGCGCCTGTCGAGGTACATGAGCGAGTCCTCCCTCACGGTCACCGATCGCGACGTTGCGATGCGCGTGATCGGCTCGGGAGTGTCGACCGCGATCGGTAGCGCACGTGCGTACGTGCCTGCGTTGTCGACATCCTTGGCGCCCCAGCACCAGCCGACGCCGTTCGCGACGGCGCACACCTCTTCTTGAATGGTATCGATCATCGAAACGTGATCGAGCGCCACGTTCGTGGGCCACCCGCTCTGGTTGAGGGCGAGCGGACGCCCAATGCCGACGGCCGAACCCCAGCTCTTCAGCGTACCGTCGTCGATCGCGAACGTCGCGCTCCCGACGGCGATGTCCTTGGCCCCGAAGGCGCGCTCGATCGTTTGGGGCTGGACGTTGACCGCCGACCGCGAGACGCCTTCGCCGAGCTGCAACGCACCGTTCGAGCCCCAGCAGACCAGGCTCCGATCGCGGAGGAGCGCGCATCCAACGCCAATCCAGTTGCTGAAGGCGACCTTGGTTGCGGGACCAGGCAGGGGCAGCCGAACGGGGCTGCCCTCCACCGTCGCCGCCGACGCCTCGCTCTGGAGGAAGGGACCTCGTCCCCAGCAGAAGGCCAAGCCATCGCTGTCGACCGCGCAGGTGTGGTCGAGCGTCGTGACCTTCGACAGCCCCGACACTCGCACTGGAACCGGACTGTCACCGATCGTCTCGGGGCTCCCCAGCTGCCCCTCTGCGTTCGCGCCCCAACACGCCACGGCGCCGTCGTCGAGCAGCGCGCAATAGCCCTCCTCGAGCGAGCTCGTGGCGGCCAAGGTCGTCGTGAGCGCGACCGCGCACGGCGGCTCCTTGCACTCGATCGGCAGCGGCGCGCTGTCGACGGCGACGACATCCGCGATGCCCGCGTCGACGACGTCTTCTCGATCAGCCTCGTGACCGGCATCCGTCGAGGCGTCCGCGTCGCTCGGCAGCGGGGCTCGTGTGTCGCCATCGCTGCTCGAACAGCTCGTGCTCATGGCGGCCACGGCCGAGAGGCTCGCGAAGAGCGCGAGCAATGCGGGTACGCGCGCGGCGATCGGGCGACGCGTTCGCCGCGCAGCATCGGTGTCGCGTGGGCGCGGTTCAGCGATGCTGGACCGCGTCCAGTCCGCTTCAAGGAGTCGTCTTGTGGTACGCATGGCGGGCTCCGATTGCCCAGAGGTTTTGGTTCGAGGTGCCGCGGATCCTGTAGAACGGCGCAACGACCGCCCCGCCGCTGCGGGAGAGCGTCGAGACCGAGACCGTGCCGTCGTCGCTCCCGCGAAGGACGAGTCCCCACGACGTGAACCAAGTCTCGCCGTCACCCCGCCAGAGCGAGGTCGCGCTCCCGGGATTGCCGGTGCCGATCTTCATCGGTACGAGCGACTGCTCGAACGAATATCCACCGTCCGTGATGCGAATTGCCGTGGCGTAGACGTCCTCCCAGAGTCCTATCTGAATCCTATTGTGGAGCGCGACGTACTCGGTCGTCGACACCGGAGCGATGTCGAGGAGCCACCCGCTTGTCCCTGGGCCGCCGATGAGGAGCGTCCCCGGACGTTCGGCACACGCAGTGTTGGCGCTGGTCGAGACGACGCTGTCTGCGACGCGTTCCCAGCCGGCACCCGACTTCCGGACGACGAGGGGGCAGCTGGTCATCAACGTCCGAGCGCGAGCCCCGACGAACCATACGTCGTTCGGACCGCTTCCGTGGACGGACGAGAAGAAGATGTGCTCGTTGGCTGCCTCGAGGTCGTCGGCGACGTAGACCGCGGCGAAGCCTCCGTCGACCGGATCACGGTGGAAGATCGTGTTGCTGTAGTACGCATACACGTCGCCGGCGCCCGTTCCCCAGACGCCGAGCGTCGTTGTCGGCTGCCGATTGGTCCGGGTCGGATTCCCGTGACTATCGGTGTGGCCGGCGATGTTGTCCGGGAGGGCCTGCTTCGTCCACGTCCAGGTTCCACCGGAGCGTTTGCCGTGAAAGACGTGCGACGGTCCGACCGTGAAATACACCTCGTCGACGTTCGGCGCATAGATACGACCGGCGAACGTGCCGATGGGAGTCGCGTTCTGCGTACCGTCGTCGATGTACTTCCACGTGTTCGTCGACGTCGACCACTCGAGGACTTTGATGCCTTCGCTCCGGCTCTCGGCGATCGCAAAGGCGACGTCCTCGAAAGGCGCGATGTCACGGAAGACGAGGTCTTCGTCCGGGAAGTCGGTGATGCACCAGCCGGCGGGGCTGCAGTCGGGCAGACGAGTATCCGGGACGTCGACGTCGGCGACGGAACCGTCGTCGCCATCTCCACTGTCGGGGACCTCCGCCGGCGCCGGCGGAGCGACGAGCTCCGAAGCTTCGTCTTCGGAGCTCGCGCAGGCAGAGGCGATCGCGACCGATGCGACGGCGGACGCGAGGACGATGGTCGTTCTCATGGCTTTCCTCCGAGCGACAGCAGTACTCCTTGTCCGGCGATCCAGACCTTTCCCGGCGACGGGATCCAGATGTGCTCGAGCTGCGGGCGTCGTGGGCCGAGGCCGGCGACCTTCACGCGGCTCCAGGCGGTGCCGTCGTAGTGGAAGACCGTGCCCTCGTCGCCGGCGACCCAGATGTCACTCGGCGACGAGCCAGAGATCGCGCGGAGGTGCTGCTTCGTCGGCACCTCGTCATAGGTCTCGAACAAGCGTGGATCCCCGCGCCAGCGACGTACCGTGCCGGTCGAGCCGACGGCCCAGACGTCGTTCGTCCCGGCGACCCAGACGCCGTGAAGCGTGATGTTCGTATCCGTCTCGAAGCCGGTCAGGGGCGGCTCGTCGGCCTCGGCGTTCGTGACGCGGAACGCGGCACCTCGTGGCCCAACGGCCCAGACCTCGTCGGCGGAGCGACCGTGGATTCCATAGACCTCACGGCACGCGACGAAGTCGTCGCACTTGTCGAGCGTCACCGGCGTGAGCGCGAAGCCCCCGCCGGCGGCATCTCGCAATCGCCAGAGCCCGCCTCGGGTGCTCCGCGTCGTGCCGATCCAGAGCGACGTCGACTCAGCGTGAGCCCACGACGTGTACAGCAGCGCTCTGGAGGTTCCCCAGAACGAAGGAAGCGTCGCAGCGCCGAAGAGGGACCAACCATCGGCGGACGGAGCGCCCGCGTCGGTTTGGAGACCGCGCGTGAAGAGCCGCTTCGGATCATTGAGGGCGATCTCGGCGTCGCCGTGGAGCCAGAGCGCGTAGAACGAATACTGCGTATCCGTCACGGACCGCTTCCACGACGTGCCGTCGAATTGCGCGGCCGCGCCGACGTTGCCGACGAGCCATGCATCGGTCGGCGAACGGGCTGCGATCGCGCGGACGTTCGTTCGCACATCCAGCGTCTCCGGCGCCGCGACCGCGCCGCCGAAGAGGGGGTCGGGGCAGAGCGCGTCGTCGATGCACTCGCTCGGGTAGTACTCGCAGTCGTCGGCGCAGACCGAGGCGTCTTCGCCGGTCTCCGCGTCGCCGCCTGCGTCGCCGGTCGCGGCTGACGGCAAAGGCGTGCTCGCGTCGTCCGCGAGAGCCGTCGGCGTCTCGCCGTCGGTCGCACACGCTGCGAGTACGGCGAGCGCGCACGCTGTCGCGGTTACGGTGATCGTGACGAGCCATGTCGTCTTCATCGCGGCGGTCCTCCAGCATCCTGAAGCTCGTCGCACGGCTCGATCATGCACTGACCGCCGATGCACGCCTGACCGGCGATGCCGTCGCAGGCTACCCCGCACCCACCGCAGTTCTTCGGGTCAGACGAGGTGTTGGTCTCGCAACCGTCATCGCGGCTGCCGTTGCAGTCGCCCCAGCCCTGCTTGCACGACCACGCGCACTCTCCGTAGACGCAACCCTCATCGGCGTTCGGCACGCTCAAGGTGCAAATGTTCCCGCACGCGCCGCAGTTCTCCCGATCCGAAGTGAGATCGCGGCACTCGCCGATCTTCTCGACCTCGACGCCGCCTTGCGTCAGAACAGCCCCACAGAACGTCGTTCCCTTGGGGCAGTGGCAGGTCGTAATCGGTGCGAACAATGACTTCCGGCCGCAGGTCGTGCCGTCCTGGCATCGATTTTTGCAAATGCCACAGTGGTCGTCGTCAACAAGGTAGGTCTCGCAGCCGTTGTCGATGCGACCGTCGCAGTTGCCGAAGAGCGCGGAGCACTTCAACACTCCGCACTCGCCGTCGAAGCAGCCGAAGTACATGTTCGGCGGCGCCTCGACGGTCCCGTCGCCATCAGGCGGACAGGCGTTGCCGCACGCGCCGCAGTTCTCGTCGTCCTGGGACGGATCGATGCATGGCGCGGGGCCTCCGCAGTTGAGCTCGCCCGGCTTGCAGCCGCACGCGAAGTCCGTGATTCCGCGGTCGATACACGGTTTGTCTGCGGGACATTTGTTTCCGCAATATCCGCAGTTGTCATTGCTGTCAGCGCTCGTCTCGCAACCGTTGTCCGGAAGGCCGTCGCAGTCGAGCTCTTGATTCGAGTTGCAGTTCAGGACGCAGCGACCTTCGAGGCAGCTATATTTGCGGTTGCCTGGACACATGTTCCCGCATTCCCCGCAGTTGTTCACGTCCGTGAGGAGATCGACGTCGCAGAGGAATTGCGACGATGGACAGGTCGTGTGACCCGGGGGACACCGGTTCGACGGGCAGTAGGATTTGAGCTCTTCCGTCGGCGATGTGCTCGCGTCGGCGGCACCCAACGGCGGCGCCGCGGGTGTGTCCGTCATGAAGGTTCCGATGTCTACGCGTTCGGAGGAACAGCCCGTCCACGCCACAAAGACGACGCTTGCCGTGAACAGCAATGAAGACAGATTAGGTGTGTTCATGGGCACCATTGAATGGGCGCACGCGCGGTTTACGCGTGCTGCCAGCTGCGACCGGCGACGGGCGAGCTAATTTGGATTAGTTGGCGCGCCGCTCGACCGCGGAGCGGAGAACGCTGTCCGGGTACGTCTCGTGAAAGTGCTTCGCGCGGGCGCTTGCTGCTTGCGTCTGCCCGGTGTCTTCGAGCAACCAGACGCGCAGCGCTTCCCGTTCAACGACGAGCTGTCCTTGCGCAAACAAGGTTTCGTGCTCGCGGAGGAGACGGGTCGCATCGTCGAAGCGGTGCGCGACAAGCTCATCGCGAATCCTCGCGATGAGCGCTCTCTCATCGGCGAGGCCAAGCTGCGTCTGCGCGGCCGAAGCCGCAGGAGCGGATCGTAGGCGCCTTGGTGACGCGGCCACGGGAGCGCTCGCGCTGGGAAGGTTTTCGACCGCGAGCGTCGGGGGCACGAGGTCCGGCATCGGAGCGGAGCCGGTTTCGACATGCACCGACGCGCCGACCGCGTTCTGCGGCGAGTCGGGGGGCGCGACGGAGACGGCTTCGTCCCGCCGAACGGCGCTCGTTTGTTGCTCAAAGACGACGCTCGCGGCGAGCGGGAGGGCGGCTGCGATGGTCAACGCGGCGAGCGGGACGGTGATCTTCCTGCCGAGATCGCTTCGGCTCGGCGGCGCGTGATCACCATCGGCGCTGTGGGCGACTCCGCCGCCTGGCCCGCCCTCGGGCGGGAGGCTGAGCACCCGTTCGAGACGTCGAAGAACGCGCTCCTTCTGCGCAGGATCCATCGTCTCCGAGGCGCGGTCTTCGTCGGCCAGCAGATCGCGAAGGGAGCGATCCATCTCTTGGAGATGCTCCTTGGACGTCTTGATCATGCCGTCTCTCCCTTTGCGAGGCGGTCGAGCGCGTCGCGGAACTGATCTCGCGCAAGACGGAGGCGCGAGTACCCCGTGTTCGGCAGAATCGAGAGCGCGGCCGCAATCTCCGTCATGCTCATGCCGTCGATGTCGTGCATGATGAAGACCTGCCGTTGCTCGAGGTTGCCAATGGTCTGTAGCGCGGCGAGGACAGTTGCCTGTCGCCGACGGCGCTCGAGATCTGCTTCGGGGTCGGCCGACCCGGCGACGGACGCCAACTCCACGACGGTGTCAGGCATCGTGGCGCGAACCTTGGCGTGTCGCCGGTAGTTCGAGGCTGCGTAGAAGGCGATACCGGCGAGCCATGGTCGAGCCGAACGCGACGTATCGAGCTCATCGAGATGCTCGTACGCCGAGATGAAGACGTCGTGCATGACATCCTCGGCATCAGCGGCAAGGACGCCGAGACGGAGCAGGGGGCGATGGATGTAGGCCGCGTCCGCCGCGAACAGCTCGCGGAAGAGTGCCGCGCGCCGCTGGGCGTTGGCCGTCGCCGTCATCGTGCCTAATAAGCGTGAGCGCGCCCGATCCGTCACCGAAATCGTACGGCGACGTTCCCGTGCGCAGCGAAGCCCAACGCAGGCTGTACCCACACGTTCTGGTCGTCGATCACGAAGACATGTCGTGTGAGCGGTGCGAGAGCCTCGAGCTCAACCGCAAGGCGAATCGGGCCGAGCACCTCGACGCTCCCGCCGATGCGCCCGCCGAGCGCCAGGCTCGCGGCATCGCCGGCTCGAGGGAGCGCGGGCGAGTGCCCGACCCCACGCAGGAGGAGCGGAGCGATGACCGGACAGGTGTGCACGTCGAGGCGTTCGCTCCGTCCGATGGCAAGATGCCAGCACGTCGTGATTTCCAGACCCGTCGAGGAGACGGAGCCGCCCACACCGCTGCTCGAGACCGAGCTCGATGGCGCGAGCATCAACCCTTCCACTCCGACTGACAAGGCGCCGAGGCCGACGCGTGCGCCGAAGCTCGTGCCCGCCGTTGCGCCCGGTGTGATGTCCGCTGCGACGACCACGCCGGCGAAAGAGCTCACATGCAGGGCCGGTGGCCGGCGCGACCTGCCGCCTGCCGCTGCCATCGGTGGCCGGCGGGCCGGGCGCTCTCGTTCGTCGGTGCGGATTGGCGCGTTTGCCCCGTCCGGAGCGTCCGATTCGGGCGGCGGCGCAGGGGGCTGCCCGACGGGTGGAGCCGTCTCGCGCATGTGGGCGGCGCGGGCGCTCCGAAGACGCTCGACGGCGACGGTCATCACCAGGGCGAGCGTGCGGGCCACCTCCATGCAATCGCTCGCACGAATCGTCTGTTCGCCGCCCCACGGCAAGTCGGGATCGTCGGCCGACACACCCGAGAAGGCGACACGTCCTTCGGCAGTACCGCGCCGCGCTCCCTCGCGGATCGCGACGCTCACGCGGAGCGACGCGCCTTCTCGGAACGGATGAACCCCGATCATCCCGGCGACCTCAGCAGCAAATTCCTGCGCCGAAGGGCACGTCGCCAGCGATGGCGCGACCTCGTAATGAAGGCCGATCGCGGGCGGCACGTTCTCGTCCGCTCCTGCTAGACGAGAGGCGCTCGTCGCAAGCAAAGCGGTGAGCAGCGCAAGTGCCGTGCGCCTGAAATGCACCTGCTCGGACACGTCAGACTCTCTGGCGCCTGGCGCGGACCCGTGGGATCGGCGGGCGCTTCTCTGTCCCGCGCTCCACGCAGGCGCGACGCCGCTGCCCCGAGCGGGGGCTGCAAGAGCTCGGAGGCTCGGGTTCGCAGATCATCACCTGGAGCTCGCTCGCACGCGCTGCGAAGTTATCGCACGCACGAGCGCTCACGCGATCAGAGGCAGGGGCCACATTCGCCGTGCGGATCGTTCACGAACTGCGCGGCCGTTTGCTCGAAACGAAGTGCGAGGGAAACATTCAGACCTTCGCACTCGTCCGCCGAAAGCGCTCCGGTATCTACCTCGATACGGTAGTGGCGTCGGTAGTTGGGCGTGACCATGTCGGGGTAGGGGGCGGGACCGCCCTCCGCTTCTTCGATGACGACCGTCACGAACGCATCGTCGAGCTTCGGGCGGCACATGGTGCAGCCGCGATCGGTACGTCCAGGGCGGTCGCACAGCTCGATGAGCATCGCTTCTGAACCTCGAACGGCATGTGTCCCTACGGGCCAGTTCCGTAGATCGCTCAGAGGGTGGAGGCTGACGTAGAGGTACCCGTCGGGAAACGTGCAGAAGACGTAGGGCCCGATCGTGATGACCCTCTCGTCCGATGCGATCTCGCCGGTGAGCCCGTTGATGCTGCACCGCCCTTCCGCGGGCGCGTTGCCGTCCGAGACTTGGAGGGTCACGCTCCTGGACGGCTCCGGTGAACGGGCGCTGAAGGTGATGACGCCTTCGGTCATGGGCGTCGTGAAGGTCGAGCGCGGGCACCCCTCCGGCGGCGGTGAGCATGAGCCCGTCCGCGATTCCTCGAGGCTGCAGCCATGTATCGCGATGCCCGCTCCAACCAGTCCAGAGAGAGCCGCGAGCCGAGTGAGCATGCCCGAACGATGACGGGTCGGCCTCGCAAGCGCAATCGCTAACTCCGCAGCGCAGCGCAGCGCAGGCGGTGGTGGGGTGAACGACTCGGGACAAGCGACGAGCCAAGCTGGACGCTCGCACTGCCCGCTCGTCGAGGCGGAGAATGATCTCGCAATGGCGTTTCGGTGGGCGACTTCATCGCCGCTGAAGCCCCCGACACCCGAGGAACGCAGCACGAGCGTGCGCTGCCCACGTGCACACCACCCGTCGTCCCGACGGATGATGTCGCGGAGGTGCTGGGCCAACATCTCAGAGCGATCCCGTATCGAGCTGCTCAGGACTGGATCGCCGAGGCTCGGCTCGAGTTCACTGCGCAGGAGAAGCCGCACCTTCGATCAGAGAATCGCCACAGCCGTGGCTGGCGGCGCAGCTCGACGCTCTGGCCCACTCCTGTCACGCCCCGGTCGCGTGCGCTAAGCTGATCTCATGAGCGGCTGGAACATCTCGCTCGATACGAGCGACGCGGATGCCGTCCCCTATTTCAACTGGGACGCACCGGTGACCAACGGTGCCGTCCGGCGCGCGCTTGCGGATGGAACCGAGGACGACAAGCTCTTCTGGACGGCCCGCATTCTTCGGGAGGCTCGTTATCCCGACGTCTGGAGCTATCTGCGCCTTCGGCGCGACGTGCTGCCCCGGTGGGACCGGCTACGACCGCAGCTCGGTCGGCGCCGCCCTTTCTGGGAGTTCCTCATCGGACGATGGCGCGACGATGGGCTCATCTAGTGGCCGGCTCTCGCAGCTCCAGGAGGACCTCCTCGCGGCCTTCTTCGAGCGTGCCCCGGGGTTCTTCCTCACCGGAGGTGCCGCGCTCGCGCGCTTCTACCTCCGACACCGTGAGACCGAGGATCTCGACCTCTTCGCGACGCCCGAGGTGGAGATCGGGATCGGTGTTCGCGCCCTGATCGAGGCCGCTGCAGTCGTCGGCGCGAGCGCCCGCGTCCTCCACGAGTCCGGGGACTTCAAGCGCTATATCGTCGCCCGGGCGCACGAGACGACGCTTGTCGATCTCGTCGTCGATCGGGCCCCGCAGGTCAGTGAGAAGGTGCTCTTCGGGGGCATTCGTGTCGACACACCGCGTGAGATCGCCGCCAACAAGGTGTGTACGCTGCTCGACCGCGTGGAGGTTCGTGATCTGTTCGACCTTCGCCTGCTACTCGGCACCGGCCTCGAGCTCGAGGCCGTGCTGGCGGACGCGCAGCAAAAGCACGCTGGAGCCGATCCAGCCACCCTCGCGTGGGTCCTGTCCACGACGAACATCGCGCCGACGGCTCCGATCCCGGTCGGCACTTCGGCGCTGGAAATCGATCGATTCCGTTGCGAGCTCATCGATCGCCTCACACGTATGGCCCTGCCACCCGAGTAGCGGAGGTCATCGCGGGGCTGGCTTGACCGTCCTTCAAGGCGTGAGGGCGGCTCGCAGAGCCTTGATCGCCTGAGTCACGGTGGGCCGTTCGAGGAGCGAACAGAGGAGCGGGAGATCGAGGCCCGGGAGCACGGCGCTTTGCTCCTGTCGTGTGTACGCGTCGCCGTCGTGCACGTAGACGTGGAGCGTACCGTCCTTCCAGAACCAGACCTCCTTGACGCTCAGGCGACGGTAGGCCTCGAGCTTGTCGATCCCTCCGCTCGTCCAGACGACCTCGATGGCGAGGTCCGGGGGCTCGCGCGTCTGATCCGGCCCGATGAGGTAGCACTCGTCGGGCTCGACACCGGCTTGCTTTGCGGCTGCCTTCAGCGTCCAGGAGCCGGACGGTGAAAGGTCGATGCTGCGCTCGACGGCGAACGCCTCGATCAGGCGGCCGATGTAGGATTTGACGCGTTCGTGATCCTTGGAAGGGCTCATGAGCTCCATCGATCCGTCGAGGTACGAGATGCGCGGGCTCGAGACATCGCCGCGGAGCGCGAGCTGCGCCTCGTAGTGCGTCCACGGGACGCGATGCAGCACGACGCGCTGATCGGCCGTGGGCACGTACTCTCCCGGGGAGACCCGCTGGGGGGCTGCGCTCATGCCGTGAGTGTAGCTCGGGCTCGGGTAGCCGTCGCCGATGCCTCACCGAGCCGCTGCGCTCGAGACACTCGACGCGATCGAGCGCGACGTCCTCGTCGTCTTCTGTCTCTGTCAGGAACCTTGGATGAGTCGCTCGGCCTGGAAACGACGAGGTCCGCGCCAGGGGACGCTCACTCCTCAGGAGAGCAGCGCCTCGACGTCCTCGATGCTGAGATTGCCGAGCTGTGTTTTGCCCGTCTCCGAGAAGACGGACGCCACGAGCGCGCGCTTCTTCTCCTGGAGGAGCGCGATCCGATCCTCCACCGTGTCCTTGCAGAGCAGGCGGTACGAGACGACCGTCCGCGTCTGTCCCATCCGGTGCGCACGGTCGATCGCCTGCGCCTCGGCCGCAGGGTTCCACCACGGATCGAGGAGGAACACGTACTCCGCTGCCGTGAGGTTGAGGCCGACGCCGCCGGCCTTCAAGCTGACGAGAAACACGCTGCAGCTCGGATCTGTCTGGAAGCGCGCGACGCGCTCCTTTCGATTCGAGGTCTTGCCGTCGAGACGCGTGAAAGAGATCTTGCCCCGTTCGAGCTCGCTCTCGACGATGTCGAGGAGCGTCGTGAATTGAGAGAAGACGAGCGCCTTCTTCCCCTGCTCGACGACGAGGGACAGCTGCTCGGAGAGCGCCTCGAGCTTCGCGCTCGTGTCGTGCCGCCGGTCTTCGTCCACGAGACCGGGATGGCACGCGACCTGACGCAGTCGGAGGAGAGCTTCGAGCACGTGGACGGCCGAGCGACGGACGCCGTCTCGACGCACGCGCGCGAGAAGCGACGTCTGGTAGTGCCGGCGAATGGCCTCGTACGCCGCGCGCTGAGGAGGGGCCATCACGCAGTGAATGGTCTGCTCGATCCGCGGCGGTAGGTCGCTCAGGACGTCTGCCTTCTTGCGGCGGAGAAGGAAAGGCCGGAGTCCTCGGCCGAGCTGCGCAGCGACGTCTGCGTCGAGCTCGAGGCTTCGCTTCGAGGCCTCGCGTAGCGAGCTCCCGAACAAGCCAGGCGTCAGGAAGTCGAAGAGGGACGCGAGCTCGCCAAGGTGGTTCTCGACCGGCGTGCCGGTGAGCGCGAGGCGATGGCGCGCGCGCAGGAGGCGCGCGGCCTTCGTCGTCGCGGCGGCGGGGTTCTTGATCGCGTGGGCCTCGTCGAGGATGACGTAGTCGAGCTCGACCTTGGAGAGCATGCCAGCCCACTGACGAAGGAGCCCGTAGGTCGTGACGACGAGGTCGGTAGCGACGAGCTCGGCGCTCGTCATCGACGGCCGAAATTCGATCACGCGGAGTCCGGGTGTGAAGCGACGCGCTTCGTCGAGCCAGTTGAAGACGACCGAGCGCGGCGCGACGACGAGGGACGGCCCCGCGTTGCGCCGCGCGCGCCGGCGACCAGCGAGGAGGGCGAGGACCTGGACGGTCTTTCCGAGCCCCATGTCGTCGGCGAGGCAGCCGGAGAGACCGACGGTCTCGAGCCACTCGAGCCACGCGAGACCTTCGCGCTGGTACGGACGGAGCTCGCCGACGAAGCCCCGCGGAGGACGTGACGGCTTCAGCCGCTCGAGGGTCGCGAGCTGTCTTCGCAGGGAGGCTATCGGTCCATCCCACGAGATCGCATCGCGGTCGTCGCCGAGCACGGCTTCTACGAGCGGCACCTGCGCTCGTCCGAACCGGATTGGACGACCGCCGGTCGTGTTCGCGCTCTCGGTCGAGAGACCGAGGAGGCGCTGGAGGCGCGCGATCCATGCATCAGGCAAGAGCCCGACACTGCCGTCGCCGAGGCGGACCACGTGCTGCTTGCGACGCGCGGCCTCGAGGAGAGCCGGGACGGGGGCTTCGACCCCGTCGAACTCCATGTGTGCATCGAGATCGAACCAGTCGATGCCGGATCGAACGGAGAAGGACGCGCTCGAGCAGCGGCGATGCACGACGCCGTCGGCCTCGACGACGAAGCGGTCCCCTGGCAGCGTCAGGATCGCCTGCGTGAGACGCGACGCTGCGATGGAGAGTACCCCTGGCTCTCCGCGCGCGCCGGTGAGCTTGAAGCCGGCGCTGGCGAGCTGGTCGAGCGCGTCGAGCTCGGCTGTGCGGTCGCGCGTGGCGAGCCGCCGATCCTCGGTGCTCAGGACGAGGTCGCCGGGATCGCGGTAGCCGGCCCGTGCGCTTCCCCCGTAGTCGAAGACGATATCAGCCTCGAGTGGACCGGCCGCCGCTCGCCATGCTTGGCGCGTGGGCGTCCTGACGTGGACGCGCGTGGCCAGGCGGCGTGGGGAGGTCTCGGAGGTGATGGCAGGAGGGAGCTCGAGCGAGTCGCGCCCGCACGTCCCGACCAGCGCCCGGAGGAAGTCGTCGGCCTCCGACGCCGTGACCGCGATCGTTCCCGATGCTCGCAGCGCCGCGACCCACGCGAACGACGCATCGCTGTCGACGCGCACCGCGCGCGCACCGAGGAAGGCGAAGCCGGCGTCGAAGATGACCGTAAGCTCCGAGAGCGGGACCCGCTCGTCACCACGACGGAGCTCGCCGCGGAGCGAGAGCCTCGGCTTTCCTCTCCCGGTAGCCTCATCGACGACAAGGACGAGCCGGTAGGGATCGCCGGGATCGACGACGAGCGGGCACTCAGGCTCACCCATCGCGGTGCGGACGAGGCCGCGGCCCGTCTTCGCGAGCACGACGAGGATGTGATGCCATGCGATCGTGAACGGCGCCTTGAGGGAGCTGCCGAGCGGCGTGATGGAACCGTAGTAGTCGTCAGGCTGGACCTCGTGCGCGGTGAGGAGCCGGACGAGCGCGCGCTCGTCGACGTCCTCGATGCTGTCGACCGCGCGAGGCGTGAGCTCCGCTCGCTTCCACGGCCGCTGCTGACCAGGCCCGACGCTGCGCTCGCGGAGCTCGACGCATAGACCGCGAGCTTCGGTGCGACTGCGCTCGAGATCGAGCACGAACGCGAGCTCGGTCTTGTGCCGCTGGTCGAGGGCTGCGGGAAGCGGCAGGCGGCGCGCCGCGGCTCGAGTGAGGACGTCGCGCCACGGGATGAGAGGCGGTGCCGCCCGCCGCGGCTCGCGCTGGAGCTTCGATACGCCTCCGCGCAGGAGTGACTGAACCTCGCGAGTCGCGCTGATGTCGTCGTCGTCGTCGTCCGCGTTCTCGACGTCATCCTCGTCGTCGATGACGAGCTCGGGGAAGGGGTGAACGATGTAGGTCGCGCGTGCCCCTTCGGCCAGGTGACCGCTCTGCGCAGCGACACAGAGCGTTGCCCAGATGTGCTTGCATAGATCGCTGTCGGAGTAGGGGCAGGTGCAAGACGCGTTGAGCCGGGAGGACGTTCGGACGCGCTCGACCAGGAGCGTGACGGTGTAGGAGTGGGTTCCTCGAACTACGGCCTCGACGGAGCGTCCGCTGCCCTCGACGATCCGTACCCGACCGCGCCGTGCATAGTCCTCGCCGCGCCGAACGACGGCAGCGTCGAAGGACGCCTTCAGACGGCGGATCCAGCTCGTGACGCTCGCGACCATCGGCCGTCCGGTATTGGAGCGGGGCGAGGGCGGCAAGCAATGACATGAGCACACGAGCTTCCGAGGGGCCGCTCGACCCGAGGTGGCCCCTTCTTCGCCGGTCAGCCGAGCGCCGCGGCGATCTTCGAGACGGTGTTTCAGTTGCGCCCGGTGCCGACGGCGCCGAGGCGCTTCCAAGCTCCGGCTCCGATCGTCACGAAGCCTTCAAGGCCTGGCCGCAGTTGCCGTTCATGCGTGAGCACACATCTCGGTGGAGGACTGCGCATGCGTCGATTGGGGCACGTTTTGGCCTTCGGGGTTCTGACCACGACGGCGTCGTCGGCAGCCGCCCAGGGCAGATCTCCGAGCTGGGAGAGCTCCGCTCCGCGTTCGACGGACGCCGTCGCCCCTTCGCCGTCGAAGCCGCCGTCTCCGGAGGAGCCGCGGCCGCTCCTACCGCTCCTCCTTCGTGTCCCGCGGTCCGCCGATACGCTCCGCGTCGACTCGACGTTCGGCTTCGGCGAGCTCGGGGACAAGCCGGTGCGCTCGTCGCTCCTGCTCCTCTCGGGCTCGCACAGGATCACCGAGTCGTTCGCGCTCAATGCCCGGTGGGGCGTGCACGACTACGTCGAGATGGGTGGCGCCGAGAGGGCGGCGACGACCAACCCCACCGTCGGTGGCCTGCTCGCGTGGCGCCTCGGGAGGTTCTTCCGCGTTGCGACCGCCGCCAGCGTCGCGCTGCCGATCGGCTCCGGGAGCGGGAGCTCGGCGAGCACGACGCTGAGGAACGCGAATCGCTCGGCCGGCTTCGCGCGCTCCGCCTACGACGGGGCCCTGTTCGCCGTGAACGATCTCGGAGTCCCGGTCGGCGCCGACCTCGCCTTCGCCTATCGGCGCTTCAGCGCGCAGGCGGAGGTGAACGTCATTCCGTCCGTCCGGGTTCAGGGAGCGCGGACGAGCCCGGATCCGAGCCGACTCAACTCGACCAGTGGGCTCTTGCTCGGCTACGCGTTCCTGCCGGAGCTGGAGCTCGCGACCGAGCTCCGTTACCAGCGCTTCCTCAGCACACCGGTGGCGGTCGAGAAGGATCCGACCCAACGCGACAGCCTCACCGTCGCCGCCGGTCTCCGCACCCAGCTCGTCACGGGGAGCACGCGGATCCGGCCCGGACTCTCGTACAGCCGCGGGATCGCCGGAGCGATCGCCGCGAACCATTACCAGATGGTCGGCTTCGACATCCCCGTCGCGTTCTGAACATGGGGGCGGGGGCAGGGACGGAAGCGTTCTCTCGACGTCGACCGGAGCGACGCGAACCGGAATACCGTCGACCGGCCAGAGCGTTCGCGGTAGGCGAGAGAATGGTCATGCCTGCTCGAACCGACGTCCCCGCTGCCATGCTCGTCTTGGTCCTCGGCGGATGCGGGACCACTTCGGCAAGCGAGAGCCCGGCGCGCCCTGCGGGGCCGAGCGCGACGGTGGCAGTAGCAGCAGCAGGAGCTGCGTCTGCCGAGCCGTCGGCGCCCGCGCCTCGACGAGCTTCGTCGCAAGGTCGCCACGTCTACGAGGGGACGGTCGCGGGCAAGCCGATCCTCCTTCGTCTCCGTTGCGAGGGGGCGACGTGCTCGGGCTACTACTTCTACGAGCGCATCGGTGAGAGCCTGCGCCTCGTCCAGACGGGGCCGAACGCGTTCGACGAGCTCGTCGGCATCGGAAAGAGCGCACGCGTGACGGGCCATCTCGCGTTCGACGATGCACCCGGCGGCGAGCGCTGGGTCGGGACCTTCACCGCGCCGCCGAGGAACGCGGCGGAGGCGCCGAAGGGCGAGCCGATCGTCCTCTCCCGCGTCGCGCGGACCGGAACCCCGCGCTGGATGATGCGCTCGTTCTCCGACAAGAGCGCGAAGCCGGCGAACGCCGACTGCAAGGTGCACATCCGCTCGTTCGAGCTCGTCGGACTCGGCGACGAGGTGCAGGAGGAGCGCATCAACGGCGTGTTCACGCCCGAGCGCCTCGCCGTCGAGCACGCGGAGCCGATCGACACGCCGCTGACCGAGACGTGCGGGAAGGGCGGCGCGCAATGCGACGAGTCGCCGAAGGGCTACCGCATCCTGTGCCGCGACTTCAACGGACGCTCCGGCCTCTATCTCGACGTCGAGGCGCGGCCGACGCTGCTCGACGAGCGCCTCCTCTCCGTCAGGAGCGAATTCGGGTTCGACGGCGGGGGCGCGCATCCGTCCGACGGCGTCACGGGCGTCACGGTCGATCTCCGCGACGGACACGCGCTCGACGCTCGTGACTTCCTGAAGGATCCGAGCCGAGAGCCGAGCTGGGAATCGTTCGTTCCTCCCGCGTTCTTCCGCCGACACGGCGGCTTCTCACGGAGCGACGTGCGGTTCGCGCTCGGCACGTCCGAAGGCGATCGACGTCCGCCCGTCTGGGAGAAGCTCGAATGGACGGAGTTCTATCTGACACGGTCGGGGTTCGAGCTCGTACCCGGCGTCCCGGAGGTCATGCGCATCCTCCGCCATGAGGTCCAGCACGTTCCGTTCGCACGCGTCGCGTCGGCCCTCCTTCCTTCGGGCCCGGCCGCGCATCTCTACGCGCGCTGAGCGCTAGGCCGAACGTCCTGCACAGGCGTGAATGGGCTTGCCCGAGCGCGACGACATCGCGTGCGCAGGGCGCGAGCTCGGCCACGCAAATGCGCACGAGGCAGTAGGTCGCGTCGACGGCGGATCTCCTCGCGTGGGAACAACTCTTCCCGGCTACGTGCTTATGGTCGTTCAAGGACCCACGACCGAGAAGGAGAACGCAGATGCAACGCCCCGACGTCACCGCCCAGATCCTCGACGCCAAGCGACGCAATGGCCTGTCGTTCACGCAGATCGCCGAGCAGACCGGCGCCGACCGCGTCTGGCTCACCGCCGCGCTGCTCGGCCAGCATCCGCTCTCCGCAGAGCAGGCGGCGTCCGTCGCGCGCCTGCTCGACTTGTCCGACGACGCGGCGGCGGTCCTGCAGGAGATCCCGACCCGCGGCTCGTTCGAGGCGCTGCCGCCGACCGACCCGACGATCTACCGCCTCTACGAGGCCCTCCAGGTGTACGGGCCAGCGCTCAAGGCGCTCATTCACGAGGACTTCGGCGACGGGATCATGAGCGCGATCAACTTCAACCTCGCCATCGACCGGCGCGACACCGACGCGGGCCCGCGCGTGCGCATCACACTGGACGGCAAGTTCCTGCCGTACCAGTGGGGTGGATGAGCCGCTTCACCGGCGTCAGCTTCGGACGGCGCATCGCAGGAGGCCGTTGCCCTTCGCGCGGTTGTTCTCCCATTGCAGCGGCTGGAGGTTCTCGAGCTCGTCGCCGCCGCCGAACGCGACCGGCTGGACGTGGTCGATCTCCCAGCCATGCTTCGACTCGGTGTTGCCGTGCTCCGAGCGTCGGATCGTCGCCCCGCACAGGTCGCGGCGCCACTCGTTCGGGTCGAGCCCGTCGATCGGGTCGCTTCGCAGGAAGACCCACGCGATGGTCGTCTCGTCGAACTTCGTGCCGTCCTTCGTCGTGCCGTGGCTCCGCATCGACCAGCATCTCTCCTTCGAGCTCGAACCTACGGACCGCGTGCGACGTGTCGTGTCGTACGCGTCGCCTCCTCCGGCGGAATGGGCAAGCTGCTGGAGACGCTGGCTGAGGTCGGCGTTGGTCATCGCGACGAGCATGCGGACCGCGATGCGCGAAACCGGTCGCGCGCTTGGACGCGACTGCGCGGCTGCTCAGTGGACGTGTCGTCGCTCGCGGTTCGAGGCCGCGGGCGCCGAGCGGTGTCGCGTTCGATTCGGTCGCCGTCCAGGCGAACGCGTGCGAGAGCCGCCGACGCACGCGCACCATCGAGGCGGATCGGCATCGTCCGTCGACGGCCGCGGTCGCCGCGCGCGGAGTCGATGGATGCGCTCGAGCACACGCGAGCGTGCGAAGCGAATGCGCTGGAGCGCACGGTGCCGATGCGCTCCAGCGCACGTGAGCGCGAGCGCGGCCGAGCTGTGGCGCCGTCTGCTCAGCGCCGGACGAGGAAGCGGAGTCTTCCGCGAATGCGCTCGCCGTCGGCGGAGACGATGTCCCAGCGTACGAGGTACGAACCGGCACCTTGGTCCGGCACCGGGATCGCGAGCTCGGTGATCGGCGGTCCGCCGCTGCCTTCGATGACCAGCGACGACGAGTCCGTCGGTCCGATCAGCGAGATCTTCATGGAGCGGCGGTCGATGGCGCTCGTGAAGCGGACGAGCACGCGATCGGGTGGCCGCGCGACGACGGCGCCGTCGGACGGCGTGGCATCGAGCACCCGCGAATGGGCAGCCGCGTCTCGCGACGTGGAGACAGGCATGGAGAGCGCAGCGAACCCGAGCAACACGAAGCGGCGAGTGAGCACGATGCGATGCCGTTCGTGCAACGGCCACGCCCCGCGCAGAAGGAGAGCGGAGCTGCGTCAGCGCCGGGGCGTCACGCTGGCGTCGTGCGACCGAGCATCACGATCGGTTGGTTGCTCGGTCCTGCGCCGCACTGTCCGGCGGGGGCGGTGCTCTCTCTTGCCGTGCAGGGCACGCTCCGGAGTGTTCCGCAGTCGAGCGGGCGTAGGACGGGAACATTGCGGGGAGATTGAACTTTTTCAGCGCGAGCTATCCCTTCGCGGACTTGAGCCGGCCGTGACTGCGAAGTAGACGGTTGGCCATATGGCGAGTGATGGCATGCTCGGCCTCATCGCAGGAGCCGTTGGCGGTCTGCAGGACGCCGTCATCATCACGGAGGGGCAGCGCGGACCGGACGGACTGCGTCGGATCATCTTCGTGAATGATGCGTTCACCGAGCTGACAGGTTTCACGCCCGACGAGGCGCTCGGCGGTCTGCCGGACATCACGCTCGGGCCGGACAGCGACCGTGCGGTGCTCAAGACGATCCAGGATGCGCGCGATGCGCTCGTCCCGGTGCGCGTCGAGCTCGTGAAGTACCGCAAGGACGGGACGCCGTTCTGGGCGGAGCTCGACGTCGTCCCGGTCCTCGACGAGGCGAGCCGGTGCGAGCTCTTCCTCGGCGTGATGCGTGACGTGACCCAGCGCCGCGCGACCCACCGGCGGCTCTTGGACACGGAGCGGCTCACGACGATCGGGACGCTCGCGGCGGGCGTCGCGCACGAGATGAACAATCCGCTCGCGTACATGATGTTGAACATCGGGCACCTCCAGGAGGAGTTGCCGAGGCTCATCGCGTCCGCCCACGATCCGGAGCGCTGGTCGGAGCTGCAGAACTCCGTGCACGAGATTCAGAACGGCGCGTCGCGCATCGCGCAGATCGTGCGGGACATCAAGACGTTCGCCCGGGCCGACTCGGAGCCGAGCGAAGGCTGCGAGCTCCTTCCGGTGCTGGATCGGGCCGTCCAGATGGCGCGTTCCGGGATGCCGGCATGCGCGCGGGTGGCGACGCGCTACGACCAGATCGCGCTCGTCCGCGGTGACGCGAGTCGGCTCTCGCAGGTCTTCCTCAACCTCGTGCTCAACGCGCTCCAGGCGATCCCGCCGACGGAGACCGATCGGCGAGGCGTCGAGGTCCGCACCTACGAGTCCGACGAGAGCGTCGTCGTCGAGGTGCGGGACCAGGGCGTAGGTGTGCCGCCCGAGGTCATGCCGCGGATCTTCGATCCGTTCTTCACCACGAAGGACACCGGCAAGGGCGTCGGGCTCGGTCTCTCGATCGCGCTCGGCATCGTCCGGTCGCTCTCCGGGCAGCTCGAGATCGAGAGCAAGGTCGGGGAGGGGACGACCGCTCGCGTGTCGCTCCCGCGTGTGTTGCCCGAGCAGGTCGCGAGCCAGCGACCTCGGAGGAGCGACGCGCCGGATGGCTCACGGCTCAGGGTCCTCGTGGTCGACGACGAGCCGATGATCGCGCGCTCGCTCGAGCGTGCGCTCAAGGTGAACAACGACGTCTTCACGTGCAGTGGTGGAAAGGCGGCGCTCGAGCTGCTCGAGGCATCGGCGAGCTACGACGTGATCCTCTGCGACCTCTCGATGCCCGGCATGAGCGGCGCGGAGCTCTTCGACACGGTCGCCCGGCGCTGGCCCGGCATGGAGCAGCGCTTCATCATCATGACCGGCGGCGCTTGCTCGGACGCAGCGCAGAGCTTCCTCGATCGGCGCGCGGTTCCACGCCTCGACAAGCCGCTCGATCTCGCGGCGCTCCGCGCGCTCCTCGACAAGGCGCGCGCGACGCGCTCGTCTTCGTAGCTGTTCATGCGATCAGCTCGAGCGACGTCACGCCGAGCCGCGATGGAGATGCGCGAGGAAGATGAGTAAAGGAGGGAGCTCGGGATCGAACGCGGGCCGCCGCTCTGGGAACCTCGTGCGTTGCCGGGGATCTGCGAGCGCCGATCGCGACCGTCGACGAGCCGAGCCGCTCCCTTGAAGCGAGCGGGATCCCAGGGGGATTCTGGCGGCGATCCTGGACCTCGGCTTGACATCCGTCGCGCGCTTGGCCATAACGCGCCTCCCCGTTTCGCATCCCCCAGGCGACGGATCCCAAAACAGCCCGGCTTTCCCCGGAAAACACGGGCGGCCCAGGGGAGCGGTTAGAAAGAGGCGCGTCATGCCGAAGATGAAGACAAACAAGACCGCAGCAAAGCGGTTCAAGGTGAGCGGGTCGGGCCGCGTTCGCCGTCCCAAGGCGGGCGGCAACCACGGCCTCATCAACAAGAGCCGCAAGCGCCTTCGCCGCCTGCGCAACAACGACATGGTCCCGAAGACGCTCCAGCGGAAGATCCGCCGTCTTCTCCCCTACGACTGAGCCGCGCTCCCAGAAGCCGCCGCTCATCTGATTTGATTCGAAAGGGAACCGACCATGCCCCGCGCAAAACGTGGATTTAAAGCTCGCCGCCGTAAGAACCGCATCCTGAAGCACGCCTCGGGCTATCACAGCGCCCGCTCGCGCCTCTTCGCGTACGCGAAAGAGGTGGTGATGAAGGCGTGGGTTTACTCCTACGCCCACCGCCGCCGCAAGAAGCGTGACTTCCGCCGTCTCTGGATCACGCGCATCAACGCTGCTGCGCGCACCAACGGCACGTCCTACTCGCGCCTGATGCACTCGCTCAAGGACGCGAACATCGGCCTCGACCGCAAGATCCTCAGCGAGCTCGCGATCGTCGACGCCGCTGCATTCTCGAAGGTCGTCGCCTCCGCCAAGCGCTAGTCGCGCTCGCGTTCGACGGACGAGCAAAAAGGAGCCGGGTCACCTCGGCTCCTTTTTGCGTTTGTGCGCGCTGCCCGGGCCGTTCCCGAGCTCGTCGAGGAGGAACGACCACACCGCAGCGACGCGCGGCACCTCACGGAGCGCGCGGTGCCCGACGAGCCAGAGATCGTCGACGGGCCACGTGCGCGTCGACGCCTCGAGCGCCTTGGAGACGCGGACGGGGACGAGCGGATAGCGCGCCAGATACGCCTCCGCCGTCATCATGACGCCAAGCCCACTCGCCGCCGCCGCGAGCTGCGCCCCGAAGTGGCTCGTGCGGAAGACGATGTCGGCCGCGGGCGCATGGCGCGAGAGCCAGCGCGCGACGTGAAGGCTCGCGAGGTCGTGGTCCCAGGCGATCCATGGCACGCGGCTCCAGTCGGTCACGCGTCCGAGCTCCTTCGCCAGCGCCGGCGAGGTCACCGCTACCCAGCGCGAGCTCGTCACCTTCTTCATGACGAGCTCGTTGCCCTCAGGACGCACCGAGCGGAGCGCGATGTCCGCCTCGCGTCGGGTGAGGTCGACGGGACGGACCGACGCGTCGAGCTCGAGCCGGATCTTCGGATGACGTGCCCGCAGACGCATCAGCGCCGGCGCGACGAAGGCCTCCGCCATCCCGGGCGACACGCTGACGCGCACCTTGCCTTCGGCCTCCCGCTCGAAGCCGGTGGCATCGCGCACGAACGACACGTGCGCGGCCTCCATCGCCTCCGCTGCCGGCAAGAGGAGATCCGCGGCGCTCGTCGGGAGGAGCCCGTCGCGCGTGCGGTCGAAGAGGCGGGCACCGAGCGCCTCCTCGAGCCCGGCCAGCCTGCGGCTGACGGTGGACGCGTCCATCCCGAGTCGTGCGCCGGCGGCGGCGAGCCCGCGCGTGCGATGCACGGCGAGGAAGACGCGGACGTCCTCCCATCGTGCGTCGAAGTGGCCTTGCGTGGATGCAAGCATGGTCGGAGCCTATCGGAGTCCGCGTGTGATGCTGCAAGTCTCTCCCTTCGCGCATCAACCGCGGCCGTAGCGCAACGAAGCCACGACCTTGTTAGATTCCCCGGTTCGGCCATAGGGTGGTCCCGTGCTGGCACGTAGGCACGAGGACGCGACCTCGGCTCGAAGACGGTGGGGACCAAGATCCGTCACGGCGGCCGTCTGCGTCGTCATCGCGGGCGCCGCGGGCAGCGCGCGCGCCGAGGACGTCGCTCGTGCCTACGAGGCGCCGCCCGAATGTCCGGGGCCTCCGGTGTTCGCTGCGGAGGTCGAGAAGCGAACGGCGGGGCGAGCGCCTCGCGATGCTCGGATCACGATCACCCGATCCGCCGTGGAAGGCTACGACGGGCGGCTCTTCCTCGACGGCGTCGTGCGCGACGTCCACGCCGCGACGTGCGGTGAGACGGTCCAGGCGCTCGCGCTGGCGGTCGCGCTGGCCGCCGAAGACGGCGTGGAAGACGAGCCGGAGCCTGCGCCCGCGCCCGCAGCGCCGTCACCGGCTCCCGTTGCCGAGAGCGATCCGGACGACGCTGCGGAGGCGCCTTCGCGCGTCGCGAAGCGAGGCCACGCGCTGTTCGGTCTCGGGTTCGGGGGAACGAGCGCGCTCGGCACCGGGCTCTCGCCGGAGCTCGCGATCTTCGGAGGCGTCGACGTCGACGGGCGATCGCTGCGCGCCGGCGTGACCGGAGCGCGGGGCGCGGTGCATACCAGCTCGATCGGGACGTCGCGCGTCGAACGGCTCGCGCTCTTCGTGGACGGTTGCCCGGTGAGCGCTCGGGCCGGCCTCTTCCGCCTCTCTCCGTGCGCGCGCTTCGACGTCGGCTTCCTCCACGGCTCCGGTGACTCGCTCGAGAACGCCGAGTCGCGCTCGCTCCTCTGGCTAGCGCTCTCCGCCGGTGGAAGAGCGGGCTTCAACGTCACCGACGCGCTGTTCGTGGAGACCGACGCGCGCGCGGCGATCCCCCTCGTGCGGCACGAGTTCTTCGTGCGCCCGAACGACGTCGTCTACCGGGTCCCGACCGTTGCGGTCGAGCTATCCGTCGCGCTGGGCTATCGCTTTTCCAAATGAGCGCGTGGCCGAGCGGCCATTCATGGGGGAAAGCCGGAAGAACCGCCTCGATGACCGTCGACGTGCTCGAGAACCCACCGCTCGAAGGAGGAGGGCCCATGGGCTCCGCTCCGGCGGTGCGTCCCGTCGACACGGCGCGGCTCCGGCGCATCGTGACCGAGGACTACGGCTTCTTGTGGCGCTCGCTCCGACGGCTCGGGGTGCCCGAGGCCGACACCGACGACGGCGTCCAGCGTGTCCTCGGCGTTCTTGCTCGGCGCCTCCACGAGATCGCTGCCGGCGCCGAGCGTGCGTTTCTCTTCCAGACGGCGGTGCGGGTGGCCTCGGAGATGCGAAGGTCGCAGCGGCGCTCGCGGCTCACGCTCGCCGACGGAGACCTCCACGACCCACACGACGAGGCGCCCGGCCCCGACGCGGTGCTCGAGCAGCAACAAGCGCGGAGGCTCCTCGACCAGGCGATCGACGAGCTCGACATCGACCTCGCCGCGGTCTTCGTGCTCTTCGAGCTCGAGGAGATGACGACCGCTCAGATCGCCGTGCTGCTCGCGATCCCTCCCGGCACGGTGAGCACGCGCCTCCGCCGCGCGCGTGAGGAGTTCAAGAAGACGGCGAATCGGCTTCGAGCTCGACATGACGCGACACGGAGGAACGCATGAGCGACCCCTCGAGACTTCGTGACGAGGCGACCACTGACGGCTTCGAGCTCGCTCTCCTCCGGTCGGCGAAGATCGATCGCGAGCCCGACGACGGCGCAGCCCGCGCGCTCGCCGCGCTCGGTCTGGCAGCGACCGGCGGAGCGGTCGCTCTTGCCGGTTCGTCGACGGTGCCGTCGACGGTGTCGGCGACGGGCGCCTCTTCGAGCGTGGCCGGTGTCGCCGGTGTCGCCGGTGTCGCCGGTGTCGCCAGTGGGGCCTTGGCGGCGAAGGTCTCCGGCGTCGTCCTTCTCGCGGCGCTTGCGATCACGGGCGCCGTGCTCGGATTCGACGCGGGCCGAGGGCCCACCTCTGCGGGTGGTTGGGGCGCGAGCGATCCGCCCGATGTTGCCGGTGCTCGTCCGTCCCTCGCCGCGGAAGCGTCGGCGATGAACGGCGGCTTGGCGCCCGCGCCCGTCGCGGAGCCAGAAGGGGAGGCTGTCGTCGTGGTCGGCGTCGCGGATCTTCCGTCTGCCGCGCCCGAGCGAGCGAGCATGGCTCCGTCTCGTGGAACGTCGCCTCGCACGCCTCCCGTGGCCTCTGCGAGGGCGACAAGCGCGACAGTGGCGGACGAGCTGGCGCTCATCGATCAGGCGCGCGCGGCGATCGCGGGCGGTGACGGCGCCGGCGCGGAGAAGGCGCTCGATACCTACGAAGCGCGCTTCCCGAACGGAAGCCTCGTCCTCGAGGCGAAGCTCGCTCGCATCGAGATGCTCGTCGCCCGCGGCGATCGTGCCGGTGCGCTCGATCTCGGTGAGCGCTTCCTTCGCGAACATCCGCGCACTCCCTACGAGCGTCGCGTGCAGGTGCTCATGCGTCGCGCGCGGCCGGACGCGACTTCGCGTTGAGCGATTTTCAAATGTGGCCTCGTCCTCCTGGCCATTGGTGCTCGTTGGAGGTCAGTATGCGTAGACTGTCGGTTCTCGGTGTGGCGGCGGTGATCTCGCTCGCCGCATGCAAGGGGGAGACGGTGCCTCTCGGCGGGCCCGTCAATGTGGACCCGAGCTCGTCGACTTCCGTCTCGGGGACCGCCGTCCCTACCGGGACGCTCACTCATTCGGGCAAGGTCGACTTGCTCCTGATGATCGACAACTCGGCATCGATGGGCGACAAGCAGGAGCTCCTTCGCCAATCGATCCCGGACCTCGTCCGGCGCCTCGTCGCGCCCAACTGCGTGGACGGCTCCGGTCGCGTCCTCGGACGGAGCGAGGGTGGCGTCTGTGCGAGCGGTTCGCTCGAGTACGCTCCCGTCACGGATCTCCACGTCGGCGTGCTCACGTCGTCGCTCGGCAATCGCGGCGGCGATGTCTGTCCTGAAGTGGGCAACCCGCAGACGAACGACCGTGCGCACCTCGTGACGCGCTCGGCGTCGGGCGGCACCGTCGCCAACGCGGCGTCCGGGTTCCTCTCGTTCGGCCCGGGTGGGATCACCGATGTCCAGGTGCTCGAGGACGACATCGGGGCGCTCGTCAGCGGAGTCGGCGTCAATGGTTGTGGGCTCGAGGCGCAGCTCGAGTCTTGGTATCGCTTCCTCGTCGAGCCCGATCCCTATCACGAGATCGTCAGGCCCGAGGCCTCCGCCGAGATCGCGCTCGTGGGCACGGACGCCACCGTGCTCCGGCAACGCCATGACTTCTTGCGGCCGGACTCGCTGCTCAGCCTCATCGTCCTCACCGACGAGGACGACTCGACGGTGGATCCTCTCTCCTTCTACGGGAACGGGTGGGCGTTCGCGAACAAGATGTTCCCGGGATCGAAGACGTTCCGAGGAAGCTCCGGGGCAGGCACCACCGCTGCGCGCGGCACCTCGGCCTGCGCGACGGAGCCGCTCTCGGACGCCTGCACTTCGTGTGGCTTCAAGCAGATGTGCGAGTACGGGATGCCGGCGCTGGGGTTCGACTGCGACGCCATCGCCAGCGATCCGGTTTGTGCCGCTGAGCCGTACTACGGAGCGAAGGACGACGACCTCAACGTGCGCTTCTTCCACATGAAGCGCCGGTTCGGTGTCGACCCGCAGTATCCGCTCCAACGCTACGTTCACGGATTGCTCTCGGCGAAGGTCCCGAACCGCTTTACCGATCACGACGCAAACGGCAAGTACGTCGCGGCGCACACGTGCGACAACCCGATCTACGCTGCCGCGCTCCCGGCGCTGCCGACCGACGAGCTCTGTCATCTGCCGCCTGGGCCGCGCTCGCAGAAGCTCGTCGTGCTCACCGTCATCGCGGGAGCGCCGCCGGAGCTCCTGCATCCGAACATGTCGTCGACTGACTGGATGGTGCTCCTCGGGCAGAACCCGGAGGCCTACAATTTCTCCGGTATCGATCCGCACATGGTGCAGTCGACCGACCCGCGTCCGGCTCTCCCGCCTCCCACTGCCGCCAACGACGCCGACCCGGTGCACGGTCGCGAGCGGAACACGCAGAAGAGTGACTTGCAGTATGCATGCACATTCGCGCTCGAGACGCCGCGCGAATGCGCGACGGGAGATACGTCCTGCGAGTGTGAGCCCGAGAGCAACGACAACGTGCTCTGCGACTTGGCATCGCCGAACACTCAGGTTCGCGCGAAGGCCTATCCGGGGATCCGGCCCCTGCAGCTCGCACGGCTCCTCGGCGACAATGCGGTGGCCTCCTCGATCTGTCCGCCCAATCCTGACGCGCCGGCGACGGGCCCCAATCTCGCCTACCGGGGCGCCATGAACCAGCTCGGCGATCGGATGGCCCGCTCGCTGCTTCCCGCCTCGAAGTAGTCGTCTCCTCGAGTCTGCCCTGCTTAGCTTCCAGCGACTCGCCCGGACCTTGGTCCTGGCGAGTCGTTGCGCATTTGCAAGCGTGGATTGAAGAGTCGTCGGTGGTCGTGCGCCATTGCAAGGAGCATCCTGAGGGCATGAACAACGACTCGACTCCCTCGCTCCACGTGGTCTGCGGCGCCGGTCAGATCGGCATCCAGCTGGCGGATCTCCTCCTCGCGCTCGGTCATCGCGTGCGCATCGTGCGACGCGGCGATCCCGGCCCGTCACGCAAGAACCTCGAGTGGGTCCGGGGTGACCTGACCGACCTTCGCTTCGCCGACCAGGTCGCGCGCGGTGCGGCGGTCGTCTACGACGTGATGAACCCGCTCTACCACCAGTGGCCGGAGCTGCTCCTGCCGATGGGCCGAGGTGCCGTGCATGCTGCGGCCTCCGCGGGCGCGAAGCTCGTCGCGCTCGACTGCCTTTACATGTACGGGCAGCCGTCCGGACCGATGAACGAGGACGCGCCGCGCACGCCGTCCAGCAAGAAGGGGCGACTCCGCGTCGAGCTCGCCGAGATGAGGCTCGACGCGCACGCACGCGGGAAGGTCGAGGTCGCGATCGGACGTGCGAGCGACTTCTTCGGTCCGGGCATCGTGATGGCCGTCTTCGGCGAGCGCTTCTTCGGACGCGTCTTCGCGGGGAAGGCCGGCGAGTGCTTCGGCGATCCGGACATGCCGCACTCGTACACGTACGGTCCGGACGTGGCGAGCGCGCTCGTCACGCTCGGCGAGCACGAAGAGTCGTTCGGAAAAGTCTGGCACCTCCCGACGCCTCCTGCCGAGAGCACGCGCGCGCTCGCGACGAGGATCGGTGCCGCGCTCGGTCGAGAGATCCCGCTCACCCGCGTCCCCGATCTCCTCCTCTCGGCGATGGGGATCTTCTCGCCACTCATGCGCGAGATGGCGGAGATGACCTACCAGTGGAAGGTGCCCTTCGTGATCGACGACACCCGCTTCCGCGAGACGTTCGGGGTGCTCCCGACGCCGATCGACGAGGCCGCGAACGCAACCGCGAGGTGGGCGCTCGCCCGCTTCGGCGCATCAAGCGCTCGAGTGGGGCGACGGAGCGCGCTGAGCGAACGGCATTCGCCATAGCGCAATGCCAGAGCGTCGGCGGAGCAGGCCGTCCATGCTTGGCGAGGTCGTGCCAGTGCGTCGGCGGAGCACTTCGTGGCACGGCGTCCATGCTTCGCGAGGTCGTTAAGTGAGGTTAACGACCGGGTGGAGGAGCAACGGAGCAACGGCGCGTCGGTAGATCCGCGAGGTTGCGGGCGGAGCGCCGGTGCGTCGGCGGAGCAGTTCGTGGCACGCGTCCATGCTTCGCGAGGTCGTTAAGTGAGGTTAACGACCTCGTGGAGGAGCAACGGTGCAATGGCCCGTCGGGTAGGTCCGCGAGGTTACGGGTGGAGCGCCGGTGGGCGGCGGAGCAGGTCGTCCATGCTTCGCGAGGTCGTTAAGTGAGGTTAACGACCTGGTGGGGGAGCAACGCCGGAGTCCACGAGGCCGATGGAATGAATGGAGGGGCCTGGCTCCATCGAGCGATGTCGAGCGCTGGCGTCCTCGACCGAGCGGCGTTGGCTCTAGGGCTTCTTCGCGCTGCGGTAGGAGGAGCCGAGATCGAACCCGAAGCCGTTGCCGGAAGGCGCGAGCGTGAGATCGGGGACGCGACCGCCGCCGACGCGGATCTCGCCGATGACGCCGGAGCGAAACGTTCGCGTCAACGTGCGCGCCGAGACGTCGCCGAGCTTCGGCGGGTGCTGCATGATCTCCTGCGCGCGGGTCGGATTGTCCGCCGTGGCGAGCGCGACCATCGCGCCGAGGCTGCCGCTGCCGACGTTGCGGACGACGTCGAGCGCGAGCCCATACATCCGTGACGCTCGGCGCGACACGAGCTCGGTGGCGGTGACGGGCTTCACGGTGACCTCGTGCCCGGGGCGCGTGACCGTCGCCGCGATCGCGTTCGCCACGTCGATCAGCCACGGGGAGTCGTCGCGCACGATGAGCGTCACCGGTGGTCCGCCCCAGCCCTGGCCTGGTGACTCCGTCCATGCGGCGCCGAGATGGAGGTTCGAGACGCGCGAGTAGGGGATGCCGTCGGCGACGCTCTGCGCGATGCCCGGTCGGTCCCAGGCTACGGCATCGCGCCCGGTGCAGAGGACGGCCCAGCCCACCGCACCGTGATCGAAGGTCTTCGAGCCGGCGCGGACAGCGTGGAGGCCGCGCTCGAACCAGCCGATGTCGTCGCTGCCTCCTTCGAACGCGAGCAGCGATGCGGACACGTTGGCCGCCGCACGCACGGTGATCTCGTCGAGGAACGCAGGACCGCGAGCCGCGAGCCGATTCTTCGTGAGGAGCAGCGCGCCGTCGCGAATGCCGAAGCGGAATGGCCCGGTGCCGTCGGGTGACTCCGGGCTGAAGCCGGACGGGACCATGGCCACGATCGGCGAGGCGAGCGCGCGCGTCAGTCGAGCGGCGTCCTTCGTGGCGAAGACGAGCGCGCGTCCGTCGTCGCGCGGCACCGGAATGTCGGCGAGCCATCCGCGCGCGCCGGACGCACGCGCGCGGGCGATCGACTGAAGCGCGTCCTTCGTCCCGAACGGCTTCTCCTTCGCGGTGCGGAGGCCGGCGCGGAGCTTCACGCGGAGGTTCGCGCCGTCGGGCTCGGGCTCGGCTTCGGCGAGGGAAGGGACGAGCTGGCCCTCGGGGGTCTGCGCGTAGAGCGTGTCGAAGAGCGCCTCGCCGAAGATCGCCGCGAGCGGATCGTCGATGCGATGCGGATCGATCGCGCCGATGGGCCACGGAACGCGCAGCGCGACGCGACCGCCGACCGGGATGCGCCCGCGTGCGAGCACCCGCGGAGCGACCGACGCGGCGAGGAGCCCAGCGAGGAGCGCGCGCCGCTTCATCAGCGAACGAGCCACACCTCGCTGCCGACGACGGCGACGAGCGCGGGCAAGCCCCTCTCTTCGGGTGGGCATGCGGCGATGGCGCGGACGCCTTCCTTCGTCGGATAGCGGAGGCGTTGGACGAAGCCGCTCCCGCCCGTGCGCCAGCTCCAGATCGAGAGGGCGTCGGAGTCGCCGGAGTCGCTGCTGAAGGCGATCTCGGGGGTGCCGTCGAGATCGAGATCGGCGAGCGCGATCTGTGCGCCGGCGCCGTCGATCGGCGCCTCGATCGACTTGCCGCTCGCGTCGCTCCGGCGCAGGCGGATCTTCCCCGTGGGCTCGCGAGCGGCGACGACCTGCGTGATCGATCCGTCCTTGCCGACGAGATCGAGCGACGCGATCGCATCGAAGCGTGCGGCCGGAGCAGGGAGGACGGCCGCGGGCTCTCCGTTCCGAGGAGGAACACACGCGACGCCGCTGCCCTCGAACGCGCTGATCTCGGGGCTCGCGAACGCGCAGGCCTCGCCGTCGGCGCCGGGGATGGGAAGGCCGGTGAGCTGCCGGCGCGTGAGGAGCTTCGCGTCGACCGCGACCGCGCCGCGATCGGTCATGCCGACGAGCAGCTCTCCGCGATGACCGCGCGGAACGACGATGCTGGCGATGGGCTCGCGCATCGGCACCGGCACGCGCGAGGCGAGCTGCGTCCACGGCGTCGCGCGCAGGACCTCGAATCGGCCGCCGCGCAGCTTGCCGAGGGCGACGCGGGTGCGCGTCGCGAGGATGAGCTCGTTGCCTCCGTCGGAGTCGACGTCACCGCATCCGATTGCGAGGACGTCGGTCTCGTCGTGCTTCGCCTTGTGCAGGCTCGCCTGCTCGAGGACGATCGGCTGGAGGAACGTGCGGACCTCCGCGTCGAGCGGCGCGCCGGCGTACGCGTGTGCGCGCGGGCCGGGCGCGGGATTGCGCAGGCGCTCCCAGCCGTTCGAGACGACAGGATAGAGATCGGCCGTCGCGCGGAGCTCGCCCTTCGCGATCTCGAGCTGCACGTAGACGAGTGAAGCCGCACGGCCGGACACGCCTCGCGCGACCGAGAGCGTGGTGGGTTGGGGATGCGCATGCGCGACGCCGAGGCGCCCCGCGATGTGCGTCGCGACGCGCAGCGCGAGCTCCTCGCCCTTCGGCGCGGGGACGTCGGAGACGAGCGGCGAGACCGCGACGAGGGCGCCTGCGGGGACCTCTCCGAGGCCCTGCGCGATCTCGGTCGCGATGTGCACGATGGCGCTCGCGTGCACGGGCGGGGCGGGGGGAGCCGGTGCGGTCGCGGACGCGGACGGCTTGGCCGGACCCTTCGACGGTGCGGGTTGCGCGAAGGCGAGCGGGATGGCGCCGAGCGCGAGCGTCGTCGTGACGATGACGGAGAGCGCACGGGCCACGCGACGCACGTCGCGTGCAGGCGTCGATTCAACGAGGGCCGAAGGCCCACCTCTGCGGGTGGTTGGGGCGACCACTGCGGGTGGTTGGGGCGCAGCCCCAAGTTCGACGATCGCGGGACGCGCACGCTTCAAAGGTCGGTCCCTGGCTCCGCGGTCGGCAGCGGCGGCGGTGCCTCCGGCGCGGCATGCGTAAGCGAGCCTGCGTCGGCCTCGCCTCCGGCAGGCGTGGGCTCGGCGGTCTCGGTCGGCTCGGTTCCGGCGAGGAACACCTCGTCGATCGTATCGCCTTCGGAGCCTTCTGCCTTCAGCTTGCCGCTCTTCGGATCGATCGCGACCGTGCTGACGCCGGGCGGGCGAGCGAACTCGGCGCGCGGCTTACCCTTGTGCGCAGCGTCCATCACCGCGATCCACGCCGGCAGCGCGGTGCCGCCGCCGGTCTCGCCCGAGCCGAGCGGCTTGGCGTCGTCGTAGCCGACCCACGTGACGGCCGCGATCTCCGGAGAGAAGCCGGCGAACCACGTGTCCTTCGCCTCGTTGCTCGTCCCGGTCTTGCCCGCGACGCGGCGCCCGAGGGACTTCGCCCTCTGCGCCGTGCCGCGATCGACGACGCTCTCGAGCATGTTCGTGATCACGAACGCCTCGGCTGGCTCGAGCACGCGACGCGGTGGCGGCAGCGGCTTCAGGTCGACGTCCTTGCCGTCCGGGCCGACGATGCGCGTGACGATCCGCGACTCCTCGTACATCCCGCCGGCGGCAAACGTCGCGTAGGCGCCGGCGAGCTCGAGCGGGCGCACCTCGTACGAACCGAGCGCGAGCGACAGGTCCGGCTTCAGCGTCGACTCGATGCCGAGCGCCTTCGCCCAGTCGACGACGTTCGCGGGCCCGACGTCTTCGAGCACGTTCACGGCGGCGATGTTGACGGAGTTCGCGAGCGCGTCGCGGAGACGGAGCGGATCCGGCGCCGTCCACCCCTCGTAGTTGGAGGGCTTGTACCCACCGGCATACGCGCGCGGCGTGACGTCGACGAGCGTCGCCGGCGTGTAGCGCCGGGAATGCAGCGCGTACGAGTAGACGATCGGCTTGAAGGTCGAGCCGGGCTGGCGCCGCGACTGGGTCGCGCGATCGAGGCCGCCGCTCTGCGCCTCGTAGCTGCCGGCGATCGCGAGGATATGGCGCGTCCGGACGTCGAGCACGACGATCGCGGACTCGGGCCCGAGCTCGAGGCGGAGGGGCACCTTGGCGACGGGCGCGCTGTCCGGCGAGGGCGACACCTGCGCGACGGCGTTCGGGATCGGCGCGAGGAGGCTCACGCGGATGCGCGCGCCGACCTCGGCGAACTGGCTCGGCGGCAGGTTCTGCGGGTTGTAGCGCTTGTAGTCGGAGAGCCGAACCGATCCGAGGACGGTGCCGACGCGGACGTCGATCGTCCCGGCGACGTCGTCGGTGCTGGTCACGACGCCGGTGAGGATCTTGTGCGACTCGAACTTCGGCGTGCCCTCGAACAGCGGCACGTCCTTCGGCTTCGGCTTTCCCTTCTGGGCGACGGCCGGGGCTTTGAGCGGCGCGAGCAGACCGCGACGCTTGTCGTACGCGCTCAGGTTGTCGCGCAGCGCCTTTCGCGTGGCCTGCTGGAGGGCAGGATCGATCGTGGTCGTGATCGTGAAGCCGCCGTGCGGGCCGCGCTCGGGCTCGAGCTCGAGGAGAAGCTTCTTCGCGATCTGCACCGCCTCCGGTGCGAGCTCGCTGTCGACCTCTCTCGTCGCGGCGAGGCGGACGGGCTCGTTCTTCGCGGCCTCGTACTCGGCGTCGTTGATGAAGTGCTTGGCGCGCATCTGCTCGAGCACGAAGGCGCGGCGGGCGAGCGCCTTCGTGAGGTCGCGCTTCGGGTTGTACGCCTCCGGCGCGGCGGGCACGCCGGCGAGCATCGCCGTCTCCGCGATGGTGAGCTTGCTGGCGGGCTTGCCGAAGCAGTCCTCGGAGGCCTCCTCGATGCCGTAGCGGCCGTGACCGAGGTAGATGTGATTGAGATAGAGCTCGAGGATCTTGTCCTTCCGCTTGTCGCGGCCCTTGCGATCGTTCCCGCACGTCGGGCAGAGCTCCTGCTCGAGGCGGCGAGCGAGCAATGCCTCGCGCATCTTCCGGCCGTAGGTCCGCTCGTTCGTCTCGAGCAGGATGTTCTTCACGACCTGCTGCGTGATCGTCGAGCCGCCCTGACGCGTGCGTCCGGCGCGGAGGTTCACGACGGCGGCGCGTGCGATGCCGAGGTAGTTGATGCCCTCGTGCTCGTAGAAGCTCGCGTCCTCGGCGGCGATGAACGCCATCGTGACGTGACGGGGCAGGTCCTCGACGCGCACGATCGTCCGCCGCTCGGTGAAGAGCTCCGCGAGCGTCGTCCCGTCGCGTGCGAGCACGCGCGTGACCTGCGACGGTCGGTATCCACGCTCGAGCTCGGCGACGCTCGGCAGGCCATCCTCGTAGTGGCGGATGAGGAGCCAGGCGGCGATGGTCGCCGCTGCGGCGAGGACGATCGTCGCCGCAGCGAGGCGGATGCCCCACTTCTTCACGCCCATCAGGATCCGGCGGCCGCGGCTCGTCGGGGGCGGCGCAGGCTTCGCTTCCATGAGCTGATCCATCAACGTGGGGCGGCGATCGCCTTCGCTCTGCGAGCCACGCTCCCCGTCCGCACCTCGGGCCTCCTTCACGGTCGCTCCGAAATCGTAGGCGGTGTCGGCGAAGGCAAGGTCGTCGGAGGGCTTCTTCTCGCGCACGTTCTTGGAAACGCTCCGAGGGTCGGAGCTCATCCGCGGACGGGAAGTAGGCCGGGAAGGTCGGTCGGACACGGCCGCAGCAGCATACCCGAGAGCGCGCTCCGCCTCGAAGTCCGCGTCGTGCGTTCGCGCGTTCGCGCGTCTTGCACGCTGCCGACTACCGGCGCATCCGCCGCAGGTGCTTCACGATCTCCGCCGGTGGGCAGGGGCGGAGGAAGAAGAAGTCGATCCCGCTCGTGTGGCCGTTCTCGCGCGCCTGGCGGGAGCTCGATGGATCGACGAGCGCGAACACCGACGGAGATTGCGCGCCTGCCGTCGCCGTCCGGATCGCGTCCGCCGCTTCTTCAGCCTCGGCGAGCGGCAGGTCGAGGAGCACGATGTCCGCGCCGCCCTCTGCGAGCTCCGCCAGCGCCTCTTCTTCTTCCTCGACCGCCGCCACGTCGTACCCCGCGACGCGGAGCGCATGCGCGGCCGCGTTCCGACTCTCTTCGTAACCGTCGATCACGAGCACACGCGTCATCTCGCCTCGACGTACCAGCCGAGCCGCGCCCACGCCCGCACTTCGATGTTCGAGGAAGCGGTGGAGTGGTGGAGTGATGGATTGATGGAGCGTCGACGTGCGGTCGTGGCCATACGGTCGAAGCTCGACCGTATGGCCAGCGCGAACCGAAGCGACGCTCGCGCGCACGCGTGCGGCCTGGTGCTTGCCTACAACGGGGCAAGAGAGAGGCAAGAGAAGGGAAGAGGGCAGGAGAGGAGCGGAATGCCCACAAATCGGTCGCGCCCGCGTCTTCGTTGTTGGCTCGGTCGAGCGTGTGGTGTCCCCTGGTCTCAGATGGGCGTTGTTCGTTTCGCGCTCGCTCTCGCCGTCGGTGCGGTGCTCGTCGGCACCGCACCCGCTTGCTCTTCGGTCGCGCCTGCTCCGCGATCCGAGCAGGAGGTCGACCGTGAGCCGACGCCGGTCCCCGATCCGCCTCCGCGCTACACGCGCGCCGAGACCGACTCGGGCATCGCCCCCGACGACGACGACGAGGGCGAGCCGACGCTGCTGATCAAATGCGAAGGCCACGAGCCGTACGTCTGCTCGCTCGACGACGGAACGTTTCGCTGCAGCGACCGACCCTGCGTGCCCGCGTGCGATCGCGTCGGTTGCGTCGGCGGAGATGTCTGTCGTGCGTGCGAGGATGGATTCCGCTGCCTTGCCCCCGGTGCGAGCTGCTGAGCTCTTGGTCTGGCGAGATCTCCCGTCGGAATGTCCTTTTGGAGATCAGATCTCGGCCACGGAGTGATTAGTCGAGGCATGGCACTCGCCGAGCGTGCGGATCGAAGGGAAGGCGAGGCGCCTTCTCCCCGTAGAACCGTTCGCCATGGTCTCCGAGCCGACGTCGCGCGCCACCTTCGGGGGCGCACATCGCGGTGCGTGGTGGATCGAATGTGTGTCATGGTTTGCCGTCGAACGTGAACGACGTTCGACACCCTGATCCGTCTGCCACCAGAACTGCCGGCACCGAACGCTGTTTCGACAGGCTTCGTGAACGGCACGCACCCTGCAGGTTGCCGCCCCCCAATGCGCTCGCTCCTCGCTCTTGCCGCTTGCTGCTCCCTCGCCCTCGTTCCGGCGTGTACCGAGAAGATCATCGTGAAGAGCGCTCCAGCTGCGGAGACGCCCGTGGACGAGGAGCCAGAGCCGACGGAGCCGGAGCCGACGGAGCCGGAGACGGATCCACTCGTCATCGAGCTCGGCGAGGTCCGCTCGGGAACCGACGTCAGCTTCGAGGTTCCCGAGGGCGCGCTCGGCTTCAACATCGTCGCCGAGGGCAAGGTCTCGGACTTCGATCCGAACCAACCCTTCGGCATCCAGCGCATCACCGATCCGAAGGGCAACGTCATCCACGACGACTTCACCCCGAAGGGGGGGACGAAGCCGACGAGCATCGCGGCGTTCGACGTGATCGCGTCGGCGAGCGTTCCGCAGGGCGAGGATGTCCCGAAGAATCTGGCGGGCACTTGGAAGGTCCGCTTCGGCGCCTACGGCTCCTCCGCGAAGCCGAAGCTGAAGGCGACGGTCCGCGTCCAGTCGAGCGGTGACGGGACGTTCCACGGCGGGCAGCTCGATCTCCACATTCATGTCCCGTCCGGTCTCAAGATCGGCAGCCGCACGGTCAACGCGGCGAAGGCCGAGAGCGATCCCGACCTCGAGGAGCGGGTCGAGACGTTCTTCGCCGTGACCTCGCAGCTGCTCGGAATCGAGAAGGGGAAGGTCGTCTTCCACGAGGAGTCCAGCTCCTATCGGGAGCTCGACGGCGTCGAGGACCTGCTGAGAGGCTTCGCGGTGTCGAAGGGGCAGACGGACGGAACGCCGGCCCTCCACGTCCTCCTCACGAACGTGATCGCGAACGAGGGCCAACCGATTGCGGCCGGCATCGCTCCCGGCATCCCGGGGGCGGCGAACGTCTTCGGTCGCAACGTGTCGGGCATCATCGTCACCACCTCCCCCTCCGTCGACGAGGACGTCCTGACGATGGTCCACGAGGCCGGCCACTTCTTCGGTCTCAACCACACCACCGAGTTCGACGGTGAGAGCTCGGATCCACTCTCGGACACGCCTGTCTGCGAGACGATCTCGCGAGACCGGCTCTACGATTGCCCGGACCGCACCAACATCATGTTCCCCGCGGGTGCGATCGACGGGCCTGTCTCGCTGTCTACGACGCAGAAGCGTGTCTACCGCGGTTCGCCGATCTACCGCGCGCTCCCCGCGGGGGGAACGAACAGGTCGCTCTCGGCTCTCTCGCCTCTCTCGGCGCCGCTCTCGTTGAAGCGAACGTTCCGCGTCTCCGGCAGCAGCGTCCTGTCGCCGGTCGAGCGTGAGCTCTCGTCCGGCTTCTGCGGCCTGACCCCGCTCGACGCGAACGACCTCGTGAAGCGTCACGGGCGTGCGCAGGCGATCGCTCAGCTGAAGGCCGCGGCCGCCGACGCGGACCTGGCGCCCTTCGTCCGTGGCCGCGCCAACATCGCGCTCCGGGCGCTGAACGCGGAGTAGCCCGCGTCGCGGTAGCGTGATCGATCGCGGCGTCCGGGCCGCGATCGATCACCGTGCGCTGGAAGGCGAGAGGGAGAGGCGGGCTCGTAGCACCTTGATCGATTCGCCGCCGGCGATGCCGCCGTCGTGCTTCTGGATCATCCAGTCGACCGCCTCCGCGCGCGTCACGCTCGTCGTCTTGCCGAGCGCGATGTTCGTCGCATAGGTCGGCTCGTTCGACAGGACGCCGGTGCACCTCTGCGCGTCGCACGAGGCTGCCGCGAGCCAGAGCATCTCGGATGCTGCGCCTCCGTCGACGCGCGCGTCGGGCGGGATCGGGAAGGGGCCCTTGATGAAGAGCTCGCCTTCGCCCGCCTCGAACCGCTTGATGGCCGCCGGAAGATCACGCTGCGCCTTCTTCGCGATCTCGGCGAGCTCCTCGTCGTCGACCGATGCTGAGACGGACGGCGCCACGCCCAACAGGCTCACGATGACCGCGTCCCAGGCCTCGCGCGTCGCGCCGTCCTTCGGGATCAGCTCCGCCATCGTGTTGACGGGATCACCTTCGATGCGCTCGGGCGTGGCGATGTCGAGGACCACCGAACGCGCGCTGGTCGGATTCGCGTTCAGCTCGGAAGGCTTCTTCCCGACGACGCGCGCGACGTCGTCGAGCGTCACGGTGATCGTCGCCTCGTTCTTTCCGTGGGCGAGCTGGCTCGCCGCTGCGTTGATGACCTCGGCGAGCAGCGGGCCCGACGACATGTTCGCGCCGCGAATCGAGAGGTCCGGGCTCCCGAAGCGCGCCATCCCGAGCGTGAGGAGGCGGGCGGTCCCGTCCTCCTGGCGATAGAGCTGGATGACGATGTGCTTGCGCGCGAAGGCCGGCTCTCCGAGCTTCGCGACGACTGTGTGATCCACGACTTCGTGCGCGGTCTCGATCCTCCGCGAGACCTCGTCGTAGACGAAGCCGTCGAGCGCCTCCGCCAGCACTGCAGCCGCGGCGAAGACCGCTCGCGCGGGCAACTGCTCGGGAGTGATGGCGCCCTGCGTTCGGATCATCACGGCCGCCCTGCGTGCTTCCACGCCGTCCCGCTCGCGCGGCGTGAGGCCGGGCGCGACGGTGTCGAGCGTGTCCCTCGGCGGGAGGAGCAGATCCTCCGTCTTCAGGATGTCGATCTCGAACGCGTTCTCGTCCGCCATGAACTTCTTCACCGCCTCGCAGGCGCCACCGCAGTGGCGCACGTCGAGGCGCTTGCCGATCTCCGAGACCGTCGCGACGGCGCGCACGACATCGGCTGGCTTGTCGGTCAGGACGGCGAGCTCGGCGGACGCGTTCGGCGGGCGCTCGAGCCCCGCCACCGCTCGACCCGCGTGCTGGCCGGTCGCCGCTCGCGTCGCCACTGGCGCCGCGGGACCTTCGACTGCTCCAGCATCGCCTGCCGCGGGCGGGCGATCGCCCGGCAGCGACCACCAGACGAGCGCGGCGAGCCCGGTGACGAGGATCGCGAGGCCGGCATGGAGCTTCCTGTCCGACCCTGCGGCGCTGCGCGCGCCCGGGCGCTCGTCGGAGCGTGCTCGGGACGCCTTCGTCTTCTTCGTTCGCCGAGGCTCGTTGCCGCTCATCTCGCGTCCACGTCTAACACGTCGTGACGCGCGGCCCGGCCCGGCTGGCCGTCCGTATCGCAGCGCGGCAGACCTGTTCTCGAGCTGCCTGTTTTCAAGGTAGTTGGTGCAAAACGTCACTCACCAATGAGGCGGGCATTCTCTGGCGCGACGCGTCACGATTCTGTATAAGAGAAGCTGTGATGATGCGTGAAGTGCGGCAACCGGACGACGACCGCGGGCTTTACGATCCGCGCTACGAGCACGACGCGTGCGGGCTCGGGTTCGTCGCCGATCTGAAGAACCGGCCGCGGCAGCGCACCGTGGAGCTCGGGCTCGAGATCCTGCGGCGGCTCGCTCATCGAGGCGCCGCGGGCAGCGACCCGACCAGCGGCGACGGGGCCGGCATCCTCGTCCAGATCCCGCATCGCTACTTCGAACGCGTGCTCGAGCGCGAGGGCAGGGAGCTGCCGCTTGCGGGGGACTACGGCGTCGTCCAGTGCTTCCTCTCGCGCGATCCGTTCCGCTGCGAGCTGCAGATGAAGATGCTGGCGGACATCGTCCGCTACCACAACCAGAAGGTCATCGGCTGGCGCACGGTCCCGGTCGACGCCCGCGCGGTCGGGCCTGTCGCGCGCGCGACGATGCCGGTGATGAAGCAGCTCTTCATCGCCCGCATGGCCGAGAAGAGCGCGTTCGAGCGCACGCTCTTCATGATCCGCAAGCGCGCCGGCAAGCTCTGCACGCAGAAGGGCTACGGCACCGACTTCTACGTCGCGAGCTGCTCGTCGAAGACCATCGTCTACAAGGGCCTCGCGCTCCCGGAGCGCCTCGCCGAGCTCTATCGTGATCTCCAGGCAGACGACTTCGAGAGCCAGCTCGCGCTCGTCCACTCGCGCTTCTCCACGAACACGTTCCCCACGTGGGAGCGGGCCCACCCGTACCGGCGGATCGCGCACAACGGCGAGATCAACACTCTCCGCGGCAACCAGAACTGGATGCGCGCTCGAGAGGCGCTCCTCGAGAGCACCCACTTCGAGGAGCACATCGAGGACTTCAAGCCCATCATCCGGCCCGACGGCTCGGACTCGGGCTCGCTCGACAACCTCGTCGACTTCCTCCTCGCGAGCGGTCGGTCCCTCCCGCACGTCATGATGATGCTCGTCCCCGAGGCGTGGGCGACGCAGACGGACATGCCGAAGGTGAAGCGCGACTTCTACGAGTACCACTCGTGCCTCGTCGAGCCGTGGGACGGGCCGGCGGCGCTCGCGTTCACCGACGGCGAGGTCATCGGCGCCACGCTCGACCGCAACGGGCTTCGCCCCGCGAAATACGTCGTCACCAAGAGCGGCCTCGTCGTCATGGCGAGCGAGCTCGGCGTCCTCTCGATCGACCCCGCGGACGTGCTCGAGAAGGGGCGTCTCCAGCCGGGCAAGATGTTCCTCGTCGACACCGTGCAGCGGCGCATCGTCTCCGACGAGGAGATCAAGACGGTGATCGCGTCGCGCAAGCCCTACGGCGAGTGGCTGAACCGCAACAAGGTCGACCTCGGCTACCTCCCGGAGGCCTCGAGCTCGTCCGCGAACCAGCGCGCGCAGCTCGACGCGGTCACGCGCGCCCGCCTCTGGCGGACGCTCGGCTACACGCGCGAGGACCTCCGCGTGATCCTCGCCGCGATGGCGTCGTCGGGCGAAGAGCCCGTCGGCAGCATGGGCGCGGACATCCCGATCGCGGTGCTGTCGGATCGCCCGGTCCCGCTCTTCCGCTACTTCAAGCAGCAGTTCGCGCAGGTCACGAATCCGCCGATCGATCCCATCCGCGAGGACCTCGTGATGAGCCTCGTGTCGTGCGTCGGCGGTGAGGGCAACCTGCTCGAGGAGACGGAGAGGCAGGGAAGGCTGCTCGAGCTCCCGCACCCGATCCTCACGAGCTCGGAGCTCGCCAAGCTGATCGAGGACCGCTCCGCGAAGCGAAGCGAGCCGCGCCTCGAGGTCGTCACCGCGAAGGCCCCCCACCACGACAACGTCGACGCCGACTTCCGTGCGGCCGTCGTCGAGGCGACGTTCCCCGTGCACGGCGATCCCGAGACGTCGCTCGCGGAAGCGCTCGAGGAACTTCGCGCACGCGCTTCACGGGCGGTCGACGATGGCTGCTCGATCCTCGTCGTCAGCGATCGCGGCGCCACGCACGATCGCGTCCCGATCCCGAGCCTCCTCGCCGTCTCGGCGGTGCATCACCACCTCATTCGCGAGGGCAAGCGCGTGCGCGTCGGCCTCGTCGCGGAGAGCGGCGACGCGCGCGAGGTCGCGGACATCGCGCTCCTCATCGGCTTCGGCGCCGGCGCGGTCAACCCGTACCTCGCGTTCGAGACGATCGCGGAGCTCGCGCGCGACAAGCTCCTGGAGAAGGACCTCGATCCCGCGACCGCGTCGAAGAACTACGTCAACGCGCTGAAGAAGGGCTTGCTCAAGGTGATGAGCAAGATGGGGATCAGCACGATCGCCAGCTACCACGGCGCGCAGATCTTCGAGGCGCTCGGCATCTCGAAGGCCGTGATCGACGAGTACTTCACCGGCACGTCGTCGCCCCTCGGCGGCCTCGGCCTCGGCGAGATCGCGCTCGAGGCGCGCGAGCGGCACAGGACCGGCTTCGGTGCAGACGTCTCCGTCGACGAGCTCGAGCGCGACCTCGGCGTCGGCGGCGTCTACGCTTGGCGTGCCGACGGCGAGCGGCACCTCTGGTCGCCGTCGTCGGTCGCCGCGCTGCAGAAGGCGGTGCGCCTCTCGGACGCGAAGTCCTACGCCGAATACGCGCGCCTCATCAACGACCAGGGCGATCGGCCTCTCACGCTCCGCGGTCTCCTCGACTTCGTGCCCGCCGGACCGCCGGTCCCCATCGAAGCGGTGGAGGAGGCGCGCCTCATCGTGCGTCGGTTCGCCACCGGCGCGATGAGCTTCGGCAGCATCAGCAAGGAGGCGCACGAGAACCTCGCGATCGCGATGAACCGCATCGGCGCTCGGAGCAACACCGGCGAGGGCGGGGAAGACGAGGCGCGCTTCCTCCGCGACGTCGGCGGGCAAGGTGACTCTCGCCGCTCGTCGATCAAGCAGGTCGCGAGCGGGCGCTTCGGCGTCACCGCGCACTATCTCGTCAACGCGGACGAGATCCAGATCAAGATGGCGCAGGGCGCGAAGCCCGGCGAAGGCGGGCAGCTCCCCGGGCACAAGGTCGACGCGGTCATCGCTCACGTCCGTAACTCGACGCCGGGCGTGACGCTCATCTCGCCGCCTCCGCATCACGACATCTACTCGATCGAGGATCTCGCTCAGCTCATCTTCGATCTGAAGAACGTCAACCCGCGCGCACGCATCAGCGTGAAGCTCGTCTCGGAGACGGGCGTCGGCACGGTCGCCGCGGGTGTGGCGAAGGCCCACGCCGACGTCATCCTCATCAGCGGGCACGACGGCGGTACCGGCGCGAGCCCGCTCTCGTCGATCCAGCACGCCGGTACGCCGTGGGAGATCGGCCTCGCCGAGGCGCAGCAGGTCCTCGTCATGAACGACCTGCGGTCCCGCGTCGTCCTCCAGGCGGACGGGCAGCTCAAGACCGGCCGCGATGTGGCCTTCGCTGCGCTCCTCGGCGCGGAGGAGTTCGGCTTCGCCACCGCGCCGCTCGTCGCGAGCGGCTGCATCATGATGCGCAAGTGCCACCTCAACACGTGCCCGGTCGGCGTTGCGACGCAGGACCCGGTTCTTCGCGCGCGCTTCAACGGTACGCCGGAGCACGTCGTCAACTACATGTTCTTCGTGGCAGAGGAGCTCCGCGCGATCATGGCCGCGCTCGGCTTCCGCTCCGTCGACGAGATGGTGGGCCGCGTCGACTGCGTCGTGCCGCGGGCGAACGTGGACCACGCCAAGTCGCGTGCCCTCGACTTCTCGCGCATGCTCGCGCCGCCGCCGGCCAAATACGCGAAGCGCGATCGGAGGAACACCGCCGAGCAGGACCACGGCATCGCGCACGTCGCCGACAGGAACCTGATCGAGCACGCGCAGCCCGCGCTCGAGCGGCGCGAGCCGGTGCAAATCAGCTTCGGCATCACGAACGCGCACCGCACCTTCGGCGCGATGCTCGCGGGCGAGGTCGCTCTCCATCACGGCGCTGCCGGCCTCCCGGAGGGCACGATCGGGATCGAGCTCACCGGCACCGCGGGGCAGTCGTTCGGAGCGTTCGCCGCGCGCGGCATGACGCTCTCGCTCGAGGGCGATGCGAACGACTACGTCGGCAAGGGCCTCTCCGGTGGGATCCTCGCGGTCTTCCCGCCGCGCGAGGCGACCTTCGTCGCCGCCGAGAACGTGGTCGTCGGAAACACCTGCCTCTACGGCGCTACGAGCGGGCGTGCGTTCTTCGCAGGCAGGGCGGGCGAGCGCTTCGCGGTCCGCAACAGCGGCGCCGAGGCCGTCGTCGAAGGCGTGGGCGATCACGGCTGCGAGTACATGACCGGCGGCACGATCGTCGTGATCGGCCCGGCCGGTCGCAACTTCGGCGCAGGCATGAGCGGCGGTGTGGCGTTCATCCTCGACGACGACGGCGCGTTCGAGTCGCGCTGCAACAAGGGGATGGTCGAGATCGAAGACCTCTCCGATCCGGAGGATCAGGCCGTCGTCCACCGCCTCCTCGAAGAGCACGTCGAGCGCACCGGAAGCGTGCGCGGCACCGAGCTCCTGCGATCGTGGCCGATGGCGGCCCGTCGTTTCCGCAAGGTGATCCCCACCGAGTACCGTCGCGTTCTCGCCGAGACGCGCATTGCAGCAGGCGCCGAGAGGCACCATCTCAAGCTGGTGAAGTGATGGCCGACCCCCGCGGATTCCTCAAGGTCACGCGCGCGAAGACGGTGGATCGCACCGCTCACGAGCGCATCGGCGACTATCGCGAGATCACGATCGAGCCGACGCCGGACGAGCTCCGTGCCCAGGCGTCGCGCTGCATGGATTGTGGCATCCCGTTCTGTCATCACGGATGCCCGCTCGGGAACGTGATCCCGGAGTTCAACGATCTCGTCTGGCGCGGCCGCTTCGAGGATGCCGCGCGGGTGCTCGCTTCGACCAACAACTTCCCGGAGTTCACCGGGCGCGTCTGCCCCGCGCCGTGCGAGGCCTCGTGCGTCCTCTCGCTCGAGGAGGCGCCCGTGACGATCAAGGACGTCGAGCGCACGATCGCGCATTCGGTCTTCGCAGGGGCGCTCGATCCGGTGCCGTCCGCATTCCGCACGGGCAAGCGCGTCGCGATCGTCGGCTCCGGCCCCGCGGGCCTTGCGGCGGCGCAGCAGCTCGCGCGTCAGGGGCACGATGTCGTCGTCTTCGAGAAGGCCGATCGCATCGGCGGCCTCCTTCGCTACGGGATCCCCGACTTCAAGATGGAGAAGGACATCATCGACCGCCGCCTCCTCCAGATGGAGGCGGAGGGCGTGCGCTTCCGTCCGGGAGTCGACGTCGGGACCGCGATCGGCAAGGAAGAGCTTCTCGCGTCCTTCGACGCCATCGTTCTCTGTATCGGCGCGCGCGCACCGCGCGATCTTCCGGTGCCGGGGCGAGAGCTCGGCGGGGTCCATTTCGCGATGGAGTATCTCGAGCAGCAGAACCGGCGCGTCGCCGGCGATGCGGTCCCGGCCGAGAGTTCGATCGTCGCGCAGGGAAAACACGTCATCGTGATCGGCGGCGGTGATACCGGCTCCGACTGCGTCGGAACGGCGAATCGCCAGCGCGCCGCGAGCGTCACCCAGCTCGAGCTCATGCCGAAGCCACCGCTCGTGCGGATGCCGGACAATCCGTGGCCTGCATGGCCGCTCATCCTCCGCACCTCGTCGTCGCAGGAGGAGCCGTCGGCCGCAGGAAAGGCGTGCGAGCGCGAGTTCGCGATCATGACGAAGGGCTTCCTCCCGGACGCGAGCGGGACGCACGTCGCGAAGCTCGCTGCTGTCCGCGTCGAGCTCGCGGGGGGCGCGATCCGCGAGGTGCCCGGGAGCGAACAGGAGCTCCCCTGCGATCTCGCCTTCCTCGCGATGGGCTTCGTGGGTCCGCAGAAGAGCGGGATCGTCGACGAGCTCGGCCTTGCGCTCGACGCCCGCGGCAACATCGTCACCGATCGCTCCGGGGCCACCTCCGTGCCGCGTGTCTTCGCGGCGGGCGACGCGTCGCGAGGCCAATCCCTCGTGGTGTGGGCGATCGCCGACGGCAGGCGCGTAGCGGCTGGCGTCCACGCGTCGCTCGGCAGCGTCCTCCGCGCCGTCGGCTGACGGCTTCGGCAGCGGCGGTTCGCGTCCGACGTCGACGTTGCGGTTGCGGGTGATCGCCCTCAATCCGTCGCACATGGACCGCGTCTCGCTCTTCGATGACGGCAGGCGCCGCCTTTTTGGTCGAGAGTTGCTAGTCTCTCCGGCTGGAAATGAGCGTTGCGATTGGAATCGACCTCGGCACCACGAACACCGTCGTAGCGGCTGTCGTGGACGGCGTGGCCGTCACGCTCGAGGACGATCAGGGTCGCCGGCTACTCCCGTCCGTCGTCTCGTTCCATCCTTCGAGCACCGTGCTCGTCGGAGAGGCGGCGCGCGAGAGGCGGCTCATCGACCCCGAGAACACGATCTTCTCGGTGAAGCCGCTCCTCGGCCGGCCTTGGGACTCGGACGAGGTGCAGGGGGCGAAGGCGCGCTTCCCGTTCAAGCTCGTCCAGGGAACGAAGAACAGCACGATGGTCCTCGCGCGCGACGTCGCCTACGCGCTGCCCGAGATCAGCGCGTTCGTCCTGCGGCGGGCGAAGGCGATCGCCGAGGCGGCCCTCGGTCAGCCGGTCGATCGCGCCGTCATCACCGTTCCGGCCAACTTCAACGATCTCCAGCGCGCGTCGACGAAGATCGCAGGCAAGCTCGCCGGCCTCGACGTGATGCGCATCCTGAACGAGCCGACCGCCGCCGCGCTCGCGTACGGACAGTCGATCTCGAAGGCAGAGAAGATCGGCGTCTACGATCTCGGCGGCGGCACGTTCGACGTCACCCTCCTCGACCTCACCGGCAACGTGTTCGAGGTGCTCGCGACCGCCGGTGATACGGCGCTCGGCGGCGACGACCTCGACCGCGTCCTTGCAGAGAGGATCGCGCTCGAAGTCGCGAAGCGGTTCAACGTCGATCCGCGCACGAATCCGGCCAGTGCAGCGCGGCTCGCCTTCATGGCGGAGGAGCTCAAGAAGGAGCTCTCGACCGCGTATCAGGCGCAGCGTGAGCTCTCCGGCATCGGCTACCACGAAGGCGGCCAGCCCATCGTGATGCCCTTCGTGATGACGCGCGAGGAGATGGAGGCTCTCGCCAAACCCCTCCTCGAGCGGACGATCGCCGTCGCACGACAGTCGATCGAGCACGTCGGCCTGTCGCCGCGCGAGTTCGATCGCGTCATCCTCGTGGGCGGCTCGACCCGGATGCCGCTCGTCGCGCGCATGGTCGAGCAGCTCTTCGGTCAGCCGCCGCACCTGAAGGTCAACCCCGACGAGGTCGTCGCGCTCGGTGCGGCGATCCAGGCCCATGCGCTGAACCGCTCGAAGGCCGCGCACAAGCGGCGCTCGGCGCACGATCAGCTCGCGAACGCGCAGCCGAGGGCGAGCGGCGAGCAGGTGCCGACCCGCCCGCCGGACGCCGACCCGACGCCCGCGCCCATGGATGTCCCGCGCGCGCCGCCGCTGCCGAAGAACCTAGGCGCACCGCCGCCGCCCGCTCCGCCTCCGGCCGAGCCGGTGTTCTTCACCTTCAACAAGGCGCCGGCGATCATCTCGTTCGCCGATGTGCCGGACGCGGCGCCCGCTCCTCCGAGGCCGGCCGCTGCCGCGAAGCCGCCGCCTCCGGTTCCGAAGCAACCGCCTCCGGTCCCGAGGCAGCCGCCTCCGGTTCCGAAGCCACGGACGCAGACGCTTCCGATGGAGCAGTTCCCGATCGAGCCGCCACGTCAGACCGGAGCACGGCCTCCGTCCGCGCCGAAGGTTCCGATCACGGCTCCGAACGCGCCAGCGCTGAACCGAGGGCAGACCGATCACGCAGAGTCTTTCGTCGGCGCACGCGCCTCGGCGCGTCCGATCGAAGGCACTCCGGTACGCAGTCCCGTGGGCGATCCGCCACCGGGACCGAAGCCGGCACGGCGATCGGTCGCGCCGTCGGCGTTCGACCTCGAGGCGGCGGCCGAGTTCTCGTTGTCCGGCATCCCGGAGCTCGACGATCCCGGTCACGACGAAGGCGACATCGTCGCGGCGCCCGACCTCGATCTCGCGCTGCCTTCGGGGCCGCCGCCGTCCCGGTCGGCGCGCTCCGTGAGCGAGGGGCTCGGCTCGGGCAGTCAGCTCTTCCGGAACCTCGAGCTCGATCTCGGTCCACCGCTCACGCCGGAGCGCTTCCAGCAGGGAAGCGCGATCGCGACGTCGGCGTCGACGCCACTGCTCATCGACGTGACACCGCTCAGCCTCGGCGTCGAGACGGTCGGTGGCTACGCCGACATCTTGATCCCCGCCAACTCGCCGGTGCCGTGCGAGAAGACCCGGACGTTCCTCACCGCGAGCGACGGTCAGGACACCGTCTCGATCCGCGTCGCGCAGGGCGAGTCCTCACGCTTCGCGGAGAACACCCGGCTCGGCGATCTCGAGCTCTCGGGGCTGCGCCGTGCCAGGCGTGGAGAGGTGAAGGTAGCCGTCACGTTCGAGCTCGATGCCGACGGCATCCTCAACGTCCGGGCTCGCGATCAGGACACGGGACGCGAGACGGCAGCGACGATGCGGCTCCTCGGCACCAACAACGACGCCGAGGACATCGGCGCGATGGTCGCGCGTCAGGCTCGTCACCACGTGGCCTGACGTCAGTCGGGTCATGACGCGATCGCCGGCCGGCGCTATCATCGGGATGTGGCGGAGTCGTCGACGTTCCTTGCATGGGCCGAGTCGCTCGAGACGATGAGCTATTACGAGATCCTCCGGGTCTCGGATGACGCCTCGCCGAGCGAGATCCAGCAGGCGTTCCACGATCTCTCCCTCCGGTGCCACCCCGACCGCTTCGTCGAGGAAGGTCCCGAGGTCGCATCGGCAGCAGCGTCCGTCTTCAAGCGCGCGGCGGAGGCGTACAACATCCTGCGCAAGCCGGCCTTCCGGAAGCGCTACGACGCCGAGCTCGACAAGGGCAAGCTCAAGCTCGACGAGCGCGCCGTGGAGCCGACGAAGAAGCTCGAGCAGCGCACGCTCTTCATGATCGCGCGCACGACGAAGGGGAAGCTGCACGCGGCGAAGGCGGACGAGCTCCTCGCGCAGGGCCGGCTCGACGACGCCCGGATCCAGCTCATCACCGCCAACCAGCACGATCCCAACAACGACGAGCTGAAGGAGCGCCTCGACATCCTCTACGAGGCGCTGATGCTCGAGCCGGGCGATCTGCTCTGACTCGCTCGGTTGCCCGAGGGCCAAGGCTCCAATGCCGTTCGGCTAGGCGTGGCCGCCAGAGACGGAAACAGGAAGGCGGGAAGACGGGAAGGATTTATCGATCAAACGCCTTCCCGCCTCCCTGTTGAATCTCCCTCCGTTTGATGTGCGAGGAACCTCCGTGCGTCGCGAAGTGACGTGATTTCGGGGCCTTGCGAGGCCGAAGGAAAATGCGAGCGTCGTGTCATATGGCTCGGGTCGAGCGATCACTCATTCGCCGACACCATGAACAACACCTCGCGTCTTGGTTCTCTCGTGACGGCTCTCGCCCTCGTCTTCTTCCTCGCCGGCTGCGGGAAGAGGAGCGCTCCGGAGAGCGCGTCGGCGCCTTCGGCCATCGCGCCGTCGAGCGGTGAGGTCGGGGCCGCTGCCCTTCCGATCGCCGATCGGTCGCTCATCGTGACGATGGATGTCTCGATGACGGTCGAGCGCGTCGACGACGTCACGGCGCGGATCCGCTCGGCGGTGGAGCACGCTGGCGGGTTCGTCTCCGACTCGCAATCGAGCGGGACGTCCGACGAGCAGGCCGCCTACCTCGAGCTGCGTGTGCCGGCGGACAAGGCTCGGAGCCTCCGGACCGCGCTCGGCGAGCTCGGTGAGGTGACGAGCGCGACGGAGAAGGTCGAGGACGTCACCGAGCAGCGCGCCGACATCGAGGCGCGTCTCGTCAGCGCGCGCACGCAGGAGAGGCGGCTCCTCGAGATCATGGCGGGGAAGACGACGTCGATCCACGAGCTCGTCGAGGCGGAGAAGGAGCTCGCGCGCGTCCGCGAGAACGTCGAGCGGCTCGAGGCGCAGGAGCGCGTGATGAAGTCGAGGATCCAGCTCGCCACCGTGCGAGTCAGGCTGTCGACGCGAAGCGTTCCCGCATGGCAGACGCCGGGGCCGAGCATCGCGCGCGCCGGGAAGGCGGGCCTCCGGGCGGCGGCGGCGATCGCGGTGAGTGGCGGGATGGCCGCCGCCGCGACGGGGCCGACGCTCCTGCCGATCTTCGCGCTCGTCGCCGGCGTCGCGATCGCGGTGCGCCGTCGCCGGATGAAGGAGCTCGCGTCGCTGGCCGGTTGACCATCGAACGAGTCGATGCGAGCGTCGAGCCGACGTGGGGATCTCCGAGGATGCGCGATCGATCGAGCACGAGCTCGCCGCGCTTCACCCGGCGAGCTTCGGCTGGGCGCTCGCGTGCTCCGGCCGGGACGCGGACGTGGCCGAGGAGGTCCTCCAGGACGTGTACTTCAAGGTGCTCGACGGCCGCGCTCGCTTCGATCGGCGCTCGAGCCTCAAGACATGGCTCTTCGGAGTGATCCGCATGACCGCCCGTGAGCATCGTCGTTGGTCGGTCCTTCGCGTGCTCCGAGGAGGGCGGGCCGACGCTGAGCCTTCGGAGACGATCGCCGACGGCGGACGCGCACCCGACTCCGAGGCGGCGGCGCGCCAACGCGCGGAGCACATCGCACGTGCTCTCTCGAGGCTCGCGGAGCGCCAGCGGGAGGTGCTCCACCTCGTGTTCTACGAGGACCTCTCGATCGCGGAGGCGGCGGAGGTGATGGGCGTCGCGCTCGGCACGGCCCGCCAGCACTACGAGCGCGGAAAGCATGCCCTCGCCGCGTTGATCCTCGAACAAGGAGCGAACGGATGACGGCCCCGGACGAAGAGCACGAGCTCCGCCAGCGGTTCTTGGAGCTGAAGCGCCATGACCAACGCCGCGCGCCCGACTTCGAGAAGATGTGGACCGCGCGCCGGCCTGCGCGCTCGCCGTGGCGGAGCATCGTCCCGGCGGCCTCGCTCGCTGCCGCGGCGATGCTCATGATGTGGTGCGGCGCGAAGACGGCGCTCACGGGAGCATCATCGCCGGAGGCCGTGGCTCCCGCGGCGGCGCCCGCTCCGGTGCTCGGGACAGCGTCCGAGGCGGCGCCGGTCGCGGGAGAGACCGGCGCGTTCGATCCCGCCCCGCTCGATTTCCTCCTCGACGTTCCGGGCAGCGCTCCGCGCTCGGCCAGGGCCCTCGGCCTCGACTCGAACCCCCTCCAGGGATGGTGACGACGATGAAGACTCTGCCTCGTGTCCTCTGCCTCGCGCTGGTCGGCGGGATGCTTGCGGCGTGCGCCAAGAGGGAGCCTCTACCCGGAGACTCGGTCTCCTCCGACGGCACGATCACGCTCTCGCCGCCGCGTCTCAGCACGGCGCCCGCCGAAGCGCGGGAGGCGCGCGAAGGCCTTGGCCCGATCGAGTCGCGGCTCTTCCCACCGGAGCTCGTGATGGATCATCAAGGTGAGCTCGCGATCACGAGCGAGCAGAAGAGCGCGATCCTCGCGGAGACCGAGCGCGGTCAGTCCGCGATGACCCGTCTCCAGTGGGAGCTCTCGGCCGAGAAGGAGAAGCTCGTGAAGCTCCTCGACACCGATCGCGCCGACGAGGCCAAGGTCCAGGAGGCCGCCGCGCGCGTCATGGACCGCGAGACGAAGATCAAGGCATCGCATCTCGGCATGCTCGTCCGCGTGAAGAACCTCCTCACGTCCGAGCAGCTGGAGAAGCTTCGCGCGATGCGAACGGGAGCGCGCGCGACCGTGGCGCCGGACGCATCGACCGCCGCGCCGCCCGGCAGCGCGCGTTCGAGGAGCTCGGATGCGGGGCAGTGAACGTCACGCTCGGAGCGGTCGCGCCGTCTTCATCGGGAGCTAACGATTCGACGAGGCGGGGGCAGTCGGCCATTGCCGAGTGGAAGCTGGTACGCTGAGCGCGTGGCCGTCAGGACGCCTCCAGGAGAGCGCCTTTCCGCTCGCGATGAGCGAGACGACCGGGGCACGCGAACGAGGGGCTCGGGTCGGGCGTTCTCGCTCGGCCTCGTCCTCTCGGTCTTGGTCGCGTGCGGCTCCTTCGGAGAGGGCCCGCTCTCGAACGATCCGCTCAAGCACCAGGGCGATTCCTGCAGCGACGATCTCGCGACCGACTCGGACAACTGCGGTGCCTGCGGGACTCGCTGTGCTGCCGGATCGGTGTGCGAGGCCGGCGTGTGCCGAGCCGGATGCCGCGACCGCGTGCTCCATGTCTCCGGGGAGGGGAATGACGGAAACGACGGGTGCACGAAGGACCGTCCGATCCGGACGATCTCCGCCGCCATCGCCCTTGCGGCGACGCAGCGACTCGAGCGTCACGAGCTTCACGTGTGCCGAGGGATCTACAGCGAGTCCTCCGGCTTCCGCCTCGCGTATCCGGTCTCGATCCGTGGTGGATACAACTGCGCCACCTGGACCCGTGGGGATCGCTTCGGCAAGGCCGGCGCCTTCGCGGACATCAACACGACCGAGCTCGTCAGCGCGAGCACGACGACGCTCACCGTCGCCGGCGAGGCCGTCACGCGTGACGTGATCGTCGAGGGGCTGACGATCGACGGCCCACGCGAAGGCACCGAGACCGGCGTCGCCCTCGCGGTGACGGACGGCGCTTCGCCGATGCTGACGGAGCTCGTGCTCCGCGGAGGCGCGACGACGTCGGCGAGCGCGGTCGGTTCGGTCGCTCTCCGGTTCCTGTCCGGGGCGCGTGGCGAGCTCAAAGACAGCCTCGTCGACGGTGGTGGCGGCACTGGGACCGTCGGATCGATCGGGGTGTCGGTCGTCGATGCTCAGCCGCTGCTTCACGACAACGTCATCGACGCAGGGGAGGGCACCGGGAGCACCATCGGTGCCGTCGCCGTTCAGGTCGACGGGGGAGAGAAGTCCTTCGCGACGCTGGAGAAGAACCACATCACGTGGCGACGACCGACCGCCGCGCTGGCCAACATCAGCGCGGTCGTCGGTATCCGCGTCGACGGCGGAGGCGTCGACGCTACCCGGAATGTCGTGCGCGGCGGGACGAGCGCCTGCGCTCAGCCGTGGTGCTTCGTCATGGGCGTCGAGCTCGTCTCCGCCGTGCGATCGAAGCTGCGCTTGAACGCGATCACCCTCGGAGGCCTCGTCTCTCCACCGAACCCGACGGCGGCCGCTGCGTATCGCTTCGGCGTGAGGATGCTCGGCGACGGGACGCAGCCGGCCGAGATCATCGGGAACGTCATCCATGCGGGAGGTGATGGCTTACCGGCCAACATCTTCCCCATCGGCATGGACGTCCTCGCGGGCGACGGACACGTCATCCAGGCGAACACGATCCTCTCCGCGGCCCCCGGCAGCACCCGGTGGGGCGTGCGCGTGGGGGCGGGGGCGGTCTACATCGCCAAGAACGTCTCGCTGACCGGCAACCTCTTCGTCGGGGCCGATTCGAGCATCCTCCACGCCTCCTGCACCGGGTCGTCCTTCGCGGCGATCAAGAACAACCTCTTCGTGGCGCCGGCGAACGCAGCGACGACGTTCGCCGACGCCGCCGGCGTCGGTTGCGGCGGTACGTTTCCTTATCCCGCAGGCATGGAGGCCCAGGATCCGACTCGTCGATCGGGGAATCGCGCCATCCGCCCCGCCTGCGTCAACACACATTGCGTTCCCAACGTCGCGTGTACCGATCTCGCCACCTGCGCGCAGCAGGTGTTCTCCGCTTGGGATACTCCGAGCTTCGGGCGCGCGACGGTCGAAGGTCCCGAGGGGCTCCGCCTTCGCTCCGATGGGCTGTGCGCGGTCAACAACGGCGGAGACGCGCCGTCGGCGTTCGACATCAACGGCCGCATGCGCACCGCCCCCTTCTCGTTCGGGGCTGCCGAAGAAGACTCGTGCAAATGACGCTCTCGCCGCGAGCGGCGCGCGGATGGGCTCTCGGAAGGCTCTCGTCACCGCCGGCACGTGCCCGCCTGAAGCGTGGTAGGTTCCTCCCCTTGCTCGTCTGCGTCTGACGTTGAACCGGAGCCGTACGCGATGTTGCAGTGGGCCACGGTCGAGAGTGCACGGGTCGGCGGGAGCGAGTTCGTGCTCGCGCGTCGCGGCGACGACTGGGTCGTGCGCGTCGACCAGCGCGTCCTCATGGCGAACCGCATGCATGACTCCGAGATCGCGCTCGCCAAGGAGGCGATCGCGCGGGTCGCCGCGCCACGTGCGGTGCTCGTCGGAGGTCTCGGGCTCGGTTACACGCTCCGCGCCGTCCTCGACGCGGCCCCGGGGGACGCACAGGTCACGGTCGGGGAGGTCGTCCCTCAGCTCGTCGACTGGAACCGCAAGCACGTCGGGGGACTCGCCGGCCATCCGCTCGACGACCCGCGATGTCGCGTCGTCATCGGCGACGTGTACGACGTCATCAAGCGGTCACCACGGACGTTCGACGTGATCCTCCTCGACGTCGACAACGGTCCGGTGGCGCTTGCGCAGACGACGAACCAGCGGCTCTACGGCGACGCGGGGGCGCGAGCGTGCCACGCGGCGCTCCGGCCGGGAGGAGTCGTCGGGGTCTGGTCGGCGGGCCCGAACGCGAGGTACGCGCATCGCCTCGAGCACTTCGGCTTCGGTGTCGAGGTCCTCCATGTGCCCGCGCGGATCGGCTCGCGTGCGAAGCACGTGCTCTTTCTCGGGAAGAAGCGCTCCGGTCCGTGACCGCGAGTCGCCCACGCGCATGGCGGTCCATGCGCGCGACGACTTCGCGGATCGAACCGGCCGTCAGCTCTCGGACTGGAGCTGATCGAGGAGAAGGCGTGCGCTGTCGAGGGACGGATCCTCGTCGACCGCGCGCTTGACGAGCATCATCGCGCGCCGGAGGTCGCCCTGCTGGCGGGCGATCTCACCGAGGTGCTGGTAGGCGAGGGCCCTCGGGAGGGGCGCCGCCACCTTGAGCATCGTGATCTGGCGGAGCGCGCGCTGGGCAACGTCGAGGTTGCCGAGCTCCATCGCGAGATAGGCGAGCTCGGAGGCGACGACGCCGTTCTGCGCGTCCATGTCGAGCGCGGTCGTGAGGTGCTGGAGCTCGGTGGCGCGGTCGCCGAGGATCTCCGCGATGCGCGCGAGGCGATGGTAGAGCGCCGAGAGCTCGCGCGCGCGGCGGCCCTTGAACGTGCCGATCGTGCGAAGGAGGAGCTCTTGCGACTCGTCGATGCGGCCGCCGGCGACGTAGGCATCGGAGAGGAGCGCAGCGCAATCGAGGTCCGAGGGCCGAAGCGCGTGCGCTTCTTCGAGCGGCACGATCGCGGCGGTGTTGTCGAGCTGCTGCGTCGCGTTCGGATCGGAGGCCGCTTCGAGGAAGAGCTGACCGGCGCGAACAAGCCCCTCGAAGCGAGGCGCGACGTCTCCGGCGGAGCGTGCCTCTTCGAGGACGAGCTCCGCGAGCTCCTTGAAGGCGCCGAGCTGCTCGTAGAGCCATGCGAGGCGCTCGCGGAGCGCGGCGTCGTCGGGCGCGGCCATGCGCGCGCGTTCGAGACCACCGCGCGCGTCGGCGAGACGGCCTGCCTTCTCGCACGTCTCGAGCAGTTTGAGCGCCGCGGCGACGATCCCTTCGCCGTCTTCGAGGCCGACGAGGCGCCGGTACGTCGCGCTCGCGCTGTCCCAGCGGCCTTCGAGCTCGTCGACGTGCGCGATCGCGCGGAGGGTCGCCCTGTCCTTGCTGTCCGTCTTGAGCAGCTCGGTGAGGACGTTGCGCGCCTCCTCGATGTCGCCGACGTCGAGCCGGAGCCCTGCGATGCGAAGGCGGTGCGTCCGCCACGAGGCGGCGTCGCCACGGCCGGCCGCCTGGAGCGCCATCTTGCCGAGATGATCGGCGAAGTAGGCGCGCAGGTCCTGGCCCTTGCCGACGGCCTCCTCGAAGTCCTCGAGCGCGCCGTCCATCTCGCCGAGACGGCTCCGTAGCAGCGCACGACGCCCGACGAGATCGGGACGGAGCGCATCGCTCGGATCCAGCGGCTCGATCACCGCAGTGAGCTCGTCGGCGGCGCCGCGGAGCTCACCGGCGGCCGAGAGGGTGTCGACCAGCTCGACGAGGAGCAGCGGATCGGTCGGATCGGCCGCGCGCGCCTCGCGGAGGACCTTCGAGGCCTCTTCGGGATTCGAGAGCTCGTCGCGGTAGATGGCCGCCGCCTCGCGGAGGCGTCCGCTCTTCTCCTTCGCGTCCTGGCGTCCGCGCGCATCGAGCGTGAAGAGAACGGCGAGCTTTCCGTACTCGTTCGTGTCGCGGTAGACGATCTCGAGGCGATCGCGAAGCTGCATGCTGCGCGGGGCGCCGCGATAGCCGATCTCGAGCACCCGGAGCGCGCCCTCGTGGTCCTCGAGCGCGCGACGAGTGTCATGGAGCGAGAGCGCGAGCGCCTCGGCATCGTCGCCCTGCTCGATCTGGAGGCGGCGCTCCATCACGTCGGAGCGCGCTTCGATGTCCGCGTCCTCGTCGTGGAGCCGCTCGAGGGCGACGAGGATCTCTCGCGAGCGCGGGTCCCACTCGAGCGCCGCGTAGTACACGTCGCGTGCCTGCGACCGATCGCGCTTCTCGAGGAGCTGCCCGAGGCGGCGCGAGAGCGACCCGACTGCGTCGGCGTCCTGACGATCCTTCGCGCCGTCGAGCTGGCGCGCAAGGAGCTCCGCGAGGTCGTCCTCGCGTCCGTTGCGCTCGTAGATGCTGACGAGCAAGAGGGCAGCGTCGACCTGCGCCGGGTCTTCGTCGACGATGTCACGGAGCTGCTCTGCGGCGTCGTCGTCCGAGAGCTTCAGCTTCTGCATCTGGACCTTGACGCTCTCGAGCCGGAGCTTCGAGCGCTCGCCGACGTCGTCGATGAACTCGACGATCCGCGCGACGAGCGCGACGAGCTTCGAGTAGTCGTCCAGGCGGCGGTAGACGTCGAGGAGCAGCTCCCACGCGTCGCGGTCCTGCGGCTCCTTCTCGTGGAGCTCTTCGTAGATCGACGAAGCGAGCCGGAGGTCGTCGAGGGGACCCGACGCGAGGCCTGCCACCTCGAAGAGGAAGCGGCGCGCGGCCTCGGGCTCCGCGAGCTCGGCGGCCTCGCGCTTCAGGACGGCGGCCTCGCGTACGCGACCGGACTCCTCGCAGCGCCACGCGAGCAGCGCGAGCGCCCAGACGCGGCCCTCGCGGTCCTCCTCTTCGCTCAGATCACTGGGGCGCTCCCGCTCGAGGAAGCGACGGAGGAGCGACTCGGCGAGGCCGAAGTCTTCGAGCTTCTCTGCGAGCTCGACGGCCTCCTTCATCGGCTCCGTGCCTGCGCCCGGAAGCGACCAGCGTCGGACGAGCGCGTCGACGAGCGAGCGCTCGCGGCCCGGCGCCCGCGCGAGGCGCTCGTAGATGTCGATGATGCGCTCGGCATCGGGATGCGCATCCGCGGCGGCGCGGAGCAGCTCGTCGGCGCGATCCGCATCGGGGTCGGCCTCGAAGGCCTGCTCGAAGGCATCGCAGCCTGCGTCGACGTCGCCGGAGCGGAAGCGAAGCTGCGCCAGCCGGTAGAGTGCGTCGGGAGAGGCGCCGCCGGCCGCGGCGTCGAGCTCGACGCGCATTCCGAGCACGCGCGCCTGACCGCCGTCGTCTCCGAGGCGCTCGTAGACGCTCGCGAGCGCGGAGAGCAGCTCGCGGTCTTCGGGCCGCGCGGCGATCGCCTTCTCGTAGAGCTCCGCGACGTCGCGGTCGTCCTTCTTCTCGGTCTCGGCGATGCGCGCGAGGCGGAGGTAGAGCATCCCGGCAAGCTCGCCATCGCTCTCGGCCTTCGACTCGGCGAGGTCTCGGACCCGCGCCTCGTATGCGGGCATCTTCCCCGTCGCGCCTGCGAGGCGGAAGGCCGCGTCGTGTGCGGGCTCGTTCGCGGGCTCGAGGTCGAGCGCGCGGAGGATCATCTCGAGCGCCTCGTCTTTGCGATCGAGGTGCTGATCGTAGAGGCCACCGAGCTCGGTGCGCAGCGCGGCCTCGTCCTCGGCGCCGCCGCGTTCGAGGCGTGCACCGAGCGCGCGGGCGAGGTGCACGTGATCGCCGGCGCGCCGGAGCGCTCCTTCGAGACGACGTGCCTCGACCGCGTTCTCGAGGGCGAGCTCGAACGCGCTCTCGAGGATCTCCTTCGCGCGATCGGTCTCCCCCTGGCGGGTCGCGATCTGCGCCAGCTCGAACATCGCCTCCGAGCGCGTGATCGCGGTCTCTTCCGTCGGCTCCTCCTGACGGCGGAGCACGGTGAGGAGCGCGCGGTACGATCGCTCGGCGCGCTCGAGCTGTCCGTCGTCGCGCGCGAGCTCGGCGAGGGCCTGGAGGATCTCCGGGTTGGCCGGATCGATTCGCGTCGCAGCGTCGAGCTCGACGAGCGCGCGGGCGCGATCGCCCACGGCGAGATCGAGCCGCGCGAGATGGTAGTGGACGGGGGCGCGCTCCTTCGGGCGGCGCCCGCCGAACGCCTCGACGAGCGTCCGGAGGAGGGCGCGCGCCTCGTCGAAGCGGCCTGCTGCGCCGAACGCGTCGGCGAGCGCGAGCTTCACCGCGTTCTCGTCGGGCGAGAGATCGGACGCCTGTTCGAGCAGCGGGATCGCCTTCTCGGGCTCTCCCGTCCGCACGCGATGGAGCTCCGCGGCCTCGCGGAGGCGCGAGAGGCGCGTGGCCTTGTCCGGCGCGTAGTGCGCTCCTTCGGTGAGGAGCGCCGCGAGCTCCGGCCAGTCCTGCGCGGCGCGGTAGGTCTCGGCGAGGCGCACGCGGACGCTGTCGGCCTCGGGATCGCGGCCGATCTCCGACTCGAGGCGCTGGCGAGCCTCGGGCTTGCGGTTTGCGGAGACGAGCGCGTCGGCGAGGCGGAGGGTGACCGCGGCGCGGGCCGGGCCGTCGGTGAGCTCGCGCAGGCGATCGAGGAAGCCGGCGGCGTCGTCGAAGGCCTTCGTGTCGGTCGACAGCCGCGCGAGCGCGTCGTATGCCGGCGCGCGCTCCTCGAGCGCGACCACGCGCCGGAGGTGCGCGATGGCGCGTCGTAGGTCCTTCATCTGGAGCTCGGCCACCTCGGCCGCGCGCCAGAAGAAGTCCGCGCTCGGAGCCTTGTCTCCGGCGTCTTCGCCGAGCTGGGCCTGCGAGGCGAGGAGCGCTTCGAGCTCTTCGATCTTGTTCTCGCGCTGGAAGATCGACGCCAGCATCTTCACCGTCGCGTCGTGGCGCGACGACTCGCCGAGGTTCTCGCGGAGCGCCTCGATCGCGCGATCGACGGCGTCCTGCCCGTCCTCGAGCGCGGCGATCTCGAGCCGGAGCTGGAGGCGTTCACCGACCTCGCGCGCCGTCCCCACGAGCCGGCGCTTCAGCTCGAGCAGCTCGGTTCGACGGCCGCCGGCCTCGTACAGCGCAACGACGCGCGCGACCGCCTCGGCATCGTGCGGGTCCTCCTCGATGAGCGCGAGGTAGATCGCGATCGCGCGGTCCGCCGCGCCGAGCTTCTCGACCGCGACGAGCGCGGCCTCGTGACGGAGCGCGCGCGCCTTCTCGGTCTTCCAGGGGAGGTGCGCGGTGTCCGTCAGGAGCTGGACGACCTTGTCGTGATCGCCGTCGTCGCCGTGGATGCGTACGAGCTCGCGCGTCGCGCGATCGACGTAGTTCTCCGGAGCCTGCGGCGTACCGCTGGTGAGGACGTTCGGCTCGGTCGCGCCGAGCCAGCGCTCCGCGGCGAGCTTGAGCAGGCGATCGAAGATCGACTTCGCGAGCGCGCGATCGCCGACGCTGTTGACCGCGACGTCGGCGGCCTCGCCGAGCAGATCGAGGTCGCCGCCGGTGGTCTGCGAGAGCCGAAGGAGGCTGTCGACGAGCGGTCGGCCGCGCGCGCGTCGCTGGAGCTTCGCGAGCTCGGCGAGGAGCGGCGCGTTCGTGGGATCATGCGACAGCGCGCGTGCGTACGCGGCCTCGGCAGCGTCGGGATCACCGCGCCGGTCGCGGTGCCAGATCGCGATGGCGGCCTCGAGGTCACGAGCGAGGCCGGGCGCGAGCCCGCCGCCGTCGTGGATCAGCGAGGCGAGCGCGAACGTGACCGCATCCCAACCCATCGCTGCGAGGGCAGCTTCTTCCACGGCGTCGACGAGGCTCTGCTCGACCACGTCGCGCTTGCGCGTTGCCTCGACGAGCGCCCGGGCCGCGGCGTCCCAGCGGGAGGTCTTTCCGGCGACGCGAATGACGGCCTTGGCCGACTCGAGATCGCCCGGCTCCTGGTTGCCGACGTGGACGTAGGCTTCGAGCGCCGCGCGTGCCTCGTCGAGGTGTGTCTCGAGCACCGCGCCCATGCGGAAGCGCAGCGCGCGTGCCCATGCGAGGTCGTCTCGGCCGTCGATGCACTCACGGAGCGCGTCGGCGAGGGGACGCCAGGCGCGCGTCTTCTCGGCGAGCCGGAAGATCTCCGAGACGGTGGTGTCCTGGCTCGGGTCGAGCAGGAGCGCGCGGCGGACGAGCGTGAACGCTGCCTCGGCGTCGTCCGCGCGATCCTCGGAGACGCGCGCCGCCTCCATGAGGACCGCGATCTGCGCCGGCGTCTCTTCCGTCGCGCTGAGCCGATGCTCGGTGATGTCGAGGATGAGCTTCCAGTCGTCGGCTGCCACGTAGGCGGCGAGCAGTACGCGAACGACCTCGGCCCGATGCTCCGACTTCTTGATGAGCGCGCGAAGGCCGGAGCGCGATCCCTCGGTGCGCGGGTCGGTCGTGAGCGAGTGCTCGTAGCTGGCGATCGCGAGGGCGATCTCGTCGAGCTGCTCGCGCTGGACGTCGCCGAGCTCGCGGAGCGTCTCGGCCTTGTCGGCGGTGGTCGTGGCGCGGGCCGCCGCTCCGCCGAGGAGCTCGGCGAGCTCCGCCCAGCGCTTCGTCAGTCGGTAGAGGCCCGCGAGCGCGCGCGTTCCGTCCTCGGAGTGCCCGAACGTCGCCTCGACGTCGCGCCAGGTGTCGATCGCCTCCTCGGTCGCGTCGAGCTTCTCGCTGAGGATCTGGGCGACGCGGACGCGATCGGCGCGCCGCTGCTCGGCATCGCGGTCGTCTCGCTGCGCCCGCTTGTTCAGCGTGTCGATGAGCGGACGCCAGCGCTGCGCCTTCTCGAAGAGGAAGGCGAGACCGTCGAGCGCCTCGGGGTCACCGGGCTTCGCCTCGAGGCGTCCCTCCCACGCCCAGATGGCGCGGTCGTTCTCGTCGAGGCCCATCGCGAGGCGTGCGGCCTCGCCGAGCACGTGCCACTTCACCTCGGGGGCTTGCTCGAGGATCGCGAGGCGCTCGAGGACGTCCAGGCGATCGCCACGGCGATCGGCCTTCGCGAGGAGCGGCTCGACGTGACGGCAGGCCTCGAGGAGCGCGTCGTCGGCGATCGGGGAGATCGCGAGGATCCGGAAGAACAGCTCGATCGCGCGCTCGATGTCCCCGATCTTCTCGGCCGTGACGTCGCCGGCGCTCATCAGGAGCTCGATCTTCAGGGCGTCGTCGTGGCGGTCGTCGGCCGCGGAGACGAGCACCTCGGCGAGGCGATCGAAACGGCCGATGCGCGCGGCGATCGACGCGAGCTCCTGGCGGTGCGAGCCGACCTCGGGCTCGAGGAACACGAGCTGGACGAAGTGCTCGAGCGCCGCCTCGTCGTTGCCGAGCTGCAAGTAGAGGCCGGCGATCCGCTGGTGGCGCCGGATGCGCTCCTTCGCGCTCTTGACGACCTCGAGCTCGACCTCGAGCACCCGGGCGAGATCGGCCTCCTTGCCGGGCGTGTTGTAGCGCTCCTTCAACAGAGCCGCCGCGCGCTGGCGAACCAGACCGCGCTTGTTCGCCATCGGGAAGTACGAGTCACGCCGGCCGTCGGAGGGCGGCGGGACCGTCTCGCGGATGTCTGCCGTTCGCGGCGCGGTCGCCAGTACGCGTTCGAGGAGCCCGGTGACGTCGATCACGGGGTCGGTCGTCTCGACGCTGTCGGCTCCGTCCTGATTCGCGACGATGTCCTCGATGACGATGATCGCGCTCGAGGTGTCGTTGAGCTCGTCGAGCCACAGGGCCGCGATGCGCGCGCGCTCTCTCTGCGCCTCCTCGCGCGGCAGCGAGAGGAGACGTACGCCGCGGAGCGTGATGAGCTCGCGGTGGCAACCGTGGCGCTCGTAGAGGCGCTCGAGGGCCGACGTGAGCCGCACGTTGCCGGGGCGGAGATCGAGGAGCTGCTCGAAGTAGCGGATCGCGCGCTGCGCGTGGTTGGCGAAGTCCTTCGCGATTTGGGCCGCTTCTTCGAGGAGCTCGAACTTGCGGTCCTTGTCGGCCGAGGCCGCGGCGCGGTCGTAGAGCGAGAAGAGATCGTCCCAGCGCTCCTTCGAATCGAAGATCAGCTTCAGGCGGTCGAACGCCCAGGTGTCCTCCGGCTCGATCTCGAGGAGACGCTCGAGGACGCGCACGACGCGGTCGCTGTCCTCGTACCATTCCTCGTAGAACGCGACGGCGCGCTGTCCGAGCTCGACGGCCTCGGCCCTCTCGAGGCGCCCGTAGCCCGAGGTCTCCTCGTCGTGCGGCGGCTCGTTCGCCGCGCGCGCGAGCTCGGCGAGGCTCGGCCCCACGTCGCCCGGCTCGCGCCGCACTTCGAGGCGAAGCACCTGCTCGTAGGTGTCGGCGAGCGGCTCGGCCGAGGAGAGCTGGCGCGCGATCTGCTCGGCGCGATCCCACAGTGCCTGCTCGGCAGGGAGGGCACGCACCGCACGGAGCGCCACGGCGTACGCCGCGTCGGCGCGACCTCGCTCGGCGAGGGTGTCGAGGTAGCGCTCGTAGAGATCGCGCCGCGGCTCGCCCTGGGTGATGAGGCAATCGAAGACGTTGATCTTCTGGTCGGGATCGTCGACGGCGTCGAGCGAGGTCTCGAGGACCTTCGCTGCGCGCTCCGCGACCTCGGCGTTCGCCAGGAGGCGGGCGGCGAGCTCGATTGCCGTGGTGTCGTGCGGCGCGCTTTCGAGCACGCCGGCGATTCGATCGAGCGCCTCGTCGGCGCGGCCCGGGCGGTCGACGAGGATGGTCGCGATCTGGATGTCGAGCGCGTTCTTCGCCTCGCCCTCGGACGCGGAGCGACGGGACAAGAGCGCAGTGAGCGCGCCTTCGACGTCGCCTTGGGCGAGCGAGAGCCGCGAGACCGCGGCGAGCGCATCGAGGTCGCCCTCGTCGATCTCCAGCACCTTTTTGTAGAGCCCGAGCGCCGTCGGCTCGTCCCCGAGCTCGAGCTCCTCCGACTCCGCCCACGCGAGCAGCGCGCGCGTGCGTCGCTCGGTGGGAGCGTGCTCGAAGCGCCACTCGTGGAGCCAGCGGACGTCGCGGGCCTTCTCGTCGCTCCGCGGCATTCCGCGGAGCAGCTCCGCGAAGGCTTCCGCCGCGGCAACGGCGGTCTCATCGTCGGCATTCCCCTCGAGCACGTCCCGGAACGAGGACGCCGCCTCGCCCCAGGTGGCCTCGTGTGACGCGAGCACGCGGCCCTTCGCGAGCGTGAGCTCCGCGCGCACTCCGTCCGTCGTCTCCGTCATGGCAGCGAGCGCCTCGTCGATCGCGGAGGCGAGCTCCATGGTCCGTCCGGCGCGGACCGCGAGCGACGTGGCGTCTGCGAGCACGTCGCGGTCCTCGGGAGCGAGCGCGAACGCGCTCCGAGCGGCGGCGAACGCGCGCTCGGGATCGCCGAGCTGATCGGCCAACGTGCGCGAGAGGCGTCCCAGGAGCGCGACGCGCGAGAGGTCGTCGGTCGCGAGCTCGAGGAGCACCGCGTACAGCGGCGGGACCTTGTGCCAGCTCCCGCTGCGCTCGTGGAGCTCGACGAGCTGTCCGGTGGCGTGCTCGTCCCGTGGAGCAATGGTGCGGAGACGATCGTAGAGGCCGATCGCGGCGGGCTCGTCGCCCATGCCCTGGGCGATGTCTGCTGCCTGGCGGAGGCGCTCGACGGCGTGGCTCTCCTCGCCGCTCTGCTGTGCGAGGGTGGCGAGCCGATCGAGGCACTCCACCTGCTCCTTCGGATCTGCCGACTCGCGGACGCGGCGCTCGAGGACGCCGCGGAGGAGGACGTGATCGCCGAGCGTCGTCGCGACGTGCTCGATGAGATCGAGCTCGGCCTCGCCGAGCTGCGGGTCGGCGAGGAGCGCGCCCGCGTGGACCGCGCCGCGATCGCCCTGTCCGTGGGCCGTCGCGATGTGCGCGAGCTGCGCTCGGGCAGCGCGCGTCTCTTCCGGCGAGCTCGCGTGCGCGAGGTAGTCCTCGAGCAGATCGCACAGCTCGTCCCAGGCCTCGGTCTCGGTGTAGAGCTCGACGAGCGCGCTGTACGCCTCGCGGTCGGTGGGATCGTCCAGGATGGCGCGGCGGTAGGCCCCGATCGCGGCCTCCGGCTTCATGAGCTCGAAGCGCTCGATCGTGCCGATGCTGTGAAGGAGCTGCCGGCGGCGGGTGGGCTCTGCGCCGCGCTCGAGCGCTGCGCGATAGAGAGCGACGCGCTCTTGCGGATTGCCCTGCTCCTGGAGGAGCTGATCGACGCGTGCGATGAGGTCGGCCGACGACGGCTCGAAGGCGAGCGCCCGGCGATAGGCTGCCAGCGCCGCGGCCACGTCACCGGCGGCGTAGCTCTCTTCTCCGACGAGCACGGCGAGCCCGAGGAGCTCCTGCGAGTCGATCGGACGATCTCCAAGCGCCTTGCCGAGGAGCGCCGCGCGGCGCTTCGGATCGATGCCCTCGGAGGAGCGGGTGAAGCGCTGGAGCCACGGCCCGATCGGCTGCTGACTCTCGACGGACTCTGCGAGGGCCCGTGCGATGACCTCGACCGTCTTGTCCTTCGAGACGGACTCGGCGACGTGCGCGGCCTCCTCGAGAGCTGCGAGGCGATCCTGGACGAGCGGAGATGAAGCAGCGCGGATGTCGAGGACGCGGAGCAGCCCCTGCGCGTTGAGCTCGCCGCGGTAGATCGGCTCGAGCACGGCCGAAGCGGCGAGTCGGTGCTCGGCGCCGAGGAGCAGCTTCTCGAGGGTGGCGCGGCTCGTCTTCTCCGACGGGTCGAGATGGAGCGCGCGCTTGAATGCGTCGATCGCAGCGTCGGTGTCGCGGGTGCGCTGGAGATAGACGTTCCCGAGGCGCGCGAGGACGAGCGGGCGCTCCTCCTCGGACGCGAGCTCGGCGTCCTTCGTGAGCGCCTCGGTGAGCTCGGGCCAGAGCCGTTGCTGCTCGAGCAGCGGGAGCCACTGCTCGTAGACGTCGCGCGCGGGGCCGTATGCGGCCACCAGCAGGCGCCACGCCTCGGACGCGCTGCCCACGTCCTTCGCCTTCGTCGTGAGCACCTCGGCGGCGCGATAGGCAAGCGCGCGCGCCGCGTCGCGATCGTCGGCAGCGTCCTTCGCGCGCTGCTCGAGCACGAAGGAGAGGTCGATCCACTGCTCGCGCTGCTCGTAGAGCGGCTCGAGCGCCTCGAGGGCCCGGGCCCGGGCAGGGGAGTCGACGAGGCGTCGCCAGGCGCCGATCGCGCGCTCGGCGTCGCCCAGCTCGTTCGAGCAGATCTCGGCGATGCGCTCGTTCGCGAGCTGCTTCTCGCCTTCGAGCGGCGAGAGCTCGCCGACGCGCTGGAGCACCTCGACGAGGTTCTTCACGTCGCCTTCGCTCTCGTAGACGCTCGCGAGGGCGCGCGCGGCCGTGAGGACGGCGCCGTGATCCGCGCTCTGCGCGGAGAGGACGCCGGCGAGCGTCGTGCGGGCACGCTTGGTGTCGCCGCCGCGGAGGAGCAGGTCACCCATCTCCGCGGTGATGCGAGAGCGGATGCCGGCGTCCTTGGCGACGGTCGAGACGCGCGCAAACGTGCGCGCGACCTCGAGCGGGCCTCTGAGCTGGATGCCGAGCGACATGTAGCGCTGGCGAAGCTCGTCGTCGGCGGGATCGATCCCGAGCGCCTGCTCGAACGCCTCGAAGGCGCCCTGCGCGTCGTCGAGCTCGTCCTGCTTGAGGATGCCGATCCGGCGGAGGACGTCGCGTCGTCGCGGCCCACGCGTGTGCTCGAGCTCGATGCCGAGGTAGCGCGCGCGTTCGTCCGTCGTCGTCGCGCCTGCAGCGAGCGCCGCGGCGGCCCGTGCGGCGAGGCCCTTGCTCTCGAGGAGACGCGTCGCGACGCGTCGCGCCTCTGCGTTCGACGGATCGACCTCGAGGAGCGCCTCGACGTGAGGCATCGCGCGCTCGGGCTCCTTGAGCTGGTTGGCGAAGACCTCGATCAGCTTCTGCCGGACCCGTGCCGCTTCGTCTGCGGGCGGCGGAGGATCGGCGGCGAGGGCCTGCTCGAACATGCGCGCGACGTCGCGATAGCGGTTCGCGCGCACGAAGCGCGCCTCGAGCGCGTTGCGGAGCGCCTCGTCACCGGGCTCGAGACGGACGAGCTGCTGGTACGTCTCGATCGCCTTGTCCTCGAGCATCGCGCGCTCGAAGAGGTGGGCGGCGCGCTCGAGGATCGCGATCTGTTCCGGCTTCGGCCGGTGGGCCGACGTCTGGACACAGAGCTCGGCGAGCTTCTTGTTGTCGTCGGTGCGCGTGAGCTGCGCGTCGATGCGCTCGAACGCGCCTGCGTGACCCGGGAAGGCGCCGAGCGCGCGTTCGAGATAGGTCGTGGCACCGAACTCGTCGCCGAGCACGTCGCCGAAGAACGTCGCTGCCCGGAAGAAGAGCTCAGCCTGTACGGCAGGCAGGAACGTCTTCAGCTTCCGGCTCTGCGCCGCGGACTCGTATGCGAAGGCGAGCTCGGAGACGCGGTCGAACTTCACCGCGGCGTCGTGGAGCTCGTCCCAGATCGCAGCGTCGAGCGCGTTCTTCGACAGCGCCGAGACGATGGAGTCCAAGACCTCTTCTTCGTTCTCGAGCTTTGTCTCGAACGAAGGAACACCTGCGCGGGATTGTCGTGAGGAATGACCCATGTTCCGAGCGTTTGGCTGAGGCCGGGAAGACCGAGACTACCGGAACTCTGGCGTTGGCAACCACCTATCCACAGCGGGGGGGCGCTTCACTAAGGAGGCGGAAGGAGTAGGTCTTGACGGGCCGGGCCCATCTCCCTAATAGGCGGCGAGCCCATGCAGAAACCGGCCGCTCACGCCATCATCCAGGAGCCGAGAGTCCGGAGGACGGAGGTCTCGTTCCGCGACGTGATCGCGCTGGCCAAGCCGCGGATCACACTGATGAACGTGATCACGGCCGCCGGCGGCCTGTTTCTGGCTGGTCGGGCAGGGCGCGTGGACGGCGCCGGGCCGAGCGCGACGACCGTCCTCGCGACGCTCATCGGGCTGGCGCTGGTCGTGGCGGGGGCGAACGCCCTGAACATGTATATCGAGCGGGATTCCGACCGCCACATGGCGCGGACACGGAACCGCCCGCTGCCCTCGGGACGCATGGCGCCCCGGTTCGCGCTGTGGTTCGGCGTCGCCATGTCGGCGCTCTCCGTCCCGGTGCTGGCGATCGGAGCGAACCCGCTCACGGCGCTCCTCGCGGTGATCGCGAACCTCCTCTACGTGCTCGCGTACACGCCGCTGAAGCGGCACTCGCATTTCGCGCTCCACGTCGGTGCGGTCCCGGGCGCGATCCCGCCGCTCCTCGGCTGGACGGCCGGGACGGCGAGCATCGACGCCGCCGGCGTCGTCCTCTTCGCCGTCATGTTCTTGTGGCAGATCCCCCATTTCATCGCGATCGCGCTGTTTCGCAAGGCGGACTACGCCCGCGCGGGCCTCGTGGTCACGCCGAACGTGACGGGTGAGCTGGCGTCGCGCCACACGATCATCCGCTGGATCTTCGCCCTCGTGGCGGCGAGCCTCCTCGTCGTTCCGCTCGGGCTTGCCGGTCGCGGCTACCTGGTCATCGCGACGATCCTCGGCGCGGTCTTCTTCACGTGGGGCTGCTACGGCCTGCGCGCGGGCACCGGTGACAAGTGGGCGAAGTCCCTCTTCAAGTTCTCGATGTTGTACCTCGTGCTCCTGTTCGCGGCCCTGGCCGTCAATCCCTGACGCCCGCTGCCCTAGCGACCGTCGAGGGACGCCCGCTCGGCCACGTTCCTCGGCCCGAGGAGCGAGGGCCGCATCCCGCCGACGGATGGCAGAGTCGTACGAGGGGGCTTCATCGCTCGCTTGACGGGCCCGCGCTCTCGACCCTACGAGCATCGGTCGTGCGTCTCGGTCGAATCGTCCTTTGCCTCGTCGTGGTGCTGGCTCTGCCGTTCGGCGTGAGCTGCTCGCGCGAGGAGCCGGAGGCGGTGCCGAACGTCCGCCTCGGGATGGCGCCCCGCGATGTCCGGGAGCGCTTCCAGCCGGGAGGGGAGGGGAGCTGGCAGACGGCGCTCGGGACCGGTGACGACACCGTGGTCGAGTGGACCGCGCGCGACCCGCGAGCGCCCGTGGCGCAGGCCCGTTTCGAGTTCCACCTCGGGATGCTCGTCGCGATCCGGGCTCGAATGAACGGGACCACGAGCCGCGAGGACATCAGCACGACACCGAAGACGGTGACGATCAAGGCACCCGCCCCCGAAGGGGGGACGAGCGTCACCATCCTCGCGCGAGACTGCCCGACGCACAAGGACGAAGCGGAGTCCTTCGCTGCCCGAAAACGCTGATCGTCTTTCGGATCTGCAAGGACGGGGCCCTCTGCATCCATAAGTGAGAGCTCCGGAGAGCCCGGCCGCAAACTTTGCGGCGTTTATGTGGAAACGGGGGCTTGTAGCCGCGGACGCCTCTCCTCTATAAGGACGCCCGCCATCCCTTTGTATTAGGTGGGGCCAGGAGCGCCCGTGAAAATCACGGCCGGAACTATTGGGGTTCCGGTATCTGGCGCAGGGCCCGTGGCCGAGACCCGCGAGTGCGCGCATGCAGATCTTTCCCCGGTCGCTAAACAAGCTCCCGCTGCTCCTTGGCGGAGTGGGCACAGTGGTGCCGGCGTTGCTCGTCGGCGCCATCTGGTACTTCGTCACCCCGAAGAATTTTACGGTCGGCTACGCCCCCGCGCAGCCCGTGCCCTATTCGCACCGACTCCACGTCGGCCAGATGGGCATGGACTGCCGGTACTGCCACGCCAACGTGGAGGTCGCCGGCAAGGCGATGATTCCTCCCACGCAGGTGTGCATGGGGTGCCACTCGATGGTGAAGACCGATAGCGCGCGTCTCGCGCCCGTTCGGTCCAGCTGGGAGTCGGGCAAGCCCATCGAATGGGTGCAGGTCCACAAGCTTCCGGACCACGCCTACTTCGATCACAGCGCGCACCTCGCCGCCGGCGTCGGCTGCGCGACCTGCCACGGCCGCGTCGACCAGATGGACGTGGTCCGCGCCGAACAGCCGCTCGGGATGGGATGGTGCCTCGATTGCCATCGCGACCCGAAGCCGAATCTCCGTCCGAAGGATCAGATCACCAACATGGAATGGAAGCCGGAGATGGCCGCCGCCGGGTGGACGGCGCCTGACGTCAATCCTCCGCAGCACTGCTCGGGGTGCCACCGATGAGCCGCCGCGAACCGCACGTTTTCAAGGCGCCGGAGGACGGCGCGAAGGTCTTCTGGAAGAGCCTCGAGGACAAGGCGAACCCTGCTGCCGCGCAGAAGCGTGCGGAGAGCGAGTTCCCGCTCGGCCTCGAAGAGGCGAAGGCTTCTTCGATCGCTTCGAGCCTCGTGAAGCTCCGGAAGAGCAAGGACGACGCGAAGGGCGTGGCTGATGCCTCTGTCGGGCGTCGCGGCTTCATGTTCTTCGCCGGCGCCTCGGCGGCGCTCTTCGCCGAGGGCTGCGCACGCCGCCCCGTCGAGAAGATCCTGCCGTACTCGAAGGCGCCCGAGCACGTGCTCCCCGGCACGACCTCGTACTACGCGTCGGTCATCCCGCAGCGCGGCGACGCGCTCGGCGTCCTCGTCGAGAGCCACGAGGGCCGTCCGACGAAGATCGAAGGCAACCCCGCGCACCCGTCGAGCCGTGGCGGCACCGACGCGTGGACGCAGGCCGCGATCTACGACATGTACGATCCCGATCGCGGCACCACCCCGCTGAAGGGTGTGCGCCAGCCGCAGGGCGGCTTCGGCAACCACACGCCCGCGACGTGGGCCGACTTCGATCAGGCGTTCAGCGAGATCCTCCGCACCGCGCAGACGGACGGCGGCGCCCGACTCCGCATCCTCTCCGAGTCGACGACCTCGCCGACGTTCCTCCGCCTCCGCGACGCCATCGTCGCGAAGCTCCCGAAGGCTCAGATTCACTTCTGGGAGGCCGCGCACGACGGCAACGCCCGTGAGGGTGCTCGCACCGCGTTCGGTCAGCTCCTCGACGTGGTCCCGAGCTACGACCAGGCGAAGGTCATCCTCTCGCTCGACTCCGACTTCCTCGGAACCGAGACCGGCTCGACGCGCGCCAGCCACGGCTTCGCGAAGGGCCGCAAGCTCGAGAGCTCGAAGGACGACATGAACCGGCTCTACGTCGTCGAGCCGGCCTTCACGACGACGGGCATGAACGCCGACCACCGCCTCCGCCTCGCGGCGCAGGACGTGGAGCGTTACCTCCTGGCGCTCGCGAAGGAGCTCTCGACCTCGCACAAGATCGACCTCGGCGGCGTTGCCGCGGCGGTCGCCAAGGCGGACGCCACCGGTATCCCGGAGAAGTGGCTCAAGGTCGTCGCGACGGAGCTGGCCGAGGCCCGCGCCCGCGGCATCATCGTCGCCGGCTCGCGGCAGCCCGCGCGCGTCCACGCCCTCGTCCACGCGCTCAACGCGGCGCTCGGCAACGTCGGCCACACGGTGCAGTACTTCCCCGCGGCCGACCCGCACCAGGCCGACCCGACGGCGAGCCTCAAGCAGCTCGCCGCCGACATCGAGAAGAACGCCGTCAACACGCTCGTCATTCTCGGCGGCAACCCGGTCTACGACGCGCCGGCGGATCTCAAGATCGCCGACCGCATCAAGTCGGTCCTCCAGACGGTCCACCTTTCGAGCCACGTGAACGAGACCGCGGAGGTCTGCGGCTGGTACGTCCCGCGCGCGCACGTGCTCGAGGCCTGGGGCGATCACCGCGCCGTCGACGGCACGGTCTCGATCCAGCAGCCGCTCATCGCCCCGCTGTTCGACGGTCGGGCCGACATCGAGATCCTCGCCCGCATCTCGGGTGACACCGCGCCGAAGAGCTTCGCGCTCGTGCAGCAAACGGTGAAGGGATCGCTCTCCATCCCCGCGAGCATCACGCGCACGTGGAACGAGGCGCTCAAGTCCGGCGTCCTCGGACCGGCGGCGCGTCCGTTCGGCCAGCTCGAAGCGCGCCAGACGGAGATCGCGGCGGCGCTCGCGCAGGCCAAGCCTGCCGCGGCGCTCTCCCCGCAGAGCCTCGAGGTCACCTTCGCACCCTGCCCGAAGCTCCTCGACGGGCGCCACGCGAACAACCCGCTCCTCCTCGAGCTGCCCGATCCCGTCACCAAGGTGACCTGGGACAACGTCGCGTTCATCTCCGTCGGCACCGCGAAGGCGTTGAACGTCGAAAGCGGCCGTGTCGTTCGCCTCTCCCGCGAGGGTCTCGGCTCGATCGACATCCCGGTCTGGGTGACGCCGGGTCAGGCGGACAACTCGATCGCGCTCCACCTCGGATGGGGACGCCAGAAGGCCGGTCGCTACGGCGACAAGCACGGCTTCGACGTCAACCCGATCCGCTCGTCGGACGCGACCGGCTTCGCCGGCAACGTGACGCTCCGCGTGCTCGACACGAACGAGCTCGACGCGATGCGCCCGCGCCTCCGCAAGGTCGGCATGGCCGCCGGCGACAGCCTGCTGCCCGCGAACGTTCGGCCCGACGATCCGTTCGAGGCCGACACCAAGAAGTACAAGATCTCGCAGACGCAAGAGCACGACACGATGGAAGGTCGCCCGATCGCCATCGACGCGACGCTCGACCAGTACCGGAAGAACCCGGTCTTCCCGCAGTTCCCCGACACCGAGCGCAAGGATCGGGCGGAGAACGGCGCCGCGATCGCCGTCCGCGAGACCGGCTCTCCCGACCCGCACACCCCGCCGCTCTGGGGTGAGTGGAAGGAAGAGAAGTTCTTCAAGAACAACCACCGCTGGGGCATGGCGTTCGACCTCACGAGCTGCACCGGCTGCAACGCGTGCGTCGTCGCCTGCCAGATCGAGAACAACGTTCCGGCCGTCGGCAAGGAGCAGATCTGGCGCGGCCGCGAGATGTACTGGCTGCGAATCGACCGCTACTTCGTCGGCCTCGACGAGAACGATCCGCAGATCGTCTTCCAGCCCGTCGCCTGCGTGCAGTGCGAGGAGGCCCCCTGCGAGAACGTCTGCCCGGTCAACGCGACCGCGCACTCGCCCGAGGGCCTGAACGACATGGCCTACAACCGGTGCATCGGCACGCGCTACTGCGCGAACAACTGCCCCTACAAGGTCCGTCGCTTCAACTTCCTCAACTACCACACGAGCGGCGGCTTCTACGACGACGTCCCCGAGACCGAGAAGATGCGCATGAACCCGAACGTCACGGTTCGCATGCGTGGCGTCATGGAGAAGTGCACGTACTGCGTGCAGCGCATCCAGGAAGCCAAGATCAAGGCGAAGCGCGAGCACAGGCCGATGAAGGACGGCGACGTCGTCGTCGCCTGCCAGCAGGCCTGCGCGTCCGAATGCATCACCTTCGGCGACCTCAACGACCCGAACAGCAAGGTCTCCAAGGCACGCGCCGTCGACCGCAACTACCGGCTCCTTTCGGAGCTCGGAACCAGGCCGCGGACCACTTACCTCGGCAAGATCCGGAACCCCAACCCGGCCATGGGAGCCTGAGCGATGTCTTCAGCGAACCTCCCCATCAAAGAGCTCGGAGAGACGCCGCTCGTCGGTGAGGGCGTCACCTTCAAGTCGGTCAGCGAGACCGTCTGCCGTGTGACCGAGAACAAGGCCCCGCGCGGCTGGTGGATCGGCTTCCTCCTCGCGATCTCCTTCACCGGCGTCATGGGGGCCGCGATCGGCTACCTGTTCTGGGCCGGCGTCGGCGTCTGGGGAAACAACGCCCCCGTCTACTGGGCCTGGGACATCACGAACTTCGTCTGGTGGATCGGTATCGGCCACGCCGGCACCCTCATCAGCGCCGTTCTCTTCCTGTTCCGCCAGAAGTGGCGCACGGCGATCAACCGCTTCGCCGAAGCGATGACGATCTTCGCCGTCATCTGCGCGCTCATCTTCCCAGGCATCCACGTCGGCCGCGCTTGGTACGCGTACTACATGCTGCCGATCCCGAACGAGATGGCGATCTGGCCGAACTTCAAGAGCCCGCTCATCTGGGACGTCTTCGCGGTCAGCACCTACTTCACGGTCTCGCTCCTCTTCTGGTTCGTCGGCCTCGTCCCCGACTTCGCCACGATGCGTGACCGCGCGAAGAACAAGTACCGCCGCATCGTCTACGGCGCCCTGGCTCTCGGCTGGCGCGGCGCGAACCGCCACTGGCAGAACTACGAGCGCGCCTACCTGATCCTCGCCGCGATCTCGACGCCGCTCGTCCTCTCCGTACACAGCGTCGTCTCCTTCGACTTCGCGACGTCGCTCATGCCGGGCTGGCACACGACGATCTTCCCGCCGTACTTCGTCGCCGGCGCCGTCTTCAGCGGCTTCGCGATGGTCATGACGCTGATGCTCATCACGCGCGCCGTCTACGGCATGCGGAGCCTGGTGCTGATGAAGCACCTCGAGCTGATGAACAAGATCATGCTCGTGACCGGATCCCTCGTTGGCTACGCGTACGGCATGGAGTTCTTCATCGCCTGGTACGGCGGCAACGACTACGAGTGGTTCGTCTTCAAGAACCGCGCTGCCGGCCCGTACGCCTGGGCGTACTGGACGATGATCTCCTGCAACGTCATCTCGCCCCAGCTCTTCTGGTTCAAGCGCTTCCGCACGAGCATCCCGGTCATGTTCGTCGTGTCGATCTTCATCAACATCGGCATGTGGTTCGAGCGCTTCGTCATCATCGTGACGTCGCTCCACCGCGACTTCCTCCCCTCGTCCTGGGGCTACTTCCGCCCGACGCTGGTCGACATCTTCACCTACGCCGGCACCATCGGGCTCTTCTTCACCGCATTCCTCCTCTTCATCCGCTGGGTCCCGATGATCGCGATCGCAGAGGTCAAGGGCGTCATGCCCGAGGCCGACCCGCATCACGAGCCGCACGGACACGACGGTGAGCACGGCGAGGGCGCGCACGCCCCGGCCACGGCGGAGGCCGAATAATGGCTACCGAGAAGACACAATCGAACGAGTCGGAAGAGACCCCCGCGCTGCTCCTCGCGGAGTTCAACACCCCCGCCGAGGTCCTTCACGCCGCGGAGAAGTTCCGCGACGCCGGCTACACGCAGTTCGACACCCACTCGCCGTTCCCGATCCACGGAATGGACGCGGCGATGGGAATGAAGGACTCGAAGCTCGGCCTCATCGTCTTCCCGGCCGCGCTGACCGGGACGACCCTGGCCTTCCTCATGATGTGGTGGATGAACGGGGTCGACTACCCGCTCGTCATCGGAGGCAAGCCTCCGTACAGCCTGCCCTCGCAGGTGCCGATCATGTTCGAGCTCACGATCCTCCTGTCGGCGTTCGCGACCGTGTTCGGCATGTTCCACCTGAACCGGCTGCCGCGGCACCATCACCCGCTGTTCAACTCGGAGCGGTTCAAGGGCTTCTCCGACGACAAGTTCTTCCTGTCGGTCGAGGCGAACGATCCGAAGTGGAACCTCGAGCGCACGAAGAAGCTCCTCGAGTCGTGCCACCCGGCCCACGTCGAAGCCGTCTATGACGACGACGAGGGCGGCGCGGACTTCGAGGCCGAGCCCGCGACGGGAGGGCATCACTGATGCTCCGCTCTTCGAGCTCCAAGGTTCAGGCTTCGCACGGACGAGAGACGAGAGAGAGGTCCATGGCTTCCCGTCAGCTTCTTCTTGCCGCTGTCGCGCTCGGTGCGCTCGCGAGCTGCCGTGGGCAGACCTCGCGTGAGTCGCCGGTCTTCGGCATCCGCAACATGTACGACCAGCCGCGATACGACGTGCAGGAGGAGTCGGCCTTCTTCTCCGACCACCGCACGATGCGTCCGCTCGTGGAAGGCGTCGTCGCCAGCCACCAGGACGTCGATCCCCAGATCGCGCACGGCCGTCTCGACGACGAGTCGGGCTACGTCCTCGAGATCCCGAAGGCGGTCATCGACCGCCACCAGGGCGGCCTTCCGGCGATGGTCGAGCGCGGCAAGGACCGCTACGGCATCTACTGCACGCCCTGCCACGACGGGACGGGCACTGGCGAGGGCCTCGTGAAGCGCCGCGCGGTCGCCTCGGGCGCCGCCGCCTTCGTCCCGCCGACGTTCCACCAGGACCGCATCCGGCACATGCCGGACGGCCAGCTCTTCGCGACGATCACGAACGGCAAGAGCAACATGCCGCCGTACGCGATGCAGATGAACGTCGACGACCGCTGGTCGGTCGTCGCATATGTCCGCGCGCTTCAGATGGTTGAGCCGAAGCTCGCAAACCAGGCGCCGCTGGCGCCCACCGCCGTGCCCGGTGGCACGAGCGCGCCCGCCCCCGGCGGCACCGCGCCGGCACAAGATACCAACGCGCCTCCCGCGGCGACGCCCTCGGGCGCCGACGGCGGCGGCACCACGCAGGCCGCGCCGGCAGAGGCCGGCGCCACGAGCGCCCCCGCGCCGGCTGATTCTGCGGACCAGGAGAAGAACCCGTGAGCGCTGCGAAGGCGAAGAAAGAAACCGAGAACAGCTGGCAGCTCGCCGGCTCGTCGTGGGCAGGCGCGTGGAAGGTGTTCGCCGGCATCGGCGCCCTCGGCCTGGTCGGCGCCGGGCTCGGCTACATGCAGGACCCGCGACGCTTCGCGTTCTCCTGGCTGTTCGCGTTCATCACCGTGCTGACGATCGCGCTCGGCGCGATCTTCTTCGTGCTCATCCAGCACCTGACGTCCGCCGGATGGAGCGTGACGGTGCGGCGCACGGCGGAGTTCTTCGGGCTCGGCATCATCGCGCTCGTCCCGCTGTTCCTGCCGGTGCTGATGTCGATGAACCAGCTCTTCCCGTGGCTCGGTGAGCACGGAAAGACGGAGCACGGCGAGCACGCCGCGCCGGAGAAGCACGGCTCGTTCAACCTGATCACGCCGGCCTACGCGCAGGATCACGCCGCACCGGCGGCTGACCCCGCTCCGGCCGCGAACCCGGCTGCTGCTCTCGCGGCTCCCGCGGATGCTCACGGCGCGACTCCGCACGCTGCGGCCGCCGCTCACGGCGCGCCGGCGCACGGAGCGGCCGCTGCTCACGCTGCCGGCGGACACGCCGCCGGCGGGCACGCCGCGCACGGCCCGATGGGCGACCCGCACGAGGTCTACGAGAAGACGGTGCTGGCGAAGAAGGCGCCGTACCTGAACAAGACGTTCTTCCTCATTCGCGTCGTCATCTACTTTGCCGTGTGGGTGCTCCTCGCGATGCGCCTCTTCGGCTACTCGACGGCGCAGGACAAGAGCAAGGACCCGAAGCTCACGCTCGCGGCCGCTCGCTTCGCCCCCGTGGCGACGTTCCTCTACGCCCTGACGCTCACGTTCGCGGCGTTCGACTGGATCATGTCGCTCGACCCGATGTGGTTCTCGACCATCTTCGGCGTCGTCATCTTCGCCAGCGGTGTCGTCTCGAGCCTCGCGGCCATCATCCTGATCACCCTCGCGCTGCGCTCGTCCGGCCCGCTCAAGGGCGCCGTGACGATCGAGCACTTCCACGACCTCGGAAAGCTGATGTTCGGCTTCCTGGTCTTCTGGGCCTACGTCCACTTCTCCCAGTTCATGCTGATCTGGTACGCGGCGCTCCCGGAGGAGACGACCTTCTTCCACAAGCGCTGGGAGTTCGAGCCCTGGGCCAACGTCTCGATGGCCCTCATCCTCTTCCACTTCGTGGTGCCGTTCTTCTGGACGATCTCGCGCAACTTCAAGCGCAACGTCGGTCGTCTCCAGATCGGTGCGGTCATCATCCTCGTGATGCACGTCGTCGACATCTACTGGTTCGTGATGCCGAACTTCCTCCCCGGACAGGCCGGCTTCTCGTTCCACTGGCTCGACGCGGCGTGCCTGCTCGCTGTCGCCGGAATCTACGGCGCCTTCGTCTTCAACCGCATGAACCAGCACTCGCTCGTTCCGGTCGGCGACCCGCGCCTCCAGCGCTCGCTGCAGTTCCTCAACGCCTGACCCGACGGACCGCAAGAGACCAGCCATGGCGATCGACAACACACCGCCGAGACTGAAGCTCATCGTGACGATCGCGGTCATCACCGTGATCACGCTCATCGGCATCGACTTCGTGCTGAAGAGCTACTACGCGATGATGACCGACCAGGCGCAGCGCGAGAAGCTCGCGCCGACGACCGACAAGGACGAGCTGCACAAGGCCGAGACCGTCGCGCTCACGAGCGGCAGCATGCCCATCCAGAAGGCGATGGCGGCAGTCGCGAAGGGCGAGCGCCCCGCGCTCATCACTCCGCAGCAGTCGGACGACCTCGGACCGATGACGGGTTGGAGCAAGCTGCCGAAGCCTGCGCCGACGCCGCACCCGGTCCAGGCGCCGGCCCCGCCCGCGGACGACGCGGGCGCGCCGGACGACGCGGGCGCAGCGACGCTCGCGGATGACGCGGGCGCCACGCCGCTTGCCGCCGACGCAGGTGCCTCGCACGCTGCGCAGGGCGACGCCGGCGCGCTTCCCCTCGCTCCGCAGCCGGCCCCCGCCGGCGATGCGGGCGGCGCTCGCGGTCACGGTCACCACTAGTCCCAAGTCCCACCGAACACCCCTCGCAGACGCCACGCCATGAAGACGAAAGCGCAGACCCGGACCGCCGCCGCGACGTTGATCGCGATGGTGGCCTGTGTCCTCGCGCTGCTCGTCCCTGGCTCGGCGGGCGCGCAGGTCGCGGCGATGCCGCGCGAGCTCGAGCGCGTCGGGGTAAAGGAGCACCTCGACGGGCCGCTCCCGCTCGAGACACCTTTCCGCGATCACACCGGCGCGCCCGTCACGCTCGGGAAGTACTTCGACGGAAAGCGGCCGGTGGTGCTCCAGTTCGCGTACCACACGTGCCCCGTCGTCTGCGGGATGATCACGAACAACCTCGCCGCCGGCCTCAAGGGAGTTGGCTGGACCATCGGCAAGGAGTTCGACGTCGTCACGATCAGCATCGACCCGAACGAATCGCTCCAGAAGTCCGCCGAGAAGCGCGCGAGCATCCTGAACGAGTACGGGCGCGACCACACGACGGCGAACGGCGGGTGGCACTTCCTCTCCGGCGACATCGCCGCGATCGAAGCCGTCACCCAGGCCGCCGGCTTCGAGTACGAGTACGACGAGCGGCAGAAGCAGTGGGGGCACGCTTCGGTCGTCTTCATCGTGAAGCCGAACGGGCGGATGGCCCGCTACCTGTACGGGCTCGAGTTCCCGGCCCCCGACCTTCGCCTCGGTCTCCTCGAGGCGTCCGAGGGCCGACACATCACGACGGTCGAGCAGCTCATCCTGTACTGCTATCACTACGATCCGCAGGGCGGTAAGTACGTCCTCGTCGCGATGCGCGTGATGCAGGTCGGTGGTGGCGCCATCGCGATCGTCGTCCTCGGCATGCTCGGCCTCTTCTGGGGTCGCGAGATTGCCAAGAAGAAGCGCAAGACCTCGGGCCAGGACGGCGGCGATGACGCCGGAGGCCCACCCAAAGATATGACACGGGAACACCCCGAAAATTCCGGTCGAGAGAGGCTCGACCCCACCGCAGTCAGCGTTCGAGGAGGCTGAAGGTGCTGCTGTTTCAACCGGTCGAGTCCGATAGTTTCCAGCTGCCGCCGTCGATGGCCGACACGGCCCCGCCGATCGACAAGGCGTACGATTTCATCTTCTGGTTCTCCGTCGTCTTCACGGTGGCGGTGACCGCGGCGCTCCTCTACTTCGTCGCGAAGTACAAGAGGAAGCCGGGAGTGAAGCCGGAGCCCACCGGCCACTTCATGAAGCTGGAGTTGTTCTGGACGATCACTCCGACCATCTTCATCTTCTTCCTCTTCCACGCCGGCTTCACCGGCTACATCCGCAACGCGACGGCCGCCGAAGGCGCGACCGAGATCCGCGTTCGCGGCAAGAAGTGGAGCTGGGAGTTCGAGTACCCGACCGGCGATCGTGAGCCGGGCGAGCTCACGCTCGAGCTCGGTCGTCCGTACAAGATGATCCTCTCGTCGGAAGACGTCATCCACTCGTTCTTCATCCCCGAGTTCCGCATGAAGCGGGACGCCGTGCCGGGCCAGTACTCGTTCATCCAGTTCACGCCGACCAAGGCCGGCGACGCGCACGTCTTCTGCGCGGAGTACTGCGGCACGAGCCACTCCGGCATGATCGCCACGGTGAAGATCCTTCCGCCCGCCGAGTACAAGGAGTGGGAGAAGAAGCTTGGTGGCTGTTCGGGCACCCCCGAGGAGTGCGAGCCCGCCAAGTGGGGCGAGCGCCTCTTCGTGAAGAACGGTTGCACGACCTGCCACGGCGCAGGCGGCAGCGGCGAGATCAGCGGATCGAAGACGGTCGGTCCGAAGCTCGCGGGCGTCTTCGGGCACGAGGTGCAGACCACCGCCGGTGTCGTCCAGGCAGACGAGAACTACCTCCGCGAATCGATCCTCCGCCCGAATGCGAAGATCGTCGCCGGCTACGCCACGGTCCAGATGCCGCCCTTCGTCATGAAGGACGCGCAGCTCGACGCCGTGATCGCCTACCTCAAGAGCCTCAAGTAATACGTGCTGTAACCGCGCGAGACCAACCATGGCAGCCATCACCACGACACCCGGCGCGCATCACGACGACGCCGATCCGAACGCCAGCTTCCTCGAGAAGAAGGGGCTGATGAGCTGGCTTGTGACGCTCGATCACAAGCGGATCGGCATCATGTACCTCATCAGCGTGACGATCGCCTTCCTGCTAGGCGGCATCTTCGCGCTTCTTGTCCGCGCCGAGCTCTTCACTCGCGGGCAGACGCTGTTCGACGCGGACACTTACAACAAGATGTTCTCGTTGCACGGCGTGGTGATGGTGTTCCTCTTCATCATCCCGTCGATTCCTGCCGGGCTCGGCAACATCATGTTGCCTGTCCAGCTCGGCACGAAGGACGTCGCGTTCCCGCGGCTGAACCTGCTGTCGCTCTACATCTACTGGTTCGGCGCGGTCTTCGGCCTCTACTCGATGATCAACGGCGGCGTTGACACGGGCTGGACGTTCTACACGCCCTACGCCTCCAGCGACCCCGCGCACGGCGGCGTCGGCAGCGCGACCTCGGTCATCCCGATGACGCTCGCCGCGTTCATCATGGGCTTCTCGTCGATCCTCACCGGCGTGAACTTCATCGCGACGGTGCACAAGATGCGCGCGCCCGGCCTGACCTGGCGCCGCCTCACGCTCTTCACCTGGGCGCTCTACGCGACGTCGATCATCCAGATCCTCGCCACGCCGGTCCTCGCGATCACGCTCCTCCTGCTCACGATGGAGCGCTTCCTCGGCCTCGGCATCTTCGACCCGCGCCTCGGCGGCGACCCGGTGCTTTACCAGCACTTCTTCTGGTTCTACTCGCACCCCGCCGTCTACATCATGATCGTCCCGGGCATGGGCGTCGTCAGCGACATCCTCGCGACGTTCTCCCGCCGTGAGCCGGTCGGGTACATGGCCATCGCGGCGAGCTCGCTCGGCCTCGCGCTCCTCGGCTTCCTCGTCTGGGGCCACCACCTCTTCGTCGCCGGTATGAGCGAGTGGGCGACGATGGTGTTCAGCGCGCTGACCTTCCTCGTCGCCATCCCGTCCGGCGTGAAGGTCTTCAACTGGGTCGCAACGCTCTACAAGGGCTCGATCTCGCTCCAGTCGCCGATGCTCTGGGCGCTGTCCTTCGTCTTCCTCTTCACGATCGGCGGCCTCACGGGCCTCTTCCTCGGCATGCTCGCGGTCGACGTGCACCTCCACGACACCTACTTCGTCGTGGCGCACTTCCACTACGTCATGGTCGGCGGCACCGTGATGGGCTTCGTCGGCGGGCTCCACTACTGGTGGCCGAAGTTCACCGGCAAGATGTACGAGGAGGGCCTCGCCCGTATCGGCTGGTTCCTCGTCTTCATCGGCTTCAACGTCACGTTCATCGCCCAGTTCATCATGGGCTCGCGTGGCATGCCGCGCCGCTACTACGACTACCTCCCGCAGTACGAGATCTTCCACCAGGTCTCGACGATCGGCTCGTGGATCCTCGGCCTCGGCTTCCTCGTGCTGCTGGTGATGTTCATCCGCTCGCTCATGAACGGCAAGCCGGCGCCGCGTAATCCGTGGGGCTCGGCTGCGCTGGAGTGGCTGACGCCGACGCCTCCTCCGACGTTCAACTTCGTCAAGGATCCCGTCCTCACGCGTGGGCAGTACGACTACCAGCTCGCGACCGATGACGAGCTCTACGAGGGCTTCGATGACCCGCTCTTCCCGGGCCTCCGGGGAGGCAAGGCTCCCGCCAAGAAGGCAGCCGCTGAAGGAGATCACGGATGAGCAGCGAAGCCACCGCGGCTGCTGACGCGCACGACGACCACGGCCACGGGCACCATGGCCCGAAGTGGCTCGCCCACCACTTCGACACGCCGGCGCAGCAGTTCGACGCCGCCAAGCTCGGAATGTGGGTGTTCCTGGCGCAGGAGCTCCTGTTCTTCAGCGGGCTCTTCGTCGCCTACGGTGTGTACCGAAGCTGGTACCCCGAGATGTTCTTCGCGGCGAGCCACCAGCTCGACAAGATCATGGGCGGCGCGAACACCGTCGTCCTCCTGTTCTCGTCGTTCACGGCGGCCATGGCCGTCCGGTCGGCACAGCTCGGGAAGCAGAAGGCGACGGGGAACTTCATCCTCATCACGATCGTCTGCGCCTGCTTCTTCCTCGTGGTGAAGTACCTCGAGTACACCCACAAGATCCACGCGGGCCTCCTCCCGGGCCGGTACTTCCACCCGCACGCCGAGCACCTGGTCGCCGGGGCGCCGGCGCTCCCCGCGAACGCCGGGTCGTTCTTCGGGATCTACTTCATGATGACGGGCATCCACGGGATCCACGTCATCATCGGAATCGGCGTCCTCATCTGGGTCTGGATCCGCAACAACCGGGGCGAGTTCTCGAAGGAGTACTTCACCCCCGTCGACATCGTCGCCCTCTACTGGCACCTCGTCGACCTCGTGTGGATCTACCTCTTCCCACTGCTCTACCTGGTCTGATCCGAGGCTCGCGATGGCAACCCAGACTCCTGCTCATCCGCACAAGGACGACGGCGCGGTTCACGCGCACATCTCGTCCACGGCGTTCTACGTCGGCGTGTTCCTCGCGCTGATCGCGCTGACCATCCTCACGGTGGGACAGTCGTACGTCGATCTCGGTCGCATGAACCTGATCGTCGTCATCCTGATCGCCACGACGAAGGCGTCCCTCGTCGTGACGTTCTTCATGCACCTGCGCTACGACAACAAGTTCAACGCGCTGATCTTCGTCTCCTGCCTCTTCTTCATCGGTGTCTTCTTCGCGTACACGCTGAACGACACCGAGCGTCGCGGCGAGCTCGATGCAGATCAGAACGTGAAGGTGCTGCCGAAGACCGGCGAGGATGCCCCCGGCGGCTTCGTCCAGCCCACCCCGGCGGCCGCCGGTGGTGAGCACGGCGCGACGCCCGCCTCGAGCGGCGCCGCTCCCGCGGCTCACTGACAGCCGACGCCGATCGCTCCGTCCGGAGCACTCCCTCGAAGAGCACCCCCGCAGTACGCGGGCGGTGCTCTTCGGCATTTCGGAGGTCGCGCGCCGGATGCGGTGCGCCTGAAGGCGTTCGTGTCGGCTAGCGCCGTTTCAGGGCGAAGCGTTGCGCGGCGAGCGTCTTGCCGAGGAGCGCGATGAACGCCGAGTTCGTGACGAGGTAGCGCTTCCAGAGCTTCTTCGGCTCCATCGCGAGGCGCCAGGCCCACTCGAGCCCGGCTTCTTGCATGACGCGAGGTGCTCGCGGGACGAAGCCGGCCATGACGTCGAACGCGCCACCGACGCCGAGGATCGCGGGCGTTGCGAGCGCCTTGCGATGCTCCTCGCACCAGATCTCCTTGAAGGGGGCCGGCATCCCGACGAGGAGAAGGTCTGCCTTCGCCTCGCGGATCTGCTTCGTCACCTCCGGATAGTCGGGGACCTTGAAGTAGCCGTTTCGCGTGCCGGCGATGACGACGTTCGGGTACTTCGCGCGGATGACGCGCTCGAGCGCGTCGAGCCGCTCCTGGGTCGTGCCGAGGAGGAAGATGGAGAGCCCGCGCTCGTTCCCGACCTCGAGGATGCGTCGCATGAGGTCGACGCCGGAGACCTTCTCCGGGACGGGCGCACGGAGCCACTTCGACGTCCACACCAGCGGCTTGCCGTCCACGACCACGAGATCGGCCTTCTCGATCGCGTTCGCGAGCTTCGCGTCGTCGCGCGCCATCATCAGGATGGCCACGTTAACGGTGATGATGTGATGGCTCTTGCGCTCGGGGGCCTTCTTCCACCGGAAGACGAGCTCGACGGTCTCGTTCTCGGTGATCGAATCGAACGGGCAGCCGAGCAGGTCGATGCGATCGCTCATGGGGTGGCCGGTGGGGGCGAGGTGCTGAGGGGAGTCGTCCAGGGATTCGGAGCGGTGCGCCATCGGCTATCCCTGTGAGCTCAAGATCTGGACGATGCGGTCGTTCGCCTTGCCGTCGCCGTACGGATTGTGGGCGCGGCTCATGGATCGGTAGTGCGTTTCGTCATCGAGGAGTCGCAGCGACTCTTCGACGATCCGCTCGCGCTGCGTTCCGATCAGCTTCGCCGTGCCCGCTTCGACGGCCTCCGGGCGCTCGGTGTCGTTCCGCGTGACGAGACACGGCTTGGCGAGGGAAGGGGCCTCTTCCTGGACGCCGCCGGAGTCGGTGACGATGAAGTGGCAGCGCTTCATCAGGTAGACGAATGGGAGGTACTCGATCGGATCGATCAGGTGGATGCGCCCGCGGAGCTCTTCGGGGGCGGACGCGAGGATCGCCTTCACCGGCGCCTGGACGTTCGGGTTGAGGTGCACGGGGTAGACGATCTCGACGTCCGTGCGCGCCCGCACGATGTCGACGAAGGCGTTGCACATGTCCTCGAACGGCTTGCCGAAGCTCTCGCGCCGATGCCCGGTGATGAGGATGAGGCGCCGCTTCGGATCGAGGAACGAGAAGCGCTCGTCGAGCTTCGCTCGCTCTGCCCGATCGTCGTCGAGCTTCTTCGACACCCAGAGGAGGGAGTCGACGACGGTGTTCCCCGTGATGTGGATCCGCTCGTCCGGGACGCCCTCGGCCAGGAGCGCCTTCTTCGCGCGCTCGGTCGGCGGCAGATGAAGATCGGCGAGGCGGCCGACGAGCTGGCGGTTCATCTCCTCCGGCCATGGCGAGTACTTGAAGCCCGTGCGAAGGCCGGCCTCGACGTGGCCGACGGACACCTTCTCGTAGAACGCGGCAAGCGCGGCGACGAACGCGGTCGTCGTGTCGCCCTGGACGAGGAGCCAGTCGGGCTGGAACGAGCGGAGCACCGAAGTCATCCCCGTCACGATGCGTGACGTGATGTCGGCGAGGCCCTGGTTGTCCTTCATCAGGTCGAGATCGAACGCCGGCTTGACGTCGAAGATGGTGAGGACTTGGTCGAGCATCGACCGATGCTGCGCGGTAACGCAGACCTCGGCTTCGAAATCGGGATGGGCGCGGAGAGCCTTGGAGAGGAGCGCCATCTTGATCGCCTCGGGGCGTGTACCGAACACGCAGAGGACGCGGCGCTTCTTGCCTGAACCGGACGTCATGGATGAGACGAATGGTACACGCCACGAGTGGGGTGGGCTACGTTCGGCAGTCATGCGCGTGGTCCATCTGACGACGGAGTTCCCGTGGCCTGCGACGAGTGGCGGTCCCGTGCGCACGCTGTCGCAGTTGCGCATCATCGCCTCGCTCCCCGAGGTCGAGTCGATCACGCTTCTCTCTGTGACCGAGGAGCACGTGCCCTCCGACCACGTCCGCGCGCTCGAAGCCGCGGTGGACAAGCTGCGCGTGGTGCCCCCGGTCTTCCACCCGATCCACCTGTTCGATTTCAAGCGCTACGTACCGCGTGTCGTCGCGCTTCGTCTCCTCGGCGTGCCGTACCTCGCGGGGAAGTGGGACTCGAGAAAGCTCAGGAGTACGCTCCGCCGCGAGCTCCTCGCCAACCCCGTCGACGTGGTCTACGTCGATCACCTCGGGATGGGCCGCTACCTGCCGGACATCGAGGCGGAGCGCCCGTTCTGTCGCAAGGTGCTCGATCAACACAACGTCGAGAGCGACTTCTTCAAACAGTTCGCCGACGAGAAGACTGGTCCGAAGAAGGTCGTCGCAAAGGCGGAGCACGCTGCTGCAAGGCGGTTCGAGGAGCGCACGCTCCGCTCGGTCGATGCGGTCGTCGCGATCTCGAACGAGGATGCGAAGCACTTCCGCGCGCTCGCCGGGCGCGACGCGCACGTCGTGCCGGTCGTGATGACCTTCGAGCGAAAGGCGCGCCCGCATCCGGGGCGACCGCACTTCTGCTACGTCGGAAGCCTCCGGTGGAAGCCGAACGTGATGGGCCTCGACTGGTTCTGCCAGAAGGTCTGGCCGCTCGTCCGGAAGCGCGTCCCGGACGCAACGTTCGAGATCGCCGGCGTCGGCCTCAAGCCCGACGCGTCCGGCCGCCTGCCCGTCCCGGAGGCGTGGAAGGGGCCGGGCATCGAGACGGTCGGCTTCCTCGAGGATCTCGAGCCGCTCTACACGCGCTCGCTCGGGATGCTGGCGCCCATCACCGGCGGATCCGGCGTGCGCCTCAAGCTGCTCGAGGGCTTCCGCGCAGGAATGCCCGTCGTCACGACGCCGGACGGCGCGTTCGGGCTCCCGCTCGAGGACGGCAAGGAAGCGCTGATCGCATCGGACCCCGACGCCTTCGCCGAGCGGATCGAGCGCCTCGCAAACGACGCTGCCCTCCGCGAGCGCGTCCGCGAGGGTGGCTACGCGTTCTTGGAGGAGCATCACTCGCTGGCAGTCGCCCAGCGCGCCATGCGCGGCGCGCTCGGCATCGCCTGACGGCAGCCGGCGGTTCGCGCGTGTGCTGCGCATGTCGAGCGCGTCGCAAACGACGCTGCCCTTCGCGAGCGCGGCTACGCGTTCTTCGCCCAACGCGCCATGCGCGGCGCGCTCGGCATCGCTTGACGGCAGCCGGCGGCTCGCGCGTGTGCTGCGCGTGTCGTGCGCGGTCGTTCGGGTTGTCGCGCGCGGGCGACGCTTGGGCTATAGCAGCCGCTGCCTATGCCGCGGCTCGAATCCCTGTTTGGCGTGCTGTGTTCGCTCGTCGCCGTCGTGGCCGTCATCCTCGGCCTCACGCGTGAGGCGCGCGCCGACGTCCCGCACCGGACGGTCGACCTCTACACCATCGGCCCGAGCGGCGAGCTTCCGTCTCGCTTCGGACACTCTCTCCTCTGTGTGCGAGAGGCCGGCAAGGACACGCCGGAAAGCGGACACTGCTACGACTACGGCGTCCCAGATCGCGAGGACATGACGCACGTGATCTGGAACGCGGTGCGGAACACGCCCTCGTTCATCCCGGTGAGAATCGAGGAGCCGCGGATGTACGAGTTCTTCAAGGGGCAGGGCCGCCAGATCGAACGACAGCGCCTTCCGTTGTCGGCCGAAGAGGTCGACAAGCTCGAGTTCGCGATCGAGGACGAGATCCGCGAGAGGCGCGCCTACGCGTACCACCCGTACTGGGCCAACTGCGCGACGCAGATCCGAGATCATCTCGACGCGGCGACGAACGGCCGCCTTCGCGAGGGGCCGTCCGAGATTCCGAGGGGCGGGTTCCGCGACTACATGGAGGATGGCCACAGTGGGCGCGTCGGCATCCTCACGGCCATGGCGCTGTACTTGGGCGAAGGCAACGATCGCGTTCCGACGCCGTGGGAGGCGATGCTCCTCCCCTTCGTCCTCCGCGATGCCGTAGCGGAGCGCTTCTCGGCGCCGCCCGAGAAGCTCGAGGAGCGGCTTGCGGTCATCCTTCCGACGAGCCGCGCGGTCGGGCGCGTCGTCGTCTTCATGCTGGCGTTCCTCCTCTTCCTGGCGGTTCGTATCACCGCACGAAGGAACAAGCTCCGCACCGGTCTCATGATCGTCGGCGGCGTGCTCGGTGCGCTAGCACTCTCGATCGAGCTGACATCCGCCCTCGTGAAGTGGTCGGAGATCTCGCACAACTGGGCGCTGCTCCTCATCCTGCCCACGGACTTCGCTCTCCCCTATCTCTCGGAGAAGCGGCTTGCCCTCTATCTCAGGGTGCGCCTCGCGATGGCCGGACTCTTCGCAGCGCTCGAGATCGCAAACGTCATCCACCAGCCGATGCTCCCCCTCGTCGCCCTCGTCGCCCTCCCGATGGCGGGCATCCTCTCCACATTGAAGGAGCGGTCGCGCGCCGACGCCCCCACGGCCACCGCATCTCCCGCGACGAGCTCGCCCCGCACCTGATCGCGGCCGTCTCGCGCCATCGCATCGCACCGCATCGCATCTCAGTTCGTCCTCGCCTCATCTCGTTCGGTCACTCTCCGAACCACCTCTAAGCGGCCCCAGCGCGTCTCCCGCCAGCGCCTCGGTTGGTTGGTTCCCCCGCTGGCCCTTGGCCGGCCCCAAGTGGCCCGGGCCATCCCCGCCCGGGCGCCCCAAAAAGGGGGCATCCAGGATGTCAGCTTGCTGACTCGCTGGATTCGTGGGTTTTGGGGCACCCGGCTGGGGGGAGCGGGTGGGGATGCCAGGTTGGAGGGAGAGAGGCATGTGGCGTGCGTGAAGCGCCGCGTATGCACCCGATGTCGTTTCTCCAGAAGAGGAGTCATCTCTGCGCGGTGGCGCGGGGGCGGGAGATGTTCGAGGGCGTCGCGGACATGACGCCGGCTCGATTCGACATTCTCTATCTGCTTCACGAGCAGGTGAGCGATGTCGTGAGTGGCGCGCGGTCGAACACGATCGCGCAGGCTCGGCTGAGGCGATTGCTTGGGTTGAGTCGGCAGACTGTTTGGAAGATGGTGGAGCGGCTCGTCGAGCTCGGGCTCATCACGAAGACGAAGGATGTCCACGGCGTCGACCGGCGGAGGAACATCCTGTCGCTGACCGCCGAGGGGATTCGGCGCATCCGTCAGGCCTTCGGCGTCGCGTTCAGCGAGATGATGCCGCTGCCACGCGATGCGCCCGCCGTCGAGGATGTGCCGCGCTACTGGAGACGGCCAGAGCTCGCTGACGTTCAACGCGGGCGAGCCGGTGAGGTGATCCTGCCGGAGAAGGTCGGGCGCGAGGTTGCGAAGATCTACACGTCGTTCGCCTGGAATCGCGCTGGCAAGACGCGGCGTCAGAAGAGGCGTCGGTACCGCGACGACCTGGACCGGATGATCGTCTTCACCAGGGCCCTCGCAGACGCGCTCGGGGACAGTGCCGCGATGATCTACCCGGTCTGGGAGCCCGATCATTGAGGCCACCGAGAGAGGCGCGGGCGCCGAACATCGCTGGAGCTCGTCGAGGAAGCCGGAGCTGTCGTCGCGTTGCGGACTCGCGCGACGCTTCATGGCGGAGCGGAAGGTCGCTGAAAGCGTCGCTGTCTCGGCGAGGAGCGGGCTCGTCCCCGTCGCGGCGCTGCGGACTCTAGCCAAGCGTCGTGGCACTGACCCTCGTGCCGGGAGGTCGCTGTCTCGGCGAGGAGCGGGCTCGTCCCTCGTCGCGGAGCTGCGGACTCTAGCCAAGCGTCGTGGCACTGACCCTCGTGCCGGGAGGCCGTTGCAAGCGTCGCTGTCTCGGTGAGGAGCGGGCTCCTCCTCCTCGCGGCGGCCGGGACGGTATCGAAGCATCGTGGCGCAGACCTTCGGTGCGGGGAGGTCGCTGCAACCTTCGCTGTCTCGGCGCGGAGCGGGCTCCTCTCCGCCGCGGTCCCGGCGGAGTCTTGTGACGGGTCGTGGCTGCGCGGGGGTTGCTGAGAGCATCGCTTTGGGGGGGGGGAGATGCGCAGGTGCTGTCGTGTTGTCGAGTCGACGAGGTCGCGCGGCGATTTGGGCTGGGAGCGTGGTTGCCTGTAAGGCCTGCCGCCGACCTGCGTTTGTCGCTCACAAGCGAGGGTGAGCGAGATGCGCAAGAGTGGTCTGGTCGGGAGCGTCCTCTTCGTGATGTTCGTCGTTGGCTGCGGTGGCGCCTACAAGGGCGCGGCCTCGAGCTCCGCGAGTGAGAGCAGCGGTGGTGCGGGAGCAAGCCGACGTGTTGCGAGTGAGAGCAGCGGTGGTGCCGCCGCTGTGGCTTCCGACGGCGCCAGCGCTTCTTTTGCGAGTGATGCGCCGGCGCAGCCGAGCATGGCCTCGCCGTCGGCGGCGTCGGCGCCTGCTCCGGTGGCGGCGTCCGCGCCTGCGGGGCGTGCGTCCACGGAGGCGGGCGTGGCCGCTCGCCCTGCGCCGCCGCTGGTCTCTCGCGCCGAGGCGCCCGTCGCGGTCGCGCCGGAGCCCGTGCCGCGCCGGCCGCTCCCGCAGTCGGGGCAGCTCACTGCAGGGGTGTGGGACGACAATCGCAACTTCGACTTCTTCAAGCCTTACGCGGTGACCTTTCGCCAGCGCAACGCGGCGGAGTTCGCGATGTTCGCAGAGCAGGAGCTCTCCACCGCGCGCGACCTCGCCAATGCCCCGCAGGCACCGCGCGCCGAGCTCGACGTGCAGCTCGTCCTCGACACGACCGGCAGCATGGGGGACGAACTCTCGTACCTGCAGGGCGAGTTCGACGCGATCGCGGCGAAGGTTCGCGCTCGGTTCCCAAACCTCACGCCGCGGTGGAGCCTCGTCGTCTATCGCGACAAGGGTGACGACTACGTCACCCGCCAGTTCGACTTCACGACGGACACGAATCAGTTCCGCAGGAACCTCCGCGCGCAGTCTGCATCCGGCGGCGGAGACACGCCGGAGGCGGTCGTCGAGGGGCTCTCCGCCGGGTTGAAGCAGAGCTGGCGCCAGCAGGGGAACGTCGCGAAGGTGGCCTTCTGGGTCGCCGACGCGCCCGCGCATCCCGGCGAGGGAAGGGTCCTCGCGAACGTGATCCGCGACGCGAAGAAGAAGGGCGTTCGCATCTACCCGATCGCCTCGAGTGATACCGACGACACGGCCGAATTCCAGATGCGCAGCGCTGCGCAGATGACCGGTGGCCGTTACGTCTTCCTCACGAACGACTCGGGCATCGGCAACGATCACGCCGAGCCGCACATCCCTTGCTACAACGTCACGCGGCTCGACAGCGCGATCGTGCGGATGATCCAGGTGGAGCTCACGGGGCGTCGCGTCGAGCCGGAGTCGAACGAGATCGTGCGAGCGGTCGGCCGGCCGAACAAGGAAGGCACGTGTCAGCTCTCGAGCGGCATGCTCGTCGCGAGCTGCTGACCCGAGAAGAGCTGCCTCGCCGCCATCCGTCCGAGCCAGGGGATCGCTCCAGGGCTCTTCGTCGCCACCGGCGCCTGGCCTCGATGGGGCCGACGCCGCGTTCGCCGCCCGATGGCGCCGCGTTCTCCACGCCGATGGCGCCGCGTTCTCCACGCCGATGGCGCCGCGTTCGCCGCCCGATGGCGCCGCGTTCGCCGCCCGATGGCGCCGCGTTCTCCACGCCGATGGCGCCGCGTTCTCCACGCCGATGGCGCCGCGTTCTCCACGCCGATGGCGCCGCGTTCTCCACGCCGATGGCGCCGCGTTCTCCACGCCGATGGCGCCGCGTTCTCCGCGCCGATGGCGCCGCGTTCTCCACGCCGATGGCGCCGCGCTCGCCACGCCGATGGCGCCGCGCTCGCCGCGCCGATGGCGCCGCGTTCTCCACGCCGATGGCGCCGCGCTCGCGAGGCGCTCGATTGCTGGTGCAAAAGGGCGCGTCGGATCGGTTAGCATGAGGTTGAATGCAGGTTTCATGGCGTCGCGCCGTTGCGCTCGGTTGGGCGGTCCCCTTCATCCTCGCTTGCTCCGTTCAGGCATGTACCTCCGAGGATGACCCGGCGCCGATATCCCCCGCGGCGCAGCTGGAGCGCGAGACCGGTTCGCCGTGGATCGTCGACGAGGATCCGGAGAGCGGTACGCCCGACCTGATGCTGGCGCTGGATCCGATCGCGCCGACCGCGGTGAACGGCGTGTCCCACGAGCGTGCCGCGCGCGACTTCATCGCGGCGCACAAGGACATGTTCAAGCTCCGCGACCCGGAGAAGCAGCTCTTGCTCGACGAGGTCATCCTCTCGCACGACAAGACGGCGCATGTTCGCTTCCTCCAGCGGGAGGGCGGTCTCCTCGTCGACGGCGCCATGCTCGCCGTGCACTTTCGCGCGGACGGCTCGATCGCGGTCCTGAACGGCTCCGTCGCGCCCGACGCAGCGAAGGCGATCGCCACGCCCGTCGTCACCGCTGCGGGCGCGATCAGCGCCGCGGAGGCAGCGGTCAGAGCGAGCCGTCCGGATTACGTCTCGCAGTGGTTGACGGAAACGCCGGTCCCGCGCCTCGTCCTCGCAGCGCGTGGTGCAGGCGCGGTGCTCGCGTGGCGTCTCGAGCTCGACGCTCGCGGACCCGCCGAGCCGTTCGGTCTCGGGTTCCTGGTGGACGCGCGAACGGGCGCGATCGTGGGGACCTGGAGCACGCACGCCGACGAGCGCACGAGCGGCACGGGCTTCAAGGGAGACCAGAAGACGTTCGCAGTGACCAAGACGCTCGTCGTCGCCGGTGACTACGAGATGAGCGGCTTTTTCGGGTTCATCAGCAAGGTCACCACCCGCGACGCGAACCAGGGCAACGCCGTCGTCCGCTCGTCGAAGGTCGACGAGTGGGATCGCGTCGAGGTCGGCGCAGGCGCCGCCGTGGACGCGCATACGTACGTGAGCGACACCGACAGCTACTTCCGGCGCTATCACGGATGGGCGTCGCCGACCGGACGCGGGACGACGATCGAGGTCTACGCGCACGACAACTCGCTCAAGAACAATGCGTGGTGGGACGGCAAGGCGCTCCACTTCAGCGACGGCGACGTCCACACCGGTGGGCAGAAGATGCCGCGCTCGACCGGACCGGACACCGTCGGGCATGAGTTCATGCACGGTGTCACGCAGCACACGTCGGGACTGAAGTACCGCGGGCAGTCGGGCGCGCTGAACGAATCGCTCTCCGACATCTTCGGATCGTACGTCGAGGCCGAGATCCATCCGGGCTCGCCCTTCGAGCACGGCGATCAGTCGGGGCCGGTCCTGCGCGATCTCGCGCATCCGAAGGCCAAGGGACAGCCGGACCACATGACGGTCATGCGCTACCCGAACGAGGAGCCGACCAAGGACAACGACTGGGCGGGGGTGCACTACAACTCGGGCATCCCGAACAACGCCTGGTACCTGATGAGCGTCGGAGGTACGAACGATACCTCCGGGATCACGGTCTCCGAGTCGATCGGGCTCGACTCCGCGCGCGGGCTCTGGTGGGCCACTGCTCGCTACTTTCTCGGAAGTGGCTCGCAGTTCGACCGCGCCGCTCGCTGGCAGACCGCATGGGCGTGGGTCACGAGGCGCCCCATCGCGGCCGTCGGCTGCGCGTGGGTCGCGACCGGAGTGATCGAGCACGACTACGTGAAGAAGAACTACAAGGTCCAGTGCTTCTGCGAGCTGCCCGATGGAGGCATGCAGAAGCCGGAAGCGATGCAGTGCTGCACGCAGTCGACCTCGAAGGCGAAGGGGAAGTCGACGGCGAACGACGTCTGCTGCAAGCCGTGCGACGACGCCGGCGTCGCCGACGCAGGGGGCGGCGCGCCCTCGGAGCCCACGGAGTCTGCGGCCGAGCCGGATCTCTTCGACTCGTGCAAGGGCCGCGTCGACGGCGTCTACTGCAGCCAGCTCGCTTCCTACAGCGCGATCGTCTGCAAGAACGAGGCGATCTCGCTCGGCATCCAGTGCGGCGATCTCTCGAAGTGCATCGGCCCGAACGGCCCAGGGACCGACGTCCAGTGCGAGGGCTCTCGCGCGCCCAGCAGCGACGCGAGCGGAGGAGCCGCGCCGCCGCCGCAGCCCGACTCCTGCGAGGGGCGCGCGAACGGCATCTACTGCAGCGTGTCGGCGCCGTACTCCGCCTACGAGTGCAACGGTGGCCAGGTCTTCGGCGGCCACTACTGCGCCGGGGAGACGAAGTGCACCGGGCCGAACGGGCCGGGCAAGAGCATCGTCTGCAAGTGAGCCTCGCCGCGAGGATCGCCGGCCGAAGGGCGCCGATTGAGCTTCGCCGCGAGGATCGGCCGGCCGAAGGGCGCCGATTGAGCTTCGCCGCGAGGATCGGCCGGCCGAAGGGCGCCGGTCGATCTTCACGGCGTTCGATTCAACGAGCGCCGAACGCGTACCACTGCGGGCGCTTGGGGCACCACCGCGGGTGGTTGGGGCGCGAGCCCCAAGTTCGCGTCAGCCGGCCTTCTTCGCTTCGAGCTCTTCCCAGCGCGTGGTGAGCTTCGCGACCTTCGCGCGGGCTTCGTCGAGTCGCGTCTGGACGGCAGTGGCCTTCGTCGGATCGGCGCCCACCGCGTAGAGCGTCGGATCGCCGAGCTCGGACTCGATCGCTGCTGCCGCCTGTTCGGCCTCGTCGATCTTGTCCATGATGCCGTCGAGCTCGCGCTGCTCGTTCTTCGAGAGCCCGCCGGGCTTCGGCTTCTCGGTCTTCGCGGCCGCCTTCGGTGCGGCGCTCGATGCGGCCTTCTTCTGCTCCGCCTCGCGCTCGCGCGCCGAGGCGTAGGCCTGGTAGGCGCCCGCATAACGGGTGACGCGGCCGTCGCCCTCGAAACAGAGGATCCCGGTGGTGACGCGATCGAGGAGGTAGCGATCGTGGGTGACGACGAGGAGCGAGCCCTCGTACGAAGAGAGGAAGTCCTCGAGCGCGGAGAGCGTGTCGGTGTCGAGGTCGTTCGATGGCTCGTCGAGGAGGAGCAGGTTCGCCGCGGACGCGAGCAGGCGCGCGAGCGCGAGACGGGCGCGCTCGCCTCCGGAGAGGGCGGCGACCTTCTTCCGCTGGGAGTGCGTGTCGAACATGAAGCGTTCGAGGTAGCTCCGCGGATCGATCCGCTCCTTGTCGATGGAGGGCACGGCGCGAGCGACGCAGTCGAAGACGCTGAGGTCGCCGTCGAGCGCGGCGCGCTCCTGATCGAGGTACCCGACGCGGACGCGGCGCCCGAGCCCGATCGAGCCCTTGAACGAGAGCGAGCCGCCGAGGTCGCCTCCGGAAGACTCGCCGGAGGTGCTGGCGAGGATGGCGCGGAGGAGCGTCGTCTTGCCGGCGCCGTTCGGGCCGAGGATGCCGAGGCGCTCGCCCGTCGTGAGCGCGAGGTCGAGGCCCTTCACGAGGTGACGCTCGCCGAGCGTGACGTCGAGCCCGCGGATGTCGAGGATGCTGCGGCCGGCATCGGCGACCTCGGCGGAGAGCTCGACGCGCCCATCCTCACGCAACGGGCCCGCGGCCTTCGCGGCTTCGGCCCGCTCGATCCGCGCCTTCTGCTTCGTGCCGCGCGCCTTCGGCTGGCGGCGAAGCCACTCGAGCTCGGTGCGGAGGAAGTTCTGGCGGTTCCGCTCCGTGCGCTCGGCGATCGCGAAGCGCTCGGCCTTCGACTCGAGGTACGCAGCGTAGCCGCCGTCGTAGGCGTAGACCGATCCGCGATCGACCTCGATCGTGCGATCGGCGATGCGATCGAGCAGCCAACGATCGTGGGTGACGAAGAGGACGGCGCCGCGGAACTCCTCGGCGAGGTAGCGCTCGAGCCAGTCGATGGTGTCGGCGTCGAGGTGGTTCGTGGGCTCGTCGAGGATCATCACGTCGGGCGCGCCGACGAGCACCTGCGCGAGCGCGACGCGGCGGCGCTGACCTCCGCTGAGCTGCCCCGTCGGACGCTCGATGACGCCGCCGATACCGAGGTGATCGATGACGCGCTCGACCTCGTGAGAGCGGTCCCAGCCGCCGAGGCGCTCGACCTCCGCGCCGGCCGAGACCTGTTCGGCGAGCAGCGCGTCCGTCGTCTCGCCCGCGCCGATGCGAGCCGTGATCTCCTCGTGCTTCTTGCGCGCGGCGAGCCAGGCCTCGAGGCCTTCCTCGACCGTGGCGCGGACGGTGCGTGTCTCGTCGAGCTCCGGCTCCTGGGCGAGGAACGCCACGCGCGCCCCGCGCCGGAGCGCGATCGATCCGCCGTCGGAAGGCTCGGCACCGGCGAGGATGCGCGCGAAGGTGCTCTTGCCGGCGCCGTTACGGCCGACGACGCCGACGCGCTCTCCGTCGTCGATGGTGAGGGACGCCTTGGAGAGCAGGACTCGCTCGCCATAGGCCTTGTCGATGTCGAGTGCAGCGAGTACGGCCATCTAGGTTACTTCGGACAGTCGGGCAGGCGGGCGAGGTAGATGTCCCCCGCGCAGTTGGCGAAGGTCTTCGCGCACGTGGCAACGTCGCTGCCAGCGTCGGTGGCGCCGGTGCACTGCGTCTTGATCTCGTCGACGATGTCGTCGGTGAGCTCCCACGCGGCGATGAAGATGTCGTCGACGCTCTTGATGCCCTTCGTGGGATCGTACGTCGTCGAGCGCTTCGTGCAGCCGGCGACGTCCGACGGGGCGCACGTCTCGCAGTAAGCGGCGACCAGCGCCTTCTGCGAGGCGGTGGGCGTCTCCTCGTTGTAGTGCTTGTACTCGCAGTCGCGACGCTTGGCGCCGTCGCAGTTGCTTTCCGTCAGGCAGAGCGCCTGGGCTCGGCGGAACGCTTCGCTGTTGATCGCCTTGTCGTTCGCTTCGCACCACGCATCGAAGCCCGAGGCGCCGCAGTTGAGGTCGGAATCGCTCCCGCACGCCTCGCCGTACGCGCGCGTGATCTCGCACGTCGTCTTCGGGTCGGTGTCTCCGCCGTCGGTCTTGCCCTTGGAGCCGTCGCGCGCGGAGTCCGCTCCGTTGCCGGCGTCCGAGGTGGAGCCGGCCTCCGAAGCGGTGCTGTCCGCGCACGCGACCGCGGCCGCGATCGGCGCCGCGGCGAGCAGGCCGCGGAGGAGGAGACGCAGAGACGGACGAGCCGCAGGCATCGCGGCCGAGCATGGCGCAGAAGAGGACCGGCGTCCACCTGAGCATTGCTGCCGGCAGGCGCAGCGGGCGTCGACAATCATGCCGGCGGAGATCACCGGGCTCGATGCCTACGCGGTGCTCCATAGCGATCCGGTCCGCTGGATGAACGAGGCATGGGGCGACTACCTCGCGTCGCAGCTCTGCTGGCCGACGACCCAGACCGCGCAGGCCTTCGGCAAGCTCGTCGCGTGGTGGGCGGGGATCGCGACTGCGAGACCGGGGCGCTCGATCTTCGCCGGCCACGAGGCGACGAAGGCCAAGCGACGGGGCCTTCTTGCTGGAGGAATACGACGCGCAGATGAAGCTCGTCGCCGGCGAGCGGGCGCGCGGCGTCGGCGGCAGCATCTTCTTCTCGGCGAAGCCGCTCGTCTCCGATCAAGCCGGGCTGCGAACCGCGCTCGCGACGAGCCACTGGGCGACGCCGGCTGCGCCGCCGCCGCTCGCGATGGTGGCGCTTGCGTCCGCGGGCCCGCTCCGAAGGTCGAGCACTCCGGTCGCACGGCTGCCGTCCGACGCGCGATCGATCGCCGTCTACCGCGAGCGCGCCGAGGCGCATCGTCGGTGTGACCTCATCGACCGGGACAATGGCGGAGCTCACGCTCGAGCCTGGACCGTGGGCCATCAGCGTGCTCGACCGTCGGGGCGTCGAGAGCCGCGGCGCCCGCATCACGGTCGAGTGAGACGCTCCGAGGGAAACGGAAGAGCGGGCTTAAAGTCAACAATCATGGTCATTTGAGTCTCGCTACCGAGCCCTTGCCGGGAAATGCCGTACTGCTAAACTGGAGCGCGACACGGCTGGTCACGGGCACGAAACGAGGCTCTCTCGGCTTCTGAGGGGAATCGGGTACGACTCGCAGACGAACTGTGGAACGTGCGGTGGCTGTCGCCGCGAATTGTCCTCCCCCCGATCCTCGGACGGCCCACGCGGGCGGCGGACCTTTGTCGAGTGTCTGCGTGGGCCGTTGGAAAACAGGATTCGAATGAGCTCGCGCCTCTACGTGGGAAACCTCTCCTACGAAACCGACACGGAGACGCTTCGGCAGGCGTTCGCTGCCGCGGGTGAAGTGACCGACGCCCATGTCGTGATGGACCGCGAGAGCGGCCGGTCGCGCGGCTTCGGCTTCGTCACCATGGCGACGCCTGACCTGGCCAAGAAGGCCATCGAGACGATGAACGGCAGCATGATCGACGGTCGCGCCATCCGCGTGAACGAGGCCGAGGAGCGTCCGCGCGGCGGCGGCGGCGGCTTCGGCGGCGGTGGTCGCGGCGGCGGCGGCGGCTTCGGCGGCGGTGGTGGTGGCTTCGGCGGCGGCGGCTTCGGCGGCGGCGGTCGAGGCGGCGGCGACTTCGGTGGCCGTGGTGGCCGTGGCGGCGGCGGCGGCGGCGACTTCGGCGGTGGCCGTGGCGGTCGCGGCGGTGGCCGCGGCGGCGCGCGCGGTCGCTGAGACTTCGCTCACCGGCACGAGATCGCAAACGGAAGGGGCAGCGCCGGCGACGGCGTCTGCCCCTTCGTGCGTCTGGAGCCCGAAGAGTCGCCGCTGGCCGCGAGCTCAGCGTCGGGCCTGCGCCCGGACCCGCGTGAGCACGCGCGTGCGGGCGCGCTCGAGCCACAACGGGGATGCGAGCGTGGCGTCGCGGAGGGTGGAGCGCGGGATGTCGAGCTCAGCGCCGCTCTTCAGCTGGATGATGCCTGCGTCCACGTCGACGTTCTCGATCTCGCCGTACGGATGGACCTCGACGCCGAGGATCGTGCGGATCTCGAGCTCCGTGCGCTTCGCGACGAGCTGCTTCGCCCGCACGATGTTCCACGCGCCGAGCGCGAAGAAGAGGAGGACGAAGAGCCCGAACGTGGAGCCGGTGCCGAGGAACGCTGCCGCGATCGCGACGAAGCGAAGGCTCGACAGCATGTCGATCGGGCGGGGCTTGTGGCCCACCACGAGCACGTGCTTGTCGTTCGTCGCGTCGTGCGTTGCAGTCCCGCGCTGATCCGTGGCGAGCGCCTCGCTGAAGCGGCGAGCTTGTTCGCGGTTCGCGAAGTGGAGGACCGCGACCTCGACCGCCTCGCCGAACGCCACCGCTGCGCGTGGCTCGACCTCGTCCTCGTCGGCCCATGCGTCGAGCACGTCGCTCCTCGGGATCTCGCGCTCGCCGAGGAGCAGCCGGCTCGGCTCGACCACGACGTGCTTCGCGGTCGAGGCGAAGCGCTTGCCGATCGAGCTCGCCACCAGGAACGGCAGGAAGACGAGCATGTGGACGAGATGCGTCGCGACGAGGACGCCCACGAGGATGACGAGCGCCGAGGAGACGTGAACCCACGTGGGCAGCCGCTCGAGCTCGACGTCGAACGGGAGGCTCTCCTCTGCCTCCGAACGAGCGTCGTCGCTGCGCCGCTCGTCGGGCTTCGCTTCGTCGTCGTCGATGCTCACGTCATCCTCGAAGCGCGTCGTCGAGCCGGGCGTTCAGCGTGTCGATCGCGCGGACGCGGGCGAGGTGCTTGTCGTTCGCCTCGAGGACGGTCCACGGGGCGTACGACGTGCTCGTTCGAGCGATCATGTCGCTCGCGGCGACGACGTAATCGTCCCACTTGCGCCGGTTGCGCCAGTCCTCGGCCGTGATCTTGAACTGCTTGTGGCGCGTCGCCTCGCGCTCCTTGAAGCGCTTCATCTGCTCTTCCTTCGTGATCGCGAGCCAAAACTTGAGGATGACGATGCCGGAGTCGGCGAGCTCTTCCTCGAACGCGTTGATCTCGTGGTAGGCACGTGACCACGCGTTTTCGGTGGCGAAGCCCTCGACCCGTTCGACGAGCACGCGCCCGTACCACGAGCGATCGAAGATGGCGAACTGCCCGAGGCGCGGGAGGTGCCTCCAGAAGCGCCAGAGGTAGGGCTGCGCGCGTTCCTCGTCGGTCGGAGCCGCGATGGGGATCACCGAGTAATGGCGTGCGTCGACGGCCTGCGTGATGCGTCGGATCGCTCCGCCCTTGCCAGCGGCGTCCATCCCCTCGAACACCACGACGACGGCGCGCTTCTTCATCTTCGGCGAGCGGCTGAGCCTTCCGAGCTTGGCCTGCGCCTTGACGATCTTCACCTCGTACTTCTGCTTCGAGAGGCGCTCCTCGAACGGCAGGTTCTTCAGGAGGCCGGCGGTGTCGAGCGTCCGGAGCATCGACACCGCGGCCGGCGGCATGGCGCTGGCGCCGTTCTTCTTCCCGTTCGCCTTGCCGTTCTGCTTCGCGGCTTCGCGCGCCGCTCCGAGCCGCGCCTTAATCGCGGCGAGGAGTGCACGACCGACGGCGAGGGCGCGGTAGTTCGCGTTCGACCCGTCGATGACGAGCCAGGGCGCTGCGCCGGTGCTCGTCTCGTGGAGGACGTGCTCGCTCACCCTCCGGAACCTGTCGTAGCGCGCGAAGTTCTTCCAGTCCTGCGGAGTGACGCGCCAGCGCGTGAGCTTGTCCTTCTCGAGCGAGACGAGTCGCTTCTTCTGCGTCTTCTTGGAGAGGTGGAACCAGAGCTTCACGAGGACCGCGCCGTCGTCGACGAGCATCTGCTCGAACGTCCGGACCCGATCGAGATCGGCGGCGAGCTTCCCGTCGGACATGCCATCCAAAACCCGGCCGAGGATCGGATTGGTGTACCAGCTGCCGAAGAGCACGCCGATCTTCCCCTTCGGCGGGAGCGAGCGCCAGAAGCGCCACATCTCGGGGCGGAGCCGCTCCGACTCCGTCGGGGGCCCGAACGCGCGGGTTCGCACGTGGCGTGGATCGAGCCATTCATTGAGGAGGTTTACCGTCTCGCCCTTGCCCGCGCCGTCGACGCCGTTGACGAGCACGATGACCGGGAAGCTCTTGTCGGAGAGGAGCTCGTATTGCGCTTCGAGGAGCTCGGCCCTCAGCTTCGACGCTTCCTTCTCGTACTTGGCATCCTCGACGGTGTGTCCCAGCTCGGCGGACTCGAACATCCCGCCAGCTTAGCCCACGCCGCCCCGCGTTGTCCGAGCGCGCTACGCTGCCGCGGGGGGCGCGCATGGTCTCCTCGCACTCGATGCAGGTGGACCGGGGGGGGCGAGAGCACGATCACAATCGCGGCTCTGCCGTTTCTGTACAATGACCGGCCATGGTGC
>MKVQ01000042.1 GCA_001899635.1 Myxococcales bacterium 68-20 | reverse complement strand
CTCGCTCATCACCCCCGTCGGTCTCGAGGAGCAGATGCGCTTCGCGATCCGCGAGGGCGGCCGCACCGTCGGCGCCGGCATCGTCACCAAGATCCTCGAGTAGTAGTCCGATGTCGGAACGGGTCGAGATCTCGCTCGCCTGTACGGAGTGCGAGACCCGCAACTACAAGACGACCCGTAAGAAGGAGCACGAGGGGCAGATCACGCTGAAGAAGCACTGCCCCAGGTGCAACCGACACACGGTGCACAAAGAGACGAAGTAGGAAGCCCTCAGGCTTCAGGGCTCAGCAAGAGGAACGAGAGAGCGCCCTCGGGCCTCGAGCCAGGGAGGAAGAGAACCCCGCACCGCGTGGTTCTCTCTTCCTGAAGCCCCGAAGCCTGAAGCCTCCAATTTAGGGGTTTAGCTCAGTTGGTAGAGCAGCGGATTCCAAATCCGCAGGTCGTGGGTTCGAGTCCCTCAGCCCCTGCTCAGAGCATCTGAAGAAGCACGAGCGACCGATGGCGACGGAAGACGATCTCAAGAAAGCCGAAGCCGAAGACGAAGCTGGGGAACCAGAAGAGTCCGAAGCGAGCGAGAAGCCCAAGGCCACGGGCGAAGAGGTCGAGCTCCGCGCAAAGTCCGACTCCGACACGGAGGAGTCGAGCGACGCCGAGTCGAAGGAAGCCGACGAGCAGGAGGCGGGATCCCCGATCCAGCTCGGTTATCAACGCTACGTCTACGCCGCGTACATGGCCGGCGCGCTCCTTTCGGCGTTCCTCGTCGCAAAGATCGGGCACGCCACTTGGTACCGCCTCGGCCAGTGGAAGCCCGAGCTCGGGGAGCCGCAGGACGAGATCTTGTTCCCGATCGCCGGTCTCATCGGCGTCGGGATCGCCGTCTACTACTGGCGCAAGGTTGAAGCGCGTCAGTACGTGAACGAGGTTGCCGAGGAGCTCTCGAAGGTCACCTGGCCGAGCCGCAAAGAGGTCACGAACTCGACGACGGTCGTTGTCTTGACGACGATCTTCGCGACCGTGTTCTTTGCCCTCATGGACCGGTTCTGGGGCTTCCTCACCGACAAGATCTATACGTTCTGATCGGCGTAGCAGTGTCTATTATGGTTTCGGCGGAGCGCGTCATGGCCAAGAAGTGGTACGTCATCCAGACCTACTCGGGTTTCGAGAACAAGGTCAAAGAGGCCCTCCTCCAGCGGATCAAGGAGCACAACAAGGAAGCCGCCTTCGGCGAGGTGCTCATCCCGACCGAGACCGTTCAGGAGACCCGCGGCAACGGCAAGCAGCGCATCCGCCAGAAGACGAGCCTCCCGGGCTACATCTTCGTCGAGATGGACATGAGCGAGGAGGCCTGGCACCTCGTCAAGGACACTCCGAAGGTCACCGGCTTCATCGGTAACCAGCGCCCGCAGGAAGTTCGCCCGCAGGAGATCGAGGACCAGCGCCGCCGCACGGTGGAGGGCGCGGTCAAGCCGAAGCCGCGCGTGAACTTCGACGTGGGCGACGAGATCCGCGTCATCGACGGCGCGTTCGCGAACTTCTCCGGCACGGTCGAGGAAGTGAAGCCCGACAAGCAGAAGCTGAAGGTGAAGGTCTCGATCTTCGGCCGCGCTACGCCGGTCGAACTCGACTTCTCGCAGGTCGAGAAGCGCGCCTGAGCGCCGCTCGCGCGGTGCGACATACGCCGCTGCTGCTGCCGCCCGCAGAAGGGCGAGCGCGGCATGCGAGCACGCGCTAGGTTCGCGGCATGGGCGATCCCGTGGTCGACGCTGCCCTCGAGCAGGCGAGCAACGAGCTCGGCCTCGAGACGTGGTATCGCGACTGCGTGCGCCCGTTGATCCGGAGCGGCCCTGCCGGTTACCCCGGCTGCTGCGGAGGTGGCTGCGAGCCGTGCAACCAGATCCTGGTCCAGGTCGCCGAGCGCGTGCTCGAAATCCTGGGTCGTGACCGCGTGGACGAGCCCGCGGAATAGCTTTCGTCCGGCAGCCGACGACGAGCCATTTATCGCGCGGGCGAGGACCGGAACGGCACCGGTCGTCATTTTTCCTCCGTGAGCGTGCCGCACGGGCCCTCACGAAGTGCCTGATTTTCAGGCTCTACGTGGCTGAGCTCGGAGTTCGGGCAAAAAACGTGCATCCGGAGTGGCGTTGTCACGAAATCTGTCCTAATAAGCCGCCCCCCGGTTCTGGCTCAGGGCCATCCGTGTCCCAAGAGCCAAAACTGTCGAGTCCCCCAAGCGACATCACTACGGCCCGCCGAAGCGCTGGCGGCCAACCGTAGGAGCGAGCGAGACGAGTCATGGCAAAGAAGATCACCGGATACATCAAGCTGCAGCTCCCCGCTGGCAAGGCGAACCCCGCGCCGCCGGTCGGTCCCGCGCTCGGTCAGCACGGCGTCAACATCATGGGCTTCTGCAAGGAGTTCAACGCCAAGACCCAGGGCGGCGACATGATCATCCCCGTGGTGATCACGGTCTACTCGGACCGCTCCTTCACGTTCATCCTGAAGACCCCTCCGGTCAGCGTCCTTCTCAAGAAGGCTGCCGGCCTGTCGACCGTGAAGAAGCCGGGTTCGGGCTCGAAGGAGCCGAACAAGGTCAAGGTCGGCCAGGTCACGGAGAAGCAGGTCCGCGAGCTCGCCGCGCAGAAGATCCAGGACATGAACTGCACCGACACGGAAGCTGCGATCCGCATCATCCGTGGCACCGCACGTTCGATGGGGATCGACATCGTCGCGTGACCCGAGTTGCCCGAGCGCGGCCGCTCGCCGTCAACGGTGAGCGGCGCCCGCGTGGGCAACGCAGGGGCGTGTCCCCCGCGACAAGTTTCGACGAGCGAAATGGTTCGCCCGTCTTCGTGAACAACCTCTCGAACCACCGCCCGCATGGCCCGGTCCACGGTGGGAGGCTCGCAAGAGAGCCGACAAGGAGGCCCATTGCCGAAGCTGTCCAAGAACCGCGAGAAGGTCGAGAAAGCAGTCGACCGCGCTCGCAAATACACGGTCGAGGAGGCGTGCGCGCTCGTCAAGAGCGCGAAGTTCGCCAAGTTCGACGAGACGGTGGACATTGCCGTCCGCTTGGGAGTCAATCCCAAGCACGCTGACCAGATGGTCCGCGGCGCGCTTGTCCTCCCGCACGGCACCGGTCAGACGGTGCGCGTGCTCGTGTTCGCCAAGGGTGAAAAGGAGCGCGAGGCCCGCGAGGCCGGCGCCGATTTCGCCGGAAGCGACGACATGGTTGCGAAGGTGAGCGAAGGATTCATGGACTTCGATCGCGTTATCGCGACGCCCGACATGATGGGCGCCGTCGGTAAGCTCGGTCGCGTCCTCGGTCCTCGCGGCCTCATGCCGAACCCCAAGGTCGGCACGGTCACCTTCGACATCGGCAACGCTGTTCGCGAAGCGAAGGGCGGCAAGATCGAGTACCGCGTCGAGAAGGCTGGCATCGTCCACGCCCGCATCGGCAAGGTCTCGTTCGCCGACAACGCGCTCGCGGACAACGCGAAGGCGCTCATCGCCGCGCTCGTCCGTGCGAAGCCTTCCACCGCGAAGGGCACGTACGTCCGCAGCATCACCATCAGCTCCACGATGGGCCCCGGCGTCAAGGTTGACCCGGGTCAGTTCATCGGCGGGGCGGAGGAAGGCTGATCATGGCCGCAGCATCTTCGACCCGTGAGGGTAAGAACACGCTCATCGGCGAGGTCAAGGGCAAGTTCGACAAGGCCACCTCGGCGGTCCTCCTCGACTACAAGGGGATCAACGTCGAGAACCTGACCAAGCTCCGCGCCAGCTTCCGCAAGGCCGGCGTCGAGTACAAGGTCGTCAAGAACACGCTGGTCAAGCAGGCCCTCAAGGAGTCGTCGTACAGCGGCAAGCTGGACGACGCCCTGGTCGGCATGACCGGCATCGCTTGGAGCTACGAAGACCCCTCAGCGGCCGCCAAGGTCGTCAAGGCCTTCAAGAAGGACGCCGGCGACGCTGGCGAGAAGCTCAAGGTCAAGGCCGGCCTCATCGACGGCTCGGTGCTCGACGCGAACGCGGTCGAGAACCAGCTGGCGAACATGCCGGGCAAGGACGAGCTCCGCGCTCAGCTCCTCGCGACCCTCCAGGCGCCGCTCTCGCAGTTCGTCATGCTCCTCAACGCTCCCGCACAGAACTTCGTCTACCTGCTCTCCGCCAAGGAGCGCGAGGGCGACAAGGGCTGAGCAGCTTCAAAGGGGACGCGCCCTCGCGCCCCCGAACGATAACCGGCGGAGGCGCAGAAGCCTCGGCCCCCTGACAGACTTCAATCGAATACGGAGAATTAAAAATGGCAGATCTCACCAAGGACCAGGTCGTCGACTTCCTCAGCAACCTCCCGGTCATCCAGATCGCAGAGCTGATCAAGACCCTCGAGGACAAGTGGGGCGTCAAGGCCGCTCCGGTTGCCGTCGCCGCCGCCGCGGGCCCCGCCGCTGCTGCCGCTCCGGCCGCTGAGGCGCAGACCGAGTTCACCGTCGTGCTCAAGGAGTCCGGCGCGAACAAGATCAACGTCATCAAGGTCGTCCGCGAGATCACGGGCCTCGGCCTCAAGGAGGCGAAGGACCTCGTTGAGGGCGCGCCCAAGGATCTCAAGGAAGGCGTTGCCAAGGCCGAGGCCGAGGACTTCAAGAAGAAGCTCGAAGAGGCCGGCGCGAAGGTCGAGCTCAAGTAGCTCACTGCCTGCGGAAGCAGGCCCGTCGTGTCGCGGGTTGCGAGGCTGAACCCCTCGCAACCCGCCTTCGTTTTAGCTTTCTTGCTGCTGTACTTGCCCGCCGGGCTCCATCCGCCTAAACGAGCGGCCCGATGGGCACCTTGCCCCCCTCCGATCCCCCGTAGTTTCCCGGGTCGAACCAAGAGTGACTGAATTCGCAAGGTTTTGATTGACGCCGCGGGCCGGCGAAGGGAGAGGTCCCTTCGCTCGGCCCATACGGCATTTCTCGTACCAACTTTCTTAGGCTTCCGAGCCGCAGCAGCAGCTTCTTCTCTTCCTTCTTTTCCTGCCCAGAGACGCGCACGAACCGGACCCGCCGAGCGTCCGGAAGAGGCAGCAGCACCGGGGGATGTCGCGACCCTCAGACCTGCGCCAAAGGCCCCAAGGAGCAACGATGGCGACCGCTATCCAGTCCAACTTCCGCATCCGCAAGAACCTGGGACGGATCTCCCGTGTCATCGAGGTGCCGAACCTCATCGACATCCAGAAGTCGTCTTACGACAAGTTCCTGCAGTCCAACGTCCCGCAGAACGATCGCGTGGAGACGGGACTTCAGGCGGTCTTCCGCAGCGTCTTCCCGATCAAGGACTTCAACGGGACGAGCGAGCTCGTCTTCGTCTCCTACAACCTCGAGAAGCCGAAGTACGACGTCGACGAGTGCCGGCAGCGCGGCATGACGTTCGCGGCGCCGATCAAGGTGACGACCCAGCTGATGATCTACGACACCCGTGATGGTGGCGAGAGGATCGTCCGCGACATCAAGGAGCAGGAGGTCTACTTCGGTGAGATCCCGCTCATGACGGATACCGGTACCTTCATCATCAACGGTACCGAGCGCGTCGTCGTCAGCCAGCTCCACCGCAGCCCCGGCGTCTTCTTCGATCACGACAAGGGCAAGACCCACTCGAGCGGCAAGCTCCTCTATAGCGCGCGCGTCATCCCGTACCGCGGCTCGTGGCTCGACTTCGAGTTCGACCCCAAGGACATCATCTACGTCCGCATCGACCGCCGCCGGAAGATGCACGCGACGGTCCTCCTCCGTGCACTCGGCTACAGCACGCAGGACCTGCTCAACTACTTCTACAACACCGAGACGGTCTACCTCGAGAAGGGCGGCAAGCTCGCCAAGTCGGTCGAGTACGACCTCCTCGCGGGTCAGCGCTCGACGCGTGACATCAAGGTCGGCTCGGAGACCATCGTCAAGAAGAACACGAAGTTCACCAAGGCCGCGATGAAGAAGCTGAAGGAGGCGAAGGTCGATCGCCTCCCGGCTGAAGTCGAGGACCTCGCGGGCAAGGTCGCGGCGCACGACGTCGTCGACAAGGAGACCGGCGAAGTCATCATCGAGGTCAACGAGGAAGTGACCGCCGACAAGCTCGAGAAGCTCCGCGAGGCGGGCATCGAGCAGTTCAAGATCCTCTTCATCGACGGCCTCAACGTCGGCAGCTACCTCCGCGACACGCTGCTCGCCGAGAAGGTCAAGACGACCGAAGACGCGATCATGGAGATCTACCGGCGCCTCCGCCCGGGTGATCCGCCGACGCTCGAGACTGCGAAGACCCTCTTCCACAACCTGTTCTTCAACCCGGAGCGCTACGACCTCTCGAAGGTCGGTCGCCTCAAGTTGAACTACAAGTTCTACAAGGATCTTCCCGAGGAGCAGCGCCCCGCGCTCGATACGCAGGTCCTCACCGCGCAGGACATCCTCGAGACCGTCCGCCACCTCATCGAGCTCAAGAACGGTCGCGGCTCGGTCGACGACATCGACCACCTCGGTAACCGCCGCGTTCGCGCGGTCGGTGAGCTGATGGAGAACCAGTACCGCATCGGTCTGGTCCGCATGGAGCGCGCCATCAAGGAGCGCATGTCGATGTCTCAGGAGATCGACACGCTCATGCCGCACGACCTCATCAACGCGAAGCCCGTCTCCGCGGTGGTGAAGGAGTACTTCGGCAGCTCGCAGCTCTCGCAGTTCATGGACCAGACGAACCCGCTCTCGGAGGTCACGCACAAGCGTCGTCTCTCCGCGCTCGGACCCGGCGGTCTCACGCGCGAGCGCGCGGGCTTCGAAGTCCGCGACGTCCACCCGACCCACTACGGTCGTATCTGCCCGATCGAGACCCCTGAAGGTCCGAACATCGGTCTCATCGCGTCGCTCTCCACGTTCGCGCGCGTCAATGAGTACGGCTTCGTCGAGACGCCGTACCGCCGCGCCGGCGACGGCAAGGCGCAGGACGAGGTGAACTGGTTCTCGGCGCTCGAGGAAGAGGCGAAGTTCATCGCCCAGGCCTCGGCCGACCTCGACGACAAGGGCAAGTTCAAGGAGTCGCTCGTCTCCGTTCGTCTGAACGGTGACTTCCAGATGGTCCCGCCCGACATGGTCCAGCTCATGGACGTCGCGCCGAACCAGATGGTGTCCGTCGCAGCGGCCCTCGTTCCGTTCCTCGAGCACGACGACGCGAACCGCGCGCTCATGGGCGCGAACATGCAGCGTCAGGCCGTTCCGCTCGTCCGTAGCTGGGCGCCGCTCGTCGGCACCGGCATGGAAGGCAAGCTCGCTCGTGACTCCGGCGTGTGCGTCGTCGCCAAGCGCGACGGCATCATCGAGAGCGTCGACGCCTCGCGCATCGTCGTTCGTCCCGAGTCGGACAAGGCCGAGATCCCCGACATCTACCAGCTCTACAAGTTCCAGCGCTCGAACCAGTCGACCTGCTTCAATCAGAAGCCGATCGTCCGCGCTGGCGAGAAGGTGAAGGCGGGCGACGTCCTCGCGGACGGTCCCTCGACCGACATGGGCGAGCTCGCGCTCGGTCAGAACGTGCTCGTCGCGTTCATGCCGTGGCAGGGCTACAACTTCGAGGACTCGATCCTCGTCAGCGAGCGCATCGCGAAGGATGACGTCTTCACCTCGATCCACATCGAGGAGTTCGAGTGCGTCGCCCGCGACACGAAGCTCGGCAAGGAAGAGGTCACCCGCGACATCCCGAACGTCGGCGAAGAGGCCCTCAAGGACCTCGACGAGAGCGGCATCGTCCGCATCGGCGCCGAGGTGAAGCCGGGAGACATCCTCGTCGGCAAGATCACGCCGAAGGGCGAGACCCAGCTCTCCCCCGAAGAGAAGCTCCTCCGGGCGATCTTCGGCGAGAAGGCGGGCGACGTCCGTGACAGCTCGCTGCGCGTCCCGCCGGGCGTCAGCGGCATCGTCATCAACGCGCGCATCTTCGCTCGTAAGGGCACCGAGAAGGACGAGCGTGCGGTCTCGATCGAGACCCAGGAGAAGGATCGCCTCGAGCGCCAGCGCGACGAGGAGATCAAGATCCTCCGCGACTCGTTCTTCCGCGGCCTGAAGAAGAAGCTCGTCGGTCAGACCACGAACGGCAAGCTCGTCGACGACAAGGGCAAGGTCCTCCTCCAGAAGGGCCAGGTCATGGACGAGGCCGGCCTCGACGAGGTGCCGCGCAAGTACTGGGGCGAGCTCCCGGTCGAGGACGCCGAGGACATCGCCGCGAAGCTCAACGAGCTCGAGGAGATCATCCGCGTCCGTGAGGAGCACTTCCGCGACAAGATCGATCGCCTCTCGAAGGGCGACGAGCTTCCGCCGGGCGTGATCAAGATGGTGAAGGTCTACATCGCCATCAAGCGCAAGCTCCAGGTCGGCGACAAGATGGCCGGACGCCACGGTAACAAGGGTGTCGTCTCGCGCATCATGGCCGAAGAGGACATGCCGTACACGCAGGACGGCCGCCCGGTCGACATCGTGCTCAACCCGCTCGGCGTTCCGAGCCGCATGAACGTCGGTCAGATCCTCGAGACCCACCTCGGTATGGGTGGTCTCGCGCTCGGCTGGCAGCTCCAGAGGATGCTGGACGAGAAGTACAGCGATGCGGAGCTCAAGGCGCAGATCGTCAAGATCTTCGACGGCGACAAGGACATCGCGAAGATGCTCTCGAAGCTGACGCAGGAGGAAGCGCGTCAGGTTGCGAACAAGCTTCGCAAGGGCGTCCACTTCGCCTCGCCGGTCTTCGACGGCGCGCCCGAGGCGGATATCAAGAGCGCCCTCGCGCTCGCCGGTCTCCCGACCAGCGGCCAGGCGGTGCTCTTCGACGGCCGCAGCGGTGAAGCGTTCGACCAGGAGGTCACGGTGGGCGTCATGTACGTCCTCAAGCTGCACCACCTCGTCGACGACAAGATCCACGCGCGCTCGATCGGTCCGTACTCGCTCGTCACCCAGCAGCCGCTCGGTGGAAAGGCCCAGTTCGGCGGTCAGCGTCTCGGCGAAATGGAAGTCTGGGCGATGGAGGCCTACGGGACGGCCTACGCGCTCCAGGAGTTCCTCACCGTCAAGAGCGACGACGTCATGGGCCGCACGCGCATGTACGAAGCCATCGTGAAGGGCGAGTACACGCTCGAGCCGGGCCTCCCCGAGTCCTTCAACGTCCTCATCAAGGAGCTCCAGGCGCTCTGCCTGAACATCGAGCTCCTCGAGCCGGGACAGGTTCGCGCGACCGACGCGGCCGCCGAAGAGTGACGCGACCGGGGAGGGGCGAGACCCTCGCCTCTCCCCCTCCGCTCCTCTCGAATCCGGCCCCTTTAGAAGTATCCATCTTCAGAAGTACCCGATAGGAAAGGCACCCCGATGCGCGACATCTTCAGCTTCTTCGAGAAGCCCAAGGATCCGCTGTCCTTCAGCGCGATCCGCATTTCGCTCGCGAGCCCCGAGAAGATCCGCGAGTGGTCGCACGGTGAGGTCAAGAAGCCCGAGACGATCAACTACCGAACCTTCAAGCCGGAGCGCGACGGACTCTTCTGCGCGAAGATCTTCGGACCGGTGAAGGACTACGAGTGCAACTGCGGCAAGTACAAGCGCATGAAGCACCGTGGCATCGTCTGCGAGAAGTGCGGTGTCGAGGTCATTCAGAGCAAGGTGCGCCGCGAGCGCCTCGGCCACATCAACCTGGCCACGCCCGTTGCTCACATCTGGTTCCTGAAGAGCCTCCCGAGCCGCATCGGTAACATCCTCGACATCTCGCTGAAGGACCTCGAGAAGGTCCTCTACTGCGAGGCCTACATCGTCATCGATCCGAAGGAGACGGCCCTCTCGCGTGGCGAGCTCCTCTCCGAGGATCGCTACATGCAGCTCCAGGACGAGTACGGCGACGACAAGTTCCAGGCGGGCATGGGCGGCGAAGCCGTCCTCGAGATGCTCAAGAGCGTCGACGTCCACCAGATGTGCGAGACGCTCCGTCAGGAGATGCGCACGGCCACCAGCGAGGCCAAGCGCAAGAAGATCGTCAAGCGCCTCAAGGTCACCGAGGCCTTCCGCGAGTCCGGCAACCGTCCGGAGTGGATGATGCTCACGGTCATCCCGGTGCTCCCGCCGGATCTCCGTCCGCTCGTTCCGCTCGACGGCGGCCGCTTCGCCACGTCGGACCTCAACGACCTCTACCGCCGCGTCATCAACCGCAACAACCGCCTGAAGCGCCTGCTCGAGCTCAACGCTCCGGAGATCATCATCCGGAACGAGCGCCGCATGCTCCAGGAGGCCGTCGACGCCCTGTTCGACAACGGCCGCCGCGGCAAGACGATCACCGGTCCGAACAAGCGCCCGCTCAAGTCCCTCAGCGACATGCTGAAGGGCAAGCAGGGCCGCTTCCGCCAGAACCTCCTCGGCAAGCGCGTCGACTACTCGGGCCGTTCGGTCATCGTCGTCGGCCCCGCGCTCAAGCTGCACCAGTGCGGTCTGCCGACCAAGATGGCGCTCGAGCTCTTCAAGCCGTTCATCTACAACAAGCTCGAAGAGCGCGGCTACGTCAACACCATCAAGTCTGCGAAGAAGATGGTGGAGAAGGAGCGCCCCGAGGTGTTCGACATCCTCGAGGAGGTCGTCTCCGAGCACCCGGTCCTCCTGAACCGCGCGCCGACGCTCCACCGCCTCGGTATCCAGGCGTTCGAGCCGGTGCTCATCGAGGGCAAGGCCATCCAGCTTCACCCGCTCGTCTGTGCGGCGTTCAACGCCGACTTCGACGGTGACCAGATGGCCGTCCACGTGCCCCTCTCGGTCGAGGCGCAGATGGAAGCGCGCGTGCTCATGATGAGCACGAACAACATCCTCTCGCCCGCGAGCGGCAAGCCGATCATCAACCCGACGCAGGACATCGTCCTCGGGCTCTACTACGCGACCCGCGAGAAGAAGTTCGCGAAGGGTTGCTACCGCCCGGGCACGCTCGAGGTGTCGAAGCAGGGCAAGGTCGAAGGCGGCTATCTGAAGGGTGTCTACTCGAACCCCGAAGAAGTCCGCATGGCCTACGACAACGGCGAGGTCACGATCCACACGGGCATCCGTGTCCGCGTGATCGACCCCGAGACCGGCGAGCGCATCACGGTCGACACCACCGTCGGTCGCTGCCTCATCTCGGAGATCGTCCCGAAGGGCCTGCCGTTCAAGCTGGTCAACAAGACGCTCGACAAGAAGGCGCTCTCGACCCTGATCGATGCCTGCTACCGCAAGCACCGCAACAAGGCGACCGTCCTCCTCGCCGACCGCCTCCGCTCGCTCGGCTACGAGCACGCGACCAAGGCCGGCGTCTCGATCTGCATGGACCACATGGTCATCCCGGACGCGAAGGCCGTCCTCCTCGGCGAGGCCCAGGAAGAGGTCCAGCGCGTCATCGATCAGTACCAGGAAGGTCTGATCACGGATGGCGAGCGGTACAACAAGATCGTCGACATCTGGGCCGGCGTCGCCGACAAGGTCACCGCCGAAATGATGACGGTCATCGGCAAGGAGACCGTCACCGATCCCGAGACCGGGAAGGAGCAGGTCGAGCCCAGCTTCAACTCGATCTACATCATGGCGGACTCCGGAGCGCGCGGTAGCACGCAGCAGATCCGTCAGCTCGCCGCTATGCGCGGTCTCATGGCCAAGCCCTCGGGCGAGATCATCGAGAACCCGATCAAGGCGAACTTCCGCGAAGGTCTCTCCGTTCTCGAGTACTTCATCTCGACGCACGGCGCGCGTAAGGGCCTCGCGGACACCGCGCTCAAGACGGCGAACTCCGGTTACCTCACGCGTCGTCTCGTCGACGTCGCGCAGGACGCCGTCATCGCCGAGTTCGACTGCGGAACGCTCGACGGCATCCGCGTGACGAAGCTCGAGGACGCAGGCGAGGTCATCCAGCCGCTCGGCGACCGTATCCTCGGCCGCGTCGCGCTGGAGGACGTCGTCGACCCGCTCACGGGCGAGGTCATCGTCCCGGCGAACACCGAGCTCGAAGAGGCTCTCGTCTTCTCCATCGAAGAGGCGGGCATCGAAGAGATCGTCATCCGCTCCGTGCTCACCTGCCAGACCCGTCGCGGCGTCTGCGCCAAGTGCTACGGACGCGACCTCGCGCGCGGCTACAAGGTCAACATCGGCGAGGCGATCGGCATCATCGCCAGCCAGTCGATCGGCGAGCCGGGCACCCAGCTCACGATGCGCACGTTCCACATCGGTGGAGCGGCGGCGCGCGGCAAGATCGAGCAGTCCTCGATCGAGGCGCGCACCGAAGGCTTCGTCCGCATCCGCGGCGCGAACCTCGCGAAGCGTCGTGACGGCAGCATCACGGTCATGAACCGCCACGGCGAGCTCGTGATCGTCGACGACACCGGCCGCGAGCGCGAGCACCACCGCCTCGTCTACGGCGCGGTGCTCAAGTGCACCGAGGGCGACAAGGTGAAGCCGGGCCAGCTCCTCGCGGAGTGGGACGCCTTCGCGAACGTCATCCTCACCGAGGTCGGCGGTATCGCGAAGTTCGGCGACATCGTCGAGGGCGTCACGATGATCGAGAAGCTCGACGAGGTCACCGGCCTCTCGCGCAAGGTCGTCATCGAGTCGCGCGCCGCGGATCTCCGTCCGCGCGTCAGCCTCAAGCACCCGGAGACGGGTGACACGATGAAGCTGCCGAACAGCACCCTCGAGGCGCGTTACCTCCTCCCGGTCGGCGCGAACATCGTTGTCCAGGACGGCGACCTCCTCGAGCCGGGCGACGTCATCTCGAAGATCCCGCGCGAGAGCACGAAGACCCAGGACATCACCGGTGGTCTTCCCCGCGTCGCCGAGCTCTTCGAGGCCCGCAAGCCGAAGGATCACGCGATCATCGCGGAGATCGACGGCGAGGTCTCGTTCGGCAAGGACACGAAGGGCAAGCGCAAGGTCGTCATCACGCCGTTCAGCCACGACGGCCAGCCGCTGAACGACCAGGCGCGCGAGTACCTGATCCCGAAGGGCAAGCACATCCACGTCCAGCCCGGTGACCGCGTCCGCGCGGGCGAGCCGCTGCAGGACGGGCCGGCGAACCCGCACGACATCCTTCGCGTCAAGGGCGAGAAGGAGCTCGCGGCGTACCTCGTCAACGAGATCCAGCAGGTCTACCGCCTGCAGGGCGTCGCCATCAACGACAAGCACATCGAGGTCATCGTTCGTCAGATGCTGCGCCGCGTGCGCATCAAGGACGTCGGTGACACGAGCTTCCTCGTCGACGAGAACGTGGAGAAGCACCTGTTCGAGCGCGAGAACTCTCGCGTGATCGAGCGCGGCGGCAAGCCCGGCATCGCCGAGCCGCTCCTCCTCGGCATCACGAAGGCGTCGCTCTCGACGGAGTCGTTCATCTCCGCCTCGTCCTTCCAGGAGACCACCAAGGTCCTCACGGAAGCGGCGATCAACGGCAAGACGGACACGCTGCGCGGCCTGAAGGAGAACGTCATCATGGGACGTCTCATCCCGGCCGGCACGGGCCTCGCGGCGTACAAGGGCCTCAACCTCGTGGTCGAGGGCGAGGTGATCGAGCAGGAGGGAGCGCGTTACGCTCCGGCCCCGCCGATCCCGCAGCCCCCGCCTTCGCTGGCGGCGGTCAACGAGGAGTAATCCTCGGACAGTGCTCACCGCTCGGCTTGGCTTCGCCTGGCTGAGCGGTGGGTGACTCAGAGGCGCCGCGGTTCTTCGGGATCGCGGCGTCGCTGTTTTGTTTGCTCTCTGCTCTCTGCTCTCTGCTTTCTGCTTTCTGCTTTCTGCTTTCTGCTCTCTGCTCTCTGCTCTCTGCTCTCTGCTCTCTGCTCTCTGCTCTCTGCTCTCTGCTCTCTGCTCTCTCTGCTCTCTTCTCTCCGCCTCTGCTCTTTCCGCTCTCTTCTCTCCGCCTCTCTCCGCGCCCTCCTGCCTCCTCCCTCATCTTCGTTCACGTCTCTCCGCTGCTGTTACACCGGCGTCGCCGGGGAGCCGGCCCCTCGCACCCGCGTCGCGGTCTTGCCGACTGCGAGTTTGTTCCGGCGACGGCAACGCGCCGTGACGTGACGGTGGGGGTTGAGGCATCGAGCGCGCGTGGCCGTCGCTTGCCGGCGTCTTCCGACTTACGAGGTTGTCGTCCGCTCCTTGTGCGGGTGCGAGGGACCGACTCCCCGACGCCGCCTCGTCGATTTGAGCTCGCTCGTGTTCGGTCTCAACGGCGGAGCGCCGAGGCTTTGGCGACGACGGCATCGAGATCGTCGAAGACGAGGCGGTCGGGGACGCGGAGGACGGACCAGCCTAGGTCTGCGAGCTTCCGGTCACGGCGCGCATCGGGGCGGGCTCGGTCCTCGTGATAGGCGCCGTCGACTTCGACGACGAGGCGGACCTTTGTGCAGGCGAAGTCGGTGATGTGGGGACCGATGACGAGTTGCCTGCGGAAGGCGAAGCCGGTCTTTGAGCCGGCGAGGCGGCGCCAGAGCCACTCCTCGGAGCGTGTTGGAGTGCAGCGCATGCGGTGAGCGCGCTCCTCGAGAAGCTGCGCCTGGTGAGGAGAAACGAGGGACCGAGCGAACATGAATAGCTCCACGAGGCCGGCGCGTTCGCGCGCCGAGCGAAGTCCCTTCGCGCAGGTTCCGTGACGCGCGCGCTCGTGGACGAGGGAGGTTTGGCGATGACGCGCACCGCGCGCGGCGCGGAACGTGCGCGCCACGAAGCTCGGCGCGCGGACGCGCCGGTCCCTAGGCGTCCTGATGGGCGAGTAGGCAACCCGTCAGGGGGCAAGCTGGTCGAGGTCGGCGGGCGTGATCGGAGCGTCGAACACCGGGGCGATCACGAGGTCGTCCTCGACGTCGACGGGCTTGGTGAGCGACTCCAGCAAGGCGTCGTCCGTGCGTCCAGCACGGAGGCTGGATGGCATGGCTTCGATGCGCTTCCGTGCGTTGGCTTCGTCGAGCTGGAGCGTCCCTCGCGACCGATACCGACGGAGCGCAAAGGTCGTCGTGTCGATGTCGAGCGTCACGGTGTAGCCGCGGAGATCTCCGACGAGCTTGAAGCAGATCGAACTCCCGCACGGCTCTTGTCCATCGAGGACGTACCTCGCGGACAGGCGGCATCCGCGTTCGAGCAGCCAGCGCGGCGCGAGCCCGGTCGTTCCCTGCGAGACGCCCTGCATCGCGTAGAGGGCATCGTCGAGCGAAGGCTCTTCGCGAATTCGCCCGAGGAAGAGCGTGCGCGTCGAGTCACCTCGGCTCGTGATGAGAATGCGGGTTGGATCGAAGTATCGGTCGTGTTCGCGCAGCGCCTCGAACGCGAGTTGGTCGGGGGCGATCCACAGCGTGCGAACTCGCGTTACGGAACGAGCATCGCCAATCTTGCTGTGGAGGGTGCCGTCGTCGCGGTAGGTCTTTGCGCTCGCATAACGTTCGCTCATGCGGCGGAGGATTTCCTCAACTGCTGGTGAACGCTCCGCCGCGTGCGTGCTCGCCGTCGGCGGATCGGCGGTCGTCGATGCCGTACACGCGAGCGCCCCGAGCGCGATGACCAGTGACCAGTGATGTGCCCCCATTGGGAGGTCATCGTACTCGCACCGTGGAAAAGGACGAGAGCGTGGCCGCTGACCCAAGGCGTCCTCCCCCATCCGCGCGCAGGCCCGAAGGGCCGAGCACGGATAAGGGGGAGGCCGCGCGGCGAAGCCGCGCGGGGAGGGGCAACAAGCCGCGCGGGGAGGGCCCCTTCAGAGCGTCGTGTTCATGCGCGCCAGGAAGTCCTCGAAGAGCTTGCCGGGTTCGTCGCGGAACCGCTGGCCGGTCGCTCGCAAAGATACGAAGCGGTCGAGGCGGAAGCTGCGAAAGTCCTCGCGCGACTCGCACCAGGCGGTTACCAACCACACCACGTCGAAGGCCGTCAGCCCGACCGGTCGGAGGTGCCGCTCGGTCGTGCGCTCCTTCGAATCGCGATAGACCACGTGGAGGATCTCGCGGCTGCGGATGGCGTGACGCACGAGGCGCAGCGCACGGGTCTCGTCGGCGTTCGTCGCGCGCGACAGTGGAGCAGCGTGGAGCGGGAGACGTGTCGACCTCCCCGTGCTGCCGAGGACGTGAGCGATCTTCGCCGAGGCACGTCTCGCGGCGGCGGCCAGCTCGGGATCGCCGCGCGCGGCCACGATGCGCGTGCCCAGGATCAAAGACTCGAGCTCGTCCGGGTCGAACGAGAGCGGGGGGAGGAAGAACCCTCTGCGGAGCATGTACCCGATGCCGGCTTGACCCTCGATCGGCGCACCGATCGACTGGAGCGTGGCGATGTCGCGATAGACCGTGCGCACCGAGACGCCGAGATCCTCCGCCAGCGCCTCGGCAGTCCGCGGGCGGCGAAGGCCGCGCAGACGGTCCAGCACCTTGAACAACCTCGTCACACGCATCGTCGAGCTCGCGTCCTCGTGCCGGCTCCTGACGGCTTCTGTCAGGAGGACAGTGTCATATCTGCCGGGACGGAGCGAGCGTCTCCCACGCTCGTGGCCCGATACCAATGAGGAGAACCATGGCGTACGAGATCCCGATCTATCGCTTTCGCAAGGACGTCAGCCACGAAGCTGCCAGGCGCATGATGGAGACGCTCAACGACTTCTTGAGAACGGCGCCCGGATTCAAGGAGAGGCGCACGTACCACGACGTCAAGCAAGACGTCTGGATCGACGTCGTCGAGTGGAACAGCATGGCCGAGGCGATCCGCGGCATGGAGGACTTCGCGAAAGCACCCGCGTTCACCGAGTTTCTTGCGCTGGTGGACCCGGATTTCAATCTCATGCATCACGGCGAGCTGGTTCAGACCTTCACCGGACCCCCAGCGGTGTGACCCGGTTCGCAGCCCCGACGGCGTGCTCGGACCGTGTGCGCAGTGACGCGCGGCGTACCGATGCGCAGGCCGGTGAGCGCATGACCGTTCGCGCGACCCCGCCGATCCCACAGCCGTCGCCCTCGCTGGCGGCCGTCGACGAGGAGTGATCGCTTCAAGAGCGTCACCGCTCGGCTTCGCTGAGCGGTGACTGATCTTGTCGGTTGCGAGCGTCGTCTGGCGACGGCAATGCGCCGTGACGTGACTGTAGGTGGTTTGAGAGATCGAGCGCGCGTGGCCGTCTTGGCGGCGCGGAACGTGCGCGCCACGAAGCTCGGCGCGTGGGCGCGCCGGCCAGTGCTGCATGCCTCGACGCCCGTGGGCCGACACGTTGAGTTAGAGTTCCATCGTGGGCCGCCGCGCTGCGTTCGTTGGCTTTGCGCTCGTTGGGGCCGTCGCGTGCTCCAGGCCGAAGGTGTCGGGCATCGTCGACGATCGCGCCATGTGTCACCTCGGTCAGCGGACCCCGGGGGTACGCCGGGTCGGATGGCGCGAGCTCGTGGATGATCCCGTCGCTTTCGAGGGACGGACGGTGCGCATGGTCGGCAGACTCAGCCTGGAGTACGAGAACCACTCGCTTGTCCCGGTAGGCGCGAAGGGACGGTTTGTTCGGCTTTGGGTGAAGCTCGACGAAGCGATCGACGAGCGGGGCGCGACGAGGGCGTGCAACGGTGCGCTCGTCGCGATCGAAGCCGAGTTCGACCCCGTGTGGCCCGATGCTGGAAGGCTTGTCGCTCGTCGCATCGACGCGCTCGACGGCGACGAGCCGGATTCCGCGAAGCCACTGCCGCCGGCGACGATGGTCGACCCGCACGTCGTCACCGTCGAGGAGTACGACGCCTGCGTCCGCGCGCGACGTTGTGACAGCTTCGCTCCGGGCGACGGCATGGTTGTCCATCGCGGCGAGTATCGTCGAGCGGCCGCCTGCAATGCGCTCGAGTCGAACCGACGCGCATTTCCCATGAACTGCGTGCGGTGGATCGACGCCGCGCACTATTGCGCGTGGGCGGGCAAACGCTTGCCGACGGAGCAAGAGTGGTTCTCGGCGCTGCGTTTCCATCCGCCACGCGATACTGTCGAGCTGCCTCGAGCAGAGGAGGTACTCGTTTTTGATGCGGAGACGAAACGCGTCGACGTTGCCGGGCGCGATGTCGTGACGAGCGGCGTGTGGGAATGGACTCGGTCGCCGACGTGCATGGAGGATGACTGCATCGAGTTCGATCGGGTCATCGTTCGTGATCCCGCGACGGGAGGGGCGTTTCGTTCGCGCGGTTCGACGAGTTTCGGCGGGGAGAGGAGCGCGGACCTCGGATTCCGTTGCGCGCGCTGACAACCGGCTCTCCAGCACTTCCGTCGCTGCGCGTCGTGCCGCGGCAGCTGCGTCGATGAACCGCGAGCGACTCTCCCGGAGACGGCCATGCGCCGGTCACGTGACCGTGGGGGATTCGAGGGCTCGGCGCGCGGATGCGCCGGCGGGTGGTGCACGTCGCGACGCGCGAGCCCCAGGCACGAAGGCACGCGGTGAACGAACGGCGCACTCGACAACCCGCGCTTTGGCCGACTGCGAGTAGGCGCGAGGCGCGTGCGTCGTTCGGCCGAGGAGCACGAGCGCAGTTCTGAGCCGAAGCGTCCTCCCCCATCCGCGCGCAGGCCCGAAGGGCCGAGCACGGATAAGGGGGAGGCCGCGCGGCGCAAGCCGCGCGGGGAGGGGGCACCAAGTGAATACCCCCAGCTCGAGCCTCGTCCGAAGCGCATGCGGTGGGTCGCGCTTCTCGGCGTTCTCGTGCTCGTCGCGTGTACGCCTCCGCGTCGCCCCGAGGCGAGGGGGACTGGCGGAGAGCTTAGTCGGCCAGCCGTCCCGATCGCGGTCTCGAGGGCCTGTCGCGACGCACCCATCCTCGAGCATCGGAGCTCAACGACGTTCACCTTCGGAGCTCGGACCAGGGTGGTTGCGGTCCGTGTTCGCGTGGAGCAACGCGAGCTCGACACGCCGCGTGACTTCACGAAGGGGGATGGGGAGGTCGGCTTCAGCGGCGCGATTCGTGGGCTCGACTTCCACGTGCTCGATGGGGACGGGCACGAAGTGGACGCAGGCTCTTCGCAAGCATGCTTCGACCATCGCGCGCGTCTCCCGGAGGAGCCGGGGGCGTATTGCGTGGCGCTCTCGCCGCAGGATGCTCGGGAGAATCCGACCATCGAGGTCGACTACGCCGCACGACAGCACGGCGCGGGGCTCGTCCAGATGCCCAACGTGGCGGCCGACATCGAGGCTGTCTGTGGCTACAGGCCGTAGCTCGTAGCGGCGCCGGGGGATTCGCGATTCTGGAAGACGCGGCGATCGGGGATGGGTGGGACGGTCGAGCCGAGGTCGGTGACGGCACGGTCGCGCCGTGGAGCGGGGCGAGCGCGGTCTTCGTGATCGTCGACCCGGTCTTCGATGGCGTCGCGACGTGACAGCTCGCGCATGACTCGGTCGCGTGAGCACCGAACAAATGGAGGCGAGGCAACCGCGGTCGATTGCGGACCGTGCGTGCACGTGCGCGGAGCGTGCGCGCGCGGCGTCGCGGGTGTTCGGGAGCGCGTATTGTCGGCAGTTTGCGGGGATCTGCGGCTGGCAGAGGTCGTGCACTGAGTCTCGGCGCGCACGCAATCGAGCGGGGCGCACGAAGAATCGAGACGAAAGGAAAAGGGTTCAGCCATGTCGAGTCGTAAGAGCACGGTCAAGGCGGGGTGTTCGGTGTTCGTGGGGGCGGCGCTCGTCGCGCTGCTCGGAGGCGCATCGCGTGAGGCGAACGCGCAGATCCGCATCACCCCCGGAGCGTTCGCTGGGGTGGGGACCGAGATCAAGCTCGCCTGCTCGAACCCAGGTTCCCAGCAGGACGTCGCCAAGACGCCCATTTTGAAGAACACGACGGGCGCCACGATCCCGAAGGGCTACTCGGTCTCGTGGAGCTCGAGCGACCGCGACGGCGGCACGATCAAGCTCGCCGCCGACCTCCCGGTGAACGCGGAGATTCGCGGGCAGGGCAAGCCCGGTCAGGCGTACAGCTGTACGTCGAGCTTCTTCACGCGGCCCGATCTCGTCATCAAGAAGGCCACGTTCCAGGGCGCGTCCTCGGCGTCGTTCGAGCTCGCGAACGTCGACCCGTTCGTCGATGCCGGCAAGTCGATCGCGCGCGTCGAGGTCGTCTCGTGCTCCAACAACGCGGTGCTCGCGTCTGCCGAGACCTGGGGCGTGGCGGTCGCCAAGGGGGAGTCCGTGCCGCTCACCCTCTCGTTCTCACCGACCTCGGGCAAACGCTACCTGCGCGTCCGCGCCGACGCGAAGGCCTCGGTCTCCGAGCGCATCGAGACCAACAACGTCTGGGACTCGCAGAACAGCTGTCTCTACTGATCATCGACCGCATCGAGCTCGCGCACGTGCAGGGAGCGGACATGGGAAGGAGCCATGTCCCGAACCGACGCACCCCGCGGGCTCGGTGCTCGGTGCGGTTTGCGGTTCGTCTCGGTTTTGCGCCTCTCCCGCTCGCGGCGCTCTCGAGCAAGCTTCGACCCGCCCTGACCCGCTGACGTTGCCATGCACCCGGAGTCATCGATGCAACCTGGCCCCCGCGCCCGACGGATCACCGCCTGGCCCGTCCTCCTCGGGCTGTTTGGCCTTCTTGCCGGCGGCTGTCTCGGCAACTACGGCTACACGGTCTCGGCACCGCCCATCGCGACGACCGTACGCCTCGTCGAGGAGAGCCCCGAGGTCGCCCGTTCGCTCGGAGGCCCAGTGAAGGTCTCGCTCGTGACGACGCGCACGCTCCGGCGGAGCCCGCTCGCGGCCCTCACGGGCAAGGACTACGTGACGCTCTACACGCGGGCGAAGGGCACTCGCGGAGAGGCGATGCTCCGCGTGAGCGCGATGAACGTCGACGGCCAAGGCTGGTCGGGAGACTTCTGGCTCGAGGCCGAGGGCAGGCCGCTTCTGCGTGACGGTGCCTACGTCGCCGAGGGCGGCGGCCGTATCCTCGCCGGCCGTTTCGGACCTGCCGGCGAGGCGATCACGAACGCGGACGAGACGCCCCGCGGCCCGTAGCGCTCAGCTCGGGGCTCGCGCCCCAACGAGCCGCAGCCGTGGGCGGCCGGCAACCCGGTTGACGCGTGCAGAGGGGGTTGCCACCGTCGTTGTCATCGGCGGCGAAGCGATCTCCGCGCATTCTCGCTTCCGGAGCGGCGCTTCGTGATCCGCGCGACGATGGCTTGGGACGTGCAGAGCGGCGCCCGCGTGGGGGTGTCTCGCGTGGTCGTGCTCGTCTCCATGCTCGTCCTGGCGCTCGGTGGTTGCGCCGAGGAGCCGTCCATCACCGTGACCGAGGGGCAGGTCATGCAGAGCAGGTCTGCGTGGCTCTTCCGCGATGCTCCTCCGACGGACCTCCTGTTCGTGGTCGACGGGGCGCCCGCATCCCTCGAGCTGCGCGAAAAGCTGTCTCGGGCATTCACGGAAGAGATCCGCGAGCTCCAACGCGCGCCCGGAGGCCGATGGTCGCCCGTCGACATGCGCGCGTTCGTCGTGAAAGTCGGCGAGCATCACGTCCGCTCTCCGCTCGACGACGTGCGGCTCGCCTGGGGCGAAGGGAAGGCGACCCCATCCGGGGCGGCTACCTTCGCCGAAGCCGTGACGGACGCCATCGAGGCTCCGTCCACGGCGCCCGATGCAACGAACGCGCTGGAGACGCTTCAGCGCGCTCTCGCTGCCGTGCCGTTCCGTGAGAACAGGTTGAAGCTCGTCGTCCTCGCGACAGCGCGCGAAGATCCGACCGTCCACGAGGCGTCCGAGCCATCGTTCCCCGAGGCCACATCATCGCAGGAGGGCTTCCGCCTCATGATCTTCCTCGCGCCTTCGGATGATCGGAAGTCGGGGCTCGCCGCCTGGGCGGCTGCCAACCGTGGGATCTACGGCCCGCTCTTCCCGTTCGACGTCGGTTCGACGGATCGGCGCTGCGTCGATCGAACGATCGCGCGGCGGGCCGATGGCTCCGCCGAGTGCCGGATTCGCGCCTTTACGCTCGAATACACGGACATCCCTCACGGCCGCGCATCCGGCGTGTGGCCGTGCGAGCGCCCCGGGGTTTGGGACGATCACGATTGGCCGGGGATCGCTTGCGACGTGACGCAGCTGACCGGCGAAGACGCGAGGCGGTGCAGCAACCCAACCGACTCTTGCGAAGGCTGCGCGAGCGGCTGGTGTGTCATGCCGGGGCAACCGCGCTCCTGCGCTTACGGCAGCATCCGATTCGTCGGCGGCGCCGCGCCAGCCGACATCAGCATCGAGAGCGTCTGCAACGTGGTGCCGTGAGCTCCTGCGCTCGTTCGGCGGCTGGAATCGCTGCGCTCCGCGGTGCCGGTCTCCGAATGGGCAGCGTCGGGGAACGCGCTCGGCGCAACCGACCTCGCGACACGTACCTCGAGCCTCGGGTCACGCTCTACCCGGAGGAGATGCCGTTTCGGCCGCGCGTGTCCATCGAGCGGCGAGCGGCAGCGCGGAGGCGAGGCCCCGAGTCCGGCGCGGCGCGGTCACTCGCCTCGCGGTCCTCGAGATCGCGGCGGTCTTCGAGTGCCTTCACTTCGCGGCGGAGCGTCTCTCGTCCGAGCCGGACGCGCAGCGCAACGACGACCAGCACCATCACGAACATGCCGCCAATCGTGAGCGCGGACGCGACGGCATCGTCCTCGATCGTCACGATTGCCCGGAGCGCCACGAGGACGAGGATCCCGATCCCGAGCGCGACCTGCACGGACTCGAGCGCCAAGAGCTTTCGGCGGTTTCGTCGCGCAGCTCCCGTCGTCTCCCGCCTCGGCGGGCGAACGGATGGCTTGGTTGGACGTTGCTCGAGGGGCATGACCGAGGTGGCGGAGGGCCACCGAGGTGGAAGCCGCCAAGCAGCCTCCACCTCGAAGCACCCGCTACCTCGTTGATAGGGTACACGGAGTACCCCGATTAGCGCCCCTCTCTGGCCGAACCGTTCGGCTTGCCGAACAATCGCGGCGGTCGCGTGGACGCTTTCACTGCGCTGCAGCGTGGTCGTGCAGGCCCTCGTGCGCGACGAGCCGCTTTGCCGACGCGCGTTCCTCCGCCGTACCGACCGGCACGTACCGCTGGAGCGCGGTCGACCACTCCTCCAGCTCGCCGCTCTTCAGGTCGAAGTACCACGCCGTGAGCGAGAGCTCGCCAGCCGCGAGCTTCTCGGCGACGACCGGATAGCTCCGGAGCCGATCGAGCTGCGCGAGCGCGTTGATCTTCGCGACCTCGTCCGGGTGAAGCGAACCGGGCAGGTTGCGGAGTCGCTGGCGCGCTTCGGTCGTCTCGAGCCACGCGTGCAGGTTCTTGAGCCCGGCCGGGAGCGGATCGTCCGAGAGCAGCGCCTTCACCGCGCCGCAGCCAGAGTGGCCGCACACGACGATCTTCTGCACGCCGAGGATGCCGACCGCGTAGTCGATCGCCGCGCCTGCCGGCGATGCAAGCATGTCCGACGCCGGAGCGACCAGGTTGCCGACATCGCGCACGATGAAGAGCTCGCCCGGCTCCATCGACGTGATCAGGTTCGGATTGATGCGGCTATCCGAGCACGTGATGAACAGCGTGTGAGGTGCCTGGCCCTCGGCGAGCTGCTGGAAGAGGTTCGTGTAGCGCGGACGTGCAGTCGCGCGGAAGCGCTCGACACCTGCTCGCAGTCGGGCATCGACGATCGCGACGCCCGCGCCGAGCTTCTCGCTGAGACCGCGCTCGTCGTCGACCATGACCGACTCGGCATTGGTGATCGCGGCGGCGACCTGCGCTCGTTCGGCGCCCGGAACGCCGAGCACGATCGGAGTCAGCTTGCGCCCGCGGGCATCGGCAACGAGGCCGGCCAGGATCTCGACACCCGAAGCGTCCATCGTGGTGACGTCGCGAGCATCGAAAACGACGCACTGACCCGGCTCGAGCGATCCGAGCTCACGGCGGACCCCGTCGAGGTCGAGCGACGAGAGGAACGTGAGCGGACCCTCGAAGGCGAAGTGATGGTGGTCGCGGAGGGGGACGGCGCGGAACGCCATGCGGGGGCGCCCGAGCCGGATCGCCGCGATCGCGAGGGCGGCGACGACACCCCACTGCACGCCTTCGAGAAGGTCGACGAAGACGATCGTGACGAACGTGACGGCGTAGACGATGCCGTCCGAGCGCGAGTGCTTCCAGAGGTGCATGAACGTCGCCGGGTTGAGCATCCGGATGGCGACGGAGAAGAGGACGCCCGCGAGGGCGGCGACGGGGATGCGCTCGATCAGCGGCGCGAGCGCGAAGACCGCGAGGATGAGCGCGATCGCGTGGATGATGCCCGAGCGACGCGTCTTGGCGCCGGCCTGGATGTTCGCTCCGGACCGCGCGATGACGCCGGTCACCGGAATTCCGCCGAACAGGGCGCTCGCGATGTTGCCGAGCCCCTGCCCGATGAGCTCCTGATCCGGATCGCTCCTCTTCTGGTCCGAGGCTTGGCGGTCGACGGCCGAGGAGGAAAGGAGGGTCTCGAGTGAGGCCAGCGCGAAGACGACGAACGTCGAGCCCACGATGGGGCCGAGGCGGAGGTCGGAGGGGATCTCCGGGAGGCTCGGCAGCGGGAGTGAGCGCGGGATCGTGCCGATGACGGCGGTATCGAGCCCGAGGGCCACCGTGGCAAGCGTTGCCGCGACGACTCCGACGAGCTGAGACGGGACGCGCTTCGTCACTCGCGGGACGAGGAAGATGATGGCGAGCGTGAGCAGCGTTACGCCGACGGCGGCCGGCTTCGCTTGATGAGCGAGCTCGGCGATGTGGCTGAAGACACTGAAAACGTGTGACTGGTCGGGAGGCGGGAGCCCCAGCGCTCGGGGGAGCTGGCCGATGAGGATGATGGCGCCGATGCCCGCGGTGAATCCCTCGACGACGGGGAGGGGGACGAGCCGGACGAAGCGACCGAGCCCCAAAACCCCGGTGGCGACCTGAAGGAGCCCACACCCGATGCCGACCAGGAGCAGCCCGAGGAGGCCATGCTGCTGGATGAGCGAGGCAATGAGCACGGCCATCGCGGCGGCAGGCCCGCTCACCTGGAGCGGAGTACCGCCGAAGACGCCGCAAACGATCCCGGCGATGATGGCGGTGACGAGGCCGACAGCGGGGGCGACGCCCGATGCAAGGGCGATCGCGAGTGACAAGGGGATGGCAATGCACGCCACCGTCAGCCCGGCGCCGAGGTCGGCACCGAGGTGTTGGCGTGAGAAGAGCGCTTTCCAGTCAGGGATGAGGTTTCGAATACCGAGGTCGAAGCGAGGGCGATGCACGCCCGCGCCTCAGCAACTGTCGGGCCGAGCCAACGACACCGTCGGTCAGAGCCGAACCGTCGAAAAACGCTGGAATTGCAGGGGTCCGTTCTCCTGCCGTCTGTGGATTCTTACGACGATCGTAGCAAGCTGCAAAAGTAGCCTCGATCCACTGTCGGGAAACGGAAACGACAGTGTCTGTTGGGGCCGACTTTGTCGGGCGCGCCCTACGTCGTCGATGCGGGACGCTCGCCTCGGCTCGGTGACCACAGCCTCGTCGTCCCATCGCCGCGTCGCTTCGCCTATCGTCCCCCGGCGATGAAGACATGGCTGTCGAGCGTTGTTCGATTGATGATCCGTCGATTCAACGAGGGCCGAAGACCCACCACTGCAGGTGGGTGGGGCGCGAGCCTCAAGCTCGACGCTGGCGTGCGCCTTCTACTTCTGGCCGGCGTGGTCGCTTGCGCTCGGCCGGCTCCGGTAGTGGCGGAATCGCAGGGCGCTCCTGCGGAGACGGACGGCGGGACGGCGGTCCTTCCGTCGGCGGACTTCGGCGCCCCGGGGCCGATTCGCGCTGTCGGCTATCCCGTACGGATCCGGATGGGCGCGAATGATCCGGCGCATCGCGTCGGCTTCACGAGAGATGGGCGGTGGTTCGGGTACTGCAATACCGATGGTGGCCTCGGGGCCACTCACTGTGCGTTCGTCGATGGAGCCGGGGAGCGGCGCACGATGTCGACCCGGGAAGAGGCGGAGCGGGGGAACCTTCAGGGGCCGCAGCTCGCGGAGCTGAATGCGTGGCTCGCGGCGAACGAAGTTCCGGCGGTGAAGGAGAGAGGCCTCGAGACGACCGGACCGGAGCTCGGCGGAACCTGGCGGTATGCGCGCGACATCCAGATCCACATCACCGCGAGCGCCGGGGAGGTGGGGGCGGATCAGAACGTCGTCCGTCAGCCGGTGCTACGCATCGGGGGCCAGGTGACGGGGCATTCGCCCGTGTATCCGTACGAGCTCACGACGAAGAGGGCCGTCGGCACGCCCGTCCAGTTCTACGGCGTGTTTCCGAACGGGGTCGCGCTCTCGCCCGACGGGCGCGAGATCGGTGTGGTCGCTGCCTGGCACGGGATGGAGTTCGCGGGCGACTTCGCGACGCTCCGGGTATCGGTCGACGCATTCGCCGCTCGGGTCTACGACGACACCGGCTCTCGGTTGCTCGAGCGTGGTGACCTCGCAGGTGCTCAGGAGCTGTTCTCGAAGGCGACGTCTGCGGACCCGAGCTTCGCGCTCGCCCCCTACAACCTTGCTCGCGCCTACGCGAAGACGGGGGATGGGCGTGCCGAGATCGCTCTCGGCATGGCGATCGCTCGCGGCGGGAGGGGTGTCGTCGAGCGCGCGCGCGCCGATGTCGACTTCGACGGCGTGCGCACTCGTCCGTGGTTCACGGCACTGGTGAAATGAGAGCGCGGGCCCGGCGGGCGGCGACTTCCGCGATCGGAAGCTGCTTCGGTGCCCTCACGTGGGCGGGCGGGGACCAAGCGCTACCGTAACCAGCGCGACTGCCCGCCCTGGGCATCAACCTCGACCGTAGCGGGAAGACCCGGGCTCGGGCGTTCATCCTGCACTTTCGCAGCTGAGACGTTGTAAGGACGCTCGTGATGCCGCGTTGTTCCATCGGCAGTCCCCTTCAACCCCTTCGCGAGCACTTCGCTCGCGCTCTTAGAGGATCGTTCATGCTGCGTTCGCATTTCATGTCGAAGTCGTTCGTTGTCGCTCTTCTCGTCGGTGCCGCTGCGCTGGCGACCGGGTGCTCCCCGGCCGCGTCTCAGTCGGCTGCCACGGTGCCGTCCGAAGCGGACGCGCGTACGAACGTCGTCACCGTACTGGGAAAGGGGGAGGTCTCGCGGAAGCCTGACATCGCGCGATCGACGATGGGGATCGCGGTCACCGCACCGACGGTGGCGGAGGCGTCGCGTCTCGCCAACCAGCAGATGACGAACCTCATCGCTGCCATCAAGAAGGAGGGCGTTGCGGACAAGGACATCCAGACCGCGAACTTCTCCATCAACTTCGAGCGCCACGAGCCTCATCCGGTCGTGATGAGCGCGCCGGCCAAGCCCGGGAGCGCCGGCGTGACTGCCGCCGCGCCGGCACGCGCGGGGCAGTACCGCGTCTCGAACACGGTGCGCGTCACCATTCGCGATATCGAGAAGGCCGGTCGGCTGCTCGATGCTGCCGTCGCGGCGGGGGCGAACGAGGTGTGGGGGGTCTCGTTCGAGATCGACAAGCCGGAGGCCCTCGAAGCCGAAGCGCGTGAGAAGGCGGCTCAGGATGCGCGAGCCCGCGCGGAGGCCCTCGCGAAGACGCAGGGCCGGACGCTCGGTGAGGTCGTCTCGGTGAGCGAGAGCGTCGGCGGCGGCGGTCCGCGGCCGATGTACAGCATGGCGAAGGCCGACATGGGGGGCTTCGAGACGCCGGTGGCGCCTGGGGAGGTCTCGGTCTCCACCCAGCTCGAAGTGGTGTACCGGCTCGCGAAGCCCAGCGCGCAGTAAGCGCCGCGTCGGCCGGGGCGGAGCGGCGGTCGCGCCGCCTGCCCCGGTTCGACTCGCGACGCCCTCTCGAGTCCGGGAACGGACGATCGACGGTTGGCTCTGCCGTGGCGGTCGAAGGTTTCGACGCTCGGCGCTTTGCGTCTACACTGCTGCCTCCTGCATGTGACGATGCACGTCGGCCGCCAGCGCTCTCCCGTTCAGAGGTACTTCGTTCGCAGTTTCGCCGCGGTCGTGGCGATCATCGTCCTTCTTGCGACCGGGCGCAGCGCGCATGCGGTGCCGGAAGTCGACGCAGGACCGGTCGACGCGTCGATCACCGACGCGACGCATGACGCGGACGTGTCGAACCTCGACGCGGGCCTGGCGGATGCGGAGAGCGCGCTCGACGTTGCGATTGCAGCGGGGCGCGTCGAGCTGTCGTCGCTCCTCGCGTTTCGTGAAGGACGGCTCGGGACGAGGCGGAGCGCCGATCTCTTTCGTCTCGACCTTCGCGACCAGAGCGCGGTCGAACGACGCCTCGTCGAGGTGACGCGGGAGCTCGAGCTCGCGAGGATACGACTTTCGCACGCTCCCGGCGTGAGCCCGGCCTCGGCGTCGGCTCTGCGTGATGCGGAGGCGCCCGGGGATGGCGGGGCCGGCGGTTCGAGCGATGTCGACAGCCTCTTCGCCGCCGACGCGTCGGAGGAGCTGCTGCGGCGCATCGCGGTCGCGGCGCTCGAGGTCCGAGCGGGGATCCTTGCCCTTACTGCGGCGGAGCGAGCGGCGTTGCTCGCGGCCGAGCAGGACGCCGTTCGCGTCGAGACGACGCGGAGGGAGCGCGAGGAGGCCGATCGAGAGGCCGCGCTCGCGGAGGAGGCGCAGCGCAAGGCGCTCCAGGCGGCGCAGGAGGCGCGGAGCAACGTCGAACGTCAGCTTGCGGAGGTTCGGGCGCGGGTCGAGGCGGCGCGCGGTGCGCAGCTGCGGGCGCGCGCCGACATCGCCGAGAGTCGGCGCGAGGCCGAGGCCGCGTCGGTGACGTGGGCCGCGATGCTCGAGCGGATGCGGCACGATGTGGTGGAGGTCGCCGCCGGGAGCGAGCTGGCCGACAGCCTGTTCGATCGGGTCATCACGGAGCTCGTCACGCTTCGGACACGCGCCGAGGGGCTCCTCGACCGGATCGAAGCCAACACCGCGGCGCCGCGACCGAAGGGGAGCGTCGTGCTGCCGGTGGTCAGCGAGCCGGAGCTCGCTCGCGAACGTGAGCGGCTCGCCGAGGAGCTGGCGAAGCTCGAGAAGACGGCGACTGACCTCGAGCTGGACGAGCGCCAGGAGACGTGGACCGCGCTCCGCTCGGTGATGCACGCGGAGCGCGAGCTCAACGGACTGCGCATCACGCTGCTTCACCGCGTCTCCGAGGCGAAGCGCGCGCGGCTCCTCGGATTCGGTCCCGAGGGACAGGCACAGGGGTTCCGCGAAGCGGCGCGGGTGAAGCTCGAGATTCGCTGGTGGCGCGCGAGCGGGTGGGAGACGTTGCGCGAGACGCTGCACGACCTCCGCCGGCCATCCGCGATCGCGCATGTCTCCTTCGAGATCGTCGCGCTCGGGACGCTGCTCTGGGCGACGATGCTCGTTCGTCGCCGGCGCTCGGCCTGGCTGCGCGCCGCGCGCAACCACGCTGCACGAGCGGTACGTCGGCCTGGGCTCCTGCGCGCGCTCCAGCGTGGGACGTCCGCGCTCGACGCGGTCGGCGGTGAGCTCGTCGCCCTCGCCGCCATCCTCGTCGTCCCGCACGTTCCCGGCGTGGACGTGACGAACACCGCGTGGTCGGTGCCGTACACGCTGCTGCTCTGGTACGCGATCTACCGGCTCGCGCTCACGGTCACGCATCGCGGTCTCGCGTCCGCGGCGAGCCGAGGCGGCATGCTCGCCGGCGAGGTCGGTGAGCGCATCCTCCGATCCGTGCGGCTCGTCGGTCGTTCGGCCTTCTTCTTTGCCGTGCTCCTCGAGAGCTCGGCAGCGGTCGTGGGACGGGGCTACCTCCACGCCCTCGTCGTGCGTGGTGCGTGGATGATGGCGGCGCTCATCGCCTTCGTCCTCATCCGCAGCTGGCGTGACGACATCGCCAGCGTGTATCTCCGCGTCCAGCCCGCCTCTGCATTCAGCCGGCTCGTCTCGAAGACGCGCACTCACTGGGTCGGCATCTTCGTCGTCCTCGCCGCATTCATCGTGCTGCTCGCGAGCGGCATCGTTCGCGCGCTGAGACGCTTCGTCCTCGGGTTCGAACATTCACGCAAGGCGCTCGCCTTCCTCTTCCGGCGTCGTCTCGAGCGGCAGGTCACGCACGATCCGTCCTGCGACGAGGTTCGCCTCGAGCCCGGAGTCCTCGAGTTCTTCTCGGAGCGGCCCGTCACGGACGACCGGCTCGCGATCGATCGCTATCCCGGCCTCGACGACTTCGGGGAGCGCTTCGCGCGATGGAAAGAGGGGCAGCGCGGCGGTTCCACCGTCGTCATCGGGAGGACCGGCTTCGGCAAGACATCGTGGCTCCACGCGGCCGAGGAGCGGTGCCGCGGCACGCGTGTGACGAGGATCGAGAACGCCCGGCGTGCGATCCGGCCCGAGGACGTCCTCTCCGTGATCGCCGCCGCGACCGGCGCACCGTCGACGACGCGCGATGTCGATGCGCTCGCTCGGCACCTCGGTCGCGAGAAGCGGGTCATCATGGTCGACGACGCGCAGCTCTGGTTCCTGCGTGGAGGCGAGACGCTCGAGGGCTGGCGTTCGTTCGTTCAGCTGATGGAGCTCACGGGTGATGCGGTCCTCTGGGTGGTCGCCTTCGCGCATTACTCCTGGGAGCTCCTTTCCTGGATCGAGAAGGGCGAACAGTGCTTCAACGCGCACGTCCATCTGGCGCCCTGGTCGGAGGCCGAGATCGGCGCGCTCCTGGCGCGACGGAACGGGGTGAGCGGGCTGGAGATCCTCTACGACGACTTGCTCGTCGACGACGTCCACGACGGAAATCAGAACGCGCGAATCCTGACCACGATGCGCGACTACAACCGTCTGATCTGGGACTACTCCGAGGGCTCCCCGCGCGTGGCGCTCCACGTGTGGGGCCGCGCGCTCGTCCACGACAGCCCCGGACGAGTGCGGGTTCGACTCTTCACGAACCCCGACGGCCAAGCGCTCGAAATCCTCGAAGAGCCGGCGCGGTTCGTCCTCGCGTCCATCGTCTGGCACGCATCTCTTTCGCTCGACGAGGCAGCGGCGACGCTCGCGCTCTCGCGGCGCTCGTGCGAGGCGGCGTTCCAGCGGCTCGTCGACCACGACATCGCCGAGCGCGATGGCGAACGTTTCCGGATCACGCCGCGGTGGTGGCCGGTGGTGCTCCGCTACCTGAGGCGCAAGCATCTGATCGAGACCTGAGGGACGGAGCGGAGCACGGAGGCGAAGATGAACGGAACGACACAGGACGCGAATCTGTTCGAGGTGATCCGCGTCGGCGGTCTCGCCACGGCGCTTCTCGTCCTCGTCGGCACGTACGTGCTCGTGAGGTTCATCACGCGGGCGCTCCACGGGGTCGGAGCCCGGTGGGGCGACAAGCGTCTCCTCATCAACCAGATCGCGACGCTGATGCGCTTCTCGATCTGGCTGGTGGGCCTCGGCGTCGCCCTTGCGCTCTCGGTCAATCTCACCCGCGAGGTCCTCATCGCGCTCGGCGGTACCGCCGCGGTGACGATCGGTTTCGCGCTGAAGGACCTCGCCGCGTCGATCCTCGCCGGTGTCATCATCATCGTCGACCGTCCGTTCCAGGTCGGCGACCGAGTGAGCTTCGGCACCGTGTACGGAGAGATCACGGCCATCGGTCTCCGGTCCGTCCGGATGCTCACGCTGGACGACAACGTCGTCACCATCCCCAACAACAAGTTCCTCACCGACGTCGTGACCTCCGGCAACTGGGGGGCGCTCGACATGATGATGCAGGTCGACTTCTTCATCGGCGTCGACCAGGACATCGTGCTGGCCGAGCGTCTCGTCGGTGACGCGCTCACGAGCTGCCGATTCGCCTACGCCAAGAAGCCGTGGGACGTGTTCGTCAATCAGGCGCTCCACGACAACGTGGCGGCGATCCGGCTGCGCGCGAGGGCTCACGTCGTCGACGTGAAGTACGAGCGGGAGTTCGAGAGCGACCTCACGAGGCGCGTCATGGCTGCGTTCCAGAAGCACCGGATCCTCCCGCCGGCGCTGCTGCACCGTCGTCTCGATGCCTCGGGTCTCGCCGTGCCGGCGAGCTCCGCCACGCTGCCGAGCTGAACCGAAGCCCGCGAGGCTGCACGGCGACGACGGCGCACGGCGATGCGCTATTGTAGTGGTCGTTCCGTGAGTCCGGAGACGGGCTCACTACACTATGGTCGCGTGCGATGGCAGCGGTGAGGCAGGTCGATGCGTTCCTCCTGTCGCGCGAGTGGCGCGACGCGGACGACGGCGTCGAGGTCGTCCTCTGGGCACGCGCAAAGGAAGCGCCGGTGCGTGTTCGGCTGCCACGGCAGGAGGCCGTGATGTTCGTCCCGCGCATGGCGATCACGCATGCGGGGCGTCGTGTGCCGCGACCCCTCACGACGATGGAGGGCGAGCCGGTCGACGCGCTCTACTTCCGCTCGCAGCGCGCCCTCGTCGAGGAGCGGACACGGATGCGCGAGCTCGGCGAGCCCACGCTCGAGGCCGACGTGAAGCCATCGGACCGCTACGTGATGGAGCGCTTCGTCACGGGATCGCTCCGCATCGACGGAGTGGCGAAGGAGCGCCGCGGCGTCCTCCACTTCGAGAGCCCGAAGATCAAGGCGGCGCCCGATCTCGACGTCGCGCTGTCGGTTCTCGCGCTCGACATCGAGACCGACGGCTTCGGGGGGCCGCTCCTCTCCGCGGCCGTGGCGACGGCGACCCATGAGCGTGTCTTCGTCCGCAAAAGCGCGCCGGGCGGGGCCGCCCCTGGCCCTCGACCGATCGTCTTCGTGCGTGACGAGCGGGAGCTGCTCGTGCGGCTGTTCGCCGAGATCGTCGCGCTCGATCCCGACGTGCTCTGCGGATGGAACGTCCTCGAGTTCGATCTCTCGCTTCTCGACGCGCGCTCGCGCGAGCTCGGCGTGCCGTTCGCGATCGGCAGGGCGGGGGAGCGCGCGCGGGTCGTGTCGGGCTCGACGCCGGCGCGGGCATCGATCGCGCGTGTGCCGGGGCGGGTCGTGCTCGACGGCATCGCGACGCTGAAGTCGGCGACCTTCAACTTCGAGCGCTTCACGCTCGAGCACGTCGCGCGCGAGCTCCTAGGGCGCGGCAAGAAGATCGCCGTCACCGCGGATCCGGTCGCCGAGATCCGGCGCATGTATGCCGAGGATGTCGAGAAGCTCGCGGAGTACAACCTCGAGGACTGTCGCCTCGTGCTCGACATCTTCGCCAAGGCCGACCTCCTCGGCTTCGCGATGGAGCGCGCTCGCCTCACGGGGCTGCCGATGGATCGGCAGGGCGGCTCGGTCGCCGCCTTCGACCACCTCTACTTGCCGCGGATCCATCGGCGCGGCTTCGTCGCCCGCGACGTCGGCTACGATCTCGAGGTCGCGGCAAGCCCTGGTGGCCACGTCCTCGACTCGATCCCGGGCCTCTACCGGGGCGTGCTCTCGTTCGACTTCCGCAGCCTGTATCCGAGCATCATCCGTACGTTTTGCATCGATCCGCTCGGCCTCTCGCAGCCGGGCGAGGATCCCGTCCCCGGCGAGGACGGTGCTGCGTTCGCGCGCGAGGGAGCGATCCTGCCCGAGCTCGTCACGATGCTTCACGAGGCGCGGAGCGCAGCGATGGCGTCGAAGAACGCCGCCCTCTCGCGCGCGATCAAGATCCTGATGAACTCGTTCTACGGAGTGCTCGGCACGCCGGGCTGCCGCTTCTTCGATCCGCGGCTGCCCACGTCGATCACTCGTCGCGGTCACGCGATCATCGAGCGCGCGCGGTCGTTCTTCGAGGACGCCGGGCTCCCGGTGATCTACGGCGACACGGACTCGCTCTTCGTCCATGTCGGCGACGCGGCCTCCGAGGAGGAGATCGCCGTCCGCGGACGCGCGCTCGCCGTCGAGGTCACGCGCCTGCTCGCCGAGGAGATCGCTCGCGACCTACGGGTGGTGAGCCATCTCGAGCTGCGGTTCGAGTCGCACTACCTCCGCTTTCTCATGCCGACGACGCGCGGGACCGATCGCGGCTCGAAGAAGCGCTACGCCGGCACGGTGCGCCGTGCCGACGGATCGGTCGAGCTTGTCGTGCGCGGGCTCGAGGCGGTGCGTCGCGATTGGACGCCGCTCGCGCGGCGTGTGCAGCTCGAGCTGCTCCGCCGGGTGCTGTCGGACCAGCCCTTCGAAGAGTGGCTCGTCGCCGTCGCGCGCGACGTGGTCGCGGGCCGGCTCGACGACGAGCTCGTCTATCGCAAGCGCGTCCGGCGGAGTCTCGACGCCTACGCGCGCGGCTCGAGCGGCCCTGGGGCGCCGCCGCATGTCCAGGCGGCGCGGATGCTCGAGGCCGCGGAGAGCGAGGGGGCGACGACCGAGGTCGAGTACGTGATGACCACGCGGGGGGCCGAACCGCTCGAGCTGCGCGCGTCGCCGATCGACCATCCGCACTATCTGGAGCGGCAGATCGCGCCTGCGTGCGACGTGGTGCTCTCGTTCCTCGGTACCTCGTTCGAGAAGCTCGCAGGGGCTCAGACGAGCCTGTTCTGAGGCTCCCTCACTCCTCGTCTTCGTCTTCGTCGTCCTCGTCCTCTTCGCACGCCTCGACGAACGCCTCGAACGACTCGGCGACCGTGGTGACCTCGCCGTCGACGATCACCATGACGGGAAGCGCCTTGCTCGAGAGGTCGATGAAGATGGGCTTGTCGACGAGGAAGCCGAGCGGCGCGTGCTTCGTGTCATCGAAGCCATCCTCGTCGCCAGCGAGAACGTCGTCCGCGCCGTCCGGATCGAGCTCGATCGCGTGGACGTCGTCGTCGAACGAGTCGATTTCGCCAGTGAAGAGGAGGTTCGGGTTCTCCTCGTGCTCCGCAAGAAACTTCTTCACGACGCTGGGGATCTGCATGGGCGCGGAACCTAGTACAGCGTGCGCGGGTTTCGTCGACAGATTTCCCCACGGTGCGGACAGGCCCGTCGATCGGCGCTCGGGTGGCTCCGTCGGCCGCTCCGGACACGCGGCGGCGAGCGCTCCGAGGACGACGTCTGCGCGGACGGCGTGGCCGGACCGCGAGCTCGGACCGACATCGCGCGGCCTCCGGCCAGCTCGGCCTCCCGGGACATCCGGATGAGGCCATGAATCGAAGAGGCCCGGCGGCTGCCGTAGAGACGGGGTCGTCGGCGCCGGCGCGTTCGCCGTGACGGGCACACCCGTTGCGTCGGCCGACCTCCGGAGGCGCACTGATGAACACGACGATTCACTGGCTGACCACGGCCTTCGATGGCCTGGTGGCGTTTCTACCGAACCTCATCGCTGGGCTGGTCATCCTGCTCGTCGGCTGGTTGATCGCGGCCATCCTCGCGCGCGCGACACGGGCGCTGGCGCATCGGCTTGGCTTCGACCGTCTGATGGCGAAGCTCGGGCTCACGACGGCGAGCACGGCGGAGTCGAAGACCGCCTCGTACTGGCTCGGCTCGATCGTCTACCTGATCGTCATGGTCGTGACCGTCATGCAGGCGTCGCGTGCATGGATGCTCGACTTCGTCGCGAATGGGCTCGCTGCGGTGATCGGCTACCTGCCGCACATCGTGGGCGCGGCCTTCGTCTTCGGGGTGGCGCTCTTCCTCGGCAACTGGGCTCGCGATCGGTTCTACCGCCGTGCGGTAGAGCCGGAGGGGGCCGCCGTCGAGACCACCAGGACCACGACGCCCCGGGTCCTCCCCGGCGTGGTGCGGGGAGCCATCATCGCCGTGGGCGCCTTCTTGGCGCTCCGCGAGCTGCAGATCGCTCCGGCGATCGTGAACGCGGCGTTCATGTTCACGATGGGCGCTCTCGCGCTGGCAGGCGCGCTCGCCTTCGGGCTCGGCGGGCGCGAAACCGCCGGCCGGATCGCGCAGTCTTGGTGGGATCGACGTAGCTCGGTCATCAGCCCCGTTCCGGGCCAGACACCGACCGGACGTGTCGAAGTCAGCGCCTGACGGCGAGAGCTGTCCCCGAGCCACGCGTTTCTCTCGACACAGTGGGTCTTCTTCCCTGCACGTTGCGCGACCGCTGCGCAACGTGCAGGGCAAGACCTGCGCAATGCGTGCGACCGTCTCCGCTTGGCTGACGAGGGATCCCGATGGGGCAGCGGCGACTTCGGGGCCGGCACGGTGAATCGATGCGCGTGTATCGTCAGCCGGCGGGCTTCCGTCGTGGCTTCGTGAGCCCGTACTCCTGGAGCCGCGCGACGAGCGTACGCCTCGGCATCGACAGGCGCTCGGCGGCGCGCGTCTGGTTGTCGTCGCAGCTCGCGAGCGCGGCGAGGATCCGGTGCGCGCCGCGAACATGAGCGCGAGCTCGCGCACGTCGTCCTTGCGCTCGCGGAGCGGAGGTACGGTGACGGTCATACCGTTCAGGCGGAAGTAGAGGTCCTGGCGGAACGTGCCCGCCTTCACGTCCGCGACGAGATCCCGGTGCGTTGCCGAGACGATGCGGACGTCGACGGAGATCGGAGTCGTCGCCCCGACGCGGATTACCCTCTTCGTCTCGAGGACCCGGAGGAGCTTCGCCTGGAGAGGAAGCGGAAGCTCGCCGATCTCGGCGAGGAAGAACGCGCCGCCGTCGGCCGCTTCGAAGAAGCCTTCCTTCGTCGAAGCAGCGCCGGGTGAAGGCCCCTTCGCGTGGCCGAAGAGCTCGCTCTCGGCGACGCTCTCGGTGAGCGCGGCGCAGTTCACCTCCACGAGCGGTCCGCCGGCTCTCGGTGAGCGACGATGAATGAAGGCGGCGATGCCCTCTTTGCCGACGCCGGTCTCGCCGGTGAGGAGGACGTCGAGCGGTCCCTTCGCGAGGCGCTCGGCGAGCTCGCTCCCGAGATCCTCCACTGTGAGCGCGCCGTCGGCGACGTCGATCCGGGCGTGGCGTTGCGAGGCGGATGCATCGTCGATCGTGACGTCGCAGTCTTCGCTGCGACCGATCGTGACGGAGCCGCGGTCGGGGAGCGCATGGGTGCGGACACCACCCGGCGCGAGGACCATCAGGAGCCGCTTCACGATTCTCGACGATCACGTTTTCGCCTCTGTGCCTCGCGCGAGCCGTGGGACCGCGGATATGCGCGATATCGAGGTGTTTTGTACTCCCGCGAGCCCGGTTCGACCTCGTTGGCTCGAATCGATGTTCGGAGCACGATTGCGTCTCAGTTCATGCTTCGAGGCCTCATGCTGCTTTTCACGCGCTATGGCCCGTGCAGTCAGCAGGGGAGTCCTTACGATGCGCCACTTCACTAGGTCCGCACTCGCGATTGCAGCTTTGTTGTTCACCGCCTCCGCCGCCGATGCGGCCGCCGTAGGCGCCAACCAGTCGCGTGGAACCACCGATTTGTCATGGTGGACCCGGACCCCGATCGTCGGTCCGAAGAGCGACAAGCTCGGAGGCTCCACCCTGCAGGTGCAGGTGAGCGCCAACCTGGATCCGCTCAAGGATCCGAACAAGCCGATGCTCGCCGTCGACATGAAGAACGTCGTCGTCGAGGCGGTGTGGAACGACGCGAAGACGATCGAGCTGTCCGTCGTCGACAACAAGGCGCTCGACGGCATCTTCAAGGTCGAGCACACGCTTGCGCCGCACGTCACCCTCTTCCTCGACATCCTCGGCTACAAGCTCACGTACGACTACCCGGCGACGACGCTCATCAACTACGTCCCCGGATCGGCCTGGAACTACGTCGGGACCGGCTCGACGACGTTCGAGCCGTGGGCCTTCAAGACGTACGCGATCGTGAACGTCAAGGGGCCGAAGCTCGCAGATGCCCAGCTCTTCAGCCTGCCGCTGTCCACGCTCACGGGCGGCTCGCTGCCCCTCGAGGGCAACCTCGCGCTCAACGCGACGACGTCGCCGACGTTCAATTACTCGACGACCGAGGTCGTGCTCGCGGGCGGTGATCCGATCACGAAGAGCAACCCCACCTGGTCGATCCCGACGACGGACGCGGACTTCCTCGACATCCAGGCGCAGGTGAAGGGCACGATCACCTACTCCGGCAGCCTCTTCGCGCGGCCCACGGTCACGATCACGAAGATCGACGGCATCACGATTCCGGGCGGTCTCACGTTCGAAATCGGGGCGGCCGGGGTCGAGCTGCCGTACGCCAGCGGTGCGACGCCGATCGACGTCGTCTTCCCGGGGGCGACGTTCCACATCCCGCTCCCGAACGTCAAGGCAGCGAAGACCCTCGACCTCGGCAGCGTCGTGATCGGTGAAGACGTCACGAAGCAGGGGAAGATCGAGAACACCGGCGAGCTCGACGCCGCGCTGGCGCTCAAGAGCTCGGACCCGCAGTTCAAGGTCTCGCCGAGCAAGTCGATGAAGCCGAAGACGAACCTCGACCTCGACGTGACCTTCACGCCCTCCAAGGAGGGGCCGCAGACGGCGGAGATCACCGTCACCTCGAACGATCCGAACGAGCCGGTGCAGATCATCAAGGTCTCCGGCGTCGGGACGAAGCCGGCGACGAAGCCGGCGCCCCCGTCGACGGAGCCGACCGACACCGGTGACGACGACGGCACCGCGATCGGTCCGCGCGACACGAGCGGCTGCGGCTGTCGCACGGCGCCCGCCTCTTCGGGCTACGCGGCCTTCGGCGTTGCCGGCATCGCGCTCGCCGCGGTCCTCCGTCGCCGCCGTCGCTGACCTGCGCAACGACGAACGCCACCGGATCCTCGATGTGCCTGCCACATCGAGGATCGTGGCGTGGCGTGGCGCGCGTGCTCGCAAGCGGAAGGCCGTCGGGCGGGGCACTCCTGGTCGACGATTGTCGTCGCGAGGCGAGACGCGTGGCTCGAGCTGCGTGCGCCGGCAAGATGACGCGCTTTCTTTGCGACTCGGCGCGCGGTAGATGCTCTTACCGTCAACATGCTGCGGATGATTCGCCTCACGTTCGCTCTCGCCTCGTGCTCCCTGCTCGCCGCCGCCTGCGGTCCCTCGATCACGTCGGTGGAGCACTTCCGTCATCCGGAGTCCGGTGGGATCAAGCGAGCCGCCTTCGAGATGGAGTGCCCGGAGGACCAGCTCCAGGTCACGGATCTCGGTGGGTGGACGATCGGCGTGACGGGCTGCGGGAAGAAGGCCGTCTTCAAGCTGGCGACCGGCGCGGGTTGGGTGAACAACACCGCGACGGAAGAGCAGGCGACGAAGAAGTAGGCAGGTCTCGTCGCGTCTCGCTCGCTCCGCCGAGAACGGCGGTGCCGGCCATTCAAGGCTGAGCTCGTGCTCGTACTGGTTTACGCCGACGAGCCACTTGCGTACTCACGTCGTGAGCGATGAGCGAAGAGCAGCCGATGACCGAGTGGTTCGCGAGCATCTACCTCCAGAGCGAGGCGACGATTGCTCTCGTCCTCGATGCGGTGCGGAAGAACGGCGAGAGCGTCACGGATTTCGTCGTGGTCGTCGCCGACCTGACGGACGAGGCGACGCGGTTCTTCGTTGCGCAGCTCGGTGATGCTCCCGTCGATTCTGCGATGCCCGGTTTCGTGGGCGCGATCCCCAAGGCGAGCGTCGCGCGCGCGCTGCGGAGCATGGAGGCCGACGCCTTCGCGAACGATGCAGAGAAGCCGATCGACGTAGGCCTCATGCGTGTCCTCGTCGCCGCGCGCGGGCAGGTGCAGTGCGCGGACATCCCGGCCTCGCCGCTGATGGTGCGGGGCGGGAGCGCCTAGGTCACCGGATCGGGTCGAGCGGGCGGTCGACGAGCTTTCGATGCGCCATCCCTCCAGGGTAGGCGTAGCTCGAGGCGAAGCCCCAGCCCCATACGGTCGCCGTGAATGGGCCGTCGCTCGTCATGCGCTGGAGCCCGTTCTGGCAGACCTTGTCGCCGAATTTCTGACCGGGCCCGAGCCCGCGCGCGAGATCGACGCGCGTGAACTCGTACTCCCCGCGCGTGCCGATGGGCCGGAAGTCGGTCAAGTTGCCCGCGCACTCGAGCCACACGTCCTTGAACACTCCGCCGGTCTTCGCGCGCACGATGACGAGCGAGGTCTCAGGATACGAAGGATCCGCGTAGAAGCTGTACGCGTTGAGGTATTGCCCGGCAGGGATGACGTTCACGAACTCCGGATCGCCCCACTGACCCGTCGGAGGAGAGCCGAAGTAGCGTCCCTCGAAGCCGGTCATGTACGCGGCGACGTAGATCGGGTGCTCGGCATCCTGCGTGCGCACGACGAAGGCGTCGCCGACGCCGGCGGGGAACGTCACCGATTGCCCGGCCGAGAGCTCCGTCGGAGCGCCCGCGGGGATCGCGGGATCGTAGTCGAGCTTCGTGCCGTCGCGTGCGGCGACGATGCGGTAGGGCATCGCCTCGTGCTCGCTCCCGGTACGCGGGCGATAGCCGACGGTGGCGTATTCGGATCCCCACTGCTCGAACGCGGGGATTTGCTGATGGAGCGAGTCGCATGCGCCACCGGTCGTCGGGATGTTCGCGCAGAGGTGGCCGCCGAACACGGTGGTCGGCTTGTTCGATGCGACGATGCTCCCGGACAGATCGCTGGACTGGACGAACTGGAGGATCTGGCCTTTCCCGAGACGATAGGTCGCGGGCACCTTCGCCGGCGTGCCCTTCACGCCGGTCCCGTTCTGGACCTCGTTCGTCGGCAGGATCGTCACCTCGGTCTCGTCTTCCGAGGCGACGATCTGGGTGGTCATGCCCGACCCACCCTCCCACGGGTTCACGACGATGTGCTGCTTGGCCCACGTGACGACGGGTAAGAGCAACGTTGCCGTGGGGAGGAAGCTCGCGGCGCCGCCGAACGGGTACATCGCGGCGAGCGATACGGGCATCGTCGACGTCAGGTGGTACGACGAGCCGATCTCGGTCCTTGGCGGCGCGAGCCCCGAGAGCACCGCGGGGACGACGCCGTCCGGGCACGCCACGTAGTCGTTTCCGCTGAGCGGCTTGTCCGGATCGTGGTCCGAGACGAAGAGGATGACGCTCTTGCCGGGAGGGATCGGCCCCGTGTGCGGGATGAGCGTGGCGTCGCCGGGGTCCGTGCGGAACATCGCCTTCGCGAGGTCGAGAGCTTTGCCCTCGCGCTCGAGCGAGACGTTCGCGGGCTGCGTCGACGTGTTGACGACGAACGTCGCGTAGCAGTTGTCGGGCGCGTCGCTCCACGTCCCCGGCGACTGGAAGTAGAACTCGCAGCCGTTCGAGCTCTGCTCGGCGCCCGCGGCGGCGCACGGCTCGAGGCACCGGCCGGCTCCGCATGCGAGCTCCGGCGAGCACGTCTCCACGACCTCGCCCGTGCAGGACTGGACGACCGAACGCCCATCGAGCGAGCACTGGAACTTGCAGTCGCCGGCGTCACCCGCGTCGGGAACGCCGAATGTATCTGGGCCGCCGAATCGGCTTCGACCGTCGCCGCACGCGGTGGCCACGACGACCGCAAGGCCGACGGCGGAGGCGGCTGCGGCGCTCGTCATACGCAGGCTCATGGAAGCACCACCTTCACGGGTACGAAGCTCCTTCCTTTGATCTGTCCGTTTCCGAGCTGGCCGGTGTGGTTGCTGCCCCAGCAGTAGATGCTGCCGTCCGTGAGCAATGCGCACGTCGCGTTCGGGGTCGCCTTCACCTGCGCAGCGGGCGCGGGCAGGCCGGCGACCTTCACGGCGTCGAACGCATAGCTCTGCTTGCCGTCGCCGGCCTGCCCGCTGTCGTTCGATCCCCAGCAGTAGACGGCGCCCGATACCGACGACGCACACCACCGGTACCGTTGCATCTCGCCGTTCTCGAGCGGCGTGGTCCGCGTGGTCGTGATCTGCACGACCGGCTCCGGTGCGACGACGGGATCGGGGAGCCCGCGTTCGGTCACGGACCCGTTGCCCGGCGACGGTGGTACGACGGGCGTGCCCCAGCAATAGCCGGTCCCTCCGGCCGTCGCGCACGCGTTGTCGTCGGCTAGATCCACCATGAAGATCCCGCCGAGCGCGACCTCCTGCGGATGTGAATCGGGGAAGATCGGCGAGACGCGTCCGATCGCTGGGTTCGCTCCCCACGTGATCAGCGTGCCGTCCTCGCGAAGGATGAACGTCGCCCTACCAACGGCGATGCCACGCACCGGCGCGCCGGGCGGCAACGTCATCGGCCTAGGGCCGCCGTAGTACTCCGACCTGTCGCTGGGCGGGCTCAGCTGCCCGTCGGCGTTGCTTCCCCAGCACACGACCTCCGCGCCGATCGCTGCGCACGCGGTGCCGTAGCCGACGCCGATCTTCGAGGCGGGCGCGAGACCGAGCTTGGTCGGTGCGCGCTCCGTCGTCGGCACGCCGGCGTCGTCACGGAGGAACGGCCCGGTCCCCCAGCACCAGATCGCGCCGTTCTTGTCGAGGGCGCAGGTGTGATCGAGCATGACGACGTCCGACAGGCCGAGGACGCGAGCGGGGCGCGAGCTCGCAGTCGTGCCGGCGTCTTCGCCGCGCCCGAGCTGCCCCGCGTGGTTCGCGCCCCAGCACGCGACGGTGCCGTCGCTGAGCAGTGCGCAGAAGCCCTCGCCGAGATCGTGAGCGCCGTCGCCGAGCGTCGTCACGAGCGCGGTCGCGCACGGCGGAGAGGCGCAGACGATCGGGAGCGCAGCAACGTCGACCCATCCGGCGTCGCGCGGGCTCGGCGAGCCCGCGTCGGCGTCGGCGTCGATCTTCGGATTCATCGCGGCGTCGACCGCGGCGTCTTCGGTCGGTCCCGACACGGCATCGGCGGGCGAACTGCTCGAGCAGCTCGCGGCTGCGCTCCCCGCGGCGAGGAAGCCGGCGGCGAGGAGGGCGCGCCCGGCGCTCCGATCAAGGCGTCGTCTTGTGAAGTGCATACTCGCGTCCGATCGCCCAGAGGTTGGTGTTCGAGGTCCCGCGCACCTGGTAGAGCGGTTCGTCGAGCGGAGCCCCGTTCATCGCGGTCGAGGAGAAGGTGAACGTGGCCGCGGGCAGACCGAGCTCCTGCGCGCCGTCTTTCGACAAGAGACCGAAGCCCGTGCTCCACTTGGCGGGATCATTCGGCGTCTCGAGCACGATTCCCCAGCCGCTGAGCCACGCGGTCTTCCCGTGGATCCAGACCGAGTTCACGAGCGACGGCAGCCGGGCGCGAGGGACCTGGGCGCCGACAGGGTTGACGCGCGCGACGCCGGCCGACTCCACGTACGCGAAGAGATCCTCGCCGACGACGCCGACGGCGCGGCCGGGACCTGCGGACTCGATGTTCGTGAGGAAACCGCCGTGCCCCCAGTGCATCGTGCCGCGCGCGTCCGCCCAGCTGAACGCGAGGACGTCCCGCTTCTGGATGCAGGTGTTGTAGTAGTGATAGTCGGTGTCTCCGGTGTCGATCATGGTGTCGACGACTCGGTCGTATCCGGCCTTCGTCTTGTGAATCACCATCGGGCACCGGAAGATGCTCCAGTCGTCGAACCTTCCGCGTCCGGCCGCGAACCAGACGTCGTCGCGGCCCGATCCGCTGGCACCGAAGACGAAGAACGCGTCCTCTGGAGTCGCCGGATCCTCGATCACGTGCTCTGCCACCCAGCCTGGCGCGCCGCCGTCTTCGCTCTTCCAGTGGAAGATCGCGTTCGCGTACCACGCATAGACGTCCTCGGCGGACGTGCCCCAGACACCGAGCGCGGTAAGCTCGCGCGGACGGCCGGAGAGGTTCCAGTATTCGATCCGGCCGTTGTCGCGACCGTCGGGGCTGTCGACTTCGAGCTTGGTCCGGGTCCAGGACCACGGTGACGAAGGGGCCGTGCGCTTGCCGTGATGGATGAAGCCGGGCCCGGCGCTGAAGTAGACCTCGTTCTCGTTCGGCGCCCAGATCTTCCCGGCGTAGGTGTCGTCCTCGAAGTTGTTCTGGCTGTCGTCGTCGATGTACGCCCACGCGCGCTTCGCCTCGTCCCACTCGAGGACCTTCACGCCGAGGGTCGGGCTCTCGGCGATCGCGAAGGCACGATGCTCGAACGGCCAGATGTCCTTCAGGGTCAGGTCCGCGTCCGGAAGGGAGGTCTTGCACCAGCCTGCATTGCTGCACGACGGCACGGCAGGAGGTGTGGCGTCGGCGGGACCGCTGTCGGTGGCCCCGGCCTCGGAAAGGATGGTCGGCCCCGCATCCGGCGGCGTCGCCGAGTCCCCGTCGTCGGTGGTCGCGCAGGCCACGGCGGCAGAGAGCGCGATCGATGCACTGAAGAGAGCAAATGCGCGTCTCATGGATTCCCTCCGAGAGCGAGGACGACGCCGTAGCCGCCGACCCACACGCGTCCGGGCGCGGGCGACCAAACCGTGTAGAGATCGGGTCGGCGAGCGCCGAGGCCGGCGATCTTCACGCGGGTCCAGCTCTCGCCGTCGAAGTGGAGGACTACGCCTGCGTTCCCGACGACCCAGACGTCGGAGCTCGACGTGCCCCAGACTGCGTTCAGGTTCTCCGTCGTCGGGACGTCCGCGACCACCTCCCACTGGAGCGGAGCGCCCGTGTAGTGGCGGATCGTCCCGCTCCCGCCGACCGCCCAGACGTCGTCGTCGGACGCGACCCAGACTCCGGTGAGGCCGAGCAACGTCAGCGAGTTGAGCTGCGCGGCCGACGGCGTCTCGCCATTTGCATCGGTGATCCGGAGCGCGGCGCCGAACTCGCCGACGGCCCAGAGCGTCGACGCGGACGCGCCGTGGATGCTCGAGATGCGATTGCACGGAATGGCGGAGCAAACCGAAGAAGGAATGCCAGAAAGGACCTCGAGCTTCGAATCGTCGGTCAGGTGAAGCCGCCAGAGCGTGGAGTCGGTGGCGAGCCAGAGCGCGTCACCGCCCGGCGGCGACCACGATGCGGTCAAGACGCCGCCGAAGTCGCCCGGCAGCGGCAGAGGCTCGCGAAGCGACCAGCCACCCGGGGAGACCGAGGCGTCCGCATCTCCGGCGCCGAGGCCGCGCGTGTAAATCCGCTGGATCGAGCCGAGCGAGACCTCTGCCGACTCGCGCAACCACAGAGCGCGCTGCGACTCCTTCGTGCCGACATCGGACGTCGCCCATTTCGTTCCGTCGAAGTGAGCCACCGCCCCGACGGCGCCCGCGAGCCAGACGTCGCTCGCCGAGCGGCCGCGGATGACGTTGATGCGTGTCCGCCAGTCCAGGCCGACCTCGGGGTTCGTCGGATCGAACGGGCCGTTCGGGCAGAGCGCGTCGGGCGTGCACGTCGATGGGAAGTGCGCGCAGTCGTCGCCGGTGCACGCGTCGGCGTCGGCGTCGGCTGCGCCGTCGACCGCCGCGTCCGGCACGACGGTCGAGGACCCCGGCTCGCCTATGCGCGCGTCGCCGTCGACCGCGCACGCTCCGACGAGGGTGCTCGCGAGCGCGCACGCTCCGCATGCGAGCGCGCCGGTCGCAATGAGCCGCCAGAGGTTCGACCTCATTTCGGGATCTCCACGCCCGCGTCCTGCGCGCACGGCTCGACCACGCACCGGCCTGCGACGCAGGCTTGACCCGCTACCGCATCGCATACGTGCCCGCACGCCCCGCAGTTTCGCGGGTCGCTGTCGACGTTCACCTCGCAGCCGTCGGACTGGCTGTTGTTGCAGTCGGCCCGGCCCTCGTTGCAATCCATCACGCACGTGCCGTAGTTGCATGTGCTCGTGGCATTTCGCGCGGGGACGTAGCAGCTGACGCCGCACGCTCCGCAGTTGCCTTGATCCGAGGTGAGGTCCACGCATTTGCCCGAGCACACATCGCCGTCGCACCACGACTCGCAGTAGGTCTTGTCCGGCGGGCACATGCATCGCGGGACCATGCGCTCGTCGAGCCGGCACGCTTGCCCGTCGGGGCAGGCGTTTCCGCACGCTCCGCAGTTCTCGTTCGTGATGAGGAATGCCTCGCAGCCGTTCCCGGTCGAATCGTCACAATTCGCGAAGTACGGCTTGCACTTCATCCTGCCGCATTGGCTGTTGACGCAGCCGTAGTAGGCGTTTGGTAGCTCGGGCGCGCCGCCGTTCGTCGGGTCGCACCGCGTGGAGCAGTTCCCGCAATAGTCGTCGTCGTTCTTGGGGTCCCAGCAACCCCGGTCGCAGTAGATCTTTCCGGGAGGGCATCCGCAGCCGAACAGGCCTGCATTGGAGCGGCCGCTCTGGTCCACGCAGCGCTTGTTCGGATCCGTACACTTCGTCCCGCACGCTCCGCAGTGGTTGTCGTGGAGCGCGGTGGCCTCGCAGCCGTTGTCGACGAGCCCGTCACAATCGAGGGTGCGGGAGTTCGCGCGGCAGGAGAGGCTGCAGACGCCGTTCACGCACGCGAAGACCTCGTTGCCTGTGTCGGTCGGGCAGGCGAGCCCACAGCCCCCGCAGTTGTTCACGTCGGCCTGGAGGTTCACGTCGCACGGGAAGCGCGAGGTCGGGCATGTCGTCCAGCCCGGCGGGCAGTTGTCCGTCGGGCAGTACGTGATGAGCCCACGCTCGGCGTCGGGCCCCGCGTCGACGGAGACGAACGACGGCGCCGGCGCGGTGTCGATCCCGAGGCGGTCGTCCTTGGTCGAACACCCCCATACGTGCAGCACGAAGACGGTCATGACGACGATCGCCGCTCGCAGCCGATGGCGCGTGCTCATGCAGCTACCCCGTCATCGTAGTGAAGGACCTGTGATGCTCCCTCGAGTCGCGCGAGCCCCTGGCGCACGTGGATGACGTCGCTCATGAACGCCGCCTCGGGGGAGGAGGTATCGTGAAGGTCGCTAGGCGCGTCGGTTCACGGCTCATCTGATTCCTTCCGCATCTGGTAGCGACGGACGGCTGCGTCGATCGCCTCACGTGCAACTCGCAGCCGGGGGTACGCCGGCTGGACGGGGTGCTCGGGCGATTGCGCGCCTCCTCAGGCGGACGAATGCAGGGAGCGGGCGCTTTTGATTTCAGAATTTGAAGAGAGCGCTCATTTCGGCGAAGACGATGCCCCAGCCGGTCGAAAAGACGCGCCCAGTCTCACCATCCGAGGTGAGGTAGGAGAGCGTGCGCCGCACCGTGCCCGCCTCGAGCTGTCGAAACACCTCGACGAGTGACACGTCAGCCGCCGTCGTCGGCCGCGTCGGGATGGAAGGCGAAGGGCACACGCACGCGCGACGAGCCCCCGTCGCGCGGCGGAGTGAACGCCGAGCGCATCACCTTGCGTGTGACGCACGAGAGGACCGCACTGCCGAGAAGCGCTCCGCCGGTCGTGGCGACGTCGCGCGGACGGCCGTCCTGACCGACGAGGACCTCCACCGTGATCGCGGCATGCGCCTTCGGGTGCGTCGCGAGCCTCTTCGTGTAGCAAGCGAGGACATCGGCATGCATCGAGCGAAAGACCTCCGCGGCGGCGCGCTCCGCCTGCTCACGAGGATCGGGCTCCGACGAGTGACGGCTCCGCCTGACGACGGGAAGCGCCTCCGATCGCGAGAGCGTGACCTCTGCCGCTCTTGTGGTGGTGAGCGACGGGACGCGCTCCGCTCTCGTCGTGAGAGCCCCGCTTCCGGCGAGCGACGGACGACAGCCTCCGAGAAGCAGCACGATCGGAGCGAGGAGCATCACGATGCTCGCGCCTCCGTGCCGGAGAGTGGACCAGGATCGTCGAAGGAGCTCGAATGGCGTTCGCATGGGCGCCACTCGAGCAGCCGGTGTGCCCCGATCTCGGTCGTGAAATTCCGCGCAGCTAGCGCGTGACGGGCGTGGCCCGGGCCGGCCTCGAGCTGGCACCGGGCCAAGCGGGAACGGGACAGGACATCGCTGAGAGGTCGGTCGTAGGTCGGAGCTTGCGAGTGTCGCGTTCACCCGTCCGTGCGTCTCTGCGAGCGCGCCGGCTTCGTCGTCGAGCGAACGATCGTCAATCGGGTCGGCGGCAGCTCGCTGGTGATGCTCCGCACGCTTCGATCGACTCGAATAGCTCGTCGAGCGAGGTTCAGTCGGCCGAGGACGTCTTCGAAGCGGCGGTCGCGCAGGCGACGTCGAGTGCCGCCGCGAGGGCGCGCATGTTGAGCGGCTTGGACAGGCGACGCGCGCCGACGGCGTCCCAGTCGTCGCGTCCAGCGAGCATGTTGCGGGTCATCACGATGACCTCGGCGTTCGCCCCTCCCGCCAACGAGCGAAGGTGGCCCGCGAGGGAGATCGATTGGCCGGCGGTACGATCGTCGTCGATGATGACGACCGTCGCCGGCTCACGCTCGAACGCGGACACGAGGAGGCCCGGCTCCGACGTGCACTCGACGCCGAACGAATGACCGATCCGCTGGACGGCGCGCGTCACCTCGCGAACCACGGCGCGTCGCATGCCGTCGTCCTCTGCGAGGATGAGCACACGCGGTCCGCGCGCCACCTGACGCGCCGCGACCGTGGCTCGCGCATCGTGTTGCTCGAGGAGACCGGCGGCCCGCGCGGTGCTGGCGAGAGCCTCGACGAGCTCTCCGCACGACGCGTGGCGGTAGCGCGGATGTTTGGCGAGAGCTCGCGCGAACAACGCGTCGAAGACTTCGTACTGCCGACGAATGGCGGAGGGGAGGCGCGGCGCGTTGAGCGCATGGGCGAGGACCATCTGATGGATGTCCTCTCCCTCGAAGACGGGATGTCCCGTCAACAGCTCAAAGGCCATGCAGGCGAGAGAATAGACGTCGGTCTGCGGGCTGATGAGCGTCGCGTCGTTGCGCGCCTGCTCGGGCGCCATGTACGAAGGCGTCCCTGCAGCCGTGAGGGAGCTGTGCGGACTCGGACCTGCAACGTGCCGCGCCAACCCGAAATCGATGAGCACCGGTCGTCCGGTCACCCGCTCGATCACGATGTTGCTCGGCTTCACGTCGCGATGAACGATGTTCATTGCGTGCGCGGCGTCGAGACCTCGCGCGACGTGAGAGAGGATCTCGAGAACCTTTCCGAGGGGAAGCGTCGTGCCCGAGGCGACGTGCTTGTCGAGGATCGTCGCGAGGCTCGCACCGTCGACGTACTCCATCGCGAAGAAGAGTGACGCTTCGTGAGAACCGAACGCGTAGATCTGAACGACGTTGTCGTGTCGGAGCCGTGCGAGCGCCCTAGCTTCGCGCACGAATCGGTCCAGCGCGTTGGCCGTCCTGGCGAGAGACGGCTCGATGACCTTCAGCGCGACCGGGCGCTTCAGCAGCACGTCTTCGGCGCTGTACACGATCCCCATCGCACCTGCGCCGAGGCGACCGAGGATGCGATAGCGACCGTCGACCACGGCCTGTGGGGGCGGGTCCGAGAGTCGTCGACCGGAGGCGCTCTCTTCGCTTGGGGGCCCGGCCATCGTGGAGAGCGCCGTCGCCGGCGTTGCGTTCGACGCCAGCTCGAGGCGCTTGTGACCGGCGCTGGCGAGCGTCTTGGCGATCTCGGGGCCATCGGCAGGCGGCGCGCTCATGACGCTACCGAACGTCCATGACGCTGGCTCCGTTCGCGCGACGCGCTCGCTTGCTGATGTGCCGGGGACCTTGTCGACATGCGGGGGGATGGGACGGCGTGGCTCGATTCGGTTCAGGGTGGAAGCTGGGGCTCGCGCCCCGAGCGCTCGCATGGGCGCTGAGCTCGTCCGGATCACTACGCGACGACCTCGGCGATCGCCTTGCGGAGCTCGTCCGTACTGAACGGCTTCTCGAGGCACTTCGTTCGCGTCGCGTCGCTCAGGGCACGAGCGGCCCCCGGATCGCCGGTCATGAAGATCACCGCAGGCGCTCGGGCCGGGTCGATCTGTCGAAGGCGGCGGTAGAAGTCGACGCCGTCGGGCACCCCAGGCATGTTGACATCGAGGAGCACGAGATCGAAGTCGCCGCTCTCGAGCTCATCCTCGAGATCCTCGAGCGCGTCCTCGGCGCTCAGCTTCTCCACGATGTCCAAGTCGTGGCGGAGCACGCGCCGCACGGCGGCGTGCACGAGGGGTTCATCGTCAACGATCAGCATTCGTCTACGGGTCATGAGTCGGCCGCAGGAGGCGCGTCGTGCTCGGACCAAATCCTCACGAGCCCTCTCTGCGTGAGCTCGTTCGATGCAGTGACCATGCCCGTCGTTGCAACGCTCACGGAGAGCGTAGTTCGATTGGTGCAGCGCAGTTCAGGAGTGTCGCGTCGGCACCTCTGTGCTGCGTCGACACGACACCACCCTGCGGTCGATCGAGCGCGACGCGCTCGCCGCCCAGAGGAAATCACCGATCGAACCGGCCCGATGGCGGCGGAGCGCGTCGCCCGTCTTCGTGAGATCACGTTCGGTAAAGCTCGTTCCCCACGATGTAGGGGCGCATGTGAGGACGACGTCGCCTTCGCGCGTCGGACCAATCGAGCTGCGCAATGAGCCGTGCAGCGGTGAAACGGCGAGTTCAGCGTTGCAACGCCCAATCGCTCCGCCGACATCGGCGCGATCGCTCTAGACTGAACCGATGGCTGCCTACCGCGAGCTTCATCAGCGCTTCGACCGCCACTACCTCCTGCGGAGCTCCGCCGACCTCCTCGAGTGGGACGCCCAGGCGATGATGCCCGAGGGCTCCGGGGATCTCCGCGCCGCGCAGCTCGGGACGTTGCGGCTTCTCGCGCACGAGGCCATCGCTGCGCCCGACATGGCCGCATGCCTCGCTGCTGCCGACGCCTCGCCGCCCGAGGACCCGTGGGAGCGCGCCAATCTCGTCGCGATGCGTCGCGCGTGGGTACATGCCGCCGCCGTCCCCGCCGATCTCGTGGAAGCGCGCACGCGGGCCACGTCGAGCTGCGAGCTCGCGTGGCGGACAGCGCGTCGGGAGGACGACTTCGCGAGCCTGCTCCCGCAGCTCGAGGAGGTCGTGAACCTCACGCGCCAGGTGGGGCAGGCGAAGGCGTCCGTCATGGGCCTGTCGGTCTACGACGCGCTCGCCGACGAGTACGAGCCCGGCGTGCGCGAGGCCATGCTCACTCCGCTCTTCGCCCGCCTCGAGCGCGAGCTTCCTCCGATCGTGGATGCCATCGTCGAGGCGCAGGCGCGCGCCCCGAAGGCGCCGGTGCTGACGGGCCCGTTCGCCGTCGACCGCCAGGCCACGCTCGGCCGGCATCTCGCCGGGCGAATGGGCTTCGACTTCACGCGCGGTCGGCTCGACGTAAGCGAGCATCCGTTCTGTGGCGGTGCCGCCGAGGACGTACGCATGACCACGCGCTACGACGAGGCGGACTTCCTCACGAGCGTGCTCGGTGTGGTGCACGAGACGGGACATGCGCTCTACGAGATGGGCTTGCCGCGCGCATGGGCACGCCAGCCGGTGGGGCAGGTCCCGGGGATGGGGCTCCACGAGAGCCAATCGCTCTTGATGGAGATGCAGGCGGCACGCACGCCCGAGTTTCTCGGCTACCTGGCCGGGGTCGCCTCAGTGCATCTCGGCCTCGGGCCCGACGCGCTGAGCCGTGAAGCGCTCGCGCGCCACGCGCTCCGGGTGGAACGCAGTCTCATCCGGGTCGACGCCGACGAAGCGACCTATCCACTGCACATCATCGTGCGATTCACGCTCGAACGAGCGCTCATCTCCGGTGATCTCGCGGTCAAGGACCTGCCGACGGCCTTTCGTGACGCGATGGAACGGGTGGTCGGTAGGAGGCCCGGCACCGACCGCGAGGGGTGCCTCCAGGATGTGCACTGGCCGACGGGAGCGTTCGGATACTTCCCGAGCTACACGATCGGCGCGATCGCGGCGGCGCAGCTCTTCGCGGCGGCCGTCGAGGCGGATCCGGCGATCCCATCCGAGCTCGCGCGTGGCGAGTTCACCAGCCTTCGGGGCTACGCGCACGAACACGTGCACCAGCACGCCGCGCGCTGGGACACGAACGGGATCCTCGAACGCGCTACCGGTCGCGGGCTCGACGTCGACGCCCTCCTCCGTCACCTCCGCCGACGCTACCTCGAGGATGCTTCGGGCTCGTGAGACGCGACTGCGTGCTCGTGGTGGCGCTCACCCGAGGAGCGCATTGCTCCTGCTCGGCCGTCCCGAGAAGCGCGGGAGCGTGAGGACGAAGCGCGCGCCCGGCGCGAAGGAGGCGTCGTAAGTCGCGTCGCCGCCTTCGGCCCGCGCGATCTCCCGCGCGAGCGAGAGGCCGAGGCCCGTTCCACCCTCGGCGGCTCGCTCGCCGTCGCCGCGCCAGAACGGCGTGAAGAGGAGCGGCGCGTCCTCCGGGCGGACGCCGTTGCCGCTGTCCTCGACCATGATCTCGACCCGCGTCTCGAACGCGCTGGCGCGAACGTGCACGGTTCCGCCGCGCGGGCTATGCGCGATGGCGTTGTCGAGCAGGTTGCGCAGCGCGCGTGCGACCTCCTTGGGTGAGCATGTCACGGAGAGCGCGTCGGCGAGCCCGTCGAGCGTGACGCACACGGAGCGCTCTTCGGCGTTGCCGCGTGCCATGCGAACCGCATCCTCGACGATGGTCGAGACCTTCGTGGGCTCGCTCGCTTCCGATCTTCCGCGCCGCTCCGAGCGGGCGATCGCGAGGAGATCGTCGGCGAGGGTCACGAGCGTCCCCGCATCTTCGAGCGCCCGCTCGATCGTCTCCTTGTACTCGACGCTGGTGCGCTCCCGGCGGAGCGCGAGCTCGAGCTCGCCGCGTAGGGAGGTGAGCGGGGAGCGAAGCTCGTGCGCGGCGCTCGAGATGAAGTCGCGCTGCGAGGCGACGAGCTCGCCAAGCCGCTCGATCATCTGGTCGAGACGCTCCGACAGGAGCCGCGTCTCGACGCTGCCCCGTGCACGACTGCCCACTCGCGAGTCCAGCTTTCCGGTCGCGACCGCCTCGGTGACCTCGCAGATCGTATCGACGTCTCGCACGAGGGTTCGCGTGAGCCGGCGCGCGACGATCCAGGTGAGCGAGGTCGTCCCCGCGAAGAGCACGGCGAAGACGCGGAGCAGGAAGGAGAGGTCGTTGTCGATGCCCTTGCTCGACACGGCGTAGAGAAGCACGCGGCCGGAGCCGAGCGGCACGAGCACCCCGCGGAGGTGAGATCCCGCATGGGTGAGGGTGACCGCCGAGCCTTCCGGGGAGTCGACCCGGCCGTCGATCTCGTCGAGGCGAGGCGGCTGCCCGCCGAAGCTGCGCGTCGCTGCGATGAGGCTACCGTCACGCTCGTATTCGGCGGCGTAGCGAATGGTGACGGAGGGGGGGTCGGCGAGCTCGCCCGGGCCTTCGCCGATGCGCGGGTCCTCGGCGTTGCGCTCGAGGGCGACGGCCGCGACGTGTGCGGCCTGCATGAGAAGCGCGTGATCGAGCTCGCGCAGCTCGTCACGTTCGACGAACAGATAGGTCACGACGAACGAGACGCTCAGCGCCACGCCGGTGACGAGAGTGAATGCGAGCGTGAAGCGCGTCCGGAGCTTCATGCGTCCGAGGAGGGGGCGACCGCGCGGTACCCGACGCCGCGCACGGTCTGGATCAAGCCCTCCTGGTCGCCGAGCTTCTCGCGGAGGTTCTTCACGTGGACTTCGACCACGTTCGATGCTCGGTCGAAGCTGGTCGACCATACCTTCTGGAGCAGCTCCGACCGGCTGACGGCCCGTCCAGCGTGCTGCATGAGGTAGGCGAGGAGGGCGAGCTCGCGCGTGGTGAGCTCGATCGCGCGTCCGGCGACGGTAACCTGTCGCGATACCGGATCGAGCACGAGCGTGCCGAGCCGCAACGTCGGCGCCGAGGCTCTCCGTCCGAGCGCGCGGACGCGCGCGAGCAGCTCGCCGAGATCGAAGGGCTTCGGAAGGTAGTCATCGGCGCCGGCGTCGAGCCCGAGGATCTTCTCGCCCACCTCTCCTCGCGCCGTGAGGATCAGGATCGGCGTTCGTACGCCGCGGTCGCGCGCGGCGCGGCACACGCTCAGCCCGTCGAGTCCGGGGAGCATCCAGTCGAGCAAGATGGCGTCGTAGGGGACGTGCTCGAGCTGCTCGAGCGCGCTCCGGCCGTCACTGAGCTGATCGACGACGTGCCCTTCTTCGCTGAGCGCGCGGACGAGGAAGCTCGCCACCTTCGGGTTGTCCTCGACAACGAGGAGCTTCATGCCCTCGATGATACCCCGCGAAGCGCAACGGGCATCGCTGCCAGGCGCGAATGAAGAACTCTTCACTGCAGCCGAACGAATGCCCCTTCACTGCGGAGGAATGAAGAACTCTTCATTGCGCCTTCAGCCATTCCTCGCTCTCGCCGCGTAGGGTTGCGAGGATGCTGAACCGTCGCGCCCTGCTACTGACGGCGCTCGTCGTCGCCGCCGTAGGGTGCCGGAACAAGCGCGACCATGAGGAGACCCCCGCCCAGGTCCGCCGTGCGGAGCGCGCAGTCGTCCTCTCGGACGCGGGAGCCGCGTACATCCGTGTCGAGCCGGCGCGCAAGGCGACGGCGGCGCGAATGCGCTACTTCGCAGGTCGCGTCGCGTTCGACGAGCGGCACGTCGCCCGACTCGGGCCCGCGGCGGGCGGTCGGGTCTCGTCGATCAACGTCGTGACGGGCGACACCGTCCGAAAGGGCGACGTCCTCCTCACCATCTACGCGCCCGACGTCGCATCGGCTCAGGCGCAGCTCGCGCAGGCGAAGACCGCGCGCACGCTCGCCGAGCATTCCGCCGAGCGCGCCCGCACGCTGCAACGTGACGGCGCCGGCTCCGAGGCCGAGCTCCAGCAGGCCGAGGCCGCGCTTGCTCAGGCCGTGAGCGAGGAGCGTCGGGCCACCGCCGCGCTTGGAGCCGTCGGAGGCGCGACGAGCCCGACCGAATACGTCCTTCGATCGCCGATCGCCGGAAAGGTGATCGAGCGCAACGTGGCCGTCGGCGCTCAGGTGTCGCCGAGCTCCGAGAAAGCGCTCCTCACCGTCGGTGACCTCTCGACCGTTTGGGTCGTCGCCGACGTCTTCGAGCAAGACCTCGACGCCGTGCAGCTCGGGGCGGACGCCACGATCCAGCTGCTCGCGCTCCGGGGTCGAACGTTCTCCGGCAAGGTGACCCACCTCTCCAGCGTTGTCGATCCGCTCACTCGCGCAGCCGAGGCGCGGATCGAGCTCGCCAACGCGAACGGCGAGCTCAAGCCCGGGATGTCGGCGCGCGTACTGATCCGCGGCGCCTCGCCGGGCCAAGCCGAGGTGCCGATGAGCGCCGTGCTCGCGCGCCGGGACCAGTTCTTCGTCTTCGTTCGCCAGAAGGACGGCTCGTTCGTCGAGCGGGAGGTGCAGCTCGGCGAACAGCACGGCGAGCACGCGACGATCACGGGAGGCCTGGCGGCGGGCGAAGAGGTCGTGACCGAAGGCGCGATCCTCCTCGATGCAGAGTTGAGAGAGGGGCCCTGATGATCACCCGCATCGTCGACTTCGCGCTCGCGCGGCGCGGCCTCGTGCTCGTCTTCGTTCTCGTCCTCGTCGGCTTGGGGGCGAGGAGCTTCAAGCGCCTGCCGATCGAGGCTTACCCGGACGTCGCCGATACCTGGGTGCAGATCATCACGCAGTGGCCGGGGCATGCCTCCGAAGAGGTCGAGCGGCAGATCACGATCCCCACCGAGCGCGTCATGAACGCCGTGCCTCGCAAGACCGCGATCCGATCGACGTCGGTGGGCGGCCTCAGCGTGGTGACGGTCGTCTTCGAAGACGGCACGGACAGCTACTTCGCGCGACAGCAGGTCGCCGAACGGCTCGATCGAATCGAGCTACCGCATGGTGTGACCAGCGCGCTCGGTCCGCTTGCCAGCCCGGTCGGCGAGATCCTGCGCTACCGGCTCGTGAACTGCTCGACGAATCGCGTGGCGGCTTGCGAGGACGACGACGTCGCCCAGGCTCCGCGGGGGCTCTCCGAGCTCAAGGACATCGAGGAATACATCGTCGAGCGCGAGCTCCTTGCCGTCAACGGCGTCGCGGACGTGGTCAGCTTCGGCGGTACGACGAAGGAGTATCAGGTCCTCGTCGACCCGGTGCTCCTCGCGGCGCACTCCCTCACGTTCGAGGATGTCGCGAAGGCGCTCGCCGATGCCAACGGCAATGCGGGCGGAGGCGTGATCGGATTCGGGCGTGCTGCCCTGAACGTCCGCGGCATCGGTCTCCTCTCTGCCGATCAGATCGGGGACGTGATGGTCTCGACGCGTGAGGACGTCCCCGTGCGCGTGCGCCAGGTCGCACGCGTCCAGGTGGGCCATCGTCCTCGCCTCGGTCGTGTGAGCGTCGACGGCGAGCGCGATGTGGTCGCGGCGACGGTGCTACTCCGAAAGGGCGAGCAGGCCGAGTCCGTCCTCGCCTCGGTGCACGCGCGGATCGACGACGTGAACGCGCGGATCCTCCCGCGCGGCGTGAAGATCGCGCCCTACTACGACCGCACCGAGCTCATTCACAACACGACCAAGACGGTGATGACGAACCTCGGTGAGGGGATGCTCCTCATCACGATCGTCTTGTTCCTCTTCGTCGGCAATGTGAGGGCAGCGCTGATCGCGGCCGCGACGATCCCGCTCGCGCTGCTCTTCGCGTTCGTCTGCATGGACGCTGCCGGGATCCCTGCGAACCTCCTCTCGATCGGCGCCCTCGACTTCGGAATGGTCGTCGACGGCGCGATCGTCATGGTCGAGAACACGTTCCGTCACGTGGCTGCACGTCAGGCGAGAGACGAGCCGTGCGATCTCCGCTCGGTCGCACGTGAGGCGAGTCGGGAGGTCGCGCGGCCGGTCGTGTTCGCGATGGCGACGATCGTCCTCGCGTACCTGCCGATCGTCACGCTCGAGCGGGTGGAAGGGAAGCTGTTCCGCCCGATGGCCTGGACCGTGGGCTTCGCGCTCGTCGGCGCGCTGCTCGTCTCGATCACGGTCGTGCCGATGTTGACGACGTACCTCTTCCGGGGGCGTCTCCGGGAGCGAGAAAACCCGCTCCTGCACTGGTTGTGGCTCCTGTACCGGCGGGCTCTCCCTTTCGTGCTCGCGCGGTCGAAGATCGTCGTCGTGCTCGCAGCGCTGCTCGTGGCTGGCGACGCCGTGCTCCTCGGTCGGATCGGGTCCGAGTTCCTTCCGCACCTCGACGAGGGCGCGGTGTGGATGCGCGCGACGATGCCGGCCAACATCTCGCTCTCCGAAGCGGAGGCTCTCGTCGACGGAGTCCACACGAAGGAGCGCGAGACGGTCGGCATCCGCGAGATCCTCGAGCGCTACCCTGAGGTGCGCACGATGGCGATCCAGATCGGCCGTCCGGACGACGGCACGGATCCGACGGGCTTCTACAACGCCGAGTTCCTCCTCGTCCTGCACGACCGAAGCTCGTGGCGCCCGGAGTTTCGCGGGAAGAAGGACGCGATCATCGAAGCGATCAACCGTGACGTCTCCGTGATCCCAGGCGTTGCGTTCGGCTTCTCGCAGCCGATCGCCGACAACGTGGAGGAGGCGCTGACCGGGGTAAAGGGACAGCTGGCGGTGAAGATCACCGGCGACGACCTCAATGCGCTCGACGACATCGCCGACCGGATCGCGACGAGCATCCGCGCCGTCGATGGTGTCGTGGACCTCGCGGTCGTTCGCGAGCTCGGTCAGTCGAACGTGCACGTGGAGATATCCCGTGATCGCGCCGAGCGGTTCGGGCTCTCGGTGGCGGCGGTCGAGGACGTCGTCGAGCACGGGATCGGCGGGCAGGCGGTGACGAGCATCGTCGACGGCGAGCGCAGGCACGACCTCGTGGTCCGTTACACCGAGGAGCTGCGGAACAGCCCCGACGCGATCCGAGAGCTGCTGGTACCGCTCCCTCAGGGCCGCGTGGTTCCGCTCTCCCACGTCGCCGATGTGAGCATCGTCGGCGGTGCCTCGAGGATCTTCCGGGAGAACGGCCGTCGCTACATCGCCGTCCGCTTCGGCGTTCGCGATCGTGACCTCGGCTCGACGGTCGACGAGGCGCAGGCGAACGTCGCGAGGGACGTTCGGGTGCCGAGCGGCTACGACGTCCATTGGGGCGGGGAGTTCGAAAGCGCCCGTCGTGCGGGCAAGCGGCTCGCGATCATCGTTCCGATCACGCTCGCGGCGATCTTCGCGCTCCTGCTTGCGCTCTTTCGCAACGTCCGCGACGCGCTCGTCGTCTTCCTCGGTGTCCTCGTGACGTCACCTTGCGGCGGCCTCGCGGCGCTCGTCGTGACGAAGACGAACTTCTCCGTCTCCGCTGGAGTGGGGTTCCTGGCATTGTTCGGAGTCGCAGTGCAGACGGGCGTGATCCTCATCACCCGCACGAACGATCTGCGCGCCGCCGGTCTCGGGATCGACGAGGCCCTGATCGAGGCAGTCCGGACGCGCCTCCGGCCGGCCATCATGACCACGCTCGTCGCTACGCTCGGCCTCCTGCCTGCTGCCATGAGCAACGGCATCGGATCGGACTCGCAGAAGCCGATCGCGATCGTCGTCGTCGGAGGGCTCTTGGCTTCGCTCGTCCTCTCGTTCCTCGTGCTGCCGATGCTCTACAAGCTGCTGAATGCTCGGTCGTCTCGTCGATTCACTCCCGTGCAGCCGGAACGAGGACTCTCGTGAGCCGTCGTATCGGCAGGTGGATCGTGGCAGCCGCCATGTGCGCGTCGACGTGGCATTCGCCGGCGTTCGCCCAGCTTCCCGAGAGCGAGCACTCCGGGCCGAGCATGAGCGAGGGCCAGCTCTTCGAGCGCTGGCTCCGCTCGAGCGCGGAGGTCGCCGCGCTACGTGCGCAAGTGGGGAGCGCTCGCTTCGACGTGATCACCGCGGAGCTCCTCCCCAACCCGGAGCTCATGGTCGGCGGCGCGCTGCTCGCCTCCGGGGCCCCGCCCGACGGGAAGTCCGGAGTGGAGGCGCAGCTCACGGTGCCGTTGCCGGTCTTCGGCCAGCTCTCCGCGCGCCGTCGCGCCGCGGAGGCGCAAGTCTCCGTCGTCGAGACGGGCGTGCTCGCCGCGCTCTGGGAGCGGGCGAGCGATCTCCAGGCCGCGATGGTCGAAGCAGCGTTCGCTGACGCTCGCGTGACGATGCTCGACCAAAATCTCGACGAGCTCGCTCGGCTCCGTCGCATCGTGGAGACGCGGACACAGGCGGGAGCGAACAGCTCGTACGACGTGCTTCGCGTGACGACCTCGGAGACGACCGTTCGCGCCGCGACGAGGACGGCGATCACCGATCGTACACAGGCGGAGTCTCGGCTCCTCGCGCTGATGGCGGAGCCGACGCTGACGCGGGTTCACGTGACGCGCGAGGGGCTGGGCGCATTTCGTGGTCCCCCGGACGAAGCCTCGCTCGTGAAGCTCGCCCTCGAGCGCAGGCCGGATCTCGAGCTCGCACGGCGGAACGTCCTCGCGTCCACGCGATCGGCGGAGCGGTGGCGGAAGGATGCGCGGCCCACGCCGAGCGTCTTCGCGGGGGCCTATGCCGTTCAGGGGCCGTACGGCGTTCAGGTCACCGCGGGCGTGACCATGCCGCTTCCGATCTTCGACCGCAACCAGGGGCAGGTGGGTCGCGCCCTCTCCGAGGCGCACGCGAGCGAGCTGATGGGCGAAGCCCTCACTGTGCGCATCAAGACGGAGGTGCAGGGCGCGTGGCGCGCGCGCGAGGCCGCGCGGACTGCGCTCCTCGAATATCGCGAGGCAGCCCTGCCGGCGGCCGTCGAGATGCTCCGCCGCGCAGAGGTGAGCTACCAGGCGATGAAGTTTTCGATCGCGGATCTCTTCGATGCGTACCGGACGATGTGGGACGCGCGCTCGCAGGAGCTCGAGCTCGAGCGACAGATGGCCGTCGCCGAGGCGAATCTCGAGCGCGCTGCGGTGCTCGTGCCGCTCGGCCGGCGCTGATCGGGCTCGCGCTGCGAAGCTCGACCGCCGGCCACCAGAACGTATCAAAAGGGTTTCGGGCGGTTTGCCGTGATGCCACGGTCGTCGACGACTCTCCCGTCAGAACAGGAAGGTCGACATGCACGAACGAGCGTACGCGAACGCAGCGCCGGTTTCCCAGGGACTCGCTTGGGCGACCCATGAACGGCGACGACAGCAACGACGGCCGAGGGCGCTCTTGGCGCGTGCGGGCTCGGCGCTCGCTTGGGGCCTCTTCGGTCTCGTCGCAGTCGCGCTCTACACGAACGTGATCTCGGACGACGCCGAGCTCCGCGCGCGGACCGAGGCCATCGCGCGGACGTACGCCAACTGTGGCGATCAGTGCCGCGTCTCGAAGATGCAGGTTCAGCGCACCGTCGTCGGTTACAGCGCCGAGTTCGACATCGACGGCGTCGGACCGGTGCAAGTCGTCTGTCGTCGCGACGTGATCGTCGCCGGCGAGCAGCGGTGTTCGGCGAAGTAGCGCGCCCATCTCGACGTTGACTCTCGCGCCTCGAGAGCGACCGAGCCTGCCGTCGAGCCAGCGACGCACCGTCAGGCAGTCCTCTCGGCGACCTCGACGGAGCCCTACTCGCCGCTCGCGGGGATGAGCAGCACCGGGATGTCGAAGCGATGGACGAGCCTCTCGGCGGGCGACCGGAAGAGCCCCTCGAACGTCGTGGCCACGACGACCAGTGTTGCGCCCCAGCGGTGCGCCTCGTCGTGGATGTCCTCCATCGGCTTGACGATGACGCGGGCCCGCACCTCGACGGAACCTGAAAGCTCGGGCGCGATGTTGTCGATGAAGCGGTGAAGGCGTCCTCTCGCGATCTCGACGAGCTCGCCCGGGGTACGCGGGGCGCCGAGACCACCGAGGAACTCGTCGTCGCCGCCCTCCTCGGCGAGCTGGAAGATGCAGACCTTCGAGCCGAAGGCGCGCTGCAGCTCGAGCGCTGCGCCGACCGCTCGATGGGACGATGTCGTGTAGTCGACCGGAACGAACACGCGAGCGAATAGCTCCTTCGCGGTGGCAACGGTCGGGTCGATGCCCTCTGTGGCGACGTGCATGGCGGCTCCTCGCGGTCACAGCGGTGCAATGCACGCACCGAGGTGCACGTGCGTGATTGCAGCGCGGGTCGAACGCCCACACGTGGCGTACTTCGCCGCCGGGCGGGCGAGACGCCTCGATCCCATCGAGCTCCGCTGCTCCCGACGCCCCGGCGCATTCGTTGCACCGCGCGCAACGAGGACGCAGCAGCCATGGGAATGAACGTAGCGAAGAAGCTGATCGCGACACACCTCGCCGCCGGGCGCATGGTTCGAGGTGAAGAGATAGGCATTCACATCGATCAGACGCTTACGCAGGACGCGACCGGGACGCTCGTGATGCTGGAGCTCGAAGCCATGGGCCTCGAGCGCGTACGCACCAAGCTCTCCGCGCAATACGTCGACCACAACCTCGTCCAGCAGGACTTCCGGAACGCCGACGATCACCTCTTCCTCGAGAGCGCCTGCCGCCGATTCGGCATCTGGTTCAGCCGTCCGGGCAACGGCGTCAGCCATCCCGTCCATCAAGAGCGCTTCGGCAAGCCTGGCATGACCCTGCTCGGGTCGGACAGCCACACGCCCGCGGCGGGTAGCATCGGGATGCTCGCGATCGGCGCCGGGGGTCTCGAGGTGGCGCTCGCGATGGCCGGTGAGCCCTTCTTCATGTCGATGCCCTCGATCTGGGGCGTCGAGCTCCGGGGGCGTCTGCCGAAGTGGGTGAGCGCCAAAGACGTCATCCTCGAGATGCTCCGCCGGCATGGCGTCGAAGGCGGGGTCGGGCGCATCATCGAATACTGGGGGTCCGGTCTCGAGGGGCTCAGCGCCATGGACCGCCACGTCATCGCGAACATGGGCGCCGAGCTCGGCGCGACGACGACGGTGTTCCCGTCGGACGAGGCCGTGCGGCAGTTCCTGCGTGCTCAGGGGCGCGAGCAGGACTTCGTCGAGCTGCGAGCGGATGCCGACGCCACGTACGACGCACACGAGACGATCGATCTGTCGACGCTCGAGCCGCTCATCGCGATGCCGTCGAGCCCCGGTAACGTCGTCCCCGTTCGAGAGGTGGCAGGACGCGAGATCTATCAGGCGTACGTCGGCTCGTCGGCCAACCCGGGCTACCGCGATTTCGCGATGACGGCGAAGATCGTCGAGGGACGCCGCGTGCATCCGCGTGTCTCCCTCGACGTCAACCCGACCTCGCGCCAGATCCTGGAGAACCTTGCGAGGGACGGTCACCTCGCAGCGCTGATTCACGCCGGCGTACGGCTGCATCAGGCGGGGTGCAACGGGTGCATCGGCATGGGGCAAGCACCCGCGACGGACCGCATCAGCCTGCGCACCGTCCCGCGGAACTTTCCGGGTCGAAGCGGCACCAAGGAGGACAAGGTCTGTCTCGTTAGTCCCGAGACCGCCGCCGCCTCCGCGCTCATGGGGGTGATCACGGACCCGCGCACACTCGACATGGACTATCCGATCGTCTCCGATCCCGAGGTGCCCGTCCTGAACGTCGAGATGATCGCGCGCCCGCCGCCGCCGGAGGAAGCACGCAACGTCGCGCTCGTGAAGGGCCCGAACATCACCTCGATTCCGGCGCTCGAGCCCTTGGTCACGGCCGAGCCGCTCGTGCCGATCCTGCTCACGCTGGGGGACGACATCTCGACCGACGAGATCCTCCCGGCCGGAGTCCGCGTGCTCCCGTACCGGAGCAACCTCCGCGCGATCAGTCGCTTCTGCTTCGAGGGCTGCGACCCGACGTACCCGGAGCGCGCGAAGGCCCTGACCGGCGGCGGACGCGGCAGCGAGCACGCGATCGTGGCAGGTCGAAACTACGGGCAGGGATCGAGCCGCGAGCACGCCGCGCTCGCGCCTGCCTATCTGGGCCTCCGCGTCGTCCTCGCGCTGAGCTTCGCCCGGATCCACATGCAGAACCTCGCCAACTTCGGCGTCCTCCCGCTCGTCCTGGAGGACCGCGCCGACTACGAGCGAGCCCACCAGGGCGACGTCCTGCGCCTCCGCGACCTGCGGCGATCGCTGATGCAAGGCGTTGCACCCATCGTCGAGAACACCACGACCGGAGATCGGCTCCGCGTGCATCACGAGCTCTCGTCACGTCAGATCGAGATCATCCTCGCGGGGGGCCTCCTCGAGTGGATGCGAGGAAAGGTCGCGCCGCCGCCGCCCGCGGCCTTCGTCGAGCGGCCCCTCCACCCATGATCCGTCCACGCACGAGCCGCGCATCACAGCGCGCGGCGCGTGCATCGACGATGCCGGAGCGCCTCAGGGAAGCGCGCGGCTGTAGAGGGCCAGGCCGGCGTTCGTGGCGCGCAGGTAGGCGAGCTTCCGCGGCGACGCGACGCCGAAGCGGAAGGCGCTCGACGGAACGGCGTCGATGATCGGCTTGGTGCCCATCGCGTTGCCCGGCGCAGGCGCCGTGAAGTCGGCGAGCACGAGATCGACCACCGTCATCTGGCCATGCTGCCGAGGGTTTCGCGAGAGAACGGCTGCCGAGCCCGCGGGAGTCGTTGCGAGGCCGTTGAAGTCGATCCGCATCGAACGCTCGCCGGTGCCGTCGAGCGCCGTGGCGTTGAACCTCGGACCGTTCGAGAAGTAGAGCGCGTACGCGCCGTCTGCCGACAGCGTCAGTGGCAGCGCTCGTTCGGTCGCGACATGGACCTCCGGTTGACCGCCGTTCGTGCTGACGGTGCGGAGGTCGACGTAGCGATCGCCGTCGGGGTTCTGCGGATCGACCGGGCGGCCCTCCAGCGAGTGGAAGAGGACCGTCGACTGATCGAGGCTCACGTCGAGGAGCGCGCGAGCGTCGTCGGCCAGCGTGACCGGCGTGACCACCCCCGGGTCGACGAAGGACGCTTGGCGGAGCGTCGTGCCGGCGTGGTAGACGACCGAGCTTCCGTCCTGTTTCACGAAGCCCCGGGTCACGCCCGTCTCGAGCACCGTCGTCAGCACGGTGGTCGGCTCGTACGTGATGATGCGGCCTTCCCGATCATTCGCCGCGACGGCGAAGATCTTCGAGGCCGTCGTGTCCGCCGACCAGAACGGCGCGAGCCCGTGGTCGACCAGCACTCGCCGCACCGGTGTCGCGGCGTCGGACACGAGCGCGAGGCGAGCGCCGTCGCTCCCGGGCGCACAGTAGGCCGCCACCACCTTCTGTCCGGCGAAGCCGATGTGCGAGCCGCACGAGCCGTCGCCGAAGGCGAGCCGTTCGTCACCCGTGAGCACGTCGGTCTGCGTACGCGTCGCCGTCACGGCGACGGTCAGCTTCGCCGAGTCCAGCGCACCTTGGTCGAGCGTCGCATCCGAGAGAAACGCGATCCGAGCGCCGTCCGACGACGCCCAGAAGAACTCGGGCACTGATCGATTCGAGGCGTCGAGGACGGCGCCTCCCGCAGGCGTCCAGTACGAGAGGGACCCGAGCCCGGTGGTCGCATCGATGGATCGCCAGAACGCGACCGCGTTGCCCTTCACCGTGACGACCGCGTCAGCGGAGATGGTCGCGACCAGCGTCGTCACGGTGCCGCCGCCGAGGGGGACCGCCTGGAGCGTGCGTTCGCCCGATGCGGTCCTTCGTGCGTAGACGACGTGGTCGTCGGAGGTCACGCCGTAGAGCGTGAGGACATCCTTGGCCAGCAGCGTCGCGCCCGGATCGGGATCGGGATCGGGATCTGCATCCGGATCCGTGCCCGAGTCGGATCCGGAGTCTTCATCGGTTTCGTCCGGCCGGCGCGCGTCGGGGGCGTTCGAGCCGGCATCGTCTCCGTTTCGTGGCGCCTCGTTCGTCGAGGCCCCTCCGCAAGCAGCAGCAAAGGCAAGCAGCATCGAAGCAAAGGCGGAGCTGGACGTGACGAGCGTTCGTCGGGAAAGAAGCAAAGCGGCCTCCTTGGAGGAAAGTGGCACCGCGAGTAGCGGCACCCATCTGCTGCTCATCCCTCCAGGCCGCGGATTTGATCACTCGTTGTCTCGTCGTGGCGTCGTGTGAGCCCCGAGCGAGACGCGCTCCTCAACGGAGCTGCTCGATCGTGAAGCGGTAGGCCTCTTCGTCCTTCGTCAGCGCCTCGCTCACGATCTGGATGTCGAAGGGAACGGTTCTCTCGGTCGCACCGTCGACCCGCATCACACGGAACCATCCACCGGACCCCATGACGAACACGGCGCGAAGCACGCCGGTTCCACCGGGGCCGATCGTCGTGAGCCCGACGACGTCGCCGTGGTCGCCGATCGAACATCCCTTCGCTCGAGCCGCCGCGCACCGAAGGGCCGGGTCATTCGGTGCGATCGCGAACCAGTCTCGATTTGTGGGGGCCGGGGCCGGCGCAGTCGGCGAGAACAGGAGCGCGTACGTGCCCTCCGGTGCAGAACGGAGGTTTACGTCGACGTTCCAATGATGGTTGTCACCCGGCGCGCGCGCCTCGACGAGCGCATGGCCGGACGTGCCGATCACGCCCTTGTCACGCGTCGTCTCCGACGGCGGCTGACAACCTGCAAGCAAGGAGAAGCCAATCAAGGCGAGGGAAGCGGAAGCACGGCGAAGCAAGACGATCCGAGCCTCGTGCAACTCGAGTGCCGGGCCTCGACCCGCGTGATCACTGGGGGTTCTCGAGCCGCGCGAGAACGCCCGTTCTCGCCCTACCGAGAACGCCCGCCGTCACCCGGACGGACGGGGCGATGAGCTCTGCAGCGAAGACGCACTTCGCGAGCTCGACTCGTCGGCCGGCTGCTCGTGGGTGGAGGGACGATCCGTCCCGTCACTCGGAGGAGCTCCATCGCGAACAGCGCGACGGACCGGCGCGAGCGAAACATCGACGCGCTCCGAGGAGCTCACGCGTTCTTGCTCGCGCCTGTCGTTGAACGTCGTCGCGGGGTCGGTCGAGCGGGGCTCGTCGTGTGCCGAGTCGCGCGCTTCGGCGCTGCCGGCCGTCGGCTCCGGGCCTTCGGTGCTGCCGCGGTCCGCGTGCGCGCCGGCGTACGACCGAACAACACGCGCAGCTCGTCCTTCGCGCGCTCGAGTGTCCGAAGACGCGACGGTGACAGGTTCTTTCCTGCTCGGTTGATGTAGAAGACGAGCATCGACATCGCGGAACGGAACGGCGCCGCCTTGCGCCGTCGGCTGCGTTCCGCGGATCGTTTCAGTGAGCTCGCGATCTCGCGCGCGCTTCCCGAGCGGAAGATGTCCTGCTCGAGGTCCAGGGCGTCGCTCGTTTCCATCACGTGGTGCGACCAGCGCTTCTTGTTGCTTGTCCGTTGGGTCATCCCGCGTCCCCTTGCAATCGCGAGACCCCCTGACGAGGCAAGGGCAGATACCTCAGCCGCCGGACCTCATACGCGCTCGGAGGCTGCGCTCGGCAGCTCACCATGCTCTCCTTCATGCTCGCGTGTGTCTCAGCGGAGGAAAGACGAGAGCTGGACGGCGCTTGGCGCCGGCAATGGCGGTCGTCCTGGCGATCGCCTTCGGGGCCAAGGTGTCCTCCGCGGCAGAGCCGCTGCCCGTGGCGGTCCGGATCTCGGAGTCGCTTCACGACGGCTGTCCGACGACGCCGCGCATGCGCGAGCGCCTGGAGGCCCATCTCGGGCACATCCGGGAGGCAGGCGGTGACGAGCCGGCGATCGATCTCGCAGTTCGGGTCGAGCGACGAGATGCCGTCAGTGACGGCACGATCGTCCTCTCGTTCGCAGGTGTGAGCGTGCACCGGAACGCGTCCTCGACCTCCTGCGAGGACGTCGTCGCAGCGTTGAGCATGATGGCGGCGATCGCCATCGGCGAGGAGGCCGAGCGCATCACGTCGTCGTCCGAGGGATCCGAAGAGCCGAGCGTCGCGGGCTCCACCGAGCCGCCGGCGCTCGCGAGCACGCCCAAGGCGAGCGCGCCGGCCGCCCGTCGTCCTGCCCGACGCGTCGCTCCGCCTTCCGTTTCCCGGCGCAAGCACGTTGCGGCAGGTCTGGGGGCCGGCGTCGAGCTCAATGGCAATCGCAACGCCGTCCTCATGGGGACATGGTTTGCGCAGCTCGCCTTTGCGGCGCCGCTCGATCCGACGCTTCGTGTGGGCGTCGCGCGGAGCACCCGAGAAGCGATCTCGTCGTCCCGCGGCGTCGTAGCGATCCGCTGGAGCGAGCTCACCCTGGCCGGGTGCGCGGACCTCCTTCGAGAGCAAGAGCTCCGGGTCGGCCCGTGCTTCAATGCCGAGATCGGCCATCTGGAGGCGAGCGTCGTCGTGCCTCGCCCCGTGGTCGAAGCGTCCTACCTCTGGCTCAGCCTTGGCGGCTCTGCCAGGATCGCGTGGCGGCCGCTGCCCTTTTTCTCCGTCGAGATGATGGTCGGGGCGCGGGCGCCGGCGTTGCGAAAGGAGCTCTTCTTCGAGCCCTACGCCGAGCCCGTCGCCTACCGAGCCCCATCGGTATCGCCGTTCATGGGGCTCGGATTCGTGGCCCATTTGCGATGACGGCTGAGCTTCTGCTGGCCCGACGCGGAAGTTCGAGGGTACTGCTGACGATTTTCGACGCGTCCTTCGCGTCGGTCGACATTGCTCTCGATGGAGGCTTAGGTCGTTGGCCGCTGTGTCCACCATCGCGAGACCGTCGTTCGAAGAGGTCGAAGGTGCATCCTCGAAGAGGGATCCTTCGGCGGACGAACGTCTGCGCGGGATGGTGCTCGAGCACTACGACTTCGTCTGGCGCTCGCTGCGAAGGCTCGGAGTCTCTCCGCCGGAGACGGACGATGCCACCCAGCAGGTCTTCATCGTGCTCTCCGGCAAGCTCCCGAACGTCGAGGCCGGAAAGGAGCGCTCGTACATCTTCGGGATCGTGATGCGCGTCGCCGCCAACGTGCGCCGTGCACGCGCGAACCTCCGCGAGGTGCCCGAGGAGGAGGCTCCGCAGATGCAAGTCGTCCCGCCGGCGGCGGAGGCCCGTCTCGATCGCGCAGATGCACGTGCAGCGCTCGACGAGATTCTCGCCAGCATGCCGGACGAGCGTCGTGCCGTCTTCGTATTGTCCGTCCTCGAGGAGCAGTCGCCCGCCGAGGTCTCTGCGACCCTGCAGATCCCGGTCAGCACGGTGGTGTCGCGCCTGCGGCGCGCTCGCGAAGACTTCCAGGCAGGCATCAACCGCCTTCGCGCGCGAAGGAAAGGAGTCTGACGTGGCCGAGCTCGACGATGTGTCGCTCGAGGGCAACATGCTCGATCAGCTCGAGCAAGACGTCCTCGATTCGGCGCGCGACGACGTGCCTCCCCCCGCGGGGCGGGAGCAGCTGCTCGCGGCCCTGAGCCTGGCGCCTTCGTCGGGCATGACCGGGCGAGCTTCGCCCCGGGGTGGGGCCGGAGCGCGAGTCGCTCAAGTCATGGGCGTCGCGCTCGCCGTCGGCGCCGTGGCGGTCGTCGTGAGCATGTACGGCAGCGGCGATGCGAGCGCACCCGCACCCGCACCCTCGCCCTCGCCGGCGGTCGTGGCTCCTGTCGATCCGGTCGCCACGACGGAGACACCGGCGACGGTCGCACAGCCGGCGGCCGTGCCCTCGCCGCAGCCGTCGTCGGATACGCCGCGGCCGGCGAGCGAAGCGATCGACGTACCGGCGCCGAACCGCCCCGTGCCTGCACTTCGCGCCGTGCGCACTGCGCCCAGCGCAGCGACGGCGGCTTCGCCTGCCGAGTCGACGCTCGGTCGCGAGCTCGCCCGCGTGACGGCCGCTCGCTCGGCGCTCGCGGGAGGTGAGGCCGCGCGCACCCTCCACGAGCTCGACGCGTACGACGCCGAGTTCCCCGCGGGCGCGTTCTCCGTCGAGGTAGCGGTGCTTCGTATCGAGGCGCTCGCACGAAGCGGGCGAGGCGACGAAGCGCGCAGGCTCGGCGATCGCTTCCTGGCTCAGCACCCGCAAGGCCTGTTCGCGCGTCGTGTTGCCACGACGCTACGGAGCGTCGGTCTCGCCCCTGAGGACCCGCTCACGCCTATTCGATGACGCAGTCGCTCTCCGGATTCCCGAGGAGAACCATAGTGAATCAACGCATCCTAGGGCCAGCGCTCGCCCTTACACTCGCATCCGTCGTCATTCCAGCGTGCTCGAGCCGCGAGTCGCTCGGATTCGGCGTGGACGATCCCGCTCCGACCTTCATCCCGTCCTCCGATGCAGGCGAAACAGCCTCCGAGGGGGAGGACGCGTCGATGCCGCCGCTCGTCCCCATGTGCGCGTCGGCGAAGTGCCAAGCGCCGTTCGATACGTGCTCGGACTCGAAGTTCCTTTGCGACATCGATCTTTCCATCGACCCGCTCAACTGCGGGAGCTGTGGCAACGCGTGCCCGACGGACTCATGGAGAACCAACGACTTCCGTGCGGTATGGAAGTGTGTGGGTGGCGCTTGCCAGATGACGTGTAACACCCAACTCAATGGCGCCGACTGCAACGGCCGGATCGAAGACGGCTGTGAGACCACTCTCGGTACGAATCAAAACTGTGGTGGATGCGGCGACGTCTGCCCAGCCGGCTCGATCTGCGAGGCTGGGAAGTGCACATCGTGCAAGCCTGACGAGGTCTTCTGCTTCAATCGATGCGTGAACCTCAAGAACGACCCGAACAACTGCGGCGCATGCTCCAATTGGTGCTCCCCGAATCCGGCCGGATTCCCTCCCCCGCCTCCGCGCATGGCGTACGGGTGCAATGACGGTACATGCAATCATCTCCAATGCAATACTGATTGGGCCGATTGCAACAATGACCGGACCGACGGCTGCGAGGTCAACGTCCGCAGGGATCCAAAGAACTGCGGCGACTGCGGTAAGGAGTGTGCCGCGGGCGAGGCCTGCATCAACGGGACGTGTCAATGCGATCCCGGGCCATCCGGCTGCGATTGTATGCCCGGCTTCGAGACCGATGTCACGCATTGTGGCTCGTGCGGGCTCCGATGTGCGGAGCGACCCAACTCAATCGCTAAATGCGAATTCGGTCGATGTGGCTTCTCATGTCAGGCTGGATATTTCGATTGCAATCAGGTCGCGTTGGACGGATGTGAGGTCGATATTTTCAAAGACCCGCGGAATTGCGGCGCCTGCGGCGCGTCGTGCGAGACGGGACAAGCATGCATCGACGGCGTCTGCGCCACCGAGCCCTGCCCCGACGGAGTCCTGAAATGAGAGCGCGGAGCCCTGACGCTCGACAGAGAGCCCTTCTCCTGACCGCAGCGCTCATGCTCGGCGTACGCACCGTCGGGTGCGCCGCCGGTACGGAAAAAGCGAGCGAGAGTGAAGTCCAGCCCGGCGACGGCGGTGAGCCTCTCGTGGACGCTTCCGCGGTTGACGGCTCGGCGCTGGGCGAAGCATTTCCGGACGGCGGAGATGCGCCGGCGAGCGAGCGTTGCAGCGAAGACGGGTGGTGTCGCGTGGACATGCCCGACGACAAGGCGGCTCTCTACGGGATCTGGGGGAGCGGCCCCAACGACGTATGGACCGTCGGCTCGAATGGAGCCGTCTTCCACTGGGATGGCACCACGTGGAGTGCTGAGCGCGTGGCGACCGATGCCGGTCAGCCGAAGCCGCTCTACGGTATCTGGGGGAGCGGCCCCGACGATGTGTGGGCCTTCAGCGCAACCGAGCTCTTCCATTCGAGCGGCTGGACCGACAACGGAGCGGCCTTTTCGAGCTTCGAAGTCATCAAGCGCGCAGGAACGACTTCGTTCTTGCCAATCGGCCTGCGCGCGGTCTGGGGCGGCACCTCCACGGACGTTTGGGTCCTCCAGGCCCTGACCGGCGCGCCTGGGGCCCTTGCATTCGACCAGTGCTCGCGCGCCGAGGGCTGGGCCTCCGGAGGGCCGAAGCTGACCGAGGCGTTCGGAGAGCGCGGCGGATCCATAGGGTCCAACCTCTCGGGGATCTGGGGGACGAGCTCGCGCGACATCTGGATGGTCGGAGAGAGCGGCCGGATCTTCCACACCGACGGCTACTGGGGTGGCATGGTGCAGTGGTCCCAGGTCAACAGCAACACGCGCGCGAACCTGAACGCCGTCGGTGGGACGAGGGCCGATGACGTCTGGGCCGTAGGGGACCACGGCACGATCCGACACTTCACGTATGACGCGGCGGGAGCGCTCCGCTGGGCTCACTCCGACTCCAAGACGACGAACGCCCTCCGCGCGGTCTGGGCGAGCAGCGCCACGGACGTATGGGCCGTCGGCGACGAGGGCACCATCCTGCGCGGTGACGGTTCGAGCTGGTCTCGCTCGCGGGTCCCCTCGCTACCGCCCTCGACGACGCTCTGGGGCGTCTGGGGGAGCGGTCCGGATGACGTATGGGTCGTGGGACAGCGCGTGCTCCTTCATCGACGCGGTCCGACAGGAGGCACACGATGAGCGGAACGAACCTACGAAACATGGGGGCGGGAGGAGCGCTCCTCCTCGTCGCAGGCAGCTCGGCGGCGGTACTGCTCCTCATCGCGTGCGCGAACGACGGGATGGACGCCTCCGAACCGGCGGCGCCTCGAGACGACGGCGGCGCCGGCGTGATCGAGGATGCATCGCGACCGAACGATGACCTCGACGGCGCCGCCGATCCCGACGCGGGCATCGCCGTCGACTCCGGTGAGGCCGGAGTCGATCCTTGCACGGTGGACTGGTGCAAGACACCGCTGCCGATCCCGGACGGCGGGAAGCTCTCGCTGATGGACGTCTGGGTGCCGGCTCCGAACGACGCCTGGGCGGTCAGTGAGCAAGGCCTGGTTCTCCGCTGGAACGGGACGCTCTGGTCGGTCGTATGGGACGCGGGAAAGCCCCTCTACGGCGTATGGGGCGACCACGAAGGAGCCCTGTGGGCCGTCGGTGGCCAGGGCGCGATCTTCCATGCTCCCAACGGGACCGGCTGGGCGGAGATCCCGAGCGGCGTCACGACCGATCTGCTGGGCATCTGCGAGGGAGCTCGCGACGCGGAGCGTCCTCGCAACGTCGCGATCGTCGGCTCGTCGGGCACGGTCCTCCGCTGGAGCGGCGAGACCGGAGAGGACGGCCATCCGTCGTGGACCACGTCGAGCCCCGGCGCGATGCTCGACCTCCACCACGTATGGTGCGCGGGCTTCGACATATGGGTCTCCGGCCAGTCGACGGATTGGCTCTCCTACGGCGGCGCGCTCTTCCTCGACAAAGGCGACGGCTGGGAGCGTCAGACCGTCGGCGCGGGTACGGAGAATTATGCCTCGGGCAACACCTTCTCGTCGGTGTGGGCCTACGATCGGCAGAACGTCTGGCTGCGCGGAGGCCGCGGCTTCGTTCACGGAACGGCGAGCCTCACCGATCCTGCCCTGAAGTGGTCCGAACAACGAGTGACCATGAGCGGCGGCCTCAAGCGCATCTCCGATATCTGGGGGAGCGGGCCGAACGACGTCTGGTTCGCGGGGACGTTCGGCAGGATCCATCACTGGGACGGCTCGGAGCTCGCCATCACCGCCACCACCAATTCCTGGGACGTCCTCGCGAGCCATCTGCACGCGGTCTCCGGCAGCGGCCCCGACGACGTCTGGGTCGTCGGTGAGAACGTCGCGCTGCATCGCAACGTCGACAAGGGAGCTCAGAAGTGATCGCCATGCTCCACGCCTCATCCCATTTCTCGTCGGTACGTCGCGCTGCTCTGCTCGCTCTCCTGACCGCGGGCATGCTCTCGGGGGCATGCTCGGACGGCAATGACGTCACCGTCGGTATCATCGACGACGCAGGAGGCGCTCCCGACAGCGCGCTCGGCGACGTTGACGTCGATGTCGAGGACGCCGGCACCCCGACGTCGAGCTTCTCCGGCGAAGTCACGTGCAAGGTCTCTCCGTGCGTCATCGCGCTCTCGGCGAGCAGCGGAAGTCACGTCTGTGCACTCCTCTCCGACAAGACGGTCCGGTGCTGGGGCAGCAACTCGAGCGGCCAGCTCGGCGCGGAGACGCCGATGACCGCCGGCGCTCCGGACGGTGGGGCCTCGGGCGCGCCGTATTCCGCCAAGCCCGTGGCCGTCACGAACCTCGCGGACGTCACACAGATCAGCGTCTCCGGGCGCAGCAGCGCCGGAACGAGCTGCGCCCGCCGCTCGGACGGCTCCGTCATGTGCTGGGGCGAGAACACGTACGGCCAGCTTGGGCTCGACGCCGACCGGGTCGTCGCCGATGGAGACGCCCACACGACTGCCTCGCGAGTCCAAGGACTGCCTCTCGCCACCCGCGTCGACGTGGCCGGGACGTTCGCGTGCGCGATCGGCGAGCTGGGGCCCGACGGAGAAGGCGCCGGGATGCACTGCTGGGGCAACAACGCTGCCTTGCAGCTCGGACGCGGATACTTGCCGAGGCCGTTCGGCGTCGCCGGCCCGGTGAACCTCCGCTTCCACCGCGTGCTCGCAGGGGCTGGGACGACGCGCGTCGGCTTCGCGCTGCGTGACGACGGTGACGTCCTTTCGTGGGGCGGCGGTGACTGGCACCAAACCAACTCCGCGCAGAGGGACGCGCTGGCGCGAGAGACCTCGTTCTCGCCCGACGAAGAGCCTCGAGAGATCCCCTCGCTTCACAAGGTCACGCGGCTCGTCGCGGGGGACGTGCACGCCTGCGCGCTCTCGCAGGGCACCGTGTTTTGCTGGGGACGAAACGCGACCGGCGCGGTCGGCAACAGCTCGAGGATCGATGTCTTTGCCCCGTCTCCCGTCTCGCTGATGGGCGCGGACGCGATCCGAGAGGTGGCTGCGAGCAACCTCACGACCTGCGCTGTCGATCAGCGGGGCCGCGCGTATTGCTGGGGCGACAACACGAGCGGACAGCTCGGCAGCGGCGACGCCGAGTTCACGCTCATCCCCGTCGTCGTCGGGGGGCTCAAGACCGAGGGGCCGACGGATGCCCGCGTCGTTCAGATCGCCACGATGGACCACGCCACGTGTGCGCTCCTCGAGGACGGCTCCGTGCAGTGCTGGGGTGACAATTCCGCGGGGCAGCTCGGGATCGGTACGAAAGACGACGTATCGCATCACGGTCCGCAGACGGTCGTATTCTGATTCGTCATCGAAGAAGCGCGCAGCTCGATGCGCGGCGCAGTCGCACCACTGCGGGTAGTTGGGCGCGAGCCCCTAGCTCGTTTTCGAGGATGTACACATGAGAGCGCGTCGTACGAGCGAGTCTTTCGGCCGAGCGGCCTCCACCGAGGCGAGTGGATGGTTCACACTGCGCTCGATCGTGTCGTGCGGCATCGCGATCGCCTGCGGAGCGAGCGTCATGGTCGCCTGCGGGACGACGGAGCGTGCGTCATTCGTCGAGAAACCGAACACCGGCACGTTCGATCAAGCCGACGCGCAAAGCGACGCTTGTGGAGGTGCGGTCTGCTCTCGAGACCTCCATTCGGTCCTGAGCGGTTGCACCGGCGAGGTCATCCGCGAATGCCCTCCCGACACGGGATGCGCGAACGGAGCATGCGTACCCGCGTGCTCGAGCGCCGAGCACAACGAAGGAACGATCGGCTGCTCCTTCTGGACGACACCCGCCGTCGCAACGATCCGCTCCACGGCCGGCGGTATAAAGGAGGATCATCGCGGCTCTTGCTTTGCCGCGTTCGTCGCGAACACGTGGAGTCGCCCCGTGAACGTTCGGGTCGAGCATATGGGGAAGCCGCTCGACCTCTCGCGGAGCATGGCCATCCCTCGCATGACCGGGGGTGAGGTCGATTACGAGGTCCTCGACGGCCCTCTTCCCCCAGGGGAAGTCGCCATCGTGTTCTTGTACCAGAACGTCGTTCCACCGCCCTCCCTCAGCGACCACGTCGTCTGCCCACTGCCGGCAGCGCTGGAGTCAGAGGATCCCACGATCCCTCTCCGCTCGGGAGTGGGCGCTGCATTTTACATTGCCACGGACCTGCCGGTCAGCGCGTATTCGATCTTTCCATACGGCGGCGCAGCGAGCTATATCCCCGCCGCAACCGTCCTTTTGCCGACCAGCTCATGGGATACGAAATATCTCGCCGTGGACGGGTGGGATCCGAACGATCGCGGGGTGTCGCCGCAGGAGCCGACACTTCAAATCGTCGCCGCGAACGACGACACCGAAGTGCGGATCCGTCATGATCTCGTCAAGCTCCCGGGGGCGATACCGGGCAGCGACGAGCGCTCGCAGGTCTTCAAGCTCGCGAAGGGCGAGGTCCTTCAGTTCGCCGGGCATAATGAGCTCGCGGGAGCCCCGATCGAGTCGGACAAGCCCATCGGGGTCTTCGGCGGCTCGAACTGCTCGGTCTTCCCCACCACGTTCGGTACCTGCTGTTGCGATGTGACGCAGCAACAGATTCCCCCCGTCCGAGCGTGGGGGAGCGAATATGCCGCCGTTCGCTACGAGGACCGAAAGAAGCTGCGCCTGGGCGAGAATAGCGCCGACGCAGCGGCGCAAGAGTCCGCCCCGTGGCGCGTCATCGGAGCGGTCGACGGGACGACGCTGGAGTATCAGCCCAGGCGCCCCCAGGGTGCCCCCATCACTCTCTCGCAAGGTGAGGCGGTGACGTTCTGGACAGCCGAACCTTTCGTCATCAAAAGCCAGAATGAGCAGCACCCGTTCTACTTGGCCGGCTACATGTCGAGCCTCAGCTATGGCGATGGAGCGGGGCCGCTTGGCGGACAGATCGGTGATCCCGAGTTTGTCAACGTCGTCCCCTCAGGGCAATACCTCGATACCTATACGTTCTTCACGGACATGACGTACGGCTACACGACCCTTGTCGTCGTTCGTCAGGATCGCGGGAACGGATTCGAAGACGTCGTCCTCGACTGCGCAGGGACGATCACGGACTGGAAGCCGATCGATGCGCAGGGGCGCTTTCAGTACGCCCGCGTCACGCTCGTGCGCAGAGGCGAGCCTCAGCAGTTCGCTGCAGGCACCTGCAACAACGGGCGACACGAAGTCCGCAGCAAGGAGCCTTTTGGGCTCACCGTCTGGGGGTTCGATTTCGCTGCCAGCTACGCCTATCCGGGCGGAGCTGGGCTCCGTACGATCTCCAGTGTTCCCTTTTCAGTGCCGCGATAGTCCAAGCGGTATGGCCACGATCGGCGCAACCGAGTTGCGCCTCAGCGAGCGTTATCGATGACCAAGTTGCACTTGAAGACGTTCTCGGCGGCATGTTTTATGATCCGGCTCCTGGTCGGTTGCAGTAGCGACCCGGACGCGCCCGCCGGGCCTGCGCTGCCTGATGACGATCGGGACTCCGGCACGAGTCATGTCGATGCGGGCGGCGGTGATGCCCATGTCGAGGACGACGCGGCGTCCGATGCTGCACCCGACCGCCGGATCGAGTGGGACAGCGGCGGCGACGCAGGTGCGCCTGTGGTCCTGGACATGTGGGCACACAGCACGACCTTCTGTGCCCGTGTGCAGCGGTCGAGTGGGACGACGGTCGAGTGTTGGGGCAACAACAACGCCGGCCAGCTCGGGCGAGGGGACGTCACGCCGATCGTCGCGATGGGAACGACGTTCAAGCCGTTTCCGATCGACTCTCCGGACGCGCCGACCTTCAGGGTGATTCGGAGCGCCAACGCCACCAACGGCACGATCTGCGGCGTCACGGACGACGACGACCTGAAGTGCTGGGGAGGGGCCTACGGCACGACCGCCGTGAAGGCGAGTGTTCCCGCCGAGCCGTTCCTGACCGGCGTCGCCGACGTCTCCGTGGGCCAGAGTCACGCCTGCGCGATCTTGACCGACTCCCGTGTCGCCTGCTGGGGGGCGAGCTCGAGCGGCGTGTTGGGATTGGGGACCCCGGGGGGCGTGGTCCAGCCAGTGCCGCAAGTAATCCCGGACTTCACCGCAGACCAGGTATCGTGCGGCATTACTACCACCTGTGCCGTGAAAGACGGCGAAGTCTGGTGCTGGGGAGCGGGGTCGCTGACGGGAAACGGGATGGTGTTCAATCCGGTCACCAGTCCGACGCGCGTTGCCGGACTGAGCGGCATCAAGAAGGTTCAGGCCAACACCTATACGTTCGCCCTCGCGGAGGACAAGACGCTGTGGTTCTGGGGGTCGGGATTGGAGAGCATGCCGTCGTATACCCCCACGAGGGTCCTCGACCCGACGCCCGATGAGCCGAATCGGATGATGTCCGACGTCGAGGACGTCGCCGGTAATTGCCTACTATTCACGAATGGCAAGGTCCGGTGTCTCGCGGTCGTCGACGGCGTCTACCGCTTCAACGAAATGCCGCGCGTGAGCGACGCGGTGCGCCTCGAGCCCCTCTGCGCGCTCAGCTCGGCGGGCTCGCTCCGATGCTGGGGGATCAACAACGCTGGCCAGCTGGGGGTGCCTTCGACCCAGCTCGCACGCTCGGCGGGATCCGTCGAGCTCAAGTTCTGACCGTTGGCGAGGCCGCCGAGTCCATCGGCGGCCTCGCGGACGATGGCGAGGCCGCCACGCGGCACGGGGGAGACGGCCCGCACCCGCGTGGTACGCAACCCCTGGAGACCCGCGGCCGGTGTTGCTAGAGATGCGGAGCTCATGACCGCACTCGACATTCCGACCGTCGACCTCGCCGATCTTCGCTCGAACGATCGCTCTCGCATCGAAGTGGCCTGCAAGGCCATCCGTGAAGCCTTCGGAACGTACGGCCTCGCCTACGTGAAGGGCCACGGCGTCGACTCCGATGGGGTCATGCGCCTCTACGACGAGTTTCGCGCCTTCGCGAAGCGTCCCGAGGCGGAGAAGCAGCGGCTCGCGCGTCCGGATCTCTGGTTCCAGCGTGGGTGGACTCCGCCGAACACGGAGGTCGCCGTCGCCAGCGGGGGGCAGCCGGACTTCAAGGAGTGCTACTTCATGGCACCCTACGACAACGATCCGGTGCTCGAGGCGCAATACCCGGAGCTCTTCCCGCCGAACGTGTGGCCGGAGAACAGCGACGCGTTCCGTGCAGAGTACACCAAGATGGGACGTGCCCTGCACGAGGCGGGCGCTTCGCTCCTCCGCGGCGCCGCGCTGGCGCTCGGCCTTGCCGAGAGCACGTTCACGGACATCTGCGAGGGCGGCGCGCACGTCACCCGCATTCTCCACTACCTCGCGCTCGCGCCCGAGCAGGTCGACACCGGCATCGTCTGGGGCGAGGAGCACACGGACTTCAACCTGCTCACGCTCCTGCCCGGTGGTCGCTTCGTCGATCCGTCCGGGAAGCCGGCGCCGAAGCCCGACGACAAGAGCGGTCTCTTCTTGCGGACGCGCGGGACGCCCGAGAACCCCGCCGGAGTGCAGGTCCGAGGACGGCCGCCCGAGGGCTGCATCGTCGCTCAGATCGGGCAGCAGCTCGAGATCCTCACCGGCGGCGAGTTCGTCGCGACCCCGCACGTCATCACGGCGCCGGGCGTCGCCGGCTGGACGCGCGACTCGTCCGCGCACTTCATGCACGCGAACGCGAACAGCGTCCTCTATCCGCTCGCGCCGTTCCAGTCGGACTCGGCGCGCAAGTCGTACGGGCCGCCGGTGCTCGCCGGCACCTATGCCATCAAGACGCTTGCGGACATCGGCCTCGCCCCGAAGTCGGTCATCGACAAGCTCGGCTACCGTCACTACGACCGGCTCGAAGCTCAGCGCCGCGTCCAGAGCTGACGCTACCCCGGGCTAGTCACCGAAGGCCGCGACCAGCCGGCGATAGGCCTCCATGCGCGCGGTCAAGCGCGCGCTGCGGAATCGCCCGGGCTGCGCGTGGTACAGCTCGCGGCCGGCCTCCGAGGTGAACGCCGCCTCGGGGACCGCGCCGTCGCGCGCGAACTTCGCGACCTCCTCGAGATCGTGCATCGCCCACACGAGAGCCTCGCGCGCGGCGGCGCGCTCGTCGGCGGGGATGGTCGTCGGAGCCGCCGGCCAGCGCGCGGCGAGCTCGTCGGAGTGCAACGCGAACTGCCCCGGGCAGATGATCTGCGACGGGCGCGCGCCGCCGTAGGCGTCGAGCGGCGGTATCTCGGGATCGAGCTCGAACTCGAACGCGTTCTCGCGCCCGCACTGCGGACACGCGCCGGCGTAGCTCGCGACCAGGCCGCTCGCGGTCGCGCGCACGCCCCTGCTCGCGGTCGCGCTCGGCGCGCCGCACGCGCACGGGTGGAGCTGCATGTACAGCAGGCACTCGCGGCTCGACCGCGCGATCACGCCGGTTCCCCGAGCTGGGCGCGCAGCACCGGTAGATGGCGGACGAGCGCGTCGTGCAGGAGCGCGATCGCGTACTCGAGCACGCGGCTCGACAGCGTCCCCCGGTGATCGAGCGTAGCCGTGTACGTCGCGGCGAGGTTCGGCAGGACCCGCCACACCGGGAACCCGATCTCGGCGTTCACCCGCTCGACGGCGAGCGCGGCCTCGGCGAGGAGCGCCGGTGGAATGGTCACCGCCGACGGCGCGACGAAGCGCACCTGATCGTCGAGCCAGTGGACGTCGATCAGGTAGTCGACGACCGCGCCGATATCGACGTTGATCGTGTAGCCGGCCGGCTGCACCCCGTAGTCGAAGCCTCGCGCTCGCAGATACGCGGCGAGCCCGTCGCGATCGGCCAGGTACACCGCGGGGTGCGGCGGCAACATGAGCAGCGGCATGGACACGAGCCTACCGCTCAGCCGCCCGATCGCCACGTACTCGTCGTCGCGACTCCCGGACGTGTCTCCCGAAGCGACCTCGGTCCGAGCTTGCGAAAGATGTTCGCAACTTGGTTGGCCGGCGTGTGGAGCGACGTGCCGCGCACCTGGGCGATACCGGCGTTGTCGTGCTCTCGGGCTTCAGGATTTGCTCGCGACGAGGTCGCGGTATGCACGGATCAGCGCGACGCGCGACGAGACGCCGAGCTTCTTCGCCGCGCGCGAGAGGACGATGCTCACGCTTCCTGTCGAGAGCCCGAGGTCGTAGGCGATCAGCTTGTTCGCATGCCCCATCGCCGCGCACGCGACGACCTGGCGTTCGCGTTCGGTGAGGTCGCGGCGCGGCGCGGTCTCGATGCGGTTGTCGTGGGCGAGGAGAAAACGCTTCCCGTCGTGATCGAACCAATCGACGAGCGACCATTCTCCACAGACCATCGCCTGCCAGAGCGCGCTCGCGGCCTCCGGATCGATCCGGCGCAGCTTCCCGCGCGCACGATCCATCGACTTCGCGGCCGTCGCCAGGTCCGCGCGCGCTGCGATGGTCCTCGTCGTTCCGTGTTCGAGCTTGCCGTTGGGAGCCAACACGGCGGGGGCGGCGTGACGCTGGGTCCGCCGCAGACGAGCCGCCGCTCCGACGTGAGCGGCGAGGCGCGTCCACATGGTTCGGTCGCGGATCCGATACCCTCGAGACACGTGGGTCGTGACGATGACACCGCTCGTGGGCGTGATGTTGGCGCGCAACCCGAGGGCGTCGTCACCCGTCATTCCGGCGGCGGCGATCGTCGTCCGGGCGTGCTCCGGGCCGACGGCGCGCGACAGGAGAGTGAACATGTCGCACTCGTATGCCTGACGATGCAATGCAGTGTCGACCATCGCATGCTGCCTCTTGTAGTGCTCGCACGTATACGGCTTCTCGCCGACGCTCGCGAAGCTGCCGAGGTGAACCCCCGTGTCCGGGTGGAGATCGTAGACGAACGCCGAGGTCGCCTCCGTGACGGAACTGAACGAAGGGGCGACGATGCGCGCCAGCCGTTCGAGCCATGCCGCCTCGTCCGACGAACGATCGTAGGCGGCTTCGATGGCCGCGATCACATCGAGCGGTTTCCTCACTGGCGAAAATATCCGTGCATCGACCGGATGCCGTCAACGCAGTCGCGCTTGTCGTCTAGATGACTATGGACGCGGAGCAGTTGGGCCGTGCAGTTCGTGAGCCTGAAGAACTGAGTGGCAGGACGCATCCCGGCGGCGCGCGCGACGAGCGACGCCGTGCAGCGCGCTCATCGCCGGGACCTCGTCAGAACCTTCGCCGCGAGCTCCGCGCGCGACCCGACGCCGAGCTTCTTGAAGATGCTCGCGACCTGGTTTGCGGTCGTGCGTGGGGACGTGCCACGCGCGTCGGCGATGCCGCGGGTGTTGTGGCCGTCGAGGAGGAGAACGAGCACCTCGTGTTCGGCAGCGCTGAGGACCGGGAGCTGGCCCACACGCGGTAGCTCGTGGACGAAGAGCACCGTGCCAGGCTCGAGCTCATACGCGACGAGCGAGGGCGGGGGAGAATCGGACACGGGAGGTTTCATTCGTTGCCTTCGTCCTCCCGTTGACGCTCGAGCTCGCGGAACGCGCGGATCAGCGCGACGCGTCCGGACACGCCGAGCTTCTTCGCCGCCCGCCCAAGGATGACCGCTACGGTTCCGGTCGACAAGCCGAGGTCGTAGGCGATGAGCTTGTTCGAGTGGCTCATCGCGGCGCAGGCGACGACCTGCCGTTCGCGCTCGGTCAGCGATCGGTGCCGCGTGACCCGGATCTGGTTGTCGTGAGCGAGCAGGAATCGCTTGCCGTCGTGATCGAACCAGTCGACGAGCGACCACTCACCACGCACCATCGTTCGCCAGAGCGCGCTGGCGCGCTCGGGATCGAGCCGGCGCAGCTTGCCGCGCGCGCGATCCATGCCTTGCGCAGCGCTCGCGAGATCATGGCGCGCCGCAATGGTCCCGGCGGTCCCATGCTCGAGCCGTCCGAGCGGGTCGAGCACAGCCAGCGCGGTGTCGGGCGAGGGCTCGTGCTGCCTGCGCCGTAGCCGCAGTGCCGTCCCGACGTGGGCGGCAAAGCGAGTCCAGAGGGCGCGATTGCGGATACGGAACCCGTCGGACACCTGGGTCGTGATGAGCACTCCGCTGTCGGGCGTGGCGTTGGCGCGGAGACCGAGCGAATCGTCGCCCCTCATCCCCGCCCCCTGGATCGTACGCTTGGTCATGTCCGCGCCGATCACGCGGGAGAGCAACGTGAACATCTCACACTCGTAGACGACGCGCTTCGCTCGGCCCGTGGTCGCGTGGCCGATCTCGTGAGAAACCGCATAGTGGTCGCGGCTGTACGGTGTCTCCCCGACGCTGGCGGCAAGTCCGAGCTGTACGTCCTCGTCGTGGAGATCGAAGAGGTACGAAGTGGTCGGGGAGCATGGGCTGAAGGCAGGCGCAACGAAACGCGTCAGCTCCTCGAGCCACGCCGCGTCATCCTTCTCTCGAGCGTACGCGAGCTCGATGGCGCCGATGAAGTCGAGCCGTGTCACGTCTCGTATAGTTTCTTCGAAGGCGACGGAAGATCAAGGGCGCGCCCGCGTTGTCATCCTGTTGACTATGGACCCTTCGCTTGGCAGCAGGATCGCGAGCGCTGCCTCGCGATCCGTACAGCCCGTCAGTCCGCTCCCCCAACACCGAGCTACTTGCTGCAGCAGAAGGTGACCGGCTCTTCGGAGGCGGCCTGGCCCGTCGGAGCTCCGCCAGCGGTCAAATTGCAGGAGATGGAGGTCGGTGCCATCGCGCGAATGTCGATCAGCGCGTTGTTGCCGGGATTGGTGATGCAAGCGTTCGCGTCGTAGGTCGTCGGCGCGATAGCTACGTCGCAGCTGAGCACGTTGGTGCCTCTACCCCACTTGGTGCCGCACGTGCCGCCGGTGGGCGTGCCTTCACACGCCGCGCAGCCGCGCTCGTCGACGAGCTTCTTGTACGCGACGAAGCGGTGCGCGTAGTCGGCGCTCGGACAGGCCACCTCGCCTTCCTTGTGAATGCAGACCCGCGTGAAAGGTGCCTCGGGTAGGGGCGCTGCCGTGCAGTCCGACCGGCCTTCGCACACGCCAAGCTGTGGGAGACCGCAGGCCACGTCGGCCTTCGCGAAGGTCGGGGCCTGGAGGGTTTCGGTTGGATTTGGATATTCACACTTGCCCCGATTGAGCGTGGGCGTCGTCACCTTCAGGGTTGACGAGGCGCCATCGGAGCTCGTGAGGCAGCCTCCGTTCGACTTGGCCGTGCCTTGAAAGATAGCCGTTCCGCTGCAGCCGGACCCGGACCATGTCTCGACGCCGGCCGAGCAGAACGCGTCCTTGACGGTTGCCGTACCGCAGTCGCAGACGGCCGCCGTCGCGGTCATTCCCTGGTGAGCTTCGACTTCGAGCTGCGTGTAGTTCGACGACGGGCACGCCGCCGGCTTGGTGCCCGGAGGGCCATCGTAGACTGCGCTCGGGCCCGTCCAGCCCGCTGGCGCCGGCGGAAGGCAGCCGAGAGGACAACCCGTCGGCGCTGTGGCGTCGGGATCGAGGCTTCCGGCGTCGGGAGGGGGCGTGCCGGGCTCCCCATCTCCGCCGCCAGCGTCCTCGGTTCCGGAGATGGTGTCGATGCCGTCACCGACGCAGCCGGCATGAACGACCGACGTAGAGACGAGAGCGACGAGAGCAACGCTTACTACGGGTCTCGAGAGCATCCGATGACGCTACCCGCTCGATCGTTCTCCCGCACGCGTGGGCCGGCGATGTCGTCCATATGACTATGCCAAGAGCATCTCGCGCATCAGGTCGTCCGGCGTGCTGACGTCAGTGGCGATTCGTGCGTCGGCGGGACGGTAGCGCCGCGCAGGCGGACTGATCGCGTGAAGAGGCAAGTAGACATGCGCGCAGCGCTCATCGGCTCGCTCGAGCGCTGCGCTTGCCGTTCGGGGGAGGGGAAGGAGGGCGCCTTCGCGGCGTCTCCTCGGCGGCGCGCATCTCGGCGACGAGGAGGTCGGCGACGGCGCGGACGCGCGGGATGTCGAGCGCCGTCTTCGCGCAGACGAGGTGGAGCGCTCGGCGTAGGGGGCCGATGTCGACGTCCAGCTCGACCAGCGTCGAGGTCGAGAAGCGATGGCGCACGCGTCCGAGGAAGATCGCGCCGATGCCCGCCTCCGCGGCTCGAAGCTGGACGAGGAAGTCGTCCGACGCGAAGACGGGGCGGAAGTCGGGGATCAGCTTCGCCAGCTCGGGGTTCGGCGAGAGGTGCTCGAGCGGCGGCGCCCAGCCGAGCCAGGCGATGTCGGTGAGGCGCGGGCGTTTCGGCAACGTCTTCGCGTACGCCGGTGATCCGAAGACGCCGACGCCGTGCTCGACGGACGCCACCGTGACGAGGTCCTTGTTGTCACCGGGTGACATCCGGAGCGCGAGGTCGGCCTCGCGCCGCACGAGATCCACGTAGTGGATCGTCGACACGACCTCGAGCTGGACGTCGGGCAGGGCGTCGCGGAGCCATGCTGCGAACGGCGCGAGGAGCTCGAACGCGATCCCGGGCGGCGCGGTGATGCGGACGACGCCGCGCGGTGAGGTCTCGGCACGGGCGGCCGCCCGGTCCACCTCACCGGCCCACTCGGCCATGCGCCGCGCCGGCTCGAGCATCCGCTCGCCGAAGGGCGTCGGCGCGACGCCCTCCACGCTCCGGACGAAGAGACGCTCGCCGAGGAGCGACTCGAGCTGCGAGAGACGCCGGCTCGCGGTCGGCTGCGTGATGCGAAGCCGTCTCGCGGCGGCCGTGAGGCTGCGCGCTTCCGCGATGGCGAGCAGCAGCTGGAGCTCCTCCCAGGGGATATGCACAGACGTATGGTAGCATGCCATTTTGGTCGATTTTCATGCATGGAGGCATGCCTCATCTTCGAGGCATGAAAACGCGCTCGAACAAGAAGCCCCTCCGCAACGCGGCCCTCGCGCTGTCGGCGACCCTCGCAGCCCTCGCGACCGTCGGCTGCTCGACGACGTCGCATCCGGAGACGCCCGCGACCCTCGGCGCGTCGGCTCGGACCTCGTCGCTCGAGGCAGTGGTCGATCAGCCCGGGCCGCTGACCGTCGAGACCGTCATCGGCGCCGACTGGCAGGTGCCGCTCTCCGGGCTCCTCAATCTCGACCACGCAGAAGCGAAGAAGGCAAAGCTCACCGATCGCGACGAGCCGGTCCATGTTGCCTTCCACGCCGTGCATCATCCGACCCGCGGGACGTTCCTCGTCGATACCGGCGTCGAGCGCATGCTGTTCGAGAAGCCGGACGAGGCCGTGATCCGCGGGTTCGTGGCGAGCGTCGCCAACATCGACAAGATGAAGCGCCGGACCGACACGAAGACGTGGCTCGAGCAGCAGGAGCAGCCGCACGTCGCCGGCGTCTTCCTCACGCATCTGCATCTCGACCACATCACCGGCATGCGTGATGTCCCCGCCGGCACCCCGGTGTTCGTCGGGCCCGGAGAGACGAGCGCGCGGAGCATCGAGAACCTCTTCGTCGCCCCGATCGTGAATCGGGCGCTCGAGAACAAGCCGCCGCTGTCGGTCTGGCGCTTCGGTCCGGACCCCGACGGCGTCTTCGACGGCCTCGTCGACGTCTTCGGCGACCAGACCTTCTGGGCGATCCACGTGCCGGGACACACCGCTGGAAGCACCGCCTACATCGCGCGCACGAAAGCGGGCCCCGTGCTCCTGACGGGAGATGCATGCCATACGACGTGGGGCTGGGATCACGGCGTCGAGCCCGGCTCGTTCTCGAGCGACCGGAAGCGGAGCGCGTCGAGCCTCGAGCGCCTGCGTCGCTTCGCGGCGAAGCATCCGACGATGGAAGTACGCCTCGGGCACCAGGCGCGCTGAGGCATGCTGGCTCGGTTCGCGAGCTCGCTCGAGCTGTCCTGAGAGGGCGGCGGCCCGCCGGCGTTGCCCGGTAGCGCCGTCCTCGGTTACAGGCGAGGCATGCAAGCACTGCCGGTCCCGACCCGCCCTTGTCCGTGGTGTTCGAGCACGAGCTTCGCGCGCCTGAAGGAGGCGAGCTTCGAGCTTTACGCGGGCGGGAGCCACTCCGGGGCGTCTTGTCCGCAGTTCGTCCTCTTGATGTGCCTCGGGTGCGGCTGCACGAGCTGGTTCACCGATCCGAGGAGCGCATGGGATTACTTCGGCAAACGCGCGGAGCGGGTCGACGTCCCGGCCCAGGTGCCCTATCGCTGAGGGCTCGCGCTGCTCGAACGAACGAAGGTTCTCGTGACATGAACGACGATTCTCATACCGCGCTCCGCGGCTCCCATGCCGACGCCGTTGCCCTGTTTCGCCCGAAGACGCCCGACAAGCTGAAGCCCTTCCTCGATCTCGACGACGAGAGCGAGGAGAGCGAGGGCTTCTACGCCGAGGAGCTCGAAGACGGAACGATGCTCGTGCACACGTTCCAGCCGTTCGCGGTGTTCGAGCAGAACCCGAGCGAGGCGCGCGAATGGCTCGCCCAGTTCGGCGAAGCGCTGCCCGAGGTGCACGACGACCCGCGCGGGCTCCTCTTCTTTCCGGACTCGTGCGAGCCGGAGGGGACGACCTACGACGCCGTCGTGGAGGAAGTCGCGTCCGGAGGCATCTGGATCGCGACCTCGCTCGTGGATGACGACGACGAGGACATCGCGGGCGGCGTCTCGCTCGCAGGGCTGCCGCCGATCGACATGGAGACGCTCCAGGCGTTTGCCGGTCAGCTCTTCGGAGCCGCCCAGGGCGGGCCGGCGGAGCCGGCGACGTCCTACGACGTCGCGAAGCTGTTCGAAGGGGTCCAGCAGCACCTCCTCGAGGCGCTCGGCATGCAGGACCAACTGGGCGCCCCGCCCGGCGGTGAGTCGGGCGTCGAAGACGAAGACGAACCGGGCGAGGACGATCCCGGCGCGTCCGAGCCGAAGCCGCCGCGCTGACGGGACGACGAAAGAAAGGGCGCCGGCGCCACGAGCGAGCTCGTGACGCCTCACGCCCAGTTGCGGCCGGGTCAGCTCGTTCCGACGACGTACACGGTGCTGGCCTGCGGGCCCTTGTCGCCGTCCTCTTCAGCGAACCGCACCTTCACGCCGACGTTGAGGCGCTCGAACTTCTCGCCGATGACGCTGTTCCGGTGGAAGTACACCTCCTGGCCTTCGGCCTCGCCCTCGACGGCGATGAAGCCGTACCCGCGGTCGTGGAAGACCTTCGAGATGACCCCTCGCGGCGGCGTGAGGTGCGTCTTCAGATCGGGCCGGAGCTGGCGCACGTAGTCTTCGAGCACGCGCTCGGCGTCGTCGAACGCCATGTCGATCGTGGCGTGGAGGTCGTCTTTGGTGTCCTCCGGGTTCTTCGAGATGACGAGCTCTCTTCCGGGGACGACCATGTCGATCTCGACCTTGTACTTCTTGCCTTGGCGGCGGTGCCTATGCGGCTCTTCCACCACGACGTGGCACTTCGACATGCGATCGAAGAAGGTCTCCAGTTTTTCGGCCCGCCTTCCGACGTGTGCTGTGACTGCTGCTGAAGGAGGGATATCGCGGAACGTGATCTGGACCGGCACAGCCATGTGGCTCCTCTTCTGACCTCGTGCACGAGACGGTCATGCAGCGTGCTCGAAGAGACGTTCAACAAGCGTGCCCGTACGCCCCGTCGAGGAGCCCACGCATGCACGCGGCGCAGCTCGTCGGTCGCGCATGAGAGGCTCGAGGCGAGCGCGACCGTCGCCTCGAACGACGTCGGACGTCGAGCGGCGGACGTGCGCCTTCGGTGCGCATGGACTTGGGGCTCGCGCCCCGACCTCCCGCAGCGGGGGAAGCATTCCTTCGCGTCAGCGTATCCAAGCGCGGAGGTTCGGTTCCATGTTCTTCAGCGACTTGCATGTTCAGATTCTCTCGCGTGGCATCCTCGATCCGGGCGAGCAGCTCGTCGGCCAGACCGTCACGAGCTACATGCCGTGGTGGGCGTTCGGCTTCATTCGCCGGCAGTACCTCGTCCTCGCCACCGACCGGCGTCTGATCCTCGTCGACCACCGTTACAGCTTCATCCAGCCGCTCGAGCAGCGCCTGCACCAGGTCGACTCGATCGCCTGGAGCAACGTCCAGGCCCTCACGGTGAAGGGGCTCTTCCTCAAGAAGAAGCTCCACGTGCGCGGCACGGGCGAGCGCGGGCCGATCAGCCTCACGATGCCGATCCCGAACGGCTTCTTCGGTCTGTTCGCTCCGATGCAGAACAACATCCCGGGGGCGAAGACCATCGAGGCGGCGTTCCAGAGCAGGCAGGGCGCGCCCCAGCTGGCGGCCCCCATCGCGCAGGGCGGCTACGGCCAGCCCCAGATCGGCTACGCAGCGCCGCCGCCGTCGCTCCCGCCGCAGAACGCGCCCGGCTACGTATCGTCGCCGCCGCCGTCGCCAGGCCCCTACGGCGTCGCGCCCGCGCCGGCCCCTTTCGCAGCAGCGCCCTCCGCGCCGCAGCAGGGAAGCCAGCCGCCGCGCTCCTGGTCGTGACGGTCTGAGAGCGGTGCTCCGCGTCCAGCGTCCATGGAGCTCGGATCGACCTCCTTCTCCCTCCTCCTCGCTCGGCGATCATGCAATCTGATCGCCGCAGCGATGGACGCGGACGTCGGCGCGATCGGTGCGCGCGCGGGGCGAGAAGGAACGCCCGAGAGACGAAGAAAGCGATGGGCGTCACATTCCTTCACACGTGGCGGGTCGGCGAGGGGCGCACATGGCCTCGCTGGGCCCGAGCGAAGGGCGGATGGCGGGTGGAGATGGCGTGAAACTCGGCGTGCGCGCGACGAATCGCCGGCACGCTGTCGCGAGGTGAGCGCACGGATCGGCTCATGCATTGGATGGGTACCGTCCAATGGCACCCCATCGAATCATCACCTCCGGCCTGGTCGCCGTGGCCGCCCTTACGACTTTCATTCACTGCTCGAACAAGAGCTCGAACCGCGCCGCCGGAAGGACATGTTCGGGGACGCAAGCGCTCCAGAGCATCGGGCTTCGCGGCACCAGCTTGGAGGCGAAGGTCCTCGCGCTCACCTTCGACGACGGACCGGGACCGCGCACGAAGCTGCTCTCGCGCTACCTCAAGGAGCAGGGGATCCAGGCGGCGTTCTTCGTGAACGGAATGTCGATGGGGACGGACGCAGCGGAGGTGCTCCAGCAGCTCATCGATGACGGGCATCTCGTCGCCAATCACACCGAGAACCATCTGTCGTTGACGGGGACCGCGACGGGGCAGGCTCGTCTTTCCGACGCCGACATCGTGAAGGAGCTGGTGGAGACGGACTCGAAAATCGAGCCGTTCATTCCCTCGAAACGGTTCCTCTTCCGTCCGCCGTACGGCGACTACGACGACACGACGTTTGCCGCGCTCTCGACCTCGCCGATGGGCAAGTACGTCGGGCCGATCCTCTGGGACGTCGGTGAAAAGATGGACGAGACCGCAGGACGCGCCGCCGACTGGGACTGCTGGGACGACGGCGCGGACGGGAAGCGGACTCCGATGAAGACGTGCGGAGACCTCTACATCACCGAGATCAAGCGCGCGGGTAAGGGCATCGTGCTCATGCATGACCCCTACTACAACCTGCAAGACCCGGAGCAGCTCGGTACGGTCGACATGGTCATGTACATGGTCCCGATCCTGAAGCAGGAGGGCTTTACCTTCACGCGTGTCGACAAGGTGCCGGAGATCGAGGCGCTACTCCCGCCGCTTCTGCCGGAAGAAGCCGTCGACGGCGGCGGACCGAACGTGGCGCCGGGACCGGCGGGCACAGACAAGCCGCCGGTGGGAAGCCCCAACGACAATCCGTGCCCGTGAGGTGATGCTCACAAGATCTCGCGGCCCGAGCGTGGCGGGAGCGGTTCATCCAAGCGGCGACCGAACGTGAGCCGTCCGCGGAAGGCGAGCCGCTCGATCAGCGGCATCACGACGGCAAACGCGACGTACACCAGGCCGAAGTGCGATCGTCCCACAAGCCCGAGCAGCCCATAGGCGAGGAGCGCGAACGCTCCGCCGAACGCGACGCCCCGGTGCTTGTGGCTGCGTGTCGCGAGCACGTACGCGCTCGCGACCCAGAGAAGGATCGCGATCACGCCGAGGACCCAGTCGATCCGGGTGTTGAAGCCCGGCCAAGGAGTTCGCAGGGTCGCCATCCGGACGAGCTCCATCACCGACGCTGCACCGAACAGCACGGCCCCCACGACGCCGGCGGCCTCGCGCGTAGCGTCGTCGGAGGCACGGCTATCGTCACCGAAGGCTCGCTTCATGTGCACGCGCGGTGCAACCCGTGAGCCGCGCGCACATCCGTCGCGCGACGATTCGAATCGATGTGCGCCGCCTGCGCATCGCCGTCTAGCTCGCTCGGACTCCGCCACACCGCGACGAGGCGTGTGGTACCGTCGCGCCCCACTGGGTGTTCGAAGTCGCGCTCCTCATGCGCAATCGCTTCCTCGCGCTCGAGGTCTACGAGGAGTGGTTCGAAGGGATCATGTCCCGCCGGGCGTGGAAGTCGTTCGTCACCGAGACGCCGGGGATGAGCCAGTTCCGGCAGACGATGTTCTCGCGGCTCGTCCCCAACCTCCGCGCCATCGGTCTCGTCTCGCCCCGCATCGTCCCGCGCTACGAGAAGGTGGGGCTCACGCGGTACATGAACGGGCTCGCGGCGGATCGTCTCGACGGCGCGGGGATGATCGCCGACCTCGACCGCGTCGCCTGACGGCACAGCGCCCCGTCGCCTCGCGACGCTACACGCACCATGCCGTGAAGCGCTCGACCGCTGCGAGCGACGGTGGTGAGGAGCAACGAGCGCCGCCGGCAATCCGATGACGCACGCGTCGCGTGTCGGCCTCGGGACGGCTCGACGCTCCGATGCGTCGAGCGCACGTCTGCTCAGCTCCGCCTCACCACTGCCCGGAGCGAGGCTTCTCCCAACCAACGTGGCGGTTGTCGAGCTCGCTGTGTCGGAACGGCCATGTCGGGCGTGGGCGACGCGCGCTTCGGCCCGAGCTCGACGCCGTCGGGTGGCCAAACCCACGCCATCCGGTCATCGAGATGACGTCGGGGTGTTGGTACGTGGGCTGCTTGTATTCCCACGGGGAAACAGCATGTCCACAAGGTCGGTCGTGGTTGGCTTGATGATGGTGCTCGCATCGATGATCGGATGCGGCGCCCCGCCCGACGGTGACGAGCCCGAGGAGTCGTCGTCCTCCGACGTCAGCTCGGCGTTCACGCCGGTCGACGACGTGCCCAGCCTACCCGCCCCGCAGTTCCCGATGCTCGAGCAGTGGGGGACGCGGCCGCCGATCTGGGACCTCCGGCACTACCTCGACGAGATGCAGCAACCGTGGTTCGGCAACTGCTACATGTACTGGTTGAAGCTCCCCGAGCCGAGCGGCAGGATCAAGGAGGTGCCCGTGACGGTCTGCAAGTGATCGATCAGGGCCGCGGCGGCTTTGGCAGCATCGAGGGGCGCGATGCGCTGCCGACGGGGGGCAGCACGGCGTCGAGGCCGAGGAGCAGAGACGACCCGGCGTTGCTCGGAGGGCCGACGTCGAACGTGCCCTTCCATCGCAGGATTGCGGTGAGCGCCTGGATCGGATCTCTCGTCTTGCGGGTATCGACGAGGACCTCGCCGATGTGACCTCGCGTGAACGTGATCCTGCTCTGGATCGGCGGCGATGTGAGCTGCAGCACGCCGGTCTTCTTGATGACGGCGAGGTACCGGAGGAGCGTCGGCGGCGGCACCTCGAGCAAGTTCCCCGAAAGGTTCATCGACGAGCCGGGCTCTGCGTCCGGGCGCAGCGCCGAGAGCGTGGGCACCTTGGTCCCGTGCAGGCGCATCGCGACGTCGCCGACGAGGAGGATGTCTCCCTCGACTGCGACGCTCTCGCCGAGGACGTGCGAGCCGTTGATGTATGTGCCGTTGCTGCTCTCGAGATCGGTGACCCGCACGTCCGTCGCGGAGACGACGATGCTCGCGTGCCGCCGGCTGACGATGTCGCTCGCGACGACGAGGTCGGAGCCGTCTCCCCGGCCCACGACGTAGGAGCCTTCCTCGAGGGCGTACACGCGGCTCCGCTCACGTCCGAGGAGGATCTGAAGCAGTCTGGGCACGACGCTCTTCCTTAGCAGGGCGCCGGTGACGGGTCATCATCGAGGCTCGGCCTTGCCAGCCCCGTGCGCGACGTTCTCGGGCGGGGCCGCCGACGCGTCGCGAGCTCGCGAGGATGCGCTACGTCGCGCGAATCGAGCCGATCCGCAGGCTCGTCAGAATAGATCGGCCCCACGCACGTCGATCATCGAGATCGAATAGAGTCGAGACTCGAGAGCCCATGCGCCCTGCCACTGCTTCCCCTCGTCGTGCCGGTCCCGCGAGTGTCCTGGCGCGACCGCGACCCATGGTGCTCCTGCTCCTGCTCCTGCTCGGTTCGATGGCCTGCGCGACGCTGCGTGGTCGTGCCGACGATGCGCTCGAGCGCGGCGACTACCGCGGCGCCGTCGAGCTCTACACGCAGGTCCTCGCTCGCGACCCGAGCGATGCGCGAGTGAAGGGGCTCCTCACGAGGGCCGAGCGCGGGTTGCTCGATCAGATGCTCGACCGTGCGGATGCTGCCCGCGCCGGGGGCAACGAAGCCGAGGCGTTGGGGGCCGCGCTCGAGGCCGTCCGGACGAAGGACCGGCTCCATGCCGAGTCCATCGACTCGTCGCGCGCAGCGCGGATCGGGACGACGATCGATTGGGCCACGACGACGATCAGCACGTCCGTTCGCTCCGAGACGACGCGCGGGCGAGCGCTCGCTGCGCGCGCGCGTCGAGCCGCGGCCGCCGACTGGTTGAGCCGTCCCGAGCTCGCTGCGGCCTCCCCCGAGCTCGACGGAGAGATCGCCGCGGCCGGCACCAAGACGTGCACGCGGGCGACCGAGGTCGCGGCCGAGCAGCCGTTCGCGCTGGAGCTCGTCGCGGCCTACTGCAAGGAGCTCGGCGGGCCGATGCCGGCGTGGAAGGCGCGCCCGTTCCTCGTCGGCGGTGTCGCGATCTCCGGCGGGATCCTCGGTACGCCTCCGGGAGAGCAGGTCGAGCTCGAGCGCGCGATCTCCCAGGCGTTCGAGCGCTCCGTCTGGTTCACGGCGACGTCGACCACGCGTGCAGCGGCGCAGGTCCAGGGGAGCGTCGCCGCGGAGCTCACGCAGGAGCCGACCGAGCTCACGCGCTCGTGGACGGAGCGCGTGCCCTACGAGGCGACGGAGACGTATCAGCAGCCCGTCGAGGTCCCGTACGTCGAGACGCAGACCTACACCGAGCGGGTTCCCTACACCGCGTACGAGGATCGGCTCGAGTCGTGCCGCCCTCCGCAGCGGGGGATGTGCACCGTCAGTAGACCGGTGACGCGCTACCGCGAGGAGTCTCGCATGCGCAACGTGCGCAAGGTTCGGACCGAGTACCAGACGCGGACGCGTCAGGTGACGCGCTACCGCGACGAGCCGCGAATCTTCCGCTACCCGGCGACGAAGCACGAGGGGCGCTACCAGGCGACGTTCTTCGTCCGCGTCGACCTCGGCTCCGGTCTTCGCCCGGTCGAGGCGCGCGGCTCGGCGGAGGACTCGCGCGCGGCCTACGAGCACGACGCCGAGTTCGCCCCCGCCGGAGTTCATCCGGAGCGTGGCACGTTGCCGAGTGGCATGTGGTGGCGGCAGCTCCAGCGCGATCGGATCCGCGCCGAGCTCCAGCGATCGCTCGACGACGGCTGGAAGACTGCGTTCTGCAACGAATCCGTGAGCTCGATCGAAGAGGCCGCTCGCTGCGCGCGCGCGCGATCGAACCCGGTTCCGGCGGCCGTACGCGCGCGTGTCGGCGAGCTGTTCGGAGACGACCCCGATCGCGTCCTCGCCTTGCCGAGACCGGGCGAGGCAATCCATTGAGCCCGGCCACTACGGTCGAGCTCGCGACGCTCCTCGTGAAGCGCCGTGTCCTGCCGATGGGCGCAAAAGCGCGCGGGTATCCCATCCTTCGCTGAGGTGCGTCATCGGATGGGTCGATGCCGGACGGGTAGTGGAAATTCGCTGCAGCCGCTAGGATCTCAGGCGATCTGGTGGGTGGCTTGGTCGGAGATCTAGACCTGAACGTGTTCGACGCGTTGCCCGACGTGCTCTTCGTCGTGCGGGAGGAGCGCGTCGTCTGGGCGAACGAAGCTGCCGTGCGTCTCCTTGGCGGGGCACTCGTCGGCAGCACGTTCGAGGACGTGCTCGCTCCCGGCGAACGGCAGCGACTCGGTCTGCTCGAGAAGCAGCGCGAGGACGGATGGGAGCTGCCCGCGACGTGTCGAGTGCGCTTCGTGCGCAGATCGGACAACACCGAGATCACGACGGACCTGCGCTTCGGGCATCGCGGTGACGCTCTCGTCATGAGCGCCCGCGACGTCACCGACGTGACGCGCGCAGAGGACCTGATGGGCACGTTGGCGGAGATGTTCGCTCGAGGGAGCACGCTGCTCGACGCAGACTCGTTGCTCGACGCGACGGAGCCGATCTTCCACGCGCTCGGTTGGATCGTCGCGTTCACGGAGCTCGTCGCCGGTGGCTCGATCACCAGGCGGATCATCTCGAAGCCCGGCGATCCTGTCGGTGACTACGGGCACACGCTCGTCGGCCAGCGCATGCCGTATGCAAAGACGCCGATCCTCGCCGAGGTGGTGAGGACCGGGCGGCCGATCTTCCTCGACAACGTCCCCACGCTCATGCCCGGCGTCGCGCGGACGGCGAAGGCGCTCGGCGCCAGCATGGAGCGCGCCCAGCTCATTCGCAGCGCGTGGTGTCCGGTCCGCACGAACGGACGGGTGACCCATCACCTCGCAGTGACCGGCCGCGACCTGACCGAGCACGACTTCGTGGCGGTGCAGCTCTTTGCAGCGCAGATCGGCGCCGCGATCCACGCGCAGGCTCTCCGCGCCGAGCTCGTGCACAAGGAGCGCCTCGCCGCCGTCGGCGAGATGGCGGCGGTGATGGCGCACGAGGTCCGCAATCCGCTCGGCGTCATCTTCAATGCGCTCACCACCCTTCGGAAGCGGCGCTCCGACACGAGCGCGAAGCCGGAGCTCCTCGACATCATCCACGAGGAGGCAGAGCGACTTCGAGGGCTCGTGACCGACCTCCTCGACTACGCCCGCCCGTCGGCGGTGGAGGTGGAGAGCGTCGCGCTCGAGCCGGTGCTTCGCCAGGCCGTGGAGGCAGCACGGCTCGATCCGACGTTCGGCGGTGCCGCCGAGCAGGTCCAACTCGAGCTGCCCGAGGCTCTCCCGTTCATCGACACAGATCCGACTCTCCTCCGCCGCGCGCTGGTCAACCTCCTCGTCAACGCGCTCCAGAACGTCGACGAGGGAGGACGCGTCGCGCTGACGGCGAACGTCGACGAGCAAGACCTCTACATTCGCGTCTACAACGACGGACCGACGATCGCGCCCGAGGTGGCCGTGCGCGTGTTCGAGCCGTTCTTCACGACGCGAGCGTCGGGGACTGGCCTGGGGCTCGCCGTGGTTCACCGGATCGCCAGCGATCTCGGCGGAGCCGTGCGTCTGGAGCCCGGCGGGCCGAGCGGGACGACCTTCTTGCTGCGTCTCCCCGTGCAGCTCGCGACGGCCTTCGCCGCGCGCTGAGGCGCAACTCGCTCTGCCGATGTCGAAGCGCACGAGGCGGTGAGCAGACCACGTCACTGCAGCCGAGCACCATGCTCGGCGCTCAGTAAGGCAGCGCCCAGAGGTCGGAGAGCTCGCGTGGCAGCTGCATCGAGACGTGCTTGAAGACGCTCGCGGGGAGGTGGTCCTCAACGTGCTTGAACACCGCCTTGGCGACCATCTCGACCTCGCGCGGCTCGGAGATCCCGAGATCCTGTCCGACGCGCTCGAGGAACTCGCCCTTGCCGAGCTTCACGGGATGCTCGCCGCGGCCCAGCAGGGAGTCCTCGAGGAGCTGGCGCAGGTCCGAGGGCAACGCCATGCAGAGATGGCGCGCTTCGCCGAGCGAGAGACGTCGCGACAGATGTCTCATGACCGAGGTGAACGCGCCGATCCCCGTCACACCTCGGGGCAGCGCCACGGTCTGCTCGATCCTCGAGAGGATCGGATGTGGCTCGACCGGCGTGCCGACGGGGATCTTGGGGATGACCCAGAGGTCGCGGAGCTCGCGCGGGAGCTGGGCCGTGACCTCGCCGAGCTCCTGCGCCGGCAACCGCGAGCTGACGGCGTGGAGCACGGCCGACGCGATCTCCTCCGCCTTCGGCACGGACACGCCGAGGTGGGCGCCGAGCTCGTCGAGGAGCTCATTGCGCCCGAACCGCTTCGCAGGTTCGTCCCGATGCAACATGCAGCGCTCGAGGAGCGGCTGGACCACCTTCGGGAGCACCTCGAAGACGCGAGCGGCTTCTCCGCGGGACACGTGCCGCGTGAAGGTGCACATCACGGCCTGGATGGCGTCACGAGGCGTGATGCTCGAGGGCAGGTGCACACGTCGGGCGACGTCTTCGATGATGAGGCTCGCGGTGTCGGTGGGTTGCTGCTGGACGGATTGTGGTTGCTGGCCCATGACGTTCCTCCGGACGCGACGAAGGAGATCACGTCGGGTGCCAGGCGAGCGCGCCGCGCATCAGCGACGCAATTGCGATCGGCGTATTGCCGAGGTCGCGGCGCAGACTGTCGCCGTGTAGCGCGGATGCCGGTGGTCCACGTTCGAGTATTTTCCTAAGCTCCGGTCCCCCATGGGCACCAGCTCTTCCTCCGCTGATCGCGTCGCCGAGCTCGCCGAGCTGCTCCGCAAGTACAAGGACGCCTACTACAACGGCCAAGCGCTCGTCTCCGACGCGGCGTACGACGCTCTCGAGGACGAGCTGCGCGCGCTCGAGCCCGAACACGCGATCCTGAAGAGCGTCGGTGCGCCCGTGAACGAGGTGGTCACCGAGTGGGAGAAGGCTCGCCACGCCATCCCGATGGGCTCGCTGAACAAGGCGGTGAACGAGGCAGAGTTTCGCCAGTGGGTGGCGCGGTGCGATCAGCTCGGCGTCGAGAGCGCCCTTGTGCCGATCGCGAACGACCTCCTCGTCACGGAGAAGCTCGACGGGCTCTCGCTCGCGGTGAACTACGAGAACGGTAAGCTCGTCGAGGCCATCACGCGCGGCGACGGTCAGGTCGGCGAGCGCATCACCTCGAACGCGCGGCGCATGAAGGGCGTGCCTGCACGCCTGCCCGAGCCGCTGACGGTCTCGATCCGCGGCGAGATCATCCTGAAGCTCTCCGACATGAAGATCGGCTTCCCCGGCACTGACGCTCCGCCGCGCAACAGAGCGGCGGGCACGTCGAAGCGCTTCGACGGCGCCGGGTGCGAGCACCTCACGGTGATGTTCTACGACCTCGAGGGCGGCGACACCGAGCACGCGACCGAGAAGGAGAAGTACGAGCGGCTCCTCCAGCTCGGGCTGATCGTCCCGCCGTTCGAGGTGACCGACCTCGAGGGAGCGCTCCGGATTCACAACGAGTATTCGTCGAAGAAGCGCGCGGAGCTCGACTACGAGATCGATGGGCTCGTCGTGCGCGCCAACGATCTCCGCGCTCAACATCTCCTCGGTGAGCTCGGCGGCCGGCCGCGCGCCGCGGTGGCCTACAAGTTCGCGTCGCTCGCGAAGGTCAGCCGTGTCATCGCGATCAACTGGGAGACCGGACCGACGGGGCGCGTCACGCCGATCGCGAACGTCGAGCCGGTCGAGATCGGCGGCGCCACCGTGCAGTTCGTCGTCCTCCACAACGTGTCCAACGTGGAGCGGCTCGGCATCGGCGTCGGCCACGAGGTGCTCGTCTCGCGGCGCAACGACGTCATCCCGCATCTCGAGGAGGTCGTCGTGAAGCACGGCCCCTCCGTCGCGATCCCGAGCGCATGCGCGACCTGCGATGCTGCGCTCGGCCGGCGAGGCGAGTACCTCGTGTGCACCAACCTCCAGTGCCGCGCGATCGTCGAGGGACGCATCCGCCGCTGGGTCGGGACGCAGGACATCCTCGAGTTGGGTGACAAGCTGATCGCGCAGCTCGTCGAGGCGCAGCTCGTACGCGAGCCCGCCGATCTCTATCGGCTCACGATCGACGACATCGCCGGCCTCGAGCGCCGCGGCGCGACCATCGCAAAGAAGGTGCTCGACAATCTGAAGGCGAAGCTCCCGCTGTCGCTCCCGGTCTTCCTCGGGTCGCTCGGCATGGACGACTTCGCGCTCGAGACGGCGAAGCTGCTCGTGGCGAACGGCTTCGACACGCTCGAGAAGGTGCAGGCCGCGACCGCCGAGGAGCTCGCGGCGCTCAAGGGCATGGGCGCGATCAAGGCGAAGAGCGTCGTGACCGGCCTCGCTGCTCGTTCCGAGGAGATCCAGCGCCTGCTCGCCGTCGGCGTCGTCCCGGTCGCGCCGAGCGCGGGCGGTGGCCTCGCGGGGAAGACGTTCTGCTTCACCGGCACGCTCCCGCGGCCGCGCAAGGAGTACGAAACGCTGGTCGAGAAGCACGGCGGTACCGTGCTCTCCGGCGTGACGAAGGAGCTCCACTACCTCGTGATGTCGGACCCGAGCTCGGCGTCGACGAAGGCGGAGAAGGCGCGCAAGTACGGCACGCAGTGCATCGATTCCGACGCGTTCATGACGCTCGTCGACGCGGCGTCGAGCAGCGCCGCGGACGTGTGAGCCGGCTCGACGACCGGAACGAGATCTACACGGAGCGGACGCGTGGGAGGCTGCGCGAGCGGGGGCCGAGGGGCCACCCCGCGCAGCTTTCTTGCGGTCCCACGGCGCTCTTTGCCACGATCGGCCCTCGCCGCCCCCTTTCCTTCACCGAGACCCACCCGATGAACGCCGTCCGCTTCGATGCTCCCTTCTGGCTCTTCGTCCTGACCGGCTTCGTCTTTGTCGGGTCGGTGAGCTGTTTCGGTCTCGCGGCAGCAGCGCAGAGCGCGATTCGCTCCGATGCTGCGCTCGTCGCCGTCGACTGACGGGGCGCTGCCATCGCTCCGACGTGGTCGGACGCGTGAGACGTCTCAATCGTCTCAGTCCTTGTCCTTGTCCTTGTCCTTGTCCTTGTCCTTGTCCTTGTCCTTGTCCTTGTCCTTGTCCTTGTCCTTGTCCTTGTCCTTGTCCTTGTCCTTGTCGTCATCGTCCTCGCCGGTCGACGAGCCATCGTACGTGCACGTCGTCTCGCTGCTCGAAAGCCCGAGCTGGACGGGATCGGTGCAGGCATTGAGGCTCGGGACGAAGTAGCCGCAGCGGCCGGTGGCGAGGCAGCACCCGGCGAGGGTCGCTCCGTCCTCGGCGTGTGAGGGACATCCGGTCGCCGCGTCGGGCGAGGCGCTGGTGGGGCCGTCGCTGCGGCTCTTGGGGCCGGCGTCCTCGCCGTCGCCGCTCGGTGTCTTGGCCACCGCCACGCCAGGCGTATCGTCGACCGACATGCATGCGGCCACCGAGGCGGCGGCGACGACGGGAACGGATGTGAGGAGCAGGGTACGCGTCATGGTTCGAGTCTCCTTTCTTGTGTCGATATTTGGTCCAGCCCGAAGAGCGCCGCCGCCGTGATGAGCGGGAGCGCTGCGAGCGCCGTGCGTCCACCGAAGGCGAAGGCGAACGGAGTCGCTACGAGACCGAGTAGAAAGCCGTTGTTCTCGTGGAGGAACACGCCGTCCGTGGCGCGGCGTCTCGCGGCGCGAGTGAAGAACCCGCCGGCCCAGAGACCTCCGACGGCGACCGCGGCGATGCCGAAGACGAACATCCACCGCGACCACGGCGCTACACGTGTGAAGCCGACCAGTCCCTCGAATGCGAGGACACCGGCGAGGATCGTCGGGCGGGCCGGGAGCGTGACCCAGAGCCCGAACAACGTCCCGGCGAGCCAGGCGGAGGTCAGCGCTGCGTAGGTCGACCAGGCCGATGACGAGACGCTCTGGACCGCCAGGAACGCGCCCACCTGGAGCGCGGCGAAGTGGAATCCGGTCACGCTCGCGATGATCTTCGCACGGCGCTCACCCATCTCCGCCTCCACTCGCTCGGCGGTCGATCAGGCGCTCGAGGCCGCGGCGCAGCACGAGATCGAGTGAGTCGATGTCGAGCGGATGGGCGCCGCCCGTCCGCGCGCGTACGGTCTCGGGATCGATCACGACGAGCTGCGTCTCGGAGGGCGGCGCGAAGGCTCGGACGTCGTCGGCGTGGAAGGGAAGGTTCGACGACGCGTATGCGAACGCACGGTCGGCGACGACGCTCTCCACGACGAGGACCTCGGGGAGCTCCGCGGCGAGCGCGGCGGTGACTCGCGACGGCGAGCGCTCGAGCGCGCCGAGGCGATGTCCGCTCAGCTGGACGGAGACGACGCCGCGAGGCGTGAGTCGTGAGCGAACGAGCGCGTAGAACTCCCGCGTGTGGAGGAATGCCTCCTGGAACGTGAGCGGGCTCGGCACGTCGACCACGACGAGGTCGAACGATTGGTTCGTGCTCGCGAGGAACGACTTGCCGTCGCCCAGGGCGAGCTTCCAGGAGAGGTTGGCTCGCCCTGCGTTCGGGCTGAAGAAGCGCTCGCCGGCCGCGATGACGACCGGGTCGATCTCCACCGTGAGCAGCTCGTTCGACAACGCTCCGAGCGGTGCGACGAGCGACAACGTGCCGTTGCCGATCACGAGCGTGCTGGAGGGCCGTGCGAGCCGCGCGGGGACGACCGCGAGGTACTCGTTGAGGAGGGCGAGATCGCCGGCGTTCAGGTTCTCGAGGCCGTCGAGGTAGAGCGAGCGACGCCCGGCTCCGCTGTCGACGACCTCGACGCGCTGGTAGGGAGAGTCGACGGAGAAGACGACGTCCGCGGAGCGCATGCCGTGGACGTCCCGATAGAGCGCGTTGCTCGCGGCGCGGGAGCGTGCGGCGAGCGAGGGCCAGAGCAGCATCGCAGGGACGGCGACGACGGCGAGCGCACGGGTCCCGAGCGCGAGCCCGGCAACCAGCGCGAGGAGCGTCCAGTGCAGTGCGAGGAGGACCTCGATCCCGTGACCGAAGCAGGGCTGCGTCAGCCCGAGGCCGAGCAAGAACCCGACGAGCTCGGCGGTGTAGCTCCATCGCATGCCCTGGACGGGATCGGCGTAGCTGGCGACGGCGCGCGGGAGCAACGTCGAGAGGGGCGCGAGGAGGACGACGGCGAGCACGATCGCGACGAAGAGCGGTGCGGTGCCGTTCCACCCATGCGCCGCGAGCCAGGCGAAGGCATGGCGCGGCAGCACGGGAAGGGTGAGGTGCAGCAGGCAGCCGGCGACGAACGCGATCTGGCCAGCGCGTCCGAAGCGTCGCATTCGAGGGGCGAGCCAGTATCCGAACGAGATGGCCGCGAAGAGCGTGGCGGTGACGAGGAGGATCACCACCTCCTCTCCGAAGAGCGCGCTCACGAGCTCGCGCACCGCGAGGAGCTGCGTCGTCGCGAGCGCGGCGCCTGCGAGAAGGAGCGTCCCGAGCGAGCGGGCCGGCCGCTGCGTGTCAGAGGTCGAAGCCAACGCCTGCCTCCAGACCTGCGCCGATCCCGAACGCCGGGAACGAGCCCATCGCCTCGAGGGCGAGCCTCCACAGGAGCGAGCTGCTCGTCGAGGCGGCAATGCCGCCGCCCAGACCGACGAAGCCCGTCCCGCTCTTCTTGTAGACGTCGAGCGTCTGTCGCTCGGGGTTGTCGAGCTGCGACGGTGGAAGCGGAGCGCGCGGGTCTTCGCGGACGGCGAGCGAGAAGCGGCTGTCGATCTGCGCGAGCCCTCCGCCGAGCAGGAGGAACGGTGAGGGGCCTTCGCCGCGTGCAGGCGCGCCCGACGGCCACCACGAGAGCTGCCCCTCGAGGTGGAAGGGGAAGAACTCGCGCGCGTCACGTCCGACCGGACGCGGGCCGCCGCCGCGCAGCACGAGCCCGACGACGGCGCCGACGGACCAGTGCGTCCCGACGAAATGCTGATAGGTCGCGAGGAGGCGCGTCGTCGCCACCGAGAGGCCGCTCGCGCTCGCTGCGTCCTCGCTTCGCGGCGTGCCGAGGTACTGCGTGCCGTTCGCGCGAAAGCAGCTGAAGTCGCCGCTTCGCTGGACCTCGGGAGAACAGACGTGGTCGCCCTCCACCCACGCGAGGTCCTGGCGGAAGGATACGAAGACCCACCGGCGAGCTTCGGACCGCTGCGCGGTGCGGGCCTCGGGGGCATTGGCATTGGCCGTGGCGGCGGTCGCGGGCGCAGGCATCTCCGGTGGCGCGCTCTCTCGAGGCCCGCTCTCTTCCGCTGCGTCCTCTCGAGACGTGCTCTCTTCCAGCGCAGCGGGCTCGGAGCTCGCTGCGTCGGCATGCGCGAGCGCAGGCGCGAGCCCGACGATCAGGAACGCGGTCGATGGCAGACGACGGCGACCCACGTGTCTCGGGTATCGCCGAACCCGACTTGTTGCAACCGATTTTCAATTTCAACAAACGGTGCTAGGAAGCTCGCGGCGGTCATGGTGCGTTCGCGAGCGGCGCTTCAGGGAGGCAAGGTCGGCTTGCACGTCATCGGGCTGCTCGGCGCGGCGGCACTCGGCATGGCGTGCGATCCGACGCGCACGGACGCGTCGTACTGGGATCGCAGACCGGGGCTTGCGAGCGAGGGCGAGAAGAACGCGGACGCGGGGGAAGGACGCGGTACGGGAGCGGGCGGCGAGAAGTCGGGGACGGACACGGCCGGAGACGGTGGCGCCGTACCGAGCGGCGCGTGCGCGCGTGTCGAGGTGACCACGATCTCCTATCGAGGCGAGTATGCGCCCGAGAACGTCGGCGCGATCTGGATCGCGACGGCGTCGGGCGCTTTCGTGCGCACGCTCGACGTGTGGGGGAACAAGCGGCTCGAGCATGCGGTGGCCTGGCAGGCGTCGTCGAACGGCAACGACGTCGACGCCATCACGGGCGCTACACGTAGGAGCGCCGGTGCTCACATCGTGGCGTGGGATTGTCGTGACGCTCGAGGCGCAGCGGTGGCGCCCGGCTCGTACGTCGTTCACCTCGAGTTCACCGAAGAGAACTCCTCGACCGAGAGCCCGCCTGGACCTCATCGCCTTCTTCCGTTCGAGCTCGCGGCCTCCGTGAGCGCGGCGAGCGTCCCCGACGACGCGACGTCCCGAGGGTTCCGGATCGTCCCGCTGCCATGACCGTGAGCTCGGTGTGGCCCGGCCTCGCAGTGCTTCTGGCTGTGGCGCTCGCGTTCGGATGCGACGACCCGCTTCGCGAGCGCACGATCGTAGCGCTCGGCCCCGAGGCCGCGGGAGTCCCGCCCGGGCCGCTCCACCGTGCCGGCCAGCCATGCGTCGTGTGCCACGACGGCCGCTCGTCGGCCCGCGAGTTCTCCGTCGCCGGCACGGTCTTCGTGACCGCCGACGCGCCGGACCCCGCGCCGGGGGTCGTCGTCGAGCTCGTCGACGCGGACAAGCGGACATTCCGTGCCGCCACGAACTGCGCGGGTAACTTCTTCGTCGAGCCCGCCGACTTCGCGCCTCGCTATCCCTTGTTCGTCGCGCTGGAGGCAGGTCGCTACCGCATCGAGATGGATACGCCCGTGCAGCGCGACGGCTCGTGTGCCTCGTGCCACGACGATCGGACCTCGAGATCGAGCGCGGGACGCGTCTACCTCTTCGGCACCCCGCGCCCCATGGACGCGAGTGGGTGCCCATGACGCGTGTTTGGCTCGCGGCCGGGTGGACCGCGCTTGCGGCTCTTGCGTGCTCCGGCGCCGAAGCTGCTCCGCAGGCGGGCAGCCCACCGCGTGAAGGATGGGCGAGCGTGAGCGAGATGCTCGGCGCGCGGTGTGGCTCGCTCGACTGCCACGGCCAGTCGGGGCGACCATTGCGTCTCTTCCACAACGACGGGCTCCGCCTGGCGGACGACGACGCGCCGGGCGCCGGTGCGACGACGACGGACGAACACGCGGCCAACCTGCGCGCGGTCGTCGGACTCGAGCCGGAGCTCTTCGCCCGCGTCGTCGCGGAAGGCGGCGCGGCACCGGAGCGGCTCACTCTCGTTCGCAAGGCGCTCGGCCTGGAGAGCCACAAGGGCGGAGCGCCGTTCGCGCTCGGCACATCGGGCGATGTCTGCCTCCGTTCTTGGCTCGCGACGAAGACCGACGAGGCGGCGTGCGCGACCGGCGCGCAGGTGGAGAGGCCCTGATGAAGAAGGTCGCGTGCTCGATCGTCCTCCTCGTCGCGGCCGCTGGCTGCACGCGCGTCGCTCCTCATCAACGCGGGCGGCTCGCGCATCCGAGCATGACGCAGTCGAGCGTCATCGGGCCGGGAGAGCAACATGTTCGCGCCGTCCAGGAAGGCGCCGTTGGCGGGAGTCTCGATGCAACGAGCGGCTGCGGCTGCAACTGATCGACTCGGCCTCCCGAGGCTACTTGCGCGAGCGCTGTTCGCACTCGCGTGCGCGATCTCGATCTCGGCCTTCGCCAAGCCGGCGTCTGCCGGTGAGGGCGCTGGAAGCAGCGCGACTCCGAGCGCCGGCGCGCCGCCCACGGGGGCGACGGTCGAAGCTTCGGCGGAGCTCTCGACGTACGCCGACACCGACAACGTCACGGTCGTGGCGCCGAACGCTCGTGCGGGGATACGCGACGACGCCGAGGGCTGGGCGGTGGGCGCGCGCTACCTCGTCGATGTCGTCAGCGCCGCGTCCGTCGACATCGTGTCCACGGCATCCTCACGCTGGAGAGAGATTCGTCACGCGGTGAGCATCGACGGCGCGTACGGACCAGGTGACCTGCGCGGTGCGGGTTCGGCCTCCGTCTCCGTCGAGCCCGACTACCTCTCGATCAGCGGCGGCCTGAGCCCATCGTGGAAGCTCGACGACGATCACGTGACGCTCGCCGTCTCGTACGCGCTGGGCCACGACACGATCGGTCGGGCGGGGACGCCCTTCTCCGTCTTCCATCGCACGCTCGTTCGTCACCAGATGGCCGCGGGCGCCTCGTTCGTGCTGAGCCCCTCGTCGGTGTTGTGGCTCGGCGCCGACGTGGTCGTCGAGCGAGGCGATCAATCGAAGCCCTACCGCTACGTCCCGATGTTCGACGCGCAGGTGGCGCCGCAGGTCCCGCCGGGAGCTCACGTCGCGCTCGTGAACGCGCTCCGACGCGACGAGCGGCCGCTCGAGCAGCTCCCCACGGAACGCGAGCGTTACGCGGCCACCGGTCGGTGGCTTCATCGCTCGAGATGGGCGACGCTGCGCATCGAAGAGCGCCTGTACATGGACTCGTGGGGACAGCTCGCGACGACGACCGAGGGCCGCTACGCGATGGACCTGTCGGAGCGCACCACGCTGTCGCCCGACGTGCGACTGCATCTGCAGAGCGGAGCCTCCTTCTGGCAACGCGCTCCCACGGTGACCGAGACCGACGGCGCCGTCATGATCCCCAGGCTGCGCACCGGCGATCGCGAGCTCGGCCCGCTCGCGATCCTCACGGTCGGCATGGATTTGAGAGTGGCGCTGACCCAGCGTCTCGCGGCGGTGCGCACGGCGTTCGTCGTCCGCGCTGCGGGAATGCATACGTCGTTCATCGACGCGCTGTTCATCTCGCAGCGCCAGGCGATCTTCACCGCGATGGCATTCGAAGGCGCGTTCCAGTGATCGTGAGACGTCGCGCACCGTCGACCACCGGCCGCGATGCAAGCGCTCGCGATCGTGACGTATGGCGACGGATCGTCTACGCATGGTGACGTGCTTACTAGGCGTGGTCTCATCGTTGCGTCGCTGGCGGTCCTTGCCGCCGTGGTTTTCGTCGGCGTGGCCGTGCGCAAGCAGCATGTCGCCGGGCCCTCGCCGAACGCGAGCGACGCCGCTCGCGGCCTGCTCGACGGAGGTGCTTGCCAGCTGTCGCTCACGAGGGCCGAGCTCGAGACGTCCCTGACGCTGGGCACCGAGTTCCTCGTCGCGCACCAGCGAGAGGCGGGGAACTTCGATTATCTCTACGACTGGAAGGCGAAGACCTACGCGGCGGACGACAGCGAGGTGCGTCAGGCGGGGGCGCTCTGGGGGCTCGCGCTGATCGCGCAGTTCGAAGGCCCCCCGCGCGCGCCGGCCTCGCTCGGACCTGCGCTCGAGAAGGGGCTTCGCTTCTTCGATGGCCGGGCCGGCACGACGAAGGCGGGCGGCCGCTTCCCGACCTACTCCGTCGAAGGGAGACCGCGCGATTCGGGCGGCCTCGGCATGGCGGCGTTGGTCACGCTCTCCGTGATCGACTACGTGCGCAGCCTACCGCCGGACGACCGGAGCGCGATCGATCTGTGGACGTCACGGGCCAATGCCTACGTCGCCTACCTCGTCGAGTCTCGCGACGACCAGGGGCTCTGGTTCCGCAAGTACGACTACGACGGGGGCGCCGCCTCTGGTCCGCACTCTTCGTACTACGACGGCGAGGCGCTGCTCGCGCTGGTGAAAGCGATGAAGTACCTCGGACGCGACGATCTCGCCCCGATCGTGAAGAAGGCCGCCGCCGCCGGGCATCGCGTCAACGTCCAGCAGGCGCTGGCCGCCGACCCCGACTCCGACACGACGAAGGGCTACTATCAGTGGTCGTCGATGGCCTTCTACGAGCTCGCGACGTCCAAGTGGAGCAGTGATGCGCCGTACGGCGAGTGGCTCCTCTCACTGGCCGACTGGATGCTCGACGTACATGGCGTCCTCGGGCGGCAGCGGAATACCGGCTATGCGTACGAGGGCCTGATTCCGGCGTATGCATGGGCCGAGAAGACAGGAGACGCGCGACGCTCGGCGAAATACGCGTGCGCGATTCATCAAGGCCTCGGGAACCTCCTTTCCTGGCAGGTCGGTCATCCGCGCGCATCGGCGCTCGGGCCGATCGATGATCCCAAGGCGACCGGCGGCGTGCAGAACCACGCGAGCGAGCCGGACCTCCGCATCGACGTCACGCAGCATCAGATGCACGCGACGATCCTCGCCCTCCGGCACTTGTTCCGATAGCGCGCGGACGAGCGCCGAGATCACGCCTCGACGTGGAAGGGGCCCGTGATCTCGAAGGTCGTGCCGCCGCGTACTCCGCGCTGCGAGCTGAAATAGAGCCGCGTGCCGGAGGGATCGAATGCAGGACCGGTGATCTCGCTGTCGGGGTGACCGACGAGCTGCATCAGCTCCTTGAGCTCTCCCGACGGGAGGATCGCGACGATCTTCATGCGCCCGCCGTCCTCGGCGACGAGCACGTCGCCCGAGGCGGACACCGTGACGTTGTCGACCCCGTAGAGCAGCGGCGACTTCTCGCGAGCAGCGTCATAGAGCACGCGGATCTTGCTGCTCCGCGTGTCGAAGGCGTGCACGCGGTTGTCGCCCTTGGTCGTGAAGTAGACGACGCCGTCGTGCCACCAGATGCCCTCGCCGCCGTTGAAGTGCGTGGCCGCTCGGACCTGGAAGCGCGTCGGTGTCGACTTCTCGTAGCGTGGATCGGGGACCGGGCGCCAGCTCACCGCGCCGAGCTCGACCACCGCGACCTCGAGCCGGCCGGCGGAGAGGTCGGCGAACCCGTGCGCGCCGAGCGCGTCCGGGACGAAGCGGTAGAAGCACCCATCGGGCTCGTCCTCGGTGAGGTAGGCATGATGTCGGACCGGATCGATCGACACGGCCTCGTGCCTGAAGGTCCCGAGCGCGGGCCTCACGGTCGCGGGGCGCGCGCCTCGAGGATCGCACTCGTACACCTGGCCCTTGGCGATCTCCTCGCACGAGAGCCACGTGCTCCATGGCGTGGGGCCGCCCGCGCAGTTGGTGCTCGTGTTCGAGAGGATGGCGTAGGCATCGACGATCACGCCATCGCGATCGAAGCGGACGGCCCCGACGCCTCCGCCGCGTGGCTCCTCCGAGTTCGAGACGTAGATCCAGCCGCCGTCCTCCGTCCCGAACGTCGCGCCGCCGTCGGGCGACGCATGCCAGAGGTACTCCTTGCCGGTGACGACCCGTTCACGTGTCCGCGCGATCACGCGAGCGCGAAAGCCTGCCGGCAAGCGGACTCCGTTTGCGTCCGGAGCTCCGAGAGGTCCGACCTCCGCGATCTTCGAGACGAGCCGCCGGTCGACGCCGCCGTCGGCCGCGAGGCGTGGGGTGATGGCCGCGCTCGCAGTCTGAGCTCGCGAGGTGCCTGCGGTGGACGTCCGCCGCGAGCAGCCGCCGAGCCATGGCTGGCTCATGAGCATCGCGAAGGAGGCGAGGCCACCTTGCAGTACGGCGCGGCGCGGTACGGCCGGCGAGCGTCGACTCATCCATCTTGCATGCCACGCCGCGCCCGACCTTACAACCTGTGCTGGAGCGCGCAACGAGACACGGGCGAGAGCACGACCACGGACGTCGCTGCGGCCGAGGCGACAGAGCCCTTTCGTGAGGGACTCCGCGGACGAACGCGCGAGCTGCGCAGTGAGAAGGCCCCCGCGAACCTCCCGCTCCCCGCGGACGACGGCCATGCTAAAACTTGGGGCTCGCGCCCCAACCGCCCGCAGTGGTGGGCCTCCGGCCCGCGTCGAAAGTAGCTCCCATGCGCGTCGTCCTCCTCTCACCTTCGTACCCCGCGGAGATGGTCAACTTCGCGCGTGGTCTCGCCGAGGTCGGCGCGACCGTGTACGGCGTCGGAGACACGCCGCGCGGTCAGCTCCCTCATCGCGTCAAGCCGTACCTCTACGACTACCTCACCGTCCCGCTGATCCTCGACGAGATGGACGTGATGGATCGCGTCTCCGACTGGCTTCGCGGCGGCTCGATCGATCGCGTGCTCACCAACTGGGAGCCGCTCGTGATGCTCGCTGCGCGCCTTCGCGAGCGGTGGGGGCTGCCCGGGATGTCCGTCGACACCGTGCGAGCGTTCCGCGACAAGCAGCTGATGAAGGAGCGCGTCCAGGCCGCCGGTCTCCGCGTTCCCCGTTCACGTCGTGTCCATTCCGCGAAAGACGTACGAGAGACGGCCGAGGAGATCGGCTACCCGCTCATCCTGAAGCCGATCGCGGGCGCCGGCTGTGCGGACACGTACAAGGTGACGAGCCCGACCGAGCTCGAGCAGGTGTTGCCCATGCTCGGCGGCCTCTCGCAGGCGAGCTGCGAGGAGTACATCGAGGGCGAGGAGCTCACGTACGACACGCTCTGCATCGGCGGTAAGCCGGTGATGGAGAACGTCTCGCAGTACTTCCCGAAGCCGCTCGAGGCACGGACGGTCGAGTGGATCAGCCCGATCGCGATCAGCGTCCGCGACCTCGCGCAGCCGAAGCTCGCCGGCGGGCTGGCGCTCGGCCGCGGCGTGCTCGACGCGCTCGGCATGGGCGATGGCTTCACGCACATGGAGTGGTACCTCACCCCGAAGGGCGAGGCCGTCTTCGGCGAGATCGCGTGCCGTCCAGGCGGCGCGGGGCTCGTCGATCAGATGAACTACACCTGCGACATCGATCTGTTCCGCGAGTGGGCTCGCGTGTCGTGCTGGGGCCACTTCGAGGCGGACGCGACCCGCAGGTACAACGTGGGAATCGTCTTCAAGCGCGCGCAGGGATGGGGACAGATCACGCGCATCGACGGCCTCCTCGACTGGCTCCGCGCATACGGGCCGTGGGTCGTCGAGGAGAAGCTTCTCCGGCCGGGCACGCCGCGCCGCGACTGGAAGCAGACGCAGACCTCCGACGGTCACCTCATCGTCCGGCACCCGAACTGGGACGAGGCGTTTCGGATGTGCCAGGCCGCGGCGACGGACATCCGGATGTACGCGCAATAGCGCGAGCTACACGACGCTCGACGCGAGACGTTCGGCCAATCGCGCGGTCGTCCGTTCGAGTCAACGCCGTTCGGTTAGGCCGTGGCCGCCAGAGACAGAAACAGGAAGACGGGAAGACGGGAAGGATTCATTGATCAAACTCTCTTCCCGCCTTTCCGCCTTCCTGTTGAATCTCTCTCGGTTCGCTTAATCGAACGGCATTGCCGTTAGAGTGACAGCGTGGTCGACCTCGCACCCCCGCCACATCTCCGGGTCGAGGACTGGGTCCCTCGCCCCGGCATCGTGATCGACGGCCGCTACCGGATCGAGGCCGTCGTCGGGATCGGGACGATGGGCGCCGTCGTTGCGGCTCGCCATCTCGTGCTCGATCGCCGCATCGCGATCAAGTTCCTCCGGCCCGATCGCGCCGTCGATCCCACGGCGGTCGAGCGCTTCCGGCAGGAGGCGAGCGCGGCCTCGCGCATTCGGACCGATCACGTCGTTCGCATCCACGATATCGGCGTGACGGACGAGGGGCTTCCGTTCATGGCCATGGAGCTGCTCGAAGGCATCGACCTCGAGAAGCTCACGCAGCGCGGGCCGCTCTCGATCCAGCTCGCCGCCGATTGCGTCCTCCAGGCGGCCGAGGCGCTCGCCGAGGCTCACGTGGAAGGGATCGTCCATCGCGACATCAAGCCCTCGAACCTCTTCCTCACCCGGCGCCCCGACGGCTCCCGCTGGCTGAAGGTCCTCGACTTCGGCATCTCGAAGCTCGCACCCGAGCGCGGCGGTGACCCGTCCCTCACGTCGACGCAGGCAGTGATCGGATCGCCCGCGTACATGGCGCCCGAGCAGATTCGGACCTCGAAGTACGTCACCGCCAAGGTGGACGTCTGGGCGCTCGGCGTCGTCCTCTTCGAGATCCTGACGGCGAGGCTGCCGTTCGAGGGCGACACCGTGGGTAGCGTCCTCGCGGCGGTCACGATGCTGCCGCCGGCGTCGCTCCGTGCGCTGCGCCCGGACGTCTCCGAGCGTGTCGAGGCGGTGGTGCTCGCGTGTCTCGAGAAGGATCCCGCTGCACGAGCGACGCTCGGCGATCTCGCGGCCGGGCTCCGCCCCTTCGCGACGCCGTTCGGGATCGAGTCGGCGGACCGTGTCGCGCGCATCTGCGGGACGAGCGCGCGTTCGAGCTTGCCACCTCCACCTCCGCCGATGCCGGTGCGTCGCGAGCCGGGGATCACTGCGCAGGTGCCGGTGCGCGTGAGCGTGGCGCCTGGACCATCGCGCATCGGTCTCTTCATCGTCGGCGCGGGGTTGCTCGCGCTTCTCGCGATGGTCGTGGTCGTTTCTCTCTCGCAGCGAGATCCGCCTCGACCCGTCACCGAGGTGCCGAGCGAGGCTGCTGCGCCGATCGCTCAGCCGAGCGTCTCCGTCTCCGCGCCCGAGATCGTCCCGGCAGCGTCGGTATCGCAGGCGCCGCCGCCGTCTCGGCGTCCGCCGCGTAACCGGCAGCGACGGTGACCCTTCCTCAGACGAACCGGAGATGGGCGACCGACGCCACTCCGCGACCGCGGAAGAGGCGAGAGACGCCGTTCATCCCGCTCACCGCGTGCGCGATCTCTGCGGGGTATTCGTCCGGTGACACGAAGCGGAGGCGCGGGTAGCGCGCGACGTGTCCGTCGGGTGAAGGAGATTCGAGGCACGCGCCTCGAAGATTCAGCGACGACGGCCTCAGCGGCGCCCGAACGTCGTAGTCGAGGACGAGCTCGGTCCCTGGTCCCGCGTGCTCGACGGCGCGCACGAGGAACGCGTCGAGGTCCTCGTGCGACGAGCGGCGGAACGTTCCCTGCGCCACGATGAGAGCGGGCACGTCGCGCAGCTCACGGAGGCACCCGACCCAGCCGCTGCAGCGGAGGGAACAACACGAGCCCACGGTGTGGCGCTCGTGTGTCGGAAGGAGCGACTGCTTGAAGGTCGCGACCGGCGCCGGGTCGATGTCGAGCCACCGGAGCGAACCGTTGTCGACACGGCTGAAGCGCGTGCAGAGCCCCTGGTTCACTCCGATCGCCAGCCCGTCGGGGTGGCGATCGAAGAAACCACGAACGACCGCGTCGACCACCATCGTGGTCGCAAGAGACAGACGGAGGCGCGCGCGATCGTAGCGATCGCGATCGACGTCGAGGGCGTCGAGGAGGGCTCGCGCGGTGGGATCGTCGAAGCCGGTGTCGGGTAGATCCCGGCCGGCGAGGGCCCGCGCGAGCAGGTCGACGAGCTCCTCTTCGTGGAGTTGCACCCCCTCGCGCTCGGTCGAGGCCTCGTTCGTCCTCGTCTCCATGCGTCCCTCCACGCGTGCTTCCTTCCTAGGGTGTCCGGTCGCGTCAGAGACGCTGGGAGTAGTACTCGACGACGAGCTGCACGCGCAGCGGGAAGAGCACCGCGTTCTCGTCGGGAAGCTCGGCGACGACGGCGCTGAGCGCGTCGCGGTTCACCTCGAGCCACGGCGTCTGGAAGTTGTCGGCGATCCCCTTCGCCGCCGCGATCGAAGCGAGGTTCTTGCTCTTCTCGCGGACGCTGATGGTCTCGCCCTTGGACACGCGGTAGGACGCGATGTCGACGCGCTTGCCGTTCACGAGGATGTGGCCGTGGTTGACGAGCTGCCGCGCGCCCGGGATGGTGCGCGCGAGCCCGGCGCGGAAGACCACGTTGTCGAGCCGGCGCTCGAGGAGCTCCACGAGCTTGTGGCCGGTCGCGCCCTTGCTCGTCTTCGCTTCCTCGACGAGATGGCGGAGCTGGAGCTCGGTCACGCCGTAGTTGAGCCTGAGCTTCTGCTTCTCCTGCAGCCGGAGAGCGAACTCCGTCAGCTTCTTCCGGCCTTGTCCGTGTTGGCCCGGCGGGTAGGGGCGCTTGTCGATCTTCTTCGGCGACAGACCGGGCAGCTCCGTCCCGAGCGCCCTCATGCGCTTCACGCGCGGTCCTGTGAAACGACTCATCGGCAGGTTCTCCTCCGTAGCCTATGCCTTACTTGAAAACGATTTTCAAGTTCACTGTGTCGGCGGGCGAGGGCGGCCCACTGAAGAGGCGGCGCGTCGGGTCGTTTGGAGAGGAAGGAACGTTCCGTGGCCGACCTCTGGCATGTCATCGAAGCAACGTCGGACGCCGTCGAGCACGGGTATTTCTCGGCGCTCGCGCGGGCGCTGTGTGAGGTGGCGTCGGCGCGTCTCGTCCTCGTCCTCGCGGCGAGGCGTGGCGCGGCGCGCGTCCTTGCGGCGTTCGCCGGCAGCGAAGAGGCTTCGGCCGTCGAATCGGAAGAGCTCGCGCTCGAAGGGACGGTCCTCGAACCTCTCCTCGACGGAGCGAGCTCGCTGCACGCGCCGGCGCCGTCGCATCTCGGTCGCTTCGTGCTCGAGAACGGCGCTCATCTCGCCGCGTCGTCGTCGCTCGCAGGCTCCGGAGAATGCGTGATCGTCTGTGCGGTCGCTTCCGAGGACGGGCTCGAGCGCATCGGTCTACGCGCGCTTACGTCGTTTGCGCGTCGTGCTGCCACCGAGCTTGCCGTGGCGGAGCGAGCCCGCTCGCTCCACGACCTCGAGCATCGCGCGATCGAGCAGAGGATCGCGTCGGTGAGCGCGCTCGCGAGCGGGCTCGCGCACGAGATCAACAACCCGCTCACGTACATCCTCGGAAATCTCGACATCGCGCTCTCGATCCTCGACGCATCGGCGGCCGATGCCGACCTCGTGGAGATGCTCCGTGAGGCTCGCCAGGGAGCGCTCCGCATCTCCGACATCATCCGGGGCATGCGCGTCTTCGCGCGCTCGGAGCCGAACGTGTCGATGACGGTCGATGTCGACCGGGTGGTGGAGGGCGTGCTGACGTTCGCGAAGAACGAGATCCGTCATCGAGCACGCCTCATCCGACAGCTCGGTGCGCCGCCGAGCGTGACGGCGAGCGAAGCGATGCTCGTCGAGGTCGTCCTCGACCTGATGGTGAACGCGGTGAAGGCGATCCCCGAAGGTCATGTCGAGCGCGACGAGATCTCCGTGACCACCGGCGTCGACGAGGCCGGGCGCGTCTTCATCGAGATCCGTGACACGGGGGAGGAGATGGCGCCGGAGACGAAGCGGAGCATCGTCGGTCCCTGCTTCGAGACGGAGGCGGCAGGGGCCATTCCGCTCGTCCAGTCGGCGGTGACGTCGTGCGGTGGGGATGTCTCGGTATCTAGCGTGCGCGGGGAGGGCTCGACGGTCCGCCTGTCCCTACCGGCCGCGCAGGTGCCGGTGCCGGCAATGACGAGTGACGTGGCCCCGGCACGACGGCGGTGCCGCGTGCTGATCGTGGACGACGAGGCGCCGGTCGTTCGAGTCCTTCGGCGGCTCCTGATGGAGGACCACGACGTGGTCGTCGCCCCGAGCGGCCGCGACGCCCTCGAGACGTTGCGTCGAGACGACGACTTCGACGCCATCCTCTGCGACGTGATGATGCCGGACCTCACCGGCGCCGACGTACACCAGGAGATCGCGCGCGAGTCGCCCTCGCTCGCCGCTCGCTTCGTGTTCGTGACGGGCGGCGCCTTCGGCGAACGCGCGAAGGCTCATGTGGCGTCGACGAAGCAGCCGATCGTGACCAAGCCGTTCCGTCGTGCCGACGTGCTCGCCGCCGTGGAGGCGGTCTCGCGCGTCGGCGCGAGACCGCGCTCGTCTGGGCCCGGCGAGCGCGCCGGCTGAGGGCGCTGCCGTTCGCTCGCGCGCTGCGAGGCGCACGCCGCGTCAGTGGCTCTCTTCCGCCTCTTTCTCCTGCTCCTTCACGTTCAGCGCCATCCGGAACTTGCCCTCGCTGACGAGCTTCTCGAGTCGTCCGACGAGCTTCTCGACGCCCTTCATCTCGACCTGCGAGAGGTCGCACCAGAGCTCGCCGTCGGAGTCCATCGCATACTTGCGATAGGCCTCCAGTCCCTGGAGCTTCGCCTGGAGCGCCGCGATGATGTTGTACGCCTCGTTCGAGATCGGCGAGCCCACACCTTCGACCCCGCCGCGCGGAGCCTCGACCTTGCCTTGTTCGATCGTTTCCGTTCCCGTCGTCGTCACGGTCGCCATGTCCTCTTCTCCTTCGTCTTCGTTCGCTAGGGCGCGATTGCGCGCAGCGCGATGTCGCAAGGCACGTGCCGCGTGTTGGCGCGACATCCGCTAGGCTGCGAGCGTGCTCCGGACGTTTCTCGCGCTCGACCTGGACGATGCGCTCCTCCGCAGCGTCGTCGCGCTGATCGACGAGCTGCGCGGCGAGCGGCTGCCGCGTGCGCGCTGGGTCGCGAGCACGACCCTCCACGTCACGCTTCGCTTCCTCGGAGACACGGACGAGGCGCTGGTGCCGGCGCTCGGCGAGCTCGTCACCGCGCTCGGCGAGGAGGCGCCGCGGCCGATCGAGGTTCGCTCGACCTCGCTGCTCGCGTTTCCGAACGCGAGGCGCGCGCGCGTGCTGGCGCTTCACCTCGACGAGGGCGGCGCCGTCTCCGACCTGGCGGCGAAGGCCGAGCGTGCGGTCACCGCGCTCGGATTCCCGCCCGAGACGCGTGCGTTTCGTCCGCATCTCACGCTGGCGCGTCTTCGCGAGCCAGCCGATCTGAGGCGGCTCTTCGCGGCGTCCTCGTCTTCGATGATGCCCGAGGGCGGTCGGCTCCGCGCGCTCACGCTCTACAAGAGCGAGCTCGGGAAGGAGGCGCCGGTGCACACTTCGCTCGCACGCTTCGAGCTCGGGCGCGGCGTCTCGGTCTGATCGAGGCGGACGCGAGCCTCACGGCATGATGGCCGTGATCGATTGAATTGACCGAGCATTGCGCTCGCGCTGACGGGCGAGGCGAGCGCAATGCTCGGTCTCTGCCGCCGATCCGATCACGGCCATCTACCTTCTCACGAGCGGCGCAACTGGGTTGCGCCTCAGCGCTCCCACTTCGGAACAGGCATTCCTTCGCCCGTCGCTCGCTCGCGGTCGAGAGCATCTTGCCATGCTCGCGCGTCGGCGGTTGGCGCGTCGGGTTTCGCGCCGGGTGGCGTGGGCTGTGCTCCATGTTCGACGAGCCGGGCTTCACCTGTCTGCTGCGCCTCGGGCTGCGGTTGGGAAGGCATGGCCAGCGCGACGCACGCCGCATGCCGGCTCGGCGGCCCCCTTCAGTGCTGTGATTGGCAGACGAAGCAGCCCCCCGGATCCGGGCAGTCGTCCTTCTGCACGCAGGTGCCCAGCTTGCCCGGCGAGACCTCGCAGCTCTGACCGACCTTCGTGCACTTGCCCTGGCCCGCCACGAGGTTCGGGCTCGACGACGACGAGGAGGACGGCGAGGGCTTCTCGCCAGGCGGGCAGCCGGTGACGAGGAGGAGCGAAACGAGCCCAAGGCTGCTGAAGCGAAACACGGCTCGGCATCGTAGCCCGGGGGCTGCGAACGACCGAGCGCCGACGGGGGATCGACGCGGCGCGGCAAAATGAAAGGGCCAGGCGGTTGCCGTCTCTGGCGATCCCGGCTACTCGGATGAGCTCCCCCGATGCCCATCGCCATCACCGGAACCGGCCTCTTCACGCCCCCCTACTCGATCTCGAACGACGAGCTCGTTGCTGCGTTCAACGCCTACGTCGAGGCGGAGAACGCGAAGAACGCCGACGCGATCGCGCGCGGCGAGAAGAAGGCGCTCGAGCCGTCGTCGGCCGAGTTCATCACGAGCGCGTCCGGCATCGGCCGTCGCTACGTTATGGACCGTGAAGGCATCCTCGATCCGGCGATCCTCGCTCCGCGCATCCCGGAGCGCTCGAACGACGAGCCCTCGCTCCAGTGCGAGATGGCGCTCGCCGCCGCGCGCGAGGCGCTCGCGCAGGCGAACACCACGCCCGATCGCATCGGCGCGGTCATCGTTGCCTGCTCGAACATGCAGCGCGCATATCCGGCGATCAGCGTCGAGGTGCAGGAGGCGCTCGGCACGAAGGGCTTCGCGTTCGACATGAACGTCGCCTGCTCCTCCGCCACGTTCGGGATCAACGTCGCGCGCGACCTCATCGCCGGCGGAAGCGTGAAGAGCGCGCTCGTCGTCTCGCCGGAGATCTGCTCCGGCCATCTCAACTTCCGCGATCGCGAGAGCCACTTCATCTTCGGCGACGCGTGCACGGCCGTCGTCGTCGAGGACATGGCGACCACGCAGGCGACGAGCGTCTACGAGATCCTCGGGACGCGCCTCGCGACGAAGTTCTCGAACAACATCCGGAACAACGCCGGCTTCCTCAACCGCGCCGCGCCCGAGCACCGCGACGACGCCGACAAGCTCTTCGTCCAGCAGGGCCGCAAGGTCTTCAAGGACGTCTCGCCGATGGTGGCCGATCTCATCGCCGGCCACCTCGATAGCCTCGGCATCGCTCCGTCCCAGATCAAGCGGATGTGGCTCCACCAGGCGAACGGCACGATGAACCAGTGGATCGCGCGCAAGCTCCTCGGCCGCGATGCGACGCCGGTCGAGGCGCCGAGCGTGCTGGAGGAGTACGCGAACACGAGCTCGTGCGGCTCGATCATCACGTTCCACAAGAACCGCGCCGGCATCGACGACGGCGACGTCGGCGTCATCTGCTCGTTCGGCGCCGGCTACTCGGTCGGCAGCGTGATCGTGAAGAAGACCACGCGTTCGAGCTGAGCACGCTCGAGGCGTAGCGCGCTCATCGCGTTCCGCGTTGCGCGGGAGCACGACGACGATCGCTCGGTCGTGCTCCGCGCAGGGCGCGTCGGCATCACTGCCAGGTGATCACGACCTTCCCGTTCTGGTCGTTGACGCCGCTGGCATTGTCCTGGTTCGTCCCGGCGTTGAACGAGCCGCCGCCGGCGCCCACGGAGCCCGCGCCCGGGACGTCACCGTTGGTGCACGAGCCGCCGCCGGAGTAGCCGCCGCCGCCACCACCGACGGCGGAGCCGCTTCCATGGCCGCCGCCGCCGAAGCCGCCGATTCCGAATCCGCCTGCGCCGCCTGCGCCTCCGAGCAGGAACGACGCCCCGCCCGCGCCTGCGTTCGAGCCATTCGCGCCGGACGTCAGGAGGCCTCCGCCGGCTCCCGCAGCGTAGCCCGCGCCTCCCGCTGCCCCGCCGTTGCCGTCGATACCGCCCGCGTCTCCGTTCGGACAGCTCTGCCCGCTGGTGGCGGTCGTGCCATGCTTGTGGGCGCCGTCACTTGTCCCGGAGCCACCACCGCCGCCTGCAATCACCAGCGGCGCGTTGGCGGACGTCACCACGAAGCTCCCGCCACCGCCGCCGTTCGTGTCTGGCGCGCCTCCGCGTTGCCCGACCAGGATCCGGAGCTCGCGCGACGGAAGTGACGAGAACTCTCCCTTCATCCGAGCGCCGAGCCCGCCCGGGAAGGCGGAGGTGCCGGACGCGTTGCCGGCCGCGCCCCACGCCTCGATCGTGACCAGCGGGCAGCTCGGCACGACGAACGGGACGATGCTGCCGGAGTAGTCGAGCTGCTGCGTGCCGGTCGCTGCGCCGACGCCGGCGGTGACGGTCAGCGCGCTGGAAGAGCGGTTGCCACACTCGTCCGTGAGCTCACCCGCCGCGATGGAGAGGGCATGCGTCGCCGTGAGGTTGTCGAGCGCGATCGTGAACGTGTCGGAGACCGCCGGAAGCGCCGGCGTGATCGACGTGATCGTCGCTCCTCCGTCGATCGCGATGGCATTCGCTGCGAGCGCGACGCGCTCGTCGAACTTCATCGTGTAGGTATGCGCGGCCGAATTGCAGCTCAGGGTCTGCGTATCGCTGAGCAGCTTCGGAGCGGTCGTGTCACCCGCGCATTGCACGAGCTGCACCTCTTGGCTCGCCTCGGGGGCGGCGCCGCAGGCGTCCTTGATCGAGCCCGCCGCCGCCGTCAGGGTGTACGTCTTGTCGTCGGAGAGCCCCAACACCTCGACCTCGAAGGAGGTGGCGGTCGCCGGCAGCTCCGGCGTGATCCTCAGCTCGGCGCCGTTGTCGACGCTGATGCCGCCGGCCGCGATCGTGACGGGCTCGTCGAACGAGAACGTGTGGCTCGCCGCGCCGTCCGTGAAGCGTCGCGGCGCCGACGAGCTGGTGATCGTCGGCGCGCGGTTGTCGGAGAGACATGTACCGACGAAGGGGATGACGACGTTCGCCGGCAGGGCATTCGAGCAAGCATCGGCGACGGCGCTCGCTTGCACGGTGAGATCGTAGGCCTTGGAGGCGACGACTCTGCTCAGCTCGACTCTGAAGCTCGACGCTCGCGCGGGCAGCGGGGGGCTGACCCCGACGAGAGCGCCGTTGCTTGCCGTGATCCCACCGGGAGCGATGGAGACGACCTCGTCGAACGTGAGCTCGTACGTCACCGACGTCGCTCCGATCGGGATCGCCACGGCGCTCGTAGCGCTCGTCAACGCCGGCGCGTCCTGGTCTGCCTCGCAGCCGGCCACGAAGTTGGCGGTTGCCCTGGCCGCGAGCGTGTTACCGCATCGGTCCATCACCATGCCGGGGACCACCGTGAGGACATAGTCCGTCCCCGCGAGAAGCCCGAATGCGTCGACCGTGAAGGTCTTGCTCGTCGCGGGAAGCGCCGGCTTCACCGAGACGGTTGCGCCGGGACTGATGACGATGCCGCCCGGCACGATCGTCACCGGTTCGGTGAACTCGATCGTTCGGGACGCGCTCTTGGCGCTGAGAGGAACGCCGATGTCGGCGAGCGAGCTCGAGATCTTCGGAGCGGTCGTGTCGTCGCAGGTCGGAGTTTCCTCCGTCGAGCCGTTCCCGTCCGCCTGACGTTCAGTCGCTCTGTTGTCGTCGCTCGACGTACTGCATCCGATCAAGGTCGCGAGCACGATCGAGAGTGCGGGGGTCAAGGCATGCAGGGTCCGCATCGTTGAGCACATCCAATCCGCCCGAGTGGGCACTGTCCCCGAGGGCCGGCACCTTAGGAACGGTCCTCGAGCGGCGGAAAGCGGAAAGGGCAACGCTCGCGCTTCACGATCGCTCGAGCTAGATCGCTCACGCTCGAGCTGTGTCGTTCGACGTTCGAGGTTTCGCGAAGCCGAGTGTGGCTGCCGCCGATGCGTGCCTCACGAGCGAAGCGCGCTCGAAATCGAAGGCTCGCGCGTCGTCTCGCGCGCGAGCCGAGCGTGTGCAGTCAGCGCCGGCGCATCCCACGCCGGACGAGGAGCGCTCCGCCGATCGCGAGCGCCCACGCGACGCCGCTCACCGGCTTCGCCGGGCTCGCCTGTGCCATGCAGCCGGTTTGCTTCTCCTGGCACTCGGGGTTGTATCCGCCGCGCGGGGTCGGGTCGCACTGCGGGGCCTGCGTGATCTTTCCGTTGAGCACGGCGCGATCTCCGTCGGGGCGGTACACGGTGCAGATCGCCGAGATGTCGTCGGGCGAGAGGTTGCGCATGCTCGTCTGCCCCTGGTCGTAGCGCGCGTACATCGTCGCGCCCGGCACGTCGGAGTGGGCGATGCCGAGGAAGTGGCCCGCCTCGTGCGTGACCACGCTCAAGAAGTCGTAGGCGTCGGGCGCGACCGGATCGCGTACCGCCAGTGGCTCCATGTCGAGCGTGTTGATCTCCATGTCGGCGCCGTAGATCTCGCCGGTCGTCGGGTTGTAGACGACGGTGGTGAGACCGAGCACGGTCTTGCCGTACTTCCAGGTCTCGTCCCGGAAGACGATCACGTTCTGGTTCGCGACGCCCGACTTGTACTCGACGTTTCCGCACTCGGCCGGTCCGAGATCGCGCACGTCGATGCTCGTTCGGGAGCGGCCCGAGCCGTCGGTCGGGCACGTGGCGCCGGTCCACCGGGTGAACGCGGTCGAGAGGGCGTTGGCCGCGTCCTCGTACGAGATCTTCCGGCTCGCTCCGCGCTGCATGCTGTAGCCGAGGCACGCGTTGCGCCAGAAGAGCGGGACTCCTCGCTCCCAACATCCGGCGCCGACGGCGTCGTAGTCGGGAGGAGACTTCTCCGTCGTCGTACGGCAGAACGCGCGCGCGTCGGGCGTGACCGTCGAGACCACACAAGCGAAAGCGAAGGCACCAAACCAGCGGCCAGCCGGGTACATCTGCTGCGAAAGGATAACCCAGCTCGGCTTGTTCGCCTAAGGCCGTGCCGTTCGGAGAGGCAGAGGCGGATTTAGAACAGGGAACAGGCAACAGGGAACAGGCAACAGGGAACGGGGGCTCGATCGGTTCGTTCGCCTAAGGCCGATGCCGTTCGGATAGGCAGCGGCGGATTCAGAAGAGGGAACGGGAGTAGGCTGGATCGCCGTTCCCCGTTCAACTTGCCTGTTCCCTGTTGCCCGTTCCGCGCTCCGGCGTGCGCTGGCTCGGCTAATCCTGTCACGAGCGGCTTGTGGCCTCGTCTCTTGTCATGCGGGCTCGTGTGATCGATCCTCCACGGCGGAGGAGGGAGCGCATGAGCATCGACGTTCACGTGACTGGCGGGGGCACCATCTCGAACGGTGAGCTTCGCGCGGACGGAGGCGCGATCGCGCGCTGCACGCTCTGTACGCGAGAGGTCGACGCCTCCGCGACGATCGGCGAAGGCGCCTCGGCCTGCGCACCGTGCCTCCGCGAGCGTCTCGATGCGCTCAGCGTCGCGCGCTTCCGGCTGCGCGAGTCGCGTTCGGGGTCGCTCCCGTGGGGCAAGGTCACCGGCTGACGTCGGAAGCGCTCGACGGAGGGCGCGTCGATGTCGATCTACGGCTCGCGCGGGACGTGGCGATCGAGGAACGCGAACGTGTCGGCCCAGCACCTGCGGGCGGCCTCGCGCATGACGAGCGCGTGGAAGGCGTGGAGCTCTCCCGGGTAGTAGCTCTCGACCGCCTCGGTGCCGAGGGCTCGGAGTGCCACGCCGAGACGCCGCGTGTCGGGGAGGAGCGGGTCCTTCGTGCCGACTGGCAGGAAATACGGCGGCAGCGCGCGCGCCGGCCTCTCGCCTCGCTCGAGGAGCACGACCGGATCCGCGAGATCGAGATCGCACGGCCACGGACCCGATCCGAGGTAAGCGCGCTCGACCTCGGCGAGTCGATCGGCGATGAACGTGGACATGTTCGCCTTGCGCCGCTTCAGCCGAGCGAGGTCGCTCACCTGGAACACGCCGCAGGCAGGAACGACGGCGCGCGGGATCACGCCGCTGTCCCACGCGAGCTGCGCGAACGGCTCGGGACGCTGGTAGGCGAGCGCGAGCGAGAGGCTCGTGACGAGGTTCGCGCCTGCGGACTCGCCGGCGAGCACGATGCGGCTCGGGTCTCCCCCGAAGCGAGCCGCGTTCTTCACCACCCAGTCGAATGCGTGGCAGACGTCCTCGAGCGGCGTCGGGAAGCGATGCTTCGGCGCGAGCCGGTAGCTCACGTTGAACACGATGAAGCCACGGCGCGCGAACCCGAGCGCCATCACCCAGTGCGTGTCCTTGGAGAGGATCCGAAACCCGCCGCCGTGCACGTAGAAGACGACCGGCCACGGAGGCTCTGGTTGTCCGTGCCCCGAGGCCATGGGGCGCCATACGTCGAGGAGGTGATCGCGCGACGTCGAGCCCGGGAGGTAGCCGAGGTCGGCGATCTGCTCGACCGCGTGGCGCTCGGGCTTCGCCCTCGGATGCATCCGTGCGAGGCGAGACGCGCCGTTGAAGAAGCCATCGATGACGACGGAGCCGACGTAGCGGCGCGCCTCTGCGCCGAGCTTCGAGAGCATCGCCTCGAGCGTATCAGATGCTACGGCCGACCTTGGTCCCGAGCACGCCTGCGAGCAGGCACGTCACGAGCGTCACGACCAGGTACACCGCCGCCGTCCCATACAGCTTGCGATCGATCATCGACAGCGTGTCCTGGTTGAACGACGAGTATGTCGTGAGACCGCCGAGGAAGCCCGCCGTCAGCGTGACGCGCATCGCCGGAGAGATCTCCGCGCGCGTCACTGCGATGACCGAGACGAACGCGATGAGGAAGCTCCCGACGACGTTCACGCCGAGCACGCCCCACGGGAACGACTCGCCGAAGGCGCGTTGCGTCCAGGTCACGACGAGGTAGCGCAGGCCCGACCCGATCGCACCGGCGAGGCAGACGAGGAGGAGACGCTCCATGGGAGCGCCATCCTACGTCAGAACTCGAACGCGAGCCCGGCGGCCCAGGTGTTGGTGCCGACGTAGAGCGGCCGGTCCTGTCCGATCCCGTTTAGCGAGAGCCAGTAGTACTCGGCGTAGACGTAGGTGTTGTTCACGCCGATCGCGTTGTCCATGTTGCGCGACGCGCCGCTGTCGATGGCGTCGAGCGCGAACGCCAACCCGAGCGCCGCGTGCGTCCCGAGCGTCATGCCCTTGCCGGCCACGGGCTTGCTCTCGCCCGCGAGCGTCGACTTGGACGTGCCGCCCGAGTTCGACGCCTCCCAGAGCCCCATCCCCACGCCGAACTTGCCGTAGGGCACGACCGGGATCCCGAGCTCTCGCCAGAGCACGTCGGCGCGGAGGACGCCCGAGAGGTACATCGGGTAGATGCTGAGGCTGTAGTCGTCGCCGGAGGGGCGCCGCGAGTCGCGTGTCACCGCCGGGCGGCTCATCCCGACGATCCCCGCGCCGATGCCGGGGCCGATCGTCCCGAGGTACGGGATCCGGAACGTCTGCCAGTCGAACTCCAGGCCGAAGTAGAGCCGCGCACTATCGCCGAAGCGATCCTTGAACGGCGTGCCGGAGAGCCCCGGCTCTTCGTCGACCGCCGGGTAATACGGGGAGAAGCGCAGCTCGAGCGCGAAGTTCTGTGCGCTCCGGAACGGATGCTCTTGTGCGGGCGTCCCGAGCTCGATCGCGCTCGCATCACCGGCGTGGAGGAGGATGCCCGCCGCGGCGAGCGCGCTCATCGCGAGCTTTGCTCCGGTCCGCGCCACGCCTCGAACGATCCCCGAGGTGAACGCGCTCATCGGCGGCTCCCTTCGCTCTGCTGGCTCTTGTCGAGAGCGGCCTTGCGTCGGCGCCTGAAGCGGAAGATCGACGAGAGCGCGAGCGTGACGCCGACTCCGAGGACCGCCGTGCTGGCGAGAGGCGCACCGCCTCCGGCCGTCGCGCATCCGTCGCCCGCGCGGCCGCCGGCCTTTCGGTAGTCGTCCCAGAAGTCGGTCGTGGTCTCCGGGGTCTCGCAGACCACGGACGAGAGCTCTCCCACGTTGCCGAACCTGTCCGTCGCGGCGACGGCGACCGCGTAGGTGGTGCCGTTGACGAGCGGCGTCTTCCCGACGGCCGACGCGGTGACGGACGTGCCCGTGTTGCCCGTGATCGATCCGCACTCGTGCTTCGAGTTGAACTCCGCCGTCGGGATGATCTTGCTGCCGTCCGGATTCACGAAGTTGGCGCTGCCGCACTCCGTCGACGTCGACGTCGACGTCCCACCGTCCTCGCAGACCTCGACGGTCCCCGCATCGACGCTGGCGTCGGCATCGGGACCGGCATCGATAGGTTCGTCGTGGCAGATCGGTGCGTTCGGCGTGGTCGTCGTCTGGGCGCTGACCGGATCGCAATACACCTTGATGCCCGTGAGCTCGGTGAGGCCTCCGGTCGCTCCGCCGTCAGCCGAGCCGCCGCTGATGTTCGTCCACTCCACCTTGATCCGGGTGTCGCCGGGGAGTGCGCGCAGGCCGGACGGTGGGAGCGGGCCCACGGTGTCGACCGTCACGGTGACCGACTTGTCCATCGAAGCGGTTCCCCCCCCCGATCCCGGCGGGAAGTAGAGGAACTGGACGCTGACGTTGGCGAGGTTGATCTTTCCGCACACGCTTTCGTCGGACACAGGGGTGGTGGCGCTGTTCGGTGTCACACCGGCCATGATCTTGCGGACCGGGATCCTGATGTCGGCTACCGTCGCGAGTGGAATGTCGGAGTCGTAGACCTGCCAGCAGGTCTTATTGCCGCCGCCGCGCGCCGTCTGCACCTTGCAGTCCTGGCCGATGGTCGCCCACGCCTGGATGGAGGCGTTCGCCTCGAAGCCACTCATCTGCAGGGTGAACAGGATCTGCTGATCGTCGATGCAGTCCTGGAAGCTGACGCCCTCCGGAGTGAGCGTCTGCGGACGCTTCTGAACGTTCTTGCCGTCTTTGTCGAGGCGGGGCAGCGACGCCTCGTTGACGACGCCGATGGACTGAGCGCGCGCCGGATGGGCGAAGCCGATGACCGCAGAGAGCGTCAAGGCGAGGGCGACGAGGCGGCGGGGTGCTACCCGCGCTGCGGGCCGACGAAGGAACATGGGTGACTCGGGCGCGGAGCATAGCGCGTGCCAAGCCCGCCTTGGAACAATCCCCGTGCATGTCGACAGATAGGGCCTCGCGGATCCGCCAAGCTGTCAGCGTTCCGAGGTGCGTCGGGCCAGCTCTGCCAAACTGACAACTCTACGTCAGGTTAGGTCCGCGCCCGGGTCCGAGGGTCGGGCACCGTGTGCTAATCGCTGCGGCGTGAGTCGGCTGTCATCGCGAAATGGGGCATCGAACGGATCGGCGCTGGTCGCAGCGCGGCGGGGGAGGGAGCCCGACTCGATCGAGGTCCGCGGCGCCCGTGAGCACAACCTTGACGTGGCGAGCCTCACGATCCCGAAGCGGGCGCTCGTCGTCTTCACGGGACCGAGCGGCTCGGGCAAGTCGAGCCTCGCGTTCGATACGCTCTACGCCGAGGGCCAGCGGCGCTACCTCGAGACGCTGTCGGCGTACGCGCGTCAGTTCCTCGGCCAGCTCGAGCGTCCGCACGTCGAGCGCATCCGTGGCCTCTCGCCGACGATCGCGATTGAGCAGAAGAGTGCGGCCTCGAACCCACGCTCGACCGTCGGCACGATCACCGAGGTCTACGATTACCTCCGCGTCCTCTACGCGCGCGCCGGCGAGCAGCGCTGCGTCGCCTGCGGCAAGGCCGTGAAGGCGCGGAGCGCCGGCGAGATCGCGCGCGAGCTCACGACGCTCCCGAAGGGGGCGAAGGTCCGCGTCCTCGCGCGGCTCGTCACTCATCGCAAGGGCGAGCACAAGGAGCTCTTCGAGGACCTGAAGGCGCGCGGCTTCCTCCGCGTCGAGGTGGGCGGCCAGCAGCATTCGCTCGACGATCCGCCGGCGCTCCAGAAGCACGTGAAGCACACGATCGATCTCGTCGTCGATCGCGTCGTCATCGGCAGTGTCGCCCCCGCGCGGCTCACCGAGGCCGTCGAGAACGCGCTCCGCGAAGGGAAGGGCGAGCTCGTCGCCGCGTTCGACGCCGGCGGCGGAAAGGAAGAGCGCGTCGCGTTCAGCGCCAACCGCGCGTGCTGTGGGAAGAGCTATCCGGAGCTGTCGCCGCAGAGCTTCTCCTTCAACGGGCCGCTCGGCATGTGCCCGGACTGCAACGGCCTCGGCATGCGTGCCGAGATCGATCCCGAGCTCGTCATCGTCGACAAGACGCTCACGATCAAGAAAGGCGCGATCGCGCCGTGGGCCTCGGCGATGGCCCGCGGCGACGGTTGGATCTTCCGCATCGCGCAGGCGGCGGCGAAGGCGTGCAAGGTCAGCCTCGACACACCGTGGAAGGACATCCCGAAGGATCGTCAGAAGAAGCTCCTCTTCGGCATCCACGGCGAGCGCCTCGATGTCGCCTGGAGCAGCGACCGCACGAACAGCCACGGCAATTTCGCCGTGCGCTTCGAGGGCGTGATCCCGAACCTCGAGCGCCTCTATCGCGACACGTCGAGCGAGCCGATGCGCGAGCACTACCGGAAGTTCTTCCGCGATCGGCCGTGCAAGGCCTGCAAGGGCTCGCGCCTGCGCGCGGAGAGCCTCGCGGTCGTCGTGGGCGGCGGCCGGAGCGGCAAGAACATCGCCGAGCTCACGTCGATGACCGTCGCCGCCGCGCTCGAGCACGTGCGCTCGCTCACGCTCTCCGCCGCGCAGCGGAAGATCGCCGAAGGCGCGCTCGTCGAGATCGACAGCCGCCTCCGCTTCCTCCTCGATGTCGGGCTCGAGTACCTCACCCTCGATCGCTCCGGCCCCACGCTCTCCGGCGGCGAGGCCCAGCGAATCCGCCTCGCGAGCCAGCTCGGGAGCGAGCTCTCGGGTGTGATGTACGTGCTCGACGAGCCGTCGATCGGCCTTCACCCGCGCGACAACTCGCGCCTCGTCGAGACGCTCCGTCACCTTCGCGATCTCGGGAACACCGTGCTCGTCGTCGAGCACGACGAGGAGACGATCCGCGCCGCCGATCACGTCGTCGACTTCGGGCCCGGCGCCGGTCACCTCGGCGGCAAGGTCTGCGCGGAGGGGACGCCCGAGGCGATCGCCAAGGATCCGAACAGCCTCACGGGCGCGTACCTCTCCGGCCGCCGCCAGATCGAGATCCCGAAGACGCGACGCGAGCCGAAGGGGAAGATCCAGGTGCTCGGCGCGAAGGAGCACAACCTCCGCGGCGTCGACGTGACGATCCCGCTCGGCGTCCTCGCGTGCGTGACCGGCGTGAGCGGCGCGGGCAAGAGCTCGCTCGTCAACGGCATCCTCCTGCCCGCGCTCGGCGCGCATCTCCACGGCTCGACGGAGCCTGTCGGCGCGCACAAGTCGATCAAGGGGATCGACGCGCTCGACAAGGTGATCGCGATCGATCAGAAGCCGATCGGCCGGACGCCGCGCTCCAACCCGGGCACGTACACCAAGGCGTTCGACGCGATCCGCGAGGTGTTCGCGCAGCTCCCCGAGGCGCGCGCCCGCGGCTACGACGCCGGGCGCTTCTCCTTCAACGTGAAGGGCGGACGCTGCGAGGCGTGCGGCGGTGACGGCGAGGTGAAGGTGGAGATGCACTTTCTCGCCGACGTCCGCGTCCCGTGCGAGGTGTGCGGCGGCAAGCGTTACGACGACGCGACGCTCGAGATCCGCTTCAAGGGGAAGAACATCGCCGACGTCCTCGACACGAGCGTCGACGAGTGCCTCGAGCTCTTCAGCGCGTTCCCGCAGCTCCGACGCATCCTCGAGACGCTGGTCGCCGTCGGCCTCGGCTACATGAAGATCGGCCAGCCGGCACCGACCTTGTCCGGCGGCGAGGCGCAGCGCGTGAAGCTCTCGCGCGAGCTCGGCAAGGTGCAGACGGGCCGGACGCTCTACGTCCTCGACGAGCCGACGACCGGTCTCCACTTCGAGGACATCCAGCGCCTGCTCGCCGTCCTCCAGCGCCTCGTCGACGGCGGCAATACGGTCGTCGTGATCGAGCACAACCTCGACGTCGTCAAATGCGCCGACTGGATCATCGACCTCGGTCCCGAGGGCGGCGCGGGCGGCGGCCTGGTCGTGTGCGAGGGGACGCCGGAGGAGGTCGCGCGCGTGAAGGGCTCGCACACGGGCCGCTTCCTCGCGGAGCTCCTACCGAAGGCGTCGCGCTCGAACGGTATCGCGAAGGGCGCTGCCGCTCGAGCGTGAAGCGCGTCACGCTCCGGCGTGCGACGAGACGGGCGCCGATTCGGGTCACGCCTTCACCGGAGGTGATCGCGGAGATCCACGTTGCAGGACTTGAGCACGATCGCGCGGTCGCACGCCGGGGCGAAGGCCTGCACGAGCTGCCTAGACGCTTCGGGTCGAACGTTCGAGCAAGAGAAGCACGCAAAGCTAGCGGGGAGCTCGTAGTCACCGCATGTGATGCGCTTCCACGCCGAGGGCGACGTCTCACTGCACTCGCCATCGACGGCGTCGGGAGCAGCGCCGTCGATGGGAGCATTCGCGAACGCGCGACAGGTCTCTGCTCGAGGCACGCCCTCCGCACGGAAGTAGTAGTGGCACTCCTGGAAGCTCGAGTCTTCCCCGCGACACGACTTCGTCTCGAGAAGTGCCGTGCGGCACTGCTCCGGGGAATCGAGCTTCGTGGAGCTCCTGAAGGCGCTCGAGCCCTTCGGTCGCGCACCGTCGGAGTCACGCGCTAGCGCGGAAGCGTCGGTCGTCTCGGACGAGCGCTTCCGGCAGGCAGCGAGAAGCGGAACGCTCGCGATGAGCACGCCTACGACGAAGATTCGTTCGTGCAAGGGCGTCAGACGTCGAAGGTGAGTCCAGTAGCCCCGAAGGGAACGAGGAGGGGGATGTCGAAGCACGTTCGAGGGATCGTATCCCACACACAAGGGGCCATGGCCGTGCGTGTGCTCATCGTCGCCTCGAGGAGCACCGCCCAACGAGCGGTCGAAACCTCAGAGCTCGGATTCTCCGAGCAGCTGCACACGGACGATCCGCGAAGCGCTTGCTCCGAGGTTCGACGTGTCATGCTGCGCGTTCGTGGCGCCGAGCGGCATGCCGGCGACGCACCGCCGAGCGAGGCCGTCGCCGTCGCACGCCTTGTTCGCGCCCGGGGCATCATCGGGGACGGCTCCGATGCTCGAGCCGCCGCGGGGGCCACTCGGAAGCGTACGTTCGGCCACGACGCGAAGGCGAGCTCGCAGTCCTCGTGCCCCTCGTGCCAAGCGGAGCGTCTTTCCGCCCATATTGCGTACGAGGGCCTCGGCGACGGGAGCCCAGGCGCGGTCGTCGGCGCGTGCGGCGATCACGGCCCCGCTGGCATCGCACTCCACCTCGAGCGTCGCCGCGCCGATCGCGGGCGCGTTCGTCGCCGCTGCCGCTCGGTGGAGGGCAGACACGAGCGGGCTCGCCCGTCCGAGACCGAGCGCGGCGTCGTGCGCGGCGAGCTCGTCGCGCATCGAACGCTCGACCGCGCGGGCGTCGTCGCGTGGGTTGCCTCCGGCGTCGTGCCCGTTCGCTTCAGCCGCACCAGCCGCGACGACGGTCTTCCAGTGCGAGCCGAGCCCGATATCGCTCGCTGCGGGGCGGAGAGGATCGAACGCCCACGGTGCGCCTGGCGCCGCCGAACTCGCGGACGCGACGGCCGGCTCCGGCGATGAAGGCGTGCGCGCCTCACGCGTGTGTGCTGACAGCGTGCCGTTCGCGGACGGTGCGACCTCGGTCTTCGCGCGAGCTTCCGACGGCGCGTCGCTCGGTGCAACGAGGCCCTCGGGTCGAGGCGAGTCGATATCGAGCGAGATCTCGTGGTGGACCTCGCCAACCGCTTCGACGGGGCCCGTCGTGTGGACCGCAAGGAGGGGCAAGCTTGCGAGGACATGCGCCGCCGCCGCGAGCGCCAGCGCAGGTCGTAGGCGAAGCGGCCGTGTCACCTTGCAGAGCTAGCACACGTGGTTGCTCGGGGCCGCCTCATCGGACGCGTCGAGACGATCGACTGCGCCATCCTTCGCGCGCCGAATGATGCCGGTCGATACGTATCGACACAGACCGGAGCGCAAATGGTCGCGGGCTGTGAGGTGGTTGGCTGCGGGCCGCCTCCGCGTGAACGAGCAGGTCGAGCTCAGGGAGGCGAGGTGACCGTCAGATGATCCCGAGCGCGATCATCGCGTCTGCGACCTTCTTGAAGGCTGCGATGTTCGCGCCGAGCACGTAGTCGCCCGGACGACCGTACTCTTCTGCGGTCCCGATACAGCGCTCGTGGATGTTGCGCATGAGGGTGGCGAGGCGCTCGTCCGTGTCCTCGAAGCTCCATGAGTCGCGCGACGCGTTCTGCTGCATCTCCAGAGCCGACGTGACGACGCCTCCGGCGTTGGCCGCCTTGCCGGGAGCGAAGGGGATGCCTGCGGAGCGGAAGTACCGGCGAGCCTCGGGAGTGGTGGGCATGTTGGCGCCCTCGGCGACGATCCGGACGCCATTCTTCACCAGCGTCCGAGCAGCCGTTTCGTCGAGCTCGTTCTGCGTGGCGCAAGGAAGCGCGATGTCGCACGGGACGTCCCAGACACTGCCGTCGGCGCGGTACCTCGCGGAAGGCACGAGCGTCGCGTACTCATGGATGGAGCGACGACGGGCCTCCTTCAAGGTCCTGAGCGCCTCGAGATCGATCCCCTGCTCGTCGACGATGTAGCCCGAAGAGTCCGAGCACGCGATGACGGTGCCGCCCATCTGGTGCACCTTTTCGATCGTGTGGAGCGCCACGTTTCCGGCGCCGGAGACGATCACCTTGCAGCCGTCGAACGCGAGGTCGCGAGCGTCGAGCATCTCGGAGACGAAGTAGGCGAGGCCATAGCCCGTCGCTTCCTTGCGTACCCGTGACCCGCCCCACGACAGTCCCTTTCCGGTGATCGCCCCGGAAGCGTAGGAGTTCGTGAGCCGCTTGTGCTGCCCGAACATGTAGCCGATCTCGCGGACACCAACCCCGACATCGCCAGCAGGCACGTCGACGTCCGGCCCGATGTGCCGGTAGAGCTCGGTCATGAACGACTGACAGAAGCGCATGACCTCGGCGTCGGACTTGCCCTTCGGGTCGAAGTCGGCCCCGCCCTTGCCCCCGCCGAGCGGCAGTCCGGTCAGCGCGTTCTTGAAGAGCTGCTCGAAGCCGAGGAACTTCACGATGCCGAGGTTGACGCGTGGATGGAACCGCAGCCCTCCCTTGTAGGGGCCGAGCACGCTGTTGAACTGAACGCGAAAGCCGCGGTTGACATGGATCGCCCCAAGGTCGTCCTGCCAGGGCACGCGAAAGATGACCTGTCGCTCGGGCTCGCAGAGACGCTGGATGAGCGCAGCGTCGGCGTAATGAGGGGCGCGCTCGAGCAAGAGCACGAGTGACTCGAAGAGGCACGAGACTGCCTGGTGAAACTCCGGCTCACCCGCGTTTCGCGCAACGATGTCCTGAAAGAACGCTTCGGCTCGGGCTGCGGCTCTCACTGCGCCGAGACCCTACCGCCGCGAGCGAGCACCGTCGAAAGCGGCACGATGCCAGATTGAGCTTCGCGAAGACGCACGCGACGCGGTGCGTGCGCGCCGACTCGCTGCCGTGACGATGGGCACGATGTCGCTCCCGGTCCAAGGCCGGCGCCCGTCGCGCGCGATAGAGATCGGTGTGAGCGATAGCGATAAGGATGACTGGAAAGGAGCTCGACTCCATACGGTCGGTCACTCGACGCGAACGCTGGATGAGCTGGTCACGCTGCTCCGAAGCTTCGACGTGTCCGTGCTCGTGGACATCCGGACGATTCCGCGCTCTCGCCACAACCCGCAGTTCAACGGTGACACGCTTCCCGAGGCTCTTCGCTCTCGCGGTCTTCGCTACGTACATCTCCCGGCGCTCGGAGGACTACGCCACGCGCGCGCGGACTCGATCAATACGGGCTGGCACAACGCCAGCTTCCGCGGGTTCGCCGACTACATGCAGACGCCTGGATTCGAGCAAGGGCTCGCGCAGCTCCGCGTCCTGGTGGCGAAGGGACGAGTCGCCCTCATGTGCGCGGAGGCGGTGCCGTGGCGTTGCCACCGATCGCTCGTCGCCGATGCGCTCACCGTCCGCGGTGCCCACGTCGAGCACATCAGCGGGCTCGGACGTTCGAGCCGTCACCGCCTCACTCCGTTTGCGAAGGTGGAGGGCGAGCGCGTCACCTACCCGGGCGAAGAGTCCGACTGCTCCCGGCTCTCCACGCAGGCGCCATTTCATCTCGAGGCGACCGTGCGCGTATTGCAGCGCAGGCCGACGAACCGGGTCGATGTCTGGGAGGAAGGCCGCTACCTGCGGGCTCTCTCCGTAGGCAACGAGCTCGTCGTCCTCGAGGTGGAGAACCGCGGGACGATCGATCATCCCGACGTCCGGCTCTCGCTACGACACGGCGACGAACGAGCCGCTTCGCGCGCCGGGCTCGGGCAGGTCGTGCGGAGGGGGCTCGGTCTCGATGTGGATCCGGCGCCGATCCAGCGCGTCGCCGAAGCCGAGCGCAAGCTTCGTCCCACGGCAGTCGCGCTTCGCGGAATGCGACCGCCCCGGTTCCCCACGCTGTTCGAGGCGTTCGCGAACGTGGTGCCCTTCCAGCAGGTGAGCCTCGAGGCGGGCGTGGCCGTCGCGGGGCGGTTCGTCGAGCGCTTCGGCACGTACGTCGAGATCGGCGGCAGGCGATTCCATGCGTTTCCGACGGCGCACGTCGTCGCCGGCGCTCGCCCCGCAACGCTGCGAGGGTGTGGCCTCAGCACGCGCAAGGCCGAGTCGCTGCGGGGCATCGCACGGATGATCGCCTCCGGTGAGCTGAAAGAGGAGGCGATCGCAGCGATGAGTACGACCGATGCACGCCGGCTCCTGATGGAGCTGCCAGGGATCGGTCCCTGGAGCGCAGACCTCGTGCTGCTGCGCGGACTCGGACGCCTCGACGTCTTTCCGACAGGCGATGTGGGCGTTGCTCGTGGGCTCGGCGGCCTGTTGCGCCTCGGTTCTCGAGCTCCTCTCGAGCGCGTCGCCGAGCGCTTCGGCGATCTCCGGGGGTACCTCTACTTCTGCAGTCTCGGAGCGAGCCTCCTCCCGAGGGGCCTCATCCACGCGGCTCCGCCGCCCGTCGTCCCTGCGGCCGCCACCCGGACCAGCCCCTCTCGCACCCCGGGCTGAACGGATCGAGCGTCCTCAGGAGCGCCCGGTCACAAATACTCGACGACGGGGCGCAAGAGACGTACTCCGTTTGATCCCGATGCACGCCGGCTCACTCGTCATCACCGATCCCCAGGCCGTCCCGACGTACAGCGACGGTCCGATTTCGCGCTGGTGCCGGCAGAATCTCGCCGAGTCGCGCGACGAAGTCTTCGTTCGCCTCGCGCTGAAAGCGGTCGCGACCCAGATCGCGGCGATGGCCGGCGTCTGGCTCGCGATTCACTTCGCCCCGATCCCGTCCTGGATCCCGATGGCCGCCTACTTCGCGCTGTGGGGATACCTCGTGCCGCCGGTCATCTTGATGCTGCATTGCACGATGCATCGGCCGTTCATCCGGATCAAATGGCTCGACAAGGCGCTCCCGCTCCTCATGTCGTTCTTCTACGGGATGCCGACGGGGTACCGCGAGCACCACACCGGGATGCACCACGTCGAAGACAACATGGGCGAGGATCTCTCGTCCACGATTCGCTACCAGCGTGACAGCTTCGCCCACTTCCTCGTCTACCTCGCCCGCTTCTTCTTCCTCAGCGTGTTCGAGCTCCCGCGGTATCTCCATCGGAGGAGGCGCTTCAAGCTCGCGCGCCGAGCGCTCGCCGGTGAGCTTGGTCAGTACGCGCTCGTCGCCGGCTCGCTCCTGATCGATTGGCGCTTCGGGCTCGCCGCCTTCGCCCTTCCCTGGGCCACCTGTCGGATCATGATGATGGTGGGCAACTGGGGACAGCACGCGTTCATCAACGTCGCGAAGAAGAACAACGGGCTCGCCAACGCGATCACCTGCATCAACAGCGGCTACAACGAGCGCTGCTTCAACGACGGCTATCACATCGGCCATCACCTCCGCCCCAACCGTCACTGGTCGGAGATGCCCGCCGACTTCATCGCCAACAAGGACAAGTACGCCCAAGAGGGCGCAATCGTCTTCGAAGGTCTCGACTTCTTCTTCGTCTCCGTCCTGCTCTGGACCGGTCAGTACAAGACGCTCGCCAAGCGATACGTCCGCCTCGGCGGGCCGATGACCGACGACGAAGTCATCCTTCTCTTGAAGGAGCGCGTGAAGCCGGTTCGCGTCTGGGCGGCCGAAAAGGTCGGCCTCCAAGAGGCGGCCTGATCGCCGGCGCTCCTCCGAGCGCGGACGCGATCGGCGGGGCCACGCTCGAAGCGATCGCCGCCCCGCCGGCCACGCGTCGGACTCAGAGTCCCTTGTCCATCTTGTCGAGGTCGTTCTCGAGAGCGTCGAGCTTGCCCTCGACGTCCCGCTTGGTGTTCTGCCAGGTGTCGTCGGTGACCATGTGGAGCCCGTTGATCTTGGCGCTCACCGTGTCACGGTCGTTCATGTAGCGCGCGTAGTTGGTGTTGAACTGCTGCTTCTTGTTGGCAGCCAGCTTCGCGCTCTTCGTCTTCATCTCCTTCGCCTTGGCGTCGATCTTCACGAGGCGCTCCGACGACTTCGTCTCGAAGTCGCGCCGGTCCTGCGCCATCTTCTCGCGAGCGTGGGTGACGTCACGCTGCGCTTCGGAGGTGGCGAGCTGACCTTCGGCGGTCGTCTCGGCGCGATCGCTCTCCTGCTTGCGACGGAGCTCCGCGTGGTCGTCGCGACTGGCGTTCTGGCTCTCGACGCGCTCGTTCGCTTGCTTCTGTCGAAGCTCGGCTTCGTCCTGCTGCGCCTTGCGTTGCTCACTCGTCAGCTCCGCCTGCGAAGACGTCAGTTCGGCGTTGGGGTTTTTCTCACACGCCGCGAGGCCGGCGAGGACGAGGAACGTGGCCGAGAGATTCGTAGGGACGTTGGGAGTCTTCATGACGCGGCGACCCAGCAACGCATGTGCCGCGTGGGCGATCGATGGGCGCGCAGTGTGTGCGCAGCGGTCGGATCGACCCGAGACGAAACCCATTCTTCAGCTGAGTCCCGGTGCATCACGGTCTGGCATCCGGGTTCGCACGGGAAGCGGTTGTCGCGGCATCCTCGCCACACGTGCCCCAAATCGCGTCGCATCGCGGCTGCGTACGGCGAGCCTGCTACGTGATGTTCGACACGTACGCAGTGGCACGAAACGAGCAGACCGAACGTCACGGCGACAGGCTTGCGGATTGGAGGCTCGCAAGCACGCTTCCCTCGGAGCACGGGCCGAGCGAACGCACTGTTCGCCGATTCTTCGGCCTCGAATGCGAGGTCTCGGACGCACGAACGAACAGGAGACCATGATGCAGACGAATCACGCGACGCTCGACGACGACATCGGTACTCGTGACTGGGAGGGACCGATCCCCGGAGTCACTCCCTGCTCCCGCACGCGGCCATCGAAGCGGGGTCGTGCGCGCGCGCGGCTCGATTCTGCAATGAAGCAGCTGGCGACTGCGCTTCGGGCGCGCCCGCTCATGACGATCGGCGCAGCGTTCGGCGCCGGCGTCATTGTGGCTTCGGCGCTCCGCGGCGGAACCGGCCGCGTGCTTCTTCTCGCCATGGCGCGCAAGCTGACACTCTGAGCGGTGTCTCACCAAAGTGGCAGGTCACGTCTCTCCGGGCGCACGGGCCGAGGCGAGCTTCTGGCCGGCTCGGCGCCCCTCTCCCTCCCGAGGGCTCCGGCCCGGCGCGCAGGAGCGACGATTTGACACGTCCCCCGAACCAGTTTCGTTCGCTACAAGAGCCGCGCGCACGACGAGGCCCCCGTCGCGCAGGAGAACGAGATGGTCGACCCGAATCTTCGACACCGACGGCGGACGCCGGTTGGCATCGCGAGAAAGCTGATGCGTGTCGACTCGAGTGGAAACGACGAGGCCGTCGTCGCGATCGATGTTCCCTGAGGCGACGAAGAAGCGTAGAGCTCCGCGGTTCGTGCGGCCCCCATTCCACTCGTTGAAGCTCGTCTTCTCCGTGCTCGTCGTGCTCGTCGCGCCCAGGACGGCGTGGGGGCAAGCGTGCTGTGCGGGGGCCGGGGCCGTGACGCCGGGGCGCCTCGCGCTCCACGAGGACGCGCTCGTCGGTCTGCAGCTGCGGGCGGCGCACGTCTTCGGATCGTTCGACGGTCGTGCGCGCTACGTGCCCTCGAGTGTCGGCGTCTCCGAGCAGAACTTCGGTCAAGATTTGATGGCCTCGGTCCGGCTACCGTTTGCGTCACGCCTTCAGGTGACGGGCCTCGTCCCGTTCGTCGAGACTCGGCGTGCGGCGGGCGGTGCGTCGGACTTCGGGGGCGGCCTGGGGGACGTGAACCTCAGCGCGCGCTACGACTTCTTCCTGGCCGGCCGCGCCCGGTACGTGCCTGGCGTTGCCCTGCTCGCCGGCGTCACCTTTCCGACGGGGACCTCTCCGGAGTCGGCCTCGCCGCCTCTCGCGGTCGACGCTACCGGCACGGGAGCATTCCAGGGCAACGTCGGCCTCGCCGTCGAGCAGACGTTCGGGCCGTGGCTGGTCACGGCGTATGGGCTCGTGGCGAAGCGCGCGACCCGCACGATCCACGAGACGACGAGCTCGCTCGGAGCGCAGTGGACGGCCCTGTTGGCCGTGGCCTACACGCTGCCGGGAGACTACGCGGTCGCGGTCTCCGCGTCGTACACGGTCGAAGGCGATGCCGAGCTCGACGGCGTTCCCGTCCCGGGCTCGTCGCGGCGCATCCCTTCCGTCGGGCTCTTCGGCGTCGTGCCCTTCTCGGACAGCTTCCGTCTCCAGGGCGGCCCGTCGTTCACTCCACCTCTCGATCATCTGGGCAAGAACCAGATCGCTACCGCCGCGCTCGCGGTGACTGCGGTGTACGCGTGGTACTGAGCAGAATCATGACCCGTTCTTCGCCGAGGACGCTTTGGTGCTTGGTCTTGGCCGCCGCGTGTGCGCTCGTGGCCTGCGAGGCGCGCTCTCCGGTTCGAGCGCCGTCGATGAGCGTGGTGGATACGAACGGAACGCGCACGTCGCTCCCTGGCGATCTCGCGCGTTCGAAGCTGACGGTCGTCGTCTTCTACGCCGATCGCTGCCCGTGCTTTCGTGCTCACGAGGAGCGCATCCGGGAGCTCTCTCGCACGTATGCTTCGCGAGGCGTCGCCTTTCTTCTCGTCGACTCCGAGGTTGGAGCGACGATGGAACGCGCGACCGCCGCGGTCCGCGAGCGTGACCTTCCTCCGATCGCGATCGATCCCGGCGGCCGGCTCGCCGGAGCGCTCGGCGCCGAATACGCGACCTACAGCGTCGTTCTCGATCCGAATGGAGAGGTGCTGTACCGCGGAGGGATCGACTCCGACAAGAATCGGCTGACCGACGAGCCACAGGAGTACCTGCGAGAGGCGCTCGATGATCTCCTCGCCGGACGTGAGCCTCGTCGGAAGGAAGGGAAGACCCTGGGCTGCGCCCTGCAAACGCGCTGAGACGAGCGCGCGAAGCAAGGCATCAGGCGCTCGTGCCGCCGCTGGCGACCTCGTCCTCGGACCGTTCGAGCTTCAGCGTCCTCAAGCGTCGAGGTCGGCCAGCTCCGCATCGATGCGTGCATCGAGAGCGTCTCGCTTCGCGCTGGCTGCGGGAGCTGCGTGTGCTTCGGCGGGGCGGAGTCGACGTGTCCACCGGCGCATGACGAAGACGAGCGCCGCGCCGGACAGTAACGTGAGGATCGCGACGCCGAGGCCCATCGCGCGAATCGGCGAGTCGCTGCGTGCGGCGAGGATCTTTTCGCCATAGCGCCCGACGAAGTCGGCCTGGATCGAGTCGCTGGTCTCGCCGCCCTCGAGCCTGAGCGCGATCTCCTCGCGGAGCGAGCGAGCGAGATCGGACTCGTGGATGTCGAGCGTCCCGCCGTAGCAGCACGGGGCGTACAAGCGAGCCTCGAGCGCCTGGGCTCCGGCGGGCGACGCCCGGCTCGTCTCGCACGTAACGACGAACGTGAGGGCGGCAGCGACCCCGACCAGGAAACTTCGAAACGACCGTCGCACACGCGTGAGCGTAGCGTTGGACGGCCGCGCGCCGGGCGTGGCCAATCGTCGCGCCTCTTCGCATCAAGGCTCAGCTCGATCGCCACGTCTGGGCTCGTCTGGGCTCGTCTGGGCTCGTCTGGGCTCGTCTGGGCTCGTCTGGGCTCGTCTGGGCTCGTCGGGGCGAGCGCGCGGCGAGTGTCAGAGGCTGCTCGGCGGTCCCGACACGGACGGGCTCGGGACGGAAGGGCGCGACGACATGCCACGCTCTCGTTCGAACGATCTCGTGTCATGAGGTCGTCATGCCGCGTCTCTCCCGCATGCTGCATCTAGCCGTCCTCGGCGTAGCCCTCACCTCGATCGTCGCCGTCGTGCAATGGTATTCGCCATCCGTCGCACAGGCCTGCGGCTCGGGGACGTACAGCACGCGCGGCGTCGTGAAGTCCTTCGGTGACGGTCGCAAGTACGTCAACATCGCCCACGACAAGATCCCTGGTTACATGGAAGCGATGACGATGTCGTTCGAGCCTCGAACGCCCGAACAGCTCGCAGGGCTCGACGCCGGCGATCGCGTGAGCTTCACGTTCACGTCGACGGAAGATGGCAGGCGCGTCTTGAGCGCGATCGAGAAGGAGCCGTCGCGCTCGGGACGTTGAAGCTGATTCAATCCACGCTCCACGAACCGAGCACGGCGCGAGACCGGAGACACCATGAAGCCGAGAATCCTCGCCACGGTCATCGTTGCCGGGCTCGTCCTCCAGCCCGGTTGCAGCTCGGACGAGACTCGGCCGCCTTCTGCGAGCTCGAGCGCGGTCGGCGCGCAGAACTACGAGAAGACATGCGCGCTGTGTCACGGGAAGAACGGCGAGGGCTACCTGGCCGACAATGCGACGGCGCTCCGGAGCGCGACCTTCCTCGCGACCGCGTCGGACGACTACCTGGCACGGAGCATCGCTCGCGGACGTCCCGGCACCACGATGTCCGCATGGAGCCGCAACCGCGGCGGTCCGTATGACGACGCATCGATCGCCGGGATCGTCGCCTACATGCGGACGTGGCAGACGAGCCCGAGCGTGACGCTCAGCAAAACGCCGCTCGCAGGTGATGCCGCTCGCGGCGCGGATAGCTACGCGGCTGCGTGTGCGTCATGTCATGGAGCGACGGGATCGGAGGGACCCAACGTCCGCCTCGCGAACGCCGAATTCCTCGACGTCGCCAGCGACGAGTTCCTTCGCTACGCCATCGTGAACGGGCGCCCCGGCACGACGATGAGGGGATACGGAGGCGAGCTCACCGAGGACGAGATCGCCGACATCGTCGCGCTGCTTCGAAGCTGGGCGAAGCCCGTGGCTACGGGGAGCGTGCCGATCCCCGGGACGCTCGGTCCGATCGTCCTGAACCCCGACGGACCCGAGCCCGCGTTCACCGTCGGCAATCGCTTCACGTCGGTCGACACGATCAAGGCGGAGCTCGACCGCGGCGCCGCGATGGGCTTCCTCGACGCCCGCGCGGGGTCCGACTACGTCGAGGAGCACATCGCCGGCGCTGCAAGCGTCCCGTTCTACGAGGCGCGCGACTACCTCTTCGCGCTGCCGAAGGACAAGTGGCTCGTCTCCTACTGCGGCTGTCCTCACGCGGAATCGGGGGTCTTGGCCGACACACTCCTCGCGAACGGCTTCACGAAGGTGACCATCCTCGACGAGGGCTACTTCGTCTGGCGCGATCGCGGGTATCCGGTGCGGTCGGGACCGAACCCATGACGGCAGAGTCCGCAAGGGGGCGCGATTACGGATCGGCACCAGCCTCCTTCGTGACCACGCTCCGAGCGTGGCATGTTGTCGCTCCCTGGGCGCGGGGCGACCTCCATCCGCTAAGCTGGAGAGCGTAGTTCCGTGCAAGTCGCCGAAGCTCCTCGCGAGGCCGCCATCGGCCCCGGTAAGAACGTTCATGCAGCCTCGCCCGCGCACGGCGCGAGCGCGAGGGCGAGGGCGAGTCGCTCTCCTGCGGCCATCACGGTCGCCTGGCTCGTTCGCCTGCGTTGGGGCGCCGTCCTCGGGCAGACGGTCACGATCGCCGTCGCGACCTTCGGTCTCGACTTGGACTTGCCGCTCCTCCCTCTCGCGCTCCTCGTCGGAGTGACCGTCGTCTCCAACGGCGTGCTCACGGCTCGATTGAGGAAGGTCGAGGACGTCTCGACGCGGACCATCGGTCTCGTCCTCGCGGCCGATGTCTTCGTCCTGTCCGGCCTCCTCTACTGCTCCGGCGGTCCGTCGAATCCGTTCAGCGTGATGTACCTCGTCCACGTGACACTGGCCGCGCTCGTCCTCGGAGTGCGGTGGGCTGGGGCCATGGTCGCGCTCTCTGCGGTCCTCTACGCGGCGCTCTTCTTCTGGCACGTGCCCGTTGCCGAGCTCAGTCACGCCCACCACCACGGCCCGTCGCCCTTCTCGGTTCACCTCCAGGGGATGTGGATCGCCTTCACCATCGCGGCCTCGCTCATCGCCTACTTCGTCGCGCGCGTCGCCGGCGCGCTTCGAGCACGCGAGGCAGAGCTGGCCGACGCACGCGCGATGGCCGCCCGCTCGGAGAAGCTCGCATCGCTCACGACCCTCGCAGCGGGCGCGGCGCACGAGCTCGGCACGCCGCTCGGTACGATCGCGGTCGCCTCGAAGGAGCTCGAGCGGACGATCCGGTCGAACGCCGACGAAGCGATCGACGACGCTCGGCTCATTCGCACGGAGGTCGAGCGCTGCCGCGCCATCGTCCAGCGCATGGCCGCGCAGGCCGGGGAGACGATGGGAGAGATCCCGCGCGTGACGAGCGCCGAAGAGATCTTCCGCGGCTGCATCGATCGCCTCGGTAAGGAGGCCTCGGAGAACGTCGTGGTCGAGACGAGCGAGCTCGTACGCTTCACCTGTCCGACGGAAGGGACGATCCAGGTGCTCCTCAGCCTCGTGCAGAACGCGCGATGGGCCGTGCGCGGGGCGGGTGGCAAGGTCGTGCTGTCTTCGACCTGCACACCGGAGACCGTGCGCCTCGTCGTTACGGACGACGGTGTCGGCATCACGGAAGACGTCCTGTCGCGCATCGGTGAGCCTTTCGTCACGACGAAGGCCCCGGGGGAGGGAATGGGGCTCGGTCTCTTCCTCGCCCGGACGTTCGCCGAGCGCTGGGGTGGCAGCTTCGCCATCCAGTCGCCTCCGGGGCGAGGAACGATCGCGACGATCGAGCTACCGCGAAGGGGAAGCGACGAAGATGGTTGAGGCGTCTCTTACCGTATTGGTCGTCGACGACGACGCGACGTTCCGCACGCGGCTCGTGCGCGCCTTCGAGAGCCGCGGGTTCGAGGTTCGAGCAGCGGCCGACGGCGCGGCTGCGATCGAGCTCGCACGGACGGAGAGTCCGGAGCTCGCCGTCGTCGATCTCCGCATGCCCGGCGGCTCGGGGCTCGACGTCGTGCGCGAGCTCAAAGCGATCGATCAAGCGACGAACGTCGTCGTCCTCACCGGATACGGGAGCATCGCGACGGCCCTCGAGGCCGTGCGCTTAGGAGCTACGCACTACCTGACGAAGCCCGCCGACGTGGACGACATCCTCGCGGCGTTCGAGCGAGCGAACCGCCCACCCGACGCTCCGGCGGTCATCGACCACGGCGTTCCGTCCCTCGCGCGCGCCGAATGGGAGCACATCAACCGCGTCCTGACCGACTGCGGAGGGAACATCACGCAGGCGGCTCGCCTCCTCGGCCTGCATCGGCGCAGCCTGCAGCGAAAGCTCGCCAAATATCCGGCCGCGAAGTGAGCCGGGCGCTCCGTCGCCCGGCGCGTGAAGCTGTCGGGCTTCGCTTGGCGTCGTGGGCGAGGAGCCGCTGCTCGGGCTGGATGATGGTCGAGCGCGCTCAGCGCACCGTGATCTGTACCGGCGACGTCGGCCGGCTGCCGGCGCCCGCCGGGAAGCCGTAGCTTGCGAAGCTGTCGACGCCCCAGACGTACAAGCCGAACGGACCGTTGCTCGTCGCTTCGTGCCGCCCGTAGGTGCATGCGCCCACGCCTCGCCTGTTCTTCGTGACCTGAACCCAGGCGTATTCGGTCGTGCCGTCGGTTCCGAGCGGCTTCCAGTCCCCGATCGCGCCGATGCAATCGAGCTCGACGTCGTGGAACCCGAGCTGGTCCTTGCGGCGAACCACCGTGAGCGTGCTGTCGCTGTACGTGTGGTCGACGAAGGACACGTAACGGTCGAGGAACTGATCGTCGGCGACGATGTTGACGAAGTCGGGGTCGCCGAGCGTGGAGTTCTTCCGAGCGCCCGTCATGTAGGTCGACAGGTGAATCGGATGGGCCGCGTCTTGGCTCCGAACCGAGAAGATGGAATCGGTCGTGAACGTGACCGACTCGCTCGCAGCCAGGACCGTCGGCGCTCCCTCGGGACGCGACGGTTCGTAGGTCAACACCGTGCCGTCCTGCGCTGCCACGAGCCGCCACGGTACCGACTCCGCCACGCTCGTGCCGTCGGCCGCGATTCGACGCGACGCGTAGGGCACCGCCGAATAGCGCGATGACCACTGGTTGACCGGCGCGATCTGCTGGTGGAGCGAATCGCATGCCGTTACGCCTGCAGGGATGTACGGGCAGGTCGTGCCGCCGAAGACGGCCACCGGCGCGGAGGTCTCCATGAGACTACCGGCGAGGCTGTCTCGCTGCATCAGCTCGAGCACCTGCCCACGCTGCAGGCGCCATGTCGCGACGGAGCCGCGCGGAGCTGCATCGACGTTGACGCCCGGCTGGACGTCGACGATCGGGCGCACGCGCACTTCGGTGTCGTCCGATTCGGCGACGATCTGGATGAACGAGTCCGACTCGGTCGTCTTCCATCCGTCGAGAAGCACGTACGAGGTCGACCACGACGAAGAGGGGAGGACCAGCGTCGCGGAGGGCAGGTAGCTCTTCGCGCCGCCGTACGGGAACATCGAGTACACCGAGACCGGAGCATCGGTCTCGAGATGGAAAGCGTCATAGATGCTCGTCGCGTGCTCGGCGACCGCGATGCCCACGTGCGCGACCTCGACTCCGTCCGGGCACGCCACCGAGTTTCCCTTCGTCTCGGGTCGATCCGGCGCTTGCGAGAGGAAGACGATGCCGAGCTCGCCGGGAGGGATGGCCCCCTCGATGCGCTCGTATCGGATCGCGCCGTCGGTCGCCACGGCCCGGTAGATCGATCGCGAGAGGTCGAGGGCGTTCTTGCCATATGTCCCCGTCACGCGAACGGGGGTCGACCAGGTATTGGCGACGAAGGCGGCGAAGCACGAGTTGTCCGCCTGCGGGACGACGTCGGGCGGCGTCGTCCAGAACGAGCAACCGATGGAGCCGTGGGACTGAGCGGCGCTATCGCATGCCGGAACGCACGTACCGTTCGCACACCCCGACGAGGGCTCACATGTCTCCACCACGGCTTCCGTACAGCCGTCGAGGACGGCGTGGAGATCCCGCGAACACTTGCGCCCCTCACACGACGCGGGCGCGTCGGGCGCAGCATCGGAGCCGGAGAAGGTGGTCTCGCGCTGTTCGAATCCTCGGTCCACCGAGCTGCAGGCGATGAGCCCGGACGTCACGATGAACGACGCGAACGCGACGGTCCGCAAAGAGAGCTTCATGTTCGTTCCTCTCACTCGAGATCGACGATGGCGGGCATGGGATGGCGGAGCTGGTCGAGAGCTTTTTGCCCGAGCTCTCCGTTCCGGTTGTCCCCCCAGCAGCGCACCGTTCCATCGGTGGCGATCGCGCACGTGGACTTGTCGGCGGTAGCTACTGCCGCCGTCGCCGTCGTCCCGAGAGTCGTCACGCGCGTCGGCACGTAGACGCCGGTGCTCTCCGGATAGCCGAGCTGTCCTCGGTCGTTCGTTCCAGCCCAGCACCAGAGGGCGCCGTCCGTCGTCCGGACGCAGCTGTGGTAGCTCGCGACGGCGATCTGTTGCGGCCACGCGCGCGTGGGGAAGCGGACCTCGGCGGGCCGGATCTCGTCGCGGCTGTAGCCGAGCCCGAGCTGCCCGCCCGTTCCGCGGCCCCAGCAGAAGAGTCGGCCGTCGACGGCGATGGCGCACGCATGCGAGCTCACCCCCATCGAGAGGACGAGGGGAAGATCCTCGACCGGCGACGGCGAGCCCGCGACGCTGGACGCCGGTCGCCCGAGGAGCAGCCCGTCCGTACCAGCCGAGCTGACCTCTCCGCCGTCTGCGATCACGAACGTGGCGTTCGAGGATAGCGCGACGGCCTCTACGACGCCGGGCACACCGGTCTCCAACTTGGAGACCGCCCCACCACGCCAGCACATGAGATCGCCGGCGACGCGAGCGCACCGCATGGTGCCGTTGCTCGCGACCCAAACCCTGTCCGCGCCCGCAATGCCGGCCACCGGCGTCGGCGTGCTCCGCGTCGTATCCCAGCAGAGGACGCTCCCGTCGGTCGTGACGGCACACGTGCCGTCACCTCCGGCGGCCACGTCGATGACGGCCTGGACGGCTGCGACGGTGCGAGGCCCAGTGCTCGGCTCCGACGCGTCGACGCTCGGTGCGAGCGCGCGCGCCTTGCCCCAGCAGCGCAGCGATTGATCCGCGAGCACCACGCAGTAGTGGCCATAGCCGGCGACGATGCGCTTGGCGCAGGCCCCGTCCCCACAGGTGATTTCGGCGGGCGTGGGATCGAACGGGGCGCGGGGCGATGCACCGTCCGAGGCGTCGGGGGGCGTCGCGGCGTCGGTCGAGGGCGCGACTTCTCCCGTCCCGGCGTCTTCGACGGGCGGCGCGGAACCGTCCGCGTCGAAGGGCAGCGCTGTCGCGTCATCACCGCACGCTGCGAGCACGCAGAGCAGCATGGCGAAGCCCGACGCGCCTACCGGCGCTCGTGAGTTGAGGTGCTTCACGGTTTCACCGTTCGGTGCAGGGCCGTGTCTTTGCCGACGATCCACATGTCGATGACTCCCGACTCGCTCACCGCGCCGTTCACGGCGTGAAGCGGTTTGACGACCGGCGCGCTCGTCACGGTGACGCGGGCGTAGGTCCACTCGGCACCGTTCCAGCGGCGGACGACGCCGGGGCTTCCTACCAGCCACGCATCGTCGGGCCCGCTCGCCCACGCGGCTTCGATCGAGCCTTCGCTCAACCCCGTCTTCTCGGTGGTGGTGGTGCCGTCGTCGGCGACGTGGAGGACGGATGCGCAGGGTTGTCCGATGCAGACGACCGGATGACCGCCCCGGTCGGCTCCTGCGATCACGCCGGTATACGAGATGCCCTCGGTGGTGAAAGGAACCTCTTCGAAACCAACGACGGAGTCGACCACCGTGCGTCTCCAGAGGGCTCCGCGAGAGACGTATTGGCAGCCGGAGAAGCAGGAATTGTATACGCGTCCGGTGAGCCAGAGTTGGCCGGTTGGCCCTCGCCACATGCCCGTTAGCTGTGCGGCCGGGGAGGTCCCGGGGACCGAGAACGGATAGGCTGTGACGGCCCACGCCCCGCCTCCGTCCTCCGTAGTGACGCGTCGGTAGAGGATGTTGTTGGCGTACGCCCAGACCTCGTCGTCGACGCCCGCCAGTCCGAGGATCGCGCCGAAGCCTCCGATACTCGCGTCCTCGAACGTCATCGGCGCGCCTGGCGTTCGCGTTCCGTGCATCACGAAGCCGCTATTTCCCGCGATCCACACGTCATCGGCAGTCGCGGCCCAGACCTTCTTCAGCTGAGTGCTGACCACGTGCACGACCGACCACGCTTCGCCCCGCCACTCGAGGACGTGCCCGCCCGCCGATACGGCCCACGCCGAGCCTCCCGGCAGGACCGAGACGTCGACGAGGTCGAACGAGACGGGCAGATCGGGCGCGAGATCCCCCGCGTCGAAGGTCTCTCTGGCGGGCAAGCGCGTGTGGCAGAACCCGTCCGGACTGCAGGGGATTCCACCGTCTGCCGCCCCATCGGGCAGCTCGCTCGCATCGGCGACGTCCTCTGTCGATGCATCGGCGGCGACGAACGCGTCCGGCTGCCCGCCATCGGGCACGTTCTCCAATGAAGCGGAGAAGTCGTCGTTCGCACACCCGATGATCACGCGCGCGGCCGCGGGCACGACCAGCGCAAGGGCAAGCGTCTTTCCAAGTTTCATGGCGACCCCGCGTCGGCGGCGTGGAAGATCACGCCGTTGCCGACAATCCAGATTTGCCGGTCGATTCCCCAGATCGCATTCAGGTCCGGAGCCACCGTCGTGCGGTCGTGCATCGTCTCGAGCTCCAGAGCTTTCCCGGTCCAGTGGAGGACGACACCCTCATCGCCGACGATCCATACGTCATCGGCATTGCGTCCCCACACGCCGTGGAGCGCCGTCGAGACCGGGCTCTCGATGACCTCCCAGCTGTTCTTGTCGGGCGCGAAGCGACGAACGGTTCCGCCCGCGCCCACCGCCCAAGCCTCTCCGTTCGGGGCGCCCCAGACGGACTCGAGAGCGATGAGCGTGCGGCTGTCTTTGGAGGCCCAGAGCGTGCCGCCGTCGGCCACCTCGGGCGTGTAGTTCTCACCACGAGAGCCGACGAGCCAGGCAGGACCGTTCGGGCTTCCCCAGCTCGCTCGGATGTTCGGAGAGCAAAATTTTCCTGGAGCGCAGATCGACACCGAACGCCATCCAGGCGCTCCGGCATCGTCGCTGGTCAGTTGCCAGACGCTGGCATTGCCGCCGAAGCGACTCGAAGGCTCACCGGCCAACCAGACGTCGTCCGCGGAGCTGCCCCACACGGTCCAGATCCTTCCGCCCGTGGCCCCCGACGGGTTCCAGGTCGAGCCTGGGACCCGTTCGAACTTGACCCCACCGCCTTCCTTCGCCGAACCGTGGAGCGGCGCGCTCGAAGCGGAGATCCACACGTTGTCGCGCGCTGGGCTCCACACCGAGAAGAGGCTCTCGTCGGTCCCCGCCGGAACGGGAGCAAACGAAGTGCCGCTACCGTGCAGCACGGTGCCCTTCGTTCCGACGATCCAGACGTCGTCGGCCGCCGTTCCGGTGATCGCGTTCAGCGCCACGAGGGGCGGAAGCTCGGTGTCGAGAAGGCAGAATCCGAATCCGCTGCAGGGACTCCAGGCATTCGCATCGCTCGCGTCTTCCGGCGATGCGTCCGCGCCTGTCGAGCCGTCCAGCGCCGGCAGCGGTGAAGGCTCTTCGTCGGACGTCAGTGCTATTGCATCGTCATGAGCGCAGGCGAAGAGCCCGAGGGCCGCGCCCGCGAGGGAGCCAAGGCCGAGAAGAAGCGGGCGTTTCATTTGGTCTCTCCTCCCTGGCACTCTTGCGTGACGCAAACGCCGTTGACGCAAGGTTGGCCGGCAGCGACATCGCAAGTGACGCCGCATCCGCCGCAATTTCGCGGGTCACGCAGCAAGTCCGTTTCGCAACCGTCTTCGATGTTGCCGTTGCAATCCGACTTGCCGTCGTCGCATGCGAGTCCGCACCGCCCGCGCTCGCAGGTGGCGTGAAGTCCTTGCCCGTAGGGAGGAATGCCCCCGCACCGGTAACCGCAGGAGCCGCAGTTGTTGATGTCAGTCTGGAGATTGGCGCACGTGCCGGCACCGCAGACGGTCTGACCGGTCGGGCACTGACATTTGATGGCGCTCTGGCCGAAGGCCACGAAGCACTTCTCGTTCGGTGCGCAGACGATGCCGCACCCGCCGCAGTTGTTCGGATCGTTGAAGCCGTTGGCGTCTTTGGCCGTCAGAGACACCTCGCAGCCGTCGGAGAGATCGTCGTTGCAGTCGCCCCATCCGGCCTGGCACTTCAGGGTGCGGCACGTGCCGTTGCCGCATCCGTAGAACATGTGATCCGGCGGCGTGCCTGCGTCGGGCGGATTCGCTGCGCAGGCGAAGCCACAAGCACCACAGTTCGCGTCGTCCGAAGTGAGGTCGACGCATTTTCCGTTGCAGGCGACCTGGCCCGGCGGACACCCGCACGCGCCTTCGATGCACTCGACGCCGGGAGCACATGCGAGCCCGCAGCCGCCGCAGTTCTTCGCGTCGGTGAGGGGATCGGTCTCGCAGCCATCGTCGATGACGCCGTTGCAGTTCAAGCGCCCCATCGGGCAGAGGGCCGTGCATTCGCCCTCCACGCACTCGAGGCGTACGCTGCTCGGTGCCTGGACCGCACAAGAGTTTCCGCAGCTGCCGCAGTTTTCGCGGTCCGTGAGGAGGTTGATCGAGCACTTGTAGCGAGGGAGCCCGGTGAACGACGGACAGGTCGCATATGGAGCTGGGCACTCCGACGATACGCAGAGCGCGAGCGGGGTGCTCGCCTCATCGCTGGGCTCGGGTGTTGCCGCATCCGGGGTTGCGAACGAGCCGCTCGAGCCGCCGTCGGCGATCTCTCCAGCGCCGAAGAACAGATCGCGTTCGTTTTGCGCGCATGAAGCGGCGGAAGCGATTGCGGCGACCGCGGCGACGGCGAGCGTGCGCCGTCGCCAGGTGCTCGTGCGTGTCTCGACAAACGTACCCATTACGGCATCTCCTCGAGAAGGCCTCGGACCCGCTGCTCGTAAGGAGAGCGCGGATGCTGCTTCAAGAACCGCTCGGCGCGCGCGCGTGCGTCTGCGGTGCGCCGCGCCGAGCTCAGCGCTTCGATCTCGATGACGTCGGCTTCGACGGCGTAGGTCTGGGCGCGGCCGAGGGCGCGATAGGCTGCCACGCGCTGCAGGGCGGCGTCCGGACGCCCTGCCGTGAGATCGGCGCGGGCGGCATCGATCATCGCGAGCTCGTCGACGGCTGCCGCTCGCGGCGCCGCCGGCGCGCTCGACGCGATCGTCTTCGGCGTCGCCGAGGGAAGATCTTCGACCCTGAGCGACGGCAACGGCGACGCCGCGGACACGGTGCCATCGTCCGACGACGGTGCTTCGGGTTGTGCGGGCGCGGGCAACGTGGTCGCGGAGGGCGTGCGAGCGTTCGTGGGCGTCGGTTCCTCGCTCCTGGATGCGATGAAGGCGGCAGAGCCCGCGACGAGGACGAGACCGACGAGCGCGAGGGGCGCCCCACCGATCGTCTTGGCGGCGGACGTGACGACCTCGATGCGGGGCGAGGCCACCATGGCCGTCGCCACGCGAGCGTGGCTCGCCTCCGGGTGCGGAGGGGCGTCGGCTGCGGCAGAGCGCAAGAGCTTCGCCGCTTCTCCCGAAAGGGGTTCGTCGAGAAGAGGACGCATATCACTCATGACCGCCTCCGCTGGCATTCGTGTTCACAGCGGCCAGGAACTGCTCGCGCGCTCTGCGCAAGCGGGATGCGACCGTTCCCGGCGGCGTCCTCGTGATTTCGGCGATTTCGGCCATGGTCATGCGTTCGAGCTCGAAGAGGACGAAGACGTTTCGGAGCTCGTCGGGCATGGCGTCCAGGATCGTCTGGAGCCGACGTCGCGCCTCGGAAGCCTCGGCGCTCTCCTCGGGATTCGCGTTCGCGTCGATTTGAGTGGGAAGGAGCTCGTCTCCATCGACCTCCCGCCTGCGCAGCGCGGTGCGTTTCACGCGTGCGGCTGCGAACTGGCACGCGCGGAACAGAAAGGCGCGCTCGCGCACGATGTCCGTGACGTGGCGGGTGACCATCAGGAACACCTCCTGCACGACGTCGTCGATGTCGGTATCGCCGACGCCGAAGCGCCGCACGGTTCGCCACACGAAGTCGTGGTGGTCGCGGACGAGCTGGTCGATCTGCTCTTTGCGCTTGCGCGAGGCGTCCTCCACGCTCACGGCGTTCTTCTCCCCATCGAAGGACGATGGCGCGGGGCGGGCACGCTCATCGGATGCAAAGAGCATCCGGGCGAGCGCGGGAAACGGGCTCCCATTCTCCATGCCCCCTTAATTGATCCCGCACCCGGATCGTTTGATCACGACGCCGTCCGATTTGGACCGAGGCCGTCTTCAGAAGGTCGCGCTCATCTGGACCCCGAGCGAGCCTTCGAGGAGCACCGGAGTCGGGCGGAAGATCCCCCGCACGGGCTCGGTGAGCGCGAAGGTGCGCCGGGCGAAGGGGACAAGCCCTGCCATTCCGGCTTCGAGCGAGAGCCCGTGCACGATGTGCACACGGATTCGGGCCGAAGCTCCCGCCGCGATCCAGGCCATCGTTGCACGCCCGCTCACGGGCAAGCCGACCGCCGTCGCGGAGAGCGCTCCGAGTTCCGCTGCCCCGCATGCCGAGATGGATAGCCGGTCCCAGGGCATCACCAGGCATGGTTCGGCGCGCGTGCTGTTCAAGCGGAACCGTGCTTCTCCCGCACGCGGAGGAAAGAGGCTGAAGTCGGCCCACCCCCACGACAGGCGCAATGCGATGCCGAGGCGCGTGCTCGCCGGAACGCGTGCCAGCTCACCCGATACGCGCGCGCCGGTGGCCCGGGCACCTAGCCCAGCCGTCACCAAGCTCGCGCCGCCGGTCCAAACGAGGGACGCTGGAGCGGCAGGCGATGCAAGCCGAGGCGCGCTTGCGGATGGCAGAGAGGGCGCTTGGTCCGATGGACGCGCTCGAGCACCCGAGGAAGCCGAGCCCGCGAGTCCGCCCCCGCGCGCATTGCTGGCGGGTCCCGTCGATTCCGGTGGCTCGTCGGGCGTCTTCGTAGTGCCACCGTCGCTCGGCTCCATGCGTCTCTCGGCGCCAGTGAGCTCATCCGTGGGGGCGAGGGCCAACGTGATGAACACGGCCATCGAGGTCATGGCCGCGGAGCACGAAGCCGCGTGCACCTCGCGGGTGGTCGGCGCTTCTCCGTCGCGCGCAACGTCGAGCCTCGCGTCGAAGCCACCACGAGGTGAAGGTCGGAGGCGCACGACGAACGTTCGCGTGTCCGCTGCGCGCGAGGCGCGTGGGGGCCGGCGCGCCTCGACGGCCGCGAGCAGCGCTTCGCGCGAGGGGCACGAGGCAGGCGCCTCGTAGACGAGCGAAAAGCCGCGAGGTCGATCGGTGTCTGCGTCAGCCGGGGCGGGCGGTGCTGCGCCTGCGCGCTCCGTCCTCGAGCACAGTGTGCCGCCGAAGGACAGGACGACCAGGAGCCGTGCCAAGGCTTTCGTGGTCCGTGCCTTCTTCATTCCTGGTCGGACGAGCCTTCTTCTCACCGAATCACGCGCGTGCGACAGGGATGAACGTTCTCCGTATGCCATCCGCCCGTGCGAACGCGAACGTACGAGAAGAGGACAGTTCGAAGAATCGTGGCGCGGCTCGACTCTGCTCGAGCCGAAGCTTAGGCTACCGCATTGCGACTGTCTCTCTCCGCCGTCGATCGTCTCACGACCGAGTGCGAAGAGCTCACGGGCACGCCTTTCCGGCCGAGTCGCGCTCCAAAGCGGCAGATCTCCGACGAGGCCTTGGTGTCGGCGGAGCTACGACGGCCGTGCTAAGTGCGAGGCGTGAAGCGCTTCGCATTCGTCCTCGTTGCAGCCTGCGGCGCTCCGCACGCGACCCCGCCGCAGCCGACGGCGCCCGTGGCCCACGCGCATGGACACGACGACGGCGCTCGCGATGGGCATCGTCACCACGCCGGTCATCACGGCGGTGGTATGCACCACCGCTTCGAGGACGCCCAGGCATGGGCGAAGGTCTTCGATGATCCCGCGCGCGACGCGTGGCAACAGCCCGACCGCGTGATCGCCGCGCTCGAGCTGACGCCGGCGATGACCGTCGCGGACATCGGTGCCGGGACCGGCTACTTTACGGTGAGGCTCGCGCGCGCGGTGCCTGCAGGACGGGTGATCGCGAACGACATCGAGCCCGACATGGTGCGCTACCTGAAGGAGCGCGCGGCGCGCGAGGGGCTCGCCAACATCGAGGTCGTCCACGCGCTGCCGGACGATCCGAAGCTGCCCGCCGGCGCCGTCGATCGCGTGCTCGTCGTCGACGTCTGGCACCACCTCGGCGATCGCGTCGCCTACGCCAAGCAGCTCGCTGCGGGGCTCCGGGCAGGTGGCCGGATCGCGGTGGTCGACTTCAAGCTCGACGCCAAGCTCGGCCCGCCGAAGCAGCACCGGCTGGCGCCCGATGCGATCGTGGCCGATCTACGCGCCGCGGGGCTCAGCGCCGAGGTCGTACCGGTCGAGCTCCCGGAGCAGTACATCGTGGTGGGGCAGCGCCGCTGACGACGTGAGCTTGCGCTCGTCCGAGCGCGAGCGGCGGCGATCGCGCGAGCCGTTGGTAACTCGCCGTGCCGTCATCATCATCGGATCGTGGTCGGTGGCGAGCGAGTCACGTGGAGCGCGAGCCGTGCGTTGGACGCGGTCGAGCCCGGTGCCGGAGCCGCGGCGATGGCGACGGGGATCCTCTCGGTGGCGCTGCATCTCGCGGGCTACGAGACGTTCTCGGAGCTCTGGCTGGCGATCGGAGGTGCGATCTGGGTGATGTTGGTCGCCGTCGTCGGGGCTCGGCTGATCGCGCATCGAGCCCGGTGGCTGAAGGAGGCAGACACGCCGGCGGCGCTTACCGGCGTCGCCGCCACTGCAGTCCTCGGTAGCCGCTGTGCCTTCCTCGGGTGGGACGTCGTGGCGATCGCGGCGCTCGTCATTGCGGCCGTCGCGTGGGTCGTGCTCGTCCCTGCCGTGCTCGTGCACTGGGCGCCTCCCACCGTCGGAGCGCATTTCATGCTCTGCGTCGCTACGGAGGCCGTCGCCGTGCTCGGCGCCATGGTCGCGGTGATGCTGGACGAGGGCTGGATCGCAGTGCTCTCCACGGTGGCCTTCATCGTCGGGCTGGCCTTCTACGGGCTCGTCCTACGGCGTTTCGCGTTCACCGAGCTCGAGGTGGGGGCGGGCGATCACTGGGTGTGGACTGGCGCGCTCACCATCAGCGCGCTCGCAGCAGGTGAGCTCGTGAGAGCCAGCGCCGCCCTCGGATGGGGACCACCGCTGCGCGACGTGCTCCGAATCGCGACCCTCGCCATCCTCGCGCTCGCTTGGGTGGGATACGTGGTGCTCGTGATCTGCGAGGTGCGCTGGCCGCGGCTCGGCTTCGACGTCCGACGGTGGGCGACGGCCTTTCCGCTGGGCATGACGGCGGCGGCCACGATGACGGCGGCGTCGAGCACCGCGCTGGACGGGCTATGGCCCATCGGCGTCGCGTTGACCTGGCCTGCCGTCGTCGTGTGCGCCGTGCTCTTGCTCGTGTCCGCGAGACACGCCGTCCGATCCGCCGCGATGCCGTGCGATGCATGACCGAAAGGGCATCGAGCTGCGCATCAGAGCTGCACTTGCGTGCCGAGCTCCACGACCCGGTTGGGGGGGATGTTGAAGAAGGCCGTCGCCGGCTGCGCGTTGCGAGACATGAGCGAGAAGACGCGCTTCTGCCAGGTCGCGAGCTTCGAGGTACCGGTGGTGAGGAGCGTCTCGCGACCCAGGTAGTACGAGACCTCGTGCTCGCCGATCGGAAAGCCGGCTGCTGGACCGCACTGCCGGAGGATGTCGGGGACGTTCGGCGACTCCATGAAGCCGTATTGCGCTTTCACCAGGTAGAAGCCCTCGCCGAGCTTCGTCACCTTCGCACGCTCGGCGGCCGGGACCTCGGGGACGGTGAGGGTCGTCACCGCGAGGAGGACGACGTGCTCGTGGAGCACCCGGTTGTGTTTGACGTGATGGAGGAGGACGGCCGGCACACCGTCCAGGTTCGAGGTCATGAACACGCCCGTGCCCGGGATGCGGTGGATCGGGTTCTCGTGCAGATCGGCGAGGAAGACGTCGAGCGGGAGCGTCGCCTGGGCCATGAACCTCGCGAGCGCATCGCGTCCGCTCTTCCAGGTCGTCATGAGGGCGAACATCGCGCCCGCGACCGCGATCGGGAACCAGCCACCTGCAGCGACCTTCGTCGCGTTGGCTCCGAAGAACGACAGATCGATGACGAGGAAGAGGACGAGGATGGCGGCGGCGGCGATCGCATTCATCCGTTTCTGCGTGCGCACGACGGCGTAGAAGAGGACGCTCGTGATCGCCATCGTTCCGGTGACGGCGATGCCGTAGGCGGCTGCGAGACCCGACGAGGTCTTGAAGCCGAAGACGAGCGCGATGCAGGCGACCATCAGCGCGTAGTTCACCTGAGGCATGAAGATCTGCCCCTCGGTGGTGCCCGACGTGTGGATGACGGTCATGCGCGGCCAGTAGCCGAGCTGGATCGCCTGGCGCGTGATCGAATAGGCGCCCGAGATCAACGCCTGTGACGCGACGACGGTCGCGACGGTCGCGATCACGACGATGGGGTAGCGTACCCACCCGTCGGTCAGCTCGTAGAACGGGTTCTGCACCTGCGCGCCGCGCTCGAGGTAGAGCGCTCCCTGTCCGAAGTAGCTCACCAGGAGCGCCGGGAAGACGATCGTGTACCAGGCAAGCTTGATCGGCTTCCGGCCGAAGTGGCCCATGTCCGCGTAGAGCGCCTCGCCACCCGTGATGCAGAGGACGACGGCGCCGAGGACGAGGAAGCCGTGCCCGCCGTTGTGCGCGAAGAAGGCGACGGCGTAGCGCGGATCGATCGCTCCGAGGATCTCCGGACGCTTGATGATCCAGGGCAGTCCCGTCGCGACGAGCGTCACGAACCACATGAGCGTCGCCGGTCCGAAGACGCGCCCGACGGCGGCCGTGCCGTGCCGTTGCAAGAGGAAGAGCCCGACGAGGATCGCCACGGTGATCGGCAGGACGATGGGGTCGAGCACGTGCGTCGCGACGCCGAGGCCTTCGACCGCGCTGAGGACGGAGATCGCGGGCGTGATCACGCCGTCGCCGTAGAGCAGCGCCGAGCCGAACAGCCCGAGCGCCACGAGGATCTTGAGCCACCGGGCTTGCTCGGACGGCGTCTGGCCGAGCTCTCGTTTGGGCTTGAGGAGCGCGAGGAGCGCGAGGATGCCGCCCTCACCGTTGTTGTCCGCGCGAAGGACGAACGTGAGGTACTTCACGACGATCACGAGCGTGAGCGCCCAGAAGACGAGCGAGAGCACGCCGAACACGTTGGCGGTGGTCACGGCCACGCCGTGCGGCGGTAGGAAGCACTCCTTGAGCGAATAGAGGGGTGACGTGCCGATGTCGCCGTAGACGACACCCAGCGCTGCCACGGCGAGCCTGACCCCAGCGTCCCTTGCTGGAGTCGCCTTCTGTTCGGCCCGAGCTGCTGGGACGGAGCTCAGCTGCGAACGCATCGCCATCGGTGCGACCGCAGCCTAATCGAGCGCCGCCTCCGTGGAGCGGTTCGGGCGGCCGTATTAACGAAATCTTGATCCGGGCGAGGTGTGCTTCGCCGCTGGAAATGCGGGGGGAAGCACCGATGAACTTCACGAGATCTTGATGCGGAGACTGCTAGCGATCGGGTGTGAGCACCGGACCGTCTCCCTACCGCTCCGAGACCGGCCCCGGAAAGCCGGAGCCGCCGAGCCCGGATGTGCTCGAGGAGCATCTGCTCGCGATTGTCTTGTTCGTTGCCGGGCTCATCGGCGTCGTCATCGGCGCCGTCTCGCCGCGGGCGCATGCGACCGAGCTCACGCTTGGAGCGATCCTCGCGGCGCTCGGTGCCTGGACGTTCTGGAGGCAGCGCGCACGCGCCGAGCGCCGAAGTCCGCCGCGGCGGGAACGCGTCGCGGGCCCGCCATCGGCTCGCCACCACCCGACGACGCACGCCCCGCCCGCGACCACGTTCGTCGCCGGTCCTTCCGCGTAGTATGAAGCGGCATGGCTGAGCGGCCAGACCCGGATGCCTTGCTCGCCGAGGTGCGGCGGGAAGAGGAGCGAGCGGCGCGCGGTCGGCTGACGGTCTTCTTCGGGTCGGCGCCTGGGGTCGGCAAGACGTACGCGATGCTCGAGTCGGCGCGCCTCGAACGCGAGGAGGGCCGCGACGTCGTCGTCGGGATCGTCGAGACCCATGGCCGCTACGACACCGGCGCGCTCCTGCTCGGCCTCGAGATCTTGCCGCGCCGGAAGACCGAACACAAAGGGGTGCGGCTCGAGGAGCTCGACCTCGACGCCGCGCTCGCACGCCGTCCCGGCCTCATCCTCGTCGACGAGCTCGCGCACACGAACGCGCCGGGCTCGCGGCATGCGAAGCGGTGGCAGGACATCGAGGAGCTCCTCGCGTCCGGACTCGACGTCTACACGACGCTCAACGTCCAGCACCTCGAGAGCCAGAGCGACGTCATCGCCCAGATCACTCAGGTGATCGTCCGCGAGACCGTCCCGGACTCCGTCTTCGAGGGAGCGGACGACGTTCGCCTCATCGACCTCCCGATCGACGAGCTCCTCGAGCGGCTGCGCGAGGGAAAGGTCTACGTCTCCGAGCAAGCCGAGCTCGCACGCGAGCGCTTCTTCCGCGAAGGCAACCTCATCGCGCTCCGCGAGCTCGCTCTCCGTCTGACGGCGCAGCGGGTCGACGCGCAGATGCGCGAGTACCGGGAGAAGCACGGGATCGATCGCACCTGGGCGGCGGCCGAGCGTGTCCTCGTGTGCGTGAGCCCGAGCCCCGCCTCCGAGCGCGTCATCCGCGGGGCGCGGCGCCTCGCAGCCGGCCTGCATGCCGACTTCATCGCGGCCTATGTCGAGACGCCGGCGTCGCTCCGCCTCTCGGCGACCGATCGGCGGAGGATCGCCGAGCACCTGCGGCTCGCGCAGAGCCTCGGCGCCGAGACGGTGACCCTCAGCAGCGCAGACAGCGCCGAGGAGGTCACGCGGTTCGCGCGCTCGCGCAACGTGACACGCATCGTGGTCGGCAAGCCGACGCATGCTCGGTGGCGCGACCGGCTGCGCCCGTCCTTCCTCGATCAGCTCGTCCGGCTCACCGACGACATCGAAGTGCACGTGCTCACCGGCGAGAGCGCGGTGGGCTCTCGACCGCCGGCATCGCAGAGACACGCATCGCGTCGGTTCGAGCTCGCGGGCTTCGTCGCTGCCCCTGCCGTCGTCGCCGCGACGACGGGGGCGGGGAGCTTCATGTTCGCGAGCGCACAGCTCGCGGACGTCGTGATGGTCTACCTGCTGGCGGTCGTCCTGGTCTCGCTTCGCTGGGGGCTCTGGCCGTCGCTCCTCGCCGCGGTCCTCTCGGTCTTCACCCTCGACTACTTCTTCATTCCGCCGCTCAACACCTTCGCGGTCTCGGACGTCAGCCACGTGGTGACGTTCGCCGTGATGTTCATCGTCGCGGCGGTGATCAGCGGACTGACGAAGCGCGTCCGCGATCAGGCAGAGGCCTCTCGCGAGCGCGAGATCCGCACGGCGAGCCTCTACTCCCTCAGCGGCGCGCTCGCGCTCGCGAAGACGACGGCCGACGTCGCCGACGCAGGCACCAAACATGTCCACGACGTGTTCGGCGCGAGAGCATGCGTGCTGGTGGTCGGGCTCGACGGGCACCTCGCGCAGCAGGGGGGCGGGACCGCGTGCTCGTTCGACGTCGACGAGAAAGAGCTCGCGGTCGCCGAATGGACGCGCCAGCACGGTCGACCGGCCGGCGCAGGGACGGACACCTTGCCGGCGTCGGTCGGCTCGTACGTCCCGCTCGAGGCATCGTCCTCACGCATCGGTGTGCTCGGGATCCGGCAGCCGCATGGCGGTGGGCTCGATCACCAGCGGACCCAGCACCTGCAGGCCTTCGCGCGGCAGATCGCGGGTGCCCTCGAGCGCACGCGGCTCGCCGAGCGGGCGCAACAAGCGCAGCTCCGGATCGAGGCAGAGCAGCTTCGCAACTCCCTCCTCTCGTCGGTCTCGCACGACCTCAGGACGCCGCTCGCCGTGATCACCGGGACGGCGAGCACGCTGCTCGAGACGAAGGTCGAACCGCCCGTGCAGCGAGAGCTCACGGAGGCGATCCTGACCGAAGCCGAGCGTCTGAACCGCCTCGTCCGCAACCTGCTCGACATGACGCGCCTCGAAGCCGGCGCCGTCGAGGTGAAGAAGGAGTGGCAGCCCCTCGAGGAGGCGGTCGGCGCCGCCCTCGAGCGCACGACCAGCGTGCTCGGCTCACGACCGGTCACGACGGACGTCCCCGCCGATCTCCCTCTCGTTCCCTACGACTCGATCTTGCTCCAGCAGGTGCTGGTGAACCTCCTCGAGAACGCCGCCAAGTACACTCACGCGAGCACGCCGATCACGGTCTCGGCGCGCCTTCGCGACGATGGCGTCGAGGTGATCGTCGCGGACGAAGGCCCAGGGCTCGCCCCCGGCGAGGAGACACGCATCTTCGAGAAGTTCTACCGTGCGGAGAAGGGGCGGGGCGGCGGTGTCGGGCTCGGGCTCACGATCTGCAACGGGATCATCACTGCCCATGGTGGCAAGATCTGGGCGGTGAGCGGCGATCGTGGCGGCGTGGCCTTTCATTTCACCCTTCCGATCGAAGGGGAGCCCCCGATGATCGAGATGCCGGAGTCGCTGCCGCGAGCGGAGGGAGCGTGACCCCATGACCTATGTGCCGATGCGCATCCTCGTGATCGAGGACGAGCCTCAGATGCAGAAGTTCCTCCGCGCCTCGCTCACCGCCGAGGGCTATCGCACGCTCGAGGCGACCAGCGGAAAGGAAGGGATCGAGCTCGCGCGTACGCACAACCCGGATCTCGTCCTCCTCGATCTCGGCCTCCCCGACATGGACGGGATGGACGTCACGAAGGCGCTTCGAGAATGGTCGGCCAAGCCGATCGTCGTCATCAGCGCCCGCGGGCAGGAGGAGGACAAGGTCCGCGCGCTCGATCTCGGCGCGGATGACTATCTCACGAAGCCCTTCGGCACCGGCGAGCTCCTGGCACGCATTCGCGTCGCCATTCGTCATTCGTCGCGAGCAAAAGAAGAGAGCACCGAGCCGCTCCTCCAGATCGGCGAGCTGGGGATCGATCTCGATCGCCGTCGCGTCGTCGTGTCGGGGCGCGAGGTCCACCTGACCCCGAACGAGTACAAGCTGTTCGCGTACCTGATGAAGCACGCGGGGAAGGTGCTCACGCACCGGCAGCTGCTGAAGGAGGTCTGGGGCGCGGCGTATGCCTCGCAGACCCACTACCTACGTGTCTACATGGTGCAGCTCCGTCACAAGCTCGAAGCCGACCCGACGCGACCCCGGTACCTCGTGACCGAGCCGGGCGTGGGCTACCGCTTGAAGACGGAGGAGTGAGCGTCGCGCGGCCCTCCACCGGTCACGGCGATCACTTCGCCACGCGAAGCGCGGCGCCGTTCGAGGGACCGGAGCCCGCGTTCACCCAGTACACGAAGCTCGCATCCGTGGTGATCGACGTAGGCTTGTCCTGGGAGACCGCGAGCGGTTTTGGTCCGTCGGGGCAGTCTGGGAGCCCGCAGAACATCACCCTACCCGCGGAACCGAGGTTCTCCAACCAGTAGAGCCCGGACGCGTCAGCCGTCATGTCGGTGATCGTTCCTGTCCCCGCACCCGGCCCGGTCCCGCCGACGTTCGCGCCGACGCCGCCACAGCCGCCGGCCGCGCAGGCATGGATCGCCTCGTGGGTGCCGTCGACGGGACGCGAAGCGTAGACTACCCCGCCGTGCATCGCGACGACGTGTCCGTCGTTCATTAGCCTCGTGGGTGAGGCGTTCGCGAAGGCGCCGAACCACACGCCACGGTTCTCGCTGGTCGAGCCGTCGAGACAGCTGAACGCCATCTTGCCGCCGCCGACGACGAACCGCGAGGACGACGGTCTGGTAGCGAGCGGGAAGTATGCCTTCGGCGAGCTGCCGTCGATGAAGATGGCCGAAAGCTCGCCCGTGGGATCGTAGCGCAAGAGGCGGTTGCCCTCGCCCCGAAGCTCGGCACCCAGCTGTTCGTCGTCGATGACGGACGGCGAGAGCCCACAGCCCGCGATCGCACACCGGCGAAGCTCGTAGCGGGCTCCGGCAGTGGTCCGCCCGAGCCAGAACGCATCTTGTTCGTTGATGTAGACGGCATGCGGGCCATTGGCGACGAGCTCCTGGGTCGCCAGGCTGGTCCCTGACACACCATTACACCCGGTCTTCGCGCAGACCTTCGGTCCCCCGTCCGCGAGCACGACGAGCGCAGTCTGGTTCACGGCGAGCGACACTGCACCGGTGAGGTTGTCCATCAGCGTCACTGGCTGACATTTCCTTCCGACGCACGCGCTGCCGGGACCGCAATCGTGGTTGCAGCGTCCACAGTGCTTCGGATCGACGTCGAGCGACGTGTCACAAACGCCGTCATCATTGCAGTCGGCGAGCGGCTCCTGGCACACAGGTGCCGCGGCGTCTGCGCCTGCCTCGCCGCCAGAGCTCACGTTCGCATCCACCGTGGACACCCCACCGTCATCCGCCGGCTGCGAGGGCGAGAAGACGGGATCGTCTCCGGTGCACGCGAGCGAAAACGCGATGCAAGCATTGAGGGATACGACGAGGGTTCGGCCGAGTCGCGACATTCGGCAAAGGCTAGCGCGAGTTGGTCCTCCCTACGCTCTGAAGTGCCGATTGGCCCGCGAGCATCACGGGCTGGGGATGCCGCTTGAAGACGGAGGAGTGAGCATCGGACCGCGGAGGGAATCGGCCGATGAGGAGCGTTCGACGACATCCTGATTCTTTCCAGAGGTCGAGCGAGCGCGGCTTTGCGGTTCCTTGATCCCGAGGGCAGTAGCTTCGACGCGTGGCCTGGCACCCGTACCGAAGCCCCGCGACGCGTCGCGCGCCGAGCATGGAGCGGAGCGCGCGCCTCTCCGGTGGAGACGATCGCCTCGTCGCGATCGTCCTCGTGCTCGTCGGCGCCCTCGGCGTGCTCGTGGGCATCGTCGGCCGGCAATGTTCGGTCGAGCTCTCGCTCGGGCTCACGGTCCTCTTCTTCGTCGCGAGAGCGGAGCTCGCCGAACGGGCGGATGCCCGTATCGCCGAAGAGGGCTTGTCGCATCCGCGCGCCTGCCGTTCAGGCTCTCACCCCGATCGATCGACCCTCCCGTGAAGCTCTTGCCCTCGCGCACACGCCGGACCAAGGAGTCCACGATGAAGCCGCTCTCCATCTCGGTAGCCGCGCTGCTCTGCACGTCGGCGCTCCTCGCGCCGCGCGTCGCTCGCGCCCAGGCCACGCCGCCGGAGGACGCGGAGCCCACGCCAGCAACCCCCGCCGCGCCCGCGCCCGCTCTGGCGCCCGCTCTGGCGCCCGCGCCCGCTCTGGCCCTCGCGCCTGCGCCTGCGCCCGCGCCTGCGGAGCCGGCGTACCGAGTGACTCCGCTCGGGTACGTTGAAGCCCACTACGCGTACAACCTCAACCGTCCGTCGAACGGCATCACGAACTTCCGCGGCTTCGACAACCGTCACAACACCTTCACCCTCGCGAACGCCGTTCTCGGCGCGAGCGCGGAGTCCGGTCCGGTCAGCGCTCGCATCGTCCTCCAATACGGCTCCACGCCGAGCACCTACTACCTGGGCGAGCCGGCGCTCGCCGGCACCGGCGGTGCGAATGCGTCCGGACCCGAGCTCTGGAAGTACCTCCAGGAGGCGAACATCGCGTGGAAGGCGCCGGTCGGTCGAGGATTGCTCCTCCAGATCGGTCTCGTCCCGTCACCGATCGGGATCGAGGCGTTCGCCGTGAAGGACAACTGGAACTACTCGCGGTCGAACCTCTTCTTCGGGCTCCCGTTCTACCACGCAGGTCTTCGCGCCACGTACGAGTGGACCGACGAGCTGTCGAGCACGTTTGCCGTGTTCAACGGATGGAACAGCGTCGTCGACAACAACGAAGAGAAGAGCGTCCAGACGAACCTGACCTACAAGATCCCGCAGAAGCTCGTCGTGCAGGCGCTCTACTTCGGCGGCGTCGAGCGGCCGGCGGCATCACGCCCCGAGGGCCCGTGGTGGCGTCACGACTTCGATCTCTCGGCGCAGTATCACGCCACGACCTGGCTCTCGGTGATGGCGCAGGGCAATCACGGCTGGGAGCCGAACCGCATCGGAACGGCGCGATGGACCGCCGGCGCGGTGTATGCGCGCATGAAGCCGCTCGCCCTCTTCGAGCGCTTTGCAGTCTCGTCGAGTGACCGCCTCTACCTGGCGGTTCGAGGCGACCGCTTCCACGAGCACCTCGCCACGGATGGGCGAGGTCGATCGAGCTCGCCGCTCTTCTGGGGTGGCGTCGAATGGGTGAGCTCGGTGGCCGGCACGGTCGACGTGCGGCCCCACGACAACCTGTCGGTGCGCCTCGAGTACCGCCACGATATGGCCGGTGCGCCGCTGTTCTTCGGCCGCAACGTACGGGGCGACGGCAGCGCCGCGGCTTCGTACATCCCGAATGCGAGGACGCAGGACACGCTCCTCCTCGGCGCGACGGCGTGGTTCTGAGGCACGTCCGCTGCACGATGCTCGCTGCGATCTCACTGACGCAGCCTTAACGGAACCCTGATCCCGCTCTCGCTAGGTTCACGGAAGCGCGGCGCTGGAGAAGCGCTGCGACGTGCGAGGTGCACCGTGGACATCGTCTTCGTCGGTCTGGCTCTCGTTCTCTTCGCCCTGACGCTCGGTCTGATTCGCCTCTGCGACTCGGTCCGGCCGGAGTGACGTCATGCCCATCTTCCATGCCGTGGGGGCCGCCGTGGCGGTCGGCCTCCTGTTCTATCTCGTGTTCGCGATGCTGAAGCCGGAGAGGTTCTCGTGACCACGAATGCCCTCCTCCAGATCGCGCTGTACTGCGCTCTGCTCGCCCTTCTGGTGAAGCCGCTCGGCGGCTACATGGCGCGCGTCTACGAGGGCGAAGCGCGCTTCGCGATGCGTGTGCTCGGGCCGCTCGAGCGGCTCGTCTACCGCGTCGTCCGCGTCGATCCGGGCGAGGAGATGACCTGGAAAACGTACGCCCTCGCCGCGATGGCGTTCAACATCGCCGGGCTCCTCTTCGTCTACCTGCTCGCGCGCGTGCAGGGATCGCTGCCGCTGAATCCCGCCGGCCTCGGAGCGGTCGCTCCCGACGTCGCCTTCAACACCGCCGTCAGCTTCGCCTCGAACACGAACTGGCAGAGCTACGGGGGCGAGACGACGCTCAGCTACCTCACGCAGATGATCGGTCTCACGGTGCAGAACTTCGTCTCTGCAGCGACGGGTATGGCGATCTTGATCGCGCTCGTGCGTGGCTTCTCGCGAAAGAGCGCGTCGACCCTTGGGAGCTTCTGGGTCGACCTGACGCGGACGACGCTCTACATCCTGCTGCCGCTCGCGATCGTCGGTGCGATCTTCCTCGTGTCGCAGGGCGTCGTGCAGACCTTCGGTCCGTTCGCGAGTGGCGCGCTCGTCGAGGCGGTGAAGGACCCGGCCGGAAACACCGTCACCCAGCAGGTGTTCGGCGTCGGGCCGGCGGCCTCCCAGATCATCATCAAGCAGCTCGGGACGAACGGTGGCGGCTTCTTCAACGTCAACTCGGCTCATCCCTTCGAGAACCCGACGCCGCTCTCGAACTTCGTCGAGATGTTCTCGCTCCTCATCATCCCGGCGGCGCTCTGTTACACGTTCGGAAAGATGATCGGCGACACGCGGCAGGGCTGGGCCCTGCTCGCCGCGATGTTCGTGATCTTCCTTCCGCTGCTCTGGCTCTGCGTGACCCAGGAGCAAGCGGGCAACCCTGCGCTGGCCGGCCTCCCGATCGACCAGGCGGCGAGCGCGATCCATTCCGGCGGCAACATGGAAGGGAAGGAGGTCCGCTTCGGGATCACGAACTCCGCGCTCTGGGCCACGGCGACCACCGCCGCCTCGAACGGCTCCGTGAACGCGATGCACGACTCGTTCACTCCGCTCGGCGGTCTCGTCCCCATGTGGCTGATGCAGCTCGGCGAGGTCATCTTCGGCGGTGCCGGGTCCGGGCTCTACGGCATCCTCGTCTTCGCCATCGTCGCGGTCTTCATCGCCGGCCTGATGGTCGGGCGCACCCCCGAATACCTGGGTAAGAAGATCGAGGCGTACGAGATGAAGATGGCGTCGCTCGTCATCCTCGTTCCTCCCGCGCTCGTCCTAGTCGCGACCGCGATCGCTTGCGTGACCGACGCCGGCCAGCGTGGCGTCGCGAACCCCTCCGCCCACGGGTTCAGCGAGATCCTCTATGCCTTCTCCTCGCAGGCGAACAACAACGGGAGCGCCTTCGCCGGTCTCACGGCGAACACGCCCTTCTACGACACGCTCGGCGCCATCTGCATGTTCGGAGCGCGCTACTGGCTGATCGTGCCGGTGCTCGCGATCGCGGGCTCGCTCGTGAAGAAGAAGTCCGTACCCCGATCGAGCGGAACGCTCTCGACGCATGACCCGCTCTTCGTCGTGATGCTCGTCGGCGTGATCATCGTCGTCGGTGCTCTGACCTTCATCCCCGCCCTCGCGCTCGGCCCGATCGTCGAGCACCTGATGGCTCACGGGTCCTGACATGGCTCACTCGAAGGAGACCTCCATGAGCCGCAAGGCGCACGCTCCCGTTGCCGAACCGACGGCAGACGACTCGCCCGCTTCGACCTCGCAGCCAAGGCTCGCGCCGCTGCTTCCGCCGGTCGCACGGCCGCCTCGCAAGCAGTCCGAGCGAAAGCTGTTCGAGTGGCCGATCGTGAGACGAGCGATCGCCGACTCGTTCAAGAAGCTCGACCCACGACACCAGATCCGGAATCCGGTGATGTTCGTCGTCGAGGTCGGGAGCATCCTCACGACGCTCCTCTTCGTCGACGCGCTCGTCGGGGAGGGCGAGGCGCCGGCGGGCTTCATCCTCGGGGTGTCGCTCTGGCTCTGGTTCACCGTCCTCTTCGCGAACTTCGCCGAGGCGATGGCCGAGGGGCGCGGCAAGGCGCAGGCCGACTCGCTCCGCCAGGCGCGGAGGGACACGCCGGCGAAGAAGCTCGCCGAGGCGGCGCGTGATGCGCCGGTCGAGGTCGTCTCGTCGTCGCTCCTCCGCAAAGGGGACATCGTGCTCATCGAGGCTGGCGACGACATCCCGTGCGACGGCGAGGTCATCGAGGGCGTCGCTTCCGTGAACGAGGCCGCGATCACGGGCGAGAGCGCGCCCGTCATCCGCGAGGCCGGCGGCGATCGCAGCGCGGTCGTCGCGGGGACGCGCATCCTCTCGGACTGGCTCGTCGTGAAGGTCGCCGCGGACCCAGGCCAGACGTTCCTCGACCGGATGATCGCCATGGTCGAGGGCGCCAAGCGCCAGAAGACACCGAACGAGATCGCGCTCGACATCCTGCTCGCCGCGCTCACGGTCGTCTTCCTCCTCGCGACGACGACGCTCCTCCCATTCTCGATCTTCAGCGTGAAGGCGGCGGGCTCCGGTCAGCCCGTAGGGATGACGGTCCTCGTCGCGCTCCTCGTCTGCCTGATCCCGACCACGATTGGCGGCCTCTTGTCCGCCATCGGCATCGCCGGCATGGACCGCATGATCCAGGCGAACGTCATCGCCACGTCCGGCCGCGCGGTCGAGGCCGCGGGCGACGTCGACGTCCTCCTCCTCGACAAGACCGGCACGATCACGCTCGGTAACCGCCAGGCCGCTGCATTCCATCCGGCTCCCGGCATCGGTGACCTCGAGCTCGCCGACGCCGCTCAGCTCGCCTCGCTGGCGGACGAGACCCCCGAGGGGCGCAGCATCGTGGTGCTGGCGAAGGAGAAGTTCGCCATCCGGGAGCGGAGCATCCGCGACCTCGGCGCCGTGTTCGTTCCCTTCACGGCGCAGACGCGCATGAGCGGTGTGAACGTCGACGACCGCCAGCTTCGCAAGGGCTCGTCGGACGCGATGGAGGCGTTCGTCCAGGGCAGGGGCGGCACGTTCCCCGAGGCCGTGCGGGCCACCGTGAGCGCGGTCGCGAAGAAGGGCGGTACGCCGCTCGTCGTCGTCGAGGCCCCCGCACCGACGGCATCGGGCGCGGTGCGCGTCCTCGGGGTCGTCGCGCTGAAGGACATCGTCAAGGGCGGCATCAAGGAGCGCTTCGCGGAGCTCCGGCGGATGGGGATCAAGACGGTGATGATCACGGGCGACAACCCGCTCACCGCTGCTGCCATCGCCGCGGAGGCCGGGGTCGACGACTACCTTGCCGAGGCCACCCCCGAAGCGAAGCTGAAGCTGATCCGCGAGCAGCAGAGCGGCGGCCGGCTCGTCGCGATGACCGGCGACGGCACCAACGACGCGCCCGCGCTCGCGCAGGCCGACGTGGCCGTCGCGATGAGCTCCGGGACACAGGCGGCCAAAGAGGCCGGCAACATGGTCGATCTCGACTCGAACCCGACGAAGCTGATCGAGATCGTCGAGATCGGAAAGCAGATGCTCATGACGCGCGGTGCGCTCACGACCTTCAGCATCGCCAACGACATCGCGAAGTACTTTGCGATCATCCCGGCGGCCTTCGCCGTCACCTATCCGAGGCTCGACGCGCTCAACGTCATGCACCTGGCGACGCCGGCGAGCGCGATCCTGAGCGCCGTCATTTTCAACGCGCTCGTCATCGTATTCCTCATCCCGCTCGCGCTTCGCGGCATCGCCTACCGCCCCATCGGCGCGGGAGCGCTCCTTCGCCGGAATCTCCTCGTCTTCGGCGTGGGGGGGATCGTCGTGCCGTTCATCGGCATCAAGCTGATCGATCTCGCCCTCGTCGTGCTCCACCTGACCTGAGGTCCGTCATGTCCACCGATCCGAAGTCCCCTGCGCCCGTCTCCGTCGCGTCGCTCGCCGGACGAGCGCTCGGCATGCTCGCCGTGCTCACACTTCTGACCGGCGTGCTCTATCCGCTGCTCGTCACTGCGGTGGCGCAGCTCGCATTCCCCGAGCGAGCCCGCGGCAGCCTGATCGCCCTTGATGACAAGGTCATCGGCTCGCGTCTCGTCGGCCAGCCGTTCGCGGAACCGAAGTACTTCTGGGGCCGCCCCTCCGCCACGAGCCCCGTGCCCTACAACGCCGGGGCCTCCGCAGCCAGCAACCTCGGACCGACGAACGATGCGCTGACGAAGGCCGCGCGGGATCGCGTCGAGGCGCTTCGTGCCGTCGATCCGGAGAACGTTGCGCCGGTCCCCATCGATCTCGTCACCGCTTCGGGCAGCGGTCTCGACCCGCACATCTCGCCCGCCGCGGCCGCCTATCAGCTCCGCCGGGTGGCACGTGCTCGCGGCTTGCCGGAGGAGCGCGTGAGGGAGCTCGTGGCCGCGCACACCGAGGGCCGCGACCTCGGTGTCCTCGGCGAGCCGCGCGTGAACGTTCTACTCCTGAACCTGGCGCTCGATCGCCTCGACCGTGGAGGCGCGTAGAGCGCGTGGGTCGTCCACGGTCATGATGACGAAGGCAAAAAGGTTCGGTTGATCGGAACCATCCTTTATGGGAAAACCAATCCGATGGAGATAAAGCTTGGAGATGCTTCCATGTTTGGGTGGTTCATTGTGGCCATTGCGGCCCTGATGTCTGTAGGTATCTATGTCGCCTACAGAAAGGGGCATGGTATTAGAATAAAGTATGTGATCTCGGTCATTGTCATGTTCATCGTGGGCGTAAAGTGGCTTTTGGAAAACTGAGAAAGCGTCCTTCAGTGTGGCATATGGGTCGTGTCGCTCATGCCTGAGCGACTAAAACTAGATGTGTGAACAAACTGGTCGCCTGGGTCGCAAACGGCAGAGCCCGAAGTGAGGCCGCCAAGCTGAGCACGTAGGTCGTTCAGGAGCGATTTCGGCGCGTGGCCGTGACCCCGAGCGAGGGGGCGTAGCTCGCATCCTTGTCGATGCCGCAGACGTACACGCCGAATGGACCGTTCCGTTGGTCGGCGCGGGCAGCGCGTCAGGAGGCTTCGAGGCTTCGGAATGATGAGGCCGCAGCGTGCTCGCGGAGGCGAGCAGGCGCGCGTACCGGACCGTGCGGAAGCGCGTCGAGCGCACAGCCGCGTCAACAGCGAGGGCGGATCGAGGTCGGCCGCCGTGTCGGGGAAACGTCGTCCTTGCTCCACGGTATGCGTCGTGCAGCGCCGACCTTTCTCGTAGCGGCGCGGAGCGCGTGATTCGACTGCGTTCGACGGAGCCGCAGGCAGCGCAGAAAGGAGCCCGGCCGTGGCCAAGGTCGTCTGTGTGCTCTATCCCGATCCCGTCGCTGGCTATCCGCCCGACTACGCGCGCGACACCATTCCGACGATCAGCCGCTACCCGAACGGGCAGACGGCTCCCACGCCGGACGGCCCGCTCGGCTTCAAGCCCGGTGAGCTGGTCGGATGCGTCTCCGGCGAGCTCGGCCTTCGTCCCTATCTCGAGCGCAATGGGCACGAGCTGCTCGTCACGAGCGACAAAGACGGTGAGAGCTCGGCGTTCGAGCGCCACCTGCCGGATGCGGACGTGGTCATCTCGCAGCCGTTCTGGCCCGTCTATCTCACGGCCGAGCGGATCGCCCGGGCGAAGAAGCTCGCGCTGGTCGTGACCGCCGGAATCGGCTCCGACCACGTCGATCTGAAGGCCGCCGCCGGGCACGGGATCACGGTCGCCGAGGTGACCTACTCCAACTCGATCAGCGTGGCCGAGCACGTCGTGATGATGGTGCTCTCGCTCGTGCGCAACTACCTTCCGTCACACCGATACGCGGTCGAAGGCGGTTGGAACATCGCCGACTGCGTCGCTCGCAGCTACGACGTGGAGGGGATGCACTTCGGCACGGTCGGCGCCGGTCGCATCGGCCTCGCGGTGCTACGTCGGCTCGCGCCGTTCGACCTCCACCTCCACTACTACGACCCGCATCGACTGATCCCGGAGCTGGAGACCGAGCTGAAGGTGACGTACCACGACTCCCCGGAGTCGCTCGTCTCCGTTTGCGACGTGGTGAACCTCCAGATGCCGCTGTATCCGTCCACCGAGCACGTGTTCAACGACGATATGTTCGCGCGGATGAAGCGCGGCAGCTATCTCGTCAACACGGCACGCGCCAAGCTGTGTGATCGCGACGCTGTCGTGCGAGCGCTCGAGTCGGGCCGTTTGGCAGGCTACGCCGGCGACGTTTGGTTCCCGCAGCCGGCGCCTGCCGACCATCCTTGGCGACGCATGCCGTTCAACGGAATGACCCCGCACATAGCCGGCACCACACTGTCGGCGCAGGCGCGCTACGCGGCGGGCACGCTGGAGATCCTCCAGGCCTTCTTCGCGGGGCAGCCGATTCGGCCGGAGTATCTGATCGTCGAAGGCGGCAAGCTCGCCGGGACGGGCGCCCGATCGTACAAGCTGACATGACGGGACGGTTGGAGCGCCGACCTCGACGTCGACTACGCGTTCATGGCGTCGGTCCTTGCAGGTGCGCGAGCAACCTGCTCGCGTCCTCGCTCGAGAGCGTGGAGAGCTCGGCGGCCAGATCGTGGCTCGCCGCCTTCGCGCGGACGCGCAGGATCGTCAGCGCGAGGCGGAGCGGAGTCGGCGCCTCGAGGATGTCGCGGAACTTGAGCTCGACGTGGAAGGTCTCGTCGATCCTCATGAGCACGTCTGCGGCGCCGAGAGAGTCTCCGCCGGCGGCGAAGAAGCTGTCGGAGAGCGCAAACGAGGGACGCCCGAGCGCCTGGGCGAAGAAGCCGGCCAGCGTGTCGAGCAGCGAAGTGGTCTGGGGAATGTCGTTCATGGTCGATCGGCCGCGTCGAGCAGGCTCCTCAGCGTTCGAGCAGTGATGGGGGCTACGTCGCCGTGGAACAGCGCATAGTGATGGGAGGGCATGTCGATCACGTCGACAGGGCGGGTCGTCTTGGGGGCCCACCCGTACGAGGGGGTGACCTCGGCGAGCTTCAGGACGAACTCCTCGTTCTCGCAGCGGAGGAGGGTGATCGTAGCGTCGAGCGGCTCCGCCGGCGCGTCGTAGCGCGCAACCGCGACGAGGTTCGCGCGGAAGACTTTGCGGAAGACGTCGAAGAGCCGCTTGTCGAGCGAGCGGAACACCCCCGCCTCCTGCAGCAGCTCGAAGATCAACTCGGCGCGCGATCGGAGCGAGCGTTGTTTGACGGCCTCGATCCGGTCGAGCGCTCCGGTCACGTCGAAGACCATCCCACGCTGCTGCGCGAGATGCGCGACCATCAGCGCCATTTGCTGATGGACGAACTTGGCGATCTCCTGGCGTGTGTACGGCAGGGCAGTGAAGACCTCGCTGTTCGCGGTGTCGCAGAGCACCAGGAGGTCCACCTCTTCGCCCGATGCCCGCAGCTCGTGTGCCATCTGGAAGGCGATCAACCCGCCCACCGACCAGCCGCCGAAGGTGTAGGGTCCCTTCGGCTGTACCTTCCGCATCTGGCGCACGTAGCCGCTCGCGAGCACGCGCAGATCGAAGAAGGGGTCGCACTCTCCATCGACCCCGGGCGGCTGGAAGGCGAAGAACGGGCGCTCGGGATCGATCATCTGGGCGACCTCGAGGAACACGCCGACAGTGCCGGAGGCCGGATGAACGCAGAAGAAGGGGCGCTTCTTCCCCGCCGGCTGGAGGCGCACGAGGCTGCCGTCGAAGGGGTCGGCGTCGCCCTTCGCCTCGGCCGGAGTCTCCTGCTGGCGTAACAGCGCGAGGAGGAGATCCTTGGTCGCGTCCGGTGCCATCAGCTCGCCCGCTTCAACTTGGCGAGGGTCTCCTCGCAGATGGCCGTCAGGTCCCCGATCGTGAGGACGGCGCCGACGGCGACCTCCTCGAAGATCGGTGCGTCGAGCGCGGTCTCGATCTCGGCGCCCAGCTGAGCGAGGTCGAGCGAGTCGAGCCCGAGGTCTCCGCGCAGCTCCTGGTCGGCCGTGACGGCCCGGGCATGCGGCCGCCGCAGACGTACGACCGCAAGCACCTTCTCGTGAACGAGCTTCTCGATGTTCATGACTACTTTTGCTCCTTCATCGGAGTGTGCTCGCCGTGGCGAGCGAACATCCGCGCGGCCTCACGAATGAGCCCGGCCTGCGTTCTGGGGATCGCGAGCAGCTTCCTCGTCTCGCACAGGGCGACCAGCCGCCGAGAGCGCTTGTCGGTTAGCGCCATCGTGAGCGTGACGACGGCACTCGGCACGAAGGGAAGGTCCTCGCCGGAGGGCGATGCGATCTTCTCGAGGCGCGCCTCGACGACGGTCTCGATGACGTCGTCGGCTCGGCAGTTCCCGAAGTAGAAGATGCGTCGCTCGAGCGTCGTACGGCATTCGACGAGCTCGCATGGGAACGCGGGCCACACGCGCTCGGTGAGGAAGACGCGCTCCGCGTGGTCCATCACGACGACGAACTGCGAGAACATCATCTGCCGACCGCGCGCGACGTCGCGCCCGGCCTCGACCGGGTAGAGGACGGGCGCGCTCGGGGCCGATGGTCCCTCCGCTTCGGCGATGATGCCTCTCGACTGGACCGCGCGGAACAGCGAGAGGAGCTCGGGCGGCGCCGCGGCGCGAGGCACGTTCTCGACGAAGGTCGGCGCGGGCATCGCCACCTCGCCCTTCAGCGTCCACGCCCCCGCCCAGCTCACGCTCGGAAGCGGAGCGCGGGCCCACGTCTCCGGCGTCTCAGGGACCTCACCGGCCCTCCCGATCACGCCGCGCACGTCGAGGAAGCTCCGCCCGAAACAACGCACGTCCGCCCCGACGCTGAGCTTCTCCCAGAGGGCGTGCGCCTCGATCGGACGCGCGATCGGAGCCCGGAGGTGCAGCGCGAAGACGCTCGGGTAGAGGGCCTCGCCGGACTTGTCGAAGATCTCGCGAGGCGTGGCGTCGGTGCCCTGGGTGAGGATGCGATAGTGCGTGTTTGCGACGAGCGTGAGCAGCGCGAACTCGTTCAGGTCGCCGAGCCCGACGTGGCTCGGGGTCAGGTCGAATGTCTCGATCATGACGAGCTCCCCCCGAGCGAGCGTGGCGGCGTGACGCCGGCAGCGACGGCGAGCGCCGTCAACGTCTCCGGGTTCGCGATGGCCGAGAGGTTGTCGAGGTTTCGCCCATTGATGACGTGCGTCGCCGCGAGCTCCATGAGCTTGCCGCTGTGCGTTCGCGGAAGAGCGGCGACGTGGAAGATGCCGCTCGGAACGTGCTGCGCCGTCGTGCGCTTGAGCACGACATTGCTCAGCCGCTGCCGGAGCTGGCGATCGAGCATGGCACCCGGTCTCAATACGACGAAGAGCCAAATCGCGACGTCATGGCCGTCTTCCTTTCCGGCGGCGAGGGCCTCGACGACCTCCGGTACGTCCTCCAGCGCGCGGTAGATCTCACCCGTCCCGACGCGGACGCCGCCCGGCTTCAGCGTGGCGTCGCTACGGCCCCAGACGATGATGCCGTCCTCCGGCGTGATCTCGATGCGGTCGCCGTGACGCCAGATGCCCGGGTACTTCGCGAAGTACGTCTCGACGTACTTGGTGTCTCCGTCGTCGTTCCAGAGGCGCAGGGGCATCGAGGGCAGGGGACGACGACACACGAGCTCACCCGCCGTGCCGATGACCGGCGCGCCCGCCTCGTCGTAGGCGCAGAGATCGACGCCGAGAGCGGGACCCTGGATCTGCCCGGCGTACACCGGACGTGTGGGGTCGCCCAGCATGAAGCAGCCGACGATGTCCGTGCCTCCGCTGATGCTCGCGAGATGAACGTCGTCCTTCACTGCCGAGTACACCCACTCGAAGCCCTCGGGTGAGAGCGGCGAGCCGGTGGACATGACGCAGCGGAGGGCGTCGAGCCCGGCGATCTCGCGCGGGCGCATGTCGATGCGCAGAGAGCTGTGGATGTGCGTCGCGCTCGTGCCGAAGTGGGTGACGCCGAGCCGGTCAGCGAGCCGCCAGAGAGCGTCGCGCGAGGGGTGGAAGAGCGTTCCGCCGAAGAGCACGATGGTCGCTTGCGACGCGAGCGCCGAGACGAGCCAGTTCCACATCATCCAGCCGGTGTTCGTCTGGAAGAAGACGACGTCCTCTTTACGGATGTCGCAGTGGATCCGGTGCTCCTTCAGATGCGTGAGGAGTGCGCCGCCGGCGCGGTGGACGATGCACTTCGGTAGCCCGGTCGTCCCCGACGTGTAGAGGATGTAGAGCGGATGATCGAAGGGGAGTGGGACGAAGCGCAGCGCGGGCTCCGCGGTCTGCACGACGTCCTTCCACGAAGGAAATGCGGAGGTGACATCGTCGCGGCCCGGAACGCACACGACGTGCTGCACGGTCGGCAGCGCTTCCACCAGCCTCTCGGCGTCGCTCCGGTGATACTTGCCGGCGCTCCAGTAGCCGTCGGTCACGAAGAACACCTTTGGGTCGACCTGCGCGAAGCGGTCGATCGTCGCCGGGGCGCCCATCGTCGGCGAGCAGCTCGTGAACACTGCGCCACGCGAGGCGCATGCGAGGAGCACGACGACCGCCTCCACGCCGTTCGAAAGGTAGGCGGCAACACGGTCGCCGGGCACGACGCCGAACCGATCCAGCACGGCCGCGGCGCGTCCGACCTCCGCCCGCAGTTCGCCGAACGTCACCGTGCGCGTCCGATGGTCGTCGTCGACGGCGATGATCGCGGTGGCGGAGTCGTCCACTCCGTCGAGGAGGTGCTGCGCGTAGTTGAGCGTTCCTCCGCGGAACCACCGCGTGCGCGGCATCGCCTCGTCACTCGTGACCTCGACCGGCGGATCGACGAAGCAGAGGCCGACGTGCTTGCAGAGGAGCGGCCAGAACTGCTCTGGGTGCGCGATCGACCAGCGGTGCAGAGCGGACGGATCTTCGAGGCTCACGCCGGCCTCGCGCGACGCGGCGGAGCGGAACGCGGCCATCGCGGTCTTCGCGATGCGCTCGGCCGTGGGAGCCCACAGCGCCCGCGCAGTCGAGACGGACGTGCTCCCGATCGCCTCCATCGCGGTCGGGCGGTCCTCATCTTCGGCGGCAGGATGTTCAGCATCTGCGCGATGGACGCGATCGACGTGAACATCGCCTCGTCGAGTCGTGCCGTCGGGGGTGCGCGGCTCCGCCATGTCCGTCCGGATGTTGCGGTCGTCGTCCATGGGCGTCGCTCCACCCGACGCAACCTGTCGACGACCTCGTCTCTTCCAACGCGTGGCGTCGAGGTCTGCGCGCGGCACGAGGGAATGCGGCAGGAGGATCGACGTGCGACGTTCGCATGTCGCGGCAGTGCGCCTGCGGTGGACTTCGTGCGGCGTGCAGGTACCTGACTCGCGCCGTGCGAGTGCGTCCCTGAGGTCGGAGCGACGGTCGCCGACAGCTCAGCGCGCGGCTGGCGTCTCGTCGTTCATGTCGACGGTCGGGACCGTGATGACCGACGGGGAGGTCGTCGGATTCGGCGCCGGCGTCGGTGCAGCGGCGCTGCGCATTCGCAGGAGAGCGACCACTCCGAAGCTGACAGCGAGGCACGCGACCAGCGCAAGGACGAGAACGAGGTTCGAGCGCCGCGGCGCCTCCGCTACCGACGTCGCGGGAGGCTGTCGAGACTCCAAGGCCGATGGAGGTAGCGGCGGAGGCAGCGAGCGGCCGAGCGTCGGCGTCGAGGCGGGAGCCTCTGCAATCATCGCTTCGAGCCTCACCTCGTCCAGATCGACCACGTCGATCTGGATCGTCGGGTTCGCTCCCATGTCGCCGAGCTTCTTCATCCCTATCGCCCCAAAGGCCATCGTCCATCTCGACGGAGTCCGCGTCCAGTCCTTGCCGGCGTTCTCATCGGAGCGTCTAGGACGAACGGAAAATTCTCCGTTGGCCTGCCTCGGTCCGACGAACGGCGCGGCTGACGAAGCCATCGGCAAGCAGCTCACGGTTCGCCGTAGCTGCGCCGGGCCGTGCGCGCGCTAACGAGGTGCGTGCGGCGCGAACACCATCCGTTGGCGCGCCAGATCGAACGTGACGGCATACGGCTCGAGGAACGTGCGGCCGACGAGCCCGTCGTGGATGATCTTCTGGAACATCGTCCGGAGGCCCGTTCGATGGATCGCGGGCGCGCCCGCCGGGTGGACGGCGACGCTGAGATCGGTGAACCAGCGCGTGAAGGCGTGCCCGGTCTCGTCGCGGCCTTCGACGACCCTCGCCTGCGCCTTGTCGATGCCGAGCGGCGCCATGAAGCGCTCGTCGAGGATGAGCGCGTCGCTGCCGGTGTCGACCTCCGCGAGGACGGCCTGCCCGGCGATCTCGAGCGGAAGGAACACCGTCAGGCTCTCGCCTTCGCGCCGGACGTCGACGTTCACCACCGTGCCACCCGCGACGCGCCTCTCGAGCGACGCCTCGTCTTCGAGCACGAGCTCGCTCTGTCGCTCGTCGAGCGTGAAGGGGCGATGAGCGAAGAATCCGAGCGACACGAAGCCCTGGATGTCCCGTGCATCGACGAACCCGTCGAGGTCGATGACTCCGACGACGACGTCGCGTTGCTCCTCGTGGCCGACGGCGAGCGATCGGACCTTGGCGAGAGGGACTGTGACCTGCTGACCGGACATACGCTTGCCGACGTACGTTCCCGCGCTCACGCACTCGAGCATCTTGCAGAGCGACTTCGAGACGAGGTTGAGCCCGATCCCGGTGTTGAAGGCGAACCGCGCGTCGAGGTAGCCGTCGAGCAACACCGGCACGCTCGGAAGATGCCGATCGTAGCGAAGCGCGAGCCGCTCCGGTCCGCGCGTCTCGGCGCGCGCAGGGGCAGGGGCGGGACCACGCCGTCCCGCATCGGTCCCGCAGCCGCTCGCCAGAGCGATCACGGCGAGCGCGAGGCCTCCTGCGCTGCGCGACGTCATCGATGTCTACATCTACACGGCTTCGATGCATGGGACGCATCCTTCGTTGCGGTCGACGAGCTCTGCCGCTGGCTGCCTTTCACGATGGGGGTGCGGTCGTTAGGATTTCGAACGATGGACGCCACCAATCGAAGCACCGTGGGGGACGTGATCCGGCGCAGCGCGCGGCGTGTGCCGAACGCGATGGCTCTGAGCTTCGACGAGCGGAGCTGGACGTACCGCCAGCTCGACGAGGCCAGCACGCGTGTCGCCGCTGCACTGCTGGCGGCGGGCCTTCGCAAGGGCGACCGCGTCGCCGCGTTCGGCAAGAACTCGGACGCGTACGTGATCCTCTGGCTCGCCGTCGTGAAGGCCGGGCTCGTCCACGTCCCCGTCAACTTCGCACTGACCGGACGAGAGCTTGCGTACATCCTTCGGCAGTCCGGGGCGCGAGCCGTCTTCACGGACCGCGCGCTCCGTGCAGCGGTCGACGAGTGCGGCGTCTCGCTCGAGATCGTCGGCTCGCTTCGGGATGGCGCGGGCGATCGCGACGTCCTCGCGTGGAGTCGGGGCGACGGCCCCGTGCCGGCGCTCGAGGTCGAAGTCGACGACGAGGACCTTGCGCAGATCCTCTACACCTCCGGCACCACGAGCGAGCCGAAGGGGGCGATGCTCACGCACCGGGCGCTCGTGTTCCACTACGCGTCCGCTGCACTGGCGGTCGACGCGCGCGCGTCGGAGCGGCAGCTCCACGCGCTGCCGCTCTACCACTCGGCGCAGATGCACGTGTTCATGATGCCGTCGCTGATGCTCGGGGCGCCGAACTGGCTGCTCGAGGCGCCCGATCCCGCGCGTGTCCTCGCGGCGATCGCGGACCACTCCATCGACGCGTTCTTCGCTGCGCCAACCGTCTGGATCGCGCTCCTCGCGTTGATCGAGAACAACGCCGGCCGCGTGCGCGACCTGCGAAAAGCGTACTACGGCGCGTCGATCATGCCGACGCCGGTGCTCGAGCGGCTGCGCGAGCTCTTGCCGGAGCTCCGTTTCTTCAACTGCTTCGGGCAGTCGGAGATCGGTCCGCTCGCGACGGTGCTTCGCCCGGAGGAGCACGAGGCGCGGCCAGCCTCGGCGGGGCGCGCGATCCCCTTCGTCGATCTACGTGTGGTCGACGACGACATGAACGACGTGAAGCCCGGCGAGGTCGGTGAGGTCGTCTACCGGTCGCCTCAGCTCTGCCTCGGCTACTGGGACAAGCCCGCCGAGACCGAGGAGGCGTTCGCGGGCGGGTGGTTCCATTCGGGTGACCTCGCCCGCATCGACGAAGAGGGGTACATCACGATCGTCGACCGCAAGAAGGACATCATCAAGAGCGGCGGCGTCGTCGTCTCCTCACGCGAGGTCGAGGAGACGCTGTTCCTGCATCCGGCGGTGCGTGAGGTCGCCGTCATCCCGGTCCCCGATCCGAAATGGATCGAGGCGGTCACCGCGGTTGTCGTGCTCCGTGAGGGGGCCGTCGTCGACGAGGTCGCGCTCGTCGAGCACGCCCGGGCACGGCTCGCGCCGTTCAAGGTCCCGAAGCGAGTCCACTTCGTCGAGGCGCTGCCGAAGAACACGGCCGGCAAGCTCTTGAAGCGCGAGCTCCGAGCCAGGTTCGGCTCAACGTGATGCCGCCTCCGAGGGCATGAGGGGCTCAACGTGCTCGAGGGCGAGAAGAGCGGAACGCGGCGCTCACTTCGGCGGCGGCGGAGCGATCCGCTTCACGTCGAGGCCGCCCGGGAACTGGTAGCTCGTGAACGCGCCATAGCCCATCGCCTGGAGACCGACCGGAAACGACGCGCTCAACGTATGAGCGCCGTTTTTGCCACGCGCGAGCGTCGTGCGCCAGACGCCGAAGCCTTCGGCGAGCAGCTCGAAGCCCGTGAGCGCTACGCCGTCGAGGACCGGGTTCGCCCTCTCCGGTCCGACGATCACCGCGTAGCTGATGTCGTAGTCGTCGGGGGTGAGGAAGAGGTAGCTCGTCCGGAACTGCTCCGTCGAGGCGAAGACCGTCTGTGACGGATCGCCCTTCGCCTTCCGGTTCGAGGCCTCGTACATCGCCGCGCCGACCATGAACGTCGCGATGCCGAACTCCTGCGTTCCGCTGACGACGAAGTCAGTCGAGACGGGACCATCGCACTGCGCGACCTCACCAGCGGAAAGCCTGTCGGGACAGCCAGCAGGCTTCGACGGCGCATAGGTGAGCTTGGTGTCGTCGCGGTTGCCGACGAAGCGGACGACGTGGAGGCCGGGAGTGCCGCTCGGACGCGTCGGCGTGGTCACGACGTATTTCTTGCCGAGGGCCTCCGCGGGCAGGACCGACTCCTCGACGTGATCGCAGGCGGGGGTGTCGGCCGGGACGTTGATGCACTGGACGCCGGAGATGACCTGAACCGGCTTGTTTGACTGGACGAGCGAGCCCGAGAGCTCGAACTGGTCGCCCTTCTCCGTCACGATCTGCGCAACGTCTCCGGCGTCGAGAGCGATCTCGATCACCTTACCGGGACCACCGGCGGCGATGCCCTGGCCGGCGAGGACTTTCGCCTTGGCGCCGAGCGCGACCTTCACCTTGGTTCCGTCTTGCGATGCCGTGATCGCGGCGTAGGAGCCGAGCAAGGGCTGCGATGTTCCTTGCGGGGTCACGTTGCTCCAGCCATGCATGCCGAGCACGCGGTAGTTTCCGGTCCAGCCGGTGCTCGGCAACAGGAGCGAAGCGTCGTTCGAGTAGCTGAAACATCCGCTCCCGGGCCCGCCGAGCTCAGGACATTCCGACCAGCTCTTGCCCGGCGGTCCTCCCTTGCCCGCATATTCGAGCGGGTTGAACTGGTAGACGACGACGGGAACGGAGCTCACCAAGTGGTATGCGCCTTTGCGCGCCAGGACCGATGACGAGAACGGCGTCGCCTGATTGACGACGACGATCCCGTCTCCCTTCAACGCGGGCACCCAGGGCAAGAACACCTTCTCGAGCGTGCCGGGGGCGACCTTCACCTCGACCGTGAAGTCGTTCGGCCCGGTGACCTTCACGTTCGCTTCCGTCTGTCCGCTGTTCGAGACGACGACCGCGAAGTCGAAGACGTCGGGAACGACGTTGCCTGTCACGGTGGGCCAGTAGTCGCATCCCACGTATGTCCGAGCCTGCGTTGCCTCGGCGCACGTGATCGGATCCCGATCGAGCTCCTTCTCCACTCCGCCATCGTTGTCGAAGCCGCCGTTTGCCTCTCCGTCGAACCCGGAGCGATCCGAGCTGCCACACGCGCCGACCGAGATCGAGGAGACGATCGAGAGAAGCGCGAGCGACGCGACGGGCCGCATGCTCCGCGTATTGCGCGGCCGCGGCGCGGGAGCAGGAACAGGAGCGGGAGAAGATGGAGTGAGGCCTGATCGAGGACGCAGGATCATGCGCATGTTGAACCGAATGGCTCCCGGATTGGACGAGACGTCAGCGCGGCGGCTCGGTCGGAGCGCACGTCGACACGCCCGCGCCCACGATATCGAGGCCGACGTTCTCCATCAGGGTCGTCGTCGTGTCCGTTGCTGGCGAGTACTTCGTGACGGTCGAGGTGTCGATGTTCCACGGGTCGTAGGGGCGCTCCGGCGTGCTGAAGAGCCACAAGTCACCACCCCACGCGGCAAACGCCCATGAGGATAGGTTTCCGATGCCGGTCTGAAAGATCTTCTGGGGCTCGCCCGTAGTCTTGTCGAGAAGAGCGACTCGTCCGCCGATGCTCAGGAACGCCCAGAGCGCTCCGGTTCCCGTTCCGCTGAGCTCGGCCCTCCCGAGCCCGCCTTTCCCAACGATGGACAGCTCGAGCGTCTTCGTGTCGAGTCGAGCGAGCGCGGCACCGACCACCCAGAGCGTCTCACCCGCGTTGACGCTGGTGTCCGTGTCGCCGTCGTTCTTCGCGAACCCCATTCCGAAGAGCCCGAACTCCGACGCGTCTCGGCGGTACCCGGAGTCGGTGCACGACATGTCCTCGAGGTTCACCTTGAAGACCCGTCCTTCCCCGTATTCGATCCAGGCAAAACCTCGCCGATCGACGGCCATGGAGTACATGCCACTGCGCGCCCCACAGTTGGGCCTGCCGAGACGTGTGAAGGTCAGCTCGATCGGGTTGAAGCGATAGATCGACTTGTCGTTCGCGGAGAGGACGTAGATCTGCTTGTTCGTGTCGGCGCACTCGACATCCGGCTCGGGAACGCTCGCTTCCTCCACGGAAGCGTCGATGAACGGAGCGGGGGGCGGAGGCGGCGCCGCATCGGGCGTCTCGTCATCGAACACCTGGCGCTCCGTCGAGCAATGGATGGCCGCGGCGGCGCTCGTGATTGCGGCTACGAACGCGAGGCAACGTTGTTTGGTCAGGAGAGTGGACATCGTCGAGGACTCCATCAGTTTGGCAAGACCACGCGGGAGGGGTTCGGGTGCGGAAGCTCATCGGCTGTTCCCGTCCCGAGCTGACCCTGCCCATTCGAACCCCAACACTCGACCGCTCCCGAGCGCAGGAGTGCACAGACCGAGGAGCCTGCGGATGCGACTCCCACGGCCGGCTCGCTGAGGCCGTCGATGCGTGTCGGTGTCCCGACGATGTCCTCCGTGGCGTTGGCCCCGAGGACCCCCGCATTGCCCTTCTTTCCCCAGCAGTAGACGCGCCCGCTTCCCATCACGGCGCACGAGTGCTCGTCGGCGACGGCGACCTGGACGGGGACGTCTTTCTCCGACTCTCCTGCAATCTTGCTGTCCGCGTCGGCAACGAAGCGAAGGTTCGAGAAGTCCGGGAGGAAGCTGGGGGGAAGTTGAAAGGTCGTAGGGGCTGGATTGAACGAGCCTCGTCCGAGCTGACCGCTCAGATTGGTGCCCCAACAGTAGACGTCGCGTCGAACGACGGCGCACGCATGCACCGTGCTCGATGCGATTCCGCGCACACCTTCAAGACCCGGCACGAGCGCAGGAACGCCGTCCGGATCGTCGGAGATGTCGCGCCCCAGGAGGAAGTCCACGAGCCTCTTGAACCGGCCCCAATCGTCGCGCCCGTACATGCCGCCCGAGCCCCACGAGAGCAGGTCACCGCTCGGCGTGATCGCGAACGTGCGCCCGACGCCGGGCACCGCCGTCGCGACCGCTTGTGCGATGAGCAGGGCCTTCGCGGGCGGCTCGATGGTGTCGCTCGTGCTGCTGCCGCGACCGAGCTCGCGGTTCGCGTTCTTTCCCCAGCACGAGAGTGATCCGTCACTCGCGGTGGCGCACGCGAAGCCCGTCCCGACCGCGATGCTCTTGGCGGCAGGTACGGCACCCACGCGTGTCGGCTGCGTGATGGGATCGGAGGAGCCTCCGCCACCGTCCGCCATGCCCGCGTTGACGAGCTCCGGGGCTCCCCAGCAGAACACGTCTCCGTTCTCTACCCGCGCGCAGGTGTTGCCGTCACCGACACTCGCGCTCGTCACACTCGCGAGGCCGCTGAGGATCCGTGGCGTCGCGGAGAACGAGTCACCGTCGACGTGGTACCCGAGCTGACCCGAGGTGTTCGACCCCCAGCAGCTCATTTTGCCATTCTGCAGGACGACGCAGAAGGAATCTCCGTGACCCGTGATGGAGAGGGCACATGGGCCTGAGCCGCATACGACCGAGGCGTCCGGAACGACGAAGTCATCGTCTGCGCCGGAGTCGAGGTTGTTCGCGTCGACGCCCGCGTCGGGGGCTGGTGCGTCGACGGTACCGCCAGCATCCGTGTCGATCGTCTCGCGATCGCCCGGCTGCTCGCTCGTCTCGCAGGCGAAGAGCAGCGTGACGAGCCCCAGGGCCACGAAGACGCCGAGGACGCTTCGCTTGGGGGTCGTGGTCGTCATCAAGGTGCACCTCCGATTGCGCGATGGAGCGCGATACCGTTTCCAACTGCCCAGATGTCGTTGGCCGAGGACCCGTGAATGGCGGCCAGATCTTTGAAGAGCGGCATTCCGTTCACGGAGATCCGAGAGGTGCTCCAATTCGTTCCGTTCCAGCGTCGAATCGCGCCGGAGGTGCCAACGGTCCAAACGTCGTCTTTCCCGCTGCCCCAAACCGCGACGGCGTTGGCAGACGAGTTGTTCGGGACGCTGCTCCATGCAGCGGATCCGTTCCCGCCCGTCTTGCGACGGTAGTTCACGGTCGGCTTCGTGATCGGCTCCGAGGCGTAGCCGAGATTCGAGATGACCCAGACGTCGTCCGAGCGTGGGGCCCAGATCCCTGCGACGAGCGTGGGCAACGATTCGTCCGTGCTCAAGCTCTCCTCCCAGGTGTAGGCGTCACCCTCGGTGAGCGGCGGTGAGCCGTGGAACACGCGTGCGACCGCAGGCGACCACCAGCTCTCCACGTGGCCGCCGATCCAGACCTCCCTGTTTTCGGTGATCGCGAACCCGTTGACGGTGAAGTCCCACCCGATGCTGAGGGGGAGCGCGGTCGTGGTCCACACCGGCTCGCCAGGTTCGTCTGCGTCCGGCAAAACGCCGTGCACCAAGTAGACACTGCTAGATGGCCATCGCGCCAGACCCCAGAGATCCCGCGGACCGGTCGAGCGAAGGAAGCTCACCGGAAAGGGAAAGGAGTAGCCCGTGAGCTCCTTCCACTGGAACGGAGCTCCCGGCGCCGTACGGGAGCCATGGACGATGCGGGTCGAGGACTCCTCGGTTCCCCAGATGTCATTCGGCCCGGTCGCCCAGAGGCCGGTCAGGCCTTCGAGGCTCACTTCGGGAGAGGAGACTACGGACCATGACGTGCCATTCCACTGGATCGCGCCGGCAGTACCGACGGCGATCGCGTCGTCGGTACTGAAGCTCCAGACGGCTCGAAGCTCGAGGTCCTGTGAAGGGAGCGGCGTGCGACACCAGTGGTCGGCGCTGCAAGCGCCAGCCTCGATTGGCGGCTCTGCGTCGGGCGCCGCGTCGGGCGCCGCGTCGGGCGCTGCGTCCGGCGACGTGCTGGAACCCGGGTCCGGAACCGCGCTGTCGGCCTCTTCGTTCGGGGGCACCGCGAGCGCGCTCCCCTCGGTACCGTCGGCCGTGCAATGCACGAGACCGGCGGCGCACACGATGGCCAAACTGAAGGTCAGCAGACTTCTCATGGCTTCCTCATCGTCGTCCCCGGCAGAACAGCGCTGCCTTTGTGAAGCAGTAGATTTTGTCCGGCTACCCAGATGTCGTCCGGGCCCGATCCCCAGATCGCGAGGAGATCGTTCGGCACGTTTTCCTCACCGGGCACCTCGACGAGCGACCACGTCGCGCCGTCCCAGTGTGCGAGCGTGCCATCGGCCCCCGCTGCCCAGACGTCGTTGGGCCCGAAGCCCGTCAGCGCGAAGACCGTGGCCCGTGTGGGCAGGTCGAGGGACGCGACGAGATACGATCCGTCCGCCTGGCGCGAGAGACGGCGGACGACGCCGCCGGCGCCGGCGACCCAGACCTCTCCGTCGCCGTTTCCCCAGACGGCGTTCAGCTCTTGCGACGTGCCGCTCTCGACCGGCGTCCAGGCCGTCGATTCACCGTTCCACCCCTCCGTACGACGCGTCTTTCCGTTCTGGCCAACGATCCAGACGCTGGCATCATTTCCCCAGATGCCGTTGAAGGAGTAGGGGAAGCCGAAGAAGTCGGGATTGTTATTGACGTCTGCCCGTGAGGGAACCCACTTGACGGTCCCGTCGCGCCAACCATCGCAGTGCCACACGGTCGGTGTCAGGGTTTGATGGGAGAGGGGGCCCACGGCCCAGATGTCGTTCGCGCTCCGTCCCCACATCGCGGTGACCAGGCTTGGCATCGGGGGGGGAGCGTCGGCGCGGGAGGCCGACCAGAGATCCGCCCCGCCCGTGTGCCAGAGCGCGTTGCCCGCGTTGAACGTCCAGACGTCGTCCGCACCGCTTCCCCAGACTCCGAACAGCGTCAACTTCGTAGCCGACGGAACGTCACGTTGGTACGCCGTGGAGCGAGTCAGCTTCGAGCCTTCCCAGTGGAGAATGAGATCAGGACTGCCGACGATCCAGACGTCGTTCGGGCCTGATCCCCAGACTCCATTGATCGAGACTTGAGTGGTTACCGGAAGCGTCACCGAACACCATTGGTCGGCCTCGCAGAAAGACGGCGGAGCGGCGTCTGGCTGTTCGGGAATGAGCGTGGCGTCCGGCACCTCCGTCCCCGCGTCGTCGGCGGCGCTTGGAGCGAGGGGATCGCCTTCTGCGCAGCTCGTCACGACATGGAGGAGCGCCGCGCCGGCCAGGATCGAGAGAAGGGAGGCACCGAACGTTCGGGGGAGGCGGTTCACTGGACAACTCCGGCATCGCAGGGCTTCGTGAGGCATTTGCCGCCGGCGCACGGCTGACCATTCGCGAGATCGCATTGATTCCCGCAGGCGCCGCAGTTGCGTGGATCGACCATGAGATCGATCTCGCAGCCGTTGTCGATGCGGCCGTCGCAGTTGCCGTAGCCGGCCGCGCACTCATACGTGCAGCGTCCGAGCACGCAGGCGGGAGCGCCCGAGGGCGGGCTGCCGGCGTATCCGCCGACTGGCGGTATGAGCCCCTTGCAGTCGTTCCCGCATGCGCCGCAGTTGTTCGGGTCGGTCTGGAGGTCCGTGCACCCGGAGCCGCCGCAGTAGGTGCCTCCCGGATCGGTGACCGGGTCGCAAAGGCACTTCCCTGCGGCGCAGACCTGTCCAGGGGCACAGGCGTTGCCGCACGCGCCGCAATTCAGCTTGTCGTTGGCCACCCGAGTTTCGCAGCCGTCTCCACAGAAGTCGTTGTTGCAATCGGCGAAGCCGGAAGCGCAGTGTTGCCCGCACTGCGAATCTTTGCAGTTGAACGCGCTGTTCGGAGGAACAGCCCCTCCGCACGCCCCCGCGCCCGGCGCGTCCTCGGAACAATCGTGTCCGCAAGCCCCGCAATTGGCGGAGTCGGTCGAGAGGCGCACGCACTCGCCGTTGCACGCCGAATATCCCTTTGGACATCCGCACTGGCCCTGGAAGCAGGGCTCGCCGGCAGCGCACTGCGTCCCGCAAGTGCCGCAGTTTGCTGGGTCGAAGAGGAGCTTGGCCTCACAGCCATCGTCGACGAAGCCGTTGCAATCACCGGTGCCCTCTTCACAAATCAGCTGGCACGTGCCCTTCATGCAGAAGAAGGACCCATTGATGCCCGAGGTGTACGGTGGGCACGCGTTGCCGCACGAGCCGCAATGAAGAGAATCCTTGTCCAGGTTCGTCGTGCAAACTCCCGGAACGCCAGGGCAGGTCGCGTAGGGGGCAGGGCAATCGGTCGCGACGCAGAGGTGCTGCGAAGGGTCGTCGATGCTCGCGTCCGGGGTGGACGGCTCGAACGTTTGGCCCGAACCGGGATTGGGGTCCGGCGCAGACTCCGGGCCGAGCGATGCGGAGTTCGCACAAGCTACGACGGCTGCGAACAAGGATAGAATCGAGCCGAAGACGATACGCTTCATTGGATGGTCCCTCATCGGAGATCAGCGGCCGACGCGGCACGGATACGGTCGCGAACAGCTTGAACACGCCGGGCGTAAGAGCCTTCGACGTGGCGCACCAGAAACGCTTGGGCGAGTCGATCCGCGTCGGCGGTGCGGCCAGCTCGCTCGAGCGCCTCGATCCGCAGAACATCGGCGTCGAGGGCGAACGCGGCCGGGGAGAAGTCTCGAGCATGGGCGTCGAGCAAGCCGAGGGCGCGTGTCGGATCTCCGCTCGCCACTGCACGGCGAGCCTCATCGACGAGCAACGTCTCTCGCGTGAGAGCGTCGTCGTACGCGCGATCGCGTGGAAGGCTCTCGGCTCGGGCGTGCTCGGGAGCGCGTGGGGCGTGCTCGGGAGCGCGTCGGGCGCTCGGGACGGCAGTCGCGCGCTCGGGCCGAGCGTTCGGCAACGCGTTCGGCGTGATCGTGGGGGCCGGCGTCTCGGCGACGTGCGGTGAAGGCGCCGAGCTCGGAGGAGCGACGTGCTCACCCGAGACGGTCGCGCCCCCATGAGCATTCTCCGCCGCGCTCTCGTTCGAGGGCGCCGTCGCGCCCGTTCGCGCGTCATCCGTCGCGTCGCTCGACCCCCACGACACGGCGATCACCGCACTGCCCGCTCCCAACGTCGCGGCGAGCACGAGCCCCGCGAGCATTCCGGAGGGGGCGCTCGCGCTCGTCGACGCCGGGCCTCGCGGGCCGCCCGGGGGTGTGGGCGAGAGACCGAGCGCGGCCATGGCGCGATCGCGAGCGCCGGGCGGCGGCAGCTCCTCGTCCGCCGCGGAACCCAGGAGCGCGCGCTCGAACTCGTCTGCATCCTCGCGCAGGAGCGGTTTCAACGACTCAGACATCCGAACCTCCACTCCGTCGCAGTCGTGCAGCGATCGTCCGAAACTGCTCACGTGCGCGCCGTAGCCGTGACGTGGCCGTCCCGACAGGGATCCCGAGCACGGCGGAGATCTCCACCAGCGTCATCTCTTCGAGCTCGAACAAGACGAAGACGACGCGCAGATCGTCGGAGAGGGCGCCGAGCACGCGCTCGAGCAGGGCGCGTGCTTCCTTCTTCTCGATGAGACCGTCAGCGGTCACTGCGGCGTCCAGGGGCTCGCCGACGCTGTCCTGGGAGACCTCGCGGCGCCGCCCACGCGACCGGCGGGCGTTCGATGCCACCCGAAGGACGATGCCGAACAGGTAGCGGCGCTCGTCCTCGCGCTCGATCTGGTCGAGCTTCTTCGAGACGATGACGAACACCTGCTGCGCGGCGTCTTCGGTGTTCTCGGCCTCGACGCCGAATCGGCGTAGCGACCGCCAGACGAAGTCGTACTCCTGCTCGAAAAGACGTCGCAAGCGAGCATGCGCGTCGCGTGCGTCGGTGGTCAGCTCGGACTCCGTTGGACGGGTGGGGCAATGGACTCGAGCCGTGACCACGTCGTACCTCCGACGCATACGATGTCCGGCTCAACGGCGATCGATCACTGGATCGTCGATCGGGATCTCACTCACCCTCCCGACTGGAAGAGGTGGCTCACGAGGGTCATTCCGATGAAGGGGTACGCGAGGGGCGCTTCGTAGTGGAGCCTTGCGGGCTCGAAAAAGAACCGGTCCCGGAGCACTGGAATCGACAAGCCGGCCTCGAGCTCGAGCCCGAGCCTCCAGCCGAGGTCGATGCCGAGCACAGCCGTAGGACCTGCAGCGATCCAGAGAAGGCGCCGTTCGGGGCCTCCCGGACGAGCTACCGTGGCATCGAGCGCCCCGACCGACGTGCTGGCGCAAAGGCTGATGTGCTGCCGCTGGAGCCACTCCGGAGCGCCGCAGAGCGACGCGCGGCCGGTGGTCCACACCAGATCGACTCGATCGGAGGGAGTCGGCACCGTGACGTGCGCGCTTCGCGCGATCGCTGCACGCACGCGTGGGTAGAGCACCGTCCCGATGCTCAGCTCGAGCATGGCCGAACGCTCCAAGACGACTCCTTCGTAGCCCTGGAGTGTGAGACCGACGCCTCCGCGGAGCCCGATCGCCGGCTCGACGTCGTTTCTTGGTGGCGCAGGGGTGGGGGGCGGCGTGGTGGGGGCCGGCGTGGTGGGACGCGGCGCCGGAGCCGCCGAATGTTCTTCCGGCGGTGCAGGCAGTCTTGGCGGGCGACGCTCGGCATGGGGATCCAGCGCCACGACGAGCATCACGGCGAACGCCGTGATGACGGCCTCGCACGTCGATGCCGACACGGAGCGCTCCGTGCGGCCCGCTCCCTCGTCGACCGTGAGCTCACCGAGCAGCTCGTCGCCTTCACGCCGGACGACGAGGCGAACGAATGCGTCGGCGTCGGTCGTCACGCGCATGATGCGGTCGGTGCGCGCGACGACGCGCTCGAACAGCGGTGCCGTGGCAGCGCACTCCTCGGGTAGGCTCTCGCTCAGCGTCACGCGGATGGGACGGATGGACGCGTGCTCATCCGTCTCGGGTGCTGCTCGGCTCGTGGGCGCCCAAGCGAGCGACGCAACGAAAAGCAGTCCGATACGCCGCCGTGCCCGCACTGCCGCCGTCGACAGTAGCATCCGACGCAGCGTCACGAAAGCCATCCGCTGCCGCGCTCACCGGGACGATGAGAAGGCGTAGCACGCTCCGGTGCTCGCGCTCTCTGCGGGCTCATGATGTCTCGGCCTCGGCCGGACGAGCTTCGCGGGCGCTCGTCCGCGCGCAGCGATCCGTTCTTGCTGCAAGGAGCACGCGGACCTTCATGAGCTGTACCGTGTCAGGCACCGGTGCGCCGCTCGCGTGCAGCCTGGCGGCGCCTCAGCTGCCATGGAGGACGAAGGTCGTGACGCTCATCGGCGCCATCGAGTAGTCGAACGCGTTGTCGGTGATCGTCGTGTCGATGGCGAGTGTCGCAGCGCGCTGGCGAGTCGCCTCGTCGTCAGGTGCCGAAGGTCGCGCGCGTGTACCGCTCGAGCGCCGCGAGGATCGCGTCGGCAAGGGGCTCGATCGCCGCCGCGTGGGCGTCGAGCCATCCTTCGGGGCCGGCGCCCTGGATGCGGTCGTCCCACGTCGCGCCGCTCGGCCCCGCCTGGTCGAAGCGCATCGCGATCGCGCGGAGGCGCTCGGCTGGACGGGGGAGATCGAGCGCGTCGAGCGCGTCGGCGGTCGCGCGGAGCTCGAGCCAGGCCGCGGGCTCTCCTTCCGCCGGGCTCACGTTGTAGAGGAACGCCGAGAGCCCGCCGCCTTCGAGCTCCATCGCGAGGATGTAGGCGCGCACGATGGTGGCCTCCGCAGCGGAGCGTTCCGGGGCGGGCTTCGCGAGCAGGGCCGTCCACGTTTCCCAAGGGGTCATGTCGCCCTTCTCTAGCTCGCCTTGCCGCCGGGGCCCACGAAGGTCGCATGGTACCGGGTGCAAGATCTGCCGTTCCGGGGCCCGGAGTGAAGAAGACTGCACTTCGAGCGCATCTCTCTCCCTCACGGTGATGTCGAAGAGCGTCTCTGTACGTCCTCGACGTCCACGGAATACGATGCTGCGAATGCTTCGCCGAAGCGCTTGTTCGAACGAGGGATTCGAATTTGCATGAGGCTCACAGCGTGAAGCATCGCGTTTCGTTCGCACTCATTGCCCGAGGAGCTGGTCACCGGCTCGTACTCGCGCTCGGCGCAGTCTTGCTGCTTCTCGCAGCGGGCTGCAGCAAGGCCTCCCATGACGAGCGAGAAGCGGGGACCTCTTCGCGCTCGACCCCGGTCTGTGCGATCCAGGACTGCGAGTCCCACGTCGTCATCGACAACGGATGCACGTCCGATGGCCGATGCCTCTCGTGCATCAACACATGTCCCGAGACGCCCGTGAGCATCTCACCTCCTGCCGCGAGCGGCGCACTCGAGGTACCGCCGGGAGACGGCGGTACCTCGACGTCCGGCTCGACACACGCCGTGACGACCGCACGGGACGCGATTCGGCGTGCCGTCGGACCGGCGAATGCGGCGCTCGACGCGGCGTACGCGCGTCGGAGACCGGCCGAACGCCAACCCCATCCTGGACCATGGGTCACCGAGGATGGCGCAAAGGTCACGGGCGACGCTGCTCGTGGCTTCAGGGTACGCTGGTCGCACTCCCCTCCCGCGGGCTTCGCCTACGAAGCAGCCGTGACCGTGAGCGCGGCTGGGGACGCTCGTGTCGAGCTCGCGAAGGCGAGCTTTGCTTCGAAGTGAAGGGGCAGACTGATGGCCGTCATCGGAACGAATTGCGCGTTGTGTGGCCTCCCCGTTCAGCACGATCACCTCGTGCCCGGGACGTCCTGGATCTACCGAGGCTCGCGCCCGAGCCACGAACCCGGAGGTACGTTGAGCTTCACTCCGGAGCACGCGTGGCTCGAGGACGCCGTGGGGTTGCGGCGTGGTGGAAACGGTCCCGGACGCCTGCGCGGTCGTGTGGAGGACGGGTATCTGAGCGATCGCGATAGCGGTCATCGCGGCTCCGTCGTGGACTCGGAGGAGTATGTGCCGTTCCACGAAGCATGTTGGCGAGCGATGGGAGCTCCCGAGCTCGCGAGCGACGCCGCGGCCGGCGACGGTATCTTCCAGAACGCGCTCCTCGAGACGTATCACGGACAGCTCTTCGAGCTTCCGCAGCTCGTGGCCGATGGCAAGGGGTGGATGCTCCTCGACCCGGATGGCTCGTCACCGGACGCACGACGGAGTCGGGAACGCATCGATGATCTGGTCGCGGCCGCACGGCGCGCGGTTCCGATCGGCACACGGGTGGCTCCCTCCGTCGAGGCCATGTTGCGATCGGGGCGCAGCTGGACCACGTCCGTCAGCTTCGACGACGAAGATCGTCGCACCGGAATCGTTCGCTTCCGGCAGATGCCGTGGCCGTTTGCCCCGACGGGAGAGTGGGTGTTCGACTTGCGCGCCTACGCCTCTCTCGTCTGCTTCATCAAGGACTACGACGGCGACGAAGTCGGTCTGCCGTCGCCCGATGTCCTCGATCTCCTCGAGCGCTTCGAGCGACGAATGAAGGACGCAGTCGAGGAAGGAGAAGTGGCGGTGCTCGTCGCCACGTGCATTCGTCGCGGGCAGGCCGAGTACTACGTTTACGCTCGAGACGAGCAGGCCACGGTGGCTCGGATCGATGCTCTGGCCGAGCGCGACGCTCCGAAGCCCGGTGACTTCGACAACTCGCCGGATCCCGAGTGGCGAATCTTCTTCGAGGACGTCGACCCGCGGCGCCACCGATGAGCGAGCGACGGCGCCGGTCGAGCGGCGATGAGCATCCAGCCTGCGACAGGCGCATCAGTTTGGCCGTCCTGGCCGCATGAATTCCAGACGGGCCCGTTCGACCTTGGCCCGCACGAAGCAGCCCTCGGCGTGGTCGTTGATCAGCCCCATCGCCTGCATGAAGGCGTAGACCGTGGTCGGGCCGACGAACTTCCAGCCGCGCGTCTTCAGCTCCTTCGAGAGGGCGATCGCTTCGACGGACGTGGACACCGTTTGCGGTCTGGCAAGCGTTCGTGCGTCAGGTTCGTAGCGCCAGACGAAGGCCGCCAGGGATCCTTCTTGCCTCACGAGCTCACGCGCCCGCTGCGCGTTGTTGATCACCGCCTCGATCTTGCCGCGATGGCGAACGATTCCCTCGTCCCCGAGGAGGCGTTCGACGTCACGGCTCGTGAATCGCGCGACCCTGTCGAAGTCGAAGCCACGAAACGCCGCACGGAAGTTCTCGCGCTTCGACAGAATGGTTCGCCAGCTCAGGCCCGACTGAAAGCCCTCCAGGCAGAGCTTCTCGAACAACCGGTGGTCGTCCGTGACCGGCATCCCCCATTCCGTGTCGTGATATTCGAGAAAGTCTGGAGCCGCGTAGCTCCAAGGGCACCGCGGCTTTCCGTCCGACCCTGGCATCGTCGAGATCATCGCGGAGCTCTACAACGCGAGCAGGAACGCGAGGCGAGGATCCGCCTTGGACGGGGAAACCTCGAGTAGCTCGGCTTTCACGACGTCCTGCGCGACGAATGGGTCTGCTTGGACCCTCGCCTCCAGCTCGGCGCGCGTCGTGTTGTGCGCGATGACGACGCCCCCAAGAGTGGGCTGAAGGCTGCCGACGAGCATGAAGACGCCTTCATCGAACCCGCGCTTGATCCATTCGTTGTGGCCCGCCATGAGCTCGGCTGCCCGACTCTTGTTGTTCGAAAATCTCAGAAGTACGACGTGCATGGTTCCGCTCTCCTATGGCCGCTTCCGTGGAGGAAGCTTGGGAAGGCGGCTCGGGATGGTGACGCCACGTGCGACGGCTGGTCGAGAACCTACGCGTTCGAACCATTCGTCGAGGTTCGTGTGCTGGGTGAAATCGAAGCCGGCCCGCTTCGCCGCGAAGTACCAACCGTAGAACGCGATATCGACGATCGAGTACTCGGACCCGAGGAAGTAGCTTCGTCCGGACAGCAGGTGATCGACCAACTCGTCGATGATCTCCCCTTGCTCCTCGTAGCGACGAATTCCGTACGGAACCGTCTCTGCCGAAAAGACCGAGAAGTGCATCCGCTGTCCGAACATCGGTCCCTGAAGCGATGCCTGTAGAAACAAAAGTTCGATCGCGCGCATGCGCTCCTTCCCGGATGGCGGCACGAGGCGTCCCACCTTGTCAGCCAGGTAGAGCAAGATCGCATCCGACTCCGTCAGAATGAGATCGGCCTCGCGATCCCGAATGACCGGAATCTTCCCCGTCGGGTTGATGGCTAGAAATTCCGGTGACTGCCCTTCGCCCGCGAACACGTTCACGGTGCGGACCTCGTAGGGGAGCCCTAACTCCTCGAGCGCGATTGCGACCTTGTGACCATTGGTGGAACCAAACGTGAAGAACTCGAGCACGGTGTTTTCCTTTCGTCCGTGCCACCCATCGTAATGGTGGCAGACGAGACGAACAGGCCCGCCACGCTCTAAGTCATGTCCGTTCGTCTCACCGCACGAGCTGCGCGTGTGCGTTCAGCTCCGCGCGCCTCGAGCTGCTCGCGAGCCTGCGACCGGAAGCGACCCGGCGCACTCCCGTGGCTTCGCCGGAAAGCTTTCGAGAAGGCAGCCGCCGTCTCGTAGCCCACGCGGGAGGCAATTTCGTCGAGGGAGACGTCCGTCTCGCACAGCAGTTTGGTTGCTATACACATGCGCCAGCGTGTCAGGTACGCGACGGGGGCGTCGCCTACGAGCTCGCCGAATCGGCGAGCAAACGTGGCTCGAGACTGGGCAACTTCTCGCGCGAGCCTCTCGACGGACCACGGCGCTTGCGGTCGCTCGTGAATGAGGGACAAGGCCTTCGCGATCGCCGGATCCCGGAGCGCGCCGAACCATCCCCCAGCACCGACCGGCTGCCCTTCGAGCCACGCTCGTACGACGAAGACGAGCAGGCTATCGACGAGCCGAGGGATCACGAGCTCCGTACCACTTCCGGCGTCGATCGCTTCGTGGCGGAGAAGTTGGAGAAGGAGCTGAAGTTGGACATGGCGCTCCGCCTCGTGGGCCGACAGGTGAATCAGCGGCGGAAGCAGCGAGGTAAGCGGATGCGGTCCCACGTGTTGGAACAGATATTTGGCGCAAAGCACGACGGTCGTTTCGTGCGCACGCGACTTCGGCAGCGATGCCAGGCGGCGCGGCATCGCCTCGAGCACCTTCTTGTGGGGCGCGGGTTTCGTCTTCTGACTATCGCAGAGGGAGTGCCCGACTCCGCCCCGGATCAACAGCACGTCGCCTGCGCCCACCTGAATCTGCCGACGCTCCAGCGACGTGCGGAGCCAACACGAGCCGCGTTGAACGACATGCACATGTGCCTCCGCGATGGGATCGATCTCGAGCCCCCAGGGAGGTACGAGCTCGGCCTGAGCGATCACAGTCGCCCCCATTCGAGTTACGGAAAGTACGTCAGCCAGAACGTCCATCACGCGTGCGGCCCATCGTATCGTCGCTCATGACGCTTGGACATGGGAGTACATCGGTCCGGTCGCCGAGGGCTTCCTCCGCTTCGCGCTCGACGGCGTGTTCAAGTACCAAAACGTCCGCTGCACGTACGATTGGGACATCAAGAATCCCGGTCCTGCGTCGATCGACTACGAGTTCACCTGGGATTGACGCTCGCGCCGTTGCAGGTTGGTTCCTCCTGAACCACTGCTGAGCGAGCGCCTGGCACGGGGCACCTCCGTCGGCAACGCGCTCGGCCGGCGTGCTCACTCCTTCGTCCAGGCCTCGCTCTTCTCCCAGAGCTCCTCCGCGAGCGCAGCGTCGTTCGCGAGGCTGCTCCCTCGCTTCTCCCGGCAGTCTTCGTCGTAGTAGCGGCCGTCGTGCTCGGCCACTTCGGGAGAGGTCGCGCAGTAGATGGAGCTGCGAGCGCCTTCCTCGTTCGACTTCATGAACAGCTTGATCACCGGACCGACGATGCTCGGCAGCGAGCGCCACAGGTCGGACGCGATGACGCCGGGGTGGACCGCGTAGCTCTTCACGCCGTCGCCTGCGCGGCCGCGTGCGAGCTCCTTCGTGAAGAGCACGTTGCACAGCTTGCTCGATGCGTACTCCGGCCAGCCGGTCCTGCTCTTCGTCGGCTCGCGGAGCCGATCGAACGGGACGCCCGCAGCGCGGTAGTGCGCCTTGCTCGCGACGTTCACGATCCGCGCGGGCGCGGACTCGCGCAGGCGAGGCAAGAGGAGCGTGGTGAAGAGGAAGTGGCCGAGATGGTTCGTGCCGAACGCGAGCTCGAAGCCGTCCTTCGTCTTCCCTCGGGCGCTTGCGACGCCGGCGTTGTTGATGAGGACGTGGAGCGGCTCGCCGCGATCGAGCAGCGATTGCGCTGCGGCGCGGACGGACGCGAGGTCGCCGAGATCGAGCTCGAGGAACTCCGCGGTGCCGCCCGCTGCCGCGATTGCGTCGAGCACGGGACGGGTCTTCTCTTCCGACCGGCAGGCGAGCGTCACCTTCGCACCGCGTTTCGCGAGCGTCTCCGCGGTGATGCGACCGATGCCCGTGTTGGCTCCGGTCACGACGATGTTGCGGCCCTTCAGACTCGAGTCACCGATGCTCATCGCGTGATGTTGTACACCTCGTCGTCGCGCACAGGCCGGCGTCTTTTGTCGCGGCCGGCGAGGCTGGTCAGGCGCTTCGAGCCGGGTGTAGGCTCCGCGCGTGGTGAAGCTCCCTCGATCTCCGCTCGACGACGATGACTTCGAGGCCCCGACGCTGAAGCGGAACATCCCCGCCGAGCTTCGGGACGCGAGCGAGGAGCGCGCGCCGGCCGCCGTCCACGCGTTCGGCGATGTCACGACCAAGCTGCATCCGGCGGAGATCGCGGCGCTCCTCGAGAAGGAGCGCGCGAAGAGCGGGATGCGTCCGGCCGTGTCCGAGGAGGAGGTCGAGCGCTTCGCGCGTCGTGAGATCCGCGAGACGATCCCGGCGCCGCCCGAGCTCTCGCAGATCGCCGACGAGGTCGCGAACCTCGACGCCGACGACGGACGCTGATATCGCCGGACCTGATGCGACGCGCGCTCGCGGTCACGCTCACGCTTTTTGCGCTCGTCTTCGCTCTGGCACTGAGCCGGTATTCGCCGCCCGCACCAGTGCCGGCCGACGCACCGTCCCTGCGGTTCTCGGCGATGCGCGCACGCGAGGTGCAAGCGCGGCTCGTCTCCGACGGTGCCACGCGCTTCGTCGGTACGGAAGGCAACGCACGCGGGCGTGCGGTGATCGCCGCCGAGCTCGAGAAGATCGGCTGGGTGGTCGAGACCCAGAGCGCGTGGTCGTGCAGCCATCACGGGACGTGCGCGCCGATCGCGAACGTCGTCGCGTACCTCTCGGGACGCGAGCCTGCGCTTCCGGGCGTGCTCATCACCGCGCATCACGACTCCGTTCCGGTGAGCCCGGGCGCGAGCGATGACGGGCTCGGCACCGTCACGCTCATCGAGACGGCGCGCGCGCTCGCGCAAGGTCCGCGTCCGCGCCGGACGGTCGTCGCGGTGTTCACGGACGCCGAGGAGGCGGGCCTCCTCGGCGCGGAGGCGTTCGTCCGCGGTCACCCGCTCGCCGGCACGGTGCGGGCGACCGTCAACATCGACTCCCGCGGCAGCCACGGTCCGTCGCAGATGTTCGAGACGAGCCGCGGCAACGCATGGCTCGTCGCGCTCATGGCGGATCATCTCGAGAGGCCCGTGACGACCTCGCTCTTCTACGAGGTCTACAAGCGGATGCCGAACGACACCGACTTCAGCGTCACGAAGACGATCGCGTCCGGTGTGAACTTCGCGAACCTCGCCGGCATCGAGCACTACCACACGCCGCTCGACGCGCTCGACGTGTCGAGCCCGCGCACGCTGCAACATCACGGCGACCACGCGCTTGCGATGACGCGCGCGCTCGCGGAGTCCGATCTCGCTCCGGGCGCAGCGGTGCAGGGCGATGCGGTTTGGTTCGACGTGCTCGCGTTCGGTCTCGTGCGCTGGCCGGAGCGCTGGACGATGCTCCTCGCGCTCGTCGCGATCTCGCTCGTCGTGGGGCATGCGATCCGCGGGCGGGCGCTCGATCGAGGGCTCGTCGTGTTCTTCGCGTCGCTCGTGCCCGGGATCCTCGCGGCGATCCTTGCGGGCTTCGCGCTGGGGAACACCGGTGCGCTCCCCGCGTTCTGGGTCGCGCAGCCGTATCCGGCGCTCGTCGCGATCCACACGAGCGCGGCTGCGGCGGTGCTCGCTGTCAGTCTGCTTCTCGCGCGCCGGTCGACGCCGCGCGCCCTCTGGGCCGGCACGTGGATCGGCTGGGGAGCGCTCGGCGTGGTCACCGCGGCGATCGCGCCCGGGATGAGCTACCTCTTCGTCGTTCCGACGCTGGTGGCGGCGATCGCGGGATGGCTTCCGCTCGCGGGCGCCTGCGTGGCACCAGCCGTCGCCGCAGCGATGCTCGTCTTCGCGCTCGCCACCAGCCTCTACGAAGCGCTCGGGTTCGCGGTCGCTCCGCTCCTTGCGTTGCCGACGCTCCTCCTCACGACCACGCTCGCGCCGATGCTCGTGGACGTGCCCGCGCGAGTCGGGCGGCGTGTTCCGGCGGCGCTCGCGGCGATCGCTCTCGTCGCGTCGGGCGTCGCGCTCGTCGTACCGAAGTTCACCGCCACCGTCCCGCAACGCGCGAACGTCGTCTTCCGTCAGGACGACGGCTCCGCTCGCGTGTTCGTCGACACGACCTGGGGCCCGTCCACGTGGGGGGCGCCGCCACCGTCGATGCTCGACGCGATCGGCGGATCGGTCCGGAAGGACTCCGCCCTTCCATGGACGATCCCGACGCCCTTCGCGGACGTACCGCGCGTCGAGCTCGCGGCGCCCTCGTCCGAGGTGCTCTCGGTCGAGGACGACGGTAAACGACACCGAGTCCGCGCGCGCCTCCGGTCTCCACGCGGAGCGTCGTCGCTCGCGATCGTGCTTCCGCTCGGACGGCACGTCGAGGTGAAGGTCGAAGGCCGCTTCGCGATCCCGCGTCCGATCCTGAGCGGCTCGTTGGTCGGCCTGCTCGCCGTCCCGGCCGAGGGCGTGGTCGTCGAGCTCGACTCGCCGTCGTCGGGGCCCATCGCATTCACTCTCCTCGATCGCTCCTATTCCCTTCCTCCCGGCACGAAGGCCGAGGCGGCGGCGGCCGCGCGTCCGAAGAACGCGACGCCGTTCCAGGACGGCGATGTGACCGTGGTCACGACGGCGCTGTCGCTTTGAGGCAGTAAGCTGAGCTACCGTTCCAGGTGGAGGTTCTCATGCTCAACAGGAGCGTTGCGCTCGCAGTCATGGTCACCCTTGCCGGAGCCGTTTGTTGGGCAGGCTGCTCGGGCGACGCCGGCTCGGCGCCCGGCGCAGTGGTCGATCCCGATGCGGGCACCCCGAACGGAAACGACGCGGGCGCCGAGGACTCCGGCGGGGACCCCGTCGACTCGGGCACCCCGGAGGACAGCGGCCCGGCTGCCACCGTCGACATCACCTATGGCACGTGCCCCACGTTCACGAAGTGCGGTGGCGACATCGTCGGCTCCTGGAAGGTGACGGGCGGCTGCGTCAGCAGCGATGTGTTCGCCGAGGCGAAGGCGCAGTGCGATGGCCTCCAGGAGAGCGACGTCGTCATCAAAGCGAGCGGCACGGTGGTCGCGACCGCGACCAAGGTACAGCGCACCACGACGCTCACGCTCTCGGGGAAGGTGGCCGTCCCGAAGTCGTGTGCACAGGGCGTGAGCAACTGCGCCTTCATCGGGGCCGCGTTGCAGTCGGGAGCGATCCCCGGAGCGCCGAAGTTCGACACCGCGACGTGCACGGACGGTGGCGCGCTCTGCAACTGCACGGTCGCCACGACGGTCGACGAGAAGAAGGACGACGCGTACACGGCGGCGGACGGCGTGGTGACGACGACGGACCCGACGCGGACCTACGACTACTGCGTCGACGGGAACAAGATGACGTACAAGGAGACGACGCCGCCGGCGCAGGGCGCGTTCGCACTCCCGGTCATCGTCGAGGTCGGGAAGTAGCGCTCTGAGATGGCTCGTGCTCGCGGCCACGCTGCGAGCACGAGGGCCGAGCTCGGAACGCTCGAAGCGTGCGGACGTGCGGGCCACCGAAGCACGAGCGTCCGCGATGAGTTGGCGCTCGCGCAGGGCCCGTGCGTGGCCTGGCACTTCGGATGCCTCATGGGACGACCGTGGGATCCGGTGCGATCAGCAAGGGCTCGGAGGCTCGCACGCCTCGAGCGCGCCCGCAGGCGCGAGATGCCGGCGGTGACGTCGACGTCGAGGCGCGGATGCGCCGCCTCGCGGACGAGATCCGGCGTCACGATCATCTCTACTACGTCCTCGATCGCCCCGAGATCAGCGACGAGCAGTACGACGAGCTCTTCAGAGAGCTACGCGAGCTCGAGCTCGCGCGTCCCGATCTGGTCGCGCCCGATTCGCCGACGCAGCGGGTAGGTGGAGCGGCCGTATCGACGCTGCCGTCGGTCGTGCACCTGGCGCCGATGTTGAGCCTCGAGTCGGTCACGCGTCCCGACGAGGTAGGGGCCTTCCTCTCGCGCGCGGCCGGATCCACCCGCGCGTCGCGAGGACACGTTCCGTCGCAGCTCAGGCTCGTCGCGGAGCCGAAGCTCGATGGGGTGTCGATCGAGGTCGTCTACGACGACGGTAGCCTGGTCCGCGCGTCGACCCGAGGTGACGGCATCCACGGCGAGGACGTCACCGCGAACGTGAAGACGATCCGTGCCGTTCCGCTCCGGCTGCGCAACGCGCCCTGTCCGGTCCCGCGCCGCCTCGCCGTGCGCGGTGAGGTCCTCATGACGAAGGACGCGTTTCGCCGGCTCGCGAGCCACGCGGCGCCCGGCGAAGCGACGTTCGCGAACCCGCGGAATGCCGCTGCCGGTTCGCTGAGGCAGCTCGACCCGCGGGTCACCGCCTCGCGCCGCCTCAACGTCCTCTTCTACGACGTGCTCGCGTCCGCCGGCGGCACGCCGCTCGCGACCCACGAGGCCGAGCTCGACGCGATGCGCGCGTGGGGCCTACCCGTGAGCGACGAGATCGAGGAGGTCGAATCGCTCGACGGCGCTCTCGCGTATCACGACGCGATGGAGGCGCGGCGCGAGGCGCTTCCGTTCGAGGTCGACGGAGTCGTGCTCAAGCTGGACGAGACTGCAGCGCGAGAGCGGCTCGGTACGACGGCTCGTCATCCTCGCTGGGCGCTGGCCTACAAGTTCGCTCCGCGCGAGGCGACCACGACCGTGCGCGACATCATCGTCCAGGTCGGGCGCACGGGAACGCTGACACCGGTCGCCGTTCTCGATCCGGTCTCGATCGGCGGGGTGACCGTCGGTCGGGCGACGCTGCACAACGCGGACGAGATCTCGCGCAAGGACGTCCGTGTCGGTGACACCGTGCGGGTACTGCGGGCGGGGGACGTCATCCCCGAGATCGTCGCGCGTGTCCCTCGAGCGGGAGAGCATCGACGCCAGCCGTTCGAGATGCCGGAGCGCTGTCCTTCCTGCGGAGCGCGCGTTCGACGCGAAGGTGCCTTCGATCGCTGTCCGGCGGGGCTTTCGTGCCGGGCCCAGCTCGCCTCCGCGATCAAGCACTTCGGCTCCCGCGATGCCCTCGACATCGGGGGCCTCGGACAGCAGAACGCCGAGCTCCTCGTCGACTGCGGCCTCGTGAAGGACGTGGCCGACGTCCTCGGGCTTCGCGAGAGCGACCTCGTGCGTCTCGAGCGCTTTGCGGCGCTCTCCGCGCGGAACCTCGTGACGGCGATCGAGCGAGCAAAGCATACCGAGCTCGCGCGCTTCCTCTATGCGCTCGGCATTCCGGGGATCGGCAAGACATCGGCGCGCGATCTCGCTGCGGCCTTCGGCGATCTCGACGCGATCATGCATGCGACGGAGGCGGATCTCGTGCGCGAAGGAATGGGCCCGGTCGCCGCGCTGTCCGTCGCGACGTTCTTCCGGGAGCGGCGGAACCGGGCCGTCGTTCGTGAGTGTCTCGCTCGCGGCCTGACCCTGCGTGGACCGACCGTCCGAAGGGCCGTGGGCCCTCTCGCAGGCAAGACGGTCGTCTTCACGGGCGCGCTCGCGTCGATGCCGCGCGCGGAGGCGGAAGAGCGCGTCCGCGCGCTCGGAGGCAGGACGTCGAGCAGTGTCGGACCGAAGGTCGATCTCGTGGTCGCCGGTGAGGACGCGGGGACGAAGCTCGCGCGTGCCCGAGAGCTCGGCATCCGCACGATCGACGAGGGAGCCTTCCGCGCGCTCATCGGTGAGGAGAGCAGTCATGGACAACGCAGACATCGCACGCGTGCTCGATGAGGTCGCGGACCTGCTCGAGATCCTCGGCCAGAACCAGTTCCGCATCCGTGCGTATCGGACCGCAGCGCGAACGGTCGAGACGCTGCCCGAGGCTGCGGCGAAGATCGTCGTGCGCGATCCGATGAAGCTCTGCGAGCTCGGAGGCATCGGCAAAGACCTGGCCGGCAAGATCGGCGAGCTCGCGACGACCGGCGACTTCGATCTCCATCGCGAGCTGCTCCAGAAGGTCCCCGTGGGGCTCACCATGATGATGCGCATCTCCGGCGTCGGCGCGAAGCGCGCGAAGCTCTTCTACGACGAGCTCCAGCTTCGGTCCGTCGAGGAGCTCGAGGCTGCAGCGAAGGACGGCAAGCTCCATGACATCCGCGGCATCGGCGAGGCGCTCGAGAAGCGGATCCTCCAGGGCTGCGCCGAGCAGCGCACGCGCGTGGGGCGCGTTCGCATCTCCGAAGCGGACGCCCACGCGGCGCCACTCGTCGAGTACATGCGGCGCTCGAAGCGCGTCGAGGAGGTCAGCATCGCCGGGAGCCTGCGCCGGCGGCGCGAGACGATCGGCGACCTCGATCTGCTCGTCGCATCGCACCACCCGGACGAGGTCGGGGAGCGCTTCTGCGCGTACCCCGAGATCACGACGGTGCTCGCGCACGGCGGGACGAAGTGCTCCGCCGTGCTTCGTTCCGGTATGCAGGTCGACATGCGGGTGGTCGACCCGGTCTGCTGGGGAGCTGCGCTCCACTACTTCACGGGATCGAAGGCGCACAACATCGCGATCCGTCTGCTCGGCGTCAGGCGGAAGCTCAAGATCAACGAGTACGGCATCTTCCGAGGCGAGCGTCGCGTCGGCGGTCGCACCGAGGAGGAGGTCTTCGACGCCGTGGGGCTTCCGTTCATCCCGCCGGAGCTTCGCGAAGACCGCGGCGAGGTGCAGGCCGCTCGCGACGGGAAGCTGCCGCAGCTCGTCGAGCTCGGTCAGATCCGCGGAGACCTCCACATGCACACGGACGCGACCGACGGCAAGAACACGCTCCGCGAGATGGTCGAGGCATGCGTCGCGCGTGGCTACGAGTACGTCGCGATCACGGACCACACCAAGGCGCTGCGCGTCGCGGGCGGGCTCGATCGGGCGGCGTTGAAGCGACAGCATCGAGCGATCGAGGCCCTCCGGCGGGAGCTGCCCGAGATCACGATCCTTCACGGGGCCGAGGTCGACATCCTCGAGGACGGCCAGCTCGACCTCGACGACCGCACGCTCGAGGAGCTCGACTACGTCCTCGCCGCCGTCCACTCGAAGCTCGGGATGAGCGAGCAGGCGATGACGGAGCGTGTCCTCGCGGCGATCGCGCATCCTCGGGTCAACGCGCTGGCGCACCCGACCGGCCGCCGGATCGGAGAGCGCGAGCCGTCGGCGATCGATCTCACGAGGATCGTCGCCGCTGCGCGCGATCATCGCGTGTTGCTCGAGATCGACGCCCATCCCCAGCGCCTCGATCTCTCGGACACGCTGATCCGGATGGCCATGGAGGCAGGCGCACTGCACGTGATCGACACCGACGCGCATCGCGTGTCCGAGCTCGACTTCATGCGCTATGGCGTGGACCAGGCGCGTCGCGGCTGGTGCACGGCGCGGGACATCGCGAACACGCTGCCGCGCGCGGAGCTCCTGTCGCTGATTCGCGACCGCGCCAGCGTTTCACCGCCTCGCGTGCGAGGCACGGGCGCGCCGGAACAGCCCGCGATGCGCACGCGATCGGGGCTCGAGAGCCGCGCGCCCTCGCGTGCAAGGTCGAGGGCGCGTGGAACGGTGCCGCCGGCGGGCGAGGGCGGAGACGCTCCCTCGGCCCGGCGGCAGCAGTCCGCGCTCAGCGCGCGGGCACGCGGTAGTTCGAGACCATCAGGTCGACCCCGCACTCGAGCTGGCTCACCCAGTCGTAGAAGCGCCCCACCATCTCTCCGCGGAAGAGCGCGCCGTGCTGGGGCGCGATGGTCTGGACGTCGAGTGTGCGCGCCATGTCGGCCCAGGCGCGGAGCGCGGCGTTCGACGCCATGTAGCGGCGGTGGAAGCCCTCCATGAAGGGGATGTGAGCGTCGAAGTCCGAGACCTCCACGTAGTCCATCCCCAGCGAGGCGCCGAGGTCGCCGGTGTAGAGGATCTTCGAGATCGGATCGTAGACGTGGAAGTTCCCGCACGAGTGCAGGAAGTGCGCGGGCAGGATCATCACCTCGCTGTCGCCGAGGGGCAGGTACATGCCCTCGTCCGGGATCGGCTTGAGTCGATCGACGACCAGCTTGTCGACGCCGAAGTGGGGCACGAAGCGGACCCAGAGCTGCGAGCACCACGCGTCGGCGTCCGTGGTCATCAACCAGCCGTTCACCGCTGCGACGATGTCCGGGTCCTGATGGGACAGGAAGATGTGACGGAGCTTGCTCCCGGCCAGGAGCGAGGTCGTCGCGCTGAGCGCCTTGTTGTAGACCTTGTGTCCGCCGGGATCGAGGATCATGCCCTCGCCGCCGTGCACGATGAGATGCTGGTTCGCCTGCACTGCGAGGCCGTGCCCGTAGTCCTCGAGCAGGATGTTGCGATGACCCCCCTGGTCGTAGATCACGGTCTCGGGCATCAAAAGGCTCCTTCGAATCGGCGACCGCCGGCGCAGGTCTCGCCCCGCGCCGCAGATGATCGCGTAGCGACCGACAGCAACTGGCGCGCCACGCGCGATCTGCACGCGAAACAGAGTCTGCTTCGCCGCGGCAGCGCACGGGTTGCGCGCACCGCGCAAAATCGGCTTCGCCCGCAACCCGCGGGCGAGTTGGCCGAGGGAGCCGCGGGGTGAGGCGGCAGCCTCAGCGGTTGCGTGCGCGACCGCGCTGGAGCCCGGGCGGCCGGCGGTAGACCGAGACGATCGGGACGCCGTCGTGCGTGAGCACGTACTCGGGCGCCGTCGTGCCGTATTCGGTCCAGATGTTGTAGTCGACCTCGTTGATGTGCTGCTCGTGGTGCACGATCGAGATCTCGGCTTCGGCCGGGCTGCCGACGCCGCGGAGCCACGGCGGGATGCGCTTCTCGTCGATCATCCGCTGCCACGACTGCCACGCCGTATCCATGATGTAGACGGTGTCGCCGGGCTTGGTGTTCTCGCGGAACCACGGATCGAGGCTCTGGGTGGTGAAGCCCCAGAACTGTCGATTGAGCCCGAGGTCGGCGCCGCCGGCGGTGCCACCGAAGAACGGTACGTAGGCCGAGAGCCCGAACGGATGCGAGTGGCGCGTCACGACGAAGGGCGCAAGGCAGGTGAAGGCGCCGACGAGCGCGACGACCCAGCGCCGCTTCGCGTCGCCCCACGTCGTCTTCTCTCGAAGGAGCGCCTCGATGCGCGTGGCGACGAGATCGAAGCCGCGGCCCGCGAAGATCGCGAGCGCGGGGTACGCCGTGATCCAGTGCTTCGTCCCGCCGAAGATCGGCGTGCGCGGGAGGAGGAACACCGCGAGCGGCACGGCGAGCGAGAGGAAGAGGAGGACGTCGGTCTGGACCGGATCGTTCGGCGGCGCTTCCTTCGGCCAGGAGAACGTGCGCTCGAGCGCCGTGCCCGCCCAAGTGAAGAGGCGCGCGACGAGGACGCGCAGGCGATCGATCGCGCCGACGGCGAAGAGGACGAGCGTGACCGTCGGCACCGTCGCCGCGATCATCACAGGCATGTAGCTCTTCGGCGAGGGCGGGCCGAAGTAGGTCACGCCGAGGAACTCGATGTTGTAGTAGTCGTGATGCAGGTGGAAGTTCACGTACTCCTGGATTCGCGGGAGCGTGTCGTTCCACAGCCAGGGCCAGAGCAGGAGGAACACCGCCGGCCCGACCGTCGCCATCGCCAGGAGCGACGCAGGGATGGGGAGGCGCGCCGTCTTCGACGTCTCGGTCGCCATCGCCCGCCCGTGGATGAGCAGCGCGTGGGGAAGGAAGACGCCGGGCAACATCCAGGCGTTGTGCTTCGTCTCGAGCGTGAGCCCGTACATCACGCCGGCTGCGAGCGCCCAGCCGAGGCCGCCCTTCTTCTCGGCGCACCAGTACGTGAAGATGCAGGCGATCCACATCGCCATGATCGGCACATCGAAGCACGCGAGGTGCGCGTGATAGAAGACGTTGGGCATCAGCCCGAGCAGGATCGCCGCCATGATGCCCGCTCGACGCGAGAACGCGCGCGCGCCGAACAGGTAGGTGATCCACAGCGCGAGGCCCATGAAGACCATTCCGGGGAACCGGAACGCGGTGCTCTGGTCCTCGAAGATCTTCCACTTCCCCCAGAGGAACTGGTGCGAGAGCGCGAAGAGGCTCTTCACGAGCGACGGGTGCTCGTGGTTCGCCGCCCAGATCTGATCGATCGCCGATCGCTCGAACGCCTTCCCCGGCGTCGAGAACAGCAGCTTGAACCAGCGCTCGTATTCGCTCGACGCCGAGAAGTAGAAGCCCTCGTCACGCGAGAAGCCGAGGTTCCGCGCCGTCCCGAGGAGCCACAGCACGTAAACGAGTCCGATGCCCGCGCCGATCAGGTGGTCGACGTTGCGCTTCGCCCATGCGCTGACGCGCGCGCCGATCGGGAGGGCATCCGCGGCGTTCTTCTTCGCGGTCTCGTTCGAGCGCGGCTCGGCGTGGGATTCCTCGCGTTCCTTCGCTTCCGCGTTCGCGGCGCTCGGCTCGGCGTTCGCGTCGTCGTCGGCGACGGGCGCCGTCACCGGAGCGGCCTTCGGCTCCTCGGTGCTGTCCGCGAGAGGCCCTTGCTCGGCAACGTCCGTGCGCTTCGTCTCGCGATCCTGTTCGTCGATCTTGTTCACCGAGAGACCTCACGGCGCGTCGTCGCCTCGAAGCAGAACTGACGTTGCGACGACGGAGCGATCTCGGCGACGAGGTCGCCCTTCTTGCCGTCGATCTCCGCGGTCGGGAGCTCGAAGCCGACCCAGCCGACGCCGACCTTGTGGTGGTGTGTCCCGATCAAGCGATCGAACGCGGAGAACGTGACCGCGACCTTGTCCGGTGTCGGCGTCCGCTCGACGAGCCACTGGATGCCGGAGTGACCGTGCAGGCTCGATCCGAACGTGACGTTCGAGAACTTCATGCGGAGTGACGCGCCCTGCATCGGCGTTGCGTACATGCAGACGTGAGGGTGGTGGTCGAGCCCGTGGAGGACGGCGACGCCGACGTGACCACCCTGGCACACGAACTTGTCCGCGGGCACGAGCAGTCCCTGCGGAACGACGGTGCTCCCGCCCTGGCTGCTTCCACGCTGGAACGTGCACGGCTGCTCGACGCCGTCGTCGACCCGCGAGACGGAGAGGCGCTCCGGGTTCACCAGATCGAGCGTGTCGTCGATGACCTTCGTGAAGGAAGGGTTCTCGAGGAGCGTGACCGTGATCGTGCCGGCCTTCGTCTCTTTGAGCTTCTTCCAGCCGGCGAGGTCGGTGTTGTGGGCGCCGCGGATCGAGACCTCGAACGCGCGCGGGAACCGGCGCTCGTCGGAGCGGCCCGAGCGCTTCATCGTCGCGAGCTCGCCGAACGTGCGCCGCCCGAGCGGGTCGGTCCAGAACGGCTCGAACAAGATGAGGTCGTCCGGCTGGAGCTCGGCCTTGACGATCTCGCGAGCCACCGTCCAGTCGGACTCGGGCACGACGTCGCTCGACGTCTGCTTCATGTGGAGGACGAGCTCTGCGAGGCCGACGAGCGGCACGGCGCAGAGGAGCCAGCCAGCGCGTGTCTGACGCGCCTTTTCCTTCGGTTTGGCCGCGGCGGTCAAAGCGGGGGCAGCTTAGCTCATTACGCGGAGTCGGAAACACGGCTCTCGCCTTCCACCCGCCCCGGTTCTCGTAGTCCGCTCTCGTCTCGCTTCGTCCTCGCCGGCTGCGCGAGGTCAGGTCAGGCGTGACAGCGATCGCGGCCTGTACTAGTACGCGGCCCGATGGCGAGGACGACAACGGGTGGTGGCGGCGAGGCCGTGATCGGCCGGTCCACGCGCGTGCGCGGTCGCGTTTCCGGCGACGGCGATCTGCGCCTCGAGGGAACGGTCGAAGGGGACATCACCCTTCGCGGCGACCTCACGATCGCGGACGGCGCGAAGGCCGCCTCGAATGTAGAGGCGCAAGCGGTCACCGTCGGCGGCGAGCTCGAGGGCGACGTGCGGGCCCAGGGCGTCGTTCACCTCGAGTCGGGTGCTCGCGTTCGGGGGGACATCCAGGGCGAGTCGGTAGCCATCGAAGATGGTGCCGAGCTCAATGGCCGGCTACTGGTCGAGTTCGAGCTTCCGCCCGAGCTCGGCGGCAGCAGCGGTGGACGGCGCCGCTGAGCCCAGCGAGCGCGATTCAAGCGGAGGATTCCATGGCGAGCACGGTCATCGGCGCAGGCATCACCATCGAGGGCGAGGTCACGAGCGACGAAGACGTCGTCGTCCAGGGCACCGTTCGCGGCAAGCTCGTCGCGAAGGACGCCGTGAGCATCGAGCACGGCGGCGCCGTCGAGGCGGACATCTCCGGCGGACCGGTCGCGGTCGCCGGCACTGTCACCGGCAACATCAACTCGACCGATCGCGTCGACCTCCAGAACGGCGCCAAGGTCATCGGCAACGTGAAGGCGACGCGCATCACGATCGCGGACGGCGCCCAGTTCAAGGGCAACGTCGACATGGACGTGTGACATGGCAACCTCGACCGTCATCGGCCGGGCGTCGTTCATCCGCGGACGCGTGAGCGGCGACGGCGATCTCGAGATCGCCGGGCGCGTGGAAGGCGACATCGCCGTCGGCGGCGAGGTCGTCATCGACACCAGCGGCCTCATCGCAGCAAACATCTCCGCGTCGCGCATCGTGGTGCGTGGCGCCGTGAAGGGTGATCTCGTCGCCGGCGAGGCGCTCGTGATCGAGGCCGGGGCGCGGGTCGTCGGCGACCTCCGCGCGCCGCGCATCGCGATCGCTCCCGGCGGTCTCGTTCGCGGCCACGTCCAGACGGGCACCGCGGGCGCTGCTCGCCCGCGCGCGGCAGCCGCGCCGGCACGGGCGGTCGTGCCCGAGGTGAAGGCCCGTCCCGTCGTCGCTCCTCCGCCCCCGCGCGCCGCGTTGCCGGCCGTGAAGGCCGCGCCGCCCCCGCCGCCGCCACCCGTGAAGACGGTCGCGGCTCCGGCGCCGAAGGTGGCCCCCAAGCCCGCCGTAGTGGCCGCGCGACCGGGGCCGCCGGCGCCGGTGGTGCCCGTGCTCAAGAAGGGCACGAAGGCCGTTCAGAAGAAGCGCGGCTGATCCATGGCTGACGCGCGCGCACGCCTCCTCGAGCTGCTTCGCGACCGATCCTTCGCGCGTAAGAAGGTGACGCTCGCGTCGGGCAAGGAGAGCGACTTCTTCATCGACTGCAAGCAGACGGTCCTCACGGCCGAAGGGCACGCGCTGACTGGAGAGCTGATGCTCGATGCGGCGCTCGCCGCAGGCTCGTTCGACGCCATTGCGGGCGTCGAGCTCGGCGGCTGCCCGCTTGCGAGCGCGGCCTCTCTCACGAGCTTCCAGCGCGGTGCGCCGAAAGACGCGGTCTACGTCCGGAAGGATGCGAAGGACCACGGCAGCAAGCGCCTGGTGGAGGGCGACACGCGCCTCGCCCCCGGCGCATCGCTCGTCATCCTCGAAGACGTGACGACGACCGGCGGCTCGACGCTGAAGGCCGTCGAGAAGCTCCGCGCCGCGGGCTACCGGGTCGAGAGTGTGATCACCCTCGTCGATCGGCTCGAGGGCGGACGCGAAGCGATCGAGGCAGCCGGCCTTCGATTCAGTGCAATCTACACGCGACGCGACTTCATCGCGGACTGAGAGCTACCCGCGACGACACGACGTCGTCGCGGAGTAGACCGACCGAATCAGGGGGCGAGGCCAGCGCTCAGGAGATCGCTGATGCCGCCGACGTCTGCGCCGCCCTTCGACTCCTTCGAAGCCGAAACACGCGACGCAGGCGCCGAGGGCGCGTCGTCCGAGTCCACGCTGCCACTGTTCGGCAGCGCCCGCGGTGCTGACGACGGCGGAGGCGCGTTCCGGCGAGCGATCGCGGCGCCGCGCTGGCCGCGCGGAGCCGGAGCAGGCGCGGCAGCGTACTGGGGCTGGGGCGCGGGAGCCGCGACGACCGGCTGCGGAGCGGGCGCGGGAGCCGCGACGACCGGCTGCGGAGCGGGCGCGGGCTGCGCCGCGACGACCGGCTGCGGAGCGACGACCGGCTGCGGGGCGACGACCGGCTGCGGGGCGACGATCGGCTGCGGAGCAGGCGCGGGCGCGAAGGCCGGCGGGGCCGAGGCGACGATGGGCTGCTGAACGATCGGCTGGGGCTCGGGCTGCGGCACGGCCACCGGCAGTTGCGTGACCGCCACCACGGGCTGCACCGGAACCTGGACGGGGAGCGGCTGGGGCGGCGCCACCGCGACGGGGGCCTGCTCCTGCGCGGGGAGCTGCGCCGGCGGCGGGAACGCGATCTCCTCCTTCTTGCCGAGGCGCGGGACGAAGCCCGTGGCGCAGAAGGCGAAGAAGATCCCGAACGCGGCGCCGAACACGAACCACGCGAAGCGACCGACCTTCGAACCCTGACGCGCTTCCTCGACGTCGGTCATCTGGAGCTGATGACCGACCGGAGGCGCGAACTGTCCGGAGGTCCCCGCGTGGATGGCCATGTACTGCGCGGAGGCATGCACCCCGCGGGGCGCCGTGCTCTGCACCGGCGGCACCGGCTGTCCGTAAGGAACGCCCATCATCGGCGTGCGCGACGGGGTCTGCGGATACGGGGCAGGGAACGCCTCGGGCGCCTGAGCGTCCGCGTAGGCCGGCATCGCAGCAGCGACGGAGCCCGGCGTGCGAATGGGTTGGACGCCCATCACGAAGCCCGCCGGGACCTGCATCTCGCGCGGAACCGCAGGCGCCTGCGGGATCGCGTCGAGGCCAGCGTCGTTCCGCGCCGGCGGCGGCGGCGAGTAGCTGCTCCGCTCCTCGCGACGCGCCGACGAACGGTAGCTCTCGTGCTCGGGGCGCCGAGAGTCGAAGCTCTCGTGACGATCCGCGAAGCTGTCTTCCTGGCGGCGGATGCCCGGGTAGTTCGCCTCGTAGGCGGCCGCATCGTATTGGGGGACGGGCGTGGCGTTCTTGCGCGGGCGCTGGCGCGGGCCCGAGTCCTCGCTCGGTGCCCCGTATCCCTTCGTCTTGATCTTCGCCGGCGGCGGCTCCGACGGACGGCGATGCTCGTCGCTGTAGCGAGCTCCCCGGAGCTGGGTCTCCGGATCTCGCTCCGCGAACTGCTCCTCGTACTCGTCGAACGGGCGCGGCACTTCCAGCGAGGGCAGCGCGTTGTACGGAACGTCGAACTGGTCCTGACGCGCCTGCGGGCGCGAGGCCATGATGAGGTCGCCGTCGACCTGGCGCGCCTGCGTCTCGTCATCGAAGAAGCGCGGGGCGTTGTCGTACTGCGAGGGGAGCTCTCGCGCGAGCTCGTGGATCCGCTGACGCGCGGCTGCCATCGTCGGCGGATCCTGGAACGACGCCGTCGACACCTCGCCATCGCTGCTCTCGATGGCCGGGCCGTGCGGAGCGGGATGGCGGACGCCGGAGGAGACACGGCGCGGAGGCGCCGGCGGCGGAGGGGGAGCCGTCGGCCTCACAGGACGAATCGAGGGGCGAGCGGCGGCCTCTCGGCCACCCAGGGCCGCCGGCCGAAACTTCGGAAGCATTCCGCGGTTCGCCATCTTCGTTGTTCCTTCCACCCCGGCATCCTGCCGCGTGGAGGCGGTGAGCAGGGAAGGGCTGCATCTTCCATGCTCACTGCCTTGTTTCTTCGAGGCTAACATCCCTCATGGAACAAGCCCTCTCCGAAAGTTTCCCGGATCGCGCAAGATCCACCCCTGGGTCCATGATGACCCCCCTCAGGGGCCTCTTTGACGCGGCGCACGCGGCGCGCGCGCCGCGACGGAGCTGGCGCCATCGCGATCTCGAGCATTCTTCGGTCGTTCCCTGGCGGGGAGATGCTCCTTTGTGCGCGAGGGCGTGGTAGAAATCGGTTCGTGGACGCCAAGCGCATCGACGTCCTCTCCGACTCCACAGGAGAGACTGCAGAGAAGGTCGTGCGAGCAGCGATGCTGCAGTTCCCGCACTCGGGAGCGCAGCTCCGCTTGCACACGCGCGTGAGAACGAAGGAGGCCGCACGGCCGATCCTCGAGCGTGCTGCCCGTGAGGGCGCGCTCGTCGTCTTCACCGTGGTGAGCCCCGAGCTACGCGAGTTCATCCACGCGTCGAGCTACGAGCTCCGCGTGGAGGCGCTCGACCTGATCGGCTCACTGATCGGCAAGCTGACGGTCTACCTCGACCGCCAGCCGATCAACATGCCGAGCGGCATGCTCCCGCTCTCCGACGAATACTTCCGCCGGATCGAGGCGGTCGAGTTCACGGTGAAGAGCGACGACGGCAAGGAGCCGCGCAACTTCAAGAAGGCGGATCTCGTCCTCGTCGGCGTGAGCCGCACCTCGAAGACGCCGCTCTCCACGTTGCTCGCGCAGCGTGGGCTCAAGGTCGCGAACCTCCCGCTCGTGCTCGGTGTCCCCACGCCGCCCGAGCTCGAGGAGGCGAACCAGGAGCGCATCGTCGGCCTTACGATCGGGCTCGATCCGCTCGTCGAGATCCGCAAGGCGCGCCTGAAGCAGCTCGGCATGAGCGTCGACGCCAACTACGGGCTCAAGGATCAGGTGAAGGCCGAGCTCGAGTACGCGCGCGAGATCTTCGGGCAGCACCCGCAGTGGCCCGTCATCGACGTCACCGGGCGCGCGATCGAAGAGACCGCGGTCATCATCCTCGAGTCGCTCAAGGAGCGCGACGAGGCGAAGCAGATCGCCCGGCAGATCGTCTGACGATCGTCTGAGCTCTCGGTCCCCGCGCGTGAGAGCGTGGCTCGCTCTTCGTCACGTGACGGGGCAAGTTGCCATTCTTCTGCCGTGTGTGGTGCCGCCCTGCGGGTCCAGCGACGATGCGGCGTCGCGGAGCGCGAGCTGAGGGCTGCCGCCGTGGACGCGCTGCGAGCGCATCGTGCATGCGCATCGCTCGGCGTACCTCGAGCTCGTGGAGGCGAGCGACCGAACCGCTACGCCAGCGGAACGAACGGACCCGATCGCGGACAGCGAGGGACTTCGCGCTCGAGCTCGCCAGAGGCGCTGTCCTCGCCGGGACCGCACGACGCGCGTCGTCGAGCCCGCGGCGCGTGTGGTCAGGTCGCGAGATGGAGCGCGCTGGTGGCATGTCCGCTGCTGCGCGCGGGGCCACCATGAAGTCCGCATGTTTTGCTTCTCTTGCCGTCATGCTCGCGCTCGCGTCGTGTTCCTCGTCGTCGCCTTCGACGCACCGTCACCCGCCGCCGACGTCGGCTCCGGACGATGCCGAGAGAGCCACGGCCCAACCCGACGTCGAGATCGCCGTCGTGCGATCGGCGCTGGAGCGGAACACGACTCCGTCGCTCTCCTCGTCGGAGCTCTCGACTCTGGTGTCGAGTCAGGCGGACTTTGCGGTGGACCTCTATCAGGCGGTCCGCAAGCAGTCCGACTACGCGGACAAGGACTTGTTCCTCTCACCGCACAGCGTCTCGATCGCGCTCGCGATGACGTACGCGGGGGCGCGCGGCGATACGGCCGGCGAGATGAAGAAGGCGCTCCACTTCAATTTGCCCGACGACCGCCTCCACACCGCGTTCGACTACCTCGACCTCCAGCTCGAGAGTCGGGGCAAGGACGCGAAGGGCAAGGACGGCGAGCCGTTCCGGCTCAACGTCACGAACTCGATCTGGGGCCAGCAGGGGATGAAGCTCGAAGGGCCCTTCCTCGACAACCTCGCCGTCAACTACGGCGCGGGGCTCAACGTCGTCGACTTCATCCGCGCGACCGAGAAGTCGCGCGCGACGATCAACGCGTGGGTCGAGGACAAGACCGAGAAGCGCATCAAGGACATCCTCCCCACAGGGGTCGTCACCCAAGACACGCGCCTCGTCCTCGTGAACGCGGTCTACTTCAACGCGGCGTGGGCGTCGGTGTTCGATCCGGGCGCGACGAAAGAGGCCCCGTTCACGAAGGTCGACGGGTCGACCGTGCAGGTCCCGATGATGAACCGCTCGACGTCGCGTCCGTATGTGAAGGGGGACGGCTACGAGGCGGTCGAGATGCCCTACGACGACAACGAGCTCTCGATGCTCGTCATCGCGCCCACGGCGGGAACCTTCGGGGCGTTCGAGTCGTCGCTGACCGGCAGCAAGCTGCTCTCCATCCTCGATGCGCTCGAGACGAAGGAGGTGAGCTTGGCGTTCCCGAAGCTCAAGCTCGAGGGCGCGTTCAGTCTCGAGAGGTCGCTCTCGTCGCTCGGGATGGAGTCCGCATTCTCATCGCGCGCGGACTTCTCCGGGATCACCACCGCGGAGAAGCTCGCCGTGACGGACGTCCTCCACAAAACGTTCCTCGAGCTCGACGAGCGCGGCACCGAGGCGGCGGCGGCGACCGCCGTGGTCTTCGAGAGGATGTCGGCGCCGGCGGAGCCGGTCGCGATGACCGTCGATCGTCCGTTCCTCCTCGGAATCGTCGATCGACAGACGAAGACCTTCGTCTTCCTCGGTCGGATCCTCGAGCCGAAGCTCTGAGCCTCGCCGAGCCGAGGAGGCGAGGCGCGGACGCTCGCGGTTGCCGGCAATGTCGCGGATGGCCTCGCATTGCCAGCTCGCCCTGTAGACGCGTGATTCGACGACGTTTTCGTGCGCGTCCGAGCTGTGGAAGGGCGGCCGCATCGAGCCGGGCGCCTGGGGCGGACGGGGACCGCCGCCCCGCCCCAGCGGCGGAGTTTCAGCGACCGTGGAAGCAGGCTTCGCTTCTCCCTGGACGGCGCTCGCTGCTAAGCAAGGGCGACCGATGAAGGTGCTGGTCGTCGAGGACGACAAGAAGCTCGCTCGCTTCCTGGCGCAGGCCCTGACGGAAGAGGGCTACGTCGTCGACGCGTGCAGCCGCGGCCGCGATGCGCTCGAGCAAGCGAAGCACATCACGTACGCGCTCATCGTCCTCGACTGGATGTTGCCCGACCTCGATGGTGTCACCGTCTGTCGGGAGCTTCGGAGCTCGGCCAACAAGGTGCCCATCCTCATGCTCACCGCGCGAGGGGAGGTGGGCGAGCGTGTCACGGGGCTCGACGCAGGCGCGGACGACTACATGACGAAGCCGTTCGAGCTCGAGGAGCTGCTGGCTCGGGTGCGCGCGGCGATCCGGCGCGGCCAGTCGGAGCCGCAGACGATCCGCGTGGGCACGCTCTCGCTCGACTCCGTCGAGCACATCGTTCATGTCGCCGGGAATCGAGTCGACCTCACGCCGCGCGAGTACTCGCTCCTCGCGCTCCTCGCCAAGAACGCCGGGCGCGTCGTCCCGCGCAGCGAGATCCTGAGCCAGGTCTGGGAGACGGTCCGCGATCCCGGAAGCAACGTCATCGAGGTCAACGTCAAGAACGTGCGTGAGAAGCTCGGGGTCGTGGGGCCTGCGATCGAGACGGTCCGCGGGGTCGGCTACCGGATGGTCGCCTTCGGCAACTCGTGAAGCTTCGGCATCGCCTCGCGATCTACTTCGCGCTCGGCTCGAGCGCGCTCCTCGTCACCTCCCGGCTCGCAACGCTCGCGTCGTTCCAGCGCGTCCAGCAGTACGAGCTCGATCGCGGGCTCAAGGCCCGGGCAGAGGAGGAGGGCAACGCAGTCGCGCTCGTCGGTCGAAAGGCGCTCGAGGCGGAATACGAAGGAAAGTACGAAGGAAAGGAGGACGAGGACGAGCCCGATCCGCTCGAGCAGCTCGTCACTTACGGCGCGCTCTACCGTGCCGACGGCTCGCTCGTCGCGGACACGCCCTCGTTCGCGAACGCGCCTTCGCTGGCCCAGCTCGGGATCAACGTCGAGCGGAGCGCGCGCGACGCCGATTGCTTCGACTTCAAGTTCCGCGACTCGACGTTGCGCGGCGTGGTCGTCGAGGTGAAGGGGGCGTCGGAGAAGCAGTACCTCCTGCTCGCAGCATCTCGCCGTGACATGGACGCCGACGCCCAGCAGCTCCTCGCGGTGGGCTGGTGGGTGCTCGTCATCGCCGTCCCGAGCAGCCTCGTGGTCGGTTGGTGGTTCGGACGCCGCACGACGCGCGGGATCGAAGATCTCGCGGCCTCCGCGCGTCGCGTCGCCTCCGGCGAGCTCGACGTTCGTTTCGAGCCCGATCGACCTCGCGACGAGGAGGTCGCCGCGCTCGCTGCGGCCATGCGCGAGATGGTCGGTCGCTTGAAGACGCTCCTCGAGACGGAGCGGCGCTTCGCGTCCCATGCCGCGCACGAGCTCCGGTCGCCGCTCGCGGTCCTGCGCGGCGAGCTCGAGCTCGCGCTACGGCGGCCGCGCCAGGGCAGCGAATACGAGACGTTCCTTCGCGATGCGCTCGACGACACGAAGCGCCTGGCGAACCTCGCCGAGAACCTGCTCGTCGTGGCACGCTCGGGCGCTCGCGGCGCGAGCCAGCCGACGGAGCTTCTCGACGTGCGCGCGCTGATCGACGAGGCGATCGCTTCCTCTCGCGCGCGCGTCCCCGAGGCTCCCCCGATCGAGGTCGCCGGCGCGGACGCGCGCGTCCGGGGCGTACGCGACGATCTCGTCCGCATGATCCGCAACCTCGTCGACAACGCGGTCGAGCACGGCGCGGGCGCGGAGCCGGTGCGTGTGCAGGTGACGTCGCAGGGCTTGGACGTCGCGATCGTCGTCGAGAACGACGGCCCGGGCGTCGCCGAGGAGGAGCGCGATCGGATCTTCGAGCATTTCCATCGCGGCGCCGACGCGCGCGCGATCTCCGGTGCAGGCCTCGGCCTCGGGATCGCCCGCGAGGTGGCCGCGCGCCACGGAGGCGACATCATGCTCGACTCGACGGCGAACCCGACGCGTTTCATCGTGCGCTTGCCGACCGTCCGGACAAGCGGCGAGGCCGACGACCAAGCGGCACGACGCGACGCGTGAGCGCCGTCTGCATCGGCTCAGGGGGCCGAGCGACTGCGCATCGACCTCGCGTCGAGGCGTCGCGCGGCCCGTACAAATCGAGCCCTTTCGCCTGGTTCGCGAAGAAGGGCGGGGGCGACGTGTCACGCACGACGACTCCCGAGAATCTGCACGTGTTGGCGTCGGCTCCCGCTGCTAGCATCGCGGGATGTTCCTGCTCGCCGTCGGCGCGTTCGAGCTCGCGCGAGCGCTCCGCAACGGCGAAAGGACCGAGGCGAGGCGCTCCTCGTTGAAAGAAGCGGTAAGGGCCGGCGCCTCCCGGAATGGGTACAACTGCCATCTGGTGAGTCGCGGGAGGGGCAGCGATCAGCGTCGAAACAGCGGGGCGCTGCAGCTCGGGCTCGCGCCCCGACCACGCGCTCTTCGCGATTCACGCGACTTACGAGACCAGATTGGCCTTCGGCCCGCGTCGAACACGGGGAGGGGAGACCCTCCCACGGTGAGGAGGGGTTCATCTCTCGAATGAGCTCGAATCCGACGAGCAGCCCTCGGGAGAGCGTCTCCGCGGTCGCCTCTCACCGAGCCTCGGTCAACCCCGGCGACATGCTCGCGGGGAAGTTTCGTGTCGAGCGTGTCGTCGGGCGTGGCGGCATGGGCGTGGTCATCGAGGCCACGAACGTACAGCTCGATCAAAAAGTTGCCCTGAAGCTGCTGGCTACCGGCGCGGACGATCCCTCCGTGGTCGAGCGCTTCAGCCGTGAGGCCCGCGCGGCGGCTCGCCTGCGCAGCGAGCACGTCGCGCGTGTGTACGACGTCGGGAAGGACACGCTCCACGGGCCCTTCATCGTGATGGAGATGCTCGATGGGCAGACGCTCGCCGACGTCATCGGCTCCGTCGGTCGCGTCCAGATGCATCGGGCCATCGAGTACATCATCGACGCGTGCGAAGGCCTCGCGGAGGCGCACGCGCGCGGCATCGTCCATCAGGACGTGAAGCCGGCGAACCTGTTCCTCGTCACAGGAGCCGACGGCCGGCCGTCGATCAAGCTGCTCGACTTCGGGATCGCCACGATGCGAACGAAGGAGCGTGAGGTCGACGCGAAGTCGAGCCATCGCTCGACCGGCACGCCGGCATACCTCGCTCCGGAGCAGCTCCGCGGCTCGGTCCCCGTCGATCATCGGGCCGACATCTGGTCGCTCGGCTGTGTGCTCTACGAGCTGCTCGTCGGCGAACGAGCCTTCCGCGCGACGCGCTTCACCGAGCTCGTCACGAAGATCCTCGAGGCACCGCCGCATCCGTTTCCCGAGGACCTCGGGGTGCCGGCTCCGGTCGTGGCCGCGATCGAGCGGTGCCTCGAGAAGGACCCGGCGAAGCGCTTCGCGAGCACTGGAGAGCTCGCGCTCGCGTTGCTCCCGTTCGCGCGGCGGCGCGCGCACTCGGCCGCCGCCCGCGCGGTGGCTCACGTGAAGTCCGGTGGGCTCGACCCGCACCTCGAGATGCCGTCGTCGATGCCGCCGCCGCCCTCGGACGGCTCGATCGACTTTCCCTCGAGCGCACACCTCCGTGCGCCTGGTGTGCCTTCGTTCTCGAGCATGCAGTCGACCGGACCGAGCTCCGCTCCGCCCTCGGGCGTAGTGCCGGCGTCCGCTCCGGCACCGGCGGCACCGCCCGCGCGACGCCGCGCGGAGGGGATCCTCGTCGCCGGCGTGCTCCTCCTGCTCGTCGTCGGCGGAGTCGTCTTGTGGCTGCGCGCCGGCGCTCCTGCCGAGCACGCGAGCGATCCGTCTCGAGCAGGAGCCGCGTCGCTCTCTGCGAGCGCTGGCTCCAGCGACGCTCCAGCAGGCAGCACCTCGGCTGTCCCGAGCGGCGTCGTTGCCATGCGCGAGAGCCCGAGCCCGAGCCCGAGCCCGAGCGCCGCGCCTTCGGCGAGCGTCGCTCCGCTCGTCCAAGGACATCGCGTGGTTCCGCCGCCGCATCGCCCGGTGCCTCACGCACCGGCATCCGGATCCGGACAGCCGGTGAGGCCTGTCACAACCGATTCGGATATCCGACGAAGCCGCTGACTCGCGCGCGTTCGTCGGCTGTGAGTGGAATCGTACGCCGTAAAGATCGAGGTGAGAGCGTGCGCATTTCACGTGATAAGTTCGAGCGACGGTGAACCGGTGAGCGCCGCGAGTTCGAGCTCCGTAGAACACTCGACCGATCTCCCCGTGCGAGCGGGGGAGATCCTCGAGGGCAAGTTCCGCGTCGAGCGAATCATCGGCGAGGGCGCGATGGGCCTCGTCGTCGAGGCGACGCATCTCGATCTCGAAGAGCGCGTTGCGCTCAAGTTCTTGCGACGCGAGGCGCTCGCTCGGCCGGAGATCGCGTCGCGTTTCGCTCGCGAGGCGCGCGCGGCGGCGAAGATCAAGGATGACCACGTCGCTCGCGTCTACGACGTGGGCGGGACCGATGACGGGACGCCGTTCATCGTGATGGAGTTCCTCGAGGGCATGGACCTCGAGGTCGTGCTCTCGAAGCAGGGGCCGCTCGCCATCGCGGAGGCTGCCGAGCACATCATCCAGGCATGCGAGGGCCTCACCGCGGCGCACACCCTCGGCATCGTCCATCGCGACATCAAGCCGGCGAACCTGTTTTGCGTCGATCGGCCCGGCAGTCGTGCGATCAAGCTCCTCGACTTCGGGATCTCGAAGGCGGGGATTCGGTCCGACTTCGACAGCATCGATCTCGCGTCCGCGAGCACGACGCAGATCATGGGGTCGCCCCATTACATGTCCCCGGAGCAGATCCGCTCTACGAAGGACGTCGACCCGCGCGCGGACATCTGGTCCCTCGGCGTCGTCCTCTACGAGCTCGTCACCGGGCAGACGCCGTTCACGGCGACCGAGGTGACCGGCATCATCGCTCAGGTCCTCCACGAGCCGCACCGCACCGTCCGCTCGCTCCGTCCCGACGTCCCCGGAGAGCTCGAAGCCGTCATCGATCGCTGCCTCGCGAAGGATCCCGACAATCGCTATCAGGCGGCGGCGGACCTTGCGGTCGCCCTCCTGCCGTTCGCACCGAAGCGTGCGCGCGCCGTCGTCGAGCGCACGACCGCGATGATGTCGCGGGCCTCCGGGCACATGCCGGCGGCCGATTCGGTTCCACCTCCGCCGCTCTCGTCTCCGACGATCACGAACGTCGCGGCGAGCAGCGCTCCGATGCTCTCGGCGGCCGTCCCCTCGAATCCCCCGCAAGAGCCGGCGCGACGTCCGTTCGTCTGGCTCGCGCTCGCGTGCGTGGTCCTCGGGCTCGCCGGCAGCGCGTTCGCGCTCATCACGCGTTTTCGTGCGTCGCCGGCGACGGAGCCAGCAGAGGCCGCACGAGCGGCGACCGCTGCGTCGACGCTCGACCCGTCGCCGGTCGATACGCCCGCGCCGCCCGCCAGCGACGAGCCGGCGCCGGGAAGCGGCGCGACCGCCACGGAGACGGCGAATCCCTCGCACGCGCCGTCCCAGGTGACGGCTCCGGCTCGCGCGCGCCCGACACCTCCTCGTGTCGTGCGGACGCCGGGCACGAAGGCGGCCGAGCCGAAGTCCGTGCCCACGCCGCCGCCGTCCACCGAGACCGAGATCCGGCGTGAACGATGAGGAGCTGAGCTCGGGGCTCGCGCCCCAACCTCCCGCAGCGGTGGGCCTTCGGCCCTCCTCGAACTTGGGGCTCGCGCCCCAGCCACCCGCCAATGTGCGCCTTCGGCGCTCCTCGATTTTTCGTGTACTGACGACCTTCGCCGTATAACCGTTAGACGTTCGGCCGAGCAGGGGTGGCGGGAAGCAGCGGCGCGTCGCTCGATGGTCTCGGTGGGGGACAGCAGGAGCCTGAGATCCCGAGATGAACATCGTTCATGAACCTTCGCGTGCGCAGCGGGCTTGTCGCTCGCTCCGCCGACTCCTTCCCGTGCTGTTCGCAACGTTGCTCGCCGCCGGGCCTGCACGCGCCGACGACGTCGCCGACGAGGCCGACCTCCAGTTCCAGCTAGGGGCCGAGCGCTACGAAGTCGGCGACTACAAGGGAGCGCTCGAGCACTTCCTCGCGTCGAACCGGCTCGTCGCGAACAAGAACGTGCTCTTCAACATCGCGCGCACCTACGAGCAGCTACGGCGTGCTCCCGACGCGTATCGCTACTACGTCCTCGCGCTCGAGGGCGAGACATCGCTTCAGGCGAAGAAGCGCGTCGAGGACGCGCTCACGCGCATCACCCCGAACGTTGCCATCCTGAAGGTGGAGACCGATCCGCCTGGCGCGACGGTCTATCTCGATCGCAAGGACCTCGGCCCGCGTGGCAATGCCCCGCGCACGCTCGGTCTCGAGAGTGGTCGCCGCAAGGTGATCGTCGAGAAGGCCGGCTACGAGCCCGCCGAGTCCGAGGTCATCGACCTCAAGATCGGCAAGGAGGTGAAGGTCGAGCTGAAGCTCAAGCAGATCCTGGGCACGGCGAAGATCGAGGGCGAGCCGGGCGCGCAGATCAAAGTCGACGACGAGCAGGGCCCCGTCGCGTGCACGGTGCCGTGCACGCTCCAGGTGGCGCCGGGCCGGCACACCTTCTTCGTGGTGAAGGAGGGCTTCCAGACGAGCGAGATCACGGCCGAGATCCCGCCGAACGCCGTCACGCCCGTCCGCGCCCGCCTCTCGTCGCACACCGGCGCCGTCGTCGTTGCCAGCGACGTGCGCGACGCGCTGATCACGATCGACGACCAGCCCGTTGGCTTCACTCCGGCCGTCCTCAGCGTGCCGGTCGGCAAGCACACGATCAAGGTCACGCAGCAGGGCTATCGCCCGTTCGTCCAGGCGATCGACGTCTCGACGCGGCAGGAGACGAAGATCGACGCGCAGCTCGCCTTCGTCGAAGAGGTCAGCGCCGCGTCGCGTACGACGGAGTCCGTCGAGGACGCGCCGGCCTCGGTCACGATCATCTCGACGCAGGAGCTGCGTGCGATGGGCTATCCGACGGTCGCCGAAGCCGTCCGTGGCGTACGCGGGCTCTATCTCTCCGACGATCGGAGCTACAGCACGATCGGCTTCCGCGGGTTCTCGCGCCCCGGAGACTACGGAAACCGCGTGCTCGTCCTCCTCGACGGGCAGCCGATGAACGACAACTACATCTGGTCGTCGTACGTCGGCACCGACGGGCGTCTCGACATCGACGACATCGAGCGCATCGAGATCGTCCGTGGCCCGGGCTCCGTGCTCTACGGCTCGAGCGCGTTCTTCGGCGTCATCAACCTCGTCACGCGCTCGCGCAACCAGCCGACGCACGCCGAGGCGTCCGTCGGCACCTTCGAATACGGCCTCGGTCGCGGGCGCGCCACCGGAGTCGTCCGCTTCTCACCGGAGGCCGGCTTCTGGGCGACGGTGGCCGGTGTCCAGGGCGGCGCGCAGCGTGAGTTCTACTTCGCCGAATACGACTTCGACCCCAGCGATCCGAACGCCGAGAAGAAGGCGAACGGCCTTCCCTCCGACGGAATCACCCGCGGGACGGATCGCCAGTACGGCGGGATGATCACGGGACGCGCCTGGTACAAGGCGCTCACGGTCCAGTGGTTCCTCAACTCGCGTAAGAAGTTCCTCCCCACCGGCGAGTACGGGGCGATCTTCGATCACCCGCGCGCGCGGTTCGGCGACACCCGCGGAATGATCGAGGCCCGATTCGAGCCGCAGCTCACGAAGAGCCTGCAGTCGCTCAGCCGCGGTCACTTCAACATGTACAACTTCGACGGCTACACGCCTTACTTCCCGCGGGAGGAAGGCGCGTCACGCGACTCGTATCGCGGGCGCTGGGGCGGCCTCGAGCAGCGCTTCGTCTACACGCCGAGCTCGACGCTCCGCCTCACGGCCGGCGGCGAGATCGTGCAGCACTTCGCGACGCGTCAGGTCGGCGTCAACGACGCCGGCGCGTACGTCCTCGACGACGCGGGCCGAGCCGGTCGCAACGATCCGTTCACCGTGGGCGCCGGTTACTTGAACGCCGACATCTCACCGCTGCCCAGGCTCAAGGTCGTGGCCGGCGCGCGGCTCGACTACTACTCGAGCCTTCCGAAGTTCGAGCTCCTTCCGGCGACGAACCCGCGGCTCGCCTTCATCGTGAAGCCGTACGAAGGCGGCGTGCTCAAGATCATGGGAGCGAAGGCCTTCCGCGCTCCGAGCGTCTACGAGCTCCACTACACGGCGCCCTTCCAGGTCCCACCGAGGCAGCTCAGCCCCGAGCAGATCTACTCGGGCGAGGCGGAGCTCACCCATCGCTTCTCCCAGACCGTCACCGGTACGGTCGCCGGATACACGAACCTCGTCTCCGATCTCGTCGTCCTCAACGAGATCGCGCCCGGCATCGTCCAGTATCAGAACTCCCCCGCTGACGTCCTCATCTTCGGCGGTGAGACGGAGGCGCGTCGCGAATGGCGCCAGGGCTGGATGCTCGCCGCGACGTACTCGTACCAGAAGGCCCAGTACACGAGCGGTGGCGGTCTTCGCGACGTTGCCAACTCCCTCGAGCATCTCGCGTCCGTCCGCGGCGCGATGCCGATCCTCGGCCGCACGCTGATGGGCATGACGCGCCTGACGATCGAAGGCCCGCGCCCCGATCGCAACGAGAAGGCGACCGACGCTCCCCAGGACCGGACGGATCCGGGCGTCGTATGGGATCTCGTGCTCTCGGGCGAAGTCGAGAAGATGGGCATGCGTTACAACCTCGGCGTCTACAACGCCCTCGACTGGCACTACGCCATCATCCCGAGCGGCGAGTTTCGCCAACGGCAGATCGTCCAGAACGGACGTACCTTCCTCGCCTCGGTCACCCTCAGCTTCTAGGCAAAGAGACCATGAACGCACCCCGCGCCTTCATCACGATCTCCGCGCTCACGGCGTGTCTCGTCGCTGCCTGCGACGAGGATCCGTCGTTCCAGAAGCTCGGCAGCATGGACATCACCACCACCGCGCCGACGGCGGAGAAGGACTTCACCACCTCCGACGGTTGGCTCGTCAAGTACGACCGCTTCCTCGTGCACGTCACCTCCGTGGAGGTCGCGGGGGACGATGAGGTGCTCGCCGCATCGGCGACGTCGCAGATCATCGATCAGGTCGCACCCGCACCGAAGTCGCTCCTCAGCGCGACGGTTCGGACGGCACGACCATGGGAAGACGTGACCCTTCGGATCGGTCCGGCGACGGTCGACCCGGAGACCGAGACGGCGGTCGCCCTTCCCGTGAAGGAGGCCGACCGCGACATGATGCAGAAGGACGGCCTCGCGCTCTACGTCGAGGGTAAGGCATCGAAGGCGGGCGTCTCCAAGGCGTTCAAGTGGGGCTTCTCCACGGACACGCTCTACAAGGACTGCAACGCGAACGTGAACGGCACCGTCGTTCGCGGGCTCGTCGTGCCACCCGACGGCAACGACACGGCCGACGTCGTGATGGGCGGCGACGTGCTCTTCCGCGACGATCTCGCGGGCGGCGCGCTCCGCGGCGATGCGATCTTCGCCGCCGATGCGGACAACGACGGCGTCATCACCCTCGCAGAGCTTCGCGGCAAGCCGCTCGAGGCGCTGCGGGCGACCGGTGCCCCCTATGCGACCGGCGACAAGACCGAGATCGCCGATCTCGGCGCGTTCGTGGAAGCGCTCACGCGGCAGCTCGTTGTTCGCTTTCGGTCGAACGGGACGTGCGCGGCGGCGCCGGCAGCACCGTAACGGTCTCCGGCGAGCCCTCGCGCGCCTCGGGGCGTGACCGCCGGCGTGAGCGCGGCGGTGCGCACGAGGCCGCGGGAGCGTGCGAGTCGGCGGCACGAAGCTCGCTACGAGGCGTGGTACAGTGTTTCCCATGCTGGAAGGTCGCGCGCCGCGGACTCGACGTAGCCGTGTCCGCTCGTGGTTCTTCCTCGCGTCGCTCGCGCTGGGTATCGGCGCGGCCAGCTGCTCGCTCGGTACTGCGCTCGACGGCTTTTCCGGCGGTGCCGTGAAGGGAGCCGACGGTCCGGACGTGAGCGACGGGGGGAGTGACGGCGGCATCGCCGACGCGGACGTGGACACGCGGCGCTGGTGTCAGCGGCAGGATCCGGTGCCGAAGGTCTGCGAGGACTTCGACGATCCCGCCCAGCTCGCTCCCGGGTGGACGTCCGTTGCTTCGAATACGGTCCTCACGCGGGCGGACTCCGACGTGCGTTCGGCTCCCTACGCGCTGCTCGCCGGGACCTCGGGCCAGAGCGGCGAGTCGGCGTACCTTCGACGAACGTACGAGATGCCGCTCGGCAAGCTCCGCACGGCTTTCGACGTGCGGGTCGAGAAGCGTGGCGAGTACGCCGAGATTGGCTACGTTGCCGTCAACCGGTCGATGCCCGAGGCGACGAAGTACGTCTACCTCCAGCTGAGAACCTCTAGTTCTTCGGTGCGCTTGGCGACGCCCAGCGTCCTTGCCGACGGCGGCCTCTCGGAGAAGGCGACCAACCTCGCGGGCAACCCGACCTTCGACACGTGGACGCGCGTCGACATCGAGATCGATTACGCGAGCAGCCCGCGAACCGTGACCGTCCGGCTCGACGGGAGCATCGCCGCGAAGCAGACGCTCGACGCGAATCTCTTCGTCCCGGACACCTTCGACCTCACCATCGGAACTGGGTTTGCGTCGGCAGACGGGCAGGAGTGGCGGATCCTCTTCGACAACTACACCGCAGACTGGGAGTAGCGCCCAATACGCGGGGGATGGTTCGTCAGCTCGGACCGCCGGTGACGTCATCGTTGAGCGTGCGTGTCGGCCTCGAGGCCAGGGCCGTCGAGCCGCGAAGCTCATGCGCGGCGCCCGATTCCAGTGCGGATCGCGTGGCGATCCGGTGCCCCGTTCCGGCATAGTCGAAGGATGCCTTCGTCGCACGTCACGCGTCTCGTGTTCGGGCTGGTCGCCACGTCGCCCGAGAGCGAAGCGAGCGCCCCATTCGACGAGCTCGCGGCGTGGATGCGAGCGCATGCCGGGGTCGATCTGGAGCGCAAGACGGCGCCGACGTATCAGGCGCTCGCGGCGAGCGTGCGCGATGGCAGCAGCGACGTCGCGTGGCTCCCGCCGGTCGCCTACGCCTGGCTCGCCGAGGCGGTGAATCCGATCGGCAGCATCGTGCGCGAGGGAAGGACGACCTACGCGGCGGCGATCGTGGTCCCGGAGGACTCGAAGGTCGAGGCGCTCGCCGACCTGTCCGGTACGCGCGCCGGCTGGGTCGACCCTTGGAGCGCCGCCGGCTTCGTCGTTCCGCGGATCGAGCTCGCACGAGCGGGCATGGACCCGGCGGCGACCTTCCAGTCGGAGGCATTCTACGGCAGTCATCGTGACGTGCTGCTCGCGCTGTCACGAGGCGCGTGCGACGTGGCCGGGACCTACGCCCGATCATCCGAGGCCGGTGAGGTGGTGCTCGAAGGCGGCTGGTCGAAGCTCGAAGGCGTTCGCGTGCGCGTGCTCGGGACGTATGGCCCGATCCCGACGGACGTGATCGCGGTACGGCGGAACCTCGCCCCCGACAGCTACGAGCGCGTCCTCGGCGCGTTCCGCGAGGCATGCGTCGACGAGACCGGAAGCCGGCTGGTGCGTGCCGTCTTCGGCGGCGACGATCTGCACGAAGGTCTCGAGCCCGGGCACGATGCGCTCCGCCGCGCGTACGAACGCGCGCTGGCGAACGGGCTCTTCGACTGATCGCTTCGTCGCCGTCTTCTCACGCGCGGCGTCCGTGTCTTGCCATTCCTGCCAATGCGTAGGCGCGCGCGAGGAGGCTCCCCTTCTCGTGGTCGCTCCCGAGATGGTCCCAAGGCGGTTTTACAGGGACTGATTGAGGAGCCCGATCCAACACTCGGGCGCCGCCGAGCCCGCGGGCGCGATCTGCGAACCACCGGCGCGCGGCTTCTCGAAGAACGCCGACCTGAGCACCATCGTCGTAGCTCGTGGCGGACGACCCCTCCGAGCATACCGGTCCAGCACGACAGCGCATCTCGACAGCGCTCGCCAGATCGTCCAGGTCCGCACGCGCTCTGTTTCCTATGCGCAGGTCGCGAACATTCTGGTATGGACGTGAGAAGGGGGACTTCTGGGGAAGTCGTCCGAAAGGGGGCAGCTGTCGCGGGCACGACGCGGCCGGAAGAACCGCGCGCGCCGTAAGATGAAGCGCAGGAGCACGGTTTTCCGTCGTTCCGACCGGCGCATCCGCGCTGGTCGTTCCGCCGACGGTTTCGAGTGTGAGGCCACGTAGCTGCTCATAGCCATCAGCGAAGTCGGTGGAGGGAAGGGCCACTCGATGCTCACGAGGAAGCAGGGGAAATACGAGCAGAGCGATGTGGACATGCGACGAGCGGCACGGCGCGTCGTCGGATCGTCCGCCGTCTTGAGCCGGGGGAACCGATGAGGGCGGATCACGATACCGATCCGACCGGTCAGCCAGCGCGCGACAGGAGCGACGAGGCCGCACATGTCGCGACGGACGCCGACCTGTTCGCCATGGCCGACGAGCAAACGATTCCGGACATGAACGTCGAGGACATCGTTCGCGCTCCGCACCTGCCCAACCGGGAGTGGAGGGTGCAGCCCGCCGACGACGGAGAGCTCACCTCGAATGGTGCGCTCGCGGCGCGCGTCCATCTCGCACCTCATTTGCCGCCGAAGTCAACGGACGTGATGCTGCCTACGGAGTCGGTCGTCGTAGCTCCTCTCAAGCAGACCTCGACGGTCCCCATGGCGCGACAGGGGCGGCCTCGAACGCCGGTCCTCGCATGGTCCCCCCGCGCGAGCGATCGGCTGGGATACACATCGGGAGCGCCCGCGCCACGCAAGCGGCGAACGGAACGCGAAGTGACGACGGGTGTGGGCCGGCGCATCCGGGGGCTGAGTCGTACGGAGCTCGCGATATGCATCGTCGTGGCAGTTGTCTTCGCCGCGATCGGGTCGGTCCTGCTCGCGCGGTTCATCTCGAGCGGCGTCCACTGAAAGCACGCTCGCTTTCGAGCGCGACCTCGCCGTGCCGAGCCCCTCGTCATGGAGCGTCTCCGAGGCGAGCGGTCCAATCGAGCTTCGCGTCGGAGGGGGCTTCTCGGCTAACGGTGAGGCAGGCGCCAAGCCCTGGATCGTGCGCTGGGACGACATCGAGGTCACGACGACGCCGTGACCTGATCAGTTGCAGTGCTCCACGCTGGCGGCGCGTAGCGAGGACGAGACGCGGACACGACCTGCGGATGGGCGAAGGCACGGAGGTTGGGCCGTCACTCGGGACCTCCTCCGTGTCTTGCCATTCCTGCGAATGCGTGCAGGATTGGACGCCTGGCACTGCCAGACCAGCTAGGGGGATTTCATGACCGACGATCTCGATCCGATGGCGTACCTGCGCTTGCCCCGACTCGATGTCGCAAACGCGATCAGCCTCGGCAAGATGCTCCTCGCCCTCGTGCCGAAGGACGCGCCGGCGACGGTGACGAAGGCCGCGAAGCGGATGCACACCTCCGTACAGGCGCTCGAAGGCGCGTGGCGACAGCGTGTGCGCGTCGAGGAGCTCTCCGATCTGCGTCCCCTCGATCGAAAGCTCGATCTCCGCTGGGCGGCGCTCCACGAGCGCGTCGCCGCCTGGGAAGCGCTCGACGAGCACGCCGACAAGCAGGCGCGTGCGGGCGAGGTATTGAAGCTGCTCTTCCCCGACGGGCTGGCGTTCTTGAAGCTGCCGTACATCGCCGAGCACGCCGAGAGCCAGCGCCGGCTCGACGTGATCGAGGAGCGGAAGCTCGGGGCCACGATCGACGGCCTTGCAGGCAAGGAGTTCCTCGTGGCTGTACAGGAGGCGCACCACAGCTATGGCGAGGGCCTCGGGATCACGAAGGCAGGTGCCGTACGAGAGACGGTCCCCGCATTGGACGAGCCTCTCCGCAAGCTCACGGCGGCGATCGGGGCGTACAACGTCCAGCTGCTCGCCTACGCCGACGACGACCCATCCTCGCTCGCCGCCGTCCGCCACGCCGTCAGCCCGGTCGACAAGTTCCGTCAGGCGCAGGGGCGGCGCGGCAGCGGAGTGCCGGTCGAGGCACCGCCGCCCGAGGCGCCCACACCGGCCGCACCGACCGCCTGACACCTGTCGTCACCGGCAGAACCGAGGACGTACTTAGGTCCCGGGACATCGTGAACGACACGTGCATCGGTAGCCGAGGTCCGAGGACCTTCACGGACGACACGCATGTCGAAAGGGAAGGTCCGCGGACCTTCCTTTTCCATGCAAACCGCCGAAGACTGCCTCGTCCGACCTCGGACATGCGGCAGCCGACCGCGAAAGCGAGGGCCGGGGACATCGTCCGCCTCACGAAGAGTCGAAGGCGAACGTCGCGGGACCTTGCACGACGCTGCGCGCATCGATCGGTGAGGTCCGAGCACCTCACGCCGGTGTGCGCGAGCGTTGAAGCTATCTCTCCAAAATCCTGGGACAGCGCAGACTCGCCCAATCGTGCGATCACGGCGCGCCGAGGTACTGACCGATAACCAGATGACGACCGGCGGCGGTCCCTTTAGAGTCAAAGCGCATGACACTTGGTGCTGAAGGTCCTGTCGCTCCCTCCATCTCCGCCGCGGGCGGTTACGGGCCGCCCGGCGGGGCCGGAGCACCTCCCGGAGGTGGATTCGGACCGCCTCCCGGCGGGTTCGGCGGCCCTCCTCCCGGCGGGTTCGGTGGCCCTCCTCCCGGCGGGTTCGGCGGCCCTCCTCCGGGCTACGGTGGTCCTCCGGGCTTTGGCGGCCCGCCGCCGCCGTTTGGCGATCGAAGCGCTGCAGAGGCGAAAATCAAGGCGCCCGCGATCGTGATGATGGTCTGCACGGGGCTCGGGGCGGCGATGCAGCTCCTGAGCCTGATCATGAACATCGTCGGAACGGGCGTCGGCGTTGCGTCGGGCGATGGCGACGAGCTTCAGCGCATCATGGGCGGCGCAGTGGGCGCTGTGATGAACGTCGTTGGCATGCTGTTCAGCGCCTTCTGCATCTGGGCGTTCTTGAAGATGATGCGCCTCGAGAACCGCACGATGGCCTACGTCGCGGTCATCGCGAGCATGGTCCCGTGCACCGGCAGCTGCTGCTACCTGAACATCTTCGTCGGCATCTGGGCGCTCATGACCCTCGCCGATCCGGTCGTGAAGCAGGCGTACCAGAGCTGACACGACGCACGCGCGCGTGAGGCCTTCGCGATGACCTTTGCGAGAGCCGGCCGCGCGTGCCTTGATCGGCAGGGCCGCCGATGGAACGGCACCCTCGCCGATCTCCGGCGACAGCTCGTCGTCGGCGACGCTCCGATGGTGATGCGAGAGCCGCTACCAGTCGATTCAGCGGCGCGGATCAGTTGCAGTTGCAGACGGTCGCGCAGGCCTCGCCGCCGCCGCAGTCCTTCATACACTGCCGGTCGCAGGCCGGATTGCCGCCGTTCGAGGACCCGCTGCTGCTGCTGCTGCTCGTAGATCCGCTCGACGATTCCATGCAGCGGCCTTCCGCCACCTGCACGCAGACGCCTTGCTCGGTCTGGTTCGCCAGTAGCTGGGCGGCCTCCGCGCAGGTCGAGAAGATGCCCATCGGGCAGATCGCCGTCCCGCACGCGCAGACGAGGTCGACTACTCCGCCGCGGATCCGGAACCCGCAGCCCGGCATCGCCTGCGTGTCGACGACGACGTTCGGGCACTGCGAGGTCGCGATGCAGAGCTGAGCGCCGGTGCTCTGCTCGGTCCCGCATCCGCCGCCGACGATGCGGGAGGCGGAGTCGGCTCCGCCGTCGGCCGCGGTCGCGCCGCCGTCCTCGCCGTCCGTGCCCTGCTGCAGGTCGAGGCAGCCGACGGCGAAGAGCCCAGCCCAGACGAGCGAGAGGCCGGCAGCTCCGAGGATGCGCATGGAGCGACCCTAAGAAGAGCGCGGCGTTGGGCCAAGTTCCTCGCAGGACGGTGATCGCTTCGGACCTCGAGAAACGCGAGGGAGCCCGGCCACGCCGGGGCATCGAGGCTTGGGGCTCGCCTTCCGATCACCCGCAGAGGTGGGCCGTCGGCCCGCGTTGATTCCCATCGTTCCGATGGACTCGATGCATTAGGTTTCTCGGGTGATGACGTTCGACGCCTACGCCCCGATGGTCGATCCCAACCTGGCTGCCCTCGGGAGACTCCTCGGTGCCCTTGCCGAGGATGCCATCTTCGGGTTGTCGACCGGTGGAGGTCCGAACATGCTCGAGGGCCTCGGGCGCCGCCGCGGCGAGGCCTATCAGGCGATCCTCGCTGGTCATCGCCTCAACACGATGTCGAGCGAGCTCGACCACTGGCTCGTCGAGATGACGCGTGCGGCTGCGCCGATCTTCCCGCCGGCGTGGATGCCGATGGCCGATGTGCTCCGCGAGAAGGTCACGCTCGAGGTCGGCGCGCGCGGCCTTCGCTCGCTCTTCTCGTCGAAGCCGAGCGAGAAGGACGTGCTCCGCGTGAAGCGGCTCGGGACGCTCGCGACGCGCGTGCTCCGCGCCGTGTACGTCGCCGACGGCCCGCTCGACAACGAGGAGCAACGTACCGTCGCGAGTCTGGTCGCGTCGCTCGGCCTCCCGGACGAAGACGCCCAGCCGCTCTACGCCGAGGCGCCGATCCCGGTGGAGCAGCTCGACGTCTACGGCGACGTCGAGCCGGCCTTCGCGAAGGCCCTCCTGCGCGGCGCCTGGCTCGCCGCGGTTTGGGACTCGCTCGATCCGCGCGAGGAGCACATCATCCGCGTCGTCGCGAACAAGCTGAACTTCCCCGCGATGGACCTCGAGGGCCTTCGCAACGACGTCGTGCAGAAGGTCGAAGCTCGACGCTTGGCCGGGCAGGCCGTGGTCGACGCGATCCGGTTCGTGCTCTCGGATCGGATGCCCGGGCACGGCGTCACGCTCGCGGCGAAGAGCGGCGCGATCATGATCCCGAAGCGCTACCGCGACGAGGTGATGGCGCAGGTCGGCCATGGCGCGAAGGTCACGCTGGCGCGGCGCTACACGCAGCTCTCCGGCGAGGACAAGAACATGGTCCTCGGCATCGCGTGGGCGGCGGCGCTCTACGACGACCCGTCCATCGCGCGGCGGGCGCTCCTCCGCGCGCGTCACGATCGCATCGCACAGGACCTGGGCGAGGACGGCGCCAAGCCGCGCCTCGGCGTGGACGAATGGGTGAACGACGTCCTCGCTCCTGCAGCCTTCCCGATGGGGGCGGAGTAGCGTACGTACCGGAGAACGCGATGAAGAAGACGCTCGGTTTCATCGGCGGCGGCAACATGGCTGCAGCGCTCGTGAAGGGACTCTTGCACTCGAAGGTCGTCCCGCCCGAGAGGATCATCGTCAGCGACGTGAAGGAGGAGCGCCTTCGGACGCTCCACGATATGCACGGCGTTCGTACGACGACGGACAACCACGAGCTCGTTCGCGACGCTGACGTCGTCGTGCTCTCGGTGAAGCCTCAGGTCATCGACAAGGTGCTGGCCGCGATCGGCAAGGACGTGCGGCCGGAGCAGCTCGTCGTCTCGGTCGCCGCGGGAGTGCCCGTCTCGGCGATGGAGGCGCGCCTCCCGGACGGCACGCGCGTCGTGCGTACGATGCCGAACACGCCGGCGACGGTGGACGCGGGCGCGACCGCGATCGCGCCCGGGACGCACGCGACGGAAGCGGATCTCGAGGTCGCGCACGAGCTCTTCGCTGCGGTGGGCCGCGTCGTCACGCTCGACGAGTCGCTCCTCGACGCCGTGACCGGGCTCTCCGGCAGCGGGCCCGCGTACGTGATGCTCATGATCGAGGCGCTTGCCGACGGTGGCGTGAAGGTGGGCCTCCACCGTGACACCGCGCTCCTCCTCGCAGCGCAGACCGTCTACGGCTCCGCGAAGCTCCTCCTCGAGACCGGTGAGCATCCGGGGCGCTTGAAGGACATGGTCACGAGCCCGGGAGGAACCGCGATCGCCGGACTCCACACGCTCGAGTCCGGCGGTCTGCGCCGCACGCTGATCGACGCGGTCGAGGCCGCGACGACGCGCTCGGCCGCGCTCGGTGAGCAGATGGCCCAGAAGCTCCGAAAGTAGAAGACGCGCCGCGCGATGAGCGCGGTTACTTGCGGAACAGCGCCGGCACGTCGCTGCCGAACGTCACGAACGCGATCAGCGTCAGGAACATCAGGAGGCCGATGGCGTGGACCTTCGCCTCGACCTTGGCGTCGGCGCGCCGGCGCGACGCCGCCTCGAACATGAGGAAGATGAGGCGTCCGCCGTCGAGCGCGGGCAGCGGGAGCAGGTTGAACGCTCCGAGGTACGCACTGAGCGCGCCGAGCATCTTCAGGTAGGTGTGCGCGCCGCCCCTCGCCGCCGAGGCGGTCTCCTTCACGATCCCGACCGGGCCGGCGAGCTCGGGCTTCTCCTTGCCCGCGATCATGCGTCCGATGCCCCTGATCACGCTGTAGACCACCTTCGGCGGCTCGGTGACGCTGAGGACCGCGGCCTGGCCCGCCGTCACCGGCTGCCACGTGGTATAGGGGCCGACGAGGATCTTGCCCTTGGTGTCGCCGTCGTCGCCGATCGGCGTGGGGAAAACGTGCAGGCGCTCTTCGCCACGCTCGATCTCGATGTCGACCTTCTCGCCCGCGTGTGCGCCGACGATCTGCTTCAGGTGATCCCAGTCACGGATCCCTTCGCTGTTCACCGCGATGATCCGGTCGCCCTTCTGGATGCCTGCCTGAGCGGCGGGGCCCTCGGGGGCGATGTTCACGCGCATGCTCGTCTCGTCGACCACGTGGTTTCCGCCGAGCAGAAAGCCGAAGAACATGAGGACGGACGCGAACAGATAGTTCGCGAGCGGACCGGCGGCGATCGTCACGATGCGGCCCCAGAGCGACGCGTTCGCGTAGCTCCCGGGATCCTTCGGGTCGATCTCCTCGTAGGGGTTCAGCCCTGCGATCTGCACGTAGGCGAGGAACGGAACGATCGCGATCTGGAACGTCGTCGGGCTCGCCTTCGGCCGGTGCTTCCAGAGGGTAGGGCCGAAGCCGATCGAGAACTTCGTCACGCGCATGCCGAAGCGGCGTGCGGCGAGGTAGTGCCCGCCTTCGTGGACCACCATCAACACTGCAAGCCCGAGGATGGCGATCAGGGCGTACGCAACGGACATGCTCGGAGCTTAGCTCGGTTTTTCGAAGCCGTGCCAGAAGCGCTGAAGCCAACTGTCCACCCCGCGCGATCGCGCGACGGATGCGCTTGATCGGGTCCCCACCCGGAGAAAGCGCCATGGTAGAGCGGAGCGGCCGTATGCCCGGGGTCTCTCGTCGAACGCGCCGCGCACCTGGAGCGCCTTCCGTCGATCCGACGAGAGCTCGGCTCGCGCTCTGCGATGCTCGTCGCCCGCTTCGAGCGCCGGCGGGCGCGCTCGTCCTCGTCGCCCTCTCGACGGCGGGTGCGGACGCACGAGCCGCCGGTGGTCCGGCGGACACGAGCGCTCCGCCGGCCGGCACCGGCGCCGCGAAGGTCGAGCGTGACGAGGCGAGCGACCAGCGCGACGAGCGCGATGATGAGGTGCTCGTCCGCGGGCGTCAGGCGGGGGGGTTCGTGTCGCGCGCGCGGATCGAGGACTCGCCTCGCGAGATCACCGACGCGGCGAGCCTCGTCGAGCCGCTCCCGGGCGTGCACGTGAGGAGGCTCGGGGCCGACGACTCTTTCGCGACGCTGTCGATCCGTGGCTCGAGCTCGACGCAGATCGCCGTGTACCTCGCGGGAGTGCCGCTCTCGGGCGGCGCCGACCCCACGCTCGACCTGGCGACGCTCCCGCTCTGGCCCGGCGCGCAGGCGCGCGTCCACCGCACGTTCGCGCCCGCGTCGCTCGGGCGAGGATCGCTCGGGGGCACGCTCGTGATCGATCCGCCGTCGCCGCGCTCTCCGGAGCGCACCGACGTCTGGACCGCCGCCGGCTCGTTCGGGTCTCAGCGTATACGGCTCGGCGACGTGCGCGGCGATCGCGACGGCGTGCGCATCGCGACGGGCTTGAGCGCGTCGCGATCGGACGACGACTTCGCTTACCTCGACCGTGAGGCGACGCTCGATGCAGGCCGCGATGTGTTCACGACGAGGCAGAACGCGGGACATGCGGCGGTTGCCGGGCTCGCGTCGGTGGCGATCCCGGTGCGCGTCGGCGCGTCCACCGGCGGTGCGCTCACGATCACCGGCCTCGCCCAAGCGCGACGACAGGAGCTGCCCGGCTCGCATCGCATGCCGACCGCCTACCAGCGCCTCGACTCGTCGCGGCTCGTCTCCGCGCTCGAGCTCACTGTGCCCGTACGCGAAGGGACGTTCGGCGTCCGCGCCTGGGGACGGCGCGAAGGGCTCTCGCTGAAGGACAGCCCGATCAGCGCGCGAAGCACGTTCAACCCGACGCACACCGACGACGCGATCATCGCCGCCGGCGGCAGCGCGGGCTGGCGCGTGCGAACGGCCGAGAATACGAACGTCGAGCTCCGGGTGGACGGTAGCGCCGAGCGCTTCGCTCCTGGAACGTGGGTCGGTGGGACCACCGCACCGCCCGGGGCGCGTCGGACCAACGGTGGCGTCGCGATCGACGCGAGCACGCGTCTGCTGGGCGCGATGACGATCGCGGCGAGCGCGCGCGGTGACCTGTGGGTCGACACCGCGGACGACGGCACGAGCGCGACGGAGGAGCGACCGACCGGGAACCTCGGCATCGAGCTGCCGATCGGCCCGGTCATCCTGGCATCCCATGGAGGCTTCGTTGCGAGGCCGCCGAGCTTTCTCGAGCGCTACGGTAACCGAGGCGCCTTCATCGGCGATCCCAGGCTGAAGCCGGAGTCGGCATTCACCGCCGACGCGGGCGCACGTGCAACGAGGCGGCTCGGGCCCGTCCGTCTGCATGCCGAGGCGGTGGGCTTCGCGACGTGGGCCGAGGATCTGATCACGTTCGTCTACGCCGGAGCGAACGGGAGAGCGAAGGCGACGAACATCGGACGCGCGCGCCTCTTCGGGATCGAGAGCGAGCTCCGCCTCGCGGCGTTCGGCTTCGAGGCGAGGGCCTCGCATACGGCGCTCGCGACCGCGAACGAGAGCGAGTGCCGGTTCGAGGGGACCACGTGTTTTCGCCCTCCGCTGCCCGGCCGACCCGCGCATGACTTCATCGGGGATCTCTCATGGGCCCGTGGACCGGTCCGGCTTCGCTACGGTGTCGATGCCGTGGCCGGGATCCTCGCCGACGTCACCGCGAACATCGAGGTGCCGCTCCGGGTCTTCCACGGTGCAGGTGTTCGGGTGGCGATGCCGTGGGTGCCCGGCCTCTCGCTCACGCTCGACGTGCGAAACATCTTCGACTTCCGAGTCGTCGAATATCCGGGCGCGCTCGGGCGGGTGCGGGCGCCGGCCGGCGATCTGTTCGACTACCCGCTCCCCGGTCGTCGCGTCCTTCTCAGCCTTCGCTGGACGACGGAGACATCGAGGTGACGGAGCTTCGCGTCATGTCACCTATCGGGCAGCTTCTTCAACTCGCCGGAGGTCGTTCGCCGGTCTGGGCCGCCTGTCGATCTGGCCCGACCAGCCGCGTCGAAATCCATTCCGACGTCAAGAGGGGTACCCCTGAAGCTCGTCGAGCGGCTGCTCGAGAGGAGCATCGCTTCTCCGCTCGATTGCGAAGAACGAGGCTCGCGCCTGCCACATGATAGGCACCGGTCTCGGGATCCTGACGCCGAGCGCAGGTGGAAAACATCGGTCGACCGGGGGGAGCCCCACCAGTCTTCCCGAACGCTGGCACTCGGTGCTAGCCGTCGAGCTCGATGCCTTCTTCCACCACTGCTTCTCCTAAAGCTTCCGCGGTCGCGGTTGGAGTCGAATCCACGCCAACAACGTCCAGCACGCAAAAGCCCGAGCTCATCGACGAGGCTAAAGACTACTTTCAGGCCAATCCGGGGCAATTCGGCTGGTTGCCGCTCGTGCTTGGCGTGGTGCTGCTCATCGGTACGTTTCTCAAATGGGGTTGGGTTTTTGAGGGGGGCGGTGGTCGTCTGAACCTGGCGTGGATCGCCAACACCTTTGGGTTCCGCGCAGCGCAGGTGGTCAGCGCGCTGCTCGCGCTCGCCTTCGTCGGCGTTGGCGTCGCCATGTTGACGCTGTACGGAGGATGGAACGCGCTTTGACACTTGGCCTCCGACCCCGTGCAGTGGAGGCTGATCACGTGTTGCTCGGGCTCATCCGGCGCTATTCCGATGCGTGGCATCGGTGGCATCGGGGGGCGTGATGGGATCGGCACGAGACTGATGTGAGGGCTCGGAGGTGTTCCCGCGCCGTGCAGATCCTTCGTAGTGTCGAGCAGCACGCCCTCGCCGTTCGCAACGAGCCGCCGCCCGATGTCGTCACGGAGATTGACGATCTGGCTCCTGCCATCGTCCTGCCGCTCGACCAGCCCACCCGCTCCGGCCACGCGGTTAGCGAGCCGGGTGCCGGGCGGAGAGCGGGGCCGGCGCGGGCGCGCACGCGGCTCCGGCGGTCTCAGGCGCGGACGGGGGAGAAGACCCAGGGCTCTTCTTTCATGCCGCGCGTTCAACCACCTACAGCGCCCCCAGGCTCGTCTCGCGCTCGTCTCAATGCTTTGGGCGACGCGCGACGACGCGCGCCGCCCCAGGCCGCCGCAGGAAAGCGTGGCCGCTCTCCGCTGCGGCCCACCCGCAAGGGCGCGCGGTGGAAGGAGCCCCGGCGACCAGTTTCATCGATCGAGTTCCGTGCTACGGTCCGCGCCCTTCCCATGACCCAGCCCACTCCCCAGCCGAACCCGCAAAACCCCAACGCTGCCGAGGGCGAGGGCGCCGTCGCCATTCAAGGTGGCGCTGCCATCCTCGCGCCCATCACCGCGTTCCCGAACGGAGTGCCGGGCAACGCGATGGTGCTCATCCCGCTCGGGCCCAACGGGCAGGCGGTCGAGAAGCAGGTCGTCGAGGGCCCCGTCGCGCTGACGATGGAGCAGGTCTGGCAGCTCCTCGGCTTCAACGGTCCCGCGGTTCAGGTGCAGGACGACCAGGGCCGCCCGATCGCGATCGGCCTCGAGGATCTCCTCGGCGGTCTCGAGAAGCACTGGAAGGACAACGCCGAAGATCTCGATCGCGGCCGCATCTACGCCCAGGAGCTGATGAAGTACAACCGCCACGAAAAGGCGGAGGCGGTGCTCGCGAAGATCGTCGCGCGCGGCGGCGACGGCAACGACTGGCTCGGACTCGGCGTCTCGCAGCTCGCGCAGGAGAAGCTCGACAAGGCCGAAGGCACGCTCAAGGGCGCGCAGAACCTGATGAAGGAGAATCCGTACCCGAGCCTCCACCTCGCCAAGCTGTACAAGGCGAAGAAGGACGCGAAGGCGGAGCGCGAGTCGGTCGAGCGCGGAATCCAGATCCAGCCGGGCAACGTCGACGCCTGGGCCTACCTCTTCAACTTCATCAAGGAGAGCGACGGCGAGGCGAAGGCGATCGCGGAGATCGAAGAGCTCGCGAACGCGCCCGTCAACGCCAAGACGGCGGCGCCGTACGTCGCGCTCCAGGGCTTCTACGCGAACGAGGAGTCGACGCGCGACAAGGCGATCGGCTTCGCGAAGAAGGCCGTCGACCGCAACCCCACCGATCCGATCCCGCTCATCGTCCTCTCGGCGCTCTACGGGCAGGCGGGCAAGCTCGACGACGTCATCAAGCTCCTCGCTCCGCAAGAGGCGCTCATGAAGGAAGACGTCCGCCTCGCGCACAACTACTTCGAGGCGCTCTTCCAGTCGAAGGACATGGCGAAGATCACCGCGCTCCTCAACAAGCTCGCGACGTCGTCGAACAAGGAAGTGAAGCAGTTCGCGATCGAGCGGAGCCGCGCCATCGCCCAGATGCTCCAGCAGCAGCAGCAGGCACTCCAGGCTGCCGCGACCGCGAAGTAAGCGTTCCCGACGACGCTACCCCGACGAGCGAGGCTTCCTTCTCAGGGAGCCTCGCTCGTTTTGCATTTCGAGGCTCACCCCCGGCGGCGGGGGAGGGCGTGGCGTCGGCGGGTTGATCGGCGGCTCGTCGCCGGAGGTGGCCCGATTGAGCTGATCGTGCCCGAGCGAGTACCCCCGGCCAGCTCTTCTTCGCCCGTGTGGGAGACGCGGGCCGTCTGTAAGCGCCTGGGGGCGGGCTTGTTCGGAGGTTCAGCATTGCTGGACGACCCCGTTTCAATTCTGCGCTCGAGGTCGGTAAGATTGCATTGTCTTGCCGGAACGGAACGTCCGCGTCGTGGGCAGGTATGCCCTCTACGGAGCCATCGCGGCCGGTGGTATGGCGACCGTCCATCTCGGGCGTCTGCTCGGTCCGGTCGGGTTCTCGCGCACCGTCGCGATCAAGCGGCTGCACGCGCAGTTCGCGTCCGACCCCGAGTTCGTCTCGATGTTCCTCGACGAGGCGCGTCTTGCGGCGCGGATCCGCCACCCGAACGTCGTCCCGACGCTCGACGTCGTCGCGACGGGCGGAGAGCTCTTCCTCGTCATGGATTACGTGCCTGGAGAGTCGATCGCTCGGCTCTCCCGCGCGCTCCGCGAACGACAGCAGACGCTGCCGCCCCGCATCCTCTCGGCGACGATGGCCGGAGTCCTCCACGGCCTCCATGCGGCGCACGAGGCGAAGGACGAGCGCGGTTGTCCGCTCGGCATCGTGCACCGTGACGTCTCTCCGCAGAACGTCCTCATCGGGACCGACGGCGTCCCGCGCGTCCTCGACTTCGGTGTCGCCAAGGCCGCGGGCCGCATGCAGACGACGAGGGAAGGTCAGATCAAGGGCAAGCTCTCGTACATGCCGCCCGAGCAGCTGCGCGGTGCGGAGGTGAGCAGGCAGACCGACATCTACGCGGCCGGCGTCATGCTCTGGGAGCTCGTCACGGGGCAGCGTCTGTTCTCGGGCGACAACGAGGGGGTCATCGTCGCCAAGGTGCTCGAGGGGCGGGTCGAGCCACCGAGCATGGTCCTCGCGCGCAATCGCGCCACGAACGTCACCGACCGAGATCTGCGGGCGCTCGCGTCGCTCGACACCACGATCCTCCGGGCGCTCAGCATGAAGGTGGAGGCGCGCTTCGCGACGGCGCGCGAGATGGCGATCGAGATCGAGCGCAAATGCCCGCCCGCGACTGCCTCCGAGTGCAGTGACTGGGTCGAGAACATCGCGCGCGACGTCCTGAGCTCGCGTGCGGCGATGATCGCGGAGATCGAGAGCAGCGCGTCGATGACCGTCGGCGGACAAGAGAGCCACGTCATGTCCGTGCTCAACGCGAGGTCGCCGCTCGGGTCGAACACGTTCCTGGAGGTGTCGACAAGCAACCGTCCCTCTACCTCGAGTCTCGGTCCGGCGATGGTGCCCAACTTCGCGATGCCGTACTCGGCTCACCCTGCGCCGCTGGACGGGCCGCCCGTCACCCAGCCGTCGTCGATCTCCGTGTCGACCGGCTCGATGGGACGAGTGCAGCACGAGCCGAGCGGCAGCCGCCGGGCCGTGGCGGTGCTCATCAGTGTCATGCTCGGAGCGAGTGTGCTCGCGAGCGCTCTCGTCTATCGGCACTCGAAGAAGGCCGATCGGGTCGCCGACGTCCCGACCACCGACGTCGGTCTCGCCAGCGCGCCCGCTCTCTCGGCGGAGCCGGCCGGTCGTGCGCAGCCGCAGCCCGAGCCGATCGCGGAGCCGCCGGTCATCGTCACGACGGAGATCGACGACGAGCCCGTCGATGCCGGAGCTGCGCTGGCGCCGGCGTTGCCCAAGGCGGCGGGCACCGGCAAGGTGAAGGGCACGAGCTCGACCCCGAAAGGCACGGCGGCGATCCCCACGGCGCCTCCGGCGAACGACGACTGCGCGACGCCGTACTGGTACGACAGCAGCGGGGTGAAGAAGTACAAGCCGCAGTGCCTCACGGGCAAGTGACCGAGAGCACCGAACGGATTGCTCCCGTCGTTCTTTCGCCGATCGCCATCTCGGCGCTTCGTTGCTCGTCCTCCGGAGACTTCGGCAACCGTCGTCGTCGCGCCTCGCCTCGCCTCGCCTCGGAGCTCGGCGGAAATACTCGGTCCGCAAGGCGTCGGGTGCTCTAGCATGCGGTTCATGCCGCGGAGGCATGGCGTCTCCCTCTTCATTTTTCTCGTCGTGTTGCTCGATGTCGTCGGTCTGCGGACCGCTCGAGCCGATGAGAAGCCGCAGTGTGTGGCCGCATCCGAGAAGGCCCAAAAGCTCCGGATCGCCGGGCGGTTGTCCGAGGCACGCGCCGAGCTCGCCACCTGCGGTCGGATCGAGTGCCCGAAGCTCGTCCAGCAGGACTGCTCCGAGTGGATGAGGGAGGTGCTCGCGATCCTCCCGAGCGTCGTCCTCGGCGCGAAGGACCAGGACGGTCGGGACATCGTCGACGCGAAGGTGTCGATCGATGGCAAGGTCGTGACCGAGTCCCTCGACGGCAAGGCCGTCGCCGTCGATCCGGGCGTCCACCTGTTCCGCTTCGAGACGCAGGGAGCCCCTGCGGTCGAGGAGAAGGTCGTCGTTCGCCAGGGCGAGAAGAACCGTATCCTCACGGTCACCTTCGCCACCGGTCCAGCGGAGGGGGAGGCGCCCTCGGGCATGAAGCATTCGAAACAGGATGGTTCGGCCCCCATCGCCGCGTTCGTAACGGGCGGGATCGGCCTCGCCGCCCTCGGTGCTGCGCTCTACATCGATCTCGACGCAAACGCCGACGCGCGCAACCTGCGCAAGACGTGTGCGCCGTCGTGTGAGCAGAGTCAGGTCGATGATGTCGAGAACCGCTACGTCATCGCGGGGGTCACTGCCGCGCTCGGCGGTGCTGCGCTGATCGCCGGGGTCGTGCTCTTCTTCACGCACGACCGCGCGGTCAAGTCGGGGGCCTCACGCTTCATGCCTTTTGGTCGCTCGCTCTCGCATGGCGGGCTTGCCGGGGCGGGATTCCAGTTCTGATGAAGATGACCAGATCGCTTCTGCCTCGGCTGCTCGCTGGAAGCTTTGCCTTCGGCGTGCTGCTCACGGCCACCGATGTTTCGGCCGACGTCCAGGCGTGTCTGGCGGCCTCGGAGCAAGGGCAACACGCGCGCGCGGCCGGCAAGCTGCGGGAGGCACGTGAGCACTTCGTCGTCTGCGGAGGGGCGGGATGCCCAGCGCTCGTCCGTCAGGACTGCGCCCAGTGGAACTCGGAGCTCGCGCAGGCGCTCCCTACCGTCGTGTTCGGTGCCCGCGACGAGCAGGGACGTGATCTCTTCGACGTGCTCGTATCGATGGACGGCGAGACGATCGTGAAGAAGCTCGACGGAAAGGCGGTGACCGTCGATCCCGGCAAGCACACGTTCCGCTTCGAAGCGGAGGGCTTCCCGGTAGTATCGGAGACCGTCCTGATCAAGGAGGGCGAGCGCGCCCGCGTCGTCGACGTCATGTTCGAGCGCGAAGGTGACGCGGAGACGGAAGTGGCGCCCGCCGGCCGCAAGAAGGGCCACACGCCGTACCCGTGGATCGTCGTCGGTATCGGCGCGGTCGGCGTGGCGGCCGGAGCCGTGCTCATAGCGACGGCACCCGCTCGTCCCGCGAACTGCGACGCCTCCACGGAGATGTGCTCGCGCGTCCCCGGGCAGAGCGAAGCCGCTTTCCGCAAGAACCAGGAGGACGCCGGTTCGGCGGATTCGCAACCTCTACTGGGGTACATCGTGGCCGGATCGGGCCTCGCGCTCGTCGCCGGCGGCCTGCTCTGGCATTTCCTCGAGCCGACGGGCAGCAAGAGGCCCAGCACCGCGCTCCGCGTCATGCCGTGGACGACCGGCCGGAGCTCCGGGGTGACGCTCGGCGCGCGCTTCTGAAGTAGCGAGCACGCGCGAGAGCTCGAACGTCAGAACGATCCGCGAAGCCAGAGGCCGGCGCTGTTCGGTGACGCGCTCGGCGTCAGGCGGACGGCCGCGGTGGACGTCTGTGTGCGGGGCGCGAGGAAGTAGAGGAGCGCTCCGCCCGCGAGCGCGGTGGAGCCTGCGGCGACCGTGATCGTGCTCACCAGTGAGAGCGTGCTGCCGGATCGCGCCGCGTCGAGCCCTTCGGCATCGCACACGAGGTCGGGGGTGCATCGCTCCTCGACGGTGCTTGCTCGGTCGAGCGTGAGGAGCCCCGTGACGGCTCCGACGACGAGCGACGCAGCGCCCACGCCACCGACGATGAGGCCGACGGTCCGGAGGTCCGTGCTGCTGCGCTCGGCCTTCGACGATGGTGGAGCGACGGAGACGGCAACGGGGGCCTCCGTCTCGTCGGGCTCGAGCGCTCCGATGTCCACCTCGTGGTTCTTTCCCTCGCGCAGAGTCGCGGTCAGCTCCTTCGGTCGCCGGCCCGGCGCACCGGCGCGAATGACGACCTCGCCGGGATCCATCTTCACCTCGGTCTCGGTCGGGATCACGTTCGCCCCGACGTGGACGACGAGGCCCTCGATCGCGACGCTCGTACGTACCGTGAGCCGGGGTGTCCGGCGATCGGCGGCCTCGGCGCGTGCCGCCGCGTACTTCTGCTTGTCGGCTGTGGTGAACGTCGAGGCCGCGATCGTGAAGGCCTCATTCGCGGCCACGAGACGGCCGCGCTGCTCCTCGCATTCGCCGAGATTGAGCGCGGTCCCGGGCGCGGGCTCCTTCTTCTGACTCTCGGCGAACTTCGTGCACGCGCGCTCGTAGTCCTTCTCCTGCATCGCTGCGCGCCCCTCGCGGAACAGGAGCTCACCCTCCGACGGAGCTGCTCGAGCGACGAGCGTGAACGAGAGGACCGCGGCCGACGCCGTGAGGACGAGTGTTGCTTTCATCGATCAGAACCGGGAGTCGAAGTACTTCGAGGGATCGGCCGCGCCCGAGCCCTGCGGACGGGGAGCGGGCTTCGTGACCTTCGCGCTCGCGGACGCCGCGGCGGCCGTCGTCGTGGCGGCGGGGGGCGTGCCGGAGCCGGCGGCCTCGAGCCGATCGTCCGAGACCGCGGCGGGCGTCGGCGCCGGGGCCGCCGTGGCAGTACCTTCCGCGCTCACCGCGGGCTCGGGCGCAACGTTCACCGGTGAGGGGCTCACCACGGGCTCCGGCGCGACGTTCGCGGGCGGCGCGTCCGTCGCCTGCGTCGTCGCTCGATCGGCGAAGACGCCGCGCGATCGTGCATAGAGGCCACCCGCGCCCAGGAGCCCGAGCGCGATCACGACGCCGACGATCGCGCCCAGCACGCCCGCCGAGGATTTCTTGGGCTCCCCGTACGGAGGTGCCGAGTGGAGAACGGCGCGGCCCGTCGTCAGGCCGTGCGCATGCTCGACGTCGGGCACTGCCGAGACCGGGCTCGACACCTGTTGTTGCTGAACCGAAGGTCCGGTTCGCTGTCCCGAGTGCGGCGCCACGAGGGTCGCGTTGATCACGGGCGGCGGTACCGAGGCGCCGTAGACGGCCGTCCCCGGAGCGTTCAGGTTCGGCTGGCTCTCACGAGCCGCCGAGCGGAGCGCCTGCTGCATCGCTCTCGCATCGGGCCATCGCTCGTCGCGATTGAACGCCACCGCGCGGTCGATGATGGCGGCGATGGGTGACGGGAGGTTCGGCACGATCGACGACACCGCGGGCAGCGCCGCCGTCATCGCGAGCAGGAGCTCCTCGTTCGGCGTCTCCGCCGAGCGCGGGCGCCGGCCGGTCATCAGCGCGATCATCGTCGCGCCGACGGCCCAGAGATCGGAGCGGGCGTCGACCTCGGCCCACCGCGCGCGCGCCTGCTCCGGCGGCATGAACGCGGGCGTGCCCATCATGAAGCCCGTCTGGGTCGCTCCCGCTCCGTCGGGCGTCGCCTCCGCTAGCCGCGCGATGCCGAAGTCGAGCACCTTGAGCTGCCCGGCGGTGGTGATGAACAGGTTCGCCGGCTTGATGTCGCGATGAACGATGCCGAGCGCGTGAGCCTTCGCGAGCACGTCGAGGAGGTCGTCGGCGATCCGTACGACGTCGGCCATCGTCGGAGGAGGGGCCTCACCGCGCCCCGCCTTCTCGAGGGACGTTCCCTCGAGGAGCTCCATCACGAGGTAGACGGTCCCGTCCTCCGCGATGTCGTCGTCGAGGACGGACACGGCGCCGGGATGATCGATCTTGTTCGCGACGTAGCCCTCGCGGACGAACCGGTTGCGGAGGTTCTCGTCGGCAACGCAGTGTGGGTGCAGGACCTTGATCGCCGCCCGCTTGCCGTTCCGATGGGTCGCCGCATAGACCGCGGCGCTGCCTCCGTACCCGAGGAGCGCGTCGAGGAGCCATTTGCCGTCGAGCCGCGACGCGACGCGGCTCTGGGCGAGGTGGCGGGTCTCCGTACCCAACTCCCTCAGCTTAGCATCGGAATCCTGCATGGCGGTGAAGCGCGGGACGCGGCGGTCGGGCCGAGCCGCGCACGTGAAATGAGCCTCGCGCGGGCGAGGGGCCGGCGGACGGTCGTTGCGGCAGTCCGGTCTGGTTCGCGGTTGAGACGGCGATTTGCGCCGCTCCCGCGCTATGCTCTTCGGGCGTGGAGCGGATCGGCACCTCTCGGACGACCGTGCGGCTCGGGCTCGGGCTCGTGCTCGCGTTTGTGCTCGTGAGCGTCGGGTGCGGGACGATCGCGGGCGTGGATTTCGACAAGGCGCGCCTCGCCGACTCGAACGACGGCCTCGACGGCTCGGCGCCGTCGTTCGAGGGACCGGGTGGAGGAACCCCGCGCGGTGACGCAGACGGTGGTGTCCACGCGAGCACCTGCACGCCCGACCCGAACGCGGTGACCTGTGCGGATCGATGCGGTCCGACCGAGGACAACTGCAAGAGCTCGCGCGAATGCTCCACGGACTGCGGCACGGGCAAGGCCTGCGCCGGGGGAAAGTGCGAGTGCGTCTCCGACGGGACGTGGTGCAACAACCGTTGCGGTCAGACGCAGGACAACTGCGGGCGCCCCGTCGATTGCGGCGGCTGCAGCGGGGTCGGCGTCGAGTGCACCGCCAACGCGTGCGGGTGCACTCCCGAGCCCGTCGCCACCACGTGTGCCGGGAAGAGCTGCGGGACGGCGGTCAACAACTGCGGGCAGACCGTGGCGTGCGGGAACAACGGCGCGTGCGCGGCCGCCGGCGCGATCTGCAAGTCGGATGGCTCCTGCTGTTCCGACAACGGCGCGGCGTGCAATGGCCGCTGCGGCGGCGTCAGGGTCACGAACAACTGCGGGCAGGAGATCGGGTGCCCTGCGCAGTGCCCGGCCTCGCAGGTCTGCGCCGGCACGAGCTGCTGCACGCCCGAGCCGATCACGACGACGTGCGCTGGCGTGGCGTGCGGGCCGAAGGTGAACAACTGCGGGCAGACGGTGATTTGCCCGGACACCTGCGGGCCGGGGAAGATGTGCGGTGCCGGTGCCGTTGGTCCCAACGCCTGCTGCTCGCCGAGCCTGAACCCGTGCGGCAGCCGCTGTAGCGGTACAGTCGTCGACAACTGCGGTCGGACCGTCACCTGCAATCAGCTCTGCAGCGACGGTCCCTGCGGTTGCCACACCGGCACCTGTCGGCCCAACGGGATCTGCGAGTGCAACTACAACCAGCTCTGCCCCTGACGTTACGGGTGGGCTGCGCGTCGCCGGAGGAGCAAGAGGAACAGCGTGCCGCCGATGAGCGCCGTCACGGCACCGACGGGCGGCTCGGTGTGGAGGAAGCGGAAGGCCGCGCGGCTCACGAGGTCGCAGAGCACGAGCGCGGCGCCGCCGAAGCCGAGTGATGCGGGCATGAGGAGGCGCGCGTCGGGGCCGACGATCCGGCGGAGCGCGTGCGGGACGAGCAGGCCGACGAAGCCGATGAGCCCGGTCACGCTGACGATGGCGCCGACCACGAGCGAGCTCGCGAGGTAGGTGCGCCGCTCGAGGCCGCGCACGGGGATGCCGAGGTGCTCGGCGGCGGCATCGCCTAGCGAGAGCACGTTGAGCCGCGCCGCGTCCCGGAGGAGGACCGCAGCGCCGACGGCGACGTAGAGCGTCATCGCGACGAGCGATGCGCGCGAGGGCACGTCGAGGAAGCCCGTGAGCCAGAACAAGAGCTCCTGCGCCTTCGACTGCGTGACGAGGGTCTTCACGAACGTGATCGCCGCGGATGCGATGGCGTTGACGACGATGCCTGCGAGCAGGACGCTCGCGCCCCGGGAGTCGGGCGCGGCGGACGCCAGGGTGTGCACGAGGGCGGTCGCACCGAGGCCTCCTGCGAGCGCGAAGAGAGGCACGACGGAGGCGCCCATCGACGTCGCCGTCGAGACGCCTACGAGGATCGCCACCGTCGCGCCGACCGCCGAGCCGCCCGAGACGCCGAGGACGTAGGGCTCCGCGAGCGGATTGCGCAAGAGCGCCTGGAGCGCGACACCGACGATCGACAGCCCGGCGCCTGCGACCGCGCCGAGGAGCACGCGCGGCAAGCGGACGTCGAGCGCGATCGCGCGATCGAGCGATTCCACGTCCGACAGCGCGCGCACGAGCGACACCGGCTCGGTGCCGAACGAGACGCCGAGGGCGATCGCGGCGGTGAGCGCGAGAAGCGAGAGGGCGATGACGCCGGACGGCCGCGTCATCGACGCGTCAGACGTTCCGCTCGTGGAGGATGCGGAGGCCGGTGAGGGTGAGGTCGTCGTCGACGTCCTGGATCGTGCGCGACAGCGGCCCGATCATGCGTGCGAGCCCGCCCGTCGCCACGACGGCGCACGACGGGAACGCGGTCTCCTCGATGATCCGCTCGACGAGCCCGTCGACGAGCCCGACGTAGCCGTAAACGATCCCGGACTGCATCGAGTGCTGGGTGTTGCGGCCCACCACCTTCGCCGGGCGCTGGATCTCGACGCGAGGCAGCTTCGCCGCGCGGGAGAAGAGCGCATCGGCGCTGATCTGGATGCCGGGCGCGATCACGCCGCCCATGTATTCGCCCTTCGGCGTCACACAGTCGAACGTCGTCGCGGTGCCGAAGTCGACGACGATGAGGCCACCGTGAAAGCGCTCGTACGCGGCCACCGCGTTGACGATTCGATCGGCGCCGACCTCGCGCGGGTTCTCGTAGAGGATCGACATGCCGGTCTTGATCCCCGGACCGACGACGAGCGCCTCGAAGCCGAAGGCGCGGCGCACGAGATCGAGCATCGGCTCGGTGAGGGGAGGGACGACGCTCGCGACGATCGCTCCCTTCACGTCGGACGCGGCGACATTGCGCATCGAGAGGAGCTCGCGGACGACGACCGCGTATTCGTCCGCCGTGCGGCCGCGGCTGCTCTCGATCCGGAACTGGTGGACGAGTCGTGAGCCGTCGAACAGCCCGAGGACGATGTTCGTGTTGCCGACGTCGATGGCGAGGAGCATGGCGGCGGGAGCTTACAGCGCAACCCCGTTGTGCTGATTGAAGAAAAGTAGAGCGCGAGTGCTCAGATCGGTTGCCTTGGACCGAGCTCGACGCCCGCTCGCATCGTCCTTCCTTCGAGGGGTTTTACCCTCGAGCTCGCCGAATCCTTCGCGGGTGGTTGGGGCGCGAGCCCCAGACGGCTCTTCACTCGACGATGCGCGCATCGAGGATGACGTCTCCCTGCGCCACGCTTGCCCAGTCACCCTCGGCGCGGCCGACGCGAGTGTATTCGCCGTCGAGATGCGGCGTGCGCGAGAGGGTGACGAAGAACTGGCTCGAGCCGGTGTCGCGTCCGGCAAGGGCCATCCCGACCTCGAGCCGGTTGAACGCGACCGGCGAGGTCTCGCAGCGGAGGGACGTGCCGGAGCCGCCGTAGCCGTCGCCGTCCGGGTCGCCGAGCTGGGCCACGAAGCCCGGCACCACGCGGTGGACGACGACGCCCTTGTAGAAGCCTGACTTCACCAGCGACGCGATGCGCGTCACCGTGATCGGCGACAGCTCGGGCTCGAGCACGATCGCGAGCTCGCCGGCGTCGGTCGTGAATACGACCCTCGTGGGCTTCGCCAGCGTGGCGCCGAGCTCAGCCGCGCCTGTCGGGTCGCGCTCGGGGGCGTCGCACGCCGTCACCGGCGCGCCGAGCGTTCGGAGCGCCTTGAGGGCGCGTTCGCGGAGGACCTGGTTCGGATCGCTGCACGCGAGCGTCGCGATCTCCTTCGCCTGCGGATGGCGCACGCTCGCTGCTGCCTCGACGAGCGCGATCCGCGTCTCGAACCGATCCTCCGGCCACTTCTCGGCGATCGCCGCCGACAGCGCCTTCGCCACGGCGGGAGCGAGCTCCTGCGCCGGATTGGCCGTGGGCGGAGGCGACCTCGGGTCGAGCGCCGCGCGCTTCTCGCTCTCGGCGAGCACGATGGCGCGCTCGGGGTGCGTGTGGAGCATCTCGGCGGCCGTGGCGACGAGCCCCGCGTGCTTCGACGCGAGCGCGTCGGCGATGACGTGCGCGCCGGCTCCTCCAACTTCGGGATGGGAAGCGAGCGCCTCCACGGCCTCTTCGCGGACACGCACGTGCTCGCTCTTGGCGAATGCGCGGAAGGCCGCCAGCCGATCGCGGACGAGCGGGCGCCGGAGGAGCGAGGTGAGGCGCGTCCTCTGGGACGTCTCGGACGACTCGGCATCGCACTTTCGCAGGATGTCGGCGTCGTACGCGCCTCGCGCGAGCGCGAGCGCGGCGGAGCAGCGGATCTCGGCGAGGCGGCGCGCGAAGCCGGGCTTCGGCTCGGTCGGGGCTTTCAGGGCTGCGAGGACCAACAGCGCCGGCTCGGCTCTCTTCGGAGCCTCGGCGCCGAGCTGTCCAAGCAACGTGTAGAGTACATGAAAAGACGGTCCGGCGAGGCCTGCGATTGCGATCGAGTCCTTGGCGTCGGGGGTGATGTCACTGATCGCCTCGGCGATCGCGGCCTGACCGGCATCGCCGAGCGTGCCGAGCGCCCTCGCGGCCTCGGCGCGCTCACCTTCGCCGAAGCCCTTCGCGTCGACGACGACGCGCGTGAGCTCGGGCGCGATCGTCTTCGGGCTCTCCTTGCCGGCACGCCCGAGCGCGCGGATCGCGTGGATCCGTGCTTCGCCCGGGCGCCCGAGCGCGAGCCTCGCCACGTCCGCCACGCGCGGTGCGAATGCCTCGCCTGGCTCCGCTCTTCCGAGCGCATAGAACGCGAGGCCCTGCGGGCTCGACTTGTCGCCGGCCGCGTCGAGGAGCACCGTCATCGCGTCGGCGCCGAGCTGCTTCCTGCGCGTCGCGAGATCACCGAGTCCGAGCAGCGCCGGCTCGGTCCACGCGCCGTTCGCCGGCGCGTCGGAGCCGGGCGCGGCCTTGGTGGCGGTGCGGGCCAGCGCGACGAGCACCGGCTCCGAGAGCGGACCGGCGCAGCGACCGATCGCCCGTGCAATGGCGACGCGCGGATCGAGCTCGAGGGCTCCGCGTGCTTCGGCCGGGCGAGGCGAGCTCGTCGCCGGAAGGCTGGCCGCACGCGCGGAGAGCGCACGGACGTGCACGTCTTCGCGCCCCTTGCACGTGTAGCCGAGCCCGTAGGCGGCCCACGCGACGGTCTCGGGATCCTCGTCGGACAGGTGGTTCGAGAGCCCGTCGATGCTCGCTGCATCGGCGATGCGAGCGAGCGCGCGTGCGCTTCGCCGGCGCGCGGCGACGTCGTGGCTCGTCGCGACCTCGGGCGGGATGTCCTTCGCGCGTCGCGCATCCTCGGCGCGCGCGATCGCGGCCTCGTCGAAGCTGGCGGTGGCGACGTTGTCGGCTGCTGCGTCGACCGGAGCGCCGCGGGGCCGCGAGCAGGCGCTCGTCACCGCGAGCGCGGACACGAGCACGCACGCGAACGAACCGGGCATCGAGGGGCGCTTCACCGGGACGAGTCCTTCCACAACGACACGCGCTCGCGAGCCGTCCACCACGCGCGCGAGAGCAACGTCGGCGCAGGCGGCGGCGCGCCGACACCTTCGACGACGCGGAGCCCAGTGCGCTGGAACAGCTTCGTCGCTCGCGGAAGGTGCCACGAGCACGTCACGACCACGACCTCGTCGATGCCACGCGCCGAGAGGAGCCGGGCGGCGTGGGTCGCGTTCCCATGCGTATCGAGCGAAGCCCGCTCGCGGAGGATCGCCTCCGGTGGAACGCCGCCGTCCTCGAGCATGCGCGCGAGCTCGTCCGCCTCCACCCGGCCATTCCAGTCTCGCCCGCCGCAAGCGACGACGAGCGAGGCCTGGCGCGCGACGAAAACGTCACGCGCGGCTCGCACACGACGAGCGAGCGCCGCGCTCCCTGGACGGCACCCGAGCACGCAGACGACGCCGGTCATGGGCAACGAAAACGATGACCCATCGAGGTCACGGATGCAGCTCGACGGACGACAGACACCGCGTCTTCATACCCGAGGGCAAGCGCCAAAGCGACTTGCCTCGATCGAGGCGATCAAGCCCTACCGGAGCCCTTGACCATGCCAGCGGCTCCTCGTATCCCTTGAAGTTCGAAACGGAGGCAGATGCGCATCACGTTTTGGGGTGTCCGCGGGAGCATCCCGTGCCCGGGGCCGGACACCGTGGGCGTCGGCGGCAACACGAGCTGCGTCGAGGTGCGAGCAGGCAAGGCCTTCCTCGTCTTCGACGGCGGTACGGGGCTCCGTTTGCTCGGCAAGCGCATGTTGAAGGAGATGCCTTTCACGGCGCATCTCTTCTTCAGCCACGTCCACTGGGATCACATCCAGGGGTTTCCGTTCTTCGACCCTGCGTTCGTGCCGGGCAACGTCATCCACCTTTACGGCGGGAACAACGTCTCGCGCACCCTCGAGGAGACGCTCGCGGGGCAGATGGACCACCCGAGCTTCCCGGTCCATCTCAGTGAGATGGGCGCGAAGATGGTCTTCCACGGCGTCAGCGATCGCTCACCCGTCGAGGTCGACGCCGGTGACGGCACGAAGGCCGTCATCACCGCTGCTCCAGGCAACCATCCCAACGGCGTGTGGGCCTACCGCGTCGACCATGCGGGGCGCAGCGTCGTCTACGCGACGGACACCGAGCACTACGCCGTCGTCGATCCCAAGCTCACCAAGCTGGCGAAGGACGCCGACATCCTCATCTACGACTCGCAGTACACGCCGGAAGAATATGCGGGGATGGCCGGCGGCGGTCCCAAGCTTGGCTGGGGGCACAGCACCTTCGAGGAAGCCGTGAAGCTCGCGAAGGCGGCGAACGCGAAGAAGCTCGTCCTCTACCATCACGATCCGATGCAGAGCGACGCGGCCGTCGCCGAGAAAGAGCAGCGCGCGCGCGCCCTCTTCCCGAACGCAGAAGCTGCGCGCGAGGGGCTCGTTCTCGAGCTCTGACGGGGGCGGGGGGTGGCAAGCCCGCCCTTCTCGAGCGGGACCGGCGGGCTCGCAGCGCGTCGCCGCGTCGTACTTCCCATCGGATCGCGAAACGGTTGCGCGGGGGCGAGGCCCTTCCGGCCTCCGTTGCGCGACCGTTCGTGGGCTCTCCGCGAGCGATCGATGAAATCTCGGTGAATTGACGTCCTTTTCGGCGGTCGACGATGGCATCGGCCATGCATCCCGCTGCCTCAGTGGAAGCCCGACCTTTCGTCCGGCGCTCCAGCAAACCCAGGAGGACGACATGAGCGGCGGCACGGCTCGCGAGCTCGAAGGCGGATCGTTGCATGCGTATCGGAGGAGCCTGGCGAACGTCCAGGTCCTCGATCGCGAGACCGAGCGCGATCTCGCGCGTCGCTGGCTCGCCGGCGACAAGCGTGCGGGGCAGAAGCTCGTCGAAGCCTGTCTGCCGTTCGTCGTGTCGGTCGCGCTCGAGTATCGCCGCTGGGGCGTTCCGCTCGAGGACATCATCCAGCAAGGCAACCTCGGTCTGCTGAAGGCCGCTGCGAAGTTCGACCCGAGCCGCGAATGTCGCCTCGCGACGTACGCGGCCTACTGGATCCGCGCCGAGATCCGCGAGTACGTCGTGCGTGCGTTCCGCGTCGTGCGGCTCGGAACGACGAAGGGCGAGCGCCGCGTCCTGCGCACCTATCGGAGGACGAAGATCACCGACCCCGCGGTCCTCGCGGAGGTGTGCGGCCTCTCGGAGGAGCGGGTGCGGATGCTCCTCCCGCTGCTCTCTTCTCGCGAGATGAGCCTCGATGCGAGCACGGCTGACGTCGGTCCGGCGACCGAGCGGCTCGCGGGCACGGAGCCGACGCCCGAAGACGAGGCTGCGCGCTCCGAGATCCGTGCGCAAGCCGGGCGAGCCGTGCACGACGCGGTCAATCACCTCGATCCCCGCGAGCGCATGATCGTCCAGGAGCGCTTCATGAAGGAGGAGCCCCCGACGCTCCAGGAGCTCGGAACACGCCTCGGCGTGAGCAAGGAGCGCGTTCGCCAGCTCGAGGAGCGCGCCCGCACGAAGCTCCGCGGCGAGCTCGCCGAGCTCTCGGATCTCGTGGCCTGAGCGCGAGTGCCCGGACGAAAAAGAACTGATCGCGCGGACTAGCACGGTGCTCCTCGAGCTCTGCCGTCGCTGCGGAGTGGTCGCGACCCGGAGGACCGCATGACACGGCGACCATCGCGCTCGCAGTCGGGGGGGCCGCGCGCTCGTGTAGAGCAGGGACGAGGCGGCTTCGCCGGGGGGCTCGCGGCGCGGACGGTGCCAGGCTGTCGCGGGCAACTACCCGCAAAGAATACGCTACGGGGCGCGCGAGGGATCCGGTGCCCGTTTCTTCGCGGAGCATGCGGGGGCCTGCTACCCTTCGACGTCCGGATCATGCGCAAGGCCGGTATCGTCGTAGCGGCGCTCGTGCCGGCCTGCCTCGTGGGCTGGGCGATCTGGCGCACGCCCTCTGCGCCGGAGCCGACGAGCGAGCCGCCGGCGGTCGTGTCGAGCGCGTCCGCGGCGCCCCGTCCGTCATCGCCTTCCGATGACACTCACGACGACGAGCGTTCGTACGTGTTCCGCATCCCCTCCGGAGAGCCGACGTCGCTCTCCTGTGAAGAGGCGCGCACCATCGTCGACCAGGTTCGCGCGGGCCTCGCGTACGCGCCGGACGCGGTGAAGGCCTCCGCGTTTGCTGCGTCGGCCGCGGACTGGCTCGATCCCCATGGTCTGCTCACGCTCGCCAAGGACGCACCCTCGGCGCAGGCGCTCGAGAAGGCTGCGCCGGATCTCCTCGCGGACATCGAGGGAAGGCGCCAGCGCTCGTGTGCCTCCGCGACGGCGCCGGGGACGGTGCTCGAGTCGTGGGTCAGCGAGCTTCGCGACGCGTTCGACAAGGGGCGTCGCGCTCCCGGGACGATCGTCGCCGTCGACGCCGCGCTCGAGCCAATCCCGCCGTCGGGGAGCGCGCGAGAGTCTGCCGAGGAGCTCGGCCGGCGCGCGGGCGCGTTCGAGGCAGCGTTCGGTCGGCAGGGGAAGCTCTACGCCGACGAGGCGCGCCGTCGTTTCTTCCCGCCGCTCGACAAGGCCGGATGGGCGCGCGTCGTCCTCGCCTCTGCGGTCCGCGCCTACGTTCCGCTCGTCGATCCGCACGGCGAATGGGCGCCGTTCGACGAAGAGTCCCGGATCTACGAGGTCGATCTCGCGTCGCGACCGCCCTCGCGTCTCTGGGGCCGCGTGGTCCTCACCGCGATCGGCGTTCGAGTGACGGAGTCCGCCACGACGCCGTTCGCGATCGACGATGTCGTGCTCTCCGTCGCGAACGTCGCGACCGCGGGGCTGCCGCTCGAGCAGGTCGACCAGCTCGGCTTCGCTTCGAGCGACGCGAAGACACCGCTCTCGGCCATCGTCCTCCGCGGCGGGAAGATCGTGCAGCTCGAGGTCGGCCAGGTCGAAGAGCCGGAGCCCCCGGTCCGAGCCGCGGGCGATCTCCCGTTCGAGCGTGTCGCGTTCGGTGACGGGGATGCGCTCATCGTCTCGGTGAAGGACGTCCGCGACGATCTCGGCGACGACCTCGCGGGGCTCATCGCCGACGAGCGTGCGCACGGGCCGCGGAAGCTCTCCGGCGTGGTCCTCGACCTTCGCGGCAACGGCGGCGGGTCGACCGACGGGGCGCTCAGCGCGCTCTCGCTCTTCCTCCCCGGCGCGCCGCTCTTCGCGATGCGGCGGCGCGACGGCACGGTGGAGATCGATCGCGCGCCCGTCCCGCGCGATCGAGACCGGTGGACCGGCCCCGTCGCGACCTTCGTGGACGGCACGACGGCGAGCGCCGCCGAGATGATCGCGGGCGCGCTCGCCGCCTACAAGCGAGGTTCGAGCGTCGGTGCGACCACGTTCGGAAAGGGCTGCGCGCAGGAGTACGTCGACGACGACGCTCATGCCGGAGTGCTCCGGCTCACCACGCTCGTGTACGCGTTGCCGGATGGGACGCCGGTGCAGCGCATCGGTCTGACCCCGCAGGTGCGCTTCCCCTTCACGCCTCAAGGCGAGCCCGGCGCAGCACAGGAGCGCGAGGCGAAGCTGGCTCACTCCGCGCCGCCGTGGCGGGGCCCCGACGTCCGCGATCTGTCAGTCCTCAGCGCGCGCGACGACACGTCATGGCCGGTGCACGGAGGAAACGTCGGTCCCTGTCAGGACGCCGAGACGTGCAAGGCGCTCCGTCTCCTCGGTGGCTCGAAGCGCACGCCGATCGCGAAGTACTGACGATAGCGAGACATGACCTCTCGCCATCGTTCGCTCGCCCTCATCTTCGCGGTGGGCGTCGTCACAGCCGGTGCGGTCGCGCTCTCGAGGCGCGCCGACACGAAGCCGCCCGCGGATCTCGTCGATGCAGCGCGCCCGTCGTTCGCATACTCGTTCACGCCCGGTCGTCGGCTCACGTACGACGTCGACTACCGGTCCGAGGCGCTCGTCGATGGCGCCCTCGAACGATCGTCAGCATCCGAGAATGCGCCGCGCATCGACAGCGTGCTGACGCTCTCGTCGACATTCGCTGGAACGTTGACGATGACGGTCGTCGAACGTCGTACCGACGGCTCTGCGCGCGTGCTCGCGACGCTCATCGATCTCGAGGTGGACGTCGTCCTCTCCGATCGCAACGTCGCGCTCCCCGACGCGACGTTCGCGCCGCTCGCGCGCGGGTTCTTCATCGAATACGGACCGTCCGGCGAGGTGCGCGGGATTGCGGTGGAGGACGACGCGAATCCCGTCGCTGGCCGCCTCGCATCGCAGATCCTCGCGTTCCTCCAGCTCCAGGTGCCGCGCGGCCACGGCGCGAGCTGGGAGACCGACGAGAAGGATGGGCTCGGCGATCTGCACGCGCGCTACTCCCTCGTCGACGACGCTCCGTCGCGTCCGGGCGGGCAGCTGATCCAGAAGCTCGTCACGCGTCAGCGCGCTCCTCGAACGAGCGGGGCGCTCGGGAGGCTCATCGCGACGGGCGGGACCGCCGGCTCCGCGACGCTCGCGTACGAGGTCTCGCCTGCACTGGGGATTCTCGTCGAGGCCGCCGGTGCGACGACGACCGAGCAAGTGATCGGCGATCTCCGTGTCGGCAGCGACGACAGCACGCTGCTCGTTCGGCTGACGGGCGACGAGCAGAGCGACCTGGCGGAGCTCCGTGCGCGGGTCGACGCGCGCGCGGGAGCGGTCGGCAAGCTTCGCCCGCTCGATCCCGTCGAGCTTCGCGCGGCCGAGCGAAGGAGCGAGAACGAAGCGCTCCTTGCTCGCGTCGACGTCGCCGCGATCGTCGCCGACGCGCGGGCGCATCCGCCGCCGCCGCAGAGCCGCGAGGCCGCGACCTATGCGCGAATCCTCTCCGCCGCCGTCGATGCCTCGCCCGAGGCTCGCGCGCTGCTCGAGAAGGTGATGCTCGAGCCGGCGATCGGCGAGCGCGCGTTCGTCCCCATCTCACGAGCCTTCGGCGAGGACGGCGGGCCCGAGTCGCAGGCAGCGCTCGCTCGAGTGATCGGCGGGCGACCGAGATCCGATCCGGGCCGTGAGGTCGCGCTCTTCTCGCTCGGTCGCGCCGACGTGCCCACCGATGCCACCATCACGCTCCTCGAGAGGCTCTCGAACACGAAGGAGGACCCGCACACGTACGCCGCGCTGCTCGCGCTCGGTCGTGCTGCGGGGCAGGTCGCGGCGATCGATCCGGGGCGCGGCAAGCCCGTGCTCGACCGTCTCGTCGCGCGCGTGGAGCCGGCGCGCGACGACGTTGCACGCGCGCAGCTGCTCGAGGCGCTCGGGAATGCAGGCTCGCCGCTCGCAGAGCCGGAGCTCGCGCGATGGAGCCATGCTGACGTCGCGCCCGCCGTGCGCCGCGCCGCGGTCAGCGCCTACCGTCTCGTGCCGACCACCACCGCGCGTGACGCGCTCGTCAGCGCGCTCGCCAAGGACGCGGATCCGTCCGTGCGCTCCGCGGCGCTCGAGGCGGTCCTCCTCCGGAAGCCCGACGACGGCATCGCGGACGCCGTCGCCGATCGGCTCGAGCACGACCCGGAGGAGTCCGTGAAGAAGCCCGCCGCCTCGCGGTTGATGACGTTGTGCCGTCGAAGCGAGCGGGCATGCAGTCACATCGAGCGGCTCGCGAAGACGGGCGACGAATGGACTCGCCACGAGCTCGCGGCGTTCAAGCGTCCTTGATTGGGAACGCGGGTCGAAGGCCCACGACTGCAGGCGGGCGCACCCGCATTTCCCTTTGGGCGGCGTGAATATTCGACGAGAATCGCAGTCGAACGGTCGACGGCGAGCCCTTCGGCTCTCTTCGGCTTTGGGGACGAAGCCACACAGGTCGAAAGGGACTCGAATGAAGAGGGGGCACGGATCGTCGCCGCCGCGTGTCGGGCGCCTCGTCGTCGCGAGCATTCTCGGGGCGACGCTCGTGACCGCGAGCGCCGTGCTCGCGCAGCCTCGCCTCCCGTCGGGCGTACCGACCGTGCCGAGGCAGCCGCTGCCGGTCCCGACACCGACACCGCCGCCGGCGTCGCCGGGCGGACCCGTCGCGATGCCGAAGAACCCCGTCGCACCCGGCACGGCGATGAAGGCGAACTCGCTCCAGACGAAGAAGCCGCTGATCGGACCCTCGCGCCTGACGCCGGCGGTCGCGATGGTCGTCGCACGGCAGTCGAAGCACGCGGCGTTCGACGAGCGGGGCACGCTGAGGCCGGTCCCGCGTCGCGGCGGAGCGCTCCAGCTTCCTGCGCTCCCGCCGACGCTCGGTGCAGGGGGCCCGTCGCTCAAGGCCGGGGCGCAGGTCGTGGTCGATACGGACGGCCGGAAGGTTCCGGCCGCGGCCTACCAGGCCGACACCTATACGCTGGAGGATTACCTCAACGGACGCGGCATCACGCAGCGCACGAAGGAGAGCGCGCGCCGCAAGACTCGCGACATCAAGCGGCAGGTCCCGCGCGCGCAGCTCCCTGCGGCCGATGCCAACACGCTCCGACCAGGCAACATCCCGACGCTTCGTGGCAAGCCTCCCGTGCTCCCGATCGCGCGAGCACAGACGCTCTCGCAGGCGAGCGCTTCGCTGTGGGAGTCGGGCGACTCGGTGACGCTCGACGAGTTCCCGTCGAAGAACGAGAAGCGCCGGCCGCCGCCGATCCGGCAGCCGCCGCCGCCACCGCCGCCCGAGGAGATCGACCGACCCGACGCGACGACGACTTGGTACTACAAGTCCGGCGGCGAGGTCGGGCTCGACATCGATGCCGATGCGACGTTCGCGGCCGGAAAGAAGCGCCGCAAGGCGCGCTCGACGATGGGCATCCGCGGCTACGCGGCCGGCATCGACTTCCCGCTGTTCTCGATCGAGGCCGAGATCCAGAACACCGCCGAGCACACGTTCGACCAGAACAAGAAGACGTTCGGCAAGGGCAGCGGCGGTCACACGAAGAGCGGCTCGCTCGCGATCATGGGGATCGGCGCGCCCGTTTTTCCCAAGCTCGAGGGCTTCGAGAGCGGCCCGGCGTGGGCGAAGGGCGATAACTGGTCGGTCTCGGCGGCCGTACCCGTCGGTCCGTTCCTTGCCGAGTTCAGCTTCATGATGGCGTACGAGGTCGGGGGCTACGCGAAGCTCGGGATCGAGCCGGACGGCCTCGGCGTCGCGGCCCAAGTCGGCCCCAAGTTCGGCGCCTACGCCGAGCTCACCGCGGGCATCGGCATGGTCGGTTTCAGCGTCGGTGTCGGCGGTCACGTCGCGCTCCTCGGAAACAAGGACGCGAGCGGGGCGGCCTCGTTCACGCGCCGCGCGGTCTCGCGCTACGAGGAGAATGGCTTCAAGCAGCGCATGACCGCCAACATCGAGTCGGACGTGTGGGCGCTCTCCGGCTACCTCTTCGCGTTCGTCGACACCTGGTGGGATCGCTACGACACGGAGATCTTCGACTGGGACGGGATCAAGCTCGGGGCGAGCGATGTGTCGTCCGGCGTGACGGACATCCTCTGGGGCACCTTCCAGGAGCCCGACTACGGACCGCTGAAGGAGTTTCGCGCCTTCGCTTGTCGCACGAAGACCGCAAAGACCGCCCATAACTTCCCGCACGACTGGGTCGTCACGACGCGCACGAAGGCCGAGATGATCAGCGGTGGCTGCGACCTCGCAGCCGTCCAGAACGATCTCTATTTCGGCAAGCTCGCCTCGAAATGGAATCCGGACACGGTCCCGATCGCCGAGTGCCGTGCGGAGACGGCGTGGTTCGAGGGCCCAGCCGGCGCTCAGGGCATGGTCCTCGTGAACGAGCCGATCAACCCGGGCAAGCCGTTCATCACGAACGAGTACCTGAAGGCAGTCTGGAAGGATTGGAAGGCGGCGCCGAACGAGGCCGAGCTCATGGCCGAGGCCAAGGCGGCGTGCGAAGAGGTCCGTGTCGGCAGCGGTCAGCGCCTCACCCTCGTTCGCATCGGCGGCTATGCGTGGAAGACCAAGGGGGACGTCCTTCTCGACTGGAAGACGAAGGCGACGACCTCCACGATCGAAGTCCACCGATGCACCGGCAACGGCTATGACTGGTGGGTCCAGACCAACAAGGCGGTCTGCCCCGGCGGCTATCCGAACGGGCCAAGCAACTTCTACATCGCGAAGTAGCAGCCATCTCGATATCCGCGTTCGGACCATGAATGCCGCAATCCAAGACCAGCAAGCGGTTTGCAAGAAGCACGGTGCGCAGTGGGTAGGGGCGCCTGACCATCTGAAGGTGGGGATCGCGCGCAATGTCCGCACTGGCTTGATGCCGCTCAACGGATTGCGCCATCCGCCGCAGGGAGATACATCGGGGTGGTACATCTGGGCTGGTGAGGAACTCTCCACGGCACCGGACTTCTTCGAGCCACTCCACGTTTTGCACCTTGCCGAATGGTGTCCGGCAGTACTCAGATTTCTCGGTCTTCCGCCAGGTTGGCGGTTCCTCATGGCCGGAGATTACGAGGACGTGTGGGAGGACCCGACCCTGCTCGATGTCTGAGACGACGCCGTAGCGCAGGCGGCCTCGATAGCGAGCTGAGGACCAAGAACCGGATGACTTCATCGCTCGGGTGAATCGAGCCGCGCCCGACTCCGGCTTCTCCTTCGCTTTGGTCGCGTTCGAAATGCCGACGAGTCGACTGCCTGTCGATAGCAGAGCATCGTGTTTGTTCGGTCGTGCCCCCGTTCGGACCGTTCGCCATTCGCCTTGGCTGATCCAAGTCGGCCGCCCTGCCGCCGCGCTCGACGTCCGGTGTGGCGAAGACGAAGGTCCCGGCTGTGAGCGCGCCTCGACGATTGGGCGAGCGCGTCTGCGGCTTCGGGGCCGGCGCCTACGACGGCAATCCAGTGGAGGCATCATGCACGTCGACGAGTTCGAGTTCGGGCACATCCGCGTCGATGGCGAGACCTTCGACCACGACGTCGTTCTGGCGAAGGGCTCGGTGAGAAAGCGCAAGAAGGGACCGTCGAAGCGCTTCAAGGGCGAGCTCGGGCACACGCCTCTCTCCAGCGAAGAAGACATCCCCTGGGCCGGGTGCGATCGCCTCATCATCGGCACCGGCGCCTACGGTCGACTTCCCGTGATGGACGACGTCAAGCGAGAGGCCAAGCGTCGCGGCGTCGAGCTCGTCATCGAGCCCACGGCTCGCGCGATCGAACGGATCAACCGAGGCGTTGGGCGAGCTCACGCGATCCTGCACGTCACCTGCTGAGCGCGACGCGATCCGTCCTCTTGGGCTGCGCTCTCGGGCACGAGACCTGAGGTTCGTCGATCCCGCGTCGACCACGCGAGCTCGAGCTCGGCGCGGACCTGCTCCAGTGCCTGCGTACACTCGCTCTCGCAGCCGCGCTCGCAGGAGAGGCCTCCGCAGCAGGCGGCGCGCTCGCTCTTGATCGAGCGGCGCCCGGCCTTGGCGAGATCGCTTCCGCCGAAGTCCATGCCGCAGAGGGCGCCGCGCGCGAGATACGTGAAGGCCTTTCGGGGGGCGCGCGGGGGGCCTGCCCTCGCGAGAAGTTCCGGTCAGTCGAAGATGCCGCGCGAGGAGGCCATGTCGAGGGCCTTCTGGAGCCCGTCGTAGCCGGGAGCGAGCCCTTCGGTCAGGTCGTCGCCCCCGAAGACCTGACGGATCAGGACGCGCTTGGTCTCGTCGGAGCAGGCGTCCTTGAAGGCAGCGAAGGCCTTCTCGCGGACCTCATCGGCGACACCGGTGCGCACCGCGAGCACGTCCGGCGGGATGGCGCCGAACGTGGCGAGCACCCGGACGTCGGCGCCTTCGATGTCGGACCATGCGCCGGCGGTGATGTCGCCCTTCTCGTCGGCTCGCGCATGCGTGCCCGCGACGTCACACGCGCCGTCGAGGAGCGCTTGGATCGCGCTTCGATGCGAGCCGTGGAAGGTCTCGGTGCGGAAGAGCGTGCGTGGATCGACGCCGAGCAGCGCGAGCTTCACCCGCGGAAGGACGAAGCCGGCGGCGCTCCACGGGTCCACCCATCCGGCCCTCGTGCCGCGGAGGGCGTCGATCGAGAGGATGTTCGAGCTCTCGCGCACGATGAGGGCCGCCTCGTAGGCGGACGCGCCGCCGCGGAGGACGCTGCCGATCGGCGTCACGTGCTCGCCGAGGCGTAGGTAGACGATCGGAGGAAGCCAGGCGATGTCGGTGCGCCCCTCTCGGACGTCGGTCGCGAGCGCTTCGTACGAGGCAGCGTCGCGGCGCTCGATCCGTACCCCGGAGTGCTCGCTCATCCAGCTCACGAGCTGGTCCACATGTTCACCGCTGCCGCTCCCGGCGGAGGGGACGACGAGGCCGAAGGCGATCCGTGACTGGCTCGAGGAGCTCATGTGAAGCGACCCCGGATCGTACTACGACCTCGGGGCGTCTTGGGGGGCCGCTTGGTGCGACCTCTCGGTCGATGCCCTGGGGCGCCCGCCGCGCCGTCTTCGCGTCAGCGGAGCAGGTCGTAGGCCATCTTCAGGACGAGCGCGCTCACCACGCAGAGAACGACGACGCGCACGAAGCCGTCGCCGCGCTTCACGGCGAGACGTGCACCGACGAAGGCGCCCGCGGCGTTCGCGGCCGCCATCGGCGCTGCTACGCGCCACAGGACCGCGCCCTTGATCGAGAAGAGGAGGAGCGCGGCCAGGTTCGATGCGAGGTTGACCACCTTCGCGTTCCCCGAGGCTCGCGTGAGCGTGTCGCCGAAGACGAGGACGAACGCGACGATGAGCATCGATCCGACTCCTGGACCGAAGAAGCCGTCGTAGAAGCCGAGCACGAACGCGATCGGGCCGAGCGCGAGCATCGCCCAAGGTTTGGCCTCGCCCGTCGTCGGCTTTCGCGGATATGCGACGATGCCTGCGGCGACGAGCAGGAGCACGAGGACGACGGGCTTGAGCGGCTCGGGCTTCACGAGCAAGAGCACCTGAGCGCCCGCAAGCGATCCGACGAATCCGCACACGAAGGCGAGCGGCGCACGTGCGCGGTCGATGCCCTTCCGGCTCCAGAAGGAGAAGAACGAAGAGATGGAGCCGAACGAGGCCTGACCCTTGTTCGTCGCGAGCGCGATGGGGACCGGCAAGCCTGCGGCGAGGAGCGCGGGGACGGTGACGAGGCCGCCGCCTCCGGCGATCGCGTCGACGAGCCCTGCGCCGAATGCGGCGAGCACGAGCAGGGCGATCGTCCAGAGCTCGGGCGGGGGCACGGACGCACTCTATCCTGTGACGCGGCCGCGTGCGGGCCCATCGCGCGCGGTCCGCCTCGACTGGGAGGCATGAGCTCGACCGCTGTTCCGCCAATCGGTCGAGCTCGCGTACAATCGCCCCATGATGCGCCTGGCCTTGCTCACGCTCGCCTTCGTCGTCGCGGCATGCGGTTCGGACGACGAGCCCGGCACCGGCGGCCGCCTGCGCGCGGCGGATGCGAGCGCACCGCGCGACGGCGGCACCGACACCGATACCGACACCGACACGGAGCAAGAAGAGGACGACGCAGGCTCGAAGCCGGACGCCGGCGACCCGCCCGACGATCCGCAGGAGCCGGAGGAGTCCGGCGAGGCGACGTACTACAACGCCGAGGGCCTCGGCGCGTGCGGGATCCAGACTCCGCCCGACTATCTCGTGGCTGCGATCAACGACGAGCAATATTCGAAGGCGAACTGCGGGCGCTGCGTATCCGTGACCGGTCCGAAGGGGACCGTCGTCGTGCGCATCATCGACAAGTGCCCGGGCTGCGATTCGGGCGATCTCGATCTCAGCATCACGGCCTTCACGAAAATCGCCGACAAGAGCGCCGGCCGCGTGAAGATCAAATGGCGCTTCGTCGACTGCCCGTTCTGATCGCTCGCCCCCGCAAGCCTCGGCGCGGGTCGAGCTTCAACGGAGTGGCAGCGCGCGTCAGTCGCGGCTGGCCAACTGCTCTTCGGGCTCCGTCTCCATCCCCGGAGGGTAGGCGATGGCGTTGGGGCCGGTGACGGTCGGCGCGCCGGGATCCAGCGGGGGAGCCGCCGGGCCCTTGCACTTCTCGAGGACGGGGCTGTCCGAACAGAGCGACGGCGTGATCGGTGCGCCGTTCTCGTCCGAGCAGACGTGGAACGAGCCCGACGTGAACGGCGGCGCCGTGATGTTCCCCCCGACCGTCACGAAGTGCGTGCAGGTGCTGGTCACCCACTCGTCGAGGAACGAGCTCCAGTCATTCGCGAGGAAGCAGTCGTCATCGCCGACGTCATAGAGGACGGTGAAGATGTGCGCGTTGGCTGCCTCGTCGATGAATGGAAGGTGGACCTCTCCGTCCGCCAGCGCATCGCCCACGAAGGCGTGCTCCGCGGGTGCGTGGCAATGGTCGGGGATCGCTTCGATGGGCTCGAGACCGCTGCCGGGCAAGGGCAGCGGTACGGGAGCTCCGCGCTCCGTCGGCCTCGGGAGGTCGAGTGACGGTAGCGAGCTCCCCTCGGGAACGACCACGGAGGCGGCCTCGTAGGCCAGCGACGTCACGCCAATGTTCTCCTCTCCGGCCGTCACGGTGCACGCACCGACGGCGATGGAGAGGATGAACGCTCCAGCTCGAAGCTCCTTCCGCATGCAGCCGCGGTTCATACACGCGACTTTCGCCATCGCAGAGCCGCCCGTCATGCTGAGCTGGACGAATCACACGGAAGAGCGGCGACTCGCTCGCGCTGCAGATCAGCTCGTCACGAGCGCGCGGCGGAGCTCACGATCGCAGCACAGAGCGGGCAGGCCGCGATCCCGTGCGGGACGTCGCGACGATGAAGGTCGAGCACGCTGCGCGAGATGCTCGCGAGCTCGCGTCGCACTTCGCGCCGCTTGCCGGCGATGCGCGGGATCTTCATCTGGTCGTAGGCCGTCGTCTGGTGGCGCATCCACGCGATGACGGCCGCCTCTGCCCGCTCCGCGACCGAGATGCGCTTGGTGCGCGCCACGGTCCCGCTTCCAACCGGAGTGGCGTGGGCGGCGACCTGCTTGGCCATCGCGCGACCAAGCTCGGCCCACTTCGGCGAGAACTGGAGGAAGCCCTCCACCTCCGCTTCGAACGTCACGACGTACTCGGCTTGTGTTCGCTCGCGTCGCGCGACGTCGGCCTGACGCTTCTTCGCGTAGCCCTCGGTCGACCGCTCGGCCTCGATCGCCGCGCGCTGCGACTCGATGTTCTCGCGCGGCGCCCAGAGGCCCTTCGAGAACGCCTTCCGGCCCCGCTTCTCGATCACCGACCAGGACGGCCCGGCGAGCTTCACTCGGCGCGTCAGCCCGGCGTCGCCGGGGGGCAGGCACGCCCAGCTGTCCGGCGGCGAGCAGCGCGTGCCGTCGGGCGCGATGAACACACGAGGATCGGAGGTGGGAGCAAGGACGAGACACTCAGGCATTCGCCCGACGTTGCCCGAACGCGGCGCTTTCCGTCCAGCTTTGTCGCGCCGGGCCGCCGGCCCTCCAATGCGCCAAGCTCGGCCGTTCGAGCCGGGGCGACGATTTTCGCTCCCCGGGCGATCCGTTTCGGGACCTCACGCTACCAGGTATACGGATGCTGGCATTGGCCGCGCCTCGCTCGATGCATCACGCTGGGCCGGATCCCCTCGAGGGGGAGATCCGTGCTGCGCTCGATGGCGACCTTGCCGCCGCGCGCCGTCTTTGTGTGGAGCTCGGTCCGGTCGCGCTCAAGACGCTCCGTCGCCTGCTCGGTGCCAGCCATCCCGATCTCGAGGATCTTCTCCAGGACACGCTCATCGCCGTGCTCGACGGACTGCCGGACTTCAGAAGCGAGAGCTCGATTCGTCACTACACGCGACGGGTCGCTACGCTCCGCGCGCTCGAGGCGCTGCGCAACTCGCGAACGCGTAGTCGCAAGCTCGAAGTGCTCGCTGCGGACGAAGCCCATCAGACCCAGCCGGGGCCGGGGAGCGCCTTCGAGGCGCGGCGCCGCGAGCGCCTCTTGCACGAGCTGCTCGGCTCGCTGTCGGAGGCGCAGGCGCAGACGCTGGTGCTCACGGCCGTTCTCGGTCATTCGCTCGCGGAGACCGCCGAGATCCTCGGCGTCCCGTTGAACACCGTTCGAGGGCGGCTCCAGACGGCGAAGCAAGCCCTGCGCGAGAGGATCCTCGTCCATCCCGAGCTGTCGGAGCTCCTGGAAGTCGATGAGCATGAGCACTGAAGAAGACATCCCGACGGACGAGGTCGCCGATCGCGTCCTTGGTCGGCTCATGGCCGCGCTGCCGGCGGACGAGGAGCAGTCCGGCGACCGGGCGATGATCGCTCGGGTCGCCGATCGGGTGCTTGCGCGGCGCGCCGCGCACGCAAGGTTACCGGCCGCGAGCCGGACCGTCCTTCGACCTCGGTCATGGGTTCCGCTCGCGGCGGCCGCGACGCTGCTCGTGGCCGCGGCGGCGATGGCCTTCTTCGGCCGACACCACGAGCAGGTGTCGACGCCCGCGCCGGCGGTGCCTTCGCTCGAGGAGCCGACTCCGTCTCCGTCTCCGATCGGCGTGGCGCATGAGCAGGCGAGCCCGCCGCCGGACGAGAGCGTCCCGACGCTCGACGTCTCGTCGCTCCCCACGGCGCCAAGCGCTCCTGCACGCGTGGCCGCGCGCGTAGTCGAGACGCGCTCTGCCGCCGAGATCTTCGCTCTCGCGAACGATGCGCGCCGCAAGCGCGACGTCGCGATGGCGCGCTCGCTCTACAGCGAGCTGCAGACGCTGCATCCGCGCTCGCCCGAGGCCTCCACGTCCTACGTCACGCTCGGACGGCTCGAGCTCGATCACGGTCGAGCCAACGCCGCGCTCGCCCAGTACGACCGCTACCTCGCCTCGGGGGCGCTCGAGCTCCGCGAGGACGCGCTCGCCGGGCGCGCGAGCGCGCTCGAGGGGCTCGGTCGCCGTGAAGAGGAACGGCGTGCCTGGGAGGCGCTCCTCGCCGCGTACCCGAGCTCGCTCTTCGCGCCTCACGCAAAACAGCGGCTTTCGACTCAACCCTGACGTCGGGCGTCCACTATCGCGCCGGTAGCGAATAATCTATCGGTGTGCGGCGTGCGCTCTCTCGTCTGACCCTCGTGTGCGCCGTGCTCGCCACGTTGTGTGGTGGGACGCGGGCGAGCGCACGTGACGAGCCCGCGATCGCGAGGCCGTCGACCGCGAAGGTGATCGTCGCCGGCGACGACAACGAAGCGGCGATCATCGATGCCAGCGTCGTCGAGCAGCTCGAGCGGCTCGGCGTTCGCGCAGAGACGAGTCGGAGCGGTTCGGTGCGCCCCGACGAGGTCGTCGCCGCAGAAGAAGGCGAAGCGGGCATGGTCGCGCGCGTGTGGATCGACTCGACGTCGCCGTCGGAGACGATCCTCTACGTCGCCGATCGCTCCGGATCGCGCGTCCTCATTCGGCGCTTTCCGCGCGCGGGACGCGTCGAGATCGCGCGCGAAGCGACGATGGCGGCGCTGCAGACGGCCGTGGACGCGCTCCTTCATGGAGGGCAGATCGGCGTGAGCCGCGAGGAAGCACGGGTCGAGCTCGGTGTGCCGGCGCCTGCGCCCGAGGCTCCAGCGACGTCTGTCGGCGAAGCCGAGCGCCCGCGTCCGTCGCCCGATCGCGTGAAGCTCGCGGCGCCTGCGGGCCGCCCGCCTCGCGAGGAGATCGCGCTCGGCCTCGGCGTGGCCTACGAGATCGGTGGATATGCGAACAACGCGATCGAGCACGGGCCCGTCGTGGCTCTCTCGCTCGAGCGCCCGTTCGACCGTCGCGTCTTCGGCGTGACGCTCTCGGGGCAGTACCGCTTCCCCATGCAGGCGGCCTCCGGTCCCGTCACGCTCCGGGTCGAGTCCGGGGCGCTGCGACTCGCCGCTGTCGCTCAGGTCATCCGCTCACCGCTCGATCTGCGCGCGACTCTCGGCGGGGGCGTCGACGTCGTACGCGCCGATCCCGGCCTCGTTCACGTCGTGGATGCGACGCTCACCCCCGTCTCGCGTGTCGACCCCGTCATGCGCGCCGGAGTCCTCGGTCGTGTTCCGCTCATGATTGCCAATCGGCCTGTGCTCGAGCTCGAGCTCGCCGTCGACGTCGCCCCGTTCGTGCGCTCGTTCGCGGTTGCGCGTGGCGAGACCCAAACGCTTCTGCTCGCTCCGTGGACGGTGCGACCGCTCCTCCTGCTCGGCATCGCGGTCCCCTAGCGGTACCTTTTTTCGTGACGGATCGATCCGTTCGTAGCCCTGACGCTACTAGGACGTCACATGAAGCGAAGTTGGCTGGTGGGCAGCGTGCTGGCAGTGACGCTTTTCGCGTATGCCGGGTGCGCGACCGACGGTGTTGACGTCGTCGCGCAGCTCGACGCAGGATCGGATAGCGTCGAGGGGCCTCCGAGCTTCGTGCCGCCCACGCCGGAAGCGGGCGCCGACGGCGCGGCCTCCCTGCCCGATCCAGAGCCTGAGCTCGCTTGCATCGGCACCGAGTGCCCGTACCCGTACGCGACGTGTCCGAGCTACGGCTCGGTTGGCTACAAGTGCCAGAACAACCTTCTCACGGACAACGCCAACTGCGGAGCGTGCGGGAACGAGTGCCCGCCCGACATGTTCGGCTCCCTGCACATGGCCACGCGATGCGTCCAAGGGGCGTGCGCGCGCGAGTGCGTTCCCGAGATCAGCCTCAACCCCGAGGCGAGCCACTACTTCAAGGACTGCAACGGGCTCGTCGACGACGGCTGCGAGATCGACATCTCCTTCGACGCCAACAACTGCGGCGCATGCGGGAACAAGTGTCCGGACGGCCAGCCGTGCCTCGCCGGCAAGTGCGGGTGCAAGAGCGGACTGACCTGGTGTGATTCGAACGGCGCCACCGGTTGCTTCGACCTCTCGAGCAACGACTCCCGTTGCGGATCGTGCGACAACAAGTGTGCACCCCCCGCCGATGCCGGGCCGCCTCCCAAGAACATGGAGTACGGCTGCGTCGGAAGCGAGTGCGGAAAGCTCCGCTGCAAGAGCGGCTACAAGCAGACGTGGGCCGACTGCAACAACGACGTCGAGCTCGACGGCTGTGAGACCAACACCTCCGCCGATCCGAACAACTGCGGGACGTGCGGGAACAAGTGCGCCCCGGGCGTGCCCTGCATTGCCGACGGTACGAGCATGCCGAGGTGCGGCTGCGCTCCGAACGAGGCGCTGTGCGGAACGGGAACGGCTCTCACGTGCAACGACCTGCTGACCGATCCCGCGAACTGCGGGGTCTGCGGGCGTAGGTGCCCAGGCGGCACCAGCGCCAGCGCCCACGGCGCCCCGGTCTGCCGGAAGGGCTTCTGCGATTACGAGTGCGAAGAAGGCTGGGGTGATTGCGACGGCAACCCACTCAACGGTTGCGAGACGAATCTCATGATCAACGGCGCCAACTGCGGAGCGTGCGGAAACCGCTGTGACACCGGCGCCGGTCAGCCCTGCATCGCCGGCAAGTGCCACATGGTCGAGTGCGATGGCGGCGATCCGGTGACGAAGTGAGCATCCCCCGACGACGCCGCGTAACCGGTGAAGAGGTAGAGCCCATGAAGGCTTCGGTCCGTGGTCAGCACCGCAAACCCATCGCGACGGCGATGCTCGGCTTCGCAACGCTCGGCGGGATCATGATGATCTCTGCGAGCTGCGCCGAGTCGGCCCAAGAGCCCAGCGTCGCCGATGACACCGACGCTGGGACCAGCACGATCCCGTCGGACGGCGACGGCGGGGCGAGCGACGCAGGGGCGGACGATGCCGCCGACGGCGGATGCGAGGGCGACGCCGAGACCTGCACGACGCACGAGCTCACCTGCGACGAAGCCGAGTGGTGCCCGTCGAAGACGAACCTCGACCCGCGCCTCGGGCTCGCTGCCGTCTGGGGGAGCGGAAAGAACGACGTCTGGGTCGTGGGCGCTCAGGGGAGGGTCATCCACTGGAACGGCGCCGACTGGACGCCGGCCCCGACGCCGACGACTCAGACGCTCTATGCGGTCTGGGGCAGCGGGCCGAACGACGTGTGGATCGCGAGCTCTCCGGGCGTGATCTTCCACGGGACCGGATTCTCGGGCGGCACGGCGATCTGGTCGCCGCTCCCGCCCATCGCGGACTACGCGCTCGTGTCGGGATCGCGAGGCAAGCTCCTCCGGACGATCTGGGGAACTTCGGCGAGCGACGTCTGGATCAGCGGAGAGAACTTCACCCAGAAGTCGGGTCAGCCGCAGGAGAGCAGCTGGCGGAGCGTCATCGTCGACGGCGGCGCCGCCTGGAAGCCCATGTCGAACTGCCCCACGACCGGAACCTGCCCGTCGATCTCGGCGATGTGGGGGAGCGGACCGGAGGACATCTGGGCGGTCGGACCTTCGGGCGCGGCGCTTCACACGAAGGGCATCGCGGCGGGGGATGGAGGCGTTCCCAACTGGACGGCGTTCGACAGCCAGGCCAGTGGCGAGCTCCGTTCGGTGTGGGGCAGCGGTCCCGGCGACGTGTGGGCGGTCGGCGCGGGCGGGACGATCCGGCGCTACACGACCGGCGCCGAGCGCTGGACCATCGTCGCGTCGCCCACCAAGGAACACCTCAACGCGATCTGGGGGACCGGCCCGAACGACATCTGGGCCGTCGGCGATCACGGAATGCTCCTCCACTACGACGGCACGCACTGGACGACCTCGACGGCCGCCTTCGCCGTCGGTCCGAAGCCGCATCTCCGCGGCGTGTGGGGCAGCGGCCCGAACGACGTCTGGGCCGTCGGGGATGGGATCGTTCTTCACTTCTCGGGCCCCAAGCCGCGAGCGCAAGGAGCTGCACAATGAAGGCCGCGATTCTCCGACTCATCGTCCTCGCGACGGCGCTCGTTCCCGTCGCCGTCGCATGCAGCGATGCGAGCGGCGTCCGCGTCGTAGACGGACCTGACGGGCAGGAGGACTCTGGCACTCAGCCTTCGCCGATCCCCTCCGACGAAGACGGCAGCGTACCGGATGCGGATCCGAGCCCGACCGACGCGGGCGCGGACGCCTCCGACGCCTCCGACGCCTCGGTCACGAAGCCGACGTGCACGAAGCAGGGCTGGTGCCACACGGTGGTGCCGGACGCTCAGACGCTGCGCGACGTGTGGGGTGACGGGCAAGGCACCGTCTGGACCGTCAGCACGCAAGGCAACATCCTGCGCTGGGACGGCAAGGCTTGGGTCCAGAGCCACGCGGCCGGAACCGCGCTGCATGCTGTCTGGGGAAGTGGCCCGACGGACCTCTGGGTCGGCGGAGCGAATGGTCTCCTCCACGGGACCGGGACGAGCCCGAGCACGATCACGTGGACCGCGGTCCCGGCCTCGGTGCCCGTGTATTCGATCTGGGGTACCGGTGCTGCCGACGTCTGGGCCGTCGGCTACACGGCCGTGCCGGCGAGCTCCTTCAACGGCGGTCGGATCCTTCACTACGCGGGGCCTGGCGCGGGCCCCGACCCGGATACGGACTGGACGAGCGATCCCGTCTCGACCGAGTTCCCCGGTCGCTTCAGCAAGGTCTGGGGAACGGGGGCCGACGACGTGTGGGTCGCCGGTGATACCGGATACAGCAGCGGACGGGCGCTCCACCGGAGGCCGGATGGCGCTGGCGGCTTCACCTGGAGTTCGGCCGGCCCAGCCGCCGCGAGCAGCAACTTCAGGGGCGCCGCCTCGATCTCGCGGACCGACGTCTTCCTCCTCGGGTTCGGTCCAGCGGGGACGTACTACAGGGGCGCGAGCGCCGATGACGGCGCGACGTTCACCTGGACCAAGTACGACACGGTCGACTACGCGCACATCGCCGTCTGGGGCGCCGACGCGAACGACATCTGGCTCGGCGGCATCTTCGGGCGCCTTCGCCACTGGGACGGCGTGAAATGGAGCATCGGGCAGATCGCGCTCGATGACCTCCTCCCGGTCATCAAGACGTTCAACGCGATCTGGGGCACGGGCACCAGCGACGTCTGGGCCGTCGGCGAAGGCATCGCCCTCCACAAAGGCGCTCCTGAGTCGCTTTGAAGGAGCATCGAACAATGATCCGTCTTCGCGCGTTCCTTCTCTTCTCGTCCGTGCTGTCGGTCTCCACCGCAGCGCTCATCGCGTGCAGCTCCGACGATCCTCGCGAGTCGTTCGTCGAGACGCCAGACTCGGCGAGCACGCCCGAGGCTTCGCTTCCGCCCGTGGTGGAGGAGAGCGATGGCGGGACGAGCGACGCCGAGGCCGACGCCGCACCGCCACCGAAGCCCGATTACGACGCCTCGGATGAAGCCGTGATCTGCGCGACGACTCCCTGCGCGACGCAGCTCGTGGCCGGAGAGAGTCACTTCTGCGCGCTCCTCGACGACGGCACCATCCGCTGTTGGGGAGACAACAGCAGGGGGGCGCTCGGCATCGGCGACATCGACGGAGGCGCCGATGCGGGCTTCCGCCCGACCGCCGTCGTGGGCGTGTCGAACGCCACGCAGATCAGCGCGGCGGAGTTCGCTACGTGCGCGCGCAACGCCGACGGAGGCGTCCTGTGCTGGGGCGGCAATCGGCAGGGGCAGCTCGGGCTGAGAGAGGCACCCGCGCTCGTCGACACGCTCCGACATCCCACGCCTACCGACGTCGCGCTCGACGCGGAGGTCGCTCGCGTCGACGTCGGCCATCGGAGCGTCTGCGCGCTCGGCGCGGGCGGCGACGCCTACTGCTGGGGCGGCAACGACCAGAAGCAGCTCGCTCGGCCGGACGCTGGAGCGATCACCGCGGGCGGCCCCGGCGCCGCCGACCTCGACGGGTTCCAGGTCACCCGCACCGGTGGCGGGCTCACGTCGGTCTTCGGGCTCACGAACGACGGCCGGCTCCTTGGCTGGGGCGCGGTCTCGGGACGCGAGGGCTCGATCAACCCCGACCCGGTCCCGTTCCCCATCCCGACCTTGAGCAAGGTCACGAGCTTCGCCGCTGGTCCTGCCCACGCGTGCGCGATCGCCGACGGCGAAGTCTTCTGCTGGGGCACCAACAGGCAGGGCGCGCTCGGAACGGGCCTTCCCGACATGGAGCGCTTCCCCACGCGCACCGGGGTCGTCACGGACGAAAAAGAGAAGGCCTTCCCACAGCAGGTCGCCGTCTCCGCGAACACGACGTGCGTGCGCATGACCGACGGCTCGATCCAGTGCACCGGCGACGATCGGCTCGGGCAGCTCGGGCGAGGCACTTCGGGCCTGCTCACCGCCTTCTTCGGCAAGGCCACGGCGTTCGAAGAGCACGCCGTCCAGGTCGCCACGAGCAACTCCGCGACGTGTGCCCTCGTGCAGGGCGGCAAGGTCGTCTGCTGGGGCGGCAACCCCAACGGTGAGCTCGGTCAGGGGACGCGCGGCAACAGCGCTCAGCTCACGCCGGTGACCGTCGTATTCCAGTGAGGGCCCCCATGCGAACCGTGCCTCCCATGCTTCGTGCTCTGCTGGTCGCCTCCGGGGCGATGGCGCTCACCGCCGTCGCGTGCGCGGCGAGCGAACGACAATTCCTCGGTGACGCGCCGCCCGGCCCGGGGCTCGTCGATCAGGACGCGAGCCCGCCGCCGCCGCCCTCGTGCCAGGGGCTTCGATGCTCCCGCGACCTCAAGAAGGTTCTCCGAGGTTGCGAGGGCGAAGAGGAGGTCGTCAAAGAGTGCGGCCCCGACGAGGGATGCGGTGACGGCAACTGCGTCGATCCCTGCACGAGCGCGGAGCTTTCGAAGGGCTCGATCGGCTGCTCGTTCCGGACGCTGCCTCCCGACAACAGCCTCTCTGGCAGCGCTGGGTCGTGCTTCGCGGCGATGATCGCGAACACGTGGGACCGGCCGGTGACGATCTCTGCAGCGCTCGGGGCCGAGCCGCTCGATATCACCGCCTCGACCTATTTCGCCGAGAAGACTGGCGGCACCATCACGTACACGCGTGTCGAAGGGCCGCTTCCACCGGGCAAGGTGGCGCTCGTCTTCTTGGCGCAGGGGCCGAGCCCTGGGCGAAGTAGCTCGCACTCCCCATGTCCGCCGACGGTCGTCCCCGCGTTCGCAGGAGATCCCATCGCCCACGGAACGGCCCGCACGCGCGCCTTCCGCCTCACGACTGACGCGCCGGTGAGCGCGTATTCGATCTATCCGTACGGTGGAGCCGACTCGTACTTCCCGACAGCGACCCTCCTCTTGCCGATCTCTTCGTGGGGTAAGAACTACCTCGCGGTGAACGCCTGGGCCGCGTCGAAGATTGGCTCGCCGACGCTCCAGATCGTCGCCGACGAAGACGACACGGAGGTGCGAATGCGCCCCGGCGTGGACGTCTACGACGGCAACGGCGTGACCGGGACCGCCAAGGGCGCTACGCAGACGTGGACGCTCTCGCGTGGCGAGGTCTTGCAGATTACGCAGCCCGAGGAGACGAGCGGTAGTCCGATCGAGACGACGAAGCCCGTCGGGGTGTTCGGCGGCTCGGAGTGCACGTACATCCCGGCGAGCCAGCAGGCGTGCGATGCGACGCAGCAGCAGATCCCGCCTATCTCGGCGTGGGGCAGCGAATATGCGCTCGTGCCGTATCGGCCGCGCATCGGCTCGGGCGTCGGCACGAACATCGAGGCACGTGAGACCGTCCCGTGGCGCCTCGTCGGCGCCGTGAACGGCACGAAGCTGACGTACGATCCCGCACGCCCCCTCGGTGCGCCCGAGACGCTCGAAGCCGGTCAGGTCGTGAACTTCATGACCGACCAGCTCGTGACCGTCAGGTCGCAGGACTCCCAGCACCCGTTCTACGCCGCCGTGTTCATGACGGGCGCGCAGATGGTCGGCGGGAACAACCTCGGCGATCCGGACTTCGTCAACGTCGTCCCGTCGGACCAGTTCCTGGACCGATACGTCTTCTTTACGGACTACACGTATCCGGAGACGACCCTCACTCTCGTGCGTCGCAGGACGACGAAGGGATTTCACCCCGTCACGGTCGAGTGCGCCGGTGAGATCACCGACTGGAAGCCGCTTGGTAACGCGGGACAGTACGAGTACGCGTGGGTCCACGTGACCGAGGGCGGCGTTCCGAAGCCGTTCGGGGTAGGCACGTGCGGCTACGGCCGGCACGAGGCGCGGAGCACCGGGCCGTTCTCGGTCTCCGTCTGGGGAACGGGCTACTGCGCGAGCTACGGCTACGCCGGTGGCATGGGCAGCCGGCCGATCAACGACACGCAGGTCCCGGTCGTAAACTAGCGAGTCGCACGTGAGCGCGGCGGCGTCGCAAGGGCGGACACGCCCTGCGACGCCGCCCGAGGATCACTTCTTCGAGATGCCTTCGAGCAGAGTCTTGGCGCGGGCGGAGACCGTCGCGTCCTTGTCCTTCGAAAGCTTCTTGAGGAACGCAGGGCCACCCTTGGGATCGCACGCGAGAACGGCAGCGAGCGTGTGGACGCGCGTGTCTGCGTGGATGGCGGCCGTCTCGGAGACCTGCTTGGCAAGAGCCAGCGAACGATCCCGCTGCGCGGGCGTCTTGCCTTCGTTCTGGCAGATGCTCTCGACCACGACGCCCACGAACGGCTCCGCGGCGGCAGGATTCTTCGGGAGCTTCATCTCCTCGAGGCTGGTCAAGATGCCGTCGTGCTGGGGAGCGCACTTACCCTCGCGCGCGAGCTCCGACGTGGCGAGCTGGGCGAGGGAGGCATCCTTGTCCGCGCGCAGGGCCTCCATGCCCGTGCACGCAGCCTCGGGCCGCGTCGCCTTCAGATTTCCGTACATGCTCAGCGCCGCGTTGCGCAGCGCCTTGTCTTCGGACTTCGCGAGGTCGCCTGCATAGGCGACGACCTTGTCGGGCTCGCTCTCGCTCTTGAGCCCGTTCGCGTAGGTCTCCTGATAGTCATGGACGCCATGGGCCTTGGCGATTGCGATCCCGCGATCGAGGAGGCCGAACTTTCCGAGGTCGATCTTGGCAGCGCCGCCTGCGAGCGTCTTGGCGATGGAGTCGACCTTCTCCTTCTCGGCCACATCCAAGAAGACCGTGAGTGACTCTTTGTCGGCGTTGTCGGCCGTGAGCTGAACAGCCAGCCTCTCGGCGACGAGCGTGCGCACCTTCGCGTCGTCGCTCGGAAGCAACTCGAGGAGCTGCGCATTCGCCAGCTCGGTGTTCGCTTCCCAAGCCTTGATGCCCTCGCACTCCTTGTCGAAGGCGCCCTCTTCGTACTTGCACGCGATCGCCTTCTCGAGCGCCGCCTTCAATTCGGGGCTCACGCTCGACACGGGAGCGACGGGGGCGGGGGGCTTGCGCGGCTGGCACGCGGCGGACAGCGAGACGAAGCAGAAGACAGAGAGCAGATTGAGCGAACGCATGGTCCGGCACCATACGTCGGGCGGGGCCCTGCTCCTCGGAATTTCGAGCCGGCAGGTCGCCTCGTCACCGGCCCCGCCGCGTCGGGGTTGGAGCAAACAAAGGCAGAGCTTTATGGTCGTCTGCAGACTGCGTCTGACGAGGCGATCGACCGCCTGCACCGGATGGAGCCGGCTTCCGAGAAAGACCGGCTCACCCTCACGGGAGGTCCCTTGGCCCGCGCCATGGAAGAGCTCGAGCGCATTGCAACCGGCCCCGATGCGCTCGGTGCTCAGCGCGATGTTCGAGCGCCCCCCTCTTACTGAGAGGCTTCGGCGACGGCGCTCGATGCCGCGACCGGCTTGGGAGCGGGCGGCGGTGCGAGCTCGCGCAGCATGGCGAGATCGCCCGGGGAGACGATCCGGCCTTCGTGCCAGAGCCCGAGCTCGGCGCGGACGGCGTGGTACGGGATCGCGACGTCGCCGTCCTCGTTCTTGCCGAAGAGCGCCTCCATCACCTCGGAGATCTTCACGCCTCCCTCGCCCGTGATCGACACGTCGACGAGGAGCGGGACGAGATCGCCAGCGACGCGGCCTTCGTCGAGGAAAACAGCCGCGCGGGGATCGAGCGGGGAGAGCTCCTTGAGGAAGCGCTTGACGTCGACCGCCTTCGCGAGCCCTCGCTCGAAGCGGCGAACGAGCCGGACCTCCGGCGCAGCGAGCACGCGCTCGACCTCGGCTCGGAGGCGCTCCTCGCCGCCGATCGCGTCGAGCGCGCGCCGCGGGATGCCGACGGCGTAGCGCGCGCCGTCGATCGCTTTGGACACGCCACGGTCGGTCGGACCGAGCAGGGTGCCCGTCCTCCAGACGAGGCCCTCGGGCGAGTTGCGCGTGAGCTCGGCGGCGAGCGCCATCGGATCGACGTCGACGGTGAGCTTCACGTCGAGGATCTCGGCGAGGCTCGCGACGCCGAGCGAGAGGGCAGGGGAGAACGTCATGTCGGGCTTCGGGTGGAAGCCGGACGTGTAATAGAGCGGGACGTTGATCCGCCGGAACGAGCGCGGAAGCGCGCGGATCAGGTCGAGATGGGAGAGGTAGGCCATCGGCCCGACCTTCGCGTAGATGAAGCGCGTACGGCGGGCGTCTCCCTGCACGATCCGCGGCGGCGGGGCGGGCCCCTTCTTCTTCGGCGGGGCGGCGACGTCGAGCGTGCTCGCGTCGGCAGACGGAGCCGGGCTCGACGCGATCGCGGGCTCGGGTGCAGCGGGCGGCGCAGCTTCGGGCGCGGGCGGCTGCTCCTTCACGCGCGGCTTCTTCGCTCCGAGCCGCGTCAGGTAGACGAGCCGCTCGCTGCGCATCGCGGAGAGATCGCAGGCGACGCCGCAGTCGTAGCAGACCAGCTTTCGCTGATCCTTCTCCGAGTCCTCGAGGTTCGTGTGATGGACAAACGCGCCGGCGGCCTTTCCGCAGGGCGGGCTGAGGCGGCTCTTCAGCGCCTTCCTGTACTCACGCAGGAGGAAGCCCTCTTCGAGACCGACGTCGATGTGGCTCCACGGCAGGCGGGCGCTCACCGGGAGCGTGCCGAGGTAGTCGGCGGGGACGATCCCCTCCTCGCGGAACGCCTCTTCCCAGACGCCGATCTTGAGCTGGTCTTCCCACGAGTCGAAGCGCGCGCCGTTCTTGTACGCGCGAACGAGCACGCGTCCGAGCTTGCGATCACCGCGCGCGAAGACGCCCTCGAGCCAGCTCGTACGGCTGTCGTGCATGCGGAGGTCGACGCCCTTGGCCGTCTTCACCTCATCCTTGAGCCAGCGCTGCTTCTCGACGACGTGGTCCTCCGTGTCCATCGCGCACCACTGGAAGGGCGTGTGCGGCTTCGGCACGTGGGTCGAGACGCTCACCGTGACCATCGGCGGCCCGGCGTTGCTCTTCTCCTTGCGGACGCGCTTTCCGACCTCGCGGGCGCGCTTGCCCACCTTCACGATCTCGCGGACGTCGGCCTCCTCCTCGGTCGGGAGGCCGATCATGAAGTAGAGCTTCATTCTGTCCCACCCGCGCGAGAAGATGCGCTCGGCGGTGGTCATGAGCTGCTCTTCGGTGACGTTCTTGTTCACGACGTCACGCATGCGCTGGCTGCCGGCCTCGGGCGCGAAGGTGACGCCGCTCGCGCGGACCTTGCGCATGTCGTCGAGGACGTCCTCGCTGAGGCCGTAGGCGCGGAGGGAGGAGACGCCGAGCGACACCTTCTCCGGGGCGAGCTTCTCGGTGACCTTCTGGATCAGCGGTGCGATGCAGGAGTAGTCCGCGGTCGAGAGCGACGTGAGGCTCACGCCGTCGTAGCCCGACTCCTTCACCGCCCTGACGAGCGTGTCGACGACCTGCTCCGGATCGCGCTCGCGCACCGGGCGGTAGATCATCCCGGCCTGGCAGAAGCGGCATCCCTCGGTGCAGCCGCGCGCGATCTCGATCGACATCCGGTCGAAGATCGCCTCCGGGCCGCCGACGGGACCGTCGTGCGGGAAGGGGAACTTGTTGAGATCGTCGAGCATGTTCCGTCGCACCGGAAGCGCGAGCCCGGGGACCTCGGGGCGATCGACGACCTCGAACCCGGTGTCGGGATCGATCGCGAGCGCGTAGAGCGACGGCACGTAGATGCCGGACAGCTTCGCGATCTCGAGGAGGCGCTCCTTGCGCGGCACGCCCTTCTTCTTGAGGTCGGTCCAGAGGATCGCGAGATCCGTTGCGCGCTCCTCGCCGTCTCCGATGACGAACGCGTCGATGATGGTCGCGAGCGGCTCGGGGTGCGTGGCGGTCGGGCCACCGGCGATGATGAGCGGGTCGTCCTCGCCGCGCTCCGACGAGAGGAGCGGGATCCGCCCGAGGTCGAGCATCGTGAGGATGTTCGTGTACGTGAGCTCGAACTGGAGCGAGAAGCCGACGACGTCGAAGTCCACGAGCGGTCGGGCGCTCTCGAGCGACACGAGCGGAAGCTCTCGCGTGCGGAGCTCCTTCTCCATGTCGACCCAGGGGACGTAGCAGCGCTCGCCGAGCGTGCGCGGGTCGTCGTTCAAGATCTTGTAGAGGATCTTGAAGCCGAGATGGCTCATCCCGATGTCGTAGACGTCGGGGAACGCCAGGCACACGTGCGCCTGGGCCGCGTCCCACTCCTTCTTCACGGCGCCATATTCGCCGCCGAGGTAGCGAGCAGGCTTTTCCACGCGGTGGACGAACTCCGCGTACGGATGAGGCGAGGAAGACAGAGCCATCGTGGGCCGCTATCTAGCGCGAATCACGGCTGGGCGCTCCTTCGACGCAAGTCGACGACAGAACAGGCGGTTTTCAGGCGTTTTCGCGACAGACAGCTCGGGGCGGCGGCGGCTCAGGTCCGAACGCAGCGGTCGCGTTGCTCGAGGTCCTTGGTCGTGACGTCAGGTCGTGACCCTCGTGACCTTGGGGTCGAACGAGCCGTCCCAACGGGGCGGGGGCCCCGGGAAGGCAACTCTCCCGGGGCTCCCTGACTCCGCACCAACAACGCTGAAGGCGACCGTCCGGGCCGCGCTTGGCCCGTCAGCTCACGTGGATGTTGTTCCCGAACGAGGAGCCGAACGCCACGCGCGACTCGTCGCGCCCGACGGGGACCCTGCGGTTGCGGATGCCGTTGAACGAGTTGAACGAGTTGAACGAGTTGACGCTGTCGAACTTCGCGATGCGGACCTCGAGCACCCCGTCGCGGAAGAACGCCAGGATCTGCAGCGGGTTGACGTTGCGGGGCAACGGCAGGGTGCGCGTGAAGACGCCGTAGCTCTGCTCGCTGTACTCGGGGTTGCCGGAGAAGCCACGCGTGAACGTGTTCCAGCCGTTCCCGAAGACGGTGTTGCGCGTCGTGCCGAAGTCCCGACGCTCGCCACGGATGATGAGCACGTTGTCCTGCGTGATGGTGGTCTCGACGTCCGTCTCGCGGACGCCCGGCAGATCCACGCGCACGACGTACTCGCCCTGCGTCTCGACGAGCTCGAGGGGCGGCGTGAAGGCGTCGTAGCCAAACGCACCACGCGCCTGGAGGGGGTTGAACGTGTTGATCGGGTTGAACGTGTTGAACGTGTTGAACGCGTCGAAGTCGTTCCGCCAGAACGGCGAGCCGATCTCATTGCCACGGAACTGCGAGAACGGCGAGCCGAAGTTCTGGTTGTACATCGAGAAGCCGCGCTGGGACAGAACGCGGTCGAAGGTGCGCTCGACGCGACGACGGACTCCCGGCGGCGACATGAACGCTTCGAGAATGTGATCCACCTCGCGCCAGAGCCACATCGGCGACGGTGCCTGCGCGAAAGCGCGCTCCAGTTCGTGCCGCATACGCCGCGGCATGTTGAGATCGTCGAACAAGTCCTCGAGCTCGCGGCGGATGATGTTGAGGAACTGGTGTCCCGAAGCAAAAAGGCTGTTCATGATTGCGCGTTCTCCTTCGATCGAGCCGACGAGACGTCAGCACGGGCGCGGCCGCGAGCATCGGCCGTACCACCGAGGGATGCTCGCGGAACTCGACGGATCCTCGCGCCTCGTGCGAGTCGAAGTGCCACGACGTCTGCATGATCGACACAGACGGGGTCGCTTGCGCACGTACACACTTCGTTCGAGATCGCGATGTTGCGAGTGGCGATGCAAATGCGTCATCGACGCGGTCGGTGACCGCGCTCGATCGCGCGGCGCCGTGTCGAGCGGGGCGCTCGGACCCAGCGACCGAGCAGGCCATTCCGAGACCTGCGACCGGGCCCAGGAACGGCGTGAGCACCTGCCCGATGAAAGGCAGCCGACGATCGCAACTGCGGATTGGCGACTCCCTGGCGAGGGCGCGTCACTCAGCGCGTCCAGCGAAACGATGCGACCCACGGCGCCCGCGCGGGAGCACTCGCGGAGACGGAGCCCGCGGCGACGGTGCCTGACGATGTCGCGGGGCCGTTCTCGAGACGAGCTCGCCAAGACCGATCGGTGAGGGCCGGACGAACGGCGTGGAGGACGCCCGGCGTTTGCTCGAACCCGTCGACGATCTCGTGATGAGCGATGTGCGCGCCGACGACGAGGACGGGCTCGTCTCTCGTCGGATCGCGCGCCAGCATCAGCGCCGGCTCGATCTTGCCCGTTGCGCTCGCGAGCAGGCGCCGACTCCGGGGATCGGAGTAGACGACAGCGACGATCGGTCCGACCTCCTCGGAGGTATCGTCCTCGAGCTTCGCGAGCCGCGCCGGCAGCGCCGCGAGCTCCGTCGCCTCCTCCGCCGACGGCCCCTCGTCGCTCGCGTGGCGCTCCGCTCCTTTCAGCGCAACGCGGAGGATGTCCTCGATCTCGACGAGCGTCGTCGCCGCGCTCGACGAAGGAGCGAGAGCGCCGAGTGCCTCGAGGCCTCGACGGGCCTGACGAACGGCGGAGACGAGACGAGCGACGACGTCGGGGAGCGGCTCGACGAACACGGGGAGCGCCGCACCGGTGACGCGGAGCTCCGTCGGTGTCGTGGCGCGTGGCGGCCGTGCGCGTGCCATCGCTTGCCCCGTATGGCGCACGAGGGTCCAAGAGCCGAGGAGCGACTCGACCCGCATCCGATCGGCTGCCGGTGATCGGGAAGCCGCGCCTTCGGCGCCGGCGTTCGCCCAGGCGATCAGCGCATCGACGAGCGAGCCATGGACGGACGCATGGAGCGCGCCGTGCTGCTCGAGGAGCGACCGCACGTGCTGGAGGTTCGTGAGCGTCGCGTCGTAGCCGTCGAAGGCGTCGGCGTTCGACTCGCGCAGGAGCGCCCGAGCCTCGGACGCACCGAGCCATGCGGCCACGTCGAGCGAGGACGGCAGGACACGGAGGCCGCTCCGCAGCCGATCGACCGGCGCCGCCGCCGCCGACTCCTGCGCGAGCCCGATCGACGACCCGACGAGCGACTGGAGCACGACCGAGTCTGCCGCTGCATGGCCGCCGAGGATGCGGACGTTGACGCCGCCGCGTCCGATGCTCCCGGAGCCGTCGAAGAGCGCGGGCGTCCGCCCCGCGAGCGCCCGTGTGCGGAGCCTGTCGACGCGCGTGACGTTGGCGATGTTCTCGAGCTTGGTGAGATCGACGCCGGCGATGTCCGCGAGATCGTCGAGCTCGGTGAGTGAGAGGTCGTCGGGTGGTCCCCATACGAACGCGATCAGGCGTGAGATCCGCGTGTACGTCGCGCTGATCGTCGCGTCGACGTCGCGATCGCAGAGGCGCGCGAGCAACATCGCCGCGCGGGCGTTCGTCCTCGCTCCGGCGACGCCGGTAGGGGTGGGCGCGCCCTCGCTTCGAGCGACGAGGCCGAGCGGCGCCGCCGCGAGCCACGCGAGCGCGCGAAAGGTGCCTGGCCGCGCCGCCGAGCTCGGCACGGCGAAGCGAGCGTAGTCGAACGTGACGCCGAGCAGAGGGCTTCGGGTAGCGCCGGCGAGTCCTTCGACGTTGCCGCGCTCCTCTGCGACGATCTTCGCCAGCTCGGGCGGCGGCGCATACGCGTGGGGTGCGTCGGCCGCGGCGAGCGCGCGGGCAACGGCGACCACGCCGCGGGCGATGCGGTAGCCAGCTTGGAGCTCCGTCCTCGCGCCGGTACTCTCGGCGCGGAGGCGGGCTTCGAGCTTCTCGAGCAGTGTCGCGAGCGCCGGCGCGAGCTCGACGTCTTCGACGTGTGCGAGCGCCTGGACGAGCCCGAGATGAACGAGGGAGAAGAGCGCGTCGAGAGTGACGATGTGCGGGATCCGCTGTTCGCGGAGATCCATGTAGAACGCACCCATCGAGCGGCTGCGCTTCTGCCGCCCCGCGGACGTCTCCGCGCCCCCGATCCCGGAGCCGAGTACGAGCGCGCCGTCGCGCCGGAGGCGGTAGCGCGCCTCGGGGCCGAGCGCGTCCCAGAGGCGAGCCGATCCTTCGAGCTTCGCGATCGAGCTCTCGGCGATGGGCAGGTCGATTGCCTTTCGCGACGGCGTTCGCACGTCGGCATCGACCGGCTCCCAGAACCACTCGGGCGGCGCCGGCGCTCGCCGGACGCGAGCCTTCGCCTCCGCGAGACGCGGGGCGGGGGGGACCGTCGATGAGCGGGGCGCGGCCGGCGCGCACGACGTCGCGATCGCGGCGATGGCGACGGCGATCCAAGAGCCCGAGCGGGTGCGCCGTCGGTTCGAGCGAGCGAAAGCGGCGTAGATCCCCCGGCCCACGATGGGCGGAGGATACTACGCGCGTCTCCGGGCGGCCCAACTCGAGCCGATCTTCACGACGACGGAGCAAGCACGAGCGTGGCGCCGGCCGGAACGCAGAGCCCTCCGTTCGGGGCTCGGGGAGGCATGCCCTCGCCCCCGTATCTGGGCTCTTCGGTGTCGAAGAGGAGCTTCCACGAGGTGCCGATGGGCGGGGCGACGAGCGGCTCGGCCATCGTCTCGACGTCGACCATGTCGTCGCCGAGGTTCACGAGCACGAGGCGCTCGTCTCCGCTGCCGAGGCCGAAGCGAAGCGCGAACGCGCGTCGGCCGATGACGGCGCCGGCGAGCCGCGTGCTGTCCTGCGCGGCGAACACGGGGTCCTCCCGTCGTAGCCGGAGAAGGTCCTTGAACAGGTCGTAGGTCGCCTTGTTCTTCGTGCGCTCCGAGTGGTCGAGCTTGCAGCGCTCGAATGCCGCCGGGGCGTGAGGCTCGGGGATCCGCCGCTGGGCCTCTTCCCCCGCGAGGCTCGGGAAGCGCGCGAGGAGCTTCCGCCGCCCCTCGGCCACGAGCTTCGCGAGCTCGGGTTCGTGGTCCGCGAAGAAGACGAACGGTGCCGAGGCAGCGAACTCCTGACCCTGGAACAGCAGCGGCGTGCCGGGGGCGAGCAGGAGGAGCGCGGTGAGCGCGCGATGGACGCCCGGGCTCGTGAGCTGGTGGAGCCGCGCGCCTTCGAGGGAGTTCGACACCTGATCGTGGTTCTCGAGGTAGAGCGTGAACGCGGGGGCCGGCAGATCCAGCGCCGGCTCTCCGCGCGGCGCATCGTGGAAGGTGGAGCGCTGTCCCTGGAAGAGGAAGCCCCACTTCACCGCGGAGACGAGCTCCTGCGCCGTGCCCTTGGTCGGTTCGTAGTACGCCTCGTTCCGTCCGGTCGCGGCGACCCGCGCGGCGTGGTGGAAGTCGTCGTTCCACATCGCGTCGAGACCACGCCCGCCCTGGTCGAGCGGACGGACGAGCCTCGACTCTTGCGACTCGGTCTCGGCGAAAATCACGATCGAACGCTGCGCCGCGGCTGCACGCGCGCGAGAGCCGATCTCGCCGACGATGTGGTCGGCCGAGTCGTCGTAGATGCACTGCGTGGCGTCGAGGCGGAGCCCGTCGATGTGGAACTCGTCGACCCAGTAGGCTCCGTTCGCGGCGAAGTACTCGCGCGCGCCGCGGGCGGTCTCGAAGTCGATCGCCTCACCCCACTCGTTCGGGTGTCGATCGGTGAAGAAGTCGTCCGACAGCTCGCGGAGGTAGTTGCCGCTCGGACCGAGGTGGTTGTAGACGACGTCGAGAATGACGCCGAGGCCGAGCGCGTGCGCGCGATCGACGAAGGCGCGGAGGTCGTCGGGGCGTCCGTAGAGCCGGGTCGGCGCGTAGAGGTCGACGCCGTCGTATCCCCAGCCGAAGCGGCCCGCGAACTCCGCCACCGGCATGAGCTCGATCAGCGTGATGCCGACGTCGCGGAGCTCTTCGAGCTCGCGTGCAGCGGCCGCGTACGTCCCTTCCGGGGTGAAGGTGCCGAGGTGAAGCTCGTAGACGACCTGCCCGCGGAGCGACGGGCCGGGCCACGTCTGATCGGTCCAGACGAAGGACGACGGATCGACGATCTCCGAGGGGCCATGGGGGCCTTCGGGCTGGAAGCGCGACGCCGGATCGGGGAACAACCGGTCGTCTTCGTCGAGTCGCAGGCGGTAGAGCGTGCCCGGGCCGAGGCCCTCACCGAGCCCGGAGAAGTGGCCGTCCGCCTCGCGCTCGAGGCGTATGGTCGTCGTCACCGGGCTCTCGACCACGATGTCGACACGCTTGCGCTTCGGGGCGAACACGCGGAAATGCGCGCCGACGCGACCAGGGACGAGCTCGGCGCCGGTGGACAGCCTTCGTCGGATCGTGTTCTCGGCTCCCATCACGCTGGAGGCTCCGGACGGATCGCATTCATGCAGCGCGCCACCCTCGTGCGGCGATGCGCGCTATGGTTCCAATTGGAACGTGATCGGACGGAGGAAGCGAAAGGTGACCGACGAGCGCCGGCTGCCGGCGCAGCCGCAGCGGATCAGGTATCCGGTCGTCGTGCTCGTCCGGATGTTCCTGATCGGCTCGGTCGCGGTGATCGGGGCCTTGTGGGCGGTCTGGCGCCACTACACGGTGCCGCGCATGCCGATGCTCGTGCCCGTGACGGCAGCGCCCGCGGCCTCCGAGATCGAGATCGAGACGTCGCCCGAGTGAGGTGGAGAGGTCAGCCGTCGTCGGCGGCGGGTTCGATCGTCGGGTCGTCGAGGTCGCTCGATCCCTTCGGCCCCACGAGGAGGTACGCCACGATCTCTGCCGCGGCGGCGAGCAAGAGCCCTGGCACGAGCATGACGAGGACGAAGCGGACGATGACGAGCGTGATCGCGAGGGCCGCGGCGCCGGCGGGCGGCGGCGCGTTGCCCGCTCCGAGCAGCACGTGCGCGACATGACCGTGCGCCATCGCGCGGAGCAGCACGTGGTGGAGCGCGAGGCAGGCAACCGAGAGCGCGGTGAAGACGACCGGTCGCCGGTTGGCGCGGAGGTGCCCGCGGAGGGCGCTGGCGCGGTCCGTCGTCGTTGCGCTCGCGCGCCTCTCTTCGTCGAAGCTCAACCGAGCCTCCCCACGCGTGGTGCGGTGAGCATCGCGAACAAGATCGCGTCGCCGATCGGGCCGCCCATCGCGTACGTGAGCGTCCCGTTCTCGTCGAGCGGCGCGCCAAAGAGCTGTGCAGTTGCATAGAGCGCGGTGAACGTCTCGCGGTCTCCGTGCGCGCGGCTAGCGCCGAGCGCGAAGCCGCTCGCGGACACTCCGAATCCGAGGAACACCGGACCGGAGTCGATGTCGGCGCGGTTGGTCCGCTTCCCGGGCGGAAACTCCATCATCCCGCCGAAGCCGAGCACGGTGCGAAACTGGGACTTCTCGAGCGCGCGGAAGAGTGCGCTCGAGGTCAGCTCGTCGGCGAACGAGAGGAAGTACGCGGCGAGCGCGGTGCCGGAGGCGCGGGCGGCGTCGCGCGGCGCCGCTTCGGCGACGGTGACGGCCTGGAAGAGGAGACCGGTGGAGGGATCGATGCCGTTCCAGCGCAGCGCCTCGATCCCTCGGCGCAGAGCGGGGGAGGGAGGCTGGTTCGTCGCCCGAGCGTGGAGCGCGAGCGCGGCGAGCGCGGCCGTGTTGTCGACCGGGTAGACCTCGCCGGGATAGGTCTCCGCGAAGCCCGTCGGCGAGGCGATGATCCGGCGCTCGAGCGCGTGGGCGATTGCCTCCTCGCGCTCCGCGAACCTCGATGACGGTCGCAGGATGCGGTGGAGCGAGAGCGCGACGCCGGAGTATCCGAGATACGCGGCATGTCCGCGATCGGCGGTGGAGCCCGCGGGAGCGTCGAGCGATGCGAGCGCGTCGTCGTCCCACGCCTTGGTATCGAAGGAGCGGACTCGAGGCTCGAGCATCGCGTCGAGGCAGGTCTCCATGCGTGTGATGCTCTCGTCGCGTGCATCCGCGTCTCGATCGAGCGCCGTCTGGCCGAACCCCATCGCCGCCATCATGAACGTCGCGAAGAGCCACTCTCCGTCGAAGCGCGCCGAGCCCGTCGAGAACGTCGTCGGCGCGAGCTCATCAGGAGACGCGGTCCAGCGCGCGACTCCGGCCGCGAGGGCGTCCGTCTTCGAGGGATCGCCGTCGAACCAGCGCGACGCGTCCCGCTCCATCACGCGATGGGGCACCGTCGCGAACCCGAGCACGAACGCCAGCAGCGCCACCAGCGCTCGCGTCGAACCAGGCTTCTGCGGTGCCTCCTCGGCCATGCCTCATTGGACGACGAACCACCGGAAATGACGAGTCCCTTGGGGCGCTCGGCGTGACCGCTCGAGGACGTCCCACGACGGCTCGCCTGCTCGAGCCCCCGCGGAGGTCGTCTCGCATCGAGCTCAGGCGAAGCGAGAGAGCACCGTGTGCAGGATGCGCTGACCGCCCGGCACCGAGCTCGCCACCAGCTCACCGAGGTCCCAGTAGTCACGGTGGTCGTAGATCCGGCCGTCCCTCGCGCGCGCGCGAGTCATGCCGTCGACCTTCACCTTCAGTCCGAGCTTCGTCGTGCCTCGCATCGTCCACTCGAGGAAGACCTCGCTCTCGTCGCCTTTCGCTGTCGTGATGCTCCACTCGACCGAACGCATGCGGCGCATCAGGCGCCGGTTCATCGCGATGAAGTCGTCGATGCCTCGGACCTCCTGGACCGGATCCCGGAACACCATGTCGTCCGTGTAGAGTGCACGAAGCTCCTCGATCGCTTCGGGATGCTCGGGGGTGAGCCGGACGAGAGCCTCTCCGAGACGAACAGGGAAGGCCACGCCATTGGTGCTCATGGGCGCTCAACGTCGGCCTCGCCTGCGCGCGCTGCAACCGGGCATCCGGCCCCAGCGACGCTCTGCAGCGAGCGCTTGCTCATCGGATCCGAGCATGCTGTCTGCTCGCGCCGACGCGGACATCGCTTCGCGGTCGGACGCTGCGCGAACGTACGATGATCGTCGCGACGGAGCGTTTCGAGCTCTGCCGCTCGCGCGGATCGATCGACGCGCGCGGCACATCGAGATGACGAGCAAGGGTGACGCGGAGCATGCGGGTGCGCGACAATGCGCCGGCTTTGCCCAGACTACGCATCGTCTCCGTCAACGACGTCTATTCGCTCGAGAACCTCCCCCGGCTGAAGACGCTCATCGATCATTACAAGGCACGGACCGACAGCGACGCGCTCGTCGTCGTGCTCGCCGGCGACTTCCTCGCTCCGAGCCTCCTCTCGAGCATCGACGCCGGGCGCGGCATGGTCGACTGCCTCAACGCCGTCGGCGTGACGCACGTCGTCCTCGGCAACCACGAGGACGACCTCCCGGCCGAGGAGCTCCGGAATCGCCTGAAGGAGCTCACGCCGGTGTGCCTCGGAACGAACGTGCGCTCGGGGCTCGAGCTGCCGCGTCACGACGTGGTCCGCGTGGGGCCGATCTCGATCGGTCTCGTCGGGGTGGTGATGGCCGACCCGGCGGTGTACCGCGGCAAGCCCTTCGGCGGCGCGGACCTCGTACGTGCGAACGACGCCGCCGTGGAGGAGGCGGCGCGGCTGGTCGCGGCGGGCTGCACCGGCGTCGTGGCGATCACACATCAATCGATCGCCGACGATCGCGCGCTCGCGTCCACGCAGCGGACGCCGCCGTTCCCGGTGATCGTCGGCGGGCACGAGCACACGCCGATGCTGGAGGACGTCGACGGGACCTGGATCGTGAAGGCAGGCTCGGAGGCCACCCATGCCGTGGTCACCGACGTGGTGTGGAGCCTCCCCGACGGTGTGGGGCCGACGGTCACGACGCGCCTCGAGGACGTGTCCGGCTACGTCGAGGACGTGGCCCTGCGGGCGCGCGTCGACAGGCACATGGTCGCGGTGCGCGAGCTCTCGGGGGCGACCCTCTTCCATGTCCCGCCCGGTGAGCGGCTCTCGTCGAAGGGCACGCGCTCGAAGCAGACGACGATCGGCTCCCTGATCTGCTCGCGTCTCCGTGATTGCCTCGATGCCGAGGCGTGCGTGTTCAACGGCGGCGGTATCCGGGCCTCGCGCGACTATCCCGAGCGCTTCACCTATGGCGACATCGAGGCCGAGGTGCCGTTCGCCAACGAGGTCGTCGTCGTCCCGATGCCGGGTAAGGTCATCCGCGATGCCATTGCCGCGTCACGCGCGAAGGCGCCGCTCGAGTCGGGCGCGTTCCTCCAGGTCGACGATCGCATGATCGTCACGGACGGCCCGGAGCACGCCGTCGTCGCGATCGACGGCGCTCCCATCGACCTCGAGCGCCTCTACCGTGTCGCGACCGTGCGTGAGCTGCTCCTCGGGCTCGACCGTGTGGAGCCGCTCGTCCGTTGGGCCGAGGCGAACTCCGCGCTGGTGCCGCCGCTCGACAGCGGGCGCGAGCCGAAGATCCTCCTCGTGCAGTCGTTCGCGCTCGGGATCTGGCGCGACCTCGGCGGCTTCGATGCGCTCGACACGGACGGGGACGATCGCGTGACGCCCTCCCAGATCGCAGCTGCGGTCACGGAGCGCGATCCCTCTCACGGGCACCCGACGGTGCTGGCGGAGCTCGTCGTCGGCGCGATCGATCTCGACGCCGACCGCGTGATCTCGCGGGCCGAGGCCGACGCGGTGCGCGACCTGCCGCGTATGCCCCCGTCGCCTGCGCCTTCACCTCTGCCCTCACCGGAGCGACCAGAGGAGTGACGAGCCCCGTCGCCCGCGCTCGTACCGACGATGCGCCGGGCGCCGGTTCCGCGATACGCTTCGAGCGTGTTCCGCCTCTTCAAGCGCTGGCTCGGGCGTTCGCCGGAGAGCCGTCCGTTTCCTCCGGAGTGGTCCGAGATCCTCGACCAGAACGTGCCGCTCGCGCAGATGCTGTCGGAGACCGACCGGCGCGAGCTCGAGCGGTTGATCCTCGCGTTCATCGAGGACAAGCACTTCGAGGGCGCGGGGGGCTTCGAGATGAACGACGAGGTCCGCGTCACGATCGCGGCCCAGGCCTGCATCCTGCTCCTCCATCGCGATACGGCCGTCTATCCCGACCTCGACACGATCGTGGTGTATCCGAGCACGTACGTCGCGCGGACGAAGTCCTTCGACGGGCCGGTCGTGATCGAGGGCGACGTCGCGCGCCTCGGTGAGTCGTGGGAGCGAGGGCTCGTCGTCCTCGCGTGGGATGCCGTCCGGCGTGGGACGTCGAACGTTCGTGACGGGCACAACGTGGTCCTCCACGAGTTCGCCCATCAGCTCGATCAAGAAGACGGCACGATGGACGGCGCGCCCGACCTCGGGAGCCGCGCGCGCTACGCGACTTGGGCTCACGTCCTCGGGGAGGAGTACGCGGACCTCGTCGAGCGTCTGCATGCCGGGCGGCGCGCCGACATCGATGCGTACGGCGCGACGAGCCCGCCCGAGTTCTTCGCGGTGGTCACCGAGATGTTCTTCGAGAAGCCGGCCCAGCTGCGCGCGCGGCATCCGGAGCTCTACGCGACCCTCGCCGACTTCTACCAGCAGGATCCGGAGTCGTTCGTGCTCCCTGGTTCCCGGACACCATGAATGCGACCGGTTCGTTCCGACCCCACGACAAGCGAGGGGTCGGAACGAACCTCCCGTCATCGGACAGCCTCGTGTCCGGGAGTTTCGGTCTCATGGTCGTACCTCAACCCATCGAAATCGATGGGTCGAGGTACTAGGGCAGCGGATTCGCGAGATAGCCGCTGATCGGACGAGCGCAACGACCGCCGGTCCGTCCGTATTTGGTGAGCGGATTGAAGGAGTACGCGTTGCCGCGCATCGTGTCCGCGTTGAAGTGCGACGTCTCGAAGCTGCCGTTGCGCGTCCACGGCCGGTTGCCTCCCACGTCCGCCGTCCCCGGCTGCGCGGTGATCTCCATGACGTTGCCGAGCAGATCGCGGTGCCCGTAGACGCCCTCGCCCGCCGGGTAGCGCCCCGGCGGCGCGACCGCCGCGCTCTGATCGTTGGCGATGGTCACGCCCGACTCGGCCGCGACGGCCATCGTGGCGGCACCGAGCAGCGGGGCGCGGTAGTCGAGTACCATCCGGTTGAAGTAATTCCACTGGAGGTTTGCCCGGTCGACGCGGAGGAGGAGCGTGTCGCGCTGCGCGGCGGTGAGCGCTGCGTTGAAGACGCTGTAGTCGTCTGTGGGCGGCGTGTAGCCGTAGTTGTTTCTCGGAGCGACGCTCGGCGAGCGCAGATCAACGAAGCCGATCGGACGCGATGCGGGGGGCGTCTGGTTGTACGCCGTCGCATCCCACGGGTAGATCCGGCCCGAGGACGCGGTGCCCCCGTAGGCAGCGTTGTATTCGTCTATCGTCTCGAGGCGCCCGCCGTCCCACGCGCAGAACGCCGCGAGGATGTAGTACGTCGCGCAGCTCATCGCCTTCTCTTCGGCGCGCTCGCGCGACACACCGTTCACGCGGCTCTCGCCGATGCCGGCGGCGGCGTCTTCTGCGGCCGTGGTGAAGAACGTCCGTGAGCCGTAGCCATCCGGCGACATGTAACAGCCGTAGCCGCTGTCACCGCCGGGGTTGTTGTTGTAGCGGAACCCGTTCACGTGGTTGAGCGCGCCGTAGTTGCACGGGTAGGTCGCTCCCTCGGAGGAGCAGGTGTCCGTGCTGTTCGGCTGCGTGAACCCGGCCGGGAGGTACGGGTCGAGCGCGGCGGGGAGCTGGTTTGGCGCGAGGATGCTCGCGCGGTTGGCTTGCACCCATCCCTTCACGTTTCCGCCGACCGCGTCGAGGAAGCGCCGGATGCGACCGGTGGTGATCTGGTACTTGTCGAGCCGGAACTCGGTCGTGTTGTTGTAGCCGTCGCGGTTGTAGACCGGGACGACCGCGCTCGCGCAGCAGTCCTCGTGCTGGTTCGCCTTGGTCGTGTCGCCCGTCCCGCACGTCGTGCCGCCGGAGCGCATCGTGCAGCTTCGGCCGAACGCGCAGACCCCCACGTGGTTGCAGCCGCCGCTCTTGCAGTCGGTCGCCGCCGCGCACTTCTTGGTGCCGTCGCAGCGAGGCGCGTTCGTCGGCGCACCGCCTCCGCAATCGATGTCCGTCTCCGTTCCGTTCTTGATTCCGTCGCCGCTGGTCGGAGGATCGCAGACGAGCGTGCCGGCGTTGCAAAGGACGTTGTCGCAGTCGCCCGTGACGAGGCAGCCCTTTCCGGTCGCGCAACGCGTGCGCGCGCCGCCTCCGCAGTCGATGTCCGTCTCGGTGCCGTTCTTGATCCCGTCGTCGAATGCCGGCGCCGCGCACTTGTTCTGCGCGTTGCATCGGACAGCGGCGCAGTCCGACGTCATCGCGCATGCGTCACCCGTCTGGCATCGAGGTGCGTTCGTCGGCGCGCCACCTCCGCAATCGATGTCCGTCTCCGTCCCGTTCTTGACGCCGTCGGTGGCCGTCGGCGCCTGACACTGGTTGCCCGTGCAGACGCTGCTCTGACAATCCGCGGGAGCGAGGCACGCCTTGCCGTCGGCGCATGCGGGAGCGTTCGCGCCGCCGCAGTCCACGTCGGTCTCGTCCCCGTCCTTCACGCCGTTCGCCGGCGACACCTGGTGGCATACCCCCTCCCGGCACGCGCCGCTCGCGCAGTCGAGAGGTCCGTCGCACGCCGCGCCCAAGGGACACTTGGTCGTCAGCCTTCCACATTCGGTCGCCGCCGCATCGTTCCCCGCGTCCGGCGAGGGCTTCACGCCGCCGTCGTCGCCGTCGGTGCTCGCGTTGGCGTCAGCGCCGGCGTCAGCGTCGGTCGCGGAGATGTCGTCGTTGCTCGAGCATGCCGAGAACAGCACGAGCGCCGACACCAACAGCGCGCCGAGCACGCTCTTCTCGAGGACGGTCTTCATCGGGGTGCCCTTCGTGGCCCTCGCTCTGGACTGCGGGGTCGTCATCGTTCGGTGGCACTGACAGCCTTTCACGATTCACGCGGTCAGCACACGAAGCCATTATCTCGCATGGCCGTGTGGGACGCGAGCGCGATTGCTCCCGGGCGTATCGATGACGGCACGCCCGGTGCGGCAAGGCGCTCGAGGCAGCCCGCACGAGGGCGATGTCCGTGCTCAGACTCGGGTTTCGCTCCGTTCAGGGCTCAGACTCGGGTTTCGCTCTGTTCAGCGCTCAGACTCGGGTTTCGCTCTGTTCAGCGCTTAGAGGCCGCGCATTGATTCGCGGCGGAGCGGCACCTTTCCGGCGAGCGCGGCGTCGATCACCTGGACAATCCGCTCGCGGTCGCGCGGGAGTCGGCCGCCGAGCGGCAGGTAGTTCGACGCGTGGTTCGTGCGGAAGAGCGCGTTCGTGGGCCGGGCCTCGTCGACCATCGTGCGGAGCTCGCGGAGGAGGGCGGGGATCGGCGGGACCTCGAAGCGGCCCTTCTTCGCGAGCTTGTCGAGCGGCGTGCCCTCGACGATCGTGACCGTGAGCGCGGAGAAGTACTCCGGATCCATCTTCGTCACGAGGTCGGCAGTGGCGCGCGCATGCTCCTCACTCCGATCCATCGCGATGCCGAGAAGCGCGATGACGCTGATCTCCATGCCGGCAGCATGCGCGCGGCGCGCGGCCTCGACGTGAGCCGCAGCGTCGTCGCCCTTCGCGATCTTCTTCAGCGTGACGTCGTCACCCGACTCGGGGCCGATGTAGAGGAGCGAGAGGCCCGCCTCGCGCAGGGCACGTAGCTCGTCGTCGCTCTTGGCGAGGACGTTCCGTGCCATGGCGTAGCAGGACACGCGGCGGAGGCGCGGGAAGCGAGCGCGCGCTCTCTCGAGGATCGGCAGCCAGTGATCCATCGCGAGGATGAGGGCGTCGCCGTCCGCGACGAAGAGCTTCTCGACCTCGTCGCCGACCGCTGCCCCCGCGCGATCGAGGTCCTCGAGCGTCTCCGCGAGCTCGCGCACGCGGAACGTCTTGTCGCTGTACATGTCGCAATAGGTGCAGTGGTTCCACGAGCAGCCGATCGTGGCTTGCAGGATCAGCGCGTCGGCTTCTGACGGCGGGCGGTAGAGGCGACCTTCGTAACGCATCTTCGTTCGTGCTCGTCGTCGCGATCAGCGCTCGATCCGCTTCAGGCTCCCGTCCCCGGAGAGGCGCGAGCCCTTCGCCTGCGCGAACGCCTCGGCGCGCTCGAAGACGCGGAGGAAGTTCTCGCCGAGGATCTTGAGGACGTCCTCGTCCTTGTAGCCCCTCCGGAGGAGCTCGAGCGTGATCTTGGGCAGCGAGTCCACGCCGTCGATCCCCTCCGGCATCATGTCGACGCCGTCGAAGTCGGAGCCGAGCCCGACGTGATCGATCCCGGCGACCTTCACCATGTGATCGATGTGATCGACGAGCACCGAGAGCGGGACCTTCGGGAGCGGCTCCGTCTCGGCGCGCAGCTTCGCGAGCGCCTCGCGGAAGGCGAGGGGATCGTTCTTGTGGCGGGCGCGGATCTCGGCGTACGCCTTGCCGTTCTTCTCGTGCCACGCGCGCGACGCGGCGCCGTACTCGTCCGAGAGGAACATCGCCCAGAAGTTCACCATCGCCACGCCGCCGTTCTTCGCGAGCGCACGGAGCATGTCGTCGCTCAGGTTCCGGCGATGGCCGGCGATCGCGCGGGCCGACGAGTGCGAGGCGATGACCGGCGCCTGGGCGACCCGCATCACGGCGGCGAACGTCTCGTCGGAGACGTGCGAGACGTCGACGAGCATCCCGAGCCGCTGCATCTCGCGGACGACCTCTTCACCGAACGGCGTGAGCCCGTGATGGCGGACGGGCGGCGGTCCAGAGTAGCCGGCCGAGTCGGCCCACTCGTTCGAGTTCGTGTGCGTGAGCGTCATGTACCGGCAGCCGAGCCGGTAGAGGACGCGCAGTGCCGCGAGCGAGTTCTCGATCGCGTGGCCGCCCTCGACGCCCATCAGCACCGCGACCTTGCCGTCGCGCTTGGCCCGCCGGACGTCTGCGGCCGTCGTGGCGAGCAGGAGGTCGTCGGGGTTCCGCTCCACCTGGCGATACGTGAGATCGACGAGGTCGATCGCGCGTCGGAGCGCGCCGCCGCCGGAGACGGTCGGCTTCTCGGCGAGCTCGCCCTCGACGTAGATCGAGAAGAACGAGCCGGTGAGCCCGCCGCGCTTCATCTTTGCGATGTCCGTGTGCGTCCACGGACTCGCGTCCACGATGCTCGTGCCGCCGGCATGCATCACCGACGGGATGTCGTCGTGGCCGTCGATCACGATCGCGCGTTCATGGAGCCTGGCCGCGCGCGCTTCGAGCGTCTCGCCGCTCGTCGTCGTGCTCTTCGCGTTCGGCGTCGACGATGCGGTGGGGGCGCGTGGCCGTGTCGTGCTCTCCCCGACGGGCCCGCGGAGCGTATCTCGCGGCGCACAGGCCGAGACCGCCGCGGCGATCGAGGCGACGAGAGACCAGCGACCGAGCTCCCCGAAGCGCATGGCGTCCTCGTAGTTCGACCGCCGGCGCGACGCCAGCCCAGCGTGCTCGCCGTTGGGCTTGCGCTCTACAGCGTGATGGTGACGCCGATGCGGTAGTCGAGGGCGCCGCCGGTCGTGGAGATCTTGAGGGTGTAGGCCTTGCCCGGCTTGAAGGGGTAGTTGCCGCCGCCGAACGGGAAGGTGGTGCCGTCGACGCTCGGCTCGATCCTGATCGCGCCGCTCGTCGTCTTCTGGCTCATCCCGAACGACTTCGCGTTCGCGGGGAGCGTGAACGTGACGAAGTCCACGTCGGTGTCGCTGCCGATCCTTCCGCAGAAGGTCCCCGTCTCACCGGGGATCGAATCGGCGCTCGCGGCGTCGTCGTTCGGCTCGCTCTCGGCGACGGAGCCCGCCTGGCAGAGCGAGCCACCGCCACCGCCACCGCCGCCGCCTCCGTCGCCCTTGCCACCGCCATTGCCGTTCCCGTTCCCGTTCCCTCCACCACCGCCACCGCCCTCGCTGCCGCCATCGGGCAAGCCGCTGCCGTCTCCACCACCACCACCGCCCGTCGGGTCGGAGTCCTCGGGAGGATTGCTCTCCGCCGAGCTGCTCTCCTCCGTCGAGGGCGACTCGTTCTTCGGCGGCGCGAGCACGTCTTCGCTTCCGTTCGACGCGGCCGAGTCCGAGCCGGAGCACGCGAAGCAGGTGAGAGCGATGAACGTCAGGGCCGAACCGGTGAGGAGGGCAGACCGCATGACCTTCGCTCATGCACCCGCGATACCGGCGCCACGTAGCAACGCGGTCCCCACGAAAACAGCCGCGAACGCATGCGCGACCGACATGTGCGTTTGGATCGACGGCTGTCCTTCGGCCGGATCACGGCCTCGTCACCGAGTCAGGCGCTGCGGTGTGCCGCCCTCATGCTCGCGAACGTCACGACTCATGCTCGCGCCACATCCATCGGCGCGACGCCGCTTCAGTTCGGCGTCACCGAGAGGTCGATGCGGTAGTCGACGGCGGCGGCGCCGGTCAGCGACATCTTGCAGAAGTACGGCTTGTTGATCTCGTACGGGTAGTTGCCGTCGAAGGAGAAGTTCTTCCCCGCGACCGAGCACTCGATCTTGTAGGGGCCGGTCTGCGCCCGGTTCATCGAGAACTTGAAGCCGTTCTGCGAGCTCGGGATCGTGAACGTCATCACGTCGGCGTCGTTCCCGCTCAGCCGCCCGCAGAACGAGCCCGTCTTCCACGGGATCGCGTCTGCGGTCGCCTCGGTGTCGTTCGGCTCCGACTCGCGGATCGAGTCCGCCTGACACTGCACGCCGCCGTCTCCGTTGGTGGTGCCGAAGCCGCCGTCGTCCGTGGAGTCGCCACCATCGTCGGTCGCACCGGCATCGGTCGGGGCCGGATCGTCGACCGGATCGCGATGGGGATCGGGATCGGTCGGCGGCGGATCGTCGGTCTTCAACACGGAGCCGGCGTCCTCTTCTGCGGGACCGGCAGGGGTCGAGCTCGAACAGGCGAACGTCGCCAGGACCACGAAGAGCGACGCTGCACCAGCAAGCAGGACGGAGCGCATGACGACGGCGATGCACTTGCGATGCCGCGCCCTGCGTCCGGAGCGAGGCCGGCGATGTCCCTTGCGGGGCGAGGCCTGGCGTCCGTTTGGATCGATGTTGCCCGTCGTCCTGGAGCTCGTCGGAGCGTTCCGATGACCCCGTGAGGTGGATCCTTCGTCCCCCGCCCTTTCTCGGCGCGGCTCTCTCGATCGACGCGACGATGGTTGGCGGCACGACGTTGGCGTCGTACAAGGGTGTGGGATGACGTCGGATATGGGTGGGGGCGACGTGGCTCGGGGAGCTGCGAGGGTGCGGTCTTTCGGCGGCACGCCGGGTGCTCGGGGCACCTGCATGAATCCGCGGGTGTCGAATCGAGGGACGGGACTTCGCCTCGCAGCCAGCATGCTCCTCTTCGTCGGAGCGACTTCCTCGGCCGCGTGCGCTTCGCCCTTCGAGGACGACGCCGACTCGGCGGGTGATTCGGTCTCCGAGGCGACCGCCGCGGCCGTCGTCGATCTGCACGTGCTCGACATCTGGGCGCAGCCCCTCGAGAGGAAGACCGTCATCGTCAAGCGTGACGGTCGGCCCATCACCGCCGCGACCCAGCAGGGCGACTCCCCGGAGACGCTCCGCGTCCTGCTCGGCACCGATCCGGGGACCTACGCCGTCGACATCGGCTCGCCCGATCACGTGTCGCTCACGCTCACCGTCGCGTACGACGGAACGAACCTCGAGGTGCGCGAGGCGTCGACGGGACCGGACGGCGGTCGAGCCGGCGTCAGCATCGCCCATGGTCGCAAGGCGCTGCGCACGCGCACGCTGCCCGGTCACGATCTCTTCGTCGGTCTCCGGCACGAGTGGTTCTCGGCGCAGGGGCGCCCCGCGCGACGCGGCAACGCCGTCAAGCTCCTCATGAACGGCGACGAGGCGTGGCGGAACGTCCACGATCGCCTGCTCGAAGCACGATCGAGCGTGCTCGCGTCGACGTGGTGGTGGGACTCGACGTTCGAGCTCGTTCGCGACAACCCGTTCCTCGCCGAGCGTCACCGGGAGAAGAACACGATCCTCGCGACGCTCGAGGCGTCGCCTGCGCAGAAGCGCGTGCTGGTCGGCCAGTTCCTCGGGAGCGTGAGCCTCGCCTCCTGGATGAGCTCCGATGCCGGCCTTCGCAAGCACGCGAACGATCCAAACTTCCTGTTCATGCGTGAGGGCAACGACAGCCGCGGCCGCTTCCGGTTCGAGGTGCCGCCGGTGAGCTTCAACGAGCGCGTGAAGAAGAGCGCCTCGTATGATCCGTCCGCAGCGCTCGACACCGACGTGCCGATCCCGTCGACGGTCCCGAGCCACGATGTCGAGCTGACCTCGCTCGTCGACCTCGCCAGCGTGCACCAGAAGTTCTCCGTCGTCGACGGCACGACCGCGTACATCGGCGGGATGAACCTGCGCGCCACGGACTGGGATACGTCCGAGCACAAGGCGTTCGAGCCGCGGCGCCTGGAGTTCGATGCGACGGCCGCCGAGCGTGAGGCCGCGAAGCAAGGATGCGAGGGGTGCACGCCGACCGACCCCGGCCCGCGCAAGGACTACATGCTGCGGATCGACGGTCCGTCGGTGGCCGACGCGATCGACGTCTTCGAGCGCCGGTGGAACAACCTCGTCGCGACCCGCGCCGCCGACTCCGCCGGCCGAGCGCCGATGGGAGAGCTCGACGGCGACCGGAGGCCGAAGGGCGGCGTGACGGTGCAGGTCACCGCCACCATGCCGGCCCCGTACCACGAGTACGCGATCGCCGAGACGTGGTTCAACGCCGTGCGGAAGGCGGAGCGCTTCATCTACATCGAGGATCAGTACTTCCGGATGCCGATGCTGCACGACGAGCTCGCGCGGCGGATGGACGAGAGGTCGGAGCTGAAGCTCGTCGTGGTGACGAAGCCCGTGACCATGAGCGATCCGGGCTGCAACCAGACGCGCAAGGCCCACGCGTTCTTCGCGCAGCGCTACTCCGACCGCTTCGCGTACCTGATGCTGAACACGTACGACCCCTCGCTTGGTCGCTCGGACGCGTACGTGCCCATCGACGTGCACGCGAAGATGCTGGTCGTCGACGACGTCTTCATGAGCGTCGGGTCGGCGAACAAGAACAACCGCGGTCTCGTCTACGAGCACGAGCTGAACGCGGCGGTCCTCGACCGTGGGTTCGTGACCGCCTCCCGCCGCCGCATGCTCGCGAGCCTCGCGCCCGACGTGCCCGACACCGACGATGCGAACGTGTGGTTCGCGCACATCCGTGGCGTCGCGCAGGAGAACGCCCGCCGCCAGCTTGCGAACAAGGATCCGCAACGCGCCATCCAGGCGCCGAACGGCTTCTACTACCCGCTCGCTGCGCCCACGCGGTGTCTGCTCGCGACCGTCGGCCCGGACACGACCTGACCGGCGCGAGGAGCCGCTCCTCGACGACGCTTCATCTGCCAAGCGCCGTGAAGACGGGCTCCTTTCCCGCTCCGCGGCGCCTCACGTCCTCCCAGGTCGCAACGCGAGCCGAGAGGTGCGCGACGACGGCCGCGAGGACGAGCCCGGCGATGGACAGCCCGGTCGCGCAAAGGCAAGACGGAGAGCGAGGCCTTCGACGTTTCCGCATGACCATCGCTGGCCGGGCCTTGCCCGCGAAGGAGGTCGGCGTCTTCGTTCGCGCTGAGGACTCGAGCGCCATCTTGCCGTTCTCCGCATGGCACGAGGACGCGAGGGCACGCCGACGGCCGACCCGCTTACGCCGATGACGGGTTCGGTGGGCGATGCGGTGTCGCGACGCAGTGTCGCGGCGGGCTCGGGTTGGTGAAAGCTCTAGAGTAGCCCGCAGCCTGCGGGCGCCTCCGGTATTCGTAGGTGCGACGAATTGCGCGCGCCCAGACGTTTGCTGTTCTCGTCGCTCCTCGCACCCGGATACCCTCGAGTTTTGTGTTTTCAGCCAATTGCATGATCCGGAGGACTTGATGAGACCACTCGAGGAGCCCAAGGGTTACGTTCTCGTAGTCGACGACGACCCTGAGCTCGTTCGCGCACACGAGCGTCTTCTCCTCCGCGCCGGGTACGTGGTCGAAACGGCAGCGGATGGAGTCCAGGCGGTCGAGCGCATCAAGGCGGGAAACCTCGATGCGGTCATCAGCGATATCGCGATGCCGGGGATGGACGGCCTTGCCCTCCTGAAAGCCGCGCGCGAGATCGACCTCGACTTGCCCATTCTTCTCGTCACGGCAGAGCCGAGCGTCAGCACCGCAGCCGAGGCCGTGCACCACGGTGCCTTTCGTTATTTGATCAAGCCCGTCGCGTCGGACATGCTCGTCCGCGAGACTCAGCGCGCCGTCCGTCTCTACGGGTGGACGAAGCTGAGACGTGCGGCGCACCTCCACCTCGGTGGTGACGTTCTGCCAGGGGGTGACCGAGCCGGGCTTCATTCCAGTCTCGGACGTGCGCTGGCGGGCATGTGGATGGCGTATCAGCCCATCGTCTCCGTCGCCGAGCGGAAGGTCCTCGCCTACGAGGCGCTCATGCGAACGAGCGAACCCTCGCTGCCGTTTCCCGGGGCGATCCTCCGTGCCGCCGAACGTCTTGATCGTTGCGAGGATGTCGGGCGAAGGGTGCGGGAGCTCGTGAGCGAGACGCTCGCGGTCTCTCCCGACGTCGACGTATTCATGAACCTTCATGTCCGCGACCTTCTCGACGAGACCCTCTACGCGTCGGGCGCGCCGCTCACTAAGCATGCCCGCCGCGTCGTCCTCGAGATCACGGAGCGCGGAGCGGTTGACGAGATCGCCGACCTGAAGGAGCGGATAGCTCGCCTTCGCGAGCTCGGCTTCCGAATCGCGATCGACGACCTCGGCGCCGGATTCGCAGGTCTGACCAGCTTTGCGCAGCTCGAGCCCGACATCGTCAAGATCGACATGTCGCTCACGCGCGACGTCCAACGGCTGCCCGTCAAGCAGAAGCTCGTGGCATCGATAGCGTCAGTCTGTCGCGACCTCGGCATCATGATGGTGGTCGAGGGCGTCGAGACAGCCGAGGAGCGGAACACCATCGTCGAGCTCGGCTGCTCGATCCATCAGGGGTATCTGTACGCCCGTCCGGGGAAGCCTTTCCCCGGAGTCGAGTGGTGAGGCCATGGCCAACCGCAACGTTCGCGACACCATCCTCGTCATCGACGACGAACCGGAGACGCGCCGGAGCATCATTCGGTTCTTGGCAACTCGCTTCGTCGAGTATGAGACCATCGAGGCAGCGGACGGTGACGAAGGTCTAGCGCAACTGTCCGACCGATTGGCCCTGGCAATCTGCGACGTGAACATGCCCAACACGGATGGGTTCGAGTTCTGCCGGAAGCTCCGCGCGGATCCAACGTACGAACGGTACGCGCAGCTTCCGGTCGTCCTTTTGACATCCCGTGACACGGAGGACGACTACCTCCGTGGCCTCGATGTCGGGACGACGCTCTACGTGACGAAGCCGTTCGACACCGAGCTTCTTCAGCGCGCCGTGTCCACGGTGCTCGGCGAGTAACCGCTTATCGAGGACTCATGCAGAACCTCATTGCTGGAAAACACGTCGTCTGCCTCGACGATGACGAGCAGATGCTTCGTACCCTGGAACGAACGCTCGTCGCGGCCGGCTTTCGCGTCACGGCGACCTCGGCGCCGAAGGAAGCGCTGGCTCTGGTGCTTCGGGAGCCGGTCGACGCGCTCGTCTCCGATCTTCTCATGCCGGAGATGGGAGGCGACGTCGTTCTTGCCATGGCGGCGCAGGCAGCTCCGCGCACGGCGAGGATACTGCTGACGAGCCAGACGGACTTCACGCGCATCACCGCGCTGAGCGTGCCGTACGCCGTTCACGGGTTTGTCGGGAAGAGCGACCTCTCGACCCGGCTCGTTCCAATTCTAAGAGAGCTCCTCACAGGGCGCCTGGAGATGGACGAGGCGGCGATCGCCGACGACGCGCGCCGGCTCGCCCGCACGATCGTCAGCGCACTGGCCCGCCCCGAGTACGAGACCGTCGAGCACTGCGAGCGCGTGGCCGCGTGGTCGCGACGTCTTGCTTCCGAGCTTCAGCTCTCGCCGGCACGGCAGCTCGATGTCGAGCTCGGCGCGCTCCTGCACGACATTGGCCAGATCGACATCCGTGATGCTGTGTTCCTCAAGCCTGGCCGACTCGACGAACTGGAGTGGAACGAGATCCATTCCCATCCCGAGCGCGGCGCAGCGCTCCTCTCCGAATTGCCGGCGCTGCGGCGAGCGATTCCCATCGTGCGATGTCATCACGAGCGCTGCGACGGCCGCGGGTATCCTCGTCGACTCGCGCGCGCGGCCATTCCGATCGAAGCCCGAATCTTCCAGATCGCCGACACCTACGAGTCGATCGTTCGCGGAGGCCCCTACCGCAAACCACGCAGCGATCAGCACGCGCGCGAAGAGATTGCCGCGAATGTAGGCTCCCAGTTCGATGCGGAGGTTCACGAGGCCTTCTTCCGGATCCCGCCGCAGGAGTGGGTGGCCCTGGGACACTCAGCACACTGACGTCACCGCCGGCAGTCGCACACAGAAGCTACTGCCACGCGGGCGGTTCTCCTCGACCCAGATCTTCCCGCCGTGAGCCTCGGTCGCGAGTCGGCAGAAGACGAGCCCAAGGCCATGACTCGTCCGCACGTGGGCGCGGGCATCGCGCTCGACCTGGACGAACTTGTCGAAGATCCGTTCACGGTAGTCGGCGGGAATGCCTTTCCCCTCGTCGCGAACCCGGAGCTCGATGTCGCCCGGACCGACGTCGCTTACATCGATCCAGATCGTCCCTCGGCTCGGCGTGTACTTCATGCAGTTGTCGAGCAGATTGTCGAGAATGCGAAAGATCAGCTCGCGATCGCCGTCGATCTTCCGCGAGCCCATACACCCGACGACCATCTGTTGATCCCGGTTGGCAAGCCGGCGACGAGCCTGGTGGTGGAGGTCATCGATCAGCGCCGCCGGATCGATCGCCCCACGATTGAGGACGAGCAGCCCCTCTTCGCTCCGGTTGATATCGAGCAGGTTGACGACCATTCGATGCATCGTCGTCGCCGACGTGAGGATGTCGTGCATCGCCTCGCGCAGGGGGTTCTCGAGTGACGGGTCCTCGCTGACGAAGTTGCTGTTTGCCAGGATGCTCGCCAGCGGGTTCTTCAAGTCGTGGACGAGGAGAGCGGAGAGCTCTTCCTTTTGGCGCTGAACCTGAATGAGCCTGTCGCGCTCTTTCCTCAGGTCATCCTGGAGCCTCTTGATCCGGATCAGCGAGCGCACGCGAATGAGGAGCTCGGTGCCGTTGAGGGGTTTACCGAGGAAGTCGTCCGCTCCGACCTCCAGGGCCTGCTCGTGCGTTACGAGGTCGTTGAGCGCCGTCAGGAACACGATCGGTACGTCATCACCGTCGGGCAATGCCCGCAGCCGACGACACGTCTCGAAGCCGTCCATCTCGGGCATGAGAATGTCGAGCAGGACGAGCTCGAACGATTCCTTTTCGAACGCGGCGAGCGCAGCTGCCCCACTCTCCACCGTCACCGCGGAATAGCCCCCGGCGACAAGCCTTGCTTCGGCGATGAGCCGGTTGTGGCGGTTGTCGTCGACAACGAGGATCTTGCCGAGCGCCGGTGGACTACTACCCATTCGTTCCCCCTTTCTCGATGAATCCTTCCACGACCGAAGCGAACGTCTTCGTGTCGATCGGTTTGCTGATGTAGCCGTCGAAGCCGGCAGCGAGAAATCGCGCACGGTCGCCGGACATCGCCGCGGCGGTCACGGCTACCACCGGAAGCTTCGAGAATGCGGGGTCGTTGCGGATCGTACGCAGTACGACTTCACCGCCTCCACCCGGAATCTGAACGTCGAGCAGAACGAGCTCAACGCGATGTTCGCTCAGCCGCGCGTGCGCCTGGGAGACATCGTGCGCCTCGACGACCTCATGTCCGTGGAACTCGAGGATGTCGCGGACGAGCCGTCGATTGAGCGGGTGGTCCTCGACGACGAGGATTCGACTCACGAGCTCACCGCCTCTCCAGTCCGATGATCGAGAACGGCGCGGAGCCGGCGAACGAGGAGCTCCGGTCGGCGGATGTCCTCGGGCCGAAGAGCGAACAAGCCGTCCTGGTCGACGTCGGCACCAAAGAGCATGACGGGAACCGAGAGCGCGGAGCACGAGTTGGGCGTCACGGGTGCCCCCTCGCTCGCGACCACGAGGGCGATATCGAGCGGCGTGTCGGTCATCGGCCGCGCTAGCCGGGCCGACCGCTCGACATGGCAACCAACCTCGTGAAGAGTCTCCCAGATGTCTCGTAGCTCCGCGCTATCGTCTCCGACGAGGAGCACGCTGACGCCGACGACGCGATGGAGCTGGACGCCGATCCCCTCGACGGCGTGAAGCAGCGCATCACGCGTGACCGGCTTCACGAGGTAGCCAGCAGCGCCGAGCGCCAGCGCTCGTGGTGCTTCGTCGAGCACCGAGATGACCAGGACTGGAATCTTGCATGTCACCTCGGCCTCCTTCAGCTTGCGCAAAATGGTCCAGCCATCGCCCGGGACGAGAAGGTCGAGCGTGATCGCACGCGGCTTCAGCTTCACGGCCAGTCGAAGCGCTTCGTCGCCGTTCGTCGTGATCGCGACGGCAGTGCCAGCAGTGCGCAGGTGACCGGCGAGGAGCTCGGCCGCGCTGGCATCGTCTTCGATGATGAGGACCTGAATGTCGTCTGCGTCGGCCGACGCGGAGGCTCGAGGCATCTCGGACGCGTTGACCCGCCGAACGACGGGCAGGGTGAGCGTGACGGTCGTCCCCTTGCCGTACTCACTGGCGATGCGGATCGTGCCGCCGTGCATTTCGATCAAGCGCTTGGTGAGGGCAAGCCCGAGACCCGTGCCCTCGGGCCTCTCACCGCTCATCTCGAGTTGCTCGAACTCTCTGAACAGGCGAGGCAGATCTTCGGACCGGATGCCAACCCCCGTGTCACTCACCGTGATCTCGATCGCGCCCTCCTTCTGATCCGCCCTCAGCTCGACACAGCCGCGTGGCGGCGTGAACTTGATCGCGTTCGACAGCACGTTGTACAGCACCTGCTTCAACCGCAGCGGATCGACGAAGACATCGGGCAGGTCCTCGCTCACTGAGGTCAAGAGCAGCAGGTCTCGCTTGAGCGCGAGCGCCATCGTGGGGCCAGCGACCGCTTCGACGACGGTCTCGAGCGGGATCCATTCGCGATCGAGATCCATCCGGCCGGCCTCGATCTTCGACAGGTCGAGGATGTCATTCACGAGGCTGAGGAGGTGGCGACCGCTCTGGACGACGCTTCCTACGTACTCGCGTTGCCGTTCCGAAAGCGGGCCGGCGAGTCCCTGTTCCATGAGCTCCGAGAAGCCAATGATGGCGTTGAGCGGAGTACGCAGCTCGTGGCTCATGTTGGCGAGGAAGGCGCTCTTGGTTCGACTGACGAGCTCGGCTCGTAGGAGCGCGCGCTGGGCCTCCGCCGCGGCATTGCGCTCGCTGATGTCCCGCGTGCTCATGATGAGCCCAAGAACGTCTGGATCGTCGACGCGGTTGTGACAGACGCTCTCCATCGGATGCCATAGCCCTTGGCTATCGCTCGCGCGGAACTCCACCCGCAGCGTTGATCCGGCGGACGCCATCACTTCCTCGAAGACGTGCCTCACCTCCGCGCGGTCCTCCGGGTGGACCAGGTCGATGAAGGCGGAGCCCGTGACGGCGCTCGCGTCGTGGCCGAGCACGCGCTCGATCGTCGGGCTCTGGTATCGCACCGTCCCCTCGGCATCGACGATCGAGACGAAGTCGGACGAGTTTTCGACGATCAGACGAAACCGTTCGCGTCCTTGGGCGACGGCCTCCTCGGCCTCGCGTCGTCGCCGTCGCTCGTCGGCGTCACGAAGCTCGCGTTCGATGCTGGAGCCGAGGCGGGCGAGCCGTCCTTTCAGGAAGTAGTCGTTCGCGCCGTCGCGCATGGCAGCGATCGCGGCTTCCTCGCCGACGGTACCCGAGACGATGATGAACGGAATGTCCTTGTTGCACTCCTTCACGATCGCCAGTGCAGTAGGAGCGTCGAGCGAGGGTAGGGAGTAGTCACAGAGGATGACCGACCACGTCTCGTTCGCGAGAGCGTCGATGAGCGCCTCGCTCGTCTCGACGCGCTTGTGGTCCGGTGAGTAGCCTGCGGCTCGAAGCGCGCGCAGCGTGAGGATCGCGTCGGGCTCGCAATCCTCCACGATGAGGACACGAAGAGGCTTGGCAGTCATGGCGTCCCTCCGTCGTGTTCGGCGAGGCGCGAGGGAATACGTGTAGCGACGTCGCTGCTGTCTCTCATCCTCGCCTGCTCATCGGCGCATGCGCATTCATTCCGACTTGATGCCCGTGCCATCCCTGATGGCCCTCATCGAGCTACTATCCCAAGAGGGCCAACAGATCGAGCTTAGTGGTAGATTCGGGGATTATACTACTCCGATCGCGGCAGCATGCCCCAGGTGCAACCGACGCCGGACACGCAAGATTGTGACGCGATGACGAACGAATGAGGCGGCGTACCGCGCGTGCTTGTCCTTGCCTGCTCATCGCGCGTCATCTGCCGATCGCCGTGAAGACGGGCTCCTTTCCCGCTCCGCGGCGCTTCACGTCCTCCCAGGTCGCAACGCGAGCCGAGAGGTGCGAGACGACGGCCGCGAGGACGAGCCCGGCGAGCACGTCGATGAGGTAGTGCCAGCGGAGGAACATCGTCGAGATCGCGATCTGCGATGCGAAGAACACCATCGGCAGCCACGTCAGGCGGAACGGCCACAGGCGCCGGTGCCGGACCGAGAAGAGCGCCAGGAACGTGGGGGCCGCGGTGTGGAGGCTCGGGAAGATGTCCGTGCGCGCGCGGACCTCACCTGCGTCGACGGTCGCCTTCACGAGGGGCCACCAGAACGATCCGTCGAGCTCGTGGCTGAAGCTCCCCGCGAGGTGCTGATACGGGCCGTAGCCCGGAACGACGACGTAGAGGAGGTGCCCGGCGCAGAAGAGGGTGATGAGGCCGAACGAGATCTCGGCGAGGAGCCGCATGTTCTTCACCGCGAACATGAACGGGAAGATGTGGATCGCGAGGATGAAGAAGTAGCCGAAGTAGAAGAACGAGAACCACTCGACCGTCGACGTCGTGACGAAGCGATCGAAGACCTCCACCGGCTCGAAGCCGAAGACGAGCTTGTCGAATGCGTAGATCTCGGCGTCGACGCTGACGGCTCGCGCGGTGGGCAGGATGTACTGCAGATGCGTGAACGACCCGAAGACGGCCGCGAAGAGGCCGAGCCGATAGACGATCGCGCCGAGCGTGCCGGTGAGGACCTTCCCGCGCGAGAGCCCGATCGCGAGGACGAAGGCGGTGATGTCGAGCGAGAGGTATGCGAGCGCCGTCGGGCGTCGCGAACCGCTACCGGCGACGGTGACGACGAGGAGCACGGCGAGGTAGACGACCGCGACCCAGTCCTGGAGCGCGAGCTCGCGCCAGATGCTGGACGCCGCGGAGGCCCCGACGGTCGGGTGGAGGGATCGGCGTTCGGGGAAGTTCATGGTGACGTCTGGTGGATGAGTGGTTGAACCACTCAATGAGTCGCAAGAGTCGATCCACGCTGCCGCCCTCGAATTTCCCGGGATTTCTCCGCCGTCGTGCGCACCCGACTACGCGTCCGAGACCGCCGCTTCACTGCTCCCGCGAAGCGGCGTTCACGGTCGGCCAGCCGACGACCACCCGCGCGCGTGCCGATCGTCGACGGCCGCGCGTCGCCGACCTCGCTACGTGGCCGGCGTCGTTCGGCGCGTGAAGCGGCGCCGGAGGAGCGTGGCCAGTGCAATGGCGAACGCGGCGAGCCCGGTGTCGGGATCAGCCGGCGCGAGGCCCACGTCGCAGCTGCTTCGATTCCGCTGCCCGCCTTTGCTGGCGGGAGCCTTACCGGCCGCCTCCGGGCTCGCTTCCGGAGCCTCCTTCCCGGGAGCCTCCGTCGCCGGAGGAGCCTCTCCCTCGGGCGTGGCGGGTAGCGCGGGGGGGGCGGGCGGAGCAGGCGGTAGCGGCTGGAGCTCGTTGTCCTCCTCGCCCGAGACGACGACCATCTGTTCGGGATCGATCTCCGAGAAGATCTGCTCGTACGTCTTCGGAGGACGCGAGGGATCGCGTACGTCGACGAGCGCTCGGATGAGCGTCAGCGAGGTCGCCTCCAGCGCGGTGAAGTAGCCCGCCATCACGTTCGAGACGGTGTCCATGTGCTTCGTGCCGTCGGGGTCGTCGACGTTCACGCGCGCGCGGCGATCGACGAGCGTGCGATCGACGTAAGCGAACGTGTCGCAGCCGTTCGCGAACCAGATCAGGTACTGACCCGCCTCGAACTTCCCCTTGCGCATCAGGGACCGGACGTTCGCGCCGAGGCCCGCGTGCCCGTTGAAGAGGACGACGTCGGCCGCGGGAGTGAGGCCGTCGTACCATGCATCGAACGCCGATCCCTCGGCGCCCAGGGAGGCGTTCACAAGCGCGACGTCGATCCTGATCGTGCGACGGTCCGGCAGCACCGCGGCGAGCGTCGCGGTCGTCGCGCCGGTAGTCGAGTAGCCGGGCGGCTCGCTCCGCTTGCTGTCGTCCGGCTGGAGCTCCCCGAGGTACGTCTCCGAACGCCAGAGGAAGTCGTCGTAGGCCTGCATGCCCGCGTCGCCGCCGGTCCCGACCTCGAGCTCGCGGGTGAACATCGCCACGATCCGGAGCGCTCCGTCGGCCCAGATGCGGTGGTATTCGGGGTGCTTCCCGCGCGTGTTCTCCCGTGACTCGGTGACCTTCGCCTCGAAGGTCACGACGTCGTCGGCGGCCAGCGTGCACCCACCCTGCTTCGGCCGGTAGGCCACGAACAGGTGACCGACGTCGGTGGAGCCTGCCGTCGGGTCGGCGCATTTCGAGCCGTACTTCGTCGCGAAGATCTTCTGATCGGCCTGCGACATGCTCGCCGGCAACGTGAACGTGTAGCTCGATGGACTCGTCTCCCCGCCCCACGCGACGGGCAGGTTGGCCTTGTAGCTCACGGCATAACGTGGCGGCGGAGGCGGTGCTGCGACGGGCGCGCCCGCGTCCTCCGAGTCGCCCGCGTCGCCCGCGTCGCCCGCGTCGCCCGAGGCGCCCGCGTCGTCATCCGGTGCAGGCGGGGGGATGAGCCTCGCTTCGATCTCCGACAGCTCGAGCTGCCCGAGCCGTCCCACCGATCGCTCGCCGTTGAGCTGTCCGACCGTGAACAGCAGCTGTGCCTCGACGAGCGAGCGCAGCTCGCCTCGATCTTCGGTGTCGGCAATGAGCTTGCCGTCGAGCTCGAAGTCGAGCAGGACGGCTCGGGCGCTCGTGAACGGGGCTGGGGCGCGTTCGAGGCGCTCTCCCGTGCCGTGCGACGAAGCGCAGGCAACGAGCACGAGCAACGGGAGAGCCCTTCGTCTCATGGGCCTACCAGGTCTTGCCGCTGTCACCGGCGTCGTGACGTGGAGGTCGCCCTGCGTCTCGACGGTGGCCCGCGTCTCGATGGTTCCCGGCGTCCTTCGGCCCCGCGTCCCGGTGTCGATGCCGGTCTCGAGCCGAGTCGTCGTCGTCGTCGTCGTCGTCGCCGCCGCGGATCTCCGACGCAGTCGAGGCCGGCGGATCGTCCGACGTGTCTTCACACGCCGCGAGTGAGGCCACGGCCCCTGAGGCGGCCATCGCCAGCACGAATGAAGTTCTCAAGTAACGCATGAGGTTTCCGTTTCGCAAAGGGGGGGCGCGAGCGCCCCGCCGGCGCGTGAGCAGGGCGCGTGCCCAGCGACGGAGTGCGCGGAGCAACGCGTTTGCGAAACGAGGGTGTGGAGGCCAGGCAAGCACCGACACGCTGCGCACGATGCGGCCGGCGCGTGGGCGCCGCGACGCGATGGCCTTGCGACCCGCCCGCGCGACAGGTTGCTGCCCTGCGTGTCGTGTCACGATGACGGTGCGAGCCCGATCCGTAGACCTCGGTCGGGAGATGATCCGCGACGACGCGAGCGCGGCACGAGGAGGACTACGTCATGGGCCACGCGCCTGACTTCGCGGAGCGGGAGCTCGCGCTAGGCGTGCGTGACGACGAACTGCGCGGTGCGTGGCGCGCGCTCTGGATGCCGGCGGAGCTCCTCGAGCAAAGCGAGCACGGCGCTCGGCTGGTCGACGATCGTCGCGATCGGCAGCTCGCGAAGCGTGACGCTCGCTTTTGTGCATCGTACACGCATCGTCGCAACGAGCTCCGGGCTCCCCCACGGCAGGTCCGCGACGAGCGTGTCGTGGCCGCGCGCACCGACGAGCCACGCGCGCCCGTCCTCGGATGGGCCGAGCATCACGCTGCGCGCCGCGCTGCTCGCGGCGAGCGCCTCGAGGATGGGCATGATCGGGGCGGAGGGCGCGTCGCTCCGCGCGAGGATTGCGCTGCCGTCCGTCGCTCCGAGGCTCGCGAACGCCGCGGAGGCGTCGACGACGCCGGCGACGATGCGCCAGGGCGCGGGCACGTGGGCCGCGAGCGCGATCGCCGCCTCGTCGTCGGCCGCGTAGACGACATATTCGCTCGCGTCGATCGACAGGAGGCCGTCGAGCGTGTCACGCAGCATCGCCGCGTACAGCCCCGCGACCCACTCCGGCGCGTGGGCAGCGAGCAGGTCCGGAAGGCAACGGCCGGGCAGCGGGACCTCCGCGAGCACCGCGATCTTGTTCGGCGCGGCGCTCGGCATGGCCTCGATCATCGACACGTTCCGCGACACGTCACTCGGCGCTCGTTTCGGACGAGGCGTGCTCGTGTGTCGAGGCAGTCCGGTCCTCGCGGGCGCTGCTCGCGAGCGGTGTCACGCTCGGCCGTGCCGCGCCGCGCTCGGTGGGACCGGGCACCTGGTACTTCGAGCCCGTGAGCCGCTTCCAGGCGTCGGTCGCCCGCCAGGCGAGGTACGAGCGGTTGAAGCCGACGACGGCCCGGCGATCGAAGTACGGGTTGTTGATCCCGCCGAGCTCGGCGAGGAGGAGGATGAGCTCTCCGACGCTCACCGGGCAGCCCTCGAGCCGGATGTACGGCTTGGTCCTCAGCTCGCGGAGCTTGTTCGCCATCTTGAGCATCCGCTCATAGACGTCCTTGTGCTTGGCGTCGTGCGGATCGAGGTTCTCGCGCTCGACGTACTTGCTCCGGATCTGCACGAGCTCGCCGTCGATCTTTCCGTCCCACTCGACGCAGTCGCCGACGAAGATCACCTTCTCGCCGTACCCGACGTCGAGCGCGCCCTCGTACTTTCCGAAGACGAGGTGGATGCGCGGGAGCTTCCGATCGCAATACTCGTCGGCGAGGCGGAGGACCTCGATCACCTCCTCCATCACGCCCGGGCAGCCGCCCCAGCAGTAGTCATCCGTCGCGGACGCCGGCGGCGGTCCGGCGTAGGCTTGCACGTTCGTCCCTTCGAAGTACTTCTCGACGCGAACGAGCCCGACCTGGAACCCCTTGGCGCGCTGCTTCGCTTCGTCGACCGTGACGTCGCCGCCGAGCCGGATCTGGTCGAGCGAGACCGGGCCGAAACCACGCTCGTGGGCGAGGCGGATGTGCTCGACGCTCAGGGGATCGAGCCCGATGATCCGACACGCTACCGAGTCGATCGCGACCTGGTTGTTGCCGACGATCACGAGGTTCATGTTGCGCGGGATCGGCGTGAGCATCCGTCCTTCGCCGGCGATGATCGCGTCGATCACGATGAGCTGCGGCTGGATGATGTACTGGAGGTCGGCGACCTTCCGGTTCAGCGCATGATCGTGATCGATGAGGCGGTGCCGATCGTCCTGGATCCCGATGTAGTTCTTCATCGAGAAGGTGACCGTCGTCCACGGGTGCGCCTTGAACTTGGGGCAGTTGACGAAGAAGTCCGCCTTGGCGACCGGCTCGGGCGTGAAGACGTAGTCGCGGAGACGCCCCTCGTGGGTGAGCGGGATCTCGACCTGCGGTACCTCCTCGAAGCAGTACTTCTTCGCGCCGACCCGTTCGAGCATGGCGTCGTAGCCCGCCTCACGGAAGACGAAGCGCGTCGGGATCGTGATCGCGCAGCGCTCACCGACCGCGAGCTCCGTCATCGGTGAGCCTTCGCGCTCCGCGGCCTCCTGGAGCGCGCCGAGCACAGCCTCCACGATCTCGGGCCGCGTGTACGCATGAGCGAACGGCTCGCCCGCGCAGACGAGGTTCGGCTTCACGAGCGTTCGCCCTGATGGGTGAAGCCCGAGCTCCTTCATCGCCGTGCCGACGATCTTCCGGATGCGCGCGACGTCGTAGTCATCGCAGTGGAAGAGGAAGACGCGAGCGTCCTTCGCAGGGTGGCGCGGCGCGGAGAGGCCTTCAGCGGTACGCGACATACCCGAAAGCTTACGAAAATTACGGCGTTCCCAAAACGCGGGAGCTCGGCCGGTGAGACGCATTCGAGAGGAGCGCCGTCGGGGGCGTCCGGTACAGTCAGTCATCCCCGCCGGTGGGGCGCGCGCGATCCATCCACAGGACACTCGATGGAGCGGCCCGTAGCCCGGCAACCCTGGGAAAGGATGACCATGCGGACCACGAGCCTGCTCGGACTGGTGCTACTCCCTGCGCTCATCGCTTGCGGAAGTGCCCCCGAGCCCTCGGAATCCGAGACGTTGGGGCAGCAGTCGAGCGCGGTTCAGGATGGCCAGTCCGATACCAAGAAGGCTCACAACTTCGCGGTCGGCATCATGGCGTTCCAGTATGGCGCGGTGTGCTCCGGCACCCTGATCGCCCCGAACCTCGTCCTCACGGCACGCCACTGCGTCGTCCCGCCCGAGGGATCCGCTGCGGTCACCTGCGACGATCAGTTCCCGTCGCGGAACATCAGCCCCTCGAGCCTGTTCGTCACCACCGAGCCCAGCCTTCGTCGCGCGACGAAGCGCTACGTCGCGAAGGAGATCACGACTCCGAAGGCGCGAGGCTTCTGCGGCAACGACATTGCCCTCATCACGCTCGAGGACAACATCCCCACGTCCGAGGCGACTCCGGTCACGCCCGTCGTCCAGTTCTCGATGACGGATCGGACGAAGATCAGCGGTCAGATCACCGCGCTCGGCTACGGCATCACGAGCCCGAAAGCGAGCGACTCCGGCGTCCGCCGCATCCGCGAGGAGATCGACATCGTCTGCGTTCCCGGCGACGACAGCTACGCGGCGTGCAAGGGCGCCTACGCCCGCATGCTCGACAGCGACAAGGAGTTCCTCACCGAGGGCTACGTTTGCTCCGGTGACTCCGGTGGTGGCGCCTTCGATCAGAAGACGTTCGACGATGGCGCGCCCTACGTCCTCGGCGCGCTCTCGCGTGGCCCGCAGACGGAGGATCGCTGCCTCGCCGCGATCTACTCACGTACCGACGCGCACGCGGAGATGATCCTCGCGGCGGGTGAGAAGGCCGCGAAGGCCGGCGGATACGACAGGCCGTCGTGGCTCTCGGCCTCGCCCGACACGGCGGGCGACCCCGAGACCGGCACCGTGTGCGAGGGCGAGACCTGCACCGCGACGGACGTCACGGAGCCCCCCGAGACGTTCGTCACGAAGACCACCACCACGGGCTGCTCGGCGGCGCCGCGCACCACGTCGTCGAGCTCGTTCGGCGTCCTCGCGCTCGCCGGTATCGCGGCGCTCGTCGTCACGCGCCGTCGTCGCTGATCGGCAGACCCGGGAAGAGCGGAAGGCGGGAAGGTGCCGGGCTGGCGCCTCCCGCTTTCGCGCGTTCGCGCCGTGATCGCGCGCCTCGCGGTGATCGGCACACGTCGCCCTCCATCCGTGGCGAGCGGCGGTAGGCGTCGATGCGCCGGGTGCCTCGATCCCGAGCCCGAAGTGGATCAATCCACCCTCGGCGGATGCCCGTGGAGCCCTCGGAGGCGGGGGTAAGTGCTTGGAATTATGTAAGCGAGCTTCAGGCATACCCAGTGCACTGATGTAGGCAATCCTGCGCCGACGTCAGGAAGAAGGGGTCCCATGTTTGCTCTCGCTCGGTTCGCTCGCCTCTCGATGCTCCTCGCCGTGGGCTCCGCGTTCGCGTTCACCCAGGGGTGCGCGGCGGAGACCGCCGAAGACGACAGCGCCGAGTCCGAGGCCGTCGACGCGATCACCACGAGCCAGGCCGCCGATCGCCTGCTCGACATGCCCTTCTACTTCTCGGTTCCGAAGTCGTCGATCACGACGCCGTTGAACCGCCGCCTGTACTCGTACCCGACGGTGTGGAACCCGTCGACCGAGGTGAGCGACGCCGGCCTCCGCGTGATCGTCATCAACCAGGGCGGTCAGGAGCCGGCGAAGAAGAAGGTCGCTCGCGTCGACATGGCGAAGCAGCTCGCGCGTGCGGGGGTCCTCGAGGACGGCGACATCGCGCTGAGCTTCCGGCCGAACCTCGCGGGGACGATGGCGTACCCGCACGTGCAGATGGGCGTCACGCACGCGAGCCTCGTCTACACGCAGAACGGCGAGGCCTTCAACATCGACAGCCCGCTCGACGGCGAGTACGTCGGTCAGTTCAACACGCTCCACTTCGCCGGCGGCGTCAGCGCCTCGGGTGCTCGCGAGAGCGGGACGGACGCCCTCCAGATCGTCCGCCCGAAGAACATGACCGACGGACGCAAGGCGAGCCTCCGCAAGTGGATCGGCACGCTCAAGTCGAACGTCGCGCGCATCAACGGCGAGCGCTCGCAGGTGAAGTTCCAGAAGGACTACCTCACGCCGATCTTCGCTGCGACCGGCCTCACGACGAAGCAGACCGTCACGAAGCTCGGTCAGATCATCCTCGAGCAGGACCGGACGACGAAGCTCCCGATGTACTGCTCCGAGTTCGCGTGGCACATGCTCGCGCTCTCGAACTGCGACGAGCAGCAGATCCGCGCTGCCGGTCCCGAGGGCGCCGCGTGCGTCGACCCGCTCTTCGAGCCGATGCCGCTCGTCTCGACCACGGAGGGAGAGATCGGCCTCGCCGAAGGGCCGCTCCAGAACCTCCTCGTCGCTCCGCCGGCCGAGCGCCCCGCGCTCATCGGCAAGGTCTTCGCGACCGGCAACGCGAGCGGCCTCTCGTCGGGGCACCGCGCGGTCGCGGAGCAGGTCGCGCCGCTGATGGACGGCCTCGCGCAGTACTACGGCGCCAAGGCGCAGGGCGCGCCAGCCGAGATGCTCGCGGGAGCAGCAACGCAGCTCAACGCGGGCGTCGGCAACGTCGGCAACTACTCGCCGACGGCGTTCCTCGCGAACGCGACGCTTCCCGCGGGCGTCCGCGCTCTCGACTACGTCGCGACCGTCGTGTTCGTCGACAGCCAGGCCGACATGAACAAGGCGCGTCGCCTCGCGCAGAACCCGGTGCCCTGATGCGCGCCGCCCGGATCACCACCAAGGACGACATGATGTTGACTGACTCGCTCCCGACGACCGTGCACACTGCTTCACCCTCGACCACTACCCGATCCGCGACCCAGGGTGGGGGAGCCTTCGTCTCTCCCGCGGTGCTCTAGACGACGCTCCCGCTCGTGTAGTGACGCCGCGCCCACTCGTTCATCACGATTCCGGCCGCGATGGCGAGCGGCAGCGAGTGGTTCACGCCGTAGATCGGGATCCCGATCGTGACGTCGGCGCGTTCGAGCAAGGTCCTGGGGATTCCGAAGCGTTCACTCCCGAAGAGGAGCACGACGTCCTTCGGGAAGCGATCGACGGCGATCACGCTCGTGGTCGCCGCGTCCTTCTCCACTGCCCAGAGCGGGCGGCCGCCGACGTGCTCGAGGAACGCATCGTCCGTGGGCACACGTACGATCGTCTCGTATTTCTCCATGCCCATCGACGCCTTCTCGTAATAGGGCGCGTCCCCGATGAGGACGACCTCGCGCGCAAGGAAGCTGTGCGCGACGCGGATGATGGCGCCGACCGCGAACGCGTTCTCTGCCGTGTGGAGCGCGACCGTGAAGTCGTTGCGCAGCGGCCTCAGCGCCTCGCGCACGGTCTCGACGTCGGCATCGATCGGGGGGAAGAGCGCCATGGTCCGTCGTGCCTCGGCAGTGCCGCGGCACATGCGCCGGCGGCTCCGTAGCTACCATCGCACCGCGAGACCGTGAAGCGATGTCGCGGGGGCGCTGTGTTAGATAGTCGGGCGGTGGTTCGCGTGCTGTCGCTCCTCATGACTCTCGCTTCAGGCTTTTCGGGTAGCTCCGGATGAATCCGCTCATCGCAGCGCTCCTCGGGATCGTCGAAGGCGTGACGGAGTACCTCCCGGTGTCTTCGACCGGGCACCTCATCCTCGCGGGCCACGCGCTCGGCCACACGGGCGACGCGATCGATTCGTTCGACATCGTCATCCAGCTCGGCGCCATCCTCGCGGTGCTCGTTCACTACCGGCGCTTGCTGCTCGAGCGCTCTCGCGGGCTCCTCCGGCGGGAGCGCGCGAGCACGCAGCTCCTCCTCGCGCTCGTGCTCGGCTTCGCTCCCACGGCCGTCGCCGGTCTCCTCCTGCGGAAGAAGATCAAGGCGCTGCTCTTCGGGCCCGGACCGGTCGCGATCGCGCTCGTCGTCGGCGGTATCGCGATGATCGTCATCGAGCTCGTCCGCGCCGGGCGCGCGAAGAGCCGCCTCGAGCTCGCCGGCGCCTCGGGTGAGGGCAAGGGCGCCGGAGCCGGGGCTGGTCTCGTGGGGCTCGAGCACGTGACCCCGCGCCGGGCGTTTCTCATCGGGCTCGGCCAGTGCCTATCGATGTGGCCGGGCTCGTCCCGCTCGATGTGCACCATCGTCGCCGGTCAGCTGACGGGCCTGTCGACGGCGACCGCCGCCGAGTTCTCGTTCCTGCTCGGTCTTCCCACGCTCGGAGCGGCGACCGTCTACGAGGCGCACAAGTCACGCGAGGTCCTCGGGCAGCTCGGCGGGGCGAACGTCGTCATCGGCCTCGTCGTCTCGTTCGTGGTCGCGTGGGCGGTCATCGCCGCGTTCCTCGCCTACCTGAAGAAGCGTGGCCTCGTGCCGTTCGGCGTGTACCGAATCCTGCTGGGCGCCCTCGTATTTCTGCTGCTCGTTCGATGAGCACGCGGATGTTCGACCAGCGCCCGGCGACGCGCCAATCTCTGCCGCGGCAGCGCCTGCGGCCGAAACCCTTGACAGGGAAGAGCCCGCGACTAGAGTGCGCGCTCCCCTAAGGCCCTCTCGCGCACTCGGCGCGTGAACAGCAGAATACTCGCAGGATTTCCTTCCGATGCCGACGATCAACCAGCTCATCAACCACGGGCGTTTGGCTGCGCGCGTGAAGACCGCGTCGCCCGCTCTCAAGAGCTGCCCGCAGAAGCGCGGTGTTTGCGTTCGCGTGTACACGACGACCCCGAAGAAGCCGAACTCGGCACTTCGCAAGGTCTGCCGCGTCCGTCTCACCAACGGCATGGAAGTCACCTCGTACATCCCGGGCGAGGGGCACAACCTGCAGGAGCACTCGGTCGTCCTCATCCGCGGTGGCCGCGTGAAGGACCTCCCGGGTGTCCGCTACCACGTCGTCCGCGGGACGCTCGACGCCTCCGGCGCGATCGGTCCGTCCTCGACCAACAAGGCGAACCGCAACCGCAAGCGCTCCAAGTACGGCGTCAAGCGCCCGAAGGCTTGATCGAGCTGCCACAGCGACTCGTAGAAAGAGACCGTTATGCCCCGACGTAGAGAAGTCCCGAAGCGCCGCATCATTCCGGACCCGAAGTACAAGGACAAGCTCGTCTCGAAGTTCACGAACACGCTGATGTTCGATGGCAAGAAGGCGGTCGCGGAGGGGATCCTCTACGGCGCGTTCGACGTCATCGGCGATCGCTTCAAGGAGGACCCGGTCGAGGTCTTCCGCAAGGCGCTCGACAACGTCAAGCCGAAGCTCGAAGTGAAGAGCCGCCGCGTCGGTGGTGCGACCTACCAGGTTCCGGTCGAGGTTCGTCCGGAGCGCCGTGTCGCCCTCGCGATGCGCTGGATCGTCACCTACGCCCGCGATCGCGGCGAGAAGACGATGCGTGAGCGCCTCGCGGCCGAGTTCGTCGATGCCGCTCAGGGCCGTGGCAACGCGGTCAAGAAGAAGGACGACACGCACAAGATGGCGGAGGCGAACAAGGCCTTCGCTCACTACCGCTGGTAGGCCGCTCGGCTTCCACGTCGGTCGTGTAGAGAGCGCCCGCGGTCCCTCGAGGATCGCGGGCGTTCGCGCGTCCGGTGCTCGCTCGAGCTGTTTGAAGAGCGCCCGCGGTCCCTCGAGGATCGCGGGCGTTTGCGCGTCCGGTGCTCGCTCGAGCCGTTTGAAGAGCGCCCGCGGTCCTCGAGGATCGCGGGCGTTCGCGCGTCGGGCTTGGCCATCCGAGCCCAGCACGCGCGTGAGCGTCTCCGCTCCCATATGAGGAGTCTCGCCCAGGCACTTGCGTTGCTTCGATCCGCGCCATGCATCCGCTCCTTGCCTGGCTTCCGTTCGTCGCGGCGATACTGGTGGCCTTCGTTGCCGGCATCGCCTTCGTTCGACTCAACGAGGGCTGGGCCGCTTCGGAGACGCAATCTCGCCTCGGTGGGATCGTCGGGGTTCGTCGTCCGGATATCGTCCTGTCGACCGCGCTCGTCGTGCTTCTGCTCGGGACGGTGCTCGTCGCGTTCGTGGCTGGTGCGCTGTTCAGGCACCTCCTCTGACGGTCGACGGCGTGCAGGAGCTCGACGCTCGTTCCAGGCCGCAAGGGGGCCAGGTGGTCCCACGGATGCATCGCTCGTGGAGCGAAGGAGCAGCTCCATGTTCTACTTCGAACACCTACCGGCCGTGGTCGGGACGTGCCTCGTGATCGTCGCGTGCACCAGCTCCACCGATGAAGCGGAGCCCGACGTTGCGCTGCCGGACGAAGGAGAGGTCGCGCTGTCCGACGAGCTTCGAGACGATGGGCTCGGTGACGCGAATGCCGATGCCGATGCCGATGCCGATGCCGATGCCGATGCCGATCCGGACGCGCTCTCGAGCGAGGCCAGCGATGCGGACGGCGAGGCCAGCGATGCCCCGGACACCGCGAGCGACGCCTACCACCGCCGCTGCGACCGTCGGAACGCGTGGCACTGTCGGCGCGGACACCGCGGCTGGCGCTGGGTGCGCATCCCGTCGTACGACGGCTGGTACCGCTGCTGCGTGCGTGCCCGGCATCCAGATTACTGGTGAGGGCGAGCTGCCCGCGCTCGTGCGCACGAAACCGCGTGCGCGTCTGGCAGTAACCTCAGTGCTGAGCGTGTGCGCTCGTGCTCACGAAGCCGCGTCTCACCGATCGACGGCGGCGGTCGTGCACATCCGAGGGCGGCGTCAGGGCAGGCCCTCGGCATCGGGGATCGGCAGGTCGTCCCGCAGCCAGACGTGCACCTCTCCGAAGGATCGCGCAGCGTGGTAGTGGGTGGCGACCCAGACCGAGCTCTCCTTGCAGCAGTGCTTGAAGTCCTCCCACGCGTCCTGCCAGGTGATGAGCGGCGCGCGATCGATGAACACGAAGGCTTCGGGCGGATCGGCCTTCAGTCGCGCCAGCATGTCCTGCTCGTGTGCGGCTCGCCACGCGCGGATGTGCTCGCTCTCCAGCCACGTCGGGCGGTTCGACCAGCCGCCCTCGAGCGCTGCGTCGGCGTTGAGATCGTAGGCGTAGATGTACGGGGTGGCCGAGCGGCGGCGGGCGAGGAACAGGATGTACGGGTCCATTCCGTAGACCTGCACGCGCGCGTTCTCCGGCAGCGTGTCCGTGAGGTAGCGCGCGCCCTGGCGGAGCTCCCACGGAAAGAAGTCGTGCGTCTTGAAGCTGTCGAAGAACTCCCGCTTCTCGCGCTTCTCGGGCGTCTCACCGCCGGCGAGGATCCAGACGTTGCGCGTGTGCGGGCTCGCCCGCATCGTCGACGCGATGGTGAGCGCATAGGCCGCGGTCACGCCGAGCGCGACCCAGCGTCCGAGCTGCCGGTGCCTGGGCGTGTCGCGGAAGCGTTCCCAGAGCATGGCGACGACCACCATGAACGCCATGTGCGTCGACGCGGTGACCGGGTGGAAGTGGTAGCCGAAGCCCTTGTGCTGCACGACCACGGACACGAGACCCGCGAGCGGCGCGAGCGCGAGGGCGAGGAAGCGTCGAGGTAGCGCCCGAAGCGCGACGAGCGAGCAGAGCACTGCCGAGGCCGTCAGGCCGAGCGAGGCGGTGCCGAGCGGGCCGTCGTCGCCGAAGATCTCCGGCGCGCTGCGAGCCCAGATGTAGCGGTAGACGCGCGGGACGTCGCGGAGCGTGATCTCGAGGTACGCGAGGATGTCCCCGTAGCGGAGCAAGTAGAGGAGGGGGATGACCGCGCCGAGCAGGCCGCCGAGGACGAAGCTCTTCAAGCGTGCGCGGCGCGAGAGCAGGAGTTTGTCGTCGATGAGGATCACCGCGAGCTGCATCACCGTGAAGAAGACGAAGCTCGACTTGCCGAACCAAGTGATCGTCGAGAGCGCCGCAACGGCGACGATGCGACGGGACGAAGAAGCCTGGGTCGCACGCTCGTTCGGTCTCGCGATCTGGAGCGCGATACTGGGGAGGAGGAACCAATCGCAGAAGCTCTCTCGCTGGGCCTGGTTCCAGTAGAGGAAGAGGGCGTATTGCCCCGAGAGCACGACCCATGCGGCGAGCGCCCATCCCGCGCGCTCGATCCACTTCGGAGGACGCTTGCTCACGATGCCGGGCAGCAGTGCTCCGACGATCGCGAACGACACGCCGGTCGCGATGAGGTCGAGGACGTGGAAGCGATGCTCGTCGCCGCCGCCGAGCGCGAGCATCACCATGTGGATCAGGTGGATGAGCGGTCCGTTGACGTCGCGGACGTCGCGGTAGTCGACGTCCCCCATCCGGACCGCCCAGGCGATGTACTGGAAGATCCCCTGGTCGCGCCCGATCGTCGTCAGCCGCGCGCGATGGGTCGCGTCGACGATCCAGTAGAGAGGGACGAGCGCGAGCACGAGCGGCGCGACGAGCCGCCGGGTGCGGTCGAAGCGGGAACGCGGCGAACCAAGGAGCCTCTGCACCTTCTCGAGGGCGCGGTCGAGCAGGCTCCGGCGTGCGATGCGATCACCTGAACGGCGCTCACCTTCCCCCGACGTGGGCGACTCTTCCTGGGGGAGACGGACCTGCGACATGACGGCAGCGCGACGTTACTTGCGGGACGCGCCCGGAAACAAGCGTGCGAACAAGCGGCCTTCCCCCGCGAACCGAGCGAACGGGGGCGGGGAGTCGCGGGGATTTGCGGGGAGGGGAGGGCGGGATAAATCAGGGCTTGTGCCGCCGCCCCAGGACAGAGCGCCGGACGAGCTCGACCGCTGGCGCCCCCTTCGGGCACCTCGCACCCCCCACCTGGCATGGCTTCGACAAGGCGAAAGTGGCTCGCCCCTTGACTTCGACCCAGGCATTGATAATAACGCGCTCCCCCAAAGGACTCGGGGGAAGAGGTCGCTCAAGAAGGCGCATGTATAACGCGACATAAGGATCGGGTTGCCCCAGTGTGATCGCTAAGGCGGTCGCGTAAAAGCTGAAGCGGTACCCCGACACCCTCTCTGGAACACCCGGCCGATCCGGGCCCGCTGAAAATGGCAGCGGGAGGACCAGAGGGGGTTTCGTGCATCTGGCGCCCAGAGAAACTCGAACGACCCCCAAACCCCCCGCCAAAGAAAACCCCCGCCGGAACGGAGACTGAAAGTGGCCCGCGAATACTCGCTCGAGCGAACGCGCAACATCGGAATCATGGCCCACATCGACGCGGGCAAGACGACGACGTCTGAGCGCGTCCTTTACTACACCGGCGTGAACTACAAGATCGGTGAGGTCCACGAAGGCGCCGCGACCATGGACTACATGGCGCAGGAGCAGGAGCGTGGCATCACGATCATGTCCGCGGCGACGACCTGCTCGTGGCAGCCGCACGAGGGGCCGAACGCGGGCATCCGCCACCGCATCAACCTCATCGACACGCCAGGCCACGTCGACTTCACGATCGAAGTCGAGCGCTCGCTGCGCGTCCTCGACGGCGCCGTCGCCGTCCTCGACGGTGGTAACGGCGTCGAGCCCCAGACCGAGACGGTCTGGCGCCAGGCGGACAAGTTCCGCGTCCCGCGCATCGTCTACGTCAACAAGATGGACAAGACGGGCGCGGACTTCGAGATGAACGTCAACTCGATCCGCGAGCGTCTCGGCGTCGTCCCGGTTCCGCTCCAGTTCCCCGTCGGTGAGGAAGACCGCTTCAAGGGCATGGTCGACCTCATCACGATGAAGGCGGCGATCTTCGACGAGGAGTCGAAGGGCCAGAAGTACTCGTGGGAGGAGATCCCCGAGAACATCAAGGACAAGTGCGTCGCCTTCCGCGAGAAGATGATCGAAGCGTGCGCCGACGTCGACGACGCCATCATGGAAAAGTACATGGATGGCAAGGCGGACCAGATCACCGAGGCGGAGCTCGTCGCGGCGATCCGCAAGGGCTGCACGTCGTTCAAGTTCTTCCCGGTCGTCTGCGGCTCGTCCTTCAAGAACAAGGGCGTTCAGCTGCTCCTCAACGCGGTCGTCAACTACCTGCCGTCGCCGATGGACATCCCGCCGGTCAAGGGTGAGAACCCCGACAAGGCGGACGTGGAAGAGATCCGCAAGGCCGACGACAACGAGCCGTTCTCTGCCTACGCGTTCAAGATCATCAACGATCCGCACGGCAACCTGACGTTCTTCCGGGTCTACTCGGGCAAGATCGGCGGCGGCACGATGGTCATGAACTCGACGCGCGGGAAGCGCGAGCGCATCGGCCGCATCGTCCAGATGCACGCCAACAAGCGCGAGGAGCTCTCCGAGGCCGACGCCGGCAACATCTATGCGGCCATCGGCCTGAAGGACACCCGCACGGGTGACACGCTCTGCTCGGAGGACAAGCCGATCATCCTCGAGCGGATGATCTTCCCGGAGCCCGTCATCTCGGTCGCCGTCGAGCCGAAGACGAAGGCCGACGTCGAGAAGCTCGGCGTGGCCCTGCAGAAGCTCGCCACCGAGGACCCGTCGTTCCGCGTCCACACGGACGAGGAGTCGGGCCAGACGATCATCAGCGGCATGGGCGAGCTCCACCTCGACATCATCTGCGACCGCCTCAAGCGCGAGTTCAAGGTCGAGTCGAACGTCGGCAAGCCCGAGGTTGCCTACCGCGAGGCGATCGCGAAGAAGGTCGCCTGCGAGTACAAGTACGCGAAGCAGTCCGGTGGTCGCGGCCAGTTCGGTCACGTCCTCATGGAGATCGAGCCGGGCGAGCGCGGCGCGGGCTTCGTCTTCGAGAACGGCGTCGTCGGCGGCGTCATCCCGAAGGAGTTCATCCCTGCGATCGAGAAGGGCGTGAAGGAAGCGATGGAGCGCGGCGTCCTCGCCGGCTTCCCGCTCGTCGACATGAAGTGCCGCGTCTACGACGGCAGCTACCACGACGTCGACTCGAGCGCCGCGGCGTTCGAAATCGCGGCGTCGCTCTGCTTCCAGGACGGCGCGAAGCGCGCGGGTCTCCACCTCCTCGAGCCGATCTTCAAGAACGAGGTCGTCGTCCCCGAGCAGTACATGGGCGACGTCATCGGCGACCTCAACTCGCGTCGCGGCAAGATCCTCGGCATGAGCCAGCGCGGCAACGCGCAGGTCATCGACGCGGAGGTGCCGCTCGCCTCGATGTTCGGTTACGTCACCGACCTCCGCTCCCTCACGCAGGGTCGCGCGACGTCGTCGCTCCACTTCTCGCACTACGCCCCCGTCCCCGCGGCCGTCCAGGATGAGGTCGTCGCGAAGGTGAAGGGCGCCGCCAAGTAACTCGACGAGAGGGGCTTCGGCCCCTCTCTCCACCCCCGCGCGTACTACCGCGCCCAACGATTTCGAAAGTCTCGGAGAAGACAATGGCCAAGGAAAAATTCCAGCGCACCAAGCCCCACGTGAACGTCGGCACCATCGGTCACATCGACCACGGCAAGACGACGCTCACGGCCGCCCT
>MKVQ01000041.1:329015-334944 GCA_001899635.1 Myxococcales bacterium 68-20 | reverse complement strand
GACCCGCGCCCGCTCCGTCGGATCGCGTCCGGCGGCGAGCTCTCTCGCGCGCTGCTCGCGCTGAAGCGCGTGCTCGCCGAGAAGGGGCCGGCGGGCCTCTACGTTTTCGACGAGGTCGACGCCGGTGTATCGGGCGCGATCGCCGAGGTGATCGGGCGGGCGATCGCCGACGTTGCGCGGCATCGGCAGGTCCTCTGCATCACGCACCTGCCGCAGATCGCGGCGCTCGCGGATACGCAATATCTCGTCGACAAGACCGAGTCGAAGGGCCGGACCACGAGCAGTGTCCGCAAGCTCGCGGAGCAGGAGCGCGTCGACGAGATCGCTCGCATGATCGGCGGCGTTCGCGTCGGCGACGCTGCGCGACGCGCGGCGCTCGAGCTGCTCGACGGGAACGGTCGTCCCAGCCCACGAGGCTCGGGCGAGGGCCGCGCCGCGTCGAAGAAGTAGCGGCGCACCGCTCTCGAGCGGGGCTTCAGGTCTTCACGTCTTCGGGCGGAGGCCGCGCCGCGTCGAAGAAGTAGCGGCGCACCGCTCTCGAGCGGGGCTTCAGGTCTTCACGTCTTCGGGCGGAGGCCCGACTTCGACCTGGGCGGCTCCGCTCCAAGGTTCGCCGGCTGCCGAACGGCGGAGGCGCGGAGCTCCACGACGCCGAGGTCCGCGAGGAGCACGAAGCTCTCGATCGCCTCGGCGACGGGGATCTGCGCCGTCAGCGCGATCTCGGCGACCGACATGCGGTCGTCCACGTGCAGCAGTAGGAACGCGGCGCGCAGCGGAGCGCCGTCGAGGGACGCGCGCTTGCGGATGGGCACGGCGAGGTCGAGCGCGACCTGCGGACGTGTCTGATGGGCCGGAAGCTGCGTCTCCAGCGACGATGCCGCGGCGAGCGCCTCGACGTCGTAGGTCGGGACCGTCGTCGGGCGCGCGTCGGTCTCGTCGCCGTCGTCGCCGTCGTGCGCGCATGCGACGAGATCGACGCGCCGCGTTGGCGGCCCGATGCTCGTGTCGTCGTCCGCCGCGGGATCGCTCGGCGGAGCAGGGATCGTCAGTGCGGGCTGCACGGCGTCTCCCGATCGGCTTCGCGCGTGCGTCGACATCCGGTCGGGGATCATCGACACAAAAAGGTGTCGAGGCAACGGTCGACGCACTCGGGAGGCGATTATGTCGGGCTACGCCTCAACCCCCTGGAGTGGGGGGCCCCGATTCCCCGGACGGGGCGCTCCGATCCCCGCGAGGGGCGGCTTTCCGGACTCTCACCGACGCTCGAGACGCGTGTGCGGGGCCGCACGCGGGGGGCGGAGCGTCGCGCCGCCATCCCCCGGGCTGTGGCAGCGGTGACCGCGACTCGGCTCGAGCGCGATGGGCGACCGCGCCGGGGCTGGACGTGGCCACACCATGTGCGCGGTCGTTCGACGATGCGACGTCGTGCTTCGAGGCGGGAGGCCTCGCTCAGGCGAGGATGGTCGCGACGTTCTCGCTGAGGCGGAGCGGCTTGGGACGCTTCGTGAGGATCTCGACCCCGGTCTTCGTGACGAGGCAGGTGTGCTCGAACTGGGCCGAGAGGGTGCCGTCGACGGTCGTCACGGTCCACTTGTCGACCGGGTCGATCTCGACCTCGAAGCGGCCGATGTTCACCATCGGCTCGATGGTGAAGATCATGCCGGCCTTCAGGCGCTCGCCCGAGCCGCGCTTGCCGTAGTGCTTCACCTGCGGATCCTCGTGGAAGCGACGGCCGATGCCGTGCCCGACGAAGTCACGGACGACACTGCAGCCCTGCGCCTCGACGTACTCCTGGATGGCGGCGCCGATGTCGCCGAGGCGTGCGCCCTCGCGCACCTCCGCGATGCCGAGCTCGAGGGCGCGGCGAGCGACCTCGACGACGAGGCGCGCCTCCGTGCTCGGCGTCCCGATGTAGAACGTGGCCGAGGTGTCGCCGTAGAAGCCGTTGTAGAAGGTCGTGATGTCGACGTTGATGATGTCGCCGTCCTTGAGGGCCGTCCCGTCGGGGATGCCGTGGCAGACGACGTCGTTGATCGACGTGCAGACGCTCTTCGGGAAGCCGCGATAGTTGAGCGGGGCAGGGCGGGCGCCGCGCTTGATCGTGTCCTCATGGACGATCGTGTTGATCTCTTCCGTCGTCATCCCGGCGCGGAGCTTCTCCCCGACGAGGACGAGGGTCTCAGCCGCCATCCGGCCGGCGACGCGCATTGCTTCGATTTCTTTCGCGCTCTTGATCTCGATCGCCACGACTTCCTCTGCATGCGACGCGGGCCGAAGGCCCACCTCTGCGGGTGGTTGGGGCGTGAGCCCCAAGTTTCTCATCTGAGCTCGCCCATCACCATGGCGTCCCCGACGGCCGCCTTTACTTCCTTGGTGTCGGGGGCGAGATGAAAGTGGAGCTCGCGTTCACCATTCGGGTGGGCGAACTCGCGCACGAACGCCACGAAGGAGTAACCAACGAGCCGGCTCTCGAAGTTCTTCATGATGCCGTGCGACTCGCTGGTCTTGTCGATCTGGACCGTGAAGTTGACCGGCGGCGGGTACTTGCCGGCGAGCTTCTCCACGGTGTGAAGGCCGAGCTGGAACTGCGCATCCGGGCCGTTGGTCTTCGCCGTCACGGTCGAGACGCGGACACGCAGGACCGCGTCGCCCACCTGGGCTCGCTCGCGGAGCACCTTGTCGACCTTGGGGGAGTACCCCTTGTCGAAGTCGAGGCCGACCGCAGCCGGCTCGATCGCGTCGTCGAAGAGGTCTGCCTGGCGGCCCGAGTAGGCGGCGAGCGGCCGGCTGGGGTCGTTCGCGTCCTTGGGCCCGCCGCAGCCCCAGAGCCCCAGCGCGAGGAGCCCGGCGGCGACCGCCGTTCCGACCTCTCGGAACGGAGGAGCCTGACGAGCCGAGCGCACGCGCATGGCCGTCTCCCTTACCAGCGGTGCGCCCTGTTGGCGAGGGGTCGGCACGTTGTGTTACCGTCTACCCCCATGAACGTAGGCTCGGTCGTCCGCTCCACCCTTGCAGCGTCGCTCCTCTTCGCCTTCGCCTGCGGGCCGAGGGAACCCCCGAAGCAAGCCAACCTGCCGGACCCGCCGGATCCGATGACGGAGACGCCTTCGAGCTCGTCGGGAGGATCGACCGCGTCGAGCGGATCGAGCGGAAGCGCAGGCTCGGGCGGTGACGTGCTCGGCTCTCCCTCGCCCGCGGCAGGCGGCAAGCCCGCGACGGGGAAGGGAGGCGAGCCGCCGCAGGTCTCGAGCCTGGCGCTGTTCACCGAGGGCGTGAAGTGGGGCATCAGCCACGCCGAGCTCACGAAGCTGTACACGCAGACGAACGGCGTGATCTGGAAGGACTACGACGAGAAGCTCGCGAAGGCGCGCGTCGGTCCGGAGCAGATGGCGCTCGAGGCGGAGCGTGAGCAGGTCAAGGCGGCCTTCTCGCGCAGCTACATCGAGTTCAAGGACACGCCGACCGGTTACGACGCCACCGGCATCCGCAACGAGTACACGTACAAGAACAAAGAGGCGCTGATGTGGATTCAGCGCCAGGGGAAGAAGCGCTACTTCTTCTTCATCAACGACCGCCTCTGGAAGATGTACGACGAGGTTCCGCTCGTCGACGGCGGGCCGATGGGCAAGGCGTATCTCGACGCGGTCAACAAGCTGAATGCCCAGCTCAACGCGCAGGGACGCGTGCAGGGCGCCGACGCGTCGAAGGGGATCGACGCGACGACGGTGGACTGGAAGGACGGAGTGAGCCGCCTCCGCGCAGTCGATCGTTCGGGCGATCGTGTCGTCGGCCTCGCCGTCGAAGAGAGCAGCACGGTCTCGAACCTCGCCGCGCTCCGTCCCAACAAGCCGGTCGATCCGAACGAGATCGATCCGTCGATCAAGGCCGTCACCGGCGGCGCGAACCGCACCGACCCGAACGCGGCTACGGCCGCGCCGGAGAGCAGCGCTCCCGCCAAGAAGACGCCGCCGAAGAAGAAGTAGCAACGTTCCCGCCTGACGGCGTCACCCGATCGGCCCATCCCTCGAACCGAGGTGATGGGCCGCGTCGTATCGGGAAGAACGGCGACGATCCCGTCGTAGGAAAAGAGACGCGCGTGCGTCGAGCTCGACGCGGGCCGAAGGCCCACGCGCGAGAACGTTGGAGGCGAGCCTCGAGCTCGCCCTCCGGCGCCCTTCCTTCGACCTACGCGGACTCCGTCCAGCGACGCTGGCCTCGGTCCACTCCGGTCATTCGACCTTCGTCGCGCCCTCGGGGACCCGCCAGCCCGTCGTCACCTTGACGGCGAGCTTCGGTGCAACGCCGTGCACGGTCGGCTCGAGGAGCCGCTCGCGCGTCATCGTCGCGCCCGGGCAGCCCGCACACGTGCCGGTGAGGTGAACGTGAACGTCCTCGCCGGTGACACTCACGAGGTACAGCTCGCCGCCGTCTGCTTTGACGAGCGGCACGGCGAGCTCGGAGAGCGCTTTGATCACCTGCTCCATCGTCGCCTTCTCCACCTCTCCTCGCCCTTGGGGGACAGGTTATCACAAGTTGCGATCGACCCGCGCCGACAACAAGTTGGGGCTGCGCCCCAACGACCCGCAGCGGTCAACGACGGGTCGCATGGGCCCCCAACATTCGGAGGCCGCGATCGAGGCGAGACGGGCCTTGGGGACCTTTCAAAGACGAACGACGATTGCAAAAGCGAAGGGCGAGAGTGCACGCGTACTCTTCCCACTCTGGCTGACACGCGGCCCGAGCGGCCGTCACTGCATAACGGAGCGAGTGACGTGCTCGAAGGTCAACGGTATACTCGGGTGTAAACCGGCTTTCTGAGTCGGACGCAGGAGAATGGGTTGGCTCGGTATCGTCTGAGGTTCCTACTCCAGGAGTTCGATCTCCCGCGCGGGGCGACCATCCTTGGGCGCAGCTCCGACTGCCATGTGACGATCGAAGATCCGCTCGTGTCGCGACACCACGCGCGCATCGTCCTCGACGGCGATCGCGCGGTTCTCTACGACCTCAATAGCCGCAACGGCGTGAAGCTGAACGGCCACGGGATCAAGGAGCCGACAGAGCTGAAGGACGGCGATCGTCTGCGCATCGGTACCCAGGAGCTCGTCTTCTGCCGTGTCGAGTCCGCGCCGAACGCCTCTGCGAAGACCACGGGCTTCCTCCGCCACTGCGCGCGTTGCCGGATGCCCTATCCGCAGGAGGCGGGCGCTTGTCCGAGCTGCGGCGCGACCGAGGCGCTCGACGAGGAGACCCTCAGTGGTCAATTCGGAGCCGCGGCCCAGGCGATCTGGAGCGTGCAGCTCTTCCTCGAGGTGCTCGAGAGGGCACTCTCCCTCCAGCGCTTCGAAGACGTGAACCGCATCTTGAGGAGGGCCACCGTGCAGGTGGAAGAGCGGATCGTACGCGCCGACCCGGTCGACGGCCCTCAGCTCGCGAAGCTCGCGGACGGTGCCGCTCGCGCGGCCCTGGCGCTCGGCGACCCGACCTGGGGTCAATGGGTGGCCCAGGTCTACCGCCGCGTCCCGCTCATCATGCCGGAAGAGGTGGTCGCGCGGCTCGGCGAGCTCGTCGCCCGCTTCCCCACGGACATGGCCGAGCCGGTGGAACAGCTCGCCGCGTACTCGCGGACGCTCCGCGTCGCGCCCGACGAGGCTCCGGCTCTTGCGGCGCTGGAGCGCGTCCGATCGTCCGTTCCCCCGCTCGCACACGCGGCCAAGCCGTCATGAGCTGAGGCTCCGATCGTTCGCGAGCCCATCGCGCTCCGGCTGGGGTTTCGTCCGCAGTGGCCGCGCGACCTGATAGTCTCCACCGGGATCGAGGCTCCTCCCCGGGCGGATCGCATCCCGGGTCGGAGGCTCGCGTTGCTGGCTCTGGAGGCTCCCTCTTCGGCGGGAGGTTGGTTCCCGGATGAAGGCTTTCGGCGTGTGGGGGG
>MKVQ01000041.1:0-328972 GCA_001899635.1 Myxococcales bacterium 68-20 | reverse complement strand
AGGATGAGAACCGTGTCGACCGATGGTCCTTTGGGGGCGCCGGGGTCTTCTCGCCTTCCGACGATGCCCCAACGTGCTCCGCGCCGGTGAACGATGCGCTTCCGGCTCCGCTACCTACAGCATGATCTGGAGCTGAACGAAGGCACGTTCGCCGTGGGCCGCAACGCGAGCTGTCAGCTCTCGCTCGACGACCCGCTCGTGTCGCGCCGGCACGCCCTCTTCGAGGTCGGCCCGGGCGGCGTCACCGTCGAGGACCTGAACAGCCGGAACGGCGTGATCGTCAACAGCCATCGGATCGAGGGGAAGGTGGCGATCAGCGTCGGTGATCGCATCCTCATCGGCTCACAAGAGCTCACGCTCCTCGCCGCGCGGGATCCGCAGAACTCCGGCGGCATCGGCCTCGGCAAGATGACGCTGCCGAAGATGCGCGTGACCACCCCGAGCTCAGGGGTCCCGGTCATGCACGTCGAGAGCGATCCCGAGCCGAGCATGGTGCGGCGCGCGGACCAGTTCAAGCTGCTCTCCGGGGTGGCGGAGAAGGCGCTCGCGATGGGCAAGGCGGGCGAGGCCGAGCGTCTGCTCGCTTCGGCGCTGGCGGACGTCATCGAGGCGACGCGCGCGTCGCGCCCGCTCCCGCCGACGCTGGTCGACCAGGCGGCGAAGTTCAGCGCCAAGCTGGCGACGGCGACCGGTAAGGGCGGCTGGGCGGACTACGTCATCGAACTCTATCAAGCGCAGAAGCGACCGTGCCCCGCGCACGTCATCGACGAGCTCTACAACGCGATGCGCAAGGTCACTGCTGTCGACCTGAACCGCCTCCGGAGCTACCTGGCGATGCTTCGTCAGAACCTGCCTCGGTACGGTCCGGCGGAGAGGTTCCTCTTCCAGCGTCTCGAGGGCCTCGAGAGGCTGGCGGCGCTGCGCTGAACGCTCGGGCGAGCTTCCGCATCTCCGGCCCGGACTGCCAGGCGAGGTTGGCGCGGGCGGCGCGCTCGATCATCGCTCGGAGATCGTCGTCCTCGACCCGCGTGAGTGCGCGTTCGAGGTCGGGCGCGAGCGGGACGGGGGGCGGGACCTGCCGGTAGTCGACGCGCTGCGGGAGGCCTTCGATGACGTCGAGCGGCCCCACTCGGAAGCGGAGGGACTTCACCTCGATCCCCGGCGAGCCGTTCGGGGCCCGCTCTGCGAGCTTGGCGATGATCTGCGGCGCGAGCATGGAGAGCTCGTTCGCCCACACGCTCGTGACGACCTTCACGACGAGAACCCCGCGCTCCAGCGCGATTGGCCGGGCGCGATCGGCGATGCGGGGGCCGACCGCGGCGCGCCACTGGGCGAGGGGGACGGGGAGCTTTTTCCGGGCGAAGCGGTTCTCGCCGGCGCGCTCGAGCACGTCCACGAGAGGCTCGGGGGCGTCGAGGCGCCTTCGCTTCATGCGCTTGCGGATGCCCATCTTCGTCTTCGGGCAATGGTACCATCGTCGCTCGCTCCGCGATGCAGGGACCCGGCAAAACGCAGCGCATGGGGACGGCGCCTGGGCCTCGTCCCCAGGAGGAGCCGAGAAACCTCGTCAGCATCCGTCCGCCGCCGCGCCTCGGGCCCGGGACGATGATCGGGGACAAGTACCGTATCGAATGCGAGATCGGACGCGGCGGCTTCGGCGTCGTCGTGCGGGCGATCCATCTCACGCTCGATCAGCGCGTCGCGATCAAGGTGCTCACCGAGGGTGAGGGATCGACCGAGGCCGAGTGGGCCGAGGACGCTGCGCGGTTCCACCGCGAGGCGAAGGCAACGGCCGCGCTCCGGAGCGAGCATGTCGTACGGGTGCTCGACGTCGACGTCCTCGAGTCGGGCTACCCGTACATCGTGATGGAGTTCCTCGGGGGCAAGACGCTCCACGAGCTGACCTACGGCGCACCTGGCCCGCTGAAGCTCGAAGACGCGGTCGACTATGCAATCCAGGTTCTCGCCGCGCTCGCCGACGCGCACGGGGCAGGGATCGTGCACCGCGATCTCAAGCCGGCCAACGTGTTCCTCTCGACCGGGTTCGGCGGCGCACCGCTCGTGAAGGTGCTCGACTTCGGCGTCTCGAGGATGGTGGGGGCCGGCTCGCAGCGGCTCACGCGGACGGGCGCGATCGTCGGCACGCTCGCGTACATGGCGCCCGAGCAGATGCTCGACGCACGCCGTGTCGACGGTCGCGCCGATCTCTGGTCCGCCGCCGTCGTTCTCTACGAGTCGCTCGCACGCGCGCATCCCTTCAATGCGCATGCGTCCGGACCTGCGGTGGTCTCGTCGATCCTCAGCGATCCGGTGGCGCCGCTCCGCGAGCGCCGCCCGGACCTACCGTCCGCGCTCGAGGCGGCGATCCTGCGAATGCTCGACAAGTCCCCCGACCGCAGATTCGCAACGGCCGCCGAGGCCGCGGCGGCGTTGGCGCCGTTCGCGTCGCCGCGGTCGAGGCCGGTGCTCGACGAGATCCGTCGCGCGCCGCCGCCGAGCGGACCTGCCGCCCCGGGCTTCGTCTCGGTCCGTCGCGCGCCGAACGAGCCGCGACCGCAGGGAGCGCGGACGAAGCCGAGAGCGGCGAAGCGCGCGTCGCCCATGTTCGGGTTCCTCATCGCGTTCGTCACGTCGGTGATCGTGCTCGGTCTCATGGCCGCATTCGTGTTCCATGTGAAGCCTCGCTACCTCTCCGGCGTCGCTCCGGCCGTGTCCCTGCCGTCCGCCTCGCTGGAGGTCGCTCCGGCCGCGAGCACGCTCGCGACGCCGGCGCTGCCGCTTCCGGCGCAGTCGCCCGTCGACGCCGGTGGTGTCGATGAGCCCCCGTGAGCGCGGGTGAAGACAGCCTGCGGATCGTGAAACGATCCGCATCCAGCGCCGTTCGCGACTCGCAGATGGCATGCGCTCGGGACGCGCGCTAAGGGATGCTTGTGTCGAAGCTCCTCCCATCCGGCCTCGCCCTCGTGTTCGCGCTCGCAGCACTCGCGGCATGCACCACCACCACGGTGACGTCCTCGCCGCCGTCCGACCCGCCGCCGGCCGCGGGTGAGGAGGAGGGCGACGAAGAGGGGACCGGGGAGGAGCCCCCTCCAGCGAACCTCGAGCCGTACACGCAGGCCGAGGTGCAGAAGCTCTTCGACGCGCGCTGCTTGAGATGTCACGGGTCGAGGAACGCCTTGCTCGACCTCTCGACGCCGTTCACCCGCGAGACCGTGGGCATCGCGACCAACGCCGGGCAGGAGCGGGGCTTCTGCGCGAGCAGCAAGTACGTCACGCGCATCGTCCCCGGCGATCGCGAGGCGAGCCTCCTCTGGCACAAGGTGAAGGGCACGCACGATTGCGGCAGCGAGATGCCGTACGACAAGGGCAACAAGAAGCTGAACGCCACCGAGCTCGAGCGCCTCGGGCTCTGGATCGACGGCCTCCCGAAGCAGGACTGAGTCGCGCGCGGCGCCGCGATCAGGGGCTCGGCGGTCGGCGGAGCGCGACCTCGCCCGCGGGGGCGGCCGGGTCGAAGGTCGCTCCGCGTCGGTCGGCGACACCTGCGCGGAGGATGCCGTCCTCGTACTCGAGCAGGAACGGCGCGCGAGGCCTTGCGGTCGCCACCGCGCCCTCGCCGACGACGTAGATCACGACGGCGTGCGTGCGCTCGGGAGCGTTCGTGGTCGTGGTCGTTCGCGGGCGACAGAGGCGAGCGACCTCGGCGCTCCGATCGGCTGCGGAGCAGCGCTCGAGCACGGGACGATCCTCCGGCAGCGTCGAAGCGACGAGCGCGCGGGCGGCGCTGCCCCGGACGAGGTCGCTTGCGTCCTCCGCGAGCAGTTTTCGCTCGGCGCGACCGTCGCCGCAGCGCCGCTTCACGCCTGCGAGCGCGGCGAGCGCGTTCGCTCGAACGGTGGCGCGACCATCGGCGAGCATCGGGCAGACCGCGTCGGCGATCGGGTTCGGTGCGCCCGCGGGCGACGATGTCGAGGTGCCCGCCGCACGACGGCCGATGCGCGCGATGGCTCCGGCAGCGTTCGTCGCGACGTCGGCGTCGCCGCCTCGCGCGAGGCCGACGAGGAGCGGGAGGGTCGACGTGTCGCCGATCGAGCCGAGCGCGAACGTCGCCTCGGCGCGCACCGTCGCGTCGCTGTCGGCCGTGAGCGAACGCGCGAGCGCGAGCGCGGGGGCCGAGCCGGGATGAGCGGCGAGGACCGACGCGACCGAGCGGCGGTCGTCGACGTCGTCGCTCTTGGCCGCGGCCGCGAGCGACGTCACGACGCTCGGAATGCGTGCGCGGCCGGCCGCTCCGATGACGGCGTCACGCTCGGGACCGGCGGCGACGGCGAGCTCGCGGAACACGCGCCGGGCGGCCGCTTCATCCGGGTGACGAGCGAGCACGCCGCCGATGGCCTCGAAGAGCGAGAAGCGGTCGAGCTCCTCGCCGCCGTCGAGCTTTGCGAGGAGCGAGCGGCGCGCCTCGAGCCCGCCGCTGCTCCCGAGCGCGACGGCCGCATGAAGGCGGACGGCGGGGTCGACGTCCGCGAGGAGCGGCACGAGCGCGTCGTCGGCTGCCCGTCCGATCGCCGACGCAGGCGCGTTCGAAGCACCCGCTGTGGCGAGCGGGCCAAGAGCACCGAGTGCGTCGATCGCGGCGAGACGCAGGCTCTCGTCCTTTGCGTTGACGAGGCCGATGAGCTCGTTCGCCGCGCGCGGAGCGCCGGTGCGCCCGAGCAGCGTTGCGATGGCCGCGCGTTCTTGCGTGGAGGTGCGCGGGTTCTTCAGTGTGGCAGCGAGCGGTTCGACGGCGCGGCCGTCGGGACGTGCAGGATCGAGGAGCGCGGTTGCCGCGCGTCGAGCCTCGTCGCGCGTCGCCGGGCTCGGATCCGCGACGAACTCGAGGACGACGGGCACCTGCTCGGGCGTGCCGGCGCCGGCGAGCGCGTGAAGCGCTGCTACCGGAGGGAGCGTGCCCTTGCGCAGCGCCGCGACGATCGCCGGTGCGCTTCCCGTCGCGCGGAGCTCGCCGAGCACCCACGCGGCGCTCGAAGCGACGGCAGGAGAGACAGGGCGATCGAGGAGGGCGGTGAGCTCGGCGACGGCGGGCGCGCCGGCGGCGACGAGCGCCTCGCGGACGGGCGTGCGCTCGACCCCTGCGGTGGCGTCTTCCTGGGTGCCGAGCGCCTTCACGAGCGCGCGGACTGCCCCCGGAGTGCCGATGCGGCCGAGCGCGACGAGCGCGGACTGTCGGATGCCGGGCGTGCGCTCGAGGGCGAGCGGCGCGATCGGCTCGACCGCGTCGGGCGCGCGGAGGCGGCCGAGCGCCGAGAGCGCCTCGACCTTCACCTCGGGGACGTTGTCGCGCAACGCGAGAAGCAGTGCCTGCGTGGCGCGCGTATCGCCGAGGTCGCCGAGCGCACGAACGACGGCCTGGCGGACGTCGGGGACGGAGTCCTGCACCTTCCCGACGAGCGGCACGACCGCGCGCGTATCGCCGAGCCGCGCCAGCGCGCGAGCTACCTGCGCGCGCACGTTCGGCGTCGGGTCGTCGAGCTTTCCTGCGAGCGGCGCGACCGCCTCCGGTGACCCCGATGCGCCGAGGGCATCTGCACATGCGAGGCGCACTTGCGGATCGGCGTCGCCGAGCGCGCGTGCGAGAGGCTGGACCGCGCGCGGGTTCGGCATCGCGTGGGCGACCTCGCAGGCGGCGACGCGCAGCCGCGTCTCGCGTTCACCGAGCCACGCGATGGTGACGTCGTTGGCGGCGTTCACGCGGAGGCGGACCGCCGACTGCGCGGCCGCGAGTCGGACCTCAACGTCGGCGTCGGCGAGCGCCTTGAGGACGAGCGGCGCGGCCCGTGTCCCTCCGAGGTTCGCGAGGTCCCGCGCGGCGACGCGTCGGCTCGTCGGATCCGGCGACGAGAGCCCGCGCTCGATCCGCTCGGGCACGTCCGGCCAGACGAGCGCCTCCGCGTGGAACGCAGCCGTCCCGCAGACGACGAGGAGCGCGGCAGTTACGAGACGGCGCACGTACAAGACATTAGGCCGGCGAGGACCTTCCGTCATCCGGGATCGGCCGCGCGCCCGGCGCCGGCGCGGGCAATCCGCTCATGCCTTCTCCGCCGGCCTCCGCGGGCGTCACTCGGGATCGCAGGGGCCGTCGCACGGATGACTGATCGTGCCGCCGGGGCGCAAGAACTCGTCCATTTGGCGCAGCGCTCCGGCGTTCACGCGGACGCCTTCGTGGACCTCGTTCTGCCCGAGCGGCGAGGGCGTCGCGTACCCGCTCGTGTCGATGCCGAAATCGAACAGCGTGAGGGCGCTCGCGCCGTTCGCGGCCGCCACCGACTCGAGCCCGAACACGTTCGCGGGCGAGGGCGTCAGGAGCTTCACACCGAGCGCGCGCGCGTGGAGGTAGCTCCCGGCGTTCGGCACCTGCGCGTCGCCGAGGCCGACCTGGAGGAGCACGCGACGCTCGGGCACGGCGTGCACCAGCGGCGCGTAGGTGATGGGATCGATCCGATCGAGCGGACGCTGGAACATCGCGACGTACGCCTGCACCATCAGCTCGTCCTTGAAGGTCACGTCGAGGACGATCGAGAAGGGGCCGAAGTTCGCCGAGCGCGGCATCATGTGCGTGAAGCCGCCACCGCCGACGTTGAGCACGACGCGCGAGAAGTCCGGATTGAGCGCCGCGAGGGTCCCGCCGAGGATGTGGCCCTGGCTCGCGCCGAAATAGCCGATGAAGCTAGGGTCGTAGACGAGCTGCCCGGCGTTCGACGCTCCTCCGGGACCGACGACTACGCCTTCCCCCTCGGCGGGGCGCATGAGCTCCGGCGCCTTCGCGAGCGGGCCCCGGAACGCCGCCGTTGCGACGAGCCAGTTCGCCATCGCTTGGTGCGCGCGCTCGGCGAAGTCGGCGCCGTGGCTGGGATCGTCGCCGAGCGTCGTGCTGACGCGTCCGACGTCTTCCTTGGACATCCCCCACCAGTCGATCCCGAGCTCGACGGCCGCGAGCTTCTCCGCGATCGTCTTCGCTCCGTTGCCCTCGAGCTCGGTGCGCCCGCCGAAGAACCCGTGCCCGTAGGCGAGGGCGCGTCCCGGCTCGAAGCGATCGCGCACCGAGATCGGCACGTTGATGGTGAACTCGAACGTCGTCATCCCGTTCTGGGCGACGAGGCCGTCGGCGCCGCGAAAGATGCGCCCCGCGGGCCCCGGCTGATCGAGGAAGAGCGGCGCCTGGATCGTGCCGGTGATCGTGCGCCAGATTCGATCGGTGCCGGGCTTCGTCTCCGTGATCGTGACCGTCGGCGTGTTCGCGGCGAGCCATGCGAGCGTGAGCTCGCGCACGCGAAGCATGTCGGCCCGGGGCTGCTCTTCGCTCCCCGTCGTGAAGTCCCACGCGAGCTGCAGGTCCTTACGGGCGATGCCGGCGCGCTCGAGCACCGCGAACACCTCGCGATCGAAGCGGTCCTTCATCGCGCCGAGCGCAGGATCCTTCGCCACGGAGCCGTCGCGGAGGCGGCGGAAGCCCTCGGGCGGCGGGGCGAGCCCTGCTGCGTTTGCCGGCGCGCCCTCGGCCGGTGCGAGCCGGACGCCCTTGAGCGCGACGACGTAGCGCCGCTTCGGTGCGAGCGGAGCGAACGTGCGCAGGACGATCGGCTCGTGCTCGGCGTCGACGCCACGCTCGATCTTGTCCGTGTAGTGCGGGATGAACGCGCCGGTCTCGGTGTCGATGATGACGGTGGCGCTGCTCGCCGTGGCGCTGAGACTGGGATCGTCGAGAATCCCGGCGAGGCCGTCCTTCACCACGCTGCTGGGAAGCGTCGCGACGATGGTGGGGATGAGGGAGAAGCCGTCCATCGGGACGACGTCGTGCAGGTCCGCACCACCGCCGGCCGCGCGCTGGGGCTTGGCGGCTCCGCGCATCGAGAGACGCGGAGCGCCTCCAGCGACCTCGCGATAGAAGTCGGAGGGGTAGGGGAGGATGCACGTCCCGCGCGATGCTTCGTCGAGGCGTGTCCGCGCGAGGAGCGGCTGACAACCCTCCTCGATGACGAGGGCCTCGCTCGAGGCGTTTCCGCCTTCGTCGTCGTTCGAGCAACCGCCAGAGAGCGCCGCGACCCCTGCGAGGATCCAGAGCCCGACCCGAGCCACCATCGTTCGACCGGAGTTCAAAGCTCATCCAGAAGAGCGCCATGGCCGAGCCGGTGCAAGCGGGAATGATGGCTCCGCGACGGCCCGCCCCGGATAGCGATCGCGAATCGCGATCGCGATCGCGATCGCTAGGAGAGGCCGCTTCGACGTCGCGTGAACCAGTGCGCGCCGAGGAGGACGGCGGCGGCGAGCGTCCACGTCCACGGTGGAGCGAGGGGAACGACGTGGCGTTCGGCGCTCACGACCGCCGGCTTGGGCAAGGGCAGCGCGAGGTCGTCGCTCGCCCAGCGGAAGGTGCCGCCCGTCGCGGCGGCGAGGGCGCGGAGGCGATCGCCGTCGGGGCGCGAGTCCGCCCACTCGTCACCGCCGGCCTCGCACGCGAAGTCGCGACGGGTGGTCGGCCCCGGTCCGAGCTTGAGCCGCGCGGTGTAGCCGCCCGCGGGCAGCGGCGGGAGCGTCACCTCCACGGTGCCGGCGGCGAAGGGCGCGCGCTTCGGCACTTCGACCTTCAGCGGCGCGACGTCCTGGCGATCGAGGCGGCGGAGCTCCACGACCATCTCGCGCCCGGCCGGATCCTTCGTGCTGTCCGGTGCGCGCACGCGCAGGCGTGCCGGCTCGTCGGCGACGCATGAGCCGACGAGATCGAGCTGTCCCGACTCGAAGCGCGGATCGCGCATCAGCCATCCGAGGAGGCCGTCCCACATCGCGCCGTAGCCGCGGCCCGAGGTGCGGGCGCCGAGCTGCGAGAACTCGAGCTGCCAGGCGCCGTCGATGCCGAGCGCGATCGAGCGGCCGTCGCCCTGATCGCCGATCGCGAGGATCGGCATCGGTGCGCCACTCTTCGTCGTGCGTGTCGGGTGCGACCAGAGCACGAGACCGCCGGCGCGCACGTCTCCGAGGATGTTCGTGCCCGGCATCTGCGGGAGCTCTTCGGAGACGATGTCGCGGAGCGGTGCGAGGAGCGGCGCGGTGCGGCCGTCCTCGGTCCACACGGGGGTGACCGAGGCGACGTCCGCGGCGGTCGCGCCCGGTGAGCTGTCGAGCGAGATCGGGAGAACCTCGGCCAGCGGCGTACCGGCGTAGCCGCCGGCGACGAAGGAGTTCTGGCCGCCGACCATGATCAAGCCGCCGCCGGATCTCACGTAGCGCGCGAGCTGGGGGAGATGCTTCTCCAGTCGGTACGGCTGGGCGTCGAAGTCCTGGAGCACGACCGCGTCGAACGAGGGAAGGTGGTCGGTGAATAGCTCGTCGACGGGGAAGGGAATGAGCGCGAGGTCCTCTGACCGCGCGTTCGGATTGTCCGATTCGGTGCGGAGGATGAAGAACGCGACGACGTCGACGGACGCATCGCTCTTGAGCCATTGCCGGAGCGCGCGCACGTCGTTCGTCGGGCGCCCCGCCACGTGCAGGACGCGTACGCGCTCGCGCGCGACGACGAAGGTGAGCAAGCGCCGGTCGTTCTCGGGGATCGTGTCGCCCGAGGGCGGAGTGATGGCGATCTCGATGATGCGCGCGCCCGCGCGCTCGAGCGTGACCGAGAGATCGACGGTGCCCTTTCCGTCCTTGAGGTGAGAGAGCCCGGTGGCGAGGAGCGCGGGCGGCCCGTCCTCGCGGAGCTCGCGGGCAGTGACGGTGAGCTCGTCGCACGCGAGGCCGCCGCTGCATCCGACCTCGACACGGAGCGGGATCGGGACGTGTGCCACCGCGGCGCCGGCGGCCGAGACGCGCCGGACACTCGCGTCGGGCGGCCCCTCGCGCGTCGTCGCCACGGCGTGGATCGGCACCTTGAGCTCCTTGCCGAGCGCCGCGAGGTTCTCCTTCGAGACGCCTTCGGCCGGATCATCGAGACGGCCGTCGGACACGACGACGACGGCCTGCGGGCGCTCCTCCGACGAGGCCGCGAGCGCGTGGAGAGCCGACGTGAGATCGCTCCGCGGCGCGATCGGGCCGCTCGGCCCGGCCGCTTCGCTCTCCTTCACCGTGGCGATGGGAACGGGCGCTCCGTCACCGAACCCGAGGACGAGGAGCCGTGCGTCCTTCGACTTCTTCGTGAGGTCGGCGAGCGCGCGCGCGGCGACGTCGTGACGTGAGGTCTTGCTCGAAGCCTCTTGTGGTAGCGCCATCGACCGCGACGTGTCGGCGAGGACGACGACCTTCGCGCCGATGACGCTCTCGCGCGCGGCGATCCTCACCGGCCGGATGACGGCGAGGAGAAGCGCGAGGAGCGCGAGCACGCCGGTTGCCACGATGGCGACGCCCCCGCGCTCCCGCCGGCGAAGCTCGTGGATGACGAGGACGCCGAGGCTGACGAGGACGAGGGCGCACGCGAGGACCGCCGCCCACGGCGGCAGGTCGCCGTTGACGGCGAGCCGCGTGCTCATGCTCATCTGTTCGACCGTCGTGTCCACCCGTGCTCCGTTCAGGGAATCACGGCGCCGGCCCGGCGACGCATGAGGAACGGCGCGTGGACCTGGTCGTCCTTGTAGTTCGAGCAGAGGACGTACATCGCGATGTTCACCGCCAGGCGGATCGCGCGCTCGCGCTGGATGTCGCCTCCCGGCACGACGGGGTTCTCCCAGGCGCCGGTCGCGCCGCGCGCGAGCGCTCCGCCGAGGTCGTGCGTCGAGAACACCACCTGCGTCTGTCCTCCACGGACGATCGCGTCGAGCGTGCGCGGTCCGGCCACGCGGCCTTCGGCGCGCTTGAGGAGGTAGAACGACTTGAAGAGGACGTGGTCGGGCCCGAGCGAGATCGGGCTCGTGTCGGGCAGGACGCGTGCGATCTGTTCCCGGGCGGTGCGGCCGAACGCGCTCGCGTTGCTCCGACTCTCCGCCGACGCCTCGGATGCACCGGCGTCGTCGACGAGGAGGATCCCGCCGAGCGCGAAGAACCGACGGAGGCCGGCGATCTCCTGGGGCGAGAGCGCCGAGACCGCCGCGTCGCCGCTCCACCACAGGAACGGCCCGTCGACGACACCCGGCTCGTCCGCCCGGACCTGGCTCGGCTTGAGCCGCGCGGGGGCGCTCGTCCGCTGTACGAGCTCCCACGACCAGCGACCCGCTGCGCTCGCTCGTGCAGCGCCCGTCGTCCCGCCCGCGAGGAGCGCGCGCGGATCGAATGCGCCGACGTCGCCGAACGCGCGAGCCGGCCGTGGCAAGAACAGGACGAGGACGCCGAGCGCGAAGGCGAACGGGAAGAGTCGCATGAGCGTCCGGCGCATCCCGGCCACGTTAGCAGGCCAGCGGCGCTCGCGGCACGGCCCTCCGATGCCTCTTGTCGCCGAAGGGGCTCACCGGAGGCGAGGCGGCGCGAGAAGCGCGGCCGTTGGGAACCGCTGCTCCGCTGCGCCGCGTGCCCGCTCAGCCGGCCGGCGAGCAGCGCGAATCGAAGCGCGCATCGGCGCGTGTGTGCCGAGAGGCCTAGGCGGCTGCGTTCAGAGCGTCCCCTCGAAGCCGAGGCTCGGGATCGCGATCGGCCCGATCTCCTCCGGCTTGCAGCGCGGCGGAAGGCCCGAGCACGTGACGCCGATCGCCTCCTTCATCAGGAGCGCGTTGAACATCTCGGCAGTGAGCGCGAACGAGTTGCCGTTCTTCTGGACCCACCGCTTCTCGATGCGGAGGTCGATGCGATGGAACGCGGGCGTGCGCGCGTTCGGCAGGAGGAGCGAGTTGAGCGTCGAGTATGGAATGCCGGAGTAGACGGTGTAGCGCCCGCCCGTACGCCAGCCCTTCCCGAGGTCGACCGAGAGGACGACGTTCAGGACGTGGGTGCGGTCGAACTCGCTCAGGCGTGAGGTCTGGCGCCGGACGGTCACGTCATACGAGTCGCGCGTCGAGCGAGACAGCGTGTACGAGACCCAGCCGCCGACGCGCTTGCCGAGGTTCCGCTTCAGCATCACCTCCATGCCGACCGAGCGACCGCGTGCTCCCGAGGGATCGCACCTCGGATCCTGGACATCGCATTGCTGGGCGATGTCGACGAGGCCCGTGTACGTGTGGAGATACCCGGTGACCTGCGCGTTGAGGTCCGCCGGCAACGGGATCTCGAGTCCCTGGCTCAGGTGGTAGCCGGACTGGAGCCCGCGCCGGAGCTGCGCGAACGAGAGCGCGGGGATGGGAACGGGGAAGGCGGCGGGCTGGTGCGCGATCCCGACCGCGCCGAGGTGGTAGATCGGACCGATCTGGATGCGTGTCGTGACGCGTGGATCGAGCGCCGGGATCGCGCGCGCCTTCCCGATTCCGCGCGACGTGAAGAGGTCCGCACGCAGGCCCGGCGTGACCTCGACGCGCGAGCCGAGCTTCAGCGGCGTGTCGAGCCAGACGGCCATGTTCGTGTCCTTCTGGAGGCCGACCATGCCGCTCGAGCTGGCCTCGTCGGGGGTCGGAGTCTCGGGCTGTCCGGACGCCCCGAGGCGGAAGTCGAAGTTCTGGAACTGCAGGTCCGCGCCGCCCCTCACGCGCACCGCATGGCTGAGCCGCTCCTCGGCCTGCACCCGTGTGCCGAAGAGCCACGACCGCGCAGCGAAGTCCTGGCTCCCCGTGCGGTCGTAGCCGAAGGTGATCGCGGTGCGCATCGAGCCGGTCGCGCTCGTCCGTCGGTCCCACCTCAGGTCGAGCCGGTGGAACTGGATGTTGAGGACCTCGGTGAGGTGATCGTCGGGGCCCCTTTCGGTCTCGTCGCGCTGGCTGACGGAGTCGTAGCTCCCGAAGCCGAGGACCGAGACGACGTCGCGATCGGATAGTCTGTAAGATACACGGGTCTGATAGTCCCAGTACGCGAGCCCGGCGTTCGGCGCGAAGATGGAGAGCAGGAGGCCCGGGTAGCCGTAGCGACCCGACACGAGCGCGCTGCCCCGCGCTCGGGACCCGTCGCCCTCGACCTGCTTGCCGAACGGCGCCTCCACGAGCGCGCCGGCGTCGAACAGGCGGAGCGTCCAGTCGGTTCGTGTGTGATCGGCCGGACGCACCGTATCCGCCGAGAGCACGCCTCCAGCGAAGCGCCCGTACGAGACCGGATAGGCGCCCTTGTAGAGATCGACGTGGTCGATGAGCGCCGGATACATGACTGCCGGGCCGACCCCGAGGTGGAAGAGGCCAGGCACGCGGACGCCGTCGATGAAGAAGCCGGTGTTGCCGGGCGGCGCGCCGCGGACGAAGAAGTAGGGCAGTCCGCTGACGATGGGCGTGACGCCCGGGAGCGACTCGATCGCGCGAAAGGCGTCTCCGAATGCGCCGGGCACCTGACGGATCTCGCGGCCGCCGATCGTATCCTTCGGCGCCGTGGGCTCGCGTCGCTTCACGCCGTTGACGCGCACCTCGGTCGGGCTCGTGTCCGGAGCGGGCGGCGTGCGGGCCGCGGGGACCGCTGCCGCATCGGAGGGTGAAGCTGGGGAGGTGGTCGGCGGAGGAGGGGACGAAGGCTCCTCTGCCGAGGCGTTTGCGCTGACGAGGGCGATCGCGACGACCGCCACACGCCGCGCGGCCGTCAGTCGAAGTCGTCGACCCGCCACACGCCGCCCTCGCGTTTCAGCTTGACGCTGTGTCCGCCGGGGATTGTCACGATGGCACCGTCGCCCGTGACCTCGACATGCAGGGTCTCCGGGCGCTCGAGGCCCGAGACAAGTGAACGAAGATCTTGTTCGATTGCCGCCCGCGTGGACGGCGTGAGCACACGCATCAGGCCCGCATAGCTGCGACGCGCGAGGACGCGGCGGAGCTGATCGAGCGCTTGTTCGGGCGTTCGCGAACCTCCTGGGAGTACGCCCGACGACGTGATCCAGAAACGTCCCTCGCGGAGCTCGAGCTGCGCCTCCTCGCCGTCCTCGTAGCGAAGCCGCGCGACGGCCTCGACCCGTGCGTCTTTCGCCGTCAGGGTCTTCGCCTGCTCGGCGAGCTCGCTTCGCTGCTCGGAGACGAGGCGCTTCACGTCCTCGCGCGAGCGCGACTTCTGCGCGGACGTCGTCATCATCTCGTAGATGGCGTCGCCGTCACCACGCGACGCGGCCTGCGCATACTCCTCCGCGGCGCTCCGCGGGTCCGGCACCGCGCGACCGGAGCACGCCGTCACGAACACGAGTGCGAGTCCGGAGCAGAGAGACGAACGCATCGGCGAAAGCACAGTAGTACGAATTCCCACTCGCTTCACGCATCCGACGACGGTATCGGCACGATTGCCGAGTATCGAAGAGCGCACGCAATCGGAGGCCGCAGCGTGGGCGGCACGCGAGGCCGAACCTGCGGCGATCAGCGGCCGTTCGGGCGATTCGACACCGGGCCGGCCGTCGCTGCAGCAGGCTCCCGCGCCGAGGGGCGCGTCGACGTTGCGGAGCCTGCGATCGTCAAGTCGAGATCGAAGACGTCTCGCAAGAGCTCCGACTTGGCGCGCACGGTCCACTCTTCGAGCTCGCGCTCCTCGTCGCCGGTGATGAAGAGGTTCATCTTCCGTCCCTTGCCGTCGATCTCGGCACGCACGTTCTTCACCTTCCCGAGGTGCTCGCGGTCGAGCGCGTCGGCGATGCGGAGGATCGCGGAGAGGCCGCGCACCTTCGTCCGCGATTCCTTGTCGAGGTCACGGAAGTTGGGGTGCGAGAGATCGGGCGGGCTCTTGCGGTGATACCGAGCGACGTTCGCGACGATCGCGCGCTCGCCGGGCGTGAGTCCCATGATGTCGCTGTGCTGAATCAGGTAGTAGCTGTGCTTGTGGTGACCGCCGTAGCTGACGTAGTCACCGACGTCGTGGAGTAGGGCGGCCGTTCGGAGGAGGAGCCGCTCGCGTTCGCCGAAGCCGTGGAACGCTGCCATGTCGTCGAAGAGCGACATCGCGAGCGAAGCGACGAGCTCACCGTGCGCCTGATCGAAGCCGTAGCGTTTGCCGAGACGGATGCAGCCGTCGATTACGCTTCGCGCTTCCGACTCCGTGTCCCAGCGGTCGAAATACTTGTCGACGATCTCCTCGAGGATTCCCTCCTTGAGGCCGACACCCGGAGCCACGATGGCCGCCGCCTTGAAGATCTCCGTGACGCGAAGAAAGACCGAGGCTGCCGTCACGATCGTGTCCGCGCGGTCGGGGCGGAGACCGAACGTCTCGCGCCGCTGCTCCGGCGTCATCATGAAGAGCCGGCCCAGCAATGTCTTCATCAGGGGGACGTCGACTGCGCGTGGATAACCCGCGTGGCCGCCCTTCGCCGGGCAGAGCTCCGAGAGCGTGTCGACGCTGCCGCCAGTCCCGACGACGATCTCGAAGGGCAGCTTCCTCAGCGTGGGCACCGCCTCGGCGAGCGTGCGATCGATGCCCTCGACGAGCAGCTTCTGCCGTGCGCGATCGACCGCCTTCACGTTGCGCAGGTACATCTCGAGCAGGCGGACCGTCCCGATGGGGAGCGAGACCGCCCAGACGCTCCGCCCCTTGTCGAGATAGGTGAGCTCGGTCGAGCCGCCACCGACGTCGACCAGGAGCGCGCGCTTGTCCGCGAGCCCGAGCCTGCGAACCACGGCCAGCTGGATGAGCCGCGCTTCCTCGATGCCCTCGATGACCTCGAGCTCGATGCCAGCCTCGCGCCATGCACGCTCGACCAGCGTGGCTCGGTTCGACGCCTCACGGACGGCGCTCGTTGCGGTGGCCCGATAGACGTCGACCTTGGCCGCGTCCATCGCCTGGCGGAACTCCCGGAGCGCGGTGCAGGCGAGCCCGATCGAGGACGAAGCGAGCTTGCCCGTCACGAAGACCTCGCTGCCGAGGCGCACGGGGGCGCGGAGGCTCACCATCTCGCGCCAGGGTGAGCTGGCGTCCGGGAGGAGGGAGAGCTGGTCCCGGTCGAGGCTCGATGCCTGAGCCTCGACGATGCGCAGCCGCAAGGCGTTCGAGCCGAGGTCGAGCGCAGCAAAGCGCGGCATGGGCATCTTCTACCACGATGTCTGGTAGAACCACCTCATGGCGAAGCGTGAGGCGGCAGGTTCTGCGAGCTCATCGTCGACCTCGACCTCCGGCCAAGCCGTCTCCGCCTTCGATCGCGCGAAGCGGCACCTGCTCCTCGCGTGCGCGGCAATCGGCGGCGGCCTCGCGATCGCAGGGTCGATCGACCGGACCACGGGCGGCGTTCTCCTCCTGATCGGATGGATCGGCGGAGTCGTCGCCCTCCACCGTCTCGGGCGGACCGGCTCGGACCGTGGACCCGAGCCGCCGGCGCCGGCGCCTTCGGATCCCCGCCCGAGCGGAGCGGTCACGTCGCGGTGAACGTTACGGCTCGGACGAGCGTCAGGTCTCGCTTCGCAGAACGACGACACCGACGTCCGGCCCGAGCTTCGGGAGGCGCGCGGCGGCCCAGCCGAACTCGCGATCGGTGATCTTGAGCGGGCTCGAGGCGAGTCCGGCCTCGGTCTTCGCGTGGAGCCCGACGTTCGCTAGCGCCTTCTCGTTGACCTCCGGCACGGGGGTCGCGCCGGGCGATCCTGCACCGTAGACGTGCTCCTTGTCGAAGAGGCACACGTAGACGATGGGCATCTTGCCCTTTTCGCTGCTCCGCATCAGCTGGTCCTGGATCTCGCGCTGGAGCGTGACCTGGAGGTGATAGGCGAAGCGGCGGTACGTCCAGCCGGTGACGAGCATGCCTTGGGGGGAGCCGTCGGCCTTCTTCACGGGAACGGCAGCGACCCACTCCCGGTCCGGACCGGCGGGGTTGGGGGTGCCGGGGAACTCACCCGTCGTGGCGGCGTACGGTGCGCCGTCGAGCACGGGCTTGATGCCGGGCCAGCCCTTCACGAGGTCTTTCCCCGCCATCGTGTCGTGCTCGAAGTCATTGCGGATCGCGATGCCCTTTTCGTCGGCGAACGCGAAGAAGGTGGACTTGGCGATTCCGAGGTCGGGTACCTGCTGGCGCATCTTCAGGAGCGCGCTCCGCACGCCAGGCACGTTCTGCTTCGGATCGCCGTCCTTCCCGACTTCCTTGGCGAGCAGCTCGGAAAGCTTCTTCGCGCCCTCGGGGAGCCCGCGCTCGACCTCCGCCACGTCCTTCTCGGTCAGCGCGATGAGCGTCTGGACGTCGGCCCGTGCGTCCTCGGAGCTCTTCTGCCCTCGATCCTTGCACCCGAGGAGGGCGGTGCCGGAGGTGGCGACGAGGGCGGCGGCGGCCCAGGCGAGGAGCGCTCTTCGACGCATCATCATCGGTGTGGATCATACGACAGATCCCACGGGTCCGGGTTCCCGCGAGCGCCCGAGCTCGCCGCCAGCCCTTCGGAGGCCCCGCTGCGCTCGAAGACGCGCGACGCGAGACGCGAGATGACGAGGAAGGATGGCGACCGGACCGAGATTCTGTTAACAACCTCTTCGCCTGGCCGAAGTGGCGGAACGGTAGACGCAGCGGATTCAAAATCCGCCGGGGTAGCCCCCCGTGAGGGTTCGAGTCCCTCCTTCGGTACTTGAACGGGTCAGCTCCCTCCTCGAGGGAGTCGACCGCGTGAGCTCGAGCGCACGACGCGCAGCTCAGGCGTCGCCCGTGACGCGGCCGTTCCGGCTAGCGAAGTGACGCCGGCCTGGCCTGGCCTGGCCTGGCCTGGCCGGAGCGTCCTGCGGTCACCGCGAGCTACCGCGGCCGCGCGCGTGCTCAGAAGGCGTCGCCGAAGAGATCGCCCGCGTCCGGCGTACTATCCGGGCACTCGTTCGAGCACTTCGACTTCGCGCACGAAGACACGTCGGTGAGGGCGCTGCTGCCCTTCTCGTGGGCGTTCGAGCACGTGAGCTGGCAGAAGATGTCGCCCGCGCACTCGTCGAGGCACTTGAGCAGCTCCCCGCAGTCCGGCGTCTTGTCGCAGGCGAGGACGAACTCGCAGCAGTTGGCGCGCACGCACTGGTCGCACGCAGGGCGGTCGTCGACCTTCTCGTGATTCGTGCAATCGCCCGCTGTGCTGTTCCCACCGCTGCTCGACGTGTTCTCGTTGGCGTCGTCGCTGCTTCTCGAGCCCCGCCCGCGGTTCAACGACGTCCCGTCGGGGGACGGCGCGCTGCAGCCCACGACGATGGCGAATGCGATGAAGGAGCTGAATACGGCGACGGCGACGGGTTTCCGCACGAAGACCTCCAGGGCTCAAGCGTGCCATCCCGGACCAATCGGCGCCAGAGCCTCGTGGCCGAACCGTTCACGTCATGGCCGTGAGATCGAGCACGAAGTGTGGGGTGCTGCTGGTTGGATCACGTCCTGTCCATTCGCGCTTTCGCGTCCTGCGCAGCCCTTTGCTCAACCGCGAGACGCGGGCGCGGCGCGCTCATGGCGACTCGGCGCACGTTCCTCGCGGGTGGCGCGGGTGGCGAGAAGGGGCATCGGGCCCTGAAAAAAGGCCTCTCGGTAGAGCTGAAAGTGTTGGAAGGACGCGAATGGTTGGCGGGGGCCTTCGCAATCCCAAAATCGCCAAATACGGATTTTCTTTGCGGGTTGATATCGAGTGTTTTATGGCTTCGCACAGAATGAGCAATCTGAAGAGCACGATCGAAAGCCTCGCCAACGAGTTCGCGATGAGCATCATCAGCGCCCTGCGCGCAGCGTCGATCGACGAGCTCACAGGAGTGAGCGGCGCCGGCGCCGGCGTTAGTGTCGGCGCCCGTGCAGCGCGTGTTCGCGCGCCCGCAGCGGAGCCGACGACGGTCGGTCGCAAGCGCGGCCGTGGTGGGCGTCTCGGTCGCCGCTCGTCGGAAGACATCGGCCGCATGGTCGACAACATCGTCACGCTCCTCCAGAAGAGCCCGGAGGGACTTCGCGCCGAGCAGATCCGCGAGGCGCTCGACTGCCAGGCGAAGGAGCTGCCGCGTCCTCTCGCGGACGCCCTCGCCGAGGGCCGCATCTCCAAGTCGGGCCAGAAGCGCGCGACGACCTACTTCGCCGGCGCGAAGGCTGGCGAGGGCGCGACCGCGAAGCGTCGCGGTCGCGGCGGCCGTCGCAAGCGCGCCTGATTCACCTCGTCGATCGCGCGCGGCGGCAAGGTCGCGCGCGATCGACCGTCGACGTTTCGTTTCCCACGCTCGCTCCGGGCGAGGCGTGGTTTTGCCCGCGCGACGAGCGGCGGCGGGGCTTCGCGTCACCACCTCCGCGCCGGAGGCTCGCGCGCGACGCGTTCGAATGTTCGGAGCCCGCGCTCACTCGCGCGTCATCGTCGCCAGTCGTTCGGACGCGCGCTTGAACGTGTGGGAGGCGGTCGCCTTGGGCCACGCCTCGACGAGCTTCTCGTAGGTCGCCTTCGCGGCCGCGGCGTCGCCCTTCGTCTCTTGTGCCTGGCCGAGATAGAGGCGCGCCTTCGCGATAACCATCGTCGCGTCGAACGTCGCGCAGCTCGAGACGACGCGTTCGAGGTGCGGTACGGCATCGTTCCAGCGGCCCGCGAGCGCGTAGACCTTGCCGAGCGCGAAGTCGACGAACAGGCCGTGAGCCCTTCCGGGCGCGCCGTCGTCCTGCGGGGCACGCGCGAGCGCCTCGAGCGCTTCCTCGCGTGACTCGGCGAAGCTCCCGTAGACGGTCGCCCATGCGGTCCACGGCTCCCGCGCGCTCCGCCCTTCGCTCGCGCGGAGGCGCTCGCGGTCGAACCATTCGGCGCGCTTCTCGTCGAGCTCGCGCTTCGTCATCTCGCCGGCGCGGTAGAGCGGCTCGTAGAACGTGATGCTCGGATCGGGGGCGAACGGGTAGGTCGGCCATGCGGGGAGTCGATCGAGGAACGAGCGCGCCGCCTTCGCCGCGTCCTTCATCCGGTCGGTTTCCATGAGCACGTTGACGCGGAGGCGGCCCGGCTCCGCGTGGTCGTACGAGTCGGCGGTGTGGGGCAGCCCCGCGTCGTACTCGCGCGCCAGGTCGTCGGCGCGGACGAAGTCTCCGTCGAGGACCGCCAGGAGCGCCGTGTCCCAGAGCTCGGCTCGCTTGCGCGCGTCCGCCGGGACGAGGCTCCAGCGTCGCGAGAGGACCTCCTCGACGCTCGGCCGCGGCGCTCCGTCCGCGTGGAGAGCACGTGCGAGGCTCGCGAACGGGCGAGGGGACTGCGGCTCGAGCGAGCCCCAGCGCGTCGCTTCGTCCTTCGCGCGCCTGCACTCCCCCGCGGCGAAGAGCAGCTCGTAACGTGTCTCGACACATGTCGAGGCGACGGGGGAGCGCTTGATGCAGCGCTCCGTCGTCATGAGGCCATCGGCGATGTTGCCGACGCTCTTGTCGCTCTTCGCCATCGCGGCGAGGGCAGGGATGAAGCCTTCGTCGAGGCGGATCGCTGCATCGAATGCCGCCTTCGCGCCCTCGTGATCGCCCTGCTGCTGTCGCGCGCGGCCGAGGTAGTACTGGAGCTCCGGATCGCGCGGATATTGGAAGACCGCCGACGTCATGCGCGTCTCCCACTCCTCGACGTCCGGGGTCACTCGGACGTACGGCTCGCTCGCCTCGAGCAGGCGCTCGTCTCGTGGCAGCAGCATGTGGCGATGCTCGTAGGCGCTCTGGAACGAAGCCTGCGCTGCCGGAGGATCGTTCGCCGACGCATGCTGGAGCGCGAGCTGCAGGTGAGCGGCCGCGAACGTCGGATCGAGCTCGATCGCGCGAGCAAGCGCGGCCCGCGCCTTGACGATCGCGCCGTCGCGCCAGAGGCTCATCGCCTCCTTGTAGGCAGTCTCCGCCTGCGGAACGGTCGACAGCGGTCGCGGCGGGACGGTCGTCGACGGAGGCACGCCCGGAACGCTCGGGATGTTCGGCACCCGATGGGCATCGGTCCGCGACTTCACCACGTACACCGTCGCGCCGAGCGCGCCGAGGAGGACGAGGGGGAGCGCAAGAGCGAAGGCGCGTCGCCTCGGCGTCTCGGGGATGCTCCTCCTCGCATCGCTCGGAGCGGCATCGACCGAGACGGTCGTCGGCACCCGTGTCGTTGCCGCGTAGGCCGGATCGTCCTCCGCGCGTGCCTGCGGGGTGACGCGCACGCGGTCACCTCCGGTCGAGAGGGACGCGAACGGCTCGAGAGCGTCGGCGACGTCGGCCATCGAAGGAAATCGCTGTGCGGGATCCTTCGCGAGGGCGCGCATGACCGTCTCCTCCACGACGGAGGGGACGTCCTTCGTGCTGGTGCGGATCGAGCGCGGCGCTTCCGTGAGAATGTGGGCGACGAGGCTGAGGACGTCGCCCGTCTCGACCCAAGGGCGCGCGCCGGTGATCACCTCGTAGGCCATCACCGCCCACGCGAACTGATCGCAGCGCGCGTCGACGTCGGCGCCCTTGATCTGCTCGGGCGCCATGTACACGGGCGTTCCGGCGATGGCGCCGCCGCCCGTCACGGTGTCGACCGCATGCTGCTCGTCGGGAGACTGGCTCATCGTCCGGCGGGCGATGCCGAAGTCGAGGACCTTCACGCCGCCGTCCTCGCGGATCATCACGTTCTCCGGCTTGATGTCCCGGTGGATGATCCCCGCCTTGTGGGCGGCCTCGAGAGCGCGCGCGACGTCGATGAGCCAGCGGACCCGACGCGAGAGCGCCAGCTCGACGTTGCCGATGAGGTTTCGGAGCGACGAGCCGACGACGTACTCCATCGCCAGGTAGAGCCGGCCGTCGGACTCGCCGACGTCGTAGATCGCGACCACGTTCGGATGACTGAGCGAGGCGACGGCGCGCGCCTCGCGGAGCATGCGTCCCGACAGCTCGACGAGCGAGGTGCCCGACTCGCGCTCCGTTCCCGAAGGCGGCGTCTTCGCGCTCTTCGCGTTTTCGGCGGCGACGATCAGCTTCAGCGCGACGGTGCGTTCGAGCCGCGGGTCGAACGCCCGGTACACCTGCCCCATACCGCCTTGACCCACGAAGCCGCGGATCTCGTAAGGGCCGACAACGTCACCGGGTTTGAGCATGCTGCCCGCGTCGCTCCGAGCCTGCCTCGAGCCTTCGAAGAGAGTACGCCCAACCGGGAGCCTCCGACCATGCCGATGACTACGGAAAGGCAAAAGGAGGCGCGGAAATGCCCCGAGGCGGCCAACGGGGCGAGCCAGTCGAGATCTGAACGGCTCCGCGGCAGCGCTATTCCGACGATTCAGCGTGGCTCACATGGCTCGGGGGGTGGCTCGTCTGGCCCACGTGGGACCGAACGCGGGCCCGGGCGCCGAGGCCGACCTCTGCCGTTGTCGGGCCGAGCAGCCAGTCCGAGGAGGCAGCCCGCGAGACCGGGCAGGGCCGGCGTTGGGGTGTGTTGCTTGGATGCGAGGCACCAGTGCGGGCGGTTTGGGGCAACCACGGGCGGCGGCAGCCCCAAATTTGCTAGCGAGCGGGGATGGGCCGTGGTATCCGAGCAGGCCCTCGTCGTGACAGGGCTCACGATTCTCAGGAGATTTTTGACAGATGCCGAGTGATGCCGTTCAGTGCAAGCCGCTCGAGGTCGTGGTCAGCGACCGCGGGATCGAGCGCGCCATCAAGATGCTCAAGCGGAAGCTCGCCTCCGAGGGCGTCCTTCGTGAGCTCAAGATGCGCCGCCACTACATGAAGCCGAGCGTGAAGCGCCGCAAGAAGCAGGCAGAGGCCGCTCGTCGCCGTCGCAAGCGGGCGAAGCTCGACGCGGCTCCGCCGAAGGGCTGAGCTTCTCGCTCGAGCGGTCGAGCATCTGCGAAGACAGTCTGGCGAGCCTGCCCCTGCGGCAAGCTCGCCTTTCGTCGTTTGTCTCCGGGCCCCTGCGCGACCGCCGGGCTAGGATTCGATCGTGAGCGACGACGACGGACGATCCGACGACCGCCGGTCCCGCGAGCCGGAGGACCGACGCGACGCTGCGCTCCGTCGTGTTCGGAGGTTCGTCGCCACGTACGTCGAGAAGGGCAAGTACGAGCTCTACCCGGAGCCTGCGGTCGTCGAGAACGTGGTGCAGGGGTTGGCCGACAACCTCGTCACGCATGGCCGCAGGTACTGTCCGTGCGCTCCAGTCGAGGAGTCGATGGCCAAGGGCTCGGAGATGGTGTGCCCGTGCAAGCCGCACCACGCCGACATCGCGCGCCAGGGCTACTGCGATTGCGCCCTGTTCGCGTCGAGCGAGTTCGTCGCCGCGGAGCGGGCGAAGCTCCGTCCACACGGGCCATCGGACGCGCACGAGGACATCGAACCCGCCTCGAGCGCCGCCCCGACGGATGCAGGCCGAACGTCGAGCCGCTCGGCGATCGAGTGAGGCGGCCGCCGTCGTCCAGTCCAGCGCGCCGGGCCATTCTCGGTCCGCGTTCCGTGGCTTCGCCGAGTCGCGCTGCACGAAGGCCGTGATCGTCCGTCTCGGGCCGCCCGTTTGGGCGAGCGGCTTCGAGCTTCGGACGCGTCGGGCTAGGCCGCGCGACGCTTCGACGGCTTCACGGAGGCGCTCTCGGCGCTCGCGCGCTTGCTCGCCCCGCGCCGCGGCTTCGCCGAGCGATCGACCTTTGCGGGCTCCGGCTCGAGGAGCGCGACGATGCTCGCGACGCGACGATGCCTCACGTACGTGTGCTTGAGCGTGGTCTTCGATTCGATCGCGTAGCGGTTGCGGCGACCGATGCGCGCGCGACGTACGTACCCGGCGCCGACGAGATCGGCGACGATCTGGTGCGCACCGCGCTCGCTGATGCCGACCGTCTCCGCGATCTCACGGACGCGCGTGTCCGGATTGCGCGCGATGCAGAAGAGCACCTCGGCGTGGGCCGTCAGCAACGACCAGCGCCGGTCGTCCTCACGCCGTGCGGTCGCTTCGGGTCGCGGAGAACGTCGCATTGCACACGTCCTTGAAGGGGGTGCTGCATAATGCAGCGTAATACAGCCTTCTAAATTGTCGAAAAGTGGTCGTCAAGAGCTCTCGTGTTGCAAAACACAACGTGGTAATGTGCAGCTGCTGAAAAAGAACGCGGGGCGGGGAGCGTCGCCGCACGTGGGTGGGCGCGAGCCCCAAGTGCGCGAAGCTCGGTACGAGGCACGACTGCAGCGCGCGGGGCGCGCCCTCCCTCTCGGTCTCGCGGTCGTCGCCGCCGCGGCGGACGGCGCGGAGCGAGTCGAGCCCGGACACGTCGATGCGAGCGCGTACCCGTTGTCCGCTCGGGAACGCGTGGTCGATCGCGCGCGAACGGGGCGCGGCCGAAGGCACAGCACTACGTGTGTCGTTGCACTGCGGGTGGTCGAGGCGCGAGCTCGGACTGTGTGCGTCCGACGCGCGACGTGACGATCGAGCTGCCGAGCTCGCGTGCTAGGGTCCGCGCCGCACATGGCAATCGAGATCAACGCATCCTGTCCGGCCTTCGATCTGCCGGGGACCGACGACAAGAATCACACGCTCGAATCTTTCGGAGACGAGCTCCTCGTCGTGATCGTCTCGTGCAATCACTGCCCGTACGTCATCGCGTACGAGCCGCGGATCATCGCGCTCGCGAACGAATACGGTCCGAAGAAGGTCGGATTCGTCGCCGTGAACGCGAACGACGCAACCCGCTATCCCGATGACGGCATGCAGCCGATGAAGGCGCGCGCACGCGAGCGTGGGTTCCCGTTCCCGTACCTGCGGGACGACTCTCAGACGTTCGTGCGTGCGCTCGGCGCGCGCTTCACCCCCGAGGTCTTCGTCTTCGATCGCGAGCGCAAGCTCCGCTACCACGGTCGCATCGACGACAACCATCGCGACGCTTCTCGCGTGACCGCGCACGATCTCAGGAACGCGCTCGACGCGCTCCTCGCGGGCTCGAGCCCCTCCGTCGCGGAGACGGTGGCGTTCGGCTGCTCCGTGAAGTGGAAATGAGCAAAGGCGAGCGAGTGGACGGAGCGTGATTCGGAATCACGCTCGGTTCGTCCAGCCGCTCGCCCGCGCTGTTTGCGCTCGTGAAGGCCGCCCCGGCCGCTGCTACTCGGCCGCGTTCACGATCGACACACGAGACGGCGCCTCGCCGTGGTCTTCCGCTTCCATGATCGACACGTAGCGACCGGCCGCCTTCGAGTACGCGAGGAGGCGTGCCGACGGGATGTCGAACCACCATGCGTGCAACCGGACGTCACCCGCGTCCACGCGCGCGCGGACATGTTCGTGCGACATGAGGTTGTCGAGCTGGATGAGCGCCGAGATCTGGGAGAGCTGGTCGTGGTCGGCGAACGACGGATCGAGCGGACCGTGCTTGCGCCAGGCCTCGACGGCGCTCGCGGCAGGGGCGAGCCAACGCTGGAGCGCGGCAGAGGGAGGAGGGGGCGCGAGCAAGGCCTTCACGCCTCCGCAGCCCGAGTGACCGCAGACGACGACGTCGCGGATCTGCAGTACCTCGAGCGCGTACCAGACCGCTGACGCGACGCTCGCGTCGCCGCTCTCCCCGCGCTCGCCGTTCGGCACGTGCGGCGGGACGAGGTTGGCGACGTTGCGCACGACGAAGAGCTCGCCCGGGTCGGCGAGCGAGATGAGGCTTGGGACGACGCGACTGTCCGAGCACGTGATGAAGAGCGCGAGCGGTTCTTGCCCATTCGCCAACGCCGCAAATCGCGAGCAGTAGCGCGGCCGCTTCATCGTCTCGTAACGCTTCACACCTTCGAGTAGAGATCGCACGCCAGGCTGCACTCCACGATGCGTGCCTGTGCCGAGCTCCTCGAATTCACGGGGAATTGCACATATCGAAAGAGCTGGTCCGTCGCGAATGACCGACGCTCGCGTCTGGACGCCCCGACACGTTTCCTTTTTGCATCCGGGACGCGAGTCGGTTCGTGCGAATGGAGCAGCAGCTGGCTAGATTGGCGCGCGATGTCGTGGATCAGAATGCGTCTGCCAGCGCGCCTTGGAGTCACGCACGGCGCCCTGGTCGCGCTTCTGTTCGTCCTCCTCGTCGTCACGCTTCAGGGGCTGCTCCGGATGCTCGGCGTCATGAACATCATCGGTGAGCAGCGGCTCTCCACGCTCGACGCGGGGGAAGAGCTCCACCGCGCCGCGTGGGACATCGAGGTCGCGCTCCGTCATGCCCGGATCGCCTGCGCTGACGGCGCGTCGGACGCCTCGGCGGCCGATCGGATCGCCCGCGCCCGCAACCGGTTCGACGACGTGCTCCGGCGGCGGGGGGACGCCGCGCCGCCGCGTCTGCGGGATGCCGCGTTCCAGTACGAGGCGCTCGCCGACGACGCGCTGTCGACCAAGACCTGCCCGTTCCTCTCGCTCTCGAGCACGGAGGAGCGGCGGATGGAGCTCGACGAGAACATGACCGATACATGGATCGATCGGCTCCATGAGCTTCATGCGGACATCCAAGCCAAAGAGGCGACTGCGCGAGCGATCGGCAACCGAACCGCAACCAGTGGTGTCGTCGTTGCCGTGTGCGGCATCATCGCGGCCGTATCGGTGGCGAGGCTCACGGCGCGGAGCGTCACGCGGCCGATCGCCCGGCTCGCCGCCGACGCGACGCGGCTCGGAGACGGCGACTTCACGCCGATCGAGCCGGTCGGCGGACCTCCCGAGATCGACGAGCTCCGGAGCGATCTCGAGCGCACTCGGCAGAAGCTCCTCGGTGTCGATCGGCTGAAGCAGGCGTTTCTTGCGAGTGTCTCCCATGAGCTCCGGTCGCCGCTGGGGAGGCTCCGCGAGGCGCTCGCGTTGCTCGCCGACGGCACTGTGGGTGAGCTCACCCCGAAGCAGGGGCGCGTGCTCACGCTCGCGAGTCGCGCGTGCGAACAGGAGGTCCGCATCGTCGAGGCTCTGCTCGACATGTCGCGCGTGAGCTCGGGGCTTCCGGTGCAGCGCCAGGCCGGCTGCGAGATCGACAAGGTGGTCGAGGCAGCGGTCGAAGCAGAGCGGCCGTCGGCGGTGGATCGCGGCGTCGCGATCCGGATCGAGCACAAGGACAGGCCACCGACGCTCCGGATCGACTCTGCGCTCGTCGAGCGCGCCGTCGCCAACCTCGTGCGAAACGCGGTTTCGGTCTCGTCCCGGAACGGAGAGGTCCGCGTGTTCATCGGTACCCGGAGCGAAGGCGAGCGTCGTCTCGTGCGGATCGACGTCGTCGACGACGGTCCCGGGCTCAGCGATGTCGTCGCCGGTCGAATCTTCGAGCCGTTCAATGCGGCGCAGGTCGCGGATCGCCCCGCGGGTATCGGTCTCGGCCTGTCGCTCGCTCGCGAGGTCGCGCGCGCACACGGCGGCGATCTCGATCTCGCGCGCGGCGAAGGATCCACGACATTCCGGATGGAAATCCCAGTGGGAACGGAGGAACAGGCATGACGACGCGGCGAAGCGAGGCAGGGGGCAACGTGCTCGTGGTCGACGACGACCGAGAGCTGTGCGAGCTGCTCTCGATTCGCATCGAGGCGGCCGGATACAACGTCTCGGTCGAGCACGACGTCCGCGGCGCGCTCGCGCACGTCGGGCGTGAGCGGGTCGACGCGATCCTGCTCGACCTCCGTCTCGGTCAGGAGGACGGCTTCGACGTGCTCGACGGCGTGTCGAAGCGATCGGGCGACGTCCCCGTCATCATCCTCACTGCTCACGGCACGATCGACCTCGCCGTCGAGGCGATGCGCAGGGGGGCCTTCGGCTTCGTCACGAAGCCGTTCCACGATCACGATCTGCTCCAGAAGCTCGAGCACACGGTCGAGAGCCATCGTCTCCGGCGCGAGGTCGCAGGACTTCGCCGCATCGTCGGCGCGCCGGACGAGCGTGCGCGGCTCGTCGGCGTCAGCCCTGCCGTCGAGCGGGTCCGCGAGATGGTCGGGCTCGTCGCTCCGACCGACACGACGGTCCTCATCCTCGGTGAGTCGGGCACGGGCAAGGAGCTCGTTGCGCGCTCGATCCACATGCTCTCCGCGCGCAAAGACGGACCCTTCGTGGCCGTCAACTGCGCAGGGCTCTCCTCGGAGCTGCTCGAGAGCACGCTCTTCGGGCACAAGCGCGGCGCGTTCACCGGCGCCACCTCCGACCGCGAGGGCCTCTTCGGCGCGGCGAAGAAGGGCACGCTCTTCCTCGACGAGATCGGCGAGACGCCGATGGACGTCCAGGCGAAGCTCCTTCGTGTGCTCCAGGAGCGGCGCTTCCTCCCGGTCGGTTCGACGGTCGAACAGGAGGCCGACGTTCGCATCATCACGGCCACCAATCGCGACCTCAAGCAGGAGGTCTCGGAGAAACGTTTCCGGGAGGACCTGTTCTACCGACTCCACGTCGTCCCGCTCGCGATGCCTCCGCTTCGCGAGCGACGCGAGGACGTGACGCTCCTCGCCGAGCTGTTCCTGGAGCGCGCGGCGGCGCGTGCGGGCGTCGCGGCCCCGCGTCTCGGTGCGCGCGCTCTCTCGGCCCTCAGCGAGCACTCGTGGCCGGGCAACGTTCGCGAGCTCGAGAACGTCATGGAGGCGGCCGTCCTGCTCTGCCGGGATGGGGAGATCGATCTCGATCACCTGCCCGGGATTGGTGTCTCGGCGCCGTCCGACGATCCGAGCGCCTCGGACCTCGCGCAGGCGGCGTCACGGCTCATGACCAGCTACGCGTCGCCGGATGCACCGATGCCGCCGCCGCTGCGGGAGGCGCGTGACGCGTTCGAGCGGGCATACCTCGACGCGGTGCTCTCGCGGTCCAACGGGAACGTGACGGCGGCCGCGAAGCTCGCTGGTCGGAACCGCACCGATTTCTACGATTTGATGCGACGTCACGGCCGCTCGCCGCAAGAGTACAAGCGCGACTGATGCATCGCGTCTGGTCCTCCCGACGTTGTCGGTGACGGGCGACGTGTTCAATCGAATCCAGCGTTAGAGAATCCCGAAAAGACGCGGGCTCCGCGGTGGCACCCCCATTGCTGAGGGGGGGCCGATGGACCCCTCGAAGGCGGCAGTCCTGGCCGTCGCGTCGCTCCTCGGATTGTTGGTGCTCGCTCAGAGCAGAGGCGGACGTGCGTCCGCGCTCTCGCTGCGCCCGCACCCGCCGTCCGCGGAGGAGGGGAACACCGAGGTTCGTTGCGAGACCGTCCGGGTCGACGGGTCGAAGTCCGTCCCTCTGGCTTCGTCGTCGTCGTCGAATCCGCAGAACCGCGCCACTCCTCCCTCTCAGCACCCCACGCCAAGCGCCCCGCAGCAAGTACAACCATGACCACCACGACTCAGACGGCGAACCCCCCCAACACCCTCGCCGGTCGCCTTCGGCTTTTCTTCACGTTCTTCGACAGTCGCTTCGAGGACCTCGAGAAGAAGTCGTGGAAGAAGACCGTCTACCGTGATTTCAGCGCCGGCCTCGTCGTCGCGCTCACGGCCATCCCGATGGCGATGGGCTTCGCGATGGCGATGGGCCTCCGTCCCGAGCAGGGGATCATCGCCGGTGCGCTCGCGTGCGCTGTCGGCCGGACGTTCGGCGGGTCGAAGTACCAAGTCTACGGCCCGACCGCGGCGTTCATCCCGCTCATCGCCAGCCTGATGGCGAAGTACGGCGAGGCGAACGGCGGGTCGTTCGCGGCGGCGCACGGGATGCTCGTCTTCGTATCCGTCATCGCGGGCATCGTGCTGATGCTCTGCGGTCTCCTCGGACTCGGAAAGGTCGCGAAGAAGGTTCCCGCGTCCATCGTCGTCGGCTTCACGATCGGAATCGCGGTCGCGATCGCCCTCTCGAACTCCACGGACGCCCTCGGTCTCGAGGGCTCGGGCTCCGTCCGCGCGCGCATCGCGACGATCGCGACGAGCCTCTCCCAGATCAACTGGTATGCGTTCGCGCTCGCGATCCTCACGTTCGCCCTCACGCGCGGGCTCCTCAAGATCTCGATCTTCATCCCGGCGCCGCTCATCGCGCTCGGCGCCTGCACCGTCCTGTCGGCGACCGTCCTCCAGGGGCAGGACATCACGCTGATCCGCGACAAGTACGGATCGATTCCGACGAGCTTCTTCGTCTTCACGCCGCCGGTCCTCCCGAGCGCGTCCCTCGCCGTGATCATCGACTGCATCTACTACGTGTCGGCGATCGTCTTCGTCTCGGGCGTCGAGAGCCTGCTCTGCTCGTCGATGGCGGATCGCCTCGCGCAGAACAAGAAGACCCCGTTCAACGCGGACAAGGAGTTCTGGGGACAGGGCCTCGTCCAGATCATCACGCCGCTCGTGAACGGGTTCCCCTGCACCGGCGCCCTCGCGCGCACCGCGACGAGCATCAAGGCCGGCGCGCTCACGCCGCTCGCGGGCTACTTCAAGTTCGCGCTCAAGCTCGTCATCGCCTACTTCCTCGCGTCCCAGCTCGAGCGCATCCCGCTCGCGTGCATCGCCGGCATCCTGCTCTGGGTCGCGACCAACATGGTCAAGAAGGCCGAGATCCTCGAGGTGTGGCACGGCGCCGGCCGCTTCCACACGGCGCTCATGATCTACACGGCGATCATGGTGCCGATGACGGACTTCCTCACGGCGGTGCTCTCCGCGCTCGGCATCTTCATCGTGTTCGGTCGCTTCTTCGACAAGAAGCCGGCGACGCAGGAGACCCCGGCCTCGGAGGCACCGAGCAGCCCCGATGTCCAGGCCGCCGCGGAATGACGGGGTCTGTGTCCCGGATTGCTCATCCGCACGTCCCCTTTTGGACGTGGTAGCCTCGGTTCCGTGACCTCGCACGAAAACGGGAACGGAACCGGGACCACCTCGCTCTTTCGCGCGGGGGCCAGCGCTCCGAGAGGAGGACGCTTCGCGCTCTTCGAGCCGCCGCCGGTCGATGCGGTGGCGGTCGAGGAGCGCGCGGCTGCGCTCGCAAAGCGTTCGATCAAGAAGGCGACCAAGGTCGCCGGACTGAAGCTCGCGATCAGCATGATGGACCTGACGACGCTCGAGGGTAAGGACACCCCGGGCAAGGTCCGACAGCTCTGTCAGAAGGCGCTTCGTCCGCTCGACAGCGATGGGAGCATCGGTCCGTGTGCCGCCATCTGCGTGTATCCGAACCTCGTTCCGGTCGCGAAGGAGGTCCTTCGTGGCTCCTCCGTGAAGGTCGCCAGCGTCGCGACGGCGTTTCCTAGCGGGCAGTCGCCGCTGGCGGTGAAGCTGGACGACACCCGTCGCGCGGTTGACCTCGGCGCGGACGAGATCGACATGGTCATCGATCGAGGCGCGATGCTCGTCGGTGACTACGGCAAGGTGTTCGACGAGATCGCGGCCACGAAGGAGGCGTGCGGTCCTGCGCACCTCAAGGTGATCCTCGAGACGGGAGAGCTCGGCTCCTACGACATCGTCCGCAAGGCGAGCGAGATCGCGATCGCCGCGGGCGGGGACTTCATCAAGACGTCGACCGGCAAGATCCAGCCTGCCGCGACGCCGCCCGTCACGCTCGTGATGCTCGAGGCGATTCGCGATCACTACTACGCGACGGGACGCAGGATTGGGATGAAGCCCGCCGGCGGCGTTCGCACGGCGAAGCAGGCCTTGCACTATCTCGTCATCGTGAAGGAGACGCTCGGCGATGCATGGCTCACGCCGGACCTCTTCCGCTTCGGCGCGAGCGCGCTGTTGAACGACGTCCTGATGCAGCTCGAGAAGGAGCGCACGGGCAACTACCAGGCGTCGGAAGACTTCTCGAAGGACTGAGCTCTTCGAGCGCCGTGCTGGCGTCGTCGAAAACCCGTCGCCGCATCATCGTCAGGAGCTAACCTGTCGGGCGGGGGTAATGAAGCGCATTGCCGAGCCGCCCGAGCCGCCGCAGCCATCGTCCCGAGACGACGGCGCGTCGCCCCCTGCGCCCGGGCCGGTGCCGCCGTCGTCGGCGCAAACGTCTTCCGAGCGCTCGCTCGAGACGGCGCTGCAGGAACAGATCTGGAGCGGGCTCGCCTTGCAGACGGGACCGCACGCTCCCGTCGAGGCGCAGAGGTCAGGGCTCGCGCGTCCAGCCCCCGCCGCGCCACCACCCGGAGAGGGAGACCTTCGGCTCGTCTCGACGGCCTCCGTGGGCGCTGGCGCCGGGCCATCGGCTCCCGCGTCCCCGCGCGCGGTTGCATCGAGCCCGCGCGCGTCGGGCTCGTATCCTTCCGCCTCGGGGCAGCGTGACGTGGCCATCCCCCGAGCCCCGTCCGCGCCCGGTGGAGCCGCTCCGATCCCGACGTCGGCGGAGATGCCTCTCGGCTACGTCGTCGCCTCCGGCTTCTTCCTCGCCATTGCGGTCGTCGGTTTCGGGCTCTGGCTCGCCTTCGAGGTCATTTCGCTCTGATCGACCAGGCACACGGCCCCGGTCCGTTGGTGTTAGGATCTCGCGCCATGGCGACATCGTTGACGAAGACCGGCGGCACCGACATCGAACGCAAGGTCGAGCCGGCCGGGCTCGATTTCGGGCGAGCGTGGGAGTACGCGCCGGCGCCCGAGGCCTCCGATCACGTCAAGATCGACCCGAAGTACGGCCTCTTCATCGGCGGCCGGTGGGTCAGCCCCAGGAGTGGCAAGTACTTCCAGACGATCAGCCCGAGCACCGAGCAGGTCCTCGCGGAGGTGGCCGAGGCGAACGCCCAGGACGTCGACGACGCCGTCACTGCAGCGCGCGACGCCTACGACAAGTACTGGTCGAAGCTCAAGGCTGCCGACCGCGCGAAGTACGTCTTCCGGATCTCCCGCGCGATCCAGGAGAAGGCGCGTGAGCTCGCCATCGTCGAGTCGATGGACGGCGGCAAGCCGATCAAGGAGTCGCGCGACGTCGACGTGCCCCTCGCGGCGGCGCATTTCTTCTATCACGCGGGCTGGGCCGACAAGCTCGCCTACGCGTTCCAGGGGAGGAAGGCGCGTCCGCTCGGCGTCGCCGGCCAGATCATCCCGTGGAACTTCCCGCTCCTCATGGCGGCGTGGAAGCTCGCCCCCGCGCTCGCGTGCGGGAACACGGTCGTCCTCAAGCCTGCGGAGACGACGCCCCTCACGGCGTTGCTCCTCGCGAAGATCATCGAGGAGGCCGAGCTGCCGCCCGGCGTCGTGAACATCGTCACCGGCGCAGGTGAGACCGGCGCGGCGGTGGCGAGCCACCCCGACGTGAACAAGGTCGCCTTCACCGGCTCGACTGACGTCGGCAAGCGGATCCAGCGCGCGCTCGCGGGGACGACGAAGCGCCTCACCCTCGAGCTCGGCGGCAAGGCGGCGAACATCGTCTTCGCCGACGCGCCGCTCGATCAGGCGGTCGAGGGGATCATCAACGGGATCTACTTCAACCAGGGCCATGTCTGCTGCGCGGGCTCGCGGCTCCTCGTCGAGGAGAGCGTGCACGACGTCCTCGTGCGCAAGCTCCGCGACCGGATGCAGACGCTCCGCCTCGGCGACCCGCTCGACAAGAACACCGACGTCGGCGCGATCAACTCCAAGGCGCAGCTCGAGCGGATCCGCGAGCTCGTCGCTTCCGGTGAGGAGGAGGGCGCCGAGCGCTTCAGTGCGCCGGTGAAGCTCCCGGAGAAGGGGTTCTGGTTCCCGCCGACGTTCTTCACCAACGCGAGCCAGTCGTGCCGTATCGCGCGCGAGGAGATCTTCGGCCCCGTCCTCACGGTGATGACCTTCCGCACGCCCGACGAGGCGATCGAGAAGGCCAACAACACGATGTACGGCCTCTCCGCCGGCGTCTGGACCGACAAGGGCTCGAAGCTCTTCATGCTCGCGACGAAGCTCAAGGCTGGCGTCATCTGGGGCAACACGTTCAACAAGTTCGACCCGAGCTCGCCGTTCGGCGGCTACAAGGAGAGCGGCTTCGGACGCGAAGGTGGACGCCAGGGTCTCGCGGCGTATCTGGAGGTGGAGTGATGGTGGAGAAGAAGCGGACCGAGACGGCGACGGCGAACGCAGAGGCGCCCGCCCGGAGCTCGGGTGATGCTCCGCTCGCGAAGACGTGGACGACGCAGAAGGCGCGTGTCTCCGTTGCCAAGGCCTACAAGATGTTCGTCGGCGGCGCGTTCGTGCGCTCCGAGTCGGGACGTTATTTCCAGGTTCAGGGAGCGCGCGGCAGCGACGCCGATCCGGATCCCGAGACCGTCAACGTCCCGCGCGGCTCGCGCAAGGACGTCCGTGACGCCGTGCTCGTCGCGAAGAACGCGCTCGGCGGATGGGAGAAGCGGACCGCCTTCAACCGCGGCCAGATCCTCTACCGCCTCGCCGAGGTGATGGAGTCGCGCCGGCCGGAGCTCGTGCAGTCGCTCGTTCGCTCCGGGCTCGCCGAGGTCGCCGCAGCTGCCGAGGTCGACGCGTCGATCGATCGGGCCGTGTTCTACGCCGGCTTCTCGGACAAGTACTTCAGCCTGCTCGCCTCGTCCAACCCGGTGGCCGGCCCGCATTTCAACTTCAGCGTCCCCGAGTCGATGGGCGTCATCGGCGTGGTCGCGCCCGAGCGGCCGTCGCTCCTCGGGCTCGTCTCCACGGTGCTTCCCGTCGTGACCGGCGGCAACACGTGCGTCGCCATCGCGAGCGCTGCCGACCCGCGCACCGCGATCGTGTGGAGCGAGTGCGTCGCGACGAGCGACATGCCGGGCGGAGTCATCAACGTCATCACGGGCCACGCGAAGGAGCTCTCGCCGCATCTCGCGAAGCACCGCGAGGTCATCGGGATCGACGCGTGGATCGTCGATGCCGACCTCCGAAGGACGGTGGAGAGCGAGGGGGCCGACAACGTCAAGCGCGTGAAGACCCACGTGCCGATGGACGCCGAGGGATGGCTCGACGAGCGAACGGGGCAGGGGCTCGGATGGATCGAGCGCTTCCTCGAGACGAAGACCGTCTGGCATCCGGTCGGCGTTTGATCCGACGGCTTCGCGCGGTCACGTCCGCTTTGGCGCTGGCGCTGGCGACGCTCTCGTCGTCTGCCTTCGCGGGTGACCCCTCCGCGGAGGAGCTGAAGTCGCGTGGCAACCAGGCGATGATGGAGCTGAACTACGCCGAGGCGCTCTCGGCGTACCGCTCCGCGCTCGCGAAGAATCCGAGCGACGTCGCGCTCCACTACAACATCGGCCGTGCGCATCAGGCGCGCGGCGACTATGCGGCAGCGCTCGACGCGCTCCTCGAGTTCGAGCAGAAGGCGCCGGCGGAGACGAAGGCGAAGGTGCCTTCGCTCGGTCAGCTCATCGCGGATGTGAAGAGCCGCGTCGGTGAGCTCACCGTCCACTGCAGCACGGACGTGACGAGCGGCACGGTCCTGGTCGACACGACGAGGCTCGAGGGCTGCTCGGTCGCGCCGAAGAAGGTGCGCATCAGCCTGGCGTCGAAGAGCGCCGTGGTCGAGGTGCGCCTCGAGTCGAGCGCGTTCGAGGCGCCGAGCCTGAAGGTGAACGTCGAGGGTGGCGGACCGCCGGTCGATGTCGCTCTCGCCGTCAGCCCGAGGACGACCGCCGGCATCCTCCGCGTCCAGGCGACGCCGGCGATCGCCGTCATCTCGGTCGACGGATCTCCGAAGGGCAACTCCCCCGTCGAGCTGTCGCTTCCGCCGGGCTCCCACGTGGTCGACGTGCACGCCGACGGCCACGAGAGCACCCGTGTGCCGTTCGTCATGGAAGCGGGTGGAAAGAAGGAGCTCAGCCTCACGCTCGAGAAGACACCTCCCATCACGAAGCGATGGTGGTTCTGGGCGGGCGCGGGCGCGGCGGTCGCCGGGATCGCGACTGCGGCCGTCATTCTCATCGTCCAGCCCGAGCAAGAGTCGAGCAAGGGCACGATCGATCCAGGAGTCATTCGCGCACCTCTCGCCACGTTCTGAGCCGATGGAGGCTGACGGGGAAGGGGGCCATCGGCGACAGCTTGAGGTAGGCTTCAGAGGTTCGTGGCCTGCACAAGCTTGGAGTTGAAGGGTGGCTGAGGGAGCGGTCCGCATTCCGCAGCCCGGCGAGACCGTCGCCGGCAAATATCGCTTGTTGCGTGTGCTCGGTGAGGGGGGCATGGGCATCGTGTTCGCCGCCGAGCATTTGCGGCTCCGGCAGCCGATCGCCATCAAGCTGCTGAACCCCGATCTGATCGGTGTCGACGAGATCGTGCAGCGCTTCGATCGCGAAGCGCGTGCAGCCGCGACGCTCCGAAGCCGTCATGTCGTAAAGGTCACCGACGTCGAGCATACGGCCGAGGGCCTCCCCTACATGGTCATGGAGCTCCTCGATGGCTCCGACCTCGAGTCCGAGCGCACGCGGCGCGGTTGTCTCCCGTATGCCGAGGTCGTCGACTACGTGCTCCAGGCGTGCGCAGCGCTCGCAGAGGCGCACGACGCAGGGATCGTCCATCGCGATCTCAAGCCCGGCAATCTCTTCCTCGCAAAGGAAGACGGTGACCGCGCCATCGTGAAGGTGCTCGACTTCGGCATCTCGAAGTTCCTCAAGGGCGAGGACGCGAAGCTGACGTCGGCGGGCGCGATCATGGGCACGGCGCTCTACATGTCCCCCGAGCAGATTCGCGGTGACGCATCGATCGACGCGCGCTCGGACATCTGGGCCCTCGGCGTGATCCTCTACGAGCTCATCGCCGGAGATCCGCCGTGGATGGGACCGACGACGCGCGTCGCTGCCGCCATCGTCTCCGAGGCGGCGCCGATGCTCACCGAGAAGTGCGCGCTCCCCGAGCCGCTCGCGAAGACGATCCACGCGATGCTCGAGAAGAAGGCGGCGGACCGCCCGCAGACGATCGCGGATGTCGTCTTTGCGCTGGCGCCGTTCGCGCCCCCCGGCAGCATCGGCGCCGAGGTGGTCGAGCAGCTCGCCCGTCGTAGCCAGCGTCATCTGGGCGCGAACGTCCAGCGCGGAGCGAGCTCGCCGACCCTCGTCGCTCACGGCGCGGCGAGCATGGGAGACGCCGCGACCGCGAAGACCTTCCAGATGAACGGCCCGACACGTTCGGCGTCCGAGCGCTCGACGATGGCCGCGACCACCACGTCGGCGACCACGAGCGCGCGGCCGCGAGCGCTCTGGGGGGCGCTCGCGGCGTTCTGCGCGCTCGCGCTCACCGGTGTGGGGCTCATCGTGTTCGTCGCGAGGGCGAAGCCTCCGGCGTCGAACGGCTCGAGCGTGTCGGCTTCGCCGGCCGTCGTGACCGCAGAGCCGGCCCCGTCCGTTGCGACGACATCCGAGCCGGAGCCGGAGCCGGAGCCGACGCCGACCGAGCCGACGACCCCTTCGGCGACCGTCACCGCCACCGCGACGACCCAGGCGCCGGCGTCGACCGCCACGACCGCGTCGCCTCCGGTGACTGCGGTCACGGCTCGCAAGGTTGCGCCGTCCGCGTCGACGGCGAAGACCGCCGCGCGCCCGCCGGCGCCGAAGCCGACCGAGACTGCGTCGCCGGTCGTCAATCCTCCTTTCCTCAAGTGAGAGGTCCCATGCGGACGTTGCGCTTCGTTCCCGTGCTCGCCCTCGCGGTGCCTGTGGCGATCACGGCTGCCTGTTATGGCCCCACGGAGGTCGCGGTCGTCATCACGACCGATCTCCAGTGCAGCGAGGGGCCGCGGACGGCGATCTACAAGGGGATGCCGTTCGACAGCGCGCCCGACGCAGAGACGGAGGCGTGCGAGCCGGTGCCGAACGCGGACACCCGGCTCGGATCACTCGTGTTCCTCCCGAGCGGCGACGCGAACGGACGCGCCGCCGTCAAGGTCGTCCTCGCGCGCAAGCGGAACGTCTCCGAGTGCGAAGCGCACCCGGAGGACTGCATCGTCGCGACGCGTTCGTTCTCGTTCGTGAAGCACCTCTCCCGTCGCGTTCCGATCCGGATGCTCTCTGCGTGTCTCGGAAAGCAATGTCCGGACGGCCAGACGTGTGGGGCCGGCGGGGTCTGCGTCTCGAACGAGGTGACGTGCACGAGCGACGATTGCGACGTCGAGCCCGGCGGCAAGCAGGATGGTGGACCGCCGGGAGTCGCGGATGCAGGCAGTGATGCGGGCCCGGTGCCACCGCTCCCGGGCGTGTGCCATGGGCCGACCGGAGACGGGACGCTCGTGACCGTCACCGGCGGCGTGCTCGGCGCGGCGCTCGGGGACGGCGTTCACTACTTCGTCGACGGAAGCACGTCGAAGCTCATGAGCGTGCCGAAGTCGGGGGGACCTCCTGCGCTCGTCACACCGCACAGCGGCATCTTCAGCGCGCTCGCCACCCACGGCGCCGACTGGTTCTTCGCGTATCGAACGGGGAACGCCGCCGACGTGAGCAGCCACGTGCTGGTGACCTCCCGCAGCAGCATCCTGAACCTCGGGGGGGAGCCGGTCGCGGCGCTCGGCGCGACCTCCGGCGGCCCGGCCCCGGTGATCTACATCGGTCGACCGGCCACCGTCGATGTGGTGAGCAGCCAGGGCGTCACCGCATTCAACGCCAAGAGCGGTGCGAACCGGATCGCCATCGACCCCCAGTTCGTCTACATGAGCACGGCCGGCGGCATTGCTGTTCGCCACCGGATCGACCCCTCCTCCCTCGATGCCGTGCCGCTCACGCCCAATGCCGCTCAGGACGGGGTCGCGTTCGCCACGCGGGGCGACACGGTCTTCGCCGCAGGGACGCTGAGCGGCACGCCCGGCATCCACAAGTTGAACGGCGCAGAGCAGGTCGTCACGGTCGTCGAGAAGACGGGCGCGATCAAGTCTCTCGCCGTCGATGACAACTTCGTCTTCGCCACGGACGGAACGACGATCCAGCGTTGGATCGCGGCCCCCAGCGGGGGCGTCAACGCCACCGTGCTCTACACGGCCGTGCCGGGCGAGAGCGTGGACCATCTCATGGCCGACGCGGACTGCCTCTACTATTGGAGCTCGCCGCCGGGCATCATCGCGAGCGGGGTGCTTCGCGCCATCCCGACGAAGCCGGCGATTGCGCCGGCGCCGTGAGGCGAAGGCGATCGATGCGTGCCGTCAGCGAGGCGCGCCGGACGCGGCCGCGACGGCCGCTTCGATCGTGAGCGCGCCGTCGTAGAGCGCGCGCCCGACGACCGCCGACTCGACGTTCGGTATGGCCGCGAGCGCCGTCAGGTGCTCGGCCGTCGCGACCCCGCCGGACGCGATGACGGGGAACGGCGAGCGGGAAGCGAGCGCGGCCGTCGCGGCGACGTTCGGGCCCGAGCCCATGCCGTCACGCGCGACGTCCGTGTAGAGCACGGCGGCGATCGGCGAGCCGGCGAGGGCGAGGACGACCTCGGCGGCGGAGAGGCGCGAGACCTCCGTCCATCCTTCGGTGGCGACGAAGCCGTCCTTCGCATCGACGGCGATCACGACGACACCAGGATGCGCGGTCGCGAGCGCGCGAACGAGCTCCGGATCCTTGACGGAGGCGGTCCCGAGGACCACGCGGCTCGCGCCGAGCGTGAGGTAGCTCTCGAGCGCTTCGCGCGTGCGGACGCCGCCGCCGATCTGGAGGATGCCGCCTGCGTTCTCGCGCGCGATGGCGCGGATCATGTCCGTCTGGACCGGCGCTCCGGCCTTCGCGCCCTCGAGATCGACGACGTGGAGGCGCTCGCTGTGCTGGCGGAAGCGGCGCGCGACTGCGGGAGGATCGTCGGAGTAGACCGTCGGGTCTTCGTACCGGCCCTGCTTCAGCCGGACGGCCTTTCCTCCGAGCAGATCGATCGCGGGGAGAATGAACATCAGCGTGGCCTCTTTCGCGCGACCTCGGAGAAGAAGCGCTCGAGCAGTGAGAGGCCAGCCCGCTGGCTCTTCTCGGGATGGAACTGGACGCCGACGACGTCGTCCTTGCGGACGGCGCTCGCGAACGTCGCGTCGCCGTAGCTCGTGGTGGTCAAGACGACTCCGGCGTCGGCGGGCACTGCGGCGAAGGTGTGAGCGAAGTAGTAGTGCGCAGGCGCGACGAGCGGCGTGCTCGAGTCGGCCGCGGCCGTGCTCGTGAGCTCGGCGCGGTTCCAGCCCATATGGGGTAGGGGGCGCGGTCGCCCGAGCTCCGGATCGACGCCGGGGACGAGGCGGGAGACGCGTCCCGCGAGGACACCGAGACCCTTCTTGCCCGGTGCCTCGTCGCTCTCGTCGAACAGGATCTGGAGCCCGAGGCAGATGCCGAGGTAGGGCGTCCCTGCCTGGATGCGCTCGAGCAACGCTTCGCGGAGCCCACCGTCGAGCGCTTCAGCGAACGCGCCGAAGGATCCCTGACCGGGCACGACCAGCACATCGGCACGACGGACGACCTCGACGTCGGCCGACGCGGTGATCTCCGCCGCGAGATCGATCTGCGACGTGGCTCGGTCGAGCGCGCGAAGGACGCTCCGGACGTTGCCCACTCGGGTGGCGAGCGCGACGATCCGCATCCGCGAAGCCCATAGCACGGTCAGAGTACCCCGTGTATCGTCAACCAACTCCGCGAACGGATGAGCGCGGACGAGCAGTGCGGCGAGCGACAGCGAAGGAAGAGGTTACGGTAGTGGGTGTTTTCTCGAAGGGGGAACGGCAGCACGATCGGGACGTCGCGGCGCAGGACCGTCACCGTCTTCGCCCCGCGGCAGCGCGCATCGGCTCGTTCTTGCTGGTCGCCGTGGCGGCTGTTGCCTGTGGCTCGAAGGGCAAGCCGGCGACGCCGGCCGTGACGGCGAACGTCTCGGACAAGTGCCCCGACCTCGCGAAGGCCGACGAGCTCGCTGCCTTCGACTTCTCCACGGAGTACGCTCTCTCGCGCGACGCCGCCGACAAGCTGAAGGCTGGGGCGCTCGCCGCGATGGAGATCAACATCCTCGCCGACAAGCTCGATGCCGACTTCGGCATCGCGTGCGCTCAGATCGCGCACGACCTCGGCGACAAGGGCGACTGGCGGAGCGCCAACGACGCCTGCGGCGCTGCGATCAAGGCGGTGCAGGAGGCACGCGCCAAGCTCGGTCCGAAGGCCCAGGCGCGCCTCGTCGTCCGACGGCCGCTCTGCGTCACCGACGCGTCGCTCGTCACCAAGTGCGCGAGCATCTGCGATTCGTCCGTGCCGGCAGAGAAGGTGCGCGCGGAGTGCGAGAAGACGGCGGGCCGATGTGACGGCAACTGCGACGGCTCCTGCGAGCCGAAGGGTGCCGTCAAGTGTGACGGCGTCTGCAGCGGGACGTGCGAGGGCCCGATCAAGGGCACGTGCGGAGGACGTTGCAAGGGGACGTGCGACGGCAAGAGCGTGAACGGCGGCTGTCATGGTGTCTGCATCGGCACGTGCGACCGCGGCGCGATGACTGGCGAGTGCAAGGGCCAGTGCACCGGCTCCTGCGACCTCGCGAAGCCCGGCATCTGCGATGGAGTGTGCACCGGCTCGTGCACCGTGGAGCTCGCCGAGCTGAAATGCGCCGGCGACTTCAAGCAGCCGGAGGTGAGCACGGACTGCCGCGCGCGTTGTGACCTCGCCGTCATCAACAACACCGAGTGCTCGACGCCGCAGGTCGGCTTCGTCGTCACCGGCGCAAAGGACCGTGAGACGAGCGAGGCCATGAAGGCGGCCATCGACAAGTCGTTCCCCGCGCTCCTCAAGACGCTCGACGAGGTCGGCGAGAAGGGGCCGAAGCGTGTCCTCAACGCTCAGGCCGTGATCGAGGGGGCGCGCACCGGCTTCAAGGAGATGGCACGCTCGGGCGGCGCCGCGGCCGCCTCCGAGGCGCAGCTCGTGAAGTGTTTCGACGAGCCCTTCAAGAAGGCCGCCGCAGCCGCCGTCGTCGTGAAGACCGGCATCGACCAGGCGATGGGCGTCCGCGACGAAGCGGCGAAGTGACCCCGGCCCGACGTCGCTCGCTGGTACGGCAAGCGAGCTCGACGTCGGGGATCGGGTCGAGGTCCGGTCAGGCGACGAGCACGGTGCCGACGCTGCCCGGGCTCGTCACGGCGCGGGCGAGGTCACCGCGGGCGACGCGGCCCACGATGTGGACCGCACGGACGCCCTCTTCGATCGCGGCGAAGGACTCCTCGAGCTTCGGGATCATGCCCTTCGTGACGATGCCCGTTTCGATCGCCTGCTTGCCTTCGGCGATCGTCATGCGGCCGATGCGTGACGTCGGGTCGGAGACGTCGCGAAGGACGCCCGGGACGTCCGTGACGAGGACGAGCGCGCGGGCGTCGAGGCGGATGGCGATCTGGTTTGCGACGGCGTCGGCGTTGATGTTGTAGACGCCGCCGGAGGCGTCGGCGCCGAGGCACGCGAGCGCCGGGACGTAGCCCGCGCTGACGAGCAGAGCGATGAGCTCGCCGTTCACGCCGATCACGTCGCCGACGAAGCCGAAGTCGACCGGATCCGGACCGCCGCCGGTCACGTGCTTCGGCGGACGGCGGGTCGCGAGGACCGCGTTCGAGCTCGCGCCGTGGAGGCCGACGGGCTTCGCGCCCGCCGCGACGAGCGCCGCGCAGAGGTCGACGTTCATCTTGCCGGCGACGATCATCTTCATGACGTCGAGGGTGTCGCCGTCGGTGACGCGGCGGCCGCCGATGATGTTCGGTGTCTGCCCGAGCTTCTTCTGGAGCTCGGTGGCCTGCGGCCCGCCGCCGTGGACCATCACGACGGGGACACCCGCGCCGCGCATCTCGGCGACGTCGGCGGCGATCGCCGGCATGTGCGGGCCCTGGACGACTTCGCCGCCGAGCTTGATGATGACGGGGCCGTTGTTTGCGGTCGATGCTCCGTTGCTCACGGTCGATGCTCCGTTGCTCACGGTCGATGCTCCGTTGCTCACGGCCACCCGCCCGGATCTTCGAGCGACGTCTTCTCGTCGACGCCGAGCATGATGTTCATCGACTGGATCGCCTGGCCCGCGCCGCCCTTGATGAGGTTGTCGGTGACGGCGAAGCAGGCGACCACACGCTTGCCGGCCTCGGCTTCGTCGCTGCCGATCTGGACACCGATCTCGGCGAAGTTGGTCCCGCTGACGGCGGCGACCTCGGGTTGCCGCTTCTCGGGGACGCGAACGAACGGCTCCTTCGCGTAGGCGTCCTTGTAGAGCGCCTTGATCCGATCGGCGCTCGCCGAGTCGGGCACGTGGGCGAAGCACGTCGCGAAGATGCCGCGGGAGAGGGGAGCGCTCACGGGGACGAACCGGATCTCGACGTCCTTCGCGCCGGCGTCATGGAGCGTCTGCGTGATCTCGGGGATGTGCTGGTGGTCGAGCGGCTTGTACGTGCGGAGGTTCACCGCGCGGACCGGGTGATGCGTGCCTGCGCTCGGCACGACGCCGCTGCCCGACGAGCCGGTGATGCCCACGACCTCGACGGCGCCGGAGAGAAGCCCCGCCTTCGCGAGCGGCAAGAGCGCGAGCTCGATCGTCGTCGCGAAGCAACCGGGCGACGCGACGTACTTCGCCGTCTTGATCTTCTCGCGGTGGAGCTCCGGCAGGCCGTAGACGAACGAGCCGTCGGTGAGCCGGTCGGCGCACGGGTGATCCGCGTGGTAGTAGCGCTTGTAGAGCGCGGCGTCGCGGAGGCGGAAGTCGCCCGAGAGATCGACGACACGCGCGCCCGACGCGATGAGCTCGGGCATCTTCGTTGCGCTGACCTTGTGCGGGAGGCCGAGGAGGACGACGTCCATCCCTGCGGCGGCTTCGGCCGGCGTGATGCCCTCGAACTTCAGATCGGTCAGTCCCTCGAGGTGCGGGTGGGCTGCCGAGAGAGGCTCGCCGATGAAATCGACCGACGCCACGCGGACGAGCTCGACATGGGGGTGGAGGAGAAGGCGCCGGATGAGCTCGCCGCCGCCGTAACCGCTGCCGCCGATGACGGCGGCCTTGAAGCGCTTGGCCATGGGGGGCGGAGGCTAGCACTTGTCCGGGCGAGCGGTGACGCTTGCCTTGCCCTGCGCTGCAAGAGCCCGATGCGCTTGGCGTTGCGCGCAGTCTTTGCGCGCAGCTCGGCGGGCCGAGGCGTTCGTGCCTCAGGCCGCGTCGGCGTCTTCCTGTGAGCGACGAGCCGTCGTGGCCGCACGCTTCGGTGCCATCGTGCCCATGATCCAGTCGAAGAGCGGCACGGTGACGTTGAAGTTGTAACGCTGCATCAGACGCGGGTCGTGGTGCCGCGCGTGATGCGCGCGAAGGACCCGGATGAGCGCGAGGCGGCCGATGAAGCTCTCCGCCGGCGCGTGGTAGCAGAGGTGGAGCACCTCGTACGCCACCATGAAGAGGCTCGTCGTGAGAAGGAAGAGCCAGCCCGCCGCGGAGGACCAGAGCCATGCGATGCCGATCGCGAGCGGAGCCGCTGCGAGCACGATCCCGAGGACGCCGGCCGCCGGGATGAGCACGAGCCGGAACTCCTTCACGTCGCGGAGCGCCATGTCCTCCTCGACGTAGACCATGTGATGCATCGGCGTGTGCTTGTCGTAGATGACCTCGAACGGCCAGAAGCGCTTGTGGAGGACGTCCTTGTGGACGCGCCACTCGTAGTAGTTCGCGAAGAGCACCACGCCGGGAATGACGAGGAGGTCGGTCCACCGCACCCCGGGCTCGAGGCGCGCGATGGCGACGACGCTCGCCACGAGCACGGCGAGGCCGATGCCCGTCGTCGCGGCGAGGTGCGCGTACGGGTTGTACCACCAGGGAATCTCGGCCAGCGCCTTCTGGCGAACGGCGTTGCGGCGCTCCTCGGTGAGCCCTCGCGGCGACGAAGCCTGCGTGACGAGCTGCTTCTCCTCCGAGCGCCGCTCCTCGCGCACGCTGCGAACGTTTTCAGCGGCTCCGAAGCTCGGCCCCGTGTAGCCATCGGAGCCTGCGCGCGGCGTTGCGGCGCGCTTGGGGGAGTCTTCGACGTTCGGGGGAACCACGGGGAGCGTGGCCATCGTCATTCTCCTTGGCTTCGACACGTCGAGGTCGCCTGGGCCTTCGACCGTCGTGTGGTGGGCTGCCGTGCGTGAGCTTCGAGTGGGTACCTGCGAATACTGTACATTCTGTAAAAACAGAACGCAAACGGTTCTGCCGCGCTGCGGCATCACGAGGCTCATCGGAGACCCGTCCCTGCTGAGCGAACGCTTCGGCTCTCTCCGGCTCTCTCCGGCTCTCTCCCGCGATCCGAGGGGGTATAGTCCGCGTCGATGAGCGGAGCGGACGACGCAGCGAAGTGGCTGGGCGAGCAGAGCAAGGCGATGGAGACGGCGCTCGCAGAGCTCGTCTCGATCAACTCGTTCACCGAGAACGTCGACGGCGGCAATGCCGTCGGCAAGATGCTCGAGGAGCTGTTCGCGATCGACGGCCTCGCCGCGTCTCGCTCGAAGTCGGCGAGCGGCAAGTTCGCCGATCACCTCGTCGTCAGCTCGATCTGGACGAGCCGCGGCGAGCCGCCGATCGCGCTCGTCGGGCATCTCGACACCGTCTTCCCGCCGGGGACGTTCGAGGGGTTCAAGCGCGACGGCGATCTCGCGCGAGGCCCCGGAGTCCTCGACATGAAAGGTGGCCTCGTCGTCGTCGCGTGGGCGCTCAGGGCGCTCGCAGCGGCCGGAGTGCTGACGTCGCTTCCTGGGATGCGCGTCGTCATCGTCGCGGACGAAGAGGTTGGCTCGCCGGAAGGGCAGTCGATCATCCGGGATGCGATCCAGGGAGCGCAGGGCGCGCTCGTCTTCGAGGCGGGGCGCAAGGGCGACCTCGTCATCACGAGGCGCAAGGGAACGGGCGCGATGACGATCGTCGCGCACGGGAAGGCGGCGCACGCCGGCAATGCGCACAAGGAAGGCGTGAACGCTCTGTGGGCGCTCGCAAAGCTCGTCGATCGCGTGCAGTCGCTCACGAGCTACGAGCGCGGCGTGACGGTGAACGTCGGCAAGATCGCCGGCGGCACGAGCAAGAACACGGTGCCCGATCGCGCCGAGGCGCTCGTCGACCTTCGCTTCGAGTCACGCGCGGACGCCGAGGCGCTGATCGAGGCGATCAAGAAGGCGGCCGACGAGTGCGCCGCCGCGGTGCCGGGCTCGCGCTTCGAGCTCAGCGGCGGCGTCGCGCGCCTTCCGCTCGAGCGCACCGATGCGAGCGTCAAGCTGATGGATGCCTACGCGGCATGCGCCCGCGCGTCGGGGCTCGCTTCCGGGGAGGCCGGGCTCATCGGCGGCGGCTCGGACGCGAGCACCTCGGGAGCGATGGGCATCGCGTCGATCGACGGCCTCGGTCCGCGAGGCATCGGGTTCCACACGCACGACGAGCAGATCGAGGTGGTGACGCTCGTCCAGAAGGCGCAGGCGCTCGCTCGCTTCCTCGCGTCGTTGCGGTCCAGTTGAGGCGGACGTTGGCGAGGGGAGCGGTGTCTTCGGTGTCGTTCGTGCGGAGCCGACTCTTCGTCCTCGTCGCGTGCGTTGCCGGTGGTGGCGCGCTCGCCGGCTGCCCGAAGGAGACCGGCCACACACCACAGGGCCAGGTGAGCCCGGGCGCTTCGAGACGCGTCGAGCTCGTTCCGAGCAAGGCCGGTCAGGCGAAAGCACGCGCGCGCGTCCATCCAATGCGCGCGGGCGAGGAGCTCGGCGGTCCGAACGCGACCGGCAAGCCCGGTGACTGGGTGCTCGAGAACGACGAGGTGGTGTTCGTCGTCGACGGGCTCGGGGGCGGGGCGGGCTTCGCCGAGTCCGGAGGCAACGTCATCGACGCCGCGGACGCGAAGACGAGGAAGGACGAGCTGGGGCAGCTCTTCACGTACTTCGGCGCGTTCCCGAGGCAGGGCGTCTACACGAAGATCGACGCGCGCGTGGAGGCAGACGGCACCGCCGTCGTCGAGTCCCATGGCAAGGAGCTCTACGACGCATCGATCGGTGTCGTGACCCAGTTCCGTCTCGGTCCGAGCGACCGCGCGCTCCACATCCGGACGACGCTGACGAACGAAGGGAAGGCGAAGGTCACCGGGCTCGGGCTCGGCGACGCGATCCAGTGGGGCGGCACGGAGAAGCTCGCGCCCGGCAAGGCCGTCGGCTTCAAGGGGCCGTCGAAGGGCCCGTTCGTCGGCGCGGTCGGCCGCTTCGCGAGCTATGCGATCACGTCGACCGACGGCGAGATCGCCGCCATCAGCGGCGGCGCGTGGACCGACACCGAGCAGCAGAAGGACGTCGAGCTCGAGCCCGGTCGGTCCGTGACCTACGAGCGCGTATTCGTCGTCGGCGTGCGTCCCGACGTGGCGAGCATCGTCTCCGAGCTGACGCATTCCTCCGGCGGTGACGTGGGCGCCGTCGAGATCGCCCTCACCGATGCGAAGGGCGCTCCGGTGAAGGCGCTCGCCGGCGCGAAGGTCGTGCTCGCGACCAGCACGGTGCCGGAGGTCATGACGATCGTCGCGACCAGGGACGGTGAGTTCTTCGGCGGCGAGATCCCGTCCGGCAAGTGGCTCGTCTCGTATGTGCCGAGCGTGGGCCGTCGGGGCGACGGCAAGAAGGTCGCGATCGAGGTGAAGAAGGGCGCGGTGAGCCGCGCGACGCTCGCCGTGTCCGATGCCGGCTCGGTCGTGCTCGGCCCGTGTCAGGAAGCTCCGCCGACCGGCACGAAGGGCGAGGCCGCTCCCGTGCCGTGCAAGCTCACGATCGAGGGGCTGGACGGCACCGCCGCTCCCGACCTCGGGCCGGCCCACGTCGCGGGCCTTGCGAAGAACGTCGTCATGCTCCGCCCGTCCGAGTCACTCGCGGTGCCGCTGCCGCACGGGCGCTATCGGATCACCGGGTCGCGCGGGCCGGAGTACGATCTCGCGTCCACGACGATCACGGTACCGGGGGTCGCCCCGCCTCCGTTCGTCCTTCGTCGCGTCGTCGACACGCCGGGCTACGTCGGTGCCGACTTCCACCAGCACTCGATCCTCAGCGCCGACGCCCCGGTGGCGACGCGCGATCGCGTCCTCGCAAATGCCGTCGAAGGTGTCGAGGTCGCCGTCGCCTCCGAGCACAACGCGATCGCCGACCTCGCGCCGATCGTGAAGGAGCTCGGCCTCTCGAGTTGGCTCGTCCAGATCGCCGGCGACGAGCTCACGAGCGATGCGAGCAAGAAGCCCTTCGGTCACGCCAACATCTTCCCGCTGACGCCGCAGCCGGACAAGCCGCGGAGCGGCGCGCCCGTGGTCCGCGACCGGCTCGCGAGCGAGGTCTTCGCGGAAGCGCGAGCGCTCCCGGGTGGGCCGCACGTCCTCCAGATCAATCATCCGCGTTCGGGCAAGAACGGCTACTTCGATCAGCTCGGTTTCGATCCGAAGACCGGCGCCGGCACCGAGCCCGGATACGATGCGGACTTCGACGCGATCGAGGTGTGGAACGGCCGCGTCGTCGCCCATCGCACGAAGGTCCTCGAGGACTACTTCGCGCTCCTCCGCACGAGCCATCCCGTGACGCCGATCGCCGACACCGACACGCACGGGATCGTGGGAGAGGAGGCGGGCTATCCGCGGACGTTCGTGCGGCTCGGATCGGCGGCGGATTCACCGCTCGCCGCGTGGGATTCCGCGCGCTCGACGGAGCTCGTGAAGGCCATCCGCGAGACGCGAGACGTCGTCCTGTCGAACGGGCCGTTCATGACCGTGTCCGCCGGCGGCGTCGGGATCGGCGGCGTCGCGAACCCGCGCGGCGGGGTGGTCGACGTGAAGGTCACGGTGACGACCGCACCGTGGGTCGTCGTCGAGAAGGCCGAGGTCCGGCTCGTCCGCGGTTCCCATCCGGCGATCCCGCCGGTGACGCTCACCTCCAGGAAGACCGTGACGGGGGCGCTCGTCGCGGAGGCGTCGTTCAAGGTGCGGCCGAAAGAGGACGATGCGCTCCACGTCATCGTGAGCGGGACGACGCCGATGCGGCCGGTCCTCTCGGGCGACGATTCCGAGATCGCTCCGTGGGCGATGTCCGGCCCGATCTGGATCGACGCAGACGGCGACGGCAAGGCGCTCGGACGCAAGCGATAGACGCGAGCAAGCGAGGTCGTTCGGCATTCGACGCGGGCCGAAGCGCCACTGCGGTGCTCGAGGCGCGCCCCCTTGCGTGGGCGCCGGCGCGCGGGTCGTGGAATCGAACGGGCGAGATCGCGCACTGTCCCTCTCTGCCCGTGCTGATCGGATCGCCGGCGTGCCCGTGCCCCATCGAATACTCCAGCTCCCGGTGTCGGTACATGCAGTGCATCCCCGTCTACGTGACGGAGGAGGACCTTCATGGACCAGGAACGCATTGCGAGCTGCATCGAAGCGTGCAACGAGTGCGCGGAGGCGTGCGAGTACTGCGCGGACGCTTGCCTCGACGAAGACGACGTCGAGGCGCTGGTCGAATGCATACGTCTCGACCGCGACTGCGCGGACCTCTGCCGTCTCGTTGCTGCATTTCTCGCGAGAGGGAGCAGCTTCAGTCCCGCGATCGCGGGCGCCTGCGCAGAGGCGTGCGATGCGTGTGCTGCCGAATGCGACGAGCACGAGATGGAGCACTGTCGCGCGTGCGCCGAAGCCTGCCGCGATTGCGCCGACGAGTGTCGCCGCATGATGGAGAGCGAAGCTCCTCTGTCGCGTGGGGTTGCGACGCACGCTTGAGCCCCCGGCGGGCCACACGTGCGTGGCCGCTCAGCCGGAACGGCGAGGTCGAGATCGGCCGTCGCCGCTGGCAGCTCGCTCTCCTCGACGGCCCGACGGCGACCCCCTGACGCGGGAGGCGCGCCTCGCAGGCAAGTCCCAGAACCACCGCAGAGAGCCGGCCCAGAGAGACATCCAGGGAAGCGACGGAAGAGAGTGGCCCGAGCGGGCCAGAGAGCTGAGGAGGGAGGGAGTCGTGATCCTCGTACTGTGTTCGCCCGGTCATGTCGCGACGGCTGTGAGTGAAGCGCTCGAGGGGCTCGACGAGGATGTGCGGCGCGCAGATCCTGCCAGCGAGCTCTTCACCGAGGCCATTGGCTGCAACGTGATCTTGTACGTTCCCGAGCCTCGTCTCCTCGATGCGCGCGGTGTGGCGATGGCGAACGCTGCGCGGACACGCGACGTGATCCGCGTCGCGTATGCGCGCGGAGTGAGTCACGTCGTCCTCGTCGAGCCGCTCGCCTCCGCCCGGCCGCAAGACGAGCGCCGGCTGCACCGTGACGGAGTCGACACCACCATCGTGCGCTCTCCGGCGTTGATCGACGAGCTCGCCGACGCGATGAACCTGCACACCGCGGGCTCGGTGTGGCTCCCGCGAGGGCGCCGGGTGGAGCTGACGTCCCGTGCCGCGCTCACGCGTTCGATCCGGTTCGCCCTCCTCTTCAGCGAGCTACGCGGAGGCGTGGTCCATGTTCCCTCCGAGCTGATGGAGGTCGCGGAGGCGATGCGTCGGGCCGCGGCCATCGCGGGCGCCAACGTCAAGGTCCGAGCGAGCGCGCCGGCGATTGCGCGTACCGTCCGCAAGCTACGCTCCTGGTTCGGCGTCGGACCGGCGGAGGTCGAGGCGCTGTGCGAGCGGCTTGGGGGCAGTGCCACCGCTGCGCCGGCGTGAGCGCCCAGAGACCGGCTGGTTGGACCTCCTCCGATTCGCGCGGTCGACGCGGGAGGGGCGGAGCACCGTCCCTTCGACTCGAGCGAGGACGGCGCAAGCGATTTGCGTTGCGCCTCAGCTGAGCCGATCGGAGCGAGCCGCGCCGTGCAATTTCGCTCGGCGGCGGGTGTAACGAAGCGCGGTGCTCCTGCGTCAGCGGGGCAGGAGGATGCCCATGTCCACGCCCGTACCGCCCGCACGACGCTCCAGCTCCCATTCTCGGTCCTCGCCGGTCGCGGCGTCCGGGGAGCACGTGAACGATCCCGTCTGCGGGATGAGCGTCGATCCGGCGACGGCCAAGCACTCGTTCGAGCACGCCGGGGCGCGCTTCTACTTCTGCAGTCCTCGCTGCCTCGAGAAGTTCCGCGCGAGCCCGGACGCGTACCTGAAGCCGAAGCCGCCGAAGCCGCCCACGCCGGAGGAAGCGTCGACCGAATACACCTGCCCGATGCACCCGGAGGTGGTTCAGCTCGGCCCTGGCGATTGCCCGAAGTGCGGGATGGCGCTCGAGCCGAAGACCCTGAGCGCCGAAGAGGATCCGGCAGCGAAGGCCGAGCTCGCCGACATGCAGCGGCGCTTCGTCGTCTCCGCGATGCTGACGGTCCCGCTCTTCTTCCTCGCGATGTCCGACGTCATCCCGGGGGATCCGGTGCGCCACGCGATCGGCCCCGGGCTGCTCGCCTGGATCGAGCTCGTGCTTGCGACGCCGGTCGTGGTCTGGGGCGGCTGGCCCTTCTTCGTGCGTGCAGCGAGCTCGGTTCGGAACCGAGCGCCCAACATGTTCACGTTGGTCGCGCTTGGAACGAGCGCGGCGTTCCTCTTCAGCCTGGTCGGGACCCTCTTGCCCGGGGTGTTCCCGGAGTCGATGCGAGCGCACGGAGGCGTGCACCTCTACTACGAGGCCGCGGCCGTGATCACGGCGCTCGTCCTCCTGGGGCAGGTCATGGAGCTCCGCGCGCGCGGCCGGACGTCGAGCGCGATCCGCTCGCTCCTCCAGCTCGCGCCGAAGACCGCCCGGCGGATCCGCGAGGATGAGACCGAGGAGGATGTTCCGATCGAGCACGTCGTCGCCGGCGACCGGCTGCGCGTGCGTCCGGGAGAGCGTATCCCCGCCGACGGCGTCGTCCTGTCGGGGCATTCGTACGTCGACGAGTCGATGATTACCGGCGAGCCGCTGCCGGTCGAGAAAGGCGCCGGCGACCGCGTCACCGGCGGCACGCTCGGCGGGGACGGCGCGCTCGTGATGGAGGTCGAGCGCGTGGGGCGGGATTCGCTCCTCTCGAACATCGTCGCGATGGTCGGGGAGGCGGCGCGTTCCCGGGCGCGAGTGCAGCGCCTCGTCGATCGCGTCAGCGCGTGGTTCGTGCCGGCCGTGATCGTCATCGCGGCGGGGACGTTCGTCGCCTGGTACGCCTTCGGTCCCGATCCGCGTCTCGCGCACGCCCTCGTCACCGCCGTGTCGGTGCTGATCATTGCGTGCCCATGCGCGCTCGGGCTTGCGACGCCGATGTCGATCATGGTCGCGATGGGCACCGGCGCGCATTCCGGCGTCCTCGTCAAAGACGCCGACGCGCTCGAGACCCTCGGACGGGTCACCACCGTCGCTCTCGACAAGACCGGCACCATCACGGAGGGCAAGCCGCGCGTCAGCGCCGTCGACCTCGAGCCGGGCACTCCGCGTGGCGAGACGATCGCGCTCGTCGCCGCCGCCGAGCAGGCGAGCGAGCATCCACTCGCGCGCGCCGTCGTCGAGCACGCTGCCGAGGAAGGCGTGCGCCCGGCGAGCGGGCCGGTCACCGTGCGCGCCGTGCGCGGGAAGGGCATCGACGCGAACGTCGGCACGGCTCGCGTCCTCTTCGGCACGCGGGTGCTGCTCGAGGAGCACGGCATCGAGCTTCCGGCGGGCACGCTGGAGCGCGCCGAGCAGCATCGCATGCACGGAGCGACGGTCTCGTTCGTCGCGGTCGACGGTCGCTTCGCCGGCACGTGGGCCATCAGCGATACGATCAAGCCGCTGGCGAAGGAGGCGCTCGCCGCCCTGCGCAGGATGGGCCTGCGGGTCGTGATGATCACGGGCGACGCCCGGACGAGCGCCCGTGCGGTCGGGCGCGAGCTCGGCTTCGCAGATGACGACGTCATCGCCGAGGTGCTCCCCGACCAGAAGGCGCACGCGATTCGGGAGCTGAAGACCAAAGGCGCTGTCGTCGCGATGGCCGGTGACGGCATCAACGACGCGCCCGCGCTCGCGACCGCCGACGTCGGCGTCGCCATGGGCACAGGGACCGACGTCGCGATCGAGAGCGCGAGCGTGACGCTCGTGAAGGGTGATGTTCGCGGAGTGGTACGCGCCATCCGTCTCGGGCGCGCCACGATGAAGAACATCCGCGGGAACCTGCTCCTCGCGTTCGGCTACAACGCGCTCGCCGTCCCCGTCGCCGCGGGGCTGCTGTACCCGTTCCTCCACGTGACGTTGAGCCCGATGCTCGCCGCGGCAGCGATGAGCCTCAGCTCGGTCTCGGTCATCGTGAACGCGCTCCAGCTCCGACGCGCGCTTCGGGCCGGAGCTCACGGTTGAGCCAGATGACTCGAGCGCGTATCGCCGTTGGTGGGCGCCCGCGCTCGAGCTCGACAGAAGTCGGCGTCGAATCGGGCGCGAGCCTCACGCCCGCGCGGTCCGAAAGCTCAGCGCTGCGGGCCGGCGCGGCGCTCGCTGCGGGCCTTGGGGGCATCGACCGCGGGTGGTTGGGGCCTCGATTGCGGGTGGTTGGGGCCTCGACTGCGGGTCGTTGGGGCGTCGACTGCGGGTTGTTGGGGCGCGAGCCCCAATTTGGGACACCAGCGCGCAGTTCTCGCTTGCGAGGCCGGAGCGTGGCGGGTAGGGTGCGCCCCGCTGTGCAGATAGCGCAGTGGCCCGGGGCGTAGCGCAGCCTGGTTAGCGCACTAGACTGGGGGTCTAGGGGTCGGAGGTTCGAATCCTCTCGCCCCGACTGGTCCTGAGAGGATGAGCTCCTCCGGGACCTTTCGGTTTTGTGGGTACGGCGGGGGGCGGGGCCGTGGGGCTGGCTCTTCCGTGAGCCAGCTCTACTCGCGCGTTCGGTGCTTCGCCGTCGCGTGTCCATCGTCGCGCGGTGTCACGTCGCGTGGCGACTTGGCGTGATTGACGCGCGGGGAGGCGCCGCTCGTCTGCCCGCGGAGCCCCTCGCTCTCGAGGAGCGCGACGGCGCGCTTCAGCGTCGAGCGTGCCTCTCCGACGAGGCTGTCGACGTTTGCGGTCGCTTCGCGAAGACGTTCGCGAAGCTCGCGTGCGCGCTCCGTGCTTTGCCGCGCCTCGCGCGTCAGCTGCTCGAGCTTGGATTTCACGTCGAGGGCCTGAGCAAGCGATGCGCCAGACCGCACCGACACCTCGCGGTCGGTGGTTCCCAGCCGGATCGCTGGGCGCGTCTCGACGTTTGCGTCCCGGCGGCTGCCCGAGCGGTCCGACCCGACGGAGACGTGGGGCTCGCGACCCGACCACCCGCACAGGTATGCCGTCTGTGCGCGTCGACTTCAGGATCAGCTCGCGTCGCGTGAGCGATGGCTCGCCGGGAGTCCGGCCTCGACGCACGCCGTGAGGTCTTCGGGGGCGCACGGCTTTGCGAGGACCTCGTCGCAGCCCGCTGCCCGTGCCCGCTGGGCGCTCACGGTGTCGTACGACGCGGTCACCGCGATGATTCGAACGGAGGCGAGCTCCGGGATCGCGCGGATCCACCGGGTGGCCTCGAAGCCGTCCATGTTCGGCATCGCGAGGTCCATGAGGATGACGCTCGGGCGTACGGCTCGCGCGCGCTCGACACCGTCCTGCCCGTCGATCGCGAGCTCGATCTCGTATCCGAGTCGCGAGAGCATCATCGCGAACAGATCGCGATTGTCCTCGTTGTCGTCGACGATGAGGATCACCGGGAGCGCGAAGCGCGTTTGGGTGCCTGAGCTCGTGGCGCGTTTGGCGCCCAGCTGGTCGCTGCGCCGACCGCTCCTCGCATCGCGATTCACTGTCGTCAAGGATGTCACTCGGGCTCGTGAGCGCAACGTGGTGTCGCGCCGCAGTGAGTGCGGTCGCCGAAGTCTGCGCGCCGGCACGCTGCCCCGGTGTGAACGCGGACGTCGGCGGGTGATCGAACACGACCACACCAGCGTGTGGCGGTTAGGGCGCTCCTCCGGCGTCGCGACTCGTCGGAGTGGGCGTGCTCACGTGGCGGCCGCGTGGCGTACTGCGTGCACGCGGCGGCGCCGCCGAGCGAGGCAGTGGCTGCGCAGGCGAGTACGCATGGCACAGGGAGTTGTCAGCACGAAGCGATCGCTCCGCGTCGCGCTCATGTCGACGAGCTCTCGCGCGAGCCCACCGAACGACTACGCACCAACGGCGCTCGTCGTCGCGGAGCTCGCACGCGAGCTCCGGAAGTTGGGACATCGACCGACCGTCTTCGCCACCGGCAGAGCGACGGAGGTGGTCGGAGCGCCCGCCGTCTTCGCGCGGTCCGTCTGGTCACCGGACAGGCTCGCCGCCCTACGACATGCCAGCGCGGCGTGGGCGCAGATCGCCACCCTCGACGAGTTCGATCTCGTTCACGTCAACGAGCCCGAGGCGCTGCCGTTCACCAACTTCGTTCCGATCCCGACGGTGGCGACGGTGCATCACGATCGCGACGCCGAGAGATCCGTGCACTACACGGCGTATCCCGAGGTCTCGTTCGTTGCGGTTTCGCGACGACAGGTCGAGCTCGCCTGGGAGGTGCCGTTCCGTGCCGTCATCCACCATGGCCTCGACGTGGAGCGCTATCCGCTCGGGAAGGGGGGCCGGCGCTGCGCGTACGTGGGGCCCTTCACGGCGGAGATGGGAGCGCACATCGCGATCGAGGCCGCTCGACGAACCCGGACCCCGCTCGCGCTCGGCGGTGCGGGGCCGCCGCATCCGGAGCACTTCGACCGCGCGATCGCGCCCAGGCTCGGCGCCGGCATCACTTGCATCGACAATCTGGACGACCAGCGCAGAGTCGAGCTCCTCTCGAGCTCGCGCACGCTCCTCTCGCCGAGAGAGTGGGAGGAGCCGTTCGGCCTCGTCATGATCGAGGCGATGCTCGTCGGGACGCCGGTCATCGCGTATGCGTCCGGCGCGGCACCCGAGGTCGTGGAGGACGGTCTCACGGGCTTTCTCGTCCACAGCGTCGACGAGATGTCGCGTCGCATCCGGGACGTGGGGGCGATCGATCGTAGGGCCTGCCGTGAGCGTGCACGGATGCGTTGGAGCTCGGGGCGGATGGCGCGCGAGCATGCGGCGCTCTACGTCGAGGCGATGGACCACTGGAGCGCGACGCGCTCGCGATCCGCTGCGCCACGCAAGCGCGAGCTCGGCACTCTCGTCGTCACCGCGGACCTTTGACGCCGGCGTGCGCGCCCTGGCCACTCGGCCGCGGTTCGGTGGCGGGGCGACCGGCCCATCGCGGCGGCGCGGACTCGCGTTCGCTGACGCGCTCGAGCACGGCCGCTGCGCCGGACTCGAGCCCGGCTCGTGACAGATCCGAGAGGCTGATGACGCCGAGGAGGTACTGATGTTCCCCGAGGCAGACGATGCGGCTGCGCTGATGACGGATCATCGCGCGCCCCGCCGTCTCGATGTCGTCTTCGGGACGGCACGCGACGATCTCGCGCGTCATCACCTCGCGAATTTCGGTCGTGACGGGTCTTCCTTCGGCGACGCAACGCACGGCGATGTCTCGGTCCGTGATGACGCCGACGACCTTGCGCTCGTCGCTGCAGACCGGGAGGAACCCGACGTTGCGGGACCTCATCAACATGGCGGCCCGGCGGACGTCTTCGCTCGGCCGCACGAACGCGACGTCGGTGTTCATCAGCTGTTCGCAGCGCATGCTTCACCTCCGAACGATACGCTCGAGGGGGGAACCTGCATGCGCTGCGCCGGGCTCGCGCCGGCATGACGGCATGCGTGGTGCACGATGGCCGCCGTCCGCTTGACGACGCGCCCTTCAGACGAGGAGCAGTACGGCCACGGCCTCGTGGTCGGTGGGGACGTCGGCGGAACGAAGACCGCGGTTGGGCTCTACGACATCGGTGCGGGCGAGCTCGTGTCCGTGGCGCGCTTCCCGACGCCGACGGAAGAGGCTCCGAGCGTCCTCGTCGAGCGCTTCGCAGCGACGGCCGAAGCCCTGATCGCGGGCGCTTCGCGCGAGCGCAGCGAGCTCCGGGCGACCGGCCTGGCGGTCCCGGGGTTGGTCGACAGGCGTGGACGGGTCATCTGCGCAGGCAAGCTTCGGCAATGGCGCGACGTCGTGCTCAGCGAGATGGTCACCGAACGGCTCGGCGTGAACACGTCGGTCGAGCAAGACGCCAACGCGGCTGCGCTCGCGGAGCGGTGGCGTGGCGTTGCGGCAGCGATGAGCGACTTCGTCTTCCTCGCGCTCGGTACCGGCGTGGGCGCGGGCGTCGTCGTCGACGGCAAGCTCCTGCGCGGTGCTCACGCCGCCGCGGGCGAGCTCGGCGATCTCCGCGAGCTCGGTTGCGCGCCCGGACCTGCGGGCATCAAGCTCGGGGACCGCATCGGCGGGAAGGTGATCGCGGCGCATGCGAACGTCCTCGTGAGCGAAGCGCTGGCGCCGGCGGAGGCGCTTGCGGGGGCGGCGCGCGACCCTCGTCTCGAGGAGCTCGCCGACGAGGTGGCGGAGCTCGTGTCGATCGCCGTGTTCGCCATCGTCACCGTCGTCGATCCGGAGGCGATCGTCTTCGGCGGCGGTACGGCGGAGGCAGGCGATGTCCTGCTGCGGCGAGTGCATGCCCAGCTCGAAGGACACGTCTGCGCGATCCCGCACCTCGTCGTGTCGGCGCTCGGTGAGGACGCGCAGCTCTATGGCGCTGTCTACGGCGGACTCTCGTTGCTCGAGCGGGCGCCGGGCTGACGACGCCCGTGAGACGGGGCTCTTCAGTGCTGCAGGCAGAGGACGGACTTCGTGCACGTCGGCACGTTCGTCGACTGCTCGAGCTCGCCGCCGCAGGGAGTGCGCTGGATCTCGAGCAGGCAGGTCGAGACGGCGAGTGCGTCGACGCCCGACGGGCAGGCATTCTTGCCCGCCTCCTGGTCCATCAGCTCGCCGATCCGCTCGAGGCAGGTCGGCTGATCCTCGTAGGCGCGGTCCTTTCCGATCTTGTTGCATGCGAGCTCACGCTCGCAGCGCGCGGTCGTGATGCGCATGATCGCCTCGTCGTTCGACGACGAGCCGAGCTCCGCGTTTGTGAGTGTCGTCGTCGTCGTCGGTGCGCTCCCCGGTGGAGGCCGGCAGGCGAAGATGACGACGAGCGCGCCGAGCACGATCGCCGCCGTGACCAGGGAGCGCGAGGCGCGGGACATGTGGATCAGAGCTTCTCCGCGCGCGTCGGGTCCTCGGTCATCCGATGCGAGAGCGGCGCGTCGCGGCCATGGACCTGGGCCGGAGGAGAGGTCGCTTCGATCGCCGTGAACGGCTCCAGCACGTGATAGAAGTGCCGCGCGCCGCGGGGCACGACGTACGAGGACCCGGGATCGAGCCTCACGACCTGACCCTCGATGTGCAGCAACGCTGAGCCGGAGACGACATACCCGACGACCTCGTAGTCGCGTTCGCTCTCGCCCACGCGAGCTTCGCTCTCGGTCGTCACGGGCTCGGCGTCCCAGAGGCGCATCGAGAGGCGTACGCCGGACGCGAGGTACTTCTCGCCCATCGGTCCGCGCGGTGACCGCGAGGAGTCCAGCTTGACGACGCTCGTGTCGTGCTTGACCTGCTCTTTCATCATCGCGACGTGGTCCTCTCTGCTCCGGTCTCCCGCGCTGGACTGCGCTCGAGCGGAAGCGGGCTGTCCGGTTGAGGTGCGTTCGGCGACGGCGGATCGCTCGGGCTCGGCACGGGATGAGGCACGTGCCGAATCGGCTCGGGCTCCTCCGGCGGCTTTGGTTGCGTGACGAACACGATGCACCTCTCCGCATGCCCTTCGTGCATCGTGCGTGCCCGCGTCCCGAGACGGCGTTCGGCTCCAGATCCGTCGAGCGCCGCGGGCACATGCTCGCCGAGAAAGAGTACGCCGGCGCGCTGCGCGCCGTGCCGAGACGCCACGGCGCGCGTCGCACGTTGGCAGCGGTGCGCGTCACGTTCGAGGCGCGCGCCGGACGGGCAGACCTTGCCGGTGCTCACGCCGGGCGGGCTCGACTACGCGGCGAAGAGCGCGCGGGTGGGGCGGAGCTCGGCGCGAGCGATCCCTCGCGAGTCGCCGGCGAGATCCGGACGCCGAGCGTCGAGCTCGCACCGGCCGCGCGAGTGAGCGGCCCCGCCTCCCGGCCCGTGGGCCTCGTCACCTCTACAATCCTCGACCTTCTCGTGATACCAGCGCTCTATCTCCGTCTTGGTCGAGCCGCGCGCAAAGTCGACGAGTCGTGCAGGGTGGGTTGCGCTCGCCGTCGCGTGCGCACTCGTGCTGACGGAGACGAGCGCACGCGGACAGACGCTCCTCCCCGAACCATCGCCGGCGACGCCGGCGGGCAGCAGCGAGGCCTCCACGGGAGCGCCGCCGGCGCCGTCCGTCGCCGCCCTCCAGCCTCCTGCCCGTGCGCTCGATCACGCGGATGACACGCGTTGGCATCCGAAGCGCGAGCTCCACTTCGGGACCGCCGACTTCGTCGTCACCGGCATCGCCACCGGCGTCGTCTTCGGGGCCGCAGTGACGTCGCCTCACTCGCGGCACTGGCGCGGCGGTATCGGCTTCGACGAGGACGTGCGCGATGCGCTGCGCGCCGGATCGCTCCGCGGACGGTACTGGCTTCGTGACCTCAGCGACGTGGGCGTGTCGCTCGCATCGACCTGGCCGTTCCTCGTCGACGCGCTCGTCACTGCGTGGTGGCATCGCGGGCGCGCGGACCTCGCGCGGGAGATGGCGCTCGTGAGCGCGGAGGCGTTCGCGCTGGCCGCCGCGATACAAGGGGTCGCGAACGTCGCCGCGAGCCGCGAGCGGCCGTTCGGGCGGCTGTGCGGGACGGAGATCCCGAACGAGAGCGTCGACTGCGATCCCGGCGTCCGCTACCGGAGCTTCTTCAGCGGCCACGCGACGCTCGCCTTCACGAGCGCGGGGCTCCTCTGTGCGAACCATCTCGGGCTCGGTCTGCTCGGCAGCCCCGGAGACATCCTGACGTGCACGGGCGGCTTCACCGTTGCGGCGATGACCGGCCTGTTCCGCGTGATGAGCGACATGCACTACGCGTCCGACGCCGGAATCGGCGCTCTCGTCGGCACCACGGTCGGCCTCGCGGTACCGCTCCTGCACTTCCGGCGCTCTTCGACCGAGCCGAGCGCCGGCACGATCGAGTGGCGTCTCGCTCCGGTCGGGCGCGGCATCGGCATCGCGGGGACCTTTTGAAGCGGCTCGTGACGCTCGGGCTCGTCACGTCGGCGCTCGCCGTGCCGCGCGCGTCGTCCGCGCTGGAGACCAGCCACGGTGGATCGATCCCCGAGCTGGGGCCTCCGCATGCCGATGCGTTGGTCGATCCGGCGATGCACCGATCCTGGAGCGAAGGCGCTCCGCGGACCTTCGCGGCGCTCACGCTCGACGCGGGCTACCTGTACCTCCGGCCGCGTGGTCATGTCGGTTACGGGATGCCGTTCAACACGTGGCTCGGCCTCGAGGCGAACCCGCTCGTGTCGGCGGGGGGCTACGGCGGTTACGGCGGCGCGCGGTTCGCGCTCCCGTACGTCGACCTCCGGGTCGGAGCGCGCTACTTCGCGGCGTTCCGGCATGCGTTCCTCGAGCCGAAGGAGAGCTACAACCGGCTCGACCTCGACTCCACGGCGAACGATCCGGCGCGCTACTACACGGTCGAGGCCGAGGTCAGCTCCGCGCTTCCTGTCGGGCCGGGAGACATCCTCGCGATGGCGAGCATCTCGGCGGTACGTGGCGTGCCCGGAGGCTCGTACGTCTTCGAGGAGACGCTCCGCGTGATCGTCGATCCGCCGTGGGTTTGGCGCGTGCGCGGCGGCTACGTCTTCCGCCTCGGGTCGCGCAACCAGCACTCGATCGGACCGGTGCTCGACGTCCTCGCCGTACCGGAGCGCGACGACTCGCGAACGATCCGCTTCGGGCCCGTCCTCCGGATCCAGCTCAGCCGCAGCTTCGACGTGCGCGGGAGCTTCGTCACCACGCTCTCGAGCCCCGATCGCCTCGGGCTCGTCGGAGGCGACTTCACCGAGCTCGGTGTTCGCTACCGCGTCGCGACGGAGTGAACGCCTGCGCGGATCACATTGCCGGCTGGCGGATGCGATCGACCACCGTGCACACGACGCCGGCGGCTGCGGTGCCGACGATGAGCCCGAGGACGAGGCCGAGGCCCTCACCGACCATGAGGCCCGCGCATCGCGGGACGGCGGTGGCCACGACGCCGAGGGCCGCGCCCAGTGTCGCCCGCGAGCGCTCCTGTGCCGGGAGGCGGGCGAGGAGCGCGGCCAATCCGAGGCCGACGAGCGCGCCGATGCCCGCGCACGCACGCGAAGTGTTGCAGCACACGCCGCCGGCCATCGAGCAGCCGAGACGGCAGCACGCCATGAAGAGGCTCGTCGGTACGAGCGCGACGAGCGCACCGAAGAGCGCGCCGACCCGGCCGCCGCGGAGGAGCGCGCCGCCTCGCCATTCGAGGAACGTCCACACCGCAGCGAACACCGGCAGCCACGCGAGCGCGCCGCCGCCGATCGCCACGACGGCGATGAGGCCGAGCAGCACGCCGAGCCCACACGCGCGAACGAGGCCGCGACGGATGCGGGCGCCTTCATAGGCGCGCCGGGCGATTCGGGACGAAAGCTCGTATGCGGTCATGACTCTCCTTTCGTCCCGGTGACGGCGCTCTTCTCCGCGCCGATGGTTCCCGCTCCGAGCGAGGAGCGAAGTCGCGCGTAGGCTCGCGAGAGCCGCTTGCGCAGGGCAGGGGACCGCGGACCCGCGTCCGGGTCGTCCGCGAGATGAGACTCGATCGCGGCCGCCGATAGCGGATCGAGCGCGGCGACCGCCTCGCGCACGAGCGCGCGGATCTCGGCTCGAGACAGCGCGCTCTCCGGATCGCCTTCGGCCGGTACCAGCGACGCCGAGGCTGCAGGCGCCTCGCGGCTCGCCGCGACGCGGACCTTGCGCGCGATGGCGTGGGTCTCGTTCGCGGCGATGGCGTAGAACCATGGAAGCACCGGCCGGCCGGGTGTGAACTCGACCGCCCGCGCGAAGACGGCGGTCATCGTGCGCTGGGCGGCGTCCTCCGCATGAGCGTCGTCGAGCCGACGTCGCGCGACGGAGACCGCACGCGGGTACAGCGCCTCGAAGAGAGGCGTGAACGCGGATCGATCTCCGTCGGCGAGACGGTCCATCAGGCCGTCGAGCTCGGCTTCCGGACGCCCCACGAATCAGCGCTGCGGTTCGTGGTCCTTGTTCGCGTGTTCGCAGCACGGCGAGCCGGGGTAGCAGCATGCCGCGCCCGGCTTGCAGCAGCTATCGCCCGTCCGCACATACTCAGCCGCCGCAGTGCCCGCCACCGCGAGGGTGAACGCGGCCAAGGCGTAGGGCAGGGCTCTCTTCCAGATCGCTCTTGCTCGTTCGACGTTCATTCTGTCGACCTCCAACATCTACTAGCAGCGAGGAGGAGCCTCGTGACCCCCGGACGTCGAAAAGCGCGCCGGCGGGCCTCCTACCGTCCAATCCGCTACGGCTGGGCTGAAGTTGGGGTTCGCGCCCCCACCCCGCAGTGGAGTCCCGAGGGGCCTTCAGCCCGCGCCGACTCGACGGAGCTCTTCCTGGCGGCGACGCCACGCGTCGAAGCGCCGTAGCCACGGAGGTCCACGCTCGATCGACGCGCGGCGATCACGATCCGGTGGACGACTCTTCGAGCCAGCGTGAGAGCACCGTCTTCACCGAGCGCGCCGTCCTCGCCTGCACCCGGGTCGTGTGACACGCGAGGTAGATCGTCCAGTGGACCGACCATCCCTCGACCTCGATCTCGATGAGCTCACGTCGTGCGAGCTGACCGCGCGCGGCGACGCGCGGTCCGAAGACGACCTGGTCGGAGCTCGTCGCCAGCTCGAGCGCAGCGCCGAACGTCGCAGCGGCGTGGCCCGCCGTGCGGTGCTCGAACGGCAAGGGGCAGAGATCTCGCCCGCCTGCAAGGCGCGTGTCCTGAAGGAGGAGCGGCATCACGAACGGCACGTCGCGGAGGGTATCCGGTGAGACCGGCGGCGGCCCGAGCCGCTGCGCGAGCGACGGCCGAGCGAAGAGGCAGCTCTCGGCTTCGCCCACCGGCTCGTGCGTGTAGAGCTCACCGAGCGCCCGATCGTCGGCGAGGAGCGCGACGTCGAAGACGTCCTCGAAGGCGAGCGCGCGGGTGCGCACCGGATCGAGCTCCAGACAGGAGAAGCGCATGCCGCGTGAGCTGCGGGCGAGGACGCCGGCGACGCACGAGAGGATCGACGACGGGGCCGCGACGCGCACCATCGGGGTCGCGTCGGGCTGCTGCTGGCTCTTCAGATCGCGGACGCCCCGCGCGATCTCCTCGAGCATCGGGATGACGCGGAGGCCAGCCATGCTCACCGCGACGCCACGTGCGCCACGTGCGAGCAGCTGGACCCCGACGTACTCTTCGAGCCGTGCCACCGCCTTGCTGACCTGTGACGGCGTGACCTGGAGCTGCCGCGCAGCGGCCGAGATCGAGCGCGTGTGATGGACCGTCAGGAAGGTGACGACGTCGTCGAAGCGAAGGCTCTCGGCGTCGCGCATGAACGAGAAGGTTACCTAGTCGGCGGTGGCACGGGCAGCAAACTTGCCGGCCGCCAGGTTCGTGAAACATATGCAAAATATTGCATGTGTTGGCGCGCCCGGCCGCGCGGTCACGAGCGTTGAAGGGCACGGACGACGTGGGGCCGGAGGCGCCCCAACCACCCGCTGCCGAGCCCCTGACCCGTCGAGTCGCGACTGCCCGCAGAGGGCCGTGTCCCATCCATGATCCGCCCTCGATGATCCAGCCAAGGGGGTTCAGACGCCTGTAACCGATGGAAATCGTTGTCACGGGGGAGCCCGGATCGTGTGGTACGTTGTGTGCTCTGCTAGAGCTTCGTGAACCTTCGCATCGCTCCCTGGGCCCTCGTTCTCGGTACGTTCGCCATCATCGCCGGTTGCTCGCAGACCGCCGATGAAGACGAGGCCGTGCAAGGCGAGGACGCCTACAGCCAGGCGCAGGTCGATGGCGATCCCACGCTCAAGGCTCTCCAGCTCGCGGCCGCGGACGTCAATCAGTACGAGATCAACGTCGCCGACATCGACGTCCCGGTCCCGAACGCCTCCGTGGGCACGCAGGTCAACGGCTTCTCGACGCGCGGGCTCGACTGGTTCAAGAACCCGAACGTTGGCTATCCCAACAACAAGAGCTGGGACCAGGGGACGGACACCGGCAAGAAGTGCCAGTGGGCGGCGGTCTTCCGCTTCAACGCCATCTTCTCGGATCCTCCGGCCGAGGCCGTCGCGATGCGCGAGCTCGAGGGCGGACGCTGGAGCGGCTCCTTCTGGAGCTGGATCGACGACTACGCTTCGACCAACTCGGTCGGTCATCCGAGCGCGAGCTACGCGTGGAGCTCGGGACTCTGGAAGTGGATCGGCGCTTCGGGCAGGGACGGACTCTGCCGCCTCCCGACCAAGACGATGGTCGCGCGCATGATGACCGCGTGCATGGCGCAAGCGAACGCCAACGACGGCGATCCGAAGGGCTGCCGCATGCCGGGCTACAATCCCGCGTACGAGCCGGCGCCCGACGCCGGCGGTGGGGATGATGACGGCGTGGACGACGCCGACGCGGGCAATGCTTCTGCCGATGGCGGTTTCGACGCCGGAGCGAGCGACGCCGGCGCTGGCGACGGCGGCTGATCCGTCTCGAAACATGGTTGACCCGTCGTCGGGCTGATCCGTCGCCGGGACCTCAACTACGGTTCTCATCCCGCTCCCGCTCGCTTCACAAGTCCGCGGCCGCACATTGGTGGCACTATGGACGTCCGAACCGAGCTGGAGCAGGACCCGTGGCCGAGTGAAGGGATCGAGCGCAGCGAGTCCGTGGAGGCGTCTGCCTCGCAGGAGCCGTCGCCCGAGCCGCCGCCCGAAACCTCGCGCACGTCGACGCCCACGCCCACGCGCACACGACAAGAGCTCGAGGAGGCATCGTTCCTCGTGGTCGAGAGCGGGCGGATCCGCTTCCTCGTGCGCCCGCGTGTCGAGGTCGAGGTGCCCACGTGCCTCGAAGACGTTCAGCGCTTCTCCTTCACGCTCGAGCCGCGCAATCGTGGCGTCGTTCGTCGCGTCTCGGTGGGCAAGAAGCGCCTGCCTGATACGCGTGTGCGCGAGCGAGCGTGGGCTTACGTCGATCGCGTCGGCTCGGTTGCGCATGTCGTCTCCGATCTCGGACCTCGGCGCTACACCACGCGGACGCGCGGCGTACGGAGCCAGGCTGGAGTGATCGAGGTCGCCCGTGGCACGTACGCGATCACCTCGCATCGCGATCACGCCCACCTCATGTACGAGCTCGACATCGAGAACAGCGGGATCTCGGCCACGCTCGTGCGCCAGCTCCGCATCGTGCCGCGCGCGAGCTACATCGCGGCCGTCTTCAATCCCGAGTCGCGGTGGCGCGTGAGCGACCGCGAGCGTCCGGACGTGGATGTGTCCGAGCCCGCGTGGCTCGACGAGGACAGGTTCGGCAAGCGGAGGTTCACTGCGCTCGACCCGGTCTTCCTCGACCACGAGGGCACGGAGCTCGTGCTCGTCGGCGGAGGACAGCCCGAGAGCCGCGACGATCCGGGCGCCTGGGCGCGTTCGTGAGCGCAGGCCGCGGGAGGTCGCGGCGGGCGCGCACGCTCGACACAGCTGCGGCGAGGCGCCGACTCGACACGCGTGATGCGTGTCACACAACTTGGGGCTCGCGCCCCAACCACCCGCAGAGGTACCCAACGCAAGCGATGCCCGAGCAGAACGTTCCGATCCACTTCGAAGAGACCGACGTTGCAGAGCTGCTACGCGCCAGCCTGCGGCCGCTGGTAGAGCAGGCCGCGCGTTCGCGGATCGATCTCCGCATCGCGACGCTCGGTGACGTCCCTCGGCTGCGCGTCGATCGCGAGAAGCTCGCGTGGTCGGTCACGGCGCTCGTCGGCAACGCTCTCCGCTACGTCACGCACGGCGAGACGAGCGGTGACGTCGGCGGCTCGGTCCTCGTGCACGTGACGCGCGAGCTCGGCTCCGAATGCGTGTCGATCTCCGTCCAGGACGACGGGCCAGGCATCCCCGACGACAAGCTGCCGTTCCTCTTCGAGCGCCGGCGCGGGGCTGTCCACGCCGATGGGCTTGCGCTCTCACTCGTCCGGCAGATCGTCGCCGCACACGGCGGGCGCATCGAGGTCGAGACTCGCCGCGAGCCCGAGAGTCACGGTACGAGCTTCACGATCGCCCTCCCGATCCAGAGCTGAGCGCGGCGGACCTCAGCCCTCCGCACGGCTGGAGTGAAGCTGAGCGCGTCGCCCTGGGAAGAAGTGGTCCCAGCGATCGTGGAACCATAGCCAGATCCGGCTTCCGAGCACGGCGGTCGTCATGAAGAACGCGACGAGGGCGAGCGACAGGAAGTCCTCACGCACGGATTCGCCGCGCACGAACGCGACCACGAGGCGCGCGCCCAGCCCGAACCACACGATCGGGAGCAGATACCTCCATCGTGAGCGATGGGCGGGCGGGAGTGGAGGGACGGAATGGTCGACCATGACGGACACCTCGCCGAGAACGTAGGTCGTCGCTCCCGCAAGGAAACTCGAAAGACGCCGTGCGTCATGCTCGGTCGCCACGCGTGCCCCGGCCGAAACGATCGCACGGGTCGGATCTCGACCTGCATCCCGAGCTCGACGACACGGTTCGGCGGAGCGGATGGAGGAGTGTTCTGGAGGCGCGCCTTGGACCGAGCACGAGCTCAGGGCCCGATCGGCAGCGTTCGCACGACGATCCGGGCCGAGCTTGCGTGGCGTCGGATGAAGCGGATCGCGCTCGCGAGGTCGACGAAGATACCGCCGACTTGGTGCCGGGGATCGTCGATACACCAGAGGTGTTGTCTGCGTACGACGTGGAAGGTCATCGCGACGAGAACGTGGGTCCTCGAGCGAGGCAACATCAAGTCGGCATCACGCCGCGTGGCGCCCCAGCGCTCGAGCATCGCGCTTCACGGCAGGGCTCATTCATGGAACGCCGGCTCCACGCTCGACCCGGTCGAGGGCGAGGTTGAGGAGGAGGACGTTGACGCGCGGCTCCCCGAGGAGCCCGAGGTCGCGTCCCTCGGTATGGGCCGCCACGAGCGCCCGCACGCGGTCTTCGGGCAAGCCGCGGGCACGTGCGACCCGTCGGAGCTGGTATTCGGCCGCGGCAGGCGTGATGTGCGGGTCGAGGCCGCTGCCGGACGCAGTGACGAGGTCGACCGGGACCGGCAGCGTGTTCGTCGGGTCGACGGCGTGAAGCGCAGAGGCGCGCGCGCGGGCGGTTTCGGTCAGCGTTCCGTTCGTCGGTCCGAGGTTGCTGCCCGCCGATGCGCCCGCGTTGTACGGCACGGGCGCCGTCGCGGAGGGCCGTCCCCAGAAGTAGCGCGGCTCGGAGAACGGCTGGCCGACGAGGTGCGAGCCCACGACCTTGCCGTCCTCGACGACGAGGCTGCCATGGGCTCGACCGGGGAAGGCGGCCTCCGCGACGGCCGTGACGAGCAGCGGGTAGAGGACGCCGGTGAGCAGCGTGAGCACCGCGAGCATGCCGATGGCTTTCCCGGCGAGCGACGCGACCGTGACGACGACCTTTGGGGATGGTTGGGGCTCGAGCGCTGAATCGAAGGACATGGCGGACCTCATGTCGCGTGGAGCGCCGAGAGGAGGAGATCGATCAGCTTGATCCCGATGAACGGCGCCACGAGGCCGCCCGCAGCGAACACGAGCAGGTTCCGCCGGAGGAGCGCGCTCGCACCGATGGGGCGGTATGCGATCCCGCGAAGGGCGAGCGGGATGAGGATGATGATGATCAGGGCGTTGAAGATGACGGCGCTCAAGATCGCGCTCTCGGGGGTGGCGAGGCGCATGACGTTCAGCTCGTCGAGGCGAGGGTACGTGGCGGCGAACGCCGCCGGGATGATCGCGAAGTACTTCGAGACGTCGTTCGCGATGCTGAAGGTGGTGAGCGCGCCACGAGTGATGAGCATCTGCTTGCCGATCTCGACGATCTCGATGAGCTTCGTCGGGTTCGAGTCGAGGTCGACCATGTTCCCGGCCTCCTTCGCGGCCTGTGTGCCGGAGTTCATCGCCACGGCCACGTCGGCCTGCGCGAGCGCGGGCGCGTCGTTGGTCCCATCGCCGGTCATCGCGACGAGTCGGCCGCCGCTCTGCTGCCCGCGAATGAGCGCCAGCTTCGTCTCGGGCGTCGCGTCCGCGAGGTAGTCGTCGACACCGGCCTCGGCTGCGATCGCGGCGGCGGTGAGCGCATTGTCGCCGGTGATCATCACCGTCTTGATTCCCATTCGCCGAAGCTCGGCGAAGCGCTCCTTGATGCCGCCCTTGACGATGTCCTTCAGCTCGATGACCCCGAGGACGCGGATCGTCCCCGGCGCGGTGGGCGCCGCCGCCTCGACGACCACGAGCGGCGTCCCGCCCTTCTTTGCGATCTCGCTCACCTTCGAGCTCACGAGCTCGGGGAACGAGCCGCCCCTTGCTCGGACGAAAGCCTCCATCGCGTCCGCCGAGCCTTTGCGCAGATGACGACCGTCGACGTTGACACCGCTCATGCGCGTCTGGGCCGTGAAGGGGACGAAGGTCGCGCCGAGCTCGCGGACGCTCCGCTCGCGGATCGCGAAGCGCTCCTTCGCCAGGACGACGATGCTGCGCCCCTCCGGTGTCTCGTCGGCGAGCGACGAGAGCTGAGCGGCATCGGCGAGCTCCACCTCGGTGACGCCGGGGGCCGGATGGAACGCGGCTGCCTGGCGATTGCCCATCGTGATCGTGCCGGTCTTGTCGAGGAGCAGCACGTCTACGTCGCCGGCTGCTTCGACGGCTCGGCCCGAGGTGGCGATGACGTTCGCCTGGATCATGCGGTCCATCCCGGCGATGCCGATCGCCGACAGCAGACCGCCGATCGTCGTCGGGATCAGGCACACGAGCAGCGCCACGAGGACGGTGATCGCGACCGGCTGTCCGCTCCCGGCGGCTCTCACGCTGAAGAGCGAGAAGGGGAGGAGCGTCGCCGTCGCGAGAAGGAAGACGATCGTGAGGGCCGCGAGGAGGATCCCGAGCGCGATTTCGTTCGGCGTCTTCTGGCGCCTGGCGCCTTCGACCATGGCGATCATTCGGTCGAGGAACGTCTGGCCCGGGTCGACGGCGGCCCGCACGATGAGCCAGTCCGAGAGGACGCGCGTCCCGGCGACGACCGCGCTGCGGTCTCCACCAGCCTCGCGGATGACCGGCGCGCTCTCGCCCGTGATCGCGGCCTCGTTCACCGAGGCGACACCCTCGATGACGTCGCCGTCGCACGGGACGTCGTCGCCCGCCTCGATGAGGACGACGTCGCCCTTCCGGAGGAGTGACGACGAGACCGTCTCGACCGGCGCGTCCCGGGTGCGGGCGTCCTCCGGGAGGCGCTTCGCGAGCGTCTCTCGCCGCGCCTGGCGGAGCGAGTCTGCCTGCGCCTTCCCGCGGCTTTCGGCCATCGCTTCGGCGAAGCTCGCGAACAGGACCGTGAACCAGAGCGTGAGCGACACCGCGAGGATGAAGCCCGCGGGGGCGTCACCTCTCCCGGTGAGCGCCTCGACGAAGAGCAGGGTCGTGAGGACGGCCCCGACCTCGACGACGAACATCACGGGGCTGCGGATCTGATGCCGTGGGTCGAGCTTGGCGAACGAGTCGAAGATCGCTCGCCGCACGATGGACGGCTCGAAGAGTCGGCGCGCCGGGTGCCCGTGACGAGCCGGCCTGCTTACCGCCGCCGCCGCTCCCTTCGGCTGCGGAGCCGGAGGCGTCAGTGCATCGAGCACGGCGCCCATCACGAGTGACTTCGCCTTGCTGCTCATTTCAGCTGCCTGCCTTCGGGTGAGCCATCTCAGGACCCATGAGCCACGAGGTGCTCGACGATGGGGCCGAGCGCGAGGGCGGGGATGAAGGTCAACGCGCCGACGATCAGCACCACGCCGACGAGCATCGCTACGAAGAGCGCATCGTGCGTCGGGAGCGTCCCGCGCGACTTCGGCACACTGCGTTTCTTCGCGAGGGAACCGGCGACCGCGAGCACCGGCACGATGAGCCAGTAGCGTGCGCCGAACATGCAGACGGCGCCGAGCGTGTCGTAGAACGGGGTGTCGGCTGCGAGGCCGGCGAAGGCGCTGCCGTTGTTGCTCGCCTGCGAGGAGAAGGCGTAGAGGATCTCGCTGAACCCGTGCGCCGAAGGGTTCCCCACGCCTCGTCGTCCGGCGTCCGTCACGCAGGCGATTGCGGTCGCGACGAGGACGAGCGCGGGCGGGACGAGGATGACGAGCGACGCCATCTTCATCTCGTACGCTTCGATCTTCTTGCCGAGCAGCTCGGGGGTGCGGCCGACCATGAGCCCGGCGACGAAGACTGCTACGAGGGCGAAGATCAGCATCCCGTACAGCCCCGAGCCGGCTCCGCCGAAGACGACCTCGCCGAGCTGCATCAGCCACATCGGAACGAGCCCGCCGAGCGGTGTGAACGAATCGAGCATCGCGTTCACCGAGCCGTTCGACGCCGCGGTGGTGGCCGTTGCCCAGAGCGCAGAGGTCGCGATGCCGAACCGGACCTCCTTGCCCTCCATGTTGCCGCCGGATTGCAGCGCGCTCGCCGCCTGGTCGATCGGGAGGCCGCCGAGCGCAGGATTGCCGGCTTGTTCCTGGGTGACGGCGAGCGCCAGCAGCGGCAAGAAGATCACGAACATCGCAGCGAGGAGGGCCCAGCCCTGCCGCGTGTCGCCGATCAGCTTGCCGAACGTGTAGCAGAGGGATGCCGGCAGCATCAGGAGCGAGAACATCTCGACGAAGTTCGAGAGCGGCGTCGGGTTCTCGAAGGGGTGGGCCGAGTTGACGGCGAAGAACCCGCCGCCGTTCGTGCCGAGCTGCTTGATCGCGACCTGCGAGGCTGCCGGACCGACGGCGAGGACCTGCTCGCGGACGGTCTCGCCCGAGGGCGCCTTCATCGCCTCGACGAGCGAGCCGCTCGCGTGGTCACCGAAGGTCTGCACCACGCCCTGGGACACGAGGAGAATCGCGATCACGAGCGCGAGCGGCATGAGGATGAAGACGACCGTTCGCGTCAGGTCGACCCAGAAGCTCCCGAGCGTCGCGGCGCTCTTGCGCGAGAAGCCGCGGACGAACGCGGCGAGAACGGCCATCCCGGTCGCCGCCGAGACGAAGTTCTGGACCGTGAGCCCGAGCATCTGGGTGAAGTAGGAAAGCGTCGTCTCCGCGCTGTAGCTCTGCCAGTTCGTGTTCGTGGCGAAGCTGACGGCAGTGTTGAAGGCGGCATGAGGCGCGACCGGGCCGACGCCCGCCGGGTCCAGCGGCAGCGACGCCTGCATCCGCGCCAGCAGGTAGACGAAGAGCAGGCCGGCGAGGTTGAACGTCAGCACGGCGAGCGCGTACGTCTTCCAGGTCATCTCTTCGCCGGGATCGACGCGCAGCACGCGGTAAACGAGCCGCTCGAGCGGACCGAGCAGGCGCGACGCGATGCGGGCTTCGCCCTCGTAGACGCGCGCCATGTAGCCGCCGAGCGGCTTCACGATCGCGACGAGCAGGCCGCAGAAGAGCGCGAGCTGGAGGACGGTGCTCGCGGTCACGAGAACCTCTCGGGCTTCAGCATCGCGAGCACGAGGTAGACGAGGAGCCCTACCGCGACGATGGCGAAGGCGACGTAGTGGAGGTCGGACACGACGATGTCACTCCGGCTCGAGCGACTCGCAGAGGCGGACGAGTCCGAGCGTCAGGGTGAAGAGGACGAGGGCCAGACCGACGAAGACGAAGTCCACGGGTGCACCACTTCACGCGCTCGCGCGGTGGCGCTCGAGCGCGCGCGCGGATCGTCGACGCAACGCTGCAAACGTCGTGCTCGACACGGCATTCAGGCAGTAGCGTCAGGCGATCAGAGCAGCCGCGTTCGTGCGCGCGGTGCAGCTCCCGGCGCGATGCGGGCTCGGGCTCGAGGTCGTGACGGGCGCCGGCGCCGAGGTGGTGTGAGGCTCGGGGGCTCGCCCTCGATCGGGAGCGTGAAGTGGAACGCGGCGCCTCCGCCGTTGCAGTTGACCGCCCAGATCCGGCCGCCGTGAGCCGCGACGATGCCCTTGCAGATCGTGAGGCCGAGCCCCGCGCCGCCGCCGCGTCCGGTCTCCGCGCGATAGAACTTCTCGAAGATGCGTGTCTCTTCGCCGGGCGGAAGGCCCGGTCCGTGGTCCGCGACGACCACCTCGACGGCGTCCTTGCCACGACGAGCCGCGACGAGGACCGGCGTCCCCGCCGGCGTGTATTTGGCGGCGTTCTCGAGGAGGTTCACCAGCACCTGCTGGAGCAAGACGGAGTCGTACGGGACGAGCGGGAGGTCGGCCGGCACGTCGGTGGTGACGGGGCGCGACCCGAGGACGCGCACCGTGCGCTCGAGCGCGGCGCCCACCGTTTCCTCCAGCGACTGCCACTCCTTGTGGACCTCGACCGCGCCAGCCTCGAGGCGCGTCATGTCGAGGAGGTTGCGCACGAGCCGGTGCATGCGCTCGGCCTCGACGAGGATCGCCTCTGCGAGCTCCTTCTGCGCCGGCGGCGCGATCTCCGTCTCGAGCAACGTGCTCGCCGTACCGGTGATCACGGCGAGCGGTGTCCGTAGATCGTGAGAGACCGACGAGAGGAGCGAGTTGCGGAGCTGCTCGGCCTCGATCCGGAGCTGCGCTCGTTGCGCCTGCTCCGCGAGGCGCGTGCGCTCGAGCGCGCCGGCGATCTGCCCGGCGAACGCCTGGAGGTGCTGGCGCCGCTCGTGATCGAGGCCACCGGGCGTCCGCCGGAGACCGAGGACGCCGATGCGCGAGGACGACGCTTCGAGCGGAAAGTAGGAGCCTGCCGACGCCGGCAGGGTGTCGGTTCCGGCGCCGGCCGGTCGGCCGTGCTGGCGCGTCCACTCGGCGACGGCGAGCTCTTTCTCGTCGAGATCGAACGACCACGGCGTGCCGCTCACCTGCGGCGTGAGCCGCGCGCGGTCGTGGTCGACGACGAGGACGCAGGCCGGTGCGCCGAAGACGTCGTGGACATGTTTGGCGCCGGCGGCCGCCACGTCGCTCGTCGTCTTCGCGCGCGCGAGCGCGCGGCTCAGGGAGTAGAGGCTGGCGGTGCGGACCTCGCGCTCGCGTGCCGCCTCCATCTGATCGCGGACGCGCTTCGTGAGCCCGCTGATCACGACCGCGACGACGAGCATCACGCTGGAGGTGGCGATGTGCTTCACGTCGGTCATCGCGAAGGCGTGGAGCGGGGCGACGAAGAAGAAGTCGAGCAGGATGACCGAGAGCACCGCGGCGAGGAGCGACGGCCAGAGGCCCCATCGAAGAGAGACGAGGACGATGGCGAGGAGGTAGATCATCACGACGTCCGCGAGCTGCGCGTTCACGAACAGGAGCCCGGAGACGCCCGTGATCACGGCGATGAGCGCGAGGGCCGCCACGAAGCCCGTGAGCTCCACCCGGCGCGGAGGCCGTCGCTCCGGCGGCGGCCGGGGCGCTACCAGGTCCTCGCCCGTGAGCACGTGCACGTCGATGTCCTCGCTGAGCCGAACGAGCGCGTCGAGGAAGGACGGGCGCAGCCGATCGAGCCAGCGGGCGTGGGTCGGCTTGCCGACGACGATCCGTGTCACGTTGCGGGAGCGCGCGAAGCGCGTGACCTCCTCGGCGCTTCGCGGGCCGCTGAGCGTCACCGTCTCGGCGCCGAGGCTCTGGGCCAGGCGCATGTGGTCGGCGATCCGTCGCCGGTCGGCGGCGGAGAGGCGGATCGACGCCGGCGTCTCGACGTTCGCGGCGAGGAGGTCGGCATGGAGGCCTGCTGCCAGTCGGCGCGCGCCTCGGATGACGTGCTCGGAGGTCGGGCTCGGGCTCACGCACACGAGGACGCGCTCGGACGCGGGCCAGGTGCGGTCGATCCCGTGCTTCGTCCGGTACGCGCGCATCTGCGTGTCGACCTGCTGCGCCGTCAGGCGGAGCGCAAGCTCGCGGAGGGCGATCAGGTTGCCTTCCTGGAAGAAGCTCTCACGCGCGATCTCGGCTTGCTCGGGGATGTAGACCTTGCCCTCGCGGAGGCGCTCGAGGAGCTCGTCGATCGGGAGATCGATCAGGCGAACGTCGTCCGCCCCTTCGAAGACGGAGTCCGGCACCGTCTCGCGCACGATGACGTGGGTGATCTGTGCGACGACGTCCTTCTGGCTCTCGAGGTGCTGCACGTTGAGCGTCGTGTAGACATCGATGCCCGATGCGAGGAGCTCCTCGATGTCCTGCCAACGCTTCGTGTGCCGCGAGCCGGGCGCGTTCGTGTGAGCGAGCTCATCGACCAGGATGAGCCCGGGGCGCCGCGCCAGCGCTGCGTCGAGGTCGAGCTCCTCAAGCTTCACGCCTCTGTGCTCGGCCTTGCGCCGAGGGATGATCTCGAGGCCGAGCAGGAGCGCGTTGGTGTCGTACCGGCCATGCGTCTCGACGAGGCCGACCACGACGTCGCGGCCTTCTTCACGCTCGAGGCGCGCCGACTCGAGCATCGCGTACGTCTTTCCGACTCCGGGCGCAGCGCCGAAGAAGATCGTGAGGTGACCGCGGGTGGACTGGACCTCGTCGCGTCGCACCTCGGCGAGCAGCTCATCCGGGTCTGGCCGCTCCTTCGTTCGTGCGCTCTCTCCTCGGCCCGCGCGCATCGTGACGTTCGTTAGGACGATCGCCCGTCACCTGCCACTCGCTCCTCGGAACGGTCGAGCTCGACAGCGAGGCCTGCACGCGGAGCGATCTCCGCGGCTCGGCCAGCGTCGTCGCAACCCCAGCCTGATTCATCTTTTGCCGAACCGAGCTAACGGTGATCCGGTCTCGGCCGGTGCTGAATGCAAAAATGTCGGGAAATTTCGGGGCTCGACGAATGGCACGAGCGGTGCTGGACTGAGTTCATGGGGAACTTCGAAGCGGATCCCGCTTCACCCACTTCACCCATGCAAGCGACGGAGAACGTGACGGTGAGCGGGGCCGCTTCACCGATGCCTGACCCGCGCTCGGCTCAGAACACACCGCTCTGGATGGAAGGGCCGGCGTCGGCGCCGCCCGCGGTTCGCCGGGGCCACTCCCCGGCGGGGTCACGCTCTGGACTCCCGACGATCCTGTTCTTCGGGATCATCATCGTCGTCGTCGGCGCTGCAGGCGCTTTCGGTGTCGCGCTCTGGGGCCCCGACAAGCGGATCAAGAACCGGACGCAGTTCGCGACCAACCCACCGGCTCCGATGGAGCTGCCCTCGTTCGCGAGCTCGGCTGCCGGCGCGACGGTCGCCGATGAGCCTCCCGCGGCGCCTGCCGAAGATCCTGCGGCCGCCTCCGCCGCACCCCCTGCTTCCGACCCCGAAGCTGCCGCGCCTGCTCCGTCGGCTGCGGCCGCGAAGAAGGGAAAGCGGGCTCCCCGAGGGACCGGCAAGAAGGCTCGCTGACCGAGGCGCGGCGATCGCGTTCTGCGATCATCGCGCGCGAGCGGCGAGCTCGCTCTCGTGAAGCCGAGCCTGCCCGAGGACGCTCAGCTCGACTGTCGCGCGCGCAGCACACGGGCGCAGCGCATCGCGGTCTGAGTCGTGCGTGCTGCGTTTCATCGTCTGCTTCATTCGATCGCCTCGCCTCGATTCCTCGCGACCGAGGACGCTCGTCAAGGGCCAGCATTCACCGTGACGGGCGCGGTGGACCGATCGGACCGGGGAGTGGATGCGCCATGACGCCGCGCTTTTTCAGGGCTTCGACCGCTGTCCCAATCGTGACATGGCGCACCGTGCGTGGCATCTTGCCTCGACTGCGCGTGTGAGGAACCCTTCTTAAGTGCGGAGTCGTTGCGGCTTCGGTGTTGGTACAGCGCATGCTGCCGCGGTCCTCGCCCTGGTAGGTAGAGCTGCCAATCCTGGGCTCGAATGTCCCATGCTCCCGAGGTACTCACGATGAAAGGTCACATCCTGGTCGTCGACGATGAGCAGGAGACCTGCGACCTGCTCGAGATGGCACTTGGCCGCCACGGGTTCAAGGTCACGCCGTCGACGAACGCGCAGCGCGCACTCGAGCTCGTCGCCGAGCAGGACTTCGACGTCGTCCTCACCGACCTCAGCATGCCGGAGATGAGCGGCCTCGATCTCTGCGAGCGGGTCCTCGGAACACGGCCCGACATGCCGGTCGTCGTGATCACCGGGCAGGGGAGCCTCGAGACCGCGATCGGAGCGATCCGCGTGGGCGCGTACGACTTCATCACGAAGCCGGTCGACCCGAAGCTCCTCTTCCTCAGCGTCTCTCGCGCCATCCAGCACCGCCGCCTCTCCGACGAGGTGAAGCGCCTGCGTCAGGCCGTCGACGGCGAGGGCGGCGACGCTGCGCGCATCGTTGGACAGAGCGGCGCGATGCGGCGGGTCTACGAGCTGATCAACCGTGTCGGCGAGAGCGACGCGTCCGTCCTCATCCACGGCGAGACCGGCACCGGCAAGGAGCTCATCGCGCGCGGCATCCACACGCGGAGCCGGCGCAGGAACGGACCGTTCGTCGCCATCAACTGCGCGGCCGTCCCGCACTCGCTCCTCGAGAGCGAGCTCTTCGGTCATGCACGCGGCGCGTTCACCGACGCAAAGGCGCAGCGCACCGGCCTCTTCGTCCAGGCGACCGGCGGAACGCTCTTCCTCGACGAGATCGGCGAGCTCCCGATCGACGTGCAGCCGAAGCTCCTGCGCGCGCTCCAGGAGCGCAAGGTCCGCCCCGTCGGCGCCAACCAGGAGATCCCCTTCGACGCGCGCATCGTCGCCGCGACGAACCGGAACCTCGAAGACGAGGTCTACGAGAAGCGTTTCCGCGAGGACCTCTACTACCGCATCAACGTCGTGAAGATCGACGTGCCGCCGCTCCGCGAGCGCGGCGGCGACGTCCTTCACCTCGCGCAGCACTTCCTCAAGCAGTTTGCCGAGCGCAATGCGAAGCCGTCGCTCGAGCTGTCGACGACGGCCGCGGAGAAGCTCATGGCCTACAACTGGCCGGGCAACGTCCGCGAGCTGGAAAACTGCATGGAGCATGCGGTCGCCCTCGCGCGCTTCGATCAAATCACGGTCGAGGACCTCCCCGAGAAGATCCGCGCCTACCGTGCCGAGCGCTTCGTCGTCGCCGCGAACGATCCGACGGAGATCGTCACGATGGACGAGCTCGAGCGACGCTACATCCTGCGTGTCCTCTCGCTGGTCGGCGGGAACAAGTCGCGGGCGGCTCAGGTGCTCGGCTTCGATCGCCGCACGCTCTATCGCAAGCTCGAACGCTACGGAGCCGCGGCGGGCGGCGACGGCGCGAAGGGCGAGGGCGCGGCGGAAGTCCCGCCTTCCTGACCCCTCGGCCTGCGCGCTCGTCAGAGCCGGCGTGTGCCGAGTCATGCATGGCTCGACGTCGCCGCGTGATCGCGCAGCCGCGTGATCGTGGCTTGCTGCGCGCCTGCGGAAGGAAGGGCGTCGGTGCTGTCGCGGGACCGACGGTCGCGCGAGCGCGCCCGTGGACCTGCGACGGTCGTTCGCCGGGCGCGCACGCGAACGAACCACGAAGGGAGCGACGCAGCGTGCTTCACCCCCACGGCACGTGCGGGCGAGGGATGACTCCGAGCTCCATGCGGGCCGAGCGCCCACTTCTGTGGGTGGTCGGGGCGCGAGCCCCAGGTTCAGGCGCGGACGCTAGCCCGTCGAGGTCGACGAGTGAGGTGCGTCGACGTCCGGTGGAGCAGCTTCGCGGTCGAGCCCTGGGGGAGCCGTATCCAGCTCCGCGAGCGCCCGGAGGATGCGGGCGCGCCATTGCTCTCGCTCGGTGGTGTTCGTCGTGGAGGAGTTCATCACGTCGTGAATTTGCAGGTTCGATGCCGCTGCGTCGTCGGGGACGAGCAGGGCGGTACGGGGCGTTGCTCGCCCTCGTCTCGCAGTGCTTGCGGCCGAACATCCGCGCTGCGGGCGCTCGCTTCGCTGCTCCCGTGCGGGGCTCTTCGCCTCGACCGAGACGGGAAGGGCGTCACAGGCCGCCATCCGTGCTGCCGTGTGCGAACGTGCGCGGGCGCGTGGACCGTGCGTCGTTCAGACGAGCGGCAGGGTCATGAGCACGGCCGCGCCGCGATTGCCGCGACGGCCCGGCGGGAGGGTGCTGGCATCGACGCTCAGCGTTCCGTTGTGCGCAGCGAGGACGTCCTTCGCCATCGAGAGCGAGAGGCCAAGCCCTCGCGACGTGGAGCCGGGCGTGAAGCGTTGGCCGAGGGTGGCGAGCACCTCGTTCGAGAAGCCGGGGCCGTCGTCCTGCACGCGCACGGTCACCTTGCCGTCGGCGTGGCTCACGTCGACGGTGACACGCGAGCTCGCGAGGCGCAGGGCATTGCCGATCACCTCGCGCAGCATCGAGCTCACGAGCCGGCGGTCGACATCGGCAACGAGCTTCTCGTCGGGCAGCTCGCACGACGTGACGATGTCGCGCCGACCGTCGATCGCGATCGCCTGCGTCTGAGCGTCCTTCACGAGGCCGCGCACGTCCTCGAGCGTCGTGTCGGGAGACAGCGGGCCCGCGTCGAGATCGGCCGCCAGGGCGAGCTGCTCCGACAGACGAAGCAGCCGCCGGAGGCCGCGTCGCGCCATGGCGACGAGCTCCGGCCGCGAGCTCTCGTTCGCGAGCTCCTCGAGCACGGTCATCGTGACCCCGGTGGGGGAGGCGATGTCGTGTGCCACCCGCCGGAGGAACTGCGTCCGGAGCTGCGCGGAAGGGCTCGGCTCGCTGGACGCTCCGAGATGCGTGGCCGCATCCGCCGTGCTTTCGTCCGAACTGCGTTCGGGTGCGGCCGGAATGGACGAGGTGCGGTCGAGCGTCTCGAAGATCGGCTGGACGGTCATTCTGTCCTGTCGGGGTGAGTGCTGAGGTTCGATGCGGATCGGAGCCCCCCGCATGGGGAGGCTCGTAGCCCCAACTTGTCCACAGGCACGTTCCAGTCCAGCTGCGTGCGCGGCTCCGTTCCCTCGCGGCAAGGCTTCGCGCGTAGCGGAAGGCACCACCTGAGGCGGGCGTGGATGCGCAGTCAGACGCGTTCGCCGCGCGAGAAAGGCGCTAGCGCATGCATGGCACGAGACCGGCAGAGCGACGTGTGACGGGGGGGAGGCAGAGGGGCGATGCTGGGAGCCAAGGCAACGCGGGTCCGTCGGAAGCTGCGCGTCGCGCGTGGTCGATGGCGCGGGCCCATGTCCTTGTCGGGAGCAGATACGTCGACTCCCCGGGTGAAGCGGAGTGGGGGCAGCCCGGCCAAGCCGGACGGAGTCCACATCGTATCGAACAGGACCACACGGGGAGTGGCGCCCGCAGAGATGATCACTCCGAACGGGCTTGGCAAGCTCCCGGACGCCGCGCTTGCACTTGCTTCGGCGTGCAACGCTGCATCTGTCGGCTTCGATCTCTGCGCGCGGCGCACGCAGGACGAGATGATCGCGGTTGCTGCGAAGAGCGCTGCGAGCTTCCTCCGTTCGCTCCTCGACGCGACGATCGCTGCCGCGAGCAACTGGGGCATCGACGCGCGCCCCCGCGCACGGACATGCGAGCGGCTCCGGTGGGAGTGGCTCGCGTCGACGGCGACCGTCGTCGACGGTTGTCCCGATGTCAGGCTGATCGCCGAATGTGCGCGCATCCTCGCCGGTACCAACACGTCGGCTGCGCGCGATCTCGGCGAGGCGATCACGGCCCGCTTCCGTGTCGCGACCGCGGAGGCGTATTCGCTCGCGTCGGCGATCCAGCGGGCACAGCGCGGTCAGGTGGCGTTGGCGCAGACTTGAGGCAGATCCGTTTCGCTGTGGCGATCCTGTGCGGCAATCGCGCCCGCGCGCCTCGATTTCGCAGGCTTCCGATCGGGCGATCGCGCTTTCGCCACGGTGTGGGGCTTGCATACGCACCCGCGACCTGCCCGAGGAGGGGCACCCACTCGGGGCTCGCGCCCCAACCACCCGCGGAGGTGCGCCTTTGGCGCTCGTTTGAATGGCGGACACAGAGGAACTGACTTCGCGCGGACCACGCAGGAAGCGTCGCTCGAACGGCGCCAAGGAGGCGTCGACCTCGGTCAAGAGCAAGCGGGCGAAGGCGCGAGCGGAAGGCTCCATGCTGCGGGGGGGCGGGGCGCTAGCAACGAGCGAAGCGCGGGCCGAAGCCCTCGCGCCGGGGATCGATGCGACGCGAGCCCAGAACGGGAACGGGAACGGCGCCGGGAGGCACCTGAGCGAGACGGAGGTCATCGTCGCCGCTCTCGAGGCGCTTCATCGAGGTGAGTTTGGTCGCCGCTTGCGCCCGCGCGACGGCGCATCTCGAGAGGTCCAGGACGCCTTCAACGACTTGGCGGAGCGCCTCGACCGCACCGCGCTCGAGCTCGCGCGGGTCTCGCGTGTCGTCGGTCGCGACGGCGAGATGGGGGAGCGCTTTCGGATGGACGGTCTGGGCGGCGCCTGGGAGACCGTCGGCGAGTCGTTCAACACGGTCATCGGCGACCTCGTTCGCCCTTCGACCGAGGTCGCGCGTGTCATCGTGCGCGTCGCCGAAGGGGACTTGTCCCAGAAGATGGCGCTCGAGATCGACGGCAAGCCGATTCGCGGAGAGTTCCTCCGCATCGGCATGACCGTCAACAGGATGGTCGACCAGCTGCGCTCGTTTTCGAGCGAGGTCACCCGCGTCGCGCGCGAGGTCGGCACCGAGGGCAAGCTGGGCGGGCAGGCCGACGTGCCCGGCGTCGCCGGAACGTGGAAGGACCTCACCGACAACGTCAACAGCATGGCGTCGAACCTCACGACGCAGGTGCGAGGGATCGCCGGCGTCGTCACTGCGGTCGCGAACGGCGACCTCTCGAAGAAGCTGGTCGTCGAGACGCAAGGCGAGATCCTCGAGCTGAAGAGCACCGTCAACACGATGGTCGATCAGCTCTCGGCGTTCGCGCGCGAGGTGACCCGCGTCGCCACCGAGGTCGGCACGGAGGGCAAGCTCGGAGGACAGGCCACGGTCCGCGGCGTGAGCGGTACGTGGAAGGACCTCACCGACAGCGTCAATGGCCTCGCCGGCAACCTCACCGTGCAGCTCCGCGACGTGAGCAAGGTCGCCACCGCGATCGCCTCCGGCGATCTCGGGCAGAAGATCAGCGTCGACGTCCAGGGCGAGATGCTCCAGATCAAGAACGTCATCAACGGCATGGTCGACTCGCTGTCGACCTTCGCCGCGGAGGTGACGCGCGTCGCGCGTGAGGTCGGCAGCGAGGGCAAGCTCGGAGGCCAGGCCAACGTGCCCGGCGTCGGCGGTACGTGGCGAGACCTCACCGACGGCGTCAACAGTATGGCCTCGAACCTCACGGGTCAGGTTCGCAACATCGCGCTCGTCACCACCGCGGTCGCCAACGGCGATCTCACCCAGAAGATCACGGTCGACGTGAAGGGTGAGATGCTCGAGATGAAGAACACCATCAACACGATGGTCGACCAGCTGCGCAGCTTCGCGGCGGAGGTCACGCGTGTAGCGCGCGAGGTCGGGAGCGAAGGCAAGCTCGGAGGTCAGGCGTTCGTCCCCGGTGTCGGCGGCACCTGGAAGGATCTCACCGACTCGGTCAACGGGATGGCGTCGAACCTCACGAGCCAGGTGCGCAACATCGCGCTCGTGACGACCGCGGTGGCGAACGGTGACCTATCGCAGAAGATCGCCGTCGACGTGAAGGGCGAGATGCTCGAGATGAAGAACACCATCAACACGATGGTGGACCAGCTCCGGAGCTTCGCAGCGGAGGTCACCCGCGTCGCGCGCGAGGTCGGTTCCGAGGGCAAGCTCGGTGGTCAGGCCTTCGTGCCCGGCGTGGCCGGGACGTGGAAGGACCTCACCGACAACGTCAACTCCATGGCATCGAACCTCACGACGCAGGTGCGCGGGATCGCGAAGGTCGTCACCGCCGTCGCGAAGGGCGACCTCTCCAAGCGGCTCGTCGTCGAGGCGAAGGGCGAGATCGCCGAGCTTGCCGAGACGATCAACGACATGACCGAGACGCTCGGCATCTTCGCCGATCAGGTCACCACCGTCGCGCGTGAGGTCGGGAGCGAAGGGAAGCTCGGAGGCCAGGCCCGCGTGCCGGGGGTGGCCGGGACGTGGAAGGACCTGACCGACAGCGTGAACGGGATGGCGTCGAACCTCACGACGCAAGTGCGGGGGATCATCAAGCTCGTCACCGCCGTCGCCGACGGCGACCTCTCGCAGAAGTTCACGATGGACGCGCAAGGCGAGTTCGCCGCCCTCGCCGACACGCTGAACACGATGACCGACACGCTCCGGGCCTTCGGCAGCGAGGTCACGCGCGTCGCGCGCGAGGTCGGCACCGAGGGCAAGCTGGGCGGTCAGGCCAAGGTGCCCGGTGCGAAGGGGACGTGGCGCGACCTCGTCGACAACACGAACCAGCTCGCTGACAACCTCACCAACCAGATCCGCGCCATCGCGGAGGTCGCGACCGCGATCACGGAGGGAGACCTCACGCGGAGCATCACCGTCGAAGCGCAGGGCGAGGTCGCGCAGCTGAAGGCGCGCGTGAACCAGATGATCGCGAATCTGCGCGAGACGACGCAGAAGAACCGCGAGCAGGACTGGCTGAAGTCCAATCTCGCCCGCTTCGGCGGCTTGATGCAGGGGCAGAAGAGCCTCGAGTCGGTGAGCCGCCTGATCATGGGCGAGCTCACACCGCTCGTGCAGGCCTCACACGGTGCCTTCTTCGTGCTCGACGACGTCGAGGGGGCGAGGTCCTTGAAGCTCCTCGCGACGTATGCGTATCGCGAGCGGAAGCACGTGGCGAACCGGTTCCTTCTCGGCGAGGGCATCGTCGGACAAGCCGCGCTCGAGAAGAAGAGCATCCTGCTCACGAATGTGCCGCCCGACTACATCCAGGTGGCGTCCGGGCTCGGCGAGTCGCCGCCGCTCAACATCATCGTCATCCCGATCGTGTTCGAGGACGAGGTGCGCGCGGTCGTGGAGCTCGCGAGCTTCGAGACCTTCAGCCCGATTCATCGCATCTTCCTCGAGCAGCTCTCCGCGAGCATCGGCGTCGTCCTCAACATGATCGGTGCCAGCACGAGGACCGAAGAGCTGCTCAAGCAGTCGCAGTCCCTAGCGCACGAGCTCCAGGAGCAGTCGCGCGAGCTGCAGCAGCAGCAGGACCAGCTCAAACGCTCCAATCAGGAGCTCGAGCAGCAGGCCTACACGCTGCGCGCCTCCGAGGAGATGCTGCGCGAACAGCAAGAGGAGCTGCAGCAGGTCAACGAGGAGCTCGAGGAGAAGGCCTCGCTGCTCGTCGAGCAGAACCGCGCGGTCGAGCAGAAGAACCGCGAGGTCGAGCTCGCGCGTCAGGCGGTCGAGGAGAAGGCGTCACAGCTCACGCTGTCGTCGAAGTACAAGAGCGAGTTCCTGGCGAACATGAGCCACGAGCTCCGTACGCCGCTGAACAGCCTGCTCATCCTCGCGAGGATGCTGGCCGACAACAAGGACGCGAATCTCACCCCGAAGCAGGTGGAGTACGCGAAGACGATTCATGAGGCGGGCTCGGACCTCCTAGAGCTGATCAACGAGGTCCTCGATCTGTCGAAGGTCGAGGCAGGCAAGATCGAGATCTACGCGGCCGAAGTGAACATGGCCGAAGTGGTCAAGCAGCTCGAGGCCACGTTCCGGCCGCTCGCCTCGCAGAAGAAGCTCGATTTCACGGTCGACGTGGAGAGCGAGGTGCCGGTCTCGCTCGCGACCGACGGCCAGCGCCTCCTCCAGGTGCTTCGAAATCTGCTCGGCAACGCGTTCAAGTTCACCGAGCAGGGCGGCGTTCGGCTCCGCGTGCACCTGCCGGACGCGACGACGAGGTACTCGAACCCGGGGCTCGCCGCGCATCCCGATCGCGTCCTCGCGTTCTCGGTCGTCGACACCGGGATGGGGATCCCGAAGAGCAAGCACCAGCTGATCTTCGAGGCGTTCCAGCAGGCTGACGGGACGACGAGTCGACGTTACGGTGGAACCGGGCTCGGCCTCTCGATCAGCCGGGAGCTCTCGCGGCTGCTCGGCGGCGAGGTGACGGTCGAGAGCGAAGTCGGGAAGGGCAGCTCGTTCACTCTCTACCTGCCGTTCGCATACGAGGCGCTGGCGCCCGTCGCGAGGGTCGGCACGACGGTGGAGGAGAGGAGCGAACCGCTTCCGCGCGGCGAGATGGACGACGATCGCGCCGGGCTCACGCCGAGCGACCGCGTCGTGCTCATCGTCGAGGACGACCCGGCGTTCGCCGCGACGCTGCTCGGCATGGCGCGCGGCCATGGATTCAAGGGCGTCGTCGCGCTCCGCGGGGATACTGGGCTGGCCCTCGCGCGGAGGCTCCTCCCGAGCGCGATCCTCCTCGACCTCCAGCTCCCGCAGATCGACGGGCTCCGCGTCCTCGAACACCTGAAGGCACATCCGCAGACGCGGCACATCCCCGTGCACATCCTCTCCGGCGGCGATCAGAAGCACGAGGGCCTCAGCCTCGGCGCGGTCGCGTACGTCGAGAAGCCCGTGAGCAAGGAGGCGCTCGATCGGACGTTCGCCGACATCGAGGGCTTTCTCCATCGCAAAGCTTCGAAGCTCCTCATCGTCGAGGACGACGAGCGCGAGCGGATGAGCATGGTGGCGCTCATCGGCAGTGAAGACGTCGAGACGACGGCGGTCGGCTCCGTCGAGGAGGCCCTCGATGCCCTCGATCGGGGACACTTCGATTGCATGGTCCTCGACCTCACGCTGTCGCCGTCCGACGGAAGCGCGTGCGCCGACCGCGATCGCAGCGCCACGACGTCGGGCTTCGAGCTCCTCGAGCGGATGGCTCGCCGACCCGATCTCCGTTCGCTGCCGGTGATCGTCTACACCGGGCGTGAGCTGTCGACGCAGGAGGAGACCCGGCTCAAGAAGTTCGCCCGGTCGATCATCCTGAAGGACGCGCGCTCGCCGGAGCGGCTGCTCGCCGAGACGACCCTCTTCCTCCACCGCGTCGAGGCGCAGCTCCCTCAGCCGAAGCGGCGCATGCTCCAGAATGTCGGTGGGCCGGTCTCGGGGTTCCAGGGCAAGCGGGTCCTGATCGTGGACGACGACGTGAGGAACATCTACGCGCTGTCCTCCGTCCTGGAGGAGGCCGGAATGAACGTGCTGTTCGCAGAGAACGGGAGGGCGGGGCTCGAGGCGCTCGAAGCCAACCCCGGGATCGCGGTCGTCCTCATGGACGTGATGATGCCGGAGATGGACGGCTACGAGACCATGCGCCGGATCCGGCAGATGCCGAAGTTCAAAGACCTCCCTGTCCTCGCCCTGACCGCGAAGGCGATGAAGGGAGACCGCGAGAAGTGCCTCGCCGCCGGCGCGAGCGACTACATCACGAAGCCCGTCGATCCCGACCAGCTGCTCTCGCTCATGAGGGTGTGGCTCTACTCGCAGCGCGCGTGAAGGTCCTTCGATCCGATGATGAGCTCCCGCAGCGGCATCCATGGACGCTTCGACGTCGCCGCTTCGGCCGAGGCCGAGGGGAGCGCTGCGTCGGCCCACGCGACGAGCCGAGCCATGACGCGTGAGGGCGGGCCGCTCTCCGCGGAGTCTCGTGCGACGCCGCTGGAGGCGGGCCGGGCGACGCGCGCTGAGCCGGCGGTGCCTGCGTTCGCCGGCGTCTCGCCACTCGAGCGGCTCGAGATGGAGCTGCTCCTCGAGGCGATTCATCGCCACTACGGTTACGACTTCCGGCAATACGCTCCGTCCTCGCTCCGCCGCCGCCTCAAGAGGCGGCTCGAGGGGGAAGGGCTCGCCACGTTCTCCGCTCTGCAGGACCGCGTGCTCCACGAGCCCGCGGCGATGGAGGCGCTCCTCCGGGACATGTCCGTCAACGTGACCGGCATGTTCCGCGACCCGACCTTCTTCCGGTCGCTGCGCGAGAAGGTGGTGCCGATGCTGCGCACGTATCCGTCGGTGCGGATCTGGCACGCTGGCTGTGCCTCGGGTGAGGAGGTCTACGCGATGGCGATCCTTCTCGAGGAAGAGGGGCTCTACGAGCGCTCGCGCCTCTACGCGACGGACATGAACGCGGAGGCGCTCGAGCACGCGCGGACCGGGATCTTCCCGATCGCGCGGATGCGCGAGTACACGACCAACTATCTGCAGGCCGGTGGGACGCGCTCGTTCAGCGAGTACTACACGGCGAGCTATGGCGCGGCGCTCTTCCACGCGCGGCTCCGCGAGAACGTGCTCTTCGCGCAGCACAACCTCGCGACCGACACGTCGTTCAGCGAGTTCAACGTCATCCTCTGCCGGAACGTCCTCATCTACTTCGATCGGGACTTGAAAGAGCGAACGCTCCGGCTCTTCGGCGACAGTCTGTCGCCGCTCGGGTTCCTCTGTCTCGGCCGGCGGGAGTCGCTCCGCTTCACGAAGGTCGAGCAGGAGTTCGAGGAGCTCGATCCGAAGGAGCGCATCTATCGGAGGGCCGGTCCGCCGCGTCCCCACCGCGAGGTCGAGCTCGAGGGGCATCTCGATCGTGAGCTCGCGCCGTCGTCTCGTCCAACACGAACAAGGGGGACCGGATGAGGCCGAACGTCGTCGTCGTCGGTGCGTCCGCGGGAGGGCTGCGCGCGCTGGAGAAGGTGCTTGGAAGCCTTCCCCCAGGGTTCGACGTCCCGATCGTGGCCGTCCAGCATCGCTCCCGCGAGTCCGAGCTCTTCGCGACTGTGATCCAGGGAAGGATCGCGCTTCCGGTCCGCGAGGCGGAGGACAAGGAGGCGCTCGCGGCTCCAGGTGTCTATCTGGCGCCGCCCGATTACCACCTTCTCCTCGAGCCGGGCGGCGGCCTCGCGCTCTCGACCGACGAGCCCGTGAGCTTCAGCCGGCCGTCGATCGACGTCCTGTTCGAGTCCGCCGCCGACACCTACGGGCCCGGTGTGCTGGCGGTGCTCCTCACGGGAGCGAACCACGACGGCGCGCGTGGCCTGACCCGGATCCGAGCCGCTGGCGGCGTTGCGATCGTCCAGGACCCGGCGACCGCCGAGAGCCCGGAGATGCCGGCCGCCGCGATCACGAGGGGCGCCGTCGACCACGTGCTCTCCCTGGGCGACATCGCCGGCGAGCTCGTGCGGAGGAGCGTGTCATGACCCTCCCGAAGGAGTCGGGCACGACACTCCCGCCGAGCGGCGTGGAGAGCCCCGTCTGCAACATCCTCATCGTGGACGACGAGCCGTCGAACCTCCTCGCGCTCGAGGCGATCCTCGAGCCGCTCGGGCAACGCGTGATCGCCGCCGCCTCGGGAGTCGAGGCGCTCCGTCATGCGCTCAAGACGGAGTTCTGCGTGGTCCTCCTGGATGTGCAGATGCCGGAGATGGACGGGATCGAGACGGCGGAGATGCTCCGCAAGCGCCCGACGACCCGCGATGTGCCGGTGATCTTCCTGACGGCGATCAGCAAGGATGCGAGCTACGTCACGCGCGGCTACGAGGCAGGCGCGGTGGACTATCTCTTCAAGCCGTACGATCCGGATGCTCTTCGCACGAAGGTTGCCACCTTCGTCGAGCTCGGGAAGAAGAATGCGGTCATCCGCGCGCAGCACGAGGCGCTGCGGATCGGGAGCGAGCGAGCGCTCGCCGACTTCAAGCGGTGGAGCGAGCGGCGCTACGAGGACCTCGCCGACTCCATGCCGCAGATCGTCTGGACGGCGGATGCCGCGGGGAACATCACGTACCACAACCAGCGCTGGGCCGCGCTCGCGGCGTCCGGGCCGGGCCATCACGAGACCCTGCAGTCTCCCGAGAGGACCGAAGCGCCGCGTACGCCCGGCGCTTCGGAGATCGCGACGATCGTGCATCCGGAGGACCTCGCGTCGTTCGCATCGGGGTGGAGCAGCGCGGTGAAGGCATGCGCTGAGTGGGAGGCCGAGCTCCGTCTGGGCGCGCCTCCGCATGGCTACCGCTTTCATCTCGTTCGCGCGGTTCCCCATCACGACGAGCACGGCAACGTGATGGCGTGGGTGGGGACGGCGACGGACATCGACGCACGCGTCCGCGCTGACCGGGCCCTCCGAATGCTCGCCGACGCGAGTCACCGCTTGAATCGCTCGCTCGGGGTCGACCCCGGACACCCGGACGCCGGCGCGACGCCGACGCGAGATCTCGAGATCGTCCTGCGGAGCGCGCTGCCGATCCTCGGAGACGGTGCGCTCCTCGACATCCAGGGAGCCGAGCCCTGGAGCATGGGGGAGCCGTTCGCGCCCGGCGTGACGGGGACCGCCAGCGAGCGCCTCGCCGTCGCCGTGGACGGCATCGACCCGAGCCGCCTCGCGGATCCGCGCCTGTCGCTAGGCCCCGCCATCGTCATCTACAGCGGCCGGGCCGAGGTCTTCCTCGATGTCGAGCACGAGGCCCGCGTCGCGCTGCGCGATTGCGAGTGCAGCCCGGTCCACTCCGGTCGAGGCGCCGAGCACCTGCGGTTCCTCGAAGAGCTCGGCGTCAGCGCGTACGTCTGCGTGCCGCTCGTCAGTCGCGGTCGCACGCTCGGCACCCTCACGTTCGTGAAGCTCTCCGCCGGTGAACGGTTCGCGCAGGCCGATGTCGACCTCGCCGGGGACCTTGCTCGTCGGATCGCGGTCGCGATCGACAACACGCGCCTCCATGCGGCGATGGAGCGTCGCCGCGAGGAGCTCGAGCTCGCGAACAAGAGCAAGGACGTCTTCCTGGCGACGCTCTCGCACGAGCTCAGAACCCCGCTCAACGCGATCGTCGGCTGGACCGACATGATGAAGAACGGCCTCCTCGCAGGCGACGAGCTATCGCGTGCGATCGAGACGATCGACCGCAACGCACATGCGCTCTCGGGGCTCGTGGGTGACCTGCTCGACGTCTCGCGCATCGTCACCGGGACGTTGAAGCTCGAGTCCAGGTACGTATCGCTCGCATCGGTCGTCGATGCCGCCGTCATCGCGGCGCGGCCTCAGTGCGCGAACAAGGAGATCGCGCTGGAGCTCACGGTCGCGAAGACCGGCGGTGTCCTCGGCGACCCCGGTCGGCTCCGCCAGGTGGTCGCGAACCTCCTGTCGAACGCGATCAAGTTCACGCCGCGCGGCGGGACGGTGTCGGTGGCGGTCCAGGGAGACGAGGAGCGCGTCTGCGTGGTCGTTTCCGATTCGGGGGAGGGGATCGCGCCCGACTTCCTCCCCCACGTCTTCGAGCGCTTCCGCCAGGAGCACACGAGCCATCTGGGAGCGGGCGGGAGCGACTCGAGGGACGCCTCCGCGAGCAAGCAGCCCCGATCGATTCACGCGGGGCTCGGGCTCGGCCTCGCGATCGTCAAGCACCTGGTGGAAGAGCACGGCGGCTCCGTGTCGGCCTCGAGCGAGGGACACGGGAAGGGCGCGTCGTTCACCGTCGAGCTTCCTCTCGCCGCCGAGTCGTCTTTGGGGCGCGAGGAGGAGGCGCACTCGCTCTCGCCCGCAGGAGATCCCGACCTCACCGGTGTGCACGTGCTCATCGTGGAGGACGACCCCGACGGCAACGAGCTCGTGTGCACGATCCTCGAACGCTATGGTGCTCGCGTGACGTCGGCGATGACGGCCGCTGCCGCGCTCGATGCGCTCGACGGTGCTCGACCGCAGGTGCTCGTCTCGGACATCGGGCTCCCCGACATGGACGGAATGGACCTCATCAAGGCGGTCCGGGCGCGGAAGAAGGACGGGGCCATTCCCGCCGTCGCTCTCACGGCCTACGCGTCGAGGCAGGACGCGACGAAGGCGATCGCCGCCGGCTTCGACGCCCACGTCGCGAAGCCCGTGCAGCCCGCGATGCTCGGCAGCGTGGTCGAGCGGCTCCTCGCGCGCGGTGAGCCGCCTCCTCGGCCGCGCACGTCTTCGTTCAGCGCGGCCTGAGCAGTCTGCGCAGGCTCAAGCCTTCTCGGGGAAGGCCACCACCATGCGTGGTCCTTCCTGCGTGGACTCGGTGAGGAGCTGCCCGCCCTGAGCCGTGACGAGGCCGCGGCCGATGAGGAAGCCGAGGCCGCCTCGGCTCTCGTCCTGAGGAACGGTGCTCGTCGTGCCGCGCGGGGCGGTCGCGCGGAGCGTGAAGAGGACGTCGCCTTCGTGGCGCTCGACGCCGATCCGGATCGCGCCGCCTTCGCCCGTCGACTTGAGCGCAACGGCGATGAGCTTCACGAGCGCGTCCGTGGCGCGCATCCTGTCGACCTCGATCACCGCGTCGTCGTCGATCGCCCCCTCGTCGAGGGTCGTGCCCTTGTCGGCGCAGAGCTGCTTCGCCTTGGCGATCGCGGCGCGCGCGACGACCGCGGCCTTCTCCGGGCGGCGGATGAACTCGACAGCGCCGCCCTCGACGCGGCTCGCCTCGAGGAGGTCCTCGATGAGCGACTGCATGCGCGTCGATGCGCGCTCCATGCGCGTGAGCAGAGAGAGCGCTCGCGTTCGATCGAAGTCGGGGCCCTCGAGGTCGTCGCGGAGGAGCCCGGCGCTCATCGCGAACGTGTTCAGCGGGTTCCGGAGGTCGTGCGCGACGCTCGCGAGCAGCACCTCGCGGATGCGCGTCGCTGCGCGGAGGTCGGCGCGCATGCGGGCGCAATCGAGCGCGAGCTCCTCGAGGTGCGACAGCGCTGTGGCCGCGGGCACAGGACCATCGCCGAGCTGTCCAGCTGCTTCGGCGATCGCAGTCCGGACGTCCTCGGGGGATGCGGCGGCCCGCAGATGCGCGGCCGTCCAAGTCAGCCCTTTGCCGGTCATCGCGGCAGCGAATTACCACCACCCTGATAGCGCTGCCAGCTCTGCCGTGGTCGCGCTTGCCGTTTACCTTCGTCGGTCAGGAGAAGAGGGCTTCGCCTGTCGCAACGAAGTCGCCTCTCGCCCAGTCGAGGACCGACTCGACCTCGCTCCTGAGGAGCGCATACCGCATGTCCGCCGGATGGATCGCGATGCGGGCAGGAAGCACACGACGCGCGGGCCGAGCGAGCCGGCACCACGCGACGCTCGAGAGAAGACGCGCGGGCGTGCGGCTCGCGTAGTTGAGGACGACGCTCGGACGGGAGCGGCGACCGGCGGGATCATGGATGCGGACGTGATCCTCGGTGAAGCGGTAGCCGCGCTCACCGAGCAGCGTGAGCACCCAGCTCGGCATCGACCAGGCAGGAGCGACGAAGCCGGCGATCGTGAGCCCTGCATCCCGCAGCACGCGCTCTCCGGCGTCGAGGCGTGCGATGGCCTCTTCGCGTGAGACGTCGCTGAACTCGGCCTCGCTCGCCGACACGACCTTCTGCGCGAAGAGATGACGGAGCCGCGCCGCCGCGCCCTGCTCACGGTTGTCGCGCGTCCCGGGATCGTCCCACGCGCGCGAGCGATGGTAGTAGCCGTGGAGGTAGATCTCGTGCCCGTCCGCCTCGAGCGCGCGCAGGCGTTCGATGAACCGAGGATGCTCGGAGAGCGGAGCGCGCCCGTGAAAGTCGGGGACGACCAGCAGGGCAGGGCGCACGCCGGCAGCGTGGGCCATCTCGAGCGCGACATCGACTTCGCGCTCCCACGCGGGGGAGACGTCGTGGATGGAGACGTGGACGGGCATGAGTCCGTGTGCGGTTCGCCGTTGCCGGCGCGTTCAGGCCGTCGGCTTCGATCCGCCGTTCGCCTGGGACTTCGCGGCGACGACGGCCTCGAACTCACCCTCGAACATCACCAGCTGCTCGGTGACGATCTCGAGGTTCCTGGCGTTCATCTCGTTCTCTTCGGCCCAGGACATCTCGTTCATCTGGCGCCGGATCTCGGCGAGCTTGTCGCAGACCTTGCCGAGCTTCTCGAGATCGACCTGGGTGCGCGGCTTGTCGGCGAATCCGCTGCGATACTCGTCGAACAGCTTGTTCGCCGCGCCTCCGAGCTCGCCCATGATGTCGGGCATCGCGGTGGCCTGACGGACCTTGCGGATCTCGGCGAGCTCCGTGTCGTAGACCTTCAGGCGGTCTTCGACGATGCTGATGTTCTTGGTGTTGAAGTCGAGGTCGAGGCCGCCGTCCCGATAGGAGACCATGCGCTCGTGCACCTTCTTCAGCGACGAGACGATGCGCATGAGGAGAGCGGGCCGCCTCGAGATGCGCGGCTCGCCCGCGAAGTGAGCCTGGTAGAGCGCGAACTGGTCGTTCGCGAGGGTGGCGAGGATGCTCGCGCGCTGCTCCGGGGTACCGCTCTTCTGAGCGTTCTCGATCTGCTCGATCTCGGACTGGTACTGCGCGAGGTTGTCCTTCACGACCTTGCGATCGCGCTCGAAGTCCTGGGTCTTCGACTCTTCGAGCAAGGCGGTCATGCGCTTGTCGATCTGCTTGAGCTCGTCGACGAGCTCGCCGAGGAGCGCGAGGTCGCGCGTCGACCGGTCCTTGCCCGCGAAGTGCCGGCCGTAGCGGGCAAAGACGAGGTTCGCGTTCGTGGCCTCCTGGGAGAACGCCTCGAAGGAGGGACCGACCTCCTGTGCCCGCTGGATCGCCGTGCGCTCCTGGGAATAGAGCCCGAGGTTCTGCGTCGCCGCCTCGCGCAGGCGAATGAGCTCCGGCCCCTGGGCCGCGCTGGGGATCTGGTCGATGCGCTGGAGGACCGACGACGCCCGCTTGATGATGTTGTCGAGCAGGTCGAGATCGCGCGTGAGGCGCGATTGTCCAGCGAAGCTCGACGCGTACTCACGGTCGAGCTCTTCCAGTTCCTTGCCCAGGTTCTCGACGATTGTTGCCATGAACGGCAGTACCTAGCACGAGGGCGCTGGCGCACGAAGCGGCTCCATCCAGCCAGCGCGGAACTCACGCTCCGGCGGCGGGGACGAGCAGGTCACTCCGGTATCCAGACCTCGGTGTTCGGCGGGACGTCGTTCACGGTGAGCTCCGGCAAGCGAACCATCGCGAACGGCGGGAGCGAGCCGCGCATGTGCGAGACCTCGAGCTCGGCGGCGGTCTCGCGGGTCGTCCCATCAGGGAACCGGAGCTGGACGCGAAACGTACCTGGGCGGGGCGTGACGGCCGTGAACCTCGGAGCGATGAGGACGCCACGCCCACGAGCCACGAACGCTTCTTCGACGACGACGAGCCGCTCGGCCATCCCGACATCCTAGCCCGGAGTCCGTTGTCGTTTGGTGCCGGCGAGACCGCGCCTCAGCGCTTGCGGCGGCTTCGTCCGATCGCGGCGACGGCGATCCCGACGCCGAAGGCGATGGCCAGGCCGTTCGCCGGCGACGAGCCCGTCGTCGAGCAGCCGTCGTCTTCCTTGGCCGGAGCCGCGGTGTTGGTTCCGGCGTCGGCGCGCACGGTGGTGGCGTCGTTCGTGCCGCCGCTCGAGTTGTTGCCGCTGCCGCCCGCGTCCTTGCCGTCGGTGCCAGCATCGGTCGCCTCGTCGCAGGACTGCTCGGCGCCGCCTTCTTCGAGCTGACCGCGGATCTCGCCGTTCGCGTTCGCCGTGGTGTGGACGTTGACGTAGTGCTCGTTCGCCTTCAGCGCGGCGATCTTGTCGGTGGCTACGCCGGTGAGGTTGACCTTCACCGGGCTCGCGCCCGTCGGCAGCGGGACGAGGACGTTGCCGCTGGCGGTCTTCGCGTCGCCGGTGTGGATGTGCATCGCGGTCGGCGCGGCGTTTTCGCCGCTCAGTCCCGAGTAGGTGATCGTCCCGCAGATCGTGTTGGCGACGTCGTCCACGGTCAGGATCGCGACTCCCGCTGCTTCCCCGGCGACCGGGGGGAGCTGGTTCGCGCCGCTCATCTCCGCCGTGTACGTCGTCTTCGCCGCGCTTGCCGCCGTCGTGACCAGCAGCGTGCCGAGTGCCATGCCAAGGAGAAGGGAGATCTTCATACGCGGTATCGTCACGTGAAGCATCGCGCCTCGCAACCTTCTGCCCGTCGATCGCTCGCACCTGATCGCGATGTCGTGGGCGTTGCCAGGAATCACACCGCGAACCCCGCTTGGTTATCGAAGCCTTTGCGGCTGGAGCATTCGAAGTCGCGGTCTGCGCCCCGCGCCCCGCGCCCGTTCACCGGACCGCTCCGATGAACGTCCGTCCGAGCCAGCGGCGCGCGCTGCCCGCCGTGGCCGCGCGCGCATCGCACCGTGCATGATGCACGTTTCAGGATCGCGAGCTCAGGTCGCCCGCGCAGCCCCGCGTCGGGCGACGAGCTCGGTGTAGAGCGCGATCTGCTCGTCGAACTGCTGGCGCACGGACGGCAGTCTCGCGGCCGCTCGGGCCGCTGCTGCGCGCATCGCGTCGCCGTCACGAGCGACGCGATCGAGGAGACGCTCGAGCGCCTCCGCGCACGCGTCCGTGTCACCCGCCGCATAGCGCTCGCCGCTCGCGGGATCGTGCATCTCCGCAGCGCCCCCGTCGTCGGGAACGACGGCGGGCAGTCCGCAGCTCATCGCCTCGGCGATCGAGAGCCCGAACGTCTCGAACGGACAGCCGTGGAGGAGCACGTCGGCGCTCGCGAGGCTCCGCGCGAGCCCGGCGCGGTCCTTCGAGAAGCCGGGGAAGACGACATCGGCCGCGAACGCGCCCGACGCGCCCGGATGGCTCGAAGCGCCGCCATCGCGCTCGCCTCGTGCGCGAGCCTTCATCCGTTCGCGCTCGGGGCCGTCGCCGAAGAGAACGAGGATCGCGTCGCGTCCGCGTGCGCGGACCTGCAAGAACGCGTCGATCACGAGGTCCCAGCGCTTCTCGATCGCGAAGCGTCCCACGCCGACGACGATCGCGGTCGTCTCGTCGTGCACGTCTCGGCCGGCGAGCGCGAGGAGCTCGCGGCGCCCTTCGGGCGATCGCGCATCGGTACGGAACACGTCGCGCTCGATCCCGAACGGGCGATGGACCACGTTCGGCACGCCGTGCGCGGTCAGCTTGCCGACCTGCCAGGCCGAAGCGACGAGCGTCGCATCGCATCGCCGCGCGATCGAACGAACGAGCGACCAGAGCGGGCGCGTCACGGTCCTCACGAGCGGCGAGGGGAGGAAGGGGGCCTTGTCCTCGAGCACCCCTCCGTAGGTGTCGATGAAGTCCGAGTGCCACTGGAAGGTCCGGACGCCGTAGGTCGACGGGGCCGCGCGGAGGGCTCCCACCGCCGCCATATAGGGCGAGTGGATCTCGAGGACGTCCGGCCGCTCGCGGGCCACGACATCCCGAATTTTGCTTGTATTCAACAAGAGATGGTAGCTCGGGTCATAGGGTGAGGCGGGGCCCCGAACCCGAATCACCCGTGCGCTTCCACGATCGCGTGCTAGACGGCGCTCCTCCGAATCACCTTCTCGTCCAATCCCTTCGTCATCGTGGGATCCGGGGGCCACGACGACGTGCTCGTGCCCAAGCTGGCACAGAACGTGACCTTTGAGAGCCAGATGGCTTCGAACCCCGCCGCCCCTTTCGGAATAGAATTCCGTAACGTCGAGGACCTTCACAGCGACGGTGCTCCGTTCGCGGGGGCCGCTGCGCAGGCGCGTACGCACCGGGCCGATGGGCCGAGGTCCGCGTTTTCACGGGTCGCCCAGGCTGCCAACGAGACCAGCGAATCACCGTTCGCGGCGCTCACCGCGCGGCACGGTCGACCTTTGCGAGTTGCCATCCTCAGTGATTTCACTCGAATCCCGTACGCCAACGGTGCAGCGTTTCAGACACGGTTCCTGTACCAAGAATTGCGTCGGTGTGGTCACGAAGTCACACTGATCGGTCCGCATGACCCCGACGCCAAGCCGGAGGAGCTCGCCCCCGGAACGGTGGCGCTTCCCAGCCTACCGCTGAAGACCTATCCCGGTCTGCACGTTCCGCTCCCGCTCGAGCGGTGGGTCTACGACGCGAGCCGCTGGAACTTCGACATCGTCTTCGCGCAGGCGACGACGCTCTCGCTCCACTTCGGCGTCTGGCTCCGCAAGATGCGAGGCATCCCCCTCATCTGCGTGAACACCACGCACCTCTCGGCCGCGTACGACGTCCTCCTCCCCGAGAACGTGAAGCGCCTCGGCTGGGTGAACGCCGGCCTCGAGTTCGCGCTGAAGCGTCCGTGCGACAACCTCTTCGCGAACATCTACAACGACTCGGACGGGCTCGTGGTCCTGTCGGAAGGGCTTCGCTCCTACTGGCGTGAGCGCGGCGTCACTTGCCCGATTCACGTCATCCCGCGCGCGGTGCAGCCGGAGATCTTCGATCGTCCGCTCGGCGACGATCCGTACACCCATCTCGAGGGCGTCGGCGACGCCGCGTGGCGCGGCGCTCGTCTCCTCTGCGCGGGTCGTCACACGCGCGAGAAGAGCCAGGACCGCATCATCCGCATCTTCGCGCGGCACGTCGCGCCCGCCGATCGGGATGCAACGCTGACGTTGCTCGGCGAAGGCCCCGACACCGAATACTACAAGCGCGTCGCGCGCGAGGAAGGCGTCGCTCATCGCGTCTTCTTCGCCGGCGAGGTCCCCTTCACCGAGATGGCGCGCTACTACGCCTACTCCGACCTCTTCGTGCACGCGTCCCTCAGCGAGACCTACGGCAACGTCATGGGCGAGGCGCTCTGGTGCGGCACGCCGACGGTTGCATTCGCCGACGGGATGGGCGTCTCCGCGCAGATCAAGGACGGCGTGAACGGCGTCCTCCTGTCGCCCGGCAAGGGCGCGCGCGAGGAGCAGGAAGCCGACGCCACCTTCGGACGAGCCATCATCGACCTCATCTCCGATCCTCAGGAGCGTGCTCGCCTCGGCAAGAGCGCCTCGAAGCTCGCGCGCGAGCGGTGCTCTCCGCTCGCCGTCCAGCAGCGCATCGCGGACGCGTTCATCCACGCGCAGGAGCACGCCGCTGCGTGCCGGATCGGCGCCGTCGCCGAGGGCCCGCGCGTCCTCCAGTGGATGACGACGTTCGAGCACTTCCGCTCGTGGGCGGCGGTCAACGGTGGCCTCTACCTCGTCGGTCATCTCCGCCCGGCGGAGAACCACTCGAAGACGAAGGCCGCGCTGCACCCGCAGATCGCGACCTGACCTCGCGCCATCCGACGAGCGCCGAAGGCGCACCTCGGCGGAGGGGATGGATCATCTCGGCGGAGGGGATGGAGCACCCCAGCGGGGGGCGACCCCTGCGGGGGCTGGGGCGCGAGCCCCAAGCGAAGGCTCGGAGTGGCGCTCCTGCGGACCCGAGGTCCAAGGGCAGCACCCCGCACATGTATGCTGCGACCACGAGCTTGCGTTGAGCATCCGTCGGCGCGATCCTGAATTTCATGGGGAGCTTCACACCTCCCCCCGCGACCGCGCTTTCGCCTGGGGATCGTCTCGACCGCTATGAGCTGCTCTGCGTGCTCGCGCAGGGCGGCATGGGCACCGTCTGGCTCGCGCGCCTGACGGGCAAACATGGCTTCGAGCGTCTCGTCGCGCTGAAGACGATCCTCCCGACGCACGGCAACGATCGTCAGTTCTGCGACATGTTCCTGGACGAGGCGCGGATCGCCGCGCAGATCGACCACGAGAACGTCGCGCGCATCCTCGAGATCGGTGAGGACCGCGGCGTCCTCTACCATGCGATGGAGCTGATCGACGGAGAGTCCCTCCGCAAGCTCTATCGCGACATCCGCGCCGTCGGTGCGCCGTTCCCGCTCGCCGTCGCCTTGCGGATCGCGGCCGACGCCTGCGCCGGTCTGCATGCAGTCCACGAGCTCCGCGGGCCCGACGGTGCGTCTCTCGAGGTGGTCCATCGGGACGTCTCCCCGCAGAACATCCTCCTCAACGTCCGTGGCGCCATCAAGCTGATCGACTTCGGCGTCGCGAAGGCGCGCGAGCGCCGGACCGAGGACACGACCGCGGGCACGCTGAAGGGCAAGATCGAGTACATGGCGCCCGAGCAGGCGCGGGGCGACCGCATCGATCGGCGTGCGGACGTCTACGCGATCGGCGCGGTCCTCTACGAGCTGCTCGCGGGCGAGCCCGTTCGCAGCACCGAGGACGGGCGACAGCTCCTCGCGCTCCACGAGCTCATGACCGGCGCGCCCTACGAGTCGCTTCATCACTCGGTGCCGCTGCCGGTGCGCTCGTTGGTCGATCGCGCGCTCGCTCGCGATCCGGACCTCCGGTACCGCACGGCCGAGGACATGCGCCATGCCCTCGAGCAGGCCATGGTCACCATCGGTCACGTCGCGACGAGCGACGACGTCGCGAACGTGCTGAGCCACTTCTCACGCGAGCGCACGCGGCGACGCAAGGACGCGATCGAGAGCGCGCTCCGCGCCGCGCACGCCCTCGACAAGGAGAAGTCGACTCCGGGCGCGGACGGCTCGCGCGCGAGCGCGCACACCCTCGTCGCGCCGCTCCAGGCGCCCGTGGGTCAGCATCCGATGCGCGGACAGATGCTCGTCGGACCGAGGGGAACGCAGGTCATCGGCGTGACCCCGCTCGTCGTCGGTGAGGGGCCGGGCACCGGACCGTCGATGCGCACGATGCAGGGCGCGTCGATGTCCGATCTACCGCCACGGCCGCGCACGGGCACGTCGGCCGCCAAGCTCCTCGGCGCGTTCGTCGTCCTCGGTCTCGTCGCCGTGCTCGGCGTCGTCGGGGGCGTCATCGCTTCGCGGAACGGAATGGTGGCGGGCACCGGCTCCGCCCCGGCACCGTGGACGCAGCCGGTTCCCGCCGCGTCCACGACCGAGGCCGCATCGACCGACCTCTTCGACGCGGCCTCCGCGCCGTCGTCGTCCGTCGTCGCGGTTCCCTCCGTGGTGCTCGAGCCGAGAGATCTCGGCGGCGCCGTCATCGGAGCGAGCGATGCGGGCTCCGCCTCGGCAGCGTCGGCGGTGACGGCGCCATCGCCGGTCGAGTCAGCCGCGCCGGTGAAGGCCGCTGCTGCGGGGAAGAAGAGCGGCAGCAAGGCGGGCGCGGGCGCGCGTCCGGGCGGGCAGAAGGCCGAGAGCGACGAGTACGGCTTCTAGATGAACGGGCGAACGAGACCGAGACGCGCTTCGAGAGAGCGCATTCGAGAAATGGCTTCCACAAGGACGATCTGGGTCGTGTCGCTCGCGGCGGTGCTCTCCGTCACCCGCCTTGCAGCGGCCTCTCCGTCAGCCGCAGAGCGCGAGACCGCGCGCCGGTTCATGGACGAGGGAAAGGCTCGCCTCAACGCCGAAGAGGTCGGTCGCGCCATCGAGGCGTTCCGGAAGGCGCACGACATCATGCACGTGCCGACGACGGGGATGGCGCTCGCGAGAGCGCATCTCGCCGCCGGTCATCTCGTCGAGGCGCGCGAGCTGGCCCTCGAGGTCGGCCGCATGCCTCGCAATCCCGGAGATCCTCCGGTCTTCGACGCTGCGCGCAAACAAGCGCGTGAGCTCGTGGCGCAGCTCGAGGCGCGGATGCCGACCGTGCGGATCAAGATCAAGGGTGGCCCCGCAGCGCGCGTCGCCGTGGACGACGTCGAGGTTCCGCCGTCGGCCATCGGCGAGCCCGTCGCCGTGAATCCGGGCAAGCGCGTGTTCTCGGTGAGGAACGCCGAGGGCCGCGAGGCGAAGGAGACGCTCGAGGTCGCGGAGCGCGACGCGAAGGAGATCGAGCTCGTGCTCCCCGCCTCGGCGAACGCGGCGGGGGCCCGGGCGTCGTCCCCCGAAGGCGCCGGCACGGCGCCGCGTGCCCTCCGGGTCGAGAGCTTCGGCAACGACGACGTCGACCGGGCTGGTGAGCGCACGCCGCTTGCCGAGGTGCTCGTCTACGGAGGCCTCGGTCTCGGCGTCGTCGGCCTCGGGGTCGGGGCGGTCACCGGGGCGATGACGTTCTCGAGAGCGTCCGATGTCGAGCCGCAATGCGAGAACGGCATCTGCGCCCCCTCGGCGAAGGGCGATCTCGACAGCGCGAACACGTTCGCGACCGTCTCGACGATCGCATTCGTCGCCGGCGGCGTCGGTGTCGTCGCGGGCGCCGTCGGTTGGCTCCTACCTCGACGTCCCACCGCGCGCGCGTCGACGCGTGCGGCAGTGACCTGGGACTGGACCGGCGCTCTGCGACGCTCCTCCGACGGGGGGACGATCACCGTCGGGCCCACGGGAGCAGGCATCGGAGGGACCTTCCAGTGATCGAACGGCCGCGTCGACGTGTGAGGCTGGGGTTCGCGTCGAACCTCGCGCTCGCGCTGGTGGCCATCGCGACGGTCGTCGCCTGCGGAACGCTCGCGGGTATCGACGACTACACGATCGGCGAGTGCAAGGGCGGGCCCTGCGCGCCGGACGCGAGCGACTTCGACTCGGTGTTCGACGAGGACGCACGCGTCCTTCCTCCCGATGACAGCGGGGTCCCCTGTCCGGGCAAGCCCGCTCCGCCAGCCGTTCGCGTCGGAGCTCCGGGCAACACGTTCTGCATCGACACCACCGAGGTGACGAACGCGCAGTACGACGAGTTCATCGCGGCGAAGGTCGATCCGAAGAGCCAACCCGCGGAGTGCGTCTGGAACTCCAGCTTCGCGCGCGAGCGGCCGGACGGCGGCGGGATCCCGAACGAGCCGGCCGTCGGCGTCGACTGGTGCGACGCGCGCGCGTATTGCTCGTGGGCCGGCAAGTACCTCTGCGGCAAGGTCGAGAACGGAAAGAAGACCGGCCCCGTCACGCTCGAGGGGCTCTCCGACTACAAGTCCCATCAGTGGATGCTCGCGTGCTCCGCCGAGGGGCGCCTCCGCTACCCGTACGGTGGCCTCCACGATCCCGAGAAGTGCAACCTTGCCGAGCTCGACGCCGGAGCGGCGCTGCCGGTCGGCACGGCGCCCGGCTGTGTCGGCGGCTATCAGGGCATCCACGATCTCGTCGGCAACGTCTGGGAGTGGTTCGACGGCCCATGCACCAACGACCGCGCGCTCGAGGTCGACGGTGGCGACGGCGGGCCTGCGAGCGACGGCTGCCTACTCAAGGGAGGCTCGTACGTCGATCGTGGGCCCGCGCACGACTGCCGCAACGAGTCGTCGAACGTCCGCCGCGACCTCCGCCAGCGCAACGTCGGCTTTCGCTGCTGCTCCGACTGAACGCGCTGAGCGGGGACGCGCCGGGCAACGCGCGCGCGAGAGGCGCGAGAGGATCGCGGGTCAAAGCAGCGCGCGGAACTCGAGCGGCTCGGCGACGTTCTTCACCGGCGCGCTCTTGCGCGCGCCGAACTCGAAGGTGTGGTTCGCGGGGAGCGCACCGATGGCCTCCTCCATGACGAGGATCTCGTCCTTGCCGGCGCAGCCCTGGAGGCGGGCGGTGTTGTTCATCCCGCTCGAGAAGCCGGTGAAGTTGCTGTTCGGCCCGAACTGACCGACGAAGAGCGGCGCGAGGTTGACCCCGGTCGAGACCGCGATGCCGCCCTCGCGGAGGACCTCGAACGCCACCCGCTGCGGCAGCTTGTTCGTCATCTCGCGGATCGCCTTGGCGCAGCGGAGCGCGCGCGAGAGGCGGTTGCCTGCGGGATCGTCGTAGAAGGGCGGCCCGAAGAGCGCGATCACGCAGTCGCCGACCATCTTGTCGAACACGCCGCCGTGGTCCCAGACGAGCTCGACGGCGTCGCGGCTCCAGGTCTCGACGAGCTCGGCCACCTTCGCCGGCGTCTTCAAGACCGTCTCCGAGATCCGGGTGAAGCCGGAGATGTCGACGTAGAGGATGGCGACGGTCTCTTCGCGAGGCGCGAGGAAGCGCTGCTCGTAGTCGTCGTTCTGGAGCAGGCGCGCGACGTCGTCGGGGCGGAACGAGCTCGCGAGGGAGCGCCACTCCTTGTTGAAGTCGACGACGCGCTGCCGGATGAATCCAGCGAACGCGGAGAGGAGCTCGCGGTCGTACGTGTTGAACACGCCGTGCTTGGAGGTGACGACGACCTTGCCGACGACGACGCTCTTCGTGATGCCGTTGATGAGCACCTCTTCCTGAGCCGCGGTCACTCCGAGCTCGTCGAGGAGCTTGGTACTCTCGCCGGCGAGGTACTCCCGGCCGAGGAGGCGCAGCGGCGCGTGCGTCTGCTGCTCGCCGGCGAGCGTGTCGACCGCGAGGTCGTCGCCGACGAACATCTGCACGTGGAGCGTCTTTGCGGCGTTCTCCTCGGCGACGTAGACGATGACGAGGCGCTCCATGGGGATCGTCTTGGCGAGGATGCTCACCGCCTGCTTCACGCCCTCTCCGAGGACGCGATGTCGGAGCGCATTGCCGAGCTGCATCATCACGAGGTGCTTCTCGCGCATCGCGCGGATGCTGAAGAGGTAGTTGTCGAGCACCTCGCAGATCGCGTTGAGGCTCGCGGCGAGGCGCGGGGCGTCGCTCTTTGCCGGGGCAACGAGGCCGGCGCGGCCGAACCAGGCGCCGGCGACGTCGAGATGTTGCGCGACGACGACCGCGGAGGGGCCGTCGAGGATCACGCGCTCCCGTTGCTCCTCGCTCGTGCGCGCGAACACGTCGGCCTTGTCCGGGATCGACACGGGCTTGCCGGCATCACCGCTCCAGGCGAAGAGACGTAGCGAGAGGTCTTCGCCGTAGGTCTCGACGAAGGCGCTCGTCGCGCCGAGGCGCTCGCCCACGCGCGGGAGGAGGGCACCAAGCATCTCGCTCACACTCCAGTGGTGAACGAGACCTTCTTCGATGAGCTCATCGACCATGTTGCGAAGCTCGTAGAGAGCGCGGAGCGACGTGTCGGAATTCTCGGCTTGCGCCATGGTCGCATTCTGCCACAAGCGACCGGGCCGGGAGTGTCCGATGCACGGTCGAGCGAGAGCTCAGTCCGCCGTCTCGAAGCAATAGAAGTGGCGGGGCGTCGCGCACGACCCGGCCGCCTCGGTCCGCCATGAGGCGGTGGTGGCGGAGGGAGCGCCGTAGTGTCCCTGGGCCTGGGGCGCGGCGTTGGTCCAGTCGGTACAGCTCTGCTCGTTCGTGCCGGTCGGCGAGAGGCCCGTCCACGCCCCGGCGTCGTCGACGACGAGGGTGCATTTCTCCGTCACCTCCAGCGGGGTCGCCGGGACATCGAGCGGGATCGTCGACCCGACGAAGAGAGGCTGGTGGTCGGGACGCATCCAGCCGACGCCGCTGTTGCGGATCCGCCTCTCCGGCTCGTCGGCGCCGTCCTTCACGTAGGCGACGAACTTGCCGGCGATCTTCGCGTCGGTGGCGAGCTTGGTGCAGAGCGCGTCGAACTTCGCGGGCCCGGGAGCTCCGTCGCCGGGATGGTCACCGGGGAACCTTACGTACGTCACGAATGCGATCCTCGGACCGTTTGCGTCGCGGGGAGGGCAGGTGAGCGGCGCGCTACCGTCGAGCTCGTGCGGCGCGCCGTCCCGCCCGAGGCCCGCGTCGTCGGGAGCTGCGCCGGTCGTCGAAGCGTCGGTTCCCTCGGGCAGGGCGCTCCCGTCGTCGCCGTCACCGCCGCCGAGCTGCCGTCCGCACGCGACGACCAGCGCGAGCGCGAGTCCTGCTGCGGCCGTGGCCGCCCCCCGGAGCCCCCTCATGTCCCCATCGTAGCCCATCGCCCGGCCCTTGCCCCTAACAGCGCCCCGGCCTAATAGGGCGGGCCATGCGTAACGAGTGGGTCTCGAAGCGAAGCGGCACGACGGTCACGCAGATGCACTACGCGCGTCAGGGCGTGATCACCGAGGAGATGCAGTACGTCGCGAAGCGCGAGAAAGTCGAGCCCGAGCTCGTACGGAGCGAGATCGCGCGCGGCCGGCTGATCATCCCGGCGAACATCCGGCACACGAACCTCGAGCCGATGGGCATCGGGGTGGCTCTCTCGTGCAAGGTGAACGCGAACATCGGCTCGAGCGCCGTGACGAGCGACGTCGACAAGGAGCTCCGCAAGCTCAGCATCTCGCTGAAGTACGGCGCCGACACCGTGATGGATCTCTCGACGGGCGGCGACATCGACGGCATCCGCCGCGCGATCATCGCGAGCTCGCCGGTGCCGATCGGCACGGTGCCGATCTACCAGGCGCTCCAGAACGTGAAGACCGTCAGCAAGCTCACCGCCGCCGACATGATCGACATGCTCGAGCACCAGGCGCAGCAGGGCGTCGACTACTTCACGATCCACGCGGGCGTTCTCGTCGAGTACCTCCCGCTCGTGAAGGACCGCATCACGGGCATCGTCTCGCGTGGCGGCTCGATCATGGCGCAGTGGATGATCGAGAACCACAAGCAGAACCCGTTCTACACGCACTGGGACAAGGTCCTCGAGATCTGCGCCAAGTACGACGTCACGATCAGCGCCGGCGACGGTCTCCGTCCGGGCTGCCTCGCCGACGCGAGCGACAAGGCGCAGTTCGCCGAGCTCGCCACGCTCGGCGAGCTCACCAAGCGCGCTTGGGAGAAGGACGTCCAGGTCATGATCGAGGGACCGGGCCACGTCCCGTTCGATCAGATCGAGATGAACGTGAAGAAGGAGATGGAGCTCTGCCACGAGGCTCCCTTCTACGTGCTCGGGCCGCTCGTCACGGACATCGCCCCGGGGTACGACCACATCACGAGCGCGATCGGCGCCACGATGGCGGGCACCGCGGGTGCCGCGATGCTCTGCTACGTCACGCCGAAGGAGCACCTCGGCCTGCCGGACGAGAACGACGTGAAGGCGGGCCTCATCGCCTACAAGATCGCCGCCCACGCGGCCGACGTCGCGCGCCACCGCCCGGGTGCGCGCGATCGCGACGACGCCCTCAGCCGCGCGCGCTACGCCTTCGACTGGAAGGAGCAGTTCCGCCTCTCGATCGATCCGGAGATCGCGCAGGAGATGCACGACGAGACGCTTCCGGACGAGTACTTCAAGACCGCCGAGTTCTGCTCGATGTGCGGGCCGAAGTTCTGCAGCATGCACATCAACCGCGCCGTCGAGGACTTCAACAAGCAGGTCGAGGCGGACAAGAAGGCGGGCAAGCGGACGCTCGACGTCTTCACCGGCTGAGGAGCGACGCGTTCGCTGAGGCGAACGCGAAGGCCGCATGTCATTGGGCCCCAGCAAGAAGCGATCATCGGTCTCGCTCGCGACGCTGCGCGATCTCGACCCGCGAGTGCGGCTCCCGCTTGCACTCGCGGGCGGCGGTCTCCTCTTCGCCATCGCCACCCTCGCGACGTGCGGGGGCTGCGGGAAGCGGGAGCCTGCCGGCGGCGACACGACGGCGGCGAAACATGCCGGCGGCGACGGCTCCGCGCCGCTGCACGCGGACGGCGTCGAGGCCGACGCCGCCGCGCTCCGCGACATGTTGATGTGGCACAACGCGAAGGACGGCGAGCTCGAGGACCTCGCGACGCTCGCCGCTCACGAGGGCGCGATCGGGCTCGTCGAGGCGACCAGCGATCCGGCGCTCCGGAAGGCCGCGATCAAGGCGATGGCCTACGCACGCGGCTGGGCCCAGCTGCCGTTCCTTGCGAAGGCGTCGACCGGCAAGGACGACGAGGAGGCGCGGCTCGCGCTCGAGTCGACGATCGAGCTCGCAACGCGTCCGCGCCGCGCCGAGGATCCCGAGGACTCGAACGAGCTCCGGCACGGGTGCGCGGGCCTCGTCGCCCTCGCGCGCGATACGGCCCGCCCGCGTCCACGGAGGGTCGCGGCGATCCGCGCCCTCCGCATGATGCCGTGCCCGCCGCTGGAGGACGCCGAGGCCCTCCCGACCGACGTCGACGCGAAGTAGTCGCCATCTCGCCATGAGCGCCGAGCGTGATTGCGATCACGATCGGCCGTTCGGCTTCAGCGGACCTGGAGCTCGCGCGTCGTGCCCTGGTACGGCGAGATGACGCCCGTGACGCCGTGCTTCCACGAGGCGGATTGGCGGATGCGGTACGTGCCCGGCCGCGTGCTCGCCGCTCCTCGAGCTCGGGGCTCGCGGCCCAATTACCCGCAGCAGCGTCGAATTGTTTCGAGCGGGATGGAAGGCGCAGCGTTCGGCAGAGCGGGGGTTGCGCGCGTGCGAAACCGGGTATCGTGAGGGCACCTATGGTCGAGTCCGGCGCCCCCTCGTCGAACGTGTATGCGAGCGAAGCGTACTTCAACCAGTTGCTCGCCAAGGCCGTCGCGGCGAAGGCGAGCGACATTCACCTGAAGGTCGGCATCCCGCCGGCGGCGCGTGTGCGCGGCGAGCTCGTGTTCTTCCGCACCGACCCGCTCCGCAAGGAAGACACCGACAGCATCGCGCGCCTCGTGATCCGCGACGCCCGTGTGCGAAGCGAGGTCGGGACGCTCCGCGAGTACGACTGCGCGTACGCAGCGGAGGGCGTCGGCCGGTTCCGCGTCAACGTGTACCGGCAGCGGGGGACGCTCGGGATCGTGATGCGGTCGATCCCGACGAGGATCCCGAGCTTCGAGGATCTCGGCTGCCCCTCGCCGTGCGCGTACCTCGCCGAGCGCGAGCGCGGCCTCGTGCTCGTCGTCGGCGCGGCGGGCAACGGCAAGAGCTCCACGCTCGCCGCGATGATCGGTCACCTGAACCGAACACAGCCGCTCCACATCGTCACGATCGAGGACCCGATCGAGTTCCTCCACACCGACGACAAGTCGAGCATCAGCCAGCGCGAGGTCGGCATCGACACCGGCACGTTCGCCGACGCGCTCCGCGCCGCGCTCCGTCAGGACCCGGACGTGATCCTCGTCGGCGAGATCCGCGACGAGCTCACGCTCGATATCGCGCTGAAGGCCGCCGAGACGGGCCACCTCGTCCTCTCGACGCTCCATACCCCGGACGTCGCGCGCACGGTCGGCCGCATGCTCGCCCTCGCGCCGCGCAACCAGCCGGGCGCGAGCGACGAGCTCCGCGAGCGGATCGCCGACGCGCTACAGGGGATCGTCGCGCAGCGTCTGCTTCCGAAGAAGGACGGCAGCGGTCTCGTGCTCGCGGCCGAGGTCCTCGTCGCCACCGGAACGGTGCGCGAGTCGATCAAGCGACCCGAGGGCAACCCCTCGCTCAAGGAGCTGATGGAGAAGGGGACCCACCCGTACTCGATGCAGACCTTCGAGATGCACCTCAAGCAGCTCCTCATGCAGGGCATGGTCGAGAAGGACATCGCGCGCGCCGCCGCGGGCTTCTGACGAGCGTTCGCCTTCTCCGGCGAGTCGCTCGTGGCTGCAGGCTGGAGGGAAGGACGAGGAACAGGGAACAGGGAACGGGCAAGTGAAACGGGGAACGTCCGTCTACCGCCGGTAGGCGCGTGAACAGGATGAGCATGGTGGCGAGCTCATCGGCCTCGCGGATGATGGCTCCTCGCGCTGGCGAAGCCTTCTAGGCCCGTTCCCCGTTGCTACATCGAGCTACTGAAGCGCTCTTTTCATCGTTGCAAGCGAGTCGAGTCGGTCAGCCGCCGCCGTGGCGCGCGATCCAGTCGAGGGCGGCGTCGAGCTCGTCAGGCTTCGTGAAGACGGGCCCGAAGGCCGACGTCTGCGCGGTGACCTCGCCCTTGCTCGTGCTCGTGAAGAACGCGATCGGCAGCGCGTCCTGCGTGGAGCGGAGGCGGGCCGCGATGTCGACGCCGTAGCCGTCGCCGAGGTCGAAGTCGAGCAGCGCGCAGGTGATCGTGTTCGGGTCGACCGTCGAGGCGCTCGCGCACGAGTCGTGCTCGACGACCTCGAACCCTGCCGCCCGGACGCGCCGCGCGAGGGTCACCCGTGCAACGGCAGAGTCGTCGGCGATGAGCACCCGCTGCGACATGGCGCAAGCATACCGCCGGTTCGACCCGGAGCGCAGCTGCCTCGAAGCGCTCGCGGGCGATGCCCCAGAACGGTGCACGTACGGTCGGACGAGCGGTCCGGTTTGGTGCTTCCAAAGCGACACAACGCGTGTTTTTCGCGCCCCGCGTGGTGGCACCGCTCTTGAAGTAGGGGCCCGCCATGAAGATCCGATTCTGGGGCGTCCGGGGCAGCATCGCATCGCCGGGTCACGACACCGCGGCGGTCGGTGGCAACACGAGCTGCGTGGAGGTCCGCCTCCCCGCACGAGGAGGCGCCTCCGCCGAGACCCGCATCGTCCTCGACGCCGGCACCGGCCTGCGTGCGCTCGGCAATCACCTCGTCACGAGCGGCGCTGCGTGTGACCCGCTCACGCTCCTCCTCTCGCACTGCCACTGGGACCACATCCAGGGGCTGCCGTTCTTCGTCCCTGTCTACATGAAGCAAGCGTCGCTCACGATCGTCGGCGCTCAGAACGGCGTCACGAGCATCCGCGAGACGCTCGAGCGACAGATGAGCGCGCCGGTCTTCCCGGTGCGGCTCGACGAGGTCGGCGCGCGCATCGCGACGCGCGAAGTGAAGCTCGGCGAGGTCTTTCACGTCGGCGATGCGAAGGTCAGCGTCGCGCGCGGCAATCATCCCGGCGGTGTGCTCGCGTACCGGATCGAGCACGACGGCAAGAGCGTCGTCTACGCGACCGACACCGAGCATTACGCGTGCGTCGACCCGGCGCTCCGCGCGCTCTGCGAGGGGGCGGACGTCCTCGTCTACGACGCGCAGTACACGCCCGACGAGTACAGAGGCAAGGTCGGCTGGGGCCACTCCACGTACGTCGCCGGCGCAGAGCTCGCGCGCGCGGCCGGGGTCGGTACGCTCGTCCTCTTCCATCACGATCCGATGCGCGCGGACGATGGCGTCGTGGAGATCGAGGCGAAGGCACGAGCTCTCTTCCGCTCGAGCATCGCGGCACGCGAGGGCATGGAGATCGATCTGCGAACGGGGCTCACTTGTCTCACGGGGCGAGCGGCCGCGTGAGCGGTCGCGGTGCGTGGAGCACGACGGACAGCACGCAACCTCGCGAGCCTGACGAGAACGAGGTGCAACCGCCCCACTGCACCGCTACCTTCGAGAGGCACGCTCTCCTTCCTGCTGAGCCGCCGTCGTGGCGACCGCCGGGCTCGGAGCCTCTCGGGAAGCACGCTTCGATGGTCAACCGCCTCTCACTCCTCGTCGATCTCGCCTCGCTGCTGACGCGCGAGGTCGACTTCGATGCGTTGCTCGCGACGACCTGCGAGCGCGTCGCGGAGGCGCTCTCGGCCGAGCGGGCGACGATCTGGCTCGTCGACGCGGAGCGGGGCGACCTCGTCTCGCGCGTCGCGATCCTGCCGGAGCTCCCGACGCTGCGCTTGCCGCTCGGTCGTGGCATCGCCGGATGGGTCGCGCGGACGGGCGACCCCGTTCGGATCGCGGACGCCTCGAAGGACGAACGCTTCGATGCCTCGGTCGACAAGACGACCGGCTACACGACGCGCTCGATCCTCGCCGTGCCGATCCGCGAGGAGGGCAGGGGGCCGGTGCGCGGCGTCGTCCAGGTACTCAACCGCAGCGCGCATGGCACGAACGCCACAACGGCCTCGCCCGTCGCCTTCGACGAGGAAGACGAGAAGTACCTGCTCGCGCTCGCAGGACAGATCGCGCGTGCCTTCTCGTTGACGACGCTTCGTCCCGCGAACGAGGGCGGTCCAGGCCTCACGCTTCGCGGTCCGTTCAACCGGATCATCGGTCGGAGCCCGGAGCTTCGTGCCGTCTACGAGCGCGTCACGCTCGCGGCGCAGACGGACGCCACGGTCCTCCTCCGCGGCGAGACCGGCACAGGCAAGGGGCTCTTCTCCCGTGCAATCCACGTCAACTCCGGACGTCAGGCGGGGCCGTTCGTCACCGTCGACTGCACGACGCTCCCGATTCAGCTCGTCGAGAGCGAGCTGTTCGGTCACGAGCGCGGCGCGTTCACCGGCGCGGATCGTCGCGTACCCGGGCGCGTCGAGCTTGCACAGGGAGGCACGCTCTTCCTCGACGAGATCGGCGACCTTCCGCACGACGTCCAGGGCAAGCTGCTCCGCTTCCTCCAGGAGCGCACGTTCGAGCGGGTCGGTGGGCGGCAGACGATGACCGCAGACGTCCGCGTCGTGTGCGCGACGCATCAGGACCTCGAGCAGCGCGTGGCCGACGGGCGCTTTCGCGGGGACCTCTACTATCGGATCCGCGTCGTCGAGATCGAGATCCCGCCGCTGCGCACGCGAGGCGAGACCGAGATCGAGCAGCTCGCGATCCACTTCGCAGACATGTACGCCAAGCGCTACAAGCGGCCGCCGCCGGTCCTCGGCCCCGACGCGCTCGCGGTGCTCCGTGCGCATACGTGGCCGGGCAACGTGCGCGAGCTCGAGCACTGGGTCGAGAGCGCAATCGTCCTGGCTCCGGACGGACGCGTCGGGGCATCGCATCTGCCGCGGCCGCGAAAGGCGGCTTCGGTAACGGGACGCACCTCCGATCCTGGGCTCCCGGCGGCGCCGGCCGCCACGACGACGGCGCCGATCGTCCCGCTCGGTCTGACGCTCGAGGAGGCGACGCGCCGCTACGTCGCCGCGACGGTCGATGTTTGCGATGGGAACAAGGCCGAGGCCGCGCGGCGTCTCGATGTTGGGCGCAACACGATCGGTCGGATCTTGAAGGGCGAGCGCGAGAGCGTGACCGACGATCGCGAGAGTCGGCCGGGCGCCTGCGACGAGGACGGCTGATCTCGCCGTCCGAATCGGATCAGTTCGGCGGCGGAGGAGGCGGCAGCTCGTCGACGCAGACGCCGCCCACGAGACGCCGGACGGTCTCCGATTCGGAAAGAGCCCCGGCCGAGCGCCCACTTCCGCCCGGGGTCGGTGCCGCGAGGGCGAGCCGGCCTCGGTGCCGGATGCAAGCACAAAGCGCCGGGATTGCAGCGGATCCGGGGCTTTGCGCCGGCGTGGTGACGGCGCGGCATATCGGCTATGGTCCGGGCCCCATGCCGAAGTTCAGTCGCGAAGAGGTCCGCGCTCTCTACGATCAGCCGCTCCTGCCGCTCCTCGACGAGGCGCGTCGTGTCCACCTCGCGCACCACCCGGACAACGAGGTCCAGCTCTGCACGCTCCTCAGCGTGAAGACCGGCGGTTGCCCCGAGGACTGCTCCTACTGCCCGCAGTCGAGCCACTACGATACGGGCACCGACGCCGAGAAGATGCTCGACGTGCAGCAGGTCATCGCGAGCGCCAAGCGCGCGAAGGAGCTCGGCTCGACCCGCTTCTGCATGGGCGCGGCGTGGCGCGAGGTGAAGGACGGCCCGGCATTCGACCGCGTCGTCGACATGGTCAAGGGCGTGAAGGACCTCGGGCTCGAGGCCTGCGTGACGCTCGGCATGCTCGACGAGAAGCAGGCGAAGAAGCTCGCGGACGCGGGGCTCGACGCCTACAACCACAACCTCGACACGAGCCGCGAGCACTACCGCTCGATCATCAAGACGCGCACGTTCGACGATCGCCTTCGTACCCTCGAGAACGTCCGCAAGGCAGGCATCACCGTCTGCTCCGGCGGCATCATCGGCATGGGCGAGAGCACGGACGATCGCTGCGAGATGCTCCGCACCCTCGCGAACCTCGAGCCGCAGCCCGAGAGCGTCCCGATCAATGCGCTCGTCCCCATCGAGGGCACGCCCCTCGCGAACGCGAAGCCGGTCGACCCGCTCGATCTCGTCCGTATGATCGCCGTCGCGCGCGTCCTGATGCCGAAGTCGCGCGTTCGCCTGTCCGCAGGCCGCACGTCGCTCACCCGCGAGGCGCAGATGCTCTGCATGCTCGCCGGGGCGAACTCGATCTTCTACGGCGACACGCTCCTCACCACGCCGAACCCGGGCGAGGACGACGACATGGCGCTGATCCGCGACGCCGGCCTCCAGGCGATGCCGCCGCGGGTCTCGGCCGACGCGGAGTGACCTTCACGCATCGACGGTGAGGCCGGTCGCTGGATCGGCCTCACCGCGCTCGCGCCGTCGCGCGGCCCCGACGTCTCTCGGCGACGAGAGGATTGAGGCGCGCGTGCGGCCCGCGTCACTTGCACTGCGCCGGATCGACGAACGTGCACCGGCCGCCGACGCAACGGGCGAAATCGTCGCAGTATTTACCGGTGTTCGCCTGCTCCTGGCCGCACGCGCCGCCATCGGCGATGGGATCGACGCAGGTGGCCGGCCCCGCCGCGCTGGCCTCGCCGTTCGGCCCGGGCTGCACCTTCTGGATGCAGCGGCCGCGCGCACACCTGCGAACGAGACCGCACTCCTCGTCCACGCCGACGTAGACGACGCGCTGGCAGGTCTTGTCGCATGCGAGGCCGTCCGCGCAGTCGTCGACCTCCTTGCACGCCTGTCCTTCCTTAGGCCGAGCAGCGCATTTGCCCGAGATGCAGGCCAAGCCCAGCTTGCAGCTGAACTTGTTATCGCACTTTCCTCCGACGCCTTCGTTCTCGAGGCAGGTGCCCGTCGTGGCCTTCTCGTCCGCGACGTCGCAGTGGCTGGTCGCGTTGCAGAGGGAGTCCTTCCCGCAGGTCTCGCCCGCCTTCACGACCTTCCAGGAGTTGCAGACGCCCGTCGTCGCCCCTTGTTCCTGCGGGTCGCAGGTCGATACTTCGTTCTCCCCGAATGCGCAGTCGACCGCGCTCGTGCAGGCGCTTCCCGCCGCGCCAGGCGTCGCGCAGACCCCGCAGCCGGTGTCGTCGATCCTGCAGTAGCGGCTCTGGCACTGGGAGCGTGACCCGCACGGCGCGCCGTTGGCGAGAGACCCTGGCGGTAGCTCACACTCGGGGATCACGGCGTCGCACGCCGCGTTCTTGCGGCGCTCACCACACTTCAGCCGGGCATCTCGCAGCTTCTCTGCGCCCGGGGCGTTGATCTCGTGCGCGCAGAGCTTGCGGAACCGCGCGATCGCCGCCGGTGACTCGTTGATGATTCCGCCGCAGCGGTGCGTCCACGCGATCTGCGTCCGGTACTGTTCTTCGCAGGTCCGCTCGTCGGCGGTGAGGGCGGCCGCGGGAGCGGACCGCGAGCCGCCGGGATCGTCGGCCCCCCCGGAGCCGCCGCCCTGCTTCTTACCGTTGCCCTCGCTCCCACAGGCGGAAGCCACGAGCAGCGAGATCGAGATCACGGGAAGGATACGGATGCGAGTCATGCCCCGGATCGGTCGCAAGGAGCGTGCGAGCGGCGAGGGCTTCGGTGTCGCCGTGATGTGCTGGCGCGCTCGCATGAAGCGCGGCTGGTGAAGGGCGCGGAGCGAGGTCGGCGCCTTGGCGGCGTGAGTAGAGGTAGAGGTCGAAGACGCGCGCCGTACGGCCTCCGCGGAGGATGCGCACGCGGCTCTGCGAGACACGTACGAGCAGCGGGAGCTGATCGGCGCCGTCGCCTGGGAAGCGGCTGTCCGTGACGAAGAGGACGTTGTCGGCTCGACGCCACGTCTCGCGCGGCAGCCAGCGATCGAAGTCGTCGGGGATGCTCGTCGCGCAGCCGACGTGGACGCCCGGGAGCGCGGCATGGAGCTGCGCGCAGATGGTCCAGTGCGGTCCTACGACGATGACCTCGCGGCCCTCGGGGTCGACCGGCGTGGCAGCGAGCGCCATCTGCTCGCGCACCGACTCGAGCGCCTGCGGCCAGCCGTAGAGCTCGCTCGCGATGTCCGCCTTCGGATCCACGTCGGCGGGCATCAGCTTCGCGGATGCAGGGATGAGCACCCACGCGTAGGCCAGGGCGGTGAAGGCGGCGCCCATCGCGGTGGCCGCCCGTACGAGGCGCTTCCCGAGAAACGCCGCCGCCTCACTCGCGCGGCGGGCGCCGTGGATCGGGAGCGCCAGGAGCGGAGGCGCGAGCCAATGGGGCTCTGCGACCGGGCTCCATACGCAGAGGAGCACGAGCGGGACGATCGGCAACGCGAACGACCAGAAGAGGACGCGTGAGACCACGTCGTCGTTGCGTCGACGCACGAGATCACGCGCCGTGACGAGCGCGAGCCACGCGACGATCGGCGAAAGGTACACGAGCTGGCCGCCCAGCAGCGCGCCGAGGTTCTGCACCGCGATCCCGGCCCCGTGCTGCGTGTCGACGAAGCGATGCCGGAGCATCGGCCAGCCGAGGTGGCCCTCGTAGTACACGAAGGGGACGAGGACGATCGCGCCGGCGGCGATACCTGCCCAGGGCCAGAGCGATCGCGCTGCGCTCGTGGCGCGCGCGTCTCCGCCCGAGCGCGCGATCTGGACATAGGCTGCGATGAGCGCCGCGACCAGAAGGAGCCCGGAGACCTTCGCCGAGGCTGCGACTCCGGCGAGGAGCCCGGCGCCGAGCAACGCTCCGGCGGTGCGCAGGTTCGGGCCGAGACGCTCGGACGCCGGGGGGCCGACGTCATCGCCGGTCTCGACCCGCGGTGCCAGGCCCACGATCGCGAGGCCGAGCGCGCCGAGCCACAATGGCGCGAGCAGGAGATCGGGTGTGAGAGCGAAGAGGCCCACGGCGATCTCGGGCACGACGGCGACGACGAGCCCCGCCGTTGCGGCGTGTCGCTTCTCGGCGCCCGCGGCCCGCGCGACCGCGACCACGAGCCAGGGAAGGAGCGTGGCGATGAACGTCGTGATGACATGCGCGCGCGCCGGCGTCGGCGCGGCTCCCTCGCCGATCGCACGAGCGACGAGACCGATGAGGCCCGGGTGGTCGAGGTAAGCCGGCTGCGGATGAATCGCCCACGATGCGTAGAGCGCCTCGCTGTCGCCGAAGCCGACGTGCGCCGCAGCCCAGAGCCTCAGGCCAAACAAGACGACGCTGACGGCGAGGAGGGCGCGCATGGCGATGGCGAGGCCTGGGGCTTGGTGTTGGGGAAGGCTTCAGCAGGCCTTCCGGGTGCGTGGTCCGAACGTGGGAGCGGCGAGCCACGGCTCGAGCATTCGAGCGACCTCGCGGGAGGGGCAGGGATGGTCGCCGAGCACTCGTTCGAGCTCCGTGCACGCTGCAAGGAACGTGTCGCGCTCGTCGAGGACGCGAGCGAGCGTCTCGGCGATGCGATTCGCGGCGGCACTGCGCTGGAGGAGCTCGGGGAACGCCTCCCGGCCGAGGAGGACATTGGGGAGCGCGACGTGCGGCGTCTTGAGGAACGCTCGAGCGCCGACCTCGGTGGCCCACCCGACGCGGTAACACACCACGGGGACGACGCGCGCGAGCGCACACTCGAGCGACGCCGTACCGGATGCACACAGCGCGGCGTCGAACGCCGGGAGCGCGTATGCGATGCCCGCGCGTGAGTCGACGTCGACCACCTCGACGCCGCGTGCGTGCGCGAGCTCCCTCGCCCATGCGCGCGTGCGATCGTCGAGGCTCGCGGCGAGCATCACCCGTGCGTCGACGCTGGCGCGATCGCCGCGGACGGATTCGTAGCCGGTGAGCATCGGCTCGAGGAGGCGGCGGACCTCGTGCGGACGGCTGCCCGGCAGGATCGCGACGGCCCATGCGAACGGCGTGAGCCCGAGCAGCTCGCGTGCGGCGACGCGATGCTCCGGGCCGCGCCGATCCTCGAGCGCTGGATGACCGACGTAGTGAGCGTCGACGCCGAGCTCGCGCCAGAGCGGCTCCTCGAAGGGGAGCATCACCGCGAGGCGATCGAGGTGACGACGGAGCGGCTTCGCGCGGCCCGAGCGCCAGGCCCAGATCTGGGGGGCGCCGTACCAGAGCACGCGCGTCCCTTCGCTCCACAGCGTCGGAGCGAGGCGTGCGTTGAACTCGGTGTAGTTGACGAGGAGCGCTGCGGCCGGCTTCTGGCGCCGGATCGCGGCGCGGAGCTTCCCGTAGGCCAAGCCGACGCCGTATGCCCGCCGCGCGACCTCGGTGACGCCGAGAGCCGTCGTGCTCCGGAGGTCGGCGACGAGCTCGACGCCTTCGCGTTGGAGGGCGCCACCGCCCATCCCGAACGCTCGAACGCCGCGGAGCTTCGCGATGACGGCCGCAGCAGCGCGATCGCCGGACGCCTCTCCCGCGACGACGAGGAGATCGCCCGTCACGAGCCCTCCGGACCGCCGGGCGACTCGACATCGAGAGGCGCCGCTGCGAGCGCGGCGAGGAGCGCGGCGCCGTCCCTGGCGACGCGGAACGCGCCGATCCCCGGGACGGCGGCGATCGCGTCGAGCGACGCGTCGTCCGCGAGGTCGGCGAGGTCCTGGAGGACGTGACCGGGAAGGACGACCTGCTCGTCGACACCGCGCCGCTTCGCCTCGGCCTTGCGCCAGCTCGTGAGCCGGTTCTCGCGCCCGCGACGCGTCTTGACGATCGCCGGCGGAAGGCGCGGACGTTCGAGCATCGCGCGCTCCTCCGCAGGGATGACGCCGCCGTCGGCGAGGCCCGCGGCGACGGCCTCGAGCATCGAGGGCGCGATCGCGCGCGCGCGATGGCCGCTCGCGGCGCCCTTGATGCGCGCGAGGTCAGCCATCGTCTTCGGCTTCGCCCGCGCGATCGCGAACAGGACGTCGGGGCCGATGACTTTGTACGGCGGCACGTCGAGGCTCTTGGCCTTCTGCTCGCGCACCTCCGCGAGGCGGCGGAGGATGGGGAGCTCCTCCTTCGGCACGCGGTCGATGCCCTTGAGGCGGACGTACGGCGGGCGTGGATCGACGGTGCCGGCGGCGGTGATCGACTGCGCGAGCCGGTACCGCGTCTCCTCCTCGACGGCGTCACCGACCGCGCGGTCACCCGAGCGTTCCGCGATCTCGGCCGAGAGCTTGTCGGCGAGCGCCTCGAGGTGGATCACGTCGCCGGCGAGGTAGTGGAGCTGTTGGCTGCGGAGCGGGCGCTCGGTCCAGTCGTGGTGCTGGAGCGTCTTGTCCATCGCGATGCCGAGCTCGCTCTGGAGCAGCGAGGCGAGCCCGGTCGCGGTTCGGCCGAGCATGCGCGCGGCGAGCGAGGTGTCGAGCACGTTCGCGAGCACGAGGTCGGCCTCGGCGAGGATGCGCGCATCGAACGAGACGTCGTGCACGATCTTGCGCGGGCCGTCGGGGCCGAGGAGCTCGGCCAGCGCGCCGAGCGGCGTCGCCATGGTGTCGACCACGACGACCTCGTCAGTCGTCGCGAGCTGCATCGTGCAGAGCGTTGCCTTGTATCGGAAGAGGCCGTTCGACTCGATGTCGACCGCGATGCGCTGCGCCCGGCGGAGCCTCGCGACGACGAGGCGGAGCTCATCCTCGCGGGTGACGAGGATCACGGGCATTTCCTTCGAGCTATCGGCCATCAAGACGTCTGTCGTCTACCAGATCCTGGGCCAGATGCGGCCTCGTACCGGCGAGGGCATGCGTCTCGTGCACGAGGTCGCGCCGAGCGCGCAGGTGCCGCGCTCGAAGCTCACGATTGCGTCGAAGGATCTCGTCGAAAGGCGGCGCTACTTCGCCTTCACTTCCACGGGGTGCAGGCGCTTCCACGCGGTCGCGATCTCGCGAGCGACGTCGTCGAGCGGCTTTTCGTGCATGACCTCCTGGGCGAGGCGGACCTTGACCGCGTCGCTCAGCGCGCTGCTCTGCGTCTGCACGGAGCCGGAGGCGGGAGGTCCCGCCGTCACGGTCTGAGTGTACTTCGGCGGGACGAGCATCCCGACGGCCGAGGATCGGAGGAGCTTCTGCCGCTTCGTGGTCTCGTCGATCGTGATGGGGTACTGGCCCTGCGCGCGCGCGGACACCTCGAAGACGCCGCCCGCCTTGAACTTGCGCATGAAGAGGAGCGAGGCCTTGTCCTTCACGAAGACGGGCTCTCCGTCGACGAGCTGGCCGATCTTGCCGACCACGCCGCCCATCGTCCGGACCCATCCGTCTGCGCCCGCACCGATTTCACCGGCGACGCCTCGTTCGACGCGGACCTTGGTGTACGTGTAGATGCGGCCGTCCTCCCAGACGCTCGTCTGCTCGCCGGGGGTGACCACGGCCACGACGTCGGAGTCCTTGACGAGCATGTCGAAGCCGACGGCGATCGACACCGAGGCAGCCGCGTCGCTCGGGACGAGGACGGCCGCCGCGGGGAGGGCGAGGGCGCCGACGACGAGGAGACGCGAGAAGGCGCTTCGAAGCGAGAACATGCCGACAAGGTAGCACGGAGCCGAGCCGGAGGCCGCTGGTCGGCTACCTGCCGCTCCGTGCCTGCCTCGGTCGACGGCGGCGCGTCAGCTGCGCGTGAACGCGAGGCGCACGCGACGCACGATCACCAGCGGACGAGCGCGCAGCCCCAGTGGATGCCGGCGCCGAGGGCGAGGAGCATGTTGAGCTCGCCCTTCTTGAGCTTGCCGGCGCGCGTGCACTCGTCGATGAGGATCGGGATCGTGCCGGCGCTCGTGTTACCGAAGCGATCGATGTTCATCGGCATCTTCTCTTCGGGCACGCCGAGCTGCTCCCGGACGTACTTGTTGATGCGGTAGTTCGCCTGGTGCGCGAGGAACCAGTCGATCTCGCCGATCGGCACCTTCGACTCTTCGCACAGCTCGCGTGCGCACTGCGGGAGCTTCGTGACGGCGAACTTGAACAGCTCGCGGCCATCCATCCGCGGGATGTGGGCCTGCTCGTCCCAGTGCTTCGCCTTCCAGTACGGCCGCGTGCGGAAGCCGCCGCCCGGGACGTAGAGCGTCTCGGCGAAGCGACCGTCGGTGTGGACCTTCGACGCCACGAGGCCGGCGTCGCGATCGGTCGCGCGGAAGATGAGCGCACCGGCTCCGTCACCGAAGAGCACGGCGAGCGCGCGGTGATCGTTCGCGCGAGCCCGGGCCTCCGGCGAGGCGTCCGCGTCGGACTTGCCGTCGACGATGTCCCAGTCCTCCCACGGCATGAAGCCGGCGTGCGCCTCGGCGCCGACGACGAGGATCGTCTTCGCGACGCCGCCCTTGATGAGGCCGTCGACGAGCTGGAGCATGAAGATCATCGCCGCGCACTGCTGGCGGACGTCGAGCGCGGGCACGCCCTCGATGCCGAGCTTCGCTCCGAGCACGGCCCCCGATCCCGGGAACACGTAGTCGGGCGTCATCGTCGCGAAGATGATGTAGTCGACATCTTTCGCGGTGATCCCGGCGGACTCGAGCGCGCGCTTGCTCGCCTCGAACGCGAAGTCGCTCGCTGCTTGTCCCTCACCGGCGAAATGACGCTGCCGGATACCCGACCGCTGGAAGATCCAGTCGTCGGAGGTGTCCATCACCTTCGAGAGGCGTTCGTTGGGTACTGGAGACCCAGGCACGTAGTGCCCAGTGCCGATGAGCTCGAACCCCATATGCTGCCCTCAATACCCACCTGCGCGTGAGAGGTCGACCCCTTCCACGCAACCTCACGCCTTTGTGGTCAAATCATGACGGTTGGGGAGGGGCGCTCCGGTGTCGAGAACGAGCTGAAGCACGCGACCGCCGGACGAGGACACCGAGATCTCTCGCCCGTCACGCGACAGACGAGCTTGAGGTCGAGTCGTTCGTGGAGCTCGACGAGCAGGGGCATCGACCGCCGGCGCTCGTCACCTCGGGTTCGGCGATGCCGAGCCGGACGGTGATCAGCGCGGACCGGTCCAGCGTGCGCGTCGCTCGATCGAGCCGAGTATGAGGTGACACTTCGAGCATCGTCGCGTCCGCGCGCTGCCACTTTGGCGGGGCCAGCGTCGAGCGCGCTCACGTTCCTCGCGGGGGTGCGATGTCGCGCGGAGGGTACGCCGGTTGCACCGCGGCCGACCCGAGAGGAGCATCCATGCACGACACGATCTCCAGACGACGCGACGCGGACCATCCGGAGCGCTTCTGGCGGCGCCTGCTTCATCGGTGGTTCGTCGAGTACAACCCGCTCTACCTTTTCAGCGCGTCGTTGGTCCTCGGCGGGATCATCCTGATCTCGCGCGGCCTGGCGCAGGGCAGCGGGTCTGGCAGCGAGATCGGGGTCGCGGCGATCGCCGAGCTCTACGCGGTTGCGCTGATCGGCGGCGCTGCATTCTTGACGCGCATCGGCCATCGCCGTCCCGCCGTCATGCTGGCGCTTCTCACCGTGCTCTATCAGTACGACCTCACACTGCACACCGAGACGTGCAAGAGCCTCGGCGCAGCAGGTGTATGGGCGGCGGGCGGTTGGCTCGTGCTGTTCGTCGCCAAGCTCCACGCGCTCGCGTGGGCGATGAAGATCCGCCTCGCGCGCTCGGCCGTCGCGACGCTCACGCTCGGCGCGCTCGGCCTCGCAGTCCTCCCGCACTGGCTCCACGGGACGGACGCTCGCAGCGCCAACGCGATGGTGGTGCTCTGGCTCGTCGGAGGCGTCTCGCTCTATCGGCCCGGCGCGGTGACGAGCCTCGTCGAGCTCGATGCGTGGGGCCAGACCGTCCTCCGTCGCGCAGTCACGGCCGCGTGGCTCCTCTCGGCGCTGCTCCTCGCGCTCCACGTCCTCTTCTGGTCGACGCAGTCGCGTCTCTCGATCGCCGCGCTCGCGGCCGTCGCGCCGCTGTTGGGCGTGCGATGGATCCGGAGCGAGGTCCGCGTCTGGTGTGTCGTCATGGCGACGCTCCTCGTCGTCGGCCTGAAGCTGCCCGGCGCGTTCTCGGTGACGGCGTTCGTCGCCGCCGTCGCCCTCGTCCTCCGCGCTTCGAGGTCGACGCTCGAGGCATTCACGCATGCACGGCGTGACCGCGGTCGCGCAGTCGCGAGGCCGTCGGTGCCGGCGATGCCGTATCGCGTCCGTGGATCGGAGACGCCCATGGAAGTGGACGCGCCGGCGATGGTGTCTGCCGGGTCGACCGAGGCCCTCGCCGCGGCGAGGCGGCGGCTGCTCATCGGCGCTGGAGCGGCTCTCTACCTCTCGCTCTGGACCTTCGGATGGTCGGGTGGTCCCTGGCCGGCACACGTCCTCGGGCTGGACCTGCTCGCGACCGTGGCCGTCGTGCTCGCGACATGGAAGGCCGGAGCCCGCATCGCGATGGCGCTGCTCGCGATGTCGATGGCTCATTTCGTCGTGCAGGCGCGCCTCGTCCCCGCGCCGCGCTCGCTGCTCGAGTGGGGGGCGATCGCCGTCGTGCTCGGCTTCGTGCTCCTGATCGCGTCGCTCGTCGCGAGCTGGTTCCTCCGCGCGCCGCGCGTCGCGTCGGGCGAGCCTCCGGAGCAGGTCCCCGAGACGACGTGACGGGCGCGTGCGCCCGCTCCCGTCGCGCACGTCTGCTCGTGCGACAGCATGGAACGATCGGCGCCGGTGATCGACTGAACGCGCAAGCAGCGACGTCCAACAGCGTGAGCGCTTCGCACGGCGCGACACCGTACGTGTTCAGCATGAGCGCCACGACCCTGCGCCAATGGCATGTACTGACGATGCTGCCGAGGTCACCTCGGCGCATCGACACGGGCGCGATCGAGTCTCGCCTCCGCGAGCGCGGGATCGAGGTCCATCGGCGCACGATCCAGCGGGACCTCATCGAGCTCGCGGAGGTCTTCCCCATCGTCGCCGACGAGCGTGCGCGTCCGTATGGCTGGCGATGGTCCGAGGACGCGGAGCCCGCGTTCGACGTGCCGGCGCCGCATCGCAGCGTGACGGGCACGCGGACCGACGAGGTGAACAAGTCCGGTATCGACATCTCGCTCCGCGTGCGCAGGACGGCGCTCGAGCTCGTCGCCGGGCGGCTCGGGGCGCGCGGCGCGCGGGTCTCCGGCGACGCGAAGGACCCGCTCTTCGTCATCGTCGCCGCCGCGGTCGACGACTCCTCCCTGACGCGACGATTGCTCCTCGGTCACGGCGACGAGGTCGAGGTGCTCGCTCCGCTGGCGCTCCGGAACGAGATCGCCGAGCGTGCACGTCGGGTCTTCGCTGCGCATGCGCGTTGAGCGTGCGCCGCGGTCGACTCTCGTGCGGTACGTCGTTCAACGACGAGACTTGGTGCGCGCTGGGCGCGCGGCGCGCGGAGGCGCCGGATCGTCGTCGGTGCCGGAGGCGTTCGCGAGGGCGGCGCGTGCGATCGTCCGGACCTCCGCCGCGAGCTCCGGCGTCTCGGGACGTGCGACCTCGCCGAGGCCCGCGACGAAGCGGGCGAGGGCCGCCACGCCCGTCGTCTCGATCGAGAAGCGGAGCCCGCCCTCACGTACGTGTTCCTGCTCGATGCGTTCGTCGGGGAGGTTCTTCTCGACCCACGCCGCCTCCGGATCACGGACGAAGAACGTGCAGCGCACGGCCGGTCCGACGTCGTGGTAGCCGGCGAAGCTCTCACGATCGAACTTCGCGAGCTCCGTCGCGGAGACGCCGCGGAATGGCTCTTCGTGGGCGAGTCTGGCCTCGGATACGTTGCTCACGCGAAAGCGGCGAAGCTCGTTTGCTCGATGGCAGACCGCGACGAACTGCGGGCGGCCGCCGACCTCGACCCGCTGCACCGATGCGTAGCGTTTCGATTCGTGGCGCCGGCTCGCGGAGAAGTAGCGCATCTGCAGCGCCACCTTCGCGGCGGTCGCGTCCTCGATGAGCGAGAGCCACCGCTCCTCGTCGGCGGTGATCCCGGCAGGACGGACGGCTTCGGGATCGAAGCCGCTGCTCGCGCGGCCGAGGCTGGCGAGGCGGGAGAGCGTCATCTCGACCACCCGCTCGCGGAGCGACCCGCGCGGCGCGCGAGAGATGAGGCGCAGGAGGTCACGGGCCTCGTCGGCGCTGAAGGCTAGGGCCCCGGGGATCCAGTTCTTGGGGACGCTCCAATAGACGTGCGGGTGCTCTTCCTCCCGTTCGAGCTTCAGCCCGGCGGCCGAGAGCTCGCCGAGCTGGCGGCGGACCGTCTCCACACGGGTCTCGAGCTTCCGCGCCAGCTCCGCCTGCGTCCATGTCCGCCGTTCGAGGAAGGCGGCGACGATCCCGAACAGCGTCTCCGTCGAGCTCCGTTGTCCCACCCGGTGAACATACACGGGAAAAGGACGTTGCTTCACGAACCGAGGCCCGCGCATCCGCCGGGGAGGCCGCCCGCATCGCGGGGCCGACCGGTCCGGTGACTGGTGTCGCGACGATCCGGTGAGGCGACGCCGCCGGAATGGCACCGTCCCGACGCGCGCTTCGCTCCCACGCCGAGCGTCGGGTGATGCTACGGTACGTTTGCGTCTTGGTGCAGGAGTCGGGGCATCGAGAGGCGGCCGGGGGCTTGCGGCGCGTGCGTCGTTGGAGAGGACTGCATGAAGCACATTACCTTCGTCTCGAGCTGTGTCGTCTTTGCCGCCATGACCGCCCTCGGCCAGGGGTGCGGTAGCACCTCCGGCTCCACGTTCAACGAGGGCACCTCGTCGAGCAGCGGTAGCAGCGGCGCCTCGTCGAGCAGCGGCTTCGACCCCAACTCCCCCGACTCCGGGGGCGGCGGCAGCGACGACGACGACGACGACGGCGACGGCGGCAGCTGCGCGACGGCGAGCGCCGAGGCGACCCGCGTCCCCGTCTACATGCTCCTCGTCGTCGACGGGTCCGGCAGCATGGATGGCTATGACGGAAGCGTGTTCGTCGCGGGCGAGCGCGAGGCCGATCCGCTCGCGCCGACCCGGCCGAGCAACCCGGTGGGTCAGACCGGCAAGAAGTGGATCGCGATCCGAGGCGCGCTCTCCGCCTTCGCCGACGACCTCGCGGCCAAGCCGGATCCGAACCTCGCCGTCGGCATGTATCTCTTCTCGAGCAACGCGACGAAGCCCGCGAACCAGGCCGACGTCCCGATCTCGTTCGTCGACGCCGCGCACGCAACGGCGCTCAAGACTCGGCTCTTGCCGCCGGTCTTCCCGACCGGAGGCACACCGCTGGCGGCTTCGATGAACGGCCAGCTGCCGATCCTGAAGGCCTACTCCCCGGCCGCGCCGGTCAAGCCCGGTGGCAAATACGTCCTCGTCGTCATGACCGACGGCATCCCCAGCGACGGAAGGCAGGCGTGCCTCAATGCAGCGTCGTCGGCGCTCTCCGGCACGCCCTCGGTGCTCACCTTCGCGGTCGGCGTCGGCGATGTGAACGCGAACGCGAGCACGGTCTACGACGAGCTCTTCGTCGGCGATCTCGCCGTGAAAGGCGGGACGGCGCCGGCGGGCTGCAACCCGACCTGGAGTGACACGAACATGACGGGCACGCCCTGTCACTTCCAGATCACGCCCGGCTCGAAGACCGCGCAGCAGATCCAGGCGGACTTCCTCGCGGCGGTGAACAAGATCCGCGACACCGTTTCGAGCTGCGAGCTCACGCTCGACTTCTCGTCCGGCAACGTCGATCCGGCCAAGGTCAACGTCGAGTACACGTCCGGCGCCGGCACTACCTCGCAGATCAAGCAGGACTCGGCCAACGGCTGGACCTACGACGACCCGAACGCGCCGACGAAGGTCATCCTGCACGGCACCTCGTGCGACACGCTGAAGGCGGACCCCGAGGGCAAGGTCAAGATCATCCTCGGCTGCAAGACGGTCAAGGAGCCCGGTCCGGGCGGTCCGAACTAAGGCGCAACTCAGTTGCGCCGCTCCTGAAAGGTCGAAGCGGTCAGCTCACACGAGCAGGCTTTGACCGGAGATTCACGCCCGCTCGCCCAACAGGCGGGCGTGAATCGGAGGTCAATGCAAGTGAGCACCGCCATGGCCGCGCCGACGCGTCGGTCTCGCCGCGCGGGTCCGCTCTGCGCGGCTCAGCGAACGGGCGCCGGCGGCGGGACCCTCGACGGGGAGCGCTCCTTCACGCTCCGCGCACGCTGGCTGGCGCCGTAGACGCTCCGGCGGAGCGCGTGGACGAAGCCTTGCGGCTCGATCCCGCGTCCGCTCCGGAACGGATCGAAGCGGAGGCTCGCGGGATCGGTGAGGCGGACGCTCACGAGCTGGATGCGTACGAGCGGCGCGAAGGGACCCCATGGCCCGTTCGAGATGCCGAGCGTGAAGACCGCCGAGCCGTTCGCGATCGCGCGCTCGAACCGGCGGCGGCGCTGCTCGGCGGGGCTCCGTCGCGTTCGCGGCGTCGATGCGCGAAGGGCCGAGATCGGTCCCGTCGACATGTCGATCGTGATCACCCCGCCCGGCTCCTTCGACCCAGGACGCAGGCGGAAGTAGACCCGCGGCGCCTTCGACCCATCGGCGATCGTTCTGGGCGCGACGATGGAGAAGGGCGAGACCGCGAAGTAGTCGTTCGCGAGGTAGTCGTGCACCTTCGTGGTGAACGGCGAGAACGGCATCGTCCAGGGACGCTTGATGGTCGCGAGGAGCAAGTCCTGGTCGCCCTCGACCGCGGGATCGTCGACCTCGCCGCCGAAGCGGATCGCGCAGCCGAGGACGTCGGGCCAGCGCGCCCGCTTCTTCGTGAGCGCGTCGGAGAAGCGAACGAACGCGTTCCCAGCAAGGCGCTCCGCCAGCGCGCGGTGCGCTCGAGGGACGTTGTCTGCGACCGATACGTCGGCGTCGGCGCAGTCGCCGCGCGGGTGGAACGTGCGTGCCCGTCGGAGCGCGCTGCTCAACGCGAACGCGGGAGCGGCGAGGGCGCCGAGCAACTCGCCGGCGCGCTCGATCGCATCGGACTCGTGAATCCGCCGCACGAGGTTGCCGATGAGCTCACGATCGTGACGGGCACCTGCGGGCATCGGCGGGACGCGTGCAACGCCGATACCGGCCGCGACTCATCCGGCGCGAGCGCTGCGCCGAGCCGCCGGCACGCTCGAAGCACGAGCGTGCGCGTCCCCGGCGTGGTCGAGGTGCAGCGAGGACATGCTGCCGTCGTCGCGAACCGCGACATGGCCTCGATCCGAACCGCCAACGAGCCACGCTTGCGCCGCGGGGTGGTGGCCGCGAGGTGCTCGTCGTCGACCGCAGCGCGTCGCGATCGCGCGCCGCGAGTCTCGAACTGTCCGCGGCGCCGTTCACCCGTGCGAGGGGGCCGCGGATCACTGCTCGGTGATGGTGACGCTCGTGATCTTGTCGCCGACGGCGATCTTGCTCGCCACGTCCTTGCCGCTCGTGACGGCGCCGAAGACGGTGTAGCGCCCGTCGAGGTCCGCCTGCGGTCCGAGCGTGATGTAGAACTGGCTGCCGGCGGAGTTCGGCGTGGTCGACTTCGCCATCGCGAGCGCTCCGTCGATGTGCTTCAGGCCGCTCGCTTCGTCGGGGATCGTGTAGCCGGGCCCACCCGTACCGTTGCCGCTCGGGTCGCCGCCCTGGATGACGAAGCCCGGCTCGACCCGATGAAAGGTGAGCCCGTCGTAGAACTTGTCTCGCGCGAGGAAGACGAAGTTGTTGACCGTGCTCGGAGCGGCCTTGGCGTCGAGCGACAGCTCGATCGTCCCCTTCGAGGTCACCATCGTCGCCGCGTAGCTCTTCGTCGCGTTGATCGTCATTGCGGGAGCCTGTGCGTACCGGCCGGCGGCGCTGCCCGAGCACGCGGAGAGCGTGGTGAGCGCGACGAGCGGAATCCAAGCGGAGCGAGAGAGGACCGCGGCAAGCGTCATGCGGCCACTGTACTCGTACTCCGCATCGCAGCGCGCCGGGATCGCTCGGCTCGCGCGCCCGCGACACATGCTCGAGCTACGCGCGTGCCGGTCTCGAGCGAACGACGCGTCGTCGCGCGGAGCGAGGGCACGCAGGCGCGCGGCACGCTGGCAGCGACGCAGGACGGAGACAACGCGAGAGCGCAGAGGCGCGTGGATGGTCAGAATGACTGAGCTGGGGTCTCGGCCCCGACGCTGCGTTCTCATCGCTCGCTTGCTGGAGGGCACTCATGAATCGTAAGGCGCGCGCTGCGCTCACCATGCCGCTCATCGTCCTCGTCGCCGGCGGCCTCCTCGAGATCGCATGTCGGGGAGGTGGGCCGCTCGATCAGCTCGATGGCGGCTTCGACGGCGAGGCGACCCGTCAGGCGTCCGGCCGCGCGCCCGCGAACGGTGACGCGTGTGCCGTCGAGACGGTCACGATCGAGGACAACGCCGCGACCGAGAACGCGAGCAGCGGCGGTCCCGGGTGCACGAGCGACGACGAATGCACCGTGCGCTTCGCGGGCGACTACTGCGCGTGTCCGAGCACGCCGCGGCCGATGCTGACGTCGCGCGCCACGTCGTTCGACCAGGGCCTCAGCGGAATCGGGCAGCGATGCACGTGTCCGCTCCCGCCATGCGTGGCGCCGGCTCCGGCAAAGGCGGGCTGCCGCGAAAGCCGCTGCGTCCTCGTCGACGCCGGCGAGTGAGCGGTAGATCGCGCCGTGCCGTGCGCTATTGCCGGCGTCAGCTGCGAGTGTCTGGAGCCGAGGCGTGAAGCGATCGCGCGGCTTCGCGTCGAGGGCCGTGAAGCGTTCACGCGCCTCGAGCGCGGGGGTCACTTCATCGTGAAGTCGATCGCGATCGACTGGCACGTCGTCAAAGGGTTCGTCGTGCCGATCAAGACGGTGGGGGTGCCAGCGAAGTTGACGGCGTTCGGCGCGCTCGTCCCTCCACTGCAGTTCGTGATCCCCTGACACGTCGTCCCCTGCGCGACGAACGTATTCGACCCGGCGACCATGGGCAGGGTCACCTCCCAGCTCTTGTTCGGACCGCTCGACATTCCCATCCGGAAGGCGGCGACGTGGACCCCCTTCGTCGCCCCGCCAGGGACGCAGGCCTGCGAGAAGTCGATCGTCGACGCCTCGGGGCACACGAAGGCGAGCACGCTGGTCGACTCCGTGATGTCGAACGGCTTGCTGCAGCTGTTCGCGGTCGCGCTACCCTTGCACCCGGCTGCCACGCAGGTACCTCCGGAGCACGGAGGACAGTCCTCCAGTGCGCCGCCATCGTCGTCGGTCGGAGCATCCGGTGGCTTCGCCGTGTCCGCCGCGTTCGCTGCATCGCGCTCGGAAGGCGAGGCGTCCTCGTTCGGGGGCGACGTTCCCGCGTCGTCACCGGTGGCCTCGCCGTACGTCGACGCGCATGCAACGAGGAGGGTGATGAGGCCGAGCGTCACCATCGCTGGGACGCCGCGTCGGCGAACGACCATAGCTCGAGTATACGCTGCCGCCCCTCGCGCAGGTAGGCTGTCCCTCGGGGCGGCGCGTGTCGGTGTCAGACTCGGCGCTTTCGCGCGATCCCGAGGACGGTCAGCGACTCGTCGCTCCGGCGCATCGTGAGGACGTCGCCCATCGTCACGGAGTGGACGATGCGATGCCCGTCGAGGAAGACCTTCGCCTCGCGCATCTTGCTGCGGAGAACGAGCTCCTCACCGGGCTCGACGAGGCCACGCGCATAGCGAAAGCGACCGCCGGCCGGGGTGTACGGCTCGCGGACGACGTACTGGATGCGCTCCGACTCGAGAGGAAGCACCTTTCCACCGGCACTTCGCTGCGCCGCCGTCGAGCCCGCGGCCGGGCCGACCCATAGCCCGCTCGAGCGCTGCTCCTCTTGTCCGGACCGGAGCCCGAGGATGTAGCGCGACGTCGCGGCGGGAGAGGAGTGGCAGAACAACGCCTCGTTGAGCACGCGGGCGTGGAGGACCTTCCCATTGAGCTCGACGCGCATGCGTGTGAGCTCGGTCGTCGAGAGATCGCCCGCGAGGGCGCGCTCGATCGTCTTCTTCACCGTACCCTTCGTCGCGCCACAGAAGAAGCCGACGGAGTGCCCGGGGGCGCTGTTGATGCCGAGCAGCGGGATCCCGTCGCCGAGCATGTGTGAAGCAGCGAGGAGGGTGCCGTCACCGCCTACCGTGATGACGAGATCGACACGCGGGGGGACGCGCGCGCGCGGGCCGCCACGGAACACGATCTCGGCGCCCAGCTCGTCGAGCGCATCCTCGACCTCGCGCGTGGTCGACTCGTGATCCTCGTGCGACTGCTTCAGGCGGCCGACGGTGGGATCGCGGCGACGCAGGAGGCGAGCGATCAGCGGGTCGTGGACTTCGAGGATGAACTTTCGATACGACGTGCGTTTGACGACGACGGCAACGCGCGGCTTCCTCCGTCTGGCCATCTCAGAGGATCTCGGCGAGGCGGCGGAGCGCGAGCTCGGACTTCGCGTCGGCGACCTCGCCGGCCTTGCACGCGGCGAGGGCGCGCGAGAGCGGGACGCTGACGATTCGAGCGGCCTCCTCGAGCGGCGAGCCGTCGCCGCCCGGCTCCATCCTCGTCTTCGGATCGACGCGAACGTGGAAGAAGAAGTGGATCTCGCCGACGACGGCGGGAGCAGGGAAGGTGTTCGGGCCGAGCGGTTGCATCTGGTCGGGGAGAGCGGTGAAGCCGAGCTCCTCCTCCAGCTCGCGCGCGGCCGCCACGGCGGGAGCTTCGCCGGGCTCGATCAGACCCGCCGGCACCTCCCAGAGCACGGCCGCCACCTTCGGCTCCACGCGCCGGAAGGCGATCGGCGGCCGTATGGAGCTCCTCAGGTAGACGCACGGCTCTCCGGACGCGTCGAGGTGGTGCGCGACCATGATCGACGCGTCGAGCGCGCGCCGCACGACCATGTCGTAGCGGAAAGGACGGCTCCGTCCCGCGGCGTCGATGACGGCGAGCTCGTAGCGTTCGAGGTTCAGGAATCCTTCGCGCGTGTCGGACCGATCGGCGACGACTTCGAGCGCGACCTTTGGTAGCTCCGGCAGGACGGCCACGGGGGCGGGATACTAACCCAGGTTCGATGCGGTTCGGTCTCTGCCGAATCGCTTCCCTCCTGGCACGTGGCCTCTTGGCACGTCGCGTGGGGGGCCGGAGCGCGCCGTGCTCGTGTGCGTCGCGACGGCTGAGTTGTCGCAGCTGCGGTCGGCACGCCGCGCCCCGCTACAGCCGAGCGGGGAATGAAGCACCCCACCGGCGGCGTATGGCCTCTGGTGAGGTGGCCTCCAGGGGTCCGGGATCCCTGCTACGATGTAAGGACGCTGCGCCACCGAGCGTTTTGTCGTTCGATCTCCTTACCCCGAAGGGAACTTTGTGAGGGGTCCCACGTCACATGAAGACGGCCGTGGCCGAGATGTCAAAACCGAGGTTCAGGGGCTGACACGAGAGTCGAGAGAGAGAAGCTTGGAGAGAGACCAGGATGACCTCGGAAGCCGTCGCTGAACCCCCGATGCCGACGCGCGTGCCGTCGCTCGACTCGATCGAGCGGCCGGCTCGGAGGGCCGAACGACGTCTCCGCATACGTCGCGCGATCCTCTGGGCGGCGAAGGCGGTCGCGGGCGGTCTCGTGGCCGTCGCGGTGCTCCTCGTCCTTCGCAAGGTCGGCGTCATCTCGGAGCAGGTCTGCCGGATCGGGCTCGCCCTCTCGACGCTCCAGGTCTTCGTCGCCGCAAGCATCGCGTATGCCCGCCGGCTCCCGCGCCGCGCGGGGGCCGTCGCTCTCGATCGCTTCCACGGTCTCGCCGATCGCCTCTCGAGCGCGCTCTCGTTCGGTGAGCTGAAGAGCGAAGAGCGCACGCCGTTCATGCTGGCGGCCATCGACGATGCCCTCGAGCACGCGCAGCGTGTCGACCCGAGGCGCGCCGTCCCGATGCAGTCGCCGCGCGAGTGGCCTTTCCTCGTCGCCATGAGCGTCGCCATCGTTGCGATCCTCGCGTTCGAGGTACGTCGCCACGAGCCGATCGCCATCGCGAGGACGATCGACGCCGTCGACGTGACGCAGGACGATCTCGACGCGATGCGCGAGTTCCTCCGCGAGATCGACCAGCGCCTCCAGACCGACGAGGCGAAGGCCGCGACCCAGGAGTTCAACCAGCTCATCGAAGACCTCGCGAACAAGCGCCTCGATCGGACCGAGGCCTTCCGGCGCATGCAGCAGCTCGAGGACAAGCTCCTCCAAGGCCGCGAGGCCGACGCGAAGGCGCTCGAAGAGGCCCTCAAGAAGATGGGCGAGGAGCTGAAAAAGAGCGAGCTGTCGAAGCCCACGGGCGAGGCGCTCTCGGACAAGAACCTCGAGGCCGCCGAGAAGGCGCTCAAGGACCTCGCGAAGAAGCTCCGGGAAGACCAGGCCAAGGGCGGCATCGACAAGCAGCAGCTCGAGAAGCTGCGCGAGGCGATGAAGAAGGCGAGCGAGGAGCAGGCGAAGCGCGCCGAGTCACTCGCGCAGAAGCGCGAGGAGCTGAAGCAGGACCTCCTCAAGCAGAAGCAGAAGATGGGCGACGCGGGGGCGAACGAACAGGAGAAGAGCCTCCTCCAGAAGAAGGAGCGCGAGCTCGAGCGGCTGGATCGCGAGCACGAGCAGCAGCAGAAGACGCAGCGCGAGCTCGAGCGGCTCGACCGCGATTTGCAGAAGGCCGCCGAGGACCTGATGAAGGACCTCGGCCTCTCCGCGAACGATCTCGAGAGCGCCGCGCAGGACATCAACCGCATGGCGAAGCAGGAGATGACGCAGGAGGAGAAGGAGCAGCTCCGGCAGAAGCTCCAGGAGCTCCGCGAGATGATGCGCCAGCAGTCACAGGGTGGCGCCGGGCAGATGCAGCGGCTTCGCGTCTTCCAGCAGCGCGCACAAGGGCAGGGGCAACCCGGGCAGGGCGGTCAACAGGGCCAGGGCCAGCAAGGTCAGGGTCAGCAGGGCCAGGGCCAGCAAGGTCAGGGTCAGCAGGCGGGCAACGGCCAGGGCCAGGGGCAGCAGGGCCAGGGTCAGGGGCAAGGCCAGGGCCAAGGCCAAGGCCAAGGCCAAGGCCAAGGCGAGACGTGGATCCTCGGTCCGAACGGCGAGAAGATCCTGATGCTGACCAAGGGCCAGGGGCAGGGCGGCCAGGGCCAGAGCGGCGGCGGCGGTCAGGGCCAGCAGGGACAAGGCTGGGGCACCGGCCACGACGAGAACGTGCAGGGCAAGCAGGCCACCAACCTGAAGGGCGGCACACAGGACACGCAGGTCCAGGGCAACGAGACCGGGCAGGGTGGCTCACGCAGCGAGGTGATCCTCGGCGCCGCCGAGCGCGGCTTTGCCTCGAAGGGCTACAACAAGGTCTACCGCGAGTACCACACGGTCGCGGAAGAGGCCCTCGAGAAGGACGAGATCCCCGGCGGCTATCGCTTCTACGTGCGCCGCTACTTCCAGCTCATCCGCCCACGCGACGACGGGAGCGGAGCCGCGAAGCCGCCCGCGCCACCGGCGGACCCGTGAGCGCGAAGCCCGCCTCCCGATCCCGCACGCGCGTGGTGCCGCTGTCCGCGGCAAGCTTTGGGCTGCGCCCCGACAACCACCCGCAGAGGTCGCCCCGACGACCCGCTTCGAGTTTCACCCGCTCGGTCCTCGAGCATTGCGATCCCCAACCACCGAAGGCACTGACACACCATGGCTGAGAGCGTTGACGCGGGCGCGGTGCGCGCCGAGGTCGATCAGTTTCGCGTTTCGATCGCGACGCTGAAGACGGAGATTGGCAAGACGATCGTCGGCAACGAGCCGGTCATCGACGGCGTGCTGATGTGTCTCCTCGCCGGTGGCCACGCGCTCCTCGAAGGCGTCCCGGGGCTCGGCAAGACGATGCTCGTCCGCACGCTGGCCGAGGCGCTGAGCCTCGCGTTCTCGCGCGTGCAGTTCACGCCCGACCTGATGCCCGCCGACATCCTCGGCACCACCGTCATCGACGAGACGCAGGCGGGGGGAAGGGTGTTCGAGTTCCGCAAGGGACCGATCTTCGCGAACATCGTCCTCGCCGACGAGATCAACCGCGCCACGCCGAAGACGCAGTCGGCGCTCCTCGAGGCGATGCAGGAGCATCGCGTCACCGTCGGTCGTCGCACCCACTCGCTCGAGGAGCCGTTCGTCGTCCTCGCGACGCAGAACCCGCTCGAGTCGGAAGGTACCTATCCGCTTCCCGAAGCGCAGCTCGATCGCTTCTTCATGAAGCTCCACGTACCGTTCCCGAACCGCGAGGAGCTCCACGCCATCCTCGATCTCACGACGGGAGAGGCTCGCCCCGGTCGTGCGGCGGTGCTGCACCGCGACGACATCCTCCGGATGCAGTCGCTGGTTCGCCGCGTGCCGGTCGCCAGGCACGTGCAGGACTACGCCATCCGCGTCGTCCAGGCGACGCACCCCGACGGGCCCGACGCACCGGACATGTGCAAGCGCTTCGTCCGCTTCGGCGCTTCGCCCCGCGGCGCGCAGTCGGTGCTCCTCGCCGCCAAGATCCGGTCGCTCTTCGAGGGGCGCTTCGCCGCCAGCATCGACGACGTCCGCGCCGTCGCGCTCCCCGCGCTCCGCCATCGCACGCTCCTCAACTTCGAGGGCGAAGCCGAAGGCGTGAAGACCGACGAGGTCCTCGACGCGATCCTGAAGGCGCTCCCGGAGACGAAGCCGGGCGCGGGTCGCTCGGAGGCGCAGGGAACCCCACGCGGCCGTGGGGAGGAGACGCGTGGGCTTTCTTGACGCCGTCCTCGGGCGGCGGGGACCGGCGGTAGCGAAGAAGTCGAGCGACGCGCTCTTCGACGACGAGTTCCAGCGCAAGCTCGACTACCTCGCGCTCGTCTCGAAGCGCGTGTTCGCCGGCCGTATGCGCGCCGAGCGGCGCACGAAGAAGAGCGGCTCGGGCGTCGAGTTCGCCGATCACCGCGACTACCAGCCGGGCGACGACTTCCGCTACCTCGATTGGAACGTCTTCCAGCGCTTCGATCGGCTCCTCCTCCGCCTCTATGAGGAGGAAGAGGACCTCGCCATCTACTTCATCGTCGATGCGAGCTCGTCGATGGGCTTCGGCGACGCGAAGAAGCTCCGCTATGCCAAGCGCGTTGCGGCGGCGCTCGCGTACGTCGGGCTCGCGAACCTCGATCGCGTGAGCATCGTCTCCACGACCGACAAGGTGCTCGATCGCATGCCCGCGACGCGAGGCAAGGCGCGCATCTTCAAGGTCTTCCGGTTCCTCGAGGAGCTCGAGCCCGAGGGCCGGACCAACCTGGAGGACGCGATCAAGGCGTTCGTGGCGCAGAACAAGCGCCGCGGTCTCGTCGTCCTCGCGAGCGATCTCTACGACCCTCACGGCTTCGAGCGCGGCATCAACGTGCTCCGCTACAACAAGTTCGACCCGTTCGTCGTGCACGTCGTCGACGAGGAGGAAGCCAAGCCGAAGCTCGCAGGCGACGTCCTCCTCTACGACTGCGAGACGGGCGACGAGCGCGAGGTCACCGTGACCGCGAAGGTGCTCGAGCGCTTCGAGTCCGCGTACCGGAGCTACCTCGACGAGATCGATCGCTTCTGCACCTCGAAGCAGGTGCCGTACATTCGCGCGGACGTGAACACCCCCTTCGACGAGCTCATCCTGCGCGTCTTCCGCCGCGGAGGGTTCCTACGGTGATCCTGTCGTCGTTTCCCGGCGGCGTTGCGCTGAGAGCGGTCTCGCTCTCGGTTCCTGTCGCTCGCGGTCCGTTCGTTGTTCGCGGTCCGTTCGGTGCTTGCGGTTCGTTCGGTGCTTGCGGTTCGTTCGGTGCTTGCGGTTCGTTCGGTGCTTGCGGTTCGTTCGGTGCTTGCGGTTCGTTCGGTGCTTGCGGTTCGTTCGTTGTTCGCACTGCGAGACCAAGACGAAGAGAGAGATTTACAGGGAGACAGGGAGACAGGGAGCGAGAGGGGGTTCCTTCCCTTTCGACCTGGTGCCTCGTGGGTCCTCAGGAAATGCTCCGCATTTCCTTCCGGAAAGGGAGATCTCACTTCCGGGCTCCGATGTCTTTGCCCAAACGGTGCGTCTTCCAAGCTTTGGCCCGAGACCTTCGGGAGAGTGTGATTGGTCTGGACTGCAAGGGCTGGGCTGCGTCTTCGCGCGGGCCGCTTTCGCTTTCGCTTTCGCTTTCGCGAGTGCGCGTGCTCCATGAGACCCGTGCAGCCGGCAATGACGCCAGTGCCTCTGCTGAATCACCTCGTAGGTCAAAAGGGAGGCTCAAATTCTGCGAGCAGAATCGCGCAGCGATTCTGGGAGCACCCACGAGGGTCCAGGTTGAAAAGGAAGGAGGGCCTTCATCCTCCCTGTCTCCCTGTCTCCCTGTGAATAATCCTCTTCGTCTCGTTCTCTCTCCCACGAGAGGGGTGAGCGGCGGGCGAGCGCGAGAGCTCGTTCTGCCCACGAGCGGAGTGCGAGCGGGAGAGCTTGTTCTCTCTCCCACGAGAGGGGTGAGCGGCGGGCGAGAGCTCGTCCGGCCCACGAGAGGGCGAGAGCGTCAGTCGCCGGAGTCCGTCCTTGAGGGCGACGCAGTTGAAGTTGACGAGAAGACCGAGGTCGAGTCGGAGCAGCTTCAGGTACGTCAACGTCTGCGCAATGTGAATGGGCGCGAACGACTCGACCGCCTTGAGCTCGATGAGGAGCCGCTCTTCGACGATCAGGTCGGCCTGATAGGCAGCTCGGACCACCACGTCTCGATAGAACACCGTGATTGGAACTTGGCGCGCAAAGCGAAGCCCGCGGTAGCGGAGCTCTTCGGCAAGGCACAGCTCGTACACCGACTCGAGGAGCCCCGGGCCAAGCTGGCGATGGACCTCGATCAGCGCACCGATCACGGCTTCGGTCAGGTCCCAGTGTCGATGCTTTGCGTGGGTGGTCATGGCGCCTCTTCGGCCGGATCGCGTGACTGGTTGTCGAGAACCGTTCGGAGGGCGGCCGCATGATCTTCGCGGGGCTTTCGCTCGCGCAGCTGGCCGCCGTGTTCGGCGCGGCGGCCGTCTTTGCGACGGCTCTCTACATCTTGAAGCTGCGACGGCGGACCGTTGCGGTGCCGTTCTCGAAGCTGTGGGAGAAGATCCTGCGCGACAAGGAGGCGACGAGCCTCTTCTCGCGCCTGAAGCGGCTCCTCTCCCTGCTGGTGCAGCTCGCGCTCCTCGCGCTCCTCGCGTTCGCGCTCGGTGATCCGCGCGCGGCGGCGACGCTGATCAAGGGGAGGAACCTCGTCGTCATCGTCGACGCGAGTGCCTCGATGCAGGCGACCGACGTGGCGCCGGCGAAGAACCGACTCGAGGCGGCGAAGGACGAAGTGAAGAAGGTGATCCGTGGCCTCGGCGGATCGGACCGCATGTTGATCGCCCAGATGGACGCGGCGGTCACGCCGCTCGGGCCGACGAGCTCGGATACGTCGGAGCTCGAGCGCGCGCTCGACGCGATCAAGGCGACGGACGCGCGGGCGGACTTCCCGCGGGCGCTCCGCTTTGCGATCGACTCGCTGCGCAGCGTGGAGAACGCGGAGATCGTCGTCGTCTCGGACGGACGGCTGGGGGAGGCGGTCGACGCGTCGGGCAAGGTGCACCTCGGCGAAGACATCAAGCTCTCGTACATCCCGATCGGGCGAGGCGTGCGGAACGTCGGGATCACCGCGTTCTCGGTGCGGCGCTACCCGCTCGACAAGAGTCGCTACGAGGTGATGCTCGAGGTGACGAACACCGGGCCGGAGACCGAGGACGTCGAGCTCTCGCTCTACGCCGATCCGAGGGGGACGGATCACGCGGGCGCCGGTGCGGGCGCGGGCGCCGGTGCGGGGATGGGAGGGGAGAAGGGCCAGCTCGTCGACCTGACGAAGCTGCGGCTCAAGCCCGGCGAGCGGCTGCCGCGGTTCTATCCGAACCTCTCCGGTGCGAGCCGCGCGCTCGAGGCGAGGCTAGCGGTGCTCGCGAACAGCGTGGACGAGCTGCCGGCAGACGATCGCGCGTACGCGCTGCTTCCGGAGCGGCGCCGAGCGAAGGTGCTCGTCGTGACGCCGGGAAACACCTATCTCGAGGCGGCGCTCCTCCTGGACGAGTACCTCGACGTGCAGCTCGTCTCTCCGCGGGAGTACGCCGAGAAGATCGCGCCGAGCGGGCAGAAGCACGATGTCGTGATCTTCGACGGAGCGACCCCCTCCGATGCCCCGCGCGCGCACGCGATCTACCTCGATCCGCGCGGGCCCGGCTCGCCGGTGAAGGTCGAGAACGAGCTGAAGAGCCCGGGGTTCGACCGCATCGAGCGCAAACATCCGATTGTCCGCTGGACCGCGCTCGACGACGTGAACATCGCACGCGGTCGCAAGCTCGTGCCGCAGCCGGGAGACAAGGTCGTCGGCGCAAGCGTCGACGGCCCGATCCTCGTGACCGGTCAGCGCGGCGGCTACAAGTTCGTCGCGATGGGCTTCGACGTCCGCGACAGCGATCTCCCGCTCCGCGTCGCGTGGCCGCTCGTGCTCCTCAACAGCGTCAACTTCTTCACCGACGAGGACTCGCAGTACATCTCGAGCTTCCGCACCGGCGACGTCTGGCGCGTGCCGGTCGTGACGCAGACGGGGCAGGCGAGGCTGAAGACGCCGAGCGGCACCGAGCTGCTCGTGCCGGTGCACGAAGGGCGTGCGGTCTACCTCGGTGAGCAGGCAGGCTTCTACGAGCTCGCGGGGGCGGAGGGGCTCGACCCGACGAAGGGCCTCGACGCGCCGTCGCCGGACGCTCCCGCCCCTGCAGCGAAGGATGCGCCTCCCGCTGCGTCCGACGCGCCCACGACGACGACGGCGTTCGCGGCGAACCTCCTCGACGCCGAGGAGAGCTCGATCGAAGTCGCGAAGGAGCTGGTCGTCGACGGCAAGAAGGCCGGCTCGCTTTCGGGCTTCCAGATCGGCGTGCGCCGCGAGATCTGGATCTACCTCCTGATCGCCGCGCTCATCCTGACGGCGATCGAGTGGATCACGTATCACCGGAGGATCACGGTATGAGGCTCCCCGGTAGGACGCGCCTCGGCATTCTCGCCCTTGCCCTCGCCGCGGCCGCGATCGGCGTCTTCGTGTCGAACAAGCTGACGAACGGCCTCGTCTGGGGCTTCCTCTCGCAGCGCACCGACCTCCTCCTCACCGGCGCGATCGCTGCGGGATGCGGCTGGGTCATCCTGAAGGCGCTCGGCGAGCTGGCGCTCCAGCTCCGCGCGAGGAAGCCGATCGAGACGGCGCGAATCGTCTTCGCGGTCGTCGGCGGCATCGTCGGGCTCGTCGGCGTGTGGATCTACTGGCGCGCGGTCCTGAACGCTTCCGAGGCGACGATCTCGTTCGCGCGGAACGGCACCGACTACGAGCTGCTCTCGCCGAAGATGCTCGGGCTCGCGCTGCTCGCGCCCTTCTTCTTCTGGATGATCGGTCGGAGCCTCGCCGATCTCCCGCTTCCGCAGCGGATCCTCTCGGTCATCCTCCGCGTGGCGTTCGTCGCGCTGCTCGCGCTGGGCCTCTCGCGGCTCGCACGAACGGCGACGACGCAGAAGGTCGCGACGGTCTACCTCGTCGACGTCTCCGAGTCGGTGCCCGACGCCGCGATCGAGGACGCGCGCGAGGAGATCACGAAAGGCCTGAAGGAGAAGCCCGAAGACGCGATCGTCCGAGTCGTCACGTTCGCGAAGCGCCCGCGTGTCGTCGCTATCGCCGACGACGCGAAGGAGGCACCGGCGCTCGAGCGTCACGACTTGCCTCCGTCGAAGGACGGCGTACCCACCAAGGGGCGCACGGGCCTCGGCGCTGCGACCGACATCGCGAGCGCGATGCAGCTCGCCTACGGGCTCTATCCGTCGGGCTACCTGCGCCGCGCGGTCGTGTTCTCGGATGGCGTCCAAACCGATGGCGACATCCTCGCCGAGGCGAACCGCGCTCGAGCGTTCGGGGTGAAGGTCTTCACGGTCCCGTACCACCGGCCCGTCCCCGGTGAGGTCGCGCTCCGCGATCTCCGCCTCCCGGAGAAGGTGCGCGTCGGCGAGCCGTTCAACCTCCATGCGAACATCTTCTCTTCGCGCCCGCAGAAGGTCCGCGCGACGCTGAAGCAGGGCGAGGCGATCAACGGGCTCGATGGCATCCGCGACGTCGACCTCAAGCCGGGCGACAACGACGTAACGTTCAAGAGCGTCGTACGCGTTGCCGGCGAGGTGACCTACGCGCTCGAGCTGAGCGACATCCCCGAGGACCGCTTCCGGGAGAACAACCGCTTCGCCGTCAGCGTCGCGGTGCCCGGGCGTCCATCGGTGCTCTACGCCGAAGGCAACACGGCGCGCGCGAGCTACCTCGCGTCGGCGCTCTCGGCGCAGGAGTTCGACGTCGACGTGCGCTCGCCTCGCGAGGTCCCGTCGTCGATCCGCGAGCTCGAGCGCTACGACTTCGTCATCCTCTCCGACGCCCCCGCCGAGGCGGTGTCACTCACGCAGCAGGACGCGATCGAGAGCTACGTCCGCGATCTCGGCGGCGGGTTCCTCTTCGCCGGCGGCGAGGCGGGCTTCGGCCTCGGCGGTTGGTCCCGCACCACGATCGAGCGGATCCTCCCGGTCCGCATGGACTCGGAGAAGAAGCGGGATGAGCCGCAGGTGGCGATGGTGCTCGTCATCGACCGCTCCGGATCGATGAGCGGCCTGCCGATGGAGATGGCGAAGGCGGCCGCAAAGGCGACCGCCGACACGCTCTCGTCGGACGACCTCATCGAGGTGATCGCGTTCGACACGGCGCCCACCCGCGTCGTGCGGATGACGGCGGCGAAGCACCGCGCGCGCATCCAGAACGACATCGCGCGCGTCCAGGCCGGTGGCGGCACCGAGATCTTCAGCGCACTCGACGCGGCGTATCAGTCGCTCACGTCGACCCGCGCACGTCGCAAGCATGTCATCCTCCTCACGGACGGTCAGGCATCGCACAACGGCATCCGCGACCTCGTGCAGGCGATGGCCGCCGAGGCGATTACGGTCACCTCCGTCGGGCTCGGGAGCGGGATCGACGAGGGGCTCCTCCGCATGATCAGCGACCTCGGAGGCGGGCGCCTCTACAAGGTCATGGATCCGCAGCAGCTCCCGCGCGTCTTCACTCGCGAGACGGAGATGGTGAGCCGGAACGCCGCCGTCGAGGAGTACTTCCAGCCGAAGGTCGTCTCGCCCGCGGACTTTCTTCGTGGCGTCGACATGGCCTCCGCGCCGTTCCTCCACGGCTACGTCGCGACGAAGATGAAGCCGCCGCCGGCGCAGGAGATCCTGCAGAGCGAGGTGGCCGAGCCGATCCTCGCGCGGTGGCACGTCGGCCTCGGCTGGTCGCTCGCGTGGACGAGCGACGTGAAGAACCTCTGGGCGGTCGAGTGGCTTCGGTGGCCGGGCTACGGCCAGTTCTGGGGCCAGCTCGTGCGCGAGCACATGCGCCAGAAGAAGCGCCAGCAGTACGACATGGTGGCGTCGATCGATCCCGCGACCGGTCACGTGAAGGCGTCGATCGACGCCATCGGCGGCGACGATCGCTTCCAGAACGGGCTCGACGCGAAGCTCACCGTCACCGGCCCGCAGCCGAACGGCGAGACGCGCAAGATCCCGATGAAGCAGACGGCACCCGGGCGGTACGAGTCGGACTTCCCGCTCGAGCGCTTCGGCTCGTTCCTCCTGCACGCGAGCCTCGAGAAGGGGATCGATGACGGCAAGGGCGGGCAGAGGAGCGTGCAGGTCGCCGAGAGCTTCGGGCACGTCACGAACCCGTACCCGCGCGAGTACCTCGCGCTCGCGCCCGATCTCGTCACGCTCTCACGCACGGCGCTCGTGACAGGAGGCCGAATGGATCCGACGCCGAAGGCGGTCTTCGATCCTGCGGGCGAGTCGATCCGCTACCACGAGGACCTCTGGTCGCGCTTCATCGGCGCGGCGCTTGCGGTCTACCTGATCGATCTGCTCGTTCGCCGTGTTCGCATCTTCGATCGCAAGAAGACGGCGAAGCCCTCGATCCCCCGGAGCGCAGCGCGCGTCTGAGCGAGCTCCACGCGCGTCGCTCGCGACGTTGACCGACTACCGGCTCGTGACCGTCACGCGGCCGCCGCCATAGCCGCTGCACTGGCCCGTGAGCCCGAAGGGAATGTTCAGCGCGGAGAGGACGCCGTTCGAGGCCTCCCAATCGCGGGTGACGCTCACGTCCTTCACCTTCGCGTCGACGCACTTGCCGCTCTTGCAGATCTTCACGGTCTTGCCGCAATACCCACGCGTCGGGCCGGCGATCCAGAGTTCGTCGTCCTCGCAGGCGCCGTAACGCTGGCCACCGCTGCTGCGCGTGTTCTCGGCCGAGCAGCCCCAGAGCACGTTGCCTTCGGGCAGGCCGCGCGACCAGCGCGAGCAGGACCGAAGGAAATCGCATGTGCCCTCGTACTTCAGCGACACCGACTTGTTCGTGAGCGCCTCTTCGCTCTCGTCGAACATCTCCTCATCGTCTTCTTCGGAACCGACCTCGGTGGCGCAGGCCGTGGAGGCAACGGTGAAGAGGAGGCTTCCGATGAGAAGGAGGCGCGTCGGGAAGGGCATGCTCGCCGTTGTGCGATCCGCGTGCCGACGAGCTGGGAGGTGGCAAGCTCCAATGAATTCAGTGACTAAGCGTATTGAGATGCGCGGGAAGGGGTACGGGGCCTTCGTACCTGGAGGGACATCTATCCATCAGGTCGGTAGAATTGCCGTGGAGTTGACCGTCTTTAGGCACGGGTGAAGGTCCGACGCACGCCCGATGACGGATTCGCCGCGCGAGGCCGTAGACTTGGAGAGCCGAGGGCCCGGTGCCGCGCGAGTGTGGTTCTTGCGAGCGCGGACGGAGCCCTGGCAAGAAGAGGTGTCACCCCATGACGTTCTTTCCCAATCGATTCGGCGCCGCTCTGTTCATGTCGCTCGCTGCCCTCGCTGCTGGCTGCGGGGGAGCGGAGAAAGGCGCGAGGAGCGCAGTTGACGAGGGGGGAAACGGGGGAGGCCCGGCGGAGGTCGGAAAGCCGGCGCCGGATCTGTCGCTCGAGTCTCTGAACGGCAAGGGGCCGATCTCGCTCGAGGCATCGAAGGGCAAGGTCCTCGTCGTCGACTTCTGGGCGACGTGGTGCGAGCCGTGTCGAGCGTCGTTCCCGAAGCTCGAGGAGCTTTCGAAGCGGGTCGGCGACAAGGTGGAGGTCGTCGGGATCTCCGTCGACGACGAGAAGAAGGGCATCGTCGAGTTCGCCAAGGAGAACGGCGCGACGTTCGCGATCGGCTGGGACGAGGGCCACACCATCGCGAGCCGGTGGAAGGTCGAGAAGATGCCGACGACGTTCATCGTCGATCGAAGCGGCAAGGTCCGCTTCATCCACGGCGGCTACCACGACGGCGAAACGAAGGAGATGGAGAAGGAGATTGCCTCGCTGTTCGAGGACGCTCCTGCCAGCGACGCGGACACGCGCGTCGCGAAGAACGACAAGGAGCCGTCGACGCACGACGTGAAGTCCGACTCCAGCGACGACGCTCACGGCAGCTCGAAGAGCGCGCCCACAGCGAGCGCGTCGAACGACGAGGACGAGGCCGAGGCGGCGCCGCCGCCCCCGAAGAAGAAGGCAGCAAAGAAGGCCGCCGGGAAGGGCAAGCCCACCAAGAAGGGTGGGAAGAAGGCGACCAAGAAGAAGTGAGCGCCTGGCGGGTCGTTCGCGACGTGAACGCGGGGCGGTCGCGTCGAGGCCTCGACACCATCTGCGCCTGACCCGGAAGCACGAAGCGCGCGCACGCCGATTGGGCTGCGCGCGCCCATCAGAGCCGGTACGTCCTCATCCACGACGTCGAGGAGCGAAGGCGCTCCTCGACCGAGTCGTGTCGTCGCTCGCGAGAGTCACTCTCACTGAAGTCGCGCTGCACGTGGTTGCAGCTGGCCACCGCAGCATCAGACTGCGAGTGAGCGGAGGAGTTTCGAATCGGGCGTTCGATCAGGAGCGCGCGGAGGTCGTCGCTCGGCGGTCGTCCATGGCGGGCGACGCCGAGCAGAACATGAGGAGATCGCGGCACGGCGCGATCACCTGCTCCATGACGGACCGGACGACGCTCGCGTGCTCCGACGGCAAGAGGCGTCCGTTCGCTCGCCAGACGGCGACGTCGACACCCTCGGGGATCGACGGCGCTTCCGCGACGGGGGCTTCGAACGCTGCGCGCACGGCCTCGCGGACATCCGCCTTCCCGAGCGAGAGCGCCCACTGGACGAAGCGCCATCCGAGCTCTGCGTGCCGGCTCTCGTCCTCGGCGATGCGCTCGAGCGTGGCGCGAAGCTCGGGGTCGACCGCGTTCTTCGCCTGCGCACCCGCGATCGCGGAGGCGATCGTCTCGTTCACGCAGCCGTCGCGCACGCACGCGGCGGCCACGGCGGCGAGGCTCGTCTGGGGCGCAACCCCGCCGACGTCGAGCGCGCTCGGTCCGAGCGGCGCATCGGCGTGGCTGCTGGCGATCGCGAACGTCAGTCGCGCATGATCGATCTCGTCTGCGATCGCCGCCTGTGCGCCGCGCACGAGGTCGGGCGGCGCTCCGAGCGCGAGAAGCTCGAGCGTGAACGTCGCGAACGAGGCGATCGACGCGTGCTCGAGGAGCGCGTCACGGGTCCAAGCTTCACGGAGCGCGGCGCGGGGCGGCCCGACGACCTCGGCGCGTGCATGGGCGAACGCCCAGTCCCAGCGCGTCGCCGGCTCCGCCACGCGCGCGAGCCCGTCGATCACCAGCGGGCGCCCACAGCAGGAGCCGGCGCAGAACTCGTAGCAACACTTGCCGTCCTCGAGCGTGGGCCCGGAGATGGCCTCGTTGCAGCAGCCGTTCATGACCTCTTCGAGGACGACGCAGCCGTTCGCGTCGCGTGTCGGCGGCGGCGGAGGCGCCGCGTCGCGATCGGGACGGCCCCCGTAGCCCGAATTCTTGGTGAGGATGCTCTCCGGTGCGAAGCACGTACGCTCCTTGCGACCGTCGACGCACGATGCGGCCGGCGCCGGTGCGCTCGAGCTCGCGTCCTCCGCAGTCTTGCCTGAGCTCGAGCCCGGTGCGCTCGACACGCTCGGCGGCCCGGAGGCGGTGCTCGTGGTCGTCGGGGTCGTCTGCCCGCTGCACGCCACCGTGAAGAGCGTCGACGTGGCGAGGGTCCCGAGGATGCGCTGGCGAAGGGTGGAGACAAGCATGGTCGGCTCCTAGCAAAGTCGCTGCCGGGGTCGGGTCGGGTCACCACGCCTCGCGATCCGGGGCCGATGGCCGCAGAGGGACCGCGTTTCACTGCGAGTGGTTGGGGCACCCACTGCGGTTGTTGGGGCGCGAGCCCCAAGTTCGGTCGTGATTTCAGCGAGCAGGCGCGGTGTCCTACATGCGCCTACGATCACGACGGGGCGAGCCACTCCATCAGGGCGACGATCGCAGCCAGTGCGACGAGGAGCCCCACGAGCCAGATGCCTAGGCCGCGCCACGCGCCGCCGAGCGAGCGTCCTTTCTTCCGATCGCAGTCGAGGCAGATCGCCCACGTCCTCGCGCCGCCTTCGGTGAGCGTGCAGCAGTCACCGCACACCGAGCGACGGCAGGATGCGCACGGCCCTGCTGCCTCGGCGCTGCAGAACGCGCAGCGCTCGGGGCCGTCATCGCCGACCGTCTGGAGCTGGCCGCTCACGCTCGTATCCTATAGACCAATCGCGCTCGTCCCTCCGCCTCCGTGCCCGATCGGCGGTGGAGGCCAGGGAATGGGAGCAAAGCTGCGGAGGTTGAGATTCCCGTGGAACCACGCGCGCCCGAATCGTCGCCTACGAAGCTCGCTCCGACCATGACCTCGACCGTCGCGCGATTCGCGTGGCCGGCGGCGTTCGTCGCGATCGCGGCGATGGGCTTCGGCTACCTCCGTGAACCGAAGCCGAGCGCGCCGACCTCCGAGGTGCGCGTCGATCACGCCGGCGCGACGGTCGTCCGCGAGCTCCGTTCGCTCTCACGTCTCGAGACCAGCTCGATGCACGTCGAGAAGGTCATCGCGCTGAGCGATCATCAGCAGCGCCTTCGTGGTCTGGTCGACGCGGATGACTCGCTCCTCTTCGTCGCCGTGGGGGAAGTCGTGCTCGGCGTCGACCTCTCGAAGCTCGCCGAGGCAGACGTCCGATCGGATCCCGCGACCGGCATCGCCTACGTCGAGCTCCCGGCGCCCGAGGTGCTGTCGACGCGGTTCGATGAGACACGCTCTTACGTGCACACGCGCAAGACCGATCTGCTCGCGCGCCGGAACGAGGGGCTCGAAGGCGCCGCGCGCAGGGAGGCGCTCGCAGCGTTCGCGGCTGCCGGACGCGACCCGCGCGCGCTCGAGGCGGCGAAGGCCACCGCCGAGAAGCAGCTCCGCTCGCTGGCGAAGGCGTGGGGGGCGAAGGACCTCGTGGTCAGTTGGAAGGGACCGAGCGGCGAGGTCCCGCTCGACGACCTCGCGAAGAAGTGACCGAGCTCGACATCGACCGCGGCTCGACCGCGGCCGACGAGGCTCGAGCAGAGCGACGGGCTGGGCTCGCTGGAACCCGGTGCGCGCCGCTCGACCGAGGTTCGATGCGTGCTGCTCGACCGACCGACCGATGACGACCCAGGGCTCAGCCCGTCGCCGCGGACGGCCGCGATCGGCGACCGACGGCCGGGATCCCGGCCCCGCTACGTTCGTAGGCACGAGACCCCGACTCGGCGTTTTTCGTGACGGCGGATTTACGGTCCCAGGCTATATAAGACGACCCGTTACTCCCCATCGATGCGTCATCGCCCGGGTTTTGGGCTGTTGGGCCGGGTGTTTCGGGGAAGAGAGAAACCGTCGCAAGCGCGGCGGCATCGACAGAGGGATGGCCAACGCCGTGACTGCGGAGACCCTGAACGACAAGCCGATCGCGTCGTACGACGACTTCCTCTCTCTCTTTCATGCGGCGCTCAAACCGGCGTCCGAGTTTCGTGTCGGCGCGGAGATGGAGAAGTTCGGGGTCTACGAGGACGGCACGCCGATTCCCTACGAGGGTGACAGCGGCGTCCGCGCGATCCTCGAGGAGCTCGCCAAGAAGGGCTGGAAGCCCGAGGCCGAGACCGAGGGTGGCCCGCTCATCGCGCTCCTCCGAGATGGCGCGAGTGTGACGCTCGAGCCAGGGAGCCAGCTCGAGCTCTCCGGCGCCCCGCTCCTCCACGCGCATCAGATCTGCGCCGAGTTCCGTGGTCATCTCTCCGAGATCGCGACGTTCTCGGAGGAGAAGAAGATCCACTGGCTCGGGGTCGGGTTCCACCCGTTCGCGGCGCGCGACGCGTATACGATGGTGCCGAAGCAGCGGTACGCGATCATGCGGGAGTACCTCCCTACGCGCGGGAGCCTCGCGCTCGACATGATGCTTCGCACCGCGACGGTGCAAGCGAACTACGACTACCTCTCCGAAGCCGACGCGATGACGAAGATGCGCGTCGCGCTCAAGCTCTCGCCGCTCACGACGGCGATGTTCGCCAACTCGCCCTTTTACGAAGGGAAGCCGTTCGGCGGGAAGAGCTACCGCGCGAAGGTGTGGCTCGATACCGATCCCGATCGTTCGGGCCTCCTCCCTTCGCTCTGGAAGAAGAACGCCTCGTTCGTCGACTACGTCGAGTGGGCGCTCGATGTCCCGATGTTCATGTTCAAGCGGAACGGCGAGAGGGTCGTCAACACCGGCCAGACGTTCCGCAGCTTCTGGAAGAGCGGCTTCTCCGGCCACAAGCCGACGATGTCCGACTGGCAGACGCACCTCAACACGCTCTTCCCCGAGGTGCGCCTCAAGAAGACGATCGAGGTCCGCGGTGCCGACGCGCAGGGGGCCGACCTGGCCTGCACGCTGCCCGCGCTCTGGACCGGCATCCTCTACGACGAGAAGGCGCTCGCTGCCGCCGACGCGATGACCGCCGACTGGACCCACGACGAGGTCAACGCTTCGCGCAAGGAGGTCTGGCAGAAGGGCCTCGACGCGAAGTTCCGCGCGGGCACGCTCCAGCCGCTCGCCGAGAAGCTGATCGAGATTGCGAAGGGCGGCCTCGAGCGTCGCGCCTACCAGTCCACCAACTCGGGCAAGGACGAGCGCGCGCACCTCACGCACCTCGAGGCGCTCGTCGCGGAGGGGAAGACGCCGGCCGATCGCCTCCTCGAAGGGATCGAGCACGTGCCCGACATGCGCGCCGAGATCATCCGGCGCTGCGATCTCGGCACCGGCTGAACCTCACGACGGTCAGCGCGGATAGGCGGGATCGCTCAGGCGCTCGGCGGTGACCACCACGAAGCGAACGGCGGGGAGGCTCGGGAGCACGTACGTGCCGGGGCTATCGCGGAGCACGGTCTCGAGCTCGGCGACTGCTTTTCTCCCGAGCCGGATCAGGCATGTCCTGCCTCCGTCCTCGGCATCGGCGATCTCGGCCGCACCGCCTTCGGCTCGAAGCTCGACGTTCACCTGCGAGTTGAGCGTGAGGCTGCCGTCGGGACGTACGGTCCGGAGGCGATCGCCGAAGAAGGACATTGGCTTGCCGTGCGAGAGGCGGGCCTTCACCGCGGCTCTCACGAGGCCGGCGGTGGCGACGCTGAGGTGGACCTGGAGCTCGTCCCGCGCGGCGAACCAGCGGATCGCGACGCCGTGGAGTGCGCCGGTCGACGAGCCCTCGCGCTCACGGCCTTCCTCCACGGCGAGCGCGAAGCTCGGATCCGAGAGGTAGCTCGCGCGCGTCGACTCGAGGAGAAAGAGCGGGTCGCGCTCGCGGACGAGATCGACCAGCCCGCGGCAGTCCCATGCCCCGAGCGCCTCGTATTCGGCGGTCGTGAGGCCGATCATCTGGAAGAACGCGAATACGCCGTTCCGTGAGCGTGTCGTGGGGAGCTCGCTGTCCTCCACGAAGACGAGCCCGGCGATGTCGTCCTTGGCGGTCGCTGCCGGCGCCGGCATGTGGTGGTACGACTCGAGGAACGAGACCGCGTCGGCGAGGTGGTCGGCGACGCCCTGCATCCGGCCGAGGGCCCACGCGAGGTCGCGCTTCGTCGCGCGCACGGGGAGTCGGCACGTGATCTCGAAGCCCCAACCCGACAGCTCCGGATCGTCCTCGACCTTCTCGTCGAGCTCCGTGAACCCGCGACTGACGACGAGCCAATGAGGAACCGGCGCAGAGGCGCGGATCGCGACGCACCCGAGGCGCGCGCGCTTCCCCGGCCGCGGCTCGCCGAGCCGCAGCAGCTTCGAGCCTGGGTGGGCCTCGAGGAGCGCACGCGCGATCGCGGTCTCACCGTCGTCGACGAACATTGGCTTCGGCGATGAAGGCGCGGACCGCGTCGAGATCCTTGATGCCGGGCGCGCGCTCGACGCCGCTCGCGACGTCGACGCACCAGGGGTCGACCTCCGCGACGGCCTGCGCGACGTTGTCCGGACGGAGGCCGCCGGCGAGGGTCAGCTTTCGCTCGCGGGCCAGGTCCTTCACCAGCGACCAGTCGAACGTCTCGCCCGTGCCCCCGAGCGCGCCGGTCACCTTGGCGTCGGCGAGGAGGTATTCGCCTCCGAAGCTGCGTGCGTGGGCCACGTCGTCTTTCGTCGCGATGCGCACCGCCTTGTAGGCGTGGGGGAGGAGCGGCGCCAGGGTCTCGGGCTTCTCGTCGCCGTGGAGCTGGAGGCAGCCGAGCTCTGCGTCGCGGACGAGGGCGCGCATCGCATCGACGTCCATATCGGCAACGACGCCGACGACGAGGACCTTCGACGACTGGAGCGCTCGCGCGATCTCCCTCGCGCGCTCGATCGTGACGCGGCGAGGGGAGCTCGGGACGAAGTTCAGGCCGATCGCGCTCGCGCCGAGCTCCGCGCATGCGCGGGCGTCGTCCACGGTGGTCACGCCGCAGATCTTGACATGCACCATGGCGCGCTCACGTTGGCGGAATGCTCGGCATCGAGCTCGGCGGCGCTTCGATCCCGAGCAGCTCGCGCACCTTCGCGATCACCTGCGGAGCCTGGATTGGCTTCGTGATGTACGCGTTCGCGCCGAGAGAGAGGGCGCGCTGCCGGTCCTCCTCCGCGCTCTCCGTCGTGATGATCACGATCGGAACGTCCTTGTGGACCGGGTCCGTTCGGACGCGCTTCACGAGCTTGAGGCCATCCATGATCGGCATGTTGATGTCCGTCAGGATGATGTCGAACTTCCCGGCGGCGAGCTTCTTCAGACCGTCGACGCCGTCATCGGCCTCGGTCACCCTGATCTGCTTCACGCGCGAGAGCGCAAACACCAAGAGCTGCCGCATCATCGGCGAGTCTTCGACGATGAGGCACTGGTACTCGGGCGGCGGGGAAGTGAGAGCCACGTCGAGACCCACGTTACCCAAACGGCGCGCCGGCGGCGAGCCTCTAGAGCGCGGGCGCGGCGAGGGCGACGGAGACCGCGGCGCGTCGGCAGAGCCCAGGTCCGGCAGCGGCGCCGCGCCCGACGCGACACCGGACGAGGCCACGCGAGGACCGGAAGGCGGGACCGAACCGGCGCGGCCGAAGGCCTCCTCGGTCGGGGTCGCTGCGGGCCGCGACGACCCTGCAGCGTGGTTCGAGACCGCCCGTCCGAGGGGAGGCGTCTCCCGTATCCCGATCAGGCGTGCTCGAGCCAGGCGCGCAGCTCGGAGCCCACGATGCGGGGGGCCTTCCTCAGGGCCGCGACGTTCGAGCTCCCCGTGAGGAGCATCACCGCGCGCAGCTCGTCCTCGACGCTCTCGAAGAAGCGCACCGCCCCAGCTCTTCCGCCCGCGACGAGCGCCTTCAGCGCAGGGCGCGCGATGCCGGCGGCGTGCGCGCCGAGCGCGATGGCGCGGGCCACGTCGAGCCCCGTCATGATGCCACCGGTCGCGATGACCGTATCGAAGCCGAGCGGCGCGAGCACCCCGACGGACGCGCCGGTGGGGATGCCCCAGTCCCAGAACGCCTCGCCGAGCGCGCGGGCGGTCATGTCGCTGGCGGCTTCGGCGCGCTTGGTCTCCACGGCGACCCAAGAGGTTCCGCCGGCGCCCGAGGTGTCGACGTGCCGGACGCCCGCCTCGACGAGCCGCTTGCCGACGTGGCTCGACAGACCGCAGCCCGTCTCCTTCACGATGACGGGGACGGGAAGCTCCTGCACGAGCCGCCGGATCGTGTCGAGCCCGCCGCGGAAGTCACGATCGCCTCCGGGCTGCACGAGCTCCATCGCCGGGTTCAAGTGGATGCAGAGCGCATCGGCGCCGACGCCTCGGACGAGCGCGAGCACGTCCTCCGTCTTCATCTCACGCGCCTGGACGACCCCGATGTTCCCGAGGATCAGCGTCGTCGGGGCGCCTTCTCGAACGGCGTACGTGGGCGTCGATTCGGCACGCACGTGCATCGCGCGCTGGCTGCCGAGACCGAAGCCATAGCCGCGCTCCTCCGCGATCGAGGAGAGCTCGCGGTTCACCCGCGCCGCCTCCTCGGTGCCGCCCGTCATCGCCGCGATCACGATCGGGGCGCGGAGCGTCTTGCCGAGGACCTGTGCGGAGAGGTCGAGCGCGTCCGCATCGAGATCCGGGAGCGCATCATGGATGAAGCGCACCTGCTCGAGCAGCGTCGACTTGTTCTTGAACGCGACCTCGTCCGTCGCGCAGAGCGCGAGATGATCTGCCTTGCGCTGCCCAATCGTCGTCATCCGTCGTGCCCACCCTCCATCGCAACGCGCCCGGTGGCTCTCGGTTGCTGGATGCCGCGCGCTGCCGGTTGGTACCCGGGCGGAAATGCGACCGCCCTGGTTGCTACATTCTTCAAAGAAAACTGAAACATGCTGAATTTGAAAGCAAATTATTCTCTAACGACGATTGACACGGGTGGGGTGCACCCCTAAGAGTTGCCGCGCTGCCCATGAGATGCTCGCGTCGCACCATCGTCGCTGTCGGACGCGGGCCGCTCGCATTGCGGCCTCGACCGTTCGACCGTTCGACAGTGGCATACGGCCGGAGGCGAGTCCATGGTCCCACGGGCCCATGCCGAGCGCCTGCTGGTGTTCGCCTCCGCGCTCGAGACGTGCGCGCGCACGCGGGCGAACGTGCGGGCACGGGCGGGGTGGAGTCGACTTGTTGTCAAATGGCGGCACATTCGCGCGTTGTTGGCTGGCGTTGGCCTTGCAGTCGGAGGTCGTCATGAACCAAGAGATGTTCTCCGGAATCAATCTGCTGGTGGCGGTCGCGCAAGGCCGAGGGCGGTTCGCGCGATGACCGCATCGAACGATGATGAGCGCGCAGCGCCTTCGAGCGAAGGCGCACATGACTTTGGCGCGCTGCTCGGTGACGTCCGAGCGCGCATCGACGAACGGCTCGGCCAATGGCTCCGGCCGCGTGTGGCGGCGGCGACCCAGATCAGCGAAGAGGTCGGGACCGTAGCCTCCGCGGTGCAGGACCTCGCGCTTCGTGGTGGCAAGCGCATGCGTGCGGCGCTCGTCGCGGCCGGCTTCGAGGCTCGGTCGACCGCCTCTGCAGCCGCGCCGGTGACGGCAGGCGCATGCTCGTGGTCCGCATGCGAGCCGGCCATGATGGCCGTGGAGCTGCTCCAGACGTACCTGCTCATCCACGACGACTGGATGGATGACGACGACGTTCGTCGCGGCGGTCCCTCGGTGCACGTCCTCCTTCGCCAGAAGCTCGGGGCGCGCGCGCTCGGCGACGCCGCGGCGATCCTCGCCGGCGACCTCGCGTCGGGCTACGCGCAGGAGGCGCTGCTCGAGTCGGAGCTCCCCGCCGAGCGCGTCCTTCGTGCATCCCGCGCCTTCGCGCGCATCCAGGTCGAGGTCGTCACCGGGCAGCTCGCCGAGATGCGCGCTGCGGCTCGTCCGAGCGTGTTCGGCGGTTCCCTGCCGGGCGGCTCGGCGGGACTGCCGAGCGTCGAGACGATCCACGCGCTCAAGACGGCGAGCTACACGGTGACGGGGCCGCTGCTTCTCGGAGCCGCGCTGGCCGGTGCCGACGACGCGCGTTGCGCCGAGCTCGAGCGCTTCGGCCGTCCGCTCGGGATCGCATTCCAGCTTCGCGACGACTTGCTCGGCGTGTTCGGTGATCCGTCGGCTACCGGCAAGCCCGTCTGGAACGACATCCGTCAGGGCAAGCGGACGGCGCTCATCGCCGAGCTCCGCGGTGACAAACGCGTGGAGGACCTGCTCGCCCGCGTGTTCGGCAAGCCGGACGCGCGCGAGGTCGACCTCGAAGCGGTCGTTCGGGCGATGGAGGATTCAGGCGCGCGCAGTCGGGTCGAGGCCCGCGTGCGTGAGCTTTGTGGTGAGGCGCGCCGCGTGCTCGACGCGATGGCGCCGACGATGTCGGAGTCGGGGCGCAGTTGGCTTTCCGGTTCCGTCGCAGCGCTTGGGGAGCGGTCTCGATGAGCACGGAAGGCGTCGCGCACGGCAAGGTCATTCTGTTCGGCGAGCATGCGGTGGTCTACGGGATCCCGGCGATCGCCGTGGGCATCGACCGCGGTGCGCGCGCGAAGGCCGTCGCTCTCGAGAGCGGGCCGAGTACCCTCCGCGTCGCCGACTGGAACCTGTGCGTCCGCGAGGACGATCCCGAGACACCGCTCGCACGCGCGTTCGGTGACCTGCTCCGCGTCACGAGGGATGCCGGTGTCGCGGTCTCCGCGGTGTCGGTCGAGGCGGCGGCGGATCTGCCTCCTGGCGGCGGGCTCGGCTGCTCGGCCGCGCTCGGCGTCGCGGTCGCTCGCGCGCTCGATCCCGAGGCTCCCGCCGAGGTCATCGCCGAGCGCGCCGGCGCCTGGGAGGCGGTCTTCCACGGCAATGCCTCCGGCGTCGACGCTGCCGTCGCGTCGCTCGGCGGTTGCGTGTTGTTCGAGCGGGGAGCTCCTGTCGGGTCGACCATCACGCGCATCCGCGCCCCGGGTGTGGTGCACCTCTGCATCGGCAACAGCGGGCAGGCGTCGAGCACGCGCTCGATGGTCGAGTCGGTGGCGCGTCTCCGCGAGCGCCGTCCGGAGACGACGCAGAAGGCGTTCGACGCGATCCACACGCTGGTGAAGAACGCGCGCCTCGCGATCGAAGCCGCGGATCGCAGAGCTGTCGGACAGCTCCTCGATTTGAACCAGATGCTCCTCTCAGGGCTGTTCGTCTCGACGCCCGACATCGAGCAGATGTGCAGCACGGCGCGCGCGGCCGGTGCGCTCGGCGCGAAGCTCACCGGCGCGGGCGGCGGCGGGTGCGTCGTGGCGCTGGTCGATCACCCCGAAGTCGGTGCGAAGGTCCTCTCCGCCTGGAAGAGCGATGGCTTCGACGGCTTCCTGACGTCGTTCGGCGCCCCCGATCTCGGCCGTCGCACGTCGACCTTGATGGAGAGCGCACCGTGAAACGTTCTGCGGTCTCGCTGGCACATCCGAACATCGCGCTCTCCAAGTACTGGGGGAAGCGCGAGGGGGGTGGCAACGTCCCTGCCGTGCCGAGCCTATCGGTCACGCTCGCCGGGCTCGCGACCACGACGCGTGTCACTTTCGACGACGCGCTCGCGGCGGACACGCTGCTCTTGAACGGCGTCCCCGCGGCCGATGCCGCCGTCGGCCGGGCGACGGAGCTCCTCGATCGCGTCCGCGAGGCCTCGGGTCTGCGTGCGCGCGCGAGCGTGGTCTCGACCAACGATTTCCCGACGGCGAGCGGTCTCGCATCGAGCGCGTCCGGCTTCGCGGCCCTGGCGCTCGCGGCGGTGCGTGCCGCCGATCTCGACTGGCCGGCCGAGCGCGTGGCCGACCTCGCGCGTCGGAGCTCCGCCAGTGCGGCGCGCAGCATCTTCGGTGGCTTCGTCGCGCTCGAGGGTGAGGTCGCGCGGCCCGTCGCCGGGCCGGACCAGATCCCGTTGAAGGTCCTCGTCTGCGTGACGACCGAGGCGGCGAAGGCCGTCTCGTCGAGGGACGGGATGGCCGTGACGGCCGCGAAGAGCCCGTACTACGCCGGCTGGCTCGAGACCGCGCCGCGCCTGCACGCCGAGCTCCGCGCCGCGCTCCTGGCCGGCGATCTCGAGACGACCTGCGCGCTCGCCGAGCAGAGCGCGCTCGCGATGCACGCCTCTGCGTTCGCCGCCGGGATCGTCTACGTGTCCGGCGCGACGCTCGAGGCGCTGGCGACCGTGCGCGCGCTCCGGCGCGACGGCATCATCGCCTACGCGACGATGGATGCCGGCCCGCACCTCAAGTGTCTCGTTCACGCCCGCGACGCAGCCCGCGCGAAAGAGCGCCTGGCGCAGACGCCGGGGGTGCTCCGCATCATCGAGGCAGTCGCGGGAGAGGGCGCGCGGATCATCGACGACGCGGAGGAACCTCGATCGTGAGGACGTTCGCGCCCGGAAAGCTCGTCCTGACCGGCGCCTACGCCGTGCTCGAAGGGGCGCCGTCGATCTCCGTCGCGGTCAGCCGCGGCGCGTATGCCGACGCCTCGCGCGCAGCCGTCACCCCCACGCCCGAGGTCGCGGCCGCGCTCGGCGAGCGGCCGGCCCCGCAGGCCGACGCCTCCGCGATGTTCGTGGGCACGCGCAAGCTCGGCCTCGGCGCGAGCGCGGCGATCCTCGTCGCCTCGGTCGCGGCCATCGAGGCCAAGGCCGGTGCGGATCTCTCGAGCCTCGCGGTCCGCGAGAGGCTCTTCGCCCTCGCGCGCGCCGCTCATGCGACGGCGCAAGGTGGGGGCAGCGGCGTCGACGTTGCGGTGAGCGTCCACGGCGGCACCATCCAGTACGTGATGGGGCAGCCGGTGAAGCGTGTTGGTCTTCTGCCCGGCGGCCTCCTCGTGCGCGTGTTCGCGTGCGGGACGAGCGCTCGTACGAGCGAGCTCCGCGCGAAGGTCGATCGGCTCGCGCACGACGACCCTGCCGCGCATCGAGGCTGCATGGACGACCTCGTGGCGATCGCGAACGACGCTGCGGGAGCGGCTGAGACCGGTGACGCGCCGGCGTTCGTCGGCGCTCTCCGTCGGACGGCTCGCGCGCTCGCACGCCTCGGCACGGCCGCAGATGTCGGCATCGTGCCTGCAGGATTCGACACGCTCGAGGCGCTCGCTGCGCGCGAGGATGCCTCGTTCTCCGTCTCCGGTGCTGGCGGCGGCGACGTCGCCGTGTACGTCGGACCATCGGAGCCTTCACCCGACTTCGTCGAGCGCGTGCACGCGCTCGGGCTTTTCTCGCTCGACCTCTCGCTGGACAACAAAGGAGTGAGGATCGCGCACGCGGCCCCGGCCCTGGCCGAGACGTCGCATGGCGCTTCCTGAGCAAACATGAAGATCAAGCGCACCTCTCAGCTCCCCGGCTTCTACAAGGTCACCGTCGATGAGCGCCGCAATCTCATCAGCGAGGCGACGGGCGTCTCCGCCGCGACGATGGCATCCGCGCTCGATGGCGGAGGTCTCAGCGCCGACACCGCGGACAAGTTCGTCGAGAACGTCCTCGGTACGTACGGGCTCCCCTACGGCGTCACGCTCAACGTCCGCGTGAACGGCCAGGATCACGTCGCGCCGATGGTGGTCGAGGAGCCGAGCGTCGTCGCAGCGGCGTCGAACGCGGCGAAGATGGTCCGCTCCGGCGGAGGCTTCCAGGTCGAGGTGGACGCACCGGTGATGATCAGCCAGGTGCAGCTCGTCGACGTCGAGGACCGCGCCGCCGCGGCGCGCGCGATCCTCGAGGCCAAGGACGAGATCCTCGCGCTCGCGGACGCGGCCGTTCCTGGGCTGGTGGGGCGTGGCGGCGGCGCGCGCGGGCTCGAGGTGCGCGAGCTCGGTCAGCCGGAAGACCGGATGATCGTCGCGCACATCCTCGTCGACTGTCGCGACGCGATGGGCGCGAACCTGATCAACACCGTCGCCGAGGCGGTCGCCGATCGTCTCGCGGCGCTCGCGAAGGGCACCGTCGGCCTCCGCATCCTCACGAACCTCTGCGACAAGCGCTGTGTCCGCGTGCGCTGCCGCGTGCCCGCCGAGGTGCTCGCGACGGATCAGATGGACGGCCAGGCCGTGATCGACGGCATCGTCAACGCCTCGCGCTTCGCCGAGCTCGATCCGTACCGCGCGGCGACCCACAACAAGGGCATCATGAACGGCATCGACGCCGTCGTGATCGCGACCGGCAACGACTGGCGCGCGGTCGAGGCCGGCGCGCATGCGTTCGCGGCGCGGAGCGGGACGTACCGCCCGCTGTCGATCTGGCGTCGCGACGGCGATGCGCTCACCGGCTTCCTCGAGCTGCCGCTCGCGCTCGGCACCGTCGGCGGTACGCTCCGCGTCCATCCGAGCGCCCGCCTCTCGCTCGACGTCATGGGCGTCTCCGAGGCCGCCGACCTCGCGGCGGTCGCCGCCTCGGTCGGGCTCGCGTCGAACCTCGCCGCCGTTCGCGCCCTCGCGACGGACGGGATCCAGCGCGGGCACATGGCGCTTCATGCGCGCTCGGTCGCTCTCGCGGCCGGCGCTGTCGGGGCCGAGGTCGAGCGCATCGCAGCCCTCATCGTCGAGGCGCGTGACATCACGCTCGAGGCGGCGCGCCGAGCCCTCGGCATCGTCCGCAAGGAGCGCCGCTCCTCTTCTTCGCCGGCCGGCCCGTCCGACGGTGAGAACACCGCGAACGCAGAGTAGGAGCAGCGCACACCGCAGCGCCGCGGTGACGATTTCCCCGAAAGGCGTCCCCGCGCCGCGGTCCCAGCCCGCGGATGACGTGAAACGCGACTTGGCGTAGCGTGCGGGGTCGTGACGGATCGGCGGGACGAGGACAAGCCGAAGAGCTCTGAAGGCGGAGATCCGCATCGCGATCTCGCGGGTGTCCTCCACGACGTCTCCAACGCGCTCACCGTCCTGCTCGGCTGGGTCAGCGAAGCGCGGGCGCCGGACGCGACGCCGGAGACGACCGCCTACGCGCTCACGATCATCGAGCAGCGCGCGCGTATCGCCCGTGACCTCGCCCGGCACGCGATCGGAAGCCCGCGCATCGACGAGCAGCTCCCTGCGGGAGAGATCGCACGCGAGGTCGTCGACGCGCTCGCCGTCGAAGCGGGCCGTGTCGGCGTCACCATGGTCGTCGTCGGCGAGGACCAGAGCGCCAAGGTCGCCGGCTCGCTCGACGTCTCGCAGGTGCTGACTAACCTCGTCATGAACGCGCTCGCGTACGCGCCGCGCGGTAGCGAGATCACCGTCGATGTCACGGCCGACGACGAGCGTGTCTTGATCGTCGTCGTCGACAGGGGGCCGGGCGTTCCGGAGTCGCGCCGCGGGGACATCTTCCGCGGAGAGTCGCTCCGGCCGGGTGGCACCGGCGTCGGGCTCCGTCACTCGCGCGAGCTCGCGCGGGCATCGGGTGGTGATGTCGAGCTCCTCCCACCTGTTCCCGCGGGAGGCGCGCGCTTCCGTGTGAGCTGGCCTCGCGTCGATGCCATTCCGCGGCCGCCCGTCTCCGCATCCCGTGTCCGTGAGCTCGCTGGCCTTCGTGTGCTCCTCGTCGAAGATGACGCGGCGGTGACCCAGCTGCTCGAGACCGCGCTCGAGGGCAGGGGAGCGGACGTCACGCTCGCCTCCACCAGCGTCGAGCTGACAGCCGCGATGGAGAAGGCGCCGTACGACGCGGCGCTCGTCGATCTGTCTCCGATCGCCGCCGATGCTTCTTCCGCGATCGCGCGGTTGAGGAGCAGCTCTCCTGGAATCGAGCTCGTCCTCATCACCGGAAGCGCCGACCGCTTGCCGGACGCCGTTGCCTCCGAGACGATCAAGCTCGTCCGAAAGCCTTTCGAGCTGGCAGAGATTCTCACTGCACTCACGAAGAAGGCTTGACGGGGTGGGATCGATGAGACTAGTTTCCGCCTCAACTTCGAGACGCGAAGGTGGCGGAATTGGCAGACGCACTAGCTTGAGGTGCTAGCGGGTAACACCGTAGGGGTTCAAGTCCCCTCCTTCGCACTGCCTGATGATGGAAAGCCTGCCCCGTGCAGGCTTTCTTCATTTCAGTCCCTGGGTTGGCTCGCGCATGCGGGCCGAAGCCCGACCCCTGCAGCCGGTCGGGTATGCGCGTCGTGATGGACGCGCTCTGCAGAACGACGACGCCCGCGCCGGGAACCCGAGCGCGGGCGTTTTCGTTCTCGCTCTCGCATCGATAGCGATGCCTCTTAGGAACGACGCCGGCGGCGCACGATGCCGAACACGACGGCGAGCGCCGCGACGCCGGCCGTCGTGCCCGGCGCGCTGCCTGTCGGAGCTCCGACCGCGTGGCACGTGCAGTCCGCGCTCACGCCGCCGCCGCCGATGTTGAGGCCCGGGATCGGCCCGGCGTCGAAGTCGGGGGCCGCGCCGCCGTCCGGGCTCGTCGCGGGCGGCGTGGTGGCGGTGACGGTGACGGTGACCTTCGCATCGGCGGTGCTGCCGAGCGAGTCACGGAGGCGTACGACGTCGATCCCCGCGGCTTCGCCGGCGACGTACACGCCGTCGGTGCTGATGGAGCCTCCGGACGCGTTCGTGGTGAGCGTGAAGGCGTAACCCGTGCCGCTGCCGCCGGCCCCGCCGAACGTGACGGTGCCGCCGGTGACCACCGTGGCTTCGGGCGGGTTGATCGTGAGGCCCGGACCGACCGTGACCTGGACGCTGGAGCTGTTGCCCAAGGAGTCCTGGACGCGGACCGTGTCGATGGTGTTGCCGGTGACGCCGGCGACGTAAGCGCCGCTCGCTCCGTCGATCGTTCCGCCCGAGGGAGCGGTCGTGAGCGACCAGGTGTACGAGCCCGAGCCGCCGATGGCTGTGAACGCGATCGATCCGCGGGTGCTGGTCGTCGGATCGGCCGGGGAGATCGCGAGCCCGCCGCCGACGGACACGTTGACGGAGGCCGTGTTTCCGAGCGAGTCGGTGACCTGCACGGTGTCGACCGTGCTCGCTCCGCTTCCCGCCTTGTAGCTACCGGTGGAGGCGCCGATCGAGCCGTTGGAGCCGTTCTTCGTGATCGCCCAGACGTAGCCGCTGCCGCTGCCGCCCGTTGCCGAGAAGCTCACCGAGCCGTTTGGCGGGGCCTTTGGCTGTGCGGGCGAGATCGTGATCGAAGGACCGACGGTGACGGTCGCGTTGACGCTGCTGCCCGCCGAGTCGGACAGCCGGATCACGTCGACGACGCCGCCGTTGGGCCCGGCGGTGTAGTTGCCGGACGGTGTGATGACACCGCCGGAGGCGTTCGAGAGCAACGAGAACGTATATGGAGCGACGCCTCCACTCGCCGTGAACGCGTGCGAGCCCTTCGGCGCGAGGGTAGCGCTCGTCGGGTTGATGGCGAGCGGGGTCGGCCGCTGCCCGACCTGCACCGTCGCCGTGGCGGTGACACCGCTCGCGTCGGTGACGCGTACGATGTCGATGGTTCCACCGTTGTCGCCGGCGGTGTACGCGCCATCCGGCGTGATGGTGGCGCCGGAGGCGTTCGTCTGGAGGGAGAAGGCGTAGCCGAGGCCCGCGCCGCCTGCGGCCGTGAACTGCTGGGGCTCTCCCACGAAGAGGGAAACGTTCGTCGGCGCGATGAGGAGGGGCGGGACGCCGAGCGTCGCGACGAAGCCGTCCTGATGGCCTGCGTTGGCCTGCTGGCGCCCGTTGACGAAGGGGAGGTCCGTCGAGAAGGTGTTGCCGCCGAGATGGACGCGGGAGCCGTTGACGGCGAGGGCGGCGCCGTCGTCGTAGTCGATGGCGCCGCCGTAGAAGCTGGAGAAGACGATCTGCGTGCCGGTGGCGTCGATGCGGCTCACGAACGCGTCGTACGGATGTTCGCCGCCGCCGGCGAACGCGGCCTGGATCGGGACGACCGACGGGAAGTCGGCGGATGCAGTGAAGCCCGTGATCCACGCAGTCCTGGCGGAGTCGATGGCGATGGCGGACGCGCCGTCGTCGTCGCTGCCACCGATGACGGTGGAGTACTCGAGCGCCGTGCCGGCAGGGGTCAGCTTCGCGACGAACGCGTCACCCACACCGCCGAAGGGGCGGATCGGGGCGGGCGCGAAGTCACTCGAGGTCGTGTAGCCGGCCACGTACGCGCTCCCGCTCGCGTCGACCGCGATCGCCATCGCACGATCTTCGCCCGCGCCGCCGAGGCAGGTCGCGTAGACCCTGCCGGTCGCGTTGACCTTGGCGACGAACGCATCGCGGGCCTGCTCCTGACACGCGGGCTTCAGCGGTGCCGCGGTCTGAGGGAAGCTACTCCCCGAGGTGGTGTAGCCGCTGATGTACGCGTTGCCCGAGCCGTCGCTCGCGATCCCGGTCGCGACATCCTCGCTGCTCCCGCCCAGGTACTTCACCCACGTGACCTCGCTGCCGGTGGGGGTCAGCTTCGCGACGAAGGCATCGTACGCGTTGGCCGGCTGTTGTCCGTTGCCGCCGTTCTGACCGAGGTCGCTCGATCGCGTCGAGCCCGCGACGTAGATGCCCGACGCATCGACCGCAATCCCCGCCGGCTCGTCATCGCCGGAGCCGGAGAGGTAGGTCGAATACACGAGGACGTTTCCGGCAGCGTTGAGTCGCGCGACGAACCCGTTGGTGGTCTCGTTTGCAGCGTTGATGGCGTTGACGAGAGGGAAGTCCGGCGAGGTCGTCGTGCCCGTGAGGTAGGCGGTCCCGTCGGCTCCCACCGCGATGCCCGTCGCGCTGTCGTTGGACTCCCCGCCGATGTACGTGGAGTAGACGAGGTGCATCCCGCTCGCGTCGAGCTTGGAGATGAAGACGTCGCTCGTCTCGCCGCACTCCACACAGCTGGGCGCAAGCTGGGCGTCGTAGGCGTTTTGGGTCGGGAAGTCGGTCGACCTCGTGTGCCCGGATACGTACGTGTTGCCGTTGGCATCGGCGGCGACGGCGTTGAGGACGTCGTTGCTGGTGCCGCCGATGTACGTCGCGAACGCGAGGACCGGATCGATGACGAGCGCCTTCGTTCGATCGTAGGCGCTGACCACGAAGCCGACCGAACGCTCCCCGACGATGCGATAGCTCGACGCGATCGTGTGCTTCGCGCCGCTCGCATCACGCTGGTAGACGACGGGCGGCGGCTGGATGACATCGCCGGTGGCGGTCTGGATCCGGAGCTCGCCCTTCTCCGTGATCGACATCCGATTCGCGCCCTCGACGGTCATCGCCACGCGGTCGACCTCCGCGCCGGGCGCAACGACGAAGTCGTACTCGAGGGCGCCGCCCTCGCCGTGATAGACGAGGTCGACTCCATCGAGGACCGACGGATACGTCACCTTCGCGTATGTCGGCACGTTCGTGCGCCACTTCTCCGGGTCCTTGCCGGTGAAGTAGTTCACCTTGGTGACGAGCTCCTCGCTCGCCTGGGGAGCGACGGCGCGTCCGCCGTCGACCTTGAGACCGATGATCGCGCGGGCTGCGCTTCGCTTCCTCGCGCCGCGATCCTTCCGAACGGCGGACTCTTGGACGACGACGAGGGTCGCGCCGTCGTCACGGAGAGCGACGGAAGCCGTGCCTCGCCGTGCGACGAAGCGGATCTCGCTGGCGTGCTGGCCGGCGTTCGCTTCGAATGCGACCGGAATCCTGGCCAGTGCAGCGCCGGCGGCACGTGCGTTCGGCTGCAACGTCGACGCGGTGGTCGGTTCCTCCTTCGCAGGCGCGGGGGAACGACCGACGATGAGCATCGAGAACAGGGCCAGGACGAGCATGCGGACGCGAACGGCCAACATGCGGTCATCGTATTCTTCGGTCTCGCGCCCGGACAGGCTGTTCCTTGGCGCCGCTCGTTTTCAGCTCGTGTGTCGGGATGGCGGAGACGACCTACGATTTCGCGTCGGGTCGGGCGGTCATCGGAACGATGACGCCGGGAAGTCGACCGGGATGTCGAGCACATCGCGCGCTCGAAGTGAGAACGTCTCGATGTTGACGCGCGTCGTCCGCGGGCGGCCCTCCTTGTCGAGCAGCACCGCCGAGCCGGTGTAGGTGCCGGTGCCGAGCGTGACGTCCATCGTGAAGTACCCGCACGGCTGCTGCCATGCACCGACCTCGCGACCCGAGCGATCGACGACGGAGACCTCCGCGTTCGCGGCTTCTGCCTTGATGCACTCGTCCGGGTCTTTGCGGCCGTCGATCGCCCATCGCAATCTCAGCGTGCCCGTCGTGGCCACGAACGGGACGTTCGGCTGGGCTGCGACCGGCGGCTCTGTGCGCTCGCTCTCGAAGACGCACCCGCTCGCGCCGAGACCCAACACCATGAAGAGCAGTGCCGCGCGGTTCATGATGATCACCTTCAGCTAGAGGTCTGAGCCAAGGCGGCGCAAGCGAGAGACGGAGGCGAGGCGAGACAACCGAGACAACTGAGACAACCGGAGATCACGAGATCAGCGCACGCGCTCCGGAGCAGGAGCCGTATACGGCGCGGGGACCGGCGCTGGCGCCGGTGGCTGGACGTAGCCGCTCGAGTCCGGGTAGTAGCGCGGCGCCGGTGGCTGGACGTAGCCGCTCGAGCCTGGGTAGTAGCGTGGCGCCGGCGGCGCTTCCTCGATCGCCGTGCGGTAGCGATAGAGCGGCGCCGGCTCGCTCGGATAGGAGGTCCACACGTCGCCGTCGAGGTACATCCAGCGACCGCTGACGTAGTAGACGTCGCGGCCGTCGTAGTACGTGTGCGGGTAGGATCGATACGTGGTGGCGTAGTGGAGCTCGGCGTGGCCGACGGGGGTCGCGCGTGCGCGCACGGTACAACCCGCGGAGGCTGCAGCGGCCGCGATCAACGCGGCGATGCACACGAACGTGATCGGCAACCCTGACATCGCTCGTCCTCGGCGAGGAGGAACGCAAGCCCAGTGCCTCTCGTGCGCGCTCTCGTTTTCGCCGGGATCCCTCGCTCGAGTCGCGTGACGAAAACGTCCTCGCGCCGCGGACGGAGCCTTGGGCCACACGACCGCCTCGGCCTCCGTGGTGAGGTCGACGTGGAGCGCGGGAGCGAGGGCGAGAGCGAGCGCAGCCGGTCGGATGACGCCGTTCCGACCGGAAGCGGCCGAGGTGAGGTCGGTCGAATCGTGTCGCGCTGGGAAGCACGAACCCAGCTTGGCGACGTACGTACCGTGGAGGTCTCTCCTCGAGCTGCGCGCGGGCTGCCGGAGCGATCGTGCCTTAACTGCAGCGCGATCGGGCCGTTCGATCTCCCACGCGATGCCCATCCTGAGACGTCCGCAGCGCATCGACGCCGCCGAGCCGGTCGACGAAGAGGTCAGCCCGTCGGTGCCGGAGCGATCCGGCGCGTACCGCGTCGGCGAGCAGCGCCGTGAGACGGTGAAGATGTGGGCACGACCGACGACGCCGACGACGCCGACGCTTCCCTCGATGCACGCGGTGCGGCCTGCGACGGCGATCCAGCAGTCGCCGAGCGCGAGCGCGGATCCCCGACGTGCAACGCAGCCCGGTCTCGTCGCATCCAACACGATGAACGCCGAAGGTGCACCACTGCGGGAGGTCGGGGCGGGAGCCCCGAGTCCGACGTATGGTGCTCCGCGGAGCATGCGGCGCGCCGATGGCGTCGTCGATGTTGCGCCGAACCATCCGGGGAGCAGCGTGCGCCGTACGGGCACGCTGCGGATGCACGCGGTCCGGCCGTTCGAGGACGTGCCGCCGCCGCCGAGCCCCCGCATGCTCGACGATCTCGATTTCCTCTCGCCGTCGCACCCGCCCGTCGCGCTCGAGCTCGGCGCGCTGCCGGCCGGTCACGTCGCGATCGAGACCATCGCCGGCAGGAAGGTCCCTCGCTCGGTCCGCTTCGCGTCGTCGTCGTCGCTCGCGGCGGTGGAACCGGAGGCTCCCGTCGCGCGCTCGTCGCGGGAGATGCCGGCGGTCGCGCCGACGTCGAGCGGGCGCACGCCGGCAAGCGGCGGTCGGATGTCCGGCCCCGCGATGCTCGAGCTCGAGCCGATGGCCCCGGCGCCGGTGTGCTTCGAGCCCGCCCTTGCGCCGCCAGCGCCGCTCGATCCGAGGCCAGGCATCGTCGCCTTCGCCGGCTTCGGGATCCCGCCCGAGAACCTGACGGACATGCCTGCCTACGCGCTTCGCGTGATCGCAAGGAAGCGCGTGCTTCGTGCCGGGCTGACAGTCGCACGTGCGCATCGACCGCAGGACGTCGCGCTCTACGAGGCGGCCCTCGAATGTGCGAACGGACCGGCGGCGGCGAAGGGGATCGCCCTCCTCGTCACCGTGGTGGCGGCCGGCATCGCGGCGGTCGTCGCGGCCGTCGGCTTCGTCGTCTGACTCGGCCGCTCGAGTCGCCGCCGGAGCAACGTGGTCGCGTTCGGAGGCTGGCGGGCGACCCCGAGCGCTGCATGAGCATCAAAGGGTCGAGGGACTGGGGCGCGTCGGCTACGCTCGCGTCCCGGAAGCTCCACCTATGAGCACGCTGCTCGGCCTCATCGACGTTCGGCCCGACGAGCGGCGAAACACGTTCGCATCGTTCGCGACGCTGCTCGCGATCACGTCGGGGCACACCCTGCTCGAGACGGCGCGTGACGCGCTGTTCCTGACGAAGCTCCCGGCGGCTCAGCTCCCGTGGATGTACCTCGTCATTGCCGCGCTCTCGCTCGTGCTCGCGCGGCTCCGGACGGCCGACGACAAGCGCGTCATCGTCGGTGCCCTCCTCGTCGGCGCCGGAGCGACGTCGGGTTTCTGGTTCCTCACCGGCGACGGTGCGTTCGCGAAGCTCGGTCTCCACGGCCTCTACATCTGGACGGGGCTGTTCGCCTCCTGGGTCATGATCCAGTTCTGGACGCTGCTCGGCCGTGTCCACACGATGACCCAGGCCAAGCGCCTCTACGGGTTCATCGGCGCCGGTGCCGTGCTGGGTGCGGTCGTCGGTGCCTTCACGGCGCGCGCGGCGCTCGCCTTCATGCCGCCGCGCGCGATGCTGCTCACCTCGGCGGCGCTCTTTGCGATCGCGACCGTGCCGGTCCTGGCGATCCGGATCCCACCGGTGTCGTCCGGCGTGATCGCCCCGGCCGGGAAGACGCGCGCGCCGGCGATGATGACCGGCGCGAGCCTTCTCTGGCGCAACGTCTTCGCGCGTCGCGTTCTCGGCATCGTCTTGGTGGCGACGGTGACGGTCACGCTGACCGAGTTCCTCTTCAAGTCGCGCATGGCGGCGGCGTACACCGACTCGCACGAGCTCGCGGCACAGCTCTCGACGTTTTATGCCGTCGTCAACTCGGTCGCCCTCGTCGCGCAGGTGATCGTCGGTCCGTGGATTTTCCGCACTGCCGGTGTCCAGCGAGCGCTCTTCCTCTTCCCGCTGCTCCTCTTCGGCGCGTCGAGCGGGATCCTCGTGTCGGGTGGCGCGCTGGCCGCGGCGGTGCTGCTGAAGGGCCTCGACGGGTCCCTCCGCTACTCCGTCCACAAGACGAGCATGGAGCTCTTGCTCGTGCCGGTCCCCGACGGTACGCGCGAGCGGATCAAGCCGATCATCGAGCTTCTCGGGACGAGAGGCGGGCAGGCGCTGGCGTCGGTCGTCATCCTCGCCCTCGTCGCCGCCGGTGCCTCGAGCGCCCTCGTGATCGGCGCGTTCGTCGTCGGGCTCACCGTCTTCTGGCTCGCGAACGTCGTGATGATTCGCGGTCACTACCTCGACGTGTTCCGCGAGACGCTCCGCTCGGGTGGCCTCAGCGGGGACGTCGAGCTACCCGCGCTCGATCTCGGCGCGCTCGAGATGCTCTTCGCCGGGCTGAACAGCAGCCGCGATGGCGAGGTCCTCGCATCGCTCGAGCTCCTCGCCGAGCAACATCGCGCGCGGCTGATCCCTGCGCTCATTCTGTACCACCCGAGCCGTGACGTCGTCCTCCGCGCGCTCCACATCTTCAGGCAAGGCGGGCGGACCGACTTCGTGCCGATCGCCGACCGGCTCGATCGTCATCCCGATCGCGAGGTGGCGGCCGCGGCGCTCCGTGCACGCACCGCGGTCGCTCCCGATCGGGCGCTCCTCGAGCGGCGCTTCGCCGACGGCTGCCCGCAGGTATCGGCAACGGCGCTCGTCGCGCTGATGGCGCGCGACTGGATCGAGCCGGAGGAGGCCGACCGGCGGATTCGCGAGTCGCTCGCGACGCGCTCCTGGCAGAATGCGTCGGAGCTCGCGAGGGCGATCCGAGACATCGCCGACGCGGAGGTGACGAGCGCCTGGGCGCAGGAGCGGTTCGATGCGCTCCTGATCGGCCTCGCGCACGAGGGGGCCACGTTCCAGGACGTCCCATGTGCTCTGCCGAACGAGGCCGCCGTCGAAGGGGACCGGGAAGGCGAGGGCGCAGGTACGGGCGAGGCGCGCGACGCCGGGACGAAGGCGCTTGCGCGGCTCGCATTGGAGTTGGCGCCGGAGGTTCGCGTCCGGCTCGAGGTTGCGCGTGCGATGGCCACGCGCAAGAGCCCAGCGTTTCTCCCGCTCCTCGTGGGCATGTTGAGCCGCCACGAGCTCCGAAGGGCCGCTCGCGACGCCATCGCGCTCATCCCGGGCGCGCTCGAGTTCGTCGACGACGCCATGCGCCGGAGTGACTTCCCCCGTGAGGTCCGCGTGCACCTGCCGCGCACCATGGTGCTCTTCGAGCCGGATGCCGCGGCTCGCAAGCTGATCGGCCACCTCGTCTCGGAGAGGGACGGCGCCGTGCGCTTCAAGGTCCTCCGCGCGCTGGTGAAGCTTCGTCGAGCCAACCCGAAGCTGTTCCTCGAGGACACCATCCTCCGCCGCGTCGTCGAGAGCACGCTCGACATCGCCGAGGAGCTCCGGCGCTGGGGGACCGGGCTCGCCGGTGTCGACGAGGCCGCTTCGCCCCCAGTGTCCCTCGTCGGGCCCGATCCGCTCCGGGCGGGGCATCATCTCCTCCTCGATCTCGTCCGCGACAAGGAGCTCCACGCGCGGCAGCGGCTCTTCATGCTCTTCGAGCTGCTCCATGGGGAGGACTTCGACGACATCGAGCGCGGTCTCAAGAGCGAGAGCCCGAAGACGCGTGCGAGCAGCCTCGAGCTCATCGAGAACATCGTTCGGCCGCCGTACCGGTCGCGGATCCTCGCCCTCGTCGGGGATCCGGGCGTGGAGGTGGAGGCGCCGCTGCCGTACGAGGACGTGCTCGCGGAGATCCTCCGGAAGGGCAGCACCACCCTGCGGACGCTTGCCGAGTACCGTGCGCTCGAGCTCGGTCTGAACGTCGGCGCGATCGTCGGCGCGACGTCGCCGCAGGTGCCCGCGATCGAGCGCCTGGGCAAGCGGCTCAGGGACCGCGCGCGCGATCTCGTCGCGCCCGACCCGCGCCCGCTCGTGCCCGAACCGACAGGAGTGAGCCGTGCGCAGGCATGATCTGACGGAGCGCATCCTGCTCCTCCGCGCCGTTCCGGTCTTCCGTGCGATGACGGCGAGTGAGCTCGCGCCGCTCGCCGCGTCCATGCGCTCGGCGACCTTCGAGAAGGGCGAGGTCATCCTCCGCGAGGACGAGCCCCCGAAGTCCTTCCACCTGCTCTTGACCGGTGCCGTCACGATCCGGCGACGAGGGAACGTCCTCCGGACGATCTCCGCGCCCGGCGGGGTCGGCTTCCTCTCGCTCCTCGCGCGCACCAGCGGCGGCACGGAGGCGGTCGCCGAGACGCGCACCGAGACGTTCGAGCTTCGGGCGGACGCGATCCACGAGCTGTTCGAGGATCACTTCGCGGTGCTCCTCGCGACGCTGCGCTGGGTCATCGAGTGGCTCATCCAGGAGAGCATGACCCAGGAGCCGCCACCGTACGTCCCTCCCGCGGACGGCTTCGATCGGCTGGTCGGCGAGCGCGAGCTCGGCATCGTCGAGCGGATTTTCCTCCTGCGCCGGACCGTTGGGTTCGAGCACGCGAACGTGAACTCGACGGCCCGCCTCGTGCGCGCGATGAAGGAGGTCCGCGTCGACGCAGGCACGACGCTCTGGCGGGCTGGCGATCGCGCGACGAACATCCTCTTCCTGGTGAAGGGGAAGATGGAGAGCTCGTGGCACGACGCCGAGTCGGGGCGGCGGTTCGTCCAGGTGGTGGGGCCCGGCTACATCGTCGGAGGTGGAGAGGCGATCGCGAACCGACCACGGTGGAACGACCTCGTCACGGTCGAGCCCGCCGTCTTCCTCCATGGAAGTCGCGAGTCGTTCATCGACATGCTCGAGGACGATCTCGACGTCGCGCTCGACTTCCTCTCGATGGTCGCGAGCTTCTGCCTCATGGCGTGGGACCGGCGGGCGGAGGCTGCGCTCGCCGGCTCGTCTTCGCGTCGCTCCTCGTCGTCCCTGGAAGGGGGCCCGGAGGGGCGCGCGGACGGCGCTCGCCCCGGGATCTGACGGCGGAGGTGACCGCCTCCGGTCGCCGTGCTAATCGGCCGCCCGATGCCCGTGACCGAACGCGAGCCTGTTTCGACGCGTTTCATCCGTGCGCTGTCACGTGGGCCGCGCCCCTCGCCGCAGCGGTTCGAGGCGCCCGAGGTGTACGGGCGCGAGGCCATCTCGCGCATCGCGCGGGCGCTCCCGCCGATCGAGCGCGCCTACGCGAACATCCGCTTCTCGATCCTCCGCCCGAAGCTCCTCAGCGTCATGGATCTCCTGCTCCCGGACGAGGGGCCCATCCTCGACATCGGCTGCGGCTTCGGGCTGTTCGCCGCGTACTTCGGGCAAACCCAGCCCGGGCGTCGCATCGTCGGAGTCGACCCGAACGCACGGCGGATCGAGCTGGCGCGGCGGGTCTCCGAGTCGGTCGGCCTTCGCGGCAACGAGTTCATCGCCGGCGATGCGCGTGACGTCGGGCTCGAGGGACCGTTCGCGGGGGCCTACGTCCTCGATGTGATGCATCACATCCCGGAGCAGGACCAGCTCCCGATGTTGACGCGCCTGCGCGATCTCCTCGCGCCTCGCGGCGTGCTCGTCGTGAAGGACATCACCACGGTGCCCACGTTCGGTCTCGAGTTCACGCGCCTGCTCGATCGCGTGATGGTCGGCTGGGACGAGCCGCTCCGCTACCGCCACCACCGCGAGTGGGGCGAGATGCTCGCGTCACTCGGGTTCCACGTGCGGATGGTGCGTGTCCCCGACGTGCTTCCGTACCCGCACGTGGTCATCGCGGCGACGAAGCGCTGAGCCCGGCTTCGTGCCCGACCGGCACGGGCCGCGGGCTCCAAGTCAGCGGCCCTTGATTCGCGACCCTCGAGATCGCGCGCGCGACGGGGCGGGGTGGGGATCCCGAAAGACCGCGCTCTTTCGGGGCGGGGCGGCGCGCGCCGCCGCCCCGTGATGACAAGAAGCTAAATGGGCCGAGCATGATTGCAATCATGCTCGGTCATTTAGAGGCTGCCCTTGGTGGAGGGGACGCCCACGGCGCGCGGGTCGATCGTCGTCGCGGCGCGGAGTGCCTTGGCGAACGCCTTGAAGCAGATCTCCGTCATGTGATGGAGGTTCGTCCCTGCGTGGAGGACGACGTGGAGGTTCGCGGCGGCGCCGCGAGCGAACCCCTCGAAGAAGACCTCCGCGAGCTCGGTGTCCCAGTCGCCGAGCTTCGCCTTCGGCATCGGGACCTCCCAGACGAAGTACTGCCGCCCCGACAGATCGATCGTGCAGGTGGCTCGGGCCTCGTCCATCGGGAGCGTCGCCCAGCCGTAGCGCGCGATGCCGGCCTTGTCCCCGAGCGCGCTGGCGACGGCACGACCGAGCACGATCCCGACGTCCTCGGTCGTGTGGTGCCCGTCGATCTCGACGTCCCCGGTGGCGTTCACCGTGAGGTCGAACAGACCGTGTTTCCCGATCTGATCGAGCATGTGGGAGAGGAACGGGATCGGCGTACTGATCTGGCTCTTGCCGCTGCCATCGAGCTCGATCTCGACGACGATCGACGTTTCCTTCGTGGTTCTCTCTTCCCGACCTAGGCGCACGGGCGCACTTTCCCACGAGAGGCTCCAATCACCAAAGATTGCGGCGCCCATCGCCGATCCTCTATCGTCCTCGCGTGACGCAGGAAGCTCGAGCGGATGACGACGGCTACGGCGAGGGGCAGGGGCTCGACGCGACGTCTCGACATCTGATCGAGCAATACGGGCGCCCCTTCGTGCAGGGGGACATCCTGTTCCGTGAAGGGGAGCCCTCGACGCACGCGTTCCTGCTCCATCAAGGGCGGGTGCGCTTGCTCAAGCGCGTCCGTATGGTGGAGCGCAGCCTTTCCGTCCTCCGGCCCGGCGATCTCTTCGGCGAGGGTGCGATCATCGACGGCGCAGTCCGGATGTCGACGGCGGTCGCGCTCTCGGATGGGATCATGCTGTCGCTCGACCGGACGGCACTGCGCGCCATCGTCGAGCGTTTTCCACAGCTCGCCGAGCGCATCCTCGCCCAGCTCGTCCGCCGCCTGCGCGACGCCGAGGACCAGATCGAGGTGCTCATGCTCCGCGACACGCAGTCGAAGGTCGTGAGCGCTCTCCTCAAGATGGCGCGCAACCAGCCCGGTCCGGTCGAGCTCACGGTCTCACCGGTCGACCTCTCGAGTCGTGTCGGGCTGGACGTCGAGACGGTGAAGCGCACGGTCCAGCGCCTCCGCGACCAGCAGTACCTCCGGATCGTCGGCGAGCGGGTGGAGATCCCGGACGTGGACGCCCTGCGCCGCCTTTACGCCCTCCTGGGGACAAAAGACGAGCTTCGCGGCGAGCGCTGACCCAACCTGAGGTATTCGATGAAGAGCGTTGTGTAAGCGCTCTTCATTGCTCGGTTCCCCGTCGGAACGCGTGAGTGGTGCAACGCGTCAAGCGATGTGCTTTGCGACGGCCCCGAAGCCAAAAAAGCGAACAGTCACGGACCCTTGGTGCATAGCCATTCGGGGTTGACGACGCGAAAGCGGTAGAGTACTTCCGCTGGCACGAGGCTCATGCGCTCGCTCCCGACATCCCGAGTCGCAGCACCTTGCGCCGCCGCGGCTGCGCGCAGCTCGACTTTGCGTGGAGCGCGAACAGCAGGGCTCGCGAGTGTGGCGATCGTGCTACTCGCCGCGGCGGTGACCGCATGCGCCGGCGGCAAGGGGCAGCAGCCTGGAGCCCAGAGCCCGGAACGCCAGAGCGACGCCGAGTACGACATCGCTCGCGATCTCTTCCAGAAGGGTGACGCCCGTCTCGCGCTCGACCACATCCAGAAGTCGCTCGCGCTCAACGAGGAGAACGACCGCGCTCATTACCTGAAGGCGGCGATCCTTCTCGCGTTCTGTTCGGGCCCGCAGGCATTCGAGGCGCCCGACTGCAAGCTCGGCGAGGTCGAGAAGAGCGCCCGGTCCGCGATCAAGTACAACACGGACTTCCGCGACGCAAAAAACCTGCTGGGCCAGGTCCTCATCAACCAGAAGAAGTACCGGGAGGCCATCGGCGTCCTCGAGCCGCTCACGAAGGACCCCGCGTACGTCCATCCGTACTTCGCGTGGGGGAACCTCGGTTGGGCGCAGGTCCTCGACGGCCAGCTCGATGCCGGGATCGCCTCCCTGAAGAACGCCGTGACCGAGCCGCGCTTCTGCGTCGGTCACTACCGCCTCGGAGTCGGCTTCGAGAAGAAGGGCGATCCGGGGCAGGCCGAGCAGAGCTTTACGAGCGCTGTCTCGGTCGACGATCAGCAGTGCACCGACCTGCAGGACGCGTGGGAGGCACGCGCCCGCGTGCGTCTCAAGCTCGGCAAGGTCGGCGAAGCGCGCTCGGACTACGAGCGCTGTGTCGAGATCTCCAAGGAAACGCAGACGGGAAAGATCTGCGTTCGCGAGCTGGCGAAGCTCGCAGGGGCGGCGACCGCGGCTGGAGGCGCGGTCTACGCTCGAGTCGACGAAGTATCCGCGGGGGCCCCATCCTCAGCCGGCCGCGAGCTGATTGACCGGAAGTGAACCCAAGCGAATGACGAGGGAAGAAGTGAGCGGAATCGAGACCGTCGGAACCACCCTGCGGCAGCAGCGCGAGAAGAAGCGCATGGGGCTCGCGGAGGTGTCGCGCGTGACGCGCATTCCCATGGCTACCCTCGAGTCCATCGAGCAGGATCACTTCGACGACCTCCCTGGTGAGGTCTTCGTTAAGGGCTTCCTGAAGTCCTACGCCCAGACGCTCGGGCTCGGGCCCGAGGACATCGTCGCCCGCTACACTGCGAGCCGCCGAGTCGCCATGGTCACGCCGCTCCCGGTGGCGTCGCCCGTCCAGGCTGCTCACGGCGGGCAGGGCCGTCGCTTCGGGGTCGCGATCGCGCTGGTCCTCCTGCTCATCCTCTTCACGCTCGCGCTGTCGATCGTGCTGAAGCCCCGCGGTCGTGACATGCCCTCGGAGCTGTCCCAGAGCTCGTCCCGCGCTATCACCATCGTGTGATCCGGCGCATCGACTCCGCCGCGCTGCTCGTACGCAGCGTCGCCTACGGCGAAGCGGACGTCATCGCCACGTTCTTCACCCGCGAGAGCGGAAAGCTCTCGGCCGTCGTTCGCGGCGCCCGCAAGTCGACCAAGCGCTTCGGAGGCGCGCTCGAGCCGATCCACGAGCTTGTGGTGACGCTCGAGGACAAGGGCAAAGAGCTCTGCGTCCTCAAGGAAGCGCGCATCCAGCGGCCGCGCACCGGGATCGCGACGAACCTCGAAGCCATGGAGGCGGCCGGGCAGGCGCTCCGCTGGGTCCGCCACCTCTGTCCCGCCCGCACTCCGGAGCCGGCAGCGTGGCGCTCGCTGGAGGACGTCCTCGAGGCGCTCGATACCGAGGGGGTACGGAGCGCGAGCGAGGCGAGGCGCCATCTCGCGATCTTCGGCCTGCGGCTGCTGACGGATATGGGCTACGCTCTCGAGCTCGATCGCTGCATTCGTTGCGCGCGGGTCTGTCCCGAGGGGCGCTCGGCGTTCATCGACGCCGCCGGCGGCGGGATCGTCTGCACGAGCTGCGGCGGCGCACGGCGAACGATCAGTGGCGAGCTTCGCGTGCTCGCGGCGCGCGCCCAGCGCGCGGAGTCGGTCTTGCTGTCGTGGGAGATCGCCGGCGAGATCATCGAGATCGCCGAGGAGGCGATGGCCGCGCACGCCGATTTCGATCCGAGCTTGCAAGGGCGCACCTGATCACGTCGTCGCACGTCTCGCCGGCTTCGGTCGGGTGAAGGCGAGGCCGTGCGGGCGCGCGAGGTGGTCGAACACCTCGCGAGAGCTTCCCGAGGCGCCTGAGGACGGTGCTTGTGGGAACGCGCGATCCGATGGAACATCGAGGAGTGGAAAGCGGCATCGACGTAGCGTGCTTCGGCGAGCTTCTTTGGGACTTCTACGAGGCTGAATCGAAGGGGGATGGCAAGGAGCCGATCGCGCGCCAGTTCCGTCGTGAGCTCGGCGGAGCATCGGCCAACGTAGCGGTGACGCTCGCGCGTCTCGGGGTGAAGAGCGCGGCGATCGGCGGCGTCGGCAACGACAAGCTCGGCGCCGCAATCGAGTCGGCGCTCACTGCGGAGGGCGTCGACGTCGAGCATGTCGTCCGCCTCGCGGCGCCGACGGGTATCACGTTCGTCACGCACAGCGCGACCGGCGATGCTTCGTTCATCCCGTACCGCGGCGGGACGGCCGACCAGAAGCTCGGCGAGGGCGACATCACGGCAGCGATGGGCAAGGCGCCGTTCACCCTGGTGTCGTCCACCAGCATGATGGCGAGCACGCGCGCGGCGACCGAGAAGCTCCTCGCCGCCGTCGAGAAGGCGAAGGGGACGCTCATCGTCGATCTCAACGTGCGCGCTCACCTCTGGCCGGACAGCGATGAGATGCGCAGCGCGACGAAGGCGCTCGTCGCGCGCGCCGCGCTGGTCAAGGGCTCGGAGCGCGACTTCAACGCGCTCGCCGGCAAACGCGGCATGTCGTGGCTCGAGGAGAACGCGAAGCAGGCGACGTGGATCCTGACCCGCGGAGAGAACGGCGCGGCGGCGGTCGGTGCGCACGGTCAGGCGACGGCGCCGACCAAGCGCGTCCGTTGCATCGATCGTTCGGGTGGGGGAGACGCCTTCGTCGCGGGCCTCCTCGCGGTGCTCGTGAAGGCCGGCGCCAAGCCCGGCGGTGCGGAATGGAAGGACGCCAAGCTCTGGACGCGCGCGCTCGAGGTCGGTCACCTCCTCGGCGCCAAGGCCGTGGCCGCGCTCGGTGCGACGACCGGGCTGACGAGGCTCGACGACGTCAAATCCCGACTTTCTGCATCGAAGAAGGGGTAAACGGGCGCCTCCTGCAGCGTCATAGGCGTTATAAGAGCGAGTCATGCAAGACGCGCGAACGCGGTGCAAGGCAGTGCGCTCCCCACGCGGCGCGAAGGTGACCGAGATCGACTGGGGCGACGGCCACACGGGCATCTACCCGCACACGATCCTGCGCGGCTACTGCCCGTGCGCCGGCTGCCAGGGGCACACGGGAACGATCTCGTTCATCGAGCCGAGCGGCGACATCCAGACCGAGCTCGACCAGATCGAGCCCGTCGGCAACTACGCGCTCCGGCTCGTCTGGTTCGACGGCCACGGCAGCGGTCTCTACTCGTACAAGTACCTGCGCGCGCTCTGCCATTGCGATGAGTGCCGCCCGGGCAGCATGAAGGACGACCGCGGTGAGCTCCCGCGCATGTGAGCCATGACCGAGCCGGACCGCGCCGAGCCGCGCGCCGTCGGGTCGACCGCGAGCGAGGGGAGCAAGGAGCGCGAGAAGATCGTCGGGCGCGCCGGCATCGTCGGCGCCGGAACGCTCCTCTCTCGCATCCTCGGCTTCGGCCGCGACGCCGTCATCGCCGCGCTCTTCACGCGACGCGAGACCGACGCGTTCTGGGTCGCGCTCACGATCCCGAACGCGCTCCGGCAGCTCCTCGCCGAGGGCGCCGTGTCGAGCGCGGTCGTGCCGGTCCTCAGCGAGCGGCTCGCGAAGGGCGGTGACGAGGTCGCGCGGCCGTTCTTCGCCCGCGCGCGCGGCGTCTCGATCGTGGCGCTCCTCGTCGTCACCCTCCTCGGCATCGTGTTCGCGCGCGAGCTCACGTGGCTCTTCGCGTCCGGGTACTCCGGTGGTGAGAAGTTCGAGCTCACGACCAGCCTGACGCGCGTGATGTTCCCGTACATCCTCTTCATGGGGACGGCGGCGCTCGGGATGGCCGCGCTCAACGCGAAGCGGCGCTTCGCCGTCGCCGCGTTCGCGCCTGCGCTCTTCAGCGTCGGCATCGTCGGCGCTGCGTTTCTCCTCCGCGAGCCGCTCGCCGAGCGCGGGATCGATCCCGCGATGACGCTTGCGATCGGCGTCCTCGCCGGGGGCGTGATGCAGGTGGTCGCGCAGATCCCGGCGCTGCGCAAGATCGGCTACGCGTCGCTTCCGCGCTTCGATTTTCGCGACCCGCACGTGCGGGAGATGCTCAAGCGCATCCTCCCGATGACGTTCGGTCTCGGGGTCTACTACGTCGACCTCGTCCTCTCGCGCCGCTTCCTCTCCGAGCTCGGCGAGGGCGCTCAGAGCTGGTTCTCGTGGGCCTCGCGCCTATGCGATCTCCCGCAGGGGATCTTCGTGATGGCGATCTCGAGCGCGACGCTCCCGTCGCTCGCGACCTTTGCCGCGAAGAACGAGACCGACGAGCTCGTCACGACCTGGGCCCACGGCATGCGCCTCGCGATGTTCGTCGCGATCCCGTGCAGCGTCGCGCTCGTCGTTCTCGGCGAGCCGCTCGTGGTGTTGCTCTTCGAGCGCGGGCACTTCGATCCCGAGTCGTCGCACCAGACGGCGCGCGCGCTCGCATGGCAGGGCGGGGCGATCTTCACGGTGGCAGCAACGCGGCAGCTCGTTCCCGCGTTCCACGCGCTCGGTGACACGCGCACGCCCGTCGTCGTGAGCGCGATCGACCTCGTCGCGTTCATCGTTCTGGCGCTGGCGCTGCGTGGCCCGCTCGGGCACGTCGGGATCAGCGTCGCCGTTGCCGGCTCGAGCGCGGTGCAGATGGTCCTCCTCTTCGTCGGCCTCCGGAGACGGCTCGGCTCGCTCCGCGGTGGCGAGATCGCCGCGTCCGGCGTGCGTGTGCTCGCGGCGTCGGCCATCGCGGGGGCAGCGAGCGGAGCGCTGGCGTACCTGCTCACGGGCGCGGTGCCTGGGAGCATCGGGCGAGCGCTGCCGGGCCTCGCGTCGGCGGTCCTGTTCGGCGTCCTCTTCCTCACCTCGGCGTGGGGGCTCGGGGCGCACGAGCTCGCCGAGGTCGCGGCGCCGATCCGGCGCCGATTGCGTCGGCGGTAACGACTCCGCCGTGCGGTTGGCATACGGGGGGCTCTTCACGTTCGCGCAACGCTCGGTAGAAAGGCGCGTTAGGCTCGTGCCGTGAGAAAGGCGTGGTCGGCCCTCGCGGGAGTCGCGATCCTGAGCACGTCGCGTCTCGCGAGCGCACAGCCGCCGCCGCTCCCGCTCGAGCTCACGTGGGAAGCGCCGGAGGCGTGTCCGGGGGCCGAGAGCGTTCGCCGTCGGATCGGGCAGATCCTTCGCGCGTCGGTCGTCAAGCCGACCAGCGCCGTCGCGACAGGGAGGATCGAGACGTTGCCCGAAGGCCGGTTTCGCCTCGCGATGGCCGTACGCACGGGCGACGTCGAGGATGTCCGGACGGTGGACGCCGCCTCCTGCAGCACGCTCGCCGAAGCCTTTGCCGTCGTCGTCGCGCTCGCGATCGACTCGACCGTCGATCCGAACAAGGAGCTCCGCGGCAGCGAAGTGCCCGCTCCAGCATCGCCGGAGTCCCCCGCGTCACCGGAGCCGCCGGGGTCACCGCGTGTGGAGCAGTCGTCGGCACCGCCCGTGGCGCCGACGAAGGATGAGTCGACTCCACGGCGCTCCGCCGCGTCGAGCGTGCTGGTGCGCCCGGAGATCGGCCTCGGAGGGTTCGTGGTGTGGGGCCCGCTTCCGGAGGCGAGCGTCGGGCCCGTCCTCTCGCTCGGGGCTCGCATCGATCGGTTCCGTGTCGGAGCGCTCGCGGCCGTGTCGCTCTCGCAGGACGCGCGCTTCGAGCGGAGCGCAGGGGCCACGTTCGACATGGTCGAAGCGGGCGCTTTCGGCGGATACATGGTGCCGGTCGGTGTCTTCGCGTTCGGTCCCAGCGTGAGCGTCGCGGCGACGCACGTCCGGGCTCGCGGCTTCGGCATCCGGCAGCCGTGGGAGACGTCCGCCGTATGGTTGACGCCCGCGCTTGGTGGCCGAGTCGAGGCCCGCGCAATGAAGTGGCTCAGCCTCTTTGCGGCGGCCGAGCTGCTCCTTCCGATCGACGCTCCGAGGTTCTCGCTCGCGACCGCGACGGCCGGGGAGGCGGTTCGCCTCCATTCGCCGGGCAGAGCGTCGCCTCGTCTGAGCCTCGGCGTTGCGGTCGTCTTTCGCTGACGGCACCGGGCCCTGAGCGCACGGGGCCGAGCCCGCTCGCCGGTCGCCCTCGAGCGCCGCTGTAGCGCGGCGACGAAGCTCATCCGGACGTCGGAGCTACGTCGCGCCCGTCCTTTTCGTGATGAAAGACGGCGGTCCCGGGAGCTATAGCCCGATGAGTCTTTCTTGGAGCGGGCATCTCCGCGCCGATCGGGCCTTCGCTCTCGAACCCGACGTCGTGCCGACACCTCCTCCGAGCGCCGCCGCGAGCAGTTCGAGCGTGGCCATTCGCGAAGCAAGCGACCCGACGTCACGAGCTTTCATCGAGCTCTACCGTGCCCACGTCGGGTACGTGTGGACGAGCGCGCGTCGACTCGGCGTGCCTGCGGCCGAGGCCGACGACGTCGTGCAGGAGACCTTCCTGAGGGCGCTCCGGCTGACCGGTTCGTATCCGGAGATCGGCTCGGAGCGCGCTTGGCTCTTCTCCATTCTCTTCCGTGTCGTTCAACACAACCGGAGATCCAACCAACGCCGGAGCTCTCGCACCGAGGACGGTGTGGACCTGGAGGTCTTGCCCGGCGCCATGGAGGCGGCTCCGGACAGACGTGCCGAGAACAACGAGAACGTCCGCATCCTCGAGGAAATCCTCGACGGTCTCGAGCCCGAGCGCCGCGCAGTGCTCGTCCTCGCGGAGCTGGAGGAGAAGCCGCTCAGCGAGATCGCCGTGATCTTGGGAATCAATGCAAGCACCGCCACGAGCCGGCTGCGCCTCGCGCGCGAGCAGGTCGAGGCCGCACTGAGCAGACGTCGCGCACGCGACGGCTGGAGATACAAATGAGCCTCGAACCCGAGAAGAAGCCGTCCCTCCTCGCGCCGCTCGCCGATCAGTACGAGCTCACGAAGGAGGGGGCCGACCGCATCCTCTCCAAGATCCAGACGGCGTACTCGCAAGATGCTGGCACGACGTCGCCGGTATCCGCCACTGCCCGGAGCGGCACCGGCAAGCTGTCGCTCCTCCTCGGGTCGACATGCGCGGCGCTGGCGCTCGTCGGTGTGAGCATCCATCTCTCGTCCGGAGTCGAGGCTCCTCCTGTCATCGCCCCGTCCGCCGTGGCGTCACCGATGGCCGTCGTGCCGCCGAGCGAGGCGGCGCAGGAGACGGAGCCCGTGGTCGCGGTCCCTTCGGTCTCGGTCGACTCGTTGCCGAGCGTCGCCGAGATCCCTCCGTCGACGCGCGCTCCGTCGAAGAAGTCGTCCGCAGCGATCACCGCTGGGGACGCGCCGGCGACCGCACCGGCCGGGGCATCGAGCGATACGCTGCAGCAGGAGGCGCGCCTCATCACCGATGCGCGACTCGCCCTCGAGCATGGTGACGGTGACAAGGCGCTGGCGCGCCTCGCCGAGCATGCAAGGCTGTTCCCGAACGGCTGGTTCGCCGCTGACCGAGCCGCCGAGCGGATCGTCGTCCTCTGCAGCCTCGGTCGCCGCGCCGAGGCGGAGAAGGAGGCAACGGTGTTCCTCCAGAGCCGCCCGAAGAGCCCGCTCACACGCCGTGTCGAGGCGAGCTGCGCGGGCGACTCCATCACGAAGGCTGCGAAATGAACCTCTCTCTCTCTCGCCTCGGCTGGGCCGCCACCCTCGTTCTGTCGATCATCGCGGCCTCCGCATGCAGTAGCGGTAGGGACGTCTTCGTCGGACAGGATTGCGAGCGGGGCTTCTGCAACGACGACATCGGTTTCGTGTCGCCGGATGCGGGGAGCGACGCCGCGGCGGTGACGCCGGAGGACGGCCCGATGTGCCCGGTCACGACGTGCACGGCTCCGCGCGCGACGTGCTCGACGTCCGCGTTCCCGTGTGACGTCGATCTGCTGAACGACAACGAGAATTGCGGAGGATGCGGGATCCGTTGTGGCGGCGCGTTCGACTCGAACTGGAGGTGCGTCGAAGGCAAATGCACGTTCGCCTGCGGCAATGCCGATCTCGGCCCTGGCACTCAGGGAGCGGATTGCGACAACGACCCCACCAACGGCTGTGAGGTCAACACGCTCTTCGATGCCAACAATTGCGGTGCCTGCGGCTACGCCTGTCCGGCTGGGAAGTCCTGCACGCTCGGCCAATGCTTCTCGCTTTGCGACCTGATGGGCCTGTACGCCGGCATGCCGGATTCCTGCGGCGACTTCGTCTGTACGAACTTCAACTATGACGACGCCAACTGCGGCGGCTGCGGGAACGTTTGCGACCCGACAGGACCGGACTTGCCCGCGTTGCCGAGCGACATGCACTACGGCTGCTCGGGCGCCAAGTGCGGAGCCTCGAAGTGCAACGATCCGAGCAAGGCGAACTGCAACGGTGACAAGAGCGATGGCTGCGAGGCCACGCTCCATACGAACGAGCACTGCGGGTATTGCGGTGACACGTGTGCACCCGGCAAACAATGCTTGCTGGGAAACGGCAACGTCTACCGCTGCACCTGCGAGGACGACAGCGAGACGCTCTGCGGGGATACGTGTCAGGTCCTCGACCAGGATCCGACGAACTGCGGTGCGTGCAACAACGTCTGTCCGGGCACCTTCTCACCACACTACGCCGCGACCTGTACGAAAGGGGTCTGCGGCGGCAAGTGCGAGACGGGCTACGCCGACTGCGATGGGCTGCCGGACAACGGATGCGAGATCGACTTCCGGATCGATAGCCGTCACTGCGGCGCGTGCGGAAGCGCGTGCGCGCCCGGTCAGGTCTGCGCAGAGGGCAAGTGCCTCGTCGCGCCGTGCGAGGGCGGACCGGAGACCACTGCAAAATGAAGCCTGAATCCCTTTTGCGTCGGCTCAGGCACACCCTTCCGTTGGCTTCGGTATCAGGCCTTGCCGCCCTCACGATCCTCTCCGTTCTCTCCATCGCGGCGTGTGCCGACTCGGAAGACACGACTCCGCCCGAGGAAGACGGAAGCGCCATCATCCCGTCGGACGATGCGGGGCCGTCGCTCGATGGCTCGGACAGCGACGGCGAGGTCGCGGTCGTGCCGTGCGCTGTCGGGAACATCTGCAGGGTGACGAGCCCAATCGCGTCCGCCGCGGTCGCCGCCATCAACGGGCGTTCGAAGAACGATGTCTGGGCGACGGGCTCCCGCGGTGCGGTCTTGCACTGGAACGGGAGCGATTGGAGCGCGCTCGAGTCGAGCGTCAACGAGACGTTCACCAGCATGTTCCTGACGCCCGATGCGATGTGGGCCACCGCGGGTACGCTGGTCCTGCGAAGGGGCCTCGCCGCCGATACGGTGCGTACCGCACGGATCAAGGAGGTGGTCGAGGGCACCAGTAACTACCGTGCCATCGCCGGCGTCGCGGTGATGCCGAGCGGGGACGTGTTCCTCGGGCTCGCGCCCGGCGCTACGTCCTTCGCGTACTACAAGGCGAAGTACCTGGGGAAGGTCGACCCGGACTCCGCGAGCGTCACCTACCAGCCCGATGCCCTCAATCCGCTGAGCAACCAGCCGGAGACCGAGCTCGGCGTGCGTGCGGTCCACCTCGTGCCCGGCAAGGCGCTCTGGCTCGTCGGCGATCGCGCGGCAGTGGCTCGCTATGCCGTGTCGTCATCGAATGATGCGGGGGCCCCGAGCCTCGAACGAGGCGTCATGGTGCCGGTCGCATCGCAGGTGAGCCTCCGCGCGGCCTGGGGCTACGACGAGCACCTCTGGGCCGTCGGCGAGAATGGGACGGTCGCTCACTTCGACGGAGCGTCGTGGGATCTTGCCGACACCGGGACGACGTCGACGCTCCATGCCGTCTTCGGCATCGCGCCGAACGACATCTGGGCTGTCGGAGAGGGCGGGACGGCGCTGCACTTCGACGGCGCGCAGTGGTCGTCCGTCGCTACTGGCCATGACGGCACGCTGAGGGCCGTCTGGGGAGGGGCGTCCGACGACGTGTGGTTCGGGGGCGATGCTGGGCTGTTCCACTGGGGAGCACTTCCATGAGGTACATGAGCCATGCAGCGGCGGCGCTGCTCGCCACGATCGCGGCCTGCTCCGCCAGCGGAGCCGAGGATCCGCCCAGCCCGAATGCCGGCGAGGACGGCGGAGCTCCGGTCGTCGACGCCGGGGGCGTGGAGGAAGAGGACGCAACGGCGGTCGATCCGATACCGGATGCGGGCGTTCCCGACGCGGAGCGACCGCTCATCTGCGGTGACGCGGGCTTCTGCGAGACGAAGCTGCCTGCGTCGGAGACCGGTCTGCCCCTCTCGCTCCAGAGCGTCTGGGTCGTTGCCTCGAACGACGTCTGGAGCGTGAGCGCCGACGGCTTGGTGCTCCACTACGACGGCGCCGCTTGGAAGACGGAGTTCCGTGCGAACCACGCGCTCTCGGTCGTATGGGCCACGGCTACGAGCGTTTGGGTCGGCGGCGAGCTCGGGCTCCTCCTGAATCGAAACGCGGCGGGGAAGTGGAGTCTCGTCGAGACGGGGCATACGTCGAACCTTCGCTCGATCTCCGGGAGGGGTGACGCCGACGTTTGGTTCTCGAGCGACGATGGGCACGTCGACCACTACGACGGGACGGCGCTGCGCCCGCATCCGATCGACATCGCCGACCTTCGCGTGATGACCGTCTTCAGCGGGCCCTCCGCGACCTACGCGGCGGGCTACGTCAACGGCCCGCCGGCGCCATTGGCGGTCGCCAAGCCTCCGAACCGCTACCCGTACGTTCTCGAGCTCACCGCGGACGGCGCCACCGTGTTCAACGCGGCGCTGCCGACGACGACCGCCGTGAAGGGATTCGTTCCGGTGTCCGCGCAGGTCACCGATGCGCCGAGTGAGAGCGATCGGATCTTCCTCTTCGGTTACCTCTACAGCGGGAACCCCTACTACGACCGGTTCGACCTCAAAGGGAGGAACATGCGGCTCGGGCCGAGCTCGCCGATCCGGCTGAACGAGCTCTCGGTGCCAAACGGGCGTACGTCGTGGAACGGAACCGAGGCAGTGCCTCCGCCGCGCCAACCGATGTGGGCGAAAGACTGGAGCAACGTGCTTTTGCCGTTCTCCGAACCGTACGTCTACATCCAGATCATGCGCTGGAACGGGAGCGCGTTCACGCCCGGTTCGGTCGCGATGGGCCGAGACTTCGTCCCGCGCGAAGTATTCGGCATTCATGGCAACGGGGCGGAGAGCTGGCTCGTCGGTAACGGCTTCGCGCTGAAGGGACCCACGCCATGATCGCACGAGGACTTCTCCTTCGACGCGCGTGGTGGCCGCTCCTGCCCCCGGCCTTCGTGGCGCTTGCCATGACCGCCTGTTCTTCGTCGAACGACGATTCGCCATTTCCGGTCCCCGAGAGCGACGCGGGGCAGACAGCAACCGAGCCCGATGCTTCGAGCACGCCCGAGGCGGATGGAGGGATCGACAGTGGTGAGGTGGAGGTCGAGACTCCGCCTTACGACTTCGAGGTGAAGTGCACGGCTGCGCCTTGCGTCACGCGACTCGCCGCGCGCGGCGGCTCGCATGCGTGCGCCATTCTCCGAGGGGGCTCCGTCCGTTGCTGGGGGGCCAACGCGTTCGGACAGGTTGGCAAATCCGGCGACGGTGCCGGCGCGATGCCGGTGTTCGTCGCCGCTCCGACCGAAGTACCGGGTATCTCCGGCGCCGTCGGTCTCTCGGCGAGCGGCGACAGGGACCGCGGCACCTCGTGCGTCGTGTCCGGCAGTGGCAGCGTGTCCTGTTTCGGCTCCGACGCGTCGGGCCAGCTCGGACGTGGCGAGGCGCCTTCGACGACGCCTCATCCCGAAGCCGTCGAGCTCGCCGACGTCCGCGCGAAGTCGGTGACGCTGGCCGGCACGTTCGCGTTCGCGATCGGCACCGACGATCGTCTCTGGTCGTGGGGAGCAAACGAAGGCTATCAGCTCGCACGCCCGACCGCCGTGGATGCTGGCGTGGCGAGCGCGCCGGCGCCAGCGGAGAGCATCTCCTTCACGCCGCGATCGTGCGCCGGGACGTCCACGACGAGCTTCGTCGTCTCCGCGAACGGCGAGCTCCTATCGTGGGGCGGGGCCACGCTCGAGACGCTCGGGCGGCTCTCGTCGCTGACGCGTGATCCGGTCCCCACGCCGATCGCGCTCTCGGAGGTCTCGCGCGTCGCTGCAGGCTCCTCGCACGCGTGCGCGCTCCGGCGCGCGCAGGTCCATTGCTGGGGGAAGAACGAGCATGGGCAGCTCGGCTCCGGGACGGTGGCAGACCAGCCACTCCCGCTCCGCGCGGTCCTGCCGTCGGGCGTGCTCGCGGTCGACGTGGCGGCGGGCGGCGACAACACGTGCATCATCGCGTCGAGCGGTGACGTGCACTGCTGGGGAGCGAACGGCGGCGGGCAGGTCGGCGGATCCGCGGGAGTCGATCAGCCGAGCGCCCGTCGTATCGACGGGCTGACGGAAGCGGCCGTCGCGCTGGGCGTGATGGACCGATCGGTGTGCGCACTTCTGCGAGGCGGCGCGGTGACGTGCTGGGGAGACAACCTCCTCGGTCAGCTCGGACGCGGGGCTCGCGACGTGGAGCTCCACGCGCCCGGCCCGGTGGTGTTCCAGTAACGGGGCGAGCGAGGAAGGTCTTTCATGCGTAGGCAGCTCTTCTGTCTTCTATTCGTCGGATCGGCTGGGTGGGTGGGGTGCAGCTCCGGTCGAGAAGAGTTCACGACGAAGCCCGAGGTGTTGGTTCCGGACGATGCGGGGACGACTCCGGACGCCGCCGAGCCCGAATGCTCGGGGCACGTGTGCTCGCGTGACCTCCGCTCCGTACGAGACTGCGACGGCAATCTCGTCACGGAATGTCCGGCCGACAAGGCGTGCGGAAACGGCGAGTGCATCGCGCCTTGTGACGCGGCGGCCGCCAACGAAGGGTCGCTCGGCTGTTCGTTCGCGGTGACGGCTGCCGTCGACGGCGATGCTCAGCGCGGAGGCTGCGCGGCGTTCTTCGTGGCGAACGACTGGACGTCTCCGGCCACCGTCCGCGTCACGCACAAGGGGCAGGACATGCCGCTCGACGGGGCCTTGTGGATTCCGGTCGTCGAGGACGGCAAGGTGACCCACAAGAAGCTCGAAGGCCCGATTCCGCCCGGGAGCGGTGCCGTGGTGTTCGTCTCGAACGAGGTCGTCGAAGGCAGCACGGCGGTTCGCTGCCCTGCGGGCGTCACTCCGATCTTCGACAAGTCGCTGACCAGTCCGGTCACCACCATCGGAACGGCGATCTTTGCCAGCACCGATGTTCCCGTTTCGATGTACTCGATCTTCCCCTATGGCGGCGCAGCGAGCTTCACCCCGAGCGCCACGCTGCTCCTTCCGACGACGTCCTTTCGCAACAACTACGTCCTCGTGAGCTCGTGGGGAGGTAAGGACGACGTCTTCGGTCGAGGCGTCTTCAACGACACGTTCGGGCTTCAGCCGGGCAAGCCCACGGTGCAGATCGTCGCGGTCGAGGACAAGACGTCGGTCAAGCTCTTGCCGAAGGTCGACATCGTCGGCGGCGGCGGAGTTGCGGCCGCTTCGGCCAACGAGGTCGCGACCTATCAGCTTCAGCGCGGCCAGGTCCTGCAGATCATCCAGAACAAGGAGCTCGTGGGCTCCGTGCTCGAGAGCGACAAGCCGGTCGGCGTGTTCGGCGGACACACGGGCATCCAGCTCCCTGTCGGCGTGCAGTACGTCGACAGCGAGAACAAGCAGATCCCGCCGCTCTCGGCGTGGGGGAGCGAATACGCCGTGCTGCCCGCTCCGGATCGCGCGCGGATCGCGGGGACCCGGTCGGATCGCTCGCAAGACGTCAGCGTCATCAGGATCGTGGGAGCTGCTGACGGTACGGAGCTCGTCTACGACCCCTTGCAGCCGGTCGGCGCGCCGAGCACGCTCCGCTCGGGCGAGGAGGTCCGATTCTTCACCAACAACCCGTTCGTCGTGCGAAGCCAAGATCGCGATCACCCGTTCTTCGTGGTGACCGCGATGACGGGCACGGCGACCCTGACGACGAATCAGTCCCTGGGCGATCCCGAGACCGTGATGAACGTCCCGACGCGGCAGTGGCTCGACTCGTACCGGTTCTTCTCCGACTACACGTATCAACGGAGCGTCGTCGTCGTGACCCGCCAGAGAACGAACGGCGTGTTCCACGACGTGAAGCTCGACTGCTCCGGCGCGATCGGGGACTGGGAGCGCATCACCGACGACTACGAGTGGACGTACGTCGAGCTCTCTCGCCAGTGGGAGCCGATGACCTATCCGGGTGGAACGTGCGCCGACGGTCCTCATCACATCACCAGTGAAGGTCCCTTCACGATGACCGTCTGGGGGATCGGCAACTGCGCCAGCTACGCGTATCCGGGCGGCATGGGCTTGCGCAGGTCGACGTCGTTCGAGCTGCCGATTCGCTGAATCTCGAGCGCACCGAAACGAAGCTCTCACAGTGGTCGACGCTCACGTCATGAGCGTCGACCCCCGCGGTAATACAGCCATGCGGGCGTCTTCGAGAGGTCGCGCGATCGCGAGGCCTCGTCGCGGCGTGGGCGGGGACAGCAGGAGATCGATATGGTCGAGAGAAACTTGTTTGCGCTTGCGTGTGTCACGGCTTTCGCGAGCCTCGTATCCGCGGTCGGAATGGTCGGATGTTCTTCCGACACTACGAGCGTTGCCTCGGCGGACGCAGGCAGTGGCGAGGGTGGCAACAAGGGAGGCGTTCCATCGGGGATTGGCGAGCCGGATACGTGCGCGAAGACGGAGAAGGTCGACGTCTCGGGACTTCCGTTCAAGCCGCCGAGGGTCGTTCCGGGGGCGTGCACGGACGAGGATCGCGCGTTCTTCTCCTCTACGGTGCGGCTGAAGGTCTCGATCTCGCAGGTCGAGCAGCTGGTGAAGCAACGCAATCCCGAGTGCGCTGCGTGCATCTTCGGGGCCGACGGCGACACGTGGGCGCCGATCGTCGCGATGGGCAGCGACGAATACGTCCAGAACGTCGGCGGCTGCTTCGCGGTGGTCAGCGGAAAGACGTCGTGCGGCAAGGCGTTTCACGCAGTCAATACCTGCGTGGAGACGGCCTGCGGGGCCTGCTCGGACTCGGAGATTCAGGCCTGCACCTCGGCGGCGCGTGACGAAGGAGGCGCCTGCAACGAGCCGTCCAACGATTACCTCGTGGAGTGCGGGCCCGATCCGGAGGCGATCGCGAGGACGTGCTTGATTGGCACGTACGCGGTCGACGGATCGATCCTCCGCCAGTGCGGCGGCGCGAAGGCGGACGGAGGGACCTGACGCCGGCTCACGCTCGTCGAGGACGACGAGCGGGCGTGGCTTCCGTTCGGCTCGACCGCCGCGCGCGCCCGAGCCGAACGAACCTGTCGAAGAGGTTGATCGGTCCGACCGAGCCGTCCGGAGGTCGTCCGTCCATCACGCGGCCAGCTGATGAATCGAGGTGCCGGGAGGCGCTTCCCGTCCGAATTGCTGGCCCTTCGGAGGCCGCAGTTGTAAGGCGGAAGGCGAGAAGGATCCCGTGGCTCAACCGCAAAAAGCCAAGTCCGCGACTGCCAAGCCCACGACCGCCAAGTCGAGGACCACCAAGCCCACGACCGCCAAGGCCGGGCCGGCCAAGCCCGGCAAGGGAGAGGGCGGTGTTCGCGTCGCGGAGGCGGAGTTCGCGGCCGGCGCGGCACGGCGCGATCAGGTGCCGTCCGTGACACACTTCGAGCAGGCTCCCGAGATCGCCTTTGCAGGGCGCTCGAACGTCGGGAAGTCGAGCTTGCTCAACATGATCCTGTCGCGGAAGGGGCTCGCTCGCACGAGCGGCACGCCCGGTTGCACGCGGCAGATCAATTTCTTCGACATCCAGCTCGCCGCGAGCGAGCGCTTCGAGGCGCCGCCGCGGATCGTGTTCGCGGACCTGCCCGGGTACGGCTACGCGAAGGTCTCGAAGAGCGAGGCGACCGCGTGGAAGCAGCTCCTCGAGGGGTACCTCCACGAGCGGCCCACCCTTCGCGCCGTCGTGATCCTCGTCGACATCCGGCGCGGGCTCGAGCAGGAGGAGGCGGATCTCGTCGAGTTCCTCGCCGAGCGTCCGGGCATTCGCATCATCATTGCGGCCACGAAGATCGACAAGCTCTCCCGTTCGGCGCAGAAGCCGGCCCTCACCAAGCTGGCGCAGGGCCCCGACGGCGAACGGCTCGAGGTCGTCGCCACGAGCGCGGAGACCGGCGACGGTCGAGGCCCTCTCTGGGCGCGCATCCTCGACGCATGTCGTGTAGAGTGACCCCGATGAGGCGGGGGCCTTTCGTCACTGTCGTCATCTCTGCCGGAGCGGCGGCGCTCGCGTTGGCCGTCCTCGGCGGCTGCAAGGGCGCGGCGCACGAGCCGAAGACGCCCGCGCTGTCGAACGCCGGCGAGACGTGGTGCCCGGAGCGCTTCGAGTCGGGGCCGTCCGACACGTGCTTCGCCATCCCCGAGAACCCGAGCAAGGACACGCCGATTCTCGTCTACCTCCACGGCATGTACCAAGGCCATGGCTCGCCGGAGGAGTGGTCCGCCGTCAGTGTCGCGATCGACCGCGGCTTCGCCGTCGTCATCCCGCGCGGCAAGCGCGGCCTTTGCGCGTGGCGCGCCGAGCTGAAGGATCACTACTGCTGGCCTCAGGACGCCGAGGACACGCAGACGATGAAGAGCGTCGTCAAGGAGTGGGACCGCGTCCTCTGGCAGGTCGATGCCCTCCTCGAGGGCGGCACGCACAAGCGCTACGTCCTCGGCTCGTCGAACGGCGCCTTCTTCGCGTCGTACCTCGCGATGCACTCGATCTTCCCCGGTCAGGCCTATGCCGTCGTGAACGGCGGACCGCTCGGCGCCCCGGGGGCCAAGTCGACGCCAGCTCCGGTCCTCCTCGTTGCGGGAGAGGAGGCATCCGACGCCTCCGCGAAGACGAAGGAGCTCCACGAGGTCCTCTCGAAGGCGAGCTGGGCCCACGGCTTCTGCCCGCGGAGCGGCGGCGACGCGCTCACGGTCGGCGACGTCGAGTCCGCGATCCGCTTCTTCAAGCAAGACGCCAGCGGCAACCTGAAGGCGCAGAACGGCGCCTATCCCTGCGACGCGGTGCTCTCGCGCCGCTGACGCCCGCCCGCGGCTGAAAGAGCAGCGTCGACGTCAGAGGGGCCTTCCGAGATCGCCTCTGCCGGACGACGCGTTCGCTCGTGGCGCGCGAGCTCGCGATCGGCAGAGCCTGAAGACAAAACGCAAGTGAACGAGCGAAGCGTGCGAGTCGTGCTTGAAAGAGCCGTGGGGCTGCGCTATTCGTCTGGGCTCTCGCTAGGGCGCATAACTCAGCGGTAGAGTGCGACCTTCACACGGTTGAAGTCGCAGGTTCAAATCCTGCTGCGCCCACTAAGAAGCCCTGGACCTCCAGGGCTTCGGTGCTTTGTGGCTGGACGATTGGACGCTCCCGCGCGCGTCGTCCCAGCGGCACCAACGCGTGATGCAGGCAGGGGCGGGGACACCTGCTCCGCCAGCTCGTCCAGGTCCGCGGCCTCGCCGACGTAGAGGTCGCCCCGGCGACGGCGGACGTACAGCTGCTGAGCCTCAGCGGTCGCCTGGCGGACGACCATTCGGGTGTCGCCACGAGCGAGCCTCCTCGTGCTCCCTGAAGCTCGGAGGTCGTGGGCGCACTCGACGTCGGCGTCGGGTGGTGCAGCTCGTGGCGAGCGGAGTTGGTCAATGCTGCTCTCAACCTCGATACGCGGGAGGTTCCGCGGCCGATCGCTGAGGGCCTTTGCTCCGACGTGGTCAAGAAGAGGGGACAGCAATGCGCGACGTTCTACTCCGCCGTCACCCGCAAGAAGCGCGGCTCGAAGTACGGCTCACTCGCGAGTCGATGACCGAGGGGCCCCCCGACTCTTCATCGTCCGTGGAGGCTCGTGCCGCGATTGAATCTCAATCGCGACTTCGTTTTGCAAACCCGAGAAGTGCTCGGAGTTGGATGCAGGAGTCGTCCGTAGGACCTTCTGACGATGCGGTCGTGTATGGTCAGACGGGCGGAAGGAGTCCTCGATGCGCGGCCGAGTGATGGGTAGCATTGTCATGGGGCTCGGCACGTTCTTCGCGGTGGTTGCTTGCGGTGGTCGGACCGACGAAGCTTCCGAGGGGGACCGAAGCGCCGATGGCACCTCACGGACGGTTGACGCGGGCCCAGGTGAGGCGGCGACGAGCTCGGGACCCGCTGACGCGTCGCATCGAGGGCCGAACGACCTGCCCGACGCGTCCATTCACATCAGTGGCGAGGCTTGCTCCTCCCGAGAATTGGGAGGGAGATGCATTTCCACCGTCGGGCTCGGCCCACTGGGTCCGGATCTCGAAACCATCATCCGGGAGTGCATGAAGGGACAGGAACAGATGTCTCCCTGCACCCGATTCAATGCCGCCGTCGACGACATGGGATGTATCACGGACCTGGTCCTCGAATGGGGGACGAACAAGGAGGCAGCGCTGCAATGCATCGCTGAGGTGGTTGCCACTCGGAGGTGGCCCTGCGCCGAGAAAGGCTCACACCCTTATTTCTACAAGTGCACCTTGGAGAAGTAACCGGTCCGCGGTCGACTAGGCGCGACGGCACTCGATACGGTCCTCGTCGCCGAAGTCCAACGTGAGTGATCGACCATCCAATCGCAGCGATGCCCTCTCCCGCCACGGACGTGATCCACTGTCCCCTGTGCAACCTGCCTTGTCGAATGGCCGCCGCCGTATGTGATGGTTGCGGGCAGGATCTCCACGCTCCGCTGAACCTGGCTCAGCTCCGTGACGAGAGCGCCGTCCGGAAGCGGGAGATCGTTCTCGCTCTGTTCGTCATCGTCGTGATGCTCGTCTTGAACGTCGCCTTGTTCGAGGGCGCCGCCTACGTCGTCCTGCTGGCGCCCTTCGGGTGGTTGGGCTGGACCTGGATCCGTCTTCGCGCGTTGAGTCAGCGGCTCGCCCGCGCATCGGCGAACACGACCCGGCGCTCGGGCGTCGATTGACGCAGCTCGCGCAAGGCCGTTGAGCCCGCATGTTGGGGAGGAGCTCTCGTCCCGGCGCTGCCTACAGCTGGTGATCGTGGAACCAAGCGGCGAGGTCCTCCACGAAGCTCGCAGCCTGGCTTTCGAGGACGGCATGGCCCGCTTCGTAGTGTGGGAAACGGACCTCCGCCCGTCGCACGATGCCGTCTTCGAGCGGAACGTCGAAGGTGAACCAGCCTGGACGCGCGACGTTGGGGCGTGGCGCGTCGTCGGCTACGGGCGCGCGCTTGGTTTGGGCGAGGACCTTCAAGATCGCTGGCGAATGGACGACCCGATCGTAACGCGCATTGGTGATGAACAAGGGCATATGCGCAGCGACGCGGTCGAAGCGCTCGGCCGATTCTGGGAGCTCATGCCGATCGTTGGCCTCCACCTGATTGCAGATGCCGCCGTGGATATGAAAGTACGCGTCGCCGTCTTCGAGCGCGCCGAGACGCGCGACGAAGGCCTCATTGACGCCCGGCAGCGGCGGGCCCGGGATGTGCGGGCTGCGGCGTGCCCCGACGCGGTCAGCGGGCTTCAAACCGGGTACCCCGTCGAGGTCGAGGCCGAACAGCGTCGTCGTCGTCTCATGGTTCGCGAGGGCCGCGGCCGACCGCGCCAAGACCTCGTCGGCCGCGGTAGCCGAACGCCGGACGTCGAACTCATCCATGTCCGGCCTGGCCTTCTCGAGATCGGGGTCTGCGGCGATGAGCTTCTCTTGAGCTCGGAGCTGCGCCGATCCGAAGATGAACGGTTGCACGAGGACGGCGCCGCCCAGGCGCTCGCCGAGTGCGATGCTCGAAAACGGCCCATCCACGGGCTTCGGCCCGATTGCACGCGCCGCCCAGCGTTCGACGAGCCGTCCCAGATCGTAGGGTTTGGCGATATCCGACGTGTAGTCGAGCAGCAGATTGACCATTTCCGTGACGCGCAACCCGCCGTAGCTCTGGCCGAGAAGCACGAGCTTCGCGTTCGAAAGACGCGGGTGCTCGCCGAGGAAAGTGAAGACGACGCGAAGAAAGTCCGCAGCATCGTCGGTCGGACGGAAGTGGCAGCCCTTTGGCGCCGTGCCGAAGTCGTAGGAGAACCCGGTGCTGCGTGCGTCGATGTGGAGCACGTTCGCGATCTCGGTGAGGCTACGTGCGCTCTTCACCAGAGGCGCGCCGGGGCGGCCGCGCATGTCGACCGAATACGGTCCGGTTCCTTGCAAGAAGAGTCCCCCCGTCGTCGCCCAGCCCGGCCCGCCGTTGAAAACGACGACGAGCGGCTTCGATTCCGGGTCTGCATCTGCAGCGCGAAATGCATAGAAGACGCGCCCCGCAGCCGGCGAGCCGCCCGAGGGACCTGCCGGTACGTCGACGAATCCCGCTTCGGCGGCGGGCAGCCCCTTGTCGACGCCGGGCATCTCGTTGTCTGGCGTTGCCGGAGCCTCCGCGGGTGTGCTCGGGGCTGAAGCGGCGGTATCGCCGCACGCGAGACAAATCAGGACGGGAAAGCACGTAGCAATTCGAGCGAGTTGCATAGGTTTAGACGGGGCCCCTAGGTCACCGATGGCCGGCCGAAACCCTCTCCGCCACGCCATTCTGGCGGAACGGTCCGTGACCTGGACAGAACGGCCGGGGGGGCTGGCCTCGTCTCACCCCAAGGGGTGATGTTCAAACCGGAACGTATATGGAAAGCGGCAGTTCACCTTTGTGGGGCACTTATGTATCGTGGGCGATCGATGAGTAACCTCCGTCAGACCATCGAATCCCAGGCAGTCCAGTTCGCGAACGCCATCGTCCAGGCCCTCCGTAGCGCCAGCCTCGACGAGCTCGTGAGCATCACCAGCGGTGGGGGCCGCGCTCCTTCTCCTCGTGCGCCGGCCACGAAGACCACCGTTGCCGCTCCGAAGCCCGCCAAGAAGGCCGGTCGGCTTGGTCGTCGGTCTCCGACGGACATCGCCCGGACCCTCGACAACATCGTGGCCGTCCTGACCGCGCACCCCGAGGGGCTCCGAGCCGAGCAGATCAAGGCAGCCCTGAACCTCGACACGCGGGAGGTTCCGAGGCCGATCGCCGAGGGCCTGAAGTCGGGTGTGCTGAAGAAGAGCGGCCAGAAGAGGGCGACGGTCTACACGGTGGGGGCGGGCGGTGGAGCGCCGAAGGCGAGGGGCACGAAGGCGAAGAAGAAGTGAGATAGGCCGAGGCAGTTCAAGGCCGCGATTGGGCCAATCCGTAGAACTGTCTCATGAGGGCCCTCTCGAGCATCGGCGTCGCGTTCCTGTTCTTCACCGCAGCAGCAAGAAGATCGACGCGACGCCGATTGCCGTAGCAACGGCTAAGGGGGCTTCGAGTGGAGAGGCACCGCACGCGGCGGCGGCTCCCGAACTGCACGCGTGAGCGAATCGCTCGCGCGAACGGCCACCTCCACGACAGCGACGGTCTACGCAAGTTCGGAGAGCCCGATGCTCGCGTTGGGCTCGTCTTGCAACGTGAGGCTCGCGATCGTTTCTGGCCAAGCCTCACCCTAGGTGAAGCCCTCGAGGGTATTCAAACAGCCGTTCGCGATGAAGACGACGAATCCGGCGCGTATTGAGGCCCTCGAATCTCAGCTTGGACATCGCTGCATCGCTCCCGCAATGGCGCGACGCTCGCATTCGGCTCGCGGGGACGGGGAGCGAAATGCGTGAAGAAGCCTACGGTCCCGCGACCCGCGCCCGCTTTCTCCGTGGCCGAGGGGCGACGTTCGCGAGGCGGAGCGCTCTACGAGCTTGCGCGAAGGGCCTCCGTAGGGTCAGGCTTCGGATAAGGTCCCGTGCGCTTCCCCGGACGACGCAAGCACAAGCACTACTTTCCCGTTCACGAGCGTGACCCGCTCCTCCACCACGCCGGCGTCGACGCTCCCGAAGCGAAGGTCCACGTCGTCGGCATCGATCAGACGCTCGTCGACATCGACGCGCGGGTGACCGAAGAGCTCCTCGCTCGGTACGAGCTCCCGAAGGGGGGCTCCACCATGATCCCGAGTGAGCGTGCGGCGCAGCTCTACGACGAGCTCTTCACGCAAAAGCAGATCTCGTACGAGTTCGCCGGCGGGACCGTCGGCAACACGATGCACAACTACTCGCTGCTTGCCGACGACGCGTCGATCCTCCTCGGCGTGATGAGCGAGGTGATCAGGGTCGGCACGTCGGGGTATCGGTACCTGTCGAACACGTCGAGCCGGGTGAACCTGGACCACCTCCAGCCGGTCGACGGTCCGATCGGGCGCTGCTTCGCGCTGGTCACGCCCGACGGCGAGCGCACGTTCGCGATCAGCGCGGGCAAGATGAACGATCTTCGTCCCGAGAGCATCCCACCGGCGGTCTTCGAGAACGCCGCGGCCCTCGTCATCTCCGCATACCTGATGCGGGGCAACGCGGGCGACCCGATGCCTGCGACGACCCAGCGCGCCGTCTCGCTCGCGAAGGCGCACGGCGTGCCCGTGATCCTCACGCTCGGCACGAGCTTCATCATCGCCGAGCGTCCGGAGTTCTGGCGGTCGTTCATCGCGGAGCACGTCGACGTCGTTGCCATGAACGAGGAGGAAGGGGAGGCGCTGACCGGATATCCCGATCCGCTCCTCGCCTGCGAGCGCACGCTCGACTGGGCCGACCTCGTGCTTTGCACCGCGGGCCCCACGGGCCTCTACCTCGCCGGGTACACCGACGACGCCGTGAAGCGTGCGACCAACTACCCGCTCTTGCCGGGCGCGATCCCCGAGTTCAACCGTTACGAGTTCAGTCGGCCCATCCCGCGGAGGCGATGCGAAAAGCCGATCAAGGTCTTCGCGCACATCGCGCCCTACCATGGCGGCCCGGCGCGGATCACGAGCGCGAACGGCGCCGGTGACGCCGCGCTGGCAGCGCTGCTCCACGACATCTCCGCCAACCGCTATCACCGCGCGCGCGTGCCGAGCTCCGCGAAGCACGCCCGCGACTTCCTCACCTACTCGTCGATGAGCCAGGTGTGCCGCTACGCGAACCGCGTCAGCTACCAGGTACTCGTGCAGTCGTCGCCGCGGCTCACGCGTGGCTTGCCGGAGCGCGAAGAGGGGCTCAACGACGAGGCGTACTGGGCGATGTGAGTCTTCTTCTCGTGCGCACGGGTTCGTGCGACCTCGGCTGCGCTCGGGCCGAGACCTTGTGCTCGAAGAGCGGCAACGTATCCTGTGGCGAACGGGGGTCGCGTGATGCTCACTGGGGCTCCGTGGACGGCATGCCGCGCGAGGGCTCGCGCCCCAGCGCCTCGTCGTCGCTCCTGCTCGTGTCCAGCGTCGACTAAGATGGGCGCATGGATGACGTGCGCGCGATCGTGTTCCTGGCCGGGGCTCTCGTCCTCGGCGCCGGCTGCTCGAAGAAGGAGGTCGCGGCGCATTCGCCCGATCCGCCGTCCGGCGTCCAGATCGGGACGCTGACGGTCACGTCCGCGTCGTTCGCGCCGAACGGGCCCATGGCCTCGAAGTTCACCTGCGAGGGCGAAGAGACGTCGCCGGCGCTCGCGTGGAGCGAGCCCCCAACGGGGACCAAGAGCATCGCGGTCATCGTCGACGATCCCGACGCTCCCGATCCGGCGGCGCCGAAGATGGTGTTCGTGCACTGGGTCCTCTACGACGTCCCGCCGACCACCAAGGAGCTCCCCGAAGGCGTGCAGAACGCGGCGAACGCCGGCGCCGGGGCACGCGACGGCAAGAACGACTTCGGGCAGACCGGCTGGAAGGGGCCATGCCCGCCGAAGGGACGCCATCGCTACTTCCACAAGGTCTACGCGCTCGATACGGTGCTCTCCGATCTCGGGACGCCGACGAAGGCCGCGCTCGAGAAGGCGATGAGCGGTCACGTGCTCGCCAAGGGCGAGCTCGTCGGGACCTACGAGAAGCAGGCGAAGTGACCGACGTCACATCGTCGCGCCGTCACATCGCTGCGTCTTCACATCGTTGCGTTTTACATCGTTCGTAAAGTGCGGACGAACATGTAGACGATGATCGCCTGTCCGAGCAGACCGCCGCCCATGACGAGGAGCGCTGCCTTCGGGCCGACGGCAACCGTCGCGAAGGCGAGGCTCACGCCCGTTACCACCGAGACCGCGAAGATGAACGCGTGCAGCGGCGTGAGCCCGCGGTCCGCGCGCCGGCGAGCGGAATCGACGGACTCGAGGAAGAGCTTCGTGAGGAGGACGAACGCCGTCATCGCGAAGTAAGTGCCGCCGAACGACTCGTGCGAGAGGAGGAAGTCGTAGACGCCGTGGATGACGACGACGAAGAGCGACGTCCGCATGAACGCAGAGGCGTGCTTCTCGCGGTCTGCGACGAAGTCGTCGAGGGCGGAGGCGAGCGTCCCCGTCATCGCCATGTGGAAGAAGTTCGCCGTGAGGAAGCGTCCGAGGCCCGTCTGGAGATTCTCCTGCGCGAGGTAGTTCAAGTTCTCCTCGGCGGCGAAGCCGAGGCCGACCAGGGCCCCGCAGACCAGCACGTCGAGCTTGTCTCCCCACTTCCGGAGGATCGGGAGCAGCGGGAGGAACAAAAGGAGCTTCGACGCCTCCTCGCGCAGGCCGACGCCGAAGACGAAGAAGATGATGTCGCGCGCGGGATCGCCCGTCTCGACGAGCCTGAGCTTCGCCTCCTCGATCGCGATGAGGAAGATGGTGGGGACGACGCTCGCGACCCCGAGCGCGAACGCGGCGAGGTACATCGGGAGCCGGAAGCGCACGCGCATCCCGAGCTTGCCGAGGCGCGCACAGAAGAAGGCCCAGCCAAGGGCGGTGATCGCGCTCATCGCGAGCCCGGTTCCGCCCAGTCGTGGCGCCCAGACCTGTGGCAAGAACCGCGCTGCGGCGCGCCAGTCTTGATCGTGGACCGCGAGCTTGTACTTCACGATCGGTCCGGCAGCGGCCGCCACACGCCCGCCCGCGAGCCGGTCTCGGACCATCTCCCAGTTCTCGAGGGCGAGCCAGATGTGGAGCGCTGTGTCGACGTCCGCGCGGCGCTCGGCGAAGGTGACGCCTTCTTTCTCGAAGAACGCCGCCGCCTCGGCGTGCTTCGACTGGCGCTGCGCCGCGCGTCCGAGCAGGTGGTTGGCCCACGGCATCGGTGGCTCGCGCGACGCGCCGGCGGCGATCTTCTCGTGGACGTCTTGCGGGATGTCACGGGCCTGGAGGCCGCGCGAGAAGCGTGCGACGAGAGAGACGTCCTCGGGGAGCTCGCCGACGAGCCGCTCGATCTCCTCCTCGCTCATCGGCGTCTCGGGATCGGGCAGCCCCGTCTGGCCGCGGGAGTGTGCGCCTTCCCGCAGCTTCGCGATGTTCTGGAGCAAGAGCGCCTGATCGTGAGCGTCGAGCAAGGCGAGCGCGAGCGGGACGGACGCCTGCTCGCGGAGCAAGCGCGCGTAGATGCGCTCGGCCTGCGCCGGTTTCGCGCTCCGCATCAACGCGTCGGCGCGCTGCTCCTCGGTGCGTGGCCGGTTCGTGAACGTGATCAGCGCAAGAGCGACGACGAACGCGGCGATGACGCCGATGAGGCCGGGGAGGACGAGACGAGGCTCGCCATACGGGGTGAAGAGCAGTCCACGCGCACGCAAGATGCCGCATCGTCCGCCAGCGGCTCGTCGCAAGCAAGCGCGGGCGCGGGGGTGTCGGTCGGTCCCGACGGGCGCGTCACGTCTCCGGGGGCGTCCGGCGCGAGATCCGGAAGCCGTATTTCTGCGCGAGCTGGTGGAGGTACATGCGGTCCATCCGCGCCGTGCGGGCGGCCTTGCTCATGTTGCCTTCGCACTCCTCGAGCAGCGGACCGATGTACGCGCGCTCGAACTTCTCGATCGCGCGCTCCTTGGCGAGACGGAACGGGATCGAGCGGTCGATCTCCGGAGGCGGCGAGGGGGCGGCGAGCTGGGGCGGCTCGCTCGGCCGCTCCTCACCGGGGACACGGACGACGGACATCGTACCGCTCCGCGTCGTGCGCATCGCCGGTGGGGGCGCGTCGTCGAGCACGATGCTGCGCTCGACGTAGTTGCGGAGCTCGCGCACGTTGCCGGGCCAGTCGTGCTGCTTCATCTGCTCGAGGACCTCGAGCGAGAAGAGCCGGCCACCGTCGCGGCGGCCGAATGCGGCGAGGAACGAGTCGACGAGGAGCGGCAGGTCCTCGAGGCGATCGCGGAGCGGCGGGACGCGGACGCTCACCTTCGCGAGGCGATAGAAGAGGTCGTCGCGGAAGCGCCCTCGGTTGACCTCGCGCTCGAGCTCGCGGTGGGTCGCGGCGATCACGCGGACGTCGACGCGCCGGGCGCGCGTGGTGCCGACACGGCGGACCTCGCGCTGCTCGAGGGCGCGGAGGAGCTTCGGCTGGAGCTCGATCGGGAGCTCGCCGATCTCGTCGAGGAAGACGGTGCCGCCGTCGGCGGCCTCGAAGGCTCCCTCGCGATCGCGATCGGCGCCGGTGAACGCGCCGCGGACGTGGCCGAAGAGCTCGCTCTCCACGAGGGCAGGGGAGATGGACCCGCAGTCGACGACGACCAGCGGCCCCTGCGCGCGCGCGCTCCGCTGGACGATCTCCGTCGCTACGAGCTCCTTGCCGGTGCCGCTCTCGCCGTGGATGAGCGCGTCGATGTCGCTCGCGGCGACACGCTCGAGCGTTGCGAACATGCGTTGCATGGCCGCGCTCGTTCCGATGAGCGAGCCGTACGCGCTCACGATGGGGAGCGTCGCGCTCTCTCCGCGGTCGGGACGAACGCGCAGGCGCGAGTCGCCGAGCGTGAGCACGGCCTGGCTCTCGAGCTCAGCCGAGAGGATGCGCACGCCGTCGACACGCGTGCCGTTCGTCGAGCCCGTATCGACGATCCGCCACGCGCTGCCTTCGCGCTGGATGCTGCAGTGGAAGCGCGAGATCGTCGGATCGTCGAGCACCAGATCGTTCGACGCTGCGGATCCGACCCGACAGATCTCGCCGTCGTGGACATACGTGCGTGCTGCGGCACGCCCGCACTCTCTCTCGACCTGGACGTACAGCCGTGGGAGCTCTACTTCGACGCGGTGATCCGCGGTCAGCAGCGGGTTTTCCCACTTCGCCTTCGTGACGTCACGCGCGTTGCGGCCTCGCGTCGACATGGACGCAGAGTAGCTCAGTGGACTGCCGTCGGACCATGCGGCCAAAATGGTCGCGCGAACATTGCGGGGTATCACCCTCAAATCGACGGGACCGTTTGGATCGTCGAGCCCGAGCGTGGAGAGGTGACGCTGCAGGTCGCTGAGCGCCTTCTCCCACACTGCGAGCCGTGCGTGTACGAACGCGCGGGGCGGGGCTCGCCTGGTGTGTGTCGCGATCGGTGATACGGTCGCGCTCATGACGCTTCGATCTTTGCGCGGTCACGCGTGCGCGGCCGAGGGGAGCGACTGCCGGAACGACGTCGTCTGCGTGCACCGCCTCGCGGTCACGCTGGTGGATGCGGGCGGCGAGCGCGCGGCGCCGCCCGCGCAGGCGCGTCTCGAGACGGCGTGCGCCGCGAAGATCGAGTAGAGGGAGCACGACGATGGTCGATCGAGAGGCGCAGCGACTCACCAACGAGCTCGATCCCGAGGCGGCGAAGCTCGTCGAGCTCCTCGGGCTCGCTCCGCATCCGGAGGGCGGATGGTTCCGGGAGACGTGGCGATCGCCGCTCGTCCTCGGCGGCCTGCCTCACGGCGCGCCGCGCTCGGCGTCGACGTCGATCTACTTCCTCCTACCGGCCGGAGCATTCTCGGCGCTTCATCGCGTCGCCTCGGACGAGGTCTGGCACCACTACGACGGCGATCCGGTCGAGCTCCACGTCCTCGAGGGGCGTGTGCACCAGACATTCATCCTCGGTCGCGATCTCGCTCGGGGGCAGCGACCGCAGCACGTCGTGCCGGCGGGCGCGTGGCAGGCGGCCGTGCCGCTCGGCCCGCGATGGGCGCTCTGCGGATGCACCGTTTCGCCGGGCTTCGACTTCGCGGACTTCGAGATGCCTTCGCGCGAAGAGATGCTCCAGCTCTTGCCGGATCACGTCGAGATCGTGAAGCGGCTCACGCGTGAGACCGCTCCGGCGGCCGAGCCGATCGAGCCCTGATGGCCGCGCGCATCGTCCCCACGGGCAGCGCGGAGCATCCCGGGCTCCAGCCGTATACGGCGATGCGCGAGCGCGATCTCATCGGCCGCGAAGGACTGTTCGTCGCCGAGGGCGAGGTCGTCGTTCGCGTGCTCGTGTCGCGGAGCAGGTTCGCCGTTCGATCGCTGCTCCTCGAGAAGCGGCGCGTCGAGGCGGTGAAGGACGTGCTCGCTGCCCTCCCGGAGGACGTGCCGGCGTACGTCGTACCGCAGGACGTGATGGACGGCGTGGTCGGCTTCTCGATCCATCGTGGCGTGCTCGCGCTCGGTGAGCGGGGGCAGCCCATCGCGCCCGCCAAGCTCGCGCGCGGGGCGACCGTGCTCGTGGCGCTCGTCGGGCTCACGAACCACGACAACGTCGGGAGCATCTTCCGCAACGCCGCCGCCTTCGGTGCCGACGGCGTCCTCCTCGACCCTTCGAGCTGCGACCCGCTCTATCGCAAGGCGATCCGCGTCTCGGCCGGCGCCGCGCTCGTCGTACCGTTCGCGCGCTGCGCGTCGGTGGACGAGATGTTCGAGGTCCTCGCGAACGCGAACATCGAGCCGATCGCGCTCACGCCGCGCGGTGACGAGACGATCGACTCGCTCCCGCCTGCGCCGCGCGCGCTCCTCCTCGGCACCGAAGGGCCGGGCCTTCCGGAGCACGTGCTGGCGCGCGCCCGCCGAGTTCGCATCGACATGGCGCCGGGGCTCGACTCGCTCAACGTCGCCGTTGCGAGCGGGATCGCGCTGCACGAGGCGACCCGCGCCCTTCGTCGTCGCTGACGCTCGCTCGACCTTGCCTGACGCTCGCTTCCGTCTCCCGCTTCCTGCCGGGGTGGAGAAGGGAGTAGAGAGGCGAGAGCAGAGGAACCCGAGGAGACGACATGACCGAGGACGAGTCCCTCCCGCGCGCGAACGTGAATGCGCCCGGAGAGCAGAAGGGTGCGGCGCCGTCGAAGGCCGCTGCGAAGGCCCCGGCGGCGAGCAACGGCGCGGGCGCCTGGAAGCGTCGTCTGATCACGGTGGCCGGCCCGCTCGCGCTTGCGGGCGCGATGCTCGTCTACGTGATCGGGCAGCGTGGCCCGAACGGTCCCCCTCTCCCGGACTACACGGTGGCGGCGACCGGCGCGCCGGCGGGCGGCTCTGCAGTATCGGAGACGCACCTTCGCCTCGCGAAGAGCGCGGGGAGAGGCGCACGTTTCGAGCTGGTCCTCCGCCCGGCGGCGCAGCCGGAGGAGCCGGTCGTCGCCTATGCCTTCACGTTCAGCACGCCCAGCTCGGAGGCGGTGCCGCTCGATGCGAAGGTCGAGATCGCGCCCGCCGGCGCGATTCGACTGACGGGCTCGGCGCGGGCGCTCGAGGATGCGCGCGAGATCCGCATCGTCCTCGGGACTCCCGCCGCGATCGGGAAGTTCGTCGACGCAGCCGCGCGCGCCGCGGCCAACACCACCGACGCGCAGGTCCGCGTGCTGTCCGTCCCGATCGATCGCGAGTGACCGACGGCTTACCCAGCCGGGCCCGCCGTCTCGCGATGGCGGGCCCGGGCTCACTTCGCCGGCGGAGCGCCCGGGGGCGAGCTCGCCTTCGAGGAGGCGGCTTGCCCGAACACGACGGCGTCCACGGACGCGGTCACCTTCGTGAGCGCACCGTCCGTCGTGATCGACTTCTTCTTCAACCCGTTGAGCCTGACCTTCATCACGGCGCCGTCGGCGGCGAGGTAGTCGAGCGATCCGCGGACGGCCGCGCGGTCTTTCCATGCGGCGAGCCCGCCCGCGTCCGTGGATGGAATCGTGAAAGTGAGGTCCGAGATCGTGGTGGTTGCGCACTGAATCGGATTGCTCGCGTTCGGCACCTGCGCGACGCGCAGCTCGCCGACTTCCTTCACCGACTTGAGCGCGCCATCGAGCCCGTCGATCGAGAGTTTGAACGAGGAGCGAGACCATGCCGTTCCGGTCGCCGGCCGGGTGACCTTCTCGGCGTGCTGCACGATGCGTCGCGGATATTGCGGCTGGACCTTGAGCGTCACCGATGCGGCGTCCCTGGCCTTTGCATCGAGCGCGGGGAGAGAGACCTCGGTGACGACGCCCCACGAGAACGTGAGTCGCGAGAGCTCCACGTAGTCCTTGTCGGCGAAGACGAGGCTTCCGTCGACGCGCCGCGCGCACTCCTTCGTGAAGGCTTCGTCCAGGAGCTTGGAGACGTCCTTCGCCATCGCCGCGCCGCCGCGCAGCGTGATCTCCTCCTGCCCGCCGCCGGTCGCTTTCTGCACGAGTGGATCCCGCTCGCCGAGCTTCTCGTTCACGATCGCTTCGTCGGCCTCGACGCGAGCGCCGCCGATCTCGAGGACGAATCTCTCCGCTTTTGCCGTCGTCCCGGCGTCGACTCCGCCGGCGAACGAGAGTGTTGCGGAGACGAGCGGCCAGGCAAGGTATCGCGCAAGGTATCGCGCGGTCATGTGCTTTCCCCCAATCGCCCCCGTGGGACGGACGAGGAAGCTTAACATGTCACTCGCGGCGGTGCTTTCAGCGCTCTCCGGTCAAGGCGCCGTGATTCGATCGCCTCTTGCGATTCAATGTCGGCGCAATCGAGTTGCGCCTCGCCCGTCACTTCTTTCCGCGACCGGCCGTGCAGGCGAGGATGCAGTTGAAGTCGCCCTTGCAGCCGCACGGATCGGCAGCCTTCACGGGCTTCGGGGCCGGGGCCGGCGACTTGCTCGTGATCGGACCCTTCGTGGCCTTGCCTTTCGCGGCCGTACCGGCCTTGCCGCGCTTGGCCTTGGCGGGCTTCGCGTCGGTCGCGTGGTCGGCGTGGCTCGAAGAGTCGTCGGCCGTCGCCACGGCCTCCGCGGTCGGCGCGGGCTCGACCTTCGGCGGAGGAGCCTCCACCGTGGCCGGGGTCGGAGCGACGAGCGCAGCGGTGTGCTTGACCGGCTCCTCGCCCTTGAAGGCGAGTGAGATCCCGAAGCCGGCGAGGAGAACGAACGCGGCGGCAGCTGCGAGACCGCCGATGAGCGGAAGCTTGTTCGACCGCTTCACCACCGGGCGCCGAGCGGAGTCGTGGACGTCGACGGCGACGCCCGGCGGCTCGCTGAAGAGCGGCGCGATCGGCATGCCGACCCCTCGAGGCGGCACGCTCGCGAGCGCATTGAGGTCGATGATCCCCTCGTCGTCACCGCCGAGCGGGAGCGGACCGGATTGGCTCGCGATCGCCGGAGACCTCGTCGGCTCGGGCGTGTTCACGCGGGAAGGTCCGACGAGCTGATCGACGCGGAAGAGAACCGAGTTCTCGTTGCGCGCGCCGACGCCGCCGCCGCCGGTGAATCCGAACGACGGGGCCGGACGGAGGGTCTGCTTGACCGAGCCGTAGTCCGTCTCGCGCGCGGCGAAGAGATCACGCTTCTCGCGCTCGCTGCCTCGCCTGACCACCGCCGCACGCTTGCTCGACGACTCGTGCTCGATCGGCGCGTGTGCCATCGCGGCGGGGGCTGCAAATGCGCCCGAGCCGGAGACCATCCAGACCGTGTTGCAGGCCTTGCATCGCATCCGGGCGGTCTTGCCTCGGAGCTTCTCGTCATCGGCGGTGTACCGCGCCGCGCATGCAGGACAGCTGACTTCCATGGCTCGACCCTGGGTCGGGTCATGCAAGATCCGTGGCCAGCGCGCCGGAGGGGCGAGGTGGCGGATTTCTGCGTCGATCCGGCATCAGCTCCACGCACCTACGCGGATCGGACGCCTGGCCCTGGGGGAATGAAGGTCCATGGTCTGCCAGCGATCAGAGGACGGCAGTCAGCGGCAACCGCTCGCACCGAGGGCACGACCAAGCGAAGGGGACGAGGCGGGCGGCAGGCTCCACCGCCGTCGCTCCCGTCCCCGGCGCTTCGTCTGCGGGCGACGCCCCCTCCGTGCGCCGTCGCGAAGCGAGCGATCAGCTTCGCTTCACCAGCGCGTCGGCGCGGGCCGGGAGGCTCGCGCCATGGCCTCCGTCGAGCTGCACCATCGCGGCCTCCGCGGCGCGCAGTTCGCCGTCGGCGAAGCCACGGAACGAGATCGTCCGGTGGGGGCGCACGAGTGAAAGCTCGTAGAGCTCGTTGTACGCCGCGAAGACCTTCGGTCGCGCCGTCTTGATGTCCGCAAGGGCGCGTCCGACGGCGGCGGGGTATTGGCCCTTCGCCTCGGCGACGAGGGACGCGACGCGCATCGCGGTGTCGGCTTCGAGCTGCGCGACGTCGAGGCGTCCGTTCTCGGCCACGTCGGCCTTCGCGCGCTCGAGGCGCGCGGCGATCGTCTCGAACATCTGGCGCGAGACCTCGGGAAGGAGGCTCACGTTCCGGATGAAGACGAGCTCGATCGCGAGGCCCCACGAGTCCGTCTCCGCAGCGATGTCCTTCGCGAGCAGCTCGCTGAGCTCGGTGCGGTCGCAGAGGATCTCGCGGAACTGGCGGCTGCCGAGGATCGAGGTCGCCGCGTGCGAGACGAGGTTCTGGAGGGCGTGATCCCAGTCGCTCACCGAGAACATCGCCTTAGCCGGATCGGCGACGCGGAGCTCCACCCAGAGGTCGACGATGACCGTCGTGCCGCGCGCGTCGTTGACGTGGACGTTCTTGAAGTGCCGGAAGTCGCGACGGAGCGACACGTGCGAGGTCTTCACCCACGGCATCAGCTTCGCGGGGACGAAGTGAAGGCCAGGGGCGTCGTACGTGCTCACGAGCTTGCCGAAGCTCGTGACGAGGACGGCCTCCTCGTCCTCCACCGTGATCGTGGTCCCCTTCACGAGGGCCACGACCAGCGGAACGAGCGCGAGACCGATGGTGATGCCGATGACGAGTCGCAGGATCTCGGGGTTCATCTCAGGCTCCACTCTCGACGCGCTTGCCGTTCGTTGCGGGCTCCTTGACGAAGAGCGTGCGCGACTCGCTCGTCACCTCCGCCCGACGTCGTGCGACGTAAGCCTCGAGCACGGCCTTCTCGTCGAGGTCGTCGAGGAAGGCGCAGAGCGCCCGGATCTCCGTCTCGATCGCCTGCGCGCGTGCGGTCGCGACGCTGACGCCGCGCTCGGCGGCGACGATCCGCTGCTGGCACTCCGCCTCCGCGCGATGGAGCAGGGCGTCGGCCTCGCTGCGTGCCTGGATGACGGCGTTGAGCGCGTCCGCGAGCTCGTCGGGAGGCAAGATGTCGGCGAGGTCGACGGCGTTGAAGCGGACGCCGTATCGGTCGTCGATCTTCAGCCTGCAAAACGACTCGATCCGTTCGTTGAGGAGTCGCCGCTGCTGGCGGATGAGAGCGTAGGAGCCGGCCTGGCTCGCGAAGTCGAAGCGGGTCGCGAGGCTGGCGGCCTTCGCGCCCGCCACCTCCGGTTCGCTACCGCGGAAGTTGGCGATCTCGTTCCGGAGCAGGCAGGTGAAGAGGCCGGTGATGTGATCGAGCGGGCGCTCGAGCCCGAACATGAACTCGTAGAGCTCGCTCTGCACCGGCACGTAGCGGACGAACGAGTCGAGACGGAGGATCGTCCCGTCGTCGGCCATCGCGCTGCCGCCGCCTTCCTCGCGGTTGAGGTCGAGCGTCTGCTCCTTCATCGAGACGATCACCGCGCGCTCCCACGGCTTCTTCCAGTGGATGCCGGGACCGTAGGTCTTCAGCCGGCGCTGGCCGTCGTGCGTCGCCGCCTTGCCGAAGGCGACGAGGACGGCGAGGTGGCCTTCCTCCACGCGGAAGCTGCATCGATAGAAGGCGTAGATGCAGTAGAGCGCGAGCCCCGCTGCGACACCGATCTCGATCATCAGAACCTCTCCTTCGGAAGCTCGGTGGCCCAGCGCGCGTCCCAGGCCGGGGGACGTGTGACGTCGTCGGCCTCGCCGTTCGGGCGGCGATGTCCGACGCGCTCGCGATCACGCGCGTGGTAGGCGACCGCGAGCCCGCGGTTGACCTCGACGACGTCCTCGTTGAATTCCTTGTGTGACTCGCTGACGAGCGGCAGGGCGTCGACCGCGTCGGCGCTGTCGACGATGCGCCCGTGCGGGACGAAGCGTCCGTCCGGGATCTCGACTCCGACCACGACGGCGCCGATGCCGACGAAACAGTGCGCTCCGACGACCGAGTCGTGCACGACGGCCTTGAATCCGACGAACGTCTCGTCGCCGATGTAACAGGGGCCGTGCACCAGCGCGTCGTGCGCGATCGAGACGTTCTTACCGACGTAGATCGCCCAGGGCTCGCCCGCGACCATCACGTGCTTGTCCTTGAGCGCGTGGAGGACGACGCCGTCCTGGATGTTCGTGTTCGGGCCGATGTGGAACGGCGAGCCCTCGTCCGCGCGAACCGAGGTGTCGGCAGCGATATGGGCGCGATCGCCGACGACGACGCGGCCGATGAGGGTGGCGGCCGGATGCACGTATGCGCTGCCCGCGACGAGCGGCTCCTCGCGGATCTGACCGAGCCACTTGCGGTACTCGCTCGGGAGGTGCTCGAAGTGCGTCGGGCGACGAGCCTCCGCCTTCTGCTTCGACAGGACCGCGCGTACGCCGAGCTTCTTGCTCTCCGCATCGGTGTGCGACGACGCGTGGCCGTGGCCGAAGAGGCGCCGGCCGATGAAGTGGATCACGAGGCCGCCGGCGAGGCCGGCCATGAGGTGGCCGGAGACGGTCCCGCCCGCGGCGACGATGAACGCGACCGCCTCGAGCTTGTGCTCCCGGAAGAGGTGGATGAGCGTCTTCAGCTCGATCAGGCGGAAGCCGATGACGCACAGCAAGCCGGCCAGCGCCGCGAGCGGCACCTGACCGATGTAACGGCTCAGGAACAACATCATCGCGGCGAGGAAGAGCGCGTGGAAGAACGCCGACAGCCGTGTGCGTCCGCCGCTCTGCACGTTCACGCCGCTTCGTGCGACGACGCCGGTGACCGGCATGCCCGAGAAGAGGCCGACGAACAGGTTCGCGATGCCCTGACCGGTGAGCTCGACGTTCGGGTCGTGGGCCTTCTTCGCGTTCGCCATGCGGTCGATCGCGCTCGCGGAGAGGAGCGACTCGGCGGCGGCGAGCAGCGCGAGCGGCGTGGTCTTGACGAGCAGGTCGAGCCACTTCTCGTCCGGCACCGCAGGGAAGGCCGCCGCCGGGAGCTTGGAGGGGACCTCGCCGATGCTCGCGACGCGCTCGACATCCCACTTCAGATAGATCGACACGAAGGTGACGAGCGCGATGCTCACGATCGCCGCCGGAAAGCGCTTGAAGGCGCGCATCGCCGTCACGACGAAGACGACGAAGACGCCGCTCATCGCCGCGAGCCACGAGACGTCGTGCAGCCACATCGGGTGGTGCATCATCGTGACGATGTCGATCGTGTCGGCGTGGTGATCCGGGGCCCAGTCGACGACCTCGGGGAACCCGAGGAGCTCGGGGAGCTGCTGATCGAGCAGCTTGAGCCCGACGCCGGTGGTGAAGCCGGCGAGGACGGACTCGGGCACGTACTTGACGACGCGGCCTGCGAGCGCGAACGCGAGGACGAGCTCGATGACGCCGATGTACATCGTCGCCGCGGCGACGCCGGCCATGCCGAACTCCTTCGACAGCGCGAGCACCATCACACTCAGCGCGGCCGCAGGGCCGGAGACTTGGAACTGCGAGCTACCGCAGAGAGCGGCGACTGCGCCGCCGATCACGCCGGCGACGAGTCCGGCGCTCGGAGGCATTCCGCTCGCGATCGCGAGGCCGACGTTGAGCGGCAATGCGACCGCAGACACCGTCAGGCCGGCGAGGAGATCCTGGCCCCAGGAGCGCGCCTTGAGCGCGTCCGACCACGTCTCACGGTAGCGCCGACCGAGCCCGATGAGCTCCGTCACGTAAGCGCCCTTCGATCGGGCGCGTCGTTCCTCCCCCATGGCCTCTCGTATACAGAGCAGCCGGATTGAGCGCGACCGGAAATCGGAAAAAACCTGCAGCTGTTGCGTCTTGCAACGGAGAATGAATATGGTTGCCCCCGATGAGTACCGTCCGTGGGGGTACAGAAGCGAATCCGGGGTTGGTGACGCGAACCGAGACGTTGGCGAAGCTTGTCGCCGTGAGCGGCCCCTCTGCCGGACGCGCCTTTGCGATCGTCCGCGCCAGCGCCACGGTTGGTCGTCACCCGACGAACGACTTCGTCGTCGATGACCCGCGCGTCAGCGGAGCCCACCTCGAGCTCACGCGCGTTCACGACCGTGTTCGTGCGCGTGACGTCGGCAGCACGAACGGCACGTGGCTGGGACAGCACAAGGTGATGGACGTCGAGCTCGCGATCGGAGGCGAGCTCACGATCGGCGACACCGTGCTGCGGCTCGATGTCGACGAGAACGCGGCGGTGCCTCCGTCCAACGCGCGCGAGTCGTTCGGTGATCTCGTCGGACGCTCGCCCGCGATGCGCGAGCTCTTTGCCACGCTGGAGCGCATCGCTCCCAAGGAGCTCGCCGTCCTCGTCCAGGGCGAGACCGGCACGGGCAAGGAGGGGGTCGCCCGCGCGATCCACCTTGCGTCCGGACGCGCGTCCGCGCCGTTCGTCGTCATCGACGTGACGTCGCTCCCCGAGGCGCTCGCGGAGACGATGATCTTCGGTCACGAGAAGGGCGAAGGCGGAGGCGACGCCCAGGAGGGCGGTCTCATCGAGAGCGCCCAGGGCGGCACCGTGTTCATCGACGGCGTCGGCGAGCTACTCCCTGCACTCCAGGCCAAGCTGCTCCGGATGCTCGAGCGACGCGAGATCCTGCGGGTCGGGGGACAGACGCCGGTTCCGATCGACGTGCGAGTCCTCTCGTCGACGAGCCGCGATCTGCGCAACGCGATCGACAAGGGGAGCTTCCGCGAGGACCTGTACTTCCGCCTCGCTCAGGTTCGCGTCTTCGTGCCGCCGCTCCGGCAGCGGAAGGAGGACCTGCCGCTGGTCTGCGCGAAGCTCCTCGCGCGCGCCGGGATCGAGGCGATGATCGATGTCGACGCGCTCGAGCACCTCGCGTCGATGCCGTGGCCGGGGAACGTCCGCGAGCTCGACAACGCGCTCCTGCGCGCTGCCGCGGTCGCGCGTGACGGCGTCATCCGGCGGCAAGACGTGGCCGGTGAAGGCGAGGGCTTCCGTGGGACGGAGGGCGAGCGCGCGCCGCTCGATCTGTCGGGGACGTTCGCCCAGGCGAAGGAGCGCGCAATCGAGCGTTTCGAGAAAGCCTATCTCACGATCCTGATGAAGGGGTGTCAGGGCAATCTCTCCGCCGCGGCACGAAAGGCCGATGTCGCGCGGCATCATCTTCGCGATCTGCTAAAGAAGCGGGGCCTCTATGGGGTGTCGCTCGATGATGGATAGCCACACGTGTCTGCGGGGGAGTGTGAAGCGCAAGTCCGGCGCGTTCGCCCTCTCCCTCTCCCTCGCAGTCGCGATGGGGGCAGGGCTGCTGTCGCCGCGGGCCTTCGCTCAGTCCCCCGAGGAGCTCCAGGCCGCGCGTGAGCTTTTCCAGGAAGCGTTCAAGGACGAACAGGAGAAGCGCTATCCCGAAGCGCTCGAGAAGTTCGAGCGCGTCGCCAAGGTGAAGGAGAGCGCGTCGGTTCGCTACCGGATCGCGACGGTGCTCGTCGCCATGGGGCGCCTCCGTGAGGCGCGTGACATGTACCGCGCGCTCGCGGTCGCGAAGCCGTCCCTCCCTCCGAGCGATCAGGAGACCGCGGACAGCGCCGCGGAGCGGGCGGCCGAGCTGCAGCGACGCATCCCGAAGGTCGCCGTGCGCGTGCAGGACAGTCCCCCGGCCGACGTGCGTCTCACGGTCGACGGTGCGCCGGTCCCCGTCTCGACGACACCGCGGGTGATCGAGCTCGACCCCGGCGATCACGTCATCGCCGCCACCGCGCGAGACTCGCAGCCCTACGAGCAGACCATCTCGGTCGCCGACGGCGGTGGCGAGGTCGGCCACACGGTCACGTTCACGCCGGAGCGGGGGCCGCTCACGTCGCTGTCGAGTGACAAGACCCTCCCGTGGATCGCCCTCGGCGCCGGCGCTGCTCTGGCCGTCACCGGCGGCGCGCTGCTGGTCGTTCGCGAGGGAACGATCGACGACATCAATACCGCATGTCCGGGCAACGTCTGCCCGACGAGCCTGCGCGAGGACATCGAGGGCGATCGCGATCGCGCGAGCCTGTTCGGGCCACTCGGCGGTGCGCTCACGATCGTCGGGCTCGCAGCCATGGGTGCGGGAGCGTACTTTCTGCTCCGGTCGCCTGCGGCGGGCCAGAAGGCTACGACGCATCTCGTCACGCCGAAGCTTGGCGGTATGCGTCTCGCGTTGACGTTCTGAGGTACACTCACTCCATAGCGCCATGCGTGCCGTCAGCATCATCCTCGGGCTGGGGCTCCTCTCGTTGCCCGCGCTCGCGTGTTCGTCCGTCCCGGACGTCGTGTACGCGGATGCCGACGCCAGCGCGGCCGACACCGGCACGAGCAGCGGCAACGACCCTGATGCGTACAGCTGTCCCGACAACCCTCCGCCGCAGGGCCGAGGCGTCTGCTGCGGCTCGCGTCTCTGCTTGAACTGCACCACCAACCATTGCTCCTGGTGCGAGCGTGGAGACTGCGAGAGCCCGGAGGTCTGCTGCGCCCGCAACGGATCGGGTGGCAGCGGCAGCGGCAGCGGCAGCGGCGGCGGTCCGAACGGCATCGACTGTCGACGTCCGTCCTCGTGCTAGCGGCGATGACCACACCGGGGCACCACTCGCGTCGACCCCCAACCACCCGCAGACGTGGGCCTGCGGCCCGCCGCGAGTTGCGTTAGGATCCCGGCGAGGCGTGTTGGCCCGAAGCGAAATCCCCCCCGACACCCTGCTCGGGGGAAAAATCCGGCTCATCAAGCGCATCGGGCGCGGTGGGATGGGCGACGTCTGGGTCGCGCGCAACGAAGCCACCCAGGCCGAGGTCGCGGTCAAGACGCTCCATCGCTTCGAACGCTCGCCGGTGCACGACGAGCGGTTCCGGCGCGAGGCACGCCTTTCGGCGACGATCTCGCATCGGAACGTGGTGCGCGTCTTCGATCTCGTGGACGAAGCGGACGGCACGCTCGGGCTCGTGATGGAGCTGCTCCGCGGGAGCACGCTCGAAGACGCGATGCGTGAGCGCGGCGCGCTCTCGGCGCTCCAGGCGGTCGCCGTCGCGGTGCCGGTCCTCTCTGCGATGCACCACGTCCACCAGAAGGGCATCGTCCATCGCGACGTGAAGCCGGCGAACGTGTTCTTCGCCGTCGAGCCCGACGGGCACGTCATCCCCAAGCTCCTCGACTTCGGCATCGCCAAGCTTCCCGCCGCCGGCTCGGCGCTCACGATGGATGGCAGCGTCCTCGGGACGCCGCACTACATGTCGCCCGAGCAGATCCGCGGACAGGAGGACCTCGATGGGCGGAGCGACATGTTCGCGTTCGCGGTCCTCCTCTACGAGATGTTGACCGGCGTGCGTGTCTTCCAAAGGGACGCGGCTGCGGCGTCACTCGCGGCGGTGCTCGAGCACGAGGTCGATCCCGATCCGCGCATCGAGCCCCGGCTCTGGCTCGCGATCTCGCGTGCGCTCGCGAAGCGCCCCTACGAACGCTTTGCGACGTGCGCCGAGCTCGCGGAGGCGCTTCGTAGAGCGATCGACGCGACGGACGAGCTCCTCGCGCAGTCGCTCCAGGAGCTCCGCCCGCAAACCGAGGCCGGCACGTCGCGCTCCACGAGCCCGTCGAGCCTCGCGATCTCTTCGGAGCGGCCCGTCGTCGAGGCTCCCCGGGGGAACAAAGCGAAGACGCTCGCCATCGCAGGCGGCGCTGCGCTCGGGGCCGCGGTGATCGCCATCGGCCTGACGCTCGGCCCGAGTCGTCCTCCGGATCCCGTGACGACGGGCGCTTCGGTCCCCGTGTCGACGGTACCCGCGGTCGAGCCTGCGATCTCGGTCCCGCCGCCATCGGAGGCGCCGGCTCCTGCACCGAGCGCCGAGCCTGCGCCGCCGGCCGCCGAGCCGGGGTCGACTGCGGTGCGGGCGGTCGCCACCGCGCGGCCGACCACGACGGTGAAGCGTCCGCCTGCGCCCGGCGACAAGAAGCCTCCGAAGCCCCGTCCGACCGCGACCGCGGGTGGCGTCGCGACGACGCCGGGCTTCTGACGGAGCTTTCGACGCCTGGCTCTGACGGAGCTTGCGAGGACGACCGTGTGAGCGCGCGTCAGCGCGAGGCGAGAACAGCGAGGATGACGAGCGCCGCGACCACGGCGGAGACGATCATCCAGAGCTTCCGCGTGTCCTCTTCCGGCGTGACCACGGGAGCGGGCGAGGCGCTCTCGGACCGCTTGCCCTTCTTCTTGTTCTTCGGTTTCGGTCGCTTGCTCTCGAGCTTCGGCCGCGTCGATTGTCGGGTGGGCGCCTTCGACGATCGGCGCGACTGCGGAGGGGACGACTCGTGCTCGGCCTTCGCTTCTGCAAGCGGCGTTTGCTTCGACTCACGCGCGGGCAGGTGGGGGACCGACCGCGCGTCGTCGTCTTCGAGGAGGCTCGAGGAGGCGATCGGCACCGGCGCGGGAGGCGCCATCGTCGCGGCCGGGACGCGGACCGCCGCGGCGTCGCGCAGCCACTTCGCCTGCCGGGCCTCTCCGCCGGGGAAGAGTCGCTCGACGAGGGCGGCGAGCTTCTGTGCGTGCGGTCCGCTCGCGCGCGCGAACGCGTCGAGATCGGTGCGCATCTCTTCCGCCGTCGCATAGCGCTCGTCGCGATCGCGGCGGAGCGCGCGATCGATGATCTTCCACAGCGACTCGGGGAAGTCGGGATTCTGGTCGCGCGGATCCGGCACGGCGGCGTCGCGGATCGCCTTGAGCGTGTCGATGTCGGTGTCGCGCTTGAACAAGCGCTTCATCGTCGCCATCTCCCAGAGCGTCGTGCCGAGGGCGTAGATGTCGATCCGTCGGTCGAGCGGCCGGCCGTACGCCTGCTCGGGAGCGAGGTAAGGGATCTTCCCCTTCACGATGCCGTCGGCGCTCTTCGAGGCGCGGACGCGCGCGCGAGCGAGCCCGAAGTCGATCAGCTTCACCTCGCCCGAGTGGGTGAGGAAGATGTTCGTCGGGTTCACGTCTCGGTGGATGACGCTGAGCGGGGAGCCCGTCTCGTCGACGAGCTCGTGTGCGGAATGGAGCCCCTCGGCCACTCGCGCGCAGATCCATGCGGCCATGCCGAGGTCGAAGGCCTCCTTCGCTTCGACCAGGGTCTCCCAGACATCGGCGATGGTCCGCCCACTGAGTAGCTCCATCGCGATGAAGCGATGCTGACCGGTGACGCCGTACTCGAGGGTCTGGATGACGTTCGGATGCGAGAGACGGGCGAGGATCTTCGCCTCGTCGACGAACATCGCTGCGAACTGCTCGTCGTTCGCGAGCTCGTCGCGGATCACCTTCAGCGCGACGAGGGCCTCGCTCCCATCCTCCCGGATGTCGCGACCGAGGTAGACCGTCGCCATTCCCCCGCCGCCGATCTTGGCGCCGACCTCGAACCGGCCGAGGTGCTTGGGAGGTTTTCTCTGCGTGATCGGCAGCACCGATTTCGTACCGTATCAAAGAAGATCCGCAAAAGTGGAATCCTAGGCTTATCCCTGGAACTAGCGGCCTGTCGCGCTTGTGCATGGTAGTGTCGGGCTCATGGGAAGCCGCAGTCTCGGGGGTCGCGCGCTCGCACTCGCTGTCGTGATGCTCATGCCGGCAACGGCGTCGGCGCACGTGCTGATGACGAGTCCGCCGCCGCGCAACGATCGTGACGACCTGAAGCCACCGACCTATCCAGCGCCTTGCGGGAACGTGGCTCGGACGACCGGCTTCACCCAGTACGACGCGGGCGCGACGATCAAGGTCACCTTCAAGGAGACCATCTCGCATGCCGGGTGCTACCAGGTGGCGTTCAGCGAGGCGAAGGACGAGAACTTCAAGGTCCTCGCCCAGATGGTCGACCCAGCCGGCGGTGCTGGAACGAGCTACACGCTCGACGTGAAGCTACCGGATGGCGTGACCTGTCAGGCGTGCACCCTGCAGTTGCGCCAGCAGATGAGCGGTACCCCGGGTTGCCCGACCGATACAGCGACGCCCGCAATCCCGGGGACCTACTACTCGTGTGCGGATATCCGCGTGGGTGACTTCCCCGATGCGGGACCTTCGGAGCCACCGAAAGGGGACGACGACGACGACGACGGCGACGGCGGGACGAGCTCGGGCGGCGTGTCGACTACGCCCACCGACGGCGGTGGCAAGACGTCGAGCGGCACGCGAAGGCTCACTTCGACCGACGCGGACGAGGGCGGCTGCAGCATTGCCGTCGGGGCGACGGGCGGGTTCTCGCTCTTCGCATCGGCGGGCCTCGGGCTCCTCGCGCTCGCGCGTCGGCGTCGCCGCGACCGTCAGTAGCCCGATGGCGCCGCTCTAGCGGTAGCCAGCGAGGCGTGCCGACGACGCCGTCGTCTCGTCTCGGTCTCGCACGCACGATTCGTCGGGCGTCGCGTCGTTCCGGCAACGCTGGTCACTTCGTCAGTGGCGCGACGAATCGGGGATCGATTTCTGCCGGGGAGATGCGGGCGCGCTTGCCCGAGGCGCCGCGTCGGTCGACGCGGTCGCGCTCGGATGCGGGAGCGGATCGACCGCGGGGGGCGGCGCCACGATCACCGTGCTCGGCGGGTCGGGCGCACGCGCGGCCGCCGTCGGCGCGATCGGCGCAGGTTGGAGCGCGAGGATCGCCGCGCCGACGCCGGCGAGGACGATCGCCGCGGCGATGGCGAGCGCGATGCGCGGACGTGAACACCGTGGTGTTTCGTCGACGTCGCTCGTCGGCTCGAGCGCGTTCGGGAGGACGTCGACCACGAACGGTGTTCGCGTCGAAGGCGCTCGTGGCGGCGACGGCGGGACGGGCGCGACCGCAGGCAGCTCGGGCGAGATCGTGTGCGGTTCGGGAGCGGGCGTGATCGCGCGCTTCGACAGCGTGACCTCGCGTGCGGTCGCGAGCGCATCGAGGTCGTCATCGTCGTCGTCGTCGGCGGCGCCGAGCTCGTCGAGGACCGTGCTCGACGAGCGTGGCCCGCGCAGGTCCGTCGCGAGGCTAGCGAGGTACTCGTCATCAGGCGTGCTCTCGCGCGGCCCGGGGAGGTCGTCCTCGTCCTCGTCCGGAGGTGGTAGCGACGAGACGGTCGCTTTCCCTGGAAGCGGAAGCTCGTGTGCGGGGGCGTTGGGCGGCCGCGAAGCTTCGTCCGTCGCGAGCGGCGGCGCCGAGCTCGCGTGCCGAGGCGGCAGCGGACCGGGCTCGAGGTCGGCGTCCAGACGCGGCAGCGGCGCAACGATCCCCATCTCGCGTGCGCTCATCGCACCGAGAGACGGTGCCGACGGCGGGCGTGCGGCGAGCAGCGGATCCGACGGCATGCGCGGGTGCGTCCCGGAGCTCGCTTTCCGGAGCCTGGCGGGGACGCGGCGCTGGCCCGACGATTGTGGATCGAGGTTGGCTCGGCGCGAGCGGATGCGGTCGCCCGCGAAGTCGGTCACGATCTGCGCGACCGTGCTCCCCGAGGCGACCGTCCCCGCGAGCGCGCGCATGCTCGCTGCCATCTCATGTGCCGTGCGATACCTGAGCGCCGGATCGAACGCGAGCGCGCGCATCGCGACGTCGGCGAGGCGTGCGTTCGGAGGCGCGATCTCCTCCTCCCGCTGTCGCTGGGCGATTCGACCAGGGCTGGTCTCGTCGTAGAGGCGGCGCTCCGCCAGCGCTTCCCACAGCATCACGCCGACGGCATGGATGTCGGCGCGAGCGTCTTGTTCGATCTCGCCGGCGAGGATCTCGGGCGATGCATAGCCGAGGGCTTCGCTCGTCGCGCGGATCGTCACGGGACGCGGGCGGAACACGTTGACGATCCGGGCGACGCCGTCCTTGCCGACGACCACGTTCGCGGGGCAGAGCTCGCCGTGGAACGCATCGAGGGGCGCGTTGATCCCGTCTCGCAGCGCGTGGAGGGCGGAGAGGCCCGCAAGGACATCGAGGAAGATTCGCGCAACGACCGCGTGCGAGAGCGCCGGCTCTTCCGGGTGGGCACGCCTGGCGCTCGCAATCGAGAGGAGCTCGTCGAGGGTGACTCCGTCGACGAGGTCCGTCGCGACGTGGAGTACTTCCGTCGCGAGGTCGACATGACGGACCCGCGCGACGTTGGGGTGCCAGTTCTTCGCGAGGCAGCGGGCATCGCGGAGCAGAAGTGCCATCTGCTCGGCGGAGACGAGCTCGCGCTCGCCGTCGCCGTGTTCCGCTCCGCGCGTGAAGCGATGGAGCACGACGAGCGAGCCGTCGCCGCGCAAAGCGGCATACGAGCGTTGCGATCGCTCGCCGAGCTCTCGCAGCACCCGATACGTCGCGATCGCGCCATCTGCCTGCGCGCTCCCGTTCGACATCGGAGCCTGCAGTCTAGCTCAGTCGGTCACGCGATCCGCTCGGCGAACAGGGCTCCAAGGCGCTTTTGGTGAGAGCGTGCCATCGATGATGGCAACACCCCGCAACGCGTCGGTCTCGTGGCGCGCTTCGTTGCGTGCATCGCCGCTGCGGGCAGGTGCCATCACTCGGCCCTGCGTCGGGTATCGATCACTTCGCAGGAAAGAGATGCCGCTGCTTCCATGCGGGCAGCTCGCGGAGGTCCGCCCAGACTTCGCGCGCGCTCGAGTATCGGAACGCCTCGCGCCGACGGAGCATCTTCGCGATCAGCTGTCCGAGCGGAGTCCCGAGCTGCTCGGCGCGCTGGCGAGGCTCGCCCTCGGAGACCTGGCGCACGAGCTCCTGGTAGGGAACGTCGAGCTGCATCGCCGACTCGCCGGTGAGCATCCAGTACATGAGCAGACCGACCTGGTAGAGGTCGCTCTGGCGGCTCGTGTAGCCGGTCACGAGGATCTCCGGCGCCATGATCGCGTGATGGACGATGTTCGGCCTCACCGCCGTCATGCCGCGAAGCTCGTTGCTGATCCCGAAGTCGCTGATCTTCACCGTCGGGCGATCGGTGTGCGTGATGAGGACGTTGCCGCCGTGGAGGTCGTCGTGAACGACTTCATTGTCGTGGAGGAACTGGACGGCGGCGAGGAGCTGTCGCGAGATCTCGAGGACGAGCCCCTCCTGCATCGGCGTGCCGAGCATCATCTTGAGCGGGTGATCGCACCGCTCGAGGGCGAGATAGAAGAGGTGGTCGTGCGTGAACGAGTCGTAGATGTAGACGACGTTCGGATGGCGGAGCGAGAACAGCCGCTGGACCTCGCGCGCCCACTCGGCATGCACCTCGGAGTACGGTCGGTTCGACGGCCGCACCATCTTCACGGCGTAGATCTGATCGAACGGGCCGATGCACTCGTAGACGGCGCCGAACTCGCCGGAGCCGATGACGTCCCGCACCTCGTACGTCCCGCGCGTGCCGGGCAGCTTCGAGCCGACCTGCGGGTACTGCACCATGATCCGCGGGGGCGCGACGTTCGAGGTCGGGAACGAGCCCGGGCGCACCGGCGTCACCGGGATGGTACCGGTCGCGGGGCGGCTCGGCGCCGGAGCCGGGCTCACGGGCGCGACGTGGGGCATCTGCGGGGTCGTCACCGCGGGGATCGCCGGGAGTGTCCCACGGTCCGGCTTTCGAGGATGGACCTGCGGGGGGACGTGCGCCGGCTGAGGGATCGGCACGCCGTGCGCAGGGGTCGCCGTCGGCGGATACGGCTGCGGATACGGGTGCGACGGCGGGATGACCTGGCTCTGGTAGGGGTTCATCGCCGGCGCGGGCGGTGCACCTGGCGTCATCGGCGCGGGCCCGTATGGCCCCGGCGGAGCAGGGGAGGGCGCCGCCAGCGGCCCCATCATGTGTCCCGGCTGGGACGACGGAGCGGCGGGGATGATCGGTGACGGGACGATGCCGCTCGGATGTGTGGCCGGCCGCCCGAGCGGGGGCGTGGGCAGGGAACGTGGTGAGGTGCCACCGCCGTGTTGTCCCCCGAGCGATGGATCCCGAACGGACGGAGGCCCCGGAGGTGGCCGCGATTCACTCACGTCACTGACTCTACCCTCGGTATCATCGCGATACCATGTCGATCGCGGTCGGCGGGCGGTCGAGCATGAATCAGCCCCTGATCCCGATACGGATCTGCTCGATGGCCGGCCGGTCGACGACTGAGGTTGCGAGCGGAGGCATGCGCAGAGGGCGGCCGGGCGATGCCGGTGCGAGCAGTTCGCGTGGAGGTATGCGCGCGCCCGACCCTGCGGGCTGCCCTTACGGTCGTTGCGCAGCGGAGAGCGGACCGAGCGCGTCGTCGGATCGTCAGAAGAGCGGCTCGAGCTCGTAGAGCGCGTCCGCGGCGACCTTCTTGCCGTCGGTCGCGATGAACGGCGTACCAGAAGCGAACACGAGGCCCTCCGGCTTGGCGACCTTCGACGGAAGCGAGAAGAGCGCCTTCACGTCGATCTTGTCCTCCGCGGGCTCGAGCTCCCGCTCGAGGCGCGCGATCGCGCGGCCCTGATCGCTCAGGAGGTAGAGCCGGCCGTCACCGTCGACGGCGAGCTCGGAGATGTCGCCGATCGGCTTCGCGTCCTTCGCCTTCAGCACCCAGTGCTTCAGCGCGACGAGCTCGCTCTCGCCGGAGGCGGGCAAAGAGAACGGTCGATCGCCGAGCGCGAGCTCCGGCCGGAACCCCTCGGGGGCCGCGCCGCGAGGGCCGAGCTCGACAATCGCCGGCGGGTTCTTCTCCTTCGCGACCAGCACGTGCCCGTTCGCGAGGAGCACGAGGCCCTCTCCGCGTGAGTTCTCGTCCGCCGCCCACGCGCTCGCGAGCGGGAACGACGACGGGATCTCGAGCCGGATCGTGTGCGTGACGTCCTCGAGTCGCGGGTCGAGCACCGCGATCGTGCTCGTCGACTCCGCCAGGACGAAGACTCGCCCGGCCGCGTCGCCGGCGACGGCTTCCCACTGCGGGGCTTTGCGACCGAAGAGGCGCGTCAGGTCGTGCGGCTGGACGTCGGAGACATCGCCATCCTCCCCGATCGAGAACGTCACGATGGTCGGCGACGAGTCTCCGATCGCCAGGTACGTCATCGCGCCGTCGATACGACGTTGCCCCAATCCCGACACTTCGACGATCGGGAGCGGACGACTCTCGACGACCTTCGTCGTCGTCCCCCGGAGCTCGTCTTCGGCTTCCGATACGCTCTGGCTCGTCGCGTTCGACACGGCGCAGGCCGAGAGCAGCAGTGCGGCGACGAGCGAGCAAAAGCGCATCGTGCCACCGTATGGCAACCTTGATGCCACACTGGCGACACAATCCTACACGCGTGGTTTCACGGTGTTGGACCCTGGCTGGCGCGGTGTCGCCGTCCTTGCCGCCCCGGGTGTGGGGGATCGCCAGCGATCCAGCGGTCGAAGCTGGTCTCAGAAGCCCATGTCGCGCATGCCGTCCGCGTTCAGCTCGAGCGCGCCCTTGCGCTGAGCCGCCGCCGGCTTGCTCGGCAGCGCTCGGGTCGTCGCGCGTGCGGTCGCGATCTTGGTCTGCGCCTCCGCGATGCGCCTCTTCTCCGCCGGAGCCGTGACGACGCTGGCCTGCGCCGCAAGCGATGCCTCCGCGCGGGCGAGCTCCTTCTCCGCGTCCATGAACTGGCCGTCGTTGATCCGCTGCGCGGCGGCCATCTGGAGCTTCGCCGACTCCTGGATCGCGACGATCGCCTTCGTGCGCGAGCTCACGTGGCTCGCGACGGCCGCCGCGTCGCTCGTCAGCTGCGTGCGCGCGACGACCTCCTGCACCCGCTCGAGGTCGCTGTCCTGCGCGTCGCGGAACCGAAGGCGTACGCTCGCCAGTGAGCGCGTCTGCCCTTCGAACGTCGCCGGATCCGTGATGCGGACGCGTACGAGCGCCTCTCGATGTTGGCCCGCGTGGAGCGCGCCGAGCGGGATCCGCAGCGCTCCACCGTCGTGCCAATCCGCTCGGATGCCGTCGGCGCCGAGAAGCTGCACTCCGGGCGCCGGGACGATCTCGACGAACGAGTCACTCGCGAGCGTCGCGTCGAGTAGACGGAGCTCTCCTTCGAGGATGCTCGCCATCTCGCGCGGCTCGGCGAGGTGATAGAGGCGGCCGCTCGACTTGACGGCGAGCGCGTTGAGCGTGCGCTCGTCGTAGTCGTTGCCCACGCCGAGGGACGTCACCTGCGCTCGGAAGCGGAGGCCACGCTCCGCGATCGCGCCGAGCGTCTCGGGCGACGACGGCCCGACGTTCGCGATGCCGTCGGAGATGACCACGATGCGGCGGAGGGGATGCGTGGGCGGCGCGGCAGCGACCTGACCTTCGGCGAGGGTGAGGCCGTCGAACATGTTCGTCGAGCCGCTCACGGTCAGTCCGGCGATCGCACGGAGGATCTGCTGGCGGGACGTCGCGGTGAGCCGCGTCGGGGGAACGATGGTGCGCGCGGTGTCGGAGAAGACGTCGAGCGCGACGATGTCACCGTCCTTCAGCTTGCCGACGAGCATCGAGGCCGCGTGTCGCGCGTTCTCGATCTTGGCGCCTGCCATCGAGCCGGAGGTGTCGACGACGAGCGCGAGCTCCATCGGTGGTCGGGCCGCAGGTCGGATCTCCGGGACGTCGACCCAAACGCCGAGGAACGTCTCGCGCGTGCTCGCCATCAGCATCTCACCCTCGGCCGAGGCTCCGATCCACGGTCCGCTCTGGCTCGCCCGCTTCGCGTCGGCCGGCTCCAGCGGCTCCACCTGCTCCACCCTCGTGCCGTCGCTCGCGATGCCCTGGTCGTTCGATGACGCTCGTGTCCCAGCCGTCGCCGTCGTGGCTCGTGTCGCCCCGACGCTCGAGCTGCCGCACCCCGAACCGAGCAGAGCCATCACCAGACCCAGCCCTAGCCTCGTGGCCGTCACCTTGCGCATGCGAAATCCTTTCGCCCGGCCTGCGGGCGTCACGAAGCGTTGAGATCGCGCGTCATTGCTCGCCCGGACGTCGGACGGAGGACGTTGCCGGCGTGCGGCTCGCGAGACGGCTCTGCCGTGCCGCCTTTGCCTTTGAACGCGGCCGGAGGCGAAACGATCTACGGCTCGTCGGCTTTCATCCCGCTTCGCGCCGTGGACGCCCTAAGATCCGACGGCTTCATGCTCAAGAAGGCCGTGTCCTGGGTCATCCTCGTCCTGGTGCTGGCCGGTGTGGCGTTCGGCGTCTACAGGTGGCGATCGAGCCGCACCGCCCCCGAAGTCACGTACCGGACGGCGCCCGTCGAGAAGCGCAAGATCGTGGCTCGCGTGACGGCGAGCGGCACGCTCGAGGCGACCGTCACCGTGCAGATTGGCGCTCAGGTGAGCGGGCGGGTCGCCTCGCTCACCGCCGACTTCAACTCCGAGGTGAAGAAGGGGCAGGTGATCGCCAAGATCGATCCGCAGCTCTTCACCGCCGCCGTCGAGCGTGAGCGGGCGAACTTCGCCGCTGCGAAGGCGGGCGTCGTCCGCGCCGAGGCGCAGCAGCGTGATGCCGACCTCGTGCTCAAGCGGGCGAAGTCGCTCACCGAACAGGGGCTTGCCTCCGCCGCCGAGCTCCAGACCGCGGATACGAACGCGGCGGTGGCTGTCGCGCAGACGGAGGTCGCGAAGGCTACGCTCCAGCAGGCGAGCGCGGCGCTGCACCAGGCGCAGGTGAACCTCTCGTACACGAACATCATCTCGCCGATCGACGGAGTCGTGATCTCGCGCAGCGTCGACGTCGGTCAGACCGTGGCTGCATCGCTCCAGGCGCCGGTCCTCTTCACGATCGCCGAGGACCTCAAGAAGATGCGCGTCCACACGAGCGTGGCGGAGGGCGACGTGGGGCGCCTCCAGCCGGGGATGGAGTCGTGGTTCACCGTCGACGCGTTCCCGGGACAGCGCTTCAAGGGGCGGATCTCCCAGATCCGCAACGCGGCGCAGACGGTCCAGAACGTCGTCACCTACGACGCCGTGATCGACGTCGAGAACGACGACCTCCGCCTCCGTCCCGGCATGACGGCGACGACGACGATCATCTTCGCCGAGAAGAGCGACGTCCTCGCGATCCCGAACGCGGCGATGCGCTTCAAGCCCCCGTCCGAGGTCGCGTCGGCGCTGGCCTCGAACGCCTCGCCGGCGGTGTCGCTCTCCGTGACCGCGGCCGGGGCGGCACCGCCCGCGGGCAAGCTCGCCCGCAAGCCGGGCGCCGACGGGGCCGATGCCCATACGCGCACGCTCCACGTGCTTCGCAGCGGCCGTCCCGCGGTCGTCGAGGTGAAGACCGGGCTCTCCGACGGGACGATCACCGAGGTCGTCTCCGGCGACCTCGCGGAGGGCGACCTCGTCATCCTGGAGGCGAACATTGCCGGCAAACCTGCGAGCTCCGGGCCGCCTGCGCGCATGGGGCGGATGTTCTAGTCGGGCGCTCTCGTGATCGAAGAACCCCTCATCCGCGTCGCGAACGTCAAGAAGGTCTACAAGACCGGTGACGTCGAGGTGCATGCACTGCGCGGCGTCTCGCTCGATGTCTACCCGGGCGAGTTCGTCGCAATCATGGGCTCGTCCGGCTCGGGGAAGTCGACGTTGATGAACCTTCTCGGCTGCCTCGATCGGCCTTCGTCCGGCTCGTACCGGCTCGCCGGCCGCGAGGTCGCGAAGATGAACAGGAACGAGCTCGCGGAGGTGCGGAGCGAGGTCCTCGGCTTCGTCTTCCAGAGCTTCAACCTCCTCGCGCGGACGAGCGCGCTCGAGAACGTGGAGCTGCCGCTGGTGTACCGCGGCGTCGGCGGTCGCGAGCGCCATCGTCGCGCCGCACATGCGCTCGAGCGCGTCGGTCTGGGCGCCCGCCTCGATCACACGCCCGCGCAGCTCTCCGGCGGGCAGCAGCAACGCGTCGCGATCGCGCGCGCGCTCGTCGGCGAGCCGAAAGTGATCCTCGCCGACGAGCCGACCGGCAACCTCGACTCGCAGACGAGCGTCGACGTGATGGCGCTCTTCCAGGAGCTGGGCCAGGCCGGGATCACGATCGTCCTCGTCACGCACGAGCCGGACATCGCCGAGTGCGCCTCACGCGTGATCGTCGTGAAGGACGGCAACGTCGTCACGGATCGTAAGCAGGTGCCGCGGCCTGCGCGCACAGAGTCGCCTTCGAGCAGCGGCGTCTCCGTCGAGAAGAGAGAGTACCCGTGAGGGAGGCGCGATGAACCCCTTCGTCACGATCGTGGTCGCGCTCCGGGCGGTGCTCCGGAACAAGATGAGGTCGTTCCTCACGACGCTCGGCATCATCATCGGCGTCGCCGCGGTCATCGCGATGATGGCGATCGGCGCCGGCGCCAAGGCGCAGGTGGAGCAGGCCTTCGCGGCGATGGGCACGAACCTCCTCATCGTGATGCCGGGCTCGACGACTGCAGGCGGATCGTTCGGCGGCTTCGGGAGCATGCCCACGCTCACGTGGGACGACCTCGCGGCGATCCGGACCGAGGTGCCGTCGGTCAAGGCGGCGGCTCCGCAGCTGCGCTCGAACCAGTCGATCGTCAGCGACGAGCTGAACTGGACGACCTCGGTCACCGGGACGTCGCCCGAGTACTTCGAGATCCGCAACTGGCCGGTCGCGACCGGCAGCATCTTCACGCAGGCCGACGTCGACGCCGGATCGAAGGTCGTGCTCCTCGGGCAGACCGTGGTGGAGCGCTTGTTCGGGAGCTCCGCGAACCCGGTCGGCCAGACGGTCCGCATCGGCAAGTCGCCCTTCGCCGTCGTCGGCGTCCTCGATCGGAAAGGCCAGTCGCCGAACGGCCAGGACTACGACGACGCCGCCTTCATCCCGATGACGACGTTCGCCCAGCGGATCCAGGGCGGCCTCGGCAAGTTCCTCGTCGGCTCGATCCACGTGCAGGCCACCGGGTCGGACACCACCCAGCGCGCGCTCGAGGAGGTGAAGGCGCTTCTCCGCGATCGTCACCACATCGCGCCGGGCGGCGAGGACGACTTCTCGATCCGCAACCTCTCCGAAGTGGCGAGCGCTCAGCAGCAGGGCACCGAGACGATGACGACGCTGCTCGCCAGCGTGGCCGCCGTCTCGCTCCTCGTCGGCGGCATCGGGATCATGAACATCATGCTCGTCAGCGTGACGGAGCGGACCCGCGAGATCGGCCTCCGGATGGCGATCGGCGCGAAGCCCCGAAGCATCCTCCTCCAGTTCCTCGTCGAGGCGCTCGTGCTCTCGCTCGCAGGAGGCCTCCTCGGCGTCGCGATCGGCGTCGGAACGGCGAGCTGGCTGGCGGACAAGTTCCGCTGGCCGATGCAGATCCAGGTCGACGTGATCGGGATCTCGGTCGTCTTCAGCGCGCTCGTCGGCGTCGTGTTCGGCCTCTACCCCGCTCGGAAGGCATCGCAGCTCGATCCCATCGACGCGTTGCGATACGAATGACCGCCCACATGCCTGCACGCGCTGCGAAGAGCTCCGAGCCGTTCGACTCCGACTACTACGACCGCTACTACGGGAGCGCGCAGACACGCGTCCACTCCGCGGCCGAGGTCGCCAAGCTCTGCACTGCCGTCGTCTCGTTCATCGAGTGGTGGCAGCACCCGCTCGAGACCGTGCTCGACGTGGGGGCGGGGGTAGGGCTCTGGCGCGACTGGTTTACGAAGAAGCGGCCCGGCGTCGCTTACCGCTCGACGGAGTACAGCGCACACGCGTGCCGCGAGTACGGCCACGAGCAGCGCGACATCACGAAGTGGCGGGCGAAGGAGCAGTTCGACCTCGTCGTCTGCCAGGGCGTCCTGCCGTACGTCGACGATGCCGGCGCGGCGAAGGCGATCGAGAACCTTGCCGCGATGACGAGCGGCTTCCTCTACCTCGAGGCGATCACGAAGCGGGACCTCCGCGAGGTCTGCGACGGGACGCGGACGGACGTGAAGGTGCACGAGCGCACCGGCGCCTGGTACCGCTCGCGCCTCTCGAAGCACTACATCGAGGTCGGCTGCGGGATCTGGTGCAAGAAGGACGCGAACGTCCTCTTCTACGAGCTCGAGGCGCGCTGAGCAGAGCCGCTCTCGCCAGCGCTTTCTCTCAGGCCTGAAGGAGGAAGTCGGCGATCGGCGCGAAGACGCGGGGCTGGGCGGCCTTGCAGAGGAAGAGATCCGCGTGGGCGACCGGCATGTCCGCGTCGCCGACGAAGAGGATGTCCTTGTGGGTCGACCCGATCGTGTCGAACGTGTGCCGGGAAGTGGCGGGCAGGACGATGCCGTCGTCGTTCGCGACCACGCAGAAGAACGGGTGCTTCATCTCGGGGAGCCGCGCCGAGACGTTCACCCCGCGGACGACGAGGTCGCCGCGGCGGATCCACTCGGCGATCTCGCGGTTGATGATCGGGTGGGGATCCTCGACCGTCTGCACCATGCGCGCGGACTGAGACAGGTCCGTCGAGCGCTCGTTGAGATAGATCGAGAGGAGCGACGGCGCGAGCTTCGACACGACGGGGAGGGCGAAGCGAGCGATGCGACGGGTGTTCTTCATCCGCATCAAGCCCGCGACACGCGGTGAGCCGAACGCGAAGCGGACGAGCGGATGGGCGTCCCGCCAGGTGACGAGACCCGCCATCGACACGAGGGCGTGAACGGGAGCATCGGCAACCACCGCGACGTGTGCGAACGCGAGGGCCGTGCCGAGGCTGCACCCGACGAGGTCGAGCTTCGTCGCTCGCGTCGCCGTGTTCGCGAGGATGTGAGCGATCGTTGCGCCGAGATCCTCCACGGCGAGGTCGCCGATGTCGTAACGATGGTGCCCGCGGGCGCGGATCGAGCGGCCTTGTCCGCGCAGGTCGACCGTCCACACCTCGATCCCGCGAGCGGCCAGGGACTCGACCATCGAGGGCCCGTTCGGATGGAAGCTGAAGATGTACGAGTTCATCCCGTAGCCGGGCACGATGAGGACCGGCCGGCCCTTCGGCTCGCGCGCAGCGCGATACCGCGTGACGGCGAGACGCCACCCAGCACGGTTGTCGACGAGGAAGCGATCGACCTTCATGGACCCTCGAGGCGGCTCGAGAGATAGCACGGCGCCGGCTTCGCCGCGCTCGGGGGCCGGTTCGACGCGGGCCGAAGGCCAACCTCTGCGGGTGGTTGGGGCACCACTGCTGGCGGTTGGGGTACCTCTGCGGGTGGTTGGGGCACCACTGCGGGTGGTTGGGGCGCCGCCCCAAATGGACCTCGTCCGTCGTCCTCTTACTCGAGCACGACGAGCTTCAGGTAGCGCCCCTCGGGGAACGCCGGCAGCGTCGGATGATCGGCGGGCGGTCCGAACTGCTCGAGCAGACGCAGGTCGGCACGGCCGAGCGCGGCGTCGTCGAGGGTGCCGGCGAAGTCCTCTGCCGTCACGTGGCTGGAGCAGGAGGCCGCGACGAAGGTGCCGCCCTCGGCGAGCACATCCGCGCAGGCACGATGCAGCGAGCGGTACGCCGCGAGCCCCTTCGGCTTCGCCTTCTCGCTCGGCGCGAAGCTCGGCGGATCGCTGATCACGACGTCCCAGCGATCGCCGCGCTTCGCTGCCGCCTCGAGCCACGCGAAGCAGTCGGCGCTGACGAAGGTGTGCGCGCGCGGATCGACGCCGGCGAGACGGAAGCTCTCCTGCGCGGTCGCATGTGCCGCCATGGCGACGTCGACGCTCGTGACGGTGCCGCCCGCGAGCGCGGCATGGAGCGAGAAGCCGCCGGTGTACGAGAACAGGTTGAGGACGCGAACGGGCCGGCCCGACGAGCGCGCGCGGCGGGCGACGAGCTCGCCGATCCGGCGGCGGTTCTCGCGCTGATCGAGGAAGGCGCCGGTCTTCTGGCCGCGCGCGAGGTCGACGATGAAGGGGATCCCGTGCTCCTTCACCTCGACCTTCTCGCGAGCCGGACCGAACAGCGGGCGGATCTCCGGCGCCTCGCCCCGACGGCCCGTGCGCTCGAGGAGCGTCGTGATCCCGTGCGCGCGCAGCGGCGCCTCGACGTCGCGGAGGAGCTCCGCAGAGACCGCCTTTGCCGCGTCGCCGTCGATGCGGAGAACTGCAACGTCCGCGTAGCGATCCACTACGAACGCCGGTACACGGTCTCCCTCTCCGTTGAGGAGCCGGTAGGCCGTCGTCAGCCCGTCGGCGAAGAGCCTTCGCCGGACCTCGATGGCACGTTCGAGGCGCGCGCGGAACATTTGGGAATCGAGGCGCGCGCTCGGGTCGAGGGACCAGACGCGGACGGCGATCGGCGAGACCGGGTCCCAGATGCCGCAGCCCAGGGCCTGGCCCGCTTCGTCGACGATGTTTACGATCGAGCCTCCGACGGGAGGGCCGCCTTTCGAGGCGCCAGCCCCAAAAACCTGGACCACCGCGGACCGGAAGAGCCACGGGTGTCCTCGACGGACCGAATCGAGTCCGCGACGGGACACGGCCACGTCGGCCATCCCTTTCGCTGGACGTCCACGCATTCCCTCGTCTCGCTGCTTCGGCCTCGACGCCATGTCAGTCGTGTCTCGCTTCGATCCTGGTTTGTTTGGACCACCGGCTCGTGTCGGTCGTCCCCGGCGTCGTGTATTCACGGGTGCGTTGCTCTCGCGGCTCAACCTGGCGCAACGTGGTACGGGCCTCGGGCGGGCGAGCCAGCAGCCCGTGGACGTGGGCGTTCGGCCCGCGTTGATTTTTCGATCGGTTCGTCGTGCGTGCGTTGACGGTGGGTTGTGCGCACGTTCCAATACGCCAACTTCGGTCGAAGAGCACGGGCAGCCGTGAGGAACAGCCCTCGTGCACGATGCTTGCAGATGATCGCGCCGCCACGTTGGGGACGGCTCCAACCACCACCCCGGGTCGACGAGGAGAAATGAGAAAGGGACGTTCAAGCAGGCGGAGCCGGTCGTCGCGACCCCTGATCGGCTCGACGGCGCCGCCCGCGTCGGTGGAGGCGCTCGCCACGGAGATCGGCGCGGCCAAGACGCCCCGGGTCGTGGTCGGGATCTCTCCGTCCGAGCCGCCGCCGTCCGAGACAGCCGAGTCGCTGATCCCGCCGTCCCTCGAGGCCAAGGGCGCGGTGGATGTCGTCACGCCGGCGGGGTCGTCGGCCGAGCGAGCTGCGCCGCTGGATCCGGCCGCGGCGCTCGAGACGCTCGAGAAGACGAGCGTGCCTCCGCTGCCGAGCCCGGAGGAGCCCGTCGCCACGCCCGAGGAGCCCGTCGCCACGCCCGAGGAGAAGCGCGAGGCGCTCGCGTCCACGATGATGCTCGGCTCGGCGAAGGCTCCCGACACGCCGGCGAGCGAGGCGCAGGGCGTCGAAGCGAAGGACGACGGGCAGCAGGAGCAGGGCGAACCGAAAGCGAAGCCGGACCTCGCTTCGACGCTCGCCTTCGGCTCCGCCGCGAAGGTCGACGACGCCGAAGCCGACGACGCCGAGGGCGCGAGCACGAAGCGCAGCCTCGCCTCGACGCTCGCCTTGGGATCGTCGCTCGCCGAGGCCGCCGCACCGGAGAGAATCGAGACGCCGGAAGTCGAGACGCCGGAGAAGACCGACACACCGGAGAAGACCGAGCCGATCGCCACGCGGCCTGCGGAGCCGGTAAAGGTGATCGAGGACCCGCTCCCGAGCCCGAAGCCCGTCGCCGCGGAGCCGGTCAACCCGGAGAAGGCGAAGACCGAAGAGGCCAAGGGCCGCGACGTCACGTCGGGTGGGAAGAAGAACAAGAAGAAGGGCGCGGCGAAGGGGGAGGCGGCCAAGGCCGCGGCTGCGGAGCCCGACGACGTCAGCGTCCCGCCCGTCGGCGACATCGGCGTCGACGAGAAGTTCTTCTCGGAAGGGGAGGTCTCGCATCACGCCAGCGACGCGTTCGAGGGCGACGCGCTGACCGTACCGGACAAGGCGAAGCGAAAGTCCGAGCCCCACGTCGTCGAGCGTCGTGCCCGCTTCGTGCGCTACGTGAAGTGGGCGGTCGCCGCGGCGGCGCTCCTCTGTGTCGCGGCCATCGCGCGCACGACGATGTCGTCGAAGGCGCCCGTGTCGGTCCCGGCGACGGCGGCGCGCGGAGCGGCGGTCGTCGCGACGGCGGAGGCGCCGCCGGCTTCTCCCAAGGCCGCGGCATCGGCCGCTGCACCGATGGCCGAGCCCACCGCGGCGGCGCCGACGTCCACGACCACCGTCACCGCCACCGCCGAGCCTGCGAACGCGAACGCGATCACCGCGGAGCCCGCGAACGCGCCTGCGGCCACCGCGGAGCCGGCGAACGCGGTCGCCGCGGAGCCCGCGAACGCGCCTGCGGCCGCCGCGGAGCCGGCGAACGCGCCTGCGGTCGTCGCGGAGCCGGCGAACGCGAACGCGACGCCGGAGACCAAGGCCGATGAGGTCACGGGCGACGCGAAGGAGGCGAAGGCGAAGGCTCGCTCCTCCCTCGAGAAGCGGAAGATCGCCGACGCGATCGAAGCGGGTGAGCGCTCGGTGAAGCTCGATCCCACCGATGGCGAGGCGTGGCTGATCCTCGGCGCCGCCTATCAGGAGAAGGGCAACATCACCGAAGCGCGCCGCGCCTACTCTTCGTGCGTGAAGGAAGGGAAGACCGGCCCGCGCACCGAGTGCGCGAAGATGCTTCGGTGATGGCGCGCCGGCGACGTCGATCCGTCGCCGGTCCACGAACGACGATCGACGTGCGCGCTCGATCCGCGCTGCGTGTCCTGGCTACGCCCACCGCGTGCGGGGCGCGATCGCTCGACACGCGCCCCGTCGTCGCTCTTCGCGGGCCATCCGCGACGGACTTGCAGCTAGCCCGTGCACACAACTCCCGGCAAAACGGAGATCGTGTCGAAACGCACAGGTGGTCCGTTGACATGACCCGAAGCGGGGGGTAGAGCACGCGCTCAAAGAGCCCCGAATATCAGGGCTTTTTCGCCAGGAGGCGTTCGCCCGTGTTCAAGAAGGTCTGCCTCTTCTCCGGTAACGCGAACCCCGAGCTCGCGGCCCAGATCGGGAGCTACCTCGAGACTCCGCTTGGGAAGGTGAAGGTCCAGCGCTTCAGCGATGGCGAGACCTTCTGCGAGATCAACGAGAACGTGCGCGGGGTCGACGCGTTCATCATCCAGCCGACGTCGAGCCCCGTGAACGATCACGTGATGGAGCTCCTGATCATGGCTGACACGCTGCGTCGTGCCTCGGCCGCGACCATCACGGCGGTCATCCCGTATTACGGCTACGCGCGCCAGGACCGAAAGGTCGCGCCTCGAACGCCGATCACCTCGAAGCTCGTCGCCGACCTCATCCAGGCCGCGGGCGTCACCCGTGTCGTCTCCGTCGATCTCCACGCGGGGCAGATCCAGGGGTTCTTCAATATCCCCTTCGATCACCTCTACGCGCTGCCGATCATGATGGAGGACTACCTCAAGAAGAACTTCGACTCGTCGGCTGTGTTCGTCTCGCCGGACGCCGGCGGCGTCGAGCGCGCCCGCGCCTATTCGAAGCGCCTGAACGCGAGCCTCGCGATCATCGACAAGCGGCGCGAGCGCGCGAACGTCTCCGAGGTCATGCACCTCATCGGTGACGTGAAGGGCAGGCAGTGCATCATCGTCGACGACATGATCGACACGGCCGGCACGCTCACGGGCGCGGCGCGTGCCCTCGTCGACCACGGCGCAACGCGCGTCGTCGCCTGCGCCACGCATGGCGTCCTTTCGGGCCCGGCCATTCAGCGCATCGTCGACTCGCCGCTCGACGAGGTCATCGTCAGCGACACGATCCCGCTGAGCGAGGCAGCGAAGACCTGCTCGAAGATCAAGCAGGTCAGCATGGCTCGTCTCCTGGGCGAGGCGATCAAGCGCATCCACAATTCCGACTCCGTCAGCTCGCTCTTCTCCTGACCTGACCGTCGCGAGCGCCGGACGAGCCAGCAAGTCTGGCTCTCCGGCCACGCGGCGGCTCGAGCTCGAGCTCGACGTCGTTCGCTGGGGGCTCGCTCGCGGGCCCTCGCTGAATCAGCCGCGCCCGCTCAGGGCCACGCGCAAGTGAACGAGCCTTGCGCCATGTCGCACGGCGCGCATTCTCCGGCCGCGTTGCACGCGCTGCATGCGGCCTCGGAGCTCGATACCTGGCAGACCCAGGCGCCCGAGGTGTCGCCGCACTTCGACGCGACGAACCAGGACGCGCCCTTGGTCCAGGCGAGATAGCAGAGCCCAGCGTCCTTCGACTCCGCATCGCCCTTCCATGCCGCGAAGGAGGGGAGGCTGGCCGACGTTCCGGTCCCGGTCGGGGCGTCGGGGACGAAGATCGAGACGGTCTCGGCACCGCCGGTCGCGTCGATGTTCGCCGCCTTCTCTCCGCGCTTGCCGTTCTGTTCGACGGCGATGTCGACGCCGCCGGTCAGGTTCTTCGGGACGCGAGCGACCTCGCCGAGGTCCGCCGGTGCAATCGGACCGGGCGTGGTCGCGCTCGACTTCAAGCTGGCGAGCGTCGGCCCGAGGTTGTCGGCGAGCTGGCGGTAGCGCTCGGACAGATTGGCGCCAGCGGGCTCCGAAGAGTCGTCGCTGCATGCGGCCACGGAGAGCGCGGCAGCGGTCAGGACGGCGGCGGTGATGCCACGGGCGAGACCAGGGAGGCGATGCGGGCCGAGCCTGTCGTGCCTGGCAGAGCTCGAGGAAGAAGCCGTCTCTGCGTGCGGTGCGCGGCGACGGCCGAGCAGCGTGAACCTCGTCATGAATGGACCTCGCGAGGCGAAAGCCTGAAGGAAGCCTGAGGAAAAGAGAGTCCTTACTTACCCGGACCGTTCGAACAAGCAAGATCCGCTACCCCTGGCCGCGGCTCTCTGCTAAGCATCCGGCCCCCCGAAGTCCCGCGAAGTCATTTCAGGGACCGGCAAGTCTTTCGTAGGAGCCCGCCATGTCCGCCGCCATGCACACCGTCGCCGCCAACCCCAGGACCGAGACCGGAAAGGGCGCCGCTCGCCGTCTCCGCAACTCGGGGCAGATCCCCGCGGTCGCGTACGGCAAGAGCCTCGCAGCGACGACGCTGTCGGTCGCGCCGAAGGACGTCGTCACCGTTCTCAAGAGCGAGCGCGGCCAGAACACCGTCCTTCAGATGAAGGTCAACGGCGGCAACGATCTCCTCGTCATGATCAAGGACTACACCTATCACCCGGTCTCGCGCTCGCTCGAGCACGTCGACTTCGTGGAGGTGAAGCTCGACCAGCCCGTCGACGTCGACGTTCCGCTCATCGCCAACGGCAAGGCTGTCGGCGTGACCCTCGGCGGTCTCCTCCGTCAGGTCTACCGCACGATCCCCGTGCGCTGCGTCCCGGACCGCATCCCGCTCAAGATCGAGACCGACGTGACGGCCCTCGAGCTCGGCGACGCGATCGCGACCAAGGACCTGCAGCTCCCCGAGGGCGTCGAAGTTCGTCTCCCGGCCGAGCAGACGCTCGTTGCAGTCGTCGCGCCCGAGAAGGATCGCACCGAAGAGGCGGCGGCCCCCGGTGCAGCGGCAGCAGCTCCGGCGGCCGGCAAGGCTCCGGCCGCGGCCGACAAGAAGGACGCTGGCAAGGACGCGAAGAAGAAGTAACGCTTCTTCCGCCGCGGCCCACGCGGCGATCGCGGCTCCGAGTCGAGCCCCGCCATGTACCTCGTCGTTGGTCTCGGCAATCCCGGCAAGAAGTACGAGAAGAACCGGCACAACGTCGGTTTCATGGTCGTCGAGCGCCTTGCGCGCTCGCACGGCCTGCCGGATTTCAAAGAGAAGTTCAGCGCGGTCTGGACGAAAGGCGAGCTCGCCGCTGGCGGGGCTCGTCACCCCGTCGCGCTGATTCAGCCGCAGACGTTCATGAACCTGTCGGGCGACAGCGTTCAGCCCGCGGCTGCCTTCCTGAAGGTCGATCCGCCCAAGGTCATCGTCGTCCACGACGAGCTCGACCTGCCATGGCAGGACGTGCGGCTGAAGGTGGGCGGCGGACACGCCGGACACAACGGGCTCCGCAGCATCATGCAGCGCCTCGGGTCGCCGGAGTTCATCCGCGTCCGCGTAGGCGTCGGACGCCCGCCGCCCGGCTTCAAGGGGGACGTCGCGGACTACGTGCTCGCCGACTTCGATGCGATGGAGCGGGCGGAGCTGCCCGACGTCGTCGACCGCGCCTCCTCGGCGATCGAGAAGATCGTCGCCGAGGGAATCGCGCCGGCGATGAACGCGGTCAACACGAAGAAGTAAACGCATCCATGCCGCTCGCCCCGTCCCTCCGGGCGGCAGGCGGCAGAGTCTCGGCTGGACGGCTTACGCCGACGCTGCTAAGAAGCGCGCCCCCAGCTGGGACTCTCCACGATTTTTTCGCGGGGAAAGACCAGTCAGGGACTGGGATTTCCCAGTTTTTCATCCTTGCTCGCGAGATGTCTCGCGGGCTCCTCCGTCTCCTCCCGGGGCGGAGCGATCCACAGGGAGTACGAAATGCCCGAAGCACAGATCCTGAAGTCGAAGGAATACGAGACGATCTACATCCTGCGTTCCGACGTCGATGCCGACACGGCCGACAAGGTGCAGGGCCGCGTGGCAGAGGTCGTCGGCCGCGACAACGGCAAGCTCGTCAAGGTCGAGTCGTGGGGCCGCCGCAAGCTGGCCTACCCGGTCGGCAAGCAGAAGAAGGGCGTCTACATCTACGTGAAGTACGTGGGACGCGGCGGGCTCGTGCAGGAGCTCGAGCGCAACCTGAAGCTCCAGGACTCGGTCCTGAAGTTCCAGACGGTCCTCACGAGCGCCGAGGTCGACGTCCAATCGGTCACGGTCGACCCCGAGGAGATCAAGTTCCAGCGCCTCGAGCTTCCGGCCGAGGAAGAGGAGAAGGAGTCGCGCGAGAAGGCGCTCGGTCTCGTCGACTTCGGTGACGGCCCGCGCAGCATGCGCGGCGAGCGCGCCGAGGACGAGTACGGCGAGGCTGCCGAGGCTGGTGGCGAAGCCGCCGCTCCGCCGGCGGGCGGCGAGGACGCGGAGCCTGCGGCCGCCAAGGAAGGCGGCGAGGGCGAGGCCTGATCGGCCGTTCGTCCCCGTACCGCCCCACCAAGACTTCTTCTCTAGGAGATTCGACTCATGGCAATGATGGATGACGACAAGGATTTCGGCCGCACGCCGGACCTCAACGCCGACGCTCCGGGCCGCCGCCGCGGTGGCAAGAAGCGCGTTTGCAAGTTCTGCGCGGACAAGGCCGCGGTCATTGATTACAAGGACCCGCAGGCGCTGAAGTACTTCGTCTCGGAGCGCGGCAAGGTCGTTCCGCGGCGCATCAGCGGCAACTGCGCTCTTCACCAGCGCAAGGTCACGCTCGCGGTCAAGCGCGCGCGCAACATCGCGCTCCTTCCCTTCACCGTCACGAGCTGAAGGAGGCTGTCATGGCAACCACGCTTCAAGTGATCCTCCAGAGCGACGTCCCGAACCTCGGTGCGTCCGGTGAGCTCGTGAAGGTCCGCCCGGGCTTCGCGCGCAACTTCCTCCTCCCGCGCAAGCTGGCCGTCCCCGCGACGACCGCGCAGGTGAACCGCATCAACCACGAGAAGGCTGTCGCCGTGGCTCGTGCGGAGAAGAACAAGAAGGAGGCGCAGGCCCTCGCCGAGAAGATCAGCGCGCTCAAGGTCACGCTCGCGCGCTCCGTCGGCGACGACAACAAGCTCTTCGGCTCGGTCACCACCAAGGAGATCGAGAGCGAAGTGAAGAAGGCGGGCCTCACCGTCGACCGCAAGAAGATGCATCTCGCGGAGCCCCTCAAGGCCCTCGGCACCTTCGAGATCCCGGTCAAGCTGATGGCCGACGTGACGGCGACGCTCAAGGTCGAAGTCGTCAAGAAGTGAGCGGGATCGGGCTCCGGACCGGAGCCTGATTCGAAGACGGCGCGCGGCATCCACCGCGCGCCGTTGCTTTTTTGTGCGCCGGCTTCGGGGAGGTGGGCCGGCGACGGATTCCTGTAGTGTGCACTCATCGCGTCGCGGCGATGAGCCGGTCGTCGCCGAGCGCGCCGGTCGGCAATTCGTCGGCTGCGTGGGCGCAATCTCGAGAGCGACGGTTCGATCGACGAGGGCCGGTCGCGCCTTGCGTGCACCTGCGCGGACAGGCTATCGAAGAGGAGAAGATCGCGCGCGACGTCGCGCCTCGACCGGACGAAGCGGTCGGGGCGTTCGCCATTTCGGAGGTCGGGTCTGTGGAGAAGAAGTGGGAAAAGCGTGCGAAAGAGCCCGAGAACCCTCCGACGATCGAGGGGCGCGTTCCTCCGCACGACCTCGACGCCGAGGCGGCCGTTCTCTCGGCCGCGATGCTCGACCCGTCGGCGCTCGACAAGGTCGTCGAGCTGAAGCCCGAGTACTTCTACTCCGAGGCGCATCGCCGGATCTTCGAGGCCTGCGTCGAGCTCAAATCGAGTGGATCGCCCATCGACGTCGTCCAGGTCGGCAGCTTCCTCAAGGATCGCCAGCGCCTCGCGCAGGTCGGCGGCATGCCCTACCTCGGGCAGGTCCTCGACGCCGCCCCCGTCGTCGCGAACGTCGCCGCCTACGGACGGATCATCCACGAGAAGTACCGCATCCGGCAGCTGATCCTCGCCTGCCAGCGCGTCTCGGCCCAGGGCTACGGCGACTACGGCGACCCGCAGGCGTTCATCGACGGAGCGGAGCAGGCCATCTACAACCTCGCGCGAACGTCCTCGAAGCAGAGCGTCGAGAAGCTCCTCGACGTCATGAAGAAGGCGTTCGCGAAGCTGAACGACGCCGTGGCGCGTGGCGACCGCATCACGGGCGTCTCCACCGGGTTCGACCGCTTCGATCGCCAGACGGCCGGCCTCCACGAGGGCGACCTCACGATCATCGCTGCCCGTCCCGGCATGGGCAAGACCAGCTTCGTCCTCAACCTCGCGTCGAACATCGCGAAGCCGAAGCACAACGAGCTCGCGAACGATCCGAGCCAGCGCTGGGACGAGCCCGGCGTCGGCTGCGCGATCTTCTCGCTCGAAATGCCGCGCGAGCAGCTCGCCAACCGTCTCGTGTGCGCCGAGGCGCGCGTCGACGTCAGCAAGATGCGTACGGGCTTCCTCGGTCCCACCGACTGGAACAAGCTCACCATGGCGGCGAGCGCGCTCGGGAACCTGCCGATCTGGATCGACGACTCTTCCGGCCTCTCCCTCCTCGAGCTCCGCTCGAAGGTGCGCCGCATCCAGGCCGAGTACGACCAGCGCGACGAGAGCGGCAAGAAGATCCGCAAGCTCGGATGCGTGATCATCGACTACCTCCAGCTGATGAAGGGGCGCGACGGCGTCACCTCGCGCGAGCAGGAGATCAGCGAGATCTCCCGAGGCCTGAAGGGGCTCGCGAAAGAGCTCGAGCTCCCCGTCATCGCGCTCTCTCAGCTGAACCGAGCCGTCGAGACGCGCAGCGACAAGTCGAAGCGTCCGATGATCAGCGACCTTCGCGAGTCGGGCGCGATCGAGCAGGACGCCGACAACATCATCTTCATCTACCGCGACGACTACTACAACCCGGAGACGCCCGAGCAGGGCGTCGCGGAGCTGATCGTCGCCAAGCAGCGCAACGGCCCGACCGGCACCGTCAAGGTCCGCTTCGACAAGCAGTGGACGCGCTTCGACAACCTCGCCGAAGGCGAGTTCGAGGACGATCCCGGCGGCTGAGCCGCGGAGGCTCATCGCACCTGCCCTCGAGCGCGACGAGACGCGAGCGGCGCGACGCTCCAGTGGTGCCCGGGTGTTCCGCTGAGCTCTGGCGGAGCGGCGAATATTGGCGGGCTCGCGGCTCAACCGCCCGCAGAGGTGCGAACGCTCGCGTGACGGCGCGGGCGCGATGGGGCGGCGCGATGGGGCGGCGCGATGGGGGCCCAAACGTGCTAATAGCCGACGTTCGATGGAAGCTGCGCCGGAGGCTCTCTCCACGCTCGTCGATACGCGGCGCGTCCTCGTGACCGTGGGCGCGGGCGGGGTCGGCAAGACGACGACCGCAGCGGCGCTGAGCGTCGCTGCCGCGCGGCGCGGCAAGCGGGTGCTCTGCCTGACGATCGATCCCGCGAAGCGCCTCGCGGAGAGCCTCGGGATCGCCGAGATGACGACCGAGGCGGTCACGGTCGACAACGCGCGTTTCGAGGCCGCGGGCGTCCCGATGCAGGGCAGCCTCACCGCCATGATGCTCGACACGAAGCGTACCTTCGACGAGCTCGTGATCCGCTACTCCTCCTCGAAGGAGAAGGCGGAGAAGCTGCTCACGAACAAGCTCTACAAGTATGTCTCCACGTCGCTTGCCGGGACGCAGGAGTACATGGCGATGGAGAAGCTCGTCGCGGTGAAGGACGACCCCCGCTACGACCTCATCGTCCTCGACACACCTCCGACGGCGAACGCGCTCGACTTCCTCGATGCCCCCGAGCGGCTCATGGAGGCGCTCGACTCCGCGACGATGAAGTGGTTCATCGAGGCGTTCCAGAACAGCGGCAAGTTCTCGCTCAACCTGATCGCGAAGAGCGCGGCGACGGTGCTGCGGACGATCGGGAAGATCACGGGCGGTGGCTTCCTCGAGGCGATGGCGGAGTTCATCGCCGAGCTCAACGATCTCTTCGGCGGCTTCAAGGAGCGTGCGGCCCGCGTCCAGCAGACGCTGCGAGCGAACGACGTTGCCTTCGTGCTCGTCACGAGCCCGACGCCTCCCGCGATCAAAGAAGTGCTCTACTTCGCGGAGCGCCTCGACGAGGCACGGATGCCTCGCGGCGCCCTCGTCGTGAACCGCTTCCACGTGCCGCCGCCCTACGCGGAGCAGGGCTTGAGCGAGTCGGATGCCGCGCAGGGCATCGCCGCGCGCGGCCTCACGCTCGAGGAAGACGCGCCGGTGCGGCTCGTCCAGGCGCACGGTGACGCGATGAAGCTCGCGGCGCTCGATGCGTCGAACGTGCGCGTGCTCGAAACGAACACGAGGGGGATGCCAACGGTGCGCGTCGCGGAGCTCGAGACCGACGTTCACGACATTGCGTTGCTCGCGAGGCTCTCCGACGTCCTGATGTCCGGGGGCGTGTGACCCCCGGCCAGGACGAGCCCGCGCGACCCGGACCGGTCGGGCGCTTGCTCGGAAGCCTGGCAAACGCGCTCCTCGACCTCGGGCTCCCGACGATCCGCCAGTGGCTCCGCGATCGGATCGGACCGGCGGCCGACGTTGCGCACGTGACGACCGACGGATCGCTCGTGCACCTCGACGGGGTGCGCATCCCGATCGGGCCCCACGGCATGCTCGTCCTCGAGCGTGCGTCTGCGACGATCACTGCGCTCGGCCGTGCCGGTCTCCCTACGATCCGCCTTCATGCGTTCGAGGGCGTGCTCGGCTTCGGAGGCGCCGCACACTGGTTCCGCGCGGAGGTCTCGTTCACGGCGGCGCCCGAGCCGGAAGAGGCGGCGTGGATCTGGGGCGAGCTCGCGATCCGGAACACGACGTGGAGCGAGCGGAGGGACACACCGGAGGCGAAGCCGATGTTTGGACGCGCACGGCTCTTCGTCTCGTCGCGCGAGTGGCGGCTCGACGGAGGCCGGCTCGACGGCGAGATCTTCCGCGGCCGATTCGCCGGCAGCGGCGTGTTCGACGGCGCCGAGGACGTGAGCGGACCACGTCCTTCCGAGGCGCTGCTGGTCCCGGCGGCGCTCTCGACGCTGGCGCTCTCGCTCGAGCACGCGCGTGTGGGGTCGTTTCTCGACGTCGTCTCCGGGGTCGGAGGTAAGGCGATCGAGGTCCCGTCCTTCGTCCCGCCCGATGCGGAGCTCGACGGCCAGCTCTCGTGGAGCGTTGCGGAAGGAGCAAGGGCGGAGCTCCGCATCGTATCGGAGGCGATCCGGGCCACCCTGCACGGCGCGGTGGGGCCCACCGGAGACGATCTCGACGGTCATGTCGACGCGCACGTCCGGCCGGCGCCGCTCCTTCGACGGAGCCGTGCGCCGCGGGAGGCATTGCCTCGCGAGGAGGACGTCGTCGCGCTCGATCTCGAGCTCGGCGGCTCGCTTCGGCGGCCGGCGGTGAACGCGCGGATGCGCGCCTCCGAGATCGGATTCCGCTTCGAGCGCCCGCGCTTCGTCCCGCCGGTCGTCCTCCGTGATCTCGTGGGCGAGGCGTCCGTGAAGGACGACCGCGCCGTGCTTCGCGCGGTCGCGCGCGCGCGCACCGCCGAGGTGATCGTCGACGTCGACGCCAACGTGCGTGAGCCGTCGTCGATGCGCGGCGCGCTCCGCGCCACCGTGCTCGAGGCGGCCTTCCTGCGCGACGTCGCGCGGACCCTCGGCGCCGCGCTGGTGGTCCCCGACGACGTGTCCGGCGCCGTCGACTTCGTGCTCGCTCCGAGCGATGTGGGGCCCGTCGTGTCCGGAGCGATGGTCGTGTCGAGCCCGTCGTCGAAGCTCGAGCTCGACGTGGCGCCCGGGGGCGGCGTGCGGATCACGGGAAGCGTCACGGCGCACGATGCGGTTGCCGCGGGCGTCTTCGACGGAGCGATCGTCCCGACGGAAGGCGAGCTCGCCGTCGCGCTCGACGTCGTGCAAGAGGACGGCGCGGCGCTCCGCGGGAAGCTCGCATCGACACGGCTCGTGCTCGCGCTTCGTGGTCGGCCGGAGGTACCGCCCTTCGTCCTCGAGGGCGTGACCGCGAACGTCGCGCTCGGGAGTGACGCGCTCAGGTACGACGAGCTGCGCTTCCACGCCCATGGCGGACGCTTCGTCGCGAAGGGGAGCATCCCGCGATCGCCCGATCCGGCGAGGGCGCTCGTCGACCTCGAGCTCGAAGAGGGCGGGGCCGAGCTCGCGGTGGCGCTCGCGCAGCTCGCGAACCGCCCGGCGACCACGCCTCCGCGAGACGATGCGGCGCACGTCTCGATGCCGGACCACGCTTCGAGCGAGGAGCGAGCCGCCCCACCGATCGAGGGGCTCGGCGCTCGCCTCCGGGGCGCCGGCGACGGGCCTCGTCCGCTCGACGAGATCTGGCTTCCGCGCGAGCTCGCCGCCAGCGGTCGACTTCGCCTGAGCGGAGACCTCTCCCTTCGCGCGGACGTGAGCCTGAAGACGCCGGTCGGCACGGCGCTCGAGCTTGGCCTCGTCCTCGCCAGGGAAGGTCATCTCGACGGCTCGACGCTCACGGGGGACGTGGCGCTCTCCGATCTCCTCGCGTCGGGTCTCGTCGGGGGTGGATGGGAGCCGCGCGGCATCGTCACGGTCGACGCGCTCGTCGGTGCAACCACCGCTCGCGGTCCGGTCGTGCTCGTCGCGCTCGACTCGGAGCAGATCGTCGTCACTGCCGCCGAGCCGCCGCTCGTCGCGGTGGCGACGAGCGTGTTCGCCGCGCTGCGTGTCGACGCCGGTGGCGTGATGTGGAGCCGGCTCGAGGCGCGGCTCTACGGCGGCACGGTGGCCTCTTCGGGGGTGTGGGAGCGCGAGGGACGCCGGCAAGCGCGCGTCTCGTTCTCGCAGGTCGCGGTGCACGAGTTGCCGGCGATCGCTGGGCGCGAGCCGCAGCATCTCGTCCGAGGCCGCCTCTCGGGCTCGGTCATCGCACGCGTCGACGGCCATCTGGTGGCCGCCGGCGATCTCATGCTCGAGGACGCTGCGTTCCCGGTGCTCGATCTCGTGAGGCCCGTGCTCGCGCGCTACGGTCTGCGCCCGCCGAACGAGGACGCATTCGGGCCCGTCACCGCGACGCTCGTCGGCAACGACTGGGGACTTGCGCTCCGCAACGTGAGGGTCGACCTCCGCGGCGCGACTCTCCGCGGCGACCTCGGCGTGTCGCGCTCGCGCGAGCTCGACGGGCGTGCCGAAGTGACGCTGGAGGAAGCGTATCTCCGCTCGAGCAAGCTCCTCACGCTGCCGCGGGTCCTCGCGGACCACCTCGTCGTCCCGATCCGCATCGACGGCCCGCTCGAGCGACCGCGGGTCCATGCGCGGCTCGGTGAGTCGCTCGGGCGCTTCCTCGAGGACAACCGCGTCACGGCGTTCGTCACGTCGGCGGTCGAAGAGGCGCAGTTCCTCCTCGGTCATCATCCGATCGCCGAGGGCGAGGGAAGCAGCGCCGCGCACGAGCGACTCTCCCACGGGGAGGAGCTCGACGCGGAGCTGAGGGAAGCGCTCGATGCCCACGCCGCCGATTGGGAGACGATTGGGCGTCGCGTGGCCGCGCGTGGGACGACCGAGCGCTATCGGATCGGCTGAAGAGCCGTCCAAGAACTTGGGGCTCGCGCCCCAACCACCCGCAGAGGTGGGCCTTCGGCCCGCGTTGAATTGGACGATTCGGGGAGCTCGAGGGATGAAGCCCCTCGAAAGAAGGATGAGCGCGCGACTCGAACGCGCGCTCGGTCACGTCAGTCTTCGTCGCCCTCCGCCTCCTCCTTCTTCTTCCCGCGCCGCTTCTCGCGGTAGACGACCCGGATTGGGACGCCCTCGAAGCCGAAGTGCTTGCGGAGCTGGTTCACCACGAAGCGCTGGTAGGAGAAGTGAACCGACTCCGGCGAGCTCGACATGACGACGAAGAGGGGCGGCGAGGTCTCGGCCTGGGTGATGTAGTAGAGGCGAGGCGCGCGGCCGCCGCTCGTGGGCGGGGGCCGCGTCTGGAGCACGCTCTCGAAGAAGCGATTGAGCTCGCCGGTCGGGACGCGCGTGTGGAACGCGGTGCTGACGCGCTCGATCGTCTCGAAGAGGTTCGGGAGGCCGCGTCCCGTCTTCGCGCTCACGTGGACCACGGGCACGAACGGGGCGAAGGAGATCTTGTCGCGGGCGGCCTCCTCCGACTTCGCCGTCTCCGACTTCGAGAGGAGATCGATCTTGTTGAGCGCGATGATCATCCCGCGCCCGCGATCGTTCGCGAGCCCCAGGATCTTCGCGTCCTGCTCGGCGACGCCTTCCTTTGCGTCGGCGAGGAGGACGACGACGCTCGAACGCTCCATCGCTCCGATCGTCGCTCCGACGCTCGCGGACTCGATCATGTCGGAGGCCTTGGTGACCTTGCCCTTGCGGCGAACGCCCGCGGTGTCGACGAAGATGTACTTCTTGCCGGCGCGCTCGACGAGCGCGTCGATCGCGTCGCGGGTGGTGCCGGGGCGCGCGTCGACGAGCATGCGATCCTCGCCGAGGATGCGGTTCGTGAGGCTCGACTTGCCGGCGTTCGGCCGGCCGGCGATCGTGATGCGCGGGACGCGTTCGGCGGTGTCGGTCGCGTCTTCGCGCTTCACGGGCATCGCGGCGACGATGGCGGCCTCGAGATCGCCGATACCGCGCCCGTGGAGCGCGCTGATCGGGATGACCTTCTCGACTCCCAGTCGATAGACCTCGAAGGCGTCGGCATCGAGCTTCGGCGAATCGGCCTTGTTCGCCGCGTAGATGACCGGCTTGTTGGCCTTGCGGAGCAGCTTCACCGCCACGCGGTCGGCGCTCGTGAGCGGGACGGCCGCGTCGCTGATGAAGACGACGACGTCGGCTTCCTCGATCGCCGCCTTCACGTGGCGCGCGATGCCGGACTTCATCGGATCCTCGTCGTCCGGATCGAAGCCGCCCGTGTCGATCAGGACGTAGTCACGCCCGAACGCGGACGTGTCGACGTAGTGCCGGTCGCGGGTGACACCCGGCTCGTCGTGGACGATCGCGAGGCGGCGCCGTGCGAGGCGGTTGAAGAGCGTCGACTTGCCGACGTTCGGGCGGCCGACGACGGCAACGAGCGGTAGCCCGTGCGAGCCGGCAGGGAGGACGCGCGACACGCGTGCGCGCGCAGGGTGGTGTTTCGTCATTCGGCGCTCCGATTCGTCCGGGTATCTCCCGGCAGCCCCCGCTGCTTGGTTCGCGAAGGTGCTTTGGGCGCCTTCTTCTTCGGCTTGCCGTCCTCGTTGCTGTATCCGAGGTCGACGAGGCGCGCGGCATCGTCGAACCACCCGGGCGTGGTCTTCACGCGGACGTCGAGATGCACTTTCTGCCCGAGGAGCCGCTCGGCGCGCTCGCGCGCAGCAGTGCCGACCGCGGCGAGCATCTTCCCGCCCTGCCCGATGATGATCCCCTTGTGGGACTCCTTCGCGACGTGGACCGAGATCGTGATGCGGGTGAGCTTCTTGCCCTCCTCGAAGGCGTCGACGGTGACGGCCACGCCGTGCGGGACCTCTTGCCGAGTACGCATGAGGACCTGCTCACGGACGAGCTCACCGACGAAGAAGCGGACCGGACGATCGGAGAGCTCGTCCTCCGGGTAGAGGTGCTCGCCTTCGGGGAGGAGGTTCTCGATCTCCTTCAGGAGCCGCTTCGTGCCGTCCCGCTTCTTGGCGCTGATCGGGACGATCGCGGCGAAGTCGCGGAGCGCGGAGTAGGTCGGGAGGACCTCGAGGAGCTTCTGCTTCTCCGCGATGCGGTCGATCTTGTTCACGACGAGAATGACCGGCGTGCCTTCCGGGACGGCGCGGACCGCCTCGACGTCGTCCGGTCGGACCTCGGCCGCTGCCGCTGCGGCTGCCGCTGGACCGATGTCGACGACGAAAAGGACGACGTCCGCGTCGGCCGCGGTCCCCGTCGCGAGGTCGTTCATGCGCTGACCGAGGCGGTTCTTCGGCTTGTGCAGGCCGGGCGTATCGAGGAAGACGAACTGCGTGCGTCCCTCGGTGAGGATCCCCGCGATCCGGTCACGCGTCGTCTGCGGGTGGTGGCTCGTGATGGCGAGGCGCGTCCCGAGCATCGCATTGAGGAGCGTGCTCTTGCCGACGTTCGGCCGGCCGATGAGGGCGATCGTACCCGAGCGCGGTCGCGCCTTCTCCGGTCGCGGTTGCGCCTTCTCCGGTCGCGCTCGCTCGCTCCGAGGCTCTGCCTTCGGGGCGTTTGCGGCCTTCGCAGCCTTGTCTGCCTTCTCTGCCTTCGCGTTCGGACGTGGAGCGCCGGTCCCGCGGGGGTGGGGGCGCTTGGATGATCGATTGGTTGACGTGGCGCCGGCGGCCATTGGACCGGCACGTTTACCACGCTTCGTGCCCACCGAAGAATGCGGTATGAGAGAGCCGGCCCGTTTGCTGTAGAGCTGACCGCTGCCCTTTCTTCCCGGATCTTTGCCATGGCCGAAGCTGAAGCGCCCCCGAAGGATGATGCCGAGGACTCGTCGACTGCCGGCGAGGCGTCTGCGAACGCGGCGGAACGGGAGATTGCGGGAGGCGACGGGCGAAGCGAGCCCCCGCCGTCGTCCGACGACGCTTCCGAACCGGACGTGACCCGCGCGAAGAGCGGTCAGCCCGATCCGTCGGAGGACCCCGAGCCGTCTCCGGACGAGAGTGTCGGTGACGAGGGCGCGCACGGTCCGCGGTGGCTGCCGCTCGCGATCGCCATCGCGCTGCCGGTGCTCTTCTTCTTCGTCCTCCCGCCGCTCACGAAGAGCGGCCTCTGGGACCCCTACGAGCTCAACGTTGCCGACCTCGCGCGCCGGATCGCGCTGAACCTCCACGGAGCGACGGCCCTTGCGCTCGAGGGGGCCGACAACTCGCTTCCGCATCTCAACGACCTCGGCCGCCCGCAGCTGCCGTTCACGTCGATCGCGCTCGGCTTCAAGACCTTCGGCCTGCACGAGTGGGCGGGACGAGCGCCGCTTGCCCTCTGGGGCCTCATCGGCGTCCTCGCGACCTACGGATTCGTCGCGCGCCTCGTCGACCGGCGCGCTGCAGTGTTCTCGGCCGTCGCGCTCACGACGATGCCCCTCTACTTCGTGCAGGCGCGCACGATGCTCGGCGACATCGTCATGATGGCCGCCCTCGCGATGTCGTTCGGCGGTCTTGCCGTCGGCGTGTTCGGAAAGCGGGAAGGGGACCCGCGTGACTCGACGGTTCGAGTGGCATGGGTGGCGCTCGCTGCGATCGGTCTCGTCGCCGGCTACTTCACGCGCGGATCGATCATCGGCGTGGGCGTGCCTGCGCTCGCCATCGGTGCGGCCTATCTCGTCGCGATCGCGAATGGCCAGCGTTTCGATGCGCTCGCGCACATCGCCGGCGCGGTCGCCGCGCTCGTGGGAGCGACGTTCGCCGTTCGCGGCGTCCTCGCGCTGAGCGCGGACCACTTCAACGACATGACGGTCCCGATCGCCGGTGCGCTGATGAAGCCGCCGTCGAAGTACCCGACGTTCGATTTCATGGTCGGGCATCTGGCCCCCTCGCTCGCGCCTTGGAGCGCGTTCGTCCCGTTCGCGTTCGGCCGCATGTTCGCGACGCCCGTGGGCGTGAGGTCGGATGCGTTCGCGCGAGAGAGCCAGGCGCGCCTCGCCCTGCTCGTCGGCGCCGCCTTCGCGTTCGTCGCGCACGGCTGGATGGCATCGCGTGCTGACCTCATCGCGTTCTCGGCGCCTGCCGTCATGGCGGCGGCCTGCGGGATCGCCCTTCGCGACTACGAGCGCGGCGCACATCCGTCGCTCGCGGTGGGCGTGGGCACCGCGGTCCTCCTGGGGCTGATGCACCACGAGCTCAACAAGATCCCGGAGAAGGCGTTTCACGCGTTCTCCGTGGCCTCGGGGGCGACGTTCCCCGAGAGCTTCAAGACGCACTCGACCGCGCTCTGGACCGTGGTCCTGGTCGGCTTCGCCGGGATCGCGTTCCTCACGTGGGTGGAGAGGGATCCGCGACGCGAGCCGTTCGAGCCGAAGGGCTACCTTCGTGTGCTCCTGTCGCTCCGCGATGCCTGGGATGGCATGCTCGCGCTTGCCTACTTCGCGATGGTCGCCGGCGCATCGCTCGCCGGCCTCGCGGTGTGGATCGGCACGCGGCAGCACGCGAAGTGGCTCCCGCAGCTCAGCTCCCAGATGCGTGACGTGGTCCTCAACGCGTGGTGGATCACGGCGTTCGCCCCGCTCGCCGCCATCTTCGCGGTCTACTTCTGGTGCGACGTCTGGGTGTGGGCCTTCGATCGCGCAACGCGCACGGCGAAGCGGGGCGGGGCTCGAGAGAGCGCTCCCGCGAAGGAAGACGGCGCGAAGGCGGGCATCGGCAGGACGGTGACGCGCGGCTTCGAGCCGTTCGAGGATCTCGCGCAGCGCCTCAAGGAAGGACGCCTCTTCCAGACGGTGCCGAAGCTCATCACCGGCAAGCTCGTCGTCGACCACGACAAGCTCGACGACGGCCTCGGACCGATCGCGCTCTTCATCCTCGCGCCGCTCATGTACCTGCAGGTGCCGGCGATCCTCTTCGTCGTGCTGTGGCACAAGCTCGGCTTCCGCCCGCTCGTCGCCGGCGCGCTCGCGATCCCGTCGGGCGTCGCCCTCTTCCTCCTGCTGGGGGTCATCGGCGACCTCTTCCGCGGGAGCCGAGCCGCGTTCCTCGCGCTCTTCGGCGCGACCGTCTCGGCGGTCCTCTGCTTCTCGTACTACCCCGCGCTCGCGAACCAGCTCTCCCCGAAGGAGATCTTCGAGAGCTACCAGCGCACGCACAAGGGCTCGGAGCCGCTCGCGCTCTTCGGCGTCGGCGGGCGGACGGCGGCGTATTACGCCGGTGGCCAGCCGCTCATCTTGAAGGACACGCAGAGCGCCTACGAGTGGCTGATGGGAGGTGAGCACGGCACGCGTCGCTTCCTCGCCGTCCGCGCCGAGGAGCTCTCGCGCCTCAACCGCGCCTATCGCGAGCGGACCGGGACCGGGCAGAACCTCCCCGTCCTCGACGCTCGTTCGAGCCAGATCGTGCTCGTCACGTCGTCGCTCGCCGACGGCGAGAAGAACCAGAACCCGCTCTCACGCATCGTTCTCGCGACCCCGCCAACGCCGCAGCGCAAGCTCGAGGTCGTCCTCGAGGACAAGCTCGAGGTGCTCGGTTACGACATCACGGACTCGACGGGGAAGCTGGTCGAGCACGTCGCGCCGGGGAAGAAGTACCACATGAGGACCTACTTCAAGGTGCTCGCGCCGATGCAGTCCGAGTGGGACATGTTCATCCACATCGATGGCTTCCGCCGGCGTCACAACGGAGACCACAAGGTCTGCGAGGGCAAGTACCCGATGTCGCTCTGGCTCAAGGACGACATCGTGATGGACGACCACGAGTTCAGTCTCGAGCCGAACTTCAGCCCCGGCGCGTACAACCTCTGGTTTGGTCTCTTCGTCGGTGAGTCGCGCCTCAAGGTGAAGTCGGGACCGAGCGACAACGACAACCGCGTGAACGGCGGAGCGCTGCGCGTTCAGTAGCTCGCACCGCGGCCGCGGGGGGACTCGGGGCACTACTGGTTGGGCCACCACGGCGGTGGCCCGGGCGACCACCGCGGGCGATCGGGAGCAGTCCATGTGCCCGTGATCGTAGGCCTCGCGCCGGCTCAGCCTGGTACCGCGACGAGCAACGTTTCGGCTGGCGCCCATCATCCTCCCGGGCTATGCGCGAACGTCAGTCGGGGGTGAGTTGCAACATGAGCAGTAAGGACGACCGAGCGTTAGAAGCGATGGACGACGCCGTCGCCGACCGCCGCACCTTCGACCGCGTCGACGTCGAGTGGGCCGTCGACTGCGTTGCCTCCGACAACTTCCTCTTCGCCTCGATCGCGAACATCAGCGCGATGGGTATCTTCGTCCGGACGACGGAGCCTCTGCCGACGGGGACGCGTCTCCTGCTCACGTTCGCGCCGCCCGGCTCGGAGAGCTTCAAGCTCGAGGGCAACGTCGCGTGGGTGAATCCCGTGCGCTCCGACGGAGACAACCCGAACCCCGGGATGGGAGTCCGCTTCATCAATCTGACGCCCCATGACCGCGAGCGTCTCGTCGACGTGATCCTGACGATCGCGTACCTGCGCGATCCGAACTGAGCGTCACGCCCGATCGAGCGCTGGGAGCCGCTCAGTCGCTGGGGAGCGGGAAGCGGCGCACGACGATGCCGGCGTTCGAGGACGACTTGTCCTCCCAGCCGATCGCGACGAACGGCATGCTTCCGCCGACGGCGGCCACGGGCACCGCGCGATCGCGACCATCGACGCGGCTCGCCTGGAACTCGGTCGCCTGGCCGTTCACGTTGTTGAAGAGGAAGCCCGACGTGCCGCCGAGGAAGCGCGCGTGGACGTGCCCGCTGTTCGCATCATGCCATGCGACGACGTACGAGCCGCCGGCTGCAGGAGTCGCGGCGATGGTCGGCTGCGTCTGGTCGCCGTCGGTCACGACATCATTGACGGGCTGGGCCTGATCGCCGGCGATCGGGATCCCGCGCTCGTCGTAACGCTGGACGAAGATGTCTCCGCCCTTGCTCCACACCACGGCGAAGCGGCCGTCCGGCAGCGATGCGACGCGTCCGCCGTCGGCTCCGCCGCCGCCCTCGTTCACCGTCTGCTCGCCGCCCGAAGGCGTGCCGTTCTCGTCGATGGCGCGGAGCTTGATGCCCGTATCGCTCTTCCACACCGCGACCCAGCCCTTCGACGTCGCGGCGAGCGCCGGTCGCGTGTTGCCGTTGCCGGTGCTGATCTGGTTCTGGCTTCCGAGCGTCAGCGCCGCGTTCAGCGTTCGACCGACGATCGTGCCCGCTGCCTCATCCTGCCAGGCGATGAAGAGGCGATCGCTGCCCGCCGCGATCGCCGGCGCGCTCTGCTTCCCGGGCTCCCCCGCGTCGCCGCCGTTGATCCCGAGCGGCGTGGTGCCTTCTGCCTGGAAGAGGTTGTTGATGACGCGGAGGTGGATGTCGAGCGTGGCGCCGACGTCATCCTGGAAGACCACGTAGTACTTGCCGCCGAGCAGCGCCGCTTGCGGGAGCGACTGCTGTTGTGGCGTCGCCTCCGGAGGGAAGACGCCTCCGTTGGGAAGGAAGATCGATCCGCTCGCGAGCGCGGGCGGGCTCGTCGCGGGCGACAGATCGTCGGCCATGACCCGCAATCCGACCTCCAGGGAGCCGGTGCCGCCGCCGCTCGGCATGGCGCGATCCGAGTAGAGGGCGAGGAAGCGCCCGCCGTCACCGGTGCCCTGCGGCCAGAGGAAGAACGGGTCCGTCTTGTCGCCCGCCTTGCCCGTCGATGTCCTGTTCCCGGCCGATCCGGTCGACAGCAGGATCTCGTTCGACTGACAGGTGTCGTCGCAGAGATCCGTCCCGCCGGGCTCGCACTGCTCCGTCGGTTGGATCGTGCCGTCGCCGCAGACGGCAGGCGCGAGGAAGCGGAACATCTTGATCGAGATCGGCACCGCATCTTGCTCGATCGTCGCCGTCGTGCAGCCGACCGCGAGCACGTTCGAGCCGGCGCGCGCCTTCGCCTCGAACACTCGAGGCGTTGCGCTCTTCTCGATCGAGACGGTGCCGCAGAACTTCACGTTCGGCGGGCATCCTTGCTGACCGAGGTTGCTCTTGGCGATCTCGCGCGCAGCGGAGTCACCTCCGGGCAGCGTCACCGCGCCCGTGGCATCGTCGCACGCGACCTGTCCGTCGAGGACGCGCAGCTCGAGCTGCTTGGCCTTCTCGAGGACACCACGCGGCACCGTGAAGCTCGTGACGATGTCCGCGCGGACCGGCTCGTCTCCGGTTCCGCATGCCGGGACCACGGAGAGACCGGCGGCGAAGACCAGCGTCGCGAGGGACACGAGCGCGGAGCCTCGAAACGAGCCACCGGTTCGAGACGATTGCTCTGCCCGGAAGGAGCCTTCTGCCCGAAGGAAGCGCGCCATGACCTTGTCACTCTAGTATGAGCGGGTTCTCGGGCGCCACGTCCATCCAGTGTGTCGATCCGTGGTCCGCCGCCGCCGCGCGGGATGGGCGCGTGGGGGCGCGGGCGGATGGGGAGGGGCGCGTGATTCAGCGGTGATGTCGGGCCGTGGAGCGGCGCGGGCAGCTCGATGGCTGCCCGGTCACCTGCGCCAGGGCAGGCGAAGCCAGCTCTTCGTCGTGGCCGGTGCGGGCGGCGCCTCACGCCCATCGCGCGCGGCGCCACCAGCGATCTCGATCCCGACGAGCTCGAGGGCGCTTGCGATCTCGGCGGTCGCGACGTTCGCTCCCGCGAGCACTGCGCGTCGGACCTTCGCCTTCACGAGTCGGCCGACGACGCGCGCGGCCCATGCCCTGAGCGCCTCGCCGTCATCCGTGGGGTGTCCGCAAGCGATCGCGACCGAGTCGTCTCCGAGAGGAACCGCACACGCCGGGTACTCCCACGAGGCGAGCCCCGCTGCGTGCTCGGCAGCGCGCACGGCAGCGACATAGCCCTCCACGAGCGATGCGCGGGCCGCTGGGAGGCGCGCGGCGTCGAACGGCGCGCCGCGGTCCGACAGCGCGCGAGCTGCATTGTCGATCGTTCCAGCAGCGAGCGACGGCGATGCACCGGCCTCGGCGAGCAGCGCGCCGAGCCGAGCACACGCGTTGAAGAGATCGCGCGCGGGCGCGCCGGCACCGAACAGCTCGAGCACCAGCGAACGAGCGGCCTCGGTCGTGCCGATCGCGCTCCGGTCGACCGGATGAAGTGCCCGCGCCTCGTCGTGCTCCGACCATGCGGCGACCACCGGCGTCGTCGGCATGACGCTCAGTAGCCGTTCGCGTGGTCGAGAGCCTTCTTCTGCTGCTGCTCCTGCTCCCGCGCCTCGGCCGGCGCCCGTGCGGGCGACGCGGGACGTGCGGCGGGGGAAGCCGCGCGTTTCGGTGCCGCCACGGCGCCCCCTGCCGCCCCGGCCCCGCCGGCCTTGCGAGCGGCGACCTGGTTCAGCTCGTCGAGCGCCGTCTGCGCGGCATGCTGGTGCGAGGGCACGTGGGCGAGGCTGTCGAGGCGCGCGCGCGCGGCGTCGAGCTGGCCCATCGCGATCTGGCAGCGCGCAGCGCGGAGCGATGACTCGTTGCCTGCCCATGAGCCCGCTGCGCGATGCGCGAGCTGATCGAAGCGCCCGAGCGCGACTGCGCAGCCCTGGCCTTCGCGCGTGCTCTCCGCCGCCCAGAGCGCCGCGTTCGAGTCGCCGCTCTGCGCCGCAACGTCGAACTGCCTCGTCGCTTCGGCGAAGTTGCGCGCTCGGAAGGCCGCCGCGCCGAGGCTGAACGGATCCTGCGCGTCCTTCCCCCCGGCGGGCCCCCCAGCGGGCTTGGCTGCAGGCGGAGGCGGAGGGGTCTGAGAGAGACCGTCGTAGGCCGCGCCCGGCGCGCCCGCGGGCACGCTCGCGTTCGCGACCTCCGCGCGCGCCGCGGCCGCCGCGGGCATCGTCGGCGAGGCCGTCGCCGTGGCCGGCGGAGCTGCGAAGCCCTTCGTGTCTCCACCGAAGGCGCTCGCGAACGGGTCGCTCGTGGCTTCCTTCTTCGACTTGTCGCGTGCCGCGCCGCCGGTCAGGCGATCGAGCGGCCCGTTGTTGTCGTCCGCCTCGGCGAACGCAAGCGTGGACGGCATCGGTGCGGGCGGGCGCGCGAAGTTCGACGGGGTCGGTCCGTGCGCGGTCGCCGCCGCCTTGTCGTCGAGGGACTCTCTCTCCGAGGCCACCTCTTCGAGAGGGGCAGGGGCGCCGGCGACGGTCACGGAGACCGCCGCGTCCCTGCTCGCGTAATTCTTCGAACGAATGAGGAACGCGCTCGTGCCGATCATGAGGAGGAAGACGGCGGCCATCGCCGTCTGCGGACGCATCGCCCAGCTCCCGGCGATGGAGAGCGCGCGCGACATGCGGCTCTTGATCGGGACGACCTTCTGAGCCTCCTTCGCGGCAGCGAGGATCCGATCTTCGAGGCCCTCGGGGGCGGGGACGAGGGGGAGGGAGACGGCGCGTCGGGTGGCCGTCATGTCCCCGAGGATCGACGCGCAGCGAGCGCACCCCGACACGTGCCGCTTGACGGCAGCGCTCGTGAGCTCATCCAGCTCTTCATAGAGCTCGTCGAGCAACAGGGGTTCGAACTTCTCGCAATCCATCGGTGTGACTCGGGCTGACGGGCTGAACGTAAGACTTCGAAGAGGCGGATCAAACTCGGGCGGGTGGGTCAACGAAGCGCGCGGGCGTAATCCTCGTACTCGGCAAGATGTTCCTGCAGTCGCTCCAATGCGTAGCGCATGCGGCTCTTGACCGTGTTCTCCGGCACACCCGTGATCTCGGCGATCTCCTTGAAGGGCAGGTTCGCGACCTCGCGCATGAGGAACACCTCGCGCTGTTCGTCGGGCAGCGTGTCCACCGCGCGGGCGATCCTCTCCTTGAGCTCCATGCCGGTCGCCTCGCGCTCGACGCTGGCGCGGGGATGGGGATCGGCGGTCTGCTCACCGAGCGTCGGCCCGTCTCCTCCCTCACCGCGCGCCTCGTCGAGCGAGGGGTGCTTCCGCAGCGCGCGCTTGCGGAGGTGATCGATGCAGAGGTTGCGCGTGATCGTATAGATCCAGGTAGTGAAGCGCGCCTCGTGCTTGAAGTCGGCGGCGTTCTGGACGACGCGCACGAAGCTCTCCTGGACCACGTCCTCCGCCACCTGTGGCACGCGGACCTGACGGAGCGCGAAGTTGTAGAGCGGCGTCTGATGGCGGCGCACCAGCTGTGCAAACGCCGCGCGGTCGCCCTGCTGATACCGGAGCATCAGCGTCTCGTCGGGCGGGTCGAGCGCTCGCGATCGGTTGGGGACGCCGCTCATCGCGAGGCTGCTCCTGCTCGTGAACGTACGGTGGGTGTCTCGGGCATGTCGGTCCAACGCACGAGACCGTGGGGGACGACACCCTCCAGGTCCGAGGGCGGCCCAAGCGTACATCGAACGGGCCGCCATCCGCGACCTGTTGTGTCAGGCGCGGGTCGCTTCCGGAACAGGGCGAGAACACTCGTTTCCGCATTTCCTTGGAACATCAGACGGGCCTCGCGCCACAAAGTTCTCGCGTCCCCCTCGTCGAGCGGGCGGCGCGAGCTCATCCCCGACCCGCCGCGATGACCACCTATAAGGAGAGCGATGTGACGCATGGCGTCGCAGTTGGTTCGGACCCCGCCCATCGACGGGGAGGTGATAGGCGCCCTGCTGAGATGGCTCAAGGGCGTCGACGTGGGGGGCCGACTCGATCCGCGAGCTCCGCCATGAAGTCCAGCGGAACCGCGGAAAGCTGGTCAGTTCGTGTGCCGTTGCAAGGCCCCATCTCCGGGGCCTACACTCGTGCTCGCTTCATCAGGGTTCGACGCAGTGCGCGACCAGCGCCCTGCTCGTTCGCCGAGCGAGCAGTCCGGAGCTTCCGCGGATCAAACTAGGGTGCACGTGCGAGTGGGATCATTCATCCGCCAGCTCCAGTCGTCTTGAAAGGGAACCGAGCAATGCGACGTCATGCGCTATGCCTTGCCTTCACCCTCACCGCTCTCTGTGGGGGAATCTCCATCGCTTCGGCGCAGCAGGCCAAGCCCGCGGCGGCATCCGCGACGGCGGCTCCCCAGGCGACCACGACTGCCGCTGCGACGAGCGGAGGCTCGGCGCCTGCGGCCACCGGCGTGGCCGCCGCGCCCGCCTCGAGCGCTGCCGGTGCGGCTCCCGCGGGCAGCGCTGGCCCGGCTGTCCCGATCCCCGACAAGCCGGCGATGGATGGTGCGACGTACTCCGTGCGCCTCCGTGATCTCGAGGCGCGCGTCGACGAGCTGAAGGATCAGATTCGGCGGAGCCACACGCGCCTCGCGCTCCTCTCCGACACGATCCTCTCGGGCGGCGCCGCGGGCTCGCGCGCCGAGGTCGTCTTCAGGAACGAGATGTCGAGCGCGTTCCGTCTCACCCGTGCGCTCTTCGTGGTCGACGGTGCCGTTCAGTACAACCGCCAGGACGACACGGGGGCGCTCGCGGATCAGAAGGAGATCCCGATCTTCAACGGATCGATGCCGCCGGGCGATCACACCGTGCAGGTCGTCCTGAACTTCCAGGGCAACGGCTACGGCGTCTTCACCTACCTCCGCGGCTACAAGTTCGAGGTGAAGAGCGCCCACTCCTTCACCGCCGTCGAGGGCAAGACGCTCTCGCTCCAGGCGACGGCGCTCGAGAAGGGGGGCGTGACGACGCCGCTCGAGCAGCGTCCGACGATCGAGTGGGGTGAGAAGATCGCGTCGCTCGCTCCGGGCGGCTCCGGCTCCACCCCGCCTTCGTCTGGCGTGAAGACCGAGGGGTCGACGACGTCGAACGGCGCCTCCGGCTCGATTCAGCTCGGGGGAGGGAAGTAAACGTGCTGGGGAGGCTCCTTCACGCCGAGCGAGCTCGCCTCGCTCGGTGGATCTCCGTCGGGTTTGCGGTCTGTGTGACCGTGGCGCCCGGGGTCGCTTTCGCGGCGGACGGCGACGCCGACGGCGCGAAGGCGCAGAGCGAGGTCAACGCAGTTGCGAACGAGACCAGCTCCATTCAGGCGGCGATCGAGAAGGCGAAGGGCGAGCGCTACACGGTGGAGCAGCGCCTGACGAACGGCGAGCTCCTCTACCGCACGAAGGACTACGCGCGCGCGACGGTCGTCTTCAGCGAGATCCTCGAAGAGTTCCCGGACACGCCGTCGTACGTCGACGCTCTGTGGCTCCGCGGCGAGACCTTCTACGCGCAGAAGGAGTACCTCTCCGCGCGCCGCGATTACCGCCAGATCGTCGATCGTGGGAACGAGCCGCGCTTCAGTCCGTACCTCGGTCGCGCGCTCGCGCGCCTCGTCGACGTCTGCCTCCGCATCGACGATCTGAGCGGCCTCGACGAGGTCTTCGCCAAGCTCAACCAGGTGCCGCCCTCCCAGGTGGACGCGGGCCTCTCGTACGCGAAGGGCAAGGCGTACTACTTCAAGCGCAACTATTCGGAGGCGTCGGCCGCCCTCCAGGCCGTGCCGAACGGGAGCGCGTACACGCATCAGGCCCGCTACTTCCAGGGCATGGTGGCGATGAAGACGGCAGCGCCGACGACGCCGCCGCCCGCACCTGCGGGGGCGCCGCCGGACCAGACGCTGCGCGGTGTGAGGACGAACTACAAGCCCGCGATCGAGGCGTTCAAGCTCGCGACCGAGCTCGCGCCCGACACGTCGGAGCACCGTCAGGTCATCGACCTGTCCTGGATGGCCATCGGGCGCCTCCAGTACGAGATGGAGAACTACACCCAGGCGGCGGAGGCCTACTCGAAGGTCGGTCGCGACTCCCCCGAGTTCAGCACGATGCTCTACGAGCTCGCGTGGGTGTACGTTCGCCTCGGTGACGTGCAGCGCGCCGAGCGCGCGCTCGAGGTCCTCCAGGTCGCCGATCCGAGCTCGTCCCAGGCGGGTGACGCAACGCTCCTCCGTGCGGACCTCCTCCTCCGCGCCGGCGCCTTCGACAAGTCGCTCCAGCTCTATCTCGGCGTCCGCGAGGAATACGAGCCGATGCGCCAGAAGCTCGAGGCCTTCATCGAGCAGACGCCCGATCCGGCCGTCTACTACGACAAGCTCTCGCAGCAGCAGCTCGACGTGCTCGATCAGAACGAGCAGCTGCCGCCGACGGCAGTGCGCTGGGCGCGCGAGGCCGAGGACGGCCCGATGGCGTTCGCGGTCATTGATGACGTCAACCAGTGCAAGGCGCTCATCCGTCAGAGCTACCTTCTCATCGACAAGCTCAACATCATCCTCAACGCGTCGAACCGCGTTCGGGCGTTCCCCGAGCTCCATGCCGGCGAAGAGAAGGCGCTCGCGCTGATCAACCGCATCTCGAAGATGCGCGTCGTCCTCGCGAAGGGCCTCGACTCCGAGGAGCCGAGCGATCTCTCGGGCGAGATCGCGCAGGCCCGCGCGCAGCGGCGCGCGCTCCAGGCGCAGATGGGGCAGCTGCCGGTCACGACCTCGGAGTTCGCCGAGCGCGACTACCAGGGCACGCGCCAGTGGAACACCGTCTCGCAGGAGCTCACGCGCCGCGGGGTGGAGATCGACTACCTCAACGCGACGATCAACGGCCTCCGGCGGATGCTCAAGGAGGACGCTCAGAGCGGGCTCGCGCGGGATCCGGCGTCGCTGAAGCGATTCAACGAGGAGCTCGACGAGAACGAGCGCCTCTTGAAGCAGAAGCAAGACGAGGTCGTCGAGCTGCGCCGCCAGATCGAGATCGGCCGTGCGCAGATCGGCCTCGGCGACGCGCGCTACCAGAGCGACGCACAGGCGCGCGTGACGTTCCGCGACGCCCTCGAGCGCGAGGTGCAGCTCGCGGCGCAGGGCCAGGCCGGCGCCGACGCGCAGCGATACGCCTCGAAGGTCCAGGGGGCGCTCGAGCAGTCGCGCGCCGTCGAGGACCGCCTCGTCCAGCAGTTCGCGCAGCTCGAGCAGCAGGTCGCGGCGCGGATCAGCGAGGTCCAGGGGAAGGTCGAAGCCGAGCGCCTCAAGATCAACGGCTACAACATGCAGCTCGGCACGCTCGACCGCGAGGCGCATGCCCTCGTCGGCGAGGTCGCCAAGCGCAACTTCGGCGTCGTACGCGACAAGATCCGCGGGATCGTCCTCCGCGCCGACGTCGGCATCACCGAGCAGGCGTGGGAGGTTCGCGAGGAGGAGCTCGAGCGCGTGCACAACCTCCAGACCGAGCGTGCCCGTGAAGAGCAGCTCCTCGACGAGGAGCTGCGCGAGGTGCTCGACGACGCCGGCGAGTCGACGGGACCGAAGCAGTGACCTCCGCTCGGAGAGCAGACGTGATGAAGAATGACGAGACGAGGGCCTCGGGCTCACCGGTGAGGGGAGGCGAAGCGCGAGCGTCGCAGCTCCGACCGACGTCCACGAACGGAGGGCGAGGCAGAAGGCGTGCGCTCGCGGGGGTGATCGTCGGCGCGCTCGCGCTTGCCGGCATGTCGCTCGCTTCGTCCGACGTGAACGCGCAGCAGAACCCGGCGGCGCCCCAGGCAGGCGCCCCCGCAAGCGATGCGCCGAAGGCCGCCGGTGATGGCGGCGTCGTGCTCGGTACCGGCGACGGCGGGGCTCCCGCCGCGGAGGTCGCTGGCGGGGACGCAGGCACGAGCAACGTGATGTCGGCAGCCGCGATGCAGCGGAAGCTCTATCCGCCGCCGCCCCCGCCTACGCCGCAGCAGATCGCGGCGCTCGAGGCGCTGAAGCTGCAGGTCGACGCGTACGAGCAGGGCGCGAAGGAGTATCGCGACACCGTCACGACGATCATCAAGCTTCACTACGAGATGAAGAAGAAAGAGGTCCTCTCGGGCCTCGACCGCGAGATCGCCATCGAGAAGGCGGAGCTGAAGAAGGCGCGCGAGATCGCGATCCGCCGGCTCGAGGAGTTCATCGCGACCTACAGCGGCCCGCGCTCGCATCCCGAGGCGACGCCCGACGCGATGTACCGGCTCGCGGCGCTCTACGAGGAGCGCGCGCGCTCCGAGGACGCGACCGTGCCGCTCGAAGACGCGCTGAAGGACGCGATTCGTCTCTACAAGCGCGTCATCAACGAGTACCCGAAGTACCGCGAGCTCGCCGGCATCTACTACTTCCTCGGCCACGCGCTGAACGACTCGGGCCGCATGCCGGAGTCGCAGCAGGTGTGGCGCTCGCTCGTCTGTCACAACCACTTCCCGTACCCGACGAAGGTCGATCCGAAGGATCCGGAGAAGGACATCGTCGCGCCGATGCCCCAGGACGCCGACGAGGCGCACTGGACGCAGTGGCGTCGCAAGTACTTCAACCCGAAGTCGCCGTCGCGCGGGAACAAGGAGACCGTCTACGAGGAGGTCTACCCGGGCGACTGTACGTTCGTCGCCCAGCCGGCGCTCCGCCCGGGCGAGGACCCGAAGTACGTCGCCGAGGTCTGGTGGCAGATCGGCAACTGGGAGTTCGATCAGCTCGACTTCGCGAGCGGCGTGACGAAGGAAGATCCCGCCGCGGTGTGGGGCTACAACCGTGCGGCCAGCGCCTACTCGCACGGCATGAAGTACAAGAAGCCGCCGCTCTACGGCGTCGCGCTCTACAAGTACGCCTGGACGCTGTTCAAGCAGCAGCGCTACGAGCTCGCGACGAAGGAGTTCGTGAACCTCCTCCTCTACACGGACGAGCAGGAGAGGATCACCGGCGATCGCGGTGCTGACTTCCGGAGCGAAGCGTACACGTACATCGCCGGCTCGCTCACGAACGTCGACTTCAAGGGACCCGAGGAGTGGGAGCCGTACATCATGCGGCCCGACATCCTCGACACCGAGCCGAACCCCGATCGCGCTGAGCAGAAGCTCCACGTGGCGATCGACCGCGTGAAGGATCCGAACCTCATCCCCCAGGACAAGCCCTGGACGATCGAGGTCTATCGCGCGCTCGGCTACGAGTTCCGCAGCCTCAATCAGTTCAAGAATGCAGTCGAGGTCTACGAGACCATGCTGCAGAAGTGGCCGATGGATCCGACGGCTCCCGAGACGCAGAACGCGATCGCGGAGACGTACGACCAGATGAACATCACGAAGCGCCCCGGCACGCCGGAGCACGACGCGACGGCGCAGAAGGCCCTCGAGGCGCGCACCAAGCTCGCGAACTACATCGGCAACACGCCGTGGGTCGACGCGAACAAGGACAACCCGGCGGCGATCCAGAACGCCGAGCGCCTCGTGCGCGGCGGTCTCCGCCAGGCGGCGGCGCAGCACACCAACAACGGCAAGGCCGCGCTCCTCGCCGCTTCCGAGACGAGCGATCCCGCCCGTCAGATCGAGCTGCTCTCCCGCGCCGCCACCGAGTACAAGCTCGCGGGCACCGGCTGGCAGGGCTACCTGAAGCAGGACGAGAACGCGCCCGACGCCTACGAGTCGCGCTACTGGAACGCCGATGCGCGCCGCAACTACGTGCGCATCCAGGTGAAGCTCCACGAGGTCGCGCCGAAGACGTACCCGGAGCCGACCAAGAAGGACATCGACGAAGCGCTCGCCGCCGCGATCGAGGTCCGCGACTCGAACGAGGACGACAAGTACCTCGACAACGCCGCCTTCTTCGCCGTCGACATCAGCGACGTCGATCGCGATCTCGCCTACGCCCGCTTCGACGAGACGCGCGGCACCGCCGGGATCCAGAAGCGCGACGACGTGAAGTTCGACAGCGCCGACGAGGGTACGCGCAACGTCGTGAAGGACGTCATCCCGCCGGTCGTGCTCCAGAGCATGACGGCGCGCGACGAGTACGTCCGCGCGGTCCCGCCGAACCTCGACACGCTGCACCGCGGGCTCGAGTACCAGTACTACGTCGCCGAGCAGTACTTCCTCTACGGCGACTGGGCCACCGCGCGTCAGCGGTACGACGCGATGTGGAAGGAGAACTGCAAGCGCAACGAGTACGGCTACAAGGCGTGGGAGCGGCTCATCACGATGGCCGCCAAGTCCCGCGATGCCGAGGAGTCGCTCCGTCTCGCCGAGGCGGAGAAGAACAACTCGTGCGCCTTCAACCCCGAGCAGACGGCGCAGGCCTCCGGCATCATCAAGCCGATCGGCCAAGAGGCCGCCTACGTGAAGGCGCGCGCGAAGTTCGAGGAGGCCCGCAAGGCTCCTCCGGGCCCCGAGAAGAACCGTCTCTGGCGTGAGGCTGCGGGGCTCTACGAGCAAGCGCTCGGCGCCGCGCCGGGCCGCGACGAGGCGCCCGAGGGCGCGATGAACGCCGCCTACGCGTACAAGCAGGTCGGCGAGTACAACAAGGCGATCGAGCTCTACAACCGCTTCATCAGCGAGTACGGCTCGAACGAGCGCCTCACCGCACTGCAGAAGGGTGATCCGAAGACGAAGAGCGCGCCCGATCCGAAGAAGTACGCGGAGCGCGTGAAGTACCTCGGCGACGCGTACGACGCGCTCGGCACGACGTACTACTCGTTCTTCAACTACACCCGCGCCGCCGAGACCTACGAGAAGGTCTCGGCCAACGAGCGCTTCGACGAGCCGAAGCGTCGCGATGCGGCGAAGAACGCGATGATCCTCTACGCGAACATGGGTCAGCGCGAGAAGATGCTCGCCGAGTACCGCACGCTCGTGCGCCTCCATCCCACCGCCGAGGACAAGGCGGACGCGGACTACCGCGTCGCTTCGTTCGACTACAAGCAGTGGGACAGCAAGGGCGCCGACAGCGGAACGAACCGCCAGAACCGCATCCAGGGTGAAGGCGCGCTCATCCAGTACTACCAGGCGAACCGCAACAACGCGGGCGCCGGCAAGTACGTCGTCGAGGCCGCGTACTCGATCGCGAAGATGAAGCGAGCGGGCAACGAGGGCGATTGGAAGACGTGGCTCTCCAGCACGGTGAGCGCGTGGGACAGCCTCAGGGCACGCAACGGTTCGGAGGCGCAGAAGCCGCCGTACGTCGACTACGCCGCCGAGGCTGCCTTCACGCTCCTCGATGACGAGATCACGACGAAGTTCGACCTCGCCTCGAAGCACACCTACCCGGCGACGGTCCCCGAGATCCTCGGCGACGCGAAGACCGGGAAGAAGGGCAAGTACCAGCTCAACGCGGAGGAAGCCCAGAAGTGGGACCTCCGTCTCGAGAACGAGATCATCAAGAAGTACGAGTCGCTCGAGTGGGTGCCTGCGGCGTTCGCACGGCAGGGAGCCATCTTCGACACGCTCCGCTCAGGTCTCTACAACACCGTCAAGGTGAAGCTCTTCAACGCGCAGGGCGAGCGGCTCCTCAACACGATGCGCAACAGCGGTCGTGACGACCTGATGAACCAGGCCGATCAGCTCGAGGACGCGGCGAAGGACTTCTGGAAGCAGAAGAAGCAGCAGGAGCTCGACGGCGCCGACGAGATCATGGTGCGTCGATACGGGACCTCGGTTGCCTACGCACGCAAGTACAGCGTGAAGAACGCGGCGATCACCAAGGCCATCGGTCGGCTCGCGTACTACACGGACATCATCGGTGACGCGAAGATGCAGCAGTACGTGACGAACACGCCCGACCCGACGACGAAGGGCGCGACGAAGCTCACGTACTCGCAGAACCAGTACGTCCAGACGCGACCCGGCCTCACCGCGCTGCCGGCGGCGCAGGGGAACGCCACCCCGTTGCCGGCCTCGCCGTGACGGCTGGACGGCTCACGATGACAGAGGACCGAACCATGCGAAGCACCATCATCGAGAGGCTCTCTGCCGGGGTCGCCACGGGTTTGCTCCTCGCGCTCACGGCATGCGGCGGCGCCGACAAGCAAGTCGTCCCGCCCGCGAAGAACGCGACAGCGGGCACCCCCGTCATGACGCAAGGCGGGGGCGAGGTCGGCGTCGTCGACAGCGCCGGTGGCTCCGGTCTCTCCGGGACCGCGCTCAGCCGCTACGAAGAGGGGTGGAAGGCGTGGCTGAAGGGGGACCTCCAGACCGCGAAGACGAAGTTCCAGGAGGCCAAGGAGGCGGATCCGAAGTCGCCGTCGCCGCCGTACTCGCTCGGCGTCGTGCTCGAGCGCCTGGGAGACACCGCGGGCGCACAGAACGCGTACCGGAGCGCGTTCACGGCCAACCCCGAGCACGAGATCTCGGTGTGCGCCCACGCGCTCTCGCTCGCGAATTCTGGGCATGCGGGTGAGGCGGACACGTTCCTCTCCGACCGGCGGAGCAAGAAGCCGAACTCGCCGCGCCTCACGGCGTGCAACGCAGAGCTGAAGAGCATCGCCAAGGATCACGCGACGGCCCAGCAGCTCGCGCAGGACGCGCTCCGGATGGACCCGGACTTCAAGGAGGCGATGGTCACGATCGCGCGCGACCACTACCGCGCACGCAAGCTCGATCTCGCGAAGTATGCGCTCCAGGCGATCCTCGAGGGGTTCGGTGATGCGAGCCCCGCTCGCGACAAGGAAAACGCCGAGGCCCGTCTGATCCGCGGCCTCATCTACCGTGAAGGCGGCGCACGCGCCGTCGCGCTCGCCGACTTCGAGGCCGCGGTGAAACGGCGTCCCGACCTCGTCGAGGCGCTGATCAACCTCGGATCGATGCGTCTCGAGGCTGGAAACGCGACCGAAGCGCAGCCGGTGCTCGAGAGCGCGACGCGCTTCGCGCCGAACAGCGCGATCGCGCATCTCAACCTCGGCGACTGCTACCGCCTGCTCGGTCGCTACGCCGATGCGAAGAAGGAATTCGACATCGCCCTCTCGCGCGACTCGAGCCTCGCGGCGGCGCACTACGACCTCGGGTTGATGTTCCTCACCGCGCCGACGATCCCGGGCTACACGGCCGACAGTCAGGTCTCGACCGCGATCAAGGAGCTCGAGACGTATCGCACGATGCGGGGACCGAAGCCGCTGCCCGGTGTCCAGGACGACATCGACGATCTCATCGCCCGCGCCAAGGCGAAGCAGGCCGAGCTGAAGCAGACCCCGGCGGCGGCAGCACCGGCAGCGACGCCGCCCGCTAGCGCGCCTCCCACGAAGAAGTAAGCTTCGAGGAGCGAGGCCATGCGCGTTCTCGCTCGGAAGATCCACGACGCGTCGAAGAAAGAGCCGCAGTGATGATCCGCATGATCCGCATGATCCGCATGCCCCGCACCCCCCTCGGTTTCATCGCCGCTCCGGCCTTCGCAGCCGCGCTCTTCGTCTCCGGGGACGCCACCGCGCAGCAGAAGGGCGGCGTGATCACGATCAACGAGGTCACCATCGTCGGTCGCGTGCAGAAGCCCGTCGCGTCGGTCGACGTGAGCAAGATCCAGCCGAAGCTCACGCTCGCCGAGCTCCGCCAGCCCTTCCTCGATCGGATCGAAGAAGCGGCGCGGAAGGACCCGTTCTGATCGCCGCTCGCGCTCGCCTGTGAGAGGCAGCTCGTTGCACGCTCGTCTTCTGCGCGGTCTTGAAGACGCTTGCCTGCTCGTCCAGGCTCGATCGAGGGGAGCGTCGTGATCATCGCGGCGTCGATCGTGATGGCGCTCGCTTGTGTGCTCGCGAGCGGCCGGCGATTGTGGCTCGCGGCGAAGCCGACCGTGATCCATCCCGACGACGTCGTCGCTTGGCTCGGACCGTCCCCCGATCGGTCGAAGCTCGAGGCGCTCCGCGCGATGGTGGCGGACGTGCCCGACGCCGACTGGGAACGCGACCTGCTCGACGCGCTCGCGCAGGAGGGCAGCGAGGCGCGCGCCGCGCTCGTGAACGAGCAGCTCACCGAGCTCGATTTGCGAATGCAGCGATGGGCGCGTGTCCCTCGCGTATGCGCGAGCGTGTCGACGAGCTTCGGCATCCTGCTCGGGACGCTGGTGCTCCGGAACGGTCTCGCGAACGCGCCCGATCTGAGCGGGGAGGTCGGCGAGCTCTTCGTGCGCGGCGTCTTTCGCGACGCGATGTCCGTCGCGGCGTTCGGGATCGTCGGGACCGCGTTCTGCATTGCGGTCCACGCTCATGCGCGCCGGATGACGAGGGCACGCCTCGAGGCGACCGACCGGATGATCGAGAAGCTCGAGGGGGCGGCGGCCGGGCCCTCCGACGAGCCGCACGATGCCGCACGAGGAACCGACCGGCGTTCGCCCGAGCCCGGCGAGAGGCTCGAAGGAGGAGGGGACCCGGCGGGTAGCTCCGAGGCGGACGGGAGCGCTCGAACCGAAAAATGACACATGGTTTCAATCAGATGGATGGCTCCGCCGTGGCATCCGCCGCCGGCCGCTTCTTCGCGGCCCACCGTCCAGCGTGGCTGGACTCCGCCCGTGTTGGTTCGGTAAGATCGGCGGGCCTCGACCCGGCCTTCGGCCCGTGTTGAGTGTTGGTCGGGAACTTTTTGCCCGGCTCGCCGTCTGACGACAGAAGCCCTTGTCTTTCGTGCACTATCCAGAACGGATCCGAGCGAGGATGAAGCGATGATGGGACCGGGAGCAGGCCCGCAAGCAGGACCGGGAGCAGCGCGTCCGGGACAGATGACCGCGGTCATGCGGGCGATGTCCGTCCAGACGGGGCCCAAGGTCCTCCGCATCGGCCTCGTCCAGAGCGGGCGCGTCGTCGAGGAGCGCATCATCAAGCAGCGCACCACGGTGACGGTGGGCTCGAACGAGCGCGCTGTCTTCGTGATCCCGTCGCAGGCGGTGCCGCCGATGTTCAAGCTCTTCGAGCTGATCGGCAACGACTACCACCTCAACTTCCTCGACGGCATGAGCGGTCGCGTGGCGCTCGCCTCGGGCATCACGGACCTGTCGGCGCTGCGAGGGCAGGCGAAGAAGGTCAACAACGCCTACCAGATGAAGCTGACGGAGGAGGCGCGCGGAAAGGTCGTCGTCGGCGACACCACGTTCCTCTTCCAGTTCGTCGCGCCGCCGCCGGTTCAGCCGCGCCCGCAGCTGCCCCTTGCAGTGAAGGGCGGTATCGCGAGCCAGATCGACTGGACGCTCACGATCATCGCGGCGTTCAGCTTCCTCATCCACTTCGGCATCGTCGGCGTGATGTACTCGGACTGGATGGATCCGGTCGTCGGTGACGACTTCAACGTCGCCGGCCTCGTCGACATGATGAAGAACATCCCTCCGCCTCCGGTGACGGAGACGCCGACGGAGGTGAACCCGGACACGACGGCGACGGCGGCGTCGACGGCCGCAGCTCCGAAGTCCGGCGGCGGTGGCGCCGGCGGCAAGGGGGCCTCCGGTCAGAGCAAGGGCGCCGGCAGCGTCGGCGACAAGCAGGCAGCAGCGCTCGCCGCGCAGGCGGACGCGATGCAGATGCAGATGCTCGCGGCGCTCGGCGGCGGTTCTTCCGTGCAGGGCGCGCTCAACCGAAGCGACATCCCCCCGGTCGATCTCTCGGGCGCAGCGGCGTCCGGTGCGGGCGTCGCGCACGGCACCGGCGACCTGAAGGTCGGCGGCGGCGGCGGCGCCGTCCAGGGCGGCGGCAAGGGCGGTGGCCTCGGCTCGCTCGGTGGCGGCACGAAGGGCTCGGGCGAAGGCGGGAACGCCGGCCAGGAGCGCAAGGTCGAAGGGCCGAAGGGCGACGCGCAGATCAGCGGCTCGAGCGCGACCGTGCCGATCTCGGGCGCCGACCGCGTCATCGCGGGCCTCCGCGCCCGGTTCCGCCAGTGCTACCAGACGGGGCTGAACTCCGATCCGAGCATGTCCGGCAAGGTCACGATCACGGCGAAGGTCGGTCCGAACGGCGAGGTCTCCGACGCGAACGTGTCGTCGAACACGGGCCTCTCGCAGGGCGTCGCTTCGTGCATCGCGAACGTGGTGAAGCGCGCCCAGTTCGATCCGCCGGGCGGCGGCGGCTCCACGCTGAACATTCCGGTCACGTTCGTCCAGCAGGGCAAGTGAGCCGGAGAGGTCAGGGGATCCCTGACCTCGGCAGAGCTGAAAGGGGGACGGGGAGAGACGCGGCAAACGCCGACTCTCCCCGTCGTCGTTTGTGGCGCCGATTCGGGTGCGCTGCGCGGATGCTTCGTCGAATGTTCAGCGCCTTCGCGGCAACAAAGACAACAGCGCTGAGACTTCCCCGACGCCCGTATGCGCGTCAAATTGGCGCAAGTGTTCGGAATTGCTAGGTTTTTGGCGCGGCTTTTGCGTTGACACTCCTCGTCACACACACTAGAGTCGTAGGCGAGGTCAGGAGGCTGGATGCGGGTTCGCTCGGCATTGAAGTGGGTTTTCGCCTTCGGTGTCCTCGCGCTCGCCGCGGGACCTGCGGGCGCACAGCAGCCCAACGGGGGAGCCGCAGCTCCGAGTACGGGACAGTCGACGGATGGCCAGGTCGGCTTTCAGCGCAAGACGTCGCTGACCCCGCAGGAGCAGCTCGTCGAGTCGCAAAAGCACCTCGGTCGGATGGAGGCGGCGGCGGGCGGCGTTCGCAAGATGCTCGAAGAGGCGCGCCGGCAGCGTGACGTCGTCAAGACGCTCTGCCTGAACGACAAGCTCTCGCAGGTCGACGTGGCGATTCGATCGGCGCGCGACCGTCGCGGTCAGCTCCAGGCCGCCGTCAATCGCAATGACGCCGAGCTCTCGAACCACGAGTTCACGATCCTGACCGTCCTTCGGCAGCGCACCGAGCAGCTCGTCGCCGAGGCGAACCAGTGCATCGGCGAGGAGTCGGCGTTCGTCGGCGACACGCGGACGACCGTTCAGATCGACCCTCAGATCCCGCCGGATGAAACGCCGTACCCGTCGACGGACCCGACGCTCGTCATTGGTCCGCCGCAGTGCACCAGCTGTACGCTCTGAATCGCGTCGAGTGACGGAAGCTCGTTCCGCGCACTCTGTTTTGCCTCGCGCGGCAGTAGCCAATCAGTAGTTGGGGTGGCAGCGCCCGAGGGCTCGTCGGTCTCCGGACCGATGCTGTCGTCGACTCTCCTCGCTCTGTCGTTCAATGTTGCACTTCCGCCTTCGCCCGAGTAGCTCTTCCGCTTCCGTGACGCGCTGGCGCCGCTCCTTCTGACCGAGATGACGAATCGCCCCGCCAAGTCGCTTGCTTCGCGTTTGTTCGAGCCGCTTGGCCGCTTGCGCCGGTGGGGTCGGGCATGCACGCTCGTCGCCGTTCCTGCTGCCGTCCTCTCGTGGACGAGCGCTGCCTCCGCGCAGGGGTGGCTTGCAGACCGCCGCTTCACGGAGGGACCCGGTATTCGCACGGGCGACCTCGAGCTGCACCCCGGCATCGGCGGTGAGGTCGGCTACGACTCGAACTGGTTCTACCGCTCCCACAACGAAGGCCCGACGATCGCGAACGGCGCACCGGCGCTCCCGCCGGCGGACGCGGCGGTGTTCCGGGTCACGCCGTCGTTCTACGTCTCGACGCTCGGTCGGCAGCGCCAGGAGGACGGCAACACGCGGCTGGAGCCGCGCGTCATCTCCTTCCGCGGTGGCGTGGCGGCCACCGGTCGCTTCTTCCTCGGGAAGGACACGGGCCGGCAGCACAACATCGGTCTGAGCTCCGACGCCCGGCTCGACATCAACCAGGGGCGCCCGATCGGGTTCGGCATCTTTGCCGGCTACAACCGCCTGATCCAGCCGCAGGTCCTCGCCGATCCGAACCTCTCGTTCAACCGGAGCGACCTCCGGGCCGGCGCCGAGGTCATCGGCATGCCGGGCGGCGGCACGTTCGACGTCCGCGGCGGGTATCAGTTCCACGGCGCGCTGTTCGAGGAGTCCAACGGCGTTCCGTACACGAACCTCACGCACGAGGTGTCCGTCAGGAACCGCTGGCGCTTCCGCCCACGAACGGCCCTCTTCCACGACACGTCGCTCCGCTTCATCAGCTACCCGAACGCGGATCGGGCGGTGAACTACCTGAACGACTCGACGCCCGTTCGCACGAGGCTCGGCGTGACCGGTCTCATCACCGAGCGGTTCGGAGCGCTCCTCGCGGCCGGCTACGGCGCGACGTTCTTCCAGAACCCCGCCGCAGCATCGTCGACCCAGTACGACAGCATCAACGGGCAGGCGGAAGGCACGTTCTACCTCAGCAAGGGCGCTTCCGGGGCCGACGAGCCCGGGCAGGCGACGTTGCTCCTCTCGACGGTGAGCCTCGGCTTCCTCCGAGACTTCCAGAACAGCCTGCTCGGCAACTTCTACAATACGAACCGGGTCTACGGCCGCCTCGAGTACTGGTTCGGCGGCAAGACGTTGGTCCGGCTCGATGCCTACGGCGAGCAGCTCAACTACCCGGCCGTGTTTCTCAACACCGCTGGTGTCCCCACGCAAGTGACGGGGGAGTTCTCGAACTTCCGCGTCGGCGGTGGGCTCTTCGCCGAGTACCGCTTCACGTCGTCGTTCGGTATCAACACGACGATCGACTACGTCCAGCAGATGAGCGACACGCAGATCCCGGCAGGAACGGGCGTCGGCGGCGCTCCGCTCGTGTTCGATCTGAATTACCGGCGGTTCCAGGCCTTCGCCGGTGTCCGCTACTTCTTCTGAGCGTCGGTCTTGACCTTCGCGCGGCGAGGGATAACGCTCCCGCCAGCTGAACGCGGGCGTTGCCTGCGGCCACCCAAGCTCCGGCCATGCTGCTGTCCCGCGTCCTGTCGCTCCTCTCGATCGTGATCGTCGTGTTGCTCGGCCTGATCACACCGGGCTGCGGACGCAACTATCCGCCGCCGGCGAAGCTCCCGGACCCGATCGTGAACCAACAGGTCGGCCCCGGGGACGTGCTCGAGGTCTTCGTCGTGGGTGAGGAGAAGCTCCCGCGCGAGTACGAGATCGGTCCCGACGGCACGCTCGCGTTTCCGTACGTCGATCCGATCAAGGTCTCAGGGCTCGAGCCGCGTCAGATCGCGATGTCGCTCCGCGAGAGTCTCGTCGAGGCGAAGTTCCTCGTGAGCCCGCAGGTCCAGGTCAAGGTCAAGGCGTACAACTCGAAGAAGATCCAGGTCATCGGTCAGGTGGCCAAGCAGGGCCCGTTGCCCTATCAGGATGGCATGACGCTCGTGCAGGCGATCTCCGCGGCGGGGTGGTTCACTCCGCTGGCCGACACCAACCACGTTCAGGTGATCCGGCAGACAGCAAACGGCGGCGCCGTGAACGCGATCGTGAGCGTCGACGCGATCACCGACAACGCGCGCGCGGACATCAAGCTTCAGCAGGGCGACACGATCAAGGTCGACCAGCGCCTCTTCTGACCGTGCCGCGCCTCCTCCTCCTCCTGACTGGTGGGACGCTCCTCATGACGTCCGGCGAAGAGCGCGCCGGCGCGCTTCGCGTGAGCGAAGAAGAGCGGACGAGCCGCGACCTGGTGACGGAAGTCCCGCCGCTCGCTCGCGTCGCGGAGCTCGATACGCGCCTGCTCTTCCAGATGGACTCGGCCAACATGCAGCCGTCCGACTGGCTCAAGCTCGCACGCGAGGTCCATCGTGAGCTGCCGCGCTACGACGGCATCGTCGTCGTGCACGGCACCGACACGATGGCGTACACCGCGAGCGCGCTCGCGCTCCTTCTCGGCCCGCTGCCGAAGCCGGTCGTGCTCACCGGCTCGCAGAAGCCGCTCGTCGACATCCGCACCGACGCGCGCCAGAACTTGGTCGACGCTGCTCTCGTGGCCACGCTCGCCGTGCCGGAGGTGTCGATCGTGTTCCACTCGCGAGCGCTGCGAGGCGCACGCGCCACGAAGAAGGACGCCTGGGGCTTCGACGCGTTCGACTCGCCGCAGCTCGCGCCGCTCGTGGAGCTCGGGCTCGACGTCGAGGTCGCGCCTCACGTCCGCGCTCCGGCGGAGCTCGCTCCGTTCGACGATCGTCTGGAGCCGCGCGTCCTCGCGGTGCGCGTCTTCCCGGGCCTCGATCCGCTCCTCATCCGTGGAGCGATCCGCGCTGGGGTGAAGGGCCTCGTGCTCGAGGGGTACGGGACCGGCAACGTCCCGGAGTCGATCCTGCCGGCGCTCGAGGAGGCGAGGGCCCGGAACGTGCCGGTCGTCGTCGTCTCGCAGTGCCTCCGTGGCTTCGTCGATCTCCGCCGCTACGAAGCCGGGGTCATCGCCGACGATGCGGGCGCGATCTCGGCGAAGGACATGACGGTCGAGGCCGCGGTCGCGAAGCTCATGATCGGTCTGGCCCGGTACGGGACGGGTGACGCTCTCCGCGAGTACTTCGGATCGAGCGCGGTCGGCGAGCGCGACGCGTAGTGTCCTTTGCCCGAAGTCTCTTCGGGCGAAGGCACGGGAAATGAAGAGCTCATGCCGCGAGCCAGACGTCCGGAAAGGCGAGATTCTCTCATCGCCCTCACCCTCGTGGGGGCGATGAGAGAATCCGGCCGGACTCTGGGCGAGCGGCAGTAGTACCATCACGGGACGATGGTTCGTTCCCCTCGGCGGTCCGTGCTCGATCTCGTTGGCGATACGCCGCTGGTGGAGCTCCAGCGCATCCCTGCGCCCGGTGCCAGGGTGCTCGCGAAGCTCGAGGCGAAGAACCCGAGCGGCAGCGTGAAGGATCGCGCCGCGCTCGCGATGATCGAAGCGGCCGAGGCCCAAGGGGAGGTCGGGGAGGGGAGCGTCATCGTCGAGGCGACGAGCGGCAACACCGGCATCGCGCTCGCGATGATCGCGGCGGTGCGTGGCTATCGATGTGTGCTCGTCATGCCCGAGGACATGAGCGTCGAACGGCGGCGCATCCTCCGCGCGTACGGCGCGGAGATCGTGATCACTGCGGCGGACGACGGAATGGCGGGCGCGGTCGCCGAGGCGGAGCGCATCGCCGCTCGGACGGAGCGCGTGTTCATGCCCCGGCAGTTCGACAACCCCGCGAACCCCGACGTCCACGAGCGCACGACGGCGCGCGAGATCCTCGCGGCGGTGCCCGACCTCGCCGTGTTCGTGGCCGGTGTCGGCACGGGTGGAACGCTCAGCGGCGTCGGTCGCGCGCTTCGTGCGGCGCGGCCCGAGGCGCGGATCGTCGCGGTCGAGCCGGCGCGGAGCTCGGTGCTCTCCGGCGGCGAGCCGGGCCTCCACGCCATCCAGGGCCTCGGTGCCGGCTTCGTCCCGAAGGTGCTCGACCGCTCCGTCATCGACGAGGTCGTCACGGTCACCGATGTTGCGGCCGACAAGATGGCCCGCCGCCTCGCTCGCGAAGAGGGGCTGCTCGTCGGACCGTCGTCGGGCGCGAACGTCCACGTCGCGTGCGCGATCGCTGCCGCGGTGAAGGGGCCGGTGGTGACGATCCTCTGCGACGGCGGCGAGCGCTACCTGCTCGGCTGAGCCGTTCGGGAGAGGTCAGGTCTTGGCCTTCGCGACGGCCGCCCTCGGAGGTCCGCCGGCGCCGCCTGGCTTGGACGGAGGGGGAGCGGTGATGCTGATCGCCGTGTCGACGCCGGAGGCGGATACCCTCGCAAGCGACGTGGTCACGGCCATCGCGTTTGGAGGGCGGTTGTAGAACGCCGAGGCGAGGTACGCCCGCACGGCGCGCTGGATGAGGATCTTGGCGACGGCCCCGAGTGGGACCGCGAGGAGGACGCCGAGGAACCCGAAGAGCGAGCCGGCGGCCATCATCGTGAGGATGACCTCGAGCGGGGCGAGGCCGACCGAGCGACCGACGATGCGCGGGGTGATGACCATGGCGTCGATGATCTGGACGCCGCCCATCACGACGACGACCCCGACGATGGTTCCGGCGCCCTGCCAGTCGAGGACGGCCATGAAGAGCGCGAGGAGGAGACCGAGGGTGAAGCCGACGTAAGGGACGAAGGCGAGCATCCCCGTCATCACGCCGATCGGAACGGCGAGGCGGATGTCGACGAAGCGGAGGCCGGTCGCGTAGAGCGCGGCGAGGACGACGTTCGCGGTGAGCTGGCCGCGGACGTAGCCCGAGAGGGTCTTGTGGATGTCGCGTGCGACCGCCGAGATGCCGGGCGTCCAGCGGCGCGGGATGAGCTGCTCGACTCGATCCACGATGCGATCGAAGTCGATGAGGAGGTAGAGCGCGAAGACCGGCACGATGAGCGCGGAGAGCGCGACGCCGACGTAGCCGAGCGTGCCGAAGAGCGCGGTTCGTGCCGTCTCCATCGTGCCGCTCGCTTGGAGCCGATCGGTGAAGACCTTCGAGACGTCGTTGACCGAGTGCGGCAGCTTGATGTGGAGGGTGTTCGCGAACCAGGGCTCCGCGCGGAGCTGCAGCCCTCTGAGCTTCTCGGGGAGCGTGGCGCTCGCCTCGGTCATCTCGTCGACGAAGAGCGGGATCGCGTAGATGAGGACGACGGTGAAGAGCCCCGCGATCCCGAGCATCACGAGGATGGCGCCGAGCGGACGCGGCACGCGCATGGCCTCGAGGCGATCGACGAACGGATCGAGCGCGTAGGCGAGGAGGAACGCGAGGAAGAGCGGCACGAGCACGCCGCGCAGCACGTAGGCGAGCGCGAGCACCAACACGACCGCGAGGAAGATCATCTTCCGACGGAAGCTCGTCCCAGGCTCCCTCGTCCGCACGGAGCCGTCCGTCTCGCCGTCAGCCACGGGAGCCTCTCACGATTCGAAACTCTATCAAGTAGACGCGAGCCCAACCACCCCGCGAGGGCCGCTCGGCGGAGTCTTTCCAAGGGTGAAGAGGCGGGTGCGGCCGATGGTCGGCTGCGGGCAGTGCCGCCGCCCCCGGCGGATGACCAGGCGGAGCTGGGGCAAGCCGGGTGAGAGCGGGGAGAGAGCGGGGCGAGACTGGCTGCGGACTCCGTGGTAAGCCCCGCGCATGTCCGAGACGCCGCACGAGGTCCCCCGGTTCGACGAGGATGCGCCCCGGCCGGTGCCACCGCTCGAGCTCCAGGACGGTGCAACGCTGACGCGCCTCGTGGGCGTGGTGCGCCGGCTCCTCGGACCCGGCGGCTGTCCGTGGGACCGCGAGCAGACCTTCGAGACGACTCGCAAGTTCGTGCTCGAAGAGGCGTGCGAGGTCATCGATGCGATCGACTCCGGCGACCGCAACGCGCTCCGCGAGGAGCTCGGGGATCTCGTCCTCCAGGTCGTGTTCCTGTCGGAGCTCGCGCGGAACGAGAAGGCCTTCGCGATCGACGATGCCGTCGCCGGGATCGTCGACAAGCTCGTGACCCGCCACCCTCACGTCTTCGGCGATCTGGACGCCGAGACCGCCGACGAGGTCCTCCGGAACTGGGAGCAGATCAAGGCGCGGGAGAAGAAAGGGCGAGGCATCCTCTCGGGGGTACCGCGGAGCCTTCCCGCGCTCGTGCGAGCACAAGCGATCGGCGAGAAGGTCCGGCGCGTCGGCTTCGATTGGGCCGACGTCGGCGGCTCGCGGGAGAAGGTGGCCGAGGAGATCGGTGAGCTCGACCGTGCGATCGAGGCCGGCGACGCGGCGGCGGTCGAGGAGGAGCTCGGTGACGTCCTCTTCGCGCTCGTGAACCTCTCGCGGCACGTGAAAGTCGACGCCGAGGGGGCGCTTCGGCGGACGATCGACAAGTTCACGGCCCGCTTCGCGCATGTCGAGGCCCGCGTGAAGGAGGAGCATGGCGGCTGGGGAGGCCCCGATGGGAATCAGCCGAACCTCCCGCTCGAGGTGCTCGACGGTTACTGGGAAGAGGCGAAGGCGAAGCTTGCCGACGGCGAGCGCCAAACTGCGGGGAAGGCGAGGTAGGATCCCCCCGTGGCTACGCCGAACGCTTCCGCTGCACCGAAGCCGCTCGCCCGGACCCCGGAGGAGTGGGCTGAAGAGCTCATCCGTCTTGGCGGCCGTGCATTCCACGGCAAGCAGGTCTTCCGCTGGATCCAGGCGCGCGGCGTCACCGATCCGGCGCAGATGAGCGATCTCCCCGCCGCGCTCCGCACGAAGCTCGTCGAGAGCGGGCTCGGCAGCGTGATGGACATCGTCAGCGAGCGCCGTGCGACGGATGACACGCGCAAGCTCCTCGTCGCGCTCGGTGATGGAGCGAACGTCGAGACGGTGCTCATCCCGCGCGTGTCGGGTGGCAAGTCGGACCTGCCTTCGCCGATCGAAGAGGACGCGGATGCCGCCGCCGCCGTCGAGGACGAGGACGACCCGCTGGCCGACGACGGGCCGATCCCGGTCACCCAGTGCATCTCGACCCAGGTCGGCTGCGCGATGGGCTGCGTGTTCTGCGCGAGCGGCGTCGCTGGGCTGAAGCGGCACATGCGCGCCGACGAGATCGTCGCGCAGGTCCTCGTCGGGCGCTCGCGCCTCGACGAGCGGGAGCAGATCCGCAACGTCGTCCTCATGGGGATGGGCGAGCCGCTCCACAATTACGAATCCACGCTGCGCGCGCTCCGCCTCTTGACCCATCCGGACGGGATCGCCCTCTCGACGCGCAAGGTCACCGTCTCGACGAGCGGTCTCGTGCCGGAGATCGCCAGGCTCGGCAAGGACTTCAACGGGCAGATCGGCCTCGCGATCTCGCTCCACGCGGCCGACGACGAGACGCGCTCGCGGCTCATGCCGATCAACAAGAAGTACCCGCTGCCCGAGCTGATGAAGGCGCTGCGCGCGTATCCGCTCCCGCGACGCCGGCGGATCACGATCGAGTACACCCTCGTCGCCGGGAAGAACGACACCGCGGAGGAGGCGAAGAAGCTCGCGAAGCTCCTTACCGGCCTGCCGGTGAAGGTCAACCTGATCCCGATGAACCCGATCGAGGCTTCGACGCTGGGGCCCCCCGACCTGAGTGGCGTTCTCGCGTTCCAGCGGATCCTTTGCGACGCCGGCTACTCCTGCTTCATTCGCAGGCGGCGTGGCGACGACGTGAGCGCGGCGTGCGGTCAGCTCGCGCTCCTCGGTGCGAAGCCGAAGGTCCGGGTGGATCGAGGCGGCGGATTGCGACCGCGCTCGCTGCCGGTGCAGGGCGGAGGCACGCCGCCGGGCGGCGGAACGGAGTGAGCCGGGGGTGAGCGCGGTTCGAAAGCGGCAAGCCGCTCTCCTGTTCGCGGCTGTCGTCGCTGCGTCGAGCTACACCTCGCTCGCGCGCGCGGACGAGAACGACGGAGCGGAGTCGCAAGAGCCGGACGCGCCTGCGTCGCCGAAGAAGGACGAGCCGTTCGCGACGAAGCCAGGTTACGCGCAGGTCATCGCGACGATGATGGGCGGCACGGGGCTTCGCTTCAACAACCCGTATCGGCTCTCGACGCCGCTCGGCGGTGACGCGGAGTCGGTCTCACGAACGAACGCCTACGTCGACATCGGTCTCGCAATGACGCTCGGCAACCCGCTTGGGTTCCAGCACGGCGCGGCCCTTCGTACGACCGTGGGCGTCGAGGGCGTCGGCCAAGTGGTGATGACGCCGTCGTACTTCGGATGGTGGCGCAGAGGCGCGCTCGCGGCCTTCGGGCGGGCGGGCGTCCCGCTCGTCCTCACTCCGGACCCGACCGTCGGGCTCGAGGGCGCGCTCGGCGGCGTCTTCTTCTTCCTCGGCGGCATCGGTGTCGTCGCCGAGGTCGTCGGCGACGTGTTCTACGGAACGGGGACGCGCGAGGTCGCGACGGCGACGTATCCGGTGCTCAGCGGGCAGCTCGGGCTGCTCGGCACCTATGAGGTGCTCCCGTGAAGCGTGCCGCCGTCCCGAGCACGCTCGTCGCCCTCGTCCTCGGGCTCCTCTGCATGGCGCCGACCGCGGGCGACGTCGGCGGCTGCGGGACCGAAGTGAAGGCGCTCGATCCGCTCGCATTCGCGCTCGCGCGGAAGGACATGGACTGCGAGCGCTGCACCGAGTGTGGCATCCGAACGGCGCGGTGCCAGCGGGCGTGCGATCCGGCGAAGGACGTCGAGACGATCATCCCCGCCACGTGCCAGCCGCTCCTGCACGACGGCGAGGTGTGCATTCGCCGATTGAACGCTGCCTCGTGCGACGCGTACGCGGCGTACGTCGACGACCTCTCTCCCTCGACGCCGAGCGAGTGTGAATTCTGCAAGCTCGCTCCCGAGGGCGCGAGCGCGAAGCTCGGGGGCGACGCCGCGGCAAAGGACGGCCCGCCTTGAGGCTGCGTGACACCGTCCTCGGGCTCGTCGTGCTCGCGCTCGCCAGCGGCTGCGCCGGGCTCCGACCGATGCTCGCGCCTCCGAACGACCTCGAGGACTACCGCGCATTCCGTGTCGCGGCTGCGGAGGGGACGCGACTCGCCCGGGCGAAGCGCTACCTCGAGCGTCATCCGAAGGGCACATGGGCGCGGGAGGTCCAGGCCGCATTCGACGAGGAGGAGCCGCGCTATTTCGAGCGGGCCCAGGCGTCGCGAGAGGGCATTCGCCGCTACCTCGTCGATCTGCCCGAGGGTCCGCATGCCGACGCGGCGCTCGCGCTCCTCGTTGCATTCGGTTCGAGCATGCAGGAGGCCGAGCTCCGCGACATCGCGAGGCGCGTCCGCGAGGGCGATGCCAAGCTCGAGGCTGCAGCGGTGCAGCGGCGCGCCGTCGGTGAGGGGATCCTCGCGAGTGTCGGCGTGCTGCTCGACGACGACGTCTACGGCGCGCCACGGGCCGAGGCGCCTCCGAAGCTCCGCGCGCTCATGCTCGGAAGGAACGCCTCGGTGCTGACGTGGGGTGGCGGCGTTCCGAGCCGACACGAGGACGACTACTTCTTCGTCCTGCCCACGCGTCCCGATCGCGAGTCACGTCTCCTCACGGTCGAGATCTCGATCGCGGAGACGGACGGCGTCGTGACCGGCGGGACCGTGGAAGGGAGCGACATGCTCGTGCGTTGGGCCGAAGCCGACCAGATCGTCCGGCTCGACGCCTCGGCTCCGGAGGACCGCACCGAGGCGCAGGTCCATGCGATGGGACGGCTCGAAGGAGCGTTCGAGCGGCGCCTCCCTTCGGCTTCCTGTCCCGATCTCCGCAAGGACCGGGAGCTCTACCACCGTGCCTGTGGCGGCTGGGAGGTCGTGGTCCTCCCCGGCGCTCGGGCGGGCGACAAGGACGCCATCGTCATCCGAGCGCCACGTGGTAGAAAGACCGAACCTTCGGCTTCCCGGCCCGACCCGAGCCCGTAGTCCAACTCTCTCGATCGATCGACGGCTTGATGATCCCCTACATCTACGTGCCCGACCTGAAGCTCGGTCCGCTGACGCTTCACCCGTTCGGGCTGCTCGTCGCCACGGGCGTCATCATCGGCACCTGGCTCGCGACCAGGCGCGCTCGGCAGCGCGGCCTCGACCTCGACAAGCTCAACTCGTTCATCACGTGGATGCTCGTCGCCGGGTTCCTCGGCGGCCACATGCTCGACCAGATCTTCTACCACCCAGCGGAGGTGCTGAAGCGGCCGTGGTCGCTCTTCCTCCTCTGGGAGGGCCTCTCGTCGTTCGGCGGCTTCATCGGCGGCCTCATCGGCGTCGTCCTGTGGAAGTTCTTCGAGGCGGTGCCCCTGTACCGCAACTCGTTCTTCACGATCCCGAAGTTCAAGCGGCGCGCGCGGACGATGCCGATCATGCCGTTCTGCGACCTGATCTTGAGCGTCTTCCCGGTCGCGTGGATCTTCGGGCGGAGCGGCTGCTCGGTCGTGCACGATCACCAGGGAATGAGGGCTCCGGCGGACCACTTCCTCGCGGTCGCGTTCGGACGCCCCGATCCGACGCGCACGATCCATCTCGGTTCGATCGAGCTCCGTTACGGGGACGCCCCGCACTTCGATCTCGGTCTCCTCGAGATGATGTTCACCGTCGTCCTCGCGACGCTCCTCGCGCTCACGTGGCGCCGGAAGCTGACGACGGGTTCGTACATCGCGGCGGTGGCGTTGGCTTATGCACCGGTGCGCTTCGCGATGGACTTCCTCCGCATCCGCGACGTCGAGAGCGCCGATCCTCGCTACGGCTCGTTCACGCCGGCTCAGTGGGCCTGCATCGCGCTCTTTGCGTTCGGCCTCTTCATGGTCCGGCGTGTGATGCAGATCAGGAAGTCCGGCGAAGATCCGATGGACCTGGTCTCTCTCCCGGCGGAAGCGGCGACGCTCCCGCCCGACGTCCCGATCGAGGCACCCGTCGAGGACTGAACGCGGGCGTGGCGTCCGCTCCGGGAGGGAAGGGGACCGGGCGCGCCTGCGATCTCCTGCCTCCGGATCCGCCTCCCGCCTGCGGCCGAGCTCTGTCGCGTGGCGGCACGTGCCGCGTCTTCTGCGACAGAAGCTCTGCCAGGCGTGCAGATGAGGCTTGGTGGCGCCGCTCGTCGATCCGTATGATGGCGCCGTGGGGGAGCCGGTCGTAGGCGGTAGAAAGGTCCTGCGCGCAATCGTCGTCGAGGATGAAGACGACGACGCGTTCCTCCTTCTCCGGGAGCTGAAGCGCGTCTTCGATGCGCACTGCGAGCTCGTATCGACGCCGGAGCGGCTCCGGGAAGCGCTGTCGCGAGGGCCCTGGGACATCGTCATCTCCGACTGGTCGCTTCCGTCCTTCAACGGTCTGGAGGCGTTCGAGATCGTCCGCGAGATGGGCGAAGACCTGCCGTTCATCATCGTGTCGGGGACCATCGCCGAGGAGGCGGCGGTCCAGGCGCTCCGAGCGGGCGTCCACGACTTCATGACCAAGGGGCGCTTCGCTCGGCTCGTGCCTGCGATCGAGCGTGAGCTCCGCGACGCTCGCGTCCGGCGTGAGAAGCGACTCGCCGAACAGCGCCTGGCGATGCAACGCGTGGAGACGGAGCGGTCGGAGCGCCTGCTCCGCAGTGTTCTCCAAGCCGTTCCGGATGGCGTGATCGTCGTCGATGCGGAAGGGCACATCGTCGTGTGGAGCGCGGGAGCGGACGCGATCATCGGGATGCCGCGGGCGGAGATCGAGCTCTCGGAGTGGCCGAGCCACTACGGAATCCATCTCTCCGATCGAAAGACGCTTGCATCACGCGAGGACCTCGCGATCGCCAAGGCGCTCACCGGGGTCGCGGTCGATCGTGAGGAGAGGTTCCTCCGGAACGCCAAGGTGAGCGGCGTGTGGCTCAGCGTCAGCGCGCGGCCGCTCCGTGCCGCGGACGGGAGCATCACGGGCGCCGTCGGCGTCTTCCACGACACGACGCAGGAGAGGTCCGCCCAGGAGCAGCTCATGATCTCCGACCGGATGGCGTCGGTGGGCATGCTCGCTGCGGGCGTCGCGCACGAGATCAACAACCCGCTCGGCGCTGCCCTCCTCAACCTCGAAATCGCCCACGAGATCCTCGGCGAGTCACCGGAGCGCGCGGCCGAGTCCGAGCTGAGGGCATCGATCGTGGACGCACGTTCGGCGGTCGCGCGCGTCCACGCGATCGTGGGCGACCTCCGGATCTTCTCGAGGCACGAGGACGGGGCTGCCGTGAGCGCCGACGTCCGGTCTGCCCTCGAGTCGAGCCTCCGGATGGCGTTCAACGAGATCCGACATCGCGCCCGCGTGGTGAAGGACTACCAGCCGGCACCGATCGTGAGCGGCTCCGAGGCTCGGCTCGGGCAGGTGTTCCTCAACCTCCTCGTGAACGCCGCGCAGGCGATCGCCGAGGGGAACATCGACGCGAACACGATTCGAGTGGCGACGCGGACCGACGAGGTCGGCAGAGCGGTCGTCGAGGTGTCCGACTCGGGCAGCGGGATCGCGGCGGAGGCGCTCCCGCACCTGTTCAGTCCCTTCTACACCACGAAGCCACCGGGGATCGGGACCGGTCTCGGTCTGCCGATCTGCCAGCGGATCGTCACGCAGATGGGCGGGGAGATCCACGTCGAGAGCGTGATCGGCGAGGGCACGACGTTCAGGGTGCTACTGCCGGCCGCCGCGCCGACGGGGCCGAGCTCCGGCCATGCCGCCCATGCGGCCGCGCGTGCGCCCACGTCGCTCCGGCGAGGCCGCATTCTCGTCGTCGACGACGAGCCGATGCTCGCGGCCGCGATCCGTCGTGTCCTCGTGTCTCAGCACGACGTGGTCACGACGACGCGTGCCGTGGACGCGCTCGACAAGCTCCGCTCGGGCGCGACCTTCGACGTGATCTTCTGCGACCTGATGATGCCGCAGGTCACCGGGATGGAGCTCTACGCCCGCATCGAAAGTGAGTTCCCCGAGCACGCGTCGCGTGTCGTCTTCCTCACCGGCGGCGCGTTCACCCAGGCCGCGCGTGACTTCCTCGCACGTGTCTCGAACCCGACGCTCGAGAAGCCGATCGACCGAAACGGCCTGCTCGCGCTCGTGAGCGAGCGGGTGAAGGCGTCGTCGTGCTCCGGCGGGGGGTGAGCGCCGCGACGTTGCGCGCAGAGCGTCGCGTCATGTCGAGCGATGAAGCTCGAGGAGCGCGCGGCAATCGTCGGGGAGGGGAAGCTTCGTCATCGTGTCGAGATTGGTGGCGACGGTGACGTGCTCGATCGTCGCCACATGAGCGCCGTCGGACTCGCGCGTGAGCACGTAGCGGAGCGTCGCGGAGGTGGTCCCGAGCTTGGCCACGGCGGTCTCGATGTTCGCCACGTCCCCGTAGCGGAGCGGCGTCTTCCAGTCGGCCGTGAGGTGCACCGCTGGGAACCCGATGCGCCGGCGGGTGATGAGGTCGACGTAGCCGCCAGGCACTCCGTCGAAGAAGCGCTCCATCGCCTCGTGGCACCAGTTGAAGAAGCGCGCGAAGAAGGCGATGCCGGCGGCATCGACCTCTTCGAAGCGGACCGCACGTCGATAGACGACCGACATCTTCGTTCGTTCCTCGGGGCTTGCTCTAGCCGAGGTCGTCGGCGATGTTCGTGACGAGCGCGGGGGAGAGGCGCGTCGTGGCCGTGTAGCGGGGATGCGTCGAGACGAGCTCGACGACGACGTCCTCGGGCTTCCGCTTCTTCTCGAGCACGCTCCTCAGCGCCGCCTCCCCCTCGGGAGCGAGATCGAACTTCACGTAGTGGACGGCGGTCGTCCGCTCGGGATGCTCGCGAGAGGGGTCGTTCTTTCCGGGACAGCGCGCGCCGTCGATGACGAGGGAGAACTCGCGCTCGAGGCCTTTCGCTTCCAGGAGGAAGCGCTCGCGCACGTCCTTGTCCTCGATCTCGACGAGGATCGTCGCCGAGAGCTCGTGCGCCCGAGGGATGAGCTCGTTGTAGGTCTCGACCTCGTGGAGGACGGACGCCTCGCGCGTGATGCGCTCGGTCCGGAGCATCTCCTGGATCTGCATCAGCACCGTGTCCCGATTCTCGAAGACACAGGACGCGTGCTCGCCGAGCCTCAGGCGCCGCGCCTTCTTCTCCTCGATGACACGGGCGCGGAAACGATCGCGGATCGTCTCGTATTCGGCGAGCCCGAGGACCTCTGCTCGTTCGATCGGCTTCATGCTCATTGCTCCTTCGGGCGCTGAAGTGCCGTCCAAAAAATGGACGATTCGGGGAGCTCGAGGGGTGAACTCCTCGAAAGAAGAACGTGAGCGTTCACGAGAGCTCCGTGGGGAGGCCGTAGGCGCGTGCGAGGGCCTCGGCCGGATGAACCGCCTGGCGAGCGTTCTCCTTGAGGATACGGAGCGAAGAGAGGGGGCAGTCGGTGACGACGAGCGCCGGCTCGACGTTCTCGATCCCTCGCGCGAGCTTCTGCGCGTACTTCTTCCCCATCTCGTAGTGCTGCGCCTTCATCCCCCAGGTGCCGTCGACGGCGGAACACTTCTCGACGACGTCGACCTCGGTGTCGGGGACGAGACCGAGGATGCGCGCGCCGGGCGTCCCGATCTTCTGGGCACGGAGGTGACAGGCCGCGTGGTAGGCGATCTTCCCGAGCGGCTGCGCGAAGTCCTTCACGAGCTTCTTCTCACGACGAAGCTTCTCGAGGAACTCCATGACGTCGTGCGTGGCGGCCGCGACCTTCTTCGCCTCGGGAGTGCCGAGCAGCTCGGGCCACTCCTTCTTCATCGTGTACGAGCACGTCGGGCCCGGGGCGACGACGAGCATCCCCTGCTCGACGAGCGGCAGGAGCTGAGCGACGTTGTACCTGGCCTTCGCGCGGGCGGCCTCGATGTCGCCGCCGTCGAGGTTCGGCATCCCGCAGCACTCCTGCGGTGGGCGCACGACCGAGAAGCCGTTCTTCTCGAGCACCCGCACCGTGGCGGCGGCGATCCGCGGGAAGTTGTAGTCGCCGATGCACGTCGCGAAGATGGCGACGCTGCCGGCGGAGCCCGCCTCCCGGAGCGGCTCGTGCTTCTTCATCCACGCCTCGAATGGTTGCGGCGCGAACTTCGGCAGCGGGAACTCGCTCGAGATGCCGAGGACCTTCTCGTTGACCTTGCGGAGGAGCTGATGCTCGTTCACCAGGTTGGAGAGGGGAGCGAACGGGCCGGACATGAGCGCGCCGAGCTTTCCCGGCTCGCCGAGCGCCTTGTCCTGGAGCGTGACGCCGTTGCGTCGAGCGCGCTGCGCCTTCTCGCGCATCGCGAGGCGAGGGAAGTCGACGAGCCAGTGGTGTCCCTGGTCCGGCGTGTAAGGGCACTCGATGTAACAGAGCTTGCACTGCCAGCAGAGGTCGACGACGGACGCGAAGTCCGTGGCATCGAGGCGCTCCGCTCCCTCGGCGCCGTGCTTCTCGATGTCGCGATCGACGCGCGCGAAGAGGTCGGGGAAGCTCCCGCAGAAGTTCACGCACATCCGGCAGGAGTGGCAGATCTCGAAGACGCGCTTCAGCTCGGTCTCGAGATCGCGCTCGTCCCAGTACCGGGGATCGTTGGGGCTGAACGCGGGCGTCCCTTCGGGCTTCGGGTTGATCTTCGACATGACGGCTCTCGGGTGCTGGCTGCTTGCTCGTGCTCTCGTGTTTCCCCGTGAAAACGCCTCGCGGTACGGGCCTCGTCGCTCCGTGGAACGAAGAGGCGAGGCCCGACCGCGACGTACGTGGCCGGCTGACTACTTCAGCGAGTCGAGCATCTTCTGGAAGCGACCCGCGTGGCTCTTCTCGGCCTTCGCGAGCGTCTCGAACCACTCGGCGATGTCGTCGAAGCCCTCTTCGCGCGCGGCCTTCGCCATGCTCGGGTACATCGTCTCGTACTCGTGGGTCTCGCCCGCGATCGAGGCCTTGAGGTTCTTCTCGGTGTTGCCGATCGGCAGGCCCGTCGCCGGGTCGCCCACCTGCGCGAGGTACTTGAGGTGACCGTGCGCGTGGCCGGTCTCGCCGTCGGCGGTCTCCTTGAAGTTGCCTGCGATCTCGGGGAGGCCTTCGATGTCCGCGACCTGAGCGAAGTAGAGGTAGCGGCGGTTGGCCTGCGACTCGCCCGCGAAGGCGTCCTTGAGGTTCTGGTGGGTCTTCGAACCGTTCAGCGACTTGGACATGTCTCTCTCTCTCCTTTGCGGTTCGCTCCTTCGCTTGCTGCGTGAGCTCGCCGCTCTTCGTGCCGATTCGGTGCCGATTCGTTCTTAGGGACGAGGCTTGCCCTGGCCTCGGAGGTCGTTCAGATGCAGCTCCGGCAGCGACCTCGGTAGGTGCGCTCCTCGGTGTGGATCTCGAAGCCGGACGTCTCTTCGATGCTCTTCTTCACGGACGGTCGCAGCGGGGGTCCGGCCGGGAGGTCGACGACGGCGCCACACGCATCGCACACCGCGTGGTGATGCGGCGCCGTGTTCGGATCGAAGCGCACCGCAGTGCCGAGGCGGAGCGAGCCGAGGAGACCGAGCTTCGCGAGCGCGTCGAGCGTGTTGTAGACCGTCGCGAAGCTCATCGTCGGGAACGCCGGGCGGAGACGCTCGAAGAGCTCCTGCGCGGTCGGGTGCGTGCAGTCGTCGGCGAGCTCGCGAACGATCGCCATCCGCTGCGGGGTGAGCTTGAGCCCAGCGCGCTTGAGATCGGCCAGCACGCCGTCGGCCTTGAGCGCATGCGTCATCATCTGGAACCAAACTCTAATGAGAATGATTCTAAACTGCAAACCGACGGCGGGTGCGAGGCCGTCCGGTGCGGCTCGTCGTCGCGAGCCGCTGCGGAGCGCCTCAGCTCTTCTTGCGACTGCTGAGGACGGCGAGCTTGAAGTACGAGAGCTGGCTCTTGGCCGCTTCCTTCAGCACGCCGAGCTTGTCTTCCGCGCGCGGCGCCTTGCGCTGCGTGAGCTCACCGGTCTCGTAGAGCTCGCGCGTCTTGGCGCGCTGGAGCTTTCCGCTCGACGTCTTCGGCAGGACGCCGGGCGCGAGGGGGACGACGTCGTCGAGCGTGAGGCCCATGCCTTCTTGGACGAGCTTGCGGACGGTCTGCACGAGGGCGTGCTTCTCCGTCGCGAGGTCCCGCGCTTCGGTGGACTTCGGCACGTCCTGGCATTCGAACGCGACGACCACGCGCTCGCGATCGCGCTCGACGTTGTCGCGCGCGCCGAACGCGATGACGTTGCCCTTGCGGACGCCCTCGACGCGGCTCGCCTCCCACTCGATGTCCTGGGGGTAGTAGTTGCGGCCGTTGACGATGATGACCTCTTTCGAGCGGCCGCAGATGTACACGTCGCCGTCGTGGACGAAGCCGAGGTCGCCGGTCTTCAGCCATTCGCCGACGAACGACTCCTTCGTCCGCTCGACGTCCTCCCAGTAGCCCTTCATCACGCTCGGGCCCTTGATCCGGAGCTCGCCGACGCTGTCTTCGGGAAGCGGCGCGCTCGCGGTCGTGCCGTCCGGCGCGAACGCCGCGATCTCGTGGAGCGGGAAGTTCGGTCCGCAGGACACGAGCCGAACGGCGCGCGGATCGTCTTCGGCAACGAGCTTCGCCTTGTTCTCCGCCCAGAGGGTCTCGCCGTCGACGGAGATGGTCTTCATCCCTTCGCCGACCGCGGAGAACGAAATCGCCAGCGACGACTCGGCCATGCCGTAGGACGGCAGCAGCGCCTTCGACTGGAAGCCGACCTTGCCGAACTTCTCTGCGAAGGCCTCGAGCGTCTCGGGCCGGATCGGCTCGGCGCCGCAGCCGGCGACGCGCCAGGTGGAGAGGTCGATGTTCTCGAGCTCGCGGTCGCGGATGCGCTTCACGCAGAGCGCGAAGGCGAAGTTGGGCGCATAGGCGATCGTGCCCTTGTGGCGGGTGAAGGCCTGGAGCCACGAGACCGGCCGTTTGAGGAACAGCAGTGGCGGCAGGAAGACGACGGGGATGCGATACGCGACCGGGGCGAGGACGAAGCCGATGAGCCCCATGTCGTGGTAGAGCGGCAGCCACGAGATGCCGCGGTCTTCGGGCGTGACCTGCAGGCCGTCGTGCATGATGCAGCGCACGTTGGCCATCAGGTTCTCGTGGGTGAGCGTCACGCCCTTGGGCCGTGACGTCGAGCCGCTCGTGTACTGGAGGAACGCGATGTCGTCGGGCGCGATCTTCGTGGGCTTGAGCGTCTCGAGCGACTCGCGGATCGCCTCGACGGCGACGACCTGCTCGAGCGACGGCGCCGACGCCTGAACGGTGCCGAGGAGGCGCTTGATCTGGGCGGTGGTCACGAGCGCGCGCGCCCCGCTCTTCGCGACGATGTGGCGTGTGTTGTCGAGATAGCCCTGGAGCTGGCCGAGGCCGAGTGGCGGGTAGATGGGGACCGGGATGATCCCGGCGCGGATCGCGCCGAAGAAGCAGAGGACGAAGTCCTCGTTCGCCGGGCAGATGAGCGCGACGCGATCGCCCTTCTTGAGACCGAGCGCCTGGAGGGCGCCGCCGTAGCGGGCGCTCGCCCGCTCGAGGGCCGTGTAGGAGAACGATGCCTCGCTCGTGGTGTTGCTCCCGAAGCCGGGAACACCGTCCTCGGAGACGAATCGGAAGCCAAGCGTCGGGTCGGCCTTGGCGGCGTCTTCGAGCGCGGCGGCGAGCGTCGGAAAGGTCGAGGCCATGGTCAACAGTCATTTCTACCAGAATCCCACCGCGCCTCGGGGGTTCGTATCCTCGGTTCTCGCTTCATGGGAGGGGGGATGCGTGGAGCTGCCGCCGGCCGGACCGGTCAGAATGCCGCTCCACCCATCCACCATCCACCTCCACCCATCCATCCCACCCCCAACTCGGCGCGGCTGGCGAGCCCCCCAGGGCATCCGAGGCCAGCGGTCGAGGTGAGCCGTCCCGAGCGCTGCCCCCGAGCGCTGCCAAAGAGGGCGGTGCGGTCCCTTTGACATCGGTGCGTCGCGTTCGCGATACTGATGGTCCGCATCTCGCACGTGCCCGAGCCGTTTTGCTCGGCTCATCCAGCAACGATGTGGGCCCCGAGGAGAGTTACCGATGCCGCTCATCGAGACCGAGGAAGCCGCCCGCCGCCTGGCCCGAGCCATCGCGAGCGACCTTTCGCTCTACAACGAAGAGAAGATCGTCAACGGCATCACGAACGACAACCTCTTCGAGACGCTCGCGGAGGAGATCGAGGAGGGCCGCGCGCTCTACAAGCGCCGCGTTGCCCCCGAGCTCTACCCGAAGAACTTCTACGACCGCGCGCTGGTCGACATCCTGATCAAGGCCAAGGGCCACATCAAGTCGAGGATCTGGTAGCCCGGGCCTCCGGCCGGGCGATCGGAGGAAGGTGAGCGGATGCGACCCATCCTCCTCGTCGTGCCCCGGGAAGCCGAGGGGACGCGGCTCGACCGCTTCCTGGCCTCGACGCTCTCTGCGATGGAAGGCGGCCCCTCACGGACCGAGCTCCAGCGCTGGATCGAGCATGGCGGCGTCAAGGTCGACGGCGTCGCGAAGAAGGCGTCCGAGAAGCTCCGGGAGGGCGCGCGCATCGACGTCGAGCCCGAGCCGCCCCCGAAGACCGAGGCGCTCGCCGACGCCGGCGTCGAGTTCGAGGTCGTCTACATGGACGACGCCGTCATCGTGCTCGACAAGCCCGCCGGCCTCGTCGTGCATCCGGCGCGTGGCCATCACACCGGCACGCTCGTGAACGGCCTCCTCGCTCGCGGCGTGTTCGACCCGCCCGACGGTGACGAGGAGGTCGACGAGCGACCGAGCGTATCGGTCCCCGCTCTCGCGACGCCGACGAAGGGGGCGAGGGGTACGCGAGCCGGGAAGAAGGAGGCGAGCGACACCCTCGCCGACGCGATCGTGCCGGGCCTCCCGGGCGGCCCATTCGACTTCGACCTCGATCGCAGCCGACCGGGGATCGTGCATCGCCTCGACAAGGACACGAGCGGCTTGATGGTGGTCGCGCGGCATCCGCGCGCGCGAGAGCACCTGAAGGCGCAGTTCGCGACGCATTCGATCGAGCGCGAGTACGTCGCGCTCTGCGTCGGGCAAGTCGCCGCGGTCACCTTCGACACGCTTCACGGGCGGCACCCGACGGACCGCATCCGCTTCTCCTCGAAGGTGAAGACCGGCAAACGAGCGGTCACCCACGTGCGGCCGCTCGAGCAATTCGGCCCGCATGCCACCTACGTGGCGTGCCGGCTGGAGACAGGGCGAACGCATCAGATCCGCGTGCACCTCGCCGACAACCGGACGCCCATCCTCGGCGATCCGGTCTACGGCAAGCTCCCGAAGCACGCCGTCCTCCGCGAGGCGGCGATCGCCCTCGAGCGCCAGGCGCTCCATGCGCGCGTCCTCGGGTTCATCCACCCGATGACGGGGAAGGCCGTGCGCTTCGAGGTCGATCCGCCGGCGGACTTCCAGCTCGCGCTGGCGACGCTGCGCGCGATGCCCTGACGGGCGGCAGTCAACGAGCGCCGAAGGCGCAGCTCGGCGGGTGGTCGGGGCGCGAGCCCGAGCTCAGGCCGCCTCGCCCTTCGCGCTCGCTTCGTCGTTCGTGTCCGTCGTGTCCTTCGCGTCCTTCGCGAGGAGACCCGGAAAGCGGCGCTTCATCAACGAGAGGGCGACGAAGCCGACGATGACGGCGAACCACAGCGTTGCAAAGCGGACGAGGATCATCGCGGCCGTGGCCGTGCTCCCCTCGACGTGGCCCATCGTCGTCATCTGTCCCATCAGCGCGCTCTCGGTCACGCCGAGGCCGCCGGGGACGGGGACGATCGCACCGACGAGGGTGCTGGTCGAGTAGAAGAACGTCGAGAGCGAGACGCTGGTCGACTCGCCGAAGCCGCCGAGGATGACCCAGAGCGAGAGGCACTCGAGCATCCAGGCCGCGGCGCTGAGGACGCTCGGGACGAACAGGTTCCGCGGCTTGAGCATCGTCGCGAGGCTCTCGTAAGCGGCCTCGAGCTTGGGCGCGATCTTCCCGAGCCGTCCCGGAAGGCGCCCGACGAGGCCGATGAGCCAGAGCGATAGCCCGCGGTGCCCGACCACGAGGAGAAGGGCGAGCACGAGCCCGGCGCCGACGCCTGCCCAGACGAGGCCTCCGGCGAACCCGAGCGAAGCGCTGGCGATGATCAAGAGCACGATGCCGACCACGTCGGTCGCGCGTTCGGCGACGACGATCGGCGCGGTCTTCGTGATCGGGACGCCGTACGTCTCGAACAAGATGAGCGACTTGAACACCTCGCCGACCTTGCCCGGTGTGACCGTGAGGACGAACCCGGAGAGGTAGGTCAGGAAGCTGTCCATCTTCTTCACGCCGCGGATCTGGAGGCGCGAGAGATAGAACTCCCACTTGAAGTAGCGGAGGACGTAGTTGCCGAAGGCGAGCGCGCACGCGATCACGAAGGCGCTCGGCTTGAAGTGCTCGAGCGAACGTCCGATCTCACCCACGCCTCGGTAGACGACGAAGCCGCCGTAGACGCAGACGCCGAGGAGCATCGCGACCAGGATGCGCCGAAGGTTCGTTTTCAATGACGTCGCATTCTGGAGGAGGGAGGTGTCGACTCGGCCTTCTTCCCCTGGCCAATCCGGAGCACTCCGAGGCGCCGGAGGAGGTAGGCGAGCGCGCCGAGGATGACGACGGCGAGCATGACCCAGAAGGACCATGCCGGCGCCTCCCACTTGCCCCGCGCCAGCCCCGGCTCCGGCCGCGTCACGATCTCCGTGGCGGTCGGGGCGGGAGAGGGCGCCGGTGCCGACGGCGCGGGCTCCGTCTCCGGTGAAAGGCTGGGTTGTCGCATCCCTTGGTGCCGTCTACACGCACGGGGCGGCGTTCGCAACCTCGGGGCACGGCGGCCGAGCGGGGCGGGGAGGCGCGATGGAGGGGGAATGGGCCGGTCGACGGCCGCAGGAGCCTTTCCTCCAAGGATGGGCGACGAAAGCGCCTTTGACAGCGTGCCCGCGGTCGTGCGAACAGCTTGGAGGTGAGCAACGCCCCTCCCCAGGCAAGCGCGAGCGAAGCGCCGCGTCCGCCCGGCGCACCAAGCGACATCGACCTCCTTGCTCGTGCGGCGGGCGCGAGCAAGGCGCTGCACGAGGCCATCGGTCACAAGGTCGTCGGTCAGGAAGAGGTCGTCGACCTCATGCTCGTCGCGCTGCTCGCGCGCGGCCATGCCCTCCTCGTCGGGGTGCCCGGGCTCGCGAAGACGCTGCTGGTGGCCTCGCTCGCCGAGGCGCTCGATCTCTCGTTCGGTCGTGTGCAGTTCACGCCGGACCTCCTCCCCGCGGACATCACGGGGACCGACGTGCTCCAGGAGGACGAGGACAACCAGGGCGTCGTCCACCGGCGTGTGCGCTTCCTCGCCGGACCGATCTTCCACAACCTGATCCTCGCCGACGAAATCAACCGCACGCCGCCGAAGACGCAGGCCGCGCTCCTCCAGGCGATGCAGGAGCGGCGCGTCACCGTGGGCACGCGCACGCACCAGCTGCCCGATCCCTTCCAGGTGTTCGCGACGCGCAACCCGATCGAACAGGAGGGCACGTACCCGCTGCCCGAGGCGCAGCTCGATCGCTTCCTCCTCGAGATCCACGTCGACTACCCGTCCGAAGCCGAGGAGCGCGAGATCGCGCGCCGAACGACCAGCGCGGACGTCGGCACCATCCCGCGCGTGCTCTCGTCCGACGACGTGCGTGCGCTGCAGGCGCTCGTGCCGCGCATCCCGGTCACGGACGCGGCGATTCAGCTCGCCGTCGCCCTCGGGCGAGCGACGCGCCCGAAGGACTCTCATGGCGCCAGCTCGGCATCGGCTCCGCGCGAGGTCGCCGAGTACGTGCGCTTCGGCGCCGGTCCGCGCGGCTCGCAGGCGCTTGTGCTCGCGGCGAAGGCTCGCGCCGCGCTTCGCGGCGAGGCGGCAGCCGACGTCGAGGACGTGCGTGCGCTCGTCGTGCCGGTCCTCCGGCATCGTCTCGTGATGAGCTACCGCGCGGAGGCCGAAGGCGTGCGCGACACCGACGTCCTGCGCAAGGTCGTCGAGAGCATCGGCTGACTCTCGCTCAGCGCTCGTAGGTCACGACATCGCCGACGCGGATCTCCGCCGAGGTGCCCGGAGCGAGATCGGGGATCGCGTTCATCGCGAAGTTCACCTTGTTTCCCTCCGAGCGGTAGCTCGCGAGCGTCCGAAGCGGCTCTTTGCTCGTCGCCGCGGTCGTTTGATCGACCGTCGTGACCTGGCAGCGTGCGCAGCGCTTCGGCATGCGGACGGTGATCGATCCGAGCCGCGCTCGACTCGCGTTCTCCTCCTCGAACGGCGCGCCACCGTCGACGACGATGCTCGGGCGGAAGCGATCCATCGGGACGGGCGCGGCTCCACTCTTCACCAGGCGTGCGTTGAGATCGGCGAGGGACGAGAGCGTCGCGACGAGGACGGGATACGCGTCCGCGAAGCCGACGCGATCGCCGGGCTGACCGTACGGCGCCTCGACCGGGCGGACCACGTCGAGGGGCATGAACACGAGCGAGCAGGCTCGACCGAGGTGATCGGAGAAGAGCGCCGCCCCTTCGCCGCCGACGTCGATGGCGTCGAGCTCGTCGTCCCAGACACGCACGCGTCGGCGGGGCCCCTCGGGCGTCAGCGGTACGGATGCGGTCTTGCCGTCCGTCGAGAGGATGAGGCGATCGCCCTCGATCGCGACGTCGACCAGCGCCATTCGCGGATGTTCGCGCTGCGTGAGGAAGACGCCGTCTTCGCCGACGACCATGAAGCGACGGTCGTGACGGATTCCGGAAGCGAGCACTTCGGCATGCTCGAGCGTGATGCCGCGGGCGCCTTTGACCGGGTAGACGTGAAGCGATGCGATGCGCACGCGCTTGAACTAGCAAAAGCGACCCGACAGGCCAGCGCGCATCACGCGACCGCTACGTGACCACTGACGCGGCCTCTGGAGTCGCGTCGATGCGACCGCACGCTGAGCTGGAGAGGGAGAGATCGCAGCACTGCGACCGGCGAATTGGGCAGAAGCATGCATTTTGCTGGAACTTGCAGCCTTCGGGATGCAAAAATGAGAACGAATATGGCCGATCGCGCGTCCTCACAGGAGAGCGAACGCCGGAAGGGCAAGGACGAGGACGAGTCGCCCAAGCCCAAGACCGAGGGCAAGGAGAAGAACGGCAACGGCCGCACGAGCGGGACGTTGCCGCCGCCGCCGCCGTCCTCGTCGAGCCGCTCCGTCGTCGACGCCGAGCCGGCGAAGAAGGGGCGGGGAGGAAGTGTCCCTCCGCCGCGTCCATCGCGACCGGGGACAGCTGCCGCCGCCGAGCCCGAGGAGGGCGAGCCGCGTCACCCGTCGATCCCGCCGCTCCCGGCCGCAGGACCATGGCGGAGCTACAAAGAGATCGTCGCCGGCCTCGCGCAGCGCATCGTCGACGCGCAGCGCGAGATCCGTGTGCTCCAGGCCATCCGCTGGGACAACGACGTCGAGGAGCAGTTCAAGAAGTCGCGTTACCGTGAGCTCCCGAAGGTCGACGGCGAGTACTACGACCGGAACCCGCTCGGCTTCGATCCGAGCGCGAAGGTCGCCGTCTACGAGGAGATCGCGCGCGACGTCGATCGCGAGCTCGGCGAGGCCGACGCCATCGGAGCGATCCTCGCGCGGACGGCGCTCGAGTACCGCGACGTCGCTCGCATGCTCGCGGCGCGCAGCACGCCGGTCTTCTACGCCTACTCCCGCAAGCTCTACGGGTCTCCGAAGGACAAGTTCCCCGACGGCATCGCCACGCTGCGCGATCTCGGGCACCTCCTTTACGAGATCCTCACGAACATCGACGAGTCGCTCCTCGGCATCCAGTACGAGCGCAACATCCCCGCGGCGGAGGCGGCGTCGGAGCTGAACCAGCGGCTCACCAGCTACTTCGGCGACGCCGCGGTGAGGGTCGAGGTCGACGACACCATCCTGAGCGACGCTGCTGCGGGCAGCGACTACGTGAAGGTCCGCTCGGGCGCGAGGTTCTCGCAGCGAGACATCGACATCCTCGAGGTCCACGAGGGCTGGGTGCACGTCGCGACGTCGCTCAACGGCCAGGCGCAGGCGGTGGCGCGCTGGCTCTCGAAGGGGCCTCCGCGGACGACGACGGTGCAGGAGGGGCTCGCGGCGCTCTGCGAGATCTTCACGTTCCGGACGTACCCGCGGCGCGCGCGGAGGCTCAACGATCGCGTGCTCGCCGTCGACAAGGCCGAGGACGGCGCGAACTTCCTCGAAGTCTTCGAGTGGTTCCGCACCGAGGGCTACGACGAGGAGGAGTGCTTCCACAACACGCGCCGGATCTTCCGCGGCGGCGTGATCGAGGGCGGTGCGCCGTTCACGAAGGACGCCTGCTACTGCAAGGGGATCGTTCTCAACTACGCATTCATCCGGAGCGCGATCCAGCACAACAGGGTGGATCTCCTGCCATACCTGTTCGTCGGCAAGGTCGCGCACGAGGACGTCCCCGTGCTCGCGAGGCGGGTGAACGACGGCGTCGTGAAGCCGCCGCGCTACATCCCGCCGATGTTCCGTGACCTCAACGGTCTCGCGATCTGGATGGCGTATTCGACGTTCTTCACACGGCTCGGTGGCGACGCGATCAGCGACTATTACGCGAAGCTCTTCGCCCGCGCCGGCTGAGTCGGGGCCCCGTCCCGCGCGCGACGGCCGCCGCGGCGTCTGCTACACCATCCGGCGATGGTCGACTCGATCCGCAGCAGTCTTCCGCCCGCCTACGCGCACCTCTTCAACGCGTTCTTCGACCGACCCAAGGTCGTCGAGACGCGTGCGAACTGCGACAACTGCTCGATGTGCGATCACGGCGAGGCGTCGCCGGTAGCCATGGAGTTCTTCAACTCCGACACGAAGTGCTGCACGTTTTGGCCGACGCTCCCCAACTACCTCGTCGGAGCGATCCTCTCGGACACGTCGCCGGAGATGGCGGAGGGGAGGCGGCGCCTCGAGCAGATCATCGCGAAGCGGGTGGGGGTCACGCCCTGGCACGTGGACCGGCCCAGGAAGATGTCGCTCCTCATGACCGGGTACTCCGCGTCGTTCGGTCGCGCCAAGAAGCTGCTCTGTCCGTTCTACGACGCGTCGAACCCCGCAGGGAGTTGCAGCATATGGCGGCACCGCGAGGTCATCTGCATGACCTACTACTGCAAGTACACCGGCGGCTCGCGCGGCCACGCGTACTGGATCGCGCTCAAGTCCTACCTCCTATACGTGCAGCGCTCGCTCGCGCAGACCGCCGCGCGCGAGATCGCTCCCGAGGTGATCGAGCCCAAGTTCACGAACAAAGGGCTCACGCTCGAGGAGATGGAGGACCTGCCGCCGAAGGAGTCCGACTACGCGGCGTGGTGGAAGTCGTGGGTCGGTCGCGAGGTGGAGTTCTACAAGAAGTGCCACGAATGGGTGGTGAACCTCCCGCCCGCTCAGTTCGCGAAGAACGTCGACCACTCGAAGGAGGGCGGGCCGCTCCTCGCCGAGCTCATCGGCAAGTACGATTTGCTCGAGAGCAAGATCCTCCCGAAGAGCCTCGTCCGGAACGCCCGGATGAAGGAGGCGCACGTCGGCGACAAGGTCGTCGTCACCTCGTACCACCCCTACGATTCCTTCGCCCTCGACAAAGACTTGTTCGAGGTCGTGGGGTTGTTCAGGGCCGATCAGACGCTCGACGAGAACCTCGAACGCCTGAAGCGCGATGAAGGGATCGAGCTCGCGCCCGAGCTCATCGACTACCTCTTCGCGGCCGGTGTCCTCGTCGACCCGAACGACGGCAATGCAAAGCAGCCCGCCGTGAACAACAACCCCGGCGAGCTCAAAGGCCGTCGCGCGGCGCTCGGCGCGGTTCTCGAGGCGCGCGGCCTCGCCGCCGACGATGCAGCGAAGGCGAGGATCGCCGCGGCCGACGCGGCGACGCTCGAGCTCTGGATCAAGAAGGCCGCGGTCGCGCGGGCGATCCACGAGGTCCTGGACGACTGATCCCGGCGGGCAGGGAGAAGGCGAGAAGCACGCGCTTCCCGCCTTTCCGCGCCGGCGACCGAGCGGATCAGCGACCGCGGAACTGGGGCTTGCGCTTCGCGCCGTACGCGGTGAGGCCTTCCTTCGCGTCGTTCGACGCGAAGAGCTCCGCCTGGAGCTCGCGCTCGAAGGCGAGCCCCTGCTCGAGCCCCATCTCGAGGCCGCTCTGCACCGCGCGCTTGATCCGGCCGACCGCCATGGCGGCGCCGCTCGGCGGGCAGAACGTGTGCCCGTAGTCGATGACCATGCGGAGGAACTCGTCGGTCGACTCGGCCTGCCAGACCTTGTTCACGACGCCGAGGTCCACCGCGCGCTGGGCGTTCATCTTCGCGCCCTCGACCATGAGCTCGATCGCGCGCGACTTGCCGACGAGGCGTCCGAGCCGCTGGGTGCCCCCGGTGCCGGGGAGGACGCCGAGCGCGACCTCGGGGAGGCCGAACTGGAAGTCGCCGCTGCGCGCGATGCGCATGTCGCACGCGAGCGCGATCTCGAGGCCGCCACCGACGCAATGGCCGTTGATCGCGGCGATGCAGAGCTTCGGCGTCTGCTCGAGCCGCGTGACGGTCTCGTTTGCGTGGAGGCAGAAGTAGTATTTGAAGGTCGTATCTGCCTCTCGGAGCATGTTGATGTTCGCGCCGGCGCTGAAGAACTTGTCTCCATGGCCGGTGACGACGATCACGTGGACGTCGTTGTCGAAGCGCGCCTCGAGGATGCACGCGTCGAGCTCCTTGAGCATCTCGTAGCTGTACGCGTTGACCGGCGGGTCGTTGAGGGTGAGGACCGCGACACCCTTCTCGGTCCTGTAGTTGACGAGCGCGCCCATCGTATTCTCCTGAACTCGGGGCTGCGCCCCAACCACCTGGAAGGTGCTCCGACCACCCGCAGAGACGGCCTTCGGCCCTCTTCCAGTTTTGCCGTCGTGGCGAACCGGCGGCAGCTTACTACAGCTCGTCGGCAGCGCTTCGAGCGATCGCCGCCGTCGCGCTCGGCAGCCCAAGTTGGCGGCAGAGCGCGCTCGTGGTACTCGAAGCGCAGGTCTTCCGATGCATCCGGTTCGGCCTCCCGTTCGATTCAGCGCGGCCGTCGTCGCGCCTCCATGCGAGGCCTCGTCACCAAGCTGGGCCCGTCCAGACTCGCTTCATGCCAAGTCCCGCCCTCACTAGCGAAATCAAGGCGCTGCTGGTCTCCGAGCTGAACCTCTCCGGAAGAGATCCGGCGACGATCGCAGACGATGCCCCGCTCTTCGGAGAAGGTGGCCTCGGGCTCGATTCGCTCGATGCGCTCCAGATCGCGATGCTCGTCGAGGAGCGCTTCGCGGTTCGTGTTCCCGAAGGCGACGAAGCGCGTCCCATCTTCCGTTCGGTGAGCACGCTCGCGGAGTTCATCGAACGCTCGAAGAGCTCGTGACGATCGTCGTCACGGGCGTCGGCGCGGTCACCGCGCTCGGCGGGACCGCGCGCACGACGTTCGAGCGGATCGCCCTGGGCGAGCGTGGCCTTCGTGAGCTGTCTCTCTTCGACCCCGGCGAGGTGCGGTCTAAGGTCGTCGCCGAGGTCGTCGACCTCGCGATGCCGTCCGATCCGTCGGTGTCGCGGACGAGCGAGCTCGCGCTACTCGCTGCGCGCGAGGCCATCGCGGATGCGAAGCTCGACGTTCGCTCGCGTCGTGTCGGCCTCGTGCTCGGCGGGACGACAGCGGGGATGTTCGAGACCGAGTCGATCCTCGCGACGCTCCTGTCGACGGAGGCGCGTCGCGGAGGGCCTGCCGATCCGCGACGTGAAGCGGCGCTGTCGAGGATGTTGAGCCATCCGTTGAGCGCGCCGACCGATCGTCTCGTGAAGGAGCTCGGACCGTTCGCTCGTGCGCGCTCGCTCTCGAGCGCGTGCTCGAGCGGGGCCAACGCGCTCGCCGTCGCGGCGACGTGGCTCGAGCTCGGCGTGGTCGACGCGGTGCTCTGCGGCGCGGCAGATTCGCTCTGCCGCGTGATCGTGAGCGGCTTCAGCGCGCTCGGCGCGCTCGACCCGAACGGCGCCCGCCCCTTCGACGCGCGCCGCCGTGGGCTCACGCTCGGCGAGGGCGCGGGGATGCTCGTCCTCGAGCGGAGCGCGGACGCCGCGCGAGAGAGCGTCGTGTGCACGCTCCTCGGTTGGGGAGCACGCTCCGAGGCGCACCACATCACGAACCCGGAGGCGACGGGCGCGGCGCCGCTGGCCGCGATGGCCGCTGCTCTCGAGCGCGCCGGGCTCGCCCCGAGCGACATCGACTACGTCAACGCGCACGGGACGGGGACGCCGCTCAACGATCCGATGGAGGCACGCGCGCTCGCTCGTCTGTTCAGCGACGACGTCGGGCGCGTCCCGGTCTCGAGTCAGAAGGGCATGATCGGTCACACGCTCGCGGCCGCCGGCGCGATCGAGGCGGTGATCACGGCGCTCGCGATCGAGCGCGGGATCGTCCCACCGACGGCTGGCCTCGAGGAGGTCGATCCCGAGTGTGCCCATCTCCGTCACGTGACGAGCGCCGAGAGCCGGCCCATCGGCGCGGCGATCTCGAGCTCGTTCGGCTTCGGTGGGATGGACGCCGCGCTCGTCTTCGGTCATCGCGAGCGCGTCGCGCCGGTGTCGAGGAAGAGGCGTGGCATCGTCGTCACCGGGATGTCCGTCGTCACGCCGGGCGGCATCGTCGAGGGGACGAGTGTGGCGGACGTGCCCGCGTCGCTCGCTCAGGGAGCGGCGGTCGTCATTCCCGACGGCGCGCTCGACGCCGAGAAGGCTCGTCGTCTCGACCGTACGTCGCGCATCGGCGCGATCGCCTGCGGCCGCGCGCTCGGCCCCGTCGCGCCGGGCGTGGGGGTCGTGCTCGGCGTCGCCTTCGGCGCGGTCGACGCGACCGCCGAGTTCATGCGCCGACTGCGCGACAAGGGCCCCCGGATGGTGCGTCCGGCGGAGTTCCCGAGCCTCGTGCCGAGCTCGCCCGCGGGGTACGTGTCGATCTACCTCGGGCTCGACGGTCCTGCGCTCGTCGTGGCGGATCTCGCCGTGTCGGGCGAGTGCGCCGTCCTCCAGGCGTGCGAGCTCATCGCTGCCGGAGACGTCGATCGGATGTGCGCCGGCGCGGTGGAGGAGCGGAGCGCGATCGTGGAGGAGGTGCTCTCGGTCGTCTTCGCCAGCGGCGGAGCCACGTCCCGACGTGAGGGGGGCGCTGTCGTTGCGCTCGCTGCCGCCGACGCCGGGGTTCCCGCGCTCGCGCGGCTCGGTGACATCGTTTCGTTCGCGAACGGCTCGAGCGACGGCGTGATGGCAGGTCTCCCGCCTCCTCCGGAAGAAGGAGGCATCGTCGTGCTCGGGACCGAGCACGCCGAAGAGCTCGTGCTCGCGTCGAGCTGGAGCACGTGCCCGCGGATCGTCTGCGCCGGTGCGTGTGGCGAGCACGAGGCCGCGGGCAGCGTCGCGATAGCGGTCGCGGCTGCGAAGGTGGCGCGCGGTGACGCCAAGGCTGCGCTCTTCGTGGGAAGCTCGCGCGGCTGGGGGTACGCTGGGACCGTGTGGCCTCCGGACCCGGCGCCGTGAGCCGGCGCGCCTCGCATCCGACGAACGAGACCGCGACCCGGAGCGGATCGCGCGGGATCGTCCGCACTGCTGGGACCGTGCTCGCGCTCGTGTGCTCGAGCGCGGCGCTCGGCTGCGGGCCAGCGCCGCCGGTCACGAGGGCGTATACGATCATCCACGGAGATCCGCGGAGGCATGCGGAGGTGCCGGCCGTCGGACAGACGGAGTGGACGCTCTCGCGTGAGCGCCTCGGACGCATGCGGAGCGAGCTCCCGCAGAGACCGTACGTCGAGCGCGTGCAGATCGGCATCGTCGACCCGCGGACCGGCAAGGTCTATCAGGCGCGCGGCGCGGTGGCCGTGAGCCCCGACCGCGCGGCGCGCCTCGTCCTGCTCGGCCCCGGCGGAACGACCGCGCTCGACGTGTGGGTGACGCGCGATCGCTTCCGCCTGTCGATCCCGTCGATGGGCTTCGAGAAGCGGGGCGGGGCCTCGCTCTCCGAGACGCGAGGTCTCCCGATCGGACTGCTCCGCTGGTGGTTCCTCGCGCCCCTCGACGGCAAGCTCGTGCTTGCACGTTCGAGCAAAGAAGAGTCGGTCTTCCTCCTCCGCGACGGACCCGCGACGATCACGATGCGAACCGATGGAGAGCGCTTCGTCGCGATCCGGCGCGAGGACGGTCACCTCGAAGGGCTCGAGTGGTCGGGCCGCGGCCTTGCGCCCCGCGCGGGCGCACGCGGTCGCTACATCGACGGCGAATGGGGCGTCCGGGTGGACGTCGTGGTCGAAGAGGTCCTTCCCGACGAGCCGGATCCGGAGGCCTTCCTCGACCCCGACGAGAAAGGGACGACCCTGTGATCGGGATCGTGGCGCGAGGGGTCGCTTCTCCGCTCGGCGAGGGAGAGGCCGCGCTCGGGAAGCTCCGCGCGGGCGAGCATGAAGAGTCTCGCGTGGCGCACGACGAGGAGCTCGCGAGGGCTGGGCTCTCGAAGCCGTTCGCCGCCCGCGCACGGATCGCGATCCCCGACGGCGTCGATCGCGCGACCGCGCTGCTCGAGCACGCGCTCGCGAGCTGCGCCGGCGAGCTCGACGAAGCGCTGCCGGGATGGCGCGCGCTGCGCGTCGGTGCTGCGATCGGCACCTCGAGCGGAGGGATGCGCTCCTTCGAGCGGCTGCTCGACATGGCTGGCGACGCGTCCGTCCCGGAGGCGATCGCAGCGACGTACGTGGGACCGCTCGTCCAGGCCGCGCGCCCGGCGGCGTTCGAGCCGGTCTCGCTCGTGCTCGGCGCGTGCGCGTCGAGCACGCTCGCGATCGGTCTCGCGCGCGCATGGCTGCTCGATGATCGATGCGACGTCGCGCTCTGCGGAGGGTTCGATGCCGTGGGCGTCTTCGTCGCGGCGGGCTTCGAGAGTCTGCGCGCGACGTGCAGCGCGCGTGGCCCGCGGCCTTTCCGAGAGGGCCGAGACGGGCTTGCGCTCGGGGAGGCGGCCGCGGTGCTCGCGCTCGTTCGGGATCCGGAGGCGCGCCTCGAACGACCGCGCGTCCATGGATGGATCGCCGGCTTCGGAGCGACGTGCGACGCGACGCATCTGACGGCGCCGGATGCGGAGGGGGCGGGCCTCGCACGAGCCGCGCGCGCAGCGATACGGGAGGCGCACGACCCCGCGATCGAGCTCGTGAGCGCGCACGGGACGGCGACCGTGCAGAACGACAGGTCCGAGGCAGCGGCGATAGCCGCCGTGCTCGGGACGGCGGCGCGCGAGGTGCCGGTCTACTCGCTCAAGGGATCGGTCGGTCATACGCTCGGTGCAGCCGGCGCGCTCGAGGTGCTCTCTGCAGCGAGGGCACTTCGCGAAGGCGTCGCGCCGGCGTCCGTCGGCGAGGGCGTGCCGGAGGCGGGGCTCCGTCTCCTCGATCGCGCCGAGCCTTCGCAGGCGCGCACGGCGCTGAAGCTATCGTCGGCGTTCGGCGGCGCGAACGCGGCGCTCGTGGTGAGCGTCGATCGACCCGAGGGACGCCGCGCGTTGCGGGCGGACGTCTTCGTCTCGAGCGCGGTCACGGCCGACGCCGCGACCGCCGACCCCGCGCTCCTGGCCCAGCGCACCGGCTACGGCGCCGATCGGATCGCACGCGCCGATGAGCTCGTGCGTCTCGCGATGGCCGCGACCGCCGTGCTCGAGGACCGCGCCGGCGGACCGGGAGCTCTCCGGGGGGCGGGCATCATCGTCGGGCATGGGCTCGCCACCGTCGAGACCAACGCCCGCTTCTGGAACCGCGTCCGTGCGGCGGGCGCCTCCCGCGCGGAGCCGAGGCGCTTCCCTTACACGACGCCGAACGCGGCCGCTGGTGAGTGCGCGGTTGCGTTCGGGCTCACCGGCCCGGCCTTCGCCGTCGGCGGTGGGCCACACGGCGGCATCGAGGCCATCCACGTCGCGGCGGACCTCGTCCGAGCCGGGGTCGCGGATCGCGTGGTCGTGGTCGCCGTCGACGAAACCGGCGATGCGACCCACCGGATCGCGGCGCCTCGGTCCAGGAGGACGGGCGAAGAGCCGTCGAGCCGCGCGGTCGCTCTCCTCGTCTCGGCCGATCGCGCGAGCGCCGACGTGGCGCGCCTCGAATTCTGCACGGTTCGCCTCGAGGCTGTGAGCCATCTCCCGAGCGAGCTTCCCCCGCTCGAGGCGCATCGAGCGCTGCTCCCGCTGGTCACAGGTCGGCCGGCGCAGGTGACGGCCGAGGTCCCATGGGGAGGATTTGCCACGGCCAGCCTCGTCTGGATGTAATATTGCCGCCTGCCGGTGCGGCTGTTCTCGACGGCCGAGCGGCTCGGGAATTAGGCTGAGGTCGGCCTGTTATCGTGGAGTCGGAGTCAACGCTCGTGAATACCAAGCTCGCCTCGCTCTTCGTCGCTGGTTCCCTCGTTTTCGTGGGAGCGTGCTCGAAGTCGTACATCCCGAACACCGACGTCGAGAACACGAGCGAGAACCGCAAGGTCATCTCGTTCTGCGAGGACTACCGGCACGCGGTCGAGGAAAAGGACGTCGGCAAGCTGATCCACATGGCGAGCCCGCGCTATTTCGAGGACGGGGGGAACACCAACCCCGAGGACGACATCGACTTCGACGGCCTCAAGGACTACCTCACCTCCACGTTCGTCAAGACGCAGACGATCCGCTACGAGATCCGCTACCGAAGGGTCAGCGTGAACGAGAACAACCGGGTCTTCGTCGAGTACACGTACTCGGCGAGCTACCGGATCCCGGGGCTGAAGGGTGAAGAGTGGAAGCACACCGTCGCGGACAACCGGCTCGAGCTCGTGCCCGAGGGCGAGAGCTTCAAGATCCTTGCTGGCATGTGAGCACCGCTCGTGGTCGCTCGGGCTGATGGCCTGGGCGCGGTAGGCTGACCGGGTGGGCTTCGTCCTCGCGCACGTCTCCGATCTCCACGTCTCCGACTTCGGAGACACGTTCCACGACCGCCTTCGGGTCGTGAAGCGCAGCGTCAACGTGGTCGCGGTCGATCCCGCCATGTACGACGTTGCGTGGGAGGAAGCCGGATGGCGCGTCGTCCGCGAGCGGGGGAAGCGCGGCGCGAAGCTCGGCATCATCGATCCGGCGGGCTACCTCCATCCGGTGCCGAGCGTGAAGGAGTCGAACGGCATGCTCGACCCCGTCGAGCGCGCCGCCGCGAAGGCGTGTCGTCTCGAGGCGCGGCGGGCCTCGGTGCTCGCCGAGCACCTCCCGAGCCCCGGCGCGCTACGGCATCTCTTCGACGCGACGCCGCGCAACTCGAACGTGCGTCTCCTTCGGGCGGCGGCGGCGATCGAAGAGGCCGGTGCGGACGCGGTCGTGATCACCGGCGATCTCACCGACGACGGGGCGGGCTTCGAGCTCGTCGAGGCCGCGTTCCGCCGGTGGAAGGAGCGGGGGATGCTCTTCGCCGTCCCCGGCAATCACGACCTCTACCTGTTCCCGATGCGTGGGAGCGGGCGCCCGAGGCCTACGCACGCGAGCAAACGCGCGGCGTGGACGGCGTTCGCCTCGCGGCTCGGCCTCGAGCTCCATGCCTCGGGCGCGTGGTGGCGCGCGCTGCCGGAGGGGGACGCCGTGCTGATCGGTCTCGACTCGTGCGCTCGGCCGCAGAGGCGCTTCTTCCGTCACAACGGTGGCCTGGGTACCGAGCAGCTCGAGTGGCTTCGCGAGATCGGCAAGCGGCCCGAGTTCAAGGCTGCGCGTCACCGCATCGCGCTCTTGCACCATCATGTCGTGCCTCTCCCGCACGGCGTGGGCAAGCGTACGCCGAGCGAGATCGGCATGCGGCTCGACGATGCGCGCTCCGCGGCGGAGGTGTTCGAGGAGGTCGGCATCACCGCGGTGATGCACGGCCATCGCCACGTGAGCGAGCAGCGGCAGCCGGCGGGAAGCAACTTCACGATCCTTGCATCGCCGTCGCTCACGCTCGGGTGTCGAAGCGGTGATGACCCGTCGTTCTGGCGCGTCGAGCTCGGCGAGCGGATGCACGCCTCGCGCGTCCGGGCGCCGGTCGAGGCGATGGAGCAGGACGACGATCCGTCCGAGAGCCCGCTCGAGGCGCTGATGGAAGGGGCACTCGAGCGCACGAGCGAGGTCTCGATCGACGTGGACGATTGACCGCGGGCTTTCGTCGAGCCCACTTCGTCCTACATCTTCGGCGACTTGTTCCGGAATCGCGCTCCGGCTAGAGAAACCTCATGCGCAGCGGCCCTCGTTTCATCCTCGGCGCGGCTGCGCTCGCGACCTCCGCGCTGGTGGCGTGCGGCCTCGACGTGGTCGGTGGCCTGGGCCCGGCGTCGTCCCTCGGGGACGCCGCGGTGCCCACCGAGCCCGAGACGCAGGCGCCGGAGCGGCTCGGTGACGGCGGCGAGGCCCCGACGTTCGATGCTGCGCTTCCCGGGGAGACGGTGATCGACGCCGGGCCGGTCGACTCCGGCCCGTGCGGCCCGGCGCTGTTCGAGGAGAACTTCGCGCAAGGCCTTGCCAGCTGGACGCACTACGGCGGGGTCGAGCAGGGCGTCAGCGGGGGCAACGCCTACGCGAGGCTCATCGAGCAGGGAAAGAGGAACCGGGCTGCTGGGCTCTTCTGGCTCCCGACGGTCAAGGCGACGTCCTTCAAGGCGTCGTTCACGTACTACGTCTCGACGCCGAGCTCCCTGAGTAAGGGCGACGGCCTCACGTTCACGTGGCTGACGTCGAAGGGGCCGCAGGCGCTCGGCACGAACGCCGTCACCGGGCAGGGGTTCGGGCTTCCTCCGGGCGTCGCGGGCCATGCCGTCGCGCTCGATGGCTGGCAAAACCTGTTGATCGGCGATCCGGGCGCGCCGTCGCTCAGCCTCATCGAGATCGATCCGTCGCGCGGTAACCCCGGGTCGTACGACTGGCACATCGTGAAGAAGGGCCCGTACTACGAGGTTGATCTCTACGACGCCTGGCGCACCATCGACGTCGTCGTCGCGAACGGAAAGGCGTCGGCGACGTTCCGCTTCTCTGCGAACGGGCCGCCGACGACGCTGTTCGCCGACGTCGACGTCGACGTCGACGAGGATGACGACGGCGTGATCGCGCTCGGGTTCACCGCAGGGACCGGCGGCGTCGACGCGATGGGCTTCTTCGTCGACACGGTGAGGTTCGAGCTCACCAACGCCAGCTGCGACTGACGCGCGAGCGAGCCACGGCCTTCGGGCCCGCGGCGAGCTACTCCGAAGCTGCGTCGGCGGCGTCGGCGTCGCTCGCCGCATCCGCCGCCGGCTGCACGGGCTCCGGCGGAATGAGGAACGCGCAGGCCTCGTGCGACTCCGGCGTCTTCACCACCGAGCAGTCGCCTTTGATGATCGCGTCGACGCACGCGTCGACTGCCTGAGGGGCAGGCTCCTTCGTGATCAGGAGCCCGTGGAGGCACTGGTCGTCGTAGTAGCGAATGCACGCGGCGACGTCGTTCTCGGGCTTGTCGCCGGAGTGGAGCGGACGGTGGAGGTCGATCCCGCACGCCGTGGCGCTCTCGCAGCGCACCCGCTCGATCTTCTTGCAGGCCTCGACACCGACCGGCTCGGTGCCACACGCCGCCCCGCCGGAGGCGGCCGCGAGCACGAGCGCGAGGATGCCGAGGATCGCGACGCGCTGCGCCCGCGAGGCTCCGCGCGGCGAGGGGGAGGGAGAGCCACGCATGTCCTCGGCATCTACTATCTCCAGCGTGCGGGGGTCAAAAAAGCCGAGGGCTCACGGCTTCTCCTGGGAACGGTCGTACGCGTGGGGACGTCGGTGTCGACTTGACAGTTGTGGTGTCTTGAATCAAGTTTGGGGTGTGAGCGACGTTGCGTACAAGCTGGACGAGCTGGCGCGGGCGGTCGGGACCTCGGCGCGCACGGTGCGCTACTACGTGCAGCGCGGCCTCTTGCCGGCCCCCGCCTTCCGCGGGAAGGACACTGCCTACGGGCCCGAGCACCTCGTTCGGCTCCGCGCGATCCGGCGCCTGCAGGACGCGTTCTTTCCGCTCGACGCGATCGCCGTCGAGCTCGAGTCGCGATCGCTCGAACAGATCGAGCGGATCGCCGACGGAAGCGAGAGGCTCAACGCGCCCAACGGGGCGGCGCCGCCGAGCCAGCCGCCGATCGCGTCGCCGCGTCCGATGGCCGAGCGGGGCCCGTCGACGCTCTCGCGAGCCACGACCGTCACGCCGACGTCCGGACGGATGTTTCGCCGGATCGAGCTTGCTCCCGGCGTGGAGCTCAGCGTTGCCGACGACGCACCGCCCGAGTCTCGGAAGATGGTGGAGAAGATCCTCGAAGGCCTGCACGCGAAGCGCGAAGGACAAGGAGCATGACCATGATTCGATCGGGGCTGTTCGGACGAGGGGGGAACGCCGTGCCGCTGCTCGGCGTGGACGTGCGCGCCGAGGTGGTCGCGGGGCACGCCGCTGCGGTGGTGCGGCAGCGCTACAGGAACGACGAGGCGAGGCCGATCGAGGCCGTGTACACGTTCCCGCTTCCGAGCAAGGCCGTGCTCACCGGCTTCTCGATGACGGCAGCCGGTCGCCGGATCGAGGGCGAGGTCCACGAGAGGGAGGACGCGTTCCGTCGCTACGACGACGCGATCACCGCCGGCCATGGCGGGGCGCTCCTCGAGCAGGAGCGGCCGAACGTCTTCACTGCGAGCGTCGGCAACCTCCTTCCCGGGGAGGAGACGATCATCGAGGTCCAGTACGTCGAGCCCCTCCTTGCCGACGAAGGCGCCGTGCGCTGGTCGATCCCGACGCTCGTGGCGCCTCGCTACATCCCCGGGGTATCGGGCGGAGACCGCACCGCGCACGGCGTGGTCGATCCCACCGATCGCGTGCCGGACGCCGACCGCATCTCGCCGCCGATCGGCGCGGTCTCGTACGGTCTCGCGCTCGAACTGACGTTCGACCTCGGCGTCGCGCTCGAGGTCGAGAGCCCGTCGCACGCCGTCGTCATCGAGCATCAGGGCACCAAGGCGCGGGTGACCTTCTCGCAGCGCGAGGTCCCGCTCGATCGCGACGTCGTCGTCACTGCGTTCGCGCGGTCGTCCGAGGCGACCGCCGTTCCGATCGCGAGCGCGATCTCGCATCGCGTGGCGAACGGGACCGGCGCGCTCGCGCTCACGCTCGTGCCGGACCTCGGCGCCGGGCCGGCGAAGCGGCCATCGCGGAGCGACGTCGTGTTCCTCCTCGATCGGTCCGGCTCGATGGGGGGGGCCTCGATGCCCGAGGCGCGGACCGCGCTCCGGCTGTGTCTCCGGCAGCTCCGCGAGGGCGATCGCTTCGCCATCCTCGCGTTCGACGACAGCATCGAGACGTTCGCGACCGAGCTCGTCCCGTTCACCCAGTCGACGCTCCAGAAGGCCGATGCCTGGCTCGATGGTATCGACGCGCGCGGTGGTACCGAGCTCCTCGCCCCGATGCTCGAGGCGGCGAAGCTCGCGCCCGACGGCGTGATCGTCGTGCTCACCGACGGCGAGGTCGGCAACGAGGACGAGATCCTCGCGGCGTTCTTGGCGGCGCAGCGCACGGCGCGCGTCTACTCGTTCGGCATCGGTACGAACGTCTCCGACGCGCTCCTCGCTGCGCTCGCCGACAAGACCGGCGGCGCGATCGAGATGATCCATCCGGGCGAGCGCGTCGATGAGAAGGTCGTCGCCCAGTTCGCGCGCGCGACGGCTCCGCGCGTCACCGACCTCACGATCAAGGCGCGTGGGATCGAGCTCGGTGAGATCGCCCCGGCGGAGCCGAAGTCGCTCGTCGATGCGGAGCCGTTCTGCCTGTTCGCCACCTACGAGGAGCCGGGGCGCGGCGTGATCGAGATCCGGGGCAAGCTCGACGGCGAGGCGTTCTTCCTCGAGGTCCCGGTCGAGCTCGAGGAAGAGAGCGACCGGCCCGTGGTCGCGAAGCTCTGGGCGCAAGCCCGCATCCGCGATCTCGAGCGAGCGATCGTCACCGGCCGCCGCGCGGACACGATGAAGGACCGGATCGTGAAGCTCGCCACGACGCATGGCGTGTCGTCGAGGTACACGTCGTTTCTGGTCGTGGAGAAGCGCACGGGCGATCGGCGCGCTACAGGCCAGCCGGAGACGCGCGTCGTGGCAGTGAACGCCCCTGCGGGCTGGTCGATGGTGCAGCCTGCGCCCGTTCAGCGTCGCATGTACGCGATGGCCGCGCCGCCGCCGATGCCGGCGTCGCGTCCGGCACCGATGCCGCTCCGCGCGGCGATGGCCGCCCCCGCGGCGCCTCCGCTTCCCGCTCCCGGTGGCTTCGGTGGAGGCGGCGTCACGATGGGCGCGCCGCCGCCCGCGCGAGCCCTTGCGCGCGCGGAGTCGGCCGACGAAGGCGGCGCCTTCCTCGCCGAGGCCGAGCACGCTCCGCTGTACGAGGCCGCCGTCGACGGCGGAGCTCCTTCTCCCGAACGTGAACGACGCACGACGAAGCCGAAGGGCGGCGCGGTCGATTCCGTCCTCGGGATCCTCGCGCGCCAGACGGCTGCCGGTCTCTGGGAGGAGTCGGGACGCGACATCGCGGAGGCAACGACCGACGCGCTGCTCGCGCTCTTGCGCCTCGGTCTCACCGCTGCTCATCCGATCCATGGCGCTCAGCTCAAGAAGGCCGTGGACGCGCTGCTCACGCATCTCGCGACGAGCACCGTCCCGCTGCGTGTCCGTGAGCTCGCGCTCGGTGTCGCGTGGCTGATCGCGAGCGGGCGCCGGACCCGCCACGCGATCGAGGACGCCGCGCGGGGTGGCGGCGCGGATCTCGCTACGCTCGCGGCAACGCTCGGGAGCGAGCCAGCGGTCCGAGCACGGGTGGATCGCCTCTCGCCGCCGGTCTGATAGACAGATCGCTCCATGCGCGCGGCGATGATCCTCTGTGCGGGCCTCGGGACTCGGCTCCGCCCGCTGACCGACTGGCTCGCGAAGCCGATGGTCCCCATCGGCGCTCTCCCGGCGGTCGGGCACATCGCCGCGCGCCTCGGCGCATCGGGGTGGGGGCGCCTCGTCGTCAACGTGCACCACCGGCCCGCCGATCTCCGATCATGGGCGGAGGGGGCGGGGGCGGCGATCTCCGAGGAGGTCGAGCTGCTCGGGACCGCCGGCGGCGTGGCGCGGGCCCGGTCTCTCCTCGGCGAGGGGGACGTCCTGGTGTGGAACGGCGACATCCTGAGCGACCTCGATCCTCGCGCGCTCGCGAGCGCGCACGAGGCGTCGGGCGCAGCCGCGACGCTCGCGCTCGTCCCGCGCGCGGCGGGGGAGGGCAACGTGGGCCTCGGCGTGGACGGGCGCATCGTCCGCTTGCGGAGAGAGTCGTTCGGAGAGGAGCGCGCGGGCGCCGACTTCATCGGAGTGCACGTCCTCGGCGCCGGCCTGAGGACGAAGCTGCCCGAGCGCGGCTGCCTCGTCGGTGACGTCTACATCCCGGCGCTCCGCGAGGGCGCGTATCTCGCATCCCATGTCGTCACGACGTCGTTCGTCGACGTGGGCAGTGTCGAAGCGTACGTCGCCGCAAACCGCGCCTGGCTCGCCGCGCGCGGAGCCTCGTCCTGGGCCGCGCCCGACGCGATCGTCGGCGCGGACATCGACGGCTCGATCGTCGGCGCCGGCGCGCGCATCGACGCGGCCGCGCTTCGCTGCATCGTGTGGCCGGGCGCGCACGTCCGCGATCGCGTCGAGGACGCGATCGTGACGCCGCACGGGATCGTCCGCGTCCACGGCTGAGGCGCGTCCGCACGCTCTGCCGCTCGGCTTCGTCCGTGAAGCGCAAAGCGTGCGCACGTGACGCGACGATTGCGGGCTCGGGGCGTGGATCGTGCGCCGTGCACGTGCGATCGCGTAGGCCGCCTCCTTGCATGAGCACGCGTTCATGCAGGTCAGGTCGATCCTCATCGTCTCCGCGGTCGTGGCGCTGTCCGGCTGCGTGTCGAGCGGCAAGTACGACGAAGCCGTGCGCGACGCGACGTCCGCTCGTGCCGATCGAGATCGCGTCGCCACGGAGCGCAAGGAGCTCGATGCTCGGGTCGCGCGACTCTCGGACGAGCTGCACGTGCTCACCGAGCGCGCGGCCGAGCGCGATGCGGCCCTCGTCTCGGCCGGCAAGCGGGGCGACGATCTACAGAAGAGCCTCGACGAGGCGACGACGATGAACGAGCAGCTGCGTGCCGAGCTTGCCCGGCTCGGGAAGGACGCCGACCGACTGCTCAAGGAGAAGGGAGCACTCGCCTCGTCGCTCACCGAAGCACGCGCGCGGCTCGATGAGCTCCGGCGCGCCCAGAGCGCCGCGGAGGCGCGCGCGAAGCTCTACCAGGAGCTGGCGCTGAAGCTGAAGAAGATGCTCGACGCGGGCGATCTGACCATCACGCTCCGTGACGGGCGCATGGTCCTCTTGCTCCCCAACGACGTGCTGTTCGACACCGGACGCACGGAGATCAAGCCGGCCGGAAAGGCCGCGCTCGAGCAGGTCGCCGCGGTGATGAAGACGATCGGCGGACGCGATTTCCAGGTCGCAGGGCACACCGACACCGTCCCGATCGCGACCGCGCGTTTCCCGTCGAACTGGGAGCTCTCGACGGCGCGAGCGCTCGCGGTCGTCCACGTCCTCGTCGCGCAGGGCGTGCGGCCGGAGGTGCTCTCCGCTGCGGGCTACGGTGAGTTCGATCCCGTTGCCTCGAACGACACGAACGACGGGAAGCGGAAGAACCGACGCACCGAGATCAGCCTGGTCCCGAACATCGACGAGATGGTGGCCGTGCCGCGCTGAAGAGCCGTCCAAGCGTTGGACGATTCGGGGAGCTCGAGGGGTCAAACCCCTCGAAAGGGGACGGCACGAAGCGCACGAAGCGCGAAATCGAGAAGAGAGAGAAGAGCAGAGAAGAGAGGAGACTACCGTGAACAAGACCGCGGCGGATGTGATGACGAAGGATGTCGCGACGGTCGATCCCGATTGGCCGCTCGATCGCCTGATGACCTTCCTGACCGACAGAGCGATCTCCGGTGCGCCGGTCGTCAACGCCGAGGGCGAGCCCATCGGCGTCGTCTCGCTCACCGACATCGCTCGGAATGGGGTGACGGTGGAAGGGGCCGCCGGTGGACAAGCGAAGGCGTACTACGAGGAGAACCTCGCGCGTCATGTCGCGGGCGAGGAGGTCGGACGCTTCCATGCCGCCTCCGGCTCGCCGACGGTGGTCCGAGACATCATGACCCCGGTGATCTTCGCGGTCGAAGCGGATGCGACCGTCCAGGAGGTCGCCGAGACGATGGCCACGGGCCGCATCCATCGCGTTCTGGTGACGCGCGAAGGGAAGATGGCCGGCATCATCTCCGCGATGGACCTCCTCCCGCTGGTTCGCGACATGTGACCGGCACCACGCTCGCGATCGCCGCGCCGCCGGTGCTTCAGTCGAGGTACTGCTCGATGCCGGCGGCACCGCCGATGACGGTGAAGGCGCCGGTCGCGGTCGGGAGGAGGCGCGCGCCGCGGCGGGGGACGCGGAGCGGGATCTCGCGGGTACCGGTCGCCGATGCGCGGTAGGCGTGCGTCGCGCCGGACGCGTCGTCGCCGAGGATGAAGGCGGCGTCGGCGGCGATCGTGAGCGCCTCGGCGCGTACGAGCGGGACGGTGTCAGGCCAGGCGGCGGGCGCACATCCGGTCGTGCATGCGAGATCGAGCACGCGCACCGGGGCGCTCTCGGCGCTGCCTCCTGCGACCGCGACGTGGCCGGGGTCGAGCGTGGTGGCGCCGCAGCCCTTGACGGGGTCGGCGGGGAAGGGGAGCGGCGTCGCGAGCGAGGCGCCAGGGGCGAGCACCTCGGCGCCGGCCGCAGCCTGGTCACCGCCGATGACGACGAGGCCGCGGCCTTCGACGAAGGTCGCGCATGCGCCCTCGCGCGGGGCGGTGAGGCCCGCGAACGAGCCCTTGCCTTCCGGATCGATCACGAACACGCGCGCGGTGGGGCCGCCCGTGAGGCGTGTGGCGCCGACGATGTACTGCGTCCCGTCCGGTGCTTCGACGCGCGAGCCGCCGGCGATCTCGCGGAACGTGCCGCCGGTCGGGGGCTCGAGCGTGTAGCTCGATCCGTCCGAGAGATCGAACGTCGTCGCGCCCTCGTCGTCGATGACGAGGACGGCGGTGCCGACGCTCGCGAGCGACTTCGCCGGGCGCGGCAGGACGGGTGAGCTCGCGAGCGGCTTCAGCGCGAGGAGGTCGTAGATCATCGTCGCGGTGCCGTTCGCGGCGAGGACGTAGCGGCCCGCGATCATCGTCGCGGCGGTGGGGTCGAACGCGGCCGGACCGCGGGGCATCCGAGCGAGCTCGCCCGTGCGTTGCACGAAGACCTCGAGCGTCGCGTCCTGGAGGGCGCCCCACTGCACGAAGAGCGTCTCGCCGCGTACGACCGTGGCACCCGTCGCGTCGAGCCCCGCGATCGCGAGGGCGCCCACGTCGGTGCGCTGCTGGTCGCCGAGCTTCACGGTGTCGACCGGCAGCTCGGCGCGGGCGATCTCGGTGCGCGTCCCGTCGGTCGCGATCTTCTCGGTGACGAGCGTCACCGCGGCCGGCGCGCGCGTGAAGACGTCCGTCTCCTCGCCCGTGACGATGCTGATGGTGCCCTCCGGCGTGCCGCTGCACGAGAGAGCGAGCAGCATCACGAGGCCGCATGAGCTCATCCGGTGGAGGCGCATCGCAGATGTCGTTAGCACGCCCGCCGGAGCGGCGAGGCACGATTCACGCCGGGGCCGGGCTCGCTCGGAGTTGGGCGCGCGCCCCAACCACCCGCAGGGCGGCGCGTCGAACTTGGGGCTCGCGCCCCAACAGCCCGCAGGGGTGCGCCTTCGGCGCGCATTGAATTCGGCCGCAAACTTGGCCTCTGGCGTACGCGCGAGATAGCCGGAGAAGAGCCGAATGAGCCTCGTGGACCGTGTCCGGACGTCGATCGATGACGCCCTTCGTCGCCTGGCGACGGAAGGCGCGCTGGGCGAGACCGGCGTGCGGGCGCTTTCGGAAGCCGGTCGGGCGTGGACCGTCGAGCGCCCGAAGCGCGCCGAGCATGGCGACTACGCGACGAACGTGGCGATGGTGCTGACCAAGAAGGTCGGGATCCCGCCGCGCGCGCTGGCCGAGAAGCTCGTCCTCGCCCTTGCGAACGACGCGGTGGTGAAGAGCGCCGACATTGCCGGCCCGGGCTTCGTCAACGTCCGGATCCATGCACGGGCGATCCACGAGGAGCTCGCCGTGATTCTCGCAGCCGGCACGACCTACGGGCGGAGCGCCGCCGCGAGCGGGGAGCGGGTCAACGTCGAGTTCGTGAGCGCGAACCCCACGGGACCGATCACCGTCGCCGCGGCACGGAACGGGATCTACGGCGACGCGATCGCGTCGCTCCTCGACCTCACCGGTCACCGCGTCACGCGCGAGTATTACATCAACGACTTCGGTAACCAGATAAAGGCCTTCGCCGAGAGCGTCCGCCTCTCCCACGAGGGCAAGCCGCGCGGCGAGGGGCACTATCAGGGCGCCTACGTGGACGAGATCGCGCGCTGGCTCGAGATGCGTACGCCCGATCCGTTCGCGGTCGACGATGTCGAGCTCGCGCGTACGTGCATCACCGCGATGCTCCACGGCGTCCCCGGGTCGAAGACGCTCCCGGGCATCAGGAAGACGCTCTCCGATCTGGGGATCCACTTCGACGTGTGGTTCAGCGAGGAGTCGCTGCATCGCTGGGGTAACGTCGATGTGGCGATCGAGCGGCTCCGCCAGGGCGGCTTCCTCCTCGAGAAGGACGGCGCGACCTTCTTCGTCGCCGGCGGCGCGGAGAAGGCGAAGGACGAGAGCGACAAGAAGGGCGAAGCCGACAAGGACCGCGTCGTGAAGAAGAGCGACGGCGCATGGACCTACTTCGCGAGCGACGTCGCCTATCACTCCGACAAGCTCTCGCGCGGCTACGACCGACTCATCGACGTGTGGGGCGCCGATCACCACGGCTACATCCCGCGAATGAAGAACGTCCTCGACGCGCTCGGCCTGCCGTCGTCGAAGTTCGAGGTCCTGATCTACCAGCTCGTCAACATCCTCCGCGGCGGCGAGGTCGTGAAATCGAGCAAGCGCGCCGGCAACGTCGTCACGGCGGACGAGGTCATGGACGAGATCGACGAGGCCGCCGGGCGTGCAGGCGCGGGTCGCGACGCGCTCCGGTTCTTCTTCCTCTCGCGCAGCGCGAACACGACGGTCGACTTCGATCTCGAGATCGCGAAGAAGAAGTCGCTCGACAACCCCGTCTTCTACGTCCAGTACGGCCACGCGCGCCTCGCGTCGATCCTCCGCAAGGCCGACGCCATCGGCGCGTTCCAGCCGGCGCCGGCGGACGTCTCCGGCTTCGCGAAGCTCGATCATCCGGACGAGCTCGCGCTCGCGCTCCAGCTCTCGCGCTGGCCCGACGTGCTCGCCGAGGCCGCCGCGCTCCGTGAGCCGCACCGGATCGTCTTCTACGCGCAGGATCTGGCGCGCGATTTCCAGAGCTACTTCACGCGCATGAAGACCGACCCCGTTCTGCCGCGCGACTCGACGCGCGAGGACGCCGGCTGGACGAAGAGCTGGGACCACGAGAAGACCACTGCACGGCTCGGCTGGATCCGCGCGATCCGCGCCGTGTACGCGTCGGCGCTCGCCGCGATCGGGATCTCGGCGCCCGAGCGCATGGACCTGCCGCAAGCCGCCGAGGAAGAAGCGATCGCGTAGCAGCCGGGCGTTTGCCCGTCGCCACCACGAGGACGACCATGATGGAGCAAGGGAGCGTGAGGAACCTCGAGCAGATCCAGGAGAGCGATGCCGCGGGTGGTACCCCGCGCGGCGTGACGATCCTGCTCGTCGCGCTCGGCGCTGGCTGCATCGTGTTTGCCGGGCTCGCGCTCGGAGGGAAGCGCGGCGCAGGGGCGACGCAGAAGATCGATCCGCTCGGCGAGCTCGTCACCCAGCAGGCGAAGGCCGGTCAGGTCGGTGCGAAGGCGACGGATCTCTCGTCGCGCGACGTGACCTTCCCTGGGATCCTCAGCGACGACGTTGCGCCCACGACCGCGCTTGCGGCGGTGAAGGGCGGCTCGAAGGCGAGCGCGCAGGCGCCGGCCGAGCCAGCCGCTGCGATCGTGCTTGCGGCGCCCGGCTCCGGAGGCACGAATGGTGAGGCGTCGCCGCCTCCGCCCACCGATCGGCTGCCCGTCGTGCCGCTGCCCGCGCAGAACGTGCTCGAAGCGTCGCCTGTCGTGACGCGACCGCGCGATTCGCTGACGCGCGCCGCCAACGACGCGGCGCAAATCCGAGCTGCGGCTCAGCCTGCTGCGCCGGCCGGCAAGGAGGGCGGGTACCAGCTGCAGGTGAGCTCGTTCCGCTCGCAATCCGAAGCCGACCAGTTTGCGGCTCAGCTTCGCGCGCGTGGGCACAAGGCCTACGTCCTCGAGGCGCGTGTGCCCAACCGTGGCACCTGGTACCGCGTGCGCATCGGGCCGTTCCCCAGCCAGCACGCGGCGGCGAGCTACCGGGTCGGGTTCGAAGGACGCGAGCACGTGGTCCCGTTCATCGTGCAGCCGAAATGATGTGACCTTCGCGCGCGTTGCTCGCACAGTCGGGCGTGCGGGACGTGCGTCGACGTGAAGCATGTGCCAAGTTAGACACTGAGCATGCGCGACGCGATGTCTCTTCCGCTCTGGGTCGTCGCGCTCGTGCTTGCCGCGGTCGCGCCTCTCGTCGCGCGAGGGCTGGCTTCGGCCTTCGAGCGACGGGCGCGCGACCGGAGCAAACGCATACTTGAAGCGGGGCGCGTGCGACCCCAAACCTAGTGTTCGACCGGTTGATGCACTCGATGCACACCTCTGCGGGTGATTGGGGCGCGAGCCCCGACGTCGAGTCGTTGTTACGCTCGTCGAGCACGCTCTTTCACCGGCGGCCTACGCCGATTGACTTTTCTCTACGCTGAAGCGCTCCGCGCCGAGGAGATCGAAGAATGGCACGTCTGTTCGGATTGATCGGGAATCGCGCTGACCTTGCGGGTCGGGTGCTCGCCTCGGAGAGGGATGCGCTCACCGTGCAGGCGTCGCCTTCCTCTTCCAGTTCGGCGCGGCAGCTCGGGTGGGGTATCGGCTTCTACCAGGGGGGCGAGGTGCTCATGCGCCGCCGCCCCATCGACGATCACGCCGCGATCGACGTGGCGAAGGTCGCAAGCGACGTGCGCACGGATCTGCTCCTCGGTCACGTGCGGAACGCGACCGTGGGGTCGCTCCGCACGGAGAACACGCATCCGTTCCGCTACCGGCAGTGGCTGTTCGCGATGACGGGCACGCTGTCGTCGTTCGACTCCATCCGTGAGCGCCTCTTCTCGAGCGTGCCGGAATTCCTGCGCTCGTCGATCCGCGGCGAGACGGACGCCGAGATCCTCTTCTACGTGTTCCTGTCGTTCCTCCACGACGCAGGCCGCCTCAACGACGTAGTCACTGCGCCGTCGCACGTGCGTGAGGCGCTCCGCTCGAGCGTCGCCGTCGTCGACGGCATGGCCGCTGAGGTCGGAGGCGCGCCGTCGCAGGTGAACGTCATGCTCTCCGACGGCGAGAACGTGTTTGCGCTGCATCGCGGCGCGCAGATGGGGTACCGCCTCTTCGCGGGGAAGGACGATGCCGACGCGTTGATCGGGGACGACCTCGGCCTGCGGCGCAAGACCCCCGAGCTCGCGCAGATGCACGTCACGCTCCTGGCGAGCGACTTCGACGACGAATCGTCGATCGCCGCGTCGTCGCCGGCGACGAGGTCGCGCTGGAAGGTGATTCCGGAACGTGCGATCGTCACCGTCGAGCGTGGGCACGAACCGCACATCGAAGCGCTCTGAGCGCGTTCGTCGATCCTGGCTCCACCAGGTCGTCGGCTCGGCTTCGCTCGCGCTGGTCGCCTGCGGTGGCGGCGGATGGGAGACCGCTACCGAGATGCCGAAGGCGCCGCGGCGCCCCGACGGCGTAGCGCTCGAGCCTCCCGCGGCCATGCCCTCGGCGTCGGACCGTGCGGAGGCGCGCGGCGTGGTCGCGCTACGCGAGCCACTGGCGGACAAGGACGTCGAGGACATCGTGCGCGCGTACATTCGCGCCTTCGAGCGCGAGGATGATCAAGCGCTGATCCAGTTGCTCGCGCAGGACGCAGCGAGCCTCGGCCGGGCCGGGACGAACCGCCAGCAGCTCATCGAGACGTGGCGGACGAAGATGAAGAGCTTCGAGTACCAGCGCCTCGCCGGGCTCGAGATCGCACGCATCTCGCAGCTGGAGCGTCACACCTACGAAACACTCGGGACGCCGGGTGCTCTCCCTCGCCCCGCCGAGATGCGCCCCGGCGATCTCTACATCCGCGTTCCGATCGCGACGCCGCGCGTGGGATCGGATCAGCTCTTCGGAGAGGTGCTCGTCCTCTTGCTTCGACGCGAGGACGGACGGCTGAAGATCGCGGGGCAGGCGGACGAGAACGGAAACTGACCGCGGCGAGGCCGCGGTCACCGATAGTCGTCGAGATCGATGCTGTAGCGCTTGAGCCAGCGGTGCACCTGCATGCGCTCCTTGCCGAGCTCACGGCCGACGGCGGCGACGTTGCCGCGATGCCGCTGCAAGAGCGCGCGGAGCTCCTCCTCCGTCGGCGCGCCTCGACGCGCGTTCGCCGGTGAGCCGGCGCCCGGCGCGAACGCGCTGCCCGGCGACGCGCTGATCGACGCCGCAGGCACCTTCGACGGCACCACGACGCGTGGTCGCTCGCCGTACCCCTTCATGTGCTCGCTGATCGCGTCCGGCAGGTGGACCGTGTCGAGCTGCGCGCCGTCCGTGAGGGCGACGCCACGCTTGATGCAGCTCTCGAGCTCGCGGACGTTGAACGGCCAGTCGTAGTGCAAAAGGGCCACGATGAAGGAGAACGACAGCGAGAGGTCCGGGCGGCCGTAGCGCGCTCCGAAGCTCCGCGCGAGGAGCAGGATGTCCTCCTTGCGCTCGCGGAGCGGCGGCAGCCGGACGACGTGCTCGTTGAGGCGTGCGAGGAGGTCGCCGCGGAACTTCCCCTCCTTCACGTATTGATAGAGATCGCGATGGGTCGCGCAGACGACGCGGATGTCCACGCGCTCCGGCGTCGTCGCGCCGAGCGGGAAGACCTCGCGTGACTGCAGTACGCGCAGCAGCTTCGCCTGCGCATCGAGAGGCATGTCGCCGATCTCGTCGAGGAAGAGCGTGCCCTGGTCCGCGAGCTTGATGAGACCCGGCTTGTCGCGATCGGCGCCGGAGAACGCGCCGCGGCGGTAGCCGAACAGCTCGCTCTCGAGCAGGTTGTGCGGGATCGCGGCGCAGTTGATCGCCTGGAGCGAGCCCTTTCGCCCCGAGAGCCGGTGGATGCCGCGGGCGATGACCTCCTTGCCGGTTCCGGTCTCGCCGAGGATGACGGCCGAGAGCTCCTTCGGCGCGATCCGCTCGATGTCGGCGGCGATGTGGTCGATCTGCGCGCCGCCGACGAGATCGGTGAAGAGCTTCGCCTTGCGCTCTCCAGCGACGCGCCCGTCGAGCCGATAGGCCTCGCATTTCTCGACCCCGGCCTCGACGAACTTGAAGATCGCGTCACCGACTCGGATCTCGTGGTTCGGCTCGAGCTCGATTTCGCCGACGTAGGCGCCGTCGACCATCGTCCCGTTGCGGCTGCCGAGATCCTGGAGGACCCAGCCCTCGCGGCTCGTCGTGGGGTCGATGCGCGAATAGATGCGCGCGTGTTGCCGGCTGACGGCTTGTTCGGGGACGCAGATTAGGTTCGAGGCGTCGCGCCCGATCGTGAGCTCGGGTGATACGAACACGTACGCTGGTGAGAGCTGCTCGAAGTTCGGGGCATGGAGCAGCACGAGCCCCGAGCGCTCCTTCGGTGCGGGCATCGAGTCGCGCGCGTCGTCCCCGTAGCTGGACGAGACGCCGGTGCGGTACCTGCTCATCCTTCGTTCGCTCCTAGCGTGCGCAGCCCAAGGTGCGTGCGCTGCCCGAGGCCCGCAGCTGAATCACGCGGCCCCCGCCTGGGTGAGCGCCGCATGCTCCAGCCGCGGCGTCGAGCTCTGACTCACCATGCACACGCTTCTCTCTCCCGTGCCGGAAGCCCGAGATAGATCGGGCTCGAGGACCCTAGGTTAGCATCGCTCCGCGAACGCCGAGAGCCTGCGTGTAACGCCAGGCCGCCCGACGGATCATTCGTACCGGTCAGGGTCGACGTCGAGGCGTGCGCAGATGGCCGCCAGGACCTCGTCGGTCGTGCGATTCAGCTCCTCGAGCGTCCCAGTGTTCTCGATGACGTAGTCCGCGACGGCGGTCTTCTCTGCGAGGGGCATCTGCGCGCGGATCCGCGCACGGGCCTCGTCCGGGGTCGAGCCGTCCCGCGCCGTCGCGCGCGCGACCTGCACGTCCTCCGGCGCGGAGACCACGATGAGCGGCCGGAACGCATCCGCGACGCCGTTCTCCACGATGAGCGCCGCCTCGTAGCACGCGAGGGCCTCGCCTTCGTCCCGGAGGCGCGAGGCCGCCTTGAACGTCAGCATGGTCACGATCGGATGGACGATGGCGTTCAGCGCCTTGCGCTTCTCCTCGTCGGCGAAGACCGCCGCGGCGACCTTCTTTCGATCGAGCGTCCCGTCCGGGAGGAGGACCTCCGGCCCGAAGAGCCTCGTCACCGCGGCGAGCCCGTCGCTGCCCTTGGCGACGGCTTCGCGCGCGAGTTGATCCGCGTCGATGACGGGGACGCCGCGCTCGCGCAGCCGCGCAGCGACCGCGCTCTTCCCCGAAGCAATCCCGCCCGTGAGTCCGAAGAGGTGCACGTGGCCATCCTAGACCCATCGCTCGACAGTGGGGCAGGGGAGCGCGTTTCGGGGCACGCTTCGCGGTGCCGAGCCCTGAGCGCCGAAATGGAAAACGCCGGCCTCTCGAGGAGAGACCGGCGCCTTCGTCGCGAGGCTCTGTCAGCCGCGCGTCTCGTCGATCACGTACCGCCGTCGCCTTGCGGCGCGGAGCACGGGTCCGGCGGCGGCTCGCCCGGCTCGACGACCTTCGTCGGCTTGCCGACCTGCTTGGCGGTGAAGCCGATCGCGACCGAGATGCCGTCGCAGGTCTTGCCCGGATCCTGGCTGCCGTCCGCGAGGATGTCGCTCGCCTGACGGATCGAGCCCTTGATGCCCTCGACCGTGGAGCCCGAGCAGAGGTCGGTGCTGAAGCGTCCGGCGACTGCGCTGATGCCTTCGACGAACTCCGCGGTGGTGATGACACCGGCGATGGTGCCCTCCTCGAGCGACTTCCCGGCCGGGTTGTGCTTGAAGGAGATGATCGCCTTGTTGATCGTGAGGTTCAGGGCCTGGCCGCTGATCGAGATGGCCAGCTTCACCTGCGCGCCGCCCGTACCGTTCACGAAGACGCCCTTGTTGATGTAGGCGCCCGTGATCGCGACCTGCGGATCTTTCACGTACGGCCAGTCGTCGGCCGTGGTGAAGGTCGGGGCCTTCGAGTCGTCCTCGCTGAACGCGCCGCCGACGAGGAGCGTTCCCGAGAGGTCGGTGTTGGTCTGCTCGGGCTCGTCCGTGAGGCCGACGACCTTGAGCATGATCGTGAAGTCGCCCTTCGTGATCGCGTCCGTGATCGACTTCGACGGCGTCGGGGTGAAGGGCTCGAGGAGCTTGAGGATCTCCTTACCGAACGCGTTGTCGATTCCTTGGTCGCCGTCCTGGTGGAGCCCCACGGGAGCGCCCTGGACGCGCTTGCAGACGCGCGCGAGGTCCGGCGATTCCGCGCCGCTGACCTCGGTGACCAGGCCGTCGAGGTTGTAGCCGTACTTCTTCCACGCGTCCTTGTTCTTGTTACCCGCGCGGTCTGCCTCGCCGAGCGAGAGCGAGTTGAGCGCGAACACGCGCTCCTCGGTCGACGCCGTCGGGCTTCCTTCCTTCGCAGGGACGACCTTGCCCGTCTGGTCCTTGCCGCCGGCGTCGTCCGACGAGTCGCCGCCACATCCTTGCGTGACTGCCAAGGTCGCGATGCTCGCGCCTAGGCCAATCACGGTTAGCGCTGCTCCAAGCCTCATGGGAATGCTCCTCTCCACCTCAAAGATGCGCTGGACCCTTGCCGTTCCACGCATCACCTCCCCGTCGCCGACGAAGGCGGCCGGGGAATGCTACGCAGTAAGCTCGAGCTCACGCAAGCCATCAGCCCAGCCATGATTGCAGAAAAGCCCAAGCGCGTTCGACCCCTTAGTCGGATCTCGACTCGATCGAGACAATCGCGTTTCTGTCGACGGATCCGGCGATGACGCACCTCGACGTAGCGGCGCGCGCCCTCGCGACGGCGGGCCTGGAGGACAGCGCGGGGGCCAGGGCCGCGGCGCGAGCGACGCCGCGCGGCCGGCGGTTCACGAGGCGCCGCCCGCGCTCGTGAGAGCCCCCTCTTTCATCACGCGGCGAACCGCGGTAACCCAGGCAGCCCTGGTTGTTCGCTCATGACCGAGTTCGTCCATCTTCACGTCCATTCCCAGTACTCGATGCTGGACGGCGCGCTGAAGGTGAAGAACCTCGTCAAGCTCGTCCAGAAGCAGGGCATGAACGCCGTGGCGCTGACCGACCACGGCAACATGTTCGGCGCGATCACGTTCTACAAGGCGGCGAAGGACGCCGGGGTGAAGTCGATCCTCGGCGCCGAGCTCGAGGTCGTCACGAACGGCCACGGGCATCACCTCCCGCTCCTGGCCACCTCCGAGGAGGGGTACAAGAACCTCGTCGCGCTCGTGTCCCGCGGCTACGTCGATCCCGATCCGGGCGGGACGCCGGGCGTCCCGTGCGTTCCGCTCTCGGCGCTCGAAGGCAAGACGAAGGGCCTCATCGGGCTGACGGGCTGCATGGGCGGCGTCCTCTCGCAGAGCATCCTCGAGCAGGGGATCGAGAGCGGCGCGAAGACGCTGGCGACACTAAAGGACCTCTTCGAGCCCGGCTCGCTCTACGTGGAGCTCCAGGACCACGGCTTGCCGGAGCAGCCGATCCTGAAGGGGATCCTGCGGGACCTCGCGAAGCGGTTCGACCTGCCGCTCGTCGCGACGAACGACGTCCACTACGGAACGAAGGACGACGCGGTCGCCGCGCTCTACCTCAACTGCATCAAGAACGGCCGCTCGTACGAGGAGGCGAAGGATCGCCACCACGGCTCGCACGAGATGTACATGAAGACGGCCGAGGAGATGGCCGCCGTCTTCAGCGACTGCCCCGAGGCGGTCAAGGCGACGCTCGAAATCGCCGAGAAGTGCCAGCTGAAGCTCAAGCTCGGAAACCCGATGCTCCCGAGCTTCGGCGTCCCCGACGGCATGGACGAGCCGACGTACTTCCGTCAGGTCGCCATCGAAGGGCTCGAGTCTCGGTTCGTGGAGCTCGAGGCCACCGGGAAGAAGATCGATCGCGAGGCGTACCGGAAGCGCCTCGAGATGGAGATGGACGTCATCTGCAAGATGAAGTTCCCGGGGTACTTCCTCATCGTCTGGGACTTCATCCGGTACGGAAAAGAGAACGGCGTCCCCGTCGGCCCCGGCCGCGGCTCGGGCGCGGGATCGATCGTCGCGTACGCGATGCGGATCACGGACCTCGATCCGATCCCGTTCAACCTGCTCTTCGAGCGCTTCCTGAACCCGGAGCGCGTGAGCATGCCCGACTTCGACGTCGACTTCTGCATGGACAAGCGCGAACGCGTCATCCAGTACGTGCAGAAGAAGTACGGCGAGACCAGCGTCGGTCAGATCGCGACGTTCGCCGAGCTCAAGGCGAAGAGCGTCATCAAGGACGTCGCGCGCGCGCTCGCGATGCCGCCGTTCGAGGCGCAGCAGATCGCGAGCCTCATTCCGAACAAGACGCCTGCCGAGACGTACACGATCACGGAGAGCCTCGGGATCGAGCCGAAGCTCAAGGCGCGCTACGACACCGAGCCGAAGATCAAAGAGCTGCTCGATCAGGCGATCAAGCTCGAAGGCCTGACGCGCCACGCGGGCAAGCACGCCGCCGGCATCGTCATCTCCGAAGGCCCGCTCTGGGACCACGTCCCGGTGTTCACGGACGGCAAGTCCGAGGGCTACATCACGCAGTACTACAAGGACGACGTCGAGCAGGCGGGCCTCGTCAAGTTCGACTTCCTCGGCCTCAAGACGCTCACCGTCGTCGACATCGCGCAGCACCTGATCCACGGGCGGCCCGATCTGGCGGACAAGGAAGCGAAAGAGCGCTTCGACATCTCGAAGATCCCGCTCGACGATCGCGCGAGCTACCAGCTCATGGCGACGGGCGAGACGAAGGGCGTCTTCCAGCTCGAGTCGTCGGGCATGCAGCAGCTCTTCAAGGACCTGCAGCCCACCAACTTCGAGGACATCGTCGCGGCCGTGGCGCTCTACCGCCCCGGTCCGCTCGGCACCGGCATGGTGAAGGACTTCGTCGACTGCAAGCACGGTCGGAAGCCCATCGCCAAGATGCACGACAAGGTCGATCACATCCTCGTTCCTACGTACGGCGTCATCGTCTACCAGGAGCAGGTCATGCAGATCGCGCAGGCGCTCGCGGGCTACTCGCTCGGCGGCGCCGACCTCCTCCGTCGCGCGATGGGCAAGAAGAAGCCCGAGGAGATGGCCAAGCAGAAGGGCATCTTCGTCGAGGGCGCGAAGGGGATCGGCGTCCTCGAGGAAGACGCCGACCGCATCTTCGGCCTCCTCGAGTTCTTCGCCGGCTACGGCTTCAACAAGAGCCACTCGGCCGCGTACGCGCTGATCACGTACCAGACCGCGTTCCTCAAGGCGCACTACCCCGTGGAGCTTCTCTGCGGGATCATGACGAGCGACAAGGACCGCATCGACAAGGTGGTCCGCACGATCGCCGATGCGCGTGCGATGGGCGTCACGGTGCTCCCGCCCGACGTCAACGAGAGCGACATCGACTTCAAGGTCGTCTACACGCACCCGAACGGCGACAAGAGAATCTCGCGGAACGCGCGCACCGCAGTCCAGAAGGATCGCTGCGGGCCGCAGATCCGCTTCGGCCTCGGCGCCGTTCGCGGGCTCGGCGGGGCGGCGCTCGAGGCGCTCCTCGAGGCGAGGAAGGAAGGTGGCCCCTTCCACGATCTGTTCGACTTCGCCTCGCGCGTCGACGCGAAGCGGATCAACAAGGGCGTGTTCGAGGCGCTCGTCCAGTGCGGGGCCTTCGACACGGGGCTCGCGACGCGTGGAATCACGCGTGCCGACGCGTTCGCGTCGATCGAGATCGCGCTCGAGCGCTCACGCGCGGCGAGCCGCGATCGCGAGCGCGGGCAGACGAACCTGTTCGGTCTCTTCGACGCCGCGCCGCCGCGTCCGGCCGGCAACGGAGGAGCGAACGGCGCGAGCAGCGTCGGAGGCGGCTCGGCGGCCGGCGGCTACCTCCGCGCCGAGCCGTGGGACCGCAAGGAGATGCTCGTCCGCGAGCAGAAGGCCCTCGGCTTCTTCGTCTCGGGGCATCCGCTCGAACGCTACATCAAGGGCGCGGGTGGTCTCGGGAAGCTCGACGCGGTGCCGATCAACACGCTCGCCTCGATGAAGGACTGGGCGCAGGTGAAGGTCGTGGGGACGGTCGAGGGCTATCGAGAGCGCATCTTCAAGGACGGCGGCGGCAAGGTTGCGTTCCTCGAGCTCGAGGACCTTACGGGCCGCGTGACGTGCAAGGTCCGCGGCAACCAGATCGACGCGCTCGCTCCCGTCCTCACGAGCGGCGATCCGGTGCTCGTCAGCGGGAAGGTCAGCTTCCCGAGGCGCGACGACGACGCGGAGGTCGAAGAGGAGGGGCCGCGGGAGCCGACGCTCTTCCTGAACGAGGCCGTGCGTCTCTCCGACTCGGTGAAGCACGACACGAAGCAGGTCGCGATCCGCCTCCTCGCCGAGAAGACGACGACCGCGCAGCTCGACAAGATGGCCGAGGTCCTCCGGCGCTCCGAGGGCACATGCCCCGTGTCGCTGGTCTTCGCAATGAAGGACGGCGCCGAAGCGTTCCTCACGCTCGGCAAGGACTTCCGCGTCGAGGTGAGCGACGAGGTCCTCTCGGGCCTCGAGAAGATCTTCGGCGAGCAGGTCGCCGAGCTGCGCTGAGCCGGCCGAACGAGCGGGCGACCGGCTCGTCTCGGGCTTCGCGTCACTCACAGGCGATGCGCGCCAGCGGAGCCGCCGATGTGCGAGCCGTGTCGCCCCGTCTCCCACTCCGCGGAGCACGTCGTGCGTCACGAGGCCTGCGGCTGAGTAAGACGGAAAAAGCCGCGGACCCTGTTATGCTCCCTCGCGGAGCCTTGATTTGCGCGCGCTGAAAGGTCCGGAGGGATGAGCTCGACGTCGCGATCCCCGGACGGAAAAGTCGAGCCGACGGACGAACCCGAGAAGAAGCAGGCGGGGTCGCCCGGGCGGTATTCGCTTGCCGACGACGCCGACGACCTGCCTCCGACGCGAATCGATTCGACGACACGCATGCCCGCCGTCCGGCCGGAGCTCGCGGCGCCACGAAGCGTCCCCGGCTCCGCGCCGATGAAACCGCCTCCTCCGAGCAGTGCGTCGATCGCCGCGTCGCGAGCGGCGATCGACGCGCCGAAGGACGCAACCGACGGCAAGAAGAAGCCGCCGATCGGCCTTCCGTCGCGGACGACCAGCCCGCGGATGACCCCTGCTGCTCCGGCCTCGAGGAATGCCGCGCCCGTCCCACCGCCGAGCCAGCGGACCCCGAGCGCGACGGGCCCGACGAGCGGGCGATTGCCGGACGTGCGGCCCCCCGCGAAGTCGAGCGACTTCAGCGAAGAGCTGGCGATGCTCGGAGAGATGATGCTCGCGGAGCAGCCGGCAGACGCGGGCCACGCCGCTCTGGACCCGGCGCCGACCGCTACCGCAGAGGTTGCGACGGTCGCTGCCCGTCCCGCGTCGGGGGCGCCGCCGGATGGCAGTCGCAACAGCTCGTCGCATCCGCCGAAGGTGCCGTCGGGTGCGCCCGCGTTCTCGCTCGAAGGGCTCGACGAGGGCTCGATCGCCTTTGCGTTCGATGCGCTCGTGTCCGAGGACCGTGCCGGCCTCCCCGGGACGCACGATTTCGATCTCGCGCCCGTGCGGGAGCTCTTCGCGGAGCTCGCCGCGAATCACATGCGCCACGTGCGCGACTTCATGATCGACGTGAAGTGGGGAGAGGTGACTCGCGACTGGATCCACATCTGCGTCCCGCCCGTGCGCACGCTCCGCAAGGCGGCCGAGCGTCTCGACCTCGTCGAGCTCGGAGCGGCCCTCGAGAAGCTGGGCGACGAGCTCGATGCCGCGAACGCCGTGGGCGGGCAGATGCTCGACGCGAACGAGAAGGAGCGACTGCTCGACACGTACGGCGAGCTCGTGGCGATCCTCCCGCAGGCGTTCGGGCTCGATCGCGACCAGACGCAGCGCGAGGCCGTCATCGTGCAGGCGCTCTTGCTCCAGGTGCCAGACGTCCGCAAGGTCACGATCGACAAGCTGCACGCCGCCGGTCTCACGGGCCTGACCGTGCTCTTCGAGGCGAACGCGCACGACATCGCGCACGTCGCCGGGATCCCGCATCTGCTTGCGACCCGCATCGTCGAGCGCGTGCAGGCCTACCGTGCCGAGCTCCAGTCCTCGTCACCGCAGGACGCGCGCGCTGCCGAGCGGGAGAAGCTCGCGGGGTTGAACGGACAGCTGAAACGGCACCACGCCGCCTACGAAGAGGCGGCCAACGCGTGGGGGCCGGAGACCAAGGCGAAGAAGCGCGACCACTTCCGCGCGCGTGAAGAGACGTGGCTCGAGATCAGCGTGCTGCTCGCTCGATTCGGCGAGGTCGATCGTCTTCAGGGGATCGAGAAAGTACCCTTCGCACAGCGGATCGCGCAGCTCTCGGACTACCTCGAAGAGGCGAGGGACAAGTACCGGAGCGCGGAAACGTGACCAGAGACGTGACACGCGACGTGACCGGCGACGTGGCCAGGTAAGTGACCAGACACGTGACTCGCGATGCGAGAAGAAGCGCGCTGCGAGCGTGAGGCTGAACGCGACGACGAACGTGACGAGCAGCATGCGCGGTCACATCGACAGTGATGCCGAACATGGATGTCGTTCGCACGAAGCGACGAGCGGTCGGATTCGACTTCGCTGTCGACAAGTCGTGAGAAACGGGATTTAGTTCTTCATCGCTCACGCGCGAGCTCACGAGCGGCGCGCGTGACTTGGTCACACACTCGAAGGGCGTCGACACATGGCCGAGCTCACAGCGGATGCCGTCGTCAGCAAAGTCAAACGCGGCGAGAAGATCGACCGCGCGGACCTCTCGGGGATCAATCTCACGAACGCGATGCTCGAGGGCGCGAGCTTCCGTCGTTGCGATATGGTCGGCGCGAACCTCGAAGGTGCGAAGCTTCGCAACGCGAATCTGAAGAGCGCGAACCTGTGCGAGGCGTTCCTCTCCGGCGCCGACCTTCGCGACGCGAACCTCGACAACGCCGACCTCGAGGGCGCGAACCTGCAGCGCACTCTCCTCGCCGGCGCGAACCTCTCACGCGCGAACCTCGAAGGCGCGAACCTCCAGGGGGCGAACCTCTCTGGAGCACGCCTCACACACGCTCAGCTCGATCTCGCGAACCTCGGCGGCGCAGACGTCGCCGGCGCGGTCCTCACGCATGCCGATCTCGGCGAGTGCTACCTCGGCGCCGTCAAGATGATGAAGGCGGAGCTGACGAACGCCAACCTGAACGACTCCAACCTCGAGGACGGTGACTTCACCGGCGCGACGCTCGCAGACGCTCAGCTGCGCGGCATCAAGGCGCGAGGCGTCAAGCTGGTCGGCGCGCTGCTCTCGAAGGCCGATCTCGGGAAGGCGAACCTCACGAACGCCGATCTGACGAACGCCGACCTTCGCAACGCGACGCTCGAAGGCGCGAAGCTCGAGGGAGCCAACCTCACGGGCGCCAAGGTCTACGGCCTCACGGCGAAGGGCGCGCAGCTCAGCGGCATCAAGGCCGACTGGCTGGACAACAGCCCGAACGCGGACGGCTCCGTGCGCGTTCCGGCGGCGCAGGTGCAGGGCGTCCTCTCCGGCGAGCTGCCCATCCCGTCGGCGCGGGAGTCGTCGCGCGCCGCGAACCATCGCTACTTCGGTCGGGGCGACGTGCTCCGCAACGCGTCGCTCCAGTTCGACGAGGGCGCGACCGTGGAGATCGAGAGCCTCTTCGAGGCATGTACGATCACCCTCGGCCGCGGCACGGAGCTGCTCGTCGGGCCCGACGGCATCCTCTCGGGGTGCCAGATCACGGGCGCGGGGAACATCACGATCAACGGGAAGTTCTTCGAGGCCACGGGCGGGAAGAAGGGGGGCGCCGCGCCGGCGATCGTCGGCGCGCATCAGCTCGTGGTGTCCTCGACGGGCGCGTTGGTCGGCGCGGTGCAGCAGCCGCAGGAGCTGACTCGCTTCGCTTTCGAGCCGGGGTGTCAGCTACGGATGCGCATCACGACGACGAAAGACGGTTCGGGCAACGGTAACGGCGCAAAGGGCGGGAAGAAGTAGGGAGGAGCGAGGGCAAATGAGCGATCTGAGAAACCCCATCGGCTCGGCGACGGAGAAACGCACGCTCGTCGAGGAAGGGACCACCTTCAAGGGATCCCTTTCATCCACGTGTCCCATCTTCGTGAAGGGTGGCGTCGAGGGCGACATCCAGGCCCCCTCGCTGACCGTCGCGACGAGCGGCACGGTCTCCGGAAAGGTGAAGGCCGGCGAGCTGAAGAGCGACGGCGCGATCGCCGGTGAGTTCGACGTCGAGAAGGTCCAGCTCTCCGGGTCCGTCAAGGACAACACGGTCATCAAGGCCAGGTCGCTCGAGGTCAAGCTCACGGCCACGAACTCGAAGATGCAGGTCGTCTTCGGTGAATGTGAGCTGGAGGTCGGCGACCAGCCTTCGCGCGAGAAGGCCGCCGACAAGCAAGAGAACGGCAAGAGCGTCCCGCCGCCCGCCGAGAGCTGAGGTCCTTCGCACCCGAGCTCCCCGCCTGCGCCGCGAGCAAGCCCGCTCGCGGCGCACTGCTCGGCCCCGAAGACCGCTCGATCGTCAGGAGCGCGACGCGCGCGAGAGCATTCGGTAGAGCGTGCTCCGCGCGACGCCGAGCGTGCGCGCTGCTTCGCTCATGTTGCCTCCGGCGCGGGCAAGAGCTTCTTGCGCGAGCGTGTGGAGCGCTCCCTTTCGTGACGTTGGTCGGTGGTCGACCGGCGTCGGGTCGAAGGCGAGGAGGGGCTCCGGGAAGTGATCACGGGTCAGCTCGAGAGACGTGTCGTCGCTCGCCGGGCGGCCCGCAGCTGCAAGCGCCAGCGCGTGCGCGAGAGCGGTCTTCAGCTCACGGACGTTGCCGGGCCAGCCGTGATCGAGGACCCAGGCCTCGGCGCTCGCCCCGAGATGCGCGCGGCGAGGTGCGCTCCGGCGCGGGGAGCTCGCGGTCGCTCCAGGCGGTCGCGCCGGCGTCGTGACGAGGCGATCGAGCAACGCTCGGGCGAGCTCCAGTCGATCCGTTCGTTCCCTGAGCGTGGGCAAGCGAACGTTGCCGCCGTTGATCCGGTAGAAGAGATCCTTCCTGAACGCTCCAGTGGCGACGAGCTCGGGCAGGTCGCGGCACGTCGCGCAGAGCAAGCGCACGTCGGCGTAGCGCGGCGTCGACTCGCCGACGCGATGATACGAGCCGTCCTCGAGGAAGCGGAGGAGCATCGCTTGCGCCGGTGCGGACATCTCCGCGACCTCGTCGAGGAAGAGCGTCCCGCCGTGCGCAGCGGTGAGCTTGCCCTCGCTTCCGCGCGGGTTCGCGCCGGTGAACGCGCCGGCGCCGTAGCCGAAGAGCTCCGTCTCGAGTAGGCCACCGCTGAGCGCGCCGCAGTTGAGCGCGACGAACGGATGCGTCGTTCGCGTGCTCGCGCGATGGATCGCCTGGGCGAAGAGCTCCTTGCCGGTTCCCGTCGCCGCAAGGAGGAGGACGGGGACGTCGGACGGCGCGAGGCTGGCCGCGACGCGCTTCGCGTGGATGACGGCGGGATCGCTCGCGACGATCTCGTCGAAGGCGGAGATCGGGATCTGGACCGGTCCCTGAGCCGGAGGGAGCGGCGTTCGCGGTCGCGCGCTCGGTGCGAGAAAGCAGGCCAGCGCCAGCACACGTCCGCCGGCGACGACCGGCTCGAACTCGACGACGTATCGCCGGCGCCGTGTCTCGAACGACGCTGGACCGGAGCGCGCGGCGAGGACGAGCTCCTCCCAGGGCATCCCGAACACGCGCTCGACGCTGGTCGATCCGCGAGGGAGCTCGAGCTCGGCGGCCGCCGACAGGTTGTGCGCTCGGACGTGCCCCGGCGCTTCGATCAGGAGCGAAGGGACCGAGCAGCGGTCGATCATGCGTGAGAGGAGGCGAAGCGAGCCCGCGTCGCTGCTGCTGTATGCACGTGCACGCAGGACCTCTTCGATCGCGGTCGCGGCGCTTCGGACGGCGACCCCGTACGACGTCTCGTCGAGCTCGAGAGGTCCCGTCACGTCGAGGACGGCGAGGACGTCACCGAACGGATCCGAGATCGGCGCCGCGTAGCAGAAGAGGCCGTGGTTTACCTGCTCCCAGTGCGCGCGCCCGACCACCGCAACGGCCTGTCGTTCGACGAGCGCCGTCCCGATCGCGTTCGTGCCGCGCGCCGTCTCGTCCCAACGAGCCCCCTCGATCAGGCGCGTCCGCGAGACCTGGTGCGGGAACGCCTCGCCGCCGCTGGAGTGGACGATCACTCCGTGTGCATCCGCGACGAGCGCGAGGAGGCCACGGCTCGACACCTCGGCCGAGAGCGCGTCGACGATCGACGTGCCGTCGGCAAACGCGTCGAACGACGTCTCGCGACGCACGACGAGGTCGTCTGCGGCGACGCCGTCCGGCGGCGCGGAACCGTCAGCGCGGACACGGAGCCGCGCGGCGCGCTCCCATCGAGGGACGACGGGAGCTCGAACCGAGCGACGTCCTTCTTGAAAGTGCTCCCAGAGGCCGTCCGTCTCTTCGATCAGCCGCAGCATGGGCCTTGGATCCTCGTACTCAGCGTAGCGAGCATCGCTCCGCAGGCCAGGCGCAAACGACCGCCGCGTCGCGTCGGGTCGACTCGAAACGCGACAGTCGGAGACACCGCTGGTGGCACAGGTGCGTCAGCCCTCGCGCGTCGAAGCGGTGTTCGGCGGTGGCTTCCGTTGACGCGCGCCGCCAGACCTCCCGGATCACGGCATGCAGAGGTGGTGACTCACCAGGAGGAGTCATGACCTACGTACCCCCCAACCATGACGGCGCGATCGTGCGGTTCCGCGCGCGCTACGAGAACTTCATCGGCGGCGACTGGGTGAAGCCCGCGAAAGGGCAATACTTCGAGGACGTGACGCCGGTGACGGGCCGCGCGTTCTGCGAGGTCGCACGCAGCTCGAGCGCCGACATCGAGACCGCTCTCGACGCCGCTCACGGCGCGAAGGCCGCGTGGGGCAAGACCTCGCCGGGCGATCGCGCGAACGTCCTCTGGAAGATCGCCGATCGCATCGAGCAGAACCTCGAGAAGCTCGCCGTCGCCGAGTCCTGGGAGAACGGAAAGCCCGTCCGCGAGACGCTCGCCGCCGACCTCCCGCTCACGGTCGATCACTTCCGCTACTTCGCCGGCTGCATCCGCGCGCAGGAGGGGTCCGTCTCCGAGCTCGACAAGGACACGGTCGCGTATCACTTCCACGAGCCGCTCGGCGTCGTCGGGCAGATCATCCCGTGGAACTTTCCGCTCCTCATGGCCGCGTGGAAGCTCGCGCCGGCGCTAGCGGCCGGAAACTGCGTCGTGATGAAGCCCGCGGAGCAGACGCCCGCGAGCCTGATGCTGCTGATGGACCTCATCGGTGACCTCCTTCCGCCTGGCGTCCTCAACGTGGTCAACGGCTTCGGCGTGGAGGCCGGGAAGCCGCTCGCGTCGGACAAGCGCATCGCGAAGGTCGCGTTCACGGGCGAGACGACGACGGGGCGGCTCATCATGCAGTACGCCTCCGAGAACCTGATCCCGGTGACGCTCGAGCTGGGCGGTAAGTCGCCCAACCTGTTCTTCGAGGACATCTTTGCGAAGAACGACGACTTCGCCGACAAGGCGCTCGAGGGCTTCGCGATGTTCGCGCTGAACCAGGGCGAGGTCTGCACCTGTCCGTCACGCGCGCTCGTCCAGGAGTCGATCCTGGGCACGTTCCTCGAGCGCGCCGTCGAGCGGACGAAGCGCCACGTCCCGGGCAACCCGCTCGACCCGAAGACCACGGTCGGCGCGCAGGCGTCGAACGATCAGCTCGAGAAGATCCTGGCGTACATCGACATCGGCAAGAAGGAGGGCGCGAAGGTCCTCACCGGAGGCGCGCGCGCGGAGCTGCCCGGCGATCTGGCGAAGGGCTACTACGTCCAGCCGACGATCTTCCAGGGGACGAACGAGATGAGGATCTTCCAGGAGGAGATCTTCGGTCCGGTCGTGAGCCTCACGTCGTTCCGCGACTTCGATCACGCGATCCGGATGGCGAACGATACGCTCTACGGGCTCGGTGCGGGCGTCTGGACGCGCGACGGCAATACGGCGTACCGCGCAGGTCGCGCGATCGAGGCCGGACGAGTGTGGACCAACTGCTACCACCTCTACCCGGCACATGCGGCCTTCGGCGGCTACAAGCAGTCGGGCATCGGCCGCGAGAATCACCGGATGATGCTCGCGCACTACCAGCAGACCAAGAACCTGCTCGTCAGCTACAGCCCGAAGGCGATGGGCTTCTTCTGAGGAGATCGCGATGGCCACGCGGGTGAGCTCGACCGAACAGGCAGATGCGCTGATCCACGAGCTCCGCGCGGAGCACGGCGACCTCGTCTTCCACCAATCCGGAGGCTGTTGCGATGGGAGCGCTCCGATGTGCTTCCCGCGCGGCGAGCTCCGGATTGGCGAGAGGGACGTCCTCCTCGGCGAGGTCGCCGGCGTGCCGTTCTACATGGGCGGTGCGCAGTTCGAGCTCTGGAAGCACACCCACCTCACGGTCGACGTGGTCCCCGGGCGCGGGAGCGGATTTTCTCTGGAGGTGCCGCGCGGCGTCCGCTTCCTCGTCCGCTCGCGGGTCCTCACGACCGATGAGCTCCGCGAGCTGGGCGAGCCGGTCTAGCCGCAATGCCGCTCCATTAGCGGGCAAGTGATCGATACCGCTGTGGAAAGCTGGACGAGCTTTCCATGGCGT
>MKVQ01000040.1:3914-534133 GCA_001899635.1 Myxococcales bacterium 68-20 | reverse complement strand
CGCTTTCCACGCGCCGTGAAGCTCAAGATGAGCAACTACGCTCGCAAGCGCCGACCGTCGACACTCGCTAAGTGAGCGGCATTGGGGCTAGGCGGCCTTCCTCGGCGCGAACGACGACAGCGTCGACGATGCCGAGAAGGCCGGCCTAGTGCAACGGGAGCTTCGCTTCGACGCAGACTACGTTGCCGACGGAGGCGGGACTGCCCTTCTGCTGGAGGCGGTCGCCAACGGGGCGCGGGTGGACACGCGCGGGCTCCCATGGTCAGCTCGACCGTAGAAGGAGGGGCCATGCGCAAGACCCTAGGAGTGGCTGGCATCACGCTCGCGATGTTCGTCGCCTGCGGTAGCGATGAATCCAACAGTCAGCCGGTCGCGGACGCGGGGACGGGATCGGATGGCGGCGTGCGTCCGGATGACCGCGCTGATGCCGACGTCCAACCGGATGGCGGCGCGACGCCTGACGGTGGTGGGCCCGCGCCGCGCGGGTTCCAGATCCAGTCGAAGGACGTCGTCATCCAGCCCTCCCAGGAGATCACGTACTGCTATCACTTCACGACGCCGAACACGGAGACGTTGGCGGTCAACAAGTGGAAGTCGGTGATGACGCCTGGCGTCCGCTTCATGGCCCTGTTCCTCGGCGGCAGTGGCCAGGGCCCGGGCACGCTCACGGCCGCCTGCCCCGACATCTCGAATGCCAGTGCGTCCAATGTACCGATGTGGGCCTATGCCTCGTACAAGGCAGAGTCGGAGCTGGCCTTTCCGAGCGATGACGGGACGGGCAAGCCGCTCGGTTTCGAGCTTCCTCCAGGGAAGGAAGCGTACCTCATGATGCATCATGTGAATGCGACCGAGCAGCCAATTACGGCTCACGTGACGCTGAACGCAGAAGCGCTTCCGGAAGGTGCAGCGTTCACCAAGACCAGCACGTTCGTCACGTACAACAGCTCCATCGCGATCCCGAGTCCCTCGACCAATCACGTCGAGAGCAAGACGTGCGACACGCTGCCAGACACCAAGTTCTGGTCCATGGGCATGCACGCACACAAACAGGCCGTCAGGATGACCGTGAGGAACGGAACGTCCGCCAGCGGGAACATCGCGTACGAAAGCTCCGAATGGGCAAACCCCGCACAGAAGACATGGCCAGCGAATCCTTTTTACACATTCGATCAGGGCAAGCTGACCTACGAGTGCGTGTACGCGAATCAGACAGGTCGAACGATCAAGGCCGGCAATAGCTTCACAGTCGAGGAAACGTGCATGGCGACGGGCTACTACTTTCCCGCAACCAAGCCCGTCCTCTGCTACTGCCTCGATTCGGGCTGCCTCAACTTCTAGCGTCCCGCGCCTGACGAAGGCGCTCGCCGCCGCGACGCGTCCGCTTCGACCCTGACAGCAGGCGCGGCACTTACGCTCCAGGCTGGGGCACGCGGTCCGAACGCACGCACGGCAAGAGACGTCTTGTCGTGGGTTCGACCGCACGTGCGACGTGTACAGCCCTCGGGACTGCCTGCTCGATCGCCAGCGCCATGCGTCGAGCATTCGGCGGATCTCGAAGCCGCGTGGCAGCTGCGCGCCAAGTCATTGCCTTGACGCGCCAGCATGCTCGTTCCGCGCAATGAAGGTGCTAGGCCCCCGTCTATCGTGGGACAGGAACTCGGGAGGTGATGCGTGACTTTCGTGAAGCAGCTCGGGTCGAGGTTCTTTCGCGCCACCACATTGGCTGCTGCCGCCTTCGGCCTCGTCCTTGCCGTCAGCGCCGAAGCGCGGGCGGACTATTGCGGAGCCGACGGAGAGCGCTCCTGCACGATCGCGGAGAAGTTTCCCAGCTGCAACGCCAACCTCGTCGAAGCCGGCGGGCGCTGCGTTCGGCCACTGTGCGGGAAAGCGGGTCAGCGTCCGTGTTCCCCCTTCGAGCGGACGGTCGCCGACCGGGTCGTGAAGATCCCGAAGCATCAACCGTGTGATCAGGACCTGAAGCACGACGTCTTCAAGAACCAGTGCTTCCACCCCGACTGCGGACGTGAGGGACAGCGAGCCTGCTCCATCGTCGAGCGCATCCCGAGCTGCGACGTGGATCTCGTCGAGGTCGCCGGCTCGTGCATGAAGCCGCCGCTCTGCGGTCGCCTCGGCCAGCCGGCGTGCACCGTTGGCGTCCGCCTGCCGGGCTGTGACATCGACCTCGTCGATGTCCTCGGCGTCTGCCAGCGTGCCGGGACAGCTCCGCCGACCCATGGTGCTGCGCCGGCACCCGCTCCGGCTCCGAAGCCGACGACAACGCCACCTCCGCCGGCTCCGCCTCCGCCGCCTCCGGCGAGCAAGCCGGCCCCGCCGCCGAACAACAAGCAGGCGCCTCCGCCGGCTCCGGCTCCGCAGCCGCCTCCTCCTCAAACGAGCAGGCCGGCACCACCTCCGCCTCCGGCACGGGTCGCGCCTCCGCCTCCGGCACGCGTCGCGCCTCCGCCGCCGCCGCGCTGAAGCGCCGAGCGGGGCGCCACGCGTCGAGCGTCAGCGGACAGGCGCGAGCGGGGTCGGTGCGAGCTTCCGGAGTGCCATGCCACCCGGATATGCGTAGCTCGTCGCCCGGCCCCAACCCCACACCGTCGCCGTGAACGGGCCATCGCTACGCATGCGCTGGAGGCCGCTCGTGCAGGAGGCTTGGCCGGGCCCGAAGTTGCGAACGAGATCGACACGGGCCCACTCGTACTCGCCGCGCGTTCCGACAGGACGAAAGTCGGTCACGTTGCCTGCGCACTCGAGCCAGACGTCGTCGAACCGACCATTGTTCTTCGCCCTCACGATGACGAGCGACGTCTCCTGGTACGTCGGATCGGCAAAGAACGTATACGAGCTCAGGTATTGCCCAGTGGGAACGACGTTGACGAACTCCGGATCGCCCAAGGACCCGAAGGGGCGCACCGGGAAGTTCGGATCGGGTTCGGTCCCACTGCCGGACATGTACGCCGCGACGTAGACCGGGTGGTCGGCGTCCTGCGACCGAACGACGAACGGGCTACCTACCGCCGTGTAGAGGGTTGCGACCTCGCCCGCGGACATGGTGACCGGAGCGCCGGCCGGCGGGGCAGGGTCGAAATCGAGTCGCGTTCCGTCCCGAGCCGCGACGACACGATACGCCATCGGTTCGCCCTCGTCGCCCGGGACGCGCGGACGGTAGCCGACGCCGACGTACTCCGATCCCCAGTTCTCGAACGGCGGCAACTGCTGAGACGCGTAATCACAATATCCGCGCGACGCAGGGACGTTCATGCACTCATGTCCGCCGAAGATGCTCGTCGGCTTGTTCGACGTGACGATGCTCCCGGACAGCTCCTCGCGCTGGTTGATCTGGAGCACCTGTCCCTTGTCGAGCCGGTAGGTCGCCGCGACGTGTGCTGCCGTCCCCGTGACACCCGCCCCATCTTGGATGGCGCGCGTTGGAAAAATGGTGATGTCCGTCCCGTCCTCCGCTGCGACGATCTGCGCGGCGGGGCCACCACTGCTCTCGCCGTTGCGGCTCCAGGCGTTGACGAGGATGTGCTCCGTTCCCCACGTCGGAACGGGGAAGAGAAGCGTGGCCGTCGGCGTATGGCTGTAGGCTCCCATCGGGTAGATCGCCGAGAGGTTCGCCGGCACGTTGGTCGTGACGTGAAATGCCGAGCCGAGCCCGGTTCTATCGGGAAGCGCATCCTCGTAGGTGGCGGGGACGACGCCGACTGGACAGGGCGAGCGTCCTTCGCCGACCGCCGTACTGTCGGGCGGCTGGTCGGAGACGAAGAGAATCGCACTCTCCCCGGCGGCGAGCGGGCCAGCGTGTGGGATCAGCGTGGGATCGCCGGGCTTGGTCTCATAGATCGATCTCGACACGTCGAGCGGTTTGCCCCCGAGCTCGAGCGCGACGTCGAGCGGCTGGTTCGACGTGTTGACGACGTAGACCGCGTAGCAAGCCTGTTGGTAGAACTTCGTGAAGCGCGGCGGCTGGAAGTAGAACTCACAGCCGTTCGAGCTGCGGTCCGCAGCTGCAGCCGCGCACGGCTCCTGGCAGACGCCCGCACCGCACGCGAGCTCGGGCGGGCACGTGTTGGCGATGGTGCCATCGCACGTCCGAATGACCGAGCGCCCGTCGAGCGAGCATTGGAGCAAGCACTCCACCGCGTCGACGGAAGCGTCAGGATCGAATTTCTCGTCGCGCTCCTCGAAGCCGTCGCGATCCGTTCGGCAGGCACCGATGCTCGCGGCGGCGAGAGCCGAGCCGAGAAGGACGAGCAGGCTGGCGCCCAGCGTCTGGAGCTTCATCATGGCAGGAGCACCTCGCGCGGGACGAGCGTAGGCTTCTTCGTTCCTCCCCCGAGCTGTCCGGAGCGGTCGTCTCCCCAGCAATGGACCTTGCCTGTCGTCAAGAGGGCGCACGTGGACGTATCCGTCGTCCTCACCTCGGAGGCGGGACCAGGAAGGCCGACGACCTTCACCGGCGTGACTGCATCGTTCGTCGTTCCGTCGCCGAGCACACCGCTCTTGTTCTTCCCCCAGCAATACACGTCACCGGACACGCCCACCACGCACCCACGCGCGTGGGGACGCCCCGTCGTCGAGACCTGAACGACCGGCTCGGGTGTTGGGACGCGCTCGGGCAAGGCGTGGTCGTGAAACGACTCCTCGAGCGAGTTGACGTCTCGCCAGCAGTACACGCTTCCCTCGGCCACGGCGCATGCAACGGCCTCGAGCGTGTCGACGTTGGTGACCCCGGTGAGCGCGACGGGCTTCGGCTGCGGATCGGGGAACAGCGACGAGACGCGCCCGATCGTCGGATTGAAGCCCCAGCTCAGGAGCGTTCCATCCTCGCGGAGGACGAAGGACGCCATCCCGAGGTGGACGCTCCGGATCTTCGCGCCTGGTGGCATCGGGACGAGCTGCGGATCGAGTGACGAGTTCGTGTAGAGACTCTCGAGCGGGGCGATCTGAGCGCTGTCGTTCCGTCCCCAGCAGAGAACGCCATCGTCCACCACGCCGCAGGCCACACCGAACTCTCCCAGCGAGAGCTCCGGCCCCTTGGCCGAGCCGGCGTACAAGGCCGCCCTCGTCGCAGGCGGGATGGGAAGCTTCACGGGCGTGCTCGCGTTGGCCAACCCCGAGAACGGATCGCCGCCAGGGAAAGGGCCCCTTCCCCAGCACCACATCGCTCCGTCCTTGTCGACGGCGCACGTGTGATCGATCGCGACGACGTTCGAGAGTCCCTCGACGCGTGCGGGCATGGCGCTCCCGTCGGAGCCGGCGGCGGGGCCGCGCCCGAGCTGGCCGTTCTCATTCTGACCCCAGCACGCCACCGTTCCGTCGTGCAGGAGGGCGCAATAGCCCTCCGCGCCGAACATCGTCGCGAGAGCGGGCCCGCCGAGCGTCGTCACAAGAGAGGTGGCGCACGAAGCCGAAGCGCAGACGACGGGACGAGGGCCCGCATCCGACGTGGCTGCGTCGGAAAGCGGCGGCCCGGCATCGACCGCGCCGCTGTCGTCGGGGAGGGCGGATGCATCGGGAGCAGCGGAATCGTCGATCGGACCGGCGTCGGGCGGCGGACCGCCCGCGTCGGGATCGCTCGAGCAGCTCGCCATCATCGTCAGCGCGCCCACCGCCAGCGAGGACACGACGAGCGCGCCTGAAAACGGACGTTCAAGGAGTCGTCTTGTGAAATGCACGGTTCGCTCCAACGGCCCACAGGTTGGTGTTCGACGTTCCACGGATTCGTTGCAGCGCCTTGATGTTCGGCACGCCATCGAGAACGAGCGTCGAGTACTGGAAGACTCCGCCATCGCTCCAGATGTTCGTCCCCCGAACGATGCTGGCGTTGTCGTTGAGAGTGGTGAGCGGCGGCGCGCCGAGGAACCAGAGGTCGTCCTCGGACGTGCCCCACACCGAGCGCAAGCCGACGCCCATCGCGGGCGGGGCGTTCGAGACCGAGACGGCGTAGCCGCCAGCACCGTTCGGCCCGATCCTCACGATGCTGTTGTTGGCCTCGGTGCCGAACGACACCGCGATGAATCGATCCTTCGCGGGCGCGTGAATCGAGTCGCCTTCCTCACGACCGAAAGCTCCCGCAATCGGGATGGACGCCGATTCCGGCTTCTGTGCACAACCGTCGTCATTCGGAGTGCCGTCGACGATCGGCTCGTATCCCGCGGCCGTCTTGCGCACGACGACGGCGCACGAGGGGCCCCAGAGCGACTCGCGCCGCGAGCCGACGAACCATACGTCGTTCGGAGACGTCCCCGTGGCGCCATGGAACGTCAGCTGGGCCATCGGATTGTCATCGACGTACTCGGCGCCCCACGGCGACGCGTCGTTGGTTCCACCGTCGAGCGCACCGTTCAGGCGATGGATCGTCCCGCAGGACATGACGAAGACGTCGCCCGCGCTCGCACCCCACACCCAAGGCCTCTCGGGGACGCTGCATTCGAACGAGAAGCGCCTCCATGACCAATCGGTCGCCGGCGGGACGGGCCGCCTGCCGTAGTAGATCTCTCCTCCCGGCGCGTTCGAGTGCGAGAGCGAGAAATAGACTTCGTCGGCGTTCGGCGCCCATACGCCCGCGGCGAGCGCGCTCGTGTAGTGCTGGCTGTCATCGTCGATGAAGGACCATCGATCGCTGGCGTCGTTCCACTCGAGGAATCGCACGCTGCCGGACTGCGTCCCCGCGATGGCGAATGCGCGGTCGGGCAGTGACCAGATGTCATTGAGCCGGAGCTCGTCGGGATAACTCGGCAATGCCGTAAGGCACCAGCCGGCAGCGCTGCATGTCGCTGACGCCGTAGCGTCGTCGGGCGCTGCTTCACGAACCGACCCGCCATCGGTTGTCTCCGTCCCGCCCTCGTAGACGTTTGGCGGAGGCGTGTCCGTGGGAGGCGCGTCGTCGTTTCCCGATGCCGCGCAGGCGACGGCGGCGGCCGTGGAAGCAGACAGGCACGCGATGCGGAAGATGAGGGACTTCATTCTCGCCGCTCCTTCGGGCTGCGTCGGGCGCGGTCGGCGGCTCCTCATGGCTTGCCTCCCGGCGAAAGAAAGACGCCGTCACCGGCTGCCCAGACATGCCCCGGCGCGGGCGTCCACACGGTGTAGAGGGCCGGACGAGGCTCGCTCAGGCCAGCGACCTGCACCTCGGACCACGTGGTGCCGTCGTAATGCAGTACGACGGACTTGTCGCCGACGGCCCAGATGTCCGTCGGTGACGTCCCCCATATGCCGCGGAGGGTCTCTTTCGTGGGCACGTTCGAGACGCGGCTCCACGAAGAGGACGCTCCCGTGTAGTGAAGGATTACGCCCGTTGCTCCGACCGCCCACACTTCGGTCTCCGAAGCAGCCCAGACTCCGTGGAGATCCGCCCAGGTCTGGCTGTCGAACGGCGTGATTTTCGGCGAATCCCCTTGCGCGTTGGTGATGTGAACCGTCGCACCGGTGAGTCCGACGGCCCAGAGATCGTTCGCCGTGGCGCCGTGGATGCTCGCCAGGTGGCGACAGCCACGCACGAGGCACGCGCCCGAAGGAGCCGCCTCCCCCACTTCAAGGGTGTTCGTCGACGGCGAGACGCGAAGACGCCAGAGACCGTTGAACGGAAGCCGAGCGGGCTCCTCCATCGTCGTGCACCACAGCCACTCCGCGCCCGGCGGCGCCCAGGTCGACGTGAGCCACCCTCGAGGGGCGTTGTTGAACATGGGAATGGCTCGCGCCGTCCAACCGCCGGCCGAGGGCACCGTATTCGTGCCGTCGTCCAGATCGATGCCGCGGGTGTAAGCCGAGGTTGTCAGCGTGCTCAACGCGACCTCCCCCGTGGCGCGCGGCCAGATCGCGTTGATCGTGTTGTCGGTGCCGGGGTCGGACCGCTTCCACGACGTCCCGTCGAAGTGGAGGATCGTTCCTCGTGCTCCGACGGCCCACGCGTCGCTCGGCGATCGCCCGCGGATCATCACGATGCGCACTCGAGAATCGAGGCTGCCAGCGGGCTGTTGCGGGCCGAAGCTCTCGCTCGGGCACAAGGCGTCGGACGGACACGGCGCTGCTTCTGCGTCCGGCCCTTCGGCATCGGTCGAGGCCTCGACGCCGCCGTCTGGCGAAGGGATCACGACGTTGGCGTCCGGCTCGGTGACGGGCGTATCGTCGTTGGTCGCGCAGGCGACGAGGAGCGACGATGCACCGCTGCACGCCGCCACCGTCGTGAAGAAAATCAGGAGTCGAGCGCTCAATTCGTGGTCCCTTCTTCCGGCTTGCACGGCTCGACGATGCACCGGCCGGCAACGCACGGTTGACCGGCGGCCAGATCACAAGAGTTTCCGCAGGTCCCGCAGTTGCGCGGATCGGATTGGAGGTTGCTCTCGCAGCCATCCTTCGAGTCGCCGTTGCAGTTACCCCAGCCTTCGTTGCACGCGACTGTGCACGAGCCGTGCGAACAGACTCCGGTCGCATTCGGACCTTTGAGCCCCGCACACGTGCTTCCGCAGGCACCGCAATTCTGGGAGTCCGCGCTCAGGTCGGCGCATTTGTCTCCGCAGAGCGTCTTGCCCTTAGGGCACCTGCACTCGGGCACGCCCGAGTCATTGATCACGCATGCTTGGCCGGGATCGCAGGCCACACCGCACGCTCCGCAGTTCTCCGGGTCGATGAGCAAGGTCTCGCAGCCGTTGGTGAGCTTGCCATCGCAATCGGCAAAGTACGTTTCACACTTGGCGTTCCCACACGCGCCGGCCCCGCACCCGTAATAGCCGTTGGCGATCTCGGGAGCCCCGTCACCGCCCGGATCACACCAGAGGCCGCATCCACCGCAGTGGCCGTCGGACGTCCGCGGATCGACGCACTCGCCGTCACAGTACAGCATGCCCGGATCGCAACCGCATTGCTTGCCCATGCCCGACGCATCGCGGATGCACGGCTTTTGCGGATCAGGACACGTGTCCCCGCATGCTCTGCAGTTCTCGTTGGTGCCGAGCTCGATCTCACAATCGTCGTCGAGCGAACCGTTGCAGTCGGCCCAGACGGATACGAAGGAACCCGTCCCGACTGCCGTGCACGTCATCTTGCAGGCACCGTCGATGCAGGCGAACAAGCCGTGGCCTCGTCGGTTAGGGCATACGACGCCACAAGCCCCGCAGTTGTTGGGGTCGGTCTTCAGGTTCACATCGCAGGGGAAGCGCGAGCTCGGACACGTCGTCGACCCCGCAGGGCATTTGTTCGTCGCGCAGTACGAGATCGGATCGCCTGCGTCGACGTCTCCGTCAGTCGTGCCAGAGTCGGCGGAGACGAACCCGGGCGACGGGCCCATGTCCTCCGCCATGACAATCCCGCGCGAGCCGCAGGCCAGACTTCCCACAATGGGTATGCAGACGAATGCTGCAATCTTGATGAATCGTCGGAGCATCGATCGTCCTCGTCCGGAAGCGAATGGTCAGCGCGCCGTGTTTCCCGGGGACGCGAGCGAGAGCGGCTCGCCGAGCGCGCTTTCGAGCCGGGCCACGTAGGGAGTCCTCGGGAAGCGCGCGAGGAGCGCGTTGGCGCGGGTTCTTGCCTCCGGCTTTCGGTGCATGCGTACGAGCGCTTCGACTGCCATCGTCTCGCGCTCCTGTGTGAGCTCGCCGGCAGGGAAGAGACGCGCGTGCTCTTGCAGGGTCGCCAAGGCACGCGCCGGCTCGGACGCGAGCTTGTCCTGCGCCCGCTGGATGAGCTCGAACTCGTCTTCGCGTCTGGGCTTCTCCGACGACGGTGCCGGGCGCGCTGCGGCGATGCGCGCGGGCGCGCTGGCGCTGCCCGGCGTCGCCGACGATGACGGAAGTGCCTCGACCGGGAGCGTCGGCAGGTCGCCCGTGGTCACAGGCAGCGGCGCCTCCGGCGGAGCGCTGACCGCGGGGGGCACGACGGGCTCCCCCGGCGTCGCGGCATGCTCCGACGGCCCCATCGAGGACGCGACGAATGCCCCACCGAGCGCGACGAGCGCGAGCCCGCCGAGCATCGTACCTCCGAAGCGCCCGAGAGGACCGCCGCGACTCGAGCTCGCCTGAGTCGCGGCGGCGCGTGCGGGAGCGAGCCGTTCGGCCATCCTTGCGGAGACGAGCGCGCTCGGTCCGCGGCGGCGCGCTGCGCGCACGAACCTACCGAGCTCGGAAGGCTCACCGTCGTCGAGGCGAGCGGGGTCGTTGTCTTCTTCGAGTTTCATCGTTCCTCGGAGAGTGCGCGCGCGAGCTCGCGGCGTGCCGCGTAGAGGCGTGCGTAGGCCGTCTGGACCGGGCACTGCAGGATGCGAGCGACTTCACGCATCGGCAGCTCCTCGATCTCGAAGAGGGTGAACACGTTCCGTTTGTCTTCGTCGAGTGCCTGGAGGGCAGCGTCGAAGCGACCGAGATCGATGCTCGCCGGCGAGTCGATCTCCGTGGGAGCGTTCTCGGGCACCTCGTTGACGGTGAGCTCGTGGCGGCGATGACTCCGTCTCCGGTACGCGGACGCGGAGCGCCGCGCGATGGCGAACAGCCAGCCGCGCGGGTGCTCGCCGTCCCAGGTCGGGTAGCGGCGGAAAGCGACGATGAAGACCTCTTGGGTCTGGTCCTCGAGGTCTGCTTCGGCGACGCCGAGGTGTTGCAGCGATCGCCACACGTAGTCGACGTGTGCCGAAAAGAGCTCCTCGACGTCCGGACGCGACTCCCCCGTGATGGAGCGGACTCCGGCGAGGGCGAGAGCGGGTGTCACGCGCGTTCTATGCACGCCCCTCAGCCAGGTTTTGAACGGCCACGACATTTTCTTCCGAAACGCCGCGACGGCTCAGCGAAGCTCCCAGGCGAAGCCAAGGGAAAGCCGAGCCTCGACCGCTTCCGGGCGAAACACCCGGATGAGCTCTCCCGCTCTCCGGATCTGGAACTCGTCGCGGGTGAGCGGAACGCGAACGTCGGGGAGCACCTCGAAGCGGAGCGCCTGACCGAGCGGAATCCTGCCAAGCACCCCCGCTCCGAGGGCGCCCACGACACTCGTCGCATCATGCGTGGAGGGAAGTCCGGTCACGTCGCCAGTAAGAATCCCGCCACGTCCCTGGAGGAGCGGGACGATCTCGAACGAGCGCGAGCGCACGACGGGAGCGCCGATGAGCACAGCAGCGTCGATCCGTCGGAACGTCGCTTCACCGCTCGCTGCGCGTACCGCCCATGTCGTCTCGAAGCTCCCTTCGATACCGATCATGACGGAGGCCCAGAGCGTCGCAGTCCATCGAAGCGCTCCGCCAAAGCCGACGTTCGGAAGAGCGCCGTGGCTCGCGACCCCGGAGAGCCCCACCGTCATCGGCGGGCTCACGCGCGTCGGCTCGCCTGCCGGCGGAGGAGGTCGCGGAGAACGCGCCCGGGCCGGAGGGGACTCCGGAGCCGTCGGCTCGACGGGAGCCGGCTCCGCGGGCCCTCCCGATGGCTCCTCATGCGTTGCGCTCGCTTCACGAGAGCGGGCGACGCCGATCATCATCGCGAGGACGAGCGCCGCCGGCGCCTCGATCGCCTCACAAGCTCGATCGTCGAACCGCACGCGACGCTCGCCGAGGTCTTCGCCGTTCGCATCGTGCACGCGGAGGTCGAGGACGACGATCGCCCCCTCGACCGTTACGGTGCCGCGCACGAAGAGCTCCGGTGCAGCGCTCGAATCGTGCTCTCCCAGCCGAGCGCGTGTGGCGAGGAGCATCCGTTCCCCCGACGGGCAGCCCTCCGGCGCCGACCAGTCGAGCTCGAACGGCGCAGCCCGCGCGATGCCTGCATGCATCGTGCACATGAATGCGACGAGCAGCGTCGCCGTCATGGTGCGCGGTCCGGACGTACGCATCTGCAGGCTCGGTAGTCTAGCGACCAACCCACGAGCCCACCCGGCCGACGTCATTCAGGTCGGCCGGTACCGAACGCTCAGCCGCTACGACCAGCCTCCAGGCGGCCGCCACTCGAGCGAAGCTCGACCGTGAATGGCTCGCGCTGCCGCTCTCGGACGCGACCGTCCCGTCGTCTTCAGTCGAAGGTCAGCCGCGGCCGAGCTCCGGTTCGCTGACCAACATGGTCACCCGAGCCGCGAACCCGCCGCCTCGGCCGGCGTCACACCGGCGAAGGCGACGTCGCTCACGAGCTGGCGATCACTGGAGCGAGAGCAGCGGCGTATCGACGAGCTTCCGGAGCGCCATGCCGCCGGGATAGGCGTAGCTTGCTGCGAACGCCCAGCCCCAGATCGTGGCGGTGAAGGGCCCTTCGCTCTTCATGCGGTGAAGACCGGTCTGGCAAACCTTGTCGCCGAACGCCTGACCGGGCCCGCCGTCGCGCTGCAGATCGACGCGCACGAACTCGTACTCGCCACGCGTTCCGATCGGGGTCCAGCCCTCGAGGGTACCGGCGCACTCGAGCCAGACGTCCTCGAACTTGTCCCGCTGCTTGCCGCGGATGACGACGAGCGAGGTCTCCTTGTACGTCGGGTCGGCGTAGAACGAATACGAGCTCCGCCACTGCCCCGCGGGGATGACGTTGACGAACTCCGGATCGCCGTGGCCCGCCATATGCGGAGTACCGTAGTAGGTGCCGGCATACCCTTGCATGTAGGCGGCCACGTAGATCGGGTGCTGGGCATCTTGCGTCCGCACGACGAACGGCTCGTTGACGCCCACGGGGAACGTCGCGACGTCGCCCGCGTTCATCTCCGTCGGCGCGCCGGGGGGAATCACCGGATCGTAGTCGAGGCGCGTGCCGTCTTGCGCGGCGACGATGCGGTACGGCATGAGCTCGTGAGGCGACGCCGTACGCTGGCGATAGCCAACGCCGACGTACTCGGAGCCCCACTGCTCGAATGACGGGATCTGCTGCCAGAGCATGTCGCACGCCCCTCCGCTGACCGGGACGTCCGCACACGAGTTCCCACCGAAGATGGTCGTCGGCTTGTTCGAAAGAACGATGCTCCCTACGAGCTCGTGGTGCTGATGGATCTGAAAGTACTGTCCCTTGTCGAGGGAGTACTTGAGCGGTGTGTTGGCAGGGCCGCCTTTGACGTCGAGGCCGTTCTGCAGCGCCTTGTTGGCAATGATCGTGATCTCCGTGCCGTCCTGCGACGCGACGATCTGCGATGCCGGTTTCCCCGAGCTGGCCTCCCAACCGTCGATGAGGACGTGCTCCTTGGCCCACGTGACGACGGGCATGAGCAGGGTCGCCGCAGGCTTGTGGCTCTTCGCCCCGCCGAAGGGGAAGATCGCCACCGCCGAAACCGGAGCCGAGGCCGTCAAATGGAGCGACGTGCCAATGCCCGTTCTTCCGAGCGCATATCCCTCCGTGGCAGGAACGACCCCCTCGGGACAGTAGAGGGGCTTGCTGCCGAAGCTCCCTGTAGCGACCTCCCTCGGTCCAGCGATGAAGAGAACGACGCTCTCCCCGGGCGGGATGGGGCCTGCGTGCTCAATGAGCGTGGCATCGCCAGGGTTCGTCCGCCAGACGGCCTTCGACAGGTCGAGACCCTTACCCTCTTTGTCGAGGGCGATCTCCACCGGCTGCGCCGAGGTGTTGACGAGGAACGCTGCGAGGCACCCGTCGTCGTTCAATGCGAAGTTCTGGACGTAGAACTCGCAGCCGTCCGAGCGCGAGTCCGCCGCCGCGGCGGCGCAAGCCTCCTGACACGTGGCGGCGCCGCACGCCTGGGTATCCGGACACGTCTCGACGACGGAGCCATCGCACGACTGAATGACGGAACGCCCGTCGAGCGAGCACTGGAGCGGACAGGTGCCCGCGTCTTCGTCCGGCAGCGGCGTAACCAACTCTGGCGCCTTGATGAACCCATCGCGATCGTCGCCACATGCCCCGACGGCGGCGACTAGCGCGAGGGCGGTCATCGAGAGGGCCACCGGCGTGGCCAAACGTCTGGTCATGGAAGCACCACCTCTGTCGGAGCCGAGCTCTTGCCTCGATTCAGCCCGTTTCCGAGCTGACCGTTGTAGTTGCTCCCCCAGCAGTACACTTTGCCGTTCGTGAGCAGCGCACACGTCGTGTTGACCGTCGTCTTCACTTGCGCGACGAGCGCCTTCTCGGGGAGACCGACGACCATCGCGGCACGCGTGACGTACTCCTCGGCGCCGGTCCCTGCCTGCCCGCTCTCGTTGAAGCCCCAGCAGTACACGCTTCCCGAGTCGCCCACGGCGCACCATCGGTAAGGCTTGAAGTCGCGTACCTTGTTGTCCGTGTGGAGGAGGTAGCCCTCCGAACGCGTCGTGGCGATCTGAACGAGCGGCTCCGGCGTTGCGACGGGTTCGGGAAGCGCCCGATCGATCACCGTACCTTTGAACGGGCTGACACGCGCGCCCCAGCAGTACCCGATCCCGTTCGCAACCGCGCACGTGTTGTCGTACGCGGAGTCGATCTGCGTGACCCGCGCGAGCGAGACCAGCTGAGGGAGCGGATCCGGAAAGCTCGGCGAGACGCGCCCGATGCCCGGGTTGCCACCCCAGCTCACGACGGAGCCGTCCTCGCGGAGGACGAACGTAGCGTTGCCCACTTCGAGAGCGGCAGCAGCGGCCCCATTGGGGAGCGCCGCGCGCATCGGCTCGCCGGTGAACGTCTCGGTCATCGGACCGAGCTGGCCGAGCGCGTTGCTTCCCCAGCATTGGACGTCGCCGGTGGCGAGGAGAGCGCACGCGGTCTCGAAGCTTCGCGCCACCTTCGTCATGGGAGAGAGAGCGAGCTTCACGGGTGTGGTGCGGGTCGCCGTTGCGACCCCGCCGTCTTCGGTCCACGAGAACGGGCCCGTTCCCCAGCACCAGACGCCGCCGCTCTTGTCGACGGCACACGTGTGGTCGAGCGACGCGATGTTCGAGAGCCCCACGACCTTGGCCGCCGTCGAGCTGTCGACGAGGGCCGTGCCCTCCCCCTCACCGCGCCCGAGCTGGCCGGCCCCGTTCGCGCCCCAACACGCCACGGTGCCGTCGTCGAGCAAGACGCAGAAGCCCTCCCCCTTGTCCTCGACGCTTCTGCCGAGCGTCGTCACGAGCGCGGTCGCGCACGGGCTCGACTCGCAAACGACGGGCAGCGGCTGGCCATCGAAATTGCCCGCGTCGCGACCATTCGAATCGACCGCCGCGTCGGTCGCGTCCGTATCGACACCGTCCGCCCCGGCATCCGCAGGAGGCGACTCGCTCGGGTCATCGCTGCTCGAGCAGCTCACCACCGCGGCGGAAGCGGCGAGGACGGAGAGCGCGACGATTAGCCCAGAACGATGTGGTTCAAGGAGTCTTCTTGTGAAGTGCATAGCGATTTCCGACTGCCCAGAGGTTCTTCGTCGACGTCCCGCGCACCTGGTAGAGCGGCTCATCCAGATAGCGCTCCTTCATCGCGACACTCGTCTTCTCGACCAAGGCGCCATATCCCGTCCCCGCCTGCGCGAACGACTCGGGCGTCCCGATGCCGAGGCAATCTTTCCAAGCGTCCGGCTTGATCTCCGAACCGAAGACGATTCCATGGCCGCTGAACCACAGGCGATCGTCGACGCGGACGACGGAGTGGAGCAGCGGGGGCGAAAGCGCGGCGGGAGGATTGACCCCGGCCGCATAGTTGTAACGCGCGACGTTCGACGCGGTGTCGACGTAGAACCACGTCAGTTCGTTCCCGACGAGCACCAGGGCTGCGCCCGGAGCAATTGGCGTGACCGCCGTTGCCCAGCCCTTCGGTTGGATTGGAAGTTGGAGCACGCCATAGCCCGGGATCTCGATCCTGACATCCGGTTGGATGGTGCCCGGCTTGGTGGCGCAGTTGCCGCTCGAGTAGGCAAAATCCAGGACAGTCGAGTAGCCCGTCAGCGTCCGACGGAAGAGCGTCGGGCATCCTGTAAAGCCTTTCGTTGCGTCGCTCGGGCCACGTCCTCCGACGAACCAGATTTCGTCGCTGCTCGCCGGCGACGCATTGAAGATGTAGAAGGACTCGTCGGCAGTAGAGCTCGGGTCTTCCGTAACGAACTCCGCTACCCACTCCGGCGCCCCGCCGTCTCCGCTCGTGCGGCGGAAGATCCGATTGCCGTACCACGCGTAGACGTCGCCGGCCGACGTTCCGGTCACACCGAGCGCCGGCGCGTAGCGGGTCGCCTGCCACCCGGGATTCTCCACGCTCCAGGCACGCCCCGGATCGCGATCGGCATACGCGGGCCCGTCGTACGGGAGGCGCGTCGACTCCCACGTGAACGGCGCCGACACGCTCGCGCGCGTCCCGTGGAAGACGGCCCCGGGCGCCGTCGTGAAGTACAGCTCGTTCTCGCTCGGCGCGTACATCTTGCCGGCGTATTGGCCGCTGCCGTAGGCGTTCTGCGAGTTGTCGTCGATGTACGACCATGCCTGCGTCGCCTCCGTCCACTCGAGCACCTTCGTCCCGAGCGTGTCGCTCTCGGCGACCGCGAATGCCCGATCGACGAACGGCCAGACGTCGATGAACGTCAGGTTCGGATCGGGGAGCTCCGTCTCACACCAACCGTGGTCGTTGCAGGCCGACCAGACCGGTGCGGACGCGTCCCGTCGCGGTGTCGCGTCGACCTCTTCCGGGGACGCAGCGTCGGGGATCGTAGCTCCTCCATCGGGGACGGGGGCGAGCGTGGCGCCTTCCCCATCCGAGGTCGCGCAGGCGGCTAGCGTAGCCAGCGCCCCCAGCGTCGCCGTCGTACATGCGAGCAAAACTCTGCGTCTCATCGCTTGCCTCCGAGGGACAGGAGCACCCCTTGCCCTCCGATCCACACTTTTCCAGGCTCCGGCACCCACACCGAGAGAAGCTCCGGTCGACGACGCCCCATCCCGGCCACCTTCACCCGCGACCACGTCGTTCCGTCGTAGTGAAGGACTACGCCTTTGTCGCCGACGGCCCAGATGTCGGATGAAGACGAGCCCGCGACCGCGTAGAGGTGCTCGTGCGTCGGCACCTCCATCACTTGCCAACCGAAGGTCGCCCCTACGTTGTGGATCACCAAGCCGCGCGCTCCGATGGCCCACGCCTCCGTGTCCGAGACCGCCCACACGCCGCTCAGCGTCGACCACGTGAGCGGGTTCATCACCTCGACCTTCGGCGACTCGCTGTTGGCGTTCGTAATTCGAATCGCCGCGCCGCTTTCTCCAACGCCCCAGACGACGTTCGGGGATGCCCCGTCGAGGGCTCGGAGCCACTTGCACGGCAGACTGCTGCAGACCGACGTAGGCACGCCCGGCGTCGGCGTCAGCGTCGTCCCGTCGGCGTTGATCCGCCAGACTTCGGAGGTCGTTGCCACCCACATCGTGCTCGAACCGGTCCGGCCCCACGCCGCGGTGACATTGCTGCTCGCGCCCGACGGCGGAGTCAGCTTGCCTCGCTTGGCCCAACCGTCCGGCGACGGATCACCTTCGCCGGCACCGAGGCCACGCGTGAACACGCGGTCGAGAGTGCCGAACGTGAGCTCTCCGCCGTTCGCGAGCCAGATGTGCTCGAGCGACTCATACGTTCCAACATCGACGGCCTTCCACTCCGTACCGTCGAAGTGCGCGGCCATGCCGACCGTCCCGACGACCCACGCGTCCGTCGCCGAGCGAGCGCGAATCGTCTCGAGGCGCGTGCGCCAGTCGGCGCCCGCGGACGGATCGGCGCCGAAGAGGCCGCTCGGGCAGAGCGCCCCCGGCTCGCACTCGGCCGGGAAGAACGCGCAATCGTCTCCCGTGCACGAATCGGAGCCGTCTGCTCCGTCCGCTCCTCCCGCATCGCGCTCGGGAAGGACGGTCTCGGTCTTCTCGGGATCGAGATTGACGTTCTCATCGACCGACGCGCACGCGGCGACGAGAGAGCCGGCCAGAGCGCACGCGAAGCCCGCGCCGGACACCAGCGTATGACGCCACGCGCTCATCGGGTCACCTCGCCCGCATCGGGTTGATCGCACGGCTCGACCACGCATTTGCCTGCCACGCAGGCTTGTCCCAAGGTCAGGTCACAGGTGATCCCGCATCCACCGCAGTTGCGCGGATCGCTCTTCGTGTCGATTTCGCAACCGTCGGCTTGCGAGCCGTTGCAGTCCGCCGCGCCATCCCGACAGCCGATGGTGCACTTTCCGAAGTCGCACACCGCCAACTGGCTGTAGCCACCACCGCCCAGCGAGCAGCGGTTGCCACAAGCACCGCAGTTGCCAGGGCTGCTGCTGACGTCGACGCAGTAGCCCTCTGGGAGCCCTTGGTTCTCACCGGTTTGGCAGAACGTCAGGCCTGGATCGCACATGCACGACAATCGGCCGTTGCCGTCGGCGGCGCACTTCTGCCCTGCCCCACACGTGTTGCCGCAATACCCGCAGTCGTCGTCCGTGCGGATCGACGTCTCGCAGCCGTTCTCGAGGACTCCATCGCAGTCGGCGAAGCCGGGTTTGCACTTGGGCTTGCCGCACTGGCCTGAGACGCAGCCGTAGTACATGTTCGAATACTGCGGAGCGCCCGGCCCTCCGGTCGGATCGCAAGCATTGTTGCAAGCGGCGCAATGGGCGTCGTCGGCGCGAAGGTCCCTGCACCCCAGACAATCGACCGTGCCTGGAGGACATCCACATCCAACCTCCGTGAGCTTGTCGTCCTGCCACCTGCAACTCTCCCCCACGGCACAGGCCACGCCGCACGCACCGCAATTGGCCGGATCGAGCTGGCTGCTCTCGCAACCGTTGTCGACGAGGCCGTCACAATCTTTGGAACGAAGCGCGGCGTTGCACTCCAACTTGCAGGCGCCTTCGTTGCACGTGAACTGCTCGAACCCCGTGCCCAGTGGGCAGGCCATCCCGCAGCCTCCGCAGTTTCTCGAGTCGGCGAGGATGTTGGTATCGCACGGGAAGCGCGAGTCCGGACACGTCGTCCACCCCGGAGGGCACTGGGACGACGGGCAGTAGGCGGTGAGCTCGCGCGGGTCCGGCGTCGCATCCGGCCCCGCGTCCGGCGTGCCGAACTGCTCCGGCGGCTGCTCGATTTCGATCCCGAGACGCTCGTCGACGGTCGAGCATCCCCATGCCAGTGAGATTGCTGTGGCCGTGAGGAGGACCACGACGCTAGGAGTTTTCATCGCTCGACTCGCGGCTGAAGAGACGGCTTGAGGTTCACGTTCATGAGACCGAACGCACCGACGGCATTCGGCGGGCGTGGAGACAATTCGAGGCTGGCAGATCGACGGTTCGTGACGACGAGGTCACTCGGCAACCTGCCGAACGCGCCGCAGATGCGGCGACGTCGGGAAGCGTGCTTCGAACGCGCGCGCCCGAGCACGCGCCTGCTCGACGCGACCGGCCTTCGTGAGCGCTTCGATCGCGATCCGCTCGCGCTCCTGCACGAGGACGCCTGCGGTGCAGCGCTGCTCGATCTCGCGCACGACGGCGAGCGCGCGTTCGGGATTCCCCGACCGAAGCGCCGTGTCCGCGTCGTCCACGAGCATGACCTCGTCGCAGCGCGGAGCAGCGACGGCGGGCACCTTGCGCACGTTCACGTTCACGACTGCGGTCGGCAGAGCGTCGACCGAGACCGCACGCGGTGCGTCGGGCTCGGCCGCGGGCTCCGGCTCGGCTTGGAGCTCGGGGGGCGGCAGCACTTCTTCCTGCTCCGCAGGTGCGCTCGTGCTCACGACGGCTTCGGCCGCCTTCGTCGGGCCCGTCGTCTGTACCGCGACGGTCACGACCGCGAGCGCCGCCACCGCCGCGACCGCCACGGAGGCGGAGAGCCACGTCGCTCCAGGAGCCGGCGACGGGCTCTTGGGCTCCAGGATCGGGCCGAGCCGCCCAGCGAGCTCGTCCATCTTCGCCGCCGTCGGACGCACGTTCTGTTGGGCACGGATCAGCCCACGCATGAGGTCGGCTTCGGGCGACGGCGGGTCACTCTGGTCAGCAAGGCGGATGGGGTCACGGCTCATTTGAAATCTCTCCGCATCCGGCGGCGGACCGCGGCGTCCACGGCCTCGCGCGCAGCGCGCAGCCGCGAGTACGCGGTCTGGAGCGGACACTGCACCGAGTCCGCGACCTCTTGCATGGGTAGTCCTTCGAGCTCGAAGAGCACGAACACGGCTCGCTTCTCGTCGTCGAGCTCGTCCAGAATCGCGACCAGGATCTGGCGCGCCTGCTGCTCGCCGAAGTGCTCGGCGGGCGTCAGCGGCTCGATCGCCTCCGGCACTTCGTCGGTGACGATCTCGCGCGCCGATGAGAGCCGGCGGCGAAAGTGAGAAGCCACGCGCACGCAGATCCCGTAGACCCACGAGCGAAGCGTCCCCCGACTCTCGTACGTCGAGAGACGCCGATGGACGATGACGAAGACCTCCTGGAAGGCATCGTCGACGTCCGATTCACGCACGCCGAGGCTGCGAAGCATCGAGTGCACGAACGGGCCGTAGTCGCGAAAGATCGCGCGGATGTCGGGGGCCCCGCTCACTTGAACAGGTGCTGCTGCATCGGTCGATGCGAGGCTCGGGAGCGAAACCGCCGGCACGAGACGCTGTGCCAGCGAAGGGGCCCCATTATTACAAAATCGTCAGGAGCCCGCTGAGTCCCACGAACATGATGACTCGGCCGCTCGAGTAGACCCGCTCGAGCTCACCGGCAGAGCTCTCGAAATAGAGGTTGCGACTCACCAGGGGCACCGTAACCCCTAGGTCCAGCCGTGCCGCACGCGTCCCATCGCGAAGCTGAGCCGCAACGGCCGCGAGCGGACCGGCGAGCGGTCGCCACGCGTCGTTCTGTTCTCTGACGCCGCCCGTCTCGGGAACGATCGCTCCCCAGAACGCGCCCCCACACGCATCGACCCTGATCCTCGACAGCGGATTGAGCGCGAGGCACGCCCGGACCTGCTGATCGACGCCGGCAAACGATCCTCGGACCGATCGCGTCCGGAACGCCTGCTGCAGCGAATAGCCCCCGGACCACTCGAAGCTCCACCGTGAACCTGCACGCTCCAGCCGTGCCACGCCCCGCACCATCGCGCTCGCCGACGGAAGAAACCCGACCGCGGCCCCACCGCCGGCCCCGAGCGACAGATCGAACGGAGGCCGCGCGAAACCCGGCGCCCGCGCATCCGCGGGGGGCAGAGGCGGCACCGAAAGCGACGGAGTCGCGGCCGGCGGAGGCTGCGTCGGAGGCGACGGGCTCGCAGCCGGCGGAATCCGGATCGGAGGCGACGAGGGCGCAGACGGCGTGGGCTCCTCGTCGTCGAGCCTCACGCCATCGTCGGTCGGCGCCGTATCAAGAGCCGGCTCTTCGCCCGGCTCGCGATCGCTGCCTCGATCGATGAAGAGCGCCACGACGATCGTCGTCGCGCGGAACAACCGGGCGCAGCTCTCCAGATCGAGCTCGCGCGAGCCGAGAACGACGCCGTTCCGATCCGTCTGCTTCACCCGCGCTCGGAAGCGGCCGCCCGAGGACCGCTCCTCTCCTTCGATCGCGATGTCCGCTCGATCGCGATCGGTGAACGGATTCCGCTGCAGCTTCTTCTCGACGGCGTCTCGGAGAGCCGTCTCCGTCACGCACGCGGCCGTGCCCGGCTCGGAGCGCCACGAGAGCGCGAACGACGCGTCCGCTCGCGCCGTGCTCGAGACGCACCCGAGCCCCAGCATGACGAACATGGCGGCCACACGCGAGCTCGAGCGACGTGCAGCACGACGGCAGCGCACGGCGCGAGTCTATCTCAGGGCGAGAAGGACATGTTCGCGTCCGTCCCGTTTCTGTACGGTCGAGGCAGCCGAGAGTACGGCCTCGCCGCCGCCCCGCGAGCCCGTCGGATGAGGGAGCTCGCTCGCGCGCTAGGCGCCGACCAGCGGGTTGGCGGCGCCGGTCATTCGTGCGTGCATCTCTTTCGCCATCTCCTCGACGTGCTTCGCGAAGAGGTACTGGAGGAACGGGCCCGCCGGGAAGAACACCATCGGGACCACGATCGTGAGGATCGCGAGCGTCATCACGGGGCCTTTGCTGCTCGGGTACTGGACCCGCAGCCGTTCCATGATGTCGGCGATACCGAAGGCGACGACGAACATCCAGTAGAGGTTGAAGCCCGGGATGAACATGAACCCGACCGCCGCGCCCGGCGAGATGTACTTCTTCCACATGCTGGTGTAGCGCTGCTCCGGCGGGATCCACGACCAGAACTGGTAGATCCATATCGCGTTCACGATCGCGTAGACGAAGATGAGCAGGTAGCAGAAGCCGAGACCGCCCATGCCGGCGATGACGATCGCACCGCCTTCGTCCTCGCCCATCACGGCGCCGGCGATCATGAGCGTCAGTCCCACAGCCAGCGCGAGGAGCTGGCCGATGCCGGCCGCGAGCTTCAACCTGCGCAGCGTCGGTCCGAGGAGCGGTCCAGCTGTGCCACCGTGCGGAACGAAGACGTTCTGCCGGTACATCGCAGGCGCGGCCGCCGGAGCCGCGTACGGATTCGCCGGAGGCTGCTGACCGTAAGGAGCTTGCTGACCGTAAGGAGCTTGCTGACCGTACGGATTGTGCGGAGGCTGCATCGACCGAAAACTCTACCTTCGCATGGCGGCGCCGCAAGTCGCCCGGGCTCGCCCACATGTCGAGCAAGCAAGCGGCCGGGCAGCACCGCGCTCGTCGTCAGCCGTAGAAGCGCTTCCCCGAGCGCGCCATCGCGACGAGCAGCGGCGCGGGCTCGAAACGCACGCCGAAGCGCTGCTCGAGCGAGCGCGTGCGCCGGAGGATCTCGCTCGCGCCGACGACGTCGACATGGCGGAACGGGCCGCCGCGGAACGCCGGAAAGCCGACCCCGAAGATCGCGCCGACGTCGCCGTCACGCGCGCTCCGGAGAACGCCGTCGCCGTGGCAGCGGAGCGCCTCGTTCACCATCGCGAGCCCGCACCGGAGCGCGATCTCGTCGGCAGTGACCGCGCGCGGCTTCGGAGTGACGCCGAGGACGCCGTACACCGTCGCGTCGACCGTCTTCCTCCGCGGCGCGGCGCTTCCGTAGAGGTAGAAGCCTCGCGCGTTCTTTCGCCCCTTGCGGCCGTCGGCGACGAGCGCGGCGAAGGCATCGGGCGGGCGCATGCGCTCGCCGAACGCATCGCGCGCGACGTCGCCCACGTGAGCGCCGAGGTCGAGACCGATCTCGTCCATGAGCTGGAACGGACCGACGGGGAAACCCCAGTCGACCATCGCCCTGTCCACTTCCTCGATCGACGAGCCCTCCGCGACGAGGTGCGCCGCCTCGACGAGCAGCGCGTAGAGGATCCGCGTCGTGTAGAACGCGGGGCCGTCGTTCACGACGATGACGGTCTTGCCCTGCTTCCTCCCGAGCGCGACGGCGGTCGCGACTGCACGGGGATCGCTCGCCTTGGTGCGGACCACCTCGAGCAGCGGCATCTGGTGGACCGGGCTGAAGTAGCGCATCCCGACGATCATCTCGGGACGGAGCGAGCCCTCGGCGATGCGCGCGATCGGGATCGCCGACGTATTCGACGCGATGACGCACGTGTCGCGAACGAGCTTCTCGACCTCGCCGATCACGGCATGCTTGAGCGCGAGGTCCTCGAAGACCGCCTCGATCACGAGGTCGGTGTTGCGGAAGCCGGTGTAGTCGGTCGCGCCGCTGATGCGGGCGAAGGCGGCGTCGCGCTCGAGCGCCGACATCGAGCCGCGACGCGCGCGAGCATCGAGCAACTCCTTGACGTACCGGAGGCCGCGACCGACGACGACGTCGTCGGTGTCCTTCATCCGGACGGAGAGGCCCGAGCGCGCGCAGAGGGCAGCGATGCCGGCGCCCATGAGGCCCGCACCGAAGACGGCGACGCGATCGACTGAGAAGGATGCGGCCCGCTCGTTCGGCTCGAGCCCCGAGTCCTTCTCGACCGCTTTCCGGGCGAAGAAGAGATCGATCGAGCGCTGCGCCGTCTCGCTCACGACGAGATCGCCGAACACCTCCGCCTCGAGCTCGGCGGCCGCGCGGAAGCCCCGTGAGCCGAAGCGCTCGAGGAGGTCGATGACGCGCTCGGCGGCCGGGTAGTGACCGCGCGTCTTCTTCGACGTCTCGGCGCGCGCCCTCCGGAAGAGGGCGAGCCGTCCGATCGGGTTCTTCTCGAGGAGCGCGCGCTCGATGCGCTCCTTCGTTCCGCTCGCCTGGCTTCGCTTCTTGGCGAGGGAGCGTGCATACGCCGGCTCGCTCGCAAGGCGAAGCGCGAGGTGGACCGCGGTCTCGAAACCGACTCCGAGCGGCACGACGTCGTCGACGAGCCCGAGCCGCTGCGCCAGCTTCGGACGGAGGCTCCGTCCGCTCACGCCGAGATCGAGCGCGACGCGCAGACCGGCCCGCTCGGCGATGCGATAGAGGCCGTTCGAGGCAGGCACGAGACCGAGCTTCACCTCGGGGAGGCCGAGCGCCGTCTTCGGATCGTCCGTCGCGATCGCCGCGGTGCATGCGAGCGCGAGCTCGAAGCCGCCGCCCAGCGCGGAGCCGTGCACGTAGGCGACGATCGGCTTCGGACCAGAGCCGAGGCGGCCGAAACATCGTGCGACGTCACGCGCGGCCTCCTCCGCGTCCCGGGCGAAGCGCGTCCTTCGCACGAGGTCGATGTTCGCGCCCACGACGAAGGAGTCCTTCTTCCCGCTGCGAAGGACGATGGCGCGGACCTTCGAGTCGGCGAAGGCCGCTTCGACCGCTGCACGGAGCTCGGCGCCGAACGCAGGCGTGATCGTGTTGTGCACCTCGGCGCGATCGTCGAGCGTGATCACGGCGACCCCGTCGGGGCGAACCTCGCTCGCGACGACGGGCAGCGGTCGCGGGCGCGGCGACGGCTCCGAGATCGCCTGCGCGAGCATCAGGCGGCCTCCAGGACGACGGCAGCGCCGAGCCCACCGGCGGCACACGCGGTCGCAAGACCGAACTGTCCTTTCCTCCGCCCGAGCTCGCGGAGGACGGTGTGGATCATCCGGGCTCCGGTCGCGGCGAACGGATGGCCGAGCGCGATCGAGCCGCCGTGCACGTTGAAGCGCTCGTCGTCGATCTCGCCGATCGGCCCTGACGTGCGACCGAGCTTGTCCTCGGCGAAGCGACGGGACGCGAGCGCCTTGCGGTTGCAGACGACCTGCGCGGCGAACGCCTCGTGCATGTCGATGACGTCCATGTCCGCGAGGCGGAGCCCCGCGCGATCGAGCGCGATCGGCGACGCGTAGGCTGGACCCATGAGGAGGCCGTCGTCGGGGTCGAGCGCCGCGTAGGCCCACGAGCGCAGATACCCGAGCGGCTGGTAGCCGAGCGCCTTCGCCTTCGACTCCCGCATCAGGAGCAGCGCGCTCGCGCCGTCCGTCAGCGGCGACGAGTTCCCCGCCGTGACGCTGCCGTGCTTCGGATCGAAGACGGGACGGAGCTTCGAGTAGGACTCGAGCTTCGAGTCCTCGCGGACGAGGTTGTCCTTCGCGATCGGACGATCGAACGCGGGCGGCGGAATGACGTGCATCACCTCGGCGTCGAAGAGCCCACGCTCCCACGCGGCCGCCGCCCTCGTGTGGCTTCGGTGAGCGAGCAGATCCTGCTCCTCGCGCGTGACGCCTGCGTCCTTCGCCATCCGCTCGGCGTGCTCGCCCATCGTGAGGCCGGTCGAGGGCTCTCGCAGCGCCGGCGGCGTCGGGACGAGATCGCGTGGAGAGAGGCGCGTGAAGATCCGGATCTTGTCCGTGAGGCTCTTCGCCTTCGAAGCCTCGACGAGCGCGCTCGCGAGCCTTCGCGAGACGGTGATCGGCACGTCGCTCGCGCTGTCGACCCCGCCGGTGACGGCCACGTCGTGTTGACCGGCGAGGATCGCTTCGGCGGCGCTCGTGGCCGACTGGAACGACGTCGCGCAGGCGCGCACCACGCTGTAGGCCTCGACGCTCTTCGGCATCCCGGACCCGAGGACGATCTCGCGCGCGACGTTCGGCGCGGAGGGCGTCGGGATCGCCTGGCCGTACACGACGAGGCCGATCTCGCGCGGATCGAGCTCGGCGCGAGCGAGGAGCTCCTTCACGACGGCGCGACCGAGATCCAGCGTCGTCATGTCGCGGTAGGCCGTCGCCTGCTTCGCGAACGGCGTCCGTAGCCCGGCCACGACCGCCACTCGATCCTTCGCGCCACCTGCCATCTCCGCTCCTTCTCCGGACTGAATGACGATTCAGTAGTTCTTGTGACCTGCCTGACGCAAGGCGTCAAGCTCCAGCGGAGCCCCCGCAGCCCCGGGGTTTGTGCTAAGGCCGAGCACCATGGGATCCTTGATCGAAGCGCTCACCGACGAGTCGAAGAAGAAGAATGTCGTGAAGGACTGCTGCGATCTCATCGACGCAGAAGTGAAAGACAAGGGTGGGATCTCCGGCCTCGCCATCAAGGCGGGGTACAGCACGGTGAAGGGCATCAAGCCTGGCTTCGTGGAGAAGACGGTCGAAGACCTCCTCCCCGAGTTCGCGAAGGCGCTCGATCCGATCTACGCGGACGCGAAGTCCAACAACAAGGCCATCGCCGACTTCTTCACCTCGAACCCCAGTCGCGTCGCCGACGCTCTCCTGTCGATCACGGACGAGAAGGCCGCGCATGCGAAGAGCGGCGTCGCCAAGAGCGCCTACGACAAGCTTCGCGGCACGGCGAAGAAGAACGTCGAGCAGGCTGTCCCGCGCCTCGGCAAGCTGATCGAGAAGTACGGCAACTGATCTCGAGACCGATCGCGAGCAGCGCACGTTCGCGATCGGTCACGACGAAGCAGCCGGCTCACCCCGTCGAGCGGAGGCCGGCGGCGATTCCGTTGATCGTGAGCAGGATCGCGCGAAGCAGCTCGGGCGACTCGGCCTCGCTCGCGCGCTCGCGGCGAAGAAGCTCGATCTGGATGAAGCTCAACGGATCGACGTACGGGTTGCGCAGCTCGATCGAGCGCGCGAGCGTCGAGTCCGGGTCGAGCGTCGCTTCGCGCTCGAAGACGGTGCGGATCGCGCGCGCCGCTCGCCCGTGGTCGAGCGCGATCCGCGCGAAGAGCCTCCGCGCGAGCGCCTTGTCCTCGCATAGCCCCGCGTAGCGCGCGGCGACGACCATGTCGGCCTGCGCCAGCGAGACGGCGATCGCATCGAGCGTGCTCGCGAAGAACGGCCACTCCCTCCGCATCTGGCGGACGCGCCGCGCTCCGTGCTCCGCGAGGAGCCACGTGAGCGCGCGACCGGCGCCGTAGAAACCGGGCACCATCTGCCGCGACTGCGTCCACGCGAAGACCCACGGGATGGCGCGAAGGTCTTCGAGCTTCACGCGCGGCGCCTCGTTGCCGGGTCCTCCTGAGCGACGTGCAGGCCGCGATCCGATGTTGAGGCGCGGGATGTCCTCGAGCGGGGTCGTCGCGGCGAAGTACTCGGGAAAGCCGGGAGCGTTCACGAGGGCGCGGTAGTGCTCGACGCTGATCGCCGCGGCCTTCTCGAAGATCGCCTCGTACTCCGCGGTGCGCGTGTCGTGCGCTCCCGCCTCGTTCCGAAGAGAGTGCGCGAGGACACCGGCCACGGTGAGCTCGAGGTTCCGCTCGGCGATCTCGGGGACGAGGTACTTCCACCCGAGCACCTCACCTTGCTCGGTGAGCTTGAAGCGTCCGGCCACCGCGCCCGCGGGAAGGCTCTCGATCGCGCGCTGCGAGGGGCCGCCGCCGCGGCCGATCGATCCGCCGCGACCGTGGAAGATCTTCAGCGAAATGCCGTGCGCGCGCGACACGGCGACGAGCCGCTGCTGCGCGCGGTAGAGCGCGAACGACGAGCCGACGATCCCGGCGTCCTTGTTCGAGTCGGAGTAGCCGATCATGATCTCCTGCACACCGCCGCGGCGGGCGAGGTACGCGCCGTACTCCGGGCACGCGATGGCATGCGCGAGCTCCTCGTCCGAGCGCTCGAGATCGTCGAGCGTCTCGAAGAGGGGCACGATCGAGACCCCGGACGAAGGCGCCTCCGGGCGGTCGAGGCCCGCGAGCCGCGCGAGCACGAGCGCTGCGAGCATGTCCTCCGCGCCGTGGGTCATGCTGAGGACGAGCGACTCGGCGCCTCCGCCGAACGTCACCTCGCGGATGCGAGCGAGCGCTCGGACGGCGCGCATGCCCTGCCCGTCCGGACTCGTCAGCGTCACGATCGGTGGACCGCCGGAGATCGCCGCGCCGAGCGCCTGCTCCAAGAGAGCGCGGTCGAGCGGCGCGTTCTCGGGGAGCCCGAGCGCGACGCGCGCGTCGGCGCGCACCCATTCGGCGGGGATGCGGACGTCGAGCTTTGCGAGATGGAACCCGAACGTCCGGACCTGACGAAGGAGCGCGCGCACGTGTGATGCCCCGGCGTGCTCGCCTCGGTTCTCGACGAGCGAGGCAAGGATGAGCTCCAGCTCGTCGATGAACGGGGCCTGGCCTGCATAGGCGTGCGCGGGCAGCCGTGGCTCCCCTCCCCCGGCCTCGCGCACCGCGACGATCGCGGCGCGGGTCACGCGGAGGCGCTCCGTCACGAAGCGAAGCTTCCGGCGATACGGCTCGTGATGGGCCGTCGTGGCGAGGGTCTGCGCGAGCTCGGGCATGTCGGCCGCGTCCTTCTCGAGCGAGTCGAGGAGCGCCTTCGACACGGTGACCCTTCGCGTCGACTGCGAGAGCACGCCGCCCAGTGCCGAGACCGCGCGGACGTAGAGAGCGAGCACGCGTGAGGTCTGCGCGAGCGCGGTATCCACGGCGACCTCGGGCGTCACGTTTGGATTGCCGTCCATGTCTGCCCCGACCCACGATCCGAAGCGGAGGACGCAGGGCACCTCGATGCGCTCGCCGAACGCCTTCTCCGTGGCGCTCTCCATCGCCGCGTAGAACTTCGGGACGAGCGGGAACAGGACCTCCTCGAGGTAGAAGAGGACGTTCTTCACCTCGTCGCCCACGCGTGGCCTCTCCTGACGAATCTCGTCGGTCTGCCACAGCGTTGCGACCTCTTCGCGGATCGCACGATCCACGTCGGTGGCCTCAGCCGGCGTGAGCTCGGCGCGCTCTCTCCGGGCGATCAGTGACACGAGGCGCCGATGTTTCTCCAGCACGGTCCGGCGCTGCGCCTCGCTCGGATGCGCCGTGAAGACGAGCTCGACGGCCGCTTCGGAGAGCAGCCCGATGAAGCGCTCGCGCGACGTCTCTCTCGCCATGGCCGCGAAGACGACCTCGAGCGATCCCGGCTGCGGCTTCCCCTCGCGCGCGTAGTCACGGCGACGTCGCGTTCGATGATGCTGCTCCGCGAGATTGACGAGCTGGAAGTAGTGGGTGAACGCGCGGGCGACGCGTTCGGCCACGCTCGTGTCGAGCCCACGCACGACGTCGATCAGCTTCGTCGCCGTCGCGCGAGCGCGTTCGATGTCGTGGGACGCGTCCTGTGCGCGCCGCGCCTTCGTGAGCGCGCGCACGGTCTCCTCGAGATCGAAGAGCTCCCTGCCCTCCTGCTCGACGAGCGTGTCGCCCAGGATCCTTCCGAGATACGAGACATCGCGCCGGAGCGCGTCGAACGGGACCGCCATCGGGAACGCCATCGTCGCTCATGACGAGTGACCTGAAAATGCGACACGACGGCACCGGAGGAAACCACGAGCATGCCGTGCGATCGCCGGCGTAACCCCCGTGCATCGTCGCTCGTCGGCGCGCGGGACGCGCTCGAACGGCCCGCGGCTCCGACGATGCAGAGACATCGTCGGGGCCCGCGACCGGCGTCAGCGGATGCTCGGCGGCGTCGCGTCGTTGATGGTACGGAGGCCCGTTCCGCCGACGTATCCGTAGCTCGCATCCAGCCCCATGCCCCAGACCGTGACGGCGAACGGACCGTCGCTGCGAGCCTCTTGCCGGCCGTAGCTGCACTCGCCCTTGGGGAACTTCTGCGGCAAGAACGCCTCGGTCAGCTTGACGAACGCATACTCGTACTGGCCCGACGTGCCGAGAGGACGGAACCCCTCGATCGGCCCTGCACACTCCAGCTCGACAGGCTTGAAGCCTTGAGCCGTCTTGCGACGCACGACCGTCAAGCGCGTGTCGGGGAACGTGAAGTCCGTGAAGAAGATGTAGCGATCGAGATACTGGGCGGCCGCCGGCACGTTGACGAAGTCCGGATCGCCCGTCGTGGTCGATCCCGTCCCGCCACCGTAGGACGACCCCGTCATGTAGACGTTCACGTGGAACGGATGCTTCGCGTCCTGGCTTCGGACGACGAAGAATTCGTCCGTGATGAAGTTCGCGCTCTCGCCTGCCTTCAAGGTCTCGGGCGCATCACGCGGGCGCGAGGGCTCGTACGTGAACGTCGTGTCGTCGGCAGCGGCCACGATCGTGTACGGAACCTTTTCTCGAGTGCTCTCGGCGAGGCTGTTGATGCGCGACTGGAACGGCACGACGGCGTACTCGGTTCCCCATTGCGCGACCGCGGGGATCTGCTGGTGGAGGACGTCGCACCACTCGACCGACGAGGGAAGGAAGGTGCATTCCGAGCCTCCGAAGAGGCCAACCGGTTTCGTCGTCTCGATCGGGCTCCCCGTCAACGCCGGTTGCACGAACTGCAGGACCTGCCCCTTCGAGAGCTTCCAGGTCTGCGTGACGCCCGTCGTCGCGCCCTCCACGTCACCGGAGGCTCGGACTTCGACGGTCGGACGGATGCGGACCTCGGTATCGTCTTCGTTCGCGACGATCTGGAGCGTACGCCGCTTGAGCGGCTGCCCGAAGTGGAACGGGCTCACGGCGATGTAGTTCTGCTCCCACGACGAGACGGGCAAAAGCAGCGTCGCGGTCGGGATGTGCGTGTCGGCGCCGCCGTACGGATAGATGGAGTACGCCGAGACGGGCGCGTCCGCCTTGATGCGGAATGCCTTCGTCTTCGCGGTCCCGTGGATGATCGGATCGACGAGCATCGCCGGCGTGACGGCGGGAGGGCAGTACGTGCGCTCTTTGCCCATGTCCGTCTCGTTGTGGGCGAGAAAGACGACGGCGACCTCGCCCGGAGGGAGCGTCCCCTGGAGAAGCGTGTAGATCGGGTCTTCGTTCTGACGACTGACGGTGAAGATCGACTTCGAGATGTCGAGCGCCGCGTCTCCGTATTCGGCGGCGATCGACACGGGGCGATCCCAGGTGTTCGCGACCATCGCCGCGAAGCAGGAGCCAGGGCGCTCGATCGAATCGGTCGGTGGAAGCGTCCAGAACTCGCAGCCCGTCGAGCCCTTGTTGAGGGCGGCGGCTGTGCACGCGTCGACGCAACGGCCGTTGCCGCAGCCCTGATCGGCGCTGCACTGCTCGACGACGACCTCTTCCCCTTCGCACCCGTTCAAGACCTGTTTGAGATCGCGCGAGCAGTGAAGCCCACACTTCGGAGGCTCGGGCTCCTCCGCCGCTGCGTCGTTGTCGACGAGCGCCGGACCGGACGGGGTGAAGCCGCTATCGCGGCTCGAACAAGCGACGACGATGCTCATCGCGCCCGTCACACCGAGGGCGAGCAGACCAAGACGAAGGACGCGGTCAGCGAGTTTCATGACAGTCCTACCCTTCAGAAGCGAATCGAGACCGGCGTGGGGTGCGGGAGCTTGTCGGTCACGCCCTGACCGAGCTCGCCACGTTCGTTGCCTCCCCAGCAGACGACGCTGCCGTCCTTCGTGAGGACGCAGACGCTCGTCTTGCTGACGGCGACGGCGACCGCATGGCTGGCGAGCTGGTCGGACGGCTTGAACGACCACGAGAACGCTTCCGTCGTGATCCGGCCGAGCGCCCCGCGCGAGTTGTCACCCGTGCACTGAACGGTGCCGTCGGTGAGTCGGACGCACGTGAGCTCGCCCGCGGCGGAGACCTGCTGAGGCCACGCCTTCGCGCTCCCGACGTGCGACCGCGCCGGCATCAACGCTCGGTCGGCCAGGCCGGTGCCGAGCGCGCCGAGCGAGCTCGAGCCCCAGCAGTAGACAGAACCGCTCACCACCGCGCATGCATGCGCGGTCGACCCCGACGTCACCGCAAAGCTCGTCACCGGTGAGAGGCCGATCGCGACGGGGAGCGCGTCGTTCGTCAGCGACGAGGTGCGGGCCGAGACGAGGGCCTTGCTGCCGGAAACGGCGCCCCAGCTGAGGAGCTCACCCGTATCCGTGACGGCGAAGCCGTTGTTCGTGCTGGCCGCGGTACGCGCGATCGGAAGGCCATCCAGCTCGGCCTTGCCCGGACCCGCGACGCCCTTCGGCTCCTTGCGTCCGGCCTCGAGCTCGGAGTTGTCTCCCCAGCACCAGACCTCTCCGCTCGCCAGCACGGCGCACACGGTTCGGGCTCCGACGTCGACGCGACGAGCCGCGCTCGGCAGCGCGGTGGCGGTCACGTCGGGATGGGCCTGCGAGTCCGAGAGCGGCGGCGCGATCTGGAGACCGAGCTGTCCTCGATCGTTGCCTCCCCAGCAGGACACGCCGCCATCGGCCACGAGGGCGCACGTGGTGGTGCCGCCCGCGCTGAGCTGCGTCGCGCCTTCGAGACCGACCACGTTGCTGACGACGAAGCCGGTACCCGGGACGGTACCGCCGTCGGCCCCGGCGTCCCCGATCCACGTACCCTCGGGCGCCGTCCCCGCGTCCCTCGTGCCGAGCGAGCCCTTGGCATTGTCTCCCCAGCACCGCGCCGTGCCGTCGCTCATTCGCGCGCAGAAGTGGTTCTCACCCGCAACGAGCTGTACGGCGCATCCGGCGTCGTCCGCGCACGTCACGGTCTCGTCGGTCGGATCGAAGGGAGGCTTCGCGTCCTCTGCCCCGGCGTCGGCGGGCGAAGCACCGTCCTCCGAAGTCGGAGGCGCGGCTTCGGGGAGGTTCGGCTTGCCGGAGTCGGCCTCGGGCTCTTCGAAGGCGTTTCGCTCGCCCTCGCTACTGCAGGCGACGATCGCGGCCGCCCCGCCCGTCATGACGGCGAACGAGAGCAGCAAAGGTCGGATGCGAGTCTTCATGATTCCAGCCTCAGGGCTTCGTGCCCGTCGTCTTGTGGAGTGCAGCGTTGTCGCCGACGACCCAGAAATCGGTGTCGCTCGTTCCCCAGATCCCGTGGAACGGCGTGGTGACCGGCGTGTTCGTCACGCGAATGGCGGCCTGCTGCCACTTCGTGCCAGTCCATCGCGTCACGCGTCCCGGCTTGCCTACGGCCCACACCTCGTTCATGGCCGTGCCCCAGACAGCGTTGACCTCCGGGTCCCAAGCCAGCTGCGGGACATACGACCAGCTGAAGGTCGCCCCACCGTTCGTGCTCGTGCCGCGCCACAGTGGCGATTGCTGCCCGCTGCCGTTCGTTTCGATGATGCCCTTCACCCACACGCCGGTCCCCGTCGTCGCGACGACGTTGAGCTCCACCGGGGAGGACCTCCAACTGTTCGCCATCTCCATCGGCAGGTCGACGTTCGTCCAATCCGCAGCGCCAGGCGCGCGCCGAAGCAAGACGCCGTGGAGCAGCTCGTTCGTGTCCTGGCGAAACTCCTGACCGATGATCCAGACGCCGCTGCTGGTGCCCGCGGCGACGGAGGCGCACGCAATGCTCCTCGACGACAGCTCGTCGTCGAGCGTCCAGCCCGAGCCGCCGCTCGCTGCGTCACCGTCGTAGTGCAATACGCGGCCCTTCCACTGCCAAGGCCAGTCCGATTCGTCCTTCAATCCGCCGACGGCCCAGACGTCGTTGGGGCCGGTCCCCCCGATCGACTTGATCGGGATCTGGACGTCGCCGGGCAGGACGACAGGAGCGAAGGCGACCTCTGCCGAGCTTGCTCCGGTGCCGTGGTACACGGTGCCGTTCGAGGCGACGAGCCAGAGGTCGGTCGGTCCGCTCCCCCAGATGGTGGAGAGGGCACCAAGCCCCTTCACGTGCTCGGTCCAAGCGTTGCCGTCCCAGCGGAGCACGCTGCCGCCCGAGCTGACGGCCCAGACGATGCCCTGTCCGTCGCCCCACACGCCCCGAAGCGCGTGGTTGCCGGGAAGGGCGCTGTGACAGAAGTTCTCGTCGGAGCAGATGCGCGCGGGGGCATCGGTCTCGGCGTCCTTCGGAACGGAGGCATCCGCGTCCGCGTCTTCGGCGCCCGCATCTGCCGGCGCAGAGGCTTCCGGCAACGTCGTGACGCCGCCGCTGTCCGTCTCGCTCGGACCACCGAGAGAATCGACCTCGTCGGAGTCCGCACACGCGACGAGGACGATTCCGACCGCGAAGAGAGCGAGCATTGCCGCCCCCGCGCTGCGCGTCGAAAGACGGTTCACTTGGTATCTCCCTTGGCGGGCTTCGGACCGGTGTAGTGGAGAGCGACTCCGTCACCGACGATCCACACGTCGTTGGCGCTGCTTCCCCAGACGCCGTAGAGGTTTGGCTTTCTCCCGAGCGGGAGCTGCACCGTGGACGGCTCGAACGACGTGCCGTCGTAGTGGAGGACCGTCCCGGAATCGCCGACCACCCAGATGTCGTTCGGGCCGCTGCCCCAGATGGCGTGGAGCGTCTCCTTCGTCGGCGACGCGATCTTGTCGAAGCGGACCTTCCCGGGCGTCCAGTGACGAATCGAGCCGAGCACGCCGACGGCCCAGATGTCGGCCGGACCGCTCCCCCACACCGCGTTCAACGTGAGCGCGGACTGGCTGTCGACCGACGTCCAGACGAACGGATCTTCGCCTTCGCCCCCCTCGCGGGGCGTTCCATGCAGGAGCAGGCCGCGCTCGTGAGAGGCAGAGAGGCTGTTATCGGCCGCCATCCAAAGGTCCGTAGCGGAGCTGCCCCAGATGCTGAGGATCGTCGACATCCCCGGGACTCGTTTCCAGACGACGCCGTCCTCGCCGGCCGGGGTCTTCAGGAGCTGATGACCGGCCCAGATGTCGTTCTCCCAGTCCGGGTTCTCGAGATCGAACATGCGTCCGCCGATGCGGACGTCGTCCGGCGAGCTGCCCCAGACGGCTCGCAGCGGCGCCGTGCTCCACGGGGCGAAGCCCGTCTCCGAGCGGGACCAGGTGGCCGTACCGTTCTTGAAACCGGTTCCATGGAGCACCGTGGTCGTGTCGCTCACGGTCCAGATGTCGTCGGGGCCGCTGCCCCAGATCGCGTACAGCGTGTTGACGACGCCCGACGGGGTCTTCACCCACGACTTGCCGTCGTAGTGCAGGATCGATCCGCCCGAGCCGACGGCCCAGACATCGTTCGGCCCGCTGCCCCAGATCGCCGTGAACGTGTGGAGGATGTCGAGCGGCGTCGGAACAACGCACCACGCGACGTCGTCACAAGAGACGACTTCGGTCGTGCAATCAGGATCCTCTTCCTTGCAGTCGACCGCCGCGCCGGCATCGGCGTCTGCCGCGACGGCGTCGGTGCTCGACGCGTCGGGCACGCTCTCGCGGGGGTCGTCCGCCGACATTGCCTCCGTCGTCTCGGCGCAGCTCGCGAACGAGCCGACGAGGGCCATCCCCGACGCGACGACGAGCGCAGCCCTCGTCCACCAACGCTTCGGCTCTTCGATCTTCATCGCCGGGCTCAATTCGGCACCTCCACCCCGCCATCACACTCGACCATCAGGCACTTGCCCTCGATGCAGGGTTGCCCCTCACCGAAGTTGCACTGGTTCCCGCAGGCGCCGCAGTTGGCGGGATGCGTCCGCAGGTCGATCTCGCAGCCGTCCGTTGGGTCCCCGTTGCAGTCGGCAAAGCCGGGGAGACATTCGTAAGCGCAGAGGCCCTTCCTGCAGGACCCCACCTGATTGGCGCGCGGCTGCGGGCAGAAGTTCATGCACGCGCCGCAGTTGAAGGGATCGCTCAAGAGATCCGTGCAACCCTGCGGGCACGTCGCGCGGCCGGCCTTCTCACACGGGTCGAGGCACTGAGGACCGCTTCCCTCGTCGCGGCACACCTGGCCCGGAGCGCACTTGACCCCGCACCCGCCGCAGTTGTTCGGATCGGTGGTGACGTTGGTCTCACACCCGTCCGAGTTGCATCCACTCTTGAGGTCGTTGTTGCAGTCCGCGAATCCGCCGGTGCATTGGAGCTGCCCGCACTCGCTCCTCGCGCAGCCGTAGGTCGAGTTCGACGGGAGCGGCGAGCAGGCGTCTTCGGGAAACTCACACATGTTCCCGCACGCGCCGCAGTTGAGAGAGTCCGTTCGAGTGTCGGTGCATCGGCCCCCGCAATCGGTCAAACCGTTCGAGCAGCCGCACTTCCCGTTGATGCACCGAACCCCCGGCGCACAGGCGTGTCCGCAGGTCCCGCAGTTCTCGGGATCGGCCTGGACGTTCGTCTCGCAGCCGTCGTCGAGTAGGCCGTTGCAGTCGCGAAAGACCCGCTTGCCGAAGGGGCTATCCTTGATCATGCAGCCGAGCACACATGCGCCGTCGACACAGCGCGAGTCCATGTTGACCGACTCGAAGCCTCCGCAGCGGTTGCCGCACGCCCCGCAGTTCGCGGAGTCGTTCATGAGGTTCGTCCCGCATTTGGGGAACGGCTTGTCCGAGCACGTCGCGTAGGGCCACGTGCACTCCGTGCCCATGCACGCGAGGATCTTCTCGGGCGGGGCCTCCGCCTCGGCGTCACCACCGTCCGGCGGATCGGGCGTGAAGCTCGGCGGTGCGGTGGTGCCCGCATCGCCATCCTCTCGGCCGAGCGAAACGTTGTCCTGGCAGGCGATCGCGACGAGCGCGAATCCGCCGAGACCGAGTAGTGCGAGTCGTCGTGTGGTCGAGGACAAAGCTGCCTCCCAGAGCGTCCAGCGCCCGGGCGAGAGTGATCGTCGAGGCCGCCGCTAGCGCGACGGCGAGGAGAACAATTCGGCGAGGTGGATCCGGTGGTTCGAGGCGGGATAGCGCTGCTGGAAGTCATTCCAGCGGCGCTCCGCTTCGCCACGTCGGTCGAGGTAGAAGAGCGCTTCGATCGCGAGCGCCTCACGTTCCTGCGTGAAGCGGCCGTTCGCGAACTCCGCCTTGTGCTTCTGGCAGAGCGCGAGCGTCTCCGCGGGACGCGTTCGAAGCGCCTGTTGGGCCCGAGCGAGCAGATCGATCTCCGCGCCCTCGGAGGCGACCGCGTTCGATCCCGCGGCGCGCGCGTTCGATCCCGCGGCGCGCGCGCTCGGCACCACTGGTGGAGCGTGCACTGCGACGGTCGCCGCCGCGGTGGGCAGCTCGTGGGGACTGAGGACCGGCGGTTCGACCGGCAGATTCGCCGGGGCGGGCGTAGCCTCCTCGGTCGTCGCCGATGGCAGGCTCGTACCGGTGACCGCAGGAGGTACGCTCTCCTCGCGAACCGTCGCCGAGAAGGCGGCAACGCCGAGGAGCCCCGCTCCAGCGAGCATGGCAAGCCGCGACCTCGCGAACCAGGAGGCGGGCTTCGCCGCTCCCGTCGTGCCCTCGGCGGATGGGCCCCTCTCTGCGAGGCGCGCGATGTGACTCGGCTCGGGCCCCGCGTCGATGCGTTCGGCTTCGAGCCCCATGCGGACGAGGGACGGAACATCCTCGGAGGACTCGAGGATGCGCGGCGGATCACGGAAGGCGCTCACCGCGACGTCTCCTTCGCCTCGAGACGGCGTGCAGCCGCCAGGATCATCTTCTTCGCCGAGTTGTGGCGGGAGTAAGCGGTCTGGAGCGGACAGCCGACGGCTGCAGCGACTTCGGCCATCGTAAGCTCCTCGATCTCGTAGAGGACGAACACCGTTCGGCGTGGCTCGTCGAGCGTCTCGAGCAGGCGATTGAAGCGTTCGCGCGCCTCGTTCGCTTGCGCGGTCGCCTCGGGACAGTCCGGCGACGCTTCGTCCAGGTCTTCGATGTCCATGCTGCTCGGGGGAGGACGAGTGCGCCGATGGCGTACCGCTTCGCGTACGGCGATGCGGTAAAGCCACGCCTTGAGCTGATTGCGCTCCTCGTAGCTGGCGAGAGCGCGGTGAACCGAGAGGAAGACCTCCTGCGTGAGGTCATCGAGGTCGGCGTACGGAACGCCGAGGCGCCGGAGAAGGCGCCATACGAATGCTCCGTGCTCGCGGAAAAGTTCCGCGCTCGAGCGAACCGGTACCGCGTCCGCCGGCATGGGCAGAGAAGGTGCTACCGCCGATGAGCCGAACGCCGCCACACCTTTGTAAAAGGCAGCGCTCCGGACGAATTATTAGAAGAAATGCACGGCGAGCCCAAAAGTCCCCGTGAGCGCTACCGGGGCGGGCCGATAAAGGGGGACCTCCCTGCCCATCCGGTTCTCGAAGGTGAAACGATCTCGCTGGAGAAGGACCGCAAACTGGGCCGCAACGATGACCTCGAGCCGAATGCCGCGGTGGAATGATCCAAGGTCGACCGCGCCCCGAGCTTCGAATGGGACGTCGAAGAGGATCCGGGAAACGCCTTTCGACGAACGGCCGATCGACGGCGCCGAGGCGCTGAGCCAGCCCCCGTCCAGCCCCGTGCACAGCGTGAAAGACGCGGTATCCACCCGTGCCATGCGACGGCAGGCGAGGAGGCCGGCCGAGAATCGCTCGAGATCGACCTCCGGTCTGGTCCCCGTCGAACGCGGCGGCCAGAGCTGAGCTCGCGCGATGAACGAGATTCGATCCAAGGGCGGGTAGACCGCGACCCCACCTTCGATTCCCCACGAGACCCCGGGCAACACCCCGGATCCAGCGATCATCGCGGCGGCCGGGGCGAAGCTCCACCTCGACTCCGGTGGTAAGGCCGGCTTCTTTGCAGCGGCTGCGGGCTCGGGGGCCACCTTTCGCGGGGGCGGAGGCTCGGTCTCGGGCACGGGCACGGGCACGACCGGCGCCGGTCTGACGACCATTCGCGGCGGTCCCACCATGATCGCGAGGATGATCGCGAGCGTCTCGACCCCCTTCTCGCAATCGTCGGCGTCGATCGCGACCTCGCGATGACCGACCTCGGTCCCCGTCCGATCGCGCTCGCTGATGTGCGCCTGCCACAAGGCCTCCGAAACGCGGTCGACCGAGATGACGAGGGACGCATCAGCCGCGGCCTCGTCGGTGAAGACCTCGCGTTCGAGCCGTCGCTCCACCGACGTCTGCACGGCGGCCTTGCCGCCACATTCCTCGAGCGCAGCCCGCGGCTCGTTCAGGACGAGCGCGAAGCGAGCGACGTGCTCGAGCGAGGTGCTCTCGGGCGCGTGCGCAGGCGTCGGCTCGGCGTTCGCCGCTCGCGCGACGCTCGCCAGCACAGCCATGCAGACCAGAAGCACCCTCGACCGCGCCATGCCGTTCGGCTTCAGACCTCCACCCGGCAAACCACGAGCGTCAGTCTAACGCGTTCTCGATCCCAGCTGTCCCGTCCGCCTCGAAGGTCGACACGGATTGCGGTCGCGTTCGAGCGGCGTCCCGAGACACGCCCCCGTCGCGAACGCTCGAGCTCCATCCGCGAGGCAGCTCGGATCAGGGCGGAGACGAGCGCGCGCGCTCCACGACGAAGTCAGCGAGCGCGCGGGCGGCTCGCGACATGACGACGCCGCGCGGGTAGACGAGCGAGAACGGTCGACTACCGCCACGAAAGGGAGCCAGGACCTCGACGAGGGCACCGCTCGCCACATCCTTCTCGACGAGGAAGTCGTAGATCTGCGTGAGGCCCACTCCGGCTCGCGCCAGGGTCACGACACCGAGGACGTCATCGGAGCAGCGATAGGATTCGACCGGAACGAAGCTACGCGGCGCAGGGTTGAATGACCATGGGAGGGCGCGGCCGGTTCGCGGCATGAGGAAGGTGATGCACGTGTGACGCTCGAGGTCCTTCGGCACCTTCGGCGCCCCGTGACGCGCGAGATAGGATGGGCTCGCGAACACCCCGAACCGGAAGCTCCCGAGCTTCCGCACTGCGAGCGAGGCATCGTTCAACGTGCCCATACGGACGGCCATGTCGAAGCCTTCGCGCACGAAGTCCACGTTCTGGTTCGAGACGTTCACGTCGACGCGGATCTCCGGATAGCGCTCGCGAAAGCCGCCGAGCCAAGGCAGCAGGCGGTGATGACCGAACGTCGTCGGCACGCTGATGCGCACGTGGCCCTGCGGCGCCTTCTTGCCCGACGCGATGTCGCGCTCGGCGTTCGAGAGCAGACCGAGCGCCTGCGTGCACACGGCGTAATACCGATGCGCAGCATCCGTCGGCGAGCAGCTTCGCGTCGTCCGGCGAAAGAACGTGATCCCGAGAGTCCCCTCGAGCCGAGCGACGCTGCGGCTCACGGCTTGCGGCGTCACCGAGAGAGCGCGCGCTGCGCGGGTGAAGCTGCCGGTCTCGTACGTTCGACAGAAGGCCTCGACGTTGGGCAACGTACTGGTCAGCGAGGTGCGCGCCATTTGAACCACGATAGTACAAGTGACGAAGCACCGTGACCGCTGCCGGGAGCTCCGACCGCGCGCTATCGATCGGGTGATGCAACGCCGTTCCTTCATCGCCCTGGCTCTCCTTGCCGCAGCGTGCGGCGCGAGCCAGCCATCCGAAAGCGCATCCGCAACCTCACACGGAAGGGCTCATCCCATGACGAAGCGCGTTCTCCTGGCCATGACCAGTCACGACAAGAAAGGCAACACGGGCGAGGCGACCGGCGCGTACCTCGCCGAGGTCTCCCATCCCCTCGAGGTCTTTCGAACGGCTGGCTTCGAAGTCGAATTCGCCAGCGTCCGGGGCGGCAAGGTCCCGCTCGACGGCGTGGACCGCAACGATTCGATCAACGCAGCCTTCCTCGACGACGAGAAGACGATGGCGAAGCTCCACACGAGCCTGCCGTCGGCCGAGGTCGATCCGTCACGATACGACGCGATCTTCTTCGCCGGCGGCCACGGAGCGATGTGGGATCTCCCGTCCGATCCCGGCTTCGCATCGGTGGCGACGCGCATCTACGAACGCGGCGGGGTGGTCGCAGCCGTGTGCCATGGCCCCGCCGCGCTCGTCGACGTGAAGCTCACCGACGGCCGCTACCTGGTGGCGGGAAAGGACGTCTCGGCCTTCACCAACGACGAAGAGCGTGCGGTGAAGCTCGAAACGGTCGTTCCGTTCCTGCTCGCCGATCGTCTCGCGGAGCGAGGCGCACGCTTGCACGAGGCTCCGCTCTGGCAGAAGCAGGTCAGCGTGAGCGAGCGACTCGTCACCGGTCAGAACCCTGCGTCGGCGACGGCGACGGCCGAAGCCGTGGTCGCACTCCTGGCGAAGCCGACCGCCAAGCCGTGAGCGCTACTGGCAGGTCTCGGCCGGCATCGCGTCGATCCAGTCGGCGATGAGCTGGGAGCCTTCGACGTGGGCAAGGGCTCGGCCGATCTGCGGCATCATCTTGCCCGACTCCGTCGTGTCGATGCGATGCCACAAGATCGAACGCGCATGATCGCCGGGAAGGATGTCGAACTCGCCTCCGAGGCTGCCTCCGGCCGAGCCCGGCCGCTTGCAGACGCCGAGCGAGAACCGGTCCGTCGTGTCGTGCTGGAGGAAGAGACGGCTCGTGATCCCGGCCGTGCCATGTGTGTTGTGGCAGTGCGCGCAGTTGATGTCGAGGTACGCCCGCGCGCGTGACTCGAGGTCGCCCGACGCCGGATCGAAGGCATCCGGTGCGCGCGGTGGACTCCCCGGCAGGCCGTCGAGCAGACCGGCGTTCGCCAGGTACGTCAGCTGGTTCTGATCGGTGCCGGCGATGACGTTGTTGCGATTGAGGTAGCGCGCCTTCGGCCCGATCGGGCCTAGCAACTGCGCGCCGTTCTCGTCGACGAGATGGTGACACTGCTGGCACTGATTGCGACTCGGAACGAGGTAGTCGAAGCTCCGCGCGTCGCCCTTCGGATCGACGAACGACACGGGCAACACGCGACCTCCCGGCACGAGGGTGGCCTCCGTCTGCTCGTCGTTCCAGAGATAGGGATAGGCCTCCCAGCCCGACGGCTGGTGAACGAGGATCCGCGTCTCGATCAAGCGCACGCCGACCTCGGGCTGTCGCGAGTCGGCGGGGAACGCAAACGTCTTCGAGAGGATCGTCCCGACCGGAAAGTCGAGCACTCCCTCCGGTCGATACGTCGCCTTCGATCCCGGCGGGATCGTCAACGTTCGCGCCTTGAGCGCGTAGTCGGAGAACAGGACCGAGGTGAGCTCGTAGGGAATGGTCCCGGCGACGGGCGTGAGCCGGCCCTTTGCGTCGGGCCCTCCGGTGAAGAGGCCGAAGCCGGAGAGGCTCGTCGGGATCTCCCGCGGCCCCGTCACGACGTCGGCCTCCATCTCCGTACCGGAATCGGCGATCACCGGAGCGAGCTCGTCTCCGGCGTCGCCGCCGTCCGCAGGGGCGGCGCTCTCGGAGGCCGAGCTGCAATCGAGCAGCAGTCCGGGAAGGACCGCCGCGGCGAGAGCAGCGAGTGCCCGGCGGGGCCGGCTGGAAAGGGAGCCCACCAGCGCCCGCTTCAGGGCAGAACGACCGGCGTGAGGGCCGGCGTAAAGCCGTTGCACACGTAGGGCGTTGCCTCGGGAGCGGCGCGCGTGGTTGCCCCCCACGCCCCCGCGATGTCGTCCTGTTCCGCGAGCGTCTTCGAGACGGAGAAGTTCAGGTCCGCGACGGCGTAGGCGGTACCGGCCGGATACGTGTTGGTCTTCACGCAGAGATTGATGTCGTTGGCCGGGGTCGTGTTGGTCGGGTCCGGATCGAGTCCGTCCCAGATGACGGGCTCCACTCGGGTGATCCCCGCAGCGCCGTTGCCGTAGGCATAGAGCCCGGCAAGCAGGGCGCCGAGCGGGCGCGCCGTGGGATCGAGCGAGCCGTTGTCGACGTTCGTGCCGCTGTCGGCTCCGAACGTGTTGTCGTGGATGTGGATGTCCTTGCTGCCGAAGTTGCCGCCGCCGGCCGCCCACTTCGTGGGGTCGGGCTCGATCGCGAACCCGCTCAGCACCGCGACATCGCCACTGTTGTTCTCCGCCCAGGTGTTGCCGAACAGCTCCACGCGTCGCGAGGCGAGGATGAACGTTCCGGTACCGGCGGGGACCTGGGAGACCGTGCTGCTCGATCCGCTGTTCGAGGCGAAGTTCGCGCGATTGTTCTTCTTCACCGAGTTGGCGTGGACGCGGATGTCCGTTCCGGCGATGGGATTGCCCGGGAGGTCGAAGACGACGAGACCGCAGGTGTTGTCCTCGGCAACGTTCTCGTAGACGTCCGCGAACTTGGTGTTCTCGATCTCGATGCCCGCGACGTTCTGCTTGGCGATGTTCTTGCGCACGATCGCGCGCTGCGTCTGTCCGACGTAGATGCCTGCGTCGGCCGCGTTGTACGCCTCACTCTCTTCGATGAGAACGTCCTCGGACTTCACCGGGTAGATGCCGTACGCGCCGTTCGTGACGTCGTTCTCGTTCGCCCACTCGGTGCGAATGCGCTGAATCTTGACGTTCTTCGAGCTCTCGACGCGAAGCCCGTCCTTCTTGGCATTCCAGATCGCCAGGTCGCGAATGACGAACTTGTCGCCGACCGCGTCGACGCCGTTGGTGTTCTTCGCCGCGGTGGTGAAGACGAGGACCGTGCTCGCGGCGCCGCCCGTGGCTTCGCCCTTCGCGCCTTTGCCGGCGCCGCTCAACGTCACTCCGGCCTGACGGATCGTGAGCGCATTGGTGAAATTGAAGGTGCCGGCAGCGAGCACGATGTTGGCGCAGCCGGTGAGCGAGTTGACGGCGTCCTGGAGCTTCTGCTCCTCGCCAGGCGCGAATTCGAGGGTGTTGGTGCATGCCGTGGACGCGGCGTCTCCGTCCGGCCGCGTGCCGGCGTCCGACCCGGGGTCGGTGTCCGTGCCCGTGTCCGTGCCGGCGTCGTTCTGGGTGTTCGTGGCCTCGCTCTCGTCATCGGAACAAGCGCCCATCGCTGCGACGAGCACAACAGCCAACGACAACAACGGAAGACGCAAAGCGAGCTGCATCATGAACCCCCTCTCGAAAAAGCCCCCGGACGGTCCGACGTCCGGGAAGGAGCATGACCCGCAAGGTCACACGGATCAAGGTCGGGCCGAACGAGCCCCTCGTCATATGTAGGGCTCGCGCGATCTTGATCAGGAAATCGTCCGGTCGGGAGCTCGCCGGGACGCCGTCATGGACGTCCCGGATCGAAACGGACAGCGCAGCGCTACTTCTTCTTCTCGGTGCAGTTGAACATCCACTTCACGCCGAACTTGTCGGTGAGGTGGCCGAAGTAGTCGCCCCAGAACATGTCCTGAAGGGGCATCTCGACCTTCCCGCCCTCCGAGAGACGAGCGAAGAGCTGCTCGGTCTCCTTTCTCGTATCGGGCTCGAGATTCAGGCTGATGTTGTTGCCGAACGTGAGGCTGTGGCCCATCGACTCGAGGGCGTCCGTGCCCATCAGGACGTGCCCGCCGAGGATCGGCAGCGCGACGTGCATGACGTACCGCTTCTCCTTCTCGGTCAGCTCCGGCATTCCCGGCCCGGGCGGCACGTCGCCCATGCGCGCGATCGGCGCGGCGGGCTTCGTCCCGAACACGGAAGCGTAGAACTCGAATGCTTCCTCGGTCCGACCCATGAAGTTCAGGTACGTGCTCGTTCGTGCCATGGCGATGGTCTCCTCGTTCCTTGGTGGATCGGATCGAGCGGCCCCACGCCGGCTCGACCCGTCGTTCACACGACAACCGCGGCGGCCAAGGATCGACACCGGCCGACGCCTTGTCTTCCGATTTCTTCGCCGGTCGTGCGGGTGCGGCAGCGAGGCCTCCGCGTCGGAGCCATGGCCGTGCTCGGTTGAAACGGACGAGAGCCGCTCCGCATCGACGCTCGCCCCTCGCGGGCACGCGCGCCGTTGCGTCGAGGAGGCGGCGACGCCGGAGCATCGACACGCTCGCGCCGAGCGATCGCCTACGGATGAGCCGCGAACCGGTCGGCGTTCCCGTCCGGCCCGTCGATGGATGAGCTCACGGCGGGCAGCGGCGGCCGAGCCCCATCGTTACTCCATGAGATACGTGACGACGAGGTTCGTCTTCTCCTGCGAATTGTAGATGTGCGCGAGGTCACCGATGCCGTCCGACCTTCGGCACGTCCTTCAGGAATCGCAGCCGGTATTGACTCAGGTTGTGCAACATCGAGACGCGACTTCATCGTCAATTCCGACCTTTCTACCGGCGGGACGCGCCGCGCGTGTACTCCGCGGCGCCGTCGCCGACGAGCCGGACACCTGCGGGCGGCCGCACCGCCTCCACAATCCAGTCGACGACACGACGGACTCGAGGCCGGCCGTCCACGAAGGTGTGAAGCAGTACTCGACGAGGGGCCTCGCCGACGCCACTCACGACGGGCGGAGCACCTGCGCCCTCGGGGCGCCACTTCTGGCTTCACTCGCCGAAGGCGGTCTCCCCGACAAGGGCCAGCTGCCGTCGGACCTTCCCGAGGTTGCGGAGCCGCTGCCATCCAGGACGAGCCAACGGCGACCAGCGCCATGGTACCATGAATGGCCCATCTTCTTCCCGGCTTCCTCCTCTGCGATGCGACATCGTGGGCCGCCGACGTCATCCCCAATTCTTGCCGCGCAGATCGCTCTTCTCCACGCGCTGGCGATGGTTTGGGGTCGTCGTCGTGCTGGCCGGTCTACTCGCACCGGCATCAGCCTCGGCGGAGCCGCGCGAGCGGATCCACTTCGACTACTCGGCCGATCCGACCTGCCCGAGTTTCGATGCGTTCGTCGAGCAGGTACGGGCCTACACATCGCGGTGGGGGCTTGCGGCGCCGGAAGAGGACACGCGACGCTTGCGCGTTACCTTCGCGGTGACCAAGGCGGACACTGTCGGTACGCTCGAAATCGCGTCTCGGGAGCAGTCCGCACCACGCGCACCGCGCACGATCGTCGCTCCCGATTGCGCTACGGTCGCCCGAGGAATGGCCGTTGCCGTGGCGGTAGCGATCGATCCGGCCGCGATCCTGGCGGGCCCCGGACGCACCGCTGAGCGCGAGCTCACGGACGAGCTCGCAGAAGAGGAGCTCTCGGCAGAGGTGACAGAGGCGACGCCCGTCGAGCAGCGGCCATCCCTCCCGGCCCCCTCGTCCTCAGCGCCGCCTCGCGAGCCGTCGCCATCGTCGAGACGCCCCGTCGGTCCGCGCACGTCGGCGGCGCGCTTCGCGATCGAAGGTCGCCTCGAGGTCACGTCGGCGGTGGTCGACGGACTTCTGCCCGGTGCGCTCGCGTCGATCGAAGTCGATCCGCTCGCTCCAGCAGACTCGAGCGCGCCTCTTCGTTTGCCTCGATGGCTGCGCCCAACACTCGCGCTCGGGATCCGACAGAGCATCAGTCGGAAGCTCGAGCGTTCGACCGTCGCCACATCGTTCCTCTGGACGGCCGGCGTCGTGAGGCTCTGCCCCGTCCGTTTGGGCGTGAACGACAAGCTCGACATCACGCCGTGCCTCGAAAGCGATGTCGGTGTCCTCACGGCAGAAGCCCGGGGGAGCGCCGATGCCAGGCGGACATCGAGCTTCTGGCTCGACCTCGGCGTCTCGGTTCGGGTCACCTGGACGATTTCACCGGCCTTCTACGCGGGGACCGGGATCGCTCTCGTCGCTCCGCTCAGCCGTAATTGGTTCGAGCTCGGCACGGGAGAGCTCATCTCGCGCGCTCCTCCGGTAGGAGGAACGCTCGGGGGCGCTTTCGGCTGGCGATTCTGACACCCTCGTCGCGTTCGTAGACCGGAATATCGCTCCCATCAGCGGATCGACGCGGGCAAATGAGCCCGCTCCGGTGGGCGGGGACGACGATCTTTTTTTAACAATCGCGCGATGCCGCCGCATCCATCCGTGAGAAATGTCGGCGGTCTCACAAGTCACCTCGCGTGCGGAGGGCATGTCCAGTGAGGACATGCGCGTCATGACCCGACAGGTGGACCACGGGCAGGTGCGCAAGCTCGTCGAAGACCATTTCGCCGACGTCTGGCGTTTTCTTCGCCATCTCGGGGTGCCGGAGCACTGGGTCGACGACGCGGCCCAGGAGGTCTTCATCGTCGCGGCGCGCCGATTCGACGAGATACGGCCCGGCCGCGAGCGTTCGTTCCTCTTCGGGACGGCGTTCAAGGTCGCGCAGTCCACGCGCCGGAAGTTCGGTCGTGCCGCGTCGCCCGACGACGATTCAGTCGTGGAAGCGAAGGTCGATACGGCTCCCAACCCAGAAGAGGAGCTCGACGACAAGCAAGCTCGTGAGCTCGCGCTTCGTCTCATCGACGAGCTGGATGAGGGGCAAAGGCAGGTGTTCGTGATGTTCGAGGTCGAAGGAATGACATTGCAGCAGATCGCGGAGCTCACCGAGCTCCCGATGAATACCGTGGCCTCGCGGCTGCGGCTGGCGCGCGAAGTGTTCCAGACACGCTTTGCGCGTCATCGGAACATCCGGCGGGCTGGGCGATGAACCCCGGTGAGCGTCTCGAGGACGTCGCTCCGGAGTACGCTCGGCTCTTCGCGGCGCTGAAGCGTGCTGAGCCGAAGCGGAGTGCCGTAGAGAAGACGCTCGCGGCCGTGGCGAAGGAGCTTCGGCCGACGTCTCGGGTTGCGGACGTACTGCGACCTGTCCGCCTATCGCGTGTGTGGGTCGGCCTTGGGGTTGCCGGACTCGCGCTCTCGGTCGCGGGCTACGGATGGCGGCGTGACGCGAGTGCGCCTTCAGACGTCGCCGCGGTGACGACGCCTATCGAAGCGCCATCGGTGGCTCCTGCGGACAACGCGCCGGTCGCCGAGGCTCTCGCCGCTTCGGTGAAGGTCGAGGACCTGCCCTTTGCGCCCGTCGCATCGGCGAAGCCGTCGGCGCCCATGCAGCCGTCGGCCCGCAGTGCCTCGCCTGCCCTCTCGAGCGCAGCGTTTCTCGACGACCTCGCTCTCGTCGAACGCATCCGCACCCAGCTCTCACGCGGCGAAACCGACGCGTGCCTCCGCTCGATCGACGACTACTACGCGCGGCACCGCCCAGGAGCGTTCAGGCCGGAGGTCGACGTGATGCGCATCGAAGCGCTCGCGACGTCCGGCAAGCGCGACGCCGCGCGTGCCGCGGGGCGCCGGTTCCTCTCTCAGTACCCGACGAGCCCGTACGTCGACCGCGTGCACTCCGTGCTCGCCGATTCGCAGTAACGAGAACGTCAATCCGCGATACCGAAATTCGATATGAAAAACAACATTTGGACTCCCACCGGTCACAGAGCCGGATATCGGGGCGGCCTGGCGGCGCTCGTCCTCGCGGCGTCGTGTGCGGCGGGGTTCACGCCAGCGTGTTCGGAGCTCGACGAGCGCATCGTCCTCGCGACACCAGACACTGATGCTGCCCCGCCGCCCGTCCTCGGCCCGGCCCCGGACGCCGGCGCCGACGCGCTCGGACCCGAACCGTTGATGTGTATGGCGACCGAATGCCCGGCGCCCTACGCGACGTGCGGCTCGACGGATCCGACGGCGCCCGCTTCGTTCAAGTGCCAGCACAACCTCCTCACCGACAATGACAATTGCGGTGCGTGCGGGAACAAGTGCCAACGCGAGGACAACGACTACTTCGGAGTCGTTGGAGCGTGCTTCCAGGGCCACTGCGAACCCGAGTGCGTGCCGGGTACGCGTGACTGCAACGGCATTCCAGACGATGGCTGCGAAACCATGGTCAACTTCAACCGCGAGAACTGCGGGGGGTGTGGCATCGTCTGTCCCGAGGGCGTCAACTGCGTCATCGTCGGCTTGGAGCAGTCGGCGTGCGGATGTCCGAAGGGCCTGACCGACTGCGGCGACGGTTACTGCAGAGACACCCAGTCGGACAACTACAACTGCGGTGCGTGCAACAACATGTGCGTTCCGCCGAATGACCCTCCGCCTCCCAACGCGATGTACGCGTGTGTCAAAGGCGAATGCAACCGGCGCGTATGCCAGAAAGACTGGGCCGACTGCAACGGCGATCTCAACGAGCCCGACACCGACGGCTGCGAGGTCAACGTCGCGGCTGACATCGGCAACGGGTTGCTCGATCCGGAGCACTGCGGGTTCTGCGACGTCTCGTGCGCTCCCGGCGTCGATTGCATGCGCGTCATGCGCGGCGGTCAAGAGGACATCGTCTGCGGCTGCCGCGCGAACGAGGTGCGCTGTCAGATTACCGACAAGATCAATGCGTGCGTCGACCTCTCGAGCGACCCTTCCCACTGCGGGGTCTGCAACAACGGTTGTCCGTTCGCGACGGGAGCCAATCAAGTCGCGATGTGCAAGAACGGGCTCTGCGATACCGAGTGCGCGCCGGGGTGGGGCGACTGCAACGGGAATCCTGTCGACGGCTGCGAGACGAACATCATGGTCGACGGCGCGAACTGCGGTGCCTGCGGGAACCAGTGCAACTCCGCGCTCGGCCAGCCCTGCATCGAGGGGCGCTGTTTGATGACGAAGTGCGAGGACGTGGAGCCCGTGACGCAATGAGGATCTCGCTGATGCGTTTCATGCCCGTCGCTCTGGGGCTCGCGTGGATCCTCCCGAGCTGCGCCGAGGACGCGGGAAGTGGTGGGCCCGTGGACGTTTCGCCCGACCCTTCGCCGATCCCCGAAGTCCCGGCAGATGCCGGGTGCGAAGCGGGGACGGAAGGCTGTGAGCCCGCTCTCTCCGACTGCGCGTCCCGGGGGTTCGGGTTCTGTCCGGTCGCGATACCCAACAAGCGGCCGTCGTTCACGAGCGTGTGGGGTTCGCGTGAGAACGACGTCTGGGTCGGAGGAACGCACGGTGCGCTCCTCCACTTCGACGGAACGTCTTGGGTCCAGACGCCGTCCGACACGACGCAGACGATCTTCAAGATCGCGGGTCGCCCGTCCGGAGAGGTATGGGCCCTGAGCTCGCGGGAGGTCGTTCTCCACTCGATGGGCTTCGCGGGCGATTCGACCTGGAAGCCGTTCGAGCCCGTGGAGCCCCGCAACGGATCGCAGCGGGAGCTCTTGCTCGCGGCCTGGCTTCCGCCGGAAGGCGGGATCTGGGTCGGGGGAGGTCCGTACTATCTCCTCCCGGAGCGCGCGACGGAGGCGGACGCGCCTACCGCGAACTTCTGGCGCTGGAACGCCGGAGCAACGTCCTGGACGCCGTCGATGACGGGGAAGGACTTCTTCGTGCGGGGCCTGTGGTCCAGCGGTGCCGACGAGCTCTGGGCGGTTGGCGGGATGTCGACGTACGGGCGGTTCACCCCTCGCTACGGTCGCGCGCTTCGCGGCGTTCCTCGGGCGGGGGCGGTCGAGTGGACCGAGTACGACACGCAGGCGTGGGACGACCTCCACGCGATCTGGGGCTCGAGCTCGGACGATGTCTGGGCGGTGGGCGATCGAGGCACCGTTCGTCACTGGACGAACGCGACCCCGAAGCGTTGGGCGATCGTCGACGCACCTACGAAGCAGCATCTGCGCGCCGTATGGGGCACGGGCCCGAACGACGTCTGGGTCGTCGGCGACGAGGGAACAATCCTCCACTACGACGGCACGAAGTTCGAACACGTCGAGGCCGAATTCCTCGACGGCGTCGCGGTGCCAAACCTTCGCGGGGTCTGGGGAAGCTCCGCTCGAGACGTCTGGATCGTCGGCGACAACATCGTTCTGCACCGCAACGCGAGAGTCGAAGGGCCATGAGACACAGCCACCTGAGCCGATCACTCGCCTCGATCATCGTCGTGGCGTCGAGCGCTGGAGCGCTCATCTCGATGAACGCGTGCGCCGGAAGCGAGCCCTCGCTGGACGGGGTGCCGCCCGAGCTCGATGGCGGAAGCACGCTCACTGAAGGTGGCGCGAGCTCGGAGACCGCCGACGGCGGACTCGACGGGGCGCTCGACGCGATGGCCGATGCAGACGGGTCGGTGCCGTGCAGTCCGGACGGCTTCTGTCATCTGCCTGTGCCTACGCCGGATTCGCTCCGGGCCGTCTGGGGCGACGACGTCGGCACTGTGTGGGCCGTCGGCGCCGAGGGCAACATCTTGCGCTGGGACGGAACCACCTTCGTCGTGCACCAGAAGGTGTCGAGCCCGCTCTACGCGATCTGGGGCAGCGGGCCCACCGACATCTGGATCGCTGGCGAGTCGGGGATCTTCCACGGACAGGGCGCGACGTCGGCCGCGGTGACCTTCACCGCTGCCGCGTACGTGCCCACCGTACCGATCAGGTCGATTCACGGGTTCGGTCCGAACGACGTCTGGTTCGTGGGAGGCGTCTCCGATTGGGAGCGGGAAGAGGGCGTCGTGCTCCGCTACAAGGGCCCGAAGGGCGCTGCCGAGCCCGAGTTCGAGCACGATCCGATCGAGGCGGAGGGCGGCGGGTTCACCGCGGTCTGGGGCTCGAGCCGCGATGACATGTGGCTGGCGTCGAGCACGCAGTCCGGGATGGTCGCGCGCGTTTTCCACGGCGGCGGGGATGGCGCGGGTGGAACGACGTTCGAAGAGGTCGAGGTCAAAGCCGAGGTCCCGGACATGGGCTTGGGGCTCAGCGAGGTCGTCGGGGGGATCCACGTTCCGGACACCTTCATCGCCGGCAACATCTCGTGGTTCGGTTTCATGTACCTCGGGGTCGTCTGGTCCGGCGCGACCCATCCGCCGGACGGTGACGCCGGGGCCGTCGTCTGGGGCAGCGACGATCTCTGGGGAGAGAGCTGGGCCTTCGCCGTGCGCGGTATCTACGGCACCTCGAGGAATGACATCTGGTTCGTGGGCGAGACCGGACGGGTCCGCCATTTCGACGGAGCGAAGTGGTCGCTTGCACGGGTGACGATCGACAAGATGCCGTTCGTCGAGGACTTGTACGGCATCTGGGGCGGGTCGAAGGACATCTGGATCGTGGGTGACAAGACGGTGCTTCGGAAGTCGACGGAAGTGAAGCCATGAGACACCATCGCGCAGCCGATTCGCGCCTGCTTCTCGCATCGGCGGGGTTCTCCTGCCTGGCCATGGTCGCTTTCTGCGCCTGCGGCGAGGACGTCACGCACGGAGCTTCCACGGAGGGAGACTCGGGTACCGTCGATGCCCCTGCCAACCTGCCGGACGCTGCCGAGGCGGAGACCCCCGATGCGAGCGACGGGGCCCCCCCGTTCGATCCCTCGAACGTGCCGGTGGAGTGTGCGGGTGAGCCGTGCGTTCTCGAGCTGGCGGCCGGCTTCAACCACTTCTGCGCGCGAATGTCCGACGGGCGTGTGCAGTGTTGGGGCGCGAACGACTTCGGCGTCCTGGGGACGGGTGCATCTCCGGACAATTCGAATCCCGACGAAGTGAGCGACCCCACGAAACCTGCGGTCGTGACGGATTTGACGGACGTCGTTCAGATCAGCGCCGCCGGGAACACGACGTGCGCCGCCCGCAAAGACCGCTCCGTGCGCTGCTGGGGTGCGAACGCCTACGGACAGCTCGGGCTCGAGGCCGACGGCGGCCCGCAGTCGGATCGCGACGTGCACGCCTACGCGATACCGGTCGCGCTCGGCGGTGCATCGGCCGTGCGGGTCGACGTGGGCCAGCGAAGCGCCTGCGCCGTCCTCGTCTCCGGGGGCCTCTCTTGCTGGGGTTCGAACCTGAACAGCCAGCTCGCTCGGCCGACGAGCGAGGCGGTGCTTGGGCCCGGCCTCGCCGATCTCTCTGGTTTCACCGTCGTTCGCTCCAGTTCGTCGCCGTACTCGACGTATGCGATCACCCCTGCGGGTGAGCTCCTCTCATGGGGTAAGCTCGCGGGCCGTTACGGATCGCTCGATCCCGATCCGGTCCCGGCGGTGATCCCGTCGCTCGACGGCGTGAGCGATGTGTCCGTCGGCGATTCGCACACGTGCGCGATCGCGAAGGGCCGCGTCCATTGCTGGGGCGCGGGCCTCTACGGCGCTCTCGGCACGGGCCTCGGGAGCGACGCCGTCCTTCCTATGCACGCCGTGATGCAGACCGCCGCGTACGCGCAGCAGATCTCGGTGTCGCGCCGCACGACCTGCGTTCGCCTGACGGACGGCACGGTCCAGTGCAGCGGCGAAGCGAAATGGGGACAGCTCGCTATCGATCCAGATGCCGATGGCGAGCGCATCTTCGCGTTGCGCCAAGCGGCGCACTTCACCGATTACGCCGTGCAGGTCATGACGAGCGATGCATCGACCTGCGCCCTGCTCCACAACGGGACCGTGAAGTGCTGGGGGAGCAACGAGCACGGACAGCTCGGGCAGGGCAAGCTCGATGCGGATCCCCATCCGATGCCGCTGACGGTGACGTTTCGTTGATCGATCGACGGGGCCGGCCCCGTCGCGCAGCCCTTTTACATCGTGGAGTCCAAGTGATGGTCAGTGCACGCACCGTCTCGAAGCTGCTCGCCCTCGCGGGCGCGGTCTCGTGCGTCGTCGTGGGGGCATGCAGTGCCTCTAGTCGTGGTTTCTCCGAGGGGCCGAAGAGCGAGTTCGGCTCCGACGTCGACGCCGCACCGCCCGAATCGCCGTGCAAGCTTCGCTGCTCGAGGGACCTGAAGAGCGTGCTTCGCGTGTGCGACGGCGACCCCGAAGAGACGGTCGTCGAGACGTGCGGCGCAGGGCTCGGATGTGGTGACGGACGCTGCGTCGATGCGTGCCTCAGCGCAGAGCTCTCGAAAGGCTCGGTCGGCTGCTCGTTCTACACGGTGCCGCCGGAAGATGCGTTGCGCCTGACGCCGTCGTGCTTCGCCGCGTTCATCGCGAACACGTGGGAAACGACGGTCCACGTGACGGCCGAGCACGGCGGTGCTCCTTTCGACATCTCGCGCGCGATGTACTCGGCGCAGAAGGTCGGCGACGAGGTCCTCTACACGCGGCTCACCGAGGGAGTACCCCCGGGCGGCGTCGCGATCATCTTCCTCTCTCATGGCACGCCGAACAAGTTGACCGAACCGGACCACGCCCCGTGCCCGGTCGAGCCGGCCATTCTCGAGGATCCGATGGTGCACGGAACGGCGATCGAGCGCGCGTTCCAGCTGAAGACGGATGCGCCGATCAGCGCCTATTCGATCTACCCATACGGCGGCGCAAGCTCTCATCTTTCGACCGCGACCCTCCTTCTTCCGGTATCCGCCTGGGATACGAACTACGTCGCAGTATCGGCGTCAGCTCCTCGGATGGACTGGAACGGCTCCAGGCCCGAGTCCCTCGTGCCGACGTCGCTGCAGATCGTCGCGGCCGAGGACGATACCGAGGTGCGGATCCTGCCGAAGGTGGACGTCGTGGATGGCATCGGCGTTCGGGGCGCGGCGGCAGGTGAGCCGCAAAGCTACATGTTGTCGAAGGGGCAGGTCCTCCAGTTCGCGCAGCTGGCGGATCTCACGGGCACCGCGATCGAGGCCTCGAAGCGCGTCGGTGTCTTCGGAGGCTCCGAGTGCACGCCCGTCCCGACCGTGGGCGCCACTTGCGACTACCTCCAGCAGCAGATCGCTGCGCTCTCGCAGTGGGGCAGCCAGTACGTCCTTGCGCCGTACCCGACACGGACCCACTCGGTGGCCGACACCGACCGTCGCGAGCGGGTCATCTGGCGCCTCGTGGGCGCGGTCAACGGAACGAAGCTCACGTACGATCCAGCGCGGCCCGCCGGCGCTCCGGAGACGCTCGAAGCCGGCGAGGTCAGCACGTTCCGCACCGACGAGATCGTGACCGTCTCGAGCCAGGACGCCGAACATCCTTTCTACGCAAGCGTCTTCATGACGAGCGCCAGTTCCTATTCGCCCCATGTGAATCGCGCGCAGGGCGATCCCGACTACGTCAACATCGTGCCGGCCGATCAGTTCCTCGACCGCTACGTATTCTTCACCGACCACACGTATCCCGAGACGGGCCTCACGATCGTCCGCCGCAAGACGGCGCGCGGGTTCTTGCCCGTCGAGCTCGAGTGCGCTGGCCCGATCGAGGGCTTCCAACCCGTCGGCAACAGCGGTGAATACGAGCTCGCGTGGGTCCGCCTCGCGAGCTCCGGAAGGCCGCTGACGTTCCCGAAGGGGACCTGCGACTACGGCAGGCAAGAGGCCAAGAGCGAAGGCCCCTTCTCCGTGACCGTCTGGGGTGTCGGCCCATACGTGAGCTACGGCTACGCCGCTGGCTCGGGTAGCCGGCCGCTCAACCCGGTGACGGCTCCGGTCGCTCCCCCGCGTTGACGCGAGGCGGTCGAGGGCACGCTCCGGGCGAGGATCATTCCTTGCGAAGCGCGAGCAGCAGGTCTCCGCCGCCGAACCTCTTCGTCAATCGGCGGAGCGCCTGGTCGCGGCTCCAAGCGCGAGACGTCTGGCAGCGGCGCCTTCGCGACGAGCTCGTCGCGAAGGCGTCCGGCGAGCGTTTCGACTCGACCGGCGATGAGCGACACCTGCGTCCGCACCTCCTTGACGGAGTGCGGAGCGCTCGATGGGCGCGCGGGCTGCCATGGCGCGTGCCGCTACCCGTTCTCCTTGGCGAAAGCGCCGTTGTGCGGTCGCCGCCCCTGCAAAGCCGAACGGCTTCGGCCTGAGCTCCGGGCTGAACGAGCGCCGGGCCCGTCGTGTCTGTCGCTTCGCCATCGAACACTCCTCGCGCACGCTCGCGCTAATCGGGTGTCCACGGAAGCGTGGTGAGCATCAGGACAGGGCTTCGTTCCAAGCGTGGGCGGCCTTCGAGCCGACGTCGCACAGGCTCTGAGTCGATCGGGTTCGGTGGCTCGCTCGTGGCGCTGAGGAGGACGAGCTCGACGTCCGTCGCGCGATACCAGATCCACACGTTGTGGTTCGCAACGCGGCGGACGAACGCCTCCGACGTCGGCGGGATGACGGCCCGCGTGTCGACGGGGGACGGGAGCTCGTCGGCGCTGAGGAGTGCGCGGATGGTGCGCGCGAGCGCGGCGCCACGGACGCTTCCAGGTTCGAGCCTCAAGCGCCTGTCGCTCGGAGGTAGCGGTCCGTCAGCCCAAGTTGACGGGACACGGGCCTTCGCCGGATTCCAGCCACCGCAAGTACGCTTCGGACTGCTCTGGCGTAAGCAACTCGCCACGATCGGCCGCATCGGCCGCCGCTCGAAGATCCGCCACGTCGTCGGGGTGCGGCTGCATGAGCGCACCGCCCGACGTGGACGACGGGGAGGAGCGGGGACCGGATGCCATGCCAGGAAGCTTAGCTCACTTCGGGCTGACCGGCTTGGAGCCCAGCCGTTCCTGAGCGTTCCCGAAGCTCATCCCAGGGGCGCGCCGGAATCCTCGCCGTACAGCGCCGCCGCCGCGCGACGGTCGATCTCGTCCGTGTCGTCGGGACTTCCCTCCGATCTCATGTTCCAGCTCTCGGCAGAGGAGGACGCCGCTTTGAGGACCCAATTGGCACCTCAAAGACAGGGCGGGGGCCGCGGCGACCGCCCTTACGCCTTCACGGAACACGGGGCGCGATGCTGTCGGCAGTCCTTCGCATCCCTCGCGCCATCCAGGTGAGTATCGAGATCGTTCGCGCCTTCGTTCGGCTGCGCCAGCTACATACTTGCGACGAACGCCGATCTCGCAAGGCGCCTCGCCACGCTGGAGAAGAAGTACGACGCGAAGTTCAGCGTCACAGCGGCCTCACCGCACTCACAACATCTTGCCTGGCGATGGAGATCTCGAACACGCGACCATCCACATCCACCGGGCCTGGGACCGGCGAGCGCGCAAGATCATGCCGACGAAGACGCGCCGCGCTGGACGGTTCAGCATCGAACCGGAGCTTCTCCCCCTCCTTCGCGATCTATTCAATCGCGCGGGTGGCAAGGGCCCGATCCTCGACCTACTGAGCGAACCCGAGATGGCCGTGGGGCTGCGTCGCTGGCTCGCGAAGGCCGGCGTGGCCGCGCCGAGCTCCACACGTCGACGAAGACGACCAAGCAGCTCTCGTGACACGATCTCGGCGCAACGGGCCTAACGTGGATGGCCGTCCGCGGGGATGAGGCGCTGAAGATCATGCAGCGCGCCGGCCACACCAACTTCCAGACGACGCAGATCTATGTCCGGACGGCGTAGGCCATCCGTGACGGCATCGGAGCGCCGCTCCCAATGCTTACGGCAGCGCTATTTGACCCAGAGGATCGGGCCAGCGAAGCGCAACCTAGCGAAGTGATAGTGGGCCAACCGGGACTTGAACCCGAAACCAATGGATTAAGAGTCCACTGCTCTACCAATTGAGCTATTGGCCCGTCGAGGAGCGCGTGTTTAGGCTGCGGCGCCTTGCCTGTCAAGCACCCTTCTTCAGGTGGTAGTGTCGAAAGTGTTCATGCTCGCTCTCTATCGCAGAATTCTCGGTCATCCGTTCGTCTACGACCAGGTCCGTCCGCGCGTCGTCGGAGGCATCGACATGCGGCCGCTCTACGATCTTCTGCCGGTCGAGGCGCGCGCGTCCGTGCTCGACGTCGGCTGCGGGACGGGCGACGCCCTCCGCTACCTCGACCGCTTCGAGAGCTACCTGGGGGTCGATACCGACCAGGTCGCCATCGAGGCCGCCAAGAACCGCTGGGGGCATCTGCCGAACGTGCGGTTCGAGCAGCGGACCCTCCGCGCGGAGGACGTCGCCGACCTCTCCCCCACCGGCGTCATCCTCTCGGGCGTCCTCCATCACCTCACCAATGCCGAGGCCGACGGAGTGCTCCGGCTCGCCGCGAGCTCCCCGCGGCTGGTGCGCATCGTCACGAGCGACATCGTCTTCTTGCCCGGCAAGCTCTTCAATAACGTCATGGCGATGATGGACCGCGGCCGCTTCTGCCGCGACCCCGACGCCTACGCATCGCTCGCGCGACGGGCTGGGCTCACGGTCGAGCAGGGCATGACGATCGGGTCGAGCCCCACGAGCGATCGCGTCCGCTACCATCTCATGGCGCTGTCCGTCCCGAACGCCTCCGTCGACGGGCACGGTGGCCGCCAATGAGGGTCCTCGTCACCGGGGGCGCGGGCTACGTCGGCTCGCACATGGTCGAGACACTGCTCGCTGCGTCCCACGACGTCGTCGTGCTCGACGACCTGTCGACCGGACATCGCGACGCGGTCTCCCCGAAGGCGCGCTTCGTCGAGGGCGACGTGGGCGCGACGGCCGACGTCGCGGCGCTCCTCCGGGACGAGCGGATCGACGCCATCTGCCACTTCGCCGCGAAGATCCGCGTCGAGGAGTCGGTGAGCGCGCCTCGGCTCTACTGGCAGGGCAACCTGGTGCGGTCGCTCGCGCTGCTCGAGGCCGTGCTGGCCAGCCCGACGCCGCCGGCCTTCGTGTTCTCCTCGACCGCGGCCGTCTACGGGACGCCGGACGAGGTACCGATCGACGAGGACCACCCCAAGCGTCCGGAGAGCCCGTACGGCGAGAGCAAGCTCGCGGTCGAGCGCGCGCTCGAGTCGTACGGACGTGCCTACGGCCTTCGCTGGAGCGCGCTTCGCTACTTCAACGCCGCCGGCGCGAACGCGGAGGCGGGCCTCGGCGAACGCCATGAGCCCGAGACGCACCTCATCCCGATCGTGCTCGACGTCGCGGCCGGAACGCGGCCGTCACTCTCGATCTACGGAACGTCGTGGCCCACGCCCGACGGTACGTGCGTGCGGGACTACGTCCACGTGAGCGATCTCTGCGAGGCGCACCTCGCGGCGCTCCGGCACCTCGTGACCGGCGGAGCCTCGGCCGCGTTCAACCTCGGGACCGGCAGGGGCCGATCCGTGCGCGAGGTCATCGATGCGGTGAAGCGCGTCACCGGCCGCGACGTCCCCGTCCTCGAAGCGCCCCCGCGCGCCGGGGACCCCGCTGAGCTCGTCGCAAAGGTCGAGCGCGCCGAGAAGGTCCTCGGCTGGAGGGCCAGGCGAACCGAGCTCGACACCGTCGTCCGCGACGCATGGGCCTGGAAGGTTCGGGCGAAACAGGGGTAGAACTGACGCCGTGGCGCGTCCCGAGCTCTCGCTCGTCATCCCGATCTACAACGAGGAGGAGGTCCTTCCTCAGCTCGACGTGCGTCTCAAGGAGCTGCTGAAGACGCTCGCGATCGACACCGAGGTCGTCTTCGTCAACGACGGCTCGAAGGACAAGTCGATCGACCTCCTCCGGCGCATGGCCTCGCACGAGCCCCGGTACCGCGTCATCGGCTTCTCCCGGAACTTCGGGCACCAGCGCGCGATCACCGCCGGGATGGAGAAGTCGCGCGGCCGCGCCGTCGTCGTGATGGACGCCGATCTCCAGGACCCGCCCGAGGTCATCCTCGAGATGGTCGCGAAGTGGCGCGAGGGCTACGACGTCGTCTACGGGCGCCGGCGATCGCGCGCGGGCGAGTCGGCGTTCAAGCTGGTCACGGCGAAGATCTTCTACCGCATCTTCGCAGCGCTGATTCCGATCGAGGTCCCCCTCGACACCGGCGACTTCCGCCTGATGAGCCGCCGCGTCGTGACGACGATGCGCGGGCTCCGCGAGTCGCACCGGTTCGTGCGCGGCCTCGTCGCCTGGGTCGGCTTCAAGCAGACCGCGGTCGAGTACGATCGCGCCGCGCGCGCCGCGGGCGAGACCAAATACCCGCTGAAGAAGATGATCGCGTTCGCGATCGACGGCATCGCGTCGTTCAGCATCCAGCCGCTCCGCTTCGCGACGTACGTCGGCGCTTTCGTCGGCGCGGCCAGCGTGCTCTACGCGATCGCCTCGGTGATCAGCTGGTTCGCAGGAAGGACCGTGCCGGGCTGGACGACGACCGTCATGCTCGTGTCGTTCCTCTTCAGCGTGCAGTTCTTCATGCTCGGTGTGCTCGGCGAATACGTCGGACGCATCTACGAGCAGGTGAAGCGCCGGCCGCTCTACATCATCTCGGAGCGGATCAACTTCGGACGCCCGAAGCGCCAGAAGGTCGAGAAGCTCGTCACGTCGGACCTCGAGGTGCTGACGCCACCGCCGCCGCCGCGAGCTCCGCTGGCCACGCCGGGCGGACCGCTCGACGTCCCGCCACCGCCTCCCGCGATCGCCGCGGCCGGTGCAGCTGCAGAGGCCTCGCTCTCGAAGCCCCCGCCGCCGGTGAGGACAGGTCGACCGCCTGCGGTGGCGCCGAAGCCGGCCACGCCGAGCGTGCCGCCACCCCGCCCTTCACCGAGCATTCCTCCGCCGAGGAGCACGAGCACCCCGCCGCCGCCGCGCGCAGCGACGCCGAGCGTTCCGCCCGTGAAACCTGCTTCCGTCTCCGACGACCAGACGACGGCGGCGACCGGCGCGACCGACACGGCTGCAGCGTCTCCCGAAGTCAGCGCGAACGAAGCGACGGACGCGAAGAGCGGCGACGGTTGAACTTGGGGCTCGCGCCCCAACCACCCGCAGTGGTGCGCCTTCGGCGCGCGTTGAGTTGGCGCCGTGCTTCGGCGCCGGCGTGCGCGAGGATCAGGGCGCGCGGCGCTGCCAGAGCTGCCAGTCCCCGCTCGAGGCCACGAGCGTGCCGTGCTCCATCGCGGCCTTCTCCTGGTCCGTCGTCGGCTTCCAGCGGTAGACGAGGACCAGATCGTACCGCCAGATGACCGGGTCCAGCACCCACTGCGGATTGTTGTAGAGGTGCTTGACCGGTAGCGGCGGTCCCTTCTTGTAACGGACGGGCGCGACGGAGCGAGCGTCGGAGTACTCGAGCGGCCCGTCGAAGCCACGCTGCGCCGACAGGAATCCGTACGAGTGGTACATCGGACTCGTCAGGAAGTACTTCGAGCGCGCGTTGACCGCCGCATACGCCACGGTGAGCCCCGGGGCGCGCGGCGCAGCCTCTACGACCGCATCGAAGCCAGCCATCTCTTCGTTCTTGAATCGCTGCAGGTGCCCGGAGATGACGGACATCCGCGACACCGTCCATACGAGCAGGCCGGCGACCACGGCGACCGACTTCAGGGAGCCGAAACGTAGTGGGATGGGGACGACCACGAGAGGCACGAGCCAGAAGACGAAGTACCACTGCCGTACCGCCACCATCTGAAGGGCGACGCCGTCTGGCAGGATGTAGAAGGACGCGACCGTGATCACGATGGCGAGCTCGGGGAGCGGGGTCGAGCGGTCGCGGGAGGCCCTCGCCAGCGCCATCGAGAACATCACGAGGAGCCCGAGGGTGAGGATGAACACCACCTCGAGTTTGTTCGTCGTCGCGCTGAACGCCTGGAGCGCGCCGGCCATGTACTTCTGCGGAAGCGGCTCCCAGACCAGGGTCTTCTCGAAGGGCATGTTGTTGCCCAACGCCCCGACGGAGTTGCCTTTGCCGTAGCCGCGCGCATACCAGCGCCCGAAGAGCGCCAGGCTCGGCGCAGCGACCGCCAGCGCTCCACCGACGAAGACGAGCATGCTGCGCAGGGAGGCACGCGGCGTCGAGGAGCCGACGAGCCGCTCCACGAAGATAGCGAGGGTATAGAGAACGACGAGCCCGCCGAGCCACAGGTAGACGTGCGCGTGCGAGAGGAACGCGGCGGCGAAGAGGACCGCGACGACGACGCCGCGCCGCCAGCTGATCTCCTGGATGAAGCGGCGATACGTGACGAGCGCGAGGATGAACGTGGGCGCCGCGAACGACATGTTCGCGTAGCCCGCCGCGAAGACCTCGGTGTAGCAGAGGGGGAAGGCGAGCAAGCTCCCCCACGGCGAGCGTTCGAGGGAGCGGAGCGCATAGAGACACGCGATCGGCACACCCAGGAAGTAGTAGGCCTGCACGAAGCGGAACGCCCCGTAGGAGCTCCCCAGGTGGCTCAGGAGGCCCGCCAGGCTGTACATGAGCGTGTTGGCCTCGAACGCGCTCGTCGGCTCGTAGAGTGCGTACGGCGTGTCCGGGTGGCCGGCGTCGAGCCACACCCGCGAGCAATGCGCGTGGTACGAGTAGTCCTGACCGGGCAGGTACTTGTTCGTCGCGAGGAGCCAGATCGTGGTCGCGACGCCAACGGCGAAGCACACGAGAAACGGCGTCGACAACGGCGTCGGGCGCGGTGCCGGATCGAGACGTCGCAGGAGCCCGGACACTCGCTGGGCAAGGCCCTCCAGTCGAGACACGAAGAGCTGCATTGGTCCCCCTCGCAATATCACGAGAGGCGCGGATCGACGCGCGGCGTCGCTGAAAGTGCGCGCGGACAGCCGCCATCCCCGGTCGCGGTAAGGCCATCCCGACCGTTCGATGATTCGATTGGCTCATCCCTGACGGGCTGATCGGTCGCGCTCGGCGACGTCGTCGCTGAAGAGGCGCGCCCCGCATCGCCCGACGGCGAGCCCCGCATCGCCCAACGCGAGATTAGAGGCGAGAGGAGAGGACGGAGACGCGGGCACGTCGACCGAAGCCTGACCGGTGGCGGAGTCGCGGGCTCGTGGGTATCGTGGTCGCCCATGTCGATGCGGCTCGAACGTCCCACACTCGCATCTGCCCTGGCGCCTGCGAAGGGCGCGCCGCAGATCCACGCGAGCGTGAAGATCGGCATCCGCGCAGTCATCCTCCGCGAGATGTTGCCCGGCACGACCGTCGTCGGCAATCCGGGTCGCGAGATCGAGAGAAAGACGAAATGAACCTCGCCAACGAACCTGGCTCCTGGGACAAGGACTTCAGCCACGCGTACCTCGAGCGGCTCTATGCTCGGCTGAAGCGCGACTTCGATCTCGCCCTGCTCGGCGACGCGTCGGAGGAAGATTCAGCACACGATCGCCCGCGCGCGTTCGTGCGGCACGACATCGACGTCAGCCTCGAGCGTGCAGTCGAGCTCGCGCGGAAGGAGCAGGAATGGGGCGTTCGGTCGACGTATCACGTGATGCTCGACTCCCCGTTCTACGACGTCCGCTCCGAGCGCTCGGCGGCGGCAATCGCGGAGATCATCGCCATCGGCCACGAGGTCGGCCTCCACTACGACGTGGTCGCTCGGAAGACGAAGACCGTCGACGGCGTCACGCGTGAGAAGGACATCGACAGCGCCTGCAAGGAGCTCGCGTCGATCATCGGGCGTGATGTCCGCTCGCTGTCCTTTCATCTTCCCATCGAGGAGCTGATCCGCGGCCCCCTGCGCGTTGCAGGCCGCGTGAGCGGGTACGCGAAGGAGCTGTTCCAGTGGTACCTCTCCGACTCTCGCGCGCGCTGGCGCGAAGGTGATCCGATCGAGAGCCTCGGAATGCCCCGTGGCAAGGTGCTTCAGATTCTCATCCACCCGATCTGGTGGGGAGAAACGGACATGCGCCCGGCGGAGCGGCTCCGTGAGTGGTTGCTCGGCCTGTCGGGGAGGGACGCTTACGAGGCGATGCGCGCGAAGCTCTGGGACCACATCATCTTTCGCGCTGCCGATCCGTGAACCCCACGACGGTCACGCGCGTTCGCCGCTCTGCCGGCAAACGTGACGGCGCCTTGGCGACGGCGCGCACCGGACCACGTTCGGCTTCACGGCAGTGTCTGACCTGAAAGGGCAGAGCCACGGTCCCCCCTGCGCCTCTTGAGGCACGGCCAAGGCCGAAGTGATAGCGTCTCCGCGCCTCGCGAGGCCCCTGCCCTCGTAGACGGCTCACCCGTGAAACGAATACTCGGACTGCCCGGAAACAATCGACGAAGCTGGCTCTTCACCGTCGTCTTCGTGGCGCTCCTCCTCGCGACGGTCCGTATGGGCGCGAGGAACCCGTTCTTGCCCGGGCAGGACTTCCACTATCACACGATGAGCGCTGCAATCGCGGCGCAGGGATGGACGACGCAGGCCTTCCCGAGCTCGCTCTACCACCGCGTGGCCCCGCTCGACGCGAACACGCTCTTCTACCTGCTCGTCGCCCCGTTCGAGCTCGTCACGTCCCCGCTCCGAGCCATCTCTCTCGGGATCACGCTCTACTACTTCGTCGGATTTCCCCTCGCCTGCCTGGGCGCGCTGCGCCTGCTTCGAAGGTCTCCGTGGGGAGCGCTCCTCGCGTTCCCCTGCTCGTACATCAAGTCGTTCTTGGGGTTCGGGTACATGCCGTTCGTGAGCGCCGGGCCGCTCTACGTGCTCGGGCTCGCGGTGATGCACCGCGTGCTGGCACGGGACTCGAACGAACGCGCCGAACGACGGACGTTGGCGCTCGCGATGGTGATCTTCGCGGCGACCTTCCTTGCGCACGCGCACGTCTATGGATGGCTGATGTTCATCGCCGCGATCATGACGGTCGTGACGATCGGGCGGCGTCTCCTTCCGGAGCTCCCACGCGCGCCGGAGCTCGCCGTCCGAGAGGCGCTGGGGACGGGCATTCGCGCGCTCCTCGTCGTCCTTCCGTCGATGATCCTGGCCATCACCTGGTCGCTTCGGGTGCGCGGGGGCGACTCGACGCCCTTCGTACCCGAGAAGAGCACGTACAAGGCGAAGCTCGAGGCGATCCTCCCGCATATCCTCGCCCAGACCCGAGGCGAGGAGGAGTACGCATACCTCGGCGGGTTCTTCCTCGTCATTCTCCTCGCCTTGTTGCTCGCGCGGCGCATCAAGGACTTTCCGTCGCCGGAGATCGCCCTCGGCCTGACGCTCGCGTCCTTCCTGATCCTGCCGTGGCACGTGAATCTGCAGTCGCTCGCGCCGCGCCAGATCGACATCGCTCTCTGGACTCTTCCCCTCGTCGTCTACCCGGCAAGCGCCGTGGCGGGCGTGCGAGCACGCCATGCCGTCGTCGTGACGGCGTTCGCGGTGTTCGCGGCGCTGCGCTTGAACCAAATCGACACGAAGCTTCAAGCCTTCCAGAAGGAGATGGCGGGACTCCTCGCGCTCGCCAAAGACTGCCCGCCCGGACCGGCGGAGATCGCGTACGTGACGTCCGAGATGGAGTCCGAGAACATGACCGGACTCGGGCTACACCAAGCGCATGAGACGTTCGCGGCGCTCTGTCGCCTCGACACGCCCGTCTACGACACGACGAAGCCGGCGTATCGAGTGTCACCCCTACGCTACAAGGGGGCTCTACCGGCGCCGATCACGATCCTCGTCAGACACTCCAACTGGTACGCCGGCGGCGCGATCTGGCGGAACTTCGAATACGTGCTCCTCTACAAGTGGCGGGCGACCGGCACGATGATCGAGGAGGCAAGCCGGGATGCCGACCGGATCGGCATCTCCGGCGACTGGGAGCTGTGGCGCCGCAAGCCCTCCGGGGGCTGAGACGCCTCTGACCGCGGTCCGGCATCACGAAACGCGCGAAGCTGTCCCGCTCCAGCCTCCTGAGTATACTCCGCCGCCATGTCCGATCTGCGTCGGCGCCTTCCCGTAATCGCGGCGATGTACGGAATGTCGGGCGCGCTCGGCCTCATCTACGAAGTCGCGTTCAACAAGTACCTCGCATACGTGTTCGGAGCGACCGCATACGCTTCGAGCGCAGTCCTCGTCGCGTTCATGGCCGGCCTCGCGCTCGGCGCGCACATCGCGAGTCGCATCGATCACAAGATCGAGCGCCCGCTCTTCGCCTACGGCGTCGCGGAGGTCCTCATCGGGGCGTTCTGCGCGTTCACGCCTCTCATCTTCGCGAAGCTGACCGGGGTGTACGTCTCGGCGGCGGCGAAGGCGCCGGACTCGCTCGTCACGCTGACGCTCCTGCGAGGTTCGATGGCCGTCATCGTCGTCCTCATCCCCGCCGCTGGCATGGGCGCGACGCTCCCGCTCCTCGCCCGCTTCGTCCAGGCGGACGAACCCTCGGCAGGCAAACGCCTCCTCGCGCGTCTCTATGCGCTGAACACGGCCGGCGGCGCGATCGGCTCGCTCCTCTCGGCGTACGTGATCCTCCCGGCAGCGGGACTGCCCTGGACGCTTCGCGGATCGGCTGCGGTCAGCGCCGCGATCGGCGTCGTCGCCATCGTCCTCGGGTGGAACGCGCGGATCCCGCGGCTCGCCGAGGAGCGGAAAGAGGGCGCGGCGGAGCCCGCCGCCACGGACATCGCCGGCTCTACGCTTCCGATTCGAGACGCCACGATCCTGAGCGCCGCCTCCGGCCTCCTCGTCTTCGGCTGCGAGGTGATCATGGTGCACCTCCTGGCGCTCGTCATCGGCACGAGCGTCTACGCGTTCGGGCTGATGCTCTTCATCTTCCTCGTGTGCCTGAGCCTCGGCACGCCGATCGCGACGCGACTATCGAGGCGCTTCGGCGCGGGCGCAGCGTCGTTCGGCTTCGCGGCTGCTGGGATCGCCCTCCTCTTCTCGCTCGTCGTCTGGGATCGGTTGCCGGAGATCTTCATCGCGCTCGGCCCGATCGTCCGATCGTGGGGCGGGCGCGAGATGGCGCGCGGACTCGCCGCGTTCGTCGCTCTCGCCGTCCCCGTGATGCTGATGGGCACGACGTTCCCGCTCGTGCTCCGCGCCGCACGAACGTCGACGGTGGGGGCCGACGTCGGCCGCCTCACGGTCGCGAACACCATGGGATCGGTCGTCGGCTCGATCCTCTTCGGCTTCGTCGTGCTCGCGCGCCTCGGCTCGCAACGCAGCCTCGTGCTCGTCGCGCTCGCGTACCTCGGCTTCGCCGCGTTCTCCGCGCGGCACGTCCTACCCCGCCTCCGACTCCGCGCTCTCGGTCTCGTCGCCTCCGGCGTCGTCGTCGCGATCCTGCTTCCGAAATGGGACCTCGCTCGCCTGACGAGCGGCGCGAACGTCTACTTTGACGAGGGGGTCGTTCCGAACGGCGTGGTCGAGATGATCAAGGAGGACGTCCACGGCGGAGTGACGACGATCGTGCGCGACGCGGCGGGCAACCGGACGCTCCTCACCAACGGAAAGTTCCAGGGCAACGACAGCCTCGAGCTGCGCGACAACCGCGGGCTCGCCCATCTGCCCGTGCTCTTCGCGAAGAAACGCGATCGCGCCATGGTGATCGGACTCGGCACCGGCGTGAGCGCGGGCACAGTCGCTGCCTACGACTTCAAACGCATCGATGTGATCGAGCTATCGCCCGCGATCATCGAGACGGCGCTGGATCAATTCAAGGGCGTCAACCACGACGTCATGCGCGACCCGCGCGTCCGTCTGCTCGTCGAGGATGGCAGGAACATCCTCCTCACGGGCCACGAGACGTACGACGTCATCAGCATCGAGATCTCCAGCATCTGGTTCGCCGGTGCCGCCAACCTCTACAACCACGAGTTCTACGAGCTCGCCTCCCGACACCTCGAGCAGGGCGGCGTGCTCCAGCAGTGGTTCCAGCTCCACCACACGAATCGCGAGAACGTCGCCACCGTGATCGCGACGATGCGCAAGGTCTTCCCTCACGTCATCGTCGCGGTGAGCGGGCACCAAGGCCACATGCTCGCGAGCATGAGTCCCCTGCAGGTGAGCCGAGACAAGCTCTTCGACCTCGAGAAGATCGGCTACGTGGAGGCGACGCTCGGCGGCGAGCACCTCGTCGACTACGTGAAGGGCATCCTCATCGACGAAAAGGGGATCGACGCCTTCCTTTTCGATACCCAAAAGCGCCTCGGCAAGACGGACGACGCGCTCGTCTCCACCGACATGAACCTCCTGCTCGAATACGCGACGCCGAAGGGGAACATCCCGACCGCCGACGACATCCCGGACACGATCGCGTACCTGTCGACGTACAAGCGACGCGACACGCTCGCCGCGCACATCAAGCCTTGAGGCAGAGAAAGGGCACCGACTCCGAAGGCCCGCGCGTCCGACGCCGGACTTCGGCTTAGGCCGACGACGCGGGTGTCCTGATGCTGGCTTCCGCCGGGCGCGTCGTCACCAGTGGCTGTCCGAGGGCATCGGCGGACGGGTGAGGAAGTGCTCGCCGGCCGGGATGACGAAGGCGTGTCGGAGGACGTCCTTGCGGAGCTCGTCCTTCATGCGGGCAGCGATCTCGGGCATCGATGCCGAGAGGTCGTGCTCGTCGGTCGGGTCCTTCTCGAAGTCGAAGAGCCGGTAGCGCGCGCCGTCTGCGGTGGGCTCGTAGACGAGCTTGTAGGGCGCACGGATCGCCGCGCGATGCTTCGCAGCGCGAATCACCGGCTCGTACTTGGGGTCGATCGCGATGCGGTCATCCTCGAGTCGTGCGATCTCGGTGATGGGCGGATAAACGAGGCGATCCTTCGGGACCGCAGCCGTCGTCCAGAGCCATTCGCCGGTCTCCACGAACAGCGTGCGCTCGGGGATGGTGGCCGGCCTTCCCTTCCTGGTGAGGAGCGCGACGCCTTCATGCACGGCGATCGGCGACCAGCCGAGCAGCGAGAGGAGCGTGGGATACACATCCAGCGTCGACACGTACTGCGAGAGGACTTGCGGCGCGGCGTCGGGGAATCGCCCATTGGGGAGCCGGAACGCAAGCGGAACGCGAAGCGTCGTCATGCTGCGCAGGTTGTCGCCATGACCGACGCACTCGGCGCAGTCGTAGAGGCCCTCGCCGTGATCGGCCGAGAGGACGACGATGGTGTCGTCGAGAACACCACGCTTTGCGAGCGAGTCGAGGAGCTCACCGATCGCCGCGTCGCTCTCGGCAAGGCTCGCGCGATAGAGGCCGTCGAGCTGCTGCCGATCGGCGTCGGTCGTGATCGGCGTGTCGTTGGCGACATCGCGCCCGTAGCGGATGGACGAGCTCGATCCCGACACGTGGTACTTCTTCCCGAACTCCGGGCTCGACGTGTACGGGAAGTGCGGCTGGGAGTAGAACGCGAGCGCGAAGAACGGCTGCTCCTGGGCCGCGGGAGCTTCCAGGTGGGCGAGCACGTCGTCGGCGAGCACGGCCGGGTGCGAGAAGTTCGGCATCCCGCGCGTGAGCTCGACGAGCTTCGCCGGCAGGAGCGAGCGCACCCAGGGCGTGGACGTGTAGAGGAGGCCGAAATGCGAGAGCACGAGCGGCGCGCGGGCGAGCAGGATCTGCCCCGAGATCTCCATCAGCTCCGCACGCGGGATGCTCCCCAGCTGAAAGCCGAAGTCGACGCGTCCGAAGAACTCCCCCGCGTACTCGGAGGTGACGAGGGTTCGATACCCTTTCGACACGAGATGCGCGGGCAAGGCGAGCTTGGAGAGGTCCGAGGCCGATCGGCTCGGGAACATCGTCTCGATGCCGTTCGTCATCGGCGCGAGCGACGTGAGCGCCGCTGCCCACGACGGGCCCGTACGCGGCACCGGGACGATGGCGTTCTCGAAGTACACGGACTCGCCGAGCAACGCGGAGATGCGCGGCGTGTGCTTCGGATCGATCCGATCGGGTCGAAGCGAGTCGACCGCGATCCAGAGCACGTTCGGCGAGCGCGTCGGGGTCGCCGCTTTCGGGGGCACCGTCGAGACCTTCGCGCCCGCGCTCGGAGCGGGTGCGCGGAAGGGCGTGGGGGCGAACTTGGCCGACCGCTTCACCGCGGTGCCGAGCCCGCCGCCGGCCACGCACGCCACCGCGATGAGGGCGACCTGCGCGAACAGCTCGCCGCGAACCATCGCCACCGCGTAGCCCGCGGCGACGACCAAGGCGGCGACGGGAGCGAGGTACGCGCATGCCTCGACCCACACCTGAAGCGCGGCGCTCGACGCGAGCGGCTCGAGAAAGAGACCGGGATGCCGCTGGACGCCGAAGCCCACGTACACGGCGACGACGAGCAGCGCGATGAACACCGTCGCCGCGTCGCGTCCCCGCGGGCTCTCGATTCGCTTTCGCATCGGCTGATGCGCGAGCAAGAGCACCCCCAACGTGGCGAACGAGAGGAGGCCCCACTCCGTCAACCCGACGAGGACGGTGAGACCGCCGACCTCGCGCAGGTAGCCCGAGTAGGTAGTCGACATGACCGCGCTGACCCGGTCGTCGGATGCGCCGGCCCACGACTCCTTGCCGAGCAAGAGGAGCGCGGCGCTCGGAAGGACGAAGGCGGCGCCGGTAGCTACCCACGCGCGTTGCGCCAGGTCGCCCAGCTCTCGGAGGCTGAGACTGCGACGTTTGGCAGCCCTCGTCATTGTTTGCCCTTGTCGATGTCGCGCACGTATCCCCAGCGCTTCATACCTGCGAGGAAGTCATCGCCGTCCACGCCGCCTTGCACTGCTCCGCCGGCCACGGGAAGCGACCTCACCGCTCCCATCTCGTGGCGCTGCGCAGGACGCACGGTGAAGAGGATCTCTCCGGAACGAGCGACCTCGCGGCCCGTCGCCGGCAGCGGACAGTTCGTGCGTGCGAGCGCGAGGTTCAGACGCGGCCGTTCATCCGAGAGGGCGTCGAGCGTGAGACCATTCGCAGCGCATCGGAGGACGACGGGCGCCTTGCGATCGAGCGCGGCGATCTCCACCACACCAAGCGGGTCTTCCGACTCCACGATCTCGAGCCTCGAGGCCGTCACCACGACGGAACGAGGATCGATGGACGGCACGACGTTCCCGTCGACGAGCACGCGCAGCTTCCCGAGCGACGTGATGCGGAGCTGGATGCGCTCGGGGAGGAGCAACGTGTAGACGTTGCGGGGATGGGCGGGCGGATCGTAATGCGCCGCGACGAGGTCGACGAGCTCGCGTCGCAGCCGGGTCACATCCTCGAAGCGCTCGTTCGCGATGCTCTTCAGCTCGTACGGATCGGCTCTGCCGTCGTAGAGCTCCTCGGCGACGAGCGGACCGTTGCGCGTGGGCGCTCCCATCATCACTCGCTGCTGGCCAGCCGGCAGCGTCCAGATCGGGGCGACGGTGGGCACGGGCGAGAAGAGGCCGTACGCGAGATCGCCGGAGACGACGCGCATCGAGCCAACGAGGCCCGCGGCGGCGAACACGCGATCGTTCCAGGGGTTCGCCACACGAGCGCCGGTGAAGAGCGGATGATCGAACATCGACGACGGCGTGAGACCGAGGTCCACGCCGAAGCGGCTCTCGACGGCGCGCCACGCGCCGAGCGTCGACGTGATGCCAGGGACCACCGACGACTCGATGTTCGGACGCGACGGTTCCTCGAAGATGAGCGCGTACGGCGTGCGCATCTCCTCGACGCTGTTCGCGCTGCCGTGGCTCAGGTCGGTCCCGATGCCCCAAAGCGCCCGGAACGGTCGCTTCCTCATCTTCTGCGTGACGCCGCGCGAATGGTCGGCACCGATCCAGACGATTCGGTTCGCGTCGGGCGCGCCTCGTCGAAGCGCCTCGAGCTCGGTCTGCAGATGGTCGATCCCGTCCGTGAGGTTCCGCCACACGCCGGTATTCGGAGTGAGGTTCACCTCCTCAGCGCGCAGCCCCGGCGGCAGCGGAGCCGGCGGCGACGATCGACCCGGCGGGTAGTCGCCGCTCGTTCCCGGAGGGGGCTTGCGGATGTGCGTCTGCGCGTTCCAGAGAATGAACAGGGAGTCATCACGTGGATGCTCCTCGGCCCACCCGACGATGTAGCGCGCCATCGCCGATGCGTGTGTGTCGCTCTCGGTCTGGTAGGCGCCGTCGAGCCCGGTGTGCACCAGGTTCGGCGCGAGCATGAAGTTGTCGCCGACCAGCTCGGTCACGAAGCCTTCCTCGGCGAGGCGGGCGATGGGACCACTGGTCTCCTCGGGAAGCGAATCGTCGACCGCCCCCGTGCCGGCCAGCGCCGGCCAGCCACGCCCCGCCCAGAGCTTGCCCGAGAGGAAGCGACCGAAGAAGTTCACCGTCGCCTGGCCCGGTGAGACGGCATCGGGGAAGTAGACGCCGCTCTTGGCGATGGCGGTTCGAACCCACGCGGTCTTCGCCTCGCCCGTGTCTCCGTGAAGAACCGCCTCCATCAGGTGAAACGGGACCGCGTCGAAGAAGGCGAAGATGGCCTGGCGCGGCCCTCTTCCATCGACTTTCCGCATGACGAGCGGTGAGCCGAGACTCATCTTCTCGGTACCGACGTTCGCGATCGTGACACGCACGAGGCGTCCCGCCCGCGAAGGGACGGGCACGCGGATGTGACGGAGGAAGCGCCCGCTCTGCCCTTCGGTGGCAGGCGTGGGCACCTTGAAAGCTTCGACCTTCCCGTCGAATGGATGGCTCTCGAGGTCCGTCGGCCCCCCCACCGGCTGCACCACCGAGAAGGTCACGTTCGCGCGGTAGGAGCCCCCGCTCGCAGTCGCGGAGAGATAGGCGTCGAGCTCGCTCGCAGCCGCGCTCGGGGGGAGCGTGAACTCGAAGACCTCGCCGGGACGAAGGACGACTCCCCGACGGTAGTAGAGCTCCGTGTTGATGCCGTGGCCCGCGCTGACGTACGCGCCCGGATCACCGTCGGGTTGGATCTGATCAGCGAACCCGGAGACGTGACGGGTCTTGAGTCGACAGGCCGGCGGCGCGCAGGCGTCCAGCGGCCGATAGTCGACGACGTAGGCGTACGGGGGTGCGGCGTTCATCGCGAGCGGCGGCGCCACGGCGGATCACTCTTTCGGTGGTGCGGCCGGCGCCGGCCCGTCGACCGGCTCGCGCGAAGCGAGCGGCCCGATTCGGTGTGTGACGGCCCGGTGAACTCGCACGATTAAGCGCGGGCGTAGCCGTGATTTTAGCAGGAGTCAAATTCGTGCATTCCGCACGACAAGCGCTCAGAAATGGAGCTTCGGGCAGCGCTCCTTCGGGATCGCGTTCTTGGCGCGTGCGTCGTCGCGGGCCGCCTGCGACGCCTGACCGAGCACGCGCTCGAGGTCGGCGATGCGGTACCAGAGGCACGGTCCCTTGCCGCGCGCGCCGTAGCGCTCGGCCTCCTCGCGGAGGAGGCTGATGCGATCGCGTCCCTGCGGCTCCCACCCGGCCACCATAGCGACGGTCGACGGGTGGAGCGCGAAGAGCTCGCTCGAGTCCTCGGGCGGCGTGAAGGCAGGCACCATCCCGACGGCGAACGCGACGACGAACGTGAGCGCTCGGGTCGCGGTCTCGCCGCGTCGCTCGCCGGGGTGCCAGGCGAGCCCCGCGAGGATGGGCGCGAGCAAGAGCGCCGCGCAGACGATGTACCAGAGCGTCGTCGACTCCCAGCCGAACCACTGCCCGATGTGGTGCGGGACGAGGCCCACACGCGCCAGCGGGAGCGTGAACTGGGCGAAGGGCCGGGCGATCGTCTCCGGCAACGTGTCGAAGGTGATGCCCACGGTCCCGATCGTCACGACGCCCGCGAGCGCGAGCCCCCCGCCGATGCCGCGCGCGAGCGTACGGCGAAGGCGGCTTCCCTGCGCGATGCGCTCGAGCGCGACGGCGCCGCCGAACGCGAAGAACGGCGCGCACACGACGAGATAGCGCGGCCCGACGGTCCAGCCCGCGCGCCACTCGACGAAGCCTGCGTTCACACCGATCACGACGGCCATGCACACGAGCCACACGATCGTGATGACCCGCATGTGCGTGCGCTCGCTCGCAGCCCCCTTCGGCCAGAGGAGGACGATCGGCGCGCCGAGCAAGCCGATCCACATGAACGGGCTCATCCCGAAGAACCCGAACCCCGGGTCGAGCGCGAGCGCCTTGATCCGATCCCACGACGGCCAGAGGATGCCCCAGAGGCCCATCTTGTGCTCGGCGGCGAAGTGCGCGGTCTCGAGCTTCTGGTGGCCGGGCGTGAAGGGATCGCCGTACGCCGTCCAGTGGAAGTACATCATGTGCGGGATGTTCAGCAGCCCGCCGAGCGCGAAGGCGAGGACGCGCGTCGGCGTCACGCTCGTGCCGTACGGGATCCGCTGGCGGATCGCGCCGAGGCCCGGCACCGCCCCGAGGACCCAGTAGAGCGCCTGGAGCGGGCGGAAGAACGTCAGGGTCGCGAAGAGCGACATCACCAGCGTCATGAAGAGCGACTGGTACTCGAGCGTCACGCAGGCGCTCGTGCAGAAGCCTGCGAGGAACGCCCGTGACGGTCGCATCGCCTTGACGTCACCTCGCGAACGCCGGCGCTCCGTCTCGATCAGCGCGAAGGCGAGGAACGCGATCGCTGCATACTGCGAGTGGCTCGCGAACATGTGCGTGTACGCGAGGAAGTTCGTGCCGAGCCCGGCCGCGGCGACGGCGACGTAGCGGATCCCCGGGTCGGGCGAGAAGGTCCGAAGGTACCTCTCCAGCCAGAGCAAGAAGAGGAAGCACGGGATCTGCGAACCGAAGATGCGGATCGCCCAGGTGCTCATCCGGAGCCACGCCATCTTCTCGTCTTGCGTCGACGGATGAGCCTCCACGCCGGGAGGCTTGCTCGCCGCGGTGACGTGTCCGCCGTGCACACCGGGGTACTTCTTACCGATCAGCGGCGCGACGACCTTGGAGAAGATGAAGTAGCCGGGGATGCCCGCGTAGACGATGCCCGGCGCCTTCACCATGTAGTAGTGGTCGACGCCGTCGTCCTTGCCCTTCACGCGGGCCATGTCGTTGACCCAGCCGAAGGTCTGGACCTGCTCGTCGATGCGGAACGAGCCGCTCTCGACGAGCGACATCACGGTGTAGACGCGAACGAACTCGTTCGGGTTGTTCACGACCTTGAGGTACGGGAACACGCAGAGCATCGGCAGGAGAACGAAGAAGAAGAACAGCCGGTGAAGGCCCCTTCTCTTCCATCGAAGCTCGCGTCGCATCGAGCGGCGCAGTCTAGTATGGAAACCCGTTCGAGGAACGTCCCCCGTGCAAGAACAGGCCGAACAGAAGTTCGACAGCTACGCGGATTCGTACGAGGACCTTCACCGCTCGAGCGTTGCGGCGAGCGGAGAGGACCCCGCCTACTTCCACGACTACAAGGTCGACTGCCTCCGCCGTAAGGGACTCCTGCGCGGTCCGCTCCTCGACTACGGCTGCGGTACAGGCAACCTCACCGAGCGCTTCGCCCGCGAGATCGAAGAGGTCCACGGCTACGACCCATCCTCGGTGAGCCTTGCCGAGGCGCGCGAGCGTGCTCCGTCGGCTCGGCTCCATACCGAGATCGAGACACTGCCGAGCTCTCATTTCGCCACGGCCGTGCTCTCCGGCGTCCTCCATCACGTCCCGGTGCGCGAGCGTGAGGGGGTCCTCGCGACCGTGCGAGGCGCCCTCCGCCCGGGCGGCCGGATCGTGGTGTTCGAGCACAATCCGCTCAACCCGGTCACGCGCCGTGCAGTCGCCGCATGCCCGTTCGACGACGACGCCATCCTCCTCTGGCCCTGGCAAGCGCGACGCCTCCTACGGCGCGCGGGCTTCGACGACGTACGGCTCGAGTACATCGTCTTCTTCCCGAAGCAGCTCGCTTTCCTTCGACGCCTCGAGCCTCGCCTCCGCCGCGTCGCCCTCGGCGCCCAGCAGATGCTGATTGGCGTTCGTCGCTGACGCCGAATTCAGGACTAGCGGCCCTGTCAGGCGGTCCGTGAACGAGGCCTGTACACGAGGCCGAACACGGAGCCGACGAGGCCGAGGCCCGTGAGGACGAAGCCGAGCGTGAGCCCGACGGGCCAGTACCAGACCCGCACGCGGTGATGACCGGGAGGCAGGTCGACCACGAGCTGCCCGCCCTGCTCGCGCGCGGCACCGATGCTGGTTCGCCAGCCGCGCGCCCAGGAGGTGTTGAAGAGCAGCGGCGCTTCCGCCTGCGCTTCGACGTCGACGAGGAAGGAGTTCTGTGTACGGTGCACGGAGTACACCGTGGCCGCGGGCGTCATCGCCTTCGCCTGGGGAAGATCCCCGGTCCACAGGGCAGTGGCCGAGTGCGGCACCCACTCTTCCCAGCACTCGAGGCGCCCGCGGTTCTGGCGCGGCTGGTCGATGAACTGGGCGAGGCCCTGGCCGCCGAGATGAAGGCGCGTCGAGGGCGTCGGCTTCGATGGGGGCGGGCCGTTCCATTGCGACGTGATGACGTCGACCGCATGGCCGGCGACGTCCCCGGCGGCGAAGAGCGCGATCCCCGCGACGACCACGCGCGCCGTTCGGAAGGCGGGCACCCCGCCCGCGAACCGCTCGAGCATGCGCGGGAGGTGGTCGACCGCGATCGCGACCCACCCCGCGATGAAGAGGATGAGGAGGAGCCGGAAACGCGCCGGGCCCCGCATCGAGATGAACGGCGGAACGTGCGTCTTGAAGAACGTCCACGGCGCCCACGACGCGAAGTGGCCGAGCATGAGCAGCAGCAGCGCTGCGCCGACCACGAGCGTCCACTTCTTGTCGCGAAGCGAGAAAAAGAGCCCGAGCGCAGCCAGCACGAGGACGATCGGTCCCGTGTACGAGATGTACTCGCCCCACACGTACTCGTGACCGAAGTGCAGCGCATGCGAGCGGGCGAGGAACATGTCCTTGAGGAGCTGCCAGTCGATGAAATCGACCTCGCTTCCGAGCCGGCGCTTGTGGTGCCTGAGCTGATCGATCACCGGCAGGAGGCGCGCGGCCCCCACCGTCACGGCCACCACCCCGACGATCGCGCCCGCCCGGACGATCCGGAGCGCGCGCGCCGGCGAGCGGAGTCGGGTCACCGTCTCGATCGCGAGCATGAGCCCGACGTTGGCGAGCGCATACACGCCGCCTCCGTAGAGCATGTTCGCGACGAGGAGGCCGAGGCCGATCGCCATCCGTCGATCCGTCTCGGCTCGCCGCCAGAAGAAGAGCGCGAGGGGCGTGAGCTCGAAGGCGGCGAACGCGGTGTGCCCACCGGAGAGGTGATTCGAGTGCGAGACGCTGAACGCGAAGAGACACGAGGCGACGAACGCAGCGAGGCGCGAGACCCCGAGCTCTCCCCGAGAGAACAGCCAGGTCCCGACGAAGCCCGCCGTGACGTGGAGCATCACCCACACGCCGATCGTGGTCGCGGTGTCGAACGGCTGGAGCAGGAGGACGAGCGGAGCGGAGATGATCGACTGCGGATTGTCCCAGAGCGGTACGCCCCCACACTCGTAGGGGTTCCACAGGGGCAGCTCGCGCCAGCGGCTAACGCTGATCTTGGCGGCCTCGACCAGGCGGAAGAAGAACGGCCCGTCCCCGCCACCGGACGCCGGATACCGGGCGATGATGACGCCCCAGACCCAGAGGGCGAGGAGGAGGCCGAGGCCCGCGACCCCGAGGACACGGAGCCACGCGGGCTTCAGCGGACGCTCTCTCGAACCGTTCACCACGGCGGAGCACGGTACTCCAGTCTGCGCGGAGAGGCGCGCTCGAACGCGGGGCCCGGCGTACGGACGGGCCATCCGCGTAGCTCGGGGGCTCTAGCCGGACGGTACGCTCACGAGCTGGCGCGAGCGTACTCCGGCCATACGGCATCTTCTGAGCTCGACGTCCTCTCGCATCGGCCGGGCATTGGTGTAGTGAGTCCGTCTCCGGACTCACGGAACGACCAACAAGAACTGCCGGTGTAGAATCAGACTTCCCCGATGCGAGTCAGAGCCATTCGGCTAGCTCGCCCGATCGGGCGAGCCGAATGGCGGGCTCGCGGTGGTGGATTCACTACACTAGAATGCGCCGCCTTGGACCTCATCGAATCGACTGACGGGCCTCGTCACCCCTGGGAGAAGAGCCGCGCCGCGTTCTTCACGTCCGTTCTCGTCAACGCGCTCGGACGAGGACGCCGCCCCGACGTCCTCGACTGCGGAGCCGGCGACGCCTTCTTCAGCGAAGGCCTCCAGACGGCGATCGATCCGGCGTCGATCACGTGCTGGGACGCGAGCTACGACGACGCCACGATGGCCCGCCTGCAGGAGCGATGCATGTCCGGCCCCGGGAGGACGTCGTTCTCGTTCACGCGCACGATGCCCTCTCGCCACTTCGACGTGATCCTCATGCTCGACGTCATCGAGCACGTCCTGGACGACGTCGGGTTCGTCTCGGAGATCGTCGACACGTGCGTGGAGCCCGAGAGCGGGCTCGTCCTCGTCAGCGTCCCTGCGTGGCAAGCGCTCTTCAGCCGCCACGACGAGCTCCTCCTCCATCATCGTCGCTACGCTCCTGCTCAGTGCGATCGGGTCCTCGAGGCGGCCGGCCTCCGGATCATCGAGCGCGGCGGTCTCTTTCACAGCCTCCTCGCGCCACGCCTCGTCACGACCCTGCGGGAGCGCGCGGAGCGGGCGCTCGGACGGGGCACCTCCCCGCTCGCTGAGAGCGCGGCGGCGACGTGGAGCGCAGGGCGCGCGGTGACGTCGGTCGTCGACGCAGCGCTTCGCGCGGACAACGCCGTCTCACGCGCAGCGGCGCGCGCCGGCATGAATCTGCCCGGGCTCAGCTACTGGGCGCTCGCGCAGAAGCGGTGACCGGCGCACGCCGGTCTTCGGGGCACGTGCGCTTCACGCGCTTCACGACCCCTGGCGCGACCGCCGTGCCTGCCAACGTCGGAGCTCGGCCGAGACGCGCAGGAGCTCGAGCGGCGCACGTACGAACGTCGACGGACGCACCTTCGATCCTCCGACGTCGCGCCAGCACGTGAGCGGGTGCTCGCGGATCGTCCGCGGACCGCTCGCGCTCCGCGCGGCGCCGATCATGAGGCGGCCGAGGAGCTCGACATCGAAGATCCACGCAGAGTGGAACGACTCGGCGAGCGCAGCATCGAGGACGGGACCACGCCGGAAGAGCTTCGCGCCGCACTGCGTGTCGTAATAGGAGGTCCCGAGGGCGAACGCGGCCGCGGTCGCGAAGATTCGCCCCGCGTAGTGGCGCAGCGGACGCCGCTCGATCCGCATGCCCTGGAGCTGGATCCGCGCACCGGTCACCGCGAGCACGTCGGGCTCGTCGAAATGAGCGAGCATCGACGGCAGCTCCTCGAGCGGCGTCGCGAGGTCGGCATCGAGATAGCCCACGACGTCGGCGCCCGTCTCGAGCGCATGGAGCAGACCGCGCCTGACCGCCTCGGCCTTCCCACGGTTCTTCTCCAGCGTGACCTTCTCGGCCCGACCGCCGGCGCGCGCGACGAGCTCGTCGAGGACGGCATCCGTCGCGTCCGTCGAGCCGTCGTTGCAGAAGACGAAGCGGATGTCGTTCGCTCCGGCGAAGGCCACGAACCGATCCACCGGCAGCCTCGCTGCCTCGTTGAAGCAGGGCACGACGAGCGCGAAGGTGCTCGGAGATCGCGTCACGCTGAGGTCCGGTGGTGGGTCGGGGGCATGCGACGGACGACGGTCAGGGCCTGCGAGCCTGCCAGGCTTCTCCGGCGGCCACGAGCATACCGTGCGCGCGCGCCGCTTGCTCCTGGGAAGGGTCGATTCGCTGCGTCGTCAGCGTGAGGCCGTGCTTCCGGCAGGGCGGAAGGTCGCTCGCATGCCCGTTCGGGGTCTCTCCGTTCGGGCACTGTCGGGCTCTGTCCATCGCTGCTGACCTCTCGACTCGACGTGAGGTGAGGCGACCCAACTCGACCGGTCATCGATCGACGACGGCGTCTGCCACGAGGTCCGCGGTGGCCTTTGCGAGGAGGATCCCGTTGCGGTGATGTCCCGTCGCGAGGAAGAGGCCGGCGAGCGGCGACGGCCCGATCTGGGGCCCGCCCTCGGCGTGAGGCCTGAAGTTGCACCATACACGCGAAAGCTCCGCCATCCCGAGACAAGGCGCGACGTCGATCGATCCGGCGAGGATCTTCTGCACCCCCGCGGCCGTGACCTCGCGGCGGTGCCCGACGTCTTCCATCGTCGAGCCGCAGATGACGCGCCCGTCACCACGCGGGACGACGTAGGTGCCGTGCGATGCCAGGATCCTGGAGACGCGCGGCGGTCGCTCTTCGAGCAGGAGGAGCTGACCGCGCACGGGGCGCACGAGCGGGAGCGTGCTCGGGACGCCGGGGACGAGAGACGACCAGCTGCCAGCTGCGAGGATGACGGCGTCGGCTCGGATCGCTTCGCGCCCGTCAGGCACGCCGGTCACCTCGACCCCCACGCAACGCCCCGCCTCCTCGACGATCGACGACACCGTCACGCCGCTCCGCAGAACGACGCCCGCGCGCACGACCGCGGCCAGGAGCGCGCGCAGGAGCTGCGGCGGGTCGACCTGGGCTTCATCGGCGAACCAGGCGGCGCCGGCGACCTTGGCGGTGAGCTCGGGCTCGATCTCGCGAGCTTGGCCGAGGTCGACGAGCTCGGCGCGGAGCCCCGCTGCCCTGTCCGAAGCCACGCGCGTCCTCAGTGCCTCCAGCGACTCGTCGTTCATGGCGAGCTCGAGAGCACCACATCGCCGGTATCCGACGTCGACTCCGCTCGAGGCGCGCAGCTCCTCCGCCCACGCTGCGTAGCCGTCGCGCGCGGTGACGAACGTCGCACGCTCGGCCTCGTTCTTGGACTCCATCTGCGCTGCGAGCATGCCTGCGGCGGCGCTCGACGCTTCCGCGCCGGGGACCGCGCGCTCGAGGACGACGATGTCGCGAACGCCGCGACGAGCCAGCTCGAGCGCAGTCGCAGTTCCCATGACCCCCGCTCCGATGATCACCACACGCATGAATCGCTCCTTGTACCCGTCATCGCACGACGAAGGAGCCGATGCGAATCCGGTTGTCGTCGACGGCCGCCTTCCCCGGCTCCGTGACCTTCGCGCGGCCTCGACGGCCAGAGACATGGCCAAACCCGAGCCACACGTCGTAACGCCCAGGTGTGGCCTTGCCGACATGCACGCCGAACGCATCCTGCACGACCTGGCCGAGCGGCGCGTCGGAGAGGTAGAAGCTACCGCCGACGATCTGATGGTCGCCGTCGAAGCGATCCTCGGTCTTCTCCTTGCCGTTCGTCTCCTCGACCGGCTCCTGTCCCGCGCGGCGCTCGATGTGCACGAAGACACCCGTGGTGCGCGGGAGCGGTCCGGTCCGACGGAAGTAGAGGTCGATGTCGAGATTGGCGAGAGGATCGGGCCCCGCGACGCGCGCCGCGTCCACGACGAGCGGCAGCTCGAACTGCGCCCCGAGCTTCGTCGCGTCGGGAGCCGGGCCGTCGACGAGCGCCGGCGCACCGTTCGCGTTCTTCATCGGCGCCGGGGGATAGCGCGGCTCGCTCCACGTCGCGACGAAGACGCCGAGCACCGCCCATGGCGCGAGCACGAGGGCCGTGGTCCTCACGACGGCGCCGCGACGGAACGGAACACGCCCGCGGCGGGCACCGAGCACGAGGAGCACGAGCGAGCCGAGCGCGACGACCGTTACGGCACCGCCGGCGAGCGCCGACCTCGGCCGAAACGAGAGCTTCACGTCGCGCTCGCCCCCCGGGAGGTCGACCGCGAGGAGGCCGTCGTCCGAGACGACCTGACCAACCGACGAGCGCCAGCCGGGATGCCAGTTCTGGTTGATCATGAGCCGGCCCGCGCTCGCCATCGTCGCGTGGACGACGATCTCGTTCGGCGACCAGGACACGCGCTCCGCCTTGCCGAGCTCGGGATCGGCGACGTACTCCTCGGCAGCGAGATCGCCGCGGAGCTTCGGCGACATCGTGACCGGATGCGTCTCCCAGCACGAGAGCGACCCTGCGCCGATGCGGTCGTAGTGGGCCGCGAGCCAGCGATTGCCGCGGGACTGACGGAACTCCTTCATCCGATCGACGGCGACGACACCGAGCTCGCGCCCCTTCCCGACGTCGGCGAAGGTCTTGATCTGCAGGCCCACCGTCGCGACGACGGTGAGCGTGAGAACGGCGTTCGCTCCGAAGCGCCAGTGCTTGCCGTCGCCGAGACGCGGCAGCCTCGCAAGTGCGTTCGCCGCCGGCTCACTCGCATAGAGGATCGCGAGCCAGAGGAAACGCTCGGGGTAGCGCAGCGCCGATAGCACCGGAAGCTCGCGGAGCAGCGCGAAGAGCGCGGGCTTGCGCGCGTATCCGGCCGCGAGCCAGAGGAAGATGACGACCACGACGAGCGGCCGAATCGACCTCCGCTCCGATCCGCCGAGCGCGACCAGCGCGACGAACGCAGCGCCGACGTAGAAGCTGCCCGCGTCCTCGACGTTCCAATCCTTCACCTCGAGGGATTTCACGAGGAACCAGAGCAGCTTCTTCGGCGTATGCCCGGGCGTCCCGGCCATGATGCGCGGCTGGGCCGCGAGCGTCTCGGCGAGAGGCAGAAGGCGAACGGCGGCGACGGCGAGCATGAAGCTCGCGAGCGCGCTCAGAATCACGATCGCTCGCAGACGCCGTCCCGGCGGCTGCTCGCTGATGGCGCGCGCGGCCTCGACGACCGCCGCGACCGCAACGAGCGGCGCGGCGAAGGTCCCACCGAAGCCGATCATCATGGCGAACGCGATCGCGCTCACCGCGATCCCCGCCGCGCGTCCGCGCGCAGCGAGCGTGATGCCGAGCAACACGAACGGCACGAGCTCGAAGCCGAAGAAGTTGGTCCACCCGCGGTAGTAGGCGGCCGCAAAGTGCCCCGAGAGCGCGAAGATCGGCGCGATGCGGAGCGCTGCGCTCGCATCGCTCACGCGGAGCCGCAGCCAGCGGTACGTCCCCTCCATCCCGAGCACGGTGAAGCCGAAGACGACGAGCAGCTCGGCGCGCTCGACGCCGAAGAGGAGGCTCAGGAGGAACGCCGGCGAGGCGAACCGGCTCTGCGGCTCTCCGAGCCCATGGATGCCACCGCAGTACCAAGGGTCCCAGAGGGGCAGCTGACCGAAGCGAAGCACGGAGTCGACGGCCGCGCGCTCGTGGAGCGTGAGCACCTGTGCGTCGCGGAACTCGTTGAACCACGCCGCGGTGGGCAGCAGCGTCCAGACCAGCGCCGTCGCGATGAGCGCGAAGAGAGCGAGTCGGACAGCCGTACGTTCAGCGAGGCGCCCCATGCTCGCTCAGTCGTAGAAGGGGCGCGGCTTGCACGGGACAGCGTAGGCGTTCCGCTCGTCCGGTTCGCTTCCGGTCTTCGCCTGCTTCCGGTGGATGTCGTCATCGACGGCGCGGAGCACATCCTCGATGCGGATCCCCTTCTCGTCCGCGATCTCCTGCGCCTTGCGGTACTCGCGGCCGTGGAAGTCGTCGCGCTGCGACCACCGGTCCGCTGGGAAGTTCTGCACGGTCTCGTCCGCCCACGTGCGCTCGGCCACGGCGATCGCTTCGGCGATCTCGGCGCGCTCCTCGGGCGTCGCGTGCCTGCGCGGCACCGGCGCCGGCGCGAGCGCGACGCGGACCGTGACGACGAGCGTGCAGCCGATGACGATGGCAGCGGCAGGGAGGCTCGTTCGCAGGTCCATCGCCATGGCAGCTCTTCGCGCTATCCCGCGTCAGTCCTTCGGGCCTTCGTTGTACCCACGAGGACGATACTTCGGGTCGACCCCGTTGTGCTCCTCACCGTGCTCGATCACATCCTTCACGATGTACTCGAGCCAGGAGCCCGGGTGCTTGTCCTTGAGGGCGTCGAGCTCGGTCCGCACGCTCGAGCCTTCGGCGAGGAGCTTCTCGTCCCAGAGGCACTGGACCCCGAGCGCGATGAGGTTCACGTCGTTCGGCGCGAGCCCGAAGCCGTGCACGTAGTGCGGCCACGCCTCGGGTGCGCGGTGGAGACGGCAGAGCGTGTCGCCGTAGTAGACGCTCGCCATCGGCCACTGAGGCGCGAGCTCGAGCGCGACTCCGTTCGCCGCGAGGCGCGACTCGAGGTCGCCGCGCGCGCCCTTCATGACGGAATAGTTCAGATGCGCCTTCGCGCTCCGCGGTACCGCCTTGCGGGTCGCGTCCCAGAACGAGAGGTCGTCCGTGTAGTCGTTCGCGTGACTGCGGGCGGCGAAGGCCTGGAACAGGAAGAACGCGACCGTGCCGATGACGAGCGCGCGCTGCGCGACACGGGTGCCCCGCGCACGCACGCGATCGACGACCCAGCCGAAGAGCACCGCGAGGAGGAGACTCGTGCCGATGACCGGGAAGTACCAAAAGCGCTCGGCGCGGACCGTCGGCAGGAGCACCGGCACGTTCGACACCGGGAAGAACGAGAGCACGACCCAGAGCCCACCGAACGCGACGACGAGCGACGGATCGGGAAGGCCGTTCGACTTCGGGATCGCGGCCACGTCGTTTTTTTTGCTCGCCGAGCCGAGCTCGGGATGCCCTGCCTGAGCCGGAGCGGCGCCGCCGCCCCGCTGCACGAGCGCGTCTTCACGTCTCTGCTTCCGGAGACGAAGCCAGGAGCGGATCCCGAGCCACGCCGCAAGCGGGAACGGGAGCACCATCGCGAGAGCGCCGAGGATGATCTCGGGAGAGAACAGCGTCGCGGGCGCCGGCTCCTGCGGCGCCGAATAGTCACCCGAGAGCGTGTGCGGACAGACGACCTGCACGAGCCCGCGCCACCACACGCGCAGAGCGCCGCCGACGCGATGGAGCCCGTCGACGTTCACGAGCGGGTTGTTCAGCGGATCCTTGGGCAACGTCGGCTGCGCGTACCAGCGGAGGATCGCAGCGAAGGCGCGGCCGCCGAGGCCCTTGTGCGCGTTCGCCTCGACGGAGAGCTCGCTCGGGATCGGCGCAGGGAACATCCTCCGCCGCGCCTCGACGTAGAGGACGAATGCACCCGCGGCGGCGACGAACGCGACGACCGCACGGAGCCAGCGGCGCGGTTTGTCCGGATGCGTCGTCGGCGCGAGCAGGAGCGCGCCGAGCGGAAGGAGCGGGACGCAGCAGAGCGCGCTCTCCTTCGAGTAGAGGCCGAAGAGCGTGCCCAGGAAGACGCCGAGCCCCATCCACGGGAGCTTTCGCGTGAGCGCGAGGAGCGCGAGGAGCGTCCCCGTCGCGCCGAGGACGTCGGCGATCCCGACGACACCGCTGACCGCCTCCGTGAGCACCGCAGACGCCGTGAAGGCAGCTCCGGCGAGCCACGACACGCCGCGCCGCTTCGTCAGCGCGTAGGCGAGCACGCACACGAGCGCGCCGTTCGCGCCGTGGAGAAGGACGTTGATCCAGTGATGGAGGAAGGGCGTTTGATCGCGCGCCCCGAGCCCCCAGAGCGCGCGCCAGACGAGGTTCGGAATCGGACGATACGAGCCGATGCTGCGCTCGGGACCGAGCCCCCAGAAGTCACGATGGAACGCGTCGAGCCAGCGGAACTTCGGCTCCGCCTCCGCGATGCTCCGCACGAATGGGTTCGCGAGGAGCGCCTCCTGCTCGTCGAAGATGAAGTTCGTGCGCGGATGCCTCGTGAAGAGGAGCATCGAGAGGAAGCAGAACGGCACGAGCGCGAGGCCGAACGACGGGCTGTCGCCGAGGAAGTAGTCGTGGATCCACTGCCGGAACGTGATGATGAACGTCGGCTTCGGCTCGGGCACCTGAGGCTCCCGTGCAGGTTCGCACGGGCGCGCTTCGTGGTCCCCGAAGGGGGGGAGCACGCCCTCGCTCGCGACTCGAGCAGGCTCGAGCGGCGGAGCGAGCGGGCTTGCCGGCACGTCCGCTTGGAACGGCGAGACCGAGCGACCGGACGCGAACGGCTCCTCGGACGGCTGTCCGAGCGGCTCGGGCGTCGCCGCCGGAGGTGCGATCGGGACAGGTTCGCCTGAGGCGTCACCGGCCGGACCGGCAATCGGATCCTCCGCGAGCTGCCGCTCGTCGCTCTCCGCCTCGGACCTCACGTCCTCGCCCTATCTACTTCCCAGCTCCGCGACGATCGCCGGCGGCGGAGGCGGATCGACGTCGGGGATGATCCAGTTGTCGCCCCAAAGATGCGCGCCGCCGTCGATGTACCAGCACTCGCCGGTGACGAAGAACGCGGCATCGGACGCGAGATAGACGATGAGCTCGGCGACCTCGCCCGCGGTGCCGAGACGCTTCATCGGCGTCTTCTGGCGGCTCATCTCCACGAGCTCGGGCGGATACTGATCGGTGCCGGTCGTGCGGATGACGCCCGGCGCGACGGCGTTGAGCTGGATGTTGTGCTGCGCCCACTCGACCGCGAGCGTGCGAGTCATGTTCTCGACCCCCGCGCGCGCGGCGCCCGTGTGGACCATGCCCGGAAAGCCACGCGCGATGTTCGCGATGACGTTCACGACGCGCCCGCGGCGTGACGGGATCATGTGCTTCGTCCCCACTGCCTGCGTGACGAAGAAGGTCCCGTTGAGGTTGTTGCGCACGACGGCCTCCCACCCGCGGGGAGAGAGCGTCTCCGCGGTCGTGGGGAACTGGCCGCCGGCGTTGTTCACGAGAATCGTCGCGCGTCCGAGCTTCTCGCCGACGGCGTCGACGAACGCGTTGACCTGTTCGACCTCGCGGATATCGCACGAGGCCGAGAAGAGCTCGATGCCGGGAACGCTCTCGCGGAGCGTCGCCTCCGCCGCCGCGAGCTTCTCGGGGTTGCGCCCGCAGATCGCGACCTTCGCGCCGAGCTCGCCGAGCGAGCGCGCAGTGGCGAGGCCAATGCCGCTTCCACCGCCGGTGACGACGGCGACGTGCCCCTCGAAGAGGCCCTTGCGGAAGATGCTCGCCATGCTCGACCCCTTTCAGGCGACGCGAACGACGCCGCGATTCCCGTCGCCGGACCGCTCCCCGTCCGCCGCCGGCTCCATGACGAGCGTGCGGCCGCAGGTACACGCGCCGCGCTTCTCGTGCTCGTCGATGTGGACGCGCTTTCCGCAGGCGCACACCCATGCGTGGATGCGCGCAGGGTTGCCCATGACGAGCGCGTGATCGGGGACGTCCTTCGTGACGACGGAGCCCGATGCAACCATCGCCCACCGGCCGATCGTGACGCCGCACACGATCGTCGAGTTCGCGCCGAGCGCAGCGCCGGCCTTCACGAGGGTGCGCGTCACGTGCCAGTCGTCGGCGCTCTTCAGCGACATGTCCGGGTTCACTGCCCGCGGGACCTTGTCGTTGGTGAAGCAGACGTGCGGGCCGACGAAGACGCCGTCCTCGATCGTCACCCCCGTGTAGATGGAGGCGTTGTTCTGGATCTTGACGTTGTCGCCGATGGTGACGTCGGCGTCGACGTAGATGCCCTTACCGAGGATGCATCCCTTGCCGATGCGGACGTTTTCCCGGATTTGGCAAAAGAGCCAAACCTGGGTTCCATCACCAAGCTCGGCCTTGTCGGAAACAACGGAGGAAGGGTGCACGCGTGCGGCCATCTGGGGGCGCCAGCATACCCACGATCAGGCCCGTTTTTCCAGGCAGGCGGCCGTGCTTCCCCGGGAAGGCGAGCCGATCAGCCCGCCGATTGCGGAACGGGTGGGGCGGCTGGGAGGCGGGACGCGCGCCGCGAGACGGCCTCGCGCGCGAGCTCGTCGGCGCGCTCGTTGAGCTCCACCCCGGCATGGCCGGGCACATAGACGAGCCGGTAGTTGTGGCGGCTCGCCAGCGCGCTCTTCACGCTCGCGATCAGCTCCTGGTTGGCCTTCGCCTTCCAGCCCTTCGTGAGCACACCGATCGAATACTGGCTGTCGGTGTGGAGCACGAACGCCGCGCCCGGCGGGACGATCTCGGCCGCGCGCAAGATCGCCGTGAGCTCGGCGACGTTGTTCGTCGCACTGCCGAGGTACTCGTAGCCTTCGACCCGCGTCTTGCCGTCGGGCGCGACGAGGACGATCCCGAGGCCCGCAGGGCCAGGATTCCCGGAGCACGCGCCGTCGGCGTAGACCGTCCACGCGTCCTTCGGCACGGCGCCCGGCGCGAGCGCCTTGGCGGCAGCCTCGGCTTTGCGCGCCGCCGAGCGCTCTTCCTTCGCCTTGGTCGAGTTGGTCGAGTTGGTCGAGTTGGTCGCGGGCTTCGCGACCTCCTCGCCGGCGACGACCGCGTCGTCCGGAAGGAGCTCCTCGCCGGGAATACGCTCGAGGTTCCGCTCGCCGGCGCGGTACGCACGCGGATCGGTCGGCTTGTAGCGGATCTCGACACGCCCACCCGGAGCGTCGAAGGAGCCGTCGGACTTCACACGAGCAAGGACCTTCTGACCTCGAAGGACGGCACGAATCCAGGGCACGAGCGATCTGTTAAGCGATCGACGCCCGCGGCTCAAGCCACAGCCGCGCCGGTCGGGTTCATCGGATAGGCCGAGTCGTTCGTTGACGTTGACGTTGACGTGGTCGTGGACCTTGACGTGGACGACGACGTGGACGTGGACGATCAGCGTTGACGAGTATGCCCGCAACCATCGGAGACGCTGGCCGAAGGGGCGGCATGCTCAGTTTCCAGCGACTCGATGTGTACCGCCGTGCCATCGAGTTTCTCGCCCTCGTCGGTGACATCACCGGCGATCTTCCGAAAGGCCACGCCGAGCGAGCGGACCAGCTCGTCCGAGCGGCGGAATCCGTCGTGCGAAACATTGCGGAAGGAGCCGGTCGGTGGTCGGGAGCCGACAGCGCGAAGCACTACAAGATCGCCCGGGGCGAAGCCATGGAATGCGCCGCTTCGCTCGACGTGATGAAGCTCAGGAAGCTCGTAGCGGAGGAACGCTACGAAACGGGAATTCGGCTCCTCGAAGGCGTCGTCGGGATGCTGAGCAAGATGATCTAGTCGTCAACGAGTGGTGGTCCACGTCCACGTTCAGGTCCACGTCAAGGTCCACGACCACGACCACGACCACGACGTCAACGTCTACGTCTACGTTCCCCTTTGCAACGGCAGCCGTGGATCTATTGATGAGGATGAAGCGACCTGACGACCGGAGGATCGCCCTGGGAATGAAGAACGACGCATTCGAGGCGAAGTACATGCACGACGGGACGAGGGTCCTTCATCGCGACAAGCGCGTGTCGCGGAAGATGGCGCTGCTTTTGGCCGTCCCCGGGCTCTTCATCCTCTTTCAGGCGATCTCGGTGCCGCTCTTCAACGACGCTTCGACACGGCCGATGCCGCGTTCGATCGTCCCGTTCTGGACCATCGGAATGGGTCTGCTCGCCGTCATCTTCTTCCTGCTCGCGATCCTGTTCGGCGTATTGCGCTTCGTCGTCACCGAGCGCGCGATCCACGTGAAGTACGGCCTCTGGGGTCCGACCATCCCGCTCGAGAGCGTGATCTCGTGCAGGGTCGTCGACTATGACTGGACGAAGTACGGCGGCTGGGGCATCCGGCGCGGCGCCGATGGGAGCTGGGCCTACGTGCCGAGCAGCGGGAGCGTCGTCGAGATCGTCTACCGTGACGGCGTGAAGGAGAAGACCGTCGTGCTCGGCGCCGCCGATCCGCACGCGCTCGCGCGCAGCATCGTCGAGACGGCGAGCAGGAGCGCCGCACGCATGCGTGTCGACGTGGAGGCGAGCGAACCGGAGCCCCAGCACGAAGACGAGCTGCTCGAACAGGACGAAGAGCGAGAGGTGGCCGCGCTCGCACGCCACCTCGACCGAAACGGGCCTGGCCCGAGGGCCTGACGATCAACCTCAACGGTCCGCTCGAGGGCTGCGCCGCAGCTTTCAACGCGGACGCTCGGGCGCTTCGTCCCGAGCCCCCCCCTCAGGCCCGTCCCCTCCCGCGCGGTCATTGACGTCCGGCGTTGACGAGTGTGCCTGGATCGCGCCACCCCGAGCAGGGTCTCGACGGGCCTCCCGCTGAGGCGAATAGGGTCGCGCAAGCCCGTCCGCGCGGACCACCGCAGCCCACGACTCAAGTTGAGCTCCTCTTCGAGCATCAGCCGTGGCGCGCCCGACGGCGCCGAACGTAGCCCGAGCCAACCAGTAACGTAGCCCCATTTACCAAAATCATCCAAATCGACACATTCGATCTAAATGTCAAAATCAATTGACGAGCCCAATCGTGCACCATACGCTCAGCTCGCATTTGAACCTCGAACCGGACTTCGAGGTTGCTGCAGTGCCGATCACCAGAAGAGGCCCCGATGCGCATTCGTTCTTGGGTTGCACGGATTTGTGGTGCCGCGACCGTTGCCGCACTGTTGCTCAGCACATTACCCAGCAAAGCCGCGACGCGACCTTGCGTGCAAGACGCATACAACTATCTCAACACAACGCCGGCGGGCGCCACCAGAAGCATCAAGATGTCGCTCAACGGCATGTGGGGCGGCGGTGGAACGGCCGGACTGTACAGCCCCTGGTCGTTCTTCGCCAAAAGCTGGATGATGCACAGCTATAATGCGACGTATGGCGGCTCAATTTTGAAGAGCAACTCGGTAACAGCGCCCAACTTCTATCTCGACTACGACTACGGCCCGGATTCGGGCTGGTGGGCGCAGCCGTCACAGCTGTTTACCGTTCAAGCGATCCCGGTGGACGATCTCTACCCTGTCCGACTCAGTGGCAACGGCGGAACCTTCCTAGTTGACGCAAAGTGCGTAGGCACCGTACTGGCCGGAGCCGATCAGTATGGCTACTTTTGGACACTCGCTTTCTCCAAAAGTCAGTCGGTCGTGAATTGAATAGGCCCTATGTGAATGCAGCCGGCCGTTCTCTCTGACCGAAAGAGGAGAACGATGGGGCCCCTCGACCATCCGTTGGCAGGGGCGCCAAACTGACGGACTGAACGGCTGAAGACGCTCACCGAGGCACTGGTCGAGCGGCCCCTGGGGCGCGCAGGGCACCGAATGCCTCTGCCGACGAGGCAGCAAGCGTCGCGCAGCGGGGAGTTCTAGGTAAGAACAGACTGGGCGCGAGTGTGCGTATCGACCTCGCTCGCTAGCGATTGCTTCGCAGGCGTCGACCGACGCCTGCGAAGTGTCCCGGCGCCCGAACCACTTCGGTACGCGGCGACGCACCATGCGGTGGTCGCGAGCTCCTCGTCCTCTGGACACGGCATGCGGTGGAGGATGAGCCGCTCACGTGCACACGCGTGAGCGCTGCTGCAAAGCGCGACCATACGTGGACGCGAAGCGATCGATACCGGGGGCCCGGCACGCGGCGTACGGAAGCGGCACGGTCACGACAGAGTGATTCGCACGACGACGCGTTGCGAAAGACGTCTACGTCAAGACGGACGTCAACGCCGCAGCGTGAGCGCGCTCTGCCAGACGTTCGTGCCGCTGGGCTCCGCGCGGTCACGGCGATGCGCTATGGTCGGCCTCGATGGCAGCTCAAGCACGTCCCCGCCCCGTCATCCTCATGATCCTCGACGGCCTCGGCGAGCGGCCCGAGGCCGACGCGAACGCCGTTCGCCTCGCGAAGACGCCGGCGCTCGACGCTCTCTATGCGCGCTACCCGCACGGCCTGATCGGGACGAGCGGCCCCGACGTCGGGCTGCCCCCCGGCCAGATGGGCAACAGCGAGGTCGGCCACCTCAACTTCGGCGCCGGTCGCATCGCACTGATGGACATCATGCGGATCGACAACGCCGTCATCGACGGCTCCCTCGTCAAGAACGCGGTGATCGGGGACGTGCTCGCGCACGCGAAGAGCGCCGGCGGAAGGCTCCACCTCCTCGGCCTCCTCTCCGACGGCGGAGTGCACAGCCACATCAACCAGCTCTTCGCGCTCATCGACGCCGCGCACGCGTCTGGAGTCCCCGTCGTCGTCCATGCCTTCCTCGACGGACGCGACGTGATGCCCGGCACCGCCCCGGGCTACCTCGTTCAGCTCCAGGAGAAGCTCGCCGGCAAGGGCGTCATCGGCACCGTGAGCGGTCGTTACTGGGCGATGGACCGCGACAACCGCTGGGAGCGCGTCGAGAAGGCGTACCGCGCGATCGTGCCCGCCGACGCGCCGAGGCATGCCGATCCGATCGCCGCGGTGCAGGAGAGCATCGCAGCGGGCAAGAGCGACGAGTTCGTCGAGCCGTTCGTGGTCGGCGACTACGCCGGTGTCGACCAGGTGAAGGACGCCGCGCTCCATTTCAACTTCCGCCCCGACCGCGCCCGTGAGCTCACGCGCGCGCTGGCGACGGCAGGCTTCACCGAGTTCCCCCGCGACGCGAAGGCGCCGTTCAGCAGCTACGCCTGCATGACGACCTACGACGCGAAGCTCGGGCTCCCGATCGCCTTCCCGAAGGAGACGTATCCGGACATCTTCCCCGAGATCATCGCCCGCGCCGGTCTCACCCAGTTCCGCTGCGCCGAGACCGAGAAGTACGCTCACGTGACGTACTTCTTCAACGGCGGGCGCGAGGAGGCATTCGAGGGCGAAGAGCGCCAGATGATCCCGTCGCCGAAGGACGTGGCGACGTACGATCAGAAGCCCGAGATGGCCGCGGCTGGCGTCGCCGACGCGGTCGTGCGCGCGATCGAGTCGGACAGGTTCGACTTCATCGTCGTCAACTTCGCGAACCCGGACATGGTGGGCCACACCGGCGTGCTCGACGCGGCGGTCACCGCCGTCGAGGCCGTGGACGCCGGGATCGGCCGCATCGCCGACGCCGTGCGTGCGAAGCACGGTGCCCTCTTCATCACCGCCGATCACGGCAACTGCGAGCTCATGATCGATCCGGCGACGGGCCAGCCGCACACGGCCCACACGCTCTTCCCGGTGCCGCTTCTCTACGTCGACGATGCGAACCGGGAAGCCAAGCTCCGGCCCCAAGGCCGAATCTGCGACGTCGCGCCGACGATGCTCGAGCTGATGGGGATCCCGATTCCGTCCGCCATGACCGGGGTCTCGCTCTTCGCCAACTAGTGTCCTTCACCCGAACTCCGTTCGGGTGAAGGCACGGGAAATGAGTACATCATGCCGCGAGCCAGACGTTCGGAACGACAGGGATTCTCTCATCGCCCTCACCCTCGTGGGGGCGATGAGAGAATCCCGCCAGACTTCCGGCGAGCGGCACCAGGTCGCGTGTGATGAGCATCACACGCCACGTCCTCCCCGAGGTCATCCGGCCATGAACGAGACCCGCTTCGGCGGCTACCGGGTCGAAGGGACCATCGGATCGGGCGCGCTCTCGACGATCTTCAAGGCCGTCCAGGAGCCGCTCGGACGCGTCGTCGCCCTCAAGACACTGAAGACGCAGATCGCACCGACGTCTTCGTTCGGAGAGCAGCTCGATCGCGAGGCGAAGATCCTCGCCGATCTCGCTCACCCGAACATCGTGCTGCTCCTCGAGGCGAGCCGCACGGACTCCGGACGCCCGTACGTCGTGCTCGAGTGGGTCGACGGACCGTCGCTCGAGGACGTGCTCGCTGCCACGAAGGACGACCCCTCGTCGCGGCGCGCGCGCACACGTGCGCGGCCACAGGACAAGAGCCCGAAGAAGGCGACGCTGGGCGTCCCGGCGGCGCTCGCGGTCGCGTGCGGAGTCTGCGCCGCGCTCGAGCACATCCACGAGCGCGGCGTCGTTCATCGCGACGTGAAGCCGAGCAACGTACTGCTCTCGCGGACGGGGCACGTGAAGGTGATCGACTTCGGCATCGCGCAGCGTCCGCGCACGTCGAGCATGAGCGACACGCTCGGGACGGAGGGGATCACCGCATCGGGACGGATCGCGCCGGAGCAGCTGAAGGACGCCTTCGGAACACCGGCGTACATGTCACCGGAGCAGATCCTCGGCGACTTCGTCGACGGACGAAGCGATCTCTTCTCGCTCGGCGTCGTCCTCTATCAGCTGCTGAGCGGCTCGCGTCCCTTCGAGACGCCGGGAGACGACGCCGCGAAACGAAGCGCGGCGCAGCGGATCCGTCGCGACGCGCCGGCGCCGCTCCGCGAGCGCGCCCCTCACTGTCCGCGCGCCGTCGAGCGGATCGTGATGCGCCTCCTCGAGAAGTCGCCCAACGACCGCTACCCGTCCGCGGGGGCCGTGAAGGAGCGTCTCGAATCAGCGCTCCGGGCCGAGACGCGCGAAGATCCGGCGGCGCTGGTCCGACAAGCGCTCATCGACTGTGGCTTCGGCCCGAAAGACGAAGCGAAGGACGGCGGACGAGACCCCGCATCGCAAGCGCTCGAACCGAGCCGGCCGATCGGGCGCCCGCTCGGGGGCCGTCCGGCGAGCAGCCCGCGCATCACGGCGCGTCGCCCGATCGGCCTCGGGCGCGCCCTCTTCGGCTTCGCTCTCGTGACGTCGGTCTTCGCGATCGGCGTCGTCGCGAACGAAGGCGGGAGCGCCAAGGCGCGCGAGGCGCGCGAGGCTCGCTCCGCGGGATCGCGCACGCTCGAGCTCGCACCGGAGCGCGCAGGCGGCCTTCGCGTCGTGGCAACGCCGTGGGCATACGTCCGCGTCGACGGTCAACTGGTCGAGACGACGCCATTCGCACGCGCGATCCCGCTCGTCCCCGGCAAGCACTTCGTCACGCTCACCCATCCGGACGCTCCATCCGCAGTCGAGCGCGAGGTCGACATCGTCACCGGCGAGATCGTCACTCTCGACGTGATCATGAGCTTGTCCTCCGAGGACGCTGGAAAGGATGCACGATGAAGCTACGAGCCCTCGTCCTCGGTGGCCTCGCAGCGGCGCTGCTGTTCGCTCCGTCGGATGCCTCCGCGTTCGGCCATGTCGTCTCGCAGGGCGAGACGCTCGCTCAGATCGCGATCCGCTTCTACGGCTCACCTCGCTTCGAGTCCGCGATCGCCGGCGCCAACGCGCTCGACGCGCACGGAGGAAGCGCGATCGTCGCAGGCCAGCCGCTCGAGATCCCCGCGCCCGCACATCACCGCGTGAAGGAGGGCGAGACGTGGTTCGTGCTCGCGCGCATCTTCCTCGGAGACCCCCGCCGCGCCGACACGCTCGCGCGAGCGAACGGCGCCGTGGCATGGGTCCCGCCGGTGCCGAACCAGGAGATCGCGATCCCGGCCGTCGTCGCCCACATCGCCGCAGAGCACGAGACCATGCCCGCGCTGGCACAGCGCTACCTCGGCGACGTCAACAAGTCGTGGGAGCTCGACGTCTACAACGGACGCGACGGGAAGCAGAAGCTCCTCCGCGGCGACGTGATCCTCGTGCCGCTCGTCGATCTCTCACTCACCGAGGAAGGGAAGAAGGCGGCGCGCGCGGCCGCCGAGCGCACGCGCACCGAGGGCGGCGGGCAGGCCTACGAAGCGCAGCGCCATGCGGAGGCCGACATCCCGCCCCTCTTGGCCGACGTCCGCGCAGGCCGTTACGTCGACGCGGTCGCGAAGGGCAACCGCCTCCTCGGGTCGGGTGAGCTGACTCGCCCGCAGCTCGCCTCGATCCATCGCGCGCTCCTCGAAGCGTATGTCGCCCTCGATGCCCCCGGGCTTGCCGCCGGAGCGTGCTCCGCATGGAAGGCCAGCAGCGACGGCGAGATCCGGCTCGACGCTCGGTCCGTCTCCCCGAAGATCCGCGCCGCCTGCGCCACGAAGTAGGCGCCGGCCACAAAGAACAAGACGGCGCGCCCTGGAGGCGCCGCATCGCGATAGGATGCGGTCGTGGACGCGCCCGTGAAGCGGATCGTCGCCGAGAAGTACGAGGTCCTCGGCGTCCTCGGCGAGGGCGGCACCGGCGTCGTGCACGATGCGATCCGCACGAGCGACAGGAAGCCCGTCGCCCTCAAGGTCATGCATGATGCGCTCGCGGGCGACAAGCAGATCCGCGGGCGCTTCCAGCGGGAGGCGGCGATCCTCCGGCGCCTCGAGGGAGAGCACGTGTGCCCGATCCTCGACTTCGGCGAGCTCCCCGGTGAAGAGCCCGGGAGGAGCCTCCTCTACATCGCGCTGCCGAAGATCGACGGCGCGTCTCTCGCCGCCGTCCTCGAGTCGGGACTGATCGACGTCGATCGCGCGCTCCACATCCTCGTCCAGGTGCTCGAGGGCCTGACGTCAGCCCACGCTCAAGGCGTGATCCATCGCGATCTCAAGCCGGCGAACGTCCTTCTCGAGAACGGGACGAAGGCCATCGTCGTCGACTTCGGTATGTCGAAGATCATCACCGGCTCCGGCCTGGGGACGACCAACCTCACGACGCACAACATGGTCTTCGGGACGCCGGAGTACATGTCGCCCGAGCAGGCTCGCGGGGACGAGCTCGATGCCCGTTGCGACGTCTACGCCGCCGGCATCATCCTCTACGAGATGTTGACCGGCGCGCCGCCGTTCACCGGCGCGACACCGCTCAACGTCCTGACCGCGCACCTCACGAGCGATCTCGAACCACCGAGCAAACGTCCGAATGCCGATGGCCGCGTGACCCCCGCGCTCGAGGTCGTCGTCCTGAGCGCGCTCGCACGCGAACGTGAAGACCGTTATCCCTCCGCGAACGCGTTCGCTGCAGCGATCGAGCATGCGCGCACGGCTCCGAACGACGTCGAGGCGGTCAGGCCGACGTCATTCTCCGCTTCGCCTCCCGGCACCGATGCCTTCGCAGTGACGATACCGGTCGTGCTCGGTAATGGTCCCGTCGACGTGACCGGGCCCACGCTCATCCACGCTCGACCGCTCATCGGCTCGTCGCCCCCGCCGCGCATCAGCACGAAGCCGCCCTTGCCACCGCCCGCGCGCGCGTCCTCGCGCCCGCCGGCCGTCCCGTCGCGTTGGTCGCCCCCGCCGCCGGAGCCCGCGTCGAATGCGCGGACGTGGATCCTCGTCTGGGTGCTCGTCGGGCTCGCGAGCATCGCGGCCGGCGTCTACTTCGCGCTACGGCCCTGATCGGGCTCGGCGCGCGACCACTCGATCGGCATCGGCCACGGTGATCTGCGCCACTCGCTCGGCGGACGAAGCGCGGCGGCGACCTCTCTCGGCGTGAGCGGACTAGGGCCGACGGCCGACACCAGGCCGAGCCCACGCGCCAGCACTCCGATGATCGTCTCCGGCGCGATGCCGGCAGCAGCGAGCTCCCGAACCGTCGCGCCACGTGTTCGCTTGGCGAGGCGCTCGCCGCCCGGCGCCACGACGAGCGGGACATGCGCGTACGCCGGCACCGACGCATACCCGAGCAGGCGCATGAGCAGGATCTGCCGCGCGGTGGAGCCGAGCAGATCGTCCGCACGGACGACGTGGCTCACGCGCATCTCGGCGTCATCGATCGCAACGACGAGCTGGTAGGCAAAGACGCCGTCACCTCGCCGGAGGACGAAGTCCCCTGCTGTCCGCGCCACGTTCTCCTCGACCGCTCCGCACACGGCATCCTCGAAGGCGATGCGCGCGTCCTCCGGGACCCGCAGCCGGATCGCGGGGTCTCGCTTGAGCACCCGGTCGCGCGGGGCGTCCCGACACGTTCCCGGATAGATCGTCTCCTTCCCCTCCTCTCCTGCGTGGGGCGCGCTCGCTGCGCGCGCGATCTCCGCGCGCGAGCAGTCGCACGGGTACGTCAGGCCGGCAGCAGCGAGCCGTTCGAGCGCTGCCTCGTAGACATGCGTTCGCGACGACTGCGCGATCGGGCCTTCGTCCCAGTCGAGGCCTAGCCAGGCGAGGTCTTCGAGGATGCGCGCGGCCGAGCCCGCCACCACGCGCGGCGTGTCGATGTCCTCGACGCGGAGCACCGTCCGACCGCCTGCGCCTCGCGCGAGCGCCCAGGACGCGAGCGCCGTCCACGCGCTCCCGAGGTGGAGATCGCCCGTCGGCGACGGAGCAAAGCGCGTCGTGATCATCTCGGGGCGATCTCCCGCTCCCACGCCCGTGCGACAAGCTCAGCTGGAATCTCGCCGAGTCCGTCAATCGACACGCACATGGGCCGATGATAGCCGCTCGCTGCTCGGTCGATCATCGTGCTCGACACGCGAGCGCTGCGGCTCGGCTACCCGACCGGGGTCAGGCGGCCGCGTGAAACAGGAGAATGGCGAAGCGACGGCCGTCGTCGAGCCAGGAGTCGGCGAGGGAGAGCCCGGCGGACCGGCCGAGGCGCTCGGCCGTCGCCAGGTCGTACTTGTGCGAATGCTCCGTGCAGATCGACTCGCCGTCCTCGAACGTGAAGGCATGACCGCCGAGATGAACCACCTGCCGGCGCGCGCTGACGAGGTGCATCTCGATCCGTCCTGGGACGGGCGCGTAGAACGCGTAGTGGTGGAAGGCATCGAGGTCGAAGTCGGCGCCGAGCTCCACGTTCATCCGGCGGAGGACGTTCTTGTTGAACGCGGCCGTGACGCCCTCGGAGTCGTTGTACGCGGCGTGGAGCTTCGCCGGATCCTTCTTCAGGTCGACGCCGAGGAGCACGTGCCCCTTCGGACCGATCGCCTCGCGGAATCGCGCGAGCAGTCGCCGCGCTTCGTCGGGGTCGAAGTTTCCGATCGTCGACCCAGGGAAGTACACGACCGTGCGCGCGGCGCGAGCATCGGCCTCCGGCAGTGGGAGCCCCTCGCTGAAGTCCGCAGCGATCGGCACCACGCGCAGCCACGGGTTCTCGTCGCGAAGCTGAGCCGCCGTCTGTTCGAGGTGGTCGCCTGCGATGTCGACCGGCACATAGGCCACACATCGCTTCGGGCCGAGGGCGCGGAGGAGGAGCCGGGTCTTCGTCCCGCTCCCGGCACCGGGCTCGACGACCCGGCACGGCCCACCCGCCGCGAGGCTCGCCGCGATCTCGCCGGCCTTGGCCTCGAGGATCGAGAGCTCCGTGCGCGTCACGTAGTACTCGGGCAGCTCGCAGATCGCGTCGAACAGGAGCGAACCCTCGCTGTCGTAGAAATACTTCGGCGAGATCCTCTTCGGCGTCGAGCGAAGGCCGGCGACGGCATCCTGAAGGAATGCCGTCGCACCGTGCGGCGAGCGCGCAGCCCTGCTGGCGCGTGAACCGTCGAGCGGGGTCATGGGATGTCCCTCGCAAGGCGAATGCCGGTGAACTGCCATGCCGCGCTTGGCGGGAAGAAGTTCCGATAGGTCGCACGTATGTGGTCTCTCGGTGTGGCGCACGAGCCTCCACGCAAGACCATCTGGCTGACCATGAACTTGCCATTGTACTCACCGAACGCGCCCGGGAGCGGAGCGAAGCCGGGGTAGGGCTCGTAGGCGCTGGCAGTCCACTCCCATGCGTCACCGAACAGCTGCGCGATCCCTGCGCCGCGGCGCGCGGCAAGCGGGTGCAGCGCTTCGTCCTCCATGAACGCGCCGTTCGCGTCATGCGAGCGCGCGGCTCTCGACGTCTCCGCCATCCGCTGCTCTGCCCCGCAGCGCTCCGCAGCCACCTCCCATTCCGCCTCGCGAGGCAGCCTTGACCGCGCCCACCGCGCATACGCATCGGCTTCGTAGTAGGTGACGTGACACACGGGCTCGTTCGCGACGAGCGCGCGCTTGCCGCGGAGCGTGAAGAGCGTTCCGGCGTCGAGGTCCCAGTACATCGGGGCGCGTCGAGCCGCGCATCCTGGGGCGTTCACCCATGCCCAGCCTTCGGAGAGCCACAGCTCCGGGCGCCGGTAGCCGCCGTCCTCGATGAAGGCGAGGTACTCGCCACACGTCACGAGCCTCGACGCGAGCTCGAAGGGCGCGACGAAGACCTGGTGCCGCGGGTGCTCGTTGTCGAACGCGAACGACGATCCGTCGTGACCGATCGAGGCAAGGCCGCCTTCGAAGCGATGCCAGGTCATCGTCGTCGCTTCGCCGGGCGAGCGCACCTCGTCCTCGCGCTCGACGAGATACGCAGGCGCGAGGGGGTTCTCGCCGAACAAGTGCTTCAGGTCCGTGAGCAGGAGCTCCTGATGCTGCTCCTCGTGGTTCTTCCCGAGCTCGAGCGCCTCCGCGACCTCGGCGAGCCGCGTCGAGCCCTCGAGCTCGGCGAGTCGCGCATCGACGGCGCTGCGATACGCGACGACCTCCGCCGCGGTCGGCCGAGTGAGCATCCCGCGACGCGCGCGCGGGTGACGCGAGCCGACGCTCTCGTAGTACGAGTTGAAGAGGTAGTCGTAGGCCTCCGAGACCGGCGGCACGCCGAGCGGGCGGAGCACGAAGCGCTCGAAGAACCACGTCGTATGGGCGAGGTGCCACTTCACCGGGCTCGCGTCGGGCATCGACTGCACGACCCAGTCCTCCACCTCGAGCGGCTGCGCGAGCCGCATCGTCGCTCGCCGAGCGGCAAGCACTCGTGCCACGAGACCGCTTTGCAGGCAGCTCCAGCGCTCGCTCTGCTCGCTCCTCGCTTGCAAGCCGCTGCCCTCGCTCGCAGACATCCTCACCGAATAGACGGCCGATCGGCGAGCGACAAGCCCGAAGCACCCTCGAGTCCTTTGAACACAAACGATCTCGCGTCGCGCGCGGCGGAGAGCCGCCCTCGACGCGCACTCGACAGCGTGGTGCATCGCCGCACCGACGGTCCGTGCGTGACGTCCGGACGCCTGCACCAGCGTTCCGGCGTCGAAGGCTGCCTGCCACTCGTCGGGACGGAGCAACGGATGTCGGCGCCCGAGCTCGACAGCCCCCAGTTGTCGAAGGTGGTCGCGGTCGCGCAGACGAGCGTGCCCTCCTTCGGTTGCAGTCGTAGCCGAGAGCAGCCGCCCGGAGCTCGAGCGCAGCGCCGGCTCCCCTGGACGCGCACGCGACGACGTGATTCGTTGCCGGACGTCACGCGCGCATCGGCGGTTCGCTCGTGACGTCCAGGCTCCTTTCATGACCGTATCGCGTCGAAAGATCCTTTTGGGTGTCGCGGGCACGATGCTCGTCACCGGCGCCGCCTTCGCGGCTCTGTATCGGCCCTACCCGTCCGATCGCACGCCCGAAGGCGCGTACATGCGCGTCGCGCGAGGCGTCACGAGCGACAACCCGAGCGTCTTCTTCGCCTACCTCGAGACGGAGGCGCAGTGGGCTTGCTACACGATCCGCGACATGCGCCGAAAAGCACGTGAGCGCGTGATGGCGAGCTACCCCGAGCCGCAGCGCAGCGAGCTCACCGCCGCCTACGCACCGTTCGCGGACGCCCCCGACGGCAGCGACGTGTTCGCCCACCTGTATCGGACGAAGCAGTGGTCACGACGCCTCCGCAAGGACATGTCCGGGAGCGTGCGCGTCGAGACCGATGCGAAGGGCGAGCGCGCGAGCGTCGTGACGGTCCAGGGAACACGCTGGCCGTTCCGCAAGCGTGACAACGGGATCTGGGGCCTCACGGTCTTCACCGCCGAGCTCCTCGCGGAGGCCGAGAAGGCGACGCGCGACCTCGACGTCGTCGAGGCCGCCGCCGCCGACTACGACCGCATCCGCGAACGGCGCTGACCTGCTCTAGGCAGAACGCGGCGGAAGTGGCCGCACGATCCCGTACGGGCTCGGAATGAAGACGTCGCGCCAGCCCTGCTCGATCGCCGCTCCGATGGTGAAGTGCGGGTTCGCGAGGTGAGGCCGCGCGAGCGCGCAGAGATCGGCGCGGCCCGACAGGATGAGCGTATTGATCTGATCGGCGCTCGAGATGTTTCCGACGGCGATCGTCGGGATCTTCACCTCGTTCTTCACCATGTCGGCCCAATAGGCCTGGTACATGCGGCCATAGAACTTCGGCCGTGAGCTCGGCGTGGTCATGCCGCACGAGACGTCGATCACGTCGGTGCCGCGCTCCTTGAGCGCTTGCGCGAGGGCGATGACGTCTTCGTCCTCGATCCCGCCGGGGAGCCAGTCGGTTGCCGAGATGCGCACGCTGAGTGGCTTGCGTTTCGGCCAGACCGCGCGCACCGCCTCGAGCACCTCGAGCGGGTAGCGCATACGGCCCTCGCGCGAGCCACCGTACGTGTCGGTCCGGACGTTGGTCAGCGGCGAGAGGAAGCTCGCGAGGAGATACCCGTGGGCCATGTGGACCTCGAGGAGGTCGAAGCCCGCCTCGTCCGCCCACCGCGCCGAGCGCACGTAGTCGGCCTTCACCGCGTCCATGTCGGAGCGGTCCATCTCGCGCGGGACCTGACTGTCGGGGAAGTAGGGGATCGGCGAGGCGCTCATGATCGGCCAGGCGCCGCTCTCGAGCGGACGATCACTGCCTTCCCACATGACCTTCGTGGCCGCCTTGCGCCCGGCGTGACCGAGCTGCATCCCGATCTTCGACCCGCTCTGCGAGTGAACGGCGGTCACGATGCGCCGCCAAGCGTCGGCATGCTCCGGCAGGTACATCCCCGCGCACCCCGGCGAGATGCGTCCCTCGCGGGACACATCGGTCATCTCGCACATGACGAGGCCGGCGCCGCCCATCGCCCGGGCGAGGTAGTGCGCGAAGTGGAAGTCGTTCGGAAGGCCGTCGACCGCGGAGTACATGCACATCGGCGAGACGACGACGCGGTTCGGGATGACGAGCTCGCGGAGAGCGAGCGGCGTGAACATCGCGGGGGCGCCCGGCTTCGCGCCGGCGGCGCGCTCCTCGTGCCAGGAGCGAACGTGCTCGGCGAAGGCCGTGTCGCGGAGCTTCAGGTTGTCGAACGTGATCCGCTTGCTCCGCGTGAGGAGGCTGAACGCGAACTGCGTCGGATCGAGCTCGCGGTAGCGCTTCACGTTCTCGAACCACACGAGGCTGTCCTGCGCCGCCTTCTGCGTGCGCTCGACGATCGGCCGGCGTGCCTCCTCGTAGGCCTCGAGCGCCTCCGGGATGCTCGTCGGATGCTCGAGCAGCGCCTTCACCAGCGCGATCGAGTCCTCCATCGCCAGCTTGGTCCCGGAGCCGATCGAGAAGTGCGCCGTGTGCGCGGCATCGCCCATGAGGACGATGTTCCCGTGGCTCCACTTCTCGTTCTTCACCGTCGGGAACTGGACCCACTGGGAGCGGTTCGCGAGGAGCTTCTCTCCGCCGAGGTGCTTTCCGAAGAGCTTCTCGAGGTAGGCGATGCTCTCCTCCGTCGACATCCGGTCGAGCCCCGCGGCGCGGAACGACTCCTCATCGCACTCGGCGATGAAGGTGCTCGTGTCCGCATCGAAGCGGTAGGCATGCACCTGGAACATGCCGTGCTCGTTCTCTTCGAAGTAGAAGGTGAACGCGTCGAACTTCTTCTTCGTCCCGAGCCACATGTACCGCGCGTGGCGAAGGTCGAGCGACGGCTTGAACGCATCTGCGTAGCGGTCGCGGATCTTGCTCTTCACCCCGTCGCAGGCGATCACGAGATCGGCGCCGCCGAGGCGCTTCACCACCTCCTCGTGATCGTCCACCTCGGTGTCGAACACGAGCTTCACGCCGAGCTCGCGACAACGATCCTGGAGGATGTGCAGGAGGTCCTTCCGGGCGATGCCCGAGAAGCCGTGCCCGCCGGAGCGGAGGGTGACGTCCTTGTAGTGGATGTCGATCGCGTCCCAGTGCGCGAAGCGCTTCGTGATCGCCTCGTGCGTGGGCCTGTCGTTCTCCTCCAGGTAGGAGAGCGTCTCGTCGGAGAACACGACGCCCCATCCGAAGGTCACGCCCGGCGCATTGCGCTCGACGACGGTGATCTCCGTCTCCGGTCGCGCTTTCTTGTAGAGGAGCGCGAAGTAGAGGCCCGCGGGGCCACCGCCGATGCACACGATCTTCATGAGAGCCCGACGCCTTTCCTTGCGTCGTCGCTCTACCATCTCGGTCGCGCGCGTGCGAGCAGGACGCCTCCGGCCGCAGCGTCGCTCCTCACGCGCAGGGTCGGCCATGCCGCGGCGCGGCAGCCGCGGCCGTCGCCAACTCGTCCCTGCCGATCCGCTAGCTCAACGGAGCCGCCGGGCTCGGTCGCTCATCCAGAAAAAAACGCGGCGCCCTCGATCTCGGGGCGCCGCGTCCGTTCTCTTCGTCATCGATCCCGGGCCGAGGAGTGGGTGACTTTCTCGGCCCGGGCTCGATCCTCGGTCCCCCCTAGGCTGCGAGAAGCCTGCGGAGCTGGACGCGCATCAGGTCGAAGCTGGGAGCATCGAGCCCGCGTGCGCGGCGCAGCAGGAACAGAGCATGGTGTACCTCCGCCTCATCTGGCTCGTCCCTGTCTCCGTCGAGAAGATTCCGATCGCTCGCGAGCGAACACGCCGCCGAGAGCTCGTCACCTTCCGCCGAATCCAAGTAGGCCAGTGCCTCCTCGAGTGTGAGTGACTCGAGAGACGTGATGATTGGAGTCCTCGCAGAGTCGCGGGGACATGTTGAGAGGGCCATCCATTACCTCATGGGCTGCTACACGCAGCTGATTCATCGTGTCATCGCCGGGGCACCCGTCCCCGACGGTGGCTTGAGAGGCTCGAAGCAGGCTCGGATCGACACCGTCGGTTTCTTGGACCTCGTAGGTGTGACCCGCGCTCGATTCGAGCGCTCCGTTGACATGCGCCAGGCGGGTGACCGCGCTGACGCCGAATGGCGCGACGTTCGTCGTGGGCTCGATGGGATGCGCGAACGTCCCATCAGAGCCACGCGAACGCCTGTTCGTTTCCACAGAGCTGCCCATCGCGGAGGCGCGCTGTGGTGTTGGTCTTGGTCTCGGTCTTGTTGCGTGTCGTCGTCGTCGTGCAGGGCCGGTACTGTCGCCTCGTGCACGGAAGGTTCCCCGCGGGTCCCGCCGCAAGGGGCCTTGCTCGATGCTGGCTTGGAGCACGGCGTAAGCCTCGACTTCGCTCTGTTCGAGCGGCGACTCCCACCGTTGCCAGCAATCGTTCGGCATCACCCTCCCTGTTCCTTGAAAACTCTCGAGCTCGAGTGACGAATCACCCCACGTTCTACTGAACGTACGATCGCACCTACGGTGTGACCACTTTTCTTGCTCATTTCGGGAGGTAGATGTAGGCGCCCCGCACACGAACCCACGATCAGCCCCCCAACTGCCGTTCGCATTCCCCCTCTCTCCGACTCTCCTGGTTGGGCCCCAGCAGTCGGGCCCGGGCGGTCGCCATGAGCAGCGCAGCCCTCAGTATCACCTGCGCTCGTGTGTCGGCGTGTGACGAAGCGCTGCCTTTCGTGTGAGCAAGAGGTAGACCCGGGCGCTCAGTTCGATGCGGCAAGGGCGTCGACCTCGAGCCACCTCGCCATCATGCTGCCGGCGTGTTGGGCGTAATCGATCCGGAGCTGCCAGTCGACGGGGCTTCCTGGTACTGCGCCGCGAACTGCCACAGGGTCCGCGAACAGATGCGAGGGCCCGGGACTGAATTGACTTCGTAAAACGAACGCGAGCGCACGGCGCAGCTCGCGATCGACCAAACGGAGCTCTTCGTTCCGTGCGCCCCGACCGGCAAGGCGCTCGTGCACGAGCACGTCGAGAAGCGCCCCAGCTGCCTCCCCGCGGCTCGACGCGGGCGTGACACGCGGCGACACGAGCGGACCGAACCCGAACGCGCCGTCCGCATCGAACGGGGTCTCGTCCGCGTCCTGCTGGAGCCGCCTTTGGTATTCGTGCCACCGAGAGCAGAACTCGAGGGCCTCCTGGTCGGGTGCACGATCCCAGAGCTCGGCCACCGCCTGGCAGGTCCAGTGCTCCTCACTGAAGTAGTAGCGGCTTCCGAAGAAGCTCCAACCGCTGCCCGAAAGACGCGCGAGACCGCGGCGAGCAGCTTCGAGGTCGGCCGGGTCGCCGGTGATTCGATGCGCCCGCGCGAGCGCGAGCGTCGCTTCGCCGCTGAAGTAGAGGAACTGGATGTCGATCGGCTCCTCGGTCGTGCGATCGTACTGATGCATGAACTCGCCATCGGGCCGCTGCTGGCTGCGAAGGAATGCGGCGAGCTCGGCGACCGCGGGTCGATAGGCACCGTCGGCGCCCGTCCGCACCACCTCGGTGAACGCGATGAGCGCGAGCGCGCTCGAGCCGATCTCGGCAACCGGATAGTCCTCGCAGACGCAACGGTTCGCTCCGCAGTCGCGCATCATGTCGTCGCGCAGGCGTGCCGCCGCTCGAAGGCTCGCGAACCGAACGAACGGATCGTCGAGGACCGACGCCGCCTGCGCGAGGAAGAACGTGGTGCCGGAGTGCCGCGGCCAGTTGTAGCCGGGGATGGCCGTGTTCGTCGGCGCGTTGACCATGTACCGGTAGCGCCCGTTGTCGTCGACGGAGCGCGCGAGGTGGGTCGCCGCCTCACGCACGCCATCCAGCACGAGCTCTCGCGTGAGGTTGGCCTCCGTGATCCGCTCCGGGCGCGGCGAGCCCCGCTCGAGCGGCATCGTCTCCGGCGGCCGCGATCGGCGCCGCTCGAAGCGGATGCGGGTGAGCTTCGCGCGCTCGGCGATCTCCCACGCACGCACACCGAGCTGCTCGGACAGGATGTAGAGCACGCTCGCGCGGTGCGTCCCCCAACCGAAGCTCGCCTCGACCCAGAGATGCGCGCGGTCGTACGCCTGAAGCGCCATGATGTCGTCGACCGTCGCGTAGGCGACCTTGCCGTCGATCTCGGCCTTCACCCCGTCGCGCCCCGGGACCAACCCGAGCGTGAAGAGGAACGGCGATGCGTAGAGCGGAGCCTCGCCGGTGATCACTTCTTCGGACACGGCGTTGTCGGGAGGAGCCTGCTTCTTCGGCGGATCGGCGACATCGTGGACCGTCCGCTGGACGCGCTTGCCGTCCTTCCACCAGCTCTCGACCACGACTTCTCTCGAAGGCGTGGAGAGCGCGAACCACGACCGAACGCCGACACACAGGAAGAAGAGGAAAACTGCGTAGCCACCGAGGAGACGGCGCAGCGTCCGCGCGTTCATCTCCGCCCCTTCTTCTCGTTCGATGCGCTCTTCGGCTTCACGGCGCTCGTCGAGCTCTCGTGCTCTCGCGATCGCGATCGCGATTCGAGAGCGGCCTCCTCGGCGCCGTCCTCCATCGCGGCGTCCGTCTCCGGCACGGCCGCAGGCTTTGCGGGAGCAGCCATCGGCCGCGGGCCAATCCACGCGAGCTCCACGGCGGGGAGCACGACGATGTAAGGGAGGACGAGCGCGGAGACGAGACCGAAGATGATCGCGCCGCTCATCCCGACCTGTCCGTAGACGCCGCCGATCCATCCGGCCGTCGTCACGAGCGCGGTGAAGAGCGCGAGGCCGATCACGAGAACCACTGCCGAGGCCGCACGCGTGAGCGGCTCGGCGATCGGCGCCTTCGCGAGGAGCGCCAGGCCCGACGATCCGAGGAGCAGCCCAACCACCACCGCGCCGGTGTCGACGACCCACCAACGCGCCGGCAAGAGCCGGAACACGCCGATGACGGCGAAGGTCGCGACCGCCAGGTTGGCGATGCCAAAGCCGATGCGCGCCCGTCGATCCCTCGCCTCGATGGCCATGGGTCTCGGTTGTACCGTACCAGCGCCGCCGGGCCGACTGGAACCGACCGGCCACCATTGCCGCCGCCCCTCGACCTCGGGCTCGTGAGATGCTCGAGGACGTCGAGAACGGGACGTCGCTCGGCTGGCTCATCGCCCCGGACGAGCGGCGCGAGTACGTCTATCGTCCGGGGCTTTCCGTCGAATGTCTCGAAGCACCTTCGCGGCTCCCGGGTGATCCGCTGCTGCCAGGCCTCGACATCGATACCGGAATCTTGTGGTGAATCCGACCGGCCACCGAAGGCACGCAGCAGGGCCGCCACTCGCGAACGCTAGCTCGGTCGCTCGTCTCGCGTGAGCGCAGCCAGCGTCTCGACGTCGATGTTGCCGCCCGAGACCACGGCGACCTTACGTCGTGCCTTCACGCGCGCGAGCGCCGCGCAGGCGAGGGCACCGGCTCCTTCGGCCACGACGCGATCGAACGCGGCCAGGTCGACGATGGTCTTCTGGACGATCGCCTCGGGGACGACCACGATGTCGTCCAGCACGTGCGCGCAGATGCCTCGCGTCAGCTCGCCCACGGCGCGCACGCGAACGCCATCGGCGATCGTCGTCCGTACCTCTTCGAGCGGAGCCCTTCCGGCGAGCGCGCGGGCCATCGCGTCGAGCCCGTCGACGTGCACGCCGATCACCTTCACGCCTCGCGACTTGAGTGCGAGTCCGATGCCGGCGGCGAGGCCTCCTCCACCGAGCGGCACCAGCACGACGTCCGGAAGCAGCTCGAGCAGCTCCCAACCGACGGTCCCCTGCCCGGCGATCACGTCCGCGTCGTCGAACGCCGGCAGGAAGCGCCAGTCGTGTCGGTCGGCGAGCTGCCGCGCGTGCTCTAGCGCCTCCTCGAAGGTGTCGCCCCATCGGATGACGCTCGCGCCCAGCGCCTCCGTTCCGCGGACCTTCGTTCGTGGCGCCGTCACCGGCACGACGGTCTGCGCCGTGAGGCCGAGTCGCTGCGCGGCCCAGGCGACGCCGCGCGCATGGTTGCCTGCGGATGCGGCGATGACCGGGCGCCGGTCGCCCGCAGCGAGGGCGACCAGCATCGCGTTGAGCGCGCCCCGGACCTTGTAGGAGCCGGTCACCTGCAGCGTCTCGAGCTTGAGCCAGCCGTCGAAACGCTCGGAGCGCACGAGCGGCGTCGGCGCGAGCAGCGGGCGCAGGCGCGCGGCCGCTGCTGCGACGTCGGCGAGCTCTGGAACGGGGCCGGTCATGGCACCACCTCCACATGGCGGACGTCGTGGAGCTTCGACAGCTGCCGCGCCAGCGCTTCGGCAGGTCGCGTGCTCTCGACGCGCATGCGTAGGACCATCACCCCGGGCTCCGGCGCAGGGGCCGCTGCCACCTCGACGGGGTCGTAGCCTCGCCGCACGGACAGGCCGAGCACGCGCACGAGAACCCCCTCGACGCGGGAGATGGCGAGCTTCAGGTCGTGGGTCATCGGTCTTCTCCGTTCATCATCTCTTCGTTGGTCTTGTTCGGTGGCACGAGCGGCCAGCACATCGAGCCCGAATCGAGCATCACGTGGACGAGCAGCGGTCCGGGATCGTCGAGGACGCGATCGAGCGCAGCGGGGACCTCGTGATCGTGATCGATGCGCATCGCCGGGATCCCGAACGCCTCGGCCACGCGCACGAAGTCGGGGTTGTCGGAGAGGTCGACCTCGCTGTACCGCTCGGCGTGAAAGAGCTCTTGCCACTGGCGCACGAGGCCGAGCCTCTGGTTGTCGAAGAGCAGGATCTTCACGGGCAGCGAGTGCCGGCGGACCGTCGCGAGCTCCTGCACGTTCATCAGGAACGAGCCGTCACCGCTGACGGCGATTACACGTGCGTCCGGGCGACCGAGCTGCGCGCCGATCGCCGCGGGTAGGCCATAGCCCATCGTGCCGAGGCCGCCGCTCGAGAGGTGAAGCTCCGGGCGGCGGAAGCGGACATGTTGCGCGACCCACATCTGGTGCTGGCCGACGTCGCACGTGACGAACGTGCGGTCATCGAGCCGGTCGGAGAGAGCACGGAGGAGGCGCGGTGCGTCGACGCCCGTGCGAGGGCGCGCCGGCATGCGCTCTCGCTCCTTCTCGCCGAGGCACTCCTTGCGCCAGGCATCGGTGCCCGCACGGAGTGCAAGCGCGCGGAGAGAAGCGCGGATGTCGCCGACCAGCGCGACGTCCGAGCGGCGAAGCTTGTCGACCTCCGCCGGATCGACATCAGCGTGGATCACGCGCGCTCGCGGCGCGAAGCCGTCGAGCCGACCGGTGGCGCGGTCGTCGAAGCGCGCCCCGAAGCACAGGAGGAGGTCCGATCGCTGCACGGCGAGGTTGGCCGCGCGCGAGCCGTGCATTCCAAGCATTCCGAGCGAGAGCGGATCGTTGCCGTCGACGGCGCCGATCCCCTTGAGCGTGGTGACGACGGGCACACCGGAGCTCGCGACGAACGCCCGGAGCTCCTCGACGGCGCCGGCCATCCCCACGCCGCCGCCGACGTAGGCGACGGGACGCTCGCAGTGTTGAAGGAGCTCGCGTGCACGTTCGAGCGCAGCGCCATCCGGCGGAGGCGCTGGCTCGACCCGCTGGCGATCGTGCAGCTCGAGCTCCCCCGCTTCGACGTTCGCGACGTCCTTGGGCAGATCGACGAGGACGGGTCCAGGACGGCCGGACGACGCGATCCGGAAGGCATCCGCGACGACACCGGGCAGCTCGTCCGCGCTCCGCACGAGGAAGCTGTGCTTCACGACCGGCAACGTGAGGCCGAAGATGTCGACCTCCTGGAACGCGTCCGTTCCCATCAGCGTCGTCGGCACCTGCCCGGTGATGGCGACCATCGGGACGGAGTCGAGGAACGCATTCGCGATGCCGGTGACGAGGTTGGTCGCGCCCGGGCCCGACGTCGCGACGCACACGCCGACGCGGCCGGTTGCACGCGCATAGCCGTCCGCGGCGAGCGCAGCGGCCTGCTCGTGGCGCACCAGGATGTGCCGGAGCCGTGAGCCGACGAGCGCGTCGTAGAACGGGAGGATCGCTCCGCCCGGATATCCGAAGAGGACGTCGACGCCCTGGTGCTCGAGCGCGCGGACGAGGAGCTCAGCGGCCTTCATGTCGTTCCTCCTGATCACTCTTGCCGTTCAGCCACGACATCCGTGCGCGGAGCGACGCGCCGACCTCCTCGATCGGGTGCGCGAGGTCGCGCTCGAGCAGGCGCTCGTAGCGCGGACGACCTGCCTGGTTCTCGAGCACCCACTCGGACGCGAACGCCCCCGAGCGGATCTCTTCGAGGATGGTCCGCATGGTCGCGCGCACGCGATCGTCGACGACGCGTGGGCCGCGTGTGAGGTCGCCGTACTTCGCGGTCTCGCTGACGAAGCGAAGCATCCTCGCGAGGCCGCCTTCATGGAGCAGATCGACGATCAGCTTCAGCTCGTGCAGACACTCGAAGTACGCGACCTCGGGCTGGTACCCCGCGGCCACGAGCGTCTCGAACCCCGCGACGACGAGCTCGGTCACGCCTCCGCAGAGGACGGCCTGCTCGCCGAAGAGATCCGTCTCCGTCTCCTCGGCGAAGGTCGTCTGCAGCACGCCCGCGCGCGTGCCGCCGATGCCGTGCGCATAGGCGAGTGCCGTATCCAAGGCGTTCCCAGTCGCGTTCTGGTGGACGGCCACGAGACAGGGGACGCCGCGCCCTTCGGCGTATTGCCGCCGGACCAGATCGCCCGGCGCCTTCGGAGCGACGAGCACGACGTCGACCCCTCGCGGAGCGCGGATCTGACCGAAGTGCACGTTGAAGCCGTGGGCGAACAGGAGCGCGCTGCTTTCGCGCAGCGCGGGGGCGACCTGCTCCCGGAAGAGCGCCGGTTGCGCGGTGTCGGGGACGAGCATCGCCACTACCGCGGCGTCGCGTACGGCTTCGAGCGGAGCGACCGGGCGGAAGCCATCGGCGGTCGCCCGCTCGGCCGTCGGTCCGTTCGGTCGGAGCCCGACGACGACGTCGACGCCCGCGTCGCGGAGATTGAGCGCCTGGGCGCGTCCCTGGCTGCCGTAGCCGAGGATCGCGACACGCTTTCCGTCGAGGTGATGGAGGTCGGCAGTGGATCGGGATGCGGATGTGCTCATGAGGTCCTCGTGGGGTGATCGAACGTGGTGACGGCGCCTTCGGACGCCGACGAAACGAGACGCGCGTACTTCGCGAGCGCACCGCCTCGGGCGCGGGCTTGTCGCGTTGGCGTTGGTGCAGGGGTCAGCGGGCGAGCGTCGAGCCGGGCCTCGGTGTCGATGCGGCGCGCTTCGACGTCGATCACGATGACGTCACCGTCCTCGAGCCGCGCCAGCGGTCCGCCGAGCGCGGCCTCCGGAGCGACGTGGCCGACGACGAGGCCGTGCGTGGCGCCGCTGAAGCGCCCGTCCGTGATCAGGGCGACGGAGTCTCCGAGCCCTGCGCCGACGAGCGCTGCGGTCACGGCGAGCATCTCCGGCATTCCCGGTCCGCCGACCGGACCTTCGAAGCGGATGACGACGACGTCTCCTGGTCGAATCTCACCGCGCGTGATCGCGTCGAACGCCGGCTGTTCGCCGTCGAAGACGCGTGCCGGGCCGCGATGGTGGACGCGCTCGTGGCCGGACAGCTTCACCACGCAGCCCTCCGGTGCGAGCGAGCCGCGGAGGACGGCGAGCCCGCCCGTCGTGCTGAGCGGTCGATCGAGCGGGCGCACGACCTCTTGCGCGGGGCTCTCGCTTACCGCGCGTGCGTGATCGAAGAGGCTCTCACCGGTCACCGTAGGCGCGTCTCGGAGGAGCCCTGCCTCGAGAAGGCGGCTCGCCACGAGGCGAGTCCCACCGACGGCCTCGAGGTCGGGCGCCGTGAACCGCCCTCCCGGCTTCAGATCGGCGAGCCACGGCGTCCGCCGCGCGATCGCGTCGAAGTCGTCGAGCGTGAGCGGCACCCCGGCCTCCCGCGCGATCGCGAGCAGATGGAGGACCGCGTTCGTCGATCCGCCGCTCGCCGCGACGCCGGCGACGGCGCTCTCGAACGAAGCGCGCGACAGGATGGTGCTCGGCCGGACCGCGTCCCCGACCAGCGCCATCACGCGCTGCCCGGCGGCTCGAGCGAGCTCCGGCTTGCGCGGGTCCGTCGCCGGGACATCGCTGGCGAGCATCGGCGAGAGACCGAGCAGCGAGAGCGCCATCGCCATCGTGTTGGCTGTGAACTGTCCGCCGCACGCCCCTGCCCCGGGGCACGCAGCGCTCTCGAGCTCATCGAGATCGCGCTCTTCGATGTGTCCGGCTGCGGTCGCGCCGACGGCCTCGAAGACGTCCTGGATGGTGACGTCACGTCCGCGGTACCGTCCAGGGCGGATCGATCCGCCGTAGAGCACGAGTCCCGGCACGTCGAGCCGCGCGAGCGCCATCGCCGCCGCGGGAAGGGTCTTGTCACATCCCGCGAGGACGACGAGGCCGTCGAGCGAATGCCCATCGACGACGAGCTCAATCGAGTCGGCGATGACCTCGCGCGAGACGAGCGACGCACGCATGCCGGGCGTGCCCATCGCGATGCCATCGGAGACGACGATGGTGTTGAACTCGATCGGGGTGCCGCCCGCATCGACGATCCCCTCCTTCACCGCGCGCGCGAGCTCGCGCAGGTGGACGTTGCAGGGCGTGACCTCAGCCCAGGTGTTGACGACGGCGACGAGCGGCCGTCCGATCGCGGCGAGCGGCAAGCCTGCGCCGCGCAGCATCGCCCGTGCGGGCGCACGGCTCCGCCCCTTCTTGATTCTATCGCTGTTCATGGGACCTCCGACGGAGGCCCCGGACCGCAGATCAGAGAGCAGATACGAAAAACCCCGCTCCCTCTTCCGAGGTGCGGGGCCAGTTCACTGCGTTCACGAACTCAGGACTAGGCGCGCACCTCGCAACGAATGCCGGAAATAATGGCAATAATGCTGCTGGCGAGCGCGCGCGCCTCGGCGCCACGAGCGTTCATTCCTACGCAGATCGGCGCGGCAATCGCGACGTTCGCGACGGCGGCGGGGATCTGGAAGGACGAGATGCGGGGAGCCACGAGGGTGCGCATCATCGAGTTCGGCTATGGAGTTGTCAAAGTGTTTTATCGAAATCGAGGTCGTGGATGGGGTCGAGTGCTCGATCGAACCGAGTCCCCGGCGCTCGACGTGTGCACTCGACGTGACGACGCTCCCGTGCAGACGGATCGCGCGCGTCAGCGCGATCGCTTCGCACGCGATCGAGACCGTCGCCCCGTCTTCGCCGCAAGGAGCGCGCGCAGCCGCTCGACCTCCGCTTCGGCCCGCAGCCGCTGGGCGCGCTCTTGCTCCTTCGCAGCGCATTCGGCCTCGGCTTCCGTGGGATAGAGCTCGTCGCCTTGAGGGCCGAGGGCGATGCGAACGCGGACGTCGTCTCCGGTGCCGACGGCGCGCAGCCAGACCCCGAGGTGCTTGGAGCGCACGCGATCGCTCTGGGAGACCTCGACGCGAACGAGACCGCGCCGCCGGATGCGGCGATAGACCTGCCAGCGGACACGGCTGCTGCGGGAGCCTGGGCGCGCGTGGGGGTCGAAGATGACGAGCTCTTCGACGCCGAGGTCGCCGTAGAGCACCGGGTTGTCCTCGTAGTCCTTCGCGTAGTCGTCGCCGGCGATCTCGAGGACGAAGCTCGGCACGATGCCCGTCTGCCACGTCTTCCAGGAGCGAATGACGACGTCCTGCCTGACGCCGGGGAGGACGTAGAGGTCGGGGGCGATGCGCTTCGTGGGCTCGCCCTCCGCCCAGTAGACGAACTGGTCGGCGCCTGCGTGAGCGACGATGCCGCGCTCGGCGAGAAAGCGCTCAAGCAATGGCCGGAGGAGCTCGGCGATGAGACGCTGCAGCTCGTGCTCTCCCATGTCGTCGGTCTCCGGGTAGACCAGCACCGGCGACGACCTCTTCTTGGGAGCTCGCATGGCTTCAGCGTATGCCGATGGCGCGTGCTCGTCACGACGTCGAGCTCCGGCTCGCGGCAGCGGCGTGGTCACGCTCCTGCCTCAGCAGCTCGTGCGCCGCGATCGAAGCCCGCTCGTTCCGCGCGCTTGCGACCGCGCCTAGGGTGGCCCGGCCAGATCAGGCCTGGTGCGGGCCACCTTCGCTCGGGCACGGAGGCGCGCCCGTCAGCGGATCAGCGGCAACGGAGTTTCGACGAGCTTCCGCTGGGCCATGCCGCCGGGGTAGGCGTAGCTCGCGTGGGTGTCCCAGCCCCACAGCGTCGCGGTGAACGGGCCCTCGCTCCGCATACGCTGGAGGCCATACTGGCATATGCTCGTGCCGAACGTATCGCCGGGTCCGTGGTCACGCGAGAGATCGAGCCTGACGAACTCGTATTCGGCTCTCGTGCCGATGGGCCTCCATCCCGTGACGTTTCCGGCGCACTCGAGCCAGACGTCCTTGAACTCGCCGCGGGTCTTGGCTCTCACGATCACGAGGGACGTCTCGGCGTAGGTCGGATCCGCATAGAAGCTGTACGCGTTCAAGTACTGCCCCGCCGGAACGACGTTGACGAACTCCGGGTCTCCCGCGCCCCCGTAGCCGCCACCCACGCCGGCGCCGTCTCCTCCGGTCATGTACGCGGCGAGATAGATCGGATGGTCGACGTCTTGGGTGCGGACGACGAACGCGTCACCGGTTCCGGAAGAGAAGGTCGCGACTTCTCCGGCAGACATGGTCGTCGGCGCGCCGGGCGGCACCGCGGGATCGTAGTCGAGCCGCGTCCCATCCCGCGCCGCGACGATGCGATACGGCATCGACTCGTGCTCGTTGCCAGCGCGCGGGCGATAGCCGACGCCGACGTACTCCGATCCCCACTGCTCGAACGCCGGGATCTGCTGAGCTGCGATATCGCACGCACCGTGATCCCATGGGATGCACGCCAAGACATTCCCGCCGACGGTCGTGATCGGCTTGCTCGAAGCGACCATGCTCCCGGTGAGCTCCTGCGGCTGGACGAGCTGCAAGAGCTGCCCCTTGTCGAGGCGATACGTTATCGGTACTTGCGCCGGGCCGCCGACGACACCGTTGCCGTCCTGGATGTCGCGCGTCGGAACGATGGTCACCTCGGTGTCGTCCTCCGAAGCGATGATCTGCGCCGACGGTCCGCGCCCGAGTTCCCAAGCATTGACGAGGATGTGCTGCTTGCCCCACGTAGCAACCGGGAGGAGAAGTGTCGCCGTTGGAACGTAACTCCTGGCTCCGCCGAACGGGTAGATCGTCGAGGCGGCCACCGGCACGTTGGTCCTCAGATGGTACGAGGAGGCGAAGGTCGTGCCGCTCAGCACGCGACTCGAGACTCTCGTGGGAACGATGCCGTCCGGACAACGCACGGGGTGGGCCGTCGGGCTGCTGGCGGGGGGCGAGTTCGGGTCGCTGTCGGAGATGAAGAGGACGACGCTCTCACCCGGGGGAATGGCGCCGACGTGGGGAGTCAACGCGGCATCGCCCGGATTCGTGCGGTACATCGACTTCGAGATATCGAGGCCGCGTCCTTCCAGCTCGAACGACACGTCGGCGGGCTGGTTCGACGTATTGACGACGTACGCGGCGTAACAGGATGCGGGGCTGAATTGATTCGAGCTCGGAGGAACCTGGAGATAGAACTCGCAGCCGTTCGAGCTCCGATCGGCGGCGGCGGCCGCGCACGGTTCTTGGCATACGCCGCCGCCACACGCGAGCTCGGGCCGGCACGTCTCGACGACCTTGCCAGTGCAGTCTTCGACGAGCGAACGTCCGTCGAGTGAGCATTGCAGGCGACAGTCCGGAGCGTCCACGGAGGTGGAGGCGTCCGTCTCGAAGCTCGAGTCGCGACGCAAGAACCCGCCATCTCGATCATCCCCGCAGGCAGCCATCCACACGATCGAGAGGACGAGAGCAAGGGCCGCCGCCACGGCGCCGCGAGACATTCGAATGCGCCTCACGGGAGCACCACTTCCTGAGGAACGATGCTCGGTACGCGAAATTTGCCATTTCCGAGCTGGCCACTCGCATTACCTCCCCAGCAATACACTTTACCACTCACCAAGAGTGCACACGTGGCGTTGGGCATTGTCTTCACCTGAACAGCGGGCTCCGGAAGGCCTTTGACCGTGACCGGCTCGAACGCGTAGTCCTTCGTCCCGTTCCCCGCCTGACCGCTCGCGTTGTATCCCCAGCAGTACACGGCGCCGGACACCGCCACCGCGCACCACCGCTGCGGCTCGATGATCCGGCTGGATGCTTCTTTGGTGATGAAGGTGCGCGTGGTGGCGATCTGAACGAGCGGCTCGGGTGCTACGACCGGCTCCGGAAGAGCGCGGCGGAGGGACTCCTTGGCCTCCGATTGTTCCTCCTCGACCGTCGGAATGACCGTCCCCCAGCAATAGCCGATGCCCCCGACTGTCGCGCACGCGCTGTCGCTCGCGATATCGATCGACGAGATGCGATCGAGCACGATCCGAGCGGGACGTGGATCGGGGACGAGCGAGGAGACGCGTGCGAGCGGGGGATTCGCTCCCCAGCTCAACGTCGCGCCGTCCTCGCGAAGCGTGAAGGTGGCCTTGCCGACGACGAGATCGCGGATCGGCGCACCGGGCGGGATGGCCATCGATCGTGGAGGCAGCACATCGGACGCCGACGAGGTCTCGAAGGACGCGAGCTGACCGGACGTGTTCGTTCCCCAGCAGAGAAGGCCATCGTCGACCGTCGCGCACGCGACCTCTGCTCCCATGGCCACTCGCTTCGCTGGTGGGAGGGGGAGCTTCACCGGTGTGCGCTCCGTGGTGGACGCGCCCGCGTCGTTCCGGAGATAGGGTCCCGTTCCCCAGCACCAGACGCCGCCGCTCTTGTCGACAGCGCACGTGTGATCGAGCTGGCTGACGTCCGTGAGGCCGGTGACACGCGCGGCCGTCGCGCTGCCGAGCGGGTCTGCCTCCTCACCTCGCCCGAGCTGGCCGGCCTGGTTTGCCCCCCAGCATGCCACCGTGCTGTCCTGGAGCAGCGCGCAGAAGCCCTCGCCGCGATCGGCATCGCTCGCACCGAGCGTCGTGACGAGCGACACCGCGCATGGTGCAGAGGTGCAAGAGACGGGGAGAGGACCGCCGTCGAACCATGCCGCGTCCCGCGAGCGAGCATCGTCGAGCGGCCCGGCGTCGAGCGCCGAAGCGTCGTCGGTCGCGCTGGACGCGTCCGATCCAGGGTCGAGCGGCTCGGCTATACCGACGACTTCGTCGCTCGAACAGCTAACGGCCGCGCCTGCCGTAGCCGAGCAGCCGACGAGCACCAGCGCAGCAGAGAAGTACGGATCAAGGAGTCGTCTTGTGAAGCGCATAGCCGTCACCGATCGCCCAGAGGTTGGTATTGGACGCACCTCGAACCCGGTACACGCGTCGTCCGAGCGGTCCGCGCATGGAGGTCGTCGAGATCGCGTAGCCACCGTCGTCCCAGACGTCGGTGCCTCGAATGACGAGCCCCCATCCGCTCAGCCACGGCGTCCCCTGCACGGCCGAGAGCGAGTCCCACGGTTTGGATTTGGAGAGCGCAGGCGGGACCGTCGAAAGGGCGACCGAATAGCTGTCACCCGCTACCGAGATCCTCACCACGTTGCCACCGCCCTTGAGGCCAACGAGCTGATCCGCCGCCAGCGCCTGAATGTCGGTGAGCCATCCCTCGCTTCCGCCGATCATCAATGTTCCTGCTCGCGGCGTGCACGGTTGAAAGGTGCTCGGGAGGATGCCGTCCGCGACCCTCTGGTAGCCTGCGGGGGTCTTGCGCACGGCGAGCGCGCAAGCGGCCCACTTTCGAGACCTTGCGCCCGAGAACCAGACGTCGTCAGGCCCCGTACCGCCGGCGGCGACGAAGAACAGATGCTCGTCGGGGTTCTCGGAGTCGTCCGCAACGTGCTCGGAGACCCAGCCCGGCGCGCCTCCGTCGACGCTCTTCCAGCGATAGATCGTGTTCGTGAACCACGCGTAGACGTCGCCAGAGCTCGTCCCCCACACCCCGAGCGCGGGTCGGCGTATTCCGATCTGCGAGTACAGCGGGTAACCGTCCTCCGGATCGATAGCGCCGCCGGGATGGCTATTGTCTTCGAGTCGGTGGCGCGTCCACGACCAAGGCGCCCCGGGTGTCGCAGACCGATTTCCGTGATAGATATACCCCGGCGCAACCGCGTAATATACTTCGCTCTCGTTGGGCGCCCAGATACCCCCTGCGTAATGGCCCATTCCAGGTTCGACCTGGGTGCTGTCGTCGATGTACTTCCACTTGGCCTCGGCGTCGTCCCACTCGAGAACTTTGACACCGAGTGTTTGACTCTCCGCGATCGCGAAGGCGCGCCCCGGTAGTGGCCAGATGTCCCGCATCGACAGGTCGGCGTCCGGCAAGGAGGTCGCGCACCACCCCGCCTTGCTGCACAGAAGTCCGTCGACGTCGACGTCGGCATCGGCATCGGTGTCTTCGACCGAACCACCGTCCGGGATCGCGGCTTCGCTTCCGCCCGAGTCCGGCGCAAGCGACAGCTCCACATCGTTTTCTGACGTTGCGCACGCCACGCCTGCAGCGGCGGCAAGCACGGCCATCGCGCAGGCGAGCCAATACGAGTCCCTCATGGATTCCCTCCAAGAGAAAGAAGCACCCCCTGGCCACCCACCCAGACGTGGCCCGTTCCGGCGAGCCAGACGGTACTGAGAGTGGGACGACGCACGCCAAGCCCCGCGACCTTCACGCGGGACCAGCTCTTGCCGTCATAGTGAAGGACGACGCCCCGATCGCCGACAGCCCAGATGTCGGTGGCCGACGAGCCCCATACGGCATTGAGGTTCTCGGTCGTCGGGACGTCCGAAACGACATCCCAGAACTCCGGATCCCCCGTGTAGCGGCGGATGGTCCCCCTCACGCCAACCGACCATGCCTCCGATGCGGATGCAGCCCAAACGCCATGGAGCGCGTTCCACGTCTGGCTGTTGAACACCTCGACATTCGGCGTATCGCTCTCGGCGTCCGTGATACGAACCGTCGAGCCCTCCGCCCCCACGGCCCAGAGCTCGTTCGCCGAGGCTCCGTGGATGCTCGTCATCTGGCTGCACGGGAGGACCCGGCACACTTCCGGGGCGATGCCGACACCGATCTCGAACGTCGAGGAAGGTGTTTGGCGAAGACGCCAGAGGCCGCTCGAGGACCCTGCATTCGTGGCGAGCGTCGCGCACCAAAGCGACTCCGAACCCGGAGCAGCCCACGCGGACTGGAACTTCAAGGACCTAGCGACGAGGGGCAGCGGAACCCAGGGAGAGGGATTGTACGCGAGCGTCGCCGATGACACCTGGCGCGTCCAGCCTCCCGCGGAAGGCGGAGCGCCAGCGTCATCGAGCCCGCGCGCAAAGACATGATCGAGCACGCCGAGCGCCACCTCTCCTGAGTCGCGTAGCCAAAGAGCCCGCAGCGTCTCTCTTTCACCGGGATCCGAGCGCTTCCACGAGCTGCCGTCGAAGTGAGCGAGTGCCCCGAGCGCCCCGGCGGCCCAGACGTCGCTGGCAGAGCGGCCTCGGATGACCATGATCTGCGTCCGCAAGTCGAGGCTTTCGCCGGGCTGGTTCGGATCGAAGAGCTCGCTCGAGCAGAGCGCGTCGGGGGTGCAAACCTCGGGGAAATATTCGCAATCGACGCATGGTCCTGCATCGAATTCGGGTACTGCGGCGTCGGAATCCGCGTCCGGCGGAGGTGACGCGTCGGGCACCGCCGAAGCGACATCCGGCGACTCCTCGAGCAACGCGTCCGTCGAAGCGCATGCGGTAATACCTGCGACGATCATCAACCATCGCGTTTTCATCGCGCGAGCTCTCCAGCGTCTTGGACCTCGTCACACGGTTCGACCACGCACTGGCCGCCGACGCACGCTTGTCCGCTGACGGCGTCGCAGACTTTTCCGCAAGCGCCGCAATTTAGCGGATCCTGATCGACATTCACTTCGCAACCATCCGCAGGATTGCCGTTGCAGTCCGCTTGTCCCTTTCCGCAGACCTGGGTGCATACGCCGTATCTGCATTCATTGAGCTTCGTTTCCGCCGTTCCTCCACAGAGGACGCCGCAAGCTCCGCAGTTGAGTGGGTCCGAGGAGATATCGGCGCATTCACCGATACAGTGAGCTCCGGCGCAGAAGAAGGCGCAGAAGGTCTGGCCTGCGGGACACATGCATTGGGGCACGGAATCCAGATCGAGCTGGCACTCTTGACCGGGAGCGCAGGCGTTGCCGCAGCCGCCGCAATGCTCCCGCGACAGGAGATCGGCCTCACACCCGTTCAATCGATCCCCGTCGCAGTCGATGTGGCCATCCTTGCATTTGTAGCGGCCGCACTCGCCGTCGATGCAGCCGAAATAGGTATTCGGCCGGCTAGCTCCGCCATCGCCACTCGGATCACAGACGTTACCGCATCCTCCGCAGTTCTGGTCGTCCCCCTTCGGATCGACACACTTCCCATTGCAGTACAGCCGCCCTGCCCCGCAGCCGCATCCGTAGTCACCGGGCGCTGATGATCTTTGCACGCAAGGATTTGCCGGATCCAGGCATTTGTCCCCGCATCCAGTGCAGTTGTCGTTCGTCCCGAGCCTAGTCTCACAACCGTTATCGTCGAATCCGTCGCAGTCTCGATTGTAGCTGATATCGCATTGAAGTACGCAGTGACCATCGATGCACTCATAAAGGTCACCGGAAGACGGGCAAGCGAAGCCGCACGCGCCGCAGTTGTCTCTATCCGCCTTCAGATTCACGTCGCACGGGAACCGCGAGATCGGACACGTCGTGTGACCCGAAGGGCACTTGTTCGAGGGGCAATACGACGTAAGGCCGGCGTCTTCCTCGACGACCGCAGCGTCGAGAGACGTGAAAGACGGCGGCCCGACCTCGACGGGCGGTGGGTAGTTCAGCGGATCGCGGTGCGAACATCCCCCGCTCCAGAGCGGGATGGAGATCGCCATGACGGCGATCGTGACAATGGCAGTATGGCGGAGCATTTCGAGTGTCCTCAGGGAAGACGGGGGCGCGCGATGAGCGAGCGAACGCGCGCGGCGTAGGGGCTGTCGGCGGAAGAAGCCAAGAAGGCCCGTGCGCGCGCCTCGGCCTCCTCACGGCGGCCGTCGGCAAGAAGGAGCTCGATCTCGAGGACGCGCGCTTCGCTTCCGAGGAGCTTCTTCGGGAACGCACGCTCGTAGCTCTCGAGCCCCGCTCGCGCGTCGGACAGACGGCGCTCGGCGATCGCGCCGCGTACGCGCTCGAGGGCGCGGACCTCCGCGGCCAGGTCGCCGGAAGCCGACGACGCAGGCGTTGCCGCCCCACCAGCGCCGGACTTACGAGTCACGCGCGCGACGGACTCCGGCGGCGCCTCGGGCAGGAGCGCGACGGGGACCGCGTCCGGAGGAGGCCTCTCGGACGTGGTGGAGACGACAGCGGGCTCGGCGATCGGAGGAGCGGCCGTCCCGTCCGAAGGCACAGCGTTCGAGGTCGGCGCACGACCATCGTCCCTGGCGATGAAGACGCCGCCGGCGACGGCGAGCGGGAGGATCGCAAGGAGCGCCCACTTCGATGCCGCGAAGAGAGCGTAGGGCAGCCTCGACCGTGCGTCTGCGACGAAGGGCTCGCCGGCGGCGGCACCGCCAGCCCCGGCGCTGAGGGCGCGCGCGAGCTCCGCCACCCGGGTCTCGTCGAGCCCGTCGTCAGCGGCTGATTGCAGGAGAGCACGCGCGAGCGGCGCGGCCCTCTCATCGTCCAAGTAGCGGCGAGGATTGCTCATGTCGTGTGTCCTTCTCGCTCGATCCGCGCCTGTAGCTCGCGCACCTGCTCGTCGAAGTGTTCTCGCGCGCGTCGAAGCCGGGAGCTCACGGTGCCCGCGGGCACGCCGAGGAACGACGCGATCTCGGAGGTCGTCATCTCCTCGAGCTCGAAGAGCGTGAAGACCGCACGCATCTCGACGGTCATCGTCTCGAGGACCGCATCGAGCGCGGCGCGCGCGTGGCGTCGCTCGATGAGCTCCTCCGGCGTGGGCCCGCGGTCGATCTCCACCTCCGCGCGCTCGATCGGCGCTTCGGCGCGTCGCGCTTGTGTGCGGCGATCGACGCGCCGCGCGTTCGACGCCACGCGCATCGCCGTCCCGTAGAGAAACGCGCGTGCGGAGCCCGCTTCGATCGCGTCGATCTTGCGCGAGGCGACGACGAAGACCTCCTGCACCGTGTCCTCGACGTCGCTCGCCGGGACACCGAGGCGCCGTAGCGAACGTGCGATGAACTGCGCGTGCTCACGGAAGAGGGCACCGAGCTCGGTCGTCTCAGGCACGCGCCGAGACTCCGGCAGAGCGAGCTCGAGCTCGTGAACGTTCGTGACGGCCCGCATCCAAGAAAGAGCAATGTACGGAGACCGCTCGGTTCATTTCTGCGCCGACACATTTCGGGCGCGCTCGGACGCCTCGAAGAAACCATCGGAGCGAGCCGGGGGAGAGCTACCTCGACCGTAGGCTCCCAGGCGCGAACTCATCCAGACGCGCCTCGACTCCGATGCCGGCACGATAGCCGACGAACATGGAGTCCGCGATCGGGCCGTCGAAGCGCGGACGCGGTTACGCGAGCGCATTCCTCAGCGTCCGGTGCATCCAGCGTTCGTCTTCAGCCGGACGATTCGCTCGGCCGGCTCCGAGAGCATCTTCTGACGGCGCGGCGACGAGCCTCCTGCCGGTCGCGACCGCCTCCGGGGTGGTCAGCGGCATCGTCGGGCCGGTCGCGACCGGCCTGCAGCTGCCCAGAGGCTTCGCAAAGCCGGTTGCGACCGACCTTGAATTGGCTCGAAGGGATCGAAAAGCCGGTTGCGACCGGCTTGATGCTGCCCGCTGGGGCTGAAAGGCCGGTTGCGACCGGCCTTTTGCTGCCCGCTGGGGCTGAAAGGCCGGCTGCGACCGGCCTGATGCTGCCCGGTCGGAGTCGAAGAGCGGTCGCGACCGGCATGGGACGGCCTCGGGGCCGTCGAGAACCGCCCGCGACGCTCGACGTGATTCAGGCGTCGTGCGCGAAGCTCGAGCGTCAGCGGAGGGCGTTCGCTCGCGTGCCTCGGATGACCTACGATCTCGTGCACCTCGAACGAATCGCGAGGGACCGTAATGGCTGAGAACGAAGAGCCGCCGGCAGGCTTCTAGTACTGGGTCTCCGATGCCCAGCTCGAGGCGTTTGGAGCGCGTTCACCCTCGGAGCGATTGAGGTGGCTCGAGGAGATGCGCGAGTTCACGATGCGCGTCGCCCCGCCCGGGGCGCAGGCGAGCTGGCGCAGGTTGCGCGCGCATCGTTGAGCCCGTCGGGCAGACAGCGAACGTGCGGCGCACAGTCGCCGCGAGCGGCGCGGCCTTGGCTGGTCGGTGAGCGGACGGCCTTGTACAGTCGCTGGCTTCATGAGCGAAGGAACGAGGCAGGAGGATGTCACGTTGCTCGATGTCCTCGTCGACGGCTTCGAGAAGAACGAGACGATGGGCGGCTTCCATTGGAGGAGCCTCCCGATGCCGGACGAGGCGTCCGCGGTACGGAAGTTCGCGCTCCTCGCGGCCGAGGCGACGGCGTGGAAGGGGAGGCCTCTGCGAGAGCAGGAGGAGCGTACGCGCCGCATCGTGGCTTGGGCCGATCTCGAGATCCGCCAAGCGGGGCGAGCGATCATGGTTCGCGCTCGTGCGCCCAGGTTCGACTCTTGGTGGCACGACACAAAGACGTGGGAAGGGGATCCCATGAACCCGATCCATGACTGGCTCGAAGAGGAGCGCGGTCCTACGCCGTAGCCCTTTTCGCGGCGCTCCCGGGCTGCATTGTCGACGCGGGAATCTACCTCGACCGTAGGCTCCCAGGCCGCGGGCTCATCCAGTCGCGCGGCCTCGACCCGAATCGCGCAGATCGACTTCGAGGATCAGAAAGCTTGGAGGACGATCCCGAGCGCGAGACGCAGGCCGACGGCCTCGACCGCGGCGACGGTAGGACCGGGAGAAACGTAGACGCTTTCGCGTTCGAGCGGGATCGCGATGGCGCCGTCGGCGAAGGCGGCCAGGCGTCCGGGAAGGATCGGCACGTCGAGCCGCACGAGCGGCCCAGCGGCAAACCACGGACGATCCGTAGACCTTGGACGTTCGAGTGCGAAGGGGCGGATCTGCAGAACCCCGCCTTCGAAGACGACGCAAAGTCGAACGCCGACCCCAGCACTCTCGCCAAAACGCAGATGGTATCCGCAGCCCGAGAGGGCGAGCGCGCGGAGCCCGAACGTGAGCCTGCCCGGGGGCGCCGGCTGAGAAGCACCGTTCGCCCAGACGAGGCCGATGCGCATGCTCGGCGAGGGGCCGGTCGCGCTCCAAGCGAGATCGAGGACGGGGTGTGCCGCGATCATCGCGGACTCGGCGATGCCGGTCGCCGCGATGCCGCCCGATCCGACCGACAAGTGCCATGACGGCCGAGCGGGCGGCTGTCGCTCCACCGCAGCGGGGGCGCGGCGTGGAACGGGCGGAGGCGATGCCGGAGGAGGCGGAGGCAATGCCGGCGGCGACGCTGGGGGCGCCGCAGGCTCCGCGGATGCCGGCGGCGGCGCAGCCTCCACCGACGCGAAAGCCCCGCCCGGATCGATCGCGATCGCCGTGAAGAGGACGAACGCATCGACGAGGTCTTCGCAGCGCGCGCTCGTGACGTCGCGCGTCGCGCGTTCTCCTCCGGCCTCGATGACGAGTCGGCCGCTGTAGCTACCCCCGAGACGCCGGACGTCGACGACGAACCGCCGCGCGTTCGCCGCTCGGTCCACGAACTTCGCGCGACGCGTCCGAGCGCCGACCGCCGACACGAACGCGCTCTCGTTCGGACAGCCATCAGGGACGCGATAGACGAGCGATACCGTCTCGGGCTCGGTCTCCGTCGCGAGGGCAGCTGGCGCCACCAGCACGATCGCGAGCGCAATGAGCACACCAAGACGCAAGGTTCCGAGGAGGCTACCACGCGGTCGCAGTCGCCATCATCGATGGTCCGACAGGCTTCCTCTTGCACTCGCCGAACGGATTCGACCGCCCGCCAACGGGCCGATCGCGAACCGACGAGCTCTCCGACGCGACTTTCATGTTCCTTCCCGAACGGCGCTGGCGCCATCGACGCCGTCGGCGGCGGCGCGGCAGGACGAGACGGAGCACGCCGGCGACACGGCACGCAAGGCCATCGAGGTGGCCCCAGCCGCCTGTAGAAGTCGACGGCGCCGCGCTCGATGGCGGCCTCGACGGATTGTCCTCGGCACGCGCGGGCCAGAACACGCGGTTCGCGAGAGTCTCGGGCTTCAGGCTCCAAACGCCACGGAACGACGCAAGACAGCCTCGCGCGAGTACGCCCCTGATCTCCGATCTTCGACGGTCCATCCGGCTCGTGGGTGGGCCTTTCGACGGATGAGACCGAGGTCATCACTGTCTCGGCGCACGTCCATGCCCGTGACGCTCGAGGTCGGGACGGACGCTCGACAGCTCGACGCGACATGCCGGCCCCGGGCCCAGCAACGTCCCCAAGGGCGCGAGGCGTCATCGGCGATCCTTCGGCGCTGGACGACGAGCGACGATGAAGGCCCGCGCGCTGGGAGGGAAGGTCCGGCGCGCTCGTGTGAAGCGGTCGAGCGGGTCGGCGGTGATCCGTGCGCAACGGCTACGTGAGAACGAGTAGCGCCTCGCGGAGGATCGTCTCGACGGGAGCGGCATCCATGTCCCGCTTCGCCGCGAGCGTCTCCAGCGCTCGTCGCGCTTCGGGCTCGCGAAAGCCAAGCGACCGCAGACCTCGGGCGACGGTCTCGAAGGACGCCGTCGTCGTCGGCGCGCACTTTCGGCGTCGCAAGTGCGTGCGGCCCGCAACGTGCGCCCGGCCGAACACCTGCTCGGCGTAGAGCGCGTTGTGCGCTCTGCACCTCACTCGCAGGTTGCCTGCCGTCTCCGTCCCTTCGCGCGCCTTCGGGCGGACGTGATCCAGTTCGAGGTATCCGCGCGCAGGGCAGCGATCGCCGTCCGGGCCGACGTAGGTGCAACGCTCGCCGTCGCGCGCGAAGACCTCCCGGCGCACCTCTACCGGGACATACCGAGATCCCGGCCGCGACGCCTTGGATGGAGGCGTGGACGCGGCCGGCTCCGTCGCGCCCGTGTCGGCGCTCGCAGGCGCGGGCACGCTCTGATCGCCGTTGGCTGCGGCCGCGGCCGTGTCCGCGTCCGCCTCTGCATCCGCGTCCGTGAGCGTTTGCGCGTGCGCGCCCGGCTCCTGCGTCCTGGCCTCCGAGCGCACGGGCGTGGCTGGATCGCCGGCCACCGCCTCCGCATGAGCGAGGCGGTGCGGGGCGCGCGTCGTGGTCTCCGATGGCGAGGGCGAGGCCGGATCGTTCACCGTCGACTCCAGCCACACAGGCGCGGTCGGAGCTCGAGTCGTGATCTCCGCATGCGTCGAGGAGGGCGAAGCGCGCGCGCTCGTCGTTTCGGCGGGCTTGCGCCTCCTGCCACCTGGACGAGGCGTCTTGCCGAGCCGCTCCTTCTCCAGCTTGGCGAGCAAGAGCGCGAGCGACGCGTCGAGGATGGCCTCCAGGTCGCCGGTCGGGTTGCGATGGCGCATCAGGTCCTTGATGTGGTCGATCGTTTCCTTCGTCGTTGCGCTCACGGTCAGCTCGATGCGGTACCTCGTCGAGGAGAGCGGCTCGACGCGCTTCCCGGACCGCGCCCGAGGTCCTGGCGCGGGCGACGCCGCCAGCGACAGCGACCACGCGGGCGCTGAATCCGAGCGCATCGCTACGGACGCCGGCGATGGCGTCGCTACGGAGACCAGCGATACCGGCGACAGCAGCGCTTGCGGTGCGACGGGCTCGACGCACATCGGTGCGTCCGGTCGCGGAAAGCGCGCGGCCACCATCTTCTCGACCTCCCGCGTGCTCTTGCCGGACGCTTCACGGAGAAGCTCGTCGACGTTGTCCTTCGTCAGGTGCTTCCGCAGCGCGTAGAGAGCGCAGAGGTGGAGCTCGCCCTGTTGGATGTACCCGAGCACCTGGGGGAAGCGCTGGACGGCGCGCGCCGCCGCGATCCGACGGTGCGCCTCGCCCTCGCTCATCCCGAGCTTGCGCGTGCAGAAGTCCCACATCGACGAACACGCGTGAACGCGATCGAGCCGCCGCTCGTCGACCTCGACGAGATACGCGATGAGCTCCGCGCACCAGACGCTCCCCTTGCCGACATGGCCGCGCACACGCGCGAGCAGCTCCTCGTCGGACAGATCCCCCAGCTTGTCCATGTCCGCTTCTAACATGCACTTTCGAGGGGCGCGGGAAGGCCCAGCCCGCGGGCGATCGACGCTCCGATGACGTCGCCAGGCCTCCCGCGCGCGATCGCCACGGAGGACGCGCCTCGTTGCCGGCACGGACCGGTCGAGGCACCCGCCCGTGCTTTCGGGCGGTCATTCGTCCCGGGGGGACGTCAACTGCGAAATTCGAAATCGTCCTCGAAGATGGAATGGGCGGCTGGTGCACGATTCGCTAGCGACGAAGCGGGACACGGAAGCCGCACGACACGAAGCCATTGTGCGTTGGCGAAGGATTCGCGAGGCAGACTCGAGAGGACCTACCGCGCACAATCCGCGCCGGCGCGTGCTCCCCGCTACTGCATGGGTACGTCGTCGCTCCGCGCCGTCACGGATTCTGCGCGAAGGCCGGCATGACCAACCCGAACACGTCTCGCCCTCTCGTTCTCCCCCACCACAAGCTCATCGCTTACGGAGTTGCCGTCGAGTTGCTTGCAGCCGTCAGGGCTGCCAACCTCCGGGACGCAAAGCTGCGTGCCCATGCGCTGGGCTCAGCGAAGAGCGCGTGCCTCAACTGCGCGGAAGGCGCCGGTCGTGTGACGCGCGCTGACAAGGCTCGGGCCTTCGCCATCGCTCGCGGTGAAACGGTGGAAGCCGTCGCCGCGGTCGAGATCTCCGCTCACGCAGGCGATTGCACCGAAGAAGCGGCGCATCGCTGCGTCGTGCTCGGAGATCGACTTGTCGCTCTCCTGACTGGCCTGGTGCGCTGAGCCGCGCCTCCTCGCACTCGCTCTTCGGGGCGAGGGCGAGGCACTGGGCACGAGGGCGAGGGCGAGGCCGGGATTGCGGGCGAGGGCGCGGCGCGAGGTTGGGGCGGGGTTTGCGGATGGGGCTGGGGGAGAAGGCTCCGGCCCCGGACATTCTGTGGGCACGCGATCTCTCCGGTCTCACAACGCGCTTCAACGCGCCCTGCGAATTTGTGCGGCCGCATCCCTCCTGGTCGACTCACCTTGGTCCTCTGGAGATGACTGGTCCGGAGAGCCCGCCGCTGGAGACGAAGCCGAGGGCAACGGCTCGCGGCTCCGTCCTCGTCGGCTCGAGAACCCTTCATCGGCTCGGGCCCCCCCGAAACCTGGATGAGCGTCTCGGCGAGTCAGAACTGGCCGTAGATGAACGGCTCCGCCTTCGCGCCCGCGGCGAAGTGCAGCGCGTACGCGCACACGGCGAGCAAGATGCCCTGGACGATCGCCGGGCTCCGCACGAACGTGCCCTGGATGCGCTCGTAGACGGAGCGCGGGACGAAGTGGGTCACGAGGCCGAGCCCGAGGACGCCGAGGATCGGCGCGGTGAGGTTCGGTGCCCCCTCCGAGAGCTTCGCCATGCGCGACAGCATGAGCGTCGCGTGCGCGAACGTCGGCGCACGGAAGAAGATCCATGCAAAGCACACGAAGTGGAACGTCGCGATGACGGCGACGATGCGCCCCGGAGTGACGACGACCGGCGGCCTCTTCATCTCCGCACCGCCGGCGACGGGACTCGTCGCGCGATACGGCCCGCCCGGAGGCGCCGCCCGCTTCGCCTGACGTGAGCGCTGCCACGCACGGTTGATGGCCAGCGCGCCGCCGTGGAGCGCACCCCAGATCACGAAGTTCCACGAAGCGCCGTGCCAGAGGCCGCCGAGCACCATGGTGAGGAACAGGTTCCGATACGTCCTCCACGTCCCGCCCCGGTTTCCGCCGAGCGTGACGTAGAGGTAATCGCGAAGCCACGTCGACAGCGAGATGTGCCAGCGGCGCCAGAACTCCTGGAGATCGCCCGACGTGTACGGCGCATCGAAGTTCCGCGGGAGCTCGTAGCCGAAGAGCTTCGCGCTCCCGATCGCGACGTCCGAGTAGCCCGAGAAGTCCGCGTAGATCTTGATCGCGTAGGCGTAGACGCCGACGAGCACCTCGAGCGACGTGTAGCGCTCGGGGTTCTCGAACACGCGATTGACGAGGTTGAGCCCGAGGTAGTCGCCGATGATGATCTTCTTCATCAGGCCCGTGGCGATGAGGAAGAGCCCCTCGGCCCTCAGCGCGTCGCTCGCGACCGGCTCGGCGGCGAGCTGCGGGAGCATCGACTTCGGCCGCACGATCGGCCCCGCGACGAGGTGCGGGAAGAACGCGACGAAGAGGAGGTAGTCGAGGTACCGATCGGCCGGCGGGATCTCGCGCCGGTAGACGTCGATCGTGTAGCTCATCGTCTCGAACGTGAAGAACGAGATGCCGAAGGGCAGGACGAGCCGGAGATGCGCCGGCGCGACGTTCACGCCGACCCACGATGCGACCGTCGCCACCGAGTCGACGGCGAAGTCGTAGTATTTGAAGATCGAGAGGACGCCCAGGTAATAGAAGACCGACGCGAGCAGCAGCGCTTTCCTCGCGGCGGGGTTCTCGGTGCGTCCGAGCGCACGGCCGATCCAGTAGTCGAGCGTGCTGCCGAAGAAGATGATCCCGACGCAGAGGAGCGTCCATCCGAGCGGACCGAACGGGACCTCTTGTTCCTGCGCGGCGTCGTACGTCCCGACGAAGTAGAAGACGTAGCTCGCGACCATCAGCATCAGCGGCCGCAGGAACGAGCGTCGGCGCAGTCCCCAGAACGCCACGTAGGTGACGAGCAGGAAGACGCCGTAGACGGGGCTGTTGAAGAGCATGGGCGCGCTCCGCCAGGAAGGGAGCGGCCCCGTTTATCTCAGCGCCGGTGCCGAATGGGCAAGGAGAAGGAGCCGAGACGCCTTCGGTGGAGCTCGGCCGCCCCGCTCGAGCATGGCTGCCAAGCCCGGTCGGGGCGCGAGCCCCCAACCGGGCGCCCGATCAAACGCGACCTGCCGTGGAGTTGATGCGCGCCCCCGCGCGTTCTATTCGTCGACCGTGACTCATCCCTTGGGCGGAAAGACGTCGATCGCCATCGGCGTAATGCTCGTGCTTCTGGCGATCCCCTACACGACGCCGAGCCTCGCGCGCTTCCGCGTCGCGCGGGCTCCGTGGGACAAGGCCGATCCCGCAGCGGAGACGATGGCCGAGGCGGCGACGGGCGGGGTGCCCGCGCCGGCGCCGACCCAGGGCGAGACCTCGCTCGCGGCGTCGAAGAACGAGGCGACCGTGACGAACGCGCTGCCCGAGGCGCCGGCGCTCGCGCAGCCGTCCGCCGCAAGCCTCGCCAAGACCAAGGGCTCGATCGCGATCGACGATCCGTCGGGGCACGCGCTCGACGCCTTCTACACGCGGCTCGCGCACACGAAGAACAAGGAGGCCGGCGCGGTGACGCGCATCCTCCACTACGGCGACAGTGTCCTCACGAGCGACTACGTCTCCGGGACGATGCGTCGGAAGATGCAGGCCGAGTTCGGCGACGCCGGGCACGGGTTCATCCTCGTGGCAAAACCGTGGGACTGGTACTTCCACAACGACGTCATCCAGGGTGCGACCGAAGGCTGGAGCTCGAGCCGCGTCACCGGTCCGTTCGTGAAGGACACGATGTACGGCGTCGGCGGGGTCAGCTTCACGGGCTCGGTCGGCGCGCGCTCCTGGTACGGCACCGGGACGGGGCAGACCTACGGCAAGAAGGTCTCGCGCTTCGACGTCTACTACCTCGAGACGCCGAACGGAGGCGAGGTCGAGCTCGAGGCGCAGATCAACGGCGAGCGCAAGAACGAGCGCTTCTCGACGAAGGGCGACACGAAGACGTCGCGCATCAAGTCGTTCTCCGTCCCGGACGGCGAAGCGAAGATGACTCTCAAGGTGGTGTCCGGCTCCCCTCGCCTCTTCGGCGTGGCGCTCGAGCGTGAGGAGCCCGGCGTCATCTACGACTCCCTCGGCGCCAACGGCGGTCGCGGCGAGCTCCTCGGAGCGATGGACGCAGACCATTGGAAAGAACAGATGGACCTGCGCGATCCGGCGCTCGTGATGCTCCACTACGGGACGAACGAGAGCGAAGGCATGGTGAGCAAGGACGCGTACGAGAAGACGCTCCGCGCGCTCGTCGACAAGGTGAAGGCCGCCGCGCCGAAGGCGTCCGTCCTCGTCGTCGCTCCGCTCGATCGCGCGGAGAAGAACGAGGCGACCGGCGCGCTGCACACGAAGCCCGTCATCAAGAAGCTCGTCGAGTGCCAGAAGAAGGTCGCCGCGGAGGCGAACGTCGGCTTCTGGAACACCTACGAGGCGATGGGCGGCGACGGCTCGATGGCGAGCTGGGTGAAGAAGGGCCTCGCGGGAAGCGATCTCACGCATCCCTCGCCACAGGGCGCAGAGATCCTGGGCGACCTCCTCTACAAGGCGCTCACGAGCGGCTACGAGGCGTGGCCCGGATCGAAGGCCGGCGGTCAGCCTCACCCGACCGACTGAGCCCGCGGCGCGAGCCTCGTTCGCCTGCGCAGAGACATGCGCGAATTGCGCACTCGAGCGCCGTTGACGATCGCGCACGTGCTCACATTTCGTGCGTCGCATTCGTCAGCTTCGGCCATCGAAGCACGGCCATTTCCGAAATTGACAATGCCCTACGCTCTCGGCAGATTGAACTCCATGGCCCGCATGCTCGCGGGGGGAGTCGACGACCTCGTGGCCACCGCCGCGACGGCCGCGATGCAGGCCTCCGCCGCCAGCGAGAATCCGGGCGACGCGCCTTCGGGCCACGTCCGCGCTCGCTGTCTCGATCGTGCGCGAGACCAAGCGAGGTAATTGGATGTCTGGGCTCGACGGACAGCAGCTCATCTGGCTCGTGCTCGGAACGCTCTTCGGCGCCGTGGTGGCGGTCTTCGTCATCACATCCAGGCGTCGGACGACGACGGAAGCCGCCGCTCCGCCCGCGCCCGAACACGCGGAGACGAAGCCCACGGCGACGACGACGGCAACGGCGGCAGCGAAGACGAAAGCGGCAACCAAGACGAAGGCCGCAAAGAAGAAGACGAAGGCTACGGCGACAGCGAAGACCAAGACCCCCGCTACGCCCCTCGAGGTCAAGGTCTCGAAGGCCACCGAGCCGGCCGTGCCGAAGCTCGAATACGAGGACGACGACGACGTCGACCCGACGAAGGTCGCATCCGTCGACGCCGACGCGGTCAACCCGTCGGTGCGCCGCGTGCCGGCGATCCATCAGCCTCCGGTGCTGCCGCGGGTGTTCGACGCGGAAGCGGGAGAGGACGAGCCGACCCATTCGACCCCGCTCATCCTCACGAGCGCCTCGGCGCAGACCGACGCCGGGCTGCGCAGGAAGCGCAACGAAGACAGCCTGCTCGTCGCGGAGCCGCACGGTCTCTACGTCGTCGCCGACGGGATGGGCGGATACTCGGGCGGCGAGCTCGCGAGCCAGCTCGCGGTGCAAGTCATCGGCGACGCCTTCGAGGCGGACGAGTTCGCGGCGGCCCCGCACGAGGAGATCCCGCGACGCGCCTCGGAGCTGGCCCGCTCCGTCCAGATGGCGAACGCGGCGATCTTCGAGAAGGCCCAGCTCGACTCGAAGCTCGAAGGGATGGGCACCACCGTCGTCGCCGCGCGCTTCTCGGTGAACAAGCAGCGCCTGTATGTGGCCCATGCCGGCGACAGCCGCCTGTATCGGCTGCGAGGCGGCGGGCTCGAGCAGATCACCCAGGACCACACGATGAGCACGCTCGGCGTCGAGGGGCCGCAGGGCGGCTACTTGAGTCGCGCGGTCGGCATCTGGCCGATCGTCCCCGTCGACGTCGGCCTCGTGAAGCCGATGCCGAACGACCTCTATCTGCTCTGCTCGGACGGCCTCACGAAGATGGTGGACTCCAAGCAGATCGTCGAGGTGCTCGAGCAGGGGAAGACGGACCTGGGCGCCACCGTCGAGCGACTCATCGAGGTCGCGAACGCGAAGGGCGGCAAGGACAACATCACCGTCATCGTCGTCCGCGTCGACGCCGCCCCCGTCGCTCAGGCCTCCTGATCGTTCGACGCCGCCGCCACCTACAGCGCAACCGAGTTGCGCTGTGGGTAAAAGGTAGGAAGCGAATGCTCAGATCGGTCCGTGCAAGCGACCACCGCTATCGTGGGCGACGGCGGCGTGAGCCCGGCGTCCCAGGCGCGGGCCCATCCGGGCTATCGTGATCGGCCGCGGCGCCTGCGGGCGACGAGGGTCGTGAGGCCAAGCGCGGAGACGATCGCCCCGAGCGAGAGCGCCGTCCCCTTCCCTCCGAGCACCCCGCAGGAGCAGCCGTCCGTGCCGCCGGCAGCAGGGGGCGCGCTCGGCGTCCCGGCATCGCCGCCCGACACGCCCGCGTCGCAGCCCTCGAGCTTGCACTTCCAGTTGTTCTCCCAGTTGAGCGCGCACGTCGACGCGTACGGGGTGTTCGAGGGACAGCTGAGCGGCCCCTCGACGTCGCTCAAGCTGACGAGCAGCGGGTCCCACGTGCGCGCCTCGTTCTTCGAGGTCGCAATGACGTACGGACACGTCGGGTTGCACGAGGGCGTGTAGAGGTTCTGGCAGGCGAACATCGTGTCCCCGTGCCACTTCAGGCAGGCGAGCACGTCGGGCGAGCGCTTCTCGAACCGCATCGTGTCGCGCGGCGCGACCCACACGCCGTCGCTCTCCGCGCCGCTGATGACGGCGAGGGAGACCTGCGAACCGTCCGCGGACAGCGCGAACCCCGGCATCGCGGCCCGCGGGGCGCGGAAGGCGACCTCGTACGTCTTCGCGGCGTCACGTGAGACGAGGAGCACAGCGTCGCGGCTCGTCGGCGTCACCTGGAACGAAGAGCGCGCGTAGACGATGTCGGGGTTCGCCGGATCCACCGCGGAGATGTAGACGTCCGACGCGATGCTCACCGCCTCCGGTACCAGCGTGCGCGTCCACGTCTGGCCGCTGTCGTCGCTCGCGTACATGACGCCGACACGGTTCGCGGGGATCCCCGCTTCGACGAGACCAGCCTCGTCGTACGAGAACAGCGCGGTGCCGCTCACGTAGAGCCGCGAGGCATGCCCCTTCGCGAGATCGATGTTCTGGGGGATGAGCTCGAGGGGCAACGGCACGCCGAGCTTGTGCCAGCTCACGCCGTCGTCGGTCGTCTCGAGGACCTCGGCTGGCGAGCCATCGGCAGGCGCGGTGATCGCGACGGCACGCGTCCCGCCGCGTTCCTTGGCGATGTCGCGGACACGCAGGCCTTCGGTGCCGGGCGCCGAGACGAACGTGCAGCCGCCGTCCGTGCTCGTTCGGACGCCCGCCAGGGTGCTCACCGCGATGGCACCGCTCTCGAAGATCGCGATCGACGGGGAGACGGAGTCCGCCGCGAGCGTCGGCTCGATGACCTCGTCACAGACCCACTGCCACTTCCCTCCGGCATCCTTCGAGACGAAGAGCCCGAACGAGCCGTGAACGACGAACGTGCGAGGGTCGTTCGGAGCGACGAGGAGCTCGTCTGCTCCGGGATAGCGACCGTTGGCGGCGGCGAGGCTCGACGTCGCAAGGATCCCGGCCGCGCACGCGAGCCCGAGGAGATTACGAGAAGCTCGATCGATCATCGTCTGTGCTCCATCCCCCCGGTAGCGGTGGTTCGCTTGGGACGCTCTCGAGGCGCGCGCCGAGCTCACGCCATTCGCACGAGGTTCGGCGCGACTTCGATGGCGGCCGCACTGGCACGGTTCCGCCTCAGCGCGGCGCTCCGTTCGCGATCCACTTCGTGATCGCGCACGTCTCCGGCTCCGAGAGCTGCGAGCCTCGCGGCATGCGCACCGCCGGATCGTCGGACATGATTCGTTTCATGAGCTGGCTGCAGGTAGCGTCTCCAGGGACGACGCGTGCGCCGTCCCCCTGCCCGACGAGCATGGCGTAGGCCTCGTCGGCGCTGCTGAAGGACAAGCTGCTCGCTGCAGCAGCCCCATGACAGCTCACGCCGCCCGACGCGCACGACGGGCGGAGGATCTGCGTGTAGATCGCATCGAATGTGGGCGGATCGACGAGCGGCTTGCAGTCGGCGCTCGGCACCGCCACGCAAGCCGCCCCGCTCGGAGAGTCGTTCGACGACGACGAGCACGCGGCGAGCGCGGCGAACGCCAGCGAGACGAGCACGTATGAGCGCATCGATGACTCCACGACTTGCTCCTTCAGATACCGAACGACCAGCTCGCCGCTGCCGTGTGGATGAGCGGGTACGAAGCCGCTGGCCTGTGCGTCGCCTGGCCGCTCGTGACCCGGTATTCGAGCTTGAGCGCGCTCCAGGTGCTGACGTCGACGCGCGTCCCGAGCGTGCCCTCGAGGAGGTCGAGCGCGTATTTCGGCGGATGGGCGGGAGTGCGCTCGGGCAGGTAGAACGGATCTCCGACGAGTGCCTTCGTGCTCGTCGTGATGTACTCGCCCTTCACGTACGGCGTCACGATCCCGAACGAATAGCCGGCGAGCGCGAAGGCGCCGAGCGTGCGCCACTTGCCTCCCGCGAGAGTCGATCCGCCACGGCTCGCGCCGAGGACGTCGCCGCTCGGAACGTGGTGAAGGACCTGGTAGCCCTCCGCGATGAAGGTGAACGGAAGTCCGACGTGGGCGACGAAGACGTTGCCGACGTACTCGTCGAATGCTTGGAGCGGCATGATCGGCCGGGTGGCCGCCGTCTCGCCCGGGATGCGCGAGTAGACGCCCGACACGCCGAAGTGCAGATCCTTGAGGAAGACGTCGTCAGCCGAGAGCTTGGAGTGGACCGCGTTCACCGGCGTGATCGTGGTGGAGTGATTGCCTCCGCCGTGGGTCGCCGGGTTGCCCGCCGGATCGCGCGCGCTGCCGGTGGATGCCACCAGGTTGATCGCGCCGCTCCCCACGGGCAGGCTCACTCCTGACTGGGCTCCGATCATGTGCGTCGGCAGGAGGCCGCCGTGGAGCGCGAGCTGGCGCGGGCGCTCGATCGGGAGCTGCAGCCACTTGCCGTGGTGATAGGCGACGTTCCAGTAGCCGATGTCCGTGTGGAAGCGGCCGACCTCGATGAAGAAATACTTCGACGGCTTCCAGCGCAGGTGGAGACGCTCGAGGGCGGCGACCGGCGCCGCGGGGTCGTAGGCGAACGTCACCTCGCTCGTCGCGAGGATCGTGTCGTGGAGCTCGGCGTTGAAGAGCATGTCGAACACACCGGACGCGAAGGCGGCATCGGGCGTGTTCGACCCTTCACGCGCCGACGAGAACCCGAACGCGGCATCGCCGAACAGGTTCAGCGCGTAGCGCGTTCGCGCGCGGCCGACATGAAGCTCCTGCAGGCTGCCCGCCGCGAACTGCTGCATGTCCGTGGGGCGTGCGTGGAACGTCATCGTGTCGTCGTCGTCGGCCGCCGCTGCCGCTCCAGCCGCGGCCGCGGGAGCCGGCTGGGCGGAAGGCGGCGGCGGCTCGGGCTCCGGAGCCGGGTGCGGTGCCGGCGGCGGCGCTGTCGGCGCGGCCGCCGCTGGATGTGGAGGCGGCGCGGCTTCCGGAGAGGGAGCCACCGCCGACGGCTGGGCCATCGCGACGCCCTCGAAGCCAAGGATGGCTGCGAAGACAAAACGAATCGTCGACGTTCTTCTCAAGGCGTTACTCCCCGGCAAGGGTTTGCAATCCCGGCGATGCATCGTGGCAACCCCGCACGCGGCGCATCGCGCGTCCCCCCCCGAGGCGCTTCCGTCAGGCTCAATCCAATGGCGCTCAGTCGAACTTGAAGTTGTACGAGATGGATCCGTTGACACCGCCGGCGGGCGCCGGGAAGCGCCAGCTCCGGAAGGCTCCGAGCAGGCACGACTCGAGCCTCGGGCTACGGACGGTCGCATTCGTGATGTTCGCGGACACGACCTCGCCCGACGGACCGACCGTCGCTCCAACGGTGATCACGCCGTTGAGATCGGGCTTCTCCATGTGAGCGCGGTCGTAACAGGCCTGCACCTCACTCGCGTGCGCTCGCACGGTCGTGCGCACGCCCTTCGGATCGACGTAGCCCGGCGGGACCGCGGGCGCGGCGGTCGCCGTCGGTGTCGGCACGGAGGTGGGCGGCGGCGATGGAGCAGGCGGCGGAGCGGTCGCCGTCGATGGCGCAGAAGGCTGCGCCGCCAACTTCGGAGCCGGAGCCTCCGGCGTGGGGCTCGGAGGCGGCTCCACCGTCACTGCCGTGCGCCGGGGGGGCGCGACATGCGCCACCGTCGCGCGCGGGAGTGCCGTGCCCGTGGAGGTCGCGGACACGCCGGGCGGGCTCTCGGGCGCAGCGCCGCTCGACACTGTCGAAGGAGCCACGCTCGGCTCGGGCGCCTTCTCCTCGTTCGTAGCCAGCGCGCTCGCGCTCGTGCTCGGGGAGCCGCTCGCGGTCGGGGAGCCGCTCGCCGCGCTCGAGACATCCGAGACGCCGTCACTCCCGTTGCTCGTGGCACGCCAAATCCCGACGCCGGCGAGCGCGACGAGCGCCAGTGCAGCGAGCGCGACGACGGCACGCCGGCGAGGCTTCGGCTGAAGATCGGCGGTCGAGATGCTCTCGCTGACCTCCATGCTCGGCACGGCCGGGGCCGCAGTCGGGCTCAGCGCCGTGCGCTCGACCGGCGGGCTGATGGGACCGAAGGCCGAGAGGCCCGTCGCCTTCGAGGGCACCCCCGACAGCGGGCCGGACAGCGGACCGGACAGCGGACCGGAGCCCGAGCCCGAGCCCGAGCCCGAGCCCGAGCCCGAGCCCGGCACCGATTCCACCGTCACCGGGCGGAACGACATGCCCGAGTGCTTCGCACTGAGCAGCGAGAGCTGGTTCTCGATGATCGACTTGATCTCGGCACGCTTGTCCGCAAAGAGCTCGCTGAGGACGCGTGGCAGCCGCCGCCGCGCCTCGACGAGCTGCCCGGAGTCGGCGAGGTACTGCTCGAGATCGGCACGGAACGCCTCGGCGTCCGGGTAGCGCTCGGCCGGCTCGAGTCGGATCGCCTTGCGACAGATCTGGTCGATCGCCTCGGGCACGCTGGGATCGACCTCGCGGGGCGACGGAGGAAACTCTCCCGCCGCCATCGCCTGGACGATCTGGATGTCGTCCTTGTCCTTCCACATCCTTCGCCCGACGGCGATCTCCCAGAGGATCACGCCGGCCGCGAAGATATCGGCACGCCGATCGATGTTCCGGCCCAGCGCCTGCTCGGGCGCCATGTAGCGGACCTTGCCTTTGATGACCCCCTGCCGCGTCTCCGACGCGCGACCGATCGCCTTCGCGACACCGAAGTCGACGACCTTCACCTGCCCTTCGTAGGTGACGAAGATGTTGTGCGGGGTGATGTCACGATGAACGATCTCGAGCTTCGTGCCGTCGTAGTCGGCGAGCTCGTGTGCATGATGCAACCCGGCGAGGGCGTCCATCAGCACGACGTACTGGTGCTCCTTCGTGAGGAGCGCCGCGCCGCCGTTCTTCACGTGCGAGGCCGCGCGATTCTGGAGTCGATGGAAGGGCTGGCCGTCGAGGTACTCCATCGCGATGAAGTAGTGCTGATCGACGTCACCGACCTCGTTCGTCTGAACGACGTTCGGATGATTCAAGCGCGCCGCGATGCGTGCCTCGTCGACGAGCATCGAGACGAACTCGGGCTCGTCGGCGAGGTTTCGACGGAGCCGCTTGATGACAGTGAGCTTGCTGAAGCCAGAACCGACCGGCCCCGCCTGCACTGCCAGGAAAACATCGGCCATCCCTCCATGGCCTAGCTCCGCGAGGAGCCTGTACTTACCGAACACCGCGGATGATTCTGCCATCGAAAGCAACTGATCTTACTGCGTCTGTCTGGACGCCGTACACGCCAAAGAAGGCGTGCAGGTTGCACGAGTTCGCTGGTGACCGAGTCCCGTCTCTCCCGTAGCGAGCCGCTGTCGTGGCGATGACGACCGCGTGGCGAGGCACTCGCGTTGCATCGCGAACCTCGCGCCCTATCGCGAGTCTCATTCGCGAGCGTAAACGAGGTGCGCCCGCGATCGCAAACGCGCATGCCTCGTCTTCAAATCTGCAAGCCCCTCACTCCTCTTCTCCTGTGGAGGGCGACGGACCCCGTTGTTTGCAGTCGATGAGGATCGAGGTGCTCCGAGCTCGAACACCATGCGCGTGTTCAGCCCCGCACCCTCGCGCGCATTCACACCCGCGCGCGTTCAGTCCCGCACCCACTCGCGCAATCAGCGCATCCTCTCGCGCATTCAGGCACGCATCGCGCCGACACTCGCGCGCGGCGTGACGAAGCGAGGCACGGGCGAGACGTGACGAGACAAGAGCGTCACGCAAGAACCACATTCCAATGGGACGCGCATTCGGTACAGTCAGAGACTGGCCAAGGGCTTCGGGGGAAGGACGCGGCTCGGCAAGCGCCCACGGGCAGGGAGATGGAATGCACACGTATTGGCGGCTGACTCTTGGTTGCCTCGCAGCGAGCCTCGTCCTCGGAACCGCATGTGATGACGGTGCTGCCGTCGGCGGTCTGGGAGCCACATCCGGTTCACCGGGGCAGCCCGCACCGGGGTCGTCATCTGGAACGACAACCCCCGCGACGGTCGACCTGCCGGCAGGCGTCCCCGAGGGCGCCGAGATCGGCGAGGTCGCGGAGTGGTACGGCTATCCGATCGCCACGTACGCGACGTTCGACGCGGACGGGAAGACGGTGAAGGACTTCGGCACGGTCACGTCGCTGGCCTCGATCGGCAACATCCCGCCGGGCGCGTTCATGTCGTACCAGTGGCTCAAGGTCCCTCCGTCCGTGATGGAGCAGACCTTCATCAAGAGCTTCCAGGTGGACTTCATGCCGATGGGCCACCCGCCGGCGAAGGTCTATGACGTCCCGCACGTCGAGACGCACGCGTTCTTCTGGACGCAGGACGACGTCAGCAAGCTGACTTGCCGGGAGGTGAACGACAATCAGGTCCCGGCTGCCGATTTCGTGCCGGACGGAACCTGGGACTTCGATCCGATCCCGGGTGTGCCCAACTGCCTGCCCAACATGGGCGTGCACGGCTTCGACATGAAAGCGCCGGAGCTCAACGGGGCACGATTCACGACGTCGATGTCCGTCATCGTCGCCCGCGGCGAGTTCATGTCGTACGAGCCGAAGGCCACGGTCGAGGAGCTCCAGAAGCGCAAGGACTTCGAGATCAAGCTGCCATTGCCGAAGCGCGCCAAGGTCGCGACACGCATGCCCAGCAAGTACGTCGCGACCTACCTGCCGGCGGTCGACGCGTATCGAATGGTCTACACGGATTTCGTCGCCGTCCCGCCGAACTGAGCGTGACCGTGCTCGGCATCTGTTCGAGCGCGAGGGCGACACGACCGCCGAGAGCCCGCGTGGCGTCGGCGCTCGGCGAAGGCCGCTCATCGTGCGGGCAAGCGCGCGAACGTCGCGCGCCCGCATCGCATCGATTTCTCGAGAACCACCTGCGTGGAGCCGTCACACAATGATCAACACCAAGTCAGTCGGCACGTTTCTCTTCGTCGGAGTCAGCGCCATCGCTTACGGCTGCGACAACGGCAGCAACGACACCACGCCGAACGCGCCAGCGAATGACGCCGGCACGACGCCGGAGACCGGCATGCCCGATGCCGAGTCCGATGGCGGCGTCTGCAAGATGACGCAGGTGCCGGCGGACTACGAGAGGTGCATCACGTTCGCCTCCCAGTCCTCGCCCGCAGCGTTGCCGGTGACGACTGCCTGCCTCCCCGCCGCGCTCGCCGACGAGCGCCCGAAGAGCGGGGCGTTCCCCGAGTTCGCGTTCGGCGACTACGTCCTGACGGAAGCCTACGACCTGACGGCGAACTGCGCGCAGCCGAAGACGCTCGTCGAGATGCTCCGCTACAACGACATCTACATCAACGTCACGACCGAATACACGGCACGCGCCGACGGTGCGATCGGCAAGACGGGGAGCCAGTTCGTCAGGCTCCCGCCGCCGCCGCCGGGAGATCCGGATCCCGATGCGGGCACCGACGACGCTGGTGACGCGGGCGCCACTCCGCCGCCGCCCGAGCTGATCGGAGTGCCGGAACGTGGGTGCCCGCCGAAGTGGCCGCAGGTCAACTGCATCGACCTGACGGCTTGGTACGAAGGAGGCTTCTTTACCGCGAAGGGTGACGAGGTCCGCCTCTTCAAGAATCCGCCCGGCTCGGTCGACGGTGGCGGCTTCGATCCGAGCACTGCACGGCTGTACGCGGTCTACAAGAAGGCGCCCTGATGGCAGTCGTGACGCGCACGTTCTGGCGTCGCGGAGTGTTCTTGTCAGCGGTGGTGACGGCGGGCCTCTTTGCAAACGGCGCAGGATGCTCGTCCTCGACCGCGGCCGATGAACCGACCAGACTCACGCGCGAGGAGCTCCTGGATCCAGAGACGTGCAAGGGCTGCCACGCCGACACCTATCGCGAGTGGTCGGGCAGCATGCACGCCTACGCGGCCGACGACCCCGTCTTCCTCGCGATGAACGCGCGCGGGCAGCGCGAGACCGGCGGCCAGCTCGGCACCTTCTGCGTCAACTGCCACGCACCGATGGCGGTGCGCGAGAACGCGACGACGGACGGCCTGAACCTCGACAAGGTCGACCGGAAGCTGAAGGGCGTAACGTGCTTCTTCTGTCACCAGGCAGACGCGATCGAGGGCACACACAACGGTAAGCTGCGCCTCGCAAACGATCTCGTGATGCGAGGACGCTACGCAGACCCTGTCCCGAACAAGGCTCACGCAGCGGGCTATTCGCCGTTCCACGACGGGACGAAGGTCGACTCCGCGAAGATGTGCGGCGCGTGCCACGACATCGTCAACGGGCATGGCGTGGCGATCGAGCGGACGTTCCAGGAGTGGCAGGCGAGCGTGTTCGCCCCCACGCCGAACGGGCTCTCGTGCACGCAGTGCCACATGAAGCCCGTGAGTCGCGTCCCGATTGCGGAGGCGCCCAACGTCTATCTACGCGATCGCCACGAGCACACGTTCGAAGCAGTCGACACCGCGGTCACGCCGTGGCCCGAGAAAGAAGCGCAGGCCGAGAAGATCCGGCTCATGCTCGCCGAGACCCTCGCGGTCGCGATGTGCGTGCAGATCGTCGGCACGCGCGGCGCGGTGCAAGTGATCGCCGACAACGCCGGCGCCGGACACAGCTTCCCGAGCGGCTCCGCGCAAGATCGACGCCTCTGGTTCGAGCTGGAGGCGTTCCGGAACGACAGCCCCGAGCCGATCTACCGGAGCGGCGTCGTGCCGGCTGGACAGGACGTGAGCTCGCTGAACGACCCCGACCTCTGGCTGTTCCGCGATCACTTCTTCGACGCGACCGGCAAGGAGGTGCACATGTTCTGGGAGGCGACTCGCTACGAGTCGAATCTCCTGCCCACCAAGCCTCCGCCCGCGCCGCTCCGCTCGACGCATCTCATTCGGCGCTACCCACGGGATCCGAACGCGCTCCTCACGGCGAAGCCCGACCGCGTCACCCTCCGCGTCCTCCTCCAGCCGATCGGGCTCGACGTCCTCGACAATCTCGTGGCGTCCGGCGACCTCGATCCGGCGATTCGCCAGGCGACGCCTGGACCTCATGTCGTCGGGACGATGCTCGAGTGGACCCCCGAGCGCGCCGCGGCGACGAACCTTCCCTTCAGCGCACGAAACGAGGCGGCGGGCACCTGCGTCACCAACGTCCCCGACCGCCCCACCGCGCTGAACCTCGTCCAGTCCCACTGCAGCGCCGACGATCCGACGCTCTGTTCGCTCTGATCGGCCCGCCAGGGCCATCGCGCTCTTCCCATCGAGGCTCCCATGAAGTTCGTTTCCCTTTCGTTCCTCGCTCTCTCGGCAATGTTCGCCCTCGGCTGTTCGACGGAGAGCGGCTCCGAGCCCACTCACCCGCACGGAGAGTCCCCCGACGGGTCGAGCACGTTCGAGTGCTCCTCCGATCCGCGCGTCCAGTCCTATGTGGCGAACCTCGAGAAGAACGGCGTCCTGAATCGAGCTCGCTTCACGCTCACGTCGGCGGACCCGGCGCCTCCGCGCCGCGGCTTCAACAACTGGACGCTGAACATCGTCGACAGCGCGGGGAACCCGATCCCGAACCCGACCGTGACCATCTCCGGGATGATGCCGGACCACCAGCACGGATGGTCGACGCAGCCGACGCTCACAGCCGGCGCGGACGGCAAATCATTCACGGTCGAGAAGATCTACCTCTCGATGGGCGGCGTCTGGGAGGTCACCTTCGACGTCACCTCGGACGGCTCGAGCACGCTCCTCGACAAGGCGACGTTCACGTTCTGCATCGGCTGAGGCTTCGCTCGCGATGCCTGCGCGACGGGCCATGAGACGAGGCACCGTGCGGCAGAGCTCTCGTGCACTATTCTCATGGAGTGGCGACGCGAGACCGTTAGCATGATCAATTGGTTCGAAGATGACCCTCAGGGGGGGAGCGCTTCATGCGCAGCCTTGGGGCAACGTGGACGACGGCAAGATTCACAAGGTGGACACGGTTCCTCCTCCCGCTGGGGAGAGTGACGCGTACAACGCGCCGACACGCGTCGGTGTGATCAGCTCCGATGCCTGGGCCGAGCTGATCGAAGCCGCTCAGCGTCGCGACGCGGAGGATGCCGCGAAGGCGAAGTCGGCCGGCTTGCCTGCCACCCCCGCTCCGGCTGCGACGAGGCTGCCGGCGGAGGCGAGCGCGGTCCCGCCGACGCTCGAGGAGCTTCCACGCCTGTCGTCGGACGATGACGACGACGCCGCGTGGATCGACGAGAACCTCGCCTCGGAACAGATCGCTCGATCCATCGCTGCGTCGATCTCGCAGCCGGCCGCCGCACCGATCGAACCGCCGGCTCCGCTGTCCACCGCGCAGCCGACACCGGCATCCACCGCGCCGCCGATTCCGGCGTCCACCGCGCAGCCGGCCGCGGCTCCTCGCGCATCGCTCTTCCCCGAGTGGGTCGCGGGCACGAACATCAACGAGGTCGAGGCGCGCGAGGCAGCGCGCAGGCAGAAGATCCGCACGACGCTCCGCGTCGGGATCGCCCTCGCCCTCGTGCTCGCCCTCGGGACCTGGGCCGTCCTCCGCTGATCGACGAAGGCGTGCCCGGCCGGGCGCGCCTTCGAACGCGGCAGCGTTTCGGCCTCGGCCGAGGCGACGAGAGCGGAGCGCCGCGATCGGCTCCGCGATCGGACACTGGCGCCATCAAAACTGACAAAAGGCTGACAGGCCTGAGCGCTACCGTGTCTCGCATGAGCAAGAAGACCTACACGGGCGGCTGTCACTGCGGGAACGTTCGCTACGAGGCGGACATCGACCTCAGCCAGGGCACGGGCAAGTGCAACTGCTCGATCTGCTCGAAGGTCGGCCGGCACGGCGCGATCATCAAGCCGGATGCCTTCCGCCTGCTCTCCGGCGAGGAGAGTCTGTCCAACTACCAGTTCAACTCGAAGACGGGCCATCACCTCTTCTGCAAGACATGCGGCATCCACGCGTTCGGGCGCGGCGACCTCCCGGGCATCCTCGACGAGTACGTCTCGATCAACCTCAACTGTCTCGACGACGCCGAGGCGGATGTGAAGGCGGCACCGATCAAGCACTTCAATGGACGTGACAACGACTGGAGCTGAGGCCACGTGAGACCTCTGGCGCCCGGCACGTGCCGATGTATGGTTCGACTGTGGCGCAATCGCGACCTCCGAGCCGTCCCTCGAAACGCCCTTCGAAGACTCCACCAAGGTCCCAGAGCACGAAGCCTCCCGCAGCGCGCATGACGGCGCCGCCGCCACGCCGGCAGACGATGGAGGTTCAGATGGCGTGGCTCGAGCCCGACCCGAGCGACGGGACGACGGCCTCGACGCTCGACCGTCCATCGCAACGCCCTATCGATGTGGAGTCGGAGTGGCTCGACCCTTCGCCCGAACCGGGCGCATCGAACGAGGGAGCGCTCGCGTCGCCGCGCAAGCGCCCACCGCGACTGCCAGGCGCCTCGCGAACGCTCCCGCCGATGCCCATCGTCTCGATGACGCAGCGGCCACCTCCACGGCGCCACGCCACGATGGAAGTGGACATGAGCTGGCTCGAGCTCGTGGAGGAGAAGACGAGAAAAACGACCGGAGACGACGGCGCATCGAAAGGCGCGCCCGCCGCCTCGACGCGCACGGCGACTCGTTCGTCCGCGCCTCCCGCTGCCGCTCGTTCACCCAGCCGACAGCCGGCGCCGGCTCGAAGCAGCCGCCCTCCCGTGAGCGACAAGGCGGGCATCTCGAATGCGAGAGCTCGGAAGCCGATCCGGCGCGAAGAGGACTGACGCGCGCGACTACTGGTCGAAGCTGTCGGGGGCGGGCGGGAGTGAAGACGGGACCAGCGGCAGATCGCGCGTCGTGCTCGGAGGCAGCCCCGCCTCGCGACGCCAACCGGCGTAGGCCCGCATCAAGTCGGACGCGAACGAGCTCCCGAGCTGCGCGTAGCCATCACGTGTAAGATGCACGCGATCCCGCTGCGCCCGCGGCGGAGCCTCTGCGGCCCACATCGCGATCGAGCCCTCGCCGCCCATGGCGGCAAGCTGGTCGTAGAAGGCGCATCCCGCGGCCTCGGCGACACGCCTCTGCGCCGCGATGATCTCGCCGATCTTCGCCGCGGTCACCCAGCCGTCCTTCGTGTCGATCGCACGGTCCGGCGGGCCGAGGATCAAGCACGACGCGCTGGGCACGGCGCGCGCGACGCGCCCGAGCGCATCGACGAGCTGACGCTCGTAGACGTGCTGTGGCAGCTCGAGATCCGTCGACTCGTTCGTTCCGTAGGCGAGCACGACGAGCGCCGGCGCGCGGTGCTTGAGCTGCTCGCCCCAGTGCTGCTCGTTCCACGAGAGCGCCGTCGTGATCCGCGCTCCGTTGATGCCGAGCGCGTCGAGCACGACCCCGTGCTGCACACGGTCGAGCGACATCCCGTAGACGCGGACGTCGCCGTCGCCCACCGCCCGGACCTCGAGCTGGTGGGCCGACGCTTCGGCCACGTCGAACGCACGAAACGCGGAAGCCGTCCGGTCGCCGCGGGTCGACACGCGGACCACCCGGACACCGTCGACGTAGACGTCGAACGCGCCACCGTTCGGCTGCTCGAGGTAGGCGAGCTCGGCGCGGGACGTCCGCGTCGACACGTCCGCCCACGCACGCGCTCCAGGGCGACGCGTGAGGAGTCCGATCCCCGACAGACCGTAGAGGCCGTCGCCGGTGAGCTTGCCGCGCTCGAGCTTCCCCTTCTCCGGGGCCCACTCCGTCGACATCCCGACGCGCACACCGTCCTGAAGCCATTGCTTCCACGGCCGTCCGATCGCGACGAAGCCACGGCCGCCGTCACCGAAGCGCATCTGGAGCGCGCGCCGGACCGCGCCGGTCTGGATGTCCGCGGCCGTGTGCGAGTCACCGAACTGCGTGATCCGCACGTCGTCCTGGGCGCGACCGTCCTCGAGACGCACGAGCGCCTCGAAAAAACGGCGAAGCGCGACCGGACGCTCGAGCGCGCCCACGACCGACTGCGCCCTCATCGGGACGATGTCGACCGGCTGGGTGGCGATGGGGCGCTCACTCGCGCTCTCGAGGGCGACCGCTCGGCTCCCCACCGCACCGCCCGTCGCCGACGGCTTGGGCTTGGCGACCGCCTCGCCGCACGCAAGCGCGGGCAGGAGCGCGAGGATGGGTACGAGGCGACGCACGACATCCAATCTTTTCATACCGGTGCGCGCGGGCAAAAGTTTGTTTAGCGTGACTGCGTGGAGGGTGGTGAACGGAGCGGGGAAGATCGCGGGGCGTCTTCTCCCGACAGCGGCGGAAGCGACCCTGGGCCCGCGGCGCCTCCGAGGCGACCGTCCGTCTTGGCATCGCTCCCACCGTCCCCAGGTCCGCCGGCGAACTACCGCATCCTCATCGCGCTCGTCTGGCTCGTCGTCCAGGCGACCCTCGTGATCACGGCGAACCGCCGCACCGATGGTGCGTTCGGGTTCCGGATGTTCAACGAGTCGTCGACGGTCGAGCTCTCGCTCCATCGCGAGCTCGAGACGGAGGACGGTCGCCGCCTCCGCGTCCGTGTCGACGACGGCGTCTGGTCCGCACGCGCGAGCGACGGGACGCACCATCGATTGACCTGGTACGACCGCGTGCCCATGCCCTACTGGGTCTTCGATCGCGAGATGCATGCGTCCTACGGAGCGGCGACGCAGCTCGCACGGCTCCAGGCCGCGCTCGACGATCTCGCGGCCCACGTCAGCCCGTCCGACGACCTCGAGACCCGACGCTTCGTCCTCGACGTCACCGTCCGGCGCAACGGTCGCGAGCCGGTGGTCCACCATCTCGTGAGCCCGGAGCGGACAGGCCTGCCTGCTCCAGCGCACGCACCGGCACCACACGCCCCGCAAGGCAGAGGGGTGCCCTGAGATGCTGGCCATGCTCGCGCGCTTTCGCGACGAGATCGCGGACGGACACGTCCTCGGTCCCGTACGTGCGGCCATCGGGGCGCTGCTCGGCTGGCATGCGCTCTCGGCCGCGGAGGAGCTCGCGAAGATCGGGTACTTCGGCGACACGTTTCACGTCCCGATGATCCCGGAGGGGCTCGTCCCCTCGCCGCGCGTGTACGCGGTCGTCCTCGCAGCCCGCGTGTGTCTCGCCGTCATGGTCGCCATCGGAGTGTGGGCACGTCCTGCGCTCGCCGCGAGCGCGGGCCTGGGGCTCTGGCTCCTTCTCTGCGATCGCAACCAGTTCCACCACAACCGATATTCCCTCTACTGCTACGCGCTGCTCCTGTCGCTGACGCCGTGCGATCGATCATGGCGCGCGAGCGAGCCGTCCGTCCCCGAGCCGCGACGCGGTGCGTGGTGGGGCGTCCGGCTCGCGCAGCTCCAGGTCTCGCTCGTCTACCTCGCGTCGGGCGGATCGAAGCTCCTCGACCCGGACTGGCGCAACGGGCTCGTGCTCGCGGACCGTATCGCCCGCCATGCCCACGTCGCGATCGCGAAGGGTGTTCCGCATGGCGTGGTCGAGCTGCTCGCGCGACCGGACATCGCGAGCGCCACCGCGAAGCTCGCGATCATGACGGAGCTCGTCCTCTGCGCGGCGCTGTGGCTGCGGCCCACCCGGGTCGTCGCGCTCTGGTGGGGGCTCTGGTTCCACGTCCTCGTCCAGGCCACGTCGAAGGTGGAGACCTTCAGCGTCCTCGCCCTCTCGCTCTACGGGGTGTTCGTCACGCCCGACTACCGCGCCCGCAAGCTCCGCTTCGATCCGTCACGCTTCTGGGGAAAGCTCGCCGGCGCCGTCGTGCCTGCGCTCGACTGGTTCGCGCGCTTCCAGGTCGAGCCGTGGGAGCCGGACGATCAGCGCGGCCACTCCATCGTCGTCATCCGACGCGACGGCGCGCGTGCGACGGGCATTCGTGCATTCGCGATGATCGCTCGCTGCGTCCCCCTGCTCTTCCCGCTCTGGGCTCCGATCGCGCTCTTTGCGAGCTTCACCCGACGCGGCGATCTGACGACCCGTGGGTGACGAGCTCCGTCGAGGCGCTGCTCACCGCGTCCATCAGCGAAGCGTGGCCGCGATCAGCGTGACGTTCGAGTTGCCCTGGTCGTGCTTCTGGTCGAGCGACCACCGGACGACGAGCATCGTGTCCTTCTCGACGTGATGCCCGATGGCGAAGCGGAGGTCGAGGTTGTCGCCGTCCTCGTCAAACGTCGCGGTCTTGGTAGGCGCGTCGTCGCCTTCGCCGAGCGACACGCTGAAGCTCGCAGCAGCCTTGAACAGGCTCGCGTAGACCACGAGCTCGTTCGTGGCGCTCGTGACCGGAACCCTGAGCGTGAAGGTGGGGCGGTTGTCCTTCGAATAGACCCCGTGCTTCGTCCCCGTCGTGCTCTGGGTCGGCGTCCCCTGCGCCCAGCGGATCGTCGTGCGATTGTCCTGGAACGTCCGCAGGTTGATCCCTCCCGACTGGACCGTCAGCTGGAAGGTCGGGATCGCACCGACGAAGCCGACGCGCTGGTTGAAGGCGTCCTTGTTCGCGTCGAGCCCCCAGTGCGCCCATCCCAGCACACCCTCGACGTCGAGATCGAGATCCGCCGGAGGCGTCGTCGTCGTCAACGAGAGGAAGGTCTGCGGAGGCGCGTCGACCACCGCATCGCTCCCTGCATCGATCTCCGCGTCGGGTCCCGTCGGCGGAGCGTCGTCGACGGTCGCGTCCGGTGTGTTCGGCGGCTCGAGCGAGTCTGGAGTCGCCGGAGCACCTGGGTCCACGACCGTCCCCACGACGTCGAGCCCGCACGCGAAGGCCACGCTCGCCATCGACAGCAGGAAGATGCGCCGGAGCCACACGAGCTCGAGCGTAGCACCTCGATGAGCGGCGGGCGAAGACCGTGCTCTAGCCGCGCTAGCGCCGCTCTAGCCCCACTCGGTGCGCTGCACCACGGGGAGCTGGAGCGCGCGCTCGCGATCGAGATCGAGGTTGCCGACGTGGAGGCAGAGTGGCGTCTGCACCCACTTGTAGATCGACTGCGTGAAGAGCCGCGCAAACCGCGACGTCCATGCGTCGACCTTCGCCGCGTCGTGCTCCGGGAACATCGTGACGAGGACGTCGCGGACCTCGCCGGGCGACATCTTCTCGCCTGCGTAGAGGGCGAAGCAGGCGTCGAGCACCGGGAACGGCATCAGATCCTTCTCGTCCTCCTGGTCTTCCGCGAGCTCCGCGGAGGCGGGCTTCTTCAGGGTGAGGACGAAGCCGGGCATGTTCGTCTTCTCGATGATGTAGTCGAGGAGGTAGTTCACGACGGTCTTCGGCACGTTCGCGATCACGCTCAGCGCGCCTTCCATGTCGCCGCCGATCGTCGTGTAGCCGACCGCCTTCTCGCTCATGTTGCTCGTCTGGAGGAAGAGCCCGCTCGCCGAGTTCGTCCACGTCCACATGCGCTCCGCGCGGATGCGGGCCTGGACGTTCTGACGCGCCATCGACCCGAGCGTCTCGCCGGGCTGGAGCATCTTCTCCACCGCCTGGAGCTCCGACTCGAACGCATCGTCGATCGGGATGACCGCAAACGGCACGTCGAGGTCCGTCGCGGCCTGCTCGGCAGCGGCGTGTGTCTCCTTCGACGAGTAGCGCGACGGCATGAAGAACGCGCGGAGGATCTCGCGAGCCTTCGCCCTCTCGGCATCGGCACCGAGATGACCGAAGCGACGGCTGATCCAGCGCCGCGCGATGTAGAGGCAGAGCAAGCTGTCGCGGCCACCCGAGAGCGCAACGCCGATCGTCTTGAACGCGCCGACCTTCTCGAAGTAGTCCCCGATGCCGAGGGCGAGCGCGTCGAGGAGGTCCTCGCAGAAGTCCTCGCGGGGCGTCGTCGTCGGACCCGGGCCCGGGAGGAAGAAGCTTCGGTTCGCCGGGACGGGATACGTGAGGCCGTCGCGACCGGTCGTCTCCGAGTCGACCTTCACGCGCCGGATGCCGGGGCTCGTAGCGGCAAACGTCTCCTGATCCGCGCGCCAGGTCGTGTTCTCGTTCCGCAGGCGGCGCGTTCGATCGAGATCGACGTTCACCGCACCGAATCCCTCCCGGTACCGCGGCTGATCGAGGACGAGACGGCCGTTCTGCGCGACGTAACCGCCACCGTCGAACACGAGGCCGTCGTTCGCGCCGACGAGGTTCGCGTACGCGACGACGCACTGGTTGTCGCCCGCACGCGTCGCGATCATCTCGCGACGCGTCGCGACGACGCCGAGGCGGTAGGGCGAAGCGGAGACGTTCACGATGACCTCGGCGCCCGCATACGAGCGCCGCCGCATCGGTCCGTCGGGGGACCAGAGGTCCTCACAGACCTCGAGGGCGAGGCCGCCGAAGTCGAAATCGAAGACGAGATCGCCGAAGGGGATGCCATTCACCTCGTCGACGAGCCCGGGCGTCCCACGCGCGAAGACGCGCGCCTCGTAGAAGACGTTGTACGTGGGGAGCTTCTCCTTCGGGACAATCCCGAGGATCCGACCGCGATGGACGAGCGCCGCCGAGTTGTAGAGATGCGACCCGCGCGACACCGTGAGGCCGAGCGCGAACACGGACGCGAGGTCCTTCGTCTCCCGGGCGAAGCGCTCGAGCTCGACCCACTGCGCATCGACGAACGCGCGCCACTGGACGAGGTCCTCCGGCGAGTAGCCGGCGATCAGCTGCTCGGGAAACGCGACGATCGTCGCCGCGTCCTTCGCCGCGTCCTTCGCGATCGCAACGGCGCGGTCGACGTTCGAGCGGACGGCGCCGACAGTGGTGTTCACGCTCGCGACTGCGATACGGATGAGCCTCATGGGAACGGTTTTCCGGGGCGAGAGGAGAAGCCGGATCGGGTGCTAGCACGCCTCGCCGACGAGGCGCTCGATCTCGTCGACGAGCTGGTCGGAGGCAACGAGCTTGCGGGACGCAGGGGTCGAGGCCTTGTCGATCCGACGCAGCTCCGCGGGCAGCGCCCCCAGCTCCTCGCTGGCGTGAGCGCGCGCCGCGGCGAGGTCGGCACGCGCATCGGTCTCCTTCACCGGGGCCTCACCACGCCAGACCGGCTCGAGCATCGGGCGACCACCACCGCCCGGCGGAGGCTCGCTCGCGAGCGCCACGAGGTCGTGGTCCGAGAAGCGCCACACTTGGAGCTCACCGGGAAGCGTCGCCTTGCCGGTGCCCTTCGCGACCTTCATCGTGAGCGCCCCGTAGCCATTCGTGACCAGCTTCGCGACGGCGCCGATGCCGATGGCAGCGTCGGGCGAGCAGACGATGTGCTCTCCGATCCCGAACCCGTCGGCGAGCTCGCGAAGCTCGAGGACGCGGTGCTCGTCGAGGCCGTCGGAGACGTAGATCTTGGTCTCCGCCGATCCCAGCTCGGTGAGCAGCTGGCGTGCGCGGAAGAGCGAGTCCGGAGTGACGTTCGAGTCGATCCGGATCGCGCCGAGCTTGGTTCCGCGCGCCGACGCGGATTCCACCGCGTGACGGATGCCGCGCTCCGTATCGTAGGTGTCGACGAGCATCGTCGTCGGGAAGCCGTCGAAGGTGCGCCCGTACGCCTCGAAGAACCCGCGCTCGGTCTCGGCACGCGAGACCCCCGGACGCTCCGACGCCTGGATCGCGAAGTGGTCCATCGTCCCCGTCGTGGTGATCCCCCAGCGCGCGAACGCGGCGACGTTGGACGTCGCCGACACTCCCGCCACCCACGCGGCCCAGGCAGCGTCGAGCGCCGCGGCCGGATGGGTCCGGCGCTGGCCGAACTCCATCACGCTCTTATTGCCCGCGGCGAAGACGACCCGCGCGGCCTTCGACGCCACCATCGACATGTGATTCACGAACCCGAGCCACGGCGTCTCGATCAGCTTCGCTCGGAGGAGGTCGGTCTTCACCTGCAGGAGCGGCGTGTAGATCGACAGCGGCGCGCCACCGATCACGAGCGGAGATCCGTCGGTGCGCGAGGCGGGACCGGCGAACGCCACGCTGCCCTCGGCCATCGCGTCGATCGAGCCGCGAAACCCGCGCAGCGCCTTCAGACGCTCGCCGACGGCAGGACGCGCGAGGAGCGCCGGTCCGATCGCGGAGTGCGACTCGAGCGCAGCGAGCTCGTTCGGATCGAGCGACATCTGCGCGGCATGCTCGAGGATGCGCCGGAGGCCCGAGAAGAGGACGAAGCGCCGGCCCGGCGGCATCCGACGGAAGAAGAACGACATCGTCACTTCGTGATCGAGCCGGCCTTCATCCGCGTGGGTGAGCAGCGTCGTCAGCTGGTAGGCGTCGATTCCGAGGGTGGGTAGCGACATCAGCGGGATCCTATGCCGAACAACATGTGGCCCGCCAATAGAGTGTCAATGACTTTATCTGGGCGGACCGGCACGGGATGATCGCCTCGGCGGTGCCCGCGGCGTCGGTACCACGCACGTCGTCTTCGGCGCGGCCCGAGGGATGCTTGCGATCGCGGTGGGTAGCGGTGGGGTGGCTCGCGGAAAGCGGCCTCTTGCGTACCCCGGGCGCGTGCGGTTCCGGAATTGCTTGAACCCGCCATCGGGAGCGGCCCGTCGAAGTTCGAGAATGAAGCAGCAATCGCCAGAGGCCAAGAAGACGAGCTCGAGGTCGGCAGCCCGAGAAGAGGTCCGCCGTCGGCTCCGACAGGATCATCAGGACAGCCTCGACGAAGAGCTGGAGATGGAGATCGACGACGAGCGGCTCGCCAAGCTGCTCGACGAGACCGAACGTCGGCCCCCCACGACGGAGCTCGATCGCAGCACGTACTTCCACGAGCTGCTTCGACTGCAGGCCGAGCTCGTGAAGCTCCAGGATTGGATCGTCGCGAACAGGCGCAAGGTCGTCGTGATCTTCGAGGGCCGTGACGCGGCAGGAAAAGGCGGCGTGATCAAACGCATCACCCAGCGGCTCAACCCGCGCGTTTGCCGTGTGGCCGCGCTTCCCGCGCCGAGCGAGCGCGAACGAACGCAATGGTACTTCCAGCGCTACGTCACGCACCTCCCCGCGGCCGGCGAGATCGTCCTGTTCGATCGCAGCTGGTACAACCGCGCGGGCGTCGAGCGCGTGATGGGCTTCTGCACCGAAGCGGAGGTCGAAGAGTTCTTCCGCACCGTCCCCGAGCTCGAAAAGATGCTCGTCCGCTCGGGGATCACCCTCGTGAAGTACTGGTTCTCGATCAGCGACGACGAGCAGCACCTTCGATTCACGATGCGGATCCGCGATCCGCTCAAGCAGTGGAAGTTGAGCCCGATGGACCTCGAGTCGCGACGGCGCTGGGAGCAGTACACGAAGGCGAAGGAGGAGATGCTCGCGCGGACGAACATCCCGGAAGCCCCATGGTGGATCGTCGAAGGCGACGACAAGAAGCGCGCGCGCCTCAACTGCATCGCGCACTTGCTCTCGTGCTTCCCGTACGCGGACGTTCCTCGCGAATCGATCGTGCTACCTGCGCGCGTGCACCATCCCGACTACTCGCGCGCGACCATTCCGGAGGGCATGTACGTCCCCGACGTGTATTGACGAACATCGCGCCGCCGGTCTCGCGTCGCGATGCGCGGCCAGCGATGAAGCGATGGAGACCGGCCGGCAACCAGGTCGCGATCGGCTCAGCGCGCGTTCACCACGATCGAGCGCGGCTCGGGAGGAGCGAGGCTGGCCTCGACCACGTCCACGATCGTGCGATAGCGGCGATAGAACTTCGTCACCTTCACGACGTAGTCGCGCGTCTGCGCGTACGGCGGGATCCCCTTGTGCTGGATGACGGCGTTCTCGCCCGCGTTGTACGCCGCGACGGTGAAGTCGAGATCGCCGTTGAACATGTTCGCGAGAAGGCGCAGGTAGCGGACGCCGCCGAAGATGTTCTCGCGCGGATTGTTGATGTCCTTCACGCCGAGGCGCTCCGCCGTCTCGGGCATGAGCTGCATCAGGCCGCGCGCGCCGGCGTAGCTCACCGCGCGCGGGTCGTAGTCGCTCTCCACCTTGATGACCGCGCGAACGAGCTGCTCGGGGATCTGGTAGAAGGTCGCTGCCTGACGAATGTGCTCGTCGTAGCGGGAGTAGCGACTGACATCGCGGTCCTGCGGAGCGAACGGCACGACGCCCGGTCGGACCGCCCCCGGCGCAGGGTTCTTCGGCTCGCTCTTCAGATAGAGCTTCGCGTTCGGCGCTGGCTTGGTCGTGAAGTGCACGACGCCGTCCGCGTCCGTGTACGAGTAGATCGTGTCCGCCGCGGCCGTCACCGGCAACGCGGTCGCAACCACGACAAGCGCGAAGACCAGCGCGGTCGATCGGCCGACCGCGCGTCGCGAGTCGGTCGGCTGCTGCGCGTGCTTCGTCATCGTCTCGCGATCGTGCCGCATCCGCACCCGTCACGCAACTTACCGCGGGGCGTCCGCCCTTATTCCGGCTAGAGTCGCTCTCGCTTTTCTCCGCGCCCGCCCCCCACGCCCCACGCCCGCCCGCCGCGCCATGGACTGGCAGATCCCGCTACTCGTGTCGGCCGTTGTCTTCGCGGCCTTCCTCGTCTTCCGGATGCGGCCGGCGGTGACCCCGCGGGCGCGCGAGCGAGCCGCGGCGCTCGCGGTCGCGACGAAGCGAATCGAGGCGTCGAAGGACGACGCAACGCGAGCGGTCGCGCTCGCCGACGCCGCCGACGCGTGCGCCGCGCTCGGCCGAACGAACCGCGCCGTCGGCTACTACCTGCGCGCCCTGCGATCGGATCCACGCTCGGCGCGGATCGTCGAGCGCACGGCGGCCGGGCTCGCGCGTCGCCCGGGCGCCCTCGAGCGCCTCATGTGGCGTCACCTCGCCGCCCACGCGTGGGAGGGCGAGGGCCGTGAGGCCGCGCTCGCCGGCCTCCGCACGCTCGAGCGGATCTACTCGAAGCGGCCCCGGCATCGCATGCGGGCACAGGCGATCGCGCACGCGCTCGCAGCGCTCGCAGGCGCCGCCGACGCGCCCCCCTCGGCCTGACGTCACGTCGATCTCGCGGAGGTCGAACGCCGCCGTTCAGCTCTTCTTCGGCGCGAGCGTCCAGAACCGCTCGCCGCGGCGACGACGGCTGCGGATGATCATCACAATCATGAAGAGGAAGAGGACGGCGAAGACGATCGCACCGACGCGCTCGACCGTCTGGGCGAGCGCCTCGCGCTTCTCTTCTTCGAGGATCCATGCCTCTGCGCCCACCGAAGCGTCCGACGCCCAGAGGTGGAGCGGCGTCGCCTTCCGATGGCGAAGCGCGAGCCAGTCCATCAGGGCGGCCACCGTGATGTGGACCAGGAAGCCCTGGTAGATGCTCTTCGTCTTCATCGAGAGCGAGCCAAGCGCGATCCCCGCGACGATCGCGCCGCACGCCTCGAGGTACGGCTTGCCGTAGTGAATCATGCAGTACGGCACGGCCATCACGAAGATCGCCCCCGAGCCGAAGCTGCGCCGGAGCGAGCCGAGCCAGAAGCCGCGGAAGAACACCTCCAGCGCGAAGAACTGGGCGAAGTACATCGCTTCCCACACGAGGAAGTCGAACCAGCTCCGCGTCGACAGCTTGTAGAACGGATAGTAGGTGCCGAAGTCCGGGCTCTTCGCGACGACGAGCATCGCGGGCACGACGAACGCGAGGAACAGTCCGTAGATCCACGCGTGATCGAAGAAGCCCTTCGTGCGGAGACCGAGGTCGAGGAGGCTGTCCTTGGGGAAGAAGAGCTTCCACAGCGGGAACGGCAGCACATAGCCGAAGACACGCGTCCCGGCCCACCACGCGAACCCGTAGAGGTCCTCGTACTTGGTGAGCTGCATCCCGGGATGCTTCGCGGCGAGGCTGGTGAGGAGCGGCGAGATCGTCGTCTCGAAGTACTGACGACCGCCGTAATACTCCTGCATCGTCAGGATGATCGAGACGAGGACCAGCGCGATGAACGGCCGGTGATCCATCCGCCCCTTCGCGTGGACCTCGGCGCGAAGGCGGAGCGACTCCTCGTCGAGCTCACGCCACGTGTCGCGGAAGAAGAGCCAGACGAGGAGGAGGATCCCCGCGAGCGCCGGGATCGGCAGCAGCGGCTTGTAGTCCTCGACGAACGCCGCGAGGCCCGTCAGCTCCTTCGCCGACGGGAGCCTTCCGGGCCCCAGCAGGTTCAGCACGCTCAGCTCGCGCTCGCGTCCGCAAGCTCGGCGCCGCGGGACAGGCGCGCGAGGGACGCGTCACGCCCGAGCACGAAGAGCACCTGGTAGAGCCCCGGGCTCGCGCTCCGCCCGGTGAGCGCGACGCGCGCCGGCTGAGCAACGTCCTTGATCTGGAGGCCCGCCGCCTCGAGGTGCGCGTTGGCCGCCGCCTCGAGCGTAGCCTCGGTCCACTCGGCCGCCCCGGCGAGCGCATCGCGGAAGCCGCGAAGCCGCGCGGCGGCGTCCTTCACGAGGAACTTCTTCTGCGCCTTCTCGTCCATCACGGGCGTGTCGCGGAAGAAGTAGTCGAGCATGTCGGCGGCCTCGACGTACGTGCGGGCGCGCTCGCGCACGGTGTAGAGGGCGGCGAGGACCGCCTCCTTCGTCACGCCTTCGATCCCTCGCTGAGCGAGGAACGGCAGGACGCGCTCGGCGTACTCGCCGGCCGGGACGAGCCGCTCGGTCTTCAGGTGCTCGTGGTTGATCGAGATGAACTTCTTCTCGTCGAACTTGCCGTCGCCGCGGCCGCAGTTCTCCCACGAGAACGCCTGCACGAGCTCGTCGCGCGAGAAGACCTCCTGATCGCCGAACGACCAGCCGAAGCGCGCGAGGTAGTTGAGGACGGCCGCGGGCGCGTAGCCCTTGTCGCGATAGTCGGTGACGCTGACGGCGCCGTGACGCTTCGAGAGCTTCTCGCCGTTCGCCGCGAGCATCATCGGCAGATGCGCGAACTCGGGCACCGGCGCGCCGAGCGCCTGGTAGAGCAGGATCTGCGGCGGCGTGTTGATCATGTGATCACGGCCGCGCGCGACGAGCGTGATCCCCATCGTGACGTCGTCGACGACGGCGCCGAAGTTGTAGAGCGGGACCCCGTCGGACCGCATGATGACGAAGTCCTGGTTCTCGACGTTCGGCGTCGTGATCTCGCCGAAGACCTTGTCGACGTACGTGACCGCTCCCTCGCGCGGAGCCTTGAAGCGGATCACGTTCTTCTTGTCGGGCTGATCGGTCCGATCGCGGCACGTACCCGGGTACTTGAACTGCGCCTTCGGGTCCTGCTTCTTCAGGGCCTCGCGCTGCGCGTCGAGCTCCTCCTTCGTGCAATAGCAACGGAAGGCGTGACCGCTCGCGATCAGCTTCTCGGCGTACTCCTTGTAGAGCGCGAGACGCTCGGTCTGCATGTACGGCCCGTGCGGGCCGCCGACCCCCGGCCCCTCGTCCCACGAGAGACCGAGCCAGCGGAGGCTGTCGAGGATGATCTCGCGGCTCTCCTCCGTGGAGCGCTCGAGATCGGTGTCCTCGATGCGGAGGACGAACGTGCCGCCCGTCTTCCTGGCCCACAGCCAGTTGAACAGCGCCGTGCGAACGCCGCCAATGTGGAGATAACCCGTGGGAGAGGGCGCGAACCTGAGCCGAGGCTTCGTCATTGTGGAGCGTTCACGAGTAGCAAACTCGCGCCCTTTTGGTCGAGACCAGCCATTCGTCCGGTCGAGATCGACCAGGCCGGGGCTCCGCCGGCAGGCCGCAGCGCACGGCGTAGCCCTCGAAGTATGCGGACAGCCCGATCTGCATCGCTCGAGGCTGAAGCGCGAGGACGACGAGGCCGTTCGGGCGGCACCGTGCCCGGCACCGGCACGGACAGCCTTGCGCGCCGCGATCCTGACCTTGACGCCCGCGCGTCGCGCCTCGGCCCTTCACGGCGCCAAGCTGCTTGGGCTTGCCGTCGACCCGAACGACCCATCGGCGAGTCTTTTCGGGGTCGCGCCGCAGGGCCTCTGCGAACGCGTCGCGGATCACCGACCGCGCCGACTTCTCGACGCTCGCCCAGACTCGCTTGTCTGTAGGGGGGTGGAGCTCTCGTTGTAAAGGACGATCTCGGTCGCGAGCGACTCTTCCGGTACGGGGCGCGGCGTCGCGCATCGGCTATTCTCGCCGCATGAAAGCTTGGCTTGGCGGTTCCCTCTTCGCCTCCATCGCGGTGCTCTACGCATGCGTCGGAAGCGAGCCGGTGTTCGGTCCCAACGGAGAAGACGCTGGGGCGTCGAACGATGCTGCGGTGCTCGAGAGCGCAGCGCCCGCCACACTGCAGGTGGAAGCGACCCCTCGCGTCTTCGTTCCGCCGAACGTCGCGACCGACGTCAAGGTCACCATCACGCGCACCGGCTTCGACGGACCGGTGAAGATCGAGATCGACAAGCTGCCCGACGGCGTCACCGCGGACGGAGCACCGACGATCGCGGCCGGTCAGACTACCGCCACGATTCGGCTCTCGACCTCATCCAGCACCCAAGCATTCTCGCGCGCCAAGATCACCGCGACGTTCGAGGGAGCGAATCCGATCATGGTCTCGACCGACGTCGAGGTCACCCTTCGCGGCAAGAGCGGCGAGGCGGACACGACCTTCGGCGCGGCTGGTGTCGTCGATCTCGCGAGCTCGAACGTCGGCGAGTCGATCATGGATGCGATCGCCGACAACGAGGGGCGCATCTACCTCCTGCTTCCCGACTTGGGCGACCCCAAGAAATGTCGCGTCTTTCGCACCACTCCGAACGGTGCGATCGACGCGAGCGGGTGGGGGACGAACGGCATCGTCGATTTCCGTCGGCCGGGCGACACCCCGATCTTCTGCGTACGCCTCGCGCTCCAGGCCGATGGGAAGGTGCTCGTCGGCGGGAACGACGACCTCGGCGGCGCCGGAAACGTCGCCTGGGTCGCACGCGTCTCCGGCACCGCGACGAACGGAAGCTTCCTCGACACCACGTATGGAGCCGGCGGCTTTGCGCTCACGAACGGGACCGCCGTCTTCGGTGTCACCGTCGATGCGAAAGAACGCGCGCTCGTGCGCGGACACACCGGGTCGAGCAACTACGTGAGGCGGGTCTCTACGTCCGGGACGATCGACAACACGTTCACCCTGACGAGCAGCGCCGTGCTCGACACGCTCGCCGGAGCATTGGTCGCCACCGCGAGCGGAGCGATCTATGGCACGCGGCAGGGTGGTTCGGACGTCTTCCGTTTGAGTGAGACCGGGTCGCTGGACACCACCTTCGGCAACACTGGATTCCTCGCGGTCCCGAAGCCAGCCGACGCCGTCGAGGCGGAGCTGAATGGCTTCCGGCTCGACAGCAAGGGTCGCATCGTCGGCATTGGTAAGACCGACTTCGACGACACGGTGGGTGGAGTCGTCGTCCGCCTCGACGGCGACAAGTTCGATACGACGTTCGGGCCAGACCACAATGGGATGGCCTACGTCAAAGGCAGCCACGACCTTCAGTACCTGAACGCCGTCGTCGACGAGACCGACGGGATCATCGCCGCATCCAACGAGCAGCGCTCCCCGACCGACACCCGCGTCGTGCTCACTCGCTTCGTCGACGGCACCGTCGACTCCATCTTCAGTCCCGGGGGAACGCGGTCCCTGCCTGCCATCGGCGGGATCGCCGACGTGCGCGGGCTCGTCCTTCAAGAGCAACGCGTCCTCGTGCTGCTCTTCGTGCAACTCGACGGCAAGTTCCACCCGATCCTCGCTCGCTTGTGGCGCTGAGCCCCGAGCACGTGCTTTCCGACGAACAAGCTGAGCCCGCCGGCCTCTGCGCGGCTACCAGCGGTTGCACGTCCTCGAGGCGAGCACCGGGCTCACGATCGTGTCGCAACGCACGCGCACGCTCTTCAGCATCCACTCGACGCTCGGCTTCGCGCGCTCGAAGGCGTCTTTCGCGCCGCCGGCCTCGACGAGGAAGAGCTTCTCTTGCGCCGGATAGATCGTGACCCAGTAGGCGAACGGCTTGTCGCCCTCGTCGTGTCCGAACTTCAGCAGCTTGCCCTTCGTGCCGTCGCGTGACTCCACGTCGACGCTGTCGAGCAGCGCATAGCCCGAGACATCGCGGAGCTGGAGCGTGATCGCTTGCGTCCAAAACGCGAGATCGCCGCGCTTCTCGTCCTCGACGACGCGAACGGCGACGACGACGCCCTCCGGGCTCGTGGCGCGGTACTCGTACGAGGTCTGGTTCTCCAGCGGGACGAAGCCCGGCGCGGTCTTGACGTCGAACGGCCGGCCGCAGGCGCTGGCAGCGAAGGCGAGCACGGCGATGGAGAGGACGGCGAGCGCGCGTTTCATTTTTCCTCGTAGAGCGAGAGGAGCGACGGGAGGTTCAACGCCTGGAGCCACGGGAACGGGAGGCGCGCTCGGGCGGCGACGATCTGGGCATTTCGCGGCTCGAAGATGACGGTGATCGTCGAGAAGGCGATGCGGTCCTTCAGGACCTTCATGCGTCCTTCGAGGCGTTCGAGCTCCTCCGTCACGCGATGGAGCTCCTTCTCGATCTCGAGCGCGTCCTTCACGCTCGCCCTGGTGAGCAGGTCGGTGAGCCGCCGCTGCATGGCACGCGCGTTCTTGATCCGGATCTCGAGGTCGACGTGCTCATCGGTCACGTCTTCGGCCTGGATCTCGCGATGGAGGACGTCGCCGATCCCGTTGACTGCCGCGAGCATCGCCTCGAACCGCCCACGCGGGACGCGCACGGTGATCTCGCGATCCTTCTTGTGTCCGAGATAGCCGCCATTGTCGCGCGCGATCTTCTCGACCGCGTCGAGGCCCCGGTTGACCTCGTAGACGGCCATCGTGAAACGCGCGGTGTAGATGACGAGGTCGCGGTTCTTCGCGGGCTCCGTCGTCGGATCCGCTTTCTCGGGCTTCATCGCAGCCGACGGCTCCGCGGCCTGCGGGGGTTGCGGCGGGGGCGGCGGCGGGGCCGGAGCGGGGGCGCCGCCCGCGCTGTCGCTGTCGGTCGCCGACGACGCCTCGAGCGCCTCCTCGCGGGCCGCGACCGCTTGGCCTCTCAGCACAGTGTCCCGCGGGGCAGCCTCGATCCGCCTCTCCCCCGCAGTGGCAGCGGGGGACGGATAGGCGACGTAGCCGCCCGTCGAGGGAGACTGGGGGGCCGACTTGCCGTCGTAGCCGCCGCCGCAACCGACGACAGAAGAGAGCGCGACGAGCCCGAGCGCTGTGAATCGTGACCTCATGACACCTCCGAAGCCGACGACGGAGGAAACGCCCCGCCAAGGTCGACCTTACACGCGTCCCGCGATTCGGCTTTGGCCGGCGCCCGAGAAAGCTGGACCGGCGGGCCGACCGGCGGGCCCCGCTTGCGAAGAGGGGGTCGGCTGGGGTAATGAAGCTGCCCCTTTTGCCGCGCGAGTGATCTCGCGCACCCTCAGGAGAAAGCCATGAAGAGCCCCATCGCAGCAGTGAAGGAGTCGTTCGGTGACAAGGCGAAGCTCGTCGCCGAGCTCGAGAAGTTCGCGAAGAGCGACGACCTCTGGGTCTCGCGCCTGAACGCCAAGAAGGGCCTCGCCCACGTCTCCAACGCGAAGCTCCTCCGGCTCCACACGACCTTCACCGCGGTGAAGGAGAAGTTCGGCACGCGCGCGAAGCTCATCGACGCGATCGCGGAGATCGAGAAGCGCTCGAAGGACGAGGGCTACAAGACCCGCCTCGGCGCGTACCCCGTACCGCGCCTCTGGGACATGTACCAGTCGGCCTCGAAGCGCACCGCCTCGGCCGCCAAGAAGGCGGCGGCAGCGGCAGCGCCGAAGAAGGCCACCGAGAAGAAGGCCCCCGCGAAGAAGGCCGCCAAGAAGGCCTGACGCTTACGCAGCCCGTTCGTTCGTTCGAGCGACCGGGAACGCAGACGGCCGCGTTCGTTGCACGAGCGCGGCCGTTTCGCATTTGGGACTCTCGACGCACACGCTTTAGGTAGGCTGCTGGGCTCGAAACACGACCGTTGCCGTCGCGCTCGGCGGCTTCATCACCCGTCCGGCGCCTTGTAGCCAGACGCCGCTTCCGAGGATCGAGTCATGCCCGAAGTCACGCTCCGCCACGAGATCGACACCGACGAGGACACCTTCTGGACGAAGATCGTGTTCGACGAGGCCTTCAACAAGAAGCTCTTCGAAGGAGCGCTCAAGTTCCCGGGTTGGAAGGTCCTCGACTCGAAGGAGGACGACGCGAAGATCGTCCGCCGTATCCAGGTCGATCCGCCCGTCGGCGACCTTCCCGGACCGGTGAAGAAGGTGATCGGCGACCGCCTCGCGTACACGGAGGAGGGCACGTTCGACAAGGCGGCGAAGCGCTACTCGTTCAAGGTCACGCCGAGCACGATGGCCGACAAGACGAAGGTGAACGGCGAGCTCTGGATCGAGAAGATCAGCGACAAGAAGATCCGCCGCATGTGCCGCATCTCCGTCGAGGTGAAGGTCTTCATGGTCGGCGGCATGGTCGAGGACCGCATCATGGCGGACCTCCGATCGTCGTACGACAACAGCACGGCGTTCACGAACCAGTTCATCAAAGAGGCCGGTCTGTAGGCCGCGGGAAGCTCGCCCCCGCACGTTCGGGCAGCGAGCTCCTGGCGATACCGAAGGCGGCCTCGCGCCGCCTTCGACGACCTGACCGCGTGAGCAGAGTCGGCGCGGCTGGGCCGATGCGGGCGGCCGACCGCTCCGCCCAAGCGATCCCGCGAAGCGATAAAACGTCGCGATGACGGCAGGTTGGCACCGTTTACGGTTCTTTACCGGCCGGGACGAATCAGAAGCGGCCCTCCACGCGTCATACTCGCGTGGAGGTCACTGGATGAAGCTCGTTCGAAGCATCGCATTCTCTCTCTCGGTCGCCGGCATCTCCGTGGCCGCAGTCGCGTGTGGCGGCTCCGTCGAGCACTCGCCCCAGACGAGCGCGAGCGCGGCGACGAAGGCGCCGATCGGCACGAACACCCATGGCTTCGTGAAGCTGGTCGGCGACGCCCTCGGTGAGGTCCCACTCCGTCCCGAGCAGCGCACCGAGATCGAGAAGCTCGCCTCGGAGGCGCAGGCGCGCCACGCCCCGATGGCCGACGCGCACAAGGACCTGATGCTCGCCTTCGCCGACCAGCTGGAGAAGGGCTCGATCGACAAGACGGCCCTCCAGCCGAAGCTCGACAAGGTGAAGGCCGACCTGGAGAAGATCCGCGCCGATGACCGCGCGGCGCTCACGAAGCTGCACGGGCTCCTCGACGCCGAGCAGCGCAACGCCTTCGTCGACGCGCTCGAGAAGCAGATGAAGGGCAAGCGCGGCGAGCGTGCCGAGCACATGAAGGGCGGCTTCGGAAAGCTGAAGCAGCTCGCCGACGACCTGAAGCTCACCGACGATCAGAGGACCCAGATCCGGGAAGCGATGCGCGAGGCCCACAAGGAAGGCCGCGGCCACAAGGGCGGCAACGAAGGCTGGCGGCACCGCGCGCGCGGCGAGCACGGTCCGTCGCACGCGGAGGGGAAGCGCGGCGGACACCATGGCAAGCGGGCGATCGAGGCTTTCCGCGAGGAGAAGCTCGATCTCGACAAGCTCGCGCCGGCCCATGGCGCGCAGGCGCGCTTCGGCGCCGATCGCATGACCGGCCTCGCGGAGAAGATCCTCCCGATTCTCACGCCCGAGCAGCGCAAGATCGCGGCCGACAAGGTCCGCTCGATGGCCGCGAGCGGCGACGCGACGCTCCTCGGTCACTGAACGCCAACGTCGTCCCCAAAGGGCCACCATCGCGGTACGCGAGCTGCTGGGCAAGGCACCGCTCGGGAGCTCGCCGCCCGTTCCGCTAATCGGGACTCTTCGGGGACATCGAGCTCGCCGAAGAATACCTATCCCGATACGACCACGTCCCGACGCGGAGAAGGATCGCGGCTCGACACTGGAGGTGCGAATCTCCAAAACGTGCTTATCGGTCGAATCGTCAAACCCATCCGCCGGTGCTAAAGTACCGACGAATGGGCACGAGGGGCACGCGGCTTCGGTCGAGCAACCGACGGCTCTGCCGCCGGCCACGGGCTCCGCTCTCGGGCGTTCCGACGGACACGGCCTCCTACGGCCCATGCCTCCGATGACCTCGGATCACGAGCTGTCGAAGGCCGATCTCCTTCGTGTGGTCGACGCCGTTCGCGAGATGAGTCATGCCACCTCGAGCGGTGACCACCATGAGATGCTCGTGCTCGCGCTCCGCGTTGCGATCCGGGTCACCGAGAGTGACGGCGCCGTCGTCTACCGCCTGAACGAAGCGGGGGACGAGCTGACCCGAGTCGTCTCCGAACCGCACTACGACCAGCTCCAGGATTCGTTCGGTCGAATGCGCGTGGACAGGACGTGGACCGGCAAGAGCACCTCGAGGGCCCGAGCCTCGGCAACGCCGGTAGCGAACCTCCCCCCGGCGGCGCAACAAGTGCTGCTAGCGGTGGGCTTCGTTCACGTCGCCACTGTGCCGCTCTACGTACGCGGCCTGCCCATCGGCACGGTGAACCTGTCGCGCCGCCGTGACGAGCCGTACACCCAGCGCGAGCTTCGTATCACCGAGATCCTCTCGGATTTGCTCGTCGTGCACGTCGAGAACGCGCGCCTGTTCGCGGATGCGAACGCCCGGCTCGACGAGATGCGCATGCTTCTAGAGGTCGCACGGTCCGTAACCGCTTCGCACTCGCTGGCCGAGCGCCTCGAGACTTCGGCCGACATCCTCGCGCGAATGCTCGGCGCATCGAACGCGATCATCGCTCTCGTCGAAGACGAAGAAGACGTGCTTCGGGGAGTCGCAAGCGCGAATGCGGAGCTGCGGGACTTCGTCCGAACCATCCGCATTCCGATAGCTGCCACTTCCGCTGCTGCTCGAGCAGTGAGGACGATGAAGACGGTGCTGGTCGCCGACGTCGAACACTCGAGCGAAGCCCGGAGTGATCTCGTCCAGCGCTTCGGGCAGAAGAGCCTCGTCGCGCTGCCCCTGATCGCGCATGGCAACGCGATTGGGGTCGTCGTGATCGACGACACTCATGGCGCGCGCGTCTGGGAAGCAGCGGAAATCCAACGTGGCGAGCTCATCGCGGTACAGGTGGCGACGGCCGTGGCGAACGCGCGCCTGTTCGAGAAGGTGAAGCAAAGCTACGAGCAGCTGGCACTGGCTCAGGAGGAGCTCGTCAAGCAGGAGAAGCTCGCGGCGCTGGGACAGCTCGCGGCGACGCTGGCGCACGAGGTACGTAACCCCCTGGGGGTTCTCTTCAACTCGCTCGGCACCCTGACCAAGCTGTTACCGAGGACCGGTGACGTCGCCTTGCTCCTCTCGATCATGGGTGAGGAGAGCCGGCGGCTCGACAGGCTCATGCGGGATCTGCTCGACTTCGCGCGCCCCGTCAGGCCCTCGATCGAGCCACACTCGCTCGCGGAGGAGATCGACGGGGCACTCCGCGCGGCCGTCCAGCAGCTCGGTCCCGATTGCGCGTCCTTCTCCTCCGAAGTGCCGTCCGATCTCCCGCGCATCAGCTTCGATCAGGCGATGATGCGCCAAGCCCTCGTGAATCTCCTCACCAACGGTGCACAGGCCGCCGGTGTCGGCGGCTCCGTGGTAATCCGCGTGGCGATCGAGTCGGGGAAGCGAGGCCCGCTCGCGCGAATCGAGGTCTCGGACACCGGCCCCGGAATTCCCTCCGACCTCGCAGAGCGCGTGTTCGAGCCGTTCTTCACCACCAAGGCCATGGGAACGGGTCTTGGGCTTTCGATCGTGAAGAGCATCATCGAGGCCCATGGAGGCTGGATCGAGTTCACCTCCGATACCGCAACTGGGACGTGCGCAAGATTGCGCCTCCCGCTCGAGCGCAGGGGCGGCCCGTGAGCGCGATTCCCTTGCGCCGATCTCGAATCGAGAGAGACGGTATCCAGACCATGCCGACTGGTCACAGCACCGACCATCGCCATTGTCGTCTGGCAATGGCGTGACGCAGCCCGCCTATACCCATTATCACTCGAGACGAGACGCGGCGCGTCGATCGACTTCGACCGCCGCCCCACTCCCGTCCTGACAAGTCTGTAGGGCCCGCTCGAGAGTCATCCACTACGGGGGCTCGCGGAGGATCGGAGCTCACGAAGACGCGTGACGCGATCGGAGCACTGCTGCCCATCGCCGCAGAGAGCTGTACCATCGATGCCGACTGCGTCCGTCATCGACACGACACGCCCACCGCTTCGCGCCTTCGCGCGGGCAGGAGACCAATCACCATGACGACCGTGCGCATCTCGCCCTCTCGCGTCTTCGCTGTCCTTCCTCTGTTCGCCATCGCATGCAGCGACGGCGCTCGCACCGACATTGCTGGGAACGAAGGCTCTGAAATTCACGCGAGCACATCTCAAGCAATCGGGACCAATCCGCTTGGCGTAAAGACAGAAGAGATCTGCTTCACGGTTCACAATCCCGGAGATCCAAATCCGACTTCCGTGACGGGGACTCGATTCAGTCAGCGCAGCTTCAATGCGGTCAAGCCGAACAACCGCGTCATCCTGCTTTCGCACGGCGCGGTCGAGACGCGCGAGATCTTCGACGGTGGCAAGGCGGGTATCGACGTCGACTCGTCGTTTGCCCGACGCCTCGCGAAGAACGGGTACATGGTCGTCACGATCGACCGGGCGGGTTACGGCGACAGCCCGTACGTGCGCGGCCCCGGCGCCGGCTTCTCGCTCAACTTCAACAGCTATGTGGAGATGACGCACGAGATCATCACGCAGTTGCACGCGGGCACGTACACGAAGAAGGTCGGCTCGAGCTGCGGCACCGGACCGAGCGTGGGCCTCGCGTCGACGAGCGTCATCCTGGGCGGACACAGCATCGGCGGTGGAGAGTCGATGCTCTACGCCACTCGCTACCACGACATCGACGGGCTGATCTCGTTCGCGTGGAACAACACCGGCGCGGCATCGGTTCCGGGCGGTTTCTTCACCAACTGGATCGTGCCGCAGCTCCAGCAAGGCAAAGACTACGTGACCTTCTTCCCGCCCGGAGCCTCGGGCGTATCCGATGCCTGCCTTCTCGGCTTCTTCTCCCAGCCGCTCGCGCAGACGGCGGTCGCTCCGGTGGTCCCGGCCATGGAATGCGCGAACGCGAATCTCGGCAAGTCACCGAGCGGTGAGCTCGCCGGCACCCCTGCGCTCCGCCAGGCAAACATCGCCGCGCTCGGTGGTGTCGGACCGACGCCGACCCTGCTCACGTTCGCCGAGCTCGACACGATGGTTGCCGGAGCCAACAACCCCGCAGGCGATCCGGACCACTCCGGTCAAGAGGTCGCGCTCTGGCAGCAGAGCTGCAACTGCGACGTCAGCTCGTACACGCAGCCGACCGCAGGACACGCCATGTTCGCCCACGAGACGATGCCAGCCTTGGTCGACAACGTCGTGAGCTGGCTCCACGACCGCAACCTCGGTCCCCGCTGAACGGGCCTCGAGAGCGATCCTCGCCGCCGTGACCAGAACGAGGGCCGACGGGACGGCGCCCTGGATGCAGGCGTCCCGTCGAGCCGTCCTCGCGTCACCGCTCTTCCGGCCTCTGGGCGTCACCGTCGACATAGGAGACGCCAGAGCTCGGATCCCGGCTGAGCCTCTTCAGGCTTTCGTTGACGTCGACCGCGTACCACTCGGTCAGGCCGCAGCCGGCGCAGATCCAGACCTCGAAGCGGCCGTGCTCCTGCCTCTTGCCCCATGCGTGCGTCGCGGTATCCCCCAACTCGGACCGGCAGACGACCGGGAGCGTGTACATGGCGTTGCGCGAGTCGAACTGCGGGAGCATCACCGGGTCGATGCGCCAGAGCTTGCGCGATTCGCATGACCTGCAACGAAGCGTGGTTCGCATGACCACGAAGGATAGAACCGAGCTCCGCCTCCGCCGCGGGAATCGGACCGCCGAGCCTCGGCCGGGTGCGATGGTCGTCCCGCTAACGCACGGACGCGGAGTTCGCCTATAGGTGGCCCATGGCAATCACGACGGCGGGGCGCCGTCTCGGCGTCCTCGCTGCGGCTTGGGCGATCTGCAGGAAAGACGTCCGCATCGAGCTCCGGACGCGTGAGATCCTCGCGACCGCGGGCGTGTTCGCGATCGTCGTCGGCGTGCTCGCGAGCATGACGTACTTCGTCCACCCGAAGTACAACCGTGCGACCGCCGCGGGGACGATCTGGCTCGCCGTCTTCTTCGCGTCGGTGCTCTCGTTCAGCCGCATCTGGCAGCGAGAGCGCGACGAGTCGGCGCTGACAGCGCTGCTCGTCTCGCCGATCGCGCGCGCGTCGATCTTCCTCGGCAAGGCGCTGGCGACGTTCGGGACGATCCTCATCGTCGAGCTACCGCTGATCGCGCTGTCGATGTTCCTCTTTGCCATCGACTTCACCCCTCCCGGCGATGCGATGAGGGACCCGCGGGCGGTGCACGATCCCGCGATCGTCCACGCGCTCGCGTTCGGCGCGCTCATGATCATGGGGACGGCTGCGCTCGCGCTGATCGGCACGCTCTTCGGCGTGATGACGGTCCGGACACGCGCGCGCGATCTCGTCCTCGCGATCGTCCTCTTCCCGCTCCTCTCGCCGGTGCTCGTCTGCGGCGTGGCGGGCACCCGGAACGCGTTCGAGACGCAGCCGTTCGACGACTACAGCGGCTTTCTCGCGCTGATGGGGCTGTTCGTCTTCGTGGGGCTCACGATGGGGATCGCCCTCTTCGGCGCCCTCGTCGACGAGTAGCGCCCGCTCACGCGACTGCGTCGTCGAGCAGGCGCTCGATCTCGCGCAGGGTCGTGACGTCGTCGCCGACCATCTCCTTCATCGACTGGATGCGACCGGCGACGACGCGCGCGATCCGATCCTCGATCGTGTCGTCCGCGTATGCCCAGTAGACCTGGGCGAACCGACCGTCGCGATGGCAGCGGCCTTCGATCTGCGCCATCTGGATCGCCGACCAGCGGAGATCGTGGATGACCTCCGAGCGCGGGATGTCCACGTGCTCGCCTTGATGGAGCGAGATCCCCTCCTCGACCGTGAAGAGGACGACCGGCGCCTTGCCACGCTGGAAGCGGAGGCGCTCCTCTTCTCGCGCGCTCGCAGACAGGCCGCCGTGGATCTCGGCGCAGGCGACACCGTCGGCCTGGAGCGCGTCGCGGATCGCGTTGAGCGTCTCGGTGAACGCCACCGAGACGGCGACCTGATGGCCGTTCGCGATCAGATCCTGAACGAGCTCCACCGTCCCCGGCGCGCGGATGAGCGAGCTCTTCTGGCGGAGGCGGAGCGTCGCCGCGAGCGCCGACTTCGGATCGCGCCCGCGCGGCGCGAGCTCCATGTCCTTGCGGAACTTCGTCCACGCCTCGAGGTAGAGCGAGCGCGCTTCGCCCGCGAGCTCGATCGGCGTGAGCATGCGGTTGATCTCGGGCCAACCGGCGATGTCCTCCGGACGTCGGCGGACCCCGGCGGGCGGCGCGCCGCGCGGCGCATCGAAGAGAAGCGCCCGCATCTTCGCGCAATCGCCGGCGTCACCGCGCCACTCCCAGCGGCCGAACGTACCGCGCGTGAGGCCGAGCCCCTGGCCCTGGCACCACGCTTCGAAGTCCTTGAGGTCGGCCGCCCGACTCCCGGTCACGCTCGCGAGGAGCGGAGCGAGGTACGAGAGCTCGAGCGGGTTCTGGCCCGCGGTCGCCGAGAGCCAGAGACAGAAGCCCGCGTTGGCGACGAGCTTCGCCGCGAGCTTCGACCGCGCCGACGTCGGGTTCTTGCAGCGATGGCTCTCGTCCCAGACGATGACGTCGAACTCGGGGGCGCTTCCCGCGCGGGCGAGGCCCTTCTTCGAGCGGACCTTCTTCCTCGCTTCGGCGCTGATCTCGAAGAGCTTGCCGAGACGATCGTAGTTGAGGAGGACCACGTCCTTGCCGGCGTCGCCCATCGCTTCGATCGTCCGCCGCCAGTGCGCGACCACGGCGAGCGGGCAGACGACGAGCACGCTCTCGACCGAAGACATCGAGCGGATCGCCTCCCAGGTCGTGATCGTCTTGCCGAGCCCGACGTCGTCGGCGAGGAGGAAGCCCGGCCGCTTGGCCGTGTGCGCGGCGAGGATGGCGCGCACGGCATCGCTCTGGTGCGACCGCAGCTTGATCGCTCCTTGCGGCTTCGACGCGCGCGCCGCGACGCCGTCGAGCCCTCGCTGCACCCGCGCTTCCCACGAGTAGCTCGCGGGCACGAACGCCGCGAGCGAGGCGGGGAGCTCATCCCCACGCCAGACGAAGACGCTCTTGTCCGCATCCCATCGCGCGCCGGCCGCGGTGGCGACCCCTCGCATCGCGAACGACACGTCGAGGACGAACGCCTTGCCCGACGCCGCCGGCACGACGCGCGAGGCCGGCGGCCGTGATGAGAGGGTCCGCTTCGCACGCATGATCGCCATCGAGACCGGTCTACTCGATCTCGCGTCCGGTCGCCGAGTTTCACGCGAACCCGTCCACGCGCAGCGTGGCTCGCAGAGGACGCGAGGACGCTCATCGCTTGCTCCTCGAGGCTCGCTTCGCCGGCTTCTTCGTGTCGTCGCTCGTGGCTCCGCGCCCGCCTTCGGTCGAGGCACCGACGAGGCGGAGCGCCATGTCTCCGTACTGGAAGACGATCTCGTCCTCCGAGAGCGGGCCGTCGGGCCGGTACCACATCGATACGCCGATCCCCATCTGCAGGATCGCGTAGGCCGACAGGAGCGGAGAGCGCGTCGAGAAGACGCCCTCCTCGACGCCGCGCTCGATGAGCGCCACGAACATCCGCGAGTACTCGCGGCGAAGGTTCGAGATCGCGCTCCGGTGCGGCTCTTCGAGGGCGGGGATCTCGTGGTTGCCGATGCGGACCTCGCGCGGATGGCGTGCGTGATAGCGAACGTGGGCCTCCGCGCCCCGCCGCAGCATCTGGACCGTGTCGTCCGTGCCCGTCATCGCCGAGCGCACGACCTTGAGGAGGTCGTTCATGGTCTCGACCATGACGTCACGCAGGATCTCCTGCTTCGCCGAGACGTGGTTGTAGAGGCTCGGCGCGCGGAGGTGCAGGGCCGCGGCGATGTCCTTCATCGAGGTGCCGTGGTAGCCGCGGTCGGCGAAGAGGGTGAGGGCCGCTTCGTGCACGTCGATGCTCCGCTCGCTGCGTGTCCGGACCGCTCGAGCTGCGCTGTCGTTCTTTGACATGAGCTCCCCATTTTTCGCATCCGAGACCCGCCTCGGCAACCGATTTTCACGATCGACATCGAACATACGAACGCTCGTTCGCCCCATCGACCCATCGCATCGCGGAACAAACAGCTTGCCCCGTTCGATACATGGGTCATGGTGACGATACGAACTAATAGTCGTTCGTATCGCCGCGCACAAAGTCAGCAGGAGGCTTCATGACTCAACTGTCCGTTTCGAAGTTGCTCGAAGGTCTTCCGACGAACTGGGGTCGCTGGGGAAAGGACGACGAGATCGGCGGTCTCAACTTCCTCACCCAAGAAGAGGTCGCGCGGGGGCTGGCGTCGATCAAGTCGCACAAGACCTTCGCGCTCTCGGTGGTCGTCAACTCACCGAAGGGAGATCCCGTCTGGCCGGGCCGAAGCGGCGCAGTGAAGCTCATGACCCAGGACAAGGGGAGCTACCTCTCGGGCAAGCTGCAGGCTCTACCGGGCGGCCTCGAATACGCCGACGACTACATCACGATGTTCCTCCAGGGCTCGACGCAGTTCGACGGCCTCGGCCACACCTGGTACGACGACAAGCTCTACAACGGCTTCGACGCGCACACGACGCTCGCCGGCCTCGACAAGGCGAGCGTGCTGCCGCTCGCGGAGCACACGGCCTCCGGCCACGCGGTCCTCCTCGACATCGCGCGCTTCCGCGGGAAGTCGCGCCTCGATCGCGGCGAGCTCATCACGCTGAAGGATCTGCTCGAATGCGCGGCAAAGCAGGGCACGAAGATCGAGAAGCACGACATCCTTCTCATCCGCACGGGCTGGCTCAACCTCTTCTACGACGAGGGACCGGCGAAGTTCTACGAGCCCCCGTTCGTCGAGCCCGGCCTCGTGTTCTCGCGCGAGCTCGTCGAGTGGTTCCACGACATGGAGATCCCGCTCTTCGGCACGGACACCATCGCGAACGAGGTCACGGTCGATCCCGAGACGGGCATCGTGCTCCCGCTGCACAGCGCGCTGATGCGCAACCTCGGCGTCGTCTTCAACGAGATCCTCTGGCTCGAGGAGCTCGCCAAGGACTGCGCGCAGGACGGCCGCTACGACTTCTTCTACACCGCCGCGCCGCTCAAGATCTTCCGAGGCACGGGCGCCCCCGTGAACCCGATCGTCATCAAGTGAGGGCCGGCATGGCGTCCACCGAGAAGAATGCCGCGAAGCCCTGGCTATCGCTCTACTCCCCGTGGGTACCGGAGTCGCTCCCCCTCCCGACGACGAGCATGATCGACGTCTTCGAGGCCACGGCCGCGAAGTCGCCGAACGCGCCCGCAATCCACTACTTCGATCGCACCATCAGCTACGGGGAGCTCGACGATCTCGCGACCCGCTTCGCGACGCTGCTCGCGTCGTGGGGCGTCGGACATGGCGACCGTGTCGCGCTCTACCTCCAGAACGTCCCGCAATACGTGGCCGCTCTCTACGGCCTCTGGAAGCGCGGCGCCATCGCCGTCCCGCTCAACCCGATGTTCAAGGACAAGGAGCTCGCGTACCACCTCGAGGACTCCGGCGCGCGCGTCCTCGTCGCGCACGAGTCGCTCTACGACACGGTCGCGCGCGATGTCGTTCCGCGGACAAAGGTCGAGCACGTGGTCACGACCTCCGAGGTCGACCTCCTCGGCTCGGAGGCGCCGCCGGCGTGCTTCGCGGCGAGCAAGAAGCTCGACGCGAAGGCCCTCGGGACCGTCGACTTCGTCCGCGCGCTCGCGGAGGTCACGCCCGATCCCGCAGCGCGCGTGACGGTCATGCCCGGTGACCTCGCCTCGCTCGGCTACACGTCCGGTACGACCGGGCAAGCGAAGGGCGCGAAGACCACACACTCGAACATCGCGTACAACGGCAACTTCTACCGGACGTGGATGCGCCTGGACGAGAAGGACGGTGTCCTCGGCGTCGCCCCGCTCTTCCACATCACCGGAATGGTCGGGCACATCGCCGCCGCCGCGACGGCGGGCTGTCCCCTCATCCTCGGCTATCGCTTCGATGCCGAGCAGACGCTGCGTCTCACCGAGCGTTGGCGGCCGACGATGACGGTCGGATCGATCACCGTGTTCCTGGCGCTCATGAACCACCCGGCAACCTCGAAGAGCGCCTTGTCCTCGCTCACGAAGGTCTACAGCGGCGGCGCGCCGGTCGCGCCGATCATCGCCGACCGCTTCGAGGCGGAGCTCGGCATCTACATCCACAACATCTACGGCCTCACCGAGTCGACCTCTCCGACGCACGCGGTCCCGCTCGGCGCCCGCGCGCCGGTGGACCCGCTGACGGGCGCGCTCTCGGTCGGCGTCCCGATCCCCGGTTGCGAGGTGAAGCTCGTCGACCTCGAGGACCCGACGAAGGAGGCGTCGGCCGGCGAGGCCGGGGAGATCGCCGACCGGGGCCCGATGATCTTCACGGGCTACTGGAACAAGCCGGAGGCGACCCAGAACGCGTTCCGCGACGGGTTCTTCGTCACGGGCGACGTCGCGACTCGGAACGAGGACGGCTACTACTTCGTCGTCGATCGGAAGAAGGACATGATCATCGTGTCCGGCTTCAAGGTCTGGCCGCGCGAGGTCGAAGACACTCTCTACGGACACGCTGCCGTGAGAGAGGCGGCCGTCATCGGCGTGCAAGACGCCTACCGCGGCGAGACGGTCAAGGCGTTCGTCTCGCTCAAGCCCGGCGCGAACGCGACCGCGGAGGAGCTGATCGAGTTCTGCAAGTCCAAGATTGCAGCATACAAGTACCCGCGAGTCGTCGAGCTCGTCGACGAGGTGCCGAAGACCGTGACGGGCAAGTTCCTCCGCCGCGTGCTTCGCGATCGTGACCGAGCCCCTGCTCCGTCACAGGCGGGATCCAACCCCGGAAAGGTCTGAGGAATGTCGAGCATCACTGCCGAGAGGTCCGAGCGAGCGAAAGACCTCGAGAAGCGCGTGGCGGCGTTCGTCGCCGAGCACGTCTACCCCGCCGAGGCCGTCTTCGAACGCCAGCTCTCGGAGGCGAAGACGCGCTGGGCCGTGCCCCCCATCATGGAGGAGCTGAAGCGGAAGGCGCGCGCCGCCGGGCTCTGGAACCTGTTTCTGCCTCATCATGAGGGAGGAGCCATCAGCGAGCAGATGGGAGCCGGGCTCACGAACCTCGAGTACGCGCCGCTCTGCGAGATCATGGGCGGCTCGCCGATCGCCCCCGAGGTCTTCAACTGCAACGCGCCCGACACCGGCAACATGGAGGTGCTCGCCCGCTACGGGACGGACGCGCAGAAGAAGCAGTGGCTCGAGCCGCTCCTCGCCGGCGAGATCCGCTCCTGCTTCGCGATGACCGAGCCCGAGGTCGCCTCGTCGGACGCGACGAACATCGCCTGCTCGATCCGGAGCGACGGCGACTCCTACGTGATCGACGGGCGAAAGTGGTGGACGAGCGGCGCGCTCGATCCACGCTGCAAGATCGCCATCCTCATGGGCAAGACGGACCCGAGCGCTCCTCGGCACGCGCAGCAGTCGATGGTGCTCGTCCCGATGGACACGCCGGGCGTCGAGGTCCACCGGGCGCTCACCGTCTTCGGCTACGACGACGCTCCTCACGGCCACGCCGAGGTCTCCTTCACGGGCGTCCGCGTCCCGAAGGCGAACATCCTCCTCGGCGAGGGGCGCGGCTTCGAGATCGCCCAGGGTCGGCTCGGGCCGGGGCGCATCCACCACTGCATGCGCCTCATCGGCCTCGCCGAGCGGGCGCTCGCGTTCATGTGCAAGCGCGCGCGTGAGCGCGTCGCGTTCGGCAAGCCGCTCGCCGAGCAGGGCGCATTGCGCCACGAGATCGCCCGGAGCCGCATCGAGATCGATCAGGCACGGCTCCTCACGCTCGACGCCGCGCACACGATGGATGTCCACGGCAACAAGGTGGCGAAGAAGGCGATCGCGATGATCAAGGTCGTCGCGCCGAACATGGCGCTCGGAGTCATCGATCGGGCGATCCAGGTCCACGGCGGCGGCGGCGTCTCGCAGGACTTCCCGCTCGCCTATGCGTGGGCCTGCGCGCGCACGCTCCGGCTGGCCGACGGTCCGGACGAGGTCCACCTCGAGGCAATCGCCAAGCAGGAGCTCGACGAGCAGCGCGCTCGTCCCGCAGCAGGGATCGCATGACACTACCCCGAGAACGATCGGGGGCGAGCGAGACACGCGTGACGGGCGAGGTGACGGACGTACGCGCCGCGCACCGATTCGACGAGGACGAGCTCGCGCGCTGGCTCGAGGGCCGGCTCGAGGGCGCCGAGCGAGGCCTCTCGGTCCGTCAGTTCGAAGGAGGGCAGTCGAACCCCACCTTCCTGCTCGAGACCGATCGCGGGCGCTGGGTCCTCCGGAAGAAGCCCGGAGGACCGCTGCTCGCGTCGGCCCACATGGTCGAGCGCGAGCAGCGCATCCTCCGCGCCCTCGCGGGCACCGGCGTTCCCGTGCCCGAAGTCCCGCTCTTCTGTGACGACGAGTCCGTCATCGGGACGCCGTTCTTCGTGATGGCATACGTCGACGGCCGCATCTCGCGCGACCCGAGCTTGCCTTGGGCGTCGCGGTCGGAGCGGACGGAGGTCTACCTCTCCGCCGTCGAGACGCTCGCGAAGGTGCACGACGTCGACTGGGCATCGCGCGGCCTCGCCGACTACGGCAAGCCGAGCGCCTATCTCGAGCGTCAGATCGGCCGGTGGTCGAAGCAGTACCGCGACTCGAAGGGGCGCGAGATCCCGGCGATGGACTGGCTCATGGGCTTCCTGCCGGAGCATCGGCCCGAGGAAGGCGCGGTCACGATCGCGCACGGCGACTATCGCCTCGACAACCTGATCCTGCACCCGACCGAGCCTCGCGTCGTCGCCGTGCTCGACTGGGAGCTGTCGACGCTCGGCGATCCGCTCACCGACCTCGCCTACTTCTGCGTGCCTCATCACATGCCACGAAGCGATCAGGGACTTCGCGGCCTCGTCGGCTACGACCTCGATGCGCTCGGGATCCCTTCGCAGGAGACCATCGTCGAGACCTACTGCAGCCGGCGCGGGATCGCGCCGCCATCGCCTCGGGTCTTCGCGTTCTATCTCTCCTTCAGCATGTTCCGACTCGCCGCGATCCTCACGGGCATCGACGCTCGGCTCCGACAAGGGAATGCGAGCTCCGAGAGCGCGCAGAGCTTCGCCTCGCAGACCGAGCTCTTCGCGGAGACGGCGAAGCGAATCGCGGAGGGCGCGTGAGGTCGGCCACGCCGGTCAATCCGCGTTACGTGGAGGACGTCACGGCCGTCGTCGGAACGACGCCCGCGATGCGCTTCTACGGCTTCGAGCTCGTCCGCGTCGGTCCCGGCATCGTGGAGCTCGCGCTCGACTTTCGAGAGCCCCTCACGGCGGTCCCGGGCACCTTCCAGGGGACCATCCAGGGCGCGATCGCCGACTTCGCCGGTACCCTCGCCGCCCTGACGCTCTGCGAGCAGGGCTCGAAGGTCGCGACCATCGACTATACGCTCAAGTTCATGGAGCCCGCGAAGGGAGCGCGACTCTTCGGGCGCGGCCGCGTGCTGCGTCCCGGCAAGTCGCTCACGTTCTGCGCAGCCGACGTGTTCGTGGAACGAGACGGTCAGGAGAGGCACTGCGCGGCGTGCCTCCTCACCACACGGAACTTCGCGCCATGACGAACGACGTTCGCGCCGTGCTCTTCGACTTCGGGGGCGTGATCCTGTCGAGCCCCATCGAAGGCTTCTTGGCCTACGAGGCGGCGGCGGGCCTGCCGCGCGGCTTTCTCCAGAGCCTGAATGTCCGCGATCCCGATACGAACGCGTGGGCGTGCATGGAGCGGGGCGAGCTCTCCGAAGACGAATTCTACGCCCGCTTCGAGGCGGAGGCGCGCGCGCAGGGCGGCACGATCGACGCGCGCGAGGTCTTGCGACGGCTGACGGGACGCGTGAGGCCGGAGATGGTCGACGTCCTGCGCACGCTTCGCGCTCGCTACACGACGGTGTGCGTGACCAACAACATGCGCATCGGCTTCGGGACGGCGATGGCGAGCTCGCCGGAGCTCGCCGCCGAGATCGCGGACGTGATGGCGCTCTTCGAGCACGTCATCGAGTCCTGCAAGATCGGCGCGCGCAAGCCGGAGCGGCGATTCTTCGAGCACGCCTGCCAGGCCGCCGGCATCCCTCCCGAAGCTTGCGTCTTCCTCGACGATCTCGGGATGAACCTGAAGACGGCGCGCGCGATGGGCATGACGACGATCAAGGTCACCGCCCCCGCCGCTGCCATCGAGGAGCTCGAGCGCGTCCTCGGTCACCCGATTCGACCGGTCTGACTCCTCGCGTCAGGACGCGATCTGCTTCGCGACGAGCGCGGCGTGCGCGTCGATGGCCGCGGGATCGAACGGGACGCCGCACACCTCACCGGTCGTCCAGACCCCGTCGGTGATGCGACCGTCGTCGCTCTTCACCACGAAGCCACGCGGCTCGTGCACGACGCTGGCGCCGGCTTGCTGGCAGAGCTCGAACGCAGGCGAGCGCGGAGCATCGATGAGGACGACGTCGGCGTCGACCTCGCGCTCGCCCTTCGCCGTGCGGACGCGGACGCCCTTCGCGTAGTTGCTCCCGCGGATCGCGAGCGGGTCGCCATGGAGCACGGTGACCTCCGCGTGCGATCGCGCCGCACGCGCGAACGACTCGCCGAACGGCCCGCCGCCGCTCGGGACGACGACGGCGATCCGAGAGCCGACGAGCACGCCGCGAGACAGGAGCCACCCGGCGGCCCGCGCGCTCATCACGTTCGGCACGTCGTTGCCCTCGAACGGGAGCACTCCGTCGTGGCCGCCGCATGCGAGCACGAGCGCGCGCGCCTCGACGATCTCGGCGCCCTCCTCGCCCGCGACGAGAAGATCGCGGCCGTACACGGCGCCTGCGGTGGTGCGCGTTCGAAGACGGATCGATCCCGATGCGACCCCGGCATCGAACGCGCCGCGGATCGACTCGAACGTGCGAGCGTCTTCCTTTGCGAGCGCGGTCATGCCGCCGCCCGCCTCGAGCTGATCGTCGAGCACCTCGACGGCGCGCCCCGCCCGAGCGAGCCGAGCGGCCACGGCCATCCCGGACGGCCCGGCGCCGACGATGACGACGTCACCCGTGCGACGCGCGGCCTTGCGCGGCGGAGTGCTCTCGAGCGGGAGCTTGCCGAGCCCGGCGACGCGACGCGCGAAGCCCTGCATGATCGTCTGAATGCCGGGGATGCCGGCGAAGAGCTCGTGGTGGTTCATCCCATCCGGGAAGAACCAGTCCGTCATCCGCAGGAGGTCGGCATCGCGCGGACCGATGCGGTTCTGGGAGACGACGGACATCCCCTGCTCCGCGGGCACCAGGCACGTCATGACGTTCGGCGTCTCGTTCACACGCGCGAGGCAGCCGTCGCACGCACCACGCAGGCACGCCGGCCCGCGGGGACGGTGGAACTTCGGGCTCCGTGCGATCGTCGTCTTTCCCGCTGCGACGAGCGCGGCCGCGACAGGCTCGCCGCGCTCGGCAACGACCTCCTCGCCATCGAGCGTGAGCGTGACGGGGTCCTTGATCGGTCGAGTGCGAGAGGAAGGCATGGTGAGCTCCGACGGAACGCGCGGGCGCACTCTAGTTCGATTTCTCGCCCGACGGCACGAGCAGGAGCAGCACATGAGCTAGCTCTTGCGAGCGCGCGAGCGCGGACGCGAGCTCAAAAGGCTCAGCTCAATCGAGAGGGCACGACGGATCGAGCGCGATCGAGATGTCGTCGAGCTCGAGCTGGCCAGGCATGCAGCCCTCGACGGCATTACCGGAAGGGAAGAGCTCGATGCGGAGCCCCGTCGGACGCCCCCACGAGTGGCTTGGAAGGCACACGACTCGCTCCGTCCAGGTCGTGGCCGGCGCGAGTCGATGCGCGGGCTCGGGCATGTAGGTGTCCCCCGCGCGCACGTCGACGTTCGACTCGCTCGGCAGCCGATACCAGAGCTTCACGGCGGGACCGCCACCGGCATCGGGCGGGCGCGGGGGGACCAATCCCGTCCAATGGCCGATCGCGATTCGGAAGCTGCAGGAGGCGCGAAGCTCGAGATACGCGGTTCCGGAGTGCGCCCGAGCCGGGTCCTGGATGACGACGGCGGTTTCTGGGCCCGGCGGTTCCGCATTCCACGCGACGACCCCGGTGCGCTCGAAGCCACCGTTGATCACGGTCTCGTCCGCCACACACGACGGATCGGACGTCACGACGAAGTCGTCGACGCGGACGACGTTCCGCTTCCGAGAGCCGCAGTCGGCCTCGGCGTCCACGCGGAGCTCGAATGCGAAACCGGACGACGAAGCAGGGAGACAGACGACCGCCTTCTCCCGCGCACCGCTCCCGGGCACGACCCCGATCGTCCGGCCGTCGAGGGAGACACGCGTGCGCCCGCCGAGCGTTCCGTCGAGCGAGAACGCGATGGCGGGCTGCTCGAGTGCCTCGGGGATCGAGATCGAGGTGACGATGTTGCCCGAGATCGGCGGCTGATCGGGGGCACACACGCTCTCCAGACGCGCCAGGCGCGTCCCGTTCTCTTCGACGAAGGTCGCGCCCGGCACACCCTCGTGCGCGCCGGCGATCTTCCAATCGCCCGCTTCGAAGTCGCCGTTCTTCACCGTCCCTGGCGCAGCGCACGCGACCGAAGGGACGAACTGGGCACGACCGATCAGCGCATCCTGCGGTCGCCCGAAGTCGGCACCATCCAAAGACGGGTACGCGCGAAGTCCGAACGTGAGCTTGCGACCGAATGCGCGCTCGCCGAGACACACTTGGACGGTCTCCGGCGGCCCCTTCTGCCCGACGAAAAGCCAGTGATCCGTGAGCCGATCGTCGAATGCGATCGACAGCGGACCTCGCATGCTGCCGCAGGACCCCATGCGCGTGCATGCACGTTCGAGCTCGAGCGCGAGCGGCTCCGCGTCCGCGTAGCTCGGCATCTCGAACGACTGGAAGACCTCGCCAAGACCGCCGAAGCGCGCCCAGCCGCGGCCGCCGGCGACGTCCGACGGATTGCCGACCTCGATCCTCGCCGCCCCTCGGGTCGCCCAGCCGTTCGGCTGCGGGTTGTCGAACGACGGATCCACCGGTCCGCCGGTGAAGACGCAGACGCCTTCGTCCGTCCGTGTGTATCCCACGACGCAATCACAGAGCGGGCGCCCCGATACTTCGCTGCACCGCTCGTGCGCCCCGCACGCAAGGTCCGCGCAGGAGCCGGCGCAGAGCCCGTTCCCGTCGATGTCCTGGAACCCGGGCGCACAGTCGGCGCACGTCGGGCCGGAATAGCCGGCCTCGCAAACGCAACTCTCCGAGTCACCGACGAACGTGCATGTCCCGTGTGGGCCGCATCCGTCGTTCGCGCATGACGGCTCCGCCTCCGGGATGCTCGTGCATGCCACGAGCATCCCGAGCAAGACCGAGGCCGCAGCAACTTTCTTCCCCGAGATCCACGACATGCTCGTCTTGCCCGACATTCCCGATGGTGAAGCACACTCGACGTCGACGGACATCGTTGCACACCTGCCATGGCCGGCGACGCGATATCCGTCGCCTGATCGCCGCGCTCCGAGCATCGGTTGGCTGCGGCCGATCCGTCTTGGGAGCCCCAGCGCCCGGAGTGGTGCCCCGACGCCCCAACCAGCGCAGTCGTGCGCGTCGAGCTCACGTCAATCGGGCGGGCACGATGGATCGGGCGCGATCGAGAGGTCGTCGAGGTCGAGCACGGTCGAGACACAGGTCCCGAAATCGTCGAACGATGCGTTGAGCTCGATGTCGACGGCGGCCCGGCGCCCCCATGAGTGACTCGGGAGACAGAAGGTGCCCTTCGTCCAGCCGGTCGCCGGCGAGAGATTGTGCCGATTCGAGTCGATCAGCTCGTCGCCGGCGATCACGTACGCGGGAGCAGCGGCGGGCAAGCGATACCAAAGCTTCAACGCGGGACCGCCACTGGCGTCGGACGCTCGAGCCGGCACGGCGGCCTCCGCAAAGGCGCGGGCGCGAGCGCGACGAACGCAGTCTGCGTGGAGGCGCAGGTAAGCGTCTCCCGAACGAGCCGCTGCGGCGTCCCGGACGATGACGGCGTCCTCGAGGCCCAGCCCGCTCGGGCCGGGGCGCTCGAAGCCACCGTTGGTCACGGTCTCGTCCACACACGAGGGATCGGACGTCACGGTGAAGTCGTCCACGCGTACGACGTTGCGCTCCTCCTTCGCGCAGGTCTCCCGCCGGAGCGTCGCCTGGATCGCGAGCTCGAAGGCGAGACCACGGGTCCATTGCGGTAGGCAGAGGACCGCCGTCTCCTTCGCGCCGTTCCCGAGCACCGTCCCGATCGACACGCCGTCGAGCGTCACGCTGGTGTGCCCGTCGGACGTCGCATCGATCGTGAACGAGAGGGCTGGACGTGGCAGCGCCTCCGGGACGGAGATCGACGTCACCATCGAAGAGACCACCATCGGCGGAACGTGCGCCGGGTCGCAGAAGCTCGTGACCCGTGCCAGACGCGTCCCGTCCTCTTCGACGAAGTCCACTTGACCCTCGTCCGGCACCCTCCAGTCGCCGGTCTCGAAGTCCCCGTTCTTCACGGTCCCCGGCGCCGCGCACCCCTCCCAGGGCACGAACTCCGCACGTCCGAAGAAGACGTCCTCCGAGCGCCCGCGCGGGGTGGACGCCGAATAGGTGCGGACAGCGAACGTCAGCCCACGACCGAACGCGCTTTCCCCGAGGCAGATGCGTCGGATCTCGCTCAGCGAGGGACCGACGGTCCGATGCTCGAGGATCCGGTCGTCGAAGGCGACGGAGTACCGGCGTCGCACGTTCCGGCAGGCCCCTCCTTGCCAGGAGCAGGTGCTCTCGAGCTCGAGCGCGAGCGGCTCCGCCTCCGCGTAGCTCGGCATCTCGAACCACTGGCGGACCTCACCGCGCCCGCTGAAGCGCGCCCAGCCGTTCCCGCCATTCACCAGCACCGGCTTGCCCGTGTCGATCTGCGCCGCGCCGCGCGTCACCCAGCCGTTCGGTCGCGGATCGTCGAACGACGGATCGACCGGACCGCCGGTGAACACGCAGCGACCGTTCACCGACGAGTAGCCGACCACACACGTGCAGACCGGCCGGCCCGAAGCGTCGCTGCAGCGCGCGTGCGGACCGCACGACACGCTGGCACACGCGGGCGCGCAGAGGCCGTTCCCGTCGACGTCCTGGAACCCGGGCGCGCATGCGACGCACGTCGGGCCCGCGTAGCCCTTCTCGCAAACACAGCGCCCCGCGAACGAGCACGTCCCGTGCGGACCGCAGCCGTCGCTCATGCAGGAGGGCCCCTCGTTCGGGATGCTCGTGCACGCCACGAGCAGGCCGACCAAGACGAACGACCCCGCAACGCCCTTCATGCCGCGCCCGATTCAAGCACGCACCGTCCGGACAAGCACGACGCTAGCGTCGCGGCGCTGCGTCATCGGCCATCGTGCGCGCCAGAAAGCGGGGAGCGATGAGGACTGCTCTTTACTTTCGATCCCCACGTCGGGAGACTGTCGGGAACGCGATGCGGCTCGGTCTGCTCGGTCCCGCCGGTGGAGACGTCGGTGCGCTCGGTCGAGCGGCCGAGTTCCTCCTGAACGGCGCGCGCGTCCATCGCGCGATCTACCTCGGCAACGACGGAGCGCTCGACCGGGCCGTCGCCGCCTGGGCACGGAAGCTCGTCGGTGACGATCCGAGCGACGACGGGGCGTGGCGGCGCGCGGCGGAGATCGCGCTGGCGGGCTCGGCGCAGGTGATCGACCGGTTCGTCTCGACCGAACGCGCACGGCTCCGCTTGAAGGCACTCGAGGCACTCCCCGAGCAGCTCGCCCGGACGATCGAGATGGTGGGCGATCGTGTCGCCGTCCTCATCTACGACAAGGCGCTCCTCGACGAGGAGGACATCTCCGCCGCGAACCTCCTCCTCTTCGGCAAGAGCGACGGTCCGCTCGTCCACAAGGTCGGGCCACGCTGGTTCGTCACGCCTGGGCCGATCGGGTCACGCGACGGTGGCCTCGCCGTGCTCGACGACGAGCAGGACGACGTCGTCGTCACCGTCTACGACGGGGCCGGGAAGCCGACCCACCGCGAGGTGCTCACTTCGGAGCGCGCGAAGGCGCACGCGGGCCAGCCATGAGCACGGAGAATCCGCAGGCAACAGCAGTTCCGAGCACGCCGATCATCGGCGTGTTCGGAGGGAGTTTCAACCCGCCTCATCTCTCGCACGTGCTCGCGCTCGCGGTCGTGCTTGCGCGGTTCGACGTCGAGCGGCTCCTCGTCGTCCCGACGTTCCAGCATCCCTTCGCGAAGTCGCTCGCGCCATACGACGACCGCGTGAAGATGTGCGAGCTCGCGATGGGGTGGCTACCTCGCGTCGAGGTCTCACGTGTGGAAGCGGAGCTCGGCGGAGAGAGCCGAACGCTCCGGACGATCGAACATCTCCGCACGGTGTACCCGAACAAGCCGCTCCGCTTCATCATGGGCGCGGACATCATGCTCGAGTCGTCGAAGTGGCACGGCTTCGACCGCATCTCGGCGCTCGCGCCGCCGATCGTGCTCGGGCGCGTGGGCATCGAATATCCCGGCGCGCCTCAGCCGGTGCTGCCCGCGATCTCGAGCACCGAGGTCCGGGCGAAGCTCGGCGAGGGCGACGGAGCGCTCCAGAGCCTCGAGGAGCTCGTTCCACGAGCGGTCATCGAATACGCGCACGCGCGCGGCCTCTACGCGAAGAGAGCGTGATCGGCGGCGGCGGCCCGCCTCCCCTCCTCGTTGCAGGCCCGAACGAAGCGCGTCGTACCCATCGGCGTTCATGATCCTCGAACGCCGATTCGCGAGCGGAGCGAGCGCGCGGCGGGGTGGGGCCCCCGGAAAACCGCGCTTTTCCGGGGCGAGGAGGCGCGAGTCTCCCCCCGAGATGGGAAGGCCCTATAGCGGTGCTCACTTGGAGTGACCTCCGATTCACGCCCGCCCGTTGGGCGAGCGGGCGTGAATCTCCGGTCAAAGCGAGTACGTGTGAGCCGACCGCTTCGAGCTTTCAGGATCGGCGCAACTGAGTTGCGCCTTAGCTGGGCCGAGCGTGATGACAATCACGCTCGGTCATCTAGGATGCGCGCGATGAAGGTCTTCATTCTCGGCGCCGGCAAGGTCGGGCGCGCTCTCGCCGCCGCGCTGAAGAAGCAAGGGACACCGGTCACGCTCCGCCCTGCACGAAAGGGCGTTCCGACGACGCGCATCGACGCGACGATCATCGTCCTCGCCTTGCGCGATCGGCAGCTCGGGCCGGTGGCGGCGGACCTCGCGACCTCCGGTGTCGTGCCGCGGAACGCGGTCGTCGTCCACAACGCGGGCTCCCTTCCCGCCGAGGCGCTCGAGCCGCTCCGCGGCGTCTGCGCAGGCATCGCGCAGATGCACCCGATGATCGCGTTCGCATCGACGAGCTCGTTCCCGACGCTCACGCGCGGTCATGTCCACGTGAAGGGCGAGCCCGTCGCCGAGAAGCGCGCGCGCGTCCTGGCCAAGCGGCTCGGAATGACGCCGCGCACCTTCGCGGAGCTCGACACGGTCGGTTATCACGCCGCCGCCGGGCTCGTCGCGAACGGAGCGGCCGCGCTTGCGGCGATCGGCGTCGAGCTCCTCGTCGTCTCGGGCGTCCCGCGAGCCGAGGCGCCGAAGATGCTCGGCCCGCTCCTCCGGAGCGTTGCCGAAAACGTCGAGAAGCTCGGCTTTCCCGATGCCCTCACCGGTCCCGTCCGCCGGGGCGATGCCGGTGCCATCGAGCGACAGCTCGAGCTGCTCCGTGATCGTCTCCCGGACGCGCTTCCGCTGTTCATCGCCAGCGGCCTGGCCCAGCTCCCAATCGCGAAGCGCATCGGCGACGCGCCCAAGGCACAGCTCGACGAGGTCGGCGAGGTCCTCCAGCGAGCGCTTCGTCGGTCCGCCCGGCCCCAGGCGGCAGCGGGAAAGCGCGCACCTTCTCGCCGATCACGAAGATAACGCCTCCGCCCGGCCCGCCCGTGCATGCGTTGACGGTCGGCCTCGGAGGTATCGGTAAACCAATCAATCTCGGCTGCTTGCCGGCCAAGATGAGGTGGCTCTCGACTTGCATGAGCCATCGCCAACTCCAGCTCGCGGCGAGGCTCTCGGTCGAGGCTCCGCCGTCGGGACGGAGGACGCGAAGCGTCGTCATTTCCAGCCGTGATTTCGCCAATCTCCGAGCCATACTGAAGGGTCCTGGGGAGCCGCGATGGAAATGGGTCGCTCTCCTTGAACAGGGCCATTCTTGGAGTAGGTTTCGTCCCCTTGGCACTCGCAGCCCCCCTCGCCCAGGTCTCCGCTTCGAGCACACGCGCGTTCGTCGACCTCGACGAACGCATCGTCTCGGCACAAGCGGGCGTCGTCATCGTGCGTGCGTCCACGGACGTGCACGGTCCGATCGTCGCCCACGCTTCGCGCCGGCTGCGCACGAGCGGCCTTCACCCTGTCGACGCCGCTGTCCGGACGGGAGCGCCTCTGTTCCGCGAGGTCGCGATGCACCTCGGGCTCAGCACGGTCCCGGTCGACCCGGTGGCCTGCGCCGACGCCATCACCGTCGCGGCCGTCGCCCAGCGCGCGGCCATCGTGGCGCCTCTGCCGTTGGACGGCACCTGGGATCGCGCCGTCGCCGTCGAGCTGGCGAAGGGTGGGCGCGTGATGCTCGTCTTCGTCACCGAGGGAGAGTCGCCGGCGTTCGCCGAGGCGACCTTCGACGTCACCTCCGAGCTCAGCACCGGCGACAAGCTTCGCTGGCTCTCGGCCATCGCGGAGGAGGCTCAGAGCGACCTGCCCGCGACCGACCTGCGCTCGCTCGAAGCGTGGTGGGCAAAGGCCCGGCGCGTCGTCCCCGGGGCCGTGCCCACGTTCGACGATCTCGGCCCGACCGCACGCCACGTCCTAACGTGCATCGCGCTCGCGGGTCGCTCGCTTCCGCTCCTCTCGCTCGCGTCGCTGGCCCCGCCGAGCGACGCGACCGCTGCGGTCGACGAGCTCGTCACTGCCGGCCTCGCGTCGTGCGTCGCCGGCCTCGTGTCCGCATCCCCGTCCGCCGACCTCACGCTCCTCGCGGCGTCGGCTTCGAACACGACCCGCCTCGCCGTCGCTGCCTGTCTCACGGGTGAGGTGGGCGGCTTCGAGCCCGATCCGTGGGCGTTTGCGCGCGCCGGCGAGCTGCTCGTCTCGGCGGGTGCGTTCGACGCGGCCGACGTCGCCGTCTCGAAGGCCCTCAAGGCCGGTGTCGATCCCCAGGTCAGCGCCGAGCTCGCGACGCGCTGGTTCGGGGTGGTCGCCCCGATCACCGGCGCGGGTGGGCTCTCCCTCCGCGTGAAGGCGGCGCAGCGCTCGCTCCTCCTCGGCGAGGCTGCGGACGCGCAGCGCTGGTGCGAGAGCGCGGCTGCGCTCGAGCCGAACGATCCGACGATCAGCCTGCTGATGGGCCGCTCGCTCATGCAGCTTGGCGATCTCGTCGCGGCACGTGTCTGCCTCGCCAGGGCCGAAGCCAACGCGCCGGCCGGAGACGCAGAGCTCTCCGCACGCGTCGCTGCAGAGCGCGCCGAGGTGAGCTACCTCGGAGGCGAGCTCGAACAGGCGGCCGGCCACGCGATGCGTGCCGTCGAGGTCGCGGTCACCCCGGCGACGCGCCTCGCTGCGCGCGGCACCCTCGGCAAGATTCTCCTCGCTCGCGGCTCGTGGGAGCTCGCGGACGAGCACTTCGCCGAAGACGCGCTCGTCGCCTCGTCGGCCGGAGAGATCACCGCGGAGCTCCGCGCGCGCTTGAACCGCGCCATCGCGCTCCTCTCGAAGGGCCGGCTCGACGAGGCCCGCGCGCTGCTCCACCGCGTCCTCGAGGACGGCACGCGCCTCGGCGAAGAGCGCGCGCGCGCCTATGCCCTCTCGAACCTCGGGCTCGTCGCATACCGCCAGCACGACTACGGCGCGGCGCTCCAGTACTGGGAGCAGACGGTGCGCTTCCCGCAAGCGCTCCGCGGGCGACTCGCGACCGCGCTCACGATCGCCAACCTTGCCGACCTCCGCCTCCGTCTCGGCCTCGTCGATCACGCCGAGCACGCGATCGCCTTCGGCAAGAGGCTCCTCTCGGGCAGCGCCCCGCCGCGTTGCGCGGCGCTCTTCAAGTGGGTCGCGGCGCAGATCGCGCTCGCGCGGCGCAACACCGAGCTCGCCCGGCGCGAGATCGAGAGCTCGCTCGTCGACGCGCAGGCATCCGGAGATCGTGACTGCCTCGAGTCCGCCTATCTCGTGTCCGCGCGCGTGGCGCTCGAGGATGGCGACGTCGTCCGCGCCGCCCAGGCGCTCGCTCACGCCGAGAGTGTCGCGAAGAGTCCGCGAGCTCGTGCCGAGATTGCCATCATCCGTGCGATACATTTGCGCGCGATGGGTCAGCCCGCGCTCGACTCGGCCAACGAGGCCCTACTGGTCGCGCGCACCTCGGGCGAGGAGGACCTTCTCTCCGAGGTCCACACGCTCCTCGCAACGCTCCACCGCGATGCCGGTGACACGCTCGCCGCGCAGGCTCACTGCTGCCGCGCCATCGCGGTCCGCGATCAGGTCGCAGGCGGGCTCCCCGCCGACATCCGTGCGGCGTTCCTGGCGAAGCCCGAGACCGTCGCCCTCTCCCGCCTCCAGTCGTCGCTCGCGCACGACAGCGAGGTCGAGGAAGAGACGCCGCGCTCGCAGCGCGTGGTCACGCGCAACGACGGGACCCCCTCGCGCGAGATGGTCGGCGACGACCCGGCGATTCGCAGCCTCGCCATCGCGATCAAGAAGGTCGCGAGGTCGAACAGCACCGTCCTCATCCGCGGTGAGAGCGGCACCGGCAAGGAGCTCGTCGCCGAGGCGCTCCACCGTGCGAGCGATCGCGCTGCGGGGCCGCTCGTCAGCGTCAACTGCGCGGCGCTCGTCGAGACGCTCCTCCTCTCCGAGCTCTTCGGCCACGAGAAGGGCGCGTTCACCGGCGCATCCGCCCGGCGTCGCGGTCGCTTCGAGATGGCCGAGGGCGGCACGCTCTTCCTCGACGAGATCGGCGACATCTCCCCGCGCACGCAGGTCGCGCTCCTCCGCGTGCTCCAGGAGAAGACGTTCGAGCGCGTCGGCGGCACGACGCCGATCCGCGCCAATGTTCGCGTGATCTGTGCGACCCACCGCGACCTCCGCGCGATGGTCGAGCGCGGCGAGTTCCGCGAGGACCTCTACTACCGCCTCCGCGGGATCACGCTCGAGGTGCCCGCGCTTCGCGCTCGCCTCGGCGACCTCCCGAAGATCGCCGATCACCTGCTCGGGCGCATCGCCGTCGAGCGCGGCGAGGCCACGAAGCTGCTCTCGAGCGACGCCGTCGACCTCCTTGGTCGTCACCGCTGGCCGGGCAACATCCGGGAGCTCGAGAACGTGCTCCGCGCGGTGTCGCTCTTCGCGGAAGGCCACGTCATCACCGCGACGGACCTCATCGACAACGTCGACGACCTCCGCGCCATCGCCCAGGCGGGGCCGACGTCGCAAGCACCGATCTCGCTCCGGACCGTCGCGTCGTCGGTCAACGTCCTTCCGCCCCCCAGCGTCCGCGATTCGGGAGGGGCTCTGCCCACCCCCTCGAGCTCCTCGGTCGATACGGACGACGAGGATGCCGACGGCGTCCTCCCGGAGGACGAGGCGAACGCAACGGCGGTCGCCTATGCCCAGGTCCGCCAAGGTGCCGTCTCGCTCTCGGACATCAAGCGTCAGATCGAGCGAGATTGCATCGCGCGCGCGCTGGTGGAGACCAAGGGGAACATCACGCGAGCAGCAGCGCTTCTGGGGATGAAGCGCCCACGTCTCTCGCAGCTCGTCAAACAGTACGGCCTCTCGGCAGCCTCCTCAGAGGGGAACTCATGAATCGCTTCATCATCGCTCGACTCGCTCTGGTCTCGTTCCTCGCTGCGATCTTCGCGGCAGGGTGCGCCTTCGAACAGGCTTCAGCCGACGACGACGACCAAACGGAGCAGGGTGACGAGAGCTCCGGAACGGCCGGCTTCGGTACCAGCACCTACGAGCAGACCAGCACGGGCGAGGGCCCGATGCTCCAGCGCAGCTCCGACACGCAGAGGCCGGACAACAGTGTCTGCGCCGGCTGCGGACCGCTGCCGGATCCGTGGAAGAAAATGGGGCCCCTCCCCGATCCGTGGACGAGCAGCAGCGGCGGGTCGACCAGCAGCGGCGGCACCAACTCGGACGGCAAGAGCAAGTAAGCGGCGCACGCTCGATGCCGTGCGGCCGCTGATGATGCGGACTCGACGCTGAATGGAACACGTTTGGGGGGCTACCGCCCTCCCCGCGGCGCAGGTGAGCGCCGACGTCGCGCGCGCTCGAGCTCCCTCGAGCGTTCCGTTCTCGTGATCAAAGGAGCGAGGAAGGCTAGGCTCCGAGCGTGGAGGATCTCCGCGCCAGGACAACGCTCTTCTGCGGCATCATCGCGTTCGCGATCGCCCTCTCGATGCTCCTCCGGGGCCGGCGGTCGGCGCACTGGCTGTTCGCGGCGTTCTCGACGTGCGTCGCGTTCTGGTACGTGAGCCAGTCGCTCGCAGGGCTGCTCGAAGATCCGGCGCGCTCACGCTTCGACCGCGCGACGGCCGTGCTCACCGTCCTGCTCCCGCAGTTCGCGGTGCACCTCTTCCACTCGATCACGCCGCTCGAGACCCCGAGCGCTGCCGGCGCCAGGCTGCCGAAGATCGCCGCGATCCTCGGCATCCCGATGCTCGCCGTCGCAGCTTCGCCGTTCGAGCAGGCGGGGGCGGCGATCAAGGCCCTCGCTCTCGGAGGCGTGTACCTCTACGTCTTCGGGCTCCTCGCAGCAGCGCTGACGTCGCTCTGGCGGCGCGGCGAGAAGAGCTCCTCGCGCGCCATTCGCGACCGCATTCGCTTCCTCGCGGCCGTCGGCGCGCTCGCGATGACGTTCACGCTCGCCGACTTCATCGCGTTCCTCGGCGTGTACCTGCCGCCGATCGGCGCCGTCCTCGCGGTCGTCTTCCTCTTCGTCCTCGCGGAATCGCTCACGCGTCCGCGCCTCGCCGACCTCTACGAGCTCTCGGGACGCCTGCTCGTCTCGACCGCGCTCGCGTTCGCGCTCGCCGGTATCTTCTACGTCTTCATCACGTACATCGGCCGGTTCGGCGCGATGTACCTGAACGCGGTCCTCGTCGCCATCGTCGTGCTCGTCCTCTTCGAGCCGCTCGAGCACGAGTTCGAGACCCGCATCAATCGCTTCTTCTTCCGCGAGCGCTACGACCTCGAATCGAGCGTCGTCGAGCTGCGCCGCCGCCTCGCACACACCCTCGAGAACGAGGAGATGATCGAGGTCGTCGTGGCGGGCCTCGAGCGCTCGCGCCGCGCAACCACGTGCGCCGTCTACCTCCGCGATCAGGACAGCAACGGCTTCGACCTCGTGGGCGCGGTCGGCGCCGCGCCGCCGCCACGGCTCGAGTCGCTCGCGATGCGCCCGCTGCTCGAGCGGCTCGGGCTCTCGATGTCGCTCGAAGAGCTCGATCGCGAAGCCGAGGCCGCGCCGCACGCGCGCGAGACCATGGCGCCGGTGCTCACCGCCGTCGAGGCCCTCGGGACGCTCAAGAGCTCCGTGCTCCTCGCGATCCGCGGCGACAGCGAAGAGCTCGTCGGCCTCCTCTGCGTGGCCGACGACCGTGTGAAGGACGCATTCACACCGGAGGAGATCGCGCTCCTCGAGACCGTGGCTGCGCAGATGGGCGTCGCCATCGCCAACAGCCGCCTCTACGACCGGATGAAGGAGCGCGATCGACTCGCCGCGCTCGGCTCGATGGCCGCCGGCCTCGCCCACGAGGTGAAAAACCCACTCGGCGCGATCAAGGGCGCGGCACAGCTGCTGGAAGAGGTGACCGAAGGCGCTCCGGACGCCGACCCCACGGTGAAGGAGTTCCTCGGGATCATCCTGGAGGAGACCGATCGCCTGAACCGCGTCGTCGGGAGCTTCCTCGACTATGCGCGCCCCCATGCCGGCAACCCGGTGCCGCTCGACATCAACGGCGCCGTTCGGCGCAGCGTGCAGATCCTGAGCAGCCAGAAGAGCGACGAGCATGTCGATCTCCGCCTCGAGCTCGCCGAGTCGTTGCCGCGCGCGAGCATCGATCCCGAGAAGCTTCGTCAGGTCCTGATGAACCTCGTGCAGAACGCCATCCAGGCGATGAACGGACGGGGACGCGTGACGATCACCACGAACAGCCGCCGAGCGCCGCGCTCTGGATGGGTGACATCGCCGCCGAGTGGGAACTCGGGGCGGCTCCCGCCCGACGACGCCGAGGTCGTCGAGATCAGCGTCGCCGACACCGGGCCGGGCATCAGCCAGAAGGTGCTGAAGAACCTGTTCGTCCCGTTCTTCACGACGAAAGAGCAGGGCACCGGCCTCGGTCTCGCGATCAGCCAGAGCATCGTGCAGAACGCAGGCGGCAGCATCCAGGTCCAGTCGCAGCAGGGCTCGGGGACGAAATTCACGATCACGCTCCCCGCCTCGGACGACGTCCTCGCGACGCCGCTGCCGAGCTCGATCGCCCCGTCGGCTGCATCCGCCGGCGAGTGAGCGCGCGCGATCTCGGACCTCTCGCCGGACGAGCTGACGCTCTACTACGTGACGACGGTCACCGGCTCGACGGGAGTGCACATCGCGATGCGTTCGCGCGCGACGACGACGAGCCCCGTTCGGGCCGGTGTCGTATCCGTTCGGCTTGCCCGCTTCCGACGACTGGTCGGTGGCCATCAGCGCCGACGGCCTGTCGGCTGTCCTCTCTACGATCCGCAGCGGCACGGCGGGGGTCGACATGTTCCTGACGAGCCGCCCGTCGCCGGCGGACACGTTCGGGAGCCTCACCAAGCTCACCGGCCTGAACAGCAGCGCCAACGAGCAGGGCTCCCAGTTCAGCGCCGACAGCAAGACGTTCTACTTCGATTCGACGCGGAGCGGCATTCGCGATCTGTATCGAGCACCGGTCACCCTCGGAGGGTTCGGGACGCCGGAGCCCATTGCCGAGCTGAATACGCCGGACGCCGACGAGGCCGTCCCCGTCGTGTCAGCCGATGAGCTCACGATCTACTTCCACTCGACGCGCGGCTCCGATTCCGCGGGCGACATCTGGATGGCGAGGCGCGCCTCGAAGCAGGCTCCCTTCACCGACATCACGCTCGTCCCCAACGTCAACGTGTCGGGCGCAGCAGACGTGCCCGCCTTCGTGTCACGCGACGACTGCCGCCTCTACATCTCGAGCACGCGCGGGCCGAGCGGTGACTACGCGGCGTACGTCTCGACCCGCCCCAAGTAGCTCGCCTCGGCGTGGCTCAGGCCCTACGCTTTCGACCGCATGACGTGGGAATCCGCCTTTCTGGTTGCGGTCGCGCTCGTCCTCGCGCTCGCCATTCGCGATCGCCTCCAGCGCAAGCACGCCATCGTCAGCAACTTCCCGATCGTCGGGCGCTTTCGCTACTGGTTCGAGGCGCTCGGCGGACCGCTCCGCCAGTACATCGTGACCGGCAGCAACGAGGAGCGTCCGTTCTCGCGCGATCAGCGCCGCTGGATCTATGCGTCGGCGAAGAAGGAGAACAACTACTTCGGCTTCGGTACCGACAACGATCTCGAGCTCACGCCGGGATATCTCGTCGTTCGCCACAGCGCGTTCCCCGTCCACACGCCCCATCCCGGAGAAGCGGGATACGACCCGACCTACGCGTGCCCGTCGGCGAAGGTGCTCGGCGGCTTCCGCCAGCGGAAGAAGGCGTTCCGCCCTTCGTCGATCATCAACACGTCCGCGATGAGCTACGGCTCGCTGAGCCACGCCGCCGTCGAGGCGATCAACCGCGGCGTCGCGATCGCCTCGGCGATGCAGAACACGGGTGAGGGCGGGATCGCGCCCCCGCACCGCCACGGAGGCGACCTCGTCTGGCAGATCGGCACGGGGTACTTCGGTTGCCGCGACGAGCGCGGACGCTTCTCGCTCGAACGCATGCTCGAGGTCCTTGCCGGAGCCCCCGTGCGCGCGATCGAGATCAAGCTGAGCCAGGGCGCAAAGCCCGGCCTCGGCGGCGTCCTACCGGCAGCGAAGATCACGCCGGAAATCGCCAAGATTCGCCTCATCCCACTCGGCCAGGACTGCATCAGTCCGTCCGCGCACTCGGCATTCTCCGACGTCTCCTCGATGCTCGACTTCATCGAGAGGATCGCGGAGGCGACCGGCTTGCCGGTGGGCATCAAGTCCGCGGTCGGAGATCTCGGCTTCTGGGAGGAGCTCGCGCGCGAGATCGCGACGAGCGGGCGCGCGCCGGACTTCGTCTCCATCGACGGCGGCGAGGGTGGAACCGGCGCAGCTCCGCTCGTGTTCTCCGACCACGTGGCCCTTCCGTTCAAGCTCGGCTTCGCGTCCGTCTACAAGGCCTTCGCCGAGCGCGGAGTGCACGAGAACGTCGTCTTCATCGGGTCGGGGAGACTCGGCTTCCCCGAACAGGGGCTGCTCGCCCTCGCGCTCGGTTGCGACATGATCAACGTGGCCCGCGAGGCCATGCTCGCGATCGGATGCATCCAGGCCCAGGAATGCCACACGGGCAATTGCCCGACCGGCGTGGCGACCCAGCGTCCCTGGCTCGTGCGCGGGCTCGATCCGACACTCAAGTCCGCCCGCCTCGCGAACTATCTCATGACGTTTCGCAAGGAGCTCCTGCTCCTCGCGAACGCCTGCGGAGAAGTGCATCCCGCCCTGGTATCCCTCGATCGCCTGGCGGTCCTCGACGGCTTCACGGCGAAGTCGGCGCGCGACACGTTCGGCTACGAAGCCGGCTGGGGTCTCCCGACCGAAGCGGAGCGCGCCGCCATTCGCGAGCTGATGACGTCTTCGAAGCGCACCTCGTCCGCGGCATGAGGCGCGTCAGCGCGGACGCGACGGCGGACGGACCGTCGCTGCGTCCGGCGCTTCCGTGCCGGGCTGCACGGGCGTCATCGCGATCGGTGAGCGCTTGCGCTTGAACGTCGGCACCGGCATGCGCGCCCCGAGGGTCTGCTCGGCGCGCTGCCCATCGAGGCGAACGAGCTCGCTGTCCATTCGAACGCCTTCGTGATCGAGCGCGCCGTAGGCGCGACGATGGGCATCGTAGAGCGCCCAGTTCCCCGCGCGCGCTGCGCCTCGAAGGATGGCGAGGAGCGCACGGTCGCGAGCCGATGGAGCCGCGGTATCGAGGATCGCGTCGGCACGGCGCGCGAGCTCGTCGGGATCGGCAACGCCGAGCGCTTCGCACATCGCCTCGTGCCACGTGCCGACCTGGAGTCGCGGCTCGACCTCGCGCAGATGACGAGCCGCACGAGCGTAGAACTCCGGCACATCCTCCGGTGGACGGCGCGCCTCGAGCCAGAGACGCCCCATGACGAGATGCGTGAGCGAGCGGTCCTCGAGCTTCAGCTCGGCGTCGAGATCCTCGAGCACCTCGCGCGGCCATGCCCAAACGGCGAGCTGCTCGGAGAGGTACCGCTCGTGCACGAAGAAGGACGGGTCGTGCGCGACCCAGCGCGCGACAGCGGTCACGATGTGCGACCGGAGCCTCGTGGCGGCGACGGGGTCACGCACGAGGTCGAGAAGCCGACGCGCCCAGTAGGCATCGTCGGGGGCAGCCCTCATCGCGCGCACGACGTCGTCGAGGATGTCGTATTCGATCCGCGTCACGGACACGCCGCGCATGCCAGGCCCCGACGACGGCGCATCCGGGGAAGCGTGGGTTCTCTCGAGACGCGTCGACATCGGATCCATCCTTTCGTTGAAGTGGTCGACCGCTCGGGAGGAGCGGCGACGACAACCTCCATCGCAAGGACGGGGCCACCCCGAGGGACGCAAATCCCTCGCTATTTCGACGACGTGTACCAGCGCCGGGTACGGTGTAGCCGACTGATACAGGTGATACACCCCGCGTTACAGAGACGGTCGGACCGACCGCACCTCAAGGGTCGCGACGAGGGAGCTGGAGCTCGAACGTAGCGCCCCCGCCCGGCGTCGCTCGAAGGACGACGTCGCCGCCGTGCGCGTCCGCGCACCGGCGCACGACCACGAGGCCGAGGCCTGTGCCCTTCGGTCGCGTCGAGAAGAACGGCGTGAAGATACGCTCACGCAGCTCGTCGGACACGCCCTCGCCGTCATCGGCGATGCGCACCGCGATCATCTTTCGGCCGTGATCCTCGGCGATGCCGACGCGGACAGGGACACGGCGCCCCGTGCTCTGGAGCGCGTTCGTCACGAGATTCACGACCGCCTGACGAACGAGCCGATCGTCACACGTCACGTATCCGACGTCGTCGTGCAGCTCCACGACCACGTCGGAGGCGTCCACACCGACGACGCTGCACGCGGTATCGACCGCGCCGCGGACGATCTCGTCGAACGACGTCGCGGCGAGGACTGGCGGACGCGGGCGCGCGAACTCGAGCAGGTCGCTGACGATGTCGCGAAGACGCTCGGCCTCCTCTTGCACGATCGAGACGAGCGCGAGATGGTCCGCCGATCCGGGCTGCGCACGACGGAGCCCCGCAGTGGCGTTGAACACCACGGCGAGCGGATTGCGCACTTCATGAGCGACCACGGCAGCGAGCTCGCCCAGCGCCGCGAGCCGCTCCTTCTTCACGAGCTCCTGCTGGGCGGCCGCGAGCTCGTGTGACGACGCCTCGAGCGCGCGTGCGCTCGCCACGAAACGCGACGTGATCGAGCCGCCCACAGCGAGGACGAACACGACGAGGGAGAGATCGAGGATGTAAGGGCTCCGGATGACGTCGGAGGCGGCGAGGGCATCGTGCACGGCACCCATGACCACGGCGCCGAGCGCGATCGCGTGGGTCGTCGAGCCGACGTCACCTCGCAGACGCCGGCGCAACGCCCTCACGAAGAGGAAGCCGACGCTTGCGATGTAGTACGTCGTGGCGGCCACCCCGAGCGGCGTGGGAGGCGAGTCGGCATACGTCACACCGAGGAACGGAACCGGGCGCGGCACGATCCGATCCTCGAGGAGCGCACCGGGCACGAGCGTGAAGAGCGCCACCACGAGGCCGACGACGACCCAGGTGCTCTCGCCGCGCGAGAGCCTGCGGTTCTCGTACGTGGCGGCATACTTGAACCACGTCGCTGCGTGGAGCCCGCCAAAGAAGAGACTCAGCCGCGAGGCGAGCTCCAAGGTGCTCTCGCTGACCGTGGTGGTGAGCGGCGCGTTCGCGAGGTTGAACAGCGCTGCGAACGTCGCGCAGACGGCGAACCATCGGAGCTCGCGCCAGCCCGGCGCCGACGACATCCCGAATGCGAGCAGCGCCGCGAGGAGGCCGATGGACGCGGAGGTGATCGAGAGCGTTGCCGGAAGGGTCAGAGGTCGAGGTTCTCCCGCAGATGCCGCGTCTGGCAAGACAAGCTAGCCCCCGGCCTGCGGGGCGCAAGGGTCGAGCGAGGATCCATCTCGACCCGATCACCCCCCACTCCGCTCACGAGCGCGGCGAGCGCTGTCAGTCGTTCTGCATCAGTCCCTTGATCTTGCCGTCCGGAAGCACCTTGATGCCGCGGGAGGCAGGGACCCTCGGGAGCCCCGGCATCGTCATCATCTCGCCCGTGAGCGGTATGAGGAAGCCGGCGCCGGCGGAGAGGCGGACCTCGCGCACCGTGATCGTGAAGTCCCGCGGACGGCCGGGGATGGCAGGATCGTCGGTGAGCGAGAGCTGCGTCTTTGCCATGCAGACCGGGAGCTCCGCGCCACCGAGCGCCGCGCCACGCTCGAGGCCCTTCTCGGCTGCCGAGGTGAACACGACGTCCTTCGCGCCGTAGACCGTCCGCGCGATCTTCCGGATCTTCTCCTGCGGGGGATCCGAGAGCTCGTAGACGTACTTCGGCTTCGGCGGATCCGCGTCGGTCGCGTCGACGACCTCACTCACCGTCCTCGCGAGCTCGAGCGCGCCTTCGCCGCCCTTCGCGAAGCCCTCCGAACGGGCCAGGCGGGCGCCGAGCGCGCCGACCGCCTTCTCGACGAGGGCGACCTCTTCCGGCGTGTCCGTCGGGAAGACGTTGATCGCCACGATCGGCGTGAGCCCGAACGCCTTCGACGTCTCGAGGTGCTTCTCGAGGTGCTCGAGGCCCTTCTTCAGGCGCTCGGCGTCCGGCTGGCCGCACGTCTTCACGGGCGCGCCGCCATGCATCTTGAGCGCACGGAGCGTCGCGACGAGGACGAGCGCACGCGGCCAGATGTTCGCCTGCCTGCACTTGATGTCGAGGAACTTCTCGCCCCCCAAGTCGAAGCCGAAGCCTGCCTCCGTGATGGCGTAGTCGCCGAGCGCCATCGCGAGCCGCGTCGCGACCACGCTGTTGCAGCCGTGCGCGATGTTGCCGAACGGGCCGCAATGGACGATCGCCGGGCCGCCCTCTTCCGTCTGGACCAGGTTCGGCTGGAGCGCATCGCGCAACACCGCCGTCATCGCGCTCGCAGCGCCGATGTCACCCGCGGTGACCGCCTTGCCGTCGTACGTGTGCGCGACGACGATGCGCGAGAGGCGCTCCTCCAGGTCTTGGTGGCTCGACGCGAGCGCGAGGATCGCCATGACCTCGCTCGCGGCGGTGATGTCGAAGCGCTCCTCGCGCGGAGTACCGTGCGCCTTTCCACCGAGGCCGACGATGCATCGGCGGAGGAAGCGGTCGTTCATGTCGAGCGCGCGGCCCCAGCTGATCTGCCGCGGATCGATCTCGCCCTTGTCCGCGATCGACTCGCGGAAGTACGCCGAGTTGTCGACGAGCGCGGACAGAAGGTTGTGCGCCGTCGTGATCGCGTGGATGTCGCCAGTGAAGTGGAGGTTGATGTCGTCGGCGGGCGTGAGCGACGCCTTCCCACCGCCGGTGCCCCCGCCCTTCACTCCGAAGACCGGCCCCAGGGACGGCTCGCGGAGCGCGAGGACGGCGTTCATCCCGAGGCGGCGCATGCCCATCGCGAGCGCGATGGAGGTCGTCGTCTTCCCCTCCCCGGCCGGGGTCGGGTTGATCGCGGTGACGAGGACGAGGCGCCCCTTGCCGCGAGGCGGGCGAGCGAGAAGCCCGAGATCGAGCTTCGCCTTTCCGCGGCCGTACGGGATGTAGTCGTCGGGACCAAGGCCTAGATCCTCGGCAACATTGGCGATCGGGCGGGGGTGGAGCTCCATTTCGGGGGGATGGTCCATGGTGATTTCAGGGGCGTCAACGACTCAATCACCTGGTCACGGATCGATCCAGATGGATAAAGAAATCCGCGCTGTCCTCCCGAAATTACCGATGAAAATGGGTGATCTACCGATCGGCCGACGCGGCACACCGCATGCACTCACTGGAATCGTGCGTCGCCCCCGTCTCGCCCCCTCGCTCCTCTCCATCGGCGTCACCGTCCTGGTCGCGAGCTCCGTCGCGTGCTCCGCGCAGCCCGGCGAAGACGAGGCGTCGAGCAGCGAGGCCGTGGCGGTCTCGGGCCGCTGGAGGCTGCCCGCGGCGGTGGCCGCTGCCGGCGCGCAGGTCCGTCTCAACTACGACGGCGCGCCGAACTGGAGCTCGCGTGCGTGCGCCGGGAAGTTGAAGAGCGGCGCGGATCGCCTCGGCGACTTCCTTCGAGACGAGTTCGTGTCCGTCACGTCCGTCGGCGGCTACGTCTGCCGCCAGAACACCGCCAACCGCTCGAAGATGAGCGTGCACGGGACGGGACGGGCGCTCGACGTCTTCATCCCGAAGATCAGCGGGCAGGCGAACAACACGAAGGGAGATGCGGTCGCCAACTGGCTCGTCATGAACGCCGAGCGCATCGGCGTCCAGCTGGTCATCTGGGACCGCACCGTCTGGCAGGCGAACGGTTCGAACGACAAGGCGTACACGGGCCCGCACCCGCACGACGATCATCTTCACGTCGAGCTCACGAATCGCGGTGCCGCGATGCAGACGGCCTGGTTCCAGGATCCGCAGAACGGCCAGCCGGTCGACATCGATCCGGAGGACGGTGAGGAGGACGCGGAGATGGATGCGGACGCCGGCGCGCCGGCGCCCGAGCCGGAGCCCGAGCCGGAGCCCGAGCCCGAGCCGGAGCCCGAGCCCGAGCCGGCTCCGCCCGCGGATCCCACGCCGAACGGCGGTCAGACCCCGCCCGACGACACGACCCAGCCCGCGACGCCCGAGTCGAGCGACTACCCGGACGAGGGCGTCGAGGGATCGCTCCACGACGACGAGCCCGCCGAAGGCGAGTCGGTTGGACCGAGGTCGTCGAAGTCCTCGTCGAGGCGCTCGAGGAGCCTCGACGAGATCCCGTCGAGCGGCTGCAGCGCTGCACCGTCGGGCGCGAACACCGGTACGGTCGTCGCGCCGCTCGCGCTCGTCCTCGCCGCGTGCTTCGTCCGTCGCCGCCGCAGCGCCTGATCCACACGCAGTCCGCGCTCGTCGGGCCGCGCTCGCCGTCCTCGAACGAGCGAGCGTGACCTCCGTCGCGACCGCTCGAGCGTGCTCGGGCTCCGTCGCGCACGGCGCCGTCCGATGGCGCCGCGCGCCAAGGGCACGCTCATGCGGGCGGTTGGGCCGCGAGCCCCGACGTCACGGCGCTGAGGCGTCGCTCCCGAGCGCTGCGAGCAAGGCCTTCGCGTCGTCGCGACGATAGCTCCCGTAGGTGCCGGCCGCGAACGCGGCGAGCTCGCTCCGAGCCTCGGCATGACGGCCGAGACGCACGAGGGCAAGCGCCCGGTTGTAACGCGCCTCCGGGGCGAAGCGCCCGTTCGGGTCGACCGCGAGGTAACGGTCCCACGCTGCGAGGGCACGCGCAGGATCGCGCTCCGCGAAATGGAGCCGGTGGGCTTCGGCGAAGAGCGCGGCATGCGGATCCGGGGCTGACGCCGACGGCGACGGTACCGTGGGCTCACGGGCCGACTCGCTCGTGTGCGACGGCACGACGGGCGACGACCCGTGAGCGATCGCCGGCGGCCGCGCGGCGGTGACCGGCTGCGACGGCGTCGGCTCGGGAGCGGGAGCGGGCGGCGGGCTCGGTGCCTCCGCGGGCGGCGCCTCGGCGACGATAGGCTCGACGCTCTCCGGCACCTCCGGAGTCACGCTCGTGGCCGTCTCCGCCGCGCTCGGCGGACGCGTGGCGACCGATGGTGCGCTCACAGGCGGAGGCGGTGCGGTGCGCTCGGAGTGGAAGGTCTCGAGCACCGATTGCACGGCCGGCGCGAGCCGCCCGGTCACCCCTGCCCATGCGGTCGACGCCATGAGCACGGCGGCCGCCGGGAGCACGACCCAGCGGGCGACGCGTCGCTTCCGCTCGCGTGTCCGGGTCCGGAAGAGCGCGCGCTGAAGCGTGAGGTTCGACTCCGCGTTCGTGCCGTCGTACGTCTCACGCACCGAGCGGAACGCGTCCGCCAGATCCAGGTCGTCGTGGAGGTGATCGTCGTTCATCGCTCGCCTCCCTTCTCCGCCTGCATGATGTCGCGAAGCTTTCGCTTCGCATGAAAGATACGCGTTCGCACGGTGCCCTCTGGCGCGCCCACGATCGTGGCGATCTCGGCGCTCGTTCGCTCCTCGATTTCTCCGAGGACCACGGCCACACGCTGCTCGAGGGGAAGCTCGTCGAGCGCGAGCATGAGGCGATCGGCGAGCTGGCGGCGCTCGAGGTCGCGCTGAGGATCGGGTGATGCGGGCTCGGGCTCACGCCCGAGTCGGGCGAGGGCCGCACGCCGCCGGGCCGCCGCCCGCACATGGTTTTTCGCCTGATTGACCGCGATCGAGACGAGAAAGGTCCTGAGAGCGCAGTCACCCCGGAAGCGAGCGATCGCCGTGGGCAACGCGATGAAGACGTCCTGAACGAGATCCTCGGCGGCCTCGATGTCACCGACGAGGCGCTGGGCGAACGCCCGCACCGCGACATGATGCTGGCGATACACGAGCGTCATCGCGCTCACGTCGGCGCGCTGGAGCCGTACGACGAGCGCATGTGGGGTGTCATCCCCCCGGTCGGCATCGGGAGGGTGAGCGACGAGATGCGCCATCGGAGCGGTGTCCATGGGGCTCGAGCGTTCGTCACCGGTGCCCGGCAGTTCGTTCAAAGCAAGATGCGAAATACCAGCTGCGGTCAGAACTGAACACCTGCGAGCACTTCGGGCCGTACGACGTCACGGCCGAGGTCGACCGAGATCGGCAGCCTGGCGCCGCCCCCCGCAAAGACCCGGAGGTGCGGCGCGAAGGAGTAGCCGCCGATGAGCTGAGGCGCGACCCAGTTGTTCCCCTCCTTGGTGCTCTGGCTGGGTCGAGGCACGAGATAGGTGAACGCGCTCTGGACCTCGACGTCGAAGCCGAGCGGGAGCGGGACCCGCCCACCGATGACGGCGGTCGTGCCGATGTTGCCGAACTCGCCCTCGAGCGTGCCGTAGTGAACCGCGGCGATCGTGTAGACGTACTTCGTCGAGAACTTCACGCCGGCGTTCATGTACTGGAGGTTGGACGTCCAGACGACGGGATGGATCCCGCCCTTCGAGATGCTGATCACGCCGACCGCAGCGCCGTCGACCTCCTCGGCGATGTTGATCACGCCCACCTGCGCGCCGCGGACCTTCCGTGCCACGTTGATCAAGCCGACCTGCGCGCCGTCGATCGTGTCGGCAACGTTGACCGCGCCGCTGATCTGAGCGCCCTCGACGTCGCGTGTCGCGATGTTGGCGGCGCCGGCGATCTGGACGCCGTCGACTTTTCCACGGCTCAGGTTCAGCGCGCCGCTGAGCTGAGCTCCCTCGAACCCCTGGAGCGCAATGTTCGCGGCGCCTCCGATCTGCGCGCCGTCACCTGCGCCGGTCGCGAGGTTGCCGAGGCTACCGAGCTGTGCGCCGCTCATCGGACCGGAGACCGCGGTCGCCGCCCCTCCGAGCTGCACGCCCGAGACGCCGCGCGAGGCGTAGACGAAGCCGCTGCCGAGCTGCACTCCATCCACGGTTCCCACGCGACCGTAGACGAAGCTCAGGTTCAGGTTGCTCGTGACATTGGGCCGGGCGAAGTTCGTCCCGATCGGAGAGAACAGCGCGACGCTGACGGGATGATAGCCCTCGTCGACCGCCGGCTTCGCCGGTTGGACCTCCGGCCGGATGACCTCCGGCGTCTTCGTTGCAGGCGGAGGAGGCGCTGGTCGCGCAGCGAGGGCATCGAGGATCTCACGTGCTTCGTCGCGTGCGAGGTTGCCCGCGAGGAGCACCGCCTCGCGCTGCACGGCCGCGTCGTCGCCCTCGGCCTTCACCGACCGCTCGAGCACTCGCCCGCCGGAATGAATCGCACGCACCGTGAGCTCGCGATCGCGATACCGGATCGAGATCGCCGCGCGTGATGCCGCGATCGTACCGGGCCGGACGACCGCTTCGCCGAGCTCCGAACCGACGCGCGCAGCGATCGCCTCGAACGACACGACATCGGGCGCATCGGAATCCACTTCGAGCGTGTACGCCGGCGCGCTCACGGCGTCGCCCGATACAGGCTCCTTCGGCTGCGCATAGGCGACCTCACACGCGGCGCCGAACGCCATCACGGAGAGAATCGCAACGGCGGCCTTCCGTCGTCGGGACATCATCAGCTCCTTACCTCGAACCTGCACGTGTAGGTGATCTCCGTCGCGACCGGGGCGCCGTCGCGATCGATAGGGGGCTCCCAGCGCGCCGCGCGAACCGTGCGCTCGCATGCGGGGCCGAAGCCGTTCCATGACTCGGACATGATGCGGACCTCCCCGATACGCCCATCGGGAAGGATGCGGACACGAAGAACGGCGCTTCCGGAGATCCCGGAGCGTCGCGCCTCGGCGGGGTACTGACGCTCGAGCTCGGCATCGAGCCCAGGCGCTCGCGGACGCCGCGCGAGCGACGACGGCGGGACCAGGCGCGGCGGCGCGGGAGCGGCCCGCGCGCTACTCCGCACAGGTGCGCCTGCCGGCGCCGACGCGGGCGCCGCCAGCGAAGGTCCGCCGCCCCCCACGGCGAGGCCCGGCCCGTCGTTCGAGAAGACGGTGCTCGTGAAGTCCATCGGCGCCTCCGATGCCGGCGCACTCGCGGGCGCCGCTTCACGCGCCGCGCGCGCGACGTTCGCCGGCGCTGCGGGCGCGCGTGATGCCGTGCGCGCCGGCGCTGCCTCCGGCGTCGGCTCGGCCGTCGGCTCGGGAGTCGGAGGCGGAGGGGCAGGCGCCGGCGGAGGAACGTCCGCGACCTCGAGCACGAGCGGCGGCGGCGGGAGCTTCGTCGGACTGGGGTGCGTCGAGGGCAGCCAGGCGAAGGTGACGACGTGCAGCGCGATGCTCGCCGGGAGGATCCAGCGGAGCAGACCGCCCCGCTCTTCCTCGGACCACCGCACTGCTGCGAGCGCCATCATGGCGTTCCCTCGGCACGCACGACGATCGCGATCTTGGCGATGTGCTCGCCGCGCAGGAGCTCGAGCGCATGAACCACGGTCTCGTGGCGGGCGCGACCGTCCGCTGCGAGCACCGCGGAGACCTGCGCATCCCGAGCCACAGCCTCCCGAGCACGCGCACGAACGCCGGACTCGTCGAGACGATCGGTGTCCACGAAGAGCGCTCCGGACTCGTCGACCGCGACCATCAGCGGCTTCTTCGACGAATCCGCGTCGCCGCTCCGCGCCTTGGGCAGCTCGACCTGGATCGTCTTCTGCGCCATCGCCGTCGCGGTGACCATCATGAGGACGAGGAGAACGAGGACGACGTCGACGAGCGGCGTGACGTTGATCTCCGTCATCAGCCCGTCATCGCCCTTCTTCGACGAGCTCGCCATCAGGCCACCTCCGCGGCAGCTGCCGCGGTGAGCGTGCGTCGCTCGTCCTTCACGAACGAGAGCATCTCGCGACCGAGCGCCTCGGCGCGCGACACACGACCGGCGATCTGGCGCTGGAAGAAATTGAAGAGCGCGACGGCGGGGAGCGCGACGAGGAGGCCGACCGCTGTCGCGGTGAGGGCTTCGCCGATTTCGGACATCAGCGCGGTCGAGACCTGACCTCCGCTCGCGTCGAGCGCGTGGAACGCACGGATGATCCCGATCACGGTCCCGAGCAGGCCGATGAACGGCGCGTTCGATCCGATCGTGCCGAGGAGCGCGAGCCGGCGCTCCATCGCGAGCTTGGTGAGCTGCGCCTCGCTGGCGAGCCGCTCTTCGACCGCGGCCGCACCACGAGGAAGCGCGCCGAGGCCGGCGGCCAGGACCTGCGCCTCGATCGACCGCGAGGCCACGACGACCCCACGCGCAGCGAGGAGATCGCCCCGCCCGAGGGCGCTCGACAGGTTACGGCGCAGCTCGCCGACGTCCTCCTTCGAGAGGAAGAGCACGATCGCCCTCTCGATCGCGATCGCGATCACGATCACGCTGAGGCCCACCAGCAGCCACATCACCCAACCAGCACCGGCACCGGCCAGCGCGCGAAGCTTGTTCTCGATCGACATGTCACGGTCTCCCTTCGTCTTCTTCTCGTCGTGCCAACAAGATGCGGGCCGAAGCCCCGTTCACGGCCGCACGCAGACGGTGCGCCGGCCGAACGCCGCTCCTCCGCGACCATCGCGGAGGACGAAGTACGCTTCGACCAGGCGCCCGTCGGCGCTGACCTGATCGCCGGGCGGCGCGGTCCACTCGATCGATGCCTCCTTCGGCACCGGATCGTGCGGCTCGAACATCGAGTACTGCCGCTTCAGCTTGCCCGCCGTCACCACATGCGACGCGAGCACGTTCTCGAGCCCCTCGGTCGCACCCGAGACGCTCTCGCGCTCGTCGCCGCGGAAGCGGAGCACGAACGTGTGCTTCGTCCCGGGAGCTACGACCGGCGCAGAAGGTCCGGCGACGCATGGCCCCGTGCGCAGCGTCGACGGCGCCATCGCGGCTCCGTCGAAGAGCACGGCGTCGGGCGCGAGCTCGGGGTTCCGGTTCGGCCCCGCCGACGCGAGGCGGATCGTGCCCGAGGCGAGCCGGGCCGGAGCGCCGCTCGCGCAGGTCGCCTCGAATCGGCTCGCGTCGAGCGAAGCGTCACCGTCCTCGCAGAAGGCCGCGAGCATCTGGAGCTCTTCGAGGTCGCCAACCACATCGGGCCGAGGAGCGTCGAGCTCCATCGTGACGAGCTCCCCTTCGGAGACGCCTGCGCCCGACGCGAACACGGGGCCTTGGCAGCGGGGCTCGGGAAAGTTGCCGATCGGCGGCGCGCAGACCGCGTACGCCCATCGCAGCTGTCCGGTCCCGTTCGGCGACGCGACGAGCCAGGTCACGTGCATCGGCTCTCCGGGAGCGATCGTCGCGCGGGCGGGCTCGTCCTTCGCCTCGACGCGGGCCCCGAGGACCCGCGTGCGATCGACGAGCCAGCCCTTCGTGTCCGTCTCCTCGCAGCCGAAGACGAAGGCGAGCGCGAGGAGCGACACGCGCGAGACGCGGAACGATGCGAGATACTCGCGAAGGTCGTTGCTGCCGCGCTCGATCGGGCTGCGCGGCGAGGAGGAGTTCAGACGGTTCACAGCTCACCTCGCAGTCCGAGGATGGGAAGGATGGGAAGCCCGCGAGCGCCTTGTCGTTCGCGGTAGTCGTAGCTGTAGGAGAAGCCCTCGCGGTTCGGCGCGTTGAGCGCGTTCTGGACGTCGAGGTACGCGGCGAGACTCCATTGCGCGAACGTCCACGTCTTCTGGATGCGGAGGTCGAGGCGCGAGAACGGCGGATTCCGCGCGCTCATCGATCGGCCGGCGCGCGGCGAGTACACGTCCGCGGTCGCGTCGTAGGTGCTCGACGTCACCGGCGTGTACGGCGTGCCGCTCGTGTAGCGGACGCTCGCGCCGATCTCCCATCCTCGTCCGAGACGATAGACACCGGTGCCGCCGAGGATGTGCGTTTGATCGCGATCGAAGAGACGCCAGGGCTGCCCGTCGTCACGTCGCTCGCTCCGCATCAGCGTGTAGGAGACGAAGCCGAAGAAGCGGCCTCGCGGCTTCATCCGGAGCAGCGCCTCGCCACCGAAGATCCGTCCTTCCTGGGCGTTGACGAAGTAGGGGGGCCGACCTTCCGGCGTGGCGGTGACCGCGCCGTCGATCCACTTGCCGAAGCCTTCGAGCGATGCGCTGAACGCCTCGGTGATCTTCTGCTCCACCCCCGCGCTCGCGTGGAGCGCGTGCGACATCTTCAGGTCGGGGTTGCCGATCGGCGTGGCGACGTGGCGCTCGTCCGGCGACTGGGAGAAGCGGCCGACACCGGCCTTGATCGTCGTCGACTCGGTGATGTCGTAGCGAGCGGAGAGACGCGGATCGATCGCGCCCTCCTTGATCATGTCGTTGTAGTCCGCACGCACACCGGGCGAGATCAGCAAGGGCGCGACGGGCCGGATCCCGGCCTCGACGTAGGCGCCGGGCGTGAGGGCCCACTGGTTTGCACGGATTTCGATCTGCCGCTGGGTCGAGATCGCCGTCGGAACTCCGCCCTCCTCCGGCGGAACGGGGATGCCCGAGTAGCTGCCGCCGAAGTGGTTGCCGAGGAAGTCGAGCCCCGCGGTCACGCGGAGCGCCGGCGAGACGACGCCCACCCACTCCGATCGCGCCTGCAGCGTGTCGATCGCGAACTTGACCCGACCGATCTGACCGAACTCGCCGTTCTCGTCGCTCCTCCCGTAGGTGAGCTCGGTGTTCTGCTCGGAGCCGCCACGGAAGCGGTGTCGATAGCCGAGCTGCACGCGGTGGAAGACGCTCGTGCCGCCGAACGCGCCGCGCACGGCGGGATCGCCTCCGTTCGGGTTCTTGAAGACGACCCTGAAGCTGTCGCTCGAGCCGTAGGCGAGGAGCCGGATGCGGTCTCGATCCGTCGGCTTGAACGCGACGACGGACTGGTAGTCCCAGTAGACCGGCGCGGCGGTGATCCCGAGGTCGACGCTGTTCTGCGCCGAGTTGAGGACCGCGTCGATGTTGCTCCGGCGCGCGGCGGCGAGCACCGAGAGCTTGTCTCCGATCGGCGTCTCGACCAAGAGCGACGTATCGAGCAGGCTCGCCTCGGCGATCCCGTGCAGACCGTCGGTCCGCGGATCGCGAAGGCGCGCTTCGATCACGCCGCCGAGCTTGCGGCCGTAGCGCACCGAGAAGTTCGACGGGTACATGTCGACCGTGTCGAGTACGCGCGAGTGGACGAAGCTGGTGAGCCCGCCGAAGTGGTAGAGGAGCGGAACGGGCGCGCCCTCGAGGAAGACCTGCGTGTCGAAGCCGTTCGCGCCGCGAAGGATCGGCATCCCTCCCATCGCCGGGCGCCCCACTCCGGGCATGAGCTCGACGGCGCGCAGCGGATCGCCGCGCGTCCCGGCCACCTTCGTCATCTCGTCGCGGTCGAGCGAGCGCTTCGTCACCTCGCGCGCCGGCGCCTCGACGCGCGCCGTTGCCTCGAAGGCGTCGGGATCGGGCGTCGTCTCGAGCCGCAGCGTCGCCTCCGTGAGGGTGCCGGGATCGAGCGTCTCGTCGAGTCGCTGCGGGACGTGTCCCTCTGCGCTCGCGACGACGTGCGCCGGCCCAGGTTCGACGCCGTCGATCCGGAACGCTCCGCTCGCATCGGTCTTCGTCCGGTAAGAGCCGCCAGCATCCGTGGTGACGACGACGTCCGCGTTCGCGATCGGAGCGCCGCTGTCGCGATCGCGGACGACCCCGCTCACCGCGGCCGGCTTGACGGGCACCGGCGCCTCCGGCGGAGGAGGAGCCGCGGGGGCGCGCGCGGCGAACACGTACTCGTAGCGGATGCGCGCCGGCACCGGCGTGCCGTCGCGCGTCGCCGGCTCGAACACGAAGCTCTTCGCCGCGGTCATCGCAGCGGCGTCGAGCGCCTCGCTCGCGGAGCGGAGGACACGAGCATCGATGACGTTGCCGCTCGCGTCGATGTCGAGCTCGAGCTCGACGCTCGCGCGCTCCACCGGCCCTTCCGGTCGCGGATCGACGGCATCGACGAAGCGCGACAGACGCGGCGGCGACAGAACGGGTGTGTCGGCGCGTGCGATCGAGCCTTGCGAGAGCAGCGCGCAGACGGCCGCCGCTCGTCCAAGGCGGACGAGTAGGTTCGACTTCAAAGGGTCCTCTTTCACGGACGCGCGGCGCACGACGCTTCGCCGGCGCGCGACGAGGTCGCGGCCTCGGCTCGCACGAGCCAACGCAAACGGGATCCAGCTGGCTGGAGTGTCCGCTCGGATCGACGGGCGCGGTGGTGATCACCGAGCGCCGTGAACGACAGCGCGTCCTGGTTTCGAACGTTGGGTCACCGGCCAGCCGCGAACCGTTCAAAAGAAAATGCACCGGCCACCAAACGCCGGGCGCACTAGACACCCGTTCAGGGGACGGGCGCATCGCCCCCGAGTTCACGAACACGTGGTCGTCAGCGACACGGGCACCGCCTCGGTGAGGTGAGGCTCGCGTGAGTGGACATGAGCAAGAGCGAAGTCGAAGGCTCCTCCCTCTTGCTGCTCGGGTCGCCCGACGCGTCCGCGCCCACGCCGATCACGTGCGAGCGCGTCTTCCCACCGACCTACTGAGTCGGCGCCGCCGCCTGCATCGTCACGGCAACCAGCGCTGTCCCGTCTCGCAGTCGATGTGCTTCATGTCGACGCGCTGCGGGGTCACGTCCATCACCCCGAAGACGATCGGGAGGTGGAATCGCCGCGGCCCGATCGAGCCGGGATTGAAGACGCTGAGGTCGCGATCGCGACCGATGAAGGGCACGTGCGAGTGCCCGCAGATCACGAGCTTCGCGCCCTCGGCGCGGGCGAGCCGGGCCGCGTCCGCGCGGATCCGCGGTCCGTTCACGCCGATGTGAAGGAGCAGGATCTTGAAGAGGGTGTCGCCGGCGTCGGGATCCGCCGGGTCCTCGAGATCGCGCACGTCGATCGTCAGGACGTCCGGCACCACGTCAGCGTGGACGTCGATGTTCCCTCGCACCGCGGACGTCGGCGCGATCCGAGCGAGGCGGTCGAGCACGCTCAGGTCTCCGATGTCGCCCGCATGGAGGATGTGGTCGGGCTCGAGCGCCGCGATGAGCTCCTCGGTCCGCGGATGCGGGTCCGAATGCGTGTCGGCGACGACGACCACGCGCAGCGCGTCGTCGTGGAGCGCGAGCGTCTTGGTCTTCTTGAGCAGCTTCGGCTTCGGCATCGCTCCTCCCATGGCCTACCACGAGGGGAGCGACGCCGTACCACGGGGGGAGGTCGCTCGTCAGCCGTAGCGCTTCTCGAAGAGCGCGCGCACGTCCGCGAGGTCGCGCATCATCGCGAGCGAGTGCTCTGCGTGGCCCTCGGCGTAGCCGTTGCCGATGACGAGGTCGACGTCCTTGCTCACGCCCTCGGCGCCGAGCGCAGCCTTGGTGAAGCTCGTCGACATCGCGAAGAAGTACGCGACGCCGCGCTGCCGCGTGACGAGGATCGCGCTCATCTCTGCGCCTTCGACGTTCACGCAGGAGAGGGAGAGATCGACCTCGTTGCCTCCGTTCGCCGCCAGCACCGCGCGCCGAACGGCCACGGGATCGCGGGCGTCGGCCTCGATCACCGCGTCGCAGATCCCGAGCTTCACGAGATCGGCGGCGAACGGCGCGTAGCTCTCGACACCGATGATCCGCGCGGAGGGGCCACCGCGCCGTCGCGCTTCGGCGGCGCAGAGGACCCCGCTCTTGCCGCCTGCGCCGAGCACGCAGACGCTCGCGCCGGGCTTCACGAGCCGCGCGACTTGCGGAGCTGCTCCCGCGACGTCGAGCACCGCGAGCGCGAGCCGGTCGGGCATGTCGTCGGGCATCTTCGCGTAGGCGCCGCTGGCGAAGAGGACGGCCTCTCCCTCGACGTCGAGCTGCGCGCTCGTCCGGCGCACGGCCTTCACCTTCGAGATGGAAAGCGGGGTCAAGGAGAGCGAGACGAGCGTCGCCACCCGCTGCCCAACCGCGAGCGTGCCGGCATCGGCCCGGTCGGGCGCAAGCTGGAGCACGCGGCCGAGGAGCATTCCCCCGGACCCGGTCACGGGGTTGTGCTGCTTTCCGCGCGCGCCGACCGTCTCGAGGACCTTGGCGGTGACACGGGCCTGGACCTGCTCCTCCCCCTCGCCCGGGACGGCCCCCGCCTCCTCCATCTGCCGGAAACTGGCCGCGTCGACGTTCAGGGTGTCGACCGCGAGGAGCAGCTCACCGGCGAAGATCCTCGTGAAATCATTGTCTACGCGCTGGGCCGGCTGAGGCAATGCGCCTCGCGGCGAGAGCGCCCGGTGGGTCCCGTAGGGTTCTCCCCCCTCGACCAGCGGTCGGGGGCCCCGGAATTTCGGTGTATCAGCAGCGTTCTCGGTCATTGGCGACCTTTCCCATACCGTGACTTGACCACGTTTGGGTCGGCTCGATACTCTCCCGATCGCACAAAAGTGTGCGAAAAACCCCGCGCTTGTCGCGGTGGTTTGCGAAGTCACAGCCGTGACGTCGCTCTTTCCCACACCCTCGTGGTAAGCCGCTCCTGAGGCTTCTCTTCTGACGATGCAAGATCCCGCCGCCAAGGCATCCGCAATGCCGTCGATTCCGCCAGGTGGCCGTTCCGCCGGGGGTGGGCGCTCCTACGTCTTGCGCTTCATCAGCGGCAAGTACCAGGGCGGCGAATTCCCCATCGTGAACGACAAGCCGATCATCGTCGGCCGCTCGAGCGATCTCGACATGGTCCTCGTCGAGGACATGGTGAGCCGCAAGCACGCGCGCATCACGATGCAGCAGGACCAGATCTGGATCGAGGATCTCGGGTCCACGAACGGCACCTTCGTCAACGGTGAGAAGATCAAGCGCGCCCGCCTGAAGGAAGGCGACCGCGTCCTCATCGGCACGTCGATCCTCAAGGTCATCGCCGGCGAAGGCGCCCGCGACTCGACGGACGCCAAGCGCGATCTCGAGAACGTCGCCGCCGCCCGCCGAACCACTCAGGCCCGCACGATGAGCGGCAGCATCGAGGAGGTCCCGCTGCCGGACCTGCTCCAGCTGTTCGCGACGTCGAAGAAGAACGGTGTCCTCGTCATCCGCACGGAGAGCGACGACATCGGCAAGATCTTCATGCGGAAGGGCGTCATCTACTACGCCTCGATCAACGACCTCGACGACGTGCCCCCCATGAAGAGCATCTTCCGGATGCTCACGTGGCAGAAGGGCCTCTTCGATCTCGATCCGCCGGACGAGCGCGAGTTCCCGAACGAGATGAGCCTGAGCGTGCAGGAGGTCCTCATGGAGGGTCTCCGCCAGCTCGACGAGTTCAACGAGATCCGGAACGAGCTCCCCGACCTCAACACCCGCCTCGTCCTCTCGCAGCCGGTGATCCCGCCGCTGCGCGATCTCAAGCCGGAGGAGCTCGACATCCTCCAGCTCGCGCACAACTACGGTCACCTCGAGACGGTGCTCAACAAGAGCCTCGCGACCGATCTCGACACCGTGCAGAGCATCCTGAAGCTGATCAAGGGCTCGTACCTGCGCCCGGAGTGACCGCTCCCCGCTCGTTCGCGGGCGGCACATCGCACGGCTGGAAGCTCCCGGGCGCGCCGCTCCGGGAGCAGGCCCGCGCGCGCTAAGCTTTCGGCCCATGAAGCTCCAGGCCGCCGTCTTCGATCTCAACGGCACGCTCGTCGACGACATCCGGTTCCATTTCGAGGCGTGGAAGGCGCTCGGCGATCGCGTGGGGTTCGCGATGGACGAGGCGATCTTCCAGTCGTGCAACGGGCTGAAGAACGAGGACATCTTCCCTCGGCTCCTCGGCCGCGAGGTCGGTCCCTCGCTGCTCGATGCGCTCGGGCGCGAGAAGGAGGAGCATTACCGTGCCCTGTATCGACCGCATCTCGCCCCGGTCCGCGGCGCCGTCGAGCTGCTGTCGGTCCTTCGCGGACGCGGTGTGAAGCTCGCGGTCGCGAGCTCGGCACCGATCGAGAACCGCGCGATGGTGCTCGACGGTCTCGGCTGGAACGACACGTTCGACGTCGTCGTGGCGAACGAGGGCCTGCGCGGCAAGCCTGAGCCGGACATCTTCCTCGCCGCCGCAGAGCGCCTCGGCATCGAGCCGAAGGGCTGCCTCGTCTTCGAAGACGCAGTGAACGGCGTCGTCGCCGCGCGCGCGGCGGGGATGAACGTCATCGGCATCACGGCGAACGTGCCGGCCGAATCGCTCCGTGCGGCGGGTGCCCGTCACACGATCGCCGACTTCACCGCGATCCCGGGCGATCTCGACGCGTTCGTCAGCTGAGCGTCGCTCACACGATCGAAGCGGCGCGCAGGCCGCTCCCGATCGCAGAGGTCTGCGCCGCATCGTCGGCCCGGGGGGCGCGCGCTAGACTCCGCGCCGTGTCGTGCAAGCCCCGCAAGATCGCCGTCATCGGAGTGAGCGGGAACGGCAAGACGACGCTCTCCCGCCGGCTCGCGAAGATGCTCGGCGTCCCGCACATCGAGCTCGATGCGCTCTGCCACCTGCCGGGCTGGAAGGAGGCGACGAACGAAGACTTCCGCCGCGACGTGCTCGCGGCCATGGATGCCTCCGATGGTTGGGTGATCGACGGCACCTACGATCGCAAGCTCGGAAACCTCGTCTACGAGCGCGCCCATACGATCGTCTGGCTCGATTTACCGCTGCCCCTCGTCCTGTCCCGTCTCGTACGTCGCGCGCTCTGGGACGTCGTCACGCAACGCGACCTGTTCAACGGCAACCGGCAGACGCTCCGGTTCGCTTTCTTCGAGCGCGACTCCCTCGTCGCGTATGCGGTGAAGCAGCACCTCCTCCGGCGGCGGCTCTATCCCCGGAAGTTCGCCTCGATGAAGGCGATCGAGCTCGTTCGCCTGCGCTCGCCGCGCGAGGTCCGCCGCTGGCTCCGGGCCCAGACCGCCACCTGAGGCTTTCGATCCTGTCGGCGTGATCTTTCGTTTCTGCACGATACGGAGCTTCGGATCACGTAATTCCAAACACTTAACCGTTGGCACGGCACGAGCATGTCTGTGGCCAGCGCTGCGGCGTGGCTTTACCCCCCCCGAGCCCGCCGCGGCGTTTTTCTATTTCCGCCCTCCCGTTGCCATCGTGCGGGACGGCACGCTGACCGGGCGTCAGTAGGCCAGGATCGGCCCCCAGACGACCGTCTGGTCCGGGCGCTGGAGAACGACGCGGAAGTAGCTGCCGGCGACGAACGATCCAACATTCGATCCGCCGATCACCAGCGAGTGCGTTCCCGCGGGGATCGAGACGCGTCCGGTGTCGTCGTTGAGGAGGAGGCCCTTCTCGTAGACGGCGAGCTGATAGGTCCGGCTCCCGGTAGCGAAGACGGCGTTGAACGGCGCGGGAATGACATCGGTCCCGACCCACGTGTCCCATTGCTGGTTGAACGCCAGCGCTCCCGCAGCGTCCGTGCGGACGAGGGCCATCGCGATCGCGGGCCCTGTCACCTCGACCTGAAAACTCCCGTCGAAGACTCCATCCACCGTGATGGGCCCGTCGGCAAACCTCGTCGTGTCGATCCTGAGCGAGTCGGCAGCGATGCTCGTAGCACCGACCGCTGTCGGCGGTTCGTCAGGTCCTGCGTCCCCCGCTGCGTCGCCAGTGGCGTCGCTCGCTGCGTCGCGCGGATCTCCACCATCCACCGCACGCCTGGGCGTTGCCTCCGCCCCGCCCGAGTCGAGCTCCGGCTCGAGTGTGCCGACCTGCGTCAGCCCGCAGCCCGCGAGCCCTCCGCCCACTGCGAGCACAATCCAGGCAGCCAGCACCACTCCATACGAGCGAGTACGAGGGGGCACGAGGATCATTTTAGAGAGCCTCGATCGCGACTGGAAGCCTCGAGCTCGATGCCGCGGAGCGCCAACGCCCTCCTATCCATTCCGTAGCTACCGAGAATGTATGTAGGTGCATGCGTCGCGATCTGCGCGAGCGTGTTCATCGAGCTCGTCCGCGATCTGATCGTGAAGCTCTCAGTGCCGCCATGTAGAGTTTTGGGTTCCGCGCGACCGAGCTCATCTTCGTCGAGCTCATTTGATTCGTGCCGTGAAGACCTTCACCTCCAGGCCGTTCTCCCCGTCGAGCTTCGTGGTGTGCTGAACGTTCCCGTAGTCGTCACGCTGACCGCTGCAGTGTTCGGGCTTTGCGTCGGGGCGCTCGCGTTCCTTCTCGGCGGCTCGCCACGATGGTCGCGCTATCGAATCCTCTCGGCGAGCGCGTGGACCGCGAGCGTCTTCTGTGCCCTCGAGGTCGTCTCCACGCTCCCAGTTCGACCCAGCACGCTCCTGTTCGCCATGCAGCTGGAGGGCGCGTGCGCGGTCCTCTACGTCATCCTGTGGCAGGTCTACACCGACCGTTACCTGAAGCTCCGTCCGCGGAAGTGGGAGCTCGCACTTCGAGCCGCGGTCGGCCTCCTTGCCGGAGCCTGGCTCGTTCCAGGGCTCATGTACGACGGCACGACCGTCGAGTTCGAGGCACTCGGCGTCGCCTACCACTACCCGACTCCGACGCGAGCCGGGGCGGCGGCATTCGCGATCGAGGTCCTCTGTCTCGTCCTTCCGCTGCTCCGCTACGTGCGTGCGTTCCGGCAGGGGACCGAGGGAGCCGCCATCCACGTCGCGGCGATCGCGACGATTCTGGCCGCAGCGATACACGACGCGCTCGTGGTGACCGGCGTCGGGGACAGGCCGCTCCTACTTCCGATCGGCGTCATCGCATCGGTCGGGTCGCTCATCGTCCTTCTGGCACGTTCCTTCGTTGCCGATGCGCGCCAGCTCGATCACCTCACACACCACCTCGAACAGGTCGCCGCAGACCGGACGAACGAGCTCGTCGACGCCGAAGCCGCCCTCATGCGCGCCGAGAAGCTCGCCGCGCTCGGACGACTGAGCGCCGGTGTAGCGCACGAGGTCAACAACCCTGCGGCTGCGGTCGCTGGGAACATCGAGTACCTCCGCCAAGAGCTCGAAGCTGGGCGCATCCCTCCCGACGCGCTCGCGTCGATCGACGATTCGCTCGACGCGATCGATCGGATCGCGAAGATCGTTCGCCAGCTGCTCGATCTCGGACGTGCCGCGACGACGGCCGGCCCCAGCACCCGAACGGTGAGCGTGAGCCGCGCGATCCAGAAGGCGCTCGGAACCGCACGCACGTCGTTCCGACCGTCGATCACGGTCACCACGACCGTCTCCGGCGAGCTGTTCGCCCGCGGAGACGAGGCAGCGCTCGTCCAGGTCCTCGTGAACCTACTCGTCAACGCCGCCCAGGCGATCCCTACGACACGCACCGAGGGAAAGGTCGCGATCGCCGCGACCGAAGAGGGTGAACGCATCGTCATCGCGGTGACGGATGACGGCACGGGAATGACCGAAGACACCCAGCGGCGGCTCTTCGATCCGTTCTTCACGACGAAGCCGTTCGGTGAGGGCACCGGCCTCGGGCTCCCCCTCAGCCTCGGCATCGTTCGGTCGATCGGCGGAGACCTTCGCGTCGAGTCGCGTCCCGGTCAGACGACCATGTTCGTCGACCTGCCGGCGAGCGCCACGCCGACCACCACCTCGACCGAGCGCCTTCGACTCCACGGGCACCGCCGCACGATGCTGCTCGTCGAAGACGACGATCGCGTCCGGACGGCGCTCGCGCGGATGCTCTCGTCAGCCTTCATCCTGGAGATCGCTTCCGGCGTCGAGGCCGCCGTCGACCGCCTCCGCCACGAGACCTTCGATGTCGTGCTCTCGGACTGGAAGATGCCGGACGGCGGAGGCCGACGCCTCTACGAGGAGATCGCTCGCCGGCGACCCGACCTCATGAAGTCGCTCCTCTTCGTCACCGGCGGCGTCCTGTCGGACGCGGACGCATCGTTCCTCGAGCGTCATCACGCGCCCGTGCTGCAGAAGCCGCTCGTGGTCGAAAAGCTCCTCGACGCCATCCGCCGCGCGGAGAGCGATGCGTCGCTTCGCTCCGCCGCCCCGTCGAGTCCACCGTAGAGCGTTGGAGCCGCCTCCGCTCACCTGCGGGCGAGGCAGGCGACTTCCTCCGCCGAAAGCGCGCGATTGTAGATCCGGACTTCGTCGAGCTTGCCGAGGAAGGGCTGCTGCCCAAGGGCGTCGAGACCGAGGATGAGCTCGGTGCCCCGTTGGACGATCAACGGCGGCGCTGACTGCTGGGCCCTGGGAACGCCGTCGAGATAGCCCCACCCGACGCTGTCGCCGAGGACGAAGGCGATGTGCACCCATTTCTCGAGGTCCATCGGCATGCCGAGGAATCTCTTCTCGCCCCCTTCCGTGCCGACGAAGAGGTCGATGTTCTTGCTCCCGTCCGTGTCGATCTCGACCCCGAACTGGTAGTAGGGCCGCTCCATCGACCCTGACGTCCACGGCTTGCCGAGCACGACCTCGTCCGCCGAGGGGAACGGGGCATCGGCGTAGATCCAGAACGCCAGCGTGAAGGCCGGGCCACCGAGGTCGAGCGACGTCGAGTTCGGGACACGAACCGACGTGCTTCCCGCACCCGCTGAACCGAACTGGAGGGCGCTACCATGCACGCCGGGGACGGTCATGGCACCGACGCGAGTACCGTGGTTCGACGCCCCGGAGCTGTCGCTCAGCTGCGTGCCCGCAGTCTCGTCGAATCCGAGCGCGAGAACGGCGCCGTCGAGCGTGCAGGAAACGGCGGCGTCGACCTGCACCCCGCCTCCATCCGGCGGGGCGGCTCCGTCCACCACGGGTCCCGCGTCGATCGCTCCGGCGTCGCCGACCTCGGCAGGCGGCTCGGCGCTGAACGGCGTACACGCAGGGAGCGCCAGCAGGAAAAAGGACGCAAGCCGGCGGAGAGCGCGCGGTCGATCCGACGGCTCGCGACGTGAAGCATCGGTCTGGAACCGACAAGCCGTCCGCATCGTCGACGAGACTACGCGTGAACGCGACGCGCTGTCAGCCCGCTGATGATCAGCGCGACGCCGAGCCTATCCGACGACAGCCGGTATCCGGCGGCCCTCGACCTCGTGAGGACCGCCGGATCCGTTCGCAGACGCTCTCGCTAGGCCGCGAGCAGGTTCGCACGCGGCGCATGCGCGCTATTACGCGCTCCTAGTACACGCCCTTCAGCCACCCACCGAAGCGGCCGAATCCGAGCTGCGTCTCGAGCTCGTACATCAGCTTCGGGATCGCCGTGTAGTCCTTCATCTTCATGCAGTACTTGCTCTGCGCGCACGTCGCGACGGGCGTGGTGCCGTTCAGGTACTTCACGTTGCCTGCGGTGAGCTTGGCGCGAAGGCCGACGTCGCGGTCACCGCGCTTGACCGGCTCGGTCTCGACCGCCTTGGCGAGGAGGCTGTTCGCATACTCGAGGACGCGCGCGCCGATGCCTCGCTGGACGGTCTTGCCGAAGATGGTCTCGGTACCGAACGTCTGGGCGACGTAGACCTTGCCGTCGGGATCGTGGAACTCGATTCGGTTCTCGAAGCCCGGATCTGCGTCCTTCGACATGTCGTAGATGCGCATCTGGTCGAGCCAGTTCGTGCGCGCGTTCTCGGGGAGGAAGATGAGCGAGAAGATGATCGCGAACTTCTGCTGTTCGAAGCCGACCTGCGAGTCGACGACCGTGCCGCCCGCGCCCGCCGGGGTCCCCGGAGTGAACGGATCGTTGCAGAAGAGGCGGTCCTCCTTCGGGATGCAGGTCTGCACGCCCTCCTTCGGCCACCACTGCGTGTTGCTGAGGACGGCGTAGCCCTTGTCGTCGAGCGCGGGCGGTCCGACGACGCCGCCACCGCCTTGGGCCATCGCGTAGACGCCCTTGATCTGCTCGTCGTTCGTCAGGTTGTTGGCGAGCCAGCGACGGAAGCCGTCGGGGAAGACGTCGGCGAGCGACACCGAGCGGAAGCGCGGATCGACATAGTCGTCGCGGCTCTGGCTGATGAAGTTGTCAGCCGACTCCGTCATCAGGTACGCGGTGTACGCCTTCTCGTAGTACGAGCCGACGTTGAGCGTGTACCAGGAGTTGTAGTCGCGGCCCTGGTTGCGATCGAGCGCGTTCTCGACCGGACGGCCGCCGAGCGAGATGGTCCCGAAGCCGCCTGTGACGCCGTTGGCGACGGAGAGGAGCGGGCGCATGCCCTTGTCGGCGAAGCCCGTTCCGTCCCACGAGCGAACGATCGTGGTGCCGTTCTCCGCGTCCTCGACACCGACGGTGCCGTGCTCGCCGGGCTGCGGACGCGAGAACACGTGCGAGAACTGGTCGAACGCGATCGAGCTCGCGATCGTGCTCTCGACGGCGACCTGCTTCAGGATGTCGGCGACGAACGCCTCGGGGTCGTCACCGGCGCTGTTGTAGTGAACGACGGTGTCGCGCGCGAGATTGACGAAGAGGCCGATCGCCTTCGCGGAGTCGCGCATCTTCTCGTGGTAGCGCGTGAGCGTGCGCCGGAACGCGCCCCAGATGTTGAAGTCCCGGCGGCCACGGCGGTACGACGTGAAGATGTGGTTCATCTCCTGCTGCGCCTGCCAGAAGTGCATGGTCTCGTAGAGATCGGCGCCGTTGTCGTGGCGGAAGACGGCGACGTTGCCGAGGTCGGCCCAGTTGTCCGACGCGAAAGCATGCGGGACCCTGACCCGGTTCCTCCCGTCGTACGAGTGCGTCTTCTTATCGGTGGACTTCATCGCGTCCCACTGGACGAAGTCGACCTTCGGCTGGCTGCACTTGATCGAGCGGCCCCCCTCGTCCGTGACGATGTGGCCGTCGATGAGCGCGCTCCACTTGCCGTCCTTCTCCTCGTTCCAGCTCGCGGGCCTGAACGCCTCCGGCTGGACGGCCTCGCAGGCCTCGATGAGGTTCACGCGCTTGTCGAGCTGCGAGTAGTGGATTGGGTTCGAGAAGTTGCCGTAGCGGAAGCCGAGGAGCCCACCGAAGTCGTTCTGGTGATCCTGAGCGACCTTGCCGATCTCCTTGTCACGTTGGAAACGGGCGTCCTTGTAGACCGTCACCGCATCGCCGTAGAACATCCGCGCGGCGCCGAAGTCGTAGACGCCGATGCCGAGCAGATCCTGCGAGGGCTCACCGGCGTACTCCATCGTGGACGACTGCGCCCACATGTTGATGAGGTTCTTCTGCTCGTTGGGCGTGACCTTGTCGAGCCAGCGCGGGCCGACGCACTTCGAGCCGTCCGCCGCCGCGCTCGCGTCGGCCGGACACTCGGCAGTCACGGTCTTCGCGTTCGTGCGAAGCGCCCAGTATTGCGGGCGGTAGTTCCACGAGTCCGACGAGCTCACGAAGTTGTGTCGGAGCGCGAACGAGTGCCCCATCTCGTGCGCGATGACGGAGTAGTGCGCTCGACGAGCGAGCCAGTTCTTCATCCTGTCCGCACGTTCGAGCTGCACGCCCGGTCCGTCGCTCGGATTGAAGCGCCCGAACTTGTTCTGGAGCTCCTCGGCCAGCGCGGCATAGCCGAGCGGCGCGAGCGCCTCGTAGTTCATGACGCACGCTCCGCGCTCGGCGAGCGAGCTCTCGAGACGGTGCTCGAGCGCGCTCGCGAGCTTCGGGTTCAAGCCCTGGAGCGGCGACGCCGCCTTGAACATCGCGCTCTGCGGATCGGCGCTCTGGGCGCTCGAGGCACTCAGACTCCCGCCGAGCTTCCCGAGGGCCGACTTGGCGAGCTCCTGCATCGCAGGCGTCACGAGCGCAGCCTCTCCCGGTGTACCGCGGAGCTGGTTCATCCGCGCCTCGTAGACCGGCGCCCACGTCGACGGTGCGTCGAACGACGCCTTCGTCTGCGCGACCCGCTCGAGGTCCGCGAGCAACGCCCGCTCGAGCGGCGTGCGCTGGGCTTCCGAGATGCGGCCCTTCATCGGACGTCGCTTCTCGTTCTTCGCCTCCAGCTGCTTCAGCTTCTCGACGGACACACCGGCGATCGCCGCAACGCGCTTGTCGACCTCGGCGCCGCCGATGACGGGGGCGATCCCGAGCCCGTTCGAGCTCCGCGCAGCCTCGACCCACTTGTTGACGTACGTGCCGTCGGTGATCTCCTCCGTGGTGAGCTCACCGCCGATGTAACGGAACGTGTCGATGAGGCCGCGCGCGAACATGTCGTTCACGTGCGTCCAGACGTTGATGCTCGCCGCGACGTGCTCGCCGGTCAGCGGATCGTTGGAGTCCGACATGATCCCCCACGGCGAGTTCGTCTGCGGGGTAGCCACGGACGTCACCAGGTGGAACCGGAGGTCACCGAGACGCGCGACCGTGCCAGGCTTGCCGCAGACTGCGGGGTCGAGAGCGTCGACCGGGCTGTGGCAGAGAATGACCATCTCCGGCATCTTCGCGATCGCGCGGACGGCCGGTGAATAGCGGCGCTGATCGGAGAGCTGGTCGGCAAGCCCCTCGCACTCCGCGATGGGATCCTTCTTCCCTGCCTTCACCGCATCGCGCCGGCAGGCCTGCACCTCCTTCACGAGGAAGAGCGCGTCCTCCTCCTCGGCGTAGTTCCCGTCGATGACGCCCGGGTACTGCTCCAGACAGATCTGGTTCGGATCGCCGAGGTTGCCGAAGCGCATGCACTCGGCGTACTTCGCGGTCATGACCGCGGAGCGCATCGCAACGTCCCACTCCTCGGCGGCCTCGCGAGTCGGCTCGAAGAACTCGGGCGCACTGCCGTCGGAGTAGTGCCAGACGACCGGCTTCTCCTTGCGCTGCTGGTAGGGGAGCGTGCACTTCCCGGCGTAGGTGTCACAGCGCGAGCTGCCGAGCGCGCCGATGTCCGAACAGTCGACGTCCGCGTTGCAGGTCACCGCCCCCGTCATCTTCACCGGATCGCTGTAGACGTGGCTGCGCTCCCAGATGTTGTAGCGGCTGATATAACGCTTCCAGTTCTGGTCCGCGAGCCCGTAGTCCCGCGCGTAGCCGTTACGATCGGTGGTGAAGGCGCCGTAGGTCTCGAACCTCCGGCCGTCCCAGTCCATCGGCTCGTAGTCGGTGTCGACGACACGCTTGAACGCGTGGCGGATGGTGATCTCGTTCGGGTTGCAGTTGCCTACCGGCTCCGTACCGCCGCGGACGATGCTCGGCAGGAGGCAGCCCGGGAGCTGCATGCTCCCGAGGTTGATCATCTGCGGCTCGGCGAAGACCTTGTTGGTGATGTCGAGATAGCCACCCTTGATATCGTAGACGGGCGCGTTTTCGTCGTTCGGATTACGAAGATCGAACTGCATCGGCGTGTAGCGAATGCCGTTGTAGACGCCGAGCAGGGAGAGCGTGTCGAAGTCGTAGGCCGTCGTGACGAGGTTCTGGGAGAAGTCGACCCGCATGTACTCGCGGTCCTGCCACGGGCGGTCGGTGGCATTCTCCTCGATGATGTTCGACTCCTCGCCGGTCTGCGGGTTGTACGAACGGCGGATGTCGAACTGGCTGATGATGCGGAAGTTGTAGACGACGACACCGTCGTTCTGCGCGAGCGGCTTCGTCGGATCACGCTGCGGATCCTTGTTCGGCGTGAGGCCCTTGCCGTCCGTGCCCGCGATGCGCTCGAAGCTCACGCGACCGACGAGGTTGTTCTCCTCGATCGACCATTTGATCTTCGACATCGAGTTGATCGTGTTCGTGAACATCAAGAAGTCGGAGCCCGACTCGCCGTACGGCACGTCGATGACCATCGATCGCGCGTAGAACTCGGGATCGTCGCTCGAGTCGTTGAGCTTCGCGCCCACGAAGAAGCTCTTCGGGATCGCGTTCGCTTGAACGCGATCGATCGGATCTCGCTCCTCGGCACATCCGACCGCAGCGGTTCCGCTGCCGATGACGCCGATGACCAGAGCGGTCAGGCCAAGCCTGCCAAACCAACTTTGGGCTCGCGCCCCAACCACCCGCAGTGGTGCCACACGCACAGGGGCGCCCTCGGCGCTCCTTGATTTCGACGACATCCCGACCTCCTCAGCACGCCGAAGGCCTCGAGCCCTGCCGGCGCGCACCGTCCCGCGCGCCCCGATGCAACTCTCGCTCCCATCGCGCGCACTCGACGATCGTCGACGCTTTTTGGATGTTTGCTGCGATCCGTTAGGACGATGACTCGTTCGCGGGCGTCAGCACGTTTACGCAGTGACGAACGCATCCGTCACGCCATGCTCTACCGTCACGTCACGAAGAAGGAAGACCTCGCGTACGCACGAGCACCGCGCGCGCATGCGCTTCGAGGCCCTCGAGGCGCGCGAACGCACAGATGTTCGCTTCGTCCCTGCGAAGCGCATCCGCGGTGTAGCGGATGAGCGAAGTGCGCGCGACGAAGTCGTGGACACCGAGAGGCGAGCCGAAGCGCACGGCGCCTCCGGTCGGCAGGACGTGCGACGGACCAGCGACGTAGTCGCCGGCCGCCTCCGGCGTCGCCGGGCCGATGAACGCAGCGCCGACGTTGCCGATGCCGTCGAGGAGCGCCTCCGGCTCGTCGACCTGGAGGCTGAGGTGCTCGGGCGCGATCGTGTTCGCCGCCAGGGCGAGACCCGCGCGATCGGAGACGATGAAGATCTGACCGTGGCGCCGGAGCGACTCGCTCGCGATCGCCTTGCGAGGCAACGCGTCGAGCTGGCGGGCGAGCTCGCGCTCCACGGCATCCGCGAGCGCGACCTCGGTGGTGACGAGGAGCGCGTAGGCGTCCTCGTCGTGCTCGGCTTGAGAGAGGAGGTCGGCGGCGACGTGCGCGGGGTCGGCCGTCTCGTCTGCGAGCACGAGGATCTCGCTCGGGCCTGCGATCGAGTCGATCGAGACGGCCCCGTAGACGAGGCGCTTCGCGCATGCCACGTAGGCATTGCCCGGGCCGACGATCTTGTCGACGCGCGGGATGCTCTCGGTGCCGAACGCGAGCGCCGCGATCGCCTGGGCGCCGCCCGAATCGACGATCGCCGACACCCCTGCGAGGTGCGCCGCTGCGAGGATGCTGTCGTCTTCCTCCGCCTTCCCGCTGAGCGGCGTCGCGAGGACGATGTCCTGGACCCCCGCGACCTTTGCCGGGATCGCGCTCATGAGGACGCTCGACGGGTAACGTGCCTTGCCTCCCGGCGCATAGACGCCGACGCGCGCCAGCGCGCGGACGCGCAGGCCGAGCGTCTTCCCCTCATCCTCGAAGCGGAACCCCGAGCCGGGGAACATCGCCGCGCGCTCGCGCTCGTGGAACTTGGTGATGCGCTCGGCCGCAAGCGAGAGCGCCTCGCGCGCCGCCGGGGCGAGCCGATCGAGGGCCGCCTTTCCGTCGAGCTCGCGAACGCAGAGCGCCTTCGGCGTGCGGCGCTCGAAGCGCTCCACGAACCGGAGGACGGCGCGATCGCCTTCCCGCCGGACCGCGTCGAGGATCTCGCGGACCTGCGGCTCGACCTTGGCGAAGTCGCTCTCGCCGCGATCGCGGAGGCGCGCCATCGCCTCGTCGAAGCCAGCCGTTCCATGCACCAGGCGAGCGACTCGACCGTCGTTCATCGGAGGCGCGGACCTTAGCCCACGGCCCCCGATTGTGGGAGCGACGCCCTCGAACGCGAACACGAACGCAAACGCGGACAGAGCGCGACATGAATGCTCACCCCGGACGGCACGGCGCCGCCCGGCACGACGGACGCGCTCTCGCGGCCGAGAGAGCCCAGGCGTGTCGAGCCCACGAGCTCGGGAGTCGCGCCCCCCCCGCAGAGCTGCGCCTCATTGCTCCTTGAAACTTGGGGCTCGCGCCCCAACTACCCGCAGCCCCCGCAGAGGTGCGCCTTCGACACTTCTCTATTTTTGGGCTTGTCGCGTGGTGAGGGGAAGATCGGTATCCGAAGAGGCCCCGCAAGTGGTAACGTACGCGCCCTTCGCCGCGGCGCCGCGAGGCCCGCTACCGAACACTTCGAGCATTTTTCGGACGAGGGCTCCTGTGGACAGTGATCTGGCAGATGCGGTCGAAGGTCTGAAGACCGTCTTTCAGAAGCGGAAGATCGATCACGCGTTCGGCAAGGCTGACAAGGCGCTGGTCGAGGAGCTCAAGAAGAAGCTCCGGATCCCGGCGCGCTACCGCGCTTTCCTCACCGCGGCCGATCCGACCAAGGTGGAGACCGTCACCCCGGTGGAGCGTGTCCGTCTGCTTCCGGCGAGCGAGCTCGAGAAGGCGCAGGACACCGTGAAGACGCCGCAGGACGGCGGCACGGTCCCGCTCGACTGGAAGCCGTCGTGGGTCGTCGTCGCGGAGAGCTCTCTCCTGGGCGATCCCTACTTCCTCGACGTGTCGAAGCTCGACCCCGAGGGCGACTGCCCCGTCTACACCGCGATGAGCGGTCAGGAACGCTGGCAACCGACGCTCGCCGCGTCGAGCTTCGCTCAGTTCCTCCGCATCCTCTCGACGGCCATGGAGATCGCCGCCGGCTTCGGCGACGCGATCATGGACGACGAGGACGAGGACAGCTTCCGCGAGGCGCTCGGACCGAAGGTCAAGGTCATCGACGCCGCCGCGATGCGCGCCGGCCACTGGACCTGACGCGCGCGCCGCGCGACATCGCGCGCAACGTAAAGTGACGTCTCGCATGAAGCACGGTATACGCCGTGCTCATGGTCGAGATTGCCTACGCCCAGAGCCGGTACCGAGCGCCCGAGATCGATCACAAGTACGGGCCGAACGTTCACCTGCTGGACGACCCGGTCTGCTGGACGCAGCTCGCCCGTCTCTGCGCGCGTGAAACGGTCCAGCCCGAGGTCGGGCAGCTCGTCCGTGCGCTCTACCAGCGGCTCGCGCAGGTCGTGCTCGCGCAGGAGTTTCCGCGCGAGCGCGTCGCAGTCCCCACGCGCATGGTCATCAAGTCGCCCGAGGCCGTCTACCGCGGCGTCGCGCTCGACCACTCGACCAACTGCGTGACCGTCGGGATCGCGCGGGCGGGCACGATGCCGTCGCAGATCGTCTACGACCTCCTCAACGAGGTCCTCGATCCGGCGGGCGTGCGCCAGGACCACCTCTTCATGTCCCGCGCGACCGACGCCGACGGCAAGGTCATCGGCGCGACCTGGCACGACGCGAAGATCGGGCGCGACGTCGAGGGCCGCATCCTCCTCATCCCCGATCCGATGGGGGCCACCGGCTCGTCGATCAACGGCGCCCTCAACCACTACAAGACGCGCCTCGAGGGCACGCCGAAGATGTGCATCACGATGCACCTCATGGTCACGCCGGAGTTCATCAAGAACGTCCTCGCCGAGCACCCCGACACGCGCATCTACGCGCTCCGCCTCGATCGCGGCCTCTCGCCGGCGAGGGTCCTCTCCACCGTTCCCGGGACTCACTGGGACGAGGAGCGCGGCCTCGACGAGCACCAGTACATCGTCCCGGGCGCCGGCGGCGTCGGCGAGATCCTGAACAACGCCTGGGTCTGACTCACCGCTCGCCGTCGGCGAACGGCCCGTGGCTTCAGGGATCAGGCCGCGGCTCTCACAGTTGGACTCGAGCGACGTCGCTGCCGCTCCTGCACCGTCGCCGTACTCGAAGCACGGTCGCGAGAGCACAACCGATCGCCAGCGAGCTCCAGCTGCCCGAAGGTGCGGTGGGAAGAACGCGGCACCCGCAGCCCCCAGCTTCGCTCGAAGGTGCGCTTGGCGGCGTCGGAGCTTCATGTCCGGTCTCTTCGGGCTCTGCGCTCGACGGCTCGTCGCCGGAGTCGATCCGGGCCCCGGAGTCCGTCTCGCTCGGAGCCGCATCGGACTCGCTCGAAGCCGCATCGGACAACGTCGCGTCGGTCGAGGCATCGACGGGCTCCCCGCCGTCCACGACCACTCCCGAGTCGATCACTGCATCGACACGGCACGTACCATCCCGACACACGCCTCCGTTGCAGGGCGTCCCGTCCGGCGCAAGTGGGTCGAGTGATGGGCACAGCACGGAGACACCGTTGCATTGCGCCGGTCCACGGCACTCGCTGGGTGCAGGGCGGCAGACCGTCCCTGCCGGCTCGGGATGCGTGGGCGGGCACGATGCGCTCTCTCCAGTGCACGCGATCTCCGCGTCACACGCGCTGCCCTTCGGATGGCACACGTGTGTTGCGGGCCGAAACGCGTTCGCCGGACACTCCGGGTCGACCCCGTTGCAGGCTTCGGCGAGATCGCAGACACCGGCCGATGCTCGACACGTGTGAGCGCCACCAAGCAGAGCACACGTGCCATCGACCTGCGCGCCGGCTTGCACGCTACACACCTGACAGTCGGACGGATCGCCTCCGCCACATGCCGTCGAACAACAGACGCCGTCGGCACAGAATCCGGAGTCACATTCCGCCGACGAGAAGCACGGACTACCGACAGGCCCCTGCTCGACGCGATAGACGTAGGTCGCATCGCTGGCGAAGTCGTCGGCACCACCAAAGAGGACTGTCTGATGGTGCGTCGGGTCGTACACGAGCGAGGCATCGGAGAGTCGAGATGGACTCGAGACCGGATTGCGTTTGAGCCATCGAAGACCGTCCGACTCCCAGGTCTCGTTGGTCGAGCCGACTTTTGTGTAGCCGCCAAACAGGACCGACCGGTTGCGGTGAGTATCGAAAGCCAACGCTGCTCCCGACCGACTCGGCGGGAGCGGCGTGGCGGTCGCAGTCTGCCAGTCGACACCATCCCACTCCCACACGCTCGATCCCTGATAGAGGACCACACGCTGGCGGACAGGATCGTATGTCATGGGTGCTCCGGTCATCCCCAACGGCGAATGAGCCGGCATCACCTGCGACCAATCGCTCCCCGTCCAGAGCCAGGTGTCCCTTTGGTAACCATTGGGTCCAATGCCACCGAACAGGACGACGTAGCCACGCGAGGGATCGAAGGCGGCGGACGCATTCGATCGAGCCGGCGGCGATTGTTGAGGTGACGCCAGGTGCCAGTTCCCTCCGCTCCACGTCCAGGTATCGCCGAGGTGACCGTCGAACCGATCCGGCGTTGTGTGTCCGCCAAAGAGAACGCCCTCGGCGCGCACCGAATCGAAGACGAGCACGTGCCCACCGCGCTTCGACGGCGACGTCTCCGGGGTCAGCGCGCGCCAGCGACTTCCATCGAACTCCCATGTATCGTCGAACGTGTCGACCAGAGCGGCGTTGTGCCTCGCAGCGCCACCGAACATCAGGATCGCGTTCGTCGTCGGGTCGAACATCGCCGCGGACTCGGAGCGAGCTAGAGGGATCGAGCTCGGTGCGGCGAGCGTCCAATCTCCGCCGTCGTACGTCCAGGTGTCGCCCGAGCGACCTCGGGTTCCGAGACCGCCAAAGAGGACGGTTCGATGGCGGACGGCGTCGTACGCCGCAGCCATGCCCGACTCGATCGGCGGCACCGTGGCGGTCGTTATCCGGCTCCATTGGGCACCATCCCATTCCCACGTCCCGCCCCAGCTGAACATCACGACCCTCTGACGGTCGCTGTCGTTCACCATCGCGTGTCTCGTGAGCGTTGGGCTTGGGTTCGTGTTCGCGTTGGTCCAGGCGACGCCGTTCCACTTCCAGGTGCTCGACCCACCGCCGTAGCCACCGTGAAGCAGTGTGTACCCACGCGCAGCGTCGTACGTCATCGCGGCGTCGTAACGGATCCCCGGGTTCGTTGGCCGCGACGTATCAATCCAATTCGTCCCGTCCCACTCCCACGTGTCGTTGTATCCCGAGTTGTGGCCAGGAGCCCAGCCACCGTAGAGAACGGTACGCCCTCGAGCGAAGTCGAACGCCAAGGAGTGGTTGGCGCGAATCGGCGGATTGGTCGCCGGTGAGCGCTGCGTCCAGTCGATTCCATCGTACTCCCAGGTGTCGCCGACGTTCCCCTCCACCCACTGAGAACCGCCGAACAGCACCATCTTCTGCCTTACGGAATCGAACGCCATGGCGGAGTAGACGCGCCCCGGCGGATGGTGAGCGGTCACTCGTTCGTGCCAGGCGGTTCCGTCCCATTCGTACGTATCTGCACGCTGACTTCCGACACGGTCATTACCGCCGAAGAGAACGACGACACCTCTCGCGCTGTCGAAAGCCATCGCGGCGCCGAGGCGACTGTTCAGGCCATACTCGAGCCGAGTCCAGGTCACGTTGTCGGTCGCCAACGCACTACTCATGGTGGCCAGCTGCTCGTGCGGCCCGGAGGCACCCGTGCAGGCACCGAGCGACGCCAGGACGACGATGGCGAAGAGGGAGGATGTCGACTTCGAAGGCAGTTTCATGCGCGAGGTGTCGAGGCGGAGCTCGAGAAACCGCCCGCTTTCACGTTTATCCCCATTTGGCCCAATAGCCCAGGCTCCTCTTTTCGCCGCTATGCCGAGACCGTCGCGGCACCTGGTGCAAGCGCCGTTGATCGCAATCGCATCGGCACTTCTATCCGGACCGCGGATCGGTCACCGACCTGGCATTTCGACCTGGGCGGACCGATCGCACCGAACCCTGTCGCTCGCAGCCGAACCGATACCGGTTTCTTCGGGGTGGCCATCCGGGTTTGTGGTCGTGGTGTACCGATGGTAACCGGTAGCGCCATGGCTCGACTGATCGACATCGCGAGCGCGCCGACGACCCCGTTCGAACCGACGAATCATCACACTCGGCTGGTTGCGCTCGCCGGACTCTGGGAAGGGCAGACGACCACCTGGCTCGATCCGAACGCGCCGGCGGAAGAATCTCGGATCGAGATGCGCGTCGAGTCCGTCCTCGGTGGCCGCTTCCTCCGGATCCAGTACGCGAGCGTCATCATCGGCAAGCCGCACGCCGGCGAGATGCTCGTCGCGTACGAAAAGGACGAACAGCGATACAGCCTGGCGTGGATCGACAGCTTCCATACCGGCTCGGCGTTGATGCTCTCGACCGGCACACGCGCGCCGTCAGTCGACGGCGCCATTTCGGTCCTCGGGAGCTACGCCGCTGGAGATCAGCGATGGGGTTGGCGAACCGTCATCCATCCGCACCCGGAGCGTCTCGTGATCGAGGCGGTCAACATCGCGCCTGACGGAACGGAATACCCCGCACTGAAGACGCAGCTCGCGCGAGTCTGACGGCTGGTGGTGCTCGGAACGGCCTCCAGCTGGATTTCAGCCATGCGTCCCGATCGCGAGTAGGTTGGATCGCGATGGCAACGTCGCTCGGACTGTTTCCTCCTCGACCGCGCGGGCTCAAGGGACGTGCCTCGGAGCTCGAGACGCTCGCCGCAGCGATCGAGACCTCGGCGCCGACGCGGCTCGCGCTCGTCGGTGCCGGCGGCAGCGGCAAGTCGATGCTCGCCGCCGCGCTCGCTTACCGCGTCGCGCCGCGCTTCGACGAGCGGATGTCGTGGTTTCGTGTCGGCGCCTGGGATTTCCGCACCCTCGCCGAGATGCTCGCGGTGCGGTTCGGCACGACGCGCGACAGGCACCGGATCATCGATGGTCTCCGCGCTTTCCTCTCGGAGGACGAACGCCTCGTCGTGCTCGACAACCACGAGGACGACGCCGCGATGGCGCAGCTCCTCGACGCGCTCTCGGAGACGAAGGCGACCTTCCTCATCACCGCGCGCCGTTGCTTGCTCGCCGGCGTCCTCGTGTTCCCGGTGACGGCACCGCTCGTGACCTCGGGTCGAGCCGCCTTTCCGCGTGTGGCGCCCCTCACGCGACGCCTGCGCTGGAACCCGCTCGCGCTCGACATCGCCGCGGCCATCGTCGCCTCTGGCGCCACGAACGTGAATGCGCTCGCGCGCTTCCTCGACGAGCACGGCATCGGCGCCGTTCGCGTGATCGAGCACGAAGACGATCTGCCGGAGGTCGCGCTGCTGGTGGAGTGGGCGTGGCGTCGCCTACCGCCCGAGAGCCGCCGCATGCTCGCCGTGCTCGCACACGTCGAGGGCGACAACGTCGATCGCGAGTCGCTCGCGATCCTCGCGCGCGCACCACGAGCCAAGGCGCAGAAGGCCATCGCCGCCCTCGAGCGCTGGCATCTCGTCCAGGAGGCGATGCGGGACCGATACACGCTCCATGCAGTGGTCCGCTACGCCGTTCAGAAGCGGACGGAGCCCGTGCCGCCGGCTCGCCTGTTCGAGCACTACGTCGGCCTTTTGGAACGCCATCCCGAGCGCATCGTCAGTGAGCAGACCCATCTCTTCGCCGCGATGGATCAGGCGCAGCGAAGCTCCGAGGTCGACGCCATACTCCGCGTCGAGGAGCTGCTCACGCGACTGGCCGAGGACTCCTGACCGGCGCCATCCGCTGCCGCTCGGGAAGATTCTACTCGCCGTTGCTCCTCCGCCAGGTCGTTAACCCCGGTTAACGACCGCGCGAAGCTCCGACACCGTGCCTGACGTGCCGGTAGTCCTCCTGCCCGGGCGCATCGAGGTCGAGACCGCCGGCAAGACCGAGGCGACGTGCCGCGCAGGGCGAGAGCTACGTATCAGCCGCAATCATTTGCTGATGCCTGCGATCGGAAACAAGCTCTGGCATGGCGCGACGCTGGGCGGTCCGGTTGCTCTCCACCATCGCTCTCGCGTGTTACGCGTTGCCCGCGTTTGCGGAGGAACCGGCGCCTTCGCTCGCCCCCGCAATGTCCCCGCGCGAGCAGATTCGCCGTCTCCTCGTCATGGGCCACGGCGACGAGGCCCGCGAGGCGATCGCGGATCAGCTCGCGTCGGAGATCTCGATGCACGAGCGAGCGGCGCTTCTCGAGCTCCATGCGATGGGAACGACCTGGCGATGGGCCCGCCCTCCGTCACCCATGCCCGACACCACGGGCACGAACGCCTCCCCTTCCGGCAAGGAGAGCAAGCCCTCCGCCGCCGAATGGAACACCTCATTCGAGGTCGCGCGCAACGACCTCGCCCGCGGTGCGTTCGCCGCTGCCGCACGCCGACTCGGGGTGCTCGTCGACACGGCGCCTGATCTCGTCGATGCATCCCGCTCCACCGAGCTTCGCTCGCTCGCATTCGATGCGCTCCGCGATCGATCTGCAAGCAGCGATCGACCTCCGACCACCACGACGCCAGCGAGTCTCGACGTCCCGCCGCCAGCGTCACCCCCAGCGCAAAGGACCCGCTGGTATGGCTGGCAGACGCTGATCGCAGACGGCGTCGCGATCGTGATCACGCCCGTCGCTCCAGTCGCCGGCGCAGCGCTCTACCTGACAGGCGGCCCGACGGTGCACGTCATGAATTGGAACATCGCCCGCGCCGGAACGAGCCTCGGCATTCGAGCGGGCCTTCCACTGGGGGCGGGGCTGCTCGGCGCGCTGAGCGGTGCGGTTATGGGCGCGGCGAACGGCTCCCACGAAAGCAGCGTCGCCCTCAACTCCGCCGCCTTCGGCGTCGCCGGCGCCGGCGCCGGAGCCATCTGCGCGATGATCGTCGACTCCGCGGTCATCGCCAAGGAGCGCATGCCAGCCGAGCCATCGAAGGCGGCGCTCACGACGATCCGTCCGAGCGCCGCGCCCCGAAGAGAAGGCGGCTTCGACGTCGGCATCGCGGGGACCTGGTAGCGCAGGGCGGCACTGCACCAGGCGTCACGATCGGCGAGACCGCATCGACGGACGTGTGAGCCGTCGGCGAACGTCAGCGTTTTCGACGTCCACCGCGAACGCGTCGGTCTCGCACTGCGCATGGTCGCGCTTGGTTGGATCGTTGATTCGCTCGACGTCCAACTCCGACGCGAAGAATCGGACTGCTTCGAGTTCGTTGCTAAACACAGCCTCGACGATCTGCGCTTAGCAGTAGGCGAACGTCGTAGCGCCACTGGACATGGCGCCCGTGCTCTGCGATACGGGAAATTCGCCTTCGTGGGCCCCGCGACAGAAAGCAGCCCTCGGAGGACGGATTGGGATCATGCGATCCCGATCGGGGGGTTCACTGACTTCGCTCGAAGGAAGGAGCCACGTTGAACGTCCTCGCTCGGAACACGGTAGTTTTTCTTGCTTGTTGGCTGGTGGTGGGGTGTGGGGACGACACCAGCACCAACGTCGATCCGAACACGGCGGACGCGGCCACCACGTCGGACGCGGCCGAATGCACGGCAGGAGCCACGAGATGCGATGGGCTCGTGCCGGAGACGTGCAGCAGCGCGGGGCGCTGGGAACAAGGTCAAGCGTGCGCGATCGCGTGCGTCGACGGCGCCTGCGCCGATGGCGTCTGCGAGCCGGGAACCAAGCAGTGCGATGGCCTCGTCCCCCAGAACTGCGATGCAGCCGGCGGCTGGCAGAGCGCTCCCGCGTGCGCCTACGTCTGCAGCGCGGGCGAGTGCACCGGCGCATGCGTGCCCGACACCAAGCAGTGCGACGGCCTCGTCCCTCAGACCTGCGATGCAGCCGGCGGCTGGCAAGGCGTCGACGCATGCCCCTACGTCTGCAGCGCAGGCGAGTGCACCGGCGCATGCGTCCCAAGCACCAAGCAGTGCAACGGGCTCGTCCCTCAGACGTGCGATGTTGCCGGAGCCTGGCAGAGCGCCGACGCATGCCCCTACGTCTGCAGCGCAGGCGAGTGCACCGGAGTGTGCGTGCCCGACGCGGTGGATTGCAGCGGCCTCGTCCCGCGACGCTGTGACGCCACGGGCAACTGGCAGAGCGCCGACGCGTGCCCGTACGTCTGCAGCGCGGGCGCATGCACCGGAGTGTGCGTGCCCGGAGATCACCGATGCGCCGACGGGGCGACCGTCGAGACGTGCGACGCAGCTGGGCAATGGCAGCGCTCCGCTTGCCTCCAGGTCTGTTCGGCCAAGACCAATCAGTGTGCCTGCGCGTCCGGGTACGACGGCGACGGGGCGACCTGCACCCCGATCGATTTCTGCAGCGCTCCGAACGGCGGCTGTTCCCCAAACGCGACGTGCTCGCAGAACGGTATCGTGCCGGCGTGCGCCTGCAACGGCGGGCGCGAAGGCGATGGGCTCGTCTGCTACCCCACGCCCTCTGCGGTCCTGAACGAGGGGTTCGACGACATCACCAAGCTCGCCGAAGCCGGCTGGCTGGACGCGAACCGAAGCTCCCCGGTTGGAAGCACGACCTGGTTCCAAGGGAACCACGTCGCGATGGGTGGGCCGTTCAACGCCCACGACGGAAATACGGACGCGTACATCGGCGCGAACTTCAACAACACGGGGAACACGGGCACGATCAACACCTGGCTCGCGACTCCGAGCGTCACGTTCGGCGCAGGATCGTCGATCTCGTTCTACACACGAAGCCCCAACGGTCAGACTAGGTATGCGGATCGGGTCGAGGTCCGCGTTTGCACGGAGGCCCCGTGCGCGCTGCCGCCGGACACGGGCGTCGGATCGTATACGACGCTCCTCGGATCCGTGAATCCGTCGCTGGCGGCGAATGGATATCCGGCGGACTGGACCAAGTTCACGTTCACCAACGCGAACGGCATTCCGTACCTGGGTACCGGTCGCATCGCGATTCGCTATTACGTGACGAGCGCGGGGCTCATTGGGGGCAACAGCGACTACATCGGGATCGATCGACTCGTCGTGAACGGTGGCGTCCCCGCGTACTCCGTAGGCGGCACCGTCAGCGGCCTGACCAAGAGCGGCCTCGTCTTGTGGCTGAACGGGATCGAGCAGCGCCCGATCGCGGCCGACGGTAGCTTCTCGTTCACGCGTGCCCTCGACACCGGCACGCGATACTCCGTCCGCGTCTACCAGCAGCCGGCGGGCGAGACCTGCGTCGTCACGAACGCACACGGAACGATCGCTTCGGCGAACGTCGGCAACGTCCAGGTCACCTGCTCGCCCGACTGAGGCGACGCCCCCGCCTCACCGACGGAACACGGGACGCCGATCGATCCACCGCACTGACGTGATCGTCAGTGCGGCGTCGACTCGGGCCCGTGTTCCTCGGCGGCGCCGGCTTGGGCTTGGGTCGACCGACGCTGGAGGCGCCGTTGCACGAACCAGACGACAACGGCGACAGCGCATGCCGCGACGGCGAGCTCCTCGATGTGGGCGGCGCGCTGGAGCATGGTCGTCGCGGCGGCGCCGAGCCCCCAGCCGATGGCAGCGATGCCGAGCGCCCAGAGCGCCGCGCCGATGACGTTGAGGATCGCGTACCGGACCGCCGGGAAGCCGCTCGTGCCGAGCGCGACCGGCGTGATCGTGCGCATCCCGTAGATGAAGCGGAAGGCAAGGACGAAGGCGACCCCGTACCGGTCGAGCCGGCGCTGGGTCGCGTCCGCGACGGCGCGCCATCGGGGACGCCGTTCGAAGAGGCGCCTGCCGCCGTATCGCCCCAGGTAGAACCACAGCTGATCGCCCAACATGCTTCCTGCAAACGCGGCTACGACGACTAGCGGGAACGAGAGCAACCCCCGATGCGCCAGCGCGCCTGCGATGACGAGGATCGTCTCTCCCTCGAAGAAGACGCCAACGCCGACCGCCAGATAGCCCCACCGGACGATCAATGCCTCGAGCATGTAGAGGCGATAACGACGAGGCTCCGTGAAATGAAGGGCGCCGGACCCGAAGATTGGCGCCGCACGAGGTCGCGCACGCCGAGGGGCGCGTGCGGGGCCGACGCTACCTGACGTCGGCACTGCAATGTAATGTGCTGGATCTTGACCTCCTCGACGAGCAGCCACTCGAGCACGAACGCCGGCGCCGCCCTCTCGGAAGAGGCGATGGACGTGGAGCTCGACCGCGCGATGAGCGAGCACTACGCGGAAGGCCGTCGCGGCATGCGCAGCTTCACGGCGACCGCGCTGCTCGTCGCCATCGCGGCCGGAGTCGCCCTCCTGCCGGCCTGGCTTCCGGCGCGTCGTGTGCTCGGCGTCGGGATCGAGACCACACTGCCGCTCACGACGATATCAGCGCTGTCCATCGTCCACGCCGCGATCGCCTTTCGCCGCGTCGGCGCGCACGGCCGCTGGTACCGCGCCGCGGAGCAACTCGAGTCGCTTTGCTCGGTATCCTGCGGCGCGGCGCTGATTTACTTCTCGGGCTCAGCGACCAGCGTCTTCTGGATCTACTTCCTCCTCTTCGTCGCCGACGCGTGGAACAACCCGCGAGACGCCAAGATCTGCATCGCCATGTACAGTGTCGCAACGACGGCGTTGGCCGCCGCGTTCGCACTCCGCGAAGCCTCTGCCGACGTAGCCGTCACCGCGAGCCTCGGCGTCCTCGGTGCGGTATGCATCTATGTCTTCGCCGCCTCTGCGAAGCATCGGCTCCGCGGCGAAGCCGAACGTCGGGTCCTGCGATCGCGGCTCGAGCGCTTGCTCGTCGAACGCGAGCGCGACCGCATTGCGCGGGATCTCCACGACGGGGTGGCCGCCGATCTGTCGACGCTGCTCTGGCGGGCGCGAGAGTTGAAGGAAGCCGTCGCCGGGATCGGCGACGGGCAAGCGACCTCGATCGTCGATGATCTCGTGAACGACGCGCGAAGCAGCTTGGACGAGCTTCGCGAGGTGGTCTTCGCGCTGCGTGTCTCGGGCGGGAAGTGGGACGAGTTCCTCGCCGAGCTCCGCACGCGGGTGACGCGTCTCTGCGCCGGCTCGCTCCGCTGCGAGATCGCGATCCACGACGACGAGACCGCGCCGATGGTTCCCGTCGACGTTCGGGTCCATATCTTGCGAATCGTCCAGGAAGGCGTTCGGAACGCCGTGCGCCACGCCCGAGCGCAGGTGGTGCGTGTCGAGATCGAGCGCGGGGCACGCATCGTCATCCGTGTCTCCGACGACGGCGAGGGCATTCCGGACGACGCGCTCTCGACGTCCCGCGGAGGGCTGTCGAACATCGCGAAACGCGCGCGCATCCTCGGCGGGGAGGCGTCGTGGTCACGCAATGGCGGCACGGAGCTCGTCGTCACACTGCCGCTGGCGGCCTAGCGCCTTTCGTTCTTCGGCTCGGCGCTCGGGCGTAAACGCTCGTGGAGCGACCGCGGGCAAGCCCGGTCAGCTCTTCTTCCGCTTCTTGTGCCGCGGGTTGTGGCGGTCGACCAGCTCGAGGTAGTCCGGCATCGGCTCCTCCTCCGGGGGCTTCCACCGCGCGCGCGCCAGCTCGGCCTGCGGCGGGAGGAGCTCCACCATCCGACGCACCTCTTCTCTCGCCGGGCTCGCGACGGTCTCGAGCTCGGGGAGCGCCGCGACGATGTCGTCGATCTTCGTGCCCTGAAGGTGTCCGCGCTTCGCTACGTCCGCGTAGCTCCGCGCTAGAGCGTCGCCGTCGAAGCGATGGAGCGTCACCATCTCGGCCGCGACGCGGAGGAGGCTCGCCGCGGGGAGCCGGCCGTCCTCGTGGACGACATATGCAGCTTGCAAGTAGTTGTAGAAGGGGACGACGCGGGCGCCGAAGATTTGGAAGTCGCGCGGGTGCGTCTGCTGCTCGAGATGGATGAAGATCCGCTCGACGACGGGCGCGGGCTTCACGAGGCGAACGGAGCGCAGCGCGGCCTCGGTGACGTCCTCGTAGACGCGGCCGCGCTCGAGGATCCGATGCACCAGCTCCTCACCGGCGCGACCTTCCATGATGTCGGCGTAGAGCGAGTAGACGAACGCGTCGGCCTCGGCGTCGTCGCCGAAGAGCGTCTCCTTCACGCCGGCGATCTGATCGCCGGCGCCGGTGCGCGAGGTGAGAAGCGCGGGGAGCTTGTAGCCGAGCTGATCGCGCAGCGCCCGAAAGCGGAGGCGCAGCATGTTCTGCAGATTCGGCTTGAGCGTGAAGTTGTCCCACACGATGCCGTCGAGCTTCAGCTTCGCCTCGAGCCGGCGACGCATCTGCTCGGGCGACCCCGAGAGGATGTGGATCGAGACGTTCGCCTGCGAGAGCTCACGGAGGAGCGTGGCCGCGCCCGGGTTCGTGCGTTTCTCGTCGGCGCGCTCGAGCGCCGTCCGGACGAGATCGCGCATCGTGTCGAACTCCGTACGGAGGTACGTCTTGTCGAGATCCCACCGAGAGATGTGAGGCGGCAGCACGATCGAGCCCTCGCCTTCGTCAGTCCTTCTTCCGCCGCGCGGACGCGCTCGACCGCGAGGATGAACGAGCCGGCGCCGTGCCTTGCAGCACCGCGAGCGCCCTCGACGACGGAGCTCGCTTGAGCTTGCGCGGCGGCAGGAGCTCTTCCTCGGCGACGACCTTCTTCGCGAGGAAGACCGCGGCGTCCAGCTTGTAGAAGCTGCGCCCTCGATAGAAGCGGAGCGCGTTCTCGTTGTTCTCCGCGACCTCGAGGACGAGATGCGTGCACCCGCGCACGCGGGCGAGATGGTCGAGCTGCTCGAGGATGAACGCACCTAGCCCCTGCCCCTGCATCTCAGGGTGAACCGCGAGCTCCTCGACGAAGAGTGGGCGCATGTCGCGCTTGGAGAAGTAGCGCGCGTTGATCCAGTTGTCGCCGCCGAGGACCTCGAATGCGCACTCCGTGTAGCCGACGATGGCGTCCTTGTCCTTGAAGCGCGCCTCGAACACGAGCTGCTCGATCCCCTCCTCCTCGTAGATCTCGAGAAAGCGGTTCTTCGTGCGCGGCCGCTGGTACTCGACCGTGTCACGGTTCACGTCGCGAAAGCAGAGCTTCAAGAACTCCCACACCCGGTTCAGATCGCGCCGGTGGATGCGCCGGACGCGCACCTCGGGGGCGGCGGTACGCAGGTTCGGGGTGGAGCTTTCCGGCGAGTCGTCCGGCATCGGCCGAACAATACTACTTCGGCGATGCCGGGGTCGACGCTGGCGCCACGATCGCGTTCGGGGCCGGAACGCAGGCGGCCATCGGGCCTTTCGCCGAGGGGTCGCAGGCTCCGAGGCCAATCCCGCTGCACGAGACCTTCGCCAACCTCCCGGCGGCGCAGAACACGACGGATTCACCCTCGCACTTGGGGAGGAGCTCCTTGTCGCACTCCACGTTGGTCGGGACGTAACAGCCGGCGCGCGGGCCCACGCCCGCGCAGCGGAGGCCGAAGCCGACGCAGTCGGTGACGCGCGCCTTGCTCGTCAGGCCCGTACGGTCGCACTCGACGAGTCGGTCTTCCTCGCAGTGACGGGCGCCGCGAGCCTCGCAGCGGCGGCGACCGGGGAGCTCGCAGGCGGCGACGATCTCGCCAGCCTCGTCCTTTCCTTCCTCGCACGTCGTCCCCGGACGGCAAACCACGCGCTCGAACGCGCCATCGCGGCAAGAGACGACGGCGCCGGGCCCATCGCACCGCGACTCGGGCGCGCCGGCGGGGCACTTCTGCGGCGACCAGCAGGCCCGGACGACGAGACCTCCTGCTGACTTCACTTCGCGGCAGCTCGCGCCGATCTTCGCGCAGTCGATCACACTGCTCGGGTGAGCATCGTCTTCGCCGCAACTCACGAGGCGATCGCCATCACACCCGGAGACCACGCCCTGCCGTTGCGAGCAGAACGCAGCCGCGCGCGAGTCACCGCCGCCCTGCATGCAGACCGAGACCTTCTCGCAGGTGGTCGCTTCGGCGAGACACGTGCGGAGCGGATCAGCCTTCCTCGCGGCGTCCGGCTCGGACAGCCACCAGTCGACGCACGCGCCCGGCTCACGGAAGCGCGGCACGTCATGCGCGCGCGTGCAGGCGGAGATCCGGGCGCAAGCGGAGGCGATCTGCGCGAGCAACGGCGGATCCTTCGGCGGAGCAGGGGGCGCCGGCGGCTTCGCGGGCGGCTCCTGCCCTCCACACGCCGCGATCAGAACGGCGGCGCTCGCACCGACGCCAAGGAGGGCTGCTCTGACTCGGGTGCGCACATTCCCTCTCTACTAGAGGCGCTGCGGCCTGGTCCAGGTTGTCGCGGAGACTGGAGCTCGGCGCCGATCGATGCGAGCAGCGTGGCCTCACGGCCGCATCCCCACGCGGCACATCGGGTGCAGAGCTCTCATTTCATGAGCGCGCAACGCTGGAAAGTCCGCGCGGTCGTCGTCGGCGCCGCTCTCCTCACTGCCGCAGGTTGCGACCGTGCGCGTACGCGCGGTCCCAGCACCGCGACGAGCACGAGCGCGAACATGCGTCCCGAAACGATGTCGTCGAGCCCGCGCACCGTCGATGCGGCTGGCTTCGTCGACAACGGCGGCCGCACGAGCAACGAGACCTCGCGCACCGAGTTGAGCGGGATGCGAGCCACGGAGACCGGAGCCGAACGTCCAACCGGCACCCCCGGCGTCGGGCTCCCGCTCCCGATCGAGCCGCCGACCCCGAAGGCCGAGCGCGGCGAGCGCTCGCGGCCTCCGCCGACAGAGGGCGGCACGAGCACGCCGCTCGACCCCATCGTTCCTCGAGTCGCCCAAGCGCAGTGCGATCGCGCGCGTTCGTGCGGGCAGATCGGGAGCGGAAAGACCTGGTCCTCGCTCGCGAGCTGCATGGACACGGAGCGGCCGCTTGCACGCGAGGCCCTCGCGCAGCTGGGATGCCCCGACGGCTACGACTCCACCGCCGTCGCGAGCTGCCTCTCGGCGATCCGCCTCGCAGCATGCGACAAGCGCACTGACGGGCTCGGTTCGGTAGCGGAATGCGCGCCGCACGCGCTCTGCCTCCAGCGTTGAGCGAAACGCTCGTGGCCCCGGGGCGCGCGCGTTGCACCTTCGCCCCGATCGCCATGGTGCGTGGCTCGGCGTATCTGAACCGGCGTCTCACGACCGCCGCGCTGATCGCGGTGCTCTCCGTTGCATGCCGCGGCAAGTCCTCGAGCACGCACGTGCCGCCGGACGCGACGACGATCCTGCCTCAGGAGAACCCAGCTGGCACGGTGGAGGTCAAAGCGATGTTCTACGGGCCGATGCCCACCGGCGTCACGGTCTCGCGGGACAATCGCATCTTCGTGAGCTTTCCGCGCTGGGGCGATCCCGTCGAGTTCACCGTCGCGGAGGTGCGCGACGGCGGGCTCTACCCGTTCCCTAACAACCAGATCAATCAGTGGCCCAACGGCCTCCCTGCCGACAAGGCACTCATCAGCGTGAAGAGCATCGTGCTCGGCCCGAACAATCGGCTCTGGGCGCTCGACACAGGCAATCCGCGGTTCGAGGGCGTGATCGATGGTGGGCCCAAGCTCGTCGCGATCGACCCCAGCAGCGGCAGCGTGATCGAGTCGATCGCACTCCCGCCGACGGTCGCGCTCCCCGACTCCTACCTGGGCGATGTCCGCTTCGATCTCCGCCGCGGAACGCGCGGGCTCGCGTTCATCACGGACGCGTCGATGAAGGGACCGAACGGGATCATCGTCGTCGACCTCGCGTCGGGGCGGAGCTGGCGTCGCTTGAACGATCACCCGAGCACCAAGGCGGATCCGCGCTTCATCCCGTTCGTCGAGGCGCGCGAGCTCTGGCTGCGACGGCCGGGCAAGCCACGCCAGCCTTTCTCCGTCGGCGCGAACGGTCTTGCGCTCTCTCCCGACGGAAAGCGGCTCTATTACTCACCGCTCGCGAGTCGCAAGCTCTACGCGGTATCGGTCGACGCTCTCGTGAACGAGTCGCTGCCGGACTCGGAGGTCGCCAAGACCGTCGAGGACCTCGGCGAGAACGGCGCGAGCTCCGGCCTCGAGTCCGACGAGCAAGGACACGTCTACCTGACGAACTACGAGCACAACGCCGTCATGCGCCGCAACGCGGACGGCACGTTCGAGACGCTCGTGCACGACTCTCGCATCCTCTGGCCGGATACGCTCTGTCTCGCCCAGGACGGCTGGCTCTACTTCACGGTGAACCAGCTCCATCGCCAGCCCCAATTCCACAACGGCCACGACGAACGTGTCCGCCCCTACGCGCTCATGCGCGTGAAGACGAACGGACGTCCGGTGCGCCTGACGACCGCCCCGGTGCTTTGACTCGCCGTTCGCCTATTGGCGAGTGGCTCGAGCGATCAGGCTCCCGCGATCATCGGCCTCGCCGTGCACCGGGATCTCGGTGCAATCCACGTCACCATGCGATCCGCGACGTTACTCGCACGATCGCCACAGTCGCTCCTGCTCGATGCTCGTTCACAGCAGCAGGCAATCCGCGCACTTGCCGAGCAGGAGCCCCATCCGATCCCGAGCGGATGACCGCCACCGAACGAACAGCAAGACCAGACAGTCCGAAAAAGACCGACGATCACCTCCTTCCCGTCTTCCCGCCTTCCCCTGGACTCTGCTCTCGATCTCACGAGCATCCGAGCGACCAACGCATACGAGCGGGATGCGCGAGATGCCCCGCGGCTTGCATGGGCGCGGCCTCGGAGGTCGCGATGATCCGGATCATGCACCTTGGATGCGTCACGCTGTGTCCGCCCGCGCGCCGACTGACGGATGGCCGGGGCGGTGCTCGCGGCCGCGCGGAGCTCTCCTGCCACTGCCTGCTCGTGGAGGTCGGCGATCGGCTCGTGCTCGTCGACACGGGACTCGGGTTGCTCGATGTCCGCTATCCGAGGCCTCGTTTGAGCCGCCTCTTCCTCGACGTCCTCTTCCGGCCGCGGCTACGAGAGGCCGACACGGCGGTTCGACAGCTCGAGCAGCTCGGCTACCGCGCCGAGGACGTCACGGACATCGTCCTCACGCACCTCGACTTCGACCACGCCGGCGGGCTCGACGACTTCCCGCGCGCGCGCGTCCACTTGCTCGAGTCCGAAGAGAGAGCGGCGCGAGCGCAGAGGACGTTCCTGGATCGCCAGCGCTTCCGACCGCAGCAATGGAGCAGCGCCTCGCGCTGGCGCACCTACGAGCCCGGAGGAGAACGCTGGTTCGGCTTCGATGCGGTTCGGACGCTCGACGGACTCCCGCCCGAGATCCTCCTCGTGCCGCTCGCCGGCCACACAGCAGGCCACGCGGGCGTCGCCGTCCGCACCGGCTCGCAGTGGTACCTCCACTGCGGCGATGCCTACTTCCACCGCGGCGAGATGGTCCCGCGCCGGACACGCTGCACCCCCGGGCTCCGCTTCTACCAGCGGCTCATGGAGGTCGACCGCGAGGCGCGGCTCGACAACCAGCGTCGGCTGCGCCAGCTCGTGAAGGAGCACGGCAGACATGTGAAGGTCTTCTGCTCGCACGACGTCGTCGAGCTGGCGACGATGCGGAAGATGTCGCGTGCGAACACGACACCGGTGCACCGGCGCGACCGAGACCTGATCGTGCTCGGCACGGGCTCGCCGCCACCGCGCGCCGAGTCGACCGCCACGCGCGTAGCAGCGCAGACCTAGAGCGATCGTCAGACCGCGATCGACTTCTTCAAGTCTTCGAGCGAGTGGAGCAGCTCGTGGGCTCCCGATGCAAACGCGAGCTCGAGGGCTTCGAGCAGGAAGCGATGCGCCTCGTCGTTGCGGTCTCGGATCGCCGAGACCTGCGCGAGGGCGCCGAGCACGCGAGCGCGGTCGGAGCCGCTCGGGCCCGCCATGTCGAGCGCTTCGCGGAGCACGCCCTCGGCGTCGGTGAAGTGCCCGGCCGCGGTGAGCGACTCACCGAGCTTGCGCGCGAAGATGAGGACGGCGCGCATCGGATCGTCGAGCTCGCCTCGGAACAGCTCGCGACGCGCGAGATCGAGCCCGCGACGCAGCGACGAGATCGATCCACCGAGGTCACCGCGATTCGCCGCCCGCGTCGCCACCTGCTCGAGCAGGATCAGTGCCTGGAACGTGCGCTGCGCGTTGTACTCGTGGAGCGCGCGCGCCTCGAGCGAGATCCCGATCTCTTCACCGATCTCCGCGCACGCAGCATGAAGGCCACGGCGCACGGCAGCCGGGATCGTCGCGAGCACGACGTCGCGGATCAGCGGATGCGCGGTCCGATTGCGCGTTGCACCGGGGTCGAGCGGCTCGATCATGCCCGCAGCCTCGAGCACGGCCTCCGCCTCCTCGAGGTTCGTCCCCTCGGTGACCATCTTGAGAACGGTCGCGTTGTCGGCGTTGTCGCCATACACGGCGATCGCCTGCAGAACGCGACGAGCATCGGGCGGGAGGCGCTCGACGCGGAGCGCGATCAGGTCCGCGAGGCGCGTGGGGGCACGACCGCCCTGCTCACGCGAGAAGCGGAGCAGCTGCTCGACGTAGAGCGGAGCGATCCCACGACCGCCGATCTGCGAGCTCGGCTTGTTCGTTCCCTGGAGGAGCTTCGAGACAAGCGCCGGGGGGAGTCCCATCAGGACGCGCGCCGAGGCGGTGCTGGCCGGCCAGCCGGGATCGTGGCCGGGCGGGTAGCTGACGATGAGGAGGGACGGAACGAGCGGCGGCTCCCCCACCGCGTCGGCGAACGCGGTGCGGCTCGCGCCGTCGATCGCATGGAGATCGTCGACCGCGACGATGACCTTCTTCCCCTCGGCGCGCTCGCTCGCGCGGACGATCGCCCACCGAAGTGCCTCGGCGACGGCGAAGCGGAGCTCGTCCGCGGAGAGCTCGCCGCGCCCGCCATGCTCGAAGATGTCGGCGAGCCCGCGACGCGCCTCTGCGCCGGCAGCGGTCCAGTCCTTGGTCGTGCCGCCGCTCTTCGGCAGATTCGCGAGCTGCACGATCGCGCGGCGAACCGCGAAGTAACCGACCTCGGCCCAGGCGGGATCGGGCCCCACCTCGATGACGAGGTTCCTCTCGGACCTCACCGCCGAAAGGAACTCACCGAGGAGACGCGACTTGCCCATGCCGACGTCACCGACGATGCGGGCGCCGACGAGAGAGCTCTTCGCGTCCGCGAGGCGATCGTGGAGCCAGAGGAGGTCCTCGTCGCGTCCGACGAACTCGAGCGGGAACTGCGCCCGTTGCCCGTCGACGAGGACGGGGCGTTTCCCGGTGCCCGGCTCGATCGCGATCGCGGTCGTGGGGGCGCGCGGGTCGGGCGGGCTCATCGTCGCTGCGGTCCCGACCGCGCGGATCGTCGCGGCCAGCGCGTTCGTCAGGGACGAGCCGCACTCTCCGCAGAACTTCTGGCCGCCCGGGTTCTGCGCACCGCACGCCGAGCACCTGACCGTCGCGGCCGCCGCCACGGGCGCCTTCGGGACGCTCGACTCGATCTGGGTGAGCGCATCGCCGAGGGCCTCCGCGAACTCGTCGGCATTGGCGAAGCGATGCGCGGGATCCTTCGCGAGCGCCATCAGGCACACGTCGGCGAGCAGCGAGGGAATGCTCCGCTCCGGCACGACCGAACGCGGATCGTCCGGTTGCTCGGTGATGTGCATGAGCACGACCTGCGTCGGGCTCTCGGCCTCGAACGGGAGGCGTCCCGTGAGGAGCTGGTAGAAGATGACGCCGACCGCGTAGAGGTCGGAGCGCGCGTCGAGCGGATCGCCGCGCCCCTGCTCCGGGCTCATGTACTCGGGCGTGCCGCACACGATGCCCGGGCTCGTGATGTTCGTCTGCACGGCCTCGATGCGCATCTTCGCGAGGCCGAAGTCCACGACCTTGACGAAGTCGCCGCCGGTGCGGACCTGCTCGAGGATGATGTTCTCGGGCTTGAGATCGCGGTGGATGATGCCGAGGTGATGCGCTTCGGAGAGCGCCGCGAGCACCTGCCGGAGCAGGCTCACGATGCGGCGGAACGAGAGCGGTCCTTCCTCGTACTGGACGCGCGCGAGGTCCTTGCCGCGCAAGAACTCCATGACGAGGTAGAGCTGCCCGTCCTCCGTCTTGCCGAAGTCGATGACGCCGACGGAGTTCGGGTGATTGAGGCGACTCGCGGCGCGTGCCTCCGTGATGAAGCGCGCCGCGGCGTTCTCCTCGCCGACGAGATGCGGGTGGATGATCTTGACGGCGACGGTACGGCCGAGGTTGGTCTGCTCGGCGCGATACACGCGCCCCATCCCGCCGATGCCGACGAGATCGAGGATCACGTAGCCGCCCGGGAGCGTTCGACCGACGAGCGGATCGTCAGGTTGCGCCGCGACCTTCCCCACGGGAAAGCCGCACGTCGGACAGAACTTGTGCGTCTCTTCGCACGCGCTCTGGCACTGAGGACATTGCCGCATACGCTCGCCCCGAAGTGCGAAGCTATCACGCGGTTAACCTGGCGGAAACGGTAAGTCTCTCCACCCACATACACCGTAAAGGCGAGCGCCAAGCACGACCGGAGCGCTCGGCTGGGGGCCTCGGGCCCCGTTTCCCCCGCCCCGAACGGGCCCGCGACCGGGCAGAGCCCTGCCGGATCCATATCTTCGCCGCTTCGCCCCGGTTTTTGCCCTCCCGGGGGTACGTCCCGCTACCATGGAGTCTTGGTCGGCGATCCGAGCAGGCCCTCCTCCCCTCCCGGTGCACCAGGCGCGCCCGAGGCGACGAACGTCCGACGCGTCCTCCTCGGAGAGCTCCTCGTCGAGAGCAAGGTCATCACCGCCGAGCAGCTCGGGGAGGTGCTCGGCTCTCCTCGCGAGGCCGGCAAGAAGCTCGGTCAGGTGCTCCTCGAGCGCCGATGGATCACCGAGGCGCAGCTCACGCAGACCCTCAGCCTGCAGCTCAGCGTGCCGTGGGTGTCGCTCTATCACATCGACTTCTCGCGCCAGCTGCTCAACCGGCTCTCTCGCGAGGTCGCAGAGAAGTACTGCCTCATCCCGATCTTCGTTCGCCATGTGAAGGGCCAAGGCGAGACGCTCTACGTCGCGATGGACGATCCGACGAACGAGAGCGCGCTCCAGGAGGTCTCCCGGCTGGCGGGCCTGCCGACGCGTCCGATGATCGCCTCCGCCTCGGACATCCGGAGCGCGATCCGCGTCTATTACGGCGAGCCGACCGGCAGCGCTCCCGTGCTCGAAGTCCCCGTGGCGCAGGCGCGCGCAGCTCCACCCGTGAGCGCGCGCGACGCGGCGCCGGTGACGCCACCGATCGCGACGCAGCCCGATCCCCCGCGCTCGTCTCCAGCTGCGGCGCGACGCACGACACCGAGCGTCCCTCCCCCGACCCCGGACGAGGCTCCCCCGAGCACCACGCGCTCGTCTCCCCCGTCCACCGTGACTGCGGCGGGCGAGGAGGGCGTGCGGAAAGCACCGCCGGCACGCGCAGAGGAGGCGGAGCCCGGACGCCGAAAGCCGCGCATGGTGAACCTCACCCTCCTCGACGGCACGACGATCTCGCTGCCGGCGAAGAAGAAAGAGGCTCCTCACGCCGAAGGCCTCACCGCGCGCGACTTCGTGAGCGCGCTCCGGGCGACGGCCAACGGCGCGGATGCCAGCGACATCCTCGGCGATCAGGTACGCTGGGAGCCGGTCGTCGCAGCCCTTCTCTCGATCCTGCTCCGCAAGGGCCTCATCGCGGACTGGGAGTTCGTCGAAGAGCTCCGCAAGATCTGATCGCCCGTGCTCTAGCAGCCGTAGCGGCGCGCTCGACCTAGTGTCCTTCACCCGAACTCTGTTCGGGTGAAGGCACGGGAAATGAGTACATCATGCGCGAGCCGGACGTCCGGAACGACCGGGATTCTCTCATCGCCCTCACCCTCGTGGGGGGCGATGAGAGAATCCCGGCCGGATTTCCGGCGAGCGGCACTAGCGGACGGCGCCGGCGGCGCGGAGCTTCGCGATCTCGTCGTCTCCGAGACCGGCATCGCGCAGGATCGCGTCGGTGTGCTCGCCCTGCCGCGGCGGCGGCGCGTGCACCCGATCCGGCGACGTGAGCGGCGTGCGCATCTGCGGGATCGGTCCCCACGGCGACGCGAGCTCGAAGAACATCTTCCGCGCCGCGAGGTGCGGATCGGTACGGGCCTCGTCCGGCGTGAGCACGGGCTCGAGGCAACAGTCCCGCTCGGCGGCGAAGGCGATCCACTCCTCGCGCGTCTTCCCCGCGAAGACGCCGCTGAGGTGCTCCTTCAGCGCAGCCTGATGCGGGCCCGGGACGAGATCGCTCATGTCGACCTCGCGGCCGATCCCCGCGCAGAACTGCATCCAGAACTTCGGCTCGAGCGACGCGAGCGCCATCGCCCCACCGTCCTTCGTCGCATACGTCTGGTACGGCGCGAGCGCGCCGGTGAGCGCCTCGTCTCCACGCGCAGGTGACTGCCCCCCGAACGCGAGGCCGAAGCCGGCGATCGCGAACGGCATCGCCGTCTCGATCATCGCCACGTCGACGACCTTGCCCTGCCCCGTCTGCGCACGCTCCATCAGCGCGCCCATGATCCCGATGACGGCGTAGAGGCCGCCGCTCACGTCGGCGAGTTGGAAGCCCGGCACGGCGGGAGCCCGATCGTGCGGGCCCTGGAACCCGAGGACGCCGGCACGCGCGAGGTAGTTGAGGTCGTGCCCGGCGCGATGCGCGAGCGGGCCGGTCTGGCCGTAGCCCGTGAGCGCGCAGACGACGAGCCTCGGGTTCGCCTCGAGCAGCGCCGCGTGCGACAGACCGAGCCGATCGAGCACGCCGGGCCGGAACTGCTCGAGCACCACGTCGTACGAACGCACGAGGCGAAGGAACATCTCCTTCGCCTCGGGCTTCTTCAGATCGAAGACGGCGCTCCGCTTGTTGCGGTTCAGCGCGAGAAAGACGGTCGAGGTCGGATCGGCGTCCTTGCCCGACGCGACCGGCGGCAGCACCCGGAGGTAGTCGCCCCCGGACGAGTCCTCGACCTTGTCGACCTGCGCGCCGAGATCCGCGAGCACGAGCGACGCGAGCGGCCCAGGGAGGAGCCGAGAGAGGTCGAGGACCTTGATCCCGGAGAGCGGGATCATCGGCGCTCGCTCTCCCGACGCTCGAGTCGGCTCGCGCCGAGCCCGCTCACTTGTACGAGAAGAGCTTCTGGAGCTTCATCGCGAGCATCTGGTTGCCCGTGACCTTGAGCTTGCCGGCGAAGAAGAGCTGCATGCCGTTGGCCTGCGGGTTCTCGATGAGCTTCTGGAAATCCTCGGCCGCGATCGTCATCGTGCAGTCGGCGTCGGCCGTGCCCGGCTTGCAGGAGGGGCCCGTCGACGTGACGTCGATGTTCCACTCACCCTCGCCGGTGACGTTCATCTGGTACTTCGCGCCGATCGTCTTCGCGTCCTCGGCGTTCTTCGCGAGGGCCGCGGGGAGCTCTTCGTTGAACAGCTTCTTGATGTCGACGGCCATCGGCGTCCTCCTCGTATCGAAATCGATCGGTTGTGCGCCCGGAAACGGGGCGCGATGAATGAATGACGGTTCAGTTGGGTACCAGGGCAAAACTTTCGGGTCAAGGCTCGCGGCCTCGTCCTCGGACTCGATCGTCCGTCTCCGTCATGCTCTGCCCCCTGGCGTGCGACGTCGCTCGTCGTGCCGGGCCTCGCGTCCGCCGCCGTGCGCGCGACGAGGATGTACCTGGCGGCAGCTCGCAGCTCGCAGCTCGCAGCTCCAGGCTCGTCACCGAGCACTGAGCTCGACCGTCACTGCTTGCACGAAGAAGACGATGCGCCTGCACTCCAGGCGCCTCCGTAATCGGACGACCGTGCCCTCCTCGTTCGCAACGTCGCGGCAGGGAGCCGAGCGTCACCGACGACCGATGTCGTGACCGGGCTCACGCGGCGAGCCCCACGCGTGCCGTCAGTTGTCCGTCGCTCCACCGCAGACGCACTTGACCTGACCGGATCCCAAGACCATCGAACACTCTGACTGGACCCCGGGGCAGCATTGCACGTTCGGGGGCGGCTGCTTCTCCGCGGTCCCACACTCGACGGTGGAACAAACGCACGGCTTGGCATCGTTGGCCATCTTGACCGACGGGCACGACTTGAAGAGGCCGGGGCAGCAGCTCTCGGAGTCGTCTTCCGCGAGCTTGCCCTCGTCGGGAACACACGCGGTCGCCGCGTCGCCCGCGGCTGCATCACCCTGCGCCGCGTCGCCCGCGGGCACCGGAGAGTCGCCATCGCTGCTGCATGCACCGATGCAGACGCCGAGCGCGCAGAACAGGCCGGTGAGCACGCGTGGAAGCACTGCCGTCATGGGGGCGACGCTAGCATCAACGTGTATTTCGTCGATAGCGTGCGATTGGGGTAACTCGACCGTGGCGGCGCGCCCCCCGACACGCCGCACCTGCAGCGCGGTCGTCCGCGCGCGTCAGTGCACGGTCAGGAGAGGAGTGTCGACGAGCTTTCGCTGTGCCTGTCCGCCCGGATAGGCGTAGCTCGTCCATTGCGACCATCCCCAGATCGTCGCCGTGAAGGGGCCTTCGCTCTTCATACGCTGGAGGCCCTTCTGGCAGACGCTCGAGCCGAAGGACTGCCCGGGACCGAAGTTGCGCGCGAGATCGACGCGCGTGAACTCGTACTCGCCGCGCGTTCCGACCGACTTCCAGTCGGTGAGGTTGCCGGCGCACTCGAGCCACACGTCCTTGAAGGCATCGCCGCTCTTCGCGCGCACGATCGTGAGGGCCGTCTCCTGGTACGACGGATCGGCGAAGAAGCTGTACGCGTTGAGGTACTGCCTCGCCGGGACGACGTTGACGAACTCGGGATCGCCCCTGCCGCCGAAGTCGAGCGGGCTGAGGAAGTCTGTGGCGTTCCCGGTAGTCAAATGGATCTTGCCGCCGCTCGACATGTACGCGGCCAAGTAGAAGGGGTGTTCGGCGTCCTGGCTGCGGACGACGAACGGCTGGCCCGTGCCCGACCAGAACGTGACGACCTCGCCTGCCGACATCTCGAGCGGAGCACCCGCCGGGACGGCGGGGTCGTAGTCGAGCCGCGTCCCATCGCGCGCGGCGACGATGCGATAGGGCATCGGTTCGAACTCGTTTCCGAGGCGCGGCCGGTAGCCGACGCCGACGTATTCCGATCCCCATTGCGGGAAGGGCGGGAGCTGCTGGAGCGCGGCGTCACATGCAGCCCTCATCGAGGGAACGTTCATGCACTCGTGACCGCCGAACACACTCGTGGGCTTGTTCGATCGGACGATGCTCCCGGAGAGCTCCTGCGCTTGGTTGATCTGGAGGAGCTGCCCCTTGGCGAGGTGATACGTCGCCGGGACGTTGGCGGGGGCGCCGACGAACCCGATACCGTCCTGGATATCGCGCTTCGGGACAATCGTGATCTCGGTGTCGTCCTCGGAAGCCACGATCTGCGCCGCGGGCCCGCTCGGCGACGCCTGGAGCGGGTGGGTCAACTGCTCCCATGCGTTGACGATGATGTGCTCCGTTCCCCAGGTCGCGACCGGCAAGAGCAACGTCGCAGACGCGATGTGGCTCTCCGCTCCGCTGTACGGAAAGATCGCCGAGAGGCTCACGGGCGCGCTCGTGGTCAGGTGAAACGACGATCCGAAGCCAGTCCCGTTGGGGAGCGAATTGGTATAGCTCGCGGGGACGGCCTCTTTGGGACACGCCGTGTGGATACTGCCTGGTGACACGGATCCGGGCTTCGCATCGGATACGAAGAGGGCCACGCTCTCTCCGGGCGCGATCGGGCCGACCTGAGGCGTCCAGGAGACGTCGCCGCCGGGCTTCAGCGTGAAGAGCGCCTTCGAGAGATCGAGCTTCTGTCCGTCTAGCGAAAGCTCAACCTCGACGGGCACGGCGGACGTGTTGACGACGTAGGCCGCGTAACAGCTCTGGCCGATGTCGATGGCGCTGTACGGCGGCGGCTGGAGGTAGAATTCGCAGCCATTCGAGCTCCGATCGGCGGCGGCCGCGGCGCACGGCTCCTGGCACGCCCCCGCTCCGCACGCGAGGTGTGGAGGGCACGTCTCGACGACCTCGCCGGTGCATGTCTGCACGACCGACCGGCCATCGAGCGAACACTGGAAGTAACAGCTCGGTCCGTCGGTAGAGGCATCCTCGACGAAGGTCCCCTGCGAGGAATCGAACCCCGCCTCACGGGTGCTGCAAGCTGCAAGGCTCGCGGTGCTCACCGCGAGCACCGCCCCCAACGCAGTGACCACGGTCGTGACGGAACGGCTCGCGGAGCGAGTCATGGCAGCAGTACCTCCTGCGGAACGGTGCTCGCGGCCCGGATGTCGCCGTTGCCGAGCTGGCCGTAGCGGTTGTCTCCCCAGCAATGGACCTTCCCCGTGGTGAGGAGCGCGCACGTCGACAGCCTGGTCGTCTTCACACGCGATACGCGACCCGGTAGACCCGTGACCTTGACGGGCGAGAGCGCGTACTCGCGTGTGCCGTCACCAACCTGGCCGTAGAGGTTCTCCCCCCAGCAATAGAGAGCTCCGGAGACGCCCACCGCGCAGCCATGCTGCATGCTGCCGCCGTAGTCGAGGCACGAGTGCGTGGCGATGTCGACGACCGGCTCTGGCGTTGCGATCGCCTTGGGGATCGCGAATTTCATCGGCTCCTCCATGCCGTAGATGGCGCTGCCGTGAGGATTTCCGCCCCAGCAGTACGCGATCCCCTGCGCAACGGCGCACGCGTTCTCGCGGAAGGCCTCGAGCCTCGAGATCCCGTTCAGCATCGCCGGCCTCGGGTACGGATCCGGGAACAGCGACGAGATGCGCGCGAGAGGCGGATTCCGCCCCCAGCTCAGCACCGTTCCGTCGGAACGAACTGCGAAGGCAGCCTGTCCGACGACGATGCTCTCGATCGGCGCGCCCGGCGGCAGCGCGATGGTACGCGCCTCGTGAGGTGCCGTGCTGCTGCCCCCGAGCTCCATCGGCCCGAGGTGTCCCATCCCGTTCGTTCCCCAACAAATCAGTCCAGCCTGCACCGTCGCGCAACCAACAGCGAAATAATTCACCGTGTCCTGACGATAGAAGCCGATGCTCACGCTGGTCGCGGCCGGGATCGGCAGCTTCACGGGAACCGGTTCGGTGGTGAATGCCGTCGTCGTCGATTGGAGATAGGGACCGGTCCCCCAGCACCACGTCGCGCCGGAGCCGTCGATCGCGCAGCCGCGATTGAGGTAGCGGATGTCGGTCAGGCCGACGACGCGCGCTGGATCGGCGCTGTCGTCGCGCATGTTGGGCCCCCGCCCGAGGTCCCCGCTCAAGCGGTTTCCTCTCACGAGGTTGGCTCCCCAGCAGGCAACGGTCTTGTCCTCGAGCAGGACGCAGTACGTGTCGGTGCCGGTCGTGGTGAGCGAAACTGCGCAAGGTGATGATTCGCAGACGACCGGCTCTGGAGCCGCGTCGGACGTGGCAGCGTCGCGAAACGGGCTGCGGGGCGCGCCTGCATCCGCGTCCTCGTTCGCGGAGCCGTCCGTCACGTCCTCGTTGGTCGAGGCGTCCGTCTCCTGGCCGGGCAGGATGTCGTTGTCGTTCGTGCAACTGGCTGCGCTAGCGCCTGCCGCCGTGGCCGCCGCGATCGAGGCGAGGGCGATCAGAGCCGACGTGCAGCGCTCACGGAGTCGATTTGAAGTACGCACGATCTCTCCCGACTGCCCAGAGGTTCTGATTCGATGTCCCACGAATTCGCGACAGGGGCGCCAAGTTCGGCGCACCATTGATGGCAAGCGTCGAGAATTCGAACTTTCCGGCGCCATCCCATACGGAGGTCGCGCGCAAGATGCTGCTTGCACCACGATCTGCGATCACCCAGAGGTCGTCCGGCGACGTCCCCCACACGGACCTCAACGTGACCTCCATCGTGCTCGCGGGGCTCGCCCGCTTGATCTGGACCTCGCCGCTCACGACGGCGACCTGAACGATGTCGTTGTCGACGTCCGAACCAAAACCGAGCGCGTGGACGCCGACGAGTCGATCCTTGACCGGCACATGGGCGTGGTAGAACTGCCCGGGGATCATCGCGACACCGGGCTTCGCTACGCAGCGCTCGCCCGCAGTCGGAACTCCGTCTACGACGGTGGTGTACCCCTCGGAGGTCTTTCGGATCAAAAGGACGCACTGGTCGGCCCCCGCGGCCTGGATCCCGACGAACCAGACGTCACCGGTCCCGGTCCCGGTCACCGCCGTCCACTGCTGGAAGTTGGGGTCGCTGACTGCGTATTCGACCTCCCAGCCGTCAGAGACCGCGGCGCCGCCGTCGACACCGGCGTGTCCCCCGTCCACACCGGAATCGAGGGGCGCGCTCCGATTCAGGCGATACACGCTCTCGCAGACGGCCAGATAAACCTCGTCGCGGCTCGCGCCCCATAGGACGGCTTGGGCCCGGCTGTGCGTGAGGTCCGGACAATCGATCTGCGAGCGAGTCCACGACCACGTGGTCTCCGGTGGGGTTGGTCGCGTTCCACGCAGCACGAGGGCACCAATCGGCCGCCCGACGCTGAATCCAGACGTGTCCGAGATCACGAAGAACACCTCGTTCTCGTCAGGGGCCCATACGTTGACCGGGCTCATCAATCTGGAAAATCCCATCTTCTTGTCGATGAACTTCCAGCCGCCCGCCGCATCCCATTCGAGGAACTTAATCCCGTGCACCGTACTCGTTGCGACGGCGAAGGCGCGGGATCCGACCGGCCAGACGTCGACGAGGTGGATGTCGCTGGCGGGCAGCTCGGTTTGGCACCAGCCTGCCGGACTGCACACCGGCGGTTCGCCAGAGCCCTCGTCGGCCGCATCGCGTGGGTGGGCGGCGTCCCCGAGCACGATCGAGCCGCCGTCGCCGGGGTCGACCGGCGTCTCCTGCGCCGTATCCTGGACGCCCGTTGCGGCGCACGCCGCAACAACGCCGAGCGCGCCGAGCGCTCCGCAGAGAAGCGCGATGCCTGCGAGCGGACGTCTCATGGCTTGCCTCCAAGCGAAAGAATGACGCCTTCGCCGCCCACCCAGACATGACCGGGAGCGGGCGACCAGACGGTGAAGAGGTTTGGCTTGCGCTGACCGAGACCCCGGATCTCCACGCGGGACCACGTTGCTCCGTCGTAGTGGAGGACAGTCGCGGCATCGCCGACCGCCCAGACGTCCGACGAGGACGTGCCCCAGACGCCGTGCAGATCCTCGGTGGTCGGCACGCCGTCGACGACGTCGAGCGAGACAGCACCGCCCGTGTACCGACGGATCGTGCCGGCGCCGCCTACCGCCCAGACGTCCGTCGCCGAGGCAGCCCAAACACCGTCCAGCCCGGCCCAGGTCTGACTGTCGAACGCAGTGATGGTCGGCGTCTCGCTCTGGGCACCCGTGATGTGGAACGCGGCACCCCTGACGCCCACCGCCCAGAGATCGTCGGCGGAGCTGCCGTGGATGCTGAGCATCTGAACACATCCCATCAGCTCGCACGCGTGACGCGGCAGCGCAGGGGCGACCTCGAGCGTCTGCGTCCCGGGCGCGATGCGCGCGCGCCAGAGGCCGTTCTCCTTTATCCCTTCTATCCAATCGGCGAGGGTGCTCGTTCCCCAGAGCCACTCCGCGGACGGCGAGGCCCAGACCGAGCTCACGTTTTCAGGCCGGCCGGCCATCTCGGGTGCGGTCGCGGCCGGGTTCGTTCGGAGCCAGCCGCCCGCCGAGGGCACGCCTCCGTCGGGGCCGTCGAGACCGGCGTTCCGCGAGTAGATGGCGTCGAGCGACGCCAGCGCGATCTCACTCGTTTCGCGAAGCCAGACGGCCCGGAAGGATTCGGTGGCTCCGGTCTCGGCGCGCGACCAGGACGTCCCGTCGAAATGCGCGACGGCGCCGCGCGCTCCGAGCGCCCATACGTCGCTCGGGGAGCGACCGCGGATCAAGTGGATGCGCGTACGGAGATCGAGCGCGCCGCCGGGAGTGGACGGCTCGAAAGGACCGAACGGGCAGAGAGCGCCGGGCACGCACGGCTCGTCCTCGCTCTGACTCGCATCGGCGTCCGCTCCGCCGTCGAGCCCGGGTACGCGGCTCTCGTTGTTGGGGTCGGCGAGCGTCGGGTCTTCGTCCGACGCGCAGGCGAGGAAGAAGGCGCCCACACTCAGTGCGCCGAGGGCCGCGATCGCACGAGCGGCTTTCATCGCGCCTCCTCCTCGCCTTCGCTGCACGGATGAACGGCGCACCCTCCGCCGACGCAGGGTTGCCCCGCGAGCACATCGCATGCGTTCCCACACGTCCCGCAATTGCGCTGATCGGAGTTCAGGTTCACCTCGCAACCGTCGCTGGGGTCTCCATTGCAATCACCCCAGCCCTGCCTGCATTCTTGAATGCAGTAGCCGTAGGCGCACGTACCGACCTGATTCATGGCCGAGCCGACAACGAAGCAGCGGTTCCCGCAGGCGCCGCAGTGTTCGGGACTGGTCGTCAGGTTGACGCATTTCTTCCCGCAGAGGGTCAAGCCGGGAGCGCACATGCACTCGGGCTGTCCCTGACTGTTCGCACGGCACGTCTGCCCGGGAGCGCAGGCGTTATTGCACGCGCCGCAATGCTCGTTGCTCAGGAGCGAAACCTCACATCCGTTCGAGAGATCTCCATCGCAACTGAAAAATGGATATCGGCATCTCAGATGTCCGCACTCGCTCTTCTGGCAGCCGTAGTACGCATTGGCTGGAGGCGCGCCTCCGTCGCTTCCGGCGCCTCCATCGGCTGGGTCGCACTTATGGTCGCAGGCACCACAGTGCTCGTCGTCGTCGGTCGGGTCGACGCACTTTTCTCCGCAGAGGAGAAGCCCTGGTTTACATCCGCAGCGGCCGACCTGCGTGGTCTCGTCGTAAATGCACGGCTTGTTCGGGTCCGGGCAGCGGTCGCCGCAGCCGTTGCAGTTGTCGTTCGTCCCGAGCGTGACCTCGCAGTCATCGTCGACGATGCCGTTGCAGTCGGCCGTGCGGATCCCGTTCGACTCCGTGCAGCGGAAGGTGCACTTCCCGCTCACGCATTCGAACGTGGCGTTGCCGCTCCCGGCGCATTGGAACCCGCAGGCCCCGCAGTTCTTCGGGTCGGTCATCAGGTTGACGTCGCACGGGTACTGCGAGGTCGGGCAGGTCGTGTACGGCATCGGGCAGGTCGTCAGCGGGCAGTACTCCGTGAGCGCGAGCTCCGGCTTGGGGGCCTCGGCGTCCGGCTCCACGAAGGCCGGCGGCGACCCTGCGTCGTACGACTCGGCGATGGTGACGTCGGGCCCGCGGCAGCCGCCGAAGAGCCACACGAGCGCGACGGACGCAGTCAGCGTGAATGGCGCGCCGTAGCGCGCGATGGGTCGAAGCATCTCGGTCATTCCTTCGGAGAGCGGCTTACGGAGTGGCGGTCGAGAGCGAGCGGGCGCTCGCCTCGGGGGTCGAGGCGCCGGACGGCGCCGGCAGAGGGCGCCCGATCGCCATCTCGAGGCGCGCGGCGTAAGGGGTCTGCGGGAAGCGGCGCACGAAAGCGAGCGCGCGGCGCGAGGCCTCCTCGTTTCGCCCGAGCCGCGCAAGCGCCTCGACGGCGGTCACCTCGCGTTCCTGCACGAGCTCGCCCTTTGGATACGTGACAGCATGCTCGTTCGTGAGCGTGAGCGCGCGATTCGGATCGGACGCGAGCGCTGCCTGCGCGCGTTGGACCAGCTCGAGCTCCGTCGCGGACGGCGCCGCCTCGGCGCCGCCGGCCGGCGACTTCGTGCTCTTCGCAGCAGCGGGAGTGGAGCTGATGCCTCGCGCGAGGGGAGGTGCGGAGGGGAGCTGATCGACCGAGACCACGGCCGCGGGGCGATCGGGCTCCGGCGCCACGGCGACCTGCGCCACCTGCGCGACCGGCAACTCCGACGCCGGTGACACGACCTCCGGTGCGGGTGATTGCGCCGTCATCGATGGCGCCTGTTCATTGGTCCCGGCGAACGGTCTCTCCGCCCGATCCCAAGAGACTGCGAGCACCCCCGCAACGGCGGCCGCGAGAAGGCCAGCCTTGTAGTATGCAACTTTCCCGTTGACCGAAGGCCGGTCGCTGGCCGGCTTCCGCGTAGGGCTGAGGACCCCGGCCGTTGCGAGGCGCTTCGCCACTCGATCCAGAGCAGCATCGCTGGGGCCGACCTGGCGTGAGCGCACGAACGCGCGCAGTCCTTCGGGATCCTGCTCGCCGGCGCGCGGAGCGTCGGGATACTCCGTCTTCATGTTGCCTCTCCGAGCGCGCGAGTGAGCTCGCGCCGTGCAGCGTAGTAACGGGTGAAAGCGGTCTTGAGAGGGCACTGGACGGCCTCTGCGACCTCGCGCATCGACATCCCTTCGACCTCATGGAGGATGAAGACGATCTGCTTGTCCTCGTCGAGCGTCTGGAAGACGCGATTGAGCAGATCGATCTCCGCGCGTACGGACGGGTCTCCCGGATCGGCCTCCTCGGGCACGGTCGCGACGGGCTCTTCGTGACGGCGATGACTGCGCCGGCGATAGGCCGACGCACAACGGCGTGCGATGGCGAAGAGCCAGGCGCGGGGATGTTTGCCGTCCCAGTGGCCGATGCGCCGGTGGGCGATGAGGAAGACCTCCTGCGTCTGATCCTCGAGGTCGGCGCTCGCAACGCCGAACTGCCGCAACGTCCGCCAGACGAACACGGCATAGGACGAGAAGAGGTCGTCGATCGTCATCGGCGCAGGCATCACGTCTCCAGCGGCTTCCCGCATGGCGACATCACGAGCGATCAAGGCCTCCACGCTGGGATCAATGCACGCCCCCCACGACTTTTCCTTCGTGACGGCCTCGCTTTTTTTGGGTGCAGGATCGACTAGCGAAACTCGTAGCCGACACCAACCGATAGGCGGCCCTCGAGGGCGCTCGGGCGGTGCACATGGTAGAGCTTGCCATCCTCGCGGATCAGGAAGCCCTCGCGATGGAAGATGCCTTCGATCTCGGGGAGGGCCTCCACGAAGAGCGAACGCGCGACCTCGACGCGCACGAGGACGCCAGGCCCCGCGAGGATCGTGGGGCGGACTTGCTGATGGACCGCCTGGAAGCCTCTCGGCGTGTTGTGGATGAAGGCGAGCCGTGCGCCGAGCGTCGGGATGAGCTCGAACCGCGAAGCGCTGAAAACGGATAGCCCGACGCGTGCGGACGCCCCGAACATCGAAAATCCGACCTCGCCCGCACCAGCTCGTACCGAACCGCTCGTCTCGGCGCTCGCCTCGAGCCCGAAGAGCACGATCGAGCTCGGCGAGTAGAACGCGCGAACCGCGAAGCCGCCGGCCGTCGTGGGAAGCGCACCGCGCGACGCGACCGCCGCCGCGCCGATGAGCAGTCGATGCGTCCGCGGTCGAGGCTCTGCGGCTGGCGCCGGCGCCGGCGGTCGACTCGGCGCTGCGGCGGGCGGCAGACGAGCGACCTCACGCTCTGGTGGCGCCGCCCCGCTCGGCGGCGTCTCGACGTGGTCGTCCGGGCTCGCGGGCGCCTCGATCCGCGGGCGTGCGACGGCGATCATCATCGCGAGCACGAGCGACGTCGGACCTTCGACCTCCTTGCACGTGCGGCTTTCGACTCGGACCTGACGTTGTCCGATGCGACGTCCAGAAGCGTCGTTCATCACGAGTGTGACGCTGAACCCCTCGTTGCTCTCGCTGACTGTACCCTCCACGAGCAGCTCTGGGGTCGCCGCGCTGCGAGGCTCTCCGAGACGAGCTCGCGTCGCCTCCATGATCTCGTCGCGCGAGGGGCATCCCGCCGGAGCGGACCACACGAGCTCGAACGGCGCGGCGTAGGCCGCCTTCGACCACGACCACGATGCGAGCACGAGGCCGACACCGCTCACCAGGGCACGAACACGCGCATGAGTGCCGATGAGCCTCACGGTCTTCGAACCCTCGACCCGCGATGCTACTCCGAACCGTGGGACACCGAACCAGATGAAAGGACGAACGGGGCTCCGCGCGCACGTACGGTCGCGCTATGGGGACGCGTGTGCCGGCGTCGTGGAAGGCTGGGCATTCTCACCGATGCTCGCAGCGCTCGAGAGACAGCACGCGCCTCGCTATCCGGCTCGGTGTCGCGGAGTGCAGCCGCTCACCGCGCGGGCGATGACGCGCGGTGAGCATGACGCCGTCGAGAGCGGGGCTCTCAGCTCCCTGCTGCCCTGCGTGGCAGCTCGTTGGTTTGGTACATCGAGATCGGGTGACCGTCCGGATCGGCTACGTCCGCCGACCAGCCGCCAGGCGCTTCGCTCACCGGCGTGACGATCGTGACGCCTTTGGCGGCGAGGCCGGAAACGACGTCGTCGATCCCACCGTCCGGAAGGTCGAAGACGACGACGGGTGTGTCGCCGGGGCGGGCGTCCCGCTTGAAGAAGATGAGCTCGATGCCGTTCGCGGTCTGGGCCGTGAGCCAGGCATTGCCCTCTCCATCGTCATCCATGCGCTTCACCTCGAAGCCGAGCACGTCGCGATAGAAGGCCTCCGTCCGAGCGATGTCCGCGACGTAGTAGCAAATGGTCCCGAGCCGGAATTTCCCAAGCATGTGTTTACTCCCTGACTGTAGTGGAGGCCTTCGCAGGTTCCTCCTCACCCCCGTGTTGCCGTCGGCCGTCGTTTTGTGAGCTCGTCCGTATGACAAAAAGATGTCCGTCGGGATCATGGCTGGCAAGCGCCACCCCTTCGCCCTGCGCTGCCCCGAGGAGCGCACGCCGGATCCGCCCGTAGCTCAGCGGCCCGGCAAGGCCCGCAGCGTCTTCGATCGAGGGATCGTCAGATTCGCGCCAGCGCCGTCGGATCGCGCTGACGCGCTGCCGGAACGCCGCATCCGAGAGCCGTTGCAACCAGAGGATCTCGGGCTTGGCATGCCCGGTCAGGACCAGCAGGGCCGTCGTGCGCAGGCTCGGCGTGAGCGCTCCGAGAAACGACGCCGGAAGCGGGCTGCCAGCAGGCGCCGCGGCGTCCGTGGACCAGCCCCCCTCTCGGCGACGGCGCCGGATCGCCGTTCGCGCCTCGAAGGCGGCCCGCCTCCGGAGAGCGCCTTCGAGCCAGCGCCGGTTGTTCGGGCACGAGAGATCCGCACGCCCTGCATGGATGGCAGAGAGCAGGATCGCCTGGAGGAGGTCTTCCGCCTCGTCCGAACGTCGCGTCAACCGCCGTGCTCGTGCCAGCAGCTCGAGATAGGCGTCCTTCACGCGTCATCTTCCACCGGGAACGCCGCGTCTCGCAAGCGGCCCGAACGCCGCTCCTGGGTCATCGCCACCCCTCCGGTCGACACCGGCACCGACGCGTCGGTGGAACCGGACACCTCGAGCGGCGCGGAGCCCGATGCAGGTAACGGCGACGGCGGCGTGCCTTCGCCGGAGGAGACCTCGCCCATCGACGACGGCGCATCCGGATGCAGTGTCCGCGCGCCGGGAGCGAGCGAGCCGAGCGGTCTCGCCCTCATCGGTCTCGTCCTCGCAGCCTGGCTCCGCCGCCGTCGCCGGTGAGGGTTGCCCGCGCTCTCGCCGCGCGCGCTCACGAGGGTGCGCGCCGGCGAGAAGACGTGCTCGCCTACGAGACCTTCACACCGACACGCGGCGACTTCGCCAATGCCAGAGCGCCGCCGCGCGTCGCGACGGCTTCGCCCCCACGACGGCGACTTCTTCGGTCTCGCCCCCACGGGTCGGACCTTCGAGGTCGCGCAGATGACGATCGAGCGATTCCGTGACGGACGGATCATCGCCCACCATCGGCTCACCGACGAGGCGTCGCTCATGCGACAGCTCACCGACGACGGAGCCGCCCCCTCGCGCGCTTGATGCGACGCGCGCGCCGTCGCCCCGCGTCGTCCTCGACGGGGAGACCCGCTTCCCGTCTCGAAGGGCCCTGGCCGTCCTCGAGCTCGTCGTCCTTGCCCGCGCCGGAGAAGCTCGATCGGTCGGAGGCTGGGCTCCAGCCAGGAGCTCGTACTTGGCTCGTTGCTCGGCCGACCTCCGTTCGACTTCCGACTCACCACGATGGTCCAGCGCATGCATCCCGGTCTCGACTGGCGAGCACGACGAACGTCACCGCGCACACCAACGACCATGCGCAAGCTGCGGTTGCCATCGGGTGAGTCGATTCCCGTTCTCGGGCAAGGCACGTGGTGCATGGCCGAGCGTGTCGGGCGCAGGAATGAGGAGCTCGCAGCGCTCCGCCTCGGCCTCGATCTCGGCATGACGCTCATCGACACCGCCGAGATGTATGCCGATGGCGCCGCAGAGGAGCTCGTCGGAGAAGCGATCACCGGCCGTCGTGACGAGGTCTTCCTCGTCAGCAAGGTGCTCCCGCAGCACGCGAGCCGACGCGGGACGATTGGTGCATGCACGAACAGCCTGCGTCGCTTGCGCACGGATCGGCTCGACCTGTATCTGCTGCACTGGCGTGAATCGGTCGCTCTCGACGAGACCGTCGATGCGTTTCGTACCCTGATGCGTGAGGGAAAGATCCGCCACTGGGGTGTGAGCAACCTCGACATCGACGACATGCAGGAGCTCATCGAGCTCGGAGGCGAAGAGGTCGCGACGGATCAGGTGCTCTACAACCTCTCACGACGAGGAATCGAGTACGACCTCCTGCCTTGGTGTCGCGAGCGACGCATTCCGATCATGGCGTACTCGCCGATCGAGCAGGGCCGACTGCTCGCTCATCCGCCGTTGAAAGTCATCGCCGAGAAACACGGAGCCACGCCTGCGCAAGTAGCGCTCGCATGGGTGCTCCGTCATCGCGGTGTCGCCGCAATCCCCAAGGCGGGCACGCGCGAGCACGTGCGAGAGAATCGCGCCGCACTCGAGATCCGGCTCGACCGGGACGACCTCGCGATGCTCGACGAAGCGTTCCCACCTCCCACGGAGAAGAGGCCGCTCGAGGTGCTGTGACCACGACGATGCCCGTTACGCCGAGACCCACGCGGCGATACGGGCAGGCAAGTCGTCCCGATTGGCACGGGTCACTTCCCAGAGCTCGCATTCGGGGCGGCGCTTCACTTCGGCGATGAAGCCGTCTCCGCGCGCGCCGACGGTGGCGACGACAGGCGTGCCGTAGGAGAGGAGGGTGCGCATCGCCTCCACCAAGCAATCCGAGAAGCACTCCATCTTGCCGATCTCGTCGACCAGGTAGACGTCTGCCTTCGGATCGGGCTGCAGCAGCGGCGCGGCATCGTCGAGCGCCCCGACATCGACGCCGTACTTGCCCACGCGGCAGCTCTTCGGGAAGTCCACATGCGCGATGACACGCGGGGCCCCGTCGAAGCTCACGAGCCGAAAGCCGCACCGCTCCCCGTGCAGGCGGATCTCCTCGGTGTAGAACCCCCGGAGCACCTTGGCGGTGAGCCCATCGGCGACGTGCCGGATCACCGTCGTCTTGCCGATGCCGGGCAGCCCGGTGATCAGCAGGACATGAGCCTTCTTCTCGAGGTCGTTGGACATGGCTCATCCGCCGGCAGACGTTCTGCTCGAAGGGGATGCGAAGAATCTGCCAACGTGGCCGTCCTGCGACAAACATCGCGAGGAACATGCCCCTCCCGACGCGCACCGAGCAATCCACCCCCTCGATCTGAACTGAATTAGAGTCGGCGGGATGAACCGCCCCGAGCGACCGTTGCCCGCTGGGACAACCGCTACCGGCCGCTGGACGACCGCTCAGAAGCGTGAGACCGATGCGGTAGCGGCGTTCATCTGGACGCAACGCCCATCCTCATTCCGCTGGCCCGTCGTCGTCGCCGCCCTGGTCCTCGCTGCACTCGGAGCCGATCTGGCGAGACACGCTGAACCGCTGGGGTGGATTCTGCTCTCCGCCATCATCATGTTCCTCCTCTTCGTCGTGTTCGTCCGGACACGGCTCAAACCATCACTGACACGCGAGCTCTTGCGGCTCAGTGTCCCCGATCGTTCCGAAGTCACCGCCACGCTCGACGAGACCGGATGGAGATCATCCGGCGCCGGTCGCGAATCCCACCGCGCCTGGGCTGAGCTCGACGGCTGGTCCATCGCCGGTGACGACCTGTTGCTGATCAAGCGAGCCAAAGGCCGCTGGATCCCGGCGGTCATAGGCCTCATCCCGCTCAGCGCCTTCGGCGACGACAACGCGCGCGCGCTCAGCCTCGTCGCACACCGACTGCCGCGGATCGGCCCACTCAACGCACTCGGGCTCCGATCACGGACGGCGAATCCGGCATCAGCAGAGATCTGAGAATCGGCGCTCGAGTCGAACAACTGCGTTCATTGGGAGCGCCGGAGGTTCTAATCGAACACGCGAGCACGGGGTTCGCGGCCTCGGGTGCGACACTGCGCGGTACGGTCAGTTCGGCTTCGGCCCGATCACGTCGAAGCTGTCGATCACCGAGAGCAGCACGGGGCGGCTGGCCTCGAAGCGCGACTTCGACGTCCACGTCTGGATCTGCACGAAGTGCTTGGGCGTCTCCACGACCGCGCTCAGGTAGACAAGGTTGAGCCCCTTGAGCGTTCCACGCAGCTCACGTACGAGCGCCTGCATGCCATGGATCACGCGCGGCTCGAGAGGCTCGAACGTCGCGTCCTCGAACTTCTCCCGCTGCAGGTCGGCAATGATCTCCGCGTATCCGGCGAGATCGACCGAGAAGTCGTCCTTCGGCTCGGCGATGACGACGACGAATGAGGCGTCGAGGTTCGACCCGTGGACGATCTCCGCTTCGTCGTTCTTGAGCAGTCCCTCGGTCCAGTGCGCCGGAACGATGATCGAATGCTCGCCGGCGGGACACGTCAATTGCTTCGTGCCCCCCTTCTTTCTCGAGAGGAGGCGCTTGCAGCCGATGAAGGTCGTGGCGACCCCGACCATGAGCGCGCGGCGGGACATGTTCGACAACGGCATTCTCCTTCGATGAGCATACAGCGGACTTATGCGTTCGTGACCGAGATGTGCCCGGACCGTCGAGCAGCTCCGTCCGCCCTCGCGCGCCGATGTTCCGCGCGTGTGCCGATATCCGACCCGCCCGGCCTTCCCGCTCGCTCGATTCCGCGTCCGGCGATTGCGCTGCTGGCCGACGCCTTCGAGCCCGCTACTGGATCGAGAGCTCCTTCACGTCCGTCGCGAGCGCGGCGAGGTTGTTTACCTTGATGCGGGTAGCCGACACGCTGAAGATCCAGTCATCCATGATGATGCTGCGCTTCACTTCGCTCGACGCGTTCGTCCACCAGCTGGAGCAGCCCACGTCGTAGTAGCCGTGGGTGTTCCGCGGCGGGCCCGGCTGGGACGCGTTCGGGTGTGAAACTCTCCCGCGAAGGCTGAATCCGTTCGCGACCGTGGTGTCGTAGACCATGAGCCCGCTGAACGTCATCTTGCTGCCATAGTTGCCGTTCCCGTCACCGCCTTCGCAGATCGTCATCGGCAACGCGAGGAGGTTCTTCGGGGCGAAGTAGTTGAATGCGAGGTGGTTCGTCAGCGCCTCCGAGCTCGTGCCCCGCGTGCCGATCGTCTCCTTGTGCGTGAGCTTGGGGTCGCTTGGATTCGAGACGTCGAAGATCTGCAGGACGACGCCGGTGAAGAACGCGAAGTTGTCTTGATCGGCGGCGTCGTAGCCGATCGTGAGGAGATGCGTCTCGTCCAGCATGTGCATGTAGGTCGAGAAGCCCGGGATCTTGAGCTCGCCCATCGTCCTCGGAGCGCGCGGATCGGTGAGGTCGAAGACGAAGAGCGGGTCGGTATTCTTGAACGTGACGATGTACCCGCGTGTACCGTCGAAGCGGACCGAGCGGATGTCCTCGGACTTCGCGATCTGGTCGATCTGACCGACGACGTCGAGCTTGCCGCCCCTGTCCTCGAGGATCGAAAGCGTGTTGTGTGCATCCGGGTTCGGCGAGCGGCCCGTCGTCGTCGCCACGCGGAGGAATCCGTCCTTGTCGTCCATCGCGAACTGATTCAGGACGCGTCCCTTGACGACGCCAGTGCCGACGTAGGCGGTGGCGGACGGCGCGGTCCCGATCGAAAACTTGTGGATCGTGGAGAGCTCGCTCTCGCTTCTCCCGTCGTACCACCCCCACCCTGCGATCTGCTGGTGGGGCACGGCCATGTAGAGCGCGTCCGCGGAGGCGTAGACCCAACCAGAGCGGCTGATGACCGATGCCACCTCGAGCGAGGGATCGGAGACGAGATCGAGCGAGAGCACGCTCGTGAGCGCCGTGCCGTCCGGGATGCTCGACTGGAACAGCACCATATCGGGCGGCCGGCCGGTGCTGTCCGTAAACGTGGGCAGCACGGTGCCCAAGTCGACGGCATCGAGCTTGGTGAGGTTCTTCGCGATGACGACGTCGTAAGCTTCGTTGATCTCGTTCTCGGAGGGCGTGTTCGAGAACCTCGGCTGATCCTCCCAGCCGATCGGGGCGGTGAGCGCCGGCTGTCCGAGCACGGTATGGACCGCATTGCCGATCCGGCGGGCGGCGATGAGGGAGCTCGACGAGTGGATGCTACGAACGAGCTTCGGATCGGTGCGATCGGAGATATCGAAGATCGAGATCTCCGTCTCGGAACCGTCGCCTGCGGGGACGCAGCCGTCATAGCCGTAGGTGCAGTCGCCGCTGACGCCCGGATAGTACATGGCGTCGGCGCTGCCGCCGATGTTCGTGCCGCCGTTCGTGACCTGGCGTGGAGTCGAGGAATAGACGAGGGCGCGGTTCCCTTCGACGAAGAGCTTCTTGGCGGTGCCCGGCACGGGCACCTTCGCGATCTCGTGAGCGGTCTCTGCAGGCCATGCCTCGATGACTCGGAGGGTCGAGCCGGTCACGACGTAGATGTACTTGTCGTCGTTCTTGATGAAATCCGCTTCATCGACGCCCGCAACTTGGTTGTTCGTGCCCGACACCTCGCTTGCGCCGCCGCCACGACCCACGCCCGGCTCGGACGTGTTCGAATCAGCCGAGACGGTTTCGGAGTACGAGCGGTCCGGCGGCGGACGGAGAGGCTCGCACCGGACAAATGCGATCGAGGATGCCCGCGCAGACTCGAGCGACCTTCGCATGCTCGCCTTCACTTCGTCGCGGACGATCGACTCGACCCTCGACGGGTCGCTCACGAGGAGCGCGGCAGAGAAGGGACCTTTCGGTGCGTCCCTGCTCAGGGCAGCGGCCGTCAGCGCCGCCGTCTCCGCGCTGAGGCACGCGGTGTAGTCGGCCATGGAGCTTCCGCTAGCTCCTCCGCTGCATCCCGCGACGAGCGAGAGAAGGAGAGCGGGCGGAAGAGCGAGGACGTGGCGCGTCATATGGCGACGAGCTTACACGCAACTCGGGGCGCCGGCGGCGGAGGTCTAAGACCGAAACATGAATTTCATCGGAGCCGGGTAAGCCAACGTGAGCGACGCGGCTCGGCTCCCCTCGCGGCGTGCGCACGTGCGGGCCAGACCGCGCTCGTGCCGGCGACCGGACGGGGAGCCCCCGCTCTCGGTCGCCAGGGACGACGCGTCGTCGTCAGCGCGCGGGCGTCGCCGGACGCACGCTCGACGCTCACTGGATCGGGAGCAGCGGCGAATCGACGAGCTTCCGGAGCGCCATGCCGCCGGGATAGGCGTAGCTCGCCGCGAACGCCCAGCCCCAGATCGTCGCGGTGAACGGCCCGTCGCTCTTCATTCGGTGAAGCCCGGTCTGGCAAACCTTGTCGCCGAACGACTGCCCAGGCCCGCCATCCCGCTGCAGATCGACGCGCACGAACTCGTAGTCGCCACGGGCGCCGATCGGCGTCCAGCCCTCGAGGATGCCGGCGCACTCGAGCCACACGTCTTCGAACTTGTCGCGCTGTTTTCCGCGAATGACGACGAGGGAGGTCTCCTTGTACGTCGGGTCCGCGTAGAACGAGTACGAGCTCCGCCACTGCCCGGCGGGGACGACGTTGACGAACTCCGGGTCTCCGATGCCACCGAGGTTCGGAGTACCGAAGTACCCTCCTGAGCCGTCGCCCCCTCCCCCGCCGCCGACCATGTACGCCGCCATGTAGATGGGGTGCTCCGCGTCCTGCGTTCGGACGACGAACGGTTCGTTCACGCGGACCGGGAACGTCACGTCGTCGCCCGCATTCATCTCCGTCGGCGCGCCGGGCGGGATGTACGGATCGTAGTCGAGCCGCGTTCCGTCCTTTGCGGCCACCATGCGGTAGGGCATGCGTTCATGGGTGGATTCCGTTCGCTGGCGATAACCAACCCCGACGTACTCGGCCCCCCACTGCTCGAACGACGGAATCTGTTGCCAGAGCATGTCGCACGCCCCAGTGGAGGAGGGAACGTACGCGCAGGTCTGTCCCCCGAAAACGCTCGTCGGCTTGCTCGAAAGCACCACGCTTCCGGCGAGCTGTTCGGGCTGAATGAGCTGCAGGTACTCTCCCTTGTCGAGCGAGTAGGTCAGCGGCACCTTCGGAGGCCCGCCTTTGATGTTGGTACCGTCCTGAACCGACTTGGTCGGGATGACGGTGATCTCCGTTCCGTCTTGCGCCGCGACGATCTGCGTGGCCGGCACTCCAGCGTTGAGCTCCCACCCGTCGATGAGCACGTGCTCCTTGGCCCAGGTCACGACGGGCATGAGAAGGGTCGTCGCGGGCTTGTAGCTCGGAGCGCCACCGAACGGGAACATGGCCACAGCCGAAACGGGGGCGGATGCCGTCAGATGAAGCGACGATGCGATGCCCGATCGATAGAGCGCCGAGCCTTCCGTTGCGGCAACGACCCCATCGGGACAGGAGATGATGACGTCGCCGTAAAGTGGCGGCATGTGTGGATTGGGGCTTGCGATGAAAACGATGACGCTCTCGCCGGGCGGGATTGGCCCAGAATGCTCGAGAAGCGTGGCGTCACCGGGATTCGTGCGCCAAACCGCCTTGGAGAGCTCCAGCACCTCGCCATCCTTGTCGAGGGCGATCTCCACGGGCTGCGCCGACGTGTTGACGATGAACGCCGCGAGGCAACCATCCTCGTTCTGGGCAAAGTTCTGCACGTAGAACTCGCAGCCGTTCGAGCTCGGGTCCGCCGCTGCCGCAGCGCACGGCTCCTGGCATCGGGCCGCGCCGCATGCCTGCGTATCGGGACACGTCTCCGCGACCGTGCCGTCGCAGGACTGAATGACGGAGCGCCCGTCGAGGGAGCACTGGAGCGGACAATCGCCAGCATCGGCTTCCGGCAGCGGCGGCACGAGGTCAGGTGACTTGGCGAACCCATCGCGATCGCCGGCGCATGCCGCGAGGGCGATGAGCGCGGCGACGACCGCGAGGCAGGCCAGCGAAAGGGCCGCCGGCGTGGCGAAACGTCTCGTCATGGAAGCACCACCTCTGTCGGAACGAAGGTTCCGCCTCGATTCAACCCGTTGCCGAGCTGCCCGTAGTAGTTGCTGCCCCAGCAGTACACCTTGCCGTTCGTGAGCAGCGCGCACGTCGTGTTCATCGTCGTTCGCACGCGCGCCACCTTCTCTGGAAGGCCGTCGACCAACGTGGCGCGCGTGACGAACTCTTGGTCCCCTGTCCCCGCCTGCCCGCTGGTGTTGTAGCCCCAGCAGTAGAGGCTTCCCGAAGCGCCCACGGCGCACCATCGGTAGGGCTTGAACCCGACGAGCTTCTTGCTTGCGGGGTACACGTATCCTTCCGAGTGGGTCGTCGCGATTCGAACGAGCGGCTCGGGCGCGACCGCCGGCTCGGGGAGCGCCCGCTCCACGAGTGTCCCCTCGGTGGGCACGAGGCGCGCGCCCCAGCAATACGGCTTACCATTCGCTATCGCACACGTGTTGTTGCGCGTGGCGTCGACCTCCGTGACGCGCGAAAGCGAGACGGGTTGCGGGCGCGGGTCCGGGAAGCTTGGCGATACACGTCCGATGCCCGGGTTTCCGCCCCAGCTCACAAGGGCGCCATCCTCGCGAAGGACGAAGGTGGCATTGCCCATTGCCAGCGACGATGCTCGTGCTCCCTCAGGAAGCTCCGCCCGCTGCGGCTCGCCGTTGAACGTCTCCGTGAGCGGTCCGAGCTGGCCGAGCCGGTTATCGCCCCAACAACGAACATCGTTCGCGCCCACGATTGCGCACGCGGTTTCGAAACTGCGTGCCACGTTCGTGGCGGGCGGTAGCGGGAGCTTCACGGGCGAGGTGGAGGTGGTGCTGACCACGCCCTCGTCGGTCCAGGAAAAGGGACCGATTCCCCAGCACCAAACGCCGCCGCTCTTGTCGAGCGCGCACGTGTGGTCGAGCGACGCGACGTTCGAGAGGCCGACGACCTTGGCCGCCGTCGCACTGTCGACGAGCGCTTCGTCTTCGCCCTCTCCGCGACCGAGTTGGCCCGCGCCGTTCGCGCCCCAGCACGCGACCGTGCCATCGTCGAGCAGGACGCAGAACCCCTCGGCGCCATCGTCCTCGTTCGCACCGAGCGTCGTCACGAGATCGGTCGCGCACGGCGTCGACGCGCACACGACGGGAAGCGGCTGCCCCTCGAAAACAGCTGCGTCCCCATCGCTCGCGTCGGCCTCGGAGGGTGCGTCCGAGCTCTCCGAGCCCGCGTCGGTGGGCGGCTGAAGGTCTGGCTCGTCACTGCTCGAGCAGCTCACGGCTGCCGCCGAAGCGGCGAGCACCGACATCGCGACGAGCAGCCCAGAACGTCGCCGATCAAGGAGTCTTCTTGTGAAGTGCATAGCGGTTTCCGACTACCCAGAGGTTGTTCGCCGACGTTCCTCGCACCTGGTAGAGCGGCTCGTTCAGGTAGCGCCCTTTCATCTCCACGCTGGACAGCTCGAGCAGCGCACCAACTTCGGTGCCCGCCTGCTGGAAGTGCTCGAGCGTGCCGATGCCAATCGACGCCTCCCACGGCTCCTTCTTGATCTCCGAGCTGAAAGCAATGCCGTGACCGCTGAGCCACATCCGGTCGCCGAGGCGGACGCCGGAGTGAAGGAGCGGAGTGCCGGTCATGACCGGCGGCACGACGGAGCGGATCTCGTTGAGCCGTGCGATGCCCTTCGCGAGATCGATGTAGTAGAAGGTGTTGTTGCCATCGAGCAGAAGGACGGCCTGCCCGGAGCCAACGGAGAGCACCGCCGTCCCCCAGCCGTCAGACGAAAGAGGGAGGGGATACGGTCCCAAGCCAGGGATGTCGATCACCAACGTCGGGTCGATCGATCCCGGGCGCGTTGAACAACTGAAACTGACCATCGAAGCGTTGATGACCGCCGAATAGCCGGCGGCCGTGCGACGGTACAGCGTCGGACAGCCCTGGTAGCTATTGCTGACGTACGTACCGCGCCCGCCGACGAACCAGACTTCGTCGCCCTCTCCCTTCGCGGCGTTGAAGATGTAGAAGGACTCGTCCGAGGGCACATCGGGATCTTCCGCAACGAACTCGGAAACCCATGTCGGAGGCGCGCCGTCGACGCGCGTGCGACGGAAGATGCGGTTGCCAAACCACGCATAGACGTCGCCCTCCGACGTACCGAAGACGCCGAGCGCGTAGACGAAACGTGGCGGTGCGACCAGGGCGTTGTCCGACCTCCGGGCGATCCCCGGATCACGATCCGGGTAGACAGGACCGTCGTATGGAAGTCGCGCCGACTCCCACGTGAACGCGGATTGTGGATTCGCGCGTGTTCCGTGGAAGACGAGGCCTGGCGCCGTGATGAAGTAGACCTCGTTCTCGCTCGGGGCGAACATCTTCCCCGTGTAGTGGCCGCGGCCGTACGCATTCTGCGAGTTGTCGTCGACGTAGGTCCACTTTGCCGTCGCCTCGGTCCACTCGAGCAGCTTCGTTCCGAGCGTCTCGCTCTGCGCGACGGCGAACGCCCGCTTTTCGAAGGGCCAAACGTCGAACAGCGTCAGGTCCGGCCCCGGCAGCTCCGTCTCGCACCATCCGTGGTCGTTGCACGCAGACCACACGGGCGCCGACGCGTCGCGCGTCGGCGTCGCCGCGTCCGCTTCGATGGGAGACGCCACCTCCGGAACCACCGTTCCACCGTCGCGAGCAGGCTCGAGCGCGACCGCATCTCCATCCGCCGCCGCGCAGGCGACGAGGGCAGCCAGCGCCGCCGCTGATGTTGCGAGCAAATAGGGGAGTCTCATGGCTTGTCTCCGAGCGAGAGGAGAACCCCTTGGCCTCCAATCCATACTTTCCCGGGCTCCGGAACCCACACCGATCGGAGCTCCGGCCGGCGAAGCCCCATCCCCGCGACCTTCACGCGCGACCAGGTCGTTCCATCGTAGTGAAGGACGACGCCCTCGGCGCCGACCGCCCAAACGTCCGAGGACGACGAACCTGCGACGGCGTACAGGTTCGCCCGTGTTGGCACGTCGGCCACCTTCCAGTCGAACGTTGCGCCGACGTTGTGGATGACCGTGCCTTGCGCTCCGACGGCCCACGCTTCAGTGTCGGATACCGCCCAGATGCCGTTGAGCGTCAGCCACGCGAGCGGGTTCGACACTTCGATGGTCGGCGACGCGCTCTCGGCGTCGACCACGCGGATCGCCGCGCCCGTCTCGCCGACGCCCCACACGACGTTCGAGGATGCTCCGTCGAGACCTCGGAGGTGCTTGCACGGCAGGCTGCTGCACACCGACGTGGTGAGACCTGGCGCGGTCGTGAGCGCGTCATCGTCCAAGCGCATGCGCCACACTTCGGAGTCCGTCGCCACCCACATCGCGCGGGAACCGGTGCGTCCCCATGCCGTGGTCACATAGCGGCTGGCCCCCGCCGGCTGCGTCACCTTCCCTCGGCTGACCCATCCATCCGGCGACGGGTTGCCATCGCCAGCGCCCAGTCCCCGCGTGAACACAGCGTCGGGCGTGCCGAACGCAAGCTCACCACCTTCCGCGAGCCAGAGGAACCGAAGCGAGTTTTCGGTATCGACGTCGACGGTCTTCCACGTCGTCCCGTCGAAGCGGGCCGCCAGCCCGACCGTGCCGACGAGCCACGCATCCGTCGCCGAGCGCCCTCGAATCGCCGACACCCACGTGCGCCAATCCACACCGCTGGAGGGGGCCGCTTCGAACAGGCCGCTCGGACAGAGTGCTCCGGGCTCACACTCGGCGGGAAAGAACGCGCAGTCGTCGCCGGTGCACGCCTCGCTCCCGTCCGAACCGTCCCCATCGCCGGCATCGCGCTCGGGGATGACCACTTCCGTCCGCTCGGGATCGAGATTGAAGGTCGCGTCGTCCGACGCACACGCGCTGACGAAGATCCCCGCCAGCGTGCACGCGGAGCCCACGCCGAAGCCCAAGGTAGAACGCCACACGCTCATCGGGTCACCTCACCCGCGTCGACTTGGTCACACGGCACGACCACGCATTTGCCCGCCGCGCACGCTTGCCCGATCGAGAGATCGCAGGTGATGCCGCAGCCGCCACAGTTGCGCGGGTCGCTCTTCGTGTCGACTTCGCAGCCGTCGGATTCGGCGCCGTTGCAGTCGGCGTGCCCCTCCACGCAGACGACCGTGCACTTGCCGTAGTCGCACGCGACGCGCTCTTTGAGCATCGACACGATGGCCGGAGTGCACGATGCGAAGCATCCACCGCAATGGCCGATCGCTGTCTTGGTGTCGACACATTCGCCTTTGGGAAGGCCTTCCTGTTCTCCGTACTGACAGAACGTGAAGCCGTCCTCCGCGCACGCGCAGTAGGGTCGATTCCGCCCATCCAACGCACACTGCTGTCCCGGCGCGCAGGCTCGGCCGCACGCGCCGCAGTTCTCATTCGTGAGCGTCGACGCCTCGCAACCGTTCTCTATGTCTCCGTCACAGTTGGCGTAGCGCGCTTCACACTTGATGTGGCCGCACTCGCTCGCCGCGCACCCATAGAACGCGTGAGCGTATTGCGACGCGCCAGCTCCCCCGGCGCGATCGCACACGTTGTCGCAGGCGCCGCAGCTGGCATCATCCCCACTCGTGTCCACGCAGGAGCCGGAGCACGCCGTCTGCCCGGCCGGGCATCCGCACCCCACCTCTCCCCCGACTTCGTCTTGCCAAACACACTGCACGCCGACGTCGCACGCGACGCCGCACGCCCCGCAGTTGTTGGGGTCAAGCCTCCCACTCTCGCAGCCATTGTCGACGAGGCCGTCGCAGTCCTTGAGGCCGAAAGCCGGATTGCATTGGAGCTTGCATGCTCCCTCGATGCACGCGAAGCCGTCGAGCCCGTTCCCATCCGGGCAGGTCATTCCGCATCCGCCGCAGTTGCGTGAATCCGCGAGAATGTCCTTGTCGCACGGGAAGCGCGAGTCCGGGCACGTCGTCCACCCCGGCGGGCACTCGGACGAAGGGCAGTACGCGGTGAGTCCGGCCTCGGCGTCGGCCGCGGCGTCCGGCGTCTCCGTGAACGCGGGCGCAGCGGCGCCGTCGCCGCGGTCGTTGCCGAGGATGATCGGAACGCGATCCGCCGTGCACGAGGCGATGAGCGTCGCGAGAGCCGTCACGGTGAAACACAGCGTGCCGACGTAGACGAGCCTCGCGAGGGTGTGCCCTCGCAGGCGTGCTGGGCGATGGGGACGATGGTCATCCATGAGGGTTGTGGAATCCTCGTGCGGCGTTCCTTATGAACGTCAGGTTTCAGTGGCTGGTTCGCTCGAGCAGCGAGCGAACGCGATCCGCGTAGGGGCTTCGCGCGTTCGCTGCGAGAAATCGCTCCGCGTCAGCGTGCGCCCGGGCGCGCTCGCCCGACGCAGCGAGCGCCTCGATGCGGATGACCTCGATCTCCTGCGCGAACATCCCCGAACGAAAGCGCTCGCCATAGCGATCGACGGCGCGCATGCACGCGGGGACGTCGCCTCTCCCGAGCGCCGAGCGCGCCGCCGATACGAGCGCGAACTCTTCGGCGAAGGTCGAACTCCCTGCGTCGGTGCGCCCGAGCTCGGTGTCGCTGCGCGAGTCCAGGCTCGTCTTTGCGCTCTCGTTCTGCGCCTCCGGAGATCCTGATCGTGCGACGACGGCAGGCGCTGCGGCCCTTGCCTGTGACGTCCGCGCCGAGAGGTCGGCGGCGGGCGGCGCGGATGGCGCGGAAGCGAGGTCATCGACGGAGACGGTCATCACCGGCGTCTCGACCAGCGTCTCTGCCGCGGGCGTGTTTGGTGCAGGCGCCGTGACGACGCTCGTTCGAACGGCTGCATCGCGGGCGGGGGCAGCTCCAGGCATCCCGACGAGACCGATCACGGACGTGCCGATGACCGCGATGCCGACCGCCAAGCTCGCTCCGAACCAACGCCACGACGTCCGCGGCGACGTCATCGCGGTCCGGGTCGCGAGCGCCAGGGCCTTGTCGACCTCGGCGCTCGACGGGCCGTCGTTGTTGCTTGCAGCCGCGAGACTGGCGAACTCCGGATCGTCGTGGATGAGACGTGTCGGTTCCTCGATCATGTGCCTACCTCGCGCCGCGTGCGCGCGCGGTGCCGCTCGAGCCGCGCGCGGAAGTCTTCGCGTGCATGGCGAAGACGGGAGGCCACCGTCCCCACGGGGATGTCGATCACCTCGGCAATTTCCGGCATGGTCATTCCTTCGAGCTCGAACATGACGAACACGACGCGAAGGCGCTCCTCGAGCTCGGACAGCAGTTGGTAGAGGAGAGCGCGCGCCCGCTCCTCGTCGAGGAGCTTCTCCGGCGTCGCCGCACGGTCCGACGGCTCGGCGCGCTCGGCGAGCCGGTCCACCGGCACTTCGCGCGCGCCCTTGCGTTTCATCTTGGTCGCGATTCGAAGCGCGGCTCCGAAGAGGAACGCGCGCTCGCGCCCCGGCGTCATGTCGTCGGCGCGGCGGAGCGCGACGAAGAAGAGCTCTTGCGCGGCGTCGTCGACGAGGTGCTCTTCGAAGCCGAGCCGTCGAAGGAACCGCCACACGCTCGAGAAGTGCTCCCGTACGAGCCCGCGAAGGTGCTCGGCACGCTCCAGCTCGCTCGCGGTCGGTCTCTGGGCAGGCAACGCCGGATCACTCTCTGCGTCGTCGCGCCCGACCAGGTTGGCAGCAGCCGCGGAAGCGGCCGACGGGTTCAGCACGCGCCGTAGTGCCGCTACCCGCCCGTGCCGATCACGAAAACGTCCGACGAGCTTCAGGACCGGTCAAAACGTAGCACCGACGCCGATTCCACCCAGGAGACCGAGCGCGGGGGCGGTCGAGACGGACGCTCCGCTCGCGAGCGCAAAGGGCTGCCGGGTGACCGGTGCCGTCACGAGCACGGTAGAGCTGAAGAACACCCGCTTGGAGAGGTTCACTGCGGCCCATACCGATCCGCCGAGATCGAGCCAGAACGTCGATGCGCCTCGAGCATCGGGGAAGCCGTCGGCAGACGCGTGAAGGCGTCCAATGTTCATTTCGGCGCACGGCGACACCTCCGCGACGCCGCCGAGCGCGATCCGAAACGGACAGACGCGAAGATGGCCCGCGGTCCATAGGAATTCCACGCTGCCACCGCTCAGCTTGCGCTCCTGCGGGAAGCTCTGACGGATGCCGATCCCGAGGCTGGGCTTCCACTCGCGGAGCCAACGTGGCCCCGTGGTCTCCGGGAGCTCGAGCTTCGTCGACATCCCGATCCCCGTGAGCGACCCTCGGACGACGGCAGAGGTCGCCTCCACTCGAAGGTCGAGCGTGACGCGTGGACCGGCGATCGGAGGTGACGCTTCTTTCGGGTGCTGGGGCGGCGCGAGGCGATCGGAAGTCGGTGGTACGCGCTCGGCATCGGGTTCAGCCGTGCTCGCGCTCTCGTCGGGATGTCGTTCGTTCGCCTCGCCCGCGTGCGGGTCGATCGCGACGGCGACCATGACCGCCAGTGCTCGAGACACCGCCGTGCAGTTCGGGCCGACGATGTCCCGTTCGGAGATCACGCCGCTCGAGTTCGCCACGGCGAGCGTGCCGACAGTCTCGGACGGCCCCACGGTCACGCGAACGCGGATCGTTCGCGCCGCGGTGGTGCCCTCCGGCACGGGCGACCAGAGCGTGGTGTAGCCGCGCACCTCCGACAAGAACTCCGACTCCGAGGGACAAGCCCCGGTCGTCTCGTAGCGGATCGCGACCGGCTCGACCTCGGCAAGCGCCGATGCAGGGACGAGCAACACGGCGATCACGGCAACGCCGCCAAGGGCACGCCGCCATGACGAGCTCAGCTCGTTCCGTCTGCTCACGTCCGACTCGCCATGGCCCGATCTCGAACGTATCGCACGACTCAGGAGCGACGCGACCGAACGTACGCCGAGATCCAGATGGGGCGGGCGGACTGCTGAGGTGGCTCGCCGAACCGCCTCGCTCGAATCCTTCACGGCTCGAAGAGCATCACGCGACGCGTGCCCCCCCGGTCAGCCGGACATCAGTGTTTTGCTGGCGTGCCAGGGGCGCTTCCCGCCCCGTTCGGGGGGAACAAGCCTTGTGGTGGCTCGACGCCTGGAGCCGCGACGATCGGGTAGCCGCGGCGCTGCCACTCGAAGATGCCTTCGTCGAGGATCGCTGCGTGCTTCACGCCGCGCTTTCGGAGCGCGTCGACGACCTCGCCCGAGAGGTGATGTGGACACGCGCAATAGGCGATCACCCAGGTGCCGTCGTTCGGGACCTCGTCGAGGCGCTTCAGGTCGTGGTACGGAATCGACACTGCCCCCGCAATGTGGACGCGCATCCAGTCCGAAGGCGGACGGGTGTCGATGATGACAATCCTGCGCTTCTCGTCGAGCGCTTGTTTCACCTGATCGACGGGCACGAAGCGCTCGTCCGGCGTGCACGGAACCTTGGGAGCGCATGGCGTCGAGCGCGGCTTGAACGTTGGGGCCTTGCCGCCTGGATTGATGACGATCGGCTCCTTGCCCGTCGGGGCAGGCAATGTCTCGGCGACCGGTGGCTTTCCGAGCGCACGCACGTACGCGACGACGTCGTCGATCTGCGCGTCGGTCAGGCGACCTTGCCAGGCTTCCATCGGAGTGCCCGGACGACCATGCGCGATCGCCCATCCGATGAACGGGTCGGACGCGCTCTCGAGGAAGCGAGGATTCGCGAGATGGACGGCGTTTCCCCGCGCCTTCGCGGTACCGTGGCATCGCTCGCAGTTGGCGGCGAAGAGCGGCGCGCCGCGCGCGGCGTCGCCGACGGCTCGGGGCGGGATCGTCATCGGCGCGGGGCCGTGCCCTCGGATCCACGTGACGATCCGGGCGATGGCCTTGTCGTCGAGCGGTCCGCCGCGAGCGGTCCCATATGCCGCCATCGCGGTGCCGGGGCGGCCGTCTCTGATCGAGCGGTGGAGCTGCTCGTCGGTGGCGCTCTCGAGGAAGGTGCGGTTGACGAGGGACGGAGCGTTGTCGGCCCTGTATCCGGTGCCGTCGGCGCCGTGACACACAGCGCATAGCGAGCTGTAGAGGGCAGCCCCATCGAGCGCACCGAGAGCCGAGGCGTCCGCTGCACCAGGCTCGTCCCGGGCCGCATCGCGGCCTGGCGACGCGTCACCGCCCGAAGGCGAAGTTCCACCTGGCTTGCAGGCCGCGAGCAATAGAAGAGGCAGAAGCCAAGCGCGCATCAGTGATTGCGGGAAATACCACGACCTCGGCACGGCCCCCGATGATGAGGAGGCTACGCACTTGTGAGGCACAAGCTCATGCGTTGAAAGCCAGCCCTCGTCGAGCCCCCGTTTTGCACCGATCCGGGGCGTCGAAAGGCCGGGGCTAGCTCTGCCGGCGGCTACTCGCAGTACGTCGGCTCGGCGTACGGCGGCAGCGCAGCGATCTCCGCGCGCGTGATCTTCCCGGTCTTCGCGGCGTTCGCGTAGAGGGCCGTGCTCGGGCGGACGGCGCGCTGCCCGGTCGCGCGGTCGACGGTGTGGAGCCCGAAGCGCGGACAGAAGCCGTGCGCCCATTCGAAGTTGTCGAGCAGCGACCAGTACATGTAGCCGCGGATGTCGAGACCCGACTCCCGCGCGAGACCGAGCTGGAAGAGATGTTCGAGCACGAAGCGCGCGCGATTCTTGTCCGCGGAGTCGGCGATGCCGTTCTCGGTGATCACGATCGGGAGGTTGTACGGCCGCACCTCCTCGAGGATCACGCGAAGGCCTTCGGGATAGATGTCCCAGTTGAAGTCCGTCTTCGGGCGATCGGTGAGGAGGCGCTCGAGACGGATCGCCGCGTCGACGACCGGCAAGACGAGGCCGCGCGCGCTCGCAGTGAGCGCGGAGTAGTAGTTGATGCCGAGGAAGTCGGAGCGGTTCGCGAGCGCCGGATCGCCCTTGCGATCCTTCGGTCCGTCGAGCTTGCCGTCGAACTCGTCGTCCCAATCGCCACGCACGACCGCGTTGAGGAACCAGAGGTTGTTGAGGTAGCGGACGCGATCGACGGCGGCGACATCGGCCGGCTCATCGGGGTTCTCCGGCTCGACGGCGCGCTGGTGCTGCACGATGCCGACCCACGACGCCTTGCCGTCGCCGTCGGCGTCCGTCGTATCCGCCGCCTTGACCGCGTCGTAGCACTTCGCGTGACCGAGCACCTCTTGGCGCCCGACCTCGAGCGCGCGATTGAGCTTGAGCACGAGCCCCGGCGGGAAGGAGCCCTGCACGTAGCCGGCGAGCGGCGCGACGAGCGGCTCGTTGATGGTCACCCACCAGTCGACCTCGCCGCCCCACCGGGTCGCCGCGCGCGAGCACCACGTCCCGAACGCCGTCGCCGTCTCGGGCCGCTCCCAGCCCTGCGGCTCCTCGGGCTTGCTCGGATCGGAGAGGTAGTCGGGCAGCGTGAAGTGTTGCAGCGTCACGAACGGGCGGATGCCGGCGGCACGGAGCGCGGCGAAGAGCTTGTCGTAGGCGGCGATCGCGGCCGCATCGGGCTGGTCGGCGTCGAACGCTTCACGTGTCGGGTAGACGCGCGCCCAGTCGATCGAGAAGCGGTAAGTGTTCTGGTTCGCCGCCTTCAGGAGCGCGACGTCCTCATCGATGTGCGCGAAGGCGTCGGCGCCACCGACGTCGGGATCGTCGCCGCCCTTGATCTTGCCGGGCGTCTTCACCCAGATGCCCCAGTCGGTGTTGCCGAGGCCCTTCTCGACCTGGAAGGCGGCGCTCGCCGAGCCCCACATGAAGTCCTGCGGGAACGTCACTTCAGACGGGCCAGTGTCCTTCGTCTCCGGATCGTCGCTCGAGCACGACGCAAGGCCAAAGGCGAGTGCAGCAACCGCGAACGACGTCCCTCTAGACATCACTGTTCCCCCTCCGCGCAGACACGGTTCTTCCCTTCGGCCTTCGCGCGGTAGAGGCGAGCGTCTGCGAGCGCGAGGAGCTCGTTCGGTCCGCCCTCGGGGGCGACGTCGGGGAGCGCGGCCACACCGATGCTGACGGTCCCGCGGATCGAGCGATCCGGAGCAACCGGGATGTCGAGCTTGCTGATCGACTCGCGAATGCGCTCGGCGAGCCGCACGGCGTCGGTCTTGCCGGTCGTGCGCGCGAGGATGACGAACTCCTCGCCGCCGTAGCGCGCGAGGAGATCCTCCAGACGGATCAGCCGCTGCATCTGGTTCGAGACGAGCCGGAGCACCATGTCGCCGGCGAGGTGGCCGTAGGTGTCGTTCGTCGCCTTGAAGTCGTCGAGGTCGAGGATCATGACCGCGAGCTTCACGCGGTGGCGTCTCGAATACGCGACCTCCGCCGTCAACCGCTCGGTGAAGTACTTGCGGTTGTAGACACGCGTGAGCGCATCGCGCGTCGACGACTCGTAGAGGCGGCGCTGGAGCTCCTCCTCCGCGTCGTCGGTGATCTGGAATCGGAGCGTGACGTGGGGGCCGACCTGGATCCGATCGCCGGGGCGGATCTCGAGGATATCGACGCGCTGCGGTCCGACGAAGGTGCCGTTCGTCGAGCCGAGGTCCTCGACGAAGTAGCGACCGTCCGAGCGGCACGTGATCCGCGCATGACGGCGGCTGACCCCGCCGTCGTCGACCCAGATGTCCGCCTCGGTGCCGCGTCCGATGACGTGGTCGGTGCCGTCGAGCGCGAAGACCTGACCGGCGTTGATGCCGGCGAGGACCGTGAGCGTCGCACGGTCCTTTCCGGGAAGCGTGAGGCCGGGGAGCGCCATCGCCGGATCGGTCGTGCGTTCGGTCGCGGCGTCGCCCGTGTGCCAGCCGTCGGAAGATGGAGGCCCGAGCGGGATAGTTGACGCACGGCTGCTGCTCGATGCAGGCTGGTTCGACGCAGGCTCGGCGGCCTGCGGCAGCGGGATCGTCTGCATCTTTCGCGTCTTGAAGGCGTCCTTCATCGCGTTGCCCTGGTCTTATCGTGCCTCGGATGCGCCGTCGACGCGCCCGAACCGACGACACACGCACGCCGAGGCGGCCGCCCCGAGGCCCGTCGATCGTCGCTTCGGCTTTGCCGCCCGAGTGTAGCATGGCCGCGCTGGCCGCTGGCTTACGCCGACGACAGTGCTTGCCGCGTCCGCGCGATGTCGCTAGGTCGCTCGCATGGGTCTCCTCGACGAGAAGGTCGTGATCGTGACAGGCGCGGGCAACGGCATCGGGCGTGCGCACGCGCTGCTCTTCGCCTCCGAGGGCGCAGCCGTCGTCGTCAACGACGTCGGCGGGATGCGTGACGGGACCGGGGCCGGCGAGTCGAGCGCGGCCGACGCGGTGGTGAAGGAGATCGAGGCCGCCGGTGGGCGCGCGGTCGCGAGCCACGACTCGGTCGCGACGGCAGCAGGAGCGCAGGCGATGGTCGCGCTCGGCGTCGAGACGTTCGGTAAGGTCGACGTCCTCGTCAACAACGCGGGCATCCTGCGCGACAAGACGTTCATGAAGATGGACGAGGAGCTCTGGGACTCGGTCGTCGCCGTCCACCTCAAGGGCACGTTCCTCGTCTCGCAGGCCTTCGCCAAGCACGCCGTCAGCCGCGGGGGCGGAGGCCGGATCGTCAACACCACGAGCGTGAGCGGCATGCTCGGCAACTTCGGCCAGGCGAACTACGCCGCGGCGAAGGCCGGGATCTACGGGCTCACGCGGACGATGGCGATCGAGCTCCAGAAGCACCGGATCACCGTCAATGCGCTCGCCCCGATCGCGAAGACGCGGATGACCGAAGACCTGCCGGCGTTCCAGAACGTCGAGACGATGACGCCGGAGCACATCGCCCCTGCAGCGCTCTTCCTCGGGAGCGATCTCTGCGGGGACAAGACCGGACACGTCCTCGCCGTCGCCGGCGCCCGCATGTACGCGTTCAAGGTCGTCGAGTCGGCTGGGAAGTTCAAGGAGGGGCCGGACACGGTGTGGACGCCGCAAGAGATCGCCGACAACTGGGCGGCGATCATGAAGGTCTGAGCCCGGGGCCGCGCCGAGCCTTTCCCTGGGCCGTCGAGCTGCTATCATTGTTGGGATAGGCCACCCGGCCGTCCCCCATGCAGGAAAGCCTCTCTCGAAAGCCCGATCGTGACCCGGACTCGGCGCCGGCGCCTCCCAGCTCGCTCTCGTCGATGCACGCCATCGCGATGCCCGAGGCAATGCAGCGACGGATCACCGAGCTCTACGAGAAGCTCAACCGGATCGATCACTACCGCCTCCTCGGGGTCGCCGCGACGGACGACACGAAGACGATCAAGCGCGCCTACTTCGCGCTCGCGAAGGAGCACCATCCCGATCGGTGGTTCCGCAAGGACATCGGCGCGCTTCGCGCCAAGGTGGACGCGGTCTTCAACGCGTTGACGGTGGCCGAAGCGACGCTCACGAACGCGCAAAAGCGCGCCGAGTACGACGCGTACCTCAGGGAAGTGCTGAAGACGCGCATCAACCGCCGTCAGGCCGAGGCCCTCGAGGTCGCGAAGGACTGGGCCGCAGCAGCGGAGGTCTGGGCGCGGATCGTGGAGCAGCTCCCGACCGACGCGTACATCCAGCATCGCTGGGCCCGTGCGCTCCTCCGCTCCAGGTCCGGCTACGACTCGGCGATGGCAGCGGCGACCCGAGCGATCGAGCTCGACTCGACCCGGGCGGAGTACCGCGTCACCGCCGCCAGCCTCCACCTCGCCGAAGGTCGGGACCGAAGCGCGCTCGCGCAGCTCGCGATCGCCTGCGAGATTGAGCCCGACCGGGTCGACCTCGGCGAGCTGCACGCAGCCCTCGCCGAGCGGGTCGCGCGGAACCGCTGAGCCCGATCGCGCCGCCTCCGGCAGAGTCCAGCAGCGCGCTCGATGTAGGTGTATGGTCTTGGGCGACGCCCCTCCCGCCAGGAGACCTTCGTCTCTTGCATAACGCTGGGCGCCATACGAAAAAGGCTGGCGACATGACCCTCCGCTTCGAAGGCACGTTCACCGCGCTCGTCACCCCGTTCAAGGACGACCTGTCGATCGACTGGGACGCCTTCGACAAGCTCGTCGAGGGACAGCTCGCCGGCGGCGTCCAGGGCATCGTGCCCTGCGGCACGACGGGCGAGAGCCCCGCGCTCGATCACGAGGAGCAGCTCGAGCTCGTTCGCCGCTGCGTGAAGCTCGCGAAGGGGAAGTGCATCGTCCTCGCCGGGACCGGCACCAACGCGACGCGAAGCACGATCAACGCATCGCAGGCCGCCGCGCGCGCCGGCGCCGACGCCGTGATGGTCGTCGTGCCCTACTACAACAAGCCGACGCAGGAGGGCCTTCGCCAGCACTACGTCGACGTGGCCGCGTCCGTCGACGTCCCGGTCGTCGTCTACAACATCCCGGGCCGCACCGGGATCGACCTGACGACCGACACGCTCGCCCGCATCTGCGAAGCGTCGCCGAACGTCGTGGCGGTGAAGGAGGCGACCGGCAACGTCCTCCGTGCACAGGAGATCGTCCGCACGATCGGATCGCGCATCAGCGTGCTCTCCGGCGACGACACCCTCACCCTCCCGATGATCTCGATCGGCGCCCGCGGCGTGATCAGCGTGACGTCGAACCTCTACCCGGCCGAGGTCTCGAAGACGACGCGGCTCGCGCTCGACGGCAAGTGGGACGACGCCCGCCGCGAGCACCTCGCGCTGTGCAACGTGCACGAGACGATGTTCGTCGAGGCGAACCCCTCGCCCGTCAAGGCGGCGCTCGCCCACCACGGCCGGATGAAGGACGTCGTCCGTGGCCCGCTCGCGCGGATCTCGGAGCCGGCGCGAGCGAAGGTGATCGCGGCAGTGAAGAAGTACGAGGCCCGGTGAGCACGCGCATCGCCGTTCTCGGCGCCAACGGTCGTATGGGCCGCGCGGTCGTCCGCCTCGCGCACGAAGGCGGCTCGAAGGTCGTCTGCGCGATCGGCTCCGGCGACGAGGGAAAGGACGCCGGCGAGCTCGCAGGCGTCGGCCCGATCGGGGCGACGATCACGTCGGACCTCGGCGCGATCGCGACCTCCGGTGCGGAGGTGCTGATCGACTTCTCCGCGCCTGCGGTGCTGGCGCGCGCCTGCGAGGTGTGCGTGAAGGGCAACGTCGCGATCGCGAGCGGGACGACCGGCCTCGACGACGCGGGGAACGCCGCGCTCGACGCCGCCGCGGCTCGGGTCCCGGTCTTGTGGGAGCCGAACATGAGCGTCGGCATCCACGTGCTCTCGGCGCTCCTCGAACGCGCAGTGATCGCGCTCGGCGAAGGGTACGACGCCGAGATCGTCGAGACGCACCACCGCATGAAGGTGGACGCGCCGAGCGGCACCGCGCTCCGCCTCGCCGAGGTCGTGAAGTCGGCGCGAGAGTCCGCCGGCCGGAAAGAGCCGCGATTCGTGACCGGCCGCGACGGCAAGCCGGGCGCCCGCTCACCCGAGGAGGTCGGCGTCCTCGCGATGCGCGGCGGCGACGTCATCGGCGATCACACCGCGTTCCTCTTCGGTGACGGCGAGCGGATCGAGCTGACGCATCGCGCGTCGAGCCGCGATCTCTTCGCGCGCGGCGCGCTCCGCGCGGGTCTCTGGCTGGTCGGGCGCCCCGCCGGGCGCTACCGACTCGCCGACGTGCTCGCCTGAAGAGACGTCCGAGCATTGGACGATCGGGGAGCTCGCGGGGTGTCCCCCCTCAAAGAGAAGAGAGGATGATGCGAAAGAGCTGTCCAGCATCTCTGGACAGCTCTCGAGCGAGCCGTCGACTCAGAAGCTGCCCGTGAGGATCAGGCCGCCCGAGCTCTGCCCGACGCTCGGGACGAGCCGGGTCTTGTTCTTCGCGGCCGCCTTCTCCTGATCGCCGCCGTCGGTGAAGAGGAAGTAGGCGCCGGCGAGCAGGAGGACACCTCCGCCGATGCCGGTCACCCACGCGACCGTGGAGGCGCTGTTCGCATCGGCGTTCGCCTTGCAGATCGCCTCGTTGGAGGCGAGGGACTTGCCGCAGACGTCGTCGGCCTTCTTGCCCGCCGGGAGCTTGGCGTCCTGCGGGTTCGTCGAGGCCTGGATGGTTTCCCCCTTGTCGAGCGCATCGCCGTAGGCGAGCGCGCTGATCACCGCGATGGCACCGGCCGCGGCGCCGCCGAGCATGAGGCCTCCACCCACGACCTTGCGGGTGGGGAACGGCTTGTCGGACTTCACCGGTTCGGTCGGGCCCGTGCTCGCGAGCGCGAGGTCGACCACGGTCTCCTTACCGGCGGTCACGAGCACATTGCGCTTCTGCGTGGTCCGGCCGGCGGCGACCTCGACGGAGTGCCCGCCGGGCGAGAGCTCGATCCGTGCGGTCCCGTTCTCGAGCGGGACGCGCTTGTCTCCGTCGATCACGACCTCGCCGTTCTCGTTGCCCATGCGGACGATGATCGTGCCGACGGCGCTGCCTCCGAGACGATCGAGGACGCGCTGCGCGATCTTGCGGAGCGTGTCGTCGTTCTGGTCCTTCAGGTTGTCCGCGTAGGCCTCGCGGATGACGGTGTCCGGCTTGCTCTTCTGGTAGAGATGGATCTCGGCGGTGACCTGTCCGGCCTGCGGTCCCTTGGTCACGTAGCCGAAGATGTAGCGCTCGGACTTGATCTGCTCGGCGATGCGCTGCTCGCATTCGGCGCTGATCGGCTTGGTCGCGCAGCGAAGAGCAGCGGTGAGCATGCCGAGCGACTGCGAGGTCTCGACGAGCGACCAGCCCTGGGCCGCGCGGATGCGCGACCGTAGCGCTCCCGTGAGCGCGTCGGCCTGCTCCTCGGCATCGTCCGAGTCGAGCGCGAGGACGGCAACCGAGACGCTGTGCGCCGTCGATTGATCGGCGCGCGCACCGCGCGGCGAGAGGACGACGGCGAGCACGGTGAGGACTAACGCGAGCCAGCGACGAGGCATCGGCCGCAGCGTAACGTGGATCCATCGTGCTGAGCAAAGGCGAGCCCAGCACTTTCTCCGGGCACCGTCGTGCCCCCGGATCGCGCCCCGAAGCGCCCAAACGCCTACCACCGGACGCCGCGGGTAACGGGTACGTCGGCCCACGACGACGGGTCGTTGGGACGCCGGCCCCAATCTATGCCTAGTCTGGGGAGCAGATGCGCATCACCGGCGGTAGCTTCCGGTCCCGAGCGCTGACCGCTCCACGAGGTCAGGAGACGCGGCCGACGTCCGATCGCGTACGCGAGGCCCTCTTCTCGATGCTGGCATCCGCTGGGGTCTTTGCGGAAGAGCTTGGCCCCCGCGTCCTCGATCTCTATGCCGGGTCGGGCGCGCTCGGGCTCGAGGCGATCTCACGAGGCGCGCGCTCGGCGGTCCTCGTCGAGAGCGCCCGGCCGGCGATCACGGCCATCCGCGAGAACGTCCGCGCGCTCGACGTCGGCGCGCAGGTCACCGTGATTGCCACCCGCGTCGAACGCGCGCTGGACACGGTCGAGGGCCCTTTCGACCTCGTCCTCGTCGATCCGCCCTACGCTGACGTGAGGGAGCCCAGTTTCGCCGACCTCATGGCGAAGGCAGCACGACACCTCGCCCCGTCCGGCGTCCTCGTGCTGGAGCACGCTTCGACGGACGAACCCGCCGCTCCGCTCGACCTCGTGCTCGATCGGCGCCGACGTCACGGCGACACGACGTTGTCACTTTACCTGCATCCCGCGCATCCCGCCGCGGATACGGATGACGCCGCGCCCGAATGACGCGCTTCACCACCACCCAAATCTCCGTATACTCGGCGGGCGCGCTGTTCGGCACCGCCCTTCGCTCTTCGGTTCAGGTAAAGCTCTAGATGGCCTCGCAAGCACCGCCTCCGTCTTCCCCCGCCGGGGTTCCTACCAGCGGAAGCGGCAAGTATGTCGTGATCGCGGTCGTGCTCGTCGGCTTCATCGGCGGCGCCGTCGCGTGGAAGTTGTCGCAGTCGCCTCCTCCGCCGCCCGTCGTCTACATCGACGCGGCGCCGCCTCCGGCGGCGACCGTCGGACGCAACCCGGACGAGGACATCCCGCTGCCTCCGCCGGTCGAAGACGCCGGACCGGAGGACGCCGGCAAGAAGGTCGTCGCCACGCAGGCGAGCAACAACCAGTGCGACGCGAAAAAGTGCTCGGGCGTCAACAGCTCCGAGCTCGAGAACGGACTCCAGTTCCGCGTCAAGCAGGCCCATCGCTGCTACGACAACGCGCTCGCGCAGGATCCGACGCTGCGCGGCAAGGTCACGGTTGCCGTCCGTATCGGCGCGAACGGCCAGGTGTGCTCCGCCGGGATCGCGAGCAACGAGATGGGCTCGCCGTCGGTCGCGCAGTGCGTGGCGGGCTACTTCCGGGGCGCGAGCTTCTCGGCTCCGAAGGGCGGCTGCGTCGACGTGAACATCCCCATCAACTTCGTCCCGAGGCAGTGAGATGGGCGCGAGCGAGAACGCGAGCGAGAGGACGAAGCTCGGAATCATGGGCTTCTCCGCGCTCGCCGTTCTCGCAGCCACCCAGCTCGGCGCGTGCGGCGTCGACGGCGTGACCCCTGATTGCTCGGACCCCGCCGTCTGCGCGCCGAGCGCCGGCGGCACGCGCGACGCGGACGTCGTTCCCGAAGGCGGAGGTCGGACCGACTCGAGCGTCACCGACGCGAGCCTCGACCTCGACGCCGACATCTCCGCCGACGCCGACACCGACGGAGGCTGAGCGTGCGGACGCTGCTCGCCATCGGGTGCGCGCTCGCCCCGCTCGCCGTGTTGCTCGTTGGCGCGTGCGGCGAGTCACGCCGGCCCATCGGTGAGGAGTGCCTCCGCAACGAGGATTGCCTCTCGAACTTCTGCGCAGCGCGATCCTGCGTCCCCGCTCCCACGCTCGTCACGGGCGCGAGCAATCCGCCAGAGGACGAGGAGCCGCTCATTCCGACCGACGGCTCGAGCCCGGCGGTCGACGCCGGCTCCGACGCCAACATCGACGGCTCATGAGTACGAGTCGACCGAGCCCGCCTCCAGCCACGAACGAGGCGGAGGGAACGAGCAGCGCTCTCGAGCGGCGGATCGGCGTCCTCGTGCAGGTCGCCTACGACGGAACCGGGTTCTCGGGCTGGGCGACACAGAAGGACGCTCGGACCGTCGAAGACACGCTGCGCGGCGCAATCCTGGCGGTCGATCCGCGTGCAGCGGGACCTCGAGGCACGAGCCGCACCGATGCCGGTGTTCATGCAGAGGGTCAGCTCGCCGCGTTCGACGCGAACATCGCCATGCCGCCACGCGGCTGGGTGCTCACGCTCAACCAGCATCTGCCGGAAGATGTCGCGGTCCGCTCGGCTCAGATCGTCCCGATCGGTTTTTCGCCGCGCTTCGCCAGCAAGAAGAAGCGCTACCGTTACGATCTCCTCTTCGACAAGGTGCGCGACCCGCTGCTCTGCAACCGCGCGTGGAGGATCGGCTACGACATGGACATGGACCGGATGGAGCGGGAGGCGAGAGCGATCGTGGGCACCCACGACTTCGCGGCGTTCCGTTCTGCCGGTGACGAGCGCGACGTGACCGTTCGCACGATCTACGGGGTCGAGCTCGCGCGACACGATCAGCGCCGCTGGAGCATCACGATCGAAGGAACCGCATTCCTCTACAACATGGTGCGCATCCTCGTCGGCACGCTCGTCGATGTCGGTCGCGGTCATCTCGAAGAAGGCACGATCGCGCGTGCGATCGCCGGCAAGGATCGCGCGCTGGCCGGTCAGACCGCGCCGCCGCATGGGCTGACGCTCGCGTCGATCGACCTCGAGCTGCCCGAGGGCACCGGTGAGCGATGGCCGCCGTGACGAACGCTCCGTCTGTCATCGTCCGCGCGGCCAACGCCGACGAGGGCCGCGCGATCGCCGGGCTCTGGCGCGAGCTCTGGGACGCGCACGAGGCCTGGGGTGGCTACGCCGGGACGCGTGACCCTCGCGTCTACGAGCAGCTCGCACAGCGCCTCTCGGAAGACGCGCGGGTGCGGGGCGGACAGCCCGTGCTCGGCCGGCACATCCACCTCGTGGCCCAGACCGACCTCGGCATCGTCGGTCAGGTCGAGGGCTGGTTCGAGCGTCACGGGATCGACGAGACGACGCCGTTCACCTGCGAGGTGCGCTCGCTGATCGTCTCCACGCGGACGCGCTCACGCGGCGTCGGACGCGCGCTCTTGGAGGCGCTCGCGCAGGTCGCCCGGCACATGAGCCGAGGCGCCCCCGTCGTGATGGCGGCCGAGGTCCTCGAGCCGAACCCTGCCCACGCGTTCTACGCGAAGGTCGGCTATTCGCCCGTGTCATGGACGGCGCGACTCGCCACGGACGGCGCCGATGATCCCGGCACCTCGAGCGGTCCGTGGGTCGCTCGCCTTGCGACGCCCGACGATGCGCTCGCGATCGCGATGCTCGACACGTCGCTCGCGGCGCGACGACGCAGTCAGGGAGACATCCGCTTCGATCGGCCGCGCGCCGTCGAGGCGACCTTCGTCGGGGCGCTCGCGGCGCACCTCGCACGTCCGGCCGGGTCCCTCGATCAATGCGAGGTCGTGGTCGTCGACGAGCATCAGGTCGTCCGCGGGAGCTCGAGCCTCACGGTCATGTCGCTCGATCCGCCGTTCGTCCCGGCGCGCCGAGGTCTGCTCGGACGCTTCGCCGTCGACCCGGCCCTCGATCCGCGACCGCTCGTGGCAACGCTCGTCCGGCTGGGCCGACGGCTCGCCTCGATGCGCGGCGCAGCGACGCTCGAGCTCACGGATCTGGATCCTCCCTCGGGGCCATTGAACGAGGGAGCCCTCTCCACGGGCGCACGTCCGTGGTCGCGCATCGTCGAGCGCTACGCCTGACCCGCGACTGACGCGCGCTCCACGTTCTGCCCGCCCCGATCTCTGCCGATAAAGGAGAGATCGATCGGGGCCGGTGATACGTTCCTTTCCGACAATCGTCGAACCTTCGAGACCGTTCGGTGAACGGCAACGCCAACGCCCTCGGTCTTGCAAGGTGTCCTTCGGAGGCTTCATGCGGTCTTTCGGCATTCGCGGTCTGGCTCCCGTCCTCTCGCTCGGTCTCGCGGCGGTAGCGCTCGCGCCCCCGGCGCTCGCACAGGGCGCCGCAGCAGCGCAGGCCGAGGCGAAGAAGCTGTCGGATGGGTTCGTCGCGGTCGCCGACCGTGTGAGCCCTGCCGTCGTGCAGATCGAAGTGACCGCGCGCGACGAGAACGCGGATCAGGTCCTCCGCTTCTTCGGCAAGAACCAGGACTCGCCGATCGCCCGGGGCACCGGCTCCGGCGTCGTCTTCACCTCTGACGGCGCGATCCTCACGAACAACCACGTCATCGATCACGCGCTCACGATCAACGTCCGGCTCCGTGACGGGCGCCTGTTCTCCGCCAAGCTCCTCGGCCGCGATCCCTCGACCGACCTCGCAGTCATCAAGATCGACGCGCCCGGCCTCACCGCCGCGAAGTTCGCCGATTCCGACGCCGCGCGCGTGGGCGAGTGGGTCGTCGCGATCGGCTCGCCCTTCGGGCTCGGCTACACCGTCACGACCGGTGTCCTCAGCGCGAAAGGTCGCGGCGGCCTCGGGATGAACGCGATCGAGGACTACCTCCAGACGGACGCCAGCATCAACCCTGGCAACTCGGGCGGGCCGCTCTGCGATCTCAACGGGAGCGTCCTCGGCATCAACACGATGATCGTCGGCCGCGGCGCCGGAATCGGCTTCGCCGTCCCGTCGAACCTCGCGCGGCGCGTGGCCGAGCAGATCGTGAAGAAGGGCAAGGTCGAGCGCGCTTGGATCGGGGTCGGCATCCAGGACCTCACCCCCGAGCTCGCGAGCGCGCTCAAGCTCTCCGACGCGCGCTCGGGCGTCCTCGTCAACTCGATCACCGACGGCGGCCCGGCGCAGAAGGCGAACATCAAGCCCGGGGACATCATCGCCGCCGTCGGAGGGAAGAAGGTCACCGACGGTCGCGAGCTCGTTCGCGAGGTGATCGCCCACGAGGTCGGCCAGACCGTGAACCTCGAGATCATCCGCGACGGAAAGCGTTACGGCTCGAGCACGCTCCTGACGGCACGGCCCGAGGCGGCAGTACCTCCCCTCCCCGTGCAGCAGCAGGGCGTCCCGCAGGCTGGACTCGGCCTCACGGTGCGCGATCTCACCGCCCAGCAGGCGGCGCAGCTCGGGCTTCCGGCGAAGCCCCTTCCCGTCATCACGAGCATCGCGCCGGGCTCGTCGGCCGATCGCGCCGGTCTCAAGCCGGGTGACGTCATCGTCGAGGCGGACGGGCTCTCCGAGCCGTCAGCTACGCAGCTCTCCGAGGCCGCGAAGGACGGGCAGCTCCTCCTCCGCGTGCGCCGCCGCGACGCGGTCTTCTACGCTGCGATGAAGAAGTAGCGCGCCGATCACGACGTCGTCGAGCCGCGTCTTCAGCTCCTCCGTCCACGCCTCCGCTACCTGCTCCGCCGAGGGCGCGCTCGCATCCGCGTCGAGGCTGCCTTTGGAGCTCCGCGGCAATGACCGCGCGCGCCTCCGTCGAGCCCCTGCGTGCTCCAACCCGACCTCCGCGCTGGTATTCGCTGGAATCGCGCGCAGCCGCCCTCTAGCCTTCGGCGGCCATGACCCTGCACGGCATCCCTGAAGTCCTCGACCGCCTCGGTAACGTGGTCCTCGCGTTCCATGGGTCACGCGCGGTGACGTTCAGCCGACCGGTGACGCTCGACACCGCCGAGCCGGGAGGGCTTGCGTTCATCCGTCCCGGGTACGGCAGCGCCGAGGCGTGGCTCCGAAAAACGAAGGCTTCCGTCATCCTCTGCGGTTCGGAGCTGACCGAGCTCGCGGATCCGCCGGCGGACAAGGCGATCATCGTCGTCGCCGACCCGCGGCTCGAGTTCCTTCGCCTCGTGCGGGCGTGGTTCGCTCCACCGAAGCCGCCTGCCGGCGTCCATCCGAGCGCGGTCGTGCATCCCGACGCGCACATTGATCCCACGGCCCACGTCGGTCCGGGCTGCAACATCGGTCGCTGCACGATCGGCCGAGGCTCGGTGCTCCACGGAAACGTCCACCTCTACGACGGCGTTCGCATCGGCAACGACGTCACGATCCACGCAGGCGCCGTGATCGGCACGTCCGGCTTCGGTTACCAGCGCGCAGCCGATGGAACGTGGGAGCATTTCCCGCACATCGGGGGCGTCGTGATCGAGGACGACGTCGACATCGGCGCGAACGCGTGCATCGATCGCGGGTCGCTCGCGGACACGATCGTGAAGAAGGGCGCGAAGATCGACAACCTCGTCCACATCGCGCACAACGTCGTGATCGGCGAGCACGCGGTCATCATCGGCACCGCGCAGATCGCAGGCAGCGTGGTGATCGGCGACCACGCGTGGATCGCGCCGAGCGCGACCATCGTCGACAACGTCCGTATCGGACGCGAGGCGACGGTCGGCCTCGGGTCTGTCGTCGTCAAGGACGTGCCCGACTTCGCGAAGACGATGGGGCAGCCGGCGGCGCTCCTCCCCGAGCGATTCTGGAACAAGCCTCGGAGCTGAACATCGATGGACCTGACTGATCGCGTCGTCGTCGTCACTGGAGCTGCGGGCGGAATCGGCCGCGCGGTCGTCGAGCGTCTCGTGCATGCCGGCGCACATGTCGGCGCCATCGACAAGGTCCCATGTGCCCTCGATGGCGCGCTCTCGGTCGAGGCCGACGTGCGCGATCCCGCCGCCGTCGCGACCGCGGTCGACCGGATCGCCGCCGAGTACGGCCGGATCGACGGCGTCGTCAACAACGCGGCGATCCTGCGCGACGGGGCGCTGGTGAAACTCACGCGCGGTGGCATCGAGACGCTCGACCTCGAGAGCTGGAACGACACGCTGCAGACGAACCTCACCGGGACGTTCCTCGTCGCCCGCGCGGCGATCACGCACATGATCCGTGCGAAGTCGAAGGGCGCGATCGTGAACCTCTCGTCGATCTCGCGTCGTGGCAATGCCGGGCAATCGGCCTACGCCGCGACGAAGGCAGCCGTCGACGCGCTCACGCGCACGTGGGCACAGGAGCTCGCGTTCTTCAAGATCCGCGTCGTCGCGATCGCCCCAGGGCTCATCGACACCCCGATGTTCCGCAGCATCCCCGAGCCCCGGGTCGCGGCGTACAAGCAGCGTATCCCCGCCGGCCGCATCGGGCTTCCCGACGACATCGCGAAGATGATCCAAGCGGTCTTCGAGAACGACTACGTCAACGGGACGACGCTCGAGGTCGACGGCGGCTTCACGTTCTGAATCCGATCATCGCGCGACGGTCGTGGGTCAGCCGTCGCCGCTCCTGCCCGAGCGCGTCTGGAGCGCAGAGCGTAGCGAGAGAGCGGCGAGCCGTGGCTCTCGCGGGAGTGCGCCAGGAACGTCGCCACATGCTCGCGCACGAGCGAGCACGGCGTCACTTCGATCGCGGTGCCTCCAGGAGGCTCTCGGGATCACGAAGGCACCGCTCGAGCAGTTGTCATGGGCGCCGTCATTCGGCGCCCGTGACGGCCGCGCGCAGCGCATCGAGCTCGACGCGCTCCACCCGACCTTCGCCGGGGCCCGTCACGACCGGCAGCTTCACTGCCGACAGCGTCCGCTTCTTGTCGCTCATCACGTAGGGCCACGCCGCGTCCACGGTGGCGAGGTCGACCGTCGTCGGGAGGCCGAAGCGCTCGAACAGCGACGCAGCGCGCTCGCTCGTCCCCGCCGGCGTGAGGCCGAGACGCTCCGCGGCGGCGATCTCGAGCACCGTGCCGATCGCGACCGCTTCGCCGTGGAGCCAGCGCGCGTATCCGCCGTGCGACTCGAGCGCGTGGCCCAGCGTATGCCCGAGGTTGAGGAGCGCGCGCGCGCCGGTCTCGTGCTCGTCCTCGCGCACGACGCGCATCTTCGCGATCACCGACGCCCGGACGACGTCGCGCAGAACGTCCCGGTCACCACGCGCGATCGCCTCGGCGCGTGACTCGAGGAGCTCGAGCAGCGGCGGCTCGCGCACGAGCGCGATCTTCACCACCTCCGCAAGGCCGGCCCGACGCTCGCGCGGCGGCAGAGTCTTCAGGTGCTCGAGGTCGATGACGACACGCGACGGCTGGAAAAACGCGCCGAGGAGGTTCTTCCCTGCAGCATGGTCGAAGCCCGTCTTGCCGCCCACCGACGAGTCGACCATCGAGAGGAGCGAGGTCGGGACCTGCACGCAGCGGACGCCGCGGAGGAGCGTCGAGGCGGCGAAGCCCGCGAGGTCGCCGGCGACGCCTCCACCGAACGCGACGACGACGGCTTGCCGATCGACGCCCTCGGAGAGCGCGGCGTCCCAGATGCGGGAGATCGAGGCGAGCGTCTTGTTCGCCTCGCCCGGGGACAGGACGATGCGCGTCTCACGGAGACCGAGCGATGCGAGCGCTGCGTCGAGCCAGGCGCCGCGCATGGTGACGAGGTTTTCGTCCGTCACCGTGACGATGCTCGACGGGGCGAGCTCTTTCAGCGCCGCGCCGAGGACGTCGGGGCGGCCGTGAGTCAGCTCCACCACGTACGAGCGCACGCCGAGCGGGATCGCGACGGTATCGCGACGCGCGAGCTCGACGATGCACGCTGCGATCTCCTCGGGTGCGCGCCCGTCCGTCGCGATCGACGCGTGGCACTCGCCGTAGACCTCGCGACGGAGGGCGATGAGGTCACGCGCGCGATCGAGCACCGAGGCTGCTCCGAGGTTCGGACGATCCGTCGGCGAGGGCACGCGCGCCGCGATCGTCTCGGGCGTGGCCGTCAGCGTCACGACGGTCGCCGCCTCGAGCGCGGCGTGACGCACGCGCGGGATCGTCATCGAGCCGCCGCCGAACGAGAGCACGCGCGGAACGCCGTCTGCGAGCAGCGGCTGGATGATCCGTGCTTCGTGATCGCGAAAGCGCGCCTCGCCCTCTGCCGCGAAGATCTCGCCCACGGGCCGGCCGACCTCCTCTGCGAGGATCGCGTCGGTGTCGAGGAACGGCAGCCCGAGCTTCTCGGCGACGAGGCGACCGATGGTGCTCTTGCCGGTGGCCATGAAACCGCTGAGCACGACGGTACGCATCAGGACTCCACGGTGAGCTTGGCGCAGAGGCCCGCTACGAGCGCGACGTGCGCGTTTGGGGCTCGCGCCCCGACCACCCGCAGAGGTGCGCCTGCGGCGCGCATGGAGTCGACGCGAGCCGAGGACTCAGCTCTGCGGGTTGTCGCGGCGCCAGCCCCTACTTCGCCGATGGTGAACCGCCCTGGACGTGACATGCTCTCGCTACTCTGCCAGATGTGGCGTCGGGAAGCGTGACGATCAAGCTCAGCGAGAAGGACGGGGCGATGCGCTTCGAGGTGCACGCGAAGCCGCGCGCGAAGAAGAGCCGCATCGTGGGGCCTCGCGGCGACGCGCTGGAGGTGGCCCTGGCGGCGCCTCCGGTCGACGGCGCCGCGAACGAAGAGCTCGTGCGGGTGCTCGCGGCGGCGCTGGGGCTGCCCCGGCGAAACGTCACAATCGTTCGCGGCGAGACCTCGCAGAAGAAGCTCGTCGCCGTCGACCCGGCCGGGCTCGACGAAAACACCCTACTCGCCCGGCTACTCCGACCCGTGTGACGGCGCCCGCGCGGCACGCACGCACGGCGCGCACGCATGCATGCGCCGGCCGTGATAACGTCAGTCGTGCGTATGGTGGGCCTCGAGAGCTCCGCAAGAGCTGGGCAGCTCGCTCCGAACGACGGAGGAGATCTCGGCTTCTACAAGTACGAAGGCCTCGGCAACGATTTCGTCGTCGTCGAGGCAGAGCGCACGGATGCCGTGTCGGTCGAACGCGCACGCGAGCTCTGTGACCGCAGGCTCGGCATCGGCGCCGACGGCGTGCTCCTCGTCCTCCCCGCGAAGACCTCGGGCGCGGCCGGGCGCATGGTCGTCATCAATGCGGACGGCTCGATCCCGGAGATGTGCGGGAACGGGCTCCGCTGCGTCGCGCTCCACGTGGCGCGCACACGCGGGGTCATCGACGGGACGCTCACCTTCGACACCGACGCGGGCGTGAAGCCCTGCACGATCGACGACCGGGACGAGCGCGGCCTCATCACCGTCGACATGGGGGTCGTGCGCTGGACCGAAGACGTCCGCCTCGACCTCGACGGCGACGTCTGGGAGCTCTCCCTCGGTGATGCCGGCAACCCGCACGCGATCACGCGACGTGCGGCCTCCATGGACGACATTCGGCGCATCGGCCCGCGCGTGGAGAAGCACCCGCGCTTCCCGGCGGGGACGAACGTGGAGTTCGCCGTCGTGCGATCGCCCACGGAGATCGATCTGGTGGTCTGGGAGCGGGGCGTCGGCATCACGCAGGCCTGCGGGACCGGCGCGTGCGCGACCGTCGCGGTCGCCGTGGAGAAGGGCTGGTCACCGGCCAACACCGAGGTCGCCGTGAAGCTTCCGGGCGGCGTGCTCCACATCCGGCTCGACGCAAAGGGACACGCGATCATGCGCGGCCCCGCGCGCCATGTCTTCTCGGGTCGCGTCGCCACACGAGAGGCCGCGCCACGATGAGCGCGAGCCAGGCTGCGTCGCTCCGCGTGCTCGTCGTCGTCGAGGACGAGGACGTACGCCGCGCGCTCGCGCACGTGGTCCACGACGCAGGCGACCTCCATCTCACGGCAGCCTCCGTCGAGGAGGCGGTGAAGGTCGCCACCGAAGGCCGCATCGACGTCGCCTTCGTGGAGCTCCGCGTGGAGGGCGGCGCGGCTCTTGCGCTCTGCCATCACCTGCCGAGTGTGTCGCCCGGCGTTCGCGTGCAGATCGTCCTGCATCCGGCCGAGCTCGATCGAGGCCCCGAGGCTCTCTCGCTCGGCGCCGGCGGCGTCCTCGTCGCGCCCCCGACCGGCGAGGCCATCGCGCGCGTCCTCGACGACGTGAAGGCCGAGCAGGCACGCAAGCGCGAGGTGACGACCCTCGAGGCGAAGCTCGCCCGCGAGCGCAAGCGCCTGGAGACGTACGATCGGCTCGTCCGCTTCGCACGCGGCGCCGCTCCCTCGGACGCCGTACGGACGATCGTGGACGGCGTCTCGCAGCTCAGCTCCGCGCAGGGCGTCGCGCTCTACGCGACGTTCGGCGACGACGACAGCGAGCGCGTCTTGCTCGCCTCGGTCGGCACGGCGCTCGATCTGCCATCGACCTGCGCCCCCGCCGACCTCTCGCGTCTCGTCCAGGCACGCGCGGCCCGCGTCGTTCCACTCATCGTGGCCTCGGGCCCGATCGGCATGCTCATCCTCGACCGCGCTCCGGCCGCGGTGGAGGCGGACATCGCCCAGCTCGCCGACCTCGCCGCCGCGATGCTCTCGATCGTCGACCGTCAGGATCCGATCGACGAGAGCGTGCGCGTCTTCCCGCCGAAGCACTTCCGCACCGTCGCCGATCGCCTGCTCACGCTCGCACAGCGACACGACCGGCGATGCAGCGTCCTGGCGATCACGATCCCCGGCGACAGGCCGAACCGACGTGAGGAGGCCACGCGCGAGATCGCCGACATCGTCCGCACGACCGACGCGCTTTGCGGCCTCGAGGACGGAGATCTCCTCGTGTTCTTGCCGGAGACCACCGGCCTCGGCGCCCAGTCCTGCCGCCGCCGCATTCTCGCGCGGCTCCTCGGTGATCGTCGCGCCAGGCCGCGTGGCTCTCATTTCAGCGGCGGACAGAGCGGAAGCGGCAGCTCCCGATCGCCGGACCCTCGCAGCAAGGGGCCGCCCGTCGCCGTCGGCGTCGCCACGTTCCCGCACGACGGGACGACGCTCCGGCGGCTCGTGAAGACGGCCCGCGCACGCGCCGTCGACGACGCTCGCTCGCCGGTGCATGCGCTCTCGCTTGACGGCCTCCAGCTGAACGAGATCGTCGACGCGCTGCTCTCCCGCCCGATGCTGGACGCGGGGCCGCGCTCTTCGTACCCGCTCGACATCGCATGCTCGGCGCTCTTCGCGCTCGCCGCGCGCGCCTGCAAGGAAGCACAACGCGGCGGCGAATCCCTGGTGACGACGACCCTCCAGCCCGGCCTCGGGCTCGCGGCAGCGGCGCGTCAGGTCGGGACACCGCGCGTCCACGACGTCCGCTCCGAGCCCGGCTGCGACAACGTCGAGGCGATCGTGATCGAGGCCGAGCACAACACGTGGGTCTGCTGCGGTCGAATCGTCGGCGAGCGCTTCCAAGGTGTGCACGCCGCCGATCCGCTCCTCGCGGACATCATCGAGCGCCGTCTCTCCGCCGTCGGAGCACCGAATGCCGGCTAGTCGTGTCCTCCTCGTCGACCACGACGTCGATGCGCTCGCCGAGCTCGCGGGTGTGCTCCGTGAGCGCGGGCTCAAGGTCTCGCTCGCGAATGGCTCGCAGATGGCATGCGAGCGCGCGAAGGCGGGAGCGTACGACGTCGTGATCGCCGCGCGCGAGGTCGCCGAGCCGCTCGACGGAAACCTCGGTGTCATCGACGCTCTCTCGGTGGAGCTGCCGCAGGTTCCGCCGCTGATCGTGCTCGTCGAGTCGGAGACGGGGACCGAGAGCGACTCGCGGATCGTCCGCAAGGACGTCGACCGGATCATCGCGCGCATCGGCGAGCTCGCGAAGCCGCCCGGCAACTCGGACCATCCCCGGCATCTCAGCCTCGCGCCTTCGTCGCATTCGCTCGAGCACGCGCCGCTCGCCGATCTCCTCGTCGTCCTCTCGACCGAGAGGCGCTCGGGAACGCTGACGGTCTCGACATCGAAGGGCTCCGGCGAGGTACGCATCGCCTCCGGCGAGGTCGTCGACGCCGTGTACGTCCGGCTCGAAGGCCTGAAGGCGATCACGCGCATGCTCTCCGAGCGGGAGGGAACCGCGACCTTCGCGCCCGGCGCCCCCGCGATCATGCGGCGGATCAACGTGCCCACGCGCGCGCTCGTCGAGGAGGCCCGCGCGCTCGCCGAGAAGGCGACCGAGCTCCGAGAGCGCGCCGGCACACTCCCGAACGGAACGCTGATCGCGGCCGACGGCAGCACCGGCGAAGCTCTCCACGCGATCGATCAGCACGTGCTCGCGCGCCTCCGGGTGCCGGCCATGCTCGACGAGCTGCTCGACGAGCTCCCTCACTCCGACGCCGACATCCTCGATGCCGCCATCCGGCTCGACGCGAAGGGCCGGATCAAGCAGCTCGGACACGCGTCCTCGCGCGTGCAGCTCTGCGGCGCCGACCAGCTTCACCTCGTGCGCGCCTCGGCGGCTCGCGCGAAGACGGCCGGCTTCGTGGGCGCCGCACGCCTCGTCGTCGCCGCGACGGCGGCCCGCCTCGCCGTCCTCGGACACACGGTCCTCTCACTCGCCGACGCGGTACCGCCGGCGGACCCGGCACCGCCGCTGCCCGTCCCCCACTCGCTTTCCACGATCCGTCTCGGCGACGGCGTGGAGCTCGACGTCGTCGCATTGCCGCTCGTGCCTGCATACGCGCCGCTCTGGCCGATGGCCCTCGCAGGCGCAGCCGTCGTGGTGCGTCTCGACGAGGGCGCGGCCCAGCCTCTCGAGGAGGCCTGCGGATCCGTGGCCGTGACCATCCTCGACGCGCGCGCGGTGTTCGGCGTGGTCGACGAGTCGAGCCCGATCCAGGTCGCAAGCCTGATCCGGACAGCGCTCGACGCCGACACGGGCTCCTGAGTCACCGGAAGGCGACGGCGTTCGCTCCGTGCTCCAGCCGGGTGCCGCTGTCCGCGATCGATCCGGCGAAAGAGATCCAGTGATACCGCTTTCGCCCAGCGTCCTCGAAGGGTGAGCCGAGACCGATACCCGACGAACGCCGTGAATTCTCTCTCCTCTGCGCAGGAGGAGCTGCACGATCTGGATCGTCCGTGCCCCGGCCGCCCGCACGGTACGAGCGTTGCACACCTGGCCTCCGTGACCGATCGATCGAGGACGCCGGGACACCTCCACGCGAGCGGGCGGCCGAACGCTGCGAGTGGCTGGAGCACGAGCCCCAACTACGCTGCGCCGGGAACGCGTGACTCGAGAGCGCCGCGCCCGACCGCGCTCGCCGGTCGTTACGCGCTGCGCGCCGAGCTCGGTCGTGGCGGCTGCGCCATCGTCTACGAGGCTCACGATCTCCGTCTCGGCCGGCTCGTGGCGCTCAAGATGATCAAGGAGGGCGCACGTGACGTCCAAGCCAACGCTCGCCTCGCCCGTGAGGCGCGCGCCGCGGCCGCGATTCATCACCCCAACGTCTGCGCGGTGTCCGACGCCGGCAATCTCGAAGACGGGCGCCCCTACCTCGTGATGGAGCGCCTCCACGGCGAGACCCTCACCCGCTGCCTCCACCGCCTCGGTCGACTCTCGCCGGAGGACGCGATCGACATCGCGCTCCAGCTCCTCTCCGCGCTCGACGCCGCGCACGCAGTCGGCGTCGTCCACCGCGACGTGAAGCCGGACAACGTGTTCCTCGTCCCGCGGAGCGGCTGCGGACCGCTCGTGAAGCTACTCGACTTCGGCATGTGCCGACGCGCGGCGGCGATGCTCCGCGACGACGCGACGCTCACGCGCGCAGGTCAGGTCGTCGGGACGCCCGAGTACATGTCGCCCGAGCAGGTCTCCGGCAAGCGCGAGTTCGACGCGCGCATCGACCTCTACGCCGTCGGTGTCATCCTCTACGAGGTCCTCTCGGGTCAGCGCGCGTTCCCCGGAAAGGACGCGCGCGAGGTCGTCGTCTCGGTGCTCGTCCGCTCGCTCCCGCCGCTTCGCTCGCTCCGTCCGGAGATCCCGCTCGTCCTCGATCGGATCGTCGCCCGCGCGATGGAGCGTGACGCGTCCTTCCGCTACTCGTCGGCCGCCGAATTCCAGGGCGATCTGCTCGAGGCGAAGGCTGCCCTCAACGCGCGCCGCCTTCGCAGCGTCCAGACCGGCCGCCACGCGAGCGAGCATCCGCCGGTGCACCACGCGCGCGCGGAGAACGAATGGGACGAGCCGACCCAGCTGCTCCGCCCTGCCCAGCGCTCGGCCTGATACGCAGTCGCGCCCGAGCTCTACCAGCGCTGGCTCATCGGAGCGAACTCCGGCATCTCGCTCACCAGACGAGGTGGCTCGGTGGAGTTCCCCTCCTCTGCCGGTCGGGCGTCGAGCACGATCTCATCGATCGGATACACGCCGTCGATGAACACCATCTGACTCACGCGCCGCGCTCGCACGCGGCGAATTGCCTCGATGGCGAGGAGTGGCACGCCGGCGAGGATGAGCCCGACCGCGACACCACCGATGAACAGGGGAGCTGCCTGAAGATCCGATCGCATCGGATCCGATCACGCAGGAAGCGATCCAGCGGAGGTCATCGGGCGAGCGCAAGCATGCGCCCACCCCGCGTTCTGCTCAGCCCTCGACGGTCGTGCCGATCGGCTCGCCGAAGACGACGCGCTTGATGTTGCCGGGCGTCGTCAGCTTGAAGACGCGAATCGGCATGTTGTTGTCACGGCAGAGCGTGGCCGCGGTCGAGTCCATCACGCCGATTCGATCGTTGATGAACCGGGCGAAGGCCATGCGGTCGTACATCTTCGCGTCGGGGTGCTTGACCGGGTCCTTGTCGTAGACGCCCTCGACCTTCGTGGCCTTGAAGAGCGCGTCCGCGTGGACCTCCATCGCGCGGAGCGCAGCAGCGGTGTCCGTCGAGAAGTACGGGTTGCCCGTACCGGCCGCGAAGATGACGAAGCGTCCCTTCTCGAAGTGACGGACCGCACGCCGCCGGATGTACGGCTCGGCGATCTGGCGGATCTCGATCGCCGTCTGCACGCGCGTGGGGACGCCGGCCTGCTCGAGCGCATCCTGGAGCGCGAGCGAGTTGATGACGGTCGCGAGCATGCCCATGTAGTCGCTCTGCGCGCGGTCCATGCCGGCGCTGGCGCCCTTGAGGCCGCGGAAGATGTTGCCGCCGCCGACGACGATGCCGACCTGGACACCGGCGTTCCAGACCTCGGCGAGCTCTTGGGCCGTCGCGCGGAGGACTTCGGGCTGGATGCCGAAGCCGCCTGCCGAGCCGCAAAGAGCTTCTCCGCTGAGCTTCAGAATGATGCGACGGTAGCGGAGACGGGAATCGCGCGCGGGCGGCGCGATGGTGTCGAGGCGTGGACCGGATTGCGGCCCTTGGAGGGGATCGCGCATGTGGGGGGGTGATTACCCGGCACGGCTCCCGCACGCAACAGCGAGCCGCACCCGACGCGCAGAAGCGCACGCCGGCCGGTGCGGAGGCTCGAGCTCGGGACGGCCGTCGCCGGGACGTGCCCGAGCCTCCTCCCCGGCGCAGGCGCGGGCATTGTGCTAGGTTTCGCGGCCGTGACGAGGCCTCAGCAGGACACGATCCAGAAGCGCCGACACCGTGGCGTCACGCTCGCCATCGCCATCGCGGTCCTCGCGGGCAGCTCAGCGGTCGTCGGCTGCAAGTCGTGCGACGGCAGCAAAGCGTCCGATGCTGGGCCCTCTCCGACGACGCTCCTGACCGACGAGCAAGCCGCGCAGGTCCTCGCGCGGGTCGGCGACACGACGATCACGCTCGGCGACTACACCGCCGCGCTCGAGCACATGGACCAGTTCGATCGGCTCCGGTACCAGTCGGCCGAACGTCGCAAGGAGCTCCTCGACGAGATGATCACCGTCGAGCTCCTCGCGATGGAGGCGACGGCCAAGGGCTACGACAAGGATCCCCTTGCCCAGCAGGAGCTCCGGGCGATCCTCCGCGACGCGATGCTCGCCGAGGCGCGCAAAGGCGCCCCGACGCCCGCCGACGTGCCCGAGTCGGAGGTCCGCGCCTGGTTCGAGGCGCACCGTGCAGAATACAAGGACCCGGAGCGCCGCCGCGTCTCCGTCGTCATGGTCGCGAGCGAGGCCGACGCGCAGGGCGTGCTCGCCGCGGCCAAGAAGACCCCTGGGGCCGCGCAGTGGGGTGAGCTGGTCCGCAGCAAGTCGCTCGACGCGCAGGCCCGCGCCAACGTCCCGGTCGATCTCGCCGGCGACCTCGGCATCATCGCTCCTCCCGGCGATCCGCGCGGAGACAACCCCCGCGTCCCCGCGGAGGTCCGTGCAGCGGTCTTCGAGATCGAAGACCTCGGCGGCGTCCATTCCAAGGTCGTCCCCTCCGGCGGCCGCTTCTACGTCGTACGCCTCACGCAGAAGATCCCTCCTCACGAGCGCTCCTACGACGAGGCCGAGCGGAGCATCCGCGTGAAGCTCGCTCAGGACAAGCTGCGCGCGAAGGAAGACGCGCTCATTGCCGAGCTGAGGAAGAGCGTGAAGGTCGAGATCGACGAGTCCGCGCTCGCGACGGTGAAGGTCAATCTCGGGTCCTCGTCGGCTGTCCCGTCGCCACAGGCGCCCGCCAACCCCGGCACACCTTCCGCTGCCGACGCCGGGCGCTGAGGGAGCCGTGGCAAGCATCATCTCTCCCGAGGCTCTCGTCCGTGTCAAAGGCACGAGCGAGAGCGCGCACACCAGCTCGGCCCCGCCCGGGCCGAACGACTGGCACGCGCAGCTCCGCGAGTCCGCGCGCAGCGTGGAAGACCTCGCGAAGGTGCTCGAGCTGACCCCCGACGAGATCGAGGGCGCGCGCCGCGCAGAGCTCGAGGGCCTGCCGATCGCCGTCACGCCGTACTACCTCGCGCTCTGCGATCGCCACGACCCCACGTGTCCCATCCGGCGCCAGTGCGTGCCGCGTGCGCTCGAGGCGCGCGAGGTGCACGGCGACATGGTCGACCCCCTCGGCGAGGTCGAGCACGAGGTCGCTCCCCACCTCGTTCGTCGCTACCCCGATCGCGTCCTGCTCCTCGCGACCGATCGCTGCGCCGTCTATTGCCGCTTCTGCACGCGCTCGCGCATGGTCGGTGACGGCGGCGGGCCCGCGCCGCTCGAGCGGCTCGAGCCCGCGCTCGCGTGGATCGCCGCGCATCCCGAGATCCGCGACGTCATCGTGAGCGGCGGTGACCCGATGGCGATGGCGACCGAGCGCCTCGATCGCCTCCTCACCCGCATCCGCGCCATCCCCACCGTCGAGACGATCCGTCTCGCGACCCGCGTCCCGGTCACCCTGCCGATGCGCGTGACGGGCGAGCTGCTCGACGCGCTCCGCAAGCATCACCCGGTATGGGTGATGACCCATTTCAACCACCCGAAGGAGCTCACCCCCGAGTCGATCGGCGCGTGCACGCGTCTCGCCGACGCGGGCTTTCCGGTGATGAACCAGTCGGTGCTCCTCGCCGGGATCAACGACGACGCCGACGTCCTCGAGAAGCTGTTCCGCGGTCTCGTCCGCGCCCGCGTGCGTCCGTATTACCTCCTCACCGCCGATCCAGTCCGCGGAACGGGCCACCTCCGCACGCCGCTCGCGAAGGGCATCGCGATCATGGAACGACTCCAGGGTCGTCTCTCCGGCATCGCGCTCCCGAAGTTCATCTGTGACACCCCCGCCGGACGCGGAAAGGTCCCCGTCACGCCCGACTACGTGGTCGCGCGCGAGCCGGGACGGACGGTGCTCCGGACGTTCCGTGGCGAGGAAGTCGCGTACATCGATCCCCCCGAGCCTGCCGCCGAATAGGCGGGTTTCCAGGGCGCCATCGCGCCGCAACCAGGTGGTCGCGACGTCCCGGAGTGATGTAACCTCGCGCCCGATGGCTCTCTTGCCCCCGCGGGTGCGGCGTCGCGTTGCCGCCGTCGTCACCGCTGCGCTCTTGCCCTCGGTCGTCCTGACCGCGTCGACCTCGTTCGCGCAGCCCTCGGGCGACGCGAAGGCCTCGCTCGCCGATGCGAACAAGGCGGTGAAGTCGAAGGACTGGGCGACGGCCGCTCGCTCGTTCGACGCGGCGAACAAGGCGCAGCCGAGCAGCGAGGCGCTCGAGGGTCTGGCGAACGCGCTTTACCAGGACGGCGGGCACCTCGCCGAGGCCCACGCGGCGTATACCGAGTGGCTCGAGAAGTACGGCGCGAAGGCCCCCGCCGCGAAGAAGAAGACCGCAGAGGCGCGCCTCAAGGAGCTCGACGAGAAGACGGGCGCCCTCACGATCACCGTCAACGAACCGGGCGCGGAGGTCGTCGTCGACGGGAAGAAGGTGGGCACCTCTCCCCTCACCGGTCCGATTCGCGTCGCGACGGGCGCGCGGCGGGTCCACGTGACGAAGGACGGCTTCCTCCCGTTCGACCAGTCGCCGAACGTCGGTGCCGGCACCACGACCACGGTTCAAGCCACGCTCACCCCAAGGGCGACCAAGGGCAAGCTCGTCGTCAAGGAGAAGACCGGCAAGGCGATCCGCGTCACCGTCGATGGCGTCGACATGGGTGACGCCCCGTGGACCGGCGAGGTCGAGGCCGGGCAGCACGACATCGGTGCTCGCAGCACGGGCCTCGTCGCGACCCCGCAGAAGGTCACCGTCGAACGCGGAAAGACGCACGAGGTCGAGCTCGTCGCCTCCGCAAACAGCGCCTCGATCAAGATCGGCACCAGCGACGCGAAGGGCCTCATCTACATCGACGACAAGCTCGTCGGCGAGGGCAGCTTCATCGGCGACATCCCCGCGGGCACCCACCGGCTGAAGATCACGCGCGAGGGGTACGACCCGTTCGAGGAAGACCTCGTCGTCAAAGAGAGGGAGCCGCTCGCACGCACGGTCACCTTGAAGCTCAGCTCGACGATCTCGACCGGGCCGGTCCAAGAGACCGAGCGCCTCGAAGGGATCTACGGAGGCTTCGGGCTCCTGGGCCTGCTGACGCCGGGCGGCACCGGAAGCTCGATCCAGCAGCGGTGCGAGTCCAAGAGCCAGGTCGCCGCGCTCGTCTCCTGCGAGACACCGGACGGCATCGGCGGCGGCCTCGGTGGGTTCATCGGCTACCACTGGGATCCGGTCGGGATCGAGCTCTACGCCGCCGGGCACTACGACCAGCGAACGCTGAAGAACGACTGGAACGCGACCAACACCGATCCGGGCATCGGTCCGGATCCGGCACGGCGCGAGGAGTTCAATCTCCGCCGGGCCGGCGGCATGGCCCTCGCCCGCGTCCGCCTGACGTGGCAGTCGACGAAGGTTCGCGTCGGCGTCGCCGCCGGTGCGGGCGTCTCCTATCGACTGATGTCCGTCGACCGCCTCACGACGGCGAAGGACGGCTCGGGCCTTCGCGACGTGTTCGTCAGCGACGGCGTGACCTACGCGAGCCCGGTGGTCTCGATCGAGCCGTCGGTGATGTATCGCCTCTCCCCCGGCGTTGCGCTGTCACTCGGCGTCCAGATGTTCCTCGAGACGCCGGGCTCGTTCATGAACGGTCGGGAGAACCCCAGGACACAGCAGGAAGGCGGGCACTCGCTCGGCTTCCGCGGTCTCAGCACGCCGTCCTACGAGCTGGCGTCGAACGTCCAGGTCTTCGTCGGTCCGGTGCTGGGCATGATGTTCGGCCCCTGACGGCCAACAGCACGCGACAACGACTCACTCTGAATCGAGGTCGTCGTCGAGTTGCCGTCGGACGGTTTCCCGAGCGACCGGGGCGGGCTCGCGTCGCGGTGGTCTTGGTGACGGCTCTCGTCGTCGCGAGCTTCGTCGCCTGCGGTGGTCGCCCGATGGTGACTTGCTGCGCCGGTCCGGTACCGAGCACGCCGACTTACCGCAGCTAATGAAAGCGAGCGCCGGCACCGTCTCGTAAGCGCGACAGCGGGGTGGAAACGAAGGACCGGCTCTCCCCCGGTATTTTCATTGACGACCTACGCGTTCGACCGACACTAGGCGTACGTGCACGTCATCGCACGTGCCTTGCTTTCGCGTCCGCGGAGCGGACATGCCGAGATGGGCACGCGCGAGGACAGGGCCGACTTCCTCGAGGTCTACGAGCAGTACTTCCCGCTGGTGTGGCGGTGGGCGGCTCGTCTCGGCGTGCCTCAGCACAGCCTGGACGACGTCGTCCAGGAGGTGTTCCTCACGCTCTACGGGCGGCTCGACGATTTCGAGGGCCGCTCGTCACTGAAGAGCTGGGTCTTCGGCGTCACGTTCGGGATCGTCCGCAACTTCAAGCGACGTCGGAGCAGCGGTCCTGCCGGCGATGGCGGGGTCGAGGTCGATGCCATCGCCACCGAGGGGGTGCATCCAGAGGCGGCCGTCACGCAAAAGGAAGCCGTCACGTTGCTGCAATCGATCCTCGACGGCCTCGACGACGACAAACGCGAGGTCTTCGTCATGGCGGAGCTCGAAGGGCTCAACGCGACCGAGATCGGTCATCTGCTGGGAGTCAGTAGCAACACCGTGGCCTCACGTCTCCGGCACGCACGAGAGGCAGTGCGCGCCGCGTGGGAGCGCGCCAAGGCAAGAGACGCCTGGAGGTTACGATGAGCTCCGACGACGAGTTCGAGCAGTTCATTCGATCGGCAGACGCGCTCGGTTCACCGACGACGGACGACGCGCTGCGAGTCAAAGCAGGGCTGTCCTCGCGCGTCTCCTTCCGACGTGACGTGCCTGCCTCGATGTCGAGCGCGCTCCGGACGCCGGGCGCCGCCGCCAATATCCCGCGCTTCAGAGTCCGCTCGCGCTTCATCAAGCTCGCGACGATCGCGATCTCGGTCGCGGGACTCTCGGCAGCGACGTATTCGATGGTTGCGCCACGCGGCAGGACAGTCGGCCTCTCGACGACCGGACCGAACGACGCTGCCTCGGGCAGTGCGGTCACGGCAGCCCCGTCTCCGGATCCCGGCACCGACTCGCAGCGGGCGCCGGATACCGACGAGAGAGGGCCAAGCACCGACTCGATACCGGTCCTCACGATGGACGATCCTGCGAAGTTGCCCTCCGTGAATCCGGCACCGGCGACGGTGAAGAGTGCACGCCGCGCCGGCACCCTCGACGCCGAGGTCTTGCTCCTCGCCGAGACGAACGCGGCAATCCAGTCGAAACATCCGTCGCACGCCCTTGCGCTCATCGACCAGCACGCACGCGAGTTCCCGCGGGGTGTCCTCGGCCCCGAGTTCGAAGCGCAACGTGCTCTCGCGCTCTCGGCGCTCGGCCGGGACGGCGAGGCGTGCGTCGTCGCTTCTCGGTTTCTCTCTGCCTATCCCAATTCTCCGCTCGCGCCCCAGGTGCGTTTGTCATGCAACGAATCCGACCGATAGTTCTCATTGCAATGGCCGCACTCTCCGGCCTCGTCAGCCTCGCGAGCTGCGCCAGTACCGAGGCCATCGTCGCGTGGGACAACGACGCCGCGGCGCCGGCTCCTACCGAACCGGGCCTCGTACCGCCTCCTCCACCGGGAGACGCGTGCGCGGGCCTCGGCTGCAACATGGTGGACATCCTCTTCGTCGTCGACAACTCGCCGTCGATGGGGAGCGCGCAGCGTAGGTTGAAAGAAGCGTTCCCGACGTTCCTCGAGCAGATCACGACCCAGCTCGACCGCTCCGACTTTCACCTGATGGTCGTCGATACCGACGCCTCGGGCCAAGACGGAACCTGCAATCGCTTGTGTCCCGCGATTGGGTTCGACGCATCGGTCGGGGAAAACCAAGGCCTCTGCACGGGCTTCGCTTGTGCATCGATCTCCGAGCGGAGCGTGTGCGACTCCACGCTCGGTGCGGGCGTCGTGTATCCGGTGGGAGCGAACGCCTCGAACCGCAACTGCAACTTCCCCGAGGGACGCCGGTATCTCACGTCAAAAGACGAGAACGTGGAGGAGCGTTTCTTGTGCAGCGCCTCCGTCGGCACTCTCGGTGACGGAAACGAGCGACCGATCGGCGCCATGTTCGCGGCGCTCGGCGTGGAGAACCAAAAGGGAGGCTGCAACGAAGGATTCTTGCGCGACGATGCCCTCCTCGTCGTGGTGATCGTGAGCGACGCAGGCAACACGGCGGCGGAGCTCGACAGCGCAAAGGTTGAGGACTGGAGAAAGCAGCTCCTCGCCCTCAAGTGCGGGCGCGAGGAAGGCGTGGTCGTGATGACCGTCAGCCACGACGGTTCGCGGATAGCGCCGTGGTACTCCGTTCTTACAAACACAGCCTCGAACGTGGGATACGAGGACGACCTGGCGGGCCAGTGGAGGGACTACTGCGATCTCGTCCCCGGAGACGCGTGCTGCTGCACGACGACGTGCCCGGATCCCCTGCCACCGGACTGCATGCCAGACTCTCGCCCTCGCGTGTGCGCAGAGTGCGCAACCAAGCCGCCGCCGTGGGAGCTCTGCTGGTTCGTCTTCACGGGCTACGCGACGCCCCTGGCGCGCTTCGCCGATTCGTTCGGAGAACGCGGCAGCCATCGCGAGATCTGCGAGGACTTCAGCGGCATTCTCGACGGTACCCTCGAGGCCGTCAGGAAAGCATGCGACGTATTTTGACCGTTCAAAGTACGTAATCCTCACAAGGAACGACGAGGACAACACCAGTCGACGCAGCAGCTCGATTCAACGCGGGCCAAAGGCCCACCACTACGGGTGGTTGAGGCGCGAGCCCCAACCATCGAGCACGATTCACGCGCACGACTCATTCGGCAGCGTGCCCGACGGAGGCCCCCTCGCGCTGCGCCGGGGCTTGCCGGCCATGACGATCGCAGATGGGGATGGCCAACGGGAGGTCGAAGGACGGATCTCCGCGTGAGGCACTCCGCGCGTCGCACGCGCGAAGCGCCTCACGCCGTCCATGGAGACTGTCCTGAGCATCAAACCCGCTGAATTGAGAATTGGAATACCCACTTCCAACAACCCTCGACACGGGACGCACGAAGGAAGAACAGGGAGCAAGTCATGAGAACAGTACGAGTGGCCAGTATTGCTTTGCCGGTCTCCACGATCACCCTCGTCCTTCTGCTCGGCGCATGCACCGACGAAGTCTCGAGTGCGTCGAACGACGCGAGCGTCCCGAGTGGTGAGGATGGCGGCAGCGTGGACAGCGGAGCCGGTCCTCGCGCGTGCGAAGAAGGGACTTGGAACAACCAGGGCTGCGTCGCCTGGTCGACGTGCACGCCGGGGACCTACGTCGTGAGCGCCCCCTCGGCGACCGCCGACCGGTCGTGCGCAGGGTGCGCGAGCGGGACCTTCAGCACGACGACCAATGCCGCGAGCTGTACCCCGTGGAAGACCTGCGCGCCGGGCAGTCACGTGAGCACTCCCGGCAACGACGTCTCCGACCGACAGTGCACGCCCTGCGCAGAGGGCACGTATTCTCCGTCCCCGAACCAGGACGCCTGCGTTCCGATCGGCGCATGCGCCGCGGGCACGGTGCAAACGGCCACGGGAACGGCGTCGGCGGCGCCCGTGTGCGCGCCCTGTGAGATCGGGACCCATTGCGCCGGTGGTGGGGCGCCCAAGGAGGCGTGCGCGAGCGGCACCTGGGATCACGACGGCAATTCGGCGACCGCCTGCGTTGGGTGGACTCACTGCGTGGCCGGGCAGGCAGTCACCACGAGCGGAAGCGCCACCGCCGACCGCACGTGCGCGGCATGCGCGAACGAGACCTTCAGCACGATGGTCGACGCGCCGAGCTGCAGGGCCTGGACCTCGTGCATGCCAGGCAGCTACGTGACCCTGGCCGGCACAGCCGTCATGGATCGCGAGTGCACGACCTGCCCCGCCGGGCAGACGAGCACGACCACGAACGCCACCGCATGTATTGCCGAGCCCGCTGCAGGCGGCGCCGCCGGGCTCGTCGCGGGCTCTTCTCACACCTGCGCGCGCTTCACGGACGGCTCCCTCCGCTGCTGGGGATCCAACTTGGATGGGCAGCTCGGCGACGGAACGACGACGAGCAAGCCGACCCCCACCACCGTCGCCGGTCTCGCCAACGTCGCAAGTCTCGCCGCGGGCAGTGGACACACGTGCGCCAGCCTCACCGATGGCTCCGTTGCTTGCTGGGGAGACAACCTCTACGGCCAGCTTGGCGACGGAACGACCACGCGCAGGCTGACACCGACCATCATCCCCAACCTCTCCGACGTCACTGCGCTCGCTCCCGCGGGCCAGTACCACACCTGCGCTCGCCTCGACGACGGCTCCGTCCGCTGCTGGGGACGCAACACGTTCGGCCAGCTCGGCGACGGAACGACGACGGACAGGTCGACCCCCACCGCCATCCCCGACATCGAAGACGTCACCGCGCTCGCGACGGGGGCGTACCACAGCTGCGCGCTGCTCGCCGATCGCACTGTCCGCTGCTGGGGCTGGAACATCAGCGGCCAGCTCGGCGACGGAACGACGACGAACAGGTCGATCCCCACCGCCATCCCGAACCTCTCCGGCGTGACCCACCTGGCCGCGGGCAGTGATCACACCTGCGCGCGCCTCGACGATGGCTCTGTCCGCTGCTGGGGATCCAACAGCACTGGCCAGCTCGGCGACGGAACGATGACGGACAGGTCGACCCCCACCGCCATCCCGAACCTCTCCGGCGTCAAAGGGCTCGCCGGGGGCGGCTATCATACCTGCGCGCATCTCGACGATGGCTCGGTCCGCTGCTGGGGATCCAACATCGATGGCGAGCTCGGCGACGGAACGATGATGGACAGGCTGACCCCCACCGCCGTCCCGAACCTCTCCGGCGTCGAAGGGCTCATCGCGGGCTCAAGCTTCAGCTGTGCGCTCGTCAGCGGTGGCTCTGCCCGCTGCTGGGGATTCAACGGCCATGGCCAGCTCGGCGACGGAACGACGACGCGACGGCTCTCGCCGACGTTCGTGTCCTGGTAAGCGAGCCCGCGCAAACAGGCGGTTCCGATCCCGTCGTTTCAGAGAGGCAAATGTCGTCGCACCGGAACAGCGCGCGTAGGTACCGCCTGGAAGAGCGCACGAGGGACGGCTTCGGCTGAGTAGAACATCGAACGGCTGCGCTCAGCCGAGACCGAGCCGGAGCGACGCGCGAGATCGCTTCATCTCGAGTGGCTTCATCTACAGTGAAGCCCATGCTCGGACTCGCGCGGAGCGTCACGTCGATCGGCGTCGTCCTCGCCGTCTCGTCGTTCACGACGAGCACGCGCGCGGCGCCGGCGACGACGCCGGCGACGGTGCGTGTCGATTGGCCGACCGTGCCGGGCTGTCCCGATGCGAAGAGCGTCGTCGCGCGCGTCCACCGCGAGATGGAGCGCGCAGCGGCGGTCGAGACGGTGCTCGCGAGGACGGAGATCCAGCCTCCCGCCGCTCGGGGTGACCCGTGGCGGGTCTGGATTCGAACCCGGACCATCCGCGGAGCCGGTGAGCGCATGCTCGAGGCCGATACCTGCGCGGAGCTCGCTCGCGCGTCGGCGCTCCTCGTGGCGCTCGCCGCGATGCGGGCGGCGCCGCCTGCGCGCAGCGACGAAATCGCCGAGCTCATGCCGTCATCGGATCGGACACCCGAACCGGAGTCGCTGGCGTTGTCGAGGCCGCTCGAGCCACCGCGGCAAGCGCAGTGGCCGGCTCCGCGCGAGGAGAGACGCTCTCGGTTCATCGTGAGCGGAGGGACATGGACGGGAGCGGGTGTTCTTCCGTCGCTGGCGTGGGGCCCCACGGTCGCCGGAAGCTACGAGACGGGTCCGTGGAGTGCGCGGCTCTCCGTGCGCGCCGCCGTACCTCAAGCTCAGGTCCTGGGGACGCTGGGGGCGACTTTCGACGCACTGGGCGTGGCGGCCGATCTCTGCAGAGCGGGAGCTCTGGTTCACGTAGCGACCTTCACCACGCGCGTGTGCGGAGGTGTCGAGCTCGACGCGATCCGGGCACGGGGCAAAGGCTCGAAGACGGCCGACGCCGTGCGCGCGGAAGCGGTTCCGTTCTTCGGCCTTGGTGCCTCGTGGTCGCCCGCTCGCAATGTTCAGCTCGGTCTCGACGTACGCGCGGGCCCGACGCTCCTTCAGCCGTCGTTCGCCGTCGTCTCCGCTGCAGAGGGGCAACGGAGCCTCCACCAGCCGTCCGCCGCGCGCGTCGAAGGCCAGCTCGCGTGCGGTTTCGTGTTCTGAGGGCGCGCCCACACATGAGCTCGTTGGCCGTATCGGAGCTCATGTGTCGGCGGTTCGTCCGAGAAGGCACCAGCAAGGACGAGGCGCGGGTATCGTCGCGCCCTTCATGCGTCGTCCGTTCGTCAGCTTCGTCAGACTCCTCCTCGTCGGAATGATCGCGTGCGGCGACACCAGCGCTCCGCCCCCGTCCGCAGCACCCGATGGCGGTACACCGGCCGGGGAAGACCTGCCCGACGCCCAGGCCGGAGACGAGATCGACGCGGGCCACGCCCCCGACGCGAGCAGCGACGCGGACACTGACGTCGAGGCGGGGGTCGAGCCCGACGCTGGCGTCGACGCAGGCATGGACGGCGGCACCGACGCCGGCGACCCGAGCTCCCCGACGACGATCCGCATCGTCGCCGCGAACCTCACGAGCGGCACAGTGCAGTCGTACACGCCCGGCCACGGCGCACGCATCCTAAAGGGGCTCGAGCCGGACATCACGCTGATCCAGGAGTTCAACTACGGACAGAATGCGGTCGACGAGATCCGTACGTTCGTCACGGAGACATTCGGTGCGGACTACAGCTATTACCGTGAACCAGGCCGTCAGATCCCGACGGGCGTGATCAGCCGCTACCCGATCCTCACATCCGGGCAGTGGAGCGATCCCCAGGTCAGCAACCGCGGCTTCACGTATGCGAAGATCGACGTACCGGGGCCGCACCCGCTCTGGGCGGTGAGCGTTCACCTCGTGACGTCGGGCGCCGGCCAACGCAACGCGGCGGCGACGGCGCTCGTCACCGAGCTCCGGAAGGTCGTCGCGGACGGCGACTACGTCGTCATCGGCGGAAACTTCAACACCGACAACCGCTCCGAGTCCTGCATGACGACGTTCGCTCAGATGGTCAAGACGTCCGGGCCGCACCCGGCCGACGCGAGCGGCAACGGCAACACGAACGCATCGCGCACGAAGCCGTACGATGGGGTCCTCGCGAACCAGGCGCTCGCCGCGCATCAAATCGCGACCGTCATCAATTCGAACACCTTCGCGAACGGGCTCGTGTTCGACAGCCGCGTCTACACCCCCATCGCAGACGTGGCCCCGGTTCAGCTCGGTGACAGCGCCGCGACCAACATGCAGCACATGGCCGTCGTGAAGGATTTCCGTCTTCCGTAGCGCTCCACACGAGGTGGTGACGCGGGCGTGCCTTGGCAAGACGACGCGACGGATACGGCAAGAGCGTTCCACAAGGGCAGGACCTCGTCGGCGAGAGCTCTACCCCGCTGAACAACGTGGTTCCCGTGTGGTATCTCGGGCAATCCATGAGCAGCATCGATCGGATTGAGAAGCTCATCGCGCTCGCGGGCTCGGCGAACGAGCACGAGGCCCGATCTGCTGCGTACCTCGCCTGCAAACTGATCCGCGACGGCGGCTACCGTGTGGTCGCGAAGGCGGCCGACCCGTGGGACGAAGCTTTCACGGCATCGGCGTGGACGGCCTATGCGACCCGAGCAGAACCTCAGGCACGGCGCCGTCCCGCCCCCGACACGCGGCCGCGCCGCCGTGTTCCGTGTGAGATCGGAAGTGCGAAGCGGTCCGGGCTCTGCGCCGTTTGCGCGGAACCGTTCGAAGAGGGAAGCGACGTTGCGTTCCCGATGCTCGCGAGCGACGCGAACCTCGGAGTCGTACACGCCGACTGCCGCACCCGCTGGACCGTCCCGATCGACCCCTGACCCTTCCTTGCCTGAGAGCCGTGGCGAGAGGCCGAACCGAAGAAACGTCGCCGTCGCTTCGGGTTCAGCCACCGTCACGTCTCAGCCGCAGCTGCCAAAGATTCCTGATCGTCTCGCGCATCGTCCAGGGACTTACCTGACGGTCGCGACGACGTCCTCCGCCGCGTGGAAGCCTGCGACGATCTCCGCGGCCGCGCCGGCCGCCGCCGAGACAACCATCGGAATGCACGCGGTCTTGATGTCGGTGATCGACACGAGGTTGCCCGTGACGGTGGTGGTCGCAGAGGCTTCCGCCTCGAAATGAGCGCGGAGCGCGAGCACCGCGGGGAGGTCAGCTTGAAGCACGGCCTCGAGCTTCGTCGCGGTCGCCGGATCGGCGGCCCCCATCACCGAGGCCGTGACGCTTGGTGCGGGACACTCCGCGGCGCATATCACGCTGAGGTCGCAGTTCGCGTCGCACTTCGCGTCCACCATGCAACCGCCTTCGAGCGTGCCGCCTTCGCAAACGCCGTTCGACAACGTGCCATTGACGCACGTCATCGGATTCGCCACGACGTCACACGGCGCTCCGGAGCATCTCCCTTGGCAGGCAGCCTTTTCGTCGACCGACAGCCTGCACCTGGCCGGTTGGAAGTCGACCCTGGTCATGCCGCCGGCCTTCACCCTCGCTGCGCGGAGGGTGGTGGCGGCGATTGCGCACCACGCCTTCACCTTCTCGATCGGCTCGGTCTTCGCCTCGGCCGCCGAACGCTGCTCACTCGGTGTGTCGAGCGCCATCGCGATCTTCGTACACGACTGAGTGAGGTCGGCGAGCTGTTTCGCCGCGGCCCCCGCCATGTCCGCGGCCACCTGAGCGCCGACCTGACTCTGCGCACTACCGCCGATGGCGGCGTCGTTGATGCCGCCTGCGTGAAATTCGGTGCAAGCGCTTCCAGCATCGCTGGATCCGCTGGATCCGCTAGACCCGCTGGACCCGCTGGACCCGGCGTTGCCGCTGTCGCCACCCGCTCCGCTGGTGCATGCGACTGCGAAGATGGAGAGGAGGAGAGGGATGGTGACAGGAAAGGAAGTACCCTTCATCGTGAGCGCGACTGTAGCGCACTCCGGTCGCCCGCGATCGTTGTGGGTCATAGCAGCCGTCCCCAGAAGGAGCGCGAGCTCGGCGCAGTGAGTCGTGTCTCATCTGCGAACGCTCCCGCATCTGTCGGTCACTCGCTCGCACTTCGGCCGTCCGTGATCGCGATCGGGTTGTCGACTCGTGGGGGCTCGGCGACCGCCCAAGGTGGAGCATCGGACGGTCTCGCGAACCGATCACGCGGACCGGACCCGTCCTGCAGTTGATGGACGATGTCGCGCGGGGCGTGATGGGCGGAAGCGAGCGCGGAAGCGACACAGCGTGCCGACGAGCACCTGAGCAGGACCGCTCCGGACGGGTCATACTTCACGAGCTCCGGACGACGGGACCTGCTGATGGAGCGTGTCGCAGGCGACCACACGGTGTAGAGATCAGAGCGCGCTTCACCGAGCCCCGCGATCTTCACGCGCGACCAGCGCAACAACAGGACACGCAAAGCACGCCGTTGAGCGCTTCGTGCACGGGCGATTGGGGAGGCGCCGCGCGCGACCGGGAACGTTCCCGTTCGCGCGGGGCGGCGCCGACGGGGTCGGTCAGCGAATCGGGTCGAGCGGCGTGTTGACGAGCTTTCGGAGCGCCATGCCGCCCGGATAGGCGTAGCTCGCGGCGTAGTCCCAGCCCCAGACCGTCGCCGTGAACGGGCCGTCGCTCTTCAGACGCTGAAGGCCATTGCGGCACACGCGGTCACCGAACTTCTGTCCCGCCTGGCCGGATTTCGCAAGGTCGACGCGTGTGAACTCATACTCCCCGCGGGTTCCGATCGGCCGAAAGTCGGTGAGGTTCTGCCCGGCGCATTCGAGCCAGACGTCCTTGAACTCGCCGCGCGTCTTCGCGCGAACGATGACAAGCGACGAGTCCTTATAGGTCGGGTCCGAGTAAAAGCTGTATGAGTTCAAGTACTGACCACTCGGGATGACGTTGACGAACTCGGGATCCCCGGCCCCCTCGAACGACACCTTGTTGAAGCCTTCCGTACAGCTCGACATGTACGCGCCGACGTAGATTGGGTGTTCCGCATCCTGAGTGCGGATGACGATGGGATCGCCCGTGCCTCGCACGAAGTGAGCGACCTCGCCGCGCGAGAGCGTCGTCGGAGCACCAGGTGGAATCTCGGGGTCGTAATCGAGTTGCGTCCCATCCCGCGCCGCGACGATGCGATAGGCCATCGGCTCATGCTCGTTCCCGAAGCGCGGGCGGTAGCCGACGCCGACGTATTCCGAGCCCCACTGATCGAACGACGGGATCTGTTGGTGGAGCGTGTCGCACGGCCCCAGGTCGCTCGAGGGGACGAACGCACAGCCATGACCGCCGAAGGTCGTGATCGGCTTGGTCGACTCGACAATGCTCCCGGAGAGCTCCTCGCGCTGCACGAGCTGAAGGAGCTGCCCTCGGTCGAGGCGGTAGGTCACCGGCATGTTCTTGCGCGCCGCCTTCACGCCGATGCTCCCCTGAATGTCCACCTTCGGGAGGATCGTGATCTCGGTGTCATCCTCGGATGCGTAGATCTGGGAGGCGGGCCCCGTAGCGTTGGCCTCCCACCCGTTGATGATCATGTTCTGTTTTGCCCATGTCGCAACGGGCAGCAAAAGGGTCGCCGACGGCAGGAAGCTCCGCGCGCCGCCGAACGGGTAAATCATCGAAAGGCCAACCGGCACGTTCGTCGTGAGGTGCATTGCCGACGCGATGCGCGTACCGCCCGGGAGCTCGCCGACGAGCGCGGGCACGACACCGGAAGGGCACGCGATTCGCCCGCGGTAAAGGTCATATGGCGACGGCGGCGCCACCTCGGGATCACGATCGGAGAGGAACAGAATGGCGCTCTCGCCCGGCGCGATCGGCCCGGTGTGAGGGATCAGGGTCGCGTCGCCGGGGTTCGTGCGAAAGAGGGCGCCGGAAAGGTCAAGCTTCCTGCCTTCGTATGCGAGGGCGATCTCGACAGGCTCGAGCGACGTATTGACAACGAACGTCGCGGCGCACGACTGGTCGAATTTCGCCGGGTCGTAGCGCGGGATCTGAAAGAAGAACTCGCAGCCGTTCGAGCTTCGGTCGGCGGCCGCCGCTGCGCACGGCGCTTGGCAAGCCCCGCCGCCACATGCCAGGTGCGCGGCGCACGTCTCGATGACCTCGCCGTCGCACGAGCGGATGACCGATCGACCATCGAGCGAGCACTGGGCCGCGCACTCCCCTGCGTCGACCTCGGCCGCGATGAACGTCTCTTCGGGGGCGCTGAATACGGCACGATCGCTCTTGCACGCACTACCGAGCAGCGAGAGCGCGACGCCGACAACGGCGACACTGACCGCACCAATGACGCGTGAACGCTTGAAACTCATCATGGAAGGATGACCTCCTCCGGAACCAGGGCCATACCTCGAGTTTGTCCGTTGCCGAGTTGACCGTCGTAGTTGCCGCCCCAACAGTAGACCTTGCCGGTCGTGAGGAGCGCACACGTCGTGCTCAGCGTTGTCTTGACCGAGACCGCAGGAGCGGGGAGACCGACGACGCGCGCCGCGTCGTTGACGTACTCCTTCGTGCCCGTGCCCGCCTGACCGTTCCGGTTGAACCCCCAGCAGTAAACGGCGCCTGAAACGGAGACGGCACACCAGCGGAAGGGAATATCCTCCCCGTCGACCTTGGTAAAGACAGGCGTAGTCGCAATATCGACGATGGGTTCGGGGAGCACGAGCCCCCTCGGGAACGCCCGGCCGTATGCATCGAGCGCTCCGGGAAGCTTGTCTCCCCAGCAGTAGCCGACACCGCGTGCCGTAGCGCACACGTTGGTGTCCACGACATCCAGCGCGCGAACCCCGTCGAGCTCGATGCGGCCGGGATTCGGATCATTGAACAACGACGAGAGGCGCGCGATGGCCTGGCCCGCACCGACAGAGAGCGCGGAGCCGTCCTCACGAATGAAGAACGTGGCGTTCCCGACGGCGATTCGTCGGATGGGCGGGCCCGGCGGAAGCTCGATCTCGGTCACCCCGAAGAACTGATACTGCTGTCCCGTCGTGGGAAGTTGCCCCGTATCGTTCGAGCCCCAGCAGAGCAAGGCGCCGTCGCGGGTAGCAATGCATCCCACCGAAGGTGCGAAGCCTACGTGCGCCGCCGGCGGAAGATCGAGCCGCACCGGCGTCCGCTCCACCGTAGGCATCCACCACTCCGTGTCCCTGAGGAGAGGCGCGTACCCCCAACACCAGACTGCGCCGTCCTCGTCGAGGGCGCACATGTGCTCGAGCTCGACGATCCGTTCGAGACCGAGCACACGCTCGGGCGTGCTGGAGGAGAAAACTGAAGCTCCCGCTTCCCCGCGCCCGAGCTGCCCGGAGTGGTTCGCGCCCCAACAGGCGACCGTTCCATCGGCGAGCACCGCGCAGAACCCTTCCCCCGTGACGCCGTACCTCCCGGGAAACGTCGTCACGAGCGCGGTCGCACACGGCGGCGACGCGCATTCGATCGGCAGTGGCTCGACGTCACCAAAGCCCGCGTCGCTCGTGGGGTCCGGCGACTCACCCGCGTCGTGACCGACACTCGATCCGCCGTCGCTCGACGCGTCGCTCACCGGTGGCGGCGGCACGGCGAGGTCCGCCTCGTCGGAGCTGAAGCAGCCCACCGCGGCGGCGAGCGACGCGGGGACGGCAAGCGCGAGCAGCTTTCCAAAGTCCATGTTAGGGCGCCGTCTTGTGAAACGCATAGCGAGCTCCGACTGCCCAAAGGTTGGAAGCATCTGTTCCCCGGATTCGATACAGCGGCTTGACGTGCGGAAGTCCATTGAGTGCCACAGTCGAGAGACCGAATGCGTCCGCGTCCCCGGCCACTGGCCCCCGACTCACCAACCCCGAAGCGGTGAGCCACGCCTCGTCACCTTGCACCCAAAGCGACGAAGCCTCGAGATTCGCCCCCCCCTTTCTCTTTTTGACGACAACTTCTGCTACATAGTCGTAGCCGCCGTCCCGGGGAATGAACCGCGTAAGCGTCGACGGGCGCCAGAGCGCCGTGACTTCGCCGTCAGCTCCGACCTGGAGGTCGCTCAGTGGCCCCATGCCGGGAATGTTCGAGGGCTCGTTCCGCCGTTCGAGCGAGGGAACTCCGGGAATTGGCGCGCACTCTATACGCACGGCCGGAACAATCACGACCTTGAACTCGGTTCGGAAGACCGTCTGGTACCCGTCAGGGCCCTTCCGCAAGAGCAGGGGACACGCGCTCCCACTGTTGACGCCGCCGAACCAGATGTCTCCTCCCTCCGAGGCTGCGGCCGAGAAGATTGCGGAGCCGGTCGACGTGCCGTCGCGGTACTCCTCGACCCACTTCGGAGCGCCGCCGTCGACGCTCGTACGACGATAGATCGTATTTGCGCGCCATGCGTAAACGTCACCACTGGACGTCCCCCAGACGCCGAGCGAAGCCGTCTCTGGCGCGCCCGCGGCGGGCGCCGACAAGTCCTGCCCCACCGTCGCGATCAGCGTCGGAACGAGGAGCTCGCGCTCCCACGACCACGTCATCGCTCCGCGCGTGCCGTGGTAAACGTAGCCAGGCTCCACGGTGTAGTAGACTTCGTCCGCGTTGGGCGCCCATATGCGACCGACGTAACGACCCAACCCGTTTTCGTTCTGCGTTTCGTCGTCGATGTACGCCCAGCGTTGATCGGCGTCGCTCCACTCCATGATTTTGGCCCCGAGCGACGCGCTGACGGCCGCCGCAAACGCGCGTCCTTTGAGCGGCCAAATGTCGATGAGCGTCAGATCGGCGTCCGGCAGCTCGGTGAGGCACCAGCCGGCGGAGGTGCACGTCGCTGGCGGAGGCGGCTCAACCACCCCCACGTCCTCGGTCGACGCGTCAAACGCGCCGTCCGCGGCGTCCGAATTCGACTCTTCGTCTGGCATACGGTGCGCGTCGTCTTCCGAGCTCGCGCACGCGATCCCCGTTCCGAGCGCGACAACCGAACACCCGATTAGAAAGATCGCTCTCATGGCTTTCCTCCGAGCGAGAGCACCACGCCCTGCCCACCGATCCACACGTGCCCGGGCGCAGGCGACCATACGCTGTAAAGATCAGGGCGCGCCACGCCGAGACCGGCGACCTTCACACGTGACCAGCGAGCTCCGTCGTAGTGAAGGACGACGCCGGCGTCGCCGACGGCCCAGATGTCCGACGCGGACGTTCCCCAAACGGCGTTCAGCGCTTCGTTCGTCGGGACGTCGTCGACGGCCTCCCAGAGATGCACGTCGCCGCGGCAACGGCGGATCGTCCCCACGGTTCCCACCGCCCACACGTCCGTGTCCGACGCCGCCCACACACCGCGGAGCGCGTTCGTCGTCTGGGAATTCAAGATGCGGTAGGTAGGCGTCGTCTCGTTCGGTCCGTCGATCCGAACCGCCGCGCCACGTCCTCCCACCGCCCAAAGCACGTCTGCGGACGCGCTATGCAGTCCCAAGATCTCCGTCACGCGCAGCAACCTGCACGTCTCGGCCGGTATGACCTCCGTGATTGTCAGCGTCGACGGGAGTGTATGGCGCACACGCCAAAGGCCGCACGCGTCCGCCCCGCCATCTACGCCGACCCATAGGACGTCCGGACCGGAGGTCGCCCACGCCGTCTTGACGAGCGCCGCGTAGAGGTTCCAGGTGCTCGGCGTCGACGGAAACTGGCGAGCGCTCCAACCGTCGGCGGACAGCCCCGCATCTACCCCCTCGGCTCCGTCGGCACCGCGCACAAAGAACTTCGTCAGGCCGCCGAAGCTGATCTCCTCCGAATCTCGGAGCCAGAGCGCGCGCTGCGTCTCACCGGCGCCGAGGTCCGAGCGCTTCCAGGCGGCTCCGTCGAAATGAGCGAACGTGCCGAGAGCACCACTGAGCCAGACGTCACTGGGTCCACGGCCACGGATCGTCAGAACGTCGGCGAGCGGGTGGAGCAGTGACTCCGGGGAGAGTGGGTCGAGCGACGCGTGCGGACACAGCACGTCGTCCGTGCATTCGCTTGGAAAGTACTCGCAATCCGCACACGCCACCGGGTCGGCGGCGTCTGGCGCGGCGTCCACCTTCGGAACCTCGTACGGCACATCCGAAGGAGGTGCGAACACCTCGCCTTCGTTCGTCGCGCACGCGACGAGCGCCGCGGTCGCTGCAGTCGTCACGACGGCCACCAGCAAGCATCGCGAGATCATCGCGTCATCCCTCCTCCCGCGTCCACGTCATCGCAAGGCTTTACGACGCATCGTCCACCGACACACGCCTGGCCCGCGACCCCATCGCACTCAATCCCGCAACCTCCACAGTTGCTCGGATCGGCGTTCGTGTTGACCTCGCAGCCGTCGATCTCACTTCCATTGCAGTCCGCGGTCCCGTCGAGGCAGTTCAGCCGACAGACTCCGAATTCACAATTGTGCCGAAGCGAACGACAAGTAACGCCACATCCACCGCAGGCGCCCTCGTCGGAGCTAAAGTCATGACAATTTCCGACGGGAAGGGGTCCACGGTCATCATAGTCGATCAAGCCGATCTCACAAAACGACCGCCCCTCCGGACAGGCGCACGCCAAGAAGGGCGGCACAGGAAATTGGAAAAACCACCGACACTTCTGAGCGTCCCCGCAAGCCGCACCGCACGCCGAGCAGTTGTCGTCGGTATCGAGCGGCGCTTCACACCCGTTGCTCGGGTCATTGTCACAGTTGCCCCACAGGCCTGCACACTTAGTCCTTCCGCACTCCCCCTTAACACAACCCTTGTACGTGTTGTTCTCGATCGCCCCAGGGTCACAAGCGTTGCCACACACACCGCAGTGCGCATCATCCCAATCGGAATCGACGCACCCCGCTTCACCACAGTAGATTTTCCCGTCCGGGCATCCACACTCCAAACCATTTATTCCTTGATTGCATGGCTGGTCGGGAGCGCACTTATTTCCGCACACACCACAGTCATCATTCGTATCGATGCGAACTTCACATCCGTTGTCCAAGAGCCCGTCACAGTCCGCAAAGTTCTGCACGCATTGCATCGCGCACGCGCCGTCCACACATTCGAACAGCGCGCCTCGCTCATAGTCGAGCGCAGGACAGACGACGCCGCAGGCTCCGCAGTTGTTGCGGTCCGTCAGGAAGTTCACCTCGCAGCGGAAGCTCGAGAGCGGGCACGTCGTATACCCCGTCGGACACTCGTCGGACGGGCAATACTGGGTGAGCCCGCTCGCGGCCTCGGGCGCATCCGCGTCGGGCGACGCGAACGTCGGGGGAGCCGCCTCGACCTTCTCGGCGACGGTGACGCGTTCTCCGCAGCCGCTGAAGAGGGACGTCAGCGGAATGAAGACGAACAGTGGCGCAATGCAGCGCGCGATGCGTCGGGACATCTCGAACCTGTGGGTGAGGGGAAGGGTCAGGGCCGCAAGAGCGACGGCCGCGATCGCATGAGCGGCTGATTCGTTGCGAGCTCCAGGCGAGCTGCATAGGGCGTGCGTGGAAAGCGCTCGACGACGGCGAGCGCTCGCCGTGTCGCCTCGTCGCGACGTCCGAGGCGAGCGAGGGCCTCCACGGCGAGGACCTCTCGCTCCTGTACGAACTGCCCCTCGGGGTACGCACGCGCGTGCTCGGCGGCGAGGGCGAGGGTGCGCTCCGGATGAGCGGGGAACGATTCCTCCGCGCGCCTCATGAGCTCGAGCTCGGAGACGGCGATGGCGGCGGGCTCCTGCGACGGAGACCGAAACGGCGCGGCGCTGGACGGCGCGAGGGCCGGCGATGCGACGGTGGCTCCCCGACGCGCGTTTGGGAGCTCACCCGTCGTACGACTCGAGACACGTGCCGTCCCGGCGAGCGAGGTGGCAGGCGTCGACGGCAGGTCGTCGACCGAGACCACGGGCTCGGCAGCGGACGGCGCTGTCGTCGGAGCGTTCGGCAGGACTCGCTCCGTGAACGAGGTCGCTTCGGGGGGGGCGGGCGACGACAGGGCCACTTCGGCCGCCGGGAGCGACGAGGCCGACGAGAGCCAGGTGCCAGCCACGCCACCGACGACGATGGCGAGCCCGAGGGCGCCCAGCGCATGGTGACTCCGCCGGCTCGTCACGTGCGAGGTGGGAGACGGCACCGGCTGTTCGATGGCGCCCGCCGCCACCAGGTGCGTGGCCATGCGCGCGATCGCTGCGCTTGTCGGGGCCTCCCGAGGCGTCGAACGCACGAGCGCGCGGAGCGCGGGTGAGCCATCGTTGGGCGCGGTGTCGTCGCGATCGAATGGGTCGAGGGTCACTTCTTCTTCTCCTCGAGCGCAAGAGAGAGCTCGCGCCGCGCCGCGTACAGACGCGTGTAGGCGGTCTTCAAGGGACACTCGACTGCCAAGGCGACCTCGCGCATCGGCATCTCTTCGACCTCGTGAAGAATGAAGACCGTTCGTTTGTCCTCGTCGAGCGTCGCGATGATGCGGCTCAGGAGGTCGAGCTCGGCGCCCGCGGACGGATCGTGCCGATCGCTGCCCTCGGGAAGGTCCTGGACGACCCGCTCGTGCCGGCGATGGCCGGTCCTGTGATACGCCGCAGCGCAGCGCCGGGCGATCTCGTAGAGCCACGCACGAGGATGACGACCATCCCAGCTGTCGAGTCGCTTGTGAGCGACGATGAACACCTCCTGCGCCTGGTCCTCGAGGTCGGCTTCGGCGACTCCGAACCGGCGCATCGAGCGCCAGACGAAGGCGACCTCGTTCGCGAAGAGCGCTCCGACGGTCGCTCGGGCCGACGCAGCAACCTTCGCCGAAGCTTCCGCCTCGGTGACGGTTACCTGCAGGGTCGAGACATGCACGTCTGCCCTATGCGTGCGGCAGGGCATTCTTCTCGTCCTCGAGAGAGCGTAGCGGTCGATTTATCGAAATTCGTAGCTCAGCCCGATGGAAAGCCGCCCCTCCACGGGCGCGGCTCGGTGCACGTGGTAGAGCTTGCCGGCATCGACGACCTGGATCTCGTCGCGGATGAGGGCCGCCTGCATCTCCGGGAGGGCCTCGACGAGGACATGCGGAGCGACCCTCAGCCGAGCGAGCATGCCGGCGCCGAGGAACCCGGCGCCGCGCGCGGTGCTCTGCACGAGCGAGAACCCCATCGGAGAGAGACGAAGGACACCACCCCGCAAGACGACATGCGGCACGAGCTCGACGCGCCCGGAGCGCAGCGCCACGACGCCTGCCCGCGCCGACAGCTCGAGGAGCCGAAACCCCATCGCCTCCGTCCCAGCCCGCACCGCGCCGCTGTCGAGAAACCCCGCCTCCAGCGCGCCGGCGAGGGCCCCCGACGAATAGAGGCTCCGAATCGCCAGGCCGTAGCCCATCCCTGGCAACGTGCCGAAGGCGCCGACGGCCGCCCCCGACAGCGCGACGTGTCGTATCCGCGGAGGTGCAAGCGCCGCGGAGTGAGCGGGGGCCGGCGCCAGAGGCTGCGGTGCGCGCGGGTCTCGACGAGGCGGCGGGCCGTGATGCGCGCGGGGCTCGGCTTCTGTGGCAGGACGATCGTGCGGAAGCGCGACGGCGATCATCATCGCGAGGACGAGCGACGACGGCTCTTCGATGTCGGCACAGGTCCGTCCGGCGACCCGCACCTCGCGCTCGCCGAGCTCCTGCCCGCGATCATCCTTCAGCGTGAGAAAGACGACGAACTCGGATTCGAGCGCGCTGACCGTTCCGTACACGAAGAACTCGCGTCCTGCCCCGATGGGGCGCTTCAGCCGCGCGAGCGTCGCCGCGACGATCTCCTCCCGGGAGGGACAGCCCTGCGGCGCATCCCAGGTCAAATGGAACGAGGCGGCCTTCGCGGTGCTGTCGAACGAAACGACCGCGAGAACGAGCGCGCACGCCACCCTCCAGAGTCGAAGAATCGAGCGGTGTCGCCGGCGCACCTCGCGCGAGGGTACTCGAAATCACGTCACGAGAACCGAAACAAGTCCCGGCCTCCTCGGCGTACCCGAGCTCGTCCATCCCTGACGCGAGACAAGGTCTCCAGAACGGCTCGAGCGATTCGACAGCGTCGACGTCGCTTACGTTCGTAAGTGATCGAGCCGCTGCCGGGTCGAGCGAGAGCTACAGCGTCGCGACGACGGCTAGATCACTTCGGCTCGCACGACTTGCGGTGCGCGAACATCGGGACCGCGATCGGCGGCTTCTCGTAGAGGAGGGCGAAGTCCGAGGCCTGCGCGAGGGTCGAGCGGTACGCGGCGCAGCTCTGCTCGCAGAGGAAGATCCGCTTCGTCCCCGGGCTGCCCGAAGCGCCGTAGCTCCAACCCGAGCCCGGAACTCCCTCCGTGGTGCAGCTGTTCGTGGGGTTCGCCTCGATCTTCGTCGTCGTTCCGAAGAGCGGATCGCTGAACGAGAGGATGTCGTCCGCCGCCGGCGCCTTCGCCGTGTCCGCGACGTCGTACACGCACGTGGCAAGCGAGTTGATGACCTGCTGGAACGAGTCCTTCGCGTTCTTCTTCTGCCCGCGCGCGTCCGGGTTCACCAGGGCCGTGCTGCCCGCCGTCAAGAGCGCGCCGAGGCCTGGGTCGAGCACGTCGTCACCGAGCGCCTTGTTCGGATCCGTCTTCGCGAGCTGGATCACGTACGTGCTGATCGGCTTCGTCGGATCGGCCGGAGCCGTACGCGCCGCCTCGGCGAGGTTCGCCGGAGTGCCGGCGATGTTCCCACACGACTCGGTGTTGAAGTCACGGTTGCCGATGATGACCACCGCGCGCTTGAAGTACGACGTGTTCGGCAGCGCCGTCAGCGCCGCGTAGCTGCTCGCGAGGGCGCCCTCGTAGTTGGGTGCTCCCGGAAGGAGCGTCGCCGGAGCGTTGGCGAACCCGAGGAAGTTGTCGATCAGCTTCGTCCGGCTCGTTGCCGCGGGCTCGAACGGGAGGACCGGTGGAGCATCGATGGCGCAGCCATTGCTCGCGACCGGAGCGTAGATGAGCCCGAGGTCGGTCTTCTCGAACGCGGGGTCCTTCAGCGGGAACTCGATCGCCTTGATCTGGTCGCTGTTGAAGAACGCAGAGTGCGCCTGCGTGTTGTCGACGAGGACCATGAGCGCCGCACGCGGGGGCTTGAGCTCCACGGTGCTGCACTCCGGCGGCGTCGCGTTCGGCGCGACGCCGCTTTCGTCGGTCCCCATCTGCGCGAGCTGATCGGCCGCGCAGAAGGGCTGCGTGATGCGCTTTGCTTGGCAGGTGCCGCTCGCACGGACGGAGGTGATGCGATGACCGGAGCCGCAGACGCCGCAGTTCTGCGTGCAGCCCGGCGCCGCGAACCTCTTGTCGCAAGCGTCCGACTTGCAGTCGGCGTTCGTCTCGCAGGTGAGCCCGGCGTCCTTGGCGCCCGGCCCCGTGTTGACGGCGGTGCCCTTGACCATGTCACAAAGCCCGGGCGCGAGCTGGAAACGCTGCGGGTTCGCCGGATCGGGAAGCACGAAGCCCTCCTCCGGATCGAGATCGAGGATCTCGCGGTTGAGACCGCCGTTGTAGACGATCTCCACGTTCGTGCCCGCCCACGGGGTATCGGCCGCGAGCGGCTCGCAGCGTCCCTTCTTGTCGGGCGACACCGCGCCGGGGTCGACGATCGTACAGCGCTTGCTCCCGCACTCTTCGGGGAGATCACACGGCTGCTGGCGGAAGGGATCGGCCTTCGGATCGAGCGGCGGAGGCGCGCTCGGCGTGTTCGCGACGGCATACGTGCACGTGTCGGCGTCGACGACGATCGCCGGCGCCGCGGCGCCGAGACAGAGCGACGTCGAGAAGCACTCGCCGCCCGTCCCGTCGAGGAGCTCGGGCGTGTACCGGGAGAAGGTCGCTTTCGCCTGCTCCTGCGTGAGGCTGGCGGGGACGCACTTCCCGCCCTTGCACGTCTCGTCCTCCCCGCACGCCTTGTCGTAGCAGGAGTACTTGAGCGGCATCGGGAGGAAGAGGATCTCGTCCGGGACGTACGGCTGGCGGCTGCGGCGCAGGATGCGTGCGCCGTTCTCCCCGACCTTCGGCTGCGCGCAAATCGCGAAGAGCGGGTTCTCCGACGCCGAATCGAAGTCCTCGGTCAGACCGACGATGGTGTAGGTGACCGGGAGGTTCGTCTTGAGCGCGTTCTCGCTGTTCGGGTAGGCCCCGAGGCTGCGCGGCAGCTGAACCTTGCCGTCATAGACCTTGTAGCCCTGGCAGAAGGTCTGGAACCCGCCGACGTTCACCTCGACGCGGACCGCCTTCAGATCGCGCGGGACGGTCATCTGCGTCGAGATGCCAGCGACGTACTCGGTCGCCTTCTTGGCCTCGCAGCCGGCCCCCACCACGGAAGCGCCGAGGCAAACACCGACGATCGTTGCGCGACGGACGAAGGAACGCATGCGTCTATGCTCCAAAGAAGAAGAACGACTGTTCAACGTGACATGAGGGGCCAGGCGGGGCGAGTCCACCAAACGTGTGACGGCGTCCGGCGCGAGTGACGGCGAGCGACGACGCGTTGCGCCCCGCCATGACGCGCCTCGCTGCGGTTCAGAAGCGAATCCCGGGCATGCTCTGGGTCCCGACCTTGTAGGGAGTGAGCGTCCCGTCGACCAACTGCTGATCCGGAGGCGTCGCGAGGAGAACGATGCCGACCGTGAGCGCCGCGCCCACGACGAGCGAGCCGATCAGCCACGGGACGAAGCTCGTGTTGCGATCCTCGTTCAGGCTCGCGCTGACGGAGCGCTCGCCCCCCTTCGGGACGTCGACGTCGTAGCTCCAGGTGTAGAACCCCTGCTTCTTGACGACCACCTGGTGGGTGCGGGCGTCGACCGGCCCCTCCCAGCGGGTGGCGCCGACCGCCTTGCCGTCGATCTCGATCGTCGCCCCCTCGGGCTTCGCGACGACGACCAGCTTTCCCTTCTCCTGCTCGGCCGCGAGCTGGAGCGTGAGGTTCAGGACCTCGCCGTCCTTCACGATGACGCTCTGCTTGGCGGTGACGTAACCGGGCGCCTCGGCGGAGAACTCGTGGGGATCGGCGGCGACGACGACCTGCCCGGCGTAGGGAGCAGGGCCGACCTCCTTGCCGTCGACCTTCACGACCGCGTTCGGCGGCCCGACGACCGACACGTTGACGCGCGACGTCTTCACGAGCGGGTGGAGCTTCAGCGTGACGGTGCCCTTGGTGCCACCGGCGAGCTGGATCGACTCGACCGCCTCAGCGAAGCCGGGTTTCACCGCGCGAATGCGGCGCTCGCCGAGCTGCACCGTGATCGGACCGGGCAGCTTCGAGTTGTCGATCTTGTCGTTGTCGATGAAGACGTCGGCGTCCTTCTCGCTCACGTCGATCGTGAGCTGAGCGACGAGTCGCTCGAGGCCGGCGATCGCCGCCTTGACGTCGCTCTCTTCACCGGGAGAGAGCTGTCCCTGACCTTCGGCGAGCTCTCGCTTGAACAGCTCGAGCGCCGCGGCGTAGCGTTTGAGCTCCTTCTCGGCGACGCCGATGTTGAAGAGCACGCGCGGGTTCTTCGAGAGGTCGTACGCCGCCTTGAAGCTGGTACGCGCACCGTCCCAGTTCTCGCGCTTCGCGAGCGCGACACCGGCATCCCAGTGCCCGCGTGCTTCGAGAGGGAGCGAGTCGCGGATCGACTTGTTCGCCTGCGCCCATGCCGTCCGCGGCATCGCGGTCAGGACGGGAGGGACGACGAGCGTGATGGAGACGGCGAGAGCGATTCTTCGGGCCGAGCGCATCATGTTCGGATCTCGGCGTCAGGCTAATTCAATACGGCCCCCCGTGGGGCCGCGTTTGTAGGAGATCACGAAGGATCCGACCAATCGCCACCTGACATCGACGACGGGCCGAAGGCATCCGCGTTCAGTGTTTTTTGAGCTTGGTGTCGAGACCGAAGTCGTCCGTCGGGTCCGCCGGCTGGGTCGGAGCAGGCTTCTGTCGCGGAGGCTTCGCGGATGGCACGACGCCGGCGCTCGGCGTGACGGCGACCGACGCCGAGACGGCCGCCGTGGCCGAAACGACCGGAGCAGCCGAGGCCGAGACGGCCAACGCGACCGGAGCAGCCGAGTCGGCCAACGCGACCGGCGTGGCCGAGACCGGCACCGACACCGACACCGACGGGACGACGACGCTGGCGGGCGGCGGCGGCTCCGGCTTCGTCGCGGTCTGGCCGCCCTGCGAAACGAAGAAGCCCACGCCTCCCGCGATGCCGAGCAATGCGACGACCGGCAACGCATAGACGAGCGGCGAGCGGGAAGGCGGCGCGACGCCCTGCTCGACCGCCGTCGCGTCCCGAGCGGCGCCGAGGTCGGTCTGGACACCCGTGATCGGCTTCTCGGGCCGGTGGCTCGGGGGCCTCGAAGCATGGGGGGGATCGAGCTCGAGCTGCGTTCGAACGAGGGCCTCGTCCGGACGCGCACGCATCGCGAAGAGCTCCGGGACCGCCGCGACGTGCCCAGGCGGCGCGCTCTTTCCGTCGACCCTGAGCACCTCGGTCTTCACCTGGACGGGCCTGGGTGCGTCGGCCAGGATCTCGGTGACCGGCGAGCCCTTCTGAACGTCCGTCGACGGCCGGTTCGCCATCACGTCCGTGTGCCCTCGCTGGAGCTGCGAGAACGCAGCCATCGATGTGGGCAGCCCTTCCATCGGGATGATCGATTCCTTCGTCGGCGGCTTGAACCCGCGCATGCGCTCGACGAGCGCCAGCGACTTCTCGCTCGCGAAGGGGACGAGCGCCTCGGCCAGCTCGAGCGCCGTCGCATGGCGATCGCCGACCTCGCGCGCGAGCGCCTTGTGGACGACCGCCGCAAGCGCGTCGGACAGATCGGCACGCATCTGCTGGATCGGCGGCGGATCCGCGGTGAAGAGCTGGAAGAGGATCTCGGTGAACTCGCCGCTCTCGGAGAAGAACGGCGTCCGCCCCGATAGGAGCTCGTAGAGGATGACGCCGACGGAGTAGAGATCCGATCGCGTGTCGACGTCGCGCGGGCTCCGAGCCTGCTCCGGCGACATGTAGAGCGGCGTCCCGAGCGCCGAGTTCGTCTGCGTGAGCGACGAGCTGCCCGGCTGCACGACCTTGCTGATGCCGAAGTCGAGGATCTTCACGAAGTCGTCTTCGCCGTCGTGGGTCACCACGAAGCAGTTCGAAGGCTTCATGTCGCGATGGATGATCCCGATCGCGTGCGCGGCCTGCAGACCGCGGAGGATCTGGACGACGAAGTGGACCGCCCGCTCGACCGGGAGTCCCGACGGCCCGTCGCGGGCGAGCAGATCCGCGAGGTCGAGCCCGTAGAGGCACTCCATCAGGAGGTAGGGCGTGCCGTTCGGCAGGAGCCCGACGTCCGTGACGGGCAAGACGTGGTCGCTCTTGATCGCCTTGCTCGCGCGCCCCTCGTTGACGAAGCGCTCGACCGCACCGGGGAAGCTCATGAACTGCGGGTTCATGAACTTGAGCGCGAGCGTGCCGCCGAGGACGACGTGCGTCGCGCGCGCGACCGCCCCCATGCCGCCCTCCCCCAGCATCTTCTCGATCTTGTACTTGCCGTCGACGATGTCGCCGGCAGCGGGGTACGGACTGGGCACGACCAAATCGCTCATTGTCCAAACCCGAGAATAGGAGGGCTGCCCCCTGGAAGCCAGGCCGCCATGTGTGCCGGCGGTCGTCCCGACGGGCGACTGATCGCGCTGTCATGGTCCCCGCGGGCACGCTATGTAACGCGATCGATGTCCGACGCTCCCCGAAGCCCCAACCTCGCCTCGCGGCCCCCCGCGCCGCACCTCGAACGGCTCGATTCGATGAACGCCAAGGCGCTCGTCGGCGGCGGCCCCGAGCGGATCAAGAAGCAGCACGAGTCGGGAAAGCTCACCGCGCGCGAGCGGATCGACCTCCTCCTCGATCCGGGCTCGTTCGTCGAGCTCGACCGTTTCGTCACCCATCGCTGCACCGAGTTCGGAATGCAGGACCAGAAGGTCCTCGGCGACGGCGTCGTCACCGGCTGGGGTCTCGTCGACGGCCGCAAGACGTTCGTCTTCGCGCAGGACTTCACCGTCTTCGGCGGCTCGCTCTCCGGAGCCTACGCCCAGAAGATCTGCAAGGTGATGGACCTCGCGATGAAGGTCGGCGCGCCCGTGGTCGGGCTCAACGACTCCGGCGGCGCGCGGATCCAGGAAGGCGTCGAGTCGCTCGCCGGCTACGCGGACATCTTCCTCCGCAACACGCTCGCGAGCGGAGTCGTCCCGCAGATCAGCTGCATCATGGGCCCGTGCGCCGGCGGCGCCGTCTACTCCCCGTCGATCACGGACTTCATCCTGATGGTCGAGGGCACGAGCTACATGTTCATCACCGGGCCCGACGTCATCAAGACGGTGACGCATGAGGAGGTCACGAAGGAAGACCTCGGCGGCGCCCACACGCACGCGAGCAAGAGCGGCGTCTGCCACCTCACGGCGCCGGACGACCGCACGAGCATCGCGCAGGCGCGCGAGCTGCTCTCGTTCATGCCCTCCAACAACCAGGAGGACCCGCCGTACAAGGCGTCGTCGGACCCGCCGCTCCGCGAGGTGCCCGAGCTCGACACGATGATCCCGCTCGAGTCGAACAAGCCCTACGACGTGAAGGACGTCATCCGGGCGGTCGTCGACGACGGGCACCTCTTCGAGATCGCCGAGTCCTTCGCGTCGAACATCGTCGTCGGCTTCGCCCGCATCGGCGGCCGCTCCGTGGGCGTCGTCGCCAACCAGCCGGCGGTCCTCGCGGGCGTGCTCGACATCGACGCCTCGATGAAGGCCGCGCGCTTCGTCCGCTTCTGCGACTGCTTCAACATCCCGCTCGTCACCTTCGTCGACGTGCCGGGCTTCCTCCCGGGCACGGACCAGGAGTACGGCGGCATCATCAAGCACGGCGCCAAGCTCCTCTTCGCGTTCGCCGAGGCGACGGTGCCGAAGGTCACGGTCATCCTGCGCAAGGCCTACGGCGGCGCGTACGACGTCATGGCCTCGAAGCACATTCGAGCGGACGTGAACCTCGCGTTCCCCACCGCCGAGATCGCGGTCATGGGCCCCGACGGCGCGGTCAACATCGTCTACCGCCACGAGATCGCGAAGGCCGCCGATCCGGCGAAGGCACGCGCGGAGTTCATCGCCGACTACCGCGAGAAGTTCGCCAACCCGTACAAGGCCGCCGAGCTCGGCTTCATCGACGAGGTCATCTATCCCCGCACTCTTCGCGCGCGCCTTCACCGCTCGCTCGAGATGCTGAAGGACAAGAAGGACTCGAACCCGCCGAAGAAGCACTCGAACATCCCCCTCTGACTCGTGATTCGCCCTTTCGGGCGAATCGGTGCGCCACAGCGAAGCGGGCCGAGAGCAATCGCTCCCGGCCCGCTTTTCCGATCGCCGTTGGCGGTCGATCAGCGCTGCTGCTGCTTCTTGTTCTTGGCGCTCGTGGTGGTGGTCGTCGGTGTCGCCTTCTTCTTCGTGCTCGCCGCGGCCTTGCTCGTGCCGCCTGCCTTGGCGAGCACCAGCTCGAGCGTCTCGCCGCGCGCGCGGACGATGTAGTTCGGAACGCCGTCCTTGAACGAGACGGTGAGCTCGGCGCCGTCGGTGTCGTTCGTGATGTGCACGCCCTCGAGGCGCGTGTCCTTCGAGGCGAGCGAGCCCGCCGGAGCGAGCACCTTGCGGTTCGGCGTCACGACCGTGAAGCCGGTCGGCTGCGTCGCGCCGAGGATCCCCTCGACGGGGCCGTCCATCTTGATCTTGATGATCGTCGGGTGCGAGCCGACCGGACCGTTCGTGAACGGCGTCGGCTTGCCCGGCCTCGCAGCGATCGGCGTCGGGCCACCGTTGCCCATCGCGGCCGCAGCAGCGGCGAGCGGATCGGCGGGCGGCGGAACCGGCGCTGCCGGGAGAGCCATCGGGTCCGGCGCGCTCGGGGCCGCGGCCGCGACCGGATCGGCCGGCGGGGCGCTCGCGAGCTGCGGGGCCGGTGCGGGCTTGCGGAGCGCGATGAAGACGAGGACCGTCGCGATGCCGATCGACGCCGCGATCGCGGCCCGCTTCTTCGTGATCTCGAGGCGCGGCTTCGGCGCGGTCACGGCTTCCGCGGTCCGCTCGTCGGCGACGCTCCCGCGGACGACCTTGCGACCGGAGGTGTGGAGACCACCGCCGGGCGCCGGCGCCGTCGTGCGACGGACCGGGATCTCGACGTCGTTGCCCGTGCTGTTGCCGCGGCGAGCTCGCGCGGCGAGGAGCGCTGCCGCCACCTTGGCGCGCTTCGCCAACGACGTGATCGCCGGCGTGATCTTCGCCGCGTTGCGCGTGAAGGCGCTCTTCAGCTTGTTCGACTCCTCGTCGATGCCCGCCTCTTCCGGTCGGCTCGCCTCGTCGATCGCCGCCTGGGCCTCCGCCATCATCGGGGGCTCCACCGCGACCTCGTCTTCGTGCTGGTCCTCGTGCGCCGAGGCCGCTTCCATCTGCGGCGGATCGTGCGGCGTGTGCTCGCCCGGATCGTCGATCGGAACCTCGATCGGCGCGAGCGATGCTGCGCGTGCGTCCTCATCGTCGTATCGGAGCGAGACGACGAGCTGCGGGATCCGCGAGCCTTCGCCCAGCTCCACCTCGACGCGATCGATCATCGCGGGACGGCGATTGCCCGTCGCCGCATCTTCGAGCTCGAGCGGCCTGCCCATCTGGAGGAAGCCGAGCTCGCTGTACGCGGTCACGCCCGACGCCATCTGATCCTTGATCCGCGCGCGCATCGGCGAAGCGAGGCCCTCGATGTGGAGCCGCACCTTGCGGCCCTGGTCCGGCTGGCGCTGACCGTCCTGCGACGTCCCGAGGATCTGCTGGAGCGCGGCGGCGCTCGCACCGTCGAGGTTCGTGAAGCGAATGCCGAACTCGCCTCCGTCGCCCATGTCGTCCTTCCAGAGGACCTCTCCGGCGGCCACGACGGACATCCCCGGCCCTCCCTCGAAGCGGCACATCACCGGCTGGCCGACCTCGGGGAGGTATGCCGTACGGAGCGACATGCCTTCCTCGGACAGGTTGACCGCCTGCGCCTCGAACGATGGGCCGAGCGCGCCCCCAACCTCGACCATCGCATCGAACGGCATGCGCGCCGTTCCCGGCGCTCGGCGATCATGTGTATTGCTCATCGAATTCCTCCGGACCTCAATCCGAATAAGAAGGAACGGAGCATCGGGCCAACTTTCGGACGCGCGTCGATCACCTGCTCCGATCGAGACGCGTGGTCGCAAGACGAGCGAGAGTGCACGGCGCTCCACGCTTCGCCAGGCGCGAGGAGATCCGCCGGCCGTCCACCACCCGACCCGCCGGGAAGGTCAGTGACACGCGTGCGTTCGCGCCCTCCCGACGGGGACGTCGACGCGCTGCGAGCACCGAGCCGGCCGCCCGCTCCCGCGTGGATGGCTCGAACGCGCATTTCGAAGTTGTCCGCGTGATCCTTCGCCCTTGCACGACCGTATGGTTCTGCGCACGTGATCTCCAATAGTTAGCATCTGGCACAGAACCCGCATAAAGAGTGGTCAGCGCTGCGGCGAGGCTTCCCCCCCCCCGAGCCCGCCGCGGCGTTTTTTATTTTCCCGCTCGGATCCCAGCGCGGTCGATCCGGAGCGAAGGACGCGAGTGCGGGTCTTCGGCCAGCGCGCCGGCGCTCGGAGAGGCTCCCGGCAAGCGTCCGTGCGCAAACGGCACCCCGCATTTCATCGGGGATTCATCTCGCGTCCGGAGCGGCTTCATCCGGTCGTGGATCCCTGTGTGCCGGAATGCTCGCGTCCGGAATGCTCGCGCTATGCTCTGCCCCGGCACCATTGTCCCGGATCCTGCTCATCGACGACGACGCTTCCCTCCTCGACGCGCTGTCGATCGCGTTCGAGGACGCAGGCCACGAGGTCCTCACAGCCCCCGACGGCATGCGTGGGCTCGAACGCGTGCAGGCCGATCGGCCGGACGCGGTCGTGAGCGACGTCAACATGCCTGGCCTCGACGGAATGTCGCTCTGCCGGCGGCTCCGCGAAGCCGGCGATGGCGTGCCGCTCGTCCTGCTCACGTCGCGCGACAACGAGATCGACGAAGCGGTCGGCCTCGAGCTCGGCGCCGACGACTATGTCGCGAAGCCGTTCAGCACGCGCGTCCTCCTCGCGCGCATCGCGGCGCTCCTGCGCCGCGAGACTCGGCGCAGGTCGGCAGACGCCGAACGTCCAGTCGCGCGCGGCGCGCTCGAGCTGTTCCCCGAGCGCCTCGAGGTCCGCTATGCGAAGGCGCCCATCGTGGTCACGGTCACCGAGTTCCGGCTGCTCGAGGCGCTCGCGAGCCGTGCTGGGATCGTCCTCTCGCGCGATCGCTTGCTCGAGATCGTGCGCGGGGACGACTCGGTCGTCGCCGAGCGCATCATCGACACGTACGTGCGCCGCCTCCGCAGGAAGCTCGAGGCGGTCGACGCAGCGTTCGATCGGATCGAGACGGTGATCGGCGCGGGCTATCGCTGGAAGGACGATTGAGCTGGCGACTCAAGCTCGGCGCCTGGTCCTTCAGCGGCCGCTGGGGCGCGGTCGAAGGGAGCCGCCACGCCCTCCCTCCCAAGCCGCCGGCGCGCCTTTCCCATCTGCGCCCCTCGCTCCGCACGAACGCGCTGCTGATGGCGCTCGCGATGCTCGTGCTCCCGCAGCTCATCGTCGTCGGATGGAGCCTCATGGAGCGCGATATCGGCGGCAAGCTCCAGTGGGAGACGAAGACCTCCGCGGACGAGGCCGCCGAGGCGATCGCGAACACTGCCGAGACGGACTCCGCCGACATGGAGGCTCGCCTCGACGAGATCGCAGCGCGCCGGGGGACCCGCATCCGCGTCGTGCGCGACGACGGCGCGACGCGGTTCGATCTCGACGCCGATCGCGGCACCGACCTCGTGCATCAGATCGGCACGCTCTTCTTCGGTCCCGACGGAGCACCGACGCTGCGCGAGTTCGACGAGACGCTCGGCCCCGTCACGAAGCGCCCCGAGGTCGTGAAGGTGACCGGCTGGGCGACCACGCTCGCGCCTCCTCCGCCTCCGCTCCTGGAGGAGAGCAGCCACGCCTACCCCTTCGCGATCGCGCGAAAGCCCGACGAGAGCTCCGCCGCTCCCGTCTCGACCGCGTTTCGTTCGGGGCCGCCCCCGCCGAACGAGCCGACCGTCGTCACCGGCTGCCGGGTCTCTCCCGCCGGCAAGCTCCTCGTGTGCCATGCAGCACGGGCGGTGACGCTCGACGGCCGCCCCCATGTCGTCTACGCGCAGGAATCGTCTCGGCGGGCGGTGCGTGCGCTCTACGACCTCCGGTATCACCTCGCGCGGCTCTCGATCGTGATGCTGCCGTTCGCGCTCGTCTTCTCCTGGTGGATGGGACGGCGCATGGTGCGACCGATCGAGTGGCTCCGCGAGCGCGTGCTCGAGAAGGCGAAGAGCGCGAACCCGCGCGCCGACATCGACCTCAGCGGCGGCGACGAGGTCCGCGATCTCGCCGAGGCGTTCAACGATCTGCTCGGCGCGCTCGACCAGCGTCGCCGCGCCAACGAGGCGTTCGTCGCCGACCTCGTCCACGAGTTCAAGAACCCCGTCGCCGCCATCCGCGCATGCGCCGAATCGCTCGCCTCCGGCGGCGCCGACGAGAAGCGCGCCGCACGGCTCGCGAAGATCCTCTCGGACTCGAGCGGACGCCTCGACGCGCTAGTCTCGCAGTTCCTCGAGCTCGCCCGAGCCGAGGCCGGCATGCCGAACGAGGCGCGCGCGGACGTCGATCTCGGCGCGCTGGCGAACGGCGTCGCAACGGCGGCGAGCGACTCGTTCGAGGACGTCACATTCGTCGTCGAGGCCGATCCCGATACGATCGTCGTCGGCGTAGCGCCTCGGCTCGACTCGCTCGTCCGCAACCTCGTCGACAACGCAGCCTCGTTCGCCGGCAAGGGCGGCTCGGTGCGGATCGTGGTCCGTCGCGAGCCCGCCGCGGCCGCGGGCAGCGAGATCGTCGCGCTCGAGATCTCCGACACCGGCCCCGGGATCGCCGCGGAGGATCTGCCTCGTGTGTTCGATCGCTTCTTCACCACGCGCGCCCTCGCGCGGCCCGACATCGATCGCCCGGGCCCGAAGCGACACGGAAGCGGCCTCGGCCTCGCGCTCGTGAAGGCCGTCGCGGAGGCGCACGGCGGCGAGGTCTCGGCCCTTGGGACACGAGCGCCTGGTGAGGGCGCGACGTTCCGCGTGACACTGCCGGCGCGCACCTGACGTCGTTCACCGCTCGTTCCGATCCGCCGTAAAAACAGCCCTGTACGCGTGCTCAGTCGAGGCTCGGGGGGGTATGACATTCGAGTCGTGCGCGGACGTCGGATGCCGTGGATCTTGTATTCGCGAAGCTACAATCGACGACGTTTCGTCGACATTTGGCTCGGCGCGCACCTTGCTTCGGAGGAGCCCGACCCCATGGACCGCGACGAGCTCCTTCGGCTTCTTCTTCCCTTGTGGGGCGTCGCGTTCGTGGCCGGCTTCCTCATCGCCTGCCGCTGAACCGAGCCGCGGGGCCGCTCGAGAGCGGCCGGCAGGTCGAGCGATGCAGCGCGGGCTAGCGCGAGCCGCGGCCTTTGCGCGTCGTTCGTGGGAGTGAGGTCGTGCTGGTCGCCACGAGGTCCCAGCCGTCGCGCTCGCCCGCACGGAGCCGCGCGACGCCGGCGTAGGCGATCATCGCCGCGTTGTCGGTGCAGCTCGCGAGCTCGGGCAGGACGGCGCGAATGCCGTGCTCTCCAGCAAGCTTCGTCGTCCGCTCGCGGAGCTCGCTGTTCGCCGCGACGCCACCGCCGAGGACCACCGTCTTCACGCCCTCCGCACGCGCCGCCGCGATCAGCTTCTTGGCGAGCACGCCGGTGACGGCCGCCTGGAAGGACGCGCAGAGGTCGGCGATCTCTTGCTCGCTCTTGCGTGGGCGATCGCGCACGAGCGCTGCCACCTGCGTCTTGATCCCGGAGAAGCTCATCTCGAACGATCGCGCATGCGCCATCGGCAGCGTCAGCGGGACCGCCTCGGGGTTGCCCTGCTTCGCGAGGCGATCGATGACGGGCCCGCCCGGGTATCCGAGGCCGAGCAGCTTCGCCACCTTGTCGAACGCTTCACCCGCGGCGTCGTCGCGCGTGGCGCCGAGCTCGCGCACGTCCGACGCTCGCATGCCGTCGACGCGATAGATCGCCGTGTGGCCCCCCGATGCCAGGAGCGCGACGAACGGCAGCTCGGGCGGCTCGGGTGAGGTCTCCTTGCGACGGAGGTAGACGGCCAGCAGGTGACCGACGAGGTGATCGACCCCGACGAGCGGAACGCCGGTTGCCCACGCGAGCCCCTTCGCTGCCTGGACGCCGACGAGGAGCGCGCCGACGAGGCCGGGCCGGTTCGTCACCGCGATGCCGTCGAGATCGGAGAGCGTGAGCCCAGCTCGGGCAAGCGCCTCGTCGACCACGGGGTTGAGGTTCCTCAGATGATCGCGCGAGGCGAGCTCGGGAATGACGCCGCCGTACGGCGCATGGAGGTCGATCTGGCTCTGCACGACGTCGGAGAGCACACGACCGGTGTCGTCGACGACGGCAGCTCCCGTCTCGTCACACGAGGACTCGATTCCTAGAACGCGCACGGTCCGAGCTGCCGATCGAGGTTGAAGACGCCGAAGAGAGCCCGCGAGCTGCCGGGGGGCGGTGGCCCGGCGTCGGTCTGCGGCGCGCCGCGAATCAAGCGCACCTCGATGTGATCGGTCTGCATGAGCGAAATGACGGCCAGCACGTCCTCGGTCTCAGCCTCGCCGGCGTCGCCCGACCGGGGCGAGACGGCATAGACGAGATTTTGAACGCGGCCATCGCCGAAGTTGAGGGTGGAGAGTGGGTCGTGCCAGATCTGCGGGATCGGACGGAGCGGTGCCGCCTGGAAGCGACCGTCGGATGTGGTGAGGGTGCCCGGAGCGTCCTGGAGGCGATCCGTGTCGAGCGTAAGGCAGAGCTGTGTGTCCTCCCCGATTCCGGATCGAACGAAGCTCCCCTTCACGACGCTGCCCTGGAAGCGATCGCCTCGGGTCGAGAAGCGCGAAGCATCACGGCAGCCGGCGACCGCGAGCATGCTCACGAGCACGACGGCGGCACCGGCGATGATTCGCACGGGCGGCATCCTAGAGCACCAATCAGCTTGCTCCCGTCGTCTTTCCGCCGATTTCCGTCGCATCGCTTCGTCGCTCCTCCTCCGGATACTTCAGTATCCGTCGTCGTCGCTCCTAGCGCTGCTCGGAACTCGGCGGAAATACTCGGTCCGCAAGCTGATCGGTGCCCTAGCGCGCAGCGCGCCGGCCGTCAGTGGAGCGCGATGACACCCATCGCGCGAAGACGCTCGACGAGCTCGAGCGCATCGGCTTCGGGCATCGCGCAGACGTCGAGGATCTCCTCCATCGACTGAATGCCGTCGATGTGCCCGAGGATGAACGCGGCGCGCGGATCCATCGGCAGCTTCGCGATCTCCTTCGGTCCTACGAGGAGACGGGGGACTTGCCGCGAGGTCATCGCAGCGAGGCGGGAGCTGTCGGCCGATGCTTCGACGATGGCCGTGTGCGCTTCGCTGCCGTCCTCGTCGCTGTCGTCGTCGCTGACGACGGGAATGAGGCCGCCGTAGGGATCGCCGCCCAGCATCGCGTCGATCTCGGAGGCGACCTCCGAGGCGAGCGCGAGCGCAGCGTCGGCGTTCCCTTGCGCATAGAGCTCACGCATCGCGGCGACGCGATCGTCACGAGAGGCGACCCCCGAGGCCGATGGCGCATTGCGCCGCGCGGAAGGCGACGACTCTTCGATGAACCCGACACGGGTGGCGCTCTCCGAGTCGATGATGTCCCGGGAGAGCGAGAGCGCATCGGCGACGACCTCGGCCTTCGCGATCCGCGTCTCTTCCTCCGCGAGCTTCACCGCCTCGAGGCTCTCGCGCGTGGGCGTCTCCCGCAGGGGCGGATACGAGTACCGGCCGGGCGACTGCGGCTCCCCGGACTGAGGCTGGGAAGGCTCGGTCGACGCTTCGGTCGACGCGCTCTCGTCCGCGAGCACGGCGCCGATCGATGCGAGATCGAGCTCTCCGAAGCTCGGCGTGTGCCGCCTGTGCGTGGCAGGGCTCGGTCCCGCCTCTTCGACGAGGTCGAGATCGATACTTCCGAAGTTCGGGAGCGAGCTGCCCATGGGCCCAGTTCTTGAACTAGTACGATTGCGCGTCGCCACATCCTCATCGAGGTGACAGGAGGGTTGCATCGCCCTCGTGCTCTTGTGAGTGCCGACGTGCGAAGGGTGAAGTCGACCCTAGTTCTACCCGGCAAATTGCCGTGGGGATCGCGCTTGGGCCGTCCTGGACGGAACGGAGACGTCGGTGGCTCGAGGCGCGGGACGGGCCCTTTCGCCCGCTCGCTCTCCTTCAGCGCGCGCTTCGAATCTTCGCCGCAGTCTCGCGGACACGCGGCTCGGCATCGTGCTCCGCCATGTGGGCCGCGAGCTGGCTCGCCTCGCTCTTGTCGTAGCTCGCGAGCGCGACGAGCGCGGCCTCGCGAACGAGCGCGTAGGGCTCCTTCGTCGCGGCCTCCGTGAGGTGCCGCGTCGCATCCACGCTTGCACCCGCCGCGCCGAGACGGCCGAGCGCCTGGGCGGCAAGCACGCGCATCGCCCAGCTCTCGTGGCCTCGCATCACCTTCGCGACCGCCTGTGCGGTCTTCTGATCGGCGTGGCGGCCAAGCGATGCGAGCGCCACCCGCTGGACGCTCTCGCTCGAGTCGGTGACGGCCTGCGCGATCGCCGTCCCCGCCGCGTCCGACTTCGAACGCGCCAGCAGCACGATCGCCTTCGTCCGCATGGTGGGGTCCGGATGCCGCGAGAGCGCGACGATGCTCGGCTCGAGCGCGGTCGCGATCTCGCTGATCTTGGCGCGCGCCGCAGCGAGCTCGGGGCCATCCTCGGACGCGGAGAGGAACGGCTCGAAGGCGCCTTCGCTTGCGCTCATCGCATCCAACACGGCCCGAGCCCGCTCCGTCGAGGTCGCGAGCGCTCCCTTCGCCGCACGCTCCAACGTCGGGGCGAAGAGCACGAGCGTCGCCGCGCGGTCCTTCACTGTGAGGCTCCGCGGTACGAGCTGGTCGAGCGTCGTCTCGGCGTCGACGTCTTCATCGGGCGCCGGCAGCGCGTCGGGATGCGCGTCCGCCCCAGCCTTCGTGGCGAGGAGGACGAGCGCTGCGGTCGCCGCCTGGCGGAGCGTATCGGACGAGCGACGTGCGCGCGCGCCCTCGCCGTCACCGGCGAACACGGCGTCGGCGATCGCGTTCAGGGCCGCCTTCCCACCGACCGGCTCGGTCCGCTCCTTGTGCGCAGCGCCCATTCGCGCGAGCGCGAGGATCGCCATCTGCCGGGGTAGAGCGTCGGTGCCCTCGGCGATCGTGACGAGAGACGTCGCCTCCGACTCGGCGCCGAGCTCGCCGAGCGCGTATGCGGCGGCGGCGCGGGCCGACGTCCCTGCCTCGAGCGATTTCGCCGTCTGCGCGACGAGCGCGACGCTGGACTTGTCCTTCAGCGCGCCGAGCCCGAGCACCGCGAACGCGCGCATGTCGGGCGTCCCGCTCTGCACGACCTTCCGCAGGAGCGGGATCGCGCGTTTGTCGCCGAGCTTCGCGACCGCCCAGCTCGCGGCGCGCGCGACCGAGTCCGACGCCATGGCCTCGCCGCCTCCGCCCTCGCTCTTCGGGAAGAGGAGCGCCTCGTACTTCGGCAGCAGCGCCGCGTCGCGGAGGGCACCACAGGCGAGCATCGCGCGCGTGCGCAGCGGACCTTCGGCTTGACCGGTCGCGAACGCGAAGAGCGCCGCCGACGCGTTCTTGTTCTGCACGTAGCCGAGCACGTCGATCGCGACGCGCTGCTGCCCGGCATCGCCGTCGGCGAGCGCGTCGAGCAGCGGCTTCACCGCGCGGCCGCCGACGCGCTGGAGCGCTACTCGGGCCTCTTCCGCGTCCTTGCCGCTACCGTGCTTCACGCGCTGGACGAGCGCGAAGGTGAGGTTGCCGTAGATCTCGACGAGGAGCCGCCGGTAGACCTTCTTCTGCGGATTGCCGATCGCGAGCGGCAAGAGCTCCTGCTCGAGCGACTCGAGCGTGCCTTTGCCGAGGTTGATCTGCATCGAGAGGCGCGCCGCGCGTGAGACGAGCTCCTCGTCGGGAGCGCCGCGGATGACGCGACGAAAGAGGCGGTCGGCCTCGTCGCCCTGGCCCTTCGTGAGGAGCAGATCGGCGAGCTCGAGGTACACGATGAAGAGGCGGTCGTTCTTCGCGATCGCCGCGCGAAACTCGACGATCGCGCGCTCGACGTCCTGCTTCTGGCGATACATCTCGCCGAGGCGGCGATGACCTTCGGCGTCGTCGGGGTTCAGCTCGACGGCGCGCGCGGCGTACTTGATCGCGTCGTCGTCGCGATAGAGCTGCAAGGCGTACTGCGCCATGCGCTGATAGAGCTGACGGGCGCTCTTCGGATCGACCGCGACGAGCTTCTCGAGCACCGCGATCGCGTCCTGGGTCTTGTTCTGCTGGACGAGCACGCGCTCGAGCGCGAGGTAGCTGTCAGCGTCGCCCGGCGCCGCGGCGACGACCTTGCGCAGCGTCGCCTCCGCGTCGGCCAGCTTGCGAAGGTGGAGCTGCACCTCGGCGAGCATGCGTCCGGCCTCGACGTCGGGCGGCGCCTTCGCGAATTTCGCCTGGAGCGGCGCGATCTGCGCATCGAGGACACGCTCGAAGCCCCAGAGCGTGACGATGCGCGAGCGGGCCTCGCGTGCGAGGATCTTGTCGCCGCTCGCCTTGGCCTTCTCTGCAAGCTCCGTCCAGATGACGCGCGCATCCCGGAAGCTCTTCGATCGCTCCAGCGCGCCGGCGAGCTGCTTCTTGTAGCCGAGCGTCTGCGGCTCGAGCTGCACCGCTTCGCGGAACGAAGCGAGCGCGTCCTGGAGCATGTCGTGCTCCAGATAGACCTCGCCGAGCGCGGCGAGCGCGCGAGCACGCGGCGTGACGGTGGTGAGGATGCGCCGCCAGGTCTGCACCGCGAGCTGCGTGTTGCCGTCCTGGAAGTGACGGTCGCCGAGGTCGACGAGGTGACCGGGATCGTTCGTGCCGATGCTCGAGAGGCGCGTGAGCACCTTCATCGACTTCTCGTTCTCGCCGATGCGTCCATAGAAGTCCGCGACGCGCGAGAGCACCTCTTCGTCGTTCTGACCGCGGGCCTCGAGCTCGGTGAGCAGCTTGAGCGCGCGCGTGCGATCGCCGCGCTGCATGAGCGCCTCGCACTGATCGAACACGAACTGCGGGTTGTTCGGAGCCGCGCGGATGAGCGCTTCGTACTCGGCGATCGCCTTGTCGAGCTCGCCCTGCGATTGCAGGACGCGGATCATCTTGAGGCGAAGGTCGATGTGGCGCGGGTTGACGGCGAGCGCCTTGGAGTAGGCCTGGAGCGCCTTCGCGCTGTCGCCGGTCTCCTCGTAGAGCGCACCGAGGATCGCGAGGCGCTGGAAGTCCGACGGGCGCTCGTCCTCGATCTGCTTGATGAGCACCGGGAGCTGCTGATCGGCGCGGTAGATCTCGGTGATCGTCTCGTAGATCTCGGCGCGGACGGCGGCTTCCTGGCCGGCCGCCTGGAGCGCCCGCTTCAGCGTGGCGAGCGCGTCTGCGTTCTTGTGCGCCTTCGCCTGCGCCTTGCCGAGGTCCTTCAGCGCGGGCGCGAGCGCGCGGTTGTCGCCGGTGGCGGCGCTCACGAGCTCTTTGAACTCGGACTCGGAGCGCTCGTACTCGGCGCGCAGGAACAGCTCTCGCCCGAGCTCGCCCTTCACGAAGAGGCTCTGCGGCTGCATCTTCACGAGCTCACGGTGGAAGCTCTTCGCGCCGGCCCAGTCCTTCGCATCGAGCGCGAGCGTCATCAGCGTGCGGACGGTCTGCTCCTTGTCCGCGGCGACGGTCTGGAGAGCGAGCGCCTGCTCGTAGTGCTTGCGCGCGGTGGCGACGTCGCCGCGGTCCTGGAGGAGGCGCGCGAGCGCGAGGAGCGCGACGGGATCGTTGTTCTTCAGCGCGATCGCCTTCTCGTACGTCGTGATCGCGTCTTCGGCGCGGCCGTCGATCTTGTGGATGCCGGCGAGCGTGACGGTCGCCGCGTACTGCTCGGCGCCGCTCTGCGCGGCGCGCGCCTCGAAGTCCTTCACGAGCTCGGCGAGGTTGCCGTCCTTGTCGCGATAGAGCTGCGCGAGACGCTGGAGCGGGAATGGAGACCCCGGCTGCGCGAGGACGATCTTCGTGTAGCGATCGATGAGGACCGTCTGCGTCTGGCCGACATCGGGGTTGCCCGTGGGCCGTCCGCCGGGCCGCGCCGCGGCACCGCCGCCTGCCGGAGGCCGGGCTGCGCCGCCGGGCTTCCCGGTCGGCTTCCCGCCCGGCCTCGCCGGGGCGCCCGGCTTCTTGCGACCGCGCGGATCGAAGTCGTCTCCACTCGCATGCGGCGCGACCAGCGCTACCGAAAGACCGAGAGCGGCCAGCGGGAGGAGTCTTCGGAAGCGCACCCTTCAAGCTTATACGCTCGGGGCGGCTTTTTCATGAGCGGGCCAGGATGAGCTCAGCCGAAGCTGCGCGACGCTCTGCCCGTGGTCGGCGGTCGCCTCGTCGAGCCAAGCTCTTCGTCGGGCGAGCGGGCGAGCGGGCGAACCGCCGTCACCACGCCGCGCGCGCGAGCTGCAGCGCGGCGAAGAAAAATCCGCCGGCGAGGAGCGCGCTGAAAACGGCCGATCCACGCCCCCCGGAGACCGTGCCGTTCCACTTCTTCACGCCGGTCACCGCGGAACGTCCCGCAAGGATGAGCCCGAGGAGGCCGAGGCCCCCTTGCACCGCGAGGCTGACGGGCGGCGTCGGCGTCGTCACCATCGCGACGAGCGGCCAGCCTTCGGGCCGATACAGGAAGGTCATCAGGACGGCGGTAGCGCCAATCGACGTGAGCCCGATGACGGCGAGCGCGACGAGAGGCGTCATGTCCGGCGGAGGCGCAGGACGCGAGGACGCGGGCAGGTAGGGGTTCGCGCTCGGACGCCGCGACGAGGTCGACGAGCCCGCGAGCATCACCCCGGAGAGCACCTGATCGCTCGCGATCCGGCCTGCGCTCACCGGCTGCTGCGCGTGCGGATACCCGGACGGCAGCGAAGGCAGCGAAGGCGGAGGCGCCTGCGAATGTCCGGACGGACGCGAAGGCGGAGGAGCCTGCGAACATCCGGACGTTTGTGAAGGAGCCGGAGGCGGGATCGCCGGCGCTGCAACGAAGCGACCGGAGCTCGGAGGACCGAACGCGGGCAGGTCCAGGGCGGGCGCTCCTCCCGCGGCGTGATCGGCGGACAGCAGCGTCGGGGACAGCGACGGCGCCTCCAACTCGAGGCGGCGGCCGAGCGCGAGATCGGGCGGCGGCCTCGCGGAGAGCTCCGTCGCGTGGAGCCCGAGGTTGGCCGGCGACCCCGAGAGCGTCTTCGGAGCCGGTGGTTGCTTGGCCCTCGTGTCGCTCGCCCCGGGCAGCTCGAGGTCGGGCACCAGATCCGAAATGGCGAGCGGACGGCTCTCGAGGCCGAACGCGGGCGGCGCGACCGAGTGCTTCTGCGTGGGCTCGACCTCCTCGCCGTCGAGCACGTGACGCAGGTCGCGCGCGAGCTCGAGCGCCGAGGGATAACGCTCGGCGGGCATGCGCCGGGTGCATCGCTCCGTGATCGTCGAGATCTCCGGCGGCACGTCCGGAACCACGTCCAGGAGGCGAGGGACGTCCTTCGTGGCGATCGCGACGAAGAGCGCCGGTGCATCCTCGGCATCGAACGGCAATCGCCCGGCGATCAGCTCGTAGAGCATGATGCCGAGCGCCCAGACATCGGTCCGCGGATCGGCATCGCGCGATCCCTGGACCTGCTCGGGCGCCATGTACGCGGGCGTGCCCATCATCACGCCCACCTCCGTCGCCTTGATGTTCGGCAAGCGGACCTTCGAGATCCCGAAGTCGAGAAGCTTCGGGACGCGCCGCCGGCCCTGCTCCGCGAGGAACACGTTCTCGGGCTTGATGTCGCGATGAACGACACCCTTCGCGTGCGCCTCGGCGACCGCGTCGATCACGGGCACGAGGTACGCCTCGATCTCCTGGAGCGTGAGCCTGCCGCCGCGACGCTCGACGTAGGTCGCGAGGTCTTCGCCCTTGAGCAGCTCCTGGACGATGAACGGCGAGCCGTCCGCGTCACGGCCGACATCGACGACGTCGACCACGTTCGGATGGCGCACGAGGTTCGCGGCGCGTGCCTCACGGAGGAACCGCTCGACGATCGACGGGCTCGTCGCGTGCTCGGCGCGAAGGACCTTGATCGCGACGGCCCGATCGATCTCGACGTTCACGGCACGATAGACGTGACCCATCCCACCGCTGCCGAGCAGCTCCTCGAGGCGATATTTCGAGGCGAGCACGTCGCCGACCCTAGACCCCACGGATTCCGTTCCCTTTCGGCGGATGGTAACGCGATAACAAACCGCCACTCCAGCGTTGTCCGTCTCGATCGGCATGGAGCGGATCCCACGTCAGTCGTTCACGCCAGCCATCGTCCACCATCCGAGCTCGAGCCCCTGAGCATTCCGACCCAAGATGCGCTCCGCCCGTCGTGTCCTCCTCGGCCTCTCCCAGCTCGCTACGCTCGCGCTCGCCGTCAGCGGCTGTCCACGCGAGCGCCCGCAAGCCAGGGCCGACGCGGCGAGCGAGCATGCGCCACCGATCCCGAAGCTCGCGACGGTGTCGTCCACGCCGGTCGTCGACGTCGTGTCGAACGCGTCTGCAGGCGGGATCGATGCAGGGACAGAGGTGGTCGGAGCGGGAGAGATCGACGGCAACGCGCTGCGCAAGCGGCATCGCGCGCGGATCGCGGCCGACACGAGCGCCGTCACGATCCTCCAGGGAGGAACGCCCCGCGATCTCGGACGGCGTCTCTGCGAGGCGGTGGTGCCATCGCGTCCGAAGGAGACCCCGGTCCTGATCAAGCCGAACATCGGCGGCTTCGACTGGTTCAAGGATCCCGCCAAGAGCGGCGGCGACGACGGCGTTCGCGGGCGCACGACCGATCCCGAGTTCGTCCGCGGCATCGTTCAGTGCTTGAAGGCGCGCGGCCACGCGAAGATCACGATCGCGGAGGGTTGGGGCGCGAAGCACTCCGACTGGAAGAAGCTCGTGCGGGTGTCGGGCTACGCGAAGATGGCCGAAGACGAGAGCGTACCGCTCGTCGCGATGGACGACGACGGCGTCTTCGACGTCGAAGGCGACCAACCCGGCAAGCCGATGCGCGTCTCGGGCATGGAGGGCACCGGCGTGCCGACGCTGCTCCTTCCGAAGATCCTGGCCGAGCACCTCGAGCAAGGGATGTTCATCTCCGCGCCGAAGATGAAGGCGCACCGCTTCAGCGTCGTCTCGATGGCGCTCAAGGGGATGCAGGGGACGGTGATGCTCTCCGACGCGGCGCCTGCGTTTCGACAGAAGTGGCGCACGCACAAGGAGCTCGGGCCCGCGCTCCAGCTCCTCGAGTCCGATCGCGAGGCGGGCCAGAAGGCATACCTCGATTCGCTCCGGGTGTTCGCCGAGCGGATGGTCGACGTCCTCGAGGTCTCCGCTCCGGACGTCATCCTCGCAGAGGGAGCGCCCGCGATGGGCGGCGACGGCTTCGCCAAGCTCTGGCCTTCGGCGGAGGACGTCGCCGTCGGAGGGACCAACCCGGTCCTCGTCGATCGCGTCGGCGCGGCCGTGCTCGGCCTCTGGAACAACGACGACCTCGCGCGCCAGCTCGGAGGCCACAAGACCTCGCCGCTGATCGAGGCGGCCGCGAAGCGCTTCTCGCTCGACCTGACCTCCCCGAAGATCGAAGGCGACGGCAAGGAGCTCCTCGACGGGCGACCGCGCCCGGTGCACTTCGGCTCGATGTCGGGCTTCGCGCTCCACTCCGACGCTCAGCCGCCCGAGGCAGCCCCCGGCGGCCCGCGGAACGGTAGTCCACCGGCGACGGCCGACGCCGGCGCGCCCCGCGAGGCGCGCGCGCAACGCGTAGATGCAGCGATCGACGTCGACGGCGAGGTCGATGCCGCCTGGGGCTCCGTGATGCCGGTGTCTTTCAGCACCGATTGGTCGGGTGCCGAGACAGGGATTCGATCGAGCGTCCGCTTCGCCTGGTCGAAAAGTGCACTCTACATGCTCTGGGAGCTCGAGGGCGCAAGCGTGAACACCGACGCGAGCCGGCCGGTCGATGTCGAGCGGTCGAAGCTGTACGAAGAGGACTGCGTCGAGCTCTTCCTCGGCCCCGACCCGGCGGAGAAGACCCGTTACTTCGAGCTGGAGGTCGGGCCGCTCGGCCACTTCCTCGACATCGCGATCGATCGCACGAAGAAGACGAGCGACGTCGCGTGGTCGAGCAAGCCCAAGATCGCGACGAAGATCGACCGCGATGCGCGCCGGGTGACGATCGAGGTGGAGATCCGTGCGCCCGAGATCGTCTCCGCGCTCCGTCCGGGAGCGAGCCTCCCGCTCGGCCTCTACAGGATGGAAGGCAAGTCACCGAGGCGATACCTCGCGTGGAGCCCGACGATGACGCCGAAGCCGAACTTCCACGTCCCCGACGCGTTCGGCGTCCTGAAGATCGACTAGCTTCGGCGCCTCGCTCTCTCCGCCGCGCGCGAGAGGCTCAGTCCGAGTGCTCTTCGACGACGAGGCCCTCGAGATGGGCCGCGTCGTTCCACGAGTGGAGGCGGTGGCGCGCGCGGGAGTCGCGCTCGACGACCGTGAGCGCCGCGTTCGCGACGCCGGCAAGCGCACGGAGACCGTCGGGAGAGACGCCGAGGAGCTTCGCGATCCAGCTCTTGATCGCTCCGCCGTGAGAGACGACGAGGATCCGCTCGCCGTCTCCACCCCCGTGCCGCGCCGCGATCCGCTCGATCGCGCGCCCGACGCGCACGGCGAGCTCGGCGTACGTCTCGCCTCCCCCACGCCGCGGGTCGAGGCCGGCCTCCCAGGCGGCCCACTCCTCGGGGTGGAGGGCCGCGATCTCGTCGTAGCCCTTGCCGGTCCACGAGCCCAGGTCGACCTCGCGGAGGTCCGCATCGAGCTCGACCGGAACCCCACACGCCTCCGAGACGATGCGCGCCGTCTCGACGGCACGCTCGAGGTCACTCGCGACGATCGACGCCGGCGGGGAGCGGCGCATCCGCTCGGCGAGCCTCGACGCCTGGGCGCGCCCGCGACGGTTGAGCCCGCTGCCGCCCTGGCCCTGGAAGATGCGCGCGGCGTTGTCGTTGGTTTCGCCGTGGCGCGCGAGACAGAGAAGGAGCCCCATCGGGCGGGGAGCTTAGGCCCGATGCGCGCTCTTTGGCGGGGAATGCGGGCAAAAGACGGCAAACGTCGAAGGACGGCTGCCTACGCTGCCATTTCGAGGCCTGCGGCATCCCCGTCGCCTACGCCTACGCCTACGCCTACGAGAGAGTGCGGGCCGCTCGACCGTTTCCCTCATGATTACATTGAGTCGCGCCAAAAGCTTGCGACGTCCGGGCGGTGCGACTAGGTTCCGGGGTCCCGATCGACTCAGGTCGTTCGAGGTTGAAGGAAGAGAGCACCCATGGCGCGCGTCACCGTCGAAGATTGCCTGGAGCGTGAAGAGAACCGTTTCGCGCTGGTCGTCCTGGCCGCGCGGCGCACGCGCCAGCTGATGAAGGGCTCGGGCGCGCTCGTTCACTCGAAGAACAAGGCGGCGGTCACCGCGCTTCGCGAGATCGCGGCGGGCAAGGTCCATTTCGACCGGACGAGCAACTCCGCGGTCGAAGAGTGGATCGAGCACATGAACCGCTCGGGCCTGTACTGAGCCGCCCGGCGAGACGCGCCGCCAAGAAAGCGAAGACGCCGCCCGATCTCGAGCTCGAGGCGGGTGCGCGCGCGCATTTCGAAGATCCCGTCTACTACTCGGACACGTACGACTGGCGTGACGAGGACGTCGTCTACTACCGCGACGTCGCGCTGAAGCGCGGACGCGTCCTCGAGCACGGCATCGGCAATGGGCGCGTCGCGCTGCCGATGGCGCGCGCGGGCGTGCACGTCACGGGGCTCGATCATACGCCCGCGATGCTCGACCACCTGCGCGAGCTCCTGAAGCAGGAGCCGCCGGCCGTACGACGGCGCATCGAGCTGCACCAGGGCGACGTGCGCACGACACGACTCGGGAAGCGCTTCCCGCTCGTGATCTGCCCGTTCAACGCCGCACTCCACCTCTACACGCGGGTGGACGTCGAGCAGTGGCTCGCCCGTGTGCGCGAGCATCTCGAGCCGGGCGGAGAGCTCGTGTTCGACATCTCGATGCCGGTCCCGGGGGACCTCGCGCGAGATCCGAACGTGCCGTACCGGATCCCGCCCTTCGAGCACCCCACCGCCGGGCGCGTCAGCTACCGCGAGCACTTCGACTACGACCGCGTACGCCAGGTCTTGTTCGTCTCGATGTACTTCGAGCCGGCGCCGCGGAAGACGAAGACGAAGGCGAAGACGAAGCAGATCACCGAGACGTTCATGACGCCGCTCGCGCAGCGTCAGTTCTATCCGCAGGAGATGGAGGCGCTCCTCCACTACAACGGCTTCGACGTGAAGGAGCTCTACGGCGACTTCGAGCGAGGACCGCTCGTCCAGACGTCGGACGTGATGGTGTGGCACGTCACGCCGCGCGCGCGTGGAGCAAAGCGATGAGCGCGATCGCCGATGCGCTCGCAGAGGTGCGCGCCCGGATCGATCGCGCCGCGCACGCGGCCGCGCGCGAGCCGGAGACGGTCCGCCTCGTCGCGGTCTCCAAGACGAAGCCCGCCTCGGCCGTACGCGAGGCGTACGAAGCGGGCCAGCGCGACTTCGGCGAGAACTACGCGCAGGAGCTCGCCGAGAAGGCCAAGGAGCTCGCTGACCTCCCCGATCTCCGATGGCACTTCATCGGCCATCTCCAGTCGAACAAGGCGAAGTTCGTCGCGCCAGTCGCCGCGCTCGTCCACACGATCGACTCGGCGTCGCTCGCACGCGAGCTCGGCAAGCGCGCGGCGAAGGAAGGACGCGGCAAGCTCGCCGTCCTCGTCGAGGTCAACGTCGGCGGCGAAGCGCAGAAGCACGGCGCAGCCCCGGCCGACCTCGCGACGCTCCTCGACGCCGTCGACGCCGAGCCCAACCTCGCGCTCTCGGGGCTCATGACGATGCCGCCGCACGATCTCGACGAGGCCCGACGCGCATTCGAAGGCCTCGTCGCGCTCCGCGACCAGCACGGCGGCGCCGCCCGCCTCCCCGAGCTCTCGATGGGGATGAGCGACGATCTCGAGGTCGCCGTCGCCTGCGGCGCGACGATGGTACGCGTCGGCAGCGCCATCTTCGGCGCACGCTGACGCGAGGGTCGCGAACAACCAGGGACACTCGGTTCTGCAAGGCAGCGCCGAGCAGGTTCGAGCGCTGTCGACCTCCGGTGCGCCATCGCAGCTCCGCGGCGGACGACGATCCGCTTGCTCGATCTTGCTACGAACCTACTCGCCGGCTCGTCGCCGCTGATCGCCGGTGGCATGCTTGCCGTGTGGCCGACCCAGGCGACTTCGCGATGCGGATCGGAGCCGGCGTCGTCCGCTTCCAGGACGGGACGAGCGCGATGGACCTCGCCGCCGCCGAGGTGCTCGCGCTCTCCCGGGACGATCTACCGCTCCTCACGGCGATCCTCCAGCACGAGGGGCTCTCGGTCGAGCAGCTCGCCACGCGGCTCGCGCAGCCCCGGACCAGCGTCATGGCCACGCTCGCGAGGCTCGAGGCGGCTGGCTACGCGAAGCGGGAAGGAGGTCGGGTCGACATCACCGATCACGCCCGCCGATGGATCGGCGGCATCTGGGGCCCGCTCGAACGCGAGGGCGTAGCGCTCATCGCCGGCTGGAGCGTGACCGAGCTCTCCGCGATCGCACGTTTCATCGAAGCCGCCTGCGCGCTGCAGGAGAAGCACGCCGCGCGGTTACGCGCGAACCTGGCCTCGAGCTCCCCTTCGTCGCGCGCCTCACGACACCGCCGCGGTGGACTCTCCCCGGCCGCACGACGGCGTGTAGAGTCCTTCGTCGAGGCGCACCTCGCGAGCGACATCGATCTCGCGGCGCTCGCGGAGCGTGCTGGGCTGAGCCTGTTTCACTTCGCCCGTGCGTTCAAGGTGACCGCCGGAGTCACGCCGCGAGCCTTCGTCGAGAGCCGTCGCGTCGCTCTCGCCAAGCGGCTGCTCCGCGACACCGATCGCCCGATCGCGCAGATCGCGCTCGAGAGCGGCTTCACCAGCCAGAGTCGCCTCACGACGGTCTTCCGCCGAAATACCGGTGAGACCCCCGCGCGGTATCGCTCGTCCCACCGCGACGACTCGTAGCAAGGACGAGCAATCCGCGGCAACGTCGAGAAAGACCCGGCGCCTCCCAGGGAGCAAGGTGAGGCGCATGACGAATCGCTCCAAGGTCATCATCGCCGGTTGCGGTCTTGCTGGTCCCGTCACCGCGATCGCCCTCACGCGCGCCGGCTACGACGTCACGATCTACGAAGCGCGGCCGTCCTCCAACGACGCCGGGGCCTTCCTCAACCTCGCGTCCAACGGGCTTGCGGCGCTCTCCACGATCGAAGTCGATCGCGCCGCCACGTGCGAAGGCTTTGCGACACCGCGCATGACGATGTGGAGCGGCAGCGGAAAGAAGCTCGGCGATGTCGCCAATGGAATGACGCTCGCCGACGGGACGTCGAGCATCACGGTGCGACGTGCCGGACTCCATCGAGCATTACGGCGAGAGGCGGAACGACGTGGGATCGCGATCGTCGAGGGGCGCCGCGTCGTGGAGGCAGAGACCATCGCGGGCGATGTCGCCGTGGTGCGCTTCGACGACGGCTCCGAGACGACCGCCGATCTGCTCGTCGGAGCAGACGGGCTCTGGTCACGGATACGCCGCGCCATCGATCCCGGCGCGCCGCAACCCAGGTACTGCGGAATGCTCAGCATCGGGGGCTTCGCGCAGGTGCCCGAGCTCGATCCGACGCCGGAGACCTTCCACATGGTGTTCGGGAGGCGCGCGTTCTTCGGCTACAGCGTGACGGCCTCGCGCGAGGTGTACTGGTTCGCGAACGTCGCTCACGCCGCGGAGCCGTCACGGGAGGAACTCGCATCGACCCCGGCCGCCGCCTGGCGATCCAGGCTCCTGGAGCTGTTCGAGGGCGATCGCGGACCGATGAGGCCGATCCTGGAGGCCGCGGACGGCATCACGGTTCATCCGGTTCACGACATGCCCAGCGTTCCGTGCTGGCACCGAGGGCGCCTCGTCCTCGTCGGCGACGCGGCGCACGCGACATCCCCGAGCGCAGGACAGGGCGCCTCGATGGCATTCGAAGACGCCGTGGTGCTCGCGGCCTTCCTCCGCGATCGATCGGAGCGAGACATCGAACGAGCGCTCGACGCGTACGCATGCCACCGTCGCAGCCGGGTCGAGCGGGTCCTGCGCTACTCCGCGCGGCTCGGCAACACCAAGGTGCTCGGTCCTCTCGGCAGCTGGCTACGCGACGCTCTCATGCCGGTCGGCCTGAAGTACTTCGCGAGCCCAAAGGCCCACGCTTGGCTCTACGCGCATCCGATCGAGAGGGACATCGCGCATGCAACGTCGTGACGAAGCCGTCCCTCAGCGGCGGCGGATCCTCGTGAAGATGTCGCGCAGGCGCGTCAGCGTGTTCGTCCGGGTGCGGCCCGCTCGGATGCGCTCCGCCAGCGCGCGGTTCGGCTCGTCGGTCGCGTCGAGCTCGAGGGAACGATCGATCGCGCTCGTCGCCTCGTCGCGCTTGCCCGCGGCGAGAAGCGCCGTCGCGAGCACGGCGAGGGTGCGCGCGGACTCGCCTTCGAGCTCGCATGTGCGCTTCGCATGAGAGAGCGCAGGCTCCACGTCGCCGAGAGCCACGTGAGCCGCCAGAAGCACGGCGCGGCCCCGGCCGACCTCGCGACGCTCCTCGACGCCGTCAACGCCGAGCCGAACCTCGCGCTCTCGGGACTCATGACGATGCCGCCGCACGATCTCGACGAGGCCCGCCGGCGCAAATGACCGAGCGTGGAATCACGCTCGGCCCATTTAGCGTCCGACGCAGCTACGTCCAACTCCTCACGAACATTCGACGCGCCGTACTAGTTCGGTGCGGGGTTCTCGACGCCGCCCTCACTGAACAGGCTTGAAGGGGGCGCAGGTCGACGAGCCGGCTCCTAGAATGTCGAGCCCCGTGTTCTTTGTCGCGACCGTAGTTTCGTCCGTTGCCGGCGAGTAGCGGTAGACGGTCGAGCCCGTCTCCCCCTCCCGCAAGAAAATCCAGAAGTCGCCGCCCCATTGTGCGAACGCCCAATTACCAAGGGCGACGGCGGACGTACGATAGGTTTCGAGGCTCGCGCCGCTAGTCTTGTCGAAGCGTGCGATCACGCCGGTTCCCGGGTTATAGCCGAAGAGCTTGCCATCACCCGTACCCGTCAGCTCGGCCATCTCCAGGCTCGACCGTCCGACCAGACTGACGTCGCGCGTCGCGGGTTCGACCCTGAATAGGTATGAAGAGAAATTGTGCAGAAACAGACTTTCTCCCGTACTCGAGTCGTTTTTGACAAATCCCATCCCATACATGCCCATGCCCACTGGAACGTTATTCAGTACGACTTCCTTACATTGAAGATCAGCGAGGCGGACGTTGACGGTTTTGACGACTCCGGCCCCCCCGACCGAGACCCACGCATAGCCGCGGCGATCGATCGCCATCGAGATTATGTTTCGGTACGGGCAGTCGATCTTACCGACGAGCGCGAATGTGAGAGACGCGGGATCGAATCGGTAGATTGCATCCGGACGACGTGTGACGACGTAGATCTGCTTGTTTTCGCCGGTGCAGTCTTGGTCGATGCCGTTCGCGACGCTTGCCTCGGCCGCGGCGTCGACGGGAGAGATGAGCTGCTCCGGCGGCGCGGCATCCGAATCGGGATCGGGAGGAGCCTCGTACCCGTCCCGACTACTCGACGAACATTGAACAGCCGAGGCGCCCAGCACGACGACCACGAGAGCCGATAGTGAACCATAGACCGTGCGATGAAACATCGACCCCTATCTCCTATCGCTCAAAGTTTACGGGCGCGGGCTGCATATCGACCCACTCCGTATCAAGGATGCCATCATCGATGCCTCTCCCCAAAGAGCCGAGGAGGTTCCCTCCCCAGCACTCCACGACGCCCGAGCGCAGGAGCGCACATGATGTCCAGCCTTGCAGCGAGAGTGCCACGGCAGGGCCGCTCAGGCCATCCACGCGGATCGGTCGCCCCCTTTCATGTAGTGGCTGCTCCGGGCCCCAGCAATAGACGCGTCCACTGCCCATGACGGCGCAGGTTTGCATGCCGCTGGCTGCGATCTGGAGTGGGATGTCGGCGCGGTGAGGTAGGCCCGCGTCCTCGGCATCGGTGACGCGCGCGAGGATGGTAGGCGCCGGAAGCATGGATACGTCGCCGGGGGCGCCACGTCCAAGCTGACCGTCGTTGTTGTCGCCCCAACACTCGACGTACCGTCCGGCGACCGCGCATGTATGCTTCTGTGTCGTCGCGACCGCGCGCACCTTCGACAGGCCCGGGACGAGCGCCGGGACCGGGTCCGGATCTTCCGATGTATCGCGGCCGAGCAAGTAGGTGCAGGACAAAGAGCCCGGGCAATCATTTTTGCCCCAGGACACCAGCTCCCCGCTCGTCGTGATCGCGAACATCGAGTCGGCGCCCGGAGCGGCGAGCGCGATGGACCGGCCGCCCACCGGGATCTCCGAGGGACCTGCGAGCGGCTCGCTCGGGCGACGGGCGAGCTGGAAGGTAGCGTTATTGCCCCAACACGAGAGGCCACCGCTGGCGCTCCTGACGCACGCCGTCCGCGCTCCGACCGCGACGTCCTTGGCCAGAGGGACGAGATCCATTCGGGTCGGCAGAGCACCCGAAGCGGGCGGGGGCCCTGCATCGGGGCTCATTCCCGCACCGACGAGATCGGATAGGCCCCAGCAAAGAACGCTGCCGTCTTCCTTGCGCGCGCAAGTGTTGTCGCCGCCGACGCTCATGCTCGTGACGCCGGAGAGGTTCGAGACTCGATGCGGCGCCGAGCTCATCGGAAGAATGTCGAAGGCAAGTTCATCCGACTCGTATCCGAGCCTCATCTGAAGATTGCTGCCCCAGCACTGCACGGTCTTGTCGTCGAGGAGCGCGCAAAATGATCCATAGGATGCGACGCCGAAGCTTCCGCCAAGGGCAACGACGCATGGAGAGGCCTCGCAGATCACCGAGCCGTCCGGAATGTCGTATTCGTCTTCCGTCGCGGCGTCCGATACGTCGGCGCCAGCGTCTGCCTCGGCTTCGCTCGCTGCATCGTCGCTCCGCCCCGCGTCCTCGACGGTACCTAGGCGCACGTCCTGGGAGGCGCAATGAACGAGCGTGGTGGCGGCCGCGATCGCGACGGCACCGAGAGTCAAGGCGGACCTCATTTGATCTCCCGCGGCAAGCTCGCGCTGCCCTTGTGAAGGAGGACGCCCCGTCCTGCGATCCAGATATCGTCCGTGCTCGATCCCCAGATCGCGAAAAGATCCTCCGTCAGGCCCTGGATCGACCCGTCCGTGGTCCACGCCTTTCCGTCCCAATGCAAGATCGAACCTGCGTCTCCGACCGCCCAGACATCATCGGCTGCGAACCCCCAGAGCGCCCGCAGCACCGCGGTCGTCGGCACGTCGACCGTCAGCGCGGCGTATTCGCCGCCGTCGGCGCGGGTGAAGCGGTGCATCGATCCCCCCTCCCCCGCGGCCCACACATCGGCGTCGGGGCTGCACCATACGGCGTTGAGGTTCCTCGTCGAGTGGCTGTTGACCGGCGTCCATGCCGTACGGTCGTCGTTCCAGCCTGCCGAGTAACGCGCTTTGCCGCCGTTGCCCACGATCCATACTCCCGAGCTGGCGTTTCCATGGATCGCGTTGAACGTAATCTGCTCGGGCCTGGGCGCGTCCCCGAAGCTCGTATCCGAGGGTTGCCAGTTCGGCTCACCATCACGCCATCCGTCACAGTGAAGAACCGATGGCCACCACTGGTGATCGAAGCCGATCATCGCCGTTCCGACCGCCCACACGTCGCTCGCGCTCGTTCCCCACATCGCGAGGATGGGGGTCGGCCTTTTGTCCGGATTAGTGAGCCCAGTCGTTTCGGAGGAACGCGACCATCCAGCGTCGTCACCGTCGAATCCCTGGCTGTGCCACATCGTTTGGCTCGTGCTGAATGCCCAAACGTCGCCTTTCCCGCTGCCCCAGATGCCGGATAGCGCCTTTCGAGTATCGACCGTCGTCCTGACGAACCGCTTTCCGTCCCAATGAATCGTGATGTGAGGGCTGCCGGCGATCCACACGTCCTCCGGTCCCGATCCCCAGACTCCGTTGAGGGAAACCCGCGTGGAAGGGAGCTCGACCCGGCACCAGGTGCCCGCCCCGCAGGAGTCGGCCGGCGGCGGGAGGACCGTTCCCGACTCCGCCATATCGCCCGTATCGCCCGCATCGAGCGGCCCCTCGGCCGGAGGCGCGCTCTCTGCGCAACTCGCGACTACTCGGGCGATACCGGTCGTGGCGAGGAGCGCGACGAGCGAGAGTCTCGCGTGAGTGCCGCTGCCCATCAGAACACCCCTCCCGCGTCCGGCACGTCGCAGGGCTTCGTCAGACAGCGCCCCTCGGCGCATGGCTGGCCGTTTTCGAGATCGCAATGTACGCCGCAACCCCCGCAGTTCAGCGGATCGACCATGAGATCGACCTCACAGCCATTGGCGATTCGGCCATCGCAATCGGCTCGGCCGGGCGGACAGTAAAACGAACATCGCCCGAGCTCGCAGATCGGAAAGCCGCGCTGCCCGTCAGGAAAACCCGGATACCCCGGACAAGCGTTGTTGCAATTGCCGCAGTTTTGCGGATCGCTCATCGGATCGATACAACCATTCGGGCATTTGATATGACCCGGATCTTCGCACACGCATATCCCTCCCACGCACTCTTGTTCGGGCAAGCAGGCGTGCCCGCATGCGCCGCAGTTCTTGGGATCTTTCATGACGTATGTCTCGCAACCGTCGCCGCACATGTCGTTGTTGCAATCGAAGTGCCCCTTGGTGCAACCGAGGCCGCACGACGAGTTGCTGCAGACGGCACCGAACTGTGGAGGAAGGACGCCTTCCCCGCAGGGCCACGCGCCCGGGGCCACGTCCGAAGGCTCGCACTTGCTCCCGCACGCGCTGCAGTTGTCCACATCGCGATCGAGCTGCTTGCACTCGTTTCCGCATTGCGCATACCCGGGAGGACAACCACACGCGCCCTTCCAGCAAATTTCTCCCTCCTTGCAGGCAATACCGCACGCACCGCAGTTCGCCGGCGTGAGTAAAAATGCCTCGCAGCCGTCCTCGAGCAGCCCATTGCAGTCGCCCATGAGAGCGGGGCACTGCAGGAAACACTCGCCGTTGGTGCAAGAGAACGACCCGGGTCGCACGATTTCCTCATCGGGAAATGCGCATTTCTTGCCGCACGCTCCACAGTTGTTCAAATCGGTTTGGAGATTCGTAGTGCAGAGGCCGGACTTGTCGAGACAGGTAGCGTACGGAGCCGGGCACTCGTACGAAATGCACATCGGTGTATCGGGCTCCGGTGGGGGCCCCGCGTCCGGCTCTGTGAAGGCCGGGCCGGACGATGCTCCGCCGTCGCAAGAGCCCGTTGTGCAGTCCTCGAACGCGACGGAGCGCGAGACGGCGCATCCGAGCCAGAGCACGCCCGCGATGGCCGCGGCAGCGACGAGAGTGAGCTTCGAGGTCGTGATCTTCATTGGGTCTCTCCCAGCCATGCTTGGAGCTCCGCGGCGTAGGCGCTGCTCGGCGCTCGTTCGATCAAGGCACGCGCGCGGACGCGTGCATCCGGCTCGCGACCGCTCTTTCGTAGGGTCTGCACGGCCACGTACTCGCGTTCCACGGCGAGTCGGCCGGTTGGGAACCGGGCCTCGTGCTTGGCAAGCGCAGCGAGCGTAAGGTCGGGATCGCGTTCGGCCCGTGCGGCATCGAGGAGGGCGAGCTCTTCGGCCAAGGAGTCCGATGTCCCCGAAGACGCGGATCCCGACACCTCCGGGCGGGGCGCGACCGGCAACGCACGCCGCGGACTCGCCGGCGCGGTGTTCGCCGGCGCGGTGTTCGCTATCGGGTCGAACGTGGCCGCAGCGGGCAGGTCGTTCACCGGAATCGCCGATGACACGCTCCCCGTAGGAGTGCCTGCGCGCGGGCTCGGCGTCGCGACGGGCGCCGAAGGCACCGGCTCCGGGCTCTCCGCTGACCGCGTGAAAAAGGCCGGACCTTGCAGCGCGACGACCACGCCGAGAGCGACGGCCGCCGCCCCGAAAGCCCCTCGCACGACGCGTCGGGCGGCCGCCGGATACTGCTGCCCCGGACGAGCCTTGCCCTCGAGCTCGCTGAGCTTGCGATCGAAGAGGGCGCGCTCGGACGCGTCCATCGGACGTACGGCGTTCACGGATGCTGTCTGGAGGAGCTGCCGTAGTCCTTCCGGCGCCGGGCCATCGGGATCCGAAAGACGAACCGGTTCTTTCATGGTTTCCTCTCACGACGCGTCTTGCACTTCTCCAGACGCTGGTACCCTGCGAGGACGCGCATTCGTGCAGCGCGGAGGCGCGAGTAGACGGTGCCGAGCGGGATGCCCATCACCCTCGCGATCTCGTCGCAGGATTTGTGTTCGAGCTCATGCATGACGAACACGAGACGGCTTGCTGGCTCGAGGAGGTCGAGGATGCGCTCGACGCTTTCGCGAGCCATGGCCGCCGATTCGGGGGTTCGTGCGTCGAAGTCGGGGCGGCCCGATTCGAGGGACCACGCCGTGAGCCGTCTGGCGTGGCGGGCTCTGCGTCGCCGGTCCTTCAGGGCGATCGCGAGGCAAATGGCGAAGAGCCATGTCTCGAGCTTCGCCTCGCCGCGAAACGAAGGGAGCTTCTCGTGAACGACGAGTAGGACTTCCTGCATCGCGTCGTGGAGGTCCATGTCCGCGACGCCGAGACGTTGGAGCGTGCACCAGAGGAAGTGCCCATGCGTCTCGTAGACTGCACGGATGTCGAGATCCGACGGAGTGTCGCCTTGCACGAACCTGCGGAGCCGTGGCCACCCGAGGAGACCGTGCGATGGGACGAACGAGCTCGTCATGCGAGCCATTAGTTCCCCCTTCCGGGGGTTCGCCATTTAGAAAAACTGAAAGCCCGCACCGCCGTAGCCGACCATGCCCACGGCCGACTCTCGAAAGACCGTCGACTCACGGCCCTCGACGACAAAGCGATGACGAAGGATCGGCACGAGCGCCTGTGCGCCCACCTCGAGGAAGAAAGGGCCCGCCAACTTGAGCTCGGCCCCAAGCATGGCGCTCGCCGCTAGCGACAAGACCTCGCCGGGTTGGGTCGGCTGGCGCTCATAGATCACGATGTGGGTCGCACCGACCATGACGTGGCCCCCAAGCACGATGGACACGGGGCCCCACGTGAGCGGGCGAAAGCGCAGCCCTAGCGACACCGCTGAAAGACCTAGACGAGCTCGAGCGTCGTCCGTGGGCTGCTCGGGGAACCAAGAGAGAGCGGTCTCGGCGCCCCAGCGCCCCGAAGGGGACATCAAGACGGCGCTGAGGGCCACGCCCGGGGCCGGTTGGGGCGATGTGCCGAGCGCATAGAGAGCTCGTCCGGTCGCTTGGAGGCCGAACGCGTGCCGCGTCGGGGCCGCCTTGGCTCGCTCGGGCGGCCCACTGGTCTCGGGCGGCCCACTGGTCTTCGGAGGCGATGCAGGCTCGGGAGCAGTCCGTGGCGGTTCGGCAGCAGGCGCGCTCTCGCCTTTTCGCGTCGTGAACGCGAGGGCGATCGTCAATGCAGCCGCTGCCGCGATGCTCTCGCATGAAGACGCGTCGCTCGTGATCTCACGGACGCCGAACGATGCGCCGGTCTCGTCGCGCACGTAGATGACCGCGGTCCAGCCGACCTCCGCCGCGCTTCGCCGAACGATTCCCTCGACGCTCCTCGCCTGAAGGCCCTCGTCGGCGTTGGCAAGCCGCCGCTCCACCTGCGCGAGGATGGCCGTCTCGTCAGGGCAGGACTCGGCCCCTTCGCCGCGCACCCACGCGATACGCGCTTGCTCTGGAAGCGCCGCGTAAGCGGGCGTCGCGCTGAGCATGGCGACCATGAAGACGGTCGCTCGGCTGGTGGAGCCACGCAAGCCGCGAACGATAGCAACGGCGTCCCTCGCTTGCACTTCCGCACTCTACTCCGCCGCGATGCGTCCGGAGGGCGGACGTCAGCGGCGACGCCTGCGCGTGAAGATGTCGCGTAGACGCGTGAGCGTGTTCGTCCGCGTGCGGCCTGCTCGGATGCGCTCCGCCAGAGCGCGGTTCGCCTCGTCGGTGGCGTCGAGCTCGAGAGCGCGATCGATCGCGCTCATCGCCTCCTCGCGCTTGCCCGCGGCGAGCATCGCGGTCGCGAGAACGGCGAGCGTGCGCGCCGACTCACCTTCGAGCTCGCACGCGCGCTTCGCGTGCAAGAGCGCCTGCTCCGTGTCGTCGAGAGCCACGTACGCCGCCACGATCTCCATGTGTGCGGGCGTACAGCCAGGCGCCACGCGGATAGCCTCCGCGAACGCGTCGCGCGCCGCGCGCCACCTCTCGCGCCGCCGCTCGGCGATGCCCGCCGCGAGCCACGCATGCCATGCGTTGTTCGTCGTCGCGAGGGCACGCGCGCGCGCGGCGATCGTCTCGAGATCGAGCGCGTCCGCCTGGTACGCAGCGCGCAGGACCGAGTCGATCTCGAGCGACACCTGCGGGTCCTCGAGCGCCAGTCGGCCCCGCTGCGCCTCGGCCCCGAACGAGGTCGCTCCCGCGAGCTGCTCGACCTCGGAGAGCCGTCTCACCGCCGACGCCTTGTCGCCGCGAAGCGCGAGCGCCCGCGCGAGGACGAGCCTGGCCCAGGGGTCGTTCGGTGTCCGCTCGACGAGGGCCTGTGCGAGCGTGGCCACGCGTGAGGCCCGCGCGAGACCCTCGGGCTCTGCCGCGAGCGAGAGCTGGATCGCGCGCCGGAGGACGTCCGGATGCGGGGCGCCGTTCTGGAGCGCGTCGTCCACGAGCTGCGCGGCTGCCACGACGTCCTTCCGTTCCATCACGGCGGAGGCGAGGTTCGTGTAGGCGGGCGGATAGAGCGGCTTGAGCTCGAGGACCATGCGCCATGCGCGCTCGGCCTGATCGAGGTTTCCACGCTCGGCGAGGACGATGCCTCGCTCCGTGTTGAGGAGCGGATCGTCCGCGCCGCGGAGAAGCCCGTCTTCGATGGCCGCGAGCGAGCCCTCGAGATCGCCACGCGAGCGACGGGCCTCGGAGAGGAGCGCGTAGATGCGCGGGCGATCGGGCTCGATCTCGAGGGCGGAGCGCGCATGTGCCTCCGCGGCGTCGGCATCACCGAGCCTGAGGCTCAGCGCCGAGAGCGCCTCGATGAGATCGGCGTTGCGAGGCGCATCTTCCGTCGCACGCACGAGGGCACGGAGCGCGGCCTCGGCGAGCTTCGGGTCGGAGCTGCCGCCGACGGCGACGTCGAGCGCGAGCGCCGCGAGACGCATCGCGGGGAATCGGCCCTCGGGCGCATCGCCGATCGCTCGGCCGAGATGCACCATCGCCGCGAGCCGATCATGCGGCCCTCCGCGGACCGGATTGTGGAGCGCGCAGCGCTCGGCGCGAAGGACGCTCTCGAGCGCCTCCCACGAGAGGTCACCGATGTCGCGCGCGGTCCCGAGCTCCCCGCCGATGTGAGCGAAAAGCTCCTCGAACGCCCCGATGAGGATCCTACCGGCGCTCTCGCCGTCGACCGCGGCCTCGACCTTCGCGCGGGTACGGCCGTCCCTCGTATCGAAGGCGAGGAGCTGGATCAGCCCGCGACCGTCGGTAGGCGGCTCGAACGCACCGGTGACCACGAAGCTCACGCCCGTCGGCGCCGCGCTCGAACCGGTGAGGTCCCGCCATGCATGCGGCGGAACGAATGCCTCGACCGGCGACGGCTCGCTCTTCTCGTCCAGCTCTGGAACGTCGCCGTCGGCTTCGTCGTTGCCGTCGTCATCGTCCGATAGCGGCTTGCGAGCGAGGAGCTGCGCGAGGGCGACGCTCTCGCCATCGATCTGCACGAAGCTGTGCACGAGGGCCGCAAGGCCGAGCCCCAAGCCACGACCATCGTCGGGCACACCGAAGGGGATCACGACGGCTCGCGGGCTCGCCATCAAGTGTTCATGCCCGCTCTACGCGCGAAGCACAAGCTGTGCGATCACGCGCGACGCACTCCTCGATGTTTTGCATCCTTTCGCATCGAGCGTCGTCGATTGCTCAACGGCCGCCTTGACGCGGATTGAAATTGAGTCTCGCGATGACCGTCCCCTTGCCTCCCGCTGGCGCGGTGAAGCGGAGCGTCTCGAGCGCCCGCGCCGCGCAGAGAAGGAGCGGCTGGTCGCCCGTCCACGGGTCGACGTGCGCCTTCCTCACGCGGCCGTCAGGCCCGATATCCATCGTGAAGGTGCCCGTCGACTGGGTCGGACGTCCCTCGCGCCGCGCGCTCGCCTCGCACTCGTGCAGCGCCGGCCGCGCAGCCTCGAGCGAGACGTACGCCGCCGCCGTATAGGCGTCGTTCGCGGTGGGCACGGTCCGCCTCACGCCGTCCCGCGACGTGAACGTCGCCGGGATCGTCACCGTGTCCGAACCCTCCGGCGGAGGCGGAAAGCGAAGCCGCTGCGCGACGCTGTACATGCACGAGATCGCCTCCGGCGCGAGCTCACACGCACCGTAGGACTCCACCTTCGCGACGCGGCCGTGTGGCCCGACGCGCAGCACGATCGCGACACGTCCGTCCTGCGTCGGATGGCGCACGAGCGCCCGGCGATAACAGCTCCGGAAATCGCGGTGGGTCGCCTCGACCGCGAGCTCCGTCGGTGTGCGATCGGCCGTGCGCGCGATGAAGTCCTGGTCGACCGGCAGCGGCGGCCCCGCGTCGGCGGCGCTCGCCGGCGGCGTCCAGGGAGGGAGCTGCGGGATCCAATGCTGGCCGAGCTCACCCGGCGGAGGGCAGACCGTGAAGCGATCGACGCCGTTCGATCGGATCTCGAGCTCGGGAATGTCCGCGGCCGGAGGGACGATGTGAGACGGATCGTTGGCCGGCCGCTCGTCGCCCCCACAGCTAGAGAGCGCCAGCGCCAGCGTCGTCGCTGCGAGTCCGGCGCCCGCGACGCGAGCTCTACGGGATGTGAGGGGTTGCATGGGAGACCGACGACCAGTGAGACGGGCGAGCCGCGCGCGGGCACGAAGTGGGGAGCCAGGATAGCAGAGTGACCGGCAGAGCCTGCGAAAGGCCAGCAAAGCAAAGCGCGCCCCGCTCGACCGTTCGCCTCGGCTAATTTCCTCGGCTCGTTCGTCTGCCTCGTCTGCCCTCGTCGGGCGCGGCCACGGTGCTAGGGTGCGGCCGTGGCGCGAGCGAGGTCACAGGGCATGGGCGGTGCGACCGGCGAATCGACGCTGTTCGCGGCCGCCACGCGACGTGAGGCGACGAACACCGGCGCGATCCCGCTCGCCGAGCGGATGCGTCCCTCGCGGATCGAGGACTACGTCGGTCAGGCGCACCTCGTCGGCGCAGGCAAGCTGCTCGCGACGGCGATCGACCGTGACCGCGTCCCGTCGATGATCCTCTGGGGTCCGCCAGGCGTCGGAAAGACGACACTCGGACGCGTGATCGCCGCCCGGACGAAGTCGGTCTTCGTGCTCTTCTCGGCCGTCCTCGGCAGCATCCAGGAGCTCCGCGAGATCGTCGCGGCAGCGAAAGATCGGCGTGACTACAAGGGCGAGCGCACGATCGTCTTCGTCGACGAGATCCATCGCTTCAACAAGGCTCAGCAGGACGCCTTCCTCCCCCACGTCGAGGCCGGCACGATCACGCTCATCGGCGCCACCACCGAGAACCCCTCGTTCTCCGTGAACGCGGCGCTGCTCTCGCGCTGCAAGGCGTTCCGGCTCGAGTCCCTGAAGGAGGAGCATCTCGTCGCCATCCTCGAGCGCGCGCTCACCGATCACGAGAGCGGCCTCGGCTCGAGCGGCGTCACGGCATCGAAGGAGACGCTGCAGGCCGTCGCGCGGATCGCCCGCGGCGACGCCCGCCGGGCGCTGACGACCCTCGAGACCGCGACCGCCTTCGCGATCGCGCAGGGCGAGAGCACGGTGACGATCGAGACCCTCGCCGCCTCGGAGGAGAAGGCTCCGCTCCTCTACGACAAGGCAGGCGAAGAGCACTACAACGTCGTCAGCGCCTTCATCAAATCGATGCGCGGCTCGGATCCCGACGCTGCCGTGTACTGGATGATGCGGATGCTCGACGCCGGGGACGATCCCCTCTTCGTCCTCCGGCGAATGCTCATCTTCGCGAGCGAGGACGTCGGCAACGCGGACCCACGAGCGCTGATGGTGGTGACGAGCGCCGACGAGGCGTTCCGGCGGATGGGCATGCCCGAGGGGCTCTACCCGCTCACGCACGCGTGCATCTATCTGTCGTGCACCCCCAAGTCGAACGCGGTCAAGAACGCCTGGCAGCGTGCGCGCGCGCTGATCGAGGAACACGGCGCGCTCCCCGTTCCGATGAAGCTCCGAAACGCCGTCACGAAGCTCATGAAGCAAGAGGGCTACGGCACCGGCTACAAGTACGCGCACGACTACGACGAAGGCGTGGTACCGGGCGAGACGTACCTGCCCGACGAGCTCGCCGGAGAGACGCTCTACGAGCCGACCGAGCACGGCGAGGAGGCGCGCATCAAGGCGCGTCTCGCCAACCTGCGCCGTCGCTGAGCGCCACCAGCGACCACTCGCAGCGCACCGCGACGACGCCCGGCGAATCGCGGGTGTCGCTGCAGCGATCGCGTCAGCGGCGCGCCGCGTCGTCCCCGGCGATGCCTTCGACCATCTCGTTCGTGATGGCGTTTCGGAGCCGCTCCTGCGTCATGCCGTCCCGCTTGTCCGACGGTTTTGTCGGAACCGGCGACCACGCTAGATTGGGTCGAGAGACGGCTCGAGCCGAGCGGTCCGCCAGCGATGCCACAAACCGGAACGATGAGGTGTCTGTGCAGCCTCGCGATTCTCATCGTCGAAGACGACGATGATGCGCGCGAGCTGATGCAAGCCGTGCTCGAACAGCGTGGCGCCACCGTCTCCGCAGCGGAGAGCGTCGCGCGCGCCTTCGAGCTGCTCCGCCATGGAGCGGCGCCGGACGTGATCGTCTCCGACATCGCTATGCCGGACGAGGACGGCTTCATGCTGGCGCGCCGCGTTCGCGCCCTGCCCGCGGACAGCGGCGGGCAGACCCCGATCATCGCGGTGTCGGCCTACGCGGCGAGCTCGGATCGCGTCCGGGCCCTCGCCGCCGGCTTCGACCGGTACCTCCACAAGCCGGTCGACTTCGACGAGCTCAGCGTCACGATCAGGTCGGTCGTCGTCCGCAGCGACGAGCAACGAAGCCCGTAGCCATGGCGCGGAGGCCCAGCGCGCCGGCCGCTCAGTCGAGCGCGTCGAGCGCCGACTCCAGCTCGCCCAGCGCATGGCTGTCGTTCTTCAGACGCGCCTGCTCGATCCCCGCCTGAAGCCATTCGCGCGCCTCGTCCTGCCGGGCGATGCCCTCCAGCATCTGCCCGCACATCAGGTACATCGCGACGTAGTCCGGCTTCATCGTGCGGAGCGACGCGAACGTCTGAAGCGCTTCATCCCAGCGCTCCAACTTGCGATACTCCATCGCGAGGCCGTACCAGGCGAGAGGATCCGTCGACCCATCGGCGGTCGTCTTCTGCAGGAACGCGAGGCGCTTCGACTCCGTCATGGTAGGGACACTCTTTACTTCGGACGCCGTTAAATCGAAAGCACGACCCATGAGCGAACGTCTCGTCACGATGCTCTCCCAGAAGGAGATTGCGGCCCGTGTCCAGGAGCTCGGAGCGCAGATTGCGCAGGAGTATCAGGACCGGCCGGTCGTCCTCGTCGTGGTGCTCAAAGGCAGCTTCATCTTCGCGTCCGACCTCTGCCGCGCGATCGACAAGACCAACCTCCGCGTCGACTTCCTCGGCGTGCGCTCGTACGGCGAGGGCACCGAGACGAGCGGCGTCGTCCAGATCACGCAGGACCTCTCGAAGCCGATCGCCGGCGAGGACGTCATCATCGTCGAGGACATCGTCGACACCGGTCTGACGATCGCTCACTTGGTGGATCTCTTCCGGACGCGCCAGCCACGGAGCGTCAAGGTGTGCTCCCTCCTCCACAAGCCGGCGCGCGCACGGGTCGACGTGAAGGTCGACTACCTGGGCTTCACGATCGAAGACAAGTTCGTCGTCGGCTACGGCCTCGACTTCGCGGAGCGCTACCGCAACCTGCCGTACATCGGCGTGATCGAGCGGACCTGACGTCCGCACCAGCGAAGAGCGCTCGGAGCAGCGAGCAGTTCAACGAGGGCCCATGGGGCACTGAAACGCTGCTTCGCGGGCTCGACGTCGAAGGACGGCGACGGCGCGCTCACGGGTCCACCATCGTTTTGACGTCGAGCGAGCGGCCGTCGGTCGTGACGACGACGCTGCCGTGGCGATCCGTCCGGAGCACGCGGACGCCGGCGCGGTCGAGCGTCTCCAGCGTCGGTGCGTGCGGGTGTCCGAAGCGATTTCGGACACCGCACGAGATCACCGCGAGGCTGGGCGAGACCGCCTCGAGCAGCGCAGGTGACGAAGACGTCCGGCTGCCGTGATGACCGATCTTGAGGACGTCCGCGCGGAGCCCGTCCTTCGCGCGCAGACGCTCGATGAGGTCCGCTTCCTCCTCGTGCTCGGCGTCTCCGGTGAAGAGGACGGCGCGCTCGCCGAAACGGATGCGGAAGACGAACGAGTTGTCGTTCGCTCCGCGGTCGGGGACGACGTCGGGACAAGGCGCGAGCACCTCGATCACCGCACCGCCGATCCTCCGGGCTCCGCAGAGATCCGCGGGCCCGAGCACCGGCACGCCGCGACCGCGAAGATCGGCGAGTAGCGCCGCGTAGGCACCGCTCGTCCCTTCGGCCTCGCCTTGTCCCGTGTCCCAGAACGCGCCGGGCGTCACGCGTGCGAGCCCGGCCGCGAGCCCGAGGTAGTGGTCCGGGTGTGGATGCGAAAGCACCGCCGCCGCGAGCTTGCCGCGACGGCGCGCGGCGAGCAGCGGCGCGACCGCACGCTCACCGACGTCGATCGGGCTCCCGACGAGACCACCGCCGTCGACGAGGATCGCCGATCCGTCGGGGAGATCGACGAGCGCCGAGTCGCCCTGCCCGACGTCGAGGAACGTCACGCGCAGAACGCCGTGCGGTGCGCCGCGCATTCGCGCGACGATCTCGAGGAGCACGATCGCGACGGCGCCGAGCCCGAGCCAGAGGCGCCGACGGCCGCCGAGCGCGATGCCGGCAGCCGAGAGCGCAAACGCACCGAGCTGCCCTGCGGTCGGCGGCGGGACCGGGAGCGCGCCCCAGGTGAACGCGCGAGCGACGAGCCTCACGAGGAGCAGCGCGCCCGACGCGGCCCAAGCGCAGCCGCTCTCCGCCGCCGGCCAGGCCGCGAGGAGCGCATGCACGAGGCAGAGCGGCAGCGCGGCGGCTTCACCGAGCGGAACGGCGACGACATTCGCGACGAGCCCGCTCAGCGGCAGCTCCGGTGCCATCGTCGCGAGCACCGGCGCGCACGCGATCGTCGCCGCCGCGGTGGTCGCGAGGGGCCGGACGATGAACACCGGGAGCCCCCTCTCCCCGATGCGGAGCCGCGCCGTCATCTGCGCTTCGAGCGGGCGCGCGAGCGCGACAAGCCCGCTCGTGGCGAGCGCCGAGAGGATGAACGAGAGGTCGAACGCGACGAGCGGATCGACGAGCGACATCGCTACGAGCGAGAGCCCGAGCGCGCGCCAAGGCGCCGTCCGCCGCGCGAGCGCGCGAGCGAGCAACGCCACGGTGCACATCCACGCCGCGCGTACCGCCGAGCCGCTCCCACCGGCGATCTCTGCGTAGATCCAGGCGACCGGCAATCCCGCCGCCGACGCGATACGCGCCGGGTCGGTCCGCGCCGCGACGGCCGGAATGCGAACCAGCAGCGCCCGGATCGCCGCGGCGAACCCCATGACGACGAGAACGAGGTGCATGCCCGAGACCGCGAGGAGATGGGCGAGCCCGCTCCGCCGGAACGCGTGCTGATCCTGCTCCGGCAAGTCGTCCTCGCCCAGCACGAGAGCGCGCGCCATCGCGGCGGTATCGGACGGAAACGTCGCGAGGATGCGCTGCCGAACATGCGCGCGCGCTCGATCGATCGCCCACGCGACGCCCGCGCCCTCGTGCTCGATGACGACATCCTCTGCCCCACCCGAGAGGATCACGCCACGCCGCGCGGAGAGCGGACGCGGATCTCCCGCTCCGTCGTTCCAGAACCGGTACGGCGGCGCTAGCGACGCCATCGCGGAGATCTCGTCACCACGAGCAAGGCGGGCGAGGCTCGCTTCGCCGTCCTGCCCGTCGAGCGGGACATGCATCGTGATGCGACCGCGGACGACCGGCGACGGACCGTCGCGGCAGCGCACCTCGACCGCGTCCACCTCGAGGCGAAGACCGCCGCCTAGCATCGTCGGCGACCGCGACACCGTCCCACGAGCGGTGCAGCGAGCAGGCCATCCACCCGAGTCGATCGTACTGCTCCGCGCGCTCTCGTAGCGGGCCACCGTGAAATGCGCGCGCGCCCACCCGACCGTGAGAGCCAGCGCCGCGCAGAGCACGAGCCACCGCGCGCCCACCCGCGCGAGAAGCAGACCGCTGACGAGCGACACCACGAGCGTCGTGACCGGTGCAGTCGTCGCCAATGCGCCGGCGCACGAGGCGAAGCCGACCCAGAGGATCGGATCGATCCGCGCGCTTCCGCTGGACTGTTCGACGGCCACTCCCTACGCGGCTGCATCGCGCAGGCCAGCGCAGGGCACGCCATCATTCGAGGACATCGACCCCGTCCCGGCCTGGCCCGGGCCGGCCCTCACCTGGCCGGGGCCAGGCGCTCAGCCGGTGTAGCCCTTGCCACCGATCCAGGTGCCGAGGTCCTGGAGCGAGATCCAGTACGTCCTCGACACGTTGTTCCAGCTCGCACCGCCGCCCTTGCCCTCGGCCGCGGGGTCCGCGATGAGCACCTTGTCCCCGCCGTCGTCGAAGCCGACCACGGCGACGTAGTGATAGATTGTACCGCTCGGATATCCCGGCGGACGCCATCCGCTGATGACGTTCGCGACGATGGGATAGCCGCTCCCGATGCGCGCGAGCAGATCGCTCTTCAACAGATCGCGCTGCGCCTTCGTCGGCGGGTCGTGCATCGGCCGCGACGTGTACCCGCCACCTCCGAAATGCGCGTTGAGCGCCTTCGCGACGAGGCCGATGTGATCGGTGCCGTTCACCGTCGTGCCCATGAAGCGCGCAAGGTCGGTCTGGCTCGGCGGGCTCTGGAGGCGGGTGCCGAGCGCCATCCGCGTCGAGCCCGGTCCGCACCAGTAATACGTCTCCTGTCCGTACCACGTGACGTCGAGCACCTTCTTCACGAGCGGCGCGGCCGGAGCCGGGGTCGGCGCAGGCGGAGGTGGAGGCGCGCTCTCGGCGCCCGTCGCGGGCTCTGCGTCGACGGGCGCCGGCGCTCGCTCCGCTTCCGGAATCGCAGTCCCAGGGCCCTGCGCTCCTTCATCGGGCGCGTGGAGATCCGTGGCGTCCGCCGCGCCGCAGGCGATGAGGAAGGCGAGACCGACGGCGGCGAGAAGCTTGTTCGCGAGGCGCATGTTCGAGCCCTGCTCGTTCACGGCCCGTGCCAGCGCCATCACCGGGCCGACCCCCGTGAAATTACGCTCTCTCTCGCGCGGCATCGGAATATTCCTCTGTCACCTCGCGAGCGACCGCGAGGTCGATCGTGGACGCTCACGAGGCCGCGGGAGCAGCGTGGCGCGATGGTCTCCGCCTCACTGCCGAGCTGAAGCTCGCGGGCCGGCACGACGCGTTCGTCGGCGACGTGACGACGGCTTCCCGACGAACGACTCGCTTCGGTAGTGTCGGCGCATGGCCAACACCCTCTACCGGCGCGCGCTGCCGACCGACACGATCTCGTTCTCGTCGGCAGAAGGCCGGCGCGTCTTCGCGGAAGCCCTCGCTGCCGGAGGTCTCGAAGGCTACTTCCCGCTCGCCGAGCAATTCCACACGCAGTCCGAGCCGGCGTACTGCGGGCTCGGCTCCCTCGTCATGACGCTCAACGCACTGGCGATCGATCCAGGGCGCCTGTGGAAGGGACCTTGGCGCTGGTTTGGCGAGGAGCTCCTCGACTGCTGCGTACCGCTGGAGCAGATTCGCGAGCGCGGGCTCGATCTCGACGAGCTCGCGTGCCTCGCTCGCTGCAATGGCGCCGAGGTCACGCTCGAGCGCGCCGACAGCGACAACCTCCAGCGCTGGCGCGAAACCCTCGCCCTGGCATCGCGCGGCGATGCCGTCATCATCGCCAGCTACGATCGCGCGGCGCTTGGCCAGACCGGAACCGGGCACTTCTCGCCCGTAGGCGGCTACCACGCAGCGCAGGACCTCGCGCTCGTGCTCGATGTAGCGAGGTTCAAGTATCCGCCTCACTGGGTCTCGGCGGAGCGGCTCTGGAAGGCCATGTTGCCCGTCGATCCCGCCACCGGGCGCGCCCGCGGGTGGATGGTCCTGCGATCGCGCCCGCGCGGCATCGCGATCGGATTCACCGTCAAGTGTGAGGGCGAGAGCTGGAACGGGCTCGCTCGTCGTCTCACCTCCGTCGTCGCCGAGCTCGAAACCTCGACGAACGTCGCCGCCGTCGCGCGGGCGATCATGCCCTTGACCGCTCATCTCGAGGTGCGAACGCCAACGGCAAGCGCTCACGAGGAGGCCATGACGCGCGCACGCGCCGCGTTCCAGGAGGTCTCCCTCTACCGCGACGTGACGACCGCGGTCGGCCCCGATCACGCCGAAGTGGTCACGCTGCTGCTCCTCGCGAGCGTCGATCTCCTGGTGCCCGAGCGACGGACGCAGCTCACCGCGCTCACGGGCAGGCTGGCGGAGGACAGTCCGCTGACCGCCGAGCTGAGCAATGTCCGCGCTCAGCTCGCTGCCCTGTGGGAGCACTCGCGCGAAGTCGCGTGACATCCCCGGACACCGTCACGACGGCGCCCGATGACACGAGACGGCCGCCGAGTCGGGGCCCCTTCGAGCCCCGATCCGGCACGCCCGGCATCAGCCCGACGACGAAGCCGTCGAGCGGCGACCGCGCGACGTCTGCCCCGTCTTGCGGCGCGGAAGGGCTCCGCGGCGCCCGTTCGAGGACGCCGTGCTCTTCGACTTCGGCCCGTTCGAGGACGCCGTGCTCTTCGACTTCGGCCCGTTCGAGGACGCCGTGCTCTTCGACTTCGGCCCGTTCGAGGACGCCGTGCTCTTCGACTTCCGCCCGTTCGGGGACGCCGTGCTCTTCGGCTTCCGCCCGTTCGAGGACGCCGTGCTCTTCGGCTTCCGCCCGTTCGAGGACGCCGTGCTCTTCGGCTTCCGCCCGTTCGAGGACGCCTTGCTCTTCGACTTCCGCCCGCCAGCCTTCTTCTTGCTCGCCTTGGGCTTCTTCCGCGGCTCGAGCATCGTTCCTCGGCAGGTCGCGGCTCCGCACCGGCAGCCGAAGATTTGCTCGAGGTCGGGCGCATCGTCGGGCGCCCGGGTGATCATGTAGTCATAGACGATCTCTTCGCCCGAACGGATCGTTCGTGCGGCTTCGACGAACAGACGCCCATCGTCGATGATGACCTCGCAGTTCGGCTCGCACGAATGATTGATGAACCGTGCGGCGTTGCCCCCGACGCCACCGTCGATCACCGTCTTCGAGTCGACCGTGAAGAGGAAGGTGTGGTTGTCGTCGGCGGCCTTGGTCGAGTGGCGTCGATCGGCTTCCTCGTGCGAGATGCGCTCTCCGACGTACTCGATGATGGGCGCGCCTTTCCGGATCGCACGTGTCGCGAACATTCCCGTGCCGTGGACTGGGGAACGGCGGAGGCGATACGCGGGTTCTCGGCGTGAACGGGGCTGGCTCTTCTGCTTCGACATTCTGTGCCTGCGCGCTTAGGCCGATAGACGGACTCCTGGCAAGCGCCTCTTTCCTGCGACGGCGACTTCGGGCCGAAACGCCGGGTCGCCCCGGGTCGTCGGGGACCCAGGCCTCGGGGCAGCGCGGGGTCCGCCCGACGGGATTTCAGAGGCCCGAGCCCGCCTTGGCCATCGACGTGCGCGATGAACGACCGAGCTTCCCCGGTCCTGGGCTCGTGTCGGGTCGGTCATCCTGCCAGAGGCGTGCGCCCCATGCCGACACTGGATGGCGAGCGCGCATCAGCCGGTAGCGCTTGATCATTGCAACCGGGCCCACGACACGTAAGGTCGATGCCATGAAGGTGAGCGCTGGCCACTTCGTCCGCATCGACTGTGAGCTCCGCGTGAGCGGAGGCGAGATCATCGAGTCCTCGAGCAAGACCGGTCCCGTCGAATACAAACACGGCGCCGGACAGATCCTCGACGCCCTCGAGGCACGCCTCGTGTCCATGAGCGTCGGCGACGAGAAGAAGGGCATCATCCCGGCTGCTGAGGCCTTCGGCGCCGCGAGCGCTCAGCCGGCCATGACGATCCCGCGCGCCTCGTTCCCGTCCGACGCGAAGCTCGAGGTCGGCGGCCGGTTCGAGGCAAAGAGCCCGCAGGGCGCCCCGCTCGTCTTGAACGTCGTGTCGGTCGACGCCGACACCGTCACGGCCAAGGCCGTGCACCCGCTCGCGGACAAGGACCTCGAGTTCCGAGTCAAGGTGCTCGCCATTCGCCCGCCGCCTCCGCCGGTGCCGAAGTCACCGACCGAGGAGCTCGAGCTGACCGAGCTCACCGACGCCGACTGATCCCGGCCAGCGGCGAGCGGGCTCGATCCGCCTCCCTCAGCGCGAGCGGCCGGCCTGCGGACCGCCCGCACGTCCGCGCGCCGTTGCGTGCGGCCCTACATCGACCAGCGCGGGGCGCTCGACGTGAGCGACACCGAACGCGTACGCACGCGCAATCCACACGTCGAGCGCGATCGGGGGCGCGCTCGTGCCGCCGATGTAGTGCGGGAAGATGCGCTTCCACAGGCCCTCGAGCTCCGCGACGGACGGCGGCGTGAACTCCTCGTCGTAGCGATGCAGATGCGGAGCGACGAAGTGCGCACGGAGCTCGCCGGCGTCCTCCGCGCCGACGCCCATGAGCGCCATCATCCGCGCGACGGCGTCGACGTCTTCGATCGGGAGCGCATCGAGGTCGGTCGCGACGGTTCCGTCGAGCAGGAGGAGAGCGCTCTCCGTCGTCTCGTCGAGCAGGTCGACCGGCGGCGCGAAGAGGCGCAGCGCATCACACGCAACATCGTACCAGACGATGAGCGCGTGCTGCTTCGTGCCTGCGAACGACGCGCAAGCCTGAGGCAGCACGTGCCCCATGTCGATGCCGGCAGCCTCGAGCGTGGAGCGAAGCGCGGTCCGGTACTTCCTCATCTCCGCCTGGCCTTCGGGCGCGTGGAGCGAGGCAATCGCGCGGAGCGCGAAGAAGCACATGGGGTTGAGGGACGGAGAGAGCATCGACGTCATTCGGCGTCCTCGAGTCTGGGCGGAGGGAGGGAGCTGCTTGGTGCGGCTGGACGAGTGGGGGCAGGGCCTTGGGGCTCGCGCCCCGACTACCCGCAGTGGTGCGACTGCGGCGCTCGCTCCAGCGCGCTCGGCGTGAGCCGCGTGCGGCTCCTTCGGATCGTGCACCTGCCGCTACATGCGTGCGCCCGGCGGCTTTCATCACTGATTCGCCCGCGACACCCGTTCGGGTGACGAAGCGACGCACCGTCGCTCTCGGAGACGACACCGAGCGAACGCGTTCATCTCTCGAGCACCGCAGCTCACTCGAGCGTCGCCCGGCGGGGCAGTCTCCGCCGATTTCATCAATGATTCGCTCATGACAGCCGCTCGGCTGACGAAGCAAATACCTGCCTCGCTCGCGGAGACGCCACGCGAACGCGTTCATCCTCACGAGCGCAGGTCTGACATTGCTGTCCGAACGAGGCACATTCCGGCACAGCCCTGCGACGAGCGCCGTCGCAGCGCTCGTTTCACAGACGCTAACGATCCTTGACCCCGCCCCATATGCCATCTAGTTCAGATGTCGAATTGCGTGCTTTGCGCAAATTCATCAAAAGGGGTGCTTGATATGCGCATGACGTGGAAGGTGACTTCGCTTCTTGCGGCCGCAACGATTCTCGGCATCGCAGCGTGTGGCGATGACGCGATCGACATCGCGCCGAATCCGGACGCTGGGCCGGAGAACGACGGTGGGCCGCGCAAGGACAGTGAGCCGGTCGACAGCAGCGTTCCCAAGGACGCCACGCCCGACGCGCCCAAAGACGATCCGATCAAGAAGATTACCCTCGCGGTCGAAGACGTGATCGCGAAGGAGGCGCCCAATGGCCCTTCCTCGTTCGGATTCGCGTCGGACAAGAACGCCTACGGCGGCGCAGGGACCTCGTGGCGTTTCCAGAAGCCGCTCACAGGCGCCGCGGACGAGAAGTTCGAATTCTATCTGCCATTCACTGCGGATGACGCGAAGGACAAGGCCGCTGGTCTCGCCGAAATCTCCGCACATCTCGGCAAGGTGACCGTCGCCGACATCGCTTCGATCAAGCTGCATAGCCGCCGAAACGACGCAGCCTCGCGCGACTTCATGATGGTCGTCTACACGGTGCCGCACACGACGCCCACCGAGAACGACGCCAGCTGGTACGCCCGCCGGCTCCACGCGAGCCTCGAGTGGGCGGACTCGCTCAACGCGCCGGCATCGACGTGGAACACGTTCTCGACCGCGACGGGCACGAACGCACTCCGCTTCTGGGACTTCCGCAAGTCGAACATCGACGCCGGCGAGCAGCCGTCGAACAACTACTTCAGCCTCGAGGACATGCAGAAGGGCGCGGTCACGCCTACCGGCGTCACCGGCGCGCGCGACTACCGCACCGAGCAGGTCCGGTACATCTCGTTCTCGAGCGACTCGAGCGCCGCGAGCTTCGACGGTTCGATCGACGGCATCGAGGTCGTGCTGAAGAACGGCAAGGGCGTGTCGATCGATCTCGCGGGCGACGCGAAGTTCCGCCGGGTGGCGCTCAGCCAGAGCAAGCTGCTCGCGGTCGACGCGCCCGGCAACGGCTCCACTTACGGCACGACCACGACCGCGGGCGCCTGGGGCGGCGCCGGGACCTCGTGGACCTTCACCAAGAACGCGGAGACGAACGAGAAGCTCGAGTTCTACCTGACGTTCGCCGACGCGCTCGACACCCCGAAGACCGAGATCTGGAAGGGTGTGCGCGACCACCTCGGCGAGTTCACCATCGCCGATCTCGACTCGCTCCGCGTCCACAGCAAGAAGAAGGCGGCGGACCGCGACTTCATGGCGATCATCTACACGGTCGCTGACGACGACAACGACGACGCGTCCTGGTACGGCAGGCGTCTCCACGCGCAGCTCGCCTGGGCGAAGACCCCGAATGCGCCGGTCGACACCTGGAACGCCTTCTCGACGGCAGCGGGCGCGAATCAGCTCCAGTTCTGGGACTTCCGCAAGTCGAACACGGAAGCCGGCGACCAGCCGTCCGGAAGCAACTACTTCACGCTCGCCGACATGCAGGCGGGCCCCGTCACGCCGACCGGCGTCACCGGCGCGCGCGACTACCGCACGAAGAAGGTGAAGTACGTGAGCTTCTCCACCTCCTCGAGCGACACGGCGTTCGAAGGATCCATCGACGGCATCGAGGTCCGCCTGAAGAACGGAAAGATCCTGGTCGTCGATCTCGACAAGTGATCCGTCACGTGCGCCCGCTCCACGCCTCCACGAGCGTGGGGCGGGCGGCACGGCCCACGGCCGAGCTCGCGGCCAACCGCCCGCAGAGGTGATAGGGTCGCGCGCTCCTCGTGCAGAACGCGGCATCACCCACACCGTTCGACCCCGATGCAATCGACTTCGAAGGCTTCTTCGCCGAGCTGAAGGTGCTGCGTCGCGAGATCGACGCATCGCTCGGTGAAGCGGACCTCGCTCACCTCCGGAAGATCGAGCGGCTCGGCTGGGCCGCGACCGCGCTCGGGCTGACGACCGCATGGATCGCCCCGAATCCCCTGAGCATGGCGTCGCTGTCGTTCGGTCGCTCGACGCGCTGGCTGCTCATGCATCACATCGGCCATCGCGGTTACGACAAGGTCCCGAACGTCCCCGCGCGCTGGACGAGCAAGGTCTTCGCGCGAGGAGCACGCCGCTTCATCGACTGGCCGGACTGGATGATCCCGGAGGCGTGGATCTACGAGCACAACGTGCTCCACCACAGCCACACGGGTGAAGAACGCGATCCCGACCTGCTGGAACGCAACACGGAGTCCTTGCGCGGCGCCAAGGTGCCGAAGGCCGCCAAGTACGGCGCGATGGGGCTCCTCGCGCTGTCGTGGCGCCCGGTCTACTACGCCCCCAACACGCTACGCGCGTGGCTCGGCCGCCTCGACAAGCGCCGCGCGAAGACCGATGCGCCGGCATCGCCGCCGCAAACGCACACGCGGGAGCTCTGGCTCCGTTGCTATCTCCCCTATACCGCTCTCGAGTTCGGTCTGCTCCCGCTCGCCTTCCTGCCGCTCGGCCCGTGGGCCGTCGCGAGCGCCCTCGCGAACTCGGTCGGCGCCGAGGCGCTGACGAACCTCCACACGTTCTTGGTCGTCGGACCGAACCACAGCGGTGAGGATCTCTACCGGTTCATGTCACCAGCACAATCGCGCGGCGAGGCGATGGTCCGCCAGGTCATCGGCTCGGCAAACTATGCCGTCGGCGGCGACGCCGTCGACCTCGCGCATCTCTGGCTCAACTACCAGATCGAGCACCACATCTGGCCGGACCTCCCGCTGCTCCGTTACCGCGAGGTGCAGCCGAAGGTGAAAGCGCTCTGCGCGAAGTACGGGATCCCGTACGTACAGGAGAGCGTGCTCACGCGCGTGAAGAAGATGCTGGCGATCGCCGTGGGATCGGCGTCGATGAAGCGCGCGCCGACCGAGCCGGCGGAGGACGCTCGTGCGCGCCGGACGGAGCGTGTCGATCTCGGTGTCATCGCCGAAGGAGTCGCGTAGGGCGGTCATCGTTCGGCTATCGTGTCGGCCATGACGTCATCGCCCGAGGATCGGTCGAGGAGCACCGACCGCGCCGCCCGCCCCGTCGCGCTCGTCACGGGTCCAACCGCCGGTCTCGGCGACGGCTTCGCGAGGGCCTTCGCTGCGCGGGGATACGATCTGGTGCTCGTCGCGCGAAACCGGGAGCGACTGCAGGCGCTGGCCGACGAGCTGCGCTCTCGTCACGGCACCGAATCGGAGATCCTGGCCGTCGATCTCGCCACCGAAGAGGGGCGGAGCGCGGTCTGTCGTCGTCTCGAGAAGGGGGTCGAGCTCCTCGTCAACAATGCGGGCTTCGGCACCTCGGGCGAGTTCTGGACCGCGGATCCGGCGGTGCTGCAAGCGCAGCTCGACGTGAACGTGACCGCCGTCATGCAGCTCACGCGCGCCGCGCTGCCCGCAATGATCGCCGCGGGCAGTGGTAGCGTCATCAACGTCGCGAGCGTCGCAGGGCTCCTTTCCGGGCGCGGGTCGACCTACTCGGCGAGCAAGGCCTACGTAGTCTCGTTCTCGGAGGGACTCGCGAACGGGCTGGTCGGCACCGGGGTGCGGATCCAGGCGCTGTGCCCCGGATTCGTCCGGACCGAATTCCACCAGCGTGCGGGCATCGAGATGAGCACCATCCCGGACTTCATGTGGCTGGACGTCGACGAGGTCATCCGCACCTCCCTCGCGGACCTCGAGACCGGGAACGTCATCAGCATTCCGGGCCTCCAGTACAAGGCACTGACGAGCGCGGGCCGGCTCATCCCGAGGAGCCTCACGCGGCGCCTCACGAAGCTCGTCGGCCGCGGCCGCGGTCGGACGTAACCCACATCGGCCGTCGACCCTCGCTTCGCTCAGCGCGAGATGAAGCGCACCTCGCCGCCCGGCGAGACGCGAGACGTCCAGAAGATCCGCCTCACCTTGTCGGTGTCGGGCCCGAGTGCGAGCTGCGAGGGCGCGCGCTCCTGCTGCGCGAGCATGACGTGGCTCGTGCCGTCCTTGTTCGCCCGATGGATCGATCCGTCCGCATCGCTCGCCCCCTGATCGATCCAGTACACGTGCTCGGCATCGAGCACGACGGACCGGGTCCGGACGCCCGGGGCGATCGCCACCGGTTGTCCCGTCAGGGCTTTGTCGACGCGCATGACGTTCCCGGAAGCGGACTCCGTCCAGTAGACGAAGGCGTCGTCGACCGCGAGCGAGGTCGGCTGATTGGCAGCCCCCTTGCCCGGGCTCAGCGTCAACATCGGCGGTCGCGGCCTCGTGCCGCAACCGGCAGGGAGCAGACAGCTATCGATGCCGCCGGCCCGCTCGGCACTCGTCGGAGCCTCGCCGAAGAAGACCGCGTCCTTGCTGCGCGCAACGACCGTCGGCTCGCCGTTCGGCAGCGCAAAGTAGGACGGGTTGAGCACCCCCGGGGTGCAGCGCCCCACGTAGGCGTTCGCATACGAGGCCACGATGACGTCGCCGCCGTTCACGACGATCGACTGCGGGCCCTCGTTGCACACCTTCGTCACGTCCTTGCACCCGGGCGCAGTGCACTGGAAGACCCCCTGCTGCTCGTCGCCAAAGTAGAGCGAGCTCCCCTCGCTGGCCAACGCGTACGGGTGGGAGTGCCCCTTCGATACGACGTCCGGCGTAGTGCATCCCGCGAGCGGGCACCGCAGCACCGCTCCTTGGGCGAGGTCGAGCCCCACGTACACGTCGCCGGCGACGATCGCGATGCCTCGCGGATTGTCGAGGCCACCGACGAGCGTTCGCGGCGCGCACCTCCCCGCCGTGCACGCGCTCCCTCCGCAGTCGTGGCCGCATGATCCGCAGTGCTCCGGGCTCCCGAGGTCCGCCTCGCAGCCGTTCCGCATGTCACCGTCGCAGTCGGCCCGCCCCTGGGCGCAGACCAACGGCTCCCCGCTCCCTCCATCACCGGTCGGGAGAGCGCCATCACAGCCTTCGCCCGTACACGTGTCGAGCGGAACGCATCTGCCACGGTCGCATGTCTCGTCCACACCGCACGCGACGCCCAGGCACGCTCGGTCGAGGCGCAGCGCGAGCCTCAAGGATCGATGCTCGAGGAAGCTCACGGAGCGGCGCGCCACGATGCATCCCTCCGTCTCGCCGCCCAGACACGCATCGGTCGGCCGCTCGACACCGACGACGGCCTTCACGGAGATCCGAGCGGAGCGGTCCTCCGAAGGGACGATGACGAGCGAGCCCACGTCGGCCAGCGCGCCCTTCGAGGTGCACGCGCTCGACGCAGCCGATGGAGTCGCCGTCGCAAGCTCGCTCGAGGAGCCGGCCACGACGATGGCGACCGAGCTCGAGGTCACTTGCTCACAGGGAAGATCGGTCTCGATGTGGAGGACGATCTCCGTCGGAGCCCAGCACGCGGCGGACGCGAGGATCGGAACGAGAAACGCGAGCAGCGGGCGGCCGGGAGAGCGAAGCATGCGGCGAATGGCCTCCAACGATACCCAAGCGAGTTGCTGTCGGGCAGGCTCTTCACTGCCGTTCGGACGCGTGGCCGCCCTCGATGCGGTGCCTGCGGCATTCATTTCAGAGTAGGGACGCGATTTCCTTCTCGATCTCCAGCGCCTCGTCCCGGTGATCCCCGCAGTGCACCTCGCCCCGCTCACGACCAGGGTTACTCGGCGTGACGCGGTCGCTCCATGCTTCGCTCGATGGATCCCGTCCGTGAGGAGCTCACTGGTGGTATGGGGGCTCGGTCGACTCAACCGATCTTTGGGACCGGTCTTCCAGCAGGAGCACAGCTTGAAGCGATTCCCACCCGACACCGACCTTCCCGAGCGAAGGGCCGTCTCGAGAATGGACGCTGCATTGACGTACAAGCTCGCCATCTTCGACTTCGACGGCACGCTCGCGGACACGTTCCCCTGGTTCGCCAGCGTCCTCAACGATGTCGCCGGTCGTTTCGGCTTCCGGAGAGTCGAGAGCGAGTCGGAGGTCGAGATGCTGCGGGGCCTCCGCGGTCGGGAGATCATCGACCACCTCGGCATTCCGTGGTGGAAGTTGCCGCTCGTCGCACGCCACATGCGACGCCTCGCAAGCGAGGACGTCGACCGGCTGCACCTGTTCCCCGGCATCGCGCCCATGCTGGATCGCGTTCATGCCGGAGGCGTGCGCATCGCGATCGTCAGCTCGAACACGGAGGCGAACGTGCGGCGCGTGCTCGGCCCGGAAGCAGCAGCGCGCGTGGAACGCTACGCGTGCGGGGCATCCCTCTTCGGCAAGGCACCACGCTTCCGGGAGGTCCTGAACGCGGCGAAGGTGCGCTCACACGAAGCGCTCTGCATCGGGGACGAGCTGCGTGACGCCGAGGCCGCTGCGAAGATCGGCATCCCGTTCGGCGCCGTCTCGTGGGGCTTCACCCGGCTCGATGCGCTCATGACGAGCTCGCCACGCGAGGTCTTTGCGAGTGTCGACGAGATCGCGAGCGTGCTCACGAGCCGCCGATGACTCGAATGGAGCGTTGACCGTCGCGTCAGTCGCGCTCGAGCGAGAGCTCGGTCCCGGCGACCTGTGCGTCGGGCTCGAGCAGGAGGAGGCGCACCCGACCCGTCGCGACGATCGCGCGTTCGTCGTTGCGGACGACGACGTCCCACAGCTGTGTGCGGCGCCCGCGAGTGATCGGCGTGGCGGTGGCATGCAGCGTCCCCTCGCGGACGGCGCGGACGAACGAGGTGTGGTTCTCGAGCCCCACCACGTTCTTGCCCTTGCCCATCGCGTCGAGGGCGGCGCCGATCGATGCGAGCGTCTCGATGATGCCGGCGTAGACGCCGCCGTGGACGATCCCGTGCGGCTGGTGATGCGTCGGACGCACCTCGATCGTGGCCGTGACCTCGTCGCGCGTCGCCGAGACGACGACGAGCCCGAGCTCGCCGGCCCAGGTCCCCTTGTGCATCGTGTTGATCGCGCCCGACGCGTCGATGGTGTCCACGGAGGGCACTCTAGCGATTCCGCGCCGGCGTCACGAGCCGCGCGCTGTCGGTCGGAGGCGGCAGCGAAGCCATGCTCGAGCCTGTTGGCCGTTTGGAGCGCATGCAGCCGCGGGTCGCCGCGCCGCCCGATTGAACGTAGGGTGCCGTGGCGATGTCGATCCTCTCCCCTCCCCAGCAGACCCGCGCCTTCCGCTGGCTCGTGCTCGCCCTCGCGCTCGCCGCGCTCGCGACGTTCGTCCCGCTCTGGGTGTCCCTCGTGCTCGCCGCCTGGGCAGCCTCCCTCGCGAGGCCGCTGCTCTCGAGGGTGTCGAATGCGTTCGGCGGCCGCCATCGTGCTGCGGGCGTCCTCGTCGTCGGTCTCGTCCTCTCCATCGCGCTGCCGCTCGCGGCGACGATCGTCTCGCTCACGCGCGGAGTCGTCAGCCTGGCGAAAGGCGTCATGAGCTCGTCCGGCGCGAAGAACGCGCTCGTATCCCTCGTGTCGGGCGGAGCTGGCGGAGCCGAGGCGGAGCCGATCGACATCCTCAAGTCACCGCAGAGGATCCTCTCGCTTCTCCAGGAGCACGGCGGGCAGGCCTTCGACATCCTCGGCGGGATCGCCGGCGCAGCGACCGAGGCCTTCATCGGCCTCTTCGTCTTCCTCTATGCGGTGTACGTGTTCCTCGTCGACGGTCCGGACTACTACGACTGGCTCGAGAAGCACGCGCCGATCGATCCGTCCCACACCCAGCGCCTCGCCAAGGCGTTCATCGAGACAGGGCGTGGTCTCCTGGTCGGTGTCGGGCTCACCGGGCTCTCGCAGGGCGTCGTTGCCACGATCGCATACCTGGCGCTGGGGGTTCCGCGAGCGTTCGTCCTCGGGATGCTCACCTGCCTCGCGTCGGTGATCCCTTCGGTCGGAACCGCGCTCGTCTGGGTTCCCGTCGCCGCCGGGCTCGCCCTCTCGGGCAAGCTCGGCTCAGCGGCGATCCTCTTCGGCATCGGCGTCCTCGTGATCGGATCGGTCGACAACCTCCTGCGACCCGTCTTCGCTCGTTTCGGCAGCCTGGACCTCTCGGCCTTCATCCTTCTGGTCTCCATCTTCGGAGGCCTCGCGGTCTTCGGGATCTGGGGCTTCATCCTCGGACCGCTCGTCGTCCGCGTGGCGAAGGAAGCGCTCGTGATCGCACGGGAAGACCGGCTGACGGAGACACCCGACGAGGCCGGCGAGGCTCCCGTCGAGGAGGCCTCGTCAGCCGGGACCCCCGAAGCTCCCTGACTCGACGCCGAGCCTCACACGAAGGCGCGGAGGACGCTCGCGGGGTCCACGGTCCCGCGAACGGCCCGCACGTTCGTGCCTTCCCAGGCGACCTTGCCGTTCGCGATCCCCTCGTACATCTCCTCGAAGAGCCCAGCGACGGACGACGAGATCCCGAAGCCCGTGAACGTCGGGACGACGGCACTGGTAGGCGCCTCCTGCACCTCGACCTGCGTACCGACCAGCGAGCCGAAGATCGCGGCGACGTCACGCGGCGAGAGATCTCGTGAGCCAGCGAGCTCGATGATGTCGATGCGCGATGCCGGCGGACCTTCGAGGAGCGCTCGCGCCGCGACCGCGCCGATATCGCGCGTACCGACCATCGGGATCGCCTGGTCGGCCCGGATGAACGACGGCAGTTTTCCGCCCTTGGTCGCTGGAGCGACCGCCGCCCAGTTCTCGAGGAAGTAGGCCGCGCGAACGAACGTGAGCTTCGCCTTCGTCTTGGCGAGGCGCTGCTCGCCGTAATGGACCGTGCGGATCGGGCCGGTTCCGCCCTCGTGCTGCCCACCAATCGACGAGAGGAAGACCACGTGCGCGACGTTGCTCCGATCGATCGCCGCGGCGATCGCATCCACGGTCGCGCGGCGCTGGGCGAGGAAGTCCGCCGCGCCGACGTCCGGCGGCGAGAGCAGGTAGGCGCCCTCGGCCCCCTCGAGCGCCGAGGCAAGCGCGGCTTCGTCGTCGAGCGACGCGAGCACGCGGACCTCCGCTCCCTTCGCCTGCCAGGGCGCGCCCTTGGCGGAGTCGCGAACCAACACGCGGACCTTCTTCCCGGCGGCGAGGAGCGTCTCCGCGACGACCGACCCCGTGTTCCCAGTGACTCCAGCGACGACGAACATGATCGACCTCTCTTCTGCGAGCGCTCCGTGCGTTCGCTCCGATGAGAGAAGTAAGCTTCCGTTCGTCATTCGCCCAATCGATACTCTTCATGCCCACCATGCACGAAACGAATCTGGCGAAGCTCGACCTGAACCTCCTCGTGGCGCTGCGCGCGCTCCTCGCCGAGCGGCATGTCACTCGTGCAGCCTCACGCATGGGGCTCACGCAGCCAGCGATGAGCCATGCGCTCGCGCGGCTGCGTGTCGTGCTCGGAGATCCGCTCCTCGTCCGAAAGCGTGCCGGGATGACGCTCACGCCCCGAGCGCAGGAGCTCGCCGAGCCGCTCGAGCGTGTGCTCGCGGACGTGTCCAAGCTGCTCGCGCCTCCGGAGCGCTTCGATCCGGCTCGGTCGACGCGGACGTTCCGGATCGCCTCGAGCGACTACGTCGAGCTGGTCTTGATGCCGGCGGTCCTCGCGCGGCTCTGGCGCGAGGCCCCGAATGTCCGCGTCCAGCTCCGTACGCTCGGCGCGCGTGGTGCCGACGAGATCGACGACGAAGGCATCGACGTCATCCTCGGCCCGCCCGCCTCGAGCGACGCCGATCGCAGTGACGTCGTCATGCAGAAGCTCATCACGGAGCGCTTCGTGTGCGTCGTTCGCGAGGACCATCCGACGGTCGGCAAGCGACTCACGCTCGAGCGACTCCTCGCCCTCCCGCATGCGCTGATCTCACCGCACGGCGACGAACAGGGCGGCATCGTCGACACCGCGCTCGCGAAGCTCGGCAAGCACCGGACGATCGCCGTCGAGGTTCCACACTTCCTCGTCGCACCGTTCCTGGTCGAGCGGACCGACGTCGTCCTCACGCTGGCCGAGCGGGTCGCGCGCGCGCTCGGGCCTTCGGTGCGGCTGCGCGTTCTCCCGCCGCCTCCCGAGCTTCGGCTCCCCGGATTCGACATCTCGCTCGTCTGGCACGAGCGGCATCGTGCCGATCCCGCGCACGCGTGGTTCCGGAGCACGATCGCGGCGGTCGCCAAGAAGCTCTGACCTCGGCCCCTGCCTGGTCAGCGCGGGTGAGAGCCCCGCTGGCCAGGCAGCACCGATCACGTGCGCGCGGAGAGCGCCTTCCTCACTCGGCGGAGCGCTTCCTCCGCATCGGAGGTCGGCTCGACCGGCGGCTTCAGGAGCGACTCGAGATCGAACAAGAGGATGAGCTCGGCGAGGATCCGCCCGCGTTCGGCGCGCTTCGTTCGATCGAAGCTCCCTTGCGCGACCAGCTCCGTCAGCTCCGCGAGTGCGCGCTGCGTCCCGAGCCGCGCGCCCGACCGCGATGCCGGTCGAGCTGGCCACGCACGCTGCTGACCGGCCCCGCCCTCTCGACTCCACGCGAGCACGCCGATGATCTCGCCGATCGAGGGCGCGTGCTTCGACGGACGTCGTGCGTCGAGCGCCGTCCCGAGCCGCACGAGGAGCGCGTCGAGGGCCTTCGACGTGCGCGGCTCCTCGAACGACAGCGGCGCACCACTGCCGTCCGTCAGGCCAAGCGCGCGGGCGACGGCGTTCGCAAAGTCGGCGGTGGCTCGAGGCTCCAGCTTCAAGAGGTCTACAAGTACCAGATCGGCGGTGGCCTCTCGCTCGCGCTGCCGTCACGCGCGCTCGATACCTTCGTCGCGGGCGTGTCAGCTGAACTCGGCCCAATCGCGCGGGACGCGCCACGCCCCGGGCTTGAACGCCCACGTGATGATGGTCGCCGGATCGAAGGTGTCGTCGAGCGGTGTCATCGTGACGACGTCGGCGGGGAGGAGAGGAATGTTGAGCGGCTTCCGCTTTCCTTCGAGATCCCAGAGCTGGTAGCGGTCGACCGGCTCGAGCTCGCCGCGCAGCGGGCCGAAGTCGAGCGGTGCGCACGTGACCACGCGCTCCTTGTTCTTCTTGCGATCGAAGAACCGCACCGAGAGCTTACGTTTTGCGGCGATCGCGTCGAGAAAGACCTGATGGTCGGCGTGCATGGCCACCTCCATAGTCGGGTCCGAGGCGCGCGGCGATCAATGCGTGAGTGCGGTGACGCGGGAGCTCTGCATGGGGCGGTCGAGGCGCGAAGAGCACATGCGCAAAGGGCACATGCGCGAGGACATCGATCGTGACCGACCACGAGATGGGGCACGGGTACGATTCACGGCCAAGCTTTGGTCAAGGGCCAGATCGGTAGCCGGCCGAAGACGGAGGGAGCATCCTCGAGATCCGCCCAAAGCAGGCAGCGGCGCACTTGCGAGCGCTGGGCACGGGCCAGTCCCACCTGGGCCAAGGCTGGCCGCGCATTCCCCGAGCGCTCGACGATGCCGCTGGAGACGACGTCCCACACGAGCGACGCCCGTTGCGGGTTGGTCGGCAAAGTCGTTAACCTGGTCGAACACGAATGCGGGGGAGCCGGCGGATGCCATCTCGAGCCCTCCCCCACGTCTCGCAACGCTCATGAGCCATCGTTTCGTCCGGTGCCCGCACTGCAAGATGCCGCACGATGCGGCCGAGCGCGTGTGCCCGAACACGGGGCTTCATCTTCCCGAGAACGCCCGCCCGGTCGCGCGCGGGCGATCCAGCGACGTGCGGAGCCGCATGAGCGAGCTCCCGCCGCCCGCGCGCGCGCCGGAGCCGCTCGCGTTCAATCCGCAGCGAGACCGCGTCTCCAGGCAGCCGAGCGCGCGCTCGGACGAGACCTCCAGCTCGTTCCCGTCGACGCGCGACTTCCAGCGCGAGCTGATCGGACAGACCGTCGGCGGTCGCTACAGGATCAAGGGAATCCTCGGCGAAGGCGGCATGGGCACCGTCTACGACGCCGAGCACATCGGCCTGAGCCGCCAGGTCGCGATCAAGGTGCTGAGCCCCTCACAGGCGAAGAAGCGTGTCGCCGTGAAGCGCTTCCAGCAGGAGGCGCGGGCCGCCGGCGCGATCGGCCATCCGAACATCTGCGAGGTCTACGACCTCGGGCTCCTCGACGACGGCAGCCCCTACCTCGTGATGGAGAAGCTCGTCGGCCAGACGCTCGCCGAGCGCATCTCGAAGGAAGGCGGGCTGCCGTTCGACGAGGTCGTCGAAGTCATCAGCCAGGTCCTCTCCGGCCTCGTCGCCGCCCACGACAAGGGCATCGTCCATCGCGACATCAAGCCCGAGAACATCTTCCTCGCACGACGCCTCGGCTGTCCGCCGATCGTCAAGCTGCTCGACTTCGGCGTCTCGAAGATGATGGCCGAGTTCCAGACCGGCGATGACGTGCTCGACCTGACGCGCACCGGCATGGTGATGGGCACGCCCTATTACATGTCGCCGGAGCAAGCGCGCGGCGAGCGCAACCTCGACGGACGCGTCGACGTCTATGCCTGCGGCGTCGTCATGTACGAGGCGCTCGCGGGCAGGCGTCCCTTCCTCGCGCCGAACTACAACGCCCTCCTCCTCGCGATCATCAGCACGACCCCTCGCCCGATCCGCGACGTGCGCCCCGCGACGCCTCCGGAGCTCGAGGCGATCATGCGGCGCGCGATGGCGAAGAACCGCTCCGATCGCTACGCCTCGGCGAAGCAGATGCTCCGTGAGCTGATGCCGTCGCCCCACCACCTCGCCGACTCCGGTCATGCACGCATCCCCGCTCCTCCCACGATGGAGGAGCGCAAGCGCGCCCAGGTCCTCGGCGGTGGACGTGGTCGCTCCGAGCCACCCGCACCGGCCGGCCGCGGCGGTGAGCCTCGCACCGAGCGCGGCTCACGAGCGAGCCGAGCTCGAGGCGATGGCTTCGGCCGAAAAGAGGCCGCACGCGAGCCTGCTCGTCCCGATCTGGCGAGCGCCACATTGCAAAGCCGCATGAGGTCGGCGCGCGACGACGAGCACGCGACCCGCCTCGACGTGAAGGTGAAGCTCGCGCCCTCACCCTTCGATTCGCTCGGACGCGAGCCCGATCCTCCTCTGCCTCCGCTCGGCCTCGGCGCGCCGAGCGACGACTCGATCGACATCCCGATCCACGTCAGCGTGTCCATGGAGGACGACGGCGAGCCGATCTCGCTCGACGACATCCCGCTCGACGAGGAGGATCCCACCGAGGTCTTCCATCCCGGCAAGCACCGGCGTTTTGCACCTCCTTCGCGGTCAGGCCGCGGTGCACACGCGCCCCCGCAAAACGTCCACCCCGCTCCGGCGCGCTCGCCCACCGACGACTGGGACAGCGAGACCGTCGTCGGGACCGGGCTCGCGCCCCAACCACCCGCGATGGTCCCCCACCACCCACCGCCGCACGCGGCAAACGCTCATCGCGGACGGCCCCCGGTGCATGGTCGGGACGTTCCTTTCAACCCCGAAGAGACGATGAAGCTCGAGGGGGGTGATCTCGAGGTGCTCGAGAATCGACGCACGCCACCGCGTCGCCGCTGAGCGCGCAGGGCGTGCTCTGCTCAGGCTCGTGACTCGAAGTAGCGTCGGAGCTGCTTGATGACCGTCCCGCGATCGGCCTTGAGCCGATCGGCGATCTGACTGATCGAGACGTCGTCGATCGTGCGAGCGTCCGCGACGCCGGCGAGATGGGCGAGCGCCCAGGGCTTCAGGAACTGCTCGATGAACGCGGACATGTCGCCCCACGTGGTCGGGCCGTCCTGCGCCGTCGCCTGCGAGAACGCGTGAGCGCTCGCGGCTACCCAGTCCACCCAGCTCTCCACTCCCGACGTCGCGGGCGGTGGCCGCACGACCGGCGTCGTGAGCGGCGAGAGCGAGCCGGCCTCGAGCGTGCGCCGAACGGCGTCGGTATCGAGCGAGTCCGGCGCAGCGGGGCTGGGGAAGCGGCGAACGAGGTTCATGACCTCGCGGAAATTGCCCGACCACGAGTAGGCCCTCAGGAGGTCGCGCGCTGCAGGCTGGAGCGCGTCGTAGGCCGATGTCTCTCCGAGCATGCGGCTCCGGAGGTAAGCCTCGACATCGGCGAAGCGCTCGCTCAGCGGTGGTACCTCGACGATCTCCAGCGCGAGCCGGAAGAAGAGATCTTCGCGGAATGCCCCGTTGCGCACCATCTGGCGCAGATCTCGGTTCGTCGCCGCGACGACACGGACGTCCGCGAAGCGAGGGCGGCCCGTCGCTCCGAGACGCTGGTACTCGCCGGTCTCGAGGAACCGGAGGAGCATCGGCTGCACGTCGGTGGGGAGCTCGCCGAGCTCGTCGAGGAACAGCGTGCCTCCGTCGGCCCGCTCGACGGCGCCCATCATGGAGCGCTTCGCGTCCGTGTATGCACCCGCTTCGGCGCCGAAGAGATCGGCGATCATTCGATCGCGACTGAGCGTGGCGCAGTTGATCGCGACGAGCGGTCCGGGCCGGCCGAGATGGCGATGATACGCCTGCGCGAGGCGCTCCTTTCCGGTGCCCGACGGACCGAGCAGAATCAGCGAGGGGAGGCTCTGCATCGCCACCTCGACCACGCGCCGATGAACCTGGCGAATGCCCGGCGAGGCGAGGATCATCCCGTCGCTGCGCGTGTTCTCCTCTGCCTCGTAGAGCGCGTTCTGCGTGCGGACGTAGCGAGAGACCTGCGCCATCCGCTCGTGGAACATCACATCGGCGGTGCGCTCGACCCCAACGAAGAGGACATCGCCGTTGGCGAGCGGAAGGGCAGTCACGCCCGTCGGCGCCTCGACCCGGTCCCGCGGCGCGGCCCAGGCTCGTGCCGGCACGTCGTGATGCTGCAACCAGGTGCGGACCGACTGGGCCACGCCCGATCCGAAATCGCTCTGATCGAGATAGCGCGGCGGATCGGGCTGAGCATCGCAGCCTGCAAACGCGGCCGACGACGCCAGACGCACGTGGACGTCGCCACCGACCGGTAGACGAAGCGACTTCCCCTTCGGCAGCCGGACCCAGGTTCCGTTGCGACTGTCGAGGTCGACCAGGTGCACGCTGCCATCCTGCATCCACGCCGCCGCGTGATTTCCCGACACGCTCGGCGCTGCGATTGCGCGCGGCCGAACCGTGGCGGCTGAGGGAATGGCCTCCTGGCTCGTGAGCAGAGCGGCGTCGGGAGTTCGCCCGATGAGGACTCCTTCGCCGTCCGTCATCGTCACCACCTCGGACTGGAGCTGGCCCTGCGCTTCGACGATGAGTCGCGTCACGTTTGCTGCCTCGCTGTGATCTTCGCGCCGGATTCATACATCCGCGCCGACCGATGGTACGACGATTTTGTCAGATTTGGAGCTGCGCCCCGACCACCCGCAGTGGTGCCCCAAATCCGACGGGCTGGTCGGCGCGCACCTCCCGCTCGTCGGAGCGCGAACCTCGACGAGGAGGCGCCCTCTTCGGCTCGTCGGAGGCTCGCTTGCGGTGGCCCATTTTGGGCTACAAGGAAGATGAGGGACCGAAGGCGTGCTTCGCTTGGCGGAAAGCCTGGGGCGCTTCGTGCTCGTACGGCATATCGGAGCGGGCGGCTTCGGTGTCGTCTACGAAGCCGATGATCCCCGCTATCGATGTCGTGTTGCGCTGAAAGTGCTGCGCAAGGAACGCATCGTCGCGCTCCAGGGCTTCAAGCGCGAGTTCCGCGCCCTCGCCGACCTGACGCACCCCAACCTCGTGCGGCTGTACGAGCTCGCGACGGAGGGCGACACCTGGTACGTCGCGATGGAGCTCGTCGAGGGGTCGACGTTCCTCGCTTACGTCTGGGACGGGGACGTGCAGACGGCAAGCGCTACCGTGAGCGGCGAGACGCACCGCGACGACTTCCGCGGCGAAGGGGGGCCTCGTCCGAGGATCGACGTCGCTCGCCTGCGAGCGGCGACCCGTGACCTCGCCGGAGCCGTCAACGCGCTCCACGCCGCGCGCAAGCTCCATTGTGACCTGAAGCCGTCGAACGTCCTCGTGACCATCGAGGGCCGCGTCGTCGTCCTCGACTTCGGGCTCGTCGCCGAGATGGACGATCGCGAAGCGGGCTCGGAGCGCCCGCTGGGAACCCCGGGGTACATGTCGCCCGAGCAGGCGCGACGCGAGGCGATGGGGCCAGCGACGGACTGGTACAGCGTCGGAGCCATGCTCTACGAGGCGCTCACCGGCGAATTGCCGTCGGTCGGCGCTCGTCCGCGCCTCTCGCCCGATCTCGAGGCGGAGCTCTCCGATCTCGCTGACCTGTGTGCAGACCTCCTCACGCCAGAGCCCTCGGCGCGCCCCTCGGGCGCAGAGGTCCTCGCACGCCTGGGTGGAAGGACCTCCCGCACATCCGAGCTCCTCGGGTCGATCGAGGTAGGCCGGTGCGCGTTCTTCGGTCGTCGCGAGGAGCTCGCACAGCTCCACGCGGCGCGCAGGGAGATCGGCCCGGGTCGCACGGCGATGGTCCGCGTCGTCGCGAGCTCGGGGATGGGCAAGACCGCGCTCGTGCGCCGCTTCCTCGACGAGCTCGAGGAGCAAGCGCCGGAGACGTTGGTCCTGAGCGGTCGCTCCTACGAGCAGGAGTCCGTCCCGTACAAGGTCTTCGACAGCGTCATGGACGCCCTCGCGCGCCACCTCTCACGGCTTCCGAAAGACGAGCTCGCGCGGATCGCGCCGCGTCATGCGTCTCGCCTCACGCGGCTCTTCCGCGTCTTCGAGCACGTCGACTTCGGTGACGCTCGCGTCGCTCCCGAGGCTGTCGCCGGGGGCTCACAGGCACAACGGCGCGAGGCCTTCATCGCGCTGCGCGAGCTGCTCGTCGCGATCTCCGTGACCCGCCCGATCGTGCTCTTCTTCGACGACCTCCAGTGGGGAGACGTCGACAGCGCGCACCTCCTCGCGGAGCTCGTCCGCGCGCCGCACGCTCCGCAGATGCTGGTCGTGGCGACGCAGCACCCCCACACCGCATCGCGGGCCTTCCAGGCCGCGCTCGACGAAGCGCTGACCGGAATCGAGCAACGAACGATCGTGCTCGCCGAGCTGCCGGCAGAGGACGCGCGCTCGATGGCCTCCCATCTCCTCGGCGACACTCTCGGCGAGCTCGCCGACCCCGTCGCTCGCGAAGGCTCCGGGCACCCCATCTTCATCCAGCAGCTCGCCGAGCGGGCGATCGTGAGCGGAGATCGCCCCGATCCTTCCTTCAGCCTCGGGCACGTGATCATGGAGCGCGTCGCTCGGCTCGATGGAGACGCGCGCAAGCTGATCGAGGCCGTCGCGATCGCCGGCCATCCGATCACCGAGGAAGTCGCTACCCGCGCCGCCGGCCTCCAAGGGGCGGGCGCGCTCAAGGCGACGTCGACGGTCCGCAACGTGAGGCTCGTGGTGACGCGCCAAGGATCGTCGAGCACCCTCGAGCTCGCCCACGATCGCGTCCGCGAAGCGATCAGCGCCGCCGCCTCGGCGACCTCCACACGCGAGACGCACACCCGTCTCGCCGAGGCGCTCCTCGCCTACGGTCACGTCGATCCGGAGGATCTCGTTCGCCACTACGAGGGCGCCGGAGACGCCGCGCGCGCGAGAGAACACGGGGCGGCCGCCGCGATCCGCGCCGAGAACGCATACGCGTTCGATCGCGCTGCGCAGTACTGGGCGATCGTCCTCGAGCACACCGCGCACAGCGAAGCGACACGCTGGCAGCTTCTCCAGCGTTGGGCGGAGGCGCTCGCGAACGCCGGCCGCGGCGGCGAGGCCGGCGACGCTTACCAGGCAGCCGCCGACGCGCTCGCCGAGCGACAGCCCGATCGACTCGAGATCGTCACGCTCAGTCGATGCGCAGGCGAGCATGCTCTCCGGAGCGGCCGGCTCGATCTCGGGACCACTCGTATGAGCCGAGTGCTCGAGCGCGTCGGCGTCTCGATGCCACGCTCACGCACAGCGGCCTCGGCGCAGTCGGTCGCTCGCCGACTTCGTCTCTTCGTGCGCGGGACGAGCCCAGCGAAGGTGACGCGTTCGATCGACCCGAAGACGAGCGCACGCCTCGACGCATTGTGGGCCGCTTCGACGGGACTCTCGATGGCGAACCACGTCGTCGCGGACGCCCTCGGGCTCACCCATCTCCTCGAGGCGCTCGACGCAGGTGACACGTCCGCGGTCGTGCGTGGGCTCGGCTACGAGGCGGCGTTCGAAGCCGTGATCGGCGGTCCGTTCCTCCGCCGGCGGTGCCAGACGATCATCCGCGAGATGGACGAGCTCGCGCAGAGGTCGAACGCGCCGTACGACCTCGCCTGGGCGCGGATGTCCAAGGGCGTGACCGCCTGGTTCCTCGGCGACTGGTCCGAGTCGTGGACACACTGCACCGCCGCGAGTGCGCTCTACCGCGAACACTGCCGTGGCGTCGCCTGGGAGCTCGCGATCTGCGACGCGTACCGCCTCCCCGCCCTCGCGTACCTCGGAGACCTCCCGCAGGTCGCCGAGCTGGTACCGCTCGCCCTCCGCGCCGCCCGCGAGCGCGGCGACCTCTTCGCCGCGAGCAACCTACGCATGGGCCAGCAGAGCATGGTGCTCTTGGCGAGCGATCGCCCCATCGACGCGATCCGCGAAACGTCGGAAGGGATCGCGGCGTTCTCGACCAAGACCTACCTCCTGCCTCACTACCATCACCTCTTCGCCCGCGTTCAGGCGGAGCTCTATCGCGGTCACACGACCGAGGCGTGGCGATGCGTCGAAGCGGACTGGCCCGGGCTCACGCAGGCGCGACTCCTTCTCGCGCAGTTCGTGCGGGTCGAAATCCGTCACCTCCGCGCTCGCGCGGCACTCGCGCTCGCCGAGAGCGGCTCGTCATCCACGGGCCCGTCACCGAGAGAGCTGAGACGCGCGGCGCTCGCGGAGGCCGCGAAGATCGAGCGTGACCAGGTGGCGCCGGCGAAGCCGTTCGCAGCGGCGATCCGGGCCGGCGCGGCAGCACACGAGGACCGCGAGGCGGCCGTCCGCCACCTCGAACGAGCGCGCGCCGGCTTCCGAGACGCCGGGATGCAGCTCTACGCCCATGCCACCCTCGACCGACTCGGCGCGCTCCGCGGCGGGACCGAAGGCGCGACCATGCGTGAGGAGGCGCAGCGCTGGATGACGACCAACCAGATCGCGAATCCGCGAGCCATGATCGCGATGCTCGTACCGGGAGTCTGAACATTCGCCTTCGCTTTCCGAACGCCAGCTTCGACGCACAGGCCGAGCTCTCGGTCCTGCTCGCCGAGCCTCGCCCGGCCTCGGCGCTCTCCCCGTTCGACGCCACTCAGCTCCCGCGCGAGATGGCGGTCAATCAGAGCGAGTTCAACTGGATCGTGGTCGAGGGGACGGGAGAAGGCGAGCACGGCCCTCGAAGGTTCGCCGTCCTCGTATGGATCTCTCGAACGGGTCGCCGGACGCGCGCGCGAGCCCGGCCGAGCGTGCTCTCGCCGGCCGATCTCCCGTCGCCGCTCGCACGCCTCGTCCCGCCGTGGCTCCCGATCCTCTCGCCGTTCGCGCTCGAGTCCGACGACCGGCCGCTCTTCATGGCGGTGCTCTACGACCTCGATCACCCCGATCGCCGTCCTCGCGCGGTGGAGGTCGAGATCGAGCACGAGAACTTCGACGCGGCCTCGTTCTCCGCGATGACCGCAGGGGGCGACCTCCAGATCCATCAGCTCGAGGTCGGCGACGAGACCGCGCGTTCGTTCACGATCGCGATCAAAGCTCGCTCGGACGACTTCGACGTCGAGCTCTATCTCGTCCCCGAGAAGGACGTCCTCGCGTTCGGGGAGCGCGGCGCGCCGCGGCTCCGGCAAGGTCCGGTCGAGACCGCCTACGTCCAGAGGCCGCGGCTCGCGGCGCGTGGGCGGATCGAGCTCGCGATGGACGACCGGCGCAGTGGCCGCCGCGAGAGGATCGAGCGCTTCACGGGCGACGCGTGCCAGGACCGCCAATGGCTGACCGTCACCGCGACCCAGGTCAAGTGGATCTGGGTGCAGCTACGCCTCGACGACGGGCGCGAGATCATGGGCTACGTGATGCGCGACAGCGGCCCCGGAAGGTGGGCATCGCCCAACGACGGGCGCCTCCTCGGCTGCGGCGGCTGGCTCGTTGAGCAGGACGGCGGTCTCCGTCCTCTGCCGCGCTTCGACGTCTCCTCCGTCGAGAAGTACGAGACACGTACGGACCGCGGAACATGCCCGACGCGCTTTGCCGTGAGCGTCCCCGAGCTCGATCTCCACGTGACGCTCGAGCACACGATCGCGGCGCCGTTCGTGCGGATGAAGGCCTTCGGACCGATGCTCGACGCGGGGATCTGGGAGGGGCCGGCGCACATCGTCGATGCGAGCCGGGCCCTAGCGGGTCACTGCTGGGTCGAGGTCATGAACGCGGCAACCGCGCAGCTCGCCGCGCGCTGACGTCACGCGCGGCGAGCTGGTCGTTTCAGAGGAGCGTGTCGGGCGCGTTCGGCCCCGAAAGTCATGACCGACCTCCGAAGGGAATGGTGTCGAACGCACCGGCAAAGAGATCGAGGTTGTTCTCGAACGGATCGAACGCCGCGAGCGTCTCGAGGAGATGCGGCTTGCCTTCCTCGAACCTCCGCTCGTCGAGATCGCGAAGCCACTGGAGGTCGGGGATCTCGTTGTCCTCCGGATCCCAGATCTCGCTCTGCTCGCACAGGACCTTCCCGTGCGTGAGGATCGCGTTGACGCCGTGGCGCGCGGACTCGTTGGCCCCCTCCATCGACGTGAGGCGCGTGTACGTCTTCATGAACGTGCCGACGAGGACGTATCGATCGAGGTAGACGTCATAGAACGACATCTGCTTCGAGGTTGGCGGCTTCTTCCCGGGCGGAGTCGCGCGCCTGGCGTCGTCGATCAGACGGCCAGGGCGCTTCGGATAGGCGCCGACGCGGTTCACGAGGAACGGCGACAGGTCCTTCTTCGGCGTCGGATCGAAGATGACGTTCGCGTCGACCGCGTAGGCGATGGGCTTCGGCAGCGGGCGTTCCGCGCCGTAACGCGCGCGGAACGCCCCGTCGTGGTGATCGTGGATCTGCTCCCAGGCATACACGGCAATCTCGTCGGGCGTGCACTCCCAGGCGCACTTGCCCTTGTACTTCCGGTCCCAGATCCCGATGTCGACGGAGAGGACGCCGCGGTACCCGTCCGAGCTGTCGCGCGCCCGGCCCCAGAACTGCAGCTGCGAGATGGACGTGAGCCCCCACTGAGCGTCGAGGTACTGGGTGTGCCCACGCCAGAAATCGAGCGGCGCGTCGAAGTAGAACTGGATCCCGCTGAGGTGCTGGAGCGGCCCTTCGGGCGCAGGCCGGACGAGATCGGTGTCGAGATCGCCGGCGAACGCGATCGTGCGCTCGAAGTCGTTGTCGGCGGGGAGCTTATCCTTCGCGACCTCGAGGAACTTCTCGGAGATCTTCGTCGCGGCCGGGAGCGAGAGGGCGAGGACGAAATACTCACCCGTCGTCATCATCTCCTTCTCCGAGTGGCGTACGACCTCGCCGTTCGCGTCGTACTCCACGGTGCGGTAGGCCAGCGGCCGCACCTCGCCCGCCACCTCTCCAAAGCCCACGAGCGTGCCGCGCCGGAAGCGCACGCGTTGCGAGGAGAGGTAGTCGTGCCAGTGATTGAACCAGGCCGAGTTCGTCGGGCCGTTGAGCGTGCAGTCGGGCCGGCCATCCGTCCGAAGCTGGTCCATGAACAGCTGCACGCTGATCGAGCCCTGCGTGCGTGCGTCGCTCAGCGATCCGCGAAGCGCGGCCGACATCGCCGGGCCATACTCGATGTGCTCCCGGCTGACCTTCGAGTACTTGTGCTGTTCGACGAACCTGCCCCAGGAGAGATTCTCGTATTCGCCCGCCCGCCGCTTGGTCGACGAGGTCATGTACGTGAGCAGCTTGATCGAGAAGCGCTTCACGTCGCCAAGCTCGTAGCCGAGCTCCTCGAGGATGAGCGTCAAGTAGCCCCTCGCCACCTCGAGCGACTTGATCTCGCGGCGCGGGACGAGGAACGACTTCTTCGCTCCGGCGCGCGCAAACCCGAGCCCCACGCTTGGGACGAGGTTCTCGCGGACGGTCGGGATCGTCGTCTCGTGCGGTCGCGGATGGTGGAGCGGGATGCGCCGCAGCGAGTCGAAGATGTGGCGATAGAACGAAGGGAAGAAGCGAAAGCCGTGCTCGGCAGGGAAGATGCGAAGCGCCGGCAGGTGGAAGAAGAGCCATGTGTTCCTCGGCGCCGCGTGCCCCGGGACCTGGAGGGACGTGGCGATCGGGTGCTCGACCTCGAGGTGATCGACGGCCCCCGCGAGGCCGCCGAGCTTCGCAACGAGCTGCTTCTTCATCCATTCGACGCGATAGTCCGACGCGGGGTCGCCGGGCTCGCGTGTGCCGAGGCGCGAGTCCGGAGCAGCGATGGTGAGCTCCGAGGCGCGGCTCATGTCGTTGGTCGGGCCGACCAGCCGCCGGAGCAGCTCGGCGACTCGATCCACCAGCTGCTCGGCGTAGAGCGGATCCGCCGGCAGCTTCGACGGCTCATCGAACACGAGGACGTCGTTCAGCAGGAAGTCCGTCCCGGTATCGAAATGGAGAGGCGCCCCCGCCATCGTCACCTCGGGGGCAAGCGACGCGAGCCAGCACCCGCACTGGGAGCGCGCCATCCCGCCGATGCCTCGATCGAGCGTGAAGGAGTGGATCTCCTCCCGAATGTCCGGGTCGATCACCTCCACCTCGAAGCCCCGCTCCGCGAGCTCGTGCGCGACGGTGAGGCCCGCGACACCGGCTCCGAAGATGGTCACCGAACGTTTTCGCGCCGAAGACACATTCTCGGTCATGACTCTCCCTCTCCCTCCGCAAGGTTCTTCAGGCGTCTGAGCATCGGGGCGAGCGACGTGCATCGCGCCGCGCCCTTCACGAACAAGAGCCCCGCCTCCGCCGCCGCGACGAGGTCATCCGCACCGGCGTGCACAGTCAGCTCGTCGGCGAGGATGGCGTCGAGCGGATCGCGCTCGCCCATCAGGATGTCGTGGAGCGTCCGCGCCGTCGTCCGGATCGCGATCGGTTGCTCCGAGAACCAACCCTCCGCGGCGGGCGCGGGCGCAGGCGCGAACGCGAGCGAGAACGACTCGTGACGGAACGCGAGGCCGATCCGCCGAGCGCCAAGCGCTCGCTGCATCGCGAGGTAGGCCTCCGGGCATTCGAGCGCCACGCAATCGAGCACATCGTCGACGAGCGCTCGCATCGCGCCGCTCATGCGCCCCGCCCCAGGTACTCGAAGACCGCATGCCCGCCGAGCGCGACGGGCTCACCTCTCACGACGCCGCGAAGCTCGAAGACACCGACGACCTCGTGGATCAGCGTCGTGCCGAGGTCGTGCTCGTTCGGGACCGCGATCCGCGCGGCGTCGATCGCCTCGAAACATGCCGAGACCGCATCGCCCCTTCCCTTCGCCTCGATCCGGAGACGCTTCGGGATGTCGGCCGCGGTCCCTCCAGTGAGCAGCCTCGCCGTCCGCGGCACGGTGAAGAAGTCGTCCTTCCGCAGAAGCCCTTCCGCGCTCACCTCGACCTCGTCCTCGCGGAACACGCGGTACTGCCGGCCGTCACGCCACAAGAGGAGCGACTGCATGTACGTCTCCGTCTGGGCGCCGTTGAGGAGACGCGCGAACACGGCGCTGAACGGGCTCGCTCCGTCGTCGGGGAGCGCATGGCCCCACTGCCACGCGAAGTCGCGATGGCTGAAGTATCCCCAGTTGTGATCGTGGTAGGCCGGCGCGCCCCGGATCTGGCGGCGCGCTCCGGCGATCTCGAGCCAGCCGTCGGCGCTGAGGTCCGGGACGACGACCCAGTTGATCGGCTCCTCGCCTGGACCGATGGCGACGTTGCTCGCCATCGACGGAAACGCCCGCGGACGGAGCTCGAGCTCGAAGGCGATCGGGCGATCCCGGAGCCGCACCTTCACCACGAAGACGCCGGCGACGAGATCGACGCTGCTCTCGGCGAGCGCCACGAAGACGCGACCACCGTGGACCTCGAGCTCCGCGGCGCCGACCTCGTCCGCGCCGCCGCCCCAGCCCCCGGAATCGCGAACGAGGACGAGGACCCGCCCACGCTCGCAGCCGCGCGGGACCGACGGCCGCTGGTCGTCGACGACGCTCATGTTCACGAGCAACGTGAGGTCCGGCCCGCCGATCGAGAAATGCAGCCACTCCCGATGACCGACTCGCGCCGGCTCGGATGCCGGACGGCGCATGAAGTTCGTCCGCGCGACGCTCATCCCGACGGCCCGTGCGTCCAGAGGCACAAGCGGGACAGGAGCGCGCCCGGTCGTCATCATCGCCACAACGATTCGCTCCCTTCTTCGAGACCACCTCCGGACGGCGCGGTCGTCGGACTCGGTGCACTCGCCGGCGCGGCGGTCTCGCCGAGTCGCGCCCCGATGCGGGCACGGAGGGCGATGAGCCCCAGGACGAAGTGAACGGCCTCCATCTCAACGTCCGAGCCTTTGATGGGCGCCGGTGCCGGTGCCGGTGCCGGTGCCGGTGCCGGTGCCGGCCCCGGTCGCGATCGTTCCGGTGCATGGGCCGCAAGGAGGCGTTCGAGCGTATCGAACGACGAGAGGAGCCCCAGCGAGAGGTAGAGGAGCGGATTGTCGTCCGCGAATCGTGCACGCACGCGGCGGACCTCGGAGGTCATCGCGACTCCGACTCGATGAGGTCGACGTCCTCCCCGATGCGCGGCGGCTCCGCTGCTCGCGCGAGCACGGGCTCGAGATCCGCGAGGCCCGCGGCGTACGAGAGCATGTCGACGAACTGAGCCGGCAGGACACGCGGTGACTCGTCGAGCATGCCGAGCGTCGCCAGCTCCCAGACGGAGCGGCCTCGCTGGATCAGCTCCGAGCCCGCGAGGCGCTCCTTCCACTGCGCGCCCTCGTTCGTCTCGGCGAAGCACCTGCCCTGAGCCGCGAGGGCACGGAACGCTGCCCGCGCCGCGACGGGATGTTTGGCGAGGAGCAGATGCGCCTGCCAGAGGACGCGGGTGAGCTCGTCCTCGGGCTCGGTCCCGATCAGCTCGAGGAGCGCGAGCAGATCATCGTCAACGTCCGCCACGTTCGTTCCGCTCTCCTTCTCGCGTCTTGCCGATCCGAAGGCGAAGGAGCCGTCGTGCCACGCGCTGCTCGACGACACCGACGAGGAACACCGTGAGCTCGGCGAAGTAGACACCCGGGGCGCATCCCTCCGCTCCTTCGATGTCCACCTCGAGCATGACCTCCGCGTCCCCGTGAGGCGGAACACACGACGGGTCGCACGAGAGCTTCACCTTCAGCCCTGCGACCTCGTCTCCGCTCTGCGTCGAAAACGGTCCGAGGTGAAAGCGAGGATCGGCGTTCGTGTCGAAGGGATTCCTGATGCCGAGGCTCCCCACCGCAGGCTCGCTCGGCTCGGACGTCGCGGCGCGGAGCTCGACGACGGCGGGCGACGGACTGTCCCCGTAACGCATCCGCCGGACGAGGCTGCGCGCGTGCTCGAAGAGCAGGTCCGCTTGTGCGTGGCTCAGGCTGAGGATCTTCTCCGCGTGCTTGATCTCGTGGCGAGCGAGCTCGTAGGCGAGAGCCTTGGCGCGCTCGCGACGCTTCTGCGACTCGTCCACCCGACCATTCACGTCCGAGCCCTCCCAGTCATCACGGAGCTGCTTCAGACGATCGAAGCCAGAGAGGAGCTCGTGGGCGGCGGTGATGGACAGCTTCCGGAGATCGTCGAGGGTCTGGGCCTCGTCTTTGCCGCGCGACTCGGATTCCTTCTTGCTCATTCTTCCCCTCAATTTCGATACGGGCCGAAGGCCCTCCTCTGCGGGTGGTTGGGGCGCGAGCCCCAAGTTCGACACGGGCCGAAGCCCCACCCCTGCGCAAGATCGGAGCGCTAACCTCCGATTCAGGTCTCACGACCGATGGTGAAATCCACGAGCGCGTAGAGCAGGTCTCGATGTACCGAGCGTGCGAGCCACGCATCGGCGGAATCGAGAATGCTGCGCGCGCGCTGCGCATGCTCGCGAGCGACACGGTTCGCGTGCGCGAGGCTGCCGTTCGCCTGGATCCGCTGGAACAAGAACTCCACGTCGGCCGCCGTTTTGGTGACCACGTGCGAAGCGTCTCTCTCATGCAGATGACGCTCCAGCCGACGCCGTCCCTGCTCCGTCAGATGGCCCTCCGCCTCGAGCTTCGCCAGGAGCGACACGTCGACGACGTCGAGGGTCGAGCTCGACGCTCCTTCGGGACGCGGCGCCGCCAGAATGCGCGTCACCTCGCGTCGGTCTTCCGGCGACACCGACCGCATCATGTGGAGGAGCATCAGCGTCCGCTTGCCCTCCCAGAGATCGCCGCAGCTCTCTTTCCCGTAGCGGACCTCGTCGCCTTCGAGGTTCAGGACGTCGTCGCGAATCTGGAAGGCGATGCCGAGCTCTTCGGCGAATCGGTGGAGCGTCGCGATCTGCTCGCTCGTCGCGCCCGCGATGATCGCGCCGAGCGTCACCGGCGCGATGAAGCTGTACCAGCCCGTCTTCTTGACGACCATCTGCCGGTAGTCGTCATCGGTGACGTCCCTCGTCGGATGACGGACCCAGTCGAGCTCCATCGCCTGCCCTTCCGCCGTCTCCCGCGCCATCTGCGCGACGACCTGGAGGATGCGGAGCGATTTCCCGAGCCCGATGAGCCGCGTGTTGTCGAGGAGCGGCTCGAGGGCGAGCGCGAGCATCGCGTCGCCGACGTTGATCGCGATCGCGACGCCGTGCTCGCGATGCAGCGTGGGCGAGTCGCGACGTCGCTCGGATCCGTCTTCGATGTCGTCGTGGACGAGGAACGCGTTGTGATAGAGCTCGATCACCGCCGCCGTGGGAAGCGCCGCAGACTCCGCACCCCCGAGAGCACGGCATGCCGCGAGACAGAGCGCGGGCCGGAGGCCCTTGGCGTCGCGCAGCGGATAGTCGAGGACGAGATCGTAGAGGACGGGACCGAGCGCGGTATCGCGAGGAACGAAGCGCTGGATCTCCTCGACGGCGAGCGTACGGCAATCGCGGAGGTACCCTCGTACGTCCACGCGACTGGCAGTGATCGCCGGCGCAGCCGTCATTGCGCGTGCCCTGCAAGGATCCATTGGAGCGACGAGCGCGCGATCGACTCGAGCCCGACGCGGATGGCGACGTCCCGCAGGCGGCACACCAAGGGCCCCTCGATCGTGCTGTTCGAAGCCGTCATCCAACAGAGCCGACTGATGGCCGCCGTCCTCGGCATCCTTCGCTGCTCGTACTCCCGGAAGCCGCCTTCGATCTGCGCGCTGCCGCGCACGCATTCACCGAGGACGATCGCGCTCTCGATCGCCTGGCATGCGCCCTGTCCGAGATCGGGAGTGGACGGATGCGCGGCGTCACCGAGGAGCGTGACGGGGCCAGCGCCCCACTGGTCGACGGGAAGACGGTCTCGGATCTGCGTTCGAATCAGCTCGGTGTCCGGCGTCGACGCGATGAGCTCGGCGATCGGCGCGGGCCAATCGCGGAACACCTCGTAGAGCTCTTCGCGACGTCTGATGGGCGGGCGGCCGCGACGATTCAGCGTCGCGTACCAGAACACCGACCCATCGCGCAGGACCGCCGTCCAGAATCGAGGGCCGTTCCCGACCGTGGCGGTCGCCACGCCCGTGCGGAGCCCTTCCGGCCGGTTTGGCGTGATCCCGACCCACGCGTCGTAGCCGCCTGCGCGCGTCGGCTCGTCGCCGAGGAGCTGACGGCGCACGCTCGAGTGCAGCCCGTCGGCGCCGATCAGCGCGTCGACGTCGTCCATCGACCCGTCCTCGAAACACAGACGCACGCCACGAGCCCCGGGGGTGAACGAGCGGAGCGAGGCGCCGATCTTCACGGTGGCTCGAGGAAGTGCAGCGCCGAGGATGTCGAGGAGAACAGGACGGCGAATGACGACCGTCGGCGCGCCGAACCGCTCGCTCCACGTGCCGATGGGAAGGCTGCTGAGCAGCTCCCCGCCGGCGCTCCTCACCTCCGTGACGTCGAGCGCAGCAGCGGCGTTCTTCACCTCGTCGGCCAGGCCGATGCTCGAGAGCGCGGTGATGGCGTTCGACCAGACGAGGAGCGCTGCTCCTCGCCCGCGAGCTTCCGGCGCCTTCTCGTAGACGACGACCTCGAACCGCTCGTCGCGAGCAAGCGCGATCGCCGCCGTGAGTCCAGCGATCCCACCCCCCACGATACCGATACGCCCGGCACGTGTGCTGTCCACCGTGCTCGCCCCCATGTTTGAGCCGCAATGCGGCTCTCGACCACGTTCTGTCACTGACAAGAGGGCCTGTACAGCGAAATTTCGTTGTTTGCCGATTCGCGATTGGCTTCATGGAATGAGATCGCATTCAGCTCGAAATGCGATCGCGATCGCATTTGAAGATGATCGCGATTCGTTTGGATTTCCCAAGAATTCCCTTCGAATTCACTCTGAGATGCCTTGTTGGGACGGAAAGCGGCGCGACTCTGACGGCGGCACGCCACTTGCGAGCAAAGGGGGGGGTTAACTTGAGCACTCGCCGCCGGGTGCGCTGACCCTCGAAAAAGAGGCTCACGCCGTAGGCACCCACGGAGGGGGCTTCGGCTCGCTTCGGGCTCGGGGGCCGCAGAGGTTGAGATGCAGCGACACGAGGCGAGTCGATTCGAGGTTCGAGACAGCGGCGTCATCGATGAGGGGGCACTCCAGGGCTGGCTCGGGCACTCCGACAGCGGCGCGCTCCCGGAGCTCGATCTTTCGCTGTCGTTGCCGCTGCTCGGGACTCTCCTCGAAGTCGTCGATGCGTCCGTCTTCGTCCTCACCCGCGATGGTCAGATCATCGTGGCGAATGAACGGGGTCGATCGCTCCTCGAATCCCACAATGAAGCGATTCGACCGCTGCTTCATCAGGCCATCAGCGCTCCGAACGTCTCGACGACCCGAGAGGTCACCGTCGCTGCGCTCGGCGCAGTCCGCATCTGGCGTCGCAACTTCGCCGTGGCCGAGCGGGGACTTCACGCACTGGTGATGGTCGAGCCGAAGGCACCGGTCGAAACGACGCTCGACGGCGCGCTCGAGAACGCCGCTCGCGTCTGGGGTCTGACCTCGCGCCAGAAGGAAGTGTTCCGCCACGTCCTCGAGGGCTGGTCGAACAAGGAGATCGCGAGCAATCTCCGCATGGCTCGCCGAACCGTCGAGGTGCACATCAGCGCGGTCCTCGACAAAGCCGACGTCGAGAGCCGAGCCCGCTTGATCGCGAGGACGTGGGAGCTCGGGCGACTGGGCCGCGTCCGCACCTAGAGCCAATGCCGTTCGTCTAGGCGAACCGAGAGAGATTCAACAGAAAGGCGGGAAGGGATTTGGTCAATGATCCTTCCCGTCTTCCCGCCCTCCTGTTTCTGTCTCTGGCGGCCACGCCCTAGCGGAACGGCTCGCCGAGCCGCGCGTCAGAGGGTTTCGACGATGACCGCGGCGACGCCCCCGAGGCCAAGGAGGACGCCGAGCCCGGTGAGGACGAGACCGACGACGAAGCCGGTGAGGAGCTTGCCGGTGAGCTGGTCTTCCGTCTTGTTCGTGAGCAACAGCTCGCCGTCCGGGCCCGCGCCCTGGAACATCACGAGCTGGCTGCTCGGGACCATGCGATACCCGTCGTGCACCGGCGGGCCCGGCTCTCGGCGGGACGGACCGAGCGCGTAGAGAGCATCGTTCGGCGCGAGGATCTCTTCCTCGTAGCGCATGCTCTTGTTGAACCCGATCCACGAGGTGCTCTTCAGACCGCGCGACTGGAGGAACGCCTCGAGATGAGGTGCAGCGTCGTTGAACGTGCCGCTGGAGGCGACGCTCACCTTGTCGAGCATCACGTTGGCCGCCGTCGGCATGACGCGAGCCATCTGACCCGAGCCGTCGTCGACCATGAACAAGCGACCATCGACCTCGGTCAGGATCGTGTGCCAGTAGGAGCTGCGTCCCGACGAACGGAGCTCCTGCACCGTGACGCGGCACCACACGGCGTGACGACCGCTGAACGGCGTCTGCACGAGGCCCTGCTCGCTCGGCGCGATGCGCCCCTTGATCTCGACGAGACCGTTACCCGGTGCCTGCGCGATCGGCGAGGTGGGCGTCGCGATGATGCGCTGGCGTCGTTTGTAATTCTTGATGTTCGTCACCGTGACGATCACACCGAATAGGAAAAGAATACCTCCGATGATCAGAAGTGCGCCCATCGCGGGCGATGCTACACGGCGCCGGCCACGAGCGCGTCCATCTCTTCTTCCGAGACGATCTTCGCGCCGAATTTCCTAGCCTGATCGAGCTTCGTCTTGCCGGTCTTGTCCCCTGCCACGAGGTAGGTCGTGTCCTTCTTCACCGAGTCGTGCACCGTCGCCCCCGCGGACCGGAGCAGCGCGTGCACCTCTTCGCGCTTTCGTGTGAGCACACCGGTGACGCAGAACGATTTGCCGGCGAGCGGGCCTGACGCGGCGACGACGTGGATCGGCTGCGGGCGCCCCACGCCCCGATCGCGGAGCTTCTCGAGGACGCGTCGCTCTTCGGGGTCGTTCAGGAAGGCCACGACGGCGTCGACCATCTTGGCCCCGAAGCCGTGGATGCTACCGACCTTCTCCCGCGCTTCCGCCTCCGACCAGGAGAGGAGGTTGGGAAGGGTCTCGGCGACCTCCGCGAGCTGCCGGCCCGCGACCTGACCGATTCCGGGGATGCCGAGACCACCGATGAGCCGGTCGAGCGTCCGCTCGCGCGAGCCTTCGATCGCGGCACGGACGTTCTCGGCGCTCTTCTTCCCCATCCGCTCGAGCCCGGTGAGCTTCGCCTCGTCGAGGTCGTAGAGATCGGCGACGTCCTTCACCAGGCCCGTGCGCGTGAGCTGCAGGACGAGCGACTCGCCCAGCTTGTCGATCGCCATCGCCGGACGGCTCGCGAAATAGAGGATGCGCCCCATGACCTGCGCGGGGCACTCGCGGTTCGGACAGCGGACGGTCGCCTCCGCGCCGAGCTCGGGCTTGCCGGCCTCCCGGAGCCGGCTGACGACGGGTGTCCCGCACGCCGGGCACGCGCTCGGCATCTCGAACGGCGCGCTTCCGGGCGGGCGGCTCCGCTCCGCGACCGCGACGACCTGTGGAATGATCTCGCCAGCCTTCTGGATGACGACGCGATCGCCGACGTTCACGTCGAGCTCGCGGATCTGATCGCCGTTGTGGAGCGACGCACGCGAGACGATCGTCCCGCCGAGCTCGACCCCGTCCATGATCGCGACCGGCGTGAGGGCGCCCGTGCGACCGACCTGGACCACGATCTCGTTCACGCGCGTGACGGCGCGCTCGGCCGGGAACTTGTAGGCGATCGCCCACTTGGGAAACTTCGAAGTGGCGCCGAGGACGTCCTGCTGTCGATACGCGTCGACCTTCACGACGGCGCCGTCGGTCTCGAACGGGTAGTCGCCACGCGATCGATCGATCCGCGCGATCGCGTCCATCACGCCCACCCAGAGGAGGACCTCGTGCCTACGATGGGTCGGCAGCCCTTGCGCGGCGAGCCAGTCGAGCGTCTCCCCGTGGGTCGGCGCTACCTTCGCGCCCTCGACCACCTGATAGAAGACGACGCGCAGAGGCCGCTTCGCCACCTCGCGGTGATCGAGGAGACGGAGCGCGCCGGCAGCCGCGTTGCGCGGGTTCGCGAACGGCTCGAGCCCCGCGCCGATGCGCTCGGTGTTGAGCGCGGCGAGGTCCTTACGATAGATGACCACCTCACCGCGGAGCGTGAGCTTGTCGGTGAACGGGATCCGCGCGGGCACGCCGCGGATCGTCCGCACGTTCGCGGTGATCTCCTCGCCGAAGACACCGTCGCCGCGCGTGGAGGCAAGCACGAGACGCCCGCCGTCGTAGACGACCTCGATGCTCGCGCCGTCGAGCTTCGGCTCGACGGTGAAGCTCGGCACGTCGCCGTCGCGCAGACCGCTCGTGACCATACGGCGGTTCCATTCCGCCATCTCGACGGCGGAGTACGCGTTGTCGAGCGAGTACATCCGTACCTCGTGCTGGACCTTCGTCACCAGCGCGCGTGCCTCGCCTCCGACCCGCTGCGTCGGCGAGTCGGGAGTGACGAGCTCGGGATGCCGCTCCTCGAGGCCGCGGAGCTCCACCATGAGCGCGTCGTATTCGGCGTCCGTGATGCTCGGGTCGTCGAGCACGTAGTAGCGGTAGTCGTGCGCGCGGATCTCCTTCACGAGCTCGTCATGGCGGAGTTGGGCACGCGCCGGTGCCTCGAGCGTCTGGTCCATTCGCTGCCGAATCTAGCGCCCGTCCCAGCCGCATTCGAGACGGAGACCGACCGTCGGGCCGAGCAGACGGATCAGCCGCGATGGACGCTGAGCTCTCTCGCGCTCGTGCTCTTCTTTGGGTTCGCGCCCCGACCTCCCGCAGTGGTGCCCGCGCCCCCGCAGTCGTTCCCCCCACCCTGCGGCGCTCTTCGATTTTTTCGGGTGAAACGCAACGCGGGGCCGAAGGGACACCTCTGCAAGTGGTTGGGGCGCAGCCCCAACTCCGGCGCCGCCACCGAAACGTCACGTCGGATACCCGCGCCAGCGCAGCGGTTCGTCGTCGTCTTCTGCGACGGCTTGATGCCAAGGAGTCCGCGCTCTGGTAAAAGGGGTGCTCCAATGTCGATGAAGCGCACCAAGCAGCGCGGGGCGGGGGGCAGCCGCGACAAGGACGACGGGACAGACTTCTGGGCGAAACCAACCGAGCCCGAACGCTCCTGGGACGAGCAGATGGACGGCAAACCGGACGACGCCTTCGTCCAGTACGTCCTCTCCCAGCGCTACACGAAGGGACAGCTCGTCCTCCACGCCAAGTTCGGTAAGGGCGTCGTCACCGACGCAGAAGCTTCACGGGTCGAAATTCTCTTCCAGGACGGGAAGAAGAAGCTCGGTCACGGGCAGGCCTGAACGATGATCCGCGGAGGCGCTGTCATCCTCGATGTCAGCGACGTCGGACGCGCGGTGCGCTTCTACGTCGAGACGCTCGGGATGAAGCTCGTTCGAGAAGCAGCCGACGGATCGGCCGTGATCGACGCGGGTGAGGGGTTTTTGATCGAGCTGCGCGCGAGCGACACGCCGAGCGGAGGGGCTGGCCCCTCCGTGCACCTCTACCCCAAGGTGCCGATCCGCGAAGCCATCGCGATCTACGAGAATCGCGGCGTCACGTTCACGGTCGAGGAGACCACGGACGCGATCGTCGCGCGGTTCCGCGATCCCGACGCGATCCCTCTCTGTCTCGTCCAGGAGAAGTGACGGCGCGGGGACGCCCCGCTTCGGCGCGGAGTTTCGGCCGAGGCAGACGCCAGCGCCGGTAGGGTAATGCCGTTCGGACGAGCCGAGGGGCCGCGATCACTTCGCCGCGGGCAGCGGGATCGCGACCTTGGCTTCCTCCGCGGCGTCCTTCACGGCGATGAACCCGAGCTCGACGGAGCGACGCACCGGAACGCAGACGCTGTGCGTGAGGGAATCGCAGACGACGATGTTGATCTCGCCGCCGAGCGTGGCGTTCGGCGCGCCTGGCATCGGACGCACCTTCACCTCGAAGCCGTCCTTCACCGCGTTGCCCGTCGACTTCACATCGTTCGGCGCGTCCGCGAGCCCATCGCTTCGATTCCAGCGCACGCGAAAGGGGGCTTCGTCGTTCACCGCCGTGTCCTGCGGCGTGACCCACGTCACGCGGACGGTCGTGTCTCCGTCCGTCCGGATGCGGACCTCCGGCACCTCGACCGTCTCGGTGGATGTGGACGGTGCGGCCGCGTCGGGCATGGCAAGGGCAGCGGCGGCGCTACTCGACGGCGACGGAGACGGCGGCCCGTCGCTGGGGACGGGCTTGCGGTCGCACGCTGCCAGCGCCCAGCAGAGCCCCACGAGGAGGAAGAGTGCCGACCGCCCTGCATTTTGCGCTTTCACCCGGGGAACAACCTTGCCGAGCGCCGGCTTGTTCCCTGGGCGATCGCGCTCGCGCTCGAATGGCGTCACGCTAGGTTCCAATCGGCAGCGTGAGGGAGGGCTTGTCCCAGACGCCTGAGTCCTCGGACTCCATCGCGCCGCCGCCGTCCTCGTCGGCATCGCCGAAGAACGCGAGGATCTCGTCGCGGTGGGCATGCGCGTCGGCTCGTCCCATCTCGATGAGCTGGCGACAGAAGTGTCCGTCGAACAACAGGTAGCTCGCGAGGTCGGCCTCGTCGCCGACACCGATGTCGAGCGCGCTCAGGAGGCGCTTGGTGAGGAACGGATTGCCGGTGAGCTTGCCGCGTCGGACGTGGTCGCTCGCGAGCTTCCCCATGTCCTCGGTCGGCCTCAAGGTGAACGCGTTGACGAACCTGTAGGCGGGAGCGTTCCTCTTCTCCGCCTGGCTCGACATCGCGTCGATGAAGCCGGGACCGTAGTGCTTGGTGCCGTCGCGGATGACGTTGTTGAGCCTGTTGAGGAGCTCGAGGTCGACGTCGACGTGATCGAGCAAGAACGCGTTGAGCACCTTGCCGAGGAGGAAGGCCGCGCCCGGCGCCTTGAGGTCGTGCGCGCCCTCGTGGGCGCGTACGCCCTTGAACTCGCGCGAGCTTCCGATCGCGAAGACGTGGGTCGCTCCGAGCCGCAGCGCGGGGGCGATCGGCGTGTTCTGGCGGAGCCCGCCGTCGAGATAGAGCTCGTCGTCGATGCGAACGGGCGGGAAGAGCAGCGGGATCGCCGCGCTCGCGAGGGCGTGATGCGGCCCGATGTGATCGGCGCGGAAGAGCGTGCGCGGCGGCGCGGTGCGCGGGATGTCGACGTCGGGCGCCGTCTGCATGAAGACGACGGTGCGACCGTTCGAGACCTCGGTCGTCGAGACCGTGAGCGCGCGGAGCTGCTTGCGCCGGAGAGCCCGTGCGAGCGCTCGCCAGCTGATCTCGCGCTGGACGAGCTCAGCCATGGGCCTCACGTCGAAGAGCCCCGTCCCTTCACCTCCCCCGCCGAGGAGCAGCCTCGGAATGCCCACGAACTGGCGCGGACCGAACCCGAGCACGCGCGTGATCTGGAGCTCGCTCCAGAGATGCACGAGTCGGCGCATCCCGAGCACCGGATCGGTGAGGTGCGCCGCGAGGTAACAGGCGTTGATCGCGCCCACGCTCGTGCCGCACAGGATGTCGATCTTCGGCGGCGCCCCTCGCATGCGCGAGAGATCGTCGAAGATGTACCAGAGGACCCCCACCTCGTATGCGCCGCGAGCACCGCCTCCGGAGAGGATCATCGCTGTGCGGCGGCTCGGCCGATTTTGAAGAGCCGTCGTCGTCATGAATAGGGAGTCGAACTCGATGCGGGCGTAAGGCCCACGACTGCGGGTAGTGGGGGCCCGAGCCCCAATTGGTCCAGCGTCGGTTCCGCCGGACGGCGGGCGCGCGCTGGCGAGCGAGGGGTCGGTAGACCCCGGATGGGTGACCTTCTGGTCAGTTTAGCGCGGACGCCCGAGCGATGGGCAAGCCGCTGATGCATCGTCTTGCGTCAGGCGGCCGCTTTCGAGCTCCCGATCGGCGGGTCGCGGCAGAGCTGGGCGCGCAGGCGCAGGAGGTGCCTCAGCGCGAGCCGCTCTCTCCCACACGCCAAGGGCCCGATGACGGACGACTCCCGAGAACCAGCGACGAGTCATCGGTCCGCGAGCCGCGCTCCGGCGTCGGCGTGTCGTCGAACAGCGTCGTGACCAGCGGACGCTCCGTGAACCGGCGCTTGAGGCGCGGGTCGCGGATCGTTCCGGCCAGCGCCGCTGCGTAGTCGACGGCCTTCTGGCGAGCCTGCGGCGCCTGAGGTGACGCCGCTCGCTTGAGCGCGTCCGCGCAGAGGACACGGATCTCGAGGCCGTACTCGCAGCCCTGCAGCGCCTCCACCGCGCCGAGCGCCGTCGTCGCGAGGAGCGTCGCGGCGTGCACCTCGCCCGCGTCGACGCGCGCCGCGGCTTCGACCGCCATTGCGTAGAAGTGATACGCGACGAGCGCCTGGTGCTCCGCCGAACGCCGCGCGGAGAGCGCATTGTGGATCGCCATCGGCGCATCACGGCGATACCGCGCGAGCGCGCCACCGACGACCGATGCGTGCGTGATGTCGTAGGCGTTGCCGGTCGATTGCGCGATCTGCGAGGCCTCGCGGATGTAGGCCTCCGCGCCGTCGACATCGCCCAGCTCCAGCATGACCTCCGCCGAGACGAGCAAGGTGTCCGCGCGGCCGTCCTGATCGCCGTAGCGCTCGTGCGCCTCGCGCGCGCGCTTGAGGTACGCCTGCGCGCGCGGCATGTCGCCGAGGCGGGCGTAGGAGTGGCCGATGTTGGTGAGCGTCTTCGCGAGCTGGAAGCGCCCGCCGACGGAGAGGTCGATCCGGATCGACTCGAGCGCCAGCGCGATCGCGTCCTCGTAGCGCCCCTGGACGAACATCGCGTACGCGAGCGCGTTCTTCGCGCGCGCCTCGGCCCTGCGCGCCCCGACTTTGCGGAACACGGCGATCGCCTCGACGTAGGCATCGACCGCCTCGCGCACGCGCCCGACGCGCCGGAGGAGGACGCCGCGCGTACGGAGAACGTCCGCGCGCATGCGAACCGGCACGCCGGGGTTCACCGTAGGGTTGCATGCGGCGAGCGCGCGGTCGCTCGCCGCGAGGGCGCCCTGCACGTCTCCGATCTCGCGCGCGAGCTCGCTCACGAGGAGCTCGGCCTCGATCTCGTAGTTCGGATACGCCGACGCGTGGGCGAGGCTCGCTGCCTTCTTCGCGACCGGGAGCCCGTGCGCGAGATGCCCTTCGTCGAGGTCGTAACGCGCGGTGCGGAGGAGCGCGAGGCACGCAGCGCGAGGCGTGGCGATGAGCTTCGCGGTGCGCCGGAGGTTCTCGAGGTGGCGGACGCGCTCCGCCCTCCGGCCGAGGACGCGGAAGGTCGCCTCGAGCGCCTCGTAGACGCCGAGCTTCCGGATGTCGGCGGTCGGCAGATACTGCGCCGCGCGGAGGAAGTAGCGGACCGCGAGCTGCATCTGATACGCGTTCCGCGCCGCGTTCGCCGCCTCGAGATAGAACACCGCCGCCCGCTCGCCCGCGTCACCCTTCACGAGATGACGCGCCACGATCGCGGCCGAGACGCCCCGCGCCAGGGAGGTCTCGGCGAGGTGCTGCCCGAGCGAGCGATGCATCCTCGAGCGCGTCGTCGCGTCGAGCGTCGCGTATGCGACGTCGCGCGTGAGCGGATGACGGAAGTCGAGCACGTCGCCTTTGCGATCGCAGAGGCCACGCGTGCAGAGCCGCACGATCGCGTCTTCGCTCGCACGGAGCGAGGCCCGCGTGTTGAGCTTCGCGAGGTCGGCGAAGCCGAGCGGACCTCCGGCGATCGCGAGCCAGTCGACGATGATGCGCTCGGAGCCCGGCAGCTCGTGGATTCGATCGGCGAGGAGCTGCTCCAGCGTCGACGGCAGCACCATCGCGTCGAGCTCACCGCCTCCTTCGCGCACGAGCGCGTCCCCTCGGATCTCGAGGACGCCACGCTCGAGCAGGGCGTCGATCATCTCGAGGAGGTAGAAGGGGTTGCCGCCGACACGCGGCAAGAGCTCGGCGCACACCTGGCGCACGCCCTCGCGCACATTGAGACGCGTCTCGACGAGGCGGATCTGCTCCTCGCTCGAGAGACCGTGGAGATCGATGCGGACCTTGCCCTCGAGGAGGTTCGCGACGCGATCGTCGGGGCGCGTGACGAGAACGCCGAGCACCGGCAGCGGGTCCTGCTGCTTCAGGAGCTCGGTGAGCAGATCGAGGGAGGGTTTGTCCGCCCACTGGAGTCCGTCGACGACGATGACGAGCGGCTGCTCGAGAGCGATCGCCGCGACGAGATGACGGACGCCGCTCACGAGGAGCTTCTTCCGATAGTGAGCGTCCTCGTCCTCGCTGCCTTCCTGCCGTTGTTGCTGGTTCGAAGCGATCTCCGCGAGCCGCGCGACCGTCGGGCTCGTCTCGTCACCGCCTCCACCACCGGCGCGCGCAATGAGGAGCGCCATGTCCTCGTACGACTCGTCACCGCTCGCGCCGACCGCGTCGCGCACGAAGTCGGCCAGCGTGTTGTACGGGACCTCGATCCGCACGGGCGAGCATTCGATTCGGACGACCCGCGCGTTCGGGGGCACCTCGTCCGTGAACGTCGCGACGAGCGCGGACTTGCCGATACCGAGCTCGCCGACGACCACTCGCGTGATGACGAGGCCGGTAGGCGAGCTATCGGAGCCTTTGACGGCTGCGTGGTAGGCTGCGTGGAGCTCGGCCTTCTCGGCGTCGCGACCGATGAGGTCGTTCTGCGCGCTCGCCTGCTCTTGCGCCATCTCCTCACGCGAGAGGCTCCGCTCGAGCGTGTAGATCCGCATCGTCGGCGGGAGGTTCTGCACGGGCGCGACGTCGGACCGATGCAGGTCGAGCGTGGGTGCGTCGTGCCAGCGGAAGCCGCGACGGACCTGACGATAGACACCGCCGGCGACCCATGTCGTGCCGATCGGTGTCGCGTGCGCGAGTACGTCGGCGAGGTACGTCACCGGTTCGTGGAGCACGTAGCGAACGAGGTTGCCCTCGGGATCGCGCGTCCCCGAAGCGATCCCGCGCACGATCGAGAGCGACGCGCCGACGGGATGAGGAAGGTCGTCCGCGATGCCCTGGAGCGCCTCATGGGTCTCGACCGCGAGCCAGGCGGTATCGGAAGCGGCCTTCGCGGGCTTCGCGCCGAGGCCGGCGATCGCTCGCGCCTCGAAGTCGCCGGTCCACACCCAGCGCATGCCGCGCTTGTAGGCCATGTCGCCGAGCATCGAGCGCGATCGCTCGAGCGCACGCGCCAGGGCTCGACGCTCGGTGTCGTCGAGCGAGTACTCCTCCCCGCCCGGCACGAGCCGCAGCGTGACGATCGCCACGTGCCGCACCTCGCGAGCGTCCGAGCGCTTCGACGGCGGTCCAGGCAGGATGCTCGCCCTCGCACCAGGCGGGACCGACGGGCTCGGAACGCGCGAGACCTCACGCGCGCCGTCTCCCTGAGCGAGCGCCACGGGCGCCGCCGCCTGCGTGTGGTGCTCGGGGACGTGCGGCGGAGGCACCTCGCTGCTCTTGAGCGCCGGCCCCGAGCGCGGGACGAGCTCCTCGATCGTCTGCTCGAGGGAGGAGGCGTCGACGAGCACCTGCTGCACGAGCATCGCGCGCGCGACCGCCGCGGCGACGTCACGACCGCACACGAAGCGATCCTCGCGGTTCGGCGCGAGGAGCTTCATCACGATCGTCTCGAGCTCTTCGGGGAGATCGCTCCGATAGACGCTCGGCGGCTCGACCTTGCCGGAACGAACGACGGCGAGGAGCGCCTCTCCTCCGAGCCCGCCGTGGAGCGGTCGGCCCGTGAGGCACTCCCAGAGGATCACGCCGAGCGAGTAGAGGTCGCTCCGTCGATCGACCTTCTCTCCGCGTGCCTGCTCGGGGGACATGTACCCGAACTTGCCCTTGAGGACGCCAGCCTCCTCGTCGACGAGGCGTGCGCTCGCGATCCCGAAGTCCGCGATCTTCACGACGCCCTCGTAGGAGAGGAGGACGTTCTGCGGAGAGACGTCACGATGGACGATGTCGAGCGGCGCACCGCCCTCGTCGCGCTTCTCGTGTGCGTAGTGGAGGCCCTTCGCCGCCTCGGCGATGATCCACGACGAGACCCATGGCGGGATGCGCGTTGCAGTGCTCTTCGCCGCGCTCATGAGATGGCCGAGGTCGCATCCCTCGACGTACTCCATCGCGAGGATGTGCCCGTCGTCGCCCTCGTTGGAGAACTCGTAGACCTGGACGACGTTGGGGTGGTTCAGGCGTGTCGCGAGCTGCGCCTCGTCGATGAACATCGAGCGAAAGCGACGCGACGTCGTGTACGCGGGCAGGATGCGCTTGACGACGACGACCTTGTAGGTGCCCTCGGCACCACGCTTCTTGGCGAGGAAGACCTCCGCCATCCCGCCCGACCCGAGCCGGCGCACGGTCTCGAACTGCGCGATCTGGATCGGGACTGGAGCGGCGCTCGACATCTGGGCGTTCCTGCGATTCTGCCACAGCCGTGGCCGGTAGACAGGCGCGGAGCGGTCCTGCTCGCACATCGGGTCCTTCGGCCGAGCCCAGGGACAGGGCGACCGACGCCGGTCGACGCGCGTTGGGAGGCGCGCTAGCAAGGACCCGAGGGCGACCGACGCCCGATCGGGAAGGGGAACGGGAACATGAGCTGGCTCTTTGCCGCCGCATACGACCCATTCATGCGCAGGACCGAGCGCGCCTGCCTCTCGGACTGGCGCCACGATCTCCTCGGTCGACTGTCCGAGCCCATTCGGGCGAAGCGGGTGCTCGAGATTGGAGCCGGCACCGGCGCGAACCTCGCTCACTACCCCCCTACCCTCGAGCGCCTCGTCCTCACCGACCCGGAGGAGCACATGCTCACTCGCCTCCGGCGACGGCCCGAGGCCGCACGCGCCGAGGTCATACGCGCCGACGTGAGCGCGCTCCCGTTCGAGGCAGGCTCCTTCGATGCGGTCGTCTCGACGCTCGTGCTCTGCTCGGTGCCGGATCCCGCGCAGGCGCTCGCGGAGGTCCTCCGCGTCCTCCGCCCCGGCGGTGCCTTCCTCTTCCTCGAGCACGTTGCTGCGGAAGACGCCCCGAGCCGCCTTCGATGGCAGGCGCGCGTCGAGCCGATCTGGAGTCGGCTCGCGGGCAACTGCCACCTCACCCGCGGGACCGAAGCAGCGATCGCGCGCGCCGGCTTCACCATCGAGTCGCTGACGAAAGAGAGCATGCGAAAGGCGCTCCCGATCGTCCGCCCCACCATCCGCGGAGTCGCCACGAAGCCGAGTGAGGGAGCCGGGGCGAACACGGCGGACTCGGCGGACTCCGCGGACTCCGCGGACTCGGCGGACTCGAATTGAGGGGCCTTCCCCCCTCCTGCGCATCTCCCTCCCGCGCGTCCGCAATGAACGAGCGAGAAGGATGACCGAGGGCCCTCGGCCGGGATATGATGTGGAGTTTCGCTCGAGGCTTTCGCGCTGCAGATCGTAGCGGCGCGAGCCCAACTTGGGGCTCGCGCCCCAACCACGCGCAGTGGTGAGCGATCGGTGACGAGACCATGACGAGACGACGACGAGATCCGGACACGGGCAAAAACCAGCGCCCAGAGCGAGAGGCGGCGAGATGGGGCGAGGTGAGACGAGGCGCCCGTCGACCGGCGCTTGATCCTTCTCGACGTTCACCATGCGTGTAGACTGGGGGAGCTAGCCGCGATGCAAAATCCGCTTCCGGCACCAACCGCGTCAGGGGCGTTCGTGAAGACGCCCTTCCCTCATCTCCTCGTCTACGCGCTCGAGCGTCGACTGACGGGGACGTTCGAGCTCTCGCAAGGCGCGATCTCGACGGCGACGATGCTCGTGATCGGCGGCTGTCCGGCGAAGATCCGCACGCATCAGCCGATGCACTACCTGGGCACCGTGATGACGGAGCTCGGAATGATCTCGCCGGATCAGCTCCAGACGTCGCTCGCCCGGATGCAGGAGAGCTCCCGGCTCCAGGGGCAAGTCCTTCTCGAGATGGGCGCGATCGATCCAGCCCGGCTCGATGCGGCGCTTCGCTCTCAAGTGGAGCGCAAGGTCGAACACCTCTTCGGCCTGCCGACCGAAACGACGTTCGCGTACTACGACGGCATCGATCTGCTCCAGGGTTTCGGAGGCCCACCAACGCCGATCGATCCGTTCCCCGTGCTCTGGCGCGGTGTACGCGAGGCTCCGGCGTGGGAGCACGTCGATGCCACGCTCCGGCGCGCCGGCACCGCGTTGCTCCGGGCCTCACCGAGCTCGCAGCTCGAGCGCTTCGCGTTCGCTCCGAACGAGTGGCAGGCCATCGAGCTGCTGCGCCAGCGGCCGGTACGCGTGGTCGACATCACGAACATCGTCGGGCCAGGCGTGGGGCAGATCCTCGTCTACTTCCTGATGATCATGAAGCAGGTGGAGCTGCTCGATGCGCAGGCGCAGGCGCAGGCCGCGCCACCACCGCAGCCGAGCGCGCCCGCCCCCCGGCAGGCCATGAACCCGCAAGGCCCGCCGTCGAGCGGACAGGCATTCGCGCGCGTCCAGCTCCAGCGGCAGGCGGCGCGGGCTCCGCTGATCGTCGAGGAGCAGGTCGCTCACTCGGGAGCGAACGACGAGCGCGCGTCGAGCCCGGGGATGAGGGCGCCCGTCAGCGCGTTCGGCATGCAGCAACCGCCGACGGGCGCATTCGTTCCGCCGCCGCCGGCCTCCTCGCCCGCTCTGCCGGTCGAGCCCGTCATCAACGCACCGGCCGCGAGCCCGGGCGGCTTGATGGACATCGGCTCGATGATCACGCAAACGATCCAGCAGTCGGCGATGCCGCCGGCGATGCCGAGCGTCCCCGCGCCGAGCGTCCCCGCGCCGGCAGCTGTCCCGCACGGCCTCGGCACCACGGATCCTCCGCCGCCGGCAGCGACGAGCTCGGCCGCGCCGCCACCGAGCACCCGTCCGCTCACCGCAGAGCAGAACGCGCTCAAGACGAAGATCCTCGAGCGCGCCGAGCAGATCACCTCGCAGGACTACTTCCAGATGCTCGGCATCGAACGCGATGCAGCGCCCGAGGCCGTGCAGAAGGCCTTCATCGGCCTCGCGAAGGTGTGGCACCCGGACCGTCTCCCGCCCGCGCTCGTCGACGTGAAGGACGCGTGCAGCAAGGTCTTCACCCACCTGACGGAAGCGCACGCCACGCTGATGGATGCGAGCAAGCGTCAGGACTACATGACGCTGCTCAAGGAAGGCGGGGCGACGCCCGACGACCAGGCGAAGATTCAGGCGATCCTCGAGGCCGCGACCGAGTTCCAGAAGGCGGAGTTCCTCCTCAAGAGGAACATGGGCGACCCCCAAGCATACGAGATCATCAAGCGTTGCGTGGCGCTCGACAGCGAGCAGGCCGACTACCTGGCGACGCTCGCGTGGCTCGATGCACAGAGGCCCGAGTGGCTGAGCCGCGAGAAGACGCTCGAGAAGACCCTCGTGCTCGACCGCTGCATCCAGAAGAACCCGAACTGCGAGCGCGCGTTCTTCTACCGCGGCATGCTCTACAAGCGCGCCGACGAGCCGAACAAGGCGCTCAAGGACTTCAAGAAGGCCGCGGAGCTGAACCCGCGCAACCTCGACGCGATGCGCGAGGTCCGCCTCCACAACATGCGCGGCGGAGTGAGCAAGCCGCCGCCGGGGATGAGCGGGGGAACCGCGAGCAAGCCCGCACCGCCGGAGACACTCGGCGGCCTGTTCGGCAAGCTGTTCAAGAAATAGTGCGCGGACGCGCGCCCGAACGGACGCGCGTCCCGCTCGAGGCGCTCCGTGCCGTCAGCTGCCCGGCGGTTGGCTCGGGGTGGCGGCGCGCATCGGGGCGATGCTAGTGCGCGGGTCGCCCTCGGCGAGGTAGCCAAAACGCTCGACGAACTCGGAGGGCTTCAGGTTCGCGGCCTGGGAGAGGCGCGCGAGCTCGACATTGTCCTCGAAGTCGGCGGCGCGAAGGCGAAGCATGTAGCTCCGCGCGATCTTGTAGCGGTCGGACTCGACGTCGACCATGCGTACGCGCATGCGGCCCGTATGCGGGTCCATGATCTTGTCGAACGGCACCGGGACGAAGCGCCCACGCTGGATGCTGATGAGCGCCTGATCGCCACCTTCGATCGCGTAGCGCGCCGCGCAGTAGCCGAGGTCGCGCGTGTACTCCATGTCGAAGGGGATCGGATCGGCGCAGCGGAGCTCGTAGCCGATGTTCTTCGAGACGATCGTGCTCGTGATGCGGAGCTCGGAAAGCCTCCGCTGCACGGCGGCCTTCACGATGTTGCCGAAGTCGACCTCGGCGATGCGGATGTGGCCGTGAGCGTCGCGCTCGACGCCCTCGAGGCCTGCGATGTCGGCGGTATTCACCACCTCGACCAGGCCCTCGGCGAGCACCGCGACGCCATCCGGGCGACCTTGCGAGAGGCGCTTGATGACCGCGCCCGCGAGGGTGTCGACGATCTCGCGGAGACGAACGCCGTCGGGCCCCGCGTGCGCGGTGAACTCCTCGGGCACGAGCGTGAGCGTGGCGCCGGCGGACTTGCCGATCCCGAGCGCGAGGTGGCCCGCCTTTCGGCCCATCGCGACGGTGAAGTACCAGCGCGAGGTCGTCTTCGCGTCGACCATCAGGTTCTTGACGATCTCGACGCCGATGTGGCGCGCCGTCTGGAAGCCGAACGTATAGACGTCCTGAGGGAGATCGAGATCGTTGTCGATCGTCTTCGGGACGTGGACGACGCGAAGCCGTCCTTTCGACGCCTTCGCGAGCGTCGACGCGCTGAAGCACGTGTCGTCACCGCCGATGGAGATGAGCATCCCGACGCCGAGGCGATCGAGCGTGTCGAGACACTTCGCGAGGAGCTCCGGGCTCTTCGTCGGGTTCGCGCGCGAGATCCCGAGGTGCGAGCCGCCGCGGAAGTGAATGCGGCTCGTGTCGGCGATCGTGAGGGCGGTCACTCGTGACGTGTCACCCTCCATGAGCCAGCGGTAGCCATCCTGGATGCCGATGACCTCGACACCTGAGGTACAGGCGCGAATGGTCGCTGCCCCAATCACACTGTTGATGCCAGGCGCAGGGCCTCCGCCGACGAGGATCGCGAGCTTTTCGTTCGTCATGTGTCCCCTGAAGAGGTCTCCCGGCCGGCAGTCTACTAGCCCCCCGAGGGGCTCCGCGAGCCCGTGCATGAAGACATCCCCCACCGGTAACTCATTTAAGAGTTACGCTCCACTCCAAGCCCGGCCGACCGAGCACTACGCTCGAGGCGCTCACGGTGCTAATCGAGCCGCGTGGAATCGCCCCTTCTCCAGAAGGTGCTCGAGCTCCGCACGGCCGATGCGGCCGGCGGCCCGAGCGACCGCGCTGCGCCGACCTGCCTCGGCGCCATGAACTTCGGACGCCGCACCGACGAGGCCGAATCGAAGAGGATCCTCGCGCGCGCTCTCGAGCTCGGCATCCGTCACATCGACACCGCGAACGCCTACGGCGACGGCATCTCCGAGCGCATCGTCGGCGGTGCGCTGAAGGGGAAGCGGGACGAAGTGGTGCTCGCCACCAAGTGCGGGTTCGGTCGGGTCGACGGCAAACCCGAGGGCCTCAGCCCGGCGCGGATCGAAGCCGCCATCGACGAGAGCCTCCGGCGCCTCGGCACCGACTGGGTCGACATCTATTACCTCCACGTGCCCGACCACGGCACGCCGATCGAGGAGACCCTCGACGCCGTCGCCGACCTCGTGGCGAAGAAGAAGATCAGGGCCTGGGGCGTCTCGAACTACGCCGCCTGGCAGGTGCTCGAGATGATGCACCTGGCCGACGGCGACGCGCTGAAGAAGCGCGGTCTTCCGAAGCCCGCGATCGCGCAGCAGCTCTACAACGTGCTCTTGCGCCAGCTCGACATCGAGTGGTTCGCGTTCGCGCGCCGCTATCGGATCCACACGACCGTCTACAACCCGCTCGCAGGCGGCCTCCTCACCGGCAAGCACACGCGCGACGGGGCCACGCAGAAGGGGTCGCGCTTCGACAAGAACCGCCTCTACCAGGGGCGCTACTTCACGGACGCGATGTTCGACCGCGTCGACACGCTCGCCGAGATCGCGAAGGCGGAGGGCATGAGCCTCCTCGAGCTGTCTTACGCGTGGCTCGCGGGCGCGCCCGGCGTCGACTCGATCCTCCTCGGACCCGCGAGCGTCGCGCAGCTCGACGAGGGCGCCCTCGCCTGCAAGCGCGCGCTCTCGCCGGAGGTGCGCGCTCGCATCGACGCGCTCTACCGGACGTGGACGGGAACCGACACGAAGTACGTGCGCTGATGGACATCGACGACGCGAAGCTCGACGACGCGATCGCGCACTACCGCGAACACGGCTGGGCTCGTCTCGGCAAGCTCGCCGACGAGCAGACGGTCGCACGCCTGCGCGAGCGCGCCGACGCGATCATGCTCGGTGAGGTGAGCTACCCGGGCCTCTTCTTCCAGCACGATTCGGAGTCCGGGCGTTACGAGGACCTCGAGTACGGCAAGGGGTGGAAGGGCCCGTCGCTCAAGTACCGCAAGGTCGAGAAGCTCGAGCTCGATCCCTTGTTCTGGGAGTGGATCACGAGCGACGTCTTTCGCCGCATCGCGTCGCGCGTCTATCCGAACGTCGACGTGACGCTCTATCGAGCCTTCCTCATGAACAAGCACGCGGGCGGCGGCTCCAATCTGCCGTGGCATCAGGACGGCGGCGAGTTCTGGGGCCTCGATCGCGACCCCACGCTCCAGGTCTGGACCGCGCTCGATGACGCACCGCTCGACGGAGGATGCGTCGAGGTCGCGCCGGGCACGCACAAGGCTGGGCTTGCCACGCCGCTGGGCGGCGTCGTGCCGAACGAAAAGCTCGAAGAGATCGGCGCGGAGGCGCTGGCTCAGCCGATCCCTGCCGTGGCCGGCGAGGTGCTCCTCATCCACAATCACGTGTGGCACCGCTCCGCCCGTTCGCAGGCCGGGCATGCGCGCCGCGCGCTCAGCGTTTGCTACATGGATGGCACCACCGCGTGCCGGCGGAGGAAGCGTGCACCACGAACCTTCGTCAGGGTTTTCGCGGCTGGCGAAGGTGCATGCTAGATACAGGCCGTGATCCGAGGCCGCGTGCTCGTGATCGACGCGGACGAACGGGTAGGCACTGCTCTCGTCCGCGCCCTTCAGGAGAAAGGGTATGTCGTCGACGCCTGTGGTGAGGCGATCGTCGGGTTTCGCAAGGCTTGCGAGACCGTGCCGGACTGCATCGTCCTGAACCCCGAGCTGCCCGACATCGACGGCGCCTGGGTCGCGCGCAAGGTCCGAACCGAGCCGGGCTCGATCTCGAAGGTGCCGATCCTCTTCGTCGGCGAAGCGACGGACCGTGGTGTCCGCACCCAGAGCCTGAACGTGGGCGCGGACGTCTTCCTCGCGCGCCCGGTCTCCGACGACGACATCGTGGCTCAGATCGCCGCGCTCATCGCGATGGCGCGCCGGCTCGACGGCAAGGACGTCGAGGGCTCGCCGTCCTCGACGTCGATCGCCGCCGCGATCCGAGGCGACCTCTCGGCGTTTCCGCTGGCGAGCCTGCTGATGATGTTCGAGATGGAGCGCCGGAGCGGGCTCGTCGAGGTGGTCGCGATGAGCGGCAAGCGAGCCTCGCTCGCCCTCACCGACGGCCTCTTCGCCAGCACCGAGGTCGCCGGAGCCCCACGGCCCGCGCTCGAGGTGCTTCGGGAAGTGCTCTCGTGGCGCGCCGGACGCTTCTCGTTCCAGCCGCGAGAGAGCCGCTCGCTCCCCGGCCCCCGCGCCTCCGTCGGCGCGCTCGTGCTCGAAGCGATGCGCCTCGAGGACGAGGAGAAGGGGCCGCTGCACGAGCTCGACGTGGACGACCTCGTCGACGCCGTCGACAGCAGGCGCGTCGAGGAAAAGGTCATCGTCCGCCCCGACCGCGCCCCGCCTCCACGACCGAAGACGGCGACGTAGTCCCGAAGACCCTTCGAGCGAGCGATCAGGGCCCTTCGCCCGCAAGGCACAGCTTGCTCATCTTGCAGTCCTCGTACTCGATGAGCGCGCCGATCGGGTCGACGCAGCTTGAATGCTCGAGCGCAGCGACGCATTGAACGAGCTGGGCTTGATCGATTCCGCGCGGGCACGCCTCCGGGTTCAGCGACCTCGAAAGCTCACTACCGGTCCGACTCCGACAGCCCTCGAGGGTCGCGGCGGCCTGCCCCGCGCGGACATGCGTGCAGTCGAGCTCGCGGTTGCAGCGCGCGTCGGCCATGCGGGCGGTGGCGGACTCCGTCATCAGTCGGACCTCCGCGCTCCGGGTGGTGGTGGAGCCCGACCCGCCTTCGTGCGCGCGCTCGCGCTTGCATCCGGCAGCGGCCAAGACACCCAACCCCACGCACGCGATCGACAGGACTCGGCGGCGAACGCTCGTCATGACGGAACCTCCGCGGCGCGAGATGCAACCGAGGTGCCGCGCTCGCGATCGGAGCCCGAGAGACCTCGGGCTCGGGACGCTAGACCTTCTCGATGCGCGTCGAGCCGAGCAGCCCCGCGGGCCGTACGAGGAGGACGAGGATGAGCACGAGGAAGACGAGGACGTCGACGCCGCCGGAATAGTCGGTGAGCTTCACGAGCTCGCCGATGATCCCGATGAGGAGCCCACCGAGCATCGCGCCCGTGATGCTTCCGATCCCGCCGAGCACCGCCGCGACGAACGCGCGCGTGCCGATGACGACGCCCATCGTCGGGTAGACCTGCGACTGATCGAGGCAGAAGAGCACCGAGCCCAGCGCCGCGAGCGACGAGCCGAGCGCGAACGTCATCGAGATGACCCGCGAGGTGCGGATGCCCATCAGACGAGCGGCCTCCTCGTTCGCGCTGAGGGCACGCATCGCCTTGCCGAACCACGTCCGCTTCACGATCAGCTCGAGCATCGCCATCACGACGATCGCCGTCACCAATATGAGCGCCCGCGAGCTCGTCATCGGGCCGAGCCCCGGTACCTGGACCTCGCCCTCGAGGACCTGCGGGTAGGGCCGGAAGCGCGCCGAAAAGAGCAGCTGCGCCAGGTTCTGGAGCAGGACCGACATCCCGAGTGCGGTGACGAGCGGGGTCACGCGGACGAGCGCCCCCTTCCCTCGGCCCCGGAGCGGTCGATACGCGACGCGCTCGACGCCGACGCCGAGCGCCGACGCGGCGAGCATCGCGAGGATCGTCGCGGCCGCGGTCGCCGCGAGCGGGTGTCCGCGGAGGACGCCGAAGACCGACGCGAAGGTCGTCGTCGCGCTCGCCTGCGAGATGATCCCGTCGACCGACGACACGTCACCGATGAGCAGCGCGAGGAAGACGAGGCCGAAGTAGGCGGCCATCATGAACACCTCGCTGTGAGCGAAGTTGATCAGCTTCAGCACGCCGTAGACCATCGTGTAGCCGAGCGACACGAGGGCGATCATCGCGCCCTGGGTGATGCCGGTGAGGATGGCCTCGAGGATCTTCACGTGGGGCTCACTCCGCCAGGAGCTGGGTCGCGTAGAGGAACTTCTTGTCTTCGATTCGGACGACGACGATCGGCTTGTTCGCGTTGTGATCCTTGTCCATCGTCATCGTGCCGGTCGCACCCTTGAAGTCCTTCGTGGCTTCGAGAGCATCGCGGATCGCGGCGGGCGTCGGCTCGGTCGCGCGCTCGATCGCGTCGAAGAGGAGCTTCGCGGAGTCGTAGCCCTGCGCCGTGAGGCTCGTCGGCAGGTGCTTGTATTTTGCAGTGAACGCGGTGACGAACTTCTTCGAGTTCTCCCACGGCACGTCGGGCGCGTAGTGGTTCGTGAAGTGCGCGCCTTCGAGCTCGGCGCCGGCACCGTCGACGAGGTTCGACGAGTCCCACCCGTCACCACCGACGAACATGCTCCCCGGGATGCCGATCTCCTTCGCCTGACGGGCGATGAGCACCATCTCGTTGTAGTAGTTCGGCACGAACACCACCTCGGGATTCGCGGCCTTCAGCTCCGAGAGGTACGTGCGGAAGTTCGTCTCGCCCTTCTGGTAGCCCTTGTCGACGACGATCTCCCCGCCGAGCTTCCGGATCTCGGTCCGGAAGGCGCGCGCCAGCCCGGACGAGTAGGAGTCCTGCGCCGCGAAGAAGAGGCCGATCTTCTTCTTCTTCAGGTCGTTCGTGATGAACCGCGCGGCGACGGCCCCCTGCTGATCGTCGGTGAAGCACGTGCGGAACACCCACTTCCGGTTCCGGGTGACCTCGACCGCGGTCGACGAAGGCGTGACCATCGGCACGTGGCTCGTGTTCGCGATCAGCCCGGCGGCGAGCGAACGGCTCGAGGCGACCTCACCGAGGATCGCGACGACCTTGTTGCGGTCGATGAGCTGGCGGACCTTCTGCACCGCCTCGTACGTGTTCGACTTGTCGTCCTCGTAGATGACGCGGATCCGCTTGCCCCTCACGCCACCGCCCGCGTTCGTCTCCTCGACGGCGAGCTCGATGCCCTCCCGGGTGTCCGTGCCGAACGTGGAGTCGGCGCCCGAGAGTGAGAGGTAGGCCCCGACCTTGATCTCGTTCGGGTCGTCCTTCTCGCATCCGACGAGCAGCAGGGCGGCGGCGAGCGACACGCCTACGCCGAAGACCCGCCTGGATACCATCGCCGCCGAATATCACGGCACCCCGATGGCGTCACCCGACGGACACAGCCGTGCCCCCCAAGAGACTCCGCAGTGGGCGCCCCCGCCGAAGCGACGGCGCTGCGACGGTCAGCGCGAGGCGTTCGTCTGCTGCACGGTCGTCGCGGGGAGCTGGCTGCCCGCATCGTAGAGCGCGTAGATGGAGCCCCAGCCCATCGCGAGCATTCCGAGGAAGACGACCCAGATGACGGCCTGGAGCTTCCGCAGCGCGCGGCGGCTGGTGGCGATGCCCCAGCCCATCGCGAACGTGTGGAGCCCGTTGGCGAGGTGATACGAGACGCCGAGGACGCCGAGCGTGTAGACGAGCAGCGTCGGCACGTGATGCGCCATCTCGTGCGCGATGTCGGCGAACGGCTCGGGCCGGCCCACCACCAGGCGCGGCTGAAGCATCGCGAGCCAGATGTGCGCGCCGAGGAAGAACAGGACGCCGACCGCCGTGATCCGCTGCAGGATGTACTTCAGGTTGCTGAAGTACGGGTACCGGGCGATGTTCACCTTCGACGTCCGGAGGCGGCCGATGCCCCAGATCGTGTGGAGCGCCAGCGGCAGGAGCGCGACGAGCGACGAGGCGACGAACGCGATCGGGTGCGAGTACTCGGTGACTTGCGACTGCCAGGCCTCGGCGCCCTTGAAGGCTGCGAGGTTGTTCCAGAGGTGGTCGATCGTCCAGATCGTCAGAGGGACGACGGCGAGGAACGACCCCAACCGGGAGCGGATGAACGATCCATCGACAGGTCGGCCCGTGCTTGCGGCGGCGGAAGACATTCCAGGGAGGGGGTTTAAGGGACGGTGGCGCCGTTTGACAAGCTTTGTCTCCAAATCACCCCCCCGAGCCCGCTCGTTTCTGCGCGTCCGCGGCCGTTCTGGGCGTGTCATTCGGCCCAGCGCGGCGGCGGACCAATGATGAGCTCCGCTCGCTGCCATCCACGGCACGGCGCCGAGCCGCGGTTGGGCAGCGGGAGCGCGGCGCCCTCGAGAGGGAGACGAGCGCGATACCGGAACGACCGCGGGAGCGCGCGACGGCACGAGTTCGAGCTCGAGCACGAGCTCATGCGAGCGTACGGCGCGAGGAGCGCGCCCCGACGATTCCGGTGCCGGCGACGGCGAGGCCCTCTCAGGCGAGGCCGTCTCAACTGAGGGTACGCACCTCTTTCGTCTCCCTCGCGCCGTCCGCGCCCGAAGCCGCACGACGCACGACCTCGAGCACGCGGGCGAGGTCGTCGCGAATGTCCGTCGGGTCCTCCAGGCCCACGGAGAGACGCACGAGACCATCGGCGATCCCGAGCGCCGCGCGCTCCTCCTTCGAGAGGCCGTAGTACGACATCAGAGCGACCTGCTCGATCAACGTCTCTACGCCGCCGAGCGACGGCGCGATGGCCGCGAGGCGACACGCGTCGAGCGCGCGCGCGGTGGTGTCGAGGTCCGCGCGAAGGACGAAGCTCACGACTCCGCCCGAGCCGGAGAGCAGCCGCTTTGCGACGTCATGGTCGGGGTGGCTCGCGAGGCCGGGATAGTAGACGCGCTCGACGCCCGGCTGCGTCTCGAGCCAGCGGGCGATCCCGAGCGCGGTCGTGTTCTGCCGCTCGACCCGGAGGGGAAGCGTCTTGAGGCCGCGCAGGAGGAGATAGGCCGCGTGCGGATCGAGCACGCCACCGATCACGTCCCGCGCGTCGCGGATGAGCGAGACGAGCGCCTCGTCGCCGCACACGACGCCGGCGAGGAGATCGTTGTGCCCGCCGAGGTACTTCGTACAGGAGTGGACCACGAGATCCGCCCCGAGCTCGAGCGGGCGCATGTTCACCGGCGTCGCGAAGGTAGCGTCGATGATCAGCTTCACGCGCGGATGACGGCGCTTGAGCTCGACGAGCGCCGGCAGGTCGACGACACGCAGGTACGGGTTCGTCGGCGACTCGGTGAGGATGACGCGCGTCCGCGGCTCGATCGCGCGGGCAAGCGCCTCGGCGTCGCCGGCGGGGACGACGGTGCACTCGACGCCGAAGCGTGCCAGCACCTGCGTGACGAATGCGCGCGTCCGCCGGTAGCCTTCCCCCGGGAGCACGACGTGGTCCCCCTTCTTCAGGAGCGCGAAGAGCGCGGTCGTGATCGCCGCCATCCCGCTGCCGAAGAGGACGGCGCCCGTGGTCGACGAGCTCGGCCATTCGAGCGCTGCGAGCTTCTGCTCGGCGGCGCGAACGGTCGGATTGCCGTAGCGGCCGTATTCGTCGCGCTGCACGCGACCCTCGAAGTGGTCGCGGAGCTCGGCGCTCGACGAGAACGCGTAGGTCGCCGTGCAGGCGATCGGCGTGGTGACGGCGTCGAAGGCGTCCTGCCGAGGTTGTCCCGCGCGAACCGCGAGCGTCGAGAGACGAAGACCTTCAGAGGAACGAGGAGACGATGACATCGGGCGAGATCCTTCTCGCCCACCGTGAGCTTTGGCCACCGCCGAGGGCTCCTCTCCGGAGCAGCTCGGTCGTCCCAACGGCTTAGGGTGATATTTCTAACGCGCGTCACCCAAGGTGGGCGAAAGGCCGCGCGGCTCCTCCACGAGGAACGCGCAAACATTGAGCCTCGCGTCGTGAGTTGTCAAGCAACACACGTGATCGAAAACGGCGCGAACGCGGCGTCTCGGATCGTGCTGGAGCGTCTCGGGGCGTCGGTGCTGGAGCCTCTGGTAACTTTCGCCTGATGCCGCGCCGCAATGCGACTCGATGCGTATGGAGACATCATTCGCGATGCGGGGCGCGTTCGTCGGGCATGCTCGCGGCTGCTGGAGCGCTCGCGGCGATCCTCTCCTACCCCCGCGCGGCCGCGGCCGATCTCTCGCACGACACCGTGTCCGGGGCCGCGGTCGAGCGCGTGACGATCAAACGCGCGAGCGGCGCGGCCTCCGAGATCGCGTGGGCCGAGCTCTCGGCCCCGAAGACGCCCGGCCTCCACACCGTCCGCTTCCGCGCGCAGGGAGAGGCCGTGCTCGTCCCGCACTGCAACGGGCGCGAGCGTGTCCTCGTCGACGGCATGGTGAAGGATCGTGGGTCGAAGGGTCCGCTCGTCCTGCGCCTCGGGGACGACGCGCCCCACGAAATCGCGATCGAGATCGCGGCGAGCAGCTACGAGAAACGAATCGCGTGCAGCGAGCCCGCGCGCATCGGCGCGGTCGTGCGTTCGTCGGACGGCCTCACGCGCCTCACGTTCGCGAGCCCGCACACGGCGAAGGGCGGCGGAGAGGCGGTCGTCTTCGTCCCCGGCGGTCACGATCGCACGCGGCCGGCCGCGCTCCTCGTCGGCGCCCATCCGTGGAACGGCAGTCCCTGGACGTATGCAGCCTACAACGAGCTGCTCGAGCAGGCCGGCCTTCGAGACATGGTCCTCCTCATGCCGAGCGGCCTCGGCAACTCGCTCTACGTCGCGGACGCCGAGGACGAGGTGATGCGCGCGATCGACGCGCTCGCCGGTGAGCTCGCGATCGACAGGCAGCGCGTCTCGATCTGGGGCGCGTCGATGGGCGGCGCGGGCGCGACGACGATCGCCTTCCACCGGCCCGATCGCTTCGCTTTCGTCGCGAGCTACTTCGGCGACAGCCGCTACGATCTCTCCTCCTACGTGAAGGGGATCCTCGGCGATGAAAAGGGCGCACGCCGCGTGAACGCGCTCGACGTGATCGAGAACGCACGCCACCTGCCGGTCTTCCTCGTTCACGGCGAGGACGATCGCATCTCGCCGATGAAACAGAGCACGATGCTCCGCGACGCGATGAAGAAGGCCGGCTTCTCCGTCGAGCTCGAGCGCGTCGACGGAATGGGGCACGAGGGGCCGCTCGTCGTGAAGCACATTCGCCACGTCGTCGATCGCGCGGCCTCCGCAGTCGCGCCGGAGCGGCCTTCACGCGTCTCGTTCCGGAGCGTGCGCGATGTGGACTCCGAGGCGTACGGTGTCCGCCTCGTGCGCGCCGGCGGAGGCGACGCCTTCATCGACGTCGAGCGCCGCGACGACGGCGGCATTCACGTCCGCGCCGCCGAAGGTGTGCGCGAGATCGTGCTCGCGAAGGGCGCACTCGGCGGCAAGGGCGACGAGGGCGACGAGCCGATCGCGATCGACGTGCCCGGCTCGAAGGTCACCGTGCGGTGGGGGCCGTGAAGCACGACTCGGAGCCGCCGAGCGCCGATCCGCCGCTCCCGACGAAGCGGACGCCCGAGGTCCCGACCAAGGCCCGGGCGAAGAACCGGCGCCGTACCGCGCTCATCGTCCTGGCGCCGATCGTCGCGGTCGCGACGCTCATGATCGGCCTGCGCGTCGGCGCCGGCAATGCGGTGCGCGCCGCGAGCGTCTTCGCCGCGCCGCCGGGCACGCCGGCGAGCCCAGGCGCTCCGGTTCCCTTCGCGTGGCAGGTCCTCACGTACGTCGAAGATCGCGGCGTCCGCGAGACGGTCGCGATGCGCGACCTCACCGTGGTCGCACGAAGCAAGGGAAAGGAGTCGCGCTGGACGGGCGCGAGCAACATGGACGGGATCGCGGAGGCGGCGCTGGCGCTCCCGGATCTCGCGCCGAACGATCCCGTCGAGCTCGAGGTGCGCGCTGCCGGAGAGGCGGAGCCGCTCGCGCACGGATTCGTCGACTGGCAGAGCCCCCGCTGGACGCGCGATACCGACGACACGGGCGAGCGCGCGGCCGCACGACCGTCGAAGCGCGAAGGCGCGATCGCGATCGACGTGCTCGTCGAAGGCGAACGGCTCGTCGTCGGCTTCGACACCCCGCTGTGGGCGCGCCTCGTCGCCCCCGATCCGTCGCGTGTCACCGTACAAGCCACGCCCGAGGCCGGGCTCCGCCTCGAGAACGAGGCGCCGAAGGTCGGGTGCAACGGCTGGGCGGAGCTCGCCGCGGTCGCGGTGGGTCACGTCGCCGGCGTCCAGATCGATGCGAAGGATCCCGACGGCCGAACGGGTGTGTGGTTCGGAGCGCTGCCAGTCGCGCCGGGCGCGTTCTTCATCGGCGCACCGCGCTTCGTGCCCGAAGCGAAGGCGGAGACGGTCGTGCTCGTCGCGCCGAACCCGCGCACGGTCGTCTACGCGGAGGTCGACGACGAACGCGGGCGCGTGTTCGCTGCGGCGCTCCCGCTAACGATCGAGCCGGGTGATCCCATCCCACGCGCGCGCTTCGAGATGCCTCCGCTCGCCCCCGGGCTCCACTGGCTGGTCGTCTCGGGCGAGCCGCGCGGCGCCGAGCGCCTCGCAGGCGCGGCGATCGCGAAGCCGTTCCTCGTCGGCGGCGCGCCCGGCGTTCGTCCGGAAGAGGCGTGCAGCATCGGCCCGTGGCTCGCGAAGCGCCCTGCGCGCGGGTTCCCGCGCTGGCTCGCCCTCGACGGGATGGCGACGCGCGGCGCTGCGAACCGCGCGAGCCATCGACTCGGCCTCTTCATCGGTCTCGGCTCGCTCTTCGCCGCGGCGGTGCTCGAGGTGTTGCTCCTCACGGCGGCCTCACGCGAGGCGCGCGCGACGATGCTCCACGCCGACCTCGACGAGACGGGGGCGGACCGTGACCGCGTGACCGCGAGGGCGCCGGGAGGAGGCCTCGCGATCGCGCTGCTGGTGGCGATGCTCGGCTTCGCCCTCCTCGCGGCGCTGATGGTCACGAAGGGCTGACGAGCGGTCAGCCCATCAGCGTCTTCGCGTCGACGTCGAACGCCTCGTCCTGCACGAGATCGACGCCGTTGCGCCAGAAGCGGCGCGCCGCGGCGGCCGGCTTGGCGTCGTCGCCGAAGCGCTTCGAGCGCGTCGCCTCGCGAACGAGGAGCGCGAGCTCGAGTGCACGTCCGAGCGTGAGCGCGAGCCTGCGCGCGCCCGCCTCGACGCCGGACGGACCGCCGGCCTCGAGCGTCCGCATCAACCACGCGGCAGCGTGATCGGTCGCGCGGACCGCGGCCTCGGCGGGCTCCTTCAGCGACGGATCCGCGCCTTCGACGCACGCGCGCACCTCGCGCACGATCGGCTCGAGGCTCCCGCCCTTCGCGAGGGCGCGGAGGAGATCGAGCGACAGCACGTTGGTCGTCCCCTCCCAGATCGGGAGAACCTGGGCGTCGCGAAGCAGGCGCGGCAGGCCGGTGTCCTCGATGTAGCCAGCGCCGCCGAAGGCCTCGAGGCATTCGCTGGCGACGGCAACGGCCTGCTTACCGGTGACGAGCTTCGAGATCGGCGTGAGCAGGCGGAGGAGCGCGGCCTCGTGCTCGTTCAGCTCGTCGCATTCCTCCTTCCCGAGGAGCTCGACGGTGCGGAACGCGAGGAGCAGCGCGCCCTGGGACTCGGCCTCGATCGCCGCGAGCGTGTCGACATGAAGCGGCTTCTCCGAGAGCGGAGCGCCGAACGCGATGCGACGGCGCGCGTAGTCCTTCGCGAGCGCGAGCCCGCGGCGCATTCCGGCGACGGCGCAGACCGCGTTCCACGTGCGCGTGATCGTCAACATCGGCGTGATGTTCTTGATCCCGTCCTTCAGACCGATGACGGGGATCGCGCGCGCGCCGTCGAGCGTGAGCTCCGCGGTCGGCACCATGCGCGTGCCCAGCTTGTCCTTCAGGCGGTTGACTCCGATACCGTTCATCGAGCCGTCGGGATTGCGGACTTCGACATAGAACAGCGCGAGCCCGCTTCCGCCCGGCGGATTGCCCTCGGGACGGCCGAGCGTGAGCGCCATCTGCGACGTCGTCGCGGAGCTGAACCACTTCGTGCCGTGGAGCGTGAAGACGCCGTCTTCGCCCGGGACCGGCCGCGCGATCGTCTCGCTGATCGCGACGTCGCTCCCGCCCGTGCGCTCGGTCATCCACTGTCCGCTCGTCCAGGCCGTCTGGGGATCGCGGCTCGTGAGGCGCGGCAACGCGCGCTCGATGAGCTTCTGGTTCTTCGTGACGAGCAGCGTCTTCGCCGCGCCATCCGTCATCGCGAGCGGGCACGAGTACACGTGCCACGACGGCTCGACGAGATAGACCAGCGCGAACTGATGGACGCGTGACAGCGCGCCGCTCTTCTTCTCGTAGCCCGTGGCGACGATGCCCTTCTCGGCCGTGATCCGCTGCGCCTTCTTCCAGAGCGGCGTGAGCTCGATGTGGTCGACGCGGTGACCCCATGCGTTCCACTGCTCGAGGCGAGGCTCTTCGCGGTAGCTCGCGAGCGCCTCGCGGTACAGGTCGCCGCCGGCGAGCTCGCCGATGTCGCTCAGCTCGGGCTCCACCCGGGCGAGCACGTCGGCAGAGAACGTGTTCCTCAGATAGCGGCGGAGGACGTCATCGCCGAGGTACGTGTTTCCGAGCTCAGGGGGGGTTTGGTAGAAGGCCACGGCGAGAACCGTAGCAAATCCTCCCGCCACCGCGGGGGTCTCGGGCTGCCGCCGCACCGTCGGCGGTCGACCTGTCGGGGCTCCCGCCACCGACTGCTCGCAGAGGTGGCCGCGACCGTGCCTCCGCACGCGAGGCCGAGAGCCGCGGGGGTGGCGCCGGAAAGAGCGGCCTGGTTTCGCGGTGTTCGGCGAGATCCACGAATGCGCTCGCGCGGCCGTGGCCGGGTTGCGACGCGGCTGCTAGATGGCGATCGAGCTGGCCATGGGGGAAGGCATGCACCCGTCCTCCCGGTTCGTCGTCACAATCGTGAGCCGTCGGCCAGGGCTCCGGACACTTCAGAGAACCGGCCTTGATGCCCGTCCGCAAGACCAGCTCCGAGACGCGCACCTCCGTGGTGCGTGAGCTCCATCCGCGCAGCGCCGGTCGGGCGCCCGGGATGACGGACGCCGTCCTCGTGAGCGAGATCCGGAGCGGATCGACGGCCGCTGCGGGGATGTTCTTCGATCGCTACGGCGGGCACGTCGAGCGTCTGATCTGGAGCCTCCTCGGTCCCGAGCCGGAGGCCGAGGACGTCCTCCACGAGATCTTCGTCCGGGCGCTCGAAGGCATCGACGGCGTCGAGGACCCGTCTCGGCTGAAGAGCTGGCTGACGGGCATCACCGTGTACACCGCACGCGAGTGGATCCGCCGCCGGACGCGGCGGAGGTGGCTGCGCTTCGTCGATGAGCTACCAGAGCGGCCGACTCCCATCGCGAGCGAGGAGGTAAACGAGGCGACACGCTGCACGTACGACGTCCTCTCCGGGATGTCGTCCGACGACCGCGTCTTCTTCAGCCTCCGCTTCATCGAAGGGATGGAGCTCTCCGAGGTCGCGCTCGCATGCGATGTCAGCGTCTCGACGGCGAAGCGACGCTTGAAAGACGCCGAGAAGCACTTCGTCGCGCGCGCGAAGCGTCACGAGGCCCTCCGGCCCTGGCTCGAGGAAGGCGGACGCTGGACGCTCGAGGGAGGCTCGAAATGAAGAGGCTCGCCGAGCTCGGCGCCGAGGTCTCCGCCTCGCTCGAGGAAGCGCGCACCCGCGGCGATGCGATGTCACGCGTCCGCGCGAAGATCGTCGCTCGCGAGGTCCCGCACCTGCGAGCGACGAGGCACCGGCGGCGCGCGTATCCGAACCTCCGCCTCGGAGCCGCGGCCGCTCTCGCGCTCGCCGCGGCGATCGCGCTGACGGCGTTCTTCGCCTGGCCGCACAAGCCGCTCGAAGCGCAGGGGGTCGAGGCCGAGAGTCCGCCGAGCCTCTCGTTCATCGTCGGGGAAGGCTCGCACGAGCTTCCCGGCGCGACCGGCGCGTTCATCGCGGCACCGGAGGCCGCGGAGACGCGGGTGCAGTTCTCGGACGGGAGCACGCTGCGGCTCGCCCCGGACGCGCGGCTGCGCGTCGCCGAGGTCGCACGGAACGGCGCGCGGGTGCTCGTCGAGAGCGGCACGGTCCATGTCTCGGTGGTTCATCGCGACGACACCCGGTGGTCGGTGGCGGCCGGCCCGTTCGAGGTGCAGGTCACCGGCACGCAGTTCGACGTCGTCTACGATCCGGCTTCGAGCAGCCTCGCCGTTCGGATGACGGAAGGCTCCGTGGTCGTGCATGGCTGCGGGCTGCTCGGCGCAGAGGGACGACGACTCACCACGGGCGAGCAGCTCGAGGTCTCGTGCAAGGACAAGACGTCGAGCGCCTCGGCCCCGGACACCTCGCCGGACGACACCGCCACGCCCGACGGAGAGCAGACGCGTTCGAAAGCGAGCACGCCGAGCACCGTCCGTCCCGCCGAGCCGTCCCCGTCGGCGCAGCCCACGGTGCGCACCTCGAAGAGTGAGCGAATCGACACATCGCGCTCGGTCGTCGACCTCGCACGGAAGGGCTCCCACGCCGAGGCGATGACGGCAGCGGAGGCGAACGGCTTCGACACGACATGCGCCGCGCTTTCGGGCCCCGAGCTCCTTCTTCTTGGCGATGCCGCTCGCTATGCGGGCCGCTTCGATCGCGCGACGGAGGCGCTCGAGATCGCGCGTCGTCGCTTTGCCGGAAGCGACGCTGCCGCGACGGCAGCCTTCGAGCTCGGACGGATCGCGATGGATGTCCGGCGCGAGCTCACGGTCGCGGGCGATCACTTCGAGACGTACCTTCGTGAGCGTCCGACCGGCAGCCTCGCACGCGAGGCTCTCGGTCGTGCCATCGAGGCCCGCAGCCGTGCAGGAGACAGCGCTCGCGCAGAGCGGCTCGCGGTGCGTTACCTCGCCGCCTATCCCGATGGCCCTCACGCGAAGCTCGCGCGGAAGCTGAGCTCCGCCGATCCGGATCCGAGGACACCGTGACCCGCCTGATCCGCCGAACCGCAGTGGCCGTCGCGACACTGACGCTCGCAACGACAGGATCGATCGGGTCCGCATCGGCAGCGCCGGCTCATCGCGTGATCGTCGCAGGTCCGGACGACGACGCGATCGCGGCGCGCGTCCAGAAGGAGCTGACCGCCCTCGGGTTCGAGACGCTCCGCGTCGGCGCGCTCGACGGCTGTGCGAGGAGCGCCGTCGTCCGCGTTGCTCAGGAGGAGTCCGCGATCGCGGCTGCCTGCTCCGACGGGGACCAGGTCGGCGTGTGGGTCGCCGACGGCGGCTCGCTTCGATTGAAAGACGTCGTCGTCGTCCGCGAGGATGGCGTGTCCGAACGCGAGACCACCGCCGTCCGTGCCGCCGAGGTGACGCGCGCGACGATCGCGACCTACGAGGCCGAAGAGGAGGCCCGCGAAAGCAGCTCGCCTCCACCCGCGCCACCTCCCTTCGTCCCGATGGGCTGGGAAGACTTCGATCCGCCGGCACCGAAGCCGGCCGACTCCGCGCCTCGCGCGACACGTCGCGCGCCTGCGTTCCTCGCAAGCGCGGGCCTTTCGGCGCTGATGGGCGTGGACGCGCGCGTCGCTGCCTTCTCCGGACAGGCGGAGCTCGGCGTTTTCCGCAACCTCACGGCGACCGCGCGTCTCGAATATCCGCTCGACTCATCCGAACCGGGCTTTGGAAACACGCTCGCCGTCGCACCGGCGTTCGCCGGCGGCGGGATCGGTATCCCGCTCGCGAGCACCGACGCTCGCTTCATCCCTCGCCTGGGAGCTGGCGTCGGCGTCGCCTGGATCCGTGCGATCCGTCCTGCCAGAAGGCCGGCCTTCGATGGCCTGGGACCCTCGGCCGAAACCTCGGACAGCGCCGCATCCTTCGCGGCACATGCGAGCGTCGGGCTCTCGATGAGGGTCTACAAAGCGCTTCGTCTCACTGCCGACGGCATCTTCGGCTCGACGACGAGCCGGCTCGTCGCGCGCGATCGAGGCATGCACGTCGCGTACTGGGGCACGCCTTTCGGCGCGCTCGCGCTTCGCCTGGAGGTCATGTTCCCGTGAGACGCTCTTCGCATCTCCTCGGCCCCCTGGCCCTGACGGCCATGACGCTCGCCAGCGCGTGCGGCGACGTCTACGCCGATCCCGACGGCGATCCCCCCGACGCCCCGGTCGTGGTGGTGGACGCCGGGACAGGCGCCGTCTCCATCAACGACCCGCTGGTCAGCTGCCCGGCGGATCGCCCGCGCGAGAACAGCGCATGCCCGGCCCCCGGCTCCGTGTGCGAATACGGGACGAGCGCCGATCGGCAATGCAACGCGGTCCTCTCGTGCATCGGCGCGATGTCTGCCGCAAGGGCGTGGACCGCGCGCCCGAACGAAGCATGTTTCTCGAGCATCTGTCCCGTCGCGACGGACATCGCCGCGATCGACGGCAAGCCGTGCACGCTCGACACGGATGGTGGTCCCGTCACCGACAACGACGAGGCCGTGTGCAGCATGACGGACGGCGTCTGCGCCTGCTCGACGGGCCCTGACGGCGCGACGAAGCACGAGCGCAGGTGGGTCTGCGTGCGACCGGAGCCGGTCTGCCCGACGAACCGCCCGAGACTCGGCGCTTCGTGCATGGGCAACCTCTGGTGCGACTACGGAAGCTGCGCGTTCAAGCGCGGCCTCCTGATGGAATGCTCGAACGGGGGCGTCTGGGTCGCGGGAGGCGCGCCTTGCGAATGACCCGGATCTGCTCGCTCGGTGCTCTGGCGGCGCTCCTCGCAGGAGCCGCCCTCGTCGCTGCATGCTCTGGCGGGGGAGAGCCACCATTCGCCGCCTCCGGCGGCTTCGCCGAAGATCACCCTCCGTCTCCCCCGCCGTTGCCGTCGGTCCCGGGGAACTCGCCGTGTCCGGGCTACGACCCACCTCGCATCGGCGATGCCTGCGTGCAACGGACGGAGGCGTGCGAGTACGGCCACGATCTCGATCGGCCCTGCAACGACCTCTTCGAATGCGCGGACAACGGCCTCTGGGAACGAGGCTCGCGGAGCGCCTGCTTCGGTCGCTGCCCCGACACGATCGCCGCGATCGTCCCAGGCAGCGCGTGCAACGACAGCACGGTCGGATGCAGCTATGTCGAAGGCACGTGCGCGTGTGTCCCCGATCCCGACGGGGGGACACTCGATCCCGCCGCCGACGAGGACGCAGGCACGAACAGCGTTCCCGGCCACTGGCGCTGCACGCCGCCCCCGGGAAACGGCTGCCCGGCTCAGCGGCCCGGTATCGGAGTCGACTGCGTCCACCCGATGGACTGCGACTACGGATCGTGCGCCCTCGGGCGTGAGCTCGTCTATTCTTGTGTTGGAGGGGCGTGGGTGCAGGGGGACTATCCGTCGTGCTGCGAGTAGGCGCGAAAGATGAGCCGTCGAACGACGGTCGCGCGACTCTCGAATGTGTGATTGAGGCCGGCAGCCGGCTTGGGGATCGAGAATCAGGACCGAGAGAGGGAGGAACGACGATGGCGACGCAGACATGGACCTTCGGGCGCTCGTGGGCTCGCGCGTCGAGGACGCGCCATCTCCTGCTCGGCATACCGCTCGTCATCGCAGCATGCAGCAGCGCACGCGACAACGGCACCACCGCGCCCGCTCCGCCCCAGGCATTCGCGCCGACCGGACCGCAGCCCGATTTCGGACCGCTCGTCGAACAGGCGGAGTCGCCGCCGCCGATCAGCGGAGGAACCCTCGCGATCGATCGCAAGCAGGGGCTCGCGGTCGCCGCCGACTCCGATCGCGATCGCGTCTACGTCGTCGACCTCCCGAGCCGCACCGTCCGCCACGTCGTTGCGCTCGCGCATCGAAGCGAACCCGGGCGCGTGACGATCGACGCCTCGGGACGCGCGCACGTGCTCCTGCGCAACACCGGGGAGGTCGCGACGATCGATCTCGCGACCGGCTCCGTAACGACTCGCAGCGCTTGCACCGCACCGCGCGGCATCGCATTCGACGCGAAGAAGGACGTGCTCTACGTGGCATGCGCGACCGGCGATCTCCTGACCTTCGCAACCGGCAGCGGCAACGCGCTCCGCCGCTCGACCATGGCTCGCGATCTGCGCGACGTCGTCCTCGTCGGCGATGGAATCCTCACCACACGCTTCCGCTCCGCGGAAGTCATCCCGATGAAGGCCGACGGCACACCGATGGCGGTGCGATCGCTCGGGAACTCCAACCTGGCCTGGCGCGCGATCGCCGCTGAGCCGGATCCCGAGAGCAGCGAGCAAACCGACGAAGAGACCGCCGTGGTCACGCAGGACCCGTCGCCCGAGCCGGTCCGCCCGGAGCCGGGCGGCTACGGCGGGAGCTCGGCGTTCGGGATCGTCGGGTGCACCACGTCGGTCGGCATCGTGAGTACGCGTCTGTGGCTCGTTGGCAAGGAGGGCGGCACGAAGGGCTCCGTGCGTCTCCCGTCGGCGGTCCTCCCGGTCGACGTCGCGACGAACGGCCGCGAGTACGTCGTCATCGCTGCCGGGAACGCGTACACCAAGGGGTTGGCGCAGCTCTTCGTCGTGCACGCCGCGCAGCTCCGCATGGGGGCTCAGGAGTGTGTGAGCACGATCGAGGGAGACGTGCCCGGCCAGGCGGTCGCGGCGGCCTTCGACGACAAGGACGAGCTCGTCGTCCAGACGCGAGAGCCGGCCGCGCTCCACATCATGAGCGAGGATCGACGTCGCCCGTGGAAGACGATCGTGCTCTCGACCGACACCCGCGCGGACACGGGCCACGCCATCTTCCATTCGAACGCCGGCGGCAACATCGCGTGCGCCTCCTGTCACGCCGAAGGCACGGACGATGGCCACACGTGGAACTTCGTCGACATGGGCCCGCGGCGAACGCCTTCGCTCCTCGGCACCACGAAGGGCACCGAACCCTTCCACTGGGCCGGCGACATGAAGGACCTCTCCACGCTCGTGGACCACGTCTTCGTCGAGCGCATGGGCGGCCCGAAGATCGACAAGGAGCACGTCGGGACGCTCGGCCACTACCTCTTCACGCTTCCACCGCCGCCGAAGCTGCGGAGCGAGGCCGACGCTCCGGCGCAAGGCAAGGAGCTCTTCGGCCAGCGCTGCGCGAGCTGCCACTCGGGCAGCCGCCTCACGAACAACCAGTCCGTCGACGTCGGCACCGGCGAGGTCCTCCAGGTGCCCTCCCTCGTGGGCATCGGCTGGCGTGCCCCGTTCATGCACAATGGCTGCGCGTCGACGCTCTTCGATCGCTTCGATCCCAAATGCGGAGGCGCCAAGCACGGCGACATCGCGGATCTGACGAAGGACCAGATCGCGGACATCGTGGCGTTCGTCGAGACGCTCTGACCCGAGCGATGCGGCTTCGGCGCTGAGCGCAGGTCCCAGGCCGTCAGGGCTTGGGACGTGTCAGCCCAGCGATCGTGAAGCCGCCCGCGGGCCCGAGATCGTACAAGTGCGCCTCGAGCGGGCCCTTCGCGGCGCCGCTCCTGACGGTGACGGTAACGTACGCCGGAGCGCCGCCCGGGGGAGAGACGTGCGGAAGCGTCATGCAGAGATCGCCGTCGGGTCCGACGTCGACCTTCACCGAGCTCGTGCCGCGATCGCTCTTCAGCGTCGCCTCGTAGCGAAACTCGGCCTCGGGGCGCACCGCGCGACGGCGGGCGAGGTCGGTCGCGCACAGCTTGTCCGCGCCGTCGACGCGAAGATCGCTGATGGGCGAGAGCCGCGTCAGATACCGGTCGAGGATCTTGCGGAGGCGCTGCTCGAGCACCTCCGTCAGGTACTCGTCGGCGTCGGCGTTCGTGAACTTGCCGAGGGCCACGATCGCCCTGATGTCCGCGCGCTCGAAGCGCGAGAGGATGCGCGCCATCCAGGCGTTGTCGTGCTCCGTCGCGCGGCTGAAGGCGGGGTTCGGATATTCGTTCAGCCAGCGCTCGGGGTCGAACTCCTCCCAGTGGAAGTAGCCGAACATCTCCATCCCCCTCGCGAGCTTCTTCCGCTCCCAGGGCCGCTCGATCGCGCCGAGCGTGATGAAGTCGATCCCGATGTCCGCGAAGTCGAACACGTAGGAGTCGCCCATGCGACGCGAGATGCCGTCCCAGTCCCAGAGGCTCCCGAGGCAGTCGCTCGTGTCGAGGTAGTAGTGCTTGACCCAGCCCGGTGACGACTCGGGGTTGTCCTTGTCGACCGCGATCCACGAGTCCATGCTGTTCTGCTCGCGCGCGTCGAAATGATGGAGCCAGGCGGCGAGGAGACGACCGCCGCGGAGATCGCGCCGGTCCTCGTGGGGGATGACGTCGTTCGGATCGTCGCGCCGCGTACCTTCGTACTTGAAGGGACCGAGGAGGTAGCCGCCGAGCCAGGCGCTCGCCTGGAAGCGTCGCTTGTCGCCACGCTTGCCGGCTTCATCGATCACCTTGTCGAGGGCCGCCTTGTCGAACGGACGCGTGACGCCGTCGTTCGCGGTGACCTTGAGACCAGGCTTCAGCTCGAAGACGGTCGGATCGACATAGACGACCTGCTCACAGGACGTGTTGAAGCCGACGGCATGGTAGAGCGCGGTGCCGATCACGGCGGCGGCGCTCGGGCGCTCCGGCTCCTTCACGAAGTCGGTCTTGAACATGTACTTCTTCTTGCCGCCGATCTTCACGCGGAAGCCGGGAGAAGCGCCGTTCGGCTTTCCCTGATCGATGACGTACTCCCCCGCCTGCGCCGAGTCGGGGTCGAGCATGTCCTCGGTCTGGCAGGCGCCGCGGACGAGCTCCTCGAGCGAGGGCCGCTTCTTGCCGATGCGGTTGGTGAACCACGCCGAGTCGGGGACCTCGTCGAGCGCGTTGACGTTGCGCGCCTCGCGCGCGGGATCGACCGCGAAGACCTTCGAGATCGGTCGGAAGAAGGTGTTGTCTGCGGCGTCCCATGCGAGCGGCGAGATGTACGGCTCGGGCGCGCACGAGACGTGGTTCGGATCCTTGTCGTTCGGCCGCTTCACGCACTTCACGCTGACCGGCTCCATGTCCGTGTCGCGCGTGAACGGCACACGCAGCGGGAAGGTCCGAGGCGTCGCGGCGCAGCCTGCGGCCGCGCACACGATCATCACGGCCTGAGCGCGCAGGATCGCCGAACGCATCGGGCCCGATTCAAACAGGTCCACACGACGCCGTCACGTGGCTCGCCGACCAAGGCCGCGCTCGGAGGACGACGGCGAGCTCGAGCGCTCGTGCCAAACGCGCCCTCATCCCAGCGTACGGACGTCCCGGCGAAGGAGCCACTGCGCAACGGCCTCCTTCACGCGCGCAGCGAGCTCGGGCGACAGGACGGTAGTGGGCGACGTGCGACACGCGCGCAAGACGTCCTTGAGCGTATCGCAGGTGCGCGCGCAGGCGGGGCAGCCGTCGACGTGCTTCTCCATCTCGGCGCACGCGCTCGCGTCGAGCTCGTCCTCGAGCTTCCGTGAGAGCGCGCGAACGACGTCGGGACATGCGGCGCGCGGCGTAGCGTCCGCCTCCAGCGTCGGGCGGAGGGCTTCGCGAAGCGCGGCGCGGGCGCGATGAAGGCGGCTCTTCAGCGCGTCGACCGACACCGCCAGGACGACGGCCGCCTCGGGCGCGGTGAGGCCCTCGGCATCGCGGAGAAGGAGCACCTCGCGATAGTCGTCCGGTAGACCGTCGAGCGCGCGCGCGACGAGCTCCGCCATCTCGCTGCTCGCGGCGCTGTCCTCCGGACCAGGCTCGCGCGTCTCCATCCCCACGAGCACGTCATCCCCGGCGGCCGGCTCGTTCTTCTTCCCTCGGCGTCGGCGCGTGCACGCGGATCTCGTGATCGCGAACGCCCAGCTCGGCACGGACGAGCGCCCCTCGAACGAATCGAGGTTCGTTGCGACCGACAGAAGCGCGTCTTGCAGGACGTCGTCCGCATCGGCCTCGTTGCGACACATCCGCATCGCAAAGCGACGGATCGAAGGAGCGACCGAAGCGAGGAGGTCCTCCATCGCGGCGCGATCTCCCGAACGCGCACGGATGACGAGCGTCTCGTCCATGAGCCGGCAGCATAGTGCGCCCGACCGCGCTCCTCCATCTCCACGCCGCGTCGCGCGCTGCGCCCCACCTCAGCGGCAAGGTCGAGCGATTTTCGACGCCGGCGCCGCGAACCCTTTCCGGCGGCTGGTGGCTCACACGTCCGAGCCACGATGAAACCTCGCGATTCCCGCATCAGCGGAGCGGCCATGCCGTGCCGTTCCGGCCTCGCACGCGCCTTCCAGAGGCAGAGCTCACTGCCCGGTGACCGGCCATGCCTCCGCGGCGCCGACCTGGACGCTCCGGCGCGCGCGACGCGGAAAGGACGGATGTGATGCTCGCCTTGGTCGCTGCTCTGTCGCTCGCGATCGGCGTCGTGCTGGGCATGCTCGGCGGCGGGGGCGCGATCCTGACCATGCCGATGCTCGTGTATGCGGCTGCGCTGGACACGAAGCCCGCGATCGCGACGTCGCTCTTCGTCGTCGGGACGACGAGCGCCGTCGCCACGATCGTGCATGCGCGGGCCCGGAACGTCGAGTGGAAGGTCGGTGGCCTCTTCGGAGTCGCGGCGATGGTGGGCGCTTTCTTCGGCGCTCGTCTTGCGCAGTACATCCCCGGAGCGGTCCTCCTCCTCGCCTTCGCGCTCGTCATGCTCGTCACCGCCACGGCGATGCTGAAGGAACGGAGGACTGCCACCACGGATGCCCCTCGCCTCGCCGTCGACCGTACGCTCGTGCTCGGCGCATCCGTCGGGCTGCTCTCCGGGCTCGTCGGCGCGGGCGGCGGCTTCCTCATCGTCCCCGCACTCACGATCTTCGGCGGCCTCGCGGTCCCCCGCGCGATCGGGACATCGCTGTTCGTCATCGCGCTCCAGTCGTCGGCCGGCCTCGCGGGTCATCTGGCGCATGTGGAGCTCGACTGGACGCTCGCGCTCGTCGTCAGCGGCGCGGCGGTGTTGGGCAGCCTGATCGGCGCGGCGGTCGGACGCAAGGTCTCGCCCGAGCGTCTCCGGCAGGCGTTCGCCTGGCTCGTGATTGGAATGGGACTCTTCGTGTTCGCGAAGGAGCTACCTCCGATCGTCGCGGCCCTCGCTTCGGCGACGGCGCTCGGCGCGATCTTCCTCGCGACGCGCCGCTCACCGGAGCTCCGTCCCCACGGGGCCAACGAAGGACGTTGAACGATGAATGACTTCACCCCCATCTCGGCTCTGCTCGGAGGCGCGCTCATCGGGCTCTCCGCATCCGTTCTCCTCTTCACTCACGGCAAGGTCGCCGGCATCAGCGGCATCTATGGCAGTCTGCTCCATCGCGCCACGAGCGACCGGAGCTTCCAACTGATGTTCGTCGGAGGCCTCGTCCTCGCCGGAGCGCTCCTGCGCTTGCTGGCTCCGGCGGCGTTCGCGACGACCTGGAGCGCGACGCTGCCAATCACGCTGGTCGCCGGCGTCCTCGTCGGGCTCGGGACACGCCTCGGCAGCGGCTGCACGAGCGGACATGGCGTCTGCGGGCTCGCTCGACTGTCGGCCCGCTCGCTGGCAGCAACGGGCGCCTTCATGACCTCCGGCATCGTCACGGTGTTCGTCGTGCGCCATCTCCTCGGAGGTCAGTGATGAAGTCGAATGTCATGGGGGCGCGTGCGTCGGCCCTCGGAGCGGGCATGCTCTTCGGAGTGGGCCTCGCGATCGCCGGGATGACGAAGCCGTCGAAGGTCGTCGGCTTTCTCGATCTCTTCGGGAGCTGGGATCCGAGCCTCGCGTTCGTGATGGTGGGCGCGATCACGGTTCACTTGATCGCTCATCGACTCGTGCGGAGGCGCTCGTCGCCGCTCTTCGACGTGAAGTTCCACCTCCCGACGCGCAAGGACATCGACCGCAGGCTCGTGCTCGGAGCCGCAGTGTTCGGCGTCGGATGGGGCCTCGGCGGCTTCTGCCCCGGCCCGGGCATCGTCTCGGCCGGGAGCGGCTCCCTCGGTGCACTGGTCTTCGTCGTCGGAATGACGATCGGGATGCTAATCGAGAGCGCGGTGGCGCGATCGATGGCAGGCCGCGCAGCCGATGACGTCGGCGGAAGCACGACCACCTGATCGGAGAGCGGCTCCGGAGCCGACCATCTGCTCCGGGATAGCCGAGGACGCTCAGGCGCCGGCGACGAGCTTGCGGACGCCGCTCTCGAAGAGGATGACGGCCTTGCCGGGCTCGGTCCCCGTCACGACGCCGACGCCGAACTTCGGGTGCTCGACGAGCTCGCCGCGCTCGAACCGCTCGGTCGCGGAGTACTTGTGGCGGGGCTTGCCCGCATCGGCGGTCGCGGCAGCCCAGTCGCTCGCGGGCGAGGTCGGCACCGGCGCGGCCGCGCGAACGCCAAGTGGCTTGCCGCCCTCCGTTCGATCGTGGAGCTCCTTGACGATCTCGCGCTCGAAGCGTCGGAGGCGAAGCCCGGCACGGTCGCGCTCGTCGCGCTTCGGATCGCCTTCCTCGGCGCCGAGCCGCGCGCGCAGGCCGGCAACCGCCGCTCCCTCCTCGCCCTTCGCGCCCGCGAGGATTGCCCCGCCGAAGGCAACGAGATCTCGGATCTGCGGGTGCAGAGCGTCGGTCGCGGCGCTGAGCACCCGCTCCACCTTCTTGATGAAGTAGGCCGGTGAGAGCACGCTTGCCTCGGCCTTCGGACCGTCTGCCAGCTTCTTCCTCTCGCTGAGCTCGGCGTACGAGTTGAGGAGGAGGAAGCGCGGATCGTCGGGGTAGCGCTCGTAGAGGATCGCCCACGCCTCCTCGGATGTGAGGGCACCGGCATCGCCGCGGGACCAGATGGCCCACGCGATCGCGCGATCCGGTGACTCCGGCGTCACATCGGTGCCCTCCTCCTCGAGATCCTCGAACACACGCGCATCCTACGGCCATGTGAACCGCGTTCAAGGTCTACGTCACCGAATCGTGCGCCCGAACCGCGTCGCCTCGACCACGTCGAGGCGGGTCGCCAGCACCCTGCCCGCGAAGACACCGATCGCGCTCCCGTCGGCTCGGGTCGCGGCCCAGACCGCAGGCGCCGGCCGCCCCGGGAGGATCGTCGTGAGCGTGGTGCCGAACGGCGTGTCGAGGTGCTGGGCAGCGACCATCCCCTTGGCGTCGAGGGCCAGGATGTCGATGCCGGCATCCGAGGACCCAACGATGAGCTCATCGCGCCCGTCGGCATCGACATCGCCGGCCGTGATGCTCGAGCCGAACCCCGCCGAGGGTGACGCGGGCGACCAGCAGACGAGGCGCATCCCCGCGATCGGCTCGCTCCCGCGGGAGAAGCAGATCGCCGGCTTGCCGCCCGCGGTCGTCACGAAGGCGATGTCGCCGAGGCCGTCACCGTCGAAGTCACCGGCGGCGAAGGCGCTCGCCGCGCCGATCGTCGGCGCGCCGGCCAGCGTCGGGATCTCGAACCGGAACACCCGCTCTGGATCGCCCGAGTAGAGGAAGAACGGCGCCTCGGGCTCGAGCGACTCGAGGACGAGATCGGAGAGGCCGTCGCCATCCCGGTCGAGTGCGCCGGTCAGCGCGAACGCGCTCGTCCGCGGCACGCCGGCATCGTCGTTCGGGCCGGGTCCGAGCTGGAGAAGGTACTGGAACGGTCCGAGCCCCGACCTCGTCCCGAACGTCGCGACCCCGAAGTGCGCCGTCGTCACGGCGACGTCTCCCCATCCGTCGCGATCGAGATCTCCCACCGCGGCGAGGTTCGGGGTCGAGTCGAGCGGCGGAAGGCTCGCCAGGGTCGCTCGGTCGACATCGAGCGCATCAGCCACCGTGGCCGACCCCGGAACGGTGACCAGGATCGGAGCGGGAGCGTCGGAGCCGAGAACATCGGCGAAGACGACGTCGGAGATGCCGTCGCCGTCGATGTCGTTCGCGGCGATCGGCGGATCGGGAGACCGAACGAACGCCCCCACGACGGGGCGACCACCGTGCGTCGTGACGAACGACGTCGAGTCGTCCTTGTCCGCGAGGAACGCGACGAGCTCGATGAACGCAGCCCCCGAGCCCGACTCGTACTCGAGCGTGACGAGGAGATCGGCCCTCCCGTCGCCGTTGACGTCGACGATCGATCCGTTCGGCGCGCTCTTGCCCGACGGTCCGCCACGCACGAGCAGCCCCCACACCGGGCTCGGCTTCGTGCCGAACGACTCCGGCGTCGTGCTCACAAGACGCCAGAACCAGATCCCAGGCGCGAGGTCCTCGTCGAGCGTCGTCGCGATCCCCGCGACGTCGAGCGTCTTCTTCTCGCCGTCGCAAGCGCGCGTGCGGCAGAGCTCGATGCGCGCACCGGTCGCTCCCGAGGCGAGCTGCCACTCGAAGCGCGGGCGCGGGCCGTTGATCCACGACTGCGAGAGCGGCGCGATCGGCCGGGGCGGTGCAAGCTCCGGATCGGGTCGCAGCTCGACCGCCGGCGCATCGGCCTCACTCCCGGCGTCGAGCGATCCACCGACGAGGCCGTCGAAACTGTCGGGCGGTCCGCACGCGATCGGCCCGCCGAGAGCGCACGCCAGCGCGCAGGCGGCGAGCCAGGCGACGGACGTTCGGAGGACGGCGGCACGCATGTGGATCCCCTCGAGCGTACGAGGTCGAGCGCGCGCCGTCAGGCTCGGCGCATCACCGGATCGAGACCCCGACGCTCACGAAGTACTCGTCGTTGGAGAGGTCGATCTTCTGCGTCACCTCGGTGCCGGTGAAGATGACGATCGACTGCCCGTCCGCGCCGTAGACGGCCCACTTCGCCTTGGTGGGACGACCGGGATGGATCATCGCGACGCGGGCGCCGAAGCTCCCGGGGATCGGCGTCGCCACGAAGGTGGTGCCCTCGCTCGTGAAGCCGGCGACCTCGTGCGAGAGGAACACGAGCCCCGACGTGCTGGCGACGATGATCTCGTCTCTCCCGTCGCCATCGAGATCGCCTGCAGCGAGGCTCCGACCGAAGCCGTCGGCGGGCGCGCCGGCGTTCACCCAGCACGAGCGCATGGTCATCGACCCGCTCTTGATCGAGTACACGCACACGGCCGGCTCGCCGCCGACGGTCGTGGTGAAGGCGACGTCGGCGGTCCCGTCGCCGTCGAAGTCGCCCGACGTCAGCGCGGTCGCCCGCGATGGCACGCTCATCTCACCGCCGAAGGTCGGGCTCGTGAGCCCGGCGAAGCGATCGCGCGCGCCGCTTGCATAGCGGATGGGCGAGCTCGTATCCGATGACGCAATCGCGACGTCCGAGATGCCGTCGCCGTCGAGGTCGCAGCCTCCGGTGAGCGGTGCAGGACCGAGCTTCGGATCCTGGTGCGCGAACACCGTCAGCGTGCCCGCTCCCTTCGGTCCACCGAGGTTCGCGAAGGCGAGGTCTCGAAAGGACGACGCGAGATCGCCGTAGCCGTCGCCATTCACGTCTCCCGAGGCCTCGACGTACGGGAGCATCTCGAAGACCGGCGCCGGCAGCCAGCCATACGCGCGGTCCTTGTCGGTGTCTATCCCGCTCGGTCCACCGTGAAAGACGTAGAGTGCTCCGACCTTCTCTACGGCTTCGCTCGGGTTCGTGTGGATCTCGGCGAAGGCGCTGTCACTGTAGCCGTCGCCGTCGATGTCGATCGCCCCCGCGAGCGCGACGTCGGGGATCTCGACCAGGGTCCCGATCGTGCTTCGCTCGTCGAACAAGTTGTACTTTCCACCCGGTTGTCCGAGGAGCGTGACGAGTGCCGGCTCGATCGGGTCCCCCGGCTTCTCCCCCACGACCATGATGACGACATCGAGGTCCGGCTCGCCGTTTCCGTCGAGATCGAGGATGCCGCCGTTCGGTGATTCCGAAGCGCCGGTGGCGCCGGGACCGCGGACGAGCACCTCCCAGACCGGACTCGTGAGCACGCCCTCGGATCCGCTCCCGCGTCCCTTGAGACGCCAGAACCAGATCCCGGCCTCGAGATCGACATCGGGCACGGCATCGGAGCCGCTCCCGACGAAGCGCCGGACCTCGCCGGCGAAATCGCGGGTGCGCGAGAGCTCGAGCACCGCGCCGGTGAGCCCCGCGGACGGCGCCCAGCGGAAGCGCGGTCTCGAGGTGTTCACCCATGTGACCGACAGCGGGGAGATCGGGCGCGGAGCCGGAAGCGTCGGATCGACGACGTCATCGCGCGTGTGCGGTGCGCCGACCGAGTCCGCAGGAGCGTCGGGCGCCCCGTTCGTCAGGTTGTCGAACGTCGACGGCGCGCAGGCCATCACCGACGCGGTCATCGCGAGCACGGCCCCGCGGATGACACGCGCCGGACTCGTCACTTGAGGCGCGCCTTCACGAGCTGGAAGTACCGATGCGCGACGCCGCTCGCGCGTGCCGCCTGGGTGACGTTGCCGTTGTGGCGCGCGAGCACGCGCTCGACGTAACGACGCTCGAACTCGGAGACGACGCGCTCGCGCGCGGTCGGGAACGGAAGATCCTCCTCGATGACCGCGCTGAGGAAGTCGAGCCCCTGCTGCTTCGCCTCGTCGGACCGATACGTCGGACCGAGCTCACCCATCGTCATGCGCGCGAGGACCGCGCTGCGAAGCTCGCGCACGTTGCCCGGCCAGGGGTAGTGCTCGAAGCGCGGGAGGAAGTCCTCGGGCAGATCGGTCGCGGCGCCGGTGGACGGAGCGAGCTCCTGCCAGAAGTGACGAGCGAGGAGCGTGACGTCTCCCTCACGATCGCGGAGCGCCGGCAGCTCGATGCGACCAGCGGCGAGGAGGAAGAAGAGATCGTCGTCGAAGCGGCCCTGTGCGACGTCTCGATCGAGGTCGCGGCGCGTCGCAGCGACGACGCGAACGTCGCGCACCTTCCCGAGGGTCTCACGGAGCGTGGCCTGCACGTCACGCGGGAGGTCTCCGATCTCGTCGATGAAGAGGACGCCGCCGCGCGCCTGCTCGAAGAGGCCTCCGGCGCCGAACAGGCGGGAGCTCAGCTCCGCGATGGGGATCGTGCTCGACTCGAGCGTGATGAAGGGACCGTCGGTGCGGCCGCTCGCGCGGTGCAACTCCTCGGCGACGAGCTCCTTGCCCGTGCCGGCCTCGCCCTCGAGGAGCGCGGGCCGGTCGCTCCCCGCGAGCTGCGAGAGCGCCGGATAGAGCCGCTTCATCGCGGCGGACTCGCCGATGACTCGCCCGAACGACGCCGTCTGTCCGAGGTCGGCCGCGCGCGCCTCACCGCGCTTCACCGAGAGCACCGACGAGCCGATACGGATCGCCTCGCCGCCCTGGAGCGCAGCCTCTTTGATGAGCACGCCGTTCACGGTCGTGCCGTTCGTCGAGCCGAGATCGAGGACGACGAGCTTCGTGTCCGTGACCGAGAGCGCAGCGTGACGGCGCGAGACCTCGCGGTCGGTCAGGCGGATCGTACAGACCGGGCTCTGACCGAGCAGCGCGCGGGTCGGCCCCGTCGCATCGAGCGACGTGACGAGCCCGGCGTCCGGCCCCTCCACGACGGTGATCACGAATGCAGAGCCTGCAGTCGGTGGACGCGAGAAGCGCGTCCGACGAACGGTGGCCATCTCTCCAGGTTTCGTCATGTTTTGCGCGCTCATCGTAACCTACCTCCGAGAACCGACCACATACGTAACCGCGGCGACGACGAGCGCGCCGATCCCGACTCCGAGCGACACGTTCCGGAGGACGAGCCGATCGCTGAGCGCGTCACGGTCCGACTGCGAGCATCGCGGAGCACACGCATTCCCGAGCTCGTTGGCGCGATCGATCATGTCGAGGTGGACGAGGAACGCGCCGCCGAGCGCAAGCGCGCCGGCCGCCGCGAACGCGACGGGCACCGTCGGGAAGCGCGAGCCCTCGCCCTTCACCTGCGCGGCCTCCGGGCGCGGCACGGCGAACGTCGCACTGACGAGGCGATTCTTCTCGCCCTCACGGGCCACGATCTTCACCTCGACCGCGCCGCTGCCGGGTCGCTCGAAGCGGGCGACGTGCGGGCCGGGATCGACCGGAATCGCGCGGCCGTCGAGCCCACCTGCGAGACGCTCGCCGTCGAGGATCGCCTTCGCGTCCGTCGCGTCCTTCCCGTCGATGCTCGCCGAGAGGACGAGCGTGGGGATCGCCTCGTCCACCTCGCGGAGCCCCTTCGAGCAATCGTCGCGGATCATGTCGGGACACGCCTCGTGCGAGCACGTGACGTAGCTCGCGCGAGCGGCGAGGAGCTTACGAGCGGCACGCGATGCCTGCGCCTCGTCGAGTGCAGCAACGCACGCCGCCTTGTCGGGCCCGCTCGTGGGCGCGTCCTCCGCACGCACGATCGTGGAGGCCACGAGGAGCGCGCAGAGCGATGCGACCGACGCGGCGCCTCGCATCAGATGCATTCGACCTTGTAGTGCTTGTGACCGTCGGAATCGATCGTGTACGGGATCTTGCAGCCCGGCTTCGTCTCCGGCACGGGCGCGGGCACGGGTTCCGACGCCGCCGGCGACGGCGCTGTCGGGACGGCCTTCGGCAACGCCGCTCGAGCGACCGGCCGCGCCACGCGCGCGACGGAGCGGGCGTGCTGCTCAGGGCGGGGCGCGCTCTCCTCGCTCGTGGACGTGGTCGTGACGACAACCGGACTCGCCGGCGCGACAGCAGGGAGAGCTTCGCCAGCGGGGGGCGCCACCACTGCCGCCGTCGTGGTTACTGCGGACAGCTGGGCGGCCTCGCTCTTCGCGCTGCGCGCGACGGCGACTCCTGCCACGGCGAGCGCGAGCGCGGCGACACCGAGCGCAAAGCGCGTCGCAGCAGCCCGCGGGGCGGCCGGTGCCGGACGCTTCGCCGAGGGGCGGAGCATGCTCGCCTTCTCGAGGATCGCGATCATCGTCGTCTCCGGGTCCACCTCCGGATCGTCGGCGACGGGGAGCTTCCTGCCGGAAGGGACCTCGCGCGGCGCGACGTATTGGCGGACCCACGCTGAGACCTCGGTGCGCGTGGGGAGCTTCACGATGGCCGCGATCGCCTCCGCCATCGCCAGCGCGCTCTCGTAGCGGCACGCGGGCTCGCGCGAGAGCGCCTTCATGACAATCGCGTCGATCGCGGGCGGGAGATCACCGACGTGCTCGCTCGGCCTCGCGATCGGCTCCTCGCTGATCTTGCGGACGAGCGCGGTCTCGCTCGGACCTTCGAAGAGACGTTGGCAGACGAGCGCCTCCCACAGCGTCACGCCGGCCGCGTAGACGTCGACCTTGTGATCGAGCCCCTCGCCGAAGAGCTGCTCCGGCGGCATGTAGGGGATCTTGCCCCTGATCTCGTTGTCGTTCGAATGGTGCGTGTTCTGGCGTGCCTTCGCGACTCCGAAGTCGAGCACGCGAGAGAGACCGTCGAGTCCGACGATGACGTTTTGCGGGGACACGTCACGATGGACGATCGCGAGCGGCACGTTCTCATCGTCCCTCGCCTCGTGCGCCTCGTGGAGACCGAGCAGCATATCGTGAACGATCGCGCACGCGATCGGCACGGGGATGCGAGTGCCCCTCGATCTCACGGAGCTGAGGAGAGACGCGAGCGACGCGCCCTCGACGTACTCCATGACGAGGAGGAGGTGACCGTCGTCGTGGACGATGTCGAGGGTGGGAACGATGTTGGGATGACGAAGCCGCGCGGTCAGCCGCGCTTCGTCCAGGAACATCGAGACGAAGCTCGGGTCCTTGGCGAACTGCGGGTGCATGCACTTGATCGCGACGAGACGCGAGAAGCCCATCGGCCGGCGCATGCGCGCGAGATAGACGGTGGCCATGCCTCCGCTCGCGAGCTCACCGAGCAGCTCGTATCGTTCGCCGTCGCGTAGCTGCCCCTGCGTTTCCATCACGCTGCCCATCGCCGCCGGGACAGCTCGAGCAAGCGCGATGCCGTGCCACGCAGAGAAAGCGTTGCTGACCGAACAACCTCGATTCTCGGCGCAAGGCGCGATAGCTCCGATGTAGGCAGCGTCGCTGGGCTTTTTTGGCGCCGGCGAAGCGAGGACGATACCCGGATCATGCGCTCCATACTCGGACGAGCGCATCGGTGATCCATGATCCGATCCGCACGGTCGTCGAGTGACGCGGGACCGTACGCCCGCGACTCCGGATCGATCGGCGCATGGCACACACGCTGCTGCCTCCGGCACGTCCGGAGGTGGGTCATGTCTTCATCGAGATCGCGCCGGCAGTTCCTCCACTATTCCACCGGCGTTGCCGCGCTCGCGCTCGCCGACGGATGCGCGCCGCGACCGCGCCCAGGCGGCGTGCGTGCCGCGACGCTGACGAGCGGCGTGATCGCAGCCGCCCAGCCCGCGCCTTCCGACCGCGTCATCAAGCCGACGTCGTCGCTCTATTTCGTCACCCGCGAGCCGGGTGCGGAGGAGATGATCTGGGGCGAGGCGAAGTACTACGAGGACACCGTCCCGAACGCCCGCTTCTACGTCCACAGCCGGGTGCGTCCTCCGAGCGTCGATCCGCAGACCTGGCAGCTCGAGATCCTCGGCAGCGCGATCGGCCGGCCGCGAACCTTCACCTATGCGCAGCTCCAGGCCATGCCGCAGGTGACCTTGCGACGAGTGATCGACTGCGGCGCCAACTGCCGCGCGTTCTTTCCGAGGCTTCCGCAGAAGGCCAGAGGCTGGTTGCCAATCGGGTTCACGCAATGGCACTTCGGCGCCGTAGGCGCAGCCGAGTGGACGGGAGTCCGACTGAAGGACCTGCTCGAGGCGGCCGGCCTCGACGGGGCGACGGACGTGATGTTCACCGGCCTCGACGTGATCCCGACCGGCGACGGCGCGGTCGCTCGGTATGCGCAGGTCATCCCGATCCAGAAGGTCCTCGAGAGCGACACGTTGCTCGCGCTTCGCATGAACGGCGAGCCGCTCCCCGTGGATCACGGCTGGCCGGCACGCGTCATCTTCTCCGGCTGGGGCGGCAACACCGCCGTCAAGTGGGTCGGCCGCATCGAGGCCTCGAAGCAGAAGCTCCCGTACCCGACGTTCCAGGATCGACAGGTGATCTCCGGCCCCGACATCGCCGAGCCGTACAGGCCTACGGTCGGACACGTGAGGAGCGCGATGGAGCTCCACGAGGACACGACCTTCATGCCCGGCGACATCGTCCTTCGCGGACGCGCGTGGTCGGGAGCCGGAGCCATCGACCGCGTCGACCTCTCGATCGAGAGGCTCGTCGCCCCGAATACGTGGCGGCCCGTCTGGAGCCCCGCATGGCGACAGGCGCAGCTGCTCGGCAAGCCCGAGTCGATGATGTGGACGCGCTTCGAGCTCGAGTGGCCGCGCGTCGAGCCCGGACGCTACCGCGTGATGTCACGCGCGCGCGACGCAGCGGGCAACACGCAGCCGCGACCGGAGGACGTCGTCTGGAACCAGCAAGGGCTCGGCTACAACGGTCACGCACCGCTGGAGCTCGCCGTCCTACCGCCGACGATGATGCCCTGAGTGCCGTGAAGCGAACGTCACCGCGGGGCAGCGCGGTGCGCTCGCAGGGCACGCATCGCGATCGAGTGACTGCCGTTCTCAGGTGAGGAAAGCCATGGCAAAGCGAAGCAGTATCGTCGCAGCCATCATCGCCGTGCTCGTCGCAGCGCTCGTAGCGGTGTCGTGCTCGTCGTCGAAGGATGGCCCCGGCTCCGGTCGCGGATCGGTGACATTCACAGGCTCGATCCAGCAGCTCGTCGAGCAGAAGTGCGTGACGTGCCATCGCGAGGGCGGCATGGCGCCGTTCCCGCTTGCGACCTACGAAGACTTGAAGACCTTCGGCGCGCTCGCAAAGGAGAAGGTGACACAGCGCGAGATGCCGCCGTGGGGCGCGTTCGACGACGAGAGCTGCACGGTGAGCCGCGGCTACAAGAACGACCTGAGCATGACCCAGGAGCAGATCGACATGTTCGCGGCCTGGGTCGACGACGGGATGCCCCGCGGCGACGGCCCCGTGCGAGTCGCTGCGACGACGGAGGTTCCCGCGGCCGGGCTCGCCGGCAAGACGGACACGTTCGAGGCCGCAGCCTCGCACATGGTCGAGGGCGGAGCCAACGACGAGATCCGTTGCTTTCCGGTCGATCCCAAGCTCGATGCGGACACATGGGTCGAGGAGAGCCTCGTCGTCCCCGAAGACCAGAAGGTGGTCCATCACGCGCTCGTCTACATCGACGCGAAGCGCGAAGGGTTCGCGAAGGCAGGACGCGCAGGAAGCTATCCATGCTTCGGCGGCCCCGAGATCGAGGAGCAGACGTTGCTCCTCGCCTGGTCACCGGGCGGGACGTCGACCAAGTATGGCGAGAACGCCGCCGTCAAGCTCCCGAAGGGAGCCCACATCCTCGTCCAGGTGCACTACCACCCGCTTGTGAAGACGACGACGGGACGGGTGAACCTCGAGCTGAAAGCGTCGAAGCAGGCCCCCCAGCGCGTGGCCGGCTTCGTCCTCGTCGGCAACGCCGAAGACTCGAAGAACAACGCGGCGAGGCTGCTTCCCGGCCCCGACGATCCCGCCGACGGTCCGCGCTTCCTCATCCCGTCGAATGCGAAGGGGCACACGGAGACGATGGAGCTCCGCATCCCGCCGTCGATCGCCGAGACGCGGCTGGCCGCCGTCGGCGCACACATGCACTGGGCCGGCGTCGGTCTGAAGCTCGAGATCGACCGCAGAGCCCCCACCGACGGAGAGCCCGCATCGGAGTGCCTCCTCGGCGTGCCGAAGTACGACTTCAGCTGGCAGCGCACGTACTCGTACGACTCCCCGATCGAGCAGCTACCCACCATCCGAGGCGGCGATACGCTGCGCGTCACCTGCACGTACGACAACACGCGCGACAACCGGAATCTCGCCCGTGCGCTGAACGAACGTCGCATCTCGACGCCACCCGCGATCCGACTCGGCGGCGACAGCCTCGACGAGATGTGCCAGGCGATCCTCGTCTTCGTCGATTGACGCCCTGCCTGTCGGACCGCATCGACCGCGCGACGAGCGAGCGGCGGCGCCGCTCCTTGCCTTGCGTTGTTCCACCGCGTCGCGTGAACGGCGCACGCACGGCGGCATGCGCGTCGTCGCCTTCCGCCTCGCCACAAGCAATGGAGCACAAGCAGATGGATCGCGAGTCGATGAATCTCCGCGCTCCGGCGCACCACCACGGCGTGGAAGTTGCTGAAACCAGGGCCCATGGAGCGAATACCGAAAGCGATGCTCCTCGTGATCGGCGTGGTCGCATGCGGCCCCGATCACGGTGGACGCCCCGCACCGTCGCTCGCCGATCTCCGAGCCGATGCGAACCGCGACGGAGAGGTGCGGTTCGACGACGACTCCGACGCGAACAAGACGGCCTGGAATGCCAAGACCGGCGCGATCTTTCTCGCCAACATCGACGACGACAGCCAGCGCTGCGAGTCGAGCACGAGCGATTTCACGATCGCACTGTGCAACGATGCGCAGGACGACGTCGTCAACGGCGAAGATGACGCACGTGACCTCGCGCGCCTGAAGACGCGCCCGGGGCCACAGCCCGCAGACGCTACCGGCCGCGTCGTCGTCGCGACCGCGGCGGCGAGAGATCTCGTGCGGCTCTTCAAGAAGACCGGCACGGGACCGACGGACTTCGAGGTCATCACCGACGACACGGAGTTCTCTCGCGAGGAGCTCGAGGCCGGTATCGAGCTCGGAATCGAGGCGAAGGACATCGTCCGCGATCCAGCGGAGTGGGACGGCTACGTCGACGTCGAGCTCACGGTCAGCTCACAGGAGAAGGGCGTCTTCACGGACACCGTCCGGATGCGCGTCGCCCCGGTGATGACTTACCACCACCTGCTCCCCGCAGAGACGGTCTGGATTCCCAACACGCTCACGCAGGGACAGGAGGCGATGCACGGTGACCTCGCGGCCGCGTCCAGGGCGGCGGGGCTCGGCGAGCCGCAAGGGCTCAGCGTCAACGATCAGTGGGCTCAGGACTTCTTCGAGCCCGCATACATGACGATGCCCGGCCCGGGCCACTCGCAGCACGTGATGCGCGTCAACTATCGCTCGGCGAACATCTTCAACCCGAAGAAGAAGGAGACGCCGCTCCGACCAGCCGGACGCGTCGTCTTCGCGCTCCGCGGCAAGGACGTCGCCGGTGTCCAGCAGTTCGACCTCGCGAACAGCAGGATCGAGATGGACACGCTGAACTCGTTCGGCAACTTCGAGACGGTGCCGCCATACAAGAAGGACGGCGTCTTCTATCCGTTCGGCCGCGTCCTTCGTGGCTCGACGGACTCGTGGCACGTGGACAGGGCGTTCGCCACCATGGTCGACGCTCAAGGCCAGCAGCCGCAGATCGAGATCGACACCTCGTGGCTCTTCGTCGGCCACGTCGACGAGACGATCTCCTTCGTGAGGGCGCCGTCGCCGCGCGGCTGGGCGCTGCTCGCGAACGACGCGCGTCTCTCGATGAAGATGCTCGCGAACGCGTCGCGAGCGGGGCACGGCAACGTGCCGATGTTCATCGGCTACTCGTGGATCGACGTCGACACGGGGGAGGCTAGCCCGGCCGAGGTGACGATCGATCAGGTCCTCGCCGATCGCGAGGTCATGCAGGCGAGCGCGGAGGCCGCCGCCGAGGTCGACGCACAGCTCGCGATCCTGAAGAAGGAGATCGGGCTCACGGACGAAGAGATCATCAAGGTCCCGTTCCTCCACACGTACCACGCGGGCAAATCGGTGGCCTACCAGCCGGGCATGGTGAACGGCGTCTATCTCTCCGACACCCGCTTCGCTGCCCCCGATCCCCATGGTCCGCGGATCGACGGCGTGGACATCTTCAAGGCCGCGTTCGAAGAGTCGCTCGGCAACATCGGGATCAACGTCAACTGGGTGGAGGACTGGGACGCATACCACCGCATCTTCGGTGAAGTGCACTGCGGCTCGAACACGACCCGGCGAGTCCCCGAGGCTCGCTGGTGGGAGAGCGGACGATGAAGACGATGCTGACGAAGAGGCACCTTTTCCTCACGGCCTGTTGTCTCGCGCTGGGCGGTGCGGCGGTCCCCGAGACCGCGCTCGCCGCAGCACCCGAAATTCAGGTCGCGGCAGCGCGGATGCCCGCGCAGCAGCTAGCCGATCTCCGTCGCGACGTCGCTCGAGCGCGCACGGCCGAGCCCCGCTCCTTCGCAGCGGTGAGCAAGATCGTCGCCCTTGCGCCCGAGGCAGACGCCCGCGCGCGCGCACGCAAAGCTCCCATCGCGCTCTATGTCGCGAAGCTCGGTCCGAGCGCGCTGATGCCCGCACTGGAGATGCTGGCCTTCTCCTTCCCGCGCGACGTCCCCGCAGCAGCGGCGCCGGCGCTGCGCCGGGACCTCATCGAGGCCGTCGGGCTGCTTCACGACAAGCGAAGCCTCGCCGTCCTCTCGGCGATCCTCGACGATCCGGCGGAGGAAGTGGAGACGACGCGCACGGTAAGCGAGGCGATCGCGCGCATCGGCAACGACGAGGCTGCGACCCGCCTCCTCGCGGCACTTGCATCGTCGGGCTCCGGCGATCGGACCCGCGCGATCCTCGCTGGCATGGGAGAGTGTCGCCGGGCGAACGTCGTCGAAGCGCTGGCCGCGCGCCTCCGCACCGCAAGCGACGATGCGACCGCGCGCGTGACCGCTCGCTCGCTCGGTCGAGCAGGCAACGCGTGGGCATGGAAGACGATGCCCGAACGCGGGGAGGAGGCGCAGATCCGCGAGGTCGCGGCACGCGCCCTCGTCGAGGCGTTCGTCCGTCACGTCGGCGAGGCGCGCGGCGCAGCGTCGAACGCGCTGATGGTGGTCGATGCTCCGCAGACTCCGGCGTTGATCGCCGAAGCAAGGAAGAGCGCCGCGCCGGAGGTGCAGAAGGCGCTCGACGGGCTCGCGGCGCGTTTCGCCCGCAACCCGACACGCATCGACGTGGGAGGCCGATGACGCTCGCGACGCGATGCGCGCGCGCGGCGGCAGCAGCGCATCCGGAACGCGTCAGAGTCTCAGGGTTTCTGGAAGCAGTAGAAGCGGCGCTTCGAATCGCACGGACGATTGCCGAGGGCGGTCCAATCCGTCGTCGTGGACTCGGGGATCTTTCGCGCGTTCCCAGTGGCGCCGGTATCGCTGGCGGACGCGCTCGTCCAGGACTTGCACGTCGAGAGCGCGACCTCGCCGGAGCCCTCGGTGCCCGTCCACACCCACGCCACCATCGGGTTCTCGTCGAAGTCGACCGGTGCTCCAGTGGCGGTCCGATCGAGCGGGACGTTCGAGCCGTTCTTCACGAGATCGAGCTTCCCCTTCGTGAACAGGACGGGTGCGCTCCCGTCGTCGCCCTTCGGCAGGTAGTACGGCATCTCGCCGATGCGCGCGGCCGCGTTGAACTTGGTGCCGTTGCCGTCCTCGTACGAGAGCCAGGCAACGTAGGTTCCGCTCAATCCGGCGGCGACAGCTTCGTTCGCGCAGATCGCGTCCGCGGCCGCCATCGGCGACTTGGCCTCCGCTGCGAAGGCACCATCGACCTTCGCGGTGGTGACGAACACGATGCCACGAGCGCTGGCGTCCTCCGCGCCGGGGGCGTCGCCGTCCGGGAGGCTGCTCGGATCGCTCGTTCCGGCATCGTCGAGCAGCCCCGCATCGACACCGCCAGGCGAGACCGGCGTCGCGGCGTCCTCGCCCACGCAAGCCGCGATGCTCCCGCCGAGCAGGATCGCGATGGGGAGGATCGAGGCCAGGTTCGTGATTCGACGTCGAGACATCAACGTCAGCTTACAGCCGAGCTGTTCGACTGCCTACCGCCCCTACCTTCCTCAGGCGCGCGCGTCCGCGAGGCCAGTCCCCCACGCGTGACGGTCCGTTTCCCGCGATCGAGACCTCGGCACGACGCTCCTGGCCGAGGGGTATGGCGGTTGCTTCGCGAGGAGAGACGACGCACCGGCGCGCCTCGCGGAGGCCCGACCGAAACACCACAGGAGCAGAGCCATGGCTCGAGAGCAGAAGACAAGCAGTGAGGAGAAAGCCCAGGAGACGACGACCAGCGTTCAGGTCGCGCAACCGGAAGAGCAAGGCAAGACGGCGCTGGAGCGTGCCCCGCGTGGCGGGCTCGCGACCTCGGAGTGGGCAAGCCCCTTTGCCACCATGCGACGGCTGATGAATGACATGGACCGCTTCCTCTCGGGAGTCGGTTTCGGCCCATCATCATCGCTCTTCGCGCCAATCACTCCGTTCGAGATGGCACGTGACGTTTGGATGCCGGCCATCGAGACGTTCGAGCGTGGTGGCAAGCTCGTACTTCGCACGGATCTGCCTGGGCTCCGCCGCGAAGACGTCAATGTCGAGATCGTCGGCAACGAGCTCGTCGTCTCCGGTGAGCGTAAGCAGGAGGCGGAGAGAACCGTCGGCGGCCGGCTCTACAGCGAGCGCCGCTACGGAACGTTCGAGAGGCGTCTCACGCTCCCGGAGGGCATCAACCCGGAGCGCATCGAGGCAAGCTTCGACAACGGCGTCCTCGAGATCTCCCTCGCCATCCCCGGACGGGAGAGCCGGAAGATCGAGATCAAGAGTGGGGTTGCCAAGACGGGAGAGGGCAGTCAGGGCGGCGACGTCCACTGACGACCCCATCCTCTCATCACCGCGCTCGGCACGCACGATCGCCGCGACCGTGACACGCAGCGCAAACGACACACCAACCGCGGGCTTCGCTCTGGGGACGCCACTCCGGGTCCACATCGATGAGCTCGATCGACGGGAGCGATTCGGCGTCGGGGCGGTCATGGCGCCGACGGGCACGAGCGCCTCCCGGCCCGGGCGAGGCACGAGATGCGCATGCTCGGAGACATCGCGGAGGCACGCCATGGAGAAGAGGAAGCAAGACAAGAAGTGGGGGCACTGCAGTCACTGCAAATACTTCGACTCGCCGGCCAAAGCGCCGCTCGACGGGGAAGAGGCGGCCTGCATGCAGCCCTCGCTGTCGAAGTTCTCGCTCCGGGTGTTCGGCACCTGCGGATGCAATGGATTCGAGCTTCGCGCCGGGCTCAGCAGGGCAATCGAAGAGCCGGCTCTCCGCGTTTGATTCGAGGAGCAAACTGAGGAGTGACCAACGAGGTACGTGGCGTGCTGCACCTCCCTCGCATGCGTTTCGTTCGCCAGTTCGGTGAGCTCCGGCTCGGCGACGTCGCCCTAGTCGGCGGCAAGAATGCATCTCTCGGCGAAATGATCTCGACGCTCGAGCCGGCCGGCGTGCGTGTCCCCGGCGGCTTTGCGCTGACGGCGGACGCCTACCGCGAGCACCTCGCAGCATCGAAGCTCGAAGGTCCCATCCGAGAGGCGATGCGAGAGGTGAGGAAGGAGGACATCCACGATCTCGTTCGCCGGTCCACCGAGGTGCGCGAGTTGATCCAGCGGGCGCCTCTCCCGCCACTCGTCGTCGCCGAGCTCGATGCGTCTTACCGATTGATGTCGGAGGAGTACGGCGAGCCGGCGACCGACGTTGCGGTGCGTTCGTCGGCCACCGCCGAAGACCTCCCGACCGCGAGCTTCGCCGGACAGCTCGAGAGCTTCCTCAACATCCGAGGGTTCGCGGCGCTCGAGGAGTCGGTCCGCCGCGCGTTCGGGAGCGCCTTCACGCCCCGCGCGATCAGCTACCGGCTCGACATGGGATTCGACCACATGAAGGTCGCGGTCTCCGTGGGCATCCAGAAGATGGTCCGCTCCGATCGCGCGAGCGCGGGCGTCATCTTCACGCTCGATCCCGACAGCGGGCATCGAGGGGTCGTGCTCATCACTTCGAGCTGGGGTCTGGGAGAGAGCGTCGTGCAGGGACGCGTCGTGCCCGACCAGATCCTCGTTCACAAGTCGACCCTCGAGGGAGGTTTCCGCCCCCTCGTCTGGAAGAAGGTCGGATCGAAGGAGACGATGCTCGTCTACGACGACGTGGTCCCCGATCTGATCGAGAGCGCTCCGGTGGCACCGGCGGACCGAGACCGTCTTTCGCTCTCCGATGACGATGCGCTCGAGCTCGCGCACTGGGCCCTACGCATCGAGCGACACTATTCGGAGCTGCGAGGACAGCCGACTCCGATGGACATCGAATGGGCGAAGGACGGCCTGACCGGTGCGCTCTACGTCGTGCAGGCGCGTCCCGAGACGGTGCATGGTCAGAGGGTCACACCGCGGGTCCGGCTCTACGAGATTCACGGCGGCGCGCGCGTGCTCGTCAAAGGGCTCGCCATCGGCAACGCCATCGCGACGGGGCGAGCGAACCACATCCGAGGCCCCGCCGAGCTCGATCGGTTTCGTCCAGGAGAGGTGCTCGTCACCGAGACGACCGATCCGGACTGGGAGCCCGTGATGAAGGCGGCGGCCGCCGTGGTCACGGAGCGAGGGGGCCGGACGTCCCACGCGGCCATCGTCGCGCGCGAGCTCGGTCTGCCGGCGATCGTAGGCGCGAAGGACGCGATGGCGTTGATCGCGAACGGGGCGCCGATCACGGTCTCGTGCGCCGAGGGCGAGGTCGGCTCGGTCTATGCCGGCGAGCTACCTTTCGAGGTCGAGGAGATCGACCTGTCGTCTCTCGCGCATCCTCGAACCAAGATCATGCTCAACGTCGGCAATCCCGAGCGCGCGCTGAAGCTCGCGATGCTCCCGAGCGACGGCGTCGGCCTGGCCCGGATGGAGTTCGTCTTCGCCGGCTGGGTCGGTGTCCATCCGCTCGCACTGACGCGATTCGACAGCCTTGCGCCGGAGATGAAGCGTGACGTCGAGGCAGTGACGCGTGGCTACTCCGACAAGACGGAGTTCTTCGTCGACCGCCTCTCGCAAGGGATCGCGACGATCGCCGCCGCGTTCCACCCGCGGCCGGTCATCCTTCGGTTCAGCGACTTCAAGACGAACGAGTACGCTCACCTCGTCGGTGGAGCGCCGTTCGAGCCGCACGAGCCCAATCCCATGCTCGGCTGGCGTGGCGCGAGCCGCTACTACGACCCCCGATACAAGGAGGGCTTCCTCCTCGAGGTCGCCGCCGTCCGCCGTGTTCGGGAGACGATGGGCCTCCGGAACCTCGCCGTGATGATCCCGTTCTGTCGCACTCCGGAGGAAGGCACGCGTGTCCTCGAGACGATGCGCGAAGGTGGCCTCGTTCGCGGGGAGCTTGGCCTCGAGGTCTACCTGGTGGCCGAGATCCCGTCGAACATCCTGCTCGCCGACCGGTTCGCGGAGATCTTCGATGGCTTCTCGATCGGATCGAACGACCTCACTCAGCTCACGCTGGGAGTGGATCGCGACTCGACGTCGGTGACCCGCCTCTTCGACGAGCGAAGCGAAGCGGTGATGCGCTCGTTCGAGCACCTCCTCGAGATCGCCCATGCCCGAGGACGCAAGGTCGGCATCTGCGGGCAAGCGCCGAGCGACTATCCCGAGCTTGCCGCGTTCCTCGTGGAGAGAGGGATCGACTCGCTCAGCCTCAGCGCGGACGCGCTCCTCCGAACGACGAACCGTGTGCTCGAAGTCGAGCGCAAGGCCGCTTCCGACACTGCACGAGCGAAGCGCCGGCCCGATCTCGCCCGAGCACACTGAGCTCCATCGAGCCGGACAAGGGACTCGCGAGCTCGACTTTGGATTCGCGGACGAGCTTCGTTGGTTGGATGAGCTTCAAAGCAGTCTCCGACCATCGGCCTGTTTTGAAATCCGATTGGGCAATGCGACAAGCCTGCCCATGGGAAAGCAGCACACCGCTCTTGGATGGATCGCGCTCGGGCTCGTCACGTTCGCGTGTGTTACGAGCGCCGGCTGCGGGACCGACGACACTCCGCAGAACGCCAGTAGCCTCGACGGCACGACGCCGGTGGATGTTCCGCCGACCGGCGGAGACGGCAACGGCGACGGTACCGGCAACGGTGACGGCAACGGCAACGGCAACGGTGACGGTGACGGCAACGGCAAGGGCGACGCCGGTACGCCGGCGCCGAAGCCGGAGAAGCCGGGCTGCGGGCAGAACGCATACACCGAGCCGCTCCCGACGGAGACGAGCCTCACCGGCGTGCCGTTCTCGCGGGAGACGGCAAAGGAGTTCCTCCTCACGGCGCTCGAGAAGCGTTATCCGGTCGGCAAGGCGATCGTGCAGGGTGGCATGGCGAGCCCTCGCTCGACGCCGTCGGGTGACTGCGTCGACGTCTTCCTCGGAAACAGGTCGAGCGCAGACGGCGTCATGCGCAGTGCCTCGACGGCCGTTCACGAGTGCGGGCACTTCTACGACCTCGGCAAGTCGAGCCGAGACGAGTCCGCCTACGTGATCCGCCCCGACCTCACGTTCATGTGCAAGGCCGGCGACACGACGAGCCGCGGCGGCAAGACGTTCGCGCGCAGCCTCATCACGAAGGACGCTCACGCCCGGAAGCGGACGCCCTGCGGCGGCGGCGCGAAGGGCTGTGACAACTACGCGAACACGTATCTCACCGGCCAGAGCGGCGCGCAAGGCTACAACTTCGTCCTCGAAGAGGCCACGCAGTACGTGAACTCGCTCGCGACGGCGCTCGCCTTCAAGGAGCAGTACGCCCGCTCGAATGCGAGCGAACGCGACGGCATCCTCACGTTCCTCTGGTACATCGAGCGCTACCTCGCGATGGCGCGGACCGACTACCCTGACGCGTACAAGCTGATCAGCGAAGACGCGTGCTGGCGTCAGGCGACGCTCTCGATCTGGGATCGTGGCTGGTTCTACCTCCAGGCGACGAAGGACGTCCCCGGCCTCGGCCTCGACGACGAGGCCATCGAGGCCCTCGTCAACGAGCCTGCCCTCTTGGCCGAGATCGACGCGCTCCGAAAGCTCGAGTGCGAGTGACCGCATAGCGACTGCCCGCTCGCGCGCCGGGTCGAGCGGGCACTTCCGCTCGACCCGCGCCGACCGCCCCGCGCGCGGCTCCGCAGCGAAGTGGGAGGCCCACGGCAAAGCATTCGCGAAGCTCGACGGCCCGAGGGGGGCTCCGGCGCTCATCGCCTGGATGCGCGCACACGCGAAGACATCCGGAACTCGCTTCGCAGCGAAGTGGCTCTGGCCCCTGTACTACGTACATGCCTGCGGAGCGCACTGCATCTCGCGTCGTCGTCCGCGGCAGACGGCTCGATTAACGTTCGCGCATGTCCGCCTTTGGTCCCGCCTTGTTCGTTCGACGCGCCGACAGCAACGAGATCGACGAGCAAGAGCAGAACGCGATCGTCGAGATGATGCGGCAGGCCACGCGAAAGCTCGACGTGAAGGACGAGCACGACGAAGCGATCGAGCCGCGCCGCTACGACTACGGGGAGACCGAGTCCGGTGCTCTCTGCATGCTCCTCTACGCGTCGTACAACTATTACGGCATGCCCGAAGAGGTCATGGCGGATGGGGACGAGACCTGGAAAGAGCTCGGCATGAAGGTCGCGCGCGAGATCGAAGCCGCCGCGTCGAGCACGTATCGCTTCGACTGCTACACGATCGAGAACTGAGCTCGTCAGCTCCCGAAGGTCAGTAGGAGACCCGCAGAATGGCTTGGTTCTATCTCGTCGACGGTAACGTTCGCTTTCCGACCGCCAATGGCCCGAAGGCCTGGCGCGCCGCTCCCCTGCGGAGCTGGCGAGACAAGGCAAGGTCACGGTCGGCCAGGTGCTCGAGTGGACTGCACGCGAGGCGCCCGTCGATCCGAGCGCCCCTCCGAACGAGCTCAGCTCCTATTTCTTCGACGCCGTCGGCGAGGGCCCCGTCGTGACGTTCCGCGGCTTCCTACATCGCGACGAGGTGGGCGGCGTCGAGGCGGTCCTCGACGCCGCCCAGGAGCTCGAGGCCAAGGGCAGGGTCCTCTTCCATCATGTGTTCGATTCGGACTCGGGATTACGTTTCGAGATCGCGAACGGCAAGACGAGCGTGCGCGAGGGCGACGTGAAGATGCCGAGTCACGTCATCGAAGCGATCGAGCGCGAGAGCACGGCGCGTGCGCGGAAACGCGGTGCCGGCAAACCGCCTCCTCCGAAGACGAAGGCCAAGGCCAAGACGACCGCGAAGGCCAAGGCCAAGGCGACCGCGAAGACGAAGAGCGCAACTCGCGCTCACGTGGCGCGGAAGTGATCGTTCATCCCTGATCGAGCTTCAGGTACATCACGTGCGCGTCGACGAAGCCGCGTATCCGATCGCGAAAGGCTCCTGGCAGCGTCCCGACGATCTCGAAGCCGAGAGCGCCCCAGAGCGCCACCGCTGGCGCGTTCGAGCTCACGACGAGATTGAACTGAATCGCCCGAAATCCGAGGGCGCGCGCGCGACCGATCGAGTGCTCGCCCATGCGCCTCCCGAGCCGCTGCCCACGTGCCGAACGCGCAACGACGTACGAAGCCGTGGCGACGTGCGAGCCGCGCCCGACGTGGTTGGCTCGGAGCGTGTAGGCGCCGGCGACGCGCCCGTCGGCAGCGGCGCCCCACTGCTCGCCTCCTCGTGCGAGCCAGTATTCCGCGAAAGCGTCGCGGGTCGTGTGTTCGTCCTGGACGTAGCTCGTGCCCTCCTCGATGACCTCCGAGAATGCCTCCCAGAGGCCGTCGAGGTCGCGCTCAATCATCGGACGCAGCTCGAGAATCGGTTCGCTCATGCGCTTGCTCCTCGTCTCTTTCGCGAGGGACGATGCGCCTTCGAAGCCGCGCTGTCTTGTCCGCGTCTACGGCCTTTTGGACCGCTTCTCCACTCGCCGCTGCGCGCCCGGCGTGTAGCCGAACTGTCTTCGAAACGCTCGCGTGAAGCTCGCCTGATCGGCGTAGCCCCAGTCGAGCGCGATGCTCGCGAGTGATCGCTCCGTGGTGGCGACAGCGTTGCGCGCACCGACAAGGCGAACGCGCGTCGCGTACTCCTGCGGCGTGCACCCGACGACGTGGCGAAAGAGCCAGTGAACCTGGCTCGCGCCGAGCTCGGCCACCGCCGCCATCTCGGCAACCGTGAGTTGCCGAGACGCATTCTGTTCGATGAAGGCGAGGATCTTGCGAAGCCGCGACGACGAGCGGGCCTTTGCGGGCTCATCCACGCTGCGCTCGGCGATCATCAAGACGAGGAGACGCGCCCACTCTTCGCGCAGCGACGACGACGATCGGTCGGAGCTCGCGGCGGCGCATCGAGCGGTGTCGACGAGCACTGGGTCGAGGTCGAAGAAGATCCTCCCTCGCCCTACGCGATCGAGCCATGCGCGCGCGGCGTCGACCGCCGAAAGCTCCTGCGTGTCGACGTCGATGACGACGAAGCGGTTCGAGCCCTTCGCCGCGAAGGCATGGCTCTCGCCTCCCCTGACGAGGCCTCCGGCGAGACGGCGGACGCGACCTTCACGAGCCCCCACCGCCAGCGTCAGCGTTCCCTCGAGCGGCAAGATGATCTGATCCCACTCGTGCCGATGGGAGGTCTGCTCGCCGCTATAGGTTCGCACGCTCACCTGACTCGTCGGCACGTCGCAATGATGGCTGTGCGTCTGCCGACGATCAACCTCGTCCGGACGATCAATTCGGATCACGGTTTCGTGAAGATGCCCGCGACGCAGTGGCCTCGTCGTTCGTCGTCGGGCCTCGCGATTTCGTCGTTCGCGTGCGCCGTGCTACGTCATGGAGCGAGGCGTGGCGAGCCGAGCGCGGCGCGCCCTCGAGAAACATCGATGCGCGACCCCCTGCGAGAGCCGCCGCTCGCGCGGCACCTTGTGTATCGGACGTCGAGGATCGACGAGGCGAGCGAGCTCTCGAGCTCGGTCTACTGTCCGATCCAGCTCCGTGTCCGCGAGCGACAGGCGCGCGTCGACGCCCAGCTCAACGCCGCGTCACTCGGCGTGGTGACCGTCGGCTACGCGCGCTACGAGGCAGCCGTTCACCTGACGACGGACGAGCTCGTATCGTCGTATCACGTCAACATTCCGCTCACGGGCCGGACGCGGTCGACCTGCGGAGGACAGGAGGTCATCTCCTCACCGACGCGCGCGGCGGTATTCAGCCCGGGGAAGCACGTCGCCGTCGACTGGGAGCGCGATTGCGCGCAACTCGCCGTGAAGCTCGAGCGTCGCGCGCTCGAGCAGCACCTCGAACGCCTGCTCGGCCGCCCCGTCCGCCACCCGATCCGATTCGACCTTGGAATGGACCTCACCACAGGCTTGGCCGCGAGCTGGCTCGCCGCCGTGCGGTGGCTGGTCTCGGAGTTCGAGCGGTCCGACGGAATCGTCGCGCAGCCGCTCGTCGCCGCGCACCTCGAGAACGTCCTCCTCACCGGGCTCCTCCTCGCCCAGAGGCACGACCACTCCGACTCCCTCGCCGCGCCGCAGGCGGCAGTTCGTCCTGGCACGGTCAAGCGCGCGGTCGACATCATCGAGGCCCGTGCCGACGAGCCGCTGACCGTCGCCGAGCTCGCCTCCGCAGTGGGCCGGAGCGTGCGTTCGCTCGAAGCCGGGTTCCAGCGCTACGTGGGGATGTCACCCATGTCCTACTTGCGGCAGGTCCGGCTCGCGCGCGTCCATCACGATCTACTGGCCGCGGATCTCGCCGCGGGCGTGACGGTGACCGAAGTCGCGACGCGCTGGGGTTTCACGCACCTCGGGCGCTTCGCTGCGGCGTACCAAGAGCGATACGGCGAGCCTCCTTCGCAGACGCTGCGCTCGGGCTCCGACGCTTCATCCAAAGTTCGCTGCGAATAACGGATCGTCGCTGCGGTGATCGGATAGCCGCAGATCCGGGGTGGACCTACGGTCGCTGAAGCGCGCGGCGTGCGTGCGTACGTACGTGTGCGCCGGCGCGGGAGCCGTTTCGACGGACCTACAGCAAAGGAGCCTTGCCATGACCGCAGTCCAGGACTCGAGCGTTCAACCCGTGGCTCGTTCACTCCGGGAAGGTACCGGAGGTCTCTATTCGCAGACCTGGTTTCCCGTTGCGACATCCGCCGACGTCGCCCCCGGACAGGTGATCAGCCGCGAGGTCCTCGACGGGCGCGTCGCCGTCTTCCGAGGACAGAACGGCGTCGCTTCTGTCGTGAGCTCGTACTGCCCACACATGGGGGCCGATCTGACCGTCGGCCAGGTCGTCGACAACTGCCTGCGCTGTCCGTTCCATCACTGGCAATACGACCAATCCGGTAAGTGCGTACGAACAGGCAGCGGCGATCCCGTACCCAGGCGCGCGGACCTGTTCCATTACCCAACGGCCGAGAAGTACGGCCTCATCTGGGCATTCAACGGGGAAAAGCCGCTATTCGATATACCCGGCTTCGACATTCCGGATGAGGAGCTCGTCTTCCACCCCGTCAAGGTGATGGACGTCCGATGCGAGCCCTGGGAGTTCATGTGCAACACGCTCGACTTCCAGCACATCCGCGTCGTGCACGGCGTGACGATGGCGCACGACGATCCCGACGAGCATATCGAGTGGGGCCAGTTCAATGTTTTCTACGATCTTCGGGGCACGATTCAGGACCTGCCGCTCGCCTACCGCCTCGGCATCGTGGGCTCGAACATCTTCGTCCAGCAGGGCCCGCTGAACGGCCGTTGGCTGGGGTTCCTGTACCCGTGCACGCTGACCCGCTCGGGCCACCTCACGAGCTACTTCATCATCGCGACGACCAAGGGTGACGGCTCGGAAGCCGGCGACAAGGCTGCACAGGAATACCTGGCCTGGGCCATGGGGTTCGAGACGGACGTCGTCATGCAGGACGTGCCGATCCTCTCCACGATGCGATTTTCTCCGGAGAAGCTGACCCGGAGCGATCGCGCGCTCGCGCGCTTCCTCCGCTACCTCAAGGAGCTGCCTCGAGCGAACCCGGCCGCGGCTCACCCGCGCTGATCTCGCCGCTCACTGTTCCGAAAGCCCCCTTCGCACGGAGAACTCGCCATGACAGCCAAGCGCGCACTCATCGTCCTGACTTCGCACGCAGACCTCGGCAACACCGGAAAGACGACCGGCTACTATCTCGTGGAGGTCGCCGCGCCTTACTACGCATTCCAGGAGGTCGGGCTCGCGATCGACTTCGCATCGCCTCGCGGCGGGCCGGCACCCGCCGATCCCGGTGGCCTCGCGTGGGGGGACGAGCCCGGGTCCATATCCGCGCGTTTTCGCGGTGACGCGGTCGCGCAGGAGGCGATCGGCGCGACCTTGGCGCTTCGCGACGTCCGCGCCGAAGACTATGCCGTGATCTGGATCGCCGGCGGTCACGGCGTGATGTGGGACCTGCCGAACGATGCGGAGCTCGCACGGCTCGTGGCAGACGCCGATCGGCGGGGCGCAGTCGTCGCTGCGCTCTGCCACGGAGTCGCCGGCCTCCTCGCGGCCAAGCGGCCGGACGGCGCCTCCGTCCTCCACGGGCGACGGGTTACGGGCTTCCTCAACGTCGAAGAAGCCGAGATTCAGATGACCGAGGTCATGCCTTTCCTCGTGGAGGATCGGATGCGCGAGCTCGGCGGCGTGTTCTCTGCGGGCGCGCCGTGGAAGAGCCACGTGGTACGTGACGGCAACCTCGTCACCGGTCAGAACGCGCAGAGCGCCGAGGCCCTCGCCGCAACGATCGCGGACCTCGTGCAAGCGTGACGGGCCACCCGACTACTACTGCGACCGGTGCCGGCGCGGACCTGAACCTCCTCGTCCGCTCGACGGTGTGGGAAGCCGAGGGCGTGCTGTCCGTCTGGCTCGAACATCCGGATGGCGCGCCGCTTCCTACGTGGTCGCCCGGCGCGCACATCGAGGTCACCGTGGGCGCCGGGCTCAAACGGCAGTACTCGTTATGCGGCGATCCGAGCGACCGCGCGCGCTGGCGCATCGCCGTCCTGCGCGAACCGAAGAGCCGCGGCGGCTCGGAGTGGATCCACTCGCGCCTGCGACCGGGGGATCGACTCCCCGCGCGAGGTCCGAAGAACCACTTCGAGCTGGTCGACGCGGAGGACTACCGGCTCGTCGCCGGGGGCATCGGGATAACGCCGTTGTTGCCGATGGTGCGCGCAATCGCCGACCGGCAGCGTCCGTGGAAACTCCACTACCTTGGCCGCCGCCGCTGCACGATGGCTTTCGTGCGCGAGCTCGAGGCCTACCCGGAGCACGTCACGATCCGACCGACAGACGAGCTCGGCGTCGTCGACGTGCAGTCCTTCGTCGCCACGGCCGGGCCGAATACGGCTGTCTATTGCTGCGGCCCCGACGGGCTCATTCGCGCCGTCGAGGTCGCATGCAAGACCTTGCCGCCCGGGGCGCTCCACGTCGAGCGCTTCGCGGCGGCGACCCCCGGCGAGGCACGCGGCGCGCAGGATCGAAGCTTCGAGGTCGTCCTGCAGCGATCGCGCCTCACCCTCCGTGTCGCGCCCGATCAATCGATCCTCGACGCGATCGAGGCGGCGGGGGTGCAGGTCCCGTGCTCCTGCTGCGAGGGGTTCTGCGGCACGTGCGAGACGAAGGTCCTCGAGGGCGAGCCCGATCACCGCGACTCCTTGTTGACGCCCGAAGAGCGAGCGAAGGGCGGCACGATGATGGTGTGCGTATCGCGCGCGCGCTCGGCTCGGCTCGTCCTCGACCTTTAGCGGGACGGCGGGAGGGTCACTTCATCGGGAACGGATCCGGCTCGACACCCATGGCGAGCCAGTCCTCGCCGACCTCGATCAAGTCGTCGTCCGTGAGAGGGATCACCGACGACGACGGCGCCGGAGGAAGCGTCGGAGGCAACTGAGAGTCCGCCAGCGTCCGCTCCGGATCGAGCTCGCCTCGCGCGATCGCGATGAGCCGCGCGTCCACCTTCTCCACGGACCTCGTCACACGGGTCGTGTACGCGCAGACAGCCGGCTGCTGGACGGCCCGCATGGGGGGACGCCGGATCGTTCGCTCTTCCTCTTCCGCGTCCGCGTCCCCGAGCTTCGGGAGCGGCTTGACGCTTGGTGCGGTTCGCATCGAAAGCCCTCTCCCGAGAAGGAACGGCGCGGACGCTCGGAACTTGAGGGCTCGATGCGAGAGCTCCTTCGTTTCTCCCAGCGCGGACGCCGGGCCGTCCCCCACGACCGTGGAGACGGACTGACGTCATGAGCAAGCAGAGCCGTTGGGCGTGCCTGTTCGTGGCCGGCCGCGGGCCTTATTGAAAATGAAAACCATTTGCTATAAGCACCGCTGGCGATGGTGGAATTTTCCGCATGAAGCGGCGTGGCTCGATGCGCTTCGTGAGGGGTGCCTGGCTCTCGGCCAGCGTCGCCGTGTGCACGTCCCCCGCGCTCGCGGGCGAGCCCGAGCCCGATACCGGCGCGGCCACCCCCGACCGCTCACCAGTCCGAACCTCCGAGACCCCCGAGCATCGAGATACGGCAGAGCCTCGAGAGGCTCCCACACCAGCGAAACCCCCCGGCCAGATCGACGAGGTGTCCGTACGCGGCGCCTCGCGCGCGAACGCGCTCCGGCGCTCGGCGTACGCGGTCACGGTCGTCGACACCGAGGAGGCGAAGCGGAACACCGCCGACCTCGGCGAGGTCCTCGCGCGGAGCACGCCGGTGACGGTGCAGCGAGCCGGAGCACTCGGCTCGCGCAGCGCCTTCTCTCTCGGCGGGCTCAGCGGAGAGCGCCTGCGCTTCTTCCTCGACGGCGTCCCCCTCGAGCTCATGGGGTACTCGGCCGGCGTTGCCAACGTCCCCGTCAACCTGGTCGATCGCGTCGAGGTCTACCAGGGCGTCGTGCCCGTTCGCTTCGGCGCCGACGCGCTCGGCGGTGCGGTGCACCTCGTGACGGACGAAGACGTGCGCAAGAGCCGCGCGACGGCCTCGTACCAGATGGGATCGTTCGGCACGCATCGCGCGACGCTCTCCGCACGGTACGTGCACCGCCCGAGCGGCCTCTTCGTCCGAAGCGCGACGTTCCTCGACCTCGCGGACAACGACTACCGCGTCGATGTCTCGACTCCTGACCCCCAGGGCCGGCCCCGCCCCGCGACCGTACCACGCTTCCACGACGGCTACCGCGGCTCGGGCACCACCGTCGGCGTCGGGATCGCCGATAGGCCGTGGGCCGATCGACTCGTCCTGCAAGGGTTCGTCTCCGCGTTCGACAACGACGTACAGAACGGCGCGACGATGGCGCGCCCCTACGGCGAGGTCACGTTCGCGCGGCGGAGCTCGGGCGCGAACGTGAAATACGCGCTCGGCGTCGGACCGAGCACGCGCCTCGAAGCGATCGCGGGCTACGCGCAAGCGACGGCGCTGTTCCGCGACCTGTCGAACTGCGTCTACGACTGGTATGGCCGATGCGCCCCGCGAACCCCCGTGACGGTGCGGGGCGAGCTCTCCGGCACGCCGACCGACCGGGATCTCCGGACCGACACGATCTTCCTCCGTTCGACGCTGACGCATCGCCTGTCGGACGATCACCTCCTCCGCTTCGCGCTCGCACCGACGTACGCGGATCGATCCGGAAAGAACCGACTCCGCGGTCCGGGCTACGACCCGCTCGCGCAGCCGCGGCGCCTCTTCACCGGCGTCGCCGGCGTCGAGCTCGAATCCAAGTTCTTCTCCGAGCGCCTGACGAGCATCGCGTTCGTCAAGGGCTACAGCCTCTCGACCGATAGCCAGGCGCTCCTCGCCACGGGCGAGTGGCGCGACATGTCCCGCAACATCTTCCGGGCCGGAGGCGGCGAGAGCCTGCGGATGCAGTGGACGCGCGAGCTCTACGTGAAGGGCTCCTACGAATACGCGATGCGCCAGCCCAGCACCGACGAGCTGTTCGGCGACGGGATGCTCGTCGCCGACAGCCTCGGCCTCCGCCCCGAGACGAGCCACAACGCGAACCTCGGCGTGCTCGTCGAAGACCTCCGGACGCGGGCCGGGACCGTTCGCGCCTCGGCGAACGGCTTCGCGCGGTGGACCGACGACATGATCGCGCTCTTCGCCCAGGGCGAGTACCTGAGCTACGCGAACGTCTGGCAGGCACGCGCGCTGGGCGTCGAGGGCGGGCTCGGCTGGACGGTGCCGGGCGGCGACTGGCTCGTCGTCGATGGGCGCGTCACGTATCAAGACCTGCGCAATCGTTCGTCCGAAGGCCCTCTCGCCAAGCAGGCCGGCGACCGCATCCCGAACATTCCGTACCTGCTGTCGAACGCGTCGGTGCGCCTGCGCGGCCGACGCGTCGTCGTGCCCACCGACGTCGTCGAGCTCGCATGGAGCATGCGCTACGTGCACTCGTTCTTCCGCGGTTGGGAGAGCCTGGCGCAGAACGCCGAGCGGCTGATCATCGACATGCAGCTCTCGCAGGGCGCGTCGCTGACGTACGCGCTGCACGGCGCGGCGCTCCGGCTCGCGGCGACCCTCGAGGTGCAGAACCTCACCGACGCCAAGCTCTTCGACTTCTACGGCGTGCAGCGCCCAGGTCGGGCGTTCTTCACGAAATGGACCGTGGACTACTGAAAGGAATCAACCATGCGCTTGTCCTCCCACCGACTTTCCCTCTTCACGGCCGCCTGCGCGGCCCTCCTCTCCGCAGGCGTCTGGGCGTGCAGCGACGACAACTCCGCGAGCAACCCGGGAGGCGGGACCGGCCCAGGGACGACCCCGCCTCCGGGGACGAACCCCGGATCGAACGGCGACGACGACCCGAGCGTGCCCCCGCTCTACGCGGTCGTCAGCTTGCCCGCGGCCACGGGCGGGACCGAGCAGACGAGCTACATCATCGTCAGCGAGACGCTCACCGGTGACCTCAAGCCCGAGAGCGCCCAGATCGAGGTGCCGGGAGGCGCCGTCGCGGGCGGACCGGCCCGCGGCCGCACGCTGTTCGTGGGCAACTCCACGAGCTCGGCGGTGACGCGATACACGCTCGACGCCAACAGCAAGCTCCAAGCGAATGGCACCGTCGACTTCGCGGTGCAGGGCCTGACGGGCCTCGCCGGCTACAGCTCGGCGTTCGAGTTCATCGACGCGAACAAGGCCTACTGGTTCTCGCGCGAGGGGAAGGTCGTCGTCTGGAACCCCACGGAGCTCACGGTGACGGGAGCGATCGATCTCTCGGGCGTCATCCGCCCGGATCCCGCCAACCCGGGGACGAACTACACGACGTCGTTCAGCGCCACGCCGGCGCACCGCCAGGGCAGCAAGCTCTACTCGTTCGTGGCGTGGGATAGCCGCATGGCCGGGACGATCAAGGTCCCCTCCGCGTACGCGGTCGTCATCATCGACTCCGCCACCGACACGGCCCAGATCGTCGTCGACGAGGCCGGCTGCGGGTACGGGCGCGACGCCGTGCTCGTCGGTGACTGGCTGTACATCGCGACCGAGGCCGTGGGCACGTCGGTCCACCACCTGAACGCCGCCAACGGACCGGAGCCGTGCTTGCGCCGGTTCAACGTCACGACGAACCAGTTCGACGCGTCGTACACGGTCAAGCTCAACGCGCTCGCGAACGGCGCACCGGTCGGCTCGCTGGCGGCTTCTCCCGGCGGCACGCCGCTCCTCCACGTGCTCGACACCACGGCACCGCAGGTCGCGTCGTTCACGAACCCACGCCAGCTCTCGAGCGCGGCGGTCTGGAAGACCGCGCGCCTGACGGTGGGCGACACGCCGTCGCTCGAGATCCTCGACGCACCGTTGAAGTCCGCGAGCGTCCTACCCGCGCTCCTCGACACGGGCTTCACGGTGACGCCGACGTTCGACACGACCGACACGGTCAACCCGCGGATCTACGAGGTGACCGACGACGGAATCGTCGCGACCGAGCGCGCGAGCGCGACGATCACCGGTACGACCTGGGGCATCGTTCGACTGCGCTGAGCCGTTCGCGCGGGAGAGCCATCTCGAAGGTGGCTCTCCCGCGGATGTCGACGTTGATGGCGAGGACGACGAGCGACAGCCTTCTTGCGTCGCCCGACCTCGAGTCTCGAACGACGATGGCGACGTGAACGCTGCTATCCGGTCGCGCGCTCGACGTCCGGGGCGGCTTCCGCGCCAGCGACCGCGGGCAAGGGCCGGCGCACAGACCAGACGCTGTCGGTTGGGCCCTCGTAGACCCGCCGAGACGTCGCCCGCGCGAGGCATGCGAAGCCGAGCGCTCCCGCGAGCGCCGTCGCATCGACGCCGAGCGGCGCCGCGCTCGTATGCGCCCACATGCCGAGCGAGGGGAAGAGCCACGCGAGCAGCGTGGTCAGCGGAATGGCGACGGTGAGGGCCGCCGCCAGCCACAGGAGGTTCACCGCGGCCCGCGCGCCCCCGCGGACGAACGCCCACCCGATCGCGCCGAAGAACATTGCGTAATACAAATACCGGTGCCACGCGCTCAGATCGGCGACGTGACCATGCAGCCACTTGGCCGCGACGATGGTCAGCGAGATGCCGCAGATGCTGCCGAGACACACGCCGACGGTGGCGGATGCCATCAGGCTCGTGTCGCGACGCTGAGCGGGGATTTCCCCCTGACCGCGCCGGGAAGCCTTTCGACGGCGCGTCTCGATCCACAGGAGGTTGCCGCTGTAGAAGAGCCAGGCTCCGAGCAGGCCGAGCAGGAAGTACACCCACTTCGCTGGATGGCCGCCGTAGGTACCGAAGTGCAGCGCGAAGAAGCTGCTGAGGAGGGTCTGTGGCGCATCCTGACGGCCCGGAAGGTAATCCGTGCTCACCACCCGTCCGCTGTAGGGATCGACCATGGCGAAGCCGCCCTGCGCTCGCGGCGAGAGTGACCGAGCGTCGTGCCCCCAGACACGCACCGCAGCTCGCGGCCCCGTGACCTGCACGTATTGCAGCATCGTCGGCTCGAAGGTCGGCGACAGCGCCTCGACGCGCGCCACGAGCTCGGTGGGCGGAAGCATCGCCGCCGGATCGCGTGGCTCGCCGCCGGACGGCGCGCTGCGCGCCTGGAAGGCCGCGGACCGCTTGCCGTCGTGGATCATCTTGTCTTGCACGAAGTAGATCCCGTCGTGGAACGCGAACACCGCCGCCGTCACGGCCATCACGAGGTGAAACGGCAGACTGACGACGCCCACGACGTTGTGCGCGTCGAGCCACATGCGCTTCAGGTTGTTGCCCACGCGCAGCGCGAAGAAGTCCTTCACCAGCGAAGGCAGGAGCACGATCACGCCCGAGACGAGGGCCAGGGCGTAGAGCGTCGCGATCACCCCCATGATGGAGCGGCTGAGATCTCCATCCACCGGCAACCCCACCACGCGGTGGAGCACGTCGATGAGCTCCGCGAGCCGGGAGGGGTGAGCCTCGTCGACGCGCACCGCGCCCTCCTCGTCGACGGTGGCAACGTAGTGTCGCGCCGACAGGCGATCGTGCTCGTCGGCATCTTCATCGTGGATCTCCCACTCGACCCGGGCCGTCACTTGCTCGGACGGTCGCAGGTTCACGCGAAGCTCCCGGGCGGCCTCCGGATGGGCCGTCAGCGTACGTGTGATCAAGCTCTGCGCGTCCTCGAGCGGGACCATCGAGGTCGCGGCGGGCGGAGAGGCCCAGCGCGCGAGGGGCTCTTTGAAGGCGGTGATCGCACCCGCGTAGAAGGCGATGAACAGCGCCATGCCCGCGAGGATCCCCGTCCACGTGTGGACGATCTTGTAGATGCGGATGATCTCGGAGCGCACGTCGTTCTTCCTTTCGGGTCGGACGTTCAGAACAGGCGCGTCGCCGCGAAGGCACCGAACACCACGAGGTTGGCGACGCCCAGCCAGAGCCAGGCTCGCTTGCCGCTGCGGAAGAGGAAGCAGCCACTGAGGACGGCCAGCCAGATCGGCATGACCATCCACATCGTCAGCTGCACCTTCAGGGCCATCACCATGCCGGACGCAAGACGCGCGAAGAGCCCGCTGCAGCCCAGAGCGAGCGAGAAGCCGAGCAGCGCCCCGGCCAGCGACTTGGAAATCCAATCGCGCCGGATCGTGTCAGGTCCCTTCGTCGTCGACATGTCAGCGACGGCGTCGCAGGGCGACGAGCGCGCCCCCGACATACGGCAACAGGACGAGCAGCAGCATGAGCGAGGCGACGAACGTGAAAACGGCCGGCACCATCTGCATCGCGCGAGAGAACGCGATCGGGCTGGCCACGAGCAGCGCGAGCGCGACCGCGCGCGCGGGCCGAGCAGGCAATGGAGCCGCGAGCCAGCGCTGGTGCGGAGAGGCCAGATAGAGGCTCGCGGCACCGGCAACGACGAGCCCCAGCCCGAGAGCGACGTTCGTGTTCCCCCCAGGGGATCCGATCACGGCCAAAACCTAGCGCTGCGGGGCCCAAATGAAAATGACTTTCATCTTCGATTCGGCCACTCCCGCGCGAAGCTCGACCGGACGCCGGCACGTTGGCGGAATCGATCGAGCCCTTCAGCTCCCGAAGGTCGGAAGGCTCGGCCTACCGCGTCTAGCCGGCGAGCTGCGTGATCTCCCCAGCGAGATCGCCCACGCGAACGCGCGTCCCTTGCGCGACCTCGGAGTGCTTCACCATCGCGAGTGCGAATACGGCGCGGTCGAGCGCAGTCGACGTCGTGATCGAGCCAATCGCCTGCCCCTCGATGTTGACCTCCGCGCCGGGAAGGACGACGTCCTTCCCGTGCGAGTCGAAACGAAGCTGCACGAGCCGCCGCGAGGCCCGGCCGCGCATCTCCGTCGAGCAGACGGCGCGATGCCCGAGATACATGCCCTTCGTGTGGCTGACCGCGCGGTGCTCCAGCCCCAGCTCGTGCACGCTGCTCGTCTCGACGACGAAGTCCGCGCCAAACGTCGCGCGCGCGGCTTGGACGCGAAGCGAAGCAAGCTCGGCCTCTCGTAGTCGCGTGACCCCCGCTTCATGGAGCGTCGTCATCAGGTCGGGGATCGCCGCCGCGTCGGCCTCGATGACGCAACCACCGGCGACGTCGTCGAGCGGCAACGCGACCTCCCCGAGCCCAGCGCTTTCGACGAGCGAACGCGCGCTCGCCCCTTGGATCAGGACGAGCATCGACATCGCGTCCCGCGAGAGGACGACCTCCTCCATCACGATCTGCTTTTCCCAGAGCCCGAGAATGCGCGCGAGGCTCTTCGTGCCGACGTACGCACCAAGCTCTCCGTTCGCGCCGATCACGTAGACGTCCGAGACGATCTTGCCCGCCACATTGAGCGCGCATCCGTAGGTCGCCGAGCTCCCGGCCACGCACGTCAGCACGCCGCCGAGCCATGACGGCCCGTCCGGTCCGCCAATGGCGATGCGCACGCGCTCGGGGAGGACATAGGCGAACGCCCCAGCCGCGAGCGTGCGGAGCTCGACGCTACGCGCCATCTGCTAGGCGCCTTTGAGGTTCATCGTCGCGAGCTCCCAATTCGCCAGGCTGGCGAGGAACGTCTCGACGTACTTGGGGCGCTGGTTTCTAAAATCGATGTAGTACGCGTGCTCCCACACGTCGATCGTGAGGAGGGCGGTCTGGCCGTGTTTCATGGGCAGATCCGCGTTCGACGTCTTCGTGACGGCGAGCTTCCCCTTGTCGAGCACGAGCCACGCCCATCCCGAGCCGAACTGCGATGTCGCGGCGGCCGAGAATTCCTCTTTGAACCTGTCGAAGCTACCGAAGTCGCGTTTGATCGCGTCGAAGAGCTCTCCCTTCGGCTCTCCGCCGCCGCCGGGACGCATCGAGGACCAATAGAAGATGTGGTTCCAGACCTGCGCGGCGTTGTTGAAGACCGGCGTTCCTACGTCGTAGTCGCGAATCAGGTCCTCGAGAGACTTCCTCGCATCCGGCTTTCCCTCGAGGAGCTTGTTCAGGTTCGTGACGTACGCGTTGTGGTGCTTGCCGTGGTGGAACTCGAGCGTCTCCGCGCTGATGTGCGGTTCGAGGGCGTTCTTCGCGTACGGAAGGTCGGGCAGCGAGATCGTCATTGGCACTCCTCTCTTCTGTCGTGTGTCGACCGCGGCTCGTCCTCGTTCGACGCGAGAACGTCCCGCGGCCACGAGTGTGTCGAGCCACACGCTCCGAAGCTCATCCTCGGCAATCGCGACGGCCAGCGACGAGCGTCGTCGGCGCGGCTGCTCTTTGCACCACGATGAGGGTCGGAGCCCTTTTCAAAGACGAATCTTGCTATATTGTTCACGGCGAATATGTCAAGACGGAGCTTGGAAAATGCCCTCCCCGCGCTTCGGGGCGCGGGAGAACGAGTGCTTCTGCGGATCAAGTCACGTGGCCCTCAGCGAGCCGCCGACCTGAGTCTCGCCCTGGGCATCACCGCCGAAGCGGCTCGTCAGACGCTCACGCGACTCGAGGCCGACGGCCTCGTCGAGATGACGACCGAGGCACGTGGCGTCGGCCGCCCGGCCCAGCTTTGGTCGCTGACATCGGCCGGTCACGCGCGGTTTCCGAACGCGCACGCCGAGCTCACCGTCCAGCTCCTCACTTCGGTGCAGTCCCTGTTCGGAGAGGACGCGATCGATCGCTTGATCTCGGCACGCGAAGCGGAGTCTCGCGCGTCATACCGCGAAGGCATGGCGGGAGCTCGGACCTTGGGCGAACGCGTCTCCCGCCTCGCCGAGCTACGTACGCGCGAGGGCTACATGGCCGAGTGGTCGGAGGAAGGCGGTGAATTCCTCTTCGTGGAGAACCATTGTCCGATCTGTGCAGCAGCGACGAGCTGCGTCGGCTTTTGCCGCGCCGAGCTCCGAACGTTCGAAGACGTGCTCGAAGCGAAGGTGGTGCGCGTCGAGCACATCGTCGAAGGAGCACGACGCTGCGCGTACCGAATCACGCCCCTCGAGTCAGGCCGCAAGGCTCGCACAAAAATGCCAGGGTCCGCGTAGTCGCTGAGGCGCGTCCCATCGTTCGTGGGTGACTGTTCGCGAGGCGCTTCGACGCCGAAAAGAACGGCGGCGGATACCGCCACGCACTCCGCTTCGCGCGCTGCACTCGAGAGCGGCCTCGACCAAGCGCTCGCCTACCTGCCGGGACGCCTCGCGCGTGGCGTATGCCGTAAGGCGAAATCGGCGTGCCGACGTTCGCGTTTTCCTAGAATAATGATGATAGTCGACATGTCGCGCCCTCTTCTCTTCGGCGTTGTTCGAGCCCTTCCCGCGGTTCTCCTCGTAGCGATTTCGGCGTGCGACAAGTCACCGGGCGCGGCGCAGTCAACGGCGGCGGAAGCGGCCTCCGGGGCGGCGCGGGCAGCGAGCGCCGCTCCGAGCGCCAGCGCGCCGGTTGCTTCCGCCTCCGCACCTTGGGCGGTGGCCCAACGCGACGCCGGTGCTCCTTTCAAGATCGTCTTTCAGCTCTACGACCGTGCTGTCACCACGAAGACAGGCTACCGCGCCAAGCTGCGTGTCAAGACGAGCGACGACCAGACGTTCGAATACAAAACGCCCGTGACCCACGCCAGCTGCTACCTGCTCAAGGACGAAGCGACCGCGCAAGCGGCTACGTCGATCGATGGAGACACGGCGTTGCTGGTCTGCGCTGGCGGTGCACAGACCGACCAAGCTACGGTCACTCGCAAGTCGGAGACGTTGGTGGAAGTCTCGGTGTTCCAGAAGGCGTTCGAGGCGCCGGACACCCCTCCTGCGAAGCCGGTCAATACGCAGACCTTCTCGATCAAGGTGCCGGAAGGAGCGGTGCTCCAAACCACCTTCGAGAGCGACACCGCCGCCAAGTGAGACCGTTCCGGCCGCGACTTGCGGCCCGCCACCTGCGCGCGCGAGGAGCTCCAGGTGCGCGCGGAAGCTCGGCGCGATCGGCACGGACCGTCTCGAGCTCCGTCGTCATCGAGATCAGTGCGGCCTCGAGCTCGGCGACCCTGGCACGGCATGCCGCTTCCAGCACGGTTGACGACTTGACGCAGCCCCGCTCCGTGAAACTGCGTCAAGTCCCGCTATTCGCTTTTCAGGGCAGCGCCTTGAGATATCGCTGAGTCAGGAACATCGAAGAGGGCTGCGCGCCAGCGGCAACCGTGGAGTAAGTTCCCTGATTGCGCGCAGCGTGGGTGGAGAACAATGCTGCCACAGCTGCATTGTTTTTCGCACTTCGAGCCTGGAGAGTAACCAAGCCGAGAGGCTGATATTCCCACTGCCACGCTCCGTTCTTGTAGACGCATGAACGAGGCGCCTCCCACCACGAGTGGGCACCACAACCTGGAAGAGTGGGGCCTCGCGCAAACGTCGACATGTCCAAGCCGAGGGGAACGAACGGCACCCCTGAGGTGACCCACTGCTGTTGGTATGCGAAGCACAGCTGGTTTCCGACATAGTTCTCTTCATCCCAAAGGAGCAACAGACTGCTGCCGCTGCAAACCCCGAGGGGACCTGGAGCCACCGTTCTCCAGTTGTGCTGAGGAGCCGCGTTAGAGTGCCAGTCAACGCCACGGCCCTGAAGTTCTCGTTCTCGCCTTCGAATCTCCCATTGCTCCGCGCGCGTAATGGTTGACGAGCGTGTCTCGATTGAACCGTCCTCGTTGGCGACGATCAGTGTCTGCGTAAACACTTCATCCGGATCGCCGAGATCCTCGAAATCACGCTCTTCGCCTGTACGTGTCGAAGGCTCTTCAGAGGCCCCCGGTGATTCGGTTGACACCGAGCAGCCGGCGCCAAAGGCAACGAGGAACGTGACGTTGAGCAGTTTCTTCATCATTGGTCGGACCTCCCGATGATTAACTTTCAGACTATCGACAACACGCCACCACACCTCCGGCACCACGCTATTCGTGATGACCGTGAGAGCCGTGGCTGCGACCTCCCGCGCGCTTCGCAAAGGGCAGCGTTGCGCGAGGGAAATGATAGTGTGCAATTCTGCGAAAGCAATCGATTTCGACAAAAACGCTGCACGACGTGCCGTCATTCTTCGATCAAAGGGTGGCGTGCGTCCGATCGATTCACGGTGTCCTCGCGAAGGGGCGCCCTCGGTGACACCGAGCTGATCGCGTGAAGCCGGCTCACGTGCGCGTTGCTCCAGAACTTCTCGTCGACGACGCCCCAGGAGCCATACGGGCGTGACCTTCGTGGGGATCGAGTCGCGGACGTCGACAACCATCCCGCCCTCACCGAGCGAATGCCCCGGGGCAAGAGCTTCGCAATAGCCGACGGGCGGAGCTTCATCCCCCAGCGCAGCAGCGGTGGCCACCTGCGCATCTACCTGGCATTGCGCGCGGCCGAGGTCGCTACCTCCTGGCGCAAGACGATTCTGAAGAAGCGCTGCGGCCATCGACGATGGCCGCACGGTTAGAACTACTAGGCCGTTCAGCTATGCTCGCCCGCCATGTGAGCGTGCGGCCTCGAGCACGTCTGTGCTACGGCGCCTTCGAAGCATCACTTGTACAATGGTCGCCGCGCTCCTCGCGCGTGCGCCACGTCGCGCTTCCGCCCGACGAGCTCGCCGCGCACCTCACACGCCACGGCGTTCCGGAGGCATACGCGCAGCTCCTCGCTTTCATCGACACACGCCTCGCCGCCGAGGCCGAGGCCGAGGCCGAGGTTAGCGACGCGGTCGAGCGCGTGACCGGCCGTCCTCCGCGCAACCTCCGGCCGTTTCTCCACGCCTGAGCGCCTCGATGCACGTCATCGGCTCGACGACGCGGCCGCTCGGATGCAGCATCGTCGAGGAGCGCATCGTCGGTTCGCCTCCGGATGTCCCCTCCAAACGCCGTCACATCGATGACGAAGCGGTAGCGTGGTGTCGGTGCCCGCTGAAGCGCAGGCGTAGGGATTCGACTTCGACGCGCGAGGCTCTCCTCATGACGAGGTCTCACATCCGAATCGGTCAGTATTCCGAGTCGGGGAGCGGCTGCGGAGACCGATTGGAGGCCGGGGGGATCCTCAGTGGTGCGAGACGTTCGCGCCTCCGCGCAACTCCGGACGTCAGCGCTCCAGCCGCGCCTCCCACGTCACCTCGACGCCTCCGAGGGTCTCGCGCACCGAGCAGTACTTCTCGACCGCGAGCGAGACCGCGCGCTCCAGCTTGTTCTCGTCGACGTCTCCCTTGGCGATGAACACCAGTTTCATCCGCGTGAACGGCGCCGGAGTCGTGTTCGGGCGCTCGCCTTCGATCTCGATGCGCAGGTGCTCGAGCGGCTGCTTCTGCTTGTTGACGAGGATGTGAACGACATCCATCGCGCTGCAGCTCGCGACCGCGGAAAGGAGCAACTCCATCGGCCGCATGCCGCGGCCCTCACCGCCGATCTCCGGCGAGCCGTCGACGACGAGCTTGCCGCCCGAGCCGGCCGTCGCCTCGAAGGCCGCATGGCCGATCCTCTCGAGCGTGACCTTCACGAGGTCACCGCTTTCGGATCGCGAAACAGCGGTGACGACACGTAGCGGTTGCCCGGACGAGCACCCCCGCGTTCGAGCTCGACCATCGGTGTACCCCCAACCAGATCGCCCATCTTCATGCGTGCGGTGCGCCTCGCGTTGTGGGATGAACGGTACACCCATGGCAACGGAGCCGAAGCGCTTTCGCGAGCTCGAAGCGGCGATCGACGCCGTCGTCGCGAGCTACGGTGGACAGCTCGAGATCGACAACCTCGAGAGTGCCGCGCTCCCGAACAAGCGCACGGTGATCGAGGCACTCGAGCACGTCAAGTCGGCCATCTTCGTGGGGTTCTACGCCACGCAGGCGCTCACACGCGACAACCTCAGGCAGGGCATCGCCGAGCACCTCTACGCCGGCCATCACATGCTCGTCGACCAGATCGAGCGCGCCCTCACCTACGATCACCGCATGGGGCGCACGTCGTGCCGCCTCCCGACAGGATCCGGCGAGAGCGTCGTGCTTTCGCTCTTTGCCGAGCTCCCGGAGCTTCGCCGCCTGATCAACGCCGACGTCCGCGCTGCGTACGAAGGCGACCCTGCCGCAAGGAACATCGAGGAGGTCGTCTTCTCCTATCCGTCGATTGAAGCCGTCGTGGCCTACCGGATCGCGAACCGCCTGCACCGCGCCGGCGTGCCCATGATCCCGCGCATCATCACGGAGCATGCGCATGCGCAGACCGGCATCGATATCAGCCCCGGCGCCACGATCGGCGAGCGCTTCTTCATCGATCACGGGACCGGCGTCGTCATCGGCGAGACGACCGAGATCGGGAACGACGTGAAGCTCTACCAAGGCGTCACGCTCGGCGCGCTGAGTGTGCCCCACCGAGACGAGGTCAGAAAGAAGCGGCACCCCACGATCGAGGACGGCGTCACGATCTACGCGGGCGCGACGATCCTGGGCGGGGACACCGTCATCGGCGCGCGATCGATCGTCGGCGGCAACGTGTGGCTCACGAGCTCGGTGCCGCCCGACTCGAAGGTGTTCGGCCGGGGTCGCGGCAACGAGGGCTAGAACGCGTCCTTTGCGTGCACCAACCCACACACAGCGCCACGAGGTCCACCTTCGACGGGAGCGTCCGTGACGGAAGACGGTCCGCATGTCCCCGAAGCTCTGCATTCGCGTTGGCATGCTTGTGGTGACGCCCGGCCCATCTTCATGTAAATGAATTTCTGTTCGTCATACAAGATACCCATCCCCCCCACGCCTCGTCGCGTGAGGTCTCGAGCTCAACGATGAACGCTTCTCCGATCTCCTCCTCGAGCGCCCTGTCGGCCAAGTACACCTTCGAACGCGTCCTCGACGTCCACCACTGGACCGACCGGCTCTTCACGATCCGGTGCACGCGTAGCGGCGGCTTTCGGTTCGCGAACGGCCAATTCGTGATGATGGGACTCGAAGTTGCGGGGCAGCCCATCGTCCGCGCGTATTCGATGGCGAGCGCGAACTACGAGGAGACGCTCGAGTTCTTCTCGATCAAGGTCGAACAGGGCCCGCTGACGTCGCGCCTCCAGCACGTGAAGGTCGGCGACAGCATCCTCGTCGGCAAGCGCCCGACCGGTACGCTGACGATCAGCAACCTCCGTCCGGGCAACACGCTCTGGCTGCTCGCGACCGGAACGGGGCTCGCGCCCTTCATGAGCGTCATCAAAGACCCCGAGACGTACGAGCGCTTCGAGCGCGTCGTCCTCACGCATACCTGCCGCAACGTCGATGACCTCGCGTATGCGCGCTTCATCGAGCACGAGCTCCCCTCGAGCGATCTGCTCGGAGAGCTCGTCCGGCCGCGCCTCCTCTATTATCCGTCGGTCACCCGCGAGTCCTTCCGTACGACCGGCCGCATCACAGACCTCTTGGCGAGCGGCCGCGCGTGCACCGATCTCGGTCTCCCGCCGCTGGATCGGTCGCGCGATCGCGTGATGCTCTGCGGCAACCCCGAGATGCTCAAGGAGACGTCGGCGCTGCTCGAGGCACGCGGCTTCGAGGAGGGAAACAGCGGCGAGCCTGGCGACTACCTGATCGAGAAGGCGTTCGCCGCGAAGTAGGCGAAGCCGCCGAAGGAAGGCCCGAGCACCGCGTCGAATGCCGCGGTGCCGATCCGGCGAAGCGCGACCTTCATCCGGGTCCGGGTTGCTCGTCCTGCGCGTCGAACACGGGCGACGAGAGGTACCGATCGCCGCGATCGCACATGACGCACACGACCGTGCCGCCCTTGCCGGCCGCCGCGAGCTCCTTGCAGACGACACGCGCCGCCCAGACCGCGCCGCCCGAGCTGACGCCGCCGAACACCCCTTCCCTGCGCGCCAACGCGCGCGTCGTGCGCTCGGCGTCCACCTGCGAGACGTCGATGATGCGGTCGACGCGGTTCGGGTCGAAGATCCTCGGCAAGTACTCCTTCGTCCACCGCCGAATGCCGGGGATGCTCGAGCCGTCGGTCGGCTGGCAGCCGACGATCGTGACGCGCCGGTCCTTCTCCTTCAAGAAGCGCGAGACGCCCATGATCGTGCCCGTCGTCCCCATCGAGCTGACGAAGTGCGTGATCTCACCGCGCGTGCCCTGCCAGATCTCGGGGCCCGTCGTTTCGACGTGCGCGCGCCAGTTGTCGTCGTTTCCGAACTGGTCGAGCATCACGTAGCCGCCCTTCGCGACCTTCTCGCGCGCGATGTCGATGGCGCCTTCCATCCCGCGGGCTGCAGGCGTGAGGATGACCTCCGCGCCGAACGCGCGCATCACGCGGACGCGCTCGGCCGTCGCGTTCTCCGGCATGACGAGCTCGATCGGGTAGCCGCGCGCGGCGGCGATCATCGCGAGCGCGATGCCGGTGTTGCCGCTCGTCGGCTCGATGAGCCGCATGCCCGGGCGGAGCTCGCCTCGCGCCTCGGCGCCGAGGATCATCGAGCGCGCGGGACGATCCTTCACGCTGCCCGCAGGGTTGTTGCCCTCGAGCTTGGCGAGGAGCCGGATGCTCCGACTCTCGACGCCAGTATCGAGCTCGACGAGGGAAGTGCTGCCGACGAGGTCCAGGATCTTCATCGCATGCCTCCGAGCCCGCAGCGCGCGTGGACGCGCCGCTCGAGCCTCACGAAGCCGAGCCGCCCAACCGCTGTGGACTCCGTGATCATCACGAGCATCAGCGCGACCACCTGACCCACGTCGGCCACCTCACGGCCCTGATGGACCAGCTACCCGGAGCGGGATCACCACGCGCGCACCATGCCGGCCGCGCGCGTGGCCCCGCTTGCCGGGTCGATCAGAAGGAAGCTGCCGGACTCACGGAGGTCCGCGTACGCGTCGACCGCGAGCGGCTCGAAGAGGCGGACGCGCACGCGCGCGAGCGTGTTCAGCACGAGCGGCGCCGCGCCGGGGATTGCGCGGCCGCTCTCCACGTCGAGCAGCGCCTCGACCCCCTCGATGATGGCGCGGACCTCGCGGGTGCCGTGCTTCACGAGGTAGCGCTCGCCCGGCTTGGCGGCCTGCGTGTGCACCCACGCGACGTCTGCGGTGAACGCCTCGACGAGCGCAGGCTGCTTCGCGTCGACCGGCACGAGCACGTCTCCGCGCGCGACGGCGACGTCGTCCTCGAGATGGATCACGCAGGAGAGCCCGGCCTCCGCCTCGTCGCGCGGGCCGTCGTACGTCTCGATCGACGCGATCCGCGACTCGGTGCGAGACGGAACGACGCGGACACGCTGCCCGGGCCGGAGCACGCCCGACGCGACGCGGCCGGCGTAGCCGCGGTAGTCGGGGCGCTCGTCGTCCTGCGGACGGATCACCCACTGCACCGGGAAGCGGGCGGGCGCGTCCTTCACGTCTGCGTCCGTCCGAAGCGTCTCGAGGTGGTGGAGCAGCGTGGGTCCGTCGTACCAGGGCATGGACGACGAGGACTCGACGATGTTGTCGCCGTGGAGGGCGGAGATCGGGAAGAACGCCAGGTTCGGCGCGCTGCACGGAACCGGAAGATTCGCGACGTATTGCGCGACGTCGTCACGGATGCGCGCGAAGACGGCGTGGTCGAACCCGACGAGGTCCATCTTGTTGACCGCCACCACGAGCGCAGGGACGCCGAGCAGACGCGAGACGAACAGATGCCGGCGCGTCTGCTCGAGCAGCCCGGCCCGTGCGTCGACGAGGATGAGCGCGACGTCCGCCTGCGACGCGGCCGTCACCATGTTGCGCGTGTACTCGACGTGCCCCGGCGCATCGGCGAGGACGAACCGGCGGGACGGGGTCGCGAAGTAGCGCCAGGCGACGTCGATGGTGATGCCTTGTTCGCGCTCGGAGCGGAGACCGTCCGTGATGAGCGCGAGATCGGTGCGCGCGTACCCGCGGCGGCGGCTCGCCTCCTCGACGTGCGCGAGCTGGTCGGCCATGAGCCCCTTCGCGTCGAAGAGGAGGCGTCCGAGCAGCGTGCTCTTGCCGTCGTCGACGCTTCCGGCGGTGGCGCAGCGGAGGGGCGCCAGCGCGGGCGCGTCGTGTTCGGTGTTCTCGCTCATCAGAAGTACCCCTCACGTTTCCGGTCTTCCATCGCGGCGTCCCCCGCTTTGTCGTCGGCGCGCGTTGCGCCGCGCTCGCTGGTCGTCGCGATCGACGTCTCCTCGATGATCTCGTCGACGGTCCGCGCGGTGGAGCGGATCGAGCCGGTGCACGTGAGGTCGCCCACGGTCCGGAAGCGCACGGTGGCGCGGAACGGCGCCTCGCGAGGCAGGAGCTTCACGTGGGGCGAGACAGCGTAGAGCATGCCGTCACGCGCGAAGACCTCGCGCTCGTGCGCGAAATAGATCGACGGGATGGCGAGGCGCTCGGCGCGGATGTACTGCCATACGTCGAGCTCGGTCCAGTTCGACAGCGGAAAGACGCGGAGGTGTTCACCGCTCTTGATGCGCGTGTTGTAGAGGCTCCAGAGCTCCGGGCGCTGGGCCTGCGGGTGCCATTGCCCGAGCTCGTCGCGCACGCTGACGACGCGCTCCTTGGCGCGGGCGCGGTCCTCGTCGCGGCGCGCGCCGCCGAACGCGACATCGAAGCCGTGCTCGGCGATCGCGTCGAGCAGCGTGACGCTCTGGAGGCGGTTTCTCGACGCGCGCGGTCCCGCCTCGTCCTCGACGCGGCCGCGGCGGATGCTCTCCTCGACGCTCGCCACGATGAGCGTCTCGCCGAGCTCGCGGATGCGCGCGTCACGGAACGCGATCACCTCGTCGAAGTTGTGCCCGGTGTCGACGTGCATGAGCGGGAACGGTAGGCGCGCCGGGCGGAACGCCTTCAGCGCGAGGTGTAAGAGCACGACCGAGTCTTTCCCTCCCGAGAACAGGAGGACGGGCCGCTCACGCGTCGCGACGACCTCTCTCAAGACGAACACGGACTCGCTCTCGAGTGCTGCGAGATGGCGCCCTAGATGATTCACGGCCTCTCCTTCGGATCCATGTCTAGCATAAGGAATTGATGTTCGTTATGGTGAACATCGGTCGCGTACCGCACACCCCTGCCGTTCGGAGTCTCCGTCATCAGCGCCGATACACGCTCCACTCGATCTTCAGACGCCGCATCTTTCCGCGCAGCGTGTGCGGGTTCACCCCGAGGAGGTCGGCTGCCCCGCCGCGCCCTTCGACACGACCACGCGTGAGCCCGAGCGCTCGGATGATGAGAGCGCGCATCGCGTCGTCGAGCGTGGGGAGCGCCTCGTTCGCGGGCGGCGCCACGGGGAGCGAAGTCGAGGAGAGCGGTTTCGACGATCCGCCCACCGAATCCCCGAGCGCCGCCGCGATCTCCAGGCGACGCCCTCCGCCGAGGATCGCGGCGCGCTCCACGACGGCCGCGAGCTCGCGCACGTTGCCCGGCCAGGAGTAGCGGCGAAGCGCCTCGATCTCCTCCGAGCTCGGAACGAGAGGCACTCCGGTCAGGGCGATACCGGACTTCCGCGCGAAGTGGCGGGCGAGCGGCGCGACATCCTCGAGGCGCTCGCGGAGCGCCGGGATCTGCACCGTGAAGACGCCGATGCGGTACCAGAGGTCCGAGCGGAAGGTCGCCTCGGCGCACATCGCCCGGAGGTCGCGATGTGTTGCCGTGATCACGCGAACGGAAACATGACGGCTCTTCGACCCGCCCACGCGTGTGAACGTCCCCTCCTGCAGAACGCGCAAGAGGCGAACCTGCGCCGCGAGCGGAAGCTCGGCGACCTCATCGAGGAACAACGTCCCTCCGTCCGCGCGCTCGAACCAGCCGAGCCGCGTCCCCGTGGCGCCGGTGAAGCTCCCGCGCTCGTGGCCGAAGAGCTCCGAGTCGATGAGCTCCGCCGGAATCGCACCGCAGTTCACGCGGATCATCGGACCACTCGCGCGCTGCGATCGCGAGTGGATCAGGCGGGCCAGCAGCTCCTTGCCCGCCCCGGTTTCGCCTTGAAGAAGGACCGGAGCGTCCGTCGGCGCAACCTGCTCGACGCGCGCCACTGCGTTCGCGAGCCCCGCAGCGCTGCCGATGATGAGGAGCTCGTCTTCCTGAGCGGCGACTCCGTCATCCAAGAGGCTCGACGACGGCGAGCCGAGCCTCGGAATCGGGCTGGACATCGCCGAGCGTGCACCCATTGTCGCGCCGGACATGCCTGCTACTATAGCAAACAGTTTTCCGTTATACCAGACACCAGAAGCAAGAGCCGTCGGGTGAATCAGTCGACCCTGAGTAGGTACTCGCGGAATCCCACGCCTCCACGATCGTCGCGGAGCACGACCCAGACGTGGACGGTGGCTGGAGCGCTCGGTGCGGTCCAGACGTTGGAACCATGGCTCACGTCCACGTCACGTTCGGAGCGGCCCGTCTGCTCCTCTGCGAACGAGCCAGCGCTGGCGAACCACGAGACCGTCACTCCCTCTCGCCGCTCTTCCACTTTGCGCGTGTCCGGGTTCGCCCAGAGGTACGTCTCGGCGCCGGTGCACCCGCGTGGCGCATCACGGCAATCGGCCGCGCACGTGCTCTGGTTTTCTCCCGAGGTGCACAGGCCGTCGCCACACGCCGGCGCGCGAGGGCACGCGGCCCACACGACGCGCAGGTCGACTCTCGCGCCGGCGGGGACGTTTGCCCCAGGCCTTTCGGTCCCCGGCTCGATCGTGCGCACGCTCCCCGAGGTGATCTCCAGGCGATCGATCTCGGGGTTCTCGTTCGGGCGGTAGCCCTGCCCGTAGCGCGCCGCCTCCGTGCTCGGCACGCCAATGACGCCGCACGTGAGGCGAACGGATCCGAGCGCGGTGCCGGTCTCGTTGCCGAGGACGAGAGGCTGGTGGTAGCCCCCCGAGAGATCGGGATCGACTGGGCGCCCGGCCACGCCACCCGCCGTTGCGGGAGGGGTCAGCGGACCGAACCGGTTGCACGCGTCCGACGGGATCGTCGCCGACACGCTCGGGCCTCTCCCGAGACGCTGGAAGATCTCCCCTCCGGCGCCAAAGCGATCGATGCACTCGTGCGCGACCGGACCGAGCTCGGTGAGAGGCTTCCGCGCCAGACACATCGCCCACTCCAACCGCTCGCTTGCAGAGGAAGCGCCCGGCGGCGCTGCGACGAGGGCCGTGAGGGTCACCCGCTGCCCAGCCCTCGCCTCGGCAGGCTCGGCGCGCACGGCAAGGATGCGCGGCTGGGTCACGAGCGCCAGATCGTCGGAGAACTCCGGGACGCAGGCGAACGCCCAGAGCGCGAAGAGGAAGAGAGCAACGAGGATGGATCGCGGCCGCTTCATCATCAAAAGCTCCAACGAGCGCCGAGGACGGGCAGGATCGGCAGGCCGAGGATGTAGCGGCGCCGGGAGTAGTCGGGCGCGTAGGCGATCTCCTCCGGATTGCCTCGGTTGCTCACGTTCTGCACGTCGAGGTAGACCTCGAGCTCCGAGCCGGGGAGCTTGAAGCGCTTGGTGACGCGCGCGTCGAGCTGCCAGAAGGCGGGAATCCGGTCGGTGTTGTACTCCACGAGCGTCGGCTCGTAGCGATTCCTCCGCGCGTCGAAGTAGACGTAGGCGAGCGGCGTCCTCGGATAGCCGGAGGCGACGCGGGCGCGGGCGCCCACTTCGAAGCCCGCGCCGAGGTCGTACGAGGCGAGCGCGGTGAGGACGTGTGTCTGATCGTAGTCCGACAGCCGCCAGCGCGCGGTGGGCTCGTCTCTCCGCTCGCTCCGGAGGAGCGTGTACGCGATCCAACCGAAGAACTTGCCGGTCCCTTTCTCCCGTCGCAAGAGGAACTGCGCGCCGATCGAGCGCCCTTCCCCATGCTGGAGCAGCGCCTCTCCGGCGCGAGGTGTGCTCGAGGAGTTCCGCGCCGCGAGGTTCTCCGAGGTCGTGTAGAACGCCGTCGTCTCCAGGGCGAGGAGCGAGGTCGCGCGGAGCTCGGCGCCGCCGACCACGTGAGGCCCGGTCGAGATCCCGAGCGCGGGGTTCCCGAAGATCGCCGAGAGGTCGTCGTGAAGCGGCGGCTGCCGATAGAGCCCGACGGCCGCTTTGTAGGTGAGGCGTGGCTCGACGGCCCAGCGCACCGCCAAGCGCGGCTGGACCGAGATGTCCTGGAGGGACGCGCCGAGATCGGGCGTGCTCGGAGCGTGAGGCCTTCGCCGGTTGACGTTGACGAAGTAGGGCTCGAGCCGGGCCCCCGGAGTCAGGTGCAGACGATCCCGGAGGAGACTCCAATCGGCCTCGACGTACGGTGCAGCACTCGCGATCGTGGACTTCCATACGTCGGCGCTCACCTGATCGGCAGGAGGACGACCGAAGACGTACGCGTCGCCCTCACGCGGCGGTGAGGTGATCGAGCCGCTCCGCCGCGCCTCGCTCTGGACGAGCTCGAAGTCGAGCCCGGTGCGCGCCGTCCAGTCCTTGGCAAGACGTCCGCGCCACTCGGTGCGGACCCCGACGATGTGCGACTCCGACTCGAGGCTCGTCGGCACTCCGCCGAAGTCGCCTGAGCGCCGTGACAGGTCGTGTCCATACCAGGGCACGACGTCGACCTCGGAGCCGTCCGCGAGCTGCTTGTGGTAGGCGACGTCGAAACGCTGGAAGTGGAGCACCCGCGTATCGGTCACGCGGCGCGCCGGATCGTTGCTCGGCTGCGTACGCGACTGACGGTCACCGGAGAACAGCCCGCCGGTCTCGATCCACTCGTTCGCTCCGAGCTGCCAGCGGAGGCGCGCCTGACCATCGTGGTACTGCGGGAGCGTGAAGAAGGACTGGAAGCTCTGCTCTTCGAGCAGCTTCGCGGCGTCGGCGATGTGGCTGCGCCGGCCGGATACGGCAAAGCTGAGGCGATCGCCGATCGGCGCCGTGACCGCCGCCGACGCATCGAGGAGATCGAGCTGCGCGCTGCCGTGTAGACGGTCCTTGGCAGGATCGCGCGTCGTCACGCGCACGAGGCCGCCGAGGCCGCGTCCGTACGGTGCGCCGTAGCCACCGGGGATCAGCTCGACGGACGCGACGCGATCGTTGTGCAGCACCGACCTGAGACCGCCGAAGTGGTACAGCATCGGGATCCGCACCGCGCCGATGTACGTGCGCGTATCGTGAGGCGCGGCACCCCAAACGACGACCTGCCCGGACCCGGCGCCCGCGCGCGCGACACCGGGCAGGTTCTCGACGACCTTCAGCACATCACCTTGAGTGCCGGGAACGCGCCGCGCCTCGTCGGCGCTGACCTCCGTGCTGACGACCTGCTTGACGAGCTTCGGCGCCACGACGACGACCTCGAAGTCGTCTTTGTCTTCGTCCGCCGCCGCTCCCGAGACCGGGAGCTCGATGCTGTACCGCGCCTCGAGCGTGCGTCCCGCCTCGACGGTCTCCTGCGTCTGGAGCGGCGTGAGATCCGCTCGCGACAGCGTCACGGCCGTCTCGCCGGGCGGCAGGTCGTCGAAGGAGAACCGGCCCTCGCCGTCCGTGATGGTCTCACCTGAACCCGCGACCTCCACCTTCACTCCAGCGAGAGGCTGCCCGTTCGCTTTGGACAAGACGACGCCGCGCAGCTTGCCGGTCGTCGGCACCGCCACCTTCGGCGTGAAGACGTAGCGGTAGGTGATCTTCACCGGCGCGGGCTTGTGGTCGATCTCGGCCGGCCGGAACCGGAACCGCCGCACGGCCTCGAGCGCCGCCACATCGAACGCTGCCCCGGCGGACTCGAGGACCGCGGCTTCGTCCACTGCACCGTCTTTCGAGATCGCGACGGAGAGCACGACCGTCGCGGCACGCCCCTCCGCAAGCGCGGCTTCGGGATACGCCGCCTCGACGAACTCGATGAGCTCCGGTGGCTTCGTCAGACGTGCCTTGGTGGGCGACGCCTCGGGCGCACGTGGCTGCGTGAAAGCAGCCTTCGAAGCGAACGTGACGGCGAGCAGCAGCGCGATGGTGGAAATGCGACGAGGCAAAAACATACGGGGCGTCAGGAGGCGGCGAAGCGGATGGCGATCGTGAACGTCGACCGACTCGGACGGCCGCAGCGCTGCGCCGGCTCGAAGGTCGCAGCGCGCGCGGCGGCGATGGCTGCTTCGTCCAGCCCGTGACCGAGACTGGTGAGCGGCTTCACGTCGATGACCTTGCCCGTCTCGTCGACCACGATCTCGAGGCGCACCTTCCCCTCGATCCCCGCGGCACGCGCCGTGTCGGTGTACGCCGGCTGCGGGAGCTTCACGAGCTTCGGCTTCGCGGGAGGCTCGTCGCACGCGTCCTGCACGCGCTTTGGCGCGGGCGCAGCCGCGAGCGTCTTCGTCGTGGGCGCCGCTCGCGGAGCCGGCGCCGCGGGCGGCACCGCCATGCCCCCGGGCCCGCCGCCACCACTGAGCTCGAGGCCGAGGTCCGGGAGCGCCGCGAGCGCATTCGGAGCAGGCGCCGGAGCGTCTGCGGGTGGAGCGGCCTCGGCAGGCGCCTTTGCACGCTGCGCGCGCGGAGGCGGGTCGTGCGGGACGACGGGCTCCGGCGCCGGCTCCACGTTGGCCGGCGGAGGCGGCGGCTCGGGCTTCGTCGTCTCCACGACCTCGATCGCGGTCGCGGTGATCGCCTCGGGTGCGCGGACTGCTCCGAGCGCCACGACCGCGACGGCATGAGCGAGGAGGCTCCCCCCGATGAGGACAGCGCGCAGCGACATGACTCCTACTTGGAGCGCTCCACGTTGATGGCGAACTTCGTGACACCGGCGAGCTTCGCGGTGTCGATGATCTCGACGACGCGGCCGTGGAGAGCGGCCTGGTCTGCGCTGATCACGAGGTTCACGTCTTCGCTCGCGCGTGCGGATCGAAGCGTCGTTTCGAGCTCCTTCACCGACACGGCTGCGTCGTTGAACAAGAGCTCACCGTCCTTGGAGAGCGTGACGACGTAGGTCCTCGAGACCTTCTCGTCCGAGGTCGCCGTCTTCGGCAGCTCCACCTTGAGCGCCTGCGACACGATGTACGTGGACGAGACCATCATGATGACGAGGAGGACGAGGGCGATGTCGACGAACGGCGTGACGTTGATGCCGACGATCCCGCCTCGAGAGCCGGGGCCGCGTGCGGTCTGGACAGATGCCATGTGTGAGCGCCCTCAGCCCTGGGCCTCGCCAGGAATGACGACCTGGCTACCGGAGTCGACGGACGGCTCGGAGGCGCCGTCCTTGACGATGGTGATGGAGGAACGGCGCCGCACGACCTCGCCGCTCACGGCCGGAGCGGACGAGAGGAGACGCGCCCGATCGATGAGGCTCGGGTTGGACTTCGCGTAGGCGCTGATCAGCTTCACGAGCGCCGCGGCATCGCCTTCGACCTGACCGACCTTCCGCTGGATGACGTTGTAGCCAACGACGGCCGGGAGCGCGACGAACAGACCGACGCCGGTCGCGACGAGGGCTTCGGCGATGCCTCCCATGACACCACCCATCGCGCTCGTGTTGCCGCCCGCCGCTCCGAGCGAGTGGAACGCGATGATGACGCCGAGAACCGTCCCGAAGAGCCCGAGGAAGGGCGCGTTGTTCCCGAGCGTGCCGAGGAAGTTCGTGCCTCGTTCGAGCTCGTTGCGGATGCGCGCGAGCTCCGCGTCGACGGCGTCCGCCATCGCTTCGGGTCCGCCGGAGAGCCAGCGGATCGCCTCGCGCGTGATGCGGGCTTGCAGGGTACGATCGGCCGCCAAGAGTTTCTCGAGCCCGTCGAGGTCGGCGCGCTCCAGGTGATCGACGAGCTTCGGCCGCTGCCGCTCGAGATCGCCGCTTCGCCGCGCGAAGTAGACCCAGCGCTCGACCATCGTGGAGATCGAGATCACCGAGAGGAAGAGGAGAACGTAGAGAACCCACGCGCTCCCGAGCAGTGCCAGCTTCGTCAGTCGTTCGATCAACATGGCCTGATGTCTCCTACGGCACGAAAAACTCGGTCACGAAGGTCCCGATGCGCGCGCTCCCGTTGGCCTGAACGGCGAGCGCGGTTCCATGAGTGCGGCTCGCCGCGTCGACGGAGAACGTGCCCGCGGCGGCGTCGGCGACGGCCCGCGTGTAGCGCGTGACCGAGTAGTGCGTGCTCGCCACGCCGCACGAGGAATGGAGGTTCACGTAGACCAGGTACGATCCAGGTGCGGGGCGCTCCTGGAAGACGATGTTCTCGAGCTGCCGCCCGTCGTTCGTGCAGCCAACGTTGGAGTCGAGGTCCAGATAGCCGACCGGCGGCGGATTCGTCTCCGGTGAGCTCCGACTGATCTTGCCGTCTGGCGCCAGTCCCTTCGACGGACTCCTGGACGAGATCTGTTGGCTGTCGGGAGTGACGACGATGAGATCGAGATCGGCAGGTCGATCCCAGGCGAGGCTCACGACGAGCTCGGGCGGCGCCTTCTTCGGGTCGCAGGCGTTGCCGTTGTCCGGGACTGTCCGGTTGATGCAGATCGAGCTCTCGAGCTGGCTGCCTGCGCGTCCACTCTGGTCGAGCGCGGCGACGAACATGCGGTGGCGTCCGGGCGTGAGCGACTGATGGAGATCGGCGACGAAGCGCCAGACGCGGACCGGATCGCCCTGGACCGCCGGATCGGGAGGCCCCGCCGGCACGACCCAGTAGCCGCTGCCCTGCCCTTCGATCCGCGCCGCCACTGCAACGGCGTCGAGCGTGGCCCAGCCGAAGAACGGTACGCCTGCGAGACCGGGACGAAGCTGCGTGAGCTCGGTCGTCACTGCGGTCGCGCGCGGGGACATCGGGGACGGGGCCGGAGGCGAGCCGGGCAGCTCACCCTCGAAGAACTGCCCGCCCTGGACGGCGAAGGGCTCCTCGAGCCCCTGCGTGATCGGCGTCTCGCCGCAAGCGAGCGACGCGAGCGCGACGACGCCGGCGCAAGCGAGGCGCTTCACAGGTCCACCTGAAGGCGAACGGTGAGCTGATTGTTCTTCGCGTTCGCAGGAACGCCACGATCGTCGCGCGCGAGGTGATCCGTGACGATGTCGTATTGCCCGACGAGGCGCCCATGCGGAAGCGTCAGGCCGATCGTGGGCGAGAACACCCAGAACGACTCGTCCTTGATGTGGAAGACGCCCGCTCGCTGCTCGAGGACGTCGCTGTTCGGGTCGTAATACGCGACGCGAACGCCCGCGAGGCCGTAGTCGAAGAACTGCTGGATCCCGGAGACGGCGAGCACGAGCTGCCGCACGTCGGCGCCGGAGAGCACCGGATCCGACACGAGCAGACCGCGATCGAGGTTCGAGGCGAGCGCGACCTCGCCGGCGGCGCGGGTCACGCCGAGCGGCGTCCGCAGGTTCGCCGCGAGATCGAGCCCGAGCGCCCACCTCCGGAAGTTGCGGGACGGTACGGCCGCCGACCCCGGCACGCCCTGGAGCTCATGAGGCTCGGCGAAGCGGTTCGTGTTGTCGTCGACCCACGTGATCGAGTCCTTCGTCGCGTCGCGACCAGGGCTGAAGCCGGTGCCGTTGTAGAACGACACGCCGCCCTCGATTCCGAGCGAGGGCAACACGGGGATGCGAGCGCCGACGCGACCGACGACATCCTTCGCGGCGGTCGGATCGCGCGGGAAGAAGCTGTTCACGAGCGGCTGCCCGTTGACCACCGCGACGGCGTAGTTGAGGAATCGGTACGCGCCCCAGAGCTTGACGCCGATGTCTGCCTCGGTCGGGAAGAGCGCCGTCGAGCCAAGGCTTCGCTCCATGAAGACGCGGTCGCGCTGCGACTCGGCGATCTCGGCGCCAAACGGCAGGTCGGTGATCCCCGCCGTGAGCACGAGCAGCGGCGTGACGCGATCGTCGTTGCCACCTCGATAGAGGAGGGAGGCCTCGGCGCGCCGCGGGCCAACACGGAGACCGTTGAGGGTGGTCGCGTCCAGCTCGAGCGTCGCGGCGGCGTACTCCCATCCGTGATCGATACGCAGGCGCGCGCGCCGGAGGACGAACTCGTCGAGGTTGAGCGGCTCGCCGCCCGGTGCGAGCTGGTCTTCCGAGAGCTGGTTGCGCTGGTATTGGGCCTGCACGAAGCCCCACCACGCGAGCCCACGGCGAATGGGACGCACGTAGTTGCTCCCCTCGGCCACGAGGGTCTGCGGCGAGCCCGAAGGACCGGCCGGTGCCGTGGTCGACGGAAGGCCCGCAAGAGAAGCGGGCGTTCGCTCCGTGAGCGGTGGCGCGGACGGGGCTGGTGCTGGAGGTGCGGGTGCCGGCGACGGAGCGCTCGCGGGAGGTGGCGCGCTCGGAGTCGGAGGCGGAGGCGCGGAGGGGACGACGACCTCCGCGTCCTCGTCTTGCGCCGGGCTCGAAGGAGCTTGCGTCTGGGCGTTCGCCCGCGCCGCGGCGAAAAACGCCGCGGCCAGCGCGCAGGTCCCCACCACCCTGCGAAAAGGGCTGTTCATCACGAACATCGATCGCTCGAGCTCAGTTCAGCGGCGGGAGCGGAGCGCCGGGTGTGTACCCCTCGATCCGCGCTCCGTTCTCGAACGGGAAGCACTCGGTCCCGTTGCACTGATTCAAAAAGTCGATCTGCTGGACCGGCTTGTCCTTCGTCGTGTCGAAGCAGTTGTCGCTGCTTTGACCGCCATCGCCGCCACCGTCGGTTTGGGACGAGCTCGCCGGAGGCGGCGTCGGCGGCCGCGAGGGGGCTGCCGCACCGTCATCGCTCGAAGAGCAGGCGACGACGAGCGACAAGAGAACGGTCGAAGAAGCGAGAAGAAGAACGCTGTGAATGGATCGCATGGCCAGGTCCTTCCGACTCAGTAGAGCTCGCAGAACCCGTAGCGGCATTTCTCACCCGCTGCGGTCTTGCATTGGCTGTCGGCGGTGCATGCCGCCAGGCTGGTCGAACCCGTCGCGATCGACTCGAAGTAGCCGTTGCACGGATTCGTCGGCGCGTACGACACGATTGGGTTGAGATCACCGTCAGGTCGATTCGCGTGCATCGCACAGAGCGGGACGTCGCCCGACTGGATGATGATCTTGACGATGTCGAGCCCGCCCGGAGCGGCGAGTGAGCCGTCGAACCAGTGAACGAGCTTCTTCACCTGCGCGTTTGCGACCGCACCAGCCCCATCGACCTTCGCGTAGAACTGACCGGGCGTGAAGAGCGCGTATTGCCCGTTGCGCACGTTGAGCTTGTCCTTCCGCGTGCGACTCGAATCGGGCAGGTATCCGCAGGTCTGATCGAAGTACTGGACGGCGAGCGTCTTGATCTGTCCGTCATCTGCGCCCTGATCGGCGGCGCTGCCGGACACGTAGCCGAGCGACTGACTCGGATCGTTGCTCGAGCCCCATGCAAAGACGCCCTGCACCGTCTGCGGATTGGTGCTCGGAAGGTTCGATGCCGGGACCTTGAACGCCGTGGCCGGAACCTTGAAGGCCGCCGCCAGCATCTGATGAACGAAGGAGTTCGTCGCACGGGCGAAGACCGCTTCCGGTACGGTCCACGGAGCGACCGAGTGCCCAGCCGCGCCGGGACCGAAGCCGTACACGTGATAGAAGGCCTCGGCCGAGATCGAGTCGTACTGCGAGGCTGCGTGCGTGATGATGTTCACCGTCTGAATCGGAGCGCTGAATCGTCCGAAGCCCGCCGGCAGCGGTCGCTTCGCCGGACACAGCGCGGGCGTATTGCCCATGTGCGCGAAGCTGAGCTCCTCGGCCCCCGACGGCTCGCATTGCGTGAGGTTCCCCGCGGCGTCCCAGTACTTGAAGTAGGCCGGCGCGGTCGCGAGACCGGAGCCCGTGTCCTTCTCGACGAAGGCTTCGTATCCCTTGCAGGCCCCCGGATCCCAGTAGAACAGCGTGACGCGCTCGTTCTCCGGCAGGCCAGCGAGCGCCGTGGCGACCGCGCCGAGCGTCGCGGTGACTGCGCTGCCTCCGGCGCCGTAGATCGGATTGGGGAGGTTGGTCGGACACGGGGCCGCGCTGGCAACGCTCGAGAGGGTGACAGCCGCGAGCCCGACGAGCGTGGCAACGGCCGCGCTTCCGGGTCGATAGTTTAACGTACGCTCGTTCGCTATAACGGACACGCTCGCCGCTTTAGCAGACCGCGTGCCATCGCTAATTCCCGCAGAAAGTACTGCTCTTCGAGGGTCGGCCTCTCACAGGGGACAGGCAACCGTCTTCCGCGCTAGCCCGCCGTCACCCACGCAGGACGAGAGCGATTCGGTTCAAGGGCAGCACTCTCCGAGCGCTGCGTCCGAGGCGGCGCAGCCTCCTACGACGTCGGTGCTGCGTCTCCGCACGGCGGGGGACCGTAGGAGGTGACGGGTCCCGACGCCGCGTGTTCAGTCGGGACCGGTCGCGCCGCCGCCCTCCCCGCCTTCCGAAAGCCATCCCGAACGTCAACGAGCTCTCGGCCCTGAGAATGGTGGGGCGATGCAGAGCGCGCCGTCCGTCCGAAACGGAATCCGATCAAGAACGCGGGACGCACGACGGAGCCCCCACGCGTGCGTCAGCACCGAGCTGCGTTCTCCTTGGCGCTCGATGCCATCATCGCTTTCACCGGCCGTTGCGGCGCAACAGCGGAGCGACGAGCGGTCAGACGCGGGCGCGAGATCGTCGGTCCCTTCTCGACGCCTACGCGCGCACGCTCGCGCGCCACCTCGGCGAGGGTTGGAGGGCGCTCACGCGTCGCCGGCTCTCAGTTGACCGGCTTGAGCGGCGTCTCGACGAGCTTTCGCTGGGCAGTTCCACCCGGATAGGCGTAACTCGCGTATGAGTCCCACCCCCACAACGTGGCGGTGAATGGACCTTCGCTCCGCATGCGCTGCAGGCCAGTTCGGCAGACCTTCGTGGTCGGGCCATCGCCGAAGCTGTCGCCGGGCCCCTTCCCACGCGAGAGATCGACCCTGGTGAACTCATACTCGCCCCGCGTCCCGACGGGCGTCCATTTGGTCAGATCGCCGGCACACTCGAGCCAGACGTCCTTGAACTCGGCGCCGAGCTTCTTTCGGACGATGACGAGTGACGTCTCCGCGTACGTGGGATCTGCGTAGAAGCTGTACGAGCTCAAATACTGGCCTGCCGGAACGATGTTCACGAACTCCGGATCACCAGCCCCTTTGTAGTTCGGCGCAGAGAAGGTATCGCCGTCGGCGCCGGTCATGTGGGCGGAGACGTAGATCGGGTGCTCGACGTCTTGCGTTCGGACGACGAACGCATCCCCTGTTCCCTGACGGAACATCGCCACCTCGCCGGCGCTCATCGTGGTCGGCGCGCCCGGCGGAATCGCTGGGTCGTAATCGAGGCGGGTGCCATCCCTTGCGGCGACGATTCGATACGGCACGGGCTCGTGCTCGTTGCCCCCGCGTGGGCGATAGGCGACCCCGACGTACTCGGATCCCCATTGCTGGAACGCCGGAATTTGCTGCGAGAGCACATCGCAGGCTCCGGCCGTCGTGGGAAGGAAGGCGCACGAGTTCCCACCGAAGACGGTCGTCGGTTTGTTCGAGACGACGGTGCTTCCGGAGAGCTCCTCCTCCTGCACGATCTGCAAGAACTGTCCTCGTGCAAGTCGATACTTCGCGGGCTCGTGGGCGAGCCCACCGCTTACGCCTCGACCGCTCTGGATGTCCTTCTTCGGCAGGATCGTGATCTCGGTATCGTCTTCGGACGCCACGATCTGCGCGGACGGTGAGCCCGATCGGCTAGCCGCCCAGCCGTTGACGATGACGTGCTCCGTCGCCCACGTCGAGACCGGCAGGACGAGGGTGGCCGTCGGTACGTACGAAGCCGCTCCGCCGAACGGATACATGGATGTCAGCGCGACCGGCATGCTGCTCTTGAGGCGGAACGAGGAACCGATGCCGGTCCTATGCGGAACCTTGTCGTCGATCGTCGCGGGCGTCACTCCGGCCGGACACTTGATGAAATGACTCCCGGCGGGATACGTCGTCCCCGGCGCAGAATCCGACAGAAAGAGAATGACGCTCTCCCCCGGCTCGATCGGCCCATGGTGAGAGATCAGCGTGGCACTGCCCGGCTCGGTTCGAAAGATCGACTTCGAGACGTCGATCGTGACCCCATCGCGTTCGAGAAGGACCTCGGCAGGCTGGTTCGATGCGTTGACGAGGAACGCGGCATTGCAACTATGGGGATAGCTCTTGTCCATACGCGGCATCTGAAAGTAGAAGTCGCAGCCGTTCGAGCTTCGATCCGCCGCCGCCGCGGCGCACGGATCCTGACATCGTCCGGCCCCGCACGCGAGATCGGCTGCGCACGTCTCGACGACGCTCCCCGTGCACGTCTCGATGACCGAGCGGCCGTCGAGCGAGCACTGGAGGCGGCAGTCCGGGGCGTCCGGCACGGTGGACGCGTCATCCTCGGGAAGGATCCCTTGCGCATTGGGGGTGAACCCGTCGCGGTCATTCGAGCATGCCCCCGCGCTCGCCACGGCCGACGCGACGCAGATCATCATGCCGACCGCGCGGCTCATCGTCATGTGCTTCATGGCAGCACCACTTCCTGCGGGACGACGCTCGGCACCCTGAGCTTGCCATTTCCGAGTTGTCCGTAATAGTTCGCGCCCCAGCAATACACTTTACCGTTCGTGAGAAGCGCACACGTCGAATCGGGCATCGTTCTTACCTGTGCCGCGCTCGTCGGCAGATCTTGAACCTTGACGGCGGTGTACGCGTTCGCCTTGCTCCCGTCGCCCGCCTGGCCACTCTCGTTGAATCCCCAGCAATAGACCGCGCCCGACGCGCCCACGGCGCACCAACGCTGCGGGCGAATGATGGTCGTATTGGACTCGACGGTGACTCCGGCGGTCGTCGTGGCGATCTGAACGAGCGGCTCCGGTGCGGCGACCGGCTCGGGCAGGGCGCGATCGAGCGGTGAGCTACCGCCGACGAGTGTTCCCCAGCAATAGCCGACTCCGCCCGTCGTGGCGCACGCGCTCCCGCTCGTCACGTCGATCGCAGAGATGCCGCCAAGCGCAATCGGAAGCGGATACGGATCCGGGCTGAGCGACGAGACCCGGCCAAGCGGCGGGTTCGCGCCCCAGCTCGACACCTCGCCGTCGTCGCGGAGAATGAACGAGGCTCTGCCCACGAGGAGGTCTCGGATCGGCGCTCCGTTCGGGATGGAGATCGGTTGTGGCGGGAGCGTCGCCCATGCGGGGTTTGCCGCAAGCGGCGAAAGTTGCCCGTTCAGGTTTCTGCCCCAGCAGAAGATGCCGGCGTCGACCGACGCGCAGGCGACCTCTGCTCCGAGCCCGACGTGGTCCGCGGGCGGAAGCGGCAACTTGATCGGTGTCCGCTCGGTCGTCCGCGCGCCGGCGTCATTGCGGAGGAACGGTCCCGTGCCCCAGCACCAAATGCTGCCGCTCTTGTCGAGCGCACACGTGTGATCGAGTCGCTCGACGTCTGAGAGCCCGACCACGCGCCCAGGCGTCGGATCGTCGTCGGTGCCGGCGTCATCACCACGGCCGAGCTGCCCGGCCGTGTTTGCGCCCCAACACGCCACCGTGCCGTCGCCGAGGAGCGCGCAGTATCCCTCACCGCGATCGGAGTCGCTGAGCGGGATCGTCGTCACGAGCGACGTCGCGCATGGATCCGTCGTGCAGATGACCGCACGAGCTCCTCCATCGAAGGGCGGCGGAGCCGCGTCATCCCTCATCTCATCGCCGCCCCCGCCGTCGGATGGGGCAGCGTCATCATCCGCTGTCGACGTCTCCGTACCGGCGTCTTCCGGAGCGAGTCCCCTGCCGTCGCTCGAGCTCGAACAACTGACACCAGCGGCACCTGCCGCCAGACTGGCGACGAGAAGAACAGCGATGGTTGAATATCTATCAAGGAGTCGTCTTGTGGAGCGCATTGCGTTCACCGATGGCCCAGAGCTTGGTGTCGGAAGTTCCGCGAACTTGGTAGAGCGGTCGAGCGAGCGGCGCTCCGGCCATCGAAATCGTCGAGACCTCGTATGCACCACCGTCCCAGACGCTCTCGGTGGCTCGAACGACGATCCCCCAGCCAGCAAGCCACATGCTGTCGGGCGCTCGCCAGAACGAGCTCAACGGCCTCGGGGAGACTCGCAAGGGGACCGGAGAGACGCGGACCTCGTACCCGTCCCCCGCGGCCGAGATTCTGACCAAGTCACGACCTCCCTTGAGGCCGAGGATCCGATCCGCCGACGTGGCCTGAATGTCGGTGAGCCATCCTTCCTCCCCTCCGCTGATCAACAGCGACCCCGCTCGCGGTCCGCACCGAGCGAAATCGTTCGTGAGAGCTCCATCCGCGATCCGTTCATATCCCGCACTGGTCTTTCTCACGATGACGGCACACGCCGCACTCGGCCGAGACCGCGCGCCGGCGAACCAGATCCCGTCAGGCCCCGTACCTGCCGCAGCAAGAAAGAACATCCGCTCCGTCGCCGCCGAGGCATCGTCCGCTACGTATTCGGGGACCCACTCCGGCGCTCCGCCGTCGACGCTCGTCCAGTGATAGATGGTGTTCGAGAACCACGCGTAGACGTCACTGGCGCTCGTACCCCAGACCCCCAACGCCGGATAGTTGGCGCCGATCTTCCAGTAGCTCGGATATCCGGCCTGGGGATCGACGTTCCCGGCACCGCTGTTGCCACCGAGCCTATGCCGTATCCATCCCCACGTCGTCGCGGGCGGGACCGGCCGTGTCCCGTGATAGATGTAGCCAGGCGCAACTCCGTAGTAGACCTCGTTCTCGTTCGGCGCCCAGAGCCTTCCGGCGTATTTGCCGACGCCGATGGAGTTCTGAGAGCTGTCGTCGATGTACTGCCAGCTGGAGCTGGTATCCGACCACTCGAGCACCTTGACGCCGAGGGTCGGGCTATCCGCGACCGCGAACGCATGTGCGCCGACCGGCCAGATGTCCTTGAGGACGAGATCTACGTCGGGCAACTCGGTTCGACACCAACCTGCGTCACTGCACGTCGGCCCGTCGATGGGCGACGAGTCGGGCTCCGACGCGGGCGCATCGGACAGGGCCGCTCCGGCGTCCTCGATCACGGTCACGCCGTCCCCTGAATCAGGTGAAGGGAGCTCCAACCGTTCGCCGCCGGACGCCGCGCACGCGAAGACGGACATGGCAGCGCCGAGCGCGAGTGCCCCGCAATACATCAGGGACATCAGCCTCATGGCTTTCCTCCGAGGGAGAGAATCACGCCCTGCGCGCCTACCCAGACGTGGCCAGGCGCCGCGACCCAGACGGTCGTGAAGTCCGGGCGACGCGGACCGAGGCCCGCAACCTTGACCCGCGACCAGCTCTTGCCGTCATAGTGAAGTACGATCCCGGCATCACCGACGGCCCAGATATCGCTCGATGACGAACCTGATATGGCCCTCAGAACTTCGTTCGTCGGGACGCCCGCAACGGTCTCCCAGAGCATCGCGTCGCCCGTGTAGTGGCGGACGGTTCCGCCCGCGCCGACAGCCCAGACGTCGGTGGGGGACGCCGCCCAGACTCCGTTCAGAGCGTTCCACGTTTGGGTGTTGAACCCCTGGATGACCGGCGAGTCTCCATCCGCTCCGGTGATTCGCACTGCAGAGCCGACCTCTCCGACCGCCCACAACTCGTTCGCTGACGCGCCGTGGATGCTGTTCATCCGGCCGCATGGCTCGACACTGCAGACGTCCGCGGCGCCGCCGGCCTCCACCGCGAGCACCGCCTCCGGCGAACGACGCATTCGCCACAAGCCACTGCCCTGAAATATGGGCGTCGCAGCGCACCAAAGCCACTTCGAGCCAGGCGCGCTCCAGGTAGATCCAAGCTGGACCTGGGTGGGGCGAAGGTCGGGCGGGATGGCCGGGACACCAAGAGTCCAACCTCCGGCCGAGGCTCCTGCTCCGGCGTCACCGACCTCCAGCCCGCGCGTGTAGGTGCGTGAGAACGTACCGAACGTGACCTCGCCCGAATCGAGGAGCCAAAGGGCCTTCAGCGTCTCACGGCTGCCCAGATCCGACCGTGTCCAGGATGTTCCGTCGAAGTGAGCAATGGCTCCCATCGCGCCGGCTGCCCAGATGTCGCTGGTCGAGCGACCCCGGATGACGTTGATCATCAGAAGCGGGTCGAGGCCATCGCCGGAAGGAGTCGAGTCGAAGGGACCGTTAGGACAGAGGCTGTCGGGCGAGCAGACCTCGGGAAAGTACTCGCAGTCGGCATCGGGGCACGCGTCGACCTCTCTCGCGGCGTCGAGCCCGCCGTCCAGTGAAGGCCCTGGCTCCGGCACGCCGCGTGACTCGTCGGGAGGGCCCGAACCGTCGAGTACCTCGGTCGAAGCACACGCCGTTGCGCATGCGACGAGAACCAACCATCGCCTGCTCATTGCGGACCTCCGGCGCTGCCCGCGTCTCGATCGCACGGCTCCACCACACACCTACCGCCAACGCACGCTTGACCGGCAACCGCATCGCAGGTGATTCCGCATCCGCCGCAGTTTCGGGGATCGCTATCGGAGTTCACCTCACAGCCATCGATCGTATTCCCGTTGCAATCGGCTCGTCCGGCAGCGCACTGCCTGACGCACATTCCATTCACGCACGTCCCAATGACGGATCCTGCGCTCACGACGCATGAGTTGCCACATCCCCCGCAGTTGTCCGGGTCGGAGGCGGTATCGACGCAATAGCCGTAGAGAAGGTCGGGCGATTGCGGGCAGAACGTCTTTCCGTCGGAGCACATGCATTTGGGCCCGACATAGGGATCGATTTTGCACTCCTCCCCCGGAGCGCACGCGTTCCCGCAAGCGCCGCAGTTTTCGGCCGTACGCAGACTCGCCTCACACCCGTTCCCGAAGTCGCCATCGCAGTTACCCCAGTTGCTGTCGCATTTCGGACGACCGCACTGGCTGTCCAGGCACCCATAGTACATATGCGCATTCGGGTCGAGGACACCCCCATCTCCCCTGCGAGGACATGAGTTCCCGCATCGACCACAATGGTTGTCGTGAGTCGTAACATCGACACAACTTCCAAAACACAGAAGCTTGTCATCTTTGCACCCGCAACCGTAGTCGTTCGACAGATCCCGCTTCACACACGGCTTGGCGGGGTCCGTGCACTTGATTCCGCACCCCCCGCAAGAGTCGTTCGAGATATTGGCTTCGCAGCCGTTGTCGGGGAGCCCATCACAATCGAAGGTCGGAGGCTGGGACAGACATTGGGGAACGCAGTGCCCGTCCACGCACTCGTACCATTCGCGCCCCGTGGGGAGCGGGCAGACGACACCACACGCGCCACAGTTGCGCAGGTCCGTCCGCAAGTTGACGTCGCAGGGGAATCGCGAATTCGGACAATTCGTGTATCCCTCGGGACACTTGTTCGATGGGCAATACGAGGTGAGGTCGCTAATCTGCTCAGGCGCGGCCGCATCCCCCGCGTCGGGGCCCCCGAAGCTCGATGCGGTCCCAGCGTCGCAGAACCCTGTTTCGCAGTCGGCGCCGATGAAGACGCGCTCCGACCCGCATGAGGGTATCGTCAGGAGCGGCACAAAAAGGACAACTCCGAAAAGATAGCGCTTCATGGTCATTTTCCCAGGTCCCCGGCGCAGCTTCCCGCGATCCGACGCGTGAGAGGGCTCGGTGCGCGCCCTTGTAAGAATGCCTCCGCCTCGCGGATGGCGCGTTCATGCTGGCCTAAAGCGCACAGTACGAGGACTCGCTCGCCTGCGCGATCGCTCGCCAGCCAGCCTTGCGGAAAGAGGCGCGCGTGCTCGTCCAGGAGCGCGAGCGCGCGCGGGGCATCTCCGTCGCGTAGGGCGCTGTCCGCCCCAGCGATCAAGCGCGCTTCCCGCTCCAGTGTGCTCTCTTCCACCGCGGCCGAGGCGATCGCGATTGGAGGACGGGAGCGTGCCGGAATCGGCATCGCTTGCGTTGGAGCCGTTCCGACAAGCTCGGGCAAGTCGTCGACCGCAACGCAGGGAACTGAATTATCGCTGTCGCCCAACGATTCTGGAAGTTGAATGTCTCCCTCCCTAGATGTGCCGGAGCTCGCGAGCTTGGGCGAAGACACGTCGGCCACGTTCTCTTTCGACATCGTGTCCGAAGCGGGCCCCGAGGCGTGACGGCCGTACACCATGGAACCCAAGGCGAGCACTCCTGCGACGCAACAAAGACCGAGGAACGTCATGGCGTTCACTGGCAACGCCCTTTCCGGCGAAGACGGAGCCCCCTCATAGAGGGTCGCCTGCAGCTTTCGAAAGACGCGCTGTCCCTCTTCAGTTGACGGCTCGTACGCGTCGGCCATCGGCTGAAGGATCGAGAGCTTCTTTTTTCCGTCCACAGTCACTTGAACCTCCGTCGCTCACGTGCCTCGTAGCGGGCAAGGCTCGCCTCCACGAACTCGCGCGCACGTCGTAAGCGGGTGGCAGCGGTGTTGATGTTGATGCCCAGGATTTCAGCGATCTCGACGACCGGTTTCCCCTCGAGCTCCGCCAAGACGAGAACGACGCGCTTGGCCGGATCGAGTCGGTCCATGATTTCCTCGAGGATGCGGAGCGACTCCGCAGCCTCGGCGGTCTTGTCAGGACCAGGATCGATTGGCTCGATGGCCTGATGGGCGAGAGCTACTTCCTCGCGCACGGCAAGCCGCCGACGCTTCGAGCGTCGTTGCCTCTGAATGATCCGAAGGAGGATCGAGAAGAGGAGACCGTTCAGCGACCTTTGCGGCTCCTGGTCATGAAGAACACGGTGAAGCGTGAGGAAGGTCTCTTGAACGACGTCTTCCACCTCTTCGGCTGGCACGCCCAGCCGCCTCGCGCTCTTCCACACGTAGGCCCAATGCGTTCTGTAGAGCTCTGCAAACTCCTGGGCCGATGGCGTGGTCACGGCTTGGGGTGCGCCGGAGAGCCGACCTTCAATCCAGGCCTCGCCGGCACCGAGCGTCATACCCGTAAGCTTCCGGCAGCCCCGCAAATCGTTCAGAAAGTTGCTACGGGATGACGATTTCGGCTCCAACGACGAAACGGCTGACGATCCCGCTCGGGTCGTAGAGAGACGTGCCATCCGCCGCCCTCGTCATGAGCGCAAAGCTCGGCGCGCCGATCGAGGCCGCGAGGTCGGCGCGTGCGAACAAGCCGACACGCCCGAAGCTCCATTCTCCAAGGAGGCCAGCTCCCACGGATGGCCAGAGCGTTGCCTGCCGCTGAGGCATGCGAATTCCGAACCCTTCGACGACGACGTACGACACCTGGCCATTGGCACACGGGCCAAGAGCCAGCCGCCAGAGCGGGCTCATGAAACAGCCGAACAGCGCGCCTTGCAACATGTCGAACGCGGCACCTGCCCGTCCGTCACCGTCGAAGGTAGGCCGCTGGCGAAGCCACACCGAGCCGCTCACTCCGGCGCGAAAGCGTCCGTGCCGGAGCACCCCGTGCGACCAGAGCCCCGCGCTCGCACGTGGGAGCGTTCCAAGCTCCAAGGCCGGAGCGAGTGCAAGGCCAAACTGCAGAGCTGATCGGCGAGCGCCCGGCTGCTCTCCAGGGCGAGCTCCCGTCGAATGCTCCGGACGCGGAGCCCTTCGCTGCTCCTCGCGACGAGCCGCCGGAGCGTGAGCTCCGTTCGACGGAGGCTCGTCCACGCCGGGCTCGAGCGCGAGGACATCATCGCGCTCGATCGAGGCCGGAGGCGGAGGCGCGTCCTTCTTCGAGTCGAGCGCGAGCGCGATCAGGACCGCCGAGGCATCCGCCAACGTTGCGCAGAGCGGCGCTTTGACCGTCCGGGTCTCCGTGACGTCCTCGACCCGCATCGAAAGCTCGAGCTTGAAGCCGCCTTCGACGGCGACGATGCGCCCGTCCGCCATCACCGGCGTCGCGCGCGTGTCCTTCACGATGCGTTCGACGCCCGAGCGCACAACCCCGCTGTCGGGACATCCTGCCGGAACCGACCACGTCAGCTCGAGCGGAAGGTCCGAGCGCGGCACGGCGAGAGCACTGGTCGACAGGCAGAGAATGCCCACCAGCGCGATCGCCTGCGGCAAGACCTTCACGCGCCGAACTGTAGCTGAAGCTTCACTCCCGAGAGGAGGTTCCTCCATGACGGCCGGCCCCCACGAGCAAGTTGCCCCTTTCTTCTTGGCCCCGCGCCGCCGGCTCATGCGGGTTCGACCGACATTCGCCGGAAGGCCGTGCCGGTACTCACCGTTTCGGTGCGCTGAGATACCGACTCGGCGCCGCGCCCAGCACACGTCGGAATGCAGCAGTGAAGGCGCTGGGATTGCCGTAGCCAAGGTCGATCGCCACCCGCGTGATGGGCTCGCCTTTGCCCAGTCGGGTCAACGCCGCGAGCAAGCACGCCTGCTGGCGCCAAGCGGTGAAGCTCATGCCGGTCTCGGCACGAAAGGCGCGCGTGAAACTGCGTCGGCTCATGCCGGCGCGCTGGGCCATGTCGTCAATTTTGGTTTCCTGCGATGGGCGCTCGAGCAATTTGCGGCAGAGCGCGGATAGTCGCTTATTGCGCGGCAAGGGTGTGCTGAGTGGCAGCGCCGGCGCGTGGCGGATCTCGTCCAGCAGCAGGGCCATCACGCGGCCATCGCGGCCACCGAGATCGTATTCTGGCGGAAGGTCCACCGCCTCCTGCAGCAGCTCGTGGAGCAGAGGCGACACGGCGATGACCTGGCAATGTTGCGGCAGCCCAGCCGCAAACGTCGCCTCCTGGATGACGTAGGCGCTGCGCGTGGAGACGGGGCCATCCATGTGCACCTCGTGCGAGACCCCGGCAGGGATCCACAGCGCGCGACGCGGGGGCACCACCCAGCTGCCTTCGCCGGTGATGGCGGTCAGCACACCGGACGAGGCGTACAAGAGCTGGCTGCGCCGGTGCGCATGAGCTGCCAGGACGTAGTGGGACGGGTACTCGTTGCCGGTCGCGATCACGTCGCGAGGCGTGCTCTCGAAGGCGTCGGCGAGGGTGTTACGCACCGGTTTTGCCCAAACTCGACAGAAAGTGACCCGCTGATGCGAGCGGGCCGAGCCTTGTCACCCTAGAGTGAGGACCCCGGCGTCGCAACCCGCGCCGACTTGCTGCATCCGACCCGAGAGAGCCCATGCGACCCCGCGTTGATGACACGCCGCTCCCGGCGGCCCCCGCCGCACGCACCGAACACGGCACCGACTTCCGAATCTTGGGGGCAATCAGTTTTTCGCACCTGCTCAACGACATGATCCAGTCGTTGATCCTGGCCATCTATCCCATCCTCAAGAGCGACTTCGACCTCAGCTTCGGCCAGATCGGCACGATCACGCTCACGTACCAGCTCGCCGCCTCGCTACTGCAGCCGGCGGTAGGCATGATCACCGACAAGAAGCCGATGCCGTATTCTTTGCCGGTCGGCATGGTCTTCACGCTGGGCGGCCTGCTGCTACTCGCCTCGGCCCCCAATTTCCCCACGTTGTTGCTCGCCGCTGCGCTGGTGGGCATCGGGTCCTCGGTCTTCCATCCTGAATCCTCGCGCGTGGCGCGCATGGCGTCGGGAGGGCGCTACGGACTGGCGCAGTCGCTCTTCCAGGTGGGCGGCAATGCCGGTACATCGCTCGGACCGCTACTGGCCGCGTGGATCATCGTGCCGAATGGGCGAGGCAGCGTGGCGTGGTTCTCGGGGGCAACGCTGCTGGCCATCGTGGTGCTGCTACAGGTGAGCCGCTGGTATCGCGACCACCATGCCGTTCGTGGCAAAGCCAAGGCCCGGTACACGGAGCTTTTGCCGCTGACGCGCGGAAAGATCGCCGTCTCGCTGCTCATCCTGGGCGTGCTGATCTTCTCCAAGTATTTCTATCTGGCCAGCATCAACAGCTACTACACCTTCTACCTGATTCACAAATTCGGCGTGGAGGTTCCCACGGCGCAGACACACCTATTCGTGTTCCTCTTCGCGGTAGCCGCCGGCTCGCTGCTCGGCGGTCCCATCGGCGACCGCATCGGACGCAAGTGGGTAATCTGGGCGTCCATTCTGGGTGTGGCGCCGTTCACGCTGCTCTTGCCACACGTAAACTTGTTCTGGACCGGAGTGCTGATCGTGATCATCGGCCTCATCCTGTCCTCGGCGTTCTCGGCGATCCTGGTCTATGCGCAGGAGCTGATCCCTGGACGCGTAGGCATGATCTCCGGCCTGTTCTTCGGATTCGCCTTCGGGATGGGCGGCATCGGCGCGTCGGTACTGGGGCGAATCGCAGACGTGCGAGGCATCGAGTATGTCTATGGCCTCTGCGCGTACCTGCCGCTGATCGGGCTAGTTGCGGTGTTTCTGCCAAATCTGGAAAGGCGGGCAGCGCCAAGCTCGAGCGCGCGCCCAACATCCGCGCAAGCGCGCTCGGCCGAGCGGTAGCTGCCGTTTCGGGGGGCGAAGCCGACGTTCGCCCCCGTCCGAGCGCGACTGTAACCGTCCCGAGGTTGCCTCCGCCAAAGTTTGCGCCGGTCATGTACACGGCCGCGGGTCGTGTCCACGCTCCGGTCCTGGACGCGCGTGATCCTCACCCGCTTCCGTGGACACCCCGAGTAGAGCGAGTATGCGCGAGGAGTGTTCGATGCCGAAGCGACAGACACGGAGGGCCCGGCGCTCGTTCACGCCGGAGTTCAAGGCCGAGGCCGTTCGGCTCTGCAAGGTTCGAGGTCGTCTCGCACTGACCTGATCCCGGCTCCACCACGTCCGCGCTCTAAAGCACTGCGCCTAGCCGCTCGAAACGCGAGGAAGACTGCTGACGGAGGAGGAGAGATTCTTGCGGATGATGGCCGCGAGCGAGAAGGCGCGCTTGTGGCGCTCTGGCTCCCTCGCCTACGGCGACGCGACGAGACGCCTCATCCAGCCGTCTGGTCTTCACCATCGAGCTGCTCGCGATCGACTGATCGCGTACGAATAGTCGGAGAAGAAGCCGTAGGCGTCGAGCCACTGATCGGTCGGCAAGAAACATTGTGCATTGAGCACGCAGTCTTGTCGCTCGAAGGGGCCGGAGGACGGATTCAACAGACGGAGCGCTCGCGAGCGTGGCCATCCGCTTCGCGTCGTGATCGTTACGTCAATTGACCGGCACGAGCGGCGTCTCCACGAGCTTACGCTGCGCGGTTCCACCGGGGTACGCGTAGCTCGCGCAGTAGTCCCAGCCCCACAGGGTCGCTGTGAAGGGCCCCTCACTTCTCATGCGGTGGCGACCTGTTTGACAGACCCCGTCACCGAACTTGTCGCCGGGTCCGTCGTCGCGACTGAGATCGACTCGGACGTACTCGTAATCACCTCTCGTCCCGATGGGGCGAAAGCCCGTGAGGTTGCCGGCGCATTCGAGCCAGACGTCCTTGAACTGCCCGCCGCTCTTGGCCCTCACGACGACGAGGGACGAATCACCGTACGTTGGATCCGCGTAAAAGCTATATGAGCTCAGGTATTGGCTCGTCGGAATGACGTTGACGAACTCCGGATCGCCCCGCTGTGCGAACGAGGTGTCACCGCCGGCAGGCCCTTCGAAGCCCTGTCTCTGGCCGCTCATGTGGGCCGAGACATAGATCGGATGCTCGGCGTCCTGCGTACGGACGACGAAGGCATTCCCCGTCCCGTGAGCGAACATGGCCACCTCGCCAGCAGACATCGTGACGGGAGCGCCGGCAGGGATCTGCGGGTCATACTCGAGGCGCGTCCCGTCACGTGCCGCGACGATGCGGTATCCCACGAGCTCGTGTTCGTTGCCGAGGCGCGGCCGGTAGCCGACACCGACGTACTCGGAGCCCCAGCGATCGAAGCCTGGTATCTGTTGAGCCAGGACGTCGGCCGTCCCTCCGGTGGTGGGGATGTCCGCAGCGGAATGACCTCCGAAGATGGTCGTCGGCTTCGTCGAGGAGACGATGCTTCCGGAGAGCTCCTCGCTCTGCGTGATCTGAAGGAGCTGCCCCTTTGCGAGCCGGTAGGAAGCTGGCGTTCCGGCCAATGCCCCGACGACGCCAGAGCCGTCTTGGATGTCACGGGTCGGAGTGATGGTCACCTCGGTGTCATCCTCGGACGCGACGATCTGCGCGGCCGGCTCACCGCTGTACCCGGTCTCCCAGCCGTTGATGAGGATGTGCTCCTTCGACCATGTCGCTACCGGGAGCAGAAGCGATGCCGTTGGAAAATGACTGATCGCGCCCCCGAAGGGGTACATCGAGGTGACGGCTACAGGCACGTTCGACTTCAGATGGAACGCAGGCGCATAGCCGGTGCCGTTCGGGAGATCGTCCTGATACGTGGCAGGGACCACGCCGTACGGACAAGCCGCGCCGTTGCCGGTGGTAGGCTTGCTTGGGTCTTGATCCGAGACGAAGAGGATTGCGCTCTCGCCCGACGCAAGCGAACCGCTATGAGGGATCAACGTGGCATCGCCGGCAGTCGTCCGGTAGACAGACTTCGATATATCTAGCGACGCACCATCGATATCCAGGGAGAGGTCGACCGCCTGAATCGACGTATTCACGACGAACATCGCAAAACAAGATTGACGGAGATTCCTCTTGAACCGCGGAGCTTGAAAATAGAACTCGCATCCGTCCGAACGCGCATCCGCCGCCGCTGCCGCGCACGGCGCCTGACAACGCGCCTCGCCACACGCGAGCTCCGGCGGACATTGCTCGACGACTTCGCCTGTACACGCTCGAACGATCGATCGGCCGTCGAGTGAACACTGGAACGGACACAGCGAGGCCGCTGGCGCGTCGCTTCCCGCATCACCTCCGAAGTCGCGGGGCCCCTCGGATACGAATCCATCCCTGTCGTCCACGCATGCTACCGCCGCGAAGACGGCGAGGATGAGCGGCGCAGCAACCCCAATCATTCGAGCATTCATCAAGGCAGCACCACTTCCTGCGGTGTGAGGCTGGGGATTCGGATCGTGCCGTTGCCGAGCTGTCCGTAATAATTCGTGCCCCAGCAGTAGACTTTGCCGGTGGTGAGCAACGCGCACGTCGCGTCGGCGGTCGTCCTGACCTGCGCCGCGGGCTCCGGAAGACCAACGACCTTGACCGCTCGGTATGCAAACTCCTTCGTCCCGTCGCCCGCCTGGCCGCTCGCGTTGTATCCCCAGCAGTACACGGCGCCAGATGCTCCGATCGCGCACCAGCGTTGCGGCTGCACGGGCGCGCTCCATCCGATCCCCTCCCGCACCGGGACGGGATCGATGGCCGTGCTCGGTCGCGTCGTGGCGATCTGGACGACGGGCTCCGGTGTGGCGACTGGATTGGGGAGCGCTCGGTCGAGGCGCTTGACACCCTGCTGCAGCTCGGACTCCCTGGCGATGATGGTCCCCCAGCACTGACCGACCCCCGCAACGGTCGTGCAGGCGTTGTCTTCGGCAAGGTCGATTGTCGTGACTCCGACGAGGAGGCTCGGCATCGGATACGGATCGCGGGGCAGCGACGAAACGCGCGCGAGCGGAGGGTTCGCGCCCCACGTCACGACGGTACCGTCGACGCGAATGGCGAAGGTCGCATCGCCGACGGCCAGATCTCGAACCGCCGCGCCCTCGGGGAGAGCGCGCTCCGTCACCGGTAGGACGGCGGAGGGGGCTTGAGACTCGAGGGGAGCGATCTGCGCGTTCACGTTCGATCCCCAGCAGAGAACTCGTCCATCGCTCAAGGCGCAGCCCGTGGAGACGCCGACGGCAACCTTCGTCACGCTCGGGATGTCGAGCTTGACGGGGGTGCGCTCCGTGGTGGTGGCCGCCGAAGTGCTGCGAAGGAACGGGCCGGTCCCCCAGCAGTAGGCGGCGCCGGCCTTGTCGACCGCGCAGGTGTGGTCGAGCGCGACGATCTCCGTCAGACCGGACACGCGCTCGGGCGACGCGCTGTCACCAACGCCGGCCTCCGCACCGCGACCGAGCTGTCCGGCCCCGCCTGCGCCCCAGCACGCGACCGCACCGTCGTGGAGCAGCACACAGAATCCCTCGCCGCGATCGGAGACGCCGGCTCCGCGGGTCGTCACGAGCGCCATCGCGCAGGGTGTCCCCGCGCAGACCACGGGCAGCGGGCCGCCGTCGAAGGGAGCAGCGTCTCGCTCCTCTGGCGCATCCGGGACGGTCGCGTCGGGGACCGACGGCGCGCTGGGCGCGGCGTCGGGCACATCGGCGACTGCGGGCGGCTCCTCGTCCGAGCTCGCACAGCTCGCGACGGCACCTGCAGATGTCAGGGAGGCGACGACGAGTGCGCCCGACCAGCGCCGTTCAAGGAGTCGTCTTGTGTAGTGCATAGCGAACTCCAACCGCCCAGCGGTCATTCTTGGACGAACCTCGAACTCGGTTGATTGGCGTTTCCAGCCACCCACCGTTGAGCGAAATCGTGGAAATTTGGTATGAGCCGCCGTCCCAGGCGTCGTCGCTCCGAGCGACGAGGTTGGTCCCGCCGATCCAGAGGGTCGACTCGTCCGGAACCGCCGAGAGCGACCGCAGCGGCTTCAGAGAGAGCGGCATGGGAAACGGCGCCGAAATCGCGGCCGAATACGTGTCTCCATCCGCCGTAATGCGCACGACCTCGCGGGCTGCCTTGAGGCCGACGACCGCGTTCGTGGAGTCGACATCGAGATCTGCAAGCCAGCCCGCCGCGCCGCCGATGGAGAGTGTGTCGCTCCGCGCTGCACATGGCGTCGCGCCAGTGACGCCGACGCCGTCCGCAACGCGGACGTATCCCGAAGGCGTCCTACGCACGGCGATGGGACACATACGGTTGTCGGTAGGCCTACCGCCTCGCCCACCCCCGAACCAGACGTCGTCTCGACTCACCGCGGTTGCGCTCAAGAAGACGAGCTGCTCGTCGTCGCGATCGCGATCGTCCGCAACGTACTCTACCTGCCACGTGCGCGCCCCAGCCTCGTCGCTCGATAGGTGATAGATCGTGTTGGCGTAGAACGCGTAGACGTCGTCGGAGCTCGTCCCGAAGACACCCAATGCCGGGATATCCCCGAGCTCACCGGTCACGAGCCCGTTGACCCCACCGCAGTGACACATCTGATACCAAGGCCGACCAACGTAGTGGCCCGGATGTTGGGGCTCGGGGGCATACGTCGGGACACGATTCTCCAGCTGCGAATACGTCCACGACCAGGCGGCAGTCGGAGAGTCGCTGCGCTTGCCGTGGTAGATGGTTCGAGGCGCTACAGCGTAATAGACTTCATCCTCGCTGGGCGCCCATATTCTGCCGGCGTAGCTGCCTCGGCCCGACTCGTTCTGCGTATTGTCATCGATGTAAGACCACTTCGCGTCTTCGTCCTTCCACTCGAGCACCTTGACCCCGAGCGTCGGGCTCTCTGCGACCGCGAAGGCACGCCCGGGGAGCGCCCAGATGTCTCTGAACGTGAGGTCCGAATCGGGGATGGACGTCACGCACCAACCTGCCGAACTGCAATTGCTCGCATCCGTGTCGGCGTCGGCACCCGCGTCGAACGCCGCGTCTTCGTTCGACGCCGCATCGCCAACGGTGATCGGGTCGGAGTCCAGATCGGGAGAAGCCGCCGGCGTGCCGTCTTCCGACGTAGCGCACGCTCCCACGACCGCGAGGACGAGGGAGATGATGGAGATCGAGAGTGCTCGCTTCACGGCTTGCCTCCTAGAGAGAGCAGGACCCCTTGACCGCCGATCCAGACGTGCCCTGGCGATGGCACCCAGACGGCGGTCAGCTTGGGCCGGCGAGCCCCAAGGCTCGCGATCTTCACACGCGACCACGTCACCCCGTCGTAGTGCAGGACAGTCGCCGCATCACCCACGACCCAGACGTCGGAAGGCGAGGAGCCCCATACAGCGAAGAGATCTTCGTTGGTCGGCACGTCCGACACGATGTCCCACAGCACGGGATGGCCCGAGTAGTGCCGAACGAGGCCTTGCGCACCGACCGCCCATGCCTCGGATTCGGAGGCCGCCCACACCCCATGGAGCGTGCTCAATGTCTGAGTGTTGAAGGCCAGGATCGTCGGCGCATTGCTCTCTGCCTCAGTGATTCGAACCGCAGCGCCGCCGTTCCCGACAGCCCAGAGATCATTCGCCGACGAGCCGTGAATGCTCATCATGTCGCCGCACGAAATCCTCGCACACATGTTCTTACTGATTACGTCAGCGATATCGAAGGACCCTGGCGCGACGGGCGAAGAACGAAATCGCCAGACGCCGCTCGTCGGGCTCGGGTCCGAGACCAAGCAGGTGGACGAGGCACAGTGATTCGTGGTCACTCCCCATCGCCACTCCGAGCCAGGGAAGGACCACCCGGAGACGAGGGTCCTCGACCACCTCCGATATTCAGCCGACGGCGTGCGCGTCGTGCGGGATGTCCAGCCGCCGTCCGACACGCCTGCGTCGTTCGGGTCGTCGAGCCCACGGCTGAAGAGCCGCTGGAGCGAGGCTGCCGAAACTTCCCCCGAGTCGTCGAGCCAAAGGGCGTGGACGGTCTCGCGTACTCCCAGGTCCGAGGGCGTCCACGAGACGCCATCGAAGTGAGCGAGCGCTCCGAGCGCTCCGGCGATCCACACGTCGCTTGCAGAGCGCCCCCGAATGACGTTGACCTGCGCCCTGGGATCCAGCCCCCCGTCGGTGCCAAAGAGGCCATTCTGGCAGAGGACGTCGTCGGTGCACACCTCGGGGAAGTACTCGCAATCGGCGCACGGCGCGGCATCGCTCGCGTCGAACGGCGCAGCAGCATCGGCTCCGGCTTCCGCTTCGGGCGCCGGCACGACGACCTCGGGAGCCGGCTCCGCCAGAAATTCGTCGACATGAGTCGCGCAAGCGCTGAGTGCTGCAGCGCCCGACGCCGCCAGGATCCCGGCAAGGGTGAAGTATCGTGCTCTCATCGCGTCACCGGCCCACCATCGAGTTGTTCGCATGGCTCGACCGCGCATCGCCCACCCACGCACGCCTGACCAGCGGCAGCGTCACACTCGACACCGCACCCGCCGCAATTTCGAGGATCGCTGTTGGTGTTTACCTCGCAACCGTCCTCGGAGTTCCCGTTGCAATCCGCGCGACCGGCGACACACTGGCGCTTGCACATGCCGTAGACACATATGCCGATCTCCGTCTTCGCATTATAGAGACCTCCCTGGATGACCGTGTCCTTGCATAGAACTCCACAAGAGCCACAGTTGGTCGGGTTCGTAGCGAGGTCGACGCACGTGTTGCCGCAGTAGGTCAGCCCCGGCGGGCACAGGCACTCGTAGACGCCGGTAGAGTTCCGTCGACAGGCCTCACCCGGAGCGCAAGCATTTCCGCATGCTCCGCAGTGCTCGTTCGTCGTCAGGTCCGTCTCGCAGCCGTCACCGCGGTCCGCGTCGACGAGGTCGCCGTTGCAGTCGCCAGTATTCGCCCGGCATTTCAGATGCCCACATTCGCGGCGGAGGCATCCATGATATGCATTTTGTGGGAGCGCTCCGCCGTCGGGATTCGACGGGCAGACGTTGCCGCATGCTCCACAGTTGCTGTCGTTCGCATCGACCTCGAGACAGCGGGAGGGCCCGCCGGGACGGATCGGGCACGCCAGCTGTCCGGCCGGACAGCCGCAGGCGGCGCCACCAGGGGCATCCGTTCTCACGATGCAGGGCTTGGCTGGATCCGTACAGACGTTGCCACACGCGCCGCAGTTGTTCGGATCGTTCGTCGGAGTCTCGCAGCCGTTGTCGACGATGCCGTCGCAATCCAGCGCGGTCACGGTCCCGCACGTCATGGCGCAGCTACCCTCGACGCACTCGAAGATCTCCCGAGCAGACAAGTCCGTCATGGGAGCGGGACAGCGCGAGCCGCAGGCGCCACAATTTTCGCGGTCCGTTCGCAGGTTCACGTCGCACGGAAAGCGAGAATTCGGGCATGTCGTCCAACCCTCAGGACATTTGTCCGAGGGACAGTACGACGTGAGGGTTGCGGGGGCATCGAGCGTCGCCGTGCCCGCGTCGGTAGGCGCGAACTCTTGGGCGGGCGCGCCGGAATCGCGTCCGTCGCCAAGCGAGTCGGCGCTCGAACAAGACGGAGCAAGACACGCCAGCGTCAGTGCGAGAGCAGGTCCGAGAGTGCGGAGTTTCAACTTTGAGTCTCCTTGGAGATTCGGCGACGCTGTCACCAGCTTGGGGTAGGCGCCGGATTCGACTCGTGAGGAGCGACCATTCGCAATGTCGTCGAGACCCGACGCGCGAGCACGCCTTGCGGATGGTGCGCCAAGAACTCATTGCCCAACCGTCGTGCCTCGTCGGCGCGACCGGCTCGCGCGAGCGCCTCGATTCGAAGCACGGACACCTCGACCGAGAAAGTGCCCGAAGCGAACTCTGCGTCATACGCATCGAGCAACTTCAGCGCGTGTTCGGCATCTCCCGCACCCAGCGCCGAGCGAGCGGCAGATACACGCGCGAGCTCGCGACCGAGCGTCGAGTCGTCGGAAGCGCTCGACGGCGGACGCGCAGCGCGCGCACTGCTCGTGGTGCTGCTCGCCGATGCCGTTGGTGGAGCAACGGTCTCGGCGGCGGACGCCACTGCGGCTGGGGGTGGCTCGACCCGCGCCTCGGTCGTCGCCTCTTCGGCTGTCGTCGCGGTCGGAGCGGCAGGCGCTGGAGCTCCGGCCCTTGGTTCTGTAGCGACCGGCTCGTCACCGTTGAACGCGGTCATGACGACCGCGACGGCGACCCCGAGGGCGAGCGCGGCGTGTAGAACGTGGCTGGAGCGGCCGCCGACTCCGCCCCGGGGTGACGGACGCGTGGTCGCGCGGGCCGATGGTGACACCAGGTTCAGCGCTGAGAGCACCCGCTTGCGTCCGTCCGGCGGAGGAACATCGTCGAGAGCGGAGTCGAGAACCTTCTGTTTCAGCTGGTCGCCGTCATCGACATGGCGCGACTCGCGTTCGAACTGGGACACGTCAGACTCCTTGCCTTCGTGCGCGAAGCCGAGCGATGCCAGCATCGAGCTCTTCGCGTGCGCGCTTCAATCGCCACGCGGCGGTTGTGACCGGGATCTGGAGCGTCGCCGCGATCTCCGGGAGCGAGAGCTCCTCGAAGACGGAGAGGACGAGTACCGCGCGTCGTTCGTCCGGCATTCTGCCGAGGATCTCGTCGAGCGCCGCGCGCGCTGCAGCACGATCGAGTGATGCTTCGGCATTGGGCTGAACGAGGCCTAAGTCCGGTGCGTCTTCCTCGGGTACTTCACGAAGCTTGGCCCGAGCTCGACGAGCATTGGCGGCGACGCGCATGACGATGCCGAAGACGAACGGCCGCTCCTTGCCCTCCTCGATGTCGGCGAACTTCTTCGCGACGATCATGAAGACCTGTTGAGCAGCGTCGTCCGTCTCGGGCGGCGTGACCCCGAGCCTGCGCAGCGAACGCCAGACGAAGTCGTAGTATTCGACGACGATGTCGTGCAGACGTTCGTCTGCCGAACTCGCACTGCCCGAGATGTCCTCGGTGGTGCCGGACGACCGACTCGTGATGGCAGGCAGGGCGACCAACACGTTAGCAATGTCGTGCGCTCAGGCAGCCAAGAGTAAAATCGTCGCCCACCTCGAAAATCGGGCGCCCACACCATCCACGACGGGGCAGACGCTCGCGTCTACGGCACCTGTGCGACGAGGCTCACCGCCGCGAACGGCACCACCAGCGGGCTCTTGTACGCGAGCGGTTCCGTGTACGGGTTGAAGTAGAGCTCTCTCTGGGTCACCGGCACGCGCGCTCCCACCATCGTCTCGATGTAGAAGCCCGGAAGCAGTCGCCAGGCGGCTTTGGCGGAGGCGCCAAGGCTGAGCCAAAAGTACGAGAACTCACGCGCCGGCAACGGGTCGACCTTGGCCGCCTCCAAAAGGCCGAGCTCACCGACCAGGCATGACCCGAGTCGGAAGGCTTCCGCACGAAGAACGTCCGCACAACCTGCGAGCTTGATGACGCTCCAGCGGATCGCCACCTCGCCACGAGACGACGACGCCCGACCTCTAAAGCTTCGCGCCAGCCCTACCCTCACCACGGGATCGAACCGTGCGGGAAACGTGAGCTGAGCGAACCCGGTCGGCATGAGGACGAGCTCCCGATTGCCGTTGAGCTCGATACCTGTGCCCAGTGCCCCCCTGAGACGATCGACATGCCCAGCCTTGGCCTGCGGCCGAGCGGCGCTGGGCATCGGCTGCACCTGCACCGGGTGCGCGTCGCTCGAGGGAGCGGCTCGTGAAGAAGCCGGCAACGGCGAGGGCTCGTCGACCGCAGTGGGCGGCTCTTCCGGCAGCTCGCTCGAGAGTCGCTCCGCCTCTTCCCCGATCGCGATGGCCGCCATCATGCTGAGAGCGGCAACGACGTCCGCGCAGGACTTCGACGAAGCCTTTCGTTCCGTGCTGACTCCCCCGAGGGAGAGCGTGACGGTCCCGTGGCTGAGCGCGTTACGGCGCTCGATACGAAACGCCACCTCGATCGCCAACTCGTCGGGACGCGCATCTCGAATCGTCCCGAGATGGGCCTTGATGCGCTCGCGCATGCTCGGTTGCTTCGGACACCCTTGGTGAAGCGACTCCGAGATCCGGACGGGAGGAGACTCTGCCGCGAACGACACCTTCGCGGAGAAGACCAGCGCCAGGACGAGCAACGAAGGCGGCGTCAGCCATCCTCCCCTCGCCCTTCGCCTGCTATCCCGCATCTTGTCCGAAGAAGAGCACACGCTGGCGTGGAGCGCAGCTGCCCGTCCGCCGAGCGCCTGAATGTGCGGCGCATCGCTCGGGCATGCGCGACGACCGGAGCTTCAGCGCTTGGGGGCCTGAGCTGCACACCACGCAGCGGGAGTGGCGCCGTGCTCGCGGCGAAACATCCGGATGAAGTACGTCGCGTCCGCGTACCCCACACGCTCGGCGATGACGTCGACCATCTCGTCCGAGTGAAGCAGGGGCCGCCGAGCCTCCGCCAGCTACCGCGCCGAGATCCTCGCGGCGAACACGGTGCGCGCCGAGCCCCCGGAGGCGGAGCGAGTCGAGCTGGATCGCCAGCTTGTCCACGAGCCTGTCGGCGATCTTCTGGGTCGGATGAACGAGAGGCTCGCAGTGCGCTCACCTGCCGAGTGGTGCGGGCACGTCACGGTTTGGGCCTCCTAGAGAAATCCCTCGACGCGCCGGCGGTGAGCTGTGAGGCGCTCGGGCTCGATGGGAACCGTCGGTTGCACGTCAGCGGAGGAGGTGCATGACGAACGCGTCCGTCTGGCCCGCGTTCGTCTGCCCGGTCAGCGCGCCGTACGTGGTTCCCGCGAGGTACACGCCCCCGCTCCCATCCAACGCGATCGCAAGCGCCGTATCTCCCAAATCCGTGCCGACCAGGCCCGGCCATTTGAGCATCCCCGATGCATCGTACTCTCGAACAAAGGCGTCGCCTCCTCCAAAGCCGGTCTGCTCCGGAAGGCTGCCGGACGCGTGCCCGGCAACGAACACGCTTCCGCTCGCGTCGACGACCACCGCGTGCACGCTGTCGTGATCACTCGCCCCGAACTGGTGACCCCACAGGAGAGTCCCGCCGGAATCGAATTTCTGAAGGAAGGCATCGAGGAGGCCCGCGCTCGTCTGCCCTGGCAGCGTCCCCATGATGGTCCCCGTGAGGTAGAGCATTCCGCTCACGTCGCGGTGCACGTGGATACCGCCTGCGTTCATCGTCCCGAACTGCAGGGTCGACACGAACGCTCCGTGCACGTCGTAGGTATGCACGAACGCGCCGCCCGCGCTCGTCTGCCCTGGGAGAGCCTTTCGCGCGATCCCGGTCACATAGACATTCCCGCTCCCGTCGATGCCTATCTCTGAACAATAGTCGAAGTCGCTGGAGCCGAACTGCCGAGTCCAAACGAGCGTGCCCAGCGGGTCGTACTTACGAACGTACGCGTCATCCTGTCCGGCTCTCGTTTGCCCGGCCAACGCCGCATTTGTCGTGCCGCCGACATACACGTTTCCGCGCGCGTCCAAAGTCACCGATTGGGCGGACACCACCCCACCCGTCCCAAACTGTCGGGTCCACACTGGCGCCCCCGCTGCGTCGTGCTTCCGAACGAACGCATCCACGCCACCGTTCGCCTCGCCGGTGAGCGATCCGTAGGTTGCGCCGACCACGTACACACTTCCGCTCGCGTCCACGCGGATCGCGTTTGGGAGGTCGTCTTTGGCGGATCCGAACTGCTGCGCCCACACGAGCGCTCCCGACGGATCATACTTCTGCACGAATGCGTCAGCAGTGCCGACGTTAATGCCCCTATGGCCGGTGTAGCCGGTGACGTAGACGTTGCCGCTGCCGTCCACGGCAAGCGCAGTGGCCGCGTCCATATCGCTCCCACCGAACTGTCGGATCCAAGGCGGATACGTCTGCTGCGAAGTGTTCCCATCCGCACCTGCATCCGTGGCCCCCCCCAATGACGCGTCGGCCTCTGTTCCCCCCGCATCACTCGGCGCAACACTCTTGCTGCCAGGGCCGCTGTTGGCGTCAGGGCCAGCACCGCAGCCCACGACGATCAAAGCGAACAGAGCGAAGTTTCGCATGAAATGCGAATCATTCCACGGAGCGCCCTCGACTGGCCACAGGTTCCGGATCGACGGCGCGTCCTCGCGTCGCTGTTCGCTTCGACCAACCGGCCGAGAATCGCGTTGACGGTGTCGCGCTCGTCGAGCGTGCTCCACCGAGGCCCAGAAGTCGTCAGCCTCGGTCGAAGCGGCGACCCGCCAGTTGTGCCCGTCGCGAGGCTCGGGGTGGGCATCGAGGATCGTGGCGTTCCGGTAGGCAGGTGCCTGATCAACGCCGTCGACCGCCTCACGGCGGCGGGATGCCTGGCCCGAGCGCCTCGAGCAGCGGCTTCTTCGTGAGCGCGTCGGGTTGTTCGCGAACCGGCGCTCGAGGGCCTCGAGCGCGGGGGGCGATTGCGCCGCCGAGCTGGAGCACGCGTGGACGAACGACGACGCGCGGGCGTACTGGCTTGCGCGCGAACGCGAGAAGGACGAGGCGCGCCTCAGTCTGGTTGCGCTATCCCATCCCCTCTCCGCGGGTGATTCACGGCTGCTTCATCTCGACATCGATCTGGTAGATCGGGAGCGATCCGTACGGCGCGTCGAAGTCCGCCGTGATCGACGACGCGTAGTCGCCGCCCCCATTGCGAATGCGCACGACCAGCGGTCCCGACGGCAACTTCGCGGAGATCGTGTAGCGCCCGAGCGGAACGTCGTCGATCGCATCGCCCTCGGGCGTTCGCTCGAGCTTCTTCGTGATTGCCTTTCCGTTCGAGCCGTCGACGAGCGGGCCGTCCGGCTCGAGCGTGAGCTCGACGTCACTCAGCTCGAAGCCGAACTCCGCCGGCTCCGTGTAGCCGACGACGAAAGCGCCGTAGTTGCCGTCGTCGGGGCGGGTGCCCGTCAGCTTCCACGAGAAGTTCCGGATCGCGCCGGTGTTGCCGGCAAACACTCTGTCGTTCTCCGGATGAAGCGGGAACGAATAGGACGTCCCGTGATACTCGACAGTGTGGGTCGCCGACATCGCCCACGTGGTGGCGGTCTCGGGTAGCTCGAGGCGGTAGCGCCCGGCTGAATCGGTGTACGCGACGAGCGTCGAACCTTCGACGAGCTGGTTGTCCGCGTAGACCTCGACATCCGGAAGCGGCTCGCCGTTCGTGCCGACGATCGTGCCGGCGACGACATACGCGCTGGCTTCTTCGTTCGGACCGACGTCCTTCGTCCCACCATCGTCGTCCAGTTCTCCGGGCGGTGGTCCTCCCGACGACGTAGAGGACTTCGACGTCTCCGTGCATGCGACCGCGAGAGCCGCAGCGAGAAGGCAAGGTGAGAGAAACGCGAGTCGACGCCAGATCACCATGCGAAATGTCTCCAATGAGTAGGAAGCCAAGAGGAAGCGAGCGAGGTAAGACGAGCGAAGCGAAACACGAGTCTTCAGCGAAGAATGCCGTCCGTGACGGCGCAGTGTGCATTGCAATCGACATGCGCAGCGGCCCACTCCCGTAAGAGCGGCGATTCAGGCTCGTTCCGATTGCGCAATGCGCACCGTGCGCAGCGCAGCCTGCGCAACCTGCATCGTCACTTGGAGCGGCCGGCCTTCGACCGGCCGGCGTCGTCCCTTCGGACTACAATGCGCGACCAGGTTCTGCCCCCAGATTTTCCCTGGGATCGTGAGCGCCGCCGACCTCTGCCGTGAGGGCCCCCGCAGGCCGGCGTCTTACCTCTGCAACACTCTGCGCGACGAAGCCAGCCGATGCGCCTGCGACGAACGGCGGCACCCCCTCACCGACCGATAGCCCGCCTGACGGCGTCGCGAGCATCTCGAGATGCCCGGAACACGGGGTCGGGCGGCTAGTCACGTCGAACGCGCCGACGAAGCGGCGCGCAGAGCGAACGGCAACGTGGCACTCGCCGCGTGGGCATGGTTCTCGACAATGATGGCCTCGACGTTGCCGTCCTTGAGATCGGGCTGAAGGCGATCACTCAGCTTACGGTTCGACGAGGAGGACGTCCGCTTGGCCATCGCTCACTTCCCCATCGCGAGGAACGCGTCGGCAGCACCAAAGCGGTACGGGTGACGCCCGATCTGGCCGACGCACTGCGGCTTCTTGAGCTGCCCGCGTTCGACAGCGTGCCCGCGTTGGTGAACTTCGCGCCGTCGATCTTCATCGTGCCCTTGTTCACCAGGGTGCCATTGTTCTGGGAGCCGATGTGCGGCCAAGCACGACGGGGGTCACGCTCTTGCCGACGGTCATCTCGGCCGTGGCGTTCGACTCGAGCGGCAGCGACAACAGATATGCGTCGGACGCGCCCTCGCAATCCGCCCACACGCCGGACTTCGTCTCACTCGCGACCAGCGCGAGGGGACCGAGCGCGAGGTGGTGGACGCGCCACAAGAAGGACTCCTTGCCGGGCATGCCATGGATGTGCACCGGGGCCGCCATTCGACTGTAGATGTCCGACGCCTCATCGAGCGAACGGACATCGAGATAGGGATAACGTGACAGCGAGAGACGAGGGCGGGCCGATACGGCCTGCATGTCTTTCGCACGGACGGAAACGCGCGCTGGCATTTTGCGCTCTTGGGCCGGCGGTGTCACGGTTGGATGTGACGATCATCGAGCCGCGGCCGGCCTGGCTCGGATCCGGCCGCGCGATCTCGGTAAGCAGCGGCCGACTCGAACAATGGGCGGAGGCGGTTTCCCTGCTCTCCGCTCCCGAGAACTCTCGGAGTGAGCAGCTTCGGTCGAAGGCTTCGGAACCGCTTCGCCGAGAAGCTCGGTGCGGTCGCGCCCTGAGCTAGGGTTCGGGAGCTCGCGAGCGCGCCCCTTGCCGGAACACACGCCCAATACGCGGGGCTTCGGGACGTCGGAGCCATGGCGCGATCGGTCAGCTGGGTGGCGCGTGGCGTGATCCGTCAGCACGGGGCGCTGGCAGTCAGCTCGCGTCGCCTGCGGTCAGCGGGGCGTCCCATCCGTCCTCGCTGCCTCCGCCGCATCAGACAGGACCTTCGGAAGGCGGACGTTCCATCGAACGTAAAGCGGGTCGGAAGGCGTCGAGACTCCGCGCTCATCAGACTGCGGCGTCGGGAACGGTCTCGCCTGGAAAGAGGGCCCTGGTGAGCGCCCTCGACGGCACGGGGACGGGCTCCAACCACGAGAGGCTCGCGTCCTTCCCGCAGATGAGAATGCAGCGGTTCCAGTCATGCACGAAGATCCATTGCAGAAGGCATCCTGCAGGGGTCTCGGCAAACGGGACGCTACGCCGGTCGTGACTGCTCCCGCCCCCGTGTCGATCCAAGGGCCGTGCTCCGGGATCGCCACCTAGCCTCGCGTCGGATCGATCTCGGGGGGATCGATCGCGCAGTAGACCAGTCCGGTCACGGTGACGCAGGCTCGCTGGTCCATGTCTTGGTGCTCGCTCATCATCAGGCGAACTTCGAGTTCGAGCCGAGCACCAAGCCAGTCGAGGACGATACCTTCGAGGTAGGCATCATGAAGCCCCCAGGGGGGGGCGCCTCGCCCTCGTCGAAGGTCATCATCCTGGTAAGGCACGATACGTCGACGCATGGCGCGACTGCGACGCCCGCAAACCGCTGCTTTCTGCGGCGTGGTTTGCGGAGTAGCACGGACGGCGCGCCGCAAAACGATCGCGTAAGTGCTGGCGGAGGAGGAGAGATTCGAACTCCCGGTGGGTTGCCCCACGGCGGTTTCCGAAAAGGCGGGAGGCCTCACTCGCCCGCCACGCGAGATCGCCCTGATTTGCGCCCCTTCCGGCTGATCGAGCGCTTCCGCGGAACGGCGTTCATCGGCTCCGTTTCCACGCTGCTACCACGACCGCTCGCCTCCATCATCCTCACCGAGAACGCCGTCATGGCCGCCTCCTGCGAGGCCTCGCTGCTGTGCGCGTAGCGTTGAGTTACGTGGAGGTGGAGGTGACCAGCGAGCTTCTGCACGTCCGGCGCAGGCGCACCAGAGCGGATGGGCCGCCCCGCGGTGATGAACGACGGGAGGTGTCCGTCGCGGAGCGCGCGGTCCGCAACGGCCCGAGCCACTTCGTGATCTTCTCGTGGTCACCAAGTACATCGCCGAGCCCGAGCAGTAGCGCCCGGATGACCTTCGAGGCGTCGAGCGAGCGGTGCAGCACGGACAGGATGTCGGTAACGACGGCTTCGTTGACGAACCGCTCGCGAAGCAGGAACGCGAGTGCCTCGCGGCGGCCCTCCGCTCGCGCTGGCCGAGCCGCCGGTCCGCGACGTCGCGGAGAGCGCGGGCCTCGATCAAGCCGCGCGGATCAGCGCACGGTCAGGTTCGTCCTGGAGATCGGTCGCAAGCCCGTCCCCCCGGGGTACGCATAGCTCGCGTATCCCGAGACGCCCCAGACGGTGATCGTGAACGGGCCTTCGCTCTGGATCCGGTGCGCCCCGTCCGTGCACGTCCCGGCGTCATACCTCTGCGCATCCCCGGAGCGCGTGAGCGTGACCTGCGCCCACTCGTACTCCGGCGTGATCGCCGTCCATCCCGTGAGCGTGCCGGCGCAGTCGAGCGCGACATCGTGAAACGAGCCCCGATCCTTCCGACGCGTCACGACGACGGAGCTCGAGTCGTAGTTCGAGTCGGAGAAGAACCCGTAGGTGTCGAGCCACTGGTCCGTCGCGACGACCATCGCGAGCTCCGGGTCGCCGACCTCGTACGAGGAGGCCGCGGCGCCCGTCATGTAGGCAGCGACGAAGAACGGATGATCGCTGTCCTGACTCCGTACGACGAACGGCTGCTCTGCGAAGAACGTGGCGAGCTCTCCGGCGCCGAGGCGGCGCGGCGCCTCTTTGGGCGCCGCGGGCTCGTAGACGAGCTCGGTGCCGTCCGCGGCGCCGACGATGCGGATCACGCTCGGGTCGCGCTCCTTCTCGCGGCCCTGGGACAGCAGGCTCGCGCGATTCGGGGCAGGGACGACGGCGTACTCGTGTCCCCACGCCGAGACCGGCGGGATCTGATCGTTCTCCTGATCGGCGGCCCTGACGTCGCTCGGTACGTTCAAGCCGGAGCTGCCGGCGAAGACACCGACCGGCTTGTTCGACTCCATGACGGAGCCCACGAGCTCGTTCTCCTGCGTGAGCTGCAGGACGTCGCCTCGCTTCAGGCGATAGCTCGCTACCTGGCCACGCGAGCTCGCGGCGACGCCCGGTCCCCCGACGATGTCGACCCTGGGCAGGAGCTCGAGGGTCGTCTCGTCCTCGATCGCGACGATCTGGATCGTGGGCTTCCCGAACTGCGTCGTGGCCGTGTCGGCGCCGCGCAGCATGCCTCGGCCGAATGTATCGCCCTTGCCGCCCCAGGCGCTGAGCAGGACGTACTTGTCCCCGAAGGAAGTCGTCGGGAACAGCAGCGTGGCGCTCGGGAAGTGGGTCTTCGCGCCTCCGTACGGGTAGATCGCGTACATCGAGACCGGCACGTTCGCGGTCACGAACGACGTTCGGCCGATCCCCGTCTCGTGGACGACGGGGTCCCTGTCGAGGACCGGACGGACGCCGTCCGGGCATGCCGTGAACGTCTGCGAGCCGGCGTGGCGCTGGTCCTCGGAGAAGAAGACGACCGCTCCTCCACCCGGCGGTATCGGCCCGTCGAGCTGCGTGTGCTTGACCTTGCCGTTTTCGACCGAGGAGACCCACACGGCGCCGTCGAGCGCCTTTTCCTGCCCATCGAACTCCAGCCGCAGCGTGGCGGGTGACGTCCAGTTGTTCGCGACGAAGAAGGCGTAGCAGTTCCCCCTGCCGATGAGGTCTCCGTTCGGCGGGGGGACGGCGAACGAACAGCCCACGGATCCCGCATTCGCTGCCGCGGCGCTGCACGGGTCGATGCACCTCTGGTTGCCGCAGGCCTGGTCCTCAGCGCATCGTTCGACGACGTTGCCGGTGCAGTCGAGCACGGAGCGAAGGTCTCGCGAGCAGGCGAGACCTTCGCACGAATCCAAGCCGGCCTCGGGCGGGGCCTCGAAGACCTGCGCGCCCTCGTCGTAGATGGCGCGATCGGACGAGCACGCGATCCACGCAGCGGGGACGACGAGGAGCATGACGAGAGGGAGAGAGCGAATGGGGCTGCGCATGACTGTTCCTCGATCACTCGATCACGATTGGGGCAGGCTCGACGTGGATCTCCTGATCCCGCGTCCCTCGTCCGAGCTGCCCGGCGAGGTTGTCCCCCC
>MKVQ01000040.1:0-3878 GCA_001899635.1 Myxococcales bacterium 68-20 | reverse complement strand
GGAAGGCTGGTCCTCCCCGCCGCTGACGCCGACCTGACCGGTGTCGTTCGCCCCCCAGCAGTAGAGCTCTCCGCTCGCGGCGATGATGCACGTGTCGTCACCGCCGGCGATGACGCTCACGGCTTGGACTCCGTCCGGCAGGAGCACGTGCACCGGCCGCAGCTGCGAGCCCTTCGTACCGATTCCGAGCTGCCCGTGGGCGTTGTCTCCCCAGCACGAGACGCTTCCACTGCGGCTCGCGGCGCAGGCGTGCGACGCCCCCGCAGTGATGCTCGTGACGTCCGAGAGGGCGACGGCGGTCGGGACCGGGTCCGCCACGAGCGAGCTCGCCCGTGCGAGCTGCGAGCCCACCGCGCCTCCCCACGAGAGGACGGCGCCGTCCTCGGTGATGAGGAAGCCGTTCTTGGAGGTGCCCGCGAGAGAGCGGGCGGGGCTCGCGATCCGATCGGCCCATGCAGGCGCGGACGGACTCACACCTGCGTCACCAGGCAAGCGCGCGAGCTGCTGGACATCGTTCTTTCCCCACGACCAGAGCCGCCCATCGACGCCCACCGCCAACGCGAACGTGCCCGCTAGCGTGACGGCCTCCGCCTCGAGCCCGGGCACGTCGGCGGGATCGGGGTGCGGAGCGCTCGATGGCGCCTCACCGCGTCCGAGCTGACCGTGGGCGTCGGAGCCGAAGCACGTGACCGCGCCTGCGGCCGTGACCACGCACGTCGTGCCGTGGACGCCGTCTCCCGTCGCGGCCACGCTCGTCGCATTTGCGACGCCAGCGACCACGCGAGGCATCGGATCGAAGCGGGGCATCGGCGCCGCGTCGCTGGGCCCCGTCCCTAGCTGGCCCGACTCGTTCGAGCCCCAGCAGCGAACGCTGCCGTCCTTCACGACGACGCATGCATGGCTCCCGCCGCGCGCGGAGAGTCCTGTGACACACGGAGCTCCTCCGCACTGGACGGAGAAGTCGTACGTGGGTGGAGACACCGCCGCGTCGACGTCGGGGACTCCGGCATCCTCACCGTACGGTGGGCCCTGGTCTCGGCCGTCAACGTCGCTCTTGTCGCCTGCGTCCGCCGAGTCGCCGTCTACGGCGCCGGACGACGAGCACGCCACGACCAGGAAGGATCCGAGCGAGGCCGCGAGCGCGAGCACGCACCCGAGAGAGAGGCGCGCGCTCATTGCGTGGGCCCTTTCAGCGCGAAGCCGTCACCGACGAGCCAGGTGTTCACGGAGTCGCCGTGGACAGCGAAGAGCGTCGCCGGCACGAAGTCGTATCCCATGTCGAGCGACGGCAAGAGGACGAAGTTCCCGCCGTCCCACCGATAGCCCACGCCGATCGCGGGGTGCACGCGAACGGCGGTCCCTCCCAGGTCCCACGACGGCAGCGGCAGCTGCGCCGGCAGGACCTTCTCCGCGGGATCGGTGATCGCCATTGGCTGCCTGGACGGCGTCCTCAGGGCCTGGGGGAAGTACCGCGTGGTGGACTTGCCGAAGAAGGCGTACAGATAGGTCCACCCGTAGTTGCTGGACTGCTTCGTGTATCCGAACATGAAGATTCGACGTCCCTCGTCGGCTTCGCCGCTCACGACCGCCGAGACCGGATAGACGCCCCACTGGCTCGAGACGGCGGTGTTGAAGTCGGTGATCTGTCCGGGCACGAGCTCGAACACGAGCGCGCGACTCGTGTTCGAGCTGTCACCGCAGTACACGCAGCCCTCGGCGTAGAGCGCGTACGTGCCGAACCCCGCACGTCCGAAGACCGAGCGGAACTGAAGCGCCGGGACGGGCAGCGGGTACGTCGTCAGCGTCGACCCGTCATAGTGATCGACGGCGCCGTCGTGACCGAACCAGACGTCGCCCGCGCCCGAGCCGTAGATCCCGCGGATATCCTCCACGTGTCCGGTCTCGACGAACGACCAGGTGCCATCCGCCGTCCGGCGGAGGAGGAGGCCACGCTCGCCTCCGACCCACACGTCGGTCGCGGTTGCCCATACCGAGTGGAGCTCGTGCACGGTGCGGTACGCGGTCGTCCAGGTCGCCCCGTCCCAGTGGAGGACGAAGCCCTCGGCGCTCACGCTCCACACGTCAGTCGAGCTCACGGCCCAGACGCCTCGCAGCGAGAGGGGCGACGCCTCGTCCGACAGCGGCAGCCTCGTCTCGCAGTACCCGGTCTTGCCGCACACGAGAGGGCGCTCGGCGTCCGGCGGCTCGGGCAAGCCGCCGTCGGTCGACGCTTCACCGGCCGAAGTCCCGCCGTCGACGGGCACAGTCTCCGGCTCCGGCTTCCGGTCGTTCCAGTCGCTGCTGACACCGTTTGTGGCGCAGGCGGCGAGCAGGGCTATGGAGGCGCACGCTAGTCGATTCATGGAAGTGGTCCCCAGTGGAACATGCCGCCTTCTCCTCCGATCCACACGTCATCGGGCGCGGCACCCCAGATCGTCCTGAGGCCGCCGCGGTAGCCCTGGATGGGCACGTGCGACCAGCTCTTGCCGTCAAAGTGCAACAGGACGCCGTCGTCTCCCGCCGCCCAGACGTCGGTCTCCGAGAAGCCGAAGACGGCATGGAGCGCCGCGTCCGTGTTCGATGCTTCCTCGTGCCACTCCGTCCCGTCGAAGTGCACGAGGGTGCCGTTGTCACCGGCCGCCCATAGGTGATCGCCCAGGGCCCACGCGATGTGGAGGTCCTGCTGGACCGGGAGCGGGAGCACGATGCCTTCGCCGAGGGCCCACGCTTGCCCTGCGTCATCTCCCGCATCGCGGGCCTCGAGCGGATAGCGCGCGACGGCCGCCTGATCTCCGACGGCCCAGAGCGCCCTGCCTGGGGCCAGCGCCAGCGCGCGGATGTTCATGGGCTGGCGCTGGTTCGTGGCCTCGAGGAGCGGGTGCGGAACGACCGCGACGGAGCCGGCGTCGAAGTCGGTGATCTCGACGAGCGCGCCCGTTGCGGTCGGTAGTGAGAAGAGGCCACCCACGCTGCAGCCGACGTACACGCCACCGCCGCCGACGGCGGCGATGCTCGTCGGAGCGCGGGCGATATCGAGGAGCACGAACGAGCGGACGCTCTCCGGAGCCGTACCGCGTCGCATGATGGTCGCGCCCGCGACGCCCCATACCTCGTCCGGAGTGGGGAAGAGGCTCATGAGCGTCGACCGGTCCTCGGGCAACGTGGAGCCCAGCGCGGACCAGGCCTTGCCCTCCCAGTGCATCGTGAGACCGAGCGAGCCTGCCGCCCAGACGTCGGTCCTCGAGCGCCCGCTCACCGTCCGGATCGATCCGAGGACGAGCGGGCTCGGCACGCGACAGACATTCCCGACGGCGCACGGCACGTCGGGGAGGGCGCCGTCGCGGTCACTCGCTCCGTCAGGAACGGTTCCGGCGTCGACGTCGGGGGATGGGGCGACGACGCTCCCGTCGGCTCGGTCGGGGCCGGCTTCGGTCGACTCTGCACACGCCTCGAGCGAGAGCGCGGACAGGCACGAGGAGAGCACGATCGCCGTGGCGACCCGAGCTCGGCGCGGCGTGGACGGATGGAGGCTCATTTTGCAGTCGGTCCTTCGGGCTCGCAGGGCGCGAAGAGGCACTGGCCGCCGGAGCACACCTGGCCGGGCAGACAAGCGTGACCGCATGCGCCGCAGTTGCGGTTGTCGACGCGCGTGTCGATCTCGCAGCCGTTGCTGGCGATCCCGTCACAATCGGCGAACTTCTCCTCGCACTGGCCTCCGCAGATACCGAGCGAGCACGTGGGGCTGAAGTGCGGTCGACCGAAGCCGGGGCAGCGGTGATTGCATCCGCCGCAGTTGTTGTCGGTGATCTCCAGATCTCGCGGCGGATCGGTGAAGGACGCGGCGGCGTGACGGTCGGCGTTCACCGTTCACCGGTGAG
>MKVQ01000039.1 GCA_001899635.1 Myxococcales bacterium 68-20 | reverse complement strand
CCGGAACTTCTCCGAGTACGTCGTCACCTGTCCTCGATCACTCGCCCCACGTCACGATGCTTCAGGACATCCGGCAACTACGCTGACACAGGGGGCCACCGGCCTCGACGTTGGCGCGGGCCAGGCCGATCGCCTCGCGCATGAACTCTTCGGCGGACCTCTCCATCAGCGACCTCCGGCGGCAACGAGCATCTTGGCAATCGCATCTTGTTTGCGCTCGCGGGCGTGCTGGAGCGGCGTGACGCCGTTTCGATCTGCCAGGTTGACGTCGGCGCGGCCGTCGATCAGGAGACGCTCGATCGCCTGATGACGTGGCCCGCCATCGCTGAGCAGGATCGCCTCGAGCAGTCCCGTCCAGCCCAGGCGGTTGACGTGATTCGGATCGATTTCTGAGGCCGAAGGTCTGCCATCCTCACCCCGAAAACCGGAATGAGTCGGACTGACCCTCGGACTCTGTCGAACGTCATCCCAGTGTCTCGTCCGTCACGGACTCAACGCCGGGCACACTCGGGCGGGTCCACTACTCCGGACCGGACGCGAACGTGTCTTGCGCCCGCTTGCAGCAACGTCTTCACGACCTCCACGTGGCCGCGTTCGCAGGCCGGAATGAGCGCGGTGCCGCCGTAGCGGTTGGTGCTCTTCAGGTCGGCGCCGTTCTTCAAGGTCAGGCGCAGGATCTCCAGGTGCCCCTCCGCTCCGGCCAGGAGGTAGGCGCTGTCGAGCTGACGGTTCTGGAGGTTCACGTTTGCCCCTGCCTCGATGAGGACGCGGGCGGCCGCCACGTGGTTGCCGGCCGTCGCCAGCAAGAGCGGCGTGCTCCCCGCGGAGTCCCGGACGTCTACGGCCGCCCCCTGGCGCAGCAGCTCGGAGACAGTGGCCGCATCGCCCTTTTCGGCGGCCCGCAAGAGCGCCTCGGATTGCTCGGGCGCCTTGGGCGCCTCGGGAGAGCCGCCGTCCGCGTTCCCCGCTCCCGCGGAAGAGGAAGATGCGCAGGCCATCGTGAACAACGTCATGAGCAGGACCCTCCAAATGTTCGCCAGGGACACGCCTTCACCTCCTGACGAGATCATCTAGTACCCGGTCACGCCATGCGGAAACGAAATGATAGAATGACTCCTAGTGGGCTTCTGAATGGTTTGACCGAGAGCCCCGTCGTGGAGAGCCCCGAATGATCGATCTCTTCTTGCTGCGAAGCTTCGTGGCAGTCGTCGAGACGGGAAATTTCACCCGAGCCGGCGAGCGCCTGCACATGACCCAATCGACGGTCAGCCAGCAGATCATCCGCCTCGAGCAGAGCCTGGGTTGCCGTCTGCTGAACCGCAGCCAGCGTCACGTGGTGCCCACGGAAGAGGGCGAGCGCCTGCTTGGCTACGCGCAGCGGCTCCTTCGCTTGGCCGAGGAGGCGTCCGTTGCGTTGAACCCCGGCGGCAGCGACGGTGTGTTGCGCTTGGGCGTGCCCGAGGACCTCGGGGGCGAAGCGCTGATGCCGCTGCTTACGCGCTTCGCGACAGAGCGACCGCGCCTGCGCCTGGAGGTCGAGTGCGGGCTCAGCCACCACCTGTTGCGCCTCTACCGCAACGGCGAGCTCGATCTGTTGTTGGTCAAGCAGTGGGGCGCCGACAGCGATTCCCATGCGCGCTGGGCGGAGTCCGTGTGTTGGATCGACAGCGCGGCGCGGCCGGTGACGGCAAGGCGCAAGCGTGGCGCGGAAGCGCTGCCGCTGGTGGCGTTCCCCGTGGGAGCGCTCTATCGGCAGGAAATGATCCACGCGCTGGAGAGCCGCGGGCGTGCCTGGCGGATTGCCTACTCGAGCACCAGCCTCGCGAGCCTCTGCGCTGCCGTGAGCGCCGGGCTCGGCGTCAGCCTGCTGCCCGCGAGCACCGTGCAGCCCGGCCATCGTGTGCTGGGCGAGAAGGAGGGCTTTCCTGCCGTAGGCGGGCTCGAGCTCGCCCTCTACGCCCGCTCGGATCTCGGCGCCGTCGGCCGAACCCTGCGCGACAAGCTCTCCGATCTTTGCGCCCAGCGCGCAGAGGCGGCCGTTCGCGCTACGCCCGGCCGAGGGTAGCGTTTGGCGAACTGGTTGGTAACCGATCGTCACGTGCCTGATCGGCTCGACGCGCTGAGCCCGCCATACCCGCACTATCGACGAACGGGAGCGCGCGACGATGGCTTCACGTTCGTCGCCGAAGATCGGACCGTGACCGCCGCCCGGCACGATGTAGAGGGACGCTCGGGCTCCCGCGATACAGCTCGACCGCCAGCTCGATCGGATAGAGCGGGTCGCGGTCGCCAGCGACGAGGAGCGTCGGCGCCTGGCGAGCGCGAGCCGCTCGGGACCGAACTGCATATCGGAGGCGTCGTCGGCGAAGCGCGCCGGGAGAGACCAGAGTGCTCGGATGGCCGCGTCGCCCTGCGAATGGCTTGCACGCATCGCCGTCCACTCGCCCTCGGAGCTAGGCGCCGCGGCGGCAGCACGGAAGAGAGCGCGCGTCGCTGTCGGGAACCGCGGCGTCGCCGAGACGAAAACCATCACCGCCACGCGCGAGGGCGCCATCGTCGCGAGGTGGAGGAGCGTCTTGGCGCCGAGGCTCATTCCGACGGCGCGGACGCGCTCGATCGCGAGGTGATCGAGCAGTTCCACGACATCGCGCGCGCATCGCGCGAAGGGAAAGGCGCCGGACGGGTTCGTGGAGCGCCCGTGACCGCGGGCGTCGGGGCGGATGACACGAGTTCGCTTCGCGAGCGCGGCGAGAACGAACTCGTCGTTCGTGCCGGTGAGGCATGGAGCAAGAGCAGCGGGTCGGCGCTGGTGTCGGAGTGCGAGTCTTCGTAGTCGAGGACGGCGCCGTAGGAGGTGGTGAACCTTTTCGAGTCCATGAGGCTCCTTTTCTGGGAGCGGTGACGTCTCCCCGCTGCCTCGAATACCCGCGGGCGCGATCACTCGTAAGCTGCCGCGTCTTCGAGTAGACTGCGATGAGGTCGCACAGGGAGCCGCACGACGCGCTCCAGGCATGCCTCCCTCGACGCAGGGTCTCAGCGAGGCCGCGCGAATCGTGCCCAGAGAGAGCGCTCCTCGGTTGTCGGCCAGCGCGACGCGCCGCTCCACTAGGCCACCGATTGGACGTATGCCGTCAGTGGATGCTGCGAGCGTTGCCAGAGCGATCTGCAACAGGGCCAGATCGCCGAACCTGATGGCATTGTTCATCGCGACCGTCGGCGGCAAGCACGCGACGCGGCGAGGTCCGAATCTTCCCGGAATCGTCTTTCGGTGCTATCGAACGGTCGCGATCGGGCGCATTCGCCTCTTCGCCTCTTCGCCTATCCCGTCGTTTGCGCCTGTTAGGTCCCCCTCGGTCGCGCAGCCCACGATTCGATGCCCGGCGCCTCCACCACGGGCCCCGGTTCTTTCCGGGTCTCGACGTTTTGTGGGGTCGTGTTGTGCACCGGCTGTGCAGCTCGAACCATCGGCCCGACAACGGTTGACCCGTCGGCTTGGCCGCGGCGACACTGGTTCGCGGTGCCGCACAACTTCTCCCGAGATCTCTGCGCGCAGCTCGCTAGGCGAGTTGCCTACCGGTGCTCGAATCCAACCTGTCGCGCTGTGACCGCGGGTCCCCACCTTGAGGAAACGAAGAGCACGGTCGTTGGCGAAGCCGCGCACATCACGGCAGCATCCCGCGGAGGGCCGAGATATGATGCTGGGCTCAGCGAGGAGCATCGGAAGTCATCTGCGAATGCCATTTGGCTATGTCGCATCTGCGCGCGCTTGATTGATGCCGCCCCGGGGTCCTACCCCGTCTCGTTGCTTGAGGGATGGAAGGCGAGCGCGGAGGAAGCGGCCAAGACGGAACCGGGCCGGCCAGCGATTCTGTCCGCACTTGATACGAGAGCCGATGCCCCTACCGGCTCTCGGGTCTTCGCAGACGCGCTTCTGTCACTGTCTAGCCCGCCTTTGCTCGCGGCTCGCTTTCCGGAGCCACCTCAGCCCGTCGCTGAAGCGCTCCGCCGCCTGTCCGCGCTCAAGCGCACCCTGGTCCGCCGCGACGACCCGCAAACAGTGGTTGACCTCCGCCGGCTTCAATCAGTCGAGGGTCGACTCCACCTGATCACTGGTCCAGGTGGTGGAGGGAAGACGCACGCGCTCTGGAATGCCGCGCGCGACGCCCTGGCTGAGGCTGATGCTCCCCCCTGGTTGTTCATCACGGCGTCCGATTTCGACACAGCAGACGATCTCCTCAGATTTGTCCGCGAACTCGCGGAGCGAGAGCATTCCACTGCAGTGCTCGATGCTCCGGGCGTCGTCATCTGCCTCGACGGCTGGACAGAATTTCCACGGACCTCTCGACCAGGCGAAGAGCATGAGCGGCGTCGCGTACTCGCAGCGTTCCCGCACAACCGTGTGATCGCGACCGGCAGACACGCGCGCGAGGACGATACCCGCTTCACGATCTGGGAACTCCAGCCTATGCCCGAAAGCGCGCTGGAGGGTCTTGCCCTCGACACCAGCATCCATCATGACGCGAGCACAGGGCGGTCGATAAGCCACCTTCCGCTCGTAGTCGTCTTGTCGCTGCTCCTCGGGCGTTCCGTCGAATCGCGCGGAGTGCTCCTCGATCGCTACCACCGCCATCAGACGCGCGATCTGCGAGAGGCAAGTCGTCTCCTCGACGCGATAAGCCTTGCAGCCGCAGACTGCTGCACGCGCACGCCACCGAAGTACGCCACGTTTATCGGCATGTTCGATCGCCAAGCGAGTAAATTGGGACTCGCCGAAGGGCGTGATCTCCTGACTCGGATCGGTACACTCGCCGAGCACCGTGGACAACTCCGCCCCGTCCACGACCTCTACTGGGAATGGCTCGTCGGACGTGGGCTCTTGCTCCTCGGGACCCCCTTACCCACATCGGTCGCCCGACGGCTCGACCTGCGCGACAGTATCGCGCTCGCGCTGGAGTCCGGTGTCGCTTGCACCGCCGAACAGGTCTGCGCAAGCGCGCCGATCGATGTCCAACTCGCAGCACTCCTTGCATCCGGACTACCTAATAGCGGTCAGAATGGCGAGAGCGCGCGAGCACTCGTCGTCAAACGCGCGAGCGAGTTGCTCGAGGACACGGACGCTGCGGAGAGGTACCGAGGTGCACTCGCCGCCGTCAGAGCGGGAGACGACGAGCTCCTTGAGCACGCCGTTCGCTCGCTCCCCGAGACGCGAGAGAAACTCTCAATCTTCGATGAGATCGTCGCCGCATTGCCCCTCGAGCGCCTTTGGTGCGCTCGTGATCGACTGGAGCGCCACCTCGAACAGAAGGGCGTTCGGACGCTAATTCTCGAAGTCGTCGCCGCGCGCGGCGACGACCGATGGGAGCCGTGGCTCGAACGCCTATTCAAACAAGGCAGGATTCCGTTAGCGGAGGCATCGGCAGCAGCCGTGGCGTGCGCGTCGAGCATGCCGCATTGGTGTGCGCACCACGACAATCCCTTATTCAGCACCGAATCCTACCGGCTGCGCATCGTTTCGGAGCGGGGGAGAAATGCCGTGGCAGCCGACTGGCTCGCGGACCAACTCGAACGACTGCCCCCGAGTAACTCGATGCCGTTTCACGTCGGCCGGCTCATCGCGAGCTGTGCTCACGACTCCGCGCTCGAGCGAATGATTGAGCGGCTCCCGACGATGACTGAATCTAGTTTGGACGCGGCCTCCTACATATTTGACCTCCGGGGTCGCGAGTGGATCGGAAGGGCACAGACAGTTCTCTACGGACTCTTGCCGCCACGCAGTGGCGCGTTTGGCATGGCGGAGCCGGGAATCGTCACCGAAGCCACCGCCCGCGCTTGGATAGGCTCGACCTCCGAGGTGATCCAGTCGATGGGTTGGCGTGCCCTGGCACGCATCCTAGGTAAGGCCGCGCTACCCGAACTCTTGTCGGCCCTTCCCCCGTCGTTTGGGAATCGCGACCGCATTCCGGCGCTCGGCGCTCTTGCTGAGCTCGACACCTTGCCCGAAACGCTCATGGGCGAGCTATTCGGTCGGCTCACCCGAGCCGACGGGCATGCCGATACGTCGCTCATCACGCCAGGAGTGTTCGAGCAGTTCGTGGGCGCGGTTTGCAAGATCACGCCCGGTGGCGTGCCCCGCATGATCGGGATGGCGTTACATCAACCACGCCTGTTTGACGGTTACCAACTATCCCGGCTATTCCCCTTGTGGCTCGACTGGGAACGCCGAACAGGGCTCGAAGTTCGCGTTGGGAGCGATTCAGGGCCGCCTCTTCACGCTCGGCTCCTCTATGATCGCTTGAAGGCTGAGCCAACCGCCCCCTTGATGCCTCGAGCGGTGCGTGCTCTCGGCCCGCCTGCTGCGAGTGAAGAGATCGCCGACAAAGCTGGTCAAGGCGACCAGACGGCTTGCTCCATTATCCAGCAAGTCAAGATGCGGAAGTTTCACCCGGGCATCTTCGAGCGACTCTCCAGCGCAAACGAGTTCGACGAGCTCGTGTCGGTATTCGAGGCGGCGCTACCGACATTCCCATCGGACGCACTTATGCGTCTCGCGCAGATGGCGAGTGGTTCCGATCCCCGTATGGACCGCCTTCTCGGCTCATTTTCCGCAATCGGCCCGCTGATCCCGGACGATGCCGTCGAGCTAATCGTCCGCGATGCGGCCAGTCGGGGGCTCCCTTCTGCGTGGAGACGGCTGCGCCTCGCCGGACTCCTCGCGTCCCGTTCCAGCGCCCTCATTCGGCGCGTCTTGGCGGACCCTGCCGATCCCGTTGCGCGCTGGTTAATTCGAACAGCCGAGAGTGCTCGGGGAGAGTTGCTCCTCGATGATAGGGGGTCTTGGTTCTCCGACGCACCGAGAACAGCGACGCCTAGTGCTCACACCACACCTGGCGAGCCTCCGCCGGACGAGGAGTTGCTCCTCTTCCTCAGCGATGAAGAACGCCAGGCTACGCAGGGCCGATTCGTCCGAGTGCACGATGTCGCCCTTGTCTCCGGTCTTTCAGAAGGGGCGTGTTGGAACACCCTGCGCCAACTTGCGACCCACGCGCTTGTCGAGGTCTCCGATGCTGGGCCAGGGCGCTCGTACGACAACGCGGCAGCTCTGACGAAAGAAGGCCGAGAGCGTAGCCTTGCACTCCGGCTTCCTCCAGCCCTTGGACCGGTTTCCGAGTTCGTCGAGGGGATTGACGATGTGGAGCGGCGCGTGCTCGATATCGTCTTGGAGCAGCACCTGCGCCTCGGCCTCTGCGATGGCGCGCCGAAGCGGAGCGAGATCCGCACTCGTGTCAAGAAGCAGCGCCCAGAGCTAGATACGACGGGACTCAACCGGGCGATCGACGCCCTCACCGGTTCGTATCTGAGAACGCTCAACGACGAAGAGACGACGTTCGCAGTCACGCTTCGTGGTCTGCTTGCATCGAGATGGGGCGGGAATGCTCTGGAGCTCATCGAGCTGACGCTTGGGGCACTTCGCAGACTGCTTCTCGATGACCCTTCCCTCCGCCTGATTACATGGCGTGACCTCCGGGAAGCGACCGGCCTGTCCCACAAGGCGATGAACCTTGCGGACCTATCGATCAATCTAGCGGGACTAGGTACCGGCCCCGTGATGGTCGGCGACAGTCGCACGCTCGGGTGGCGCGTGCAGAAAGACTTGGACGTCCTTCTCGAGAATGCGACTACGGCGCTGGACCACGTTAGGAAGCCGCTTGTTGCGACCGTCCGTCATCCCGTCACATCCAAACTAAATGGCGCGGCGCCGCCTATCGCCGTCGACGTTGGGATGCCAGTTGACCTGAGACCTAGGACCGAGCAATCGGCTCATTCCCTTGGCGGACCTATGCACGGAGTCTACGCAGTCAGCGCCTCGAGTGGGTGCGGTGAACGAGATCAGAGCGATCGGTTGGCTGACTTGCTGCTCGTTGTCGCAACCGACGTCGAGCACGAAGCGGTCATGCGCGCGGCCCGAGCAATCACCGGGGCCCCACAACCCAAGGGCCCGATCCATGGTCGCCATCGAACCTACGATGACCTTGGAACGATCGGAGGTGCGCGCGTTGTCGTTGTGCAGACGGAGATGGGCACGGCAACCGCTGGCGGCTCGCTGGCGACTGTCCTCACGGCGATCGATGAAATCCGCCCAGCAACGGCCATCATGGTCGGGATCGCATTCGGTGTTGATCCTGCGAAACAACCCATCGGCACAGTGCTGGTCGCGAAGCAGATTCATCCGTACGGACCGCAGAGGATCGGCACCGGGACGGATGGGAAGACCCGGAAAGTCCTTAAGCGTGGGGACCGAGCCTCTTCGTCGCCGACTGTTCTGAGCCGTCTGAGGGCATCGAGGACGGCAACCGCCGAATTCAAGGTTGACTTCGGCCTCCTCCTCTCCGGTGAGAGTCTCGTCGACAACTATGAATCCCGGGAGGAACTGCGGAGCCTGGAACCGGAGGCGCTCGGAGGTGAGATGGAGGGGGGCGGCCTCTACGTGGCGGCGGTCGAGAGGCAGATCGCCTGGTGTTTGGTGAAGGCCGTCTGCGATTACGCTGACGGCAACAAGGGAGTGGACAAGAAGGCACGACAGCGGATCGCCGCCGACAATGCGGCGACCTACGTCTTGAACGCCGTACAAGCTGGAGGTTTTGCGCATCCGGATAGCCGAGCGGACACGCCTGCAGGCTCGAAGAGTCCGCACGACATAGTTGGTAGTGGACTCCCGCTCGGGGGGCGCGCCGCGATGGTGCCCCCCGGCGTCGATGAGTCACCCGCTCCGCGCGAAAACGTCCCAGCGCAGACGACGACGGCGACGATTGTGGACTTCGTCATCATCACCGCGCTTCCTGACGAGCGAGACGCCGTGCTTGCCCATCTCGTCGGTCCGCGCAAACTGCCAAAGGACGACGACGACTTTCACACATACTACGAGGCCGACTTGCAAACGCGGCGCCCCGACCGAGCCACGTACCGCATCATCGTGACCTGCCTGAGCAACATGGGACCTCAACGAGCGGCAGCGAAAACCGTCGCGGTCGTAAGGCGCTGGAGCCCGCGGCACGTCCTCTTGGTCGGGATCGCTGGCGGCGTGCGCGGCGAAGTTGATCTCGGCGACGTGCTCATCGCCGAGCAGATCGCGGACTACACGCTCGGAAAGGTGGAACCAGAGCGAGGCATCCTCGGCCGCATACGACGCTTCATGGGAAGCCTCGGAAGGCGGAGGGTCCGGTGGCAGGTGTATCGAACGGCTCCCAATCTGTTCGACAGTGCCCACAACCTCGAAGCCGGATGGGAAAAGCGCATTAAGGAGCCACGACCGGGCCCCGGGGCACCTGTGCGCCGCGACGGCGTCATCGCGTCGGGCGGAGATGTCGTTGCGTTCGAGGAGCTGATCTTCGAGTACCAGAGCATATGGGGCAAGCTGATCGGCGTCGAAATGGAAGCCGCCGGCGCCGCGGGGATGCTCGACGAGATGCCGAGCAAGCCGCGCTTCTTCATGATTCGGAGCGCGTCCGATTATGCGAATCCATCAAAGAACGCGCCGGAGACAAAGAAGTGGCGCAAGTACGCCTACGACGTTGCTGCGGCGTATACGGTCGCCCTCCTCACGGAAGGGCCCGTCCCGCCCGCTGGCGCCCACGGCGCGAGCCTCGGAGGCAGTCCTTCCTCCGGACCTTCCGAGCATGGCCAGGACACGCGCGCGCGTGATCTCCGTGCGTTACGCGATTTCTGGTTGCGGCTGCCGCTCGATGAGGCCGACCACTTTTTCGACCGTGCGGGGTACCACATCATTCCGCACTCAACTTTCTTCTACTACGACGAGATCGAGGCACTCGACGCGGCGACCGGCTTCCACATCTACGACGTTGAGACACGGACGGCGGTTACAGCCTTTGTAAAGCCGTTCCTCCGAACGATCGCGCGTGACGAATTCTTCCGGGAGCTGCCCAGCGGAAGCGAATCAAAGTTCATCGCTTCCCACCAGCACGCTGACTCAGCGGAGCACGCGAACGAGTTGCGCGTCTTTCAGACAAGCGTGCATGACGCGCACGCTGCCTATAAACGACTCGTCGCACTGACTCGCGAAAAGTGGCGTGAGATCGACCTCCAAGAAGTGAGCCGACAAGCCCGAGAACGTCGACGGCGTGCCGAAGAGGACGGATAGCGGCCATCACGCGACGAGCTCCACTACGGCATAGGGGCATGGATAGCGCGCGGCACACGGCACGTGCGTTCCCACTAAACGGTTTCGTCGGGGGACGCAGCAAGTGGTCCTGCCTTCGCCATGCTCTTTCGCTCGCAGCGCGAGTGAGAGCGACGGCAAGGGCGCGCCGCGGTGAGGTCGGGTCCACCACCTGGAAGAGATGGCGAAGCCGTAGCCAATCGGCTCGACACGACCGAAAGCGGAGCCTCACCATCAAGAAGTTGTCCGTTCGCCAAATTCTGCGCGAAACAAGTCGGATGGCGGCTGTGTTCGAGCTGGCGCAGACGGACGCGGTGTCGTGGCTCCGTTCCCTCCCCGCCGCCTCGGTGGACCTGCTCATCACGGACCCAGCCTACGAGTCCCTGGAGAAGCACCGGGCGGTCGGGACGACGACCCGCCTCAAGCACAGCAAGGCGTCGAGCAACGACTGGTTCTCGATCTTCCCGAACGCCCGCTTCCCCGAGTTCTTCGCCGAGGTCTACCGGGCCCTGAAGAAGAACGCGCACTTCTACCTGTTCTGCGATCCCGAGACGATGTTCGTCGCCAAGCCGATCGCCGAGGCGAGCGGCTTCAAGTTCTGGAAGCCCCTCATCTGGGACAAGAAGAGGATCGGCATGGGCTACCACTACCGCGCCCGGTACGAGTGCATCCTCTTCTTCGAGAAGGGAAAGCGCCGCCTCGCGAACCTCGGCGTCCCCGACATCATCGAAGCGCCTCGGGTTCACAACGGATACCCGACCGAAAAGCCGGTGGAGGTGGCGGAGGTCCTTGTCGCGCAAAGCAGCCTCCCCGGCGAGCTCGTAGTCGATCCGTTTATGGGGTCCGGCGCGTTCGGCGTCGCCGCCGTCCGAAACGGTCGCAGCTTCGCCGGCACCGACATCAGCAAGGACGCCTGCCGGATCACAAAGCAGAGGCTTCTCGAGCTAAGCGCTCAACCTGGGCGCCTCATTGCGACCGACTCCCCCGAAAGTTGGGCTCCCGAACGTCGGGTCCGTAAGATCACCCGCGGTGAAGCCGCATGAGTATCGGGACCTGATCGCGGCGTACATCGACGCGAACTACGCCCGCAGGGGGATCGTTGTCTACACCGAGGTCGCCCTCGGGAAGACGATCATCGGCAAGAATCGACAGCTCGACATCCTCGCCCTGCGCCGTGCGGATCAGCGTGCCCTGGGCATCGAGTGCAAGTACCAGGACTCGCAGGGGACCACCGACGAGAAGATTCCGTACGCGCTCCAGGACCTTGAAGCCATGTGGATTCCAGGATGCCTCGCGTACGCAGGTGGCGGCTGGTCGAAGGGCGTGCTCCACACGCTGGAAGGCTCCAGGTTGGGTGTCTACTGCCTGCCCGAGCGCCCGAACCTCGAGCGAACGCTCGCGACACGCGAGCTCGACCACGTACTCGCAGCCGTCTTCGGTCTTTGGGACGTGGTGATCCCCGGGGAGCGGCTCTTCTCGAACGATCCGCAGCTGACTCTCATGCTGCGGGGCGGACCGAAGAAGGTCGCGCCTCGTCCCATCGTGTCGCCGAAGAAGGTCGCCGACGACGAGGGCTGAACGACTTCGCGGGGAGCAGATGGTGCGGACGGAAACAGGACAGCGCGACAGCTCGACGCCCTTGTTGTCACGCGCCTCGCAAGCTGACCACGAGCTTTCGCAAGGCACGCAAACCTCGCATTCGCGGCTGGCGCGGCGCGAGCGGTGTCGGAACCGATTGAACGGCTTCTTGGTTGCACTACGCCCCGCGATTGCGAACTGGCGAGTCTACGCGAAGCGCGCCCTTGCCCCCGCGACATACCGGTCCTGCCGAGGCGACGACTCCGGCCCTCCGCGCTCGAGCGGCACAAGCGGCGCGGGTAGCCGGTGAACTTCCACGCCCGCGTCCTGGCAGGCGAGCGCGAACAGCCAGGCCCACCACCGGCGCAGCGCTGCCGTCGCCGCGCCGGTGGTCGCCTCGAAGGCCGCTCAGCTCGCCGTCACGTTGGCCGGGACTCGACAGGATTGGCCGCCCCGTCGTCCTCGCTACCGTCCCCGTCCCCTTCCCCCGCTTCGCCCGACTTCCGCTTGCGCGACTTCGTGTACAGCGAAGGCGCGAAGGTGTCCGCGTCGCCTTCTGCCCAGCGCACGTGGGTGACCGCGCGGCGAACCTCGTCGTACGCGTGGACGAGCAGGGAGAAGGCGCGCTGGCGCGTGTCGTTTGCGTGGTCCGATTTCGGAAGGGGTTCCTCGGCGAGCGCGACCAGGAGGCGAGGACCGAGGAGCGCCGCCTCGTCGACCTGCTCCCGAGCGATCGCCGTCTTGTTGTGGATCGCGTCCCAGCTTTGGCTGAAGAGGGCCGCGAGCGCGACCAGATCGTTTGCCTTGTCGATGTTGCCCGAGCCCTCGCGGATCCGAGCGACCGCGGTGGCGTCGACGAGCTCGGCGTCGGCGAGCGCGTCGGCCGCCTTGAGGAGCTTCGCGCGCAGCGCCGTCGCCTGCTCGAGCAGGTCCTTGGCGGGTCGGTCCGACTTGGCGGGCATCGCCACCAGATGCGCGTACCACGCGCCGAGGGCCATCTGGCGAAGCGACTCGACCACGCGCTTCGGCGGGCTCTTCAGCGCGGCCTCCATTTCAGGGAGGAGCGTCCGTACGCGCGGCTCCGCACCGAGAACCACGGCAACCGCACGTGGGATGTCGACGTTGATCGGGCTGAGCGCCTCGTCCGGAAGCTTCGCGTACTCGGCCTTGAGCGCCTCGAAGGCCTCCGCTGCCGGCGCGAGACCTGACGGACGATCGACGGGCTTGATGGCAGTCTTCGTCTTCGCGTGCGGCGCATTGCGATCGTTCATCGTGGCTCCTTCTCCGAAGGGCCCGACGATGGACGACGAACGACGGCGCGCGCCGCCACCGTTGCGCCGGCCCCCCACCGCGCAACAGCGTCGTCACGGTCGCGCAGCCGCGGCACCTGGTCAAGACGCGGCGGCCGCGTCACGCACCTTCGGCACACGCCGTGGTGCGGAGGCGCGACATTCCATACCGCGGAGGGCTCCCAGGAGCCCGGCTCGCCGTCGTGTGGCCGTCGGAAGGCTCCCAGGAGCCCTCCACTGCGGCAGTTCGTCGGCGGGAAGCTCCCTGGAGCTCCATGCGGCGCCGATCTCGTCCGCGGAAGGCTCCCAGGAGCCCTCCCCTGCGGCAATTCGTCGGCGGATAGCTCCCAGGAGCCCCGCGCCGTGTAAATCCGGTCACCGGGCGGCTACCGGGAGCTTCACTCGTCGTGATTTCGTCGGCGGATGGCTCCCGGGAGTGTGATCGAGCAGGGAGTGGAGAGGTCGAGGCGTGGCGGGTAGCGGTACAGCCGCGCGTCGTCCTCGGTGCGGTCGCTCGCATGTCGAACGACTCCGAGCGCTACGCGACGGCCTCACTCTTCTCCCCGTCTTCGGGCGGTCCCTACGCCGACGTGGAGATCAATAGTGCGCTGCCGATGGACACGGTTGTTGCGCAATCCATGGAGCCGACGAAGGATCAGCGCGCGGTAGCCTGGCGCCGTTGACGGCGAATGCCCCGCACTTCGAGCGAGAGGAAGTTGATGAGCGACACGAATGACGACGTCCCCGAGATCCTGCAGGCCGTGGAGGTTGGCGGCGCGGTGTATTTCCTGCGCGTCGATCCCGAGGAGGGGGACGATGCCGGCGCCCCCGGCCACGTGTTCAAGCTGAAGAACACACGCAAGGACGGTGAGGTGCCGGTCCAGGTGCTGGCCAGCAACGACACGCTGCGTACGCTGTGGGCGTCGCCGTCGGGTGCGTTGTGGGTCGCCAGCGCCGACGGCAGCGTAGGCACGACGGCCAAGGTCGCCTGGCAGGCTCCGGCAGACGGCACCGAGTACCGAGCGATCGGCCGTGCGCCGAAGTGGTCGGTGACGGCACTGCCGCCGTCGGACTCCGACCGACTCCCGCCCAACGTGACGGCGCTGTGGGGTACCGGAGACGACGACGTCTACGCGGGGACGGACATCGGCGACATCTACCGCTGGGACGGCCGTTCCTGGACGCAGGCGCAGCGAGGGGCCGACTTGGGCGAGCCGACGATCCGTGCCTTCGGCGGCGCTGCCGGCGACGTCTTCGCGCTGGGCACCGATTCGACGCTCCTGCATTTCGACGGGCAGTCCTGGCGGAAGCTGACGCCCCCCGGCAAACGGAACGGCTCCGAGACCTTCACCGGTCTTGTGCGCCGACCCGATGGGGAGGTGCTGATCGCCGGAGCTGGAGACAAGGGCCGATTGCTCGTGGGCACCGCGGCGGCGCTGACCGAGCTTGGCCGCTACCCGATCGAGCTCATCGACATGGCACCGCTCGGCGACCGGATCCTGTTCGCGACTGGCAACGGCGTGGCGGAGCTCGTCGGCCGCAAGGTCAAGATGATCCGCGAGACGTTCGAGACCGCCACGATGAGCGCGGGGACGGGACGAGTCTTCTTCTTCGAGCCTGCCCCCGAGCTTTGGCGCGGCCTCCTCGACCGTGACCAATTCCGCGGTGTCGACACGCGTGATGCCTAGAACGGCTGAGCTCGTTTTGCCGCCACGACGACCGGATTGAACCGAACCGTCATGGGCGTCGAGCTGGACCCTCCTCCTTTTTGATTCTGGACCTGCCCACGAGGCCGGTGTGCCGCTACAGACACGCTCGCGCAACAGCGCGCACGCCCTTGGAGGCAGCATCATCACCTCGCCCTATCCCACCGCGCAGAGCGTCGAGGACTTCCGGTCGAACCTGGCGGCGGTGCGCGAGCGCATCGCCGCTGCGTGTGCGCGCGTCGGGCGCGCCCCGGCCGAGGTGCGCCTGCTGCCGGTCAGCAAGACCGTGTCCGAAGCACGCATCCGCCTGGCCTACGCCGCCGGCTGTCGCGAGCTTGGCGAGAACAAGGTGCAGGAGGCGTCGCGCAAGGCCGAGGCGATGGCAGACCTAACCGACCTACGCTGGTCGGTGATCGGGCACCTGCAGACCAACAAGGCCAAAGTCGTGGCCCGCTTCGCGAGCGAGTTCCAAGCGCTCGACAACCTGCGCGGCGCCGAAGCGCTGGACCGTCGACTTCAGGCCGAAGGGCGCGCACTGGATGTGCTGGTGCAGGTCAACACTTCGGGCGAGACGAGCAAGTTCGGTCTTCCGCCGGACGACGTGCCCGGATTCGTGCGTGAGCTGCCCGCGTTCTCCTCGCTGCGCGTACGTGGGCTGATGACCCTCGCCCTGCTGTCGGCCGATCCGGCGCGTGTGCGTCCTTGCTTCATCCTGCTGCGCGAACTGCGTGAGCGCGTGCGCCAAGCGGCACCGGCCGGTATCGCGATGGACGAGCTGTCGATGGGCATGTCCGGCGACTTCGAGCTGGCCGTCGAGGAAGGCGCCACTGTCGTGCGCGTCGGCCAGGCCATCTTCGGTGCCCGCGAGCTGCCCGACAGTCACTACTGGCCCGAAGCGGGATCGAGCTCGGAGCAACGGTCGTGAAGACCGCCCTTGCCCTACGCCGGATCGATTCCGAAGACCGGTGGGGTGACGTTCGACAGTGAGGACTGACGAAGTCGCCCATCCCGGAAGCGACCTCTCGACGCGATTCGTGGAACCGGATACGAACGGCGGCCATGCGCATCGCGTTCTCGGGGAGCCATCGCGTTGGAAAGTCCACCCTCGTGGAGCACGTGGCGGACGCACTGCCTCGATACACGAGCGTAGACGAGCCCTACTACTTGCTGGAGGAGGAAGGCTACGAGTGCGCGGAGGAGCCCTCCCTCGAAGACTTCGAGGCACAACTCGAGCGTTCGCTCGTCGCAATCGAGGAGGGCGAGCAGAACGTCCTCTTCGATCGTTGCCCCGCAGACATCCTCGCATACCTACTCGTCCACGAAGACAGCGAAGTCTTCGAGACCGATGCCTGGTTGGATCGCATTCGCGATGCGATCCAGACACTCGACCTCGTCGTCTTCGTGCCGGTCGAGGATCGCGACCGAATCGCATTGCCGGCGCATGAGGACGGTACGCACCGCCTCGCCGTACACGAAAAGCTTCATGAGCTCCTCGTCGACGACTCACTTGGTTTCGAAGTCGAGGTCCTGACTGTCGAGGGCGACGTGCAGAGTCGCGTCGAACAGGTGATGCGTCGCGTGGACGTCGCGTCGAAGGATCGGCACAGCAAAGGGGCGAAGCGGAAAAGCAAGCGCTGACCGCTTCCCCGCAGGTCCACTTCCCCCGATCGCCTTCCAACTCGGGAAGGACGTGCGAAGCTGACCGACGACGCAACCGGTGTAGCCACGCTGCCGTTGGAATCGACGGGCGTGCGCTGGTCAGTCGTGTTTCAGCGCCACACGGGTCACCAGCTCTCCCGAGACGCGAGTGGCGCGGCAGAGCGCTACGAGCCGGTCGCGGACGATCGAGGAGAGCAGCGCGATCCGCGAGCCGTCTGCAGGCTCGTCGATGGCCAACTCGTCCGTCCCCAGGCGCCGAACGTCGCGAGTGTTCACGATGACCTGATGGTATGCACCTGATGCCAGAGCCTGGATGGCGTTGTCGAGCTTCTCCGTCGCGTGGACGTATTGCTCGGCGAGCTGCTGGTGTCCTCGGGCGATCTCGTCGAGCAACGTGCAGGCGTGAGCGGCGTGGCTCGTACGATCGAGGAGGAGCCCGAACCGCGACGCGAGCGTATGAAGGTCTTCACGATCGATGGGCGTGGTCAGCGTGCGCGTCAGCAGGCCCTCCATATCCGACGCCAGACACAATCCCTCCTCCTCGAGCCGTTCGACGACATCGATCGTGCTCGTCGCGTCGGCATCACCGATCGTGAAACGCCAGAGCGCCTGCGCGCTCGTCCGACAAAGCGACGCTTGTCTCCGAAGTACGCTGAAATAGCGATCATCTCGTCGAAAGACGCCGCTCGCGAGCACCTGATGCGCCATGACGTGCGAGCCTACGAGCGGCAGTTGGCAATCGCGTGGCACCACCGGGGCATCCCTGCGTCGAGTCGGGAGCGGCGGTCGCCAAGCCGTGCAAGCTGCGACCGGACGCAATCGTAGGCCCGCCCGCCTGAGGTGCAGAAGAAGGGCCTCGATGCGTACGAGCGCACCGGCGGGTCAGTGAGATCGTCGAGCGACGGCCGGCCTCCATGATCGTCGCTGAGCAACGTCGCCAGGTCGCGGCTCGACGGAGCGATGAGCCAATCGCGCGCCGCTCCACGGGTTTCCGAGGGCGGCCCGTCGACCGCGATGTGATGTCGACGATGACGGGAGTCTGGCGGTACGCTCGTCCGAATGACCTCAGCGCGAGCTCTTGCGTTCCTCGCCGCGGTGCCAGTGATCATGCTCTCCGGCGTCTTGGCCTCGGCCTGCGGAAGCTCGGACGTCGCGGCTGGCGACAACAGCGAGGGGGCCGACGTCGCCGACGCGACCGATGCCGCCGACGCGTACGAAGCATCGACTCCCACGGCCACCGACGACACGTTCTCCGGGGTCGAGGACCAATTGCTCTCGACGCCCGCGCCTGGCGTCCTCGCCAACGACGTCGACGGTCTCGTCGTCCCGGCGATCAAGACCACCGCGGCCGGCGGCACCGTCACCCTCGCTGCCGACGGAGCCTTCGAGTATCAGCCCCCCGCCAACTTCTTCGGAGACGACTCGTTCACCTACGAGCTCGATAGCTCACCACCCAAGAGCGCGACGGTCACGCTCGCGATCGTACCAGTGAACGATCCGCCGACGATCGCTGCTCCCGCGAACGTCGTCCTCGATAGCGAGCCAGGCGCGGTCACCGCGCCTGGTTGGCTCCCCTCATGGACGCGCGGTCCGACGAACGAGGCTGCGCAGAACGTGACCTTCACGCTCGTCCCCAAGGGCACGCCTGGCGTGACGTTCAGCGTCGCGCCGACACTGGACACGGCAACCGGCACACTCAGCCTGTCCGTAGCGCCGGGCTCGTTCGGGAGCGCGCAGTACAGCCTCGAGGTCCGTGACGATGGCGGCACGGCCCACGGCGGTAAGGACGTCGTGACCGCGGACTTCGCGATCACCGTCAACACGCCACCTACCGCAGCGGACGACTCCGTTTCGGACTCGTGGGGCAAGACGTGCATTCGCCTCGAGCTCACCGCCAACGACACGGACATCGACGGCGATACGCTCGGCGTACAGATCACGGACGTTGCGGACTCCGGCAAGATCTACGTCTATGATCCGAGCAAGCCGGACGGTCTAGGCACGCAACTGGTGGTTGGGAACACCGGGCCGACCGGGAGCGTCTGCTACAAGCCGAACAGCCGATTCTTCGTCGGTGTAGACAGGGCCAAGTACCGAGCCGTAGACGGCCGCGGAGGCAGAAGCAACGAGGCGGTGGTCACAATCACCGTCATCGAGGACTGACCGTTACACGCGGCGGCCCCGAACTGCGCTCCGCCTGCCCGCGGAGCTCCGACGAGCTCCCTCTCCCCGGCCCTAACGGCGCGAGCGTGGACGCGCGCTCCGCAGGTTCTTCCTAGGCAGCGGTCGGCGCCGCAGCGGGGCCATGCCCGAACTGAAGCATCGAACCACCTGCACGCCTTCGGTTCTACGGTCGACCGAGCGACCGTTCAGCGATCGGCGGACTCGACGGACCGCTGCGTCCTCTTGGAGGGCCTGGCTGCCGCCATGGAGGTGTCTTCGAACTCGTACCAGTTGCCGGTGGCGGCATCGATGACGATCGCAATCAGGCCGCCCATCGCGATATCCAGCAGAATCCAACCGGCGCCCACGAAGCGCTTCACGGGTACCTGCTTGTCGATGAAGCGGGACGTGATCCGCAGCACTCGTGGAGGATCGTCGACCGGGATGAGAACGGAATCCGTGCCGGCTTCTCGTTCGAGCGGAAACCCTTCCGGAGTCTCCACCGTGGCGTCCCTGGGTAGCCCCGCGATCTCCATCGAGCTGGTGCTCCCCTTGAAGATGCTCGCGCAGCCCGCGTTGAGCGTGAGAAGAGCGAAGAGACCTGCAAGGCAAGTACGATTCATGTGAGCGCCCCGAGCAACCGCCCTCCCGTCCGAAAGGCATGCTTGGGTCAGAAGTTTACTTCACGACCGCCGTCCCTACAAAGGACATCGGGGCCAGAGACTGTGGTTCCCGTGCAAATCGCCGAAACTCGCGTGCACGAAGAAGCAGGTCCAGCCCAAGGCCGTCCACCGTTGGATGGCGCCGATCGGAGGATCGGCGCTCGGAGGCGACGAACAGATCAAGTCGGCCAGGGGGACTCGAGGATCAAGGAGCAGAAGTTCACCCGCCGGAACTTCGGATCCATCCGCTCGAGTACGTCTGCGTTCATCGTCCCGAAGGTGGTCTCCGGCCTCTTGATCATCCCACGCGTGAACGCGTCGATGATGCCCTCCTTGAAGTCGAGACCACGTGGATGCGACGCGAGAACCTGGTCGCGCTGCTCCTTCGTGAGCTCCTCGTAGGCGACGCCCACCACATCCATCTCCACCCCCGCCGTGACGAGGGCGACGACGGGGCGCTTGTGCTGTGGGATGCCCGGCGTCGTATGCAGCGCAATCGCGTCCCACACCTCGTCGACATCCGATTCGGGAATCGCGTGGCGGCGCAGGAAGTCTCGTGCAGCATTCGCACCGTCGACCTCGAAGCGCTCGTTCGTGCTGTACCTGTCCGTGAGGCCCATGTCGTGAAACATGGCGCCGACGTAGAGGAGCTCGCAATCGAACTCGAGCCCTCTGCGTTCGCCCGTCAATGCGCCGAACAGGAACACTCGGTTGGAGTGGTGATAGAGGAGGTCCGTCTCGGTGTCGCGGACGAGCTCGCGAACCTCTTGGCACAGCTTGCTATCCGGCACTCGGATCCCCGCGATGATCTCGGGCATGACTTCGTCTCCTCGATGCATCGTGCGGACCACGTTCGACTCGACCGGCAGTCTCCTACGGCGCCGCCACGCGCGGCTGATGCAGGCCTACGGAGTCGGACGTTGGCGAAGCCGATCTGTGGCGCCTTCGGATGGTCGAGGAGCTCGCGCGGTCACGGGGTGCGAGCTACGAGTCGAGAATGGACGCCCGTGACTTCGAGAACGTGAAGACCGTGGTTGAGGCGGTCACGAGGGCGGATGGCCGTGTCTCCCAGCCACGCAGCGTGGGTGACGCGATCGGGGCGATGATCGCAGGAGGCTCCGCCGCCCGCGTCATGAGCTCGTCAGCGGCGCTGTTCGACGCCGGAGGCAGAGCTCTCCTCGACGAACGGACGAGGACGCTCGTGCGCACCACCGCACAGCGCGGAGCAGACCGCGCGTTCGGCTCCGCCGCAGCTCCGCTCCTCGGACCGGCGACGACGGCTAGGCTGCCGGGCATGGTCGCGGAGGCCGTCGACGTCGCTTCTGCTACCCGCCCACTTGCGGTGCTCGCGGCCGCGAAGGAGGTCCTCAAGGGCGCCGGCAGAGCGGGCGGATTTGGATTCGCGATCGACGGAGCACTCGCGACTCTCGAGGCCGTGAGCGCGGTTCGTGATGGCTCGATGGATCGGAAGGGCGCGGCCCTGCACATAGCCAGGAAAGGTGTGGCCGGCGGAGCATCCACGGGTGCGGGAGTGCTCCTCGGCGTCAGCGTCGTTGCACTCACCGGACGCGTTGCCGCGCCCGTCGTGTTCGCCGTCGCCGCGTTCGGTGCGATGAGCGCCAAGCGGCTACTTCGACGCCTCATGAACACCAACGTCGGCGGCAACGAGTCGAAAGCTTGAGCAAAGCGCTCTTCGCGAGAGAGCGTGCGAGGCGTTGACGCCTGCCCGTAGCAAGAGCGCCCGTTCGACGACATCGACACGCCAAGTCAATCCAGCGCCTGCGTTCGTAGGTTCGGGACGCGAACATACGAGCATCGGAGGCAGTCACGACGCCGTCGTGGTTCCTCGGAGCTCCGACGAGCGGAGCCAGGCGACCGTTCGTCGAACCCCCTCGTCGTACGAGACCCGCGAGCGGAACCCGAGGTCCTTCACCGCGCGGTCGATCCCGTAGCACTGGTCCTTCGCCAGGATGTGCACGGCGTGGCGCGTCACCACCGGACGCGACTTCGCTCGACCGAGCTTCCACAACGCCTCCGACGCACCACCGAGCGCCAGCGCGAGCCAGTACGGAAGATTCGTCTTCACCCGGGGCACTTCGAGACCGTCAGCGAGCGCATCGAGGTACTGCCTCCACGTCTCCTTCGTCTCGTCCCGCACCGTGTAGATGCCGCCGAGCGGGACGGAGGGCTCGGCCGCCGCGAGGAGGGCGTCGACGAGATTGTCCACGTAGACGAGACCTGCCGGCGCGCTACCTCCGTCGACGACCACCATCGCGCGCCGTGCGAGGAGCGTCGCCATCTCGAGGCCCCAATCTTTGCTGCCGGGCCCGTACACGGTCGCGGGTCGGACCACGACGAGCGGAAGCTTCGACGCCTCCGCGACCGCTCGCACTGCGAGCTCACCACGCAGCTTGCTGCTGTTGTACGGAAGCCCAGTGTCACGCGTTGGGCCGTCGTCGCCGCATGCGAGCGATGGATATCCGTAGACGTCGGTGGTGCTGACATGAATGAAGCGCGGCTTCACGGGCTGGGTCGCTGCAGCCCTCGCGAGCTCACGTGCGCCGTCGACGTTGATCCGCTCGAAGTCAGCGCGAGGTCCCCAGTCGGCGGAGAGGCCAGCACAATGAAAGACGACGTCGACGCCCGACAGCGCGGCCCCGAAGCTATCCGGATCGAGCAGATCTCCTGCGCAGACCTCGGCGCCACGCTCTGCGAGCGCGCGTGCTGCTGCCGGACGGCGAACGAGGACTCGCACATCGTCGCCTCGATCGAGGAGCCGCTCCGCGAGACGTCCTCCGATGAAGCCGGTCGCTCCAGTTACCAGCACTTTCATTGCTTACGATAATAATCGAGAGCCCCAATACCAAGTCACGATTCAAATGGCTTACACGAGCAGTGGAGACACGTGTAAGCCGCGTCACCCTTAAGGGCGACTCCCGCCGGCTTCGCAGTGACGATAGCGTCAACGTCGTCATGATCTGCTTCCTGTTCCCAGGACAGAGCTCGTGGCGGGCGGGGATGATGGGGCGAGCATGCTCGCTCGGAGACCCGAGCGCGCGCGTGCTCGATTGGGCGTGCGAGGTCCTCGGCCGCGACCTTCGGATCGAGGACGCAGAGCCCATGCCGCGCGACAACCGCCACGTGCAGGTCGGTGTGTTCGTCACGACGCTGATGCATCTTGCGGCCCTCGAAGACGCGGGCCTCCGTGCCGAGACGTCGCTCGGCCTGAGCCTCGGCGAATACGCGCACTTGCGCCACGTCGGCGCGCTCGACGACGCGTCGTTGCTCGGTCTCGTGGACGCTCGCGGCACCGAGTACGACCGTGGGCCATCCGGAAAGATGGTCGCCGTCTTCCCGCTCGACCGAGAAGAGCTCGAGATCGCGATCCGGCGGGCTCTCGACGGGAACGGAGGCGTCGAGATCGCGAACGTGAACTCGCCCACCCAGCACGTGATCGCTGGAGATAGTGCTGCTGTCGACCGTGTCGTCGAATACCTCTTACGCGAGCACTACTTGGAGACGCGGACGATCGAAGAACGCGTACCGATGCACACCTCGACGTTCGAGCCGGTCGCATATCGCTTTCGACGGCACCTCGAACGAGCGCCGTTCCGAGCGCCGCGGCTCGTGTACCGGCCCAATGTGACCGGCTCGCCGATGCGGGGTGCCTCGGCCGCCGACGTCGTTCGCTGCCTGACCGAGCACGTCCACCGGCCGGTCCAGTGGCGTGCATCCGTCGAGGCATGCGTCGCCGAGATGCCCGACGTGACGTTCGTGGAGGTGGGGCCGGGCAACATCCTCTCCAATCTGCTCGGGCGCCGCTGGATCAAGAACCGGAGGCTGGCGACGGACGTCGGGGAAGACCTTCGAGCAACCTTCCAGGCCACGGTCGGAGCGCTCCGCGATGCGTGATCATGTCGACGACTGGGTGCGACGCCTCCGTCGCGGACCGCTCCTCCCCGAGGGAGAGGGGCTCGTGGTCGGGGAAGAGGACGCAGACCCTGCGAGATGTTTGCCGCATCGGGCTCCGATGCTGCTCCTCGACGCGATCCTTGCGGTGGACCCGATTGGCGCACGGATCCGCGCCCAGCGCGTAATCGACGCGCGCGATCCGGTCTTCGCCGGACACTTCCCGGACGCGCCGATTTACCCGGGCGTGCTCCTCGTCGAATCGATGGCGCAAGCGGCCCTCGCCGTCCTGCCGTTCGTACGCTCGAAGACCGGGCGCCCGGACACCGGAACGCCGCGCCTCGCCCGATTCACGCGCGTACGCGACGCGGCCTTCATCGCGCCCATCCACGCCGGCGACGAGATCGAGATTCACGCGCAGGCAGTCGACGACGGGATGCTCGTCTCGGCGCTCGGTCAGATCTACTGCCGCGGCGCTCTCGCCGCGTATGCCGTCTCGGAGGCCTACATCGATGGGTGAGCACAATCCCCGAGCTCGCGTGGTCATCACCGGCATGTCGATCAACACGGGCCTCGGCGACACGCTGGAGGGCTTTCGCGACGCACTCTACGAAGGCCGATCGTCGATCCGGCGCTGGCGCGCGTTCCCGACGGACCGCGTCTACAGCAAGATCGGGGGCGACATCTCGGACTACGACGTCGAGGCGAAGGTCGCATCGCTGGAAGCCGTGCTCCCGGGACCGATCCACAAGCGTCTTCGCAAGCTCGTCGCGCGCGCGCCGTGGACGACGAAGCTATCGATGCTTCTCGGCACGGCCGCCTGGCACGACGCTGGGCTCACCACCGCCGAGCTCGAGCCCGACACCTCGTCCGTCGTCGTGTCCGGGCACAACTCGGTCGCCGCCGCGATCGCGCAGGGGGCCGAGCGCTCCGCCGAGCAAGCTCGCCGACGAACGCGTGCAGGACCGCCTTCGCTCCTTCTTCGCATCCGTGCGGCGTCTTCGGTCCAACGTCCGGAGCATCCCGATGGCATGGCGGTCGACGCGGAGGAGCTTCATCGACGGAGAAGTTCCGTGGAGGACGTCATGAGCTCCCTGGTCGAGATCGAGCGTGAGGACGGTATCGCCATCGTGACGATGAACGACGCCGCGGGTCAGAACGCGCTCGGCGAGGCCATGGTCCGCGAGCTCGGTCGTCGTTTCGCCCGATCTCTCGGCGGACGGCACCTGCCACGCATGAACGGGCTCGTCGACCTCCTTCACCGCGTCGCGAACGAGACCGCATTGTCGGGCTCATGAGTCTCGATCATTCGAACACCGTACTGCTCGTCACCGGCGGAACGCGAGGCATCGGCCTCGCGACGGCCCTCGCCTACGCGCGGTACGGGGCGAAAGCCATCCTCACCTACCGCTGGGGCACGGCGGACGAGGCGCAGATCAGGCAGGCCTTTCGCGACGTCGGCGGGCCGGAGCCCTGGCTCGTGGAGGCGGACGTCGCGAACAAGGAGGAGACCGACAGCCTCGCGGCTCGGATCGCGGAGCGTTACGGTAAGGTCGACGTGTTCGTCAGCAACGCGTCGATGGCGCTCCTCGTGAAGAGCCTCGACGACTACAGCGAACGCGGCCTCTATCAGAGCTTCCGGGCGAGCGCCTGGCCCACGTTCGAGTATCTGTTGGCGCTACGCAAGCACACGACGCGCTTTCCGCGACACGCCATCATCATGTCGTCGGACGGTCCGGATCGATACACGAACGCGTACGACTTCGTGGCGGCCTCGAAGGCCGTGCTCGAGACGCTGATGCGCTACGTGCAGTTTCGCGTGCGCGAGGAGCCGGTGAACATCAACGTCATTCGCTCGCGTGCGATTCGCACCGAGTCGTTCGACTCGACGTTCGGTGGCGAGTTCTATGGCTTCCTGCGTCGCTTCGTCGACGATGAGTGGTTCATGACCTGCAACGAGGTCGCCGAAGCCGCCCTTGCCCTCGGCAGCGGCTTCTTCGATGCCGTACGTGGGCAGGTCATCACGGTCGATCGCGGAGCGACGTTCAGCGACGGTATCTCGCACCTCTACTCCGAGCGCGAGAAGCGGGGGTTGTGACATGGATCGGCAAACGGCGAAGCAACAGAACCTGGGCGACTTCTGGCAGGGTCACGACGACGACCCGCTCGCCGCGCCACCGGACTTCTCCGCCTGGCGCGAGGCCACGCGGCCCGAGCAGAGCCTCTTTCGAAGACCGCTCGCCTCCGCGTCGGGCGCACGTACCCGCTTTCACATCGGCGATTCGGAGCGCGAGCTCGTCAACCTCGCTTCCCTCGACTATCTCGGGCTCAACCGGGACCCGCGGGTCGTCCGCTCCGCACGCAGCGCGCTCGAGACGTGGGGCACCGGCTCGTGTGGTGTCGCCCTCCTCTCCGGTACGACGGCGCTCCATCTCGAGCTCGAGTCGTGCGTGAGCGAGTCGCTCGGTCGTCCCTCCACGATGCTCTTCCCGAGCGGATTCAGTGGCGGCTTTGGCCTCATGTCGGGGCTCCTCCGTCGTGGAGACGTTGCGATCGCCGACGAGAAGGCGCACATGTGCTGGCTCGACGGCGTCCGTTCATCGGGCGCACAGCTGGCGATGTTCCGCCATGAAGATGCGAGCTCTCTCGACGAGGAGCTCACGAGACACAAGGGCAAGCGCCGGCTCGTGGTCGTCGACGGGATCTATTCGATGGACGGCGACGTCGCGAACCTGCCTGCGATCCTGGACGTCTGCGACGCGCATCAGGTGGGCCTGATCGTCGACGAGGCGCACAGCATCTTCGCGATCGGTGAGCATGGCGGAGGGGCGACCGAAGTTTACGACGTCGCGCGCCGCGTTCGGCTGCTCTTCGGCACGTTCTCGAAGAGCATCGCGAGCATGGGTGGTTTCGCCTCCGGGCCACGCGAGCTGCTCGAGTACGCCCGACTCTACGCCCACCCCTTCGGGTTCTCGGCCTCGCTCCCTCCGCCGGTGGTCGCCGCCAACATCGAGGCGGTACGCATCGCTCGCGCGGAGCCCGAGAGGCGGTCGCGACTCGCCGAGCACGCAACCTACTTCCGCGGCGCGCTCCACTCGATGGGGCTCGATACGGGGCTGTCGACGACGCACGTGGTCCCGATCATGGTCGGGGCCGAGCGCGATCTGCTCTACGACGCGGCGCTCGAGATGCTCGAACGCGGTCTCTACATCCTGCCGATCGACTATCCGGCGGTGCCCGAGGACCGCGTCCGCCTCCGTGCGTCGATCTCCGCGGGCCACTCGCGGGCCGACCTCGACATGGCCCTCTCCATCATCGAAGACTCGGTCGCGAAGCCCCTCCGGGCACGCGGGAAGCTGGGGCGCCCCGCTCATGCCGAACGCGCCGGATGACGTCACCCTCCGGTCCGTGGGGCTCTGGATCTCCGCCTCGCCCTCGGAGCGACTCTCACGAGCGGGCGCTCAACTCGACGTTCGCGACCATGAAGTCGAGGAGCGCACGTACGCGTGCCGGCATCTTCCCGTCCTGAGCGACGAACACCGCGTGCACTGGTTCGACGTCTCCTGCACCGTAGCCCTCGAGGAGCGGAACGAGCCGTCCGGCTTCGATGTCGGGCCTGACCTCGTACTCGAGCAGGCGCGCGATCCCGCCCCCCGCGACGGCGAGCCGTCGCATCGCGTCGCCATCACTCACGAGGACATTCCCCTGGGGTGCGACCGTCGTCGAGCGGGCAGCACGATCGACGAAGCGCCACGCTTTCAGGTGCCGAACGAAGGTGAAGCCGAGCAGGTTGTGCTTCGTCAGATCCGACGGCTTGCGCGGCGTCCCGTGCCGCTCGAGATATTCCGGTGACGCCACGACGATGGGACGCGTCTCGCCGAGCTTTCGTGCGACGAGGCGCGACGCACGCAGCGGACCGGTGCGAATCGCGACGTCGGCCCGCACGGCGAGCAGGTCGACGACGGCGTCCGTGAGCATCACCTCCAGCTTGATCTGGGGGTAGAGGACTAGAAACTCCGGGACGAGCGGAAGAAAGTAGTGGTGTCCGAAGGCCACATTCACGTTCACGCGGAGGATCCCTCGCGGGGCCACGCCCGGCGAGATCTCGAGCTCGGCGGCGTCGAGCTCGCGAAGGACGCGGACGCTCCGCTCGTGAAAGAGCGTTCCCTCCGGCGTGAGCTGCAACTTCCGCGTGGATCGGTCGAAGAGTCGAACGCCGAGCCGAGCTTCGAGTCGGGTGATCAGCTTGCTGATCGCCGACGGTGTCATCCGAAGGGCTCGCGCGGCGGCAGAGAAGCTGCCTGTCTCCACGATCCGAACGAACACCTCCATGTCTCCGGAGCGGTTGAGGTCGGGCCTTCCCATTTGTGAGCTCACCTCATAAGTGATGTGCCATTCGAGAGTCTAGCTCTCAGGTCGAGACGGTCGCATGTTCAACGCATGTTCGAAAAGCGAGCACTCATCATTGGAGCCAGCGGTCTCGTGGGTCAAAACCTCGCGCGTGAGCTCCTCACTGAAGGCGATTGGTCCGTCTTCGGCGTCTCACGCCGGCCGCTCGTCGGCTACTCGGAGGTCCAGACGGTTGCGGTCGACCTGCTCGACGAGAACGCGACGAGAGCGCGGCTCGCCGCAGTCGAGCCCACGCATGTCTTCGTGAGCGCGTGGATGAGGATGGCGACCGAGGTCGAGAACGTCCGTGTCAACGGAGCGCTCGTGAGAAACGTCCTCGAGGCCGTCACCGCCCGCTCGAAGTCGGTTCGACACGTGGCCCTCGTCACCGGAACCAAGCACTACCTCGGGCCGTTCGAGGCCTACGCGAAGAACAAGCCCGAGACGCCGTTTCGCGAGGATCAGCCCCGCCTCTCCGGCGAGAACTTCTACTACACGCAGGAGGACATCCTCTTCGACTTCGCCGCCCGTCATGGGTTCGGGTTCAGCGTTCATCGCCCGCACACGATCGTCGGCTACGCCGTGGGCAACCTGATGAACATCGGCGTCACGCTCGCGACGTGGGCATCGATCTGCAAGGCCACGGGAAGGCCGTTGGTCTTCCCCGGATCCCCAGCCCAATTCGAGGGGCTGACCGACGTGACCGACGCGCGGCTCCTCGCGCGCCATCTCTCGTGGGCATCGACGACCCCCAGCGCGCGAAACGAAGCCTTCAACGTCGTGAACGGTGACGTGTTCCGCTGGAAGCATCTCTGGCCGAAGATCGCCCGCTACTTCGACGTCGAGCCGGGGACGGAGCCCGGAGAGCCGCTCGAGCGCCAGATGGCCGGCGAGAGCACCGATGCCATCTGGGAGCGGCTCGTGAAGGAACACGGACTCCAACCGAACAAGCTCCGGCATCTCGCTTCGCCGTGGCACACGGACGCGGATCTCGGACGCCCGTTCGAGACCGTCAACGACATGTCGAAGAGCCGCCGGTTCGGCTTTCTCGAGTACCAAGACTCGGAGCGGTCGTTCATCGACCTCTTCGACCAGCTCCGCCGCGAGCGAATCATCCCGTAATCAAGCTCGCCCCCCGGTTGCGCACGTCATCCTCGTCCCCGGCCCGGTGCTCAGGGCTCGTTCAGGCGATGTCCTTTGGCATCCGGGTAGCGGACAGAGGAAGAGCGGCAGGCACCGGGTTCGGACGCATCGTCGCGAGCACGTCCGTGACGGCCCACCTCCTCATCCTGTCACTTGCCGCCACCACCTCTCCACCAGATCGATGAACGCATCTGCAGCCTGCGATTCGCCGTCGAAGCCCGGATAGGCGTTCACCTCGAGCAGCGTCGCTCCGTGCTCGTTTACGACGTAGTCGACACCTGCGATGACGAGCCCGAGCGCCTGGGCCGTGCGGCGTGCGCGTGCGACCAGCGCTGGATCAGGCGCGATCGTGGTGACGCTCGCGCCGACGTTCTTCCGCCAATCCGCGCTTTCGTAGCGCAGATGCCACGCGTGATCCCCGACGAGCAAGATGCGCTCGCTTCGCCCTTGGAGGAAGGGCTCGACGACCGCCGCCTCTGTCACATCGACTGGACCGACCACCCTGGCCTTGTCTTCGCCGCAATGCCGACTACCCCACTTCAGGACTTGTTCCTTGTCGAGCGCGAGCGAGATGCCTGCTGGTAGGTACCCGCGTCCGGGTGCTCCCTCGTCTGCGCGTGATGCCAAGAGCAACGCCATCGCACGCTCGTCGAGCGGCAAGGTCATTCCGACGTCGGGGAAGGTCGGCGTCGAACCGAGCGCCAACGCGCGACGCGCCGCTCCGGCATCGTCGAAGTATCCGTAGAAGACCACGCGACGCGGCTCGAGCCACTTCCCCACGACGCTCGCGCTCTCGACGAAGACCCGGCCTTCCAGAGAGTAGATTCGCGGCACGGCGGGATAGGCCACAACACGCGCCTCGAGGACACTGCGCAGACGTTGGACCAAGTCCGCATCCAGTCCGATGACGATCAAGAGCTCCACGCCACGAGCATACCGGACGCGACGGCGAGAGGCTTCCTCGTGGTGCCGATGACTACGGCGCGCAGCCACCGTCGACTGCTACGCCCGCGCGGTACTGGGCGCAGAACGTGACGGTCCCTTGTGGAGAGAAGTTCCTCAGGGTGCCTTCGAGTCGGCCGTCGGCGTAATGCGCCTCCTGATGGAGCGTGCCGTTCGGGTGGAATATCTTCGCGACGCCGACCTGCTTGCCCATCGCGTAGGTCTCCTCCCATTCCGGGACGCCGTTCGCATCTCGACTGAGAACCGTCCCGTCGAGCTTTCCGTCGACGTAGCGTCGTTCGTAACGGACCTTGCCGCTGTCGTGAAACACGCGAACGCTTCGACGTACGCCGCGCTCCAACTCGACGGACTCGTAGAGCGCACCGTTCACGAAGTACGTCCTCCACGTGCCCGTGAACGCCGCGGGGGCGGTGACATCGACATGGATGACGCCCCGGCGAGGCGGCGTGCTGCCGAAGATCGTGTCGTCCCCGCGCGTGCTGCGATGGAGCGTGACCAGCCAGAAGTCGTCGAGGCGCCAGCCTTCGCTGGCTCCGCCGCCGCCGGCCTCGCCTCCCATGGGCTTCGGGTTGCCGAGGATGCCAAGGGCCTCCGACGCCGGCAGCCCGCGGGTGCGCACGACGCGGTCGGCCCAGTACGCCTCGCCATGGTCCCCAACGGACTTCGGGTCTCTCTCGTACATCTTCTGGAGCGCCATCGCTCCGTCATGACGCTTCGCTGGATCGGTCGACGCGAGCCACGACCGCGCCTCGTCCGCCGAGGGCGAACGGCAGGCGGCGACGAAAACGAACATGAGCATCACGCGGCGCATGGTCATCTCCGACTTTTCGCGTTGCAGATTATCGCGCTTCGCCGGACTCGATCGTCAAGACACGACGGCGCTCGCCGCCCGTGGTCTTGCGGTTGGATGCGACCGCACCGAAGCTCGAGCCGGCGCCGCGCGTGTTCGACTGCCCGAAGCGCGCCGCGCCCCTGCCGCCGGTGCGAGGCCCACTCGATGTCGCCCCGGGCGCGCTCGATGGTCCGTTCTGTCGTTCCCGTGACGCGCAGCGCGGTTGCAGCCCACGGCACCGTAGGCGCTGCGCGACCTCTTGTGGGCGGTCGGCATCCCTGCATACCCTGAACGGGCATGAGCTCGAACGAGATGATGCAGTACCTGTTCTTCACGGTCGTGGGCGCCCTCGCCCTCACCGCCCTCTGGTACATCTTCATCAAGGCGCCCCAGGCGCGTTCGAGACAGCTCGAACCGTGGGCCCGGAAGAGGGGGCTCACGTTCCATCCCCCCGTGTCGCTCGGCTCGCACACCACCGGCCTCGAGACGAGCACCCTCCAGGGCATGGTGCAGGGCATCCCGGTCACGCTCCGCTCGTCACGCCTCGTGAACTCGCGGCGAGCCGGCATCAACGGCACCGCGGAGCTCATGCTCCGCGCAATCGCGCCAAGTCCGGTCTCGTTCAGCGTCACCTTGGCACCGGGCAGTGCGCGGGGCGCGATCCCGACAGGCGATCCGGCGTTCGACGCCAACGTGAGCATCCAAAGCGACAACCCCCGTGCTGCGCTCGCCTGGCTCAACCCACAGCTCCGCGCCGCGGTCTACGCGCTCGTCGCAAACGGTGAACCGCTCGTCTGCGCCTACGCAGGCGGCGAGACGACACTCCGCTTCGGCGCGCCCGTCTTCGAAGAGACGCAGCTCGATCGCCTCCTCGCCCTCGCCGTCGCCGCCGCTTACGCCCGGCTCGGCTGAGCGCATCTCCCCGAACGGGGCCTTGAGCGGGGACCACCTGCATGCTGCCCCAGAACGCCCGCGCGATCGTCGTGGCCTGCGAGAACGGCTCGACGATCACGGGCAACCTTGGGACTGGTCCTTTCAGGACTCCCGGGAGATGAACTCAGGACTGGTCCCTTGGTCCCTTCAGGACTCCCCAGCACGAGCTCAGGGCCGGCCCCACAGGATGGGTCCCCTCCTCACGAGCTCAGGACGGGTCCCGTCACACGCCGCAGGGACGTGCCCACGCCGAGGAGCGCGTCGGCGTGGGGAGCAATCGACTTAGCAAGCCAGGAACGCACACACCCAACCGCTTGCGGTGCAGTCGCAGCGCTTGCCGCACTGGCATGCGTCGCGCCACTTTGCGCCGACCGACGAGCACGCCTCTCCGTCCAGCGGCTCGGCCTCGGTCCACGGGGACTCCCCGCCATCGACAGTGACGAACGCTCCCGTGTCCTCGCACGTCGACCGTGCCGGACCCGACCCGCTATCCACGGCGGCTGCATCCTTCTCGTTCGTCCCCCCGGCATCTTCTCCGGAAGGCGACGGCTGGGCATCGTCGTTGCTGCTACACGCCGGCGCGGCTGCAAGGAGGCACGCGATGAGTAGCGATGGCCCCAGCGCTCGAGAGGCCGCCACTCGTCCCAGATATCGAACGGATGTCATTTGACACGCATATCACGATCTCATCGAAAAATTCTGTCCGGCTCGTAGAACGTTGGCCCAGCTCGACCCTCGGCGAGGCGGAGCTCGCGGCGTGCACTGCCGATATCCGTGGAGCACGCACCTGTAGTGCGCCTTCGTGCGTCGACGGAGTCATCTTCGGTTCCGGTTTCGGCCGGCTAGAGTTCGAGTTCCCAGGGAAGGCCCATGTAGTTGTACGGGCGCCTTGTCGTCCGAACCATGAGCGTGGAGGGTTGATCTCTTGTTCTCATGGCAGCGTCTCTCGGAATCAAATAATCTCTATCGAGATGGTTCCCCAAGCGCTTCGCTGGCGAGTGCTCACCGCTCTCTCTCTCGGAGGCGCGCTGGTGTCCTTCGCTATGGCGTGCGGCGACGAGGCCGACGTGACGACGACCTCGACTCCGGATGGCTCACCGCCCGACGCGTCGACGTTCGACGTCACGCACGCAGACGCGACGTTGCCGGCCGACAGCGATCTCGATGCGTTCTGCAAGGGAACGCTCGGCCTCTACGCGCCGAAGTACGAGGAGTGCTGCGATCCGAGCGCCGCGCCGAAGCAGTACTCGTTTGACGATGCGCTCCTGAAGAACCTCGTCCTCGCCTGCACGACGTCTCTGGGAAAGAGCATCCAGAGCGGGCGCGCCGCGTTCGTTACGGCGGCGGCGGCGACGTGCGAAACGAACGTGAGCGGCGAGATCGAGGCACGAACGTGTCCCGACGTCCTACGCACGCCGAGCAACGAGCCGGCGAGGTCGATCTTCAAGGAGGCGGCGGGCTGCTCCGAAGTGCTCGTCGGTCGGCAAGGCGCCGACGCACCGTGTGCAAACGACTACGAGTGCCTCGACGGGCTCACGTGCATCGGCTGGACGCCCCAGAGCGACGGCAGCTGCAAGGCGCCCCCCGGTGAAGGCGCTCTCTGCGGCTACGCGATCCCTGACGGCGGCGGCTTCATCGAGTTGCTGCGCTGGGGCTTCGGCACCCATCCGCGTTGCGCCGCCGGCTCCTACTGTGCTTCGAGCGCCCTCCAGCAAGGCACCTGCCGGCCCTCGAAGCTCGCGGACGGTTCGTGCGATTCGCACGACGAGTGCGCCGACGGGCTCCGCTGCCAGTTGGGCGTGTGCGGAACAGACGGACCGGCGCTTGCCGACGCACCATGCAAGCGAAACTCCGATTGCCAAGAGAGGCTGTATTGCAAGAGCGCCGACGGCGGCAGGCTCTGCGCGCCACGTGAGGCCGCCGGAACACGCTGCAGCAACGAGCTCGGCTCCGAGTGTCAGGGTGCTTGCGTCAAGCCCGACGGCAGTGGCACTGCGAGTTGCGTCGCCTTCTGCGGCTCTCAATGACGCGGTCGTAGGAGCCTCGCGCCTTCTGGGTTGGAGCGGCGCTCCCGCGACCGCGAGCTGGGATCGATCCATCGTTCCCGCCCTTCAGCAGCTTGCTTGGCTTCCTTCTCGCCGAACGCGGTCGCCTGCGCTTCCGCGCTTGCCTTCCGCCCGCCGGAGCGACAGCGTGTGCGGCACTTGCTCGATGAAGCTCCAGGCTTGCCTCACATTGGCTGCTCTCCTGGCAGGGGCCGCTTGCTCGTCCAACGAGAGCCCCCCCACGCACGATGATTCCCCGGTCTGGCCCGCCCCCCCGCCGCCATCCGCCCCCTACCCGCTCACGGGGTTCGGCACGAACGCGCGGAGCGGATCGCGCTTCGGCGACCGGATCGCGAACTACAAGTTCCTCGGCTACCGCGAGGGCGACGACATCGACCGCGGGCTCCAGCCGATCGCCCTGGCGGAGTACTTCGATCCATCGGGCTCGGAGTACCGCATCATCCACATCCAGGCGGTGGGCGTTTGGTCTGCCTTCTCGAAAGCCCAAACCAAGCTGGTCGTTCCCCTGAAAGCCGACCTCGAGGCGAGGAAGGTGACGTGGCTCGTCAGCCTCGCAGAGGGGCCGCCCCCCGGAACCCCTGCGAAGCAGAGGGACCTCGACCCGTGGATCGCGCACTTCGAGCTGCCCTACACGATCTGGCTCGATCCCGGAAACGCCAACCTCGGCCCGTTCTACGATCGCGCCAAGCTGCCCTGGAACGCGGACATCGACGCGCGAACGATGGAGATCCTCACGTCGACGACCGGCGCCCCGAAGACGACGGCCGAGATCCTGGACGGGATCGACGAGGCGATACGGCTCTCCGACGAGCGCCGGCTGGATTGACGGAGCAGCCTCGGTGCGTCTCGCCCGAGCGCGTGAAGGCCGGGCCGGCCGAGCGATCCGCACCGATTCTCCGCCTTCCGTGATTCGCCCGGAATCGCTGCTTGGACGGCTGGTAGGTGCACTGCTAAGCGTCGGGCGTGAAGTCGTGCCTCCGCCCTCCTCACGTATCGTCGCGCATCCAACGACCACTGGTTCTCGTGGGCGTGCTTGCGAGCGTCGTCGTCGCTTGTGCCGGCGGCAGCGACGACCGTCCGTTCGATCCGAGCGTCTTCGATCGCAGCTGCTCTGTCGACACCGACTGCGTCTTGGTCGCCCCCATCGTCAAGTGTCACGACTGCTGCGGGAACGACCAGGCGGTTCGCGACACCGAGAGCCTGCGGTCGGCGCGTCGAGAGGCCAACGCGAGCTGCTACTCACGGTCCACCTGCGCGATGGACTGCATGACCGTCGCGGTGTGCGTGAACGGAACGTGTGAGAAGACGACGAAGCAGCCCTGAGCCTGGGCGCAACCAGGAGACGGAGATGCCCTCCGCCGGCCGCTCGGCACAGCAGAGCTGCAATGTCCCCGTGCTCGACGGGTGCTCGGAACGGTCACCGAAAGCCGTGTCGATGCGCCCAGGGCAGCTTCGCCGTATCGACGCGGAGCGAGAAGACGATCGAGAAGATCCGCCGTAGCGTGGCTGGCTCGGTCGAGATCGTTCCGATCGCCCGGGAGAGGATGTCGGCGGCACGGTCGTGCACCACCTTCTTCGCCGTGTCGAGGGCTCGGAACAACGCGGTGTTGTAGCTCTCTTCGCTGACATGCATCCGGCGGATGATGCTGGCGTACTCACGGATCGGTTCAGCGAGCGGGCTCAGGTCGAGACGAACCGCATGCGCGACCACGCCCTCCTCGTCGAGCGCCTCGAAGAGCACCGCCCCGGCGGTCGCGGTGGCCAACAGGTAGCGTCCTGCGAGCGCCTCGTCGAAGTCCCCGTCGTCGATCAGCTCTTCGAGCAAGAGCTTCCACTCGGCACGCTGCATGTCCCGAGCGCCCTTCCAGGTCGTCTCGTCGAAGCGAAAGTCCGCGATCCTCGCCATGCGGACCACAGCATGCCGCAGACGCCGGCTGCGCGCGAGAGCGGCGTTCGCGCGCCCGCGTCGCACGACGCAGACAGCCGATCGTGGCCTCGCTAATCTCGCTCCGGAAGAAGATTGGCGAAGCTCCAGAGCTCGTTCCTCCTCGAGGTCCTCGAGCCGATGCGTATCCGCGCTTCGTCCAGGCGCGTCGTCGGCGCCCGCGACGAGCGCAGGCGGCGGAGGTTCATCCTGACGAGCGCGTGTGCGCGTGCGCTCCCCTTCTGACGCTGGCCTCCTCGCACGTCGGTGCTATCTTCCATCCCGACGCGTCCTTCGCGTCGTCGATGCCCAACCGTTAGACGCCCCTCCGTCCTGCGTCCCGAGCGCCCATTCGCGCGCTTGGTTGGTCATTCGTTCCCGGAGGACTGTCTCCTGCGCGCGCTAGCGCCGCGGATGACGACGCTCGCGCGAGTCGGCGCCGTTCCCTCTCCTCGAGGTCGAGCGACACGCGTCGCTCGACCAACCGTCGTCACGTCACGTCTCACCACTCACCAAAGATGGAGCACCCCATGGGTCCGGCTTCTCGATCGAAAACTGCTCGGCACCGTTCATCGCTCGTCAATGTGCTTGCCCATCCGCCCCCTGGAACGATCCTCCGCGAGATCCACCAGTATCTGGGGCACATCGGAGCGCCGCACTATCGCTACCGACAGCTCGTTCTCTCTCTGCAGCAGCGGGGCACGGCCTTCGAAGACTTGCGGGAGCTCCCGGAGCCCCTTCGCCAGGCGCTCGCCGCACGCTTCGGCCCGAACGTCGCTCCGCTCACGCCCGTCGCGGTAGAGGAGGCGGAGCAGGTAGAGAAGGTCCTCTTCGAGACGCGCTCAGGGGCGCGCGTGGAGACGGTGCTGTCTCGGTACCGAGCCGGCTGGTCGTCGATCTGCGTGTCCTCGCAGGCAGGGTGCGGCCTCGCCTGCACCTTCTGCGCGACCGGTGCGATCGGGCTCGTCCAGAACCTCACCGCCGACGAGATCTGTGCCCAGGTCGTGCATCCGAGATGGCAGAAGGTCATCCCGACGTTCGCAGACAGCATCGCGTTCATGGGGATGGGAGAAGCCTTGGCGAATCCTCATACCTTTACAGCGCTCGATCTGCTGACGACGCCCGGATATGGCGGCTTCTCTCCGCGGCGCATCACGGTCTCGACCGTGGGCTTCGCGCCGAATCTGAGACGGCTCGCGAAAGAACACCCCCAGGTGACGATCACGCTCTCCGTCCACTCGCCATTCGCCGAGCAGCGCGCCGAGCTCATTCCGCTCGAGCGGCGCTTCCCACTCAGCGAGAACCTCGCGATCCTCGATGAGCACGTCGTCTCCACGCGCCGGAAGGTCTATCTCGCGTACTTGCTGATCGAAGGTGTCAACGACTCCGCAGATCATCTCGAGGAGCTCGCCCAGCTCGTGAAGTCGCGCTCGCGCCCGGAGCTCTTTCACGTGAGCGTGATCCGATACAACGCAGCGTCCGGTGCCGACCCAAGCTACCGAACGCCGCCATCCCATCGCGTTTCGGAGTTCGTCGCCGAGCTCGATGCTCGGGGAGTCCACGCGACACGGCGGCAGCAGTTCGGCTCATCGATCAGCGCAGCGTGTGGACAGCTCCACGCTCGGTCCTTGTTGCGACCTCGCCGTTCATCATGAACAGGAAGCTTCATCGCGCGTGGCCGCGGCCGTCGCGACAGGGCATCCGGCGATAACTCCCGAGGGGGGTGTTCAACGGATGCCCGAAACGATGCCTACTCGTCGCCGAACCCGAGCACACCGGTCGCGTCCTCGCCGAGGCGAGGTTGCCCGCTTTCGGGCTCCCTCTCGTCGTCGCCGTCACACAGCTCCTCGAACGAAGGGACCTCGTCCGTCTCGAGGTACCTCGCCCAGGCCTCCGGGTGCTCGCGGTCGATGAGTCGACGAAGCACGCTCGTCTTCAGGCGCACGATGGGCTTCCCGTCCGTGCTGCTTCGCGGTCGGATGCGAAGCTCTCGCGGCGCGTAGACGGTGAGCTCGATCGGGAAGATGTCGGGAACGAGGACGTGAACGAACTCCATGACGCGTCCGTGCTTCATGATGTTCACGTGCTGAACCTCGTGGGTCCAGCCGAGACGCTTCACATGCTCGACGACGTCCTCGGGATCGTTCGCGAACACGTGGATGTCGACGTCGCTGCCCGATCGGGCATGGCCCGTCGCGACGGATCCGATCAAACGGGGGAAGAATGGCTCGAGCTCCTTCATTGCTTCGAGCGCCGCGATCCGCATCGCGAACAGACGCCGCGTTCGGGTGTCTCCTTCGATCTCTTCGACGAGCTCGAGGAGCGCGGCTTTTATTTCGCCGTTCGAGGGAAGGTCACGAGGGCGATAGCGAACCGTGCGCGCCGTCGAGCTTCCGAGGAGACGCTTCGCGGCGAGCCGCTTGGCAGTGAAGTATTGCTTCACGCCCTCGCCGTACATGATCTGGGCGGCCAGCTGCGCGATCGCCGCGCGGAGACCGCCGTACCGCTCCCAGCTCATGACGAGGAGGCGGTCGCGCCCGTCGTTCGCGATGCGAGCGGCGCGAGCACCTTGCGAAGCTTCGCCACTGCGCCACCGACGAAGACGCCGCGACGTTGAGCACCGAAAATTCGCTTCTGGATCACTTGCTGCGAAACGCCGAGTCGGCGCGCGATCTCGGATTGGCTGAACCCTTCGAAGAAGAAGAGCTCGACGGCCTCGCGTTGCTTCGGCGTGAGCACGGTCGCGACCGCGTGCCGAACCGCGTCGTCTACTTCGGGGTTGTCGGAGAGGGCTTCAGCATTCGTCGAGCGTCCTTCCATGGAGTGTGCGTGGCGTTCCACGCGTGAGACACGGGGTGGTCTCGTGTTCGGGGTCGAGGATCATCGTGATGGCCTCTTCGGGGGAGAGGACCGTGGCATGAGGAGACCGGCCCCGAAGGTCCCAGCGCCGGAGACGCTCGAGATCGGCGAGCTCGGGTGTCCCGTGATGACGCCGTCGTGTTCGGCGCGGTTCACGGAGCAGGTCGAGATGATGACGTACGAGCCAGACGACGCGTGGCGTGACGAGCCCGTCGAGGAGATCGGCGCCGATCTCGTCATGGGTCGGTCCGTCGATTGCTTTACCCACGTCGTGAAAGAGGGCCGCGGCCCAGAGTTCCCGATCGTTCGATTCGCGATGCGCGAGCTGGAAGACCTGGAGGGAATGAAAGAGCGCGTCGCCCTCTGGATGATAGCGCGGCGACTGCAGCACGCCATCGAGCGCCAAGAGGAGGTCGAGTAGCTCCAGACGATCGCGGTGCATCCACCCAGGGGCGCCTCTACACCCACCAAACCGCGGCGAGCTCGCAGGGCGCCGGATGGCCGTGCATCAACAAGCTCGTCTACGTGCGCAGCCGACGCAGAGAGGTTCCCGGCCGAGGGCGAACCGCCCGACGAACGTTCACCAGCCGATCGGCCGACCGTCGTAGTTCAGGAACGACGGCCCAGACGGCGACGCCAGTCGATCGATCACGGCACGCATTCCCTCGACCGAGGTCCGCGGAGAGAGAGGTGCGTTCGGCCCCCCCATGTCCGTGTGAACCCACCCGGGATGAAGCGCAGCGACGGTGATGCCCTTCGGAACGAGATCCATCGCCAGCAACCGTACGGCACTGTTCAGCGCCGCCTTCGACGAGCGGTAGATGTACTCGCCCCCGCCCGTGTCGACGCTGAACGATGCCATGTCCGTCGAGATGAAGATGGCTTTCGGCGCGGCCGCATTTTGTAGGTTCGGCAGCAACGCCTCCGTCAGCTTGATCGGCGCGATCGCGTTGACGAGAACCGTATCGAGCCACGAAGGGACGTCGAGCGTAGGAAGGACCTGCGCGGGCCCACGCGCGCCGTAGACCCCCGCGTTGTTGACGAGCAGATCAATGGGCGCTCCGGCGAGCCGCTCCGCAAACCTGGGGAAGCTCGACGTCTCTCGCATGTCGAGCTGCTCGACGCGTGCGTCGAGGGCCTTCAGCGCATCGGACTCGTGCGGGCTCCGGCACGTCGCCGTGACGCTCCAACCAGCCTCAAGGTACTGCCGTACGAGCTCGAGTCCCAATCCACGGTTCCCGCCGGTCACCAAAACGTGCAAGGCCATTCGAAGCGAACCTCCCTCACCGCGCGTACCTCGACCAAGCGACCTCAGCCAAACTGCTGAGGTCGACCTTCGCGGGATGCACCGGCGGTGCTCCGACTAATGTCCCGAGCGGGGAAACTTGATCGCTCAAACGTCGCGCGGCCATCTCGAACCGACGCCGAGCACGTTGGGGCTGCACGCGTCGATCGATCCCGACGCGTTGCTCCAAAGCACATGCGACTCACGTAGAGGCGCACGCTCGAGCTCATGCACGATCCAGTCGCCGGGTGAGTCCGTGCCTACGGCGCCGTAGGCACGGAGCGAGGTCGTGCCGGTGGGGCTGGCCCGTCCGCGCGCGTCACTTCAGGACGCTGCGCACTACCTGCTGGGCAATCGGGTGATACTGCCCATGGAGCTTCGCGAAGAGGCTCTGCGCGAGCGGCTTCGTCGCGGCGCGCCCGGCGAGCGCTCGGTAGAGGGGCTTCAAGTACTTCATGCGCCCCGTCTGACCGAGCACCGCCTCGACGCGCGGGAGCACCGCGGCGTAGCCCGATTCGCATGCCAGGGTCAGCCAGCTGACGAGCACCTCCGGGTTCTTCGCATTCGTCAGCGCGTATGCCTTGTCGAGCTCCTCGCACACGGTGAGCGGTGAGGGCCTCGGCATCGCGTCGAGGTAGAGCACCCACTCGGCCACGCTCCAGCCCTCTGTCTCATTGGCCGCCGGCACACGCCCGGCCAGCTCGAGCACCGCGCCGAGGCGCGCCGAATCGGGCTTGCGGAACGCCCTTGGCAGCCCGGGCGCATCGATCCACGCCTTCGCGTCGACCTTTGCGAGGAGGCCGGGGCTCTCCCGCTCCACCAGCGCGAGAAAGTCGTCCGTCGTTACCGCGCCGAAGCGGTGCGCGCCGAGCCAGCGCGAGAGGAGCGTGTCGAAGGCCTCGCGCCCGGCCGCCGCCTCGAGAGCCTTCAGGAAGAAGTAGCCCTTCTCGTACGGCACGACGCTGAACGCGTCGTCGGGATCGATCCCGGCGAGATGCGTGCGCAGCTTGGTGAGCTCGGGTCGCTCCGCATGCTGCGCGAACGCCTGCTGCAGCTTCTGATGGCCGACCGCGGCGTGCAGCCCGGCCATCTCGGGTCCTTCGAGCGCCTCGAGGATGCGCCGCTCCGCGAAGACCGTGAAGCCCTCGTTGAGCCAGAAGTGCTCGGCGTTGGCATTCGTCACCAGGTTGCCGGTCCACGAATGAGCGAGCTCGTGCGCGAGGACGTTCACGAGGCTGCGATCGCCCGCGAGCAGCGACGGAGTGAGGAACGTGAGGCGCGGGTTCTCCATCCCGCCGTAGGGAAACGACGGAGGCATCACGAGCAGGTCGAAGCGCTCCCAGTCGTACGGCCCGAAGAGCGCCTCGGCCGCGCGGACGTGATCCTCCACCTGCTCGAACTCCCACGCGGCGGCCTCGAGCTGCGCGGGCTCGGCCCACACGCGCGAGCGCGGCGAGAGTTCCTTCGACGCGAGATCCCCCACCGCGAGTGCAACGAGGTACGGCGGGATCGGCTGCGGCATCTCGAATCGCTCGACCGCACGATCTCCGCGCTCCTCACGCGCCCGAGGGGCGGCCGCCATGACGGCGCGCAGCTGTGACGGTACGTCGAGCGAGGCAGTGAACGTCTGCCGGATCGATGGCGTGTCCTGGCAAGGGATGACGCTTCGTGCGTGGATCGCCTGGCACTGGGAGAAGAGGTACGGGTGCTGCTTGCCGAGCGTCTGCTCCGGCGTCAGCCACTGAAGCGCCGAGGCCTCCGGCGACGTGCGATAGCGGATGTGAACCGACCGCGCCCCCGACGGCACGGAGATCTCGAGCCGACTACCGAGGATCGGATCGGCGGTGTGGAGCGTGTGCTCCAGCGGTGCACCGTTCGCGTCGAGCACCGCATCGATGCTCAGCGCGCGTGTGTCGAGATCGAGCGGCCCACCGGCGGCGGGCTCCTCGAAGTGGAGCGTGATCTCGGCGTGGAGTACCCGCCCGGGAAAGTCGACGCTCGCCTGCCAGTCGAAGCTCTTCGTTCGGGGCTGCGTATCGTCGGCGTAGGAGTGAGGGTCGAGTCGAGCCATTGCAGGACCACGGTGGCACACCCGGCGCGGGACGACGAGCGTGTTCCGCGCCCGGTTCATGCTCGCGCTTGCGCGAGTGCCGTCGCGATCCGATCGCTACGGCGTCATCCCGCACATCGGGTTCGACGCCATCGCAGCCCTCACGGCGAGCAGCGACCATCAGGCCCGGCGCGATCGGAACGCTCCACGCAATCACGGTCTTCGTCGTCGTCCCCTACCCGTTCTGGCACGACGGTGCCGGGTCGGGCACGTCGTCGTGGGATGGGACCGGCGCTGGAGGCTCGATCGCCAGTACGCGCGTCATTCGCGTAGCCGCTGCCTCGAGATCGAATGGCGTCGGCACCTCGTACCGCGCGAGCTCGCGAGCCCGTCGCGGTGCGTAGTGGCGGCCGGCGTCGCTCGTTAGGATCGTGAGCCCACGCCCCGCGAGGCGCTCGAACCACCGCCGGAACCGCGCGGCAGGCGCGCGCTCGTACCAGACGTCGCCCGCGAGCAGGACATCGACGTCCGGGAGCGGAGCGCCCACGACGTCGCGCGTCGTCACCTCGAGCGTCACCCCGTTCGCCTCCGCGGCGAGCTCGGTCGCCGTGCGCGCGAGCGGATCGATGTCCACCGCGCAGACGCGCGCGCCAACGCGCGCCGCCGCGATGCCAACAACGCCACCGCCACACGCAAAGTCGAGAACGCGCGCGCCACGGACGAGCTCCGGATGATCAAGGAGATAGCGCGCGAGCGCCTGGCCGCCCGCCCACGGCACACACCAGAACGGCACGTCCGCATCGTCACGCTCGAGCCACCGCGCGGTCTCGAACCAGACCGCGTTCACGGCGCGCGCCTGGTACACGCGGAGCTCCGGCACGAGCGGCACCCCCGCTAGCTGCGTCTGCTCGAGCACGAACGCACGACGCTCCGCCGGTGTCTTCCGCATCGAGGAAGCAGTGGCTTATCGCGGCGCAGAGGTCGGCACAAGGCGCGGACGACGGGCTCGCCGACCGAGCCGCGCGTCACATCGGGCTCGAATCCAACTCAAGCTGTAGTCTGACTGCTCATCGACATTGCTCGACGCCCGACACTCGCATGCGCGCGCTGTGGTGGGCTCCGCATGTGGACGACGACCGCGACCGTGACCTGCGGATGGGTACGCCCATCCCGTTCCTCGTCGTCGCGACCGGGCGTGCTCATCACGCCCGTCACTCGTCGAGGAGTCCGTGACGGCGATGCCAATCCTCGAGGGACTCCTTCGAGAAGCGTGCGTAGTGCGGGTCATGCTTGCCGCGTCGCGGCTGCACCCACGGTGCCTTGAAGTCGAGGCAGATGTGCACGCGCTCGGGCGGTGGTGGGAGCGGCGTGTCGATCGCCGACGCGAACGGATGCACGAGATCCGGCCACTCGGGATCATATAGCCAGAGCGCGCTCCCGCAGCGCTTGCAGAAGTGCCGGCGTCCCGTGCTCGTGCGAACGCGGCCCTTCTCTTCGATGCGTGCGCGGTAGACGCCGAGATTCTCGCGGCCCTTCACCTCGAGCGACTTCTTCCAAGCGCCGAGATTGATGGCGTAGCCGCCGCCGCCGCCCGTCTTGCGACAGATCGAGCAATAGCAGCGCTGATACGGCACGGGAGCGTACGCCTCGCACGAGAAGGAGACGCGACGGCAATGACACGAACCCTCGAGGTGCATGACGACAGCTTAAAGCGTGCGCCGTAGCAGCGCTGCTTCGGTGGTCTACGGAATGAAGAGTCGCAGACCATCGGGCGCCGTAACCCTCGGGTGCCCCCAGCAAACAACAGTCCCATCGTCGCGGGCGCCGCATGCGTGGTCGTAGCCGACGGTGAGGCCCCGGAACGAGCCCTCCGGCGGCGTCAGGCGAGCTTGCGGGCCGTCCCCCAGCAGCGCACGGTCACAGCCCCAGCACGCGAGGGTGCCGTCGGCTTTCACCGCGCAGACGTGTCCGTAACCGCCGCTGAGCAACCCGCGCTCGTCGGGGAGCGCGACCGGAGCGACGTCGTCCGCTTCGGCCGAAGACTGGTTCGCCTGCCGCTGGGCATTCACGTCGATCTTCGCGGCGCAGCCGAGCGCCACGAACGAGATGGCCGCGATCGGGAAGGCGAGAAGTCGCGGGCGAAGTCGCGTGCTTTCGGCGGGCTCTTGGCGCGGCCTCCATCGCGGCGAGGAGCGACTGCACCCGCCGCTCCGCACCGAGGACCACAGCAACGGCACGCGGGATGTCGACGATTGATGGGCGGAGGGCCTCGTCCGGAAGCTTCGCATAGTCGGCGTCGAGCGCCTCAAAGGCCTCCGCTGCCGGCGCGAGGCTGACGGACGACCGGAGCGCCTCCACGAGCGTGCGGCCACACGATATCAAGCCAACCTGGCTTGACGGGAGCTCGCCACAATCCTGGATTGAAGCACACTAACTGGGCGAACGACCAACGTCGACTTGCCCACTTTCCGGAGCTGATTGCACGGCGATCGGCAACTTGGCACCGACTTGGGTAGCCAGATCAGCTTGCCCAAGCTGCTCCTCGGGCACGTGCAGAAAGATCATGAACATCGCAACGTATCCGTACGGAGATCGACGCCGTGCGCGTTCGGTGGTCGTGATGTTTGAGTGCGCACATGTCGAGACATGGCGCGGAGTGGTGGGCTGAGCGGATCGAAGAGCTTGCGCAGAGCGGTGACGCGGATGGCATCGCTCGGCGGTACGGAGTGAGGCCCAAGACGCTGCTCTGGTGGCGTTCCGAGCTCCGTCGCCGTGAGCGCAAGACGGAGCGGGCGGCGACGAGATTGCTACCCGTCGTCGTGTCACCGTCGCCAGTGCGCGTCGCCGCGGCTAGCACCGATGTCGAGCTCGTCGTCGAGGTTGGGCCGACGCGCATGACGATGCGCGGCGCCGTGACGGCAGAGCATCTCGCCGCGCTCGTCGCCGCGTCGGCACGGGCGTGCTGAGCCTCGGTCCGGGCGTCGAGATCGTGCTCGCGACTGCACCGGTCGATCTCCGGCGCGGGCACGATGGACTCGTTTCGCTCGTGCAGTCGCTCTGGAGGGTCGATCCCTACAGCGGCACGCTGTTCGTCTTCTTCGGCCGCCGCATGGATCGCGTGAAGATCCTGTTCTTCAGCGCTGGCGGCTTCGTTGTCTATTACAAGCGCCTCGAGAAGGGCCGCTTCTCGATGCCACGCATCCCCGAGGGCGCGTCGCAGATCGCGCTCGATGCGGCCTCGCTGACGATGTTGCTCGACGGGGTCGACCTGCGCCTCGTCCGACGCACGCCGATGTGGCAACCGGCAAAGACGACCGGCGACGCTTCAAAGGGGATCGACATTCGGCGACGCGCATGATCAAAGCTGGTTGTTGGTTCCGCCTCCCGACGACAACGACCACGGCTGCGCCTGGCGCGAGTACGCCGAGCACCTTGGCACCAAGGTCGATGCCTTGCAGGCCGAGCTCGAGGTGCTCAAGCGAGCCTTCGCACGGCGCACCGAGAAGATGGGCAAGATGCCCAAAGTTCCGCGCCCGCCACGGACGCCGGAGGAGATCGCGGAGCGGCGCACGGAGCAGGCGCTTCTTCGCGCTGAGAAGGTCGTCACCGAGGAGAAGACCGAGCCCGTTCCCGACCGGCTCAAGAAGTGTCATCTGTGCGGCGGCACCAACTTCCGCTCCGTCGGCACGGGGAGGCCTGCTGAGATCTACTCCTACGTTCCCGGCTACTTTCGACGCGTGATCCGCACGCGCGAGGTGATCGCGTGCCGGTGCGGAGGGTGCGTGATCACTGCGCCCGCGCCGGAGCGCTGGGCGGAGAAGACGCGCTACGACGCCAGCTTCGTCGCGCACCTCGTCGTCTCGAAGTGCCTCATCGTCACGCCGCTCTATCGCCTCGAGCAGTCGTTCGCGCGACTCGGCATGCCCGTCGCGCGCAGCACGATGAACGACCTGTTTCGGCGTGCTGGACAGAAGCTCGAGCCGCTCCGCGCTCCGCTCTTCGACGCGATCAAGAACGACTTCCTCGTCCACGTCGACGAGACGTCCTTCACGATGACGAAGCAGAAGTCGAAGGCGTTCATCTGGGCCTTCGTTGGTCGAAGCCTGACGGGCTACATGTTTGCGCTCTCGCGCGGCGGCGACGTTCCCATCAGCGTCCTCGGCGACTCATCGGGCGCGGTGCTCTGCGACGACTATCGCGGGTACGACCCGCTCGCAAAGAAGGGCGCCCGATTCCGATGTGGATGTCTCGCGCACGCACGGCGGAAGTTCTTCGAAGCTGGGGACGTCGCCGAAGCGAAGGATGCGCTCATCATCATCGGCGCGATGTACGCCGTCGAGTACGAGGCCGAGCGGCGAGGCGTCGTCGGCACACCCGAGCATCTCGCGCTCCGGCGCGACTACACGCGTGCGTTCTTCGTCCGCCTTCTGCGCCTCGCGCGCGAGCTTCGCCGCATGCACGGACCGAAAACCTTGCTCGGTCGCGCGGCGCGCTACACCTGGAGCAACCAGCGCGAGCTCGCCCGCGCGCTCCGCGACCCTCGCATCCCGCTGGACAACAACCGAGCTGAAAATGCCCTCCGTGTTGTGGCCCTCGGGAGGAAGAACTTTCTCTTCGTCCACAGCGAGGAGGCCGGCAAAGAGCTCGCGCTTCTCTATTCGCTGGTCGTCTCGTGCACCCGCGTCGGCGTGAATCCCGTCGAATACCTCGCCGACGTCCTCGACCGGATCGACAAGACCGCCGACGCCAACTACGCCGAGCTGCTGCCGGACCGCTGGAAGCCGCCGCCCAAGCCGGCTGACCCGAACGAAACGTCGCTCTTCGACGCCTGACCTCGGCGCTGCCGGCGAGATCTGCCGTTCAGGCCGATCCCCGGACGGTTACATCGCAACGACTGCGGCAAGCTGAAAGGCCGCGTTTTGACCATTCCACGTAGCTGACTGCCACATCGCGAACCACTCACCGCCAATCGCCATGAACCCGATGACCCACAAGGCAAGGGCCAAACCGTAGCCGGCTGTGGCCATGCCTTTGGCCGCGTGAAAGGCGACCGGGCTGGTCCGGGCGCGAAACATGGCCACCGTGGCCCACCAGCACAAGCCCGCAATGCCCAGTTCCACCAAAATGATCAACCAATAGGCAACGTGGTGAAGGATGGGGCTTGTAATGGCTCGGTAGGTCAGCCGGCTGCCTGGAAACGTGGTGTCCATGCTCATCACGTGGCTGACGTACATGAAGTTCGAACCGTAATCGGTGAGGTTTCCAATCGCGATCAGGCTCACCCATACGGCGATGGAAGCCACTGTCAGGATCTTGACGCATCGCAGAATCACATCAACCGTCCTTTGTTCACGAGGATGGAACGCACAAGGCAGCGAGAGAGCTCACCGAATGCTCCCTTTGCTGTACCGCTGTTCCCTTTGAGCAGTAGACGCCCCTCTCGAGCCGGAGCACCACGACGCCTCGTGTGGCAAGCGACGTGGCGCGGGGATCCTCGCATCCGAAACGTCACGCGTCCACGCACACACACTTCGTTGGTGCCGAGCCTCGTCGGCAGCGGTGACGGCGGGAAGCGCGTGCCGCGCCCTTCGCGTATGCGGCCCATTACGCGCGCGACACGGACGTCGCGGGACCGCCGTCGGCGGGTTCCCCTCGGTCGCGCCACACGATCGGATTCCCGCGCCTCGACCGCTGCTCGTGGCGCTTCGGGCCGCTTCGCGTTCGTGACGCTCATCGCGGGACGCGACGCGCGCTATCGTGGCGCGGATGGAGGACCACGAGCTCGACCGTGACGCGCAGACGGGCATGCCGCCCGAGCCGCGCACCGACGACGATCCGTTCGCGGTCCCGCGTGCGTCCGAGACCGTGCTTGCCGCGCTCGCTGCCGGACTCCGCGAAGGCACCGTGTCGACAGCCTCACCGCGGTACTTCGGGCACTTCACCACGGCGCCCTCGGAGATCGCCCTTCGCGCTTCTGCGATTGCGACCGAGGCGAACCCGCAGCTCGCGACGCGGAGCCACGCGCAGTTCGCCGTCGATGTCGAGGACCTCACGGTACGCGCGCTCGCCAGCCGCTTCGGCTACGCGCCCGCCACGGCGGACGGCACCTTCACATCCGGCGGCGCGGAGGCGAACGCAATGGCGCTCGCCCTCGCCCTCGCGCGCGCATTCCCGGAGATCGCTCAGCGAGGCCTGCGCGCGCTCGCGGGGGACCCCGTCCTCTATGTTTCGAACGAAGGTCACGCGACCGCCGCGCGGGCGGCGAGGCTCGCAGGGCTCGGAAGCGACGGCGTACGCATCGTGCCGGTCGACCGGAAGCTCCGAATGAAGCCAGGAGCGCTCGGCGAAGCGATCGCGCGTGACCGCGCACGAGGCGCGATCCCGTTCCTCGTCGTCGCGACCGCGGGAGCCACCTCTGCCGGCACCATCGATCCCATCCCGGAGATCGCCGCCATCGCGGAGCGCGCCGGACTCTGGCTCCACCTCGACGCGGCATGGGGCGGGCTCGCGGCCTTCGTCCCGGAGCTCGCCTCCGTGCTCGAGGGCTCCGCACGCGCGGACTCGATCACGTTCGACCCTCACAAGACGCTCGCCGTCCCGCTCGGGGCGGGCATGCTCCTGACGAGGCATCCACGCGCGCTCGCGTCCGCCTTCCACGAGCAAGCCGGCTACATGCCGCGGGATGCTTCACGCGACCCCTACGCGCGTTCCACGATGTGGTCGCGGCGCTTCATCGGCGCACCGACGTACGCCGTGCTCGCGTCACTCGGATGGTCGGGAGTCGCGGAGATGCTCGCTCGGCAGGTCGCGCTCGGCGACCGGCTGCGTCGTGCGCTCGGCGAACGCGGATGGTCGGTGGTAAACGACACGCCGCTTCCCGTCGTTTGCTTCGTAGATGCGACGCACGAGGACGGTGCACGGCCGGATCGCCTCGCCGCAATCGCACGCGAGGTCGACGCGCGCGGCGCGGGCTGGATCACGCTCGTCCGCTTCTCCTCCGGCACTCGCGTGCTGCGCGCCTGCGTGACCAGCCCGAACACGCGCGAGCAAGACATCGACGCCCTCGTCGACAGCCTCGATTCCTCGCGCAAAGCCGTCTTTTCGAGAAGCGCGGCGCCCTGAGCTCGCGTGCCGAGGGGTCGTCGATTCCACCTGGATGGCGATCGACGAAAAGCTGGAACGGCATCGCCCTTGCGGCGACCGTCAGCGCGCCGCGACGATTCCCGTCATCGCGCTCCCCTGCCCGAGCGCCGCTCGCACGATCTCCACGAAGTGCCGCAGCTTGGCCGGGTAGAACCGCGCGCGCGGATACGCGATGTAGAGCGGCAAGGACGGAGCCTCCCAGCGCGGGAGGAGATGCTCGAGCGTGCCCGCGGCAAGCTCCTCGCGCACGATCCACGTCGAGACGACCGCCGCGCCGATACCAGCCAGCGCCGCGTTGCGAAGCGCGAAGAGGCTATCCGTCACGAAGCGAGGCTGGAGCTTGATCGTCGTCGCACGGCCATCGCGCTCGAGCCGAAGCCGGTTGCGATAGAAGGTGCCCAACGCGGCCCAGGGGAGCGCCTCCAGCTGGGCCGGGCGCACGACGGGACGACGAACGAGACCGGGCGCGGCGACGACGACGCGCTTCACCTCGCCGAGCTTTCGCGCGACGAGTGACTCACCCTCCGGCGCGCCTACGCGGATGATGCAGTCGATCCCTTCCTCGACCAGGCGGAGCGGCTTGTCGTCGAGGAGCCACTCCACGGTCATCCGAGGATGGCGCGCGAGATACTCCGTCACCGGTCCCATGAGCTGCTGCTGCCCGAACGCGTGCGGAGCGACGACGCGTAGCGTGCCGTGGACGACTTCATCGCCCCCGCGGAGCTCGGCCTCGAACGCTTGCCACTCCGCAAGGAGATCGCGGGCGCGCGCGAAGTAGCGTTCACCGGCGGGAGTGAGCTGCATCGAGTGCGTCGTCCGCAGGAGGAGAGGAGCACCGAGCGAGCTCTCGAGTACTCGAAGGCGCCGACTGATCGTCGGCTGGGTGGTGGCGAGCTGCAAGGCCGCAGCAGAGAGGCTGCCGGCCTCCACGATTCGCACGAACGTCTCCGCGAGCGCGAGCCGGTCACCCTTGGCATTCATACGCCATACGTATAACGGCTAGACGGCTCATACGGCTACCGATCGCGCTCGGGGCTCGGCACGATGACGTCCATGACCACGCTGCACGCACTCCCCGCCGTCCCATCGAGACGCGCGACCGAGACGCCCTCCCATGTCGCGCTCCTCGCCGCCGGCGCGGGGATCTCGGTCGCGAGCCTCTACTACAACCAGCCGCTCCTCGATCGCATCGCGCACGACCTCGCGGTGTCGCCGGCCGCCTCCGGCATGCTGCCGACGCTGACGCAGGTCGGATACGCGGCTGGCATCTTTCTCTTCGCCCCGCTCGGCGATCGCCTCGACCTCCGCCGCGTGATCCTCGTGAAAGGGTCGGCGCTGGCGGTCGTGCTCGCGTTGGCCGGCGTCGCGCCTTCGATTCACCTCCTCGGTGCCGCGAGCCTGGCCATCGGGCTCCTCGCCACCACCGCACAAGACTTCGTCCCGGCAGCCGCCGCGCTCGCGGCTCCGGAGGCACGAGGCAAGACCGTGGGGACGGCGATGACCGGCCTCCTCCTCGGAATCCTGCTCTCGCGCGTCGTGAGCGGCATCGTGGGCAGCGCCTTCGGATGGCGCACCATGTATCTCGGCGCATCCGTGGCGGTCGCCGGCCTCGTCGCGATCGCCTCGAGGAAGCTTCCGTCGATGCCTCGCGCGTCCGGCGAGAGCTACGGCGCGCTCCTGCGCTCGATCGCGGGGCTGGCTGTGAGGTTTGCGCCACTCCGGCGGGCTGCCCTCGCGCAGGCTCTCCTCAGCGTCGCGTTCAGCGGCTTCTGGTCGACGCTCGCGCTCGTCCTCGCGAAGCCCCCGTTCCACTACGGCAGCGCCGTTGCGGGCGCGTTCGGGCTCGCTGGGGCCGCAGGCGCGCTCGTGGCCCCGCTCGCAGGCTCGCTCGCGGACCGACGGGGGCCCGAGAGCATCGTCCGCGCGGGGAGCCTGCTCGTCGCCCTGTCGTTCCTCGCGATGGCCGCGGCGCCGGGCTCGATCGCGCTCCTCGTCGCGATGACGCTGCTCTTCGATCTCGGCGTCCACGGCGCGCTCATCGCGCACCAGAGCATCGTCTATGCGCTCGACCCGGCGGCGCGGAGCCGCCTCAACGCCGTCCTCGTGAGCGCGATGTTCGTGGGCATGGCAGCCGGCTCCGCGATCGCGACCCGCCTCTTCGCCGAGTATGGCCCCCGCAGCGTGATGCTCCTCGGCGCGACGGCAGCCCTCCTCGCGCTCGTGGTCAGGCTCCTCCCTGCATCCGCGCAGCGTGGAGCCTGAGCGGCGCTCCGACTGACATGCAAGAGGACGCGTCCATCCCGTGACTGCGCGACGGCTGACGGCTTTGCCGGATTGGGGAAGAACGGCGGATAGACCTAGTCCGCGCGAGCGGGCTTTCGGCCCGCGACGAGGTAAAACGCGCCACCGATGATCCCGTGGTACGCCGCGTCGTCCAGGCCGCGTACGATGCGCTCACGCGAGGCGAGCGCGCGCGCGAAGTGGACGGCGAAGTCGCCTGGAGCGCCGCCGCCCGCAAGGAAGACTCGGCGCGCCTCGTCCTCGCTCCAGTTCCAGAGGCGCCGCCCCATGCGGTCGCGCGCGTCTTCGGTGAATGCGCGCTGCTCGGGCGAGGCATACGGCGGGAACACTGCAATGGCCTTGTCATTCACGTACACCTCGACGTTGGCCAGCCCCTGCGCAACGAAGAGTCCCGGCACGCGATCGCCCACGGAGTTGTCGCCTTCACCGAGCGCGGCCTTGCCCCGCTCACACGTCAGCTGGAAGCGTACGAGCTCCACGATCTCGTCGATGCTTGCCTGGTTCGAGATGGAGTCGAGGAGCAGCGACTCGGTGAGGTTATTAGGCTCCGCGACCATGACGAGCCCGCCCGGCCTGGTCACGCGTAGCATCTCGGCGATAGCGGCGCTCGGATCGGGCAGGTGGATGAGCACCGTCTGGCATGTCGTGAGATCGAACGAGTCATCAGGGAACGGAAGGCGCTGCGCTTCTCCCTGCTGATACGCGAAGCGCTTCGCGAGCCCGCGGGCAAGCGCTCGCGCGGTCGCCTGCTCGACCCAGATTGTCTCCCGATCGATGCCCGTGACACGAACGTGCTCAGGCATGACCGATGCCAGCAACATGCCCCAGTGCCCAACGCCGCAACCTACGTCGAGCACGTCGCGGACGGCGTCGAGGTTCCACCGCTTCGCGATGAGCTGGAGGAAGTCGCGGTTCCACCAGTGGTCACGAGTGTCGCCGAAGTGCTCCGCGGAGTGCGCCGCCTGTCCTTTGAACTCGTTACCCATGCCCGGCCGTTCCTCGAGGCGAGCTCTTAGTCGACCGCTAGATTCGCCGCCAGCGGTCGTGGTCCATCGGTCATCGCCGCGTTCCGTCGCGCCAAGCTCCACGTCGACTGGGGAGCCGTTCAACAAGCGCGGCGAGGGGTCAGTTGCGAGAGCGATCGGCGCGCGCAATCGGCGGTGCAGAGGCGCCTCGCGAATCGATGCCTTCGAAGCGGCTCGTATCGTCTCGGGAGACCGTCTTCGCGGAGGCTCTCGATGCCCGCGTCAGGCTTCGTGCGGAGGCAACGCCTTCGTCCAGAGCTCGCGGAGGTCCAGCGGCAGCTGCGAGCCGACCTCGGCGATCGTCTTCTGAGGCAAGACGCGCTTCGCGCTCCTCAGGACCTCGAGGAGAATGCGTTCGATGTCGTCCGGGTCCGTGATGATCAGGTGGTCGCCGACCTCGCGAATCAGCTCGTCCCGACCGAAGATCGCGGGGCGTTCGCGATGCACGGAACATCGCTCGATGAGCGCGCGGAGGCTCGCTGGTAGCCCGAGCACGACGTGCCGGGTCTCGCCGCCGCTCAGCCTCCGTGCGAAACAGCACATAACGGCCGCGAAGGCCGCGTCCGGCGTCACGTGAGGCGGGAGCTTCGCTCGTCGTGTGAGATCGCTCTCCATCGCGTGCCGCGCCTCCTCGGGAGGGATCTCGACGTCGAGGTCGGGCGCAGAGGTCGGGGGCCCCAACCAGAGCTCCTTGATCCCGTGCGGAAGCTGAGCGGCAACGGTCATGACGACATCCGCAGGCAGCTCGGCGCGAACGGCCGTGAAGACTGCCGAGCAGACGAGCTCGGCGTGCGCGGGCGTCACACCGAGGTGGTCGGCAACCCTCGTCAAGAGCTCGGCCCGGTCCATCTTGCTCGTCGGCATGAACTTGCGATGGAGCTCGCAGCGCGAGAACATCGAAGCGATGGCCAGCGGTACGCTGCTGAAGAGATCGGTCGCCTCCCCCGCCGTGAGGCGCTCGGAGAGCACGCACATGACCCCGCTCACGGCGGCTTCGACCGTCAACGGCGCCGGCAGTCGCGCGCTGTCGGCGACGGTCCGACGAACCCGGTTGGCCGTTTCGAGATCGCGACGGCTTCGTTCGACTCGCATGAGGTCGCCTCTTTCCGACGTCGAGCGTGCGGGTTCGCGCGCACCGCAGATGAGCGGTTCACGCGTGGAGGACGTCGACTCTTCCTCGTTTCACCGTTCTGCCACCGACGTGAACGCAAAGCGAAGGCCAGGAGCGTTGGCAGGCGCCCGACCGCGGGGACCGCGGCTCTAGGCTAGTAGTCGTCGTCGCCCGCGTGCTCCGACTGCTCACTCGCAAGCGCTTCCGCGATCAAAGCCTCGCGTTCGATCGGACGCGTGAGATGAACCGCGAGCGTCACGAAGAAAAAGGCCGCGAGCAGCAGAATCGTTTCGCCGTTGATCCACGGCTCGGTCCGCTCGGGCGCACTCGATCGTGAGGCTGCGGACAGCTTGGCGCCGGCGGACAGGGCCAAGAACAATGCGCCGAGATAGAGCGCCCCCTTCACCTTCGCGACCTCGCGCCCAACCGCGGGAATATTCGGAAGGAGGAGCGCAATCCCGCCCAGCGTAAAGGCGGTGGTCACCAGGCTCATCTCACGAAGGATGAGCGGCCGTGCCCCCAACGTGGCGTAGACGGACGCTGCCCCGAAGAGAGCGGCGACCCCCGAGCCGATCGTCAGCGCGAACGAGCTCGCCTCCGCATGTCGACGGCGCGCGCGCTCGACGAGGACGAGGAACACCACCAGACCGAGTGCAAACACGATCGATCGGCTCGAGCCCCAACCCGCGAGCGACGGGACGAAGCCGAGCGCTTCGCCCGCAAGACTCGCGAAGGCGAACGTGAAAGCGAGCACTGCGCTGATCGATGCCCGCCAGTAGGCAAAGGCGCGGGCGTCGCTCGCGTTCGGCGTCCCCGGCGCAGGAGTCGAGAGAACCGCTTCCTCATCGAGGAATGGGCGCCTCCGCAGGGCAAACGCCGCCGTCGTAAAGGCCGCGGTGAAGGCGATGAGCATGACGAGCTCGGTGAGCGCCAGCGTGTACGTCGGGAGATGAGCGGGACTGAAGGCGGCTCGAGACAGGAGCTCGTCGAACCCCACGTTCGTCAAGGTCGCTCCGAGCCCCGCAGCGATGACCGGCGTCCAGCGTGGCAACGCGAACCGTCGCCCCGATGCGAGAACGCTTCCGGCGAGCGAGAGGAACAGGAGCAGGCGCCCAATCGACGACACTGCGAGCAGCCCCGGGGGATCCCTCACCACGTCCCGCACGAGCCCGCACTCGTCGTAGTGCGTGATCGTGTGGCTCGGCCACCATCCCGCGACGACCGCGACGAGCCACCCAACGACCGCAACCCGCGCGAAGACGTGCGAACGGGTGCCCGGGATTGGCCGCCAGGCGCATAGAGCAGCGGCGACGATGAACGCCGCGTCGACCGTCCACACGTAGAGCGACTCGACATAGTCGGAGGCGCGCTGCGACCAATCGAAGAGGATGACTGCACGAGCGACGATCCACATGAAAGCGCCGGTCGCGAAGCCCCAGGTCGCCACGCGGAGTCCGATCGCGACGCTCCTCGGGACGACGTCGCGCGCCCGCGTCGCACGAGCAGACAGCCGATAAGGCTGGAGATTCCCCACGCTCCAACCGTATCGACTCCGGCGTGGACCGCAAGAGAGCGACGATTCGGGTGACAAATGCACCGGAGCAGCGTCGAGCAGTCGTCAGCCGGAGCAGCACAAGGCACGTCTGGCTGAATGTGCCGAGCGAGGTGCGCTGCGAGCGTGACAGATCCGCGCGTCGGCAATCGATGTCTTCCTGCCTGGCGCAGCGGTTGAACGCTCCCCGCCCCTTTCGTCCGTGCCGACTGCGAGCCCTCTTCCACGCCGGCCCGCGACCAAGGCTGCGCGGATCTGCAGATGTCGACTCGGGCGCGACTACGACGGGTGTGCCGCCGGGCGGAAGGCAAGCGCGGCGGGGTGCGCGGAGTCGCGCCGCAGGACCTCGGAGACCATGCGCGCGGCCCAGTCGGGGTCATCGGCGGCGATCGAGGTGGCCATCTCGACGACCTCGTCGAGCCGCTTCAGGTCGTCGAGGGCAATCGCGAACCAGAGCTCGCCGCCGTTCTCGTGATCCGGGTAGCGGGCGAGCAGGCCGTCGAGGGCGACGATGGCCGAGTGTGGCTTGCCCGCGGCGCGCGCCTCGTTCGCGAGCGTCATGCCCCGCGCGTGGTCGTCGAGGTCCTCGAGCAGATGAGTGACCGCGGTCTGTCCAAGCGCTTCGTCGTCGCCCGCGACGAGCGCAAGGCGGCCGAGGTTCATCCAAGCGAGCGCGTGTGCGTGCCCGCTCCCCTTCTGTCCGTCGGGGAACATCTCGGGCAGCGTCGAGCGCATGTTGTTGTGCAGCACCGCCTGCTGCAGCAGGTCCTTCGCCCGCGCGTGGTCGCCCCGCCGCGTGAGGAGCTTGCCGAGCTCGATGCATGCCAGCACGTGAGAGGGCGTGTCTGCGAGCACCTCCTCGAACCGCACCGCCGCCCGCGCATCGTCCGAGAGGAACGTGTGCGCCAGCCCCAGGTGGTACCGCGTGTCACGCGCCATGAACGGGTTGTCGAGCAGCGGCAGCGCCGCCTCGAACCACCGCACCGCGAGGGCCGCGTCCGGGACGAAGTAGAGGTACAGCCGCGCGGCTTCCCACGGGAGCCGACCATCGGTCGGCGCGAGCTCGAACGCGCGCAGGTAGCTCTCCGCTGCCGCGGCGAACTCGCGGTTCTGCTCATGCCTTTGGCCCTGCGCGATCAGATTATCTGCCGTCATTTGGAGCGCGGAGCATACCGTGCGCCCCGCAACGCTAGCTACGTGCAGCCACCTTCCACGACGGCACGCCGCCACGGGCACCCCGCGTTCCTCCTCTTCGTCGACGACACTCGACTCTGCGCCTTCAGACGCAGGTCACGGTGATCGTGTGGGAGTGGCCCGCGTCGGTGGTGGAGGCGACCGTGACCGACTGGTTCTGCGCGAGCTGAGCGAAGTGCGCGGCCGTGAGCGTGACCTCGTGGGAGTGCCCGGCGCCGCCGAGAATGCTGTAGGTCTTGTCCGCGGCGTCGGCGACGTCTTGCTTCGAGACGACCAGCGCGTGCCCATGGTTGTTGCCGATGGCGACGTTCGTGCCGTTGTCGAGGCACCGCGGACCACCGCCACCGCCACCGCCGCCGTCTCCGCCGGCATCGCCGCCGCCGACGCCGGCATCGCCCGCACCGGAATCGCCGTCGCCCGCACCGGAATCACCGCCGCTCGTGGTCGAGCCGCCGCCGTCGCTTTCGCCTTCTCCGCGCGAGCCGCCGGTGCTCGAGGTGTTCGATCCCCCGCCCGCGGGGTCGTCGCCGATGCACGCGAACAGCCCCGTGGTCGCGAGGGCCGCTGCGCTCTGCAGAAACTGCTTACGGGTCATCGCCATGCCAACCTCCCCGGCCGAAGCGAACGTGAGCGTTCGCCGGCGGGGCGGATGATAGCTGACGGCGTGCTGCTTTGCCGGATCGTTCGCTCCGCTGAGCCGCGCGCGAGTCATCGGTGTCAGCAGCACTCGCAGGGCGATCGACGAACACGAGCCCTGGACCGGCAGCGGAGGGTCGACGTGTAGCTCACGCTCAGCTCCGTATGTCTCTCGTCAGGGCACGGGAGCCTTCGTCGAGCTCGAGTCGACTACGGTTCGGTGAACGAGGTAGGCGAGCGCGCCGATCGCTCCGACCAGCGGGAGGAGCGCGAGGTAAGGCACGACCGGAAGCGAGCGCTCGCGTGCATCCCGACGCATCCAAGCTCCCACGAGGAAGAGCGCGATCGAGAGGTCGAGCAACATCTGCATCGCCCAAGGCTCACGGAAAGCGAGGCTCAAGAAGCCGAGGTAGCCGTAACGGACCACCACCCATGAGCTGTACGCAAGGAAGCCAACGAGCGTCACGGAGACGAGGTGCTTTTTCATGCGAGCACAGTGGGCCGAAGCGGTCATGACGACCATGACCTCCGAGGTCATGGCGCCCAGACATCGAACGGGTAGTCTCGAGATGTGACGCCCCAAACGTCGCCTTTTGGTCCCCTGCTCCGCCGCCTTCGCACTGCGCGCGGACTCAGTCAGGAACGACTCGCTCACGAAGCGGAGATCTCGCCCCGCCATCTGAGCTGCCTCGAGACGGGACGGGCGTCTCCCAGTCAGGCAATGGTCTTGCTGTTGGGGGCGACCCTCGATCTGCCGCTACGCGACCGGAATGGTCTCCTCGAGGCCGCCGGGTTCGTCGCCGCTTTCCGCGATGTCCCGCTCGAGGCGCCGGAGGCCGCGTCCCTCCGTCGCGCGATCGACCTCGTTCTCGACGGGATTGAACCGAACGGCGCGATCGCGTGCGACCGCGCCTGGAACATCGTCCGGATGAACTCGGGGGCCTCGCGTCTGTTCGCGCTCTTCGCCGACGTCACGAACGCACCGCCGACGGTCATGCAGAACGCACTCGTCGCGACGCTCCATCCCGCTGGGCTTCGGAGCGCGATCGTGAACTTCGAGGTGGTGGCGCCCCTGCTCCTCGATCGGGTGCGCCGAGAGGCCGCTCGATTCGCCGACGATCCCGAGCTCGGCCGCCTCCGCGACGAGCTCGCGAGGATCCCGGACCTTCCACTGCCGCGCCCCACTTCTCGAACGGCAGAGGGGCCATTTCTGACGGTGCATCTGCGCCGGGGCGACGTCGAGGCCCGGCTCTTCACCACCATTGCGACGATCGGGACGCCGATCGACGCGACCGCGGACGACCTGCGAATCGAGACCTATTTTCCGGCCGACGAGCACACCGAGAAGCTCGTGGCCTCGCTCGCGAGCCCCGCATGACATGACCTCGCTCCACCACGAGCACCGACACGCGCAACGCCGGGTCCGTCACGGTACAAGCCACGCCTCGACTCGACTCGGGAGCGCCCGTGTTCGCTTGGCAGTTGTCGACAATCGCGAATTGCCCTCAGGCGATTCCCCGTCAGCAAATTGACGCAAGGTCTAGATCTCGCACGATTTCGCACGACAGAGCTGGCGTGGAATCTGCAGTAGAAAAACTGCAATGCTCAGGTTGCTTCTCGCTTCCGGCTCCATCGCGCTCGCCTGCGCCTGCGGAGGAACGACGATCACGGACGACGTGGCGCCTGAGAGCGCGCCTCGCCCGCGTACCGAGGACGACGGGCCCCCGCTCGGGTCGACGCTCGGCGGGTCGAAAGGAGGAGGGTCGAAAGGAGGAGGGTCGAGTAGCGGTTCTTCGGGCAAGCCCCCCTCGAGTCCGGGAGCGGCTGGCTACGGCTTCGTCGCCATTCGAACCGTGCGCGGCGAAGGCACGAGCGCCGTCGCGAGGTTCTTCGACACGGCAGATCCCGGAGACGGGCTCGGCGCCGACGGATGTCGGGTCGACCCACATCCCGATCCGGCGGGCGTCCCGGCCATCGGTGTGAGCGCAGGAGACGTCTCGATCACGATGGGCACCGCCGTCGCGCGGCTCACGTTCCGTCCCAACGACGGCGGCTACGAGGAGATGTCGCCGCTCAATCTGACGGGGCCGGTCTCGCTCGGTACCACGATGGGAGCATCGGCCCTCGGCGCGACGGTCCCTGGGTTTCTCGGGCCGATCAAACCTGTTCCCGAGCCGGTGCTCCTGACATCGGCGACGAACGGCATTGCCGATGCACCGTTCGACGTTGCTTGGAGCTCGATCCCGAACGCGACGAAGATCATCGTGAAGCTCGATGGCGCGGTGAAGACCGTCACCTGCAGCATCGACGCGCCCGCGACACATCTCGTCGTGCCGCAAGCGCGCGTCGCCGAAGTCATTGCCCAGCCCGCCGCGCTCGAGAATTGCGCGTCGTGCTTGAAGCTCACGTTGACGGGTCGCAGCCACGTCCCGATCGATGCTGACGACTACGCGATCTCGCTCAGGCACGAGTCGTCGGTGTCAGCAGCGCTCGCGGTCCACTGAAGACACGAGCGTCTCGAGCGACAAGACCGCCATCGCGACGGTCGGGACACCGATCGTCGCGACAGCTGAAGACCTGCGAATCGAGCCCGATTCCCCCCCGACCGAGCCGCTGAGAGGCTCGCGGCCTCACTCGCGAGCCCGATGACGTGAACTCGTTCCGGGCCCCTCAGCGACAGGTATTTCCGCTCGGGGAGGAGGCGCAGGAGAGACCATCGCAACATGCCAAGGAGCCGCCGCAGGCCTGGCCCGAGCCGGAGCACGGCGGCGTGCAGGTGCAGCTATTCCCCTGGCAGTCGCCACCGGTGGCGTCGTCGAGGCAGCGTAGGCCGTCGCAGCAGGGCGCTGCGGTGCTGCACTTCTGGAACGCGGCCGCGCACTGAGGGACGTCCTGACACTGGCACCCGTTCGCTCCATCGCAAGGCGCGACCGGATTCTTGTCGGGCTGCACGCATTGCAGGCCGTTACAGCACGAGCCCCCCGAGCCACATCCTTCACCCACGGTGGAGCAGCCGTTGCTCACGAAGTACTTCGTCCACTGGGCGACATGGTTCGCAGCGGAACCGAGCTCCTGGAAGGGCAACGCGAAAGCCGCATAGGACGGATCGCTCCCCTGCTTCACCTGATCTGGATCCACCGCGGCCATCCAGAGGCGCTTCGCCTTGTCGTTCTCGGAGCCGCCCAGGGACGGCGTCGTGCGCAGGCCGTAGTTGCGCGTCGAAGCGAACGTCATCCACAGGAGACGGCTGGTCTCACCCTTGTTGCCGCGTCCGACGAATGGGCTCCACTTCGGGAAGCTGTTGGTGAGCTGCGAGGTCGAATCCATCGGACCGGCCAGGTTGGCCTTCACTAGATCGATCGGGACTCCGCTCTGCCCGAGCGGAACGGCCCACAACCGTGCGGAGGGATCGCTATCCCCGTTGCAGTGCGTGTGCGCTTCACCGGTCGGGCACTGGGACTCGTTGAATACGAGGAAGGAGTTGTCGGGCGCGATGGCCGGGTAATAGCGATTCCTTCCGCTCTGCGAGGGCACCACCGTTACCGGGTCGTTCCAACCGGTGGCGGTCGACGTCACTACCTTGATGGCGCCTTTGTAGCTTCGCTGGTTCGTCCCGGCGATACCCATCGATTGGTAGGCGATCGTCTTTCCATCCGCGCTCCAGTCGGGATGGTTGGCGGGGTTCGTCTGAGTGCCCGTGTTGGCGATGTCGCCCTCGAAGGCCGCGGTGGTCCCGTTGAAGAGTCGGAGGTTGTAACTCGTGGCGCCGCTGTCGGCGTAGACCCCCACGAACCGGGAACCGTCGGGGCTCCAGGACTGGAAGTTGCTCAGCTTCGCGCCGCTTCGCGCGAGGGGCGACTTGTTCGTCGACTGACTGGGATGGGACAGATCCACCAGGACGAGGCGGCCGTCGTTTTGACCGTTGACCTCGGCCACCAGCGTCTTGCCGTTCGGACTCACCGCGTGACAGCCCACGCAGGAGACAGACGTCGCGACGTTCGACGTTCTGAGCACGGGGGTGGCCTGCTTGGCGCTCGCGTCGGCGAAGTCATGACGCATCACCCCCGTGCCGCCCGCGGTCGTGAAGTAATAGAGCGCGCCTTTGACGTCCGTGCGGGCGAATTCGATCGAGATGGGGTCGGAGACGCCGACCGTGCCCGTGCCCGTGTCGTCCGCGGCACGCACGGTGAGCTTCACGGCCTGACCACCGCGATTGCTCTCGGCCAGCAGCTTCCACACCTCCTCGTCCGGGGTGTAGATGCACCCACGCTCGCCCGCCGGCGCCGTCACGTCCGCCGGTAGGTAGCAGCGCAGGTGGACACGCAGGTCGACACTGCCATTCGTGAATGCGAGCTCGAACAGCGTCGTGCTCGCATTCTTCGGAAGGAAGTGGATCTCCGTCGGCCCCACGTTGGGCGGCACCATGACGCCATCGTTGGGGTAGACGATCTTCGGCTTGTACGTGCCGTCGACCGCTCCGCCGAACTTCGTCTCCGGTGTGGCCGGCACCGGGGGCAGTCCCGAGGCAGCGGGAGGAGAGTCCGAGACGCTCCGCTCGAGCTTCACGGTGATGCCCGTGGATGCGGACGTGGTGCCTACCCGAGCGCGCACGAAGCTGGTGCCACCGATGGCGGTGCCGGACGTGAACGACGAGCCGCTGACGAACGTGCCCAGCCGCGCATCGTCGATGCTGAAGGCAGCCTGACTCGTCACGTCCTCGGTGTGCCCGTCGGAGAAGGTCCCGGCGACGGTGAAGGGCTGAACGACCGCCGTGTTGCCCTTGACGACGAGCTGCAGCGCGGCTGGAGAGATCACCAGCTTGCTCAACGTCGGGCTGACGAGGCCGCCGCCGTCACCAGCATCGACGCCGCCACTGCCGCCGCCGTCACCGCCCGGAGTGCTCCCGTTTCCTGGGGGGCCGCGGTCGCCGCCGTCGATCGGGATACCGTTGCCGTCGCTTACGGCTTCAGAGGAGGAACAGGCAGCCAGTGTGGCAGCTACCGCTAGGGCGCCGAGAAGCCAGGCATTCGTCCGCATGATGAAGCAATACCACCGCTGGCCGATGGAGATCGCCATCGCTTCTCTCCGCTACGCCCGGCGCGCGAAGCGTTGCGTGTTCTCGGTGGACGATCCGCCACGTCGCGTGCCGTGAGTCACGGCATACGCGTGCCCGTATCGGGGAGCGGGAGGACCCGGACCGCGGTATCTCGGCTGGCGCTGATCACCGCGCCATCGACCGCGCGAACGTCCAGAATTTGCGCGCTGGCTCTTGTATCCCTCGCAAGCTGCTGGCCTGTTTGGATGTCCCAGATCGCCACCTCTCCGTTCCAGTCGGCGGATACCAGCCGTCCGGCATCGATGAAACGGACGACGGTCACGTCGCGCCGCCCGACAAGCCACGCGCGAACGAACGCGCCGGTTCGCGCGTCGTGAAGCCGGACCGAGCACATCGTGCAGCCCACCTCTCCGATGGCGAGCAGCTCGCCATCCGGGCTGAAGGCGAGCTTGGTGGAGCTCCCGTTGCCGCCTTGTGGTTTCGGGAGAGCGATCTTGGAGACGACTGCGAACGTGCGAGTGTCCCAGACGCGGAGCTCCTCGAATGACTCGACCGCGATCAGGCTGCCGTCAGGGGAGACCGCGCTGCTCAGCGCGTGCGTCGGGCCGAAGTCGAAGCGCGCGACCACGGAGAGCGTCTCCAGATCGATCCGCGCAACGCGGTTTCGCATTCCAACGAGCGCGGTACGCTCGTCCGGAAACGGCGCCACCGTGAAGAACGGATCCACCATCTTCGCGACCGACTTGATCGTGCCGCTCGCGACGTCCCAGACGCGCAATAGGCCCAACGTGACGCTCCCCTCGAGCAGGAGTGAACCGCGTGCCGAGAACATGAGGCTGGAGCCGCACAGCTCATCGGCTCGCGGAGAGCGCAGCGTTTTTACGACCGTCCCGGTCCGGAGACTCACGATGTCGATCTCCGATCGCACCATGGCCGGGGAGCGGTCGTCGAGACTGTCAGCAAACCGGCACCGCTGCGTGGCGACTGTGAGACCGTCGGGCGCAATCGCCGCATTCCAACCAGCGATGGCTTCCGTTCCGAGCTCGCGAAGGACGCTGCCCGAGCCGGTGTCGAGCACGCGGAGCCCATCCGCCGAGGCGACGACAACCGCCGATCGATCTGCAGCCCACGCGCTCGCGAAGACATGCCCGCGCCAGCCGTACTCCTTTGCGGTGCTCAGATGTCCGGCGTCTCGCCGACTGAGCCCGCGTTGGATCGAGAGGAGGTATCCATCCGGCCCGACGACGAACGGAGGGGTCTCCCGTTCGATGCGCTGCTCGAGCCTGCCCGTAGCCACGTCGAAGACGAGCGTGGGACCGCCTGCGTGACCGACGATTGCGCGGCGGCTCGCGCCGTCGAATCCGAGGAGCTCGACCGCGTTCTCGCTCTTTGGCTCGAACCGACGCAGCGTCTTGCCGCTCTCGAGGTCGACGAGCGCCGTGCCATCCTGAGCACGGTAAGTCGACACGAGCGCATGGCGGCCGTCGTCACTCCATGCGAGGCGCGCGACGTGACCAGGGACCTCGGCCACGACACGCACGCGCTCGAGCCGTTCGAGGTCCCAGAGGAGGAGCTCCTGGCGACCATTGCCGTCACGCTCGTCCGTGCCGGCTGCAGCCGTCAACGCACGCCGGCCGTCACGATCGACGGCGGCTACGAAGAAGCCCCGGTGGGCCTGTTGGACGCGTGTCTCCGTACCAGCGCGGAGGTCCCATTTGCGGAGCGTGCCGTCGTCACACCTCTTGACCGCGATCTCCTCGTCGGCGACGCGGACGAACCGGCCTCGGCACGCCTTCGAGTCGACCGTGCGCAGGAGCGCGCCGGTCTCCACGTTCCACACCTTCATGGTGGGGTCCGAAGAGGAGGTGACGAGAAGGCGCTTGGACGGCGAGAGGGCCATGTCTTGGATCACATCCGTGTGTCCGAAGACAGGAGCGATCTCGACACGCCTCACCGGGGCGGAGAGAGCGGACGGTGACGACGTTTGCTTGGTGGCGACTGAGCGCGCCTTCGTTCCGGGGACGTCTCGTTGCGCGGCGCATGCGGCGAGCGCCATCGTCGCGAGCGCGGTGGAGAGGCCCGGATGCCTTCTGTGTCGCCGCATGGTGGAGCAATACCACCTCCGGCAGGGCACACCTGCGTCGATTCGCCCGCACGCGGTCGCCCGGGCGCATGAGGGTTTGCCGAGCGATCGTCGACTCCGGCAGCAACGCGTAGGTCGCGGCGTTCACCCGAGGGGCGCGCGCGCGGCGGCACACGCAGCGAAGGCGCGTGCGAGCGCCGCCTGATCGAGGCCGAAGCCGACCACGACGAGGCGGCTCGTCCGCGTCGTATTCCCCCAGACCTCGCCGAACGTCACGTCCACGAGATCGGCCACGCCCTGCACGACCATGCGCTCCGCCACGCCGTCGACGGCAAGGATCCCCTTCGTGCGGAAGAGGCGCCCGGCAAAGCGCGCGAGCTCCGATTCCATGAAGTCGGCGAAGCGCTCGCCGTCGACATCGCCCTCGAGGACGAGCGAGACCGATTCGTACACGTGCCTGCTCGTCGACGCGACCGGCGTCGCGGCGCCGAAGTCCGCACGTCTCCGATCCAGCAGGGCTTCGAGAGTTGCGAGGTCGGGATCCTCCAGCTCACCCGACGCCGCGGTCGCGACCAGGGCGGCGCCGTTGTGCGTGGCCACGACGTCTCTGGCGTGCGCGAGCCGTTCGGAATCGCACTGGTCCGCACGCGAGAGCACGACGACGTCCGCGTAGCCCACCTGCTCGATCGCGAGATCGTGCTCCTGCAGGTTTTCCACGCGTGTCGCATCGACGACGGTGACGACGCCGTCGAGCAGGTGCACCTCCGCGCGCCCGGTGACCGCGCGGAGCACGCCGGCGGGCGACGCCGCGCCGGACGTCTCGACGAGGATCCGCTTCGGCGGAGACGGAGCCGACGCAAGCTCCTCGAGCGCGCGGACGAGCTCGGCTTGCGTGGAGCAACAGACGCAGCCGCCGGCGATCTCCACGAGCGCGCGCACGCGCGCCGCGAGCAGCGCGCCGTCGATCCCGATCGCGCCGTGCTCGTTCACGATGACCGCCACGTCGCCGCGCGGGACGTCGGCGAGCCAGCGATTCACGAGCGTCGTCTTCCCGGCTCCGAGGAAGCCGGTGACGACCGTTACGGGCACCGGTGAGGTCGAACGCATTGGTAGATCCTACTTTCCTTCCCGCCAGAGGGCGGGCGTTAGAGCAAGACCCCCTTTCAAACCGTGCGTGCGGATTTCCCGCACACGGCTTAC
>MKVQ01000038.1 GCA_001899635.1 Myxococcales bacterium 68-20 | reverse complement strand
GTGGTGCTCGCTGTTGCTGTATGGACCGAAGGCGGCCGCCACGATCAGATGAGAGCGAGCCGCGACCAGCGCAGCGAGGCGGACGAGAGGGTAGCCACTCTCGGTACGACCGCTGCTGAGCCCAAAGTGTGCGCGATTCTCGTCCGAGTCCGCCACACGCAAGGTCGACCCGTCCAGCGCGTACAGCGCCAAGCTCTTCCACGCATGGGCGTCGGCGCTCTTGCGGGCCCATGCCTGCGAGCATCGCTCGAACAGCCAGCGCAGCGGTGCGGGGCCGAGCCGCTGCCGTGCCTGGGCCACGGTGCTGCGCGCAACGCTCTTCCCTTCCGCTTTTCCGGGAAGTGCGAGGTCGAGCTTCGATACCACATCCTCCATGGGACGATCGCGCATCAGCGCCATCCCGAGGACCAACCACACCACCTGCTCGGCCGGCAAACGACGACGACGAAGCGTCGCTGTCCCCGTCGCCTCCAGTGCCTCATCGATCCACGTAGGATCGATGTGCGCCTCGAACGTGCTCAGAGACTCCGCCGACGGGTAGCTCGCAGTCTCGGAAAGGGCAGCCTCGAGCCAGGACATCCCTCCTTTTCGCCCAGCGCCGACGCCATGGAAAGCTCCTCCTGCTTTCCACAGCGGTATCGATCACTTGCCCGCTAATGGAGCGGCATTGGGTCTAGGCGTCGCGTCGCGGATGGCATCGCCCGATGAAGCCGCAGTGGATCGACTCGCAGCGCTCGATCTCCACCCGTGGGAACGCCTCCGTCCAGCGCGCTCGGATCAGCTCGGCGCCGAGCCTCGTGATGCGTGCGCGCACGTCGTGCTCGCTCGGGAGGTCACGCCACACCGGCTCGCCCGTCCCGGCGCCGAGGAACGCGAGTCCGGCGCGGAGCCTCGTCGCCTCGGGGAAGCGCGCGCGCGCAGCGAGGGCATAGACGTCGAGCTGGAAGGCGTAGCTGTCGGTGTCACCGCTGCGGGCACTCTTGTAGTCGACGACGTCGACGGCGCCGTCGGGCCAGACGACGACGAGGTCCATGCTGCCGCGCAGCGAGACGGCCCGGCCCGCCTCGTCCTCGATCGGCAGGACGAATGCGACCTCGCGCGTGATCATCGCGCCGCGCTCGGCGATGCCTCGCGCATACGCCGTCTCGAGGAAGCGCATCGCTCGCCCCGCAATCGCAGCATGCTGAGGATGGTCCTCGGGGACGCCCGCGCTCTCGAGCGACCGGGTAACCGCCGCCGCAGCACGATCGGCAGCGAGGAATGCCTCGACCGGGAGACGCTCGAGCACGGCGTGGGCGATCGTCCCGGCCTTCTGCGTTCCGATCACCACGTGCGCTCGAGCCGCTCCTTCGATGTCCGTCGCGGGAGGGGCCGCCTCACCGCTCGCGTCGCCATCCGGCGCACGGCGCCGACTCACGTGCTCGGGAAGGCCGAGCAGATGAACGAGCTCGAAGCGGCGAGCGCAGTGATCGAAATCGGCGAGCGCCGTCGGCGCGATCGGGAGGACCCGCCACTCGGGAAGACACTGCGCTCGTGGCTCGACAGCGGGAATGCTCTCGACGAGCGAAGCCTCGGCGGCGCGCTTCGCGGGCGCGGGCACGTCGACGTCCTCGACGGCGAGGAGCTCCGGATGGTCGGCTGCGAGCTGCTCGACCACGGCGAGCGTGGAGGCGCCGGGGTCGAGTGCCTTGTCGCTCGTGCGACCGCCCACGAGGAACATCGACTTCGCAGCGCGCGTCATGGCTACGTAGGCGAGGCGCTGGCGCTCGGCGCGCTCGCGCCGGCGTGCGGTGGCATGCGCGCGCGTGTACGACGGCGGGTCGAGGACGAAACCGGTATCGTCGGCGATCCGCACCGAAAGGATGTTCGGCGCGTCGCCCGCACCGAGCGCGACGCGCGCGACGCCGCGCTCCGTGCGCGGGAGGGCCGCGCCGATCTCGGGGACGAACACGATCGGGAAGTCGAGTCCCTTGCTCGCGTGGATGGTGAGGAGCCGGACGGCATCATCGTCGTCCGAGAACGTCGCCGCCTCGGACTCGGCGACCTCCTGCTCTTTGGCATCGTCGAGCCACATCCGGAAGGCGCGCGCATCCGGATGACGATCGGCCATCGACAGGAGCTTCTGCACGTTCGCGACGCGCTGTTGGCCGCGCGGCATCGCGCCGAGCACCGCTTCGAGACCACAGGTACGGGCGGCCTCGCGCAGGATCGTGCCCGCTCCGAGGCGGCCGGCGCAGCGGCCGATCGACGAGACGAGCGACGCGATCGCGTCGAGCGCGGGACGGTCTTCGTGATGGACGAGCTCCGGCTTCGGCGGCTCACCCCACGAAGACGGCGGGACGAGGCCCTTGCCCGGCTCGACGAGGCCGAGGAGCGTCTCGTCGTGCACGCTCGCCCACGGGCCGCGGAGGACCTCGAGCGCTGCGAGGCGGTCGTTCGGCTCGAGCACGAGCGCGAGCATCGCCGCCAGGTCGCTGATCTCGCGCGCCCGGAAGAAGCTCTTGCCCGCCACGACGTAGGGGATGTCGGCCTGAGCGAGCGCGAACGCGACCGCATCGAGCATCCCGTTCGTGGTCGCAAGGACGGCGATGTCGCGATGCTTCGCGGCCCCACCGGACACGAGCGCGTCGATCTTCGCCGCGATGACGAGCGCCTCCTCGAGCCGCGTCGACGAGGTTCCCTTCGGCGTCACGCGCAGCCACGTCGTCGCCGGTGCGGTGGGCTCCAACGTAGCGCGCTCGGGCGGGACGAGGAGGTCCTCGGTAGCGGCGACGTACTCGATCTCGAACAGCTCCGGCGGCGGATCGCCCGGCAGGAAGCGGCGTGCGCTGAACGCGTTCGCGAAGGCGAGGATCGACGACACGCTCCGCCGGTTGTGGCGGAGGGCGTGGAAGTCGGCGAGCGGCTCCTTCGGCTCCCAGGTCACGCCCGCCGGGATGCCGAGCGCCTCGCGAGCCGGCGCTCCGGCGAGACCGACCGCAAGCTCGGCGAACACGCCGACGTCGGCGCCGCGGAATCCGTAGATCGACTGCTTCCGATCGCCGACGACGAGCAGCCCGGCCGGGCGCATCGCCGAGAGCGGCGGGATCTCGCCCGCCTTCGGACGAGCATCGGGCCTCGCCCAAAGGAGCTGGAGCAGATCGCGCTGCACGCGCGACGTGTCCTGGAACTCGTCGACGAGAAGTGCGTCGATGCCGGAGGCGACCTCGTCGGCGACGTCGGGGCGATCGCGCAGGAGCTCGCGCGCCGCGCGGAGCACCTCGCCGAAGCCGAGCGTCGCGCGCGCGCGACCGGACTGTTCGATCTCGGATTCCGCCTCGGCGACGACCTCGCGAACGAGCGTCGCGTAGCGCGTGAAGGCGTGCCTCGCTCGCCACGCGCGCGCGAGGCGTCTCCCCTTCTCCTCGTTCTTCGCGCCCGCGAGGTCGTTCCTGAAGATGAAGAAGGCCTCGAGCTCGGGCGTCTTCTTCCCCCGCGCCGGCAGCGCCGTCAGCGCGGCGGCGGCGGCCTCGATGCGCTCCTCGTCGCCGGCGTCCCATGCGGAGGCGAGCTCACGTGCGAGCGGCTCCGCGGCTGGATGATTCGAGATCGCGCGCGCGTGAATCAGGAGCTCACGCATGTGCCCCTCGACGACGGCGCTGTCGTTCGCGTCGAGCCCGAGATCGCGCGCGGAGCGGCCGTCCTCCTCGAGCGTCCCGAGCACACGTCGCAGCGAGAACACCAAGCGATCGATGCCGCCTGCCGCCTCCGCGAGCGCGCGAAGGGCATCCGGGCTGTCTTCGAGGCGCCGCTCGAGCGCGCGCGCGATCGCGTCATCGGCGCGCGCGCGCGCGTCCGCCTCGGTCGCGAGCTCGAAGCCGGGGCCGAGACCGAGCTCGACGGCATAGCGCTGCACGATGCCCGTCGCGAAGCTATGGAGTGTCCCGAAGCGCGCATGCGGGAGCCGCGCGAGGGCCTTCTTCGCGCGCTTCGCGAGCTCGGCGTCGCTCGATCGCCCGCTGATCGCCTCGCGAAGACCGGCTGCATAGACGGAGGCCGAAGGATCGACCGTCAACCGCTCCACCTCGGTCGTGACGCGCGCACGGATCTCGGACGCGGCCTTCCGGCTGAACGTCGTCGCGACGATCCGCGACGGATCGACCGCGCCGCCGACCCTCCCGCCGACGAGGAGATGGACCACGACACCGACGAGCGCGTGCGTCTTGCCGGTGCCGGCGCTCGCCGCGAGCACGAGGTTTCGCGGCATCGCGTAGAGCTGCGAGGTGCTGCTCACGACGACTCCTTGTCTTCGAGCTCGTCCGACGGCGCCATCGCGAAGCGTGGCTTGCGACAGCCACCGCTCACCCCGCAATGGGTGCACTCGCCCTCGCGCACGGGAACCGGAGCGAAGCGCCCGGCGCGAGCTTCGACCGCGATCTGAAGCACCCGGCGCTCGATCTCCGAAGGGACGGAGCTGGCCTCGCGCCGGGCGAGCTCCGCAACGCGGTCCTCCGCCTTCGTGTTCGGCTTCGTCTCCGTCGCGAGGTCGCGCGGCTGCATCGGGACGTACGCTCCGGTGGCGGACGCCTCGAGGCGACGCCCGGCGACCAGTGCGTAGATCGGGACCTGAAGGGCGGTCTCGCCGAGGAGCGATGACGCGTCGCGGACGGTGTTCTTGCTCCGCTTGTAGTCGATCACCCGCACCGCGGTGGAGCGCCCGTGCGCGTGGTCGACGCGATCGATCGAGCCCCGGAGCCAGACGTCGGTGACGCCGTCGGTCACCTGAAACGACGGCCATGGCTTACCGTTGCCGAACGCCTGCTCCGCGAGCGAGAAGTCCCAGTCGACGTCTTCGATCGCACGGACGAGGACCGCGCGCACGGACTCACGAATGCGGAGCCGAACGATCGCGCGGAGCGGCGCGTGACCGGCGGACTCTGCCAAGGCGACGTCCGCCGCCGCTAGCCCTTTCGCGAGGATCGCCGCGCTGTCTCGAGGGCGGCGCGGCCACTCGTCCCGCGTCGCGACGAACGCGGCCGCAAGGGCGGTGTGCCCGAGGTTGCCCTCCTCGCGCGCATCGGGGAGCTCACGTTGCTCCTCTCCTTCACGAGCCGCGAGGACGACGTGCGCGTAGCCCTTGAAGGCGCACTGAGCGAAGCGCTCGATCGAGGTGACCGCGAGGGCGCGCTCGCGCAAGGAGCCCGTCTCGGCGGAGACGACACGCGCGATCGCGTCACTGCTCGTCGAACCGAGCGCGAGGTTGCCGGCGATCTCCGACTGCGGTCGCATCGGATCGAGGAAGAAGCCTTCGCGAGCGCGCTCGCGTCCGGCTCGCCGCGCGACCTCGCCTGGATCCTGGAGCGTCCCGGCGGGAGCGGGTCCGGCTCCCGCGCGCGGGACGTCCTCGACCGCGATCCCCGCACGGTCGAGCGCGATGAACACACGCGACGGCGACGCGGGCGTCTCCGCGCCGTCGACGGCGGTCGTGACGAGGACGACCTTGGAGCTCTCCGCGGCACCGGCGGCGAGCGCAGCGAGATCGCGCGCTGCGACCTCGCTCACGTGGATGGGCACGAAGGCATCACGCGCCGCGCGCGCGACCGCGCCCTCGAGCGCCTCCGACACGAGCGTGACGGGCTGGACATCACGCGGGAGCACGCCGTCGTTCGCATCGAGGACGACGAGGAGATCGAGCTCGTCGCCCGCCACATCGGCGAGGCGCGTGATCCGCACCGCGCCCGCACGCCCTGCACCGGGAAGGTGGGCGGATGCATCGAGCAGCTCCGTGAGCTCGAGGCGGAACACCTCCGCGTCGAGCGTCCGCGCGCACACGCCCGCGTCGCGGACGACAGTGGTCTCGTAGATGTCGAGCGCGGCGTCCACAACGTCCCACGCACGGACGTCGCGGGCGATCGCGAGACGCTCGGCGCGATCGATACCGAAGGGAGCCTCGTCCCGCGCGAACGTGGCGAGCGCTCCCCTCCCCGCGCGCGACGCGAAGCCGAGGTCGTGGAACAACGCCCGCGCTGCCCGAACCCGTTCGCCTCGCGTGCGTGCCGAGCGAGCCCGCGTGAGGATGGCCGCGATCCGTCGCGCCGGCGCTTCGTCCTCGTCCTTGCCCCCGGTCGCGGTGAGGACGAGGCGCTCGACCTCGTCGGCCCCCGCCGCGGTCGCGCGCGTCTCGAGCGCGCGAGCGATACGCCCGAGGATGCGCTCCGCCTCGCGAAACCCGAGCGGCTCGCCTCCCGCGTCCCCGAGGACGCGCGGCGCGTCGATGTAACCCGAGCGAAGGACCCGTGCTACCGCGATCCGGTCGAATGACTCCGCTGCGTCGAGGGCATGGAGGGCGGCAGCGACGACCGGCACGCTCGACGGAGGCGAGCCGAGCGCATCGTGGAAGACGATCGACTCGTCCGCCAGCGCCCGCCGCAACGGGAGGAGCGTGCGCTCGTCGCGTGACGGATACGCGATCGCGATTCGCTCGACGCTCGCCCCGGCGTCGAGCGCGCTCCGGACGAGCCTCGCGACGGCACGGGCCTCGCTTCGCGCATCACCTGCCCGCAGAAGACGAACGCGCGGCGCCGCGTCCTCGACGCGGGGCATGGTCGCGCCGAGGTCACCGAGGACTGCCGGGATGACCTCCGTTTCGGGCGCGGCGTCGAGGTGTCGGGCGACGACGTCGGCGATCACCTCGAGCGGATCGCGCTCACGCGTGCCCTCGAGGCGCTTGTCGAACGCGGGGAGCACGACGCGGGCGTAGCCCGAGCCGCGGGAGAGCGCCTCGTCGAGCGCACGCCACCAGAGGAGGTCCTGCGGCTCCCACGCGAGGAGCCATCGCGCGCGGACACGCCGAGCGTCGAGCAGGGCGAGCAACGCGTCCGGATCAGCGGCGCGAATCGCCGGCCCGAGCGCTGCGCCGACGAGACGGCCATCGCGTGCACCGGCGCGCGCGAGCGCCTCGTCGAGCGCGCGCATCGCCGCCGCGAGGGTGCGCGCGCGTGCGGCGGCGACACCGGCGCCCCGAACGCGGACGAGGTGGGCTGCCGTCGCGCCGCGCGAGCGGAGGGCGCCGATCGCCTCGTCGATGGCCGCGACCGCGCGGACCCACGACGCGCCGCCTCGACCGCGGAGCGTCGCGAGCAGCGGGTCCTCCGGTCCTGCGCCGGCACCACCGAACAGGTCGAGCTGCGCGCGCGTTCCGTTCGACGACACCGCGTCCTCGAGCGCAACGGCGAGCGTGAGCCGCGTCTCGCGCAGATCCGCGAAGCGGACGTCGGGCAGCAGCGCCGCGGCGAGCCGAGCTCGAAGCGACGTACGCGTCTCTCCGCGCTTTCCCTGGCGAGCGAGCCGCTCGACGTGTCGCTCTGCCGGAACGACGACGAGCTCGTCGTCTCGAAGAGCCCTCAGCGGCGTCCCTGGTGTCACTGCAAAAACCGCAGCGGGATGCCGAGCGCGGCGTCGAACGTCTTTCGTTCGTAGAGGTAGCCGTAGGCCGCGACGCTCGAGAGGACGCGCTTGATGTAGTTCCGCGTCTCCTCCCACGGCACGTTCTCGACGAAGAGGTCGAGCTCGTCCGACGTGCGGTTGTTCATCCAGCGGCCGACCGCGCCCGAGCCGCCGTTGTAGGCGCCGACCGCGAGCGCGTCGTGACCGTGCTTCGTGCGCAGGGAGGCGAGCAGCTTCGTTCCGAATTCGATCGAGACCTCGGGCCTCCGGAGGGATGCCTCGTCACTGCCGTAGCCCGTGCCGACCGCGACCCCCTTCGCCGTCGGGATGATCAGCTGCATCAAGCCGTAGGCGTTCGCATGACTCTTCACGTCGGCGAGGAAGCTCGACTCCTCGCGCATCACTCCCCACGCGATCGCGCGTGGCAACGAGTACTTCTCGCTCGCCTTCGCGACGAGCGGCTCGAACGCGCGCGGGTAGGCAGTCTCCCAAGGCACGCGCCACTTCCCCTCCGGGTAGTGCTCGAGGTGATCGTTCACCCGACCGCGCGAGAAGGCGTGCCCCAGCTCGAACGCGCCCGCTTGGTTGTAGATTGCACCGACCGTCCAGATCACCTCCGGGTCGGCGCCTTCAGCAATGGCCCCGCAAGCGGTGAGCTCGCGGCGCGCCGCGTCCACGTCGCCGACCTCGAGCAGCTTCACGGCGCGGAGGAACCCCGGCGTCTCGACGATGGGCAGCGCCTTCGACGGGAACGACGCCGTCTCCTTGTCGCGTGCGATCGCGCCCTCGAGCACGCGCGCGGCACGGGCGGCGTCCGCAGCCGCGAGTCTGGCGTACGAGAGCAGCATGTAGAAGGAGAGCGGATGCCGCTCGACGATGTGCTCCCAGCGCGTGCGAGCCCCCTCGTCGTCACCCGTCGCCGCCGCCGCCCGCGCTCGGAAGTACTCCGCGCGCCCGGACGTCGCCCAGTGCCGATCCTCGGGGGTGATCTCGACGATGCGATCGAGCACCACCTTGGCCGCTTCCCAGTCCTCCCGCCCCTTCTGCATCTTCGCGAGCGCGACGCGGAAGAGCGCCTCGGTGCCCATGTCCCCGGACGGATACGCGTCCGGCAGCGTCCGGAGCATCTGCTCGGAGCGCTCTTCGCGGCCTTCGTCCGTTCCCTGGGCCACGAGCAGCGCCGCACGGAAGCGCGCGTCGTCCGCGAGACGATGCGTCGGGAAAAGCGTCTCGACCTTGCCGAACCACTCGATCGCGAGCTTCGGGTCCTTCCCCGTCCGCGCCTTCGCGCCGGCGTAGAGCGCCGTGACGAGCTCCGCCTCTTTCTCGCATGCGGCGACGGCCTCCGGCCACGCGTCGACCTTCGGCGTCTTCTTCGCGGCCGCGTTCGCACGCGTGAGCGCGGCCTTGCACGACGCAGAGCCGGATGCTCCCTTCAGCACCGCGCTCGCGAGATCGAACGCGCGCGTGGGATCGTTCGCATCGAGCCAGCCTTGAGCCTGCCGCGCACGTTCGAGGGCGCTCAGCGCGTCCGTGATCTTCGAGTCCTTCGCGCGGAGCACCTTGATCGCCCGGAGGCGCGCCTCGGTCGCTCCCGACGAATCCGCCAGCCTCGGCGCCTCGACGACGACACGCGTGACTGCGTCGTACGCCTCCTTCGCGCGTGATTCGGGCGGGCCATCCACGCCGTCGAGCAGCGCGTTCGCGATGCGCACCGACGTGTCGACCCAGCGAGGCCCATTCGCGTTCGCCTTCAGCCACTCGCGCCAGAGCGGAAGCGCAGCGGCGCGGTCGCCTTTCGTCGCGAGCGACTCGGCAAGGACCATCTTCACGTCGTCCTTCAGCGACGAGTGATCCGCCGGCACCGTGCGCGCCCGTGCGATCGCGTCGTCGGCTCGTCCCGAGCGCGCGATCGCCTGCGCGGATCGCAGCTTCGCGTGACCCGAGAGCGGGCATGACGCCGCCTCGGCTCGTTCGAAGGCAGGGATGGCCTCGGCGGTCGCGTTCGCTGCGACGAAGAGGCGCCCTTCGAGGAAGTCCCATGCGCACGCGTCCGCCGCCGGGAGGTCCGCGGGCCGGGCGTCCCGCACGGCCTTCGCCGCCGCTCCCCAGTCCTTGGCCCGCTCGAACGCGCGCGCCGTAGCGAGGCGAGGATCGTCGAGGAGGACCTTCACGATGGGCACGCCGCCCGTAGACGACGAGGTCGCCTTCGCCTCGGCGGACGCAGCAGGCGGCGTCGTGAGCGGAGGCGCGACGTTCGATCCACTGCGGCACCCTGCAGCCACGACCAGACCGATGATCGCCGCGCCTCGCCCGAGCCTCGTCCTCACTACCCTCGCCCTCCGCGGAAAGCCTCTTCGGCCGCCTCTTCTTCTACCGCAAGGCCCCGCTTCTTCAGCCTGTCCGCGAAGCGCGCCTCGTCCTTCACGACCACATCACGATCGGCCATCTTCCGAGCCAGCACCACGCGTGCCTCGGCCTCGTCCCCGCGCGCTCGTTCCACGTTCTGCTCGGCGACCTCGACCGCACGCGTGAGCTGTCCGATCTCCGCGCTGGCGCCGATCTCCCATGCCTGTCCGCGAGCGAGATCCGCCGCACGGAGCTCCCCACGCGCGAGGCGGTCGGCCTCCTCGCCTCGAACGCGCGCCGCGCGCTCCTCGGCCGCGCGCCGGTCCGCCTCCGCGCGTGCGCGGCTCGCATCCGCCGCCTCCCGCACCCGCACCGCGCCACCGAGCTCGGCCGTGGCGTCGTCGACCATGCGTTTCCGGTGCTCCAGGAGCGGCTTGAGCGGATACTTCGGGCTCGGCATCTGGCGACCAGCGAGGTGGCAGTGTACCTCGAACGCGCCAGTACGGCCCCACATTCGCCGCGCTCGACGCGCTCGACTCGCGTTCCGCCCGGTTCTCTCGCGACCTGCGCTGCCGTTCGATCAGCGCAGGTGGATCCGACGGACGCGATGGAACGCGGAGCCGTCTCCGAGGTTCCCGTCGCTCACGTAGATCGTCTTGCCGTCAGGAGACACGTCGATCTGCTCCTGGCCGTAGAACTTCGCCTGCAGCCCCGTGCCGTCGGCGAATCCCGGGGTGCCGTCTCCCGCGATCGTCTCCACCGAGCCGTCCGACGTGATGCGACGGATCCGATGGTTGTCGGGATCGGTGACGAAGACATTGCCGGCGACGTCGAGCCCGATGTCCATCGGCCGATCGAAGCGTGCGCTCAGCTTGTCGGAATCATCCTTCATCCCGGGATTCCCATCCCCTGCGAACACGCTCACGTCTCCCTCGAGCGTCACCTTCCGGATGACGTGGTTGAACGAGTCGGTGACGAGGATGTTGCCGTCGGGAAGGACGGCGAGCCCATACGGCTGGTCGAACCGAGCAGCAGCGCCGCGCCCATTCACGAAGCCCGGCTCGGTGGATCCCGCGAGCAGGGTGAGGCTCCGGTCCGCGGGGTCCAAGATCGAAAGCGTGTTCCGAGTCTGATCCGCAACGGCGATACGGCCATCGAGGAGGCGCGCGAGGCCACGCGGACGCCCGAGCGACTCGATGACGACCTCCGGGGTCCCTCCGCCGAGCGGGAGCTTCCAGATCGTCCCCGTGTCCGGCCCTTTCTGGCCGTTCCGATCGCGGTCCGTCTGCACGTAGAGCGCGTCGTCGGTCAGGACCATCCCGAAGGCCTCGACGAGACCGGTGGCGACGGTCGTCGAGGCGCCGGCACCGTCGAGCTTGCGCACGCGTCCACCATCGTACTCCGTGACGAACAGGCCGCCTGAAGGATCGAGGAGCACCCCCACGGGGTTGTCGAACTGTGCCGCCCCCCCGACGCCGTCCGCGCTCCCGTTCGTCGACGAGCCGGCGAGCGTCTCGACCACGACGTCTGCCACGGGCCTGATGATCGGTGGCTCGAGACGAGTGGGGGCCTCGGCAGCGGCATCGGTGCTGTCCGAGGTTCCCGCGGCGCCCGCGTCGGGGGCTTCGCTCATGCCTACCGCTCGACAGCCGAGCGCGAGCGCAAGCACGCTGACGACGACGAGTCGGTCTGCTCTCGGAACAGTCATCGGGTGGTCGGCCTCCCTTTCCCGAGCTGGGCAGTCTCCCCCAGAGAGAAAACGTACCGGAGCCCGACGTGAGACGCCACGATTGCCAGACGCGCTCGGTTCCCTATCTTCAGGTGGATGCGTGCCGGTTTCTTGGATCCGCGAGGACCCAAGGTGTGGCGGACGATTCCCTACGTCCTTCCAACCTTTGCGCTGCTCTTTGCCGTCTTCGGTCCGGTCAGTGGGCTACCGGCGGTGATGCTCGGCCTCTCGGCCTTCGGCATCTTCAACGTTCTCGGGCTCCTCGACCTCCGCCAGCGCAGCCCACGCATGGCCGAGCTCGAATGTGGTCCCGGCTACATCGACATCAAGAAGGCGGGCTCACGCAACCAACGCATCCACGCGAGGGACATCACCGGAGCGACGACCGCACGCACGTCGACCGGCGTCTTGCTCACGCTCCAGCATCAGAAGCGGGAGCACCCCATCACGCTCGAGCTCGCCGATGACGCCATGGGCGAGAAGGTCCGCCACGCGCTCGGTATCGGCCACGGCGGCTTCGGCGTGATCGCCTGGCGGACCCGCGGCGAGGCCTCGCAACGCTCGGCCATCGTTGGACGGATCCTGGCTGCGGCAACGGCGTTCATCACGATCGGCGCGACGCTCGGGATATCCACGGAGGCCGGCGCGGTCGCCGGCTTTCTCCTCGCGGTCATCGGCATCATCGGTGCCATCCTCGGGCTCGCCGGTCTCTCCTCGTCGCTCACCGAACCGAGCGTCGTGATGGGCGCGGACGGCCTTCGCCTCAAGACTCCACGTGGCTGGTTCGCGCTGCCCTACGAGGCGATCCATCACGTCGAGGACCACACCAAGAGCCTCTTCTTCGTCGTCCCGGAGCCCTACCGCTCGGTGATCGTCGAGCAGGTTCGTCCCTGGATGGGCGGGCCGTCGGAGAGCGAGCGGCGCATGATGGTCTCGCAGATCACGGCAGCGGCACAGCGCGCTCGCGGGATGGGGCCGCAGAAGAACGACGTCAGCGGACGGATCGACGTCCTTCGCCGCAACGGAGAGAGCCCGCGCGACTGGCTCGTGCGCCTCGACATGGCCGGCCAGATGCTCTCGGCCGGGTCGGGCTATCGCGGCAACTCGCTCGACGTCGAGGACCTCTGGGCGATCCTCGAAGACCCGGAGGCGGAGGCCGATCTCCGGGCCGCCGCCGCACGCGTGCTCCGTCACTCCCCCGTGCCCGAGACGCGCGTGCGGATCGACGCCGCGCTCGCCGCGGTCCGTGACGAGTCCACGAGCCGCCGGCTCCGCATCGCGATCCGGGACGACCTCGACGGCGCCAGCCAGGAGCTCGCGTACCTCGACGCGACGGAGCGACAGCCCTCCGCCAGGATGCAGGTCGACCCGTACGGGCGACCAATCCCAGGCCGCTGACGATCCCCGAACGCACAGCGCGTCGCTCCTTCCCGGTACGAACTGTGAGGATCGTGCACAACCCGCCGCGAGAACGGGCGGCACGGCCGGTGCTCCAGCTCTCGCCGGAGACGCCATGCACACGACCACCAACCTCACCATCCTAGCTCTGCTCTCGGCCCTGACCGTGATGGCCTGCGCCGCCGACAGCGCCCCCCTCACCGGCGGCACCGCCCAGGAAACCGAGGAGCCCGGCGAGATCGAGGGGGACGAGCCCGTCGATGGGCCGCTCGCAGGCTCTTCGAGCGAAGAGCTCCCACCCGCGATCTCCGAGAGCGAGGAACAAACGGCGCCGCCCGCCGTGAGCGGGGGACCGAAGACGATCTCGACGAAGGTGCTCCCGAACGGCATCGTGGCGGTCTACGAGGACGGAGGCTGGATCGCGTCCTTCACCAAGGGCACGCGCACCGTCCGCATCGCGGGGAGCCCGCGGACGTTCCGCGATCCCACCGAAGGAGCGAGCGGCGGCGTCTCGCACGACCAGTACGTCCGGCTCCTTTCGAAGCCCTTCGGCAGCTTCGGCGATCCCGAAAGGACGTGGCTCACGGCTCGGCGTGCGGACACGAGCCCCGACGTGCTGGCGAGCGGGATGGAATACCTCGACGGGACCGCGCTCGATCCGAAGTACGTCTTCGGCAACGACTACGACGACTACCTAGCGGAGAAGAACCCGGCCCGGCGAGGCATCGACTGCTCGGGCTTCATCCGCCTCGTGTACGGGCACCGCACGTTGCCGGCGCTCCTCACCGGCGGGCTCCTTCCACGCGTCTCCAAGAACCAGCTCGCCAACGGCACCGGGGTATTGACGGTCGCGAACGACGGCAAGCAACCGACCACCACCGAGCTCCAGCGCCTCCGCATCGGGGACCTCGTCTTCTTCGACGTGTCCGCACGCAACGACGACACCGGCGGGATCGATCACGTCGGCTTCTACGTCGGCAAAGACAGCGCTGGGCACATGCGCTTCCTCAATTCGACGCCGAACAACGGGAAGATGACGGGGCCGACGATGATGACGAAGTTCGTCCTCGACGGGACGAGCTTCTGGGCGACGCACTTCCGGGGCGCACGCCGGCTCTGACGCGAGGGTCACCCTCCGGCGAAGCGCTCGTCGCTTCACGCGGTGAGGCTTCGTCGGATCGGTTGCGTGAGCCCGACGCGGGCTCGGACGCCGAGTCGGTCGGGCCTACTGGCCCCACTCCTGGAGGGAGCGAACGCGCATCCCACCGTCACCGCGCGCCGACTCGAGGGCGTCGCATGCCGCGAGCGCCGCCGGGATCGTCGTGAAGTACGGGATGTTCATGAGGAGCGTCTGCCGGCGCAGCGAGTAGCTGTCCTTCACCTCGCGGGCGCCGGTCGTCGTGTTGACGACCATCGCGATCGTCCCGCTCCGGATCGCGTCGACGACGTGCGGCGAGCCGTCGAGGACCTTGTTGACCACGACGGTCGGGATGCGCGCACGCTGGAGGGCGGCGGCCGTGCCCTTCGTGGCGACGATCTCGTAGCCCGCCGCACGGAGGCGCCGCGCGATGATGCAGGCGACCGGCTTGTCGTCATCGCGGACGCTGATGAAGACGCTCCGCTTCGCCTGGGCGCCGTCCTTCCCCGTCGCATTCTCCGGCGGGCGAACGTCGAGGCCCGCCGAGAGCATGCTCTTGTAGAAGGCGCGGGCGAACGTGTCGGCGATGCCCATGACCTCACCGGTCGAGCGCATCTCCGGACCGAGGATCGTGTCGACGCCGGGGAACTTGCTGAACGGGAAGACGCTCTGCTTCACCGCCACGTGACGCGGGACTTCCATGTCCGTGGCGCCGAGCTCGTCGAGCGTGCGTCCGGCCATCACCTTCGCGGCGATCTTGGCCAGCGGCCGCCCCGTCGCCTTCGAGACGAATGGCACGGTGCGCGACGCACGCGGGTTCACCTCGAGGATGTAGACGTCGCCGCCCTTCACCGCGAACTGCACGTTCATCAGGCCGACGACACCGAGCTCGAGGGCGAGCATGCGCGTCTGCTCCTCGATGCTGAGGACGATCTCCGGCGAGAGCGAGTGCGGCGGCAGCACGCTCGACGAGTCACCGGAGTGAACGCCGGCCTCCTCGATGTGCTGCATCACTCCGCCGATGACGGCGCGCTTGCCGTCCGCGACGCAGTCGACGTCGACCTCGATCGCGTCCTTGAGGAACTCGTCGACGAGGATCGTCTGGGTCCCGGCGTCCCTCGCGGCCTCGACGGCCAAGTGGATGTAGCTCTCGAGCTCCGAACGCGAGTACGCGATCATCATCGCGCGGCCGCCGAGGACGTAGCTCGGACGGACGAGCACCGGGTAGCCGATCTCCTCCGCGATGCGGAACGCTTCCTCGGTACCTGTGGCGATGCCGCTGCGCGGTCGGCGCAGCGAGAGCTTGGTGAGCAGATCGTCGAAGCGACCGCGATCCTCGGCACGGTCGATCGCGTCGGCCGTCGTTCCGAGGAGCTTCACGCCCGCCTTCTCGAGCGGCACCGACAGCTTGAGCGGCGTCTGCCCCCCGAACTGGACGATCACGCCCTCCGGCTTCTCCTCGTCGCAGATCGCGAGCACGTCCTCGAGCGTGAGCGGCTCGAAGTAGAGCCGGTCTGCGGTGTCGTAGTCGGTCGACACCGTCTCGGGATTGCAGTTGACCATCACGGTCTCGTACCCGAGCTCGCGAAGCGCCTGCACGGCGTGGACGCAGCAGTAGTCGAACTCGATCCCCTGCCCGATGCGGTTCGGTCCGCCGCCGAGGATGACGACCTTCTTCTTGCTCGAGTCCGCGCGCGCCTCGCTCTCGGACTCGTATGTAGAGTACATGTACGGCGTGTTCGCGACGAACTCGGCGGCACACGTGTCGACACGGGCGTAGACGGGGACGACGCGCTCCTTCTTGCGCGTCGCGCGGATCTCGTCCTGCGTCTTGCCCGAGAGCGTCGCCAACTGGGCGTCGGAGAAGCCGAGGCGCTTGTAGCTCGCGAGCTGGGCCGGGCCGAGCTCGCCCTTCTTGATCGACTCCTCTGCGCGGACGATGCGCTCGATCTGGGCGAGGAACCAGGGGTCGATCTTGGTGAGCTCGTGGATCTCGCTCGGCGAGATGCCCGCGCGCATCGCGTCGACCACGTAGAAGAGGCGGTCGGCGGTCGGGATGGGGATGACGGCGCGGAGCGCCGCAACGAGCTCTTCACTGCTCGGCGGGGGCAGCGTCTTCGGCGCCTCGACCTCGGCGGCTTCCATCGCGAGATCGCGCTGCTTCTTCGGCAGCGCCAGGAGGCGATAGTCGACGCGGCCGACGAGCGACACGAGCCCGTCGCGCGCGGTCTCGAGCGAACGCGCAGCCTTCTGCAGCGACTCGCAGAAGGTGCGGCCGATGCTCATGGCCTCGCCGACGCTCTTCATCTGCGTGCCGAGCGTGTTGTCGGCGCCGGGGAACTTCTCGAACGCGAAGCGCGGCCACTTCGTGACGACGTAGTCGATGACCGGCTCGAACGCGGCGCTCGTCCCGGTGATGTCGTTCGTGAGCTCGTCGAGCGTGTAGCCGACGGCGAGCTTCGCGGCGATCTTCGCGATCGGATAGCCGGTCGCCTTCGAGGCGAGCGCGCTCGAGCGCGACACGCGCGGGTTCATCTCGATGACGTGGAACTGGCCGTTCGCCGGGTTCACCGAGAACTGCACGTTCGCGCCGCCCGTCTCGACGCCGATCTCGGTCATGACCGCGCGAGCCGCGTCGCGGAGACGCTGGTACTCCTTGTCGGTCAGCGTCATCGCAGGGGCGATCGTGATCGAGTCGCCCGTGTGGACGCCCATCGGATCGATGTTCTCGATCGAGCAGACGACGATGAAGTTGTCGGCCCGGTCACGCATGACCTCGAGCTCGAACTCCTTCCACCCGAGGACGCTCTCTTCGATGAGCACCTCGCACGTCGGCGACTGCGCGAGCGCCCAGGCGACCTTCGCTTCGAACTCGCTCCTGTCCTTCGCGATGCCTCCGCCCGAACCGCCCATCGTGAAGGACGGCCGGAGGATGGCGGGGAAGCCCGTCTCTTCGACGATCTTCCATGCCTCCTCGACGGAGTGCGCGGTGCCCGCGCGCGGGCACGTGAGCCCGATCTTCTCCATCGCGGCCTTGAAGAGCGCGCGATCTTCGGCCTTCGCGATCGACTCGGGACGAGCGCCGAGCATCTCGACGCCGTGCTTCTTCAGAACGCCCCGCTCCTCGAGCGCAAGCGCGAGGTTCAGGGCCGTCTGACCGCCGAGCGTGGGGAGGATCGCCGAGGGCTTCTCCCGCTCGATGATGGCCTCGAGCGTACGCGGCTCGAGCGGCTCCACGTAGGTCCGGGCGGCGAGGCCTGGGTCCGTCATGATGGTGGCCGGGTTCGAATTCACCAGGACTACGTCGTAGCCCTCGTCCCGCAGAGCTTTTGCGCCCTGCGTTCCGGAATAGTCGAACTCGCAAGCCTGGCCGATGACGATTGGCCCGGCGCCGATGATGAGGATTTTCTGCAGGTCTTCGCGGCGAGGCACCGGATTATTCTTCCGAGCGCCGCTCCTAGCAGGCTCGCGGACGGGTTGAAAGGGTCACTCCGATCGATCGCGAAACCGCTCGGCGAAGTGCTGTAGAGCTTCGCCGTCGCTGGCGTTCGTATCGCCGCGATCTTCGTCGAGCGAACGTGTGGCTTCGTCGGGCGGCCGCGCGGCGCGCGCTTCCTCCGTCCGGTCTAGCTCGTCCGCGCGGCGCGAAGCGGAACCGCGAGAGCAAGTGTCACGCACATCGAGACTGGCTCGCGGCCGGGCGAGCTCGAGGCGGAGCGATGGCTTCGTCTCGAGCTCGCCCCACGCACGAGGCGGCCGAGCACACGTCAAAGGCAGCCCATGCCACCACACCCGCCGCCGAAGCCTCCGAGACCGCCGAAGCCTCCGAGACCGCCGAGACCACCAAAGCCTCCGAGGCCGCCCATCGGATTCGCAGCCGGGTTGAGGGCTGGGTTGTTGAAGGGGCTGAACGGGCTGTTCGGGTTGGTCGCGTTGAACGGACTGTTGGGGTTGTTCGCGTTGAACGGGTTGTTGAACGGGTTGTTCTGGTTCCCGCCGAACGGGTTGTTCTGGTTGAACGGGTTGTTCTGGTTGAACGGATCGTTCTGATTCCCGCCGAACGGGTTGTTGTTGTTGTTGTTCCCGAACGGGTTGTTGTTGTTGTTGTTGTTCCCGAACGGGTTGTTGTTGTTGTTGTTCCCGAACGGGTTGTTGTTGTTGTTCCCGAACGGGTTGTTGTTGTTGTTGTTGTTCCCGAACGGGTTGTTGTTGTTGTTGTTGTTCCCGAACGGATCCTGGTTCTGGTTCCCGAACGGGTTGTTGTTGTTGTTGTTGTTCCCGAACGGATCCTGGTTCTGGTTCCCGAACGGATTGTCGAACCCGGGCATGTTCGCGAAGGGATCCTCGGGCGGATCCTGCACCGGCTCGTCGCCCGCCGGCTTGTCGCCCGCTGGCTTGTCGCCCGCTGGCTTGTCGCCCGCTGGCTTGTCGCCCGCCGGCTTGTCGCCCGCCGGCTTGTCGCCCGCCGGCTTGTCGCCCGCCGGATCGTCGCCCGCCGGCTTGTCCGCGGCGCCCGGGTCGCCCTCCGGCGTGGTCGATCCGACGTCGCCGGCGATGGTGTCCGAAGCGGGCGGAGGTGGAGCCTCACTCCCGGGCGGCGGTGCACTCTCGGGTCCGGGTTTCTCCGCCGGCGCGCCCGCGACCAGCGGGGAGCTCTCTCCGCTAGGGCTCGAGCAGCCGCCGAGTGCGAGCCCGAGCGCAACGAACGCAACAGAGAGCAATGGAACACGACCTTGCGAAACACGATGGAGCTTGAACATGTCGAGCTACCTCCCGCGGGTCCGCTCTGCACCCGGAAGACCACTCGCACGGATGTGTCGTTGCCAGGAGCTCAGCGGAGTCGCGAGCTTCGGTCGTCTTCGCGAACAGCGTCGGTCGTTGCGGCGGCGAGCGACGCGACTTCGCGGGACCTTCCGCTCACCGTTGCCTCGGGCCGGGCGAAGCCCACCACGCGGCCCGCAGCGACGTAGCGACCGCAACAAGAGATCGCCGCGATCGCGCAGATCGCGCGAATCGCGGCGTCGCTCCCCTGGCCGTCTCGATCGCGCCGAGCTCGCGTGAGGGGCGCATCATCGATGCGCGTCGTCATCGACGCGCGGCTCTCGGGTCCCTACTTCGGCTCGACGCACATCTTGCTTCGAGTACACGACGTCACCGTATCGAGAGTGTCGAGCGGGTTGTTGCAGCGCTCGTTCTTGATGTCGTTCAGACAGTCGGAGAGCTTCGCCTGATCGATCGTCGCGCACTGGTCCGCGCGCAGCGTACCGCGCGCGTTCTGTCCGGCCTCACGCGTGCACTCGTCGCGGTCCGCGTACTTCTTGCCGGCACCGATTTCGTTGCACGCCGCCTCGCGGTCGCATCTAGCCGTAGCCAGCCGCATGATCGCGTCGTCATGCGAGAGCGCGCCGGTGGTGGTCGTCGTCATCGCGGGCTCCCCTCGCTGCTTGTCACAGCCGATGACCGTCACCGAGACGACGACGCCGCACGCGAGTAGCCAGGAATTGCGTTCCATTGACCTGCTCCTTTCGAGTGGAGCGGCGCCCCGAGCATCGGACATGCCGAGCCCTCATTGCCGAGCTTCGAGCCAATACGTGACCGGCGAGACACGGCGATACCCCGTAGCGAACCGCGACGTCGCGACGAGGGCGCCTCGATGCACGCCGAGCAAGCGGCGATTCGTCACCGCGCCGATGGGCGCAGTCGGCGCATGGGCGAGCGGCACCGGTCCTCCCCGTGCTCGCGACACCGAGCTCGACACGTGCGGAAAGTCGCTGGGCGAGGCGCGGTAGAATCCAGAACGGCGATCGCTCGAGCGACCAACACGTCGCGATGCCGCAATCGAGAGGCGCCCTGCTACTCGCCGTCCGCCACCGGATCGGGCGGATGGAGCGAGGTGCGACCCGACGCACGCGCGGACGACGACGACGACGACGACGACGGCGAGGACGACGACGAACGCGCTCGCCCATTGCGCTTGATCGCCGGCTCCGGCGATGCGCCGAGGCGCTGGAGCATCTTGCGGGCCTCCGGCGTGTCCGGATGGTTCGCGAGCCACTCCTCGAGCACCGAGCGCGCCTCACGGCGGCGACCACTCGCCTCGAGTGCAGCGGCGAGGAAGAGCCGCGGCTCGGCGCCCCCGTCGTGCACGGCCCACGCCTCGGCGGCGCGACGTGCCTCACGGACCTCGCCGGCCTGGATGGCCGCCGTCGCCCAAGCGCGCAGCGCGCGCGGATCGGTCGCGCGGTCCTTCGCGCGCGCACGCGCCTCGGAGAGCTTCTCCTTCGCATCCGTGCTCTCGTGCCTCGCCGACGCACGGACGAGGAGCGAGGACGGACGGACCTCGCGACGCGCCTTCGCGGGATCGTCGCTCCGGTCGTCGGAGGAAGACGCCGTGCGCGCGGCGGCCTCGTTCGTCTCGCCACGCGAACGCGACGTCGACGACTGCACCGGCGCGGACTCGGGCGAAGGCAAGGCCTTCAGCGGAGCCGGTGCCGCATGCGTCGCAGGTGTCGAGCTCGCCGAAGAAGCCTCCGCGATGGGAGCATCGACGGGCGCGGACGCGGGCTCGGGCGCGGACTCGGGCTCGGCATTGGCAAGGGCGGCCTCCGCCGGCACGGGCTGGGTCGGCTCGGCGGGCGCCGGCTCGACCGGAGGCGCCGCCGGGAGCGCTTCCACCGGGACGACGGCCAGCTGCGCGGGCTTCGAGAAGACGAGGTCCTTGATCGCTTGCGAGTGATCCTTGAACGCCGCGGCCGCGATCACGCCGAGAGACGCGAGGACCGCGAACGACATGAGCTTCTTCGCACGCGACCGGCGGCGATCCGGAGCGACGAGCGCATGCTCGAGCGCCTCGCGCATCGCACGCGCCGTGGGATAGCGGTCATCCTTCGACTTCGCGAGCGCCTTCATGATGACGCTCTCGATGTCGGCGGGGAGCCCGCGCTCGGGCGCACGAACGCGCGGGCTCGTGGGCTCCTCGCGGAGCTGCTTGCCCATCACCACGACGGGCGACCCCTCGAATGGGCGCGAGCCCGTGACGAGCTCGTAGAGGACGCAGCCGAGCGCGTAGAGATCGCAGCGCGCATCGACGGGCTCGCCCGCGACCTGCTCCGGCGCCATGTACTCGGGCGTGCCGAACACGGCGAAGCCCTTCTGGCGCTTCTCGGAGTCGGCCGTGTCGGCGAGCGCCATCGCGACGCCGAAGTCGAGGAGCTTGAGCTCGCCGTCCGAGGTGAGGAAGAGGTTCTGGGGCTTCAGATCTCGATGCACGAGCCCCGCCAGGTGCGCGGCCTCCAGCGCGTGCGCCACCTGAATGGCGAGCCTCGTCGCCTCGCGCCAGGGCAACCCTCCGCGCCGCTCCTCGGTGTCTCCGGACCGCTCGGCGTGGACGTCGAGCGTCTTTCCGTCGAGCAGCTCCATCACGAGGAAGACGCGCCCGTCGAGCGACTTGCCGAAATCGTGCAGGCGCACGAGGTTCGGATGCGAAAGCGACGCGATCGCGCGCGCCTCGCGGCGGAAGCGCTCCACCGAGTCGCTCGCCGCCGCGTGCGCCGCGGAGAGGACCTTCACGGCGTACTTGCGACCGAGCTCGATGTGCTCGGCCTCGAACACCTCGCCGCTCGCCCCCTCACCGATCTTCTTGACGAGGCGGTAGGAGGTGCCGGCGAGGATCGAAGGGTCGGCCGTCTGCGTCGCGGCCGCGATCTGCATCGAGCGCTCGGATGCCGGCGTCTCCTGGTTGACCGGACCGAGCGCCCTCGCCTGCTTGAGGAGCTTGGCGAACTCCGCCCGAGAACGCGCGGGCTCGTGCGGCCAAAGCGTGCGCATCAGGGACCCGATTCGCGAGCGCACGCTGCGCTCTCCACCCTTGCCCGCCGGCGCCTGCGCGAGGACGCGCGCGAGCTCGGTCGAGGCCTGCGCGGCGCTGGAGTAGCGATCGTCGGGATCGTTCCGGCACAGCTTCTGGATGATGCCGTCGAGCTCCTTCGGGATGCCGCGCGTCCCGGCGAGGAGCGGCACCTCGAACTTGCCGGCGGCGACCTCCTCGAGGTGCTTCTGCGCGTCGCCGGAGAGGAGGCGCTTCCCCGCGCAGAGCTCCCAGAGCATGACGCCCATCGCGTACACGTCGATCCGACCGTCGCCGACCTGCTGGCGCGCGACCTCGGGAGCGACGTAGCCGGGCTTGGCAAACACGACGCCGGCGACGGTGTGGCAGCGGCGGTTGTGCCCGCGCGCGGTGCCGAAGTCGATCAGCTTGAGCTCGCCGGCATAGCCGACCATCACGTTCTGGGGAGAGAGGTCACGATGGACGATCCCGAGGGGAGTGCCGTCCGCGCCCGCACGCTCGTGGACGTGAGCGAGCGCCTGGCCCATCTCGATCGCGATCGCGATCGCCTCGGGCCAGCCGATGCGAGCACCGACCTGCACCGCACGATGGCGGACGTCCGCGAGCGAGCGACCCTCGACGTACTCGACGACGGTGTACGGCTCGCCGTTCTCGTCCGTCGAAGCCTCGAGGATCTGCGCGACCCCAGGGTGATTGAGCTGCGACTGGACGCGAGCCTCGTCGAGAAACCGCGCGAGAAAGGAGCCGTCGTGGATGTGATCGCGACGCACCGTCTTCACGACGATCGGACGCTCGGCGCCTTCGATGCCGGTCGTCGCCGCGAGGTAGACGTCGCCCATGCCCCCGCGAGCGAGGAGCTTGAGGAGGAGCAGCCGCCCGAAGACGCGGGGCAACGGAATGCTGACGACCGCCGACGACATCCCTTCGGGTTTCGGCGCCGCTTCCTTCTCTCGTCGCGAAGGCTCGCTCATGAGCTTTGCATATGAAGTCGGCTGGCTTCGGGCCAACTTTCGCACCATCTCGATGAGCCACGGCGCTATGGTCCGGCGATGCTCACCCGGATCTCCTTCGCCGCCCTCGCCTCGGTCCTCGTCGCCTGCGGGCCGGCCGAGCCCCCCAAGGCGCCCGCTCAGGACGGCCCCGCCGTCACCGAGCCGAAGGCCTGCACGCAGGAAGCGAAGATCTGCCCGGACGGCTCCGCGGTCTCGCGGACGGGACCGAACTGCGAGTTCGCCGCATGCCCCGAGCACGGCGGCGGCACGACCCCGCCCGCCGGCGAGGTCATGTGCGCGGCCGACGTGAAGGAATGCCCGGACGGGTCGACCGTCTCGCGCACGCCCCCGAGCTGCGCGTTCGCCCCCTGCCCCGGCGCATCCGCAGCGCCGAAGACGAAGTAGGCGCGCCGGAGCTCGAAGCGCCAAGGCGCAACTCAGTTGCGCCGATCCTGAAACCGAATGGCCGAGGTCCGATCGGTGGCAAAGACCGAGCATTGCGCTCGCCGCGCCCGTCAGGGCGAGCGCAATGCGACGTCAGTTCAACCGAGCGCGGCCAGAGCGCCGGATCACTGCGGGGCGCACGTGCCAGGCGCGTTCTTCGCGATCACCTGGAGCTTCGCACGCGAGTCGGCGCCGACCTTCTCCTTCGCGAAGCGACGATCGCACGCCTCGTACGCGAGCTTCGCGTTCGCGCAGTCGTGCATCGTCATGTAGGCCTCACCCATTCCGTAGAGCGTGCGATCGAGCACGTTCGAGCGCGGAAAGAGCTTGAGGAGCCGGTTGAAATTGCCGAGCGCGGAGCTGGGGCGGCCGTCGGAGAGATCGGCCTCACCGGCGTAGAACAGCGCCTCGTCCGCCTTGTCGTCGGTCGGATAGCGATTGACGTACTCGGGCGCGAGCGCTCGGACCGTGGCCCAGTCCTTCTTCCCGTGCGCCTCCTCGAGCTGCTTGAAGTGCGCGGTCTTGTCCTGCGGCACCTGCACCGGCGGCGGCGCGGGCACCGGCGTCACCTGCTGGGCGCGCTTGAGATCGTCGATCCGGGCGTAGATCTCCGTGCGCGAGGCCGCGACGTCGCGCCGGAGCTCCTCGACGCCGTGGTTCGCCTCGTCGACACGCCCGGCGAGGTCGTTGAGCCGCTGCTTCGTCGTCATCGTCTCGGTCGACGAGTCGGCGTTCGCGCGGAGCGCGTTGTCGAGCCGCTGCCGGGTGGCCTCGAGGTCACCGCGGAGCGCCACGACCTCGGCGCGAGCGGCGGCAGCCTGCTTCTCGGCTTGGTCGGCGCGGGCGGCCACCGCCTCGTGGTCCTTCTGCATCACGAAGCAGCCGGCGCTCGAAAGGCTCAGCAGCACGACGGTGGCAACGAGGGGGGTGCGTGCGCCCAGGCTCATGACGCTCGGTTAAAGCCAAAGGTGCGCGAAAGGTCCACAATCTGTTGGGGGCCGGAGCCGGCGGCGGGCGGCCCCCAACAGCGCGACCGGGCGCGCGGGCGGCCCCCGGCCGGAGCGCGGCGAGCGGGACCGAGCCTGTTGCACCTCGCAGCGCATCGTGGCGAATCGCGGCGCGATCCGCCGCATTCACGCGCGTTTCACGCGCGGTACCTTGCCAATCGGGCTCCGCTCGCTTACGGAAGGACCAGCATTTTTCCGAGGCGCGACTGAACCGAGTGGATGAAGGCCAGCTTTGCTGGACGGCATCCGCCAGGTCGAAGAGGATCGGCAAAGCCGAACCGCACTGAATGGCGACCGCGACAGCAGACGTCGATCTCGAGCTCATCTCCGGTCCCCCGTACCGAACCATCCTGCGGCTCGCAGCGCCGACGGTGGTGGCGATGCTCTCCCAGAGCGTCGTCAACGAGATCGACGTCTACTTCTTCAGCAAGCTGCCTCACCCCGAGGACTCGAACGCGCAGGCGGCACTCCTCCCCTCGCTCCTCCTCGTCTGGCTCTTCGGCGGCTCGCTCTCCGCGATCAGCGTCGGCACGCAGGCGATCACGGCGCGGCGGTACGCGGAGCGCCGCTACGATGCTGCGGGCGCGGTCCTCGCGAACTCGGCGTTCTTCTGCCTCATCGCCGGGATCCTCCTCGGGATCGTCGGCGCGTGGACGATCCACGATCTGCTCGGGATGATCCTCAAGGTGCCCGAGGCCCACGCGATCGCGTACTCGTACTCGAAATGGCGCCTCCTCGGCATCGTCTCGATGGCCGGAACGATGGCGCTGAAGGCGTTCTTCGACGGCATCGGCAAGACGTGGGTGCACCTCGTCTCCGCCGTCGTGATGAACATCTTCAACATCCTCTTCTGCTGGATGTTCATCTTCGGGAATCTCGGCGCCCCACGAATGGGCGCTCCGGGCGCGGGCTTCGCGGCGTTCGTCGCCACGTGGATCGGCCTCGGGATCATGCTCTTCTTCGTGGGGAAGGAGCGCGCGCGCTTCTCGTTCCTCCGCTGGTCGAACCTCTCGCGGTCGCTCACCTGGGACATCCTCAAGCTCTCGATCCCGGCCGCGCTCGCCACCGTCGTGATGATGATCGGCTTCGGCCTCTTCGCGCAGGTCGCCGGCAAGCTCGACGCCGCCGAGGCCGCCGCCTCACCGACGGGCGTACGCGAGGCCGTGAACGGCGCCGCGACGACGAACATCGTCGCGATCCTCAAGCTGACCTTCACCGCCTGCATCGCGTTCGGCACCGCCACCGCGACGCTCGTCGCGCAATCGCTCGCCGCAAAGCGCCCACATGACGCCGAACGCTTCGGCTGGGCAAGCGTGCGCCTTGGCCTGGTCATCTTCGGCGTGGTCGGCCTGCTCGAAGGCGTCATCTTCACGCCTCAGATCGTGAACTTCATCACCCACTCGGAGGCCGTGCGCGAGGCCGCGATGACGCCGATGCGCATGATGGGTGTGGTGACGCCGATCATCGCCGTCGCGATGATCCTGAGCGAGGCGCTCTTCGGCGCCGGCAACACGAAGTTCGTCGCCGCGGCGCAGTTCTTCCTCGTGTTCCTCGTCCTCGTTCCGCTCGCGTGGCTGCTCGGGATCCAGTCCGGCGTCGGCCTGAAGGGCATGTGGGTCGCCGCCGTCTGCTACTCGATCGGAGCCGCGATCGTGATGACGCTGAAGTTCCGCGGCGGCAGCTGGAAGAAGATCGTCATCTGACGCAGCTCGGGGCTCGCGCTCCGACCACCCGCGGAGGAGGGCCTTCGGCGCGCTAGTTCCGGGGGCTCGCGCCGCCGGACTCACCTGCGCTTCGCACGTCCTCGTGGACCTCGAGCGCGAGAGCGCAGCTGTCGATGCCGATCGCGTAGATCGCCCTCCGCGCGGGGCTGATTCCGCTCGGGTCGACCACGTGGCGCGCCCGGAGCAGCACCTTGTTCGCCACGAGATCCACCAGCGCCACCCGCACCGGATGCGGACGCTCGCCGTCGAGCTCGGTCGGGCCGTCGGAGCCGCCGGGCTCGTCGAGGGCGACGAGGAGCAGCTCGGACCTCGCGGCTTGCTTCGCCCGCGCGATCGGCGCTCGCTCCAGCTCGGCGCGAAGGCGCGCGAGCTCCGCCGCGTCATCGGCCATCTGCACGCGCTCGGACCACGGGGGGAGCAAGAACGGCAAGCCGACGATCGCGTCGTTCAGCCGGCGGACGTTCGCGGTGCGGCTCTCGAGGTTCCACCCGCCCGAGTACACCACGCGCACCTTGTCGAGGAGCGCCTTCTCGTTACGGGCCTCCGGCGGCTCGAGCAGGCACAGGACGAGAGCGTCCTTCGTCGACGTTGCCGACACGGCGGCCACCTGCGGTGAGCCCGCGAACGCCTCCGACGTGCCGCGGACGTACACCATCGGGCGCGCGAGCGTCGCCGCGAGCGCGTTCGGAGCCCCCAGCTCGGCCGCGACGAAATCACCTTCGTACGCCCCCGCGAGGCGGAGGAGCCACGCCTCGACGCGCGCGACAGCCGTATGGTCCTCGGGCACGAGCGATGCGCCCTGCTCGCGCACGGACTCGAGGAGGCTCGCGCGCGTGCGCTCGAGCGCGAGCTTGTGCTGACGACGACCGACCACGAACACGTAGACGCTGGTTGCGACCGTGAGGACGACGACGAGGCGGAGCAGCAGGACGATGCGTCGCGAGCGCATGACCGATCTGCGAGGCCCCTTCTTCCCTGAAACGCTCGCCTCGATCCGCGCCGCGAGCGCAGGATCCATCTTCGATGTCGTGAGGAATGTCGGCATCGAGGTCAGTCGTCCTGGTCTTCGATCCGCGGAGCCCGCGAGTGGACACGCCGCGTGTTGCGGTCGATGAGCGAGAGCAGCTGCTCCCGGGTCACGCCGAGCCGGGCCGCCGCGTGGCTCGCGAGCGACGTGTTCGCCACTCCGGGGACGAATTGGTACGTCGGCCGATCGCCTGGGCCGAGCTCGACCTGAAGGAAGCGCAGCGCGTCGATCGTCCGTTCTCGCTCGAGCCTCGCGGCGAACGCGAGGAAGTGCGTCGTGATGAATGCCTGCGGCTCGAGCTTCGAGAGCATCCCGACGACGAGCTCGAAGATCTCCTCGCCCTCGGACGGGTTCGTCCCGGAACAGAGCTCGTCGAGGATCACCATCGCGCCGGGCGGCAGCCGCTCGAACAGGTCGCGGATCCGGAGGAGCTCCGTCCCGAGCCGGCCCTCGGATTGATCCGCCTTCGTCTCTTCGATGAGTGAGACGACGAGCCCGGTCGCGAGCGCGAGTGAGCCGGAGCGCGCCGGAACGAATAGCCCCGATTGCGCGAGGAGCTGGGTGAGCCCGATCGACTGCAGAAGGCGCGTCTTGCCGCCGGAGTTCGGCCCGGTCACGAGCACGGTCGTGTCGTGGCGATCGGTCCCGAGGTCACATGGGACGGGCTTGATGCCGTGCGCGAGGAGGAGCGGATTGAAAAGGCCGTGCAGCGTGCGAGGGTCGTCCTGCGAGACGAGCTCGGGCAGGCACACCGAGAGCCCAGCTTCCCGAGCGGCGTCCTGGAAGCCGAGGGCGCCGAGGTAGACCTCCACGTCCCCGAGCAGCTGCACGAGCGGGACGATCTCGTCCTGGATGCCTTCGAAGACGGCGTCGATGAGCCTCGCCATCACCTCGCCGTCGCTGAACTTGAAGCCGCGTACGAACAGCTCGACCTTCGCGAGCCATCGCCGCCACGGCGAGCTGACGAAGGGATTCGCTTCGTCCTCGTGGACCGAGAGGACCTCGAAGCCGCGTATCCGTCCGTCCGCACCGACGCCGATCTTCAGGTTCAGCGTCGCGAGCCGCTCGTCGTAGCGCAGGAGGTCGGCGAGCGAGCGATACGGCTCACCCTCACGGATCCGGCGTCCGAATGCTCCGAGGCGCGCGAGCCCGGACCTCGCGCTCGTGAACCCATCGGCTGCGCAGTCGATGATGTCCTTCAACTGCTGAAGGATGTCGAGCTGCCGACGGCTTTCGTCCCACTTGCCGACGCCGGCGCCCTCGAGCAGCGAGCGGAAGGCGCAGAGCGTCGTGTACAGGCGCTCGAGCTCCCTCCGGAGCTCGGGCGATCCGGCGAGCTCTCGGAGAATGGCCCGACGATGATCGACGACAGCCGGCTCGGAAGGCGGATGCGCGATCACCTTCATCAGGTGCTTCGTGCAGAAGACCGGCTCCTGTGAGCCGATGCGGATCTTCATGCAGAGCGTGACGAACTGCTGCAGGAAGAGGTCGGCGGAGAACGACGCGGGCTCCCATGCCGAATGCGCGACCGTGGCCTTCTCGAGCGCCTCGGAGAATGTGCCGCCACCAACTCCACCGGCAAACGCGAGGGAGAGCGCGAGCCTCGTGCTCTCGACATCGATGCGGCAGAGCGGCTTCGGGTGGAGCAGATCGGGCACGAACACCGGCTCCGCGTCCGTGAAGGGCGGATGCTCGGACGCGGCCATGCGCAGACCGGTCGAGACGGGATGGGCGACGCTCACGCTCACCATCTAGCGCGTGCAGGACAGGACCACGCCCGAAATGTTCCCACCGCCTCCCCATCGTTCACCTCGGCCTGCTCGGGCCAGAAGCTTGCAACGACAGCGGCATGGCTGGCGTGATCGAGACGGGCGTCACGTCCTGGACCGAGAAATCCCTGGTCCAATCCGGCTGGTACCCGAAGGGCGCGCGCTCATCCGAAGGGCGGCTGCGCTACTACGCATCGCAGTTCCCCATCGTGGAGAACGACTCGATGTACTACGCGCTCGCTCCGCCCGAGCGCGCAGAGCTCTGGGTCGAGCGAACGCCGCCGGGCTTCACGATGAACGTGAAGGCATTCGCGTCACTGACGGAGCACTACACCGATGCGAAGCGCCTTCCGGTCGACCTCCGCGCGCTGCTACCGGACGAGCTCCGCGACGAGCCTCACGTCTACCCCAAGGATCTCGGGGCGGAGATGGTCGATGAGCTAGCAAGGCGCTTCCGGGCATCCATCGAGCCGCTCCGGTCCGGACTGCGGCTCGGGCTCGTCCTCTTCCAGTACCCCGTATGGTTCACCGCCTCCCGCGAAAACGAGCGCAAGGTGCTGCACACGAGCGAGCTCGTTCCAGGATGTCGAGTCGCGATCGAGTTTCGGAACGCCACCTGGATGAACGAGCGCCATCAGGACCGCACCCTCGCGCTGCTCCGCGAGGGTGATCTCGTCTACACGTGCGTGGACGAGCCGCAGGGATTCGCTTCCTCGATCCCACCGATTGCCGTCGCAACGAGCGACATCGCGCTCGTGCGCTTCCATGGCCGCAGCGCCGCGCGCTGGAAGCGCCGCACGGAGTCCGCGAGCGAGCGCTTTCGATACCTCTACACGACCGACGAGCTCCGCGAGTGGGTCCCGCCCATCCAGCGCCTGGCCGACGAGGCCGCCTCCGTCCACGTGCTCATGAACAACTGCTATTCGGACTACGCCGTCCGGAACGCACGCGAGATGACCGTGCTCCTCGAGCAGCACGTCGCTCGTCCACGTGCGACGAAGGCGGCCGCGAGTGCACCGGCCTAGGGTCAATGCCGTTCGTTCGAGCACGGCCGGAGTCGAGAGCCCGTTCCGGAGCTCCGAGTCCGAAGCCGGTTCTCGCGCTCCGAGCCGGGATCGGAGGAGAGAGAGCGACGGTCAGGCGCTCTTCCGTTACGATGCCGCTCTCTCGAACGGACGACCCACATGACGATCGATCAAGAGCATCCCGCCGCAAGATACGACGACCGGGTCACGGAGCTTGGCGGGCGCGCGAAGCTCGCCGTCTTCGCGCTCGCTGCCACGATCGCCGTCCGCGTGTGGGACGCCGGCGTGAGGCACTGGTCGCTCGACCTCCTCGGGGGGCTCGAGTCGAGCGATGAGAGCGCGGAGGTAGCCCTTCAGACGGACCTCGAAGCGGCCGACGGTCTCGTCAACGCGGGGCTCGTCGCCCACTACGTCGTGCTCGCCGTCACGGCCGTCCTCTTCCTCCGCTGGGTCCACCTCCTCGTGACGCTGACGCGTGCGTTCGGCGACGGCTATCTTCCGTGGAAACCCTCCAGCGCGGTGTGGGGCTTTTTCCTCCCGATCGTGAGCCTCTTCCGCCCGTACCAGGTGCTGCGCGACGTGCACGAGGCGCTCGACCCGCGAGACGTCCTCCCGCCTACGGCACGCGTCGATCGCGACGCCGCCGGCGACTACCGCAGCGTCACCCTGATCACGCCGCCGGAGCCGAAGCCGCTGTCGAACGGGTTCATCGGAGTCTGGTGGGGCGTATACGTGGCAGCCAACATCCTGTCGCGGATCATGAACGCGAGCGGACAGACCGCGACCACCGTGGACGACGTGAGCGCGGTCTACAACGGCAACATCCTCGTCGACGTCGTCGACCTCGTCGCCGCCGTGCTCGCGATCCGCGTCGTGTCGAGCGTCACCGCCCGCCTCGCCGAGCGCTTCCGCCGCATCCGCTACACGACGCCCGAGTCGCTCGAGGCGCAGGGCGTCTCGATCCGCTGAGTCTCCTCGCGCGCCCGCAGCGCCGGCAAGGCCATGACCGACGGCGTCGCGCCGCCGGAGCCCCCCCCACATCCGCGGGCGCGCGAATGCATCGGGAGAGCAACCGAGCGCCGCGTGGCCCCTCAGCGGCGCGGAAGGCGACGTTCGTGCCTGGCTGTGCCGCGTTGCCGGCGGTACCATGACGTGGAGGTTCAATGCGACGCCTTCTGTCGATTCTCCTGTTCCTCGCAGTGCCTGCGTCCGCGCTTTCGGCGTGCAAACTGAGCGAGTGCACGGACGCCTCCTGCAGGGACGGCGTCAACATCACCGCGTACACGGCGGCCAACCTCGGCGAGCTCAGCCCGGAAGGCACGATCGAGGTCTGCCGAAACGGTCGCTGTGCGACGGGCGCGTTCGTCGAACCCGGAGTGTTCTCGCTGGAGGGAGAGATCGTGGCGTCCGGAACGGTCTCTTACGTAAATGATCGTCGCTCGGTGGTCGAGATGCGTCTCGGCCTGTCCGCGCGCGAGCTGCGGGGCGGCGATCGCTATCGGATCGCCATCAAGGACCGTTCGGGGAGGACTCTCCTCGACGAGGAGAGCGTCGCGAATTACGAGACCGTCCACCCGAACGGGCCCGACTGCAAGCCGGAGTGCACGGCGGCGTCGATGACGTTCCCGTCCAGCGTCACGAGCTACGCGGCGAGCTCCTCTCCGGCACCGTAGCCATTTGCGCGCCGAGGCGTACGGCGAGTCCGTTCCGATCGAAGACCTCGCCGGCAACCGCGGACCGATGACCGAAGCGATCGAGGTCCGCGTGCCGGAGAGAAGTCGTATTCCGAAGTCAGCGAATCGGAGGGAGCGGCGTCTCCACCAGCTTGCGCAAGGCGAGGCCGCCCGGGTACGCGTAGCTCGCGAAGACCTCCCATCCCCATAGCGTCGCGGTGAACGGGCCCTCGCTCTTCATGCGCTGAAGGCCGTTGCGACAGACGCTCGTGCCGAACGTCTCGCCCGGGCCGCCGCTGCGCGCGAGATCGACGCGCGCCCACTCACGAACTCAGGATGGGTCTCGCCCCCGCCCGATGCGCAGGAGGGGTCTCGCCCGATGCGTAATCCGCGCTCGCCGACGACACCGCGTGATAGAGCGTGCACGCATATGCGCATCAGCCACTTCTGCCTCGGTTTCGCCCTGCTGCTCGCGGCCTGCGGCGGTAGCCAGCCTCCCGCGTCGAGTCCCTCCGGTGCATCGACGGGCCCCTCTGCTCCGGCGGCCGCGGAGGAGGACACGTCGGCTCCCAAGCCGACGATCGAGTCTCAGCGCGAGCCGTTCATGCAGGGCTGCATGCGGAAGGTGAATGCGCCCGACTACTGCGAGTGCGGCTGGGACAATTTCCGCGAGGTGTTCAAGGACGCGGACCTGAGCAAGCCGCTGCCCGAGAACGATCCGCGTTTGGCGACGCTTCAGGAGAAGACGATCGCCACGTGCGGGTCGAAGCTGCCCGAAGAGAGCATCAAGGAGAGCTTCGTCGGGGGGTGCACCGAGGACGAACAGCGCAGGGCGCCGTATTGCGAATGCGCGTGGACCGCCATGCGTAAGAAGCTCGCCGCATCCGACTTCATCGGCAGCTTCGAGGGGCCGCGTGTCGAAGAAGCGAAGAAGGCGGTGGTGGTCGCATGCAAGGGCAAGTTCCCGGCCGAACTCGCCAAGGCGGACTTCATGAAGGAGTGCAACGCCCCGCACTGCGAGTGCGCGTGGACCAAGCTGCGCGCGAAGTACTCCGTCGAGGCCATCGTCGCGGGGACGGCGGACCTTGCCTCGGTGCCGGGTCTAAAGGACTGCAAGTAGACGGCGCGCCCTGCGCCGAACGTCGCGCGCGAGGTTCGCCCCGCCTTGCCCCGTTGAAGCGGGCCTGGAGGTCGGCCCCCCCTTTGGCGCCGCGGCCAACGACCGAATGGGATTCGCTCACGAACTCAGGACGGCTCGCCCACGAACTCAGGACGGCTCGCCCACGAACTCAGACGGGTCTTGCCCCTCCCCGCACGAGCACGGTGGCCTGCGCGACCTACTTCTTCGTCACCGGCACGTAGTGGGTCGCCGCGAAGCCGTCCGCCGCGGACGATCCGAGCACGAAGGTGGCATCGTGCAGCCAGCCCGCGAGCCGCTGCGTCGTGCTGGTCAGCGCCGCCTCGTTCGGCCCGAGGAGGGAATCGTCAGCGTCTTTACCGCTATGCCCGTCGAAGAAGCTCAGCCAGGCCGCGCCATCACTGAGGAGCATCCGGCTCTTGCCGATCGCCATGCCCGCAAGCCACGTGACCGACTTCGAGCCGATATCCTTGCGCACCTCCCCGGTCTCGAGATCGAGGACGTCACGCGAGTCGCCGACGCCGTCGCCCACGGGGATGAGCTGACCGCGGAAGTTCGTGACGTAGGCGGCATAGCGGTTCGAGTACGTGATCGCCATCAGGCCACACCCCGAGTCCACCGGGATCGTCTTCTTGCTCTTCAGGTCGTAGATCCGCAAATCTCGCGCGCTGACCCCCTGTCCCGACGTGGCACTGCCCTCCGGCGTGCAGAACGGCACCATCCGTAGACGCCGCGTGTCGGTCGTCGCGGACAGCATGAACTCCGGCACGAATGCCTTGTCCGACAGACGGACACGATCGCTGCCGTCCGGGTTACTCACCTCGAGCATGCCGTGATCGGCGCCATGTACGACGACCTTGCCGCCGCGGAGCGGAAAGAAAAACTTCGCGTCGGCGAACTTGTTCGGCGCCTGGCTCAAGTCGCGCGGGGCGCGGTAGATCGCCGACGGAGTCCGGAAGAAGAGGTAGGGGCCCACCGTCTCGACAGCGCGGATCGTGGATTGTGGCGCGGACGGGACCTTCGCGCGGACCGTGAAAACTCCGTCGTCGATCGTTCCGACGACTCCTTCCTCTCCGACGCGACCGAAGCAAACGAAGTCGTGCGCCGCGCCGGGTTGGCACCCTAGGACGGTGAACCCGTTGGGCCCGTCGATCGGCCGACCGGCGAGCGTCTCGTTGTCGACCAGACAGAGCTCACCGTCCAGGTGATGGCTGTCGTCGTGGTTGCTGTTGGCCATCGTGCCGCTCACGATGAGCGAGCGTCGGCCGTCGGGGCTCGTCACGATGCTTCCGTCACCGGTGTTGAATGTACAGGCATCGAGCGCGCGGAACTTCCCCGCAGCGCGCGTCCACATCACGCTCGCGCCGGGCACCTTGGTGGCCACGACGACGGCGTCGCGGTTCCCGAAGAACCCCCTGTCTTCGGGCGCAGCCTCCGTCCGGGCGATGACCTTCATCGCGGCGTAGTCGTAAATTTCGAAGCGCGTCCCGCCGATCGCGGCCACGAGCTGGTGATCGATCACTCGCCAGTAGCTCACGGAAAAGTCGAGAAGGCGGCGCTTCTCGAAGGCGGCTTCATGATCCCAGAGCGCCCCGTCGTCCCTGTCGTCTCCGTCGTCGTAGCGATTGTCGTTCACGTCGGGATCGTCCGACGGGCCTTCGCCGCCAGGCTCCTTCTCCCCCGAGCCATCGTCGTCGGCCGACGCCGAGTTCGTCCCATCACTGCCGCACGCAGCTAGGGCCGCGCACGAAGCCAACAGCGAGAACCACTTCCGCGACGTCATCATCGCCCTCCTCTTCGGTCCCACCCCGCCTCCAACCCCATCCGCGCGGGTTGGACGACAACGGCCCGATTCGATTCACCCGACGTCCGACGCCCTGCGCGCCAGTCCCGCAAGCCCCTCGACAAGCCTCGACATTTTTTTGCGTCCGGCCGGCGCGGGCCGCGCGGAGGCGGCGGACTCGGCTCAGGGCGCGCAGCAACGGAAGCCGCGGGCACCGTGCGTCGAGGAGCGAATGCGCGAGCCCACGGTCGCACACGTCACCGTGCCGTCGCTGGCGTAGAACGACTCGCGGACGTAGCAACCGTCGTCCGCCCCCACCTCCCCGCTGCAACTGTCGACCCACTCGTTCACGTTACCGACCATGTCGTAGAGCCCTGGGACGCCGCCGACACATTCGGCGCGATTCTTCACGCGTTCGATCGTGACTCCGCTGGAGCCGACATTGCACCGGCCAGGCTCGTACTCGTTCCCGTACGGCAGGAGCGTCACTCCGCGACCGCTGCACGCGCGGTACCATTGGTCCCTCGCGCTGTCGGCGAGCGCGCCCGGCGGCGTCGCACCACCGCTGACGGCGCCGCAAAGGCGCTTGCCCGCCCACGCGCAATACGCGCGGGCGTCACACCAGTCGACGTTGACGACGGGCCTGTCCAGCGCACCTCCGGACGGCGGCCAGGAGCCGGTCGGGACGTAGTCGAGGTTCCACGCGCACACGGCGGGCTGTCCGGCCACGCCGACACTCGCCTCGAGGAAGCGCGCGTAGTCGGCGTTCGTCACTTCGGTGGAGTCGATGCAGAAGCCGTCGACGCGAACGCTCGCGGGCCCGGCGTCCCCGGGGCAGGCTTCGGCGGCGTCCGCGGCGTCCTCTCCGGGCGACGCGTCGACTTCCAGCCCGGAATCCAGCGCGTCTCCGCCGTCGTCGCGCTGCTCGACTTCGACGCGCCCATCGTCATCGCCCCCCGCGAGCCCGTCGGTGTCGATGGTGAGCGAACAGGCAGCCTCGGTCGCGATGACCAGACCTCCGAAGCCGAGAGCGAGGAGACCGACCTTCCGTGCACGCCCCGTCCGAACCGCCATCCCACCGTCGAGCGTAGCCCGGAACGACGCGAGGCGCGAAGCGGTTCGCGCACGTTGTGTCAACTCGGAAGAGATGCCGATTGGAGGAGGACTACCGAGGGCGCATCGACGCCCTTCGAGACGGGCCTACCGGCGCTGTGACTCGCCTTCACCTCGGCGCGAGTGAGCACGGGCCGCGACGCCTGCCCCTCCTGCATCTGCGCCGCCATCTTGCGACCGTGCGTGGTGTAGACGCGCGTGTCGCTCTCACGCCGACGCGCTCTCCCAGCGACGGCGCGCCCACGTCATCACCGCGAGGCCGAGAGCGAGGACGCCGCCCACAGCGCTGACGGGCGCCTTCTGCGTCATCGAGCAGCCGCCGTCGAAGACGGCCGGTCAGCTCTGCCTATCGCTCGTCGCGTTCACTGATCGAGGAGCTCTTGCGCCGCGCCCTTCCCGCTGGTGCGAAGCCGAGGGAGGAGAGACGGCCGCGCTGAACCGCCTTCGCAGAGCGTGTCGCCCGCCAGCCCGCTACAGCGGGGCCGGCTCGGCCGCGCGAGCGGGGGGGCGCTCGACGGAGCGTGAATCGTGGGAGACGTTACCCGTGACAATTCTCGTCCCTCGCGATTGCAGACTTTCTTCGCAGCGCGCGTGAGAGGCTCAGCCTCCGTCGAGCCGATGCGCCATGTAGCGAGCGGGTGACGCACCGAGCGCTTTGCGGAACATCGTCACGAAGCTGCTCGCGCTCCCATATCCGAGATCCGTCGCGACCTGTTGGACCGAAGCGCCCCGCGCCATTCGTTGGATGGCGAGCGTGATGTGCAGCTGCTGACGCCACCGGCCGAAGCTGAGCCCGGTCTCCTTCACGAGCAGTCGATTGAGCGTGCGCTCTCCGATGCCAACACGTCGGGCCCACATATCCGCCGTGGACGCATCGGCGGGATTGGCAACGATCGCTTCGACGAGGCGACGAAGCCGCGGCTCCGTTGGCATCGGCAATCGATGATTCTCGACTCTTGCGGCCGCGAGCTCGTCGAGCAGGACCCCGACGAGTCGCGCGTCGGGCCCCTCGAGGTCGTATTGTGCAGGCCGCGTCGCGAGGCGGAACAGGAGCTCGCGGAACAACGCTGAGACGGAGACCGCGCAGCATTCCTGCGGAAGATTCGCTCCCGCGCGACGCTCGACGAAAACACTGTACCCCTCGAGCGGCGCACGACCACGGATGCGATGGCTCACGCCGCCTGGGACCCACAGCGCCGATTGCGGCGGCACGATCCAGAGAGCATTCGACGCCTCGCACGTGAGCTCGCCGCGCACTTGGAACAAGAGCTGCGATTCGACGTGAGTGTGGAACTCGCTCTCGAGTCCACCAGCCTCCATGCTGATTCCGATCGCGTTCGCGGGACGTGCCACCGCCGCCTTCCAACGACCGTGCGCTTCGAGCACGAAGCGCGTCGCGAGGGACGTGACGGCGTCGGTCGCGTCGCTCGGATCGCCCGCGATCCGCAATTCACCGCGCACCGACCAACCCGCATGACGAAACTGTCTTTCGCGTTTTGGAGCCATGTCTGGATCGAACAATATTTTGTCTTGATTGCGTGATGCGGTCAAGTGCGCCGCTCGGTATCTTTCTCCTCGATGCGTCGGCTGGGTGTCGCGGAGATCGAAACGGTCATCGGCAAACCGATGTCGGCCGTGCTGATGAAACAGATCGACACGCTCGACGAAGGTTGCCGCCGCGTGCTGATGCGCTCGCCGATTGCGGGCTTCGGCTATCGCGACGCGCAGGGAACTCCATACCGTACGTTCGTCGGCGGTCGCCCGGGCTTCGTTCAGGTCGAGTCGCCGAAGCGAATCACGATCGAGATCGGTCGCGATGTGACACCGAAGCTCCGCTGCGGCGTGTCGTTCGGGTTCATGCTGCCCGGCGCTCATGGGCGGCGAGGTCGAGCTCGACGAGCCGAACAGCCTCACGCCGGAGGCGCGCGCGCAGGGCTACGTGCTGGCATGTGTCGCGCGCCCGCTCTCGCCGACGACGATCGAAATCGAAGAAGAGGAGCTCGAATGAATCAGCGAACAGGCGCTCTGGAATCCACCATCCTCCGACTCTTCGGCCGCCGCGGCGAGGTGCAACAGGTGGAGCGCGTCGGCGAGCACTTTCGGCTCATCACGATTGGCGGTAACGATCTCGTCGACCGCGCATGGACCGTGGGCGACATGACCCAATTCAGCTTCGGCGGCTGGGAGAGCCGTGCGTACACGCCGCTCTCGTACGATGCGGCTCGCGGATCGCTCGAATTCCTCGGATACATGCATGGCAACGGAATCGGCTCCGCGTGGCTCGAGTCGCTGAGAATCGGCGATCCCTGCGTGCTCGTCGGGCCGCGCACGGCCGTGAATCTCGATGTCGTCACGCGTCCAGCGATGTTCTTCGGCGACGAGACATCGTTCAGCACGGCCGCCGCGATGCGCGCGACGTTGCACGGATATCGCGCTGTGTCGTTCGTGTTCGAGGTCACATCGCCGGAGAATTGCGCGCCGGTCCTCGATCGACTGGGCCTCGACGAAGCCACGTTGTTCCGCCGCGAGGCAGACGATCGTCATCTCGATGCCCTCGAACGTCACGTGCTTGGAGCGTTCCAACCGTCGATGCGCGCGGTCTTCACCGGAAAAGCCGCGTCGATCGCGCGCCTCTACAAGGCCGCACGCCGCGAAGGCATATCGGGGAAGCAGATCACCAACGTCGCCTACTGGGCGCCGGGACGAAAGGGCTTCTCGGGCGTGCAGCGCTGACGACTACTGCGTGCCTTCCGTACCGCCGGCCGTACAGCCCGACGACGGGCGGGTCGTCGTCCCGAAACGCGCAGCACGATACTGGTAGATTGTGGGTGCTCACAGGAAGGTACCCCGCCGCCACTCGCGCGGCGATCGACGAGCGATGGATCGGTGCGCTCGAAGCTGCGCGGTCGCTCACGCCGCCGCGCAATGGCGTCGGCGGCTGGCGCGAGAGATCTGCTCGGCGGCGGAGGCGCAGTTCGCCGCCGTGTTCACGTGTCCCCCTTCGGAGCCCTTCCACGCGCAGGCCGAGGTCGGCCCCGCCCTCCGCTCATGGGATCGTCGAAGAGGTACACTACACGTTTCTCGCGCGCATCGAGCGCTCGGACGGCAGGATCAAGTCCGCGTCCGCGGCCGGGTCGAAGGCGTACGCGCCGCTCGCCGAGACGCGAAGTCGTGCGCTCGCCGCGAAGCTGCGACGCGAGGTGCTGGCTCCGAGAGGATCGACGGATTCCTCAACGCCGTTCTCGTCGTGCCGGGCGATTGCCTGTCGCATCGAGCTCGCCGTTCGGCTGGCGAATCTCGAAGACAGCCGCGAGGCTCACCGAGCCGGCGGCGATCGCACTCGAATTAACGCGTACGTGCGAATGACCAAGGTCCGACGGGAGGGCATTCTCGCGATGTGCTGAAGAACATGCGTGTGCTCCTCGTTTCGTGGCTCTTCCCCCTCGCCGCGGTCGTTTCATCGGCTTGCAGCAGCAGCAACAGCTCCGCGCCGGCCCCCGATGACCAGGCCTCCGGCGACGCGTCTGCACCGCCACGGCAAGACGACGGCGGCAGCGGCGAGGGAGGTCCGAGAACCGGCCCGATCGCTCCGGACTGCACCGAAGCGCTCGCGTGGTGCGCCCAGGGACACGCCTACGCGAACCTCTCCTGCAAAGACGTCGATGGAAAGCCGTACACGATCACGACGACGTTCTCGGGAAAGACCGACAACGTCTCATGCGCGGTCGACGAGCGAGACCTGGCGCTCATTGTCGGACCGCCGCAGGCCGACACGGAGGCGTACAACACGCACTCCATTCGCTTCCGGTTGCGGAACTACACGGGCGGAGGAACGTACGAGCTCGCGCGCTCCGCCGACGAAGGCAGCGGCCACGGGTTCGAGCTCCAAGGCGCCGCCGGCGGCAGCCAAGCGGATGAACGCTCGGCGGTAGCAGCCACGATGGCGTGCGGGCCGTCGCCATGCAGGGCGATCGTCGCCCCGGAGAGCGAGCCGTTCCCGAACGACGATTCGGTGCGCGAGTTCCGCCTGCGCGTCGAGATCCAATGCGACGCGGCAGGCAAGTTGTGGTGGCACCCCGACTGCAACGGCACGGACTGCAATCTCACGAGCGCGCCGACGATCTATTTCGACATCCAGTGCTCGCACTGAGCCCGCCCGCCTCCTGGCGAACGTTGGGGGGCGTGTCACCGGGGCCTGTGGATGCAACGCCTCCCAGACTGTTCGCATGCTCGCGAGAGCGGCTCCTCAAATCGCCCCGAGGGGTCACGTCCTCCGAGGGCGGTTCTGCAGTTCGCTCCACGGGCGTTCGCGCTGCGTTGATGTGGCGCGCGGTCCCGGAGCGAAATCGCTCGGCCCCGAGGCACGGGCACCTCGAGGCGGTTCGAGCCCGTCCGTCCCTCAGTTGCCCTTGATCAGGTCCATGAGGTCGTCTTCCGTCTCCTGGCCCACCTTCGCCTTCGGCTTCGGTGCCTCACCGGCGTCGGCGTCGGCGTCGGCCGTCGCCGCGCCGCCTGCGCCCTTGATCGCGTCGAGGAGGTCGTCCTCCGACTCCGATCCGACCGGCTTGGCACCGGCCTCGGGCGCGCCGTTCCCTCGGATGAGCGCGTCGAGATCGTCCTCGTCCTCGGCTCCGGGAACCGGCGGCGCGTCGGTCTTCTGCGCGTCGTCGGGGACCGCCACCTCGGGCATCTGACCGTTGGGGTACTTCTGCTTGTCCTCTTCGGTGCAGGGCTTCGGGTTGTTCCGATCGAGCTGCACGCACTCGAGGAACCACGCCTCGCTCGGGACGCGGTTCTCCTTCTCGGCCTGCTGACGCCACTTTTGGATGTCGCCCCGCACGAGCTGGCTCGAGATCCGCGGCACGTACGTGACGACGAGCAGCGCGAACGTGAGGAGCCCCACGAACGGCATCACCACGCGATAGAGGCTGATGACGGGCCGGTTGAACCGGAAGCTCGAGATGAAGAGGTTCAGGCCCAGCGGCGGGCACGAGAACGCGAGCTCGAGGTTCAGGACGAACATGATCGCGACGTGGAACGGCCCGAGGCCGAAGTACGACGCGAACGGGAGGACGAGCGGGACGGCGACGAGGATCGCGCTGAAGCCATCCATGATCATCCCGAGGACGAGCAGGAAGACGTTCATCACGATGAGGAACTGCCACGTCTTGTCGAAGCCGAGGTTCAGCATCGCGTCGAGCACCTTGTTCGGCAGGTGCTCGTCACCGACGTAGCTGACGAGGGCGTTCGCCATGGCGAGGATGAGGATGACTGCGCCCGCGAGCGCCATCGATCCACGGGCGATCCGGACGAGGTCCTTCTTGAACGTGAGGTCCTTGTAGACCCAGACCTCGATGGCGAGCGTGTACGCCGCGATGAGACCGGCGGCCTCGTCGATCCCCGCGAGCTGCGTCTTGATGCTGACGATGAGCAGCACGAAGACGCCCATCTCCCACTTGAACGCCCAGGTCGCGGCGAGCGCCTCTTTGACGTCGAACTTCTGGCGCGGGATGTTCTCCTTCACGCCGACGTACACGCAGTAGGCGGAGAGGAGCGCGAGGACGAAGCCGCCCGGCAGGAGGACGGCCTTGTTCACGAGCTGGAAGTCGAGGCCCGTGATCATCGCGTAGACGAGCAGCGGCAGCGCCCACGGCAAGAGAAGGCCGAGCGAGCCGCCCGTCGTCACGAGGCCGAGCGAGAACTTCTCCGAGTAGCCGCTCTTGCGCAGCGCCGGGAGGAGCAGACCGCCGACCGCGATGATCGTGACACCGCTGCCGCCGGTGAAGAGGGTGAAGATCGCGCTCGCGATCACGCACACGATCGCGAGGCCGCCCGGCATCCAGCCGAGCCACGCCGTCGCCGCGCGGACGAGACGCTCGGGCGTCTTCGACTCGGCCATCAGGTAGCCGACGAACGTGAACAGCGGGATCGTCGTGATGATCGGCGATCCGGCGAAGTACGGACCGAAGACGTCCGACGCGAGGCGCCGGAGGACCTGCTGATCCGGGTTCGGATGGGTGAGCCACGCGAGCTCCGCCGCGCCACCCATGATGGCGAACAGCGGTGCGCCGAGGAGCGCAAGCGCCCCCATAAGCGCAGCAAGCGCTCCGCCGAGGGCACCGAGCAGCGCGACGACACCGCCGATCGCGCCGAATGCGGTCCGCGCAGCCTTCGGGCTGACGACGTCCTGATCCTTCACGCCGGCGCTCACGAGTGCGTCTCCTGCATCTTGGCCTCGGCCCGATCGGCCTCCGGCGACTGGTCATGTGCGTGCGCGAGCTCGTCGTCGCCGTGAGCCGCGGCGGGATCGACCTTCACCCATCCCGAGATCGCCAGGAGCGAACGCAGGATGAAGCGGATGCCGATCACCAGCAGGCCGAACGAGAACACGAGGTTCATCAGCGGCACGAGGAGCTTCGGGATCGCCTCCGTACCTCCGGGGATCGCGGTGACGGACGGATTGCGGAACTCGACCGAGCCATCCTCGGGGAGCTCGAAGGCCTTCACGTCCTCGGCGGCGAAGCGGCTCTCCCAGTTGCCGCCGCGGAGCCATTCGTTCCACTCGCGGGGCGTCATCCACTGGTTGTAGGGCGTGCCGGCGAGGACCTTTGGCAACGACCGGAGGTCGAGCGAGATCTGCCGGCCGGCGAGGAAGAAGTTGCGGCCCGCCGACGACATCACCTTGTCGACCTTCGACATCGGCGGCGCCGGACAGCGCTTCGGCGTCTCCGAGGCCTCTTCCCCCGGGCAGACGATCGTCGGCGGCGCGCGCATCTCCTCGACGGCGACGTAATCGAAGAAGCCCCACGACGCCGAGATCGACACCACAGCGGCGGCGAGCCAGCCGAGCACCGCCACCGGCACCCGCGCGCGCGGCGAGAGGAAGCGCATCACGACGTCGACGTTGATGTGCTTTCCCTGCGCGGTGGCGAGCGACGCACCGAGGAGCGCGAGCCACAGCGTGAAGCGCTTCGCGAGGTCGCTCACGCCGCCGAAGAAGACGAGGATCGACGCGTTCTGGAGCCAGGCGAAGAGGTTCGAGAAGTACATCACGCCGGCCTCGCCCCACTGGGTGCCAAGGACCAGACCGGACAGGACGGCGGCGGTGGTGATGACCTCGCGGCGCGCGTGCGTTCGCGTCACACGATGCGCGATCGCGCCGAGGACGAGCGCCGTGAGGAGCGCACGGAAGATCATGCCCGGGCCCGCGCGCCCGGTCGCCGAGAGCGCGCGGATGCTGATCCAGAAGACGAGCGTCAGCACCTCGGCGACGAGCACGCCCGCGCAGAGACGCGACTCGAGCGTCGTCCAGGCGCGATCGAGCTTCGCGAGCGGCGCGCCCCATGCTGCCTTGCCCGATTCTTCGGGCTTCGGCGCAGGCTTGGCCGCAGCCGGCGGCTGCTCGCTCTTTCGAGCGCTCGGCCACGGCGACGAGGCGCGCTTCTTCTCGCTCGCGTCGTCCTTCTCGCCCTCCGACTCCGCATCCCCGTCGTCGGCCTTGCCGCTCTTGCTCTCCCCATCGCCGGGCGCGTCGGCCGCGGTCTTCTCCGAGCCGCGTTCGTCGCGCTTCTCGTCGGCTCCGGCCTCTCGGCTCTCCGCCTTTTCCTCGTCTGCCATTGCACACGCGAGCGTACACGAGCTGGACGGGAGTCACGCAGAAAGCAGAGGTAAGACGCGAGCACGCGAGCTCGCGTCCGCCCCGAGCTCGTGCCCCTTTGCTGCAAGATTCAACGGGTGGAGCGCGAGAGTCCGCCCACGATCGATCGGTGCTCGCGCCCAGCTCGCTCACGCGGGAGTCGATGCGTCCCGATTCAGTCTCACCTGCGCTCGCGAGGATGCTCGAGTGCTTCGGCGATGCTCGCGAACATCCCGTCAATCCCCGCCCGCGTCGCGTGGCGGAAGCGTCGCGATCCATGCCCGAACGCGGCGAATGCTTTCCGGATCGACGAAGTCGCTGATTCCTGCGCTTCGTGACGTGCTCGGTCACGCTTTTGTCGCGTTCGGACGACTCGGGTCGCTGGCCGATACCGGGGTCCCGTTTTCATACTGCACCATGCTCCAACGTAAGACGAAGTACCTCCTGCTCGCGTCTCTCTTCTTCGGCACCGTCGCTGCGAGCTCGGGCTGCGCGCCCGACGTCGAGGCGACCGACGATCAGAGCGAGGCCATCGTCTCGGAGGGAAGCATCGACGACGCACGGCGCTCCGGCAGCCCCGATCGGATGGCGGTCGCGCTCCGGTCGATCGCCTCGAGCCGCGCTCCTTGGAACCGAGAGCGGCGCCAAGATGGTCTCGAGCGCCTGGTCCACGATCTCGACGCCGGTGGTGTCGAGCGGATCCGCGTCGCGTACATCGAGCGGTACGCCGAGGATCCGGAGGTCACCATCCGCAGCGACGGTCTCTTCGACCACCTCGTTCGCCTCCCGCGGGAGGAAGAGATCGCGCTCATCAGCAGGCTCCAGGCCGCGTACATGAAGCGCGACGTCCGCGTCCTCGACGACCTCTTGCGCCGGAGCCGCGAGGGCGCCCTCACGCTCGTCGACCGGCAGGCCTACTTCGCGATGCTCCCTCGCATGGGGCTCTGGGAGGTTCCCGTTCGCGTCGAGCCGGGAGACCGGAGCCTCGACGCGGTCGAGCGCATCCACCTCCGCGCGCGATGGGCCGAGCTCTCCGACGTCGAGCTCGACGTCGCGCTCCGCGCGATCGAGGCCGCCTTCCCCGAGGAGCCGCTCGCAGCCGGGGTGACACGCGACCGGTCGATCGCCGTCGTCGTCTCCTCGCACGGCGCGCAGTGGGAGGAGCTCATGGGGTGGGCTCGGCCGATGCTCGAGCGCGGCTATCACCTTCAAGTCTTCACGCCCGACGGTCGACCCGCTTCGTTCCAGCGCGACAGTCTCTCCATCTCCACGAAGACCGCGCCGCTCGGCTTCGGGTGTCGAGCGGAGCTCGACCCCGCCGGGAAGACGGGTGAGCTGGCCGAGCAGATCCTCTCGAAGGCCGTCGCGGCGAAGCGCTTCGACGCGAGCCTCTACGGCGCCGTCTATCTGGCGGGCGGGCTCGGCTTCAATGAAGACGTCGCGGTCGCGATGCCCGACGCGAGAGGCGGCACCACGCTGACGGCTCACCCCGACGTCGCGGCGATGATGGACCGGATCCTCCGAGAGAAGCTCCCGGTCATCGCCATCTGCCATGGGCCCACGCTCTTCGCGGCCGTTCGTATGCCAGACACGGACGAGCCGCTCGCGCGCGGCATCGCGACGGCGTCGCTCCCACCGTTCGAGGCCTACGTCGGCTTCACCGACCGCAAAGAGATCCAGTTCACGTACAACGTGAACACCCATCGCGTCCTCGAGGCGGCAGGGGCTTCGACCAGCGTGCTCCGCGATATCGCGTCGATGAGCCGAGTGGTCAAAGCGCACAAGTCAGGCATCGAGGTCCTGAGCGGTCCAGGACCGCAGGCGGCAGGTACGCTCGCCGCCGCCACGATCGAGGTGATCGGCACGCGCTGGGTGACCGACTAGAACACGTAACCAGTTCGGTGCTCTAGTCATCGACGAGCGCGGGGAGCGATGAGCTCGACGACGAACGTCGCGTGCGCCATCTCCGCTGTGCGCGACGAAGCGCGCGCGGGTCGGAGAAGCCGAGGAGGAAGGTGATCTCCTTGAGGGAGCGCGACGAGTCCTCCAGGAGACGGCTCGCGAGCCGTCGGCGGACGTCGTCCACGATCCCTTGGAACGTGAGGCTCCGTTCGCGGAGACGACGCTGCAGCGTCCGCGCGCCGACGCCGAGCGATCGCGCCGCTCGCTCGAGGCTCACGTTGCCCGAGGGAAGCGACGACGTGATGGCGCGCTCGAGCATCGACAGCGTGGGGTCGTCTTCCTGCGCAGTCGCGCGGTGAAGCATCTGCTCGGCGACGGGAAGGAGGTACGCGTGGAGCGTCGGATCGTGACGGAACGAGCGGCGCCGCACGTCTGCCGCGTCGAACGCGATCATGTTGTGCGTCGCTCCGAACTGCACGGCCGCCCCGAAGCTCGCGCGGACGAGGTGGGCCGAGGCGGGGGCCGCGTGCTGTAGGCGCACGGCGACCGGCAAGAGAGCCCGACCGGTCACGCGCTCGATGAAGGCCTTGTACGCGAAGACGACGGCCTCAGCGAGGTGCCGAGGCCACGGAGGACTGCCCGCGGGGGGGCCGTCGAAGACGCGCACCTCGCGGTCATCCTCCTCGATCCACATCGATGACGGGCTCTTCACGAGTCGATAGAAGCTCGCAACGCGCCGGAGCCCGTCGAGCACGGTCTCGCTCGTGGTGGCGAGATAGCCGACGACGCCGATCGCAGATTCGGGGAGAGCGCTCGCGAAGTGAATCCCCACGACCTCGTCGGCGTGTGCGTCGGTGAGCTCGCGCCAAACCTCCCACGCAGTCTCCGCAGGAATGCTCGCGTCGGGATCGGCCGCCGAGCTCAAGCCGCTGCGCGAGAGGAAGCGCGCGCGCTCGACCTCCGCGGGGATCTCGCGCTCGACGAGCGCCATCGTCCACCTGGCGAGCGTCGACGCGTCATCGACCGGCGCGAGGTTCGTGGGCGCGTGGAGACGGCTCTGCACCCCGCGAGTATGGTGGCCATCGCGGGGGCACACAAGGATTCGCGAGCTCGTTGGAGGCCACGCCGATCCATGACCGCCTCCGCCATAGTGGCGTCGCAAGGCTCGCTGACCTTCACTCGCTTGCAGAGCGCGTCGAGCCTCGAGGCGTCGGCGTTCGAGTGCACGTTGCAAGCATCGATGACGTCGCTCGGGATGGGAAACGGCGTGCTGCGCACCAACAGAAAGGCCCCGGAGCCGAAGCTCCGAGGCCTTTCTTCTTTTGCACTCTCGCTCGCTCGCCGCTCGAGGCGACCAGCGAAGGAGGCATCACTTCGCGGCGTTGACGACCTCGTCGAACACGTCCGCGCGGATCTTGCCTTCCGCCTTGAGCGCGTTGCGGACCTTCGTGAACACCGCCGCCCAGGCGGCCTTCTCCGCGTCGTTCAGCTCGACGACCGTCTTGCTCGCCTTCAGGCGGTTGAACGCCGCCTCGTCGATCGCGCGGATGCGATCGGTGAGGAGCTTGCCGGTGTTCTTGCCGGTGCGCTCGAGGATGGCCTTCGCGTCGGCCGGGAGGCCGTCGTAGGTCTCCTTGTACATGACGAGCGCGCCGATGCCGATGCCGCTCGGGAGGTTGTTGATGTGCGTCATGTGCGGCGCCCACCCGAGCTGCTCGGCCGCGATCGACGGCGAGTTGATCACGTCGATCGCGCCTTCGCCGCGCGAGGAGACGGCGGGGAGGATCGCCGGGACACCGAGGGCCTTCGGCGACGGGACGCCGACGGTCTCGAGGAACTTCTGACCGATGGGATCACCCGCGATGTAGAACGGGTGCGCCTTCTTCAGGTCCTCCGGCGTGCGAACCGCCATGCCGCGCGACATGAGGTGCGCCATGCCGACGTCACCCTTGCCGAGGATGACGAAGCCCTGCTGCGCGAACTCCTTGTCGAACTTGGGCGACACCTTCTCGCGGACGGAGTCGAGCTTCGCCCAGGTGGGGAAGAGGCCCGGCATCTGGAGCGCGCCGATGTGCGGCCAGATCTGCGTGAGCCCGGTCGCGGTGATCGCCGCGCCGTCGAGCTCCTTGCTGCGCATCTTGCCGACCATGGCGACCTCGTCGCCCTTGCTGCCGTTGAAGAACCACGTGAGCTTGACCGCTCCGCTGCTCTCCTCTTCGACAGCCTTGCTCCACGCGTTGAAGACTTTGCCCCAGGCAGAGTCCTTCGGCGCGAGGGTTCCCAGCTTGATCTCCTTCGCGTCCGCGAGTGCGGTCCGGGAGAAGCCAAGCATGGCCGCCATGACGGCGACCATCGTGACGAATCTTCGAAGCATGGAAGACGTCTCCTTCCTCTTCCTCATTCAGACGCTCGGATAGCGACCGGGGCCGCCAAGTCGACCCTACGTATGGACGGAAAAGCCGCAAGAGCAATGTATTCGCGGCCGCGTCTCATCTTCATACGAGGGGCGCTGCCCTTCGTACGAGGCGCGATCCCCTCGACCTCGCTCTCGTTCGGTCTCGGTGGGCCTTCGGCCCGCGTTCACTTTGCGGCGATGGCAGGAGCGTCGCCGCCCGGGGCGGCTGCGGCGGGCTTCGCCGGCGCGGGGGCCTCGAAGCCGCAGTCTTCCATCGCGGACTTGTGGAGCGCCCGCTTCGCGCGGCGCTTCGCGATCGTGTTTTGGAGCCGCAGGTTCGGGTCCGGATCCTCGGTGGAGAGGACCTCGTTGAGGACCTTCTCGTAGAGCGCCTGGTCCGACTTCATGCACGCGTACTTGGCGTAATTGACCAGGATGGCGAGGGATTTCCGCTGCGTCTTCTCGAGGGCGAGATCGAGGAGCTTCTTCGCCTCGTCGAGCTCAGCCATGGCGGCCCGCGCGTGGTAGGCGGCGAGCGTCGAGGTGGCGCCCCACGCCATCAGCTCCGGGTCGATGTCCCGGCTTCGCTCGAGGATCGCGACCCCGACGAAGAGGTCGGCGACGTACTCCGGCTCGTCCTTCAGGATGTTGACGCGGGCGAGCCACGCCGATCCGAGCCAGAAGAGCGTCTCGGCGTCTTCCTTCTCGTCGAAGTGCTCCTGCAGCCACGCCTTGAGCGTGTCGGCGTTCTTCTTCGCGTTCGTGAACCCCTCGTCGCGCTTTCCAATCAGCTCGAGGCCGTAGGAGATCGACCGGTCGAAGGCGAGCTTCGCCCGCTTCTTGTGGTACTCGGCGGTCGCCTCGTCGCCAGCGAGCGTGGCGACCTCGTAGTCGTCCTGCGCGAATGCGTAGCCCCACCCGGCCCAGCCGCGGAGGAGCATGAAGAGGGCGTCCTCGTTGTCCGGAGCGAGGCGGTGCATGCCCTCGAACTGGAGGACACCACCGGCTGCCGCGCCGCGCGCGACTTCGTAGTCCCCAATCGTGTCGGCTGCTCCCGCCCCGATGCGTGTCGAGCGGATCTGCCCGTTGAGGATCATCTTTTTGACGCAGCCCGTCGAACCGAGCGCGAGTGTCGCCACGAGAGCCAGACCGAGAACGTTCTTTCGCATCGCGCCAAAGTCGTACAGGCGCCCGGTCGGCCATGTCAACGGCCGCCGGGCGCTCGTACGCGCTGGAGACGTTCACTGCTCGAGGGAAACTTCCGCGACGTCGGACGCGAGGTTCCCGAGCCCGTTCACCTTCACGCGACGCTCGGAGATCGAATAGACGAAGTCGTCCATGAAGACGCTCCGCCGGACCTCGGAGCGCGCGTTCGTCCACCAGTTGCTGCACGCGCGCGAGTCGTAGGCGTTCGCTCCGGTGGACGAGTTCGGGTGGCTCACCTGGCCGCGCTTCGCGAATCCGCTCTCCGCGGTGACGTCGTAGACCATGAGCCCGCTGAAGGTCATTTCGGTACCGGAGGAGCCGCCCGCCCCGCCTTCGCAGACCGTCATGGGGAGCGCGAGGAGGTTCTTCGGCGCGAAGTAGTTGAACGCGAGGTGGTTGGTGAGCGCCTCCGAGCTCGAGCCGCGCGTCCCGATGACCTCCTTGTGCGCGAGCTTCGGATTCTTCATGTCGGAGACGTCGAAGATCTGGAGCATGACGCCGCTGAACCACGCGAAGGTGCCCTGGTCCTCCGCGTCGTAACCGATGGTGAGCAGGTGCTGGTCATCCATCATGTGCATGTAGGTCGAGAAGCCGGGGATCTTCAGCTCGCCGGCGATGCTCGGCGCCCTCGGGTCAGCGAGATCGAACACGTAGAGCGGGTCGGTCTTCTTGAACGTCACGACGTAGCCGCGCGGTCCATCGAAGCGGACGCTGCGGATGTCCTCCGTCGGCGCGATGTCGTCGATCTTGCCTTCGAGAACGAGCGCGCTCCCCTGCCGCTCGAGCACGCTCATCGTGCTGTGGACCTTCGGATCGGGCGTGTGGCCCGACGTCGTCGCGACGCGGAGGTGTCCCGCGTGCTCGTCGAGGGCGAACTGATTGAGCACGCGCCCCTTCACGATGCCGCTCGCCTCGTAGCCCGTGAGCGACGGCGTGGCGCCGATTCGGAACTTGTGGACGAGGCTCGCGTGCTCCTCCGAGCGCATGCTGTCGTACCAGCTGCCCTCGGGCGACCGCGAATGCGGCACGCTCATGTAGAGGCCCGTCTCCGACGCGTAGACGACACCGGGATCGCTCACGACCGTCGCCGTGGTCGGCCTACCGCCGGCGATGTCGATCGAGAAGAGCGTCGTGAACGTCCTGCCCTCGGCGACGCTCGGGCGATAGTAGCCCGTGCACGCGGGGACGAGCGGCGCGCCGGACTCCGTCGCGGTCGGCACCATCGCGAGCGCGTCGACGTTCGCGATCGCCGCCAGGTTGCGCTTCCGGAGGGCCTCCCAGGCCTCCTTGATGGCCGCTCTCTGCGTGCTCGCGTCGGCCCGATAGTCCACCTCGACGTCCGCTGGGTAACTCTCGAGGCCGTCGAGCGCGCGCGGAGCGTCGACGACGACGGTGTGGACGGTGTTGCCGATACGGCGCGCCGAGAGCAGCGAGCCCGAGAGATCGATCTCGCGCACCTTCGCCGGCGCCGCGCGGTTGGCGATGTCGAAGACGAGGACCTTCGTCTGCGTCCCGTCACCGGAGGGTACGCAGTCGTAGCCGTACGTGCACTCGCCGCGGCCGTAGTACCTGCCCCCGAACGAGTCGGCCCTGTTGGAGCTCGGGGGAACGGCCAGATAGACGAGCGCGCGATCGCCCTCGACGAAGAGCTTGCGAGGCTCGCCGCCGAGCGTGACCTTTGCGACTTCGCGGGCCTCGTTCGCAGGCCACGCCTGGAGGATGCGGAGCGCGCCGTTCGCGACGATGTAGAGATACTTGTCGTCGTTCTTGACGAAGTCCGCCTCGTCGACGCCCGCGACCTGGTTGTTCGTCTTCGAGGTCTGCGACGCGCCGGAGCCACTCGACCCGGAGGAGTTGCTCGCACCGGCGGAGTTGGCCGCGTTCATCGAGTATTCCGGGCTCGGCCGCGGGGCGTCGTTGGACAGGTTCCCACTGGAGCCACCAGCGCCCTCGCTCCTGTCGAGCTGTTCGATCTGCTCGACCATCTGATCGACATAGCGGTTCACGTCGGCGGTGAGCCGCTCGCGAAGGTAGGCCTCGACCTCGCCGCAGCCTTGCAACGGGACGAGCGCCTCGAGCGGCTGCTGCGTGTTTCCCATCGGCTTCGACGACGGCACGCCGGCGGCCGTTCCGCATGCGATGGCCGTGGCCGCGAGTCCCAGTGCGAAATGGCGATGGAAGTCCATGCGTGGCGCGAGAGCAGGCCTCGTACCAGCGCACCTCGGCCACACGCGGGCAGTCGACGCCGGAGGCGCCGCCTTCCGCAGCCGCGAGGGGCATCAGCGGCGCGATGCCGTCATCAGCGTGCAGGCGACGCGCGTGCGGACGCTCGGATCGGGATCGGCGAGCAGGAGCGCCGCGCGGGCAGGACGCCCGAGGGCGGCGAGCGCGGAGGCAGCCGACGTCTTTCGTTGCGCCTCGGACGCCGCGAGCTCCTGCTCGATCCACGCCTGGATGCGGAGCTCGCCTGCCGCCGCGAGCGCGTGACGCGCACGGATGGCGTGCTCCAGCGCGCGCGGGTCGTCGGCCTTGCCGGAAGAGCCCTGCACTCCATAGCCCGCGATGGCAACGAGCTCGCGTCTCGCCGCATCGCGATCGGGCTTCGAGTCGAGCAGGCGCGCGAGCACGGGCACCTTCACCTCGCGATCGTCGTCCTGGGCCGCCTTGCGGATCGCGTCGAGCACCGGGCCCTCCGCGCGCGCGACCGCGAGCGCATGCAACCGATCGCGACGCGACCCGTCGACGATCGTCCGCGCGAGCAGCGCGCTCGCCGACGTCATCAGCTCCGGGTCCTTGCTCGCGGAGCGCATCACCACGCCCGCCGCGGCGATCGCGCCCGGCCCCTTCTCGTTCGCCACCGCGACGCGCAGCGCCTCGCGGCCGCCGTTCTCGAACACCGGCGCGAGCCCCCACGCGACGGCGACGTCTTCCTTGAGCGCGTCGTCGCCGGCTGTCCAGAGATCGCGGAGCTTCACCGCAAGCTCCGCCGCCTTCGGGCGGGCCTTGTCGCGCGCCTTGTCGTCGAGCCCGCGAAGGATCGCGCTCATGGATCGGAGCGCCTCGTTGCGAAGCATGAGCTCCGGGTCGACCCGTGCGGTCTCGAAGAGGAGGTCGAGATCGCTCGCGTCCTTCGCGGTCGCCGCCGCACGAATCGCGCTGCGACGGACGCGCGCGCTCGGATCGAGGATGGCCGCCTGACGCCGCGCGCGGTCCTCCTCGCGATGGAGCGTCCGTGCTCCGACCGCACGCCATCGATCGTCCGCGTCGTCGAGCCACGCGCGCGCGTCGCCGTCACCGAGCTTGCCGTCCTCGAGACGCGAGAGCGCCGCTTCGGCGCCGGCACCGTCGCGCTTCTTCATCCGCTCGCCGAGCGCGTCGTCGAGCTCCGCAGCACACGCTCGCGTCTCGCGGAGACGCGCGAGCGCGGTGGCCTCGTCCGTCGCCGTGGCGATCTCGCGCTCGGCGACGGCGCGCGCGAGATCGGCGGCCTCGTCGTTCGAGAGCTTCCCGCGCTCGTGCTTCTCGGCGATCTCGGCGCGGAGCTTCGCGCTGTCGCCCTGCTCTGCCGCCCGCAAGGCAGGGCTCCCGCAAGCAGCAACCGCGACGAGCGCGAGCACGGGAAGGGAGAACGAGAGGATGCGAGCAGACCGCCTCATGGTGTAAGAGCTAGCCTGCCTTCGCAGCAGGTAGCAAGGAGAGCAACGAGCGTTGCGCGCGTCTGTCGTCGTGAACCGAAACGCTGCTCGCCTGTCGCGCGCGCGTGGAGCGCGACACCTCGCACGGGCCGGGGCGCTGCTCGACGAGCTCCGCCGCCCCCGTCCCGGCATCGAGGTGTTCGAGACCACGTCACAGGACGACCTCGACGAGGTCGCGCGCACGCTGGCGTCACGCGCACGAGGCGATGGCTCGGACGCGGTCGTCCTTGCTGGCGGCGACGGTTCGTACATGGCCGGCGTGAGCGCGCTCACGCGCACGTTCGGCGAGAAGCCGCTCCCGCCGATCGCGCTCGCGCCCGGAGGCACCGTGGGCACCGTCGCACGTAACTGGGGCATGACCGGCGACCCGGTGCGCTACGCCGCCCGACTGCTCGACGCGATCGCCGACGGATCGATCCGCTCGACCCGTCGCCCGACGCTCCGCATCTCGTCTCGAGACGATCGACACGTCCGCGAGCGCGTCGGCTTCATCTTCGGCGCCGGCCTGGTCGCGCGCTTCTTCGAGGTCTACGACGCGCGCGGCGCCGGCGGCAACCTCGCGGCAGCGAGGATCGTCGCGCGGGTCTTCGGAGGGAGCTTCGTCGGCTCGCGCTTCGCGCGATCGGTGCTCGCCCCCGGCCCGTGCGCGATCTGCGTCGACGGCGAGCCCGCACCGTTCGATCGGGTGAGCCTCCTCTGCGCGAGCGTGGTGCGTGACCTCGGGCTCGGGATGCGCCTCACCCGACGCGCGGGCGAAGAGCACGATCGCTTTCATGTCGTGGCCACACCGCTCGGTCCGCGCGCGCTCGGGCCGCAGATGCCGCTCGTCCTCGCGGCGCGCCCGCTGCTCGGCCCGCGCGTCGATGCCCTCGCGAAAGAGCTCGTCCTCCGCTTCCCCCAAGCGACCGGCGCGTACGTCCTCGACGGCGATCTCTTCCGCGCCGACACGATCACGGTGACGGCCGGACCGGAGATCGACGTCCTCGGCTGACAGCTCGTCCTCCGTTCGCGGGTCGCGATCTGCGGAGATCACGGAGGTCGTGGAGATCGCGACTCTGCTATGGTGTCGACGCCGGGGGGCGTCACACGAGGGCTCCTCGGCTCAGGCGGGATCCGAGCAACTCCGCTCGGCCACGGCCGAACCGTCCGGGGCACGATGCGACGACGAACCTTCCACTCTGCAGCCGCGTTCCTATTCGTTCTCGGATGCGCCGCGATGAGCCTCGCCTCCTGCACGGAGGCCGATTGCGCCGACCTCGCGACATGTGAAGCCCCGACGAAGGGCGACGCGGGAACGGATGCAGCCAAGCCAGCACGTGACGCGGCGACGACCGAACCTGCGTCGCCGCCAGCGAAAAATCCGTACGGCGAGGACTACCCGACGGAGAACCTCGGCTGGACGCCACGAGCGCGAGGGAGCTCGACACCCGGCAACGTGATCCCGAACGTCGTGTTCGAGACCGCCATCCGCGGCAGCCGCAATCCGGTGCCTTCCACGCTGGTCCAGAGCACCCGCGTCCAGCTCGCCGATCTGTTCGACCCCGAGGAGAGGAAGCACGACGTCATCGTCCTCGTGCTCGCCACGACATGGGATGCGGAGAGCAAGCAGTTCTTCGAGGACCTGCGTTTCACGCCGGAAAAAACGGTCGTCCTCTCCGTCCTCGGCGAACGGACCCCCACCGGCGAGGCCCCCACCAGCGCCGATCTCTTGAGCTGGTGGGAGCCCCACTACTGGGCGTGGAGCGCGCTCGACGGCGGCTTCACGAAGCTCGGGAAGCTCCAGGAGCGCGCCCACCCCAAGATGCCGGTCATCGCCCTGATCGACGCCACGACGATGGAGCTCGCGTCCTTCAGCGCCGGACGTCTGTCGGCCGATGCGTTGGGTTCGGAGATCCAGGCAGTCCGTCTCCGTCGGTGAGCGGCTCGAGCCGAACGATCACGTCTGCGATCGCGAGCGGCTCCGGGCGGTGCGTCACGAGGATCACCGTACGCTCCCCGCGCAGCCGCGCGATCGCCTCGAGCAGGCGCGCCTGCGACGCTCCGTCGAGCGCGCTCGTCGGCTCGTCGAGCAAGAGGACAGGCAGCCCCGTCGCGAGCGCACGTGCGACGGCGATCCACTGGCGCTCTCCGCCGGAGAGCGGACGCGCGGTCCCGAGCACCTCGTCACCGAGCGCCGTGCCGAGCGCTTCGTTCCCGAGCTGGGCCAACACCGGCGCCGGATCGGGGATCGCCGCGTCGTCGTCCGCTCGGCCGAGCCCGACGTTGATCGCAAGCGTGTCGCCGACGATCGGCGCATCTTGCGGCACCCACGCAAAGGGCCGCGCCCCCGGCCCGACGCCAGCACGCTCCTCCACCGCCGACGCCCTGTCGACAGGAGACGACGACGCATCGAGGACGAGCGCCCCGTAGCGGATCTCGCCCTCGCGGACGGGATCGAGCCCGAGCAGCACGCGGAGCAACGACGTCTTCCCCGTCCCCGTGGGCCCGACGACCGCCGCGATCGATCCGGGCGGCACGGTGATCGAGAGCGGCGTGTGCTCGCCGTGCTGCGTGCGCACGCCGGAGAGGACGAGCTCGTCGAGCGTCCAGGACATGGCCGTCGGCGCCGCCGGGGTCGCCCCACGTGACGGAGGCGCTTCCGCGGTCTCACCAAGCGCGGCACGCAGCGCCTCCTCACCCCGCGCTCGCGCGAGGCGCGCGTCGACGAGATCGCGCAGCGGCCGATACGCCATGAAGAACGCGATCGCGAACGGCACCACCGTGCCGTGATCCACGCCCAGCGCGCCGCGCGACGCGAGCAGGAGGACGAGCACGAGCGCCGTAGCGCCGAGGACCTCGCTCGTCGACGACAGGAGCGACGCACGGACGCGGATCCGCGCGGCCTCGCGCGCGATCGCGCGGCCCACGCTGGCGACGTGCGCGCGGATGCGCCGCTTCGCTCCATACGTCGCCCAGAGCTCCGCATGCCGGACCGCCTCGTCCGCCGCCTCGACGAGCGCGCTCGACGAGGCCGTCGCTCGCGCATGCGCGCGCTTGAACGCGCGGCGGAGCCCGAACGCGAGCACCCCGAATCCGCCGAGGGCGACGACCGCGCTGCCGGCCAGCCGCGGAGCGAGGACGACGAGGAGCGCCCCGAGAGGGATGAGCTGCACCGCCGCGCGCACCTCGGCAAGCACGCCGTGCGCCACGCCCCGCTCGACGTCGGCGACGTGGCTCGTCAGAGCGGCGAGCCGATCCGCATGCGTGCCAACCGCGCCGATGGCACTCGATCCATGATCGACGTGTCGTGGAGTATGCAAGCGGTTGAGAGCAAGGACGGAATCGAGCACCGCGAGGCGAACACGCGCGGCGACATCACCCGCCACGCGCGCCTCCGCCCACGACGAGAGCGCGCCGCCAACCAACTTGACGATCGCCGCGAACACGCCGGCGACGGCGAGCACCAATACCGCCTTGTCCGGCGCCCCAGACAGGTGAAGGCGTGCAACCGCTGACGTGGATCCCCCGACCATCGGGGCCGCCCCCCACGCAAGGGCACGGGCGAGCACCCCAGCGGCGGCGGCGAGAAACGCATGGCCGGCCGCGTGCATCAAGGAACCGAGGACGATGCCTCCGGCGCGCGACCAGCGAGACCGAACCGCCGACCACGTGTGGGCGTACAAAGAATGGCGTCGACTTTCTAACGGCCCGCGCGACACGCAGAATCACATACATCCGCCACCGTCACAGGACCAAGACGGAAGGGGGCCGCGGCGCCCCTATCTTCATGGGCCTTTCACCAGCAGAGCCAGATCCCGCCACGAGGAGCGATGCGCGAGAATGGTATTTGCACAATTTTTCGGGCGCACACGGACGTTCGGATCTCGCTACCATGGCGAATCCAGTCACGGACGTCCTGCATGTCCCCAGCGTTCCGTGTGCTCGTCACGGTCTGACTCCGACCCCGCTAGTTGTCAAAGGTCCGCGCCGGCTTCCCATCCATGCCCCGAAGGTCGTCGTCCCCCAAACCCACTCGAGCGACGGAGTCACGCGGCTCCGCCAAGAACGAGGCTGCGATGAGCAAGAAGAGCAACGCCGCGCTCGCTGAGCCTGTCGTCGCCCCGCCCGATGACGAGTCCGACGCGGACCTCGCCGGAGGCTCGAGCCCGAACGCGGAGGGCGAAGGCGAGGTCGTCGTCCTCGAAGACGAGTTCGAGTTCGAGGAGGCATCCGAAACCGAGGAAAGCGGCGAAGAGCGTCCGCGATCCACCACCAAGGCGAAGGTGGAGGAAGGCGGCGGCGACTCGATGCTCGCGCGCTACTTCCGCGAGATGGCGACCCACCCCGTCATGGGGCAGGAAGAAGAGCTCGGCACCGCGGTCGACGTCGAGAAGGCCGAGATCGAGCACTGGTGTGCCATCCTCTCTTTCCTCCCCGCGGTGGAGCACGCTCTCGACGCGCTCGAAGCCGACCTCCCGAAGGACGAGGAGGCGATCGACCTCCCGCAGATCGGCGAGCTGCGAAAGTTCTGCAAGACGTACAAGAAGCAGCGCAACAAGCTCACCAAAGAGCAGGAGAAGAAGTACCGCGCGGTGAGCGAGAGCCTCGGGCGGGCGATCCGACTCGCGGACTCCGATCGCCTCTGGATCGCGCACGCCGAGGAGACCGTCCGGAAGCTCGGCGCCCCGCCGGCGGTCGAGGACGTCGAGGAGGAGGGCATCGCGATCGCGCAAGCAGCCGGAACGCCGGACCCCGACGCTCCGACCCTCGCGAACACGCCGGCCTTCAAGAAGTACCTCACGTCGATCTCGGAGGCTTCGCGCCATAGCAAGCGCGTGAAGAACAAGTTCGTGAAGGCGAACCTCCGGCTCGTCGTCTCGATCGCTCGTCGCTACAACCGGGGCCGCCTTCCGCTCATCGATCTGATCCAGGAGGGCAACATCGGCTTGATGAAGGCGGTCGAGCGCTTCGATCACACGCGCGGCTACCGCTTCTCGACCTACGCCTCGTGGTGGATCCGTCATGCGATCAGCCGTGCGCTCGCCGACAAGGGCCGCGCCGTCCGCATCCCGGTCCACATGCTCGACACGCACAACCGGGTGCAGCGCGCCACGCAGGCAGTCATCGCGCGCACGGGCCGCGACCCGACGCTCGACGAGCTCGAGAAGGAGACGGGCATCCCCCAGGAGAAGCTCGACAAGGTGAAGGGCGCGTGGGCGGAGACGCCGTTCTCGCTCGATCGCCCGGTCGGCGACGAGGACGGGCGAAAGTTCATCGACTTCCTCCAGGACGAGAACATGCAGTCGCCCTACGAGACCCTCATCTCGCAGAAGTGGGGCGAAGAGGTGCGGCGCCTGCTCGGCCATCTCACGCCGATCGAGTCGCGCATCATCCGCTGGCGCTTCGGCCTCGACGACGAAGACGAGCTCACGCTCAAGGAAATCGGCGACAAGTACAACCTGTCGCGCGAGCGCATCCGCCAGCTCCAGGAGCAGGCCCTCGGCAAGATCCGCAAGCACATGCGTGACTGAGCGCGACCCGAACTGAGCGCGACCCCGACTGATCGAGCACGGCGCTTGGCGCCCGGCTGCGGCTGCCCTATGCGGTGGCCCATGTCGTCGACGGCAACCTCTGCACAGAGCGGCGATCGCCCGTTCTGGATCGTGAACGGCGTCGTCTCGGTCGTCGCCCTGGCGGTGCTCGCGTACCTCTTGCTCCTTCGACAGGGGAGCGGCGATCCCGGCGCGCTCTCGTTCATGCCCGCCGTCAACGCGGGCTTCAACGCGACCGCGGCCGTGCTGCTCGTCCTCGCGGTCGTCGCGATCAAGAAGAAGCGCGTGGCGCGCCATCAGGCGCTCATGCTCTCGGCATTCGCGTCGAGCGCGTTCTTCCTCGTCGGCTACCTCGCCTATCACTACGTCCACGGCGACACGAAGTACCCGGGTACCGGTGGCGCACGCGTCGCGTACCTCGTGCTCCTCGCGAGCCACGTGATCCTCTCGATCCCGGTCGTACCGATGTGCCTCGCGGCGTTCTACTTCGCGTTCCGCCGCAGGTTCGACACGCACAAGAAGATCACCAAGATCCTCTTCCCGATCTGGCTCTACGTGTCCGTTACGGGGGTGCTCGTCTTCGCGATCCTACGAAGCGCGTACTGAGCGAAGCCACGTCTCAGCCCGCCATCCGCAACGGCCGATCGATGAGGTGCAGCACCGCCATGTCGTCGAGCTCCTTGTGGATGAACGCCTCGCTCACGTGCGGGAAGTCGGCCAGGCTCGGCTCGATGCTGCGGAGGCGCTCGAGGATGTGAGTGGTGTCGAGCACGGGCTGCCCGTGATCCCCCTGCGGGTGCTCCCAGGCATGGAGGATCGCGAGCGGCGAGTGCTGGCGCTTCGGTTCGGCGAGCGACGTGAGACGCTCGCGGAACATCTTGTACCAAGTGTCGTAGTCGGCGATCCGCTTCGCCGGGTAGCCCGCCGTCTTCACCCAGTGGACGATGACGTCGAGCGAGATCCCGTCGTCCTGGTGGGGATTGACCACGTGATACGTATCGTACGTCGCACGGACGGCGGGACGCGCAGCCTCGCCTCCGCCGCGCGCGATCGAGAGCGTCGCGATCGACCGGGCGACGACGTCGACCGGCGTGCCGTCATAGTGCTTCGCGCGCTCGGGAGCGTCCGCCGTATAGAACGACCGGGGCGCGAGGCCGGTGTAGACGATGCCTGCGAGCAGCCGGGTGAAGAAGTCGGGGACGTTCACCTGCCCGTGATAGCGACGGTGCGCCATGATCTCGCTCGGGCGGAACACCGCCACCGGGAGACCGAGCTTTTCGTGCGCGTCACGCAGGAGGAGCTCGCCTGCCCACTTGGTCCCGCCGTATCCCGCCGCGTAGCCGGCCTCGGTGGGACGCTCGGTGAAGAGCGTACGCACATCCTCGTCCTCACGGACCGGCTCGGTCCGGTCGACGCCATAGAGCACCGCGATGGTCGAGATGAACGACATCGACTTGATGCGCCGCGCGAGCGCGAAGCGCATCACCTCGACGGTGCCGAGCACGTTCGGCTCGAACATCGCCGCGTAGCCGAGCGCATGGTTCACCAGCGCCCCGTTGTGGAGGACGAGGTCGACCTCCTCTGCGAGACGAGCGTAGACGTCCTCGGCGAGGCCGAGGCGCGGCTTCATCAGATCGCCGGCGAGCACCGTGAGGCGCCCGCCGGCCGACAGCTCGTCGAAGCGTCGTGAGAGCGCCGGATCCATGCGGTACGAGCTGGCGAGACGCTCGAACGCAGCCGCGTCGCTCGGGGCGCGCACGAGCGCGTAGACCTTCTTCCGCTCGCCCGAGAGCCGCTCGAGGAGCTCGAGGGTGAGGAACCTTCCGAGGAACCCGTTCGCCCCCGTGAGCAACGCGACCTCGGCCCGCGCCGGTAGCTCGCTGGCCGGCTTCGAGGCGCGCGCAGCTTCGATCTCCTCGGGACCTAGAAACTTCTCGATCCGGAGGTCCTCGGCCCGGACGGACTTCGCGCCGGCGCCGTGCACCTCCGCGAACGTGACGTTGCGGCGTACCTTGCCGGCGAGCGCCCCCTCGACGTACTCGACGAGCGAGTGGACGCTGCTCGTCGGATCGAGGAGGAAGCCCACGGGCACACGAACGCCGGTCAGATCGTGGATCAGCGTCTCGAGGCTGACGGCGCTGAGCGAATCGCCGCCGAGCTGGATGAAGCTCTGTTCGCTCTGACGGACGTCGAGCTCCGGGAGACCGAGCACGACGCTCATCGCTCGCTTGACGCGCTCGGCGATCGTCGCAGTCGTCACGCCCTTGCTGTGGAGGCCGTAGAGCTCCTCGATCTGCGCCCGCTCGATCGCGGTGTACCGCGCCGCGAGGTCCTTGCCGTAACGCGCCGCCAGGCGAGGCCGTGACTGCTTGTTGCTGTCGGTGAGCAGGCCGCGCGCGATCGTGAACGGCTCGCGCTCGATGATGAAGTCGCGCGGCACCTCGTGGCCGCGTAGGTGCTCATCGCGGGCGATGCGGTGGATCTCACTCCGGACGAGCTCCTTGATCGCGGCGTCGTCCGGCTCGATCCCTCGACCGCGGAGGTACGCCGTCACCGCTGGGAGATTGGGAACGACGACGGCGAGGAGATACGAGCGAAAGCCGCTCCCATGCACGTAGATCTGCCGGATGTACGGGCTCTGCGCGCTGAAGATGCCCTCGAGGCGTGACGTCGCGACGAACTCTCCCTGCGCGAGCTTGAGGACGTTCCTGGCGCGATCGATCCACAAGAGTCGGTCGGGCCCTCGCTGCTCGACGATGTCCCCCGTGTTCAGGAAGCCTTCGTCGTCGAAGAGGTCACGCGTCGCACGCTCGTTCTTGTAGTAGCCCGGGACGAGGAAGCGTGACTTCACGTGGAGCTCGCCGCGCGGGTATGGGCGATCGGTCGTCCGGTAGCCGAGCTCGGGAACGTCGACGAGCTTCCACTCGAGGCCCGGAGCCGGGACGAGGCGATCGTCGAGCGTCACGAGGCCTGCCTCCGTCGAGCCGTACAGGTCGATGACGGGAACGAGGAAGCAGCGGCGGAGGAAGTCGGCGACCTCCGGCGGCGTCGGCGCGGTGCTCGTGGTCACGAGCAAGAGGCGGTCGCCGAGGAACGAGCCGCGCATCTCTTCCATGATCCGATCCGAGATCCGCGCCCGCTCTCCCTCGTCCGTCACGTCCTCCGTACGTCGAACGAGCTCCGCCTGATAGTGCTGGTAGATCGTCGCGGACACGCGCGGCACCAGCATCGCCATCGTCGGGCGCGCGAGCCGGAAGTCATCGAACAACGTCGACATGTCGCTCTTCGCGACGAACGCCATCATCCCCCCGCGGAGGACCGTCATCATGACGTTCATCCGACCGGCAGCGTGATTCAGCGGCATGTAGCCCAGCGTGATCTGCGGGAGCTCCGGAAGCGCGTCACCGAGCCGGTAGAAGAAGCCCCGCTGCCACTGCTCGCGGAGCAAGCGCTCCGTCACGATCGCGCCCTTCGGGGTCCCGGTGGAGCCCGAGGTGTAGATGAGGGTCATCAGGGGATCGGGCTCGCCGCGCGATGCCGGCAAGACCATCGGGACGATCCCTGCGGAGCGTCCCCGCTCCTCGACCTCACGCATCGTGAGCACGACGGCGCCGCTCTCAGCGAGCCCCGCCTGCTTGCGGCGCTCGAACATCGCCTCGGCGGCGCTGTCCCCCTCACGCAGGTCCATCACGACGAGGCTCTTCACCGACGGGCAGCGAGGGAGCACGGCCTCGATGGAATCGAGCTGCTCGACGCTGCAGACGATCAGGGAGAGCTCGGCCTCGCCGATGATCTGCTGCAGATCGGCCGGGCTCATGTTCGTCTGCATCGGGACCGACACGGCGGCGAGACGGATGGCGGCAAGGTCGGCGACGACCCAGTCGACGCTGCCGAAGCCGCAGATGCCGATGAAGCTGCCTGGCCCAGCGAGCTTCTGGTGCGTGAGGCCGCTGGCGAACGCCTCCACGCGCGCCCAGACGTCGCGATACCGATGCCTGCGAAGCTCCGGCAAGAGACGAACGCTTCCATCCGCCTCGCACTCGTAAGCGCGCTCTGCGACGAAGGGGCGGTCGGCGTAGAGCTCGAACGCCTTTGCTACGGTCTCGATCGTGGTGGCAGATGCGTGGATCGCCGCGACGGCCTCAGCGTCGGGCTGCGAGACTGCAAGCTCGGGGTCGTGCGCGAGCAGACGCTTCAGACGCTCGCGCGTCCGCTGGAGAAGCGCGTCGTTCGACGGCTCCGGTTGGGTTTCGGGGCCCTCGTCGCTCGGCGGGATCATAGGATCGTCCTAGGAACCACGCCCATCGCGTCAAGCTCGCGAGGAAAACCGCCGAGCGCCGGCCACGTCGTCAACGCGCCACAGGGATCGAATGACCGGCCGCCAGCCGAGCCGTCATCGGCGCGATGCATGAGGTCGGACGGCAGCGCGCGCGAAATGTGGAGGCGCTCGGGCGGCGAGGCAAAGACACATTTCTCGACGCCAGGCCTTCAGCGCGGCGCGCGCTGGCCGTTCACCCACCGAATGTGGACAGGTCTATCGAGAACGCGCAGTCATCGACGAGCGACCACGCCTGATTCCCAGGGTGCGAAGGTTCTCGGCGCGCTGCTCCTCGTCGTAGCGGGCATGGCGAGCTGCTCGCAAAAGGTGAGCAACAAGAGCGAGCTCACCATGCGGCCGGGGGACAATGAAGCGAAGCCTCCTCATGCGCTGGTGCTCCCGGAGGGTGGGCGCTTCGACCTCTCCTGCACGCCCGGCTTCGAGGCGCGCGGCGCCGAATGCGCCGACATCGATGAATGCGCGCAGAACCATGGCGGCTGCGATGCGCTCACCACCTGTACGAACACGCCGGGCGGCTTCACCTGCGGTGCGTGCCCGAAGGGCTACACGGGGACCGGCACCACGGGCTGTCGCGACATCGACGAGTGCGCGGTCGACAACGGCGGCTGCGACGCGCGAACGACGTGCCTCAACACGGCCGGCGGCTTCACCTGCGGTCATTGCCCGAGCGGGTACGCGGGCACCGGGAAGACCGGCTGCACGGACATCGACGAGTGCGCGACGAGCAACGGCGGCTGCGATCCCGTCGCAGAGTGCACGAACACGCCCGGCGGCTTCACCTGCGGCTCCTGCCCGAGCGGGTACACCGGCGGCGGCGCGACCGGCTGCACGGACATCGACGAGTGCGCGACGAGCAACGGCGGCTGTGACGCGCTCACCACCTGCACGAACACGGCCGGAAGCTTCACCTGCGGCGCTTGCCCGAGCGGCTACATCGGCAACGGCTCGACGGGATGCGTGGACATCAACGAGTGCGGGACCGCCAACGGCGGATGCGACGTGCTCACGACATGCGTGAACACCCCCGGCGGCTTCACCTGTGGCGCTTGCCCGAGCGGCTTCACGGGCACCGGCGCGACGGGATGCGACGACGTCGACGAGTGCGCGGCCAACAACGGCGGCTGCGACGTGCTCGCGACATGCACAAACACGGCTGGCAGCTTCGCCTGTGGCGCGTGCCCGAGCGGCTTCGCGGGCACCGGCGCGAGCGGATGCGTCGATGTCGACGAGTGCGCGACCAACAACGGCGGCTGCGACGCGCGAACGACGTGCACGAACACGGTCGGCGGCTTCACCTGCGGCGCTTGCCCGAGCGGGTACACGGGCAACGGCGAGACGGGCTGCGTCGACGTCGACGAGTGCGCGACCAACAACGGCGGCTGCGACGTGCTAACGACGTGCATCAACACCGTGGGAGGCTTCACGTGCGGCCATTGCCCGAGCGGCTTCGCGGGCACCGGCTCGACAGGCTGTACGGACATCGACGAATGCGCGACCGGCAACGGCGGCTGCGATGCGCTGACGACCTGCACGAACACGGCCGGCAGCTTCACCTGCGGCGCATGCCCGAGCGGCTACTCCGGCGGCGGCGCGACCGGATGCTCGGACATCGACGAGTGCGGGACCGCCAACGGCGGCTGCGACGCGCTCACGACCTGCACGAACACTCTCGGCAGCTTCACCTGCGGAGCATGCCCGAGCGGCTACCTCGGCACGGGCGCGACGGGCTGCATCGACATCGACGAGTGCGTGAGCGCGAACGGCGGCTGTGATGCGCTCACGACCTGCACGAACACGGCCGGCAGCTTCACCTGCGGCGCGTGCCCGAGCGGCTACTCCGGCACCGGCGCCTCGGGATGCATGGACATCAACGAGTGCGCGACCAACAACGGCGGTTGCGATGCGCTCACCACCTGCACCAATACCCCCGGCGGCTTTACCTGTGGCGCTTGCCCGAGCGGCCACACCGGCACCGGCGCCTCGGGATGCACGGACGTCGACGAATGCACGTCGAACAACGGCGGCTGCGACGCGCTCACCACCTGCACGAACACACCCGGCGGCTTCATCTGCGGTCACTGCCCGAGCGGCTACTCCGGCACCGGCGCAACGGGCTGCATGGACATCGACGAGTGCGCAACCGGCAACGGCGGCTGCGACGCCCTCACCACCTGCACGAACACGCCCGGCGGCTTCACCTGCGGTGCATGCCCGAGCGGCTACACCGGCGGCGGCGCCTCCGGATGCATCGACATCGACGAGTGCGCGACCGGCAACGGCGGCTGCGACGCCCTCACGACTTGCACGAACACAGCCGGCAGCTTCACCTGCGGCGCGTGCCCGAGCGGCTACTCAGGCTCCGGCGCCTCCGGATGCATCGACATCGACGAGTGCGCAACCGGCTACGGCTGCGACGCGCTCACCACCTGCACGAACACGCCGGGCGGCTTCACCTGCAGTGCGTGCCCGAGCGGCTACTCCGGCACCGGCGAGACGGGATGCACGGACATCGACGAGTGCGCGACCGGCACGGACGACTGCCATGCCGACGCTGCCTGCACCAACACCGCTGGGAGCTTCAGCTGCGCCTGCAATGCGGGCCTGAACGGTGACGGTGTCTCGTGCTCTGCCTGCGAGAGCCTCGCGGTGGGCGGCACCATCATGGCCCGACCGAATACGAGGTCGAGCGTGTGCATCGAGAACCCGAGCGGCTCGACGGCCGAGTACGTGCTGATCCCGATGAACCTCACGCAGGGGGCCTCGTATCCACTCACGGTGGTCGCGAACAACCTCGCCACGCTCACGGGCACGACCTCGACGCCCGCCGCGGTCGTGGACACGCACACGGCTTCGCGCACGGCGCATACGGCGGAGGTCGTTTCACGCCTTGGAACCACGGGCTCGGGGACGCCTGTCTCGCCCACGTCGCGCATCCCGACCGGCGTGCCCGTCGTGGGCGCTACCTGGTCACTCAACGGCGAGCTCGGTACCCAGTGTGCTTCGGGAACCGCGCGAACCGGGACCGTGAGGTACGTCGGAACGCACGCGATCATCGTCACGGACAACGCCAATCCGCCCGGCGGCCTGACCACGCCCCAGTACGAGACGCTCGGCTCGAAGTTCGACAACGTGATCTACCCCTCCGTCAGCGGCGTCTTCGGTGCCCCCACGGACGTCGACGGCAACGGGCGCGTGGTCCTGTTCTTCACCGCTGCAGTCAACGCGCACGTCACCGACAATGCAGCCAGCGCATGGGCGCAGTACCGCCCGCGCGATCTGTCGAGCCAGGTCGAATGCCCCACCAGCAACCATGGCGAGATCATCTACGTCATGGCGGCCGACCCGACGGCGACGAGCGGCCCCGTCGTCCGCACTGTCAGCGCCGTGGAGACCACGACCCTCAATCCGATTGCGCACGAGCTCGGCCATCTGATCATCGACTCGCGGCGCATGAGCGCGGGGTGGCCGTTCGAAGAGAGCTGGCTCGACGAGGGACTGGCCGGCATCGCCGAGGAGCGCGCCTTCTACGGAGCAAGCGTCGGGCTCGCTCCGGGGATGAACATCCTCCTCACGGACCTGACGACGGGGCCCAACGCCTCGACACGGGTCAATGCCTTCAACAGCTACGAGACCCCGCTATTCACCCGACTGCGCGAGTGGATGAAGGTGCCGGCACGCGTTGGCTTCGTCGACGGAACGACGGCGGACGTCGGCCAGCGAGGCCTGGCGTGGAGCTTCGTGCGCTACTCCGCAGATCGCATCGCCGCCGGGAGCTCGGCTGCGGAGGCGACCTTCCTCTACCAGCTCGCGAACGCATCGACGACCGGTCTCACCAACCTGAACGAGCGGATCGGAGGCGGCGCGAGCCTCTGGATGCGCGACTTCCTCGCCGCCGTCTACATCGACGACACGGCGATCGCGAACCTGGACATTGCGACGCTGCCGTATCGGACCTCCAGCTGGAGCTTTCGCTCCGTCTACGGCGGGCTCGGCGGCTTCCCGCTCCAGACGCCGGCGCTCACGCGTGACGTCCCGGTATCGCTCAATCTCGCCCGAGGAGGCGGCGCGAGCTACCTGCGCTTCGCGCTCGCCGCCTCGATCGAGACGACGATCACCCTCACGCCCCCGACGGGCACGAGCTGGGATGCCTGGTACATGATCCTGCGCCGTCAGTAAGACGCTCGACACTCGGCTGGCCGCGTTGGCCGCGACGATCCTCGGATCGTGCGCCTTCGTGGCCAGCTCGTTTTCCGACGCGCGATCCGGCGACGTCGACAGCACTCCTTACCCGCCACGCGAGACCGACCTCGCGATCATCGCCTCGACGGTCGAGCCCTCGATCTGCGCGTCAGCTTCCGTGTGTGTCGTCGACGATCGCCGCCCACTCCGCGGGCAGCACGCTCTTCTCGAGCGGGAGGACGCTCACGATCTCGCGCAGGCGCTGCTTCTCGCGATCCGACACGACGCCGTCGGCGATCGTGATCTTCCAGGTCGTCTGGACGAAGTCCTCGAAGACCTCCTTGATCTCCGAGTCGGCGAGAGCGCTCGACGCCAGATAGGCCTTCAGCTCCTCGCGTTCCGACTCCTCCGCGACGGCGTCCGAGAAGATGCGGGCGAGCATGCCCTTGAGCTTTCGCTTCGGGTCCATGGGGTCGACGAAAGTATCACCGGGGCGCGCGAGCCGTCTCCGCTCGCACCGCGCAGAACGAAAAGATGGGAAGGAGCGCACATCCCCTGACGTAGAAGCCCATCGCTCCCCGGCGTCGCCTCTCCTCGCGGCGTGGTGATTTGCCATCGAGCGCTTTCCTGAATGCTTTCTTGCTTATGGGGATCCCCGCTCTCGTCAGCAGACTAGAAACGCACACTCACATTGCATGTGCGGATCTGTATGCTAGACCGCCCTCGTCTCCGCGGCGGGCGCTCCTCCCCCCTTCCCTTTCCTAGCCTTTCCGGTCGTCGCTCGGCTCTCCCGCCGAGCAGACGCCGCGCCCAGCGGAGACACCTGACTCCTGCCGCCCGCCGCGTCGCTCATCGAGCCACGCGCGCGTGGCGTGCTCCATCGGCATGCGTCCTTCTGCCAAGAGGAAGATCCTTCCATGCGATTCGAACTGGCTCGTCGCTCGCTCCTCGCTGCTCTCCTTGCCACGGGATCCATCTTCGTCGCCGGCTGCTCGCTCGCCGCGGATGCGGACTCCGAGGACGAGGAGGTCGAAGCGACCGACGACGCGATCGTCGACATCGACAACTCGCGGGTGAAGCGCCAGTCGATCGGCAACTGCTGGCTGTACGCGACCGCGAGCTGGGCGGAGTCGCTGGCGAAGCAGGTCCCCGGCGCGACCGAGCTGAACATGAGCGAGTCGTACTGGACCTACTGGCACTGGTTCGATCAGATCGCGAACGGCGCCGCCTCGGACGAGATCCAGACGGGCGGCTGGTACGCCACCGCCGCGGAGATCATCGCTCGCTACGGCATCATGAACGAGGGCTCCTTCATCCCGTCGGAGGCAGCCGCCGAGATGTCGCTGCGCCAGAGCGCGGCGCTCGCGAAGATGAACGCATCGCTCAAGACGGGCGCGCTCTCCACCCCGGAAGCGCGCCGTGACCGCCTGCTCGTCCGCAAGGAGCTCGACAAGGCGTTCGAGCTGGCACCGAACGTCGTCACGCAGCTCAATCGCGTCTTCGGCATGAGCGTCACGCGCACGCTCGACAAGAGCACGGTCAGCACCCGCTTCACGTCGATCAAGCGCGCGAGCGACATCAAGGTGCGCCTCCGCGATCCCGACACGAAGGAGCCCGTGACGGCCACGCTCCAGGACGCGATCGGTACGCGCTCGTCGTCGTGGAGCACCTACCGCACCGGCCGCTTCGCGTGGCAGATGGCCAGCTACCCGTACGCGCCGTCGTCGCGCCGCACGATGCTCGCGCGCCTCCAGCGGGCAATGCACGACAAGCAGCCCGTCATCATGTCCTGGTACGTCGACTTCAACGCGCTCGACTCGCAGGGCCGCTTCACCGCTCCGCCGACGACGCCGGGCCGTCAGGGCGGGCACATGGTCGTGGTCGAGGACTACCAGATCAACGACGTGCCCGGCTTCGGCACGCTCGAGGCGGGCGTCAACGAGACGCGCTCCGAGGCCCTCCAGGCGGCGCTCTCATCCTCGGCGAAGATCGAGTTCATCCGGATCAAGAACTCGTGGGGCACGTACCGGCCCGATCGTGGGTTCGTCCTTCCGGGCTACCACGACCTCTACATGAGCTACCTCGACGGGCCGATCAAGCGGTGCGTCCAGAAGGACGACGATACCGGCAGCACCGATGACTGCCGCGACGCGACTCCGCTGAACGACTTCGTCCTCCCGCCCGGCTACTGAGGAGCGCGCGAGCGAGGGCTCGAGATCGAGCGCCCTACCCTACGAGGGTCACTGCTTCCACTGACGCTCGTAGATCAGCTGCACGAGCTTGTCCGCCGCCATGCGTGCCGACGCGGCGTGTCCGGCGACGCGATTGAAGAGGATCGAGAAGGCGATCGTGTTCTTCCCGGACGGGCCGAGCACGTAGCCCGAGAGGGCGATCGCGTCGTCGAGCGTGCCCGTCTTCGCGCGGATGGCGCGGCGGGCGCGCGTGTCGCGGAAGCGCTTGTGGAGCGTACCGTCGACACCGCCGATCGCGAGCTGCGCGACGAACTCGTTTTTCACCGAGGAGTCCTGCCAGCAGTGTCGTAGGAGCTTGGCGGTACTGAACGCGGTCGTGCGGTTCGAGTCGAAGAGGCCGGAGCCGTTCTTGATGACGACCCCCGCGTCTCCGAGATCGTTCTTCATCAGCCAGGCGCTGACCATCTCGGCGGACTCCTGGCTCTTCGCCGGACGCGCCTTCCCTTCGGCGGCGATCGACTTGAAGACCATCTCCGCGTAGAAGTTGTCGCTATTCTTACCGACGGGATAGAGCAGCGCCGAGAGCGGCTCGGACTCGTGGCGCGCGATCACGCTGACCTTTTCGCCGCCGCTGCCGAGCTTCACGTCGCCGGCGACCTTCAGCCCTTGCTCCTCGAGGATCGCCTTGAGCGCGTAGCCTGCGAGGAGTCGCGGATCGTCGACACGGCGCGTGTAGCGCACGAGCTTCGCGTCGGCTCCGACGGTGCCCGCGAGCTTCGCCGAGAGGCGCTTGCCGTTCGGCGAGAGCGCGAGGATGACGGAGTCGGCGCCGTCGTCGCCCGTCTTCACCGAGCCGTCCACATCCACGAACCCCGGCGGATCGAACCACGAGACCGCGGGTTGATCGGTGGAGGTCGGGCGGACCGCGAGCGTCACCGTGTTGCCGTTCAACGCGACGGCGCTCACCGGGGCGCGGAAGGCGGCCCACTCGTTCGGCTGCTGCTCGAACGCTGGCGGCGTCGTCTGCTCGTCGAAGAACTTCTGGTCGACGAAGATGTCGCCCTCGATCCGCCGCACGCCGTACGCCTTGAGCTCTGCCACCATCTGCCAGAGATCGCGCGAGCGCAGCGACGGATCGCCGTGCCCCCGGAGCACGAGGTTCGAGACGCCGCCGCTCTTCACCGAGCCGCTCAGCGTGGTCTGGTACCTGTGCGTCGCCTTCAACATCGCAAGCGCGGCCGCGGCGGTGTAGAGCTTGGCATTCGACGCCGGGTTCAGGACCGTGTGCTCGCCCGCCTGGGCGAGGATGTCGCCGTTCTCGGCGTCCATGACGACGACGCCGATCTGCGCGTCCTTCAAGGCGCGGTCACGCACGAGCGCCCGGACGGCGGCCTCGATCTCCGGGGCGCGCCCCGACGTGCTCCCACCTGCAATCCCGTTCGGGTTCGTGTTCGCGTTCGCGTTCGCCGTGGTCTGGGATTGCGCGCTCCCTCCCGACCCCGAGAGGACGACGACCGAGGCGGCCAGCGAAAGGGCGAGACGTCGAACTGCGCGCTTCATCGACGAGGTTCTTACTCCGGGGTCGTCGGAGACCACAAGCCGCGCGGACACCGGGCGCCGGCCAGGGAAGCGCGCCCGGACGTGAAACGCCGGCGGCCTTCTTTCGATTCGTCCGATTTCGCGGCCTCTGTTAGTAGTCGTGATTCGTGGTCCTGCGCGCAGCACGGATGACGGCTCTGCTCGCGGTCGGCGCGTCGCTCTTCGGCGCCGCCTGCACGCCCAGCAGCCGCGCGAAGGACGGCGGGGAGCGGCCGATCGAGCTGCTCGTCCCGACGGACGCCGAGACGCTCGATCCGCGTCACGCGACGGACGCCGTCGCGCTCCGCGCGAGCCGCCTCGTCCATGCCGGGCTCGTGCGGCTCGATCCGAGCACGCTCGAGCCGGTTCCGTACCTCGCGCGCGCGTGGAGATGGAGCGACGAACGCACGCTCGTCGTCGAGCTCCGCGACGACGTCCGCTTCCACTCCGGAGCCAGCTTCGATGCACGCGACGTGGTCGCGACGATCCGCGCGTTCAAGTCACCGGAGGTCGGCTCCCGCCACGCGCGCGTCGTCGACGCGATCGGTGAGACGACTGCTCGCGGCGATCACGAGGTCGTCATCACGCTCCAGCGTGCTCACGCGACGCTCCTCACCGATCTCGAGCTGCCGATCCTGCGCGCAGACGAGGCCGCGTCGCCGCCGCGTCCGGACGGCAGCCTCGACGGGCTCGGGCCGTTCGTCGTCGCATCACGCGAGCCGGGCGCGATCGGGCTCGTGCCGGCGAAGAGCGGCGCGCTCCCGTCTCCAGCTCACTCCGTGACGATCCGCACCGTACACGACGAGAACGCACGCGCGCTCCGGATGCACGCTGGACGCGCTGACCTCGTCGTCAACGGATTCTCGCCCACGCTGTTGCCCGCGCTCGCCGATGCTCCCGGGCTCGAAGTGTCGACGCGGCCGGGCGCGAACCTGACGTACATGCTCGCCCGCACCGATCGAGGACCGCTGGCGGACGTCCGTGTCCGGAAGGCGATCGCGCTCGCGATCGATCGCGCGCGGATCGCGAAGACTCTCCTCGCGGGCCACGCCTCGGCTGCGAGCACACTGCTACCCCCGACGCACTGGGCGCATACCGATGCCGAGCCGCTCGCGCATGATCCGGCGGCCGCGCAGCGCGCGCTCGCAGAGGCGGGGGTGTTGCCGCTCCGCCTCACGCTCCTCACGTCGACCGATCGCCTCCGCGGGACAATCGCGCGCCAGATCGCGCAGGACCTCTCCGGCATCGGCGTCTTCCTCGAGGTGATTCCTCTCGAGCTCGGGACGATGATCGCGCGCCTGGGCGCCGGCGACTTCGAGCTCGCAACGCTGCAGATGCCGGAGGTGACGGAGCCCAACGTCCTTCGGGTGTTCCTTCATTCGTCGTCGGTCCCCCCCGCCGGGGTGAATCGCGGGCGTGTGCGCGACGCGGACCTTGATCGTCTGCTCGACAACGGTGCGGAGGAGCGCGCCCCGGAGGCACGCCGCGCGATCTACGCGTCGCTCGAGCGGCTCGTCCGCGATCGGGCGCTCCTCATCCCGCTCTGGCACGAGGACCACATTGCGGTCGCGAGCACCCGCGCGGCCGCGTTCCGGCCGAGCGCCGAGGGGCGTTGGCTCGATCTGGCGACGCTCCGCTGAACGTCAGTCCGTGACGGACCCCGCCGGCTACGTGCGTAGCGTCTCGCTGACGCGCGCGCTCGCGTCGACGAACGGCGCGTCGTGCGCGGTCGCCGTCGATACGGCGCGCTCCCGCTTAGAGACCGATCGGCGTCGTCGGGGGCGGCTCGAGCTCCGGCAGGCACGCGTCACCGAGCGCGTCCTGCACTTGTGAGAAGAGCTCGAACACCGAGGCAGTGGAGACTGCGCTGGACTTCTGTTCCGTTCCGCTTTTCATCCCGGCGGCGAAGGTCGACTGCGGTTTCTCGTTCGCGGCGATCGCGTCGAACGGTCCGAGCACCTCGTCGATCGCGTGGCTCGCGGTCTTCGGCGAGAGCCACCCGCTCTTCGTCACGCGCATCGGCCCGTCGCCGACGTTCGTGATGAACTCGCACATGTACTGCCCGTTCGTGGACATGCGCGCCTCGAGGACCCCGTGAGCCGGAGTGCCGGCGAGCAGGACATGCGCGGGCCCCTGGACGTGCAACATCTCCCAGCCCTCCGCGGATGCGGGACCGGGAGAGACCGCTTCGGCCGCGGCGAGCTCCGTCGCCAAGGCGCGGACCTCGGCGGCGAGCCGCTCGATGTCGTCCGTCCTCACGACCCGGAGCGTCTTGCCTGACGTGGTGAGGAGCTTGGCAAGCGGCAGCTTCGTGTCCTCGACGTCCTCCAGCTCCTCGCGCACAGGCTCTAGCGCGAGGGTCGCGATAACGCGCTCCGCGCCTTCGAACCATCCCTTGATACGCTCCGGCTTCGGGCATCGGACACCAAGCTCGTCGTATGTGCCCCCTTCACTCTCCGCGGTCTTCACCGTCGCCACGCATCCGCCTCGCGCGACCATCGATACGGAGCCACGGTCCGCCACGACGAGCCGCTCGACGCGCGGGGCCATGGTCGCGCCGGTGATCGTCGTCTTGCCGTGTGGCGTCGACGCGCGACGGGTGCTGCCGCCACATGCAGCGAGCAGGACCGCAAGCACGATGCAGCACGACGTCGCGATGGGGCGGACGTCTTTCCATGAGCGTTCTGCGTGGGGGCGGGACATCGTGCGGCCCCTCGGTGCAAGTGGTGAACCGCATTGACCGAAGCCCAGCTTGCGGGACGATTTTGGGGGTCGAACCGCGGTGGTGCGCCTCCGGCGCTCGTCGAGTCGATGCGACCGGATGCGACGCAGAACGAGCATCCACCCCTGCGGGTCGTGGGGCTCCACCGCGGATGACTGGGCCACACGTCGCGGACGGTCAGGGTTCCTCTTCTTCCTCGGATCGTTGGGGCCTCTTCTCGGATCGTTGGGGCTTCCTCTGCGGAGCACGTCGGTGCAAGAGGATGCGCAAACGCGGCGCAGCATCGTTCCCGCTCGTGCGACCGACGACCACGCCGACGACGATTACACGCAGTGGCGACGAGCCACGTCCTCCGTGCCGCGCTGCTCGTGCCCTCTTCGAGTCCGCTCGTTGCGACCGATGACCACGCCGACGACCATCACACGCAGCCACGCCGGCTGCGCAGCGCTGCTCGTCACCTGTTCGAGGCCGCTCGTCGCGACCGATGACCACGCCGACGACCGTCACACGCCGTGTGGGAGAGCCGCCGGCGCCGTGCGGCGTTGCACGTGCCCTATTCGACAGCCGGGTGCTTTGCCTTGACGGTGTCGATGCACGCCTTGTCGCGCAGCGCGATGCAAGACTCCATGAGGACAGTGGCCTCGTCGTCCGTTCCCTTGCCCGCCTTCACCTTCTTCTCGAGGAGCGTGCGGACCTTCTTGTGCTCGCCCGCATCCGCGAGCGCGCGCGCCTTCACCGCGTCCGGGCTGACGGAGGGCGCCGGAGGAGGAGGCGTCGGGAGTGGGCCGCCCGTGTCCGGAGGAGCCCAGACCGGCGGCGCGGTCGGAGTCGCCACCGCGGTCGCGGTTGCGGTCGCCGTTCCAGTCGCGGCCGCGGTCGCAGTCGCCGTCGCGACGGGGACGGACGGCGTCGACGCGTCCGCCGATGCGGCTGGCTGAGATGCCTTGCCCTTGCCAAGGGCCTTGGCGCACCCCTCCGGGAGCGAGGGAGCAACGGCGAGCACGGCAACGAGGAAGGCGGCGCGAGTCATCGATCTCGATGGGGTTCGATCGAGCGAAGGCGGCCATCGCCGCTTCGCTTCCGGAGGGACAGCTTACGCGCTCGCCCTCCGCGAACGCCAGGTGTCATGTGTCACGTCAGTCCCACGGCGGTAGCAGGCGCGTCCGGTCTTCCAGACGCGCCCGCTCCTCCCGCGGAGCGCGCCGTCGACGCCGATGCCAACCTCTCGGCGGCGCAGAGCTCGACCATCGCTCACACGCGCGGCTTCCCGGCGACTCCGGTCTTCTGAAACCGCTCGATGCTCTCGAAGAGTGCCCGGAAGTTGCCGTAGCCGAAGCCCTCGTCACCGCAACGCTGGATCACCTCGTAGAAGAACGGACCGGCACGGACTTCGTCGTACATCGCGGCGGCCTCGCGAAGGAAGATCTGGAGCATGTACTTCTGCTGCGCGCCATCGACGAGGATCTGGAGGCGCTCGAGCTCGGCGATCTCCTCTTTCACGTTCGTGATGCCGAGCGCGGCGAGGCGCTCGGGGAGCGCGAGGTAGTAGGCCTTCGGGGTCTCCATGAAGTCGACACCGCGGCGCTTCAGCTCCTCGACCGACCACACGATGTTGTCGACCGCGAAAGCGATGTGCTGCACGCCGGGGCCACCGTTGTCATCGACGAACTTCGCGATCTGTGAGTCGCGAAAGTGAGGGCGAAGCGGCTCGTTCGTCGCGAACTTCACACCACTCTTCGGATCCCACATCACGATCGAGCGCAGGCCCGACCCAGATGCGCGCTGCTCCGCGACGTCCTGGGTGTGGAAGCTGATGTCCCAGAACGGCTCCATCCCGAGCACCTCGCGATACCACCCGATGATCGGCTGCATCGTCAGGCCGTTCGAGGTGACGTGATCGATCTGGCGAATGCCGTACATGTTGACCGGATTCGACGCATGACCGGCACCAACGTCGACGAAGCCGGGCGCGAACGGCTTGTACCCACGCCGCTCGACGAAACGGAACGCGAGATCCCCGAGCGGGGTGGCGATCTCGACACCGCGATACGTTCCACCGGATCGGTCCTCGTCCTCGACTGGGTCGGCGAGAAAGGTGCCTCCGCGCTTCTCGAGGAACGCCATCGTCGCGTCGAGGTCCTCCACCCGAAAGCTGAGGCTCATGACGCCCGCCGGATGCCTCTTCAGGAAGCGCGCGGCCTTCGACTGCTGGCGCAGCGGTGTCGACACGCAGACGCGGACATCGCCGGCGCCGAACACGGTCGCTTGCTGGCCGCCGCGCGACACGAGCTCGTCGCCTGCGCGCGCGACCTCCTTGAAGTCGAAGCGCTCCGTGTAGAACTTGCGACTCCGCTCGAGGTTCTCGACGACGAAGTGGAAGCTATCGTAGCCCGTAATCCCGGTATGCTCGCCCGCCATGGCAAATACGAGCTAGCACGGCCCTCGCAGCCCCCGAAAGCGACAGCGCGCCGCCTCTCACGACGCCCCTCCCAGCACGCGAATTGCGTTGCACATCGGCAATCGCGTCGCTGCTCCACTCACCAGATCCCCGAGCAATCGTTCTTCTCGATGAGCTTCCCGAACACGGCGTCGCCCGCGTGCGCCCGCGTGCGCCCGCGTGGCGGCCCCGATGTCCGTCGTCGACTGCGCCGTCGGAACGCTCACCGGCTGCGACGCCACCGGCGAGCGCTTTGAGTACGCGCTCCCCCGCTCGCATCGCCCCCTTGAACCGAGCAACGGCGTCACAGTGCGTCCCTCGACAAGCGCTCCCACTGCACTGCACCATGCGCTCCCGCTCCTCGGCGGCGGCAGCACGCCTCTACCACCACCCGCCCGGGACCAGCACGCCGCCGGAGGTCATGACGATCGTCGCAACCAAGGACGAGCGAAGTAGATGCGGTCGTTCCCGCACGCGCGACCGCGTCAATGATCGCGTTCCAAGATGGGATAGATCATCGCAGCACTGTCCCCGAGCGCGTCTGCGAGGTCTCTCGCGAAGTGCATCATCCGGTCGAGGTCATCGAGATACCGACGCCGCTTCTGACGCCGCGTCTTGCCAGCGCGATTCCAGGCAAACGACGTGTAGATCTTCGCCACCTCGCGCCCGACCTTGTCCGGCAGGATCACCTCGCCGGCGCGCCCGCGTCGAGCGTCAGCGAGCTCGGGCCGTCTCCAATAGCGCGGCACATCCTCGGCGGCGGGCGCATCGCGTGGCAGCGGCATCATCTCGCTGAACGCGACGCCGAACGCCTGACGGATGCGCCGAATCCCCTCG
>MKVQ01000037.1:101046-101493 GCA_001899635.1 Myxococcales bacterium 68-20 | reverse complement strand
GACGCTTTCCACGCGCCGTGAAGCTCAAGATGAGCAACTACGCTCGCAAACGCCGACCGTCGACACTCGCTAAGTGAGCGGCATTGGGTCTAGCCGGGGAGATTCTTCGTCGCGAGGACCTTCTCGCGATCTTCTTCGTGCTTGAGGAGCGCGCCTAGCGTCGAGGCGACGAGCTCCTTGTCGAGGGCGCTGGCGCCGAGAATCATCAGCGCGCGCGCCCAGTCGATCGTCTCCGAGATCGACGGGTGCTTTCGCAGCTCGAGCTTCCTCACGTCGTGGACGAACGCGACCAGCGACTCCCCGAGCGCCTTCGCGATGCCCGGCACGCGGAGCTCGAGGATCGCGAGCTCGCGGGAGGGCGGGGGGTAGTCGAGGAACGCGTGAAGGCACCGGCGGCGGAGCGCGTCGGTCATGTCGCGCGTGGCGTTCGTCGTCAGGATGACGAGC
>MKVQ01000037.1:85097-101032 GCA_001899635.1 Myxococcales bacterium 68-20 | reverse complement strand
GCGGATGGTACCGAGCTCGGGGATCGTCACCTGGTTCTCGGCGAGGATCTCGAGGAGGAGGGCCTCGAGCTCGGGATCGCCACGGTCGACCTCGTCGATGAGGAGGACCGCCGGCCGCTCGCTCTCGAGAGCGGTCAGGAGCGGGCGGGAGATCATGAAGCGCTTACCGAAGAAGGCGGCCTCGGCCCCGCTGAGCCGGTCGACGGCCTCGACGATCGAGCCCGCCCCCGCCGCGTCCTTCGAGACCGTGTCGCGAAGGAGCTGCGTGTAGAGCATCTGCTTCGCGTAGTCCCACTCGTACAGGGCCTTCGCCTCGTCGAGGCCCTCGTAGCACTGGAGGCGGACGAGCGGTCGATCGAGGGTCTCGGCCAGGGCGCGGGCGAGGTCGGTCTTGCCCACGCCGGCGGGCCCCTCGAGCAGCAGCGGCCGACCAAGCTGGAGCGCTAGCCAGGCCGCGATCGCAGTTCGGCGGTCGGCGATGTAGGTGCGGGCGAGCGCCTTCTCGAGTGCCTCGGGCGTCTCCGGCGAGGGTCCCACGAGTGACGGTTGCAGAGGGGGCGTGGCTCCAGCCGACATCGAGCCCCTTTCTAGGCGCCATCGGGTCGAACCGCAAACTGCGCAACCCCGTGAACCCTCTGGTAGGTTAGGGACGATGTCCGATCGCGACGACTTGCTGCGCGTGGACGGAACGGGGACGGTCCATCCGGTCGGCCGTGTCGCGAGTCAGCTTCTGCGACCGCGGGCGGGCGAGTGGCGTCTCATTCCGAGCCCGCGAGAGCTGATCATCGCCCGCAGCATGAGGGGCGGCGACGCCGTCCTCAAGCTCGCTGGCGAGATCCGCACGCCCGGCGCGCTCTCGGACATCGTCTCACTGGCGGCGCAGTCCCAGTGGACCGGTGAGCTGATCATGCTCGCGGAGGTCGGGACGCGCTCGTTCTACTTCGAGCACGGTACCGTCATCCACGCGTCCACGACCGTCGCCGAGGAGCGCCTCGGCGAGACGCTCTATCGCTTCGGCGTCATCACGCGCGAACAGCTCGAGAAGATCATCCAGGTGAGCACCGAGACCGGGAAGCGCCTCGGCGAGACGGCGATCGATCTGGGGATCGTCCAGGCCGACCGGCTCTACGCCATGATGGCGCGTCAGGTCGAAGAGGTCTTCTACGCTGCGGTTCACGTCAGCGAAGGCTCGTTCTACTTCTTCGATCGCTACGAGGAGAAGAACATCATCCGCCGGCACAACCTCAACGCCGGTGGTCTCTTGATCGAGGCCGCGCGGCGGATGGACGAGATGCGCTTCTTCCGCGAGAAGATCCCGAACGACGGGTACATCCCAGTGCCCGTTCCGGGGAAGAAGCCGCCGGACGACCTCGTCGAGATGTTCTCCAAGATCGACGGCGCTCGCAGTATCGCCGAGCTCGGGCGCGCCCTCGGGCAGCTCGAATTCGAAGTGACTCGGGGTGCGTTCCAGCTCGTCTCGAGCGGGTGCGCGTTCGTCGTTGCGCCGAGGCCGCGGGGGCCCGAGGCGATTGTCGAGACGTTCAACCCCGCGCTCGCCGCGATTCACGAGCGCTGCGACGGGGCAGGGAAAGGGGGAGAGCTGCGTGATGGTCTTGCACGCTTCGCGACGGGTGGCGGGATCTACGATCCTCTGTTCATGGGCGCTGGTCCGCTCCACGACGGGACGCTCAAGCCGAACCGCATCGCCAACAACATCGCGGCGCTCGCGGGTGAGGAGCCCGATGCGTGGCTGGTCGGCCTCATGAACGACTACGTCGGCTTCGCGCTCTTCCAGGCAGAGTCGCTCCTGCCACGCGACCAGCAGTCGAGCCTGATGGCTCAGGTCATGGACATCCTCAAGCCCGTGCGCTCGCTCCTCGAAGCGCCGTTCCCGAGGGGAGTCGCGTGACTCCCGGGGGGGAGGACTCGCCGCCGTCGCGCCCGCCGGCTCTCCGAAAGCGGAAGAAGCTCCGCAAAGAGGAGATCGTCGCGGAGGCGACACGCCTCTTCGCGGAGCGCGGCTACGAGGGGACGAGCATGGGCGATCTCGCGGAGCGTGTCGGCCTCCGGAAGGCGTCCCTGTTTCATCACTTCGAGTCGAAGGACGTGCTCTACGCGACTGTCCTTGCGCAGCTCATCGCGAGCGTGGAGGCCGCGATCGCCGCCGCCGCCGCCTCGTCCGAGGGCAGCTTCGTCGATCGCCTCGACGCACTGACCGATGCGATCACGGCCACGCTCGGCGCGGAGCCTCACACGGCCCGCCTGCTCATCCGCGAGGCCATGGACTGGGGGCCGGTCATGCGCGACCAGCTCGCGATCGCCGTTCAGAGCGTGCTCACCGTGGCGGTCGAGTTCGCACGGGCGGGGCAGCGGAATGGCGACTTCAATCCGGACCTCGACGCCGAGCAGATCGTCATCAGCCTCGTCGGCATCTACTTCATTCCGTTCGTCATCGATCGGACCGTCGCGGGCTTCGTGGGCGGGTCTCCGTTCGACCAGCCGTTCATCGATCAGCGGCGCCGTGCCGTTCGCGAGCAGATCCGAAGCCTGGTGTTGAACCGCGCCGGCTGAGGCCCGGCCCACGCCGTCACCTGGATGGCCGAGCGTGGTGCTCGGTCATTCAGCCGAAGCTGCCGTGTCGCCCCTTGCCGGTGGCGAACGCGGCGGCGCCGCCCGCGGCCTCGCCGCTCGCGAGCGATTCCATCCCGATCGCGAACTCGTTTTGGAGGGCGTCGCCGGCCGGGAGGTCCATCGAGGCGTAGGCGCTCTTTCGATCGCCGCGCATGGTCGTCTGCGGGAAGCGCGCGATGTCCGCCGCCAGGGCTTCGGCGGCTTCGCGCGCGGTGCCGGGGGCGACCACGCGGTTCACGAGCCCGAACGCGAGGGCCTCGGCGGCATCGACCGGTCGACCGGTGAGGATCATGTCCAGAGCGCGCGAGAGCCCGATGAGGCGTGGCAAGCGCACGGTGCCTCCGTCGATCAACGGCACGCCGAAGCGACGACAGAACACGCCGAAGACGGCCGTCTCGTCGGCGACACGGAGGTCGCAGAGGAGCGCGAGCTCGAGCCCTCCCGCCACGGCATGACCGGAGACGGCGGCGATCATGGGCTTCGACAGGAGCATTCGCGACGGGCCGAGCGGTGCATCTCCGTCCGGGGCGAGGCGATTGCCGTCGCCGCGGGAGAAGGCGGCGAGATCGGCCCCCGCCGAGAAGGTCCCGCCTTCGCCGTAGAGCACGGCGACGCGCGCGCCTCCGTCCGCGTCGAACTCGCGGAACGCGGCCGACAGCGCATCGGCGGTCCTTCGATCGATCGCGTTTTTCACCTCGGGACGAGCGAGGACGATGGTGGTGACCGGACCGCTCTTCTCGACGCGCACACTCATGAGGCGGAGCATACATCGCTCGACCCGTCTCGCGCGGGCGCCCAGGCGAGACGGCCAGGCGAGACGGTCAGGAGCGATTGGCTCAGCGCGGCCGGCGGCGCAGCAGCTCGTAGAGCGCGATCCCGCCGGCGACCGACGCGTTGAGCGAGTCGAGCACGCCGCTCATCGGCAGCCGCGCGAGCTCGGTGCATGCGCGCTTCACGGGCTTGCGGAGTCCCTTGCCCTCTGCGCCGATCACGAGGACGACGGGGCCGTCGGTGCTCACGTCGCGGATGTCCTTGTCGGCGTTCGCGTCGAGGCCGACGACGGCGGCGCCGGCGGCGTGCAGGCGCTCGAGGGCCGAGGGCAGGGCGCCGACCCGGCAGAGACGCGCGTGCTCCACGGCTCCGGCCGACGCACGGAACGTCGCCGGCGAGAGCGGCGCTGCATGGTGCTCGGGCCACACGATCGCGGTCGCGCCGAGGGCGACGGCAGACCGGATGACGGCTCCGAAGTTCTGCGGGTCTTCGATCTCGTCGAGGGCGACGATGACCGCGTCGCTCGCGAGATCCGTCGCGAGGTCGTCGATGCCGATGATGGCGAGGTCGGGCGCGTAGGCGATCGCGCCCTGGTGACGTGCGCCCTTCGAAGCCCGATCGAGGTCTCCTCGAGTGACACGCGCGACCGTCGCGCCGCGATCGGTCGCGAAGCGAGCCACCGCCTCGATCTGCGGGCCGCCGCGCTCCTCGACGAGCACGCGCTCGAGCCGCTCTCCGTGGACGCGGATGGCCTCGCGCACAGGCTGGAGGCCGGTGATCAGCCTGCTCACGATGCACCTTCTTTGGAGGAGGCGGCCGACATCGCCGCTTCGCTGATCGCGCGCGCTGCCGCGAGCCGATCGGAGGCGTCGCGGATGGGACGACCGACGACGAGCCAATCGGCGCCGTCGCGGATTGCCTGCTCGGGCGTCGCGATCCGCTTCTGATCGCCGCTCGCCGACTGCGCCGGACGAACGCCGGGGGTCACGAGGACTGCGTCCGAGCCGAGCACTCTTCGCAGCGAGGCGACCTCGGCCGGCGAACACACGAACCAGCGAACGCCCTCGTCGTAGGCGAGCTGCGCGAGGCTCTCGGCGGCGAGGGTGGTGTGCGCGCGCGGGTCCGGAACCGACTTGAATGCCGGGAGGCGGCGCGTGACTGTGATGCCGACATCGTCGAGATCGGCGTCGTCGAGCGACGTCAGGATGGTCACCGCACAGACGGCGAGCGTGCCGCCTTCCTTCTCGGCCCGCTCGACCGCGCGCCGGAGCATCGTGCGCCCGCCGCTCGCGTGCACCGTGACGAGACGAGCACCGAGATGCGATGCCTGCGCGACCGCGCGTTCGACCGTCTCCGGGATGTCGTGGAGCTTGAGGTCGAGGAAGACCGGCAGCCCTACGTCGCGCCCCACGGACATGACCGCGGGGCCGGCGTGAACGAAGAGCTCGAGGCCCACCTTGATCATGCCGACCGCCGGCGCGACCTCGGCTGCAGCAGCACGAGCCTCGTCAACGCTAGGGAAGTCGAGCGCGAAAACGATGGGAGATGTCATGCGCGGCGCACCCTAGGCGGGTGCACGTTGCGTCTCAAGTACAGAGACGAAAACGTCTCAGAGGCAGGAGCAGAGCGGGTCGCCCGCCTGGCATGTGCATGCCGGGCGCGGGGTGCCGCCGCCGCCGGACGCCTTGCCACCACCGCCGCCGCCCTTGACCGCGGCGATGTTCGCTTGCGTCTTGCGCTGCTGCTCCTGCGCGGCAGCGAGCTTCGCCTGCGCGCTCGCGCGGTCGGCGTCGCTCTTCGCGCTCGCGATCTCGGCCTGCGCGGCCGCCATCGCGTCCTGCTGGGCTTTGAGATCGCCCATCAGCTTGTCGAGCTGCGCCTGCTTCTCGGCGATCTCCTGATCCTTCAGCGCCTGGATGCGCTGCTGCTCCTGCGCGCTCGAGTAGAACGCGTAGCCGCCGCCGGCGCCGCCGAAGACGAGGACCGCGCCGATGCCGACGACGAGCCACGTGAGCTGCTTCTTCTTCTTGTCCTGCGACAGCGCAGCGAGCTGGCGCTCGTGGTCCTGCTGCTGCTGCATCGCGCGGAGGCGGGCCTGGTTCTCGGCCTCGTGACGCGCCTTCTCGACCTCGCCCTGGCGGATCGCTTCGAGGCGCGTCTGCTCTTCGCGCTGACGCTGCTCTTCCTGACGACGACGTTCTTCTTCGCTGCGGAGGCGGGCTTCCTCGGCCTCGCGCGCACGGCGCTCGGCCTCGAGGCGCGCGTGCGCCTCCGCCTCTTCGCGCTGCTTCTTGTCGTCATCCTCTTGCCGGATGCGGTCCTCCTCGAGGCTCATCAGCTCCTTGAGGGAGAAGAGAACGGAGGACTCTTTCTGTTCGGCCATGTCGTAGGGTCCTTGGGGTCGTCGGGTCTCCCGAGGTGCCTCGAAAACGTACCTGCCAGAGCCTGGGTTCGCAAACGATATCGCTCGCGAACCCTTCAGCATCTTCTCGGTTCGGGAGTTCGGGGCTTGGTTCGGGAATGGCTCGGTTCTGCGATCCGAGAGAAGAGGGGCAGGGCGTGATCCATCGAGCGGGCCGCGCCGCGTTGGGCTTGGTCCCAACGCGGCGGAGGGCCTTTCGGCCCGCATCGAGCTTGGGGCTTGCGCCCCAACCACCCGTCGAGCCGGGCCTTCGGCCCGCGTCGAAAGGGTTATTCGACTCCACTAGCAAAGAAAAGCTTTGGCGGAGAAATGATTGCGCCGGGGGGCTCACCCGCCGACCATGCGCAACATGGCGACGAACGTGAGCGCGCACATCACCGGAACGGTCTGGAAAATCGAGGTGAAGGAGGGGGAGTCGGTCTCCGAGGGCCAGACCTGCGTGATCCTCGAGTCGATGAAGATGGAGATGCCCGTCGAGGCTCCGCAGGGTGGAAAAGTGGAGAAGATCGCCTGCGCCGAAGGGCAAGCGGTCAACGAAGGCGACGTCCTCCTGACGATCGCGTAGGTCTCGCGCGATCGATGGCGTAAAATAGCTCCACCGGAATGCGTTCGCGTCTTTGCCTGCTTCGTCGCGCGACCTCGGTGTTGCGCTCCCTCGCCGCGGCGCTCACGGCGACCCTGCTCGTCGTCGTCCTGATGGCGTCGGCATGCGCACCGCAGTCGAGCCGCGTCGGCGCTGGCGGAGAGTGCTTTCTGGCCACTGACTGCGCTCCCGGCCTGATCTGCATCGAGCAGGCCGACAAGACGCGCCTCTGCAGTGATGACCTATCCCGGGTTGCGGGGCGCCCGGCGTCCGACGGTGGAGCTGAAGCGGACGGCGGGATCGACGAAGGTGGAACCTCGGACGACGGCGCGGTGCCGGACGATGCGTCGCAGCCTCCCGACACGGGCGCGCCGGACACGAGCACGCCGCCCGACACGGGCGCGCCACCGGTCGACGCCAGCGACGACTGAGAGACGGGCAGGGGCGGTGAGCCGGGTGGGCTCGCCCGTTCCCGTGCCCGGAATGCCGATCAGCGGCGGTCGGGCGGACGGCATCGCCCGGCGACGCAACACGCGGGGGCGAAGACCCACCGGTGCGGTGGGCGAGGCGCGAGCCTCGCGTTTTACGTGTACAGCGCACGCTCTTTCCAGCGAGCGGCGCGAGCTCAAGACTCGCCGCAGACCGTGGGCTCAGACCGTAGTGGCCCCGCTCACCCTAGAGCGGTCGCGCTCAACGTCGATCGGGCGCGGGGGCCGTAACCGAAGTTGGCGATCACTCGCGCCAGAGGAACTTCCAGGGATTGTGCTTGAGGTCGCGCACCATCTCCTGGACGTCGTCGTAGACGGCCTCATCCATCACGAGGGCGCCGACGGTCCCGTTGCCCTTCTTGATGTGCGAGACGATCGACTGCGCATCGGCCGCCGTCGCGTTCGCTCGGGCCGCGAGCTGAGCGACGTCGTCGATCGCCTTCTTCAGCTTCGCCTGCTCTTCTTCGCCCCCGATGACCTTCGTCGCTCGGTTGAGGTTCGCCACGGCCTCACGCGCGTCCTTGATCATCGGTCCGCTGTCGCGCTGCAGCTCGGCCGTGAGCTTGTCGATGTTGTCGATCGTGCGCGCGATCTTCGGGTTGTCGACGTAGTTCGTGCGGGCGTGGGCGGTGAGCGTGTTCGCCTCGACGGTGAGCGCCTCGAGGTTCTGGACGATCCGGTCGATGCGCTCGCGGTTGTCGCTGAGCACGGTGTTGAGGCCTTTCAGGAGGCCCGCCGTGTTCGTCGCGATGTCGCTGATGAGCTCCCGGTTGTTTCGGATCCCGTTGATCGTCGTGTCGAGGAGCTCGTACGCCTTCGCCAGGAACAGATCGAGGCGCGGCGGGTCGATGCCCTTCACGATCGTGTTCTCGGCGAGCACGGGCTTCTGCGACGAGCCCGGATCGATCGCGAGGAACTGCTCGCCGAGGACGCCCTGCGTCGTGACGTAGAAGTCGGCGTCCTCGTGGATCGACTCCTTCACACGCTGCTCCAGCGCGACCTTCGCGCGGACGAGCGTGCGCCGGTTCGTCTTCGGATCGACCTTGCCGCCGAGGAACTGGAGCTCGCTGACCTTGCCGCACTTGACGCCGGCGACTCGGACGGGCGCGCCGGACTGGAGGCCGCCTGGATTGTCGAAGTCGACGTACACCGTGTACGTCTTCTCGAACGAGAGCCCGCCCATGACGAGGACGAAAGCCGCGAGGATGCCGAGCGAGACCAGGATGAGGATCCCGACCTTGACCTCGATCGATTTCTCCTGAGCCATTGACGCGATGTCTCCTTCGAGGCGAGGGGCCACGAAGGCAGGCCTCTCGTCGCCGTTACGTTACGGCATCCCGAGCCTCGAAGAAACGCGCTTCCGCAGGGACCGCAGAGCAGCCGAGCTGGACAAGAGCGCCCGCGCGCCATCCCGCGCTACGACTTACTGGATGTCGTCGCGCGCGTAGACCTTCATGCGGTTCACGACGACGTCGTAGAGCCGGTCCTTCTGGTCCGGCGACGCGGGAGTCGCGAACGCCCAGCTGTAGTCCGCCGGGAAGCCCTTCCGGTTCTGGAGTCGGCCGGAGGCGGGGAAAGCCGTCTCGTCCGTGAGGACGCGGTCGAGCGCCTTCACGTCACCCGCGTGCTGGTGGCAGCCGATGCAGTTCGTCTGCGCGTTGTGCGCGCCCTTCTCGATGAAGCCGTTCGAGCACCACGTCGCCTTGCCGTGCACCGCCGCGAGCGCATCTCCGAGCGAGCCCTCGAACCCGCCGCGCGGATCTTGGTCTTTCTCTTCGAAGTCGGTGATGACGCACATCTTGTAGTTGCTCCACGGAGCGCCGAGCGCCTTGATCTCGTCGGGGCGGTCCTGACCGAAGTCCTCGTCGGGCTTGTCGGACCACCAGACGGTGACCCAGACCCAGTGACGGAGCTCCTTCGTCATGACGTGGAGGCCGACGAGCGAGTACCCCGTCTCGTCGGAGAGCGTGACCGAGTAGGCGTCTTCCGGACCGGCCTTCTTCAGCGGGACACCCCTGAGGTTCCAGCCGCCGCTGTCGAGCTCGCCGGTCATCCGCGTCGCGAGCGTCGGGGCGCTCGTGTCGATCGCCGGGAGCCCGCCGGTGACGAGGGCGTCGTTGCGGCGCCAGGAGGCCTTGATGACCGCAGCGTCGGCGTCGAACTCACGCGAGAAGCAGTTGGTGAAGTTCGTCTCCTCGGACTTCGGGAGGCTGTCGACGGTGAGCTCGTCGAGCTTGCAGCTCGCGATCGTCGGGTAGTCGGTGAGGTACTGCTTCACGTACCCGGGGCTGTAGGCGACGCGCCCGTTGCCGCCGAGGCCGTCGACGCCCTGCTGGTTCGTGATCTGCGCGAGGCGTGCGAAGTACTCCGACTCGCTGTTCGGTCCGAGCGACTTCGCGTTCCACTCGAAGAGGGCGTTCACTTCGCGTTCCGTCGGGACGTCGCGTGCGAGGCGGCGATCCTTGCCGAGGTCGCCGTACATCTTGGCGAACATCCGATCGATCTCGTCTCCGCCGAACCACGTGCGGAAGAGGGGGATCGTCCGCTCGGCGACCGGCGCCGTCGGAGCGGGCCGCGCGCTCGTCTCCGGCTGCGCCGCGATCTTCACCGGCTGGAGAGCCTTCGCGAGGACGTGCCATCCGAGCTCGCGTCGCGCCTTCTTCGACTTCGCGTAGATCTCGGCGTCCGCGTCGGTGTAGCGCTCCGCCGGGTAGGCCCTCGCCGGTCCGACCGCTCGTCGTTCGAGCTCGCGGATCTGGGACTCGCCCTCGCCCTCCGTTGCGTCGTCGGTCTCGTTCAAGGCGCAACCCGCGGCGACGCCGAGGACGCCGAGGAGGAACGCTGCTGCCGGACCGATCTTGATCGTCATACCGCTCCCACTCCCGACGCGCATTCGTTCAGCTCGCTCCGTCGAAGCTCCGGCTCTCCGGACGGAGCCTCGACGCACTACTCACGCATTCGATGCGTCCGTGCTCAGGGCGTCGGGCTCTTCTCCGCCGAGACGACCGCCCAGTCCGACGCGACCGCGTAGTACTTGCTGGTATTGTGGTCGACGACGAGGAAGTAGAGCCAGCCATCGGACCGGAAGTGGGGGTAGAGGGCGAACTGACCGGGGCCCATCTTCGTGACCTTCTGCTTCTTGCCGGTCACGAAGTCGATGACGAAGACGTCGGAGGAGCCCTTCTCGCCGTAGCCCGGATCGTCGGCCGCGCCGAAGTCCTCCGGCTCGTTGTAGTGGTGCGTCGCGAGGAAGCGCTCGTCGAACGAGAAGTTCGCCTTGTTCCCCTTGAGGCACACGTTGCCGATCGTCGTCATGTCGAAGCGGTAGTGCCCGTTGACGATCTGGCGCTCGAGCTTCTCGATCGCGTAGCCGTGGGCGGTCTTGCCGTCCGCTTCGCCGTACGCCCAGCGGCTCCCGATGAGCTGGCCCGAACGGCCCATCATCGTGTCGCCGCGGTACGGGGTCGCGACCTTCACCGGGTCGCCGGCGATCTGGTAGCCCTCCTCGACGTCGTTGCCCTGAGCAACGGCCGTGTAGATGTTGATCGCCGAGTCCTCGCCGCCACGCGGGGGCGTGTCGCGCGCCGATGCGCTGTACTGGCCGGAGTCGCCCGCCCAGATGCTGTAGAGGATGAAGCGGTCGCTGATCGAGTTGTCGCCGACCACCTGACCGACGGTCTGGTAGAGACCGCTCGCGGCGCTGAGGCTCGAGCACTCCGGCTCGCCGAAGGTGACGAGCTCGGTCGTGGGCTTCTCGAGGAGGCTCTGGGCGCAGAACTTCGTTCCGCCCTGGAACATGAAGGCCTTGTTGTCGGGCCAGAAGTCGGGGTCGTAGCTGGCCTGGAGGCCGATGTCGCGCGACTGGCCGTCGAGCGTCGCCTGGAGGTCGATCGCCTGCGCGCCGCCGCTGCGGCCGCCGCCCGTCGCGACGAAGCGGCCGTCGGCGGAGGTTCGGACCCAGAACGAGTTTGGCGCGGAGAACTCGCGGAGGATGCGGATGTTCGAGCCGGCCTGCGGCCAGGTGCGGGAGAACTCCTGCTCGACCGCCTTCGGGAAGATGTCCTTGCCGTCACGCTGCTGCGCGAAGCAATTCGTCGGGCTGACCGGGTTCTCCGGGTTCGGCGCGGGGCACCCGAACATCGGCATGCGGTTCGAGAAGTTCTTCGCCGCCCACGTCTTGTTCTTCACCTCGCTCGTGCGGGCCTTGAGCTGTTCGAAGTCGTCGACGCACTTCGTCGGGCGGTTCTCCCGGATGATGTCGCCCATGTGGGGCAGACCCTTCTGGAACCACGTGAGGACCGTCTCGTATTCCGAGGGCGACAGGCGCGGAAACTCCGCGAGCACCGGCATCAGCATCTCCCTGCGGAACTCGGCGTAGAGCTCCTCCTTGCCGCGGAAGATCTCGGCGAGCTTCTTCCCCTGCTTGTACGTCTCGGGGTGGCGCTCCTGGCTGACGGTCGCGCCGAGCGCGAGGTGGGCACCGGCCGAGAGGATGCCGACACGCTCCGGCGTGAAGCCGGTACGCTCATCGTTCGGGTTCTGCCGGAAGTAGTTGATCTTCTCCTCGTTCGAGCGGTCGCTCTCGAGGACGTTCATCGCCGCTTTGTACTGGTCCTGCCAGCCCTTCAGCGTGATGGGGTTGATGCTGTGGCAGCCGGTGAAGCTGCAGGACGCCTGATTCCCGGGCTCGCGCTGGATCTGCGGCGCCCCCATGATCTTGAGGGCGGCCTTCGCGAGGTCCTCGTCCGTAAGGTCGTGGGCCGACGTCTCCGACTCGTCGTCCGTCGTGGAGCAGGCGAGAGCCGTGGCAGCGCCGGTGACTACGAGGAGCAGGGTCAACCCGAGCTTACGCATGGTGCTGGGGCGGTGTGCACCCGTCATGCCATGCTGCGCACAGGGTAGGACAACGATCGTCGACGGCCAATCTCGTGAAGTTATCGTGAACTTACTCGCACCGAATTTTCGGTGTGCGCGAGTGTGGGGATGAGTCGTTCATTGCTCAGTGGTCAACTCTAGATCCACTACCCCCGCTCAGCGGGGATATCGAAATCAAGTATTTAGACTCGAATCCGGAGCTGCTCAGGTTGGCATTGCGGGTGCACCTACATCGTCCGCCATGCCCTCGCCCAGGTCGACCCTCCTTCTTCTCGCGTCACTTGCGGTCGCCGCTTCGTCCGCGACGCTCCTCAATTGCGCTGCACCGGAAGACGAGGAGGAGGCGTCCGAGGACGCGGTCACCGGCGTGAACAACACGCTTGGACTCGGTCTCGTCTACGACAACGCCACGAGCAAGGTGAAGGCGACTCTGAAGAAGCCCCTCGGCGCCGGGGAGAGGCTCTTCATCCGTGTGCGTCGGGGAACGATTTCCCACGAGTCGCAGAAGAACCTCGATTGCGGAGCGCTCACGGAGGCGCACCCGATCACGAAGGGCGACGCGCTCTCGAACGGCAAGACGATCTACGACGGCCCGTCGGTCAGCAGGGAGCTCGTCGACCTCCTCACGATCTACAACGACGAGCGCTGGTACGGCGGCAACGAGACCGCCGAGATGCGCGCCGAGGTGGAGAAGGGCCCGGATGCGATCGTCGAGGCGTGTGTCCTCCAGGGCAACAAGGTTCGCGCGAAGCTCCTCACGAACCTCGCCTACGCGTGGGATCGCGGCGAGGACCTGAAGAAGCAGACGAGCACGAAGAGCCGCAATGGCTCGATTCACTTCCTCGCCGGTGACGGCGGCGCGGACGGTGAGGATCCGCCGGGTGACATCGATGACGGCCGTGACGGCGGCGCCGCGGGCGATGCCGGGCCGTCGCTCCTTCCGGAGGGGCCGGCCTACAACACGATCGACTACGCCAACCTATGCGTCCAGGAGCTCGGGGAGATCCCGTTCTTCAAGAAGCTCGGTGACGGCAAGTACGAGACGTTCGACTGCCGCGACTTCGTCGGCTCGAACGGGGACCAGCCCGGCGGCCGGATCGAGGGCGTCGAGGGCGCGATGATCCCGCTCACGGTCGACGATCAGCCGCAGACCGAGTGCAGCGAGGGCCGGACCTCCTCGCGCAGCTACGACTGCGTCGACAAGTGCGACAACGCGATGTGGCTCACGGCGTCCTCACACACCGGTCTCGGCCGCAAGGCTGCGTGCCAGCCGGGCGTCACCGTGTCGACCGCGAAGAACGCCCAGGGCTCGCACTGGGTCCTCCTCTGCCGCAAGGTCGACAACAGCAATGGCGAGTCGATGACGAAGACGAAGGTCTTCAACGACATCGCGATCGTCGGCAGCAACCCGAAGACGGGCAAGACATGCTTCTTCCAGAACAAGGAGAACGTCGGCAACGACGGCTCGCGCGTCACGCACCCCGGCGACGTCGCGCGTTCCAGCGCCATCTGGCCGTCGACGCCCTCCAGCTACTGCACGAAGAACTGCCACGCCGCGGACGCGTTCGTGCACTCGCCGTGGATCGATCAGGCGCTCCGCTCGGACGGCAAGACGATCGTGCCGAAGATGGGCGAGCAGCGTGACTTCCCGATCTCGAACCTCGAGCTGCCGTACCGGTTGGTCAACGGCCCGGCGCAGGGCTTCCAGCTCCCGCAGCAGCTCGTGAGCGAGGACGCCACGCCCTGCACCACGTGCCATCGCGTCGCCGGCAAGGCCTTCGCGGAGTTCGCCGAGTGGTCGACCGGCGAGGGCGAGGCCTACTACGGCAAGATCACCGAGCGCTACAAGACGTTCGAGAAGTCGCACTGGATGCCGCTCCGCCTCGACGGCCTGACGGCCGAGAACTTCCCGACGTCGAAGTGGGGCGTCGCGGTGAAGCACATCCGCACGTGCATGGACGACCCGAGCGCCGAGGGTTGCGAGTTCGCGGACGTCCCGCAGAACTGACCGCTCCTACGTACCTCTGAAACGCGTGCGTGCCTCCGATCGATCGATCGGGGGCACGATGCGTTCTGGCGTCGGCGACTCGGTGAGACGGCGCGCCTCGTCAATCGTCCGGCGACTCCTCCGACGACCCCTCCCGAGTTCCGCTCGGTGACTCCGACTGCGGCTGTACCGCGGCCGAGGCGTCGGGCGGATCGGAGGGCGGAGGGGCTGCGACCAGCGGAGGAGGCTCCGCCAGCGGCGCGTCATCGACCCCCGGCCTCGTCGCGAATCGCGCGAACCCGCCCGTGTTCGCCACGTTCTCGGTGACCCCGGAGCTCCACGGTCCGGCAGAGGGGGCGCCCGCAGCGCCCGGGCCCGCGGCCACCGGCGCATCGGGGATCTGATCGGTGCAGGTGAGCATGACGGCGCTGCTGCACTCCGCGACGCACTGGGCGGCGACCCTGGCCTTGCAGGTGGTGAAGCCGTCGACGGAGCACTTGATCTGACAGGCCACGTGGGCCTCGACGGAGCAGGTGGCGTCGCAAGAGGCCTTGCAGTTGCCGTTGCACGAGGAGTCGATGTTCTTCTGGCAGTGCTCGCTACAGTTCGTGTCGCACTGCTTCTCGCAAGTCTCGTTGCACTGGTCGGAGTTCCAGGCGCCGGCGCAGAGCTTCCGGCAGTTGTCGTCGCACTGACCGATGCAGCCGGTGCTGCAGGACACGTCGCCGCGAGCCGAGCAGTCGATCGCGCAATCGGAGTTGCAGTGGTCGAGGCAGGTGCCGGTCGCTTCGGCGCCACACTGGCCGTCGCACGCAGCTCCGAGGGTCGCGTCGCAGACGGCATCGAAGTCGATCTCGGTGCAACGAAGCGGGCAGTCGATCTTCGCCGACATGAAGCAGCCCATCGGGCCGGGGCCGCTCTGAAGTCCCGATCGGGAGTCGCTTCCCGGCTCGTTCGCGAGCGCGCAGCCGAGGATCCAGCTCGCGAAAGTGACGCCCATCGCGACGAGCGGCCGGACCGGCCGAGTGGGCGGCCGCAGGTCCTTCGAGATCATCAGCTCAGACGGATCCATGTGAAGCTCCGCTCCAGAGAAGGAGTCACGACGTCACGACGTTCCACGCAAGAGAGCCGACCGCAGAGGCCGCGGACCAGCCACGACCTCTGCGGCGGCGAGCTACGGACGTACCCGGTGACGGGGGCCCGTTACTCCGGCTTCGCGACGCGGTCGCCGAGCGGCGCCGCCTCCGCGGCCTCGGCGGCAGCGGGCGCGATCACCGGGCCGACGACGGGAGCGATCACCCCCGCGCCGAGCCCGACGCCCACACCGCAACCGAGGAACGGCTGGGCGAAGCTCTGGTTGGCAGCCACGTTGTTGGCGTTGTTGCCCGTGAACACGTTGAGAACGGCGTTCTCGCTGTTCGCGGTCACGTCGACCACGAGCACCATGTTGTTCGACGAGAACTGCTGGAGGTTCGTCATCGCCTGGTACTGCTGGTTGACCGCCTGGTTCTGAGCACTCGAGATGCTCTGCGCGCCGGCGCTCTGGAAGGCCCGGCTGTTGGTCGCGTCGAGCGCACCCGAGTTCATCATCGCGGCCGACGCGTTGCGGTTCGTGCTCGCGAGGGCGTTGAGGGTCGTCGCCTGGTCGGCGACCGCGGTGTTGTCGGCAAAGCCCGTCGTGGTCGACGCGAAGTTGCCCGTGTTGTACGCGTCACGCACGAACGCGTCGTTGTAGACGTTCGAGCGGGCCGTCGCGGCGTTGAGCGAGTTCATCTGGTCGAACGAGTTCGACGTCGCGGCGCTCCTCGCGTTCGAGGCCACGGTGTCGAACGCGGCCTGCTGAGCGTTGCTGAACACGTTGGAGAACTCGTTGTTCGCCAGGTTCGAGAACGCCACGTTGTTCTGGGCCGCGCTCAGACGGTCGAACGAGGCCTGGCGGGCGTTGCTGAACACGTTCGAGAGCGTGGTGTCGAACATGTTCGCGAACGCGGCGCTGTTCTGGATCGAGTTCAGCTGGTTGAACGAGGCCTGGCGGGCATTGCTGAACACGTTCGAGAAGGCGTTGTCGAACATGTTCGAGAACGCGCGGGTGTTCTGGAGCGAGCTCAGCTGGTCGAACGACGCCTGTCGTGCGTTGCTGAAGACGTTCGAGAACTGGTTGTTGAACATGTTCGCGAA
>MKVQ01000037.1:79530-84946 GCA_001899635.1 Myxococcales bacterium 68-20 | reverse complement strand
TGGATCGCGCTGACGTTGTCGAACGCGGCCTGCTGCGCGTTGCTGAAGACGTTCGAGAACTCGTTGTTGAACATGTTCGCGAACGCGGCGTTGTTCTGGAGAGCGCTGATGCGGTCGAACGACGCCGTGCGAGCGTTGCTGAAGACGTTCGAGAACTCGTTGTTGAACATGTTCGCGAACGCAGCCGTGTTCTGGACCGCGCTGAGCTGGTCGAACGCGGCCTGGCGAGCGTTGCTGAACACGTTCGAGAAGTTGTTGTTGAACATGTTCGAGAACGCAGTGTTGTTCTGCAGCGCGCTCAGCTGGTCGAACGACGACGTGCGAGCGTTGCTGAAGACGTTTGCGAACTCGTTGTTGAACATGTTCGCGAACGCGCTGTTGTTCTGGATCGCGCTGAGCTGGTCGAACGACCCCGTGCGGGCGTTGCTGAAGACGTTCGCGAAATTGTTGTTGAACAGATTCGAGAACGCCGTGGCGTTGTTGGCGTCGAAGATGTTGTTGAACGCGCTCTGGCGCGAGTTGTTGAACACCGAGTTGAGGTTGAAGCTGCTGAGGTTGCTGATGGGGGCCCCCCAGCCGAAACCACCCCAACCGAAGCCGACCGGAGCGGCCGCGATCCCGAAGTTCGTCGCGATCGCGTTGGCGCCGTTGACCGCGACCGCGCTCTGATCCGCGGTGACCGCGTTGGTGGCGGTGTTCACGGCGCCGGCGTTCCGCACCGCGTTCGCCGCGTTCGTCGCGCCCTGGGCCGCGTCGGAGAACTGCGCCGCGTTGGCCGTGTTGGCCGCGTTGAGCGCGGAGCCCGCGTTGGTCGCGTTGTTGGCCACGTTCGTGGCGCCCGTGGTCGCGTCGGAGAACTGGGCGGCGTTGGCCGCGTTGAGCGCGTTGGCCGCCGAGCCCGCGTTGAGCGCGGAGTTGGCGATGTTCGAGGCGCCCTGGTTCGCATCCGCGAACTGCGCGGCGTTGGTCGCGTTGGCCGCGTTGGTGGCGGAGCCCGCGTTGGTCGCGGAGTTGGCGATGTTCGAGGCGCCCTGGTTGGCGTCTGCGAACTGCGCCGCGTTGGCCGCGTTGAGGGCGTTGAGCGCGGAGCCCGCGTTGGTCGCGGAGTTGGCGATGTTCGAGGCGCCCTGGTTCGCATTCGCGAACTGGCCGGCGTTGCTCGCGTTGGCCGCGTTGAGGGCGGAGCCCGCGTTGCTCGCGGAGTTGGCCGCGTTCAAGGCGCCCGTATTCGCGTCCGAGAACTGCGCGGCATTGGCCGCGTTGGCCGCGTTGAGGGCGGAGCCCGCGTTGGTCGCGGAGTTGGCGACGTTCGTTGCGCCCTGGTTCGCATTCGCGAACTGGCCGGCGTTGCTCGCGTTGGCCGCGTTGAGGGCAGAGCCCGCGTTGTTCGCGGAGTTGGCGACGTTCGTCGCGCCCGTATTCGCGTCGGCGAACTGGGCGGCGTTGGCCGCGTTGAGCGCGTTCGTGGCGGAGCCCGCGTTGAGCGCCGAGTTGGCGGCGTTCGTGGCGCCCTGGTTGGCAACCGCGAACTGGCCGGAGTTGGCGGAGTTGGCCGCGTTGAGGGCAGAGCCCGCGTTGCTCGCGCGGTTGGCGATGTTCGTTGCGCCCGTGGTCGCGTCGGCGAACTGGGCGGCGTTGGCCGCGTTGAACGCGTTCGTGGCGGAGCCCGAGGCGAGCGCCGTGTTGGCGATGTTCGAGGCGCCCTGGTTCGCATTCGCGAACTGTCCGGAGGTGGCGAGGTTGTTCGCCACCGAGGCCACGTCGGTGAACTGGCCGGCACTGGCCGCGTTCGCGGCGGTAACCGCGTTCAGGTTGTTCGCGAAGCTGTTCGCGCCGTTTGCGGAGAACTGGTTGTTGAAGCCCGACGCGTTGTTGAGGGTGAACTGCGTGCTGACGCCGGTGGCGGCGTGGTTCGCGGTCGTGGCGGTGGTCGCGATCGACTGGCTATCCACCGTGTTGATCGCGTTCGCGTTCTGCCAGGTGGAAGCGTTCTGTGCCGCGATCGCGCTGGCGGCCTGGAAGGCGCTCGTGAAGTTCGACACCCGATCCAGCATCGACGTGAACGAGCTGTTGAGCGCGGACGAATTCTGCGTGCTGGCGATCAGCTGCTGTTGGCCGTTTTGCGCAACCGAGAACAGCTGCGCGTTCACGTTCGAGAACGACGACTGGTCGAGGGCGACGAAGTCGATGAGGTTGTTCGACGCGATGTTGAAGATGCCGGTGCCCATGCACCCGTTGACGGCGAAGCCGCGCGACGTGATCGCAGACTTCACCTGTTGCGGCCCGGTTGTCCCTCCCTCGTCCCCACACCCCGCCAGTGCGGCAGCGAGCATGCCGAGCACGACACCGCTGACAGAGAAATACCTTTTCATGACAGTACTCCTTGGTCTTGCTCACGAATGGAGAGCTGCCTGCATGCGATCGCAGCAGGCGAGCCCACGTCCCCGCGTCGGGCGAGTCGCGAGCGGGCCTCGAGCAACCGACATGCCCCTGTCTCATTCGCTCCTCGAGCGCGGAACCGAGGACACCTCGCGCGAATTTGACGCGCGGCGAACGCGGTCGATAACGCGCTCCAACGGCGGAGGCTGATCTCGTGCACTGCGATGGACTCGGTACAAAGCGAGGATCAGCGCGGTGCTGAGAGCAGGGTCGTCGTGCGAGTGCCAGCAAGACCGTTCGTATGCAGAGCGCAAGCGAGGCATTCGCAACGGCTGACGCCCTGTACCCCGCTCGGTCGTGCATGACCTCGGGCTCGAACTGTGAACGGGCCTCTCGTGCGGTTCCTGTCGTGCTCGTTCGGAGCGCGCGCCTTCTGCGGCGGCGCTCGAGACGTACGAGCGATCGAGCGCGGGCGTCAGTGCGAGCGTAGAGCTCTGGACCGAACGTCGAGCTCGTTCGAGCGCCGACGGTCGTGAGCGGGGGGAGTACTTGTCAGAGAGCGGGGGCGCTTCGGGAGAAGCGTTGGAATGACGAGCTCGCTTCGCCGTCGAGCTCGGTTCTACGCAGGAGGTCGATGAGTGACGAGCTCGCTGTCGAGAGCCGAGGGCCAGGATTCGTCGCGACCGTCCGCCGAGACGCATCCATCGTCATCGGGCCGACCGGTCGAGCGCTGGGAGGGCGAACGAGAAGAAGGAGAGGGGGCCACTCGCGCTCCGTCGAGGGCCGGCGGCGAGCGCCGCCGCGCGATGCGCTCGAGCGTGCGCTCGGCCTCACTCGTGCTCGACATCGTCGTCGTCGTCTCCCGAGGACCTGTGGGGCTCCTCCGCTCGCGGGGCTTCCCTCAGTGGCGGTGCCTCCGTGGGCGGCGGCGCCCCGGCGTCTCGCGGTGCCCACTGCGCGAAGCCGCTCGGGAGCCCGACCTCGTCGAGCGCGTGCGGGCCCCGCGTCACGAGCTCAGCCGACTTCGGGCCGTCCTCGGCCGCCTTCCGGTGAACCTCGTCCTGTTCCTCGTCCTCGGGCGGCGCTTCGGTGCAGGTGAGCATGACGGCGCTGCTGCACTCGGCGACACACTGTGCGGCGACCTTGGCCTTGCAGGTGGTGAAGCCGTCGACGGAGCACTTGATCTGGCAGGCGACGTGGGCCTCGACGGTGCAGGTGGCGTCGCAGGAGGCCTTGCAACTGCCGTTGCAGGAGGAATCGACGTTCTTGTAGCAATTCTGCTGGCAGCTCGAGTCGCACTGCTTCTCGCAGGTCTCGTTGCACTGCTCGGAGTTCCACGCGCCTGCGCAGAGCTTCCGGCAGTTGTCATCGCACTTGCCGTCGCAGGCGACCTGGCAGGACACGTCACCGTTCGCCTGGCAGCCGATCTCGCAGTCGGAGTTGCAGTGGTCGAGGCAGGTTCCGGTCGCCTCGGCGCCACACTGGCCGTCACACGCAGCCCCGAGGGTCGCGTCGCAGACGGCGTCGAAGTCAATCTCGGAGCAACGGAGCGGACAGTCGATCTTGGCCGTCATGAAGCAGCCGAGCGCGGGGCCTCCGGTCTGCAGGCCCGATCTGGTGTCGTCCTTCGGGGGGCTCACGAGCGCGCATCCGAGCGCCCACGTCGCGATCGTCGCGCCGATGGCGACGAGCGGGCCGAACGGGCGCCCGCAGGTACGAAAGTCCCCGTTCAACACGAGATGAGAATTCATGAAGCGCTCCATTGGATCTCTCGAGCCGGGTCCGGTGCACCGGGGCAGCCGCGCGGAGGTCGCTTCGGCGATGCCGTCGAAGGGAGGCTCTGCGCAGGCCACGCCCGGAGCCGGAGTCGAATGCGGGCCGACGGCCCACCTCTGCGATGCCTGGGGCGCGAGCCCCAAAGTCGAAGCCAAGTCAGTCGAGGGTGCCTGCCGCAGAGGCCGCGGACATGCCACGGCCCCTGCGGCGGCGGATGGTGGTGACGACTACAGTGGGCTATTCGGGCTTGGCGACACGGTCACCGAGCGGCTCGATCGCTGCAGCCTCGGCAGCAGCCGCAGGCGCGAGCGTCGGCGCGAGGATCGGGGCCTTGATGATGCCCGCTCCACCGCAGTTCGCGAACGAGTGGTTGAAGTCCTGGTTCGCGGCGATGCTGTTGTTGTTGTTGCCCGTGAACACGCGGACGACCGACGACTCGTTGTTCGCCGTGACGTCCAGCTTGAGCACGAAGTGATTCGACTTGAGGTTGCTGAGGTTCGAGAGCGTCGTGTAGCGCTTGTTGTCGTTCTGGCTGCGCAGCGAGTTCATGTTCTCGGAGTTGGCGCTCTGATCCGCGCGCGTGTTGTTCCAGTTGAACGCGCCCGACTCGTTCCGGTTGGTCGCCGTCGCGCGCGTGTTCCGGAACAGGTCGTTCCTCGCGTGCGTGCGATCAGACGCGGTGGTGTTGTCGTGCTGCTCACGCAGGACGTCGGTCATGTTGCCCGTCTCGAAGGCGTTGCGCGACGCCTCGTTGTTGTGCAGGCTCGAGCGGTTCGTCGCCTCGTTCGACGACGACTGGTTGGCGAAGGAGGCCGACTTGTCGGAGTTGCGCGAGTCCGCCTTCACGTGGTTGGACGACTCGGCGCGCGCCTTGTTGAACGCCTCCGAGAACGTGCTGTCGTCCAGGTGCGCGAACGAGCTGTTGTTCTGCTCCGCCCTCTGCTTGTCCCACGAGTTCGCGCGGGCGTTGCTGAAGACGTCCGCGAACGTCTTGTTCCAGGCGTTGGCGAACGAGCTGTTGTTCTGGTCGGAAGTGACCTTGTCGAACGAGCTGGAGCGCGCGTTGCTGAAGACGTCCGCGAAGTTCTTGTTCCAGGCGTTGGCGAACGCGCTGTTGTTCTGCTCGGCGGTGATCTTGTCGAACGAGTTCGAGCGCGCGTTGCTGAAGACGTCCGCGAAGGTCTTGTTGAACGAGTCCGCGAACGCGCTGTTGTTCTGCTCGGCGGTGACCTTGTCGAACGAGTTCGAACGAGCGTTGCTG
>MKVQ01000037.1:78618-79470 GCA_001899635.1 Myxococcales bacterium 68-20 | reverse complement strand
CTTGTCGAACGAGTTCGAACGAGCGTTGCTGAAGACGTCCGCGAAGTTCTTGTTGAACGAGTCCGCGAACGCGCTGTTGTTCTGCTCGGCGGTGATCCTGTCGAACGAGTTCGAACGAGCGTTGCTGAAGACGTCCGCGAAGTTCTTGTTGAACGAATCGGCGAACGCGCTGTTGTTCTGCTCGGCGGTGACCTTGTCGAACGAGTTCGAACGAGCGTTGTTGAAGACGTCCGAGAAGTTCTTGTTCCACGCGTTCGAGAACGCGCTGTTCTCCTGGTCCGCGGAGATCTTGTCGAACGAGCTCGAACGCGCGTTGTCGAAGACGTTCGCGAAATTCTTGTCGAACGAGTGCGCGGACGCGCTGTTGTCCTGATCGGCGGAGATCGAGTTGGACGAGTTCGAGCGCGCGTTGTTGAAGATCGTGTTGAAGTTGAAGCTGCTGATGTTGGCGGCGTCACCCCAACCGAAGCCACCCCAGCCCCAGCCCTTCGGAGCCGCCGAGAACGCCGTGTTCGACGCGTTCGAGGTCGCCCCGCTGTTCGCGCTCGCATGGCGGTCGGAGTTGGCGCTGTTCGACGCGCTGTTCGACGAGCTCGCGTTGCGGCGGAGGTCGGAGATGTTCAAAGACCCGTTGACGGCGTCCGAGAACCGATCCGCGTTCGCCCTGTTGCGCGCGCTGATCGACGAGCCCGCGCTGAGCGCCGAGTTGTTCGAGTTGAAGGAGCCGTTGTTGGCGTCCGCGTGCCGCGCCGCGTTGGCGGTGTTGCGCGCACTGGCCTTCGAGCCGGAGTCCTGCGTCGAGTTGTTCCGGTTGAGAGAGCCGTTGTTGGCGTCGGCGTGCTGATCGGCCAT
>MKVQ01000037.1:0-78547 GCA_001899635.1 Myxococcales bacterium 68-20 | reverse complement strand
GTGCTGATCGGCCATGGCGGTGTTGCGCGCGCTGGCCTTCGAGCCGGAGTCCTGCGTCGAGTTGGCTCGGTTGAGAGAGCCGTTGTTGGCGTCGCTGTGCTGATCGGCGATGGCCGTGTTGCGCGCGCTCGACTTCGAGCCGGAGTCCTGCGTCGAGTTGGCTCGGTTGAGGGAGCCGTTGTTGGCGTCGCTGTGCTGATCGGCGATGGCCGTGTTGCGCGCGCTGGCCTTCGAGCCGGAGTCCTGCGCCGAGTTGGCGGCGGTGAACGAGCCGTTGTTGGCGTCGCTGTGCTGATCGGCGATGGCCGTGTTACGCGCGCTGGCCTTCGAGCCGGAGTCCTGCGCCGAGTTGGCCGCGTTGAAGGAGCCGTTGTTGGCGTCCGCGTGCTGGGCGGACGCGGCCGCGTTGAACGAGTCGGACGCGGAGCCGCTGCGCTGGCGGTTGTCCGCCATGTTGCGCGTGCCCTGCATCTGGTTGGCGAACTGGTTCGACCTGCTCGTGTTGTTCGCCTCGAGGTTGGACGCGTTGAACTGGCCGGCGGCTGCGCGGTTGCGCGAGCTCTGCTCGTTGGAGTTCTTCGACCAGCTGTTCGCGTCGTTCGAGCTCCAGCGGTTGTCGAACCCGGACGCGTTGTTGCGCGTGATCTGGCGGCTCGTCGAGTCGAGCTTGTGGCTCGACGACGTCGCCGTGTTCGCGATCTCGGTGCTCTTCAGCGTGTTCGTCGAATCCGAGTTGTTGAAGGCCGACGCACGCTGCTCGGCGAGCTGGTGCGCGCGCTGGGCCGCGCTCGTGAAGTTCGTAGCCTTGTCGAACATCGACGCCATCGACTCGTCGATCGAGTTCGAGGTCTGGCTGTTGGCGACCTCCTGCTCGACGTTGTTCTTGTCGAGCGCGAAGAGACGCGCGTTCGAGTTCGCGAAGGAGCTGTTGTCGACCGCGACGAAGTTGATGAAGTCATTCGAAGTGATGTCGAAGATGCCGGTGCCGGTGCAGTCGCCGGTCATCGTGAAGCCGCGTGCGGTGATCGCAGACTTCGCTTCTCGCGGCTTGTTGACCGCGTCTTCATCCCCACACCCCGCCACAGCGGCAGCGAGCATCCCGAGGACCACACCGCTCAAACAAGAATGCTTCTTCATGACAGTACTCCCTGATGAAAGTCGAAAGGGGACCGCCCGCGTGATCGCAGACGCGTCCACGTACTCGCGCAGGGCGAGTGGCGAGGGGCCCCCGAGCAACCCACGCGCCGTCCGGGGCGAGCGCGGACCTACGTCAGCTCGCGAGAAATTGACGCGCGGCGAACGCCGACGAACGGAGCGACGAACGTGTCGACGGACGCTCGAGGCTGCTCTTCGCGCACAGCGCTGCTCCCAGCGTCGAGCACGAATCTGCACGCTCGCGGAAGCAACGCGACCGGCCGAGTGCCAGCGGAGCCGTCACGTGTAGAGCGCAAGCGAGACACTCGTGGCGACCTTGGGGCAATCCATTCCCGCTCGAGCATGACTTCGTGCTCGAACTCGGCGAGCACGCTCGCGCCTTCGCGCTGTCGTGCTCGTTTCGTCCACGGATTCCCGGCGATCCGACGCTCGAGCCCACACATCGGAGCGCGGGCGTTGGCTCCAGCGCTCAGCTCGAAAGAGGGGAGAGCCGAGCTCGAACGTGCTCGACCTCGCGACGAGCGTCGAGCTCACTCTGCTTCGGAGCTCGACGTTCGGCGATTCCCGCGAGCGCTGAGCTGCTCCTTGCGAAGAACGTCGAGCTGGCGCGTCCGAAGCTCGACGCTCGTCCGTCTCGCTCGTGCTCGGAGGGTGAACGTCGAGCTGGCGCGTCTTCCGAAGCTCGACGCTCGTGCGCCTCGCTCGTGCTCGGAGGGTGAACGTCGAGCTGGCGCGCCCGAAGCTCGACGCTCGTGCGCCTCGCTCGTGCTCGGAGGGTGGACGTCGGGCTGGCGCGCCCGAAGCTCGACGCTCGTGCGCGTCGCTCGTGCTCGGAGGGTGAACGTCGAGCTGGTTTGGGGCTCAGGAGCTCGAGCCTTCGATCGCTCGCGCTCGTCGAGCTGGTTCGTGCTCAGCTGTGCGAACGTGGAGCTCGCTCGATCGCGCAGCGTTCAGCTGCACGTCGAACGTCAGAGCTCCATCGGTCCGGTGGCTCGACCGTTGATGAACTGCTGGACGATCCCGTTCGACGTATTCTTGAAGTCGTCGCGGGTGCCGTAGAGCAGGACCTTGCCGCGGTAGAGCATCACGATGCGGTCGGCGATCGTGAAGATGCTCGAGAGGTCGTGGCTGACGACGATCGAGGTGACGCCGAGCTTGTCCGAGAGCTCGCGGATGAGGGCGTCGACGCGGCGAGCGCTCACCGGGTCGAGAGACGTGGTGGGCTCGTCGAAGAGCACGTAGGAAGGGTCGAGCGTGAGCGCCCGTGCGATCGCGACGCGCTTGCGCATCCCATCGCCGAGCTCTGGCGGGTAGCGGTCGGCAAACTCCTGCATGTGAACGAGCTCGAGCCGCCGCCGGGCCTCTGCGATCGCGTCTTTGAGGCTGAGCGCCTTGTGTTTGCGGAGGGGGAGGGCAACGTTCTCGGCGCAGGTCATCGAGTCGAAGAGCGTCGAGTGCTGAAACACCATCGCGCACTTCTTCCGGACCGGGCCCATCCGCTCTTCGTCGAACCTCGAGATCTCCTCGCCGTCGAGCCAGATCTCCCCGGAGTCGGGATAGAGCAGGCCGACCAGATGCTTGATGAGGACGCTCTTCCCGACACCCGACGCCCCGATGATGAAGAAGACCGATCCGGTCGGCACGTCGAAGGACACGTCGTTGAGGACGGTCTTCGGGCCGAAGGACTTGACGATGTGTTTGAACTGGATCAACGGTTCTGCGGCGTCTTTGAGGAGAGCGAGGGCGGACCCGCGTCATCGTAGAACAAAACGCGCCCTCGCCCGTCCAAAGGGATCAGGTCCCCCGAACGTCCGCCCAGCCGGGTCCCCGAAGTGGGGCTCGCGCCCCAACCGCCCCAACTAGCCGTAGAGATGGGCCTTCGGCCCGCGTCATCACACAGGAGTCCTGGATGCGAAAGAATGCTGGATGGCTTGCCACGCTCACGGCCGCGCTTGCTGTCGCCGCGGGGCTCGCCGCTGCACCCGCGGCGGCCGCCCCCGACATGTCCCTCAAGGACACGATGAAGAAGATGCAGGCCCAGGTCCTCAATGGCGACGCGAAGCCGCTCGTTGGCATGTTCGATGCCACGAAGGTCAAGGGGAAGCCGGAGTTCGCGAACTGGAACGCGATGTCCGACAAGGGCAAGGCCGCCGCCGCGAAGGGCGATCTCGACGGAGCCAAGGCCACGTGCAAGGAATGCCACGACGCCTACCGCAGCGACTACAAGACGAAGTACGGCTCGAGGGCTCCCTGAGGACGGCGCGTCCGGAGCGAGCTCGTAGCTCGAGCGATGTCGTGCCGCAGCGGTTCGGGATGCCGAAATCTGGCTCAATCGGGGTGAGTCGTTAGACTGCGGGGCGAACGGCTCCACGCCGCTTTTTCCCGATGACGAACAAGCAGCTACAGGCGGGCGACTTCGTGACTCCGGCCGTGAGGCTCGTTCGGCCGTTGGCCGAGGGCGGAATGGGCCGGGTGTGGGTCGCCGAGCACCAGGGGCTCCACGCGCAGGTCGTCGTGAAGCTGATGGCGCCGGAGATGGCGGAGCGGCCCGATGGCGCGGAGCGCTTCGCACGTGAGGCGGCGGTATGCGCGGCGACCAAGAGCCCGCACGTCGTCCAGGTCTTCGACCACGGCGTGACCGACGGCGGAACGCCGTACATCGTGATGGAGCTGCTCGAGGGCAAGGACCTCGGCGCTCATCTCGTCGAGCACGTGCGCATGGCCCCGGTCGACGTCGTCACGATCATCGGCCAGATCGGAAAGGCGCTCTCGAAGGCCCACAAGGCCTCGATCATCCATCGCGACATCAAGCCCGAGAACATCTTCCTCTGCGATACGGAGACCGAACGCGGTGAGATCTTCGTCAAGCTCCTCGACTTCGGCACTGCCAGGCGGGAGACGGAGAGGAGCTCGCGCACGACGGTGCCCGGTCAGATCATGGGCACGCCGTATTACATGAGCCCGGAGCAGAGCGTGGGCTCGACGGAGATCGACGAGCGGTCCGACATCTGGTCGCTCGGCGTCGTCGCGTTCGAGGCACTGACCGGGCAGAAGCCGTTCGACGGCGCGTCGGTCGGCGCGATCACGATCGCGATCCACGGGCCGCTCCCGAAGATGACGGACCTCGTCCCCGACCTGCCGGCTGCGCTCGACGCCTGGTTCGCGCGCGCGTGCGCTCAGCTCCCGCAGGATCGGTTCGCCTCGGTGCGTGAGGCGACGAGCGCCCTCGTCGAGGCCGTCACGGGCGAGGCGCCGCTCGAGCAGGCCACGGAGTCGGTCTGCGTGCCCGTCTCCCCGGCGAAGAAGGAGACGAGCACGCCGGTGCAGCCGGTGACGCGGCCGATCACGCCGCTGAGCGCGTCGCTGCCTCCTCCCGGGGCGGAGAAGCGGATCCCGACGATCGCCGCTGGGGCCGTCATGGCGGCGGCCGCGGCCGCGATGATCGCGATCGTGCTCGGTCGGTCGCCGGAGGCTCAGCCTGGGCCTGCCGCCGCGCCGGCCACCCCGCTCGCTGCGGAGGTCGCGCCTTCGCCCGCGGCGCCTCCGCCAGCAGAGCCGCCCGCGCATGCGGCGAACGAGGCCGCGGACGAAGCGGCAAGCGAGGCTCCTGCGGCCCGCGAAGGCGTGAAGGGCGCGGAGCCGGCCACGGCCGCGAAGCCGCCGGCGCGCGCTACCGAGAGCCTGCGTGACGCGCGCGCGAAGAAGGCGCCGAAGGCGTCGCAGCGAGGAGCGCGCGTGCCGAGCACGACGGAGGGGCCGGACGACGATCTCGTGCGCCTCGCGAACGCGGCCTCGAAGCACGGAGAGCCGCAGCCACCCGAGACCGCGCCGCCGGCGACCGCCGTAGCGCCTCCGGTCACGGCGCCGCCTCCGCTGCCCGCGCCGTCGCCCGCGCCGTCACCAGAGCCGTGACCCTGCGGCGGTGAAGCGCCGTCCAGGAATGCCTCACCGCTGGCGCGTCAGCTTACGTCGACGTTCGCCCATGCCTCGGCGTGCCCGGCGCGGAACGTGTCGGCGGAGATCGACATCGTGATCACGTCGTCGCCCGCGTCGGCGTGGCTGAGCGCCTCCGGGCTGTCGTCCGGCGTGTAGCCGAGCGAGCGCTCGAGGCGCTGCACGCGGACGTTTTCGCGCTTGGGCTGGACGTAGATGCGCTCGAGCCCGAGGTCGCGAAAGGCGAAGACGTGGAGCATCGTCGCGAACGTCGCGCCGAGGCCTTGTCCCTTCTGCGTGGTGGCGCCGATCATGATCGCGAACTCGGCGGAGTGTTCGGTCACGCAGCGCAGGTCCATGTCGCCGACCAGCGTGTCGTCGACGAAGAGCAAGAACCAGCGGCCTCCGGATGCACGTAGCTCGCGCACGAACGCGCGCACGTCGGTGTCGTCGAGGTCGGTCGCGCCGCCCATCATCGATGCGTTCTCGGCAGCGTTGTACCAGTCGCGCAGCTGCCTCGCGTGCTGCGCGAGCGTCGCGTCGTCGACCTCTGTTGCGACGAACGAGCGGCCCGATCGAGCGAACGCGAGCGTCGTGTGCGGAAAAGAGGATGAGGATTCTTTCATCTTTGGATCTCGCTTCGAGATAGCGCGCCCGGGGATTTCCGATCGCGTCGATGAAGAACTCTTCACCGAACTGTTGACGAACGATTACGCGCTCTTATGGCCGTTGACACTACCCGAGTCGAACTCCAAGCTCACGCAACAACCAATGCACTTTCCGCTGCGAGTGGGGCTTGCGTTCAATCTCAAGAGGGTCTCGCCTTCGGCGGGATGCGTGCTCGACGACGAGGCCGAGTACGACGCGCCGTCGACCATCGACTCGATCCGCTCGGCCATCGCGTCGCTCGGTCACGTCGTCGTCGACCTCGAGGCCGACGCGACGTTTCCGCACGCGCTCATCGCGTCCGGGGTCGACGTCGTCTTCAACGTCGCCGAGGGCGCGCGGGGCCGGAGCCGCGAGTCGCATGTCCCGGCGCTCCTCGAGCTGATGGGGGTGCCGTACACCGGGTCGGATCCGACGTGCATGGTCCTGACGCTCGACAAGCACCTCGCCAAGCGCGTCGTCCGAGAGGCGGGCGTGAACACCGCACCGGCGTCGGTCATCACCACCGGTGACGAGCCGCTCCCGGCGGACCTGCGCTACCCCGCGATCGTCAAGCCGGTTGCGGAGGGGTCCTCGAAGGGCGTCCTTCCGTCCAGCGTCGTGCGGAACGAGACGGAGGCGCGCGAGCTCGCGCGTCAGATGGCGCGGCGCTACCGGCAGGGAGCGCTCGTCGAGGAGTTCCTGCCGGGGCGGGAGTTCACCGTCGGAGTCCTCGACGGTCCGACGGTGCTGCCGCCGATGGAGGTCGTGTTCACGACGAACGCGGAGCATCCGGTCTACAGCTTCGATCACAAGCTCGAGCCGACGGCCGAGGTCCGCTACGAGGTGCCCGCGAAGATCTCTCCCGAGCTGCAGCGCGAGATCGTATCGGTCGCCGAGCGTGCGTTCGTCGCGCTCGGCTGTCGCGACGTCGCGCGCATCGACGTGCGCCTCGATCGTGACGGGAAGGTGTCGTTCATCGAGTGCAATCCGCTGCCGGGGCTCACGCCGGGTTGGTCGGACCTGTGCCTCATCGCCCAGGCTGTCGGGATCGACTATCGCTCGCTCATCGCGCGCATCCTCGAGCCCGCCATCCGTCGCCTATCCGAGGAGCGGAAGGTCCCGGCGCCGGTGACCGTCGAGGCTCCGCAGGTCGCGGCGGTCTGACGCCGAGCACTCGGACGAACCATGCGCGTTCTTTTCTATGTCGACACCGGAGGCTCGACCGGCGGTCCCGGAATGCACTCCGTTCTGCACTGGCGCGCGCTCGCGCGGCGTCATCCCGATCTCGTCGGGCCGCTGGCCTTTCCGGGCAGCGACGAGGACCGGAAGATCTTCGCCGATCAGATCGGTGAGTCGAACATTCGTGCGCTGCGCTCGTCGACGCTCGTCGATCCCGGGGCGGACCCGGTCGTCGTGCGCGACGACTTCTACGCGCGTCTCTGCGCACTCGCGCGCGAGGAGCGCTGCGATCACATCCACATCCTCTGGGGGTTCCTCCATCCGCGCCAGATCGATCGGGTGCCGTCGCGCGATCGCGTGCCGGTCTCGATCACGCTCTGCGACGCGACCGGTCGTGGCGAGGAGGCGGACGTCGACGCGATGTTCTTCGGGAGCGAGCGGTGGGAGGGCTACCTCCGCGAGGCGCTCCGCGTGCCGGCCGGGTACCTCGCGATCAGCGAGCGGACGCGGAACGACGCGCTCGTGAAGGGCGTGGCCCGCGATCACGTCGAGACGGTCCACTTGTGGGTGGACCCGAAGCTCGCCGCGATGGGTGGGCCGGAAGAGCCCGAGGACTACGTCGCGTACGTCGGCGGGCTCGCGGAGTACAAGGGCGTCGGTCACATCCTCGATTTCGCGCGGCTCTACCCGGAGCAGCGCGTGAAGATGACGGGGTACACCTTCGACGACTTTCCGATCGAGTGGTCGCAATATCCGGCGGTCGAGTACCTCGGATACCTGCCGTACTCCGAGGTGGTCGCGACGATGCGCCGGGCGCGGGCGCTGCTCTACCTCTCGTATTCGGAGGGCTTCGGCCTTCCGATGATCGAGGCGCAGACCCTCGGCGTTCCGGTGATCGTCAATCCGCGCAACGTGATGGTGAAGGAGCTGCTCGCTCCAGGGTCGTACGTATCCGCCGGAAACGTGGCATCACCCACGTCGATCAAGGCGGCGATTCAGGTGGCGACGCGGGACCGCGCATCGATCGTCGAGCGCGGCTTCGAGAACGCGAAGCGCTTCGACGAAGAGCGCCAGCTCGCGCGCCTAGTCGATGGGATGGAGCGTGCACACGAGCGCCTCCGTCGAGGAGGCTGGGACGCATGAGCACGCGAGTCCTGCTGCTGTCCGCTCGCGAGACGGATCTTCGTCCGGACACGGACCTCCGCCTCGTCGTCCGGGACCTGCTCGTGGCGCTCGGGATGCACCCCGGGTGCGAGGTGCTCCACTCCGAGGTGGCTCGCATCGTCGACATCGAGCGCGCGGTCCGCCTCTTTCGACCGGATGCGGTCGTCAACATGTGCGAGACGCTCTACGGCGAGAGCAGCAACGAGCCGATTGTTCCGCTCGTGCTCGAGCGCCTCGGCGTCGCCTTTACCGGGAGCCCGGCCGCCTGCCTGCGCCAGTGCCTTCGTAAAGCCGACACGTGCGCCGCGCTCCGCGCAGCAGGCGTGCCCGTGCCGGCCACGTTCCGCGTCGCGGCCGACATCGACCCGGCGTTGCTCGGCGGTCGTCTCCCGTACCCGCTCATCGTGAAGCCCGAGCGTGAGGACGGCTCCGTCGGGATTCACCTCTCGTCCGTCGTCGCCGACGACGAGAGCCTCCAGCGTGCCGTCCGCGACGTCGTGTTCGGGCTCGGTCAGCCGGCCGTGATCCAGCAGTACGTCGAGGGCCGCGAGATCGCGGTCTCGCTCCTCGGCTGGCCCGAGCCGCGGGTCCTTCCGCCGGGCGAGATCGCCTTCGACGCCGAGCTCTTCGCCGGGCGCCCCCGCGTGCTCACATACGCCTCGAAGTGGGACGAGGAGTCGGCCGACTTCCGCGGCACGCGGTCGATCTCGGCGGCAACATCTCCGGCGACGTTGTCGCGAGTGGGGTCGATCGCGCGGCGAGCGTTCCTCGCGCTCGGTATGCGCGACTACGGGCGCGTCGATCTGCGGCTCGACGCGGCGGAGCGCCCGTTCGTCATCGACGTCAATCCGAACTGCGATCTCTCGACGGAGGGCGGCTTCGCGAAGGCCGCCGCACGAGCCGGCCTCGGCTATCACGGTGCCGTCAGCGCCATCCTGCAAGGAGCGCTGGCGCGTGCCGCCGGAGCGCGCCCCGTCGCGCCGTCGTTCGCCTCTGCCCGCGCATGAAGTCCGTACGCCACGCCCGACAGGGCGACCTTCCGGCGCTCGAGATCCTCCTCGATGCGGTTCCCGACATGCCTTCGCGCTGGCGGGAGGCCGCTCGTGCGAGCCTCCGCGGCGCGCTCTCCGAAGGCGGAGAGGGCGCCCGCTGCTTCCTTCATCGCCAGCCGGGCTCGGACGCTCCGATCGGGTATGCCTGCGTGCGGCCGGTGCCGCTCGCGCCGGGAGCGTTCGACCTCGAGTGGCTCATCACCTCCACGGCGCCCGGCGTCGAGCCGAGCGCGATCGTCGCTGCCCTCGTCGAGGCGGTGTGCGAGGAGCCGTCGACCGGGCCCACGACGCTGAGGTTCCTCTCCGGACACTGGCAGCGTGGCGGGCTCGACGAGCACGTCCTCGACGCTGCCGGCATGACGCGCGCAGGCGCGATCGAGGGCTTCTACGGCCGCGGCGATTCGCTCGTCGTCTTCACCGCGCGCGGAACGCGACGCGCCGAGGCGTTCGAGCCGACGAGCGCGGCCGCTCTCTACGACGCGGCCTTCGCCTATCGCGACATCGCGTTCGAGCGCGACTTCCTCCTCGGGTGCGCCGCTCGGTTCGGCTCGCGCCGCGTGCGCCGCGTCGCGTCCTGGGGATGCTGGAGCGGCCGGCATCTGCATGCCCTTGCCGATCGCGGTATCACCGGCGTCGGGATCGACGAGTCCTACGAGGCGCTGGCGCTTGCCCGCTCGATCGCGGGCGATGACGGTCGCGATCTCACGAAGTTCGTCCTCGGTCGTCTCGACGACCATGTCGACGAGGCCCCGGTCGATCTCTCGTACGCGATGCTCTCGGCCGTGCATCGAGTGGGAAGCTCCGAGTCGATGGTGCGTCACCTCCAGCGGGTGGCGGACCTCCTCGCGCCCGGAGGCGTGCACGTCATCGAGGCCACGCTGCCGGCCGACGCGACACCCGAAGGGAACACCGAAACGGTGTGGACGGAGCGACGGAGCCAGTGGGAGATCACGTCGCGCTTCCGGATCGTCGTCGAGGAGCGCGCGCCGTCGGGTGCCGTGCCCACGGTGCTCGACGTCCGCTGCCGGCGCGCCGACTCGGACGAGATCCTCGGGCGCTTCCACCAGGAAGAGCTCTGGATCGTGCCCGATGCGGAGGGGTGGACGTCCCTCGTCGAGCGAGCAGGACGGTTCGAGATCGCTGGGCTGCTGGGCGACTTCAAGCTCGATGTTGCCTGGGACCAGCCGGGAGCGTGGCGGATGATCGTCGTGCTTCGCCGGATCGAGGAGAGTACCTGATGACGATGCGCGTCGAGAGCCATGATCTCTTTCCCGTCCACGTGAAGGTCTTCGACTTCGAGGACGACCCGCTCCTCAACGACGCGCTCGTCGCGGCGGCCCGCAGCGAGCCCGAGCTCCGTGTGTCGACGAGCGGCAAGAGCGTCCTCGAGCGCGGCGACGACTGGGCGCGCCGCCTCCGCGCACGCTACGACGTCGCGCTTCGCGCATTCCTGAACGACACGCACCCCGGGCGAACGCGGCCCTTCGACCTCGAGGCCTACGTCTTCTTCAACTACACGGACGGGTCGTCGTTCACGCCCGTGCACGACCACCTGATCGAGGCGGACCTCATCGCGATCTATTACGCGACGGCGCCGGTGCGCGAAGAGCGGCACGACACCTCCTACTACGCGATGGACGAGGGGATCCTCGTGCTCCACGATCCGCGCGCCGACGCCCGGACCGACCGTCGCGGTCTCGCCCATCGCGACCACTTTCGCATCTACCCGAAGACGAACCGCCTCGTGGTTCACCCGGCGTCGCTCCGGCACTCGGTCACCCCGAGCTCCGGCTACGAGCGGCTTGCGGTCACGTGCGCCGTCACCGTCGACCGCAAGGATCTGTTCGAGGGGTACGTGCGGTACGAGCTTCGATGAGCGGTGCCGAGGAAGATGCGTTCGCGGGGGGATCGGTCGGCAGGCAGATGGCGCGGATCGCGCTTCCGCTTGGGCTGAGCGCCGGAGTCCGCTACGCGGTCGATCTCGCCAACGCCTACTGGGTCGGGAAGCTCGGGGTCGTCGCCCTCTCCATCGTCGCGGCGCTCGGGACGTTCATGTCGCTCTCGAGGATGTTCGCCGGGCTGACGAGCGCCGGTACGTCCGCCGTCGTCGGGCGGATGGTCGGAGAGGGACGCCTCCGTGAGGCGAGCCGAGTCGCTCAGAAAGTGACGGCGGTGACGCTACTCCTCGGTGTCGGGGCGGCGCTCCTGGCGGCGGGGTTCACCGGGTTCGCGCTCGACGCGCTTCGCTTCCACGGTCCCGACCGTGTGGAGGCGACGCGCTATCTCACGGTGCTTCTCTGCGGGCTCCCATTCTCGTTCGGGATGATGTCGATGAACGGCGTCCTCGTCGGGCTCGGCCGTCCGCGGGCGAGCATGTGGGCGAGCTCGGCCTCCCTGGTGGTCGGCTTCATCGTGACGCCGCTGCTCGTGCGGGGCCTCGGCACCGGCGTATGGGGCGCGGCGGTCGCGCAGGTGGCCGGCGACGCGTGCGGGTACCTCGTCGGCCTTCGCGCGCTCTCCGGGCACGTCGGTGAGGAAGCGCGCCTGCCCTGGCGCAAGCGCTTCCAGAAGCTCCGCGAGCTGTGGCCCGTCGTCCGGATCGGCGCGCCCCTCACGGTGGACGCCGTCATTCATGCCGCCGTCTGGTTCGGGCTCGTCGCGTTCCTCGCGCGCTACGGCAGCGAATACGTCGCCGCGCAGGGCGCAGAGGAGCGGCTCACGCAGATCCTGAACGTCCCCACCGAAGGCATCGCGCCGGCCACGGCGACGCTGGTGGGATACATGCTCGGCAAGGGGCGACGGGACGATGCGCTTCGTGTCGTCTGGACGGGGCTCGGCGCGGTGTTCGCGGTCGCGCTGTTCGGCGCCGCGCTTCTCCGGCTCGCGCCTGGGCCGGTGGTCGCGTGGCTCTGCAACGATGCGAGCTTCGTCGAGGTCGGCGTACAGGTCCTCGCGATCGCGTCGATCGGCCTCCTGTTCGTCGGCGCACGCGACGTGATGGAGGCCTCCTTCGGCGGCGTCGGCAACACGATTCCACCGGTCGTCATCGGGCTGACGGTCGCGCTCGCTCGGTTCCCGCTCGCGTGGCTGATCGCCGTACGAATGGACAAGGGCGGCCTCGGCGTCACGTGGGCGGTGAACGTCTCATTGATCGCGCAGGCGGGCCTCCTGCTCGCGTGGTTCCTCTTTCGTTTCAAACACACGACCGCGCGCGCGATCGACCCGATCGCGGCATCGATTCCTCCGCCCCCGGAGGGCCGGGCGGCGTGAACTCGCCCTCACGCCCCTTGGCATTACGCATCACGCCGTCTTGGCATCACGCCAACTAGGCATCACGCCAACTCGACATCACGCCAACTCGACATCACGCCAACTCGCGCGCTTTCCGCAATTGAGGAGCCTTTGCCCGGCTCCGACTGCACTCGTCTCGCTTGTCGTTCGTGAGCCGATCCATCCTGCTGGGCGGCGCCGGGGTCGGGGAGCCCTCTCGCCCGCGTCGCCCGTGGCGACTGTGAGCTCATTTCCGCGCGCGGCACGCGCCAGCGAGGTCTTTGCTGGGGTGCCGACCTCGTCGCGCGGCGCGAGCCCGCGCGTGGGCAGGTGGTTCCGACGTGGGAGGGTGATCCTTGGCTCCTTGCGCGGGCGCGAGGGCTCCCCGACCCCGACACCGCTATCCGATCTGCCGATGATGCGGGACCGCGCTGACTCGGAGCAGGACGGGATGCTGCTTTCGTTGCTCGGTCGTCGAGACGCGGACGTCGCTTGGGTCTCAGCCGCTCTCGGGGGCGAGGAGCCGCTGAAGGTAGCGATCGCGATCGTTCAGGAAATCGCGTGTGAGCTGGACGTGCTCCGTTTGATCGTAGTCGACCGAGGTGATGCCACGCTCGTCCAGCTGGTAGATCGTCGCGCCGGGGTAGGCGAGGACGATGGGCGCGTGCGTCGCAATGATGAACTGCGAACCTTCGTCGAGCAGCTCGTGCATTCGGATCAGAAGAGAGAGCTGCCGGGATGGAGACAACGCGGCCTCGGGCTCGTCGAGGATGTAGAGGCCGTTCGGACCGAAGCGATGCTTCATCAAGGCGAGGAAGGACTCGCCATGGGATTGCTCGTGGAGGGATTCTCCCCCATACGAGTCGATCACTGGCGGGCTGAGCGCTGGCTCTGCATCGAGGCGCTCGATCTCGGTTGCCAGGTTGAAGAAGCTCTCTGCGCGAAGGAAGAAGCCCGTCCGCGGGCGCCTCGGAGCCCGAGTCAGGCGAATGCACTGGTGGAGCGGCGACTCGGAGCGCCTCGTGGCGAAGTTGAAGTTCATCGTGCCGCCTTCCGCGTTGAATCCGCAGGCGACAGCAATGGCTTCGAGGATCGTCGACTTGCCTGAGCCATTTTCGCCGATGAAGTAGGTCACGGGCGCGAGCTCGAGGTGCTCGAGCGCCTGGACTGCTGGCAACACGAACGGGTACGCGTCTGGATGCTCGATCCAGTCCCGATCGAGGAGCACGCTTCGTAGAAATGGGGCCTCGTGGAGCTCGTGGGCGCTCATGCGTGTCGAGCGTATCAACTCCATAGAAAGGCTTTCTTGGCGAACATCGGACCATCAATGCTCGTCGTCCGACTCCCGGCGGGCGGCGGAATCGCCGACTCGTTGGTTGCGACGCCACGCCTGTCCGATCGGCGTCGCGAGGACCGTTCGTCGATTCGACGATCGCTGGAGCACCGCACGTGTCGATCGATTGGTAGGCTGGCCAGCAGCGTTTCGAAGAAGTACTTGTATCGACGAGCATGGAGAAGAAGCCACGAATCTTCACGACGTCGTTCGCGAGTGTGTATCCGCTCTACGTACAGAAGGCAGCGAAGAAGGGGCGGACGAAGCAAGAGGTCGACGAGATCATCACCTGGCTCACGGGATACAGCGGTGAGCAGCTTCAGCACGCCATCGACGCCAAGGTGGACTTCGAAGGCTTCTTCGCCCAAGCGCCCCTGATGAACCCGAACGTGGGGCTCATTACAGGCGTGGTGTGTGGCGTGCGCGTAGAAGACGTCGCCGACCCGCTGATGCAAAAGATCCGATACCTCGACAAGCTGATCGATGAGCTCGCCAAGGGAAAGAGGATGACGAGCATTCTTCGACAGTAGCCGCGAAACGACCCTCGAGGTCATCGTCCTCTTCCGCATGCCGGGCCCCGAATATGCCTGCCTGGGATGCAACGAGGACCGAGCACCGTCGCGATCGCGGCAGCCGTCTCGTGTGGTCTGCGCCGCGCAGGCCGGAAGCGTCTGCGCATCGAACCGGTGCACGTCTCGCCTGGGGCGCGGCGTTGGGGCCCGGGGGATGCGTCGGGAGGACCGGACTCGAAGAGTACTTCGCACCCTGGTCCGCGACGATGGGCCTGCCAACGCCCACCGGCGCTCCGATCGGAGGAGCGTCGCGGGAAGTCCTCAAATGGATAGCGGTGTCGGGGCTGGGGAGTCCTCACGCCCGCTGAAGGAGCCAAGGATCACCCTCCCAAGTCGGAACCTCCTGGCCACGCGCGGGCTCGCGCCGAGCAAGGACGTCTGCAATCGGATACGGCCTCGCTGGCGCGTGCCGCGCGCGGAAATGGGCTCACAGCCGGCACGGGCGACGCGGGCGTGAGGACTCCCCAGCGCCGGCGCCGCCCAGCAGAGAACCACAGGCCCCGACGGCGGGGGGAGCTGTTGCCGGGGAGCTGTTGTCGCGGAGGAGCCTTCAGGCGATGAGGAGCCTTCAGGCGATGAGGAGCCTTCAGGCGATGAGGAGCCTTCAGGTGGGAGGAGCCTTCAAGCGTTCAGCCCGGGAAGATGAGGAAGCCGGCGCCCGAGATGAAGAAGTTGAGGATGATGATCGCGAGCGACGTGTTGACGACCGCGCGGGTGGTTGCCCAGCCGACGCCCTCGGAGCCGCCGAAGGTCGAGAGGCCGCAGTAGCCGCTCACGATCGGGATCGCGGCGCCGTAGGCGAGGCACTTGGCGAGGCCGATAGAGAGGTCGCCCACGTCGACGAGCGCCATGTTGAAGAAGGTCTGGAGCGGGACGTCGAACGCGGCGTAGGCGGTGAGCCCGCCCGCGACGAAGGCGACCGTCCCCGCCCAGATGATCAGGCAGAAGGTCATCACCATGCTGGCGAGGAAGCGCGGCACGATGAGAAAATCGATCGGATCGGCGGCGCACATGCGGAGCGCGTCGACCTGCTCGGTCACGACCATCGAGCCGATCTCTGCTGCGATGCCGGCGCCGACGCGTGTGGCGAGCATGAGCGCGCCGAGCGACGCGGCGAAGTCGCGGACGAGCAGCTCGAGGTAGGTCGCACCGAGCATCGTGAACTCGGGGACGACGCGCTTGGCTTGGAGCCCCGACTGGTAGACGAGGATCATTCCGAGGAAGCCCATCGTCGTCGAGATGAAGAAGACCGAGCGATTGCCGATCTCGTACATCTGGTGCAGGACGGCGCCCTTATCGCGCCGTCCGCGGAACGTGTAGAAGAGCGTCCGGACGAAGACGGAGTAGAGCTCGCGGCCGCCGATGTAGAGATCGATCGCGGCGGCGCCGAGCAGCCCCACCGGTCCGAGCTCCTCGTGCTCCTGCTTCTCGAGCGTGCCGACCTGGTTGCTCATGCCGTCAGCCGCCCAGCGCGAAGCTCACGAGGTAGTCGAGGACGAAGACGCCCGCCGCGCTCGTCACGACGGTCGCGTTGACGGCGCGGCCGACGCCCGGCGCGCCGCCGGAGGTGGAGAGGCCGAAGTAACAGCTGGCGAGCGCCATCACGAGGCCGAAGACGACGCTCTTGAGCAGGCCGTTCGCGACGTCGCCGAAGCCGAGGAGGCCGGCGGTGAGCCCGTTGTAGAAGGTGGTCGGGCTGACGCCGAGGAGCGCCTGGCCCGTGTACGCCGCGCCGAGGAGCGCGAGGGCATCGGCGAACAGCGTCATCATGAAGAGGGTGCTCACGATCGCGATGAAGCGCGGTGCGATGAGGAAGCTGATCGGGTCGATCGCGAGGACGCGGAGCGCGTCGAGCTGTTCGGTGACGACCATGGTCCCGAGCTCGGCCGTGTTGTTGGCGCCAACGCGTCCCGAGATCATCAGTGCCGTGAGGAGCGGCGCGATCTCGCGGAGCGTCCCGAAGCCCGCCCCCCAGCCGAGGAGGCCCTCGGCGCCATAGCGCTTCACGATCGTCGCTGCCTGGATGACCATGATCGCGCCCGTGAAGAGCGCCGTCACGACGACGATCGGCAGCGACTTCACCGCCATCTTGTATAGGTTCTTCCAGAGCTCGCGCCCGTCGACCTTGATGCGGAGCACGCGGGAGAGGATGCGTGCGAGGAGGATCGTCATGCCCCCGGTGGTCTGGGCCGCCGAGAGGAACCCGCCGCCGATCGACGCGAGGAACGCCGCGAAGGCGCCGGGTTCGCCCCCCTTGGATGGGTTGGTCGTCTGCGCGGCCATGGACAGCGCGCGAAACTATACACGTGGATCGGCGCCGTGCTCCATCCGTTACGCGGCCGACACTCGGAGGACCCGCGATCCGGCCGGCGAACCTCGAGCGCTTCAGTCGACGTCGGGGAGGCCGAGGACCCAGGCGAGCGCCGTGATCAACAGGGCGCTCGAGAGCAGCACGACGGCCGCGACGACGACCCCCGCACCGAAGCCGAGGATGCGTCCGCCGATGCCGCGGACGCTCGTCCACGTGCCCCGCGTCCTGGCGAAGTGGAACGGGATCGCCAGCACTCCGAAGTAGACGAGCGCGAGGTCGCGGCTCGCGCGCGGCCACGCGCGCTCGAGGCGCTCCTCGCTCAGGCGGCGTTCGTCGAAGATCACGACGGCGAACGTGAGCGTGCTCGTGACGACCCACGAGAGGACGAGCTCGATCACCTGGGCGCCGGGCATCCGTGCTCCTCGATCGTCCGGCCGGCGGTCAGAGCGGCCCTTCGGTCAGGCCATGCACGAACTGCCGGACGCGCGGCTCGGTGCTGGTCTTCGCTTCGTGAGTCGTCCCGTCGAAGATGAGCCGACCGCGGTACATCATGCCGACGCGATCGGTGACGGTGAGGAGTCGATCGAGATCGCTCGACACCATGATCACGGTGGCGCCCGAGGCCCGCTGCTCCTCGCGGAGGAGCTCGAAGATCTTCTGCGAGGTGACCGGATCGAGGCCGGCTGCGGGCTCGTCGTAGAGGACGATCGGCGCCTTCGTGATCGTTGCTCGGGCGACGCCGACGCGCTTCTTCTGGCCGCCCGAGAGCCCGGCGGGCAGGCGGCCCTCGAAGCCGGTCAGCGCCACGTGGGCGAGTCGCTCCATCACGCGTGACTTGATCTGGTCCTCCGGGAGGTCCGTCAGCCGGCGGAGCGGGAAGGCGATGTTGTCGCCGACGGTCATGTGATCGAAGAGGGCGTTGTTCTGGAAGAGCATCCCGAACTTCAGCCGCATCTTCTGGAGGTCGAGCTCCGAGGCCTGCGTGACGTCGGCGCCGTCGACCAGGATCGATCCGGCGTCCGGCTTCAGCAGTCCGACGATCATCTTGAGGAGGACGCTCTTGCCGGAGGCGCCCGGGCCGATGAGGCCGTAGAGGCACGACGCGGGGACATCGAGGGACACGCCCTCGAGGACCTGGTTCGGGGGGCCTCCTCCAGCGGGACGGAAGGCCTTCGATACGGACTGGATCGAAATCATGCGCGTTCGTTAGCCGGACGGACGGACAACCTTACATCGGCTGGCCGGGGCCGCGCGCGCTCGTCGCGATCGAGCGCGGTCCGGGTTGCGGGCGGCCGGTGGCGGAGGCGGTGGCGAGCTCGAGCTCACGGTCACGCCGCATGCGCCCGATCTTCGCCCAGAGCGCGAGCGTTGCTGCGGCGAGCCCGAGGACCACGACCGCCAGCCCGGCGAGCGCGAGCTTCAGCGTGTTCATCGAGCCGCGCGCGACCGTGATCGGGCCGACGTGCGCGAGGTCGGTGCGACCCGCATTCGCGCGGGCGGTCCGCGGGACGAAGACGACGGCCACATCCGTGGCTGTGACGCCCGGAGCGCCGCCGGACACCAGCTGCTGGATCGACTCGGGCGCGAGCGGAGGCGTGGTCCCGCGATGCTCGACGAGCACGCTCGCGGTCGCCTTCGGACCAGGACCGTCGCGGAGCGGCTCGCGCGGAGGCAGGTTCAGGTGAACGCGCGCGGCGAGGACGCCGTCGATACCGCCGAGCGTCTTCTCGAGCTCTCCGGCGAGGCCCGCGACGAGCTGCGCGTGCTCGGCCGCCTGGCTGGGAACGAGCTGGCCGCGATCGGCGGCGTCGAGCACGCCTCGCGTCTTCGGGCGCGGCAGCTCCTCCTCGCGCATCGTCGCGAGCGCGCGGCCGACGTCGTCGCGTGCGACGGTGACGCGGAACTTTCCCTCGGTCGTCGGGTCGGCCTCCTTTGTGGCGTCGATGCCCGACTGGTCGAGGGCGACCACGACTCGGTTGGCGTCCGTCTCGTCGAGCGCGGCGGCCACGGGGACAGCGCAGCCTGACGCAAACGCGACAAGCGCGACGAGCGCGATCCCCGAGAGCGCGGAGCGAAGGCTGCGGACGGTCCCCATTCGCCGGTTGTATACCATCGTGGACCGCCTCGGAACTGGCCTGGCTCGGGCCCGGGAAGGCGCGCAAAGTCCCCGAGACGGCGACGCTCAGGTCTCGCTGAGGAGGTGCTTCGCGACCCGCTCCGTTGCAGTGCGGGGGAGCGAGCTCCGGACATGGATACGTGCAGGCACTTTGTGGTCGGCGAGTCGCTCCCGGACGAATGCTCGAAGGACCTCCGGATCGACCGCGGATCCCGGCTTCGGCACTACGAACGCGACGATCTCGTCCTCGCCGAGCGAGGAGGGGACGCCGATGACGGCAGCCTCGAGAAGCGAGCCGTGCGCGACGAGCGCCGCCTCGACCTCGCCGGCGGCGACGTTCTCGCCGCGCCGGCGCAGTACGTCCTTCTTGCGTGAGACGAACGTGAAGATCCCGGAAGCATCGCGCTTCACGAGGTCGCCGGTGCGGAACCAGTGGCCTTCGAACGCGGCCATCGTCGCTTCGGGGTCGAGCAGATAGCCTCGCATCATCGCCGGGCTCGAGAGCCACAGCTCGCCGATCTCTCCAGCGCCCGCGTCGAGGCCGTCATCGCGGACGACGCGCCCGCGATTGATGACGCCGAGCCGGGGATGCTGCCGGAGCATGCCCATCGTCCCGTAGGGCGGGGGATGGATCGTGTGCGGCCACACGGTGCCGAAGGTCGTCTCCGACAATCCGTAGCCGACGGTCATCGTGATGCCGAAGCGGTCTTCGAAGGCGCGGTGCTTGTGCTCCGGGAGCGCGAGCGCGGAGTAGCAGCTACGGAGCGTGTGCTCGCGATCGCTCGGACGCGGCTCGGCAGCGAGCAGGATGTGGAGCATCGCGCCGACGGCGTTCACGTGCGTGGCGCCGTGGCGGCGCACGTCGTCCCAGAAGCGCGAGGCGGAGAAGCGCGGAAGAAGCGCGAGCCCGGCACCACACCCGAGGGAGCCCATCGTCGAATACGCCTGCGCATTGATGTGGAAGAGCGGCAGCGGGCAGAGAAACCGATCGGCTGCGGTCAGGCCGACCCACCAGGGGAACGCTTCGGCCGTGAGCGTGTACGTGCGGTGCGTCTGCATCACCGCCTTCGGGACGCCGGTCGTTCCCGACGTCGCAAGGAGCACGGCGACATCGTCCGGTAAGACGGGAGCGCGCGGGGCGTTGAATCCGGCGCGCGCGAGGTCGGCCGGTGAGACGACGTTCGTCGACGGGGACGCGTCGTTCACGTCGTCGGTGTAGCTGCTGCGCAGCTCGTCGCCGACCACGAGGATGCGCGGCGACGCCAGGCGGAGCACGCCGGCGAGCTCGTGTGGAGTGTAGGTCGGGTTGAGCGGCATCGCGATCGCGCCGAGCCGGTTCGCCGCGAACCACGTGAAGAGGGTCTCGGGGCGGTTCCCGAGCAGGATGGCGATGGTGTCGCCTTGGACGATGCCGCGATCGGCGAGGCCGACCGCGAAGCGATCGACCTCGCCGAGGACATCGCGGAGCGTCCACGTGTCGTCCTCGAAACGAAGCCACGGCGCTCCGGGAGCAGCGCGGGCGGCGCGCCACTCCAGGAGCTGCGGGATGGTGTCGGGGACGCGGTCGCCCATGGCCTCTTCGCTCGGTCTTCGCTCGCGAAAGCGTAGACTCGGAGATCCGCGAGCCACAAGCGACGAAGGACCTCGCTCCATCGGGTGGGACGTTCGCGGCACTGCGCGGCAGCGCGCGGGTCGTCATGGGTGCGGAGAGCGCGAGCGAATCGAGACGCCCGGGCAGGGCGCGTTGTTGCGACGCCGGGACGCAATGACGCGGCGGTCATCGGACGCCATCGCCGTACGAGGCCGGCCGCGGGGGACCGGACGAAGGACACGAAACGAGCAATCCGCTTGCCGGACGAGCCGCTCTGGATGATGGTCGCATCCGCGATGCCGTTTCGTCCCACCGCATGCGCTCGCTCGACGTGGCCGGTCGGCGAGCACCTCCTCGGGCTCTGACTGAGGCCGCTGCGTGCTCCTGTTCCAGAAGCGCTTTCACGAAGGCCTCGTCTCGGGTGCGGTGACCGTCACCTTTCGCCGCTGGGACAAGCCGCACGTGCGGGTCGGCGGGCGCTACCGCTGCCATCCGATCGGGGTTCTCGAGGTCGATCGGGTCGATCGGGTCAAGGTGCGCGACATCACCGAGACGGACGCGACGCGCTCGGGCTTCGGCACGCGCGCCGAGCTCGTCGAGTACCTCCGAACGGCGCGCGACGAAGCGCTCGACGAGGACGCCTCGGTGTTTCGGATCGAGCTGCACCATGGCGGCGACGGCGATCGTGTCGAGATCGCCCTCGAGGCGGATCTCGGCCCCGCGGACATCGCCGCGATCGCCGCGAAGCTCGCGCGGATGGACGCGGACGAGCCGTGGACGAAGAAGACGCTCGCGCTCATCGAGAAGCACCCGCGCGTCGCCGCCTCGCAGCTCGCCGCGAAGCTCGGGCGCGAGACGCTCCCGTTCAAGGTCGACGTGCGCAAGCTGAAGAAGCTGGGGCTGACGCAGAGCTTCGAGGTCGGCTACGAGCTCTCGCCACGCGGCCGGGCGTACCTCGCCGCGCGCGGGGCGAAGGGCCGGAAGAAGCAGTGAGCGTCATCGCGGGCTGCCCGCGGTCAGGGGAAGCGCATCGGCAGTGACGCGGGCGACGTGATCGCCGAGGCCTCCCCGGTCGAGCAGGTGCGGAAGAGCTTGCCGCTTCGGACGAGCATCGGGCGGTGCCCGGCGTCGAGCGCCTCGGCACGATGAAGTTGCCGCTCGCTTCCGCTATCCTGAGTCTCCCATACCCAGGCTTCATCCTCTCCGAGGAGACGTCGCTGCCTCTCGAGCGCACGAGGTTCTCCGTCCCTATCGGGAGCTGCCGCTGCCGCCTCGTCGTGCCTTCGCTGCGTGCGGCGGTATCGCAACCAACGTCCGATGTGCATGATCCCGAGCGCCCGCGCACCGTCTTTCCCGACGCTCGTGCGCATGGCGCTCGGACGCATCGTGGCGCCGGCCGGGCTCGTCGTCGCCTCGGTGATGTTCGCTGCCGAGGCGCGCGCGGAGAGCCCGACCATTCCAGTCCATGTCGTGGTCGAGGCCCCGGCTTCGTGCACCGACGAGGAGAAGTTCTGGGCCGAGGTGACGTCGCGCACGAGCGAGCTCTCTCTCGGTCCGGCGACGGACGAGACGCCGGTGCTCTTCGTTCGCGCGTGGAAGGTGGACGGGGTGGTGAGGGGCGACCTCACGTTGCGCACGTCGCGCGGCGAGATGCTGCCACCCCGCGGCGTCGTCGGGCGAACGTGCGAGGAGGTGACGTCCGCGCTCGCACTTGCCCTCGTCCTGGCCTTGGAAGAGGGAGCGCTCGAGAGCAGCGCGCCGGAGCCCGACGACGAGCGCTCGACCGCGCCCTCGCTGGTCCCCGAGCCCGAGAGCTACCCGAGCACAGCCCCGCCGCGGCGTCGGCGGCCGCGGCCTCCGCTCCGTCGAGACGAGCGGCCGCGCATCGAGACCTCGATGGGCGCTCGTGGCATCCTCGCGCACGTCGATGGTCTCGCGACCGGAGTCGGCATCTACTCCGAGGTCCGCCCGCCGAATCTGGCGGGGCGACTCTCGTTCCGCCTCGAAGCGGCCACCTGGCGACGCACGGTGGCGCGCAGCGTGGGCGAGGCGGAGCTCACGTGGCTCCTCTTGCGAGCTCAGCTGTGTCTGCGGCCCGTCACAACGCTCGCGCTTTCTCTCTGCGGGCTGGTCGACGGCGGCGCGTTCACGGCATCGGCGACTCAGGCGCGCAATCCGCTCAGCTATTCGGCGCCGTGGGCGGGCGCGGGCCTCGCGGTGAACGCCGCCTGGAATTTGTCGCGCACGCTCGGAATCGAAGCCGAAGCAGGGGGCCTCGCGCCCTTCGTGAGCGACGAGCTGGTGCTCCGCCCCAACGTCCTCATGTTCGCCACGCCGGCCGTCGTCACGTGGGTCGGGATCGGCCCCGTGCTGCATTTCGACTGAATCGGTGATCGATGGCAGGTGCCCCGGGAATTCTGCAGGGTGCGCGGTGAAAGCTCGCTGTTACCGGTCCTTGCGCTGCCCGCAGCAGCGGACGAGCCGCGGCCTCTCGGCGCTCGGCGCTCGGCTGACACGATGAGGTTCCGTGCGCTCGTGGAGGCGCACGGGCGCTTCCTCTGGCAGTCCCTCCGCAGGTTGGGGGTGCCCGAGGCCTCGCTCGACGACGCGATCCAGCAGGTCTTCCTCGTCGCTGCCGAACGTCTCCACGAGATCCAGCCCGGCGCGGAGAAGGCCTTCCTCTTCCGCACCGCGCTGAACGTCAGCGCTCACGCGCGGCGGCGTCTGGCCCGCAAGCCGGAGCGGCCGCTCGAGGACGACGACGTGCAGGCGCTCTCGGATCCCGCTCCGACCGCGGACGATCTCCTGGACCGCCGCTACGCGCGCCGGCTGCTCGACGAGATCCTCGACGAGATGCCCGACGACCTCCGCGTGGTCTTCGTCCTCCACGAGTTCGAGGAGCTGAGCGCGCCTCGGATCGCCGAATACGTGGGCATCCCGGTTGGAACCGCAGCATCGCGACTGCGCCGCGCGCGCGAAGAATTCCGTCAGCTGGCCGCACGCAAGGTGAAACAGACATGAGCTCCGAGAAACACATGACCCGTCTTCGAGACGCAGGCGGCACGGAGATCGAACAGCGCCTCCTCGCGTCTGCCGCCGCCGACGAGATGCCCGAAGAGAAGTTTCGGGCGCTCGTTCAGTGGGGCACCGCAATTGCCCCGACCGAGGCAGCGCCTCCCGCCGCAATGCCGGGATGGAAGCTCCCGCTGGCGAAGGGGCTCGGCGTGCTCGCGCTCGCGGCTGCATCGGTCGGTGCCTTCGACTACGTCTCATCGCGTTCGTCGGGCCCGGTGGGCGAGCCCCATGACGTGTCGAAAGCCGTCCCGGTGAGCGTGGGCGACGGGGCGGATCGTCTCGAGGCGCCGCCGGCGCCGTCGCCTGCCGGCACGGTCGCGGCCGTCCCCGTCGTCACCGCCGACGACTTGCCCTCGGTTCCGGTGGCTGTGCCCTCGGCGGCCCCGCCCGCGCGCTCCGTCGCGAAGAAGCCTGTCTTGGACGAGGTCTCGCTCGGCGAGCAGATGGCGTTCATCGACTCCGCGCGGACGCGGCTCCGCCAAGGTGATCCTCGCGCCGCTCTCACGGTGCTCGACGAGTACAAGCGACGTTACCCGGAGCCGGCGTTCAGGGAGGAGGCGACGGTGTTGCGCGTCTCCGCGCTCGCCAAGGCCGGCGACGTCGCCGAGGCACGGAGGCTGGGTGAAGCCTTCTTGAGCACCCATCCTGCCGAGCTCTACAGCCGGCGGGTCGAGGGCATCGTTCGTTCGCTCGAGTCGCAGGAGAGCTCGCAATGAGGTCGACGAAGCCGCACCGTGTCTTCGGACGATTGCTCCTCGGGATCGTCGTGCTCACCGCGGGCGCCGCGAGCTGTTCACGCGGCGAGCGAGTGCTCGGTGACTCGCTCTCGGCCGACGGCGACGACGACACGCCGACCTTCGTCGCTCCTCCCGACGCCGAGGCCCCCGAGGCCGCAGTCGAGCTCACCGCGTACTGTCCCTCGAACAAGTGCCCGGCGGGACGCACGACCTGCCCGAGCTCGCCGTTCCTGTGCGACGTGGACTTGCTGACGGATCGGAACAACTGCGGCGCATGCGGCGCCGTATGTCCGTCGGAGACCAGTCGCGAGTACTACGAGTGCGTCGAGGGCCGCTGCATGCTGCAGTGCAAGTCCCAGCCCGTGTCGCTCGACTGCGATGGCGTCCCCGACAACGGTTGTGAGACCACCCCGACGAACAACGAGCACTGCGGCGCGTGCGGGAACAAGTGTGCGGACCAGGCCAAGCCGTGCGTGCAGCGCTCGCCGATCGTCGGCGACGTCGGATGCGGCTGCAAGGGTGACGACTTGCTCTGCACGACGCCCACGCTCCGTTGCGTCAAGGCGAGGAGCGATGACTCCAATTGCGGCGCCTGCGGCAGGGTCTGTGATCCCAACGGTGACGGGGGAGTTCAATACGCGAATACCTATTACGGGTGCTTCGACGGCCAGTGTGGGGCGCTGAAGTGTCGCCCGAATTTCGGTAATTGCGACGGCGACAAGCTCAATGGGTGCGAAGCCGACTTCCTCTCGGCCGAGCACTGCGGCGGCTGCGGGAACGCGTGCGGGGCGGGGCAGGAGTGCAGGCTCGACCTCAGCGGTACTCCCCAGTGCATGTGCCCCGCGGGCAAGACGTTCTGCGCCACCCAATGCGTCGGCAACGTCTGCAAGGGCGAGTGTGCGGACCTCGCCACGGATCGGAAGAACTGCGGCGCGTGCGGTATCCCGTGCCGGTCGAGCGTTGGACCGAACAGCGTCGGCATCTGCTCGTACGGCATGTGCAACCTGGAGTGCATCAAGGGCTGGGCCGATTGCAACGGGAACGAGGCCGACGGCTGTGAGGTGAACGCCAATAGCGATCCCGCGAACTGCGGGGCGTGCGGCCGAGTCTGCGATGCGATTGCGGGGCAGGCGTGCGTCGGCGGCGAGTGTGTGGTCGAGCCGTGCGCCACCGAGGGCCGAGACGCGGGAGAGGTCGCGCGATGAAATTGGGTTGGCTGCTCTTCGCTCTGGGGGTCACGGCGTGCACGTCGGCGAGCGCGGTCCTCGATTCCTACGAGGAGCCTCCTCGCGAGTCTCGCGTCCCCGACGCGGCAGCTCCAGACGACGGCGGGCTCGACGCCGAGGCGGGTGAGGTCGACGCGGGCCCGTGTGCCGACTGCGAGTACTTCCCCGAGACGTGCACGGCGGACGTTCTCTGCCCGAACGGGCCGTTCGATCCGAACAGGCCAGGCGGGGCGCTCGACCCTCGGACGTCGATCAACGTCATTCGCGGCCGTTCCGCGAGCGACATCTGGGCCGCCGGGGCAGTCGGTGCGCTCGCCCACTTCGACGGTACGTCGTGGTCCGTCTCGGATCCCGGCAGCTACGAGACGATGCGAGCCCTCTGGCTGCGCGACTCCTCCGAGGTCTCGCTCGGAGTGCTCAAGTACGTCTACGCGCGCGGTGTCGAGATCCCCGATGGCGGCGCCGGACCCTCCGATGGTGGGTGGACGGTCGTGTCCCCGACGTATCCCCCCGGGCAGCTCCCCACGACGGCCTTGCTCTTGTCCGCATGGGCAGCGCCGGGCTCGGAGTGGCTCTGGTGCGCCACGAAGGGCACGAACTCGTTCGGGGTCGGCGGCCTCTGGCGCATCCGGCAATCGTCGCCGACGGCGTTCGAGGGCGGCACCGGCATACCGGCGAGCGTCTGCTCGACCCTCGGGTGCGGTCAGGTCTACGGGATCCACGGGGAATCGGCCAACGAGCTCTGGGCGGTGGGGCCGGCGGGAACGACGATCCGCGTCTCGAACGCCGAGAGCGCCGCGCCGAGCGCCAAGGCGTTCAACAGCCAGACCTGGAATGCGCTCAACGGCGTCTGGGCAGCGTCCGCGACCGACGCGTGGTCCGTCGGCGCAACGGGAGTGATTCGCCACTACACCGGGGATCCCTCCCTCTGGGAGATCGTCTCCGGTGTCCCGACGAACGTGGATCTCAACGCGGTCTGGGGCTCGTCGTCTTCCGATGTTTGGGCCGTCGGCGATGCGGGGGTCGTCCTTCACTACGACGGCAAGAGCTGGTCTCGCGTGAAGGTCGCCGGGCTCGGCAACGATCGGCCCAACCTCACGACCGTCTGGGTGGCCGCACCGGGCCACGTCTGGATCGGTGGCAAAGGCGTGATTCTCTCGCTTGGAGGAAAGCCATGAGGGCTTCGTTCATCCTCGCTTTCGGACCGGTCGCCCTCGCCCTCGCCCTCGCGGCCGTTGCTTGCGCGGCGTCGGGCGACGACAAAGACGAGACGACACCGCGGCCCGATGCGGACGGAGGCGAGACCGTGATCCCGGACGGCGGCACGCTCGAAGCCGACGCGGCCGAGGAAGCGGCGGTCGTCGACGGGCCGAAGTGCAGCCAGGCGGGGTGGTGCGTGACGTCGCTCCCCGACCCGGATCTCCTGATGAAGGACATCTGGCCGCTGTCCGGACGTGCCTTGTCGGTCGCCGAGAGCCCGACACTCGGTGTGAAGGTCCTCGAGTGGACCGACGCCGAGGCCAAGTGGAGGTACATCGACGACGGCACCCAGAACGAGTCGGGGCTCGGCCGGTTCGTCGGCAAGCTCTGGATGCCGAACGAGAACGAGCTCTACTACGGCGTCTCTCCCGGCTACGTCGTTCACGGAACGCGCCCCGTGCCGCCCGCGACGGCTTGGTCGTGGACACGCCACCGGCTCGCGAACAGCAGCACCAGCGTCGATCCCGACGACGGAAACCCGTCGTACTGGAGGCTCAACAACGGCTCGCGTTACCCCGCGCTCGGGGTGTGGGGGACGAGCCGCGACGACGTCTACGCTTGGTTCAAGAACACGATCTTCCACTGGACCAGCCTCGACGGCGGCGCGCCGGAGTGGGTCGCGGAGTACGTCGCCTCCGATACCAGCGGTCCGATGGAGCAGCTTCACATCCTCGGCGCAGCCGGGACGAGCGCCGACGACGTCTGGTTCTCCGGGGGACGCGCCGGATCCTTCGCCGGCTGCGCGATCCTCGTGCGCAAGACCGCCGCCGGTTACAAGCGCGTCGCGGACGGCGCGATCGGGAGCTTCAACATGCCGTGCACCGCGCGAGCGGGGGTTCCGCTGATCGGAGGAATCGACGGCTGGCTGACGGACATTCAAGCGCTGGCGCCGAACGAGCTCGTCGCTCTCAAGGGGGCTCGGGACGTGGTCAGGATCTCGGCGGACGAGGACAGCTACTCGGTTGCCCTCGCTCCAGTCCCGACGACGGCCGCTTCCGCCGGGTTGAACTCGCTCTCGGTCGAGGGAGGCAACCTGTGGCTGGGGGGAATGGGCGTGGTGCTTCGCGGCACCGGCGTCTTCGACGGCGGTGCGTACGAAGTGTCGACGGTCTCGCTGACCGGGGCGCCGCTCGGTCGGCCGATATACCAAGTTCGCGGCACGTCCAATACCAACCTCTGGGCGATCGGTGTTCGCTATGCGCTCCACAAGACGACTCCTTGATCGTAGTTCAGCGATCGGGCGGTATTCATCCGCCGCGGTATTGCTCATGACCGCCTGCGCGACGGGCGGTGCAGTCGCGAGCTGCTCGAGTGACGACGACACGAGAGAGAGCGAGCCGGGCGACGCGGGGTGGGAGGCGTCGGCGACGACCGAGGACGCCGCGGTGCTCGATGGCGGAGCGGCCGACGCTTCTCCCGTGCCGGTGCGTGACGCGGCGCCGTTCGACGGAGGTCCGTTGCCGGTCGTCTGTGCATCCGCTCCGTGCGCCAAGTCGCTCGTGACGACGCGAGCGCCCACCGACTTCGATCGCAGCCAGGGGTACTGCGTACTTCTCGACGACGGCACGGTGGCGTGCTGGGGCGCGAACGCGGCCGGACAGCTGGGGCGTGGTAGTGACGCCGGCACGGCAGACAGCGCCATCGCGGAGCGCGTCGTCGGGCTGTCGGATGTCGCCCAGCTCGATCACACGTGTGCGCTCGACACGAGCGGGGCCGTGTGGTGCTGGGGGACGGGGCCGTTCCTCCGTAACGATGCCGGCGCGGCGACCACCGAGCGCACGCCGCTGAAGCTCGCGCTGCCGCCGGCGACGCGCGTGGGGATGGGAAGCGACGTCGGGTGCGCAGTCGTCGACGACGGCGTTCTCTGCTGGGGCCGGAACACCTCCGGCGTGGTCGCGCCGTTCGACGTCGCCGCTTCGTTCTCGGTTCTCCCGCCGCGAGCGATCGGCGTCCCGTCCGGCGCGCCGATACGCGACATCGCCGTCGGCAAGGCCGTCTTCGTGATCCGTGAGGACGGAGTGACGTTGAGCTGGGGAGCGAATCCTCCGCTCGCGCGCGTCTCGTCGCTCTCGCCCGATCCGCAGCCCTTGCCGATCGCCCTCGGCGGGATCTCGTCGATCGACATGACCAGCGACACGGCCTGTGCGACGGTCGCTGGCATCGGCTACTGCTGGGGCCAGGCGATCGCCTCTCCGATCTACGTTCGCGCCCTTCCGACGCCGGTCGTGGCCCCTGAGCCGATCGTTCGGATTGCCACGACGCGCAGCATGTTCGTCGCCGAGCTCGGCGACTCGATCGTGCAACCGCAGCGGTGGTGCGCCGTGGGAGCGTCCGGCTCCGTGTACTGCTGGGGCAACAACGCGAGCGGCCAGGCTGGCGACGGGACGAAGGAGTACGCGTTCGAAGCCGTGAAGGTCGAGGGCCTTCCCGAGCCCGCGGCCGAGGTGAAGACCACGGCGGACACCACCTGCGCGCTCCTGACGAACGGCAAAGTGTTTTGCTGGGGGGCGAACTATTACGGACAACTCGGCAATGGAAAGATGCGAGTGCCGAGCCTGGTACCGCAGGAAGTGGTGCTGCCATGAATCGCTCGCGACGTAGGAGCCACCCGCAGACGAGCTCCGGTCCTTCGCCGAAGTGGGATTTCGGTGGCGGATTGGTCGCCGCCCTCGTCGGGCTCTCCGTCTGTGCCGCGTGCATCGGCGCATGCGGGAATGACAGGGACGCGTTCGACGGCAAGGAGCGGAGCTTCGAGGTCGCCTCCGACGCTGCCGCCGCCGTGGACGCTCCGGACTGCCGCCTCCAGTGCTCGCTCGACGGACGCTCGGTGATCGAGGCCTGTTCGGGAGCGGTCGTCGAGACGTGCGGGCCCACGCTCGCATGCGGGGCCGGGGCATGCCAGGCGCCCTGCGAGGCGGCGGCAGCGGATCGGAGCTCGAACGGCTGCGAGTTCTATTTCCAGCCGCCGCAGTACACCAAGACCTTGCCCCCGTCTTGTTATGCGACGTTCATCGTCAACACGTCGATTCAACCCGCCGACGTCGTGATCGAGCTCGAAGGTAAGTCGCTCGACATCTCGAAGGCGATGTTTCGGACGGAGCCGGGCAGCGAGGAGCTGTTCCCGCACAGCGGGCCGATCGCCCCCGGGGAGAGCGTGATCCTCTTCCTCTCCGATGCCTCACCGGACATGCCTCGCACACCTTCGTGGACCATCAACTACGTCGCTTGTCCGAGCGGAGTGGTCCCTGGCATGTTGGCCAACCGCCTGACGGGCGGCACCGGGATCGGCTCGTCGTTCCGAATGAAGACGAACGTCCCGGTGGCGCTCACCGCGATGTACCCGTTCGGTGGCGCCTCGGGCTTTGCTCCCTCGGCGACTCTCCTGCTGCCCGTCGCGACGTGGGCGAAGGAGCACATGATCGTCAATGGCTGGGAAGCGGGGGCCTCAGGGGGCCCCGGCGCTCAGATCGTCGCCTCCGAAGACGACACCGAAGTGACGATCGTTCCGACGCGCGACGTCCAGAACGGGGACATCCTCAAAGGCGGTCGGGCGCGGCATCCGCTAACGTACAAGCTGGACAGAGGCCAACACCTGCAATTCGTCCAGGACGAGGAGCTCTCGGGGAGCATCGTCTCTTCGACCAAGCCGACGACGGTCTTCGGTGGCCATTCTTGTGCGGACATTCCGACGACGGCCACCGCCTGCGATATCCTCGGGCAGCAGATTCCCGCGTTCGAGCAGTGGGGATCCGAATACGTCGGCGTGGCCTACCGGCCGCGTGCAGGGAACGAGCACGAGCTGGTGCCCTATCGCATCGTCGCTGCGCGGGACGGCACGCGGCTCGACTACGACCCCGCGGTCCCTCCGGGGGCACCTACGACGATGAACGCCGGCGAGATCGTGACGTTCCACTCCGGGACGGGGGATGCGTTCGTCGTCCGCACGCAGGACGTCGAGCATCCGATCTACCTCTCCGCTCACATGACCGGAGGGAACGGAGACTTCCGCAATGCGAAGTCCTACGGAGGGCAGGGTGATCCGGAGTTCGTGAACATCGTCCCGGCACGCCAATACCTGAGCTCATACAGCTTCTTCGCCGACCCGACGTACGCGGAGACCTCGCTCGTCGTCGTGCGGGCGAAGACGGGCGGTCAGTTCAAGGATGTCTGGCTCGAGTGCGCCGGCAACCTCACCGGATTCCGGCCCATCGGAACGAGAGGCGAGTACGAGTTCGTCCGAGTCAACCTCTCGCGCCGGGGCGGCTCCGGTGATTCCTTCGGCACGAGCGTGTGCCAGAAGGGCCTGCAGCGGATGAAGAGCGATGGGGCGTTCACCGCGACGTTGTGGGGCTGGGACCAGTACGCCAGCTACGCCTACCCGGGCGGATCGGCCCAGCGGAAGCTCGTCGAGACGCCGCTCGCAGCGGTCAAGTGACGGAGCTCCTCTCGTCCCGTCGCACCATCGAATGATCGAGGGCGTGGCGGGGCGTCCGCTCGAAGCGGGAAGGGAACGACGAGGCCATGCTCTTCCGTCCCTCCCGATGTTCTGCTCAAACTCCACCGCCATGGCGCCGGACGAACGGGATCGGGACGAGGTTTCTCGCACGCTGAAGATCCACGAGACGACGCGTTCCGACGGTGGCCTCGACCCTGTCTTCCTCGTCGCGCAGGACGGGACGCTCGGCATCATGTCCGGCGCGGGCTCGTTCACGCTTCCGGACGGAGCGCTCGCTGCCGTGATGGCGCGGTTCGGAAAGCCGCTCGAGCGCACGGAGCGCGTGATTCTCGTGGCCGCGCTCGACCTCGGCGACGGTTGCGTCGTCAGGCACGTGAGGCACCTCGCGCGCTACGACGTGATCGCGCACGACTACCTCGTCTACGAGGCGGCGGGGGAGGAGCCCGTCTGTGCGCTCGCCACGACGGTCGCCGGCGCCCTCGACCACCTCGGCCGCGCGGTGGCGCGCGGCGCGAGCTGAGCCGGTCAGAGAAGGGCAGCGCAGAAGGGATCGAGGGAGGCGCGCTCGAGCTCTTCTCGTGCGCGGCGAATGCGCTAGGGTGACGCGCTCGCATGATCGGCGTCATCGACCTCGGCAAGGCATACGGTGCGCGGACGCTCTTCGAGGGCGTATCGCTCAAGCTCGTCTCGGGCTCGCGCTACGGCCTCGTCGGGGCGAACGGGTCCGGCAAGACGACGTTCCTCGAGATCGTCGCCGGCGACGAGGCCGCGTCCGAGGGGAGCGTCACGATCTCGAAGGGCGCTCGGATCGGCGTGCTCCGTCAGGACCGCTTCATGCGCGACGAGGACGCGATCCTCGACGTCGCGATGGCCGGTGACGAGCTCGTGACGCGCGCCTTCGAGGAGCAGCGCGCCCTCGCGGCGAGCGATGCGCCCGATCCGGCGCGGCTCGTCGAGCTCGAGGACCTCATCCGTGCCCACGACGGCTACACGCTCGAGGCCCGCGCGAGCGCGATCCTCGAGGGCCTCGGGATCCCGGTCGCGTCGCATCGCCAGCCGCTCGCGACGCTCTCCGGCGGGTTCAAGCTCCGCGTCCTCCTCGCGCAGGTGCTCCTTGGCGGCCCGGACGTGCTCCTCCTCGACGAGCCGACGAACCACCTCGACATCCTCTCGATCCGGTGGCTCGAGAAGTTCCTCGCCGCGTACCAGGGCTGCGCGATCGTCATCTCCCACGACCAGCGCTTCCTCGACAACGTCGCCTCGCACATCCTCGACGTCGACTACGGAACGATCTCGCTCTATCCGGGCAACTACTCCGCCTTCGCGCGCGAGAAGGTCGCGATCCGCGAGCGCAAGGAGGCCGAGATCGCGCGGGCCGAGGCGACGATCGCGGAGAAGAAGGCCTGGGTCGAGCGCTTCGGGGCGAAGGCGACCAAGGCCCGCCAGGCGCAGAGCCGGCTCAAGCAGATCGAGAAGATCGAGGTCGAGGAGCTCGAGGCCTCGTCCCGGCGCGCGCCGCTGTTCGCGTTCGAGCCCGAGCGGAAGAGCGGGCGGGACGTTCTCGAGATCGAGAAGGTCTCGAAGGCCTACGGCCCGAAGCAGGTCCTCACCGACGTCTCCGTCGTCGTGCGGCGCGGCGAGCGCGTCGCGATCATCGGCTCGAACGGCCTCGGCAAGTCGACGCTCCTCAAGATCGCGACGGGGAACCTCGCCGCCGATGCCGGCACGGTGAAGTGGGGTCACGAGACTCGCGTCGGCTACTTCGCCCAGGACCACCACGAGACGCTCGTCGATCCGGACGCGACCCCGATCGACGTGATCTGGAACGCCGTCCCGAAGGCGGAGACGAGCTACGTCCGGGGGCAACTCGGGCGCGTCCTCTTCTCCGGCGACGACGTGAAGAAGAAGGTGAGTGCGCTCTCCGGCGGAGAAGCCGCGCGTCTCGTCTTCTGCCGGATCATGGTGGAGAAGCCGAACGTGCTCGTGCTCGACGAGCCGACGAACCACCTCGACCTCGAGGCGATCGAAGCGCTGATCGAAGCGCTTCGCACGTTCGACGACGGGACGCTCGTCTTCGTCTCGCACGATCGCGCCTTCGTGTCCGCGCTCGCGACGCGCATCCTCGAGGTGACGCCGCAGGGCTTCCGCGACTTCCCCGGGACCTACGACGAGTATCTCGAGCGCTGCGGCGACGACCACCTCGACGCCGACACCGTCGTGCTGAAGGCGAAGCGCGAGAAGGCATCGAAGGTCGAGAAGGCCGGCGACGGGGGCGCGAAGGCCGAAGGCCCGGCGGCCTCCGCGCTCTCGTGGGAGGAGCAGAAGAAGCGGGCGAACCGCCTGAAGCAGCTCCCGGCGAAGCGCGATCAGGTCGTTGCGGCGATCGAGGCCGCCGAGGCGCGCAAGGCCGAGATCCACGCGAAGTGGTGCGAGGCCGGCTACTACGAGAAGACGGCGCCCGCCGACGTCGCGAAGCTGGAAGACGAAGAGAAGGCGCTCGGCCCGAAGATCGACGCGCTCCTCGCCGAGTGGGAAGCGCTCGAAGCGGAGCTCGCCGAGGCCGCGCGCTGAGGCGCGACCGAACGCAGGCGCTCCAGGTGGACCGGAGCGGATCGCGTCTCGCGCCCTGACGGGCGGACGGGCCGCTCGCGAGCGCGCGAGGACGTCTGTGCCTCGAGGACCGGCGGGGACGCGTCTCGCGCGGGCTCGGCGAGCTCGTGCGTACGCGATCATGGACAAACGATCAAAAATCTATTTGAATGATTGTCTGTGAACGACGACCTCTACGCCGAGCTGGCTCGCGTCGCCGCCAGCCTCTCCAGCCCGACGCGCCTCCGCGCGCTGAACCTCCTCTTCCAGGGAGAAAAGTCGATCGACCAGCTCGCCGCGCTCCTCGGGGAGAGCGAGGCGAACACGGCCGCTCACATGAAGGCGCTTCGCGCCGCGGGTTTGGTCACGGCGCGGAAGCAAGGCAAGCACGTGTTCCAAGGTGCCAACCGCGAGAGCGGCCTTCGTCTGTTCCTCGCGCTGCGGGAGGCAGGTGAAGCGCTCGTGCCCGCCCTCCGTCTCATCGAGCAGGAGGGCAACGACGAGAGCAGCTCCGAGGTGACGGTCGACGAGCTCGAGGCGTGCGTCGGTCCTCGTCGTGCGGTGCTCGTCGATCTCCGGCCGGCGAACGAGTTCGAGGTGGGCCATCTACCCGGGGCGACCTCCGTTCCGCTCTCCAGCCTGGAGGAGCGGCTGTCGGAGCTTCCGCGCGCGCGACGCCTCCTCGTCTACTGCCGCGGAAAATACTGCCCCAACGCGCGACGCGGGACCCTCACACTGCGTGAAGCGGGGCTTCGCGCCGAGCGCCTGCGCTTCGGCGTCCCCGAATGGCTTGCGAGCGGACGCGGTCTCGACGTCGGAGCGGCGTGATGGAAGTCGTCGCGCGTCCGAAGTCGCTCCAGCCGTCGTTCGTGCTCCTGCCCATCCGCCTCGTGACGGGTTGGATGTTCTTCTCCGCGTTCCATCGTCGCGTCCTGCTCGACGCGGAGAAGCTCGTCCCCGGCGCGCCGGGCTACGTGGGCGAGAAATTCAATCAGTTCATGCCGGGCTCGATCCTCGGCGTGGATCACATGATCGCGGCGCTCCTCGATCGTCCCGCTGCGCTGCATGCGTTTCTGTGGGCGTTCACGATCATCGAGGCGCTCGTTGGGCTCGCGCTCATCGTCGGTCTCGGAGCTCGGCTCGCTGCGCTGGGGACGCTGATGCTCTCGGCGGGGATCCTCTTCGGCTCCGGATGGCTCGGGCCCACGTGCCTGGACGAATGGCAGATCGGTGCGCTCGGCATCGCCGGAGGCGCGACGGTCATCCTCGGGGGCGCGGGCGCCTTCTCGCTCGACGCGTGGCTCGTGCGCGCTCGCCCCGGGCTGTTCGAGCGCCGGTGGCTGCGCTGGATGGCCGACCCTCGTCCCAGCCCGTCGCGGATCACCGTGGGGGCGCTCACCGGCTTCGCCGTAGTGGTGACGCTCGCCACGAACCAGATCTTCTACGGTGGGCTCTGGGGCACGCTCCACAACGACTCCGTGCGCCCGCGCGTCGACGTGCTCGATGCGCGTCTGAGCGTCGATGGCGAGATGGTGCTCACGCTCGAGCGGCCCGTCGGCCCCGAGACCTACGGTGCCTTCGTCGTCGACCTCCGCGTGTTCGATGCCGAGGGAGGGCTCGTTCGCCACTACGACTCGGCGGCGCTCGCGGCGCTTCCTCCGGCGCAGATCTCGAACCGCTGGCTCGTGCAGGTTCGCTCGGGCCCGCACGGTCTAGTGGTGCCGCTCGGCGGACGTGCGACCGTCACGCTCTCCACGACGGGCGACGAGCCTGCTCTTCCGCCCGGCACCTACCGCATCGAGCTCGAAGACGTGAGCGGCGCGCGGTGGTCCCGCGTCGTCGACCTGGGACCTCTGCAGAGCTGACGTTCGGCCTGCGAGCGGACGCCCTTCGAGCGTCCGAGGGCGCGCGGGGACTTCGTCGCGTCGATTTCAGGTTGGCGCTCGGTCGCGGGTCGATTTCAGGTTGGCGCTCGGTATCGGCCCGCCGTGCAATCCGCGCGCCCGACCCTCACGCAGCGCGAGATGCGCTGAAAATCGTGGGCTCGTGCACCGTCGCAGTACTCCGATCGCCGCGAAGGCGGGCCTTGGTCCCGCGGCGCGATGCGTTTGACTACAGAGTGGGCCCAGGCTTCCGCGGCGAACGTCGCCTCGCTCGTCATCTCGACCCCGGCCAAGGTAGGGCGCTATCATCCACGACGTGGCGGAGTCCGAGAAGAAGGCGATGCCAGCCGCGCTGGCGCCAAAGGCGCCTCGGCCGGCTGTCAGGGCGACGCCCGCGCGGCCGCCGCCGGTGCCTCCAGCGCGGCCGCCGCCGCCACCATCGGCTCGGAACGAGAAGCCGATCTCGGTACCGCCCGCGGCGGTGATCACCGCCGACACGGACATCATCAACGCGGGGCGCGTTGGAACGGGGGAGACCCGCGTGGCCGATCTCGCCGCCGCTCATTCTCTGCCGAAGCTCGGCGACCGCATCGGCAAGTACATCGTCGAGCGGCTGATCGGCTCCGGAGGGATGGGGCTCGTCGTCGCCGCCCGCCACGAGGCGCTCGGCGAGCTCGTCGCGATCAAGCTCCTCCGTCCGAAGGCCGCCGGCGACAAGGTGCACTCCGAGCGCTTCGCTCGCGAGGCGCGCGCGATCATCAAGATCAAGAGCGAGCACGTCGTACGCGTGCTCGATGCCGGCACGCTCGAGGACAGCGGCTCGCCGTACATCGTGATGGAGTACCTGGTCGGCCGCGACCTCGCCGCGATCCTTCGTGCAGAAGGGCCGATGTACCCGTCGCGCGCGGCCGACCTCATGCTCCAGGTCTGCGAAGCCGTCGCGAGCGCGCATGCCGTCGGCGTCGTCCATCGCGATCTGAAGCCGTCGAACTTCTTCGTCACACAGCGAGCGGACGGCACCACGCTCGTGAAGGTCCTCGACTTCGGCATCTCGAAGGCGATGGGCCAGGAGGGCGTCGTCGACCCGAACCTCACCGAGACCCAGGCGGTGTTCGGCTCGCCGACGTACATGTCCCCGGAGCAGATCCGGAGCGCAAAGCACGTCGATCACCGAAGCGATATCTGGTCGCTCGGTGTCGGGCTCTTCGAGCTTCTCACGGGCAAGCTCCCGTTCGCGGCCGACAACGTCGCCGGCCTCCTCGCGTCGATCGTCGCCGATCCGCCGTTCTTCCCTCACGCGTTCGCGCCGAATCTCCCCCCGGAGCTCGAAGCGCTCTTGCTCGCGTGCCTCCAAAAGGACCCGAAGCAGCGCGTCCAGTCCGTCGTCGAGCTCGCCTGTCGCCTCGCGCCGTTCGCCACCCCGAACGTGGAGACGCACAACCTCGTCGAGCGCATCCAGCGGCTCGGGACGAGGGGGAGCGGGCAGCAGCCTTCAGGCGATCCCTCCACGACGACGGGACCGAAGCTCCCGCAGACGTCGCATCCGAACCTCGCTCCCCTCGCGATGCCGCCGCAGCCGATCTCGACGTCGATGCCGATCGGCGTCCCGCCGGCGCCGCCGTCCGGCTGGCAGCCCGGCGTCCCGCACGACGCGCGCGCGTCGGGGGTCAGCTTCGGCAGCACCGGGATCGACCTCTCCGCCGCGGCCCCGCCGCTTCATTCCGGCCGGGGTGTGTTCACGGGGATCGGCATCGGCCTCGGCGTCGCGCTGCTCCTCATCGTCGGCGGGGTAGGGGCCTATTTCGGGACGCGTCAGGGGCCGAGCGTTCCGACCTCGAGCCCGCCCGAGGTCGCATCGGTGGCGCTGTCGGCCACGACGCCTCCGCCGGGATCGGTGTCCGCGGCGCCGAGCGCGGCGGTCTCCGACGCGCCTTCGGAGTCGACCGCGCCGGTCGCGAGCACGAAGCCGACCGTCTCGACGGCCGGGAAAAAGACCGTGAAGCACGGAGTGAAGACCCCTCCGAGCACCGCGACCGCGACGTCGAACAAGGCGCCGGACCCGACGAACGACCGCTTCTGACGAAACTACCCCCGGCGGCGGCGGCACTTGCTACGCTGGAGTGCGGGTATCGAGGATGCACCTTCGTTACCGAAGTCCGGCTCTGCTGGACGGTGTCCACCGAGGTCCGCGAGGCCTGGGTGAGCGCCGGGCCCCCTGGACGTGGCGCGCCTGGCGCGTCGCGGGGCTCGCCTGTGCCTTCTGGCTGGCGAGTGGGTCTGTGACCGGCGTGGCTCACGCCGACAAGCTGACCGACGCCGAAGAGCTCTTCCGGCGGGCGAAGGGGCTCATGGCGGCAAAGAAGGACCATGAGGCCTGTCCGCTGCTCGAGGAGAGCCAGAGGCTCGATCCGCAGATGGGCACGCTCCTCAATCTGGCGATCTGCCATGAGAACATCGGCAGGACCGCGTCCGCGTGGGGCGAGTTCCGCGCAGTCGAGCAGCAGGCGCGGGCCGCCAATCGCGAGGACCGCGTGAAGCTCGCACGCGAGCGCGCCTCCAAGCTGGAGCCGAAGCTCGCGCGCATCAAGATCGTCGTCCCCGCGGACGCGAAAGTGGAGGGGCTCGTCGTCAAGGTCGACGGGGAGGCGAAGGGCGAGCCGCTCTGGTCCGGCGTGGCCGTCGATCCGGGGACGCGCACCGTCGAGGCGAGCGCGCCCGGCAAGAAGCCGGCAGTGATGCAGGTGTCCGTCGACGATGCAGGCGCCGTCGTATCGGTGACCGTTCCGCAGCTCGAGAACGAGCCCGTGGCCGCTCCGGCGGCGGCGATCGCTCCGGACGCGGATCGCATGAAGGACGAAGAGTACGCGGCGAACCGGTCACGCAAGACCAGCGGGATCGTCGTCGGCGCGATCGGCGTTGCGACGATGGCCGCGGGCGGCGTCTTCGGCGTGCTCGCGCTCACGAACGACGGCGATGCGGCGAAGGCCTGTCCGTCACCGTGCTTCGCGGGGTCGAACGAGGCGAGGGCGGCCGACGACACGACCGATCGCGCGTTGCTCTTCGCGAACGTCGCCAACGTGGCGCTGCCGATCGGCCTCATCGCGGCAGCAGTCGGCGGCTACATGTTCCTCAGCGCTGGTCCCACCGAGAAGCCGGCAGTGAGCGCGCGGATTTCTCCTCGTCCGGGCGGTGGCTCGCTCGTTGTGAGTTGGTGATGCGGAAGCGATCGGCATTCGTCACGACGCTCACGGCGGGGCTCGCGATCGTCGCGTGCCAGGTCGTCGCGGGGATCGAGCCCGTCGAGAAGGTCGATCGAGTCGGGACCGACGGCTCGGTCTCGGACGCGCCGAACGGCGACCCCGACGCGGCCGTCGACCCGTGCAATCACGCGGTCCCCCCGCCGGAGCCTGAGAAGGACGACGATCGCGACACCGAGCTACCGCCGTTCTACCTCGCCTTCCGAACGGTCGACGTGATCGCCAAGGATGCAAACGGCTACCGCGGCTTCGATCTCGACGGGGTCTGCACCTGCGACAAGCGCCCGGGCACCGCCGCGGAAGGCAAGTCGTCGTGCACGCCGAAGCTGAAGGACTGCGACGGAGACGCTGGGATCGACAACCGAGGCGCGTCTCTCTTCGAGCAGTTCGTACCGACGGGCTTCTCGCCGGGGGACTCGGCGACCAAGGGCGTCACGAGCGGAAGGCGCGGGCTGCTCCTCTACGTCAAGGGCTACAACGGCAAGCCGAACGACCGCCAGATCTCGGTCGGCGTGATGCTCTCGCACGGCATCGTCGACGGCAGCGGCTGCGGCACCTCCACCGGCGGCCAGCACTCGCCGCCCGGCTGGTGCGGGAGGGACCTCTGGACGTACTCGCTCGAGTACGTCAAGCCGACCTCGAAGGAGCCGCTCGTCCAGGGCAGCGGTTACGTGAACAACGGAACGCTCGTGTTCCGCAGCGACCTGCCGATCACGATGTTCTTCGGAACCGCGACGCTCTCCATCGGATCCCCGGTCACGGCGGGTGTGCTCGAGAAGACCGCGGCGGGCAACTGGACCCTCAACGCCATGCTCGGCGGCCGAATCCCCGTGACCGAGCTCCTCGAGGCGACGGGCACCTTCAACGCTCCGAACGATCCGGACCCGGACGCCAGGCTCTGCACTTCGCCGCTCTTCACGACGGTGAAGAAGATGCTCTGCGAGGCGGTCGACATCAACCGCACGAGCGCCCTCGACTTCGAAGACGGCGCGTGCGACGCGGTCTCGACCACGATCACGTTCACGGCCGAGCAGGCGATGGTCGGTGAAGAACGAACGGAGCCAGCGGAGAACACCGCCTGTTCGAAGGGCAACGTCACCCCCGACCTCTACACTTGCCCCTGACCGACCTGCACCGGAGGCGGCGCTGGGCCCGAGGGCAGCGCACCCCGGCTCGACCCCGGAAGGCCCCGCCTCCTTCGACCTGAGCCCCTGCGAACACATGTTGCTCTCACCCCAGGGCGGTGGTAATCGCCTTTCATCATCGGTGGGGCCGGGATCCTCGCAACGTTGCGCGACGCGACGTTACGGCGAGTACCCCGCCCAGACCTCATCAGCCCTCGCCCCTGCCGGAAGGCAGAAGGAAAGGCGCGCCCCTTCGGCGTGACCCGCGCGATTGTCGACCCCGTTCACGGAAGCGCTGAGCCAGCTCAACGACCGCGCACTGCGCCGTCTGCTGGGCGCGCGTGCCTTTCTTCGTGGCTACGATTACGTACGGCGGCAGGCGGTCTCGGACGTCCAGATGGAGGAGATCTCCGCTCGTGGCGCCGTCCGAGGCACGGAGCCCGAGCCGTATGCCGTCAAGCTCCAGGTGACGCCGACGGGCTTCAACTCGGACTGCTCGTGCCCTGCTTTCCCGAAGATCAACGGGCATTGCAAGCACGTGGCGGCGCTGCTCATCGCCCTGCGGGATCAGGTGCGACCCAAGCAGCCCCGACCTGACCCGGCCCAGAACGGGGCTGGCTCGACGCTCCACACCAGCGGGGTAGGCGGGGCAAGCGGGGCAACCGCCGCGGGCGCCGAGCTCGAGATGGCCACCGCCGGCAGCAGCCGCCGCGCTCGACGGCGCGCACGAAAGCTCGCCGCGCAGCGGGCCGGCGTCGCGCCCGGGATGGGCGTCTCGAGCGCCCGTCCTGGGTTCACCGTCGAGGGAGGCGGGCGCGGCGCGACGGGGGTCGACGCGTGGATCGCCGAGCCGATGCCGCCGGCGCCGAAGACGATCGAGTACCGCATGCAGGTGCGCCCATCGGCGCTGACGGTCTCGATTCTCGATCCCGACGCGCGCACGCCGCTCTCGGCGACCGCGCTCCTCGCGTTCCAGGCGCAGAGGCCGACCGCCGACCGCGACGCGCTCCGCGTGCTCGCGCGCCACGAGTCCGACGGCCCGCGCCGCGTGGGCGTCGAGGTCCGAGGCGAGGACGCCGCCGAGCTCCTTCCGTTCCTCAAGGGCCGCCGCGTCATCCTCGAACCGCAGATGATGGAGCTCCGGTTCGGCGACGAGCCGGTCCGTCCGCGCTTCGACCTCGAGCTGAGCCAGGACGGCCAGCAGGTGCTCGTGAAGGCGGCGTTCCAGCGCGCCGGCGACCCGCGCAAGTTCACCACCAACCAGGGCGGCTGGTTCGAAGGCAGCCCGGGCTGGCACGTCGACGCGCAGGAGGGCTGGGCCCGCCCGCTCGATCGCCGCGTCTCGCCGGGAGCCATCCGGCGGCTCATGCGCGCGCCGGTGATCTCCGAGTCGATCGACAACCTCCCGGTGCTCATCGCGCAGGGCCTCCCGCGCGTCGCGCTCGAGGTCGGCGCCGAGCTCCCCGATCTCTCGCAGGTCGCCGATGTCGTCGACATTCCGCCTACCTTCCGGCTTCGCGCCGGCGGCACGCTGACCGAGGCCCGCGTATCGCTTCGCGCCGCGTACGAGGACGTCGAGATCGACGTCCGCGCCGACGGCATGACCCCGCCGGTCATCGTCAAGGCGCCCAAGGTCACCAGCGGCGACGACGACGAGGAGCTCGGACGTGGGCCCCGACGCGTCCGCGCCGACAAGCGCGCAACGGTCATCCGTTGCGACATCGCCGCCCAGCAGGAGGCGACGAGCAAGCTCCGCGCGCTCGGACTCAAGGCCGACGAGGACGGGCAGGTCTTCCTCGCGCGCGGCGACGACGCGCTCCAGTTCTGGACCGAAGCCGTCGGTGCGCTCCCCGAGGACTGGGACCTCTTCATCCCGGACGACCTCGTCGACGTGCAGGTGCGCTCGACGTCGCTCCAGGCGAACGCGCGCGTTTCGAGTGGCGTCGACTGGCTCTCGCTCCGGCTCACGTTCGAATCGGACGGCATCGCCGTCACGCAGGACGAGCTCGCGCGCTGCCTCGCCGAGGGCCGCCGCTACGTCCGCCTCTCCGACGGCTCGTTCGCGAAGCTCGATCCCGAGAAGGTGAAGGCCGTCCTCCTCCGTCAGGCCGAGATCCTCGCGACGAGCGGCGCACAAGGCGGCAAGCTCCCACTCTCTCAAGCCGGTCGCATCCAGGAGCTGCTCGATCAGGTCGGCAAGGCGCACGTCTCGGACGGCGCGAAGGACCTCTTCAAGAAGCTCCACGATGTCGACGAAATCAAGGTCGTCAAGAAGCCGCGGAACCTGAAGGCGCAGCTCCGTCCGTACCAGGAGCAGGGCTTCCAGTGGCTCCACTTCCTGCATGACATCGCGTCGGGCGGCATCCTCGCCGACGACATGGGTCTCGGTAAGACGGTCCAGACCATCGCGCTCATGCTCTCGGTCAAGAGCGCAATCGAGAAGGACGCGAAGGCCGACGGGAAGAAGAAGTTCAAGGCGCTCATCGTCGCCCCCACCAGCGTCGTTACGAACTGGGAGCGCGAGCTCGACAAGTTCGCACCGTCGCTGAACCACATGGTGTGGCACGGCAGCGAGCGCAAGGAGCGCACCGACGAGCTCGAGGACGCCGACGTCGTCATCACGAGCTACGCGCTCCTCCGGCGCGACGAGGAGCTCCTCGCGAAGCTCGATCTCACCTACGCGATCCTCGACGAAGCGCAGAACATCAAGAACCCGCTCAGCGCCACGGCCCGCGCGGCGAAGCGGCTCAAGGCGCTCCGCCGTCTCGCGCTCACCGGCACGCCGATCGAGAACCGGCTCTCCGAGATCTGGTCGATCTTCGACTTCGTGAGCCCGGGCCTCCTCGGTCCGCTCGACAAGTTCGAGGAGCGCTACGGGCGTCCGATCGACAACGGCGACGCCAAGGCCGCCTCCCGTCTCCGGGCGACGATCCACCCGTTCATCCTGCGCCGCACGAAGGCGGAGGTTGCGAAGGATCTGCCCGAGAAGATCGAGAGCGACCAGTTCTGCGAGCTCACCGGCGAGCAGTCCTCGCTCTACGGCGCCGTCCTCAAGGAGGTCCGCGCGCAGGTCATGGGCGAGGTCGAGCGTCAGGGAATGGCGAAGAGCCACATCCAGATCCTCGCCGGCCTCACGCGCCTCCGTCAGGCGGCGTGCGACCCGCGCCTGCTCGGCCTTCCGCGCGAGTTCGGCGACGTGGACTCGGGCAAGCTCGTCGCGCTCCGCGAGCTCATCCAGACGTCGGTCGAAGGCGGTCACCGCGTGCTCGTCTTCAGCCAGTTCGTCAGCATGCTCACCCTCATCCGGAACGCGATGGAGGAGGACGGCGTCGCGTACGAGTACCTCGACGGCTCGACGAAGGATCGTCACGCGCGCGTCGAGAACTTCCAGCGCGAGGACGGCCCGCCGGTGTTCCTCATCTCGCTCAAGGCGGGTGGATCCGGCCTCAACCTCACGGCGGCCGACACCGTCATCCACTTCGACCCGTGGTGGAACCCGGCGGTCGAGGATCAGGCGACCGACCGCGCTCACCGCATCGGTCAGACGAAGGTCGTCACGACCTACCGTCTGATCGCGAAGGGGACGATCGAGGAGAAGATCCTCGAGCTCGGCGGCAAGAAGCGCGAGCTCGTCGGCGCGGTCCTCAGCGAGGACGTCGGCGGCGCGAAGAAGCTCACGAAGGGCGACCTCGAAGAGCTGTTCCGCTTCGACTGAGCCGCGCTTCGCTCCCCATTCCCACGACTCCACGACTCCACGACTCCAGACGCGCCGGGGCGACGCCTTCCGCTGCGTCTGGCGTGGAGGAGCCGCCGCGGTTAAGCTCGACCCAGATGATCTGGCTCTCGAACTCCACGCTCGCTCGCCTTCGGGATCAACTCCAGCAACGCGGGCAGCGCCCGTCGATGGTGGCGGCGGACCCGAGCATGTCCGCCGATGCCGTGGAGCTCATGGGCATCCTCGCGGAGTACGGTCCGCTCTGCGAAGCGATGTACCTGATGATGAGCGCCGACGGAAAGATCGGCAACGAGGAGCGCGAGGTCCTGAAGGGCGCCCTCCGCAACCTCTCCGGGGACACGATCCGGACGGCGCACATGGAGTCGATGCTCGACGCTGCCGGGAAGAACGTCGCCGACCAGGGGCGCCCGGCGCGGATGCAGGATGTCGTCGCCCGACTGCGCGACGACCGCCCGCGTGCCGAGGTCGCCTTTGTGCTCGCTGCGGCGATCGCCTTCGCAGACAACGCGATCGCCGACGAGGAGAACGAGACCCTGAACGATCTGGCCGAGGGGCTCGGTATCGAGGAGGGCCGCGCCAACGAGCTCCTCGACGAAGTCCAGTCCGACCTCGGACAGCGACAGGAGCAGGCGTAGTCCTGCGAGCCGGCTCTGGAGCACGTCCCGTTCCCGTTCCTGCTCGCGGTCTGGTGCAACCGACCCCGAGCTTGCCGCAAGCTCTCGTCCTCGGTGCGTGGATTGCGATACGCTGAAGGTTGCCGGTGACGAAAGCCGACACCACGGTCGAGCGCATTGGAGGGTACCGGGTCGTTCGTAGGCTGGCGACCGGGGGAACCAGCGACGTGTTGCTCGCGAAGGCGGAGGGGCCGCTCGGCTTCGAGCGCACCGTCGTCCTGAAGCTGCTTCTCTCGCAGTTCCGAGGCGACGACGAGTTCGCCCGCATGTTCGCACGCGAAGCGTCCGCCTATGCGCGCCTCTCGCATCCATCGATCGTTCGGCTCTTCGACTTCTTCGCGGTCCCCGTTTCGGAGTCGGGCGCACCAGCGCGGCAGGCGGGGAGGGAGGGCCAGCTCTGCATGGTCCTCGAGCACATCGACGGTCCTCCGCTCACGCGGCTGCGCACGATGCTGAAGGGGATCGGTCGCGAGCTCGACGATCGCGCTGCCATCTACGTCGCGGCGCGGATCTTCGATGCGCTCGCGGCGGCGCATTCCGCGGTCGACGAGTCGGGGGCCATCGCGCCGGTGATTCATCGCGACGTCAACCCCTCCAACGTGCTCGTGCCGTGGGACGGCCACGTGAAGCTCGCTGACTTCGGCGTGGCCAAGGTCACCGGCCTGAGCCATCAGAGCGTCGCCGGGATGATCAAGGGCACCTACGGGTACATGGCACCCGAGCAGGTGACCGGCGAAGCGATCTCGCCTCGTGCCGACGTCTACGCGGGCGGCATCATCCTCTGGGAGCTGCTCACGAAGCGACGTGCCTTCCAGCGCGGCGCGCTCCCCGAGGTCGAGGCGCTCCGAGCGATGGCCGAGCCGCGCCTCGTCGGGCTCGACACGATCCGACCCGACCTCGATCGGACCGTGCGCGACGCCGTCAAGCGAGCGCTGGAGCCTCGCGCCGAACGACGCACGATCACGGCCGAGGAGATGGTCGCCGTCCTCACCGCGGTCGTACGCACCGACGAAGGGCGCGAGCGGCTCGTCTCTGCGCTGAATGTCGTGCGGACCGGCTCGCAGCCCTCGATGGCGGCGGCGACGGTGGCGGTGGCCGGAGTGCCCGCACAGCTCGTCGGGGGGAAAGCCACCGAGACCCTCCAAGCCGCCGTTGCGCCGCCGGCGAACCCTCCGGGGGCGGTGCCTCCAGCAGCGGGATCGTCGGGCAGAAGGGGCTCGCCGAAGGCCGTTCCGCCGCCGCTTCCCCCGAGCGTCCCACGGATGACAGCGGCGCGTGCGGCCGCCGACGGTCCGCCGAAGAATCCGAGCCAGACGGCGCTCCCACGGACGACGCCCGGGAGCGACGCGTCGCCGATACCGCCCAAGGTCCCGAGCCGTACCGCGCTGCCTGCAAGCGCGGCTGCCCCGGAGCCTCCGAGGCGGCCGAGCGCGTCGATGCGGCTCGCGAACGCCGTGCCCGATCCGCCGATGACGAGCGAAGGGCCTTCGACGGCGACGCTGTCGCTCTTCGATTCGCTCGTCGAGCCACCGGACGGGATCCATCGGGGGATGGCGCTGACGGACGCCATCGACGCGGTCCTCCGCGAACAACCGAGCTCGATGCCGCCGTCGATCCTCCAGACGGAGCCGCCGAGCCGGCCCGATGGTGCGCCCGACGCGACCCCGCTCGATCCCGTGCGCGGCATCGGTCAGTTCCCCGCGGCCCCGCCGCCGCTCCAGCCCGCGCCGCCGTCTGCGCAGGACTTCGGCGCGACCGTGCGCGAGCTCGTGGAGAAAGCCGAGGCGCCGACGGTCGTGCCCCCACCGGAGCTCGCGCCTCCGCCGCCGCCGATGCCGGTCGGACCGCCGCCGCTTCCTCTGCAGACCCACACGCTCGCGATGGAGAAGCGGCCGGAGGGCACGAAGCCCCAGGACGCGCCGACAGCTCGCGGTGGAGGGGCGGCGAACACGACGACGACGGGGCGCATGGCGCCCTACGTTCCACCGGCGGCGTACCGGACGCCGGTGCCCCCGGCGCTCCCGGGCCACCCTTCCTCAGGCGAGCCCGCCTGGCCTGCGCGGGACTCCGGGCAGCCGACGTTGGTCCCACCGATGCCATCGACGACCCGACGGAGTGTCGGGGCCATCGTCGCCGTCCTCGTCTTCGCGGTCGTAGCCGGGGGTGCCGGTGTCGTCGGGTACGTCCGCTACCAGGCGAGCAACGCGAACCAAGCCGACGAGAGCGGCGCCTCGCCGGCGACGGCGGTCGCGTCGCTTCCGTCGGCGACGGCGGTCACGTTGGCTTCGGCCTCTGCGCCGCTCGCGACGGCGATCGCGAGCGCTGCGCCCTCCGCGAACCCGGCGCCATCCGCCGACGCGTCGGTCGCGGGAGTCGTGGCGACCGCAAGCGCCTCGCCGCCCGCCAGCGCGTCGTCCGCGAGCACCGCGCCTTCTGCGAGGCTGGCGGAGAGCGCAGAAGGTGCGGCGCCGCGGGGAGACATCCCCGAGGGCATGGGTATCGTGACGACGACGGGGACCGTGCCCGGCCGGCGGATCTTCGTCGACGAGAAGACGTTGGGGCAGACGCCGCAGCAGGTCACGGTCAAGTGCGGGCCGCACATCGTGCGCCTCGGCAGCTCGGGCAAGCCGCAGTCGATCGACGTCCCGTGCGGCGGCGAAATCGCGGTGAGCGACAAGTTCTAGGCCGCGTGCAGGTTCGCACGCGGCACATCCGCGCTCCACGCTCCTAGGCCGCGTGCAGGTTCGCACGCGGCACATCCGCGCTCCACGCTCCTAGGCCGGGTGCAGGTTCGCACGCGGCAGATCCGCGCTCCACGCTCCTAGGCCGCGTGCAGGTTCGCACGCGGCAGATCCGCGCTCCACGCTCCTAGGCCGGGTGCAGGTGGGCGAGGGACGGACCCGATGGCTGCATCTTGCAGCTTTTACGTCCGGCCGTTCTTCGCTCCTTGCGATGCCGCCGATGAACGGCGCGTGCGGCTCCTCAGGGCGCGCGAAAGACTTCCCAGAACGCGCTGGCCCACTTGGCGGCGCCGCGGTCGTTCGGATGGATGCCGTCGGAGGCGCGCTCGAGATCGAGCTTGCTCGAGTCGAAGAAGCGGCACTTTCCCGCGTGGTCGCGGATGACGGAGACGACTCCCATGTCCGGACCGCTCGGGCCGGGCGCGCCAGCAGGCGTCTTCACGCTCGGCGGACCGATCCACCAGCACTCGCGATCGCCGACGCGCTTCACGACGTTCTCGATGTTGTGCGCGTAGACCTCGGGGTGAGGGACGTTCGCGTCGTTGGCCCCCAGCGTGATGACGACGATGTCCGGATCGTGCGTCCGGATCAGGTCCTTCAGCGTCGGTGTCTTGTCGAAGCTCGAGAGTGTCTCGCTGACCGTCGTGTGGCGGACGATCTTCGCGCCCTCGGCGGAGAGCTTCGACTCGAACGCGCGCGTGAGCCCGAAGCGGCCGCCGACCATCGAGTCGCCGACGTGGAGGACCTTCTTTCCAGCGAGCGAGCGAGGGCCTTTCGCGTCCTTCGGCGCTCCGGGATCCTCCGGCGCGCCGTCCGCGTCTGCTCTTGCGCCCGAGTCCTCCTCCGCCGGCACGGACACCGCGCCGGAGAGCGTCGCCGCGCTCGACGACTCCTTCGGCATGGGTGGTGCCGGTGGCTCGTTCCGTGAGCAGGCCGCGAGCGACAGGAGCCCCGCGAGCGCAACGATCGTCACCGGTCGAGCCATGGCGGCCGGTTATGACAGAGGGTTTGCGATCGGTCGAGCCCTGTCGCGAGCAGCTGTCGCGTCGAGTCGCGGCGCGTTTCGGTTTCTCTACTGGGCGACGTCCGCGCAGCAGCGGAAGCCGGTCGAGTAGTCGTGGTACCAGTTCTCGTGCGCGTCGGCGCGGTAGCCGCAGCCTTCGCCGAGCTTCTCGACATCGAGGTAGTAGCCGCCCTGGAACGAGCCGCCGGGATCATCCACCCACTCGTGGATGTTGCCGACCATGTCGTAGACGCCGTACTCGTTCGTGCAGCCCTCGTGCGAGCCGGTCTCGGCGAGGGTGCCCGGCAGCTGGTTCAGCTGCGGGTCGTTCATGATCTTCGGCGAGGAGAACGCGGTGCCGTTCCGGATCTCCGCCATGAAGTAGAAGCCGATCGGGCTCCGGCCGTTGTCGTTGCACGTGCCGGTGCTCCGCTTGTTGTCGTAGCCGTACTGGAGCTTCTCCGGCCCCTTGCAGGCCGTCTTCCACTCCTGCGGCTTGCAGAGACGCTTGCCGGAGGCCTTGCACGCCTTGGCGGCCTCGCGCCCGCTGATGTAGCCCTGCGGGTAGACGCCCGGCATGCTGACCGCGCGGACGTTGTGGCCGTCGACCGGCATGTAGAACGGGTAGGGGCGCTCGTCGCCGTCGGGGAGCACCTCGACGAGCGAGGCCTCGTACTTGTCGACGCAGAAGCGGTCGTCGATGCTCGCCATGTTGGCCGGGCAGAGCCCGTTCATGGGGAGGGGGCGATCGGCCTCGTCGAGCTCATCCACGATCGACTCGACCGAGGCGAAGGCCAGGCGCGGAAAGGCTGCCGATGTGAGCTGGACGGAATCGCTCGTGCTCGTAGCGCGTTCTGAAGCTGAAGCGTGGTCGCCGAGGACCCGCGCTGCCATCGGGCTGTTCTTGATCAGCTCCGAACGTACGGCTCCGATTTGCGTGCAGCCGCTGACGGCGATGAACGCCGTGAGGCCAGCTCCGAAGCCTGCAATAAGCCAAGCCGGGCGGTAGTCCTGCATCACTTCTCGACCTCCGGCAGGTTCCCCGGGGGGAAGATTCTCTCCCGGGGGGCGCGTACCGAGCTACGCGCGACCATGGGAATACGCTGCCCCAGGAGCCGAGGTCGACTCCAAACTGCACTGAGACGGAAAAAATGTGTGAGGCTGCCTCTACTTAGACACTGTAAGGGCGCTCTCTATGCCGGGGCAAAGTGAATGATCCCAGGCGGTTACAGGTCGCAGCTAATGTTGGACCTCAAAGGGGTTTGAGGTGCGCCTAAGTGCGCCAATTTCCCCATGGATCGGGCGGCGAGCGTCGCCCGGCACGCTCGCCGGACGGTTCGAGGCGGTGGACGAAGCGGCTAGGTAGAACGATTCGCGGAGTGCGCGTGGAGCGGCGGATGCGAGGGCGGGAGCCCGCAAGCGACCGCTCAGCGTGGACGCGTCCGGTGCTCGGGAACGAGCGCCCGGAAGTGGTGGACCCCGTTCTCCCGGAGGGCGGAGAAGCGTCCGGCCTCGTACGCCCCCGAAGCGAGCCCGCGCTGGACCGGTCTGAGCCCGTGGCAGCTCTCGTCGAAGTCCTTCACGTCACCGAGCTCGGGCGTCGTCACCAGCCGGCCGTCGAGCGCATACGTCCAGCCGTGGTACTTGCACGTGAGCGACTTGCGCGCGCCCTTGCCGATCGCGACCGGCCCCGCGCGGTGGCGGCATACGTTGTGGAAGCCGTGCCGGTGGCCGTCCGCGTCGCGCGTGACGACGACCGGCGCGCCGTCGACCTCGCCGGTCAGATACGAGCCGGCACCGCGACGTCACTCGCCTGACCGATCGGCTGCCACGTCCGGCGAAAGATCCGATCGCGCTCGGCGGCGAGGATCGCCGCGTCGGTGTACGCGAACGCCGGCAGCGTCGAGGCGCGACGCGGACGTCGGGCTCGAAGGGCGGGAGGCGGGACGGCATGGCGACTCTGCTGCGGCCTGCCCAGGCCGTGGGCGGAGCGCGGTCAACGGAGCGCGGTTGCGCGTCGTCCGTCCGTACCCTCGCCATCGAGCGAGCGACCGTGCTAGGCAAAATGCCCGCGTGCGCCACCGCCTCTATCTCACCCCGGGGATGTTCGGCTTCGGCAAGCTCGCGACGTACGACTACTTCGCGCATGTCGAGCGTGCGCTCGGCGAGCGCTTCGCCGCGGCGGGCGAGGAGCTCGAGATGCACGTCGTCGACGTCGCGCCCACGGCCTCGATCCGGCGCCGTGCGGTCCGGCTCGCGGAGCTCATCGCCGCGACCGCGGGGGACGATCGAGGCCCGAGCGGGCCGATCCACATCCTCGGCCATTCGACGGGCGGCCTCGACGCGCGGCTCGTTGCCTCTCCCAGCGCTCGGCTGCCGATCGACCGCGCTCGGCTCGCCTGGCTCTCCCGTCTGTCCAGCATCACGACGATGAGCACGCCGCACTACGGCACGCCGCTCGCGGGCTTCTTCGCGACCGTCAGCGGCCAGCGGATGCTGTACGCCGTCAGCGCGCTCACGTTCATCGCGCTCTCGCTCGGCGCGCCGCCGCTCGCTGCTGCGAGCGCGCTCGTCGTGGCGATCGGGCAGCTCGATCGCGCGATCCTCGGGATGGAGCTCACCATCCTCGACCGAACGACCGAAGCGTTGCTGAAGGCGCTCGAGCCGGCGTCGAGCCGCGAGGTGCGCGACTACCTCGACGCGATCACGAAAGACCAGGGCGCGGTCATCCAGCTCACCCCGGAGGCGATGGACCTCTTCCAGTCGGGGGTCGAGGACCGTCCGGGGGTCGTCTATCAGTCGACGTGCGCGAAGGCGCCGCCGCCGACGGCGCGCAAGCTCGCGCGCGCGATGTTCAGCCCCTGGCGGGCGGTCTCCTCGACGCTGTTCACGACGCTCTACGGGATCACCTCGCGGGTCGACGAGCGCTATCCGTGCACGACGACGGAGCCGGAGGCGCTCGCGGTGCTCGAGCGCGCCTTCGGGAGGTTGCCGTCGCTCCGGGCGAACGATGGCGTCGTCCCGGTCCGATCGCAGGCGTGGGGGACGGTCGTATGGGCGGGCGTCGCCGATCACCTCGACGTGCTCGGTCATTTTCCGTCGCCGGAGCGGGCGGGGCGGCGGGGCTTCTTGGCCGGATTGCTCGGTCGGACCGTTCGCAGGTCCGACGAGCGGGCGATGCAGGGCGAGGAGCTCGCGGCCGAGGCGAAGGTCGAAGCCGCGGCACGAACGGGGGGCAGAGCGCCGGTGAAGGGCGCCGACACCCGCCACGTCGACTGGCTGACGAGCGGCGCCGGCTTCGACGATGCGGCCTTCGCCGCCCTGATGGATGCGGTCGCCCGCGGCATGCTGGGTTCCACACGCGACTTTCGCCCGTGGGGCGGAGAGGTTTAGAATCGCCGGTTCGGGAGAGCCCCGTTCGCTTTGCTGGAGGACTTGTTCATGTCGTTTTTCCGCCGCCGCCTGGCCCTCTTCATGACCGTGCTGCCCGTCGCTTGCTACGCCTACGCATGCAGCAGCGATGATCCGTCGCCGCCGCTGTCCGAAGAAGACGCGGGGACGGACGGGGGCGGCACCAAGGACGAGGAAGACAGCAGCTCGCCCGTCGACTCCGGCGGCAAGATCGACTCGGGGAACGGCGACGCTGGCGACGCGGGCGATGCGGGGGACGACGGCGGGGTGGTGCTCGAGTGCCTCGGCAACCCGCTCACCGCCGACGGCGGGAGCCCCGACGCTGGCGTCGTCATCCCGTTCGCTTCTCTCAAGGCGATCGCGACGGGGCTGTTCCTCGACGGGCCGCAGTTCATCGACGACGGCACCGACGCGGGCGCGATCGTCTACTCCGAGGTCACGGCGCAGAGGATCGTCCGCAACGGACCCGACGGCGGCGCGCGTGTCGTGCTGCGCGCCACGGGCGAGGGCAACCTGCCGATCGGCAACGCACACGTGGACAACTTCATCTACACGACGCTCGCGCGCGAGACCGGTGGTGGCGGCGGCATCCTCCGCATGCTGGTCGATGGCGGCTCTCCGACCGGGTTCGATGGCGGGCCGGCGAACAGCCCCAACGACGCCGTCGCGTCCAGCAAGGGCTTCATCTACTTCACCGATCCCAACTGGCAGGCCGGGGGGCCCAGCACCGGCGTCTACCGCATGGCGCCGGATGGTGGCGTGACCACCATCACGACCTTCAACGGCGGCCTCGCCAACCGTGCCGACGGTATCGCCCTCACCAAGGACGGGACGACGCTCTACGTCGGCCTCTTCGACCAGAGGACGATCAGGAAGTACACGGTCGACGCCAACGGCGCCGCGACGTACGCGGCGGACTTCGCGTTCGTGCCGGCGAACAACCCGACCGGGATCGCCGTCGACATCGCCGGCAATCTCTGGATCGCCGAGAACGTCGACGACGCCACCGAGGGGCTCATCGAGATCGTCTCGCCCGCGGGCAAGAAGTGGGGCGAGATCCCGTTCCCGGACAGCAAGCCGACCGGCATCGCGTTCGGCGGCGCCGACAACAAGACGGCCTACATCACGACCGAGCGCGGCATCGGCAACGTCGACGGCACGCTCTACGTCCTGCCCACCCGCTGCGCCGGCGTCCGCTGATCGCGCGGCCGACCGCTCCACAGTTTCCTCCGAGGCCGGGGAAAACAAAACGGCCTCGGGGCGAACCGTCTCGCTCGTGACCGAACGCCACGCGCGCTGATCCTGCAATCGCGGGCTTGGATCCCGAGCGCGCCGAGAACGGTCCGTCATCGCCACCGAATCACGTTGCCTCCCCATGCGGCGGGCGCGTGATTCGGGCGACGGGCCGCAGGCTCACGGTGCCAGGCGCGTGTAGATCGCCTCGTAGCCGGCGCACATCGCGTCGACGGAGAACGTCTCCAGTACGCGCGCGCGCGCCGCTGCGCCTCGGCGTCGCCGCTCCTCGAGCGGGACGTCGATCGCGGCTCGCATCGCGCGCGCGAGCTCACCGGATGAAGCCGTCGCCGCGAGCCAGCCGGTCTCGCCGTCGCGGACGATCTCGGGGACACCACCCGTCGGCAGCGCAACGACCGGGCGACCCATCGCCATCGCCTCGAGCAGCGCCACGCCGAGGCCTTCCTCGCGCGCGCTCGAGAGCGCGATGTCCGCCGCCGCGATCGCGTCGCGGACGTCGCTGGCGTGTCCGGCGAAGCGGACGCGATCGCGAACGCCGAGCGACGTCGCGAGCGCCTCGAGCGCCCCCCGCTCCGCGCCGTCGCCGACGATGTCGAGCTCCGCTTCGGGGACGGCGACGAGCGCGTCGAGCGCGCGATCGAGCCCCTTGCGTCGATCGAGGCGGCCGAGCGCGATGAAGCGCACGCGTTCGGCGCGCTGCCTCTCGTTCGCGGCGTCCGTCTCGGGGCGCGGCGCGAACCGCGTCGTGTCGACGCCGTTGTAGACGATGCTCGCCTTCGAGCCGGTGTCGAGCATGCTCCCGGCGCGCGCGCGCGCGACCTTGCGGACGTGCTCGCTGATGAACACGACCGCGTCCGCGCGGGTGAGCGACCAGCGCGAGAAAGGCCAGCAGCTCGGGTCGTCGTAGACGCGCGTCGAGTGCTCGGTGCGGACGACGCGAGCGTTCGCGCGCCGGGCCGCGCGCGTGCCGAGGACCTGCGAGGCGAACGTGTGGAGATGGACGATCGTGGCGCGACGCCGCTCGAGGACGCTCGTGAGCCAGCGGACGTCGCTCGGTCCGAGGCTGCTCGCGAGATAGGGGAGCGGACCTTCGCGGACCGGGCCGCGATCGTCGACGTCGAGACCGGCGTCGCGAAAGAGCGCGCGGAGCGCGTCGCTCGGGGTGAAGAGCGCGACGGAGTGGGGGCGCTTGGTCGTGGCGCTCGCCGATGCGAGGTCGACCAGCATCCGCTCCGCGCCGCCGATCTCCCCGGCGGCGACGACGTGGACGACCGTCACGTCGGCCTCTCGGCGGCCGGCGCGCGCGCCTCCGCTTCGAGCACGGCCATCCGCTTCTGGAAGCGGAACCAGAACACGATGGCGACCACGATGCTCACCAGCGAGGTCGCCAGCGCGAGGCCCTCGAGGCCGAGGACTCGGAGCATGACCAGGTTGCAGATCAGGTTCGTGCTCGCGTTGAGGATCCCCATCGAGATCATGATCGAGCCGTTCTTCGTCGCGACGTGCGCGCGCGCGAGGACGAGGAGCGCTCCGAACGGCGCGAGCCCGACGAGGTGGTACGGGAGGAGGTCCGCCATCCGATCCACGCCGGCCTCGTCCATCTGTCCATGGAGGAACACGAGGCGGAGCAAGGGGCGCCGGACGAGGTAGAGGAGGATGGACGCGGCGAGGAGGAGGCCGCACACGCTCGCGAGCGCACGTGTGACGGTGCGACGGATGGTGGCGAGGTCGCGTCGCGCATAGTCGTCCGCGAGGTGGCTCAACAAGACGGGGAGGAGGGCCGCCTGGAGGAGGGACGTCGGCAGCGTTGCGACATCCCCGGTGTAACGGAGCATCGTGCCGCCGCCGGCGACCGCGGTGAGGCCGGCCATGAGCTGGGCGACGACCGGGTTCACGCGCGTGACCGCCCCGCCGCCGACCTCGGAGGAGGCGAGGCGCGCGAACGCGAGCAGTGCCGGCGGGCGGTCGAAGCAGAGCTGGATCCGGATCCCGAGCGCGCGGATCGCGAAGCTGGCGAGCACGCACGTCGCGACGATCTCGCCGGCGAGTGATGCCACCGGCACGAACACGATCCCCGCCGTGCTGTGCGTCGACGCGAGGATGCCCACGTTGACGAGCATGCCGAGGAAGCTCGCGATCGGCTGGATGAAGAACTGACGCTCGACCACGCAAAGCGTGCTGAAGAACGTCCGCGTGCTCATCGCGACGAGGTAGAGGCAGAAGGAAGGCACCATCCGCGAGGCGACGCCGAACGACGGATCCTCGTAACGGATGCGGAACCAGGCGAGCGCGCCCGCGCCGACGACGAGCGAGATGAGGCCGCCGACCAGCCAGGTGTGTGCGAGGAGCGAGCCACGGAGACGCGCCAGGCCTGCAGGTCGCAGGAGCCGCTCCTCGGCGAGGATCGGGACGAGCGACGAGTCCTGGTGCATCGAGAAGACGAGCGAGCCCGCGAACGCGAAGACGGCCCAGGCGAAGTAGTAGACGTCGGTCGCGTCGCCGCGTCCGAACCAGTACGCGTAGAGCAGCGGGAGGGTCGCCTCGAGCGCGCGGAAGCCGATCTGCGCGGGGAGGACGAGGAGCGTCGTCCTCGCGATCCCGCGCTTCTTCGGCGCCGGCCCCCCCGGCGTCGGGGGTGTGCTCGGATCCGGTGTCGTCGACGTCGTTGCTTGTGCGGTCACGTTTGCAGGATCTCCGGCACGTCACCGAGGCCGACGACGGCGATCGCCTCACGCTGGGCGAGCTCGAGGAGCGCGTGCACTCGATCGAGGATGCGCCGGGCGTCCGCCTCGAACGGCGCGTAGGGGGTCATCGCCGGGACGACCTCGGCCGCGTGAAGCATGGCGTGCAGGATCACGGGCCGCCCGGGCGCAGCGCGCCGCGCGTCGGCGATCTCGTCTTCCACGAGCTCCGCGAGGGCCTCGGCGGTCATCCATGTCGGTCGTAGCCAGCGAGGCTCGAGGTGCTTGCCGATACCGGGGAGCCGCTGCCAGAGCCGAGGGCGGATCGTGATCGGGATCTCGAGGACACCCGACTCGCCCGGCCGCGCTGGGTCGGCGGGATCGGGATGGTAGGGCTGCGTCGGCGCTCCCGCGAACGAGAGACCCGGCGAGCCGGCAGAGGACCAGTCGACGTGTGGGGTCACGCTCGACTCCACGGAATACCCCAGCTCCTCGAGAAAGCCGATCGTCCGGTGGCCGATCCCGAAACGTCCGGCGCGGAACGAGAGCGGCTGGAACTCGAACGCCCGAATGAACTGATCCGTCAAGCTGGTGAGCTTCCGCTTCTCGAGGTCGGGGTCGTAGTCCCGCTGGAAGTCGAGCGTCACCTCCGGCAGCCATGCGCTCGGCTCGGCGTACTCGCCGTGGAGATGGGTGCCGAGCTCGCAGGACCCGTCGAGCTTGCGGAGCTCTTCCGTGGCGCGCTCGTCACGAAAGACCTCTGCCGAGACCAGATAGGTCGGCTTTGCGCCGAACGACGTAAACAGCGGCTGGAGGCGCTCGACGATACCGACGTGGACGCCCTCGAACGACAGTGGACGCCGCGATCGCCACGCCGGACCCTTGTCGCACTCCGTGTCGATCGACACGCAGAGGTAGGCCCGGCTCATGTGGGGCCTTCTAGCCCGAGAGACCGTCCCCCAAAACCCTCATTTGCCGGGGCGACCGGCCTGGTGTAACGGACTGCTCCCATGTCGTTGGCGCAGCGCGAAAATCCCCATCCTGCGTCCGGGCAATCTCCGACGCCGCGTGCCGACGACAGCAGTATCCCGCTGCTCGCGGCGCGCCGGAAGGCCCGCGTCCTCTTCATCAACGACACCGCTCGGAACGGCGGGCCGGGCCGGAGCCTCTTCTACATCCTCCGGTTCCTCGACCCGTCCGTGATCCATCGGGCGGTCGTGCTTCCGCGCCCCGGCGTCATCAGCGAGCTCTACTCGAGCCGTGGCGTGACCGAGGACCTGCTCTTCGAGCCCGATCTCGTCGAGAACCCGATCGAGCCGTTCGACCGGCCGATGGTGCGCGAGGACTTCGAGGCGCCTCCGTACGTCCGCGGGGCTCGCGCCGCCGTCAACGTGCTGCGCGCCGGTCGCGCGATGGCGCGCCTGACGAGGCTGATCCGCCGCGGCCAGTTCGACCTCGTCTATTGCAACGGGACGAACGCCGACTTCGCCGGCGGGCTCCTCGCGAAGACGAGCGGAGTGCCGGTGCTCTGGCACGTCCGCTACACGTCGCTCCCGAAGGCGGTTCGAGGGCTCCACGATCGGCTCGCGGCGAGCCAAGGGGTCGCTCGGATCGTCTGCGTGTCGAAGGCGTCGGCGGGGCTCTTCCCGCACTGCCCGGAGAAGGTGCGCGTCATTCACAACGCGCTCGACACCGAGGAGTTCGACGCGAGCGGGATCACCCCGCGCCTCAAGACGGAGCTCGGGCTGCCGCCCGACGCGGTCGTCTTCGGGAGCCAGGGCCGGATCCTCCCGCGCAAGGGCTACGTCGAGATGATCCACGCGGCTCGCATCGCGCTCGCCGCGATGAGCGAGGAGGAGCGGCGTCGCGCGTTCTTCGCCGTCCTCGGCGATACGCCGGAGGACATCCGCCCCGACCACCTCGGCGAGTGCCGCGCGCTCGTCTCCACGCTCGGCCTCGACGACAAGTTCCGTTTCCTCGGCTTCTGCGCCGACATCAAGCCGTACGCGGCCGACTTCGACGTCGCCGTCGTGCCGAGCGTGTATGCCGACCCGCTGCCCCGCGCGGTCATCGAGGCGATGGCGCTGAGCAAGCCCGTCATCGCCTTCGACGTCGGCGGCGTTTCCGAGATGCTTCAGGGCGGGACGACCGGCACGCTCGTCCGCGCCGGCGACTCGGACGCGCTCGCGCAGGAGATGCTCCGTTACCTCCGCGATCCGGAGCTCCGCGCTGCGCAGGGACGCGCGGGGCGCCTGCGGGTCGAGCAGGACTTCGACGGCGCCCGCCAGGCGCGCCGGATCCAGAATCAGATCCTCGAGGCGTCCGGCCTCGCCGTCGGCTGAGCACGCCCCCTCCTGGTCGCGGACCCAGCCGAGAATGTGGCCCCGCGCGCGATGGGCTCGTGCATCGAGCTCATCGCGCGCATAGCGCCTCACGCGATCGCGAGGCTCCTCAGAGGCCGTCGCACATCGGTCGGGGAGTGGGGCACGTGCTGTCGACGTTGCGCGGATGGGTCTGGATGCAGCCGCTCACGTTCTCGAAGGTGTTCGTCGGGCGGAAGTTGAGGAGCGCCCCATCGAAGCCCTGGACGATCCCATGGCCGGTGATCTCCTTGAAGACCGAGTTCTTGATGAAGACGCTCGGCGGGGGAGCGGTGAAGATGACCGCTGCCTCGTGCTCGGTCACGCCGAGGCTGCAGGTGTTGAGGCTGCAGCTGCAGTCGAAGCCCGCGTACTCGACGCGGACATGCTCGAACGCGTTCGTCGCCTGCGCGATGCCTCCGAACCAGAGGCCGCGCCAGTCGCCCGCCTTCGGCGTCGGCGAGGCCGAGGTGAAGACGATCGGCTTGTCGGCGGTGCCGATCGCGCGCACCGCGGCGGTCGACGGCTTGTCGGTCGTCAAGGTCTGCACCTTGAAGGCCGTCTCCGGCTCGAAGCGCATGACGACGCCGGGCTCGATGGTGAGCGTCGCGACCGAGCCGTCTTCACTGCCGCCGATCACGAAGCTGTCGAGCTTGCTGTCTCCGATGTGGTACGGCACGCCGAGCTCGTGGAGGGTCGCGTCGACGACGAGGCCGCTACCGGCAGGGCCGCCACCGACCGACGCGATGAGGATCTCGTCCTTCTTGTTGCCCGTGTAGCTTCCGGTCGGAAGCGTGTCGATCGCGTGCTCGGTGATCTCGATCGGGTATGGGTTCTCGTCACTGCCGGACGTCGTGATCGTGAGCTCCTTCGAGCCGGTCATGAACATCGAGCGGTTCGCCATCCACACGCCGGTGCCGAGGGACTTCTCGATCGTGACGTGGTCGACGAACACGACCGCCTTTGCCGGCATCGCGTTGTCGCCGCGGACCACGAGCGTCCCCCCCTGCTCGAAGTCACCTCCGCCGCCGCCCTCGAAGGTCGCGTACGCGAAGCGCGCGGTGCCCGGCGCGTTCACGTGGACGCTGGCCCAGCGCGCGCCGTCGAGCCCGGTGAACTTGATCGGCTTGGTCGCCGTGCCCTCGGCGATCAGCGTGCCGGTGTTGGGCGTCGACGGGTAGGCGACGTTGATGTGCGTCCCCTTGGCGAGACGAACCTCTGCGCACGGCTCGATCGTGAGCTTCGCGCCGTTGCGAACGTTGACGTCGTTCTCGACGATGTGCGGGCTGCCGGCGGCCGTCCAGACGGTGTCGCCCTCCACGTCGTCCTTGTGCTTCGTGGGCCCTGCGGTCGGAGCAGGGCAGTCGATCGCCGGTGCCGCGTCTGTCCCCGGCGTACCGCTGTCGGGCAGGTCGCCGGGGCCCGAGCCCGTGTCGGCCTCACAAGCTGCGACGGCGAACGCGCTCGAGAGCGCACCAAGAGCAAGAGCAAGAGCGGAGGACTTGAAGTTCACTAGGAAGCCTTTCGTTGTTGCGCGGACCGACTGCGCGGACGACGAGGGCGGAGTGCTCGGTGAAGAGCGCGCCCCGGTGCGCCTGCAGATGCCGGACGTGCCGTTCCTTCGAGCAACGAGCGGACCAGCCGCAGAAAGCGCACAAGGAGGCGGCATTTCCGCGCTCGACGGTCGCTTTCGACCCCGGCGCGCCGCGCGCGTTGCGCAGGCTGCGCATGTTGCGCAAGGGCGATGCGCACCCTGCGCAGGCGGTCCGGCCGCCGTCCGGGCGGCCGATCGGTATCACGCTTGCCGACAAAACACGCGCGCTCGCTCGTGTGTACGAGCGAGCGCGGGGCGCTGCTTGGAGCTGGAAGGCGAGGACGAGGTGCCGCCCTCGCCCTCGATGCGGTCAGTCTTCCATCGCGGCGGGGACGTTCGAGATCCCGCGCGATCCGGCCTCTTCGATCGCCTCGGAGCGGCGCGGGCGCTTGTTGATCGAGAGGATCTGCTTGCGCACGCGGACGGCGTCGGGGGTGACCTCGACGAGCTCGTCGGCGTCGATCCACTCCATCGCGGTCTCGATGTTGAGCGTACGCGGCACCGCGAGCATGACGTTGTCGTCCTTGCCGTGGTTGCGCACGTTCGTCTGCTTCTTCTCCTTGATGAGGTTGCAGTCGGCGTCGCTCGGGCGGTTGTGCTCGCCCACGATCATGCCTTCGTAGACCTCGACGCCCGGCGAGATGAAGAACTCGCCGCGGGCCTGGAGATGGTTCATCGCATAGGGCGTGGCGACGCCGGCGCGGTCGCAGACGATGGCGCCGAGCTGCCGCTTCGCCATCGCGCCGCCCCAGGGCTCCCAACCGTCGAAGACGGTCGTGAGGAGGCCGGTGCCGCGCGTGGAGGTGAGGAACTCGCCACGGAAGCCGATGAGGGCGCGGCTCGGCACGCGGAACTCGAGGCGGGCGCGGCCGTGGCCGTGGTTCGCCATCTTGGTCATGCGGCCGCGGCGCTGGCCGAGGCGCTCGGTGACGGTGCCGATGAACGCATCAGGCACGTCGATGACGCAGAGCTCGTAGGGCTCGTGCGGGACGCCGTCGATCTCCTTCGTGATGACCTCGGGGTTACCGAGCTGCATCTCGTAGCCTTCGCGGCGCATCGTCTCGACGAGGATGCCGAGCTGGAGCTCGCCGCGGCCGAGGACCGTGAACGTGTCGGGGGAGTCGGTGTCCTCGAACTTGAGCGCGAGGTTCCGGCGCGTCTCGCGAAGGAGGCGTTCGCGGAGCTGGCGGCTCGTGAGGAACTTCGACTGCTTGCACTTGCCGGCGAGCGGCGAGGTGTTGACGCCGACCCGCATCTTGATCGTCGGCTGCTCGACGACGATGCGGGGCAGGGCGCGGTTCTCCCAGCCCTCGGAGAGATCCGTGATCGTGTCGCCGACGTCGATGTCCTCGATGCCCGCGATCGCGATGATTTCTCCGACCTGCGCCTCGGTAGTGACCGTGCGCTTGAGGCCCTCGAAGGTGTTCAGTACCTTGATCTGGGCCTTCGCCTTCGAGCCGTCCTTCAGGACGCCGACCGGCTGGTTCGCCTTGATCGTGCCGGCGGCCACGCGCCCGATGGCGAGGCGGCCGACGTACTCGTCGTGGTCGATGTTGTTGACGACGATCTGGAGCGGCGCGGTCGGGTCGCCCTTCGGCGGCGGGACCTTCGCGAGGATCGTGTCGAACAGCGGTTGGAGGTTCGTCGACGGATCGTCGAGCGACGTCTTTGCGATGCCGTCGCGTCCGATCGCGTAGAGGACTGGGAAGTCCGTCTGCGCGTCCGATGCCTCGAGGTCGACGAAGAGGTCGAACACCTCGTTCAGGACGTCGTTCGGGCGGGCGTCCTGGCGGTCGATCTTGTTGATGACGACGATGACCGGGAACCCGAGCTCGAGGCACTTCGTGAGGACGAAGCGCGTCTGCGGCAGGGGCCCTTCGGCCGAGTCGACGAGCAGGATGGCGCCGTCGGCCATCATGAGCGTGCGCTCGACCTCTCCGCCGAAGTCGGAGTGGCCTGGAGTGTCGACGACGTTGATCTTGATGATCTCGCCGCTCTTCGTCTTCCAGCGAACGCTCGTGTTCTTCGCGAGGATCGTGATCCCGCGCTCGCGCTCGAGATCGTTCGAATCCATGACGCGTTCGGCGACGGCCTCGTTCTCGCGGAACGTACCGGCCTGCTTGAGCATGTGGTCGACGAGGGTCGTTTTACCGTGGTCGACGTGAGCGACGATCGCCACGTTTCTTAGCTGCATGGGGGGCGCGTTTTCCTAATCGCAAGCCAGGGGCGTGGCAAGCTCTTGCACCGTTCGAACTGCAACTCTTTTGTATCGTCCGTCCTGTCGGGCTGAGGGCGCTCTGCTGAGGTCGGAGCGCCTCGCGGTGCCGGGACGCTACCCGCGCGACCGCTCACCGCTCACGAGGCCGCGGCGAGGCGGACGAGCTCGTGTGTCTTCGGGACGAGCGACGGAAGCCGGAGGCGGAAGGCGAGCCCGGCCGCCATGCAGATGGCGCCGCCTGCGGTGAGGGTCGCCGGCACGCCGATCCGCTCGGCGACGAGGCCCGCGATGAGGGAGCCGACCGGCGCCAGGCCCATGAACATCATCGCGTAGACCGCCATCGTGCGACCACGAAGCGCGTTCGGCGACATCGCCTGGAGGAGCGTGTTCGTCGAAGCCGTCTGCATCATCATCGTGAAGCCAGCGAGGCACAGGAGCACGCACGAGAGCAGGATGTTTCGCGACCAGGAGAACGCGATCAGCGCCGCGCCGAACCCCACCGAACCGGGCATGGTCCACCTGGCCAGGAGACCCTTGAGCTCGCGTCGGTTCGCGAGTGTGAGCGCAGCTGAGAGGGCGCCGAAGCCCGCCGAGGCCATGAGGATGCCGAACTCGCGCGCGCCTCCCCCGAGTACGTGGTCCGCGAACACGGGCATGAGCACGACGTACGGCATTCCGCAGAGGCTCACGGTGCCGAGCAGCAGGATCAGCACGCGAAGCGGCGCCCTCGTCAGGACGAAGCGGAACCCTTCGGCGACGTGACGGAGCGGCGATTGTGCGGGCCGCTCCGGCGGCGCGGGGAGGCCGCGCATCGCGAGCAGCCCCGCGATGACGCCGAGGAACGACACACCGTTGAGGAAGAAGCACCAGCCTTCGCCGATGACCGCGACCAGGAGGCCGGCCAGCGCGGGGCCGAGGACGCGCGCGGCATTCACCACGGACGAGTTCAGCGCGATGGCGTTCATCTGGTTCTCGCTGCCGACCAGCTCGATGACGAACGCCTGTCGGGTCGGCAGGTCGATCGCGTTGACGGCGCCGAGGAGGGTCGCGAGGACGAGGAGCTCCACCGTGGTGACGAGCTCGTCGAGCGTCAGTCCGGCGAGGATGAACGCGAGGAGCATCGACGCGACCTGGGTGCCGACGAGGATCTTCCGCCGGGGAAGCCGATCGGCGAGCGCTCCACCGACGGGCGCGAGGAAGAAGATGGGGATCTGGTTGCAGAAGCCGATGAGCCCGAGCAGCGCGACCGAGCCCGTCAACCGGTAGACGAGCCACGCCTGTGCAACGGACTGCATCCAGGTGCCGATGAGCGAGACGACCTGCCCGCCAAAGAAGAGGCGGTAGTTGCGCGAAGCGAACGCGCGGGCGAGCGATCTCATGAGCGACCTCGACGAAGACCGACGGTACCGATTCGAGCGACGTCCTTGTCCCGTTCTGGAGAGGAAGAGCACGACGGTCGCGAGCGAGCTCGGCGCTCGAGAGAGAGCAGAGCCGCGCCGGGCACGCACGTTGCGAACGTTGCGATGCAAGTTACGGAGCACGCGAAGGAAAAGGAAGAGGAGGAGGCATGAGGACGCTAGCGCTGCTCGTCGGTCTCCTGGTGCTGGTGCTCGGCGTGCTCGGCTTCATCGTGCCCGACACGTACCTGATCATCGCTCGATACACGGTGACTCCGGTCGGGCTCTACCTCGTTGCGCTCTTCCGCATGGCGATCGGGCTCGTGTTCATCCGGGTGGCGCCGAGCTCGCGAAGCCCGCTTGGCCTCCGGGTGCTCGGCGTCTTCGCCTTCCTCGCCGGGCTCGTCACACCGGTCGGCGGGGTGCAGGGAGCTCGCAACTTCATCGAGTGGTGGGCGGAGCAAGGGCATGGCGTGATGCGGGCATGGGCGCTCATCGCGGTGGTGTTCGGTGGCTTCGTCGTGTGGGCGGTCACCGGCGAGCGTCGGGAGGTCCACCGCGCTCCCGGCATCGAGAGGCCGGCGACGTGATCGCCCGTGCGGCCGGAGCCGGGGCTGCGTCCGGACGGACACGCGTGGTGTCGGTGCGGCCGCGAGGGGGCCGGTGCGGGCATCTCGAATACGCGGATCCGTCGGAGGGAAAACGAGCGCCGCGACCGGCACGGTCCTTGGTAGAGCGCATCCGATGGATCGCCGTCTCGCCTCCGCCCGCCGCGTGCTCGCCATGGCCTTCGTCGTCGCGGTCGCCGCGTGCTTCCCCGGCGCACGCGCCCCGAGCGTGACGCCGCAGCGCACGCTCGGCCTGGGCGCCGCGGAGGTCTCGGGGACGACGTCGAGCGCGGCGTTCGGAGTCGTCTTTGCCGGACCGAAGGGCGAGACCGTCGATCCGACCGAGGTCTCGATCGTCTTCAACCGGCCGATGCGGCCCCTCGAGCTCGCGAGCGATTCCTCCGGTACGAGCGAGACGAACGAGGCAAACGGGACAGAAGAGACGGCGCCTCCCGCCAGGATCGCGATCGCGGGAGGAGGCGGCGCGCCTGCGGGCAAGTGGCGCTGGCTCGGAACGAGCGCGCTCATCTTCGCGTCCGACAAGCCGCTGCCGCGCGCGACCGAGTACGTCGTCACGGTCCCCGGCGCGACGAAGGCGCTCGACGGCTCGACGCTCGGCGCGGACTACTCGTTCTCGTTCACGACGGCGCGGCCACGGGTGGTGCACTTCTCCCCCGGTGACGGCGCGACGCACCTCGAGCCGAAGCAGGCGTTCGAGCTGCGGTTCAACCAGCCCGTCGACCCGAAGGAGGTCGAGCGGGCGACGAAGATGACCGCGTTCGGGGGCAAGACGTCGATCTCGTTCAGCGCGTCCCGCCCGAAGCCGGACGTGCCGATGCTCGTGAAGCTCACACCGAAGGCCCCGCTGCCGCTCGACGCGCCGATCGTCGTCTCGGTCGCCGCCAATCTCCGCGGTCTCGAAGGGCCGCTCCCGAGCGGCGAGGCGCGCGAGGCCACGGTGCGCACCTACGGCCCGCTCGCCGTCTCGGAGGTCTCCTGCTCCAGGACCGAGCGGAAGATCTGCGCTCCGCACGGCGGCGTCTACATCGAGCTGTCGAACCCCGTGTCCTTCGGGGACCTCAAGGCGCACGTGCGGCTCGACCCGCCGGCGCCGATCCGCTGGGGGAAGGGAAGGGACGACAGCGAGAAGGTCCAGTGGGCCAGCATCCCGGTCGACCTCGGTCCGGCGCGGACCTTCCGCGTCGTCGTCACACCGGGGCTGAAGGATCAGTACGGGCAGGTCCTCCCGCGCGAGCACGCCGTCGCCCTGACCACCGACGACGAGTCGCCCAGCGTCAATATCGGGCTCGCGGGCACCGTATTCGAGGCCGCGAAGGCGAAAGGGCGCACGGTGCCGGTGTCCTCGCTCAACGTCGACAAGTTCGAGCTCGTCTCGGGGGTGACCGACGAGCTCGGGCTCATGAAGCTGCTTCGCCCGCGACGCGGCGAGGAGCGGTACGAGCTCTTGAAGTCGCTTCCGGGCGCCAAGCGCGAGGACGTCAGCCTCGGCGCCGCGAAGAACGTCGCCGCGATCAAGAACGTGAGCACCGATGCCCTCCTCGGACCGAAGGGCAAGGGGCTCATGTTCGTGGCGACGTCGCGCCCCGTCCCGGGCCGGCGGCCGATGCTCGATACGCGCCACGCTACCGTCACCGACCTCGCGATCAGCGCCAAGCTCTCGCGCTTCGGGAGCCTCGTCCTCGTCTCGCGTCTCTCCGACGGGAAGCCGGTCAGCGGCGCGACCGTCGCGGTGCGGGAGGACGGGGGCCGCGAGCTCCTCGCCGTTCCGACGGACGGGCGCGGCATCGCGATGCTTCCGGCGGATCGCTTCCAGCCGGTCAAGCCGGACGGGAACATCGACGAGCGTCTCGTCCTCTTCGCGCGGTCCGGCGACGACTGGACCTACCGCGAGGCGGGCGACATCGTCTCGCGCGCCGAGATGCCGTACCTCGATCTCGCTGCGAAGATGCCCGTCTTCGGGATGCTCTTCACCGATCGCGGCATCTACAAGGCCGGCGAGACCATCCGCGTGAAGGGCGTCTTCCGCCGGAACCAGCTGAAGGGGATGGAGACGCCGCGCGGGCGCGAGATGACCCTGCGTGCCTACGATCCGGAGGGCGGGACGATGTTCGAGCACAAAGCAAAGCTCGGCGTGTTCGGCGAGCTCGCGGTCGACATCCCGATCCCGGCCACCTCGCGGCTCGGGCGCATCCAGCTCGAGGCGATCGCCGAAGGCGAGCCGCGCAAGGAGTCGTGGGAGCCAACCGCCGCCGCCGCTGCGGTCGAGGTCGCCGCCTACCGCCCCGCCGAGTTCAAGGTGTCGGTCGATCCGAGTCAGCCGTCGTTCATCCGTGGTGACAAGGCGGCCTTCACCGTACGTGGCGACTACCTCTTCGGCGCGCCGATGAGCGGCGGGAAGGTGCGCTACACGGTGACGCGGAGCCAGACGTCCTTCGCACCGCCGAAGACCGACGGATTCGTCGTGGACGACTCGGCCTACCGGTGGGCGCTCGCCGACTGGTCGGCGCGTGGAGGGAAGCTCCAGGGGGGCGACGGGGCGCTCAGTGAGAAGGGCACGTTCGAGGCCGCGGTCGGGCTGACGCTACCGAAGCAAGAGGCCCCCGAGAACGTGAGCTTCGAGGCGGAGATCGAGGACCTCTCCCGGCAGACCATCGCGAGCCAGGCGACCACGCTCGTCCACCCTGCGGAGTTCTACGTCGCGCTCCAGCAGCCGAAGGAGATGTTCGTCGCCGCGAACGCGCCGATCCGCGCCACCGTCGCCGCGGTCGAGCCGTCGGGCGCGCGGCGCGTCGGAGTGAGCGTGAGCGTCGATCTCCTCGCGCGCACGTGGGCGACCGCGACCGAGGCGACCGGCGAGGACGGTCTCCACTACGAGTCGCGCGCGATCGACAAGGTGGTCGCCACCTGCGAGGCGAAGACGACGGCGGACGTCGCCGGGTGCGATCTCCGGCCGACGGAAGCAGGCTTCTACATCGTCCGCGCCCGCGCCGCCGACAAGCGCGGGAACCCCGTCGCGTCGAGCTACGGCGTCTACGTCAGCGGAGACTCTGCGCGCGTCGCCTGGCCGGTGTACGACGGGCCACGCCTCGAGCTGGTGACGGACAAGGAGTCGTACGAGGTCGGCGACGTCGCGAAGGTGCTCGTCAAGAGCCCGTTCAAGGAGGCCGAGGCGCTCGTCACCGTCGAGCGACAGGGGATCTCCCGCGAGGAGCGTGTCACCGTGCGCGGATCGATGCCGGTGTTCAGCATCCCCGTCACCGCGGAGATGTGGCCGAACGTCTTCGTCTCCGTCCAGCTCGTGAAGGGGCGCTCCGCGCCACCTCCTCCCGCGGACGCGAAAAAGGGCAAGGGCGCGGACGTCGGCGGACCGAGCTTCCGCATCGGCTGGGCGGAGATCAGCGTCAACCCCGAGGGGCGCCGCTTGAAGGTCGACGTGAAGCCGTCGAAGAAGGACCATCGCCCGGGCGACGAGGTCGATGTCGATCTCGTCGTGACCGACCGCGCCGGCAAGGGCGTGCACGCGGACGTCGCCTTCTACGCCGTCGACGAGGGCGTTCTCATGCTCACCGGCTACAAGACGCCCGACCCGCTGCCCGTCTTCGCGGCGCGCCGGAGCCTCAGCGTTGCGCCGATCGAGTCGCGCGACAACCTCGCGCGCATCCTCCGACTGGGACGAGGGCCCGGCGAGGACAAGGGCGACGAGGGTGGTGGCGGCGGCGAGGGCCTCTCCACGCGACAGGACTTCCGCACGACGGCGTTCTTCCAGCCGTCGGTCCTCACCGGCCCCGACGGCAAGGCGCACCTGCGCTTCAAGCTCCCCGACTCGCTGACGACGTTCCGCCTCATGGCGGTCGCGACGTCGGAGTCCGATCGCTTCGGCTTCGGTCAGGAATCGATCGTGACGAGCCGGCCGCTCATGGCGCGGCCCGCGCTCCCGCGGTTCCTCCGCGCGGGCGACGCTATCAACGCTGGCGTCATCCTCACGTCGAAGAACCTCCCTGCGCAGACCGTCGAGGTGAAGCTCGATGCAAAGGGCGTCGTCGTCACGGGCGAGGCCACGCAAAAGGTCGCTCTCCCGGCGAACGGCTCGGTGGAGGTCCGTTGGGCGATCGGGGCACCCTCCGTCGGCAAGGCCGAGCTCTCGTTCCACGCGCGGGCCGCGGGAGAAGCGCGCGACGACGTCATTGTGAAGCGCGACGTCTCCGCGCCGCTCAGCCTCGAGGCAGTCGCGCTCTACGGCGAGACGGAGAAGGCCATCGCCGAGCAGCTCGGCGATCTCTCGGCCATGCGGTCGGACATCGGAGGGATCGATCTCCGCGTCGCCTCCACTGCGCTCGTTGGCCTCGAAGGCGGCGTCGAGGCGCTGCTGGACTACCCGTACGGTTGCACTGAGCAGCTCACGAGCAAGCTGGTGCCGCTCGTCGCGCTCGTCGACCTCGCACGCGACTACGGCGTGAAGCTGCCGGCCAATACGAACGCCATCGCGGACGACGCGATCGTGAAGATCCTCAAGGCGCAGCGCCCCGACGGCGCGTTCGGGTACTGGCCCGACTCGCCGCGGGGGGACACCTGGCTCACGGCCTACTCGCTGTGGGGCCTCCACCTCGCGAAGGAGCGGGGGCGGCCGGTGCCGGCGGCGGCGACGGAGAGCGCTACGCGATGGCTCCGCGACGGGCTCGCCGCGTGTGGTCTCCAGGAGCCGTCCGGCACGCCCAAGAAGGAGCGGCCCCGCGCCGAGCGGTGGGAGTGTGGTGACGACGACGTGATGCTCTCGCAGCAGGCGTTCGTCCTCGACGTCCTCGCGATGACGGGCCAAGCCGACGCCGGCTATGCGTCCCGGCTGTTCGCGCGACGCGAGAAGATGCCGCTCTTCGCGAGGGCGCTGCTCGCGCACGCGATGACGTTGACGAAGATGCGCCCCGAGGACGCGAAGGAGCTCGTTCGCGACGCCGAGGCCCACGTCCGGATCACGCCGGCGGGGGCGACCATCGCGGAGAACCTCGGCGATCGCTACGCTCCGCTGCTCGACTCGGAGAACCGCACGACGGCGATCGTCCTCCGGGCGCTCGTGACCGTCGAGCCGAAACATCCCCTCGCGGGGCGGCTCGCGAAGGGCCTGCTCGCCGCGCGTCGCGGCGGCGCCTGGCGATCGACCCAGGAGAACGCCTGGGCGCTCCTTGCGCTCGATGACTACCGCAAGGCCCAGGAGACGGAGCCGCCCGACTTCGACGCGAGCGTCTTCTTCGGTGACCAGGAGGTGATGAAGGCAGCCTTCCACGGCCGTAGCGTGAAGGCGCAGTCGGCGAGCTTCGGCGCGGCGAAGATCTTCGGCCGGAGCGGCCAGAACCTCGCGTTCCAGGTCAACGGGAAGGGGAAGCTCTTCTACGAGGCGCGTCTCCGCTATGCGCGGACAGACCTGCCGACCACGCCGATCGACCGTGGCTTCTTCGTGAAGAAGCTCATTCGCTCGGTGAGGCCGGAGGCGCTCTCCGATGCGTTGCGGTCGATCCCGGCGTCGTCGGCAACGACCGCCGACGCGAGCGACCTCGTCCTCGTCGACCTCATGGTCGTCACGCCCGATCCGCGCGAGCAGGTCATCATCGACGATCCGCTGCCTGCAGGGCTCGAGGCAGTGCAGGCGAACCTCGCGACCACGGCGCGCGACCTTGCCGTCACCGAGCCCGGAGAGGAGGGGGATCAGGTCGACATCGACGACGCTCGCGACATCGACGCGCGCGCGGTTGGAAGCACGTTCCAGCGCTCCTGGTACCACCGCGAGATGCACGACGACCGGGTGCTCACGTTCGTCGATCGGATGGCCGCGGGCATGTACCACTACCGCTACCTCGCGCGCGCGACGACGCCGGGCCGCTTCGTGGTCCCGCCGACGCGAGTGGAGTGCATGTACGAACCGGAGACGTTCGGGCGGACGGCCGCGGGCGTGTTCGAGGTGAAGACGAAATGAGCCGCCTCGCGGACTCCCGCGTCGTCAGCGGCTGGCGTGCGCTCGAGGCGAGGATGAATCGCCCGGCGGATTGCCGGTTCGTCCGCGGCTGCCGCGCGCTCGGGGCGATGATGCTCGCGGGGATCCTGTGGCTCTTCGTCGGGGCCGCGTTCACGCCGCTGCCGGCGGCGCTCCGCGAGGGCGCGAGGTACGGCGCGTCGATCCGCTTCCTCGATCGCGAGGGGGAGCTCCTGCGCGAGGTCCGCTCGGACGATGACGCCGCTCGTGCGGTCTGGGTGCCGATCGACGACGTCGGCGAGGCCGTGGTCCATGCCGTCCTCGCGGCCGAGGACCGGCGCTTCGACGAGCACGTCGGCGTGGATCCGGCCGCGACGGTGCGCGCGATCGTGACGTCGCTCCGCGCCGGTCGCGTCGTGTCGGGCGCCTCGACGATCACGATGCAGCTCGCCCGTCTCGCGTCTCCCCATCCGCGGACGTTCCGCGGGAAGCTCGGCGAGATGGCGATGGCGACGCGGATCGAGATGTCGCTCTCGAAGCGGCAGATCCTCGAGCACTACCTGAACCGCGCGCCGTTCGGCGACGGCGTCCGCGGGATCGGCGCCGCGAGCCGGTACTTCTTCGACAAGCCGCCGCGCGAGCTCTCGGTGGCCGAGGCGGCGACGCTCGCCGGCATCCCGCGCGGTCCGAGCTACTACTCGCTCGTCCGCCGTCCGGATCGCGTGCTCGTCAGGCGCGATCGCGTCCTCGACCGCATGCTGGCCGCACGCATGATCGATCGCGAGGAGCATGCCCGCGCCAAGGCCGAGCCGCTCACGCTCCGCATCGGCAAGGGCGGCTTCGGCGCGCCGCATCTCGTCGACGCGCTCCTCGCCGGAACGCTCGATCCGGCGGTGCCCGCGCTTCGCGGGAAGACGGCACGCGTCGAGACCATGATCGACCGCGGGCTCCAGCGCGAGGTCGAGAGCGCAGCCGGAGACGTGCTCCGGCCGCTCGCGAAGCGCAACGTGACGGCGGCGAGCGTCCTCGTCGTCGACAACGCCACGGGGGACGTCCTCGCGTACGTCGGCTCGCCGCGATGGGAGGACGATGCGAACGGCGGAAAGAACGACGGCGTGCGCGCGCGGAGGCAGCCGGGCTCGACGCTCAAGCCGTTCGTCTACGGCCTCGGGATGGAGGACCTCGGCTGGACTCCGGCCACGGTGCTGCCCGACGTCGAGCTCCATCTCATGACGCCGGGCGGTAGATACTCCCCGCGCAACTACGACGAGCGCTTCCACGGCCCCGTCCGGCTCCGCGAGGCGCTCGCAAACTCCTACAACGTCCCCGCCGTCTTCGCGGCGAACGAGGTCGGCGTCGGTCGCGTGCTCGAGCGTCTGCGCGAGGTTGGCTTCCGCACGCTCGGTGAGACGGCCGAGTTCTACGGTCCCGCGCTCGCGCTCGGGGACGGCGAGGTGCGCCTCTACGATCTCGTCGGCGCCTACGCCGCGATCGCCCGTGGAGGTGTTCATCGTCCGCTCCGCGTCGTTCGGGCGGCGGCCGACGTGAGCCTCCCTGCGCCCGCCGCGGTCGACGAGCGGCGCGTGATGCCGGAGCCGGTCGCCGCGATGCTGGCGGACATGCTCCGCGACAGGAGCGCGCGCGTGGCCGCGTTCGGCGAGAGCTCCGCGCTCGATCTTCCGTTCGAGGTGGCCGCCAAGACCGGCACGTCGAAGGGGTACCGCGACAACTGGACGGTCGGCTTCACGCGTGAGGTGACGGTCGGTGTGTGGGTCGGCAACTTCGACGGCCGACCGATGACGAAGGTGAGCGGCATCACCGGCGCCGCGCCGCTCTTCGCGGCGGCGATGTCGGCGGCCATGCGGCGTGTGACGAGCGAGCCTGCGCATGCGCCCGAGCGCGACGTCGCAGGTGTGGAGCGCGTGCACGTGTGCGCGCTCTCGGGAGGCGCTCCCGGAGCGGGATGCAAGCACGTCGTGGACGAGATCATTCCGAAGGGACGCGTTCTCGCTCCGTGCGGGATGCACGAGACGATGAAGATCGACACCCGGAATGGGCTCCGCGCGACGCCGTCGTGCCCGCCGCGCTTCGTGGCGGAGCGCACGTTCGAGCGGTTCGACGGGCCATTCGCCTCGTGGGCGCACGCCGCCGGTCGGGCGGACGCGCCGACCTCGTCCTCGCCGCTATGTGGTCCCCTCCGCGCGGGCGAGGGGGGCGCGGGCCTCCGTCCGGACGTCGCGATCCGCTACCCGCACGACGGAGCGCGCTTCCTCGTCGATCCGGATCGCCCGCGGTCTGCGCAGGCGATCCCGCTCAAGGTCGACGCGCCCGCTTCGTCGATGGTCGCCCTCTTCGTCGACGGGCGGCTCGCCGGACGCGGCGCTGCCGGCGCGCCGGTCTACTGGGCGCTCGAGCGCGGTGAGCATGCCATCGTCGCTGAAGCCGACGGTCACCGGAGCGAGCCCGTGAGCATCTTGGTCGAGTGAGCGACGCACCGGTGAGCCGAGCACTGGCTCCCCGCACGACGGCGCACGCCTCCTCGTCGATCGGGGGCACCCGAGGTCTGCGCAGGCGATCCCGCTCGAGGTCGACGCGCGCGCCCGCTTCGTCGATGGTCGCCCGCTTCGTCGACGGGCGGCTCGCCGGACGCGGCGCTGCCGGCGCGCCGGGCCGAGGCCTTCCGAGCGGAGCGCGCGAGGAGCGTGCGTGCCCGCGTACCGTTGGCTTCCGCGCCCGGGCCGAGGGGCGCAAGGCGCCGCCGTTGGTGGTTCGGTCCGCTACTTGGGCTGGTCGTACGAGAGGCGTGGGTAGAACTCGCCGCGCCCCTCCGGGGTCAGGTCGAGGATGTTCCAGAGCGGCCACATCAGATCGACGTGCCGCGGATCCTGGTTCGGCTCCGGCTCGACGAAGAGCAGCTCGCTCGACCAGAAGTGGTGGATGTCGCCGCTCGCGCTCTTCGTGAACACGTGCATGAGCGGGTTCTGGCCGCCGCCCTCACGCTCGGCGAAGTAGTCGCGGTTGAAGCTGTTGTTCGCAGACGAGATGACGCGATGATGGCGCCAACCGCGCGCCTCCGCGACGGCGTGGGCCTTCTCGAGCGTCGCTCGCATCACGACGGCGAACGCCGCGCGCTGTCGGATGTGCACGGCCTGGCCGTCGAGACCGTCGACGATCGACGTGCAGCTCGGGCAGGGCCGCTCCATCGGAGGCCCGTACATGAAGCTGTAGAGCACGAGGGTCTTCTTGTCGCCGAAGAGCTCCGACAGCCGCGTCTTGGCGCCCGCCGCCTCGTCGAAGACGTAGTCTTCGGGCACCTTGCCGCCCAGCGGAAGCTTGCGGCGAAGCTCGGCGACCTCCTCGATCTGGCGGCGGAGCCGCTTCTCGGCCTCGAGAAGCTCGTTGCGCGCGCGGCGATAGTCGTCGGGCTCGTTCGGAAAGCGGAGACCCATGATGGCGTCAGCTTAGGTTGCCTGTCGGCGAGCACAAGCCTCCCGCGGCTCGCCGCGCCTCCGGCGCCCTGCGCGAGGATCGAACGACGCCAAATGACTGACGTCGTCTTCACCCGCGTCTCGCGTCGGCGTCGAACGCGTGGCGCGAGTGTGTCGGCATCGATCGCGCGGCGCGCGGCATCGAGCAGATGAGTCGGGATGGGGCGACACGACGGTGCTCGGTTGGTCGTGTCTCGCGCTCGTCAGGCGCGTGCGCGTGATGGTGCTCGGTTCGTCCGTCTCGCTCGGTGAGGAGCGGACTCGCGACGTTGCTCGATTGCGGTGTCTCGCGCTCGTCAGGCGCGTGTGCGCGATGGTGCTCGGTTCGTCCGTCTCGCTCGGTGAGGAGCGGACTCGCGACGTTGCTCGATTCGCGGTGTCTCGCGCTCGTCAGGCGCGTGTGCGTGATGATGCTCGGTTCGTCCGTCTCGCTCGCGTCAGGAGTGGTGCGCCGATTCTCGGTGCACGTGTCGAGCGGATGGAGTCGCGTAGGCGGGCGCAAGCGCGCCAGTCCCGGTCGGGAGAGCCGCACATCACATGATCGATTCACGACCGCGGCGACGTCGAACGAGCGCGAGCCCCAGCGCGCCGATCGCGCCGAGCGCCGCCCAGGGTCGGGATGGCGTGCGAGAGGTTCGGCCGACCTGGCAGCCCGATTGGTCGTCGTCCGGCGAGGCGCCGCTCGACGTGCCTCCGTCGAGGGGGCCGCCCGGCGAGCCGGACGTGCCCGACGAGCCCGACGAGCCCCCGCACCCTGCGATCGGCGCATGCGTGCACCCGGTCGTGGGCGAGCAGGTGTCCGTGGTGCATGGGTCGCCGTCGTCGCAGCTCCCGCAGCTCTTGCAGGTCGCGGCGCCGGGGTCGGAGGCGTAGGTGCCCGGTGCGCAGGCGGTGCACGTCTCGGAGCCCGGCACGCTCGAAGCCGTGCCGGCCGCGCACGGCGCGCAGACCGTGTTCGCGTTCGGTGTGCACGCCGTAGCGGTGCGGCTGCCCGCGGGGCAGACGGTGCAGGCCTGGCAGGTCCCGTTGTCGAGGTAGAAGCCGGTCGGGCACGCGCCGCATTGCGATGCGTCGGGGCCGGAGCACACCGAGCAGCTGGCGTGGCAGGCTGAGCAGACGGTGTTGGTGGTCGCGGTGCATGCCGCGCTCGGATAGGTGCCCGCCGCGCACGAGCTGCACGCGAGGCAGCTGCCTCCCGAGAGGTAGCTCCCCGCCGGGCAGCTCGTGCATGCGGCAGTGCCGGCTCCGCTGCACGTCGTGCACGAGGCGTCGCACGCCGCGCAGACGGTGTTCGTCGTAGCGGTGCATGCGGCCGACGGATAGGACCCGGCCGCGCACGTGCTGCATGCGAGGCAGCTGCCGCCGGCGAGGTAGCGGTCGGGGGCGCAGCTCGTGCATGCGGCAGTGCCGGCTCCGCTGCACGTCGTGCACGAGGCGTCGCAGGCGGGGCAGACGGTGTCCGTCGTCGCGGTGCAGGCGGCGGACTGGTACGTCCCGGCTGCGCAAGTGCTGCACGCGAGGCAGGTCCCACCTGACAGGTAACGACCCGCCGCGCAGCTCGTGCACTGATTCGCTGCCGCCCCGGAGCAGGTGACGCAGCCGGTGCCGGCACAGGCGGGGAAATCGGCGGCGATGCGCGGGACCTCGTCGGCGCGGACGAACGTGTACCCGTCGGCCTTCAGGAGCGGGACGAGGTACTTCACCATGTCGACGGTGCTGCCGGTCGATCCGCTTGCCGGATCGTGCATCAAGACGATGCCGCTCCTTACGGCGTCGATCTCGGCGCGGTAGGCGTCGCCGCACTCCCTCGTGGTCGCGTAGCCGTCGGGGAGCGGATCCCCCGGCGCAGAGTGGACGAGGACGCTGCCCTGTTTGAGATCTCCCTGGAAGCACGCCCAGTCGGCAGCGGCATTCGGGTAACGATCGCTGTATCCACCGATATCCCAGTAGATCGGCCCCACATAGTGCCTCATCGTCGAAGCGCTCAGGGTGGTGTGGACCGACGAGGCCCACGCTCCGAACGGCGCGCGGAAGAGGGACCGGTTCCAGGGCGTCTTGCCGTGGGCCACGATGAGCGCATCCGTCTCGGAGAGCTCCTGGACGCGTTGGTTCGTCGGAATGGTCGTGATGTTGCGATGGGTCGTCGTGTGGTTGGCGACCAGGTGTCCGTCCGCCGCGAGCTGCGCGAGGATCGTCTTCGCGTTCGCCGTAGGAGCCCCACAGCTGTCGTTCGGCAGCGAGGTGGGCTCGATGCAGGCGCCGTTGACGAAGAACACGGCCCGGATGTTCTCGTTCTTCAGGTACGTCGAGAGCTCCGACGTCCGCGTGCCCGGGCCGTCGTCGAACGTGAGCGCGAGCTGTTTCGCGCCCATGGTGCTGCTACCGACGTAGTCGTACGACTCGGCGCGCAGCTCCTGCGAGGACTTACCGAGCGTCTCTCCGGAGAGAGGTCGGGGCTCGGCACGCTCTTGCCCGCAAGCGCCGAGCATGACTAGCCCCGTCGCAATCCCGAGACAAACGGCGGTGAGCCGGCGAAACGAAGCTGACGACGAGGAAGCGTCCATCGTCGACGGAGCGTAGCCGTATCCTCTCGCGCACGCACGGGGCGATGAGCGCCTGCCGCCGAGCCGTCAGTGCCACCGGTATCACCATCGTCCGATCCGTCTCCTCCACCGCGGGCGGACGGTCCCCGCGTCGCCTCTGCCAGTCCCGTCGCCCGTAAGCCCGAGGAGGATGGGGCACCACGGCCGATCGCGGGCATGTCGATGCGGGACTCGAAACCCGGGCGGTGCATCCCGCGGGGGCACGGTCGCGGGCGCACAGTCGCGGGCGCACGGTCGTCGGAGCCGCGGTCCGACCGAACCTACCGCGGGGCGGCGCGGTTCCAGCCTCGCTGCTCCCGGACCCGTCGTGCGCGGGGCCATGGCCGGCGGGCCTCCGTGTGCGGATCTCGAATGATGATCCGATGCCGGACTCAGCGGGCGATGGAGCGCACAGGACCCCGCGGTGCCGATCCTCGACGAGGGACGTCTCGATTCGGTGCGGGCTCGAGGACCCGACATGGGACTCAGTGGGCATCGGAGGCACAGGACCCCGCGGTGCCGATCCTCGACGAGGGACGTCTCGATTCGGCGCGGGCTCGAGGACCCGACATGGGACTCAGTGGGCGTCGGAGGCACAGGCCTCCTGCGGCGCCGATCGATTCGGCACGGGCTTCAGGACCCGACAGGCACTCTGGGGCGTCGGAGCGCTCATGATCCGTCGGTGCCGCTCGACGAGGGCTGTCTCGAATCGGTGCGGGCTTCTGGAGCCGACGCGGGAGTCAGGGGCGTCGGAGCGCACAGGCTCCGACGGTGCCGCTCGACGAGGGCTGTCTCGAATCGGTGCGGGCTTCTGGAGCCGACGCGGAGTCAGGGGCGTCGGAGCGCACAGGCTCCGTCGGTGCCGCTCGACGAGGGCGGTCTCTAATCGGTGCGGGCCTCAGAACGCGATTCGGGACTCAGGCTCCGACGGTGCCGCTCGACGAGGGCTGTCTCGAATCGGTGCGGGCTTCAGGACCGCGTTCCGCGGCACGAGTTCCGTGTGCGGTCCCGATTCGGCATGGGAGCGGATGCGGGGCACGATCCGTGATGCGTGGTCGGAGTGGACCGCGCGTAGCGGATGACGTCGTCACTGACCTCTGGTTCGGAGACCACGGCCACGCGTGGAGCGAGCCGGGAGCCGTTGGTGTTGTAGAACAATATTCTAGAACTTTGTTATGGCCGAGGTTACGTTGTCGTCTCGATGAAGAAGCAACTGTCAGCCGTGGTGACCGGCGCCAACCGCGGTATCGGCTTCGCTGTCGCGCGTGAGCTCGCAGAGCGGGGGAGCCGCGTCTTTCTCGTCGCTCGCAACGGCGAAGCGGGCCTCCGCGCCGAGCGTGAGCTCTCCGGTTTCGGTGACGTTCGGCTCGTCCCCGGGGACCTCTCGACTCCGAGGACGACGCGCATGGCCGCCCGCTCGGTCCTCGATGCGTGTCCACGGATTGACGTGCTGGTCCACAACGCGGGGGTGTGGCCGAGCCGCCTCGAGCGCGGCGACGACGGCATCGAGCGCGCGTTCGCGGTCAATCACCTGGCGCCGTTCCTCCTGAACCACCTGCTCGAGAGAGCGCTCGGCGGCGAAGGCGCAACTGCGCGCATCGTCCAGGTGAGCGCGGGGCTCTACGTCAAGGGGCGCGTCGACCTCGAAGGGACCGCACGTGGCGACGACTTCCACGCGATCCGCACCTACGCGACGACGAAGCTGTGCAACCTCCTCCTGCTCGAGCGCTTCGCCGAGCGCTTCGAGCCGCGTGGCGTCACGGTCAACGCGGTGCATCCCGGTGTGATCCGCACCGGGCTCGGCGATCGGTCGGGACTACTCGGCGTCCTCCTTCGCGGCGTGAAGCAACTCTGGAAGACGCCGGAGCAGGGGGCGCGGCCAGTCGTCCGCCTCGCGCTCGATCCGACGCTAGCGGGCGTCACCGGCCGGTACTTCGATCTCGACAAGGAGACGCCGCTCGCCGGGGTCGCGCGCGACCGCGCGCTCGCCGCTCGCCTCTGGGCTCAGGCCGAGGCCTTGTGCGGGCTTACCCCGAAGGCGCATCATGCCGCCGGCGATGCGAGCAAAGCAGGCGAGTAGAGCGGATCGACCCGGCGCTCGCCGTTCGGGGGCGAGGGTCGACGAGCCTCGTCTCGAGCGAGCGCGCGACACTCGAGGCCGTCTGCTCGACGCTGCCCTCACAGTGTTCGAGCAGCATCGGAGCACGGGCGGCTACACGGTGCACGCGGTCGTCGCCGAGAGCGGGATCAGCCTCGGCAGTCTGTACCACCACTTCGGCAGCATGGATGGTCTCTCCGCCGCGCTGTACAGCCGCTCGATGGCGGCACTCCTCGACACGATCGGCGACGCCGTGGAGGCGTCGTCGTCGCCCCGCGCAGCGATCTTCTCGATCGTGCGCGCCTACCTCGCGTTCACCGAACGTGAGAGCAGCATGGCGCGCTTCATCCACGCGGCTCCGTCGGAGCGGTTCCTGCCCGCCCACGCGGCCGCGATCGTCGCCGACAAGGCGCCCCGGCTCGAGCGCATCGTCGGCGCGCTGAGGCCACACGTCCGCTCCGGCGCCATCGTCGCATTGCCGGAGCCGCTCCTCGAGATGCTCATCATCGGCCCTGTCGCCGAAATCGCGCGCCGCTGGCTCGCCGGCGCTCCCGGCATCGATCTCGCCGATGCCGCACGGCTCGTTCCCGAGCGCATTTGGCGATCGGTGCGCGCGTAGCGCCGTGCGAGCCACGGGATGAGTCCCGCGCGGCTCGGTGCGTGCTAGCGCCGTGTGAGCCACGGGATGAGTCCCGCGCGGCTCGGTGCGTGCGTAGCGCCGTGCGAGCCACGGGATGAGTCCGGCGCGGCTCGGTGCGCGCGTAGCGCGGTGCGAGTCGCGAGATGAG
>MKVQ01000036.1 GCA_001899635.1 Myxococcales bacterium 68-20 | reverse complement strand
GCGCCTGGGCCGACCGCAGAGACCGCAGTGGCTCGGGCACAGGAGCGTGCCACGCTCGACGAGATCCTCGCGAGCATCCCCGAGGAGCGCCGGGGCGAGCCGGAGACCGTGTTGGTTCGCACGGGCCATATGCTCAAGGTCGCCCATGGCTCGACGAAGAGGCCTTCGCGCGGGTCGTCGCTCTGCTCGAGGGGACCTGATGCTCGGATTCCCGCCGAGCGTCCGCATCTACTTCGCCGTTGACCCGACCGACATGCGCAAGGGCATCGACGGCCTGAGAGCGAGCGTCGAAGCGACGCTGCGCCGTGATCCCTGCGAGGGCCATCTGTTCGTGTTCGCCGGCAAGGCGAAGGACAAGGTCAAGATCCTTTTCTGCGCCCGGTCCGGGGTCGTGCTGTACCTCAAGCGCCTCGAGAAGGGTGCTTCCACCTGCCCGTCGTCGACGAGCGCCGCAGCACGCCGAGGGTCGCGAAGCTCGAGCACGAGAACGCGCAGCTGAAGAAGTCGCTGTTCGGTGCGCGGAGCGAGCGGAGCAAGCTGCCGCGGGTGAAGCTCGGCGAGCTGGCGACGCCCGAGCAGGCGAAGGCCAAGCGCCGCGCGCGGGCCGAGGCCAAAGCCCAAACCCCAACTGTGAGGACCGAGCACAAAGTGCCGGAGTCGCTCCGTCGGTGCACCGCCCTGCGGTCGCACCGATCTCACGCCGATGCGCCCGGCAAGAGCACTTTCGTGTGGGAATTCGTGCCGGCCAGGTTCGTCAGACACGAGCACGTGCAGCAAGTGTTGCGCTGCCGGTGTGGTGGCTGCGTCATCACCGCGCCAGGCGCGCCGAAGGTCGTCGAGAAGGGGCAGTACGGGGCGAGCTTCCTCGCGCACATCGGTGTCGCCAAATGGCCGACCACTTGCCGATCCACCGCCTCGAGAAGGAGCGCGCGCAAGGGCGTTCCCGTCGCGCGATCGACGACGAACGAGTTGCTTCACCGAGCCTCGGCGCTCCTCGCGCCGGTGTGGACGCGCGTTGTTGACGTGACTCGCGAGCGCAACTTCGTCATGGCAGACGAGACGCGGCTCCGGATCATGAAGGTCGCTACCGGCAAACCGAAGACGGGATTCGTGTGGACGTTCGGGGCCGCCGACGCACACGGCGGCTTCGACGTCACGTACCACTTTCGCCGAGAGCAGCTCGGACTCGACGCCGAAGGCGCTGCTCGAGGGGACCAACGGCGTCCTGCTCGTCGACGGGTACAGCGGCTACAACGACGTCGAGAAGGTCTCGAGCCGAAGGGGCGCCGCCTGCTTCGCCCACGTGCGGCGCTACTTCTTCGAGTCGATCAAGACCGCGCCCGGCGCGCAGGATGTGCTCGACCGTCATCACGGAGCTCTATCGCGTCGAGCACTACGCGAAGGAGCAGCGACTTTCCGAAGCCTCACACTTTGAGCTTCGGAAACTGGGGGCCGGGCAGATCCGCAATCGCTTCAAGGCCTGGCTCGACGCTGAGGCCGGGTGTCACCTGCCGAAGAGACCGCTCGGCGTCGCCATCCGTACACGCTCGGCCAATGGGCCGAGCTTGGCGTGTTCCTCGACGACGCGCGCATACCTCTCGACAACAACGCCTCCGAGCGTGCGCTCCGCAGGATCGCACTCGGCAGGAACAACTACCTGTTCGTCGGCGACGTCGCGTCGGGTAGAAGCCTAGCGGCCTTTACTTGCTGGTCGCCACGTGCGAGTCCCGCGCGGCGGGCCCGAGAGGGCGTGCCCGCTCGCGCGGGCAGCCCGCCCTGGGGTGACGCCAGGCAATCGAAACCGCGCCGGCAAGCGGCGCAGCAAGACCGGCGCCTCGCGGATCACGCTCTCTGGCTCGTGACCGGTTTTTCAGCACCCCGCTAGAAGACCTCGGTCTGCGTTTCGGGCCCAACCGGGTAGCGAACGCCCGAGGTCACATAGATCCCGGTCGCCGTAAACGGCACCGTGGGCAGGTACTCCGCGATATGCCAGACGCGCGCCTTGTTGAGCGTGCCGATGCTCGACCACGTACGGGTTGCAGCCGAGAACTTCTGAACGTTCGCGAGCGAGTTGTTACACCCATGATCGCAGCCACCGACCAGCGCGAAGTCGCCGCCCGGCAGTGCGACCAGAGCCGGAGCGCTCACGAGTGAGTTGATCGCGTTCGCGGGCCCGATCGAACCTTCCGAGTTGATCCAACTGGTCACAACGACTCTGTTCGTTGAGGTCGAAAGGGCGAAGCTGTTGTCTCCCCCAGCGACGATGAAGGAATCATAGTACGGACTGCCGCCCTCATCGTACGCGAACGCGATCGACTGCTTCTTCTGGTCGGGCGTGAAGACCGTGCCCCCAGAGGCGCTTCGGACCAGCGGCCGGACCGCCACGTCAAGCGCGGGCCGGCATTGCGGACTCTGAATGTAGATCGTGTCGATCGACGAGCTGAGCGCGCCAAAGCCGCGGTCGCCGTTCGCCACGAGGATCTTCGAGCGATTCGTGCTTGCGTCGAGCGAGGCCGAGGCGAAATTGAAGACGTCGTTGGAAAGGTGGCCCGTGGTCACCTTGGTCCAGGTAGTATCGCCCTCGAACACCTCCAGTTCGGCGGTGCCGAAAAGGCCGATACGGCCGCCGTACACGATGAGCCGTTGCTCCATTCCCCAGCCCGGAACGCCGCACAACTGCATCCCGTGGCCCGAGCGCCCCACCTGCATGCTTCCGAGCGATGTGAGCGTGAAGCTTCCCCCGCTCACCGTCAGTTTGATGGCCTGACGGCTTTCTCCGCCATTCGTGGTGCCGCCGGAATAATAGCACGCCACGCCGTCGCCTTCGGTCACCGCGACGCCGTCCCCCGCGGCCTCCGGGAGGGCGATGCCGTGGAGCGGCTGTCCTGGGGCGTGGCTCACCCACGCGCCGTCGCCTGATGCCGCAGTCGGTTCGAACGCTTCGATCCGGCTACTGGGGCCGGTAGCACCGAACCCACCGAGGGAGATCATGTAATACACCGCTGGGAAGACGCCCGTGTCCGTGTCCTTGAGGAAGCAATGCGCCGCTCCACCTTGCACGTCTGCGCCCGTGTCCGCGAACGGTGCGAATGCGTTTGAGGTGCTCGGGTTGGTCGTGAGCGCATCGCTCGTCACGCCGATCGCGCTCTGCTCACTCGTTTTTGCGCTGCACGCGCTGAGGCCCAATGCGGTCAGGATCCCGAGCGCGCCCAAGACGCTCTTTGCCACACAGATCGTTGTCATGTTGCGTGCCTCCATAACGTCTTTGCGGTTAGACGCAGTGAGTGACGCTATACGAGGTGGGGACAGGTTCGCATCACCCCTAGGGGGTACCCTTGGATCCATCAGTCGGGATAGTGCGGAACTAAATGTGGAACTCCGACGTTCCGGTTGCGCATGCAGACGGAGTCCGTGGCCCATTGGGCCCGCAACCAGTTTGGCCGGGCGCAGCTGAAGGACGTCGTTCGACGCCCCCGCCGGCTTGTTGCGATGGCGTGCGCAGCGGCGCGGCGACGGTCCGGTAAGGTGTCGGTCTTGTTCGATCGGGATGACGAGCGCGCGGGAGCGTACGACTTTCTCGAGAACCCCGCGGTAAAGGCCGACGCTCTCGCCGAGATGCTCTTCGCCGCTACTGCGCGGCGCGCAGCCGAATACGAGGGGACTAGCGTGCTTGTGATCCTCGCCGGTACGGCGTTTGCTCTCACCGACGAGAAGGAGAGCAAGACCGGTGGGATCGCCAAATCGAGCCGTCCGCGGACTGCAGGTGATGAGTGCGCTGGCGGTCGCAGTCGACGGTGTGCCCCTCGGCCTGACCGACCAGATCTACTGGGCCCGGCGCGAGACCGAGCGGATGTCCAAGGGCGAGCGGACGCGTCGAAACCAGCTGCGCCCGCTCGAAGATAAGGAGAATGCGAACTTCCTCCGCGCCGCTCGAAGCGCTGTCGATCGGCTCACTGCAGTCGTGATCGATCGCGAGGCAGACAACACCGACATCCTCTTCGGGCTCAGCGCGCTCAACTGTGACTTCACCGTGCGTTTGTAGTGGGACCGGCGGACGGAAGACCCTTCCAAGTTGAGAACGTGCCTGTCACCACTCGGGAAGAGGCTGAAAGGATTCTCGATGGCTATCGCAAACGATGGCGCGTCGAGGAGTTCCATCGAACGCGGAAGCAAGGCGACCGGCCGAGGCGATCAAAAGAGTGGGCGACGATCCTCGCCGCCCTGGGATGCGCATCGAGAGGCTGAAGTACTTCGCCCGGAACAAGGCGGACGCACCCGCGACCGTCGAACTCTCGGATTCGGAGATCGATGTGCTGAGGCGCGACCGGGCGAGTCGTGGTGTGAAGAAGAAACGCTCTATCCCGACGATCAGCGAGGCGACACGCTGGATCGCCGAACTCGCCGGCTGGATTGACCGTAAGACCTCGCCGTGGCTCGTCCCGACGAGCCAGGCGTTCGGCGCTATTGGTGCGCGCGTGCGAGATCGACGGGGACGATGGGGGCGCCGCCGGCGAGTGCCGCATCGGCCGCACGGCGGAGGTACTCGGCGGGTTCAACGCCGACGAGCTTCGCGCACTCGATGAGCGAGTAGAAGACGGCGGCCAACTCGGTCCCGCGCTGCGAGCGGGAGCCGTAGTCATTTTTTTCGTCCGAGGACGACGCCGCGGATCGCGCGCTCGGCGGCGTTGTTGTCGAGCCGGACGTCAGGATGCTCAAGGAAGAGTGTCGCTCGCGACCAGCGCTTCGACATGTAGTTGATGGCGACGGCCAGTCCGCTGCCGGCGTACACGCCACGTCGAGACGCCACGCCTGAATGCGCGCGAGTACGCACCGCGACCCTGTCGAGCGAAATTGATGCTGCACGTCGTTGCCTTCAGGGCCGGTGGTGCGCGATCTTCGATGGCGTAGAGCTCTCGAATGAGCCCGAGGATCTGCTCCGTCTCCTTTGGAAATGCCGATTCGCAATCGACGAACTTCCTCCGGATGTGCGCCCGGCATTGCGCGATGCGCAAGCCCTGCGTTCGCTTCTCGAGCGAGTAGTAGACGCCGTAGCCGTCGGTGACCGCGATGCCTTTGAAGCCCCCGAGGAGCAACTTGCCCGCGTCGAGCCCGCGCGTATCGTGGATCTCGTAGTATGCAGCCCTTCGGGCTCGCGATCGGCCACGCAGTGCCACTTCGCGCTCGACGCGTTCTTGCCGAGCAGCGGCCACGGCGTCTCATCCACGAAGATCACCGGCTCATCGAGGAACTCGACACCAAGCCGATCGTACGCAGGCCAAACCCCCCGCGCGCGGGATTCGACCTGATCGTAGAGCGTCTGCGAATCGACGATCACCCATTTACGCTGCAGGATCCGGACTTGCCGCTCGAGGGGAAGGTGGTCGGCGTACTTCGAGATGGCGACGGTGATCGCGAACGCGAGGCTGTAGCGGCCGCCGGGAATGAGGCGCGGCGGGAGGGGCGCGGTCTCGATGCATTCGTCGCAGCGGCGGCGGTACTTCTTCCGGACGTGTCTTTTGGTCACAAACTCGCGCGCGATGACGTCGATCTCTTCGCTCTCCTCGACCTGACCGTCCAGCTCCGCGAGGGCGCCGTTACACAAGATGCAGACGCGGTCCGCCTCGGGGATGTCGTGAGACTCGTCGACGATGCGAAGCTGCCTCTGTTCGCGCGGTCCGTGTCCCGTTTTTGGCTTGCGTTCCTTCGGCGGCGCAGTCGGCTCGCCTGAGCGGCGTTCGGAGCTCTGTCCGAAGAGCATCCGATTCTTCCGCTCGAGCTGCGGCTGAAGACCTTCGAACTCCACTTGAAGCGCCATGCGGTCTTTGCCTTGGGCCGCGAGGAACGCCTCAGTGAGTTCCATCACGCGAGCGAGAAGTCGGCGCTCTTCGCTTCGACGAGGACGACCGCCTGACGGAGGACCTTGGGATCTTTCTCGCGCTCGAGGTCGATGCCCACGACGACGCTATGCTCGACGCGGACCGCCGCCGCAAGACATCGCGACGATGGAGATCTGATCGAGGCGCGCGTCGCCCTCAGGTGAACGTGACGCGTCGTTCGTCCGGCGTCCGCGCTGGCGGGCTCAGCGCCACTCGACCGACGAACTCGCTCCCCTCGAGGAAGAGCGCGAGCTCGCTTGTTGTCCGCTCGAGAGCGGCGAACCGCAGAAGCGACGCGAACGCCAGATCAGCGGCGGCGAGCGCTCGCAGCGGGCTCGAGCGCTGGCTTTCGCAGGAAGGCGATCGCGCGCGGTCTCCGAACGGTGACGTTGAGCTTCAGGCTGGCGAGCGTCCCGCGAAGGCAGCGGACGACTTGGACCGCCTCACCCATGAACCGGCACTCCTCAAGGGCGTCCCCCAAGCGCGGCTGTTCTGACAGGATGCTTGGAAGAGCATCGAGCGGATTAGCTGGTCGCGGAGTCGGAATGCTGGAGGACAGTCATGGCGGCGATTCTGTCTACGCTTCGTTTCCAAAATGTCTCCACGAAACGGGTCGATTCCCGGGGACGGGCGTGGACTGGTGGGAACATGCATCCGTCGCGGCGAGATTTCGAGCTCTTGAGGGCGAAAGGTGAGCGGCATTGTCTGCTTTTGAGTGCCGTCTCATAGAGTTCGAATCCATGCGCCGGAACCTCTACTCGCGGAGTACCGATGAGCCATCGCGCGGCCTTCTGCTCTCGGCTCAGTCGACCGTCGAGTTGAGGTCGAGCGTATTGCGTGGCCGTCCGAACCGTGGAGCACGAGCTCGAGTATGCCCGGGACGAAGTCCCGCGAGGGCCTGGGGCGCGTACCAGACCTGCTGTTCGTCACCGATCGCCCTCGCCGCGCGTGTAGATCGCCGTCGCACGCCACGCGGGACGACGTCTGTCGTTCGCGGTCGGCGCGCTCGGAAACCCGCAGCCACCGCTCGATGCGACGGCCAAGCGACACGCAGCGACGCCCGCGCAGCTCGTGCGAGAGGCGACCGGTTGACGATGCTCGCATTCGAGTAGCCGTGCCTCGCGCTCGCGGGCGACGTGCTTCCGTGCTCTTCTCGACCGCTCGTGGCTGTGCGTTTCGGGAAGTCGCCGCAGGCGAAGGTCGCCCGGGTTTGGGCGCTCACTGTGTTTGCGGCGTTCACGAGCGTATGGAGCACGGCGACCGCCTCGGAGCCGGCCCCGATCGCGGTTCGGATCACCGAAGACCTCCATGAAGGGTGCCCAAAACGTCCGACGACGTTCGAGCGGCTGCGCGCGAGGCTCTGTCACGTTCGCGAGGCCGCGGAGGGCGAGCCTGCGGTCGACGTCGCGGTGCGCGTCGAGAAGCGCGGCGGCACGAGCCACGGTACGATCATGCTCGTCGCGGCTGGCGAGCGTGCCCGCGCGCACAGCGTCGGCCGCGTCGTGTGATCGTGTCCTCGCCGCGCTCGCCGTCCATGGCAGCGATCGGCCTCGAAGGAGGGGACGTGCCCATGCCTTCCGCGCCCGCCGAGGCGCCGGCGGAGACGGCGCCCATGCTCGAGGCGCCGGCGCAGCCGAGCCGACCTCCGCGGACGGCGCCGCTACGACATCCGCCTCGTGGTTCATCCGAGCCTCGCCCGCGGATTGGCATCGCCCTCGGTACGAGCGTGGAGGTTTCGGCGAACCGTGCGCTCGTCGTGATGCCGGGCCTCTTCGGGCAGGTCGGCTTTCCGGGCCGCTTCGCGCCCCTCGTCCGGCTCGGCGTCCGGCGGAGCTTTCGCGAGGACACGGTCTCTCGATTCGGGACCGTCGGCCTCCAATGGAACGAGGTGGCCCTGACCGGCTGTGGCGATCTCGTCCGGCAGCCGACGTTGCGCGTGGGGCCATGTTTGAACGCCGAGGGCGGCGTCCTCGAAGCGATCGTGATCGAGCCGCTGCCTTCGCGGGCCCGGGCGGCGGTGTGGCTCAGCGCGGGCGCCGCCGCGCGGATTTCGTGGCGACCGCTCCGGGCCATGTCGTTCGAGCTGCTCGGCGGTGTGCGCGCACCTTTGGTCCGGAACGAGCTCCTGTTCGAGCCCGCCATGCTCGTCTACGAGGCCCCACGGATCGTGCCCTTTCTCGGGGGGGCTCTCGTGGGGCATTTGCCCTGAGGCGCACTTACGGCCGAGCTCGTGTGCGCAGTGAGCTACGGCTGGGCTCGGCTCCTCGTGCAGTGATGGTGTCGTTTCTGAAATACGATCGAGGCCTCGTCGACATCGCTCCGTGTTGAAGGTTGCTCGTGGTTGCCTCACAGACAGCGAGACTGACGGCCGACGAGGTCGAATCCTTGCGAGACCCGGCTTTCCATGCCCGTCTGCGCGAGCTCACGGTCGAGTACTACGAGTTCGTGTGGCGTTCGCTTCGGCGCCTCGGCGTGAGGCCGCCCGAGACCGACGACGCCGCCCAGCGCGTGTTCCTCGTCCTCGCGCAGAAGCTCTCGAGCATCCACCCCGACAAGGAGCGGAGCTTCATCTTCGGCATCGCGATGCGGGTGGCCGCGAACGTCCGGCGCGATCTCGCGACCGCACGGGAGCGCGAGGTCGCGGAGAGCGATTCGCTCGAGTCGATCGCGCCTGGGCCGACCGCAGAGACCGCAGTGGCTCGGGCACAGGAGCGTGCCACGCTCGACGAGATCCTCGCGAGCATCCCCGAGGAGCGCCGAGCCGTGTTCGTCCTGTTCGAGCTCGAAGAGCTCACCGTTACGGAGATCGCAGAGCTGCTCGGTCTTCCGTTCGGAACGGTCGCCACACGCCTCAGACGCGCGCGGCAGGAGTTTCAGGCGGCCGTCGCTCGGCTTCAAGCACGAGGTCAAGGAGGAAAGCCGTGACGAACTATGATTTCGAACCGCTCCTCCGAGGCGCGGCGAACGAACGTGAGCGGAGTCTGCTCGAGTCTGCGAAGGACGATGCGTCGCGCCCCGGTGCGCGCGAGCAGACGCTCGCGGCACTCGGCGTCCCCGCGGTTGCGTCCTGCGAGCGCTGGAGCGATCGTCTCGTACGGACCTCGGGCGCTTCCTACGTCCATGGCGTTGCGCTCGTCGTGCTCGCGGGGGCCGCGATCGGCGTGGGCTTCCTCACCTCCTCCGAGCGCACTCCTTCGACCGGCGACGCTCCGACCGCCGTCGCTGCGCTCGCCGTCCCGGTAGCCAGCGCGGGCACCGACCAGCTCGAGAACGACGACGGCGTAGCAAAGGCGCCTGTCATGACGCCGGACTCCCTGCCGAACGCCCCCGCTCTCGACGCTCCTCCGAGGAGAGCGGCCACAGTCGGCGCCGGCGCCTGGGCCTCTGCGTCGAGCGACGCGCTCGGTCGCGAGATCGCGCGCGTCGAAGCGGCTCGAGCCGCGCTCGGGAGCAACGAGCCGACGCAGACGCTCCGGCTCCTGGACTCGTACGACCGGGACTTCCCCCACGGCGCGTTCTCCGTCGAGGTGTCCGTGCTCCGGGTCGAAGCCCTCGCACGAGCCGGGCGAACGGACGAAGCTCGCCGCCTCGGCTCTCGCTTCCTCGCCGAGCATCACGAAGGCGCGTTCGCGCGCCGTGTCACCGCCACCCTGGCCAAGATGCCCGGTGGCGTGCCCGAGTGAGCACGAGCGCTCGCTCGCGACCCGAACACGTTCCTCGAACATCCCAAGGAGATCGAATCGTGCAACGTCGCATCGTTGGCTTCACGTCCGTGTTCGCTGTCGCGACCATTCTCGTGCAGGCGTGCACCACCCAGACTTATCTCGGACGTGGGTTCGACGACGACGCTGGAGCGCCGCAGCCGCCCTCGTTCACCGGTAGCCCCGACGGAGGCGATGCCGAGGCGAGCGTCCCCGGGACTCCGGTCGTCGACATGTGCCCGAGCGACAAGTGCAAGGCCCCATGGGCGACGTGCTCGACTTCGCGCTTCCTCTGCGACGTCGATCTCTCCAACGATCCGGAGAACTGCGGCAGCTGCGGAAACAAGTGCCCGACGGACGCCTGGAGGAACGCCGAGCTCAACGCGAAGTGGATCTGCGTCGGTGGCGCCTGCCAGATGACGTGCAGCTCGACCTTTTATGCAGACTGCAACGGCCGTATCGAAGACGGCTGCGAGACTCCGCTGAGTAAGAAAGAGAATTGTGCCACCTGTGGCAACGTCTGTCCCGGGGACACCATCTGTGGAAACTTCGCCTGCCAGGGGTGCAAGCCAGGCGAGGCCTCCTGCTGGGGTAACTGCGTAAAGCTGGATTCGGACGACTACAACTGTGGCTCGTGCGGAACTTTCTGCAACGGCTATCCTCCCGACAAAGATCCGCCGCCCGCGAATATGTATTACGGCTGCCAGAATGCCAGTTGCGGCAACCTCAAGTGTCAAAATGGGTTTGCCGATTGCGATGCGAAGATGGATACCGGTTGCGAAATCTACGTGGCCGGTGACCGCGAGAATTGTGGGGCCTGCGGCAACAAGTGCGCCGCGGGCGAGGTCTGCAACGGTGGGACGTGCCAGTGCGACCGCGGCCCGAGTGGCTGCGATTGTCTCACGGACTTCGAAGCAGATTTGATGAACTGTGGCGCCTGCGGCGTCCGTTGCGATTCGTATACAAATGCGACGCCGACTTGCAGGTTCGGCCGCTGTGGAAGTCGATGCAACGCAGAATTTGGCGACTGCAATCGTGACCTCTCCGATGGCTGTGAGATCAATCTGTCGAAAGATCCTCAAAATTGCGGTTCGTGCGGGAACGCGTGCGCGACTGGGCAAGCGTGCATCGACGGTATCTGCGTGGTCGAACCCTGCCCGCCTGGAGTGACGCACTGATGCGGCGCATGGCTTTCTTCGGACGGAGAGACCTCTGGCTCGCCGGCGTGCTCGTGTTCGGAGTCCGCGCAGTCGGCTGCGCTGCGACTGGCGAGAACGCGCCCGCCCACGCCGGTCCGGACGAGCGAGGCGGCGAGACCCTCCCCGGCAGTCCAGTGACGGACGCTTCGACCTCGGATGGATCGGGGAGCGACGGTAGCACGCCGGAAGACGCGCGCTGCAGCGAAGACGGCTGGTGTCGCGTGGAGATGCCCAACGACAAGGTGGCGTTGTACGGAATATGGGGCAGCTCGGCGAACGACGTCTGGGCGGTGGGATCCGGCGGAGCGGTCTTCCACTGGAACGGCGTCACGTGGAGTCAGCAGCCTCTCCTGACGGAGGCCGGGCAACCAAAGCCTCTCTTCGGGATCTGGGGCAGCGGGCCCAACGACGTCTGGGCGTTCGGCGTCAACGAGATCTTCCATGCGGACGGCTGGAACGACACCGCGACCGTGTGGTCGAGGATCGAGGCTCCGAAGCTCCAGGCCTTCACGCCGACTTCGGCTCGGGCCATCTGGGGCAGCAGCGCGACGGACGTATGGCTCCTTCTCGCCCCGCTGAGCTCGTTCTCGTCGAACACGCTCAACAAGTGCTGGCACTCCGACGGCTGGAGCGGCGCCACGACGAAGCTGACGGCGGCTCTCGATCACTACATCGCGGGGAACCCCGCGAATAACTTCGCGGGAATCTGGGGGACGGGGCCGAACGACATCTGGATCGTCGGCGCGTCCGGGCGGATCCTCCATACGGACGGCTATTGGAACCGAGCCGCGGAATGGACCCAGACGAACAGCAACACGCGCCAGCACCTGACCGGCGTCTGGGGGACTGCCACTGACGATGTCTGGGCCGTGGGAGAGAACGGCACGATCCGTCACTATGCCCACGACGAGGGGGGAGATCTCAGGTGGCTCGTCTCCGACTCCACGATCACGACGCACCTGCGCGCCGTCTGGGGCACGAGCGCCACGAACGTCTGGGCGATCGGAGACGAGAACACCATCCTTCACGGCGACGGCTCGAGCTGGTCTCGCTCGATGGTCCCGTCATTGCCACCGTCGACCCCGTTCTACGGCATCTGGGGGAGCGGGCCTGACGATGTCTGGGTAGTAGGCGAGCGCGTCATCCTTCATCGCGGCCCGGCACGGGGAGCGAAATGACCATGAAGTACTTCCCCAGGCAGAACGCGATAGGCACGGTCTTCGTCCTTCTGGGCTTCGCCGCATGCGCCAACGCGAACGTCGAGGCTCCCGCGACGAACGACCAGAACGGCGACGGCGACGCGAGCATGGACGCCGCTCAGGTCGAGCTCGTCGACGCGGGCGCATCCGACGCGAGCGATGCGGCGGACGCAGCCGATGCGGCGGACGAGACCGATGCGGGCGGTGTCCCGAAGTGCACGGTGGATTGGTGCGAAACGCCTCTCCCGATCCCCGACGGTGGGAAGCTCACGCTCATGGACGTCTGGGTGCCTGCGCCGAAGAGCGCCTGGGCCGTCAGTGAGGAGGGCCTCGTCCTGCGCTGGAACGGCGCGCAATGGACCGTGGTCTGGGACGCGCAGACGCCGCTCTACGGAGTCTGGGGCGACCATGAGGGCGACATCTGGGTCGTCGGCGCCGCGGGCGCGATCCTTCGCGGACACGAGGGGACGACCTGGACGTCGATCCCGAGCGGAACGACGACCGACCTCATGGAGATCTGCGAAGCTTCGCGCGACACGGAGCGCCCACGAAACATGGCGATCGTGGGCGTGGCGGGCACCGTGCTTCGGTGGACCGGAGCCACTGGAGAGGACGGAAACCCCTCATGGGAGACATCCACTCCCGGCGTCGACCACGAGCTCCATTCCGTATCGTGCTCGGGATTCGACGTGTGGGTAACCGGAAGGTCGACGGACATCTTCGAAGGCGGCCCACGCATCTATCTCGAGAGCGGCGCGAGCTGGATCGCTCAGCCGACGATCGCGGGCGCCAGCCGAAACGAGTCCTATTCCAAGATATGGGCCTTCGACCGGCAGAATTTCTGGGTCCGCGGGGGAGGCGTTCTCCGTGCGGCGCCGGCCGGCGACGGGGGCGCGTACAGCTGGTCCGAGTACCTGGTGCCTGTCGCCGGAGCCATGAAGCGACGCTCGTCCATTTGGGGGACAGGCGTGAACGACGTCTGGATCGCGTCGTCACGTGGGCGCGTGCATCACTGGGACGGCTCCTCCCTGAAGATCACGGCGACGGCCAAGAGCTGGGACGTCCTGAACAACAACCTGCACGCCGTATCGGGCAGCGGCCCCAACGACGTATGGGTCGTCGGAGACAACATCGCCCTCCACCGCAACGTCAACCGCCAGGACCAGGACTGAGCTGATGCGCCTCATCTCCACGACGACTCGTATCGTCGGTCTCCTTCTGGGAGCAGGTGTCCTCTGCGGCGCGTGCTCGGACAGTGACAGAGAGCTGGGACAGCTCGCGGACGACGCTGGGAGCGACCCCGCGCCCACGGTCGACGCCGGTCCCGGCGACGGCTCCAGCGCGGACGCGGACGCGGACGCGCCGGAGGTCTCCGTGCCGCTCACGTGCAAGGTCACGCCTTGTGTCACCGCGCTTGCCGCAAAAGGAGGCAGCCACGTCTGCGCGCTCCTCGCGGACAAGACGGTCCGTTGCTGGGGCAGCAACGCGAGCGGCCAACTCGGGGCCGAGACCCCTGCGGACCCCGACGCGGGGGCGGCCGACGGCGGAGCGGCCAGCGGGCCGTACTCGGCGCGACCCGTGCGTGTCGCGAACGTCGACAACGCCACGCAGATCAGCGTGTCGGGTGTCGGGACGAGCTGTGCCCGCCTCGAGGACGGCTCCGTGATGTGTTGGGGCGCCAACACGCGCGGGCAGCTCGGGCTCAGTGCAGATCAGGTCGTGACCGACACGCAGTCTCACCCGAGCGCCTCTCGCGTCGAGGGGCTGCCCTTCGCGAGCCGCGTGGACGTGGGCGGCGCCTTCGCATGTGCGGTCGGCGCGCTGGGGACGAACGGGAACGCAGGCGGAAGCATGTATTGCTGGGGAGAGAACTCCGCCCTGCAGCTCGGCCGAGGATATCTGCCGATCGAGAGCGGCGTCGTCGGCCCCGTCGGGCTTCGTTATCGTCACGTGCTCTCTGGCACCGGGACGATGCGTGTCGGCTTCGCCATTCGCGACAACGGCGCGCTGTTGTCTTGGGGCGGGGCTGAATGGAAGAAGGGGGGGCTGAAGGATGCGCTGGCGCGAGAGACCTCGTTCTCTCCCGACGGCGACCCCCTCGAGATCCCAGGGCTGAACGAGGTCACGAGCGTCGTCGCCGGAGCGCAGCACGCCTGCGCCGTCTCTCGAGGAGACGTCTACTGCTGGGGGCAGAACGCCACCGGAGCCATTGGAAACAGCAACAAGTCGGATGTCTTTGCTCCCTTCCTCGTCACCATCCTCGGGGCAGGGCCCATCGAGGACGTGGCAGCGAGCAACATCACGACATGCGCCTGGACCCGAGAGGGAAGGGCCTATTGCTGGGGCGACAATACGAATGGCCAGCTCGGCGGCGGGAACGCCGACGTCGCCTTCAAGCCGGTCGTCGTCGGGAGCTCGAGCGCTCGGATCGTTCAAATTGCAGCGATGGACCGAGCGACGTGCGCGCTGATCGAGGACGGTTCGGTCCAGTGCTGGGGCAGCAATGCCGAAGGACAGCTCGGGATCGGCGTCAGGGACGACCTTCCGCACTACAGCCCGCAGACCGTCATCTTCTGAGACGAGCTGCGGAGTTTCGAGGACGCAGAGATGAAGAACGCACCGACGGCGACAGATCGGCACGACGAAACGGGGGCCGGCTCGCCCTCCGGCCCCTCCGGCCCCGTCTCGGCGTGGAAGCGCTTCGGACGGCTCGTGCCCGTCGTTTGGAGCGGTATCCTAGGCGCTTTCGGTGTGATGAGCGCGTGTGGAGGCGCCGAGCGTCCGTCGTTCGTGCACGTGGACGCCGGTGGCTTCGGTGCGGCCGATGCTCCGACCAGCGAGGCCTGCGAGACGTTCGTCTGTTCTCGGGATCTTCATTCGGTCCTCAGCGCGTGCACGGGCGAAGTGGTGAGGGAATGCCCTCCCGAGATGGGATGCGCGAATGGATCTTGCGTGCCGGCCTGTTCGAGCGCCGAAAAGAACGAAGGGACGATCGGGTGCTCCTTCTGGACCACGTCTTCCGTCGCGTCGGTCGGAGGCCCTCCCTCGACCGCGCCGCTGCAGGATCATCGAAACTCCTGCCTTGCGGCGTTCGTCGCGAATACCTGGAACAGCCCGGTGAACATCCAGGTCGAGTTCAAGGGCGAGAAGCTCGATCTGTCGCGAAGCGTCGCGATCCCGCGTACTCGAGGAAAAGAGGTGGACTACGAGCTCCTCGAGGGCCCACTTCCTCCGGGCGAGGTTGCGATCGTCTTCCTGCATCAGAGCGCCGACCCTCCGGCTTGGAATCCCGACCACATCCGGTGCCCGTTTCCTGCCGCGGTGGAATCGAACGACCCCACGATCCCGCTCTATTCGGGTGAAGGCACGGCGTTCAACGTCACCACGGACAGGCCCGTCAGTGCCTACTCGATCTACCCGTATGGTGGAGCCAAGAGCTACATCCCTGCGGCGACGGTCCTCTTGCCGACCAGCGCATGGGATACGAACTATCTCGTCGTCGACGCATGGGACGCGATCGATCGTGGGAGATCGGGAATGAACCCGTCGCTCCAGATCATCGCCGCGAACGACGATACGGAAGTTCGTATTCGTCCCAACGACGACCTGATCGAGCTGCCAGGAGGGACGGCGAGCGCGGACGGACGAACGAAGATCTACAACCTCGCGCGGGGGGAGATCCTGCAGATCACGCAGCCGCGCGCGCTCGTCGGAAGCCCCATCGAGTCGGACAAGCCCATCGGGATGTTCGGTGGGTCGACGTGCACGATCTATCCGAGCACAGACATGACGTCCTACTGCGACGTCTCACACCAGCAGATCCCGCCTCTCCGCGCGTGGGGCAGTGAATATGCGGCGGTTCGCTACGAGAGTCGAGGGGCCATCCGCGCCGGCAAGGAGTCCAGTGCCACCGCGGTCGAAGAGTCGGTCCCTTGGCGTCTCGTCGGAGCTGCCGACGGTACGACGCTGACGTATCGACCGCAACGCCCGCAGGGAGCACCGGCGACTCTGTCGCAAGGCGAGACGGTGACGTTCTGGACGGACAAGCCGTTCGTCGTCAGCAGCCAGGATGGGCAGCATCCCTTCTACTTGGCCAGCTACATGACGAGTCTCTGGTACAGCGTCGGATTTATGATGTCCGTCGACTCCAAGATCGGCGACCCGGACTTCGTCAACGTGATTCCGGTGCAGCAGTATCTGGACTCCTATACGTTCTTCACGGACGTGACGTTTGGCTACACGACCCTCGTCGTGGTTCGTCACGATCGTGGGAACGGGTTCAAGGACGTCGTGCTCGACTGTGCGGGACCGATCACGGACTGGAAGCCCATCGATGCGGAGGGCCGCTACCAGTACGCCTACGTGACGATGGTGCGGAACGGCGAGCCCCAACCGTTCGGGGACCAGAGCTGCGCGAACGGCCGGCACGGAATCCGTAGCGAGGAGCCGTTTGCTCTGACCGTCTGGGGATTGGATGTCGCTGCCAGCTACGGCTATCCGGGCGGGGCAGGGCTCCGAGCCATCTCTTCTGTCGAGATTCCGGTGGTGCGCTAGCAGGCCGAGCGCGGTGAGGCGTAATCATGAATAGGTTTGGTTTGAGGTTTTCCATTTTTGCCTGCGTCGCGGTCGGGTTCCTTGCTCCCGCGGGGTGCAGTGAAGGATCGGACGGAGCGACGCGCGGGGCCGATGAAGAGGCCGACGAAGACGCGAGCGCAGGGCTCGCCGACGCGGGCGACCTCGACTCCCAGGACCTCGATTCCCAGTACGTCGACGCCTCGACCGCCGACGTTGCGAACGACGGCCGCATCGAATGGGACAGCGGTCCCGAAGCCGAGGCGCCCGTCGTCGAGGCGATCTGGGCTCGAGGAACGTTCTACTGCGCTCGCCTGAAGAGAGCGAACGTCACCACGATGGAGTGCTGGGGGAACAACACCTCCGGAGAGCTCGGCAGAGGGGCGGTCTCTTCGAGCGGGACGACCTTCAAGCCGTTCCCGATCGCGTCTGCGGAGGCCGCGACCTTCAAGAAGATCGCGAACAACGCCTCTCCCCCCAATGGCGCGGTGTGCGCCGTCACGGCGAACGACGACCTGAAGTGCTGGGGGCGGAGCTACGGCGGGGGCGGCACGCCACGGCCGAGCGTCCCCGACGAGCCGTTTTTGACGGACATCGCGGACGTCGACATGGTGGAGGCCAACGCGTGCGCTCTATCGACCAGCGGCCACGTCGCGTGCTGGGGAGGGAACATGCAAGGCCAGCTCGGTCTCGGGATAGTCGACTTCGTCAACCATCCCGTGCCCCAGGAGATCCCGAACTTCACGGCTGATCAGGTGGCCTGCGGTTTGGTGAGCACGTGCGCCGTGAAGAGCGGCGAGGTCTGGTGCTGGGGCTCGAGCTCTTTTCTGGGGAACGGCATCGCGGTTGGCTCGAAGCCCACGCCGGGACGGGTCGTTGGATTGAGCGACATCAAGAAGGTCCAGATGGCTCGGTACACGACCTTCGCTCTCGCGAACGACAAGACGCTCTGGTTCTGGGGGATCTTGGGGAACAAGACGTCGTACACGCCCACGAAGGTCCTCGACCCCACACCCGGGGATCCGAACCGCGTGCTCTCGGACGTGGAAGACATCGCGGGCGGGTGTATCCGCCACACGAACGGCAAGGTTCGGTGTCTCCCCGTGAGCGGAGCCTACGAGTTCAACGAGGTCGCTCGTGTAGAGAACACGACGCTCTTCGGGGACTCCTGCGCATTGAGCTCGGCGGGCGAGCTTCGATGTTGGGGCTTCAACAACTACGGTCAGCTGGGGCTGCCGCCGAGCGTGCTCGCGTCGACGACGTCGTCCATCGCGATCAAGTTCTGAGTCCCCGGAAAACGCTCGGACTACGGGAAGACGGGGCCGTCGTAGGCTGTCACCTGCGCGCTGTAGGTGCCGTCGGCCACTTTTCGTAGTGCGAACCGATGCTGACCGACGTGGCAGGCAGCCAGGACGTCGGCGACGTGGTCGGTCCTTTGGCCTTTCGAGTTCCGGCAGATCAGCTCGGTGCCCGAGAGGTAGCAGCCGTCGCGGCCGTTGCCCGACCACGTGGGGTCGCTGCGTCCGTACCACGATGCATCTGCGGACACCGCGGCTCGCCAGCGCCAGCTCAGTGAGAGCTCGCCGGGGGCGATCTCTAGCGCTGCTTCACCGCCTTCGCTGCCGGCCACCAGAACGTGGAGCGCGTCGAGCGAGTCCGTGCTGTACGGAATTTCGCCGCGTGCAAAATGCGCATACGCCAAGCCGTCGGGGAGGGGGAGCTCATCGCGTACGGTGCCTGCGTCGGCCGCCAGACGCACGAGGCTCCACGTCCCTCCACGTTCGATCACCGTAGCGACGCCGGGGGGATCGTCGGCCAGCTCGAGGACATGGCCTGCCCCCGTAATCGGTGCGAGCGCGCTGCGCACGAAGCGCGTGGGCGATTTTTCGATGTAGAATGCAATGCCGTCGGGGTCGCGGACCAGCCATACCGCGTCACGGGCGCCGCTCGGGCCGGCCACGCTGATGACGTTGGCCGTGGTGCGACAGCTCGAGGGGGCGGTGCAAAACTCGACCGGTGCGCCGATGCCCTCGGGGGTCACGGGGCGCAGGCTGGCATCGCCCAGGGCCACGTATACTCGAGGGGGCTCGTTCAGTGGCGTGGACGGGACGCTGTAGCCATGAAGCGCCCGGAACGCGGCGCCGTCGCGCTCGAACGACACCGCGGGGCCCCATTGGTGTCCCTCGTAGTAGCGCGAGCCGGGGCGCAGCCAGAGGCGGTTCTCCGAGCCGAGCACCGCATGGACCTTGCCGTGGCCGACGACCGCGAGCATCGACGGGGGCTCGTCGAACGGAAGTGGCTCGAAGCCGAGCGAGAGTTGGCTCGGCGAGAGTACGAACGCGTTCGCGGTCTGGGGATCGGAACGGCGTCTTTCGCGGTGCGCGCGCCGCACCGCGCCGTGGCGATCGTGGAGGGAGGCTCACATTGCGCCGATGCGATGAAGCCGAGGCCCCGGGGAGCCGCGCAGGTGGCAGGGGAGAAGATGGCCGTGCGCGACGGACCATCGAACGTGTAGTCGATGCCGGGCGTGAGCGCGCGGCCGAAGACTCCATCGGTGGTGTTCGGGGTGTCTTCGAAGCGTAGGAACGCCGGGGTAACGCGCTCGTCGGGGCGCATGGGCAGCTCGATGCTGCAGTGTCCGTCTTCGCGAGCGATGCTCGAGTCGTTGCCGTAGGAGAGCGCAGGACGGTTGCACGACTCGTAGCCGTTGCACACGGGAAGCTCGCTGTCCGCGAAGCAGGTCGCGGGAAAGCACGCGTCGGGCGGCGGCCTCTTCGGATCCACCGCGGGCAGGTCGAGGGCAACGCTCGTGAGCGGTACGCAGCGTCCGCCGTCGTCCTCGGTCTCCTGCGCCGCGCAGCGGCTTGGCCCGATGCCAGCGGCGGTTTGGACCGGTACGGGCAGCCTCAACCTGGCGTCGGCGACGTTCTTCACATGGTTCTTGGTGAGGCCGAGCCGCAGCATGCGGCCGTCTGCAGGCCACGCGAGCTCTGCACGGCGCATCGCGAGCGGCCGCACCGCACCAGCCCGCGGGGGCGCATACGCGATGACGGTGATTCGCACGCTGTCGCCCGGCTGGGCACCGACGCTTGGAACCACGTCGAACGGCGCCACGAAGTGCGTGTCGTCTGCGTTGACCTCGGCGCCGAAGCTGCTGATCGTTTTGCCGTTGGCATCGAGCCGCTCGGCGTACACGCCCAGAGCGTACACCTCCTCTGGAACCTCGAGACCGAGCGCCGCGCGCACCACGAGGTTCTCGTCTGGCTCGTGTTCCGTGGAGCAGGCCGTGAGCAGATAGGTGCTGAGCGCTGCGGTGACGAGCAGGTGCGGAATGACACGCATTCACGCATGTTATACCGAATTTCCCGGATCGCGAAAATGTGAAGTCAGGGCGACTGCGCTGGCGATTAGCGCACCTCGATCTTGTACGGAGTCGTCGGACGGCTGCCGGCGCCGGCGGGGAAGCCGTAGCTCGCATCCACGTCCATGCCCCAGACGTACACGCTGAACGGGCCGTCGCTCTTGGCCTCGTGGCGGCCGTAGGAGCACGTCCCCTTGGGGGTGTTCACTGCCTTTCCCCTCTTCGTGAGATCGAGCCACGTGTACTCGACCGAGCCGTCCTTGCCGAGCGGCCTCCAGTCGGTCAGTGCTCCGAAGCACTCCAGAGTCACGTCGTGCATGCCCCGCTGATCCTTGCGCCGCACGACGGTGATGCTGCTGTCGGCGTACGTGTGATCGACGAAGAAGACGTATCGGTCGAGGAACTGCTCGTCGGGGATGATGTTGACGAAGTCCGGATCGCCGAGCGTGTTGTAGGTCGTGGATCCGGACATGTAGACGGCGAGATAGATCGGATGATCGCCGCCCTGGCTCTTCACGGTGAACGGGACGGTCGACGAAAAGTCGACGACCTGGCCGGCGGTGAGCTTCGCCGGTGCCCCCACGGGCATCGCGGGCTCATAGGAGAGCATTGTGTCTTCGCGCGCCCCTACGAGTCGGTAATGGACGTTCTCGGGCGCGGGCTCCGATCCCTGAATGCCCGTGCGTCGGCTCTTGTACGGCACGGCGGAGTAGCGCGACGCCCACTGCTGGAGCGGAGGGATCTGTTGGTGAAGCGTGTCGCACGCCAACCTGCCGTCCGGAATCAAGGCGCACTGGTTGCCTCCGAAGACCGCGACGGGCTTCGTCGCCTCGAGCGGACTGCCTGCGAGGCTCGCCTTCTGCATGAACTCGAGCACCTGACCGCGTTTGAGATTCCAGGTCGTGACCGACCCGCGCGGTCCGCCGCTGACGCGGACGCCGTCGAGGACGTCGACGTTCGGACGGACACGAACGACCGTGTCATCTTCTTTCGCGACGATCTGGACGAACGGAGAGCCCGTATTTTGCGGCCAGGCGTCCACAAGGACGTAGTTCGTTCCCCACGACGACGACGGCAGGAGAAGCGTCGCGGCGGGCACGTAGCTCCTCGCACCACCGTAGGGAAAGATCGAGTAGGCCGCGACGGGGGCGTCCGTCGACAGGTGAAAGGCCTTGTAGAGGCTCGTCGCGTGCTCGGTGACGACGTCTCCGCCATACGCGACGTTCACGCCGTGCGGGCACGCGATGTAGTCCTTGGCCCCCGGGATCTGACCGCTCTGAGCCAGGAAGACGATGCCAATCTCGCCGGGCGGGATGGGACCTTCGATCGGCTCATACCGAACCGACCTGTCGTCGTTGACGACCGCGCGATAGATGCTCTTCGAGACGTCGAGCGGCGCATCTCCGAAGCCTGCCTCTACGTTGACCGGCGTGTTCCAGGTGTTGGCGATGAAGGCGGCGAAACAAGAACCCTCCGATACCCGGATGGTGTCGGCGGGCGTGGCCCAGAACGAGCAGCCCACGGAGCCTTGCGCGTTCGAAGCACTCTCGCAGGCGGTGGTGCACTTGCCCGCGTAGCAACCCATGCCGGTCGCGCATTCTTGAATGACCTGCCCCGTGCACCCGTCGATGATCTTGTGCAAGTCAGCCGAGCAGCGCTGTCCTTCGCACGAAGGCGGCTCCGGAGCGGCCCCTGCGTCGGCGTCGTCTTGGCCGATCAGGGTAGGGTCTCGGTAGAACCCTCGGTCCGTCGAGTTACATGCCAGGAATCCCGCGAGGAGCGCGATGGGCGCGAGGAACGGATGACGGGACGAGAGGCGCATGCGTGGTTCTCTTTCGATGCTCAAGGGAAGACGACAGGCAACGGGGACGGGTGTCGCTTGCCATCGCGCGTCCCTCGGCCGAGCTGCCCGTACGTGTTGTCCCCCCAACATCGGACGCGGCCGTCCTTCGAAAGCGCGCACGTGGACAAGGTCCCGACGGCGACGGCGACGACGTCGGTGAGCCCCTCGACCTTCCTCGGACGATAGACGCCTGCAGTGTCTTCGTACCCGAGGTGCCCGATGCTGTTCGAGCCACCCCAACAATCGAGTGTGCCGTCCGTCATGCGCGCGCAGGTGTGCGTGTCCGATGCGGAGACCTGCGCGGGCCACGCGCTGCCGGAGAAGAGGACCTCTACCGGGTAGTACTCCGTGCGGATGTACCCGAGCCCGAGCGCTCCGTTGTCTCCGCGGCCCCAGCAGAAGAGGCGGCCGTCCGTGGAGAGCGCGCAGGCGTGCTTGTCGGAGGCGGAGAAATCCCGAACGGGAGGGAGATGCTCGACCCGGCGTGGAGTCAGATCCGTGTTGAGCGAGGTTTCGCGCCCGAGCATGTTGATGTCGTTCCCCCACGAAAGCAGCCTTCCGCTTTCGGTGAGGGCGAAGCCGACGTACTGCTTCATTGCTACGGAGACCGCCTTCTCGCCTCCGAGATCGAGCGTCGTATCGCCGGAGCCGGTGCCGATGCCGTCACCCCAGCACTGCGCGGTGCCGTCGGCGAGGACGGCGCACGAGCGCCTATCACCGACGGCGATGCGTTTTGCGTTCGAGACGTTGGGGACGGGCTCCGGCGACGGCTGCCTGAATCCGAAGCACTCGACGCCTCCGTCCGTGTGCGCGACGCACGTGATGAGCGTGGCCGCCGCGATGTCCACCACGTCGGTCACGCCAGGGAGGACGACGGGCGTAGCACCTGCGGCCGTGTCGGTCCCCGCATCCATGGCGAAGTCGCCGATCGCCGAGGCGTTGCCCCAGCAACGCGTGAGGCCGTCGGTGGCGAGCGCACAGTAGTGCGTCGGCCCTGCCATGATCCGAGTGATGCAAGGCGTGGCATCGCATTCGATCTCGGGCGCGGCCGCATCGAACGGCGGCCGCGCGTCGACGGCGCCCGTCTCCGCGATGCCCGCGTCCTTCTCGGGAGTAGCAGGCGGCGGTGCGTCGGGGAATGCTTCGGCGTCCGTCTCGAACGGAACACGGACGTCCTCGTCACTGCTGCACGCAAAGAGCAGAGCGGAGCACGTCGCGATCGATACCGCGGCCCGGAAGACCAGGTTCTTCATGGCTTCACCGTTCGATGGAGCGCGACGCTGTCTCCGACGATCCACACGTCGTCGCCCCTACCGTGGACGGACCACAGATTGTTGAGGAGCGGGATGGTAGGCTTGAGCGCGAGCCGCTGGAGCTCCCAGGACGTGCCGTTGAAGTGCCGCACGACCCCCGGCGAGCCGACGAGCCAGATGTCGTTCTTCTGCTTCGCCCAGAGTCCGTTTGGAGAGCCGTGAGTCTCGGCGACCTCGGCGGACCACGCGTATGCGCCGTCGGCCGTAATCCCTCCGCTGCCGCCAGGTAGCGTGGGGATCGTGCCTGCGTCGCTCGGCGCGAAGCGGGCCACCCATCCGTCCACGAATCCGGTGCCGGACTTTCCATTGAACGAAACGAGATTCAACCCGTCGCCGGTAGTGAAGCCGGAATAGAGGGAGTTGACGTCCTGCATGGGGATCCCGACGCGCTCCCATGCGGTCGCGGGGTCGGTACCCTCGAGGTAGCGCCAAGCGACGACCTCCCGGCGGCATGGGTCCTTCGAGCAGCTCGCCACCTCGGTGCCCGCGAACCAAACACTCGTGCCGTCGTTCCACGCGGTGTCGATGGTCAGCGACGAGCGCGTGTCGGTGAAGCCCTTGGGGATGTCGATCCCCGTGAACGCCGGCGTGCTGTCGAACGTTTCGGCCGTGAGGTGGTACGGCTTGTCGGCGAGGATCCAGACGTCGGTGGGCGAGAACGCGGTGATCGAGGCAATGCCGTGCCTCACACCGGTGCTCACGATTTCGAACGTCATCGAGCCGTTCACCATGGTCCCGTGAAGCACGAGCCCCTGGTAGCCCGATACCCAGATGTCGGTCGAGCTCGTGCCCGTGATCGATTGGAGTCGTTCGCTTGCGGCAAAGACGACGTCCCAACGCGATCCGTCCCAGTTCAGGATGTGGCCGGCGTCGCTCACGGCCCATACTCGATGGTCCGGAGCGACCCACACCGAGCGCAGGTCGAAGAGCGACCGCGGGCTGGGCACGACGATGTCGCCTGCGTCGAACGTGCCGGGAGCCGGGAGCTCGGTGTAGCACCAGCCGTCGAGGCTGCATGTCCGCGTGGCGTCCGACGCGTCGGCGTCGCTGAGGCCACCGTCGTCCGGAGTCTCGGGAAGCGTCGTCGCGTCGGTGGGCGTTGCGCCGTCCGCGGCGGCATCGTCGGCGATGCGCAGCTCGCGGTCCGCAGAACAACCGATGACCCCTCGGCCGACGAGCGAGATGGTGCCGAGGAAGAGAACGGCCCGTGTGGCGCGGTTCATGAGTGCCTCCGGCTCGCCGCCGTTCGATGCAAGATGATGCCTTCCCCGACGATCCAGACGTCGTCCGGCCCGCTCCCCCAGATCCCGAACAGGTGCGTCGGCGAGTCTCCCGGAGGTAGACCGATCGTGGCCAAGCTCCACGCCTGACCGTCGAAATGGAGGACCGTTCCGTCGTTGCCGACCGCCCATACGTCCGAGGGGCCGCTGCCCCAGACCGCGCGCAGGTTCGCAGTGGTGGGCGACGGGACGGCGGACCACGCCGAGGCGGTGCCCGTGCTGTGGCGGATCGTGCCGCCCGCGCCGACGGCCCAGACGTCGTCCGGACCGCTTCCCCAGAGGCCTTCGAGATCGTTTCGCGTCGCCGAGTCCTGCTCGCTGAATAGAACGGCATCGCCGTTCTGTGCGTCGTCGGTATGCAGGATCTGGCCCGCGGCACCGACCGCCCAGATGCGCGAGCCCGTTCCCCAGATGCGACGAAGCTTCGGCGTGCAGGGATCGCTCGCCGAGCAGAGGTCCACGCGCGCCCAGAGAGCCTTGCTCGCGTCGCCGGCATCGTTCGTCGTGGCGTCGTCGTCGAGATACCAGAGGCTGCTCGACACTCCGAATCGACGCGACGGCTCTCCGGCGATCCACACGCGTCCGTTCGAGTCGCTGTAGCCACTCCAGATCCGGCCGCTCGTTGCTTGAGGCGCGTTCCACGAAGCGCCACGCACCGGGACGAAGCGCGTCGTGCCAGCATGAAGTCCGTCCGAATGCATCGGTGCTGTCCCGCCGAGGACCCACACGTCGTCCTTCGCCGTGCCCCAGACCGAGAACAAGACGTCGCTCGTCCCCGACGGGACGACGACGAAGTCTTTGCCGTCTCCGTGGAGGATCGTGCCACGCGTGCCGACGGCCCAGACGTCGTTCGGACCGGTCCCCCACACCGCGTTCAGCGCGACGAGGCGCGAGACGGGAAACTGCACCGGGCAGAAGTCCACCTTCGAGCAGTCCGAGGTCGTGACGCAGCCGCGGGCCTCCGTGCATTCTGCATCGTTGTCCGCGTCGGCCGCGTCCCCAGCGTCGGGCGTGGAGATGGTTTCGCTCGGCGTCGGCTCGTCCTCGTTGGGGGCGTCGGTCGTGGCGCACGCGACGGCGATCCCAGCGGTGGCCGCGCCCAGGACGGCGGTCCACCCGCGAATACGTCCAGCGCTCATTTGGTCGTCTCCGGGTCGTCGTCGCATTCCTTCATCACGCAGATGCCGCCGACACAGGGCTGCCCGCTGGCGACGTCGCACGAGTTGCCGCAGGCCCCGCAGTTGCGCGGATCCTTCGCGAGCGGCGCCTCACATCCGTCGAGAGGGTTGCCGTTGCAGTCAGCGAAGCCGTTCGGACATTCGAAGGAGCATCGTCCGTGCGAGCACGTGGCCGTGAGCCCGGATTTGGTGGGGCAGCCGTAGCCGCAGGAACCGCAGTTCTTCGGATCGTTTTCGAGGTCGACGCACGACGATCCGCACAAGGTCTTGCCGCCCTTGCACTGGCAATCGAGCGCCGTCGTCCCGTCTACGAGCATGCACTGCTGGCCAGGGTCACACTTGTTATTGCAACGACCGCAGTGCTCCATGTTCGGGATCGAGATATTGACCTCGCATCCGTTGGAGCGGTCGTTGTCGCAGTCGGCGAAGACCGTCGAGAGATCGTGGTAGCAGTGGATGTCTTCGCACTTGCCCTCGGAGCAGCCGAAGAACGTATTGGGAGGGAGTGGTTTGGTGCCGCCGTCGGGCTGATGGTCCGAGCACCAGTAGTTGCACGAACCGCAGTTGAAGTCGTCACGGCTCAGATCCGTGCAGCCCAGGTCGCAGAGCGTCATTCCGGGAGGGCAGCCACACGAGCCGTTGATACAGGTCACCCCGTCGGCGCATTTGATCCCGCACCCACCGCAGTTGTCGTGGTCCTTGCGCGGGTCGACCTCGCAGCCGTCGTCGATGATGCCGTTGCAGTCGAGGAAGCCTTGTTCGCAGAGGCCCTGGCATTCGCCGTTCACGCACGCGACGTTCAGGTGATACGCGCTGTTGGGGGCTCCGCGACACCGCAGGCCGCAACCGCCGCAATTGCGGGAGTCCGTCGCGAGATTCGTCCCGCAGGCGTATCCCGGCAAACTCCCGTTGGAGTCGGGGCACGTCGCGTACGGCGCTGGGCAGTCCGTCGCTGGACAGAGCAAGAGCTCGGGGACGAGGGCCCCCGCATCGCCAGCGTCGTCGGTCGGGACGAACGAGGTGGTGCGGCCGCCGTCTTCGGTCTCGCCTGCGCCGATCATCACGAAGGTGGCGTCCTTCGCGCACGCGAATGCGAGCGAGCCGAGCGCGCCAGCAGCGAGCGCAGCCACGGACCTCGCGAGCCCCTTTCGGGGGCGCGATCCTTTCAGTGAGGTCTGCACGAACGACTCCTTTGACTGTCGATCAATCGCGCTCGCCGACGGCGGACCGAACGCGTTGCATGTACGGTGAGCTCGGGTGCGCGCGCTCGAACGCGTTCGCCTTCGAGCGCGCCTCCGCGTGGCGGCCGAGGTTGGAGAGCGCCTGCACTTCCAGTGCGTCGGCTTCCGCCGAGAAGTGCGGTTCACGGAACGTTGCTCGGTACGACGAGACTTGTGCGAGTGTTCGGGCCGGCGCGCCCGAAGCGAGCGCGCTGCGCGCGGCGTCGATCATTGCGAGCTCGTCCTGGAGATTCGATGTAGCCGCCCGACGTGATCGTTCCGCAGGCGGCCGCGGCTTCACGTTCGGCTCGGCGCTCGGAGCGGAGGGAAGCTCGTCGATGCGAAGGCTCGGTGCGATGTCGGGCATCGCTTCTTGCGGAAGCGCCGCGGAGCTCTCCGTCGTCTCGACCGCGCGTGGCGCCGGGGCAACGTGACCCTCGTTAACGCCCGCGTCGCGGTGGCCACCGTCCGAGCTCCCGACCTCCACCACGGTGAACGCGGTGATGGCAGCCACCAAGCCGGCCCAGGGGAGCTTCCGCCATACGCCCGACTTTGCCGCGCGAGGCGCCTGCGCGGCCGCCAAGGTAGCTGCGCCGGCCGCGAAAATGCGTGCCTGCTTGGCTTCGGCGTCCGGCGGGATCTCTCCTTCGGCCGAGCGGAGGAGCTCGGCGATGGCGGGCGGGAGCGGACCGTCCCCAAGTGGCTTCATCTCGTTCATCGATTGCCCCAGTCTTTCGTGCGCGCAGCGGCGAGTTTCATGAACACCTCTCGCGCGCGACGGAGGCGAGAAGCGACGGTGCCCGCGGGCTGACTCATCGTGTCGGCAATTTGGGACATGGTGAAACGCTCGAGCTCGTGAAGAACGAAGACGACCCTCAGCTCCTCGGGCATATCGTCGAGGACCCCTTGGAGCGTCCGGCGGGCTTCGTTCGCTTGAACATGCTCTTCGGGGCTGGCGGCATGGTCGAGGGCGGTTTCGAGGTGCTGCTCGTCGTGGATTTCGCGCCGCCTTCGGGCCGTCCGACGTGATTGCGAGGCCACGAACACGCAGACCCGGAACAAGTAGGCGCGCTCGTAGGTGATTGAATCGAGGTTCCTGGCCGCCACGAGGAAGACCTCTTGAATGGCGTCATCCAGATCCGCCGGGCGAACGCCGAGTCGTCGCGAGGTTCGCCAGACGAAGGTGTAGTGCGTTCGAACGAGATGCTCGAAGCGCTCGGTGGGCGACGCGTCCGTGGCGGGCGGTGACGAGTCGTCGTCGCGGGCCATCATGACCAGCGGCCCCTGAAGGGCGCTCGGAGGCGTTTGTACCAACGACATCCCAGCGAAGAGTGGCCGGGTGATCTCCATTTGATCACGAAGCGCGCCGATTTTCTGGGCACGGGCCCGAACTCTAGCGAAGGCGCGCGGTCAGTGCGGAGCCTTGCGCCGCCGGTGAAGAGGACCGGCGGCGAGACCATACGGATGGGCTTCTCTCGAGGGGCGTGCGCTCGAAAGGCACGCCCTCGCTGTCACGGGTCAAGTCACCTTCGCGGACCTTCCTTCGTGAGCGACCGAGCGTTGCTCTTCTGCTCGCCGACCGTCGCCAGTTGGCGGCGGTCGACCATCGGCAATGCGATGCGGGCAGAGGGCCCACCACTGCAGGTGGGTGGGCCGCGAGCCCGAAGGCGTCTACTCGCAGAGATGGAGGTTGAAGTTGGTCTGGGGATCGCGCACTCGACCGTCGCCACACGACTGGCCTGCCGGGCAATCGTAGGGCGGAGCGCCGAGATTGCCGTCGTAGTCGCACACGTAGCTGCACGTTCCGCCCAGGCATTCCAAGAACGTTTCCTCCGCCCGGCTCGGATCGTGGCACACGTCTGCAGAACCCCTCCACGAGCTGCAGGCGTCTCCCGGCGAACGAGGCGTGCCGCAGAATTTCTGTCCGTCGGTCTTTCCGACGGACGCACAAGAACCGCCCGTCGTGCAGTCCGCGTCGGACTCGCAGGCCTGCTTGCACACGCCCTCCCAATTCGTGACTCCCCCGGTGTACGTGCGGATGCACGTGAGGTTCGTCGCGCAGAGCACGATCGTGTTCCCGCGCCTGAAGCATGTGTCGTGCAGCCACACGCCGTCGGGCTCTCCGCAGCTGTTGTCGGCGAGGCAGGACGTTCCGTCCGCGCAAGCGCCGCAATCGGCGACGATGCGGGGGTCTCCGCAGCGGTCGGTGGTATGGAGCTGACCGCAGGTCGCGTTCGCCTTGGTGCAGAGCTGGGCATCCGTCTCCCCGACGCAGGGGCCGCAGATGTTCGGAACGGGCGCGCCGCAGGTCGCGTTGCCCTCGCAGGTGCCGCAGTCGACCGTTCGGCTCTTGCCGCAGTTGTCGGAGCCTGCGAACGAACCGCACTCCTTGGACTGACGCGAGCAGAAGGTGGCGTCGTCCTCCGGGATGCACGCGCAGGTGTTGTCGTCGCCGCAGGTCTGACCGGTTGGGCAGGTGCCGCACGTCGCCGTTCGGGCGGTGCCGCAGTTGTCCTTGTCGGTTACCTCGCCGCAGTTCTTCCCCAGGCGGGCGCAGAAGGCGGCGTCGTCCTCCGCCTTGCACGAGCAGGTCTTGTCATCGCCGCAGGTCTGACCGTCCGGGCAGGAGCCGCAGGTCGCCGAGCGGGCGATGTTGCAGTTGTCCGTGCCAATCACGTCGCCGCAGTTCTTGCCCAGGCGCGAGCAGAAGGCGGCGTCGCTCTCCGGTTTGCACGAGCAGGTGTTGTCGGCGCCGCAGGTCTTACCGTCCGGGCAGGAGCCGCAGGTGGCCGTGCGCGCGACGTCGCAATTGTCCTTGCCGGTTACGTCGCCGCAGGTCTTGTTGAGGCGGCTGCAGAAGGCCGCGTCGTCCTCGCCGACACACGGGCCGTCGCAGGTATTGCCCTGGTGCTCGCAGCCATTGGACGGCTTGCCATCGCAGTCCCGGAAGTCGGAGGCGCAGGCGCAGGAGCCGTCGCTCTGGCAGATCATGTTCGGGCCGCAGCCCTCGGGGCACGTCGGGGCGGAAACGCCGTCGTCACCCTCATTACAGGCAGAGATGGCAAGCCCCAGCCCGAAGACCATCGCGAGCAGGCGCGCAGGCGCCAGCGGACCTCGAATCGAATCCCTCATTTCAACCTCGTCCCCGATGCCAAGGGCTCGGCGCTCCGTCATGCGTGGTGGAAGGCGATGAGTCGCCTTCGCGGGCTGTCCTGACCAAACGCCCCGGAAAGGCGCGTCGCTTTCCGAACGACAGCCCAGCGGTAGAGTGGCCGGGTGATCTCGGTTTGATCACGACCCGCGCCGATTTTGGGAAGCGTGCTTGGAGGGCCTGCCAGCTAGCGAAAGCGCGTGGTCACGTGGAGCCCTGCGCCGGCGGTGAAGAGGACGGCCGGCGGTCGGTAAGCCATACGGATGGGCTTGTCGAGGGCGAAGGTCGTGCGCTGGAACGGCAGCTCGAAGCCGACCTCGCCTTCCAGCGCGAGCCACGGGAGGAGCTCCCAAGCGACGCGCGCAACCCCAGTTGCAGCCCGCCATCCGACCGTAGCATGACCGGCTTCCGGAGCATCCGGCGCGGCGGCGGCGAGGCTTCCGACGTCGAATCCGAGGCAAGGCGAAAGCGTGAGCGGGAGAGGGGAAGCATCGACCCGCGCACATCCTTCGAAGCGCGTGGTCTGGAAGCGGAACTCCGCTCGACCGGCGCGGGGTGGAAATACCGTGAAGTCCGCAAACCCCCACGACACGCGCAGGGCAGGCGAGACACGACTTGCTGGCCATGAGCGTGCGACCTCCGCGCCGAAGCGCGCTCCCCACGCGTCATTCGGAACGCGCATGTGCACGGCACCGGCAGCCGCGCCGAGCGACCACGAAGACGGTGCAGGCGCGCCGCTCACGTTTCGAGGAGGACGGGACGTTCGGAGAGGTGGCTCCGAGGGGGCGAGCGGCGATGCCGGATGTTCGACCGCCTGCGGTTCTGGAGGTAGCGGCGCGGGCATCGCGGGGGTGTCAGCATCGACGTTCGCAGGATCGACGGCGATGGCGATGAAGACCGCGAGCGCGGTGCTCACCGCCTTGCATGCTGGGTCTCGAATCTCTCGGACGCGCAGCGAATGCCCCGCGCGGAGGACCTCGAGCCTGCCCGCGAACGTCCCGTCCGGGAGACGTTCGACACGGACGTCGAAGCTTCGCCGATCGCCGCCTGCGAGCCAGCGCGGATCGACCCTTCGTCCGATCTCCTGTTCGAACTCGGTCCGGGACGCACACCCCACGGGTGCCGCGTAGGAGAGGTCGATGTCCGTGGCACCAGGAGGAGCCTCGGCGTGTGCGGAGTGCGTGATGAGCAGGATCCCCGCAAGCGCGACGAGCGCACCGATGCGTCGTGGAGATCCGGTCATGGCGGGACGGAGCAGAGTAGGAGGAAACCGAAGCGCGAACAATTCGACGGAGCCGTGGATCTCGACCGGATAGCTCGAGCGGCTTGCATCGAGCTACTGCGTCCCGTCCCGGCGTTCGCCGAGCTCCTTCCTCACCCTCATGCCGCCGAGGGACGGCTGCGCACGAGGAGCTCACGCGCGTAGGCGCGCTGACGTGCGTCGAGGCGCCGGATCACGATCGCCATGAGCACCACCGCGACGACCTCGACGACGACACCGGTGATCCACAGCGCCGGCCTCGCGTCGTAGCGCCCCACGAGGGCGACGATACGGGACGCCATGTACGCGAGCCACCAGTGGAGGATCAGGTTGTCGGCTCGTCGCGAGATCCATCGATGACTATCGTCGCCGGCGTCCTCGGGGTCGCTCGCGCGCCATGCTTCCGCGACGACCCTGTAGCCATGAACGAGGTTGATCCCTGGAAAGAACCAGTAGCCCACGGCTGCGCCTGGGGTGTACCGAAGGCCTCGCACGCCGAACCCAATCACGTTGCTGATGATGCGGTGGCTCCAGATGAGGAAGGCGACGATGCCGGAGAGGCGGAGCACGGTGGCGACCGTGCGAACGGTGCTCGTGACGTCGTCGAACATGTCCGGATCGGAGACCGTGAGCCAAACGGCGACCTCGATCAGCTGTGTCCCCACCCCAGCGCCGAGGAGCGCAGCGGCGAGAGTGCCCACGCGCGACCCGCCGCCGTCGTTCCTCGATTGCGCCGAGGCCTGCGTCTCGGATTGGGGTGGCTGGTACGGGTCGAAGCTCATGGCGCGTGCTTTCCCTGCCGATGAGAATCGCTCGCGCAACCCCCCCATCGCAACAAAACTTCGAGCACGAGAGACTCTCCGCTCCTCGTCACGTCGCATGCGACGGAGCGAAGCGTGACTCGCGCGGTTACAGTCGTCGTCGACTTGAACCGCGTCGACCTTCCGCGAGGTGTGGCTGCCGGAGGCGTGTTACGAAATCCGGGATGAAGTACGTCGCGATCGTCACGTTCTCTCTCCTCGCTACGCTCTCGAGTGGATGCTCGTCGTCCGATACGCAATCGCCGAGCTCATCCGGAACGTCCGGCTCCTCGGCCCCTGAAGCTCCGAAGCTCAATGAGGTGGCCAAGATGATGGGCGCCTTGCACGTGATGTGGGCGAATCCGGCGGTCGGATGCGAATCTATCGAGCTCGAGCGCAAGGCGACCATGCCGGATGGCTCCGTGCACGAGGAGTACGCCGTCGCGTTCACGCTTCCGGGCGCGGCGGACAACAAGCACGACACCTCGGCGACCGAGGACATGGACTACTCGTACCGCCTTCGCTGCAAGATCGGCGGCGCGTATTCGACGTACTCGAACGAGATGACGCAGAACCCGACGAAGTGAGCGCCTTGCCGCGCGCGTCGGCTGTCGCGCCTACCGTGACCGCACCAAGTTTGACGTAGGCGATCACGAGATGCAGAACATCCAGAAGGCAGTGAGCATCGAAGATGCTCCATCGAATTTGGCTTGCGACGGGTGGCGCCCTCCTCGCCCTGGCATGTTCGAGCGAGCACGGCGCCGATTGTGGTGAAGAACACGGATGTCCGGGGGCTCGACGTGACGAACGCGGAGCGACGTCGTCGCCGGCCCCGTGGCCGCCATGCCCCGCAGCCCGGAGCTCTCGTCCGACTCCGGATCGACCGTCCCGGCCAAGACGTCCTTCAAGCTCGTGGCGCGCTTCGATGAACCGGGGTCGTGGATGTACCACTGCCACATCCTCGAGCATGGCGAGCACGGGATGATGGGCGAGCTCCGCGTGGAGTAGCGCGGGCGGAGAGGCTCGACCGGAAGCCGCAGGTGGCCGAGATGCCGCCAGAATCGTCGCAAGGGCGTCGAGCCCGGCCGCGCCGCGCGCCTTCCGCGCCTGGGTGTAATCAACGCGGCCGTGGTGCGTCCTTGCTACAGGAGAAGACGAGATGGCTGCCCAGACGACGAGCGAGCCCGAAAACCTACCGGGCGGAGAGATCCTCGAGCTGCCGATCGAGGGAATGACCTGCGCGAGCTGCGTGCGGCGCGTCGAGAAGGCGCTCACCAAGACGGAAGGCGTGCGCTCCGCGAACGTGAACTACGCGCTGGGGCGCGCGACGGTCGCTTACGATCCGGAGCAAACGTCGCCGGAGGTGCTGGCGGACGCCGTCGTCGCCGCCGGCTACGAGGTAACGCGCGCCGCGATCGCTCCGCCCGTCAAGACGCTCGAGCTCGGTGTCCTCGGGATGACCTGCGCGGCCTGCGTGCGGCGGATCGAGAAGGCCGTGACCAGCGTGCCCGGAGTGAAGGAGGCGCAGGTCAACCTGGTGACCCATCGGGCGACGATCGTGTTCGAGCCGGGGACGACGTCGGCCGAGAGCATCGCCGAGGCGATCGAGAAGGCGGGCTACGAGCCGGTCCGCGACGAGGGGCCGTCGCCGACCGCCGCTGGGGAGCCTGTCGATCCGACGGCCCAGCGCGCGGCCGCCATCGAGGAGGCCGAGGAACGCGAGCAGCGGACGCTCCGCCGCGGGTTCTTCGTGGCCGCCGCCTTCACGGTGCCGCTCCTCGTCGTCGCGATGTCCCACGGGCTGATGGCGTGGACGGAGACGACGTTCGGGCGCTGGCTTCAGCTCGCGCTCGCGACCCCGGTCGTGCTGGGGCCGGGGCGCCGGTTCTTCCGCCTCGCGTGGACCGCGCTGAAGCACCGCGCAGCGGACATGAACACGCTGGTCGCGATCGGGACCGGCGCCGCGTTCGTCTATTCGACCGTGGCGCTCGTGGCGCCGGGCCTCTTCCCGCACGCTGCGCATGGCAAGGTCCCCCACCTCTACTTCGAGGCCGCGGCCGCGATCCTGACGTTCGTCCTTCTCGGCAAGATGCTAGAGACCCGAGCGCGTAAGCGCCTCGCCGATGCCGTCCGAGGTCTCGTCGCCCTCCAGCCGAAGACCGCGCGCCGCCTCCGCAACGGGCAGGAGGAAGAGGTCGCGATCGCAGCTCTTCGGCGCGGCGATCACGTGGTCGTCCGACCGGGGGAGCGCATTGCGGCCGACGGCGTCGTCGTCCGTGGAGAGTCGGCGGTCGACGAGTCGATGCTCACCGGCGAGAGCCTGCCGGTGGACAAGAGCGAAGGGGCGAAGGTCTACGGAGGAACGTTCAACCAGAGCGGGGCCCTCACGCTGGAGGTCTCGACGGCAGGGAAGGGCAGCGCCCTCGCGCGCATCGTCGAGGCGGTCGAGCAAGCGCAGGGCTCGAAGGCGCCGATCGCTCGCCTCGCCGATACGGTCAGCGGCATCTTCGTTCCGGTGGTGCTCGCGATCGCGATCGTCACGCTCATCGCGTGGGTCGTCATCGATCCCACCGCCGACGGCTTCGCGACGGCCATCGAGAGGTTCGTCGCCGTCCTCGTCATCGCTTGCCCTTGTGCGCTCGGGCTCGCCACCCCTGCTGCCGTGGCGGTCGCCACGGGCCGCGGCGCCGAGCTCGGCATTCTCGTCAAGGGTGGTGCTGCGCTCGAGGCGGCGAGCCGCGTGAACCGCGTGCTGCTCGACAAGACCGGTACGCTCACGAGCGGCAAGCCGACGCTCACCGCGGTCGTCGACATCAGCGGGGAAGGCGAGTCGAGCCTGCTCTCCCTCGTCGCGAGCGCGGAACGAAGCAGCGAGCACCCCGTCGCGCGAGCGGTCGTTGCCGGGGCGGAGGCTCGGGCGGAGAAGCTCGAGACGGCGGAGCAGTTCCGGAGCGTCGCGGGGCACGGCGTCGAGGCGACGGTTCGCGGCCGCAACGTACGCGTCGGAACGGCGGCGTGGCTTCGAGCTGCGAGCGTGGATACCGGTGCGCTGGAAGCCGAGGCCGAGCGGCTCGCGACCCGAGGCAACACTCCGTTCTTCGTCGCGGTCGATGGTCGCCTTGCGGGGCTCGTCGCCGTCGCCGACCCTCCGACGCCGGAGGCGAGCTCCGCGCTGGCAGAGCTCCGCGGGATGGGCATCGGCGTGAGCATGCTGACGGGGGATCGCGCCAGCACCGCCAACGCGATCGCGTCGGAGCTCGGGATCGACCACGTCATCGCCGAGGTGAAGCCCGAGGACAAGGCGCGCGTCGTCTTCGAAGAGCGCGCCAAGGGGAACATCGTCGGAATGGTCGGGGACGGCATCAACGACGCGCCCGCGCTCGCCGGCGCCCACGTCGGCGTGGCGATCGGTCACGGGGCCGATGTCGCGATCGCCGCGGCGGATGTCGCCCTCCTGCGAGGCGGGATCAAGGCGCTGCCGACGGCGCTCCGCCTGGGGCGCGCGACGCTCCGGACGATCCGTCAGAACCTCTTCTGGGCCTTCGTCTACAACGTCATCGGGATCCCGGTCGCCGCCGGGGCGCTCTACCACTGGACGGGCTGGCTCCTCTCGCCCGTCGTCGCGAGCGCGGCGATGTCGCTGTCGAGCGTCTCCGTCCTCGTCAACTCGCTCCGCCTTCGCCGGTTCGAGCAGGCTCGGCACGCCTGATGTGCACGGCCAAGATGCGTGAGCCCTCGAACCGCGCCGTGTCGGTCGCGACCGAGACGGGAGCGACGGAAGCGACGGACGCTACGCGACCGCTCGATACCGACGTGAAGCAGCTGCTCGTCGAGAACCATCGCGCGTTCCTTCGCTTCCTCGAGCAACGTGTCGGTCGTCGGGATCTCGCCGAAGACATCCTCCAGGAGGCCTTTGCCCGTGGACTCGACAAGCTCGAGGGGCTGCGAGACGGCGAGGCGGTGATCCCGTGGTTCTACCGGACGCTTCGCAACGCGACCATCGACTACTACCGTCGAACGAAGGTGGCGGGTCGGGCGCTCGCGCAGTTCGCCGAGGAGATCGAGACCGCCGAAGAGCCGGTCGAGATGGTGCGGGCGGAGGTCTGCTCGTGCGTGCTCCGCCTGGCCGGTACGCTCAAGCCCGAATACGCGGACGCGCTCCGGCGCGTCGAAGTCGACGGCGTCTCGATGCGGACGTTCGCCGAAGAGCGAGGCATCTCGAAGAGCAACGCGGCGGTTCGCGTCTTCCGGGCGAGGGAGGCGCTCCGCCGTCAGCTCGCCGTGTCATGCGGAACGTGCGCGGAGCACGGGTGTGTCTCGTGCACGTGTGCAATGCGCGACGATGGCGCCGGGCAGTGCGCGCCGGTGGTGTAATCGGTCTAGGGGTTGAGCGTCTTGTTGGCGGGCAAGAGAGCCCAGAAAGAAGAGAGAGCCATGAGCAGCACGAAAGAGACGGTCCTCGATGTCGACGGCATGACTTGCGGGTCGTGCGTCCGTCACGTCGAAGGTGCACTCCGCACGCTCGAGGGCGTCGATGCCATCGAGGTGAAGCTCCGTGAGGGGAAGGTTCGCGTCCAGCACGACCCGGCCAAGGCACCGGTGGAGGAGATGATCGAGGCCCTCGGCGAGGCCGGCTACGAGTCGCGAGTGAACGCGTCCTGAGCGGCGCCCGTGTGGGGGCGGTTCAGGAGCCCGAAGGCGGCGAGGCGTAGTGCACCGTCGCGGAGAACCCCTCGACGTTTCCGCCGACGGGCTCGAGAGTGAGACCGAAGCTTCGCTTGTCGTTCAACTTCGTCTTCATCTCGAGCTTGCTCTCTGTACCGGCGACGACGTCGATGTTCTGCGGCTCGCCCTTCGTGTCCCGGTAGACGACGCGCAGGGTCCCTTTCTCGACGCGTAGCGTGGCCCACACGGTGGCGACCTCGTTGCGCGAGCCGGTCTCGAAGTAGACGCCGCTGCGCTTCTCGAGGACGCCCGCAGTCACCTCGCAGGTCCACGGATCGTAGTCCTCCAGCGGGTGGTTCTTGCACCTCGTCACCGGCGTGTTGTTCGGCGGGTCGCACGCGAGCGCCGGGGACGAGGCGAACGTCAGGAGGAGGAGAACGAGCCGCCGCCGCATCCGTCGAGGATAGCGTTGTCGCGTCCGTCTGGATCTCACGTCGAGCCGCGACCCGCGACGAGCGCGCGTTCGCGATGGGATCGACCGTGCTTTCCGCGGACGCCGCGATCCCGACGGATGCGGCGTCGTCGCCGCGATCGTCGGCCGGCCGGCGCATCGATGGTCGAGCGGCTAGCTTGAGCCTCGGGAGCCCGAGCCCGACGGAGCGGGGAGCGGGCTCGTCGAGGTCGAGGAAGAAGCCATGTCGCCGATGCCGCTCGAACTGGATTGGCGTGACATCGCGTTGCGGCTCGCGCTCACGCTGGTCGCCGGGGCGCTGCTCGGGTTCAATCGCGAGGAGCACGGGCGACCGGCGGGGCTTCGCACCACGATGCTCGTATGCCTCGCGGCGGCGGTGGCGATGATCCAGGCGAATGTCCTCTTGCCGACCGTGGGCAGAGCGACCGACTCGTTCGCCACTCTCGACCTCATGCGTCTGCCGCTCGGCATCTTGTCGGGCGTCGGATTCCTCGGAGCCGGCGTCATCTTTCGTCGGTCCGATCTCGTCGTCGGTGTGACGACGGCAGCCATCCTCTGGATCGCCACGGTGATCGGCCTCTGCTTCGGCGGGGGACAGATCGCACTCGGGACCGTAGCGACGGTGGTCGGCATCACGGTCCTCTGGGGCGCCGAGCGGATCGAGCCCTTCATCCGGCGCGAGCAACGAGCCACCCTGATCGTGACGCTCACGTCGGAGGGCCCCTCGAACGAAGACGTCTCGAGCCTCCTCGTGGAGTCCGACTTCCGGATCAGCGCCGAGGCAGTGACCTATCGCGAGCAGGCGCGAGGACGCGAGGTCCGCTACGAGGTTCGATGGCGCGCAAGCCGCCTCGAGACACGTCCGCCGAAGCTCCTCGCCGATCTCGCGGCGCGCGCAGGAGTCGAACGGATCGAGTGGTATCCGCCAGGCATGGGGTCGCCGCCGACGTGACGCGCATCGGTCGTCGAGCTCGCGAAGAGCGATGCAGAGTCGACGTGGAGCTCGTCGCGTGGCGCGTTCGATCGTGCCCCGAACCAAAGGCAGAGGTGGACTTCGGCCCACGTCGAGCTTGCCGCGGCGCTCGCTGGCACTCGCGTTGCTGGTGCCGCTGCATGCGCGCGCCCTAGCTCCGAAGGCCCTGCTCGGAGAGGAACGGACGAGAAGGAGGAGGCACGTGAGCGTGGATGAGGAGCCCCCGCTGCCCGGCGCCGCCGAGGAGCCCAAGGCGCCGGGGCAGCGGCCCGCGCTTCCGATCGCGACCGCGCTTCGTCGTGCCTTCGCCAAGGGCTACGGGGCTCCAGAGCTGCGCGCGGACCTCATGGCGGGCGCGGTCGTCGGGGTCGTCGCGCTTCCGCTCTCGATGGCCCTCGCGATCGCCGTCGGGACGCCCCCGCAGCACGGGCTCTACACGGCTGTCGTGGCCGGAGCGTCGGTCGCGCTGCTCGGAGGCTGCAAGTTCCAGGTGACCGGACCGACGGCCGCGTTCGTCGTCGTCCTCGCTCCGATCGCCAGCAAGTACGGTCTCGGCGGGCTGCTGACGGCCGGCCTGATCGCGGGATTGATCCTCGTCGCGTTGGGGGTCGCGCGCCTCGGCAACTTGATCCGTTTCATCCCCTATCCGGTCACCACCGGCTTCACGAGCGGCATCGCCGTGGTGATCGCGACGCTCCAGATCAAGGACGTCCTCGGGCTGAGCACCGGAGCCCTGCCCGATCGCTACATCGAGAAGCTCGCGGCTCTGTGGCGTGCGCGAGGGAGCGCGCACCTCTCGGAGCTCGTCGTCGCGTTGATGACGCTCGGTCTCCTCCTCGCGATCCCAAGGGTCATCAAGCGCATCCCCGCGCCGCTGGTGGCGATCACGGCGGTGGCGGCGGTCGTCGCGCTCGCCGAGCGTCTCGTCCCGGGATTCCACGTCGCGACGATCGGTACCCGCTTCCACTCCACCGTGAACGGCGTCGAGGTCGCGGGGATCCCGGGCGTCGCGCCGTTGCCGGCGCTGCCGTGGGGAGCCGGTCTGCCGTCGCTGGACATGATCTACGAGCTGCTGGGCCCTGCGTTCGCGATCGCGATGCTCGGCGCGATCGAGTCGCTCCTGTCCGCGGTCATTGCGGACGGGATGACCAACACGAAGCACGACCCGAACGCAGAGCTGGTCGGCGTCGGCATCGGCAACGTGCTTGCGCCGATCTTCGGCGGGATCGCGGCGACGGGAGCCCTTGCGCGGACCGCGACCAACATCCGTGCGGGCGCGCGCTCGCCGCTCGCGGCCGTGGCTCACGCCGGCTTCGTCCTCCTGTCGATCGTCCTGCTCGCTCCGCTCGTGGCGTTCGTGCCGATGGCGTCGCTCGCGGCCCTCCTGCTCGTCGTCGCGTGGAACATGTCCGAGGCTCGTCAGTTCGTTCACCTCGTCCGTGTCGCGCCACGCAGCGACGTGATCGTGCTTTTCACGTGCTTCGTGCTGACGGTCTTCGTCGACATGGTCGCCGCCGTCACCGTCGGGTTCATGCTCGCGGCGGTGCTCTTCATGCGACGGATGTCGAGCATCACGGAGTCGCGACTCACGCTGGACTCGTCCGTCGAGATCGACGTCGCCCCGCCGCCGAAGGGCGTCATCGTCTACGAGATCAACGGGCCGCTGTTCTTCGGCGCTGCACAGAACGCGATGGCGACGCTGGCGGCCGTCCGCGACGACACGTTTCACGTTCTCGTCCTCGACCTCGGACGTGTCCCCGTCATCGACGCGACCGGTCTGGCGGCGCTCGAGAACGCGATCGAGACCATGATCCGCCGGAAGCGCCAGGTCATCGTCTCCGGTCCGCTCCCGCGGCCGCAGAGCGTGTTCGAGAGGGCGAGGCTCGAGATCAGGTACCCTCAGCTCAGGATCAAGGAGACGCTCGAAGACGCGCTCGCCGCGGCGCGCGAGCTCGTCGAGCCGTCCGTTGTCGCGAGCCCGGCGCGCTGAGACGGCGCGAGTCGCGGCTCGCTTCGGAGTCGATGCGGCTGGAGACGAAGCGACCGGTGGCGCTCACCGCACGCGCGTCGGCGGCGGAGCGGAGCCCGGTGCGGGCGCGCTCGGCGCAGGCGGAGGTGCAACGGCGCCCGAGGTCGGTTGCGGAGCCGGGATGGACGCGACGTCGACGGTTCGGCCCGTCGTCGAGCTGGACACCTTGCTCGCCTCGAGCACGAGGCCGTTCGGTCCGGATGTCTGCCAGCCGGTGACCCGCACGTGCGTTCCACGCTGGACGAGGGGCAACAGCGTGGCCCCGGCATGCGGAGGGAAATGGACCCGGGCGCCGTTGCTCAATAGAAGGCCGTCCATGTCGCCGTTCAGTGTCGTCGTGTAGCCGTCGATCCGTCCTTCCGTCGACGTGAGCTCTGCGCCCGTCAACGTCGTCGACGGCGCCGGTTCGGGCGCCCTGGGTGCAGGAGGCGCGACCGTGCGTTCGCGCTCGCGTTCGCGTGGCGCCCGTGTCGGTTCCTCGGAACGCGCCATCGCGGTGACGTCGACCGTTCGGCCGTTCCCGACGCTCGTGATCGTGTCCGCCTCGATGCGCTCGCCACCTGCTCCGTAGGAACGCCATCCGACGACGCGAATCGTCTGACCTCGCTGCACGAGAGGCAGGAGCGCCGAGCCCGCACGAGGAGAGAAATGGATGCGCGTCCCGTCTGCGAGGATGACCCCATCCATCTCGCCTTGAGGGGCAGTCGTGTAGTCGGTGACGCGTCCGACGACCTCGTAGGTGGACGCGCTCTCCGGCGCCGACGAACGGGTCGTACCGGTCGAGGCAGTACCGACACACGCTCCGACGCACGCTCCAACGAGCAGCAGGCCGAGCCGCAAGACACGTGCGATCATGACACCACTCCTTTCTCTCCGATCGACGCGCGGTGGAGCATGTCGCGTGCCCGGGCGATCGCGCCGGCGCTCGTGTCTCGCATCGAAGTGATGGTCGAGATCGATTCGGCCGCTCGAGCGCCCCGTGGTTCCAGGCTCTGCGCTCGCAGGCGAGAGAGGACCACGCAAGCGTATGCGCACGAGAGGCCCGCAAGATGCATCGGGCTTCGATGGGACGAGCCATGGGAGTGACGAGCAGCGAGATCTCCGGCGAGAGCGCGCTTTCGCGCTGCCTCGCTGCGATCGGGGAGTACGCGGGGTTGCCTCCATACGTGAAGCCGGCGGCTGCGCTGACGTCCACCCTGCACGCGCTGTTCGAACGCCTCAGTCAAGGGCAGGCGCATGCCGTCCTGACCTCGCTGCCCTCGGACGTGAGGCAGCTCGTCGAGGCCGCGAGCCTCGAACGCCACGGAATGCTGGCCTGGCAAGGCGGCCGAGCAGAGCTGTTCGATCGTGTCGGGAACGACCTCGGCGTGGCGCCCGCGTCGGCGGAGCTCATCGCATCGGCCGTCTTTCGCGCGGTGCAGCAGCTGTTGCCTTCCGACGTGATCGGCCACGTTGCCCAGCAGCTGCCTCACGATCTGCGTGACGTCTGGCAAGCGCCCGTGGCGAACGCGACGGAGGACATCGCGGGCGATCTCGATCTGCTTCGCCAGATCCTCGACGACATCGAGCGAAGCGGCGTGCTCTCCGCGGGGCTCACGGCGCGCGAGGCCTTCGCCTCGGTGATGTGCATCTTCGCGCAGCGGCTCAGCGGCGGTGATGCGCGCGATCTCTTCCTCGGCCTCCCGCGAACGATCCGGCCGTTCGTGGAGCGCTGCATGATCGAGCGCCGCGAGGAGCCGACGACGTTCGGCTTCGACGAGCTCACCGCGAACGTCGCGCAGGAGCTCGGCACCGATCTTCCGGACGCAGAGGCAATCGTCGAGTCGGTGTTCGCCGCGGTGACGAGAGCGCTCCCGCAAGAGGAGATCGATCGAGTCGCCAGTCAGCTCCCGGAGGACCTGCGCAGGCTGTGGTTGGCGTAGCGAAGCCGAACGAGCGCGTCGGAGCGGCGTTGCGACAGCGATCGGCCGCTGGTGTTCGTCTAGAGCATTTGCTCTACTTGCGAGTCCCCCGTCCGATCGGCAGCAGTCATGAAGCACCACGTCTCGTCGCGCGCGCTCCTCCTCTCGTTCGCCCTCCTCGCCGCTGCCGTCGCTGTTCCGGCGTGTGGCCTGACGACCGAAGGCGCCTCCACGACCGACCCGTCCACGAGCCCCTCGCCGTCGTCGACGAGCGCACCGGCGCCGGAGCCGACCACGACCACGAGCCCTGCACCGATCGCGACGAATGCGCCGGGCGACGACGGCGGTGCGCCGGAGGCCGGGCCGCCGAACCCGTATGCGGGCGGCGCTCCGATCGCCGTTCCGGCCGGGGAGTGGACGTACGTACCGATGAACGACGTCGTCTGCGGCAACGGCACGACGAGCGGCATCGCCGTCAACCCGTCGCCGACCGCGGGCGCGCCGCTCCTCGTCTTCTTCATGGGCGGAGGTGCGTGCTGGAACGCGCTCACGTGTCTCGGCGGTACTGCTTCGAACGTCGCCTCGGAGGTCGGTGCAGCGGAGATCTCGGCCGACGTGCCGCGCGTCGCGGCCCTCTTCGACCGCGACGCGCAGACGAATCCATTTCGCGACGCTTCGTTCGTCTTCGTGCCGTATTGCACCGGAGACATCCACGCCGGTGACTCCGAGCGCACGTACACGTTGCTCACCAAGTCGGTCACGATCAAGCACCGCGGCGCGCGCAACGCGGACGCGATCCTGAAGCGCCTCCTCGCTACGTACCCGGCGCCCCCGAAGATATGGGTCACTGGCGCGAGCGGCGGTGGCTACGGCGCGATGCTGAACCTGCACCGCTTCAAGACGGCCTGGCCGTCGGTGCGCCTCGACGTGCTCGACGACTGCGGCCCGCCCGTCCAGCCGACGGGCTCGACCTGGCAGGACATGCAGTCGTCGTGGAATCTCGAGTTGCCGCCCGGCTGCACCGACTGCGATTCGGACGTCGCCAAGCTCATGCCCCACCTCGCCTCGACGATGAGGAAGGGGCGTTTCGCGCTCCTCGGCTACACGAAGGACAAGACCATCAGCGCGTTCACGGGCCGCCTCGTCGGATCGGACTTCGAGAACCACCTCCTCGCTCTACGTGGCGCGGCCGGTCCGAACCAGCGCACCTACTTCATCGCCGGTGACGACCACGTGCTCCTCAAGCAGAACCCGCTGCCGGTCGCACCGAGCGGCGTGACGCTCGCGACGTGGCTCACCCGGTTCGCGACCGACGACCCCGCGTGGGGGCACGAAGGGCCCTGAGTCCGAAGCCGGCCGCGCGCCGGCGCCTCCGGTCGAGCTCGAGGGCGGATGAACGGGGGCCGAGGAGCGGGCGGCGCGCGCTCCTTCCGATCGCCGCCGGGGGCGGAGCTTGCGTCTCCGTCTCCGAAGCGGTGAAGTGAGCAGCATGTCCGACGAGCTGGATGTCGCCGAGGCCGCCCGAGCGCTCGATCCCGATGTCACGAGGGTGCTCGTCGACAACCATCGCGAGTTCTTGCGCTTCCTCGAGCGGCGCGTGGGGCGGCGTGACGTCGCTGAGGACATCCTCCAGGATGCCTTCGCGCGAGGCCTCGACAAGCTCCAGACGCTGCGCGACGGCGAGGCGGTGGTCGCGTGGTTCTACCGCACGCTGCGGAACGCGACCGTCGACTACTACCGTCGAGCGAAGGTTGCCGATCGGGCGCTGACGCAGTTCGCGGAGGAGATCGCGTCGAACGAGGAGCCGCCGGAGTCGGTGCACGCCGAGGTCTGCCGCTGCGTCACGCGCCTGGCCGACACGTTGAAGCCCGAGTACGCGGACGCGCTCCGAAGCGTCGAGGTCGAGGGGATGTCCGTGAAGGGCTTCGCCGAGGAGCGCGGCATCTCGACGAACAACGCCGCCGTCCGTGTCTTCCGCGCTCGCGCAGCGCTCCGGCGCCAGCTCGCCGTCTCGTGCGGGACCTGTGCGGACCACGGCTGCGTCTCCTGCACGTGCGACGAGAAGCCGGGCGGGGCGGGGCGCGGCTGCGGCTCGTCCTGATTCGACCGGGGCGTCCTCTCGCGATCAGCCCGACCAGAGAATTCCGAGCTCGAGCTCGATCGCATCGAAGGGCTCAGGGCGAGCGCGGGCGTCGCCGTGGTGTACGCCGAGGAGCTCACGTTCCTGCGCGGGCGTCGGGAGCGCTGGAGGCCGAGGTCTGGGAGGTCGTGGCGCGCCGGAATCGGGCATCGAGCGACCGACGATTCTTCGTTCCGCCGGTGTAATGCTCGAGGCCCGGCGGCGTCAGCCGTACGAGGTCGTTCGATACGGCCGAGGCAGGCCGTCACAATCGCGACGGTCGTGGGTCACGAAATCGTCGTGGCTCGCTAGAAGGTACTGCGCTCGCACGCGCTGGAGGTTGCCCCCATGTCATCTAGTCGCTCTAGTCGCTCTTGCATCGCGTCGCCGAAGACGTTCACCATGATCGGCGCGCTCTGCGCGATCGCGCTCGTTGGCGCATGCTCCCCGGGAGCCATGCCGGTCTCGCAGTCGCCGCGCGATCCTTCGAGTCCGGCGGCGCCCGAGGGCACGACGCCGGTCGTCGCATCGGCGGCAGTACCCGGGCCGTCCAGCTCCGAGGGGCACGCGCATCACGCTCATGGCAGTCACGCCCACGACAATCACGCGGCCGGGCACGCGCATCATGCGGAACCGACGGCGGCGGGCGCGGAAGGAGACCCCCAGGGCACGGTCTACGTGTGTCCGATGGATCCCGACGTCACCTCGAATGCGCCCGGACTCTGTCCGAAGTGCAACATGAAGCTCGTCCCGAAGAAGTGAGGACACTGCGATGATTCGCTCGGTTGTGCTTGCCGGAGCCGTCGCGCTTCTGGCTGGTTGCGCGTCGACCTCCGCCAAGCCGGCGTTCGACGACGTCGCGCAGAACGTGAAGGCCCGGTCCGGTCACGCCGTGCGGTGGAATCAGGGCTCCGAGGAGGATCGGGAAGCCGAGAAGGCGATCGACGATCTCCTGAAGCGAGAGCTGACCGCCGACGCGGCCGTGCAGGTCGCGCTGCTCGGCAGTCCGCATCTGCGGGCGAAGCTCGAGGAGCTCGCGATCGCGCAGGCGGATCTCGTGCAGGCCGGTCTCCTCTCGAATCCCGTGTTCAGCATCGGTCGCACCGCGTGGGAGGCGGAGCACATCGCGCCGAACCTGTTTGCGTCGGTGGAGCAGAACTTCCTCGACATCGTCACGATGCCGATGCGCAAGCGCGTGGCGGCGACGGAGCTCGAGGCGACGAAGCTCGAGGTCGCCGACCATGTCCTCGAGACCGCCGCCGAGGTGCGCGAGGCGTTCTACTCGGCGCAGGCCGCCGAGCAGGTCGTGGCGATGCGCCGACTCGTGGAGGAGGCGGCCAAGACCTCGGCGGAGCTCGCGACCCGGCAGCACGAGGCGGGCAACATGAGTGACCTCGCGCTGAACAACGAGCTCGGGCTCTCGGCACAGACGACGCTCGATCGGAAGCGTGCGGAGGGCGAGGCTGCCGTCCTGCGCGAGAAGCTGAACAAGGCGATGGGCACCTGGGGCCCGCGCACGGCATGGAAGCTGGGGCCGAAGCTCCCGGAGCTCCCGAAGGACGAGGCCTCGCTCGAGCGCCTCGAGTCGGTCGCCGTCGAGCAGCGCCTCGACGTCGGCGCCGCGCGCCGGAACCTGCAAGCGCTCTCCTACGCGCTCTCGATGGCGAAGACCACGCGCTGGACCGGGACGGTCTCCGTCGCCGTCCAGGCGGGCCGTCTCCGCCACAACAAGCGCATCGCGTTCGGCCCGAGCGTCGCTCTCGAGATCCCGCTGTTCGATCAGCGGCAGGCGCAGGTCTCGAAGCTCGAGGCCTACGAGCGCCAGGCCGAGAACGAGCTCCATGCTCTCGCGATCGACGTCCGGGCGGACGTTCGCTCGTCGCGGTCACGCATGCTCACCGCGCGCGGCGTCGTCGAGGACTACGGCAAGGTCATCGTCCCGCTGCGCGAGAACGTCGTCCGCTACTCGCAGGAGCAGTACGACGCGATGTTGCTCGGCGTCTACCAACTCATCCAGGCGAAGCAGAGCGAGTTCGAGGCGTACCGCGAGTACATCGAGGCGCTCCGTGACTACTGGGTCGCGCGCAGCGACCTCGAACGCGCCATCGGCGGACGCCTCGCTGCTGCTGCGGCCTCGCCGAGTGCAGCCAACCCCGGGACATCGACGGTGGCCCCGCCGCCCGCCGCTCACTCACACTCGCATTGAGGAAGTCATGAAGTCGATCCGAGCCATCGTCGTCATCATCTGCGCACTCGCTCTGTTCGCGCTACCGCGCGCCGCGCGCGCCCAGAACGCACCCGCGAAGCTGCCCTACACGCCCGTCGTCACCCCGAACGGCTCGACGCTGCCGTTCACGATGAAGGACGGCGTGAAGGAGTTCCGCCTCACCGCCGAGCCGGTGAAGCGCGAGTTCGCGAAGGGAATGATCGTCAATGCGTGGGGCTACAACGGCTCGACTCCCGGGCCGACCATCGAGGCCGTCGAAGGCGATCGCGTTCGCTTCTACGTGACGAACAAGCTCCCGGAGCGCACGAGCGTTCACTGGCACGGCATCCTCTTGCCGAACGGAATGGACGGTGTCGCCGGCTTGAACCAGCCGCACATCGAGCCGGGCGAGACCTACGTCTACGAGTTCACGCTGAAGCAGAACGGCGTGTTCATGTACCACCCGCACTCGGACGAGATGGTCCAGATGGCGATGGGCATGATGGGCTTCTTCGTCATCCATCCGAAGGTCCCCGAGGTCCCGAAGGTCGATCGCCACTTCGTCGTCATGCTCGGTGAGTGGTTCATCGAGCCGGGGACGGCCACGCCCAACCCGAACATCATGAACGACTTCAACCTGTTCACGTTCAACAGTCGTGTGTTTCCGGGTACCGATCCGTGGGTGGTGAAGAAGGGCGAGCGCGTTCGCTTCTCCTTCGGCAACCTCACGATGGACAGCCATCCCATTCACGTCCACGGCTACACGTTCGAGGAGGTGAGCACCGACGGCGGCCCGGTGCCGAAGTCCGCGCGCCGGCCCGAGACGACGGTGAACGTCCCGGTCGGGTCCACGCGCACGGTGGAGTTGGTGGCAAACGTCGAGGGGGACTGGGCCTTCCACTGCCACAAGTCGCACCACACGATGAACGCGATGAGCCACGACGTGCCGAACATGCTCGGCGTGAAGCAGCCGAAGGCGCTCGAGGACAAGGTCCGCGCGATCCTCCCCGGCTACATGGCGATGGGCGAGAACGGGATGGGCAACATGATGGAGATGGGGCGCCCGAAGAACACGCTCCCGATGATGGCGGGCGAGGGGCCGTTCGGCCCCATCGAGATGGGCGGCATGTTCACGGTGCTCAAGGTCCGCGCGGGGATCACGTCGTACGAAGACCCGGGTTGGTACAAGTATCCCGCTGGCAGCGTCACGCGGAAGGTCGACGAGCCGAAGAAGTGACGACGTGAGGGCGGCGCCTCGGCTCGCGCGCCGCCCACCACACCGTTCGACTGCGACCGACTCCACCCGACTCGACTCCACTCGACGGGCGATCGCGTCGGGGCGCGATCCTCAGCGCGTCCCGGCGCGTCTGCGTGTCGCGCCGGGACGCTTTGCTACGGCGCTTCGATCGCGGGAGGGGAAATGCCACGGACGGCCACGCCTGCGCGCCGTGCGCGTCGTCCCAGCTGGGAGCGATCGCGAGCCTCAGGTGGCGCGCCGACCGCCCGACGGCGCCGCTGAAGGCACCGAGGATCGCACGTGGGGAGCCCTCGCGACGCGCCGGTTCGAGTGCAGTCCAGAGCCGCGGTGCGAAGTGCCCCGATCTCTCGCGGGCTAGTCGCATCGAACAACGCGGTCATCACGGGCATCGTGTGCCGCGCCTGCGGACGCGATCGCGTGCAGCACCCGGATCGGTCCCGTCGTTTCGGCGATGTACCCGACGAGGTGCAGTCGTGAGCCTCTGTGACGAGGTGACGCGCCTTTTTGCGCCTGTGTCGGCACGGCACTCGCAAGGGGCGCGCACCTCGTTCGCTCACTCGGCGATCGATCGTCAACGGTGTGGAGACCCCGCATGACCGTCCTGCCATTCGTTCTCGCCGCGATGACCCAGCTTGCGCCTGGACGAGATCACAACGAGCTCGGTGGAGCGATCGCGCGGGCCGTGGATTCGAACAAGCCGCTGTTCGCAAACGACGCCGATCGACGCCGGACTGCAGCACTGCTCGTTGCCGTTGCCTATCGCGAGTCGACGTTCATCGCCGATGCCGTCGGCGACAAGGGCCAGTCGTTCTGTGCGTTCCAGATCCACCGCTCTTCCGGCGGCACTCCCGCGTTGCTCCGCGACCCCGACGAGTGCGTGGGCTCGGCGATGACGATGCTGCGAACCTCGCTCCGCGTGTGTCCGAGTCATCCCATCGCTTGGTACGCGTCGGGGCCGGCCGGATGCGGGAGCACCCGTGCTCAGCGGATCTCGCGTGATCGCATGAACCTCGCCGCGTACCTCGTCGGTCAGGTGAAGGTGCAGACTGCAGCCTGATTCGGATGATCCTCACGATCAAACGATTGGTCGAAAGCTCATCCTTATTGGCCCCAGCGCTTCCTCGCGGCGAAGATGCTCGCGTCGAGCTCGTAGCTCACACCGGAGGCCTCATGTCGAATCGATCCGTCATTGCAGTGTGCATGCTTGCGCTCTCGCTTGCCGGCTGTGCCAAGAAGGAGGACCTGGCGGCAGCAGACGCGGCGCCGAGCGCGACGTCGGTCGCGACCGTGGCGCCGGCGGCGTCCACCTCGGCCGAACCGGACAAGGCCGGCGAGCCCGCGACGGCTGCCGCCCCGGCGGAGAAAGCCGGGAACAAGGACGTTCCGGCAACGCCGAAGGCCGCCAGCGCCGATGCCGACGGCACTCCTACTGCTGCAGCCGACGCGGGGACGACGGCGGTCGAGACGTGCTGCTGCGACGTCCCCGGTGAGCCGCTCGCACAGGTCGGCCAGAGCGAGTGCACGAAGTCGAAGAAGGGGCAATGCGTGAAGAAGGACAGATGCGCTGCCGTTCCTGCAGCGGTCGACGCCGGGCCGGCGGTGCAGCAGTGCTGTTGCGACAGCGCCGGTACGAAGAAGCTTCGCGGGCAGAGCGAGTGCACCAAGGGCGGCGCCGGAAAGTGCGTGAAGATGGCAGAGTGCAAGTAGCCCGAACGGCTGCCTAGCGGTGCTCGCTTGCATGGACCGAGATCGTTGCCCGCCCGAGCGGGCTAACGGGCGTCGAGCTCGGTCCAAAGCAACCGCTCTGACCACTCGCTTCTTACTTTTCACAATCAGCGCTACTGAGTTGTGCTGATACGCACGATCGCGCCGCCGACCGCATCGACGCCGTCTGCACTCGCGGTGAGCGTCATCGGGTGGGTTCAGGGACGGAGTCGTCGCTCGGCGGCGCGGGCATGCGCCTCGAGTCCCTCGAGGCGTGCGAGGGTGGCAGCGTCGCGGATGACCGGCGCTGCCGCCTCGAGGTCGTCGACTTTCATCCACGTGCGGACGCGAAGGAACGTCATGACCGAAAGGCCGCCGGTCCAGCGCGCGGTTCGTGCGGTCGGGAGGACGTGATTGGGGCCGGCGCCGTAGTCGCCCAGCACCTCGGCGGCGATTGCTCCGACGAAGAGCGCTCCATAGTTTCGAAGGCGCGGCGCAATCGCGGACGCGTCTTCGACGCAGAGCTCGAGGTGCTCGGGGGAGAGCTCGTCGCAGACCTCGATCGCCTCGTCCAGGTCGGAGGCGACGACGGCGAAGCCATTCTCGAGCGCGGCGCGCGCGGTCGCCGCCGTCGGGAGGTCGGCGAGCTGGCGTGTCAGCTCTGCTTCCACCCGCGCGACGAAGTCGCGGCCGAGGCAGACGACGACGGGGACGGCGTCGGGATCGTGCTCGGCTTGGCCGAGGAGATCGGCGGCGACCGTCGACGGATCGGCGGCATCGTCTGCGAGCACGACGAGCTCGGAAGGTCCGGCGAGCGCATCGATGAGCACGTCGCCGGCGACGAGCTTCTTGCCGGCCGTGACCCAGCGATTGCCGGGGCCCACGACTGCGTCGCACGAGGGAACGGACCCGGCACCGTAGGCGAGCGCGGCGATTGCTTGTGCGCCACCAGCGCCGAGCAAGGCGTCGGCGCCTGCGACGGCTGCGGCCGCGAGCGTGATGGGCGCCGGCTTCGGCGACGCGACCCACACCTCGGAGACTCCGGCGACGCGCGCCGTCACCGCGGTCATGAGAGCGGTCGACGGCAGCGGGAATCGTCCGCCGGGGACATAGCAACCGGCACGTTCGATCGGGGCGACGACGTGTCCGGCAGAGCCGCCGTCGATCGTCGTCGTCATGTCGGTGAGGGCGGCTCGCTGGCGCTCGGAGAATCGGCGAATCCTATCGGCCGTGCGTTCGAGGAGGGCGCGCGTCTCTCGCGGAAGGGCGTCTCGCGCAGCGAGTAGCGCGGCGCGATCGAAGACGAGCGGGGCGCCAGGGAGCACGTCGCCCAGGCGCTCGGCGTGAGCGACGAGCGCAGGCCAGCCCCGTTCGCGCACGTCGTCGACGATCGCGCTCGCCGCGGCGTAGGTATCGGCGTCGATGGCCTGCCGGCGGGCTCTCGGAAGATCGGAGGCGCTACGAATGATCATGATGGTCTCTCCGTCATGGTGCCATTTCGAATGTCGATGGGATGAACGATCAAGGTCGCACCTCGATCCCGTGGCTCGAGAGCACGCGCTTGACGGTCCCGACCGTTTGCTGCCCGTCGTGGAAGATGGACGCGGCGAGCACGGCGTCGGCGCCGGCGCGCAGAGCGTCGACGAGATGTTCCGGCGTGCCGGCGCCGCCGGAGGCGATGACCGGGATCCGAACGGCGTCCGACATCGCTCGGAGGAGCGGCAGATCGTAGCCGGAGTGCGTTCCGTCGCGATCGAGGCTCGTGACCAGGAGCTCGCCGGCGCCGCGCGACTCGGCCTCTCGGGCCCAGGCGATCGCGTCGAGGCCGGTGCGCTCGCGTCCGGAGAGGGTGAGCACCTCCCAACCTCCGTCGGCTCGCTCCGTTGCGTCGATCGCGAGGACGGCGCATTGAGTGCCGAACCGCGACGCGATCTCGCTCACGAGGTCGGGCCTCTGCACCGCCGCGGTGTTCATCGAGACCTTGTCGGCGCCGGCCTCGAGGAGCGCGGCGGCATCGTCGAGAGAGCGAACCCCGCCTCCGACGGTGAGCGGGATCGCGAGGCGTGCCCGTACTTCACGGACGGTCGCGAGCCGTGTTCGTCGGGCCTCCGTCGACGCGGAGACGTCGAGCACGACGATCTCGTCCGCCCCCTGCGCTTCGTAGGCTCCGGCGAGCTCGCCCGGGGATCCCGCGTCGCGCAGGTTCATGAACTTGACGCCCTTCACCACCCGGCCGTCGCGCACGTCGAGGCACGGGATCACGCGCCGACGTCGCGCATCGTCACGCGCGCCGCCAGCGAGCCACCGGCGTACGAGCCCCTGGCCATACTCGCCCGAGAGCTCGGGGTGGAACTGGCAAGCGAGCACCTCGTCGCGAGCGATCGCCGACGGAAAGCTCTCCCCGTACGGCGTGCGTGCGACGGACCAGTCTCGGGGCGCGGCCTCCGCGCGGTACGAGTTCGCGAAGTAGGCGAGGCCGGGCGTGAGCACTCCGCTGGGGGAGTCGGGCAGGACCCAGTTCCATCCGAGCTGCGGAACCCGAACGTCGCCGGAGAGCTTCACGACCCGTCCAGGAACGACGCCGAGCCCCTTCACGCCCGGCGCTTCGTCGCTCTCCTCGAAGAGAAGCTGCATCCCGAGGCAGATCGCGAGCGTGCGACGTCCGGCCTGGAGCCGCGCGCGAAGCGCGTCGACCAGCCCGAGCTCGTGGAGTGAATCCATCGCGGCGCCGAAAGCACCGACACCGGGGAGGACGAGCGCCTCCGCAGCGGTCACCGTCGCTGCGTCTTCGGCGAACGTGGGCGCGCCTCCGGCCCGCTCGATCGCCGCGAAGACCGAGGCGAGGTTTGCGACTCCGGTACGAACGACATGGACCTTCATCGTCGAGTCTCCTTTCCGGTCGAAGCGGAGAGGGCTGCTTCGAGGGCCCGCGTGAGGCGGGCGAAATCGGCTGCATTGCCTGGACACGTGATGCGCAAGCAGCCTTCGAGGCTGGCGCGTCGCGGGAAGATCCGGACGGAGATCCCGGAGGCGGCGAGCGCATCGTGGACGGCTTCAGCGTCCGCGAATCGTGCGAGGACGAAGTTCGCCTGCGAGGGGAGCGGAGTTGCGCCCCGAGTCGCGAGGATGCGGGTGAGCTCGGCGCGTTCGCACCGGATTCGATCGACGAACGAACGAACACGTTCTTCGCCGCGCTCGACCCAGGCCTCCGCGAGGAGGAGCGAAGGGCTGGAGACCCCGAACGGAGACCCGGTCGCGCGCAGCACGTCGATGATTGGGCGCGGCCCCGCCACGTATCCGACCCGAAGGCCCGCGAGGCCCCATGCCTTCGAGAGCGTGCGCGTGACCAGCACGTTCGGCATCGCCAGCGCGCGTGCCGTGAGGTCCTCGTCGGCGAACTCGACGTATGCGAGATCCACGATCACGATCGCGTCGGGAGCCGCCGCGGAGAGGCGTTCGAGATCGCTCGCAGTCGCGACGGCGCCCGTCGGATTGTTCGGCGTCACGACGACGACGAGCGCGGTCGCAGGCGTGGTGCGCGCGAGCGCCGCTTCGACGGGGAAGGGCCCCGACACCCACTCGAAGGAGTCGACCTCGGCGTCCGCGAGGCGTGCGTAACGGGAGAGCATCTCGAAGGTCGGCTCGGCCAGGAGAATCCGCTTGCCGGGGCCGAGGTGAGCTCGGCACGCTCGATCGAGCGCCTCGTCGGCGCCTGGCGTCACGAGGACCTGTTCAGCGGCGAGGCCGAGGCGAGCAGCGAGCTTCGCCTCGAGGGGGCGAGCGTCCGGGTACCGGCGGAGCGCGTCGCCGCCCGCGGCGCGCAGTGCGTCGAGCAACTCGAGAGGCGGAGCTTCACCTTCGTTCGCGTCGAGCCAGAGGTCGATCGGAACCGACGGTCGTGGGACGGCGTAGGGCGTCAGCGGTGCATTCATGGCGTCACTCACGGCACGATCTGCGCTGGGGAAAAGACGACGATGTCCGTGCCGCCGCGCGCCTTCACGGCAGGGACGATTCGCGGGAGCTCGGCCTTGGGCACGGCGGCTCGGATCGCGAAGCCTCCGTTGCCGTGGAGTGGAGCGATCGTCGCCTCGCGCATGCACGGCAGGACCTCCACGACCGCGTCGAGGGACGAGGCGGCGACGTTGAGATCGATCATCACGCGCGATCGCGCTTCGATGACCGAGCGGACGAGCAGCGTGAGATCCTCGATCCGTGCGCGGAGCTCGGGGCGTTCGAGCGCCGCGGGGCTCGCATAGAGACGCGTCGTCGAGGTCATCAGCTCGTCGACGACCACGAGCCCGTTGACGAGGAGCGTGGCGCCGGTCGACGCGTTGTCGACGATGCAGTCCGCGTCTTCCGGGGGAAGGACCTCGGTTGCACCGTAGGACCGAACGAAGCGAGCGTCGAACCCGCGCTGCCGGATCCACTGTTCCGTGAGCCGCTGATACTCCGACGCCACGACGAGGGGCTTCTGGCGCTCGAGCTCCCCCGCGATGGCTGCGGGCGCCGCTGCGACGATGCGGACGGGATCGCATCCGGTGTCGAGCAGCTCGACGAGGTTGGCGCCGAGCTCGGCGACCCAGTCGGCCCCGGCAAAGCCCACGTCGCGTGAGCCCGTGTGGAGCATCTCGACGATGCTCTGCGGCTTGAGGAGCTTCGCCTCGACGTTCGAGAGAGCGAACGTCGGACGGTAGGCGCGTGGCCCGACCCGTACCGGGAGACCGGCATCGGCGAGGAGCTTGAACACGGCATCCTGCATGCGCCCCTTGGGGAGGGCGAGGCGGAGCTCGTTGCGATCAGACGAGGGAATCATGGGCGCTCGTTTCGTCAGGGACGCGAGGTCGGCCGACGACGAGCGCACAAACGCGCGACGCCGGCTCTCGCCGGCGTCGGTGGGTTCAATTCGCGTAGAACGGACTCACACCATCAGCCGGCACCGTTGTGGTGCTGATGATGGCAATGATGGAGTCCGATACGCACGGCGCGAGGGTGCATTCAGTTCGGCGACTTGTCAATCGGGGAGACAAAGCGCGACGAACATCATCGGCGCGCGGACGGTAGAGCCCAGGCGGAGCTCGTGCGCTCGAAGGGCCGGCTCACTTTCTTCACTTTGATGGGAGCGGACGACGGCCGAGCATGAGCAGCTCGCGTTCTCAGTCGGTCGAGTCTCGAGGTTCGTCCTCACCGCTCGGCCCGTCGGCGGGCTCGGTCCCCGTCACCAGGGCCCGTGCGGACGCGACCGCCTCGCGTGTGCCCGCCACGGCGAGGACGTCGCCCGCGTGAAGCCGCTCGTCGGCCGTGGGGACGAGGAGCGCCGAGTCACCGCGCGTGATCGCGAGCACGGTGGCGCCGGTGAGCCCGCGGAGGTTCAGCTCGGAAAGCGTCCGCTCTGCCGCTGGGCTGCCCTCCGACACGCCGATCGCGATCGGCTCGCCTAAACCCTGCAAGGCGACGGTGAGCCCACCGGGAACCGGCGCCGTCATCGCGGGCTCGCGGCTCTGCCGAGAGAGCAGCTCGGCGATGACCTGCGCGCCCGCGCGCACGTGTCCTTCCAGGTTTCGCGCGCTGCGCCACGAAGCGAGCGCGACGATGACGAGGATGCCGAAGAACAGCTCGGCGCCGTGGAGACCCGGAAGGAAGGGCTGGGTGATCGCGACGAACGGAGCTCCGACGAGCAGGATCATCGCGAGCTGCAATGTCACGACGAGGGCGCGGCGAGCAGCAGCGGCGAGATCGAGCTGGGAGCTCTCCAGGGGCGGAGGGAGCGCGAGATCCGCCAGCGTCGTGCCGAGCTTGCGACCGACGCGAACGATGCCGATGCAGAAAGGCGCTGCGATGAGGGCGACGAGCGCGATGGTGATCGCCCCCGCGATCTCGGGCGGCATCAGATCCCGCGCGACCAGGAACGCGCGCGCGTGGCGAGCGCCGAGCGCGCCGGCGACGACGATCACCGCGAGCACGACGGCATCGAGGATGAGCCTCTTCAAGAGGCTCCGGATCGCGAGGGTGCTCGCGGGACCTTCGGTGCTCGGCCGGAGGTGCTCGAGCCAGCTCCCGTAGAGCGAGACCAGTGTCTGGAGCGGGCCTGGGAGCGTCCGATCGACCCAGCTCGCGACCGGTACCGATGCGCGGATGAGCCAGGGGGTGAGGAGGGTCGTGATCGCCGAGACCGCGACGGCGACGGGGTAGATGAACTCGCGCGTCGCCCCGAGTGACAGCCCGAGCGCAGCGATGATGAATGAGAACTCGCCGATCTGGGCGAGGCTCATGCCTGCCTGGATCGACGTTCGCGCGCCGTTGCCGGTGAGGAACGCGCCCAGGCCGACGCCCACGATCTTCCCGACGACGACGATCACAGTCAGGACGAGGATCGGCACCCAGTGCTGCGCCATCAGGCTCGGGTCCATCATCATGCCGACCGAAACGAAGAAGACGGCTCCGAACAGATCGCGCACCGGGCGCACGAGGTGCTCGATGACCAGCTCCTCTCCCGACTCCGCGATCAGCGAGCCGGCGAGGAAGGCGCCGAGCGCGACCGAGTAGCCGAGCTCGCGGGCGAGCAGCGCGATCCCGAAGCAGACTGCCACGCTGGCCACGAGCGTGACCTCGGGGCGCTTCATGGCGGTGATGCGCCGGGTCGCGCGCGGAATGACGAGGAGCCCGAGCACCACGAGGGCGACGAGGAACCCGGCGAGGCGCGCCGCGGTGCTCGCGAGCGCGCCGGCGGACAGACCCGCGCCGTTGGCCACCGCGGTGAGGGTCGCCATGAGGAGGATGGCGATGAGGTCCTCGACGATGAGCACGCCGACGACGAGCTCGCGCATCCGTCCCTTGATCCCCTGCTCGTCGAACGCCTTCGCGATGATCGTGGTGCTCGAGATCGCGAGGATCGCGCCCGTGAAGAGGCTCTCCAGCGTCGTCCAGCCGAAGGCCCGTCCGACGGTGAAGCCGAGCCAGAAGAGCAGGCTGCACTGGATGATCGCCGTGATGGCGACCCCCGCGCCGACGCGGATCAGCTTCCGAAGGCTGAATTCCAGCCCGAGCGAGAACATGAGCAACACGACGCCGAGCTCGGACAGCGTGCTCACGACCTCCGGATCGGCGACGAGCGGGACGCCGACGTTCGGGCCGACGACGAGACCCGCGACGATGTACCCCAGCACGACGGGCTGGTGCAGGCGCTTCGAGAGAAGCGCCGCGGCGCCGGCCGTGCCGAGCACGACCGTGAGCGCCTTCAAGAGGTCGTGATCGCCGTGCACACTCCGGCCTAGCACGAGGGTCCGAGGCTCGGGAGAGGTCCGAGATCCCAATCGGCGTCGCGCGTCGCGAGGCGCGGACGAGGCGTGCGAGAACGCCACAGCGCTCCCGCGAGCGCACACGCGCACACGCACACATGCGATGTCGACTCGAACGTCGAACGCGTGCGAGGCGCGGGTGTCGGACGCGTCGTCTTACGTCGTCAGGGGCATCAGCTCGGGTCTCGCCCGAGCGCGCGCAGGAGCGCCTTGCGGGCTCCGTCGTGCACTTGGTGGTCGCCGGCGCGGAAGTCCTTCGTTGCAGGGATGTCGTCGCCGAACTTCCGGACCACGACGACGCGGTGGCCGGGGATGTACTCGTTCTTGCCGCTCGACCAGTAGTGCGCGCGACCGAGCTCGACGGTGACGTCGTCGATCTCGTCGAAGGGCACTTCGTGCTGCGAGAGGACGACGACCTCGCGTGCGTGATCCACGACGATGCGGATCGGGAGAATCTGACGAATCTGGTCGCGGAGGATCGTGCCGCCGAGCCCGAGGAGGACGAGCCCCATGATCGTCAGCGCGAGGGTGTTGAACCCGGGCGTCAGCCATGTCTCGAACGCCTGGATCCTACCGACCTTGAAGGCGTCGATGCGCGCTCGGGCGTCGAGGGCTCGCTCGGGATTGATGTTGCCCCACGTGCCGCTCTCGACGTCGATGACCCCGTAGCCGCTCGATGGGGTCGTGACCAGGTACACGTTGGCGTACTTGCCACCCTTCGAGCCGGTGCGGATCTTCACGTCGAGCGTGGCGATGTGGTCCGCGAAGATGTCGAGGTCCAGCGATCCGACCAGCGCGTAGCGCCGCACGTGGCACGAGCCGCGCTCGTCTCCGGCCCGCGAGCAGGAGAGCAGGGTCGCATGGTGCCCGCCGACCGCCACGAGCCCGCCCACGAACAGGCCGAGGCCGACGATGATGAGCCACGGACGAAACCAGCGAGTCCGGTACTCGATCAGCGTCGGCGGCTTCTTGAAACGAGCGTGCTGGCGGTACATGAGGCGTGGTCGAGAGCGAGCAGCCGCCCCGCGAGCAAGGCCGCACCGAGCCGAAGGATGACACGGATCGGGCCGCAACATGTGTGCAGCATTCCTTGGGGGGACTGGGCCGTGATATGCACGGACATGTCGCCCACGCTTCCCCTCGAGATCATCCAGAAGCTCCCGAAGACGGACCTCCACGTCCACCTCGACGGCTCGCTCCGCATCGCGACCATCCTGGATCTCGCGGAAAAAGGCAGGATCGAGCTGCCGGCGAACGACGAGGACGGCCTTCGCAAGGCCATGAACCTCGGGATGAACTGCGGCTCGCTGGTCGAGTATCTGAAGGCGTTCGACGTGACGCTCCGCGTGCTCCAGACCGCCGAGTCACTCACCCGCGCAGCCTACGAGCTGGCCGAGGACGCGGCGCGCGAGAACGTCCGCTACATGGAGGTGCGCTACTCGCCGATGCTGCACACGCGTCGAGGCTTGAAGCTCACCAACGTCGTCGAGGCGGTGCTCGAGGGACTCCGCGCGGCGCAGGACGAGTACGGCATCGAGTCGAACGTCATCATCTGCGGGATCCGCAACGTGTCACCCGAGAGCTCGCTCGAGATGGCGGAGCTCGCGGTCGCGTACAAGAATCGCGGCGTCGTCGGCTACGACCTCGCGGGCGCCGAGTACGATCACCCGGCCAAGCATCATCGCGCGGCGTTCCAGCTCGTTCGCGACAACAACATCAACGTCACCATCCACGCTGGCGAGGCATACGGCCCCGAGTCGATCCACCAGGCGATCCACGTCTGCGGCGCGCATCGCATCGGTCATGGCTGCCGCCTTCGCGAGGACGGCGACCTGCTCCACTACGTCAACGATCACCGCATCAGCCTCGAGTGCTGCCCGTCGTCGAACGTGCAGACCGGCGCCATCCGCGATCTCGCGAGCCACCCGATCAAGCTTTACAAGAACCTCGGTCTCCGGGTGACCGTGAACACCGACAACCGCCTCGTCACCGACACCACCGTCTCGAAGGAGCTGTGGCTCTGTCACAAGGTGATGGGCTTCTCGATGTCGGACCTGAAGCAGATCATCCTGTCCGGGTTCAAGAGCGCGTTCTTGCCGTTCCACGTCAAGCAGCAGTACGTGCGACGCGTGAGCGAGGAGCTCAAGGCGTTCCCCGACGAGGTGACGTCGGAGGCGAGCGGGGCGGCGGTGCCTGCGGTGCAGCTCAGCGCGAAGAGCACGACGCCCGGCCAGGCCTGACCAGCATCGAGGGAGCGCCGCGATCGTCGAGCAACGATCGCGCTCGCGTCGCTGCTCGATGACATGGGAGTCCACGCGAGGTTCGGGAACGAGCGGGTGGCGTCGGAAGGGGCGAGGTGCTCGTGGTATCCTCGTGCGGCGTCTCCACGACGTGGCGATCGAGAGAACCGAGCGAGCTGGCCGTGCCTCCCATTCACCCGAGCCTCAGCGACGTTGCGCAGGCGCGCGTGGGCACCCGCATCCGGGGCAAGTGGCGCGTCGACAAGCTCCTCGGCGTCGGCGGAATGGGCGCGGTCTATGCCGCCACGCACCGCAACGGAAGCCGTGTCGCGCTGAAGATCCTGCACCCGCAGCTCTCCATGCTCGGCGACATCCGGGCGCGGTTCGCGCGGGAGGGGTACGTCGCGAATGCGGTGAACCATTCCGGCGTCGTGCGGGTGCTCGACGACGACGAGACCGAGGACGGCGCTGCGTTTCTCGTCATGGAGCTGCTCGAAGGCGAGACCGCAGACGCGCGGCTCCGCCGGCTCGGGGGCCGGCTGCCGTTCGAGGACGTGGCGCTCCTCGGGGATGGCCTGCTCGACGTGCTCGTGGCCGCGCATGCGTCGGGCATCGTCCATCGCGATGTGAAGCCGGAGAACGTCTTCCTGACCAGAGCTTCGGCCGCCGCGCCGAGCCTCGTGAAGGTGCTCGACTTCGGCATCGCGCGCCTCCGCACGACGAGCGGTGTCGATGACCTCCCTCCCGACGAGGTGTCCTCGCCCCATCTGCGGACGCGCACGGGAGTCACCATCGGTACACCTGCGTTCATGCCGCCGGAGCAAGCGCTCGGGCGTACGGACGACGTCGACGCAGCGAGCGACATCTGGGCGGTCGGCGCGACCCTGTTCATGCTCGTGTCCGGGCGCATCGTCCACGACGCGAAGACGCACATGGAGGTGGTGATCGCGGCCGCCACGGCGCAGGCGAAGTCGCTGGCGCAGGTGGCGCCGGACGCGCCGAAGGCTCTCGTAGACGTCGTCGACCGCGCGCTCGCGTTCAAGAAAGAAGACCGCTGGCCGAACGCGCGCGCGATGCAGAGCGCGCTGCGGGCCGCGCTCCCGGCTTCACGGTCGCCGACGTCGACAGGCGCCGGAGATTCGGGTGTGTTGCTCCCGAGCGGGTCGCCGTCGACTTCGGGCCTGGGCTCGCAGCCTCCTCGATCGGCCGTCGGGAGCGGCCGGTGGGCGGAGGAGCGCAAGCTCGCGACGGTGCTCTTCGCAGACATCGTCGGGTTCAGCGCGCTGTCGAGCGACCTCGAGCCCGACAGCGTCCACGAGCTCGCGAAGGCCTTCTTCGAGCCGCTCGCGCGCGAGGTCGAGCGCGAGGGCGGGACGGTCCTCAAGTACATCGGCGACAAGGTCATGGCCGTCTTCGGCGTGCCCGTCGCGCACGAAGACGACGCGGTGCGCGCGGTGCGTGCCGCCATCGCGATGACCGGACGCATCCGCGAGGTCGCACGCGCGCGTGGTCATCACGACGTCGCGCTTCGCGTCGGCGTGAACACCGGGCTCGTGATGGTCGGCTCGGTCGGTGCGGGAACGCGAGCGGTGCCCGACATCATGGGCGCGACGGTCAACCTCGCGAGCCGCATCGAGTCGGGGGCGCAGCCCGGCGAGGTCCTCGTGGGCGGCCCCACCGAGCGCCTCGTCCACGATCACTTCGAGCTCGTGAGTACGCAGCCGATCCAGCTCAAGAGCGACGGCGATCCGCTGCCCGTCTTCCGCGTCGCGGGTGAGCGTGACGACGAGCCCGCGAGCTCCGTGCGCCTCAGGAGCGCTTCCGGCACGCCGTTCTTCGCGAGGCAGGCGGAGCTCGCGCTGCTGCTCCGCCTCTACGAGGCAGTGGAGGTCTCGGGGGCGCTGCGCGTCGCCGAGATCGTCGGCGAGATGGGCCTCGGCAAGGGGCACCTCCTGAAGCAGCTTCGGATCGCCCTCGGCGCGCGCGAGTCTTCTCCCCACATCCTTCATGCGACGCGTGTGCTCGGCGTCGCTCCGCTCGGCTTCGTCGGCAAGATGCTCCGTGCGCGCTTCAACGTGCGCGTCGACGAGTCTCCCGAGGCCGTGCGTGCGCGCGTCGTCGACGCCGTCGCGAATGCGTGGGACGCGAACGAGATCGAAGACGGCCGCGACGCGGGCCGCTTGCTCGCCGATCTCGTCGCTCCCACGCCGGCCCTTCCGCTCCTCGAGACCGAGCTCTCCACCGACGCGACGCGGACCATCAGCGCGTTCGCCGATTGGGTCCGCAGGCTGGCCAGGAGTAGGCCCGTCGTGATGCTCGCCGAGCAGGTGCAGTGGAGCGACCAGAGCTCGCTCGAGCTCCTCCAGTACCTCATTCGATCGCTCCGCCGCGAGCGCGTGTTCCTGTTGGTCTCGTCGCGACCGGAGTCGAGCGAGCACGTACCTGCCTGGCTCTCCGGCGCGGACGTGCGGACCAGGATCGACCTCCAGCCCTTCGGCGAAGACGTGATGGAGCGGTTCCTCGACGACCTGTTCCGTCAGGTGCCGAGCTTCCCGCGCGACGTGAAGCGCGAGATCATCCGCCGCGCGGAGGGCAACCCGGAGCTGTGCAAGGAGCTCGTGCGCCTGCTGGTCGATCGCGGTGCGCTCTGGGTCGACGACCAGCACGTCCCGATCAAATGGGACAAGAACCGATCGGCGAAGCTCGATCTCCCCGACACGGTCCGCGGCGTCCTCCAGGCGCGTCTCGATGGCCTCCTCCCTGCGCACAAGGAGATCCTCAAGGTCGCCTCCGTCGTCGGGCGCGTGTTCTGGGTCGGTGTCCTCGGTGAGCTCCTCCCCGACGTGCCGAGAGACGAGCTCATGACGAGCCTCGACACGCTCCGCTCGCGCGAGCTCATAAAGGCGCAGCCGACGTCGAGCGTGTCGGGGGAGCGCGAGCTGTCCTTCGCGACGCAGGCGCTCTGCGATGCCGCCTACGAGCTCGTCCCGCGCGCGCAGTCGGTGGTGCTTCATCGCAAGGTCGCCGACTGGCTCTCGGGAAGCGGCGAGCTCTGGGAGGGCGGGCAGGCGAACCTCGCGCAGCATCTCGAGGCCGCCGGCGATCGCCCGCGCGCGCGCCGCCTCTTCCTCAACGCCGCCCGCCAAGCCGTCGGCGTCTGCGCGTATCCGGAAGCGATCGGCTTCTTCGAGCGCGTCTCCGAGCTGTGGAAGGACGAGACGAGCTCCGACGAGCGGATCTCACGCGCCGGCGTGCTGCGCGAGCGCGCTGCCGCCGAGGCGCGCACGGGTCGCTTCGAAGACGCGCTCCGTTCGCTCGACGCCGCCGAGGAGGATCTCCGCGCGGCCGGGGTTGGTGGCGAGGACGCCGTTCATGGATGGCTCCTCCTCGAGCGCGGGCTCGTGCTGAAGGAGTATGGCCGCATCGACGAGTCGATCGATCTCCTCGGCCGCGCCGCCGAGACATGCAAGGTGCAGCCTCCCAGCCTGCTCCACATGCGCGTCCACGCCGCGCGCGCATTCCAGCGCTCGTCGCGCGGCGATCGTGATGGCGCGAAGGTCGACGTCGAGGAGGGCATCCGCGTCGGGCGTGAGCTCCACGTGCGTGACGCGAGCTGGCATGTGGCGATGGCGCGCCTCAAGGACGCCGAGGGCGCGATCCACTTCCACGGGGGCGACCTCGGGAAGGCCGAGGAGGCCTACAAGGCGGCGCTCGAGCTGCGCGAGCTCGGAGGCGACATCCAAGGGATGCCCGATGGCTTCGTGAACCTCGGCGGCGTCGCGTACACTCGCGGAGACTTCCCGGCGGCGGCGCTCTACTACGAGCGCGCGCTCGCGGCGGCCAAGAAGGCGCGATGGCTCGCACGCGAGGCGATCGGTCATTCGAACCTCGGACAGGTCAAGCTCGCGCTCGGCGAGCACGAGGTCGCTGCCTCCGAGCTCGATCGCGCCTGCCGGCTCGCCGAAGAGGGCGGGTACCTGGACGTGCTCGCCGACAGCGCGCGTGCGCTGGCGGAAGTCGAGCTCGCCCGCGTGAACGTCGATGCAGCCGTCGAGCGTGCGCGTGCCGCCGTCGAAGCGGCCGAGCGATCGCAGAACGCGATGTTCGTGGCCCTGGCCCACGCGACCGCGATGGACGCCTTCCTCGCCAGGCTCCACGAGACGAGGAGCCGTGAGGCGTTCGAACAGGCCAGATGGCACAAGGAAGAGGCCTGTGCGAGGCTGCTCGGCCTCGGCCAGAAGAACGCGGCGGAATCCGTGGCAAAGCGTTTTGGTCAGGGAAGCAACGCCACAGTCGACGCGTAGAAAGTCTCTGCCCGCATGGTACGAACGCCCCTCGTCCCCGCCGTCCTCCTTCTGTCCGGGATCCTCGCATCGGGCTTCGCGACCGGATGCGGCTCGGACGACGACACGGTCACGAGCTCGCCGCCCGATGGTGTCGCGTGCGCCAAGGTCGTCTCGGCGACGGACGAGAAGTCCCTCGTCTCCGGTCTCTTGAACGTCGGGGCAGGCGGATGCGTCGTCCTCACGGGCAGCGTGACGTCGACCGTACCCGTGGTCGTCGGCCACGACGTCACGCTGGTGGGCGCGAAGGGGAGCCGCGCCGCCCTCACGGTCACGACCGGCGCTGTCGGCGCGCTCGGCGCGATCAGCGTCACCGGAGACAAGGCGCAGCTCGGCAACTTCGATCTGCTCGACGCGCCGGGCACCGGCATCGCGATCGTCGCACGCTCCGTGAGGCTCTTCGACGTGAAGGTCACCGGCGCCAAGAAGGCGGCGGTCGCCGTCCTTCCCACCACCGAGGGCGGATCGACCGCGACGCTCGAGAACGTCGCGATCGAGAAGAGCACGTACGGCCTCTACGCGCAGGGTGAAGGCGTCGAGGTGACGATGACGGGCGGGCGCGTGGGAGAGAACGGAGGCACGTCGCTCTCCTCCGGCGTGGGCGTCGTCGCTGCGGGCGGGGCGAAGCTGACGCTCGACGGCGTCACGGTCGAGAAGAACGAGGGCACGGGGGTGCTCTTCGACGGCAAGAGCACGCGAGGTCTCATCAAGGCCTCGACGATCGCGGAGAACCGCGAGCGAGGCGTCTGGGCGCAAGGTCTCCAGGGAACCCTCGAAGCCCCGGCGCTCGCGATCCAGGACACGCAGCTCACGAAGAACCGCATCATCGGCATGGGCGGGATCGAGCTGAAGGGGATCATCATCGTCGGCGGGTCCGTGAAGGAGACCGTCGCGTCACCCGTCCCCACCAACCTCGCCGCCACCGAGATGATCGGCGACGGCATCGGGATCCTCGGCGGCTCGACCGACTTCAAGATCGAGCGGACCAACTTCGAGCGCAACGATCGCGCCGCCGGCGTGGTCGACGGGAGCGAGGTCGGCATCATCATCGTCGGCGGCAAGGTCGATCCCGGCGACTCGGGGCTCAAGTTCGTCGTCCAGAACAGCAAGGCCGACGTTCAGATCGCCGATGCCGACAAGAGCGTGCCCCCGAAGCCGCTCGGCATCAGCGCGCCGAAGATCAAGGTCCCGGCCGCGCTCTGAGCGCCGGACCGCTGCGGAGAGCTCGGGCTGGATCATCGATGAGCCAGGCGGCGCTCGTGCTCGTCCGGCCGCTCGAGCGCGACGGCGAGGTCGCGAGCGATCGCCGCTGAGGCCCACACGGTCGAGCGCGCGCGCCGCCGGACGTACGACCCCTGCGAGGTCGGCTCGCGCGTGAACGGCCCGCAGCCCGGGCCCGGCGCCCGCACGACCTCGAGCCTCGCCGGCGAATGGTCGCGAACGGGATCCGAACGTACGCGAGCGCGCGCGAACGTACCGCAGAGGTGGTCCTTCGGCCCGCATTCATTGGCCGATCCGTTGACAGGACATGGCCCGCGATTAGGATGCGCGGCCGAGGGACTTTAAGGTCTTCTCATGAAATCTCGCCGCGTTTGGCTCTCCGTCGTGGGGCGTCAAACCGACGGACTGTTGGGTCTGGGGAAGAAATCCGGTAGGAAGCTCGTTCCGCGCGGCGGGCGGGTCAGAAGACGTACCCACCATTCCAAGGGAAGCGAAGCGACCAAGGAATGTGACTCAGCTACCCGCTCTCTCGTTCGAATGTGCGCGTCCGATACTCTCTCCAGCAGCGGCGGGGGGCGGGCGACGGAGGATGGATGTCCACCGACGTGATGATCTATGCGAACGGCCTGACGAAGCGATACGGCTCGTTCAGGGCGCTCGACGACGTCAGCTTCGAGGTCAACAAAGGTGAGATCGTGGGGTTCCTCGGGCCGAACGGCGCCGGGAAGTCGACCACGATGCGGATCTTGACCTGCTTCATCTCGCCCACCAGCGGGATGGCGAAGGTCCGCGGCCACGACGTCTTCGACGACACTCTCGCGGTTCGAGCGAACATCGGCTACCTGCCGCAGCGTGCGCCGCTGTACCTCGAGATGACCGTCTACGAGTACCTCGAGTTCGCGGCGCGGATCCGGAACATCGACGCGAGCAAGTTCAAGCAGCGCGCGCGTAGCGTCGTCGAGATCTGCGGCCTCGCTCAGTCGCTCTCGAAGGAGATCCGGCAGCTCTCGCACGGCTATCGGCAGCGCGTCGGCCTCGCGCAGGCGCTCATCCACGACCCGCCGATCCTCATCCTCGACGAGCCGACCAGCGATCTCGATCCGAACGAGCGCACCGAGTTCCTCAACTACCTGAAGCAGATCGGCAAGGACCGCACCGTCCTCCTCTCGACGCACAACCTCAAGGAGGTCGAGGCCGCGTGTGCACGCGCGATCATCGTCTCCCGCGGTCGCATCGTCGCCGACGGTCCGCTCGACGAGATCCGCGCGAAGAGCGGTCGCGTCCGCTACGTCGTGTCGATCCAGGAGTCCGCCGGCGATACGCCGTACCGCGGAAAGGGCACGCCGCCGCGACAGACCGAGGTCGAGCGTGCGCTGAGCTCGCTTCCGGGCGTGAAGAAGGTGAACGAGCTCCCCACGGACGAGCGCGCGCACTCCTACGAGCTCGCCGGCGAGGACGCGAAGGATCTCCGTCCGGAGATCTTCCGTCTGATCGCGGACAAGGGCTGGGTTCTCCTCGAGCTGCATCGCGACACGCAGACCCTCGAGGACGTCTTCCGGCAGCTCACGATCGGTGACGAGCGGCGCAACCGCCAGCTCGGACCGGCGCAGGACGGCGCTCGTCGCGCACACGACGAGGATGACGAGGACGACGACGACGAGGAAGAAGAGGACGAGTCGGATGACGACGAGGACTCGGATTCCGACGACGACGACGGCAAGAGGAACGAGCGATGAGCAGCGAGAGCACCATCGATAAGGACACGAAGGATACGTCCCACGCCGCCGAGGAGGCCGAGGAGCGCGACGAGAGCGAGTCCGACGGCGATAGCAGCGACGACGCGGCCACCAAGCCGCTCGCGATGCTCGACGCGGGACCGAAGGAGAAGGTCGCGATCGACCGCCCGAGCTCCTTCTCGATGACGATGACGATCGCCCGGCGCGAGCTCGCGGCGTACTTCAACTCCGTCATCACCTACATCGTCATCGGGACGAGCATGGCCGCGCTCGGCCTCTACTTCTTCATGTACAAGGGCGGCTTCTGGCAGGTCGACCGCGTGACGATGCAGCGCATGTTCGACTCGCTGCCGTGGGCGCTGTGCGGTCTCGTGATCCCGCTGTTCACGATGCGCGCGCTCGCCGACGAGAAGCGCGTCGGAACGATCGAGCTCCTCATCACGATGCCGGTGAAGGACAGCGAGGTCATTCTCGGCAAGTACTTCGCCGCGCTCACGATCGTGACGATGCAGCTCGCGCTCGTGGTGCTCTACCCGCTCGCGATGTTCAAGTGGCCCTGGCACCTCGGCGAGCTCGACTGGGGCGCGTTCTGGGTCGGCATGAGCGGCCTCTTCTTTCTGTCGGCCGCGGGCACGGCGGTCGGGCTCATGTACTCGAGCTTCACCGACAGCCAGATCCTCTCGCTCTTCGCGACGATGATCACGCTCGGTGCGCTCTTCGGCATCGGTCAGCTCAGCGCCTTGGAGTCGCTCCAGGGCTGGCCGGGCGACGCGATTGCGTTCATCAGCCTGCAGTCGCGCTTCGACCCGTTCGCGCGCGGTCTGCTCGATTCCCGCGCGATCATCTACTTCGTGTCGATCGCCGTCCTCTGTCTGGTCGTCGCGTTCCACGCGCTCGAGCGCAGGAAGTGGGCCTGAGCCGCGGCTGACGCTGGCGCACGGGCTTCACTGGGGACTCTCTGAGACTCATCTCGGCTTCATAGGGCAAACCGAAACATGGCCATGGAACGCAAGAAGAAGGCGGCGACCGAGAGCGGCGCCCTGCTTTTCATCCTCGCTGCGATCGTCGTCGCCGTGAACGTGCTCAGCTACTTCATGTACTGGCGCAAGGACATGACGGCGGCGGAGAAGTACACGCTGTCGGAAGGCAGCGGTCGTCTCATCCGCTCGATCAAGGACGGCGAGAAGATCCAGGTTGATGCGTACGTCACGCGCGGCCTGCCGAAGCTCGACGCCTTCGTTCGCGACCTCCGCGACCTCCTCCAGCAGTACAAGGAGAAGGGCGGCGGCAAGTTCGACTACACGATCATCGAGCCGAAGACGGAAGAGGAGCGCAAGAAGGCGGAGGAGGCAGGCCTCCAGAAGCTGCAGCGCATCGAGGGCTCGGACACCGAGGACAAGGCCGAGGTCGCGCAGGGCTACATGGGCCTCGTCTTCACGTACAAGACGCAGCGCGACAAGATCCCGGTCCTCTCGCCCGACTACAACGCCGGCCTCGAGTTCTGGATCACGAACAAGATCCGCGAGCTCAAGGACGCGGGTGACAAGACGAAGCACAAGATCGGCGTGCTCACCGGGCACGACGAGCTGAAGCTCTCCGACGCGAACCTCGTCCCGGGCGGCGGCCGTCAGGGCGGCCCGTCGATCCAGGGCATCATCGGCCAGTACTTCCCGTTCTACGAGATCAAGGAAGTCGACCTGAAGGGCGGCGACGCCGAGGTCGACGAGGATCTCGACGGTCTCCTCATCACGCAGCCGGCGAAGGAGATCACCGAGAAGGAGCTCCGCCGCATCGACCAGTTCGTCATGCGCGGTAAGAGCCTCGCGGTCCTCGCGAGCGCCGTGAACACGCGGGCGGGCGATGCGTCGATGACCGCGACGCTGAACACGCACGGTCTCGAGAAGCTCCTCGAGGGTTACGGCATCGGGATGAACAAGGACGTCGTCCTCGAGTTCGGCCGTCCGTTCCGCGTCCGCGTCGACACGCTCACCGGCCCGCGCACGATGATCTTCCCGCAGGTGCTCGACGTCCGCGAGGACAGCCGCTTCACCGGTGAGGAGGTCCTCCTCGACACGAGCTTCGCCGCGTTCTTCCGCATCCCGCAGGCGTCCTTCCCGTTCGCCTCCTCGCTCACGCTGAAGAAGGAGAAGCAGCCGCAGCTCGGTGACAAGCTGCGCGTCATCGCGCAGTCGACGCCGGCGGCGATCACGGAGACGGGCGACACCGTCGAGCTCAAGCCCGCCCGCCAGTGGCGCCCGAAGGGGAACTTCCAGCAGCACGCGATCGCGGCTGCGGCCGAGGGCAAGCTGAAGACGGCCTTCCCCGAGGGCGACAAGATGGGCGTCGAGACGCCCGCCGAGGCGACGAACAACGCGCGCGTTCTCGTCCTCTCGTCGTCGCAGTTCTTCGCCAACCCGTTCGTCCGCTCCGGCCAGGGCCCGGACATGGGCCAGATGGGCATGATGATGCCCGGTGGCGGTGGCGATGAGTTCCTCAACCAGATCGCCGGACCGTACGTCCAGCTCATCGGAACGACGTTCATCCTCCAGACGAAGAACCTCCTCGACTGGATGACGGGCGACGTCGACCTCCTCGCGGCGAGCGCGAAGATCCTCATGGAGCCGAACCTCGCGTACGGCGACGTCGTCAAGCCCAAGGCGGGCGAAGACATGACCGAGGAGCAGCTGAAGAAGGAAGAGGATCGCATCAAGAAGGAGCGCAAGACGAAGCAGCGCTGGATCGAGGGCACGATGACCCTCGGCATCCCGGTCCTGTTCGTCGGCCTCGGCATCGTCCTCTGGCGTATCCGCGAGGCACGCCGCCAGAACGTCGACCTCCTGGCCGCCTGATGACCTGACGACTCCTCGCGCTCACGGGCGAGGAGTCGTCACAACCTCTCTGATAGCAAGCGAGATCATGAGCCAGAGCACGAAGCTGTACGCAGGAGTCGTCGTTCTCGCCGCGCTCGGCGGCGCCATCTACTACGCGAAGAACAAGGACGCGCAGATCGGTACCTCGTCGACGACGAGCGCGGAGCTCCCCGAGATCAAGGCGCCGGACGAGCTCGACAAGATCAGCGTCAAGAACGGCGAAAAAGACGAGATCGTCCTCGAGAAGAAGGGCGAGCAGTGGACGATGACGAAGCCGGTGGAGGCTGCGGCCAACCAGGGCAACGTCGACCAGCTCGTGAAGAACCTGAAGGACCTGAAGGCGAAGGAGGTCATCGTCTCCGCCGCCTCGGACGAGTCGAAGAAGGACTACGACTTCGTCCCGGAGAAGGGCGTCCACGTCGTCGCGTACAAGGGCGGCGACAAGAAGCTCGATCTCACGTTCGGCAGCTCCGGTATGCGTGGCCAGATGGCGATGGTCGACGGCAAGCCCGGCATCTACGCCGTCACGGGGTACTCGAGCTACCTCTACACGCGCGAGGCGAAGGGCTTCCGCGATACCGAGATCCTCAAGTTCGACGATCAGAACGCCAACGGCATCGTCATCGAGAAGAAGGACGGCGCGCTCTCCTTCACGAAGGAAGGCGACAAGTGGTCGGGCTCCTGGAAGGGCCGCCCGATCGAGCGCTTCGACGAGGAGAAGGTGAAGGACGCCGTTCGCGCGTTCAAGTCGCTCACGGCCGACGACTTCGGCGACGGCAAGACGGCGGCGGACACCGGGCTCGACGCTCCGGACGCGACGGTCACGATCCAGCTCAAGGACAACGCCGGCAAGTTCGTCGTGAAGGTCGGCAAGACGTCGACGGGCACGAACCGCTGGGCGATGAAGGAAGGCTCGGACACGATCTACAGCATCCCGTCGTACTCGGCGGACTGGGCGACGGCCGAGGTGTCGAAGTTCCAGAAGTCGCCCGACGCCGGGGCCGGCCCCGCCAAGCTCGAGATGCCGAGCATGCCCGGAATGCCGGGGATGCCGCCGGGGATGCCGGGAATGCCCCACGGGATGGGACACGGCCCGGACGACGGCCACGGTCACTGACCGAACCGACGACGAGTGATGAAAGGCGCGGCCACCACCGCGCCTTTCGTCATTTCGGGCTCCTTCGGGACGGAGTCGATGCGTAGAGGGCGAGATCGCCGTTCGGTCCGCCTCCATCGAGAGAGAGATTCACAGGGAGACAGGGAGACAGGGAGCGAGAGGGGCCGTCTTCACTTTCGACCTGGTGCCTCGCGGGCCTCAGGAAATGCTTCGCATTTCCTTCGGAAAGGGAGATCTCGCTTCCAGGCATCATGGGCCTCCCCCAAACGGCGCGTCTTCCACGCTCCGGCCCGAGACCTTCGGGAGAGGGCGCGGTGTGGAGCTCACGAATCGAGCTTCGTGTCGCGCGCCGTCGTGGAGCGCGTGCACGCGACCCTATGATCGCGTCGCGTCGCGTCGTGTCGGCGCGCGCGCGCCGCGAGTTGCTTGTGCAAACTACATGAATCGAGGGCCGCCGTCCTCGATGGTCGAGCGAGCTTTCTCGAGCCGTTCTGCATCGTCGCGAGTGCCTAGCTACATGGCGGGGGTCTTCATTCAGTTCGCCGCTTCTACTCGAGCCGTTCTGCATCGTCGCGAGTGCCTAGCTACAGGCGAGCTGGGCAGCCGGCAATGACGCCAGTGCCTCTGCTGAACCACCTCGCAGGTCGAAAGGGAGGCTCAATTCTGCGAGCAGAATTGCGAAGCAATTCTGGGAGCGCCCATGAGGGTCCAGGTAGAAACGGAAGCAGGGCCTCTGTCTCCCTGTCTCCCTGTCTCCCTGTGAAAATTCTCTCTCTCTCTCTCTCTCTCTCTCTCTCTCTCTCTCTCTCTCTCTCTCTCTCTCTCTCTCTCTCTCTCTCTCTCTCTCTCTACGATCGGGAGCTTCGCGATGGCGCACGCGTCCGCCGCGAGGAAATTGGTGGCGACGTTGTCGCTCCGCTCGACCACGAGCGCCTCTTCTCTGGGGCCATACCCAGCAAGCGCAACCCGAGCCCGTGACCGATCCCGAGCCTTCGAACCTTCGCGCGCGGTTCACGAGTATGGAGACGATGCGTTCGAGCATCTGCTTGCAGCACGATGCGCCTCTCGTCATCGGCGAATCAGGGGATGCTCGTCTTCAGGTGGGTGAGGAGAGACGTCATGTCGAGCTGGCGGCCGTCTTTGAAGAAGGGCGTGAGCTTGGGGCTCGAGCGTGAGCCCTCGACGACGAGGCGTTCGATGTCGGCGGCGGTGTAGGTCGCGTTCTTTCGCTTCATGTACTGGATGACGCGCGAGGTGGCGCCGGCGACCATCGGGCCCGAGTACGACGTTCCGACCTGCACGCTGTAGCGGCCGCGCTGGAAGTCACCGCCCGCCGAGGCTGCCGTCCCCGGTGCGCCGAGATCGACGTACGACGGACCGTAGTTGGAGAACTGGGTGAAGAGGTCACCGTTCGCGTCGAGCGAGCCGACGGCGATCACCCCCGGGATGGACGAGTAGCGGGTGGGGTAGACGGGCTGTCGATCGACGTCGATCCTCGAGTTGCCGGCCGCCATGACGATGACCGTCCCTTGTTCGGTCGCGGCTTCGAGCAGCGCCTTGAACTCGGGGACGTCCTTGTTGCCGACCTGAGCTCCGAGCGGCCAGCTCATCGAGATGATGTCGACGTGTCGGTCGATCGCGAAGCGCAGCGCCGAGAGGTTGTCGGTGTTCATGTCGCGGACGAAGAGGTCGAGCTTCGCGGATGGATTCACCCCGACGACACCCTGACCCGGTACGCCGCGCCCCGCGATGATCCCTGCGATCATGGTCCCGTGGATGAGCATCATCGACTCCTCTCCGGACGTCGGCGGAGGCGGCGGACGGGGGACGGGCGGTGCCACCTTCCTGCAAGCGCCCTTACCGAGATCGAACGCCGTGCAGTCCGCTTGCATGAAGTTCCACGTCATGTCGACGGCGCCTGCGATGTCGGGGTGATCGGTGAGGAACGAGAGGTCGAGCACCGCGACTGTCACGGGCACATCGTCGTACGTGGCCCACTCTCGAGCTGACTGCCAGTAGCCGATCGCATCGAGCTGCGGGAGGCACGTGAGCGCGGTGTACGAGTTGCCGAGCGGCATCGACGTGTCCGGTGCACATGTCGGCGCGGGTTGTGGCGTTGTCGCTCCGTCCGCGTCCGCGGGCGCAGCGCCCTGTCCGGATTCCGCGGAAGGGAAGGGAACGTTGTCGTCGTTCGCGACGGGCCGGGGCTCGGTGGTCGTCGAGCCAGGCGGCGAGTCGTCGCAAGCAGAGAGGCTCGTGAGGCTCACGGACGCGAGGACGGAGGCGAGGAGGTGACGGGTCATCGAGCCTCTCCTCCCGGTGGAGCAAGGCAGGCCATCATGGCGGCGTGCCGGAGGCAGTCGACGTGCCCGTTCAGGTCAGGTGCGCCGGTCGTGCGAGCGAGCTCGACCGTCGCCGCGCGCATCGCGATCGCCTCGAAATACGACGTGCTCGGCGTCGTGGGATGCGCAGGTGTTCATGTCACGCCGCGTCACGGGTCGTGCACGAACCACGGCTTGCCAGGCGGCGCCTCGTCTGTGCTACGAGGATCGCGCGATGGATCTTTTCGGACATCTCAGTGCGTACGACTTCGGCGAGGTTCACTTCAAGCACGACAAGGCGAGCGGCCTGAAGGCGATCGTGGCAGTCCACGATTCCCGCCTCGGCCCGGCGCTCGGCGGATGTCGCTTCCTTCCGTACGACTCGGACGAGGACGCCATCATCGACGCGCTCCGGCTCGCGCGCGGCATGACCTACAAGGCTGCTCTCGCGGGGCTCCCGCACGGCGGCGGCAAGAGCGTCCTCATCCGGCCGAAGCAGCACTTCGACCGCGTGGCGATGTTCCGTGCGTTCGGAAACTTCATCGAGGACCTCCGCGGTCACTACATCACCGCCGAGGACAGCGGCACGAGCCTCGAGGACATGGAGGTCATCCGTACGGTGACGAAGCACGTCACCGGCGTTGGCCCGGCCCATGGCGGCTCCGGTGACCCGTCGCCGTTCACCGCGCTCGGCGTTCGTCGCGGCATCGAGGCGTCCGTGAAGTACCGCATGAAGCGTGACTCGCTCGACGGCATCCACGTCGCCGTCCAGGGCGTCGGTCACGTCGGCTATCACCTCTGCAAGGAGCTCCACGCGCAGGGCGCGAAGATCTCCGTCGCCGACATCGACCCGCTCAAGGCCGAGCGCGCGCAGCGCGAGTTCGGTGCGGTGATCGTGCCGCTCGAGCAGATCTTCGAGATCGAGTGTGACGTCATCGCCCCGTGCGCCCTCGGCTCGGCGCTGAACGACACGAGCATCCCGCGCATCAAGGCGCGCATCGTGGCTGGCGCCGCGAACAACCAGCTCGCGCAGCCGCGCCACGGCGACGACCTTCACGCGCGCGGCATCCTCTACGCGCCCGACTACGCGATCAACGCCGGCGGTCTCTGCAACGTGGCCCAGGAAGTCATCGGCTACGACGCGGAGAAGGCGCGCGACAAGACGATGAAGATCTTCGACACGATCTTCGAGATCTCCGATCGGAGCGAGAAGACCGGCACGCCGACCTACCGCGTCGCGGACCAGCTCGTCGAAGAGAAGCTCGCGAAGATCTCCAAGAGCGGCGTCCGCGCCGCCGCCGCGCAGAGCTGATCTGCAGACGCTCGCGCGGGCAGTATTGTGCCGCGCGAGCCTTCGCCCCGTCCGGGGCGTGTTCCACGCGGGAGCTCAGTGTCCGGGGGCGCGGATCGCTCCGAGCTCCCTGCGTGCGACGTCGAATGGAACGTCGCCGAGCGCCGACCAAGCGCCGGCGCGCGTCTTCGGATCACCCGCCGAGAGGATGCGCACGGCCTCGCCTGCGCCGATCGCGGCGACCGGGCGCGCGAGGGCGATGCGCTCGTAGCGCGCGCGGGTATCGGGGAGGACGGGGACGAAGAGGCGATGCCGGGCTTCGGCCTCGTCGATCGTGGACGCGCCCCGCGCGACATCGAGCGCCCACGATGCGATCGCGACATGGTCGTGCATCGCGGCCAGGGCAAGCGCGCGCTCCCGCTCGTCCTCCATCTGCGAGACGAGGTGGCGTAGATGACACGCCGGCTCGCGCTCGAGAGGCGCAGCCATCGAGCGGACGCGTGAGCCCGGTACGGCGTCGAGGCACGGACCGGATACGAAGACGTGCTTCTCGAGGCTCGTCGCGAGATCATCCGGGCCGAGGCCGGCCGAGGCGACCGCCTTCTCCGCCTGGGCTCGGAGGTCGGCCTCGGCGGCGGCGAGCGCACGCGCGAGGTCGTCCGGCGACTCGGTGATCCCGAGGTGCGCTCGTGCCCGGCGCGCGATCACGGTCCACTCCGAATGCGCCTTCGCCGCGGGCTTCGCCCCCGCGGCTTCGAGCGCGTCGCGCACGCGGACGAGCTCCTGCATCGCGCCCGTGAAGCCGGGAACCGATACGAGGCGCTCGAGCGCGTCGAGCGCGTCATCGAGCTCACGGGCGCGCACCACGTCGAGGGCCGTCGCCGGATCGTTCGACCCAGCCATCGCCTCACGCACGCTCGCGAGCCTCCGCGCGAGCCAGCGGTCGGCATCGGCGGCTTCACGAGGGTTCTTCGGTGCTTGCCAGGTCTCCACGATCGCGCGGACGAGGGAGCTCGCCGATCGCGGCAGCGCGCGCTCTTCCTCGAGGCGGACCTCCTCCTCCTCGACGAGTCGGGCGAGCAGGTCGCGTTCGCTCGCGCGCGGACCGGAGGGGAGGGCGGTGATCTTCTGCTTCGCGCTGGCAAGGCCGCGTGCACGCGCATCGAAGGAGAACGGATCGATCGCGCCGTCGACGACCACGACGGTGGGATCCTCGCGAAGGACGGCGGCCATCGCGACGCGGCGAAGGTCTTCCGGAGGCGGCGTCACACGCGCGCGCTGCGCGATGCGGCGGTCGACGGCCGCGAGATCGCGTAGGACCTCGTCCTCGACCTGTTCGAACGCCTTGGCTCCGTCACCAGCTCTCGCATCCGGTCCCTGGGGCTGGCCCGCGGCGGGACCGCAGGCGGTCGCGAAGCTGCATGCGAGGACGAGGGCAGGGAAGAGCGCGCGACGCATCGATGCCGTCACTCCCCCAGGACCTTCACGATGAGCCGCTTGCTCCGCTGGCCGTCGAACTCGGCGTAGAAGACTTGCTGCCACGTCCCGAGGTCGAGGCGTCCCTTCGTGATGGGGACGATGACCTCGTGATGAATCAGGAGCGACTTCAGGTGCGCGTCACCGTTGTCCTCGCCGGTGCGGTGATGCGCGTAGTCGTCCTTGAATGGCGCGATCCCCTCGAGCCACTTCCAGATGTCCTCGTGGAGGCCGGGCTCGTTGTCGTTCACGAAGACGCCGGCGGTGATGTGCATCGCGCTGACGAGCATGAAGCCCTCGGCCACGTTCGCGCGCTCGAGGACCTCCTCGAGCTTCGGCGTGAGGTGCACGAGCTCGCGCTTCTTCTTCGTATTGAAGGTGAAGTATTCGGTGTGGCTCTTCATCGGCGTCGGCTCGTCCTCGCGCACATCATGCCCATCACTTCGCTCGAAAGGTCAGCACTTCCTCGAAAGGTCAGCCAAGCCGCGCCCCCGTGATGTGCATGCGGGTGCGGCGGAGCTCGGCTGCGATCGCCCGCGCTCGACGCAGCTCAGCGGCCCTTGCCGCCGTCCGGCGTATCCGTCACGGTCGCGCTGACCGTGCCCCCGTCGTGATCCGCACCGCTGTCGGGCGCGGCCGTCGTTGCTGTGGAGGTTGGTCGTGGCTCCGGCGGAGCGCGACCCACGGACGACTGCGCGAGGCCGCTGTCGGACGCCCGCCCGCCGCCGGTGGCGCCCAGCCAAAACACGAACCCGAGCGCGGCGACCAGCGCGCCGAGGAGACCGATGACGAGGTTTTTCCCCTGCACGGCGCCACTATCGCAGCTCCTCCAGGCATGCGTCCAGGTGCGTCCACCTCTTGCATCAGCCGGCCCCCGGCGAAGGCGCCAATGGTTCGAGAGGCAGGCTCATGTTCGGTTCGAGCCGGAAGGATGCGGCGTTCTTCAGCGCGTTCTCGAGCCACGCCGACCGTAGCGTCGACGCGGCGAAGATGCTCCTCGACCTCATCAAGCGCCTCGCGGCGATCCCCGGCGCGCCCTACGTGAGCGAGGACGGTGCCGGCCCCGCCGATGAGATGGCGATCTCGACCGCGTCGCGGATCAAGGAGGTGGAGAGCGAGGGCGACCGGATCACCCACGACACCATCAAGCGCCTGCGTGAGAACTGGATCACGCCGCTCGACCGCACCGACATCCACGATCTCATCACGTGCATGGATGACGTCCTCGACTTCATCGAGGAGGCCGCCGATCGGTTGGCTCTGTTCGAGGTGCGGACCGCTCCCAAGGAGGCGAGCGAGCTCGCCGAGCTTCTTGTTCGTGCCTGCGAGGCGATCGGGAAGGCGACCGGACTACTCCACGACATGAAGCAGGCGCCGGCGATCCTCGAGCTGTGCGTGGAGGTGAATCGGCTCGAGAACGCTGCCGACACCGTGCACCGCAAGGCGACCGCCGAGCTCTTCAGGAGGGGGAACGAGCCGCTCTTGGTCATGAAGTGGCGCGACATCTTCGAGAGCCTCGAGTCGGCAATGGACAGCTGCGAGGACGTCGCCAACGTCGTCGAAGGCGTGGTCCTCGAGTACGCGTGACATGACCGCGCTCGTTCTCGTCATCGTCCTGGCGCTCGTCTTCGACTTCATCAACGGCTTCCATGACGCCGCCAACAGCATCGCAACCGTCGTCTCCACGCGCGTCCTCTCCCCGAACGTCGCGGTCATCTGGGCCGCGACCTTCAACTTCGTGGCGTTCCTCGTCTTCAGTACACATGTCGCCGGCAACATCGCGAAGGGGATCGACCCCGCTGTGGTCACGCTCGGGCTCGTCACGGCCGGCCTCGTCGGCGCCGTGATCTGGGACCTCCTGACGTGGTGGTGGGGGCTGCCGACGTCGTCCTCGCATGCGCTCCTCGGGGGGCTCGCCGGTGCCGCGCTCGTGAAGGCCGGAGCAGGAGCGCTCGACCTCCCGTTCTTCGGGAAGACGGCGCTGTTCATCCTGCTCTCGCCGTTGATTGGCCTCGTCCTCGGCTTCGCGATCATGAAGCTGACGATGGCGCTCTTCGGCCAGCGCTCGCCGCGCACGGTCGACTGGATCTTTCGGCGCGGACAGCTCGTCTCGGCGGCGCTCTACTCGCTCGGGCACGGCGGCAACGACGCCCAGAAGACGATGGGCATCATCGTCGCCGCGCTGCTCGCGAACCAGGTGGTCGTCGCGGCGCCGAAGGGAGAACCTCAACCCATCCCGCTCTGGGTCGTCCTCGCCTGCCACGCCGCGATGGGGCTCGGCACCCTCAGCGGAGGCTGGCGGATCGTGAAGACGATGGGCATGAAGATCACGAAGCTCGCGCCGGTCGGCGGTTTCGCCGCCGAGTCGGCCGGAGCCGCCACGCTCTTCACGGCGACGGCGCTCGGGATCCCCGTCTCGACGACGCACACGATCACCGGCGCCATCGTCGGCGTGGGCTCCGTCCGCAAGCTGTCGGCGGTGAGGTGGGGGGTCGCTCAGCGCATCGTCTGGTCGTGGGTGCTCACGGTTCCGGGCGCGGCGGCCATCGGCGCGCTCGCGTTCGTCCTGATGCGGGCGCTGGGCATCCCTGTCTGACCCGCCCCGGAGCCCCCTGGTGGCGACCACGCGGTTTGGCTAATGTCCCGACCGTGCTCCAGCGCGCTCTCTCGACGACGGCTCGTCATCTGTGGCCGGTCATCCGGCGACTGAACCGTGCGATCGAGCGTCCGGCGCCCCAGCCGTCCTGGGCTCCGGCTCCACTCCCGAAGCGCCGCGAGCGCTCCTTCCCCCAGCTCGGATTCCCCCGTGAGACCGACTCGCTCTGCCCGCGCTGTGTGAAGGAGGTCCGCTCCGACGTCCTCTCCGGGAAGACCGATCTCCGAACGCTCATCGACGGGCGGCCCGGCGAGATCCGCGCGCACATCGTGGAAGAGGTGCGTGACGGCCGGCCGACGATCCTGATGAAGAAGGAGTGCCCGACGCACGGGGTCTTCGAGGACGTGATGGCGATCGATGCCGAGTTCCTCCGGCGGATCGAGAGGCTGTATCCAGGCCGCGATTTCCTCGCCCCGCTGACGAAGCTCCGCGAGCACGGCAGCTCCAGCATCAAGTACGGGCGGGGCAGCGTCCTCACCGTCGACCTCACCAACCGCTGCAACATGATGTGCGACCCGTGCTTCATGGACGCGAACCAGGTCGGTTTCGTCCACGAGCTCGAGTGGGACGACATCGCGAAGATCCTCGACGACGCGCTCACAGTGCAGCCGCGCCGTCAGATGAGCATCCAGTTCTCCGGCGGAGAGCCCACGCTGAGTCCGCACTTCCTCCGCGCCATCCGCTACGCGCGAGAGAAGGGGTTCTTCGCCGTGCAGTGCGCGACGAACGGCATCCGCTTCGCGCAGGAGCCCGACTTCGCGCGCGAGGCGAAGGCCGCCGGCCTCCGCATGGCGTACCTCCAGTTCGACGGCGTCGGCAACGAGGTCAACTCTCATCGCAAGGTGGGGAACCTCTTCGACGTGAAGGTGCGCGCGATCGAGAACCTGCATGCCGCCGGCATCGACGTCATCCTCGTCGTCACGGTCGTCAACGGCGTGAACGATCACGAGGTTGGTCGCATCGTCGACTTCGCGATCGAGAACGCCGACAAGGTCACCGTCGTGAGCTTCCAGCCGGTGAGCTTCACCGGTCGCGACGAGGACATCTCCGACGAGCAGCGCGCTCGCCAGCGCTACACCCTCAGTCACCTCGCGCACGACATCAAAGCGCAGACCGGCGTGACCGAGCCGCTCCGCGACTGGTTCCCGCTGTCGGCGATGGGCCCGTTCAGCGACCTCACCGACCACCTGCTCGGCGAGCGCGCCGACTGGGGCTCGATGAAGTGCGGCTGTCACCCGAACTGCGGAGTCGGCACCGTCCTCTTCGTGAACAAGAAGACGAAGCAGGCGGTCCCGCTCACCCAGTTCCTCGATCTCGAGGCACTGCTCTCGGACCTCCAGGACATCACCGACGCTGCTCGAGGCCGCACGCTCACCCTCGCCGAGCTCGCGATCGCGCTCCTGAAGAACTTCGACGCCGACGCGTCGCCGGTGACCTTCCCCACGCTTCTGAAGCAGTTCCTCAGTCAGACCGGCGCGCGCGGGAAGAAGATCGGCGAGCACGAGAGCGACGCCGGCGAGTTCGAGTGGCGCGTCCTCTTCGTCGCCGGGATGTGGTTCCAGGACCTCTACAACTACGACTTCCGTCGCACCGAGATGTGCATCATCCCCTACGGCACGCAGATGGGTGAGATCAGCTTCTGCGCCTACAACACGGGCATCGGCTGGCGCCAGGTCATCGAGAAAATGAAGGCGACGGCCAGCGTCGCCGAGTGGAACCGCACCCGCGGGCGTCATCCGGTCTATGCGAAGAACCAGGCGCTGCCTCTCTCTCCGGAGCTCGGGACGGTGACCCTTCCCTCGAAGCGCGTCCGCCTGCCGGTCGTGGTGGGCCAGTGACCGCGGCAGAGAAACGGGCGCGAGCCCGCGGCGCGCAGGCGACGTCGGCACGCGAGTCGGGCCAGCTCGGCGTCGCCCTCGACTTCCTCCGCCTTCTCTGGGCCGTCGATCACGGCCTCCAGCGACGCTCGAAGCGGATGGAGGTCGAGCTCGGCGTCACGGGCATGCAGCGGACCATCATCCGCCTCATCGGTCGCTATCCCGAGATCGCCGCGGGCCGCCTCGCGGAGCTCGTGCATGTGCATCCGAGCACGCTCACGGGCGTTCTCCGCCGCCTCGTCGATCGAGGGTTCGTCCGCCGCGACAAGGATCCGGGGGACGCGCGGCGATCGAAGTTCGTCCTGCTGCCGCCGGGCGAGACGATCGACGCCACGCAGGCGGGCACCGTCGAGGCCGCGGTGCGCCGTGCGCTCGGCCGGATGCCGCCCGAGTCGATCGACGCTGCGCGTTCCGTGCTCGCGGCCGTCGCTGAGGAGCTCGCGCGCGCGGATCGCTGAGTTGCGGGCGGCACCGCGCTCGCCCCTCACTTCGGGGGCAGGCAGCGTCCGTAGGCCTGCGAGCGACCGAAGAGGAGCGTGCACGAGCGCAGGACGTCCATCGCCAGCACGCCGTCGCGGGGGCACGAGGTGTCGGCAGCGCCCTGGATCAGATCGACGTCGGCCGTGAGCGTGAACGCGCCGCTGGTGACGCGGACGCCCTTCAGCTTGCGCGCGGAGATCTTTCCCGCCACCGTGTACACCGCTTCCTTGTTCGGTGTGCTCCGACTCGCGAGCTTCTGGCCTGCGGCCGACGTGGTGAAGACGTCGGAGTACGGTGCGCCGGTGTCGACGAGGAGCTGCACCGGGTGCGAGTCGAGCGTCGCCGGCACCACGAACGCGAGGGCCTTCACCGGACCGTCGTTCTCTTCGCACGCGCGAGCCTGGTCCGGGTGCACGAGCGGCGTTCCGGTAGCAGAGAGCTCGTCGTGGGCCTCGTCCCACCACGCGGAGCGGAGCTCGCCCTTCGCGAGATCGACGACGACCGCATCACCCTCCTCGTCGAGGCGCTGCGGCGAGATGAACGCGCCGATGCCGAGCCTCTCGAACGCGTCGGGCACTTCCGTCGCGAGCACGGTCGTCGTCGAGAGAGGGCCCCAGCCGTCGATCGTCATCTCGAGCTCGTCGATCCGGTAGGTGGAGATCGACTTGCCGACGTGATCGCTCCCGAGGTCTCCGAGCTTCCGCATCGGGAGCGAGAGCTTGCGGGCGAGCCAGCCGGCGACGACGTGAGAGTTGGCGCCCGTGTCGACGAGCATCAACACCGGCTTTCCTCCGATCGTCCCCGAGACCGTCGGCATCGGGAAGGGACGACCGCGGATGTCGTAGCGGAGGGCGGCCCTTCGGGTGAGGCCTTTTCCTTCTCCCGTCGATGTCGCGGTGGCGAGGCGAGCGTTCCCGCCTTTCGTCTCCGGTCGTGCGCGCGCCGCGCCCTCCGCGGCACCGCATGCGGTCGCGCCGAGCAATGCGATGGCGAGGAGAGCGTGGAGCGGGCGGATGATTCGAGTCTACTCCGTCGAGCGGTGGGAGCCGTCAGGCGTCGGGGGTCACGGCATCGACGACGATCGCGCCGTTCTCGACCTCGACCAGCGCGACGTCTCCGCGACGAAGCTCGCCCTTGAGGAGCAGCTCCGCGATCGGGGCCTCGACGTGACGGCCGATGGCGCGACGCATGGGACGTGCACCCATCTCGGGATCGAACCCGCCCGCGTCGAGGAGCGCTTCGATCGCGGCGGGGCTTGCGTCGAGCTTGACGCCTCGGGCGCTCTCGAGGTCGGCGGCGAGCGCGCGGAGGATCCTCCGAGCGACCTCCGCCACGTCTTCCCGCGTGAGCGGTGCGAATGCGAGGACCTCGTCGAGACGGTTGAAGAGCTCCGGCGGAAGCGCGCGTCGGGCCGCGTCGGTCACGGCCTCTCGGTAGCGCGTCATCTCGCGCTCACTGTCCGTCGAGAGCTGCCGGCTCTTGCCGCCGGAAGGCTCCGCGCCGAACCCGATGCGGCCGCGCGAGCTCGCCTTCGGCGAGAGGTCGGCGCCGATGTTCGACGTGAGGAGGATGACCGTGTTCGTGAAGTCGACCGTGCGGCCGCGTCCGTCGGTCATGCGACCTTCGTCGAAGACCTGGAGGAAGCCCTCGAGCACGTCGCGGTGCGCCTTCTCGATCTCGTCGAGCAGGACGACCTGGTACGGTCGCCGGCGGACGGCCTCCGTCAGCTGTCCGCCCGAGTCGTGACCGACGTAACCGGGAGGGGCGCCGACGAGGCGAGAGATGGCGTGGGACTCGGCGTACTCCGAGAGATCGAGCCGCGTCATCGCGTCGGCCGAGTGGAAGAGGCACTGCGCGATCGCCTTCGCCGTCTCCGTCTTGCCAACGCCCGTCGGACCGAGGAGCAAGAACGTGCCGATCGGCCGCCGCGAGCGGAAGCCGGAGGCGTTTCGCCGGAGCACCGTCGCGATCTTCTCGAGCGCGAACCGATGGCCGACGATGCGCTCGCCGAGGAGCTCTTCGATGCGGAGGAGCCGCTCGGCGTCGGTCTCGAGCAGGCGCTCTTCGGGGACGCCCGCGAGCTCGCTCACGACCTCGGCGATCTGCTCGATGCCGACGTCGTTCTCGCCCCGCCGGCGCGTTCGTGCGCCCGCGAGGTCGAGGATCTGAACCGCCTTGTCGGGGAGCGCCTTGTTCGGGATGTAACGCACGCTCCACGTGATCGCCTTCGCGATCGCTTCCTCTTGGAAGGTGCAGGAGTGATGCTTCTCGAAGAGGGGCGCGACGCCGAGGGTCGCGAGCATCGCGTCCTCGGGGCCGAGCTCCGTCACCTCGATCGGCGTGAAGCAGCGGCTGAGCCCGGGGTCGGCGTCGATCGAGCGGCGGTATTCGTGCTCCGTCGTCGCGCCGATGCACGCGATCTCCCCACGGGAGAGCGCGAGCTTCAGCTCGGTCGTGGCCTCGTCGCCTGCCTCGGGCCCGAACAGGACGTGGGTCTCGTCGAAGAACACGATGATGCGGCTTCGGCCGGTCTGCGGATCCTTCGCCTTCGCGATCTCGCCCTTGAGCTGCGTGATGCGCTCGGCGAGCGAACCGCGGATGCCCGTTCCTGCGAGGAGCGCCGCCGGCTCGATCCCGATGACGACGCTCTCTTCGAAGCAAGCGACGTCGTCGCGGTTGGCGACGCGCTGGGCGAGCGCACGCGCGATGCTCGTCTTGCCGACGCCCGGGCCTCCGACGAGGCATGCGTTGCTCCGCTCGCGTTTCGCGAGCACGTCGAGCACCCGTTCGATCTCCGCCTCGCGGCCGACGACGGGATCGAGCTCGCCGCGCGCCGCGAGCTCGGTGAGGTTCTTGCCGATCTGGGAGAGGAGCGGGAACTGCTTCGGATCGAGCGCGAAGCGGCTGCTCGTCGAGGACGGCTTCGCCGTGTCCTTTGCAGGGCGCTTCGCCTTCGGCGCGTCCTTCGCGGGAGGCGCCACCTTCGGCGGAGCCATCACCGGCGGTGCTTTCATCGCCGGCGGCGCCTTCGGTGCCGGCGGCGTCTGCGGACGCTTGTCCACCGGAGCCGGCGGACGCACGACCGGAGCGACCGGCATCACTCCGCTCGGACGTGCGCTGGCCGGTGGTGGCGTGATCTGCGGCGTGAGCTGGCTCGCGGTGCCTCGCGCCTTCGATGCCATGGCGGCGGTGCTCGCGGACGAGATCGGAACGGGACGGCGGGGAGGCACGAGACCCATCGCAAGCTGCATGGACGCGACACGGAGTCGTGTGACGTCGGTCCCGCATTGGACGAGCGCGCGATGTGCGGCCGTGCCCTGCTCCTGGCAGAGGGCGAAGAGGACGTGAATCGAGCGGGCGTCGGTGCGGCCTGCACCCGTGCGTCCGGCGACCTCGCGCGCCTTCTGGATCGCGCGGGCAACCCCGTCGACAGCGTCGTCGGTCGTCACGCGCGCTGCGCGCAGGATGACCTCCGGATCGAGGCGGCGCTCGAGCAGTAGCTGCGCAGCGTCGTCTCGCCCGCTCGCAATCGCGGCCAGCAGATGCGTCGTCGTCGGCTTCTGCCCGCGCTCACGGGCAGTCTCCTCGGCGATCCGCCGGAGCTCTCCGAGGTCGGGATCGCGGTTCGCGAGCGCTCCTTGCTGGAGGCTCCCCCTTCTGGCTGAAGGCCCCATGACTTCCCGGCATCGCATGTCGGCCCTAGCTGGGCCAAACAAAGCGCGTCATCGGGTTCAGCTCGAAAATCGATGGAGGAGCTCGCGACCTTGTCTGCTAGATGCCAGAGCCTATTATTGACCGGCCGGTCACGCAGGAGCTCAACCATGAGCTCGGACACGGTCGTGTTGCCGACGGCACCGGGTTGAGGAGGGAGGGCGAGGTGTCACGAGTTGCAGACCCGAAAGCGAAGGCGACCTTGCTTCGCGCTGCCGAAGAGGTGTTCGCGGACCGCGGCATCGTCGGCGCGAAGGTGGAGGACATCGCGCGCAAGGCTGGCCTGTCGAAGGGGGCGTTCTACATTCACTTCGAGAGCAAGGAGGCCGCGCTCAAGCAGATCGTCGAGACCTGGCTGACGCGGTGCACGTCCTTCTTCGCCCCTCCGGCGGAGTACCCCGACACGGTCGCCGATCCCTACGCGCTGCTCGATTTCTGCATCGAACGCGACGTGCAGCTCTTCGAGTTCCTCTGGGAGAGCCGGCCCACGATGCGGATCGTGCATGCGTGTCGGGGCGACTATCTCTACCTGTTCGAGGCGTTCCACGTGGACATCCAGCGCCGGAGCCGCGAGTGGCTCGAGCAGTGGCGTCAGGACGGTCTCGTTCGGCCGGAGACGGACATCGAGCTCGCAGCGACCCTCATGGGCGGCGCCTACGAGGAGCTGTCGCTGAAGATGATCAAGTCGGAGCGACGACCGCCGTTCGAGACGTGGCTCGAGTTCGCCCAGGAGACGTTCGTGCGCGCGTTCGGGACCCCCGAGCTGCTCGCGGCGCTCGATCGTCGGAACCGGCGAAGGTCGACGGGGATCCACGAGCTTTGGCCAAGTGCCTCGGGTGGCGTGACGAGTCCCGCTTCGATGTCGCGGGTGCGGGCGGCGAGAGATTGAGAGGGTGACCGAAATGGAAGGCAGCACTCCCTACGGAACGGAGTCGAGAGGCGGGGGGCCAAAACCTCCCCAGACGCTCGGTGGACCGAAGCGAGGCAGCCGGATTGGGCTCGTGATCGCCCTCGGTCTCGGGGTCGGTTTTCTCGGCCTCATCGGCGTGCGCGTAAAGCAGGCGGTGGCGAAGAAGGAGACGCTCGCAGCCGAGCGTGCCGTCGCCGAGACGAAGCCGAAGGTGAAGGAGCCGCAGAAGACCGTGCGGCCCGCCCCCACCACGTGGATCTCGCGCGTCGATCTCACGGGGACCCTGAAGCCGTGGCGCGACGCGGACGTCGGCTTCGAGACGCAGGGACGCCTCGTTAGGATCGGCGTCAGCGTCGGCGACAAGGTGAGCGAGGGCCAGGTCCTCGCGTTCCTCGACAACTCGCGCGCCGTCGCTCAGGTCGGGCAGGCCGAGTCCGGCGTGCGGGCGGCGGAGGCGAACCTCGCGCTCGCGCAGGACACCTTGAAGCGCACCGAGGCGCTTGCCGCGCAGAAGGCGATCCCGGAGGCGCAGGCCGAGCAGGCGCGCCAGCAGGTCGCCTTGATGAAGGCGCAGCTCGAGGGCGCGCACGCGTCGACGAAGCTCGCGAAGACCGGGGCCGGGCTCTCCACCGCGGTCGCGCCGTTCGCAGGCATCGTGACGAGGGCGCCGACAGGCATCGGCTCGATCGTGAATCCGGGCGTACCCCTGATCCACATCGAGGACACGTCGCGCTTCCGCCTCAGCGCCACCGTCGGCGAGGAGGACGTGCCGCTGATCGCCCAGGGCGCGACCGTGAAGATCGTCTACCGAGAGCACTCCGTGGACGGCAAGGTCATCGCGATCGTCCCGTCGCTCGACCAGGCCACACGTCGGGCGCCGGTCGAGATCGAGGTCCCGAACGACGGGCGCCTCCTCGGCTGGGGGTTCGTCCGAGCACGCATCCTCGGAGCCAGCGAGATGCCGGCGGTCCGCCTCCCGGCGCTCGCTCGCCGGGCCGGCTCGCAGGACGAGGTCGTGAAGGTGGTGACCGCGGGCGACAAGAAGATCGCGAAGATCGCCAAGGTGTCGTTCGCGGTCGACGAGGACGGCTCGCTCGTCGTGCAGCGAGGCGTGAGCGTGGAGGACGTCGTCCTCCTGTCGCCGAACGTCGAGCTCAAGGACGGCGACCCGGTCGAAGTGGCGCAGTAGGCAGAACAGGCAAGGCTCGACGGAGCCTCTGCGAGAAAGAACCGGGAGACCGATGAATCTCTCCGCGATCGCGATCAAGCGTCCGGTGTTCACCGTCATGGTGACCGTCGCGCTCATGGTGCTCGGCGCCATGGGCTTCACGCGCCTCGGCACCGACCTGTTCCCCGACGTCTCCTTTCCGGTCGTCGTCGTCAACATCCCGTACCCGGGCGCTTCGCCGCGGGAGGTCGAGCAGCTCGTCACGAAGCCGCTCGAGGACTCGGTCGTCTCGCTGAACGGCATCGATCGCCTGAAGACGACGTCCCGCGAGGGCATGTCGCAGACGATCATCCTCTTCAAGCTGGGCGTCGACCTGCAGGACGCCGCGACCCAGGTGCGCGAGCGTGTCGCGCAGACGCGCTACAAGCTCCCGAACGAGGTGAAGGAGCCTAGCGTCGCGCGGTTCGACGTCGGCGCCGCGCCGGTGCTCACGTACACGCTGAGCGGCGGCGGTCGCTCGCTGCCGGAGACCGCGCAGTTCGCGCGCGACGTCATCAAGCCGGCGCTCGAGCAAGTCGACGGCGTGGCCTCGGTCGACGTGAAGGGCGGCGCCGAGCGCGAGGTCCACGTCGAGCTCGATCGCGCGAAGGTCGATGCGCTCCACCTCTCTCCGCTCGCCATCATGCAGCAGCTGCGGGCGCAGAACCTCAACGTACCCGCGGGGCACTACGACGAGGGCGCGCGGGAGATCAGCGTCCGCACGGTCGGCGAGCTCAAGAACGTCGACGAGATCCGAGCGCTCATCGTCGCGACCGCAGCGGACGGATCGAGCGTCCGCCTCTCCGACATCGCGATGGTCGAGGACGGCTACCAGGAGCTCCGTACGCGCATCCGCGTGAACGGCGAGCCCGCGGTCGCGTTCGACGTCGTCAAGCAGTCGGGCACGAACACGATCGCCGTCAACGACGCGGTGAAGGAGAAGCTCGCCCAGCTCGAGAAGACGTTTCCGGGCGGCATCCGCGCCGACATCATCATCGAGCAGGCGGTCTTCATTCGCGAGAACACGCACGAGGTCGAGATCGCGATCGTGTTCGGCGGCGCGATGGCGATCATCGTCATCCTCTTCTTCATGCTCGACCTCCGGTCGATGCTCATCAGCTCCGTGGCACTGCCGACGAGCGTCGTCTCGACGTTCTTCGTCATGTACCTGCTCGGCTTCTCGCTCAACATGATGACGCTGCTGGCGCTCTCGCTCAGCATCGGTCTGCTCATCGACGACGCCGTCGTCGTCCGCGAGAACATCGCCAAGCACCTCGAGCGCGGCGCCGCCCCGCGTACGGCCGCACTCAACGGCACGAAGGAGATCGCGCTCGCCGTCCTCGCGACGACGCTGACGGTGGCCGCAGTGTTCGTCCCCGTGGCGTTCATGACCGGCATCGTCGGGCAGTTTTTCCGCCAGTTCGGCCTCACGATCGTGGCCGCGGTCGGCATGTCGATGTTCGTCGCCTTCACGCTCGACCCGATGCTGTCGAGCCGCTTTTCGAAGCCGCACGTCCACGGTGCGCCCGATCGCTTCCTCTGGATGAAGCGGCCGTTCCTCTGGTTCTTCGAGCGGCTCGAGGACACCTACCGGACCGTCCTCCGCTGGACGGTGCGGCGAAAGCTCGTCGTCGGCGTCCTGTCGTTCCTCGCCTTCATCGGCATGTTCCCGATCGCGGCGCTCACCGGCTTCGACTTCGTCAACGCCGAGGACCGCGGTCAGTTCGTCGTCGACATCGAGCTGCCCGCGGGCACGAAGCTCTCGGAGACGGCATCGCTCGTGCGGCCCGCCGAGGACGTCCTCCTGCAGGACCCGCGCTTCGTCACGGTGCTGTCCACCCTCGGCCCGAGCGGTGAGGTCAGCAAGGCGAAGTGGCGCATCATCACGGTGCCGAAGAACGAGCGCACCGTCGGGCTCGCGGAGCTGAAGGACCTCGCGCGTCAGGCGATCAAGGACAAGGTCCCCGGCGCCCGCGTCGTCGTGACCGATCCGCCCTTCGTCGAGGGCGGCGCGACCGAGGCGCCGATCATGGTGCTCGTACGGGCGCCCGATTACGACACGCTCGCGCCGCTCGCCAAACAGTTCGAGGACGCGCTCAAGAACATCCCGGGCATCACCGACGTCGACATGAAGTACACGCCGGGCCAGCCCGAGCTCCGCGTCGCCGTCGATCGCGACAAGGCTGCCCGCGCCGGCGTCCCCGTGGCCACGGTGGCAATGGCGGTCCGTGCAGCGATCGAGGGCGACGAGGCGGGCAAGCTCCGCCAGGGCAAGGACGACGTGCCGATCCGCGTCCGTCTCGGCAAGCAGGACCGCGCGACGATGGAGGACGTCCTCCAGATGACGATCCAGACGCCGAACGGCCTCATGTCCCTCGGTGACCTCGCCACCGTCGAGCACGGAGAGGGACCGAGCACGATCGAGCGCGAGGACCGTGAGCGCCAGATCGTGATCGCGGCGTCTCCCGACGGTCGCTCGCTCGGCGAGCTCGTCCCCGAGATGAACGCGGCGTTCGCGAAGATCACGATGCCGCCCGGCGGCAGCTACCAGCTCGACGGTCAGGTCCGGCAGATGCAGGAGTCGAACAGCGCGATGGGCGTCGCGTTCGGCCTCGCGCTCGTCTTCATCTACATCGTGCTCGCGGCGCAGTTCGAGAGCTTCATCCACCCCATCACGATCATGCTCACGACGTTGCCGCTCGCGGCCGTCGGCGCGATCGTCGGCGTCTTCCTCTGGGGAACCTCGCTCGCGATGGGCTCCCTCATCGGCATCATCTTCCTTCTCGGGCTCGTCACGAAAAACGCGATCCTCGTCGTCGACCGCGCGCTCGTCCGCGTGCGTGAGCACGGCGAGACGCCGCTCGCGGCCATCCTCGAGGCCGGCCCCGAGCGCTTGCGTCCGATCCTCATGACCAGCGCCGCGATGGTGCTCGGCATGCTCCCGACCGCGCTCGGCAACGGCGAGGGCAGCGAGTTCCGCGCACCGATGGCCGTCGCCGTCATCGGCGGCGTCATCTGCTCGACGGTGCTGTCGCTCGTCGTCGTCCCCGCGTTCTATCTCGGCGTCGAGAACGCGAAGGCCCGCCTCCGCAAGCTGCGCGGGCTGCCCCCGCACTCGATCCGCGTCGCGGATCCTGCCGAATAGGCCCTCCGCCTCTGCTTCCGCCCCCACGGAAGAGCGCCACCGCCTTCGACGCTGCGAGGGCGAGCCGGCGGGATGCAGCTCAGCGCAGCCGCCGGCTCGCGCGCTCTACACGGCCGCTGTCGTCAGATCTCGCCGTACGCGCGCGTGACGAGGCGGCGCGCGACCGTCTGGATGCCGGTGTGCTCGTAGTAGTTGTTGCTCACGTCGAGCGCGGCCGCGACGAGATCGAGCTTGTCGTCGGTGACATCGACGTACTGTCGAACCTTCGCCAGGATGCCTTGCTGGCTGATGTCGTGGCTCTGGATCTTCGCGTCGATGGCGCCTTTGGCGCCGTCGAGCGCGCTCGAGATGAGCTGCTTCTTCTCCGCGAAGCCGCCGGGGAGGTGATCGGCGACGAGGCGAAACACCTTGCTCTGCGCGAAGTCACCCTCGGTGAGGTTCTGGACTGCGCCGATGAGCTTCGAGACGCCGTCCGGTCCGAGCGGGAGGATGATGTCGAGCGCGATCCAGGCCGAGAAGCGCATCGCGTCCTCCTTGCCCGCGGAGAGCAGCGAGCTCACGAAATCGCCCACGCTGTCGCCGGGAAGGCCGTTCATCACGCAAAAGGCAGCGAGCTCGGCGGCCAACTTCGCGCCTGCGTCGATCGCCTGCACGGTGTCCGGATTCGGCGTGATGTCCTTCAGGAAGCTCAGGATCTGGAACCGATCTCCGGCAAGGCTCGCGAGAGAGGCAGCTCCCGCGAACGTGCTCCCCGAGTCGATCAGCTTGAAGATCGAAGCGGCGCGCTGGTACCCCGTGCTCTCGTCGAACCAGAGCTGGAGGGCCTTCTCGCCCACCGCCTGGACGACGGCGGGATCGGTCTCACCGGTGACGAGCTCCACCATCTTCTCGAAGCTCGTGACGTTCTGCCATTCGCCTGGGGCGAGGTAGTCGAGCGCGCCGAGGACGCGCGTGGTGAGGCTGGTCTCGGGAAGAGACTGGAGAAGCGTGTGAATGGATTGGCTCATGAAGACCTCTAGAGTGCTGCGATGCCGCGAAGATCGAACTTCGATAGGAGGGCCTTGCGGGCCTCGTGGTCGAGCGTCGTGCTGGATGCGCTGACCTGGTAGCGATCCTTGACGAGGATCATCGTCTTGTTCTTGCCGAACGTCGCCACTGGGTAGGTCTCCACCTTCTCTGTTGCGCTCTCGAACTTCTTCTTGTCGGCGTCTTTGCCGTTCAGGTCCGTGACGGCCAGGAGCGCGACCTCTTTGCCGTCCTTCGAGAGCTTGGCCTCGGCGTATCCCTCCTTGTCGGCCGAGAAGACGCGCGACAGATCGTTCGTTCCGTCGGCGGGGAAGAACTTGTTGAAGCTGCCCGTCTCGGCCTTGGGGGCCGTCGCGGTGGGCGCCTGGTCTGCGGCCTTCTCCGCGCTCGCGGCGCCCTGCGCCCAGCGGTCTTCCTTCTCCTTGCAACCGGAGACGAGCAAAGAAGCACCGAACAGCGCGGCGAAGGCAACGACGGAGATCCGGCGTGCCCAAGGAGTCTTCGTTTCGAAGAGCTTGTGACGAGATGACATGGCGGTTTCGACCCTTCGCTCTGGCGGGCGTTCAAGGTGTAAAAAATGGAACATCGATTCGTGCCCGCCAGTCCACGCGCCCCCATCGTGTGCGCGTGGACCGAGCAGGCCCGATGAGGTCAGCTCGCGGCCGAACCCTCGTCGGCCTTGGTCGCGAGCGAATCGACGAGCGCCTGACGTGTGATCGGACCGACGATACCGTCGATGCCGATGGCCGCGCTGGCCTGGAATGCACGCACCGCGGTCTGGGTCTTCGGGCCGTCGATTCCGTCAGCCTTGCCGGGATCGAAGCCGAGGTGTGCAAGAGCGGTCTGGACGCCGTCGAAATCTTCGAGGTTGATGTATCCGAACTTTTCCGAATTGTGCTCGAACGCCGACATCGTCAGTTTTCCTTTCTAAGCGGGGCAAATTCAGGCGCGCCGAAGGCGCACCGCTGCGGGTGGTTGGGGCGCGAGCCCCAAATCGAGCGGGCCGAATGGAGTCTGCGAGGCTGACGCCCGCCCGCCCGCAATGATTCACTTCTTGGCAAAGACCGCCTCCAGCCCGTCGATGGCCTTGGTGAGCTCTCCGAGCGCGCTCTCCACCGCCGTCTTCAGCCCCTCCCAGTCATCGCCGCCGGCGGCGAGCTTCTCGATCGCGCTCTTCACGGCTTCGCGACGCTTGTCGACCTCGGCCACGGCCGCGTCGGCGTTCTTCTTCTGGGCGGCGGTCGCCTTCGCGGCCTTGTCTTTTAGGTACGTGAACTTTCGATCCGCCGCGTCCAGTTCCTTCTGAACCTTGTTGACCGCCTCGGCCTTCACTTTCGCGGCGGCCGCCTTGGCTTCTTCCTCGGCCTTCTTCTTCGCTTCCTCGGCGGCTTTCGTCGCTTCCTCGGCGGTCTTCGCCGACGCGGCGGCGGCGGCTTGGGCGGCCTCCTTTTCCTTGTCGCCGCACGCGAGGACGCCAAGGGACAGGGCGAAGGCGGCAACGGCCGCGCGAGAAAGATTGTTCATCGTCATGTTTCGTGTCTCCTTCGGACGTGGGCCGGACGGGGCCCACTCATGCTGAGCGGGTTCAGCAGGTCTTTAGGCGGCCCTGCTGCGCCGATACCTCACCGATGTGCTGCGCCAGAACCTCAGTGCTCGAGAATCCGTGCTTGCGAACCCCTGTTCTCCTCGAGGGCGGGGCTCACGAGCAAGGGCTGTACCGCCACGCCCGCGTTGCGCTGAGCACGCCAGCGCTTCTGGGGGCGCTCGGCGCTTGCGATCTGGCGAAGGCCACAGCCGGTCGCAGCCGGTGGTCGAGAGCGCGCCGGCGTTCTAGGTTGTCGGCATGGCGGTCATCAACACGCAGATCAGGCTCGCGTCACGTCCGGCCGGGTTTCCCGACGCGTCGAACTTTCGCATCGAACGCGCTCCGGTGCCCGAGCTGAAGGACGGCGAGGTCCTCGTGCAGAACCACGTCCTCTCGCTCGACCCCTACATGCGCGGTCGAATGAACGAGGCTCGGTCGTACGCCGCGCCAGTCGCGCTGGGTGACGTCATGATCGGCGGTACGGCAGGGGAGGTCATCGCGTCGAAGAACCCGGCGTTCGCCGTCGGCGACAAGGTCGTCGGCTCGTTCGGCTGGCAGGAGTACGGCGTCTCCGACGGGCAGGGCCTGAAGAAGGTGGACGGCAAGCTCCCGCTCTCGGTCTACCTCGGCGCTGTCGGAATGCCGGGGGTCACGGCGTACATCGGGCTCTACGACATCGGCGAGCCGAAGGAGGGCGAGACCGTCGTCGTGTCAGCGGCGGCCGGCGCGGTCGGAAGCGTCGTCGGTCAGCTCGCGAAGCTGCGAGGCTGTCGTGCGGTCGGCATCGCCGGCGGCAAGGAGAAGTGCGACTACGTCGTTCGAGATCTCGGCTTCGACGCGTGCGTCGACTACCGCTCTTCGAGCTTCGTCGACGAGCTCCGGGCGGCGACGCCGAATGGCGTGGACGTGAATTTCGAGAACGTGGGCGGACCCGTGATGGATGCGGTGCTCTCCCAGCTCAATACGTTCGGGCGTGTGCCGCTGTGCGGTCTGGTCTCGCAATACAACGCGACCGAGCCGTATCCGCTGCCGAACGTCGCCGCGCTGCTGTGGAAGCGAATCAAGCTGCAAGGCTTCATCGTCTCCGACCGCATGGATCGCTGGCCCCAAGCGCTCGCCGATCTGTCGGCGTGGGTCGCCGAGGGGAAGATCCGCTACCACGAGACGATTGCGCACGGCATCGAGGGCGCGCCCGAGGCGTTCTTCGGAATGCTCCGCGGCAAGAACCTCGGCAAGCAGATCGTCAAGCTGGTGTGACGAACGAGAGCGCTCGACGTCCGCGCCGCGATGGACGTCGAGCGCGGCGCGTCAGCTCACCGGCGCACAGATGCGCCTGACGACGTCCGTGTACATCGTTGCGGCATGCTCGGGCGTCGGCGCATCACCGCCGTGGCTGCGCTCGGTGATGAACCAGCGATCGAAGGTCATCGCGACGTCTCGAACGGTATCGACGAGGAGGCTCTGGGGCATGTCCGAGCGGATCGCGCCGAGCCGCTGCCCATTGCGGATCATCTCTTCGTAGGAGTCCTGCATCGACGCAAGGAGCTCGCTCGAGACGAGCTCGCCGAGGAGGGCCTTCTCGCGCTGCATGCACTGCATCAGATGCGCGGCGGTGGGATCCTCCAGCATGAATCCGTAGCCCAGCACCGTCGTGCGATGGAGATGGGCCCAGTAGCCGTCAGCGCTGGTCGGGGGCTCGAGCTGCTTGATGACGGCGAAGTACGCGGCGTAGCAGCGCTGGAGGACCGTGAGGAACAGGTCTCGTTTGTCCTCGAAGTAGTAGTAGGCGGAGCTCTTTCCTAGCTGCAGCCGTTCGAGCAGCTGGTTGTACGAGGTCCCGTGGAACCCCGAACGCGCGAACTCGGCGGCGGCGACGCCGAGGATCTCCTCCCGACGTTCGCGCGGAAGCTGCTGGAAACGCGGGCGGGCCATGGGGCGTCGGTACCACGTCGATCCGGGAACGTCACTCCCCGTGCGTGCACGAAGTGCCGTAAAGATGGCTTGTACCAGTGGTACAGGAGGTGTACGGCTAGGTTCCATGAGCATGAGCCTCCACGACTTCGTGACCTTCGACGATCACCGGCTTGCCCAGGCGTGGAAGGGCAAGCGCGTGCCCATGTCGGACCTCTACGAGGCCTACATCGACGGGCGCGTCGACATCCCCACGGACAAGTGGGAGCCGTTCTTCGAGTCGAGGCACGACACGGTGTCGTTCCGGCTCACCGAGTCGCACGTGAAGTGGGCGATCACGAACTTCCTTCCCGAGGTCGCGATCCACTCGAAGAAGCAGGACAGCCGTATCGTCGGCGAGCACTACAACCGGGGGAACGACTTCTTCGGCTGGTTCCTCGGCGAGGCGATGGTCTACACCGCAGCATCGTACGAGACGCCGACGATGTCGCTCGAGGACGCGCAGTATCGCAAGATCGATCGCGCGTGCGCGAAGCTCCGCTTGTCACCCGGCGAGTCGCTGCTCGACATCGGCTGCGGCTGGGGGACGTTCGTTGCTCGCGCGGCCCGTGACTTCGGCGCGCGGGCGCATGGCGTGACGCTCGCGCGCGAGCAGGTCGACTTCGGGACCGCACGCATCGCCGCCTACGGCGTCGCCGATCGCGCGAAGGTCGAAGTGCGGGACTACCGCAACGTGACCGGGCGCTTCGACAAGATCGTCAGCCTCGAGATGGTCGAGCACGTCGGGGTGAAGAACCTCGCCGCCTACTTCGAGAAGGTCCACGAGCTCCTCGCGGACGACGGACTCTTCGTCCTCCAGTGGACGGGCATCCGGAAGCTCTATCAGCCGCAGAACCCGCTCACCGCGCTCTCGCTGAAGCCGGAGGACCTGATCTGGGCGCTCTTCATGAGCCGCTACATCTTCCCCGGCGCGGACGCGAGCTTGCCGCTCTCGAGCATGCTGCGCGCCGCCGAGGACGCAGGCTTCGAGATCGAGGACGTGGAGCGGATGAGCGCTCACTACGTCCTCACGCTCCGCGCGTGGCGCGATCTGTGGACGTCGAATCGAGCCGAGGTCGTGAAGGCCTACGGCGAGCGCTGGTACCGCCTCTGGCACTTCTTCCTCCACTGGGCGGCGCTCACTGGCGAGAGGGGCGGCGCCTTCACCTACCAGGTCACGTTGCACAAGAACCACGATCGCTTCCCGCGCCTCCCGCTGCAGTACGGCAGCTCGACGAAGGGCGACTGACGGAGCGAGAGCGGCGCAACCCGATCGAGTTGCGCCGTTCTCGAATCGAAGCGGCGTGATCGGATCATGCCGCTTCGACCGATTCGCGCGGCTCGCGCAGCGGGAATCGCGAATCCGGGCTCGCGCCCGAACATCCGCAGTGGTGGCCGTCGGCCAGCGTGAGTCGGACGTCGATCCAACCGATCAGCGCCGACCGGCACCACGGTCGACACCCGAACGAGGTTGCCCTCGTCCGGGTGCTCGGATGCGCGAGGCGTTTTCTGCGCCGAGGTTACTTGCAGGTCGCCGTGGTGGGCATCACGCAGGCCCCACCGATGCAGGCAGCCGGCGCGCGGCAGGTCATGTGCGCGCCTGCGAGGCAACCCTTGCCGTCCTCGACGACCGTGGGGCAGCGCGGTGCGCCGGTGCCCTGGCCGCAGACGCCTTCGCGGCAGGCGACGCTTCCTCCGCAGTCCTCGCCGGGCTCGGCGAAGGTGAAGGCCGCGCACTTCTGGGTGGTGCGATCGCAGCCGAACCCGTCAGCGCAGGGGGTCGTCGCGTCGCAGGCGTCGCCCGCCTTGCCGCGGTTGGTGCACTTCGCCGTCTTCTGGCTGCAGAACGCTTCCTTGGCGCAGTGCGAGTCGTCGCGGCACTCCTCCCCGACGGCCAGCGCTTGGATGCAAGCCGGTTTGGCTCCGTCCACGGACGCGCAGATGAAGCCCGGCCGGCACTGAATGTCGGCGCCGTTGCACGCGGCCTTCTCGTCGACGTAGCTGACGCGCTTGCAGGTCATCCGCGACGAGTTCGGCTCGCCCACGCAGAAGGTGCCGAGCGCGCACGCTGGACGTTCGGCGGAGCAGCCTTCGCCTTCGGCGGGGGTGGCCATGCAGACGCCGCAACCCTTCCCCTCACCGCGAAGCTCGCAGTTTCCGCTCTGACACTGCGCGTTGACGTTGCACCCCGAGCCCGTCGCAAGTGTGCCTGCCTTCGGCGCGCACGCCGGGAGGGCCTCCGCGAAGATACCGCACTCTTCCGCCTCGACTGCGCTCGCGCACGCGTCGACCTCGTCTGCCGTGCGCGTCGATCCCGAGAGGCCGAGCGCCGTCACGCAGTCTGCGACATAGCGCTCGCGCGCGCTCGTCATCGTCGCCGGTGCGATGCTGTCCTTGATGCAGCGCTCGATGCTGACGCGGAACTGGTGCTCGCAGGCCGCCTCCGGAGTGACGGGGGCGGAGGCGCCACCGTCGGGCGGCGGCGGGGTAGCGGTCGATCCTTCTTCGCTGCTGCAAGCCACCAGTACGGCGGCGGCGGCGAGAAGAGGGGCAAGGTAGGTTTGCTTCGATCGGCGCATGCGGGTCCTTCGTTCCGAGAGCACGCGTCTGCGTACCTCGGTGGTTGGTGGCATCGTCGGCGCGCGACCGATGCCGGCGTTCGTGATCTCGCGTAGCCCGTCCGCACCTGCGACGTAAGCAGGAACGAAGCATCTGCGTCGTGCTCGTGACGATTGGTGGGAGGCTTCGTGACTGCGCAACGCGTCGACGGATGACGTATGAAGCTCAGCTGTGACCAAGCGTGAGTCGATCGCGACGTCCGCACGGCGATGCAGGCGTCGTCGAACCCCCGGATGAACGGCACACGACGAGCTCCGATGCGAGCACTGAACGGCTCAGCTAAGTCGGAGCCCGATCGAGTGGCGCCGATCCCGAAAACGAGCTGGTCGTGATCGATCGGTGGCAGAGGCGAGGCGCTCGCCTCACGCCTCGGAGACCTCGCGCGGTGCGTCGAACGGGTGCTGCCACCGGCGGGGAACGAAGGCTTCCTCCGTTCTCCAAGCGCGCTCGCCCCGATCGCGGCGCAACGCAGATCCTCTGCGGCGCACGGTTCTTGCCGGGCGCGCGCTCCAATGAAGCCGCTACGCCTCGCTACGCTCCTCGCGCTGCTCGTCGTCTCGTGTCGTCCGGAGACGGACTCGCCTCCGTCCCCGCCCATCGAACAGGTCCGAAGTCCTCTCGGTCCCGCGTATCCGCTTCAGCGAGGACCGGCGGGAGGCCGGCACCTCATCGACGCCCAGGGCGCGCCGTTCTTCTGGGCCGGGGATGCCGCCTGGTCGCTCATCGCGCAGGTCAGCCTCGCGGATGCGGAGCAGTACCTCGAGGATCGAAAGTCGAAGGGCTTCAACGTCGTCATGGTGAGCCTCATCGAGTCGACGTTCTCCACCAATCCGCCGGCCAACTTCTACGGCGTACGTCCGTTCACCGGGCGCCCGTTCGCGACCCCGAACCCCGCCTACTTCGCGCACGCCGACGCCGTGATCCAGGCCGCGGCAGCGCGGGGCATCATGGTGCTGCTCGCTCCGGTCTACCTCGGAGCCGGTTGCGGCTCCGAGGGCTGGTGCACCACGGTCCAGGCCGCGACGAACGCGGAGATGCGCTCGTGGGGCCAGTACGTCGGCGCCCGCTACGCGTCGTTCGACAACATCGTCTGGATGATCGGCGGTGACATGGATCCGTCGCCCGTGAGGACGAAGACGCGCGAGGTCGCTCTCGGCATTCGCGACCACGACCCTCGTCATCTGATGACGGCGCACAGCGAGGCCGAGTCGTTCCCGGTCACGTCTTGGCCGGGCGAGTCGTGGCTCGGGATCAACAGCATCTACTCCTACGAGGATGCGATGTACCGGCACTACGAGACGGCCTACCAGTACACGCCGACGATGCCGTTCTTCATGCTCGAGTCGAAGTACGAGAACGAGCGTGGCGTATCGACCCAGGAGCTCCGCTCGCAAGCGTACTGGGCGGTCCTGAGCGGAGGGATGGGCTACGTCTTCGGGAACTGCCCCATCTGGCATTTCGGTTCGGTCAACTGGTGCGGCACGACGAACTGGAAGGCATCGCTCAGCAGCGCCGGCTCGACCTCGATGCAGCACGTGAACCGCCTCTTCACGTCGCGCCCATGGCACACGCTCGTCCCTGACTTCTCGCATACGACGCTCACCGCGGGGTATGGCACATACGGGACGATGACGTACGCAACCGCCGCGCGCGCAAGCGACGGCGCGACGGTCATCGCCTACCTGCCGACGGCGAGGCAGGTCACGGTCGACATGAGTCGCGTCTCCGGCGCCCAGGCGAAGGCCTGGTGGTACGAGCCGTCGGCGGGCCTTGCGACCGCGATCGGCACCTACGCGACCTCCGGCGCGCGGAGCTTCACGCCGCCGGCGAGCGGCGACTGGGTGCTGGTGGTGGACGACGCTTCGAAGCCCTTCAATCCGCCCGGGTCTCCCGACGGTTCGACGCCTCCAGACACGGTGGTCGACTTCGAGAGCCTCGCGAATGACGCCGCGCTCGGCACGTTCGGCGGGATCACGTGGGGGACGGCCAACGGCGGATGGAAGGTCTGGGATGGCGGAAGCGTCTACAGCAAGAACGCCTACGTGAACACGACCTCTACCGGCGAGGTCACCACGACCTTCACGTTGCCTGCGGGCCGCGTCCTGAAGTCGATCAACATTGCCTCCGGTAGCGGCGGCAGCGCCATCGTGAAGATCAGCTCTCCGGGCAATCCGGAGCGCGTCTACACGGACATCGACGGCGGGTACAAGACGAAGTCGCTCGGCTGGACCGCCGCCTCATCGGTCGTGACGGTCAAGATCACCGCTGCTGGAACATGGGGCGCGTCCGATCTCGCGTTCGACAATCTCGTCTACGGCGAGCTCGCAGGCTCACCGGGCAATCAGCCTCCCACGATCGCGACGGCGGCGGCCGCAATCCCGAGCTCGGTGACGACAACGACTACGGCGCTCACGGCGCTCGGCGCAGACGACGGAGGAGAAGGCTCACTCACCTATGCGTGGAGCGCCGTGACCACGCCGTCAGGCGGAGGCGTCACGTTCTCCGCGAACGGAAGCAACGCCGCCAAGTCGGTGACCGCGACGTTCACCCGCTCGGGCACCTACGGTCTTCGCGTCACCGTGACGGACTCCGGCGGGCTCACCGCCACGTCGAACGTCTCGGTCGAGGTCCAAGCGACGCCGACCAGCATCGCTGTCTCGCCCGCGACGCTCACGCTCGCTCCTGCGGCGACCGCACAGCTCACGGCTACCGCTCGCGATCAGTTCTCGGTCGCGCTCGCGTCTCAGCCTGCCTTCGCGTGGTCGGTCAACGGCGGCGGGACCATCTCGTCGTCCGGGCTGTTCACCGCAGGCGCGTCGAGCGGCGGTCCGTTCACCGCGACGGCGTCGAGCGGCGGCCGGTCGGGCACGTCGCAGATCACGATCACGAGCGCGTCGACATCCGACGTGACGATCACGTTCGAGAGCCTGGTGAACGATGCCGTGCTCGGGACGTTTGGAGGAGTGACCTGGGGCACCACGAGCGGCGGCTGGCGGATCTGGGACGGACCGAGCTACACGAAGAACGCTTACGTCGACTCGACGTCGACGAGCGAGGTCACCGCGACCTTCACGCTTCCCGCAGGGACGGTCCTCAAGTCGCTCAAGATCGCCTCCGGCAGCGGCGGCAGCGGAACGGTGAAGCTCAGCTCCGCGGGCAACACCGAGCGCATCTATAGCGACATCCACGGGACGTATCAGACGAAGGTCCTCGGGTGGACGAACGCCGCTTCGGTCGTCACGGTGAAGATCACGGCTACCGGCGTGTGGGGCGCCTCGGATCTCGCGTTCGACGACGTCGTCTACGGCGCTCCGTAGCGTCCGATCGCTCGCTCGTTGGTCGTCGACGACCTGCAGCGCGAACGAGGAACGATCGCGTACCCGTTCGCGCTGCGCCGAGAAGCGAGCCGCCGCTACTTCTGGCAGGCCGCGTTGTGCGGCTGATCGACGTAGGCCTGACCGAGCGCCGTGAGCTGTCCATCGGCGCCGAGGAGGTCGACGTGCCGGACGTTGTCTGCCCGGCCGGCAAACCAGGCGTACCGAGCGATGCGTGGTTCGCTCTCGAGGTAGGTCACTGCGTCGACGAGGAAGGCGCGCTGCTCATCGGGATTCGCCGCGTCGTGGCAGGCGAACTCGGTGAGCCAGATCGGCTGGGAGAATCGCTTCTTGTACGTCTCGAGGTGGTTGATCAGCCACTGGGCGTGGTTCCCATTCTCGCCTTTGCAGCCGACGTAGACATGAACGCCGATCGCGTCGACGCGGCAGCCGGGGCAGGCCGCGAAGAAGTCGTCGAGGTACCTGAACGGATCGGTGTCGTGGCAGCCTCCGCCGCAGAAATTCACGGCGGGGGAGACCAGGGTGAGGCCGCGCGCGTCGGCGACCGCCTGCACGTTCGGCCAGAGCGCCGCGGCGGCGCTGGCGGAGAGGTTCGCCTGTTCGTGGAAGTTCGGTTCGTTGAAGCCGAGCAGCGTCGATGCTCCTGGGAGCAGGCGCTGCTGCACCTTGGCCGTGTCCACCTTGGCGCCCCACACCATCGGGATGTACTCGATGCCCATCGAGGCGAATGAGCTCTGCACGCCGGTGTCGGGCTCGAAGGCCCAGTTGTACCACCACGAGATCCCCTTCGAGAGGGCCTGCATGTCGGCCTGGGAGTGGTGACCGTACGCAACGCCACGTTTGCATCCGGTGGTCGTGCCCGAAGGTGGCTGTCGCCCCCCGTCGGGAAGATCACGTCCGCCCTCCCCCGGACTTCCACCATCCGCGCCTCCTGCAGACGCGTTGGTGTCCGGTCCGTCGGTGCGGTCGGCCCCGTCCGTCGACGATGCGTCGCTCGAGCATGCACCGACGAGCACGAGGATCGGGAGCACGTGAAGTCGATTCATCATGGCGATCCTCACTTCGCAGCTGGGAGACGCAGGCCGACGAGCGAGTCGACGGCGCTGCGAGCGATCGCCGACGGCAGCGACGGCAGCAGCGGAGCCGCCGCGCTCGGGACGTTCGCCGGGTGGATGAGCGAGACCTGTATGGTGCGCGTCGTTTCGTCGAGCAGGACGACGAGGTAACGATCTCCGGTGGGCCTGCGCCAGACCGGGCAGCCGTCCGACTTACCGCCGACGACGATCTCCGGACCGCTCGCGTACGCCTTCTTCGTGCAGGCATCGAGCACGTCGACGTCGGGCGCAAACGCGTCGCGCGAGCATCCGGTTCCGCAGACGTTCCCGCCCACGTGGCCAGCTTGATACGAACGCACACCAGTGCTCGCGAACTCGCGATTGCTGTACTGGTTGCCGTCCATCACGACCTCGAACAAGTTGATCTCGCCGCAGCCGTCACCCACGCTGCCCGTCTTCGAGTAGCAGTTGCAGGCGCCGTTCCACTTGCGGGCGCCGTCACGAATGAGCTCCGACGCGACGAGCGCCACCCACGGCCCCGGATGCGCGTTGCCACCGCCGTTGCAAGACTCGACCGCGCCGTCGTCGAACGTCATCGACGTGAGGATCACGAAGAGCTTCGAGCCCGACCAGCCGCGCCGATTGACGCCGGGATCGTCGGGGCAGAAGTAGTCACGCCCGTCACCACATTCGAACGGGCTGGTCTGCGCGAGATACCAGACACAGTCGCTCTTCTGGAGCTCGCCCTCACTCTCGGCGACCTGTGTCTTCCCCTGCGTGAAGCCGAGGTTCTGTCCAACCTTGGTCCGGCGATCCCACGCCGATACGAGCCCCCAGCTCGCGGCGTCGGTCGCCGACGGCTGGTAGACCGCGACCTGCTTCACGTCGATCGCCTTGAGGATGAGCGTCATCTCCTCGTCGAACGGCGCGAGTCGATCGCTCGCCGAGGTCTGCTTCTTCATGCAGCAACGGCCGCCCCAGGTGTCGGTGCCGTCCTTGTAGTCGCATGCCGGATCGCCCGAAGGACGGTTGATCCGACGTGGCCAGAAGCCGGGCGCGCCGACATTGGTGAACGTCATCGTTCCGCCGCGTGTCGGCGTCGAAGGCTCGACCGGATACGCTCCGAGCCCGGTGCCGAGCGCGGGCGGGGGCGGCGGCGGCGACGAGCTCGCAGACGGGGACGGGGTGGGATCGGCGCCACTCGGGGTGTCGTTCGGGCCGCCACTGGGCGACGTGGACTCGCCACACGAGAAGACCAAGACCGACGCGAGCGCAAAGGCGCCCAGAACGGAGCGGCTCACGACGGCCCAGTCGCCGGAGGAAGCCCGGTCCGTGTCGAAATCGACGTCCACCTCTGCCCGGGCTCGATCAGAACCGAAAGCTCGCGGCTCCGGCGACACGTATCCCTGCCGACGACACGCGAAATAACGGCTCGCTGGGACCGCTCGACAGGATGACGAAGTCCGGCCGAGTGAGCGGAAGCACCGGGGCTGCCTCGAGCTCGACCGCCGCGCGGGTGGTGCCCGGGACGCGCAGGAGCACTCCCGGCTCGAGCGTGAGGACGTGTGCCGTCTGTCGGTACGACTCCGCGAGTCCGGTGCCCTGTCCGGCGATGCGTGCGCCGCGCAAGGCGGTGCACCCGTGCGCTGCGAGCCAGGGGAACGCATGCCCCACACATGCACGGAGCGCGAGGGCGGCGAGAGAGAGGTCGGCGCCGACCGCAGGGACGCGCGCGAGCGACGTGTGCGAACGAGGGACGAGCTCGCCCGCGAGATCGACGCGCACCGAGCGCCAGACGATCCCGCCTCCCACGGCCATACCGGGCGCGACCCCGGGCAGGAGCGCGCGTGTCGCCGTCGGGCCGGCAAATACGATCGGTCGAATGCCGGGCGATTCGACGCGTGCTGGTGCCGGCGGCGCCTCCGGTGGGGGAGGCGGTGGAGCAGGAGAGGGCGGGGGAGCGGCCGGGGCCTCGGAGCGGGCGAGCTCTTCCGACGCCAAGGCGGCGGCCTGTGGATCGAGGGCGAGCGCGACGATCAGCGCGGCTCCGCGGGAGACGGACTTGCAGCTCGACGCACGAAGCGTCCGCGTGCCCGATGCTGCTCCCGAGAGCTCGAGGTCGACTACCCACTGACCGTCTTCCTCATGGACCGCGCCGGTGACGAGCAGCGCCTGCGGCGGCGACCCGGTGACGAGGTGAAGGACGGCAGACATCATCCACGCACGGTCGGGGCAGCCCGGTGGTGCGGTCCACGTCAGGTCGAGCGACGGCTCTGCCCGCGCGACCTTCTCCTCGGCGACGAGAGCGGCTGCCAGCGCGAGTACGGCGGTGCACGTACGAAGCGCGTGGGGGCGAGCCATTCGGCTCGGAGTCTACGATCTGCCGATGCCTCCTAGGGCGACAAACACGCAGCGCGTACGCGCGTGACGAGCGGCGACTTCGGATTGTGGCTCACGAAACGCTCCGCCAGCGAGCGCCCTTCGGCTCGCTTCGCTTCACAGGATGCGATCGCGCGCAGTCCCTCTCGCTCGACGGCGAAGACTCCGTGCGGATGGTTCCGACCATGATGCGCGAGCGTGGCCAGGGCGCCGTTCGGATCGCTGCGCTCGAGCGATCGCTGCGCCTGCGTCATGAGAAGGAGCTCGGCTTCGACGTCGTCACCTGGAGCCGGCTTCGATGGTCGCGACACCGCGCTTCGGATGGGGGCGCGCGCGGGTGCGCTGTTGAGCGGCTTCGGCGCGTCCGCGCCTCTCACGATGGTGGGCTCGGCGGCCTGCGCGATCTCGGTGCTCGTGATCGTCTTGGGAGCCGCCATGCCTTCCGGTGCCACGACGCTGGCGGGCTGGGCGGCCTGCTCGCTCTCGAGCGTGGCGCGTGGCGCAATCGTGCTCGTCGAGTCGATCGACGTGACGGCGCGGTCATTCGACGCCTTGCCCAACATCACGGCCGCCGCTCCGCCGGCGATGACGATCGAAACGACCGCGACGCCGATCTTCCAGCCGCCCGCAAAGAGACTCGCCGCGCCTGCGGTCTTCGCGACCGCACCCGACTTGGCAATGCCTGCGGCGCCTGCTGCCGCGCCCGCGCCCGCGCCCGCGATGCCTGCAAGGACGACCGCGCGTACGCGGGCGCGATCCTCCGGGCTCGGCTCGTCGGCCGCACGGAGCACGTCGAGCCACTTCTGCTCGTCGGGACCGAATTCGTCCATCACGTCCTCCTCCGCTCTCTTGCCTGGAATCGTGCCACTGCCGCCGCGAACTCCGCCCTCGCCGCACGCAGGCGGGCGTAGGCCGTGTTGAGGTTCGTCTGCACCGCCTCGGCGGCCTCGGGGACGCTCATCCCTTCGAGCTCGACGAGGATGAACACGGCTCGCTTGTCGTCACCGAGCTGTGCGAGAAGGTCGTGCGCGATGCGGGCTGCCTCGGCGCCGCTCGCGGCCTCGTCGGGCCTCGTGGTCGAATCGACGAGGAGCTCCGGATCGATATCCGCGCGGTTGGGGTCACGACGTGTCGCCGTCCGGTGGCGCATCAAGACGACGTTGTTCAGGATGCCATAGACCCAGGTCTTCAACGACGAGCGGCCTTCGAACTCGGCGAGCCGCTTGTGGACGATCACGAAGACGTCCTGGCAGACGTCGTCGAGCGCAGCCTCCGGGACACCACGCCGGCGTGCGACTCTCCAGACGAACGGAAACAGCTCCTCGTAGACGGCGAGGAAGCTCAGCGCCGGCTTCGAGCCGTCAGACGCCAGCTCGCCGTCCTCGATGGCCGGCGAGCTGGCGTCCGATCGCCTCGGAGTGTCCACGTTCACGCCCATGATGTTGCCGCAACGGGACGAATCCGTGTCTCGAAAGCAAGCTCGGGCGCACACGTGCCGTACGAGCTCGTGCTATCGAGAGGCATGGGCGGCGCGCGCGGTACGGGAGGCCCCTCTGCGAGCACCTTGCTGGTCGGTCTCGCCATGATGGGCGCGTGCAGTTCCGGGCCGATCGCTCTCGGGCGGCTCGAAGACACGACCACCCCGGCGCTCGATTCCGGCACGGTCAGCGACTCCGGTGGCATCCCGGACGCGTCGGTCGATGCGGCGCTCTGCGATCCACCTGCCCCTTCACGGCACTATGCCTTCGATGGACTCGGTACGGAGGTGATCGACCTTCGCGGCGGTCCGAGCGGGCAGGTGGTCGGTGGTGCGACGCTCGACGGTAGCGGCGTCCTTCGCCTCGACGGGGTCGACGACTACGTCGATCTCCCGAACGGCATCCTCGCCGGCCTCACCGAGGTGAGCGTCGCCCTCTGGGTTCGTCGCCTCGGCGGCCCAGGCTACACACGCCTGTTCGACATCGGGACCGGAAGCCTCGGAGAAGATCCCCCAGCCGGTGCGTCGACGGTGGGACGTTCGTATCTCGCGGTGACGCCTGGTACTGGGAACGTCCCGTCGGGGCTCGCCGTGCTCATGAGCGCCGGTGGTGCCCCGAGTGAGGTGGTCGCGCTGAGTGACGTCGTGCTCGATCAGGAGCGCCGCTTCGTGGTCGTTGCCGTCTCGAACGCCACGGTCTCTCTCTACTACGAGGGAGCCCTCGTCGCGCGCGTGCCTCGGACGGTGCCGCTGCCTTCCATCGTCGATCACAACGCCTGGCTCGGGCGCTCGCAGTACTCTGCGGACCCGTATCTCACCGCCGAGTACTCGGATGTTCGCATCTGGACCATGGCGCTCCCGGACTGCGCCGTTCACAAGCTTCACGCGCTGGGGCCGGATGCGCGCTGAACGCGCGCACGTCAGAGATCTTCGACGACGATGAACGCGCGCCTGCCTTCGGGCAGGTACCCGCTGATGCGGTAGGTGCCATGCGATTTGTCGAGCGGGATGAGCGCGTCCCCGCTCGCTCGCGGGAGCCATTCGTCGCCGTCCCATTCGTACGAGGGCTGTCCCTTCAGCTCGAGCGCGGCGCCGTCGTTCCGGTGCTCGGCGGCGGTTTCTTCTCGGCATCACTGTCCGCGCCGCCGCCGGTACCGGCGCCCGAGCTTTCCTCGCTGCAGGCGAAGAGTGACGCCATCACCACCGCAACGCAGGTCGCAACGAAGCTAGTCCGACCTTCGAGCATCCACCGCTCGTTGCCGAACGCCGCTCGGTCCATGACGAAAACGGAGGGCGTGTGCGGTCCGCCCCGCCGGCCGTCGCGACGCGTGGTGTTGGGCGGGGAGGGCCGCTTGGCGCGCCTCCTTCGAGACGCGCCAAGCGGGGCGGGCGCTTGAGGCGTAGGCCCCGGGTTTGAGCGGTCTCGTGCTCCGGGGCTCCGCCGTGAGGGGCTCTGTCGCGTGGGTAGCAAGCTCGAGCGCCCTCCCTGTTGCCCGGCTCCGCGAGCCGTGTTAGGCCATCACTTGCGCAAATGGTGAAGTGTTGAATCGAGGGCTGCGCGCCTCTTCCCCATGAACAAGCTCGCTGGAGTCGTTCTCTTCACGGTCACGACCGTTGCTGCCTCGCCGGTGGACGCGTCGAACGCCTGCGCTCCGGTGACGCGCGAGAACGTCGCCGCATGCGTGGTGCGCGCGAGCGCGGCCGTTCGTTCGGACCGTGAGGCCACCGCCGCGGCGGCGGGGCGGCGCGTCGCGACGGAGCCGTGGTTCCCGTCGAGCCCGGTGCTCGCGGTCACGCTCGCCCGTCGCGGCGGGCCGGATGGGCGCTCCGACACGCTCAACTACACCGCGTCGCTCTCGCAGGAGATCGCGATCGCCGGTCAACGCGGAGCGCGTCGGCGCGCAGCCGAGGCGGACGTCGATGCACGCATGCAGGAGACCACGGCCACCGCGCGACGCGTCGCGGCCGCGGGCTACGTGGCGTATTTCGATCTCGTCGCCGCGCGCGACTCCGTCGAGGTGGCGCGGAGGCTGGAGAGCACCGCGCAGCAGATCGCGCGCGTCACGCGCGGTCGCGCCGATGCCGGCGTGGCCTCCGCGCTCGACGCCGAGGTCGCCGACGCAGCGTCCTTGCGTGTCACGCAGGCGCGGATCGACGCCGAGCGCGAGCTTCGCGCAGACGCGGCCCGTCTCGCATCGCTGCTCGGCCGCGATCCGCTCGAGCAGAACGTCGCGGTGGCTGGAGAGCTCGAGCCGCTCGCGGGAGTCGACACGATCGCGCGCTCGGTGAGCGAAGACCTCGCGCGCCAGCGGCCGGAGGTGCGGGCGCTCGCGAGCGATCGACGCGCCTACGAGGCGCACGCGGAGGCCTTCCGGCGTGCACGTGTCCCGAACCTCACGCTCCAGCTCTTCTCGCAGAACGACGGCTTCAACGAGCGCGTGCTCGGCGCGGGCCTGAGCGTGCCGATCCCGCTGCCGCAGCCTGTCGGTCGTCTCTACGACGGTGAGATCCGCGAGGCCGAGGCGCTGGCACGACAGACGGTCGCGAAGAGCGAGCTCCTCGTGCGCGAGCTGAGCGCCGACCTCGCCGCTGCGGTGGCCGCTTACGAAGGCCGTCGCGCGGAGACGGCGCTGTTCACCCAGGAGCGCGTCGATCGGTCCGAGCGGCTGCTATCCGAGATCGGCAAAGAGATCGAGGCGGGCCGGCTCCCCGTTCGCGATGCCCTCCTCGCGCAGCAGCAGCTCATCGACGTGCTTCGCGGGTTCGTCGAGACGCGCCGCGCGTTCTGCGTCGCGTCGGTGGAGCTGGCGCTCGCGGCAGGCGTGGCGCTGGAAGGAGCGAACCGATGAGGCGTGGCGTGATCCTAGAGCGACAAGCGGTTTGCTCCCGTCGTCTTTCCGCCGATTTCCGTCGCATCGCTTCGTCGCTCCTCCTCCGGATACCCCAGTATCCGTCGTCGTCGCTCCTCGCGCTGCTCGGAGCTCGGCGGAAATACTCGGTCCGCAAACCGCTTGTCGCTCTCGCGGCGAGCCTCGTGCTCGCTGGTTGTCCGAAGGACTCGAAGCAGGTGAAGGAGGAGCCTCCGCCCGCGGCGTCGACGTCGCACGAAGGCGAGGGCGAGCACGATACGATCCCGAAGCGCGCGAAGCTCACGAAGACGATCGTCGACGAAGCCAAGATCCAGTGGCAGCCGGCGAAGAAGGAGGTGCTCGCGCCGACGTTGTCGCTCCCGGGCGAGGTCGTCGCCGATCCGGACAAGAGCGCACGCGTCTCGAGCCCGGTTGCCGGTCGCCTCACCGAGGTCCGTTTCAAGGAGGGGAGCTCGGTGAAGAAGGGCGACGCGTTGGCGACCTTGCGGATCCCCGAAATCGGCAAGGTGCGCGCCGCTCACAGTGCTGCGATCGCGAAGGGCGCCGCCGCGCGAGCGAACGCGCAGCGCCTCGAGGCGCTCGTCGAGAAGGGAATGGCCGCCAAGCAGGAGGCGGTCGCGGCGCGCGCCGAGGTCGACGCACTCGACGCCGAGTCGAAGGCGCTCGCCGAGCAGCTCGCGGCGCTGGGAATGGGGACGTCGGGCGGCGGCGCCGATCTCGTGCTCCGCGCACCGGTCTCGGGCGTGGTCGTGGCGCGAGACGCCGTCGTCGGTCAGCCCGTCACGACGGACCAGACGATCGCGAGCATCGCCGATCTGAGCGAGGTCTGGTTCCTCGCCCGCGTCTTCGAGAAGGACCTCGGCAAGCTCGACGTCGGGGCCGGCGCCGAGGTCGCCCTGAACGCGTACCCGACCGAGACCTTCGACGGACGGATCGAGTACATCAGCCGGCAGATCGATCCTGCGGCCCGAACGGTGACGGCGCGGATCCGGCTGCCGAACCGCGCGGAGATGTTGCGCCTCGGGCTCTTCGGTACGGCGCACGTCGTCACGAAGAGCGAGAAGGCGGGCGAGCCGGCGCTCGTCGTCCCGCGCAACGCGGTGATCGACGTCGCAGGGAAGACCGTCGTCTTCGTTCACGTCGGGCCCGAGGAGTTCGAGCTCCACGAGGTCGCGCTCGGAGAGGCGGCGGCCGGGAAGGTCCGCGTGCTGTCCGGGCTGCGCGAAGGCGAGAGCGTGGTCACCTCCGGTGCGTTCACGATCAAGAGCGTCCTCCTGCGAGGAACGCTCGCGGACGAGGACTGAGATGGCATTCCTCGCCGCGCTCGTCCGGTGGTCTCTGCAGAACCGAGCCGTCGTGCTCTTCGCGACGCTGTTGTTCGCGGCGTTCGGCGTGCGCGCGGCGCTCGAGCTCCCGATCGACGCCGTTCCGGATCTGACGAACGTGCAGGTCCAGATCATCACGCCTGCGCCTGCGCTCAGCCCGGTCGAGGTCGAGCAGTACGTCACGGTGCCGGTCGAGCGGGCAATGGCCGGCGTGCCGCGCTCCACCGAGGTCCGCTCGGTGTCGAAGTACGGGCTCTCTGTCGTCACGGTCGTGTTCCGTGACGACACGAGCATCTACCTCGCGCGGCAGCTCGTGTCAGAGCGCATGCGTGAGGCGCAGGAGGCGGTGCCCTCGCAATACGGCACGCCCGAGATGGGCCCGATCAGCAGCGGCCTCGGCGAGATCTTCCAGTTCACCGTCCGCAGCGAGCGTCACTCGCTGATGGAGGTGGAGGAGATCCTCGACTGGCAGATCGGCCCGCAGCTCCGCACCGTGCCCGGGATCGTCGAGGTGAACAGCTTCGGCGGCGAGGACAAGCAGTACCAGGTGGTGCTCGACCCGGCCCGGCTCCAGGCGTCGGGCCTGTCGGTGGCACAGGTCGCGGACGCGCTGGAGAAGGCGAACGCCAACGCAGGCGGCGGCTACATCGAGCACAACCGCGAGCACTTCGTCATCGGCACCGATGGTCTGGTGAAGAGCCTCGACGACCTCCGACGCGTCGTGATCGGCGCGACGCCGCAAGGCGTCCCGATCACCGTCGCCACCGTGGGAGACGCGCAGCTCGGCCCGCGTCTTCGACGTGGCGCTGCGACCAAGGACGGGGAGGGGGAGGTCGCCGTCGGCGTGACGCTGATGTTGATGGGCGAGAACTCGCGCACCGTGACCGAGGCGGTGAAGACGAAGCTCGCGGCGATCGCGCCTTCGCTCCCCGAGGGCGTCCGGGTGGAGCCGTTCTACGACCGCAGCGAGCTCGTGAACCGGACGATCCGCACGGTGGCGAAGAACCTCGCCGAGGGCGCGCTCCTCGTCGTGATCATCCTCTTCCTGCTGCTCGGGGATCTGCGGGCCGGTCTCGTCGTGGCGACGGTGATCCCGCTCTCGCTCCTCTTCGCGGTCGTCGTGATGAACGCGACCGGGCTCTCCGGGAACCTGATGAGCCTCGGCGCGCTCGACTTCGGCCTCATCGTCGACGGCGCCGTCATCATCGTCGAGAATGCCGTTCGACAGCTCTCCGAGCACGCGCGGCGCGTAGGCGGCCGCACGCTCACGCCGGAGGAGCGGGTGCAGACCGTCGAGCGCGCCACGCTCGAGGTCCGTTCCGCGAGCGTCTTCGGCGAGGCGATCATCGCGATCGTCTACGTGCCCCTCCTCGCGTTGACCGGGATCGAAGGGAAGCTGTTCCGGCCGATGGCGGTGACGGTGCTCCTCGCGCTCGGCGGAGCATTCATCCTCTCGCTCACGTTCGTGCCGGTGCTCACCAGCTACCTCGTTCGCGAGCGCACCGGCGAGCACGAGACGCGCCTCTTGCGAGGGCTCCGCGAGCGTTATGCCCGCCTCCTGCATCGCGTCATGAAGCGGCGCTGGGTGACGATCTCGTTCGCCGTGTTGAGCGTGGCGGCTGCGGTCGCGGTCGGGTCTCGGCTCGGCGCCGAGTTCGTCCCGCAGCTCGATGAGGGCGATTTCCTGATCGAGGCGCGGCGCCTGCCCGGCATCTCCTTGAGCGAGTCGGTCCAGACCAGCCTGCGCCTCGAGCGCGCGCTCCGCGAGATCCCGGAGGTGTCCACCGTGGTCACGCGCACGGGCGCGCCCGAGGTCGCGACCGATCCGATGGGGCTCGAGCAGAGCGATGTCTACGTCGAGCTCGTGCCACGCGAGCGGTGGCGTCCGGGGATCACCAAGGCCGACATCGCTGCCGCCGTCTCCGAGCGCATGGAGAGCCGCGTGCCGGAGATCGCCGGCTCGATCTCGCAGCCGATCCAGATGCGCACCAACGAGCTCGTCGCCGGCGTTCGTTCGGATGTCGCCGTCCTCGTCTACGGCTCCGATCTCGAGACGCTGAAGGAGCTGGGCGATCGGGTCGCTGCTGCCGTGAGCAAGGTCCCGGGCGCGGTCGACGTGCGCGTCGAGCAGGTCGCGGGTCTTCGCTACCTTCGCATCTCACCCGATCGGAACAAGCTTGCGCGCTACGGGCTCACCATCGCCGACGTGAACCAGGTGACCGAGACCATCGCGGTCGGCCATCGCGTCGGAGTGGTCCAGGAAGGCGATCGCCGCTTCTCCGTCGTCATCAAGACGGCGCACGGATGGAGCGGAGAGATCGGAGCGTTCCGGGCATTGCCGCTTCGATCGGTCACGGGGCAGATCGTGCCGCTCGGGGACGTGGCCGAGGTCGAGTTCGCTTCCGGTCCGGCGCAGATCAGCCGCGAGAGTCAGTCGCGCCGCCTCACGATCGAGTTCAACGTTCGCGGCCGGGATCTCCTCTCCGTCGTCGGGGAGGCGCAGCGCGCCGTCGCCGCCGACGTCCACCTTCCCGTCGGCTATCGAGCGGAGTTGGGCGGGCAGTTCGAGCACTACATCGAGGCGAGGGCGCGGCTCCTCGTCGTCGTTCCGATCGCGCTGGCGCTCATCCTCTTCTTGCTCTGGCTGGCGTTCCGCTCGAGGCGCGCGGCGCTCGTGATCTTCCTCAACGTCCCGTTCGCCGTGATCGGCGGGATCGGCGCTCTGCTCGTGCGCGGGCTTCCGTTCTCGATCTCCGCCGGCGTCGGCTTCATCGCGCTCTTCGGGGTCGCCGTCCTCAACGGTCTCGTCCTCATCTCGTTCGCGCGGCAGCTCGAGGGCTCGGGGGTGCCGCACGATACGGCGATCGCGCGCGCGGCGGAGCTACGGCTGCGGCCGGTGCTCATGACGGCGCTCGTCGCATCGCTCGGCTTCCTCCCGATGGCGCTCTCGACGTCGCCCGGGAGCGAGGTGCAGCGACCGCTCGCGACCGTCGTGATCGGCGGGCTCGTCTCGGCGACGCTCCTCACGGTCTTCGTCCTCCCCGTCGTCTACGCCATGGTCGGTACGCCTCGACGCGACGGCCGACGCGACTCGCTGCGCGTGCCGGCACCGCGAGAGGCCGGCGACGCGTCCTAGCCCCAATGACGCTCTCGCGCGGTCGAAGCTCACGAGCGCTCGGCGGGCGAGGCGTGGAGATCGGCAAGCGACGAGGCGACGAGCTCCGCTTGTCGCAAGATCCGCGCGAGGGTGTGCTGGGCGACGGGGGCCGCCTCGGTCAGGTCCGGCAGTGCCGGGATGCCGTCGCGCGCTCGTTTCGGATCCAGTGCGTCCAGGACATGAGCGAGGACGGCTTGCATCATGGCGCCGTTCTCCGGAGCGAGCTGCTGCGCATCGAGGGTGGTGAACGCCGTGGCGAGCCTGCGCGCGTGCGTGACGAGCAGCATCGCGTCCGCTCCTTCCGTCGGCGAGCGGAGCGGCTCGGCGAGCATGCGCTCGAGCGACGTCTCCGCGTTGCCGAGCGTCACGCCGACCTCGCGGCGCGCCAGCACGACGGCTTGCGAGGCCGGCGTCTCGGCGAGCTGGGCGTCGACGACCACCTCGGCATAGCGACGGACGGCGGAGATGCTCGCGTCGAGCGCCGCCGCGAGGCGCTTCTCTTCGCGCGAAGGAAAGACGAGCGCAGCGACGAGCGCGATCGCTCCACCGATGAGCGCGTCGCCCGAGCGCGCAGCGGCGATCCACCAGTCGCCGTGCCACCGCTCGGCGAGGATGACGAAGACCGGCGTGAGGAAGAATGTGAAGAGGTGATGGCTTCTCGGTCGGGTCGCCACCGCGGCGATCGAGAGCGGCACCATGATCGCCGAGAGCAACAGCGGGTCGTGCACCGTGAAGATGATGGCGACGGCGGTGATGCTGCCGAGCACCGTGCCGACCACGCGCTCGACGGCGCGCGTCAGCGTCACGCCCGGGTAAGGTTGGAGGACGCCGACCGTCGTCACGGTCACCCACTGCGCGTGGCTCGACGAGAACAGGTTGCCGGCGATCTGAGCGGCGCTCACCGCGAGCGTGACGCGTGCGCCGTGACGAAGGTAGGTCGATCGAAAAGAGAGGGCATCACGGAGCGCTCGGAGGTCCTCGGCGAGCACACGCCGCGCGACGACGGTCGTGCTCTCGTCATGTTCCGGAGTACGTGTGGAGCCCAGCGCGGATGCGATCCGGGCGGCTGCTTCGCTCTCCGCGATCAGACGACGTGAGAGCACCACGGCGGCAGGCAGAGCGTGCTCGGACGGCGGGGCCTCCGACCGGCGGCTCACGTCTTCGCGGGGGCCGAGCGCTCGCGTCTCGAGCACCCCGGCGACGTCGACATATGTCGATACAAGCGCGGTCAGTGACTCGCTCGAGGCGGAGACGCGAGCGGCCGATGGCATCGACTCGAGCTCTTCCGCCAGCACGACGAGGAGAGTCAGCTGTGCCTCGGCGGAGCCGAGAAGCGTGCGGAGGTTGCTCCCGAGGATCGACTCACCGGAGCGACGTGCCCGGCTCGCGACGGCCATCGCGCGGGCATGTTCGATCGCGGCCCGCACCGTGCGCTGGTGCGTCCTTGCGAGCAGCGTCCACGAAGCGTGGTGCTCGGGGACGTTCTGCAACACGGCATCGTCGATCGCTTGGGCGTAGCCGGCCAGCGCGTGGAAGACCTTGGCGAGCCCGAGTCGCATGCGTAGGTGCGTCCACACGGGCCACACGATCGACGAGAGGACCATGGCCCACGTCGCGCCGATCGCGAACGAGAGCGCGTCCCGGAGCGGCGAGCCGTGCTGGCCTCCGACCGCGATCGCGGCGACGACCACGAGGATGCCGCCGATGCCGGCGCCGCCTCCGCCGAGCGCGCGGAGGAGCGAGCCGACGAACGCGACGCCCGCGAGGACGGCAACCGACGCCACCGTCGAGAAGGCGGACAGGTCTGCGAGCGCGACGACGAGCGCGCCCGCGAGCGCGAAGATGGCGAGCATCTTCGCCCGCTCGCTCCGAGCTCCGCCGGGGTCGGCAAGCGTGCCGAGCCATCCGCCGAGCGCGACCCAGACGAGCTCGTGATGGCCGAGCTTCCGCGCGAAGTAGAAAGGGACCAACGTCGAGATGGCCGCCCGCACTCCCTGCGCGATGTCAGGCGCAAGCGAACCGAGCGCGAAGCGGTCGTGGAGACGGGCGCGACTCGTCATTCCGACGAGTACCCTAGCCGTTCAGGCGCGGCCGTCGAGAGCTCGAGCGAGGTCCGTTCGACCTCGACCAATGGCGGCACCTCGTCGTTCACGGCGAACGGCCCGTCACCGTCCTAACTTGAGGGGCGCGTGCGAAGCGCTCACCCCTTCGGTCAGGAGTATCGCCATGGCCCAGCTGAACCACACGATCATCGCGGCTCACGACAAGCGCGCCTCCGCAGACTTCTTCGCCGAGATCCTCGGCCTTGCGAGCCCAGCGGCTTTCGGTCCCTTCATGACCGTCAAGGCGGACAACGACGTCACGCTCGACTTCGTCGATTCGGCGGGAGACATCGCCTCGAGTCACTACGCCTTCCTGGTGAGTGAGCGCGAGTTCGACGAGGTCTTTGCGCGGATCCGCGAGCGAGGTCTTCCCTACTGGGCTGATCCGCACCATCGTCAGCCGAACGCGATCAACAGGCGCGACGGTGGACGTGGGCTCTACTTCGAGGATCCGAACGGGCACAACCTCGAGATCCTCACCCACCCGTACGGCAGTGCTCCGTGAGCAACGGCTCGAGCTGCACCGCGACGTGAGGCGAGCCCCCGACCGTTCGATCGCCTCGTCCACTCGCTGGACGATCCGCAGCGCCAAGGTCGCCGGTCTCGCGCTCAACGGAGGTCGAACCGGTCGGGGCGCGCCATCGAATGCGCCGTGTTGCAGTCGTTGGCGCGTGCGGGGCGGCTTCGTGTAGAGTCTGGCCCGACATATGTGGGTCGACCGCAAGCACACCTGGATCGAGACGGTCGTTCTCGGGGGCTTCGCACTACCTCACATCTGGCTGCGGACGATCGTCGTCACTGCGATCAGCGTTGCGGTGACGATCATCTACGAGGAGGTCCCGCAGCTTCACTACTCGCTGACGCCCGCCCCGTTCACGCTCGTCGGCTTGCCGCTCGGCATCTTCCTCGGCTTTCGCAACAACACCGCCTACGACCGGTTCTGGGAGGGACGAAAGCTGTGGGGCGCGCTCGTCAACACGTCGCGCAGCCTCACGCGGCAGATCCTCACCCTCATCGAGCCACAGCCCGACGCCGATGCGGGCCCCGAGACGGCCTCCGAGATCAAGGCGTTCGAGGCGTCGTTCGTCCACCTGGTGATCGCCTACGCGCACGCGTTTCGCCATCACCTGCGCGACACGTCGCCGTTCGAGGTGCTCGAGCACATCATCGGGGTGGAGGAGACGCGCCGGTTCCGCGGCCAGGAGAACGTGCCTTACGCGATGCTCCAGCGCATGGGCGAGCTCCTCGTCGAGGCGCGCCGGAAGCGATGGATCCACGCGTTCCACGTACCGGTCCTCGAGGGCGCGCTCACCGCGATGACCGACATCCAGGGCGCGTGCGAGCGCATCAAGGGCACACCGATCCCGTACTCGTACACCGTGCTCATGCACCGGATCGTCGCGGTCTACTGCGCGCTGCTCCCGTTCGGGCTGATGGACACCGTCCGATGGGCGACGCCGTTCGTCGTCCTCGCGATCTCGTACTGCTTCTTCGGCCTGGACGCGATCGGCGACGAGCTCGAGCAGCCGTTCGGCACGGACATCAACGATCTTCCGCTCAAGGGCATCTCGCGCACCATCGAGCGCAACCTTCGCGAGCGCCTCGGCGAGAACGTTCCGCCGCCCGTCGAGCCGGAGCGCGGCGTGATCTCCTGAGCCTCCGCGTTCGCCAGGACGGCGACGGATCGTGGTAGACCCGCTGATCGATGAACAGCGGTGATCGCCCCTCCATCGCGGACTTCGAGAAGCTCGGCGCGTTCTATCTCGGCCGAACCGTCACGCCGCCCCCGTCGGGGCAGACCTTCCTCTACGACGCGCGGCATCTGACGACGCACGCGGTCGTCATCGGGATGACCGGGAGCGGCAAGACCGGCCTCTCGATCGCGCTGCTCGAGGAGGCCGCGATCGACGGCATCCCCGCGATCGTCGTCGACCCGAAGGGCGATCTCGGAAACCTCCTCCTGACGTTTCCGCAGCTCTCCGCCGAGGACCTCGCGCCGTGGGTGCCCGAGGGAGCGAACGCCGACGACGAAGCGCGAAAGTGGCGCGAAGGGCTCGCCGCCTGGGGACAGGACGGCGCGCGGATCGAACGTCTGAAGGACGCCGCCGACGTCGTGCTCTACACACCCGGCAGTCGCTCGGGACGGCCGCTCTCCATCACGGGCTCGCTCGCCGCTCCGCCGCCCGAGGCTCGCGCCGACGAGGAGGCGATGAGCGAGCGGATCGGTCAGGTCGCAACGAGCCTGCTCGGGCTCGTCGGCATCCAGGCCGAGCCAGGCAAGAGCCGCGAGCACGTGCTCATCGCGACGATCCTGCAGAAGACGTGGGAGGCCGGCGAGGACCTCGATCTCGCCGGTCTCGTCGTCCGCATCCAGGACCCGCCCTTCGACCGCCTCGGTGTCCTCGGGCTGGAGTCGTTCTTCCCGAAGAAGGAGCGCTTCGAGCTCGCGGTCGCCTACAACGCGCTGCTGGCGACTCCGGGCTTCGATGCGTGGACGGCAGGACCGCCGCTCGACGTCGACGGCCTGCTCTGGACGAAAGAAGGCAAGCCGCGCATCTCGATCCTGTCGATCGCGCACCTGGGCGATGCCGAGCGCATGTTCTTCGTCTCGCTCCTGCTCGGACAGATCCTCGCGTGGATGCGCGCGCAACCGGGAACGTCGAGCCTGCGTGCGCTGTTCTTCATGGACGAGGTCTTCGGCTACTTCCCGCCCGTGGCGATGCCGCCGTCGAAGCGACCGCTCCTCACGCTCCTGAAGCAGGCGCGCGCGTTCGGTCTCGGTGTCGTTCTCGCGACGCAGAATCCGGTCGACCTCGACTACAAGGGCCTCGCGAACGCGGGGACGTGGATCATCGGCCGCCTCCAGACCGAGCGGGACAAGGCGCGCGTGCTCGAGGGGCTCGAGGGCGCCGATCGAGGCAGCTCGGGTCAGCCCTTCGATCGCGACGCCGTCGGTCGAACGCTCTCCGGGCTCGCGAAGCGGAACTTCTACGTTCACGATGTCCATGCCGACGGTCCGGCGGTGATCGAGTCGCGCTGGACGATGTCCTATCTCCGCGGCCCGCTCACGAAGGCGGAGATCCGGCGTCTCGCCCCGGCGCCGGCGCCGGCGCCGCCGCCGCCGCCGCAAGCGTCGCAAGGCACGGTTCTCATGCCGGCGATGGGACTTCCGACAGCGCCGCAAGGTACGGTGCTCATGCCGCCAATCGCGGCGGCGCCGTCGCCTGACGGGAGCACCACCACCCGGCCGGTCCTTCCGCCCGACGTGCCGCAGGTCTTCTTCCCGACGACCGCTCCGCATCCGCTCTACCGGCCGATGCTCGTCGGGGCGGCGCGGGTTCATTTCGAGGACGTGCGGACGGGCCTCGACTACACGCGCGAGGTCGTCTTCGTGACGCCGATCGTCGATGGACCGCTCCCGGTTCGATGGGAAGACGCGAAATGGGCCGGCGGCATCGACGTTCGCGCGCTCGGTGCGGAGCCCGTGGCGGGCGCGCGATTCATCCCGCCTCCGGCCTCGGCGCTCTCGCCGAAGAGCTATGCGCTTTGGTCGAAGGAGCTCGCGAAATGGCTCGCGCGGACCCAGGGGGTCGCTCGCCTGAAGAGCGCGAAGCAGAAGATGTTCTCGCGGCCCGGAGAAGACGAGCGCTCGTTCCGTGCGCGTCTCGGGCAGCTCGCGCGCGAGGCGCGTGACGAGGACACGGGCGAGGTCCGCGAGAAGCTCGCGTCGAACCTCGCTGCGGTCGAGGACAAGATCCGGCGGAAGCAGGACGCGCTCGCGAAGAGCGAAGCCGCGGCCGGTGCCCAGCGTGTCGACGCGGCACTCTCGGTGGGCGGCGGGATCTTCGACGCGTTCTTCGGTCGTCGCTCCAGCCGGAACGTCGTTCGGGGCGCGGTCCGCACGGCGCGCAGCGCGAGCCGCGCTTCGGCGAAGGCGAACAACGTCGCTCGCGACAAAGAGGACCTCGCGGCGCTCACCGCGAAGCATGCGGAGCTGCAGCGGGAAGCCCAGAAGGCCCTCGCGCAGATCGCGACCGCGCACGATCCGTCGACGCTCGCGCTGGAGTCGGTCGTGACCAAGCCGAAGAAGACGGGGATCACGATTCATCTCGTCGCGCTCGCGTGGCGCGCGGATCAAGCCTGAGCGCTCGCGCGGGCTGCGCTCGCGTGGGCCGCGCTCGGGTTCAGGCGTACGGGTCGGCCGGGACCGGGCCTTTCCGGACCGCGTACTTCTCCTCGCAGATCGGAAAGTCGGCGCCGGCGACGCCGTCGTACGTGAGGCGAAGTCGGCGCTCGCCCCGGTGCTCGACCATCTCGCCGCCGAACTTCGCCGCGTCGACGCCGAAGCCCTGCGTCCTCAGCTCTCCATCGAAGACCGTCGCTCGCGCGAGATAGAGGATCGTGTCGGGCATCCCGGGGCGGTTGACCGTGAGCGACGCGGTGATGTGCGAGAGCCCCCGCTCGTCCATCTCCGTTCGGAGTGCGCGGGCCGTCTCGAGCATCCCGTGGATCGCGACGATCGCCGCCGCTACGACCGCCGTGATGTCGATGCCGTCGCTCGTCTTCACGCCCTTTTCCGAGAGGAGGGCGAAGTTCGCGTCGCCGAGGTCGTTCCTGATGCGCCGGTGGACGTCGTTGCTCGGGTTGTAGTGGCTGAGCGCGCCGACGACGGCGCCGCATGCCGCGCGGGCCTCACGCCATTTCGACTCGCGCGTCTTGCCGTAGACCTCCGCCTCGAGATCGCGGCCGACGTGCGTCTTCAGATCGAAGGCGCACATGACGAAGCTCTGCGCGTTGCCTTCGTACGTCCGCTTCATCAGTGGCTCGTCGAGGGCGTGGGCCCAGGTGACGTGAGCGAGGGTGGCGCCGTCGTCGGTGCCGCCACCGGTGGGGTGGAAGGCCTCCGGCTTGAGCGTCCCGACCTCGGAGATCGTGGCGAAGCGCGAGGCGACGACGCGCTGGTAGTTCTCGGTCTCGCCGTGGTGAATGCGATCGCCGCAGTTCGTGTACGCGAGGGTCGTGATCACGCTCGGCTGCGTGAAGTCGGCGAAGCAGGCCTCGCGATCGAGCGACGCCGGCGGGATCGAGAACTGGAGCTCGTCACGGAGCACCTGCAGGCCTCCGAGGAGCTGCATCCGGTCGCTGACGATCTCGTCGAGGAAGACCCGGGTGCTTCCGCGCTCCATCCCGAAGTGCGCCTCGAGCTTCCAGAGGCGTTCGAGACGCGTCCGTGCGGCGCTGGGATCGAACATGGCGCCAGCATCGCATGGCGCTCGATGGCTGCATACGGCTTCAGTCGATGGCGGCGTAGCGTACCGGCGCCCGTGAGCTCGATCCACGCGTTTCAGTGACGGAGGAGGTCCAGCCAGGTCACGATCGGTCGACGTGTGGAGTTCGGGACCCGAGGGCGTCGAGTCCCGTCGCCGTCATCGCGGCGAACTGTGGCGTCGTTCGGCCAGAAAGGATAATGGGAATATGGCGTGACCGTCGTTTCTCCCTCCCTTTCTCAGCCGTCGCTCGAGGCATGCGAGGACAAGCTCGCGGAGCTCGTCCATCGGTCCTTCGGCGCAGAGCTCTCGCTCACGGCCATGCCCGGCGGCGCTTCGACGCGTCGCTACTTCCGCCTCACCTTGCCGGAGGGGAAGACCGCCGTGGCGATGTTCGTCCCCGAAGGCGGGCGTCCCGAGGAGGTGCAGAAGGCGCACGACGGCACTCGGTGGCCGTTCCTCGAGGTTCGCGATCTCCTCGCGGAGCACGGCGTGGACGTCCCGAACATCCTCGCGGAGGACACGGCGCACGGCTGGCTCCTCATCGAGGACCTGGGCGACGAGACGCTCGCCAACTGGCTCCTCAAGAACCCGGACGATCGTGAGGCGCTCTACCGGAAGGCGGTCTCGGATCTCGCCCGCGCACAGAACGAGCTCGCCACGCTTCCTCCGGGCAGCGTCGTTGCGAGCCGCACGTTCGACTTCGATCTGCTGCGCTGGGAGATCGAGCACTTCAGGGAGTGGGGCCTCGACGCGCGCGACAAGCCGCTCGCGCCGGACGACGTCGCGAAGTGGAACGGCATCGCCGATCGACTCGCGAGGCGTGTCGCGGAGCTCCCGAGGGGCTTCGTGCACCGCGACTACCAGTCACGCAACATCATGGTCGTCCCCGGGACGGACGGCTCGCGGCTCGTGTGGATCGACTTCCAGGACGCGCTCCTCGGACCTCGCGTCTACGACCTCGTCGCGCTCCTGAACGACAGCTACCAGCAGTTCGATCGCGCCTTCGTCGAGGCGCGTCTCGACGACTACGCGAACGCTGCGGCGCTCTCGCGCGGGTTCAGCAAGGAGAGCCGCCTGCGCCTGCTCTCCGAGTTCGATCTCGTCACCGTGCAGCGCAAGTTGAAGGACGCGGGGCGCTTCGTCTTCATCGATCGACAGAAGGGCAATCCATCCTTCCTCAAGTTCGTCACGCCGACGATCGAGAAGGTCGCCGGCGCGCTCGAGCGCCTCGCTCCGCACGACGCCGACATGGCGGAGCTCCTCGCGATCCTGAAGCGCACGCTGCCCGACGAGATCGGCTAGTACGGCACGCCTGAACTTCGTGCGGGGACCACGGCTCCGGTGCCGTACTAGGGCAGTTCGCGGGAGCGAATTGCGGGGACGACGAGCGAAGCGAGGAGTGCGGGGCGGAGCCCCGAGGAAAGACTAGATCGTCCGCGCGCTCGGTGCTCTCGAGCACCGCACGACGGAGTGCCCCGACACGCGGTGGCGACGAGCTACCGCGCGCGTCGAACCGGCGTAACGTGCTAATGTGCGGCCCCCGACGATGACGCGTGCGCCTCAGACATCACGCGAGCACACGAGCGCATCACCTCTCGGCGGCGCCCGCTCGCGAGGCTCGGATGCTCCGCCTCCGCGCACCGTCGAGGTGCATCCCCACGGCCTGTTGCTCCAGCGCGGCGAAGGTCAGGACGAGGTCCTTCCGCTCTGGGTCGGCGCGATGCACTACTGGCGGCACGCGCCCGAGCAGTGGGGGCCGTGCCTCGATGCGATGAAGGCGATGGGTCTGCGCGTCGTCGACACGTACATCCCGTGGGGCGTCCACGAGACCGCGCACGGGACGTTCGACTTCGGCGAGAACTTCGCGCGCCTCGACGTCACGCGCTTCATGCGCCTGTGCGCCGAGCGCGGCCTCCATGTCGTGGCCCGGCCGGGGCCGCACATCAACGCCGAGCTCACGTACTTCGGGTTGCCCGAACGTGTGGTGTGGGATCCCGAGTGCCAGGCGCGGACGCCGCGCAACAACCCGGTCGTCCTGCCGATCGTTCCGACGGCGTTCCCGGTCCCCAGCTACGCGAGCGATGCCTTCCACGACGAGGCCGCGTTGTGGTTCGAGGCGGTCGGTCGCGTGCTCGCGCCGCTGCAGTATCCACATGGCCCGATCGTCATGTGGCAGATCGACAACGAGGGCGCGCTCTATTTCCGCGACGGGCCCTACGATCAGGACTACCACCCCGACGCGGTCCGCCTCTTCCGCTCCTTCCTTCGCGAGAAGTACTCGAGCGCGAAGTCCCTCCGCGACGCCTGGAACGAGCCCAACGTCACGTTCGCGACCGCGGTGCCCCCGCAACGCTTCGACGCGAAGACCGCCGACGAGCTCGCGCGGCACATGGACTGGGTGGAGTTTCACGAGCACCTGCTCGCCTCGGCGATGGCGCGCTTCGCGAAGGCGCTCGAGAACGCCGGCTGCGCGTCGGTGCCGACGATGCACAACCTCCCGCTCGGCGAGGCGGCGACGGCGCTCAACCCCGGGCGCATCGCGCAGGTCGTCGACCTCGTCGGTCTCGACTACTACCACCCCGCGAATCCGAAGCATCACCTGACGATCCTGCGGCGCACCGGCGAGCTCGCGGCGCGCTGCCAGGGCATCCGCGTTCCGCCGTACGGCGCGGAGGTCGGCGCCGGCTTTCCGCCGTTCTTCGCGCCGCTCGACGACAAGGACTCGCTCTACACCCTCGTCTCGGCCCTCGCGTATGGGCTCCGCGGCTTCAACCTCTACATGGCGGTCGATCGCGATCGCTGGGTCGGCGCGCCGATCGACGAGCACGGCCTGCCGCGCCGCCTCGCTGACGACTACCACGCGCTCATCGAGGCGCTCGACCGCGTGAAGTTCAACACGCTCCGCCGGCGAGCCCCCGTTCGTCTCGTCGTTCCGCGAGCGCTCCGCCGTCTCTCCCGCGCGACGCACGCCTTTGGGCCGGTCACACCCACGCTCTTCAACGTCGCGGGGGCCGGACCGCTCGAGAGCTGCCTCGAGGACGATCTCGGGCTCACCGAAGGCACCGGCGGCATCGAAGGCCACGCTCCCGCGGCGCCGATCGCGGGCGAGTCGTTCGTTCGCGCCTTCGAGCGCGCGTTGCTCGCCCGCGGCGTCCCGTTCGCGTACGCGGGCGGAGAGGCGCTCGCAGCATCGATCGAAGGGGCGTCCTGGGTCGTCTGTACGACTGCGGGTGGTCTCAAGCGCGACGTCCTCGATACGCTTCGTGACGCGCAGGCTCGCGGCGCTGCGGTCACCATCGGTCCGACCGTTCCGCAGCGGGACGGGTCGATGCGTGTGCTCGATCGTCCTCACGACGTGAGCGGTCTCGACGTCGAGTCCCTCGACGATCCCTCGCGCGCCGATGCGCTGGTCGCGCGCTTCGTCGAGCAGCTCGGTCTGCCGACGTTCCCGGCCGATCCCGCGACGGTCTACGTCACCGTTCACGAAGACGAGCAGGGGACGCCCCGTGTCGCCTTCGTGATGAACCCCGAGCCCGAGGCGGTTCTTGCCACCGTCGGGCTCGGCACTCCGGCGCGGGCCATCGTCGACCTGCTACCGCACACTCGCGAGGCGGCTCGGATCGAGCCTTCGACTGCGGGCGGCTCGGGCGCGAGCCCTACGTTCGTCGTCGAGGTGCCTGCGCGCACCGCCCGCATGTTCGCGATCGAGGTCTGAGGCCCCGAACGTCGGGCGAGACGCTCGCTCGGGCCGTGCCGTATCGCGCTCGCTCCTGATCCGGCGAGCGCGACGGCACAGTGGCGGAGGTGAGCCGGGTTCTACTGGCAGTTCTGGGGACTGCCGCAAACGTGAACGTTGTAGTTTCCACACTTCTTCGGATTGCAGACACCGGCATCACCGCAGTCTGCGTTCGTCTTGCAGAGCGGGATCCCGCATTGCTGCCGGTTGCTCCTGCACTCCGACCGCGGGTCGCCGTTGCCCTGACCGCCGCCGCTGATGCCGAGCAGGCAGCACCGTTGCTGGATGCCGGCGATGCCCGGGCAGTCCGCGGGCTCGTCGCATGCGAGCTGGAGGTCGTCGTCGCTGCAAGCGTTCGCCGTGGTGCAGACCGGGTTGGCCCCTCCGTCTCGAATGCAGCAGCGGTTCGCGTTGTTGAAGTCGAACCCGCCCGCATCGCACTCGACCGCCCCGCACGTGATCTTGTTCGGGTTCGATACGGGGTTGCCACTGCTCCCCGAGCTCGAGCCGCCATCGCCGGCGTCGGTCGTTCCTCCGCCGTCGGTCGGGTCGCCGCTCGAACCGCTGGTCCCGCTCGAGCCGCTGGTCCCGCTCGAGCCGCTGGTCCCGCTCGAGCCGTCGTCGACCGATGCGCCGTCCTGAGCTCCCGGAATGATGGCGTCGTCGCTACCGCAACCGCCAAGCGCTCCCGCAAGCCCCCATCCCACGAGCCCACTCGTCGCCACGAGCAACGCGATTCGTCGCATGATGATCCTCCTGACGTGCTTCGTGCTCGGCACCCCCGCTCGAGTCACACGCGCGCGTCCAACGCGTACGCTTCAGCTAGATTCTGCGCTCGTCGTGGCCGAGAAGCCAGCTTTCGCCGGGTGGTAACCGAGGCGTCCAGGTGGTCAGAACGCGTACCGCAGGGATGCTCCCCCATCGAGCATCAGCGGCGTGTCCGTCCCCGCTCCGAGCTTCGCGAACCCTTGCGCCGTCCGCATGCCCGCGTTGAGGCCCAGCGCGAAGTGTCGGTTGATCTGGAACCACTCCACGCCCAGCCGACCGCCGACGTAGACGCCGAGCGACTCTGCATCACGGAAGCCGAGAATCCCGAGCGCGTTCGTCGCGATATCGGCCTTCAGCATCCCGAAGCCGCCCTGCGCATAGACGCCGACGCGTTCCGTGAAGCGGATGGTGAAGCGCGCGCCCCCACCGAAGCCGAGGAGGGGGAAGGTGCGCGTGTTCGGTGCGGCTTGCCTGTTCGAGGTGTCGGTGAACGCGAGCTCGCCCTCGCCGTAGAGCATCAGCCACCGGAGCAGCTCGTATCCGAGCTGGACGTGCATCCAAGGTCCCGGCGGCGCGACCTTGCCGAACTCGCCCAGGAAGCCGATGGCTCCGACCGTGGAGTCGAGGACGAGCGTCTTCTTGTACGGCGGCGGAGGTGGAGCTTCCGGCGCTGGCGCGTCCAGCTCCTCGCCGCCTGTCCCTCTCGTGTCCTTGGTGAGATCGATCCGCGCGCTCTCTTGCGAAAGGCCGGGGCCGCGCGCGGGGGACTCCGCCGTCGGCGAGGGCTCGTCCGCGCGCGCGATCGGTGCGATCGAGAGCAGCGTCGCGGCCAGCATCGTCGCGAGCTCACGTGCCGAGCGACGTACCGGGGGCCGACGCAGCACGCTCATCGAGCTCGACGATATCATCAGCGGAAATTCTGCACGCTCCAGATCGCGCCGCGCGCCGTGACGAAGACGCCGCACGCCGCCTTCGTGTACTGCTTGCTCGCCATGTTGTCGTGATGTCCACCGCCGGGCCCCTCGGCCCACATCATGGCGAGGCAGTCGGGGATGCCCTCCTCCGGGGGGCCGGGCGTCCCGGGACACTCGTTCTGTGCAAACTCCCCGCACCGCGGGAAGGCGCCGTGCGCGCGGTTCGTCTCGGCGTCGCTCTTGGCCTCGCCATCGGAGCACGCCTCGGCCTCCGTCCAGCGCTCGTACGGAGGGAGCCCGGCCTTCTTCCGGTACTCGTTGATCGTACTCCAGCAAAGCTCGTTGGCGGTCGCGCCGGCGCCGGTGACGACTTCGCCGCTCGAGCCTTCGCTCCCGGACGTGCCGGACGACGACCCCGACGACGAGGTCGCGCCCTTCCCGCGCCGAAGCGTGCCGCTCCCGTTCAGCGAGTCGGGATCATCACCGCACGACACTACGGCGAGCGCGAAGGCGCCCGCCAGCGATCCGAGATGCCACACCCGCATCTCGCAAGCCTAACAGTGGATGGCGTTACTTGAGGAGCCAGCCGAAGAGCATGTGCTTCGTGGTCTGGCGCGAGACGTCGGCGATCGAGTCGACGAGCGGGATCTCCTTCGGACACACCTCGACGCAGTTCTGCGCCTTGCCACAGCCGTCGATGCCGCCAGGTGCCATGAGCGCCTCGAGGCGCTGGTCCTTGTGCATCTTCCCGCTGGGGTGGAGGTTGAAGAGGCGGACCTGGTTGATCGCCGCCGGGCCGATGAAGTCCGAGTGGTCGCCGACCTGGGGACAGGCCTCCATGCAGCAGCCGCAGGTCATGCAGCGCGAGAGGGGATAGGCCGTCTCCTGGTTCTCGGGAGACTGACGCGGACCAGGACCGAGCTCGTGCGAGCCGTCGAGGTGGATCCACGCCTTCACCTTCTTGAGGTCCTCGAACATGCGCGACCGGTCGACGACGAGGTCGCGGACGAGGGGGAACTTCGTCATCGGCGCGATCGTGATCGTCTCGCCCTCGGGGCTCACCTTGTCGACGAGCGCCGAGCACGCCTGGCGGACCTTGCCGTTCACGATCATCGTGCACGCGCCGCACACCTCTTCGAGGCAGCACGAGTCCCAGACCACCGGCGCGACCGTCTTGCCGTCAGCGGTCGTCGGAGACTTCTGGATCTCCATGAGCGCGCTGATGACGTTCATCTGCGGATGCCAAGGGACGTGGAACTCTTCCCAGCGGCGGGTGCTCGCCTCGGGGCCGTCCTGACGCAGGATCTTCAACTTTACGATGCGCTGCTCTGGCATTTGACCCGCATTGTGGTGAAAGCCGCGTACTTCGACAAGCTCGTAACACGGTTCGTGCTATGTCGAGGTCGCGGGCGCACGTTTTGCGTGGCCGCCCAGGTCGCTGCTCCAGGCCAGCGCAAGCAGCAGAGCCAGGCCCGAGGCGCCCGCGACCACGTCGAAGGCGGCCGTCCAGCCCGCCCGCTTCGAGACGCTCCCGAGCACGAGCGCTGCGAGGCTGGCTCCGACGTAGCCCACGGCGTCGATGAACCCGGCAGCCGTCGCGCCCCCGCGTTTTCCCGCCACGTCCAGTGATACGGCGCCCGCGAGGAGCGAATACGGACCGAGCAGGAAGAGGCCGCACGCGGCAACCCCAGCCGTTGCGACCAGCGGGGAGCTCACGCCTGCGTGGGCGAGGGCGAGCGTGCATGCGACGAGAAACGCGAGCGACGTCGTCATGACGGGCGCTCGGCGTCCGGGCCCGAGGAGATCGGAGATGCGCCCCGTCACCACCGAGCCGATGATCCCGGCGATGCCGAAGAAGGCGCTCTTCGCGATCGAGGTCGACGTGGCCGACGGCACGTTCGCCGCGACGCTCACCTCGTAGAGGAAACGCGGAGTCCACGTCATGAACCCCGCGCGGACGAACGTGAGGAGGAAGGAGAGGGCGGTGGCGAACCAGAAGGCCCGTTGTCGTGAGAGGCGGCGGGCGATCGTGGCGAAAGGCTCGGCCGCAGCATCGTCCGTCCCGGCGACGATGGCCCCTTCCGGCTCTGCTCGCTCGAGCTTCGTGGTGTGGGGCGTCGCCGGCTCGGTGCGGGGGGCGGCGGAGCGAGCGCGCCGCGGCGACGGCAGCGCGACGCGCACGGCCAGCGCGACGGCGAGCACGATGAGTGGATTGACGACGAACAGGGCGCGCCATCCGGCGCCGGCTTCGACGATGGCGGCGGAGAGGACGAGCGCGAGGACGTTGCCGGCGTCGTAGCTCGTCGAGAGGATCCCCATGACCGTCCCGCGCCGCGAGGCGTCGTAGGTGACGGACACCACGTCGACGAGGGCGCCCCAGCCTCCCGCTTGGACGAAGCGGTTCGCGACGACGAGCACCCCGACGATCGCGAGCCCAGCCGCGGGGCCGAAGCGCCGCGGTGCGTCCGATGCGGCGATCGTCATCGACACGAACGCAGTGCCGAGCAGGCAGAGGACGAGGACGCGCTTTCCGCCCCAGAGATCGGCGAGAGGTCCGAGCGCGAGCTTGCCCACCGCGTAGGCCGCGAGCGCGATCGCCATCACGACGCCGATCTGTTCGTTGTCGTAGCCGTGATCGATCGCGAGCAGGTTCAGCGCCGGCTCGACGTTCGCGCGGCACAGGTAGAACGCGGCGTAGCCGACGAGCAGGAGCGGGAGCACGCGCCGGGGCGGCGCGGTGATCGTCCCCTCGCCCGGCATGCGTCGAGGATAGCCGAACCCCGTGTCGGACTCGTGTCGACGAGCGCACGAGTGCGAAGCGAGATCGCTGCCGGCTCATGCTGCGTCCGGGCTTCGCGCCGCCGTCAGTCGTCAGTCGGTCGAGGGCACCGACACGTCGAGGACGCCGACGGCCCTGCCGGAGACGTATACGAGGTCGGTGTCGTTCCGGAAGAAGCCGCGGTAGCCGAGATCGATGGGCCGGTCGATCTCACGCGACTGCTTCGCAGGCACGTCCGTGACGATGATCCCGTGCGAGCCGCTCTGCACGAGGAGGCCCGAGTCGCTGATCGCGCGGATGGCGAGGCCCGGAGGCTCCGGCTCGTCACGCATCACCTTGCCGTTCGTGAGCGAGACGACGCGAAGGCGCCACTGTACGCGTCGCGCGTCGCCATCAGTGGCTGACGCCCCTGAATCGACGCGCTTCTTGGTCGAGAGCGCCGCCCACTTTCCCTTCGGGGAGATCACCGACTCGACGAGCTGTTCGGCACCGTCGAGGCAGGCGAGCTTCTTCGTCGCGAACGGCGCCCGGAGCGAGAGCGACACGACGCACGTGTCCGTCGCGCGGCTCGCCTCCGTCGCGCGGCTGCGCGACGGTCCTCGGGACTGCGAGGCCACGGCGAACGCTGTCTGACCGTCCGGGTGAGCGACGAAGCGATCGCGCATGCCGGCGGTGCCCGGGAGCGCGCGCGGCGGAGTGGAAAGGTCCGACGGGACCACGAAGAGCTCGTACTTCGCGAACATGTCGACCGTGCCGGTGGCTCGGCGGAAGAGCAGGTGCTTTCCGTCGGCCGTGAAGCGCGGATCGTAGGCGGCCTCCTCGACGAGACGGCGGCGCACCCGCCCGGTGTCGTCCGCGACGTAGAGCCAGTCGCCCGCGTCGAACGCGATCGCAGCGCCGCTGCGCGTGGCCGCGAGCCGGCCGCACGCACCGAAGGGGAAGCTGCCGGCGAGGTGCGAGCCCTTGATGATGTCGCGGCCGAACGCGGGCGAGGCGAGCATCCACTCGAGCTCCGCGAGCTCGGTGGGCTTGCCGCCGATCGTCGACGCCGGGATCTTCGCGAGCTCGGGAAGGGCCGTCTCCTCGAGCGTGCGCCCGCTGTCGACGTCGACCACGCGGATGTGGAACGTCGCGCGGTTCTTCGGATCGAGCTGCCGCAGGAGCGCGCGCCTGCCGTCGGACGAGAGCGCCTCGAAGTACCAATGCTCGTCCGCCACGACCTCGCGCGGAGCCGCGGTCCTGGCCGGTGGCGCGGGAGCGGGCGTCATTCGCGCCGCGCGCGAGAGGAGCGTCCGAACGCTCTCGATCCTCGCAGGCTGGGCGACCGGCGTCATCGGCTCGGGCCGCTCGGCACACGCAGGCAGCGCGAGGGCACAGACAAGCGAGAAGAGACCGGCCACGCCCCGCGGTTCGCTCACGGGAGCACCTGTATAGAATCGCGCGCCGAACGGCCAACTTGCCGGCGGTCGTCGACCTCTGCGGGCGGTTGGGGCGCGACCCCGAGCTCGACGCAGGCCGAAGGCCCACCGCTGCGGGGAGGTGGTTGGGGCGTGAGCCCAACACGGGCGGCGCGCAGACCCCGGGAATCCGGGCGCGCGCCGCTCGTGCTCCGCTCGGCCTTACTTCGCCGGGGGGGCCTCGGCGCCCTTCGTCTTCTTCGCGTCGTCGGAGCTCGCGGCGGTGGCGCTCGCGGCGCCTGCCGTCTCGTAACGACGTGCTCGCGGCTTCACGAGGCTGATGTCGACCTCGTCGGTCACGTGGACAGTCTTGCCGTTGAGCGGGTAGTCGAGGGCGCGCACGTAGTCGACGGAGCTGCGCTTGCCGTCGTCCTTGTAGAGCGCCATCGTCGTACGGAGCCAGTTGGCGTCGTCGCGCTGCTTGAAGTCGGGCTTGAAGTGCGCGCCGCGCGACTCGTCGCGGTTCTTCGCGCCCTGAGCGATGACGCGCGCCAGGACGAACATGTTGCGGAGGTGACGAACGAACTGGGCGCCCTGGTTGGCGCGCGTGCTCGTGTCCGTGACGCCGACGTCGTGCCAGCGATCCTCGAGCTCGTCGATCTTCGCGATGACCTTCTCGAGGACGCCGTTGTGACGCTCGATCGTGCAGTCGCGGAGCATCACCGCTGCGAGCTCGTCGTGGAGCTTGTAGGGGTTCTCCTTGCCGTTCATCGCGAGGATCGCCTGGTAGCGGTCGCGCTCGCGCTTCTCGGCCTTCTCGAAGACGGACGACTTGAGGTCGAACGAGCTGTTCGGGAGGCCCTTCACGTACGAGGCGATCGCGGGGCCCGCGACCATGCCGCCGTAGATGCAGGAGAGGAGCGAGTTGGCGCCGAGGCGGTTCGCGCCGTGGTACTGGTACTCGACCTCGCCGGCGGCGTAGAGGCCCTGGATGTTGGTCGCCTGGTTGCGCGGCGAGCCCGGGACGAGCTTCCCGTCGGCGCTCTTCTCGAAGTCGACCCAGAGGCCACCCATCGAGTAGTGGACGGCCGGGAAGATGCGCATCGGGTTCTCGTACGGATCCTCACCGACGAACTTCTCGTAGATCTCGAGGACGCCCTCGAGCTTCTTCCGGAGCACGTCCTTCGGGAGGTGCGTGACGTCGAGGTAGACCTCGAGCTCGTTCTTGCCGCTCTTCGGGTTGAAGACGCCCTTGCCCTCGTGGAAGCCCTTGAGGAACAGCTCGCGGCTCGCGATGTCACGCGGGACGAGGTTGCCGTAGCCCGGGTACTTCGCCTCGAGGAAGTAGTCGCGCTCCTTCTCGGGGACGTCGCGTCCGCGGCGCTTCTCCTTCGGATCCTTCGGCACCCACACGCGCCCGCCCTCGCCGCGTACGCTCTCCGAGATGAGGCGGAGCTTGTCCGCGCCCGGGATCGCGGTCGGGTGGACCTGGATGAACTCGCCGTTCGCGTAGGCGGCGCCCTGCTGGTAGACGGCGCTCGCGGCGGTGCCGGTGTTGATGACGCTGTTCGTCGACTTGCCGAAGATGATGCCCGGCCCGCCGGTCGCGAGGCAGACCGCGTCGCCGCGGAAGGCCTCGATCGCCATCGACTTCAGGTCCTGCGCGACGATCCCGCGCGCGCGGCCCTCATCGTCGAGGATGGTGCCGAGGAAGTCCCAGAGCTCCCACTTGCGGACCATCTTCTCGCCGCGGACGACGATGCCGCGGTCGTCTTCGACGTCGACGGTCTCGTAGCGGCGGACCTGCTCGTCGAGCGCGTAGAGGAGCTGCTGGCCCGTCGTCGCGCCGGCGAACGCGGTGCGGTGGAAGAGGGTGCCTCCGAAGCGGCGGAAGTCGAGCAGGCCTTCGGGCGTGCGGTTGAACGGCACGCCCATGCGGTCGAGCATGTAGACGATGCCCGGCGCAGCGTAGGTCATCCCCTTGACCGGCGGCTGGTTGGCGAGGAAGTCGCCGCCGTAGGCCGTCTCTTCGAGGTGCACCTCGGGGGAGTCGCCCTCGCCCTTGGTGTTGACGCTCGCGTTGATGCCGCCCTGCGCGCACACCGAGTGCGAGCGCTTCACGGGGACGAGCGAGAAGAGGTCGACGGGGATGCCCGCCTCACACAGCTTGATGACGGTGGTGAGGCCGGCGAGGCCTCCGCCGACGACGATGACGCGGCGGACTTTGCCTGACTCGGTGACGATGCTTGTCTTGGCCATTCGTGTGGTTCGGAGGATTAGGGCCGCAGGCGTTCAGCGTGAAGTGGCTGGCGCGAGCTGGAATGGAGGCGGGACGGCAGAGCCGCACGGTGCCTGAGGGGGAGCGCTATCGCCATCCGCCCCCGAGAGCAAGCGCGTTCCTGTCGCGAGGCCGATCACGGTGGCCGTGCCGACGAGGAAGAGGAGGAGCCCGAGCGCGGCCGTGACGAGGCGGATCTTCCGTCGTCCCGCCGGGGAGAGGCCGAGGTTCCACATCGCCGACGCCGCGAAGAGGCCGTTCGCGAGGTGGACGGTCGCGGCGAAGATCCCGAGGATGTAGAGGAGTGCGACGAACGGGACGCCGGCCCACGTCGACGAGAGGTGGGCCGTCAGCGTCGTGTAGAGCCCATCCGCGGGAAGGCCGAAGAACAGCCGCTGCAGGCGGAGCTCCCAGACGTGCGCGAGCACGAAGACGAGGACGAGGACGGCGCTCACGCGCTGGAGGACGAAGAATCGGCGATCTCCGTAGCGGCGCTCGATTTCCGCGTCCGCGGTCGCGTTCTTCGCGAGGAGCACGATCCCGTAGCCCGCGTGGAAACCCAGCGGGAGGAGGATGAAGACGACCTCGATGAAGGTGACCACGCTCGATCGCGCGAGCGAGCCGACGACCGAGTCGTAGAGCGCATGGCCGCCGAGCGCCGACGCGTTGGTCAGGAGGTGCACGATCAGGAAGGCCCCGAGCGCGAGCGCGCCGGAGAGGGCATGGAGCCGGCGATGGCGCTCGCCGTCGTTGCCTGCGGGCCGAGCGGGCGCCTTCTTCGACGACTCGTCGCCGTCGCCGTCGCTGCCGTTCGCGTCGGTCCCGCCGGTCGCGGGCTCCGCCTCGCCGTTCTCCTCGTCGGCGTCCTTCACCGATGCCGAGCTCTCCTCTGCCGTCATCCCGCGCGGAGTATACGTGGCCGGTCCGATCTCGTCAGTGCCACCTTCGCGGCCGGGGCCTGCTCCATCACGTGGCATGGGAGGCAGGCAGATCTCCGTCCGCCCTCGAGAGTAGAGCGCTCCCGGCGCTCGCAGCCGCTATGCTGCGCTGCGGTGGCGTCACGGAGCACGCTTCTCTGTCTTGTTGGTGCGCTGGTCCTCGGGACCGGCCTCGCCTGCTCGCGCTCGGCCAAGAAGGCAGAGCCGGTCGCATCGCTCTCGACGAGCCCTCGAGCGGCCGCCGAGTTCGCGCAGCTGCGCGAGGCCTGGGACGCGCGGACGCTCGATCGTCAGGCCGCCGCCGATTTCATCGCGCGTCATCCCCGGGACGGCGCCGTCCCGCTCGCGAAGATCTACCTGGCGTTTGCGATGATGGACTCCGGGCAGCTCGTCCACGCGGATGGCGTGCTCGGCGCACTGGGCGACCTGCCTCCCGGAGCGACGCGCGATCTCGCGACCGTCGCGCGGGCTCGCAGTCTGAGGCTTCATGGGGCGCCCCAGTCCGCGCTCGACAGCCTGCGTCCGCTCGTCGGTAAGGTCATCGACGACGCCGACCGCGAGGTCTTCCTCGAGGAGCTCGCCCTCAGCGCGATCGCGGCGCACACGGACTACGAGGCGCTCGCGTACCTCGACGCCTGGCTTCGCGGTGTCGGCGAAGACGACAAGGAGCGGGTGAAGCCGAAGATCGGACAGATCCTCGATACGCTGCCGCGACCGGTGCTCGAGCAGACGTACCAGACGATGCGGGCGAGGGGAGTCGCCTCGGGCTACGGGCCGGACACGCAGAAGCTCGTCGCCGAGCGGTTGGCGCGAATCGCCGTGCAGACGAACGACGCGGCGCTCGCGCGATGGCTCGTCGAGCAGAGCGGAGTCAGCGCGGCGCAGACCGGCGGCGATGCGGGGCTCGAGCTCGGCGAGCTCGCCGCGAGCCGGCGCGGGCTCGCGACCGTCACGGGACGGACCGTCGGCCTCCTGCTCCCCACGCGCGACCGCGAGCTGCGCGACGAGGCCGCCGACGTCGTGCGTGGAATGTCCTGGGCGCTCGACCTGCCGCGCATGGCGGCACGGGAGGCGGGGGCGCGGCTCATCACGCGCGACGACGGCATCGACGTCGCGGGCACGCGCGCGGCGATGGAGGAGCTCGCGGGCGAAGGTGCGACGATCATCGTCGCGGGCTTCGATCGCGCGAGCGCGGATCGCGCCGTGTCGTGGAGCGAGGAGAGCGGCGTCGCCGTGCTGCTGCTCGCTGCCCCGAGCACGTCGAAGATGCCGCGCAACAGCGCCGTCGTTCTCGGCGAGCGTACCGAACGCGAGATCGCGATGCTCGCCGATGCGCTCGTGCGTCGTGGCGTGGAGACGGCGGCGCTCATCGCCGATGCCTCCGACGACGAGGCCGCGGCCGGATCGCTCGAAGGGCGTGACCAGCGGCTCACGCTCCTTCCACCGGTGAGGTGTGACGTTCCGCTCGCGCAGGCCGGAAAGACACGGTTCCCCGTCGACGCGTGGTGGCGGGGAGGGGCGCGCGGCTGGCTCGTCTCGGGACCATCTTCGTGCGCGCGTGACCTCCTGCACGATGTCGGCGCTTCGCTCACCACGAGGAGAACGTCGTCTCCTCCGACGGTCGCCCTTACGCTCGAGTCGGGCATCCCGCTGAACGAAGCTCCGCGTGGCGTCACCGTGCTCAGCGCCTCGGCCGGGATTGTGCCGGTGCTCGCGGCGACGCCGGAAGAAGCGCGCGATGACGAGGTGCGCGGCTTCATGGAGCGCTTCGGCGTGCGGCCGAGCTACTGGACGGCCCTGGGCCACGACGCGGGCGCTCTCGCGAAGGCGGCCCTTGCGCCGCTCCCCGCGGACACGACGACCGACCCGAAGGCTGTCGTAGAGCGCCGCGCCCTCGTGCAGACGGGGCTCCTCGCCACGCGCGTTCGGCTGTGGACCTCCGACGACCGCGGCATCGGCGAAGGTCGAGTGCTGCCGAGGAGCCTGCGCCTCGTGACGTGGGAGCGGGACAAGAAGTAGCAGAGCTCGTCTCGCGGCATCCGGGCATGCGCGATGCGTGCAGCGCCTGCCATGAGTCGGAACGCATCGGGCAGAGCAGAGCCACTGCGATCGCTCCCGCCCGTGCCGGGACCCTCTCCGGATCCCCCGCCGCGGCACCACACGCCCCACGTGCCCTGGAACCCCGATCCGCTTCCGGCTCCCGACCCCGAGGACGACATCCCTGCCATGAGGAGCCAGCGATGAGCATCAACGAACCGAGGGAGCCTGCTTCCACCGAGGGAGGACAGCCTACGAACGAGCAGGTCGAGGTGCTCGTCGAGGACCTCTTCATCGAGGAATACGAGGCGCCGCTGACGCTCGCGCCCGATCATCCGGCGGCGAAAGAACGGAAGAGCCGGATGGCCAGGGCCGTCCGTCCGCTCCGCACCCGCGCGAAGCCGCTCATCGCCGGGCTCCTGGCTCTCGGAGGCCTCGCGATCGCGACGTTGATCCTCCGCGCGTACCAGCGGAAGGCAACGCGCTACTCGCGGCTGCTCCACAGGCTCGGCATGGCTCGATAGAGCCGCTCGTCTCGTTGCGCGGCGTGGGATCGCCAGCTAGTACGTCGCGGTGGCCCGAGCCACTGCCGTGCTCTGCATCGCCCTCCTGGCCGCGCTGATCGGCGCCGGCGGAGCGGCGTGCTCGGAAGACGCTCCGCCGGCGAGCCGGGCAGTGCGCACCTGCGGCCTGCGGATCTGGCACAAGCCTGCGAGCGCCGAGGCTCACGTCGAGGTCGTCGGCGACTGGGACGGGTGGAAGCGGCCCGGGCTCGCTCTACAGAAGCGCGAGGACGGCTGGCGGGTCGCCGCGGTCGCCGCGCCGCCGGGGGAGCACGCCTACGCGATCGTCGAGGACGGCGTCTGGCTCGCCGACGAGAACGAGCCGATGACCGGAGAGCACGACGGTCACGAGGTGACCGTGGCGACCGTCGCGGACTGCGAGCGTCCTTCACTGCGCGTCGACGGCGTCGAGACTACCGCCGCTGGGAAGGCGACCGTCCGCGCGACGTTCGTCTCTGCGCGCAGCGGGCGACCGATCGATCCTTCGAGCATCGTCGCCCGAGGGCGCGACGGCTCGACGCTCGGCGTGGCGGCGGTCGATGCTTCGCGGGGGACGCTGACGTTCGAGGCGTCCGACCTGCAGCGTGGAAAGTACACGTACAAGATCGAGGCTCGCGACGCGTCCGGGGTCGTCGCCGAGGACGCCCGCGCGACCGTGTGGATCGACGTTACCTCGGGGAGCGGCGAGCCGTGGGATCCCCGCGACGCGATCGTCTACCAGGTCGTGCTCGATCGCTTTCGCGGCGACGGTGGTCCCCTCGCGCCTCCGCCCTCGCCGTCGGCCCGCGCCGGTGGGACGCTCGCGGGCGTGCGCCAGGCGCTCGAGAGCGGCGAGATCGAGGCGCTCGGGGCGACCGCGATCTGGCTCTCGCCTCTCTACGCGAACCCGATCGGCGAGTTCCCCGGCAACGACGGCCGCCCGTACTCGAGCTACCACGGCTACTGGCCGATCGCGTCGCGCGCGCTCGACCCGCGGTTCGCGACCGAAGCGGAGCTCGACACCTTCGTCGGCGCGGCGCATGCGCGGGGCATCCGCGTCCTCTTCGACGTCGTCCCGAACCACGTTCACGAGCAGCATCCGTGGGTGGCGGAGCATGCGGACTGGTTCGGACAGGACTGCCTGTGCGGACAAGGCTCGTGCGACTGGGCCACGCACATCAAGACGTGCCGGTTCGCGCCCTACCTTCCCGATCTCGACTGGGCGAACGACGAGGCTGCGCGCGCGGCGACCGACGACGTGCTCTGGTGGTTCGACCGCTGGGACGCCGACGGGATCCGGATCGATGCCGTCCCGATGATGCCGCGCTCCGCGACCCGGCGTATCGCGACGGCAGCGCGGCGCCGCTACGCGCATCCAGGTCACGCGCTCTACGTCCTCGGTGAAAACTTCACCGGACCCGGCAACTACCAGAGCCTCCGCCACGACCTCGGGCCGTACGGCCTCGACGGCAGCTTCCACTTCCCGCTGATGTGGACGATCCGCGAGGCGATCGCGCTCGAGACGGCGCCGCTGTCGTCGATCGACGCGAGCTTCCGCGCCGGCGAAGCGGCGTGGGAAGGCGCGGGCGCGGTCATGGGCCTGATGATCGGCAACCACGACGTCTCGCGCTTCGCCTCGGTGAGCGCCGGCAACGACGGCGGCGACACGTGGTCTGCACCGCCGCAGCCGATCGATCCCACGGTCTACGCGAAGCAACGCGTCGCGCTCGCATCGGTGCTCACGTTGCCCGGCGCTCCGGTCCTGTACTACGGCGACGAGGTCGGCCTCGCGGGGAGGAGCGATCCCGACTGTCGCCGGGTGATGCCCGCCGAGGATGCGTTGATCGAAGCCCAGATCGAGACGCGCGAGCTGGCCCGCAGGATCGGCCGCGCCCGGGCGCGCTCGCGCGCCTTGCGACGCGGCGGCCTGACGACGCTCATCGCCGATGCCGAGCGCTTCGTCTTCGCGCGCGAGATCGAGCGGGAGCCGTCGTCTGGCGAGGAAGGATCGAAGGACATGGCCATCGTCGCGCTCGTTCGCCGGCCGACCGGTCCGATCGACGTCCCGCTTCCGGAGGCGACGCCCCCGGAGCTCTTCGACGTCGTCACGCGAACGCGCCTCGACGTCTCGTCGAAGGTGCTCCGTGTCCCGGCGGAGCCGTTCGGCATTCACGTCTACGTGGCGGCCGATTCCTCCTGCGCGAAGTGACTGGGCGGCGCTCCGGGCTCGAGTGCGGAAGGGCCGGGGCCGAGACGCATCCGTAACTCAGGCATGAGTTGACAAATCTCGACCTTCCGCCATCCTGAGCCACCCTTACGGCCCGCTCTCGACTCGGACGTGCACGCGAGGGCGCACGCAAAATCCCATGCCGCCCTTCCTCACGAGCTTCTCCGCGCGATTTCGTAAAGAAGCACGAGGCTTCGCCGCCGTCTCCGCGCTCGCCGGTGTGCTCGCCGCCGCGTCGGCCGCATGCGGAAGCTCCGACGTCGAGAACCGTGACTATGGGCAGCCGCCCGATCCGTCGACGTTCAATCCGGGCAGCGGCTCGAGCGATCCCTACGGGTACGGGCAGGGCCCCGGCAAGGTCGAGTGCCCCGCGGAGCTGAAGCGATGCGAGCACACGATCACGTATCCCGCCGGCAGCGAGACCTCCGTGGAGCTGCGCGGCGACTTCGGCGGCCCCGGCACATGGGAGGTCGGCAAGCCGATGGTGAGGAAGGGCAACGTCTGGAGCGCCGACATCCAGATCCCGCTCTCGACGCCCATCCAATACAAGTTCGTCGTCGACGGCGAGTGGAAGGTCGACCCGGCGCAGCCGACGATCACCGACGCCAACGACAACACGAACAACACGTTCGCCGGCAAGACGTGCGAGCCCGCCCTCTGCGAGGAGGAAGGTCAGCTCCCGCCCGGCGTGTTCGACTGGCGCGACTCGGTCATCTACTTCGTCTTCGTCGACCGCTTCTTCAACGGCAACACGTCGCTCGACGCCGCGTGCCGCGTGAATGGCGTGAGCGGAGCAATCGCCGATTACCAGGGCGGCGACTGGGCGGGCGTCACGCAGAAGATCAATGCGGGCTACTTCAATGATCTCGGCGTCAACACGCTCTGGATCACGGTGCCGTTCGACAATCCGGCCGTCGCCGGTCGCGGCGTCGGTGGCGACGACAAGCGGTACTCCGGCTACCACGGCTACTGGCCGAAGCTCGACACGCCGAACGATCCCACGTCGCTCTCCCACGAGTCGTGCTTCGGCTCGTTCGACGATCTGAAGACGCTCGTGTCGTCTGCGCACGCGAAGGGCCTGAAGGTGCTCTTCGACTACGCGATGGTGCACGTGCACTCGTCGTCGACGGTCTACCAGCAGCACAACGACTGGTTCTGGCCGAACAGCAAGAACGGCTCGCCCGACTGCGTCTGCGGCGGTCAGTTCTGCAAGTGGGAGACGGACGCGGAGCGCTGCTGGTTCACGGACTACCTTCCGCACTGGAACTACACGAACGCCGCCGCCCGCTCCTGGTCGGTCGCGAACGCCGTCGCGTGGATCACGAAGACGCAGGACGCGTCCGGCATCGGGGTCGACGGCTTCCGCGCCGACGCGATCAAGCACGTCGACATCTCGTGGCTCACGGAGCTGCGCGCGAAGATCAAGACGGACGTCACCGCCAAGCAGACGCCGCAGCAGCGCTTCTACATGGTCGGCGAGACCTACGACTTCGGGAATCGCGATCTCCTCAAGCAGTACATCGATCCGGCGACGAAGCTCGACGGGCAGTTCGACTTCCCGCTTCGCCGGCACATCGTCGAGGCGGCGCTCATGCGCACGCGGAGTATGAGCGACCTCGCGGCGTTCATGGACTCGAACGACTACTTCTACGGTGCCAACGCCGTGATGAGCACGTTCGTCGGCAACCACGATCTCCCGCGCGCGATCCACCTCGCCGCGAACAACCGCATCTGGGGCGACGACCAGGGGGCGGACGGCAAGGACCGCGCATGGCAGAACCAGCCCGGCGCGGTCGGCGAGCTCGAGGCGTACGAGCGGCTCGCCAACGGCTTCGCGATCCTGTTCACCAACCGCGGTGCGCCGCTCGTCTACTACGGCGACGAGATCGGTCTCCCCGGTGCCGGCGATCCGGACAACCGCCGCTTCATGCAGTGGAGCGGGCTGAACTCGAATCAGACCTTCCTCCGGGATCGAATCAAGAAGCTCGCCGACATCCGCAGCAAGCACCCCGCGCTCCGACGGGGCACGCGTCAGACGTTGAGCTCGGACAAGGACACCTGGACGTACGTGCGCGCGACCACGGGCGACACGGTCTACGTCGCCATCAACCGGAGCGACGCGCCGAAGCCGGTCTCCGGCCTCCCCGCCGGCCCGCTCGAGGATCTCGTCAGCGCGCAGAGCGCGAACGGGCCCACCGTCACCGTCCCCGCACGACAGACGCGGGTCTTCGTCGTCAAATAGGCCGAGCGGAGCCATGCCCGTGAGCTCGAGGGCGTCACCCCTCGAGCACGAAGTGAGTGATACGCTCGCCCGCGATGAAGCTTCGTTCGCGCTCGGTCGGGCCGCTTGGTCGTCGTGGTCTCGCTGCTCTGATGGTCGCTTCGCTCGCCCTCGCCTGCGGAGGCAAGGAGCCGCCCGCCTCGCCGGCCACCCCGGCGGCGTCCACCGAGGCTCCTCCGGCGACGGCGGCGGCTCCCGAAGCGCCGGCGGCGCCCGCTCCCGAGCCGAAGAAGCGGAAGCCCTTCGACGTCCACAACGGGTGCGCCGACGCCGTGACCGTCGTGTTCGCGGAGGACCCGACGGCAAAGGGCGCAGACAAGCGAACGATGGCGCCGACCGCGACCATCGAAGGGCCGCGCAATGCGGACGGTAACCAGACCGTCTGGCTCCTCGATGCGAACGGGGAGTCGCTGGTGAAGGTCAACGTCACGCGAGGGATGAAGCGCGTCGAGATCGGCCGGAGCTGCCGGACGCTCGATGCCCGCTGAGGCCGTGTGCCCGCTGGCATAGGCCGCGACCGGCTGCCCGACCCCGGCACGACGCGGGTTGGCGTGAATCGTGCCAACCCGCGAGAAAACCTCGCGAAGCTCGAGCTCCCGGCCGGGTGTGCAGGAAGCAGACCAACGAAAGTCGCGTCGTCAAGAAAAAACGACCCGATCCCGCTTGCGCCGAAGGATGGTTGCGCTATTCCGGCCGCTCCTGGCTTTGCGTCGAGGGATCGCGGGGAGCGACTCCGTCGAAGCACATCCAACCGGCGTGTGTGTGTGGTGCGTAGCGCGAGACGAGAAGGGTAGCCCTCATCGAGGGCAGGGAGCTCCTGGCGGCGACTCCCATAGCGACAGGCGGTGGCGAGCGGTGGCGAGGAGAGGAGGAGGCGCATTGAGGCCTACGGCAAATTCGACGAGCGGAGAGAAACGGGTACACTCACGTTCTCTCGTGCCTTCTTCGCGCAAAGCTTCTGAGCTCACGATCGAAGCCATCTACGCACGGGGAGCCACTCGCGAAGGGTCGTTCTGTACCGACCCGCACGTGCCGGACGAGGGCGAACGCGCGCGCCTCATCAGCGACATCACCCGCCTCATTCGCGAACCGCAGATGCCGGAGACCACGCGTACCGCGGGGCTCACGTTGATCGGGTGGCTCGCGCGTCGCATGCCCGGTGAGGCGCCGCATGCCATCGGCGTTGCCGAGGCACGTCAGTCCGAGCGGCGACTCCGCGCCACCCAGCGTAAGCGCTAGAGGCCGCAATAGCGGACACATCGTGAGCCCGCACGCGAGGTGAGCGATGGGAGCGCGTCCCCGTCGTCTCTCCAGACCCCTCCTTCGCGCCGTCCCGATTGCCGTGCTCGTCACCGTCGTCGTGGCGGCGGTCGTCGCGCGACGCTCGTCGCGGCCGGTCGTGACGACGACGCAGGGGAAGGCGCCGGCCCCGTCGTCGAGGGACGGAGCCGCGCCCTTCGATGCTCCGCTCCGCGGTCCGTCGCCTCCGCCGAAGGCCGACGTTCCGCCGGGAGCTCCGCGCATGCTCCACGGCGGTCCGCGGCGCACGCATCGCACCGCGGCGCGTGGCCCGCGCTCGCCCGACATCGGCTGGCGCGCACGTGTCGACGGACCCGTCACCGCTCAAGTGACGACCTCGCCGGACGAGTCGACGCTCTACATCGCGACACTCGGCGGGAGCATCGTCGCGCTCTCGCGCGTGGACGGAGCGCGCCGCTGGTCGGTCGCGCTCGGCGACCGCGCGTACGCGACGCCGCTCGTCCACGATGACGGCACGATCTACGTCGGCACGGACGCGAAGAAGCTGTTCGCGCTCTCGCCGAAGGGAGAGACGGTGTTCCGCCTCGAGACCGACGGTGAGGCGGACACGGGGCCGGCCTTCGGCAAAGACGGAACGATCGTCTTCACCGCCGGCAAGAATGTGTATTCTGCACGTCTGGGTGGAGATCTGGCCTGGCGCTTCACGGCCAAGGGGAAGGTGTTCACCGCGCCAGCGATCACCGACGACGGCCTCGTGATCGTGGGTTCGCAGGACAATCACGTCCACGCGCTGGCGGCAGGCGGCGTCCTTGCGTGGACGGTCGATCTCGGCGCCGACGTCGATGGCGGACCGGTCATCGGCGACGACGGATCGATCCATGTCGGGACCGACGCCGCCGACGTGGTCAAGCTCGACGCTCGAGGCCACATCTTGTGGCGGACGGCCGTTGGCGGCTTCGTTCGGGGCGCGCTCTCGCTCGCAAGGAACGGCGACGTCCTCGCCGGCACCTACGGTCCTGCTCCACGCGTCGTGCGGCTGAGCCCGGACGGCGCCGTGGTCGGTGCGTTCGCCGTCCAGGGCACCGGAGCGCGCGAGTTCGGGATCCATGGCGGTCCCCTCGAGGACGAGGACGGAGTGCTGTACTTCGGGGCGCAGGACGACGCCGTCTACGCGGTCGGGCCAGACGGGGCTCTGCGGTGGCGCTTCGAGACCGGCGGTGATGTCGACGGCCCTCTCTCCATGCTGTCGGATGGGAGCCTGATCGTTCCCTCGGAGGACGGTACCGTGACTTTGCTTTTGCCGTGATCTACCGTGGGTCTGACGCGTTTGGCGTCAGAGATCCTCGACCGCTCTTTTACTCGCGAAATGCTGGAGATCCCGCCTGCCAAGGACACGGATGCGGAGGACGTGGTCTGGGGGCTCCAGACTGCCGAGACGCTTTGGAAGCGCGGCGAGCGGATCGACGCGCTCGTTTGGCTCCGCCGTGCGGCTCAGGCCGCGGGCGATGCGAACGACGACGACCGCGCTCTCGAGCTCGCCAGACACGCTGCAGAGCTGACGGAGTGGATGGCGAGCGCCGACGACGCTGCCTCCTCCGGGGTGGGGGCAGCAAGCGCAGGTGGCGCCGGCAATCCCGCCGACGAGACGCCCATCGAGCTCGACGAGGACGTGCCGCCCGCGCCGTGGGCGAACATGGCCCCGACCGCCGTTCCTCCGGCGGCCACATTTGCTCCGCCGGGGCCGCTGCCGCCTCCGAACCCGGAGCCGCTCTTCGCCGCGGAGGGAATGGCGACCGTAGCGCCCGGAGCTCTCGCCGACGATGAAGGGCGTGCGAACGCCACGTCGGTTCCGCCTGCCGAGAAGGTTCATGCGGGGATGTTCGATCCCTGGGCGGATCAGTCGTCACAGCTCGCCCCCGCGCCGGTGCCGCCGCCGCCGCCGCCACCAGGCGCGGCGATCGAGCCGGAGGAAGAAGAGATCGTCACGAGCGTGCGTCCGCACGCGCTCTCTCGACCGGCCACCGACGAGCGCGAGCTTCCGTTTGCGCCGCCGGCCCCGCTGCCAGCGGTCCCGCCTCCGGCCAAGCCGTCGCGCCCGAACGTCTCCGCGAAGCCGCCGGCGCCGCCGAAGGCTCCGCCGCCGCTTCCGCCGCGCGCGCGGCCGCCGGTGCCGAAGCCGTCGGTGCCCGTCGTCGCGTCCGGACCGGTCGTGGTCTCGGAGCCGCCGCTGGCCGTCGCGCAGGCATCGGAGCCCGAAGAGACGACGTCTGCCGACGTCGCGGTGCCGGACATCGCAGCGTACGAGCCTCCGCCGGAGGAGCTGCGGAGCGCGGCGCCGCCAGCGCTCGAATCGGCGGCGCCCGAGCCGGAGGCATTGGTGGCCCATGCCGTGGAGCAGGCGCCGAGCGTCCTTCCGCCGGCCGACGTTGCCGAGGAATCGAGTGTCGCGACGACCTCGGCGCTGCCGCCGGCCGCCATCGCGGAGACGGCTGCGGCGCCGCTCGATCTCGACGACGTCGAGGCCTTCGCGGATCTTCCGGACGACGCGCGTACCGAATTCGCCGCTGCAGCGGCGATCCACACGCTCGCCGAGGGCGAGGAGATCGGGAGCTTCGCGCTCGCCTATGTCCTGTCGGGATCGTTCGACGTTGCGGCAACGGTCGTCGATGCGCCTGCCGTACGCCTTACGGAGGGCGCGGTTCTGCGCGCCCGCGGCACGACGGACGAGAGCGTACCCATTCGCCTCATCTGCGCGACGGCGAGCGGTCGGCTCGCGGCGTGGTCGGACTCCTCGGTGGACGATGCGTTCCGCTCGATCCCGTGGGTCGAGGAAGATCTGCGCGCCGCGGCCGATCGCGTGCAGACGCTGGTCGGGATCACGATCGGACCGCTCGGCGAGCGGCTCGACGCTTCGATCCGCGAGGAGATCGTCGGCCGCCTGACGATGCGCCCGCTCATCGCCGGCGAGGTGGTGGTGAACGAAGGCGACGCGGTCCCGGGGCTCCTCCTCGTCGGCATCGGCGAGCTCGAGCTCGTGAAGGGCGACGAGGTCGTGGGCGCCGTCAGCTCCGGCGACTTCCTCTTCCCGACCGAGGTTCTCGGCGCGGGTTCGGCGCCGTCGATGGCGCGTGCAGGCGCGGGCGGCGCGCTCGTCATGTTCGGCGATCGTCGGGTCGCGCAGGAGCTGCTCGTGACGTGTCCGCCGCTCCTAGAGGTCTTCGCCGGGATGTAGCGCGGCCGCGTCCGCGAGGGATCGCGGCGCCGCGAACGCGGTCCTCTTCGTGGCGTTCTCCTCGCCGATCTCCCAGCGAAGCTCTTCGTTGCCCTCGGCGCCTGCGAAGCGAAGGCCGAACCAGCGCGCGTCGCTCGCGATCGTCGGGCGACCATCCGGCGTGGTCGTCGGAAAGCGGATGCGGAAGACGTGGCGCCAGACGGTCGTGTAGGGGAAGTAACGAATCTCGAGCGGCCCCGGTCGCGAGATGAGCTCGATCGCGGTCGGTGCTGTCTCGTTTCCTTCGTCGTCGATCAGCCGGACGATCCAGGCCGTCTGCGGCTTGGTGAGATCGGTCCAGCGCACCTTCGTCCCGTAGAGCGTGACGTAGAAGCGGTGGCTGTCCTGCGTCTCGGCGAGCGTCTTCTCGAGGAGCGTGCGCCTTTGCTCGACGGTGAGTCGGTAGTCGTTCGCGTACTTGACGACGTAGGCCCAGCGGAAGTCCCACGACTCGAACGTCGACGTGACGGTGAGGAGGTTGTCGAGCTCGCTGATCGCGACGAGGCTCTTCGATCGCGTCCAGCGCTCGAGCACCTGCGGGTAGTCGCTGTCCGTGTATTCGCGCACGCCCTTGTTGAGCGACACCTTCGGCTCGGAGCACGCAAAGCCCACGCCCGCGGCGAGCAAGAAGAGCGCCGAGCACCAGAGGCGACGAGCCATGCCCACACTCTGGCTCAAGCGACCTCGACATCGCAAGCTCTCGCCGCGTCAGGACGTACGCGCTGCGAATCGATCCGAACGTAGCCAGGTGCGCGGGACGAGCTCTCCCGGCGCCGGTCGTCGCGCGATGAGTGGCGAGGCGCAGCCCTGCGGCATCGCAAAAACGCGCGAGGCATGACACCCGAGACATGGTGTCCGGACCGCCCGGCAAACGAGGGCGCGCGCGGCCGTCATCGTCCGCTCGCCTTCGTTGCTGCAGTGCGAGCGGGTCGACGAGCGCCGTTCGATTCGATCTTTCGTGCGGACCAGCGCAACGCCGTTGGCGTCGTGTGAGTGTGGCCGCGGGCCCACGCTTTCGCGATCGCCGCGAAACTTTCCGCAGCGAGGGCCGTCCAACGAAACAGTCGCCTCAGTGGCATGTGCCTCGCACGTTCTTCGGACACCACCAGTCACTGCGTTGCCTCCTCGAACGCCGTGACACCTCGCCGTATAGGGTGCGCCTTGATCGACAAGCTCGACTTTCTGGTTCGCTTCTGGGAGCTGAAGGCTCGGAACGCTTCGCTCGGCGAGCCGCTCGCTGCGCGGGAGCAGATCGAGCTTCTCTCGCTGATGCAACTCGTGACGGGTGATCTCGACGTACCTCCGATCGGTCCGTACGAGCGCCCGAGGCACGCGCTTCCGGCACAGATGATCGGCGATGGGACGATTCTCCCCGTCGAGATCCGGAGCGTGGCGGCGGGCGCAGTGATCGTGAGTTGCGCGGGGACGGTGCCTGCGGGCGCGCAGGTGATCCTCCGCGCGGCGGATGCGATCACCGGTGTCGAGTACGTGCTTCCGTGCAACGTGCACTGGGTCTACCGCGGCTCCCCGACGATCGTCGCGCTCGGCGTGGACGGCATCCCGACGCGGAGTGTGTTCATCGGCGTCCCGGAGCCGAAGCTGTCGATGCCGCTGACGCTGGGCAAGCACGCACGCCTCGTGGGCTGATGCGCGTGAGCCGCTCGTGGTGGTGCGGACCGAACGCGGTGTACCGCGGCGCGTCGAGCTGAGGGCAGGTCTCCCCCTGCGCGTGGTCGGGGCGCTTCTGCGGGTGGTTGCGGCGTTCGGGCGGGTGTCCGGGGGCCAGCGGGGATTTCTTTCTTTGTATCCCACACGCGGTTCCTCGGCGTATAACCGATGCCCCCTTTCCCCTGGGAGGCTACGGTTCGATGCCCCTGAAGATCAGCGTTCGCTCCGTGCTGCCGTCGCGTGAGGCCGGTGACATCATCGTCGTTGGCACACCTCTCTTCGGCGGTCGCGCAAAGAAGAACCAGCGCACGACCCTTGATGGTTTCGATCGCGCGCTCGGGGGGGCGCTTGGTCGGCTCATCAAGAAGGAAGAGTTCAAAGGGAAGAAGGATCAGCAGATCGCCCTCTCCACCCTCGGGCGTGTGAAGGCCGATCGCTTGATCGTCGTCGGCCTCGGCGACGTCACGAAGCTCGGACCCGGCGACGTCCGCACGTTCGCGGCGAAGGCTGCCCGCGCAGCGAACGCCGACAAGGCGAAGCGCCTGGTCCTCGGCATCCCCGAGGAGCTCGGGGATCGCCTTCGCGAGATCGTCGAAGGTCTCGAGCTCGGCGCGTACCGGTTCACCAAGTACCTGACCGGCGACCGCAAGCCGAAGGCGGAGCTTTCCCAGGTTGCGATCTGCATCGTCGGCAACGCCCCGAAGGACGCCAAGGAGCGTATCGACCTCGGACAGATCGTCGCCGGGGGCGTGAACCTCGCGCGCGACCTCTCGAACGAGCCGCCGAACGTCCTCTACCCGGACACGCTCGCCGATGCCTCCAAGGTCGCGGCGAAGGACGCGCACCTCGACATCAAGGTCTTCGACTACAAGGAGATCCAGAAGCGCGGCATGAAGCTGCTCCAGGCTGTCGGTCAGGGCAGCGAGCACAAGCCCGCGATGGTGCACTTCTCGTACGTCCCGAAGAACGCGAAGCGCCGGATCGTCTTCGTCGGCAAGGGCATCACGTTCGACTCGGGCGGTCTCTCGATCAAGCCCGCCGCCGGCATGGGCGAGATGAAGCACGACATGAGCGGCGCGGCGAACGTCGTCGGCCTCATGAGCATCATCGGCAAGCTCAAGCCCGACGTCGAAGTGCACGGCATCCTCGCCGCCGCGGAGAACATGCCCGACGGGAACTCCTACCGTCCCGGCGACGTGTGGGGCTCGCTCGACGGCAAGAGCGTCGAGATCATCAACACCGACGCCGAGGGCCGTCTCATCCTCGCCGATGCGCTCGCGTACGCGCGCGCGCTCGAGCCTGATCTCCTCGTCGACAACGCGACCCTCACCGGCGCGTGCGTCGTCGCGCTCGGAAACTCGTGCTCCGGCTGGTACGCGAACAACGACGCGACGGCCGAGGAGTTCGCCGCTGCTGCGAAGGTGTCCGGCGAGCAGATGTGGCGCATGCCGCTCCTCGAGGACCTCAAGGATCAGCTCAAGAGCGACGCCGCCGATCTGAAGCACACGGGCGATCGCTGGGGCGGCTCGATCAGCGCCGCGCTCTTCCTCCGCGAGTTCATCGGCACCGTTCCGAACTGGATCCACTGCGACATCGCCGGTCCGGCGATGGGCGACCGCATCCGGGGCTGGGACCCCAAGGGCGGCACTGGGCACGGCGTGCTCACGTTCCTCTCCCTCGTCGAGCGCGCGAGCCGCGCTGCAACCACGGCTGGTGCCCCGGCGGCGCCGTCCGTCGTCAAGGCGGCCCCTCCGGTTTCCGTCGTCGAGGAGACCGAGAAGAAGGCGGGCAAGGGCGTCGCCACGAAGAAGTCGGCGAAGGCCGCCGGCGCGGATGAGGGAGCTCGTCCGCCTTCCGAGGTCCGTACGAAGGCCGCCGGTCGCAAGCGTCGCTGATCCTGTTCACTCGCTCGGCCATGCGAGCTTCTGCGCATGGCCGGCGGCGAGCGGCAGACGTACTCGCGGCGATGCCTTACAGCTCGAGACGCGCGTGCCGAGCGAGCGGGCCCGCCTTGCCGACCATCAGGTGAGCTGCTAGCCGTCTCGTGTAATGGACTCTTCGAGCGCGTCGGACGCGCCCCACGCGTCGCCTCATCAGGTCGAGCGTCGCCTCACGCGCGCGCTCTCTCGTGCGCTCACCGACTTCGGGATGATCGCCGACGGCGATCGCGTGATGGTCTGCGTGAGCGGGGGCAAGGACAGCTACACGATGCTGCACCTGCTCCGCGATCTGTCGCGCCGTGCGCCCGTTCGCTTCGAGCTCTTGGTCGTGAACATCGACCAAGGGCATCCGGGCTATCCCGCCGATCGCCTCCGCAAGTACATGCGCGAGGAGGGCTACGACTTCCGGATGATCGAGGAGGATACGTACTCGATCGTCACCGAGAAGATCCCGGAGGGGAAGACGTTCTGCTCGCTCTGCTCGCGACTCCGGCGCGGGATTCTGTACCGCGTCGCGCGGGAGCTGGGCTGCACGAAGATCGCGCTCGGTCACCATCGCGACGACATCCTGCAGACGCTGCTGCTCAACATGTTCTTCGCCGGCCAGCTCGCCGCCATGCCGCCGAAGCTCGTGTCGGACGAGGGCCACGTCGTGATCCGTCCGCTCGCGTATTGCGCCGAGGAGGACATCGCCGCTTACGCCAAGGCGCAGGCGTTCCCGATCCTCCCGTGCGACCTGTGTGGCTCGCAGGACAACCTCCAGCGGAAGATCGTCGGCGGCATGCTCGACGATCTCGAGCGGACGCACCCCGGCATAAAGAACGTGATGTTCGCCTCGCTCCAGCACGTTCGGCCGAGCCACCTGCTCGACAAGGGCCTCTGGCGCACGCTCGGGCTCGAAGCCGCCCAGGGCTCGGAGGACGAGCCGGGGCTCGTGACCGCCGCGCGGCTCGTGCGCGCGGTGTCTGCGTCGGGCACGCAGGGCTGAACGCATGAGCGACGGGAGCGACGCGCTTCGCGACTCGTCCATCCCACCGCCGCCCTCAGGTCCCGTCTCCGGTCGCCCGATGCCGCCGCGAAGACGCAAGGTGCTCGAGCGGATCGCGAGCATCGGCGCGTCGGCGCAGGCCGCGATCCCAGGCCTTTATGCTTGGGCGATCACCGTCGCGCCGGCGGCGTGGTCGCGCGGAGCGCCTCTCCTCGCGAAGGCGGCTGCCGTCGTCGGCGTGCTTGCGCTCGTCACGGCGCCACTCGTCGAGGGCGCCGGTCCAGCGCGCTCGCCGGAGGCGAGTGCGTCTCCCTCCCGGACGCCGCAGAACGAGGGCGTTCCGAAGCGGCGGACGTCCCTTCTCGGGATGATGCGCTCGTGGACCGGTCCTACATGGGCGCGCGTCTGGTCGGTGTGGGGATTCGTTCTCTCGAGCGCGATCGTATGGGCGCTCGCGCCGGCAGCGCTGTCGTCCGCGCGACTCGACGGCGTTCGCGGGGCCCTCGGGATGGTCGGGTGGGCGCTGTTCGCGTTCGCATCTGCGGGCCCGGCGCTCCGAGCGGATCCGAACGACGGTGAGCGGAGGATCATCGCGAGCACGTCGCTCAAGCCGAGGAGCGAGCTTCCTCGCGGCGACGGCGTCTATGTCGCCGTCGGGGTCGTGCTCGCGCTCTCGATGCAGGCGGTGGGATGGGGCGTGCCGGTCCCGGAGCGGGCCGTGCTCGTCCGGCTCGTCACCGTCGTTTGCGGGATCGCCGTCCTCGGTGGGACCACGAGCATCGCCCTCGCGCGCCACGGCACCCGAAGCGCGGCTTCAGGGCGGCTCCGGCTCCGTCGAGCGCTGCCCTGGCTCGTGATGCTGGCGCTGTTCGCGGTCGCCGGAGTCGTGCTCGGGATGGCGCGCTGAGCTCCTGCGGCGTTATGTTGGACGCCGATGCAGCTGCTCGACGTTCTAGCGGCCGTGGTCGTCGCTTTCGCCGCCGGCGCATTCACGTTTGGTGCGATGGCGCTCGCGCGCGCGAGTGACGTGGAGGCGACCTACTACCTCGTCGTCGGCATCGTCTCGCTCCGCGCCGGTGTCCAGCTCGTACGCCCGGGAGCAAGCGCATGAGCATGCGGCGCATCCTTCTCGCGACAGCGAGTGTGTTCGCGCTGTCGTGCGGGGAGCAGCAGCCGACGCGGGCCGAAGATCAGAACGCAGCGTTGGGCGGCGAGGTGGCGGCGCGGGTCGGCTCGCGAACCATCCCGCTCAGCGTCGTCGCCAGTGTCGCGGAGGCGCAGGGCGTGACGGCGCGCGAGGCCGTGAGGAAGCTGGTCGACGACGAGATCGCCGCTTCGGCGGCGCGGGCGCAGGGCATGAGCGAGCGTCTGCCCGTGTCCTGGCGTCTCGTCACCGCGCGCGCCCGGTTCGCGGCCGATCACTTTCGCGAGGAAGGGAAGCGCCGCGGCCCGCCGACGGACGAAGAGGTGAGGCTCCTCACGGAGCTGCATTGGGCCGAGGTCGACCGACCGCCGACGGTCAGGGTCATCCATGCCATCGTTCTGCTTCCGAAGGAGACGGCGCTCGTCGCAAGCGCACGTGCGGCCGCCGACGAGCTCCAGAGGACCGTCGCGGCGGCGAGCGACGACGACTTCGAGTCTACGGCGAAGGCGTTTCAGCACGATCCGAAGCTCGAGCTGAGGGTGGAGCAGCTCCCGGCGTTCACCGACGACGGCTGGGTCGCGGAGGGGGGAGGGCGCATGGATGAGACGTTCGCGAAGGCCGCGTTCGCCTTGCCATCGCCCGGTGCGACGACCGGCGTCGTCGAGACCCGCTTCGGATTCCACGTCATCCGGCTCCTCGCGCGGCTGCCCGAGAAGCGCATGCCGCTGGATGAGCGGCGCGTTGCGTTCGCGGAGGAGGTGTACATGTTGCGCGCGCGGGACCTCATGAAGGCGCGCCTCGATGCACTGCGCGCCGCGCACCGGGTCGACCTCGCTCCGGGAGCCGAGGAGCTGATGCGAGTCGTGAAGCTCTCGCACGACACGGTCGGCACCCCGTGAAGTCAGGGATTGAAGGCGCCGACCTCCGGCACGACGTTCCTGCACAGCCGTCCTCGATGGCACCCGCTCCCATCGTCCCCCGCGATACGGACGCGACGCCGTTCACGCCGATCCTCGAGGCGCTCATCGAGCGGGTCTCCGGTGCGGTGTCGGCGGCGCTCGTGGACTCCCAGGGCGAGACCGTCGACTATGCCGGTCGAGGCGAGCCGTTCGATCTCCGCGTTTCCGCGGCTCATCTGCAGATCATTCTCGCGAGCATCGAGCGCTTCGGTGCGCTTGGAGAGCCTCGCTGGCTCGTCATTCGCGGCGGCCGCAAGAGCATCGCCGCGAGCGTGCTTCCCGACGGCTACGTGCTCGTGCTTCTGCTTCGCTCGCGGGCCGCCTTCACCATCTCGACGCGCGCTCTCAAGGTCTGCACACGCGCGCTCGCCCAAGAGGCGGGGTGGACCGATCTCGAGAAGCGCGACGGTGTGAAGCAGCGGTCGTGGTTCGAGGTCACGGTCAGGACGGACCGTCGAGGTCGTCCCACGCAAGTCGGTGGCGCCGAGCACGACGAGCGAGAGAAGCTGACCGCGGTCGAGGTGCTCGGCGCGGTGATGGGCCTCTCCGTTCGTGAGCGCGGCTTTCGCGTGAGGACCGCCGAAGGCAGTGAGCTGACCCTCGTTCGCGAGCCGCGGCAGCGGTGGTACGCCGACGAGCCCGTCTGAGCTCCTGCGTTCCGTAGGGCCACGCGCCACCGATCCGCCGAAGGCCTCGCGCCCGGCTTTCGCTCGCCGAACGCTCGCGCTCCGACCGCGCCGACCTCGTCTGCGCTCCCCGCAGCGCCGACGCCGAAACGGAACTTGAGGTCAGACGGCCGAACCGCACCAGGAATCGGGCACCGCGAGAGAGACTGAGGCCGAGGCGAAAAGACGAAAGCCTCGGTCGCTGCCTCCGGTCAACGCCAGCGCGGCGCTGCGGGCGGCAGATCCCAGCCCCCAGCAAGGCCAGCACTCGGCGCTCCTCGAGCTCGAGGATCCAGGCCAATCGCACGAGCAGAGCCGTCACGTGAGCCCTGCACGGGAAAATCCCGAGTGATTTCCAGCCTATGTGTCAAAAGCGCACATGCGTCACCTTTTCGTTTTGACTTGGTCGCCTGCCTGACTATGTTCCGCGGCCCTCCCGCTGACGAACACGGCACGGCGCCCCGACATTGTTGGGGAATTTGCCGCCCGAGTTAGCAGCTGGGGACAGTCTGTGGAGTCTCTAGCTCTCCCCAGAGTTTCCGATGGGCAACCATTCGAAACAACTGGTCGATCTGGACCACAGCACTCGTTCTTTCACATGTGGAGAAACTCCGTGGCTCACCTCTGAGAGGTGAGTTGAGCTGCTTTCGTTCAAGCTGCTGAAACGGCGAAGAAAAAATCTTCGACGAGAAGCTTGACGAACCGCCCGCCACGGAGCAGGATACGTCCCACCTCGCAAGGGGCTGAACGCACGAAGCGCGAAAGCGCAATCGAGCGGGGGCTGCGAGTAAGGACGCGATGACGTAAAGGACCCGCTCTCGGGTCGCCGGCCCAAGCGTTAGCTTGGGCAACGGGAAGTCGTTCCGCTCTCCACATGGTTCGGTTGTTTCGGGCGCCCGCATCGCGGATAGTGCTCGAGACTCTCCACCGGCACGACCCGCGCAAACGGGTCGGTCGAAAAGAGAAACCGAACGGAAAAAAGAAGTTGACGAAGAGGGTGCCGCGAGTAAGATTCGCGACCCCAACGCAGACGGGAACTCCCGGATGCCTCGGTCCTTGAAAACTGAATCGTACGCTCATTCTAGACGGATCTAGAGTGGGCTCCCGGAAGGCACGATGCCGTAGACCACCACTTCGGTGGTTCGAGCAGAAGTGACCTTCCAAATTCTGACGAGAATGTCAGATCAACCGGACGAAGCCGCAAGGCAGAGACCGGATCTCCAGAATTAAGTCCTTCGCGTCTCCTCA
>MKVQ01000035.1 GCA_001899635.1 Myxococcales bacterium 68-20 | reverse complement strand
TTCATCGACCGGCTCCTGTCGTGTGTAGCTCTGCGCAGCTTCCCGCCGCGTAACCTACGACCTCGCGACTTGAGCCGGTCACTTCATGTAACTAGCGCCGAGCCGTCGTCAGCGAGGCGCGACGTCGAGGAGCGCGCCATGGCTGATCGCACGCTGGATCTGCCGCTCGAGATCCTCCTCGAGCGAAGCCGTGAGGCGAGGTCCTTCGTCCATCGCCGCATGAGGGGACGTGGGAGCGTAGCTGTACGCGACCTCTCGCGAGCTCGTCGCGTGGACGTCTCCCGCGCACGTCACGCGGCGCTCGTCGAAGTCGTAGAGGTAGGCGCGCCCGGTGAGCTCGCCTGGCTCGAAGCTTCGCGGAGTCGTTCGCTCCGGATGTTTCATCGACGTCGTGACGAGGACGACGTCGTATCGGAGTCGCGCGGCCGGGTTGGTCATTCGAGCCGCGAGCCCGTTCGCGTAGAAGATCGCCTCCGCCGTTCGACCAGCGGCGAGGTGTTCGTCGGCGCGGTTGACGTCGGCGAGCATGTTCGCGACGGACGGGCTCGGGAGATCGCGATCGCCCGTCTCGACGATGAGCAGCGGGAATGCCCGCTGACCACGGACGAGACGGTTCACCTCCGGGAGCACGACCGCGCACGGTCGACCGCCGGGCGCGACGCTTGCGTCGAGCGCAGCGTTGATCGTGGCGGCGAACCTCGCCTGCTCGCGCTCCGCGAAATCCCGCGCGGACGCGATCGTGTCGCGCGCGTTCGAGAGCGCGGCCGCTGCGCGCGAGTCCACGAGCTCCGGAGCTCGCGGGCGGATGCGTGGTGACGGTGACTCGATGAGCGCGATCACCGAGAGCGCCGCGAGCGTGCCGCAGATCGTCGTCGCGATCCGCCGCGCGCGCGAAGCCCGTACGCGTAGGAGCGCCTCGTAGGCGTCCGCTTCGTCCGGACCCTCCGGCTCGGGCGGCGCCGCGGTGCGATACGGAGTCGACACTACCTTCACAGTAGGTAGGCGCTCCCATCCTGGCAACGCCGGGGCGTCGAGGTAGACTCGGCGCGTCGATGGCGTGGCGTGACTCCGACGAAATCTTGCTCCAGCGGCTCGAGGACGAGGCGATCGTCGAGGCGCTCTTCGCCTCTCGCGTAGGCGTTGAGCCATCGGTGACGCCGAGTCGCCTCCATCCGCGTGCGGGCGGCCTCGTCGCCGAGCTCCGCAAGCTGCCGGCCGGGGCAGAGGCCGTCACGGCGGCCGTCGGGGGCGATGTCGTGCGGCTCGGGCGCTTCATCGACGATCTCGAGCTTCGTGCGGCTCCGCCGGAGCTCCTGCATCACCTTGCGCTCTTTCATCGGACGGCCGCGACGGCGCTCGAGCACAGGTCGCCCGAGTCGGCAGCGAACGCGTGGGTCCACTCGCTCGCGGCGTGGCTCGCGCTCGCGGAGGAGCGTCTCTACCTCGTGCAGCTCGAGCAGCTCGTGATCGGAGGTGACGCGACGCAAAAGAGGCGAGCCGATGCAGGGATTCCACCCGAACGCATCCCGCTCGAGCTCGTCGCCGACGTCGCGAAGCGCGCGGAGTCGACGGCCGCCGACCTCGGAGCGCCGGGGCGGGCCGCGCTGCTCGCGCTCGCGAGGACCGACGAGGCGGCTCGGATCGCGGGCGCTTCTCCCGAGGCGACACGTCGTGCGCGAGCGGAGGCCGAGCGCCGCCGGAACGCCGCGATCGAAGCTGCTCTGGCCGTGATCGCCGAGGGGCTCGACGAAGCGAACGTGCGTGGCGAGCTCGCTACGTCGGGGCGCACGCTTCTACTTCGTGCCGTTCCCGTCTGGACCTGGACCTCGTACGACGAGGCCGTCGAGCACTTCGTCGTCGAGCGTGTCGACAAGATCGGGTGGGAGCTCTATCGCGCGCGGAGCTGGGACGCGCTCCGCTACCTCCTCGATCCGTTCAGGCCGATGTTCGAGAACTTGGCGTCCCGGATCGAGCGTGACCCGAGCCGGATCGCGTACGCGGCAGCATGCGCTCAGATGTTCGTCTTCCTCGCGGAGGTCGACCGGTACCTGCCGCGGAAGCTCGAGATGGCCGAGCGGGCGGTGAAGATCTGTCCGACGCATCGCAATGGTCGGCTCGTCCTTGCGGCCGCGCTGTGCGATCAGGCGATGGAGGCCATGCGCGCGATGGTCGTCTTCGCTCTTCGATCCGAGCTCGAGCGTGTCGAAGTCCTCCTCGAGCGCGCGGAGTCGCTCTACCCGCAGACGAGCGAGCTGCCCGAGGCCAGGAGCATGCTCGTACGTGTCAGGAAGGGCCGCATCGCGGTCTGACGAGGCGGTCTGACGAGGTCAGATGAGGCTCAGCGGAGCCAGCCGATCTCCTTGGCGGTCATCGTGCCGACCGCGAGCTCCTCGAGCGACTCGGGGACCACTTCAGTGCCCTCGGACACGGGACGGTTCCGACCCATCACCTCGGCGAAGCGTTGAGGGAAGAGCGGCATCCGATCGGGCTCGGCCAGGCCCTCGGGCGCGCGCGTCCGCCCGTTCGCGTCGTACTTGTCGGTGGCGCCGAGCGTGTGCATGAGCTCGTGTGCCACGACGAAGAGCGCGAGGTCGACCATCGACGTGTCGAGCTCCACGTCGACGAAGCCGATGCGTCCGTGCTGCTGGCTCTGCCCTTCGACGACGCTCTTCGCCGTCGTCGCCGGGCGACGCGCGCTCACGTAGATGCGCGTGTCCCAGTGATCGGGCTCGACGCCGGCCCGTGGATCCACATCGCGAAGCCAGCGTTCGAGATCGACGGCCTGCTTAGCGAGATCGACCGGGCCGTCGCCGGTGGGGGTCGGTGGTTGCACGGCGACGTCGACCGGTCCGAGGATGCGAATGCGAAACGGCTTGGGGATCCCGGGTCGGTGTCGCTCGGCCTCGGCGCGCAGGCGCTCCTCGAGCGCGGAGACGCGCTCGTTCAGATCCGCGATCGCGTCGGCCTCGACCCGCTCGCTCCCGCCGACGTGGACGAGCACGACGGCGACGTCGACCGTGCGCTCCCAGTCGTTGCGGGCGCGCCGGCTCCGCAGATCGCGGACGGCATAGAGGGCCACGACGAAGAGGATGAACAGCAGGACCGAGACGCGGATCGCGAAGAAGCGCCGCTTTCGCGCCGTGCGCCGCGCCACATCGTCGTTGCCTGCGCTCTCCGTCATGGCGGTCCCGATCCGTCCATGGCTCGAGCATACTTCGCTCTCCACGCTGGTGTCGCCGCGGAGGCCGAACGGCGCTATTCGTTCGTGAGTGTCGAATCCGTTCGAGCGCTACGACCTCGACCCTCGAGAGGGCATCGCTGCCATCACGCAGCGACTGAAGGAGCTCGCGGAGGAGGCGAAGGACGACGCCGAGCGTGAGCGGATCCGCGAGGCGTGGGAGGAGCTCACGCTGCATCCGGCGCGGCGGCTCAAGGCCGCGCTCTTCGCGCACCCGGAGACGCGCGGCCCGCTCGGGATGCCGCCGTCGTTCCCGCGCAGGCGAGCGGCGCAGGCCGGTCCGACTGCGGTCGGGCTCGAGCTCCGCGACCTCGCAGCGCGGCCGAGCGTGCTGCTTGCCCTCGGGGTCTCCGAGGTGAAGGACGAAGACGCGGTTCCGCCCTTCGAGGACGACCCTGTGCTTCGAGGCCTGCCCTGACCTAACCTGGGCGGCATGCCCTTCCTCGATCGCGCCGTCGGAATCGATCTCGGGACGACCAACTCCGAGGTTGCCTGGCTCCCGCCCTCCGAGCGCGACATCGTCATCTTCGCCGATCGCTTCGGCCGGAGGACCGTTCCGTCCGCGGTGTCGTGGGACGAGAAGTCCGGCGCGTTCCTCGTCGGTCATGCGGCGCGCGGCAAGCGCGGAAGCGAGGCCGCTCCCGTCGAGTCGATCAAGCGCAAGATGGGGCAGAGGGCGACGGTGGCGGTCGGCCCGCATGCGCTCTCTCCGGAGGAGCTCAGCGCGAAGATCCTCGCCGAGCTGAAGGGACGCATCCAGGAGACGCTCGTGCAAGAGGCCGGACGGCGCAAAGCGGCGTCGCTCGAGGCGCGGCCCGACGCGAGGCTCGACCTGCGAGCGACGCGTGCGGTCATCACCGTGCCGGCGTACTTCGATGCGCCTCAGGTCGAGGCCACGCGCCGCGCAGGCGAGCTCGCGGGCCTCGACGTGATCGGCATCCTCCAGGAGCCCACCGCGGCCGCCATCTATCACACGTGGAAGCGGCGCCTCGAGGACGGCAACTTCCTCGTCTACGACCTCGGCGGCGGCACGTTCGACGTCTCGATCCTTCGCTGCGTCGGCGGCGAGTACCAGGTGCTCGCGATCGACGGGGACAACTACCTCGGCGGCGATGACTTCGATCGCCGCTATGCCGAGCATCTCCGCAAGCAGCTCGTGGAGAAGGGCTACGCGCTCGACCTCGACGTGAAGAATGACGAGGGCGATCGGCGGATCTTCGCGCGGCTCGTCCACCTCGCTCAGGAGATCAAGGAGTCGCTCTCGACGACCGAGGTCGTCCACATGAACAAGAGCGACATCGTGAAGGACAAGGCGGGCGAGAGCGTCTCGTTCGAGGGCGAGATCGGCCGCGCCGACTACGAGGCGATCATCGGCGACCTCGTGGACACGACGATCGCGTGCTGCGAGCGCGCGCTCGCGCAGAGCCGTGAGATCGCCAACGTCGGCGTGGAGGAGATCGATCACGTCATCCTCGTCGGCGGCTCCACGCGTGTGCCGCTCGTCGTCCGACGCGTCACCGAGTCGTTCTGTACGCCTCCGGGGATCACGAAGCGCGATGGCCGGAGTCCCGAGCCGCTCCGCGACGACGTCGATACCTGCGTCGCGCTCGGAGCCGCCGTCCATGCGGCGCACGTCGGGGGGACGATCCTCGGGGACGAGAACATCCGCGTGCGCATCACGACGCCGCTCGTCGCCCAGGGCACGAAGCTTCGCCTCGGCCTGACCGTGGAGGCGGCTCCGAAGACCGCGACGAGCGTCGCGATCTGGGAGGGGGAGCACGCGCTCGCCGAAGGGCCGCTCGGGAAGGACGTGATGCGCTTCGAGTTGCCGCTCGGCGAGGCGGAGGTGACCGAGGCCACGCTCGCGCTCCAGACCTCGGTCGGCGCTCCGGTCGGCGAGCTTCCGCTCACGCTCCACCGCGGCGATCTCCGCCCGCGGCCGACGGCGCTGTCGCGGGCCTCGGTCGTCGCGAAGGACATCGCGCTCGAGGTCGTCCGCGGCGGCAAGCGCGATCGGAAGGTCCTCCTCGCGCGCGGGACGGGGCTCCCCGCGCAGGTCACGCACCTGTTCTTCACCGCGGATCAGAGCGGCGCGGTCGTCCTTCGGATCTTGCAGAACCGCCTGCCGATCAAGACGCTGGCGGTGGATGTCCCGAAGGAGCTCCCCGTCGGCAGCCCGGTCGAAGTGATCCTTCGCTGCGACGAGTCGATGCGGCTCGAGGCGCAGGCGACGGTGGGCTCGCAGCAGATCCAGGCGCACATCGAGCCGCCACCGAGCCCGACCGGCGACGCCGGGGACGTCGAGGCGCTGCTCGAGCGCGCGGAGAAGGCCAAGCGCGCGCTCTGGGGCGGCCTCGGCTCCGAGTTCTCTCGCGAGGCCGATCGCCTCGTGGTCGGCATTCGGGAGGTGCTCCAGACGGACCCCGACAAGCTCGTGGCGCTCTGCGAACGTCTCCGTCATCTCGTGGACGAGTTCCACGGGGGCGTCGGCGAGGCGCTCGTCCCTCCCATGGCGCGCATGGAGGACGCTTTCGACACGCTCCGCCGCGTCGTCTATCGCGCGAGCGGCATGCTGATGGGCATGGAGCGGGCCGAGTGGGACAAGCGGATCGATGCGCTCTACGACCGGGCGATGGAGGCGCACTCTGCTGGTGATGGCCCGACGTGGCGTCGGGTCTACAACGAGGTCCAGGCGCTATCGGAGACGGCGTACCAGGAAGAGTTCTCGCTCATGCGGATGGATGATCCGGCGTGGATCGCGCGCCGGACGCTCACGCTCGCGTGGCGCGCGCAGCGTGTCGAGCAGACGCTGGCGGAGCTCGTCCCGAGCACGACCGACGAGATTCGCGCGATGCAGGCAGCGGAGCAAGCGCGGATCGAGAAGTGGCTCGCCGATGGCGTGAAGCAGCCGCTCGCAGCGCTGCACGAAGCGGACGGCAAGCGTGAGTCGTCCGAGCTGCGCCGCTCGATCGAGAAGGTCGACGCCGAGATCGATCGCATCGAGGCCGCCGTCGAGCGGCTGCCCTCGATCGGCCTCGTCACCGACCGCGGCTCGGGGAGCTGAGGGAGGCCGTTCGACGATGAGCGTTGCCGCGTCGGTCGCCCTCGCAGTCGCCGAGCGAGTCGAGCGTACGGGTGGCCCGCGCGCCGGGCTCGTCGCGTGGAAGACGCTCGCCGGCAACACGACCGACGGCGAGGTGCGCGGCAAGGCGCTCCTTGCTGCGCTCCGTTGCGCGCTCGCGCTTCGTGACACGGGCGCGCTCACCGAGCTCACGGAGCAGTGGGCGAGCGTCGACTGCGGCGTGTGGGACGAGGCCGTCGCTTCGTCGTGCAAGGCGCTGGTGCGTGCCGGTCTCCTCCCGCGCGCGATCGCGCTCGCACATGCCGAGACCCAGCGGCATCGCACGGCGCGATCGCTCTACTGCTTCGCGCGCTGTCTCGACGTGGCGAGAGACGCCTCGGCGGCTGCTGTCTTCCGCGAGGCGATCGCGCGCGCCGAGCGGGAGGGGGCGCGCGAGATCGAGCTCGCGTCGCGCGTCCGTCGAGCCGCGATCCTCTCGCGCTCGTGGCAGACGATGAGTGAGGCCCTCGAGGAGGCGCGGCGCGTCGATCCGAAGGAGGTGCCGCCGGAGGCGCGGCTGGTCGTTGCGCGCGTGCAGCTCCGGTCTCCGAGCCGCTTCGTGCGTGCGGCCGCGATCGGCGTTCTGGACGAGATCGTCGTGGCCGATGACGCGTCGCTCGCGACCCGCGCGCTCACGCTCGTCGCCCGCTGGGCGGACGACGCCGGTGATGCGCTCACTTCGCTCGAGGCCGATCGACTGGTCGCGCTCTTCGGTCGCGAGCGCGTCGTGAAGGTGTCGCCCCGCGTGAAGGACGTCGCGCGTTCGCTCGCGCGCATCGCGGGATCGAAGGACGATATTGCGCTCTCGGAAGCGCTTGGCGAAGCTGTGCGAAGCGCCCCGGAGCTGGCACCGCTCCACGCCCGTGCGCGCGACATCCTTCGCGGCCGCTTCGAGGCAGCGCCGATCGAGCCGCCGTCGCCTCCGCCGGTGGGGACGGCCGCGCGGCGAGCGTTTCGATGGTCCGAGATGCTCGACGTCGTGGTCGCGATGCGCGATCGCGCGCCCGCGCGTGCTGCACGGACCCTGCGCGCGCTCGCCGAGGCCATCGAGGCCGGCGAGTACCTCCCGGCGCAGGTGCTCGGCGTCGCCCAGGCCGCGCTCACCTACGACGACGACGAGCTCCGCGAAGCCGCTGCACGCCTGGTCCGTGCGCGTCTCGAGCGCGCGTCGGGGGGCGCTCCGCCTCGTGGATATGCGCTCCTCGCGGACACGCTCGCGAGTCTGGGAATGGCAGAGCTATCCGTCGCCGCGCGCCGCGCAGCGGTCGTCGCCAACGAGCCCGGCGCGGCCGAGTCGCTCGGCACGTCGCTGGCGCGCGAGGGCTGGGAGCTCGCGAAAGCCGGCAATCGCGTGCAGGCGATCGAGAAGCTCCGCGAGGCGAAGGCGGTCCTCGTCGGGCGCAAGGCGTAACAGCGCGTCGTCGAGCCCCGGCGATCTCCCCGGTGCGGACGTCCGCATGTTCACCTCGAGCCTGCGCACACGGTTGACTGTCATCGCTCGAGGCGATGATCTTCGTCGCCCATGAGCACGCTCCCCGTCACCGTCGCCAGTGAATCCAACGGCCGTCGAGGGTTGATCCTCGGCCTCGCGATCCATGGCGACATGGCCGTCGCCGTCGGCGGGCAAGGGCGCGATTTGATCCTGCTGTCGAAGGACGGTGTGACCTGGAAGGAAGTCCGGGGGAAGGGGAAGGGACTTCGAGGCGCTCTCCTTCGCGACGACGGGCTCTGGGTCACCGGCGAGTATGGCTACCTGGCGAAGTCGGAGGATCTCGGCAAGACGTGGACGGCGATCAAGACGAAGACCGGCGGGTGCCTCTTCGGTGTGGTCGCGAATGACGACGGCCACGTCTGGGTCGCTGGCGATGACGGCTACCTCGCCGTCTCGAAGAACGGAACGACACTCACGAAGGTGTCGGGGGTAGGCGAGTCGATCGCGCGGATCTGGAATAGCCCGCTCGGCGTGCTCGTCCCGGCCGACGCGCCCGGTCACCTCTACCTCGCGAAGGGCGGAGCGGTCACCAAGACGGGCGCCAAGGCGGGCTCCGACCTCATGTCCGCGGTCGTCACGCCCGCGGGGACCGTGATCACGGTCGGCGCCAAGGGCGTCGTCCTTCGCTCGGAGGATCGAGGCGAGAGCTTCGAGAAGATCGACGTGGCGACGACGGGACTGCTCTGCGCCGTCGAGTGTTTCGAGGATGGCCGCGTGGTCATCGTCGGAGAGAGGGGCACCATTCTGCTCTCGAACGACGACGGGAAGACGTTCGAGCGGATCAGGCACGCTGCCTCGGGCGGGACGTTCTGGTGCTGCCGGCGCTACAAGGACGTGATCCTCGCCGGCGGTGAAGATGGCCTCGTCGTCACGATCGGTGAGCCGCGCGCGGTGCAGGCAGCTGCGGTCGACACGAAGACCTCGGTCGAGTCGACCTCCGAGGCGACGAAGGCGAAGACCAAGACGAAGGAGAGCGCGGCATCTCCGGGCGCGCTCGGTGCAGCGCCGCCATCGAAGCCGCATTGGGCCGCGCCGCCGCCGTCGACGGTGCGCCAAGCCTGGGAGGCTCCGGCCTCGCTTCCGATCGAGTCGAAGAACGGTGTGTGGTGGACGCCGGCGCTCCGCGCGATGCTCTATCCGCGGCGCGGCGGGATCGCGACCACGGTTCGTCCGCTGCCGACGCTCGAGGAGGCGTGGTCGACGCTTCGCCGGATCCTCTGGGCCGCGGATCGCTCGGGGATGGAGAGGAAGTCACGGCCGTCGGGCATCTGGGGCTTCGCGTCCTCCCAGAGCGGGACGGAGCGGCTCATCGGCGAGCGCATCCTCGACCCGGTCGCGCGCGTCGGGACCTCGGAGGAGGACGCCGCGCTCGTCGCGCTCTCGTTCGAGAAGTACAGCGGCTTCATCGCCGACTTTCATGAGGACCTCTTCGAGGCGCTCGCGGACTTCCTCGTCGTCACCGTCGGTCTCGCCGAGGCGCTGCGACGCTGCTACGCCGGGCTCGAGGACGAGCTCCCGTACGTCGGAGTCGGGCCGTTCGGTCGTCTGCGCGAGCTCCTCGCCGTCGCCGAGGACGCGGAATACGCTGCCGCTCGCGCGGCCATCCTCGCGAGCAACGAGGAGGCGATCGCGAAAGATCCGAAGGCCGATCGTCACATCGCCGATCTTCGCTGGGCAACGACCTTCCTGCTCCCGCTCGGTCCTCTGGCCGGAGAGGAAGAGCGAGAGCTCCACGAGCGCGCGCTCCCGAACACGGTGAAGTTCGGTGACTTCGGCGTTCATGCCTGCGGGATCGCCGCTGGCGACCTCGCCACGCTCGAGCACTTCCTGAAGAAGAACGGAAAGACGAGGCACGAGTTCTTCTCCCCGTTCAACGGGCGGATGTATCTTGCATCTGTCCTCGAGATCGCCGGGAAGGACGCCGCTCCCGTGCTCGCACGGATGAAGCCATCCGACCCGTTCGACGACGATGCCCTCCACAACAACCTGTGGTGCCAGCTCATCGCGCACGTCGATGCTCCGGGGATCCTCGAGGCGCTCTATGCGGAGCACAAGACGGAGGGCTACGTGTGGGGCACGGCCGGGCTCGTGACGGCGGCGCGGCTCGACAAGGAGCGCGTCCTCGCGTTCGTGCGGGCGAAGAACGACGCCGACCTCGCCCTGCTCATCGAGGCCGAGGTGTCGCGCACGGCTTCGCCGCCGAAGCGGCGGCTTCCGGGGAGCGAGATCCCGGACGAGCTCACGCAGCCCGTTCCCTACGTGCCGCCTCCCGCTCGCCATGGCGCGGCGTTCGCGTCGCGCGTCGTCGTCGAGCCCGAGGCGACCTGGCGCGACGACGAGCGCGAGCAGGCAATGGCCCAGAGCGTCTACGACGACGCGATCAAGTGGAACGGCGTCTCGCTTCGAAAGCTGACGCCGGAGGCGGTCGAGGCATTTATCGCCCATCGGGAGAAGTGGGCCCTGCCGTCCGCGATCCAGGATTTCGCGCTCGCGTCGCGATCGATCCACGAGCGTCTCATGGCGCTCGGCTTCTCGCCCTCGGAGTACTGGTCGCGCTGGGCGCTTCCGGGGGTGATGGTCAACAGCGGCCTCGCGCTCCTTCCGCTCCTTCGCGCGGCCCTCGAGGATCCGACGTCGTCCGAGAACGCGCTCGCGGCGGCGCAGCCGTTCGGTGAGGTCGCGTTCGTCCCGGCGGTCGCGAAGGCGTTCGCCGGCAAGAAGCAGAAGGCGCTCGCGCGCTCGTGGCTCCTTCGCCACCCGCGTCATGGCATCGCCGGTGCGCTGGCGCTCTTGTCGGAGGGCGGCGCGCCGGGCGCCGACGCGACGCGCGTGCTTCGCTATCTCGACGGCCGCGGTCATCGCGCGTCGATCCTCGAGCTCGCTGCGGCCTACGACGTGGCTGCGGTCACGCGCGTCCTCGACGAGGACCCGCTCGCCGCCCCGAAGGTGAAGAAGCCCGTCCTCCCGGCGTTCGCCGATGCGGGCGCGCTGCCGGAGCTGGTCGCGGTGGACGGAAAGAAGGTCGACGCAAAGGACGTCGGTGAGCTCCTCGTCCAGCTCGCGTTCTCCAACGCCGACGAGGTCCACCCCGGCGTCATCGCTGCCAAGTCGCGTTACACCGCGAAGTCGCGAGCCGAGCTCGCCTGGGCGCTCTTCGATGCCTGGTTGAAGTCCGGCGCCGACGCCAAGCAGGGGTGGTGCATGCAGGCGGTGGGCTTCCTCGGGGACGACGAGTGCGCGCGGAGGCTCGCGGCGCTCGCGAAGGTGTGGCCCGGCGAGAACGCGAGCGCGCGTGCCCAGGCGGCCCTCGATGCGCTGCTCAACATCGGGACCGATACCGCGCTCGTGAACATCAATCTCCTCGCCGAGAAGTCGAAGTTCCCGGCGTTCAAGGCCGCTGCACGAGAGCGCATCGACGCGATCGCGTTCGCGCGCGGCCTCACGGCTGACGAGCTCGCGGATCGTCTCGTCCCGACGCTCGGTCTCGAGGAGGAGGGGGCGACGGTGCTCGACCTCGGCGGCCGGACCTTCGCGATCGTCTTCGGTGAGGATCTCCTGCCACGAGTGAAGGACGCGGACGGGAAGGTCCATGCGGATCTGCCCAAGCCGAGCAAGAGCGACGCGAAGGATCTCGCGAAGGCTGCCAAGACCAAGCTCGCCGCGCTGAAGAAGGACGCGCGCACCACGGCGTCGCTCCAGATCGCACGAATGGAGCGCGCCATGCGCAGCGCCAGGGCGATCTCGGCGAGCGTCTTCACGAGCTGCTTCGCGGAGCACCCGTGGATGACGCACCTCGCGCGTCGCTTCGTGTGGGGCGCCTACGAGGGGACCTCGCTGAAGAGCTCGTTCCGTGTGGCGGAGGACGGGAGTCTAGCGAACGTCGACGACGCGGCGTTCGAGCTCTCGCCGGAGATGACGGTGACGCTCCTTCATCCGCTCGCGCTCCCGAAGGGCGAGGTCGAGCGCTGGGGCCAGCTCTTCGCCGACTACGAGATCCTGCAGCCGTTCCCGCAGCTCGCGCGGCCGGTCTTCACGATCGAGGATGCGGAGCGGACGACGAAGGTCCTCTCGCGGTACGACGGTAGAACCGTGAGCTACTCCGCGCTGCGCGGCCTCGAGGCGCGCGGCTGGGAGCGCTGGTACGACGCGAGCGTGCAGATGGCGCAGCGCCTCGATTCGAAGAGCGTCGTCGTGCTCGGCACCGAGCCGGGATGGCATCCGTCGGAGACCGCGGCCGACATCGAACCCCAGCGGATCGACGGGCTCCACCTCACGATCGAGGGTGACGGCTTCGGCAGCCTCCCGCCGCTCGTGTTCTCCGAGATCGTCTACGACCTCGAGACGCTCACGTCATCGTCCTGAAGCGAAGCCTACGGGCGCACCTGGGGCGCACGCTGGCTCGAGGGCGAGGGCGCCGGGACCGTCTGCCACTCGCTTCGCGGCGGGAGTGCCGGAGGGACGTCGCACGCGAAGCCGTGCGCGGCTGTGGGCCTCCAGCCCGTCGACGTGATGAGGCGAGCGCCGCGCTTGTAGGCGACGTACGACCAGAACCAGTTGAAGAGCACGGCGAGGCGGTTCTTGAATCCGATCAAGTAGAAGACGTGGATGAAGAGCCACGCGAGCCATGCGAGGAAGCCCGTCATCTTCACGCCGCGAGCCCAGGCGATCGCGCGCGAGCGGCCGATCGTCGCCATCGAGCCCTTGTCGAAGTACTGGAACGGCGGCCGTGGCGGGCTTCCGCCGCTCTCGACCTCCTCTTCGATGACCTTCGCGACATAGCGGCCCTGTTGCATCGCGACGGGGCTCACCCCGGGAAGCACTTGGCCCTTCTGCTCGAAGCGGGCCATGTCGCCGAGCGCGAAGACCTCCGGATGATCCGGCAGCGAGCAATCCTGTCCGACGATGACCCGGCCCTGCCGGTCGCGTGGGACACCGAGGCATTCCGTGAGCGCGCTGGCTCGCACACCGGCCCCCCAGAGGACGGTCGCCGCGTGGATGCGGTCTCGTTCACGGCCCGAGCCGAGGTCTGGCACATCGTCGGCGTTCTCGCCTTCGAGCTCGACGCCGTGCTCGTCGATCGACACGACGCGTGAGTGCGTCCTGACCTCGACGCCGAGCTCGGCGAGCTGCTCGACGGCGCTCTGCGCGAGGTCCTCCGGAAAGCTCGGAAGAATGCGCGGACCGGCCTCGACGAGGATCACCTTGGTCTGGCGCGGATCGGCGAGGCGGAAGTCCTGCGCGAGGACGTGGCTCGCGAGCTCCGCGATCGCGCCGCTCAGCTCGACGCCGGTGGGGCCGCCGCCGATCACGGCGAAGGTGAGGAGCTTCATTCGCTCCTTTGGGTCGTCGACCTTCTCGGCGCGCTCGAAGGCGAGCAGGACGCGTCGTCGAATCTCGAGCGCATCCTCGACCGACTTGAGCCCGGGCGCCCACGGCTCCCACTCGTCGTGCCCGAAGAAGCCGTTCCTTGCACCGACCGCGAGGACGAGCCAGTCGTAGCTCTCGACGAGGTCGTTTCCGTCGCTCGGGTCTGCGATGTGGATCCGCTTGTCCGCGAGGTCGACACCGGTGACCTCGCCGAGCACGACCCGCACGTTCTTTTGGTCGGCGAGGATGCCCCGGATGGGGGAGGCGATCTCGCTCGGTGCGAGGCCAGCGATGGCGACCTGATAGAGGAGGGGCTGGAAGAGGTGGTAGTTGAGCCGATCGACGAGGAGGATCTCGACGTCGACGTCGTCGAGCGCTTTCGCGGCTTCGAGCCCGCCGAAGCCGCCGCCGACGATCACCACCCGGCGCTTCCTATCGTTCATGGCCTCGTAAGAGGAGATGGGGCCATCGAGCGCCATGTCAAGGCGGGCGCGCTCGCGCTCGGTGGAAGCGCGACGGGATGAAGCATCGAGGTGAACCGGGCGTCCCATCCACGGTATTTGCACCAACGACACATGGAACGCGCCGGAGCGCAACATGGCTCTGGCACCTTCATGCTCGGGCCGAGCCGGTATCGGTCGCAGCAGTACCGAGGAGGAGGGTCATCCGATGGGCACGTTCGAGACAATCGCCATCGTCGCCGTCGTCTACGTCCTCGCGTTCATCGCGCACCGCGCGTCGCCAAGCGTCGAACCGTCGGCGCCCGACAACGGCTGAGCCCGCGCCGGACGAGGAGCTGAGGCGCCGCGAGCCGCGGCGAGCGTCCTCGACGGCGCCGATGCACGCTTTGCTGGATCGACGCACGAACGATGTATCGTGGCGCGATGTCGAAGAAGCGCGCTGCTCGACCCAAGAGCAAGCGGACGGAGCGCCGTGAAGCCGAGCGCGATGCGGTGAAGCTCGCGGAGGCCAGGATCCGGCTCGCATCGCTCGAGGCCGGTGGCTCACCCGAGCGCCCGATCGAGGTCACGAGCGCGTCGATCGTCGAGCCGCATGCCGCGAGTCTCGGCTGCGCGGCGTGTGGCGGGACCACGCGCGTCGAGGAGCACGCCGCGGTGACGCTGCCGGATTCGAGCGGCGTTCCGCGCTCGCTTCGTGTTGCACGGACGCGCTGCGCGCGCTGTGGTGTTCAGCGTCAGATCTACTTCCGCCTCGGGACGACGCTCGCGAACTAGTAGAGGCCCAGGCGGATACAACCGGACGCTCGCGGAGGCGGCATGGGCTAACATGGGGCTCGTCCATGCGTCGCCGTTTGCTCTTTGCTTGTTGGGCCAGCGCGTCCTTGGCCGTCGTCGCCTTCTTCGCGGCATGTGGCGGTGAAGAGCGCGCACGACCGATCGCGGACGCCGGCAGTGATGGCCCGGTGCTCATCGGCAACGAGGCGGGGCCGGCCGAACCCGAGGAGGAGCCGCCGCCGGGCGACGTCTGCGGGATCCGTGACGGGCTCCAGCCTTCGGCGTCATGGCCGCTCCGGGGTGGCTGCACCACGCGTGCGGGGTGGTCGGAGCTCGCCGGCCCGACGACCGCACAGGTCTCGGTCAGCGTCCCGGCGCCGGTGGGCGAGAGCTCGCCGGCCGTGAGCGCGAACGGGATCACGTGGGTCGGCGCCGCCGACGGCGACATCCTCGCGGTGACGAGCAGCGGGACGGTGCGCTGGGCGCATCGCACGGGCGGGCCGGTGAAGTCATCGCCTGCGGTCGACACGACCGGCAACGCGATCGTCGGGAGCGCCGACGGTTTCCTCTACGCGATCGCTCCGAGCGACGGTGCAGCGGATCCGGACGCCGGGACCGACGACGCCGGCTCCTCGTATCCGCCGGCGAAGGTCGTCTTCGCGCTCGCGGTCGGACCGATTGCATCGTCGCCGGTCATCGGCGGCGATGGCACGATCTACGTCGGCACCACCTCCGGAAAGCTCGTCGCGGTCCCAAAGGACGGCAGCGCAGTGAAGTGGAGCGTGACGACGAGCGACACGCTCGGGTCTTCGCCTGCGCTCGGACAGGACGGCACGATCTACGTCGGCAGCACCGATCGCAAGCTCTACGCAATCTCGCCCGACGGCGCGACGAAGTGGGCGCTCGAGCTCAGCTCGCCGATCCACGGCTCGCCCGCGGTCGGCGGCGACGGGAGCGTCTACGTCGGCACCTCCGACGGCAAGCTGCACGCCGTGAGCGCCGCCGGCGCCGAGCGCTGGTCGTACGCGACCGGCGGTGCGATCACGGGCACGCCGGCCGTCTATGCCGGAGCCGTCTACGTCGGCTCGGAGGACAAGAAGCTCCACGCCGTCTCGACCGTGGATGGGGGCGCTCGATGGGTGTTCACCACGCAGGGGGCCGTCGCGACGCCTCTCATCGGTCCCGACGGCACGATCTACGTCGGCGCGGCGGACGCACGCGTCTATGCGATCACCCCGAAGGGCAACCTCTTCTACGCGGTGAGCGTGAAGGGCAGCGTCAAGAGCGCGCCGGCGATCGGCGTGGGCCCGGCGCTCTACGTCACGACCGAGAACGCGCTCGTGGTGATCGGTCCCTGAGCGCTCGCGCGTCGTGTGTTAACGTGCACGATCGATGCGTAAGCTCGTAGTCACGCTGGTCGCGTTCGCTGCTGGTGGTGCGTTCCTCCTCGCCTGCGAGAACGGTCCGCCCGTGAAGACGGCGTCAGGGGAGCGAATCGATCGCCTGACCATCGAGGAGCGCTTCGCCACGAGTGACGAGGTGAAGGAGACGAGCCTCCGTGGCGAGCGGCTCCGCAACGCCGTCGAGCTCATGGACAAGCACGGCGTCACGAGCCTGAAGGGGAGCTTCGAGTCGAAGGCGGTCGTCCACACCGGCAGCGTGACGTTGATCGTCAAGCCGGTGGAAAGACAGGAGCGGCGCATCGTCGTGCAGACCTGCGCCCAGGAGAACGTCTGTCCGTTCCTCGAGGCCGCGCTGGCGAAGGGCCTGATCGAGCACAAGCCGGTGGCCTGCAAGAGCGAAGCGCCCTGCGAGAAGTGATCCGCACGCGCGGTGTTCCCGCGTCCGACGTCACCAGGGCAGCTCTTGCCCGTTCGCGTGGAAGAAGCGGCCGCTCTTCTCGAGTGTGAGCCCGTCGAGGCGCGCGATGAGGCCACGAGTGGGGCGTCGGCAGCGCGCGGTCACGCGGAGCTCGCGTCAGTGGAGGACGAAGTTGTTGAGCGCCTGGACGATGACGCCGACGATGCTCTCGCCCGCGATCCCGCCAGCGGCGATCGCGACGAGGTATTTCTCCGCCCAGTCCTTCTTCCACGCCGTCGCGATCGTCCCGAAGAGCGCGCCCGCGAACATCGCGAGCGGATAGAAGAACGGCAGGACCATCCCGAGGCCGAGACCGGTCGGGGAGGGGAGATACTTCTTGTACTGCTTCGGCGCGAAGATCTCGGCGAGCGCGAGCGCCACGCCGATCCCCACGCCCCACCAGATCGCGCTCTGAGACATCGGGTGGAGGTTCCCCAACCCGAACTTGAACACCTCCGCGACCGCCTTCCACTGCTGCGCGGCGACGGCAGGGAAGACGGCCGGCCGAGCCTCGGTGCCGGTGAGCGGCAGCGCGTTCGGTACGAGGAGGAGGTAGCCGAGGCTGCTCGCGACCGTCCCGGTGAAGATGCCGAGCGCCTGCGCCATGAACTGGCGCCGCGGGTTCGCGCCGAGGAGGTAGCCGGTCTTGAGGTCGTTGAGTAGGTCGGCGCTCGCGTGGGACGAGCCGGCGGTGATGCCCGCGGTCTGGAGGTTCGCCGTCGAGCTCTGCGGGATGAGCACGCCGTAGGTGAGCTGCATGATCTTGCCGAGCGGTCCGCCCGGGGTGATGTCGCTCTCGCCGGTCGCGCGGCATGCGACGATCGCGAGCACGAACGTCATCGCCACCGCGAGGATCCCGTAGTGCACCGGGATCTCGAAGTAGAGATGCGCGATGGAGATGATGCCGGTCGCGGAGACGACGAGCCCGCCGAGGAACCAGCTCGTCGGCACCTCGATGTCCTCCGGCCGCACGTCGCCGTTGGCAGCGGTGGCGTCGGAGCGCTCGGCCTGTCCGCGATACGGGTGAGCCGACTTCTTCGGGAGCATCCCGGCGAGCGCGCGTCCGATCGTGCGCCACTGGGCGGCGAACGCGACGAGTCCGCTCGAGACGAGCAGCGGCGCGCCCGTCCAGATGCCGATCTCCTTCCACGCCGTCTGCGGTCGCGCCGCTGCGCCGACCATCTTCCCGGCTGCGTTCTGCCACTCCCAGTCGAGCGCCGGCGGCGCGAGGAAGAAGGCGACGACGAGGCCACCGACGACCATCCACGCGGTGATGCGGACTCCGATCAGGATCCCGGCGAAGGCGAGCGCGACGCCGTGATCGAGCTTGATGTGGTAGTCGCTCGGAAGGAACGGCCGGCCTTCGGGATGGATGCGCGGCGGTCCCGCGGTCGCGAGGCGATGCCACAGGCCGGGGAAGAGCGACGCGATCCAGTCGAAGACGTTGGACTGTCCCGGGAGGATCGTGTCGCGCACGACCTCGCCCGTCTTCGGATCGCGCACCTGGAGGATCTCGAGGTCCTTGAGGAGGGGGACGAGGCCGGAGACGGCGGCTGCTGCGAAGAGCGCGCGTGCCTTTGCGAGCGCCTCCGTTCCGCGGCTGTAGAGTCCCTGCAGCGTGACCGCGGCCGCAGTCCCCGACGGGAACTTCAGCTTCTCGCGGTTGATCATCCCGCGCTTCATCGGGATCGCGAGCGTGACGCCGAGGAGCGCGAGGAAGAACACCCACGCAGCGACGACGAGCGGAGGCAGCTGCGTGCCCTTCGGATTCGCCTCCGTGACCGTGAGGAGGAGCATCGCCGGGATCGCCGAGATGAGCATGAAGCCCGTCGCGTATCCGGCGGACGACGCCGTCGAGACGGTCGTCGTGTTCTCGAGGATGGAGAGACCGCTCCGCGGGATCCCGAGCTTGTTCAGCACGATGCCGAGCAGCCACGGTCCGGGAAGGAGCACCTTCTTCCACGTCGGCCAGCGCGGGGCTTCGCGCGAGAGGTTCGTGAGGCCCGTCCACACGGCGTACGAGAGGATCGCCGCGGAGAGGTTCACGCCGAGGAACCAGCCCGTCTTCAGGCCGATGTAGATGTTCGTGAACGAGAGGAAGAAGCCGAGGACGCTCCCGAGCACCACGGCGCGAACGGTGAGCTGCGTCGCTCCCGGTCGGTAGATCCGCGCGTACCATTCGGGCTCGTCGATCTGGAGCACACGCTCGGGCGCAATGTCGAGAGGACGGCTCGCGTCCACTTCCTCCGGCGTCTCGGCGGGGCGCTGGAACAGGCTCACGCCATTTGCATACTAGAAACGTGGCACCGAGGCCGAAGCAACAGCAGCCGGCCACCGGCGAACCCTCGCGTTGCTCGGCAGCGCCGGCCACGCGCAACTCGAGACGGCGTGCGTGCTCGCCATCGACTAGAGTCGCACCTGATGTCGAAACGGTTGCTCCGCAGCATATGCGTCTTCTGTGGCTCGCGTCCGGGAGTCGATCCTGCGTTCATGGATGCGGGAGCGGCGATGGGTCGTGCGATCGCCGCCCGAGGGCTCACGCTGGTCTACGGCGGCGCGCGGGTCGGCCTCATGGGCGCCGTCGCGAACGCGGCGCTCGAAGCAGGCGGGCGTGTCGTCGGCGTGATCCCGAAGTCGCTCGTCACGAAGGAGATCGCGCACGACGGTCTCTCCGAGCTCTTCCTCACCGAGACGATGCACGAGCGGAAGGACCGGATGATCACGCTGAGCGACGCGTTCGTCGCGCTCCCCGGCGGCTTCGGCACTTACGACGAGATCTTCGAGACGATCACGCTCGCGCAGATCGGCATCCACGACAAGCCGAACGCGATGCTCGACACGAACGGCTTCTTCCAGCCTCTCGTCGCCCTGCTCCGTCACACGATCGGCCACGGCTTCGCCGCGCCCGAGCACGAGCAGCTCTTGGTGATCGAGCGCGAGCCCGAGGCCTTGCTCGACGCGATCGCGGCGTGGACGCCGCCGCCGCTCGGCTCGAAGTTGCTCGATCGACGAGGCACGCCGTGACGCCGCGCGGGATCGATGCCGCGCTCTGGGCGCGCCTCCGCGACGAGGCGCGCGCACGCGCGAGCGACAGCGAGCCGGCGCACGACTTCTTCCATGTCGAGCGCGTCGTCACGAACGCGATCACGATCGCGCGTGCGGAGGATGCGAGCGAGCCGATCGTGGCGACCGCCGCGCTGCTCCACGAGCTCTTCACGCTGCCGAAATCGCATCCCGACTCGTCGAAGGCGGGAGACGTCTGCGCGGAGCACGCACGCGAGCTCCTCGTCCGCGAAGGCGCTCCGGAAGCGCTCGTCGCGCCCGTCTGCGCGGCGATCAGGGACCACGCCTTCTCGAAGGGCGTCGTCCCCGAGGCGCTCGAGAGCAGGGTGCTCCAGGACGCCGATCGCCTCGACGCGCTCGGAGCGATCGGTCTCGCGCGCATGTGGGCCACGTGCGCCGACATGAAGCGTCCGTTCTACGCGCCCGACGATCCGTTCTGCGAGTCACGCACGCCCGACGACAAGAGCTGGGGGCTCGACCACGTGTTCAAGAAGCTCCTCGTCGTGCCGGAGCGCCTCCACCTGCCGACCTCCCGCACGCTCGCGAAGGAGCGTGTGAGTTTCATCCACGCGTTCCTCGCCCAGCTCCGCTCCGAGATCTCGGGCTGACGCGCCCGGTCTCGGCCCGCTCCTAATCTGACAACAACGACAAGAAATGATCTTGTTGGGTTGGCGGCAGCGCGCCGAGTGCGGCGCTGCTCGTGATCGCATCGCTTTGGACGCTCGAAGGGTGCGCGACGGGGCCGGAGCTCAGTGCGGAAGCTGTCGCGACGGACGTGGTCCAGCACGGGCTTGGCGGCGCACAGACGTCATCCGCGGATCCGACGCCGTCATCGACGAGCACATCCAGTGTGGCTCTTGCCTCGGCCATCGGGGCGGTCAAGCTGTAGAGACGCGGCTTCGACTGCCGGGACCGATGAGGGGGGGATGATGGGCGTTCGGCCAACCACGCAGAGAGTGCTCGAGCATGCGGCCACCGTCGCATGTTGCGTGACGTTCGGTGTCCTGGCCTTCGGACAAGAAGCGTGTTTGTCCGCTTTGGGCCACCGGGAGTGCGCGGGCCCTCCCGAGTGCGTGGGTGAGGCGAAGCTGCGTGAATGCAACAGCGGGGAAGGATATTCGCACTGGAGCGAGCACGATTGTCCATCGGAGACACGCTGCATCAGCACCCCGCATGGGGCCCGCTGCGCTGCCGCCAGCGAGGGGGACGCGTGCCAGACCGATCGTGGCTGCTTTTCGGCGTATCGCTGCGAAGACCGGGTTTGCCGAGGGCCGGCGGCGGACGAGAAGGCGCGTTGCCAATCCGCGCTTCGTGTCACGCTCCCCGAGGACGGGTCCGAGATCGTGATCGACGTGCCGCTCACCACTCCGTCCTCGATGGCCAACGTCATCGCACGCCCCGCTTGCTCGGGCTCCAGTCCCCTCGACCGCGTGGTCGCCGAAGGCTTCGTGCACATTCCCGCGTCCGATCCGTTTTGGGTGACGCTGGAGGATGACCGTGGACGGTTTCCGAGCGGGGTTCAGTTCGCGGAAGTCGATTGCCTCGCGCTGTACAAATACGGCTACGCCTTCGGCTGTAACATGGAGGACCCCGCCGGAACACGGCGCAAGCTCCCGGTCGCTGGCTTCGGTCAGCCGGATGCCACGATCCTCTTCTACACCACGTCTGTCACGGCGAACGAGCCCGTGCTGCGCGTTCGTTTCAAGAAGCTGTCCTAATTTGGAATGTCGTTCCTTCGTTATCGCTGAGACCGACTCGCAGGCGGTTCGGGGGCGGCGCGAATCGCGACTCGATGTCGACGCGCGCGGCGAAGAGCGCGGTCGTACGGAGGCGAGGCCGCTTCTGACGCCGAACCGGAGCGACCTATCCGTGCTGCTGCGCTGCTGCTCATCGCTCTGCGGTGAGCAACGTCGTCGCGAAGGCGAGCACCACGGCGACGAGCGCCCAGCGGCGCTGCGTGCCCTCGGAGGGAATGCGCTTCGCGTTGAAGCGTCGCACGGCCCAGAACGCGCCGATCATGTCGACGGCGACGAGCAGCGCCCAGGTGCGCGCGAGCTCGGCGCGTCCCGCGACCACCATGCCGAGCGCCGCGCCGACGATACCCGCGGCGAGGACGGTGCCGGCCGCGCCATGCCGTGCGTAGAAGTGGCCGCCGCCGATCGGGACGATCACCGCAAGGACCGCTGCGCCGATGGCGCTGCGCGGCTTCACGAACCGATCCGCCCGCTCGCTGTCGTCCTCGATCGGTGCTGCGCCGCGGAACGGATGCGAGCTTTCGGTCGTCATCGCCGCGAGCGCGTCCTTGGCCTTTTGCAGGTCGCCGGGAGCGACGACGATGCGGAGCACGTCCGACGTCTGCGACCACGTCATGCGCGTCGCCTGCGGGTTCCCTCGGATCGCGACCCGCACGTCGTGCTCGTGCAGGAAGTCACGGATCATGTCGGCGCCGATCGAGTCGGTGACCCGTCTCACCTCGATCCAGTCGCCTTCGTCGTCGCCCCCGGTCATCGAGGCAGCCTACCCGAAACGGCGCGCCTCTCGCCTCGTTGCGCCTCGTCGCGTGGGGTCAGCCTTTCAATCCTGTCCGCCTGATCCTGCATTCGTGCACGACCGATGACCCTGTCCGACGTGATTTCAAGCATCTAGGTCATGGCACGGATCACGCATACTAGGGGGCAGCGCTGCGGCGAGGCTTGTTCCCCCCCCGAGCCCGCCGCGGCGTTTTTCTTTTCCATGACGCTCCGTCGCCGACGCGATGAGCGCGCAACGGTGCGCGAGGGCGTGCGTGCTCGACGGTCGCGGCTCGCGGTCGACGACGCACCCCGAAGGAACGTCGAAGCGCGGAGCCGCAGCCTGCGTCGAGCAACGTCGATCTCCGCGTGACGCGGAGCGCGGCTCAGGGCGAGTACGCCTTCTTCCAGGTCTCGGTGTAGCTCGCGACCTCGGCGTCCCACTTGGCGTCGTCCCAGCCGAGCTCGGGCTGAGCCACTGCGCGGATCTGGCCGATGATGTCGAGGCCGCCCTTCGGGAGGAGGAGCCCGAGGCGGACGCGCCGGAGCAAGAGATCGGAGAGCGTCACGACGCCCTCGGCGCGCGCTGCGTGACGGAGCTCGCTCCAGAGCGCGATCGAGCCGGGGATGCGATGGCACCCGTCACGGTCGCCGGTGATCTCCACGATCTCGGCGCCGAAGCGCCCGAGCAGGCGGACGCGGTCCTCTTCGGTGATCGAGCTCGGCCACTCGATACCTTCGATGTGGGGCTCGAGGACCCGCGTGCGCGCCCGGAGCCCGCCGAGGTCTTCTTCCGCCTCTCCGAGCGCGTCGCGCGCCATGACGGCGAAGGTGGTGAGCTTGCCGCCGGTGATCGTGAGGAGGCCATCCTCCTTCCAGATCGCGTGCTCACGCGACTCCTTCGAGGGATCGGACTTGCCCGTGTCGATGACGGGACGAACGCCCGACCACGTCGAGATCACGTCCTTCTCGGTGATCTCGGCGCCGGGGAATGCCTTCTGCGCCGCCTCGAGGAGGTATTCGCGCTCCGCGTCGCTGATCGCCGGCTCTTCGTCGAGTGCGCCGTGATCGACGTCGGTGGTGCCGAGGATCGTGACGCCCTCCCACGGGATCGCGAACACCGCGCGCTGGTCGCGCGGGTGGAGCAGGCTCACTGCCTCCGGGAGCGGAAGGCGGCGGTGCTCGAACGTGAGGTGGCTGCCCCGGATGCGCCGGAGCCGCTTGTCCTGCCCGAGCTCGGCACGGAGCTCGTCCGCCCACGCACCGGTCGCGTTGATGACGACCTTCGCCTGGACCTCGGCCGTCCGCGAGGCGCCGGGCGCGGTGTCACGCAGGACGACGCCGCGAACGCGCCCGTCCGCGGTGCGAAGGAGCTTGTCGGCCCGGACGTAGTTGATCGCGGTGCCGCCTTGCTTCACCGCCTCGCGTAGGACCCGCAAGGTGAGCCGCGAGTCATCGGTCTGCGCGTCGAAATAGCGGTAGCCGCCCTCGACTGCAGAGCCCTCGAGCGAGGGGACGCGCGCGATGATCTTGTCCCGCGATTGCGCCTCGTGGGCCCACTTGCCCGCGAGCGCGTCGTACATCGCGAGGCCGACGCCGTACATCCACTTGGGCATCTGGTCGCCGGGGAAGACGCCGAGCGAGAAGCCGAGCGCGTTCACGAGGCCCGCGCCTTCCTGCATCAGGCGCTCGCGCTCGCGCACGGACTTGCGGGTGACGAGGAACTGGCCCTGCCGCAGGTAACGGAGCCCACCGTGGACGAGCTTCGTCGATCGGCTCGACGTGCCCGACGAGAAGTCCTGGGCTTCGACCAGGAGCACCTTCTTGCCGTGACGGACGGCCTCACCAAGGATGCCGGCGCCCGTGATGCCGCCGCCGACGATGACGAGATCCCACGGCTGATCCAGCCGGCTCCACACCTCGTCGCGATACCCCTTCAACCACATGACAACGCTCGCATTCGTTCGACCAGGCTAGACGACCTTCGGGAGACTGTCGCCCTCCGCTTTGATAGGCTCCGGGCGTCCGTCCCGCCCGGCCTTTCACCCTCTTCGGGCGACGGACAAGCGGAGAACCCGATGACGCTCGCTGACAACCTGACGCCCTCGAGCCCGCCCATGGCCGTGTCCGGACCTGCCGGACAGCTCGGCGGCATTCTCGGCCGGATGCGTGCCGCCGCGAGGAAGAGCGGGCCGCCCGACTACGACGCGCGCATCGAGCACCTCGACAAGCTGGAGCGAGCCCTCCTCGACAGGAAGCACGAGCTCGTGAAGGCCGTGTCGATGGACTACGGCAACCGCTCCAAGCACGAGACGCTCGGCGCCGAGGTGATGATCGTCATCAACGAGATCAAACACGTGCGCACGCACCTCCACGAGTGGATGGAGACCGAGCCGCGCGAGGTTTCGTGGATGTTCCTCCCCGCCCGCGCCGAGGTCGTCATGCAGCCCGTCGGGATCGTCGGCATCGTCTCGCCGTGGAACTACCCGGTGCAGCTCTCGCTCTCGCCGCTCGTGAACGCGCTCGCCGCGGGCAACCGCGTGATGCTCAAGCCGTCGGAGATCGCGGGGGACGCCGCGGAGGTCATCAAGCAGCTCATCGCGGACACGTTCTCGGCCGATCACGTCACCGTCGTGACGGGCGGTCCGGACGTCGCCGAGGCGTTCACGCGACTGCCGTTCGATCACCTCGTGTTCACCGGCTCGCCGCGCCTCGGCAAGCTCGTCATGAAGGCGGCGGCGGAGAACCTCGTCCCCGTGACACTCGAGCTCGGCGGCAAGTCGCCGGCGATTGTCGGCGAGGGCTATTCGCTCCAGCTGGCCGCGCAGAAGATCATGTACGGCAAGTGCTTCAACGCGGGGCAGACCTGCGTGGCACCGGACTACGCGATCCTCCCGAAGGGTCGCGTCGACGCGTTCGTCGAGGAGTGCCGGGTCGCCGTCAACCAGATGTATCCGCGGCTCGGGCAGAACCTGGACTACACGACGATCATCAACGATGCTCACTACGAGCGCCTCCAGGGCTACCTGAAGGACGCGCGCGATCGCGGCGCGAAGCTCATCGAGCTGAATCCGGCGAAGGAGGAGCTCGACCCGAACTCGCGCAAGATGGCGCCGGTCCTCCTGCTCCACCCGAAGGACGAGATGCGGGTCATGCAGGACGAGATCTTCGGGCCGATCCTGCCGATCTTCACGTACGAGAAGCTCGACGATGCGATCACGTACGTGAACGATCACCCGCGTCCGCTCGCCCTCTACTACTTCGACAACAACCAGCGTCGGATCGATCGCGTCCTCCGCGAGACCGTGTCGGGAGGCGTCACGATCAACGACGTGATGCTCCACGTCGCTCAGTCCGATCTCCCGTTCGGCGGCGCGGGGCCGAGCGGCATCGGCGCTTACCACGGTCGCGAGGGCTTCGAGACCTTCACGAAGAAGAAGGGCGTCTTCTACCAGAGCCGCCTCAACGGCATGGGGATGCTCCGGCCGCCGTATGCCGGGCGCATCGACTGGATCCTGAAGCAGCTGCTCGGGAAGTGACGGACGCCGCGCCGGCCGTGCGCGAAGCGGACTTCGTGCACGCGTCGGTGTGGTGCGCTCAGGCGCGCTCGGTCTCGGGGGCGCGGCGCTGAAGGCGGAGGGTGAACCGCGCGCCGCGCGCGCCGGGTCGCTCGAGGCCGATCGATCCACCGTGGGCTTCGGCGCAGCGCTGAACGACAGCGAGGCCGAGGCCCGTGCCGGTCGGGCGGGTCGTGAAGAACGGCGTGAACATCCGCTCCTCGACCTCGCGCGATACGCCGTTGCCGTCGTCCGTCACGGAGATCGCGATCGCTTCGTCGGTCGCGTCGACCGTGACCGCGACCGGGCTCTTGCGCGCGTCGGCTTGGAGCGCGTTCGTGACCAGATTGATCACGGCCTGTCGGATGAGTCGCTCGTCGCACTCGAACGGAGCCATCTGCGCCGGGCTCGTGAGCTCGACCTGGTCGGTCTCGACCAGCGCCTTCGCGACGAGCGCGGCCTCGATGGCGTGGCGTACGACGTCGCTGACGTCGATCGGTGAGAAGATGGGCGCCCGCGGGCGCGCGTAGTCGAGGATGTCGGAGACGATGTCGCGGAGGCGCTCGGCCTCCTCCTGCGCGATCCCGAGCAGGCGGGTGTGGTCCTCCGTTGCGGGCGAGACCTTCCGGAGCCCGGCGATGGCGTTGAACACGACTGCGAGCGGGTTTCGAACCTCGTGGGCGACGACGGCGGCGAGCTCGCCGATGGCGACGAGGCGCTCGCGCTTCACGAGCTCCGCCTGCGCGTCGGCGAGCTTCCGCGACGACTCCTCGAGCGCGTGTACGCTGCCCGCGAGCCGCGCCGTCGACGAGTTGCTGATGGCGAGGACGACGACCAGGAGCGCGATGTCGAGCAGGTAGGGCGTCGGCAACAGTCCGGCCCGCGCGGCGGAGTCGTTGATGACGGCGACGAGCGTGGCGCTGACGGCCACCGTGCTGGCGCGTGCGTCGTTGCAGCCTCGCCGCCATCGACGCGCGAAGCGCACGAAGAGGATCGCGAGCGCGACACAGAGGTAGGCGATGGTGAATGCGCCCAGGCGGGTCGGTGGCGCGTCGCGGTAGACGACGCCGAGCCACGGGAGCGGGCGTGCGAGGATCGTGTCCTCGAGGATGAGGCCCGGCACGAGCGCGAGGGACGACAGGATCGCGGCCCCACCGAGGAGCGCGCGGTCGAAGGGCGACAGCGGCGTTGGCTTTGCAGCGGTCGCCGCCGCGTAGAAGAACCAGCTGATCGTGTAGAGCCCGGCGAAGAACAGATCGAAGCGGGCGAAGAGAAGCCGGAGCTCGTCGCTCGCCGAAAGAGTGACGAGGATGCTGGCGAGGTTGCAGAGCGTGGCGAACGCTGCGCAGACGGCAAACACGCGAAGCGCGCGCCACCCCGGGGCTGACGAGATCCCGTGTGCCATGAACGCGGCCATGAAGCCGATGGCGCCGGACGCGATCGCGAGGATAGCCGGGATGGTCAGACGCGGATGATTGTACTCTTCCCGGGCGCCGAGCGAAGGGGGGCTGATCTACTCTTGTCCGAATCGTCCGATTCTCGGACGGCTCTTCACTTCTTCGGCGTGAACTTCAGCGTCAGCTTGGTGCTCGCCAGCTTCTCTTTCTTGATCGCCTTCTCGGCGTCGGCGACCTTCGAGTCCTTCGTGAGGCCGTCGACCTTCTCGACGCCGAGCGCGTAGAGGACGAACTCGTATTCGTGCGCGCTCTGCGGACACGGTCCCGCGTAGCCGGACGTGCCCTTGTAGCTGAGCGACTGCTTCGCGCCGGCGGGCTTCGAGAGCTCGTACTTCGCGGCGAGCCCTTCCGGGAGGCTCGTGACGTCCGCGGGGATGTCGTAGATCGCCGAGTGGAGGAAGTCGGTCGTCGCGTCGACGAACACGATCGCGTAGCTCAGCGTCCCCTCCGGGCCGGGGGTCCAGGCGAGCGGCGGCGAGACCTCCTTCTTCCCGTTCTCGCCCTCGCAGGAATGCACCGGCGGGAGCTCGTCACCGTCTTCGAAGGCGGTGCTCGTGAGCGTCATCGGGCCTGCGGGGGGCGTCGAGCCCGCGTCCTCTTCGGTCTCGCCACCCGAGCTCGAGCCGCCGTCGTCCGCCGACTGTCCGTTCGAGACGGTGCTCGTCGAGGAGCAAGCGGTGACGGAGGCCGCGCCGAGCGCGAGGACGAGGGAGGCAGCGAAGAGGCTCTGCATGACGGGCCTCTCGTTCGCACACGAAGCTCATCCGGTCAAATGAGGCCTCGCTCTTTCGAGCGAATCGGTGGCCATCGCAGCGATCAGCGCCGGGCGCATACGCGCGCGACGAAGCCGGCTCGTCGCGAATGATCGCGCCGGGCCGGCTTCCTCTCGTGTTCGTGCTCGATCAGAGGCCGATTTCGGAGGGCTTGCAGGTCCTGCCGAGTCGCTCGTCGCACGCGATCTTCTTCGCGCAGAAGTCCGCGGGCAGCTCGCCACCCGGGCGCGCTGCGGCGAGCGGCTTGAGCGCGGCGAGGCTCGACTTCGGCATCGAGCAGACGACTCCCTGAACGGCGTGCCCCTGGAAGTCGTAGTAGCGGCCGGACACGCCGCCTTCCCACTTCATGTCGGGCGGGAGGTCCTTCCCGTCGGGCATCTCGGTCGCGACCCACGAGCCGAACATGACGACCTTGTCTGCGCCGTGCACGGCGGCGGGGCGCTTCGCGCCGTTGTCGGTCGGGTAGTCGACGTCGATGTATTTGCCCTCGTAGCTGTCGTAGTCGGCGATGACCTTCACCTTCGCGGTCGTGGTCGGCCGGATCGCCGTGTTCGCCGCGTAGACCTTGCGCATGCTGATCCCGAGCACGTGAGACATCTCGACGACGTGCTCGCCCATCATGCGGTTGCAACCGGCCGAGACCTGTCCGCGGCGGAGGTACCAGACGTTGAGATCGCCGGGAGCCTCGTTGTCCCTATCGGTGATCGGACCGTGGAAGGCGATCCCGCCGTTGTATGCGATGAACGGGAAGCCGCCCCACGGCACGTCGTGCCAGCCTTCCGACTCGGTGAACGCGGCGCCGTTCGGACGATACGGCTTTGCGAGGTGGAACGAATACGTGCCCGGGCGCGAGTTGCTCTTGCCCGGCGCCGCGGTCGCGATCGGATAAACGACGTCCACCCGGAGCTTGCCATCCTCCGCTTTCGTCTTCACGTGCGGGAGGTTGGGCAGCTGCGTGCCGGCCGGGAGATAACCCGTGACGCGCGCGGTGTGGCCCACGAGCGACGCCGTGACGGAGGGGTTCTGGAGGGTGGGGAGGGGGCCCGAGTAGAACCAGTGATCGTCGACCTTACGGCTCACGATCGCGTCTTCATTGGACTCGATGTCCTCTTCGGTGTCGGCGACGCAGGCACCAAGAGCGAAGGATCCGAGGACCAGGGCGAGAAGGGCGAGGCGTGACATCTGGCTGGTTTCTCCGAGCAAGTGGGCGGCTTGGGCCACCCCCAAGCGCGAGCTATGCCAAGCACATTCTTGGAGAGATGCACGTAAAAGTGCGCTGGTATCGCACACTCGTCAGAATGCACTGGATCGCGATGTATCCAGTTCCCCTGGATCAACGAGGCGGCTGCGCCCAGCTAGAGTCCCCAGCATGAAGGTTCACCAGGAGGTCCTCGAGGTCGGCACCCGCGGGCGCGGGCTCGTCGATCTGTCGTCGCGGGTCGAGGCGGTCGTCGCCGCCTCGGGGGTACGGACCGGCCTCGCCACCCTGTTCATCCAGCACACGAGCGCGTCGCTGCTGATCCAGGAGAACGCCGATCCGTCGGTGCAGCGCGACCTCGAGCGCTGGATCGGTGAGATCGCGCCCGAGGACGCGACCGCCTACGAGCATGACGACGAGGGCATCGACGACATGCCCGCGCATCTCCGCTCGGCGATGACGCACACGAGCGAGGTCATCCCCGTCACGGGCGGTCGCCTCGGGCTCGGCACCTGGCAGGCGATCTATCTCTGGGAGCACCGGCGTGCGCCGCACACGCGCAGGGTGATCGTCCACGTTCAGGGCGTCTGAGGCTCTCCGAGCTCGAGACGGACAAAATGCGAACGCGCTGCTCTCGTGAAAGGCAGCGCGTCGTGTGAAGTCGCGAGCGAGATCAGTCGCGGAGCGGGCGACCCTGCGCGTCGGGGACCTTGCCCATGAGCATCATGATTCCATCGACGAGCGGCCAGAGCGCGCCGATGCCACAGGTCAGCCAGGTCACCGCGATCTGCGCGATCGCGAGCCCGGTATGACCGGTGTAGAAGCGGCCGACGCCGAACGAGCCGACGAAGATCTGGAGGAGGCCGGCGACCATCTTCGACTTGTCCGAGAACGGCATGCCCGAGACCGGATCGATCCCGTACGGCGCGTGCGGCATCATCGCCCCGCCCATCATGGGAGCGCCCATGCCCGGAACACCCGGAGGCGGAGGACCGTAGCCGCCGGGAGGCGGACCGTAACCGCCGGGAGGCGGTGCACCGTATCCACCGGGGGGAGGGGCGTTCGGGGGGTAGTTCATGCTCGTCTGCTCCTGTGCTGTCGGGTCGCGGATCGCGGGATCAGGGACGGAGGGTAGAGCTTTTGACGGACAGCGCAAGACGGCTGCCCGTCGAAAGCTCGCCTTTGCGGCGCGATGTTCGTGTCTTTTCGACGGGACGCCTTCAGACAGAGCGCTCTTCCGTTCGTGAGCGGACCGCTCACGGGCTCATCGAGAACGGCCTTCGTCGAGGCGCATCCGCGCTCGCCTCGAGCGTCTCGTCGGGCAAGCGATAGCGCGCCACTACTCGCGTGAGCCAAGCCGTCGCGAGGCCCATCACGCCGAGGTCGTCGAGCCAGCCGATGATGGGCACGTCCGGGATCAGATCGACCGGAACGACCGCGTAGATCAGGGCGGCGAAGATGACGAGCTTGCCCAGCACGGACGCCGAAGGATCCCGGTAGTAGCGGCCGAGGGCGCGGAACCAACCGATCTTCGGCGACGGACGACTCATGACGCCCGAAGTTAAGACCGGGCACGCGATCGCGGAAGGCCCGGGTCAGTCGGCAACGAGAAAGCTCACCCGTCCGACGAGCTGGCTGTCTTGCGTCTCGACGTCGATCGCCCAGGTCCCGATGAGCCGCGCCGGGAGCTGCCTTCCCGAGAGGGCCGAGCGCAAGCGCACGGTGCCTTCGGGACCGTCGACCTTCGACGTCGTCTCCGTCGCGCGATGGACCTCGTCGCCGTCGTGTCGCCACACGTGGACGAGGCGGTCTCCCTTCCCACCCGGGACGACGACGTCCGTGATCGCGATGAGCTTGTCGATGACCGACGGATGCAGCTCGTGCACGACCATGCCGAGCCGGCCGTCGGGCAGGACGATCGGTCCGACCGCGCCCTTCGAGACGTACATCGGCACGGGTGGGATCGCGGTACGACCGGCGTAAGCTCCGCCAAGGGCGGCGGCCGCGCTGAGGAAGAAGAGCGCGATCCAGCGGCGGTCGCGGAGCATCGCGACGCTCACGTGGATCGTCCAGAAGCCCACGACGGTGATCCCCATCGCGATCAGGAGCGAGTAGAGCGTCCGCGTGTCGGGGAAGAGCGCCGGCACCACGAGGTTGAGGCAGCCGAACAGCGCGACGCCGTGGAAGATCGACGCGAGCGCGCGGAAGCGGAAGACGACGCGATCGAAGACGATGTCGAGTGTCGAGAGGAGCGCGCAGGTGCCGAGCAGCACCACGAACCACGAGTTCGGCGCCCAGAACGTGGTCGACTTCCAGTAGAAGGGGAGGAGGAAGAAGAGCATCCCCTGATAGAGGTTCTTCAGCGCGTACGTCATCGCGAAGAACCGCAGGCGAGCCTTCGCAGGAGCAGCATGCAGCTGCGCCTGCTCGCGTCCCGAGCCGAAGAGACGGAAGAAGAGGACGACGAGGAGCCACGCGGCGCCGATGGACACGGCGAGCCAGCGCGCGTGATCGAATCCCTTCTGCGCGAAGGCGACGACGGCGATGCCGAGCCCGAGCGCGTAGGCGGAGTGGAGCCACCACAGCTTCCTCCCGTGCACGCGCATGAATGACCTCAGTCGCTCACGAGGCGACGGCGCGAACGGGACGGGATCGACGATGCGCACGTTCGCGGGAGCTCTTGCAGGGCTGCCCTGTCCGGGGACGCCCGAGCCGTTGCTCTGCCCGATCGACACGCGAGGAGCATAGTCGCGGCGGCCGGAGTGGGCATCTTTCGGGAATCATGTTCGTCGCCTGACCCTCGCCGGGCGTGTCGCCGACCGCTCGCAGACGGCCCTCGGCGGACGAAGTGCGCCGCCCTCGAGGTCGAGGAGCGGTCGCGCTTACCCGCGGTGGTCGGCTCAGCGCTTCGGGGCGGCCCAGGGGCAGTCGACGTAGACGGGGGCTGACGCGCTCCGCTCCACGACGACGCGGACGAGGGCGCAGCGTCCCGGTACCGGGACGCGGACGGTCTCGCCATCGGCGCCCGTCGCGGCGATCTCGCCGTTGACGACGTAGGTCGCCGGGCCGCCGCGTGCGCGTGCCTCGATGGCGTGCACATGCGACGAGCTCGAGCTCGAAACGATCGATGCCCCGACGGGGTGGAAGGCCCCGTCTCTGCCGCGCACCTCGAGAGTGCAGCCCTCAGGACCGCGGACGCAGGTGCGGCCGTGCACGATGGCGTCTCGGATCGCGGGTGTCGTGCGGTCGGTCGCGAGCACGAACGTCGTCGGACGGAGCCATCCGCCGTGGCTGTCCGATCCGCCGACGGGAGCGACGCGCCGCTTCTGCGTGCGCGCGATGCGGTCGAGGAGGTGTGTGCCCTCGCGCATCGTCCAGTCGGGATCGCCGACGAAGAACTGATCGCGGAGGTGCCCTGCGGTCATGTTGTACGTCTCGATCGCGTCGGCGTGCTCGGAGAGCCAGCGGATCTCCGGGAGCCCGACCGGTGTTTCCGTGCTCCCGGCCGGCGCGAAGCCGCGCCACGAGAGGTCGTAGCGGAGCTCCATGAACGGCGCCTTCGGGAGCGGACGGACCACCGGATGGTTGATCGTCGCGATCCCTCCGTGCGCGCGCCACTTCTCGAAGAAGAGGGACGGATTCGACAGGAGCTCGTCGATCGGGATGTCGTCGAGCACCGCGTCGACGTCCGCGAACGAGAGGCCGATGTGACCGAAGCGATGATCCGTGTACTCCATGCCCGGGACGAGCAACGGAGCGCGAGGTCCGCTCCCGTCGGGGCGAGGCGCGAGAGCCTCGGCGCGCGCACGCAGGACTTGCTGCGTCCCGCGCACCCACTCGCGCATCTCGGGATCGAGGAAGAAGCGTGCGGGCACGTGCGGCGTGAGGACGACGAAATCGAGGTTCGCCTCGGTGGCGAGTCGCGCGGTCTCGAGGAGGTCCCGCGAGACGTGCCATGGAGAGTCCGGCGGGAGGACGTGACAGTGCATGTCGCCGGCGAGGATCTGGTAGGGGCCGAGCGTGCTCGGAGCGGCGAGTCCGTCCGCGGCCGCGCGTTGATCCGGTCGCGTGCGCGGATGCGGCGCGCTCGCCATCGCGAGATCGACCAGCTGGTGCTTGCTGCACCCCGTGAGCACGAGCGCGAGCAAGCCCGCGACGAGACCGCCGGCCGTTGCTGCGCGCTCGCGTCTGGAGCGTGTCATGCGTCGCGCTCCAGACGCGCGGCGATCCGTTCCATTCCTTCGCGGAGCTGCGGCTCCGGCGTGAGAAGGCTCACGACGAGATGCGCGCCCCGCGTCATGTCGAAGAAGTAGCCGGGATGGACGTAGACGCGGTCGTCCTCGACGAGGCGGAGCGCCCACTCTTCATCGCTCTGGGTCTCCGGTACGCGGAGCGTGGCGTACCATCCGCCCTCGACGTCGAGGACGCTCATCGCGGGCGCGCGGCGCGCGACTTCACGGACGATCGCGAGGTTCGCGCGCGTCCGAGCTCGGATGGCGTCGGACGTCGTCGTGCCGGCGTGGAGCAACTCGGGCAGCGCGTGCTGCACCGGCGCACCGACGGAGAGGTAGGCGTCGAGGACGGTCGAGAGCCGCTCGAGCGTTTCGCTCGTCCGATCCGCGTCGCCTCCGCACGCGATCCATCCGAGCTTCATCTGCGGGAGCCCCGCGAGCTTCGAGAGCCCCGAGAGCGCGAAGACGAGCCCGCGGCGCGCGCGGAGCACGGAGTCGACGCGGTCCTCGGGCACGCGCTCCGAGGTCCCGAGCGGATACGTCGCGAAGACCTCGTCGCTCACGATCGGCACGCCGAGATCGAGCATCGCCTCGAGCTCCTCCTTGCCGAGGAACGAGCCCGTCGGGTTGTTCGGGCTGACGACGACGATGAGCCGCGTTCGCGGCCCGATCGCGCGCTCGAGCGCTCCGAGGTCCACGTGCCACCGCCCTGCGTATTCGAGCGGATACGTCCGGAGCGTGACGCCTTCGAACGCGGCGAGCCAGGCGAGGAGCGGATAGCTCGGCACGGGCACGAGCACCTCGTCGCCCGGGTCGCAGAACATCTTGAAGAGGACGGCGTATGCCTCGCTCGTGCTCGAGGTGATCGCGACGCGCGACGACTCGAGCTCGATGCCGCTCTTCGTGTACTCGTCCGCGACCACCTGTCGTGCGCTCGGTAGCCCGAGCGCGTCGGGCTGGTAGAGGAGCGCGCGCGGCGTCGCGAGCGCGCGGGCGATCGCCTCGGCGTCGTAGGGAAGCCCGGCAGCGGTCGGGTTGCTCACCGTGAGGTCGAGCAGCGCTGCGCCTTCGCCCGAGCTCGCGCGGAGCCGAACCAGATCCACGGCACGGCTGAGCGCATTGGTCGCCTCCGCCGCCACTCCGAGATCGGAGACGCACGTGCGCCGAGAGAAGGGCATTCGATCCAGGTCTCGCTTCGCGCTCACTCGTTCTCGCTCGCTCTCTACTTCTCGTCTGTCAGGACCGCAGCAAGACGCCACGGTGGCCGATCCGCTTGCGTTCGCGCCGATCCTAGCGGTAAGGCCAGGGCATGACACGGCTCCACACGATCCTCGGTGTCCTCGCCATCGGAGGCGCGGCCGCTCTTGCCGCTTGCTCCAAGTCAACGCCTGAGCCCGAGAAGACGAGCGAGTCGCCGACGCCTGCCCCGTCGCCCGCGCCGTCACCCGTTGCGCCGTCCCGGCACGACGGCCCGGTGCCCTCGTCTACGGCCACGGCGGCCGCCGGCCCGGAGGACATCGGCTATGAGGCGCCGAAGGCATGGGAGAACGTGCCGAACGCGAACACGATGCGAAAGGCGACCTACAAGATCCCGCGTGCCGCCGGCGACACCGAGGACGCCGAGCTCACGGTTTCCGCCGCGGCGGGCGGTGTCGATGCGAACATCAAGCGCTGGTCGGGCCAGTTCGGCAACGCCGAGGCGAAGACCGAGGTGCGCAAGCCGAACGGTCTCGAGGTCACCGTCGTCGAGATCAAGGGCACGTTCTCCTCGGGCGGCATGGGCATGATGATGGGCGCCCCGACGACGCCGAAGGAGAAGTTCATGCTGCTCGGCGCCGTCGTCGACGGTCCCGATCGCCAGCACTTCTTCAAGATGACCGGTCCGGAGAAGACGGTCACCGCGGCGAAGAAGGACTTCGACGCTTTCGTGGCGAGCTTCCGGGCGAAGTAGCGGCGGCCTCCTTCGGGGCGCGTCGCGCGCTGCGCTTCTGCACGAGCGTGTCGATCGGCTTGTCGCATGCGCTTCGCAGCTTGCAGCCCGCGCACTCGGCGCCGCGCCAGATCCGATCGAAGCGCTCCTGCGCCGCGTCGAGCATCGCCTCGCTGTCGGTGACGATCCCCATCTCGAAATTGCGCCGGCCCTCGCCCTTCGCGCCGAGGCCGGCGCCGGTGAGGTTGGCGCTCCCGAGGTAGAGGAGCCGCCCGTCGACCGCGATCATCTTCATGTGCACGCGCGGACATCGGCGGAGCCTCACCGAGCTCGAGCTCGAGGTGCCGCGCGCGCCGAGGCGCGCCATCTCCTTCGCGAGCGGGCCGGACGGCGGAGACGCATGAAGGATGGCGACGTCGACGCCGCGTCGCGCGAGATCGCCGAGCGACTCGAAGAAGGAGACGTAGCGACCACGGGCGCGCGCGCGCGTTCCGATCGGTGCCTCGACGAGCATCGTCTTCAGGTTCGCGGTGGTGATCCACACGCTGACGGTCGCCCCGGCGACGGCCCGCATGACGAGGTCCTCGTGGTGATCGCCGTCGACGAGGAGCTTTGCCCGGATCGTACGGGCAGGGCGCTCCGTCTCCGGGCGCCGGGTCGACGAGGTCGCGGGCGAACGTGGCATGGGGCGAGTGTACTGCTTCGGGCTTGATCGCACGCATGATCGGCCGAAGAATGCGCCCGAGATCCGTGAGCACGCCTTCGATTGCCTTTTCGTACGTCGTCCGCATGGCGTTTGCCGACCGCGGTGCGATGGAGGGATTCCTCGCCTGGCTTCGCGATCGTCACGCCGCAGACGTCTGCGCGGCTGGAGCTGCCGAGGCCGAGCTCGTCGTGCTCGACCCGGGCCCCGACGCCGCGAGCACGATCGAGGCCCGCTACCTCTTCGCATCACGTGACGCGTTCACGCGCTACGAGCGGGAGGAGGCGCCGCGCTTGCGCGCCGATGGGCTCGCGGAGCTCGCGCGGCTCGGTGTCGCCTCCGACCGCGTGACCTTCACGCGGACGACGGGCGAGATCGTCGCGCGCCTCCCGGGTTGACTTGCCGCTCGGTCACGGAGGTGGTCGACGCAAGTCGGTCGAGCGCCGCGTGCTCGCGAGCGTCGTCCGGCGCACGCGTGCGAGACGAGCACAGCCGAACGAGAAACCCGCGCGACGCTTCGAGCTTGCTAGCATCCAACGCGTCATGCGTCGCACGCTCCCGCTCTTCGGCATCGCCGCGCTCGGCGTGGCCTGCGCGTCGTCCCCCAAACCCGCCGAGGCCCCCATGACCGCTGCCAATACGCCCGCAGCTTCGAGCTCGAGCCCGATCTACGCCTTCGAAGCCAAGGACATCGACGGCAAGGACGTCCGGCTGGATCGCTACGCCGGCAACGTCGTTCTGATCGTCAACGTGGCGAGCAAGTGTGGGTTCACTCCGCAGTACGAGGCCCTCGAGGCCATGTACGAGAAACATCGCAGCGAAGGGCTCGTCGTCCTCGGCTTCCCGAGCGACCAGTTCGGGAATCAGGAGCCGGGGGCGGAGAGCGAGATCAAGGAGTTCTGCCTCACGAAGTACGGCGTGAAGTTTCCGATGTTCTCGAAGATCGACGTCAACGGCCCGAACGCCCACCCGCTCTACAAGTGGCTGCGTGCGGAGCAGCCGGGCTCGTTCGACAAGGATGCGCCGGGAGCTGCGATGCTCTACGGCCACCTCGAGAAGACGATGCCCGAGGTCCTCGGCACCGATGCCGTGAAGTGGAACTTCACCAAGTTCCTCGTCGACCGGAAGGGCCGCGTCGTGAAGCGCTTCGAATCGATGGACAAGCCGGAGAGCTTCGAGAAGGACGTCGTCGCCGAGCTCGCCGCGCGCTGAGCGCGCTGACACGAGCGCGGCTGCTCGCCGTCACGGGCTTGCCCCGACGAAGGGGCAAGCGTGCGCCAGACGATCCCAGTGCATGCTCGGAGGGCCAGCATTTCTGGCGATTGGAGCGACTTCCTCTATAGTGGCGGGGTGAGGGGTCGATCCTTTTGGGGGAGCGTGTTCGTGACGGCGGCGGTCGCGGCGGGTGTTGCATGCACACCCAGCGACGGCACGAACACCGGCGATGGCGGTACCGATGGCGACGGTGGTTCCACCACGCCCGATGATGGGGGAGTCGCGTCCGACGCGGCGCCGTCGCTCGGGTGTCCGTCCGGGTGTCTCCCGCCGGCGCCGGAGGGATGGCGTGGTCCGAGCGCCGTCTACGATGGCGCGCCTGGAGAGAAGCCGGCCGCGTGCCCGTCGCAGTACGGCGTCGCGGAGCTCGAGACCCGTCAGGGCCTCGCGCCGACGCCGGCGGTCTGTTCCTGCGGGACACCGACCTTCGATACCGCGGCGCCGTGCAAGACGGTCGTCGAGTACTGGTCGGGGGCGGCATGCCAGGGATTCTCCGCTACCAGCGAGGGCAGTTTTCCCTTCGCCAAGTGCATCGGGCCTTCCGTCGGGTACGACTCGATGTTCGTCCGCGCTCCGGTCTACGAGAACAAGTGTACCTTCGGCACTCCGACGAAGACGCTGCCGCCGCCGGTCTTCGACAAGACCCAGATGGTGTGCGGTCTCGCCGCTCCGGCTGCGTGCTCTGGTCGACCCGAGTGCACGAGCGCCCCCGCCCCGGATGGGCCGTTCTCGCGCATGTGCATCTACAAGGACGGCGAGAGCGCGTGCCCGAGCCAGGACTACGCCGTTCGTTTCGTCGCCCATCGCGGGACGACCGACGATCGCGACTGCACCCCGTGCGGGAAGGGCACGGCGAAGGGCACCTGCGGGAACACGATCACCTCGTGGACCGGCGGCGATTGCACCGGGACGGAGGTCCCGATGACGACGGGCACCTGCTCCGAGGATCTCAGGTACGTCGATCTGAAGGGCACCGGTGCCGTCACCTCGACGTGCGAGCCGGAGCCGGGGGGCAACCAGCCCACCGGCGGTCTCGAGCTGAAGGATCCCGTCACGTTCTGTTGCAACCAGTAGCGTGAGCGATCGCTGGAGCATGGCGACCGCGAAGAAGCGTCCGGCGAAGAAGCCTGCGGCGAAGAAGTCCGCAGCAAAGAAACCCGCGGTGAAAGCGCCGAAGGTGAGCTTCGCGACCGCGCGCGAGATCGCACGCATGCTCCCGGGCGTCGAGGAGAGCACGTCGTACGGAACTCCCGCGCTGAAGGTGAAGGGCAAGCTCTTCGCCAGGCTGAAGGAGGACGGCGAGACGCTGGTGGTGAAGGTCGCTCTCGAGGCGCGTGATGCGCTCGTCGCGGCACGCCCCGGCGTCTTCTTCGTCACCGATCACTACCGAGCTTACCCGTTCATGCTCGTGAGGCTCGCGACCGTGAAGCGCGCCGAGCTTGCGCAGCTCCTGGAGGACGCCTGGAGCATGACCGCCCCGAGCGCGCGAAAGCGGCGGGGCGGTGAGTAGTGCGCAGGCGCCGTCGCGCGATCAGGCAGCGGCGCGGGCGCGGTAGCTGTCGAGGATGTCCAGGCATCCCTGGAGCGAGTCGCACAGGTTGAGCTCGCGCCGGAGCTGCGAGGCACCGCGGAGCCCGGAGAGGTAGCCCGAGAGGTGACGGCGCGTGCAGCGCACGCCATGCGGCTCGCCCCGGACCTCGACGTTCGCGACGAGGTGGCGCTTGCAGAGATCGATGCGCTCTTCGTCCGTGGGCGGCGCGATGGTCTTGCCCTCGCGGAGGAGGGCGTTCGCCTCGCGGAAGATCCACGGGTGCTCGATGGCGCGGCGGCCGATCATCACGCCGGCGCATCCCGTCGAGTCGATCGCGCGCTGCGCGTCTTCGGCCGACTTCACGTCGCCGTTGACGAGCACGGGGATGCTCACGGCCTCGCGGGCTCGCATCGCCCACGTCCAGTCGGCGGAGCCCGAGTGGCCCATGTTCGCCGTCCGGCAGTGGATCGTCATCGCGGCGACGCCCGCGTCCTCGAGCCGGCGTGCGAGGTCGACGATCGGCATGTGCGATTCGGGGCCGAGGCCGATGCGCGTCTTGACGGTCACGGGGAGCGACACGCTCTCGACCACCATCTTCGCCATCGCGACCATGGCGGTCGGATCGCGTAGCCATCCTGCGCCGGCGCCTCGGCCGGCGATCTTCGGAACCCAGCACCCGCAGTTGATGTCGATGAAGAGCGGCTCGGCCTCTTCGGCGAAGCGCGCCGCCTCCGCGAGGCGCTCGGGGTCGGCGCCGTAGATCTGGATCGCGGTGAGGATGTCGTCGTCGGCGAGGGCGATCTTGCGGCGGGCGTTGCGGCACCCGCGGAGGAGCCCCTCGACGTTCACGAACTCGGTGACCGTGAGCTCCGCGCCGAGCCCGCGGCAGAGCCGGCGGAAGACCGCATCGGAGACGTCTTCGAGCGGCGCGAGCACGACCGGCTTCGCCGCGTAGAGCTGCCGGAGCTTCGTGTGGTTGGGATGCGCCTCGGTCACGGCGCACGAGATACCTCAAGATCGCTCTTGCCGCCAACCGGCTGCGCACGGCTCGCCTGTGCGCCTGAGGTCCCGATCCCGTGTCCGGCGCGGGCGGGGGGCGGCGCGAGCCGGGGGGCGCAGGCCGAACGGCCACTCTCTGGGCGGCGACTTCGGCGCGAGCCCCGAGCCGAATGCCCACGTCTGCGCGCGCCGGGGCGCACGTCTGCGGAGGATTGGGGCGCGAGGCCCAGATGCGGAAGCTCCCTCCGGGCCGGCCCTCGAAGAGCTGTCGGGGACGTGCATTTTGGCTCAGCCGTGCTACCCATGCCCCGCTGCATGATGCTCGCGCCGTCCCCCGCGCGTCAGCGTTCGGACGCTGAGCTCGCTTCGGAGAAGCGGTCGCTGGCGTCCATCCTGCGCGATCACGGCACGCTCGCGGTGCCGGATGCGGTCGACATCGCGCTCGACGTCTGCGACGAGGTTGCGACTGCCCACGTGCACGGCATCGTCCACGGTGATCTCGGGATGCACCGGGTCCGCACGCACTGGCCGCGCGTTCCGGGGCAGCGTGTAGACCTCTTCGCGCTCGGCGAGGACGACAGCGCCGCGTTCGCGTTCCGGGCTTCCTCCGCGGTGGGCATCCTCATCGCCCCGGAGCAGCGCTTCGGAGGCGTCGTCGACATTCGCGCGGACGTGTGGGCCGTGGGCGCGATCCTCCACTGGATGATTTCCGGCGCCGCTCCAGGCTCGGAGCCGATCGAGGAAGCGCTCGCGGGAGCGCCGCGTACGCTCGTCGTCACGATCGCCTCGTGCCTCGCCGAAGATCCCGCCAAGCGTCCGCAGTCCGCGGTCGAGCTCGCGGAGGTCATTGCGTCGTTTGCCTCGTCGCCGGCGGAGCGCTTCGAGCAGCTCGCGGGACGCCGTGCCACGCTCGAGAAAGCGAAGCGCGTCCGCTCGGAGCTGGGCGACGTCGATGGCGTGCTTGGTCGTCTCGACGACGCCGCACTCGCGCGCGAGCTCGTTGCCGCCGCCGAGCCTCCTGTTCCTGCTGCTCTGCCCGAGATCGATCGGCTGATCTCCGTGGTGAATCGGAGCACCGGGACGGCCATCTTCGAGCAGCCATCGAGCGTCGCGAACCTGGTCGACGACGAGCTCGATGTCGAGACTGTGCTCGCGCAGCCGCGTTACGAGTCGGAACGCTCCGTGCCGGTGCCCGTGCCCTCACCGCTTTCGATCGCACCGGTCGACCTGTCGTCGGAGCTCCTCGCGCCTCCGGAGCCGGCCGTCGAGGTGGCGCGGGCGCCGGTCGTCGCACCGCCCGAGCCGTCGCCGAAGTCGAAGCCCTGGATGACGGCGCTCGCGCTCGTGGGCGCGGTCGCCGCGGTTGCGCTGGGCGTCGTGATCGGCATGCGGATCGTCGAGAGCGCGATGGCACGCGAGGCGCCGACGCCGGTCGCGCCGGCCGTCGCCGTCGCGGCGGCTCCCGCGATCGAGACGACGGCAGCCGCAGCTCCGACGGCGTTGCCCGCTGCCACAGAATTGGTCGCTGCCACGCCGGCGACGACGGCGGCGCCGGCCGTGATGACTCCTGCGTCGCTCCCCGATGCACGCCCGCTCACGCCCGCGTCGCTGCCCGACGCGCGGCCGATCACGCCGTCGTCGCTGCCGGACGCGAAGCCCGCTGCGATCGCTCCGCGTGCACCGTCAGCGAAGGCGAGGGGCGGCGTCCCGGCCGGCTTCAAGAGCTTCGAAGGCGAGTAACGCGCGAGGTCGTGTCGCGGGCGCTCGTCCCGTCACGGCAAGAGCGCAGCGCCGAGGACGCCTGCGCTGTCACCGAGCGCGTGCTTCACGATCTTCGTCGCGAGGTCGTCGTTGAAGACCCAGCGTGCGACGGCGCGGGGCCCCTCGTCGTAGAGTGCATCGAGGTTCGAGACACCGCCGCCGAGCACGATCACGTCCGGATCGAGGATGTCGACCACCGTCGCGAGCGCACGGCCGAACACGTCGATGCGCTCGTCGAGCAGCTCGCGCGCGACCGCATCGTCCTCGCCTCGCGCGCGAGCAGCGATCTCGGTGAGCGGACGCGCGATGCCTGCGCGTCGCGTGTATTCGCCCTCGATCGCGGGCCCGCTGAGGTAGGTCTCGATGCAGCCGCGGCGACCGCAATAACAGGCGGGGCCGCGCTCGGGATCGAGGACGACGTGTCCCCACTCGCCCGCGATCCCCTGCGCGCCGTTCCATGCGCGCGGGATGCCCCCGTCGTTCGTCATCACCACGCCGCCGCCGACGCCGGTGCCGAGGATCACGCCGAAGGCGACGCGCGCGCCCCGCGCTGCTCCCCACGTCGCCTCGGCGAGCGCGAAGCAGTTCGCATCGTTCGCGAACGCGATCGGTCGCCCGACCGCCTTCGCGAGGTCGGCATGGAACGGCTTGCCGTTGAGGCAGGTCGTGTTCGAGTTCTTCACTAGCGGCAGGTCGGAGCGGCCTCCGCCGGCACGTTGCATCGTCACCGAGCCGGGCATCCCGACGCCGATCGGCGTGCTGATCGGATCGATCCCGGCGAGCTTCGCTACCTCGAAGACGAGCGCGCGCGTCTCCGAGAGGACGTGCTCGTAGCCCTGCGTCCGATTCGTCGCAATGCGGGCACGAGCAAGCTCGGACGGCGGAGGAGCCGCGCCGGTGTCGGGCTCCCCCGGGCCGAGGTCCACGACGACGGCCTCGATCTTGGTCCCACCGAGATCGACGCCGACGCGAATGCGATGCCGCGAAGCCGTGCTCATGACGGATCCGCGGCTGCTTTCTAATCCTCGAGGTCGTTCACGCCGCCCTTCGCGAGGGTCCCGCCCGCGGCAGCGAGGAGATAGGCCTCGACGAAGTCGTCGAGCTCACCGTCGAGGACGGCGTCGACGTTGCCCGTCTCGTGAGCCGTCCGCAGGTCTTTCACCATGCGGTAAGGCGCGAGCACGTAGCTGCGGATCTGATTGCCCCACGCGATCTGCGTCTTGCTCGCCTGATAGGCGGCTGCCTGCTCCTCGCGCTTCGCCATCTCGAGCTCGTAGAGCTTCGCCTTCACCATCTTCAGCGCCATGCGCCGGTTCTGGAGCTGCGAGCGCTCCGCGCGACACACGACGACGATGCCGCTCGGGATGTGCTTCATGCGGACGGCCGTCTCGACCTTGTTGACGTTCTGGCCACCCTTGCCGCCGGCCCGCATCGTCGTGGTCTCGAGATCCTCGTCCTTCACGACGATGTCGATCTCGTCCTCGATGTCCGGCTGCACTTCGACCGCCGCGAACGCCGTCTGCCGGCGCGCGTTTGCGTCGAACGGCGAGATGCGCACGAGGCGGTGCACACCGACCTCGCTCCGGAGGTAGCCGAAGGCGTGATCGCCGGCGATCGTGATGGTCACGCCGTCGATGCCGGCCTCGTCGCCTTCTTGGAAGTCGATGATCTCCGTTTTGTACCCGCGCCGCTCCGACCAGCGGAGGAACATGCGCATCAACATCTGCGCCCAGTCCTTCGCGTCGACGCCGCCGGCGCCGGGGTGGATGCTGAGGATCGCGTTCGCGTGGTCGACCTGGCCGGAGAGCATACGGCCGAGCTCGGACGAGCGGAGGCGTTTCTCGAGGTCGGGCAGCTGCCCCGTGACCTCGACCACGACGGAGTCGTCTTTCTCGGAGACGCCGAGCTCGAAGAGCTCCTTCGCGTCCTCGATGTCTCGCGTGAGCTTCTCGGTCGTCTCGACCTTCTGCTCGATGCCGGACCGCTTCCGGGTCACGGCCTGCGCCTTCTTGGAGTCATCCCAGAACCCCGGAGCGAGGGTCTCCTCGTTCAGGCGTTCGATGTCCCGCTTCAGCTTCGGGACGTCAAAGATGCCCCCTTAGCGTCATGAGACGCCTTTGGAGGTCATCGAGCTTCTCGCGAGTTTCAGCACTCATGGTTCTCGCTACCCTATCACAAATCGTAGGGGGCTCAGGCCGGTTCAGAGATCGCCGGGAGCGCTCCTGCCGAGCGGCAGTGGGGTGGCGTACTCCGGCGTGATCTGGGAGCCGCGGGTGTTCTGCGCGGCGAACCAACCGTTCGTGAGCACGTCGAGCGCGGCCGCGGCCTCCATCAAGCGGAGCCGCACGTCGGCCTCGTCGCGCGTGCCCTGCTGCGCCGGCGGAAGCGAACGGAGATCGAGTGCGGCTCGCTGCCAGTGGAAGAGCGCGTCGAGCACCTTCGCGCCGATGCGCGTGCGGGCGTCTCGGTGCTCGAGCCGGATGCGCTCGAACGCCGGCTCGTCGTCCGCGTAGAGCAGCCGGTCGAACCGCCACGTCAGTCGCGCCTCGAAGCCGACGTTCGCGCCCGTCGAGTCCCGGAGGCGGCTCGTGTCCGTGGTCGTGGTGGTGTCGAGCGAGAGGCGTGCATCGTCGGTTCGAACCGCCCGCAAGCGCGCCTCGGGCAAGGCCGCGCTCCATCGTGCGCGCGAAACGAGCGCGTCGAGCCGCGCGTCGTCTGCACCGAGACCGGCCGCACGCCAGGCCGCCGTGACGCAGGAGCGGGCGAACCGCGGCGTGAGCGCGAGCTCGAACGGCTGCTCGGTCGAAGATGCTCGCTGGAGCGTCGCTGGGCCATGCGTGCTCGCGGGCACGAGATCGAGAGCAGGCGAGAGCGCGGCGATTGGAGCCGCCGTCATGCGTGTGTTCGCGCGCGCGAATCGATCGAGCGGGAGCCCCACGACGATGAAGGCTCCGATCTCGTGTCGACCCTGGAGAGGCGCCTGCCGTCCGAACCCGAGCAGCGACACCCACGCGGAGCCGCTCGGGCGACCGACGATCGGCCGGCCGCTCGTTGCCGACGACAGCGACGAGAGCGGGCTCGTCGCGATGTCCTCTTCATCGATGTCGCCATCCGCGAGCGCGTCCTCGTGCGCGCCGTCGAATGAGGGGCCGCGTCGGGGCGATGCCTCTGCCGTCCGCGCGAGAAGAAGGAGGAGCGTGACGAGCACGGTGAGGAGCACTGGATACAGGCCGAGCTTCATGCCCGCGCCTCGAGCGAGCTACATGCCAGCTCGGTGCTCCCGCACTTCTCGCGAGTTATGCGGCGTCGCTGGCTGGCCCGGGCCGGTCTCGCCGTGGCCCGGGCCAGCCCCCATCCACCTAGGCTGCGGCCACGAGCAGGAACGCGACGCTCGTCGCGAGCGACAGGACCGGGAGGGCCCACGACATGAACGTGAACGTCTCGCGCTGCACGTACGGGCCGAAGAGCTTGGATAGGAGGTTGTACCGGAAGCACACGACCACGATGGCGAGCGTGATCGCGAGCATCGCGTAGTTGAGCCCGAAGAGGCGGGTGACCGTGTTGTCGCCGTTCGCGATGACCGTGTACGAGGAGTAGATCGCGAAGCTGAGGGCGATGACCGAGAAGAGGCCGCCGATGCACATGTTGGCGAGCTCGAAGGCGTCGACCTCGAACTCACCGCCGTCCTCCGAGGTCCTGTTCATCCAGATCGCGAGGAGGGGGATGAGCAGCGAGGCGAGGAGCGGGATGAAGATCGGCGCGAGGCTGCTGCTCGCGAGGCGATCGACGACCAGCGACGCGGTCATCCGCGCATACCGATCGCCGTTCCACCCGGCGACCTCGGCCCCGTGGAGCTCGACCAGGCCAAGCTCCCAGCCGTCGAGCGTCGCGTTGTTCGCGGCGCGGCTGAAGACGACGTCGTCTTGGTCGAAGCGCAGGAGGACCTCGTCGGTCGTGTCGTCGCGTACGATCAGATCGAGGGCCAGGCGCTGCCGGTCGAACGGAAACGTCTCCGCGCTCACGTGCCCGGTGTGGCGAGCCGTCGTACGCGTCAGGATCTCGACCTCACCGCTGGGATAGATGCGCAGCCGCCGCCCGACGTAGCCCGAAGACTCGAGCCGGTTCGCCACGTCGATCGTCGGCGTCCAGATCTTGGCGATCTGCTCCTCGGCGTCCTTGCCTCGCCACTCCTTGTAGCCGCGATAGCTCTCGCTGCGCGGAAAGCGCAGGCGCGTGTCCATCCACTGCAACCGGAGATCGGTCGTGGCTTCGAACTCGCCCTTGGTGTCGTCGAACGACTGGAGCTCGAGGAAGAAGACGCCGACGTTCACCTTCACCGGGAGGCCACGCCCGATCGGAATCGAGGTGAGGTTCGCCTCCTCGGCCTTGGCCGCAACGGGCGCCGCCTCCGTGGCGGTCACCGGTGCTCCGGCGTCGCCCGCCGCTGCTCCGGCGCTGTCTGCGGGCGCGTCGGCCGCGGCCGCGACCGCAGCCCCCTTCTTGGTCCGGGCGGCACCCTTCGCCGGGGCGTCGGTGGACTTGGTCGATGCTCGATCGGACGCCGGCTCGGCGCGGCTGCCGCGGAGCGGAAAGAGCACGAGCGCCAGCCCGAAGATCGTCCCGAGCAGGGCGATCATGAGCGAACGCGCGCGAGTGCGCCGCTTCTTCATGGCTTCCTCTGCGTGCGGAGGTGCTCGTAGTTCTTCGCGAGGGTCTCGAGCTCTTCGCAGTAGCTGTCGAGTGGGTCGGCCGGCCTCGACGCATCGCCCGCGACGAGCGCGGCCATGCGCTCGTTGAGCGCCCCGAGCGGAGCGATCAGGACACCGCGGACCACGATGACGACCACGCCCGCCATCAGCACGATGCTGAAGACGCCCGCGAGGACCTGCCAGATGAGGGCGCGGCGCTGCAGGGTGATGTCTTCCTCGAAGCTCGCCGCGATGGCGACGACGCCGATCTGCTTGTTCGCGTAGTTGTAGAGCGGCATGAGCTGCACGCCCCACGGGACGCCGGCGATGGTCCGCTCGTAGCTCTTCGGGGTCGTGATCTCCACGTCACGATCGGTGACGAGCGCGGCGGCGAGCTCGGGGTGCGTCGAGTGGAAGCGGATGTACTTTCCAACCCGGTTCTTCGACGTGATGATGTCGCCCGGGAGGTCGGTTGCGATCTCCTGGAGCTGCTTCTCCTGGAAGAACACGGCGCCCTCGAGCCCGAAGCCCGACTTCATGTCGTCGAGCACCGGGCCGAACTCGAGGCCCATCTCGAAGCTCCCGGAGAGGTTCCCCGCATCGTCGAGGATCGGCGCGATGCCGAAGATGGCAGGCCCGGCCTTGGTGATCGCGACGCCCTTCCTCAGCCCCTTCTCGTGGTGGACCTCCGCGAGCATCGGCCGATAGGACGTCTGGTCATCGCCGAACTTCCCGGGCTCTTGGAGGCGGAGGAACGACACTCCGGGAGGCGTGTGAAACTGCGCCTGGTCGATCGCGTACTTCTCTTCCATGAGCTTGTACGCGGTCTCGGTCTGGGCGAGGAGCTTGGGGCGGTCCCGCTCGATGAACGCCGTGCGGACGGAAGGGATGTTGGCGAAGATCTCGGCGTCGGAGGACGCCTCGTCCGTCATGCCCTTGAGCGTGCTGGTGAAGGCCCGCCGCATCAGGTCGTAGTCACCGGCGTGGGCAGTCTCCACGAGCCGCTTCGTCATGAGCTGGGCGACGACGCTGATCACGAGCACGAGCAGGGTTGACGCCGCGATCAACAGGGCAGGTGCGCTGAGTCGAAATTTCACGGGTGCAACGTCCTCCAACGGCACGGCTCGAGTCAAGACACGGAAAGGGGGGCGTGCGAAGATCCGGCGCGAGCGCGAGCGCCCCCGACCGCGGCGGCAGTGCTCTCACCCTGGCCAATCACCGTTTCCGGCTGGGGTCGCCGAACGGTCCGCCTCCACAGGTGAGCAGGTCGGGCTAGCCGGCGTGCGCCCCGGGGCGGCGCGGGAGATCGTCCGGGCGGTCGAAGTCGCCGGTCACCGCCGCATCATCCACCTCGACGCGTAGGCGGCGGGCTCCGAGCGCCTCGAGGACGTCGCGGAGCGGCGGTGTCTCTCCCCGCACATAAGGAGCGAGGACCTCCGGGCGGACGAGGGCAGGGTGACCTCCCTGCCCGTGATACGACGGCGTCGCGGCGAGCGCGCTCCTGAGAGCGGCCTCGAGCGCGCGCACGGTCGCGAGGCGCGGCGGGAGCAGATCGACGGGCGTGATCGCGACCACATCGCCGTCCTCGAGCACGAGGCGACCGATCGCCGAGGCGAGCGACGCGGCCTGGCTCGGCGTCGTCGCGGCGACGAGCGTGACGTCGAACGGGAGACGCCTCGCGATGGCGTATGCGGCGTCGGCGTCGGCGGGCCGCACGACTGCGGTCACCGAGGTGCAGCCCGACTCGTGGAGGCGCTCGAGGTGTCGTTCGAGGAGCGCCCGGCCGCCGAGAAGCACGAGCGCCTTCGGACCGCCCATCCGGTTGCCGTTCCCTGCCGCGAGGACGACGCCGTGAAATCGGCCGCTGTCTCGCCGTCCGCGCATCGGCTAGACCGAGAGTGTCCGGATAACGGGCAGCTCCCGCACCCGCGTTCCGGTGAGCGCGAAGATCGCGTTCGTGAGCGCCGGCGCGACCGGTGGCACGCCCGGCTCGCCGATGCCCGCCGGAGGAGCGTCGCTCTGGAGGACCTCGACGTGGATCCGGCGCGGCGCCTCCGGGAGCCGCATGAGGCGGAAGTCGCGGAAGTTCGACTGCTCGGTCGCGCCGTCCTTCATCGTGATCTCGCCGTAGAGCGCGAGGCTCAGCCCGAAGATGACCGCGCCTTCGAACTGCGAGCGCGCGCGCTCCATGTTCACGACGAGCCCCGCGTCGGCGACGATCCACGCCTCGTCGACGCGGATCTTGCCCGCCGGATCCTTCACCACGGACACGACGACGGCGATGTAAGCGAGGAAGCTCCGGTGCACCGCGAGCCCGAGCGCGCGCCCGGACGCAGCGCGCTTGCTCCAGCCGGAGAGATCGGTGACGCGCTCGACGACACGGCGATGACGAGCCGTGTCGATCGGATGCTGATCGAGTGGCTGCCCGTAGTTCGGCAGCTCGGTGACGCCGAGGTCGGCCGGCTTCCAGATGCGCGCGGGGCCGAGGAGCTCGAGGAGGTTGTCCTTCGGGTCGACCTTGCGCGCGTGCGCGATCTCGTCGAGGAAGCTCTGCACCGCGAACGCGTGATAGATGTTCGCGACCGCCCGGAGCCAGCCGATCCGCGTGTGGGCGCGGGCCTCGCAGTTCTCGGCGCGGACGTTCGGGATCGAGAGCGGCACGTCGAGCACGCCCTGCCCGAGCTGTCCGGGCTCGGAGAACGCCGTGTCCTTGAACGTGGAGGCGATCGGTGGGAACGCCGTGCGATGGTGCCACGCGACGACCTTGCCTCCCTCGTCGAGGCCGGCGACGAGGCGTTGCGCGCTGACCGAGTGGTAGTAGTCGTGCTGGAGATCGTCCTCGCGCGTCCACTGCACGCGGACCGGGACGCCCATCGCCTTCGCGACGAGCGCGGCCTCGACGACGTAGTCGGGCTTCGACTTCCGGCCGAACCCGCCGCCGAGGAGCGTGACGTGGACCGTCACCTGGCTCTCGTCGAAGCCGAGCGCCTTCGCGAGCGCCGTCCGTGCGGACTGGGGGTTCTGCGTCGAGGCCCACACCTCGCACGATCGATCGTCGACCTTCGCCACCGCGACCGGCGGCTCCATCGGCGCGTGCGCGAGGTTTGGTGCGTAGTACATGGACTCGACGGTGCGCTTCGCCGAGGCGAGCACCTTGTCCGCGTCGCCGAGGGCGCGCACGACGCGCCCAGGCGCACGGACCGCGGCCTCGAGCTTCGCGCGGTAGGTCTTCGAGTCGTAGCCGGCGTTGTCGCCGTGCTCCCACGCGATCTCGAGGAGCGCGCGGCCGCGCATCGCCGCCCACGTGTTGTCGGCGACGACGGCGAGGCCCCCGAGCGGTTGGAACGCGAACGGAGGCTTCGGTGCGGGGAGGGAAACGACGCGCTGCACGCCCTTCACCGCGAGCGTCTTCGCGGCGTCGTACTTCGCGACCTTGCCTCCGACGACCGGAGGGCGCGCGATGACCGCCGTGAGCATGCCGGGGAGCTTCAGGTCGGCGCCGAACATGGCGCGGCCGGTCACGATGTCGGGCGCGTCGAGCAGCGGCAGGTCCTTGCCGATCGTCTTCAGCTCCGAGAGCGGGCGGAGGACGATCTCCTCCTTCTTCGGCACCGGGACCTTCGCGGCGTCGTCGGCGAGCTCGCCGAATCCGAGCGCGCGCTTGGTCGCCTCGTGGATCACAGTGTGGTCGCGCACGCGGAGCGACGAGGCCGGTACCTTCAAGCGCTTCGCGGCCGCCGTGACGAGCATCATCCGCGCAGCGGCGCCGGTGCGGCGGAGATCGGTGAACGCCTTGCGGACGCTGCTCGAGCCGTCCGTGTTCTGGTCGCCGTAAGCCTTGTCGCCGACGGCCTGCACGATCTTCACGCGCGCCATGTCGGCGCCGAGCTCGTCGGCGATGAGGGCGGGCAAGGTGCTGCGCACGCCTTGGCCCATCTCCGAGCGGGCACAGGCGATCGTGACGATGCCGTCGGGCGCTACGTGCACGAACACGTTGGGGCGGAGACCGGCGCCGGCGGTCGCGCCGGTCGCGTTTGTTCCGCCCGGCTTCGCGGGCGGTGGCTTCGGCGCCTCCGCATGGGCGAACGAGCCGAGGGCGAGGCCGCCGAGGGTGACACCGAGGCCGGCGAGGAACGAGCGCCGGACGACGCGGATCGATTCGCTCACGGCTCACCTGCAGCCTTCTTCACCGCTGCGCGGATCCGGAGGTACGTGCCGCATCGACACAGGTTGCCGGCGAGCGACTGATCGATCTCCGCGTCCGTCGGCTTCGGCTTCTTCGCGAGGAGCGCCGCCGCGCTCATGATCTGGCCCGCCTGGCAGAAGCCGCATTGGGGGACGCCGAGATCGACCCAGGCCTTCTGCAGCGGGTGGGAGCCGTCGGGCGAAAGTCCTTCGATCGTCGTGACGTTCTTGCCGGCTGCGCGGCGCACCGGCGTCACGCACGACCGCACCACCTCGCCATCGATGTGGATGGTGCATGCGCCGCACAGCGCCTCTCCGCAGCCGTACTTCGTCCCGGTGAGCCCGAGGACGTCGCGGAGCGCCCAGAGGAGCGGCATCTCCGGATCGACGTCGAGCTCGTGATCGGTGCCGTTGACGCGAAGTCGAATCGTCATCGCTTCACCTCGTCCTTCGGGCACGCGGCGCCCTCTTTGACCCACGCGGCCACGAGCGCCGTGAACTGCGCACGTGTCCCCGGGACCGGCTCGCGCCCATGTCCCGGCGCCCATCCCCATCCAACGAGAGCGTCGTGCGCGGTGTGCTCGACGACCTGATCGAGGCTTCGGTCGCCGTTGCGCTTCCGGTCCTTCAGCTGGTCGCAGAGCGTGGCGGGCGTCTTGTCGGCCCACGCCATCTCGATCGGCGCGAGATGCCAGCTCGGCGCACCCGGGACGCGGGCCAGCTCGACGTTCCTGTCCTGATGGCAGGAGGTGCATTCGAGCGCAGGCACGCCCCGGTCCTTCGGTCCCCGGGCGACGGGCGGATCGTGGAGGCGGCCGTCATTGCCCTGCGTCGGGCTGTCACCTGCTGGGTGACAGTTCGTGCATCGTGGATGGAGCATCACGCGGCTCGCTTCGACGAAGAGCGCCCGCGCGCGGTCGTCGCGATCCGGGATGCCGGCGAAGTCCTCGGGGGCGCGGAGCGCGTCCTTCGACGTCGGGGGGAGAGGAAGTGAGGCTGGCGCTGAGCTCCGTCCGCCGCATCCCGCAAACGCGATCAGAAGGACGAGGGCGCCGGCGCCGAGACCGGCACCCCTGCGCTTGGTGAGCATCCATTCTTGATAGACCGTTCCGGCGACTCGAACGACGCGGATCGTCACTGCTCACGTGATCCGTACAGCCGAGCTCGGCTTTTACCGGTTCCCGCCGCTCGAGCAGAGCTCGTCGGAAGCCCCGCCGTTTCTTGATTTGAGAAGGCAGGACGCGCACACTTCCAGCCTGGATGAGTGGGGTGCGCGCCGGCGACATCATCGCCGGGAAGTTCCAGATCGAGCGCGTCCTCGGCGAGGGCGGGATGGGTTACGTGGTAGCCGCGCGCCACCTCCAGCTCGGGCAGACTGTCGCCCTAAAGTTCATGCGCGACGAGGTCCTCAGTCGCGAGTACAAGAGCCGCTTCCTCCGCGAGGCACGGAACACCGTTCGCCTGAAGAGCAAGCACGTCTCGCGGGTCCTCGACGTGGGCGCGCTCGAGGGAGGCGCGCCTTACATGGTGATGGAGTACCTGGAGGGGCTCGACTTCGCCGAGCTGCTCCAGAAGCGCGGCCGGTTTCCCGTCGCCGAGGCGAGTGACTACATCATCCAGGCATGCGAGGCGATCGCGGAGGCTCACGGTCACGGGATCGTTCATCGGGACCTGAAGCTGGCGAACCTCTTTCTGACTCGTGGCTCCGGTGGTGAGCCGGTCGTGAAGGTGCTCGACTTCGGCGTGTCCAAGGTCGTCGATCTCGACGATGGCGACACCAGTCACGGTGGCCGGCGGAGTCATCACGACAGCGTCGTGACGAAGGCCACCGATCTCCTCGGCTCGCCGAGCTACATGGCGCCGGAGCAGGTCGTCTCCGCGCGCGACGCGGACGCGCGCAGTGACGTATGGTCGCTCAGCGTGATCCTGTTTCGACTGATCGCCGGCAGGGCGCCGTTCGTCGGCAACTCGCTCGGCGAGCTCATCCAGAACATCATCCATGGTCCGATCCCGAATCTCCGGGACCATCGGCCGGACATCCCGCAGGGACTGGAGCACGTCCTGTGGCGCTGCATGGAGCGCGATCGGGATCGCCGTCCCGACGTCGTCGAGCTCGCACGTCTCCTCGCGCCCTACGCCGGTGCGAACGCGGCGCCGTCCCTGGAGCGGATCGCGATCCTCGGTCCTGCGCTCGTCCAGGCCCCGCCCACTCGGCACCCGAGCGCGTCTTCGTTCGTGACCGGAGGCAAGTACAACTGGACCGCGCCGCCCGCCTCGTCGAACGTCGAGCAGAAGCCGAAGAAGGACATGTCGACGGCGAGCTTCGTCTTCTGGGCGATCCTCTTCGCCGCCGTCGTGGGGAGCCTCGCGGTCGTGGGCGCGAAGTTGATCCCGACCCGGCTGTCGTCAGCGGCGAGCCGTCAGGCTCCGCCCCCCGCAGTCACGCCGGTGCCTGCGCCGACGCCCATGCCGATGCCCGTGGAGCCGCTCCCTCCTTCGCTGCCCTTCACCACGGACGAAGAACCTACGCTGGTCGCGTCGGAGAAGCCGGCGGCGCAGCCCGGCACCCGGCCGGCGAACAACACCCACGCCAGGCCGCGCACGACCGCGCCCAGCCCGGCGGTCAAACCGACGGCTACGACGGATCCCACGTCGGAGATCCCGTCTTCTCGCGAGTGATACGTGGCAATCGAGATCGTTCGAACAATCGTAGAGGATGAGAAGTCGCTGCTGCTGCGCCGCGACGGTGCGAACCTTGAGCTCGTCCTTGGCAACGTCGTCCTCTTGTCGAGCGCAGCGCTCGAGACCGAGCTCGCCTTCGGTCGCCTCGCGAAGGAGGCGATCGAGCGAACGGGATCGGCACGGCCGCGTGTCGTCATCGGCGGCCTTGGTTTCGGCGCGACGCTGCGAGGGGTGCTCGAGGTCGCGTCGCCGGAGACGGAGGTCGTCGTCGTCGAGAAGCTCCGCACCGTCGCTGACGTCGCGCGCGTCGAGGCCGCCGATCTCGTCGGCGGTGCGCTCGACGATCCTCGGGTCGAGCTCTGCCTTGCCGACGTGGCCGACGTGATCGCTTCGGCGGAGCCGGGGTCGCTCTCCGCGATCCTGCTCGACGTCGACAACGGTCCCGAGTGGGCGAGCTTCCGATCGAACGCCCGCCTCTACGCCGAAGCGGCTCTCGTCCGCGCGCGGTCCGCGCTTGCTCCGGGCGGCGTGCTCGCCGTGTGGAGCGGATACCCGGCCGACGTGTTCGTTCGCACGCTCCGTAAGGCTGGGTTCGTTCCCCGCGTCGAGCCGCTCCACGAGCGCGGCGTCGTCCGTGCGCGTGCTTACATCGGCACCGCACGCTGATCGCACGCCCTCGGGCGAAGTTCCCGAGATCGCGGAAAAATCCGCGGGAGTTTGGCTCTCGGTGACGCGTCGCTCTGATTTCGTCACACGGTCGTCGCACAACAAAAACGGAAATGGCTAGATCCGGCCGGGAAAGATGGAGCAAAAGGAGACCCAGCTGCAGCTGCATCTCGATCGTTCCACTCACCCCCACCGAAGGTATGGCTGATGGGGATCCAGAACGTCATCCGCTGGTTCTTGCCGCGCGAAGATCACTTCTACGACTACCTCGAGCGTCAGGCGAAGGCCGCGCATGACGGCGCCAAGGCGCTCGCAAAGTTCTCCACCAACGGCACTTCGGCCGAGCAGGCTCGGGATCAAGTTCAGGCGATAGAGCACGAGGGCGATCGCATCGTTCACGAGATGGAGGAGGCGCTCGCGAAAACGTTCGTGACGCCCATCGATCGCGAGGACCTGCAGAAGCTCTCCTCCGAGCTCGACACCGTTCTCGACCTCACCAACGGCGCCATCCGCGCCTGCGTCATGCTCGGCGTCGAAAAGCCGACCGACGCGATGGGCAAGCTCATCGGGATCATCGTCCGTTGTACGGAGAAGATCGACGAGGCGATGCCGAAGCTCCGGAAGCACAAATACACGGAGATCGTGGCGGTCGCCCGCGAGCTCCGGAAGTTCGAGAAGGAGGCCGACGTCGTCTACCGCGAAGCGGTCTCCGAGTTGTTCCGGGCGGAAGGTACCGGCGGTCCCTTCCGCGAAGGCGCTGGCGACGCGCGTGTCCTCATTCGTGAGAAGACCGTGCTCGAGGATCTCGAGAACGCCATCGATCAGTGTGACGCGATCGCCGACACGCTGGCCAACCTCGCCGTGAAGCATGGTTAGCCTGCTCGTCTGCGTCATCGTCTTCGCCCTCATCTTCGACTACATCAACGGCTTTCACGACGCGGCCAACGCGATCGCCACAGTCGTCTCCACCGGCGTCCTGCCGATCCGCACCGCGGTCATCCTGGCCGGGATCCTCAACTTCTTCGGCGCGATCACGGGGACGGCCGTGGCGAAGACGATCGCGTCCGGCTTCGCCGACCCCGGGCTCGTCACGCAGACCGTCGTGCTCTCCGCGCTGGTCGGTGCGTGCGCCTGGAACCTGATCACTTGGTGGTACGGCATCCCGTCTAGCTCGTCGCACGCGCTCATCGGCGCGCTTGCCGGCGCCGTCGTCGCGAAGGGCGGTCTCGGCGCGTTCAAATGGGGCGCGCTCCAGAAGAAGGTGCTCGTCCCGCTCGTGGCCTCTCCGACGATCGGGTTCGTGTTTGCCTTCTTCCTCATGATCCTCCTCCTCTGGATCGTTCGGAGGATGCGTCCCGGGACGGTCCACCGCAGCGCGCGGCGGCTCCAGCTCCTCTCGGCGATGTCGATGGCGTTCGCGCACGGTTCGAACGACGCGCAGAAGTCGATGGGCATCATCACCCTCGCGCTCATCGCGTTCGTGACGGCCGGCCATCACGACGGGATGCCCGACTGGTTCTTGCCGAAGGGCGACGGCGTGCCGTCGTGGGTCATCATCTCGTGCGCTGCAGCGATCGCGCTCGGCACGATGGCCGGCGGCAAGCGGATCATCAAGACGATGGGGACGAAGATCATCCGCATCTCGCCGCTTCAGGGCTTCGTGGCGGAGACCGCGGGCGCACTCACCATCCTCGGAGCGAGCCACTTCGGCGTGCCCGTCTCCACCACCCACTGCATCAACGCCTGCATCATGGGCGTCGGCGCGAGCAAGCGGGTGAGCGCGGTACGTTGGGGGGTCGCCGGCAACATCCTCATGGCTTGGGTCCTCACGCTGCCGCTCAGTGGAGCGCTCTCGTGGGTCACGATGAAAGTCATCGGGCACGTCTTCGAGTGAAGGCCCGAAACGACGCGAGCTGACGCCAGCTGTTCGGCCAGCGTCAGCTCCTCCTCTACTGGTCTCGCTGCGAGCGGGGGCTCGGCCTTGGCGCTCGCAGCGGCGTGTGGCCTCTCGATCCGAGCCCGACGCGGCTCGGGCGATCATTCGGCGGGCGAAAAAAATCGCGAGTCGGCGCAACCGGCGGACGCCGTGGCCGACGGGGCTTTCGCACTGGAGAGCCCCACGTGATACCGCCCACGACGATCCTCGAAGCCCTGACCTCTCGCGACCTCCTCGGACTCCTCGACGCTGTTTGCCGCGCGCGCGGCGTCACGCGTGAAGAGCTCTGCGGCCGAGGGCGAACGAAGAATGTCGCGCTCGCGCGCCAGGAAGTCTGGTGGCACCTGCGCCGGCATCCGGGAATGAGCTACGACGAGATCGGACGGCTCTTCGATCGCAACCGCACGACCATCATGGGTGGCGTCCGTGCCTACCTCAGGGCGCGGACGGCCGCTTCGCCGGTGACCTAGCTCGAGCTACTTCTTCTTCGGTGCCGGCGCGGCCGGTGCGGGGGCTTCGGCGGGCGTCGACGGAGGGGCGCCGTCCTGAATGAGCTTGCCGGTGGTCGTGTCGAGGACACCGACGCGCCAGATCTCGTCCGCATCGCGGTGTGCGCGATCGCACGTCTCGCCCGTCCGCACGCCGTCGTACCAGACGTGGACGCAAGGGCCCGGGCCCTTCTCGAAACGCTCGTCGAGGAACTGAATCGACACCGGGAGGCGGCGATCGCCCTCCGGGATGCGCATGTACGTGTACGCGCCGCGCGTCTTGACGTCGCAGAGCCCCGGGATTGGGATCTCCGCCGAGCAGCGCTGGCCCTTCGGTCCTTCCTCCGCGACGCGGAGGTTCACGCGAGGAAACGTGTCGGCCATGTCGGCTCGATCGAAGCCGGCCCACACGAGCTGGACGAGGACGTCTTTCGTCTTCGGCGGCTTCACGTCGATCGTCGCCGCCGCCTTGCCTCGGCGGCCCGCTTCGTCCGCGGCCTCGGCGGTGATGGTGTACGTGCCGTAGACGTCGACCTCCATCTCCGCGCGCTCGGAGCTCTTCTTGAAGGCCAGCTTCGAGGTCGAACCCGGGGGAAGCTCTGCCATCGAGAGGAGCTTGTCGACGAGCTCGAACTTGCCGCGCGCCGTGGCCGTCAGCGCACACTCGACCGCGTCGCCAGGCTGCGCGGTGAGCTTGTTCGTCCACGCCTGCTGGTGGGTGAGCCGGCACTCGATCCCGGCGACCGGCGGCTCACCGCAGGACTCGCCGTGGTCCTCTTCCACGAAGACCTTCACCGGCTTGTCGGCGCGCGCGGCAACGACCGCGTCGAACGCCCGCTCCGGCGACTTGTTCGTACAGTACTCGCCGACCTTGGTCTCGCGGACCCAGGCATAGAGGAACGTCGCCGTCTCGAGCACGCGCTCGACCTTCACGTGCGTGATCGCCTGCGTCTCGGCGACGGCGAGGAAGACCATCTGCTTCGACGTGTCGAGCGTCGGCGGCATCGGCGGGGCGGTCCCCACCGGCCACGCGTGCTCCCAATCCTCGGTGCTGCGCACGGCGTAGAAGCCCGGGCGTGCACCCGCGAACGGCTCCTGCGCTCCGCGCTTCAGCTTGACGTGGTCGCCTTTGATCTCCTCGGGCTTGTCTCCGGGCGATGTCCGCACCACGGTGACGGCTGGAGTCGTCGTGCACGCTGCCAGGAGAACGAAGAGCGCCCCGCCGGCGAGCCGAGCCAGCCCGGTACCTTTGGCGAGAGAGGACGAGTCACGCATTATGAGCGCGATGATAGGTCAACCGGGCGATGTTTGGGGCACCATTAGGCCCCGCGTGGAGTAGCGTACCGCCGTGCTCACCGACCGATTCACCGCACAGGTCCTTGGAGCGATCGTCCTGGTCATGACGATCCTCATCGACGTCTCGTGCTTCATCTTCACCAAGCCGGAGATCAGCCATCGCCCGACGTTCCCGCTCGTCGTCCTGATCCCGTCGCTGCCGCTCTTCGCGGTCAGCTTCTGGCTCTTCCGCCGAGCGGCCCGGCTGAAGGTCGAGGAAGACTGACCGGGCCGAGGCTGACGCGGCGCCGGCGTTACTCGTGTGCGTCGCGGGCGCAGCGGAAGCCCGTGCTGATGTTGCCGATGTTGGCCTGAAACGGATAGCGGTAGGTCGTCTTCGCGCTCGTTGGAGCGTAGTCCCACGAGCCGCCGCGGAGCACGCCCTTGGCGTGCGGGGCCGAGAGCGCGGGCCGGGGATCGGTCACCTCTGCGGATCCGTTGGGATAGGGCACGTGCCCGTCGGCGACCCACTCCCAGACGTTGCCGGCCATGTCGAGCGCGCCGAACGCGCTCCTGCCGTCGATGGTGCTTCCGACCTCGGTCGTGCCCCTGCGGTCACGGCAGTCGCCGGCCAGGCCGGAGAGGCTCGCCATCGTGCACGTCGTGGGAGGCGCGTTTCCCCACGGGTACGCGCGCCCGTCGTCGCCGCGCGCCGCGTACTCCCACTCCGCTTCGGTCGGCAGCCGCTTGTGCGCGTATTCGCAGAAGCGCTCGGCCTGCCACCGATCGACGCAGTTGACCGGGTCGTGCGGCTGGTCCTTGCTCGTGTTGCAGCCCCAGGTCGTCTCGGGGATGTTGTCGCCATGGACGCGGTTCGGCGTGCACGAGCCGTCCTCCACGCATGCGCCGTACACCTCGGCGGTGACCTCCGTGCGGTCGATGTAGAAGGGCTTCGTGATCGTCACGCGATGGGCAGGGCCGTCGCCGCGGCCTTCCTTGTCGGTGCCCATCATGAACGACCCGGCGGGGACGCGGACCATGTCCGTGAGGAACGGCTGGAAGCGGACGGCCGGCTCGTCCGCGCTCCGCGCAGCCGGCGCGGCGGAGGCTCTCGATGACGGGGGAGGGGACGCCTTCGCCGCCGGGGCGCTGCTCGCGGCAGCTCGTGTCGTCGCGGGGGGAGAGGGAGGCGGACGAGAGCGTGCGAGCTTCGTGGCGACGACGCCGACCGCGGCCGCCGCGAGCAGGCCGACGACGAGCCATGCGCCGAGCCCCGTGCGATCTCGGCGCGGAGTCGGAGCTTCGCGGGGCGCGAACGCAGCGAGCTTGGCCGAGTCCCCGAGCCGGGCGTCGTCGGCGGGGGCGACGACGGCGCTCGCGTGATCCCGCGCCGCCCAGATCGAGGGCACGTTCGACTGAGCGCTCGCCGGCGCCTCGTCCACCTCGTTGCCGGCGAGCTCCGGCCGCGGGCGAACGCTCGGCATCGCGGGCGTGAGCTCGGGTACTGCCGCGACGAGCGCGTCCCAGAGCTCGCGCGCGCTCTGCCAGCGACGTCTGGGATCGACCGCGAGCGCACGGGCGAGGACGGCCTCGACGGCCTCGGATGCCTGTACGCCTCGGGCTCGCAGCGTCGGACGGCGCCCGAGATCGCTCGCCGCGAGGTAGAGCTCGGGCGGATCGACCCCTTCGAGGGCGCGCCTTCCGGAGATGAGCTCCACGAGGCAGAGTGCGAGACCGTAGACGTCGGTCGCCGGCCCGATGGCTCCGTACGAGCGCTTGAAGTGCTCCGGCGCGCCATACTCGGGAGCGAAGGCGTCGTCCGACGGGCCGATGCGCGACGCGAGGACGAACTGTGTCAGCTTCATGCGCGTCCGGCCGCCGACCTGCGCGAGCCAGAGGTTCCTCGGGCGGACGTCGCGGTGCGCGATGCCGAGCGCGTGAGCGGCGGCGAGCCCACGCGCGGCGGGCTCGAGGATCGCGAGCGCCTCGCTGACGGAGAGGACCGCGCCGGCGCGCTCGACGATGTGCTGCTCGAGCGACTTGCCCTCGAGCCACTCGAAGACGGAATACGGTACGCGCGCCAGCCCCGCAGGCTCGGCGATGCCGTAGGCGAGCACCTGCTCGACATCGCCGCCTTCTCCGCAGGCGCGCGCGAGCAGCTGCGCCTCGGCGAGGAACTCGTCGAGCGCTCGCTCGTAGGCGTGCCCGAGCCCGGTGAGGTGCTCGGGCACGCCGGGGCAGCGCACGGCTACCGGCGTCCCGCTGACGATCTCGTGAGCGCGGAAGACCCAGGCGCCCTTCTCACCCGGGCCAATGACCGAGTCGATCCGATAGCGTCGATCGAGGATTGTCCCGACGAGCGCCGCGGCTCGTCCCGCTTCCGTCACGAAGGACCTCCGGCCGAGCCGATCACTTGAATGCTGGGGGACGACGGCGAGGCGCTCGACGGGACGCCCGGAGCGATGAGTTGCATCACCGGAACCGCGAGCTTCGCGCCGGCTCGCTCGACGATCTCGACGCTCGCCATGAGCATCTCCTCTCGGACGCGGGCGAACTCGCCGTGGTCGAGCGTCTCGAGCGGCGCGGACACCTCGACGTCGTACGACGACTCTCCGATCCCCGAGAGCCGGACGAAGACGTCGTCCTTCTTCACGAGCGGCTGAGCGGCGAGCCTGCTCTGGAGCTCGAGGACGATGCCGCGTATCTGAGCCATCGTGGCGCTCTTCGCGATCTGGAGCTTCATCGCGAAGCGCAGCCGGTCGCGAGGCCCGAGCGATTCGATTCGCATGTCGGCGAGCTTGCCGTTGGGGAGGATGACGAGCGTGCGGTCGACCGTGCGGATGCGCGTCGAGCGGAGCCCGATGCTCTCGACCGTGCCCTCGATGGAGTCGACGCGGATCGTGTCGCCGACGCGGAACGGCTGGTCACCGAGGATGGAGATCGATCCGAACAGGTTCTCGACGGTCTTCTGCGCGGCGAGCGCGATCGCGACGCCGCCGATTCCGAGACCGGCGATCACGCTCGTGACGGGGTAGCCGAGCTCCGTGAGCGCGACCATCAACGCGAGCGCGGCGACGATCACCTTGCCGAGCCTCACGCCGACCGACGAGAGCGAACGCGCGCTCGGCCGTGAGCGCGCCCAGTCGGCGTGGGCCACCTCGTCGCCGACGACCGTGACGACGCGCAGGAGAGCCCAGAAGAACGTGAGGTAGGCGACCGCGTGAAGCCCGCGATCGAGGAGCTCCTCGGCGCGCAACGTGAGCGCGAGGTACGGCGTCAGGATCGCGAACAGGGCGACCGCCCAGCCAAGGGTGGTCGGGGCCTTCAGGCCCGTGAGCAAGCGCGGGCTCCACGAGTGCTTCGCGAGGGCGCGCTTCGCGATGATGCCGCTCGCGAAGGTGAGGAGGCGTCCGGTGCCGAAGCAGAGCGCGGCGAGGACCGGCAGGGCCAGCCATTGCCAGAGATACAGCGCCATCGGGCCTTGGTTGAGGAGCGACGGCGGGAGGCTCTCGCGGATCCAGCGATCGCGGAGGGAGCCGTAGAGCGCCGGCACGGCGGCGACGGTCGTCTGCGAGAAGACCCAACGCGGCTCGTCGTCGATCGACCTCGACTCGTGCCGGACGAGCCGGACCGCGATCGGTCGACCCTTGGCGTCGGCGATCTTGCCGAGCTCCTCGATCCCGGTCGGCAGCCCGTCGCCCGCGCGGCCCTGCGCGAGCGGTGAGAGCGCCTCCGGGTCGACGAGGAGGCGCTGCGAGAGGACGGCGTGAAGCTTCGACGCCAGTTCTTCCGCCCGCTTCTCGCTCCCGCGTGGGAGGTCGAGGTAGAGCGACGCCTCCTGATAGCGGCCGCGCTCGGCGAGGTCGAAGAAGCTCCGCATGCTCGCGCGCGGCGAGTCAGCGGCCTCTTCGTCGGACTTGTCGCCGATGGCGGCCGGAGGCGCCGGCGCCTTCGTCTGGGCCTGTGCAGGGCCGGTCCCGGCCACGAGCAGGACGATCAGGCTCGCGAGTGCGACCAGGGCGCGGACTATCGGAGGCCGGATCACCGCCCCTGCTTAACATCGACGCCAAAGCAGTGCACGTTCACCGCGAGGCGTGAGCCCGTGCGCTCCCACCCCCCGGGGCCGGACCCGGGCGGCCCGGGGGCGTCCCTCACTGAAATCGCGATGTTGCGTGTGGCGATCGGGAAAGCTCGTGACCCGCCGAGCGCCGGGGCATCGGCTCGTCACCCTCTCGTCACGCTCTCGTCACCCTACTGAGGTCGATGATCTCGATCCGCGGACGCGGCACCGGCTTGCCCTGGCCGGCGGCGCCCCGGGAAACAATCCCCCTTCCCCTGCGGGGCGGCATCCTGAACACTCCATCCAGTGCCTCACGAGGAAGACGTCTCTCATCTGCTGACGCTCTCCGAGGACGAGCTGGCGCACACGCTGGAGATGACGCCGGTGCACTTCGCGGAGATCGCGCGGACGGTCGCCCGCAATCCGGGGTCGACGATCGAGCCCGAGCGCCTCCGCTCGAGCGCCGCCGGCAAGCGCGCGCTCGAAGGGCTGGGCGGAGAGCGCTCCGCGCCGGGGATCGCGGGCGGCCTCGACATGGGCCTCACCATCGGCGAAGGCGGGATGGGGATCGTGCGCATCGCGATGCAGCGCTCGCTGGGACGCAAGGTCGCCGTCAAGACGCTCCGTTCGAAGATGAAGAACGAGCAAGCGACGCTCCGGCTACTCCGCGAGGCGTGGGTCACCGGAGCGCTCGAGCACCCGAACATCGTCCCCGTCTACGACCTGGGGCTCGACGAGGACGGCTCACCCATCATCGTGCTCAAGCACATCGAGGGGCTCGCATGGTCGGAGCTCATCGGCGACGCCGCGGCGGTGAAGGAGCGGTTCGGCGCGGTCGATCTGCTCGAGCACAACCTCCGGATCCTCGTACAGCTCTGCAACGCAGTGAGCCTGGCGCATTCGCGAGGCGTCCTCCACCGAGATCTGAAGCCCGACAACGTCATGATCGGACGCTTCGGCGAGGTCTATCTCGTCGACTGGGGGATCGCCGTCAGCATGAACCCCGACCCAACGGGGAGGCTGCCGCTGGCGGCGGAGGCGACCGAGATGGCCGGCACGCCGTCGTACATGGCGCCCGAGATGCTCGGCACGAGCGGCAAGCTGGACGAGCGGACGGACGTGTACCTCCTCGGCGCGATCCTCCACGAGATCCTCGTCGGTCGTCCGCCGCACCTCGGCGAGTCCTTCCCCCAGATCGTCACGTCGATCCTCCGTTCGAGCTTCGCGTTTCCGGACGGCGTACCGTCCCAGCTCGCCGAGCTCGCGAGCCGTGCGATGAGCCGTTCGGCAACGGATCGCTTCGCATCGGCCGACGAGCTCCGGAAGCAGCTCGAATGGTACCTGCGCCATCGAGGATCGCTCGCGCTCTCCGCCGAGGCGCTATTGCGAGTCGAAGAGATGCGCCGCGAGCTCGGGACCGGCGGTGCGCCCGACGTCGTCCGCGATCGCGTTCATCACCTCTTCGCCGAGGCGCGCTTCGGCTTCCGTCAGGCGATCCGCGCGTGCGACGACAACGAGGCTGCACGGACCGGTCTCCGAGAAGCCACGGAGATGGTCGTCGTCTTCGAGCTCGAACGAGGTACGCCCGAAGCCGCGGCGGCGGCGCTCGCCGAGCTCGAGACGCCGCCCCCGGAGCTCGCGAAGCGGGTCTCCGACGCGATGCGATTGCGAGAGGCCGATCGCCAACGGGTCGCGACGCTGGAGAGGCTGAGCGCGCAGCTCGATCCCACCACCGGTCAGCGCACGCGTCTGGTCGCGGGCGGCATGGTCGGCGTGTTCTGGACGATCGTGCCCGAGGTTTGCGGGTGGGCGTACCGCACGTACCAGCCGACGCCGCGCTGGATGCCATACGTGCTCACGTGCGTCTTCCTCGGGGTCGCGGTCCTCGTCGGGCTGTGGGGGCGTGAGTCGCTCTCGAAGACCGCCGTGAACCGCCGCACGCAGGCCGTGGGGCTCGCGATGTTCGCCGCGCAGCTCGCGCTCCAGGTCGGCGGCAACCTGCTCGAGATGAAGCTGCTCCACGTCTTCATCCTGTACCTCCACACCTGGTTCTTCTCGACGGTCGTGTTCGCCCTCTTCGTCGACCGTCGCTTCGGTCCGTCGGTCGCGGCCTACTTCACGGCGTTCGTCGGCGCGTGCATCGCGCCGGAGCACGTATGGCATCTGATGTCGGCGGCGAACTTCGTCCTCACCGCGAATCTCCTCGTCGCCTGGAGCCGCCCCGCCGAGGACGGTGCGTTCCTCATGGGTCGGATGCGCGAGCGCAGGGAGCGACGCGAGCTCGCCAGGAAGCGCTCGCGAGGGGCGCGCTAGCTCTTCGAGTTGCGAGCCGTTCCCGAGCGCCGGGCGATGCTCGACGAGACTCAGCGGAGCTTGCAGTCGACCTTGGCGACGAACGACGAAGAGGGGGACGCCATGAACGTCAACACCTCGACCGCCTGACCGGCAGGCACGTCGACCGAGCGCCGGTCGGGGTTCACGTCCGTCGAGACGTCGCACCGCGCGCCGCTAGCGCATCCGTTCGTGAGGACGACGACGTGGTTGTACCCGTACGGCACCCAGCGCGAGCTGGTCGCGACGGAAACGCACGCAGGGATCGGCGGCGGAGCTCCGGCGTCGGCGGCTTCGGCGCGGGGAGCGCCCGCGGCGAGGGCGGCTGATGCGAGCACGCAGGGAGCGAGGATGCGGCGCAGGCGGACCATCGGGAACGTAGACCTCGTGCTCAAGATTGGCTTCCGATTCGCGCGATGCAAGCGTCGAAGGTGGACCACGGCACCGCGCTTCGCACGGCGGAGGCGCACTTGTCGTGGGCCCACCGCATCGCGAGCTCGAGCCCGCAGTCGATCGAGGCGACCATCACCGACTCGGCCGCGGCGGCGGGCGCGCTCGGCAGCACTCCACGGTCGTCGATGCCGAGGCCGACGGCGAGCGCGGCGCGGCCGGCCGCTTCGCTCGCCGGATCGACGGCGCGGCTCGCGGCTGCTTCGAGCGCGCGAGTCGCCTCGGCGACCTCGGAAGCCGCGCCGCGGTCCTCGGTCCAGCGCGCGGCCGCGTCGAGGACCGCCGTGGCCTCTTCGTCGCCGTCGGCGATCCGCGCGCACGCGATGGCCGCGCGAACGAGCGCGACGTGATCCACGCCGAGACGCTCCGCGATCGCGAGCAGCCAGTCGCCTCGTGGGCACTCGCGATAGAGCGTGGCCCAGTCACCGAAGCGAGCGAGTCCGTCGATCACGTCTCCTTGCGCGCCAGCGCTCCGCAGCCATTCTTGTGGTGTCGTGTTCGTCGTGTTCGTCGTGTTCGCTTTCATCTCTTCGTCGGTCGCTCGAGGTCGAAGCGTTCACGGCAATCCTACACCCGCTCACCCAACTCAGCCTTGAGACGCTGCAGGGACGCCCATGAGAACAGCGATGTACCAGAACCTCTTGGCTGCGTAGGACGCGACCTCAGGCAAGTTCGCGGGGGCTCGGGAGGAGGCGGAGGATGCGGGTTCACGTTCTCGGATGGCTCGGCGTGCTCGCGCTCGCGGCGTGCGGGAGCGAAGGCGGCGTTCCCGCCCCGGCTCCTCCGGCGAGCGGCGACGACGTCGCCTCGTCCGCCCCCTCGACTCCGAGCGATCCGTCGCCGGCAAGCGGCGCCGCCGGCTCCGACCCTGAGGGCTCCGCGCCTGCGCCCGCGCCCAAGCTCGGAGCGCCGTACCCAATCGTGCTGCTGCACGGCATGGCCGGGTTCGGCACGCTGGAGGTCGGGCCCGTCGAGGTCACGTACTTCAAGGGCATCGTCGAGGAGCTCACGAAGAACGGCGAGGCGGTCTACGTGACGCTCGCACCGCCGTACGACACGAGCGAGGTCCGCGCCGCGGCGATCGCGAAGCAGATCGACGACATCCTCGCGCGTACGGGGAAGGCGAAGGTCAACGTCGTCGGACACTCGCAAGGCGGCCTCGACGCGCGCGTCCTCGCGAGCCCGAACGGCCTCGGCTACGGCGACCGCATCGCGTCGGTCACGACGATCGCCACACCGCATCGCGGGACCAAGATCGCGGACGCGGTGCTCGGCATGCTGAAGTACCTCCCGGCGAGGCAGGTCGACGAGCTCACCGACGCCGTCCTCTCGCTCGTGCAGAAGACCGCCTATGAGCTGAAGACCGATCCGGCGTTCCGCCAGCAGCTGTTGCTCCTCAGCGAGAAGCACATGAAGGAGGTCTTCAACCCGAAGTACGTCGACGCTCCGGGCGTCGTCTACAAGAGCTACGCGGGGCGAACGAATCTGCGGAGCGGCGTCTTTGCGTGTGACGGGAGCACGTATCCGAACGAGCCGCTGAAGCTCGACGCCGCTCAGGTGGCGCTCCTTCCGACCGCGATCTTCCTCGAAGAGGGGATGCTGAAGGTCAACGACGGCCTCGTCACCGTCGAGAACGCGAAGTGGGGGACGTTCGAGCAGTGTGTCCCCGCCGATCACCTCAAGGAGGTCGGCCTGCTCGGACCGGCCGCGGCGTCGTTCGACCACGTCGCGCTGTTCCGTGACGTCGTCGCGCGCATCCGCAAGGCAGGGCTCTGATCGTCAGCGGCCGATGCGCCGCGACAGCCAGAGGAAGCACGCGACGCCGGCGACGTCGGCAGCAAAGTCGCCGAGGCTCGACGTGCGGTGGATCGAGTAGCGCTGGAGGAACTCCTCGATCGCGGTGGGGACGAGGAAGAGCACTGCGGCCAGTGGGACCGCGATCCCGGCGACACGGACCATCCGTCGCCGGAGGACGCCGTCGAGGAAGAAGCTGAGCATTCCGGAGATGCCGAAATGCAGCGCCTTGTCGAAGTGAGGCACGGCGGTGAACGGCGCCGGCAGTCCTTCGCTGTAGACGATCAGCGTCATGACGGCAGCGAAGAGGGAGGTCGCTCCTAGGCCGAGCCACCATGGCCCTGCGCCGATGCGCGGTTCTGTGACATCGCTCGGCGCGTCTTCGGAGCAAGGAGCGTCCGGCATGGAGGCTCGACTATAGTCAGACGCGATGCGCACGGACATCGTGGCGGCGGGTATCGTCGTCGAGCGAGGCAACATCCTTCTCTCACGTCGCAAGAAGGGGACCCATCTTGCGGGGCGCTGGGAGTTCCCCGGTGGCAAGGTCGAGCCCGGTGAGGATCCTCGTGCGGCGCTACGGCGCGAGCTCGAGGAAGAGCTCGGCATCCTCGTCGAGGTCGGCGAGATCGCCGACGTGACGTTTCATCGCTACGACGACGCCGACAAGGCGGTGCTGCTCCTCTTCTTCCACGCCGTGCGCGAGCCGGGGTCGCTCGAGCCGCAGGCGATCGACGTCGCCGAGGTGAAGTGGGCCGGTGTCGAGGCGCTCGATCCGGCCGAGTTCCCGCCGGCGGACGTCGCCGTCCTCACGAAGGTGCGCGCACTTCTCGGTTGATCCACACGTCACGCGCCGGAGCACGCATCGTCTGAACGAGTGCTCGTGGTGGGGCCGTCAGGCCTTCACCTTGCGGAGAAGCTTCGCGGTTGCGAAGGCATTCCACACGGCGAAGCCCGCGAAGAGGCCGACCAGGACCACGGCCCATCGCGCGTCCGATGGCGCGGCGCCGTCGACGAGGAGCCACGAGCCCGTCGGCACCTCTTTGCCGGTCGTGTCGCGGATGGCGCTGGCGAGCCCGCGATGACGTGGCCCTGCGGTGTCGAACCGGACGAGCCGCCCCGAGACCTCGGACGGAGGCACCCAGCGGATGTTCTCGCCACGCGGCGGGACGCGGACCTCGACCCAGACGTCCTCCGCGGGACCGCCATCCGTCGCCGCGCGGGTGACCGGCATGAGCCGGAACGAGCCCTCCACGAGGGGGCGCTCGTACCGGATTGCTCCTGCAGCGCCGAGCATCGCCCGGCCGCGGACGTACTCGTTCTCGACGAACGTGTCGGTGCTCGCCGCGTTGAGGTCACCGAGGTCGCGGGTGTGCGGGGCCGCGAACGCGTAGGCTGCGTCGCGCCGGAGCGCGAGCACCATCGCGAGCGAGGCGAGCGCGGTGAAGACGAGCAGGCCGACCGTCAGCGTCCGCTCGCGCTTCGGCGGGTCGGGCAGGTCGAGGAGCTCCGGATCGAGCTCGTCCTTGCTCCCAATCGTTCCTGTCAGCTCGGTTGTGGGCGCTTCGATCATCTCGGGGAAGTCGCGGCGAACGAACGCAAACTACGGAAACTACGGTCACTCTACGGTTCGACGCCGGTCTCTGCCAACTCAAGACAGCGTCCGGGTTTCAGAGTTCCGAGATTTTTAGGGCTGCACCCCAACCACCCGCGGCGGAAACCCCAACCACCCGCAGCCGAGCCCACCGGCAGTGGTCCACCAGTCCAGCCCCGACCTCCCGCAGAGGTGGCTGGCACGGCGTCTTGCCAGGGGGCGAGGCCAAAGCTCCACCCTCCTGCCGGCGCCGCCAAGGGCTCGACGAGCCGCGGCAAAGTCGTGATACCCTCGCCGTCGATGGCTGCTGGAAAGCTGGTCACCTGCCCGTCGTGCGGCTTTGCGAAGAACCCTCCGGCGTCGCTCCGCTGTGGGTCCTGCGGGGCCAAGATCGAGGCCCTCGCCAAGACGCGGAGCCGCGAGGACGAGCTCGAGCGCCGCTACCAGCAGGAGGGCGTCAGCGTTCAGTGGCTCTTCATCGCGATCGCGGTGCAGGGCGTGCTCACTGCGGCGCTGGTCTTCGGCCTACCGCGCATCGTCACGCTCCTCGACTTCGAAGGTGGCAACGGGATGATCATGTGCATCCCCGTGTGGTTTCTCGGCGGCCTCCTCGTCGGGATGATCTCGCCGGGCCGCACCTTCATCGAACCGATGGTCGCGAGCTTCGTCATCGCGATTCCCACGACGTTCCTGCTCGTCCAGAGCCAGACCGTCCGCATGATGCCGACGTTCCTCTACGTCGTGATGAGCGCGATCGGGATCATGTTCACGTTGATCGGCGCCTACATCGGGGAGCGGATCCAGCTCGGCCCGCCGCCGAAGACGGCCGACTGACCTCGTTCCCATCTCGAAGACGACAACCAGGAAGGGGAGGCGCACGTGAGCGCGACCGACGTCGTCGTGATCGGTGGAGGCCCGGCCGGCTCGGTGTGCGCGTCTCGGCTGGCGCGTCGCGGCTGCTCGGTCGTCGTGCTCGAGAAGGAGACGTTCCCGCGCTTCCACCTCGGTGAGTCGCTCCTCCCACGGTCTCTCCCGGTGCTCGAGGAGATCGGCGTGCTCGAAGCGGTGAAGGCGCGCTTCATCCCGAAGTATGGGGCGCGCTTCCACGACGACATCCGAAAGAAGAAGGATCGGTTCTCGTTCGACGGAGCATGGAAGAACGACATCGTTCACGCCTTCGAGGTGCCGCGCGACGCGTTCGACGAGCTCTTGCTCGATCACGCACGCGCGTCCGGCGCGGACGTGCGCCAGCGCTGGACCGCGGAGCGTGTGGTCACGAACGAGCGTGGTCGCGCCGCCGGCGTCGATGCGACCGCGCCCGACGGGACCACGGTACGGATCGACGCGCGGTTCGTCGTGGATGCATCCGGTCGCGACGTGTTGACCGCCCGCGCCTCGGGAGGCACGTCGAAGATCGAGGGCCTCGATCAGACCGCGCTCTACGCGCATTTCGAGGGCGTTCCTCGCCAGGGCGGGAAGCTCGAAGGCGACATCGACATCATCCTCTTCCCGTCCGGGCTCGCGCCTCGCGTTGCGGACGGGGAAGGCGGTGTGGCGCGGCCGAACTGGTTCTGGGTCATTCCGTTCAAGGACGGCCGCACCAGTGTCGGCGCGGTGGTCTCGCGCGCGTGGATGCGCGATCGTCGGGCTCGCCTCTCCGCCGGCGAGAGCGCGATCGCGACGTCGCTCTTCGAGATCGCCGTCTCGGAGTCGGCCACCGCCACTGAGCTCCTCGCGAAGGCGACCCGCCTCTGGCCCCATGCCGAGGCGACGGCGGACTTCAGCTATCGCGTGGGTGCGACGAGCGGCGACGGCTGGCTCGCGATCGGCGACGCGGGCGGCTTCATCGATCCGCTCTTCTCGACTGGAGCGCACATCGCGATGACAGGAGGGCTGCTCGCCGCGGACGTGATCGCGCAGGCGCTCGAGTCATCCGACGAAGAGCGACGCCTCGTCGGCGAGTGGGAGCGGTACGTCCGCGCCGGGGCCGAGACGTTCATCCTCGCCGTCCAGGCGTTCTACGCCGGTCCGCTCGTCGGCGTTCTCTTCGCAGAGGACAAACACGCTGCGCTCCGTCGTTCGATCACGTCGCTCCTGGCGGGCGACGTCTTCAACGACGCGATCTGGCTGCGTGACGTCCGGCTCCGCCTGAAAGAGATGCTGGCCTCGGCGGGCACCGACGGCTGAGCTCGTCGCGCGATGCGCATTCGAGCCCGGCTTGGCGGACAAAAAGCCGAAACGCCCGAGACGGATCTCGGGCGTCGAAGCGTATCTTCACGATGAAAGGACGAGCGCGCCGCTTCTCGCGGCGTTGGCTCAGGTGTCCTTCTGGTCGCGAACGCGGGCGGCCTTGCCCTGGAGGTTGCGGAGGTAGAAGAGGCGCGCGCGGCGGACGACACCACGCGAGACGATCTCCACCTTGTCGATGCGCGGCGAGTGCGTCAGGAACTGACGCTCGACGCCGACGCTGAAGCTCACCTTGCGCACGGTGAACGTGCTGCGCGCGCCCGCGCGGTGACGCTTGAGGACGACGCCCTGGAAGACCTGGATGCGGTCCTTGTCGCCTTCGACAATCTTGTAGTGGACACGGACGGTGTCACCGACGCGGAAGTCGGGGACGACTCCCGTCCGGAGCTGCTCGTTCTCGATCTCGGCGATCTTCGCGTTCTGCATGACCGTGTCTTTCTTCTTTCGAAACCACCGGTAGCCGCACGGAAAAGCTGGGGAAAACCACGCTTCCAGGGCTGCTCGGGGTCGCGCTTTAAAGCATGTGATCTGGGACGTGTCAACGAGCCTCATGCAAAGACGAGACGCTCGTCGACTGCGGGCCGATGGCCCACCGTTGCGGGTGGTTGAGGCGCAGCCCCAACTCTCGGCCCTGTGCTACCACAATGCCGAAAAATGGCTCTACGCGTCGGACAAAAAGCGCCCGATTTCGACGTCACCTCGAGCTCGGGGGCGAAGCTCAAGCTCAGCGACTTCGCGGGCAAGAAGAACGTCGTCCTCTACTTCTACCCTGGTGACTTCACGCCGGTCTGCACGCGCGAGACGTGTGGGTTCCGCGACAGCTACGCCGAGCTCGCGAACAAGGACACCGAGGTCATCGGCATCTCCGTCGACTCCGACGAGAGTCACCGCCGCTTCGCAAAGGAACATGGCGTCCCGTTCGAGCTCGTCTCGGACGCGAACCGCCGCCTCTCGCAGAGCTACGAGGCGACCGGGCTCCTCACGCGCCTCATGGGTAAGAGCTCCCGGGTCACGTACGTCATCGACAAGAAGGGGTACATCGCCGGCGTCTTCGCGTCGGGGCTCCGGGCGAGCGTGCACGTGGAGGGCGTCCGGAACCTCGTCGCCAAGCTCGGCTGAATGGCTCAACGCTTCGCTTGACGAAGCGGGCCCGCCCGACCATGCTGCGCGCCCCTCATCGCCCGACCCGCGCCACAAGGGTGCGTGCGTGCGTGCGGGGAAAGACTGACGGTGTCGGAGCCTCGCGCTCCCGGGTCCAGCGCTCGGACCCGTCTCCTCGAGAACACCACCCGGTCTTTTGGACCCAGACAGTGCCCTGGCCGAAAGGACGGCTCGGCACCGGCGAGCGCGAGAGGAAGAGATCATCATGAACACGAAGCCCGGCATCATCGGCAAGAAGCTCGGAATGACCCAGCTCTACAAGGAGGACGGCACCGTTCAGCGCGTGACCGTCGTCGACGTGAGCTCGCTCCAGGTCATCGGCAAGCGTACGAAGGAGAAGGACGGCTACACCGCGGTCGTGTTCGGCATCACCGACGCGAAGGAGAAGCACCTCTCCAAGGCGCAGCAGGGCTCGTTCAAGAAGGCGAACGTCCCGGCGAAGCGCACCGTGCGTGAGCTCCGCTGCGAGGAAGACTTCGCCGCCAAGTTCGAGATCGGCGCTGCCGTGAACCTCGCCGACCTCTTCCAGGCCGGCCAGATCGTCGACACCCAGGGCATCAGCCGCGGTCGCGGCTTCACCGGCGTCGTTCGCCGCTGGGGCTTCGCGGGCTTCGTCCAGACGCACGGTACCCACGAGTACCGCCGTCACGGTGGCTCGATCGGTACGAACATGACGCCGGGTCGTACGCTCCCGAACCTCAAGATGCCCGGCCAGTACGGCAACGAGGTCGTCAGCATCCTGAACCTCAAGATCGCGCGCGTCGATGCGGAGAAGAACCTCCTCATGGTCGAGGGTGGCATCCCCGGACCGCGCAACGGCCTCGTCCTCGTTCGCCACGGCGTGAAGGGCCGCGAGCGCAAGAAGCGCTGAGCTCGGCACGTCCGCGAGCTTTCGAGCTCACGACGCAAGAAAGGCGCAGCGACCCTGAAGGTGGCTGCGCCTTTTCTCGTCTCTGCGCGCTGGGAGCAGGTGGTTGCTCCGGTTGTGTCGCGTCCCTCGCGATGTGGAGAGCTGATCAGTCCTCGCTCGACCAGCCGCGTGCACGGGTCCAGGTCTCGAAGGAGCGTCCGCGCGGCTGCGGCTCATCGACGAAATCGACGTCGATGTCGAGGAGGCTCGGCATCCGGGGTCGCGCCGGCTTCGCCTGGACGGTCGTGACGGTGGGGCTCACGTGGAAAACGCAGCGAAGGTTCATGATGGGCTCCTCGAAGCGAAAGCGCTGAGGTGCAACGCGTGGTCCATTCCTCGAAGGACCGGGAAAATCGACCGATCGCCCGCGGTCTCCGCGAGGTCTCGCGTTGGACCTGAGACTTCGAGGCTTCGATTGGATCCGGGCCGATCCAGCGCATTGGTCATGCGCGACTCCATCCCGTTGTATGTGTGCGGTATCCACGTGGACGTGGGCGAGACACGCCGGCTCTCCTCTCGGAGGAGCTCCGGCCATCGATTAAGGAAGAAGCAGGCGGATGGCGAGAGCGCGGAGCGGACGGAGCGGAAAGAACCCCTACAAGGGAGGGGACTCCTTCACGCGCGATGCGCGGCTCGCGGGGTATCCCGCGCGCAGCGTCTTCAAGCTCGACGAGATCGACCGGCGCGTCCGGCTCCTCAAGCCTGGGATGCACGTGCTCGATCTCGGTGCAGCGCCCGGGAGCTGGTCGCTCTACGTGACCCAGAAGGTGGGCCCGTCGGGGCGGCTCTTCGCGATCGACCTCGATCCCTTGAACATCCCGCTCCCCCCGAACGCGACCGCGATCGTCGGTGATGCGCTCTCCCTCGACAACGAGGTGCTGGCCGAACACGCGCCGTACGACGTCGTCCTGAGCGACATGGCCCCGCGCACGACCGGCAACCGGCTCGGCGATCAGACGCGCAGCTTCGAGCTCTTCATGCGAGCGCTTGCGGTCGCCGAGAAGCTGCTCAAGCCGGGCGGCGCCTTCGTCGGCAAGATCTTCATGGGCGAGGACCTCCCGAAGGCAAAGGCCGAGGTGAAGCGCCTCTTCACCGAGGAGCGTGGCATCCGTCCCGAGGGCACGCGCGCGACGAGCTACGAGATGTTCATCATCGGCCTCGGCAAGAAGGTCGTCGCGAGCTCGACGCCCGGGACCTGACGCGCGACCTCCGAGCTCGACGCGGGGGAGGGAGGCCCAGCCCTGGGGAGGGCCTCGGGCCCACCTCTGCGGGAGGTCAGGACGCAAGCCCCACCTCTCCTTGGACGATCCCTGACCGTACGTGCGGTCGAGGGTGCGTGAAGGGCGTCCTTTCGGTAGTCTCGGAATCGTGACGGCGGCGGCCTTCCAGGGGCTCCTCGCGGGACGCTTCGTGATCGAACGCGAGGTGGGACGCGGCGGTGTAGGCATCGTGTACCGTGCGCGGGACGAGGTGTCGGGGGTGCCCGTTGCCTTGAAGGTGATCGCCATCCCCGGCGTCGACGCTGGGGAGGAGGCCCGCTTCGGTCGTGAAGGGCGCGTCCTCGCCGGTCTCAGCCACGCCGGGATCGTGCGCGTCGTCGCGTTCGGTCAGCTCGACGAAGGCCATCCTTACGTCGCGATGGAGTGGCTCGAGGGCGAGGACATCGCGCAGCGCCAGAAGCGCGCCCCGCTCACACTCGGACGCGCGGTCGAGGTCGCTGCCCAGGTCGCCGATGCGCTCGCGTACGCGCATGGCGTCGGGATCATCCATCGCGACATCAAGCCGTCGAACGTCATCCTCGTGGGGAGCGGAGTGCTGCACGACTGGCCGCTCGAGGCGAAGCTCGTCGACTTCGGCGTCGCCTCCGCCGAGGACGCGCGGCTGACGCGCACCGGCGCGATCATCGGTACGCCGGCGTACATGGCGCCGGAGCAGGCGCGCGGCGATGCGGAGGTCGACGCGCGGGCGGACATCTACGGTCTCGGCGCGACGCTCTTCGAGATGATCGCCGGGCGGCCGCCGCACATGGGCCCGACGCCGATCGCGATCCTCGCGCGCCTCGTGACCACGCCGGCGCCGCGACTCGGGGAGGTGTTCCCCGACGCTCCCGTCACGCTCGACGACCTCCTCTGCGAGATGCTCGCGACACATCCGGAGGAGCGTCCGAGCCGCGCATCGGACGTCGCGCTCCGCCTCCGGAGCATCGCCGCCGAGCTCGAGCGCACGCCGATGACGACGCGCGCGCAGTCGCCCGACCTCGCGCCGATGAACCTGGGCTCGCTCGTGCTCTCGACGTCGAAGCCGGGTGGCTCGCGCCTGGTGACCTCGATCCTCGCGACGCACGTGCCGAAGGGGCCACCGCGCCAGAGGCTCATCGCGCACCTGCGTGCCCGGGGAGCAGAGGCGACCGAGCTCGGCGGCGACGCGATCGTCGCACACCTCGGCGTGCGGAAAGCGCTCGGCGACGAAGCAACCCGCGCACTCGACCTCGGTCTCCGGCTCGCGAAGATGGGCGCGCGCGTCGGCATCGCGACGGGGCGCACGCGTATCGATCGGACCCGGCCGACCGGAGAGGTCGTCGACCGCGCCGCCGCGCTCGCGCGTGACGCGCAGAAGAGCCAGGTCTTCGCCGACACGACGACGAGCGAGCTCGCGCGCGGTCGCTTCGAGATGCAGGTGCGCGCCGACGGGACGTCGGTCGTCGGCCCGAAGGTGACCGCGAAGAAGGAGTTCGCCGGCGGCTCGCCCTTCGTCGGTCGCGAGGCCGATCTCTCGCAGGTCGTGAGCGCGTTCGAGCGCTGCCAGGAAGACGAGACGCCGATCATCGTGACGCTCACCGGCGCGCCGGGCATCGGCAAGACGCGCCTTCGTCGCGAGGCGATCGCACGTATCGCAGCGCACTCGTCCGCGCCGCGCGTGGTGGTGGTTCGCGCCGAGTCGTTCGCGAAGAGCCACGCCCTCGGCATCATGGCCGACGTCGCGCGCGGTCTCGCCGGCGTCACCAAGGGCGCGGCGCTGAGCGACGCGACGGCCGCGACGGACGCCCTCCTCGCGCGGATCGATCTCGTGGGACCGAGCACCCGCGACCTCGTCGTTCGCTTCGTCGCGAACGAGCCGCTCCCCGAGTCCGTCGACGCGCGCGGCGCACGCGACGCTCTCTGGATCGCGCTCACGGACATGGCTCTCCGTGCCTCGAAGGAGACCGCGCTCGTGATCGCCCTCGAGGACGCGCAGTGGGCCGACCTCGAGTCGCTTGCCTGGCTCGATCACTTGCTCGCCCGCGCGACTGGGCACTCCGTCTTCGTCCTCGCGACGGCGCGTCCGACGCTCTGGCGCGACGATCCTGCGCGGTGGAGCGGACGCGATCACGTGCGGATCGAGCTTCGTCCGCTCGCGCGTCGCACGGTCCGCGCGATCGCCAAGGCGATCCTCGGCGACAAGGCGAACTCCGTCGAGGGTGAGGCCCTCGTCGAGTCGATCTCGGCGCAGGCGGGCGGCTCGCCGCTGTTCGCCGAGGAGCTCGCGCGCCTCGCTCATCAAGGCCGCGACGCCGCGAGCGCGCCGACGATCGAGGCCGCCATCCAGGTGCACCTCGATGCGCTCGACGAGGACGTTCGCGAGGCTGCGATGAAGCTCGCCGTCTTCGGGCTGCAGGCCTGGGACGCCGGGCTCGATGCGCTCGGCGTGAAGAACGCGGCCGAGGTGATGCGCGCGCTGACGGCAGCCGAGATCATCGTCGAGCAGGCGACCTCGCGCTTCAAGGAGGCGCGCGAGTGGGCGTTCAAGCACGCGCTCACGCGCGAGGTCGCCTACGCGGCGCTCGGCGAGGAACAGCTCAAGGAGCTCCATACCCAGGCCGGGCGCTGGCTCGCGAAGATGGGCGAGGACGACTCCACCGTCGCGCGTCATCTCGAGCTCGGCGGCGAGCCGGTGGAGGCCGCGAACTACCTCGAGAAGGCGGCGCGCCGCGCGCTCGCGGCGAGCGCGCTCGGAGAGGCGGTTCGTCTCGCGGAGAAGTCGCTCGATTTCGCCGAGGACCGGCCGACGCAGTTCGCGCGCGCGCAGCTACTCGACGAGGCGTGGGTCCGCCTCGACGCGCGCGCCGGTGAGCGTGACACCGCCGTGCGCGCGATGCAGGACGCCGTCTACGACGAGCCGAGCGCCGTCCGTGCGATGGGAGCGCGGGTCCGCTACGAGAATGCGTGCGGCGGCGGCCTCGACACGAGCGCGGGGCTCGAGGACGTCATCCGTCGTGCGAAGGCGGCTGGCCTCTACGACGAGGAGGCTCGCTCGGCGGCCGACCTCGCGGCTCGATACGCGTTCGCCGGCGAGCTCGACAAGGCCGCCGAATGGGCGGACACGCTCCTCGAGCTCTCTCGCACGCACGGGATCCCGGGCGCGGCCGTCGACGCGTGGCAGACGCTCGCGGTCGTGAGGCAGGCGCGCGGCGACGTCGGGCCCGCGCTCGAAGCACGTCGGAGCGCCGCTCGCGCCGCGTCCGATGCCGGCCTCAAGACGCGCGAGGCGACGCTCTCGATCAACGTCGGCTTCGCGCTCACGACGATGGGCGCGAAGGAAGAGGCGCGCCTCGCGATCGAACATGGCATCGCGATCGCGCAGTCCGTCGGCTCGCCGGGCACGGTGCGGCACGGCCAGATGAACCTGCTCTGCTGGGCGGCGACGTTCGGCTCCGAGACGGCGCACGAGGCTCTCCTCGCAGAGCCGCGATCGATCGCCGACAATGCCGTATCGGGGGCGTGGGTCCCGCACGACCGAGCGACGCTCGGCGTCCTGTTCTATCGCGGCGTGGAGCTGCTCCGCACCGACAACGTCGCGCGCATCCAGGCGAGCGGGACGGAGTCCGCTGCCGACCAAGCCGCGCGTCAAGCGCGCACGCTGCTCAAGACCGCCTCCAACGGGTATCGCGCCACGAAGATGCTCGATGTCGTCCCCGGCGCCGTTGGCCTCTGGAGCGAAGCGGAGCGCCGGTGCGGTCAGGCGGAGCGCGCCGTCGAGCTGGCGACCGAGGCGGTGACCCTCCTCGAGGAAGGATCGCCGAGCCTGCTCAACGAGGCGCCGATCTACCTGGCGCTCCACGATGCCCTCGTCGATCTCGGTCGCAACGAGGAAGCAAAGAACGCGATCGCGCGCGGTCTTCCGCGGCTCGTCACCCGTGTGCACGGTCTCCTCGGAACACCGCACGCGAGGGACTTCCTCACGAACGTCTCTTCGAATGCGGGGCTCCTCGCCGCCGCCGAGGGCTACGGCATCGTGCCGAGCGAGCTCTCGGAGATCCTCGCGAGCTGACCGGCCCGTCGCTTCGGTCGCGTCCAGGCTGCGGGCGAGGTCGGATCACCGCGCGTTGCTGCTCGGCGAATCAGCCAGACCTACATCGCCTCAGGTTCTCGTCCGTGGATCATCATCCCACCACCTGCGGGGCCTAGATCTAGACGAGCGAGGCTGGATCATCCCGGGGCGGCGGCAAGGGCCGCCGCTGGCGGAGCGATTCGCTCCGAATTGCCGGAAATCGAGGTGACCCGCGCGGTCCTTTTCCTGTCTCATCGAAGACTGGGCGGGACTCCGAGTTGGCCCGTCCGTTGCGAAGCCACCCGACAGACCCACGGCCCACGAGCGAGGCCCCAGCCTCGCTTCCGACCGGAGAAGAGATGAAGAAGCTGGCGTTCATGGCACTGTCGATCGTGGCTGCTGCGGGCTGCAGCACGAACGGCGATCTCCAGGACTCCACCCCGGCGCCAGCCCCGGTTCCGACGGACGTCACGTCGGTGCAGCTCGCGGCCTTCGAGAACCTCCAAGTCACGACGAAGCAGTCGTGGAAGTGGGTGCAGCACGAGGAGCTCAGGACCCCGATGCACCTCTCGACGGTGCGTACCGGCAAGCCGGTCCTCGCGAAGGGGGCTGACGCGGCCCTTGTGACGCTCTCGGTGCTCGCGGAGCACAAGGCGCTCTTCAAGATGCGCGACCCCGCGCGCGAGCTCAGCGTCGCGCGCACCGAGGTCGACGAGGTCGGGATGACGCACGCCCGCTTCCAGCAGATGGTGCATGGCGTGCCGGTCGCGGGCGCCGAGCTGCTGGCGCACTACGATCGGGCGGGCCGCCTCACGTCGATCGACGCGAACTACATCGCCGATCTCCACGACGTCGACGTGAACCCGGCCTTCGACGCGTCCGATGCGCTCACGATGGTCAAGGCCGACATCATCTCGCGGTCGCCGGTCGACGAGGCCACGCTCGAGACCGAGGACCAGAGGCTCGTCGTCTACGCGTCGAACAAGAACCTCACCGCGCCGAAGCTCGCCTACCAGTACAAGGTCCGGGCGATGGCCGCGCGCGAGCCGGCAATCTGGGTCGTCTTCGTCGATGCGAAGACGGGCGACCTCATCCATCGCTACAACAACCTCCAGACGATCCAGGGCGAGGGCAAGGGCGTCCTGGGGGATATGAAGCAGTTCGAGGTCTCGACCGGTAGCGGCGGTTTCGTGATGACGGACGCCTCCGCCGGCGTGCAGATCCGAACGCTCACCGCAGAGCAGCAGCAGGTCCGCGGGACCGCGGTCACGTCCACCAGCCAGACGTCCTGGGACACGGGCGTGCCCGGCGCCGGCGCCGCGGTCGACGCGCACTTCAACGCGGCTGTAGTCTACAAGTACTACAAGGAGAAGCACGGCCGTAACGCGATCGACGGCAGGGGCGGCGCGCTCATCTCGACGGTCCACTTCGGGCAGGCGTACGACAACGCGGCCTGGGACAGCACCGGCATGATCTACGGCGACGGCGGACAGATGTTTCGCCCGCTGTCCGTCAGCATCGACGTCGTCGGTCACGAGTTCACGCACGGCGTGACCGAGAAGACGTCGAACCTCGTCTACGAGAACCAGCCTGGCGCGCTCAACGAAGCCGTCTCCGACATCTTCGGTGCGTTCATCGAGCACTCGATCAAGCCGGACGCGGTGAACAACTGGAAGCTCGGCGAGTCCGTCGTGAAGTCGGGTGGACCGCTGCGCGACATGAAGAGCCCGGGCTCCGTCTCACAGGCGCAGCCGGCCCACATGAGCCGGTTCGTCAACACGCAGCAGGACAACGGCGGCGTGCACATCAACAGCGGCATCATCAACAACGCTGCCTACCTGATGACCGTCGGCGGCGTGAACCCCGTCTCGAAGGTCGAGGTCGCGTTCGGCATCGGCTGGGAGAAGAGCGAGAAGCTCTGGTACCGCGCGAACACGAAGTACTTCATCTCGTCGACGAACTTCGGCCAGGCCGCACAGGGCGTGCTCCAGGCTGCGAAGGACATCGGGCTGACGGAGAACGAGACGAATATCGTCGAGTGCGCGTTCAAGGCGACGGGAGTCGCGCAGGGCAAGTGCGCCACGCTGGTCGATCCGCAGTCGAGCACGCCGGGGACCTCCGGCACGGACGATCCTGCGAGCGACGACAGCGGCGAGAGCCCTGGGGCGGACGACGGCACCGACGGCGACGACGACGTCGAGGAAGAGACGGTCGCGAAGCCGAAGAAGCGGCGCCGCGTGATCACGCAGACCACCGGCTGCAATGCGGCCGGCGGCAGCGCCGACCTCGGCCCGACCGTAGCCGTGATCGCGGTCGCCCTCGGCCTTGCGGCGAAGCGACGCAAGAAGAGCTGAGCCCCGCGGCGCCCGCTTTGGCGAGGCGAGTGCTAAGGTCGGCTCCGTCTGTCATGAAGCCCACGAAAGATTCACTTCCGCGCGTCACGATCGCGATCGCGACGAACGAAGACGAAGGCCGCATCGAGGCGTGTCTCCGCTGCGCGCTCGGGCAGGACTATCCCGCCGACGCGATCGACGTCGTGGTCGCCGACAGCATGAGCATGGACGCGACGCGCGAGATCGTGCTGCGGATCGCGGCGGAGGACTCGCGCGTCCGCCTCGTCGACAATCATCACCGCACACGCGCCGGGGCGCTCAATGCCGTGCTCGCGGACTGTCGCGGTGAGGTGATCGTGCCGATGGACCCGGGCGGAGATTTCGCGCGGACGCACGTCGCCAAATGTGTCGAGGCCCTCTCCTCGCTGCCGGCGGAGCACCTGGCCATCGTCCCGCGCAGCTCCGGACGTACGCTGGTCGAGCGCGCTCTCGGAGCAGTGCAGGCGACGAGGCTCGCCTTCGCGGCGGGGGCGGAGCTCGTCCGAGGCCCGGAGTCGGAGCCGGCGTTCCTCGGCGCGATTCGGCGGCGCGTGTTCGAGCGCGTCGGTCTCTACGATCCGGGCATGCGCTGCGAGGAGGACGTCGAGCTCTCGCAGCGGATCACGCGAGCCGGCGGAGCGCTGGCGGTGCGTCGCGACATCGTCGTTCATCGGCCCGACGCGTCGTCGTTCAAGGACCTCTTCCGGCGCCACTATCAGCTCGGCCGGAGCCGCGGCCGGAGGACGGTCAAGGAGCGTCGGATTGGCTCGTTGCGTGAGCTCGGGCCGCTCGCGATCGTCGTTGGTGGCGGCGCGCTCGCTGCGACCGCTACCGTTCAGCCGCTGACGCCGCTCGCGTTCGCGGGCTATGCGCTCATGACGGGCGCCGCCGCGGTGCGCGTGGGACGTCGTGAGGGCGTCGTGACGATCCCCATCGCGTGGGCCGCCTACCCGGTGATGCACCTCGCCCACGGCGCGGGCTTCGGCGCCGGTCTCGTCCGCTCCGCAATCCGGCCGGACTGGAAGGCGGCGCCCCCGCCGGGAGCGCCGCACGCGTCGAGCGCCTGATCGCGCGCCCGAGCACGCTTCAGGTCAGCCGTATGCGGCCTTGAAGGCGGCGTACGTCTGCTTCAGTCCCTCGCGGACGTTCACCTTGGGCTCGTAGCCGATGAGCGCACGTGCGGCCTCGATCGACGCGAGCGAGTCGCGGACGTCGCCGGGGCGGGTCGGCTCGTAGATCGCCTCGAGCTTGTGGCCGGCCTCGTCGCCGATGTACTCGAGGAGCTGGTTGAGCGAGATGCGCTCGCCGCAGGCGACGTTCACCACCTGGCCGGTGAGCTTGTTCTTGCTCTCCGCCGCGAGGAGGTTCGCGCTGACGGTGTTGTCGATGAAGCAGAAGTCGCGCGTCTGCTCGCCGTCACCGAAGACGGTCGGCCGCGTCTTCGCCATCGCCGCCTTGATGAAGTTCGGGATGACGGCTGCGTACTGGCTGTTCGGATCCTGGCGCGGACCGAATACGTTGAAGTAGCGGAGGCTGAGCGTCTCGATGCCGTAGAGGGACGAGAACACCGTGAGGAGCTGCTCTCCGGTGAGCTTCGAGATCGCGTACGGCGACAGCGGCGCCGGCATCATCGTCTCGACCTTGGGGAGCGTGGGCGTGTCTCCATAGGCCGAGGAGCTCGCCGCGAAGATGAGCCGGCGGACCTTCGCGTGGCGGGCGGCGTCGAGCACGACGGTCGTGCCCTGGACGCCCACGAGCATCGATGCCTGCGGCTCGTCCACCGAGCGCGCGACCGAGGGGATCGCCGCCTCGTGGAAGACGACCTCGACGCCCTTCATCGCGCGAGCGACGAGCTCCGGATCGACGATCGACCCTTCGATGATCTCGACTTCACCCTTCAGCCCCTCGACGTTCGACCGCCGGCCGGTCGAGAAGTCGTCGAGGATGCGAACGCGCTCTCCTTTCGCCAGCAGGGTCTCCGCGATCGATGAACCGATGAAGCCGGCGCCGCCGGTGACGAGGTAGATGCCCATGAGGTTCGTATAACGCCGCCGCTGGCCGAAGAGGAGGGAGAAAACTTGGCCGGGCGGAACGGTGCATGCGACCACGAATCATGGACCGAAGGAAGCGAGCCTCGACGACGAGCACGGTGGAGCACGGTGCATGCGCCGTCTGTGGAGCGCGGGACGCCCGGCTCCTCGTCATGGTCGAGCTCCCCGGCGGCGCCGCGGCCACCCTTTGCGGCTCGCATGCCTTGATGCACAGCCGTATGGCCGAGCCGAGCCGCACCGTGACGGAGCTCCGGGCGGCGCTCTGTGAGCGACGCTCGACCGATCGCCGCGCCCTGGGCGAAGGCGACGAGCTCGCCGAGCGGTTGACCGCGGCGTTCACGCGCGAGCGGCGGGCGCACGAGCGCCGCGTCGGCTGACGCACGAGCGCCGCGTCGGCTGACGCTCGTTCTCGAGCTCCCGCGCTGTCGTTCGCGCGTAGGATGCGCGCATGGTGCGCCGTGAAGAGGATGGACGTTCGTCCGCGTATGCGGACAAACGTCCATCTTCCAGCTGCGCTTCTC
>MKVQ01000034.1 GCA_001899635.1 Myxococcales bacterium 68-20 | reverse complement strand
AGGTCGTTGTTGCAATCGGCCTGCCCCCTGATGCAACCGAGGTCGCACGACGAGCTGTTGCAGACGGGACCGAAATTGACAGGAAGGACGCCTTCCCCGCAGGGCCACGCGTCCGCGCCCACGTCCGAGGGAGTGCACTCCCTCCCGCACGCGCTGCAGTTCTCTGGATCACGATCGAGCTGCGTGCAGTCGTTTCCGCATTGCGTAAAGCCGGGAGGACAACCACACGCCCCGTTCCAGCAGACATCTCCCTCCTTGCAGGCATTACCGCACGACCCGCAGTTCGCCCGATCGAGCAGTAATGCCTCGCAGCCGTCCTCGAGCTGCCCATTGCAGTCGCCGAAGAAAGGGGGGCACTGCAGGTAACACTCGCCGTCCATGCAAGAGAACTTCCCGTTCGGCAAGAATCCCTCATCGGGAACCACGCATTTCTTGTCGCACGCTCCACAATTGTCCACATCGGTTTTGAGATTCGTATTGCAGAGGCCGGGCTTGTCGAGACAGGTAGCGTACGGAGCCGGGCACTCGTACGAGATGCACATCGGTGTATCGGCCTCCGGTGGGGCCGCGTCCGGCTCGGTGAAGGACGTTGGAGGGGGGCCCGCATCGCCTCCCGGCTCGAAGCCGAGGATCCGGAGATCGTCGTTCGAGGTCGCGCAGCCTATGGCGATCGCGACCAGAGCCGACGAGAAGGTCATGAGCGGAACGACACGAGCGCGGGTGCTGGTCGAGCGATTCGAGTGAAGTGTCATTGTCCGCTTTTCTCCTCTGCAGCACAGCTCGACGATAGGCGGGCGTTCAAAGGCGAGCTCGGACGGTCCGCCGTGAAGCGACGTGCCTCGGCACGTGCTTGGCTTTCTCGATCCAGCTCACAGAGCACGAGGACCTTCTGCACGCGCCGTTCGTCCGCCAGAAAGCCTCTCGGGAAGCGACGCTCATGCTCTTCGACGAACGAGAGGGCGCCAGCGTGGTTCGACGCGCGCGACGCGTCGCTGGCAGCGCGCAGCAGACGAATCTCCTCTGCGAGCGAAGAGCTCGCCGCCCCGCTCGGCAAAGGGGCGGGGCGCACCGCGCTTGGCAGCGGGACCGGTCGCGCCGCGCTCGGGACGCTGGTCGAGACGATCGACGGTAGCGCCTCGACGCTCACCGTCTTCGTCGTCGGCTCTACGGGTGGAGTCGGCGACTCGTTCGCGGCGGTTCGTTCCTCTGCTTGAACAGCAACGGGCGGCGGAGACTCGAGATGGCTCTGCCCCGCGATCGTGACGACGCCGACCACCAGCGCGCTCGCGGCGAGCAGCCCGAGCCCCGAGCGGCCAACGCTCCAGCGCCCACGATTCGCAGCCGACGCCGATGCCGACGCCGAGCGGAGCTTGGTGAGGACGCGCTGATAGTCCTCGTCTCGTGGGGCGTGCGCGTCCTGCGTGTCTTCGATCAGCGCACGGACCAGGTCATCTCCTGACTTCACCGTGTCCTCCAACCTTCTTGCGCCTGGATTCGAAGCGCTGCTTCCGCGAGTCGTGCCCTCGCGAGGCGAAGCCTCGAGGCCGCGGTGTTGAGGTTAATCCCGAGGATCTGCCCGATCTCGCGGAGCTTCTTGTGCTCGATCTCCGCAAGAACGAAGACGGCGCGTTGCTCGTCGTTGAGAAGGGCGAGGAGCCTCTCGAGCAGCCGCGCCGCCTCCATCCTCTCCGTGCTCGCGGTCGGGCCTCGAGCGCTCGCGTCCGGCAGGTCGTCGATGGCGCTCGTCGTCTGCGGGGATGACTTGAGCCTTCTTCGATGACGGCGAACCACGTTGTAGACGACGCCGAAGAGGAACGAGCGGACGTCGGCCGGGCTCTTGGCGTCGAGCAGGTCTCGCGCCACGAGGAAGGCCTCCTGCACAACGTCGTCGGCATCGGCCTCGCTGACGCCGAGACGGCGCGCGCTCTTCCAGACATACGCGAAGTGCTGCCGGTAGTGATCTTCGAGCCGCGCGTCGGTCATGAGCGACGAGTCGATGCTGCAGACGAGTGCCGACGCGTTGCCCATGCTCGGCGCATTGGCCAGCGAGCCATCGGCTTTCGTCACTTAATTTTCAGAAAACGGCGACCTCGACCGCGAGCGTCACACGCAAGCCGAAGGAGACTCGATGGATTTTGTGCGCGGCGTCGCCGATCTGGACGCCGTACTGAGGGCCGTCGAGCGGGAGGGTCGCGTCGATGGTGCCTGTGAGATGAATGTTACGGCTCAGCCTTTCTCGTCCGATCAGCCCGGCGCCGGCGGCGAACCAACGTGCGTCGTCGGAGCGACTCTCGCGCGTGCCGAACCCGGTCGCATGCGCCGCCATGAAAGCGATACCAGCGCAAGCGCCGAGCTGGGTTGGGCCCCAAGAGATCGGTAGGAAGCAACCGCGCGCCACGGCTCCGGCAGTACTCACCCGGACGCCGTATGCGGGACGGTCCTCGAGCGTGATCTGAACCGGCATCCACGTGATGAGCCCCACGTCGACGCGGAGTTTCTCGACGTACGATGCGTACACGCCGGCGCGCGCTCCCATGGCGGGCCGCCCGAACGTTCCGAAGTCCACGTTCGGCCCGATCCCTACCCCGAGCGTGAACCTCCGCCTCTTTGGAGCCCTCGGCAGGCGAGGCGGCACGGATGCCGGAGTCGGCCTCGCGGGCTTCCCTGCAAGGGTCGGTTCCGTCGGCGTCGGGGGTGGCGGCAGGTCGGAAGGAGCGGTCTCGTGCCGTTCGGGCTCTGGTTCCGTGCTCGTCGCGAGTGGGGAGCTACCGAGGCCGCGCGCCGGATCGATCGCGAGGACCAACATCACGACCGCAGCTGCGGTGACCACGTCGCACGACGCGTCTTTGAGCTTCCGCTCGCTATCGAGGCTCCCCGAGCGAATCCCGAGCGACAGCACGAAGCTGCCCGAAGCATCGCGACGAATGCGTCCCCGAGCCTGAACCTTCTCCGCCGAGCGGGAAACGCCGAGCGCGCGCGAGACCTCCGCCAGAACCGCCTCGCGACTCGGACACGGCGCGGGCGCATCCCAAGAGAGCTCCAGGGGCGCAAGCGCTGCCCCCTCGCTCGCGTGTGCGGATCGCTGGTGCGCCTGAGCGGCGAGCAGCGTCGAGAGCGCGCACAGAAGCCTTCGCCAGCGGCGCACACGAAACCTTCGTGGGGCAGTCTACTCGCTGCTCCAGGCGCCCCGAAGTGAAATCGTGCCAGTCGTCGGCGAGGGCGACGTCGTCTTTCCTCACGGCACCTATCGCATTCGCGGCCGCTTTCTCTCTATGCCAGCGTACGGCTCAGGGGCTCGTCGGCGGCCGTGAGCGAACCGGCCCCGTCCTGAGTTCGTGAGCGAGCCGTCGACCACCAGCGCCTAACGGCAGCTCACAACCTCGCGATCGGAGCCGGTCACTTCATACGTACTCAGGAAGGGGCTCCCGCGTGCGCCTTACTTCGCGCTCTTCTTCGAGGACGCCTTGGATTTCGAGGGCGCCTTGGACTTCGGAGCAGACGCGCGCTTCTTGGACTTCGACGCGACCTTGGCCTTCGAGGCCACCTTGGCCTTCGAGGGGCGCTTGCGCTTTGCGAACTCGAGGAAGGGCTGACGTTCAATCTCCGTCTCGCTCTCGTCGCCTTCTCCCCATCCGTAGATCTCCGCTCGGGAGTCCGGCTGGTCGGGAACCGGCGACCATACGTCCGACTGAGAGCTCTCCTTCCGAGAGACGAAGTTCACGAGGGTCGGAACGGGAAAGTCCTTCTCCGTGAGGTCGATGATCGCGTCCAGGTACACCGACGACTCGGCGTCGAAGAGCGTCGTTGTCTCGCGCAAGTGAAGAAGTCGCTCCTCGAAAACGCGAGCTGCGTCTTCAGGACCGCGGGCGCGGCCGATGATTTGAAACGCCGCGTCGCCCCGGCCCGACTCGAGCACGCTGAACGCTCCTAGCCAGAGACCCACCGACTTCGCCTTCGAGCTTCGCTTTTTTGCTGCCATCTTGCCGCCGTTAGTACTCGACGAGCGACGGCCGTTGCACGTGTTTTGAGCTCAGGGGGCCTTCGTGGGGGAGCGCACCTTCGTCCGCACGAAGCCGCCCTCGCCATCGGGCAGCCAGACCTCGTCGTCTTCGGAGGCCGTCGTCGAGGCGCGGGGCTCGACTTTCGCGCTCACGTTCGGCGTTGCCACACGCTGGAGCATCGCGACGAGCTCGTCGAAGTGCTGTGGGCTCCAATGATCGCCCATGTTCGCGTTCAGCCACTGCTCCGCCATCTCATGAAGCTCTGCGAGACCTGGAGGTGACGCGCTCGCGGCCAACGCCGCCTCCACTTCTGCGACGCGCGCTTGGCTCGCATCCCATCGCGCTCTCCACTCGTCGTTGCTCTTCCGGAGCGCCGCCAGTTCGTCGTCGAGCGTGGTCATGTCGACGAGGATGATGGCACCCTTGCCCGCCGGCGTGCGAGCGGAGCGTTCCGAGCGAGACTGGCCCCGCGCTGTCGAATCGCCGACGACTTCTTCGCGCCGCCCGCGCTCGACGCGCTCGAAGCGATCGAAGGCGAGCCGGCGCCGGTCGGCCCCGAGAACGTCTCGAAGGCGATCGGCGCCGATTCTTCTCACAAAATCCCCGCAAACGATTCTAACCTTCCGGGCCGGTGTCTCAGCGCCTTCGCGCAGCCGTCCGGCTGATCGTCCTCGCCCTTGCGATGTTCGCCGCGCGTCCCGCGCTCGCCGACGCGCGGACCGAGGCACGCACCCATTTCAAGAAGGGCATGGAGGCGATCTCCGCCGGCAAGTACGAGGAGGGCATCTCCTCGCTCGAGAAGGCGTACGAGATCCTCCCGCACCCGAACGTCCTCTACAACATCGCCCGCGCCCACGCCGAGGCGGGGAATCTCGAGAAGGCGGTCGAGAACTTCAAGAAGTACCTCGAGACGAACCCGCCCGACAAAGACGAGACCCTCGCGGTCGTCAAGGCGCTCGAGACGCGGATCAAGAAGCAGGAGGCCGAGCGCGAGAAGGCGCAGCCCGAGCCGGTCACGCCGGAGAAACCGGTCACGCCGGAGAAGCCGGTCGCGCCGGAGAAGCCGGTCGCGCCCCAGCCGGGCCCGCCGCAGCCGTCCGCCCCGGGCCAGATCGGCGCGGCGCGCACGGAGGACGTCTTCGCCGAGAGCATCGTCACCGCGTCGAAGGGCGCGCAGAGCCCGCTCGACGCGCCCAGCTCGACCTCGGTCATCACCGAGCAGGACATCCGCCTCTCCGGCATCACCAAGATTCCGGAGCTCCTCCGGCGCCTGGCGGGTGTCGACATCATGGAGGTGACGGGCGGGCAGACGGAGGTCTCGATCCGAGGCTTCAACCAGCGCCTGGCGAACAAGACGCTCGTGCTCGTCGACGGGCGCTCGGTCTACGCGGACATCCTCGGTGCCACGATCTGGCAGACGCTCTCGATCGGCGTCGAGGACATCGAGCGAATCGAGATCGTGCGCGGCCCTGGCTCGGCGCTCTACGGCGCGGACGCGTTCAACGGCGTCGTCAACATCATCACGAAAAAGCCGGGCGAAGGTCGGAGCGGGCTCGCCGGCGCTTACGGCAGCCAGGCGACGACGCACGGAAGCCTCTGGGCGTCGGGCCGCGAGGGGCAGCTCGGCTGGCGTATGGCCGCCGGGTACGACTACCTCCCGCGTTGGTCGCGCGAGGTCCCGAACGGCCGCGCCGACGTCCGGACCGGCGTCGGCGATCAGGTGGAGAGCTCGCGCACGATCCGCCTCGACGCGCGCGGCTCGCGGCAGTTCGGCAAGGCCGGCACGCTCAACTTCGGTGGCGGTCTCGCCCAGGGCTCGCTCGAGATCCTCGGCATCGGGACGCTCCAGGACCTCGTGCTGCCGAAGTTCGCGGCGACCGACGTGACGACGTCGTGGAGCAGCGATCACTTCGACGCGCGCATCTTCTGGAACCGGCTCCGCGCCGACTCGAGCCTCAACGTGAACTACGTGGGGCAGTCGCTCCTGCCGGCGCGTGTCGAGCAGAACGTCGTCGACGGCGAGCTCGTCTACAAGGCGAAGCTCGAGGTCTCCGCCGACTTCGTGAACGACCTCCGGATCGGCGCTGCGTACCGATACAAGGACGTCGTCTGGACGTACCTCGATCGGGATCGCTTCGAGCACCACTACGCCCTCTTCCTCCACGACGAGCTGAAGGTCTCGAAGGCGCTCTCGTTCGTGGCCGACTACCGCCTCGACTGGGTGCCCTATCTCGAGCGCTTCCAGCAGTCACCCCGAGGTGCCGTGCTCGTTCACCCGACGAGCCAGTCGACGATCCGCGGCTCGGTCGCGACGGCGTTCCGGAAGCCGACGTTCCTCGAGTCCTACCTCCGTCTCCCGATCCAGCTCCCGGTCACCGGTGCGGGCCAGTTCTCCGAGGGTGTACGGCGCGACGATCCCGGCTTCATCGTCAACGCGGAGAGGATCCTCAGCGCCGAGATCGGGTACCTGAACCAGGAGAGCGATCTCTTCACGGTCGACACCGCGCTCTACTTCAATCGCGTCTCGAGCCTCATCCAACTCGCCGCGACGAGGCCGCTCACCGTCGCGGACTTCCCGACGGCAGGGAGGCAGGACCTCGCGACCGGGCTCTTCCCGATCGGCTTCGGCGGTTGGGAGAACCAGTGCCAGGCCTACAACGTGTACGGAGGCGAGGCGAGCATCCGCACGTATCCGACCGAGGGCCTCGACATCTACGGCAACTACACGCTGAACCTCGTGCAGCAGGACAACTCCGGCTGCACCGCCGATCAGCTCTCGCGCATCGTCGCCGACCAACGCACCAGCCGACACAAGGTCAACGCCGGGGTTCAGCTCCGCACGAAAGCGGGCATCGACGGCTCGGTCGATTTCCACTTCATCGCGGATCAGTTCTGGGCGGAGCAGGTCACGAACTTCGTGCGGCAGCAGATCGAGCAGCAGCGCTTCCGCCTCTCCGAGTACGCGCTCGTGAACGCGCGCGTGGGCTATCGTTTCCTCTCGAACCAGGCCGACGTCGGCCTGGTCGCATTCAATCTGCTCGGCCTCGAGCACCGCCAGCATCCGTACGGCCAGCTCCTCGGCCGTCGCGTCATGCTCCAGTTCGGTTACCGGTTCTGATGCTGCGCCGCGCCCTTCTCCTCCTCGTCCTCGTCACCATCGCGATGATGGCCTGCACCGACGTGCCGATCGACGACCAGCGGAACGACAAGCGGCTCTTCCCTCCGCGCGGTCTCATCCGCGGGACGGTGACCTACGTCGGACCGCCCCCGTGCTCGAAGGGCGGGCACATCGTCGGCAACGCGGTCGTGCTCGTCTTCGATCGCCGGAACCCGCCCCCTCCGAACGGCTTCGCGACGAGCGCGGTGAACTTCGTCGCCGTTCCAGGCGACGTCCTCTTCGCGAACCAGCCGCGCACGATCGCCGACGATCTGTACTGCCCGCCGGACACCTCGAACATCGAGGCGTCCGCGCCGTTCGCGGTCGCGCCGGTCGAGCCGGGCTCCTACGTCATCGCGGCCTTCTATGATCGGCGTGGGCGCTTCTGGCCGACGTTCAAGTTCAGGAACCTCCCCGAGGCGGGCGATCTCGCGGGTGGCTACATCGACGTCGAGGACGCGCGGCGGAACGCGGGCAATCTCGCGTACCAGCCGATCTACCGGCCCGTCGACGTCGGTATCCGCCAGCCCGCGCCCGCTGGTGAGATCCCGGACTTCACGATGGGGCCGAACGGCTACGTCGCGGACAACATCCCGGTCTCGATCCAGCGCGTCGTTCCGTTCACGCGGCCCTACTTCCATCCGCGGCACATCGATCCGATCACCAAGAAGGAGACGAGCGCCGAGGAGATTGGTGAGCCGCTGCGCTCGCCCGCGAACACGGTCGCGGATCCGCTTGCGGTGCCGATCCTGGCGATGACGCAGGACGTGCACGTGCTCGCTCCGCCGTCGAACCCGACGCCGCAGACGCTCGCCGCGTACCAGGAGGGCTTCCAGAGCCTCAAGCTGGTGTGGAGCGTCGCGAAGGGCGAGTTCGACGATGCCACCGATTCGCGGCAGCCGTTCGGCTTCCAGCTCCCCGCGCTCCCGCCGAAAGGCAAGGGGGGGCTCCTCGTCTTCGCACGCGGAGGTTCGATCCCGGAGAACCCCGCCGTCCCCGCGCTCTGGCCCCAGGTCGCGCTCGTGAAGCTGGCGAGCGATCCGGAGCGGAAGACCGACTTCCAGTCGCTCGTCGTGCAGGGGACGCCCGAGGAGACGCTCGTCACCGGCAAGCCGCCGGGCCCGCTCGTCGTCATCCAAGGGATCACGCTCCTCGACGACAGCCTCGCTCGCACGATCGCGGGGCCGGTCCCAGCCGCGCCCGTGACGGCGGCGCTCCGCGATCACCTCACCGCACTCGTGCGTCCGGCGGCGATCTGCTTCGATCCGAAGCGCGTCGATCTCGGCGGTGTGCTCGTCACTCCGCACCTCACGGGGCGGAGCGCCGACGGAAGCGAGAGCGGCGAGCGCCCGCTCTTCGATCCCAAGGTGGTCGCCCAGCAGCCGCACGTTCGCGAAGTTCGTCGCGGCTGTCTCCCGATGGGGCGCTACGCGATCTCGCTCGTCTACCCGACGGGCCAGGCGTGGACGGTGCCGAACGAGAGCGGCGGCTGCTCCGCCCAGGAGGGCGCGGTCCGCGTCGGCGACCGCGTCGGGACCTGCTCCGAGAAACCGCGCACCGTCCTGCTCTCGCAAGGCTCCCGCGGCGTCGTCGAGATCATCGGCCCGAGCCAGGAGGGCATCGACGCCGACATCTGCACGGAGTTCCCCGTCCCGAGGGAGTGCCAGGCGCCTTAGCGCGTGACACGCGCCTTCGCGCGGACCTTCTTCTTAGGGGGGCGAGGGCTCCAGCCGAAGCGCTCGAGATCGATGCAACCATCCTTTCCGAAGCGCACGCCCTCGGCCTCGAGCATCGCGCGCTGAAGGCCGGGGTGCTGGCGGTCGGTGGAGATGCCCCCGGATGCGTTGACGACACGCTGCCAGGGGATCGCGTCGTCGCCGGCGGCACGAATGGCCCAGCCGACGCCGACCGGCGTGAGCCTGCGGCCGATCATCTGCGAGATCTGCCCGTAGGTCGCGACGCGCCCTCGCGGGATCGCGCGCACGACGGACCAGACGGATTCGAACGGCGACGGCTCCTTGCGCATCGGAGTCGACACCGTAGCACCCGACGAATCGCGCGCGATGACGAGCCCGCTCGCCGCCCCGCGAGGAGCGGCGATGGCGAGCTCGTCATCGAGCGCTGGGGCCGACGCGTCAGCCGCGCGCGTGCACGCTGCGCAATGCCAGGAGCCCTACCTTCGAGATGAGGTAGGGCCCGCCGTTCGTCGAGGCGACGAGCCTTCGCCTGCGCAGCTGTTTGAAGAGGTCGAGCGGACACGAGAGGTGGAAGCCTTCTCGCGAGACACATGCGACCTCGACGAGCTGTCCGCGCTCGTCCTTGAAATGCAAAATACGACCGCCTTGGGCGAGCACGCGCAATACGCGCTGCTCGCTGCGTGAAACGTTCACGGCAGAGTCCTCACGTCGAAATGGATGCAGGGGGAGGCGCGTCTTCGCGCCCGCTTCGGCTTCGAGCCGTCATCCGCCTGTGGCGGGAGAAATCACCAACTCCAGGTGCCCCTGCGCATGGACCTCGCGTGAACGAGCACTTCCGTAACAACCGGTCCTTCGGTGGTCAAGCCGGCGGGCCGCGCGCGTGCGCTGCGAGCGTCGAACGATGAGGCTCACGTCGGCTGCTCCGCCGCTCCTCGTCTTGCTCATCGTCGTCGCGTTTCCGCGAACTTGGGCTAGCTTGCGTGACGTGAGGTCGTCCCGGCTCGTGCCCCTCTTCGTGCCCTTCGTGCTCGCCGTCGCGCTCATGGGCTGCAAGCGGCGCCAGGAGGGCACCGTCAGCGAGCTGGTCGCGTCCACCGATCCCAGCTTCGACGAGCTTCGGCGCGGAGAGCGCTCGTTCGCGATGCGCTGCGCGAGCTGCCACGCTCGCGAATTCGAGCTGGTCGGGCCGTCGGTGCGGGAGATCGCCGGCATCCACGGCGACGCTCCCGACGGCATCGTGCGCTGGGCGCGTGCGCCGGAACGAAAGCGGCCGAACAAGCAGAAGATGCCGAGCTTCGAGCACCTCGCGGAGGACGACCTGCGCGCCATCGCCGGCTACATCGTGTGGGCCGGGCGCCAGGACGCGGGCGCCCCCTGAGCGAGCGCCCGTACGTTCAGCGGCTCGGACCGCTCACCCGGCGCGCGTGGACGAACGCGCCAGGTGCGCTTTCGCCGAGTCGGCCATCGTCACGAGCGCGGCGCCGAGCATGATGACGTCTTTGACGACGAGACGCCCCCGTCCGCTGAGATAGGGAAACCCGTGATGAGCGTCGCCGAGGTTCGGGACCCACGTCTCGGGCGTGGTGACGAGGAAGGAGAGCGTCACGAAGCTCATTCCCACGACGAGGAAGCTCCCGACAGCACCGACCGCCGGTCGCCACCAATGCGCGGCGACGAGGACGCCGAGGCCGACGATGACGGCGCCCAGCCCGAGCGCGAAGCTGTACGTGTGGTTCGCCTCGTGCCAGGCGCGGTTGGCGGCGATGAGCTGGCCCTCCTTGTTCATGTAGCTCAGGTACTCGGCCGCCGGGGACTCGTAGAAGAAGCTCATGAATGGGCTGTTCGCGACGAACGGGACGATGCCGTCGGCCTCGTATGGCGCGACCTTGAGCGCACCGATCCAGACCAGGACGACGATGAGCCCGGCGCGGAGCGCGTTCATTCCGAGGCGGTCCGCCCGCGCGGCCCATCCAAACAGCTTCGTGACGTCGCTACGCATTCACCTTCTCCTTCGCCGGTCGTGTGCCCGCTCCGCCTCGTGCTGGCGGAGGGGCGGCGTCCTCGAAGGTCGCGAGCGCGGCTCGGATTACAGGCGATGGGTCACTTTTCTGCGTCGGCTTCTGCGTCGCTGATGCACGCACGAAGCTCGCGCTTTGCACGATGAAGCAGGACCGCAACGTTGCCCGGGGTGATGGCGAGCAGCGCTGCGACCGCCTCCCCCGGACGGTCCTCGAGAAGGCGCAGCGTCACGACGTGCCGCTGAACCTCGGCGAGCTTCTCGATGCAGCCGAGCGCGGCGACGTGCGCCTCGGCCTCGAGGATGAGGTCCTCGACGGTGGGCGCGCTCGCGGCGAGCCCTTCGGCTTCCTCTTCTCCCAGGTGGACGCGCGACAGGTGGTGCCTGCGGCGGCGATTCCGCGCCTCGTTCCGGACGACCACGGCGAGCAGCTTGCGGCTCTCCTCGAAGTCCTCGCTGAGCTTGCGCGCATGGGCGACGCGCAGGAACGTGATGAACGCCTCTTGGACGGCGTCGAGTGCATCGGTGCCCGTGAGGCCTTCCCGCTGCGCGATACCGACGAGCTCACTCCGATGCTCGCGCACCAATCGCGTGATCCAGGCGATGAACCCGCGCTCGCGCGGCTGGGAGCGGTCGGCCACGGCGCTCCACTAGCACGGGCGCTGGGGCGCAGGACGTTCTCTCCGAACGGCAGCGCGACGTCTCGGAGGTCACGATCGCGTGTCGTGGCCGCAGCTCAACCTTTCTTTTCCGATCTGGGCGCGCAATTCATGCGCTACGAGGCGGACCTCGACAGCATCCTACGCGCCGCCGGAGCTGTCCCAAGCTCCAGGAGAACGGAACCTCGTGCGCTGGCTCATCACCATCTTCGGACTCTTGGTTGCAGTCGGACTGCTCGTCGCCATCAAAGGCGCTCAGATCGGCATGCTCATCGGCTTCGGCAAGCAAGCCGAGAAGGACGGCCCTCCGCCCGAGGTGGTGGGAACGGCAGTGGCCGAAGAGCAGAGCTGGGAGGGCACGCTCACGTCGGTGGGCAGCGTCGCTTCGGCGAAGGGCGTCGCGCTCGCGGCCGATGTCCCGGGCGTGGTCACACGAATCAGCTTCGAATCGGGCGCGACGGTCAAGCAAGGCCAGATCCTCGTCGAGCTCGATGCCAACGTGGAGCGCGCGCAGCTCGCGTCGGCGCTCGCCCGGAAGGAGCTCGCTACCACCACGATCGCGCGGACCCGCGCGCTCGCCGCGAAGGGAGCGATCGCGCAGGCGCAGCTCGACGCCGACGAAGCCCAGCTCCGCACCGCGACGACCGACGTAGAGGGCCTCATCGCGCAGATCGCGAAGAAGACCATCCGCGCGCCGTTCGCAGGCAAGCTCGGCATCCGCTCGGTGAACCTCGGGCAATACCTGCAGCCCGGCACGCCCGTCACCGTGCTCGAGACGATCGACGCCGTGCACGTCGACTTCTCGCTTCCGCAGCAGCGCCTCGCCGACGTCGCGGTCGGTCAGCCTGTGCGCATCACCGTCGCGGGAGCGGGGACTCCGCCGCTCGACGGCACCATCGCCGCCGTCGACCCCACCGTCGAGGCGACGACACGCACGATCAAGCTTCGCGCCGACGTCTCGAACAAGACGGAGGGCCTGCGCCCCGGCATGTTCGTCCAGGTCGCCGTCGTCTTGCCGGAGAAGACGAAGTCCGTCACGGTCCCGGCGACCGCGGTCGTGCACGCGCCGTACGGCGACTCGGTCTTCGTCATCGAGGAGCGCAAGCCCGAGACGCCCGGCATCGCGACGACCCCCGACGGCAAGCCGGTGAAGGTCGCTCGGCAGCAGTTCGTCCGCGTGGGCAGTGCGCGCGGAGACTTCGTCGCCTTGCTCGACGGCGTGAAGGCGAAGGAAGAGGTCGTCACCGCCGGCGCCTTCAAGCTTCGCAACAACGCACCGGTCGTGGTCGACAGCACCAAGCAGCCCGTACCGAAGCTCGACCCGCGGCCGGACAACCGCTGAGGCTCCGATGAAGCTCACCGACATCTTCATCAAGCGGCCGGTCCTCGCGATCGTCGTCAACCTCATCATCATCGTGGCGGGCATCCAGGCCGTCCGCTCCCTCAACGTCCGCCAGTACCCGAAGCTCGAGAGCGCGACGGTCACCGTTCGTACCGCCTACGTCGGTGCGAACGCGGAGCTCGTCCGAGGCTTCATCACGACGCCCGTCGAGCGTGCGATCGCGGCCGCCGACGGCATCGACTACATCGAGTCGCAGAGCGTCCAGGGGCTGTCGACGATCAACGTCCGCCTCAAGCTCAACTTCAACGCGGCGACGGCGCTCGCGGACATCAGCGCGCGTGTCAACCAGGTGCGCGCGGATCTCCCGCCCGAAGCGGAGGTGCCATCGATCAACATCGAGCCCTCCGATGCGCAGGTCGCCGCGATGTACCTGTCCTTCGGGTCCACGATCCTGGAGGAGAACCAGGTCACCGACTACCTCTTGCGCATCGTCCAGCCACGCCTTTCGGCGGTGGAGGGCGTGCAGCGCGCCGACATCCTCGGCGGCAGCGCGTTCGCGATTCGCGCATGGCTCAAGCCCGAGCAAATGGCGGCGCTCAACGTGACGCCGACGCAGGTGCGCCAGGCGCTGGCCGCCAACAACTACCTCGCGGCAGTCGGGCAGACCAAGGGCGCGCTCGTCCAGGTGAACCTCACCGCGGCGACCGACCTCAAGTCCGTCGACGAGTTCAAGCAGCTCGTCGTGAAGCGCCAGGGCGACACGCTCGTTCGCCTCGCCGACGTCGCCGACGTCGTCCTCGGCGCCGAGACGTACGAGCAAGACGTGCGACTCAGCGGAGAGCGCGCCGTGTTCATGGGCGTGTGGGTGCTTCCGAACGCCAACTCGCTCGACGTGATCGCGCGCGTCCGCGAGGAGATGAAGCAAATCCAGGCCGAGATGCCGACCGGCATGCAGTCGGCGATCGGCTACGACTCGACGGAGTACATCGACAACGCGCTCAGCGAGGTCGCCCGGACGCTCATCGAGACGATCCTCATCGTCGTCGTCGTCATCTTCCTCTTCCTCGGTTCGCTCCGCACGGTCGTCGTCCCCGTCCTCGCGATCCCCGTGTCGCTCATCGGGGCGGTGTTCCTGATGCAGGTGCTCGGGTTCACGGTCAACCTGCTCACTCTCCTCGCCGTCGTCCTGGCGGTCGGTCTCGTCGTCGACGACGCGATCGTCGTCGTCGAGAACGTCGAGCGGAACATTCGCGACGGCAAGACACCGCTCGAGGCGGCGCTCGCAGGCGCTCGCGAGCTCGTAGGCCCGGTCATCGCGATGACGATCACCCTGGCCGCCGTCTACGCGCCGATCGGCTTCCAGGGCGGCCTCACCGGCGCCCTCTTCCGCGAGTTCGCTTTCACGCTCGCCGGTGCGGTCTTCATCTCGGGCGTCGTCGCCCTGACGCTCTCACCGATGATGTCGGCGCGCCTGCTGAAGTCGTCACACGACACGGGCTGGCTCGCCGGGAAGATCGATCGGACCTTCGAGGCGATCCGGACCCGCTACGAGAATGCGCTCGCCGCGACGCTCCGGAATCGACCCAAGGTCTACACCGTCTGGGTGGCCCTCTCCCTGGTCGTCGTTCCGCTCTACATGTTCTCGCCGGGCGAGCTCGCGCCGAACGAAGACCAGGGCAGTGTCTTCAGCGCGCTCGACGTCCCGCCGAACGCCAGCCTCGAACAGGTGACGTCGTACGCCACGGAGGTGGGGGATGCCTTCCAGTCCCTCCCCGAGTTCGAGCACTCCTTCCAGATCACGTTCGCCAACGCCGGCTTCGGTGGCATCCAGGTCAAGCCCTGGAACCAGCGCAAGCGCGACATCTTCCAGATCCACGAGGAGCTGAGCGCGAAGACGATGGGGATCACGGGCGTGCGAGCGCCGGTGTTCCTCCCGCCGGCGCTGCCCAGCCCCGGCTTCTTCCCGGTCGAGGTCGTGATCGCGTCCACCGCGAGCCACGAGGAGATCCTCCGCTTCACCGACATCCTCGTCGACGAGGCGATGAAGAGCGGTCAGTTCGCGTTCCCGCCCATCATCGACGTTCGGATCGATCAGGCCAAGACCGACATCATCCTCGATCGCGACAAGATCGCTGCCATGGGCCTCAGCATGCAGCAGGTCGGAGCCGACCTGTCGGCGGCGCTCGGTGGCAACTTCGTCAACCGCTTCAACATCGAGGGCCGAAGCTACAAGGTCATCCCGCAGATCGAGCGCGCGGCGCGCCTCACGCCCGATCAGCTCTCGGAGATCCACATCGGTGGCCCGAACGGCCAGCTCATGCCGCTCAGCGCGGTCGCGACCCTCCAGGAGGGCGTCGAGCCTCGCACGTTGAACCGCTTCCAGCAGCTCAACGCGGTGAAGATGTCCGGCGTGGCCACGCAGTCGCTCGACGGAGCGCTCAAGGTCATCGAGACCGCGGCGGCAGAGAAGCTGCCGCCGGGCTACCGCGTCGAGCACACGGGCGAGTCGCGTCAGCTCCGGCAGGAAGGCGGAAAGTTCCTTCCGGCCATGGGGCTCGCGGTCCTCCTCATCTTCCTGGTGCTCGCGGCGCAGTTCAACTCGTTCCGCGATCCATTCGTCATCCTCGCGGGCTCGGTGCCGCTCGCGATGTTCGGCGCGTTGATCTTCACGTTCCTCAAGTTCGCGGGCCCGCCGGGCCTGACGTTCGGTCTCACCGAGGGCTGGACGACGACGCTCAACATCTACTCCCAGGTCGGCCTCGTCACGCTCGTCGGCCTCGTCGCGAAGAACGGCATCCTCATCGTCGAGTTCGCCAACGCGCAGCAGGAGCTCGGGCTGTCGAAGCTCGAGGCGGTTCGCGTCGCCGCGAGCACGCGCCTGCGGCCGATCCTCATGACGACGGTGGCGACCGTGGCGGGGCACTTCCCGCTCACGCTCGTCAGCGGCCCCGGAGCGGTCGCGCGTAACTCGATCGGCATCGTGCTCGTCGGCGGAATGGCGATCGGTACGCTCTTCACGCTGTTCGTCGTCCCGTCCGTCTATGTCCTCATCGCGAAGGATCGGCGCAGGGCCAACGTGCAATCCGGCAATACCCAGCCGTTCGCCGTAGTCCCCGAGGGCGCGGCGGCCGAGTAACGCTCGTCGTCGTAGTGGCGGGCCGGGGAAATCGGGGGCCGCTGCTGAGCTCCGGGCGTCGGCGGATGGCCTTCGACCGAGAAATGCACAGTTGCGGGCCGAGCAACCGGACGGAGGGCGTCGAGCTGTTCTATCCTGCGGGCGTGCAATCTGCCGTCATCATCGGCAATCTCGACGGCGTCCACCGTGGTCATCAGGCCGTGCTCCAGCAAGCACGCGCGATCGCGGATGCGCGCGGGCTCTCGGCGGTCGTCCTCACGTTCGACCCGCATCCGAGTCAGGTCCTCCGGGGCTTCACCCCGCCCCGGCTTGCGACGCTGGAGCGGCGCGTGGAGCTGCTTCGCCGTCATGGCGCCGACCAGGTCGTCGTCGAGCCGTTCACGTCCGAGCTCGCCGCGCTCACGCCGGAGCGCTTCGTGAAGGAGCTGCTCGTCGCGCGCCTCGGCGCGAAGGCGGTGGTCGTGGGCGAGAACTTCCGCTTCGGCGCGAAGCGCGCCGGCGATCTCGAGGCCATGCGAGCTTTCGGAGCGGAGCTCGGCTTCGAGGTCGCGGCCGCCGCGGTGGCCGGCGACGAACGCGGGCCGTTCTCGAGCACGCGCGTCCGCGAAGCGATCACGACCGGCGATCTCGACGAGGCGACGCGGCTCCTCGGACGTCGTCATTCGATCTCGGGCGTCGTCGAGGGCGGCGACCGTCGTGGACGTACCATCGGCTTCCCGACCGCGAACCTCGGCGGTGTCGTCGAGGTGCTGCCGCCCCACGGTGTCTACGCCGTGTTCGCCGACGATCGGCCGGGCGTGATGAATGTCGGCGTGCGCCCGACGGTCGACGGAACGAGCCTCCGCATCGAGGTGCACCTCTTCGACTTCGACGGTGATCTGTACGGCCAACCGATGCGGGTGCACCTCGTCGGTCGCATTCGTGACGAGAAGAAATTCTCCGGTCTCGACGAGCTCCGGGCGCAGATCGCGGTCGACGCCGCGGCTGCGCGCACGATCCTCGCGGGAGCCAGGCCCGGCGACGGCGGCTGACGACGATCGCGGCTGGCGGGACGCCACGCTCGTGTTTAACTTCGGCGCACCTTGAGCCGTCCCGATCGGTCGATCTCCTGGATTGGGCTCGGCTTCAAGGCCGTCGCCGTCGCCGCGATGATCGCGGCGCCGCTCGCGGGCGTGTGGCTGGCATCATCGCTCGCCGCGTTCGCGAACCGGGCGACCTGGCTGCCGTTGGTCGCGGGGCTCCTGCTCTTTCCCGGTCTGCCGCTGGCGTGGGAAGGCTTCAGCGCTCTTCGAGCGCGGAAGGCGAACGGCAAGCGCCGATTCCTCACGTTCACCGATCGGCTCATCCTCCGCACCCTCGCGATCAACATCGTCTTCCTGGCTGCTCTTCTCGGGCTCTTTCCATCGCGCGCGTTCGTCGCGGTCTCCGCCCGGGGTGACTGGATGCTCGACGGCCATGACGGCCCGACGGCCGAGCGGGCGCGCAGACTGCTCCTCGGCTGTGCGGGCGCCGTCGAATGGGTCTATCGCGCCTCGAACGACAACCCGTATCGCCAGGCGAAAGACGAAGGGGAGGGGAAGGACATCGTGCCGGTGCCGGTGCCGGTGCCGACGACCGTACCCGCTCCGGTCGGAACGAAGCCGTCGAGCTCTCCGACTCCGTCGGGTGAGCCGTCGCGCCCGTCGCGCCCGAATCGCCATCCGTGGCCCGCGGAGGTGCACCCGATCGTCGTCGACATGCCGCGCGAGGTCGAGGTCAGCGTCGCGAGCGTCGGCAAGTACATCGCCGAGCGCGAGAGCGATCCGATGTTGCGCGTGAAGGCGCTCCACGACTGGGTCGCGGACCGCATCGCGTACGACGTGCCGAGCTATCTAGCGAACAACGTGCCGGCCCATGACGGCGATCCGGACCATGTCTTCCGCTCGCGCGTCGGTGTCTGCGCGGGGTATGCGCGCCTGCTCGCCGATCTGGGCAAGGCAACGGGCGACGAGATCGTCTACATCACCGGTGACGTCCGATCGAAGGACTCGCCGATGGAAGCCGAGCACCACGCGTGGAACGCCGCGCGGATCAATGGCGCCTGGTACCTCATCGACGCGACCTGGAACGCCGGGTACCCGAAGGACGGCGCGTTCGAGAAGCGCTACCAGACCGAGTACCTCTTCACTCCGCCGGAGCAGTTCGTCCTGTCCCACTTCCCGGACGACGCGAAGTGGCAGCTCCTCGAGCATTCGGTCTCGCGCGCCGAGTTCTTCCGTCGCCCGGTCGTCACGCCCGCCTTCATTGCTCACGGCCTCGAGCTCCGGTCGCCCGATCGGTCGCAGGTCTCGGCCAGCGGCTCGTTGGAGCTCACGCTGGCGAACCCCAACAACGTGTTCCTGCTCGTGCAGTTCGAGGCGAAGGGGGCCGGGAGCGGTGGGCCTCGCGTCCGCTGCGAGAGCGACTTCCACACCCGGGCCCGCTGCGATTTTCCCGCGACTGGGACCTACGACGTCCAGCTCTTCGCCAGCGTCCAGGAGAGCGGGACCTATGACTACGTCGCCTCGGTTCAGGTGAACGCCCGGCCCTGAGCCCCGGTCACCGACCCCCGGAACGACCCGAGGGGGGCCGGGGCGGCCCTCGAGAGCGCTTCGCCCGCCCGATCAGGGTGGTTCGGGCCCGACAAACCGGGTACGACGAGAGCATCCAGATGGATCGCGCAGAGCTCGAGCGTCTCGATCGCGAAGGCCTGATCCTGCGTGCGCAAGCGGCAGGTGTTCGGCGAGCCCGTGTCCTCACGCGGCCGGAGCTCATCGACGAGCTGCTCCGGCTCGAACCCTCCGTCGATCCGACGCAGCTCAAGAGGAGCCGCGGCTTCTTCGGCATCGCGCGCGATCTGCTCTCCCGGGTCGTCGAGCGCGGGCTGCATCTGCCGGACGCGGCCGATCGGCTCCGCGCAGCGCTCGGCACCTCGCTCCCGCAGGTCCCGCGGCCCGAGCCGCAGGCGGTGCCCACGGTCACGCTCGCGGAGATCTACGCTGCGCAGGGTCACAAGCTTCGCGCCATCGAGACGCTCTTGCGGGTGCTCGACACCGAGCCGGAGCACGGAGCTGCGCGGGCGCTCCTCGAGAAGCTCGAGGCCGTGGACTACATCCTGCCGCGCGCCCCGGTTCCTCCGGAGGCGGAGGAGCCCGCCAGCGACGAGATTGGCGCGCACCTCGGGGTCAGTTCACCGGGCGCGGACGAGACGGGCGCGCTGCCGGCCTCGACCGCCTCGAGCGAATTGAACGGGGAAGCGGCGACGCCGGCCGCAGAGGCGGTCGCGGTGAGCGCGGAGCTCGAGCCCGCGCCCCCGGCCGTGGAAGAGGCACACGCAGCCGAGGCCGAGCCCGAGTCCGAGCCTGAGGCCGAGCCCGAGCCCGAGCCCGAGCCCGAGACGGCGCGCGCGTCCGAACCGGCGACCCTCCCGCGCGCGGTCGTGCAGACGGAGTGCATCGCGATCCCGCTCGGGCACGGGAGCTTCTACGTCTGGTGGCGGCTCACACCCGAGGTGCGACGGATCGCCGAGGAGGCCTTCTTCTTCGTCCGCGCGGCTGTCTTCGTGCCGACCTGGGACGGGCCCGAGCGAACGACGCACGACGTCGCATGCAATCCGACCGCCGGTGAGCTCGTGCTGCGCGATCTCCCCGAGAACGCGATCGTCCGGATCGCGATCGGCATCATGGACGGAGGCGAGCTCGTTCCGCTCGCCCACTCGCCTGCGCTCGAGACCGCATCCCCGTCCGGGCTCGTCCAGTGGACGCCGGATGGCACGAGGCCGATCGTGCTCGAAGACCCGAGGGCAGCGTCGATCGCCCGCGCGGCCGAATGCGCGGCACGGGTCGTGTCGTCTTCTCTCGAAGAGCATCCGGCGGATCGTCGCCCCGGCCCAGGTTGAAGCGCCATGTCCGAAGACCTGCTGCTCTACGCGCAGCTCGGACGTGCAGACCACATCTCGCGGCTCGTCGCCGACGGCGCGGATCCCGACTGGCGACGCGAAGACGGCGTCACGACCCTGATGATGGCGGCGATGACCGGCCGCGTCGAAGTCATGACGTCGCTCATCGACTGCGGCGCGACGATCGACCTGCCGGCTCCGGACGGAATGACGGCGCTCCTCGCGGCGTGTGCGTTCGCCCGGACGACGCGGGAGATCGCGGGCGTCGAGCTGCTCATCGCGCGTGGCGCCGATCCGAACCTCGCCAACAAGGAAGGCAACGACGCGCTGATGCTCTGCGCGCGTCATGGCCTCGTCGAAGCGGTGATCGTCCTCCTCAAGGCCGGGGCCAGCCCGTGCCGCGCCAACCGGTACGGCACCACCGCGCTGATGCAGGCCGCGCGCGGACACCTCGTCGAGACGGTCCGCGTGCTCATCCGTGCAGGAGCCGACCGCGCGCAAGTCGACGAGAACGGCCTCAACGCCAGCCGCTACGCGTACGAGCTCGGTCCGCCTCCGACGGAGCTCACCGCGATCCTCGCTCCGAGCGATCTCGGGTCCCTCGAGCTCTCGCGCCGCGTCTCCCGCTTCGCTCGCCCGGAGTTCAAGATCGCCCTCCTCGGCTCGTGGAACGAGAGCGAGCTCGGACCGAACGAGTTCGAGTTCCTCGAGGTGACCGGCGAGCGGCAGATCCTCGTGACCGTCACCCCGTTGCCCGAGAAGCTCGATCCCGACGAGCGGCAGGATGCGATCGGGCGCAAGGTCCAGGAGCAGATGGCCGACATCCGCGCCGAGGCGGGCGCAGACTGCCGCTTCACCGAGGTGCGCTTCCTCGAGGCCGATCACACGACGCAGGCGCGGTGGAGCGGCTCTTCCCCGTCGGGCGCCTTCTTCGTCGCCGCGTGCATCTACGCCACCCCGCTTCGCTTCGTCACGATGTCGTATCGGGACTTTCGCCCGAACCTGACGGAGGAGACCCGTGGGCGTCAGGCCGGGGAGAGCGTCGCCTCGTTCCGCGTGCGTTGAGCGCCGGCCGGGCGCGCTCGACCCTTCGGCAGAGCTTGGAGGCGCCGCTCCGTTTGTCCTCGACGAGCGCCGGTTCGCAGGCCACGTTTAGGAGAAGTGGCCAAGGTCATCGTGAGCCGGTTCACTTCGGGCGCCATCGCCGCGGCGCTCAAGACCGCCATCGCCGTCGGCGTGCTCCTGTGCGCGAACGGCTGCGCGCCCAAGGCGAGCGGGCGCGTCGGTCGCCATGTCGTCCCGAACGAGCTCGTTCACGTGGGGCTCGAGAACTTCGACATCGTCTCGTTCGTCGACGTCGATCTCCACACCGCGGTGCAGACGCGCGAGGCGGTGGAGATCGAGTTCAACATCGCCTACGGGCGGGCGGGGCACCCGCGCTGGTTCTTCCACGCATTCGACGGAACCAACCTCGACTTCGTCGTCGCTCGATACGAGCCGAAGAGCGCGCAGCGTCCACGCTACGTGGCGCAGCGACGTCTGCGCGTGAAGCGCTCGCGCGAAGCGGAGCGCGCGCTCGGAGTGACCAGCGTCGTCCGTGAGTACGAGATCGGCACGCGCGGCGTGAAGACCGGCATGACTCGGCGCGAGGTGACGGCTGTCGCCGGGCGCCCGCAGTCGTGGCTTCCGCGCGCGGAGCAGGGATCGTTCGACTTGCTCTACCCCGCGTTCTGCGTGCGCTTCACCGGCGACAAGGTCTCGCACGTCTGGCGCCGCGACCAGTGCACGTACTGACTCGCGCATTCAGCGGGCCTCACTCGCATCGTTTGAACACGCGGCCTTCGACGTTGGGCGCGGTCCCTGCCACGCACGTCGAGCCCGTCGGGCACAGGCCATCTACAGTACAGTCGCGGGAGCACTTGCTGGTGTTGCGGTTGCAATAGCCAAAGAAGCAGTCTCCGTCCGTCGTACACGACGTGCCGACCTCGCCATTCCCGAGCGAGGGCAAGCAGAGGCCGATGCGCTGGCCGCCGACGCCACCGAGGGCCGTGCAGGCATGACCGAACGTGCAGCCTCCGCTGTATCGACAGGAATCCACGCAGACGTCACCGGCGGCGCCGGGCGTGGTCGTCGCCGCCGCACAGCTCACCGCAGGCGGGTTCGGCACCGTGAACGCCCCGAAGTTCATGTGCTGTGCGTCATTGCAAATCGAGATGACCGTACTCGACGCATTGCACGCATACTCCGCCGGCTCACCGTTCCCGAGCGGACCGTAAACATCCGCCGGCCGCCGGCAGACGCCGTCGCAGTACCAGGGCGCGAGCCCTTGCGCGCGCTGCGGGCAGTCGGCGGCCGAGCTGCACGCAAGCGTGCACGACGAGACGAGCCCGGTCTGGTCGCACGCCGAGGAAGCGATGCAAGCGCCGGTGTCGCCTGGCCCACACGGGGCCGCCGCCTTCACACAAACCCTCTGCGCCGGTGTTCCGACGGGCATGCAGCCGTAGCCGTTCGGGCAGTCCGACGCAGTCGTGCAGGACGCCGTGCAGTAGCGCTGCGCGGTGAGGCAGGCGAAGCTGCAATCCGTCGCGAGGTTGCAGTCGCGTCCGACGTCGTTCCCCACGCAGACCGACTGCCCGCCGAGAACGATACATCGTGCGTTTTGCATGCAGTCGGCGTTCGAGCTGCACGACTTGGTGCAGCGCGAGGGCCCGCCGGTGTAATACGGCTTGCAGAGGCCGGAGCTGCACTGGCTGTCGTTCGTGCAGGCGTCGAGTAGCGCCCTGTTTACCGTGGTCGTGCCGCTGTCGGGGCCGGGGCCGGGCCCGCCGTCCGGTGCGTTGCCGTCGGGGCCTTCCGGCCCGGCGTCGGCCTGCGGCTTCTCCCCGGGCGTACCGTCGCCGTCCGCCGGCACGCACTGCGCCGTCAAGCTGCAGGTGTATCCGCGGGGACAGTCCAGCGTCGAATCCACGCAGTCTTTCTTGCACGCGCCCTCGTGGCAATACGCGCCCAAGCAATCGCTGTTGTAGCGGCACTGTCCTTCGCCGCTCGCGCAGCTCGCAGCAGCGATCGACGCCAGGCCCACACCGAAGGCGACGGACTTCCAGGACGATCGAAGCATCACGAGCGATCCTAACCGCAGTCCAACCCCGTGGTCATGGGGGCATCGAAAGGAGCAATGTTACCGACGTTGATCGGTATCCTCGCCCTCCGACGTGCGGCTTGGCATCCCGCTCGCCACTACGGTCTCGGCTGACTCTCGCTCCTGCTTCGTTCGCGATGGAAACCCACGTCGTGCTTTCAGGCGTGAGGCGAGATCTCCCTCGAGTCTCGCCCTGAAGCCTGAAGCCACGAGCCCTTCGCCCGACGGGCGAATGTCTATCAGAGGATGTCGAGCGGGTAGCCGCCGTCGGCGCAGGCCTTGTGGGCGATCGCCTTCCGGAGCTCGTCGTCGTTGTCGTCGAACGAGGCGACGTTCTCGGCGAGGCGCTTGTCGGCTGCCCGCGCGAACATCGTGAGCAGGTCGATCTCGCGGCGTGCCCCTTCCTCGCCGCGCTTCTCGATCGAGCGCGTGGTCCGTGCGAGGCAGCTCGAGACGGCGTACAGGTCGATCGCGATGTCGGCGATGCGCTTCTGCGTGTACTGCATCTCGGCGATGTTCTTGCCGTGACGGCGTAGAGCCTGGTCCACGCATCGGGCGAGGTGCTGCGCGTAGGTGATCACCAGCGCCGCTTCGCGAGAGAGGATCGGGTGCACGCGTGTGAGCCGATCGCGCGAGAGGACGCTCCGTGCCTTTCGCAAAGCGAAATCGCTGAGGAGTCCGAAGCCCTTGATCGGCTCGCGCATCGCCTTCGACACGTCCTCGAGCAGCCCCGAGCCGGAGAGCGCGAGCCCGGGGCCCTGCATCCCGGAGAGCGCGATGAAGCAGCGCAGGATCTCGTTGGTGCCCTCGAACACCATCGCCGCGCGCGCATCGCGGATCATGCGCTCCCACGGCGCATTCTGCGTGTAGCCGAGCGAGCCTGCGATCTGCGCGGACTCGTTCGCCACCCGCCACAGCGTCTCCGAGCCGAAGACCTTGCAGATCGCGCTCTCGATCGAGAAGTCCGTGCGCCCTGCGTCGACGAGCCCCGTCGTCAGGTACGTCATGCTCTCGAGCGCGAAGATGTCGGCCGACATCGAGGCGATCTTGTCCTTCACCATCGGGAACTCGGCGATGCTCCGTCCGTACGTCTTGCGCTCGGTGGCGCGCTCGACCGCGAGCCGGAGCAGGCGCTTCGACGCGCCGATGCAGCTCGAGGCGAGGGCGAGGCGCGCGCTCGTCAGCACTTCCATCGCGACCTTGAAGCCGCGTCCCACGTCGCCGAGCACGTGTGAGCTGGGCACACGCACCGACGGGAGGTTCAGGTTCGTCGTCGACGCCCCGCGCAGCCCGAGGGTGGGCTCGGTCCGGCTGTTCGACGCGCCGCTCTTGCGCTCCACGATGAACGCCGTGAGGCGGGGCTTTGCTCCGTCCTCGGCCGGCGAGGTGCGTGCGAAGACGGTGAAGAGGTCTGCCAGTCCGCCGTTCGTGACCCAGATCTTCTCGCCGTTGATCACATAGCTGTCGCCGTCGCGATCGGCGCGCGTCTGGATCGAGCCTGCGTCGCTGCCCGACCCGACCTCGACCAGCGCGAAGGCCGCGAGCGTCTCGCCGCGCGCGCAACGCGGCAGGTAGGTCGCCTTGAGCTCCTCGCTCCCGAAATAGAGCAGGGCAGCGAGCCCCAGGGACTGGTGAGCGCTGACCGTGAGCGCCACGGACCCGTCGTGCGCGGCGAGCTCCTGGATGACGCGGGCGTAGGCGGTGAGCCCGAAGCCCGAGCCGCCGTGAGCCTTCGGAACGAGCAGCCCGAACAGGCCGAGCTCTCGCAGCCCGGCGAGCACTTCGGGACCAATCGTCTCCTCGCGATCGATACGCGACGCGTCGATCTGCTTGGAGGCGAAGCGGCGGATGCCATCGAGGACGCCGTTGATCTCGTCCACCTCGGAGCGTGAGGGCTCGGGATACGGGAAGATGAGGCCTTCTGCAGGCGATCCGACGAAGAAGCTCTTGGCGAAGGACTCGTCGCCGGTTCCCGAGGCGGTCGGGAGCGGGCCCGAACCGGGGCTCGAGGGCGGGATTGCGGGAGGCGGCGGCATCCTCCGTAGAATCGCACAAAGCGGAGCGAGCGCGCTGCTCTCGCTCGACGCGCTCCGCGGTCACGATGCGGTCGCGATCGGAGCTGATCGGAGCCGGATAGACCGCGATTTGTTGGATCGGGCGGATTTGACGGCCCGCACACCGAGGAATATGGCTGGACCATGGCCAGGGAGACGGCGAGAGCGGCTCGTTCGGGGCCCAGTCCGAGCGACTGCGCGCAGATGAGCTCGAGCTGTGCATGGCACAACCTGCGTCGCGCATCGCGCGCAGTGACGCTGTTCTTCGACGGCTACTTCGACGAGGTGGGGCTGAAGGCGTCGCAGTTCACGGCTCTGGCTGCGCTCGCATGGTACGACCAGAAGGCGCCGACGCTCAGCGAGCTCGCCGAGACCCTCGTGCTCGAGCAGTCCTCGCTCTCGCGGAATGTCGCCGTGCTCGAGCGCCTCGGCTACGTCAGGCTCGTTCCTGGGGAACAGGATCGTCGTGAGCGCATCGTCAGCCTCACGCGTCCTGGCCGTGCTGCGCTCGCACGCGGCTTCCCGATCTGGAAGAAGGCTCAGGCCGCCATTGCCTCGGCGCTCGATGGTGAGCTCGACAGCCAGGTACGCTCGCTGAGGCGGCTCACGAAGGCGGCGCAGGCGCTTCGTCCCAGACGGACGCGAGAGCGTGGCGAGCCTGAGTGAGCTCCCCGAGCTGGGGGCGCTCCAGACCCGTGCTCGCCTCGCGTCGGACTGAGGCACGCGGGCGATCGTGCGTCCGGCGTGGGCTTGGGCTTGTCGAGAGACGTCGCGTCCCCAAATACCTGCTCGAGCACCTGCCAAAATACCTGCCAAAATACCTGCGTGAGCACCTGTCCAGATACCGGACGCCGCCGGGACGGCACCACGAGCGCGGAAGCGAGCGCGGAAACGAGACCGCCGACACGCGCCACGCGACCCGGCGGACATGTGGAAACTATCAATGTGGGCATGAAGGGTTGCCCGTCGGCGCACGTCTTGCTACGGGTTCATGTTGGTCATGACGCGAAGCTCGAGATTCGCTGGCGTCGTGAGAGGGGCCGTGGCTCGCCGCGGTGCAGCCCTGATGGGGATCTGCAACGTGACGCCCGACTCCTTCAGCGACGGCGGCCGCTTCCTCGATCGCGATGCCGCACGTACCCGCGTGGACGAGCTCATCGCGGCGGGAGCCGACATCGTCGATGTCGGCGGCGAATCGACGCGTCCTGGGAGCAAGCCCGTGCCTCCCCGCGAGCAGCTCGAACGCGTCCTACCGGTCATCCGGTATGCCGTGGAGCGCGGGGCGTGCGTCTCGATCGACACCACGAGCGTGGAGGTTGCCGCCGTCTGCCTCGATGCGGGAGCGCACGCGGTCAACGACGTGTCGCTCCTGCGTGACGAAGACCTCGCGCGAGTGGTCGGAGGCAGCGGCGCTTGCCTCGTCCTCTCGCACTCACGTGCTCCTCAGGAGCAGATGAGCGGCTACGGCGGCTGGCCGCTCGGCGCCTACGACGACGTCGTCGTGGACGTGGTCGCGGAGTGGGAGCGCGCTGCAGCTCGAGCGAACGAGCTCGGCGTTCCGCGTTCCTCGCTCGTCATGGATCCCGGGCTCGGCTTCTCGAAGGCGTCGCGTCATAGCTTCGAGCTCCTCCGTCGCGCCGGCCAGGTCGTCGAGGCCGTGAGCAAGAACGGCGAAGTGCCCGTCCTGTTCGGTGCGAGCCGCAAGTCGTTCCTCACGCTCGTGGACCCGCAGAAGCCGGGCGCATCGAAGGCGGAGCCTGCCGAGCGCGAAGGCGCGTCGATCGCAGCGGCGCTGCATGCGGTCCGCGCCGGCGTCCACATCCTTCGCGTTCACGACGTCCGCGCGACGCGGCAGGCCATCGACATGGAGATCGTCCTCGGGACTCCCCGGAGGAAGATCTGATGTTGGAAGGTCTTCGCCATCTCTTCGCGGGGCGCCCGATCCTCCAGGTCCTCGTCGATGTCGGCGACCTCCTCATCGTCACCTATGTCGTCTACCGCGCGCTCCTCGTCTTGCGCGGAACGCGCGCGATGCAGATGGGCACCGGCCTCGGTGTCATCTTCCTCGTCTACGTGGTCGCGAAGTGGGCCGGCCTCCTCACCCTCTTCAACCTCCTCTCGTCGCTCCTCTCGTCGATCATCCTCATCGTCGTCGTCGTCTTCCAGAACGACATCCGGCGCGGTCTCATGCGCGTCGGCTCTCGTGCGTTCTTCGCCGGGATGGCGCGCCAGCAGGAGACGCGCGTCATCGACGAAGTGGTGGCGGCCTCGACCGAGCTCGCGCGTCACCGTATCGGCGCGCTGATCTGCTTCGAGCAAGACGCCAACCTCGACGAGTTCGTCGTCGGTCAGGGCACCCCGGTCGACGCTCAGGTCCAGCGCGAGCTGCTCGTGAGCATGTTCATCCCCGAGAGCTTGAACAAGCTCCACGACGGCGCGGTCGTCATCCGGAACCTGCGAATCGCGAAGGCCGGTGTCTTCTTCCCGATGCCGGACATGAAGGTGCTCGACAAGTCGCTCGGCTCACGCCACCGCGCGGCGCTCGGGATCACCGAGGAGACCGACGCCGTCGTCGTCGTCGTCTCCGAGGAGCGCGGCACCATCAGCTTCTGCTTCAACGGCAACATCGTGCCGAACCTCGACGGTGCCTCGCTCAAGCAAGCGCTCCTCGGTCTCTTCGGCCAGCGTGCGCGCGCGAAGAAGAAGGGGGCGAAGCAGCGGACCTCGATGGCTCCGGCCCCCGGTGCGCTCCGGATCACGCTCCCGCCCCAGACGCCGACGGTTGGCGACCAGAGGGAACAGCGCACCTCGTTCACCGTCGACGCGATGGCCCAGGCGGGGCGTCGTGCGTCGGTCCTCCCCGAGGACTCCGTACCGGCGGCGCGCTTCACCGATCCCGGCGCGACACGGCCGATGCAGCCGTCCCCCTCCCTCGCCACGCCGCTGCCGACCTCCGCTCCGAAGCAGACCCTCACGACCCCGCTGCCGGGCTCCGTCCCGAAGCAGACGCTCACGACGCCGATCCCCACGCCGATCCCGATGCAGCGGAGCTCGTCGACCCCGACGCCGAAGGACGGCAGCGGCTGAGCAGGACTTTCCCTTCGCCTTAACCTATTGAGGACGACGAGCCATGTGGGACCGCATCAAGGCGATGCTCACGGAGAACCTGAACCTGAAGCTCTTGAGCTTCGCGTTCGCGCTCGTCCTCTACTCGCTCGTGCACGGGGGCCAGGACTCGCGCGGTTCGATCTCCGTCGATCTCGAGGTGAACCTTCCGCCGGAGAGCGGCGACAAGGTCTTCACCGGCACGATCCCGCGCGACGTCCGCATCTTCGTGCGCGGCTCGGCGGGGACGATCGACAACCTCCGCGGCGGCGCGGTGCACATCATCCTCGACCTGACGCGCTCGCCCGAGCGGGTCGTCTTCAACGAGAAGATGGTGCGGCTGCCCGAAGGGATGAGGGTCGAGATCGAGCAGTTCGAGCCTCCGTCGATCGATCTGAAGTGGGAGCAGCGCGTGACGCGCGACGTCCCCGTGCAGGTGAGCGTCGTCGGGGCGCCTGCCGACGGCTATGTCGTGAAGGCGCCGCTCGTCGCCGAGCCGAAGACCGTGAAGGTGCGAGGCCCCCAGAGCGACGTCATGGTCCTCCAGCACGTGCGCGCCGACGCGTTCGATGTCCGGGCGCTCTCTGCCGAGGGGGAGTATCCGAGGCAGCTCGCGATCGAGAAGCCGAACCCGCGCTTGAAGATCGAGCCGCAGAGCATCACCGTCACGGCGGAGATCGCGCGCGAGGTCGCCGAGGGCCTGTACCCGAAGCTGCCGGTTGTCGTCCTCGGAACACCCAAGGGCAAGGCGACGCCGGCAGAGGTGGACGTCCGCCTCGTCTGCCCGCCCGAGATCGTTCGCAGCCTCCGGTCCGAGCAGATCGTCCCGGAGGTCGAGGTCACGTCGAAAGAGCCAGCCGGCAGCATGAGCCTGCCGGTCACGGTCCGCATCGACAAGTGCGACGCGTTCATCACGCCGCCCCGGGTGGCCGTGCGCTGGTGAGCCGGCGCGACTCGAGCCCGAGCGCGCCCACGCTTCGCGCGATATGTCCCGTGAAGAGCGCCACCGTGGCGAACGCAGCAATGTGGTTCGCCCCGACGCGGCCACCTCGGTAGACGTTCGACGGGGGAGCTGTCGAAGTACGACGCGCGCTCGGAACGTTCCGAGACCGCAGCACCTCATCTGCACCTCTCTCGAGCGAGTGGGCCGAACGTGCCCTATCCGGAACAGGGAACGGGGAACCGGCAAGTAGAACGGGGAACGGGCCTCGCCAGGGCTCGACCGTTTCCCTGAGGCCGATGAGCGCGAATCGCTCGGCCTACAGTCGGCAGGGTGCCCGTTCCCCGTTTCACTTGCCCTTTCCTGTTCCCTGTTTCCTCACCGGCTGAGCTGGCCAACGGATGCAGCGATCGTCGTCGGCCGTCGGCGCTTGATCGATCGCAGCGAGGATGGGACCTTGGTCGTGGATGGCTGAGGCGCTGCCAATTCTCGTCGCAGCTCTCCTCGAAGAGGAGGCTGCGCGTGAGCTGGAGGAAGCGTCGCTCCTCGGGCGTGCGGTGTGGGTTCGGCTCGAACACGAGCCTACACGGCCGGGACCGCACGTCCTCGAGGTGTACACGTCGCGAACGGGCTCCCCGCTTCGGCTGCTCGCGGAGCCGCTCGGCACGACGAGCGAGCATGGTTGCGCGCTCCGGCTCTACCCCTACGAGGAAGAGGAGCGCGAGACCGCCGCGCCGCTGCTCGAAGGTTCGGTGTCGGCGGACCAGTTCGTCGGGCGCGTGATCGCGGGCGGGCGCGTCGAGATCCTCTCGGTGCTCGGCGAAGGCAGCATCGGCGCCGTCTATCGCGCCCGTCACCTCGGCCTCGGCATCACGGTCGCGGTGAAGGTCCTCCACGAGGCGTTCCAGCGCGACGTCGAGTTCTGTCGTCGCTTCTATGCCGAGGCGCTCGCGCTCTCGCGTCTCGATCACACGAACCTGGTTCACATCTACGACTTCGGCCAGGAGCCCGACGGCCTCCTCTATCTCTCGATGGCGTTCGTCAACGGCGCCACGCTCCGATCGATCCAGCAGCGCGAGCAGATCTTCGACGTGCCGCGGATAGCGTCGTTGATGCTGCAGGTCTGTGCGGGGCTCGGGCATGCTCACAGCCGTGGTCTCATCCACCGCGACGTGAAGCCGGACAACGTGATGATCGTCGCGAAGGACGACGACGACGGCAAGCGTGTCGAGACGGTGAAGGTCCTCGACTTCGGCTTCGCCGTACCTCCGAGCGTGTCCGGAGAGGTTGCGCAGCGCCTCGCAGGGACGCCCGTCTACATGTCCCCGGAGCAGTGCCTCGGTGAGGAGCTCGACGCACGCAGCGACGTCTACGCGTGCGGGATCATGCTGTACGAGCTCGCGACGGGAACGGTGCCGTTCCTCGCGCACGACGCCGACTCGATCCGCCGGATGCAGGTGAGCGCGCCGGCTCCGCCGATCGCCGCCAGGAGGCCGGACGTGGATCCGCGCTTCGATCGGCTGGTGCAGCGAGCGCTCTCGAAGTGTCGCGACGACCGCCATGCGGACATGATGGAGCTCCGGGCCGAGTTGAAGACCCTCTTCACCCCGGAGGTCCCCTCGTCGGTTCGCGGTGTGCCGAGCTTGGACTTGCCGTCGAGCCCCTCGCTGCCCGCGGCTCGGTTGGCTCCGCCTCCGTCGAGTGAGCTCGCTACGGACTGGCTAGAGAGCAGCGCCGATGGGTACGCGCGCTTCATGGGCGAGGCGCAGATGACGCCGGGGCAGGCGCTCGCGGGCGCGCTCGCGACGGACGTGAAGGCAGCGCTTGGCCAGATCGTGCACGAGCGCGATCCCCGCGCGTTCGTACGCCGGCTCGCCGAGCTCGACGACGCCGTGCGGATCCTCGCGCAGCGCGCCGACGTGCGGACGCTCGCGCAGGTTTCCCTGATCGTGGCGGGCCTCGAGGAGCGCGTCCGCGACGACGCGGCTGCGCGCGACTCGCTCGCCGGTGTCGCTCGGTCGTTTGTCGATCCGGAGGTCCTCGCTCCGATCGCGGTTGCCCTCCTCGCGCAGCAGGACGCGGGGGCGGCGGCCGTCGAGCTCATCGCGCACGCAGGTGTGGCCGGGGCGTACGCGCTCTACGGCGCCCGAACCAAGTCGCTTGCCGATCCGCGAGCTCGCATCGCGTTCGTGACGACGATGAAGTCGCTCGGCGACTCCGCCTTTCCGGTGCTGCGCGCGGCGCTCGAGCGGATCTTCGAGCAAGCGAGGACGGGGCAGAACCGTGTGGCGACCGAGCTCGCCGAAGACCTGCTCCTGAGCGTGCCGAAGGCGAACGACGAGATCACGGGGAACCTCGTCGTGAAGTTCGCGACCTCACCGGTGCCGACCCTTTGTCGTGCCGCCGCGCGTGCGCTTCCGCGCGTCTGGGGCGGGCGCGCCCGGCCGGTGTTGCTCCACCTCGTCGCGCACGACGACGACGGCGTGTTGGTCGCGGCCATCGTCGGGCTCCGCGAGATCGACGCGGTGGACCTCGAGGCCGTCGCGCGCATCGGCGCGCAGGTCGACCGAGGGCGTGTCCGCACGCAGCAGCTCCACGCCGAGGTCACACGGACACTTCACGCAACGTCCGGGCGCGCGCAGGCGGGGGCCATGGCGCTCCTCCGGCGTCTCGGCGCCGGCTAGGGGGCGAAGCGCGAGTCAGACTTCGACTTTGCCGGTGCGCTCGCTCACGCTGCTGGCGGCAACCGAGCCTTGGGCCCGCCGCTCGTCACGCTCGACGCGTCCGTCGCGGAGCGTGATCTTGCGAGGCATCCCATCGGCGAGCGCCGCGTTGTGCGTGACGATCACGATGGTCGTCTTGCGCTGCTCGTTCACGGTGTAGAAGAGCTGGTGGATCTGCTCGCTGGTCCGTGAGTCGAGGTTGCCGGTGGGTTCGTCGGCGAGGAGGAGCTTGGGCTCGAGGACGAGCGCGCGAGCGAGCGCGACACGCTGCTGCTCGCCGCCGGAGAGCTCGCCGGGGCGGTGGAGAACGCGCTCCTTCAGGCCGACCTCTTCGAGGAGGGCGCGGGCGCGGGGTTCCATGTCACGACGCGAGCGGCCCTGGATGAGCCCCGGCATGACCACGTTCTCGAGCGCGCTGAACTCGGGGAGCAGGTGGTGGAACTGGAAGACGAACCCGATCGTCCGGTTCCGGAGCGCCGCGAGGCGGGTGCCCGACAGATCGGTCAGCTCGGCATCGTCGATCTTGAGCGAGCCCGAGGTGATGACGTCGAGCGTGCCGATGCAGTGGAGGAGCGTGGATTTGCCCGCGCCGGACTGGCCGACGATGCCGACCATCTCCCCTTCGTTGATCGTGAGGTCGATCCCACGAAGGACGTCGAGCGTCCGCCCCATGTGCTGGAAGGACTTCTTGACGTCCCTGGCGACGACGACTGGACGAGCCATGATCGTGCTCCTTCTAGCACACGAGCCCCGTCGTCTGTTTCCCTTCGAGCGGTCGGCTCCTTCCCCTCGAGCGGTCGGCTCCGCCGCGCCCCGGCGGCGAGCGCGGCCTCGGGGCGGCCTGCCCCAAGCGTGAAGGACAGCCACAGGCGGCACTGCCGCCGCTCCCGAGCAGGGCCGTGGATCCGCAGGTTTCGGGCCGTACGAGGCCCGGCCAAGCTCGTGCAATGAGGAGCGGTCGAGGAGGACCGATGCCATCAGTGAGCCACTATGTGAGCGTCGCCGCGGTGTCCGACGTCGGACTCGTACGCGAGAACAACGAAGACGCGTTCGTCGTGGCGGACCTGACCGGCGGCGCCCTCCTGCAAGAGCGCTCTCACGCCCGCTTCGACGTCGGAGAACGCGGCGTCCTCCTGGCCGTCTCGGACGGGATGGGAGGCGCCCAGGCCGGGGAGGTGGCGAGCGCACTGGTCGTCGAGACGATCACGCGGGAGATCGCCGATGCTCCGCTCGAGACGCCGCGTGACGCGACCCTGACGGAGGCCGTCCGCCGCGCCCACGAGGTGGTCCGGGAGCACGGGCAGCGCGAGCAGGCACGGATGGGCGCGACGCTCACGGCCGTGTTCGTCCGCGCGGGTCGAGCATACATCGCCGAGGTCGGCGATTCGCGCGCTTACCTCGTCCGCGGCGGTGAGATCGCGCAGATCACGCACGACCAGAGCATGGTGCAGCTCCTCGTCGACAGCGGGATCATGAGCCCCGAGGACGCGAGCCAATCCCCGATGCGCAACGTCATCCTCCAGGCGATGGGCCATCAGCCCGAGCTCAAGGTGGCGATCGGGATGATGGAGCTCCGCGATCGGGACTGCCTCATCCTCTGCTCCGATGGGCTCACGGGGGAAGTGAGCGACGAAGAGATCCGGGACGTCGTCATCCAGTCGAAGCGCCCGGAGCTGGCCGCAGAGAGGCTCGTCGCGCTCGCGAACGAGCGTGGTGGGATGGACAACATCACCGTGATCGTCGCAGGCGTCGGCGGAGGCCTCGCGCCTCCAGCCGTCGACGAGAAGCCCGGAGATGCCGTCGAGGTGCTCCAGTCGTACGAGCCGAAGGCGCCCATCTCGGGCTGACCGCGCGGGGAACGGGCGGGCATCCGTCGTCTCGGGCCTCGCGGCAAACGCAGCGCAGCCGGGAAGACGTGGGCGGCTCTCGTGTTGTATGCCCCGTGAAGCTCCGAACGCATCGCTTCGTTCCCAACCTCGTCCTCTCGGTCCTGCCCACGCTTGCGCTCTCTGCTGGATGCAGCCCCGCAGCGGCGCAGACCGCGACGACCGGCGTGACATCGGCGGAGACGGCCCTTCCCGGACCGGCGCTCGACACCGCGTCTCTCGTCGAGAAGGTGAAGGCGTCGGTCGTCAACATCACCGTCGAGCAGACGGCCAAGCGCGCGAGCGCCGGTGAGCCGATGTCGCCATTCGAGTTCTTCTTCCGCAACGGGCCCGGCGGCTTCGGCTCCGAGGCTCCGCGAAAGCAGCGCGCGCTCGGATCCGGCTTCATCTTCGACGACAAGGGGCACGTGCTCACGAACGCGCACGTCGTCGAAGGCGCCGACGTGGTGAAGGTGAAGCTCGCCGACGAGCGTGAGTTGACGGCGAAGGTGAAAGGTCGCGACGAGCGGCTCGACGTCGCCGTCCTGGAGATCCAGGGGGCACCGTCGCTGCCGTTCGTGCCGTTCGGCCCCAGCGGCACGCTGCGCGTCGGTGAGCCGGTCGTCGCGATCGGAAACCCGTTCGGGCTGGGGCACACGGTGACGACGGGCATCGTCAGCGCAAAGGGCCGCGCGATCGGCGCCGGACCCTACGACGACTTCATCCAGACGGACGCGTCGATCAACCCAGGGAACAGCGGCGGCCCCCTGTTCGATGCTCGCGGCCAGGTCATCGGGATGAACACGGCGATCAACCCCGCTGGGCAGGGCATCGGGTTCGCGATCCCGTCCGATGAGATAAAGGTCGTCCTCCCGCAGCTCGTGGCCGACGGTCACGTGAAGCGCGGGCGGCTCGGTGTCCAAGTCCAGGAGATCGACGACAACCTCGCCTCCGCCCTCGGGCTCGGTGACGTGCGCGGCGCGCTCGTCGGTGACGTCGAGAAGGGCGGTCCGGCCTCGAGCGCGGGGCTCGTCAGCGGCGATGTCATCGTGCGCGTGGGCGACGTTTCGATCCGACACGCGCGCGACCTGTCTCGCACGATCGCCCGTCATGCGCCGGGGTCGAAGGTCGATCTCGTCGTTCATCGGGACCGCCAGACGAAGAACGTCCAGGTCACCCTCGCCCAGCTCGAAGACGAGGGGCGTGGGAAGTCGCCCTCGGCCCGTCAGAAGGCCGAGACGGGCGGGCTCGGGCTCGAGGTCGGCGATGCCGAAGGGGGAGGGGCGGTCGTCAGGCGCGTCGCGCCCGGCGGGCCGAGCGCCGGCGCGCTCCAGCCCGGCGACGTGATCGTCGAAGCGGACAGGAAGCCGATCGCCTCGGCGAACGACCTCCGCTCGAGGGTGCGCGAGGCTCCGGCGGACAAGCCGATTCTCCTCAAGGTGAAGCGCGGAGACTCGAGCAGGTTCATCGCGATCGATCGCGCGGAGAAATGAGAGAGTGAGGAGAAGTGAGCGAGACGAGAGTCGATCGCTCAGGGGGGCGGAGGCAGGCAGCCGCGGAAGAGGATGTCCTCGGACGACGGCGCCTGCCGGCGATCGGCGGAGTCGAGCGTGCAGCCCACGAGATATCCCGAGCTGAAGGGAACGTCGAGCGTCGCCACCAGTGCGTTCGTCTCCGCGTCGACCAGGCTGGCCCGGAGGTGGACGAAGCCCCACTTGCCGATGACCGGCTCGAAGTAGACGAACCCGGCCCTCGACTCTCCTGGATCGAGCACGCCCGCCCTTAGCTCTCTCCGGCGAAGGTCGACATGCGCGCCTCCGACTTGGTCGGAGGGGAGCGCTCGGAACTGCGCCGTCCCGGTAACGAGCTCGAAGCTCGCGCGCGAGAGCTCGAGCGGGATCTGTCCGCGGTTCTCCACACGAACGAACACGGGCGTCGCGTTCTCGCCGAGCTCGAGCGGAGGTCCGGGCCACCCGCGCGTACGGGCCTCGACCGTGACGCCGTCGGGGGTCGACGCCCTTGCCGTGAAGGGGTCGACCCACTCCGACCCGAGCGAGGGCAACGCGACCAGCGCCCTCGAAGCACACGCGGCGCACGCCGCGGAGAGAACGAGAGCGCCGAGCGCCCTCTCGAGCGCGCGCGGCGATCGCTGGTGTCGCTTCGGGAGCATCGCCGCTGCCTCGGTTCAGGTCATCGCGTGTTTCACCGGCGTCGTCGATCCGCCGAGCGCTGCCCCGCTCAGCAGGACTGCCGTGCCGATGCTCAACGTGCCGATGACGGTGAGCAGGATGGGCGCACCGCTGATCAAGCCGAGGACACCGAGGACGAGCGCGCCGGCGCCGACGAGCATGTGGAGCCCCGCGAGTCCGCTGGTGACGTCGCTGACGTCGGGCTCGGCTCTCATGATCGCGGAGCGGATGCGTTCGACGAGCGCCAGCGCACCCGAGAACAGCAGGCCGACGCCGAGCACGAGGATCGCGGTCGGGAGGAGGAGGAGCGGCTCGATGCCGAGCGCGGCGAGCACCCCGAGCGCGATCGCTGCGATGGCCGCGATCGTTTCGGCTCCAGTCCCGCCCAGGACGACCGAACGGACCGCTCCGGTTCCCTCGAACCCCGAGCGCGCAGCAACGGAGGCGCTTTCGAAGAAGAGCGCTACCCCGACGGCGATGACCGCGAATGCAGTCAGCGGGAGCACGCGCATTCCTGCGAGAGCGAGGATCGACAGGACCACTGCCGCGAGCCCGAGGAGCGCCTCGGCGGCGGAGCCTCCCGTCGAAACGCCACGCGTGAGCCGCGCGTGGCGGCGCTCACGGATGGTCTCCGCCCGAGCTTCGTCGACGACGCTGGCTCGAGGCTCCGGCGCGACGCTCGCGCCGGGAGGCGACTGGGCTCCGAGCTCGGGGGTGGACGGTGTCTCGATGACCATCGTGCTCTCCTTCGTCGCGCGCGCCGTGGTGCAGCTCGCATGCCGCGCGACGCTGCGCACGCCAGCACGCCAAGGTCGCGCGCGCGTGCTCGTGGCCGAGCGTCGCATACACCTTTGGAGGACGGTTCGGCGCGTAATGCCCCGCGCGATGCCGGGGGAAGCCGCGGGGCGATCGCGAGCTCGTCCTCGGTGTCGGTCGAGACGCGCGGACGGACGATCGCGAGCGGGCCGGAGCACAGGCACGAGCCATGCGTCGTCGGCGCTCGATGTCGACCGTGCCGTTCAACGCCGCGCTCGCGATTGGCCTCTTCGGCGGAGCTCTCATCGCATGTGAGCGACGTGGACCCGCCGTGGGCGCGGACGCATCGACCATGAGCGCGACCGTCGTCGAAGAGCAGGCGATCTCGCCTACGGTGGACGCGGGCTCCGAAGTGAAGGAGCCGCCTACGTCCGCGCCGGTCAAGACCGAGACGACCGAAACGACCGAGACGACGGAAAAGGAGCGTCGCCCGTCGTGGGTCCCGAGCGACGCCTCGCTCACGATCGTCCAGGCGGCCGATCGCGATCGCAACCTGGGCATCCCAGCGCCGCGTGCGCCGGCCTCGCTCGCCATCGATGCGGGCAGCGTCGAGCTCGACATCGCGGTTCGGCCGAAGCCGTGACGAGGCTCAGCGCTCGATCTTGGCCTTGAGCACGGGCTCGTGTGTCGGGGCGGCGACGGTCCCGGTCGGCTCCGGAGTGACGATCAGGTCGAAGCGCTCGTAGGGGGTAACCGTCTTCAGCGAGGCCTTGCGGTCCTGGCTGACGACGAACGATCCGACGTTCTGCGGAGGCAGGTCCTGCGCAGCCGGTTGCGCCCAGACGACGTAGACCGTCGCGTCCTTGGCGACCTTCTCGGGCGGAGCCATGTAGCGGACCTCGAGATCGACCTCGGTGTTCTGGTTCGCCGTGCGTCGCGTCTCGACCTGGCCTTGGGCGGCAGGGCTCGCGGGGGTCGTCACGAGCGGCGTCGTCTTCGTTCCGCTGCACGCCGCTGCCGCGAGCGCGACCGCGAATACGGTGGTGCAGAGAGGGATGAGGCGTGATGCTGGTTGCATGATGCCGCGAGTGCATGCAATCGAGGAGCCGCTACCCCGAGGCTCAGGTGCATCCAGGCAGGGCCTTGCTTCTCGTCGAGGTCGCCCTGCTCATCGCGACGGGATCTTCGCTACGTCGGGAGCGGGGTAGCCGGGCGGGACCAGCGGTGGCGGCTCGCGGGTGGCGGCGTCCGCGATCATGAGCCCGATGAGGATCGCGAGGAGCCCGCCTGCAGCAGCGAGCGTGAGCTTCATCGAGAGGCTTTCGTGCAGGAGCTCCATGAAGAACATCACGACGAGCGCAGCCTTCACCGCGGCGATCGCGAGCGCGACGAGCAGCGATGCCGAGCCCAGGTGGACGTACGAGAGCCCGAAGCTCGCCGCCCACAGCACGAAGAGCGCGAGGCCGGTACGCACGACGGTCTTCGGGAGGGCGAAGGAGCTCATGCGAGGTAGAACAGGGGCCAGAGGAAGATCCAGATGACGTCGACGAGGTGCCAGTAGATCGCGCCTACCTCGAGGCGATGCGCGTTCTCTTGCCCGAGCCGCCCGCGGAGGATCGAGGAGAGCAGCGCGCCGAGGACGCAGGCTCCGATGGTGACGTGGATCGCGTGGAGCGCCGTCATCCCGAAGTAGAGCGTCCAGAACTCGGCGAGCCCGCGGTCATGATGCTCGGCGAACCAGTGGCCGGCGCCGCCGGGGTAGATCCCCTCGTCGAAGTGCTTCCCGTACTCGATGCCCTTGATGACGAGGAACACGAGCCCGAGTCCGATCGTGGCGGTCACGAGCCAGCTCGCGACCTTGCGGTGACCGGCGCGGAGGGCGTGGACGCCGGTGGCGACGAGCGTGCTGCTGAGGAGGAGGACGCCGGTGTTGAGCGAGCCGAGGACCTTCGTGTTGTGCTCGACGCCCAGCTTGAACGCATGCGGGAACTGCACCTGATACGTCGCGAAGAGCGCGAACGCGGCTCCGAAGAGGAGCACCTCGGTCGCGAGGAAGACCCACATCCCGAGGCGCGCAGCGTGTGCCTGCCGTTCGAGATTCTCGAAGTGCTCCGCGGGACGGATGGGGATCGAGCTGCTCACTGGTACACCTCGTCGGGGAGCGGCTGGGTGTAGTCGTACGGATCGATCTCGAACGGAGGCTCGCGGCGGAAGTTGTGCTTCGGGGGAGGCGATGCCGTGCGCCACTCGAACGAGCGTGAGCCCCACGGGTTGGGGCCGGCGGGCGCGCCCCAGCGGAGCGACCAGAGGAAGTAGAAGGCGGTGAGGATCAAGCCGGCGGCGAGCACCCACGAGCCCACCGTCGAGACGATGTGGAGCACCTGGAACTGCGGCGGATAGTTGAAGTAGCGGCGTGGCATCCCGGCGTTGCCGAGAAGGAACTGGGGGAAGAACGTCACGAAGAAGCCCGCGAACACGAGCGCCGCCGAGAGCATCCCGAGTCGCTCGGGGTACATGCGCCCGCACATCTTCGGGAACCAGTAGTGGAGCCCCGCGAGGAACGCGGTCAGCGTGCCGCCCACCATGATGAAGTGGAAGTGAGCGACGATGAAGTACGTATCGTGCCAGTGCACGTCGAGGCTCATCGACGCAGTCGCGACTCCCGTCATCCCGCCGAAGACGAACAGGAAGAGGAAGGCGAAGATGTAGAGGAGCGGCGTCTTCAGCGCGACCGCTCCGCGCTTCAGCGTCCAGGTCCAGTTGAAGACCTTGATCGCGGAGAACACCGCCACGAGCATCGAGAGAACACCGAAGGCTCCGGCGTCGAATTTGCTCATCCCGGCGACGAACATGTGGTGCCCCCAGGTGAGGAAGCCCACGAACGCGATGCCGAGCGACGAATAGGCGATCGCCTTGTACGAGAACGGGTTCTTGCGCGCGTAGCTGGCGACGACCTCGCTGACGACTCCCATACCCGGCAGGACCATGATGTAGACGGCGGGGTGGGAGTAGAACCAGAAGAGGTGCTGGTAGAGCACGGGATCGCCGCCGCGCGCCGGATCGAAGAGGCCCCAGCCGAGCCCGTTGTCGACGACGACGAAGAGGAGCACCATCCCGAGCACCGGCGTGGCGAGGACCTGGATGATGCTCGTCGCGTAGATCGACCACACGAACAGCGGCAGCCGCATCCAGCCGACCCCCTTCGCGCGCATCGTGTGGGTCGTGACGATGAAGTTGAGCCCGGTGAGGATGGTCGAGAAGCCGATGATGAACACGCCGAGGAGCGCGAGCGGAACGGCGGTCGCGCTGATGGAGCTGTACGGCGGATAGAACGTCCAGCCCGTGTCGATGCCGCCGATGCCCGTCGACAGGAGCACGAGGATCGAGCCGGCGACGAAGATCCAGTAGCTGAGGAGATTGAGTCGCGGGAACGCGACGTCCTTCGCGCCGACCATCATCGGCAGGACGAAGTTGCCGAAGGACGACGGGATCGACGGGATCAGGAAGAGCCACACCATGATCACGCCGTGGAGCGTGAACATGCGGTTGTAGGTCATCGCGCTCACGATGGTCGCGTTGGGCGTGAGGTGCTCGATGCGGAGCGCGAGCGCGAAGAAGCCTCCGAGCGCCATCGTGGCGAGCAGCGTCACCAGGTAGAGGACCCCGATCCGCTTGTGGTCGGTCGTCAGCAGCCACGAGCGGAGCGTCGTGTCGACGCCGAGGTAGCTGGGGTGTGCGACCGGGCGAGGGGAGGCCCCGGGCGCATGAGAGGCCTCGGGCGCGGGCGAAGCCGCCGGTGCGAGCGGGGTCGTGCTCATGGAGCAATGCCGTTCGGATGAGCCGAGCGAATGCATGCCGGAGCACGGAACAGGGAACGGGGAACAGGCAAGTTGAACGGGGAACGGCGAGATCCGGCCTGTTCCCGTTTCACTTGCCCGTTTCCCGTTCGCGTTTCACTTCCCCGTTCGCGTTTCATTTCCCCGTTCCCTGTTCCCTGTTCCCTGTTCCCGTTTCATTTCCCGTTCCCTGTTCCCCGTTCTGAGTCCGTCTCTGCTCAACCGAACGGCATTGGGTCATGGCGAGGTCCCTCCGTCGCTCGCCGCCGTCACCTCGAGCCGAGGAAGCGTGATGCCGGACGGCGCGGGGGCGTCGCGGAGGGAGCGGATCAGCTCGACGAGGGCGGACGTCTCGCCCGCGGTGAGCGTGCCCCGATACGACGGCATCACCTCGCGGTAGCCCGCGACGACGTCCGCTGTCGGCTCCATCATCGATCGGGTGAGATAGCCCTCGTCGGCGATGACGCGCCGGCCGTCGGCGAGGACGCGCTCGGAGCCGTAGAGCCGCGCCCACGTCGGACCGATGTGCTTTTGTCCGTCGAGCGTGTGGCAGGCGACGCACTGGCGACGTTCGGCGACGAGGCGCCCCTGCTCGACGAGGCTCGTGTCTCCGCACGATCCGGGGCCCCGCCCGCAGTCCGCGTCCGGCGGTGGCCTGTCGCCTTGGCGCTTCCACCGCGCGTAGTCGTCCGCGCCGAGCGCTCTCACCTCGCCGCGCATCAGGGAGTGGCTCACGCCGCAGTACTCGGCGCACCAGATCGGGTACGTGCCCGGCTCCTTCACCTCGAACCAGAGGGTCGTGTAGCGACCGGGCAGAACGTCCTGCTTCACCCGGAAGCCGGGGACGTAGAAGCTGTGAATGACGTCGCGCGAGGTCATCACCAGCTTGATCGGACGACCCACGGGGACGGTGAGCGCGTCGTTCGAGACGCGACCGTCGGCATACGCGAACTTCCACATCCATTGCTTCGCATCGACGTAGACGACCTCCGAGCCCTCCGGCGGGTCGCGTACCTCGACGTACTGCCGGAAGCCGATGACCCACCAGAGGAGGAACATGGAGAGGATCCCGACGATGAGGACGGCCTCTCCCCCGCGCGTCGCCGACACGTTCTCGGTGAGCTGGTCGTCCTGCTTGCGGTGATATCGAGCCGTGAACCACGCCGCGGTGACGAAGACGAACGTCGACACGAGCATCGTCACGGTGATGACGAAGCCGTGGAGGAGATCGATGCGATCGGCGACGGTCGAGCCCCCGCTCGGGAGCGCGAGAATCGCGCGGAGGATATCCATCAGCGCCCCTCCTTTCGCTCCTGCGCTGGAGCACGATCGCGGTCACGCTCGCTACTCGCCCCCGATCGCGGAACGAGCGGGCGGTCCGGCGGTAGCGGATGGGCGACGAGCAGATCCACGGCGTCTTCGATCGGGATGCGAGCGATTCCTGCGTCGCGGTCGACCCAGCCGAAGCGATGGAGGTCGGCCTCCTGGCGCGCCCTGAGATCGAGGCCGCGGCCGGTGCCGAGGATCGGCGCTTGTTCGAGCATGCCGATCGTGCGCGGTGCTGCGGAGGGGACGGCTCGCTCGACCTCTCGTCCTCGCTGCGAATGCTCGAGCAGGGCCCACGCCGCTACGAGGGCGAGCGCCATGATGACGATGCTCGCGATCGTCACGAGAGCGATCCCGCGGCGGTTGATCGTGTCCGGATCCTGCCGGACCGCGGGCTCGAGCGGGGTGTCCGGGGTGCTCATGGCGACCGATACCTCAGCGCGTCTTCGAGCGCAGGATCGACGGTGACCTCCGGGCGAGCCGCGGGGGCGCGTCCTCGTACGTAGACGAGATGGGCGCCGTAGGCCCACGTGAGGGCGAAGATGCAGACGAACGGCGCGGCGTCGGCGAACGAGAGCGCATGCCCTCCGGCCGGCACGACGAGCCACTCGAAATCGAGGGCGGTCGTCACGACGAGCCATATGCCGGCGGCCGCCAGGAAGGACGGCGAGCGCTTGAGCGATCGCGACAGGAGGATGAGGAATGGGAAGACGAACCTCCCGAGGAAGAGGACCACGTCCATGCCGGTCCACGCGCCGCGTGAGCGCATGGCGTAGAACGAGACTTCGGCTGGCAGGTTCGCGACCCAGACCAGGAGCAGCTGGAAGAACGCGATGTACGTCCACAGGATGACCGCCATCAGCGTCAACCTCCCCACCGCGTGGAAGTGATCGGGGCCGACGCCGGCGGTGAGACCGTTCCGCATCGCGAGCCACGAGCCGAGCGCGATGACGGCGAGCGCGGACACGAGCCCGGACGTGAACACGTAGAGGCCGAAGATGTTCGACACCCAGCCGGGCTGGAGGGACATCACCCAGTCGAACGCCGCGAACGTGAGCGTGAACGACACGATCGGAAGCCCGACGGCGGAGATGACGCGCTCGCGTCGCGCGTTCGCGGGCGACGGCTCCTTCAGGTAGGCCGCGTCCGCTCTCCGGAGGAGCACGGCGAACACGGTCCACGTCGCGAGGTAGAGGAGGGCGCGGGGGAGGAAGACCTGCGGGTGATTCCAGACGCGCTGGTGCGCGAGCGCCCGCTCGATGTGTCGCGGGAGGTCGCTGGGCGGCGACTCCCAGGGATAGACGAGCTCGAGCGAGGCTGCGATCGGCAGGAAGAAGACCGGCAAGAGCGGCGCCGTCCCGAGCACGGCGACGAAGACGCGCCGGAGCACGCGCCACCAGTGCGCGCCAGTGACGTGGAGGGTCATCACGAGGATCGTTGCTGCGAGCACCGTCGCGACGACGAATGCGTACGCGGCGATCCACGCGACGAGCGCCCGTCGCGTGTCGTACGCCGCGTAGGCGACGGTGAGGCCCGCCGCGGCGAGGCCGATCCCGAGCGGTACGGTGACGCCTCTCTTCATTGCGGCTCTGCCTCCTTTTCCAGGCGCTCACGAAGCTCGGGCGGGAGCTCGGCGACGCGTGCGCGCTGGCTCAACTGGAGCGTCTGCACCCATGAGACGACCGCCCAGCGCTCGTTCCGGTCGAGCATGTCCTCGTAGGCCGGCATGAGCCCGTAGCCCTTCGTCGCGTAGACGAAGAGTTCCTCGCGCGAGCGAGCGAGGTTGTCGGGATCGAGCAGCGAAGGAGGCCGCCGGAGCTCCATCTTCGTCGCGACGACGCTATCGCCGTCGGCGCGCAGGCCGTGGCAGACCGAGCAGGTCGCGCGGAAGCGCTTCTGCCCGAGGAGCAAGAGCTCTCGCGTGACTGGCGGCGGTGGGGCATCGGTGTCGTCGTCGACCGGTACTGCACCGGCAGGCGGAGCGCGCATGACCTTGCCGTCGGGGAACGCGCTCGTCGCTTCGTACGGATCGGCGCGACGCTGCGACAGCATCCGCGCCCACGTCGGATCCGGCTCCTGCCACGCCTGCCGGTTGTCGCAGTCGAGCACCGCGAACGACGCGAGGAGCGCGAGAAGACCGAGAGGCGAGTGGCGTCTCATGGTGCCTGCTCGCCGATGCGGGCGCGGGTGACCACGGCACCGAGACGCGCGAGCTCTCCGTCGAGGAGGCCGAGCGCCTCGTCGAGGACGGTGCTGTCCGTGTCGTAGGCGTCACCGATCACGATCCAATATCGATCGAGGCTCGTCCGCTCGAAGCCGGGTAGGTCGAAGATCGGATCGTGAAGGCGCGGCAGCCTCGACCCGAGGAGCACCGTCGCGAACGCCATCCCCGCCGAGAGCAGCACCGTCGACTCGAAGACGATCAGCATGTCGGTCGGGAGCGAGTTGAGCGGGCGAGCGCCCACGTTGATCGGGTAGTCGATGGCGTTCGTCCACCACTGGATGAGGAGCGCCAGGGCCGCGCCGGCGAAGCCCGCGAGCAAGACGAGGTAGGGGAGCCTCGTGCGTCGGATACCGAGCACGGCATCGAGCTCGGGGATCGGGAAAGGGACGAACGCCTCGACGCGTCTGTACCCGAGCGCGCGGACCGAGCGTGCGGCCTGGACGACGCGTTCGGGCGAGTCGAGCTCGGCCACGACGACCTCACGCATGGACCTGCTCCTCGGGCTCTCGCTCTCGCTCGAGGCCGTGCTTCAGCTCCTTGACCTCGGCGATGGGGATGAACGGCACGAAGCGGAGGAAGAGCAGGAACAGGAAGAGAAAGAAGAAGACCGTCCCGGACAGGAGCGCCACGTCGACGCTCGTCGGTCGATAGAGGCCCCAGGATGACGGGAGGAAGTCACGGCTTTGCGAGGTGACGATGAGCATGAAGCGCTCGGCCCACATGCCGACCTGGATGAAGAGCGAGGCGACCCACAGCGCGAGCGCGCTTCGCCTCGCGCGCCTCCACCAGAACAGCTGCGGGGTCACGCAGTTGCACGTGATGACGACCCAGTACACGAGCGCGTACGGGCCGAACGGGCGCATCACGAGGTTGGTGTAGGCCTCGTACCGATCGCCCGAGTACCAGGCGGACCACGCCTCGACCGCGTAGCTGTAGAGGACGATCCAGCCGGTCACGAGCAGCATCTTCGCCATGCTGTCGAGGTGACGCGTGGTGATGATGTGCTCGATCCGGTACAGCCGGCGCGCGGGGATCATCAGGGTGAGGACCATCGCGAAGCCGGAGTAGATCGCGCCCGCGACGAAGTACGGCGGGAAGATGAGCGAGTGCCAGCCGGGGAGGTTCGCGATCGCGAAGTCGCTCGAAACGATGCTGTGCACCGAGACGACGAGCGGCGTGGCGATTCCGCCGAGCAAGCCGTAGCCGATGCGCCAGCGATGCCAGTCGTGCACCGAGCCCTTCCAGCCGAGCGCGAAGAGGGCGTAGACGCGCCGGCGCAGGAGCCCGGGAGCACGATCGCGCATGACCGCGAGATCGGGGACGAGCCCGAGGTACCAGAAGAGCAGCGAGACCGTGAAGTAGGTCATCACCGCGGCGACGTCCCAGGTGAGCGCGCTCCGGAACTGCGGCCAGATCTTCATCGTGCTCGGGTAGGGGATGAGCCAGTAGAAGAACCACGGCCTCCCGAGGTGCAGGAGCGGGAAGAGCGCTGCCTGCATGACCGCGAACAGCGTCATCGCCTCGGCGAACCGGTTGATCGACGCCCGCCACCGCTGCTCGAGGAGGAGGAGGAAGGCGGAGATGAACGTGCCGGCGTGACCGATCCCGATCCACCAGACGAAGTTCGTGATCCCGAACGCCCACGCGACCGGGATGTTGTTCCCCCAGACGCCGATCCCCGTCGTGACCGTGTAAGCGATCGCGGCGAACAGCATGAGCGTGCCGAGGAACGTGACGAGCAGGGCGGGGCCCATCCATCGCGGAGGTCGGACGACCTTGTCGAGCAGCTCGTCGGTGAGATCCGCAAGCGAGCCCGCATGCTCGAGCACCGGAGGCTCGTGATCGGCGTCGTCGCGGACGCGCGGAGCGTTGGACGTCGCCGCGCTCATCGAAGCTCCGGATTGGGGTTCTTGACTCGTGCGAGGTAACGGACGCGCGGCTCGGTGTTGAGCTCGTGGAGCACCGCGTAGGCGCGATCGTCTTCGCGGAGTCGGCTGGCCTCGCCGTCGCGGTCCGTGAGGTCTCCGAAGACGATCGCGCGCGAAGGGCACGTCTGCTGGCACGCGGTCTGGAGCGGCGTCGTCGGGCGACCCTGCCGCTCGCGGATCTCGTGCTCGCGGAGGCGTTGCACGCAGAAGGTGCACTTCTCCATCACGCCGCGCTCGCGCACGGTGACGTCGGGGTTGTGCACGAGCTGCGCGGTCGCGTCTTCCTTTCGGTGGAAGTCGAACCAGTTGAAGCGCCGAACCTTGTAGGGGCAATTGTTCGAGCAGAATCGCGTCCCGACGCAGCGGTTGTAGGTCATCTCGTTGAGACCGTCGGGGCTGTGGACGGTGGCGTTGACGGGGCACACGTACTCGCACGGCGCCATCTCGCAGTGCTGGCAGAGCATCGGCTGGGCAGCGATCTCCGGGGCGTTCGGATCGCCGGCGGCGTAGGTATCGATCCGCAGCCAGTGCATCTCGCGCCCGAGGTACACCGCGTCCGGTCCCACGGTCGGGATGTTGTTCTCCGCCTGGCACGCGACCACGCACGCCCCGCAGCCGGTGCAGCGCGCGAGATCGATCGCCATTCCCCACTGGTGGGCGGCCGGTCCGGGCTCCTTCTCGTAGAGCTTCAGCAGGCGCTTCTCCTTCGGGCGCGGCGCGGCGGTCCGCGCGTGATGCTCTTCGACCGTCGTCTGACGGAGGATGTCCTCCTCTCGGCCTTCGAGGTGCTGGTGCGCCTGGGTGATGGAGAGGTCGCGCCGCCGGCCTGTCTTCTGGATCTCGACACCGATCGGCGTGCTGGCGCGGAGCATGAAAGCGTTTGCGCCTCGTCCGTGCGCGAGCTCCGCACCGCGTGAGCGACCCCACCCGAGCGAGAGCCCGATCGTCTCGTCGGCCTGGCCCGGGACCACGAGGACAGGCGCCGTCACCTTCCGTCCGGACGCCTGGAGGTCGATCTCGTCACCGCTCGCGAGCCCGAGGCGCCCGGCGGTCGCGACCGAGAGCGTCGCGGCGTTCGTCCACGTGAGCTTCGTTATCGGCGCGGGGAGCTCGAGTAGCCATGCGTTGGCGGCGAAGCGGCCGTCGTGGACGTGTGGATCGGGGCAGACGACGAGCTCGAGCGCCGGAGGTGGCCCGGGCCGCGTGTGCGCGAGGCGGGCCGCGAGCAAGGTCCAGTCGACCCGCGCGTCGACCTCGGCGATCGCCGTGCCGTCGATGAGCCCCCGCTTGAGCGCGTGCCGCCACCTCCGCTCGAAGTCCTCCGCCGAGGATGCCCGCGCATGATCTCCCCGGAAGCGCGCGCGGACGAGCTCGTAGGCGCTCGTAGCGACCCCGGCACGCCCGAATCGAGCGAGCACGTCGAGCGTCGTGCGTCCGCCGAAGAGCGGATCGACGAGCGGCTGCACGATCGAGGTGGTCCCGTCGAACGCGCGTGCGTCGGCCCACGATTCGAGCGGATGCGCCTCCGGGATCATGAAGGTGCACAGGGCAGCGGTCTCGTCGTGGTGGAGACCGAGGTAAGCGCTCTGACGGGCCCGCCCGATCAGCTCGCCGAGCCTTCTCTTCGCGGGCGACCCGTAGGCCAGGTTTGCGCCGCAGATGACGAGCGTGTCCACGTCACCTGCGGGGAGCGCGCGCGACAGCGCTTCGAGCCCGTGGGATGCGTCGCCCGCGGCGAGGATCGGCGAGGGCGCCATCTTCACGGTCGCGCCCAGATTCCCGAGCGCTGCGTTCATCGCGTGTGCGAGCGCATGCACTTCGGGCGGCTGAGCATCGCCGGCGATGACGACGGAGCGACCACGATGCGCTGTCAGATCGCGAGCCACCGCGGCGATCCATGCTCGATGCGGGGAGGCGGGCTCGCGCAAGCGTTCGGGCACGCCGCCGGGGAGGGCGGGGAGACCGATCTCGCTTGCGAGCGCGGCCGCGATCGCGAGGACCTCGCTCGAGCGCACGCGAAGGCGGTGGTCGGCCGTCGCTCCGGTGACCGAGTAGAGGGCCTCGACGACATAGAGGCGGTTCATGGCGTCGAGCGAGCTCCGTCGATCGGCGAACGCTCGCGCAAGGCGGAGACGGGCGGGCCCCGTGGTGAGGAAGTCGGCGTCGAGCGACACGATCACGTCGGCGCGCTCGAGGGCGAACCTCGGCTCGAGGACGCTTCCGAAGGCGATGCGCGCACCCTCCCACGCGTTCACGGGGGTGGTCGCCGAGTGGAAAGAGACCGAGACGTGCGGGAGCCGCTGGCGGATCTCGCCGAGGAGCGCCGCTACTGCGGGTGACGACGTCGGCTCGAGCACGAAGTGGAGCCCGCGCCCCTGCGCCTTCGTCCATGACCCGCTCCCCAGTGCCTCCACGATGCGCGCCCAGGTCACCGGCGACCCGCGCTCCGCCACGGCACGAGCGCGGCTCGGATCGTAGAGCGAGAGGACGGACGCCTGCTCGAAGGCCCCGGCCGCGCCGAGGCTCGCAGGGTGCTCCGGGTTGCCTTCGATCTTCGTCGGGCGGCCCTCATGGCTCTCGGCGAGGAGGCCGACCGCGTAGCCGTCGAGCGTCTGTGCCGTCGCGTAGTACCGGGCAACACCGGGGGTGACCTCGGGCGGCTGGACGACGTAGGGGACGATCTCCTGTCTCGGCGCGCGCGTGCATGCGCCGAGGCCCGCAAGCGCGATCGCCGCGCCCATCCGGGTGAGGAAGTCGCGTCGCGCGATCGGGTCGCTCGCGTCCTCGAGCGCGACCGAGAGCTCGGCGGCGCGACGGATCCGCGGATCGCCGTCGTCGGGAGAGGAGGGCTTCCCCGCACCGCGATCGAACATGGCGCTCACCGGTGACACCCCGAGCACTCGACGACGGAGCGAACTCCGAGGGTCGTACGGAGCTCGCGTCCGAGCTCCTTCGCTCGTGCGGGATCCGGTGTCCACTCCATGTCCGTGATCTTGTCGAGCGGCCGGAGGTGCTTCTCGGGTTCGCGATGGCACTCGAGGCACCAGCGCATGGTCAGCGGCATGGCTTGGTAGACTTGGCCCATCGTGTCGACCCGTCCGTGACAGGAGACGCAGCCCACGCCCTTCGTCACGTGGGCCGAGTGATTGAAGAACACGAAGTCGGGCAGCGCATTGACGCGTCGCCAGCGGATTGGCTCGTTCGCGAAGTAGCTCCGGCGAACCTCGGCGAGCTCGGGGCTCGCGGTCCACACCTGCGAGTGACAGTTCACGCACACGGAGGTGGCGGGGATCCCGGCGAACGGGGAGCGCTCGGCGCCGCCGTGGCAGTACTCGCAGGAGATGCCGTCATCGCGGACGTGATGACGATGATCGAACTTGATCGGCTGCTCCGGAGGCTCGCCCTGTCCCGTCGCGTACGGCATGCGGGCCCACACGATCAACGCCACGGGCGTGACCACGATCGCAGCGGCGACGGCGCCGATCGCGACCCAGTAGACCTGGTTGGCGTACGCAGGGAAGAGGTTCACGCGAAAGTGCGCGGCGCGGTGCATCCGCCGGGCCACGTTGCGCGCACGGATCGACGAGGCTCGTGCTGATGTGGGTCGCGCTCTGGTGTAGCGACTTGGAGCGAGCGAGCGCGAGCGCACATGCGGCTAGCGAGGACGCGCCTCGATGGCAGCCTTTCGGGACCGCATGCCCGTGCTCCGTGATCGCTGCCGCTCCTGCGCCGAGCGGCAGCGCGGACGCTCAGGTGGTGCTTCGATGCGGCGCTGCGCCCTCGGCGTGGTGGCTGAGCGAGCGCGCGGAGTTGATGACGGCGACGTGCGAGAAGGCCTGCGGGAAGTTGCCGACGAGGCGCCGGCGTTCGAGATCGTACTCCTCCGACAGCAGCCCGACGTCGTTGGCCACCGAGAGTGCGCGCTCGAACATCGTGCGAGCCTCGTCTCGGCGTCCCGTGAGAGCGAGCGCATCGACGAGCCAGAACGAGCACGCGATGAACGCGCCCTCGCGGCCGCGGATGCCGTCGACGTTCTCGTCGTCGCTCGTCGTGTAACGGAGCACGAATCCGTCGCGAACGAGGTTCCGCTCGATGGCGGTGATGGTCCCGCGGATCCGTGGATCCTCTGGCGGCAGGAACCCGAGCACCGGCATGAGCAGGAGGCTCGCATCGAGCACCTTCGAGCCGTAGCTCTGCGTGAAGCTGCCGAGGGACGCATCGAAGCCGTGGCGGCAGATCTGCTCGTGGATCTCGGCGCGGACGCGGCGCCAGCGATCGACAGGCCCGTCGAGGCCTTGCTGCTCCACGGCCTTCACGAGGCGGTCGAGCCCGACCCAGGCCATCACCTTCGAGTGGACGAACTGGAGGCGTGGGTTGCGCACCTCCCAGAGCCCGTGGTCGGGCTCTTGCCATCGTGACTCGAGCCAGTCCCCGATGGCGCGCTGCACGGCCCATGCTGTGCGATCGCTCCGCAGGCCCATCCGTCGGCTCTGGTGGAGCGCGTCGAGCACCTCGCCGTAGACGTCGAGCTGGAGCTGACGGGAGGCGCGGTTCCCGACTCGGACCGGACGCGAGCCCTCGTAGCCGGGTAGCCACTCGAGGGGCAGCTCCTCGAGCCGCCGCTCGCCGGCGGGCCCGTAGACCGTCTGGAGCTTGCTCGGATCGCCCGCTACCGCGCGAAGCAGCCAGTCGCGCCAGGCCTTCGCTTCTTCGGTGTAACCTGCATGCATCAGGGCGTAGAGGGTGAAGGTCGCGTCACGGAGCCAGCAGTAGCGGTAGTCCCAGTTGCGCCGTCCGCCGATCGTCTCCGGGAGCGAGGTCGTGCCTGCGGCGACGATCCCGCCGGTGGGGGCGTACGTCAGCGCCTTCAGCGTGAGGAGCGAGCGGGTGACGGGCCCACGGTACAGCGAGGGCGGTCGATGGCGGGCCACCCACGCGCGCCACCAGCTCTTCGTCTCGTCGATCGCCCGTGGCGCCTCGACGCTGCGAGGCGACGGTTCGTGGGACGGATGCCACGTGAGCACGAAGGGGACGCGATCGCCGGCGCGGACGGTGAACGTGGCCACCGTCGTCATCCCGGCACCGCGAGTCTCGACCGGCGTCGACAGGACGAGCGCATCCGGACCGCCGATCGCGAGGAGGCGACCGTCGAGCTTGCGGACCCAGGGCACGACACTGCCGTAGTCGAAGCGAATCACGAGCTCGAGGCGCATCTCGACCGCGCCGGAGACGCCTTCGACGATGCGCACCACGTTGGGATGCGTGCCACGGACCGGCATCGCGTCCACGAGCCGTACCGACCCCTCGTGCGTGTGGAAGACGGTCTCGAGGACGAGCGACTCGCCCTGATAGCGCCGTTCGATTCGCGCTTCGGCCGCGGGGTGGAGCGCGAATCGTCCGTGATCGGGCTCGCCGAGCAGCGCAGCGAAGCAGGCGCCGGAGTCGAAGCGGGGCAGGCAGAGCCAGTCGATCGAGCCGTTCCTTCCGACGAGCGCGACCGAGTGGGTATCGCCGATGACCGCGTAGTCCTCGATGTTCACCACCCACCTGCCCGCGCCCAGCGGCGAAGCCCGGAGACGAGCATGATGAGCCCGAGGGCGCCGGTCAGGAGCGCGTAGCGGTGTTTGGCGGCCCACCATTCGGTGCTTCGATCCTTCGCGAGGTCGTCGAACGGTCCGTGTGCGCCGTGGTCGCCTGGTACGGGCTCGAAGAGGTTGTCGGGCCGATGCGGGTCGAGCGGCCTTTTGGTCTGCTGGCTCTCGTATCCGTGGGAAGCCAGATAGTGATCGGCGACGTCGGGAGCGACTTTCTCGGCGACGATCGCGAGGGCGGTCGGAGCTCCGACCCAGATCTCGCGCCGATCGTGCGTGGCGGCGTAGAGCACTGCGTCGGCGACGACCTCCGGTTGGAAGGTGGGCGGCACCGGCTGCGGCTCGTGCGGGAGCTTCGCGCGTGACCAGGTGAACTGAGGCGTATTCACCGCAGGCAGATGCACCTGGGTGACCCTCACCTTGCTCGCGTCGTGGAGCAGCTCCGTGCGGAGCGACTCCGAGAAGCCCTTCACGGCGTGTTTGGCAGCGCAGTAGGCCGCCTGCAGCGGGATCGAGCGGTAAGCCAGCGCCGAGCCGATCTGGATGATCGTTCCACGGTTGCGCGGGCGCATCCGCCGGAGGGCGGCGAGCGTCCCGTGCACGTACCCGAGATAGGTCACCTCGGTCACACGCTTGAACTCGGCGGGGGTGGTGTCGACGATCGGCGCGAAGACCGAGACCATCGCGTCGTTCACCCAGATGTCGATCGGGCCAAGCTCCCGTTCGACGCGTTCGGCGGCGTCGTCGACCGCCTTTGCGTCGGCGACGTCGAGCGGAAGCACGAGCGCGCGACCTCCCATCGATTCGACCTCGTGACGCGCCGCTTCGAGCCCGTCGATCCCGCGAGCGATGAGGCCGACGTGCGCGCCTCTTGCCGCGAACGCGCGCACGATCGCGCGCCCGACCCCCGCGGAGGCGCCTGTCACGACGACGATCTTTCGCTCGAACACCTCGCCCATGACCCGGTCCTTCCGCTTCTGCTCGCGCTGCACGCCCGGTGCTCTCCGGCGCAGAGCAAACCCCGCACCCGCACGACTTTGGCCGGCAAGGGCTTGGGGCTCGTCGCTGGCCGCGCGCACGGCACCGCGATTGCGTGCTGCCCAGCCGTCTCGGGAGCGCAAGCACGGGAGCGAACATGGCGAAGCTGGATGTTGAAGCGGTCGACCTCGAGCAGCTCGTCGATGTCGTGCACGGGACGACGGAGGCCCCGCTCTCCGGAGCCCTCGTCGGCCGCTCTCTGCTGCGAGACATCGTTGCCGCGCACCTCGAATGCTCGATGCTGGAGGCCGAGGAGCTCGTCGATACCATGGTCTCGCGTGGTTTCGCGCGACTCGAGCGCGACGCCGAGGGGCGCGAGGTGTGGCGGCTCGGTCGAGGGTCGTGACGCTCCGCCACGCGCTGCTTGGTCGAGCTCGCGGCCACTCGATTGGTGTCGCGTGGTCGTGCTCTCGAGCGATGTCGCGCGAGCGGGCGTGTCTGCGGTTCCAACAGGTCGGGATTAGCTTGGCGGTGTGATTGCCGGGGTGGCGGGGGGAGTGAGCCATGGGCGGCGGCTATGCCCCCCATCGGAACGAACTAGTTCCGGGTCGCGGAGGCGCGCCCCATAGTTCTTGCGGGCGCGGCGGGGAGCGAGTCGCTGCGACCGGAATCGGTGCCCGACAGGCAGCGTCTCGCGTCTTCCCAGACGAGAGACGCAGAGTCGGGCTGCTCGCTTCTCCGTCACGCCGGGCCACGCGTGTCGGTGCCGGTGCGTGACGAGGACCCCTCCTCTTCACCAGAGAGAACGGACCGCGGCCCGGACACTGGGAGACATCTGCATGCGAAGCCTCCGCTCGCACTTCATGCCGCTCGCCGCCGTTGCCGGCACCACCGCGCTCGTCCTCCTGCAGCTCGTCGGCTGCGGTGGCGATGATCCGGCGAACCCGGGCGCCAAGCCAGGGATCGACGACCCCGACGGCGGAGAGCAAGCCGGCGGGCCGCTCACCATCGCGCCAGGTCCGAGCCGCGGATCGGCAATCGCGATCTCGGCCGACGATTCGACCGTAGTCGCGGTCAATCGGGACGTCGGATCGATCTCCGTCTTCTCGGCAAGCTACCCCGATGACGGCACTCCCGCGAAGCTGGAGAAGAAGGCCGAGGTGCCCGTCGGCGGCGAGCCCTGGCAGGTCGTCCTCTCTCCGGACGGCGACTCCGCTTATGTGGTCCTCCGCAAAGACCAGAAGCTGGTGAAGGTCGGCGGCTTGAAGACCACCCCGGCCGTCGCCGGTTCGGTTGCCGTCGGTTCGGAGCCGACGGGCGTGGCGCTCACGCCTGGCGGCACGCGTGCGTGGGTCGCGAACTGGGTGGATGGGACGCTCACCGGCGTCGACACCGCGGCGATGACGGTGGGCTCGACGATCGATCTCAACACCGCGCTGGTCGCGACCGGTCTGCTCGGGCCGGACGCCAAGGCCCGGCCTGCGCTTGCACATCCCCGCTCGGTCGCGATCACCAACAACGGCGACCGGAGCGAGGACGACGAGAGCATCTACGTGACGGAGTACTTCGCGCAGCGCATCGAGGCCGAGGCCGACAACGGCGCCAACGCCGACGTCGCGAAGGCCGGGCTCGTCTACAAGGTGAAGCTCTCCGACAAGTCTGTCTCCACGATCCGCCTCGCACCTCTCGCCGACATGGGCTTCGCAGACTCGAACGGCGGTAAGGCCGGCTGCTACCCGAACCAGCTGCAGTCGATCACGATCCAGGACAGGTACGCCTACGTCTCGAGCATCTGCGCCTCGCCGAAGGGGCCCGTCGGCGTCGTCGTCCCGCAAGGGGGACAGCCGAACGTCGCGAACGTGAAGACGACGACCCACGGCGTGGTGAGCGTCATCGACCTCTCGGCGGACAAGGAGGCGACGGGAGCGACGGCGTCGCTCCACGCCCGCTTCGACGAACACTTCACCGCCAACAACGTCGCCGATGACGGCAGCCGACGTTACCCTGCCGTGCCCGCGGACATCGGCTTCGTGCGCGGCGGTCAGGTCGGCTACGTCGTCGCGAACGGCGCAGACTCCGTCTTCCGTGTCCGCTACGACGTCGCGCAGGCAAGCGCCATCACCGAGGTGAGCTCGCCAACGCAGCCGTTCATCAATCTGAACCCCGCGGGGATCGCGGCGGACAAGAGCGGGCAGAACCCGATCGGTATCGCGACGCCGAACCAGGATGCGCACAAGCGCTTCGCGTTCGTCGCCAACGATGTCAGCCGCAACGTGAGCGTGATCGACTTCAATACTCAGGCGATCGCGGGAGGCGCTTCCGACAGCGCGGTGGTCGTGCGCGCGTCGGCGCTCCCGGGCGAGAACTCGACCGAGGACAGGATTCGCAAGGGGAAGCGTTTCTTCAACACCGCCACGGGACGTTGGTCGCTGAAAGGTCAGGGGTGGAACGGCTGTCAGGCGTGCCACATGGATGGCCTCTCGGACAACGTGACGTGGTTCTTCGCGCGCGGCCCGCGCCAGTCGACGAGCCTCGAGGGTAGCTTCTCGAAGAAGGACCCGAAGGATCAGCGTCTCTTCAACTGGACGGCGATCTTCGACGAGGTCGCCGACTTCGAGGGCAACACGCGCGGCATCTCCGGCGGCGTAGGTGCGATCGTGCACACGAAGAGCACGCCGCCGGCGAACGCCGACCGCATCGATCCGGCCGCCGTCGGCGCAGCCGGCCTCGCGGGCTCGATCGAGCACGTCGTCGACACCAGCAATCCCTTGAACCTCGCGCAGAAGAACGTTCTGACGGACTGGGAGGAGATCAAGGCGTACATCCAGCAGATCCGCGCGCCGCGGAGCCCCTCGAACCTCGACGGTGCGAAGGTCAACTTTGGCCGTCAGATCTTCCTCGCCGAAGGCAGCTGCCAGGGGTGCCACGGCGGTGACAAGTGGACCATCTCTCGGAAGTTCTACGAGCCGTCGACGCAGACGAACCAGAAGCTGGCCTCCACGGCATGGGCGCCACCGGCAGGCTTCCCCGTGGCGCTCCTCCCGGCCACCGATCAGCGCTTCATGCGCTTCGCGAACGGCGACGTCGGCGCACTCGATCAGCTCCAGTGCATCCTCCGCCCGGTCGGTACCTTCGCCAAGGCGGACACGCTGATGGGCAAGACCGCGGAGCTCCGCCAGAACATGACGGCGGCGGGGCAGGGCAACGAGACGAACGGCAGGGGCTTCAACCCGCCGTCGCTCCTCGGCGTGCAGGTCGGAGCGCCCTTCTTCCACTCCGGCGGCGCCGCGACGCTCGAGAGCCTCTTCTCCCCGACGTTCAAGGAGCACTATCAGGCGCTCGCTCCGAACCTCCTCACCGAGGCAGACCCGAACGAGCGCGCCGCGAAGGTCGAGCAGCTCGTGCAGTTCCTCCTTTCGATCGACGGCGACACCACGAGCGTTCCGATCCCGGCCGCGGGCGGCCAAGGCGGAACCTTCTGCGCTCCTCCGCCGTGACGCCCAGCATCCGCGTCGTTTGCGCTTCGTTCGCGCCACGCTCTCCACCGACGTCGTCTAGGCCAAGCGCCCTCGCTGCTCACCGTTCTCGGGGCAGCGAGGGCCTGTCCGCTCGTCCGCCCGACGTGATGCTCGCGAGCGCGAGGTCGCGCCTCCTGGCCGGACCCTGGGGTGGATGCATGAGCGATGCATGGGGTTTGGAGACGGCGCATGATAGGAATGGAGGTCCGTGGATCTCCGTGACCTGCGCTACTTCGCCGCCATCGCACGCAGCGGCTCGATGACGGCCGCCGCGAAAGCGCTCCACGTCAGCCAGCCGACGCTGACGGTAGCGATGCAGCACCTCGAGGAGGAGCTGGCTACGCAGCTCTTCGTCCGCGAGCGGAGCGGCGTGCGCCTCACGACCACCGGCGAGGAGCTCCTCAAGCACGCTCAGGGGGTGTTCGACCTCCTCGAGCGCGCCGAGCAGCGGATAAAGGGACTCGAGCGCGACGACGAAGGCTCTTTCGTCCTCGGCTGCCACGAGTCACTCGGCGCCTACTTCCTCCCCGACTTCATGGCGCGCTTCTTCCGGGAGCACCCGAAGATCGACCTTCTCATCTCCAACGAGACGAGCGCTCAGGTTCGAGACAGCGTGATCGAGCGGCGGACGCACTTCGGGATCGTGGTCAACCCACATCCCCACCCCGACCTCGTGATCGTGGAGCTCTTTCACGACGCGATGGACGTCGTGATCTTGCAGGAAGCCCCGCCGCCGTCGCGCCGGCCTACTCCCACGGGCGAAGGGCCGGCCTACTGGATCGACGCGACCGATCCCGCGCTGACCGCCGCGCGGGAGCGCTTGCTCGCCGGGCCGCTCATCTATGCCGGGCGCGTCTTCCAGTGCCAGGAGCTCTGCGATCTGCTCGCGGCGAGCAGCTTGCTCTCGACGCGGAAGCTGGTCTGCGGCGACCTCGAGATGGTGAAGAGCCTGGCTCTCGCCGGCATCGGTCCTGCGCTGCTGCCCCGACGGGTCGCCGCATACGGTCACGAGGGGAAGCTCGTGCGGCTTCACCCGAGCCTGCCCTTCTTTCCGGACACGATCGCGCTCGTCTACCGGGCCGACATGCACCGCACCCGCGCGGCGATGAACACGAAGGACGCGCTCGTGGCCTACGGCCGACGGCTCGACGAGCGCACGCCGATGTAGCGCGAGTTCGGTAGGATCGCCTCGCCCGTAGCGGTGCTCGGTCTAAAGCCACCGATCTGAGCACTCGCAACATTCCTTTTGCCATACAGCGCAACGGGGTTGCGCTGTATGGCTCCCATCGACGCCCGCTATGCCCGGGCCGATTCGCGATCGGGTAAGCTGCTGCCTCACCATGCGCTTCCTCCCCTGTCTTGCGGTCGCCATCTTGGCCCTCTCGTGCAGCGACAACACCGAGCCGGCCGGCGGCGCGAGCGCCTCATCGGTCACGAAGACGGTCGGGCCCGATGGCGCGACGATCGAGGTCGGCGGTGCCACCGTCACGATCCCTCGCGGCGCGCTCACGACTCCGGTCGACATCACGATTGCGGCGAGCGACGCTGGGCCGCCGGAGGGCTTCATCGCCCTCTCCAAGGTCTTCACCTGCGGGCCGAGCGGCACGACCTTCGCCGAGCCGGTCGTGATGTCGATGCCCTTCAACGATAATGGCCAGCCGAGCACGATGTGGTGGTCGACCGGTGCCGACCCGACCTTCAAGGACGTCGGCGGTCAGCCCAACGGCGGCAAGATGTCCGCCACGGTTCGCCACTTCTCCTCCGGCTTCGTCGGCCGGAAGAAGTAACGGACCGGCGCGCGGCGGCGCACCGATGTCGTCTGCCGCGACGCGCCGGCCGATGCGTCCGCGGTACGAGGCCGCTGTCGATCCCTCGAGCTCGTCACGAAACGCGGCAGCGCGAGCTTCGTCGCCCCGTCGTCCACGGTACCGTTGAGTCGAGCGGCGCGAGCTCGTGCCGTGTCGTTGCGTCCGGCCGGCGTCGCTCGTACGTGATGGCCTCGGCCATGACGGTGCGCGCATGGGCACACCGCGCGCCCTGGCCCTGCGCGTGTCGTCCTCACGGCGTCGCCCGGCCCGGGCGCAGATCGGGCCGGCGCAGCGGTGGTCAGCGCGTCTCCCGTGCGAAATCGAGGTTCGGCGTGCGCCTTGCAAATGCGTGCGTGTTCCATGCGTCTGGAGGATGGAGAGCGATTCCCATCGCGTAGCGGGCGATGACCGCGGCGGCCGCGCCTCACACGGCTGGGGCAAGCCAACGCGCCTCTTGCGACCCCGCCGCGAGCTTCACCATCGAGCGAGCGGAGGGGGGCGTGCGCCTTTCGGGGACCTTCCGGACGACGGATGCGGCGCGGGCTTGGGACGAGCTCCATGCGGCGTTCGCAGGGGCGGGGCCCGGTGAGCTCGCGCTCGATCTCTCGGGGGTGGAGCGGATCGACGGCGGCGTCATCGCCCTCATCGTCGCGGCTCGGGACGAGCTCGCTGCGCTCGGCGTGAACGCGCGGATCGTCTCGACACCGGAGCACGTGCGCCCGCTCTTCGAGCTCTATGGCGGGCTGGAGGAGGCGTCGGTCCGCGCTCCGCGTCCAGCGCTGGGCCCCATCGAGGCGATCGGTGACGTCGCCGTCCGGTGGGCAGCTGCGACGCGCGTCGCGGTCATCTTCCTCGCAGAGGTCGCCTCCGCATTCGTGAGCCTCCTTCGTCGGCCCCGGAGCGCGCACCTGAAGGAGGTTCCCTGGCTCGTCCAGCGCGCCGGCTTCGACGCTCTGCCAATCGTCTCGCTCATCTCCTTCCTGGTCGGCTTCGTCATGGGGTACCAGTCGGCGCGGCAGCTCGAGCGCTTCGGTGCCAACGTGTACGTCGCCGACCTCGTCGGCATCTCGATCACGCGCGAGCTCGCGCCGCTGATGACGGCGATCATCGTTGCGGGACGTTCGGGGGCCGCGTTCGCCGCGGAGATCAGCACGATGAAGGTGAGCGACGAGGTCGACGCCTTGCGTGTGATGGGGCTCCGTCCGATCGCCTGGCTCGTCGTCCCGCGTCTGCTCGCGCTCGTCCTCGTCCTACCGATCCTCGTCCTCGTCTCGGACGTGATCGGCATCGCCGGCGGTCTCGTAGTGGCGGTGATGAGCCTGGACGTGTCCGCGAGCGCCTATCTCCTCGAGACGCGCCGGGGCCTGGTCCCATGGGACGTCGGGCAAGGGCTGGTCAAGAGCGTGCCGTTCGGGCTCGCGATCGCGCTCATCGCGTGCCAGCAGGGGTTCGCTGCGTCCGGCGGCGCCGAGAGCGTGGGACGGCGGACGACGACGACGGTCGTCACCTGCCTCTTCGCCCTCGTCCTCCTCGACGCGGCGTTCACGTTCACCTTCCGGATGCTGGGACTATGAACGCCGCTCCGCAAGAGGCGCCTCCGGAGCGCGAACGTGTTCTCGACGTCCGCGGGCTCACGATCGGCTGGGGAGACCGGGTGCTGCACCATGACCTGACGTTTCACGTCGACCGCGGAGAGGTCTTCGCGATCCTGGGACGGAGCGGCTCGGGCAAGTCGACGCTTCTTCGCTTCCTCATCGGCCTCGAGCGGCCGATCGCCGGCGACGTCGACATCGCAGGTCAGGGACCGGTCGACCTGACTACGGGCCTTCCTCCGTTCGGGGTCATGTTCCAGGCCGGAGCGCTGTTCGGCTCGATGACCGTCGGCGAGAACGTGGAGCTGCCGCTCGCCGAATGGACGGACCTTCCGCCGAAGGCCGCCGCGGCCATCGCCCGAACGAAGCTCGCCCTCGTCGGCCTCGAAGGGGCGTTCGAGACGTTACCCTCGGAGCTCTCCGGCGGGATGGTCCGGCGGGCCGCGCTCGCCCGCGCGCTCGCGCTCGATCCGGAGCTGCTCTTCCTCGACGAGCCCTCGGCGGGGCTCGATCCGATCACGGCGAAGGAGATCGACGACCTGATCCGGACGCTCAACGAGAGTCTCGGTCTCACGTGCATCGTCGTGACCCACGAGCTCGAGAGCATCTTCGCGATCGCCGACCGCTGCATCGTCCTCGACGACCGAGGAGGCGGGATCGTGGCGGAGGGTGATCCTCGGGCGCTGCGGGAGAGCACGGACCCACGCGTTCGCGAGTTCTTCACCCGAGGCGGGAGGGGGTAGGGATGCCCACTCCGGTCAGCCGCTTCAAGATCGGGCTCTTCGTCGTCATCGGGCTCGTCGCGCTCGTCGCACTCGGGATCGCGCTCGGCATCCACCTGTTCCGGACGGACACCGTCGAGTATCGGACGTACTTCGACGAGTCGGTTCAGGGGCTCGACGTCGGCGCGCCGGTGAAGTTCCGAGGCGTGACGGTCGGAGTCGTCAGTGCGATCGACATCGCGCCCGACCGCCGGCACATCGAGGTCGTCGAGGACCTCGAGATCGAGGAGCTTCGGCGGCTCGGCTTCGTCGAGCACGAGGAGAATGCCTCTCGGATGACATCGCCGATGGATCTCCGCGCGCAGGTCGCCTCGATCGGGATCACGGGCGTGAAGTACCTGTCGCTCGACTTCTTCGACCCGCGCGTGATCCCGCCGCCCGAGCTCCCGTTCCACCCGCCGGCCAACTACATCCCGGCGGCTCCGAGCACGCTGAAGAGCCTCGAGGGCGCTGCGATGAAGGCGATCGAGAAGCTCCCGCTGATCACGGACGCGGTGGTGGCGGCGATGTCCCGCCTCGACCGCATGATGGCGCGGCTGGAAGAGGACGATGTCACGAATAAGGCCGCCTCGGCGCTCGCGCATGCCGAACGGGTCCTCGATTCGCTCGACCACGTGGTCCGGGGCCTCGACCGCGCGGGGCTTCCCGAGCGGTCGGCGCGCATGCTCGACGACCTCCACGGGGCGGTCGGTCGGATGAACGCCATGTTCGATCGGATCGATGGAGACGCCGGCCTGCTCGCTCGAGCAACTCACGCTGCCGGAGCGATCGAGGACCTCGGCCGAGGGACGAAGCGGACGACGCGCGAGCTCGAGTCGACGATGCGCGGCATCCGCGAGGCCGCCGAGGCCGTCACCGAGCTCGCGGAGGCGATCGAACGCGACCCCGATATGCTCCTCAAGGGCCGCGCGAAGGCGAAGGCACGCTGACGAGATGGTGCGAGCTCGTCTCCCGAGCGGAGCGGCTACTGAGCAGTGCTCGTAGCGGAGGTGGTGAGGACCGGAATGGGGGACGAGCGGACGACCTTCTCGGCGACGCTCCCGAGGAGAGCGCGCGGGATCCCACGGCGGCCGTGCGTGCCCATCACGATGAGGTCGGCGCCATGCTTCGTCGCAGCGGCGAGGATGCACTCCCACGGATCGCCTGCCACGAGCGTCCCGTTGACCTTGGAGTAGCGCGTTCGAGTCTTCGCCACGAGCTCGTCGAGCTCCTTCTTGGCCTCTCCCTCGAGCTCGTCGGTCGGCCAGGCGAGCCCTCCGGCGTAGGTCGAGTAGTAGACCGGGGGCAGCCACGTCGCGTGCAGGAGGGTGACCTCTGCGTCCAGCTTCGAGGCGAGCGCGAGCGCAAGCTCGATCGCCGCGTTGGATGCTTCGCCGAAGTCGGTCGGGACCAGAAGATGTTGGATGTTCGACACCGGGGCCTCCTGTCTGGCGTTCGAGCCCGCCATGAGCCAACGTTTGCGTCGTCGAGCGAAGCGCCGTCCCGCGATCTCCGCGATTCCCGGGACCGGTTCCGCTACGTCCGATCGAGGCGCCCGTCGGAAGGGCGGGTAGGACGCCTCGCCCGGTGACCACTACTTCAGTCGTGTGACGATTGTGAGTCGCACGAGCAAACTTCGGCGCTGAAGCTTGGAAGGGCTCTTTGGCGCCAGTCGCTTGCGCCGTTCATGTCGGGATCGCGTTCGAGTTGCGGATCCCAGGGCGCCGGCCCCCAAGCGCTCGACCATCCCGACCGGTGGAACGTCGGCTCCTTGGAGCATGAACACTTGTCGCGCTCGTGGTGGCCGGAGAAGATGTCGGCGCTCGCTCCGCGGCCAGCGCCGAGGACGAGGGGAGAGGGATAATGCGGAGATCGCCCGAGCAGACGCGCCCGGAGTATCGACACCTTCGGATCTTCGCGATCGATCCGATGGTGGCTCGTGGGGGGGAGCACAGAGCAACGGTCCAGCTGCGCTTCGAGGAGCTCGAACGGAGAGACGCGAGCTTCTTTGGACGACGGATCGAGGTCGCCGATGTCGATACGTCCGGCCAGGAGGCGGTCTGGCTCGAGCCTGTCGACCTCGACAGCGCTCACATCGCGATGCAGCACGGCCTCGAGCCGTCGGAGTCGGACCCGCAGTTCCACCAGCAGATGGTCTACGCCGTGGCGATGCGAACGCTCGAGCAATTCGATCGTGCGCTCGGGCGAATGATCTACTTCAAGAGTCGGCGCCGGCTCCGACTCGTGCCGCATGCGTTCCGCGGAGCGAATGCCTTCTACCACCCGAAGCTGCGCGCCGTTCTGTTCGGATACTTCCGTGCGAGCGACGAGTCGCCGGGAGAGAACCTTCCCGGGCAGACGATCTTCACGTGTCTCTCGCACGACATCGTGGCGCACGAAGTGACGCACGCCATCGTCGACCGGCTTCGACCGCACTTCAACATCGCGACCAACCCGCATGTGCGTGCGTTTCACGAGGCCTTCGCAGACATCGTCGCGGTGTTCCAGCGGCTCACGTTTCGTGATCTCGTCCAGCAAGCGCTGCAGGAAGCTCGCGGAAAGCTCGCCAACAGCGCCCGGCTGACGGAAATTGCCGCGCAGTTCGGTCAAGGACTCGGGAGCGGCGCTGCGCTTCGCACGGCACTGTGCTCGACGAAGCGCATTCAGGACGTGGAGGAGGAGCACGACCTCGGTGAGGTCCTCCTCGCGGCCATCTTCGATGGGTTTCAAACGACGTTCGACCGTCGTTCCGCCGATCTGATCCGGATCGCGACTGGCGGAAGCGGGATCCTCCCCGAGGGCGCGCTCCATCCCGACCTCGTCGCTCGCCTCACCGCCGAATGCGTTCGGACGGCGCAGGGGGTGCTGACGATGTGCATCCGCGCGTTCGACTACCTGCCTCCGGCGGACGTCGACTTCGGCGCCTTCCTCCGCGCCCTGGTGACCGCGGATTGGGAGCTCAACCCGCTCGACGAGAGCGGTCTCCGGGCCGCAATCATCGAGGGGTGTCGCCGTCGAGGCATCTTCGCGATGGACGCCGGCTCGCTCGCCGTCAGCGCACTACTCCTCGACTCGCCGCCGCGCGAGGCGTGGAGCGATCACGAGCCCGAGTTCCAGAAGTGGGTCGACCTGGCCGTCCAGATCGGAGCGCAACAGCAACGCTCCGACACGCGCGAGGACGATGACGAAGCAGATCTCTTCGCGTCAGGCGAACGCGCCTCTGACTCGAAGCAACAAGCGCCGGAGGTCGTCTCGAGCGGGAGCGGAGACTCGGCCGATCGAGACGTGCCCGCGCAAAAGCAGCTCCGTGCCGCGATCCTGGCGTGGTTTGCCGGTCTCGATGCCGAGAAGCGAGCGGAGCTCCGACTGTCCGCCGGCGATCTCGGCACGGTCGGTTTTCACGGCAGTCATCGTGTGACGGCGGACGGGACCTTGCGGTTCGGGCTCGTCGTTCAGCTCGTCCAGATGACACCGGTGACGCTCGCGTCCGGCGAGGCGATGTCGTTTCCGACCGGCGCAACGCTCGTCATCGGCGTGAACGGCAAGTTGCGCTTTCTGATTCGCACCAAGGCTCCGAACACACGCAAAGCCGACCTCGAACGAGCGGCGGCGCTCGCAACCACGAATGCGCTCGGCTGGAGGCTCCACGGCGCCGGTCGCGATCCATTCGCCGTCGACTATCGCGGCATGCACGAAGGGAGGCCCCGATGACCACTGCGATGGCGATGTCGCCGGCCGGGAAGCGGCGCATTCGAATCCGGATGTACAACGTCGGATTCGGAGATTGTTTCTTGATCCGGCTTCCAACGAAGGACGGCGAGCGTCGGATGTTGGTCGACTGCGGCTATCACACGAACGGCAAAGGGAAGTTCGATGATCGCGGGCTGATCGAACAGATCAAGAAGGACCTCGACGGAGAAGGTCTCGATGTCGTGGTCGCGACCCATCGCCATCAGGACCACATCTCCGGTTTCGGGCAGACGGAGCAGTGGAAAGAGATCGGCGTCGAGGAGGTCTGGCTTCCGTTCACTGCCCGGGAAGGCGTCGAGAAGGAGGAGCCGTCGCTCGCGTTCTGGAATCGTCTGATGGACTCCGCTCATGGGCTCGTCAAACCCGATGGAGTGCTCGAGGACGCGGCTGCCAAAGCGCTTCCGGCGACGAAGAGCAGCGACGAGGACAAGGAAGCCCTCGCCTGGATGCTCTGGAATGCGCGGACGAATGCGGAGGGGATCGCGAACCTCCGTCGTGGGATGAAGCGCGCGGACGGAGGTCGAGCCAAGCGGCGGTATCTGCCGGACGGCAAGAAGCTGCCGTTTCAGTTCGAATCGCCGGTGCTTCCCGGCGCGACGATTCACGTGCTCGGTCCGTCGAGGGACCCGGCCTACCGTCGAAAGAAGTCCGTGCCTGCGGGCTGGGGAGTCATGGCGGGGGTCGCGCCCGAAGGCGGTGAGACGGATTCGCTGCCGTTCGGTCCGGAGTGGCGCCTCCAGAAAGCGCCTGCGCGTCCTCCCTTCCAGCGCAAGTCGATCGACATGATTCGCGAGTTCAACGGCGACATCACCGACATCGCGGCGGCGACGGATGCGTATCTGAACGGCGAGAGCCTCGTGCTCGTGATCGAGCTCGGCGCGGCGAAGCTGCTCCTCACCGGCGATGCCGAGGTCGGCGCCTGGATGAAGATCCTCGAGGATGCGGATTCCCTCGCTCTCGCTGCGAGCGCGACCTTCTTCAAGGTCGGCCACCACGGAAGCCACAATGCGACGCCGCTCGTCTTCCTCGACGAGCACCTCGCCGAAGGCACGCCCGCGATGATGTCGACGCAGAAGGGGAAGGGGCAATACCGCAACGGCATCCCGCGGCCCGAGATCCTGAAGACGTTCGACAAGCACGCGATGCCGTACGCGCGTTCCGACGTGCGGGCTGAAGGCGCCGCTCACGGAACGTTCGAGCGCGACGGCCAGGACCGCTGGGTCGACTGCGAGATCCCCTGCTGACGGCGGGCCCGACCCGCCGACATCGGTTCCGGGACGGTCCGGCGCCGGCGGGAAGCTTCAGGTCACGGTCGACGCGCGCCGCCAGCGCTCACGGGAGGAGCTCCGCGCGAAGCGTGTGAAGAGCAGCACGGCGGCCACGCTCAACCCCGCGATGAGGCCCATCCACATGCCGCGCGCGCCGAGCCCCTGTCGAAACGCGAGCCACCAGCCGACCGGCATGCCGACCATCCAATAGGCGAACAAGGTGAACACCATCGGCACGCGAGTGTCCTTGAGGCCGCGCAGCGCGCCGTTCGACGCCACCTGGATCCCGTCCGAGAACTGGAAGAACCCGGCCAGGACGATGAGCTCGGTTGCCGTCGCGATCACCGCCACGTCGCGGGTGTAGAGCGACGCGATGACGTGCGGCATGCTCAGCATCAGTCCTGCCGAGACCAACTGCGTGACGAGGGTCAGGCCGATCCCGCAGAAGCCGGCGTAGCGCACGCCGCTCGCATCGCCACGCCCGACCGCATGCCCGACCCGCACGGTGATCGCCATCGCGAGTCCGAGCGGGATCATGAAGAAGAAGGAGGCGATGTTCAGCGCCACCTGATGACTGGCCACCACGTCCTCGCCGAGCGTTCCGAGCGCCAGCGCCACCGCCACGAAGAGGCCGCCCTCGGCGAGCAGCGTCACCGCCATCGGCAGGCCCACCCAGAGCAGCTCGCCGATTCGCGCGAGACGTGGAGGGTCGAAACGCTCCCCGAGACCAAGCCCTCGGTAGTTGCGGTGGCGTGCGATGTAGATGGCGAACGCGCCCATCTCGAGCCAGAGCACGAGGGCCGTAGCGATGCCGCAGCCACGCGCGCCTTGTGGCGGAAGGCCGAGCTTTCCGAACATCAGCACGTAGCCGAGCGGCGCGAGGACGGCCAGGCCGCCGAGGCTGAAGTACATCGACGGACGTGTCATCGACAGGCCTTCGGACAGGCCGCGCAGCGCGAAGTAGCAGGTGAGAGCGGGCGCTCCCCAGCTGATCGCGTGCAAGAACTCCCCGACCTCGTCACGAAGCCCCGGGGCGACTCCGATGAGGGCGATGAGGGGAGCCGCATGGCGGACGGCGAACCAGAGCAACATGCCCATGGCGAGCGCCAACCAAAGCGCCTGGCGGAACACGGCACCGACCTCATGACGGCGGCCGGCGCCGTCGAGTTGAGATACCGACGGCGGGACGGCCATCATCACGCCGATGCCGCTGAAGATTCCAAGCGACCAGATGCTGGCTCCCACGGCGACGGCTCCGAGCACGTGAGCGCTGTGATGGCCTGCGAGGATCGCGTCGACCATGTTGGTGCCGACCGCCGCAAGCTGCGCGAGGATGAGCGGCAGCGCGAGGCGAACCGTGGCGCGGATCTCGCGTGCCACGCGAGCGCGATCGGGACGAAACGACTTCATCGACGAGGACTCCACCGTAGCTGGGCGCAGACACTGCCAGCGTCACCGTCGGGGGGGAAGCTCCGGACGTTCGAGAGGCCAAGCATGAGCTTCGCGCGCGTGGCGTCGTCCATCCCTCCGCCTCCGCATGACGCTCGGGCAGAACAGCCGCGCGCACACGCTCCTCCGTCGCGCGCCGTCGAGAGAGCTTCGTGACCGCGTAATGTCACCTTCCCGTCGCTGTGGGAGCGCGGAACCGTGCGGCGCAACGATTACCGTCCGGCCGCACGTGACCGCGCAATCCTACAGCGCCCCGCCGGCCCTTCAGCTGGGAAGGTATCGGCTCATCATCGAGCTCGCGCAGGGCGGCATGGGGCACGTGTACCTTGCGGTGGCGCAGGGGCCGGCCGGTTTCGCCAAGCTCAGCGTCATCAAGGAGCTGAAGCCGTCGCTGATCGAGGAAGAAGGCTTCCTCCACATGTTCCTCGACGAGGCACGCCTCTCGGCGCGGCTGAGCCATCCGAACGTCGTGCAGACGAACGAGGTGAACGTAGAGAACGGCCGCGCGTTCTTCGCGATGGAGTATCTCGACGGTCAGTCGCTGCTCCGCGTCCGCTCACGTCTTGGGCGCTCCGGCAACCTGCCGCTCGCCTCGCACGTACGCGTGCTCGCCGAGGCATGCAACGGGCTCCACTATGCCCACGAGCTCCGCGACCTCGACGATGTTCCGTTGAACGTCGTCCATCGCGATGTCAGCCCGCACAACGTCTTCGTCACCTACGACGGCCAGGTGAAGCTCGTCGACTTCGGCGTGGCCAAGGCGATGAGCCAGAGTCACGAGACGAGCGTCGGCGTCGTGAAGGGCAAAGTGCCGTACATGGCGCCCGAGCACGCTCGAAGCGAGTCGATCGATCGACGTGCCGACATCTTCGGGATCGGCGTCCTTCTCTGGGAGGCGGTTGCCGGCAAGCGGATGTGGTCGGGCTACTCGACCGAAGGCGTCCTCCGTCGGCTCGTGACCAACGACGTGCCGTCGCTCGTCGAAGCAGTTCCCGACGTCGACATCCAGCTCGCCAACGTGGTCGCACGGGCCACCGCTGCGTTCCCGGAGGCACGCTACGTGACCGCCGACATGCTCCGTCGCGATCTCGAGGCCTGGCTGGCGACACGTCCGGACGGCGGCCATGAATCGCTCCGTGAGCTGGGGGCGGAGATGACGCGCGGCTTCGCGGCCGAACGGGCAGAGGTCTCTGCCGCGGTGAACAACCAGCTGCAGCTCCTGCGCGAAGCCGCGTCGAGCGGTCGCTCGTGGAGCATCGGTCTGGTTCGCCTGAACGATCCGGCAATGAGCGGCTCGCATCCGGGGCTGTCGCAGAGTCAGCCCATGCTCTCGCTGTCGGGCGCAAACGCGGTCCTTCCGCGATTGATGGAGCCCGTTCCCGGGGCGGGATCCGTTCCCGGATCGCAGCCCGGCTCCCATCCCGGATCACAGCCGGGCTCGCACGTGTCGGCCGTGATGGCGCCTCCGGTCCTGAACCGTCCGGCACCACGGTCACGCACGGCGATCTTCGCGGGGGTGCTCGTCGGCACGCTCGTCCTCGCGTTCCTCGCTGGGCTCGCGATCTCGGCGGCGCGTGCAGGCGCGCGAGCGACGGAGACCGCGTCGGTCGAGACGACTGCACCCGCAGCCCCCGAGGCCACGACGGTCATGGTGCCGAGCGCGACGACGGTGCCCTCCGCAACCGCGACCGTTCACGTGCAGCTTCGAGCCTCGCCGGCGACCGCCCGCCTTCTGCTCGATGGTGTCGCGCTTCCTTCGAATCCGCACGTCGCTTCCATCCGCAGGGATGGCGTCGCGCATCAGGTTCGGGCCGAAGCCCCCGGCTACGTGACGAGGACCGAGGTCGTCGTTTTCGATCATGACGTCGACCTCGTGCTGAGGCTCGATCGGGCCCCCGTCGTGAACAACGGACCGGCCGCACCTCTCGGACGGCCCGCGGCGCCGCCGTCTTCCGCCGGAGCACCCGAAGCCCCGGCCTCACCGCCGTCCAAACCCGGCAAACGCCAGCGACCGATCGACACGGACCTGGAACCAAGATGAACCGGCCTTCCGGCATGCACCGCACATCCCGTCGCGTGGGTCGCTTCCCTCGCGTGGGTCGCCTTCTCGTGGGCGCCGTCGGCGTATTCGCCTTCGGCTGCAATCTCGTCGTCGGCTCCTACGACTTTCGCGACCAACCCGTCGAAGCGGGGAGCCCCGATGTCGGGACCGATGTCATGGCGCCCGAGTCGGACGCGGGCTGTGACGACGACCTGACCACGACCTGTTACGCCTGCGAGCCCGCGACGAACGAGCAGTTCTTGAACGCGTGCGGCGAGTCTCCATGCACGCCGTTCGACCGCAACCGTCTCGAAGGCCTTCTCCTGCCCGACGGGGGCCTCCCGCCTCTTCCGCCGCCTGAAGGGGGTACGTGACGTGAAGAAATCGAAGCTCCTCGGAAGCGCGCTCCTCGCGCTCACCGCGACCTTCCTCGCGACGAACGATGCCGACGCTGCGAGCTGCACGGCACTGCAGAAGCTCCAGCCCGGCGGTGTGGCTCCAGATGCTGGTACCGGGACCCCCGTCCCCACGGTCGTCTATGTCACGGGCTCGTCTGCAGCGAAGCCGCTGATCGCAGCGTTGGCGCCGGCCATCTTCGTCGATCCGCTGCGTCCAGCCACGATCGTCTACCTGAGCCAGGGGTCATGTACCGGCGCGAGCGCGATCCTCTCGGGCGCGCCGATGGCGAGCAACGACTCGACGAATGCGAGCTATTGGGATGCGAACAGCGCGACCCTCGCTGCCGGATCCAAGACCGCCAAGGAAGAGACGTGCACGCTCGCTGCCGGCACGATCGCCGACATCGGGATCTCCGACGTCTTCGCTCAGACGTGTGGGCTCGGCGGCGCAGGGCTGCCGCAAGGCGTCGTCGACTTCCAGGGCCCGATCCAGGCGATGACGTTCGCGGTGAACAAGGGCTCGCGCGAGCAATCGATCAGCGCCGAGGCGGCTTACCTGACGTTCGGCCTCGGGACGCTCGCGCCATGGCTCGACGATGCGTTCCTCTTTCGTCGCAACGACCTCTCGGGAACCCAGCAGATGATCGGCGCCGCCATTGGGGTGAACGCAAAGCGCTGGCGAGGGATCGACCGCGGCAATAGCGACAACATCTTCACGAGCCTCTCGGGGCTCATCGCCCAGGCGGATGCCGACAAGGCGATCGGCATTCTCGCGGCCGACTATTCGGCTCGTCCCGAGCTGAAGCAGCTCGCCTACCAGCACTTCGGCCAGCGGTGCGGATACCTTCCCGATGTCCGCCCGCTCGACAAGCGCAACGTGCGCGACGGGCGCTACGCGATCTGGGGCCCGCTTCACCTCTTCACGCAGGTCGACGGAACGGGCCTCGCGAAGCATCCACGCGCCCGCGACCTCATCGCGTATCTCGCGGGAAGCGAGCCGCCGCCGCTCGGGGTGGAGCTGATTCGAACCGCCGTCCGGCAACACGTGGTCCCGCCGTGTGCGATGAGGGTGCAGCGCACGAGCGAGATGGGCGCGATGTCTTCCTTCAAGCCGGCGCGTGCCTGCGGCTGCGCCTTCGATCGTGAGGCCACCGGATCGACGACGTGCCAGGCCTGCTCGTCCAACGCCGAGTGCAGCTCCGGACAGAGCTGCAACTTCGGCTTCTGCGAGGCGCAATGACCCGCGCCCACGCTGGTCTCGTTCGCCTCGCGGTGCTCGTGGCGACGACTCTTGCCGGCTCGATCGCGAGCGCGCAGTCAGCGCCGAAGGCGCCGGTGACGGAGACTCAGAACGACACCGAGACCAAGGTCCACTTCCAGCGCGGTGTGAAGCTCTACTCCGAAGAGGACTACCGAGCGGCGCTCGTCGAGTTCAAGCGTGCGTACGACCTGTCGGCGAACCGCGCCATCCTCTACAACATCGGTCAGACGTACTTCCAGCTCCGCGAGTACGCCGCCGCGCTGCAGACCCTCGAAGAGTATCTTCGTGTGCAAGGTCCTCAGCTGCCGGCGCAGCGCCGTCAGCAAGTGGAGAAGGACATCGAGGAGCTCAACGGTCGCGTCGCGAAGGTCACGATCGAGACGAACGTTCCCGGCGCGCAGATCACGGTCGATGACGTGTCGGTCGGGGCTTCGCCGGTTGGTCCCGTGGACGTGAGCGCAGGCCTCCGGAAGTTCGGCGCCACCAAAGACGGCTACGTCCCGGTCGTGCAGTCCGTCGAGCTCGCAGGGGGCGATACGACGAAGGTGCGTCTCGAGCTCGTTGCCGTGCCAGTGGAGAAGCCGTCTGCGCCCACCAGTGACGTCTCGGGCGGCTCGGGGAACCCGACATCGCGCGAGCCCCTCTCGCCGATGGTCTTCGTCGGCTACGGCGCCGGCGTCGTCGGGCTTGCTGCCGGAACGGTGTTCGGTGCGATCGCGCTCGGAACGAAGTCCGATCTAGACGCGCGTTGTGCCGACCGGATCTGCCCGACCTCCGAACGCAACACCGGCGACTCGCTGACGCTGCAAGCCACCGCCTCGACGATTGGCTTCGGAGTCGGGTTCATCGGTGTTGGAATCGGCACGTACTTCCTCCTCACGGGGCAGGAGAGGACGACCGCTTCCACGGGGCGGGTGACCCCTTGGTTCGCGGGCACGAGCGCGGGGATCGGCGGGAGCTTCTAGGCGTCGGCGACCTCACTGTCATCCGACCGTGGACGTGAGGGGCGAGGGACGAGTTCACACGTTCGTTCCACGTTGGACGCCGAAGCTTGCGCGCCTGCCTCGCTCTCGTCACTGAACTCGACCACAACACGGCGGGTGCCGCAGCCACGCCTGACGCAGTCATGCCGTCGTGCCGGCCGTCTCGGCCTCGCGCTCACCGCCGTCCTGCTCGCGGCCGGAAGCGGATGCGACGACGCTCCGGCGGACGCGCGCGAAGGGCAGATCGTCGCCGTGATGGCAGCGGCCGATGAGCCGTACATCCGGTCGCGGCCTCTCCTGAGCGCCGGGAAGTACACGCGGATGGCGGGCGGCGTCTTCGAGTTCTACCGCGGGACAGTCCCCGTCTACCGGAGCGACGTGCGGACCGGCTCGACCACGGTCGCCGTCTCCGGCTTCGACCTCGACGTCCCGCTCGTGCCGAGCATCGGCGATCCGCATCCCGAGAACTTCGGTGCGCTCCGCGCGAGCGACGGCTCGATCGCGATCGAGCCCAACGACTTCGACTCCGCCGACCGCGCTCCGTACCTCTGGGACGTCCGTCGCCTGACCGCCGGGATGGCGCTCGCCGCGATGTTGTCGAACCCCGAAGACGCGGCGGCGCGTCAGCTCGCAGTCGACGCACGTCGGTCGATCGCACGGGCCGCGGCGGACGCCTACCGCGCGGGGATCGAGGCGGCTGCACGCGGGACACCGCCGGGACGGGGCACCGAGGCGGCGAGCCCGATCATCGCCGACGTCTTCAGGCGCTCGGAGCGTGACCATGCGTCTCGCCGCGAGCTCGCCGATCTCACCGTGCTCGAGAACGGCCGCCGTCGCATCGTTCGGGGACCGATCGATCCGGATGATGCGCAGAACGTCTACGCCGACTTGCCGGCAAGCGTGCTGGCGTCGCTCCCCGAGGCGATCGAGCGTTGGCGCACCTCGCTCGTCGCACCGCCGCCGCCGGAGCAGGTCCAGCTCCTCGATGCCGTGCGCGAGTTCGGAAGCGGGGTGGCGAGCTGGCCGCGCCTCCGCGCGATCCTGCTCGTGCGCGGGCCGACCGACGATCCGGCGGATGACGTCCTCCTCGAGCTGAAGGAGCTCGCCGACTCGGGGATCGGCGGTCTGTACGCGCCAGGCGTCTACCACGACACCGTCGGCGAGCGCGTCGTCCGCTCCGCACGGCAGGCCTGGGCGCGGCCGGATGCCGAGCCGCTCTGGGGCTGGACGCAGTGGCTCGGGTTCCCCTGTCAGATCCGCGTCGAGTCGGAGGGACAGAAGAACATCCGCGTCGCGCGCATGGCCGACGAGGAAGGAACGGTGGAGGCGATCTCCGCGCTCGGCACCGTCCTCGGCTCGATCGTCGCGCGCGTTCACACCTCCGGCCCCGACGGCACGGCGAACGCGCGCGCGATCTTCGCGCGCTTTGCCCACGCCCCCGATCGCTTCAGCGACGAACAAGCCGACGTGGGCGTCGCGTACGCAGACCTCGTCGTCGCCGATCATCATCGCTTCGTCCGCTCGCTCCACCGCACGAACGGACTCCGCCTCGGGATCCACTTCGATCCGAGCGATGCGCCGCGGCCGGACCTCGCGCTCCTCTTCGGCACTCCACCCCCTCTTCCGCCCCTACCTCCGCCCCTACCTCCGCTCCTACCTCCGCTCCTACCTCCGCTCCTACCTCCGCTCCTACCTCCGCTCCCGGACACCCGATGATGCGCTCGACGCTGCGCGCCGCGCTCGCTTCTTTCTTCGCGCTCACCCTCATCACATTCACGCTTCCCGCTGCAGCGCAGGACGAGGACGCCGGCACCCCCGCGCCTTCGGCCGACCTCGATGCAGGCGCTGCGCCTCCGCCCACGACCGCTGCCCCCGCAGCCGAGCCGGACGCGGGAGCGCCGAAGCCGACCGCCGAGGACGGTGCTCCGGTCGGACACGCCGCGCCGCCGACCGAGGCCGCGACGCGCGGGCAGGGACCGGTCCGGGTCGGGCTCGAGGTGATTGCGCAATACAGCTATCGCGCCTTCGACGGGCCGGGGAACAACAAGACCTGGTTCCACACGTTCGACGTCCCGCGCGTGCATGCAGCCGTCGAGGGTGAGCTCGACAAGGCGCGTGGTCGCGTGGTGCTCGAGGCGACCCGCTCGGCGAGCGAGGGATCCCTCGTGGGCGTGGCAGGCGACAGCCTCGTGCTGCGCGTGCGCGAGGCCTACGGCGCCTATCGCGTCGCGACCCCGCTCGAGATCTCGGCGGGAGTGATCCCGACGCTCACGGTGCCGAACCTCGACGGAACGTGGATGCTCCGTGCCGTCGCGCCATCGGGGCTCGAGGCCAACGGGCTCATGACGCCCGCGGACCTCGGCGCGAAGGCGCGCGTAGACCTGCCGCGCGGTTACGGCTGGATCGCGGCGGCGGCCTACAACGGTGAGGGCTACACGAGCCGCGAGCTCAATCGCGGCAAGACGTTCGAAGGTGCCGTCGAGGTCCATCCGCTGCCGGACGGTGCGCTCCGTCCGCTCGGCATCTTCGGCTCCTACGTTGCCGGATCGACCGGGACCTCACGTGCCCGCGCCGACCGGGTCACGGGCGGCCTCGTCTGGCAGGGAGAGCGTGTCCGCGCCGGCGCCTACCTCACGCACGCATGGGGCGTGGCCCAGCTCGGCACCCAGCGCACGATCCTCGCGAGCGCGTTCGTGCGCGTCGAACCGCTCCCGCGCCTGCTCTTCGGCGCCCGCCTCGATCACGTCGTTCGTGACGTCGAGACCGAGCCGAACGACTTCCTCACGAGCATCTGGGGAAGCGCGGGCTATCGCGTCGCGCTCCCCGTCGAGACCTTCCTCGCGCTCACCCGCTCAATCCCCACCAAGCGTGCGCAGAGCGAGCTCCCCGGCTCCGATGCCTGGGACCTGCGCGCCGTCCTTCGTGTCGTCTTCTGATGGAGGCCCTCATGCGTCGTTTCTTCGTCGTCTTCGCTCTCGCTTCGGTCGCCACCTTCGCCTGGGCATGTTCGGAGTCCACCGATGGCGTCACGCCCTCCGACGTCGCCGATGGCGGCGGCTCGAGCGGCTCGAGCGGCTCGAGCGGCTCGTCGGGCTCGAGCGGCTCGTCGGGCTCGAGCGGCTCGTCGGGCTCGAGCGGCAACACGTTCGACGCGACCACGGGCTCGTCCTCCACCGTGCTCATCAACGAGATCTCCGCTGGCGACGAGTGGATCGAGCTCGTCAACTCGAGCGCCACGGCGATCGACATCGGTGGCTGGAAGGTCGCCGACAGCGACAAGACCACCGGCGAGCCGAAGCTGTCCGAGGCCGTCACGTTCCCCGAGGGTACGAAGCTCGCTGCCGGAGCGTATGGCATCGTCCGTGGTGGCGGCGTCGACGCCGGTAAGACCTGCCCCGAGGGCGGGCAGTCGTTCTGCTTCAACGCCGAGTTCGGGATCAGCAACAAGAACGGCGAGACCATCTTCCTCCTCGCGAGCGACGGCGGCATCGTCGGGAGCGTGGTCTATCCGGCGAAGGCGGCGAGCGGCGAAGACACGTGGGGTCGCATGCCGAACGGCGACTCCAGCGGCGAGTTCGAGGTCACCGCCCCGACGCCGGGCGCGCCGAACAAGGCGAAGTAGCCTTCGAGCTCCGGCGCGAGCTCACGCTGTCGCTCGCGCCACTTCGAGCTCTGCTCGCTCGGTTTCGCCTCCAAAGGCGTGCCGGTCGGAGGTACGCCGGCGCAGCCCAAACGCACCACAAGCGCGGCTGCCTTGCCGCGTACGCCGGCCGGGCTCGTCGAGCGCGTAGCCGCTGTCGACCTCGTGGAGAAGGCGCGAGCGCTTCGAAGGGGCGGCCTATGGCGGGCGGACGGTCCCGTCCGGCCCACGGGGTACGGTCCTTGCGATTCGAGGGACCGTCCTGTGCCGGTGGAGGTCCCATGCTCACGCCCGACTCTGCGTTTCCATCTCGTCAGCAGCGCGCCGATCTCGACGAGGATGCGCTCGCGAAGCTCGCGCTGGCGCGTCGGAACCTCGTCACTTCCGTGCTCTACGAGGAGGCCATCCGTCGGCACGAAGGCCGGCTCGCGCGCAGCGGCCCGCTCGTGGTTCGTACCGGTCAACACACGGGCCGCTCTCCGAACGACAAGTTCCTGGTTCGCGAACCGTCGACCGAGGGGCGAATCTGGTGGGGCGACGTGAACAGACCGATCGACGAGGCATCGTTCGAGAGGTTGCGGCGTCGGCTCTTCGTCTACCTGCAGGGGAAGGACCTGTTCGTCCAGGACTGCGCCGTGGGAGCGGACCCCGACCATCGGCTCGCCGTTCGCGTGCTCACCGAGACGGCCTGGCACAGCCTGTTCGCCCACAACATGTTCATCCGCCTGAGCGACGAAGTGTCGGTCGAGTCGCCCCGCTTCACGGTGGTCCATGCTCCCGGCTTTCACGCCAACCCCTCGATCGACGGAACTCATTCCGAGTCGTTCGTCATCGTTCACTTCGCTCGGCGCCTCATCCTGATCGGGGGCACGCAGTACGCAGGCGAGATCAAGAAGGCGATGTTCACCGTGATGAACTTCGTGCTCCCGCAGCAAGGTGTGCTGCCGCTGCACTCCTCGGTGAACGTCGGCACCGGGGGCGACACGGCCATCTTCTTCGGGCTCTCCGGCACCGGAAAGACGTCTCTCTCCACGGATTCTTCTCGGCCGCTCGTCGGTGACGACGAGCATGGATGGAGCGATCACGGCACCTTCAATTTCGAGGGCGGCTGTTATGCGAAGGTGATCCGCTTGTCGCCCTTGGCCGAGCCAGAGATCTACGCCACGACGCGCCGGTTCGGGACGATCCTCGAGAACGTCGCCATGGATGCTCGTACGCGAGAGCTCGATCTCGACGACGATTCGCTCACCGAGAACACACGCGCATCTTATCCGCTCGAGTTCATCGAAAACGCGCGTCACGACGGCATGGCAGGTCACCCAAGCGCGATCATCATGCTGACGGCGGACGCGTTCGGCGTCTTGCCGCCCATCTCGAAGCTCACGACGGCGCAGGCGATGTTCCAGTTCATCTCCGGATACACCGCCAAGGTGGCCGGAACCGAGCGTGGCGTGACCGAGCCGCGGGCGGTCTTCAGCGCCTGCTTCGGAGCGCCCTTCCTACCGCTTCCGCCTCCGGTCTATGCCCGACTGCTCGGTGAGCGTCTCGAGCGCCACCGGGCTGCTGCGTGGCTCGTCAACACGGGCTGGACGGGCGGGCCGTACGGTACCGGCAAACGCATCTCCATCGCGCACACGCGAGCGATGATCCGAGCTGCGCTCGATGGCTCTCTGGACCAGGTCGCGTTCCGGCGCGACCCGACGCTCGGGGTCGAGGTCCCGACGGCGTGCAAGGACGTGCCTGCCGAGCTGCTCGATCCGCGCAAGACCTGGCATGACCCGGCCGCGTACGACGAACGAGCGCGCCGGCTCGCCCAGATGTTCGTCGAGAACTTCGAGCCCTTCGCGCCCGAGATGCCAGTCGACGTGCGCGCAGCCGTGCCGCGTCCGTGAACGAGCGCGCGAGCGGGGAGGCGCGAAGGTGCAGGCGTAGCAGCTTCGAGCCGGCCCTCGCATCGGCGTTTCGGGCAACTATTTGACAGCGTCAAATTCTAGACTAGCGTCAGTCCGGTGCAGGGGCGGATCCTGACAGAGAAGGAAGCGCAGCGGATGCGCGCACGCCTCACGGCCGTTGCGATGCGTATCGTCGAGCGCGAGGGGCGCGATGCGTGCTCACTGCGTCGAGTCGGCGCGGCCGCCGGCGTGAGCCGCACCACCCCGTACACGTACTTCCCCGACAAGGAGGCCTTGCTCGATTCGGTTCGTGTGGCGGCCCTTGGTGCCCTGTCCGCGGAGTCCGAGAAGGCGATGCAGGGCGCTCCGTCGCTCGAAGCGAGGCTCGCCGCGGTTGGTCGCGCCTACGTGAAGTTCGCGTTGAGCAGGCCGGCCCTCTACGACATGATCTTCGATGCTCATGGGGGTGGCCCCGAGCACGACGCGGCGGTGAAGCGCTACCGCGAGTTGGCCGAATCACCGCTCGTCGAGGCCCATGCTGCCGGGCTCACCACGCTGCCACCGGCGAGGCTCGGTCAGGTCCTGTGGGCGGCGACCCATGGCGCGATCAACCTTCATCGCGCGGGGAAGCTACGTCACGGGGTCGACCTCGAACGACTGCTGCAAGATCTCGGTGATGTCTTGGCGTTCGGTTTCGTCCCTCGGAAGGAGGGGAAAACATGAAGCTCCGCGTACGGTTTGTCCGAATCTTGGGTTTCGTGGCCATTGCGCTGGTGCTCGTGCTGGCTCTCGCCGTCGCGAACATCGAATCCGTGATCGACTGGGCAATGACCCCGCGCACGTCCTTCGATGTGACCGCGGTGCCTGTGCCTCCGCAATACGAGGATGACTCGAGCTGGAGTGCGCTGCCCGAGCGCGATGATGCGGCCGACCAGTATCCGGTGGGTTTCGCGTCGATCGATCAACGCACGGCACCCGTCGACGCGTTCTACGTACATCCGACTTCGTACGTCGGCTCGGAATGGAACGCGTCGACGAGCGACGCTCGCCTGAACGCCGATACGGACAGGGTGGCGACGGGAATCCAAGCCTCCGCCTTCAATGCATGTTGCGCCGTGTACGCCCCGCGCTACCGGCAGGCCAACGGTACGGCGTTCTACCGACCATCCGAAGATGGGCAACACGCGATCGACGTCGCATACGGCGACGTTCGGCGCGCGTTCATGGCTTTTCAGGCCCGACGAGGGAGCCATAGGCCGTTCATATTGGCGGCACATAGTCAGGGGGCCATCCTGGCAACGCGATTGCTCGCCGACGTCATTCACGGCAGCGAGCTCCGCGATCAGCTCGTGGCCGCGTACCTCATCGGCGGCGAAGTCACGGGCGAAGGGCTGCGCGAACGGACGCCCGGCATCGAACCCTGCCGGTCGCACGACGACCTCCATTGCGTCGTCGCCTATCAGGCGCGGGGCCCGGCGTTCGTGCCGACGAGGTTCGATCTCAACGGGAGCGACCGACGCGAGCGACTCTGTACCAATCCTCTCAGCTGGCGCCCGGACGGGCAGCACGTCCCGGCGGATCAGAACCTCGGGGCGGTCTTCCTCGAGACAGAGGATCGCTCGCCGCGCTTGGGCTTCGCGGATGCCAAGTGCGTCGACGGCAATCTGGTGGTGGCGAAGATCGGTGCCGTTCCGCGTGACCTCGCCAGTCGGGTGCTCGACCGCGTCATGGGCGCCGGCAATTACCATCCGATCGAATACCAGCTCTATTTCATGAATCTCCGAACCAACGCCACCGTGCGCTCGACGGCATGGGTGAAGACGACCGGGAGCGCTACGCAAGCCGAGTGATGCGGAGGACCTCGTCCTGGACTTCACCGACGTTGCATGGGTGAAGAGCTCGCAGCGATTCTCGTCCCGATTACAGTACAGCGCAACTCAGTTGCGCTGATCGAAGAATGGTAGAATGCGAGTGCTCAGCTCGGTCCATGCGAGCGAGCACCGCTATAGGACGCGCCGAGCTCGATGCCGTACATTTCGAGCATGCTCGAGGTCTCGAATGCAGGTCGCATCGTCTTCCCGGCGATCGGCCGGACGAAGGGCGACGTGGTCTCGTATTACGAGCGCGTCGCGGAGCGCGTGCTGCCGCATGTCGCCGGGCGCCCGCTCTCGGTCCGGCGCTTCCCGAAGGGGCTCGCGGCTCCGGGGTTCTTCCAGAAGAACGTGCCGCCTCACTACCCCGAGTCGATCGGACGCTTCGAGGTGCCGAGGCGCCAGGCTTCCTCGAAGAAGCATGCTCGCAGTAAGGGCGCCGAGCCGAAAGACGTCACGGTCTATCCGCTCGTCCGCGAGGCGGGCCACCTGGCCTACCTCGCCAACCAGGGCGCCATCGAGCTTCACGTACCGACGGCTCGCGCGGAGGACCTGTACAGGCCCGATCGCATCGTCTTCGATCTCGATCCTCCACCTGGCGAGCTCGCGCTCGTGCGTCGCGCCGCCCAGATCGTCCGCGACGCCCTTGGCGAGCTCGGGCTCGAGAGCGTGCCGGTCGCGACGGGGTCGAAGGGCTACCACGTCGTCTGCGCGATCCGACCGACGGTGGGCGTGGACGTGCTCTTCATCACGATCCAGAAGCTCGCGACGCTTCTTGCGAGCAAGCACCCCGACGTCCTCACGATCGCGTTCCGGGTCACGCTGCGCGGGAAGCGCGTCTTCGTCGACTGGCTTCGGAACACCCCCAACGCGACCGTCGTCGCGCCGTATTCGCTCCGCGCGCTGCCACGCGCGACGATCGCGACGCCGCTCGCATGGTCCGAGATCGAGACGACCGCTCCGGACGCGTTCGCGATCGACGACCTCGAGCGCCTCCTCGATCGCTCCGACACTCTCGCCGAGCTCGCGCGCTCTCCGAGCGATGCCGAGCGCTTCGTGTCGGAGGTCGACGCTGCGTTCGACGCGTCGGGGCTGGTGCTCGAGCCGTTCGACCGTTTCCGGAGCTGACGCGCGGATCGACCGCGGGACCTCGCGCATCCGGCGGAGGCCGAACGTGGTCGATGCTCGATGAGCCGGTCGGCGCCGTCGGGCTCGGCTCGATGGCCACGCGTTGCGAGCCTACACCGCCGCAGCGGAGCGCCGACCGTGGGGAGCGCGCCCACGAAAGTGAGCTTCTGCCAACGACGGAGATGAGACGCGGGTTGCGGTCCTGTATGTACGAACGTGGCCCGTACTACTCGCGGCGTCTTGGAGGTCTATGCGCTTCGGTCGTTCTGTTCCCCTCGTCTTCGTCACGTTGGGGGTTCTCGTCAGCTTTGCATGTGGTGGGGATGAATCGTCGACGTTCACGCCTTCTACGGGCGGGAACGGGGAGGAGACGAGCAGCGGGGGCTTCTCGAGCGGCGGCCCCGGCGGTGGGGACGACGATGGCGGCGGGGGAGGGGTTCCGGTCTGCGGGAACAGCGCCATCGAAGCCAACGAGACCTGCGATGACGGCAACGACAGGAGCGGCGATGGCTGTTCGAGCGCCTGCACCATCGAGCCCGGCTACAAGTGCCCGGTGCTCGGCGCGGCCTGCGAGGCAAGTGCATGTGGCGACGGGATCGTGGCCGGTGACGAGGACTGCGACGACGGCAACAACGTCGACGGAGACGGCTGCTCCCCGATCTGCCGGCTGAACGAAGGCTTCGCCTGCCCTGTACCGGGGAAGGCTTGCGTCGCGACGGTCTGCGGCGACGGCAAAAAGGAGGGGACCGAGCAGTGCGACGATGGCAACACGGAGGCGTTCGACGGATGTTCGCCGACCTGCGAGCTGGAGCCTTCCTGCTCGGGCGGCACGTGCACTGCCGTCTGCGGTGACGGGCTCAAGTTCCCGGGTGAGGAGTGCGACGACGGCAACCTTCGCGACGGCGACGGGTGCTCGAAGGACTGCAAGCTCGAGGCAGGCTACGCGTGCACGGTCGTCGTCTCGGAGCCGCCGGACGCGCTCACGCTTCCTGTCGTCTACCGTGACTTTCTCCCTCACGGCTACAGCGGGACGATCCCGGCGGGGTACGCGGCGCACCCGGATTTCGAGCAGTACAACCCCGGGTTCTGCGCCGGCCTCATCGAGAGGACGCTCGACGCGCAGAACAAGCCGGTCCTCAAGAACGGGAAGGCGTGCGACGCGACCAAGACCTGGATGACGAGCACCGACTCCTTTCGTCAGTGGTACCGCGACGGACTGACGAACGGCCAGAACCTCCTGGTCAACAAGCGCATCGACGACACGCTGACGCTGCGCAAGCGCCCCGACGGCTCGTACGTGTTCGACAGCAACGAGGCGCCGTACTCCGTGGGCAAGTTCTTCCCACTCGATACACGTGGCTTCGGCATCGAGACCGGGATGAAGGACGGCTCGAATGCAGAGCGCAACTTCCACTTCACGAGCGAGTTCAAGTACTGGTTCACCTACGCGGCGGGCACCGACCCGACGCTCGAATTCCGAGGCGACGACGACGTCTGGGTGTTCATCAACAACCGCCTCGCGGTCGATCTAGGCGGCGTTCACGGAGCACAGAGCGGGTCGGTGACGCTCAACGCCGCGACCGCGACGAACCTCGGGCTCGTCGACGGCGGGATGTACGAGATCACCGTCTTCCAGGCCGAGCGTCACACGAGCGCCTCGAACTACAAGCTGACGCTCCGCGGCTTCGAGCGCGCCCGCACCGAGTGCAAGAGCGTGTGCGGCGACGGGATCAAGACGCGGACCGAGGCGTGTGACGACGGCAACGCCGACAACACGGGCGGCTACGGCAAGTGCAACGCCGACTGCACGCTCGGGCCCCGCTGCGGAGACGGCATCGTTCAGGCCGATCACGGCGAGCAGTGCGATGACGGCAACCTCGTCAACGGCGACAGCTGCTCAGCGACCTGCAAGAAGACCGGCGGTCCGAACTGACTTCGACCCCCTCCGGGGGGGCGTCCGGACGAAATCGATGTCGGGAGATTTTTCGTGTTGACCTGTCCGCGATTCTGAGGAGAATGCGCCCTCCCTGACGCGATGAAGACGCGGCGGGAGCGGGGCCTCGGTCCTTGAAAACTGAATCGTACGCTCATTCTAGACGGATCTAGAGTGGGCTCCCGGAAGGCACGATGCCGTAGACCACCACTTCGGTGGCTCGAGCAGAAGTGACCTTCCAAATTCTGACGAGAATGTCAGATCAACCGGACGAAGCCGCAAGGCAGAAACCGGATCTCCAGAATTAAGTCCTTCGCGACTCCTCACGGAGCACGAGGGCAAAATTCAACTGGAGAGTTTGATCCTGGCTCAGAACGAACGTTAGCGGCGCGCCTAACACATGCAAGTCG
>MKVQ01000033.1 GCA_001899635.1 Myxococcales bacterium 68-20 | reverse complement strand
CCGTGTGCGGGAAATCCGCACGCACGGTTTGAAAGGGGGTCTTGCTCTAACGCCCGCCCTCTGGCGGGAAGGAAAGTAGGATCTACCAATGCGCCGCGCGCTCGTGCCTCTCGCCGCTCTTGCCGCTCTCGCGGCGCTCGGCCTGTTCGGCGCTTGTTCGAGCTTCGCGCCTGCTGCCGAGGTGGCACCGAACCAGGCCGACGTCGACGAAGGAGGACTCCTCGGTGACGCCACGGCCCCCTCGAGCGATGGTGCTCCGAAGGCGGAGTGCCCCTCGCTCCGTGGCCCCTCGATGGTGAAGCTCGCCGGGTTCTGCATCGACAGCACCGAGGTCACGGTCGGTCAGTATGCGGCGTTCCTCGATGCCATGTCCGATCTGCCCGGTGGCGGACTCGGCGATCAGCCTGCCGCATGTGCATCGAACACGACGTTCAAGCCGCCCTACTGGTGGCGAGCGACACCGGCAGAGAGTGACGCCGGTCTCAGCGAGGCCGACGTGGACGACATGCCGGTGTCCGTCGTCGACTGGTGCGATGCCCGCGCATTCTGCGCCTGGTCCGGCAAGCGCCTCTGCGGCCGCATCGGAGGCGGATCGCTCACACCCGCCGAGGCGACGACGACGGCGAGCGAATGGTTCGTGGCCTGCTCCCACAACGATGCACGCGCCTTCCCGTACGGTGACCGCTTCGAGGCCGACGCCTGCAACGGCGTAGGATCCCGCGGGCGGCAGCCGGTGGGCAGCTACCCGAAGTGTGTCGGTGGCTACGACGGCGTCTTCGACATGGTCGGCAACGTCCAGGAGTGGATCGACGACTGCGATCAGGACTCGGGCGCGTGCCCGATGCCCGGCGGTTCGTTCAGCTTTCCCGAAGGAAGCCTGCGGTGTGGGGCGACCGACCGTCAGCAGCGCATCTCCTCCCTCCCGCAGGGGGGCTTCCGCTGCTGCGCGACCGTCTCCCCCTGACGAGCGCGTCGCGCCTACGATCGTCGATGGCGAAGGGGCGGGAGTTCGATCCTATCGGGGAGAGCCGACATGCTCGATGGAGGACGCTGGACGAACGAGACCGAGGGCATGTGCGGCGTGATCGAGGCTCATCTCTACTGCTTCGAGCTCCGCCGTAGCGGAGGACGCCTCGTCGCTACATCGCCCTGCGACGGCGCTCGACCAGTCCGCCCACGCGCGTCGTGACCAAGGCGCCGACCGCGATCATCACCACGGCGAACGAGACCGCGCCGCCGATCCACGGGATCGAAGAGAGGACGAGGAACGCGGCGCAGCCGAGGAGGAGGTGGAGGTACGGGTTCTGCGTGCGATGGCCGATGACGGCAGCGCCGAACGTCGTGAGGGCCGCTGCCACGGCGCCGTAGACGGCGATCACCCCGAGGAGGACGCCGACGAGGGCCAGCGGGATCCCGATGATGGTGACGCAGAGGATTGTGAGCGCGATCACCGCGCCGATGGTGCCGAGCACCGTGCCGACGAGACCGACCGCGAATGAGCGCATCGGTCGCGACGCGATCTCGACGCGCAGCGTCTCCATTCGCGGCGCAAGAAGGGCCAAGAGCACGGAGCCGAGGACGAACAGGAGGGCCATGCGAGTGACCGACTGACCGAACGCTTGCGCAGCCTCTGCGAGGCGCGAGCGCCTGGGGCTCTCGCTCGGGATCTGCTCGGTCGTCGTCCCGTCGTCGCCGGCGGTGAGCTCGACCTGCCCGCCGTGGTCCTGATCGACGATGCGCCCGCCGATGATCGCGCCCTCTGCTCGCCTGAGAGAGCCCCCGGCGATCCCGACGTCACCGTCGATGCGCCCGTCCTTCTCGACCTTGAGCGATCCACCGAACACGGTCGCATTGCCGACGACGCGGCCGCCGCTCAGGATCTTCGCGGACCCGCCGGCGATGACGAGATCGCCCGTGATCGTCCCCTCGACCTTGAGGGATCCGCCTGCGACCGTCACGGTGTGGACGACCTCGTCCTTGTGGATGACGAGGCTCCCACCGAAGATGTTGCGGTCCTCGCCGCGCACTGCGGGCAGCACGGGCGCCATCGGCGTCGCCGCGGGTGCGGGCAGTACGGGTGCCATCGGTGTCGCCGGGGGCGCGGGCAACGAGGGCAGGTCTCGCAGTGCGGGTGCTGCCGGCACCGCCGCGACGTTCGGAGCGTTCGTCCCCGCGGAGGACGCAGGCGTCACCGTGATGAGCGTGCCGTTCCGGTGGGCGACGACGTCATGACCGACGAACAGTGCCTCGAGCACGGCGTCGGCGGGCTGTTCGTCGACCGCGACGTGGACCTCGGCGCCGTCGCCGTCCACAGCGACGCCCTTGGCGACGACGAGGCTCCAGCCGGCTTCCTTCGCGAGCCGCTTGAGGCCGTCGCTCGGCTTGCCCTCGAACTCGAGGTCGACCTTCTTCTCGACGCCGGGCCACGAGCCTTCCTTCTTCACCGTCGCACCGGCGCTGAAGGGGACCGCGAACGCGAGTGCTGCGACGCCGAGCATGGAGAGGAGTCGAACGGGCTTCATCGGGAGTTCTCTTTCTGAGCCTTGGGAAGGATGCGGACGACGGCGATGCCCATCACGACGAGCATCGCGGCAGTGACGTAGGTGACGACGAGGCCTGCCGCGCTCCCGGGCTCGCCGAGGCGATGGACGAGGGTGGCGATGCCCTTGAGGTAGAGCGGAACGTCGCGCGTGACGAAGCTCCGGGCGGCGGACACTCCGCCTTCGGCATCGACGATGCTCGGCAAGAGGCCGAGCGCGGCGACGACGAGACCGAGGGCGATCGCGAGGCGGGGAAGGGGACGGCGGGCAGAGACGCGTTCGTGCTCGGCGCGCGCATCGAGCTCGGTGCCGGCGTGGAGCGAGAGGAGCGCGGCGTGGCCGAGATGGGTCGTGCATGTCGTGCAGCGCTCGACATGCGCGAGGACGGCGGAAGGGACGATCGCGTGCTGCCCGTCCGCGAGCGCGGTGAACACGACATCGCTTGCGTGTCCGCCGTCGGCCCACACGAGATCGTCGGGGAGCAGCTCGGGAGAGCTCGCTGCTGCCGAGGGGGTGAGGGACCCGCGGTGTGCCGGGGGGCGTTGGTTCGTGTCGCTCATGCTTTCTCTCCAGTGCCGGTCAGCCTCTTCGGCTTCGCGCTCACGATCTCGTCTTCGAGCGCTTCGGCCATCGCCTTGCGACCGCGTGTCACCCACGTGGCCACCGTTCCGAGCGGTACCCCGAGCCGCCGTCCCACTTCTTGATAGGGAAGCCCTTCGAGATGGAAGAGCTCGAGCGCCTTGCGTGGACCCTCCGGGAGCTTCTGCAGCACGCGACGTACGCGGGCGGCGCGCTCGGCGAGCTCGAGCTGCTCGTCGGCGCCCACGCTCGGATCGGCAAGGCGATCGACCACCGCCGCTGTCGAGCTCGGCGGGTCGTCCGGCATGTCAGGGCTCATCCGCGCGCGTTGCCGCTGGCGCGCACGGAGGGTATCGAGCGCGACGTGGCGCGCGATGCCGAGCACCCACGGGCGCATCGGGCCACGAGCCTGCGACTGAGACTCGAACGCACGACGAAGCGCCTCGTTCGTGCAGTCCTCGACATCGGCGTGATCGGGGCGCTCGCGGAGGACGCACGCGACCACGGCTCTGACGAGAGGGCGGAGATCGCCCGCCTGTTCGTGGAGGGAGCTTTCGGTCATGAACCTGCGAGTCTCCGGGGTCGCAAGCTGCGCCGTGTTCATGAGCGCGGAGAGCATCGTCAGGGGCTTGTCGACGGAGGAGGAAGAAAAATTTCAAACGCGGGCCGAAGGCCGACCGCCGCGGATCGTTGGGCCGCGAGCCCAAGCCTCGAGAGGCGTGGGAATGAAGCTCAAGTGCGCGAGAATTGGCGCAATTTCAAGGCATCTCGAAGGCCCACCCCTGCGGGGATTGGGGCGCGGGCCCCAAATTTCGGCCGCGTTTCGAGCTGGTGCTGGACACGCGCGCGGATCATCGCGACGCTGCCGGCATGTCCGAGGACACCCCGAACGTCGCACGCCCCGAGGCCGCCGAGCCTGCGACTGCGATCGAGGCGGGGACCGGAGGGCTGGCCGCCGGTGTGGGCTCGGCGTCGCCGATGGCGAGCAGCGCCGTGCTTGCCGATCAGGCGAACCCGGCATCGGTGAGGCCCGCCGGCGGCGCGGCCGCCAACGAAGTGCGCCCGGAGGTCAACAAGCTCCACGAGTGGGGCGCCGCCGTCGCCATCATGGCGTTCCTCACGTTGGTCTTCCTCGGCTTCCTCTTCTTCTTCCGCGGGATCTCGCTCTGAGCTCGAGGTCCCGGGCAGCGCAGGGCGCGCAGCGCTCGGCGTCGTGCATGAAAGCCACGTGTTCTTCCTCCTCTCGAAGCTCCTCGATGTCCTCCTGAGCCCGTACACGTGGGGCCTCGCGCTCCTCGTGCTCGCCGTTCCGTGGAGGAGGCCGCGGCGCAGGTCGGCGTGGAGGCGGAAGCGGCTTGCCGGGCTCCTCGGGTTCTCGCTGCTCGTCGTCTTCGCGTTCGAGCCCGTTTCGAACGGGCTGCTCTACCGGCTCGAGCATGCGACCACCTCGACGTATCGCCCGGACGTGACCTACGACGTCGTGATCCTCCTCGGCGGCGTTGGTGACGAGCGCGTCACCGCGGAGACGGGACAGCCGAGCTACAACGACAACGTGGAGCGACTCGTCGCCACGCATCGGCTCCTCGCGGACGGCCACGCGCGTTTCGCGATCGTGTCCGGCGGGCCCGAGGCCGCCGAGCTCGCGGAGTACAGCGAGGCGCGCGTGCTCGGTCGCCAGATCGTCGACTGGGGAGTGGAGCCGGCGCGCGTCATCCTCGAGGAGAAGGCGCGGAACACGCGCGAGAACGCCGTGTACTCGCAGCGCATCGCCGAGGAGCGCGGCTTCGAGAAGGTGCTCGTCGTGACGAGCGCGTTCCACATGCGTCGCTCGATCGAGTGCTTCGAAGCGGTCGGGATGAAGGTCGACACGCTCGCGGTCGACTTCCGCGCCCACGGGGACAAGGCGCCCGGAGCGCGCTCCTGGCTGCCGCGCGCGGGCTACCTCGGCGACTCGACTCGGACGCTTCGCGAGATGGCGGGACTCTACATCTATCGCCTGCAGGGCTACGCGAAGCCGGTGCGCTGATCCGCGCTCGAGGTCTCGAGGGAGAAGGTCGATCAGGTGCTCGGCGGCAGCGCCTCCTGGATCGCGCTCCAGAGGTCGTCGTGGATCCGTGAGGTGATCGTGTGGCCGACGCCTTCGTATTCGCGCATCTCGGCGTCGTTGCCTTGTTCCTTGAACGCATGGACCGCCTCGCGACCCCACTTCACGTCGAGGACGCGGTCGGCGGTGCCGTGGAAGGCGCGGATCGGCGCCGTTCGCGCCTTGTTCTGCGGGAGGAGCGGCCCGGGGCAGGAGCCGGCGACCGGGAATGCACGCACGATCTGGTCGGGATGCCGGGAGGCGATCGCGAACGAGAGGATGCCGCCCTGCGAGAAGCCGGTGACGATCGCGCGGCGCTTGCCGGCGAGCTTCGCGATCCCCTTCCACAGGCGTGCCTCTGCATCACCGACCGCGCTGCCGAACTGTTCGTCGGTCATCCCGTCCTCGAACCGGAACCAGGAGAAGCCGGTGCCGTGGGGATCGAAGGCGCGCGGGAGCGCGATCTGGACGCGGGCGGGGAACCTTCGCCAGTCGTCGACCCAGCGATCGGGCCGATCGCCCATTCCGTGGATCGCGACGACGAGCGGCGAGCTCTCGTCGGCGTCCTGCGGAAAGAGCTCGATCATCTCGACGCCCTCGTGGGTGCTCGTGCGGGGCCACGGCGGGGGCGACGGGCGAGCGCGTGAACAGCCGGCAGCATGCGGCGCGATCGCCGCTGCGCCGAGCCCGAGGAGCATGCGACGACGCGTGAGCATGCGCGGATGGTACAATGCGCCCGATGCTTCGCACTGCTGCTTTCGGGGCGTGCCTCGTTCTCACGGTTCTCGCCTGCTCCGACGGAGCGGAGTCGACCAACTCTTCGAGCGTCGTACGGGCTCGCCACCAGCCGACGGTCTATCCGTCGCTCGCCGAGGCGCTCACGACGGTGGACCGGACATTCATTCCCCGAACGCCGCGCCAGAGCGCGGAGAGCGGGCCGAACCCCTCGCTCGTCGAGCCGCTCGCGGACTACCTCGGACGTGGCTTCGGCGAGATCGATCCGGGGCCTGGCGACGCCTATGTGACGCGCGTCATCGACGACTCCACGGCACCGGCTCCCGGCCCGAACGCGAAGCGTCTCGTCCGGTTCGTGCACCTCGCCGATCTGCAGCTCGCCGACGACGAGTCGCCGACGCGGCTCGGTCAGTTCGACGGATCGGGAGCGACGTCCTCGGCTCTTCGTCCGCAGGACGCCTACCTCTGTCACATGGCGAACGCCGCGGTGCGCACGATCAACGCGATCCATGGGAAGGACCCGATCGCGTTCACGCTGATGGGCGGCGACAACGCCGACAGCGCCCAGACGAACGAGGTCGACTGGGTGCTCGGCATCCTCTCGGGCGCAGACGACGTGGAGTGTGACTCGGGCGACGACGACGATCTCGTTCCGGGGCCCGACAACGACGGCAAGGACCCCTTCAAGGCGGAGGGGCTGAAGATGCCGTGGAAGTGGGTCACCGGGAACCACGACATCCTCGTCCAGGGCAACCTCAAGACGGACTCGGGCAACCGCGAGAGGGCGCTCGGCATCGAGGCCAACGGCGGCACGCGGCGGTACGACAACGGCCTCGCGGGCTTCGTCGAGCGCGGCGACTTCGTCGTTCCGGATCCGAGGCGGGCGCTCCTCTCGCGCACCGAGGTCATGAACAAGGTCGGCAGCCACGCCGACGGCCACGGGCTCGGCGCGGCGGAGAAGGCGAGTGGCCATGCCACGTATGCGTTCGACGTCGAAGGCACGCCGCTGCGCGTCCTCGTCCTCGACACCGCTCACGAGAACGGCGGCTCGGAGGGCGTGATCAAGCAGAGCGAGGTCGATGCGGTCATCAAGCCGCTGCTCGACAAGGCGAAGGCAGAGGGGAAGTGGGTGATCCTCTCGTCCCACCACGCCGCGTCCAGCCTCGGGGACGGCACCGGGCTCGGCGGCGAGATCGCTCCGGGCGCGCTGACGACCGAGCAGTGGACGTCGTTCATCGGCAGCTACGACAACGTCCTCTTCAGCATGGTCGGGCACTCGCATCGCCACCGCGTCACCCCGATCAAGCCGGCGAGCGGCCATCCGCATTGGGAGGTGATGACGAGCGCGATCGCGGACTACCCGCACCAGTTCCGCGTCGTCGAGATCTTCGACCAGGACAACGGCTGGATCATGCTCCGCGCCACCGCGGTCGACTTCTCGGTGGAGGGCGATCCGATCGCGGCCGAAGGAAAGAGGCGCGGCGTGGTCGATTTCACCGCGGGGTGGCTGCCGACGGACGATGTCGGCGCGGCCGACAAGAACGTCGAGATCTGGATCAAGAAGCCGTGATTAGTACGGGCAGAAAGCTCGCCCTTGCATCCCCGCTGCTCCTCGTCCTCGCGTCGATGTCGGCGGCCTGCTCGAAGAAGTCGCCGTCGCCGCCGGACGAGCCGCCGCCGTCGGCGATCGCCACTGCTACCACCACCGTGCCACCGGTCGCGTTTAGCGGTACGCCGGTCGCCGAGTTCGCGGACGCGGGCCCGATGGAAGGGCAGACGCCGTACGCGCAGGCGCGCGCCTACGAGGCGAGCGGACAATACTGGCTTGCCCGGCTCGTGCTCGAGAAGAAGGCGCTCGGATCCGAGGGAACGAAGGAGGAGGTCGAGCTCCTGGCTCTGATCTGCCACCACCAGGCCGATCAGAGCTGCGTCGACGAATGCAGCGAGCGTCTCGGCAAGAAGCTCAAGTTCGACGCCGGCTCCCCGCGGCTGCCCCTCGATGCGACCGAGCACAAGGAGCCCGACACGGACTTCGTACGCGCTCGCGCTCATCTCCTCGGTCACCGTCTGAAGGAGGCGCGCGAGATCCTCGAGCCGAAGATCATCGACGGCAAGGCGTCGAAGGAGGAGATCCGTCTGCTCAAGAGCATCTGCAAGGAGCAGGGCGATCGGATGTGCGTCGCGCTCTGCGACGCGAAGCTGAAGTAGAGGCGCCCGCGCGGCTTGCGGCGATGCGCCCGTCGACGTATCTGCCCATTTCGGCAGGCGAGACGGACGATGAAGGTACCGGAGGCTGGAACGGTCGAGCGCTGGGCGTGGGACTACGTCTCGACGACGAGCCTCGACGTGAAGCTCGCGCCGGAGCCGCCGTCCTCTCCGCGCCGCTGGGAAGAGGGCGCGCCGGTGAGGCGGCTCGAGGCGCCGGGGCGCCCGCCGGAGCTCGTCGTCACCGAACGCGCGGACAAGACGCGCGGGCTCCGCGCTCCGTCGGGGCGCGCGCGCGCGCTCCACACGTTCCTGCATCACGAGCTCCAGGCGGCGGAGCTGATGGCGTGGGCGATCCTCGCGTTCCCCGACACGCCGGTCGACTTCCGCGAAGGTCTCCTCCGGATCGCGCTCGACGAGGTCCGTCACATGCGGCTGTACGCGGAGCAGATCCGACGGCTCGGGCATCGCGTCGGCGAGTTCCCGGTGCGCGACTGGTTCTGGACGCGGATCCCGACGTGCCGCGATCCGGCATCGTTCGTCGCGGTGATGGGGCTCGGGCTCGAGAGCGCGAACCTCGAGCATACGGCGACGTTCGCCGCGCGCTTCCGCGAGGCGGGCGACGAGGAGGGCGCGCGCGTGCAAGAGATCGTGGGCCTCGAGGAGATCGCTCACGTGCGTTTCGGCGTGCGCTGGTTCGAGCACTTCACCGGTGCGCTCGACTTCGCCGCATGGACGCGTGCGCTCCCCGCTCCGCTCACCCCGCTGCTCATGCGCGGGCGTCCGCTCCGGCGCGACGCGCGGCGCCGTGCCGGGCAACCCGAGCGCTTCCTCGACGAGCTCGAAGCATGGCAGCCGGAACCGACCGACGACGCTCAGCCTGGGTCCTGAACCTCGACGCGGATGTCGAGCTCGCGGCGGGGCCACGCTATACGCCGCCACGAGCCGTGCGCATCGCGATGGCTCCCCATGTCGAGCGGCTTGCAGCGTCGCTCCTCGGCCCCGACGACGTGCTCGTCGACGAGGCCTCCGCGCCGGGGATCGCGGCAGGGCTCCCGGGTCGCGCGTTCTGTCCGACCCCGCGCGCGATCGCGACGCTCGTGCGAGCGGGCGCTCTTCCGGTGCCCCATCCTCCCGCGACGGTGCTTCGAACGGTGAACGGCCGTGCCTTCTGTGCAGCGCTCGGTCCGACGCTGCCGGAGGCTGCCTTCGTGCACGACCTCGAGGCCGCCGTCGCGATGCTCGCCGCTCGACCTGCGGTCGCGCCTCAATGGCGCGTGAAGCGCGCGTTCGGGATGGCGGGGCGAGGCCAGCGTCCGATCGCGCCTGGCCTCGTGAGCGAAGCCGACCGCGCCTTCCTTCGGTCCGCGATCGCCTCCGAAGGCGGTGTGATGATCGAGCCCGAGGTGGCGATCGTTCGCGAGCTCGGGCTCCACGGGCTCCTGTCCGAAGAAGGAGCGCTTCGCCTCGGCCGGCTCGTCACGCAGGAATGCGATGCGCACGGTCAATGGCTCGCGACGACGCTCGCCGAAGACGTGGACGTCGTGACGCGTGAGGCGATCACGAGCGAGGCGAGGCGGGGCGCCGTCGCTCTTCATGCTGCGGGCTACTGGGGCCCCTTCGGCATCGACGCGTTCCTTTATCGAGACGCATCCGACGGCGTGCTGCGTCTCCAGCCGCGAAGCGAGATCAACGCGCGCTATTCGATGGGCTTCGCCGTCGGCCTCGATTGCCACGTGACGTGATGCACGCTCGCGTCTCGTGAGGCTCGGCTTTCGCGTCTCGCGAGACTAGCCGCCGTCGCTCGCGGCGCTCGACTTGGTACACATCCCGTTCGTGCAGACGGCCTCGTCCGTGCATTCCATCGCGCAGATCGTCCGCTCGCTGCATCCTTCCTCGACCTCCGCGAGGGCGCGGCGCAGCTCAGCGCTGTTGCGCACCGGCACGGAGCCGCTGCAGCAGCTGTCGCAATCGCTCACGACGGGCACCAACACGCAGTCCGTGTCGACCGAGCAGGATCGATCGAACGAGTTGGGATCGAGCGATTGCCGTCCGCATGCCACGGCGGCGACGACCATCAGTGCGCCGAGCGTGGCTGCAAGGACGGAGCCCGATCGTCGCTTCTGCATCTCTCGACGCACGGTACCACAGGGGCCCTGTCGGCCGCGGAGGCCGAATCTCTCGAGGCGAGCGAGCTTCCAGCCGTCTGACGCGACGCGTTCGGCTCAGGCGGCAGCGCTCGCGAGCTGGCGAACGACGACGGATCGATGCGGGGGACGGACGTACGCGACGGGCCTCGAGGCTCGTTGTCGGGGAGTGTCGATCCAACGAGCCAAGAGGAGATCGTCGTGTCCCCGCGTTCTAGAATCCGAACGAGACCGGTCGTCCCAAGAGAGCCAGTCCCGACTGCAAATGCCACCCATCCGCCACGCCTGCGTGCTGAGCGAGCGTGTGGATGTCACGGAAGCGCTGCTGCAAGGGCGAGCTGTCCCGGGCGGCGTTGCCTCCCGCCGTCGAGTAGCAGGCGTCCACCACGCCCGCGGTCGTCTCCGCAATCCAGGCCAGCGACGACATGATGCGGGGCATGAGACCGAGGACTGCGGGCGGGTCCTTCTGCGCCGTTTGCCACAACGACTCCGCCTCCTCGTGCAGCGCCGAGCGTGCCGCGCGCAGCGCTGCGTCCGCGCGGCCCAATCGGTGCTGGAAGACCGGACTGTCCGCCGTCGAGCTTCGCGCGTAGAGCCGCTTGGTGCCCTGTTGCATGAGGGCAATCAGCTCGTCCAAGGCGCCCTGCCCAATCCCCACTGCCACTGCTCCCATATGCAGCCCACACTGCAGAGAGGGCATCACGTAGTGCGGACTCGGGATCGATGGCACCCCCGTGAAGATGTCGAAGCTGTGCGCGGACGGAACGCTCATGCCCTCGACCGCGATGTCATGGCTGCCCGTTCCTCGAAGACCGAGGACGCGCCAGGTGTCGAGCACGCGGGCATCCGCGGCCGGGAACATCATGCCGCGGGTCTCCGGAACCCCTTCCGCGGGTCCCGGGCGGGGCTTGCCGTCTTCCATCACCACGCAGTTGCCGAAGAGCCAGTCGGCATGCCCGCAGCCCGTCGCGAAGGCCCACTTCCCGGTCACCTCGTAGCCGTCAGCCTGCCGATGCGCCTGACCTTGAGCGGAGAATCCTCCTGCCAGGATGACGTCCGGTCCGTTCGCGTAGATCGCGTCGAACGTCTCGCGCGACATCAGGGCGAACAAGTGCGGACTCTCGGACGCGAGCATCATCGTCCAACCCACCGCGCCATCGGCTCGCGCCAAGGCCTCCATCACCTGCAACCCCGTGCGGAGGGGCAGATGCAGGCCGCCGTGGCTCTCCGGTACGAACATGCGAACGCAGCCCGCTTCCTTGAGCTTCTGGAGCAGGTCGGCGGGGATTCGTCTCTCGTCTTCGATCTCGCGACGGCGCTCGGCGACTTGCGGCGCCAGTTCCCGCACCCGATCCAACACCCCTTCGTTCCGTGCCATGGCCTTCCTCCGCTGTGCTGGGCATGGCCGACGCCCGCCCAAGGTCTCGCGTCTCGGGCAGAGCGCCCGTCCAGCAGGGGTAGCCGAACGAGCGTGACTGAAGCGTGACTGGAGGCGCGGGAACCTCTCGGGCGGGCCTCCGCGGGCCTCCGCGCCCGCCCGCGGAGGCCCGCGTGACCAGCCTCTACTTCTTGGCAGCGGCAGGAGCGGCCATCGGCGATTCGGCGACGCCGGTGTTGTTCACCCAGCCTGCACTGTAGGCCCATTTGTACACGGCCTTCTTCCCGCACCCTGCGACGCCGATCGTGCCTTCGCCGAGATCTGCCACTTCCAGTTGCGGCTCCGGGCATCCGAGCTCGTACGCGGCGCGCGTGAGCCCACCGCTACTGGGGTCCTTGAAACCTTCGACCGACCATGTCTCGGGGCCGCACGCCATCAGCGAAGCCGTCAGTGGGAAGAAGCCAATCCATTTCGTCATGCGGGTCTCCAGAATCAGGCCGAGTGCGGCATCGTCACCCCTTACCATGCCCCCTGGGCGGGTCGTTGGTCCTGCGGTTCGATGGCCTGCCCGTTGCCCGCGGAGTGAGGTAGGTGTCACTGGAGTACGAGGGTCATGGCGTTGGTTAGGTTGGAGGTGCTTGGAGGCGCTCGGCTCATCGCGGGTGAGCATCGCATTCACCTCGAACGAAAGAGCGCGGCCGCCTTGTCCTATCTTGCGTTGGAAGGCCGTACCCCCAAGCCGGTCTTGATGGCGCTCCTCTGGCCGGAGGCCAACTCCGTCACCGCCAGCAGCAACTTCAGACAGATGCTCCGGCGTCTCCGTCAAGCGAGCGGAGAGGAACTCGTGCTGGGTCGCGGCCACGCCGAGCTGGTCCCGCACCTCGCTTGCGATCTGGTGGACCTGAAGGGGCGCGCCACAGCCGGTCAGCACGCGGAGGTGTTGTCCCATGAAGGTGTCCCGCTTGCGGGCCTGGACTATTCGGATTGCCCCGAATTCGAAGTTTGGCTGCGCCACGTCCAGGAGCGCGTCGCCGGCGATCGCGTCAAGGCCCGGCAAGGCGAGCTCACTCGACTGGAGAATGCCGGAGAGCTCACGGCCGCGCTCATGTTGGCGGAGGACTGGGCCTCGGAAGATTCCATCAACGAAGAGGCCGCACGGGTTCGCATGCGCCTTCATTTCTTGCTGGGCCACCGCAGCGCGGCACTCGTGGTCTACGAGCGGCTGAAGTCGGGGTTGGCGGGAGAATTCGGCGTCGCTCCGATGCTCGAGACGCGGCAACTGGCGCGGGACATCGAGCGAGGCAGACAGGTGCCCGCTACGTCGGAAGCCATCGCGCGGCCCGGCGTCCTTCCGGCTCGCATCCTGCGCCCTCCGGTGCTGGCAGGGAGGGAAGACGTTTGGCGGCAATTGGAGGAAGGATGGGCGTCCGGCCAGTTCCTCTGCATCGCCGGTGATCCGGGGACGGGAAAAAGCCGGTTGGCGACCGACTTCGCCGAGTCCAAAGGACCGTGGATCTACCTCGAGGGTCGCACAGGGGATCGAGAAGTCCCGTATTCGTCCCATACCCGTGCCCTGCGCTACCAACTGGCCCTGAAACCGGACGTGACGTTTCCGGACTGGGTGCGGCGCGAGACCGGGCGCCTGTTGCCGGAGCTCCTGCTCGAGGGGGAACATCCGCCTCCGTTGCTCGACGAGGCCGGCAGGCTGCGCTTCTTCGAGTCGCAGGTCGAAGCGATGCAACGGACGCTCGCAGGCTATGCGGCCGTCGTCACCGACGACGTGCAGTACTGGGATCAGGCGAGTGCCGACGTCTTTCTCTACGTCTTCTCCCGAACGTTCGAACGATCCGGTAGTCCGCGTACGTGCCTGCTTCCGCGGTTCATCGACTGCTATCGCAAGGGCGAGCTGCCGCTCTACCTACGGCAGCTCGTCCATGACATGGAGGAGACTCGTATGGCCCGGCACGTCATGCTGGAACCACTCTCCTTCGAGGCTGTGCGAACGCTGGTCACGGGACTCGATCTCCCGGGGATGGAAGCCCACGCCGATCGGCTGGCGCGTTACACCGGAGGCAATCCTCTGTTCATCGTCGAGACGGTGAAGCACTTGGTGGAGACCGGCGGCTTCGAGGGTAGTTGGCCTGAACGGTTTCCGCTGCCGGGGCAGGTGGGACCTCTCATTCAGCGCCGGCTCGAAAGGCTGTCCGCCATCGCGCTGCGAGCCTCGCGCGTAGTCGCGCTGGCCAGTGCGCACGCGACCGTCGACCTGTTGTCGACGGTGCTCGGAGCGGACACGCTGGAGGTGGCGGAAGCGCTGGCCGAGCTGGAAGCGGCACAAATTCTCCGAGGGGTTCGCTTCACGCACGATCTCATCGAGCAGGCCGTGCTCGAGGCGCTTCCTGCCTCGATTCGCCAGACGCTGCACGCGCGGCTGGCGGAAGCCCTCTCGCAAGCGCAGGTGCCGGCCGGGACCTTGGCGCACCACTGGCTCGAGGCCGGCAAGAGCGAACGCGCCGTTCCTCATCTGATCGAAGCGGCGGAGCAGGATGAAGCGGCGCTGCTCTTCGCCGCTGCCGCCGCCCAATATGGCCGCGCAGCGGACGTGCTCGAGAGGGAGAACGCTTCCAGCGAGGTGCGTCGCCTCCGACGACGGGCCGCTGCCTGTTCGGCGAAGAGCCTTGCCCGCGACGGAGCTTGCTCTCGGTAAACACGTAGTAGACCCCCGATCTGCTGACGGAAGGGCGTCACCTTCTGCACGGTCCGGCGGCAAGGGGCGCGAAATGCGTGGAAATCGAGTAAGCACAGCTCTTGCGTACGGCGCGGCATGCAACTGGCCTCGGTGTCGTTCTCGAAGCGCGCGCTCTCCACCGCGGTCGTCCTTCTCGCGGTCGGGGCGGGCGGATGGAGCTGTGGGACCGGAGCCAAGGGTGGTCCGGCCCCGACGGAGTCCGCCGGCGCATCGGTCACGACGACGCTCTCGGCGGCGCAGCAGCAAGAGTTGGCGGCGCTGCAGGCGGAGCTCGACGCGGTCAAGGACCTCGACGCCGCCGGGTTCGCATCGAAGTACGACGTGCCGTTCGTGACGGATCTCGGCTACGACCCGCTCGCAGCGAAGGGGCTCGATCGGATCCAGGCCTCCGCGCTCGCCCTCTCGGAAGGCGAGCAGAGCGCGCTCGCGATGCGAGGCTTCGTCACGACCAATCGGAAGCGCCATCCGTCTTTCGTCTACGGCTACCAATCCATCTATAGCGAAGACCTGCCGGTCTACGTCTCGGCCGACTCGATCCTCTACGCGGTCCACGAGTCGTTCGAAGCCATCCTGAAGACGGTCGAGCAGAGCGCGCTCGTTCCAGCCCTCGACCGGATGCTCGGGGCGATGCAGGCGGCGCTCGACGTAGGCGGAGCATCGGATCTCCCGGCCGCGGCTCGCCAGGACGTCGCCGTCTACATCTCCGTCGCACGGAGCCTTCTCCTCGGCCGCTTCGTTGCGCCGGTCGTGGGCGGCGACGCGACCGCCGCCGCGCAGCTATTCGATCGCGCGAAGGCCGGCTCCGGGATGTCGGAGGTGACTCTCTTCGGGGTGCGGCGCGACATTGACTTCTCGCAGTTCAAGCCGCGCGGCCACTACGCCGGGAGCGAGCAGCTGGAGCGCTACTTCCGCGCGACGACGTGGCTCGGCCGGATCGACCTCCGGCTGCTCGAGACGCAGCCCGACCACTCGCAGTTCTTCCACAGGCGCCAGCTCGAGGGGGCATACGTGATCCGCGCGATCATGAACCAGGCCGCCCTCGACGACTGGAAGACGATCGACCGCACGATCGGCGCCTTCGTCGGCGAGCCGGACAACATGACGTTGCCGCAGCTCGACGCCCTGCTCGCCGATCTCGGGTGCGCGTCCGCGGGTGAGCTCGGCCAGCGCACCGATGCCGAGATCGCCCAGGCGATCGTGACCGGCGGCTACGGCACCCAGCGGATCTCGAGCCACATCATGGTCAACGGGCTCGGCACGGGGACGATGCCGCTCTCGAGCACTTTCCTCCTGCTGGGAAAGCGCTACGTGCTCGACAGCCACGTGTTCTCCAACGTCGTCTTCGACCGCGTGAAGCACGGCAACGTCACACGAATGATGCCGAATCCGCTCGATGTCGGGTTCGCGGCGCTCCGCAGCGACAACGCCGGCCTCCTGCTCGGGCCGGAGCTCGCGACGTTCGACTACGCCTCGGACCTTGCGTCGATGCGCATCCTCGCGGACGCGCATCCCACGTCCTTCTGGGAGGCGAACCTCTACAACCAGTGGCTCACCGCGCTACGGACGCTCTCGCCGACACCGGATGTCGCGAATCCGAGCGCGGTCGGACTGCCTCGTGTCGCGGGGACCGAGCCGTGGAGCCGCCGCCTGCTCTCGACGCAGCTCGCCTCGTGGGCGGAGCTCCGGCACGACACGGTCCTGTATGCGAAGCAGTCGTACACGGCAGCCGATTTGTGCGAATACCCCGACGCATACGTCGAGCCATATCCGGAGCTCTTCTCGCGTCTTGCCACGTTCGCGACGCGCGGTTCGGAGCTCCTCGGCGGCTTGCAGGTCGAGAGCCCGAGCGGGGGCTCGATCGGCGCGTATTTCACCCAGCTCCATGGCGTGCTCGCGAGGCTCGAACGAATGGCGAAGGCTCAGCGATCCGGCGCCCCGCACTCCGCCGAGGACCTCGCATTCATCAACCAGCTCACGTTCATGAACGGCTGTGGCAGCATGAGCTTCGACGGCTGGTACGCGCAGCTCTTTTTCGACAAGGGCGACGCCGTGGAGGAGGACCCGATCATCACCGACGTTCACACGCAGCCGACCGAGATCGGGGGAACACTCGTTGGCAAGGTGCTCCACGTCGGCACCGGCCATCCGCGCACGATGGTCGTCACCATCGAGACCTGCGAGGGCCCGCGAGCGTACGTCGGCGTCGTCTCGAGCTACTTCGAGAAGGTCACCGAGAAGTTCCAGCGCCTGACCGACAATGAGTGGGCCGCCGAGATCCGCAATGCAACACCCGCGGACGTGCCCTGGATGACCCCGCTCGTCGAGCGCTGACGGGGGAGACCACGGCTCGCCGCGTCGATCAGTAGCCCTCGATCACGATCCTGCCCGCAGGAGCGCCGCCGCTGGGAGGCGTCGGGTTGAGGCTGCTCTCGCCGGAAGGACCGCCGGTGCCGAACGTCGGGTCGCCGTTGCCCGACGCGCCGAGGCCCGCGCCGCCAGGCGTTCCGCTCGTACCGCGACCGGTGCCGACGGTGCTGCCGCCGACCCCCGAGAGGCCGCCGGCGGGCGCGTAGGGCAAGTTGCCCGTTCCGCCGCCGAGGCCTCCGGCGCCCGCTCCGGCCGCTCCAGGGATCCCGCCGCTGCTGTCGCGTCCGGTCCCGACGCCGGAGCCGCCGCCGGTTCCGATCCCTCCACCGCCGAATGGCAACGGCGCCGGCGGCGCGCCACCTGCTGCAGCGCCCGCGCCTGCCGGTGCACCGGCGCCTGCTGGTGCACCGGCGCCTGCTGGTGCACCGCCTCCTTCGATCGCGCCGGGCTCTTCGCTCGTCGATGTGTAGCTCCACGCCTTCGACAGGTTTCCGCGCGCGCCGGGGTCCTCGCCGATGGAGATGTTCGTGATGGGGCCGTGCCCCGGCTCGGCGACGGCCGGATGTTCACCGTCACCACATCCGCTGATGCCGAGCTGAAGCGCGGAGAAGAGGAGAAACGTGAGGGCGGCCGGAACACGAGCGTGGAGCATGACGAGCCTCCACGCGTGAAGGTGCATCCGCCGTGCCCTCGTGCGATCGCTCAGCGCCCTCGCGCGATCGGCGTCGGAGCGAGGGCGAGAGGGCTCTAGCGACCGGCGATGAGCTCTTCGAGGCGCGTCATCGCGAGTTCGAGCGACTCCGCGGACGGTCCGAACGAGAAGCGAACGTACTCGCGGAAGCGGGAGGCGCGGCCGTGGCGGCGCTTGCCGGGGTTCACGTCGAAGAACTCGCCCGGCACGGTGATGACCTTCTTCGTGAGCGCGGCGCGGAAGAGTCCCATGCCGTCGTTGAGCGGCTCGGGCAGGTTCGCGACGTTGCCCCACGCGTAGAAGGTGCCGTCCGGCACACGGTCGAAGCGGACGCCCATGCGCTCGAGGCGAGAGAGCATCCGGTCTCGCTTGTCGCGGAACGCGTTCTGGATCGCGAGCGTCTCCTTCGTGACGTAGTCGTCGTCGAAGAGCGGGATCGCGGCGCGCTGGAGGGGCTTCGACCCGCCGCCGTCGAGGAACGATCCTGCGCTCGCGAAGCGCTCGACGACGGACTTCGGCGCGAGCGCCCACGTGATGCGCCAGCCGGGGTAGCGCCAGTTCTTGGTGAAGCCGTCGAAGACGACGACCGGATCCTTGTCGACGTCCTTCACGTACCGCGCAGCGCTCTCGACCGGGAGGGAGCCAGGACGGCCGCGATAGATGTAGTGTGAATAGAACTCGTCGAGCAGAAGCGTGCAGTCGAGCTCGCGCGCCACGCCGACCCAGCGATCGAGCTCCTCGCCCGCGATCAGCTTGCCGGTGGGATTGCATGGGTTCGAGAGGAGGACGGCGGAGAGGCCGCGACCGAGCACCTCGCGTCGTAGATCGTCGGCGGTGAAGCTGTATCCGCGGTCACCGTCGAGGAGGATCGGGATGCTCGTGAACGCCTTGAAGATGTCGAGCAGCTCCTCGTACGCGGTGTAGTCCGGGATGAAGTGCCCGAGATTGATGCTGCCCAGGCTCGCGGCCGCGCGCGTGAGCGCCGTGCGCCCTCCGCCGGAGATGCAGACGTTCTCGGCCGAATACTGCGAGGGCAGGCCCTTGCGATAGAGCCGGTTGTAGAGGCTCGCGACCGCCTCGCGGAGCTCCCAGAGCCCGGCGACCGGCGCGTACTCCTGGTCGTCCGGAGAGATCGCGACCGAGTGGACGCGCTGCGGCGCGCCGGGCAGCTCGCCCGTCTCGGGCTGACCCTGTCCGAGGTTGCACCAGTCCGGGTCGCTCGACGAGAAGCCGAGCTTCGTTGCCTCGGTCGTGACGTAGATGACGCCGGTCTTCGGCACCGGACGAAACGCGTGGGGATCGCCGTTTGGTTCCTGCATCGAGCGTCACGTTAGCACGCGCCGACATCGCCGGAGCGTCGTCGAGACAGCTGGTCGCGGTGACGCGCAGCCGCCGCTCGCCAGCCCGACTCTGCCGCCGACGTCGCATTCCGCGGTCACCGAGTGCGGGCCGTGTGCACACGCCACCGAGCGGCGTGCCTCACCACTTCACCTTCGCGATGGAGCAGGCGAGCTCGGAGAGCATCGTGACCGCGGCGCCGTAGCTGCTGGCGTCGTCGGAGCTCGCGTTGCCCTGGAGGCTCCGCGCGTAGACGCCCTGCGCGATCGCGGCGAGCCGGAAGATGCCGAACGCCATGAAGAACGGCCAGCCCTCGATCTGCTCGCGGCCGGTCAGCCGCCGGTACTCGGCGACCATCTCGTCCTCGGTCGGGATGCCGAGCGACTTCACGTCGACACCGGCGAGCCCGCCGCGTCCGGGCAGGTTCAGGTGGTAGCCCATGCACGCGTACGCGAGATCGCTGAGCGGATGGCCGAGGGTGGAGAGCTCCCAGTCGAGCACCGCGATCGCCTTCGGCTCGCGTGTGCTCTCCGGGCTGAACAGCAGGTTGTCGATGCGGTAGTCGCCGTGGACGAGCGTGGTCTCGTCGCTCGCCGGGATGTTCTCGCCGAGCCAGCGCATGAGCGCTTCCATCGACGCGATCTCGCTCGTACGCGACGCTTGGTACTGCTTCGACCAGCGCTCCACCTGGCGCACGACGAAGCCGCCGACCTTGCCGTAGTCGGCGAGCCCGACGGCGGCGTAGTCCACCCTGTGGAGCGCAGCGAGGACGCGGACGTATTCTTTGTAGAATGCACGACGAGCGTCGTTCGATTCGAGCTCGGGGACAGTCGGATCCCAGAAGATGCGCCCGGGCACCCAGCGCATCACGAAGAAGGGGGTGCCGATGACGGCGTCGTCTTCGCACAGCACAAGCGCGTCGGGGACGGGGACGTCCGTGCCACGGAGCGCACACATGACGCGGTACTCCCGCTCGATGGCATGCGCCGAGGGAAGGAGCTTGCCCGGCGGCTTCTTCCGGACGACGAGGGCGATGCCTTCGTTTGCGTCACCGGAGCCGGTCCCGCCCTCGACACTGACCCAGTAGGTCGGGTTCGACTGACCGCCCTTGAACTGGAGGACGGTGGCCTTGCCGCCGGCACATCCCTGGACGTGTTCGCCGAGCCAGAGGCCGAGCCTCGACTCGTCGATACGATGCGCGTCGCGAGGCGGGCGGGCATTGGGGGGCGGCGTGAGCGGCATGGAGAGACGCTAGCACGCGCTGCACGCGCCGGAGCGCTCGTGCTTGCAGTCACGATGGCGTCAGCGCTGCGGTATGCTGCGCGCGTGATCGCCTTCGAGCTGCCTCCTCCGCTCGCCGAGCTGCGCACGCGTGTGCGCGCGTTCGTCGATGACGCCGTCATCCCTGCCGAGAAGGCGATCCTCGAAGAGGACCGCGAGAAGAAGCGCGACACGTTGAATGCGCTCCGCGAGCGGACGCGTGCGGAAGGGCTCTTCGTCCCCCACCTCCCGAAGGAGCATGGCGGGCTCGGGCTCGGGATCATGGGGATGTGCGCGCTCTTCCGCGAGATGGGGCGCTCGCCCGTGGGGGCCGCGTGCTTCAACTGCGACGCGCCCGATCAGGGCAACATGGATCTGCTCCTGAAAGCGGCGGCACCGGCGGTGCGTGAGCGATGGCTGGCGCCGCTCGCGCGCGGCGAGATCACGAGCGGCTTCGCAATGACGGAGCCGGCTCCGGGCGCGGGCGCCGATCCGTCGAACCTGAAGACGCGCGCGACGAAGGTCGACGGCGGATGGTTGATCGACGGCCACAAGTGGTACACGACCGGCGGGGGCGACGCGTCGTTCCTCATCGTCATGGCGCGGACGTCGGACGACCCGCGGACCGGCGCGACGATGTTCGTGGTCGACCGGCAGGCCGACGGAGTCGAGCACGTGCGCGACGTACCGGTAATGAGCCCGCCGATCCTCCAGCATCGCGAAGCCGAGCTCCGCTTCAACAGCGTGCGCATCGGCGATGATGCCGTGCTCGGCGGCGTCGGCGAGGGCTTTCGTCTCGCGCAGGCTCGGCTCGTTCCGGCCCGCCTCACGCACTGCATGCGATGGCTCGGGTGGGCGGACCGCGCGCTCCACATGTGTCGCGAGTACGTGCTCACACGCGAGAGCTTCGGCAAGACGCTCGCGCATCATCAGATGATCCAGAAGAAGATCGCCGATGCGGTGTCCGGGATCCACGCCGGCAATCTGATGACGATCCACTGCGCGTCGATGCTCGAGCAGGGGCTCGACAAGGAGGCGCGGCCGTATTCGTCGATGGCGAAGAACCACGTCGCGCGCCTGCTCTGCCAGATCCTCGACGACGCGATCCAGATGCACGGCTCGCTCGGCTACAGCGAGGACATGCCGTTCTCGCTCTGGTACCGCTTCGCGCGCTCGGCGCGGATCGCGGACGGTCCTGACGAGGTCCACGACGTCGTCGTCGCACGTGACTTCCTGCGGGGTGCGTTGACGACGCTCGTCTGATTGGGCAAGGTCACGGCACGCATGGGAACTGCGAGCGACGAGACCAACGAGACCATCCGGCTGCTGGAAGGTGACGCTGGCGACGAGGGGGTCGTCCGCGCGTGCGAGGCCGTCGAGAGCTGGACGAAGGCGGGGCGGTGGCAGGATCTCGTCGCCCTCGCAGAGGCGCTCGAGTCCCGGTGCGAGCCGGGAGACAAGACGCGCCGCGGCAGCTTCGAGACGGTCGCCGATCACGTCGAGGACCAGCTCGCGCTCGCGGCCGAGGACGCCGCGATCGACGCGCTCCTCGAGCTCTCGCTCCGGGATCGCCAGCGCTCCGTCGAGGTCCCCCGACCGCGCTCGCTGCGGATCCGCGCCTTCGCATCACGGCTCGGTTACGGGCAGACCCCGCAGGCCTTCCTCGGCGCGCTCGAGCGGGCACGGGAGCGAGCCGAGCTCCACGAGCTCCTCGCGTGCTGGATGCACGAGGTCGTGCTTCGTGGCTCCTCGCTCGCGAACGAGGCTCGCGCCAGCCGCTTTCGCGAAGAAGCGCTCGTGAAGGCGGGGCATCCGCTCGCTGCTCTGCCGCTCGAGCTCCGGCCGACCGAGCGCGAGGCGCCGTCGTACATGCCGCTCTACGGTGACAAGGGCCTCGGCCGCGCGATCGACACGCTGGCGAGCGGGCCGATGTCGGCTCGCACCATCCCTCCGCCGGCGGATGGCGCTGCGGTTCGCGCGACCCGCGTGGACGATCCCGGCGTGATCGATCTCATGACCGCAGCCGTCCGTCCGTGGGCGGAGGGCAAGAGCGGCAAGGTCGAGGCGAAGGTCTTCGCGCTCGATCCGCAGGTGTCGTCGTCCGCGGTCGGGAGCTGGCTCCTCCGCGCGCTGCCGCTCGAATCGACGGCAGCGAGCGCTCGCCTCGACGTCTCTCGGATCGGCCCCGAAGGCGTCTTCGGTCCGCTGTTCTCCGCGGCTTCGAACGGCGGCGCCTACTCGTCCGGGCTCGGCGGCGCATACGGCCGGCTCGCAGCATGGATCTCGCTCGGCGCCCTGGTGGGAGCGTCCGAGGGGGCAGGCGTCGACGCGATTGCAAAGCTCGCCGCGTCTTCGACGTTCCTCACGTTCCGCACGCCCGGGCCGTGGTTCCACGACGTCGCCTGGGACCTCGGTGTCCTCGTCGTGCGCGAAGGCGGGCGGAGCGTGGCCGTGCTCGCAGCAACCGATACCGAGTGAGCGCGCGCCGCCCGCGGTCGCGAGGCCGAGCTCTTCGCGAGCTCGACCTGCTACTGCGAGACGTTCGCTATCACCCTCGCCTGCACGCTCATCGACGCCGCGGGAGAGCTTCGAGGCGATCACGATGCGCCGTGCGGCGCGAAAGCGATTGAGGCATGACGTCCCCAAGGAGGTTCTACTCTTTGGGGAACGGCCGGCCCCGGAGGCGGAAAGCGCATCTGGATGCCGCGCCCGCCATCACGGATGAGCGCCAGGCCGGTGTTCCTCCGAGGTCGCCGCGCGCTCCTCGTCCGCCTGCTCGCGCTTCCCGCTTTCGGGCGCCGCCTCTTCTTCGAGGCCGCCCTCCGCCGTCCTCGCCCTGCCGAGCGCCGCCGGCTTGAAGACGAACTTCTGCCCGCCGATGGCGAGGTCGAGCAGCATGCCGCCGTCCGCGAACAAATAGATCGACGAGCTCGCGCCGAAGCCGTGGGACGCCTGGGCGCCGGCCTTCACCAGCTCCACCGCCGCGTCGGCCGCGAACGCGAACTTCCCGCTCTTGAAGCGCTTGAGCGAGCCTTCGTCGTGGAAGACGACGAGCTCGTGGAACGTGGTGCCGCCAACCTGGACGCCGATGGTCAGCTCGATGACGGCCGCGTAGCCGATCACTCGGTCGTGCGCGAACACCTCGCCGACCCCGTAGGCGCCCCCGAGCACGAGCGACGCCCGGCCGATCGACGGGATGACCGCGTAGCCGGCCGACTCCTCGAGGACCTTCTTGATCTCGGGGTGCTTCTGCTGGAGCTGCTTGAGCGCGGCGAGCACCTCGGCGTGCAACACCGGGCCGAGCTTGGCTTCCTTCTGGAGCGCGTGGAACGGCTTGCTGACCTTCTCGCCCACCGCCTCCACCGGCTGCTTCAGGGCCTCTACCATGGTTCGAAACTTGGACATGACTGCCTCCGACGCGCAGTCGGATGCATCGAGGGTGCCGGGCGCCATACGGACGCCTGTCCGGCCTCATGGGTAATCTCGATCGTTTCCCGCGACGAAGCCTGGCTGGGCCTTGCGCGCTTCGCGAGCTCTTCGTTCCGAGCAAGGTACTCGCGCGAAGCGGCCGGGCCCTCGCTCGCGACATCTCTTCGGGACCGGGCTGGCTGCGTTGGTCGTAGGAGCCATCGGCGCCCTGGCGGCGCAGCCTTCTGGAGAAGAGCAGCTTTACGCGGATGCGCGGCGCAAGCTGTTCATTGCAGGTGAAGACGACCGCGTTGCCGTCGAACGTGGCGTGAACAGGCTGAACAGCCGTCGCCGACGTCAATGTGGGGGGACGCCAGCGAGGCTGTCTGTTCCCCAGCCCGTGCGAGCTCCGGCTCCCGCGCCGAGCGCCCCAGCACCGGACGACGCGTCCCTTCCAGTGTCGAACTCCACCGGCAATGTCACCGAGGAGCCGCCGGAAGCCCCGGTGCAGAGCAGCAAGTGACACCCAATCCCTGATGCGTCGTTCGCGCGCCGATCAGGCGCGTTGGAGCAGTCGAAGCGCGGCTCCCGCGCTTCGATGGTCGGTGCGTTGACGAGAGACTGCTGTTGCGGCCAGAAGCAGCCGTTCAGGCCGTGAGCAACTCGTCGCGTGCGAGAATGGTGTAAAGACGCCGTCAAATGATCCGCACCGTTCTCCTCGCGAGCGTGCTTGCCGTGTGCGTTGGCTGCAAGGGCTCGAAGAACGATCCTGTCGTTTCGGTCAGCGACACAGACCCCGAACTGAACGCCGCGATCGCGGAGGCCAAGCGACGATGGCCGGAGTTCGTGACCGCATTCAATGAGGGCACAGGCGAGCGCTTCTCGGCGAAGTATCCGTTCCCGAAGAGTACTGGCTCCGTCGAGCACGTCTGGCTCTCAGTCACTACCATCAATGCCGATCAAGTCACCGGCACGCTCGACAACGATCCGGTCGGCGATATCGGGCACAAACGCGGCGAGACGGTGACGGTGCCGAGCAAGGACATCAGCGATTGGCTCTACTCGGTGAGCGGGAAGAACGAGATGGTCGGCGGATTCACCATCAAGGTACTGCTTGCCCGCGAGCGGCGGTGAGGACTTCATGGATAGTGCTGCGCCGCAGGGCAACGAATGGGAGCGAGCGCGCCTCGCCGCGGCTGGCATGCGTCGGTCCGTTCAGGGCAATCTCGTGGGTCGTAGCCGCGTTGCTCTTCCTCGCCGTCACAGCATGCGCACCACGTGAGCCATTCTCGTTTCGATCGTCGTGGGCACCTCCGTCCAAGTGTCCAGACGCGGCGGCATGTGCGGAGGTTCTCTGCGGCCCGACGGTCGCGCCGGGCGACCTCTGGTACGCTGCTACGAGGATTCGCCGGTCGCGCGAGATCCCGAAGGAGACCCTCGACCGGCTCGTGGCCTGTACGGGAGCCGAGCTCGATGCGCCGCAAGGTGGCGGGCTGCCGTACACATCGTCGTGCTCGCCGGCCCCGGAGGATTCGCCCGAGACCTTCTCCAGTACGACCCCGTTCGCAGCGCAGTATCCCATCCAGGAGCATGGCCTTCTCGCCGGCAACGACTGTCTGCGTCGTCTCCACTTTCTTCTGGTGGCCGCCGAGGGGTGGAGTGGGGCTCCCGAAGGACGTGAGGTCCTGGTTCGTGCGAGCACGCATCCTGATGCCTGGACAGCGCGCCTCGCTCGTCGTGCGCTCGTCGCCGCTCGAGACTCCGATGCGATGGCCGCGAGGGCGCACGATCTCACGTCTGGCTCCTCGAGGGTTCTGCTCTGGTCCATGCTCGATCTCGCCCTCGCGCGCGATGCAGCGCGCGCGCATGTACCGGCGATCATCGCGGCCGCGGACAGGGCAGGCAACGCTGCGACCAAATACGTGCTTCCCTTCGTGCTCGGCGAGATCGGCGGGGAGGAGGCCATCACACGCCTGGAGCACGATCTCGCGTCTCCCGCCGTCGATGTGCGGGCCGTCATCGCTTCGCTGGAGATGCTGGCGGATGACGCCGCACCAGCCGCCGACGCTCTGAGGAAGGTCGCCGAACAGCATCACGTCGCCGACGTGAGGGAGCGAGCCGCGAGGGCTTACGCCCGCATCACGGGCGAGGGGATCCCAGCCAGGCGCCCACGGTGCCCTCGTGAAGTGAAGCGCCTCTCGGACGGGTGGCTCGTCCAGCTGTCGACGATGAGCGTCCGATTTGCCCCGACGGACTGGAAAGCCCACGACCGGAAGAAGGATCGCCGGGACCGCCGTTCCGCAGCCGGCCGATGTGCTCCGCTCATCGACGACGATGAAGGTATCTACATCGCGCACCCGCTCGGTGCCGATTGTCTCGTCGGTATCAATATGGGGGAGTTCGGCGGAGGCGTCAGTATCCAAAATCCGCGCTCCGACAAGAGGGAGCTCCTGTTCGGAGGGAACCCGAAGCGCTTCGTCGACGAGGGAGATGGCTCGGTCCTCGTGTTCGAGGGACTCGTCCACATGACCGTCGTCTCCGGCAGCGTGCGTCGAGTTCGGCGGCAGCCGAACGGCAAGTGGGTCGCCGAGCGCGTCGCCGAGCTGGAGGCTCACCCACTCGGCTGGGCGCGGGATGGAGAAGGCCGTCTCCTGGTACTCGCGCGGGAAGAGCTGCCACTCACGCGGGAACAGAGAACCACGTGCCGGGCGGACCATCCGTCCTACGTGGTGCTCCGCGTGTGGCCGGACGGGCGAATCGAAGCGCTCGAGTGAGCGCGGCGGGGCGGCCCGCGTGGGACGCGTCGACGAGGCAAAGCGTTCGTATGTCTCCGCCGTCGCACAGTCCCATGACGTAGTGGAGCGCGCGTTCCTGGAGAGAAAGCTGGGCAGACTCTGTCCCTGCTGAGCGCCCGTATCACGCTCGGAACGACTACAAGGAGCCGCGGATCTGTGCGAGCGTCACGCCCATGATCCGTCCTGTTCGCTTCGCCGCCATGCTCGCGCTCATGGGCGCGTGCGCGCCTTCGCCTTCGGCCCCGGAAGCAGCGTCTCCGGGGGCTGCGCCGCCGAAGAGCGCGACCGCAGCGACCACCCCCACTCCGGCGGCGACGAACGCGAACGCCCCGTCGCCAAAGGCCCTCGCCATGAAGAACAAGGTCGCCCAGTTCGCCGAAGCGACGCTCACCGCGGACATCTCGCGCCTGCCGGCTTCCGAACGCGAGGCGCTCGCTCTCTTGATCCAGGCGAGCCGCCTGCTCGATCCGATCTTCGATCGCCAGGCGTTCGCCGGGAACCCCGAGCTCCGCGTAGCGCTCGCGAAGGACACGAGCCCCGAGGGCAAGCTCACGCTCGAGTACTTCGACATCATGCGCGGGCCGTGGGATCGGCAGGAGGAGTTCGCGCCCTTCGCGATCGCGACGCGGCACCCCGACGGCGCCGGCTTCTACCCCTCGGATCTGACGAAGGCCGATTTCGAGGCCTACGTCAAAGCGCACCCGAGCGAGCGCGCCGCGCTCGAGGGACTCCTCACGGTCGTCGAGCGAGACGCGAAGGACCCGAAGACGCTCCGCGCGGTGCCGTACAGCGAGGCCTACAAGGAGTGGCTCGCCCCGGCGGCGGAGCTCCTCACGCAAGCTTCCAAGCGCACGAAAAACAAGACGCTCGCGAAGTTCCTCGCGTCGCGTGCAAAGGCCTTTACGTCGAATGACTATTACGTCTCGGACAAGGACTGGATGGACCTGGACAGTGACGTCGAGGTCACGATCGGTCCGTACGAGACTTACGAGGACTCGCTCCTCGGCCTCAAGGCGGCGTTCGAGTCGTTCGTCACCGTGAGCGACCCGGCCGAGTCCGCAAAGCTTGCGAAGTACAAGAAGCTCCTTCCCGCGATGGAGGATCATCTCCCGATCCCCAAGGAGATGAAGACGAAGCGCGGCGCCGAGAGCCCGATCCGCGTCGTCGATCTCGTCTACTCGTCCGGCGATGCGCGAAAGAGCGTCCAGACGATCGCGTTCAACCTCCCGAACGACGAGAAGGTGCGCGCGGAGAAGGGCGCGAAGAAGGTGATGCTCCGGAACCTGATCGAGAAGAAGTTCGAGCTCATCATGAAGCCCATCGGCGAGCGGATCCTCGCCGAAGATCAGCGCCGTCACCTCTCGTCCGAGGCGTTCTTCAACGAGACGCTCTTTCACGAGCTCTCGCACTCCTTGGGCCCGGCGTTCGTGACCAAGGACGGCAAGAAGGTGGAGGTCCGCGTCGCGCTCGGCGCGAGCGCCTCGACGCTCGAGGAGGCGAAGGCCGACGTGATGGGCGCTTACAACGTGCTCTTCATGATCGAGAAGAAGGTGCTTCCGGAAGAGCTCCGGCAGAAGCTCCTCGTCTCGTACTTCGCGGGCCTCTTCCGGAGCGTCCGCTTCGGCATCGCCGAGGCGCACGGTCAGGGCGGCGCGGTCCAGATCAACTGGTTCCTCGAGAAGGGCGGCGCGCGCTTCGACGAGAAGACCGGCCGCTTCACCGTCGACGAGGCGAAGCTCACGAGCGCGATCACCGACCTCGTCACGACGATCTGCGTCTTGCAGCACCACGGCGACAAGGCCGGCGTCGAGGCGCTGCTCGCGAAGTATGGCGTCATGAGCCCGCCGATGTCCGCCGCGCTCGCGAAGCTGGACGGCATCGCCGTCGACCTCCGCCCGGTCTACCCTCTCGCCGCTACCGAGTAGCGCACCGCCGCGTCGCGCGGTGACGATCCGGGCCGTGCACGACGAGAACGTCCGCGCGGTCCGGACGTCGCTCCATGAAGCCATTCTCGGACGAGCGCATGGAACCGAGCTTCGAAGGCACCACGGAATTCCGAGAGGTCCAAGGGACGGTTGGGGGAATGACACGAGGATCAGACCCACCACGCGCGGATACGCAATTTCGCGAGCGAACGTGCCTGGCCTAACCGTTGCACCGTTCGCGCCCCCAACCGATGCGACACTCCTCACGCGCCCTCGCCTTGGCGACGCTCGCTCTTGCCACCATCGCCCTCGGAGCGACTCCCGCCTGCACGACGCACTCGTGCACGGCGATCTATGTCCCGAGCGGAGCCACGATCGAGCGAAAGGTTACCGCCCCCTTCGATCCCGCGAAGTCGATCCACGTCGAGATCTGCAAGAACGACGATTGCGAATCGGGCGACTTCGTCGTCGCGACCGCTACGGCGACCAATTCTCGTCTTTGCCGGATGGACGGGAGCCTGTCTCTCGAAACGGGTTGCTCGTTCGTACGCACTGGCGACGGCGCGTTCACATTCGCAGCCAGCTGGCTCGGCGAAGACACACCGTTCAAGGATGGCGATCGCTACCGCGTCACACTGACGTCGGTCGACGGTCCGCTGCTCAGCGTCGATGCCAAGGCCACGTACTCGGAGTCCGAGCCGAACGGTGAAGGCTGCGGCACCGTGAAGACGGCGGCGCTCTGACTCCGAGCTTTCGCCCGCTCCCGCGCCTCAGACCGTCTGATCGGCCCATCCCGCTGCCCAGTACTGCGCTGTAAGCCCAGGCACGCTTGTGCTTCTCTGTGTCGAGGCCCATGGCGATGGAAGGTGCGCTTCTCGATTGTCTCGCAGCGAGCTACCGGCTCGATCTCGACGGAGCGGAGTACGTTCGTCACCTCGTCGAAGAAGCGGCGCCGCTACTCGACCGCGGGCTCGGCGTCATGGCCTACACGTACGTCGCGCGCGATCCCGCGCACCCCGTCATCGACCACCTCGCCACTTCGAAGCGGTTCGATCCACACTGGCTCCCGTCGTTCTACGAGGCCGTCGAGGCCGCCGGGGTCGACGTCGGGAGCCCGCAGCATCCGACGGGCTTCGAGGCGTGGGGGCACCTCACGTGCGGTCAAGCGAGCGCTGTCCCGGCGATGCAGCCGCTCCTCCCGCTGTTGGCCCACATCGGGGGATCGCGCGATGCCTTCGCAGTGAACGCGCTCGATGCGAGCGGGCAGGGCCTCTGGATCGGAGCCCCTCTACCGTCGACCGCGAAGGTCCCGGCCGCGCGCATCACGCTCTTCACGAGGTTCGCAGCGCACCTCACGTCCGCGCTGCGCCTCCGCCGGAGGGCGGGGCCTGCGAAGCCTCGGCCCGCAGCGGTCCTCTCCCCAAGTGGCACGCTGCTCGACGCGGAGAACGGTGAAGGCGTGGTCGAGGTCCGCGAGGAGCTGCGCCGTGCGACCGTCGCGTTCGACCAAGCGCGCACGAAGAAGATGCGCGCCGACGTCGAGCTCGCGACGAGGCGCTGGCGGCCGCTCGTCTTGTCGCGCTGGTCGCTCCTCGACGAGTTCGACTCGGACGGGCGGCGCTTCGTGGTGGCCGTCGAGAATGCGCCACCGACGCGCCCTCCGCGCAAGGACCTCAGCGAGCGCGAGCACCAGGTCATGACCCAAGCGCACCTGGGCCACGCGGACAAGGTCATCGCCTACGAGCTCGGCCTCTCGACCTCGACGGTGCGCGTGCTCCTCCATCGAGCGACGAGGAAGCTCGGAGCATCGACTCGGCGGGAGGCGCTCGCTCGCTTCGACGCGCTCACGAAGGAGCGCGACGGCAAGAAGTCGGAACGCTGACGCCGCGCGATCGACGTTTACGGACGTCATCGCTTTGATGGCCGTTGGTCGAGACGCTCAGGATCAAACGCAGCGCTCGCATCGGCGCCCGCTGCTGCGATACAAGGCAGGAGGTCACCGATGAACCCCAAAGTGGATGCGTTCCTGAAGCGGGAAGACAAGTGGCGCGCGGAGCTCGAGAAGCTCCGCGAGATCCTTCTCGGCAGCGGGCTGACCGAGGAGCTGAAGTGGGGCCAGCCTTGCTATGTGCTCGACGGCAAGAACGTCGCGCTCATCCACGGCTTCAAAGAGTATTGCGCCATCCTGTTTCACAAGGGCGCGCTGCTCGAGGATCCCAAAGGCGTTCTGATTCAGCAGACCAAGAACGTGCAGGCGGCCCGGCAGATCCGGTTCACGAGCGTCAACGACGTGACCAAGCTCGAGAAGACGTTGAAGGCGTACGTGCGGAAGGCGATCGCGATCGAGCGCGCCGGGCTGAAGGTGCCGTTCAAGAAGACCGAGGACTTCGAGCTACCCGAGGAGCTCGCGTCCAAGCTCGCCAAGAATGCCAAGTTGAAGACGGCCTTCGCGGCGCTGACGCCGGGCAGGCAGCGAGCGTACATCTTTCATTTCTCGCAACCCAAGCTGTCGAAGACGCGGGCCGCGCGGGTAGAGAAGAACATCCCGAGGATCCTCGAGGGCCTCGGATTGGACGATTGAGGCGCAACTCAGTTGCGCCGATCCTGAAAGTTCGAAGCGGTCGGCTCACACGAACTCGCTTTGACCGGAGATGCACGCCCGGTCGTTCAACGGGCGGGCGTGGATCGGAGGTCAATGCAAGTGAGCACCGCTACAGCGGACACGCAGCGCAGCACGCTCCCGAACGATCGACGAACGTCGGCGGGGTGCGCATCTCAGTCGAGCGGCGTGCGCAGCCACGAGAAGTGAGAAGGCGACGCTTGCTCCACAAGGAGCGCGCGGGTGAGGAGCGCATCAGAACGACGGGTAGCAGCTCTTGCCGTCCGTCGTGATCGCGGTGTCGGTCGGCGACGCTGCGCTGACATCGATGAGATGGAGGTCCACCGTCGAGTCGTTGTCGTTGCGGAGGCAGTAGACGATCTTCGACGCATCAGGCGAGATCGCGACGCTGTAGATCGTCGAGTCCTGCGGCGGGACGACAATCGCCGACACCGTGCCGGCCTTCATGTCGTACGCGAGGAGGCTCGGGTTCCAGTCGGTGTCCGAGGTCCCTCCGATGAAGAGAAAGCCGCTCCCGTCCGAGAGCCAGCTCGCCTTCTCGAGGAACACGTCGACGCTGCCGTTGACGTGCGCTGAGGCGAGGAGCTTCTTCGGGCGCGTGCCGCCGTCCGCGGGGTAGAGGTAGAGACCGTCGCCGTCCCCTTGCCCGGGCACGCACACGCTGTGGATGAGGAGGTATTCGCCCGTCGCTGGGTTGCGAGCCGGATGAATGACGGAGCAGCCGAACTGCGTGGGGAAGCTCTCCGGCGCCGCGTCGCCGGCGGCCGAAACGATCCACGGGACCGAGCCTCCCGCGAGGGTCGTCCCCTCGTACCAGAAGCTGCCAAAGTCATAGAGGACCCGAGAGCCGTCCGCGGTCCACATCGGGTCCGAGACATCGTAGGTGAAACCCTTCCGCCCCTGATCGTCCTTGGGGAACGTCGGCGTGAGGCGGCGGAAGTCCGTGCCGTCAGTGGCGAGCGTCCAGATCGCCCGCGTCGCGAGGCCGGTCGCGGTGTCCTCCTTCGTCGGGCCGTAGAGCGAAGCGATCGCGATCCGGCGGCGATCGGGCGAGAGCGCGTACCCCCGGATCTCCCAGCCCGAGCTGCCGTCGCCGGTGAGATCGGTGACGACGCGCTCCTCGCCGCTCGCGAGATCGCGCGCGACGATGAGGTCGTGGTCCTTCGACTCGTGGCGAAGGTAGAGCAGCGTGCCGTCGGGCATTGGGGTGCCGTCGCCGGCGACGCCGCTCGAGCCCGACGAGCCCGACGAGCCCGACGAGCCAGACGAGCCAGACGAGCCAGACGAGCTCGAGGTGCAGGCCGGAGCGACGACGCAGCCGATGGCCACGACCAAACTCCAATCGCGAAGGAACATGGGGCACGAGCTTAGGAACGCTCGCACGCCATAGCCAGCGCGCAAGGATTTACGTAAACGCCGCGCGCCGGTGCTCACGCACCTCTCAGAAGATGCGCGCGAGCGGGCAGGCCGCGGTGTTGCCACGAGCTGCGCTGCGTGGGCCTCCATCATCGTTCGTGCTCGAACGTGGTCACGCGCCCATCAGCTCACGTGGCGCTGCCTACCCAGAACAGGTGACCTGCTCGTGGAAGGGATCGCGAGATCGATCGAGGCTCCATCGACCGTAGAACGATCCGAAGATGCAGCCGTCCGCCTAAGCCGCCATCGCCTGTGCGCGAGCGGAAGACGTGTCGTAGGGGGCGGGCGCGGCACCTTGCGAGCTACGCGATGAGCGAAACGAGGGCTACGCTTCGAAGAGCATGGTGGCGGCACCGATCCCGCTTGGTCGCTACCCGCGCGTCCAGACGTCGAGCCTCGACGAAGCGACGCACCTCTTAGGCCATCTCAATCCGAACCGCTCGATGAGCTCCTCTTCGTGCTCTCGTATTGAATCCAGAGATGCCTCTGCCGGTCTGGCGGAGCAGTAGTCGGATATAGCCCGGACGCGCTTGCAGCACTGGAGGACGACAGCCAACATCCAGGCTGGATCACGACCAGAGGTCAACGTGACACGACCAAGTCGGGCAGTGATGCCGGAGCAGAACGCGACCCATTCTCCGTCGAGTTGGAGATCGGAGGACCTGCTCGGCGAACCCGAGCGGGGCCTCGAGCCTTGCCGCGAGGCGGTAGACGTGAATGCGGCCGGGGGAGAGGAATCCATGCGGGTCCGAACCCCTGCCGAGGGGGAGTTTGAACGGCTGACCGCCGAGCTCGAGCTCCAACGAGATACGCTGCTGGCGATCATAGAGCAGGTCCCTTTGGCTCTCCTCTTTCTCGACAATGCACCCGAAGGCCGCATCAAGCTCGTGAGCAAGCAGTGGCGGGAGATGTGGAGTCGCCCCTTCGTCCTGGGTGGTCCCCTGGCCGGCCATTCGGAGGACCACCCGGCGTGGTTTCCCGATGGTCGGCGCCTTCGAGATGAAGACTTCGGAGGAACCCGGGCGCTCCGGGGCGAGACCGTACGTCAGGAGCTCGTGTTCGAGCGCGGTGACGGGGGCAAGCGCAACGTAATCGACACTGCGTCGCCGCTCTTCGACCGCAAAGGCAATGTCATCGGCAGCATCGTGGCTGTGGTGGACATCACGGAAGCGAAGGCGAGGGAACACGAGCGCGAGAAGTTGCTCGAAGAAGCTCGCCGAGCCGTGCGTGCACGCGACGAAGTTCTCGCCGTCGTCTCGCACGATCTTCGAACCCCGCTCGGTGTCGTCGCGCTCGCCGCATCGCAATTGGCGAATGTCGATGATGACTCCGACGTGGCCACGACGCGTCGCCTTGCGACCAGGATCCACCGAGCAGCGAACGCGATGGAGCAGATCATCGGCGACTTGCTCGACTTCGCTCGCATGGAGGTAGGCCGTCTCGTCGTCGAGCCGCGCGAGGAGATCTTGACCGATGTCGTCGGCGACACGACCGACGGTTTCGCTCTGCTCGCCGCCGAGCGAGGCGTCGAGCTCCGCTCGTGTCTCGATTCACTCGCGGGCATCCGTGTTCGATGCGATCGCTCGCAGATCGCACGGGTGATCTCCAACCTGCTCGGCAACGCGCTCAAGTTCGTGCCGGAGGGGCGCGGGATCGAGGTCGGCGGCTACACCACCGAGCATGACGCCGTATTGTACGTGCGCGACGAGGGCCAGGGGATCCGGCCGGAGCACATCCCGTACGTGTTCGATCGGTACTGGCAGTCCGACGAGAAGGATGCAAAGCACGGGCTTGGGCTCGGGCTCGCGATCGTCAAAGGGATCATCGAAGAGCATGGCGGCAGGGTCTGAGTCGAGAGTCCGCCCGGTCAGGGGGCGACGTTTGCCTTCGCGTTGCCACTCGCCGAGGCTTGCCGCCAACATTGACGGACCCCCGCTCGCGTCCGAGCGCCTCCGCCAAAGAGCCCAGCGCGGATCATTCTGAACGACCGCCGCGGGCAGCGATGGAAGGCCAACGGTGGCGTCCCCAAGGGGATTCGGACGTCGCCCCCTCGCTGCAGGTTTCGCGTGGCGACGCTGCAGGGACGTCTCTTTTGGGGGGCCGGCACGACCGGCACCCGTGAGCGTGCTCGCGAAGCGGCGACTCCGGCGCGGCGTGGGCGATCGCGCTGGCGGGGCGTCGAGCTCGAGCGCTGGCGGAGGCGCGTGTGACGGCCACGCGCGTCTGGCGCTTCATCGCGGACGAGCGCGTCGCGACGGCGGAGCCGCCGTGCTACGAGTTGGGCCATGTCCGAGGCGAACGCTACCGAGGCCAAGGGCCTCCCGACGATCGACGTCAACGAGTACGGCGGCAAGAAGGAGGGCGTGAAGCAGGCGACCAACCGTCGTCTGTTCATGCAGCTCCTCGTGTTCCGCACGCCGGCGGGTGCGGGGCCGCAGGGCGCCCCCGATGCGGTCGGCGCCGAGCTGCTGAAGACGCTTCGAGAGCGGAAGATCCCCGGCGTCGTCTATGCCGATGCGATGGATCCGCGCAGCCTCGCGCTGCTCTCGTGGAGCGAGGACCCGGCGCGCTTCGTCCGCGACGTGCGCCCGCTCTTCGCCGAGCCGCTCCTCTCGAGCGTCGAGCTGCGTGAAGACTTCGGGATGCTCGGGCGCACCTACGCGACGGGGCACGAGCCCGAGCTCGAGTGGACGCTCCTCCGTCGGCCGATCGAGAACGTGACCAACGAGGCCTACCCCTGGCACGTCTGGTATCCGCTCCGCCGGAAGGGATCGTTCTCGAAGCTCGAGCCGATCGATCAGAGCCACATCCTCCGCGAGCACGCGGCGCTCGGCATCGCCTACGGGCAGCAGGAGCTGGCGCACGATGTCCGCCTCGCCTGTCACGGCATCGACGCCGGCGACAACGAGTTCGTCATCGGCCTCGTCGGTCGTGAGCTCCACCCGCTCTCTCATCTCGTGCAGGCGATGCGGAAGACGCGCCAGACGAGCGAGTTCATCGAGAAGATGGGACCGTTCTTCGTCGGCTACGTGCTCGGTACGAGCAGCGGCGAATGAGGCTCGGCCGGATCGAAGCGCTCGTGCGGCTCTTGGCGCTGCCGCTCGCGGCGGCTGCCGTCGTCGCGTGCGGCGGCTCGAGCACGGCCGCTGCGCCTCCGTCCACGTCCACGGTCCAGGCGGCCGACTCGTCTCCGCACCAGCATCACGGGCACGGGCATCGGCCTCCGCACTCGGAGGCTTCGGCGCCCGCAGGCGATTCGATCGAGCAGAAGCTCGACGCGGTCGCCGCGATCCATGGCGCGGCCGGACCGTGGGCGGTCCTTGGCTACCGGATGAGCGAGCATGCGCTCGGGAAGCTCGGGCTCGAGCGCGGGAGCTTCGATCTGCAGATCGTGCACTGGACGCCGAAGGAGGTCCGCTACTCCTGCATCGCCGACGGTGCCGCGGCGCACTCGGGCGCGAGCCTCGGCAAGCTGAACCTCTCGCTCGTCGAGACGACCGCGGACAACGTCCTCACGATCTATCGCGACAAGAAGAGCGGCAAGAGCATCGCGCTCCGGCCGACGGCATCGTTTCGCGAACGCTTCAACGACACCCCGCGCGAGAAGGCGCGCGAGCTCGGTCGCGAGGTGCTCGAGCTGCCGGCGGAGCAGGTGTTCGAAGAGATCCCGGTGAAGTGAGCCCCCGCGTGTCGATCCGCCCCGAGACGCTCATCGCCCGTTCGTCCGCCGTCCCGACGAGTGGCGTCGTCGTTCGCGCCGTGGCCGCGCGAGTCGTCGTCGGGACGAGCGACGCCGGGAAGGGCGCCGCCTGATATGGAGGCGATCGCGGTCTGGAGTGGATGGATCGCGACGGCGGCGATCGCGCTCGCAGCGCTCGTGCCGATCGTCCAGCGCATTCGCGCCGGGAAGCGCGCGGCGCCCGGGTCTTCGCCGATCCGACTGCACGTGCTCGTGGGCCTCGCAACGGCGGCGCTCGCGTTCGTCCACACGATGGCGGTCTTGCCGGTGCTCGGATCACCCGCGGCGATCGCCGGGGGCCTCTTCGCGCTCCTCCCCGCGGGAGCGGCCTTCTTCCTCCTCGTTGCGCACGCCGGCCTCGGCCTCCAGCTGCGCGAGCCGAAGCTGAAGGACCGCGCGCACAAGCGGAGGATGCACACGACCACGGCCGTGTTGATCGCGCTGATGGTGGCGGTCCACGCCGTCCTCCTCATCCGCGCCGGCTGAGCGACTTCGCTCGCGAGCGGCGTGCGCCAGGGGGGCAGCGTGAGGGCGCCGCGCTCACGCGGAGCGCTTCGCCTCAGAAGAAGAGGCCGCCGCCCTGCAGGCCGGGATGGGCGAGCGCGTTGTCGCCCAAGGTCGGCGCGTCGCCTTCACGGGATGCGATGAGCTGGGCTGCGATGATCGACTTCATCACGTCCGCGGCGGCCGCGTGATGTTTGTCTGCGAGGTCGCTCGGCCAGTGAACGAAGACGCGCGGAATCGCGCTGAGGTTCGAGCGGATCTTCACCCGGACATCGTTCGCTTCCCCGAAGACCTTGTGGCTCGCGCGCAGGAGGCGGACCTCGCGACCGGGATGGCTCATGAGCCAGCCGGTGACGTACGTGACGTTGTTGCAGAGATACGTGTTCGACGGGCGTGGGAAGCCCGCGAGGCTTGCTCCTCGGACGATGTCGCCGAAGCTCGTGGCGTCGTCGATCTCGCCGGCGTGCCGCTCCACGGCATCGCGCGCGGCTGTCTCGACCGTGCGCCACGAGAGCAGGTTGCCCTGCGTGTCCTCGCTCTCCGGAGCGTGCTCGACGATCTTCACGTAGGCCTCGCCGGGCGTCACCGCGGGGCGGAGCTGATTGGAGCCGTCGAAGCTGCGTGAGGCGCGGTTCGTCGCGCCGAGCTCGATCCACAGCGATTGCCGCTCGCCGGCCACGCCGTTCATCATCACGAACGTCGGTTTGAACGCCTCGGCCTCCTTCGCGATGAGGACTGCCGCGAGGTCCCAGTACACGGGAAGGATCATCGCGCAGACGTCGGCGGTGCCGACGCCCGGAAGCTCGATCGTCGACGAGACGACCGCGAGCTGAGGCTCGGGCGGATCGGTCTCGCCCGGAGCCGGCGCGCGCGTCTCGGGGTATCGAGCCTCGGGCACCAGCGTGCTCACGATGCGGCCGGTCGCGTTGTTCGCGATCGACATGAAGCGGCCGAAGCCCGTCACGAGGACGCGCGGGCGGTTCGACGGTACCGGCGATGCGAGGCAACGCGCGACGTAGCTCCTGGCGAAGCCGACGTTCGCGTCGTACTGGCGACGCGCCTCGGGGGTGCTCGTGTCCACGGTGATCTCGTCGTCGCTGGTCTCTTCGGGCTGCGCCGTCTCGGCGGTGCAACCGCTGGCGACGATGCCGGCGATGGCGGCCAGCAGGAACGATACGAGACGAGTCATCGGTGGCGAGCCATGCATCGGACGAGCCAATGTAGGCGGATTGTCCACCTGGTGATTCGCCGGAAATCCAGGGGGCGATCGAGGCCGCGCGGGATGATCACCATCGATCGCGCGCGTCGGTGGATCGTGAGAGATCCGCCGCCCGCCGTCTCCGCGCGCCGCGCCGACCCGAGGTCGTCTCGTGATCGCGTCCGCGTCAGCGGCGTGAGCCGCGGCTTCGCGTTCGGATCGCGAGGAGCGAGACCGCGAGCCCGAAGGCGATCGCTCCCGTGCTACCTGACCGCGCGCCGACGACGTCGCAGCCGCACGACGACTTCTTGGCTTCGCTGCTCGCGCCGGTGGCGGACGACGCGGGCGGTGCGCTCGGGCGGTCGAGGAGGCCCATCTTCTCGGCGGCGGCCTTCGTCACGCAGCGATTGAGCTCGCTGCACGTCTGCTTCTGCGGGCAGTAGCTCGGATCGCCCGCGACGGCCCCGGCGACGCAGCGCTGCGTGACGACGAGGCGCTTGCCGGCGTCTTCGGTCGCCGCGCCGGCGAGGCTGCCGACCTGCATGCACAGGCCGATCGGGCGGCAGACCTCGTTCGGCTTGCACTGCCCGTCGTTCGCGCAGACCGTCGGCTCGCACCACGTGAAGCCATCCTCGGTCTTGTGGACGGAGCCCGGCGGGCAATCGTCCTCGGCGCGCGCCGTCGAGGTCGAGAGGGTCAGCGCAGCGACGACGAGCGAGGCGAGCAAGCTACCTACGGGACGCATGAGCTACGCATCGTAGATCATCGCCCCCCGCTCCGGGATCAAACGAGCAGCGCCGTCACGAGCGTCGGCGGTTTACCCCCATCGCTTTCGCGCGAGCTCGTCGTGGGGAGTCTTCGCGTTCCTCGTCACCAGCGTCGTCGGCTCGTCCCCATCGGCTCGCGTGCGCTCGTCGTGTGCAGGTCGTCGTTGGAACGTCCGTCACACGGACGTCGAGGTGGTCCCGATCAGTTGAGGTCGGCGTTTCGCGGTCGGCGCGCGAAGACCTCTTCCCAGTTGTCGCGGTAGGCCTGCGTCGCGACCTGCGCCGGGCCCTTCGTCTTCGCCGTCGCCGTCGCCGTCGCTTCGGGGGCCGCGTAGCTGTCCTTCACATCGCAGATGCGGGGGTTGTCCTGGCGGGGCGCGAGGGTCAAGACCTCGCCCGTGATCGGGCGGCCCTCTTCGAGGTTGCGCAGCTCGCCCGTCTCGATGCGCTCGTCGCGCGCACGCAGCACGTGGACTCCACCACCGTCGGCGGTCGGCGGTCCGAGCACGACCACGTCGGTCTTTCCCGCCGATGGGGCACTTTTTTCGTCTTGGCCGGGCATCCTGCAATCAGGATACGACAGACTGCGGCGCCGCGCTGCTCAACGGCCCGTTTTCAGCGAGAAGCACATGGGATCCCCGGCCAGACAGTCCGGCTGGGAGGCTCCTTGCGGGGGGGCCGCCGGGGAGCCGTGCCTCGGCGGAGCCGCGATGGCGCGACCGCGTGACGGCGCGGAGGTGGCCGAGGGGGCTTTCGCTGCAAGCGCGTCGAGCTGCGTCCGAGCGTCGGCGAGCTGTCGGTCTCGTTCACCGAGCACGCGGCGTTGCTCGTCCAGCTGGCGTCCGAGCTCGTCGGCGCGCTCGCGGGCGGTGACGACGCTGAGCTCGAGCTCTGCAGTTCTTCGATCGGCGGTGGGCTTGATGACACCGAGCTGAATGGCGAGGCCGACGACGAGCATGATCCCTCCGCCCATCGCTGCCGCGCCGATCAGCGAGCCGAGCGACTGGCCCTTCTTGCCCTCGTTGCGGAGCCGCTCGACCTCGAGCTCGTGACGACGCTCGCGCTCGCGCTCGTCGGCGCGTGCCCGCACCTCGACCTCGAGACGCGACTGCTCGACGATCGCCTTCTCGATCGCCTCGCGACGGGCCAGCTCCTCGAGCTCCGTCTGGCGCCGGCGCTCACGAGTCTCGGCTTCGGCTCGTGCCTGCGCTTCGGCCTCGAGCTGTTCACGGCGACGGGTCTCCTCGCGCTCGCGCGCAAGAGCCGCCTCGCCTGCTTGCTTGACGCGCGCCTGCTCCTCGAGCCGCTCGTCTTCGAGCTTGAGCAGCTCCTTCAGCGAGAACTGCACGCTCTCGTCAGTCTGGTCGCGTTTGTCACGTCGTCCCGTCGGTCCGCTCGGCATCGTCCTGACCTCGGGTTGTTCGACGCAGAGCCCAGGTCCAGGCTTGGCGAAAATCTGCACACAGTCGTCATCCGTCCACGAACGTCATCGGTACGGCGACTCGGGCCGATGCCACGCGGCGACCTCGACGACGCCGTCGCGGGCGGCATCGAGGACGAGCGGATCGCTCTCCGCTCCGCGCCACGACAGCGTCACCTTGAGCCCGTCGGAGAAGAGCCACACGCCGTGTCGCCGGTCGGCGAGCAGCAGGAGAGCGCGTGCGGCCTGCCTGAGCCCCTCGGCGTCCTGCGCGGTGCCCTTCGTGACGAGGTATGCCGCGTCGAAGGCGTCGTCACCGATGCGGAGCACGGGCTCCTTGGTCGTCATGAACACGCCACGCTGGAGGACCGAGAGCACCGGTGCACGACCGCGCGTCGCCGTCGCCGAGATCCGTGTTCGCACCTCGTCGTCGAGCCGGACCAGCTCGACGGCGTAGGCGACGTCGTCTTTGGTCCCGACGACCCGAGGGCTCGCGCCGCGCGGGCTCGTAGGAGGAGGCACGAAGACGAGGCCCCGCGACCGCGCGTACCGATCGAGCGCACGCGAGGCGGCGCTCCGCCGATGGGCCTGCGCTCCTGTTGCCCAGGCCGCGAGCGTCAGAGTGGCTCCGAGCACCAGGAGCTCGATCACGTTTTGAGCGACAACCGAGACGTCCGGTTGTTGCCGGGGTTCGCGAAAAAACTCGGCCGTCGGCTCACGCCTGCTCGGCCGCGTCCTTCTCACCCCCCGAAATGACGCTCGGCGCGAACCGCTTGAAGACGGTGCGCGCCGAAAGCGAGCGTGACGATCAGGGGAGGGGAGTCAGGCGATGCCGCTCACTTCGTCGTCGTCTCGCAGCCGCAGCCGCAGCTGTTCGAGAACGGGACCTGGCCCGACGGGCAGGTGTAGCGGATCAGCATGCACTGCTGCGGGGTGCCGACGTAGTTGCGGTTCGTCTCCGTCGCGGGGTTGCAGGTGCACGCCTTCTTCGTGCACGCGATGGAGCCGTTCGAGCTGCACGAGCAGGTGTTGCAGCCGTCTGCCGCGAGGAACTCGTCGCTCGCCTGGTAGGTCTGGCCACCGTAGCTGCAGGTCGACGGGGCGGTGCTCTTGATCGCGAGCGTCACGTTGAACGTCGCTTCGAGCATGTCGTAGTCGCGGAAGACGATGCGATACGAGCTCGAGGCCTTGCCCGCGGGGACCTTGTACTTCACCTTCGAGTCGAGGGTGGAGGAGCTCGCGTCGTCGTTGAAGGCGAGGACGTTGTACTTCGAGTCGGTGATCCAACCCATCCCGTCGCCGTTGACCGACTTCACGTCGATGGTGATCTCGTCGCCGCCCCTCGCGTCGAAGCCGTACGAGCGGTACGTCGGCGGCGCGGAGTAGTAGCCGGTACGGGTCTCGCCGTTCTTGATCTTGCCGAGGTAACGCGTGCCCGAAAGCTTGAGCTCGCTCTCGGTGGCCGCGACGTCTTCCTCCCCCTTCGCGCTGCCCTCGGTGGAGCAGCCGGCGACCGCGGCGAACGCAGTGACGAGGAGACCGGTAACGACGAAACGCGAAAGCGACATGGTTGCGAGACCCTCCGACCCGTACAGCGACGTTCCCCTGCGAGTGTCCGAGACCCTGGTTTCTCTTCTTGGTGCTGCAAGCTAGAGCTAGCAGGATCGGGACCGGCGCGGTCTAGCACGAGCGTGCATGTGGTCAAGGACGATACAGGTGGATATTTCCTGATGCGCCGCGTCAGCGTCACCGTTTGCGGGGAACTTCGGCACTGGCGCGGCCTCGAATGCGCTACTTCCTGGGCGTCGGATAAGGCGAAATGATGAAAAAAGCGTGGATTGTCGGGGGGCTGTTCGTCGTGACGGTGGGGTGCGGTGGGGCCGCGGCCCAGCAGCCGCCGGTGACGCCGGCGAGCGCTGCGTCAGGAAATGGCAGCGCCGCATTGGGGCCCGAGGCCACGCCTCCTCCTGATCCGGGCCCGTGGGCGTTGCCGGAGTGGCCCCGCGATCCGAAATCTCAGCCGAACGAGGTGAAGGACGTCCGGACCGAGGTGTGGGCGAAGGCATCGAAGGTGAAGGGCCTCCCTCAGGCTCCGGCCTCGTGTGCAGCGCTCGCCAAGCCCGCCGTCGTGAAGCCCGCGCCGACCGACCTCTCCGTGGTCTTGCTCGAGAAGGACACGACGAAGCGCAACGCGATGCTCTTCGCGATCGAGACGGCGAAGCCCGAGGTCGCGCTCACGATCCGCGCGATGCGCGCCGAGCTTGCGCCGATCGAGTGCGCGGACGCGATCACCGACCCGGCTCTCTCTGCGGCGAGCGTCCAGGGCGTCGCGGGACAGATGACCGTCGGCTTGTCGTTGGCGTCGAAGCTCTCTCGGACGGCAGCGAATGCGCCCGCGATGAAGGATGCCTCCGACAAGGAGAAGGTGAAGCGCTTCATCCAGGGGCCGCTGCGTCAGTGGATGGTCGAGCAGGCGTCGGCGATCGACGCGCTGAGCGCTCCTGCGAGCGAGCTCACGGGGCTCGCGCGCGGCGTCGTTGCGGTCGAAGCGGGGATGGCGGACCTGCGCCTCGTCGATCGCATCCGCAGCTCTCCGACCCCGAGCTCGTGGGACAAGGAGCTCAAGGCGGTGTACGAGGCGGCGCTCGACGAGGCGCTCGAGCCGCGAAAGGTTCGCGGTCGAGACGCGGCGCTCGTCGGTCTCGCCGACTTCGCGGCGGCTGGTGTCGTGCATGATGCACGCATCGATCGGGCGCGCGGGCTCCTGTCGAAGCTCTACGGCGGTCGTCGGATCGACGCGCTCGATGCGCTGCTGCTCCCGGCCTCGGAGCCGGACCAGGTCGCGGGCATCCCCGAGAGCGTGCTCCTGCTCGTCTCCGCCGATCCGGCGAAGCGCGAGCCGTTTGCGCAGCTACTCGCCCGCGCCTTCCCGGTGGAGGCCCCCTCGAAGTCGGCGCGCGCGCGTCTCGAGATGGGGCGGAGGTACTGGCGCCGGGTGGACTTCGTCGAGGCCGCGCACGCGGTCTCGAAGGACGCGAGCCCGGAGGCTCGGCTCGTGCTCGCGGTGTCGCTCGCGCTGGCGAAGGGGCCGAACGGCCCGAAGGAGATGATGTCCGCGCCGTCGCCGCAGGCGCTCGGCCTGACCGACACGCGCGCCCTCGATGCGCTCGTCATCGAGGCGCCGACGGTCGCCGGGATGGCCGCGTACGACGCGGCTCACATCCGGTCGCTCTCGCCTCCGGAGGGCGATCCTGCCGGTCCGTACCTCGCCGACGTCGCCGCGCGCTTCCGCAAGGCGGCTGCTCTCCTCGAGGACCCGGCCCAGAGGAAGCGCGCCGAGGAGCGCGCTGCCGACGCCGAGGCGGCATCGAAGGCCGCCGGCGACGGAAAGCCACCGGCGGTCCCCGCGAGCCCGCAGTAGGTGCCCGACGTCGACGGCACCTCCGCGGATGTCGAAGAGGATGCCCCGCTCACCGAGCGCGGGCATCGTCGTCGCGCGAAGCGCGCTGTCGATCGCCGTCCGCGCCGAGGAGCCACGTCCTCGATCATGGTCGAGGCTGGGGAAACGAAGACCGAGCGGGGGGCTTCGAGGCAGAGGTTGGGCGCGTCTCCGCATTGGAGTTGGCGCCGTCGTCGACGACCGCAATCTTGGGCCAACTGAGATACTGTCGAGCGTGGGATGACGCGGTCGTCACCACGGCGAGCCGTCTACGCTGCTGCCATCGGCGGCTGCCTGTTGCTGTCTCCACGAGACGTGCGGGCCGAGGCTGCCGTATCGCGCATCCAGTTGAGCTACGACGCCCCGCCTGGCTGCCCGTCGCGCCAGGACTTCCTCGACGCGCTCCGCGCGCGAACGAGGGCGAGCTGGCTCGAGGGCTCGGACACTCGCTCGTTCGAGGTTCGCGTGGGGCGCGACGCCGATGGGCGCTTCTCCGGACGGCTCGAGATACACCAGGCCGATCGGTCGTCGAGCGCTCGCGTGATCCGGGGAGACTCGTGCAGCGCGGTGACGACGTCGCTCGCCGTCTTCGTCGCGATCGCGCTGGTCCCCGAGTCCGGGCCGGCCGGTCTCAGCGCAGGCGAGCCGCGCCCGACCGAGGGCCGAGGCGGAGACGGAGAGGCCGTTCCGGATGAGATCGCTGCGCCGACCGCTCCGCTTCCGCCCCGGTCACCGACCCCATCCTCGCCCGGACTCACCGCAACGGCGCACGCGCCCAGCGATCGCGCCGCATGGATCTGGAGCGCGGGCTACGCGGTCAGCTACCTTCACGCGCCCGAGCCCAGTTGGGGCGGACGCGTGCATGCAGAGCTCGCGCGCGGCTACGAGCGTGCGGGTGTGATTCCGGCGCTGAGGGTGTCCTGGGGCTGGTCTGACTTCTCGAGACTGCCCGCGCTCGCAGGAGGGGTGAGCTTCCGGCTCCAGAGCGCCCGTGTCGAGGGGTGCGCGCGACTCGGTCGCCCCCCGATCATCGCCGCGGCGTGCGCGGGCGCGGACATCGGCACGCTCGCGGCGAGCACGCCACCCATTCCTCGCGTCACGAAGGAGACGACGCCGTGGACAGCTGGCTCCGGGATCGTTCGAGCGACCTGGTCCGTCACTCCGTGGCTCACGCTCGAGCTCTCCGGCGGCCTCCTCGTCCCGTTCGAACGGCCGCGTTTCATGCTGGGCGCTCCGACCCGCCTCGTGTACCGCGCCCCCGCGGTCGTCTTCGAAGGCAGCGCCGGCATTGGTGCGGTCGCTCGCTTTCGATAGCCTCGCGACCAGCGGCGCGCCGCTCCCGACGTTTGCGATTCTTTTCTCGATCAGGTTCGCCTTGGTCGGGTTCATCGAATTGGATGTCGATTGAACAGACGCTCGCCAGCCTTCATGCGAGAGCCTTGGCTTTGAACGAACGGACCTCGCCGGCGGCCGGCACAACCAGCCCCGACGAGCAGCGGCGGGCAAAGCTCGAACAACTCGTTCGCGATCACTACGCGTTCGTGTGGCGCACAGCGCAGCGTCTCGGCGTGCCATCAGCAGATGTCGAGGATGTCGTCCAGGACGTCCTTGTAATCGCAGCGCGGAAGCTCGACGGCATACTCCACCAGCCCGGCTTCCTGTTCCAGACCTGCGTCTTCGTCGCGGGCCACGCGCGCCGGCGCGCGCAGCGACGTCGTGAGATCATCGACGACGAGCGCGTGCATGCAGAGGTCGATGGCAGCGCCACGCCCGAGCAGAGCGCCGTGGCGTCCGAGGCGCGCGCCAAGCTCCAGCAGATCCTCGATGGGTTGCCGGAAGAACTGCGCGCGGTGTTCGTCCTCTTCGAGCTCGAGCGACTCACGATGGCGGAAATTGCCGAGATGACGGGCCTCCCGCCGGGGACGGTCGCGTCTCGCCTGCGTAAGGCGCGGGAGATTTTCGTGGCGCGCGTGGCGCGCGACGGCAGAGGTGCACGATGACCGAGATGAAACGACTGCTCGACGAGGAGATCTCCGCGGACGTGGCGTGGCTCCTCCGCTCTGCGGAGACTGACGGCCCCGCAGCGCTCGAGCCGGCGCAGGCCCGGGCCCTCGCCGTGATCGTCGCACTGCCGTCGGTCGGGCGTGCAGCGCCCGCGTCGCGAGAAGGCGGCAGGCTCAGCCCGCTCCTTCGCACGGGCGCATGGAGCGCGCTCGCTGTGGCGGTCGTCTTCACGGGCGTCGTCTTGCTCCGGTCGTCATCGACTGCGCCCGTGGGCTCGTCGAGCTCACGCCCGGAAGCGCCAGCGGCGACGCCCGCGAGCGAGCTCCCTGCACGTCCCTCGAGCGAGGGGATTCGGGTCGAGGATCTGCCGAGCGCCACCGAGGAGGCCGCCGGAGAGGCGAGCGGCGGCAAGAGCCCCGCGCGCCGTCGTTCGCCCGCATCGGAGGCCCCGTCGCGGTTCGGGCTCGAAGACGAGCTCGCCGCGATCGATGCCGCGCGTGCGTCGCTCGCGTCCGGACGTCCTGATGCCGCGCTCGTTCGGGTGCAGGGCTATCAGCGAACGTTCCGCGACGGTCACTTCGCGGAGGAGGCCGACGCGCTGGAGATCCAGGCGCTCGCCGAGATGGGGCGGCATGCCGAGTCACGGGCGAAGGGCGAGCGCTTCCTCGCGTCACGTCCCGGCTCGCCGTACGAGCGGCGCGTTCGCTCATCCATCGCGTCCGACGAGGTGAAGCCGTGATGGATCGACCGACGACGACAGGACGCCGATGGCTGCGGCGTACAGCGGTCGGCGCGCTCGCGACTGCGTGCGGGCTAGCCGTCTTCGCCTGTTCCGACCGAGACGTCGTGATGCTCGGCCACGGATCGGGCTCCGATGGCGGCCCCGCCTTCATCTCTTCGTCCGACGCCGAGGTCGGCGAGGCCGAAGCCGAGCTCCGTTCGTATTGCCCCTCGAACCGGTGCCCTGCCGACTTCACGACGTGTCCGACCTCGCGCTTCCCGTGCGACGTCGACCTGAAGCGGGACAGGAACAACTGCGGTGCCTGCGGTCACGCCTGTCCCGCAGCGAACAATCGCGATGCCTATGAGTGCATCGATGGTCGCTGCGAGCTGCAGTGTGGCGCCGGCTCGCGAGCCCTCAACTGTGACGGCATCGACGAAAACGGTTGCGAGACCTCTCTCGGAAGCGACGAGCACTGCACTGCGTGCGGGGACAAGTGTTCGGACCCGGCCAAGCCGTGCGTGGTCCGGAACCCTCGGACGAGCGAGTACGGCTGTGGGTGCGCGCCGGACCAGCTGTACTGCAATGGGCAGTGTGTCAATCCACGGTCGAGCGACTTCGACTGCGGGGGGTGCGGAAACGTTTGCGATCGAAATGGAGATGCCGGGGCCCCGCCGCCGAATGCGTACTATGGATGTGGCGATGGTGAATGCGGGCGTCTGAAATGTAATCCTGGGTATCGCGATTGTGATGGCGATCCCTCCAACGGATGTGAGACTTCCCTCCGGGACCCGAAGAGCTGCGGAGGGTGCGGCAACGTTTGCGGCCCCGGTCAGCAATGCAGGGCCATCTTCCCGAGCCAGGATTTCGAGTGCGCATGCCCCGCGGGCAAGTCCTGGTGTGACGCCTTCTGCGTAGGGAACAACTGCGTCGGGGCTTGCCGTGACCTGTCTTCGGATCCGCTGAACTGCGGTGGTTGTGGCGTCAAATGTGGCGATGATTCGGTGTCGGGTATTTCCGGCATCTGCACGTACGGCGTCTGCAACTTGGTCTGTCCGGACGGGAAAGCCGACTGCAACGGGAATCCCTCCGACGGTTGCGAGGTGAACATCGACAGCGACCCCCAGAACTGCGGCGGTTGCGGGCAGCTCTGCGATGCGGTCGCCGGACAAGCGTGTGTGCGGGGCCGGTGTGTGGTCGAGCCCTGCGACCAGATCCGGCCGGACGGAGGAGGAGAGACGCGATGAACCGGCTTGGATGGAGTGCAGCCTGGCTCGTCGCGGCGGCGGTGGCGGGTGTCGCCGCGTGCGCTTCGACCGAGGCGCCCGTCGGTGTTTCTCCTGACGACAGCGTGGCCGTGCCCGACCCGGCGCTCCCGCCCGACGCCGGGGCGGATGCCGCGCCCGCCGACGCCGAGCCGTGTGCCGATTGCGAGTACTTCCCAGAACCCTGCACCGCAGACGCGCTCTGCCCGAACGGCCCATTCGATCCGAAGACCGCCGGCGGGAGCCTCGATCCTCGCGCGCGGATCACCGTGATCCGCGGCCGGTCTCCGAGCGACGTCTGGGCTGCGGGGGCGCTCGGGACCCTTGCTCACTTCGACGGTACGTCGTGGAGGCGATCCGATCTCGGCAGCGACGAGACGCTGAAGGCCCTGTGGCTGCGCAACTCGGGGGAGGTCGCGGTCGGCATGCTCGATCGCATCTACGCACGTGGTCTCGACGGGGGGGACGCCGGGACCGCGCCCTCCGCCGATGGCTGGGCGCTCCACAAGTCGTCTGCCGCGCCGGTGTATCAGGAATACAAATCCCTGGTCTTTCAGTCGGCGTGGGCGGCTCCCGGCGCTGAGTCGCTCTGGTGCGCGACGTTCGCCTGGCATCCCGGGCGAACGAGCGGCCTCTGGCGCCTGCGCCATTCACCGTCGTCGACGTTCGAGATCGGCGTCGGCGTGGAGCCGGCACTCTGCCACCAGAGCCTCCCGTGCAGCCAGATGACGAGCATCCACGGAGCCTCGGCGAACGCGCTGTGGGCGGTGGGGACGATGGGCGCGGCGATTCGCGTAACGAATGCCGAGAGCGACACGCCGACCGTCGCGGCATTCGATAGCCAGACGTGGGACGCCCTTCTTGGCGTCTGGGCTGCCTCCGAGTCGGAGGCGTGGGCCGTGGGCATGCGCGGGACGATTCGCCATTACACGGGCGATCCGTCGGCCTGGGACGTCGTTGCGGATGTCCCGACGACCGAGAACCTCAACGCGGTATGGGGCTCGTCGCCCTCCGACGTCTGGGCCGTCGGGGACGCCGGTGTCGTTCTCCACTACGACGGCAAAGCCTGGTCTCGTAAGAAGGTCGCGGGCCTCGGCGCTCGTCGTCCCAACCTCACCACTGTCTGGGCTGCACCGGGCCACGTCTGGATCGGTGGGCAAGGCGTGTTCCTTTCCCTCGGAGCGAAGTCATGAGGGCCTCGTATGTTCTTGCGTGCGGGTGGGGCGCGATTGTCGCCGCTGGCGCCGTGGCATGTGCCGCCTCTGCGAGCACCGAAGAGGCGCAGCTGCGGCCGGATTCGGGCGGGGGAGAGACCGTGACCCCGGACGGTAGCGTGGCCGACCTCGACGTGGACGCGGACGCGAAGGCCGACGACGCCGGACCGCTATGCAGCAAGGCGGGTTGGTGCGCGACCTCCTTGCCGGACGCGGAGCTCTCCATGAAGGACATCTGGCCGTTGCCAGGCCGCGCCTTCGCCATCGCGCATAGCCCCGTTCTCGGGGTCAAGGTGCTCGAGTGGACCGATGCTCAGGGCACCTGGGCCTATATCGATGACGGCACGCAAAACGAACCCGGCATTGGCAAGTACGCCGGGAACGTATGGGCGCCGAACGAGAACGAGGCCTATTACGCCGTCTCGCCGGGATACATCTATCACGGGACTCGGTCCGCGCCGGGAGCGCCCTGGTCGTGGACACGCGATCGACTCCAAGACAACAACAAGCCCGGCCGGGTCGACGCCTTCCTCGGCTACCCGAAAGACTGGATGATCCCGTGCGACCCCGATCCGGTCGAGGGCTACTCGAGGGACTGGTTGGCACCGTGCTCTCCCGCGCTGGGGGTGAGGGGAACGAGCTCCGGCGACGTCTACGCGTGGCTCACGAACACGATCTATCACCGGAAGAGCGTCGACGGAGGCGCGCCGGGTTGGATTCCCGAGTACATTGCGAACGACTCCGAGGATCCGGACGAGCACCTGATCTTCGTGGCGGCCGGCGGCGAGAGCCCTGACGATCTCTGGTTCTCCGGTGCAAGGGCCCGATACGGGGCGGCCTGTGCGCTCGCAGTGCGCAAGACCCCCGCAGGCTATCAACGAGTCGCGGACGGCGTCCTCGTCGACATCTTCTTCCCGTGCATGGAGCGAGAAGGAACGCCGATGATCGGTGGAGAAGAGGGCTGGCTCCTCGACATTCAGACGCTGGCGCCGAACGACGTCGTCGGTCTCAAGGCGCGTCGGGAGGTGGTGCGAATCTCGGCTGACGACGCGGGGTATTCGGTCGACCTCGCTACCGTGCCCTACGAGGTCGATCCCTACGGCTCGACCTCGCTGTGGAGTGAGCCGGGGAACCTCTGGTTGAGCACGGAGGGGAAGGGCCGCGTCCTTCGGGGCAGCAATGTCTGGGACGGCGGCAGCTACGAGATCTCGACGACCTCGCTGCTCGGTCCGCTCCAGCAGCCCGTGCATCGGGTTCGAGGCACGTCCAATACCAATCTCTGGGCGATCGGTGACGGCTATGCGCTTCACAAGACGACTCCTTGATAGACATCTCTCCGCGGCGCTGGCGATCGTCACCTGTTCGGTCACGGCAGGTGCGGTGGCGAGCTGCTCGAGCGACGGCGACGACGAGATCGATCTCCACGTGTCCGACGCGGGGCCGGACGCGCCCATGACGGACGACGCTTCGACGCTCGACGACGGAGCGTCCGACCCCGTGGAGTCGCGCGACGCAGGGTGGTTCGACGGAGGGCCTCTCCCGATCTCTTGCGTCTCGCCGCCGTGCGCCACGTCTCTCGTGACGACGCTCGGGGCGATCGATGCCGATCGGAGCGAGGGCTTCTGCGCGCTGCTCGGCGACGGCACGGCGGTGTGCTGGGGCGCAAACGGGGCCGGCCAGCTCGGGCGTGGGCAGACGGATACGGAGGACAGCCCGACGGCCGCGCGTGTGGCCGGCCTCACAGACATCGTACAGCTCGATCATACGTGTGCGCTCAGCAAGAGCGGCGCGGCCTCGTGCTGGGGGACAGGGCCGTATCTGCGCGACGACGCAGGCGCGGTCACCACGGAGCGCGAGCCGGTGAAGCTCCCCATCCCGCCCGCGAAGCGCGTGAGCAAGGGCCCGGAGGTCACGTGCGCGTCGGTCGACGACGGCCTCCTCTGCTGGGGAAAGAACACCTTCGCTCAGCTTGCGCCGATCGACTCGGCACCTTCGTGGGCCGAGCTCGCTCCACGAGCGATGCCCCTTCCTCCCGGAGCGCCGATCCGCGACGTCGTTGTCGGCGGGGCTTCGTTCGCGCTCCGGGAAGACGGATCGACGTTGAGCTGGGGAGCAAACCCGCCGCTCGCACGCATCACCTCGCTCTTCCCCGATCCGCACCCGAGGGCGATCGCGCTCGGCCACGTCTCTTCGATCGATGTGACGAGCAACAGCGCGTGCGCGACGGCGGGGGGCATCGGCTACTGCTGGGGCGCCTCCTACGAGGTCGTTTCGGGGAGTCAGACCAACAGGCCGCGCCTCGACCGGGCGTTGCCGCAGCCCGTCGTGGCGCCGGAGCCGCTCGTTGGGATCGCGACGACACGCATCATCATCAAGCTCGTCGACGCCATGCTCGTCGTGGAGCGGCCGCAGCGGTGGTGTGCGGTGGCGGCATCCGGTGCGGTCTACTGCTGGGGGTACAACGCGAGCGGCCAAGCGGGGGACGGGACGAAGGACCATGCGTTCGAGGCGGTCATGGTCAAAGGGCTGCCAGCGCCTGCTGCGCAGGTGAGGACGATGCTGGACTCCACGTGTGCACTGTTGACGACCGGGAAGATCTATTGCTGGGGCTCGAACTATTACGGGCAGCTCGGCAGCGGAAAGCTCAAGGTACCGAGCCTCGTTCCGCAGGAAGTGGTGCTGCCATGAAGCGGGTGCGGGTCTCTCACGGAGCCGTGGTTGCGATTCTCGGGCTCGCGCTCTCCCCCGTGTACATGGGCGCCTGCGGGGACAACCGGGGTAGCGGATTCCGCCAGCGCGAGGAGGTGACCTTCGAGGGGGATGCCTCCGTCGACGCTCCGGACTGCCGCCTCCAGTGCTCGCTCGACGGTCGTTCGGTCATCGAGGGCTGCTCGGGAACCGTCGTCGAGACGTGCCGCCCCGAGCTCGCGTGCGGTGCTGGCCGATGCCAGGAGCCGTGCTCCGCCGCGGCCGCCGATCGGAGCTCGTACGGCTGCGGGTTCTATCTCCAGGTCCCGCCGTCCCTCGACAAAGAGCTCGCACCATCCTGCTATGCCGCGTACATCGTCAATCCGTCGAACCAGCCGGTCGAGGTATCGCTCGAGCTCGACGGCGCGGATATCGATGTCTCGAAGTCGATGTTCCGCATGAATCCGGGGGATGCCGCGTTGACTCCCCATGTCGGGCCCATTCCTCCGAACGAGAGTGTGGCCCTCTTCGTCTCCGACGGCGATCCAGACGCTCCTCGTCTCTCGTCGGCGTCGTTCATTCCCTGTCCGGCTCGCGTCGTGGCTTCAAGGGTCGGCGGATGGTCGATCAGCGGTACCGCCGTCGGCTCTGCGTTCCATCTGAAGACGACCGTACCGGTGGCCGTCTCGACCATCTATCCATTCGGCGGAGCGGCGAGCTTGACGCCGACGGCAACGCTCGTCTTCCCCGTAGCGACGTGGGCGAAGCAGCACATCCTCGTCAACGGTTGGAGTCAGGGCGAAGGCCCCTCCGCGCAGATCATCGCCTCCGAAGACGACACCGAGGTGACCATCGTCCCGACGCTCGACATCCAGGGCGGCCCTGGTGTTCCGGCCAGTCTCGCGCGGGTGCCGGCAACGTACCGCCTCGGCAAGGGGCAGCTGCTGCAGCTCGTCCAGGGGGAGGAGCTCACCGGGAGCATCGTCGCTTCGAGCAAGCCGACGTCGATCATCGGCGGGAACGTCTGCGCTCGCATCCCATCGAACCGCTATGCGTGTGACCATCTGGCCCAACAGCTCCCTGCCTTCGAACAGTGGGGATCCGAATACGTCGGCGTCGGCTATCGCCCGCGCCTCGGCAACGAGGGGGAGCCAGTGCCTTACCGCATGGTCGCGGCGCGCGACGGGACGCGGCTCGACTACGATCCGGTGGTGCCGCCCGGCGCGCCCACGACCTTGTCTGCGGGCGAGGTGGCCACCTTCTATTCCGGGACCGGCGAGCCGTTCGTCGTTCGCACGCAGGATGTCGACCATCCGATCTATCTCGCCGCGCATATGACCGGAGGAGGTGGCGGCGACAGCAGCGGCCATGCGAGCTGGGGAGACCCGGAGTTCGTCAACGTCGTTCCGACTGGCCAGTACCTGAACGCGTACAGCTTCTATGCCGATCCAACCTATGCCGAGACGTCACTCGTCATCGTGAGAGCCAAGACCGGCGGCGAGTTCAGGGACGTCTGGCTCGAGTGCGCCGGCAACCTGACGGGATGGAAGCCGATCGGAACGAGAAGCGAGTACGAATACGTCAGGGTCGACCTCTCACGGAACAGGAAGCCCGGCGATACGTTCGCCACGGGTGTCTGCCACTACGGTCTCCAGCGCATGCGAAGCGAGGGGGCGTTCACCGCGACGCTCTGGGGGTGGGACATCTACGCGAGCTACGCCTATCCCGGTGGCATGGCCCAGCGGAAGCTCGTGGAGACGCCGCTGTCGTTGATCCGCTGACGCCTCCTCGTCACGACAGAATCGGTCGCTGACCGGGAATCGATCGGTCGAGCTCGGCGTACCGGGTGTCATGCGCACCCGTAGCCGCCGCCTCACTCTCGCCGCGCTCGTCGCCGTCGGGCTCGTCGTCGCCGTCGTGAACGCCGCCGTGCTCGTCGGCGGCAGTCGGCGTACGGGCTCGGGGCCGGTCGACTGCGCACTCGTGCTCGGCGCGGGCGTGGCCGGTGACGGTACGCCGTCGTGGGTGCTCCACGATCGTCTCGCCGAGGGGCTCGCCCTCTACCGCGCCGGGCGCGTGAAGCGGATCCTCGTCAGCGGCGATCACGGGAGGCCCGACTACGACGAGCCGAACGCGATGCGGTCGTGGCTCGAGGCACGAGGAGTTCCACCGTCGGCGATCTTCATGGACCACGCCGGCTTCGATACCTACAGCTCCGTGTGGCGCGCGAAGCACGTCTTCGGCGCCTCGCGCATCGTCGTCGTCACCCAGCGGTTCCACCTCCCGCGAGCGCTCTGGGTCGCGCGGTCGCTCGGCATGGAGGCCGAAGGCGCCGCCGCGGATCGCCGGCTCTATCGCGGCGCCGCGTGGTTCGAGGTGCGCGAGATGATCTCGCGCACGAAGGCGTTCGTCGACGTCGCCGGTGGCCGGAGGCCAAGGCATGTGGGCCCGCCGATCTCGCTCGAACAGGACGGCCGCGTCACCGCAGGTTGATCATCCGCCCATGACGTGGAGGAGCACGGCGGTGACGTTGTCCGCGCCGACGCGCTCGTCGGCTGCCTGGACGAGCGCATCGCAACGATCGGCGAGGGCCTGCTCCTCGTCGGAGACGATCTCGCGGATGGTGCGGTCGTCGAGCTGGCGCGTCACGCCGTCGGTGCAGAGCAGGTAGAGATCGTCGGTCGCGAGCGGAAAGTAGCTGACGGTCACTTCGAGGTCGGGGCGCACACCGACGATGCGCGTGACGACGTTCGGGTGTGCGCGCTCGATCTCCGCGGCTTCATCGAGCGTCGCGCCGGTCTTCCACATCTCGATCGCGAGGACATCATCGACGGTGAGGCGCCGGAGCTCGCCGCCCTTCTCGTCCGCCGAGGCGTAGGTCGCCGGGTCGTAGCCGCGGCGATAGCGGTAGAGGCGGCAGTCGCCCGCGGAGACCGCGACGAGCCAGGGAGGTGCGAGGCGAAGGCCGATGAGGGCGCAGCCCATCCCGACGCTGTCTCCGACGGCGGCCGTCGCGATGCGGGCGTTCGCATCGAGCACCGCGAGGGCGAGCGGCTCCGAGTGCGGTGGCGCGTTGACGTGCGCCGCGTGCCCGGTGTCGCGAACGGAGAAGACGCGGCGGAAGCTCGTGACCGCGAGATCGGCCGCGAGCCGGCCCGAGCTGTCGCCCCCGCCACCGTCTGCGACGATGAAGACGCTCGCGCTCTCGATCGCTCCCCAGGCGTCTTCGTTGATCTCGCGGAGGCGTCCCGTGACCGACGCTCCCGCGTAGTCGATCACGGTACGCGCTCCCGGCATCCGGTACGGCATCGTTTTCAATCCTACGACCTCGCGCGGCCGAGCGACACACACGGCGCGAGGTCGGCTCCTTTTCTGGTAGAGCGCGCGGGCGCTCTGCGATGATGGGGGCGCCATGCCGGTCTTCGGCAGCAGCGACGCCCTGATCCGGAGGCGGCGGAGGCAGCGCGGCCTCGCCGTGGCTGCCGCGCTGGCACTCCCGGCCATCCTGGCGTTCCTCTTCGAGGCGACGCACGACCCGGCGTACCAGTTCGTCGCGGCGATGATCGCTTGCTTCGAGGCCGTCGGATTCCTCCTCCTTCCGGCGATCGCGCCGCAGGGGATCCTCACCGGCGAACGGCGGGGCGAGCTTCGGGTCGACCGCACCGGCGTTTGGTTTCGGAAGAAGCTCGCCCTCCCGCGTGACCAGATCGAGTCCGTCTGGGTCGAGGCGCGCGAAGAGGGCGGACGGTTCGTCCACCTCGCCGCGAGGAAGGCAAGGGACGACCTCGCGATCCTGGTCGAGGACGAGAAGCACGTGAGTACGCTTCTCGAGGCGCTCGATCTCCGCCACGACCGGCATGCGGCGGGCTTCGTCGTCGAGAGCGCGCCGCTGCGGACCGTGGTCGGCCAGCGGCTAACGCGCGCGCTCGTGCTTCTCGGAGGCGCGCTCCTCGGAGGCGCGGTCGTCTATCACGCCTATCGCTACGCGCTCGTCGGCTTCGCGCTCGTCCCCGTGCTCGCCCTCTATTCGATGACCCTGCGCCGTATGCGGCTGACGTCGCGCCTCGTCGCAGGCGCGGACGGAATCGTGGTGCGCGCGGGCGGCGTCCTGCGCCAGATCCCGTTCGCCGGTGTACGCACGGTGACGCGATCGAAGGCGGAGGCGGTCGTCGAGCTCGACACTCGCGAGGCGCTCACCCTTCGCTTCGTGGGTGAAGGCGCGGAGGCGAAGTGCAACGCGTTCGTGAGTCGCGTGAAGAAGAGCGTCGCGTGCGTCGATCGAAAGCCCGATCCCTTCGCGGCGCTACTCCTCCCCGCCGCCAGCGGTGGACGAGGTGTACAGGAGTGGCTCGCCGAGCTTCGCCGCATCACCGGCGGAGGTGCGGGCTACCGCCAAGGTGCCGTCCCCGACGAGGAGCTCTGGAGGCTCGTCGAGAACCCCGGCGCCGACGCGGGCGCACGTGCCGGGGCGCTCGCGGCGCTCCGACCACGGCTCGACGAGATCGGACGTGTGCGGATCGGCGAGCTCGCAGGCGGCACGGCGCATCGCGATCTGCGCGCCGCTCTCGAGGCCGCCGCGGCGGGCGAGACCGACGAGGCCATCCTCGAGGCGTACGTGCGGGAAGGCGGCGAGGCGAAGCCGCGCGCGTGACGCCTGATCGATGCGTTGCGTCCGGGGGCCACCCCGATCGAACGCACCCCGGCCGTTCGGTCAGCGACGCCGGAGCGAGAGCAGCGTGTCCATCGTCCCGGCGATCGCGAGGATCGGCGCCACGACCACGACCACGAGGTGGAGCGCGATGAAAGTTGGTCCGAGGACCCACGAGGACGCGGACTGGGGCATGCCCGCGATCGCGCTGGTGTGCTCCGCCCATCCGGCGGCCCGCGCCGCGAGGTGAGCGACCACGAAGAAGGCTGCGACCACGAAGAGCATCGCGGGCCGCTTCATCGGTGACCTCCGTTCTCGAGGAGCGCAGCGCGTTCGTCGGTCGGGCCCTTCATGCGGTGCCAAAGCGGACCGAACGAGAGCGCATAGAGCAGGACGGCATCGCCGACGTCGTTGCTCGCGCGGTACCGGCCCGTCGTCTCGTCGCGGAAGCCGGTGAGCTCCAGCGATGCGAGCAGGGAGCCAAGCCATCGCTCGTCGCCGAATGCGCTCGCGCCGAGGAAGGCGAGGCCGCTCGAGCCTGCGCTCGCCTCGAGCAGGGGCACGATCGGCCCCGAGTCGACGTCGGGGCGCTGCGGCACGTCCTTCGGCCATTCGCGCGCCCACCCGAAGCCGAGGAAGGACGTGCCGAGCTCGCTTCGCGCGCGCGTGTACTGATCGCGGGCGAAGTCCTCGTCAATCATGAGGAGGTTGTGCGCGCTCATCCAGAGCGAGGAGCCTTCGGGACCCTCGAGGACATGCCCGTCCCACGTGTAGCTCGACACGAGCAGCTTGGTCTTCGGGTCGACGAGATGGGCCTTCGCGTGAGCGACCCAGTCGCGCGCGAGGGCTTGGTGGTCGGTGCCGGCCACGCGGTCGAGCATCATCAGCCCAGCGAGCGCCGTCGTGTTGCAGAACGTCCAGCACTCGTCCGGGTAGCTCTCGCCGGACAGGCTCGGGCTCGCACGCATCGCGCGCTCGATCCGCGCCGCACGGACGAGGGCCTCGGCCTTCGTCGCAGCGCGAGGCTCGACCAGGTCGCGCGCAGCGATCATCGCGACGATCTCGCCGTCGATGAAGAGGCTCCGCGCGCTGCGATCCATGAACGGACCGCGCTTCGCGTAGGCGAGCATGAAGTGCTCGTCGCCGTTCTCCTTCGCGAGCTCGAGCGTCGAGTCGACGATGGCATCGATCGCGGCGAGCGCCCCGTTTCGCTCGGAAGGACGCGCGATGGCGCGGTTGGCGAGAGCGAGGACCACGAAGGTTCGCCGCATGAAGTCCCACTCCGGGTTGACCTTCCGCATGGCCGGGACGGCCGGGACCGGAGCCGCGATTTGCCGGGCGGCGAGCATCGACGCGACCGCCTCGCGCTCGCTCGGGCCGACCGAGTAGAAGAGGTGGAGGGACGGCAGCCAGACGACGCTGGCGGCGACGAGCAGGAGCAAGAGCGGAGCGCGCTTCATCCGTGCTCCAGCATGGAGCGGGACGCGAGCCCGTGCGTGGCTCGAGCGGTCGTCCGGCGGGGATCGTTGCCCGAGCGGTCGCGGAGCGTCGGTCAGCGGCGGGCCGGCTCTCTCGGCGCGAAGGCGCAGGTTTCGACCCCGCGGCGCTCGCGTGCCGGCCTATGCTGCCGCCGTGGTCAGGAATTTCGCGATCATCGGCCAGAAGGCGAGCTCGACGGAGGAGTTCATCCTCGACGATCTGCCGGGAACGAGCGGCCGGCTCGACGTCCTCGTGCGCTGCCTTCGCGCGGCGATGCTCTCCTCGCACGGCATCCGCCGCGGTGTCGTCGTTTACCTCGTGCTCCTCGGCGGGCCGCTTGCGCCGCGTGTCGTGCGCGTCGACGGCGCGGCGGTCGTGTTCCTCCGACCCGACGAGCGGAGTCTTGCGGTCCGGATGAAGAAGGTGCTCGCGAGTCGCGACGACGAGCCGCTGGCTCGGGCCGGCGCGTCGTACCCGTGGGTCACGGTGAGGCCCGGCTTCGCCGTCGCGCGCGGCGGCTTCGAACGGGTCATCGACGACGTCGACGGCGCGACCCCGTGGATCCTCGACGAAGGCGCGCCCGACATCCGTGAGACGGCGGAGCTAGCTTCCACGCATGGGCTCTTCGTGATCGGCGACCACCTCGGGATCCCCGACGACATCCGCGCGCAGCTCGACGCGCTCGGTGCCCGCCGGATCTCGATCGGACCGGTGAGCGTCCACGCGGACGACGCCGTCACGCTCGTCACGAACGAGCTCGACCGGCGCACGGCCGCGCTACGCTCGGTCCGAGCCCCGGAGTGATCCTCGGAGGGAGACGGCGCTCGCCGCGGGGACACCGGGCCCCGTTGGCGCGGCGCGTGCTCCCGATCGCGGCCGGAGGTGACGATGACCACACGGAGGTATGGCTCGACGACCGTTGGTCCGGCGCTCGCGGTGAGGGAGCCGCCGCCTCGTCACCAAAGCACGCAGAGCGGCACACACCGGCGGCTCTTCGTGCGGCCCGTCCTCGAGCACCCGCATCCGATCCTCGCGAGGCCTTCGGTGGAGATCGATCCGAGAGCCGCGACCGTGGTGGGGCTCGCCAATCTTCTCGTCGCGACGATGCGCGCGACGCCTTCGTGCGTGAGCCTCTCGGCGCCCCAGATCGGCGAGAACGTCCGCCTGTTCGCGATGAACGTGAGCGTCCACAGGATGGGGATCGCCGGATCGTGCGCCGGGCTCGTCGTCCTTGCGAATCCGCGCATCCTCTCGCGCTCCGGGAGCGTCCTCTCGCGCGAGACGTGCGCGAGCGTGCCGAAGCTCGCCGGTGACGTCACGCGGTCGGCGGAGGTCATCGTGAGCGGCGCGGTCCCCGGGAGCGGTCGGAGCGTCGTGATCACCGCGAACGGCATCGAGGCGTGCTGCATCGAGCACGAGATCGATCACCTCGACGGCGTGCTCTTCATCGATCGCGTGTCCGACCCGGTCGCCGACATTTTCGTCCGGACGCCGCGCGCCTGACCGACCTGCTTAGACTTCCCATCGAGGGAGGGAGCCCGCACGGCTCGTTGCGGGGGCCCTCCCGCAAGACCACGGGCACACCCAGACGATGACCGGCCTGCGCACGGTGGATGGGACGCCGACAGAGTTGGCGCGACTCGTGCTCTCGAATGGATCGGAGGGGGAGGTTGCTTGCGGCTGCGCGAGCGCCTGGGTCTTTCCGGGGAGGCGCGGGCGGACGCGGTTGCCGTGCTCGACGACGCTTCCATTCGAACGAGGCCCGCACGTTTGCTCGCCGACTCGGAGGTCCCCCGATGAACCAGCGCACATTCGCCGAGGACATGCAGCCGTCGGTCGTCGGTCGCTACGTGCTGTACCAGCCGATCGCGCGGGGAGGGATGGCGACGGTGCACGCGGCGCGGCTCGTCGCGGCCGAGGGGGTCTCGCGGCTCGTCGCAGCGAAGCGGCTCCATCCTCAGTACGTCGACGACCCGGAGTTCGTCGCGATGTTCCACGACGAGGCGCGCATCGCCTCGCGGATCCACCATCCCAACGTCGTTCCCGTGCTCGACGTGATCCTCGACGGAGATGAGGTCATCCTCGTCCAGGAGTACGTGCACGGTGTGCCGCTCAGCTACCTGTACAAGCGCGCCCTCCGAGCGAACGCGCCGATCCCGATGGAGATCGTGCTCACGGTCATCTCGGGCGTGCTCGCCGGTCTCCATGCGGCGCACGAAGCGACGGACGAGATGGGCGAGCCGCTCGGGATCGTCCATCGTGACGTGTCGCCCCAGAACATCCTCGTGAGCATCGACGGCCACGCTCGCCTTCTCGACTTCGGCATCGCGAAGGCGAGGACGAGCATTCACCACACGCGCGAGGGCTTCTTCAAGGGCAAGCTCGCCTACATGGCGCCGGAGCAGTTTCGAGTCGAGCCGGTCCGGCGCACCGCCGACCTCTACGCCATCGGCGTCTTGCTCTGGGAGCTCGTCGTCAATCGCCGCTTCTACGACGGGCAGGGGGATGCCGAGTTCGTCCGCGCGGTGGCGCTCGGTTCCACGCTGTCGCCGACGCAGGCACTGGAGGCCGGGAGCGAGTGGATCTCCGCCGAGCGGTGGGCTCAAGTCTACCTCCTCGAGCCGATCATCATGCGCGCGATGGCGACCGCGCCGGAGGCTCGCTATTCGAGCGCCGCGGAGATGGCGGCTGCGCTCGCGGAGATCGCGCCGAGCGCGCCGGTCGTGGACGTCGCCGCGTGGGTACGCCGCGAGGGGGCCGAGCATCTCGAGAAGCGGCAGCGGATCCTCGCTGCGGGCGAGGAGAGCGCGAGCCGGCTCGGCGAGCTCGCACGCGTGTCCGAGGACGGCGTGCGGAGCTCGGGCGCGCGCATGCGGGTCGACGCGGCAACGCTCGACGCGCATCCTTCGTCGGTGAGCGTGTCGACGAGCCCGCCGAGGTCGAGCCGGCGCCCAACGGTGACGACGTCGCTGTTCGACCGCGTCGCGAGCGAGGTGCGCGCCGTCGTCCCGTGGGCCGTGATCGCGTGCCTTCTCGTCCTCGTCGGTCTCCTGGCGGGGATGATGATCATGCGCGAGCGACTCACCGCCGCCATCGCGCCGCCGCTCGCCGAGGAGCCGTCGCTCGCCATATCGACGACCAACCCGAGGGACGAGATGGTGTCGCTCCCGGAGCTCCCGCCATCGGCGTCGCTCGCTGAGGAGGTCGAGGTCTCCGCTCCGGCATCGGCGAGCGCGTTGCCGGCTTCTACGCCGGCGCCGCGGCCTGCGGTGAGGACCGGAGTGTTCGTTCGATCTCCGCCTGCTCGCCCCGCGCTCCGGCCCACGGCAGCCGGCATTCAGTCGAAGGAGTGCGACCCACCGTTCACCTTCGACGGCCAGACGAAGATCCTCAAGCCGGGCTGCTTCTGACGGGTCGACCTTTGGGCGACAGGCGTGGGACCGAGCCCAGGAGCGCTCACCATCGTCCGACGGCGGCGAGGCCGGCGTTCCAGGGCACGAGCGCCATCTGGCGGGGCGAGCCCGGGCGGCTCAAGAGAAAGAGCGCCGCTCCTCCGGCGGTGAGCGCTCCACCTGCGATGAAGAGCACGGTACTCACCGTCGCCTCCGTGCCGGCTGCGTCGCGCGCAGCGAGCGCATCGGTCGAGCGGTCGGGAAGACACGTCCGCGGAGAGCCGCTCGCGACGCCGCAGAGAGTCTCGGCCTCGTCGTATTTGGCGCTCGCGGAGAGGCCGAAGACCGAGCCGGCGACCAACCCGGCGATACCGACGCCGCCGAGCGCCGCGCCGACGACGCGACCGGTGCTCCAGAAGCCGGACGGCGCCGCCACCGTGTCCTGCACGGAGGGTGCGGGAGGCGTCGCGGCTGGTACAGCCGGCGCTGGCGTGCGTTCGAGGTCGGATAGGGTCAGCTCGACGTTCGTCGTCGTCACGTTCACCGCGCGCGTGGCGCGCTCGTGGTCCGGTGCCGTCCAGGCGACGCGATGTTCGCCCGGATCGATGGGCAGCCCCTGGTCCCATTCCGTCGCCAGCAGCGGTGTTCCGTCGAGCTCGACGCTGACCGGCAGCGCGCGCAGCGACTCTGGGACACGCACCGTGAGCCGAACGAGCTTCGGCTCGAGGTTCTTCACGGCGGTGGCGGCGCGTTCGGCCCAGTCGCTGCGCCCGTGTTTGCGCGCCGACGCTTCGGCCTCCTTGAACGACGCCCACGCGCTCGCCAGCTGACCATTCAGCTCATAGCAGCTTGCGAGGTTGAGCTGCGTCGACGTCTTCGGGTCGAGCCGCTGGCTTGCGGCGAACTTGGGGCACGCGGTGGCGTAGTCGCCGGCGCGCGCAGCCGTCACGGCTTGTTCGAAGAGCGACTGCGCTCGAGCCGCGGAGTTGTCCGCCTGCGCCCAGGCGATCGAAGGCGTGAGCAGCGCGAGCAGGAAGGCGAGTCGGTGCACGTCAGTTCGTCCGTTGATCGATGAAGGGGCTCGAGGGGCTCGACGGTGTGGCGGCGGCCGGAGTCGAGCCGGCGCCCTGGGGCTTCTTTCCTGAAGCGCGCGTCGAGGAGGCTGCAGCCGCTGCTCCGGCAGGCGCGTGAGCCGCCGAAGGCGTCGCCGTCGGGAGCGACGCCGACGCGAGCACCGTCGCCACGCCCGCATCGCGCTCGACGTCGTCAATCGTGACGGAGGCCGGCGGCGGCGCGGTCGAGGCAGCGGGGGCGGTCACGAGATGACGCGGACCAGGATCCCGCAGCCAGAGCCCGATCGCGGCAACGAGCCCGACGAACGCCCCGACGAGGAGCCCGGCGAGCATGCGCCGTCCCGTGGGAACACGCGACGTGACGCGCTTCGTGGTCGCTCCGACCCATTCGTCGGAGTGCTCCGCTGGAGGCACGAGCGACACGACCGTGCGCCGTGCCATGGCCTCGGGGCCGAGCGCGCTCCGGACACGTGCCGCTCTCTCCCTTCCGCCGGGACCCGCGAACGGGGCGAGCGCGTCCGCGAGGTCGGCTACCGATTGAGGGCGCTCGAGCGGACGTTTCGCCAGGCATCGCGTGACCACCGCCGACAGCGCGGGCGGCAGATCGCTACGGAGCGCGATCGGCGGCGGTGGCGTCTCGAGGGCAACGCTCTGCGCGATTGCGAACACGGTCTCGCCGCGGAATGGCGGCTGACCGCAGAGGGCCTCGTACAAGATGACGCCGAGCGACCAGACGTCCGAGCGAGCGTCGGCGCTCTTCGACGAATGAAGCTGCTCGGGAGACATGTAGAGCGGCGAGCCGAACGCCGTATGGGACGCGGTGAGCGTGCCATCGGTGTCCGTGACCAGCTTCGAGATCCCGAAGTCGAGGACCTTCAGCACGGTGCCACCGCTCACGTCGCGAGCGAGGAACATGTTCGACGGCTTGAGGTCGCGATGCACGACCCCGATGGCGTGGGCTTCGGCGATCCCTTCGCAGGCCTGCAGCAGCCAGTCGAGTGCTTCGGCGATCGGCAGCGCGCCACGCGAGTCGATCTCTTCGCCGAGGTCGTGCCCGTCGAGCAACTCCATCACGAGGAACGGGCGTCCGTCGTCGAGCTGCCCGATGTCGAGCGTCTTCGCCACGTGCGCGCTCTTCAGCCGCGCTGTGACCTTCGCCTCGCGTAGGAAGCGCGCGGCGGCCTCGTCGTCGATCGCCGCCGACGGCAGGAGGAACTTCAGCGCGACCTGGTGACCGAGCAGGACGTGCGTCGCCGCCAGCACCACGCCCATGCCGCCACGTCCAAGCACACGATCGACGCGGTACTTCTCCGCGAACACGTCACCCGTCTTGGGTTCGGAGTGCGGACGCGCCATGGGCTTCGATGGTTGCGTAACCCTCGGTCGCACACAAGGGGGAGTTAGTTGCAGGTGAGAACGAACGCCCCGGCCGTGGTCCCGGCGTCCCCGCGAGGAGCTCCGGAGCCGTCGCTCGTCACGCCCGCGGTGGACGGTACCTCGAGGTCCAGCCCACACGCGCTGTCGGGCGAGAGCGGGAGGCCTTTCTCCAACGACGTGAGGTCTGCGGCGGTGAACAGCTTGAAGCAGCCCTCGCTCGGGCACGTGATGGCCACGTTCCCGTCTGCCGCGGCGCTCGGCCAGACGGTGTCGACGGGGCCGCTCGAACAATTTCTGCCCCCTGCGGGGGCCGCGAAGCCGGAGTAGCGATTGTGCGCGAGCTGCGCGAACGCGGGCGCGTCACATGCTCCGCGGAGGAACCCCATCCGCGGGTCGTCGGTCACGACGAGGTTCGAAGCGACCGTGACGGCGCCGCCGCCCGCGAGCGCCTTGTCCGTCACGTAGATCGCGCGCATCGGTGGACCGCCGCCTTCGGGTGCGGCGGATGCGGAGAAGTACATCGAATTGTGCGCAACGACCGTCGTGCTCGGCTCGGCGAGCAGGATGGCGGTAGAGTCGTCGAGCGCGTAGGAGCGACTGTCGACCAAGATCGACGCGTTGACGACGCGCGTGAGGGCGCGGCTGCCCTGGAGCCCGTGGAAGATGAGCGACGAAGGGATGCGCGTATCGTGGAGGGCGCGGGGCGCGATGATGCGATCGCCGTCGCTCTCGAACGCCCCGTGTCCAATCACGTTGACTCCCGCGACGATGGCCGGGGTAGTGGGAGCGTTGCTCCCCGGCGCCTCGAACACGATGCCGTTGCGTGTGCTCTGGAGCACGGAATCCACGCTCACGATACCGACCGCGCCGGCCGTCGCACCCGTCGTGATGCAGCTTCCAAGTACGATGACGTTCTCTACGACCTCGGCGGAGATGGCACTGCGTGCTGCGATGCCCTGACAGCCCTTCATGACCATGTCGATGACGATGTCGTTGCGGCGCACGACGGGAGCGCCGCGATCGATGATCAGGCCCAGGCCGCCGGCGTCGTCCGTGGCCGAGATGCCGTAGTTCTGGGCCACCATGAGCGAGGAACGTTCCAGCGTCGCGGTCGAGTCGGAGAGGACGACGGCGACGATGGGTTGTGCGACGCGCTTCTCGGGCGAAGGAATGGTCGCGTTCAGGATCGAGAGCTCCGTCAGGTGCGCGCTGCCGCCCGCGACCAGGACGACCGAGGAGACGTCCTTGCCCTCGATCCTGAAGCCGTCGAGGCGGGGCGAGCCGGTGGAGTCCTGGTCGAGGGCGACGAATGCCGCGCCTTGCTCCGTGTTGATGAGCTTCGACCCGCTCTTGAACCCAACGCCGATGGGCGCACCGTCGACCGGCGGGCGGGTCCACGTAGCGCAGTCGTATCCGCCTCGGACGTTGATCGCGCCTTTGACGACGAGCGCCGGCTCCGGATACTCCCCGATGCACACGGCGATCCTTCGAGGGGCCGTCGGTTGCTGATCGGGCGTCGTGCTTGCCAGGAGCAGAGCACGGTGGAGGGACCGTAGCGGGCGCTCGCGCGAGCCGTCGTTCGCGTCGTCACCGACCGCGCTCACGTACCAGTCGGCTTCGTCCGTCCCGTCGCCTCCGTCCGGCCCCGCGTCGGACGTGTCCGGGGCCCCCCCCACGAACGTCTCGAACCCGAGGATGTCTGCGCATCCGGCGACAGTAGCCAACACGCAGAGGGCGACCACGGGCGACGTACGCACGGAGGCAGGCTACACGATCCGACGGTGCGACAGCGAGTGCGGGCGAGGCGGGGGTCGCGTCTGCCGGCGCGGATTCTCCCGCGCGGTCGGGTCTCGGCGAGAGCATCGGAGCCCGCAGTCCGAGGGGCTGGCTCCAGCGCGCTGTAAGGTCGACTCGGAGCGGTCGTTCGTCGGCCATGCGCCTCGCCTCGATCGCCGCCACCGCCCTTCTTCTCGTTCTCGTCCCGCGCGCCGGCTACGCGGACGATCTCGTCGCGACCGACGACGTCTCGTCGCCGCCTGCGATGCCGCAGGCGCAGCCGATGCGCAGCGTGGACGCGCCGATCGCGACGGACCCGCCGGCGAACTGGGCGGTCGCGCACGCGGGATTCAAGCCGCGCCTCGGCACGTTCGGAGGCATCGCCACCTTCGCGGTCGCCCGCGCGGAGACGGAGCGTTTCTACGGCGTCGCGTCGTTCGCTGGTGTTCGCAACGACGCGCGTGTCCACGTCGGGGTCGGTCAGCTCACGCTCGGTCGCAACTACGCCGACGCGCTCTACGGCGGGATGCAGCTCGCGCTGACGGAGAACGGCGCGATGAGGCTCGCGGGCGTCGGCCAAGTGGCGCTCGCATACAACCGTGCCGGGTCGATGATCGGCGTCGGCCAGGTCGCGGCCTACAACCGAGCGGAGCGCTTCGGCGGCGTCGCGCAGATCGGGGCTTACAACCGCACCGATCGGAGCTTCATCGGAGCGACCCAGCTCGGAGCGTACAACCGGAGCGAGTCCTTCGTCGGTCTGGGGAAGATCGGCGCGTTCAATCAGGACGACGAGAAGTTCACCGGTCTCGTCCAGCTCGGCGTCGTGAATGCGGTCGGCGAGACGCTCTTCAGCGACGCCTATGGCGGCGATGAGCGCTTCGCCGGCATCGGTCAGATTGGCTTGGTCAACTCGACCCGAGGCTCGTTCTACGGCCTCGCCCAGGTGGGCGCCTCGAGCTGGACGTCGGGGGACTACGTCGGGCTCGTTCAGATCGGCGCCTTCGGCGCGGGCGCCGGCACGTTCAAGGGCCTGGCGCAGATCGGAGCAGGCGCGATCTCGGCGCGGGAGTCGTACGGGATGCAGATCGGGGCCGTCGGGATCGCGCTCGGCGAACATCAGGGCATGCAGATCGCGGCAGGCAACTGGGCGAAGAACATCGACGGAGCGCAAATGGGAGCCGTCAACATCGCCAGTCGCGTGCGTGGGCTCCAGGTCGGCCTCGTGAACCACGCCGAGAGCCTCCGCGGGGTGCAGATCGGGCTCGTGAACCACGCCGTGGAGGGCGGCGTCCTTCCGTGGACGGGCCTCCTCAACATCGGCTTCGACGAGGGCGACGACGATGATGCGCGTGTGTCGCGCACGTGGTTGCGCAAGTCGCGCGAGGCGCGTCGCTGAGCGTCGCGAGCGTGCCTCAGCTGAACGAAGGGCGATCCACGCGCGGCCGGTGCCGGACGTGCTGACGAGGGCGTTTCGCCCCCATTCTTCTGTCCGTCGTACCTGCTTTCCAATGTGGACGGTCGGCACGTCGCTCGCTAAAGAGCGACCGGCGGTGGTGGTTGCTCGGAGGGTCCAATGAGCGATCGCATGCTCGACGTGTGTCTTCAGGCCGGGGTTCGAACCGGAGCTCTCTCTCTCTTCATCGCCGTCGTCGCGTCGGCGCTCTCCGGTTGTTTCGCGTCGAGCGACGACGAGGCGCTCGAGAGCTCGAGCTCCGCGCAGACGAACCCGAACGATCCGCGCTGGGACTGCTACGCGCCCGAGCCGGGCCACCCGACGCCCGCCGAGAAGAGCGCGTTCTTCACGACGCACGCTCCTGCCGCGCAGGAGGCGGAGAGCACGTACGGCGTCCCCGCTGCCGCGATCCTCGCGATGGCGGCGGTCGAAGGCGGCTACGGCTTCACGCGCATCGCGCTCTACGCGAACAACACGTTCGGCTACAAGTTCACCAACACGACCGCGGCGGGCGGGCGAGGCTCCTATACCCTCGGCTGCCAGCCCTCGTGGGACGTCGGCAACAAGTACATCGTCTTCACGAGCATCCGTGACGCGATCCTCTTCGTCGGCTTCAAGCTCGCGACGCGTGCGGACTGGGCGAACTACAAAGTCGCGACCGATCGCTATCGCACGGCGCGCGCGAACGGCAATAACCTCACGGCCGCGGTGAACGCCTGGGTCGATGGCATCGCCGACGCGGGCTACAACTACGATCCGCCGACGTACAAGCGGACGATCAAGGCGGCCATGTCGGCGAACGGCCTCTACACGTACTCGAGCGGAGTCACGCCGGGCAGCGGAACGACCGCGCCCACGCCCGGAGGCAACAGCGTGAGCAGCGGTGGTGCCGGGGCGAGCAGCGGTGGCACGGCCCCCGCGAGCCAGTGGGTCGCGATCAGCTCGCCTGCCGCGGACGCGACGGTGCGCGGGAACGTCACGCTCCAAGCGACGGGGTCGAGCGGCGTCACGAAGGTCGTGTTCACGTCGATCGCCGGCTCGAGCGAGTACGTCATCGGCTCGTCCAGCACGTCGCCGTATACGGTGCAGTGGGCCACCGCGGGCTGGGTTCCCAACGGGACGTACGCGATCCGCTTCGACGCATACGCGGGGGCGACGAAGGTCGCCTCGGCTTCGCGTCGCGTGTACGTCGCCAACTGACGACGCCGCGCCGCCGGTCAGAAGAAGATCGAGTAGCCCGCGGCGATGCCGATCGCGAGCGTGTTCTGCGGACCTCCCTTCGCGAGGAGATCGAGGCAGGCGAGGTGAACGCGGATGTCGACCGGCTGCGAGCGGCTCCACACGAAGCCGGCGCCGAAGTTGGCAGACGGGCGCACCCAGGTGGAGTCCGCGCTGACGTCGAAGAACGACGTGCGCGGACCGTGCTTCTGGCGGAAGACGTTCGCGCCGAGCTCGGCGCCCGCATAGGGGCCCGAGCGATCGCCGAGGACGAACCAGCGCACTCCCGCGTTGATCGGCACCGACGAGAGCGAGCTCGCGGTGCCGTCGACGGTCTTGTTGAACCCGCGCTGGTAGCCGGCTCGGATGCCGACCTCGAAGCTGTCGGTCACGTGAAAGCCGAGACGCACGAGCGGCCCGTACATCGTCGCGGCCTCTTCGGCGAGCTGCCCCACGGGGACGGAGAGGCCGAAGTCGCGTGCGACGACGAAGCGCTTGGCCGCATGGCGCGCACGGCGCGGCGCCGGCGGCCCGCCGGCGTTCGATGCGAAGCTGGACGGCGCGATCGCTCGTGCCGTGGCGGGCTCCGGCGCGCGCTCCTCCGCGACCGACCCAGGGGAGGCCGGATCTTCCTCCGCGTGCGCGACTCCGCTCGTCGCCAGGACGACGGAAATCGAGCACACGGCGACGGCCGAGCCAGACGACAGCGGCATCACGACTCCTTTGCGAGACCGCCGGCGTGAGCGGTCTCGTCCCCTCAGGCAGCATGTCTGCCGGGCGGAGTCGTCGTCCGAGCGCCCGCGTCATCGCGTGCTCGGGCTCGGTCAGCGCTCGGTCGCCGTCAGCCGGTGACCTTCGAGAGGTACGTCTCGAGCTCCGGGACCGTGGGGCCGGAGAGGTCGAATGCCGATGCGTCCGAGATGCCGAGATCGCCTGCGGCGATCGCCGCCTTGATCTGCGGGGTCGCGAAGGGCTTCGTCTCGTGGATCTCCTCGTAGTCCGGGCTCAGCGTCTGGAGCACGGCGATGCCGGCGACGTCGGCGGCGATGCGATCGGTGCTGACGATGAAGACCTTCGGCTCGCCGATGACGCCGCCCTTGAACGACGACGGCGCGCCGGCAGGACGATCGTTCTTCGTCGGCCCGCCCGAGATGATCGCGGAGTAGCCGTCCATGATGACGAGCGAAGGGGTGAACGCCTTGTTGATCTGCGCGATCTGCTTGTAGAGGATCCGCGTGTCGTGGGTCTTGAGGTTGCCCTCGCGCTTGCGATCATCGGCGTGCACGAGGCCGAGGCTGATCTTCAGCGCCATCGTGAACTGCGAGATGAAGTGCGTCTTCACGCACGAGAGGATGATCTGGTGGTCGGCCGTCATCACCGGCTCGGGGAGGCGCACGGTGTCGACCCAGTTCGGCGTCGATCCCTTCGGAAGCGTGACCCAATCGACGTTGTCGTCGTAGGCGATCGCGCTGGTGCCGATCTTCTTCGCGGCCCCCGCGATGCCGTTCTTCGTGAGGTTGCCGGTCGTGTTCGTGTCGCCCCAGAAGGAGCGATCGCCGACGCGGATGTCGGTGACGCCGATGTCGCGGAGCATCCCGCCGATCGCGAGGATGGTGTCCGGTGACGTGGAGTACGGATAGACGTCGCCCGAGTTGCTGTTGACGCGCAGGTAGACCGACTGCCCGGCCTTGATCATCCCGAGGCCGATCGTCTCCGCCAGCGCAGCCTCGAGCGCCACGTTCCGATCGCTCGGGTCGTAGCCCATGCCGACGAGATGCTTCGTCGCGGGCGTCTCTCCGTCACCGCCGTCGACATCGGTCGCGCCGCTCGAGCCGTTGTTCTGCACCACCGTCTTGGTCCCGCAGCCGAGGAGCCCGGCGGACCCGAGCCAGGTGCCGACCGTCCCGAGCATCACCGCCTGGACCATCTGTCGGCGAGAGAGCTCCTTCGCGGCGCATTCGGCTGCGAGGTCCTTCGATTCGATGGTGCGGGGGCCGGTCTTGCGTGAGGTCTTGATGTGCATGCGGTCTCGTTGCGCTCGGACGGATGCGCGAGGCGGGGGTCTATAGCACCAACGGTAGAGCTCGCCACATTGCGCCCATCCAAGGGTTGAGGCATGTTTTCGGCCATGATCTCCGCGACATTGCGCGCGTTCGGACAGTCTGCGCCGGGCCGGCCGCTCGAGGTGCTGGAGCTTCCCGACCCGCGGCCGCTCGGGGAAACCGAGGTCGAGATCCGCGTCGAACACTGCTCCGTCTGCCACAGTGACGTGCACTTGCTCGACGGAGATTGGGGCGAGGTCGCGCGCCCGCTCGTGCCGGGACACGAGGTCGTCGGTCATGTCGTCCGCGCCGGTTCACAGGCGAAAATTTCAGAAGGCGCCCTCGTCGGGCTCGGCTGGCAGGCGGGAGCGTGCGGCGCGTGCGGCGCGTGCCGGTCCGAGCGCGAGCACCTGTGCTCCGGCGGGAAGGTCCGCACCTGCATGGGACGTCCGGGCGGCTTCGCCGACCGCGTGCGCTGCGATGCGCGTTTCTGCTTCGAGCTCCCCACGGAGCTCGATCGAACCACGGCAGCGCCGCTCCTCTGCGCCGGGCTGACGGTGTTCTCGCCCCTCGAGCGGCTCGGCGTCCGGGCGGGCTCGCGCATCGGCGTCGTCGGCGTCGGCGGCCTCGGCCACCTCGCCGTGCGCTTCGCCTCCGCGCTCGGTGCCTCGGTGATCGCCTTCGATCCCGACCGGTCGAAGAAGGAGCTCGCCCTCTCTCTCGGAGCCGCCGACCTCGTCGACGCGCGCGGGCCGCTCCCGCGCGGCGTTGTCGACCTCTTGCTCGTCACTACCCACGCCACGCTCGACTGGAACGCGTGGATGGGGTGCCCTCGATCTCGAAGGCACCCTCTGCCTCGTCGGAATACCAGGCGCGCCGCTGACGCTGTCGGCCGATCCGCTGCTCGACGAGCAGAAGCGTATCACCGGCAGCGTGATCGGGAGCGCGAAGACGATGCGCCGGATGCTCGCATTCGCGGCCGAGCATCGGATCGCGCCGATCGTCGAGCGGATGCCGATGTCGTCGGCGAACGAAGCGATCACCCGCGTGCGCGAGGGCCGCGCGCGGATGCGGATCGTGCTCGATCGCTTGGGCTGACGCTGCGGTCGAAGGTGCGGCGGTGCCGTTCGCGTGGCGAAGCCGCCTCGGGCTCGACTCTCCGCTGGTCGGTGTGGTGCGGAAGCTTGCTGACGTCGTGCACGCGTGGCTCACCGAGGAGCGTGGCATCCGGGCCAGAGCGGAGCGGGCTCGTCGTGCAGCGGACCTCCTCGGACTTTACGACTCAACCCGTACGGCATGCGATGTTCCTCGATGGCGTCCATCATGACGGCGCCGGTAGGGAGGCACTCGAACCGAGTCGCCCGCATGTGATCGTTCAACCAAAGCCGTGATGGAGGTTTGAATGAAGACGGTCAGGGGCGAGGTCGGAGCCGGATAGAGGGCGAGAGTCTGTTTCGCGCCTCGACAGAGAGTGTGGTGGAGCCCGCGAGCTCTTTGGGCTCCGGAGGGACGAGTGGATGGGAAGAGTCTTGGCTCTTCAGGGGGTCGGATGGGCCGCGAAGCGCGGGTAGCGGTGACCTCCGCTGCGAAAGCGCAGCGCGCCCCGGAATCTTGGGAAGCTTCGGCGCCGGAAGGCGCACCCGCATCATCTGGACGGCGGACCTGATCGTTCGCTCGCGGCGTTTGTGACATGCTGGGGAGGTGTCGATGGACCATCGCGGCGAGATGGTGTCAGGCGACAGTGGGAACGGTCCCTCGCGGCACTGATGCTGGCCCCGGTTCGAGATGGCAACACCGCATCGTTCGACTGAAGAAGCCGAGCCCCGGGCCGGTGCTGGCGTCTAGGCAAGCTCGCGTTCGCTCGGCACTTCGTGCCCCTGTACCCCGCCGCCCCGTGTCGAAAGCAGCTATCGAACGGTGCGGTGACGAGTGCGGGGAGGGGGGACCAGAGCTACTGACGCCGAAGGGGCTACCCCTGCTGGCGTCTTACAGATGGCGAACGGGGGCGGGCCGGGGCAAGCATGCAGACCTCTCGCTGCATGGTGTTCCCTCTTGGCCGCGAGGGTCGTGAGCTTTGGACGTCGGCCCAGGCTCGATCGTCGATGGAGATGCTCTTCGGAGAACACCTTCACTCTGCGCGGATGCGATTGTCCGCGAATGGGGTGGTCAGAGTGCGGTCCGCAAAGTGTCGTGTCGATTGTGGCGATAGGTCGGGAGTACGCGCGGCTGGCGATGATGGAGAGCAAGAGCGGTGTGACGCACGGACGGTCCAACCGGGGTTCGGGGCCCTGATTGCCTGCACCGCTCCAATGGGGCGGCATTGCGTCGGCCGGTAGTTCGATATTCGATGGCGATTTCAGAGTTCGTGCTTGACGTCCTTTGGGGGATGGCCGGCGCGAAAGCGCAGGTCGGTGCCTCGACCGGGCCGTGCTGGCAGTGAGTCACCTCCTCCGCAGCGATCGCACGCGGAAGGCCTCGCGACGTGATCGGAGCGTCGATCGCCCGCGGATGGGGCCTTCCCGTAAGCCGCGAACTTGCATGTTAGAAGCGGTCATGGACAAGCTGGGGGATCTGTCTGACGAGGAGCTGCTTGCACGCTTGCGCGGGCATGTCGGCAAGGGCAACGTCTGGTGCGCGAAGCTCATCGCGTACCTCGTCGAGATCGACGAGCGGCGGCTCGATCGCCTTCATGCGTGCTCATCGCTGTGGGACTTCTGCACGCGCAAGCTCGGGATGAGCGAGGGCGAGGCGCACCGTCGGATCGCGGCGGCTCGCACCGTCCAGCGCTTCCCCCATGTGCTCGGGTACATCGAGCGGGGCGAGCTCCAGCTGTGTGCTCTCTACGCGCTGCGGAAGCACCTGACGAGCGCGAACGTCGACGAGCTGCTCCGCGAAGCGTCCGGCAAGAGCACGCGGGAGGTCGAGAAGATGGTCGCGGCGCGCTTTCCGCGGCCGGACGTGTCGGCATGCGTCGAGCCTGTCGCGCCGCAAGCGCTCTTGACGCCGGTATTGCCGGCATCGCCGGTGTCCGTCGCGTCGCCATCGCCGATGCCCGTCGCGACGCCCTCCAATGCAGCGCCCGCGTGGTCTCTGTCGCTGGCGGAGTCGCCCGCGTCCGGACCTCGGCCGAGGATCGAGCCGCTCTCCGCGACGAGGTACCGAATCGAGCTCACCGTGAGCGCTGGGACGAAGGAATCGATCGACCGCATCAAGGATCTGATGTGCCATCGCAACCCGAGCGGCGATCTGGAGACCATCCTCGACGCGTCGCTCGCGCTGTTGCTCGCTCAGCTGGAGAAGGATCGGCTCGGCAAGACACTGCGTCCACGAGGCAGGAGGCGCAAGCCTGCCGAGTCGGCGGATGCATGCGCCTCGTCCGCGTCGACACATGCGGAGGTCACGACTCGAGCTCCGAGCACGCCCGTACGGGTGGAGTCGACGGCGGACGAGCCGGCCGCGCCCGTGCGCTCGGAGGCCAGGGCGCACGCCCCGGACGGACGCGCACGGGCGGAGGCGACGGCTGGTGACCTGGCCGTGCGCATAGCATCGGAGGCCAGGACGCAGGAGCTAGGCGCGCGCGTGCACGCGGACGCCCTCAGCGACAATCAGCGCGTATCGGTGGGCGGGCCCGAGAACGCCGAGCCGAGCACGGCGGAGCCGGACGATGTCGAAGCCGTTCTGGACACCGAAGTTACGGCCGCGGCGCGAAGGACGTGGCCCGCAGCGTCCACCCATGCAACGAAGGCGTCACGCGTGGGATCTCGGTACGTCCCGAGAGAGCTGCGGCGGGAGGTCTTCGCCCGAGACAGCGAGCAGTGCACCTACGTTGGACCTGACGGCGATCGCTGCCCCGCGCGCGGATACCTCGAGTTGGATCACGTTCACCCGAAGGCGCGCGGAGGGACGGAGACGGCCGCCAACCTGCGAGTGGGGTGCAGAGCACACAACGCGCTCTACGCCGAGCAGGTCTTCGGTCGCGCGCACGTCGCGGGGCGCATGGACTTGCGACGTCGCAAGTGCGCGCCGCCGACACTGGCGGCCTTCGAGACCGCCGCCCGCGGCCTGCGGTCGATGGGCTTTCGCGAGCCGGAAGCGCGTCGAGCACTCGAGACGCTAGCGACGAACCACGACATGCAAGCCGCTCCCGTCGAGACGATCCTCCGCGAGGCCCTGCTCGTCCTGACGTAGCCGTCGCCGGAGCACCGTCGACCAACTCGATCGCGTCACGCGAGCGCGCCGGTGCTCCGATCGCGGCGCGTTGGCCCCCTGCTCGGCCGCGATCGATGCACGAGCAGCGCTGAGGGCCGAGCGCGTGACGGGAGCGAGCCGGCGCTCGGCTCGCATCGCGCTGGTCCACGCTTGGCCGTCGATGCACGAGCAGCGCTGAAGGCCGTGGCCGTCCATCGAGTGGCCGAAGATGCCTCGCTTGGCGTTGGTGACCGCCGGGAAGGATTCCTCGACCCAGGCGGGCAGCTCCTTCGTCACGTGCGTCTCCATCCGGTAGCTCTCGGACCAGGGGGCCTCGGTCGCGTCGATGTAGAAGCCGGCGCCCTGACCGAAGTCCCAGCTCTCGTCGTCGCCGGGGTAGCGCTTCGCGCGCGGGCTCGTATCGCACGCGACGAGTGCGAGCCCGAGCTCGGCGGCGAGGCGGAGCGCGCCGCCCTTCGTCGGCAGGTGCTCCTCGTTGCAGGTGAGGCCGCCCTGGGGGGAGTGGGATCGTATGGGGACTGCGGCTGCGGAGACCCTGATGAGCTCCGGCACGGTCAAGTGGGTGGTTACGGTCGGCGGGAACTCCTCATACGCCTCATGCCGTCAATGGGAGCGAGACCTCTCACGCGGTACTTTCCGCTGAGCGCCGGTTCTGGAGGCTGGCCAGGACGAAGTTGCGGTCGCGGCGGGACGCTTTGTTGGTATGAGTGTTTTTGCGGGTGCTTTCGTTCGAACTTCGAGGTCTCGATATTGGTCTTGCTTTGCTTGCTGAATAGGGGATTGTGGTGAGTCGAGCTCGGGTGTCGGTTGGGGCATGGCCCCATGCTGACAGGCGCATGTCGATTGAGGTGTTGCGGCGTATATATGACATGCAGCGATACCGCGTTTCTGAGTATTCGTATCCTGCGGGTACGGCGTTTACTGGTCGTACTCGAGCGGTGACTTGGTATGTTCTGAGTGGAGTCTGTCGAGTGCGTACGGACGAAGAGACCCTGCTGCGGGAAGGAGACGTGGCGGAGATCGGTGCGACGGAGTACTCGCTGTTCGTAGATAGCGATCTGAAGTTTGTGGCGGTTTGGGATCTGGCGCCGTATATGAACTGAGTTTGGATGTGGCTCCTCTAGGAAGAGTCTTCGTTGAAGGTGGCGCGAAGCCGGGTTGAAGCGTTCCAACCGCGGTCGGAGCACGGACAACCACTCTTCGAGTTCGAAGCGCCTGGCGTTCCGCCGGCGCTTCGAGTTTGCGCAGCTCTTCCCCCGAACGGCTCCACGTTGAAGATGATTGCGGCGGTTCACGGGGGGAAGAGCCACGTGCTGCTTGTCTGGATCCGCCGCCGGCTCCACCGGTGCATGCTCGTTCGGGGCACTCCGGCGCTGCAGACCGTTCTCGACCTCGATCGTCGTGGCATGCAGTCATCTCCTACAAGGAGCCGTGGCCCGACACGGGCGGTCCGGTGCGGAGCTTGGGCACCGTCGCAAACCTCGTGAAACAACTGACCTGCGGCAGTGTCAGTTCAGGCAGGTGCATCGCCGCCCGCAATAAGAGCTGACGCGATCAGTTGAGCGCGCCACCAACGCGGTCGAACACCCGAATTCCACCGAGGTCTCCGTCTTCGAAGACCTCGGGGCGATCCGGAGCGCGATGCTGACGGCCGACGTGCAACCGGTCAGTCAGCCCGCGAGGGTCTTCGCGTGATGGCGGAGGTGATCCTCCATCAGCGTCGCGATGAAGTAGTAGCTGTGGTCGTAGCCCTCGTGGCGCCTCAGGCGGAGCGCCTGACCGGCCGCGCGGCATGCCTCCTCGAGGAGCTCGGGCTTGAGCTCGCGCTCGAGGAACTTGTCGCTGGTTCCTTGATCGACGAGGAGCTCGAAGGGGAGGGGGCGCTTGCCGCTCGTGAGGAGCGCGCAGGCGTCGTGCTCGGCCCAGCGAGCGCGATCGCTCCCGAGGTAGCGCGAGAAGGCCTTCTCACCCCACGGCACGCGTGACGGCGCGACGATGGGCGCGAACGCAGACACGCTCGCGTAGAGGTCGGGGTGGCGGAGAGCCAGGGTGAGCGCGCCGTGGCCGCCCATCGAGTGGCCGAAGATGCCACGCTTGGCGTTGGTGACCGCCGGGAAGGACTCCTCGACCCAGGCGGGCAGCTCCTTCGTGACGTGCGTCTCCATCCGGTAGCTCTCGGACCAGGGGGCCTCGGTCGCGTCGATGTAGAAGCCGGCGCCCTGACCGAAGTCCCAGCTCTCGTCGTCGCCGGGGTAGCGCTTCGCGCGCGGGCTCGTATCGCACGCGACGAGTGCGAGGCCGAGCTCGGCGGCGAGGCGGAGCGCGCCGCCCTTCGTCGGCAGGTGCTCGTCGTTGCAGGTGAGGCCCGCGAGGTAATAGAGCGCGGGGACCTTCTCCCCCGCGAGCGCCCGCGGCGGGAGGAAGACGGAGAAGCGCATCGGGCCGGCGCATGCCTCGCTCTGGCGCTCGTAGAAACCCTGGCGTCCACCATACGCCGCGTGCTCGGACCGGGTCGTGACCTTCGATGCCGTCGTCATGGGCGCGTGATGATACGCCAAAGTCGGCCTGGCCGGCCTCGGGGCTTCCGCGCGCGCGCAGATCGCGCTAAGCGGAGCCCCGCCGTGAGGTTGTGGCAGTTTGCGTTGATCCCCGCGTGCGCGCTCGTGTTGCTCCAAGCGTGCGACAAGACGCGCCACGATCCCCCACCTTCGGCCGTCGATGCGTCGGCGACCGCGGCTGAGCTCGATGGCGGGAGCGAAGATGATGAGGACGAAGCCGTCGCCGAGAAGGAGGCGACGCGCCCCCGGATCGTCCTCGACCTCGCCGCGGCGAACTTCGTCGCTTCCGTGAGCGACAAGCCGGTGTGGCCCGAGAGCGACGCAGGCGCTCGGCGGATGGGCTACCTCCGCAACGGCGCGGTCGTGAAGGCGTATGACCCGCCGCTCAAGAACGACGAATGCAAGGACGGCTGGTACGAGCTCGTCGAGGGCGGGTACGTCTGCGGGAAGGTCGCGACGATCGACATGACCAACCCGCGCGTGCGGCTCGCGCCGAAGCAGCCCGACCGCGATGCCGGCATGCCGTACCGCTATGGCGTGAACGTCGTCGACGGCACGCCGCTCTACCGGCGCGTGCTGAGCGCCGACGACCGCAAGAAGTACGAGCCGCACCTCTCCGCGCCGAAGCCGGAGGAGAACGCCGCGGGCTCGGCGAGCGCGCCGGCCACGCCGAGCGGGGAAGGGGAGAAGGACGAGGAGCCGGCCCTCGCCGCTGCCGCCGCCCCCGCCGCCGAAGAAGAGGCTCCGCCCCCGCCGCGGCGAACGACGCGCGACAAGCGCGAGAAGGACCGCGAGCGCGACAAGATCAAGGATCCGTTCAAGGACCGGGACGCGGGACGCCCGCAGCTGAAGGAGCTCAAGGGCCGCGGGGTGCTCGTGCGCAAGATGGCGCGCGGCTTCGTCGTCGCGCTCGATCGCGACTTCAAGGCAGCGGGCACGCGCTGGTGGCGCACGACGTACGGCTTCGCCGCTCCCTACGATCGTATCGTCATCCGGAACGAGGCGACGAAGTACGTCGGCAACTGGTTCACGGGAGAGGGCGCCGTCGCCGATCTGCTCCCGTTCCCCGAGCTCGCCGGAGTCGACGATGCGGGGGCGGAGCCGGTCCTGACGATGGATGCCGGGGCGCCGCTCGCCGGCACCGTCGCCTTCGCGATGATGAACGGCCTCGCCAAGCTCGAGATCACCGAGGATGCCAAGGGCGGTCTCAAGGTGGGCTGGGGCGCGCCGCTGCCGAAGCGAGCCGCCGTCCTCCTCACCGGGCGCGAGGCTACGGTCTCCGGCGTGACGTACCAGCAGACCAGCGCGGGCTTCTGGGTCCGGCTCGCTCAGCTCCGGATCGCGCAGCCGCAGATCCCCGCCGACGTCGGCCCGGACGAGCGCTGGATCGACGTCGACCTCACACGCCAGCAGCTCGTGGCGTTCGAAGGCCGACGACCCGTCTTCGCGACGCTCATCTCGTCGGGGCGTCGCAACCCGTACGATGCGGAGCGCGACTTCGCCACGCCGCCGGGCACCTTCCGCATTCGCGAGAAGCACGTGACGACGACGATGGACGCCGACGTCGCGTCCGACGGCCCGTACTCGATCGAGGACGTGCCGTGGGTCATGTACTACCAGGGCGGCTACGCGATTCACGGCGCGTTCTGGCACGACAACTTCGGCAACGTACGAAGCCATGGCTGCGTGAACATGTCGCCGGAGGACGCGCGCACGCTCTTCAACTGGGCCGATCCTCAGCTCCCCGCGGGATGGCACGGCGTGTTCAGCAAGGACGAGAACAGCGGTTCTCGCGTCGTCGTCCACGAAGACCCGCCGCCGGGCAAGCGCCGCGCGCGCTGACTCGTTGCGTGCGCTATGCACGCAATGGGTCGCTGTACCGCCTCGTCACGAAGCCGTGACGCGGCGAGATCGCCAGAGGAGCGCCGAGAGCAGCGTGGCGACGAGGGCGGCGCTCGCCCAGAACACGATCGCAGAGTGGAAGTCCTCGTGCTCGAGTAGCCAGCCGGTGAAGACGTCGCCGCCGAACGCGCCCATGTAGCCCATTCCGGCGGCGTGGCGCGCGCGTCTGATGGCGCGTGCGCTCGCGAGCTCGAGGTTACCTCTGCCTCACGCGACGGGGGCGCGCGGAGAAGCACCGCTCGACCTCGATCGCATCGAGCACCGCGCTTGTCGGATCGGGCGAAGTAGCCGTCCCAGGCCAGCCACTTGAACGACCCAAGCGCCTCAGTCGATCGGCGGCCCCTTCACGTCGCTGAGCGGCCGGCTTCCCATGCCGCCGGCGTAGCCGTAGCTCGCGTAGGCGCCCCAGCCCCAGACATGGACGGAGAAGGGGCCGTCGCTATGCGCCTCGTGGCGACCGTAGCCGCAGGTGCCGCCGTCATATTTCTGCGGGGCTCCGAGCTTCGTCAGGGAGACCCATACGTACTCGTATTCGCCCGAGAGCCCGAGAGGCTTCCAGCCCGTGATCTCGCCGGCGCAGGCGAGGACGACGGGCGCGAACTCGCCTCCGGTCCGCCGGCGGACGAGCGTGAGCGAAGATTCGGGATAAGTGTGGTCGACGAAGAAGACGTAGCGATCGAGGAACTGTTCGGACGGGATGGCGTTGACGAAGTCGGGATCCCCCATCGCCGGACCGTTGGTCGCCTGTGCGATCGCCGCTCCGCCCGTCATGAACATGCCGGCGTAGAATGGATGTTCGTCGTCTTGCGATCGGACCGTGACGATCGCGTTCGTCGTGAACGTCACCACCTCACCGGCGTCGAGCGTCTCCGGCGCGCCGCCCGGACGTGCCGGGTCGTAGGCGAGCTGCGTTCCGTTAGCGGCGCCGACGAGGCGCCAAGGTACGTTCTCTCGCGCCTCGGTCATCCCGGTGCCGGCGCCGGTGCGTGGCCGCCACGGAACGAGCGCGTAGGAATGACCCCACTGCGAAACGGGCGGGATTTGCTGCTGCGTCGCATCGCAGGCCGTCGATCCTATGTTCGTGCACTCCGAGCCTCCGAAGAGGCCAATCGGCTTGTTCGCCTCGATCGGGCTCCCGCTCGTGTCGGCGCGCTGCGTGATCTGCAGCACCTCGCCTCGCCCGAGCTTCCACGTCTGCGTCTGGCCCTCGCCGATCCCGAGCACGCCGCCGCCTCCGATGATGTCGACCTTCGGGCGCATCCGGATTTCGGTGTCGTCTTCGCTGGCGATGACCTGGATGGTGGGCGCGCCCGGATACGGGTTCCAGGTGCTCACCGCGATGTAGTTCTTGTCCCACGACGAGGTGGGCAAGAGGACCGTCGCCGTGGGCGTGGCCGACCTCGCTCCTCCGTACGGGAAGATCGAGTAGGCAGAGACGGGGGTATCGGTGGTGATCCGGAACGCGCGGGTCAGCGTCGTCTTGTGTCGGATCGGATCCTCGTTGATCGCGGGCACGACCGACGCCGGGCACCTGATGAAGTTGTTCGGGTTCCCGCTCGGCGTCTCCGCCTGCGCCAGGAAGACGATGGCGACCTTGCCGGGGGCGATCGCTTCGCCGACCGGCGTGTAGTCGACCGAGGTCCCGTTCACTTCGGCGTAGTAGATCGACGAGCCGACGTCGATCGCGTCGGCGCCGAGGCTCGCATGGACCTTCACCGGGCGATCCCACACGTTCGCGATCATCGCGGCGAAGCACGAGCCCGCGACGGCGCCGGACTCGTCGGGCGGCAAGGTCGCGAACGAGCAGCCGGTCGTGCCCTTCGAGAGCGTGGCGCTCGTGCACGCGTCGACACACGTGCCGCCGCCGCAGCCCTGGTCGGGCCCGCAGCTGGTGACATCCTCGGTGCCGTCGCAGTTGTGATGGATCACCTGCTTCAGATCACGCGAGCAGCTCACCGTCGGCTTGCATTCGGCGAGAGGGCCGGCGTCCTCGGACGCGAGCGGCGGAGGGCTCTCCTGATCGCGGTACCCGTTGCGGTCGCTGCTGCACGCGGCGCCGGCCAGCGCAGTGCCCGAGACGAAGATCGCTAGTCCGAAGAACGCAGAAGCGCTTTGCATCGAAGCCCTCATGGGAAGACGACCGTGACGGGCGTGGGGTGAGGTTCCGTGTCCGTCGTGCCCTGCCCGAGCTCGCCGTTCGCGTTGCCGCCCCAGCACATGACCTTGCCGCCCTGGACGAGGGCACACGTCGCGTGCGTGCTGGAGACGAGCTGCACCGCGTGCTCCTCGAATGCCGCGGCGGGGCCGATGCGCGACGAGAACGACCCCGCGTCTCCTCCTCGACCGAGCGCGCCGAGCCGGTCGTCGCCGCAGCACTGGACCGTGCCGTCCGTCATCCGTACGCACGTCCTGTGCGCTCCGAGCGCGAGCTGCTGAGGGAACACTCCGGGCTCGGCGATGATCCCGGCGAAGCCCGGGACCTGCTGGCCGTCCGGCACGCCGTTGCCTAGCTCGCCGCGGATGTTGCTGCCCCAGCAGTGGACGCGGCCCCGCGCGATCACGCACTGGTGCCCGTTGCTTCCAGAAGTACCGCTCGTGGCGATTTGCGTGACGTCGCCGAGCCCGGGGAGCGGCACCGGCGTCGCGATCCCGTCGTTGCTCGGAAGCGAGCTCGGCCGCCCGGAGGGCCTGCCCCAGCCGAGGAGCTGACCATACGTCGTGATCGCGAAAGAGGAGTACAGGTTGTGAAGCGTCCGGGTGACTTCGTAGTCCCCGAGCTGGGCGCGGCCGACCCCTCCGTAGAAATTGGTGAGCTCGGGACGCGCCAGCTGCATCGACGCGTTCCCGCCCCAGCAGTACACCTTGCGGTCGGCCGTGATCGCGCAGACGGTCCCCTGGCCGACGTCGACGCGAACGACAGGGACCGTGAGCGCGACCGGTGTGGGCGTCGGGTGCGCGACGGTGTCGCGGACGCCAGTGGACTCTTCCAGCCCGAGCTGAGCGTTCGAGTTCTCGCCCCAGCACCAGACACGCCCCTCGGTGTCGCGGGCGCACGTGGTGTTGCCTTGCGGGCCCACGCTGATCTGGGTGGCGTTCGTCATCTCCACGACAGGCTGCGGAGTGGAGGACGGAGCGACGCTGCCGTCCGGAATGCCTCTGCCGAGCGAACCCCTCGTGTCGGTGCCCCAACAGTGGACCGTCCTGTCGCTCAGGAGCGCGCAGAAGTGGAGGTTTCCGGCGGCGAGCTGGGTCACACAAGGTGTCGTCGCGCAGACGACCGGCTCGTCCGAAGCGTCGTAGACGGGCGGCGCGGCATCGGCGTCGCCATCCATGTCCTCGTCGCTGGCGTCGTTCACCGGAGGTATCGAGGCGTCGACGACGTCTGCGGCGGCGTCGGGCGTAGGGTCATCGAGCACGAGAGGGTCGGCATCCCCGCAGGCGACGATGGCTGCTGCGCTCGAGGCGATCGCGGCGGTCGCGAGCGTGAATGTGGGGACCGCTGCCCGGATGCGAGCGCGAATACCGCTCTTCGTACGAGATTCGATGTCGTCACGATTACGAATCATGGCGCTCCTCACATGCCCGACGGATCGACCTTGTGGAGCGCGATGTCGGCTCCCACGGCCCAGATGTCGTTCGCCCCGGTGCCCCACATCGCGTGAACGGCGTTCTGCACCGGCATCACGTCGTCGAGCGCGACCGCAGCGACGCGCCACCTGATCCCGTCCCACTGCCGAAGCCGCCCGCGCTGTCCGGCGACCCAGATGTCGTTCGGGCCCGTCCCCCAGACGGCCGAGAGCGCGTTGTTCGCGAACCCGGTCTCGGCCGCCGTGCGTAGCGTCCACGTGAACGTGGCGCCATTGTCGTCGCTGACGCCCGTGTGGAGGTAGGGGCTGCTCGAGTCGCCGTGGAAGCCGACGACGGCCGCGGCGCTCTTCGTGAACGAGATCCCGTTCAGGTCGGCTCGCGCCGTGACGACGGTCTGCGGTTGCTCCTTGCGCCATGCGAGCGCGCCGTCGCCGTCGGCGACGCGGTGAAGGACCTGTCCGGTGGCGTTGCTGCCCGAGGGTGGAGGGACACGCCCGGCGATCCAGACGTCGTCGGCGCTCGTGCCCCAGACCTTCTCGAAGTGCGCAGGGAAGTCCGTGGAGACGGGGTCGATCTCCCAGCCCGTCGCGGCGCCCGCATCGCTGCCGTCCGGATCGCCCGCCTCCGGCGGACCGCCGTAGTGGAGGACGACGCTACGGTCCACTCGGTTGACGCGATGGGTGACCGAAGCGACTGCCCAGACGTCGGTGGCGCTCGTTCCCCAGATCGAACGGATCGTGACGGGCGCGGTGACGACGGACCACTCGATCGTCGCCGGGCTCGAGCCGGTCCCGTGCAAGAGGACGCCGGGGAGGACCTGGGTGCCGGTCGTCCTCGTTCCGCCGCCCGCCCAGAGATCGGTCGGGCTGCTCCCCCATATCGCGTAGAGCGGCACGCCGGCGGCGTGACTCTGCACCCACGCCGTCCCGTCCCAGCGGAGGATGTTTCCCTGCTCGCTGACCGTCCAGACCGTGCCTGCACCGTCGCCCCATACGTCGCGCAGCGTCTGGGCGTCCGGCACGGTCGTGTGGCACCAGCCTTCGGTGCTGCACGTGGGCGTCGCTTGGTCGGCATCGGCGTCGGGCGCAGCGTCGCTGCCTGCGTCGGCGCTCCCTTCGGCCGAGGCGGCGTCTTCTTCCGGGAGCGGGACCGATGGCCCGGCATCCAACGTGTCGAGGACGGAGCCGAGCGTCATGTCCGCCTCGGCACATGCCACCGCGATCGTCACGCAACAGGACGCCAAAGCAGCGGCTCGCAGATAGCCTCGGATGACGCTGCTCATCGCTTCGCTCCTTCTGCGCCCGGCTTGGGGCCGGAGTAGTGCAGGATGATGCCGCTGCCGACGGCCCAGACATCGTTCGGTCCGCTACCCCAGACGCCGTAGAGATGTGGCTTGGTCCCGGGGACGAACCCGCCCGTCACCGCCGTCCAATCCGTCCCGTCGTAATGGAGCAGCGTGCCCTGTTCGCCGACGGCCCAAACGTCGTTCGGCGCCGCGCCCCAGATCCCGCGCAGGTTGGCCTTCGTGGGCGACTCGACGATCGACCATATCGTCGCGCCGGCGCCAGTATGGCGAATCGTGCCGTTGTCGCCGACGGCCCAGACATCGTTGGGACCGCTCCCCCAAACCGCGTTGAGACCGGCGAGCGATTGGGTGTCGAGCTCCCGCCATTGGGGGACCCCGCCTCCCGCCGCAGCGACGCCCTTCGAGTGCGCCCCGAACGGCAAGTTGTCCGATTTCGACCCGACCATCCAGACGTCGCCGGTGCCGGTCCCCCAGATCCCTCGGACCATGTCGAAGGTCCAGTCCTGGAGACCGGGCGCCCACGCCATGGCGCCGTCGTCGGTGACGGCGCTCCGCCACGCCACCTCGCCGAACACGTTGCCCTCGCGCTGCATGTAGAGGATCTTTCCGCCAACCCAGACGTCAGTCGACGACGTCCCCCAGATCGCGCCGACGAGTGCAGGGGGCTCGATGGGCTCATCGGTCACGGGCGTCATGGGGGTCCACGTTGCGGTGCCGTTCGCGAAGCCTGTCGTGTGGAAGATCTGGTTCGGGGCGCTCATCGTCCACACGTCGTTCGGACCGGAGCCCCAGACGGTATGGAGCGACCAGTCGGTATCGACCTTCGCGGTCGTCCACTGCTTTCCGTCCCAATGGGTCACGGTCCCGTGGGCGCCGACGGCCCAGACGTCGTTCGGCCCGCTGCCCCAGACGCTCGCGAGGCCGATGCCGGCGGGGTGGCTCGTCTTCTCGAGGCACCACTCGACGTCGTCGCAGGACGGCGGTCGCGGCGTGGTGCAGTCCTCGGCGTCGGGATCGCATGCGTCGCCGCCCGCGTCGATCGCCGCGTCGACGGCGGGGATCGGTGACGAGCTGTCGATGTCGTCGCCTGGAGTCGGCTCGTCTTCGCTGCTCGCGCAGCTCGCGACGGCGACGGCGACGGCAAAGAACCCGAGGAGCGCGCCCAGACCGGAGAGCCGGCGACCGAACGAGCCCCTCTTGGATCGATCGCTCATTTGGTCACCACCCCTCCGTCACACTCGACCATGAGGCAGCTGCCGGAGATGCATGGCTGTCCCGCGGCGGTGTCGCACTGGTTCCCGCAGGCCCCGCAGTGGCGTCCGTTGATCATCAGGTCGGTCTCGCATCCGTTGCGGACGTCGCCGTCACAGTCACCTCTGCCGGGAGAACAGTCGTATTCGCAGAAGCCCTTGCGGCACGCCGCGACGTAGCCACCCTTCGACGGGCACGTGTACCCGCAGGCTCCGCAGTTGCGCGTGTCGTTGAGGAGATCGGCGCAGAACTCCTGGTTGCCGCTCTTGCACAACGTCTCGAGAGGCTCGCATCCGCAAGCGACGGTGTTGCCCTTCGGGAGACACCTCTGGCCGGCGAGGCACACGTTCCCGCACGCGCCGCAGTTCTTGCTGTCGGAGACGATGTGAACCTCGCAGCCGTCCTCCTGGAGCTTCCCGTTGCAGTCGGCGAACCCCGACGAGCATCTGAGCTGGGCGCACTTGCCTTGCTGGCAGCGGTACTCCATGTTCGGCGGCGGCGGCCCCGCGTCGGTCCCCTGGCACACGTTCCCGCAGGCGCCGCAGTTCGTGTCGTCGATCGATGTGTCGGTGCAGCCGACGGGATCGCACCACGTCTGACCGAACGGGCACCCGCATTGGCCATTGATGCAGCGCCGCTCGCCGTCGGGGCCAGACGGGCACGAATTCCCGCAGAGCCCGCAGTGATCGGGGTTGCTGTTGAGGTTCGTCTCGCAGCCGTCGTCGACGAGGCCATTGCAGTCGCCGTACTGGACGCCGCTCCTCGGAACACACTGGCGCCGGCACGCGCCGTCGACGCACTGGGTGTCCATGTTGAGCTCGGGGAAGGCACTGGACTGCGGGCAGACGTTTCCGCAAGTGCCACAATTGTTCTTGTCGGCGAGGAGGTTGGTCCCGCACGCGAAGGCGGTGTTGGTGCCGGCAGTGCCTCCGCAGGTGCCGAACGGATACGGGCACTCGGTCGCGATGCACATCGCAATCCCAGGTCGCGCGGCATCGCTCGTCGCGGTGCTCGCGTCGCCCGCGTCCTCGGGCGTGTCGAAGCTCGGGGGCGTCGGCGCCCCCGCGTCTTCGACGGTCTCACCTGCGCCGATCGCGATGCGTCGCTCGTCGCTCGAGCAGGCCACGGTGACGACGGAGAGCGTGACGAACGCGACGAACAAGGCGCGACCCGAGAGCACGGGCGGCAGATCGATTCTGTTCAAGCGATTGGCCATCGCCGTTCACTCCATTTCAGGCCGAGTCGTGAGCCCGGCGTAGGTGAAGATCGCGCCGCGGGGGCTCACTTCTCGAAGCCGACGGCCGAGCGGACCCTCTGCGCGTACGGAGAATCAGGATGCTCAGCCAGGAAGCGTGCGGCCTTGTTCCGAGCTTCGTCCCTGCGCTCCAGGGCGACCAGCGCCTGGATCTCGAGCGCGTTCGCTTCGTCCATGAAGCGGCCCGCCGGGAAGTCGCGCCGGTACGAGTCGACACGCGCTAGCGCGAGCGCCGGATTTCGTCCGACGAACGCTGCGCGCGCCTGGTCGACGGCCGCGAGCTCGTCCTCCAGGCTCGGTGTCCCGGAGCTTGCACGCGCCCTCGCCGCAGCTGCAGGCTCGGCGGAGGCGGCAGCAGGCGGCCTGACGCGCACCGGAGCAGCGGCGGCCGTCGCGGTCGGCAGATCCATCACGTCGATGGTCTCCTGTGCTGCCGGGCTTGGCGCGCTCGTGGCGGCTGCCCGCGCCGTGCTCTCGGTGAAGGTCGCGGACTTCGCCTCGATCGGCTCTTCGGTCGCCGTCGTCACGGCCGGCGGTGACGGTGACTGGAAGTACCCGGTGCCGACGACTCCCGCCGACGCGGCCACGACGAGCGAGAGCGCTCCCAGCCACTTGGCGGACGTGAGTCGGCTGCGAGCATCGCTCGCCGCCCGCGCGCCGGAGACGACCGACGCGAGCCGCACCTTTTCCTCCGCAGCCCTCGGCGGGACATCCGCCGCCGCAGAGCGAAGGAGAGCCGCCGCCCGAGGGGGGATCGAGCCTTCGAGGAGACGTTTCATCGCGCTCACCTGGTTCCCTTGCTCATTCCCGATCCGCTGCGCGCGCGAAGAACGCCTCGCGCGCCCTTCGCAGGCGCGAAGCCACGGTTCCCGCCGGTACGGACAGCGTCTCGGCGATCTCGGACATCGTGAATTGCTCGAGCTCGAAGAGGACGAAGACGACCCGCATCTCTTCAGGCATCTCCTCCAGGATTGCCTGGAGCTGCGCCCGCGCCTCCGCCGTCTCGGCGTCTTGCTCCGGGTTCGCCCGGCGATCGATCTCGTGCTCCAGCCTTTGGTCGTCGACGACCTCGCGCCGGCGCTTGACGCTGCGACGTGAATGCGAGGCCGCGTGCATGCACGCGCGGAACAGGAAGCCGAGCTCGTGCGTGATCTCGTCGACCCGCCGAGCGGCGACGACGAAGACCTCCTGCACCACGTCGTCGAGGTCGGCCGAGCGCACGCCGAGCCGCCGGGCGCTTCGCCAGACGAACTCGTAGTGCTCCTGGATGAGGCGCTCGAGGCGCGCGCTCGCTCCGTCGTTCACGCTCCTGCTCATGATCGCGGTGCTCTTCTCAGCCTGTCCCAAGCCGAGGGGGCTGACGACTTGCTCCAGAGACCGCATCGCCGGTTAGAAGCCCGGCTCGAAGGAAACTGATCACAGCGAAGGCGTGTTTCTCGTAAGCCCCCGAGACCAGCCGGGAATTATGGCAGGTCAGCCCAGATCCGGAACCCCGCCGTGGCGGTGAACGCGACCTGCGGGATGCGGTAGACGGTGCGCTCCGGCTCGGCGAGGACGAAGCTCGCCCGCGACAGCGGGAACAGGACACCAAGCTCGGCTTCGAGCGACAGCCAGTCGACGAGGAGCCATCCCGGCCGCACGATCGCCGTCGGCGCATACCAGGCTTCCTTCGTCCCGCCCGCGCGCGGGAGATTGCGCGTCGTCGCGCTCAGCCGGCCGGCCTCGAAGCCTCCGCACGCCGAGGCCACGAGCGGGGCTCGCTCGAGGAGCGCGCACGCCTCGGCGCGCGCCGTCTGGAAGCGGAACGAGGCCTCTCCGCCGCGCGGCGGCGCCTCGGCGAACTCCGACCATCCCCAAGAGAGGCGCAGCTCGGGCGCCAGGCGGGCTCCGGCCGCGAACCGCGCGATGGCAGCATGCACGCGACCGCCCCACGCGGCGGAAGACTGGATGACGGCGCCGGCGTTCATCCCGGTGCCGAGATGCCATCGAGGTTGCGGCGGTTCGGCCGAAGCGGCCGCCCGAACGCGCGGAGGCTCGGCCTCCTTCTCCCGCTGCGTCACCCGCTGCATCTCCCGCTCCGGAGGTCGAGGTGGAGCCGGAGCCGGCGGCTCGGCGTCGGCAGAGAGCTCTGCCGGATCGAGCGCGATCGCGACGAAGACGGCGATGGCTGTGCTCACGACGTCGCACGTCGAGCCGCGGATCTCGCGGACGCTCACCGTGCGTCCTTTGCGCTCGATCTCGAGCCGGCCTTGGTAGTCGCTGTTCGCCCGCTCGATGCGCACGCGAAACGAGCGATCGTCGGCAGACGGGAAGCCGTGCGGGGCGCGATCGTGGATGGCGCGCGTGAGCTCCTCGCGCCCCGGGCAGCCCTCCGGAGGTTCGTACCTTAGATCGATGCCTTCGTGGTGGTCTTGGGCACGAACCGCGGGCGACCAAACGAAGAGCAGCCCGTGGACGAGCGCCCCGAGTCCGCACCGCGACGAGAACCGCACCACCGTCGCTCCACACTACCGTCCCGCGTGCAAACCCGCATCCGGCGTTTCAGAGCTCTGGCGGACAAGCCGGCGGGCGGTCGCCGGATCGTCGTGCCTGGGGGCGTCGAACGCGGGCCGAGAGCGTCGGGCGGAGCCGTCAGCGGCCCCGCCGGCTCCTCGAGGCTCCGTCTCGGCCGGCGACCGGTTCTTGGCGCAACCACACGTGCTGCTGCACGCGCAGCGCGGCCCGCAAGCGACGTCGGCCCGCACCAGCATTCGCCGAGACGGCTCCGGCTCGTCGTCCACGAAGACCCGCCGCCGGGCAAGCGCCGCGCGCGCTGACATGAGCATGCGCTCTGCATGTACGTGGCACGAGGCTCCGCACGGCGCAGTCGTCGTAGATGCTCTCGAAGCGCGCTCGGCTACGGAATCTCCTGAATAGTCAGGAGTAGGACCGAGTCTTTCCGTCGCGCAGGTCGATGATGGTCGGCGCGACCCGCGGAACGCCGGAGTGCTTAGTCACACCTTCCGACGGTAGCGGTCTCATCTCCCCCAGGAGGGATCACGAACTCGCAACTCCGCGAGCAGCAGTAGTCCGACAGATCGCATTCTCCACCCGACGGGATGCAATCCTTGTTGGCCGATGCCTCGGGAGAAGCGTCTCGAGCATCGCTCGCGCGAGCGTCGGTCGCCCCGCTGTCCGTCCCATCGACGATCGGAGGCGTATCGTCGGTGCACGCCGCGACAGCGACAACAACGATGGATGCGACAAAATTACGAAATCTAGCCATCGACCATCCCATCCGGATCGCGTACCCTACCGGAGATGCGTGCGCTGGTGGTGTTGACGAGCGCGTCACGCGCGAAAAGCGCTTTCCGGTTGATGCCCACCTTACGCACGTTGCTCGTAGTGGCAACAATAATTGCCTCTTTGCGCAATGTCTTGTGTCGTAGACATTCGTCGATGCGCCAGCTGTTGGTCGGAAGTCGGGCTGCGTGACCCTCGGGTCTGATCGTGTATGGCTGCGTAGAAACGACGTGGGCGCGGGGCTCCGCTCGCTTGTATCCACCCCCAGCTTTGCATCGAGCTGCGAGCGGCGTGACGCGCGTGCAGATAGGAGGGCGCCCGTGCGGAGGATAGGCACGGGCGCGGAGCAGTGACAGGCGTCGCTCGGCTCATCGACATTCCGGCTCTGCCCGAGACCTCCGAGGTCGTCGCCAGCGGAAAAACGGCGTGCTGAGCGCGTCAGGCCTTCGTGGCGCAACCGAGCTGCCAATGTCGTCGGCAGCGCAGGAAGTCGTTCAGCCGTGCAGGCTCGTCGCGAAGCCGTGACGGGGCGCGCTCGCCAGAGGAGCGCCGAGAGCAGCGCGGCGACGCGGGCGGCGCTTGCCCAGAACACGATCGCGGAGTGGAAGTCCTTGTGCTCGAGCAGCCAGCCAGTGAAGACGTCGCCGCCGAACGCGCCCAAGGTCGGTCAGTGATCAGGTCTCGAAGGGGGAGACATGCCGCGCGCCGAGTTTGTGCGTCAGGTCGGCTTGGCCGAGCTACTTGACGACTGGCGGCAGCGCCTCGTTGATCGGTCGGCTCCCCATGCCTCCGGCGTAGCCGTAGCTCGCGTCCTTTCCCCAACCCCAGACGGTGATCGAGAACGGCCCGTCGCTCGTCGCCTCGTGACGTCCGTACCCGCAGCTCCCACCCGCGAGTGCCTGCGGGGCGAAGCCCGATACGAGCCGGACCCAGGCGTATTCGTATTCGCCGCTGGTGCCGAGCGGTGTGAAGCCAGAGATCTCGCCACCGCACTCGAGCTTCACCGGCATGAACCCGCGCGCGGTCTTTCGACGAACGATCGTCAGCGACGTCTCCGGATACGTGAAGTCGGTGAAGAAGATGTAGCGATCGAGGAACTGATCGGACGGCACGACGTTGACGAAGTCGGGATCGCCGAGCGTTGCGCTCATCCCTCCGGGAATGCCCCCGCTGGCCATCGAACCGGTCATGTGGACCGACGCATGGAACGGATGTCGGCTGTCCTGACTCTTCACCGTGACGAGCGCGTCGGTCATGAAGCCCGCGACCTCTCCAGCAGCGAGCGTCTCCGGCGCCCCCGGCGGCTTGGCGGGATCATAGACGAGCTCGGTACCGTCGACGGCGCCGACCAAGCTCCACGCCACGTTCTCACGCGTCGAGCCCTCGACGGCGATGAGGCGTGATAGGTACGGAACGAGTGCATACTCCGTTCCCCACTGCGCAAACGGGGCGATCTGTTGCTGTGTGACGTCGCAGAACCTCGTATCCGACGGGATGTACGCGCACGGCGATCCACCGAACAGCCCGACAGGCTTGTTCGCAGAGAACGGACTGCCCGATGCCGACCGTTCCTGCGTGATCTGGAGCACCTCCCCGCGGGAGAGTGTCCATTCGGCGAGCTCGTCGGCAGCCGCCGGCGCGACGTCTTCGCCCTGCGCGATGTCCGCTGTCGGGCGCATCGACACCTTCGTGTCGTCCTCGTTCGCGACGATCTGGAGCGTCCGTCGGTCGAACGTCGGGTCCGAGGCGAGGCCGAACTTCGCGGGTGAGACCGCGACATAGCTCTTGTCCCAGGACGAGACCGGCAAGAGGAGCGTGGCCGAGGGGACGTAGCTCTTTGCGCCGCCGTACGGGTAGATCGAGTACGCAGCGACGGGAGCGTCCGTCTTCAACTGAAACGCACGTGTCTTGACGGTGCCGTGCCGGATCGGGTCGAACGTCAGAGCCGCTGTCACCCCCGGCGGACACGGGACGGGATATGCCCCGCCACGTGCCGACGCGTCCGAGAGAAAGACGATCGCGACCTCGCCGGGCAACAGCGGCCCGCGCCGACGGGTGTGAACGGGTTCGTCGGTGCCATCGCGGCTCGCCGAGTAGATCGCGCTCGAGATGTCGAGCGGCTCATCGCCGTAGTCGGCCGTGATGTTCACGGGCACGTCCCACGTGTTGGCGATCATCGCCGCGAAGCACCCGGCAGCGTACGTAAAGTCGTCGGGGGGGAGCGTCCAGAACGAGCAGCCGGTCGATCCCTTGGAGAGCGCAGCGCTCTCGCAGGCATTCACGCAGCTGTCGATCCCGCAGCCCTGTCCCGTCGGGCACTCCGCGACGATTCGCTCCTCTTCATCGCCGCAGCCTTGGAGCACCTTCTTCAGATCTCGCGAGCAGCGGAAGCCGCACGCCGAGGAATCGTCCTCGGCGCCGCTGTCCGTGGTCACGAGCGGTGGCGCCGCGGGGTCGAACGAGCTCCGATCAGAGCCGCATGCACCGAGCACGAGTGCGGCAAGTCCACCCGACGCGAGAATCGAAACGACCCGACGACGCATGAGCGACACCTCTCTAGAAAACAATCTTCGAAGGCGTTGGGTGCGCTTGGGTGTCGGGCGTCTTCCCGAGCTCGCCGTTCTCGTTGCTGCCCCAGCACTCGACGGTCCCGTCTTTGACGAGCGCGCAAACGGAGTGGTCGCTCGTCGCCACCTGAACCGCACGGCGGGTGAAGGCGCTTGCCTTCGTGAGGACCGAGGAGACCGTGCCGACGGTTCCGGTCCCGAGTCGTCCGCGCGTGTCGCTACCGCAGCAATACACGCTGCCGTCGGTCATGCGCGCGCAGGTGATCTCGTCGGCAACCGCGACCTGCTGCGGCCACGTCTTCGCCGAGAACGGCGCCTTGCGCGGGACTGTCTCCGGGTCGGGCAGTCCCGTGCAGAGAGCGCCTGCAGGGCTCCTCCCCCAGCAATACACTTCGCCGTTTGCGATGGCGCACGCATGCGCAATCGGCGGAGGCTTGGGAGAACCCTCTCCAGGCCCCTCCGTAGGATCTGGGTCGATCGATACGCTCGCCGAAAAGCTCGTCACCTTCGTGAGCGTGTCGACGCGCTTCGGGCTCGGATCCGGGCTGAGCGTCGCCACGCGGCCGGCGAGTACCCCTTCGCTTCCGGCGACCCCGCCCCACGTCCAGAGCTCGCCGAGGCCGTTCAGCCCGAGGACCGTGGTGCTGCCCGGGGCGGTCCGCGTCAACACCAACGGATCGATCGCGATACGTCCCGGACCGCGAACCGGGTTCCTGCGGCCCTCGGGGGCATCGCTCAGCGCGAGCTGCGCCGCGTCGTCCCTGCCCCAGCACACGAGCTCCGTCGACGAGAGCACGGCGCAGACCGTTCCGTGGCCAACGTCCACGCGCGTCGCGGCTTGGTCGAGCGCGACGGGAGCCGGCGTGGGATGCCAGTCATCGTCGACCACCGCAGGGTCGACCTCGAGCCCTAGCTGGGCGTATCGGTTGTCGCCCCAACACTGGACCCCGCCGTCCGAGAGCCGCGCGCACGTCGTCGAGCCCGCGGCGCTGATCTGCGTCACGGAGCCGAGGCCGACGACCGTTCCGACCTTGATCGCTCCGCCATCGAGCGCACTCGCGTTGCCCGCTGCGCCGCCGAGCGCACCCAAGAAATCGGCTCCCCAGCAGCGAACAGTGCTGTCGCTCATCCGAGCGCAGAAGTGCTTCTCCCCTGCGACGAGCTCGGTTGCGCACGGAGTGCCGGTACACGTGACCGGCTCGTTCGAAGGATCGAATGCTCCGTCTACCGCGCCGGCATCGTCCGGTGTCGGGACGAACGCGTCCACGTCTGCGTCGGTGTCTTTGCCTGGGTCTTTGCCTGCGTCGGCGGAGACATCAGGCCCGGCATCGACCCCGACGTCTTCGACGATGCCCTGGTTGGCGGGATCGTCGGCGCACGCGACCACGCCGATGCCGAGCGCGCTCAGCACGGCCGCACCCTGACCCAAGCGCACCCGTAGGGACGACGTTCTTCCTCTTCGGCTCATTTCGTATCTCCCGTGTAATGAAGCGCGACGCTATCGCCGACGATCCAGACGTCGTTCGGTCCGCTTCCCCAGATGCCGTACAAATTCGGTCGTTTCTTGTCGGCAGCGAACGCGGCCACGGACGGCTTCCACGTCGCGCCATCCCAGTGAAGGATCGTCCCCGCGTCGCCGACCGCCCAGACGTCGTTCGGTCCGGAGCCCCACACGGCGTGGAGGGCTTCGACGGTGGGCGAAGGCACGATCTCCCAGCGGGTTCCCGCGCCGTCGAAGTGCCGGATGGTCCCAGCTCCTCCGACGGCCCAGACGTCGTCCGCCGAGCTGCCCCAAACACTCTCGACGATCGCCACGGACTGACTCTCGATCTCCGCCCAGACGAGACCTCCGTCCTGTGTGCGCGTGCCGTGCGCGGTAAAGCCGGGCTGGCGCCATGTCCCCGGACCCCTGTTGTCTCCGACGAGCCAAATGTCGTCGGGCGAGCTGCCCCATATTCCGTGCACCGTCGCGGTGCCCAGCTCCCCGGTCCACTCGACGCCACCGTCGCTCGCCCTCTTCGCGATGGCCTGATTCGCGCGCGAATCGTCAGGGAGATCGTAGGCACTCGTGCCGAATCGAACCTCGCCCGAACCGTCGCCCCAGCCCGCGAAGATCGGCGCCTTGGTCCTCCCACTCGGGACGCTCGGCGCGGGTGTCCATTTCGTGCCGTCGAAATGGAAGACGACCTCCGTCGAGCTGGCGGCCCAGACGTCCGTCGAGCCATTGCCCCAGATCACGTTGAACGTGTTCTTCACACCCGTCGTCGTCGGCGTCCACGCGACGCCATCCCAGTGGATGAGGGTGCCGCCTGAGCCGCCGACCCAAACGTCGTCTTTGCCCGCTCCCCACACCGAGACGAGCGCGTAGACCGCGCTGACGCCGGTAGGCACAGGGCACCAGTCGACCCCTTCGCAGGTGATCGCCATGCATCTCGGGTCGGAGGCATCACATCCACCGTCGACCAGCGCGCCGGCTCCGGCGTCGCTGTCCGGAAGCGGCGACGGCGGCGACGGCGGCGGGTCGGCTGCGGGCTCGATGGTCGCGCAGCTGGCGACGGCGAAGAGCGCGCTTCCGAAGATGCCGAGCGCCGACGCGCTGACGAGGCGGCGCGTGGAGTGCGAGTGCGAGAGCGAGCGCTTCATTTCGTCGTCACGCCTCCGTCGCATTCGACCATCAGGCACTTGCCCTCGATGCATGGCTGTCCCGCGCCGATATCGCAGGCATTGCCGCACGCACCGCAATTGCCCGGGTGGATCCGGAGGTTCGTCTCGCAACCGTCCGTGGGATCTCCGTTGCAGTCTGCAAAGCCGTCGGCGCACTCGTAGGCGCACACGCCCTTGCGGCAGAGGCTCTTCTGGTTCGGCCCCGGCGGCCTGCAGCGACCTTCGCAGCTCCCGCAGTATTCCGGGTCGTTGAGGAGATCGGCGCACCGCCCCGCGCACAGGACTTTCCCGGTCCTCACGCACGGGACCGCGCACTCGAGCCCATTACCTTCGTTGACGCATTGCTCACCAGGCTTGCACTTCACGCCGCAGGCGCCGCAGTTCTCCGTCGTAGCGAGGCTCCCGACCTCGCAGCCGTCCCCCGCGCACTGCGTGGCGTCGAGGTTGCCATTGCAATCAGCCGCCGTACCGACACACTTGAGCCGGCTGCAGACGCCTCCGCGACAGCCGAAGTATGCGTTCGGCGGGGTCGGCGAGCACGAATCCGGCGTGTCGTTGCATTTGACGCCGCAGGCGCCGCAGTTCGAATCGCTGATCGTCGTGTCGACGCAGTTTCCGTTGCACGCCGTGAATCCAACCGGGCACCCGCATTTGCCCTCGATGCACGGGGTGCCGCTCGCGCAGACGTTCCCGCAGGCGCCGCAGTTCGTCGGGTCCTTCGATACGTCGGCCTCACAGCCATCCTCGAGAGCGCCGTTGCAATTGCGCCACTCGGAACGGCTCGATGCCGGGTTCAGGCACTCGAAGGCGCACGCGCCGTCGGCACAGCGCGACGTCATGTGGAGCTCCGCGTTGACGGGGCACTTGTTCCCGCACGCGCCGCAGTTGGCGGAGTCCCGCGAGAGATCGGTTCCGCACTTGTACGCCGGCCCGCTCCCGGAGCTGCACGTCTCCCACGGCGCAGGGCACTCCGTGCCCATGCACGCAAGGATCTCTCCCGCTGCGTCGGCGAGCGCCGCATCACTGGCGCTCGGATCGGTGAAGGATGGCGGACTGGAAGCGTCTTCGTCGATGGTGCCGAGTCCGACATTCAGGACGCGTTCGGACCCGCATGCGAACACGGTCGCCAGCGCTGCGCTCGCGGCGATGACGATGGCGATGCGCTGCACCCGTGAGGTGCGCGAGCGCTCGGGTCCGAATTTCGATGAGATCCGCACGACTACTCCTTCTCGATCACAGCCACCACGACGACAGACCCCAGCGCTTGCAGGGATGGGCTCCGGCTCGACGCATTCGCGCTCCAGGCAGGTGGTGCGCACTGGTCAACCCAGTGCGCTCATGAAGCGCGATGAGGCGTGCCCGCTCATTCGGTCGTTCGGACGACGGAACGAACGCGCTGCAGGTATGGGGAATCCGGATAGGCGGCGGCGAATCGTTCCGCCTTCGAAAGGGCTGCCGCACGATCACCGACGGCGGCGAGGGCGGCTACTTCGAGCGCGTCGACTTCGTCGGCGAATCGAGGGGTACCAAACCGGGTTCGGTACTCCGCCACGCGCGCGAGCGTCTCGCGCGCATCGCTTCGCGCGAGCGCGATCCGTGCGGCGTCCACCACGGCGAGCTCGTCTTCGAACGTGGAGGGATGGCGACGCGTCTTGGGACCCGCGCCGTCGCGCTTGGTGTCCGGTGGAGCTGCGGGAAGATCGTTCACCGAGAGGCTCGGTGTCGAAGCGGGCTCGAGCGGCGACGTCTCCGCCGCGGGAGTGGTGGACGACGGAGGGCCGTTCGCCGGCACGGCGGCCGACGCAACGGCCGAAGCTCGTGAAGCGTCGCCTGGCGTTGCTTCGGCGCTGCTCTCGGTCGCCGTCGACTGGCTACCCCAATGGCTCACGAGACCGCTGGTGGCGATGATCAGGACGCTCGCAAGTCCGATCGTCCTCGCGGACCGGAGCCACGGCGCACCCGGCGCCTGGCTCGGGCGGTCGAACGAGCCTGTCGCCGCGGCTGCGGCGATGATTCGGGCCTGCTTCTCGTCCCTGGCGGGCACGACATCGACCTTGGCGGACCGAAGAATGCTCGCGAGCTCGGGCGCGATCGGCTCATCGACCAGGCGCTTCATCTCGTTTCTCATCGTGAGCCTCCGGTGCGCACGACACGCGCCGCTATGATCATGAACTCCTCCCGCGCACGGCGCAGTCGGGAGGCCGCGGTGCCGGGGGGCAGGTTGAGTGCCTGGGCAACTTCTGGCTTGGTGAAGTTCTCGAGCTCGAAGAGGACGAAGACCTCGCGGAGCTCGGTCGGCAACGCGTCGAGCATTCTCTGGAGCTGCTCGCGCTGTTGGTTGGTCTCGACGGTCTCTTCCGGATTCGCCGCGCCGTCGAGCTCCGCGCCGACGAGCTCGTCGTCGACGACTTCCCGGCGCCGCTGAACGCTCCGTCGTGCGTGCGCCGCAGCGAAAGCACACGCGCGAAAGAGAAAGCCTCGCTCGTGGGTGATGGAGTCCAGGTTGCGCGCTGCCTTGAGAAAGACTTCCTGGACGACATCGTCCAGATCCCCGGTGCGGACCCCGAGGCGCCGAGCGCATCTCCAGACGAAGTCATGGTGCTCGTGGACGAGCCGCTCGAACCGAGCCTTACGGCGCTCGGCGGCATCGACCGGAGCGGCCGTGGCCTCGGGGATTCGCCTCGTCATCGGAGGTCCCTGAAGAGCGCTCACCGGGAGCTCTCCGAGCGACATTGCATCCCTAGAATCCCGGCTCCGGCCTCGTGGATCACGAAATCGTCACTCGCTTCCGCCCGAGCCGGCGACTACCCCGCCGAATCAGGGGAAGTGGGCCTGGACGCCGAGCCCGACGCTGCTCGAAAAGAGGACGGAAGGCGCACGATAGGCGACGCGGGGGGGTTGAGAGAGAGCGTACAAGCTCCGCTCGAGAGGAACGAGCGCTCCCACTTCGAGCTCGAGCGCGAGCCACGGGAGCAGAGACCACGCCGCGCGCGTGAACGCATGAGCTGCAACCCAGCGCCCTTCGACGTGGGTTCCACGGGGAAGATCACGCGCCGTTGACGCGAGCGTCCCCACATCAGCGCCCGCGCACGGCGTCAGCGTCAACGGCATCGGTGCGAAGTCGACCACCATGCAGGCAGCGAGCTGCGCCGTTTCGAAGCGGAACGCGACCCGCCCCGCGCGGTCCGGAAGCGTCGCAAAATCAGCGAAACCCCACGATGCTCGGAGGGCAGGAGAGAGACGACTCGTCGTGACGTTGCGGGCGAGCTGAGCGCTGACGCGCGCGCCCACGGCCGCCTCCGGCACACGGAGGTACGTCAGCGAAACGGTAGAGCTCCACGTCCAGCGCGAGCGTTCCCCCGGCGTGGTGGTTCGGCGAGCACCCGGCGGGCGACTCGACGGCAGTGAAGGAGGCCGTGGCGCGGCGGCCACCTTCTCTGGCGGTGGTCCGGGCGCGGAGGAAAGCGGCTCATCGTCCGAGGAGACGGGGGGCGGCGAACGATGGCGGTCCTCCGCGTCATCGGCGGTCACGGGATCGAGTGCAATGGCGACGAACACGGCAAGCGCAGCCGTGACCTCCCCGCACGTGCTGCCGCTGATCTTGCGGGTGTGGACTCGGCCGGCGTGCTCGACGTCGAGTCTTCCGCTGTACGTGGCGGAGTCAGCGCGAACGATGACCGCCGCGAAGCGTCGGGAGTCGGCCCTCGTGAGCCATCCGGGCTCGATGCGCCGAGCAATGGCGCGGGTGACCTCGGCGCGCGAAGCACACTCCGGAGGAGCGGAATACGTCAGCTCGATGCGTGTGAGCAGAGGTTCGACGGCGTCCCCGTGCTGACCGTCCGCCCAAGCGGCCCGCGTGGCCGTGCACATCCACGTTGCGACCGCGGCGATCGCGAAGGCGAACAACGCTCGCGTTGAGCGCCTGCTTCGACGCAGACTTCGCCTCATCGCGCACGAGACTAAACCATAGCCGCCGACGGGCGCGGAAGGGAATCAAGGCGCGGGGGGGCCCACGTGCGAAGCGCCGGCAGCGCGGGCCGCGGTCTCGCTGCCGCCAGCCATCGACGTCGGTGATCAGTCGAGCTTGACCGAGTAGACCAAGCTCGCCTTCGACGCTCGCGTGATCCGCTCAACAGGACGCGCTCGCTGCGCTTCAAGCTCCCCGACTTGAAACATGTGCTCTGCACGCATGTGACGCGGTCCGCTCGCGGCGCAGTCCTGGCCGATCCTCTCGAGCCGAGTCGGCTAGGGCGGTGAGCGGCCTGCATTGACCTCCGATTCGCGCCGCCCGATCGGCGAGCGGCGCGAATCTTCGGTCAAATCGCCGTGGTCTGATCACCGCCTCGTACGATTCGAGATCGGCGCAACCGAGTTGTGCCTCAAGGAATCTCTTGAATCGCTCGGAGTAGGACGGTGTCCTTGCCGTCGCGTAGGTCGGTGATGGTCGGCGCGACCTCGACGTCGGGCGCGATGCCGTGGGAGTGAAACGGGCTCCCGTCGGCGTTGTCGACGCGCATTCCGGTGAACGTCATGCCGAACCCTCCGGGGAGCTGCACGCCCGTGATCGTCCCGTTCGCGCCGCTGGTCGCGCCGCCGACGATCTTTCCGCGCTTCTTGCTCACGAAGAAGCTCGTCCAGTGTTCGGCTTGCGATTGGGTCCGAGCGCCCGTCAAGACGACGACGGGGCCCGCGTAGCCCGAAGCTGCAGGCCCCCACATCGAGAGTAGCTGCGTCGGCTGAGGAACGATCTCGCGCCTGTCGGGCGTCACCATGAGCTCGGCCATCTTGGGTCCGAAGGAATCGCTGTTGGCCACATGGGCGAGGACTTCCCACCCCACAGCATCCGGATATCCGCGCATATCGAGCACGACGCCGCGCGCGGCGGCCATCTGCGTCCGGATGTCCGGCAGATCCTCGACCGTCGGGGCGTGCTTCCCGTAGGTGTCGAGACAGACGTAGTACACGTCCGCGGCTCCGAGATCCGTCAGCATGCCCCTCGGTCGATCGAAGAGCGAGAAGTTCGACGACGCTTCGTTCGATGGCGACAGCGTCTCCGTGCGCGTCGCTCCGTCCGGAGCGCGAAGGACCACGACCGAGTCCTTCGCCGGGACGAGGGCTTCGGCGACGATGTGAACCTTCTTTTGCGGCGATCCGCTGATGAGATCGCTCAGGTCCGCGACGCGCTCGGCGGCCGGTACTCCGTCGACGGAAATGACCACGTCGCCCGGATGAACGAGCGGGGTTTTCGAAATGGCGACGACGAGCTCGCTGCCAATCGGCAGTGTCGTGACGGGACTGTATACCTTCGCAGCGGCTCGATACTTGTCGTACGAACCCGCGTGACCGTCGTGGAGGGCTTCGGCGAAACGGCTGATGGTCCGGTAGATCGTCCACCGGTCGCCCGGTTTGGTGTCGAGTGTGGCGAGGCACTCATCGAGCCGCGCGTCGACGGTGTCGCCCACGATGTCGAAATAGGAAAAGAACGTGCGTGCCGAGGCATAGGCGGCAATCAAGGCTGCGCGACCGTCGCCCGGGCGTGCGCTTTCGGCGCCCCAATCCTTCGGACGCTGAAGTGGCGCGATGGCGGGGCGTGCTGCCTCCGCGTCACCGGACAGCTCGGCGACTTCGAGCTGCTCGATCTTCGCGAGGTGGGCGAGCGGGTCGACCGTGCGGATGTCGGCTGCAACGACGTCGGGGACGGGCCTCTTCCCGCCGAGGAGAAGTCGCTTCGTTCGAACGGCGAGCCCCGCGTCGCCGACCCCGACCCATCGGCTCTCGGCGATCTCGGTGGAGATCGACTCTCCGATGATGGCCGCGCCCGCGCGTGCGCGCAGTGTGATGGCACCCCAGGCGGCCAGCGGCGTCATGCGCGGCGCGGAGAGGACGGCCAGAGGCAGGCTCGTGCCCTTTCCGGTCAGGACCACTCCCTTCTCCGTCGTCGTCTTGCACGCGTACTGCGTGATGTCGATCGTGGAGAGCAGCGAATACACTTCGTCCGGCTGGCCGTTGCATGAGCGCATCTCGGCGTTGAGGAGCCGCAGATCTCCTGCGACCACGGCGACCATCGCTCGCTCGAGCGCGTCGTGGGCCTCGGGTGAATCCGGCAATTCACGAAGATCCACCGCGACGGACTTCGCGTTGGTGATCGGCGGCAGATCGCCGGTCCCGGGCACGACGACCGCGACGCCGTCGTGCATGGTCACGCTCGAAGGACCGAGAGCTTGCGCGCCGGCAGCTGCGAAACAGGCGCCGGAGAGCCGCTGCGCGTAGCCCTTCACCGCGTCGGGAGAATTGGGCGAGATCGTGTCGAGCGCGTCGGCGAGCTTGGCGTCCGTCTCTCGTGGTTTGGTCTCGACGGAGAAGTACCGAGCGAGGGCGTGTGCGCGGCCGAGATCGGAGGCGAGGGAGTGCTCGCCCCTTCCACCCCCGACAAGATGCGCACATGGCGCCGGATCGAACGATGGCGGCGAATCGTCCGTGGGTTCATCGGGAGTCGGCGAGCTCGGAGAGGACGGCGATGCGTCCGAACAGGCGACGAGCAGAGGAAGAACCGTCGTCACCGAGAGATGACGACGGAGCGCGCGACGCGCGAACCGTGCTCGACCAGTCATGCTCGCGCTCGCCAGCAAGACACACGCCATCCATCGGACTCGGCAAACACGCCATTCGTTCGGAGCGTCGTTAGTTTCTTGGCGGGCCTTGGCTTTCGAGCCGTTCGAGATGCTTACACCTCGAGATGGATCCGACCGACGAGGGAGCTGCCCGAGGCGATCTCGTACGAGCGTCGGCTTCGCCCGGACTGACCTTCGACCCGACGCGCGTCTCGCCGACGAAGACGTGCTTGGTGCCGACGCTGCGGTCGCGCCCCAGTCCAGAACTGGTTGAAATACGCGGTCTCGCCCTGGCGCCGCGTTTGATCGATACTTGGGTCGTCATGGCAGGCTTCCCTGCGGCCACAGCGGATTGGGTCCAAACCGTTTCCGAGCAGGGCTTCGCCTTGCTCCCCATCCGGGTTCCGACGGCATTGCTCTCCTTGCTGGAGGAGCGCCCCGCAGCGGTCCATCGCGAGGGACGACGCGGAGGGCAGCGAAATCTGCTCAGCGATGCGCCTGGCGTTCAGCCGTTGGCCCAGCTACCCGCCCTTCGTGAGGCGGTTGGCAACGTGCTTCACGCCGAGCCGTTCGCGGTTCGGGCAATCCTGTTCGACAAGACGCCGGAAGCCAACTGGAAGGTGCCGTGGCATCAGGACCTCACGATCGCCGTGGAGCAACGCCACGAGCGGCCCGGCTTCGGGCCCTGGAGCAAGAAGGAAGGCGTGATCCACACGCACGCCCCCTCGTCCCTCTTGGGCCGCATGCTGAATGTGCGCATTCACCTGGATGACTGTGGTGAGGACAACGGCCCATTGAAAGTGCTGCCCGGAACGCACCGCCACGGGCGGCTGACCGAGGACGCCATCGAGCAATACAAGGCAACGATCGCTCCGGTCACCTGCATCGCCCAGCGCGGAGAGGTGCTCGCCTTTCACCCTCTCCTTCTCCATGCTTCGTCACCCGCAACCCGTCCCGGACATCGCCGGGTCCTTCAATTGGAGTTTGCTGCGGAGACGCTCCCCGCTCCGCTGCAATGGCGCTGGCGCGTGTAGCTCGTGGATGCCGCCCGCGTCCCTCGACGAGATGGAGCCCGCCGCTCTTCCGGCGGAGGCTCCACCCTTCGACACCCATCGAGCTCCGTCGTCGCACATCTGGAAGCCGGGCGCGACCGGGGCTGCGATGCCGCCGGGCATCCCGCGGGGCGGTCGCGACCGGGTCTGGGATGCCGCCGGGCACACCGCGGCACGGCCGCGACCGGATCTTGGATGCCTTCGGGCACGCCGAGGCCGGTCACGACCGGATCTTGGATGCCTTCGGGCACGCCGAGGTCGGTTGCGACCGGGTCTGGGATGCCCTCGGGCACGCGGAGGCCGGTCAGGACCGGGGCCGGGATACCTCCGGGCATCCGGTCACGAGGAGGACCGTCGCCCGCTGCGAGCATCGGGCGCGGCGCGGTGTCGCCGTCGACCGATCACTCGACCGGCGGCAGCGGCTCCGGCGAGACCGGTGACGGCTCGGCCGAGTCGGCCGGCTTCCGCTTGTCGCGGAGCGATGTTCGGAGCGACGCGAGCGGAGCGAGCATCGGGATGGCAGACGCCTCGTCGAAGTCGCCGTTCTCGACGGCAGCGATGAGGACGCGCACGTACGTCCCGAGCGCGGCGCGCGCCTCGCGGAGCGGCTCGACGAGGTTCACCGGCTCCGGCGTCGCGGCCTTCACCTTCGTGATGCCGAGCGCCTCGCCATAGGCTGCCTGCCGGGCACGGAGCTCGCGGAGGAACGGCGCACCGACGAGGCGATCGAGCGTCGGCTCGAGGCCCTCCGAGGTGATCCGCCCGAGGATCGCCTCTCCCTCGGCCCACTGCTCCGGGTAGCGGAGCGTCAGGAACGTGAGCCCCTTCGCGAAGAGCAGCGCGTAGATGCGCGCGGCCTCGGCGCCGTCGGCTCCGCCGAGCTCGATGTTCGCAGCCAGGCGATTGGCGACCGCACTCCACATTCGGTCGACCGCCGAGTCCGCGGCGCGCGTCACGCTCTCCACCTTCGCCGGCGGCACGGTCTGGTGCTGCGTGCGCAGCGCCTCGCCGGCGTCCCGGACGCGACGGAGTGCCTTCTTCGCCGCCGGCAGCTGCACCCCCTTGCTCGCCGTCAGCACGGAGTGAATGAGCGCGATCGTCCCCGCGACGTTGGTCTGCGGGATTGTCTCGTAGAGCGAAGCGTCGAGTGCCATTCGTCCCTCCCTTTCGAATCGAAAAGAGTGAGGGCGTAAATGCACGTTCGCCCCCCCCCGTCCCGGAGGATAGACACGGTCGCGGAGCCGTGACAAGCGTGCCCGGCTCAGCGGCCTCTCTCGGTTAGAGGCCTCGCAGCGTGGATGTTCAGCGCGACGCGATGGGTGACTTCGCTCGAACGCGCTGGTGTCTCACGTCAGGTCGACCTAGCAAGCGCCGCGTTGTATCCGTTCGACGAATCGCGTTGCTGACGTCGGTCGAACTCTCGCATGAGTCTGCGCGCCGGAGATCGGGCTCCCGAAGGCGACGCGCGAGGGGGAGCCGAAGCGAATTGAGCACTGGAGGAACGGCGGACCTACGGCGGTTGATATGCACTCGCTCTCGAGGGTGGCTGGCGACTCGTGTCGATGCGCACGGGCCGAAGGCAGAGCCGCGCAAGCGTCGGCGGAAGGGGCCCGACGCGACGATGATGATTGTCGAAGCTGACTCCGACGCAAGTCCTGATACGGTCTCATCGCGTGCTCACGATGGTTTGACCTGGAGGGGCAGCGCGGCCGGAATCGTCGACCTGCGTGCGACGACCTCGGACGGTACGCGACAATCTCTCGTTCGACTCGCCTCGTGTAGAGCTCGTTCTTCACTGTGGTCGCGTGGTCGCTCGCCAGCGGATGTCGCCGCAGGAATCGCAGATGAGGACGTGAGGGGTCGTGTGTTGCAAGAGGTTGACGTTGATGCGTCCTCGATCGTCGAAGAGGAGCAACTCCGTGCTGCTTCCAGCGCGAAGTGCCCCAGCGTCCTTGTATTGCCCCTTACCGCAGAAGGCGCAGTCGCCACCAAAACCCGCACCGCCGAGAAGGCCCCCGAGGATCTGATCAATGTCCGCGACTACCGCATCCATCGATTGAAGGCGCTTCTCCGGCTCCGGGGTCAGCATCCGATCGAGAAGTGTGTCGAGAGGCTTGAACTTGCTCGTCCCGAACTGCTCGGTCAGAGAACGCCGGGCCTTCATCACGCGGTAAGGCTCGTCGGGCCTCCCGATGCCCGACAATGTCGAGTGGAGGATGGCGCCCAGTGAGAACACGTCGAATGCAGGCGTAGGCTCCGCCTTCATCTCGTACTCCCTCGGGGCGAACCAGTAGGACCCAACCTTCTCGTCGACGCTCGTCACTCCTTCCTTGTCGGCGAGGTGCGCGATGCCGAAATCCCCGACGAGGGCGTGATCGAGGCTGTAGAGGAGCAGGTTCTCGGGCTTCAGGTCCCGGTGAACGATACCGGCCGCGTGAACTGCCGCCAGTCCGCGAGCGATATCGCGCGCGAGGCGGAGCGTCCGCCACGCATCACCAGCGAACACCGCGATGTTGTCCTTGAGCGAGCCGAATGGAGCCACCTCTGTGACAAGAAAGAGGTCCGAATCAGCACCCGCTTCTCCAGCGTCGAGAACCTTCAGGATGAAGGGGTGCTTGACGCTCCTGAAGACCTCGATCTCTCGCAGGAATCGTGTCTTAGCCTTGTCCGTGAGCTTCTTGTCGCTCCGGGGCCGCTTGAGAGCCCCGCGGAGGTATCGCTTCTCATGCCAGACAAGGACGACGCTGCCTTGGCCGCCGCGACCGAGCGGTTCGTCCAGAAGGCGCCACTCCCCGACGCGATAGATCGGTGCCTCGGCGTTCGCCTGGTCGGCAGCGGAGGGTGCAGGGGCGGGAGAGGGCGCCTTCTTGGCAACGGTCCGGAGGGCGGCAGCCACGGTGTTCAGCTTGTCACGTGTCATCGGCCGCGTGTCCGAAGTGAGCGTCTTCCGTTGCGCAAGCCACTCCGAATGCATCGTGAGCTGGCCGAGCGTCTTCACGTCCAACGCGTCGGCTACGGTCGGCTCCAGCACGCCTTTCGGAAAGTAGACGTCGAGTAGTCCTCGGAGCCCAGCGAACCAGGCGCCAGCCTCACCCGGCTGACGGGGACGCATCACGTCCTTCGACAACTCCTCAGCGAGACCTGCCAACTCGTTCAACCTCGTCGCGTCCATCGCCGCTCCGTGCGCTAGAGAAGTCGCGATTGTCGCGCTGCTGAGCCCCATGTTCAAGAATGAAGTCCTCTCAACACGGTCACGGAGCTCTTGCCGAACCTCCTTCCCCCGCTGGTACCTGAGGGTGCGAGATCAAGGCAGAGGAAGAGAAAATCAATCTATACTGCGGAGCGATGGGCGATATCGACGAGAGGCGGGCACGGCTACGCGCATCCTTTGAAGTCTCGACCCAGCTTCTGCTGACTGAGACGCTCACGGAGGCCGACGTACGCGCGAAGATCATCGACCCATTGTTCGTCCTTGGCCTGGGGTGGCCCGAGGACCAGATCCGCCGAGAGCGGCAGACTGGCGGCGGCGAGTTCATCGACTACGAGTTCGGCCGACCAAACACCCTGATGGTCGTCGAGGCGAAGCGGGCGACGAACCTGTTCGAGCTGCCGCAGAGGACCATCAGCCGAACGTTCGCGGTGAGCGGGCTCATGGCCGCCGACAAGGAGCTGAAGAAGGCGATCGAACAGGTAGCGGGGTACTGCCACGACGAAGGGTTCCCCTACGCAGCCGTGACGAACGGCATCCAACTCGTTCTCTTCAAGGCAGTGCGAACCGACCGACCCTGGCGCAAGGGGGAGGCGGCCGTCTTTCGGTCCATCGAAGACATCCTCGACGGGTTTGCCGAGCTCTGGGAGCTCCTGGCGTACCCCTCCGTCCGCAGCGGCTCGCTAGATGCATTCTTCGCGTTCCCGGACGAGACGCCCCGGCATTACAAGAGCGTCATCTCCACTCTTGCGAACTCGGACGAGAAGCTCCTTCGCAACGCGCTCAACAGTGCGCTCATTCCGGTCATGCGAGCGGTCTTCGAAGACCTCACCGAAGCACAGCAGGCAGACGCCCTGCAGGAATGCTACGTCTACTCGACGAAACTCGAATCGACGGCGGATGACTTCATCCTAACGATCCGAGACCTGCCCCCCAAGTACCTCAAGGGGCAGGTTGAACACCTAGCGATCGGGCGCACTGGAGCACCGCAGATTCAGCAGGCGATCGAAAACATCGCTGTCTCTCAGCGGCGCGGCACAGTCCTGCTCTTGCTGGGAGGGGTCGGTGCAGGAAAGACGACGTTCCTCCGCCAGGTCCGGGTGAAGTACTGCGCCAAGACCATCGATGAATCCGGCGCGTTCTACTACGTCGATTTCCGCGGCGCGCCACGCATGCCACCCTTCGAAGACTTCGTGTTTGGAACAATCCGCAAGCAGTTGAACGAAGATCCGACGTTGCAGCGGCTGTTCAAGGAAATTCGGACGACCAAGGACGGCTCCTCCACCCGCCTCTTGGACGACCCCGGCGTACTCGCTTCCCTGTTCGACGAGGAGCTGTCGCGCGTCGACGCTCTTGCGCGGACGCTAGGTAGTAGCAATGCGGAGTTCGTTACACAGGAGAAGGTGCGGAAGCTCGCCGATCTCTCCGAGAACGACCGGGAGGTCGTCGGGCGCGTCTTTCGCTTCCTCGAGGGGTGCGGTCGTTTTATCCTTCTTGCGCTCGACAACGCTGATCAGCACAACCTGCCGTACCAGCTGAACATCTTTCTCTTTGCACAGAACATTGCCGCCGAAACAGGGGCTCACATCATCTGTGCGCTTCGAGAAGAGAAGTACTATTTGGCGAGTCAGCAGGGAGCCTTCAACGCTTTTCACACGCAACCGTTTCACATTCCTAGTCCGCGGCTGAAGGATCTTCTCGCTCATCGTCTTAGTTACGCACAGCGACACCTCGACGAGATCCTTGACGGTGTTGACGCGGCCGCTGTCGCCGATGCACGGGCGTTCTTAGATGCGATTTGGCGCGGTGGGGTGGGGCTGTACGGGCATCGAGGTTCGTCGAACGTCGTTCGACTGCTCGAGCGCGTTTGCATGGGGGACATGCGGCGAGCCCTTAAGATGTTCCGCCGCTTTGTTCAGTCCGGAAACACGGACGTGCGGAAGATCCTATCGATATACCGGGAGAACTCGCACAGGCGCGTCCCGTACCACGTGCCGTTTCACGAGTTCACGAAGTCGGTGATGCTCGACGACCGGAAATACTACCGAGAAGGCGATACGGAAGACGAGATTGTCAACGTTTTTGCGAACTCCGGCTTTGCGCCAAATTCTCACTTTACCACGCTTCGGCTTCTTGCCTTTCTCATGGAGTCAAGCGAGCAACGAAGCCAGTTCGGCACGGGTTACGTGCAGTGGGGGGCGATCGTCTCGGCATTTGGCGCGGTGTTTCCGGACAGTCGAGACCTGAAGTTTCATTTGGAAAAACTGATCTTCCGGTCGCTTGTCGAAACGGACACTGGCGTCACAGTCGTGCCAGAGGGGTCTGTCCTCGATCACTGTCAGGCGGTAAGGGCGGCGCCGGCCGGTGAGTACTACCTCACGTTTCTGACCCGAGCGTTCGCGTACCTAGACCTCGTTTGGGTCGACACGCCCCTCGCTGACACTGCCACGCTGACCGCTCTTGGGGAACTGGTCCATGCGCGTGACAAGAACGGGCGATTTCAGCGGGTGGATCTGTTCCTCCGCTACCTCTGCGCTGAGGAGGAGCGGGAGTTCCGAGTATTTCCAGCGCTCAGTCGGGCACCGTGGTCCGGTCCCTTCATGCCGAACATCCTCAAACAGGTCGAGAGCGAGAAGCGATTCATCGCAATGCGATTTACGCGCCACGAACGGTCAAGCATGTCAGTACCGGAACTCTGACGCTATCCCGCATCGTCAGCAGGCACCCGGCGCGGGTGCAATCGGCGCGAGCGTCCACGTAGTCCTCGTCAGGGGTCGGCTCCTCGGGCTCGAGTCCGCCGCTCTCGCGGCAGAACGCTCAATGGACAAGGGGACCGGGGCGCTAGCTCCAATGTGCGTCGAGATCGTCGGCGAGCCACCGGAGTACGTCGAACGGTCCTTTGATTCGGATGTTCATGGCGGGGCGGCCGTACTGCGGGAGATCCTCTAGCGTGACCAGAAACTCAGGCGACGGCTTGGGCACTGCATGCGCAGACTCCGGTGGTGCCGCGCCGATCACGAGCTGCGCGAGCCCGGAGGGATCCGCTTCCGTGAGAATGGCCTCGCGTACGCCATTGCGCCTCTGTTGATGAGGGGCGTCGGGCGCGAGCGTCGGCAGAGACGGCTCAAACCGAGGTCGACGCTCGTCATGCCCGTCGAGCTTTGCCGACGCTGCGAGAGCCGCACGAAGGGACGCCTTGAAGCCTGGCGTCCCAGCGATGAGCTTTTGCGCTTCAATCTCGCTGCGGGAGCCTGGGATCTCTTCCCTTCCCATTCCCGTGAAGGCATCGTGCTTCTCGTCGAGGTACTTCGCGAGGACGTGGAGAACGAGGCGCCCACGATCGGTCACGTGCGCGACGTCGTAGGCGCCGCTTGCGGCGCCACCCCAGCCGCCGCCTTCCGGGACTATCTTCTCGCGCACGCATCCAGTGGAGACGAGAGCATCGTAGGACGTTGACGCGGAAAGGAGTGCATGCCGAAGCTCGTCGGTCGACGTGTATCCGTTCGCGCGACCGTTCGGGAGCCGCTCGATCTTCCCAACCGCACGGGCGAGCTTGTGCAGCTCAAGCACGTCGCAGGGATCCAGCGAGCGGAGGACCCGCTCCGCCGATGCCTTCTCTTCGATCGTGAGGGTAGGGTCGACGATCGCCGCGGCGGCGAACGAGAGCATCTTGCGCCGTTCCGCGATTGCTTCGCGGTGCGCGCCGTTCTGATAGATGGCGGCTAGCACCTGCGTCTCCTGCTGGTCGACGATGTCGTTCACCTTGCGGTCGTGCTCCTCAACCGTTCCTCCGAGCTCAACGAGGCGCTTTCGAGTTTGGACGATGAAATCGTCCAGACGTGCGCTCGTCTCGACCGTCCAGCCCTCGCAGACATCCCTCCACACCGTGACAAAGGCCTCGGTACGTCCTTCATCGATTCGCTTGTAGAGCCCCTTGGCCTTGTGAAGAGTCTCCGCGACTCCAATCACGGTGAGAGCGGTCTCAACAATAGGCATTGTGGCGGGTAGATGCTCACGATGCGGCACCGTGTCAAGGAACGGCGGCGCTCGCTGCACCGTGGATGAGCCACGGCGCGAACATCGGCCCGAGAGCGCCGGCAGGTTTCGGCCGGCAGATACGAGGAGTTCGTCGACCTCGGCGCGATCATGAACCCGAAGTGTGGACGTGTGTGCGCGGCGTCGTTCCGGTGGCGGTGCAGGTCGTCGGCGAAAGAACTGTACCCGCGGTGGACGGCGAAGCGGTCGTCACGCCCCTCCGGCGTACCCGCAGGCAGGGTCGTATCGAGCACGTTCCGAGTGGGGGTGATCCGAGCGGCAGCGCGCAGGTCCATCACGTCGCTCGTCAGGATGGTGCGACGGCTCAGCGACTCGATCGTAAGCTTCCTGTGGACGGCGTCGTGACGTGCGCCGCGTGATGCCTACCGGCCTGCAAGCCGACGCCCAGGCAGAAGCTCGTCGAGCGCGTTCGCCGGGCGGTCCTGCACGCGGGCGAGGACGTTGCGAGGTAGTCGAACGCGTTGATGCCGCGCGACTCGCAGGTGGCTACGAGGGAGTTCAGGCAAGCCAAGCTCTTGCCCGACTCGACGTCGCCGATGAATAGGTAGTTAGTTCTTCCGGTCAGTCGGGAGCCGCTGAGCCTCCTCCTTGCTCTCCGCAGAGCGAACGTGTTCGGGAGCGTGGGCAAGCGGCTGGTCGAGAAGGGGCTTGTTCATACCGAGGCCGTGAGTGTGACGCAGCGAGGCGAGCCGCGCGAGCCTGGTCGAACCTTGCTCGCCATTGTCGAGCTCGATGTCCGGCGGGCGAGCGGTCCTTCGGCGCGGACGAGCGGAAGCTGCTCGAGCTCGACGCGCAGGGCCTGGCGTCCGCCGTGCAAGGGATGCGAGACAGCGCTGCGAAGAAGCGGAGCTCAACGCGAGGCACGAGGAGGTCACAGATGAGCGGCACGACGGCCGAGCCCCGAACGAACGTCCGCACCGGTCCCGCGTTCCTCTTCGACCTCGACGGGACGCTCGTCGACAGCGTCTACCAGCACGTCCTCGCCTGGAGAGAAGCTCTCGACACCGAGGGGATCCACCTTTCCATCTGGCGCATCCATCGCAAGATCGGAATGAGCGGCGGCCTCTTCACGAACCAGCTGCTGCGGGAGACCGGCATCGACATCAGCGTCGAGCGTGTCGAGAGGCTGCGCGAGCTCCACGCCCGCGCCTATCTCGAGCACGCGGAGCAAGTGCGTCCGCTGCCCGGCGCCCGCGAGCTCCTCGAGTGGCTCACCAGGGCGCGGATACCGTGGGCCATCGCCACGAGCGGAAGGCTCGAGACAGCGAGCGTGAACCTCCGCGTCCTCGGGGTCGACCCGGCCACGACGCCGGTCGTCACCCGCGACGAGGTGCGATACGCCAAGCCCGATCCCGATCTCTTCGTCGCTGCAGCAGCGCGTCTGGACACGCCGATCGAGACCTCCGTCGTCGTCGGAGACAGCATCTGGGACATGCTCGCCGCCGCGCGTTGCCGTGCCCTCGGCGTCGGACTCCTGAGCGGAGGCTACGGCTCCGAGGAGCTCCGGCAAGCGGGCGCGCTCCGCGTCTACGAGGATCCGGCCGACCTCCTCTTGCACATCGACGAAGTGGGCGGCCGACGCTGACGCGCGCGTCGGTCGTAAACGAGGACCGGAAGATGAGCGCAACAGCGGCGAATCTCGTGGACTCCGTCATGACGAAGGTCACGCTGCGTCAGTGGGTGCTGACGGTGACGTTCGCGTGGAGAAAGCGCTTTGCCCCAGGCACGTCCGACGACGGCGCGGGCGTCAGCTCCTCTGGTCGCCTCACCCCCGCGTGGTCGCTGCGCGGAGCTTCTCGATGAGCTCTGCGCGCGCCACGCGGTCACGGCCACGCTCCGAAATGGCGCTTGAACGACCTCCGCGCTGCGAGTGAACGCGCGACGGGATCGAGAGTCGCCTACTTCGCGCGCCGCTTGACCGCGTAGCCGTACTGCGTCGGCCACACGGCCTCCTCCTCGAGCGTGTGCTCGGCCTTGATCGTCCAGTACGGCTCGCGAAGCAGCTCGCGCCCGAGGAGCACGATGTCGGCATCGCCGGACGTGATGATCTCGTCGGCCTGTTGCGCTGCGGAGATGAGGCCGACCGCGCCGGTCATGATCTCGGCGCCGGCGCGAATGCGCCGTGCGAAGGGGACCTGATAGCCGCTCTCGATCGGAATACGTACGCGTGGGACTGCTCCACCGGAGGAGACGTCGATCAGGTCGACCCCGACGTCCTTCAGCGTCCGTGCGAGGACGATGGATTGGTCGAGGTTCCAGCCCCCATCGGCCCAGTCGGTGGCGGAGATCCGGACGAAGAGCGGGAGGTGATCGGGGACGAGCTTGCGTATGCGCGCGGCGACGTGGACCACGAGTCGCATGCGGTTGTCGAGGTCGCCGCCGTACTCGTCGGTGCGTCGATTGGTGAGCGGAGAGAGGAACTCGTGGAGGAGGTAGCCGTGCGCTGAATGGATTTCGATGACCTCGAATCCGGCGCGGAGCGCGCGACGGGTGGCCTCCTCGAAGGCCACCACGATCCGTTCGATCCCATCCGCGTCGAGCTCGAGCGGCGCCGGCTCTCCCGCGTTGAACGGGATCGCGCTCGGCGCGACGACCTCCCAGCCGCCTTCGTGCGGCATCAGGTGCGCGCCGCCTTCCCACGGTGGGCGGCAGCTCCCCTTGCGCCCTGCGTGGGCGAGCTGGATCCCGGGGACGGCTCCCTGCTGCTTTACGAACCGAGCGATGCGAGCGAGCGGCTCGATGTGCTCGTCGCGCCACAGGCCGAGATCGTGCGGCGAGATGCGTCCGATCGCCTCGACGGCCGTGGCCTCGACGAGGATGAGCGCAACGTCGCCGACCGCGCGGCTGCCGAGGTGCACCAGGTGCCAGTCGTTGGCGAACCCGTCGTCGGCGCTGTACTGGCACATCGGTGACATCGCGATGCGATGACGCAGACGGAGGCTGCGGAGGTCGACCGGCGTGAACAGGTCGACCTCGGGGAGCTCGACGTCGTGGGTTGCCTCCGCGATGCCACACGAAGCAAGGCTCTTCTGGGGGGCGCGGTGAGGGAGGGCCATGCCCGGAACTTAAGAGCGGCCGACGAGTCGGCAGCTCGGCGAGGGCGTTTCGGTCGACTCGTCGCGGTGCTCGCGCTCGTCGAACCCGCAAGGATGGCGACGGCGCGGTCGGGCGGGGCGCGCGGGGGCCTGTTGATCACGATGCCGTGACGGGGCGCGCTCGCCAGAGGAGCGCCGAGAGGAGTGCGGCGACGAGGGCGGCGCTCGCCCAGAACACGATCGCGGAGTGGAAGTCCTTGTGCTTGAGCAGCCAGCCGGTGAAGACGTCGCCGCCGAACGCGCCCAGGTAGCCCATGAAGTCGACGAACCCCGCCGCTGCCGCGGTGGTCCCGCGCTTCGCGAAGTCCTGTGCGGCGGTTCCGACGAGGAGGATCTGCGCGCCGTAGAGGAAGAAGCCGATGAGTGCCAGACACGCGACGGTCGGTCCGGTGCCGAGCGGGGCTACCCGGTCGAACACGAGCGTGAGGACGCCGACCATGCCCATCGTCACGGCGATCACCGGCGCGCGCCGTGACTGGAACCAGCGATCGGTCATCCACCCCGACGCCAGCGCGCCGAGGCCTCCTGCGAGCGGGAAGACGGCGACCTTGAGGCCCGCCAGGAGCACGCCCGAGCCGTGGAGCTTCTTCAGGTGACCCGGCGCCCAGTCGAGGAAGCCGTAGCGCACGATGTCGAGCCCGAAGAGCGCGAGCGCGAGGATCCAGATGCGCGGGTTCGTGAAGGTGACGAACAGCGTCTCCCGGACCGAGAGGCGCGTCGCTCCGCCGTTGGCCGGAGGCGCCGGGAGCTGCGAGGACGCCGGCACCTCGCTCGTCTCGTGTGCGTCGGGACGCTCGCGCATGCGTAGATGCGCGTGCACTCCGACGCCGCCGAGGATGACGGCCGGCACGATGAACGCGGCGCGGAAGTCGTTGCCCGAGAAGGCGACGAGCGCGCCCGAGGCAGCGATCGTCAGCGCCGAGCCGAGCTGGTAGCTCGTGCCGAGCACGCCCATCATCCGCCCGCGCTGCGTGGGCGTGAACCAGCTCGCCATGATCTTCACGGTGGGCGGCCAGCCGCCCGCCTGGAAGCAACCGTTGGCGAACCAGATCACGAGGAGGAGCGCGGCCGCGGGACCGAGCTTCGATCCTGGCGAGACGATCTGCACGACCGCGTTGACGGGGCCGGCGATCGACGGGAGCACCGACACGAGCTTGCCCGCCGATGCGAAGAGCATGCATGCGGTGACCGATCCGAAGATGCCCGTGAGCAAGATGCGCTTCGGTCCGAAGCGCTCCGCGAGCTGTCCGTTCACGAGCTGCCCGATCGCGTAGCCGATCTTGAGCGCACCGAGGACGAGCCCCATCTCGAGCGGGTCGATCGCGAAGCTCTTCTCGATCTCGACCCGTGCCGGACCGATGTTGACGCGGCAAAGGTAGAACGCGCCGTACGTCAACCAGACGACGAACAGCGTCCGCCACTGCGCCTTCGATAGGTTCACGCGCGACCGAGGCTACCGATCCGCACCCGGAAGGTCACGTGCCGACTGACTCGCCGCCAGGGGCCGACGTCACGTGCGCGTCACCGACTCGGCCCTCGAACGCCACCGGCTCGGCCCTCCAGCGCTCCAGGTCGAGGGCACGTGCCTCGATGTGCGTGCACGTGCCGAGCTCGGCGCGCGCCGGAAGTTCGTCGCTCGTGCTTAACCGCGCGGCGGTGCCGGCCGTTTCTGCCTGCACGGCCCGATGAAGCTTCGCGCGATCGCCACCACCGCTCTTCTCCTTGGTGGGTGCGTCGTCGAGAGCGGGAACTTGCCCGCGCCGAGCGCCACCGGAAGAGCCGCGGACACCACGACGGACGTGCGCTCGAGCGGCGACGCCGGCGCGGAGGCTCCCTTCGATGACGCGGTCTGTCTTGAGGAGGCCGGGCAGAGCCGTCGCGAACAGGTGTGCCACCGCTGGCGTTGCGACGGCCGCGATGCGGTCGCGCCCGCGCGCTGGAGCGGGGACGCGTCGAGCTGCCTCGCCGGTGAGCTCGATGCCGACGCCGGTGAGCGCGCGGTGCGCCTCGTGAACTTGCATCGCTTCATCGCCGGCGTCGCGCCCGTCGGCTTCGAGCCGTCGTGGACGGGAGCCGCGCAAGAGTGCGCCCTGGTCGCGCATGCCAACGCCAGGCTCTCGCACACGCCGTCTCGTGACTGGCGGTGCTGGTCGGAGGTCGCTGCGCACGCGTCGTCGATCAGCCTCGTCGCCAACCGGAGCGCGCCGCTTGCGATCGCTGCGTTCATCGAGGATCCGGGCAACGAGTCGACGATGGTGCATCGCCGCTGGCTCCTCTCCGAAGAGCTGACGGCGATCGGGATCGGCTCGACGGATCGCTACGCGTGCGTGGTCGTCGACGGACGGAGCCTCGGCGCCGGTGACGTGACGAAGACCCGCCGATCGAGCGACGCGCCGCCGCGAGGCTGGGGCGCCTGGCCGCCGCCTGGCCCCGTCCCGATCGACGTGTTCGCGACGGAGCGACTCGACGAGATCGGGTGGACCGTTCAGAGCTCGAGCGATGGTCTCGAGCAGGCGACGGTGACGGTCTCGTCGTCCGGCGAGCGTCTCGCCGTGCGCGCGACGCCCCTCACTCCCTCGTTGGGCAGCCGCTCGGCGATCCGCTTCGTCCCCGACGGGTGGAAGACGGAGGCCGGGCGCTCGTACGTGGTGAGCATCCAGGGACCGAACACGATCGACTTCACGGTCGAGCCCACCGAGTGCCCTTAACTCGCGTCGACCCCGTCCGTTCCAAGTGTCTCAACCACGCCAAGGATGAGCCAAATGACGCGACTCAGTCGACGAACGATCCTCTCCGCCCTTTCGACGAGCGCCTGCGCGCTACTGGTAGCTGCATGTCAGTCCCAGCCTCCGCCGGCATCCTCGCCCGGAGCGAAGCCTGGTGACGCCGCGGTGGAGGTTTCGTCCATCGCCGTCGCGACTGGATCGTCGCTTCCCGACTGCGACGCCTCGAACAACCTGGCGGTCCACTACGTGCTCGACGAGCAGCAGTTCGCGGTCTGCGTCGACGGCACGTGGCAGCGCGTCGATGTGCGCGGCGCAACGGGCTCGACCGGGCCTGCGGGCGCGAAGGGCGAGACGGGCCCGACCGGTCCTGATGGCGCGAAGGGCGAGACGGGCGAGGCCGGCGCGAAGGGCGAGACCGGCGAGACCGGTGCGAAGGGCGAGACCGGCGAGACCGGCGCGAAGGGCGAGACTGGCGACGCCGGCGCGAAGGGCGAGACGGGCGAGACCGGCGCGACGGGACCCGCGGGCCCCGCAGGCGAGACCGGCGAGGCGGGGGCAACCGGCCCTGCGGGCCCAGCCGGCGCGGCCGGCGCGAGCTCTCTGATCAAGGTGACGAACGATGGCTGTGCATGCGAGTACGGCGGGCTGCGGATCGAGACGGGCCTCGACGCGAACGGCAACGGCGCGCTCGATGCCGGGGAGATCGCGAGCACCTCGTACTTGTGTCACGGCGCAGGCGGCCAGGCCCCGCGAACGCTCGCGTACACCGGAGGTTATGCCGGCTTCGCGAGTGCCGCGGTGGGGAACACCTTGCGCCCGGGTGACACGATCACCGAAGCGAATGCGTACGGCGGCTTCTACTTCCGCGTGGGGCCCGACGTCACCAGCGTTCGCGTCGCGATGACGGGCGCGTCCGGCTCGGCTGGCGGAACTGGCCAAGGTGGCACGGGTGGCACCGGGACGGTCGACCTGACCTCCGCTTTCTTCACGGCGAAGGGGCAGAGCGGCTTCTGGATCATCGTCGGTCAGGCAGGACAGGCCTCCGCGGGTGATCCTTCGCGCGGCGGCGGCGTCCCGGCGTCCACGATGCGGGCCTTCAACGGCGGTGGAGCGGGCACCGACTGGAGCTCCGGCGCGAACACGTTCTCCTTTGCGGCCGGCGGCGGTGGCGGTACGGACCTCCGATTCGTCTACGACGGCGCGCGCTGCACGCCCATCAGCGGCGATCCGACGGCGAGCTGGGCAAGCCGCTTCGCGATCGTCGGCGGCGGCGGTGGCGGCACGAACAACAGCAGTGCGGCCGGCGGCTACGGCGGCGGCTTCAACGCATCCGGCGGCACTGCAGCCGGCGGTGGGGGTACCGGCGGCGGTAGCGCGGCCGGCGGCAACATCAACGGCGCGCTCGGGCTCGGCGGCGACGCCCCGCAGGACGCCACCGAGGGCTGGGCCGGAGGTGGTGGTGGCGGTTACTACGGCGGCGGTGCCAGCGCGGCGCACCGCGGCGGCGGCGGCGGCAGCGGCTACCTCATCTCGGCGGCGGGCCTTTCGCAAGTGAGCACGTCGGACGGCGCGTCGGGCGCCAACAACACGACGAGCACGCACGGTTCGTTCACGATCACCGTTCAGTGAGCCCGCGCGACGTCGGCTGACTGCGCGAGCGACAGTCCGCGACCTCGAAAGAGCAGCGGTTCCTCACCGAGGGGACCGCTGCTCTTCGTCGTGTTCAACTCGTCACGAACGTGAGCCGCATGCGAGCGCGTCGCGTTCATTCTCGTCCGTCGTTCGAGAGAAGGTCGTCCGCGCGGCCACTGAAAGCGCGATAGCGCCCGGCGTCGGCGCTTCGGCTCTGCCGCCCACGCGCTCCGTGGCTGGGTCCAGGTAGGAGTGCTATCGTGAACGATGTGTCGTCCGCAGCCGAACGAGCCCAGCGTCGGAGGGCAACCTGGACGGGAGGAGTCGCGCGCTCGTTTGCGGAAGCCGACGAGGCGGACCTGGAGTTCTGGCTTGCATCCACGCCGCAGGAGCGCATTCGCGGAGTGACGCAGCTCATCGACGAGATGCGTATGATGGAGGGCTCCGGTGAACCTTGCCCCCGACTTCAGAGATCTCTTGGAGGAACTCGGCCGCGATTCGGTTGAGTTCGTCCTCGTGGGCGGTTACGCAGTTGCGTTTCACGGCCGGCCCCGCGCGACCAAGGATATCGACATCGTGCTCGAGGGCAGTGCCGACAATCTCCAGCGCGCAGCGCGAGCGCTGGTGCGCTTCGGTGCGCCGCCGAACGTCGTGAGCTCGATCGAGTCGATGGACGAAAGCGAGATCGTGTACATGGGCCAGCCACCGCTTCGCATCGACTTTCTCCGTTCGATCGACGGTGTAAGTGCGAGCGACTTGTTCTCGCGTGCGGTCGAGGCGGAGATCGACGACGTCCGCATGAAGGTGATCTCGTTGGACGACCTGATCGACAACAAGCGCGCGTCGGCCAGACCGCAGGATCTCATCGATGCAGAGCTGCTCGAACGGGTTCGCGCGCGCCGACGTACGCAGCCGTGAGCCACCCGCCGTCGGGGTGAAGCTTCACCGAGCGCCGGCCCCGCGCCGTTGGGATCGAATCAGGCCCGGCGGAACGGCAAGTATTGCGGCGTCCACCCAAGCGAGCGGATGTGACCCTCGAGATCCTCGGGCAGCTCGGTCCGAACGGCGACGCCGTCGGCGATCGCGCGCTTGGCGACGCGGGCCGCCACGCGCACCGATGCGTCGCGGATGTCCTCGACGGGCGGATAGACGAGGCCCTCGGCGCCGTAGCGCTCGACGGTGAGATCGGCGAGCGCGTACGCCGCCTCGGCGACCATGCCGTCGGTGACCTTGCGTGCCTCCGTGAGGATGGCGCCGAAGCCGAGACCAGGAAACACGAACGCGTTGTTGCCCTGACCGATCACGCGCTTCTTCCCGTCGATCTCGACGGGCTCGAAGGGGCTTCCGGTCGCGACGATCGCGCCGCCGTTCGTCCAGCGAAGGATGTCGGCAGGGACGGCTTCGCATGCGCTCGTCGGGTTGGACAGCGCGAAGACGATCGGCTGTGGCGTGTTCTCCGTCACCGCGCGAATGACCTGCTCGTCGAACGACGCGCGCTGGCCCGAGAGGCCGAGCAGCGTGGTCACCCGGCCGTTGGCGATGGTCTCGAGCATCGACGGCACCTTGCCGGCGATCGTCCACCCCGCCGTCGTCGTCGACGGCTGCGCGAACTCTTGCTTGTAGCCCTCCATCGCGCGGCCCTCCACGAGGAGCCCCTTCGAGTCGACGACGAAGATCCGTGCGGTGGCTTCCGATCGGCTGAGGCCTTCGCGCTCGAGACCTTCCCGGATCGCGCGCGCGACGCCGATGCCGCCGGCGCCGGCACCGAACACGAGGAAGCGCTCTGCGCCCAGCGGTTGGCCCTTCGAGCGCGTCGCCGCGAGCAAACCGGCGAGCGCGACCGCGCCGGTGCCCTGGATGTCGTCGTTGAACGACGGGACGACATCGCGGAACGCGTCGAGCACGTCGAACGCCGTCTCCTTCCCGAAGTCCTCCCACTGCACGACCGCGCGCGGCCAGCGCTCGCGCACCGCGAGCACGAACTTCCGCACGAACTCGAGGTGGGCCTCGCCGCGAACGCGCTGCTGGCGGACGCCGAGATACACGGGATCCTCGATGAGGGCGCTCCGATCGGTGCCGACGTCGAGAACGACCGGGACCGTGCGGAACGGGCTCACGCCGCCGCCGAGCGTGTAGAGGGCGAGCTTGCCGATCGAGATCGCGAGGCCGTTGTAGCCTTGGTCGCCGATGCCGAGGATGGCGGACGAGTCGGTCGCGACGATCATCCGCACGTCGTCGAGCGGGTGACCGGCGAGGACCTCTTTGGCGCCATGCGGATCGTCGATCGAGAGCGATAGACCGCGCGGCACCTCGTAGAGATCGGAGAAGCGCTCGACGCCGTCGCCCACCGTCGGTGTGTAAACGACCGGCATCATCTCCCGGACGTGCGCCTGGAGGAGCGCGAAGAAGAGCACCTCGTTCGTGTCCTGGATCCGACGGAGCAGCTGATAGCGCCCGAGAGGCGTCGTCTCGCGGAGGAACGCGGCGTAGGCGCGAGCCGTCTGTTCCTCGAGCGACTCGACGCGCGGAGGAAGGAGCCCGACGAGGCCGAGCTCGACCCGCTCGGACACGGTGAACGCCGTCCCCTTGTTGGTGAACGGCGAACGGAGGAGCGCCTCGCCGGTGACACGCACGTCGACGGATCGCTTCCCGTCGTGGTCGCGTACGATGTCGAACATCGGAGCGGTAACAGGCGCGGGCTTCATTCCTCGCGTCTATCATGAAGCGACCCGCAGCGCGCATCGGTTCATGCGCTCGAGCAGTGACGCTTCGAGTCATTCGCGATGCGGGTTCCTGTCCTCGGCGCATGCCGATCGCAGGAGGCCGAACGAATCACGCGCCGCGGACGACGTACTCGTTGCCGATGAGCTCGCAGTGCTCGAGCGCCGATGCCGAAGCGTTTGCGATCGTGGCGCGCTTGCTCGGACGGAAGCCTTCCGTGAGCGGGATCTCGGAGACCCGTGCGACGAGTGTCGGGCGAGCACCAACCGGCAGAGCCGTCATCGCCTCCGTGAGGCGCTCCGGGGAGATCGCGATGCTCGAGACGAACGCCGCGGCGATCTCGCCGGAGGCATGGGCCCGCTCCCAGGCCGCAGCGAGGCGCACTTCGGGAAGCGCGAGGAAGGCGTCCTCGACCTGGCGGAGCGAGACAGGCTCTCCGTCCGGAGGTGCGACGAAGCTCGTGAGCGCGTCGACGAACCAGTGTCGGCCGGCGATGTCGCGCTCGAGCACGTCGTTCGTGACGAGCCATGTCGATCCGTCACCGAACGCGTCGTGCACGAGTCCACGCGTATCGCCGAGCGTCTCGATCTCCTCCTCCGAGACCCGCACGGCGAGGAGCGCCGGTTCGGTGTGGTCGGCCATCACGAGGCGACCATTCGGATCGAGGACGCGCGCTCGTCGCACGAGGTCGCACTTCACGAGCGCGACGTCGGCGCTGCCGGGGAGGACGCCGCCGAGCGAGCCCGGCGCGTCTCCCGCAGGATCCGCGAAGATCGCGCGATGAGCCGTCCCCGCATAGAACTCCATCGTGTCGACGCCGAACCGCTCGCGCAGCCGTGCGGCGAGCAGAGGGCGCATTCCGCTGCCGGCGAAGATGCGGACGGGGAGGTGACGGTCGGCGCGCGACACCGGCTCCGCGAGGAGCGGTCGTAGCATCTCGCCTGCGTAGAAGACGACGGTAGCGCCGGCACGCCGGATCTCGAGGAGCAGGCGTCGAGCGTCGAGCGGGGCTCCGGAGGCCCTCTCCCCGTCGGCGGCTTCGAGATCGACGAGCGCGAGGCGGCCACCGCCGGCAAGCGCGGCCCCCACACTGACGAGCATGCCGGTCGGATGGTGGAGCGGCACGGCGCAGAGAACGGTGTCGCCTGGCTTGACCGTACACGCAGCCGCTGCGCCGATCGCCGAGAGCGCCCAACGGTGGTTCGTGACCGGGACCGGGCGGAGCCCTCCGTCGTCTTCGGAGGGACGAAGGAGGATGTGAGCGATGTCTCGCGCGCGACCGGGATCGATCTCCAGCTCGGCGGGGAGAGGGACCTCGGCCGGATCGATCTGCTCCATGTCTCGCACGCCGGCTGCGATCGCGTCTCGCGCGTGGCCTCCGCCACCGAGGCTCAGCACCTCGAGGTCGAGCGGGACGGCCGATCCGGAGCGTTCGGGATCGACGACCACACGACGGACATCGAGCCGCTCGAACGCGTCCTTCAGCGGAGCCATGAGCGCGTTCGCGGGGGCGATGACGGCGACGGCGCCGAGGCGGCCGAGCGCGGTGCACACGGTGAGTAGGCTCGGGCGGCTCCCCATGAGGATGCCGACGCGATCGCCGGGACGGACACCGCACGAGTAGAGGCCGCGCGTCACGTTCGTGACGCGAACGTCGGCGTCGGCGTACGAGAACGCGCGCCTGCGCCAGAGGAAAAACGTCGCGTCGGGGCTCTCCCGCGCGCGTGTCGCGAGCTCCAGGCTCGCGCTGACGCGAGTGTCGGGCTCGATGCGCGCGAGGCGACGGAGGCGAGGCTCTTGCCAGCGAACGGTGGCGGCGGTGTCGCTTGCTCTGGAGAGCGTGTCACCGAGGCGCCGCCATGCCCCGCGTGCTCCGCGGAGGGCGACGTCGACGAACAGGTCGAGCTCGGTGTCGAGATCGCCGGGAGCCATGTCGTCGTCGGAGCTCCGTGGCGCGGTCTCCGGGAGCGCATCCGCTGCGCTCGCGCCGCGCTCGATCGCGGCGATCCACGCGGAGACGGTTGGCCACGTCGTCGCCATCGCGCGCGAGCCGACGACGAGCCCGAAGTGTCCTGTGCGCACGGTCACGAAGCGGACGGCCGCGTCCGGCGCTGCGTCCGCGATCGCGTGGACCGTCGGAGGCCGGGCGAGCTCGTCGGTCGCTCCGACGAACGCGAGGATCGGACAGGAAAGGTCCGCGAGCGACACCGTGCGACCGTCGATGACGAAGCCACCGGAGAGCATGCGGTTGTGGACGACGAAGTCCTCGACGAAGTCACGGAAGGCGGGGCCGGGCCAGGCGACGAAGCCGGCTCCCTTGATGAAGAGACGGCGCGCTTCGCGCTTCGCGATGCGCTCTCGATCGTGGAGCGAGCGGAGGAACTCGAGTCGCTGCTCCACCTCCTTCTTCGTGCTCACGAGCTTGAAGGCCGTGCTCGTCAGCTTGCCGGGCAGGCCCTCGATCTTCGCAAGCGCAGCCTTCGTCATCGGGAAGAGCGAGCGCACGAGCGCACCCGTGAGGTCGCTCCGCACCGCGGGGAGGTTCTTGTGGATGTCGACCGGGCTTCCGAAGGTCACGAGGGACGCGATCCCCTCTCCTCGGAGGTAGGCTGCCGACTGGTACGCGAACATCCCTCCCTGCGAGTAACCGCAGAGATGGACGTCGCGCCCGGTGAGCTCTCGCGTCCGAGCGATCGCCCGGACGACGGCGCGGACGTGATCGTCGAGGCTTCGGTGCATCCCGCCGGCCTCGTGCTCGGGCGCTCCGAAGTCGACGACCCAGGGCGCCACGCCCTGCGCGATCAAAGCCGCGACCGCGGAGACGTCCGGCGCAATGTCATAGACGTCTGCCGTCAACATGAGCGGCGGGACGAGCAGCGCCACCGGAGCGTCTTCGGAGGCGCCCGCGTAGCGGCGGAGTCGATGGTGGGGGCCTCGATCGACGATCTCGAACGGCGCGCCGTACTCCTCTCCGAGTCGACCGAAGCGCGCGATCTCGAGCGCATTGCGCGCGGAGGCACGGAGCCGCTCTCCGAGCCTCGAGCCGTGTTCGTAGGAACGGTCTCCACCCGCCATCGCGGCGAACATAGCCGAACGCCGAGAGGACCGGCGCCAGCGATGCTCGACATGCTCGACGCGCGGTGGGCCTGGTGATGTTCGGCAAAGAGGACGCTCCCGTCCGGGTACCATGGCAGAGCTCGCTCGCGATCTAGGCGCACCGAGACCGCGCGAGCTTGCACGTCATGTCACCCGCTCCGCCGTCCGTTGTCGCCCGCGCGGCGTATTGACGGCCCTGGACGTGTGGGCGAGGGTCGCGCGGCGTCCGTCGAGGTCGTGGGCGTGAGCTCCACACCCCGACCGTCGAGAGCGCTCCCTGCACGGAGGTCCGAATGCCCTACGTCAACATCCAGATCACCCGCGGAGCCACCCGCGAACAGAAGGCCGAGCTCATCCGCGACGTGACCGCCTCGTTGCAGCGCGTCCTCGGCAAGAAGCCGGAGCACACGCATGTCGTGATCCAGGAGATCGCCGACGAGGACTGGGGGTTCGCCGGGCTGCCGACCGACGTCTGGCGTGCCACGCAGGGCGCCGATCCGAAGCCGCCGCGGTGACGCCGGCGTCGCAGACGAAGCTCGACAGGAAGGCTTCTCGTTTTTCCGGTCACGATCCGCTCCGTCCCGGCTAGCAAGGGAATGATGAGCCTTCGTCGCATCGCGCAAGCGTTCTCTCTCGTTGCTCTCGTCGCGGCCTGCCGTCAGAACTCCGCCGACGCGAATCCCGATCCGAGCGCGAACGCCCCGGCGGCGAGCGCGTCGGCAGCGACCGCACCGGCAGCGAAAGCGCCGGCAGCGAGCGCCTCGGCCGCCGTCGCTGCTTCGGCTGCACGGTCCGCGCGCGGCACGCTCACGCGCTCGGAGCCGAGCAAGGTCTGCATGGTCAACGACCAGTTCATGGAGGTCGAGCAGATCCCCGTTGCCGTCGGCGACAAGACCTACTTCGGGTGCTGCGCGATGTGCAAATCGAAGCTCGAGAACAACGAGGGCGTGCGCACGGCCGCCGACCCCGTCTCGGGCGCGCGCGTCGACAAGGCGACCGCGGTCATCGGGCGCGACGCGGCGAACAAGGTCTATTACTTCGAGAGCGAAGCGACGATGGCGCGCTTCACGCTTTGACCGCCGCTTCGCTCGAACGTCGAAGCGGCCCGATTGCCCACCCTTGCGGCGGGCGCGCGCGCGCCGAGTCCGGAGCGTGCCTGAAGGCCGCGCGTCCCCGGCGTTCGGGCGAGAGCCCCGAGTCGAGATCCACGGGCATCTCGGGGCTCCGAGGCAAATGTCGCCCGAGTGTGCGAGCGACAGGCGCTCCAAGTCGACTATCCTAGAAGGATGCGAGCTTGGTTCCATGTGTTCACCGCCACCTTCGCCATCTCCTCGCTCTACGCATGCTCGAGTGACGACTCGAAGCCGGCGATCACGCCCCATGATGCTTCCGCGCCGGACGATGATGGTCCCGACGGCGCGGCCGGCGACGGCCAGGTGCCGGATGACGAGAAGCCGGCGTCGTCGAAGGTGAACACCACCACCGAGACGATCGACGTCGACGGCACCCCGCGTAGCTACATCCTCTCGGTCCCCAAGAACTACGATGCAGGCCGCTCGTATCCGCTGATCCTCGCGCTCCACGGAGACGGGCAGGACGCGGCGGGGTTCGTCCCGTTCAGCAAGATCGAGGCGTCCAGCGGCGACGAGGCGATCGTCGCGTATACCGATCGCTCGGTGGACCTGTTCACGGAATACGCGCAGAACACCGATCAGAAGCTCATCGAGTTCATCATCGTCGCCCTGAAGGAGCGCTACTCGATCGACGCGTCCAAGATCTGGGGCTTCGGATACAGCAAGGGCGGCTACCAGCTGAACGAGATCGCCTGCAAGAAGCCCGGGCTCCTCACGGCCATGGCGATCCACGCCGGCGGCGCTCCGCAGACACGAGACGGGCGCGGCGACGTCGACTGCCCGAACGCGATCGGCCTCGCGACGTTCGTGACCCACGGCGCGAACGACGATCCGGGCGGCGGCGAGTTCGGCGCCGCCTACTGGGCGAGCCGCGCAGGCTGCCAGGCGACGCGTAGCCCGTCGTCGCCCGACATCTGCGAGGCGTACGACGGCTGCAGCGCGGGCAAGCCGGTGGTCTTCTGCGTCGTCCCCAATCAACCGCACTACCCGATGTACAAGGACGCCGCCGCCCATTCGTGGGCGTGGTTCAAGACGCTTTAGCGTCGACGGGGCGCGACGGGCAGGGCGGCTGCCGTGCCTCGATGCCCGTCGCCGTCGCGCGCTGTCCGGTAGAGCTATCGCGCGCATCACGCGCGTGCGTCGCGATCGGGGCGATGCGAGCGCCACCTGGTTGCCGTCCTCCGGCTCGACTCGCTAGGCTCGAACCCGATGGGAAGTTCGAACGGCGGAGCGCCGCCTCCCGGCGGTTACGGGGCTCCTCCCGGCGGCTACGGACCGCCCCCGGGCGGTGGCTACGGCGCGCCGCCTCAGAGCACGGTTGGTCAAGGGACGCCGCTTCCTCCCGGGAGCTACGGAGCACCGGTCGGCGGTTACACGCCGGCGCCGCCACCCGCCGAGGGCCATCGGCTCGAGTTCGGGCAACCGATCCCCTACAAGATGGCGCCGCCGTCGACCTACGCGATCCCGGCGCGCGGCAGCTTCGGCCTTGGCTTCGCGATCGGTCTGTTCGGTGCCTGCGTCGGTCTCGGTCTCGTCTTTGCGCTCGCAAAGGGGCCGGACACCAAGAAAGGCGCGACCGTCGGATTCGGTGTCTTCCTCGCGCTCTGCGCCGTCAGTCAGGTGATCGGCGCGCTGGTGCGCTGAGGACGCGCGCCGGGACTGAAGCGCCCCCCGGATCTACGCCGCCGAACGGGGAAGTCTTCCCTCTGTTTCGACGGGCGACAATCGCGCCTCGACGAGGGAGAAGAACGTCGCCGTCGACGTAAAGCTCGCCCGTGGACCCTGATTCTGGATCGGGTCTGCGTACCTCGAAGAAAGGCGCTTGCGGTGAGCTCTGCACAGTCCTCCGTTCAGTTCGCAGATACGGACCTCGTCTCGCGCGGCGCCGAGCAGGCGATGGGCGAAGACGCCGACGTCACGGGTGAGCGCCGCAGGCTCGATGACATCGGTGATGACGACATCATCGCGGACGGCGGCACGCAGATCATGTCGTGGGACCTCGGCGACATCGGTGATGACGACATCATCGCGGACGGTGGCACGCAGATCATGTCGCGAGAGGCCGAGCTCGCGCTCGCGCCGACCGAGCTCGCGCCGGTGATGCGCCCGCGCTCGCGTCTCTTCGGCGCGCCATGGTCGAACCCGTCGATGCCTGCGTACGTGCAGCAGCCGGTGCGTTCGATCGTCCATGGTGCGCCCCACGCGCAGAGCCACCTCGGCTCGATCGCGCCGCTCGCGATTGACGGCGCCCCGGTTCGTCGGGACGCGGTGTTGCATCTCCCTGCGATCCCGCACGCGCCGGTCCCTGGGCTCCCGAGGAACACGTCGCTCCTCGCGGCGGCGGTCGTCGGAGGCGCTGCGTTCTGCGCGGCCGTCGTCATCGCTCTCGTGTCCTTTGGTGGGGCGGCCGACACAGCCTCTCGAGGAACGACGCCCGCGCCGCGCGAGGCTCAGAAGGGGGCTGTGCGCTCCGCAGTGATCGAGACACCCGAGACGACGCCGCAGAAGGCCGAGCCGCCGCCGGGCACGCCCGACGAGGACGGCATGCCCGTCTACACTCCGAGCTCGCTCCCGTCCGCTCCTCCCGTCCGCGATCCGCACGCGGCTCCTTCCCGTGGCGCGGCTGGATCACCGTCGTTCGCGAGGCCGGCTCCGGGGAACGTCGTCTCCCGCGACGGCTCGGGCCCGGCGAGGCCCGCGGCGCCGATCGCCCCCGCAGCGCAGCCGGCACCGGCGTCGGAGCCGGTCCCGCCGCCCGTCGCGGCAGCGCCGCCACCGCGTCCCGCTGGTCCCGCGCCGAAGACGGGCACGATCACGGTACCCGCGTCGCTGATGACCGTGATGGTCGACGGCGACTACGTGCGCGTCCAGGGCGGACGCATCGTCGTCTCGTGTGGCCGGCATCGCGTCAACGCGGGTCGAGGCACGCAGACGGTCGATGTCCCCTGCGGCGGCGTCGCTTCGCTCTTGTAGAGAGGCAGTCTCGCGACGCTGTCGCGTGTGCGCGGCCCGCGACCGTTCGGGCGACGTCCAGTGTAGAATCGCTGGCCGTTTTGGCTTCCGCGTGGCGCACCGCCGTTCTCGTGGGGATCGCGGGCTCGGCTTGCGCGGGGAACGCGCGTGCCGAAGAGCCTCCGCGGCCCGTTCACATCGCCGTCGTGTGGACCCGGCTGCCGGGGGCCGAGACCTGCATCTCGCCTGACGAGATGGTGATGAAGACGCGCGCACGTGCAGCCTCGGACACGTTGCTGACGCTCGACCGGAAGGGAGCGGACTTCTCGATCATCGGACGTATCGAGCCGCGCGGGGAAGGCTTTCGAACGGAGCTCGTGCTCCGCGATGCAGTCGGCCGTCCGCTCGGCGAACGAACGTTCGAGTCGCCAGCGCGGTCGTGCAGGGCTCTCGACGACTCGCTGATCCTCGCCCTCGTCTTGCTCGTCGAGACTCCGTGGGTGCGCGACGCGGCGCATGGCAAGCCAGCGGAGGAGCTCGGCGAGATCGCTCCGCTCCCTCGATTGGAGGGGCGGGCCGACGAGCGGATCGCTCCGCTTCCGCTGTCGCCTCCAGAGCGACGACCATGGATGCTCGAGCTTGGGCTCGGCGGGAGCTTGGCCGTCGGTTTCGCGCCGACTCCGACGGTCGGCCCGGCGCTCTTCGGGCTCGTCCGTCCTCCGCACTTCGTGCCGATCGTCCTTCGCGCGACGGCGTATCCCTTCAGCGTCGATCGGAGCACGGTTGCAGGCGAGGGGATCGCCGTTCGTGGCTTCGTGGGCGGCGCCGAGATCTGTCCGCTCGGTCTCGCACGCCCCGGCGTCGAGGCGCTCGTCTGCGGTGGAGCTCACCTCGCCGTGCTACAAGCTGAGCCTCTCGGGCCGCGTTCGACCGCCGGCGACCTCTTCTTCGGTGTGCTGCCGCTGCGTGGCGAGGTGCGCGCGCGCCTCGGTGCCGTCAGTCCCTATGCGGCCGCAACGGCGCGGTTTTCGCCGATGTCACCCGGGTTCGTATACCGCGCGCCGGGTGGGCAGGACCGAACGTCTTTCAGCGTGCCGTGGCTCACGGTCGAGCTCGATGTCGGGTTCGCCTGGCACGCGTTGCCCTGAAACGGCCGCGCTCGATCGCGATGCGGGCCGGCGCCCCGACGACCCGCTGAGTTGGCCGCCCGCCCCGCGTCGATTTTCGTCGAGCGCGTCGGAATGGCGGCCGCGTACCGACATACGGGATGGTAGCCGATGTCCGCGTTGAGGATGCTTTCTCCGGATCGAACGAGCTTGGTCGCCCAGGCTCCCTGCATACGCGAGATCGTCCTTTCGCACGGCAGGTACGTGTGGCGCCTCCTGCGCTACCTCGGCGTCGCCGAACGTGACCTCGACGACGTCTGTCAGGACGTCTTCACGACCGTCCACCGGAAGCTCGGCGACCTCGCCGACGAGGGGCTTCGACCCTGGCTCCGCACCATCTGCGTCAACCACGCGAAGAACTACCGGCGGCGAGCGCGTCACCATCGAGAGATGCTCGTCGACGAGATGCCCGAGCCCGTCGTCTCGGCCTCGCAAGAGGAGGGGCTCGAGCTTGCGGAGGCGCAGAGGTGCCTCCTTACCCTTCTGGACCGTCTCGACGAAGACTGGCGAGCCATATTCGTCCTTCACAGGGTCGAAGACCTGCCGATGGAACAAGTTGCAAAGATCGTTGGCTGTTCGCTGTCGACTGCCTACTTGCGATACCAGCGCGCTTGCGCGGGTCTCGAGAACGCGCTGGTGAACACGTGAAGGATCGCGTCCCTGCCACGCTCGACGGGCTCGTCTCCGCCGCACGACGAGACGTACCGTCGCTGTCGAGGTTGTCTCGTCTCGCCGACGAGGTGGCCGCGCGGTCGCCGTCCGCGTACGGCTCTTCGCTTCGCTCGTCGGTTCGTCCGCGTGCGGCGATCGCCGTCGTCGCGGCCTCCGCGGTCGCCTTCGGCGTCTTCGCGACCTCCCAGCTGTTCGACGCTCCGCGCCCAACAGTCGTGGCGTCGTCGGGCAGCGAACCTCCCTCTCGCGTGGAGTCGACAGCTGCGACGCCGCGCGAAGCCGAGCCTGCCGCGACGGATCCTGCGAGCCAGGCGCCGGAGATCCCCACGATCGACGTCCGCTCGCTGCCGGACCCGAAGCTGTCTCCCGGAGGGCGCAGAGGCAGCTCCGACAGCGCCAAGGCCGCGCCTGGCGAGGAGATGACCGAAGGCGAGCTCCTCCACCGCGCGCACGCCGCGCTCTCGTCCAACCCGGCGCAGGCGCTTGCCTTGACCGCCGAGCATGGGCGTCGCTTCCCGAGCGGCATGCTCGTTCAGGAGCGTGAGGTCATCGCCATCGAAGCGCTGGCACGTCTCGCGCGGACGGCCGAAGCGCGCAGGCGCGCGGAGACGTTCTTCGCGAACTACACGAGCTCCGCTTATCGGCGCCGCGTCGACGACGCGCTCGCTTCCCTGGCGCGCACGCCCTCGTTCGAGGAGACGCGATGATCCGCAAGACGCTCGGCCTCACGACGATCTCCGCGCTCGTGCTCGCTGCAAGCTGCAGCGACTCGAGGATCGGCGATTACATCGCACCGGCCACGGTCCCCGGGTTCGAGATTCCGGACTCCGGCGCGGACGTCGTGGTCGAGGCGGAGCTCACGTCGTATTGCCCCTCGAACAAGTGCCCGGACGGTTTCACGACCTGCCCGACCTCGCGCTTCCCTTGCGACGTCGACTTGAAGACCGACAGGCAGAACTGCGGAGCGTGCGGGCATGCATGCCCGAGCAGGGGCGGGCGCGAGAACTACGAGTGCGTCGACGGTGCCTGCGTGCTTCAGTGCAGCGCAAGCCCTCAGACGTTCGACTGCGACGGCCTCGCCGACAACGGCTGTGAGACCGATCCTGGCAGCAACGACCACTGCGGTGCATGCGGGGACAAGTGTCCGGACCCGGCCAAGCCCTGCGCGAGCACGACGAACGAGGGCGATTATCAATGTGGCTGCCCGCCCGGACGTCAGTATTGTCCGGGGAACTTTCCGTCTTGCCTCGACCCGACCAACGACGACCGAAACTGCGGGGCGTGCAACAATTTCTGTGATCGCAACGGCGGGGACGGCGGGCCTCCGCCTTCGAATGCGTACTACGGCTGTGTGTCCAATCGATGTGGGCAGCTGAAATGCAATCCCAATTATGGGAATTGTGACGGGAATGCTTCCAATGGGTGCGAAACCCTGCTCGTGACCACGCAGAACTGCGGCGCCTGCGGCAAGACGTGCGCGGACGGTCAGGAGTGCGCAATCAACCCGAAGGGACAGCCCGAGTGCATGTGTCCTGCGGGCAAGATCTATTGTGCGCAGTCCTGCTTCGGCGGTGTTTGCTACGGAGGCTGCTACGACCTCTCCTCCGACAAGGACCACTGCGGTGCCTGTGGCTTCTCGTGCAGCTCGATGTTTCAACCGGACAGCGTCGGCGTTTGCACGTACGGCACCTGCACCAGGCGCTGCAACAAGGGACGCGCGGACTGCAACCGCAATCCTGCGGACGACTGCGAAGTGGACACCGACCACGATCCGCGCAACTGCGGCGGCTGCGGCAACGTCTGCGATGCGGTAGCTGGACAGGCGTGCGTCGGCGGCAAGTGTGTGGTCGCGCCATGTGACGCGGACCGGGACGCCGGTAAGGAGGCGCGATGAGGCTCCGCTCGTCGAATCAAGCAAGGCCCGAGCGAATCGGCCGAGGTCGAAGTGGACGCCGCGTACGCCGAACCGCAGTGAGCTTGCGATGCCTCGGACTCGTCATGGGGATGGCCGCATGCGCCACCACCGCGAGCGAAACGCGCGAGGAAGAGCCCAACACGGGCCGCCGCGTACCGTCGGCCCCGGCGGATGCCGCCACCGACGCCGCACCAGGTGATGCGGACGCCGCGCCCTGCGCCGACTGCGAGTACTTTCCCGAAGCGTGCTCCGCCGAGGTTCTCTGTCCGAACGGGCCTTTCGACCCGAGCGCGCCCGGTGGCGGCTTCGACGTGCGAACGCAGGTCAACGTGATTCGCGGGCGCTCGAGCTCGGACGTGTGGGCAGCCGGTGCGCTCGGCGCGCTCGCGCACTACGACGGCGTTTCGTGGAGCCGCTTGGATCCCGGGAACCGGGAGACGCTGCGCACGCTCTGGCTACCCGACTCCGCGGAGATCTCTTTCGGCGTGTTCGAGCGCGTCTACGCGCGCGGCGCAGGAATGCCCACCGCCGACGCCGGCCCGTCGCCGGACGGCTGGACCGTTCACTCCCCGGTAACGCCACCAACGTATCGCTCGTACGACCTGCAACCGGTGTCCGCATGGGCGGCGCCCGGCGCAGAGTGGCTGTGGTGCGCGACGCGCGCCTGGCGTCCGGGCTGGACGACCGGCCTCTGGCGGATGCGTGTGTCTCCCGATTCGAAATTCGAATTCGCCCACGGAGCATCTCCGCAACTATGCGCCACGCTCCCGTGCAGCCACATGACGAGCGTTCACGGCGCCTCGGCAGACACGCTGTGGGCGGTCGGTGTGGAGGGGGCGACGATGCGGATCACGAACGCGGATGGTGAGACCCCGACGATCAAGGCTTTCAATAGCCAGACCTTCGACGCACTCCTCGGCGTGTGGGCGGCGTCCGACTCCGAGGCATGGGCTGTGGGCGCCAAGGGGACCATTCGCCACTACGCGGGGCAGGCCCTTCTCTGGGATGTCGTCTCCGATGTCCCGACGATCGAAGATCTGAACGCGATCTGGGGCTCCTCGGCCGCCGACGTCTGGGCCGTGGGCAATGCCGGCGTCGTCCTTCACTACGACGGAAAGGTCTGGTCGCGAGTGAAGGTCGCAGGGCTTGGTGCACGCCGCCCCGACCTCACCACGGTTTGGGTCTCCGCAGACGGTCACGTCTGGGTCGGTGGCCAAGGAGTGATTCTCTCCCTGGGAGGAAAGCCATGAGGGCTTCGTTCATCCTCGCGTGCGGGGCGGTTGCGCTCGCGTCTGTTGCGACGATGGTGGCGTGCGCCGCGTCCGGTGACGAGGCGGAGCCCGTGCCGCCTCAGCAGGAGGGAGGAGGCAGCGCCCTCCCGGACGCCGACGTGCCCGACGTCGACCCTGGCGAGGACGCCTCCGGTGAAGAGTCGACCTGCAGCGAAGCGGGGTGGTGTCCTACGTCGTTGCCGGATGAGGACCTGACGATGAAGGACATCTGGCCATTCCCAGGGCGTGCGCTCGCGGTCGCCGAGAGCCCGACCCTCGGGATCAAGGTCCTCGAGTGGGAGGACGCCGCGGGGGCGTGGAAGTACATCGACGACGGTACTCAGAACGAGCCCGGATTCGGTGACTATATCGGAAAGGCGTGGGCACCGAACGAAGACGAGCTCTATTTCGGAATCGCGCCCGGATACGTCTATCACGGGAAGCGGCCGGTGCCGCCCGCGACGGCCTGGACCTGGACGCGTCATCCGCTCGAGAGCAGCAAGAAGAGCGTCGGGCTCGATGATGGTTATCCGACCTATCCGGCGATCCAGGCGCGCTACCCGGCCCTCGGCGTCTGGGGGACGAGCAAGAACGACGTCTACGCCTGGCACGCGAATACGGTCTATCACTTCGAGCAGGTCGACGGCGGTGGAGGGCGATGGGTCGCCGAATATGTCGCCGACGATCCCTCGAGTCCCAATGAGCGCCTCTTCTTCCTCGGCGCTGCCGGGACGAGCGCGGACGACGTCTGGTTCTCCGGGGCGCGGTCCCAGCTGGGCGCAGGGTGCGCGCTCGTCGTTCGCAAGACCGCTGCCGGCTATCAGAAGGTCGCGGACGGTGTCATCGGCGGGCCGTATTGGCCGTGCTTCGAGAGACCCGGCGTCATGAGAATCGACGGCGCCGAGGGATGGCTCACGGACATCCAAGCGATCGGCGCCAATCAGTTCCTCGGCCTCAAAGGTGCTCGGGACGTGGTGAAGATCTCGGCGGCGGACGACGGTCGCTACGTCGTCGACCGTGCGCCCATCCCCTACGCGGTCACGCCGACAGGACTGAGCTCGCTCTGGAGCGCTCCAGGGGCCGTGTGGCTGAGCGGATGGGGCCGCGTCGTTCGCGGTACCGATGTCTGGGATGGGGGCGCTTATCGGATTTCGACGATCTCGCGGGCAGGTGAGCCGATCAACCGTCCCATCTTCCAGGTGCGGGGTGCGTCCAATGACAATCTCTGGGCCATCGGTGCTCGACATGCATTTCACAAGACGACTCCTTGATCGGTATTCATCCGCGGGCCTGGTCTTCGTCCTCGGTTGGGCGGCGACCGGTGCGGCCGTGGCATGCGCGAGCGACGACGGAGACGAAGGGGCGGCGCAGGAGGATGGAGGGACGGACGCGCCCACGCCGCGCGACGACGCAGGGGCGTACGACGCCGAAGTGCCCGACGCTCCGCCGTCGCGCGACGCCGCATGGTTCGACGGTGGGCCTCGCCCCGTCGTCTGCGACGCGTCTTCGTCGTGCGCGACGTCGCTCGTGACGACGCTCGGTGCCAACGCGACCGATCGCGGTGAGGGCTTCTGCGCGCTGCTCGACGACGGCACGGCGGCCTGCTGGGGCGCGAACAGGGGCGGGCAGCTCGGGCGCGGCGACGATGCAGGGGCGCTCGACAGCGCCATTCCGGCGCGCGTCGTCGGCGTCTCGAACGCTACGCAGCTCGACCACACCTGCGCGCGGGATGCGAGCGGCGGCGTGTCTTGCTGGGGGACCGGCCCCTTCCTTCGCAACGATGCCGGCGTGGAGACCACGGAGCGCACCGCCGTGCAGCTTCCACTTCCGCCAGTCAGGCGCGTGGCCGTTGGCGCCGAGGTCGCATGCGCGGTAGTCGACGACGGTGTTCTCTGCTGGGGTAGAAACACGAACGGTCAGCTCGCGGCGCCCGAAGTCATCCCCCTCTCCACTGCACTTCTCCCGCGTCGAATCGACCTTCCCTCGGGAGCGTCCGTCCGGGACGTCGTCGTCGGTCGAGCCGCGTTCGTTCTCCGCGATGACGGCGTGACCGTGAGCTGGGGAGCAAACCCTCCGCTCGCGCGTGTCTCGTCGCTCTTCCCCGATCCGAATCCCGTCCCGATCGCGCTCCGCGGTATCTCGTCGCTGGACGTGACGAGCGACAGCGCGTGCGCCACGGCCGGAGGCACGGCCTATTGCTGGGGGGCGATGATTCCGAAGACCGGTGAGGCCATCAACGCCAATACGCCGCGCATCGACCGGGCCCTTCCAGCGCCGGTCGTGACTCCCGAGCCGGTCGTTCAGATCGCGACGACCCGCACCCTCACGAGCACGGAGCTCGGCGAGACCATCATCGAGCCGCAGCGCTGGTGCGCCGTCGGCGCCTCGGGCGCCGTGTACTGCTGGGGGCACAACACGAGCGGCCAAGCGGGTGATGGAACGAAACAATACGCGTTCGAAGCGGTCGCGGTTCGAGGCCTTCCGGGGCCGGCCGCGCAGGTGAAGGCGACTCCCAGTGCCACGTGTGCACTGTTGACGAGCGGTAAAGTGTATTGCTGGGGAGCCAACTTCTACGGCCAACTCGGCAACGGCAAGTTCAAGGTACCGAGTCTCGTTCCGCAAGAGGTGGTGTTGCCATGAAGCGCGCGCAGATGTCTCGCGTCGCGGCTCTCGCCGTGCTGGGCCTCGTGCTCGCAGGTGCATGTTTGGGCGCCTGCGGAAGCGAAAGGGACGCGTTCCGCGGGCAAGGAGGTAGCTTCGAGGTCGACGCTGCCGTGGACGCCCCCGACTGCCGCTACCAGTGCTCGCTCGATGGACGCTCGGTCATCGAGGCGTGCACGGGGACGGTCGTCGAAACGTGCCGACCCGAGCTCGCATGCGGCGCCGGAGTCTGCCAGGACCCGTGTGCGGCGGCGGCGGCGGACAAGAGCTCGAACGGCTGCGAGTTCCATTTCCAGATGCCGCGCTTCACGGCGGAACATCCGCATTCCTGTTATGCGTCGTACATCGTCAACGTGTCGCTCTTGCCCGTCGATATCGCGCTCGAGCTCGAGGGGCAGCCGCTCGATGTGTCGAAGTCGATGTTCCGCACGAATCCGGGCGACCCGACGCTGATCCCGCACGAAGGCCCCGTGCCTCCGGGGGAGAGCGTGATTCTCTTCGTCTCCGTGCGCGACCCGAACGTGCCCCGCACTCCGGCGGAGAGTCACTCCTTCGTGCCCTGCCCGGAGGGCGTCGTCCCGGCGACGTTCGCCGAAGGCCTTCCGAGCGGCACGGGGATCGGAACCTCCTATCGCCTGACGACGAAGGCGCCAGTGGGTGTCTCGACGGTTTATCCGTTCGGCGGCGCCGCGAGCTTCATTCCCTCCGCGACGCTTCTCTTCCCCGTCGCGACGTGGTCGAAGCAGCACATCATCGTCAATGGTTGGGAAGTGGGGCCGGGCGGGAGGCCCGCGGCGCAGATCATCGCTTCCGAGGAAGACACGGAGGTGACCATCCTCCCGAAGCGAGACATCCAAGACGGTGTCGACGTCGTTGGCGGACCTGCACGGGTCCCGGTGACGTATCGCCTCGGGAAGGGGCAACTGTTGCAGCTCGTCCAAGGGGACGAGCTAACCGGGAGCATCGTCGAATCGACGAAGCCCACGACGGTGATCGGCGGAAACTCCTGCGCGAACATCACGGCGAAGGCATCGGCGTGCGATCTCCTCGCTCAGCAGATTCCGGCCTTCGAGCAGTGGGGGGCCGAATATGTCGGCGTCGGCTATCGGCCGCGAATGGGCAACGAGCACGAAGTCGTGCCCTATCGAATCGTCGCTGCGCGGGATGGTACCCGCCTCGACTACGATCCTGCCGTGCCGCCCGGCGCGCCGACGACGATGTCCGCCGGCGAGATGGTGACCTTCCATTCCGGGACGGGGGACGCCTTCGTCGTCCGCTCGCAGGACGTCGACCACCCGATCTACCTCTCGGCGCACATGAGCGGAGGCGGAGGCGATCCCGCAACCAATTCGACTTTTGGAGGCTGGGGGGATCCAGAGTTCGTCAATGTCGTTCCCGCGGGGCAATATCTGAATTCCTACACCTTCTATGCAGATCCGACGTTCTCCGAGACGTCGCTCGTCGTGGTGAGAGCGAAGACTCGCGGTGAGCTCGAGGACGTCTGGCTCGAGTGCGCCGGCGCTCTCACCGGCTGGAAGCCGATCGGAACGAGGGGCGAGTACGAGTTCGTTCGGGTCGATCTCACCCGGAAGGGCGGTGACGGCGAATCGTTCGGCACGAGCGTCTGTCGAAGCGGTCTACAACGCATGCGGAGCGAGGGGCCGTTCACCGCGACGCTGTGGGGGTGGGACCGGTATTCCAGCTACGCGTATCCCGGCGGCATGGCCCAGCGGAAACTGGTCGACACACCGCTGTCGCTCGTCCGCTGATGCGTACGGCAAGCGAGCGAGCGCCGACGAGCCCGGGATCGCGCCGCTCGTGACCTCGGCGGTGACACGGCTTCGGCATGGCATGGCTCGTGTAGTAGCGGTCGGTGACAGGCGAGCGCGAACAGAGCCCGCTTCTTCCGCAACGCAACCGTAGTCGTCCGCTGATGATGGATGTCGCGTGCGTGAGCGACATCTCGAGCGGGCTCGCTGCGTGTCGGTGTAGCTTTCAGGCCTCATCGATCCGCGGGCAGTCGCCAGCAAATCGCCGGGCACGACGGCCGGCTGTCGTGAAGCGCGCCGAGATTCGCGCGGATCTCGCGGTGGCGCGTCGTGTGCTTGAACGAGCCTGCCTGCCAATGTCGCTGACGCGTGCCGCTCGTCCGACCTCGTCGTGCCCCACGCGTCCGGCCTACCTCGGTCGGCACGCCGTTCTCGGGAAGATCGCCGGCGGCGGATTGTCGACGATCTACCTCGGCCGTCGTGTCGACGACGGCGGGCTCGTCGCGCTGAAGGTCGTTCGTCACGACCTGCGCGACGACGACGAGGTGCTCGCGATGTTCGCCGACGAGGCCCACCTCCTCGAGCGTCTCGTGCATCCCAACATCGTGCGCACGTTCGAGCACGGTACGGATCAGGACCACGCGTTCATCGCGATGGAGCTGCTCCTGGGGACGACCCTCGCCGAGGTCCAGCGCGCCTGCGCTGCGCGTGGAATGGGGCTGCATCCGGAGGCGGTCGCGTGGATCGGCGCGCGCATCGCCGACGCGCTCCAGTATGCCCACGACCGGAAGGACGCGCGCGGGCAGCCGCTCGGCATCATCCATCGCGACGTGAACCCGTCGAACGTCTTCCTCGGCTTCGACGGCGAGGTGAAGCTCATCGATTTCGGTCTCGCGAAGTGTCACGGCCGCGCGACGAAGACGCGTCGTGGGGTGATCAAGGGCAAGGTGCCGTACCTGTCCCCCGAACAGATCATGCAGCTCCCGCTCGATCACCGGAGCGACCTGTTCGGCCTCGGTACGACGCTCTGGGAGCTCTGCACGACACGACGCCTGTTCGGTCGCACGACGGAGATCGAGACCGTGCGGGCGGTGCACTGCGGACCGATCCCCGATCCGCGGTTGCTCGCTCCCGACGTGCCGTCCGAGCTCGCGGCGATCATCCTTCACGCGCTCGAGCGGAACCGCGAACGCCGCTACGAGAGCGCGGGCAAGCTCGCGCGCGATCTCGACGCGCTGCTCGGAGATGTCGGCGCGGCCAACGCGACCGCTCGCCTGGCGGAGATGCAGCGCACGTTGTTCCCCGCCGAGCTGCAGCGCCAGCGCGGCTGGTGCAAGCCGGCGCTCTCGATCGCGCGTCGGCCGTCGTCGAGCACCGGCGAGGGCGAGCGCCGAGGTGTCGTCTCGTTGCGGGAGCCGCGTCCTGCTGTCGCATCATCCGCTCGCGCATCGGGTCGATCTGCAGCCCGCGAGGCGAGCGACCGCCCGCGACAGCCATCCGAAATGACGAATTTTTCAGCCGTTTGACCCCCCGGCTTGCGCGCGCGGCGCACAAATCGTACGTGCGGACCGCTGTCCGTGAGAGCGCCGTTCGCAACATCCGGCTCTTCTCGCCGTCGTGAGCCCGCGAGTCCGCTCGCTCTGCTCCTGATCGGAGGCCTCCTTGCGTTCAGCGGCTGCAAGAAACACGGCTCTGCGGCCGGCGACGACGCGTCGACGACCGAGACGACGAGCGACGACGACGGGCCGGTGACGGTCGAGGCGATCGATGCCGGGTCCAGCGCGGAGACCCCGCGCGTCGCGGTCCTCGACCTGGTCACGCCGATCTTCAGCAAGACGGAGTGGCCTCCGAAGGACCCGTCGAAGACGTCCGACGATCGCCAGGGGGTCGTGCGACTCGGCTACATGCGCCGCGGGCAGGTCATCGGCGTCAAGCCGAAGGTCATCAAGAAGGGCAACTGCGCCGAGGGCTGGTACGAGCTGGTCACCGGCGGCTTCGTCTGCGGAAAGTTCCTGACGACGGATCTGAACGCCAAGGAGCTCGAGACCGCGCCGCATCCTCCATTCACCGACCGTCCGCTGCCCTACGACTACGGGCTCAATCTGACGAACGGCGCGCCGCTGTACCGACGCCGTCCGTTCAAGAAGGAGCGCCAGGATCTCGAGAAGGGGCTCGCCGTCGGGAAGACGAAGAAGGACGCCGGCGCGAAGGCCGCACCGCCTCCGAGCGACGGCGAGACGCCTTGGTACCTCAGGGACCACAAGGGCCAGCGGCCTCAGGTCACGATCGACGACATCCGCACGAACGAGCAAGGCGGACTCGTCGTCGTGCGCATGGTGCGCGGGTTCTATCTCGCGCTCGACAAGGACGTCTCCACGACGTCCGGCAAGTTCTGGCGGAACACCGCCGGCTACCTCGCGCCCGCCGACCACATCCTCGTTCACAAGCCGACGACCGAGTTCGAGGGCGTGAGGATCGGGGCCGAAGGCGAGAAGCGTAAGCTCCCCCTCGGCTGGGTCGTCAGCCCGCGCGCGTACCACTACCGGATCGAGGAGGGCGATCCGACGAGGGCCGACGAAAAGAACGGCAAGCTCAGGCGCGGCGAGCCACTCGAGCGGTTCACCATCGCGCAGCTCACGGGCAAGAGCGTCACGATCGAGGGCCGCGGCTACTTCGAGACGGACGAAGGCTGGTGGTTGCGCGACATCGATGCGTCCGTCACCCGCCCCGGTCCGGCACCGAAGAACCTGGGGCCCGGCGAGAAGTGGATCGACATCAACCTCTCCCAGCAGTCGCTCATCGCGTTCGAGGGCGACAAGCCCGTCTACGCGACCATCGTCTCGACCGGCCGTCGCAACGACGAGGACAAGTCGAAGGATCATCGCACTCCCCAGGGGGAGTTCCGGGTCCGTGAGAAGCACATCGCCGCGACGATGGAGGACGACGGCGCGAGCGACGGTCCGTATTCGATCCAGGACGTCCCCTGGATCATGTACTTCGAGGGCGGCTATGCGATCCACGGAGCCTTCTGGCATTCGCGGTTCGGTCGCGAGCGCAGCCACGGCTGCGTGAACATGACGCCCCACGATGCGAAGCAGGTCTTCGCCTGGGCAGGACCGAACCTGCCGGAGGGGTGGCACGGCATCCGGGCGACGACGGAGAACCCCGGCACGCGCGTCGTCGTGCACGAGGACCCGCAGCCGGCGGGCAGCAACTCCTCGGGCTCGTCCGCGGCCGGGGACAGCGCTCCGAAGAAATCGGAGAAGAGCGAGAGCTCCGAGAAGAAGTCCGACAAGAAGACCGGCAGCTCCGAGAAGAAGACGGACAAGAAGACGGGGGCCTCCGACAAGAAGGCCGACAAGTCCGAGAAGTCGAAGACGACCTCCACGAGCGCGGAGAAGTCCAAGTCGACGAAGCCCTAGGGCGATCGAGCTCGAACCCGAGGCTGGGTGGTTCCGGGCTCCGGTCGGCGTTTGCACGGCCTCGATTCCGGTGTTAAGGCGACGCGCATGCGCTCGGTCGCCCGCGTTCTAGCGTTCGGTCTCGTATCGATTGCCGCCTGCCATCCGATGGGGCCGACCAACCACGGCGGCGGATTCAGCAGCGGGGCCGCGACGAACGCGCACTTCTCACCGAACAGCGCGGTCCGCGACTCGGCGAGCACCGCGAGCGCGATTCGGTTCTACCCGGGCGACAAGTCCGCGCTCCAGAACGTCGGCGCGACGTACATCGGCGATCTCGACGTCGACGCGCAGCAGACGATCTCGCTCCCGTTCCAGAAGAAGCCGACGGCAGAGTCGCTCGCGGCGCGCGCCTCGTCGGAAGCGGCCAGGGTCGGTGCGACGCACTACGTGCTCGTCGAGGCGGGCGTCGACGTGAAGGAGTACGAGATCGCGCCGGAGCGCACCGAGACCGAGTCCGCGTCGGTCGTCGGCCGCGACGGTCGCACGCACACGCAGTCGGTCACGGAGCACAAGAAGGCTCAGTCGGTCCGTACCGAGACGCCGCGTGGTCGCTTCGCGCTCTTCCGCGTCGATCCGGTGCGCTGGTTCGATCTTCCGGCGGCGCTCCGTCCGGTGCCGCTCTCGCCTGCGCCGTCCGACGCCGCGACGACGACGACGCAAGGCAACGTCTCGCATCCGAGCAGCAGCGCTCCGGAGCCGGTGAGCAACGTCCCCCCGCCGTCGTCCGCGCCCTCGCCGGCGAAGCGCGATCTCTCGCTCTGACGGCTGCACGGGCAGGGGCGTGACTCGACGACGTATCGCGCTGCGTCCCCCTTCGCGAAAGGGCGACCGGCGCACCACCGACTGAGGCGAGTGCCGTCCATCCACCGCCGCTCCTTCGCGCGAGTTGCGCAAGGACGTGCGCTCTCGCTGCTAGCGGCGTTGTAACCATCCGCTCGAAGCGCAGACTTCGGCGATCCAGGCGGTTCCGACGTGCCTGGTACGCGGCCTTCATGTAGGTGATCGAAGATGGCTCGGTTCGTTCGTGGCTCGCTGTTCGCGCTCGCGGCCCTGATCGCCGCTTGTTCCTCCACCGGGGACGCGGGCGGGCCGCCCCTGCTCGGCGATCCCTCGGCGGAGCCCGATCCTGCATCCCCGGACAAGGGGTCCTCGGAGGGCACGTCGCCCGACGCCGGCGCGGACGATCCGACCGATCCGGTCGATCCCGATGCATCCGTGGCGCCGGCGCGCTTCGTGGATACGTGCGATCTGCAGGCTTCCGCGTGCACGGCCGCGCCGGCCGGGTTCACCGAAGGCTCCGGGCTCGCGCCCGTGGATCGCTGCGCGTTCGGCCTCGTGGAGAGCGCTGGGCTGGGCACGACACCTGCGCTCGTGACCGCGCTCGAGAAGATCACGACGAAGGTCGGCGTGGTCGACGTCCTCGCCGACGCGAACCGCACGGCGACGAAGACGACGAGCGTCCCGGGATCGCCGAGCGGCGTCGCGTATGCGTTTCGGTGGCAGAACGACGACAACGCATCGACGCAGTGGGTCCCTCAGGGGATCACCGGCACCGCGGACGCCGACCCGACCGGCAAGGTCGGAGGCAAGAGCGCGGTGCTCGTGAGCTTCTACGACACGGCCGAGAACGGCACGTCGAACGAAGGCGTCCGCATCGCGTTCGTCGATACGACGACGCCGAACGCGCCCAAGTATCGCTTTGCGCTGCTCGTGATGCCGAAGGGCTCGGCCGCTGCGCCGACGTTCGACCCGGTGAAAATCCACGCGGGCGGCATCGCGTGGTACGGCAACTTCCTCTACGTCGCCGACACGACCCGCGGCCTCCGCGTCTTCGACCTCCGTCACATCCTCCGCGTCGCGACGGACGCCGGCGCCTTCGGCTGTACGGGCACGACCTGCCGTGCGGCGGGTTACAAGTACGTGCTCCCGCAGGTCGGCAAGTACGACATCACGTCGGCGTGCAAGCCGCTCTTCTCGTTCGTTTCGCTCGATCGGAAGAGCGATCCGCCGGCGCTCGTCTCCGGCGAGTACTGCAGCACGACCGCCTGCTCCGGTCCGCTCGCGGGGCGTGTGTATCGGTGGCCGCTCGATCCGGCAACGGGGCTCCTCCGGAGCAAGACGACGTTCCCGACCCAGGTCTTCCTCACGAGCCACAAGCAGGTCCAGGGCGCGGCGTCGGTCGGCGACACCTACTACCTCTCGTCGAGCGCGCCCGCGGCGGGCGCCGGCGCGCTCTACCGCGTCTCCGGAAAGAAGAGCGCGACGTCACGCTGGTCGGACTCGCCCGAGGACCTCATGGTCGATCACGCGGCGGGCTGGCTCTGGAGCTTGAGCGAGTTCGCCGACGCGCGCGCCGTCTACGCGGCGGCGCTCACCAGCTATCCGAAGCCCTGACCGGCGATGTTCCGTCACGAAGAGAGAGGGCCGCATCGCAGAGGAGTGCGATGCGGCCCTCGGAGAGTAGCCATCGAAGGCGCGAGAGAGCGCCGAGGAGAGGGGAGCGGGTGAGACGTTCCCTCGGCGCCGTCGATGTCTGACCAGTTCCTTGCTCGTCGCGTGCCGGTGCTCTTCGAGCATGTTGCTCACTGGGCATCCGGGTTTCACCGTGCGAGCGAACTGCATGCTCCGGCGAGGCGGATCGAGCGACGCCCAGCTGAACGCCGCGACGATCCGCTGAGCCTCGCTCCCCGCAGTCGATGCGACAACGGAGATGCCGAGGCGCGGGGCGAGCGGCATCGCGCGCGGCCGTGTCAGCGCGGTCAGCGGATCAGCGGATCAGCGGAACGGGAACGCGACCTCCGGCCCGTGGACCTGGGCGAGGTGGTGCTCCGCGCAATCGACGTGCGCTGGAGCGTGACACACGTCGCAGCTCACGCCGTCGGTGCCGAAGATGATCCGGCGCCCGCAGTCGACGCACGTCTTCCCTGCGAGCTGCACGACGCGGATGCCGTCATGCCATCGAGGATCGTCCGGGTCGACGGGGTGCTCGCGCCGGCGTCGTGCGTCTGCTGCCAGAGCGGTCGTGAGTCGGACGACGCCGCCGACGAGGAGGAGACCTCCGAGGATGAACGTGCGCGAGTCATGGCTCGCGCCCGTCGCGACCACGACGGCCGCAAGGCCGGTGAGCATCAAGGCGCCTCCAAACGCGATCGCGCTGTTGCTGGTCTGCGATTCGGGGTAGCTCATGCGTGAACTCCTGGTGCGTCGCAGCCCGGCCGCCCTTACGCGATCGCGATGAGATGCGTAGATTGGCGCAGCGATGAACTACGACGATCAACGACGATGGGCTTCGACCTCCGGTGCAATCGGCCGGCCGTACGGCCAGCAGCTCGTCAGTGACGCGCTGTGGACGACCTACCGCTGGATGGCGGCTGGGCTCGCGACGACGGGCATCGTCGCGATGCTGGTGGCCAGCTCACCGGCAGCGCTTCAGCTCATCCTTGGCAACAGGCTCGTCTTCTACGCGCTCCTGTTTGGTCAGCTCGGCCTCGTGCTCGGGTTCAATCACGTCGCCGTGCGCGCGAGCACACCGGCGGTCGCGGCGATGTTCTTTGCCTACGCGGCGCTGACCGGCACGACGTTGAGCGTCATCTTCCTCGTCTACACGGCCGCATCGATCGCCTCGGTGTTCTTCATCACCGCGGGCGCGTTCGCGGGCCTGTCGGTCGTGGGCCTCGTCACCAAGCGGGACCTGAGCGCCGTGGGGCGCTTCGCGATCTTCGCGCTCATCGGGCTCATCCTCGCGTCGCTGGTGAACCTCTTCTTCGCGAGCAGCGGGCTGAGCTTCCTCATCAGCATCGTCGGTGTCCTCGTCTTCGCCGCGCTGACCGCGTACGACACGCAGAAGCTCAAGCATCTGTTCGCGAGCGGCGAGGTCCACGCCAACATGCCCCTCGTCGGCGCGCTGATGCTCTACCTCGACTTCATCAACATGTTCCTCTTCCTCCTCCGCCTCTTCGGCCGCCGCCGCGACTGACCCACACGACACGCGGAGCGAACGAAACGGCGGCCGCCTCACCAGGCGGCGGCCTCGGACGAGCCTTTCGCCCATGCGGGCGGAAGGCTCGTGGCCTTTCAGGGATCCGACTTCAGGCGGCAGGCGCGAGTCAGCCCGCGACGCGCTGCTCGAGCACGGCGAGGATACGGTCGAGGCGCTCGACGATAGCCTTCGCCTCCGCGTCGCTCTTCTTGCCGGCGTTGGGCTCGTCGAGGACCTTGGCCGCCATCGCCGGTCCGAACGTCATGAGCGCCGAGCCGATCGTCTTCCCGGCCTGCGTCGTCGCGAAGATGTCGCTGTAGCCGACGGAGAGGTTCGTCGAGACGTAGATCAGCGCGTCGTAGAACGTCTTCACTCGCGGGTTGTGGCCGCGTTCGGCTCGGTAGAAGAGCCAGCTCGCGACGAGCACCGTGGTGACCGTCGAGCCCATCGGATCGCCGGCGTACTTCTCGCGGATGCCGGCCTTGAGCTTCGCGATCGCGTCGCGCCCGAAGTCCGGCTCGGAAGCCGCAGCCAGCGCGGCCAGGACGAGGAGCGGGCGTTTCTGCATCGGCGCGTGATGGTACGATCCGAAAGCTGCTTCGTCGACCGAGCCGATGACGTAGGCTCGAAGGGCGGATCATGGTCCCCTTCCTCGCGCTCGCACTGTCCTTTCCGGCGGTCGTCTACACCGTCCTGCTCGGCGTTGCGCTCGTCTACTGGCTGTTCGTCATGGTGGGCGCCGCCCACGTGAACCTCCTCGGCGACGGCGCCGCGGATGCGGCGCTCGACGGTGTCGCGAAGGGAGCGATCGAGGGGGTGGCCAAAGGGGTGCTGGAAGGCGCCGCCAAGGGGGTGCTCGAAGGCGCCGCCAAGGGAGTGCTCGAAGGCGCCGCCGATCACGTCGACGGCGCCCACTCCGGTGAGGCCGTCTCGGGCGCGAACACCGGCATCATCGCTGCGCTGAAGCTGCGCTCCGCTCCGGCGACGGTCGTCATGAGCGGCCTCCTGCTGTTCTCGTGGATCTTCACGATGCTCGGCATGAAGGCGGTGCAGGCGCTCCTTCCGGCGGAGGGGCTGGTCCTCGGCCTGGCGAAGGTGGGGTTGCTCGTCGCCGCCCCCGTCCTCGCGCTCTTCCCGACCTCGCTCGTGGTGCGTCCGCTTGCGCGCGTGTTCACGCCGATGAAGGCGACGACACACGGAGCGCTGGTCGGCAAGATGTGTACGATCCGCACGGGCACGGTGACCGATCGCTTCGGCGAGGCGACCCTCGAAGACGGTGGAGCAGGGGTCGTCGTCCGCGTCCGGGTCGAGTCGGGCGAGAAGCTCGCTCGCGGCGACCAGGCCGTGATCGTCGGCTACGACGCCGAGCGGCAGGAGTTCACCGTCGCGCCGCTCGGAGATCTCCTCGACGAGGAGGAGGAGCCTCGCCGGCGGAGCACGCAATGAGCGCCGGCGTGGATTCTGGGCCTGACGCCGGGACCGACGCAACGACGCGCTTCTTCGAGCCCGGGAGCGTGAGCTGGAAGGTCATCGGCCATCCGGTGGCCCTCATCGGAGGCCTCCGTGCGCTCATCATCCAGACGATGCACCCGCTCGCGATGGCGGGGGTGGCGCAGTACTCTGACTTCCGGAGGGACCCGCTCAAGCGCCTCCGCGGAACCTCGGCGTACGTCGCGTCCGTCGTCTTCGGCGATCGCGAGACGGCGCTCGCCGCCGCCGCGCGCGTGAAGAAGGTCCACGAGCGGGTCCGGGGCATCGACCCGGTCACCGGCAAGCAGTTCTCGGCGGACGACCCCGAGACGATGCTCTGGGTGCACTGCACCGAGGTCCACTCGTTCCTCGCGGCGTACCGCGCCTATGCCGGTCACCTCACACATGCAGAGCGCGATCGTTATCTCGCGGAGCAGGTCGTCGCGGCGGAGCTCATCGGACTGCCGCGCGCGATGGTGCCGGACTCGGTCGCGTCGTATCGCAGGTACTTCGCCGACGTGCGCCCGCAGCTCTGCGTCTCGGATACGGCCACGGCCACGATCGACTTCGTGGCGCGGCCGAGGCTCTCCGCTCGGACCGCCCTCGATCTGCGGCTCGCCGCCTGGACGTTCGGGCCCGCCGCGGTGGCGATCGTGCCTCGCGATCTACGCCGGCTCGGCGGACTACCCGAGCGGAGCCGCCGCGAGCTCCCGCTCCGGGCGATCAACAACGTCGCCTGGCGCGTCGCGCCCCTCCTCGGTCACCTCCCGGTCCTCTCGACGGTGCTCGACGGGTGGGCGATCCGGATGGTGGGAGAGACCACGGTGAAGCTCGCTCTTCATCAAGTGAGAGCTCGGGACCCGCGCGTCGGCTCGCGTCCGCGCTCGCATCGATGAGAGCCGAGGCCTCGAGGTCGAAAGAGGGCTCCTGGTTCGTCGGGGTGGTCTCCGCGCAGTCCATCGATCCACCCGCGTCCAGAAAAGCCCCATCATTTCAACATGGGCGAATGGTACGACATTTGGATACGTGTCGAGCATGCGCTCGGCTACCACCGCTTTCGGTCTCTCGCTGTTGATCGCCGCTGCAAGCAGCCTCGTCGGGTGCGCGCCGGCCGACGACGAGGGAGCCGACGAGGCCCAGCAGGACGTCACCGGTGGGACGAGCGCGATCGAGTCGCCGGTCGTCTATCTCTTCGAGGGCGCGAATTCGCTGCCCCCGAAGTGCGCCGGCGCGCTCCTCGGCGAGAAGGTCGCCGTGACCGCGAAGGCGTGCGCGAAGCCGGGCATGGTCGTCGGACGCGCTGCGAACAAGGACGGCAAGGGAACCCGCGCGAGGATCGCCGCGGTCCACGTCCCCGACGAGGCGGACGCCGACATCGCCGTCATCGAGCTCGACCGCGGGATCGGCGGAACGCGCGCGCTCATCACGCACGCGCCGCTCCGCGACGGCTACACGATCAACGGCATCGCGTCGGCGGACGGCGCGGGCTTCTTCGATCCGGACAAGGGGGAAGCGTCCTCGATCAAGGGGCGGATGACCTCGGAGACGGAGAAGCACAGCACGGTCTTCCCGGCCCAGGGCAGCCAGCTCTGCGCGAGCGATCTCGGCGCGCCGGTCTGCTCGAGCACGGGGACCAAGATCGCCGGTTTCAACATCCGCGGCACATGCGGGCTCACCGGCCTCGTCATCGCGGCCGAGGGAGCTGCTGCGGATCCGGCGAACGGACAGGCGGACCCTGCTGCCGCTGCCGCCGAGTGCTCGGCCGGTGCGTGGAAGGTCGTGCAGCTCGGTCGCTACGCCGACTTCCTTCGCGCGTTCGCTCCGGACGCGTTCAAGCCGCTGGTGATCGACAAGCCGATCCTCCGGAACTTCCCCTACGTCCCCGAGGGGCTGTGGGGCTACGAGTCGGGCGGCACCGTCACGGAGTGCAAGATCGAGACGGCGAAGCTCGATCCGATCGCCGCCGGCGGCGAAGCGAAGGTCACGGCGAAGGTCTCGTTCAAGGACATGGAGGCCCGCTCCGCTCCGTTCGGACGCTTCGGGATCGCGCTGAAGAGCGCGCCGACCAAGATGCGCTGGCTTCCGGCGCGCGCCGCCGCCGCTGCCACGAAGCGCGGCGCGGCGTTCGATGCCACGTTCGAGGGCATCGTCTCGGCGCTCGCCGACGGCGAGTACGTCGTCGCGTTCCGCGCCTCCGCCAACGGCGGCGAGGCCTGGACCCAGTGCGACATCGACGGGATCGCCAACGGCTTCAGCGTCGACAAAACGCTCGAGCTCGAGGTCGGCGCCGCCGACAAGCCTGCCGAGACGCCGGACGACGCGAAGCCCGAGGACGCAGAGCCGCCCGCGCCGGCCGACACGACCGCTCCCAGCTCGTCGTCGGACTCGGACTACTCCGACCCGTCGACGTCGGATGACGCGAGCGACGACGACTTCCGCAGCGACGACGAAGAGGGGGAGGTCGCCGTCGCGAAAAAGAAGAAGACCTCGTCGAACGGTTGCTCCGCGAGCCCGAACGGTACGAACGCGAGCACCGGGCTCCCGCTGCTCGGCCTCGCCCTCGGCGTGGCCGCCTTCGTTCGCCGCCGCCGCTGAGCGCGAGCGGCTGGCCATCGTTTGGCCATCGTTCGAACCCCGAGGCGATCAGCTCGAGCTGATTGCTCCGGGGTTCCGTCGTTTCGATGGGTGCACACCTGTACGTGTGTCGAGGACGGCCCCGGAAGCGAAAAAAGTCGCTCCATTCCGCGAACAAGACATGCGACCCTTCCGCTCCCGGAGACGGGGGCGCGGGCGGATGTCTCGCCCGTGCTGGGGCCTCACCCTGGCGTGGGGAACCTGGGAAGTGGCCTCACGGCCTCGTGGGGAGAAGAGAGTCGTCCATGTCCGAGACAGTCATCATGGTCGGCGCCATCATCGGCGCGCTGTTCATCATCCTCCTCGGCATCCTCGCGATGTTCGCGCGGTTCTATCGCCAGGTGGAGCAAGGCAAGGCGCTGATCGTCAACACCACGGGCAAGGAAGCCATGGTGGCGTTCACCGGCACGATGGTCTACCCGGTCATCAACCGCGCCGAGACCATGGACCTCTCCGTCAAGACGATCGACATCGATCGTCGCGGCAAGGAAGGCCTCATCTGCAACGACAACATCCGCGCGGACATCAAGGTCACCTTCTTCGTCCGGGTGAACAAGACCGCGGACGACGTGCTGAAGGTCGCCCAGTCGATCGGCTGCGCGCGCGCGAGCGATCCGAGGACGCTCGAGGAGCTGTTCACGTCGAAGTTCGCCGAGGCCCTGAAGACCGTCGGCAAGCACTTCAACTTCGAGGAGCTCTATACCAAGCGTGATGCCTTCAAGGACAAGATCATCGAGGTTATCGGCAAGGACCTGAACGGCTTCATCCTCGACGACGCCGCGATCGACTACCTCGAGCAGACCCCGCTCGAGGCGCTCGACAAGGACAACATCATGGACGCCGACGGTATCCGGAAGATCACCGAGATCACCGTCCAGCACAACGTGAAGACGAACGAGCTCCGCCAGCGCGAGCGCATGGAGATGGGGAGCGAGAACCTCAAGTCCGACGAGGCGATCTTCGCCTTCGAGCAGCGCCGCGCGGAGGCCGAGGCGAAGAAGCACAAGGAGATCGCGATCGCCCAGGCGCGCGAGCAGAACGAGGCCGCGCGCGTCGCGAGCGACGAGTCGAAGAAGACGCACATCGTTCATCACAAGAACGAAGAAGAGTCGCTCATCGCCGAGCAGGCGAAGCAGCGCGGCGTCGCCGTCGCCCAGAAGAACCGCGAGCGCGAGGTCGCCGTCGAGACGGAACGCGTCGAGAAGGCACGCCAGCTCGAGGCCATCAGTCGCGAGCGTGAGGTCGCCCTCGTCGGCATCGCGCGCGACAAGGAAGTCGAGCAGCAGAAGAAGGAGATCGCCGACGTCGTCCGCGCCCGCATCGCCGTCGAGAAGACCGTGGCGGTCGAGGAGGAGCACATCAAGGACGTGCGCGCGATCGCCACCGCGAACCGCGACCGCGACGCGCTCAAGATCCAGGCGGAGGCCGAGGCCGCGACTGCGCTGGTGAAGCAGGTGAAGGCCGCCGAGGCCGCCGAGGAGGTCGCGAAGCACGCGGCGCGGCAGAAGTCGATCACGGCGGAGGCCGAGCTCGAGACCGCCGACAAGCTCGCGCGCGCGAAGATCCGTCTCGCAGAAGGCACCCAGGCCGAGGCCGCCGCGGAGGGCCTCGCGAGGGCCCGCGTGAAGGAGGCCGAGGCCGTCGCGACGGAGAAGCAGGGCCTCGTCGACGCGCGCATCGCGCTCGAGAAGATGCAGTCGGTGGCGGCGGGCGAGGAGCGGCAGGGCCTCGCCAAGGTGAAGGTGAAGGAGGCGGACGCGCAGGCGATCGAGAAGCTCGGCGTCGCCGAGGCCGCTGCGCTCCGCGAGAAGCTCGTCGCCGAGGCGTCGGGCGAGGAGCAGAAGGGGCTCGCGCTCGCGAAGGTCACCCGCGAGAAGCTCGTCGCCGAGGCCGCCGGCATCGCCGAGAAGGCCGCCTCGATGAAGGCGCTCGACGAGGCGGGTCGCGAGCACGAGGAGTTCCGGCTCCGTCTCGACAAGGAGAAGACGATCGAGCTCGAGACCATCCACGCGAAGACGAGCGTGGCGTCGGCGCAGGCGCAGATCCTCGCGCAGGCGTTCTCGAACGCGAAGTTCAACATCGTCGGTGGCGACGGGGCGTTCTTCGAGCGCTTCGTCAAGGCGGTCAGCGTCGGCCAGGCGATCGACGGCGCGGTCGACGCGAGCCCGCACGTGAAGAGCCTCGTCGAGTCGGCGATGCGTCCGGACGACGAGGCGGTGCTCGGCTTGGTCGAGAAGCTGCTCGTGAACGATCCCGCGGCGACGGCCCGTCTCAAGGGCGCGATGCGCTCGGGGCCGACCGGCGCCGGCGAGTAGCGGTCACTCACTCATCGATTCGGGCCCGGCGGCGGGCGCAGGGACGGGGAGCGGCTCGCGATGTCGTGGGCCGCTGCTCCGTCGCTGTCGCCGGCCGCGCGTCCGCGCTCGCGCTCGCACCGGTTCCCCGGTCGCCCCTGAATCGGGTACGGCTCCGGCGCTGTCGGTCCGGGCAGACGCTGCGCCTCGGCAAGATCGCGATGCGCGCCCGATGACCTTCGCGCGTTCGGTCTCGGAGGGCGTTCTCCGCCGCGGGCGCCGACGGCGACTCGCCGAGCTCGTGATCGGCGCGAGCGAGCTCGATGAAGCGCCGTCGCCGGGCACTGGTGTAGCGCCGGCGCTGCAGTGAGGTAGCGCTACCTCACGAACGGCTCAGCTAATTCTCATCGCTTTCACCCCAAACGCGTTTCTGTTCGTGTCATATCGCGTTTCGCCGCGCCCGCGTCGGTGCGAGGTCGCCGGCACGAGCATTGCCACGCGCGGAAGGGAACGCGCCGGGGGGTGATGAAGCAGGTGAAGACGAGCATGCGAGTTTCGAAATGTGTCTCCGCTCTCCTTGGAGCTTCGGTGGTCGCATGGGCGATCCCGTCCATGGCGCAAGGACTACCCCTCAATCGTTTCGATCCAGCGCCGGCGGGAGACCGGATGTTCGGCGTCCAGTCGCCGTTCGCGGCGGGACAGGCCACCCCGCATCTGATGCTCCTCGGCGACTACGCGCACAACCCGCTGGTCCTGCGCCGGTCGAGCAATGACGCGGAGGTCGGCTCGGTCGTCAGCAGTCAGCTGTTCATGCACTTGAACGGCTCGTTCTCCCTCTTCAACCGCGTGAACCTGAACGTCAACCTCCCCCTCGCCCTCTACCAGGGGGGCGATAGCCCGACGTCAGGTGGCAACGCGTTCGCGTCACCGAGCGGAACGGCGTTCGGCGATCTCCGCGCGGGTCTCCGCGTTCGCCTCCTCGGCGAGTACCACGACGCGTTCCAGCTCGCGGTCGGCGGCTACGTCTGGTTCCCCACGGGCGAGAGCAACGCCTTCGTCGGTGACGGCAAGGTGCGCGGCATGCCCCAGCTCATCGTCGGCGGGCGCACCGACCGCATCGTCTGGTCGGCGGCGGCCGGCCCCGAGCTCCGCTCGCTCCAGAACTACGGCGGTGTCGAGCAGGGCACGATGGTGAAGGGCGGCGCCGGTCTCGGCGTCCTCTTCGGAAAGTCGCGACAGCTGCAGGTCGGTCCCGAGGTCAACGTCGCGCTGTCGACCGAGAACGTCAGCAAGCGGACGACCAACGCCGAGGCGCTTCTCGGCGCGCGGTATCGCGTCGTTCGTGACATCGAGCTCGGCGCGGGCTTCGGCCCCGGGCTCACGAGCGGCATCGGCACCCCGCAGTTCCGAGGCGTCCTCATGCTCGCGTACACGCCGGAGCAGCGTGCCGATCGCGACAAGGATGGCATCTACGACGACGTCGACGCCTGCCCCGACAACTTCGGCGATCCGAGCGACGATCCGGCGAAGAACGGCTGTCCGGGCCGTAGCGATCGCGACAAGGACGGCATTTACGACGACGTCGATGCTTGCCCCGACGTGTTCGGGCTCAAGAGCGACGATCCGGCGAAGAACGGCTGCCCGCCCCCGCAGGACCGCGACGGCGACGGCATCTACGACGACGTGGACGCGTGCCCCGACGTCAAGGGCATCAAGAGCGACGACCCGAAGAAGAATGGCTGCCCGTCCGATCGTGACGGCGACGGTATCTACGACGACGTGGACGCGTGCCCCGACCTCAAGGGCGTGAAGACCAACGATCCGAAGACGAACGGCTGCCCGCCCGACACCGACGGCGACGGCATCCGTGACGACGTCGACGCGTGCGTGCACGAGAAGGGCAAGCCGGACCCGGATCCGACGAAGAACGGATGCCCGACCGCGGTGCGTGTCACCGAGGGCGCGATCCTCATCCTCCAGCAGGTCCAGTTCGACACGGCCAAGGCGACGATCAAGAAGGCGAGCGACCCCTTGCTCGACGAGGTCGCGGAGGTGCTGAAGGAGCACCCCGAGATCCTCAAGCTCGAGATCCAGGGACACACCGACAACCGCGGCACCGTGAAGGGCAACGAGAAGCTCTCGCAGGATCGCGCCGACTCGGTGAAGAAGGCGCTCGGATCGCGCGGCATCGACCAGGGACGTCTCGTCGCGAAGGGCTACGGCCAGAGCGCGCCGATCGACGAGAACACGACCGAAGCAGGACGTCAGAAGAACCGGCGCGTGGAGTTCAAGATCGTCGAGAAGGCGGCCAAGGGAGAGAACAATGCGAAGTAAGAAGGCATTCTCGGTACTCGGAGCAGCTGCGCTCGGGCTCATCGCGAACACGGCATCCGCAGCTCCCGCGTTGCGCGTGCAGGTCGATCAGCGCGGAGACTTCGTGCTCCTCGGCAACACGCTCGGGCATGACTGCGGGAACAACACGCCGGCGCCCGTCGTCGGCACCGTCGGCGCGTGCGGGAGCAACCAGGGCGACTCGGCGGCCGACATCTTCTGGCGCGCCGACGAGCCCGCCGCCGGTCAGGCGGCGGCGAACACCTCGATCACCGTCGCCCAGGCGCGCAGCACCGCGATGCTCGTGCTGCCGGCGGGCGCCAGGGTGACGCACGCGTACCTCTACTGGTCCGCGACCATGGCGACGAATACGGTCGACGCCGACGCGGTGATCGAGCGCCCCGGCGTCTTCACCCAGAACGTCACCGCGATCGCCTCCCAGACCGCGGGCATCTCCAGCCAGTACGCGTACCAGTCCGTCGCGAACATCACCGAGCTCGTGAAGCAGCACGGCGCGGGCGCGTACCGGATCAGCGGCGTCGAGGCGCGCAACGTCGTCAACCTCGACAACGACACGGTCTACGCTGGCTGGTGGATGGCGGTCTTCTACGAGCTCGCGTCCGACCCGCCGCGCAACCTCGCGCTCTTCGACGGGCTCGATACGGTCTACGGCGGCAACAACGTGCAAGCGACGCTCTCGGGCTTCCGCGTCCCGAACGCAGGCTTCGATGGCAAGCTCGGCGTCGTCGCCTTCGAAGGCGACGACAGCATCGCCGGCGACCAGTTCTTCTTCAACGGCGGCGCTGCCCTGTCGAACGGGGTCAACCCGTCGAACAACTTCTTCAACGGAACGCGCTCGTTGCTCGGCGCGGCCGTGTCCAACGCCGGTGATCTGCCCCAGCTCACTGGTGCGGCAAGGAGCATGTCGGGGATCGATCTCGACGTCATCGACATCAAGTCGAAGCTCACGGGCGGTCAGACGTCGGCGACCATCCAGGCCACGACCTCCCAGGACGTCTACCTCCTCGGCGGGTTCGTCACCTCGATCTCCACCTTCGCGCCGGACTTCTCGACGTCGACGAAGAACGTGAGGGACGTGAACGGCGGTGGCCTCCTGCCCGGCGACGTCCTCGAGTACACGATCGTCGTCAAGAACACGGGCAACGACGCTTCGACCGGCACGGTTCTCACGGACCCGCTGCCGGCGGGCGTCACGTACGTCCCCGGCTCGATCTCCATCACGGCGGGAGCGAACCAGGGAGCCAAGACCGACGCCGCCGGCGACGATCAGGCCGATTACAACGCCGCGACCAGGGAGGTCACCGTCCGTCTCGGCACGGGCGCGAACGGGACGGTGGGAGGCTCGCTCGCGGTGAACGAGACCACCACCGTCACCCTCCGCGTCACGGTCGACGCGAACGCGAACGGCAAGATCTCGAACCAGGCGACGATCTCCGCCGCGGGCGTTCAGGGCGCTCCCCGGGGCAGCGCAGTCACCGACGGCAACGGTCCCGACACGGGGAATCCCCCGACGAGTGTCGACGTCGACGAGTGCGACGCGTCGCACCCCTGCGCGGCGCCGACGCCGTTCTGCAAGACGGACGCGCATCCGTTCGTCTGCGTCGAGTGCGGTAGCAATAGCGATTGCCCCGGGCTCCGCCCGACGTGCGACGTCGCCACCAACACCTGCAGCTGCGTTCCGGACGGAGCGGAGGTGTGTGACGGCAAGGACAACAACTGCGACGGCGTCATCGACGAGGGCTTCCCCGCCGTTTGCGTCGGCTGCACGACCGATCCGGATTGCGGTAACGCCACGAGCGGGCGCGTGTGCAACGACACGAGCCTCGTCTGCGTCGACGGTTGCCGTGGCCAGGGCGGCAACGGCTGCCCGAGCGGCAAGGTCTGCACCTCGAAGACGAACGACATCGGCACCTGTGTCGACGCGTCGTCGGACGAGCGCTGCACGACCGACGCCGACTGTGGCGGCGCCGTGAGCGGTCGCGTGTGCAACGAAGCGACCAGCACCTGCGTCGACGGGTGCCGTGGCCAGGGTGGCAACGGCTGCCCGAGCGGCAAGACGTGCTCGTCGGAGACGAACGCGATCGGCACCTGCGGCGGCTCCGTCGGAGACGCCGGGGCGGGCGGCGTTGACGACGACATCGTCGCGCAGGGCAACGGCATCCTCTGCAACGCGCGACCGAACGGCTCTTCCGGCTCGGGCGTGGCGCTGCTCGCCGTCGGCGGCATGGCCGTGCTGGCCGCCGTGCGCCGCCGTCGTCCCAGGGCGTAACGCGCCCACGACGGGGGGGAATGCGAGGGACGCGCGGTTCGCCGCCGTCCCTCGCGTCACATTTGGCGGTCGCAATCGTAGTGGAGGGAGAGGGCGCCGCGTGCAGGACTTGCCGACACGTCTGCAAGCCTTGCGCGTGTCGTCATCCAGCTCTCGGCCGCGTGCGAATAGCGCGCACGTCGGTCCGCAGCGGCGACCTCATCGGTGCGCCCCCCCGGCCCGCGCTCCCATAGGCGCCGACGCGCCGCTGATGATAGCGTGGATGACGAGGACCATTCCTTGCGCAACGCAGGACTCATCCAAGCCGGCTTTCCGGCGATGCTCAGCGCGACGTTGCTGGTGGGCTGTTCGCTCATGGCGTTGAGCGACTTCTCGGGTGGCGAGCAGGGCGCTCCGGACGGGAGCGTCTCGGACGCGTTCTCTCAGTCGACGGACGCGACGGACGCGGCGATCGATGCCCCCGCCGTCCCCGACCCGACGGACGGCGACGCGACGCCCGCGCCGTTCTGCGCGAGCCTCTCTCCGCAGCCGAGCGTGTGTCTCGACTTCGACGGCGATCCGGCATTTGGATCGTGGAACATCGACAACGCCAGGGGGGCGAAGGTCGAAGCGTCGAGCAGCGCGTTCGTCTCGGCTCCTCAGGCCGCCTATTTCTCGAGGGCCGCCGGGGCAGCCCCCGGCGGGGTGATGGTCCTCCGGTATGCGTTGGTAACGGCGAACGCACCCAACGAGCTGGTCCTCGAGGCCGATGTTCGGATCGAAAAGACGACGCCGGACGACGAGCTCGACATCATGACGGTCATCTTTCCCTTCGGTGCCGACTCCGTGGAGCTCCAGCTCTCGACCCTCGACGGGACGTATCGGCTGCAGCAGTGGTCGTTCCTCGCCGACGGCGGCAATGGCGGGAATGAGACCTCGTTCCAGCGCCCCATCGCGCTGGGCAAGTGGCAGCATCTCCGCTTCACGTTGAAGCTCGGGGCCACCCGCAAGGCGCTCCTCGAGATCGACGGCGCTCCCGCGCCGGAGGTCAGCTTCACGCTCCCTACCGGGTTCGGCTCTCCGACGCTCGAGCTCGGCGACGGCTACATGGAAGGGGGCGCGAGCGCGTTCTTCATGGACAACTTCACGGCGACGGTGAAGTAGCGCGCGGCGTCATGGCCCGCCGCGTGCTCGTCGGCTGGACATGCACTCGCTCTATCTCCTCTCCGTCTGGCTCCATGTCATCGCCGCGATGACGTGGATCGGAGGAATGCTCTTCCTGGTGACCGTCATCGTCCCGATGCTGCGCCAGCCGGAGATGCGCGGGCGCGCGATGGAGCTCTTCCATCTGCTCGGCGTTCGATTCCGGCGCGTGGGGTGGATCGCTCTGCTCGTCCTCGTCGTCACGGGGACGTTCAACGTCATGCATCGAGGCTACAGCCTCGGTCAGATCTTCACAGGCGAGGTCTTCGCCGGCCCCTGGGGGCACACGCTCGGTGCGAAGCTGCTCTTCGTCGCGCTGATCCTCGTGTCGAGCGCGCTCCACGACTTCTACATCGGCCCGATGGCGACGCGGCTCGCGCGCGAAGGGGCTCCCGTGGAACGGCGCGAGCGGCTCCGTCGCGTCGCCTCGTGGATGGGGCGCTCGACGCTCCTCCTCGCCCTCCTCGTCGTCGGTCTCGCGGTCATGCTCGTCCGCGGGATGCCCTGAAGAAGGTCCGTATGGACCGCGCTGGAATCCGGGTACCATCGACCGCCCGCGGACCGCGCGGCACGGACCGGCATGACTTCGCAGATCGACATTCCCAAGCAATCGAATGGATCGCCGCCCGACACCGGCGCGGCGAGCGCTGCGCAGGCCCTCGAGGGCGGAAGCTACGACGTCATTCGCAAGCGCCTGCTGGAGCAGGCCGCCGAGCTCGCGTCGAAGGCCGAGGCGCTCAACGGAAAGCGGAAACAGGTCTTCGGCGGCGCCGAGCTCGCGCTGATCGCGAACGAGCGCGTTCGTACGGAGCACAACTGCATCGCCCGCGACGTCATCAGCGTCGCCGGCCATCTCCTCTTCGGCTTCCAGGTCTTCATGGGCCTGAAGACGGAGACGGGGCCGAGCGACGTCTTCGCGTTCTACAAGTTCGAGAAGCAAGAAGGGGAGGGGGCCGAGGAGTGGGATCTCGGGCAGCTCCCGTTCGAGGGGCCGGGAGCGTTCCTCGCGGACGCCGCGTTCGTGAAGGAGCTCCGCGACACCTTCAAGTACGCAAAGGACGCGCGGCTCGTCCGCTTGAAGCGTACCGACACGCGGCTCCTCGCCGTCGTCCAGACTGGGGCCGCCGTCACCGACGCGAAGGTACTGAGGTGGTCGATCGACTCCGGCGGGCGCGTCTCCTACATGGACGCGCGCGGCGACGAGGAGGCGAAGCCGCCGAAACAACGCGACTTCGAGTGGGTCCAGACGGGCCGCGAGGATCAGGTCCCCGGCACCCATCCTCACGTCAAGATCCTCGATACGTGCTTCGTCGAGACGGTCGGCGGCGACCTCACGATCAAAATCGAGAACAACACGAAGGACGGCCGCGGCATCTATCGCGAGGCGGTCGACGACCCGAACCAGACGCTCGACGACGGCGACATCTCGTACGCCAAGGTCGGGCAGCTGATCCTGCTCCGCGTGAAGCCGTTCCGCGAGGAGCGCTATCGCTACCTCGTGTTCGACGCGCGAGCGAAGCGCGTCCTCCGCATCGACGCGATCGGCCAGGCCTGCCACGAGCTGCCAGAGGACCACGGCATCGTCTTCCCGGGCGGCTATTACCTACAGAGCGGCGACTACAAGCTCTTCGAGGGCTCGAGCGACGACCTCGAGTTCGAGCGCGTCATCAAGTCGCCGAACGGGGAGGACATCCTCTACGTCTATCACCAGCGGAGCGAGGGCGAGTACCTGCTCCTCCCGTACAACCTGATCCGGAAGGAGGTCGCGACCCCGATCCGCTGCCACGGCTACAGCCTCTTCGCGGACGGCACGATGGCGGTCTTCCGTGCGGTCACCGAGCCGACGCGCGTCCATCCGCTCCAGATCTGGCGGACGCCGTTCAACACGGTGGAGAACGCCGCGGCCAAGCCGCGTGACGGCAGCTACCTCGCGAAGGTGGGCAATGCCGATCTCGTGCGCGGGATCTCCGACGCGCTGTCGGTGAGGCGCCTCGCGACCGCCGAGCGCCCGTCGCGCACGACCTACGAGGACCTCGCCGCCGCGGTGACGCGCTCGCTCGACGCCCACTACTGGCTCGGCCACGCCGAGACCGGCGATCTCGCGTCGACGCTGCATGCGATGAAGAAGACCAGCGATCTCGTCCTCGACGAGTTCGACAAGGTCGAGGCGATCGAGCGGCGTGCGGAGGAGGCCCTCCAGAATGCGCGCGCGACGCAGAAGGATCTGCTCGTCAAGGTTCGCCCGGACGATCTCCACGTCGTCGAGGACTACCTCCGCGCGCTCACGACGCTCCGTCACCAGCGCGGCCAGCTGATCAGCCTCAAGGACCTTCGCGGGATCGATCTCCACGCAGTCGCGAGCCTGGAGACGGAGCTCGTCGAGCGGTTCGACGAGGTCAGCAAGGCGTGCGTGGCCTTCTTCCTGAAGGACGATGCATTCAAGCCGCTCGTCGATCGCCTCGACGTCGCGGTCGAGAAGATCGAGGCGACGACGAAGGCGACGGAGCTCGCGCCGTTCGGCGAGGAGCTCGACGTCGTCCACCAGGGCCTGACGCTCCTCGCGGAGGTGACCGGCTCGCTCCAGATCGACGACGCCACTGCGCGCACGCGGATCCTCGAGGGAGTGAGTGCCGCGTTCTCGCACCAGAACCGCGCACGCGCCGTCTGGCAGGCGAAGAAGAAGGAGGTCTCGGGGAGCGAGGCGCGCGCCGAGTTCGCGGCGCAGTTCCGGCTCTTCGGGCAGGCGGTCACCGGTGCGGTCGCTCTGTGCGACACACCAGAGAAGTGCGACGAGCAGCTGTCGAAGCTCCTCCTCGGTCTCGAGGAGCTCGAGGGGAAGTTCGGAGACCTCGACGAGTTCGCCGCGGACCTCGCGAGCAAGCGTGAGGAGGTCAACGACGCGATCGGGGCGAAGCGCCAGCAGCTCCTCGACGAGCGGCATCGGCGCGCCCAGAACCTGATGACGGCCGCGGACCGCATCCTGTCGGGCGTCGCCCGTCGTGCGGCGACGTTCAAGACGGCCGACGAGCTGAACGCGTATTTCGCCTCGGACGCGATGGTCCTCAAGCTCGCCGACGTCGAGGCGCAGCTGAAGGCCCTCGGCGACGGTGTGCGTGCCGACGAGGTCGCGTCGCGGATCAAGTCGGCCCGTCAGGACGCCCTCCGCGCGATGCGCGACAAGGCGGACCTCTTCGACGGTGGCGAGAACGTCATCAAGCTCGGAGAGCACCGCTTCAGCGTCCACACGCAGCCGCTCGAGCTCGTGCTCGTTCCGCGCGACGGCGTGATGACGCTGCACGTGACCGGCACCGACTTCTTCGAGGAGATCGACGACGCCGATCTCTCGGCGGCGAAGGACCTCTGGGAGCAGACGCTCCCCAACGAGTCGGGCGCGGTCTACCGGAGCGAGTTCCTCGCGACCTCGATGCTCCTCGACGCCGAGGAAGGGAAGGCGGGCCTCACGATCGAGCGGCTGACCGACGCCGCGCGCGAGGGGACGCTCGTCGAGAGCGTGCGCACCTACGCGCAGGACCGTCTCGACGAGGGCTACGAGCGCGGCATCCACGACGCCGACGCGGCGCTGATCCTCGACAAGCTCCTCGCGCTCCGGGCGAGCGCGGGGCTCCTTCGCTTCGCCGCCGATGCGCGCGCGCTCGCGCTCCTGTGGCTCTCGAGCCTCGGGCCGGACACGAGGAAGGTCCTCCACGCACGTGCCCGGAGCCTCGGGCGCCTTCGGCTCGAGACGCGGGAGGCCTCCGCGCAGGCGGATCTCGCCCGGGAAATCGAAGCGCCGATCGCGGCGCACGCGACCTCGCTCGGGCTCACCGCCTCGCGCGGCGACGTGTCGAGCGCGGCGCGCTACCTCGTCCTCGAGCTCGCCGAGGAGAAGCTTCGCCTCGTCGTGAGCGCCGCCGCCGATAGTCTTCGCCGCGGTCTGCTCTCGTTCCTCGACGAGGCCGGGAGCCGGCGCGCGTTCGAGGACGAGCTCCGCACGCTCGAGGCGCACCCGACCGAGCGCCTCGGGGTCGCCCTCGCGTACGTCGGTGCGTTCGTATCGACGAAGAAGCTCGAGCACGTCCGGTCGTTCGTCCGCGAGGCGGCGGTGCTCTTGGTCACGGAGTCATCCGGTGGGAGGGGAGGCCTGGACCGCGAGCCGAGCGCAGCGACCGTGGAAGCGCAGGTCGATGGTCTCCTCGGCGCACATCCGCGGATCCAGAGCCGCTCGATGCGCGTCGCGATCGACGAGGTGCTCTCCCGCCTCGTCCCGTTCATCTCGGAGGCGGCGCCGCGCTTCCGCGCGTTCCGGAAGCTCAAGGCCGACATCGTCGAGCGCGAACGCAAGCGCCTCCGCATGAGCGAGTTCGCGCCGCGCGTCCTCACGTCGTTCGTCAGGAATCGCCTCATCGACCAGGTGTATCTGCCGCTCGTGGGAGCGAACCTCGCCAAGCAGATCGGCACCGTCGGCGCGAAGAAGCGCACCGACCTGATGGGCATGCTCCTGCTCGTCTCTCCGCCCGGCTACGGCAAGACGACGCTCATGGAGTACATCGCGAGCAAGCTCGGGCTCGTCTTCATGAAGGTGAACGGACCGGCGCTCGGTCACGACGTCACCTCGCTCGATCCGAAGGAGGCGAAGAGCAGCACCGCGCGTCAGGAGGTCGAGAAGATCAACCTCGCCTTCGAGATGGGCAACAACGTGATGCTCTATCTCGACGACATCCAGCACACGAGCTCGGAGCTTCTCCAGAAGTTCATCTCGCTCTGCGACGGCCAGCGCCGCATCGAGGGCGTGTGGAAGGGGCAGACGCGCACGTACGACCTCCGCGGGAAGAAGTTCTGCGTCGTCATGGCGGGCAACCCGTACACGGAGTCGGGCGCGCGCTTCCAGATCCCGGACATGCTCGCGAACCGCGCCGACACGTACAACCTCGGCGACATCCTCGGCGGGCAAGAGGATCTCTTCGCGTCGAGCTACATCGAGAACTCGCTCACTTCGAACTCGGCTCTGGCGCCGCTCGCGACGCGCGAGCCCGCCGACGTGCAGAAGCTCGTGCGCATGGCGCGGGGCGAGGATCTGCCGCTCACGGAGCTGTCGCACGGCTACTCCGCGGCGGAGGTCGAGGAGATCCTCGGTGTCCTCCGGCGGATGCTGAAGATCCAGTCGCTGCTCCTCGGGGTGAACCAGGAGTACATCAAGTCGGCGTCGCAGGAGGACGCCTACCGCACCGAGCCGCCCTTCAAGCTCCAGGGCAGCTACCGCAACATGAACAAGCTCGCCGAGAAGGTCGTCTCGGCGATGAACGACGAGGAGACGGAGCAGCTCATCGACGACCACTACGCGAGCGAGTCGCAGACGCTCACGACGGGCGCGGAGCAGAACCTGCTGAAGCTCGCCGAGCTCCGCGGGCGGATGTCCGACGTGCAGAAGGCGCGCTGGAAGGAGATCAAGGACGCCTTCGTCCGTACCGGGCGCTCCGGAAAGAAGGGGGATGATCCCGTCGCGCGCGTCACCGGCGCACTCTCGGGCGTCGACGAGCAGCTCCAGCGCATCCGCGAGGCGATCTCGCATGCGACGATCGCGGCGACATCGGCGGCTGCGGCGAAGGGAACCGACGTCGAGGCGCTCGCGCCGGTCCTCGATCGGATGCAGGAGGCCTTGCGCCCGCTCGGCAAGCCGCCGCGCGTGGAGCTCCGGCTCGACGACGGCAGTGCGGCGGCCGCCGTCGCGGTGGTGAATGTCGTCCGCGAGCAGACGGCGGCGTTCCAGAGCGTGATTGCGAGTCTGACCGAGCTGGCGAAGCGCGTGAACGCGGCGCCGGCCCCGCAGCTGCAGCAAGGCCAGGTCGGGCCGTCCGGGACGCTGCCCCCGCGCGCGCCCGAGCGCGCCATGAGCCCGAGCTTCCCCGGACCGCCGGGGCTGCCGAGGACCGCCGGCGCGACGACGCCTCCGCCGCCGGGCAGCTTGCTCGACATGCGGATGGAGGAGCTCGTCGGCGCGGTGAAGCGGCTCGAGCAGCGCATCTCGACGCTCTCGACGTCGCTGCCGCGGTTCGACGTGTCGCTCGACGCGGCGAGCCCGAGCACGTTCTGGCGGAGCATGGACGGTGATGACGTCCTCCGTCACGGTGGCGTGTTCGTCGCGACCTACGCGAGGCTTCCGCCGCTCGGCGCCCACCTCTCGCTCGCCCTCCAGTTCCCCGGCGGTGTGCGGATGGAATGTCAGGCGCAGGTCTCGTGGACGCAGGAGCACCTCGGCGACGACACACCGGCTGGGTTCGGTGCGAAGCTCGTCAGCCCGTCGACCGATCTCTCCGGCATGATCCACCAGTTCGTTCGTTACCGGGAGCCGCTCCTCCGCGAGTGAGCGGCGGCCGTCGACACCGCGAGATTTCGGGGCGCCGTAGCGTGCCGGCGAGCGGATCGCCCGCGAGCTTTCGCGGCCGGGGCGCGGCCGCTGGCGCGGGCCGTTCACGCTTGCGCCGCGATGTGGCCCGCTCTAATCAATCTGCGTGCGTAGCTCATTCATCGTCATGGGGTCGTTCACTGCCGCGATGCTGCTCGCGGGGCCCGCGTGCACCCACAGCGATGGCTGGAGCGAGCCCGGCCCGCGGCCCCAGGTCACCAGAGTGGTCGGTCCGTCGATCAACGAGGGGAAGACCCGAGACACCGTCCAGTGCAGCCCGTCGGTGTCCGGCGGTGCTTGTCCGATGACCGTCACGGTCTACTTCACCCTCCCCGAGGACCAGTTCGTCTCGAAGGCCTACGTGCGCTTCCAGGGCGATGGGAGCGACGAAGGAGTCGACCGTGAGTACATCGTCGAGCCGCGATACGGTGGCGGCAGGTCGGAGGTCGCCGTTCCCGTCAACGTCATTGTCCCTCCGGGCCTGATCCGCGTCGGCGCTCTCAATCGCTACTCGATTCGTCTGGTCACTGGAGCCGGCGAGATGTCGGAGCGCTCGACGCTGCCACTCTCGATCGAGAAGTCTCCCGAGGAAAAGGCGACGCCGGCAGAGTGACTCGCGGCTCGTCGCTCGAAAGCGACGTCAGCCGATCTGCTTCGTCTGCCAGCGTCCGCGCCGGAACAGCGTCGAGCTGACGACGGCCTGGACGGCGTACGCCGCCGTGATCGAGATGAAGACGCCTCGAGGACCGAGGCCGAGGCCGTTCGCGAGGACGTACGCGATCGGGATCTTGAAGAACCAGAAGCACGCCAGGTTGACGAGCATGGGCGTCACCGTGTCGCCGGCGCCGTTGAAGGCCTGCACCATCACCATGCCGTAGGCGAAGACGACGAACCCGAGCGCGACGATGCGGAGGCAGTCCGAGCCGTAGGCCTCGACGAGCGCGTCGGTCGTGAAGGGGCTCACGACGAGGTGAGGGGCGAGCGCGAAGAGGAGCCCCACCACTCCAAGGAAGACGACGTTGTATCGCGCGATCGTCGTCACCGAGCGCTTCGCCCGCTCGGGCTCGCCCGCCCCGAGGTTCTGGCCCACGAGCGTCGCGGCGGCGTTGGCGAGGCCCCACGACGGAAGGAGGGCGAAGATCGCGACTCGCATCGCGATCGTGTAGCCGGCGAGCGCGATGCTCCCGTAGGCCGAGAGGATGCGCACGAGACCGAGCCAGCTCGCGGTCTCGATGAGGACCTGGAGGCTCGCTGCGCCGGAGAGCTTGAGGAGCTCGCGGATGATCTGCGGTCTCGGCTTCAGATGGTGCGGCCGGAGCACGAGGCGTCCGCGCCCGCGCCTCAGCGCGAGGAGCTGGTAGCCGACGCCGGCGCCACGGCTCAGGGTCGTCGCCACGGCGGCGCCGGCGACCCCCATGCGCGGGAAGGGGCCGAGGCCGAAGATGAAGCACGGAGCGAGCGCGATGTTGAGGCCGTTGGCGAGCCAGAGCGAGCGCATCGCGACTGCCGCGTCGCCGGCGCTCCGGAAGATGGCGTTCACGACGAAGAGGAGGAAGATCGTGACGCTCCCGCCGAGCATGATCGCGGTGTAGCCGGAGCCGGTGGCGACGACGCTGGGGGCGGCGCCCATCGCGCCGAGGAGGTGCGAGGAGAGCGCGACGCCGACGATACCGAGGACGGTGGCGCATGCGAGCGCCACGAGGATCACCTGGCCGGCCGCTGTCGCGGCGCCGTCGAGGTCCTTCGCGCCTGCCTTGCGCGAGACCAGGGCGGTAGCGCCCGCGGACAGGCCCATCGCGAGCGCGTAGATGAGCGAGAGCATCGACTCGGTGAGCCCGACGGTGGCGACGGCGTCCGAGCCGAGCCTGGAGACGAAGAAGATGTCGACGATCGCGAAGAGCGACTCCATCGACATCTCGAGCACCATCGGCACGGCGAGCAAGAGCACCGCGCGCTTGATGGGGACGGAGGTGAGCTCCTGCTCCGTCCCGCGCACCGCCTCACGAACCGTGGCCCAGAAGCTCGGCGTCTCGGACGGCTGGGGCACGGCGCGCGTCATCGTCCGGATCCGGCGCGACGGCAACACGCTTCTACGGGCCGCGACCGTGGCCGCTCGGATGTCCACCGCTGAGAAGCTCGTCGACCACGGCTCGGACGAGCTCACTCGCGGGGCCTGGGCACGAAGTCCATCGCCGTTCACGTGCTCGTGCCCGGGGCGGGTGCACGTGCGCGCGTGAACGCTACAATGACGTCATGGTGCGCCGTGAAGAGGATGGACGTTCGTCCGCGTATGCGGACAAACGTCCATCTTCCAGCTGCGCTTCTCCAACCGGTGAG
>MKVQ01000032.1 GCA_001899635.1 Myxococcales bacterium 68-20 | reverse complement strand
GCCCGCTAATGGAGCGGCATTGGGCTTAGCCTCGTCTTGGACGGATCCTGACCGCCATCCATCCAATCGTTCGCGAGCGGAGTCGAGCCATCTCCTCAGCGTCGCCGTGGCGTCTCTGCAAGCTCGCTGTCACCGACCTCCGTAGCCGCAGCAACGGCAGTGGCGAGAGCGACGATGAGCGCCGCGCGGCGACGTCCGATCGTCCCCGGAATCAGCGCGGCGCTTCCTCGCGCGCTTCGGTGAGCTGCCATCGGCCAGCCCGCCAGAAACGATGACCACGCCTTCGCATTCCGGACGACCGACTTCGCAATTCGGACAATTGGCAATTTTTGCCGTCAGCGACTGCGAAGCACGTGATACGTCCTCGAGCCAACGAGCCGGGGGCGCCCACGACGACGTCGTCGTGCCGCCGCGCGCCCCCGGGGGGGAGAGGGTCGATGCCGCTGAAAGAGAAGGACCGGCAGAAGTACTTCAACCACCTCGATGGCGAAATCAAGCCATCTGGCGGAAGACGCACGACGACATCATCGCGGACGCGGCGTGGACCTCGGTGACGCTCCCGAACAACGCCAGGATGGTCATGGACGTGTCGACGTGGTCGGACGTGGGCCTCGTCGCCATCCTGGATCGTGGGCTCTGGAGCGTCGAGCTCGAGACCGAGCCGAAGGCGGGCACGTCGAGCGTGTCGGGTGACTGGAAGAAGTGCAAGGATCGCTCGAGCATCCGCATGCTGAAGAGAGAGCACGAGAGCGCCGAGTACTACGACCGGCTGCTCGCGATCGCCGAGGGCTACGTCGAGGGCACCGCCCTCCGTCGCTGAGCGCGACCACACTCAGGCCGGGAAGTGGGGGGAGTCGCGGTGAGGGCGGCACCGGGTGCCGTGGGGGTGCGGGCGTGGGGGACGTAGGTCCAGCGCCCCCGCACCCGGTGCTGCTCTCTCGAGAACGAGACCGCGTATCCCTTCAGCCAACCAGGTCGTTCGGTGGACGGCGATAGGACGAGGGGATGCGAGCCCGAGAGCCGCAAGGGTGAAAACCCCACCTGGAGAGCGGAACCACCACGGTCGCGCTCGGAGATCGCGACCGTCGGGCGCGCGTGACTGGGGCCACATGCAGCCACGTCCACACAAGCACGTACCAACTGTGACCCGTCCCCATCGAGGTGATGGACACCCCGCCTTCGGCTCGGCTAACGGGTAGATCATGCCTTCCTTCGCCCGCCGACCGACGGCGCTCGCCTCCCTCTTCGCTTCGCTCTCGCTTCTCCTCGTTCCTGCGTGCAGCAGCTCCGACGACGGCTCGAGCGGCAAGCCGAGTGCCGACGCCGGGAGCGACACCGGCGTCGAGAGCGACGACGTCGTCGTCCACTTCGCCAACCGCTGGGGCCACGCCGACAACGCGCCCGTCGAGAGGGCGAGTCGCTACGGAACGCGTACGCCGACCATCGTTGCCACCGTCGATGGCAAGGAGACGACCTTCCAGCCCACCGTGCGCGACGACGGCGCCTTCGTCTTCACCGGCGTGCCGCGCGCGCCATATGTCCTGGAGTCGCGCTTCCAGCGCACCTCGGCGCCCGCGGAGGATCCGATCTACCTCGTTCGCTATTCGATCGACGGTGGGCGCAACGTCGAGATGGGCGACGACTACTGGGGCCGCCCCGACGCGACCGTGATGACCGACGACACGAAGCTCGCCCTCACCGTGCAGGCGCCCCAGGGCATCGTCGAGGGCGACAGCTTTTCCTGGCTCGGGCTTCACTCGTACTTCTATCGCGCGGGCACGTTCGTCGTCGACGACGAGTCGGGCGGGGTCCAGAACCCGCCCACCGCCGACGCGACGTCGAGCCAGGACTGGACGTTCGACAGCACCGCCCTCGCGATGCCGTACGGCGAGGACGCGAGCGGTCTGCCGTCGGCCACCGCCAACGACGACCTCTTGATCCTCCAGGATCGGACCGAGGGGAAGAACACGCCGATCGATCCCGCCGATCCCATGTCGCGCTTCGAGCCGTGGCGCCTCGTCAGCAGCAACACCGTCATCGGCGTGCTGCACGCGGCGTCGCCCGACTTCGCGAACGGCAAGACGAACACGGTGACCGGCACGCTCGAAGCGCCGAAGACCGAGAGCTTCACCATCGACTTCCACGGCGGAACCTTCGACGCCGTCCGCTTGGCGCTCGGCGCCCCCGACGAGACCACCAACAGCAGCGCCAGCATCAGCATGTCGCAAGAGGCCGGGGCCGGCCCCGCTGTCTACACCTCGGTCGCGCCCACGACCTGGACGCTCTCCACGGGCGCTCGGCGAAAGCCCGTCGACCTGAGCTGCTTCCCCAACCCGCAGAGCGCGACCTGCAACCCGGACGTGTGCACCATCGGCTGCGAGAACGCGCGAAAGGGCTTCGTCCACCCCGGCGAGCTCTCGAAGTTCGCCTACGAGGGCCCCCGTGTCTACGACACCGGGATGCGTGACTTCTACGCCGTCTCGTACACGTATTACACGGAGGTCAAGCTGCCCGACGAGAGCAGCCGATTCCTCTCCGGCGGCGTGAGCGACTCGTTCCCGAGGACGACCAGCGAGCCGTCGTTCAGCCTCGAGGTCGGTCCGCCCAGCGCGATCACCGTCGACGGAAAGGCGATCGCCTGGGACAGTACCATCGCCTCGATCCCCGACGTCCACGCGCCGGTTGTCGCGTTCACCCCGGCCACCAAGGGCGCGCCCGAGTACCACCGCGTCGAGCTCATCGACCTGACCCCCGACCTCGGCAAGCCCCTCGAGACGGCGCGCAAGTACCTGACGGTGGCGTTGTTCATCACGCACGACGCGTCGGTGAGCATCCCGAAGGATCAGCTCCGGAGCGGCCACACGTACTACGTGCGCGTGACGGCCACCAAGGACGGCTGGAAGATCGGCGAGCGCGCACCGCGGACCTCGGTCTACCGGACGAGCATCTACAGCGCGCCGTTCGTCTTCGGCACCGCGCCGGCGCCCGCGAACCCGTGAGTGAAGCCGGCCGCGGCGGCGACCGGTCCATGGCCAAGAGCGCCACTCGGGGGAGCACCGAGAGCTCCTTCGACGACCTAGGACGCGACGATCATGGCGCTCGGTTGTGAACGCAGACTTTCTCGCTCGATCTGCGACCGGCCCGCAACTTGCAGTCCGTCGCGAGCATGATTTCTCGGCGCACATTCTTGCTCCGGATGGGCGCCGCGCTCGCTCTCTCCGCTTGTTTCGGAGAGGGGGAGCTCGAGTACAAAGGAACCGTAACCGAGGGCGAATCCTCAGGGCACTCGTTCGACGAGTCGCCGAACCCCTCCGACCTCGCGCCGATTCCCGGCGCTCGCATATCGTTTCTGCAGTGCGACGGTCCAGGTTGCAGTTTGGTGGCAGACCCCGACGGCGCGTGGGGGCCGATCGATATGTGGGTTGCTGGATGCTTGTTCGTGGATAAGGCAGAAGGAGAGCTAAAATTCGAGGCTGACGGGTTCGAGCCTTATATCTATTCAGCCGGCCCGAGCGATCCGGGAATCGATAAGTTCCTGAACGTGAAACTCCGTCGCAAGCGTCCCTAGCGTCGACGAAACCGATCACGCGGCTAACGATCGGCACCAAGGAGAGTGCTCAGGAGCTCGGAGCCCAGCTTCATGCACGCCTCACGGATCGCGAGGATCTCGGCGCGCGCGGTCGGATCATGGGTCTGCGCGACGCGGTTCGGGCTCTCCGCCGGGACCTTGCCGTCCTTGACGATGACGGTCGCAACGGCCGCCCTCCCTCCTCGACGTTCTTGCGGGCAACGTCGATGGTGCGCTGCGCGAAGTCCATGAGAGGCCTTCCGGTCCTCGATGCTTTTTCTCGAAACCTCACCCATCCGGGCCGCAGAAAGGTGATCCCCCCGCGGCCGGATCATCCGAACGAGCGTGACGATCGCGCGGCACCGGGCCCACGACACGCCCGTCGTGCACCACGAGCAGGCGTTCAGGGTGGGAGGCGACGGCCTCCGGGACGCTGTTCGCTGCGATCACGACCAGATCTGCGCGGCAGCCGGGCTGTAGTCCGTAATCGGCAATTCCGAGAACCTCAGCCGCGGAGTCGGTGACGAGCGAAGCTGCCCATTCCAAATCGTCGTCGAACATCAGCTCGGCTTGGAGCCCGATGATGGTCGTTCGTTCGAGCATGTCTGCGGTTCCATACGGCCACCAGGCGTCTCGGATGTTGTCGGAGCCAGCGAACACTCGGACGCCGTGCTCGCGGAGAGCCCGCAGCGGTGGCATCGAGCGGCCGGGGCCGTTCGTCATGATGGCGACCCCGGCTGCGCCGAGAGCGGCGGCCGTCCGTGCGAGCTCGTGGTCGTCGACCTGCCCGAGCGCGTAAGCATGGCTGACCGCGACCTTGCCGCTGAGCCCCACCGCCTTGGTGCGTTCGGCAATGGCGCGTAGTTGAAGGGTGCCGACCTCGCCACCGTCGTGAAGGTGGATATCGATCCCTGCTCCGTGCCGGTCCGCGAGCCCGAAGACGACGTCGAGCTGACCGTCGACGTCGCCGTCGAAGCCGGCGGGATCGAGTCCACCGATCAGGTCGGCGCCCTCCGAGAGCGCGGCGTCGAGCAGATCGGCGACTCCTTTCGCGGTGACGATCCCGCTTTGCGGGAACGCGACCAGCTGGATACCGAGCCGGTCACGAAACGCTTCGCGCACCTCGAAGAGCGCGTGTAGGCCCTCGAGCTTCGAAGCCGGGTCGATATCGACATGGGAGCGGATGTGACCGGTGCCGAGGGACACCATGCGGTTGGCGAGGGCCGTGGCTCGCTGCGCGACCGAGACGCCGAGTCCGTCGCGCAGAGCGCGCTCGTCCACGACCCGCTGCCGAATCGAGCTCGCCGCACGGTGCGGCTGCCACGGTGCTCCGAGGAACGTCTTGTCGAGATGGCAGTGGCCGTCCACCAGCGCGGGCAGCAGCAATGCGCCGTCGAGTTGAATGGATGTCTCCTCGCGATGAGCGCTCCTTCCCGTGTCCGATCGGTGATCGCCAATCGATGCGATGCGGCCATCGCGGAGGAGGATGTCTGCCCGGCGGCCGTCGGGAAGCGTTACGTTCACGAGCTCGACAGGGGCGGACGTACGCGAGGAGTCGACGGCCTGACGCATCTCTGGTTCCTGAACGGTCATCCCTGTTTGCGTTTCCACTCGTCGTACAGTCCGTGCTCGTCCTCCGGGCGCAGAGGCCGCAAGGCGAGGGACTGGGCTTGGGGCTCGCGCGCCATCTGCGCGTAGATCGACGCGGTGGAGAGGCCGTAGGCTTCGCCGTCGTCGTTCGAGTAAGCGAAGAAGGCCGCCTGGATCCCGCACAGGTGCATGGCTGCCAGACACATCGGGCAGGGATGCCCGCTGGCGTAGACGATGCAGCCGCTCAGGCTGGCGCTACCGAGGCTGTGGCTCGCGTTGCGAATGGCGAGGAGCTCGGCGTGGGCGGTGGGATCCTTCGTCTGATTGACCTCGTTGACCGCGCGCGCGATCACCCGACCGTCACGCACGAGCACGGCCCCGAACGGACGGCCACCGGTGAGTGTCAAAGTAGATGCCGGATGATTCGTCACGCGGCGGCCGCGTGAGGTTTC
>MKVQ01000031.1 GCA_001899635.1 Myxococcales bacterium 68-20 | reverse complement strand
ACCAACCAGAACGAGAAGCGAAACCTCATCCTCATCCTCACGCCGTACATCATCCGGAGCCAGTCCGACCTGCGGACCGTCTTCGAGCGCAAAATGCAGGAGCGGCAGGAGTTTTTGGATCGCTACTTCGTCTTCGGCGAGGCGTCCGAATACAAGCCGCCGAAGGACTGGTCCCGCACGAACGGCCTCGTCGAGGACATCCGCCAGGCGTACATCCAGCTCGAGGAGCAGCGGACGCTCGCCGAGATCGCGCGTCCGAAGCCGCTCGAGGCGCACCCGCCGCAAGCGCCGCTCGATCTACCGCAGCGGATGCCGGCGGCGCCGGTCACTCCCGCACCGAGACCCGTGACGCCTTCTCCGGCAGCGCCTGCCCCCATCCGTGTTCCGCCCAGGCCGGCCCCAGCGCCCCGGAGGTAGGCACGCTGCGGCGGCCCGATGGCGACGGGCGGAGGGCGCACCCGAATCTCGACCGAGATCGCCCGGTCGGTTGCTACGATGATTGGTCGATCATGGCCGGTGATGGCGACCGAGACGAAGAGAACGAGACGCTTCGTCGGCGTGTCGCTGCGCTCGAGGCGGAGCTCGAGCGCAGCCGCGCGCTGCTCGAGACGATCTTCGCGCACGTCCCTGCCGTCTTCTACGTGAAGGACGCCGAGGGCCGGTATCGGTACGGCAGCCGGTGGGGGTTCCGCGTCTTCGGCGTCGAGCTCGAGCAGGCGATTGGGAGGACGGACGCCGAGCTCTTCCCGCCCGCGCTCGCCGAGAGGTTCGCCGCGAGCGACCGCCGCGTGCTCGATGGGCAAGAGATGGCGAGCGTGTCCTATGCGTTGCCGGCCCAGGATCGGCCGTTGCACTTCGCCGGCGTTCGCTTCCCGATCCCGGGTCCGGACGGCGAGGCGGCCGGCATCTGCGGGTTCGCCGTCGACGTCACCGAGCGCATCGAGCTTGCGAAGAAGCTCGAGTGGCTTGCGACCACCGACGCGTTGACCGGGCTCGCGAACCGCCGTCGGTTCGACGAGCAGATCGCCGCCGAGGTCGCACGCGCCGCCCGGAGCGGCGAGCCGCTGTCGCTCGTGTTTTGCGACGTCGATCACTTCAAGCGATACAACGATCGTTACGGTCATCAGCGCGGCGACGCGTGCCTCGTCGAGGTCGCCCGCGCGCTCGACGGAGTCGTGCGCCGGCCCGCCGACCTCGCGGCACGGTATGGCGGCGAGGAGTTCGCGCTCGTGCTCCCCGATACCGGCCAAGAGGGGGCGGCGAACCTGGTCGAGCGGCTCCGCGCAGCGGTGCGCGAGCTCGCGCTCGAGCACGAGGGGAGCGAGGCCCATGGCGTCGTCACGCTGAGCGCCGGGGTCGCCACCGTCGTTGGCTCCTGGACGGTCGAAGAGGTCATCGAGCTCGCCGACCGCGCGCTTTATGAGGCGAAGGAAGCCGGGCGCGACCGTCACGTCTGTGTCTACGAGGAGCATTCGCCGGCCTCGGTCGGACGAGGGCGCTGAGTCGAGCGCTCGGACGTGATAGGCTGCCGGCGCCGTGTCGAGCTTGGCCCGGACGCTTCTCCTTTTCTTCTTCGCCTCGACGATCGCCGCCTGCGACAGCAGCGCGGAGCTCGAGGACTGCGTGTTCTCGGACGATCCCGGGGCCACGCCCGGGAGCCGTCGTGCTTCCTGTCCGTCGTCCGTCTTCCCCTCGGAGGACCGGCGCGCACGCGAGGTGGTCGGCATCGTACGGCGCGGCGAGGACGTCGTTCCGGGGGCGTTCGTCCGCGCGGAGCCGGCATCCGTTTTCCCGCCCGGCGCGCCAAGCGCGACCGTGGCGACGACGATCACGAACGAGGTCGGGTTCTTCGGCGGGCTCCGCACCACGCCCCTCCGCTACGACCTCTCCGTCAAGCTCGACCGTGCAGGCTCGCCCGACCCGGACCTGCTCGTGTACCGCGGGCTCGGCTGGCGCTACGTCGAGCCTTCGATCGAGGGGCCACGTACTTTCGCGCGTGCATGGAGGTCGCGTGTCGACGTGCGCCTCGACCGGGCCGTGCCCGCCGGACACTCGCTCGCGTTCTTTGCGAGCGGCGACGGCGTCTACGGCGTGACCGGCGACCTCGCGTCCGGTCTCACCGTCCTCGGGCGTGCCTACGCGATGGATGCCACGATCCACGTCGTCGAGTTCGAGACCGCCGGAGGCTTCGAGAAGGCGACCGCATACGGCACGACCGTCGTTCCGGTCGACGCTGGGACCGCTCGTCTCGCGACGATCGCGCTCCAGCCGATCTCGCACTTCGTCGAGTCGAAGCTCACCGTGAAGGCGCCGGCCGGGGTCGCGCCGTCCGCGATCGACGTGAGGTTCTCCTTCTCGCGCACGAGCAATGCGCTGCTCGTGTCGCTCCCGCTTGGAAGCTCGATTCGCATGCCGATGATCCCGAACGCCGCCTATACGTACCGCGTGACCGCCACGGCGGAAGGCGTCGTGAGCGACACGGGCGAGCGCGGCTTCGACGTAGACGTGCTCACCGAGATCGAGCTCCCCGCACCGCCGACCGCCACATCGCCGCTCGAGGGTGAGACGCGCGGCGCGGGCGAGATGTTGCTCGTCGACGGGGAGGGCGTCTTCGAGCACGTGCTCGTTCCACAGGCGGGCGGGCCGACCATGCGCATCATCACGCGACAGCGCGAGGCGGCACTCCCCGACGTGGCCGGTCTCGGATCGACGCCGGCGGTCGGGCCGTACACGTGGACGGTCCGCAGCTATCCGACGGCGCGCTTCGCGGACGAGCTGGGCGGGCTCGATTCGAGACGCTACCGGCCGATGAGCGCGTCACGGTCGCGTTCGATCATCCTTCGCTGAGCTGGCGCGCGCGTCATCCCCGCGTCAGACGGACGCCGAGGGACGCAGCCGACCGCGGCGCACGCGATCCGAGCGGAACTTCACCGCCGAGGCCGCCTCTGCGAGGTCGAGCGTGAACGCACGACGAAGGCGAGCGTAGTCGTCCTCGTCACCGCCCTTCATTCGGAGGAGAGCCGAGGGGTGGAACGTGGCGAGGATGCGCGGTGCCCAGGGCGCGCCGTCCTCGAGCACGCCGTGGTCCTTCGTCAGTCGGAAGTCGCGACCGAAGAAGACCTGAGCCGCGGTCGCCCCGAGGCAAACGATGACTTCGGGCCGCACGATCGCGATCTCGGCCTCGAGCCAGCCGCGGCATGCATGGATCTCGAATGCGTTTGGCTTCGAGTGAAGGCGGCGTTTGCCGCGTGGCTCCCACTTGAAGTGCTTCACCGCGTTCGTGAGGTAGACCTGCTCGCGAGGGATCTCTGCCTCGTCGAGCGTCTCGTCGAGGAGCACGCCCGCTGGGCCGACGAAAGGACGGCCGACGAGATCCTCGCGATCCCCGGGCTGCTCGCCGATGAGCATCATCGGAGCAGGGGTCGGGCCTTCGCCGAAGACGACCTGTGTGGCGCCCTTGTACAGGTCACATGCCTGACACCGCTGGGCAGCCTTCGCGAGCTCGTCGAGGTCGTCGGCTCCGGCGGGGACGTACGCGAGGGAAGGTGACGGCTTCTCTTCCATGCCGAGCAGCGCGCAAGGTTCGTGCACATCGACGGTCCGGTTCGGTCCTACGAGCTCCGGCGATGCGCGGATGCGTTCTCGCGCACGCCGCGAGGCGGTGAAGCTCGTCAGATCCGAGCTTGGCGCTGGGCTCAGGGGGGATTCCGAACGGGCACCGCGGTGAAGGCGGAGTCCGTCGTTCCATTGCCGAGCTGTCCCAACGTGTTCTGGCCCCAGCAATAGGCTCGGCCGTCTCGAGAGAGCGAGCAGGATCGGTCTCCGCCGGTCCACACGGCAATCGCGACCGGCGCGCCGACGACGGCGACCGGCGTCGCGATGGATGTGTTCGGTGCAACGTTCCCGTTGCCGAGCTGTCCCTTGCCCGCGGAGCCCCAGCACGCGATCGCGCCGTTCGTCCGCACCGCGCATGCGTGCTCGAAGCCCGTCCAGATGAAGGTCGCGTCGCCGAGGGTGGGCACGACGATCGGCGACGGGTTCGGCGCGTTCGTGGGGCTCCCGTTGCCGAGCTGTCCGAACTGGTTGTTCCCCCAGCAGTAGACCCGCCCGGTCTTCTGGCGCGCGCACGAGAATCGGGCCGCAGCAGCGACCTGCACGACGTCCGACAGCGCGCTCACCTTCGTCGGCGTGAGGCTCTCCGTCGTCGAGCCGATGCCGAGCTGACCTTCGGTGTTGCCGCCCCAGCAGGCGACCTCGCCGCTCTCGAGGACAGCGCATGCGTGATCGGTGGCGGCAGCGATGGAGACGACCCCGGTCAGGTTCTTCACCGGAGCAGCGGTGGTGCGGTCGCTCTTGAGCCCGTCGCCGAGCTGACCGGAGTAGTTCGCTCCCCAGCAGGCGACCGTCTTGTCCGAGCGCACTGCGCAGGTGAAGCTCGTTCCCGCTGCGAGTGACGTCGCGTTCTGCAGGCCGAGGACCTTCACCGGCTTGGATGAGCGCGTCTCCGTCCCATCGCCGAGCTGTCCGAAGAAGTTGCTGCCCCAGCAGGAGACGGCGCCGGACACGTGGACGATGCACGTATGCGAGACGCCCGCGGCGATCGCGACCGCGTCGTCCACGCCCGGCACGCGCTGCGGCTCGAGCACGTCGGGGCGGCTGCCGTCGAACGGTACGCCATCGCCGACCTGTCCGGACCCGTTGTCTCCCCAGCAGCGGACGGTCCTGTCGGGCATTCGCGCGCACGTGTGATTGAAGCCGAGCGCGAGCTCGCCGAGGTCTGGCTCTTCGGGAGCATTGGCGTCACGCGGGGCGGTGTCGGGCTCCGGTTCCTCCCCTCTGGAGTCCCTCGTCGTCCTGCCCGCATCGCGCGTGCGCAGCATCACGTCCTCGACACCGACGATCGCGTTGCACGCGGCGAGCGACGCGGACCCCGCGGCGAGGGCGAACACGAGACGGAGCCGTGTGGAGCGCGCCACAGCTCATTTCTAGCACCGTCGCTGAGCCGTGGCGTCACGTGAGCGCGGCCGTTTTGAGCCGGCGGGCACCACGAGGCCCCTTCCGGCGGCGCGCAAGGCCCACTATAAGCGAAGTGGGATGACGGCCGCGCGCCAAGCGACTCGAGCACGGGAAGCCACGCCTGCTCTCGTGATGGTCCACGGTTTCGCGCTGGATGCGCGGATGTGGCGGCCTCAGGTCGAGGAGCTCGGCGCCGACTACCGCATGCTCCTGGTGGACCTGCCGGGCTTCGGGCCGCAGGCGCGCGAGGTCGGCAACGTGGAGCCGGGGAAGGAGCTCGGTCGCGCGATGGACGCCGCCAAGCTCCCGCGTGCGCATCTCGTCGCCAGCTCCTACGGCGCTGCCGTCGCCGTCGACTACGCGCTCCAGCATCCCGAGCGCGTCGCGTCGCTCGTCCTCGCCGCGCCGATGCTGCTTGGCCGTCGGATGGGGATCGATTCGTGGCAACGCTGCGTTTCGCTCGCCAACGAGGGCGATCAGCCGACCGCAGCCGAAGTCTGGCTCGACGACGATCTCTTCGAGACCCTCCGCCACGACGACGATCTCTTCGAGGAAGTTCGCCAGATCGTGCTCGACTACGCTGGCGGACACTGGACCGGCAAGGTCACCTCGCTCTGGAGCGAGCCGGACCCGGTACCCCGTTTGAAGAGCCTGACGGTCCCGACTCTCATCGTCTCCGGCGAGCAGGATCTCCCGAGCTTCATGCTCATGGCCGAAGCCTACGCCAAGGCGATGCCGTCCGCGCGTCGCGAGATCATCCAGGGCGTCGGTCACCACGTGAGCCTCGAGGCCGCGCCGGAGTTCAACGAGCTCCTACGGCGCTTCATCGCCTCGGTCCGCTGACGACCTTTCGCGGACATGCGGGCGAGGTCCCGCCTCGGTAATCGTTGCGCTCCGGTCGATTCCATATATCGGAGCTTGCTTATGGCGCGGGTTTCGGTACAGTGCGCGTCCTTCCGCCCCCCTTCCGGGTGCGGGAGGTTCGAGGAAACTCGAGCATTCTCCAGTCTCTAGACGGCCGTAACGGCCCTCGGGAACCGCGCAGAAACCTCGATAAAACGAGGAATCAGCGCCCCGACGGTACGACGGCGGCTCGAGGCGGGACTAGCGAGGCCGGCGTAGTTGCCGGTGGAAGGTCTGGATCATGGTGTCGAAGGCGATTGCCCGCTTTGCGCGGCTCAGCCCCCGCAAGGCTCGTGTGATGGTCGATCTCGTTCGCGGTCGTCAGGCCGGCGAGGCGCTCCAGCTCCTCGAGTTCACCAAGAAGGCGGGCGCGCCCGTGCTGAAGAAGCTCATCGAGAGCGCCGTCGCGAACGCGCGCACGACGAGCCCCGGGGTCGACCTCGACGCCCTCTTCGTGGAGACGGCGTTCGTCGACAAGGCGCCGAACAAGCACATGCGCCGCTGGCGCCCCCGCGCGATGGGTCGCGCGACGCGCATCCAGAAGGGCATGAGCCACATCACCATCCACCTCGGCCAGCGCTGAGGCCGTAGACAGCCCCTCCAAGGAACAGACGAAGATGGGTCAGAAAGTTCATCCGTACGGCTTCCGCCTCGGCGTCATCAAGACGTGGAACAGCAAGTGGTTCGAGGACAAGAGCTACGCGAAGTGGCTTCACGAGGACATGCGCATCAAGCGCGCCGTGAAGGAGTATCTCCAGAACGCGAACATCGCGTCTGTCGAGGTCGAGCGCGCGGCGAACAAGGCCAAGGTCATCGTCTACACGGCGCGACCCGGCATGGTCATCGGCAAGGGCGGCAAGGGGATCGAGATCCTCAAGATCGGCAACCTCAAGACCGCCGCCAAGGGTGAGACCAAGTTCCCGGGTGTCCAGTCGTTCACGGACAACGAGGTCTTCATCGACGTGCAGGAGATCCGCAAGGCGGAGACCAGCGCGCAGCTCGTCGCCGAGAACGTCGCGATGCAGCTCGAGCGCCGCGTCGCGTTCCGCCGCGCGATGAAGAAGGCTCTCTCGACGGCCATGAAGTTCGGCGCCAAGGGCATCCGTATCCGCTGCTCCGGTCGCCTCGGCGGCAGCGAGATGAGCCGCGTCGAGACCTACCGCGAGGGTCGCGTCCCCCTCCACACGCTCCGCGCCGACATCGAGTTCGGTCAGCACGAGGCCCGCACCAAGTACGGCATCATCGGCGTCAAGTGCTGGGTCTTCAAGGGCGAGGTCCTGCCCCGCCGCACGCGTCGTCCGCAGATCGCGGGCTGACCTCCCAAGTAAGAGAGAACGACCATGCTTTCTCCGAAGCGAACCAAGTTCCGCAAGATGCAGAAGGGCAACAACAGGGGCACGGCCTACCGTGGCTCCGATGTTTCCTTCGGCGATTTCGCGATGCAGGCCATCGAGCCGGGCCGCCTCACCGCGCGCCAGATCGAGGCCGGTCGTATGGCGATCACGCGCCACGTGAAGCGCGTCGGCAAGCTCTGGATCCGGATCTTCCCGCACCGTCCCGTCACCAAGAAGCCGCTCGAAGTTCGAATGGGTGGAGGCAAGGGTGGCGTGGAAGAGTGGGCGGCGGACATCCTGCCCGGCCGCGTGATGTACGAGATCTCGGGCGTGGACGAGAAGACGGCGCGTGAGGCGTTCCGTCTCGCCGGCCACAAGCTGCCCCTCGGCTACAAGTTCCTCATCCGTGGGAGCATCCAATGAAGGCGAAGGACCTGCGTGAGCGCAGCGTGGAAGACCTCCGGGAGCTCGAGAAGAGCCTCGCGAAGGACACCTTCCAGAACCGATTCAAGAACTTCACGAACCGTCTCGACGACACGAGCGTGATCAACAAGACGAAGCGCGACCTCGCGCGCGTCAAGACGATCCTCGCCCAGCGCGTCGCGGCCGACGAGAAGCAGGCCTCCACCAAGAACGAGGCGAAGTAGAGCCATGGCGAAAGAGAAAGCAGCCGCTGCGGTCCCCGCGGCCGAGAAGAGCACGAGGACGCTCGCCGTCGAGAAGGCGGTGCACGGCTTCCGTCGCAAGATGGTCGGCAAGGTCATCAAGGCCAAGATGGCCAAGACGGTCGTTGTCGAGTGCGTCACGTCCTCGCGTGACCAGCTCTACGGGAAGTACGTCCGCAGCCGCACCCGTTACAAGGCTCACGACGAGACCAACCAGTACAAGGTTGGCGATCAGGTCGAGATCCAGGAGCACCGCCCGATTTCGCGCGACAAGCGCTTCATCGTGGTGCGCCTCGTGAAGAAGTTCGTGGAGGAGTAGAGGTCGCCATGATCCAGATGCGTACAGTCCTGGAGGTTGCCGACAACTCCGGAGCGAAGCGGGTTCAGTGCGTGAAGGTCCTCGGCGGCTCGCGCCGTCGGTACGCGCGCCTCGGTGACGTGATCGTCGTCTCCATCAAGGAAGCGATGCCCGGCACGAAGGTCAAGAAGGGCGATACCGCGAAGGCGGTCGTCGTTCGCGTGAAGGACGACACGTCGCGCCCCGACGGCAGCTCGATCCGGTTCGACGAGAACAGCGCCGTTCTCCTCAACCCGCAGCTCGAGCCGATCGGTACCCGAATCTTCGGACCGGTCGCCCGTGAGCTCCGCGGCAGGAAGTTCATGAAGATCATCTCCCTCGCCCCCGAGGTGCTGTGATGAGCGTCCAGAGGCTCCAGACGGGTGACGAAGTCATCGTCATCACCGGCAAGGACAAGGGCAAGAAGGGCAAGGTCATGCGTCTCTTCAAGGAGACCGACCGCGTGGTCGTCGAGGGTGTGAACCTCGTCAAGCGCCACATGAAGCCCAATCCGCGCATGCAGCAGGGCGGCATCCTCGAGCGCGAGCAGCCGCTCGCCGCTTCGAACGTGATGCTGGTCGACCCGAAGACGGGCAAGGGCACGCGCGTCCGCGTGAAGACCGACGACAAGGGCGTGAAGGTTCGCATCGCCGTCAAGAGCGGCGAGGAGATCCCGTCCCCGCGCAAGGCTGCTGCCGCCGCCACCTGAGGCGCTGCTGCCGGGATCCGCTGGGGTCCCCCAAAGACTTACTGAGCTGAGGAAGCCATGGCTGACGAGAAGAAAGAGAAGAAGCAGAAGAAGGGCAAGGGCGATCAGGGCGGCGGAAGCCGCGCGGCGATCGCGCCTTCGGGCACTTCGACCACCCAGGCCGTTCCGGCCCGGTTTGCGGAGAAGTACGCGAAGGAGGCAGTGCCCGCCCTCCTGAAGCAGTTCTCGTACAAGAACCCGATGCAGGTTCCGAAGCTCGAGAAGATCGTCGTCAACATGGGCCTCGGCCAGGCGGTGACGAACCCGAAGATCATCGACTCCGCGGTCGACGAGCTCCGGGCCTTCACGGGCCAGAAGCCGGTCGTCACCCGCGCCAAGAAGGCGATCGCGAGCTTCAAGCTCCGCGAGGGGATCGCGATCGGCGCGATGGTCACCCTTCGCAGCGAGAAGATGTGGGAGTTCCTCGACCGCCTCATCAGCGTTGCGCTTCCGCGTACGCGCGACTTCCGCGGCGTCTCCCGCAAGGCGTTCGACGGCAAGGGCAACTACACGCTCGGGTTGAAGGAGCAGATCATCTTCCCCGAGATCGACTACGACCGCATCGACGTCATCAAGGGGCTCAACATCTCCTTCGTGACGACGGCGCAGAGCGACGAAGAGGGGCGCGCGCTCCTCCAGGCCATGGGAATGCCGTTCCGAGCGGCCTGAGCGATAGAGAAGGAAGACCAAGATGGCGCGTGCGTGTCAGTTTGCGAAGCTCAATCGCCCCCCGAAGTTCGAGGTGCGTCACCGGAACCGCTGCAAGGTCTGCGGTCGCGGTCGTGCCTACTACCGCAAGTTCGAGTTGTGCCGCGTTTGCCTGCGGCTCTACGCGCTTCGCGGTGAAATCCCCGGTGTGATCAAGGCGAGCTGGTGAAGGCGGTACCAACATGATGACCGATCCCGTCTCCGACATGCTCGCGCGTATCCGTAACGGCGCTCTTGCCCGTCACGATCGCGTGGAGATGCCGCATTCGAACCTCAAGAAGCACATCGCCGAAGTCCTCAAGTCCGAGGGCTACGTCGATGACGTCCGCGAGAGCGACGGCGAGGGCAAGAAGACCCTCACGCTCGTCCTCCGCTACGGGCGTGGCAAGGACAGCGCGATCGACGGCGTCCGCCGCGTCTCCGCTCCCGGCCGCCGCGTCTACGTCCGCTACGACCGCATCCCGCGCGTCCGCAGCGGTATGGGCATCTCGATCCTGTCGACCTCCCGCGGCGTCATGACGGACCGTCAGGCGCGCGAGCAGAAGGTCGGCGGCGAGCTCCTCTGCGAGGTCTGGTGATCCAATGAGCAACACCGCACAAGCTGCTGCTCCGAAGCAGATCCAGTCGCGCGTCGGCAAGCGTCCGATTGCGCTTCCGAAGGGCGTCACGGTCAACGCAACGGGCGGCAAGTTCGAGGTCAAGGGACCGAAGGGCCAGCTCTCCCGTCCGGCGACCCCGAACGTGCAGCTGAAGACCGAGGGCACCGAGCTCTTCGTCGTCCCCACGGTCGCGGGCCGCGACGGCGCGCGCTTCCAGGGCCTCGCCCGCTCGATCCTGAACGGCATGGTCGAGGGCGCAGCCAACGGCTACACGCGCACGCTCCAGCTGGTCGGCACGGGTTACCGCGCCGAGGTGAAGGGCAAGATCCTGAACCTCGCGCTCGGCTTCTCCCACCCGATCAACTTCCCGATCCCCGACGGCGTCACCGTCACCGTCCCCGCCGACTCCAAGGGCACGCTCGTGATCCTCACCGGCGCCGACAAGGAGACGATGGGCCAGACGGCGGCGAAGATCCGCGGCTTCCGTCCCCCGGAGCCGTACGGCGGCAAGGGCGTTCGTTACCACGGCGAGAAGGTCCGCGAGAAGGCCGGCAAGGCTGCCTCGAAGGGCGGCAAGTAAGGAGCCACGTCATGTCGATGCAGATTACGGGTCGCGACCGACGCAAGCTTCGCATCCGCCGCAAGATCAACGGGACGGAGGAGCGTCCGCGCCTCTCCGTCTTCCGCAGCCTCAACCACATCTACGCGCAGGTCATCGACGACGTGGCGGGCAAGACGCTCGCGCACTGCTCGACGCTCGCCAAGGACGTGAAGCCGGCGGCGGACGACAGCACCAAGAGCGACGCTGCCAAGCTCGTCGGCAAGACCATTGCCGCGCAGCTCAAGGCGAAGGGCATCACGAAGATCGTCTTCGACCGCAACGGCTACCTCTTCCACGGGCGCATCAAGGCCCTGGCCGAGGGCGCTCGCGAGGGCGGGCTCGAGTTCTGAGCGACGCTCGGACGACCCGACCTACAAGACTCATTACGGCTACAGAGAATCGAGATAGCGATGGCCATCGAGCAGATTGACGAAGACAAGCTCAAGGAGCGCATCATCCACATCAACCGCGTCGCCAAGGTCGTCAAGGGCGGCCGGCGCTTCTCGTTCGCGGCGCTCGTCGTCGTGGGCGACGAGAGCGGTCACGTGGGTGTCGGCCTCGGCAAGGCGAACGAGGTTCCGGAGGCCATCCGCAAGGGCAACGACCAGGCTCGCAAGAACCTGTTCAAGGTCCCGCTCGACGGCGTGACGATCCCGCACGAGGCGCACGGTCACTTCGGCGCCGGCCGGGTGTTCCTCCGCCCCGCGTCGCAGGGAACGGGCGTCATCGCCGGCGGCGCGGTTCGCGCCGTCGTCGAGTCGGCCGGCATCCACGACATCCTCACCAAGTGCATCGGCAGCGCGAACCCGCACAACGTCGTTCGCGCGACGATCCAGGCGCTCCGCCAGATGAAGAGCTTGGATCAGGTGGCGAGCAAGCGCAGGAAGCAAACCGCCGATCTGATTGCTCCCAGCACCAAGAAGAAGTCCGCCACGGGCACGGCGAAGACTGAGGCAGCGTCATGAAGCAGAAGCTCCGCGTAAAGCAGATCAAGAGCTGCATCGGCGTCGATTGGCGCTTCCGTCTCAACCTCCAGGGCCTCGGTCTCGGCCGCATCGGCAAGACCGTCGAGGTCGCGAACACCCCGTCGTTCCGCGGCGCGATCAAGAAGGTCCTCCACCTCGTCACTGTCGAGGAGATCTGAGTCATGGCTGACACTCTCAGCAAGCTCGCGAAGCCGGAAGGCGCGACCAAGAAGAAGACCCGCAGGGGTCGCGGCCCGGGCTCGGGCCTCGGCAAGACGGCCGGCCGCGGACAGAAGGGCCAGTACGCCCGCCGCGCCACGTTCAAGCCCTCGTTCGAAGGCGGTCAGACGCCCCTCGCGCGCCGCCTCCCGAAGCGCGGCTTCACCAAGCACAACCAGGCGGTCGTCGCCGAGATCAACGTCGGCCAGCTCGAGGCGTTCGACGCCGGCGCCAACGTCGACGAGCGCGCGCTCCGCGATCGTGGCCTCGTGAAGGGTCAGATCGACCGCATCAAGGTCCTCGGCAGCGGCGACCTCACCAAGAAGATCACCGTCACGGCGCACTCCTTCTCCAAGTCTGCTCAGGAGAAGATCGCGAAGGCGGGCGGCACGGCCGTCCTCGTCGCGCAGGCGCAGTCCGCTCCGGCGGGCGAGTGATCGGCATTCCTCCGGATAGGCCAACTCACCGATGAGCGTCCTCGCTGGCTTCGCGAACATCAACAAAGTGCCGGAGCTCCGGCGCCGAGTACTGTTCACGCTCGCGATGCTTGCGGTGTACCGCATCGGAGCATTCGTCACGATCCCCGGCGTCGACCGGAACGTGATGAAGGCCGTCGTGAACAAGCAGGGGGGAGGCCTCCTCGGCTTCTTCAACATGTTCTCCGGCGGTGCGCTGTCGAACCTCTCGATCTTCGCGATCGGGATCATGCCCTACGTCAGCGCGAGCATCGTGCTCCAGCTGTTGACGATGGTGTTCAAGCCGCTCGACGAGCTCCGCAAGGAAGGCGAGCAGGGGCAGCGCAAGATCAACCAGTACACGCGGTACGGCACGATCGTCCTCGCGTTGTTCCAGAGCTTCGGCATCGCCATGAGCCTGGAAGCCCTGAACAACCAGGACACGGTCGGCGCCACCGGCGACGTCGTCACGCACGCAGGCTGGGGATTCCGCCTGATGACGATGCTCACGCTCACGACCGGCACATGCTTCATCATGTGGGTCGGCGAGCAGATCACCGAGCGCGGGATCGGCAACGGCATCTCGCTCCTGATCTTCGCCGGTATCGTCACGGACATCCCAGGCGGCGTCATCGGGTACTTCCAGACGCACAAGGGATCGATCCAGCCGCTGAACCTCTTCGCGGTCGGCGCCATCGTCCTCCTCACGGTCGCCACGATCGTGTTCTTCGAGCGCGGACAACGGCGCATCCCAATCTACTACGCACGTAGGACCGTCGGTCGACGTGTCTACGGCGGACAGACCGCGCACCTCCCGCTCAAGGTGAACACGAGCGGCACGATCCCCCCGATCTTCGCGAGCTCGCTCCTGATGTTCCCGGCCACGCTGGCGAACTTCAAGATCCCGGGGATGGCGCAGCTCCAGCAGAGCCTCGAACGCGGTGACTGGCTGTTCAACGTCATCTACGTCGCGCTGATCGTCTTCTTCTGCTTCTTCTACACGGCGGTCACCTTCCAGGCGGTCGACGTGGCCGACAACCTGAAGAAGCAGCAGGCGTTCATCCCGTCGATCCGTCAGGGCAAGCAGACGGCGGAGTACATCGACAAGGTGCTCACGCGCATCACGCTCGGCGGCGCGCTCTACGTCGCGGCCGTGTGCGTCGTGCCCACCGTTATCAGCGAGTACTTCAAGGTCCCGTTCCGCTGGGGCGGCACCTCCGTCATGATCGTCGTCGGCGTCGCTCTCGACACGGTCGCGCAGATCGAGGCTCACCTCATCACGCGCAACTACGAAGGCCTGTCCGGTGGCGGCGGTCGCGCCACGCGCATCCGCGGCCGGAGGGACCTGGCGTGATCAAGCTCTCGACGTCACTCGATTCGTCTGCGTTTGCTCGGGGGAGGGGACGATGAGACTCATCTTCGTAGGCCCGCCGGGCGCCGGCAAAGGCACCCAGGCGAAGGTGATCTGCGGGAAGTACGGCATCCCGCAGATCTCCACCGGCGACATGCTCCGGGCTGCCAAGAAGGAAGGCCGTCTTCCGGCCGACCTCGTGCAGAAGATGGATTCGGGCGGCCTCGTCCCCGACGAGGTCGTGATCGACCTGATTCGGCAGCGCACCGAGGAGGCGGACGCCCAGGGCGGGTTCCTCCTGGACGGGTTTCCCCGAACGGTGCCGCAGGCGGACGCCCTCGAGGCTCTCCTGGCCGGTCGCGGCCAGAAGCTGAACGGCGTGATCGCCCTGACCGTCGACAAGAACTTGCTCATGGAACGAGCGGTCCTGCGTCGGACGGACAAACGTACTGGACAGATTTACCACTTGAAGTATAACCCGCCGCCCCCCGACGCCGAACTCGAGCATCGGGCGGACGACCACGAAGACAAGGTGCGTAACCGAATCGACGTGTACGAGCGGATGACGGCCGACCTGCTGCCTCACTACGAGAAGGCGGCGCTACTCGAGCGAGTGGACGGGGTCGGTGACGTGGCAGACGTGACGCAGCGAGTTCTCGCTGCGATCGACAAGAGGAAGTAACACTGGGTCTTTCGACCCTGCATTGAAGGAGAGGCGAAGGGATCGTTGATGAGCGAGCGTCGTGAGCGGAAAGAGCCCAAGGGCGACAAGCTCGAGTTCGATGGTGTCGTCCAGGAAGCGCTGCCGAACGCGATGTTCCGCGTGAAGTGCGACAACGGACTGATCGTCCTCGCGACGATCAGCGGGCGAATGCGGCAGTTTTACATCCGCATCCTCCCCGGCGATCGGGTCACCGTCGAAGTGAGCCCGTACGACCCGAGCCGTGGCCGCATCACCTACCGTCACAAGTAGTCAGGTCGGGCCCCGCTCGATCGCGCAGCCGATCCTTACTTCCCCACTGGAGCCGAGTTATGAAGGTCCGTCCGTCCGTCAAGAAGGTTTGCGACAAGTGCAAGATCGTCCGGCGCAAGGGCGTCGTGCGCATCATCTGTGAGAACCCGCGCCACAAGCAGCGCCAGGGCTAAGGAAAAGAATCGTCATGGCTCGTATCGCAGGCGTCGACCTCCCCCGCCACAAGCAAGTCGCTTACGCGCTCCCGTACCTCTACGGCGTGGGCCATGCGCTCGCCAAAGAGATCTGCGCGAAGGCGAACATCCCTCCGACGAAGAAGACGGAGGAGCTCACCGAGGCGGAGATCAAGCGCATCCGCGATCTGCTCGAGACCGAGTACCGGGTGGAAGGTGACCTGCGTCGCGAAGTGCAGATGAACATCAAGCGCCTGATGGACCTCGGCTGCTACCGCGGCCTCCGTCACCGCCGCGGCCTCCCGGTCAACGGGCAGCGCACGCACACGAACGCGCGTACCCGTAAGGGACCGCGCAAGGGCATCCTCTCGCGCGGTGGTCCGCGCAAGCCGGCGTGAGCGGCGGTCTAGAGCTCTCGGAGTAACGGAAGATCATGGCAAGCACGAAGACCCAGACGAGCGCGGCGGCCGCAAAGGGCAAGGCCGGCAAGAAGAAGGTCAAGAAGAACATCGCGACTGGCATCGCCTGCATCCAGTCGACGTTCAACAACACCGTCGTCACGATCACGGACGTCAACGGCAACACCGTTTCGTGGTCGAGCGCCGGCTCGCGAGGCTTCAAGGGCTCCCGCAAGTCGACGCCGTTCGCGGCGCAGCTCGCGGCCGAAGAGGCCTGCCGCAAGGCCATGGAGCACGGCATGCGCTCCGTCGCCGTCTTCGTGAAGGGCCCGGGCGCCGGCCGCGAGAGCGCGCTTCGTGCGCTCCAGACGGCGGGCTTCAAGGTCACGCTCATCCGCGACGTCACGCCCGTTCCGCACAACGGCTGCCGTCCGCCGAAGCGCCGCCGCGTCTGAGCGAGTCGGACACGAGCCCGACGCAAGCCCGACGCAAGTGAGCTTGTTCACGAGCGCCGCCACCTCTCAGGAGGTCGCGGCGCTCGCTGCATTTCCGGTCGACTCCGCGGCCAGCAGGATGGTGCCACGCAGGCATCGATCTGCTTGCCTTTTCGGACCCTTCGACTAAAAGGCAGCGGTTCTCCCGCCCGCCCTCGCAGTTCGCGAGGATTCCGGGCACGCCGGGATTGAAGTTTCGGGCCCTAAAGGCGGGGCTCGGCGCGTAAACCGGTTCTCCGGCTCCCATTGAGGGGAGCCGCCTGAAGGAAAGAAATGGCTCGTTATATCGGTCCCGTCTGCAAGCTTTGCCGCCGCGAAGGCATCAAGCTCTTCCTCAAGGGTGAGCGCTGCTACACCGACAAGTGCTCGGTCACGCGCCGCCCCTATCCGCCGGGCCAGCACGGCCAGGGCCGCATCAAGCTGACGGAGTACGCCGTCCGCCTCCGCGAGAAGCAGAAGACGCGCCGCATCTACGGCGTGCTCGAGCGCCAGTTCCGCGAGTACTACTTCGATGCGACGCGCCGCAAGGGCCGCACCGGCGAGCAGATGCTCGGCCTCATCGAGAGCCGCCTCGACAACGTCGTCCACCGCATGGGCTTCGCGTCGTCGCGCAACGAGGCGCGCCAGCTCGTCAAGCACGCGCACATCCTCGTCAACGGCAAGCGCGTCGACATCCCGTCGTACCTGCTCCGCGCGGGTGACAAGGTCGAGGTTCGCGAGAAGAGCCGCGGCATCAAGTACATCGCCGCCTCGCTCGCGCAGGTCGAGCGCCGCGCGCAGCTCTCCTGGATCGAGCTGGACAAGAACAACTTCTCCGGCGTTTTCAAGGGCGCTCCCGTCCGCGAGGAGCTGAACGAGCCGCCGATCCGCGAGCAGCTCGTCGTCGAGTACTACTCGCGCTGATCCCGCGAGGTCCGCTCGGGGAGGCTTTGCCTCCTCGAGCGTGACGTGAGACTTCATCGAGCAACGACTGGAACACACGGGCAGGCGACGGTAGCGACCGGAGAGCGGGTTCGAAGGCGCTATGGGCTCGCCGCGTGAACGACGCGACGAACGGCCAACTGGCCGAGAAGAGGAACGAGGCACATGAGCAGCAACATCGTCACTCGCAACTGGCGTGATCTCATTCGTCCCCGCGGCATCCACATCGAGCAGGAGACGCTCACCGAGTTCTACGGCCGCTTCTCGTGCGAGCCCCTCGAGCGCGGCTACGGCATCACGCTCGGCAACTCGCTCCGTCGCGTCCTCCTTTCGTCGCTCCAGGGCGCGGCCATCACGGCGATCCGCATCGACGGCGCGCTCCACGAGTTCACGACCATCGGCGACGTCGTCGAGGACGTGACCGACATCATCCTCAACCTCAAGGAAGTCGTCCTCAAGGCGGCGACCGCGAAGACGTACACCGTCCGCATCGACAAGGAGGGCCCTGGCCCCGTCTACGCGCGCGACATCCAGCTCGTCGACGGCCTCCAGGTCCTGAACCCCGATCACCTCATCGCGACGCTCGACAAGAAGGGCCCGCTCTCGATGGAGCTGACGGTTAACGTCGGCCGCGGCTACGTCCCCGCTGAGAAGAACAAGACGCCGACGATGCCGATCGGCACGATCCCGATCGACGCGCTCTTCTCGCCCGTTCGCAAGGTGAACTACACCGTCACGAACGCCCGCGTCGGCCAGGTCACCGACTACGACAAGCTGACCCTCGAGGTCTGGACGAACGGAAGCGTGAAGCCCCAGGACGCCGTCGCGTACGCGGCGAAGATCCTGAAGGAGCAGCTCACGATCTTCATCAACTTCGAGGAGACCGAGGAGACCAGCTACGTCCAGGGCACGCCCGAGGACGAGCCGCTCAACGAGAACCTCTTCCGCTCCGTCGACGAGCTCGAGCTCTCCGTGCGCTCGGCGAACTGCCTCCAGAACGCGAACATCACCCTCATCGGTGAGCTCGTTCAGCGCACGGAGCAGGACATGCTCAAGACGAAGAACTTCGGCCGCAAGAGCCTCAAGGAGATCAAGGAGATCCTCCAGAACATGGGGCTGGCGCTCGGCATGAAGATCGACAACTGGCCCCAGATGCTCGAGCGCTGGAAGGCGCAGCAGGCCCAGAACTAGTCCGAAACCACCCACGAGGCTCGTCGATGACGGGCCTCGCTGGCCAAGCGCTCTCTCCGTCAGGGCAGGCGCTCTCACCGTTCGATCGACAGCTCAAAGTCGTTAAAAGGGAAGCAAGGCACCAATGCGACACCAGAATGCAGGTCGTAAGTTCGACCGAAACAGCACCAGCCGCCGGGCGATGTTCCGGAACCTCACGGCCAACCTCGTTCTCAACGAGCGCATCGAGACCACCGATGCGAAGGCCAAGGAGCTCCGCCGCGTGGCAGAGCGCCTGATCACCAAGGCGCGCCGCCTTGGTGCGGTTTCGTACACGCCGTTCGAAAAGCTCTCGGAGGCGGACAAGGCCAAGCGCCTCGCCACCAAGCGCCTCATCGCTTCGTTCCTCCCGCGTTGGGGCACGAAGACGGAGAAGGGCGGCGAGACGAAGAAGGTCGACCTCGTCGAGAAGGTCCTCATCGATCTGGCGAAGCGCTTCGATGGCCGCCCCGGCGGCTACACGCGCATCATCAAGCTCGGCGAGCGCCGCGGTGACAACGCCTCGATGTCGATCATCGAGCTCGTCGAAGCCGGCGAGCCGAAGGCGAAGAAGTCCAAGAAGGCTGCCGAGGCCGAGGCCACGGCGGGCTGATCCGCGCTCGACGTACGCGGCCGACGAGGCCACGTTAGAAAAGGGCGGCGAGCATGAGCTCGTCGCCCTTTCGCGCGTCTGGGCTCTCGGCGAGATGCCGCGCGCCGGCGGTCGCGAGCTCGCCGGGGCGTCGTACGGCGCCGCCAGCGGAGACTGCGCGCGACCTGCGGCGGCGATCGCAAGCTCGCCCGGGGCGCCGTGCGGCGCTGCCAGCGGAGACGCCGCGCGACGTGCTCGGGAGCTTGTGGCGCTCAGGCGCTCGCGGCGCGGCGCGGACGGCGGCGGCCACCGCCGAAGAGGATGATGCCTGCGAGCGCGACGACGACGACGGCGCCCGCTGCCGCGAAGGCGCGGATGCGCTCCTGCCGGTCTTCGACGTTCGCCTCGAGGCGAGCGAGCTCGGCACGCGCCTTCTCGTGGCCGGGCGAAAGGCGGAGCGCCCGCTGGAACGGCTCGACGTCGGCGATCCCGCGTGCGAGCAGCTCCTTGCCCTCGAGGTACGCGATCTCGGCCTCGATGTGAGGGATGCGGGCGCTCTCGGGCCATAGGCGCGCTGCCTTGCGGTAGACGGCGAGGGCCTTCGCCGAATCGGTCTCGCTGGCCTTCTCCGCGTACGCGACGTAGGCGGAGACCATCTCGCCACGGCGATCGATCATCGGCTGGCGCGCGAGGACCTTGTCGAAGGCGGCGACGGCTTCATCGAGCTTGCCCTCCTTCTCCTTCGCGAGTCCCTCGTCGAGGAGGCCGTAGACCTCCTGCAGACGGAGGCGATCGTAAGCGGCGAACAGCTCCTTCGCGATCTGCGTGGCCTGCCAGGCGTCGGGCGCGGGCTTGCCCATCACGTTCGAGTACGCCTCGCGCAGCTTCCACACCGCGTCCTGTCCGAACTGCCCGAGCGCGTCGCGCGCCGCGGCGCGGACCTGGATGCGATCGGAGTTCACGAACGAGAGGATCACCGCGAGGGCGTCGATGTCGTGCACGTTCGCGAATGCGCGAAGCACGTCGGCGAGGACCTGGTTGTCCTTCGTCTGCACGGCGTCGCCCGCGATGCGCTTGCCCATTCCTTCGAGCTGCGAGGCCGCCCAGCGACGGAGCTCGGACGAAGGCTCCTTTCGTGTCTCGATCAGCGCAGGAACGGCCTTGTCGCCGAGCTCCTTCAGGTGCCGCGCGACCTCCGGACGGAACGCGTTGCCGTGGTCGCCGGCGACCTTGATGAGCTGTCGGAGCGCCGGCGTGGTGCCGGCATGCGCGAGCGCGCGGAGGAGCACAGCCGTCGTGACGGCGGGCGTGTAGCCCCCGCCCTCGCTCTTCGTCTCGAGCAGCGCGTCGCAGAGGTCGGTGCTCTCGGCCGACTTGCGCGTCGCGTCGCGCGCCGCCTTGACCGCGGCCGCCACGGCGATCGTGTTCGCCTTGCGCTGCGTAGCGAGCTGCTTCGTGATCACCGGGACGGCGTCCTGTCCGAGGCTTGCAACGGACTTCGCAGCCGCGCGTCGCGCCTCGACGTCGTCGCCCCCGAGGGGCGCGAGCATCCGCTCGAGGTCGGCGTCGCTCATCGTCTCGATGGCTCGGCCTGCCGGAGCCTCCTTCGCTGCAGCCGTGGCTGCCGATGCCGGCTCGCTGTTCTCCTGGGCGAGCGCCGGGGCGCCGGCCAGGAGCGTGGTCAGGAGGACGGCGAGCGAGGCGTAACGTCTCATGGATCTCCAGTTGAAACGGCCGCGCGGCGAATGCGCTTCCCGCCTATTCGATGATCGCGAACTCGGGGAACTCGCCGGTATAGCCGCGCCAGCGGATGTCGACCGTGTCGACGCGGGCAGCCGATGGCCCGTGGTTGGCCCAGCTTGCGAGCTCCTTGATCGAGTCCTCGTCGCCTTCGGCGCAGAGCTCGACGCTCCCGTCGGGACGGTTACGGACCCACCCGGTGATCCCGAGCCGCCGGGCCTCGCGCTGCGTCGCGGCGCGGAAAAAGACACCCTGGACCCTGCCACGGACGATGAGATGAATTCGTTTCTGGGCCATGATGCTTCTACTTCCGGTGCTCCCTTGGGCCTGCGCCCCAACCACCCGCTGGGGGTGCCCCAACGACCCGGTGGGGGCTCCAACCACCCGCGAGGTGCCCCAACTGCCCACGGCGGTGGGCCTTCGGCCCGCGTCGAGGTTCGCGCCTCGCCCCAACCACCCGCAGGGGTTGGGCCTCGGCCCGGGTTAAATTCGTGTAGCGAAGGACGAGGACCGGGGCAACCTTGTAGCATTCCGCTCGTCCATGGCGAATCCTGAGGACCTCGGCCGATACCGCCTCAAGCGCCTTCTCGGGCGCGGTGCGCTCGGTGAGGTCTGGGAGGCACGCGACCAAGACCACGAGGGCGGCAAGGTCGCCGTGAAGATTATGCACGCGGCCGACGAGGAGCTCGCCTTCGCGCGGAGCGCCTTCGCACGCGAGGCACGTCTCGCCTCGCTCGTTCGGCATCCGCATGTCGTCGTGGTCCACGACGCAGGCGAGGCGGCGGGGACCAGCTTCATGGTGATGGACATGGTCGAGGGCACGTCGCTGCGGAAGTTGATCGGCGATCGTTCGACGCACCTCTCCGAGAGGCTCCGCTGGCTTCGGGAGATCGGCGACGGGCTGTCGGCGATGCATCAGGCCGGCGTCGTCCATCGGGATCTCAAGCCCGAGAACGTCATCGTGCGCCCGGACCGCACTGCCTGCGTCGTCGACCTCGGAATCGCGAAATGGACGAAGTTCGATCTCGGTGGCGTGCGGGACCCGATGGACGTCGTCGAGGAGCTCGATGCTCAGCTTCCGAAGACGGACTACGTGCCGCCGGAGACGGCTGAAGAGAGCATCTACGACGAGCTCGGCGATCAGTATGCGTGGGGAGTGCTCGCCTACGAGGTGCTCACCGGAACGGTGCCGAACGGCGCGTCGCCGCCGCTCACCGAGCGCGATGAGGTCCCCGCGCGAGTGGCGGCGGCCGTCGAGCGCGCGCGTTCGAAGCGGCGTGAGGATCGCTGGGACGCGATGGAGCTCCTTCTCGAAGAGCTCGTCGGGCCGACGACCTCGGCCGCGCTCGTCGCGGGGCGCTCGACGAAGGAGAACGAGACGCCCGAGGCCTTGGTCGCCCCGCCCCCGGCCGCGGACGGCGTGGAGCCCGCGAAAGACATGGCGAAAGCTCGCAGTCGTCGTAGATCGCCGCACGTTCTTGCCGTCGCGGCGGTTCTCGTCCTTCTGGGCGCCCTGATCGTGGCTGCTGCCCTTCGCTGAAGGCCGAAGGTCGATTATGGTGCCGCTCGTGGCACCGCTGCCGTTCTTCACACGCCTCTGGTTCGCCTGGGTGGTCTTCTTCAAGGTCCTGTTCGACGGCGTCTTCGCCGCGAAGATCTTCACGCCTCAGCTCGAGGAGCCGAAGGGCGCCGAGCCGCCGAAGCTCGGCGGCGAGCCCGCCGAGAAGCCCGCTCCGGTCGTGGTCGAGAAGGTCGTCGAGAAGATCGTCGAGAGGGTCGTCGAGAAGGCGGGGCCGCCGCCCACGGACGCTGCGCTCCAGCTCCTTGCCTTGCTGCAGCGCGAAGGTCGGTTCGTCGACTTCCTCGAGGAGGACGTTGCGAGCTTCGGCGATGCCGACATCGGCGCGGCCGCTCGCGTCGTCCACAGCGGTTGCCGCAAGGCGCTCCGCGAGCACGTGAAGCTCGAGCCGGTCCGCTCCGAAGACGAAGGTGCGAAGGTCACGCTGGCCGAGGCAAGCCCGAACGAGGTGAAGCTCACCGGGAACGTCCAAGGCAAGGGCCCGCACACCGGCGTGCTCCGTCATCGTGGCTGGCGTGCCGTCACGGTGCAGCTCCCCACGGCCGTCGCCGGTCACGACGCGCGCATCGTCGCGCAAGCCGAGGTCGAACTGTGAGCACGCCGCGTTACGTCGTCGGGATCGATCTCGGCACCACCCACTGCGCCATCGCGTATGCGCCTATCCCCACGGACGACACCGCCGAGCCGCCCGTGCCGGAGATGCTCTCGATCCCCCAGCTCGTCGCTCAGGGGACGATCGAGGCGCGCGAGCTCCTGCCGTCCTTCTTCTACGTCGCTCATGAGAGTGACGGCCCGCAGTCGCTGCCGTGGGACGAGTCGCGCACGTACGTCGTCGGCGAGCACGCCCGCGCCCGCGGCGTCGATGCGCCGGCACGCGTGATCGCGAGCGCGAAGAGCTGGCTCTGCCATCCCTCCGTCGATCGCCGCTCCGCGATCCTCCCGCCCGGCGCTCCGGAGGACGTCGAGCGCATCAGCCCGGTCGAGGCGTCGTGGCGCTATCTCGAGCACCTGATCGAGGCGTGGGACCACGTCGTCGCCAAGGGCGACCCCGACCTCGCGCTCACGAAGCAGAGCGTCGTGCTCACGGTGCCCGCGTCCTTCGACGCCTCGGCGCGTGAGCTCACCACGGAGGCCGCGTATGCCGCCGGTCTCGAGGACCTGACGCTCCTCGAGGAGCCGCAGGCCGCCTTCTACGCGTGGCTCGCCAACAGGGGAGACACGTGGCGCAAGGACGTCACCGCGGGCGACGTCGTGCTCGTCGTCGACGTCGGCGGAGGCACCTCGGACTTCTCCGTCATCGCGGCGGTCGACAAGGGCGGCGAGCTCGTGCTCGAGCGCGTCGCCGTCGGCGATCACATCCTCCTCGGCGGCGACAACATGGACATGCTGCTCGCCCACATGGTCGAGCAGAAGATGGTGGCGGAGGCGGAAGAAGCCGGACGCTCCCTCGAGCTCGATCGCTGGCAGCGCATCAGCCTCCAGCACGCCGCGCGTGGCGCGAAGGAAAAGCTGCTGGGCGACGGAAAGGCGAAGAGCGCGCAGATCGCGATCGCCGGGAAGGGCTCGAAGCTGGTCGGCGGCACGCTCCGCACCGAGATCACGCGCGAAGAGGTCCAGGCGGCGATCGTCGACGGCTTCTTCCCCGTCGTCGACTCCGCGGCGCGGCCCGCCGTCCGCGCGCGCGCAGCTCTCACCCAGCTCGGTCTGCCGTATGCGCAGGACCCGGCGGTCACGAAGCACCTCGCTGCGCTCCTCGCTCGTCACGCCGAAGCGCTCCCCGGTGGCGAGGCGAAGAAGGGCAAGGCTCCGAAGCTGCTCCAGCCGACGCGCATCCTCTTCAACGGCGGCGTGATGAAGAGCCCGGTCCTTCGCGAGCGTGTCGCCGGCTGCATCGACGCGTGGCTCGGCGAGGAGGGGGCCGAGGGCGCGCGCGTCCTCGAAGGTGCCGATCTCGATCTCGCGGTCGCCCGTGGCGCCGCTGCCTACGGCCTCGCACGACTCGGCCGCGGCATCCGCATTCGCGGCGGCACCGCGCGTGCGTACTACGTCGGGATTGAGGGTGCGGTCCCCGCGGTGCCCGGCATGGAGCCGCCGGTCACGGCGCTCTGCGTCGCCCCGTTCGGGATGGAGGAGGGGACGAGCGCGGACGTCGCCGGTGGCGAACTCGGAGTCATCGTCGGCGAACGCGTGAACTTCCGCTTCTTCGGATCGAGCGTCCGCCGCAAGGACCCCGTCGGCGCAGCGATCGAGCGCTGGAAGAAGGACGAGATCGAGGAGCTCGCCCCGATCGAGGTCGACCTCCCCACCGAAGGTCGCGCAAAGGGCGACGTCGTTCCGGTCACGCTCCGCTCGAGCGTCACCGAGGTCGGCACGCTCCTCCTCGAGGCGGTCCCGCTCGAGCCGAAGAAGAAGGACGAGCGCTGGAAGGTGGAGCTGAGCGTCCGCGGCAGCGACTGAGCATCGTCGCGCCGGATCGGAGAAGCGGCGCCTGCGTCGCATGAAGGACGTCGCGGGCCCTCCGGCCGCCGCCCGTCAAATGGCGAGCACGAGTCGCTTCTTCCCGCGCGACACACACGCGAGGATCTTCTTCCCCTCGGCCTTCTCTTGCTCGGAGAGCACGGAGTCTCGGTGCTCGATCTCTCCTTCGAGGACGGGGAGCTCGCACGCGCCGCAGCTGCCGGAGCGGCACGAGAACGGGACGGTCTGTCCCTCGCGTTCGAGCGCCTCGAGCAACGTCTCCCCGCCGCCCACGACGAGCTCTCGCCCCGAGCGGGCGCACCGGACGGAGAACGGCTCTTCGTCCTTCGGTCGAGGCGCTCCGAAGCGTTCGTAGTGCACCTGCTCCCTCGGCCAACCGAGGCGGAGCGCGACCTCGATCACCTCGTCCATCAGCCTCTCCGGGCCACAGACGTAGACCGCGGTTCCCTCGGGCTGCGCGCGAAGGAGGGCGCCGACGTCGAGCCGCTGGCCGAGCGAGTTGTCGTAGAAGTGGACGTTCGGATCGCTCTCGAGCTCGAGGAGCTCCACCAGCGCGGCGCTCGCTCCGCTCCGGAACGTGTAGTGGAGCTCGCATAGCTGCCGCCGTCCGCGGAGCTCGAGGCGGTGCGCGAAGATCGGCGTGATGCCGATGCCGCCTGCGATGAGCAGGTGTTTGGCTGCGCTCGGTGCCAGCGGGAAGTTGTTGGCCGGGACCGAGATCTCGAGCTGCATCCCGGCCGTCACCTTCTCGTGCATGTAGCGCGAGCCGCCCTTGCCCTTCGAATCGAGGGCGACCGCGATGATGTACGTCTGGCCGTTTCCGTATTCGCAGTTCAGGAGCGAATACGGATTCCGATGCACGGCGTCGCCGTCCTGCATGTGAATCACGATGTGGCTGCCCGCAGTGAAGCGCGTGAGCAGCCCCCCGGACGGGTGGACGAATCGGAACATCTTGATGTTCTCGGCAAGCTCACGCACCCGTGCGACCCGCACGATCTCCCTGCCTCGCTTCGTCAGGCCGAGCTCCTCGTTGGACTTCATCGCGATCTTGTCGGCGACCGCGACTTCTTCGATGGCTTCCTTCGCCATTGCGGGGGCAGTGCCACGCGCCCTCCTGGGCTCGTAGCGGAGGGGCATCGACTCGAATCCGCGGAAGCTCGAGACCGTTCCGCGTCGCGGCGGAGCGGTGGGCTCGATGTTCTTCACGTGCTCGAGCAGCTCCTCGAAGGCGAGCCTCGTCTCGAGCCGGGCGAGCGGGGCGCCGAGGCACTGGTGGATCCCGCCCCCGAATCCGAGATGGCGCGTCATCTTGCGATGGATGTCGAACGTGGTCGGATCGGGAAAGACGCGAGCGTCGAGGTTTGCTGCTCCGAGAACGCAGTCCACGAGCGCGCCGGCCGGCAGGTCGAGGCCTGCGACGGTGCACGGCCTCGTCGTTCGCCGGAGGCGGTTGTAGACCGGCCCTTCGATACGGAGCGTCTCTTCGATGGCGTCCGGAATCAGCCCTGGAGCTTCGCCGAGCTCGCGAAGCGCAGCCGGGCTCGACAGAAGCTGGTTCATCATCAGTCCGATCAGCTTCGTCGTCGTCTCGTTTCCAGCGACCAGCAGCAGCTTCGCGAGACTGAGGAGCTCCTCCGAGCTGAGCTTCTCCGCCCCCTCGGACGCGCCGATCATGAAGGTGAGCAGGTTGTTCCCCGGATGTTTCCGTGCGTCGGCGATGGCTTGCGTCAGGTACGCGTCCAGATCCCTGAGGCTCTGGTGAAGGGTGGCCATTCGCCCGGCCTTCTCCGGGCCCTCGGGCATCGACGTGACGAGAAGGCCTCCGGTGATCTGATCCGACCATCGCTTGAAGTCGGTCATGTCGGCAGCATCGACGCCCAGCAGCTCCGAGATCACGGTCACGGGCAGGGGAACGGCGAGGTCCCGGACGAGGTCGAGCTCGCGCCCGCCATCCAGGATGTTCCGCACGAGCTCGCGCGCGATCGCGAGGACTCGCGGCGCCATCGTCTCCGAGACGCGCGCGGCCGTGAACGCCTGTGCGAAGAGCGCGCGCAGGCGGGTGTGGTCGGGAGGGTCGTCGCCGATGAGCGCGCTCAGGGAGCCGGTGCCCGACGGCGGGGTGAGGAGCCTCGTCTTCGACGAGAACGTGAGGGGATCGCGGAGCACGGCATCGACGTCCCGGAAGCGCAGCAGCCCGGGGATGTCGTGCGGGAGGACACGACACAGCGGCCCGCTCGCGCACGCGTCGGCGAGGATCCGAACCGAGCCCTCGCGGAACTCGTCCGTGTCGTAACGGATGACCGGCAGCCTGCCGAGGGAGACCGCCGGCTGCGGGCTCGTCCTTCCAGAATCGGGGGCCGGTTGCATGAGTGCGCTGCATCCACGACTCGTTCCACGGCTCCGCTAAGCTCTTCGGTGCTGGTGCGTTGTCGAGCTTTCGCCCAGCGACGTCGGACACTTCCGTGTCTGGCTGCGAGCCTGTGCCATCGACACTGTCTGGCACAGGCGAGTCTCACGGATTGCCTCGATTCCACGCTAAAACGATGTGGTGCGATTCTTGGATGAGCCTGGGTTGATGAGACCTTCGCGTGTCCTGGTCGCTGCGCTCTCCGGTGTCGCGTATCCGTCGCTGATTGCCGTCGTCGCAACGGGAATCCTGACGTTCACGGCGGCGACCGTCTTTGCCGAAAGCTCCGTGGCGACCTTCTGCTCCGACCCGCTCCTCACGGAGTGTTCGGGCTCGACGGAGATGGCCCAGTGCAGCTCGTGTACCTCTTCGGCGTGCGCATGCATCCCGTGGGATTGCAGGGGAGACCGGGGGCTCGAGTCGAGACTCGGGTGCGCGGCCATCGCGACCTGTGACGAGGCTCGCTTCACGGATTGTGCGGGCAAGACCACCGGCGACACGTGCGGGCCGAACAAGGAGTGCGTGCCAAGCCGATGTGGAATCCTCGACGGCGGGGCGTGGAGCTTCGATCAGAACGCTCACGACTGCGTGCCTCGTCTGCCGTCGCCGGACGCTGCGTCCGGACCGAACGGGGAGCTGGATGGGAGCGCAGCGCCGTCGTCGCCCGGGGCCTCGGGGTGCTCGCTCCAGGTTCGTGACGGAGGGGCCTCGTCACTGTTCGCGTCGACATCGGTGATGGTCGGGCTCGCGCTTCTCTGGCGTGCGCGACGACGGCGCCGCTAGCCGAGCGAGACCTGACCCAGGGCCCCGCTCGCCGGCCGGGGCGAGAGCGCGCCGGTGAATGATGCCGCTCGTCGATCCGGGTGACGAACCTTCGTCATCCTGACGACGAGCGGTCGTCATTGGGCTCGGAGCGACGCGGAATCTTCGTTGTTTTCCGCTGGCCGAGGGGTTGCTCGAGCGTTCGGCCGATGCACCGAACGAAAAGGACTGCCTCACTCTTCCTCATCGTCTTGCTTCTCCGTGGAGGCATCGCCTGCAACGGAGGCGATGAGAACCTCCGCGAAGACGTGAGCGCGTATGAGACGACCGGCACCATCGCCCGGCGTGCGAACGCGACGCTGGGCCTCCGCTTCTAGGTGACGACCATGAGCCACACCTTCGACAGCGGGCTCTCGATCGTGGAGCCGAGTCCGATCGTCTCGATACCGAGCCCCGACGAAGCGCTCGTCGTCGGGCGCGACTCGCGCTGGATGGTCCTTCCGCGCGGCCAGCGCGTGAGCCTCCTCCGGCACGGGCCGTCGCGCCGCATATTGGAGCGTCTCGTCGCCAAGCGACTCGAAGCGCCGGACGAAGCGCTCTCCGCCCAAGCCCTGATCGAGGCCGGCTGGCCCGGCGAGCAGATGCGGTACACGGCGGGTCTTCTTCGGGTGTACAGCACCGTGCGGCGCCTCCGCCGGCTCGGGCTCGACATCGTCCTCCTCACTCGAGACGACGGCTACCTTCTCGATCCGCTCGTCCCCGTACGGCGCGAGCGGTGAGATACAATCGATGCCGTGGACGTCGGCAGGAGCAGGTCGGACGAGACCGTCGAGCGAGGGACGGTCATTGCGGGCCGCTACGTCGTCGTCGAGCTCATCGCCCGAACCGGCCTGAGCGCCGTCTACCGGGTCGAGCACGTGCACACCGGTGAGCGGCTCGCGATGAAGATCCTCGGGGGGAGCGCGCGCCTCGATCCGCAGGCGACCCAGCGCTTCAAGCAGGAGGCGCGCACCTCATCGCGCATTCGCAGCGAGCACGTGGCGCTCGTCACCGACGCGGACACGGCGCCGGAGCTCGATGGCGCGCCGTTCATGGTGATGGAGCTCCTGCGCGGTGTCGATCTCGAGACCCATGCGCTTCGACATGGGCCGCTCGCGCCCGACGTCGTCGTCCCGCTCCTCGCTCAGGTCGCGTCGGTGCTCGAGCAGGCGCACCGGCTCGGGATCATCCATCGCGACCTCAAGCCCGAGAACCTCTTCCTCCACGAGCGCGCCGACGGCACGAGCATCGCGAAGGTGCTCGACTTCGGGATCTCGAAGTTCGTCTCCACGTCGGAGACCGATGACGCGATCGCGGTGACGAGCACGGGGGCAGTGCTCGGGACGCCGCTCTACATGTCCCCGGAGCAGGCGCACGGGAAGAACGACGAGATCGGACCGACGACGGACGTGTGGGCGATGGGCCTGATCGCGATGCGTCTCCTCGCCGGCGAGCACTACTGGGGCCGGCCGACGATGGCCGAGCTGATGGTGAAGATCACGGTCGCTCCGATCGTGGCGCCGTCCGAGCGCTGGCCGAACATGGCGCTCGTCGGCCCTCCGCTCGATGCCTGGTTTCTTCGTTCGTGCGACCGCGATCGACGGAAGCGATGGCCTTCGATCACCGAACAGATGACGGAGCTCGCCGCGGCGCTCGCCGTTCCGCTCCCGAAGTCGGCGTCTGCGGCCCTCCCGCGCATCGCTCTCACCGCGGCGCCGCCTGCAGCCTCACCCGCTGGAGACGTCGATGCCCTTCGGCTCGCGATCGAAGAGACCGAACGCGCTCCGCCGCCCGTATCCGGCGCCGTCGATGCCGTCAGCGGATCCGATGCGCTGTCGCGCTCCGTTTCGGCGCAGGCCGGCGGGCCGAGCTCGATGCGACGAAGCCGCGTGGTCCTCGCGAGCGCGGCGACATTCGCGCTCCTCGCGGGGATGCTGTGGCTCCTGCGAGGTGGAGCGACCCCGACCGACGAGGCTCGAGGCGAAGGGAGGGCCGCTGCGGTCTCCCATGCGAGCGAGCCGCCGTCGAGCATCGTCGCAAGCGCGGAGCCGCCGTCCACTGCGAGCGCCGGTGAGCCGCCCCCATCGCCGGTGTCGATCGCGAGCGAGAGCGCCGCTCCCTCGAACAGCGTCGCGCGCAGCAAAGCGAGCGAGGGCCAGCGTCCGATCCCCGTGCGAAGCGGCCCATCGGCGGCGTCGGTCGCGACCGCGCCTGCTGCCTCCTCCGCCCCCGCCAAGGATTCGGTGATCTCTTGCGGAGAGGGTGAAGTACTCTCGCTCGGGCGTTGCTGTCCTTCCGGCCACGTCTGGCAATCGGGCCGCTGTGCGCGTCCCGTCGCCACCAGCTTCTGAGGCGTACCGTGTCGAGGCGCATCGCGGCGTGCGCGCTCGTCGTCGTCGGCGCGCTCTTCGCGGCCGACGCTCGAGCGGATGACATCGAGGCGGCACGTCGTGATTTCGCCGAAGGCGTTCGTCTCCTTCAGGAGGGCGAATACGAGCGCGCGCGGGACCTCTTCGAGCGTGCCGACGCCGCGCATCACGCGCCGGCGATCGTCTACAACCTCGGCGTCGCCGAGGAGCACCTGTCGCATCCGCAAGCGGCGGTCGACGCGTACGAGACCTACCTCGCGGAGGCCGGCGATCAGGCGGAGCTGAGCAGCGCCGCGAAGGCCGCGATCGCCCAGATCAAGGCGCGGTCGACGCGGCTGCGCATCGAGACCACGCCGTCGGGGGCGCGTGTGATCGTCGACGGTTTCGTGCTCCCGACGACGTCACCGGTTGCGTTCTTGGTGCCGGGCGGTCGCCATGTGATCGTCGCGCAGGGGGACGGCTGGCGGGGCGAAGCCAACATCGATGCTACCGGCGCAGGCGACACGTTCACCGTGGCGATCCTTCCCACCGTCCCGCCGGCTCCATTGGATCCATCGGCGCCGAGCGCGGATGCCGGGCAAACCTCGCCACCCGACCACGCGGAGCCGCCCCCGCCACGAGGTCCGGACGGCCTCGTATGGGGCGCGGCGTTTGCGCTGACCCCGTACCACCTCTTCGGCTCCTCGACCGGGCCGAATCAGCGTGATGCCACGCAGCTCATGGCGGGGGCCGTCCTCGAGATCGGTCGCGCGCTCACGGACCGCTTCGAGCTCCTCGCCCGCGGGCTCGTCGCGATCGGACCCGAGGCCAAGCCGTCCACGGGCGCACCGTTCAGCTACGCGTTCATGGGCGGTCCCGGAGCCTCGATCCGAGTGGGGTCGTCGATCTGGCTCGGGGCGACGTTCCTCGCCGGGCGCCTCGAGACGGTGGCCCACGACGTTCCCTACGGGACCGACCTCGTCTTCGGTGCGATGGGCGAGGCCGCCTTCGCGGTGCTCACGACCTCGGGTGGCCAGTACGTCATCGCTGCGCAACCGGGCGCCCTGCTTGCAAGCACCGCGGACAACACCGCGTTCTTCTTCCCGCTCACGTTCGGCTATCGTGCGTATTGAGCACGGAGCGGTGCAGCGATCATGAGCGAGCTCGATCACGAGAGAATGTGGGCCTTCGCTCGCGACCTGCTCGGACGCGTCGGGGCTGCGCTCGATGGTGACGCTGTCCTCGCCGACGGCCTCGACGCGGTGCTCGACGTGCTCGAGGCCGACCGCGGCATCGTCTTCGTGTCCGAGCCGGACGGTACGACGCGAGCGCTCGCCGGGCGCCGCTCGCGCCGGCCGCTGTCGGCGATGGAACGCGAAGAGGTGAGCAAGACGCTCGTGCGCGAGGCAATGACCTCCGGCACCGTCGTTCGCTTCGACGCGCTGATGCACCAGGCTCCGTCGGCGAGCGCGCAGTCGCTCGGCATCGTCGCTGCGCTCGTCGCACCGCTCGGGCTCGGTGCTGCGTCGCGAGCGCGCGGTGCGCTCTACGTCGACTTCCGCAATCGAAGCCGGGTCGTCGATGAGCGCCGCGTCGAGCTCTTCGTGGCCTCGGCCGCGGTCTTCGCGCTCTTGCTCGAGCAGCAGACGCGTCACGAGCACGTGCAGGGCGAGCTCTCGGAAGCGAAGAGCCACCTCCTCGACGTCCGCCCCGCACCCACGCTCGACGAGCTCCTCGGCTACGGCTCGCTCGCGCGCCTTTCGGAAGACGTCGAGCTCGCGATCGCGTCATCGGCGCCTCTCCTGGTGCTCGGCGAGTCGGGGACGGGCAAGACGATGCTGGCCCACGCGGTCGCCGCGGCGAGCCGGCGCAAGCCGGTCGTGCGCGTGATGCTCGGGGCGAGCGACGATCTCAACACGATCGCCTCGGAGCTGTTCGGGCACGAACGCGGCGCGTTCACCGGCGCGAACACGAAGCGCGTGGGCCTCGTGGAGTACGCCGCGGGCGGCACCCTCGTCCTCGACGAGCTCCTCAACCTCCCTTCGAACGCGCAGCGGCTCCTGCTCGACTTCGTCCAGTTCGGGACGTTCCGCCCGCTCGGCTACGAGCGCCAGGAGCCGAAGCGAGCGGACGTTCGGATCATCGCGGCGACGAACGGCGACGTCCAAGCGGCGATCCGAGACGGCCGCCTGCGGGAAGACCTCTATCACCGCCTCGCACACTTCGAGATCGAGGTCCCACCGCTTCGTTCGCGGCGCGACGACATCCCGCTGTTGGCCGAGCGGTTCCTCGCTCGCACACCGCGAACGCTCGCGCTGTCGCTCGACGTCCGCCGGCTCTTGCTCTCGCCGGCGTTGCCGTGGTCGGGCAACGTGCGTCAGCTCGAGCGGGCGATCGCGCGTGCACGCGATCGCGCCTTCGTGCGTGATCCCGAAGCGGAAGCGCTCCTCGTCGAGCACTTCGACGCGCGTGACCTCGGTACGGATGGCGCCCTCCGCGTTCCGACCGCAGGGGCGGCTCCCGCTGCGGTCGAGATGATCGGCGCGAAATGGCAGCACCTCCAGAACGAGCGGTCCCGCATCGACGAGGAGGAGAAGGATCTCCTGCGTGAGGCATTGAACGCCGCGAGCGGCGTCGTCTCGCGAATGGCGCGCGACCTCGGTATCGCGCGGACGACGCTCTCGAGCAGGCTCTCCGCGCTCGGCATCCGGGCGTCGAAGGGCAACGAGAGCTGACGCGGCGCGCCGCCCGTGCAAGCTGCACACATAGGGCTCGAAGGTCGGACGAACGCACGGTCCCGCATCCTTCGCTCGGCGATCCCGTGTCGCCTCGCGCCGGAGCAGCGAGCCATTCCGAGCTTCGATCCGGCGAGCATGCCCCCGCGCACCGCCTCGCGCTTTCGCTTCCCCGACCGGCGCGAAACTCATCTACCGTGGCCCGATCGCCTGCGCCCAGCCGGGCCGCGATCGTCACTCAGGAAGGGGACCACTACTCATGCGCTCTAGTCTCGTTGCGACTTCGCTCGTCTGCGCTGCCGTCGTTCTCACGAGCCTCGCCGGATGCGGCGGAGGCTCTCAAGAGCCCAACGCGCCGAACGCGAAGGCGTCCGTCGAGCTCACGCCGATGGAGGAGCTGAAAGCGATTCCGAAGGAGCTCGACGCAGAGGTCGCGAGCCTGACGAAGCCCGTCGACGACGTCCAGGCCATCATCGACGACCTGACCAATCTTCCGAAGAAGCACGGCCTCACCGCCGCCGAGCTCACGGGCATGGCGAAGGCGACGTTCGACAACGGCAAGGTCGAAATGAAGCTCAACGCGGACGTGAGCGCAGAGGCGAAGGCGGAGGTCGAAGCGACGCTCAACAAGCTCAATGCCACGGTCACGGCGCTCAAGGCGACGCCGGACAAGGTCGCTGCGCTCACGACGAAGGTGGCGGCGGCCACCGCCAAGGTCCCCTTGCTCGCGACGAAGATCTCGACGTCTGCGTCCGTCACGGTGTCGAATCCGTTCGGCAGCGCAGAGGGGAAGGCCAAGGCGCAGGCGGAGCTGGACAGCGTCAAGCAGGTGCAGGCGGACGTGACGAAGTCCATCGAGGACGTGCAGGGAAAGATCACCGGCATCCCTGCGATGGCGACCGGTGCCCTCGCGAAGCTCACCGCCTCCTTCGCCGCCGGCACCTGAGCCGGAGCCGAGAAGGAAGACCTCCAGCGCCTCGGTGAGCTCGGCCCACCGAGGCGCTGCTCGTCTTCCTGCGCTGAGAACGACGACGGTCAGCGGGAGCTCTCTGCTGCCCTCGTCGTCAGCCAGCGATCGACCGAGAGCTTTCCCGAGCCGGTGAGGACGACCGTCACCGCGAGCGCGATCGCGAGGAAGTGGTACTCGAAGCCCTCGCCCTTCTGGTTGCCGAGCCAGTTCATGAAGAAGCCGCTCGACGCATGCGTGCTCGCGGCGACGGCGAGGAACGCCGCCATCCAGGCTGCTGCGAACCGGCCGCCCGCTCCGACGACGAGGAGAATGGGCGCGGCGAGCTCGAGGACGATCGAGCTGCCCGCCACGATCCGCGGGACGCCCAGCGTGCTCTCCATCCACGCACGCGTGCCGTGGAAGCCGAAGCCTCCGAACCAACCAAGGAGGTGCTGGGCGCCGTGAGGAAAGATCACCGCTCCGAGCACGACGCGCGCGACGAGACCGCGAACGTCGTCCGACGTCTCGATCGCACGCCAGGCGAGGCTGCTCGGCGCCTGCGGGCGCTGCGCGACCTTGGTCCCGCGCGAGACGAGGGCGCTCACGACGCCTCCTTCACGAGCGCGAAGCCGGCGTCGGTCCAGGCGGCTTTGCCGCCGCGGAACACGCGCACGTTGGTGTAGCCGAGCTCGACGAGCTTCCGCGCCGCGATGTCGGAGTTCGCGCAGGTGCTGCTCGCGCAATAGACGACGATACGAGCCGCCTTGTCGGGAGCGACCGTCCGCGCTGTCGCCTCGAAGCCCTCGAGTGGGAGATTGCGTGCGCCGGGAAGATGGCCGGCGTCGTACTGCTTCGCGGAGAGGATCTCGGCGACGAGGAGCGGCTCCCCGCGGGAGATCATGTCATGCAGCTCCTCGACGCTGATCACGTCGCTGCTCGCCGGATTCGAAGCGTTGGAGATCGCGTTGCCATTCATCGGTTGGGCCTCCTTGGCCCACCTCGAAGATGTGCTCCGGAGGCCAATCGATCCAACGGATGTTTGTGATACATCAACATCACTGCTGTGAATGTTTCGGGCGTCAACCTCAATCTCCTGGCCGCGCTCGATGCTTTGATCACGGAGCGCAGCGTGACGCGTGCAGCATCGCGTCTCCGCGTGACCCAGTCGGCGATGAGCAACTCGCTCCAGCGTCTCCGTGAGCTCTACGACGACCCGCTCTTCCATCGCGTCGGTCGCGGGATCGTCCCGACGCCGCGAGCATTGGCGATCGCACCGCAGCTCCGCGACGGGCTTGCGTTGCTCGGGGCGACGCTCGCGCCGGGGGGCTTCGATCCCGCGACGACGGACCGGACCTTCGTCCTCGCGCTGAGCGACTACGTCGAGTTCGTCCTCGTGCCTCCGCTGCTCCGTCGGATCGCCGCCGTCGCTCCGAAGATCCGCATCGCCGTCGTGCCGTGGGGCCTCCACGAGATCCCGCCGTCGCTCGCGTCGGGCGACGTCGACCTCATGATCGGCTTCTACGGCAAGCTGCCTCCACGGCACGAAGAGCAGCTTCTCTTCGAGGATCGGTACGTGTGCATCGTGCGGAGAGGACATCCGCGCGTCGGGGCGAAGCTGACCCTCGCGCGCTACCTCACGCTCGACCACGTCATCGTCTCGCAGACTCGAGACGGTGTCGGGTCGGTGGACATTGCTCTCGCGAAGCGAGGCATGAAGCGCCACGTCGGCGCGCGTGTGTCTCACTTCTTGATGGTGCCGCGACTCATCGCGGATACCGACTTCGTCGCTGCGATGAGTCGCCGAGCCGTCGAGCCGTTCGTGAAGACGTTCGGCCTACGCGTCCATCCGCCGCCGCTCCCGCTGCCGGTGGGCAAGATCGGTCAGGTCTGGCATTCCCGGCAGGCAGCGGACCCGGCCGCGAGGTGGCTGCGCGAGACGATCGCCGACATCGCCCGAACCGTTTGAGGTTCCTTCGAGCCGAAGAGGCTCTATCCCTGCGCCCCGACCGCCTTCGGCCGCCGCCCGGAAGACGAGGCGCCGGCGCGCGCCTTGCCGAGGTGCAGACGCGCTTGCTTCGTGAGCGCGCGGGTGAGCGCGGCGAGCGTGGTCGATTCGAGGCGCCAGTGTTGCCAGTAGAGCGCCACCGTCATCGACTTTCCTTCGACGAGATCGACGAGGCGCCCGCGCCGGAGGTGCTCGATGACGAGCGGCTCCACGTTCATTCCCCATCCGAGGCCGAGCATCGTGGCTTCGACGAACGCCGGGGTCGAAGGGATCCCGTGCGCGACGAGCGCTACGTTGCGAAAGCCGAGGACGCGCTCGACGAAGCGCGTCTCGAGGGCGTCCTTCCGATCGAAGAGGAGGGCAGGGGCGATGCTCAGCGCTTCGCGCGTCACCCCATGAGGAAACCAGCGTCGCGCGTAGGCCCGGCTCGCGGTCGCGCGGTAGCGCATCGTGCCGAGGGGCTCCACGAGGCAGCCCTGCACCGGCGTCGCTTCCGCGGTGATCGCGCCGAGCACCCGTCCCGTGCGCAGCCATTCGGCCGTGTGCGCTTCGTCGTCGACCTCGAGCTTCACGCAGAGCCCGGTCTCGTCGGAGAAGGCCGCGAGCGCCGGGAGCACCCACGTCGCGAGGCTGTCGTTGTTGACCGCGATCGCGATGGGGGGCGCGTTCGTGCCCTTGGCGCGTCGCTGCCCGGGCGCGAGCTCCTCGGCGAGGTCGGACTCGAGGAGCTCGACCTGCAGCGCGTGCCGGTAATAGCGCTCGCCCAGGCGCGTCGGCGTGCACGGCTTGCCGCGCAGCACCAACAGGCCGCCGACCGCCTCTTCGAGCTGCTTGATCCGTTGTGAGATCGCGGAAGGCGTGACGTGGAGGACCGCGGCGGCGCGCTCGAAGCTGCCTTCACGAAGGACCGCCACGAGGGCGGCGAGCTGGAGATAGTCATTCATTAGCAGCGCTAAAGTATGTTCAGGAACTTTAGCTTGTCTACATGGGCCCGCGCGCTAGTCCGATGCCCATGAACGGGTCGATGAACTGGCAGTCGTTTCCGGTGGGGTTCGCGGCGGCGGCTTCCCTGGTCGCGGCGGTCGGGCCTCTGAACGCGTATATCTTGCGGCTCGGTATCGGCGCTCGGCACATCTTGCCGGTGGCGCTGCTGTGCATCGCCTCGGACGTGCTCCTCATCGCGGCCGGCGTCTTCGGCTTCGGCGCGTTCGTCGCCGAGAGCCCGAAGCTCCTCACCGTCGCGCGCTGGGGGGGCGCGGCCTTCCTCGCCGGTTACGGCTTGCTCGCCCTCCGCCGGTCGCTGCTCGCTCGTAGCGGTTCGCTCGCCATGTCGAGCACGGAGGGCGTTTCGCTGAAGCGAACGCTTCTGACTGCCCTCGCCTTCATCTACTTGAACCCGCTCGCTTACCTCGACGCCGTGGTCCTCCTTGGGGCCATCGGTGGCACGGAGCCGGCGGCGGGGCGCCTGCCTTTCGTCCTCGGCGCGACGGTAGCGTGCGCCCTTTGGTACGTCGTTCTGGGGTACGGCGCGCGCCGCTTGTCGCCGCTGTTCGCGCGCCGTTCGGCGTGGCGATGGCTCGACGCCGGGACGGCGATGCTCATGCTCGTGCTTGCGACCGGCGTCGCGCGGTCGGGCTGATCGCCGGGCGTCGCCGGGGAGCCATCACCACGGCTCGGGGGCGGGGGCCCAGGCTTCGCGTCGAAGCCCTTGACGAAGGCTCGCGCGCATACGATCCCTCTTGCATCGGGCATGATGCCGGGCCGAGGCCCGCATGAGCACGAGCACGAGGAGAGGATGAAGCAAAGGGAGGAGCAGAGAACCGTGAAGCCGTGCCCTCTCGCTCCGCCCCGCCGGGGCGTGACGGCCCCCGTCGAGCTCGCCCTCGTGCGGTCGGCTTCACGAGCGAGGTCGAGGTGACGGTGTCCGCGGAGCAGCCTCGAGCGGAAGCGGCCGAGCCGCCTCGCTACGTCGTCGGGATCGATCTCGGGACGACCCACACGGTCGTCGCCTACGCTCCGTTCGACGCTCGACGGACGAAGACCGCGCCGGAGCCGATCGTCTTTCCGATCCCTCAGCTAACGGCGCTCCGCGAGAGCGAGCCGCTCCTGCTCTTGCCGTCGTGCCTCTACGCCCCTCTTCAGGGCGAGGTCCACGGCGACCCCGACTGGGTCACCGGTGAGGTCGCCCGCCGTCGCGGCGCCGAGGTCACCGGTCGCTTCGTCTCTTCCGCGAAGAGCTGGCTCTCTCACGCCGCGGTCGATCGGACGGCGGCGATCCTGCCGTGGGGTGTCCCGGACGAACCTCCGGAGAACGGCGATCGGGTCCCGAAGCTGTCGCCCGTCGACGCGAGCACGCGGCTGCTCGCTCACATCGTCCGCGAGTGGGACCGCGAGCACCCCGATGCTCCGCTTGCGAAGCAGGACGTCGTGCTCACGCTGCCGGCGTCGTTCGACGACGTCGCGCGCGAGCTCACCGTCCGCGCTGCCCGCGGCGCCGGCCTCGAGCCGACGCTCCTCGAGGAGCCCACCGCCGCGTTCTACGATGCGATGCGCGACGTCGACGCGATCCGCGAGCATGTCGTCCCGCGCTCTCCGGAAGAGGAGAAGACCGTCCTCGTCTGCGACGTCGGCGGCGGCACGACCGACCTCTCGCTGATGGCGATCGCGTACGCGCCGAAGGACAAGGGCGGCTTCACGGTCCGTCGTGTCGCCGTCGGACGGCACATCTTGCTCGGCGGCGACAACATGGACCTCGCGCTCGCCCACCTCGCCGAGGGCAGGATCACCGGGAGCGGCGCGCGCCTCGAACCGGGCGAGCTCGCGCAGCTCGTCCTCTCCTGCCGCGATGCCAAAGAGCGGATCCTGAGCTCGAAGGGGAGCAAGGTCACCGAGGCGCGGGTCACGCTGCTCGGACGTGGCAGCAAGCTCGTCGGCGGCGCGCGCGGGACCACGCTCACGAAGGGCGAGGTCGAGGACATCGTCCTTCGGGGCTTCTTTCCAGCCGACGTCGAGCTCGACACCGCCGCTCGCCCGCGCGGCGGCATCGTCGCGTTCGGCCTTCCCTACGAGCGCGATCCCGCGGTCACGCGCCACGTGCGCCAGTTCCTCGCGCGCCACGCGAGCGAGCTCCCGAGCGGCGCCCCCGACGTGGTCCTCCTCAACGGCGGCGTGTTCAACGCGGCGCCGATCGTCAAGGCGCTGAAGACGGCGCTGAAGACGTGGTCCGGGAAGCCTCCCGAGATGCTCCCCATCTCGGACCCCGATCTCGCGGTCGCGTGCGGAGCCGTCCGCTACGGCTTCGCGCGGAAGGGCCTCGGCGTCCGCGTCGAGAGCGGCGCGGCGCACGGCTACTACGTCCGTGTGGGCGACGGCCCTCATGAGAATCGTGCAGTATGCATTCTGCCGCGCGGCGCCAAGGAGGGCGTCCGTCACGAGGCCGAGGGGCGCACGTTCGATCTCGTCGTCGGGCGCAGCGTCCGCTTCGATCTCTACGCATCCGACGTCGCGCGCGATGCCGTCGGCGCGATCGTCAAGCTCGAGGACGACGCCTTCGAGCGCCTACCTCCGGTCGTGGCGCACCTACCGGCGACGAGCAAGGAAGAGAGTGTCCGGGTCCGGCTCGGTGGCGAGCTCCTCACGACGGGGCAGCTCGAGCTCGCCTGCGCCGAGATCACGGAGGGAAGGCCGGGGCGGCGCTTCCGCCTCGAGTTCGCGCTGCGGGAAGGTGGCCGCGGGATGGCGCTGCCACCGGCGTCGCTCGCGCCGCCGGTGGCAGCACCGGCGGGGAGCACGCAGGTCCGTGCTCCGGTCGCGCCGTCACGCCTGGGTGAGGCCGAGAAGATCCTCGACAAGGTGTTCGGTAAGAAAGCCGAAGCCACGCCTCGTGAGATCAAGGATGTCCTTCGCGATCTCGAGAAGACGCTCGGCGATCGCCTCACGTGGACGATGGAGACATGCCGTCACCTCGTCGACCGCCTCCTCTCGAACACGGGATCGCGCCGGCGAAGCCCGAACCACGAGCGCGCCTACTGGCTCCTCCTCGGCTTCTGCATGCGTCCCGGCTTCGGCGATCCCGGCGATCCCAAGCGCATCGAGCGCGCGTGGCCGCTGTTCGACGGTCGTCTCGGCTTCCCGAACGAAGCGCAGGGCTGGCAGCAGTTCTTCATCGCATGGCGCCGTATGGCGGGCGGCCTCACCGAGCCGATGCAGGAGGCCATCCGCGACGCGATGGACCCGATCGTTGCGCCGAAGGAGGCAGGTCTGAAGCCGCCGAAGCGCGTGCCCGAGGACGGGGGCGAAGCCCTCGTGATGCTCGCGGCGCTCGAGCGCGCCTCGGCGGCGCGTCGAGCGGTGCTCGGCGACTGGATCGTCGAAAAGACGTGGACGAACGACGACGCACGGCTCTGGACGGCCGTTGGCCGCGTCGGCGCGCGGGTGCCGGTCTATGCGAGCGTCCATCACGTCGTCCCCGTGAGGAACGTGGAGGCCTGGATCGAGCGTCTGCTCCGCTTGAAGTGGGAGAACATCGCGACGGCTCAGCATGCCGCCGTGCAGCTCGCTCGCGTCACCGGGGATCGCGCGAGGGACGTGAACCCGCGCCTCCGCGGCGAGATCGAGAAGCGGCTCGTGGCGATGAACGCCAAGGAGACATGGATTCGAGCCGTGCGCGAGCTGGCCGAGGTCGGTGAGGAAGAGCGCGTCGCGATCCTGGGCGAGGGCCTCCCCATCGGGCTCAAGCTCGCCGTCTGACGAGCTCTGCCATCAGCGTCGCCGTCGTCCCTGACGGGAGCGCGCCGCGTGCGACGGAAGCGCGTCGGCAATGCTATGGACGGCCGGCCTTGAGCAACGCGCAGTCCCTCGCGCCCAGCGGCACGCCGCGAGGCCTTCTCCTCCTTCTCTCGGTGGCCGTGGGGGTTGCGGTCTCCAACCTCTACTTTGCGCAGCCTCTCGCTGCCGCGATCGCGACGGACCTGCATGCCGGCGTCGCCGAGGTCGGCACGACGATGACGGTGACGCAGCTCGGCTACGCGCTCGGGATGATCCTGCTCGTCCCGCTCGGCGACGGTCGCGAGCGGCGCTCGGTCATCGTCACGACCTCGGCCACGTCGATCGTCGCGCTCCTGCTCGTCGCGCGCTCGAGCTCGATCCTCGAGCTCGGAGCGGCGAGCTTCTTCGTCGGCGTCGCCTGCTCCGTGGTCCAGATGATCATCCCCTACGCGGTGGACCTCGTGCGCCCCGAAGAGCGCGGGCGTGTCGTCGGCGGAGTCATGTCCGGCCTCCTCGCCGGGATCCTTCTCTCACGCACGGCGAGCGGCGCGCTCGGCGCGGCGCTCGGCTGGCGCGCCGTCTACCTCATCGCCGCGGGAACGATGACCGTGCTCACGGTCGTGCTCCGCATCGCGATGCCGGCGCGCGAACCCGCCGAGCGCATGCGATGGGTGACGATCCTTCGCTCGCTCGGGACGGTCCTGGTCTCCGAGCCGACGCTCCGCAAGCGAGCGCTGGTCGGCGCGTTCGGGATGGGCTGCTTCAGCCTCTTCTGGTCGATGTTGTCGTTCCATCTGGCGGACCTCGGGTACGGCAGCGCGACCGCCGGCCTGTTCGGCGCGATCGGCGTCGTCGGAGTGTTCGTCGCGCCGGTCGCCGGTCGCCTCGCGGTCGGTCCGGCGCCGTCGCGCCTCAACGTTCTCGGTCTCGCCGTGGCAGGAGTGGCCTTCCTCGTCTTCGCCCTCGGAGCGCGCTCGCTCGTCGCGATCGGGGTCGGCGTCGTCCTCCTCGACGCGGGCGTCCAGGCGAGTCACCTCACCAACCAGACCGTGATCTACGGAATGCGCGCCGAGCTTCGCAACCGGCTCAACGCGCTCTACATGGTCACGTACTTCGCAGGAGGCGCGGCCGGCACGTTCGCCGGGTCGCTCGCGTGGTCCGCGGGCGGATGGACAGCCGTGTGTGTGGTGGGCGCGACGCTCGCCGCCTTCGGTACGCTCCCGCTCCTGCGCGAGCTGCGTCGGGCGCCGGCCTGACGATCAGCGAAACGGGGCGTCGCTCATCGACGTCGTTCTCGACACGCGCCCCTTCTCGATGAAGACGACGCGCTCGCCGAGGAGCTCCGCCTCCGCGGGCTGATGCGTGACGAGCACAGTCGGTACGCGGTCGCGCGCGAGCTGCTCGCCCACCTCGCGCAGGAGCTCCGCCTTGAGCTCGGCGTCGAGCGCGCTGAACGGCTCGTCGAGGAGGACCGCGCGCGGGGTCATCGCGAAGGCGCGGGCGAGCGCCACCCGCTGGGCCTCGCCTCCGGAGAAGGTGCGTGGCATCCGGTCGGCGAGCTTCTCGACGTGCATCTTCGTCAGCATCTCGAGCGCACGCGCGCGCCGCTCGTCGCGAGGCACGTCGCGAGGCAGCCCGTACGCGACGTTCTCGGCCGCGCTCATGTGGGGGAAGAGCGCGAGCGACTGGAACACGTACGCGACGCGTCGCCGGTGGATGGGCAGCTCGATGCGCCGCTCGGCGTCGAACCAGACCTCGTCTCCGAGCGCGACACGTCCCTGGTGCGGCCGGAGGAGCCCCGCGATGCTCGCGAGCGTGCGGCTCTTCCCTGCGCCCGATGGCCCGAAGAGGACGGTGACACCGGGCGGCACGTCGAACGAGACGTCGATGTGGAGCCCGCGAGGATCTCCCTTCGGCTCGATCACCAGCCGGACGGACAGCGCGGCCGACGTCATGACGATCGCTCGCGAGCGGTGAGCTTGCCGACGATGTAGAGCAGCACGATGACGACGCCGGTGAGCACCGCGATCATCACCGCCGCGTCGCGCTCGCGATGCGCCTGGATCGCATCGTAGATCGCGAGCGACGCCGTCTGCGTCTGGCCGGGGATGTCGCCGGCGACCATCAACGTCACCCCGAAGTCGCCGAGCGCTCGTGCGAACGCGAGCATCAACGCGGCAGCGATACCGCGGTAGGCGAGGGGGAGCTGGATCGTGAAGAACGCGCGCAACGGAGTCGCCCCCAGCGTCCGCGCGGCCTGGACGAGCGTGGGATCCGTCTCCTCGAGCGCCGTCCGCACGCTCTTCACGACGAGGGGCAGCGCACCGATGACGGCGGCGACCACGGCGCCGACCTTCGTGAACACGATCGACGTGCCGGTGAGCGACTCGAACGCGTGGCCGAGGAAGCTGCGGCGTCCGAGGAGGACGAGCACGTAGTAGCCCAGCACCGTCGGCGGCATCACGATCGGCGCGGTGAAGAGCACGTCGACGAGGTCGCGGCCGGGGAACCGAAAATTCGCAAGGATCGCCGCGACCGCGACACCGACGAGGGCCGCGATGATCGTCGCGGCGGCGGCGATCTCGAACGACAGGAAGAGGGGATCGAGCTCCATGCCCGCGCGGCCACGATTCTACGAGGTGGCTCAGTGGATGTGGTGAGAGATGAGCCTGGCGCGGAGAGTCGCGCCGGCCGCGCGCGAAGGGGGGTTGGGGAAGGGGATGAGGTTGCGGGCGAAGGGCGAGGCAACAGCCGTGACGGACCGAACCTCGAGCGGGGAAGAGCTCGCGGTCAACGGATCGGCACCAGTGGTGTCAGCACGAGCTTCCGCTGGGCCATTCCGCCGGGATAGGCGTAGCTGGCGTAGTAGTCCCAACCCCAGAGCGTCGCGGTGAACGGGCCGTTGCTCCGCATCCGCTGGAGGCCGGTCCGGCAAACGCTCGTGCCGAACGTATCCCCGGGCCCGTGGTTGCGCGCGAGGTCGACCCTGGCGAACTCGTATTCGCCTCTCGTGCCGACCGGCCGGAAGCTGCTCACGTTGCCCGCGCACTCCAGCCACACGTCTTTGAACTGACCGCCGTCCTTCGCTCTCACGATGACGAGCGAGGTCTCCTTGTACGTCGGGTCTGCATAGAAGCTGTACGAGCTCAAATACTGCCCTGCAGGCACGACGTTGACGAACTCCGGATCTCCAACGCCGCCGGCAGAGGAGACGCCGGAACCAGTCATGAACGCGGCCAGATAGATCGGATGGTCGACGTCCTGAGTCCGAACGACGAAAGGCTCTCCCGCCCCGGAATAGAACGTCGCCACTTCTCCCGCCGACAGCGTGAGCGGAGCGCCGGGCGGCACCACAGGATCGTAGTCGAGGCGCGTCCCGTCTCGGGCCGCGACGATGCGATACGGCATCGCCTCGCCCTCGTCGCCGGCACGGGGGCGGTAGCCGACGCCGACGTACTCCGATCCCCACTGCTCGAAGGCCGGAAGTTGCTGGGCCAGGACATCGCAGGCGATGGTTGTGCCCGTCGGGATGTTCGCGCAACTGTTCCCGCCTACGATGCTGATCGGCTTCGTCGAAGAGACGACACTACCGGAGAGCTCTTCGTCCTGGACGAGCTGGAGTAGCTGCCCCTTGTCGAGACGGTAGGTGACCGGCACCTTTGCGGGCGCGCTCTTGACGCCGTTCCCGCCCGCAATGTCGTGCGTCGGGAGCAGCGTAACCTCGGTGCCGTCCTCGGAAGCGAAGAGCTGCGCGCTGGGCACACCGCTCATCCCCACCTGCCATCCATTGACGATGAGGTTCTCCTTCGCCCACGCCGTGACCGGCAAGACAAGGGTCGCCGACGGGAGCCAGCTCGACGCTCCGCCGAACGGGTAGATCGTCGTGAGGCCAACGGGCGCGTTCGTCGTCAGATGAAATGAACTGCCGAGTCCGCTGCCGGGAGGCAGGGGCGCGTCCTCGTACACGGCGGGAACGACGCCTTCGGGGCAACCGATGCGCTCGACGCCCTCGTTCGGTCGCGGAACGTCGGGATTGCTGCGATCGGACACGAAGAGGATCGCGCTCTCGCCGGGGGCGATCGGGCCGACGTGTGGAATCAACGTCGCATCGCCCGGGTTCGTGAGGAACATCGCCTTCGAGACATCGATGTTCTTTCCTTCGAGATCGAGCGAGACATCGAGGGGTAGGGTCGACGTATTTACGATGAAGGCGGCATAACAGGACTGAGGGAAATTCGCGGTGAACCGAGGTATCTGGAAATAGAATTCGCAGCCGTTCGAGCTTCGATTCGCGGCCGCAGCCGAGCACTGACCCTGACAACGCGCGTCGCCGCACGCGAGCTCGGGGGCGCATGCCTCGACGACCTCGCCCGTGCATGACCGCATGACCGCGCGCCCGTCGAGCGAGCATTGGAGCGGGCAGCCGACGTCCGAAGTGGAGGCATCCACGACGAAGCTTCCCCCGGACTGATTGAAACCGGTCCGATCGTCACTGCAGGCGCCGGCGGCGCCGAACGCGAGCCCGAGAACGGCAGCCGCGCCACCGCGGACGAGCTTGCGCCTCATGGCAGCACCACTTCCCGTGGAGCGAGACTCGACACCTTGGGCTGCCCGCTACCGAGCTGCCCATAATAGTTGCTTCCCCAACAATGCACCTTCCCGGTCGTCAGGAGCGCGCACGTCGTGCCAGGCGTCGTCTTCACCTGAGCGGCGGGGCCCGGAAGGCCGACGACCTTGACGGCCTTGTACGCGTAGCTCTTCGTCCCGTCGCCTGCCTGGCCGCTCGCGTTGTACCCCCAGCAATACACGTCTCCCGAGGCGGCGGTCGCACACCACCGCGGCGGTTGCAGGATCGGCCTCCCGTATTGATCCTCGAAGACGTCGTTGACGGGAGCGCGCAGAGTACGCGTCGTGGCGATCTGAACGATGGGCTCTGGCGTCATGACCGCCTCGGGAAGCGCGCGATCCGTCTTGCTGACCGGAATCCCCGCAGGATCCGAGACGACGGCTCCCCAGCAATAGCCAATTGCTCCCGCGACTGCGCACGCATTGTCATTGGCCACATCGAGCGATGAAATGCCACCGAGCGCGAGAGGCCCAGGGTAGGGATCCGGGAACAACGACGAGACGCGCCCGATGAGCGGGCCTGCACCCCAGCTCAACGTCACGCCGTCCTCACGGACGACGAAGGCCGCCTCGGCGACGACGAGATCGCGAACCGGCGCGCCGGGAGGAACCGCCATCGCTCGTGGTGGGAAGGCGGTAAGCGACGAGGCGTTGTCCAGCTCAGCGATCTGACCGGACGCATTGAGTCCCCAACAATGAATGCCATTTTCGAATGCGGCGCATGCGGCCGACATCCCCGTCGCTATGTTCGTCGCGGGTGGGATCGGCAGCTTTACCGGCACGAGCTCTTTGGTCGTGGCCGCTGCGTCGTTCTGCAGATAGGGTCCCGTTCCCCAGCAATACGCCGCGCCGCTTTTGTCGAGCGCGCACGTGTGATCGAGCACGGCGACCTCCGAGAGACCGACGACGCGTGCGGGGGTGACGCTGTCCTGGGTGTTCCCGCGTCCGAGCTGGCCAGCCCCTCCCGCGCCCCAGCACGCTACCGTTCCGTCGTGGAGCAGAGCGCAGAAGCCTTCCTCTCCCCGATCGACCGTCTCGACGCCGAGCGTCGTGACCAGGGCCGTCGCGCAAGGCGGAGACCCGCAGACAATCGGGAGAGGGGCCGCATCGAAGGGGCCCGCGTCGGCGGGCGGCCGAGCGTCGACCGCCGCGTCGTCGCGAGGTGCCGGCGATGCTTCCGCCGCGGCGTCCATCGGCTCGGAGCCGGCTCGCCCGCCGTCGCCGCTCGAGCAGCTTGCAGCCACCGCCCCTATGGCCACGTAGGAGGAGAAGAAGACCGCAGGCGATAGACGGCGATCAAGGAGTCGTTTTGTGTAGTGCATAGCGGTCCCCAATCACCCAGAGGTCGGTGTTGGATGTGCCTCGAACGTGGTACAAGGGTCTTTCGTATGCGGGCTTGTTGAGGACCCCTCCGTTCAGCGAGGTCGTCGAAATCTGGTAGGCGCCGCCATCCCCGACGTCGGCTCCGCGAACGACGACGCTTCTTCCGGCAAGCCATACTTGCTCCTCCGGAGCAGCCCATAGCGACGAGAAGGGCACGTCGGCGGCCTTTGCGGGAACAGGCGCGACGGTGACGGAATAGGTGTCCCCCTCCACCGAGATCTCGACGACGTCGCGAGCCCCCCTGAGGCCGACGAATCGGTTTCCCGCCACGGCCTGGAGATCCGTGAGCCATCCTCCGTCTCCAAGTCGCAAGAATCCCGCTTTGTCTCTGCACGTGTTGGCGGAGATGACACCGTCGGCGATGCGGTCGTACCCTGCGGGCGTCTTACGCATCAGGATCGCGCACGAGCTCAGCTCAGTAAATATGGAGTAGCTCTCCCTGGCGATCGAAAACCAAACGTCGTCTCGATTCGTTCCGGCGGCGCCCAGGACGTAGAGCCGTTCGCTGGGGTCGTCGCGGTCCGCGGCGACGTACTCCGCGACCCACGAGGGCGCGCCGCCGTCGTCGCTGACCCAGTGGTAGATCGTGTCCGCGTACCATGCGTAGACGTCATCGCTGCTCGTTCCCCACACGCCCAGCGCGGGATACCGAGAGGACAACTCGAACAGCTGCGTCTCGCCTATGCTCGTCAAGTTGCGGTAGATCGGGTAGCCGTCCTCCACGTTCGTTCCATTGTCCGGTAGTCGGTCTCGTGTCCATGACCAGCCGGTCGCTGGAGGCTGCGCCCGTACTCCGTGGTAGATGGTCCCAGGCGCTATTCCGAAATAGATCTCGTTCTCGCCCGGCGACCATATTCGACCGAGATATTGGCCGTATCCGGGCTCGTTCTGAGTGTTGTCGTCGATGTACTTCCACGTTGCGCTGGTGTCTTCCCACTCGAGGACTCTGACGCCGAGCGTCGGGCTCTCCGCGAGCGCGAAGGCATGACCTGGAACCGGCCAGATGTCCTTCATCACCAGATCCGCGTCTGGCAAAGAGGTGATGCACCAGCCCGCCGGACTGCACGTCGGTGGGGCCGCGTCCGCGTCCACTGCCGCTTCTCGAGTCGCGGCGTCCGCAGCCTCGACCACCGACGGCGAGTGGGGCGCAATGGAAGGATCTCCGTCTTCCGATGCCGCGCACGCAACGCCAGTCGCGATTGGAAGCGTCGCACATGCGATGACAAACGATCGTTTCAAGGCTTGCCTCCGAGAGAGAGGATGACGCCTACGCCGCCGATCCAGACGTGTCCCGGGGCGGGCATCCAGACGGTGGTGAGCTTGGGCCTCCGCGCGTTGAGGCCCGCGATTTTCACCCTCGACCAGGTCGCTCCGTCGTAGTGAAGGACGACCGCTTCGTCGCCGACAGCCCATACGTCGGACGGCGAGGAGCCCCACACCGCATGGAGATCCACGTCCGTCGGCGCATTCGTGACGACGTCCCAACGGACTGGGTCCCCGGTGTAGTGGCGGATTGTCCCCCGAGCGCCTACCGACCATGCCTCGGTCTCCGAGACCGACCAGACCCCGTGGAGCGCGTTCCACGTCTGGCTGTCGAACGCCTTCATGGTCGGCGTGTCTCCGTCGGCTCCGGTGATACGGATCGTGGCGCCCGTCATGCCGACTGCCCACAGGGCATTTACCGAGGCGCCGTGGATGCTGAGCATCTGACCACAGGGCAGGTGCGTGCATACGCCGTCAGGAACCACATTGCCGATCTCGGGCAGTCCGGACGGCGGCAGGCGTAGGCGCCAGAGACCGCTCGTCCCCGTGCCGGGGTACACCGCCGTCGTCGCGCACCACAGCCATTCCGCTCCTGGCCCCGCCCAGGCGGAGACGAAGGTCGTGGTGCCCGGGGAGTACTCCCAGGGCATCGACGACGGGGCGTGAGCGTTCCAATCTCCGACGGAGGGAGCCCCGGCGTCTTCGACCGCTGGTCCGCGTATGTAGACGTTGTCGGGACTCCCGAACGTGACCTCCGACGAGTCGCGCAGCCACAGCGCCTTCAGCGACTCCTTTGTCCCGGAATCCGATGGTGCCCACGAGGTCCCGTCGAAGTGAGCGAGCGAGCCCACCGCGCCCGCAGCCCAGACGTCACTGGCTGAGCGACCGCGAATGACGTTGATCTGCGTCAGTATGCTGAGCCCGCCGTCTCCCGCATTGTTCGAATCGAAGGGACTGTTCGGGCAAAGGACGTCGGACGAGCACGTCTCGACGAAGTGTTCGCAGTCGGCGCATGGGGTGTCCGAGGCATCGGCGCCGCCGTCCGACAGCTCGCTCGGCCCACCATCGAAGGTCACGCCGTCGATGTCGGCAGTGGCGCCGTCGGTAGCGCCGTCGCTCGCGCACGCGCCGAGGACTGCGATCACGGAGACGCACGCGGAGCTACCCGCGAGTAGAACGAGCCATCGCGTCTTCATCGCGCGCCGACCTCTCCAGCGTCTTCATCGCATGGCTCGACCACGCATTGACCACGGACACACGCTTGACCAGCGATTTTATCGCAGACCTTCCCGCACCCGCCGCAGTTTCGCGGATCACTGTCGGTGTCCACCTCGCAGTCATCCTCGGCGTTGCCATTGCAGTCCGCGCGGCCTTGAAAGCAGACGCGGCTGCACGATCCGTACGTGCAGACCCCCTTCGACGTAGGTTCGAAGGTGTAAAGACCACAGCTGTTGCCGCAGCGCCCGCAGTTGGAGGCATCCGTGGTGATGTCCACGCACTCTCCTTGAGGGGCATCACCGAAATTGCTAAGTGCGCAAAAGGTCGTGCCCGGTGGGCATATGTTGCATACGGGTGAGGAGAATGGATTCTCGGGACTTACGGCGCAATGGCCCGAGCAAGCATTTCCGCAGGCCCCGCAGTGCTCTGACGAAGTGAGCACCGTCTCGCATCCGTTGGAAAGGTCGCCGTCGCAGTCGCCGGTTGGTGCTACGAATTGCGGGAAACACTTGAGAGCTCCGCATTGTCCTTGTTTGCAGCCCAAATACCCATTGGGGTAGAACTCTCCGTCGGGGCCGGCCGGGTCGCAAGCGATGCCACATGCTCCACAATTCGCATCGTCGTTCTCTGGATCGACGCAGTGAGGACGGGGGCTGAGGCAGAGCAACTGGCCGTCCGGACAACCGCAGGTCGGGATACCGACAGGTCCCTGCGCCGGGACACATGGCTTGGCCGGATCCGTACATTTCTTGCCGCAAGCGCCGCAGTTGTCGTTGCTCGGGTCGGTCTCGCAGCCGTTCTCAGGTGAACCGTCGCAATCGAGATAGTTCCACCCGCCGAGAGAATCCCAGGTGAAGTTGCACGCGGGCACGCAGCGGCCGTCGACACACGTGTACATCGCGCGCCCTTGGACGTCCGCATGGCAAACGGAACCGCACTCGCCGCAGTTGTTCTTGTCCGTCTTCAGGTCCACGTCGCACGGGAAACGTGAATCGGGGCAGGTCGTGCGCCCGGCAGGACACGTGTTCGAGGGGCAATACGACAGGAGGCCCGCTTCCTCCGCGGTCGTCGTAGCGTCCCCGGCCGTGAACGAGGGCGGTTGCCCGGAGTTGCTACCCGTGGCAAGAATGATGTCGTCGCCGGCAGTGCAGGCGAACACGAGCACCGCGCTCACCAACGACGCGAGCGCGACCCCGCCGGCGCGCGCGATCATTGCGCCTCCAGCGATGCGAGGAGCGAGCGCATCCGCTCCTCGTATGGGCTTCGCGGGTTCTTCGCGAGGAAGCTCCGGGCGAGCGAGCGTGCCCGCGGGCCATCTCCCGCCATCGCCGTCGCCTCGATACGCATCACCTTCGCCTCCAGCAGGAACTGTCCGTTCGGGAACTCGGCTTCGTACGCGCGGACCGACGCGAGGCAGCGATCCGCTTCGCCCTTCGTGAGCGCTTGGCGAGCCGTCCCGGCGAGCTCGATTTCCCGTCGCAACGAGCCCCTCGGCTGGGCGCCCGACGAAGCGGCGGAGATGCTCCGGCTGGGCGCTGCCGGCAGATCGTCGACGCTCGTGGAGGGGACGGCGTTCTCCGCCGGCTCGTTGCTCGGAGGGACGACGTCGCGGACGGAAGGCGCGACGGCCGCCGATGGCGCGGTCGCGCGAGCAGCGGAGGGAGGATCGCTCGGCCGGAGCTCGAGCATCGCCACGCCTGCCAATGCGCATCCGGCGCCGGCGATCACGATCCACTTCTGGAGCGCCGCGAAGGTCGACACCGGCGCAGCCGGTGGAAGCGGGAGGCGGTGCAGGAGCTCGTCGAGCGCTTCGGGCCGTGGCCCGCGCTGCCTTGCGTCCGCCACGAGCTTGGCGAGGAGCGCGTCATCTTCGATGAGTCGATTGGGGCCTTTCACTTCTCGCCTCGCATTTGCAGGTGGAGCCGCTGGCGACCGACCGCGAATTTCTCCCGTGCGCGCCGGAGGCGCGACGTCGCGGTCCCCAGCGGGATGCCGAGCGTCGCGGCGACGCTCGGGAGCGATTCGCCCTCGATCTCATAGAGCACGAACGTCGTCCGCAGCTCCTCAGGCAGGCCATCGAGGAGCTTCATCAGAAGATCGTGCTCCTCCTTCTGATCGAAGGACTCCTCGGGCGTGGAGGTGGAGGCCGGCTCGAGCGTCGCGTCGTCCGGATCGTCGAGGAGCTGCTCGCGCGTGTGCTTTCGCCGGATGGTTCGGGCGACGTGAACGGCCGTGCCGAAGAGGAACGACCTCTCCGCCCCTGGGCGAACCTCCGCGAGCCTGTTCGCCGCCACGAGGAAGACCTCCTGGGCCGCGTCGTCGAGGGACGACGCAGGCACGCCGAGGCTCCGCAGAAAGCGCCACACGTTTGCGAAGTACGCTGTGGCTGCTTCGCGTAGCCTCGTCGCCTGGTCCTGGCGGCTCGACATTTCTTCGGCGCTGTACTCGGCCTCGGCCAGCGCGGGGGAGAGAGCCGCCATGGACGTGGGTGCAGGATGTAGTCGGATTCGATCACAAATATTTCAGAGTCGCCATCCGCCTCCCACGCCGAGCGACCAGCCAACGGGCGGCGCGACCGACGCGAGCTCGTCCGGTTCGACACGAATGCGGTCGCGCACGAGCGGAATCACGGCGCCGCCGACGACCTCCACGAAGAACCTGGGGTGAGCCAGCCAGCGAGCATGAGCGACTGCGCCGTAGTCGAACCAGGACCGGCGCGTCGCCTCGACGCCGGGGGCGTCGCGCACGTGAGCAGAGAGGATCCCTGCGTGAGCAGCAAGGCACGTGCTTACGCGAAGGCGGGGGCCGAGGGCGACGTGGCCGGGACATGCCTCGACGAAGCCTGCCTTCCAGTTGATCAACACGTCCGACGGACCAACCTCGGCCGTACGCGTGAAGCTGTGCTTTCCGCCGAGACGAATCGAGGGCGAGAGCCAATGGATGTGCTCGAAGGGCGGCGTCCACGCAAGCTCGACAAAGACTCCCACGTCGGCGAGCACGCCCGAGACGGCGCCGTTCGCCCCTCCCCGCGCGCCGAACGCGACGGAGAGCGCCGGCGGCCGCAGCGGTACCGGAGGAGAGGCTCTCGGTCTCGACTCCGTGCGCGGCGGGACCTCCTGCGCAGTCTTCGGAGCCTCGGGCGGGGAGGCCGGAGGCGCAACGGCGGTCTGCGGGGGCGCGGGCGTCGGCGCATCGGCGCTCTCCGATGGTTCGCCGGCTGGTGGCTCTTCGTGAGCGACGGGTGAAGCGTACGGATCGATCGCGAGGGCCACGGCGATCGCGAGCCCAGTCGCGACGTCACTACAGCTGTCGCCTTCGATCGTGCGGCGGACTGAGGCGTGCCTGCTGGACGTGATCTCGAGCCGGCCCGAAAACACGGCCCCACGCCGGTCGACTCGAACGACGAACTTGCGTCTCCAGTTCTCGGAAGCGAGCGTCCATCGCGTCGTGTACGAGGCGATCCGGTCGACCATCTCGTCGCGGGAAGGGCACGCGGCATCGGCGGTGTACTCGAGCCGAATCGGCTCGGCCTCCTCGTCTGCCGCGCTCTCCGAGGTCCACGCTGCTTCCGTGAGGACCACGGCGAGGAAGAGGGATGCGCTCCGCCATCGCGCAGCACCGGCCAACTTGGCGGAAGGGTAGCTGATGCCCGCGATGGATGTCGATCACGAGCGCGTCAGTCTCCGCCACCTAGCCAAGGCGCGGCCACTTCACGAGGGCGATCTCGGATAGGATCTCGAGCTTGGCCGGCTCGGCGACCACGCTTGCGAATTGCCCTGGTACGGCGCAGCTAAGTCAAACCCCTCGCGAACATTCGGCGCGCCGTACTAGGGCGAGGCCGTCTCCCCTGGTAGCAGGAAGCCGAAGCGCTTCATGATCGCGCGGCCGGCATCGGAGCCGACGTAGTCGACGAATGCGCGTGCCTCGTTCGTCTTCGGGCCCTTGCTCCCGCCTTTGCAGACGACGAGTGCCTGATCGAGCGGCGCGTGGAGGCTCGGATCGATCGGCGTGTAGTTGCCGGGCGAGGTCACCGCGAGGGAGAGCGCGACGATCGCGACGTCCGCATTGCCGGAGCGAGCGAACATCAGCGTCTGCTGGACGTTCTCACCGTAGACCGCCCGCGGCTCGACCGCCGCCCACGAGCCGGCTTTCGTCAGCGCTTCGCGTGCCGCACGGCCATAGGGGGCATGCTCGGGGTTCGCGATCGCGACCTTCGCGTACTTCGCATCCTCGAGGTCCTTGATGTCCTTCGGGAGCGCCCAGGGATCCTTCGACCACATCACGATGCGGCCCTTCGCGTAGAGCGCCTTGGTCTCTCCGAGGCACGCGCCCTCCCGGACGACGTCGTCGACGAACGAAATGTTCGCGGCCGCGAACACGTCGAAGGGAGCGCCTTCTGCGATCTGCTTTGCGAGGAGGCCGGTCGACCCGAAGGAGAAGTCGACGCGCTTGCCGCTTTGCTTCTCGAACGCGGCGCCGACCTCCTTGAACGCGAGCGCGAGATCGGCCGCGGCGGCGACGCGCAAGGGCTCCCCCTTGCGGGCGCCGTCGCCGCTGGCGTCTCCGCCGCCGGACCCCGCGCTCTTGCTGCAGCCGAGCAGCGCGGCGAGCGCGAGGACGACGAACGAGCGAGCTCGATCACTCGCGCGTGATGACGGTCCCGACATCCTCTCCCTCCAGAGCGCGCGTGAGCTGTCCCTTCTCGAGGCCATTGACGATCTGGATCTCAGTACAGAAGCGTGACCGCTGCATGTACTCGAGCACCACGCGCTCGACGACGAGGTCGGGGAGGTCGCGCTCGAGCAGCTCCTTCGCGGTGATGCGCGGGATGTGCTGCGCGTTCTTGTTCTTCTTGGGATCGTCCGTGTAGAGGCCGTTCTCGTCCTTCACGAAGATGGCGCGCTTGGCGCCGAGGACCTCGGCGGTGAGGAACACGCCCGCGTCGGTGCGGTGCTCCGGGATGCGGCCGCCTTGCGTCGGCTTCTCCCAGTATCCGAACGGCGGCATGCCGGTCATGATCGGGATGCAGCCGAGGCGGAAGTAGAGCGGCAGCTTCTCGAAGTCGTCGTGGAGGATGAAGAGGCCGCCGTGCTTCGCGAGGAGCATCTGGAGCATGCGGGCGTTCTGCCTCGGGACGTAGCCGCCGAGCGCCGCGAGCACGCCGGTCGGGAGCTCGAGGTCGCTCGCCACGGAGTAGATGTGTCGAGCGCGCGTTCCGCCTCCGCAGCAGAGGAGGAGCTTGTGCTTGTCCTTGGCCGCGGTGACCTCCTCGAGGATCGGGAAGAGCGCCTCGCGTCCGCGATCCATCACCGACTGGCCGCCGATCTTGAGGACGCGGACGTCGGGCATCATCGCGACGGGCGAGTAGTCGAGGCCGTCGGGCGTGCCGCCGGTCGTCAGGGTCGCGTCGGCGAGCTTGCTCGAGATACGGCGGCGCTCGTGCTTGGAGCTGTGCATCGTGTTCGTTCCTTCCCTCAGTGCCGCGTGATGACGGTGCCGACCGGTTCGCCGGCGAGCGCCTTGGTGAGCTGCCCCGGGACGAGGCCGTTGACGATCTGGACCTGCTCGACATGGCGAGCGCGCTGCCAGCACACGAAAAGCTGGCGATCGATGATGAGCTCGTCGGGCATGTTCTTCGAGAGCTCCCCGAGGGTGATCCTCGGGATGTGCTTCGCGTCCGCGTGCCGCTTCGGATCCTTGTCGAAGAGGCCGTCCTCGTCCTTCACGAAGATGAGCTTCTTCATGCCGAGCACCTCGGCGTGGATGAAGAGGCCGAAGTCGGAGCCGTGCGTCGGGAGCGGACCGTCCTCCGGCGGCGGCTCCCAGAAGTGGTAGGGCGGGATCGAGATCACGATCGGCAGCATCCCGCTCTCGAGATAGAGCGGCAGCTCCCAGAAGTGCTCGCGTTGCATGACGATCGATCCGTGCTTCGCGAGGAGCGCGTTCAGGAAGACCGCGTTCGCTTCCTCCATCGCGCCGACGAGCTGCGCGACGCCGCCGGTGGGGATGCCGAGATCGAGCGCGACGCTCACCGTGTGCCGCACGCGCGTGCCGCCGCCGACGCCGAGGACCATCGGGGGCGGCCCCTTCTTCCCGGCCTTGCGCGCTTCGCGGAGCGTCTTGAGCTCCTCGACCAGCGGCATCACGGCGGCCCTTCCGCGGTCGAAGATCGACTGGCCGCCGAGCCCCACGAGCACGACGTCGGGCAGGATCGCGAACTCACCCTCCGAGTCCGTCTTCGCGACGACGCGTCGGTCGACGAGCGACTCCCGCATCAAGGACGACTCGATGTGCGTCCGGCCATCTCCGGTCACCAGCTTGCTCATGTGATTTCAGTCTCCAGGTCGGTCTTCGCCGCGGCCCGCATGGCCTCGGCTTTCGGTTCGGTACGAGGCGCGCCGGCCTTCGTGAGCACGGCGCGGATCAACGGGGAGCTGACGAGCCCCGAGAGTACTCCGAACGTCGTGTGAATCACGAGGCCCGGGATCAAGAACGCCCACGCGACGCCAGGTGCCTGAACGGTGAGCGTGACGGTGAAGATGGTCGCGAAGCGGCCGAGCCCCATGATGCCGCCGACGAAGGACCATGCGACCGCGCCGGGCCGGCGGCCTTCCGCAGCGACGAACGGCACGAGGAGATCGCAGAGGATGCCGGGGACGACGTGCTTCAGGATCTCGAAGATGCCGTAGCGTCCGTCGCCGAGGAGGAACGCGACGCTACCCATCACGAGCCCGGTGAGCGTCGCGCCGATGCGTGTGCGCGTCTTGAGCGAAGCGACCACGTAGAGCGGCGTGAGGAGCACGAGCTTGTGCCCCGGCGCGAACGGGATGTTCGGGAGGAGCTTGAGCGCCTTGATGCCGAGCATCGTGAGCGAGAGCCCGACGATGACCGCGACGTCGCGTGAGGCACGGCCGGACGGCCTGTGCTCCGAACGCTCGAGGTAGCTCTCGGCACGACCGATGTGACGCTCGATCCGGTCGACGATCGGTCCGACGTCGCCGCGTGCGATGCGACGGAGGCTCGCAAGGAATCCCTCGTGGGGGCCTGCATCATCCTCCTCGTGGCGCCGGCGGCCGCGACCACCACCACCGCCGCCGCCGCCGCCGCCGCCGCCACCACCGCGACCGCGACCGCCACCGCCACCGCCGAGCAATGCGAGGACGGCGTCGATCGACGTCGCGACGATGTCCGGGGTCCCGAGCTTGCGGAGGCCGAGCGCAATCGCCCGCTCGTCGCCGGCGCGGGCGATGCGCGAGGCGAGGACGACGAGCAGGACGCGGAGCACCATGAGCCCACCGATCGCTGCGCCGCCGGCGTTCAGTGGGATGCGCGCGAATCCGAGATCGAGCTGGACCCACCGGTCGATGCTCGCCTCCTCCGACGTGAGCGCGTACGACGCGATGACGAAGGCCGCGAACCCCCACAGCTTCACGACCTGTCGCACGAGCGGGCGAGCGCCGAGGCGCAGCGCGAGCCACGCGATCGCGTGCACGCCCAGCAGCGCGCCGGCGATGCGCGCGTCCTTCACGAGGAACGCGCCCACCGCGACCGCGGCGAGGTACAGCACGCGGATCCGAGGATCGACGGCGGTCGCGCTCATGAGGGAGAGAGTAGCCTCGGACGCATCAGAACGCTGGCCACACGTGTGTTACACGTGCCCTAGCGCGACAGGCTCTGCTGCTCCTTGGTCTTCGTCGGCGGGCATACGCTACGCGGCACCTGCTTCTTCACCTTCGGGATGTCCCGAAGGTACTTCACGATCGAGTAGACCTCGAAGTCCGTCATCTGCGAGAAGTGCTTCATCTGCGGGCACAGCGCCTGGCTCTCCTCGTCGATGCCGGTTCGGATCGCCAGGGCGAGGGCATCGTCCGTCCATTTGCCGATGCCCGTGTCATCCGGCGTGAGGTTCGGCGGATAGAGCTCGACGACGTCTCCCTGGATTGTGTTCGCGATGCCCGGCAGAGCGGTGGTGCTCCCGCTCATGTCCTGCCCGTGGCAGTCCACGCAGCGTCGCTTCACCACCGCCTGCGCGCCAGCCTCGACCGTCGCGAGCTCCTTGCACTCCGGGTTGTCCTTCGGGCAGCCGTCGGCCGTCTTGTCGTCGCTCGTGCCGTCTTCACCGCACGCCCAGGCGCTGGTCGCTGCGAGCGCGAACGCGAACGCACACACGGTTCGTCGCCAGATCATCGAAGCGTCTCCGATCTCTAGGGTGAGAAGACTGAGCGTGCCGATCTCGCCGACGGCATCTCGGCACCTTTGCCTGGACCGGCACGTGGCCGAGCTCTCGTCGAAGCGTAAACGAAAAGCGCATCCCCCGGCGAGCCGGGCGATGCGCTTCGATCAGCCGAGGTAGCTCGACCGCGTCTCGGTCACTTGCCGCAGGTGCCCGCGTTGTACTTCGTGATGACGTCGTTCACGAACGCATCGAGGGCCGCGGACTGGTTGGCGTTCAGGTTGAACATCGGGTGCGTGTATGCTCTGTCCTTCTTGGTCGCCTCGGACTTCTTCTTGAGGGCGTCGGAGGCGATGGGCTTCCCCTCCGGGCTCACGCCGAAGTACTTGGTGATGTAGGCAGGGCTCGTGAGCTTCGACTCTTCGAACGTGCTGTCCGCCGGAAGGAGCGGATTGCCGACCGAGTTCTTGTAGTTCGTCGCCGCGTCGGCCGAGTGACACGTGGTGCAAGGAGCGTTGTCGCAGCCCGTGCAGTTGTTCGCGTTCTCGTTCCAGGGGGTGACGTTGTTCGTGTTGTTGTTGGCCGTGCGCCGCGTCGTCCGCCACTGCGCGAGGTTCATCGCGTCGAACTTCTGGCGGTCGAAGCAGTCACCCAGCTTCTCGAGGACGTTCGGCGGAGCGTTCTGCCCCCCGTCCTCGAGCTCCATCGAGACCCACTCGTTGTACTTCTGGATCTCCGCGGTCGCGAGGACGTTGGTGGTCGATCCGCCGTGTGCCGGCTTCAGGACGATGCGCGACTGCTGGACGACGTAGCCGACCTGGAAGAGCTGCGCGTACGACTTCTCCGCGTCGGCGGAGGTGAGCCACGCCGGACCCGGGCCCGGAGCTCCGTGGCAGGAGCCGCACTTCTGCGCCATGAACGGGTGGACGTTCGTCTTGTAGAACTCCTTGCCGGCCGGGCTGTTCGTCGGGACCGGGCCCGACGGCGTGTCGTCGCCTGGCGTCGTGCTCCCCGGCGTCGTGGTGTCCGCGTCGTCGTCGTCCGCGTTGTTCGACGGGGTCCTGCTGCTCTTGGCGCGAGAGCCGCCCATGCCGCCGGTCAGCGTGTCCGTCGAGTCGCCGCACGCCGCCACTGCCGTGGTGGCCGCGAGAGCGATACCGAGCAGGGTGCGAGCGTTCATCTCAGGCCTCCCCACGCTTGCGGCGAAGAGCGGCGATCACTCCGGCGACGGCGAGGCCGACGAGGCCGAAGCTCGAGGTCGTGCTCCCGCCGTGCGAGGCGACCGAGCAGCCGTCGTTGACCTGGCCGTCGAACGCGCGGGTCTTGGTTGGATGCGTCGCGTCGTCCGTTCCGTCGGGGACGACATCGGTCTCGCCGGAGGTCCCGCTCTCGCCGGTCGGGTCGGTGCCCGGGCTGGTCGAGCGCGGGGACGGGCCGGTCCCGTCGTCGTTCGTGCCGGGCTTGTCGGTCGGCTTGCCGGGGACCGTCGTGATGCCCTCCTGCCAGGAGGCAGGAACGAGCGAGAGCCAGACGCTGTTCTTGAGGCCCTTCGCGAGAGCGTTGGCGTCCGAGTAGCCCGTGACGGTGGAGAAGGAGAACGACTTCACCTCGGGCATGAAGTTGGCCGCGACCTTCGCCGGGTCCGTGGTGAAGCCCGGGTTCGGCACGTTCCCGAGGCCGTTGATGAAGCCACGCGCCTGGTTGTTCGGGTTACGCTTGCCGCGTGCCTGGACGTTCGCGACGTCCGAGAACGGCGACACCTGGTAGACCTTGGCCGCGTCCTTGACGCCGAGCGTGCCGTCGGCCTTCAGCGGGTACATCTGGATGAAGCCGCCGCCGGTGCCGGTCGACGAGCCGCTGATGACGGCCAGCGCGGGCTCCGCGTTCGGGCCGTAGCCCGTGACGAAGGAGCTGCCGTGGCGGCCGTACTGGCCGACGCCGAGGATCGGCGCGCCGACGATCGAGAGGTCCGCCTTGTTGACGAGGACCGCCGCGTCGATCTTCTTGCCGCCCGCGTGGCCGTTGCCGTTGTTGTTCTGGCGGACCTGCGAGCTGAGGCCGTAGGTGATCGCGAGCTTGTCGCCGATGATGCCGAGGACGGGCTCCGAGACATACTTGTTCTGGTTCGGCTGCGAGCGAACGATGATCTTGCTCTGGATGCGCGCTCCCGTCTCGACGTTGAACTCGCTCACCCGGAAGCCGATCTCGGCCGGCTGGTTGTTCGCCTCGACGGCGGCGATGAAGCCGGTCGTCGCGCCGGGCTCGATCGCGACCTGGGGGCGGCAGTGCTGCGCCGTGTTCGAGTAGCGGCGCAGCCAGTTCATCTTGACCGACGCGTCGTCGTTGACGGTGACGCTGAAGGCCTCCTGCGCCTGGTTGTTGTACTGCATGCCGACGACGAACGTGTTGTCGTTGACCTGCTGGATCGTGTGCGGGCCGCGCTGGTTGTTCGGGTTGTCGACCTGAATGCCGTTCTTCAGCGCTTGCTGGATCAGGTTCGTGGGCTTGTTGAGGTTGTTCGCGCCACGTGTGCTGTTCGGGATCTGAGTGAGTTGGCCGCTCGTCTTGTCGGCGACGTAGAGAACCGGCTGCGGGTTGTTGTTGATCCCGTTGTCCTCGCTCGCGGCGATGAGGATGACATGGTTCTTCGTGAAGCCGATGAGCGGCCTCATGAAGGTGCGCTCACCGGTCAGGCGCGGCAGCGCGATCTCGGGGCCCGGGACGACGCCCTTGTCGGTGAGCGTCGCGAGGGCGAAGCCACCCTGCATGTAGCTGTTGTTGTTGTTGGCCTGGTTGTCCGAACGCGTGAAGACGGTGCCGAGCGTCACCTTCGACTTGTCGGTGGCGAACGCGACGCTGTCCCACGCGAACGAGGCGTCCATCGTGCCGGCACCCGTGTTCTTGCCGATCTTGTTCGGGCCCTTGTCATCGCCCGTGACCCACACCTTCGAATAGGTGTTGAGGACGACCGTGGAGCCGCCAGTTGCCGGCGTATCCGCGAACGCGTGATCCGCAGCGAACATCGCCAGGGTGGCAACCACAGCAGCGCAGACTCGAGACGTCTTCATGTCGCATCCTCCACACGAAACGGGTGGTGCAAGGGCCGACCTTGCAAGCGTGCCTATTGCTCCCCGCGGCCAAGTCTTCCGCGTGCGTCGTCGATTGCGGCGAGCTGCACGCTGAGGTCCGTGTCCTCCGAGATCGCCACGAGGTCGCGCTGCTTGACGGGCGTGGTCTCCTTGTAGAGGAGCACCGCGCTCACGAGCGCGTCGCGATCCGTGACGCCAGGCGCCTTGGCCTGGAGCTCGGCGGGTACATGGACCCTGACCTTGCCGTGCTGGTGCTTCGGCAAGGTGAAGTGTGTTTGCGGCGCGAGCGCCGCGAATCGATCGCCCGTCGCGCGGGCGATCACGTCGTCACCGGCCATGAGCTCCACGCTCTTGATGCCGGTGGCGTCGACGCCCATCCCCTCGAGGAGCTTGGCGACGGCGTACTTCGTCTCGCTCGGATCGGGCGCGGCCGCGCCGAGCATCATCGCGTCGGTGACGCTACGGCGCTTCACGAAGCCCACCATCTTGCCGTCGACGTAGACGCGGGTGCCCTTGGCGATCCGGCCGTCCGAATACGGGATCTCGTCGGTGCAGTCTCCGTCGGGACCGAGGTGGCACTGCCTGGTGGGGTGAATCGCCGGCGACGCCTTCTTCACGTAGACCGTCACGCGACGGATCTCGTGGATGACGAATTCGTTCTTGAGATTGTCGGTGTCCCACTTCTGGAGCGGGGTGCCCGTGTTGCCGGAGATATACGAGAAGAGGAAGCGATCCTTCTCCTTGCGGAGCTCGCTGCCCTCGAGGCTCGCGATGCGGTCGTTGTTGCCGTGGAAGTGAACCGACTTGATCGACTCCGGCGCGACGCCGATCCCCTTCAGGTAGTCATAGACCTTGTAGCGCTTCCCGCCGCCTTCGAGCTCGATCGGGGTGAGGACCGGCATCTCGCCCGCGCGGAGCACCGCGACCTGCGTTCCGTCCACGAAGACCGGCGCGTCGAGTCCGATCAGCTTCCGAGTTCCGTGCTTCGGATCGTTCGGATCGAGCCGACCGTCGCCGCCGACTGCGGCCGCCGCGGCCGCAGCAGCCGGCGGGAGGGCGGGCGTCGCCGCCTTCACTTCGGAGGCCGGCTCGGGAGTCTTCTTCGAGCACGCGAGCGCGCCGAAGAGGACTCCTGCGACCACCATCTGACGAGCGACGCCGACGACCATGAGCGGATCGAGGGAGTGCATGGCATGTGCCCGTTCCACCCCCGCGCTCGTGGTCTACGGAATCTCAGATGTTCCGGACCGGCGAGCCCGCGTTATGCCCGTGTAACTGCGATGTAACCGGGATCCAGATCAGACTCGCGACCTGCTCAGCGGAAATGTGGGCTGGGCACTGGCGGCGGGGGCGAGCACCTTCAGGCGCTGGATCGAGCCCTCGTCATGTGAGCCGAGCGAGCAGCAATCGTGAGCTGGAATCCTGCGCTCTGGATGGATGAATGCCAGGGCCAGGCGATGGCGAGTGGCGGTCGATCGACGTGGGCGACGCCCGGGGCCGGCTTGCTCGATCGCCGGCTCGCGTGGCTCCTCGAGGCTCCGCTCAGCCGCAGCGCCGGGGCATTGCAGGCGGAAACCTGCACTGCCTCGCCGGGCGCGCCGCGTTCGCTTGACATGTGATTCCGGTCACCTAGGTTCGCGCGCGTGCGTCGTCTGATCGCCGTTCTGCTAGTCGCCGTCCTGGCCGCGCTTCTCGGTCCACGCTTCGTCGGCCCACGGAACCATGCCGCTGGAGCGCCGTTCCAGTACGAGCCCCCGGAAGGCTTGGTGCCGCTTCCGAGAGGGAGCGCCGGCGACCGCGAGGGGGCCCAGGTCTGGGTGCACGAGGCCGCGGAGAGGAAGAACTTCGACGGCTCGGTTACCGATCAAAAGGCCACCTCCACGCGCATCATCCTCAATCATTCGAACAAGGAGATGAGCGTCGAGGCGGCGGACCTCTCCAAGCTCGTCGAGGAGATGCCGAAGGCGTTCGAAGGATCGTGCACGTGGTCTCACCGCCGTCACGAGATGCGCGTTCGTGCCGACGGTGCTCGAGTCGGGCTCATCGAGGGCGACTGCGACCGCGAGATCGATCTCAGCGCATTCGGCTTGCCATCGAAGCCGGTGAAGACCCGAAAGCTGCAGCTCATGTTCCCCGATGACAGCGGGACCTCGCTCGTGACGGCCTCGTATCCGACCGACGAGGCGGCGCAATGGGCGCCGCTGCTCGAGGCGACGATCGGAAAGGCGAAGGGCGTGGCGACGCGCGTTCCGGCCCCCGCGCCGTGGACCCATGCCGCGTGGGCTCTCGCGGGCGCGGTGCTCGGCTGGCTCGGGACGGCGATCGTGATGCGGTCGGGGAGCGGGGCAACGACGAGCCACGCTCCCAAGGCGCGCACGCCCAAGAAGGCGCGAGCGGACGAAGACGACGACGACGACGACACGAAAGAGGACGAGAGGTGACGCTGCTCGCGGGACGCGGCCTGCACGGCGGCGCGCCCGCGAGCGTGTGTCTCGTGCGTGCGCCGGGCGCGGTGCGCGTGCGAGCGCGCCGCGGTGCAGGCCGGGCCGAGGCCCGCCTCGCGGAGCTCGTCTGCGATGGGGCGTCCCGCTCGACGACGGTGACCACGCGTGACCGCCGCCTCGAGGTCCGGACGGTGGAGCATCTCTTTGCCGCCCTCGGCTCGATGTCGATCCGTGATGGCGTCGTCGTCGAGATCGACGGGCCGGAGGTGCCTCTTCTCGACGGCGGCGCGCGCGCGTTCATCGACGCGCTCGAGCGGCTCGAGCTCGCCCCGTCGCCTCCGACGCTCAGAGTCATGCGCGCAGGCACGATCGACGTGGGCGCCAGCCGCTACGAGCTCCGTCCTCCGGAGTGCCCTGGGGAGGTGCTCGTCGAGGTGGAGGTCGACTTCGACGACGTTCGCCTCGAGCGCCATGCGCGCTGGAGCGGCGATGCCGCCGACTTCCGCGATCGCATCGCGTCGGCGCGCACGTTCGGGTTCGGACACGAGGTCGAGGAGCTCCTCGCGCGCGGCCTCGCGAGCCACGTCGCGCGTGAGAGCGTGGTCGTCATCACACGTGACGCGATCCTCAGCGCGGGCTCGCCGTTCCGACCGGACGAGCCCGCGCGGCACAAGCTGCTCGATCTCGTCGGCGATCTCTACGTACATGGCGGCCCTCCGATCGGCGCTCTGCGTGCGATCCGGCCCGGTCACGCGGCGACGCACGAGGCGATGCGTCGCGGGCTGGCCGACGGGCTGCTGATGCTCGACCGCACGCGGTGATCGCTCGACTCACCGCGAAGACCGGAGCCGCGACGCGCCGTCGTCGCGGGCTTCGACACCGCCCTTCTCAGGGGGAGCCCTCGTCGCCTACAGCGGTGCTCGCTTGCATGGACCGAGCTCGCCGCCCGAACGGGCGAGCGTCGCGCTCGGTCCAAAGCGATCGATCTGAGCACTCGCTTCCTACTTTTCATAATCAGCGCAACTGAGTTGCGCTGATACGCTCGATCTCGATGCGTTCGGCCCCGTGGCTCGCGCTCTCCGTGTTCGTGCTCGTCGCGCTGGTTCTTCCAGCCGCGTGCACCGAGGAACGGCCGGCGTGTTACGAGGGCGACTTCGCAGCGTGCTCGTGCGCGGAGGGCAAGCCCGGGTACCAGAGCTGTCTCGGCGCCGAGGAGCGCTTCGGCCCCTGCGTCTGCGATGGCACGACGCCCGGTATCGACGGCTCCTTCGAAGACGCCTTGGGGAGCGACGCGGACGCGGACTCGAGTGCGAAGCTGCCGTTCATGAGCCAGTGCACGAAGAACGACGAGTGCGAGTCGGGCAACTGCCATCTGTTCTCGCAGTCGGGCTCGTTCTGCACGAAGAGCTGCCAGGACATCACCGACTGTCCCCCGCCGTCGAGCGGCTGCAACAACCGGAGCATCTGCAAGGCGCCATGAGAAAGCACCTCATGCTGGCGGCATTGGCTTGCGGCGCGGGAGCGACCTCGTGGTCGACGCGCTCGGCGGCGCAGGAGCCGGTGCCGAGCCCACCGCGGCTCGAAGCGACGAAGGGCGTCGCGGTTGAGCCAGCCGCATCGGAGCCGAAGTCCGAACCGAGCGCGCCCGAGCGGAAGCGCGAGGAGACCGTCGAGGTGCGTGTCATCGGTGATCGTGCGGACGCGCTGCAGAAGGTGCCCGGCTCGGGGACGGTGATCGGTGCGAAGGACCTCGAGCGCGCGGCCCCGGTCGACGCCGCCGAGATGTTGCGTCGGGTTCCGGGAGTGCAGGTGAGGCAGGAGTATGGCGGCGGGAACCGCCTCGACATCAGCGTGCGGGGCCTCGAGGGCGGACGGAGCCGACGCGTCCTCATGCTCGAGGACGGCATTCCGATCGCCCTCAATCCGTACTCCGAGCCGGACATGTACTACGCACCGCCGATCGAGCGGATGCGGGGCATCGAGGTCGTGAAGGGGAGCGGCAACATCCTCTTCGGCCCGCAGACGCTCGCGGGGACGATCAACTTCCTCACAATCACGCCGCCCGAGCGTCAGACCGTGGTCGCCGACGTCGATGCAGGCACCTACGGCTACGTTCGCGGGCTCGCGAGCTACGGCGACGCAATCGGCAATGGCGACGCTCGCTACGTCGTGCAGGTCCTTCATCGTCGCGGGGACGGCTTCAGGAACCTCCCGTTCGACTCGACCAACGGCCTCGCGAAGCTCGCGTTCGCGACCGGCAAGGACGGAGAGGCAGTCGTCAAGATCGGCTTCCATCGCGATGACGCTGCCTCCGACGACATCGGCCTCACCGCGGCGATGTACGCGCGGACGCCGCGCCGCGAATCGCTCTCGCCGTCGAGCCATCTCGTCCTGAACCGCTACGACGCCTCGCTCACGCACGAGCAGCGGTTCTCGAGCGCGACGAAGCTGAAGACGCTCGTCTACGCGTATCGCACCGACCGAGTCTGGCGGCGACAGAGCTACACGCGCACGCCCGTCCCTGGAGAGCGCTACTCGGTCATCGTGGGGGACACGGGCGTCCCGGGGGGCGGGATCTGGTTCCGGGACGCGAACGCGATCCTCGATCGAGGCTACGATGTCATGGGGGTCGAGCCGCGCTTCGAGCATCGCTTCAGGACGGCCTATGTCGCCCACACACTCGACTTCGGCGGCCGGTTGCTGGCGGAGCGAGCGACCTACGAGCAGCGCAACGGCGGCTACGCCGAGACGTACGTGGGCTCGCTCGAGTTCGCGGAGCGGCACAGCGGCAAGGCCGCCGCGGCCTACGTGCAGGACCGGATCGCGTTCACCGATCGCCTGCTCGTCACGCCGGGCATCCGGTTCGAGCATCTGGTCTTCGAGCGCGTCGTCCTTCGCCAGCCCACGACCGGCGACGTCTTCCTTCCCGGCGAGAAGACCGTGACCGGGGTGATCCCGGGGATCGGAATCGTCTACGGGACGAAGCAGGTGAACGTCTTCGGCGGCATGCATCGCGGCTTCGCGCCGCCACGCGTGACCACGTCGATCTCTGCGCGCGGTCAGACCTCGGACGTCGGCGCCGACGAGAGCATGAACTACGAGGCCGGGCTCCGCGGTCAGCCGGCGCGATGGCTCAGGGGCGAGGCGACGGGGTTCCTCTCGAACTTCGACAACCAGGTCATCATCCAGACGGCCGTGGGGAGCGAAAACGTGCTCACCGACGCAGGCGCGACGAACATCATCGGTGCCGAGAGCGCGTTCGTGCTCGGCATCGATCGCGTGCTCGACCTCCCTGCCGTCGTCGAGCTCGGTGCGCGCTACACGTTCTCGCGTTCGACGTTCCGGTATGGTCCGAACGCCGGCAATCTATTGCCGTACGCGCCGCAGCACTCGCTCAGCACGAACCTCGATGTCGAGCACCGCAGCGGCGTCGGCGGGCAGGTGGCGTACGCATTCATCGGTCCGCAGTTCGCGGACGCCGAGAACACACGCCTGGAGGACGTGACGGGGCGGATCGGCGCCCTCGAGCCGCGCCACATCGTGGACGCGACCGTGCACTGGCGGCACGCGCCGTCCGGACTGACGTTCCGGCTCACGGCGAAGAACCTGCTCGACAGCACCTACGTGATCGCGAGGAGGCCCGAGGGGATCTTTCCGGGCCCGTATCGCCAGATCCTCCTCGGAGTCCGGTGGGAGTGGGAGAGCAGAAGGCGCGGCAACGACTGACTGCCGCCGCGCCCGGTCTCCGCTACGGACGTCAGAGCTCCTCGTCGAGGCGCTCCGCGGAGGCCTCGAGGTCGTCGAGGCTCCTGTCTAGCTTCGCCTTCGCTTCCGTCCACTCGTCGGGGGTCGAGCGGGAGAGATTCGAGATCTGGCTCTGGACCTCCGCCTGCTTCGAATTGAAGTTCTTCAGCTCGGCGTTGATCTTCGCGCGCTTGTTCGAGGGGATGGTCGCGCTCTTGTTCTTCGCCTCGACGGCCTTGGCGTTCGCCTTCGTGATGCGCTCCTTGGCGTCGGCTTCGAGCTTCGTGCGCTCGAGCTCCATCTCCGCGTATGCGGTGGTCACGTCCTTCTTTGCTTCGGCGACTCCCTTCTCGCCTTCAGCCATCGTTTCGGCGTGCTCCGCGGTCTGCTTCCTCTGGAGGTCTGCGCGCTCCTCTTCGGTCATCGTCTTGCGCTGAGCCCGAGCGCGCTCTGCTTCCTGCTTCGCTTCGAGCTCCTTTTGCTTGGCGCGGGCCTCCTGCTCCTCGCTCGTGAGCTCTGCCTCGGCGCTCTTCACCTGCTTGCCCCTGTCGGCGGCGCACGCGGCTGCGCTGAGCGCGAGTGCCGTGACGACGGCGAGTCGTTCGAGCTTCATGGTCTGTCCTCGTGGCGTGGGTGGGTTGAGTTCTCCGTCGGCGCCGATGCTTGTGCCGTCCGACGCACCGCGTTCGCGAGCAGCAGCAGGCGTGCCGAGTCGATCGCCGAGAGTTGCGCGGATCGACGTATCAGCGCGACAGGGCAGCAGCGCCACACGTGGGGCAGGGGAGAGACGAGCGCATGCGCCGACTCCGTCGCTCCTCGTCCGTCGCGCGGGAGCTCGTTCGCCAGGGGCCCGCGTGCTCGTGCCCGATCGGGACGCCCGCCGATCGGGGCGCGGCGAGTTGTGACATGGGATGTCAGGAAAGTGTCGCGTTTAGCTCGCATGCCGCCAGTGCCGTGCTCGATATCCTCGTTGCGATGCAGGCAGCAGGCTCCTTGTCGCGAGCGCCGGCGGCGCGCGTCGTGGTCGTCGAGGACGAGGCCGACGTTCGGCGCCTCCTCGAGTTCAACCTGACCGGCGCTGGGTTCGACGTCGTCGGCCTCGAGTCCGCCGCGCAGGTCGCCGACACAGTGGCGCGCGAGGATGCGGCGCTCGTCGTCCTCGACCGGATGCTGCCCGACGGCGATGGGCTGGCGGTGTGCAGCGAGATCCGGCGTGACGAGCGCCTCGCGGGCCTGGGGATCCTGCTGCTCACGGCGCTGGGAAGCGAAGCGGATCGCGTCGCGGGGCTCTCCGCAGGGGCCGACGACTACGTGGTGAAGCCGTTCAGCGTCCGGGAGGTCGTCGCGCGCGTGCGCATCCTGGCTTCGGCGGTGGAGACGCGGCGGAAGGCCCGGCAGCTGGACGCCGCCGGGGCGCGGATCTTCCGCTGGCGCGACGTGCTCGTCGACGTCTTCCGGCACCGCGTGTTCGGCGCTGGCGTCGAGATCGAGCTCCGTCCGTTCGAGTTTCTTCTTCTCCTCACGTTCCTCGAGACGCCCGACCAGGTGTGGTCGCGCGAGGCGCTCATCGCGAAGCTCTGGAACGGGGAGGTGTCCACGTCGCGACGCACGATCGACGTCCATATCCGGAGGCTTCGCGAGCGACTCGGGCCCTTCGGCGAGGTCGTCGAGACGGTGCACGGGGTCGGCTATCGCCTCCGACCCGAATGAGACCGCGGGCGCTTCGGATCGAAGGCGCGCTACCGAGCGTTCACGCCGACGAGCCTGCCGATGGCGGCTGCTCGCGCCAGTCCGCGGCGATCAGAGGCAGGCAGCCTTGCAGGTCACCACCGCGCACGTGTTGTAGGCCTGCCACTTCGTCAGCGCGTTCGGGTGCTGCGCCTTGCAGGCCTCCTTGCATGCCGCGCCGTTGCCTCCGCCTCCGCCCCCTCCGTCACCGGCACCGGTGCCGTTGCCTCCGCCCCCTCCGTCACCGGCACCGGTGCCGTTGCCGCCGCCGTTGCCTCCGCCCCCACCGTTTCCGTTCCCTCCGCCTGTGCCATTGCCTCCGCCCGTGCCATTGCCTCCGCCTCCTCCGCCATCACCTCCTCCAGCACCACCACCACCACAGCCCTGGATGCAGGTGTGAAGCGCCGCGCAATCCGGATCGTCCTTGAAGCAGGTGATCGTCGCCTGGCAGCAGGCAGCGTCGTCGCTCATGCACGTGTTGCAGTCGGTGTCGTCGAACGCGAGGCTCGCCTTCCCGAGGCACGTGTCGTCGGTCTTTCCCTTCGTTGGTGAGTCCGACTGCTTGCTCGTGTTCGGGCTGGTCCCGGGCTCGTTCTCGTCCGGCTCCTCGACGATCCGCTGCGTGCTCTCGTTGCAGGCGATCGCGGCCAGGAGCGCGACGATGGAGCTACCGAGGAGGAACAGGTTCCCTACGCGCATGCCGTGTACCTCACGCGCGAGGACCAAGCACGGCGTGTGCCTGCGGAGACGCGGGCTGAACGTTTCCAGCTCGGCGTGTTCTCGCGGAGATACAAAAGGAGCCTGGATCGCCGGCCTATCCCGCCGGGATCCAGCGAGCCTGCAGGTCTCAGTGGAAAATTCGATGCGGGTCGAACGTTCGGCGCGCACACCGATGCTGGGTCACAGCAGCAGGGCGAGGCCGAGCACCGGCAGGCAGACGACGAACAGGATCAGGCAGAAGCCCATGATGTCGCGTGCGCGCAGGCCCATGAGCCCGAGGAGGGGCAAGCTCCAGAACGGCTGATACATGTTGCCGAGCATGTTCCCGTACGCGACCGCCATCGTGATCTTGCCGTAGGGAACGCCGAGCTCCTTCGCTGCTTGGAGCATCGGGGGACCTTCGACGGCCCACTCGCCGGCGCCGGACGGCACGAAGCTCTTCGTGAGGATCGACGCGAGGAAGGTGAACACCGGCAGCGTCGTCGCGCTCGCAGCCTGGACGAAGACGTGCGCGATGGAGGCCGAGAGGCCAGTGTGCTTCATCACCTCGAGGATGCCGCCGTAGAACGGGAACTGGAGCACGATGCCGGAGACGCCGCGGACGCTCTTCGAGATCGCGTGCGCGTACGCGACCGGGCTCCGGTGCAGCACCATGCCGAGCATGAGGAACGCGCAGTTCACGACGTTGTGATTGAGATCGAAGCCCTTCTCTCGGAAGTGGCGGACGAGGAACGAGAGGCCGATCGCGCCGGTGATGAACGTGAGCGTGCGCGTCTTGTCGAGCCACTCGGCAGGGGTGAAGCTAGCGCTGCCCGACCCGTCGTGGGCCGCGGAGTCCTCGCTCGCGAGCGCGGGGGCTTCGTGGCCTTCGATCCCGACGATGCCGGTCTTCGGATGCATCGCCACGATCAGCGGCGGCACGATGAGCGCCAGAATCGCGCAGGCGATGAGATTGTAAGGTGCAAGGATCGTCTCCGAGAGCGGCACCTTCGCGGAGGGACCGCTCACGCCGAGCACCTCGCTCACGAAGTTCTTCTCCGTGTTCATGAGCAAGGGGGCGCTCGCCGTGAGACCTGCGTGCCAGAGCAGCATCGACGTGTACGCGCCGGTACCCAGGAGCGCATAGTGGATCGCGACTCCGCGCGCGGCGAGAGCGCGACCGACCTCGCGAGCGAGGAGCGCGCTCGCCACGAGGCCGAAGCCCCAGTGGAGCCATCCCGTGACGAGGGCGAACGAGGTCACGAGGAGGAGAGCTTGCGCTGCGGTCTTCGGGATGCTCGTGAGGCGGGCGAGGAGCCGCCGCGCAGGCGGGCTCGCGGCGATCGCCTCACCGGTGACGACGATGAGGATGATCTGGAGACCGAACTTGAGGATCTCGGCGTTCCCGAAGCCGCCCGTCCAAGTCATCACGAGGGTGGACGCGGCGCCGCCGTCGAGTGCCAGCCCCGCGACCTTGAGGTAGCCGAGCACGAGTGCGACGAGCGTGAGGAGGAGCACGAGGACGAACGGGTCCGGCATCCAGCGCCGGACGAAGCGCTCGGCCGCGCTCCCTGCGCGCGCGAAGAGGGAGGTCGAGATCACGCGCGAACGATAGCCGACTTTCCTCGTGCGGGCCGCGTCTCGGGTACGAGGAGGCTCGGGACTTGCGGCCTGCGCCCCGCTGAGGTCTAGACGGAGCGTGGTCCCTCCCGTGCCACGCTGGCCCGTCATCGTCGCGGGGGTGCTCGCTGCGGCTCTCTTCCTTTCTCCGAGGCTCGCGCGTGCGGAGGAGTCGCTCGATGCGTCGCGGGTGGGCGGGCTCGTCGTGCCGCGCCTCCCTGCGCCGTTCCTGCTGCCGGAGCTCATGCATCCGCGGCTCGACGTGCAGATGGACTGGTTCGTCGGACGGCTCTCGCCCGAATCTTCGTCGCGGTCCGCTGCTGTTGCCGCGATCGCACGCCCGTCGATCGAGGCCACGATCCTGGCTCCGCGCCGTCTCTACGTCGGGGCGACCTACCCGTTCGCATCGGCGCTTCCGCCCGACGGCGGGCTAGCGCCGGGCGAAGCTGGTCAGCCGAGCGGCCGGCGCACGATCCTCGGGAACGTCGAGGGGCACATCCGCGCGGTGTTCCCGCTGCCGACCCGGCTCGAGATCGGCTTCATCCTCGCGGTCGTCGCGCCGACGTCGGCGTTCAATCGCGCCGATCGTCCGAACCGCTCCGCGGTGGACGCGGTCTCGTCGCTCGACCCGACGAACTACGTCCACTTCCTCCCCGACCGCGTCGGGCTGCGACCTGCCGGCGATCTACGAATCGTGCGTGGCCGGTTCGTGTTCCAGGGACGCCATGGCATCGACATTCTGATCGACAACGAAGGCATCGATCGCGCGAAGGTCGCGGGCCGTCTCCTCGGCCACGTCGGTTTCCTCGCGCGCCCCGACCTCGAGCTGTCCGTCGAGGCGAGCCAGATCTACTTCTTCACCTCGGACGACAAGGTGATGGGCGAGCCGAGCGCGGAGCGGGCCTTCGCCGAGAAGTACCGCGTCTCCGATGCGCGCCGTTCGGCGTTCACGATCGGGCCGGCGTTGCGGCTGTCGTTCCGCGACGTCGATGCCGGCGTAGCTCTCGTGACGAACCTGGGCGATCCGCTCTCGCCCGCGGCCGCCGGCTTCATCGGGCTCCGCATCTCGCTCGTCGGTCACGTCGGCTCGCCGTGAGCGGGAGCGGAAGCGATTGTCTCGACTTCGGGACGCGGCGCGCTCGGCTGAAGTGCGGCGGCGGATGGCCGTTCCTGCGACATACAGCGAGCTTCCTCGATGTCCGCGCCGATGTCAGAATCGGCTGGCTGTGCGTCGAGCCGGACCGCAAACCTCTCGGGCTCCCTACGAGCTGCGACGATGCCGTCGTCGCGGTACGACCCAAGGAGCTCCGCCGGGGCGGTGTCTCCTTACGGTGAGGCCTCGTCTCGGCGTCGTGCTCCTCGTCCTCGCGGCTGCGGGATGCGCGTCGAGGGACGACGTCACCCCGATGATCGTCGTCTCTCCCGGAGCGAAGGAGCGGATCATGGTGATGGACCGCTTCCGTCACCACGGAGCGCCTCGTCGCTGGCTCCCGAAGGTCACCGTGGAAGAGATCGACGATGCCGAGCTCCCGCCCACCGGGGGCGAGGAGAGCGCGACCGAGGATGTGGACGCCGGGGCGCCCGAGCGCTGACGCGGGCTCGCACACGGCTCGGCTGAGCTGCGTCAGCTGAGGTGGCTCGTCGATTTTGTGCGACCGAGGCGTGGCCGCGGGCTCGAAGAGACATGAAGCCGGTCCTCTTTGTTTTCCTGCCCCTCTTCGCCGTCGCCTGCCTCCCCGGTGCGAGCCTCGACAAGGAGAAGCTCCTTTCGACGGCGTCCTTCGATCACGGATGTCCAAAACAGAAGATCGAGGTCGTGACGGAGGACGATCATGGGATGGAGGCCACCGGCAACTATCTCCTCAAGGTCTGCGGTGCCGACAAGCGCTACAAGCGCCTCGGCACCATCTATTACGACGCCGAGAAGGGCAGCCCGGTTCCGACGAAGTGACCCTGGGGGACGAGCGCGTGGGGCACCACCCCATCCGTTCGTGCCGGGAAGGGCGCGGTGCGGAGCTCTTGAAGTGCCTCAGAGCTCGGGGAGCGACCGGACGCGGACGTGGTCGAAGCGCGCGGTGAAGCCCGAGCCTCCGAACGCGACTAGGCCGATCTTGGCGTTCGGACCGAGCTCGTGATCCCAGGAAGCGCCGCGCGTGAACCTCACGCCGTCGCGGCTCGAGTATGAGACGTAGGTCTCCTGACCGTTCCGCACGACCTTTGCGATTCGGAGCCACGTCGTCCGGCCGGGCGGTCCACCGACGGCCGATCCGTACGCGGGGAAGCGGGGAAGCGGCGCGGGGACCTCCTTCGCGAACTCGATCTGGCGCGTCTCCCAGATCGACACGTGCGTGAGCTTCACGTAGGCGTCGTCGCCCGCATAGACGATGAGCCCGGCCTGGACGTAGTTCTGGCAGCAGCCGGAGTCGGGGACGTCGAGATCGACCTTCACCTCCGCGAGCCAGTTGCCCGAAGGGGCTGCCTGGGTGAGCACGGAGGCGTTGTTCGAGTCCCCGAAGAGCTCGGCTGCCTGCGTTGCGAAGCGGAGGACGCCTCCTTCGACGCCGAAGACGTCGGCCGGCGGAGGACGCACCCACGACCAATGCGGCGAGAGCCCACGGTCGAACTCGTCCGAAGCCTCCTTTACGAGTGGGAGTTTTTTGACGTCGACTCGATCGAGCCGCAAGAGGTATCCGTTCGGATCGACGATGTCGGCGAGCGTGTCGACGCCGAGCCGCGCTGCGGCCGCGGCGCGAGGATCGCGTGGGGGCGTCGCCGCCGGCGCGAGCTGCTTCGTGTTCGAGGCGCCGAGACCGTTGCGGACGGAGGGCCAGCCACCGGTCCACGTGATCCGATCGAGGAGCATCGGCCGACGCGTGTAGCCGACCGCGCCTTTGAAGTACGGATCGCCACGATCGATCGCGTGATACGCCGTGTACCAGTTGCCGGCGGCATCGAGGAAGACGGAGTTGTGGCCGCCGCCGACCCAGCGATTGCCGCTCAGTGTGAGGACGGGCGATCCGCCGACGCGCGCGTCGAGGAGCGATACACCTTCGCGATCGACGAACGGACCGAATGGGCTCGTCGATCGACCCACGAAGACCTGGTAGCCCGTGAGCGGACCGTTGCAGCAGTCGCTCGCCGACGCGAAGAGGTAATACGCACCCTCCTTCTCGACGACGTTCGCCGCTTCGTAGCGATTCGGGATCGCGATCGGCTTCGCGGTATCAGGCGACGCCGAGAGCCCGTCGGCGCTGAGCTGGCGTGCCTCGAGCCCGCCGTAGTAGCTACCGTAGTAGATGACGGCGGGCCCGGTCTTCGGCACGAGCACGTCCGGGTCGTAGGTCCAGTAGAAGTTGCAGCCTCCGCCCGCGCGCCGCGGGGGCACGACCGGAGCGCCGGCGTCCACCCACGGACCGAGGGGGCTCGCGCTCGTTGCGACGCCGATCGCGTTGTCGCTCGAGCAGCCGGGCTCACCGCTCACCGCATCGACGACGTCGGTGGCGACGTAATAGAGGAAGTACTTGCCGTTCCGGAAGACGATCTCCGGAGCCCAGAGCGAGCCGCCCGGCGCCACCCACGACGGCGGTGACGCGAACGCGTCGCCCATGTACTCCCAAGTGACGAGGTCGCGCGAGCGGATCATCGGGAGGAGATGCGACCTGCGCGCGCCGCGCTCGTCGATGTCCTCGTCGTTCAGCGAGTCGGTCGTGCAGAGGGCGTACCAATACGGGTCTTTGCCCTCACCGCGGATGACCGTTGGATCGGCGCAGTTGGTCTGCAGGAGGCCATTGGGCATCCGGATCGTGATCGCGTTCTCGAAGAACATGAGGTCGTCTCGACCTCGCACTCGGTCATCGGCGAGGGCGGTCCCGCCACACACGAGCAGCGTCGCGGAGATTTTGAGAATCACGCGTGCCTTCGACATGCATCCTCCTGACGTGGCGAACACGAGCGCCAGTGGTCTCGGAGCCGCGCCGTGAAGCTCGTCGCGGCGTCTCGTTCGAGCCACTTACGAGCCCAACGATATGCGTAGAACGCAACTCGGCAATCAAATGGTTTGCGTTAATTGGCAATTGCAGGGCGTGTCCCGCAAGTGCTGGGCACACCCTGCTGGGACATGCCCTCGGTCCCCCGAACGCCATGGCGCGGCATCACCGCACGAGCCTCGGGCAGCCGGTATGCCGAGAAGATGATGGCAGGGCACGCGCTTGCTCGGCGGCTGCGCGTAGGCATCATCCCCGGCTCGTCGACGAACGCGCGGAGCTCGGGCTGGCTGAAGCTAAGCGGTGCTCGCTTGCATGGACCGACCTCGCCGCCCGCCCGAACGGGCGAGCGGGCGTCGAGCTCGGTCCAAGGCAACCGGTCTGAGCACTCGCTTCTTACTTTCACAATCAGCGCAACTAGGTTGCGCTGTAGTGACGTGCGGGCTGATGGCGGGCATCTCGGTCATCCCGACAGCCCGGCGTATCGTTCGCGCTACACGAGCGAGGTGCGGTGCTCGAAGGTCTTGGCCGTCGGCACGGCGGGCTCGCAGTCGGGGGCGGTGCTCGAGCCCGGCGCGAACGGCATGCCCGGGGGCGGCCCGACGACCTCCTGCTTCAAGTTCCACGGAAGCCCCGGGGTCACGTAGCAGTCGGCGGGGATCTTGTGCGCGATGCTGTCGTGCAGCGCGGGCAACTGTGACCAGTGAACGCCCGGCCGGTAGTGGTGGGCCGTGTGGTAGCCGAGGTTGCCCGTGACGATGTTGTATCCGCGGTGCAGGATGTTGTTCGACGCCACGAAGTGGCTGCTCGTCTTCTTGCCCGCGTGATGAGTGAACGTCGCCCACGCCGTGTAGAAGAGCATGATGATCATCGGCGCGAGGAAGACGACCAGCCCCGGGACTGGCCGCCACGCGACGAGCGCTGCCACGATGGAGAGCGTGAGCACGCCCATCACCACGAAGATGCCCAGGTACTTGCCGGTCCGTCGGGAGACTTGCAACACGCGCGCGTACGCGGTGGCTCCCACCACCAGCGAGTACTCGAGCTCGTTCATTCGCGTTCCGTCGTCTCGGCGCCACCGCGATTCATCGGTACGCTGATCGAGGTAGTTGACGTGGTGTCCGAGCGAGTGGTGGAGCACCCATCCGTGGCTCGTGATGCCGGTCTGCACGCCATACATGAGCTCGAGCGCGCGATTGAGCAGCGGCACGCGGAAGACGCTCAGGTGCTGATGGTGATGGTTGAACGCGCAGACCGCACCCTTCGGGCCGATCCCGAGCAGCATCCAGACCACGAGCCATGGCGTCGAGTCGACGAGCGCGTAGACGAGGACATCGCAAGCGAACAGCGCGGTGATCAGGGTGACCGGGAGCCGATCCTCGCGATGACGAAACAACTGCACGCGCCCACCGTGCCGCACGTAGCGTCAGATTCGTGTCACGGCTTGCCCAGCTTTTGACGACATCCGGCCGTCCGCGAGCGAGCGCGTGTGCGCGGCTCGAGCATTCGACATGCACGAGGACGGATCCGGCCCCTAGCCATCATCGTCTTCACCGTCCTCGGGGCGGTGCAAGTCGACGTGGTGAAGAGCGGAGCGTACGTCGCCGCGACGAAGGCAACGCGCCGGTCGTCACGCGGTGGCGTGGATGATCCGCGGGCGGCGAGCGCCGCGGGTGATCGCGAGCGCGCTCAGTTCGCCTGCGGCTGCTGCGTCTCGGGCGTGCTCTTCCGGCTCTGCTGCCCGCGGATGTCGCGGCGCTCGGCGGCGGCGCGGATGAAGCGGGTGAAGAGCGGATGCGGCGCCGTCGGGCGGCTCTTGAACTCGGGATGGAACTGGCAACCGACGAAGTACGGATGCTCCTTCAGCTCCACCATCTCGACGAGCTTGCGGTCGGGCGAGGTGCCGGAGAGGACGAGCCCCGCGTTCTCGAGCGGCTCGCGGTAGTCGTTCGCGAACTCGTAGCGGTGACGGTGGCGCTCGCTGATCTCGGTCGCCCCGTATGCCTCGGCCGCGATCGAGCCGGGGAGGAGCGAGCAGGGGAAGCCGCCGAGGCGCATCGACGCGCCCTTGCTCCGGACGTTCCGCTGATCGGGCATCAGGTCGATGACCGGATGCGTCGTGTCGCGCTCGAACTCGGCCGAGTTCGCGCCCTCGAGCCCCGCGACGCTGCGCGCGTACTCGACGACCGCGAGCTGCATGCCGAGGCAGATCCCGAAGAACGGGACCTTGTTGGTGCGCGAGTAGCCGATCGCCTGGATCTTCCCCTCGGTGCCGCGGTCGCCGAAGCCACCGGGGACGAGGACGGCGTCGACGCTCGAGAGGAACTTGTCGGCGCCCTCGCGCTCGATCTCCTCGGAGTCGATGTACTCGAGGTCGACCTTGACCTCGTTTGCGAGGCCGCCGTGGACGAGCGCCTCGTGGAGCGACTTGTACGAGTCCTTGAGGTGGACGTACTTGCCGACGACGCCGATCTTCACGGTGCCCTTCGCGGGCTTCTTGAAGTTCTGGACGATGCGCTGCCAGGGCCCGAGGTCCGGGCTGCGGCTCCAGATGTTGAGGCGGTCGGCGATGAGATCGTCGAGGCCCTCGGAGTGGAGCTGCAGCGGGAGCTCGTAGATGCAGCCGACGTCGATCGCCGAGATGACCGCATCGACGTGGACGTTGGAGAAGAGCGCGATCTTCTCCTTGGTCGACTTCGTGAGCGGCGTCTTCGTACGGCAGATGAGGATGTCCGGCTGGATGCCGATCTCGCGCATCTCCTTGACGGAGTGCTGCGTCGGCTTCGTCTTCAGCTCGCCCGCCGTCTCGATGTACGGCACGAGCGTGACGTGCATGCTGAGCGCGTTCTGCGGGCCGGCCTCGACCTTGAGCTGACGGATGGCCTCGAGGAAGGGGAGGGACTCGATGTCGCCGACCGTGCCGCCGATCTCGATGATCGCGACGTCGGGGCGGTTCGGCGAGGAGTCGACCGCATCCCGGACGCGCGCCTTGATCTCGTCGGTGATGTGCGGAATGACCTGGACCGTGGCGCCCAGGTACTCGCCACGGCGCTCCTTCGAGATGACGGACTCGTAGATGCGCCCGGTCGTGAAGTTGTTGGCCCGGGTCATCCGGACGCTCGTGAAGCGCTCGTAGTGACCGAGGTCGAGGTCCGTCTCGGCGCCGTCGTCGGTCACGAAGACCTCGCCGTGCTGGTACGGGCTCATGGTCCCGGGATCGACGTTGATGTAGGGGTCGAGCTTGACGATCGTGACCCGAAGGCCGCGAGCCTCGAGCAACGCTCCCACCGACGCGCTCGAGAGACCCTTACCGATCGAAGAGACGACTCCGCCGGTCACGAACAAGAACTTGGTGGGCTTGCGGCTCATCAATGCCTCCGACGAACGGTGGAGAGGACCCCCATAACGCACACCCCGCGTGTGGCTCGGGGCGGCTCGGGAACCTCTACCTCCATCTTCGCTGGGCGCGAGTAGCATAACGCCGCTGCGAGCCCAAGACTCGAACGCCAACCCCGGAATCTGCGGGCGCAGACGTCGATTTTTCTCGGAGCGCGACGACGAGAAAGCGGGCGAATCGACGAAGCGCCCTCCGGAGACACGCTCGAGCTCGACCGGAGGGGGCGGGGGCTGCGGCAGGCTCTGCGCCGGCGTCCCGCCCTCGCTCGAGAGGCGCGGGCGCGCTCGTTCCGTCACCCCGAGCGCCCGACGTGACCCGGCTCGGTCCGGTGGCCGTGACCTCAGGCGACCGCGAAGGGGCGCTGTACGAGGCGAACCGGACCCGAACATCGGACGAGCGCCGGAGGCGAAGCCGGATCCACGGATCCCGCGAGCGGCCGCTTTTGATCACTGGATCTTTGTCGTCCGAGTGAGGGGACAGCGGCAGAGCGATCGTGGCACTACTACTCGAGAAGATGCGCTTGGAACGTCGGCATTCGGGGGTCTGGCTTGCTTCGTCGTTCGTGGTCGCGGCTGTCGCCGTCAGTCTCGCTGCTTGTGTCGGCGACGACCCTGGGGTCTTCGTCGGCGGCGGCGGAACCGACCTGACCTCCGACGGTGGTGCCGCCGATGGAGCGCGCGACGACGGAGCGCGCGACGACGACGGTACAGCCGGTGACGGAGGGGATGCCTCGACCGTGACGTGTGACGCCCCGCTCGAGGCGTGCGGCTCCGCGTGTGTCGACAAGCAGAGCAGCGCGCAGCACTGCGGACGATGTGACCGCGCGTGCGGGACGGGGAGCTCGTGCAGCGCGGGAAGATGCAGCACCGTCACGCTCGTCGACCAGCTCGACACGCCGACCGCGCTCGCCGTGAGCCCCAGCGTCGTCGTCATGAGCGTGAAGCGCGGGCTCGTCCGTTGTGGCAAGGAGGGATGCAGTCAGGGAGCGACGCGGCTCTGGCAGAGCGACGAGTGGCAGCCGGTGGAAGGCTCGCTCTCGCTGAGCCCGGACGGCGCGCATGCGTTCCTGCTCGCGAAGACGACCAGCGCCTCGTTGCCTCAGGACACGAACCTCTATCGCGCCACGGTAGACGGCACGCCTCCGCTCATTCCTGCGCTCCACACGAATGCGCTCTCGCCGGCGTGGGTGCTCGGGAACTCGACGCGCGTGGCGACCGATGCACGCGAGCACGTCTTCGTCTCGCCTTATCGCAACCACCGTTGCTTCCAGGCGAGCTGTTCGAGCGTCGGGATCCTGTCGAACAGAGAGACGCCGTCGAGCATCACGCTGACGCCGACGCACTACGCGTGGACGCTTCACGACCATACCGGTGGAGCCACCGTGCAGACCTGCCCGCGCCCGCCGGCGGGAGCCACGGGCTACGACGGTGCGCAGGACTGTGGCACTCCGATCGGACTTGCACCGGCGATCACAGCGAGCTTCAGCGGCCACATCACCCACCACGACAACGTCGTCTACTGGGCCGACTGGGGGCGCGATGGAGGCGCAACGGCTCGCGTCCTCGCTTGCGCCCCGACGGGATGCAATGGCGCGCCGAAGGTGATCGCGACGGCCGAGCAGGTGATCGATGGCCTCGTCGTGGACGCCACGGGCGCCTATTGGACCAACGGAAGCATCGGCACGGTCCGCGTCTGTCGCGATCTCGTCGCAGGCTGCGGGACGAAGGCGGAGACCCTCGCCAGCGGCGCGACGAACCCCGGCCCAATCGGCATCGACGACACCAACGTCTACTACGTCGCGCGGGGAGCGACTCCGACAGCCGGCGCGCTCTTGAAGGTCGCGAAGTAGCCCGCGGGCGCCCCCTGGGCGGCTTCACTCCCGAGAACGCGCGTCGTCAACGGAGCCGGCGGAGATGCGCGAGCACGTCGGCGAGCTCCGCGTCCGTCATCGCGATGGGCATCATCTTTCCGCGGCCGCGTCGTACCGTCTCGGCGAAGCTCGCCGCGTGGTAGAGGAAGGGGCGGTCGACGAGGAGGACGCCGATGTGCCCGCGCGCCTCGGGACCATGACAGCCCGAGCACTTGTCCGTGTAGATCGCGCGGCCGCGCTCGGGATCGCCGTTCGCGTACGGGCCGTCGGGCAGGGGAGCGATCTCGGCGGCTGCCGCATCGACGTCGATCGGGGCCGCCGTGTACGGACCGGCGTCGGGACCGTAGGTCGCCGCGAGCCACGCCGTGAGCGGTGCGGTGTCGTTCGGCTCGAGGTTCGCGCCCCAGGCGACCATCTTGGTCACGGTCTTCGTCCACTGCGCTTCGGTGAGGCGCTGCTGCGCGAGCATCTCCTCCGAGTGGCAGGAGAGGCAGGCCCCCTTCACGAGCGCGCGGCCCTCCTCCGGCGAGAGGCCCGTCCGTGCGGCGACGACCGGCGGAGCGGCGTCGGCTGCAGTGGTGGCGGTGCTCGTGGCTGCGGCGTCGGACGGAAGCCCGAGGAGCTTGTCCTTCGAGCACGCCGTCATGGCGGCGAGGACGAACGCGATCGCGGTCGTCGATCGGAGGAGGGAGCTCACGTGACCTCCCACGAGACCGCGTGCCACGCGTTCCAGAAGTAGCCGCTCGGGTTCCACGCAGCGCGCTCGGGCTGCGCGTTGCCCTTTCGATCCGTCGCGCGGGCGAGCGCGCGGACGCGCCCGGGCTCCTTCTGCTCGAATCGGTACTCGAAGACGACCCAGCGTCCGACGCCCGGCTCGCCTTCGAGCTTTGCCGGGCGCCAGGTCTTGCCGTCGTCGAGGGAAACCTCGACCTTGGCGATCGGCGCGTCGCCCGAGAACGCCACGCCGACGACCTTCTGCGGTCCCTTCGGCGTGCGCGAGCCGTCCAGCGGCGCGCCGATGATCGACTTGATCGGGAACGTCGTCGCGGGGCGCATCTTCTCCGGCGGCACCACGGAGCCGGGCTCGACCTTCTCGGTCGGCATCCGGTACGCGGTCTCCATGAAGAAGCCCTTCGCCTCCTCTTTCTGCACCGCTAGGCGCACGAGCCACTTCACCCAGTGATCGCCCGCCCATCCGGGGACGACGAGCCGGAGCGGCGCGCCATGCGCGAGCGTGAGGTCCTCGCCGTTCATCGCCCACGCGACGAGCGTGCTCGGGTCGAGCGCGCGCTCGATGGGAATGCTCCTGAGGAACGGCGGCGTCGACGGCTTCGGCGGCGCATCGGCTCCGAGCACATGCACGTGCGTTCCCTTCGCGTGCTCCGCGCCGAGCCCGGCCTTCTGGAGGACATCGCGGAGGCGGGCTCCCGTGAAGGTCGCCTGACCCACGGCGCCATGTTGCCACTGGAGCCCGGGGACTCGCGGGACGTGAAGCGCGCGGCCGTTGCCCGCGCACTGGAGGACCGCGGTGACGGTCACGGCGGGGAACGTCTTCTTCAGATCCGCGGCGGACAGCGAGAGCTTGCTCGCGACGAGCCCTTCGACGCTGACTGCGCGGTTCGGGTCGAGCGCCGGGGGACCGAAGTGGCTCCGGACGAAGAACGACGGCGTCGGGGTGATGAGGCGGTCGTAGAGCCCCGTCGGGGTCGCGAGGTTCTGGGGCTCGCGTCCCTGACGGAGGAGCTCGTCGGCGAGGGCGCTCCGCGGAGAGAACGCGAGCGCGACGCCTGCCGCTTCGAGGAGCCTGCGCCGGCCGATCATGCGGTGCATCAAAACGACGACTGCGCGCCGGGGTCAAGGGAGACACGGGGGCCGTGCTATGAGACGGCCGCTCGCAGGGCGCGGTCGCCGCGGGCGAGTGACGTAGGTCGAGAGAGACGAGTCAGGAAGCGAGCAATGAAACGACCCCAGTGGCTTCCCAGGCGAGCCGACGTCCCCGGCATCGCGCTTGCCCTCGCGATCGGGGCTGTTGCCGTCGCCACGGTGAAGGTCCTGCCGCCGTCGCCGCTCCTCTCCGATGTCCTCATCGCGCTCTTCCTCGGCGCGCTCGTTCTCAATACCCCGCTCGGGCGGCTCGTGGGCGTCGGCCCCGTCGGCAAGGAGCGCGAGCCCGACCGGTATGCATCGGGCCTCCGCTTCACCGGCAAGTGGGTGCTGCGCCTCTCGATCATCCTGATGGGGATGAAGGTGCAGACGTCGTTCTTCGGCAAGACCGAGATCGCCACGATTTTCATCGTCGCCGCAGCGTCGGTCCCGAGCGCGTTCTTCGTCTCCCATCTCCTCGGCGTCGCGCTCCGTGTTCGCAGGCCGCTCGTCGATCTCGTTGCCGGCGGGACGATGATCTGCGGAGCATCGGCCGTGAACGCGATCGCCCCCGCGTGTGGAGCGCATCGCGAGGAGCAGGGCGTCGCGATTGGCATCACGTTCCTCTTCAGCGTCACCGCGATGCTCTCGTTCCGCACGATCGCGCTGGCGATCGGTCTCGATCCGTCGTTCGCCGGGCTCTGGAGCGGCCTCGCCGTCAACGACCTCTCGAGCGCAGTCGCGGTCGGAGCGCAGATGGGTGAGAGCGGCGGCGTGATGGCGGCGGCGTCGAAGTCCGCGCGCATCCTCCTCCTCGCCCCCGTCCTCGTGGCGATTGCCCTCGCGCGCAGGGATGCACGTCAGTCGGCGCCGCGATCGAACCAGCTCGTGAAGAGCATCGTCGACGCGCTGCCCGGCTTCATCGTCGGGTACGTCGTCCTCGCGATCGTCCGGGCCACGGGCGATCGCGTCTTCGGCGAGGTCGCCGCGTGGAAGATGCTCATCTCCGCGAACCGCTTCGTCCTCGATGTCCTCATGTCGGCGGTCGCCGCCGGCATCGGGCTCCACCTCTCGGTCCGAACGATCCTCGGCTCGAGCATCCGCGCGCTCTTCGTCGGCGCCGGCGCTTCGGTCTGGATGGCGGGACTCACGGTCACGATGATCGCGTTTCTCGCGCGCGACAGAGCCGGCATCGCGATTGCGATCGGAGCCGTCGCGCTCGTCACGACGTTCGTCCTCCACCGCATCTTTGCGGGCAAGAAGGCACGTGCGCAGGCGATCGAGCGACGCTTCGAGAGCGGCGAGCTCCTCACCCTCGAGGAGGCGACGGTCCTCCTCGACCGGCGCGAGGAAGCTGGCTCGATCGACGACGTTTTCCTCCGGCGTCTGCTCGATCTGCTGAGCCCCTCGATTGGCGAGCTCATTCCGGCACGGACGAGCCCGCTCGGTCACGGCGAGGGCTGTCGCTGGCTCACGTACTGGGAGGGGAAGTCGGGCTGGGCGCTCGTCGCGGTCGTCCGCGAGGCGGGATCGGTGACGCCGATCCACGCGCATCCGCACCGCATGCTCGGCAAGGCGATCGAGGGCAGGCTCGAGGAGCTCCGCTTCCGCGAGCTCGAGCAAGGCTCCGGCGGCGCACGCTCCGTGGAGCTCGTCTCGCGGAGCCTCCTCGCGCACGAGGAGCTCGTCGAGGCGGACGGCCTTGCGAGCCTCCACGTCGTTCGTGCCGTCGGCGACGCGCCTGCGATCGACATCCAGCTCCGTGGTCCGGAGGTCGGTCGGCCTGGACGCCTCCTCCGCCCACGCGAGCGCGTCGACGTGCTGGCTCTCGACGTCGGCGCTCGCATCACGGCGATCGAGGAGATCGACGGACGTCCTGGCCAGAGCGGCGACGGAGCCGCTGCGGGGCGACCTGCCCCCGAAGCGGCGTGAGCGAGCCGCGCCTGGCGTCTCGCGTCTCGTTGCCATCGCCCGGGAGGTCGACGAGGCCGTAGCGTGTCTCTCTCGATGGCGGGATCTGAGGCCTTGCCCCGGATCATCGAAGCATCAGGGAGCCGCCTCGCGTCGACGAATGCCGGCGAAACCCCGCGCATTCATGTGTCCCACATGGTGGCATGTCGCGTGCTCGGCGCCTGCCATGCTCCCCTCCTGGCGACGCCTCGCGTTCGCGCTCACCGTCCCCGCGCTCCTGGCGACCGCTTGTGCGACCGAGGTCGAGGAGACCGACTCGTCGTCCGATGAGATCAACTATCGGAGCACCGCGGGGCAGGAGTTCACGCTCTCCACCACGGTGAGGTTCGCGGCGCCGGCCGCGGCGCAAGATCTGGAGGGGGAGGCGAGGGAGCTCGCCGTCGTCGCGCGCGCCGAGGCGCTCCGCACGACGGTGACGTCGGCGATCTCCGCCGAGCTCGATCGCATCTGGCCCGAAGCTCAGCGCCTCACGCGTGCCGGGCTCGTCATCCAGTTCCGGCAGGCGAGCGCGACGTACTCGGACCTGAAGGCGAGCGAAGACGGCGCCCGCTACGAGATGGTCGTCAGCGGCGAGTTCGCCGGGGTGAACGATCTCGAGCAGAAGCTGCCGCTCCGGATCGAGGGCGGGAAGAAGTTCCTCCCGGTGACGGCGAGCGTCGACGGCGAAAGCCAGCAGCTCGAGATCGTCCTCACGCCGGTCGAGCGAAGCCGCAACGCGTACCCGAAGTACCTCGAGCTCTTCGAGGGCGGCCTCGACATCGCCGTGCACGTCGGCGGCGACCACCACGATCCGCCGCAGGACATCGAGCACGCGCGCTCGATCTACGACGACCTCGTTGCCTCCGGCTTCCGCTCTCCGGTGCGCAGCTTCGCGGAGCTCGCGATCGACTCGCCCCCGTTCACGAGTCGGATCAACGTGAAGGGCGAGTCCGTCGACGTGCGCGTGCGTCTCTTCCACGTGGACATGACCACGTCCGAGATGCGCCAGCCGCTCATCGACGCCTACAAGGAGAGCATGAAGAGCGCGGACGTCGTGATCTACGACGGTCACGCGGGCCGCTCGCTCGACTACTCCGGCGTCGTCTTCGCCTACAAGCCGGCGCGGGTGGCGATCCCGGCGGGCAAGTTCAAGGACATCGAGTCGAACGGAAAGCAGCAGGTCTATCTCTTCAACGGTTGCGAGACGTACACCGGCTACGCCGACAAGCTCTACGAGAACCCGGCGAGGAACCCCGCGAACACCGACATCATCACGACCGGGAACTACTCGGCCATCCAGCGCAAGGCCAACCAGGTCATCTCGTTCATCCACTCGTTCATCGACCAGCGCTCCGGGACCTGGGTGCCCCGCTCGTGGGACAGCGTCCTCTCGCGCATGAACGCGGTCGGCGAGCGTTCGTGGGTTCACGTCTACGGCGTTCATGGCATCGACGACAATCCGAAGGTGAGTCCGCTCGCCGACGTCTCGAAGGTGGGGGTGGCGTGCCGGTCGAACGCGGACTGCGGATCCGCCGACAGTCGCTGCATCGCCGTCTCGTCCAACCGTCGCGTGTGTGGCGTTGCCTGCGCCGATTCCGCCGGCTGCCCGAGCGGAACTCGCTGCATGCTGCCTCGCGGTCAGAGCTCGCTCGACGAGATGCAGTGCGCGCGGCAGTGATCACGACCAAGCGCACCGCATGTTCGGCAACGCTCGAGGTCGCTTCGGCTCGAACGTGAAGTCGGTGGCGTCGGCGCCGCCAAATTTGGAGCTCGCGCCCCAACTACCCGCAGAGGTGCGTCTCGGCGCTCCTTGAATTTCATGCGCAGTCGGTGACGTCCCTGCCGGGAGCCATGCGACGATAGCCGGTTGTCGCTCTGCCTATCGGGTGGGCGCCGAACATCGGCTGGCGGGCGCGTGAAGGCTCGCCATCTGCTAGTGATGGCGGCGATGGCGTTCACGTTCGACAATACCTACGCGCGTCTGCCCGATCGCTTCCATGCGCGGGTCGCTCCCACGAAGGTGCGCGAGCCTCGCCTCGTGAAGGTCAACCGCGCGCTCGCGTCGATGCTCGGGCTCGATCCGGCCGAGCTCGAATCTCCCGAGGGAGCTCAGCTGCTCGCGGGCAACGTGCTGCCCGAGGGCGCCGAGCCGATCGCGCTCGCCTACGCCGGACACCAGTTCGGGAGCTTCGTCCGGCAGCTCGGTGACGGACGGGCGATCTTGCTCGGCGAGGTCGTCGGCACGGACGGCAAGCGCCGCGACGTCCAGCTCAAGGGCGCCGGGCGGACGCCGTTCTCGCGCGGTGGGGACGGCCGCGCCGCGCTCGGTCCCGTGCTTCGCGAGTACGTCGTGAGCGAGGCGATGGCGGCGCTCGGTGTGCCGACCACGCGTGCGCTCGCGGCCGTGACGACGGGCGAGGTCGTCGCTCGGGAGGAGATGCTCCCGGGCGCCGTGCTCACGCGCGTCGCGGCGAGCCACATTCGCGTCGGCACGTTCGAGTTCTTCGCGGCTCGCGACGATCGCGAGGCGCTCGCCACGCTCGCGACCTACGCGCTCGCCCGGCACTACCCCGACGCGACCGGCACCGGCAACGACGCGCTCGCTTTGCTCGAGCGCGTGATCGAGGCCCAGGCGCGGCTCGTCGCGCGCTGGCTGGGCGTCGGCTTCGTGCACGGCGTGATGAACACCGACAACACGTCCATCTCCGGCGAGACGATCGACTACGGCCCGTGCGCCTTCCTCGACGAGTACGATCCGCGGAAGAAGTTCAGCTCCATCGACCACGGCGGCCGGTACGCTTTCGCGAACCAGCCCCGCATCGCGCAATGGAACCTCGCGCGGCTCGCGGAGGCCCTCTTGCCTCTCCTCGCCGACGAGGAAGATGAGGCCGTTCGCCTGGCGACCGATCTGCTGAATCGCTTCCCCTCGCTCCTCGAAGCGGCGCACACCAGCGTCTTGCGATCGAAGCTCGGGCTCGTACACGAAGAAGCGGACGACCTCGCGCTCGCCTCCGATCTGCTCGAGCGGCTCGCCGCGAATCAGGTCGACTACACGCTCTTCTTCCGCCGGCTCTGCGCGTCCGCGGCCGATCCTGCGGCGGACGAGGCGATCGCGTCGTCCTTCGCGGAGCCCGGCGCGTTCCGCGACTGGGCGGAGTCGTGGCGCCGCAGGCTGGCGGGCGAGGACGTCGCTCCCGAGGCACGCGCCCGTGCGATGCGGCTCGCGAACCCCGCGTTCATCCCGCGCAACCATCGCATCGAAGAGGTCATCGAGGCGGCCGTCCGCCGCGCGGACTTCGAGCCGTTCGAGACCCTGACGCGCGTCCTCGAGCGTCCGTACGACGATCAGCCCGACTTCGCCTATCTCGCCGAGCCCCCGCTGCCGGAAGAGCGCGTGCGGCATACGTTCTGCGGGACGTGAAGAGACGCGCCTCGGGCTCGAGCGCTCTCGCTTCGCTGCGGAAGATCGCGTAGCTACCGGCCATGCGCTTTCGAGAGATCGCCGCCTTCGATGTCGTGCACGCCAAGCTCGAGTGGCCGTGGATCGCGTTCGCGGCTAGCGGTGACTGTCTTGCCTACGCATCGTCCGCGAAGACGATCGCGACGCGAGGTCTCGAGGGGGAGCGCGTCGTCGAGGGAACGAGCTTCACGCTTCCTCCCGATCTCGAGCTCGATTCCGGCTTGTCCGCGTCGGAGGAGGCAGGGGCACGCCGCGCCGGCCTGACGAAGTTCTCGCTCGCCAAGGGCGGCGCGCTGCTCGCCGTGGCAGGCATTGCCGGCGACGCAAGCGTGGTCGCCACGCTCGACGCGTCCGGTGAGCGCAAGCGTGTTCGGAACGATGTGCTCCTCGGCGCGGGCCACGATGTGCAGGCGATCGCGTTCGATCGAACCGGCCGCCGCCTCTGGATCTCCGCGGAGAGCGCGACGGAGACGGTGATCGCGCTCGTCGACGTCGCTTCGCTCGAGGTCGTCGGTGTCCTCCGCAGCGCGCCGTTTCCCCGGCCCGCGCTCCACGAGCTCCACGTTCATCCCAAAGACGACGCGATCCTTCTCCTCGCCGCATGTGGCGACGAGGGCTCGTTCGCGCGCGTCGCCGGCTTCGCCGGTGACGCCGTCTCGGCGGTCCCGAGCGCGCTCGATTCGGGCGGCATTGCCGCCGGCTTCGTCGGGTTCTCCGCCGACGCGATGCGCGTTCATCTCGCCGAGGCGGACGAGCTCCGTACACACGGGTGGCCCACGCTCGACGAGCTCTCCTCGGTCCAATTCGCCGACGACTTCGTCTCGAGCTTCTCCGGAGCGGTCCTCGGCTACGACATCCTCGTCGACGGAGAGGACGCCGAGACGGGGGACGACGTCGTCATGCGCTTCGACGTCAGCGCGATTCGCGGGACGCTGCTCCCCAAGCCGGCGCCCAGCGGCATGTGGGCTGGGCGTCTCGGTCCCGACGCCATCGTCACCATCCAGGCGAAGGGCGATCCCGTGCGTGCCCTTGTACTCCGCCGCGCGAAGTAACGGGCACGCACGCGCTCCGCTCGTGGTGGCTCAGCCGACGTTGGTGCTGACCGTGCTTCGTTCGCGGTAGAGGGTCCAGAACGTGTCGGCGACCTTGGCCGACTCGATCGTGGCGTTGCCCTGGTCGAAGGCCGTGCCCTTGACCGTTCCCATCACGACCACCTCGCCGACGTAGATGCCGTCGCTCTTCAGCTTCTCGGAGAGGAGGCCCACCACCTTGTGCTTGGCGGCGTTGCCGACGGCGAGGCCCATCACGCCCCACTGCACCGCCATCGCGTCGACGTTGGGATCGTAGAACCCGAGCCCGCCGTTGGTCACGAGGAGCGCGGACTCCTTCTCCTTGCGCAGATCCGGCAACACCTCCTGCACAGCAGAGAGCAGACCGAAGACGGGGACGTCGAGGGTGCCGCGCAGCTCGGCCGCGCTCGCGGTCGTCAGGTCGCCGGCACCGGTGCCGTACGCGTTCCACTGGAGGACGGTGACGGGGCCGAACGTGGTGCGCACCTTCTCGACCACGCCGCGAATCGCGGCAGCATCGCCGAGGTCGGCGGGAAACGCTGCCGCCTCGATCCCCTTGTCGCGGAGCGCCTTCACGCCGGCGGCGAGTCGCTCTTGGTTGCGCGCCACGAGCGCGACGGAGAAGCCTTCGCGTCCGAAGCGCTCCGCGATCGCGTTCGAGATTCCGGGACCGTATCCGCACACGATGATGGTCTTCTTCGACATGGTGGGCTTCGATGCTAACGCGTACGGGCTCGTTGCTGTCATCGAGTTGGCCCGGACTCGTGCCGCAGCGTCAGCGGGGGGAGACCGCCACGACGGGAGCGTCGACGGAGCCGCTGCTCCTCGCAGACGGTCCTGCCTGCGATCGCGCGATCGCAATCGCAGAGGAGGGGCCGGGCATCCAGCGCTGGAACGCCATCGGGGAGCAGAGGTTCGAGGGGCGGCCGTCGGCTCCGTGGCGCGTCGACGCGCCGTCGGTGTCGAGCAGCATCCCCGCATAGCCGAAGCAGCCCACGGAGCCAGCCAGCAGCACGGTGACGGCGAGCCAGAACTGGGCATCGAAGCGACGGCGAATGGTCATGGTGTTGGCGTTCCTCTCGATTCCCCCCGGGGATGAAGAGGGCATGTGCAGCGATCGTGCCGCTCGCTCCGGGGACGACCGCCGACGTCTCGCCGGCCGTGCTCACCGCCCGCACTTTCAGTGAGCGCGCCGGTTTCTGCGCGCGCCGGTCACTTTCATTGATGAAACGAAGCGCCTGCGCGCATGAGCGGTTCGGGGCGTCAATGTGACGTCGCCGCGCAGGATCGTGCCCGTCACGAACCCGGCGCGTCGCCCTTTGGGGCGTCTCGAGAGGTACTCCACGCCGGCATTTCCGCCGGTGCGCTGCTCCGCTCTGCACGAAGTCGAACGTTTCACCGGAGGGTTCATCGAGCTCCCCGGGAGGGCTCCTTGTTCCCTTCATCATCGAAGCAACTCCTCACGGTCACCCTGACCGGGGCCGTGCTGATCGTCGTCGTCGCTGCATGCGGTAGCTCCGTCGACAGGGGGGTCGACGCGGTCGATGCCGGTCCCTCCGGCTTCGGGGCGGCGCCTGCGGACGGTGGGGATGCCGCCGTGGTCGACGCCCCGGTCCACGAGCTCGCCTGCATCGCGACCGCGTGTCCCGAAGGGTTCGCCACGTGTGCGGACGGAACGGGGCCCGCCTACAAGTGCGGGGCGGATCTGAAGCGGGATCCCGACAACTGCGGCGGGTGCGGGAACAAGTGCCTCCTCTACGCGCCCATCCACATGAGCTCGCGGTGCGTCGAGGGGACGTGCGAGCTCGAGTGCTTCAGTCCCTACGATCCCGGAAACCAGAAGGACTGGCGCAACTGCGATGGCAAGGTCGACAACGGCTGCGAGGCCGACGTCCTCACGAACGTGAAGCACTGCGGTGCATGCGGGAACGCATGCGCCCCGGGCGAGCCGTGCATCGACGGAGTATGTGGCTGCGAGCCGGGGGAGATCGTCTGCCATGGGCAGTGCGTCGACCCGAAGACCGACGACAACCACTGCAACGGTTGCGATCAGCCTTGCGATCCCGAGGGCGGCACGTGCGGCGAGCTCCCCAACGGCGCCTACTACGGCTGCTACGGAGGCGTGTGCGGCACCCCCAAGTGCAAGATGCCCACGGCCGACTGCAATGGCGACCTCGGCCAGCCGGGATGCAACTCGGACGGCTGCGAGGTGCCCGACGTCCGCACGGATCCGAACAACTGCGGAGGCTGCGGGATCAAGTGCAAGGCGGGTGAGGAGTGCGTCAACGAGGGTAACGGCCCCGAGTGCGCCGTCCCGTGCGTTCGCTTCGGCAAGGTGCTCTGCCCGTTCGGCCAGTGCCGCGACCTGCTGAACGACGTCATGGCCTGTGGATCGTGCTCCCGGTTCTGCCAGGGCGCCGGCCCGAACCAGGTGAGCGCGTGTCGCAAAGGCATTTGCGAGCTCGACTGCCTCCCCGGCTTCGCCGACTGCAACGGCGACCCGAGCGACGGTTGCGAGACGAACGTGATGGCTCATCCCGGCAATTGCGGCACATGCGGCAACGCCTGCGACGTCGCCGGCGGACAGCCCTGCATCGAAGGCAAGTGCCTCATGACCGAGTGCGACGCGGGGACGGTGTTTTGATGCGTGTCAGGGACAAATCCTTCTTCGGCGCCTCCGCGCTGCTCGCGCTCGCCCTCGTGCCCGCGTTCGCGAGCTGTGCCGAGTCGCATGTCGACCAACCGAGCGCGCCCGATGATTCGCTCTCCCTCGATGGCGGCGGAGCGGACGCTGGGAACCGAGACGCGGGGCCCGACGCGGGTTGCGATCCTTCGGACGACGACTGCGTCGCGCGCCCGCTGTCGTGCGATGAAGCCCCGTGGTGTCCGGTGCCGACCACCGTGTCCGGGTTCTACGCGCTCACCGCGGTATGGGGAGCGAGCAAGAACGACGTCTGGGCCGTCGGTTCGGGTGGAACGATCGTTCACTGGGACGGAACCGCATGGACGGCCACGCCGACGGCAGTGAAGAACACCTTCAACACCGTCTGGGGAAGCGGTCCGAATGACGTCTGGGTGGCGAGCTCGACCGACGCCGTCTTCCGCAGCGCGGGTTGGGCCGGCAAGGACACCGAGTGGGAGCGCGTCCCGCTCCCCCTCGACAAAGACAACGACGCACCCGTCTTCGCGATCTGGGGAACGAAGGCCGGCGATCTCCGCATCGCAGGTCAGTCCTTCTACCTGCCTGTCCCGGACACCGAGGACTTCGTCGCGAGCAACGCCTTCGTCAGGCATCTGCTCCCCGACGGCTCCTTCGACTGGGTAGGCATCCCCGGCACGGCCAACGTGTACGGCATCTGGGGCAGCGGTCCGGAGGACGTCTGGCTCGTCGCCGACAACTCGCTCCACAAGAAGTGGGAGCTCGGTCTCACGTTGCACGGGAGCGGCGGCGCCGACGGCGGCGCGCTCACGTGGACCGAGGTCGACAGTCGGTCGGCGGTCGCTCTCCGCGCGATCTGGGGCAGCTCGGCGAACGACATCTGGGCGGTCGGTGACATGGGGTCGATCCGCCACGCAACGAGCGCAACGGTGACGAAGCTGGAGGTCGTTCCGTCTCCGACGAGCGAGCGCCTGCGTGCCGTCTGGGGCTCCGCCGCCGACGATGTCTGGGCGGTCGGCGACGTCGGCACCATCCTCCACTACGACGGCAAGGCGTGGACGAAGACGGCCGCGGCATTCCCGGTCGGCAAGAAGCCCACGCTCTACGGAGTTTGGGGAAGCGCTCGCGACGACGTCTGGATCGTCGGTGACGGCGTCGCGCTCCACTACACGGGCGCCAAGCTCGGCGATGCGGGAGGTTCTCAGTGAGCTCGATCCTTCGAGTGCCCGCCGCCTGCATGGCGCTGGGGCTCGTCAGTGTGTTCGTCGCGTGTGCAGAGGCCGAGAACGGCGCTCCGCCGAGAGACGACCTGGACGCTGGAACGCTGCCGGCCGTCGACGGCGCCGTGCCGGAAGCCGGTCCTGACGGCGACGCCGCCGCGCCGCCGCGCGATTGTTCGGACGAGGGCTACTGCCACACCGTGCTGCCGAAGAACCAAACGCTGCGAGGCGTCTGGGGTGACGGCCAGGGAGCAGTGTGGGCCGTCAGCGACCAGGGCGCGATCCTGCGCTGGGACGGAAAAGCATGGACAGTGCATGTATCTGGCCTCGGCCCGCTCACCACGGTGTGGGGGAGCGGCCCGACCGATCTCTGGGTCGGTGGGGACAACGGGCTCTTCCATGGCACCGGCACGAGCCCGGCGGCGCTGGCTTTCGCGCCCTCGACCACGCCGACCGGTACGGTGGTGTCGATCTGGGGGGCGAGCGCGGCTGACGTCTGGGCCGTCCTGGTGCTGCCGGACGACGGGGAGTCTCCTCGCTCGCGTGTCCTGCACTACGGTGCAGGCGGAGGTTGGGTCGCCGATCCGGTCTCGACCTCGGCGCCGGAGATCCGGTTTTCCCACGTGTGGGGCAGCGCCGCGACGGGCGTCTGGCTCGCGGGGACGACGCTCGACCCGGACGTGTTCCTCGAGATGGGCACCGTCTTCCGGCGAGCTCCTGGGGGAGCGTCGACCTTCGATGTCCTCACTCTTCCGGGGCATCCGAAGCCGTTCGACGAGTTCGACGTGCTCGGGGCGGTCACCAGCGTCGCGATGAGCTCCGATACGAACATGCTCGTCCATGCGCGAACGACCGGAGGTCAGGCCATCTTCGTTCGCGGGACGAGCGCGGACGACGGCCAGACGTTCACGTGGTCGTCGGAGCTCGATGGCACGTACGAGGATCCGGCCACGAACGCGATCAGCGCCGTCTCGCCCAACGATGCGTGGACCGCAGGCGAGTACGGGCGCATCCGTCGCTGGAACGGCACGGAATGGGTCGACGCGGCCATCACGGTGACCCGCTATCCGGTCATCGCTCCCTTCTACGGCACGTGGGCGAAGGGGCCGGGGGACGTCTGGCTCGTCGGCGATGACATCGCCCTCCACCTCGACCCGGCGAAGAAGCCCTAGCCGAGGAAACGTGAGGGACGCGATGCGAAACGCGAACACGAACACGAACAGGACCGCGATGAGAGCTCGCATTCGAAGCCTTGCGCTCGGGACGATGGGGGCGTCGTTCGTGGCTGTCTCGGCGATGGTCGGTATCGCCGCGTGCAGCAGCGATGACGGTGCGGAACGAGCGCGAATCGAGACCGACTCCGGCAACGAGGCGAGCCTGCCGCCGCCGCCAGGGAACGGGGACGCCGGGCCCACGGTCGGCGCACGGCCGCCCTTCGACCCGACGGAAGAACAGGTGACGTGCACGGTCACGCCGTGCGTCGTGCAGCTCGTCGCGGGCGGCGATCACTTCTGCGCGCGGATGAGCGACAGCACGGTGCGCTGCTGGGGGGAGGACATCTGGGGCCAGCTCGGTCGCGGCGCGCCGGACGGCGAGAACCGTCCCGACGCAGGCGACGCCGGCGCCATCCCGCCGGTCGTCGGCCTGTCGAATGTCACCCAGATCAGCGCGGCCGCGCGCACGACCTGTGCCCTCCTCGCCGATGGCAGCGTTCACTGCTGGGGCTCCAATGCCTGGGGCGAGCTTGGTCTGGAAGAGAGCCCTGGTGTGGCCGACGAAGATCGTCATCCAACCCCCGCGCCCGTCGCCCTCGGCGGCGAATCGGCGACGCGCGTCGACGTCGGCACCTGGAGCGCTTGCGCGTCGCTCACCACGGGCAAGCTCGCGTGCTGGGGCGACGACTACTACCTCAAGCTCGCTCGTCCCGATGGGGGCGGTCCGGGCGAGGACAACGTTCCGGTCATCCTCGGTCCCGGCATCGCCGCGATCGACACGGCTGCCTTCGCGAAGACGTACGGCAGCACGAGGACCACGCTCGCCCTCACGACGACGGGTGATGTCTTCAGCTGGGGCGCGATCGCCGGCGACGATGGTCTCGTCTCCGGGCGCATCTCATCGAGGAGCCCCGACCTCGAGCCGCAGCGCATCGAGGAGCTCGCGAAGGTGACGAGCCTCGCCGTCTCGCCGATCCTCTGGCGCGAGCCGAACGCGAAAGCGAGCGCGGGGGACCGTCCAATCGGGCAGTCGGCGCCCCACGCGCACGCGTGCGCGATCGCGAACGGTGAGGTCTACTGCTGGGGGCACAGCTTCACGGGTGCGTTGTGCAACGGTCTGCCGGACAAGAAGCAGACGCCGGCGCACGCCCCCGTCTTCGCCAAGGCGTGGCCGCAGCAGATCACCGTCGGTCACGAGACCACGTGCATACGAATGACCGACGGCACGGTTCAGTGTTGCGGCGAGGACACGAACGGCGCTCTGGGGCGAGGAAGCATCACCGACTTCGCGGCCTTCTTCACGCCTGCGACCGCGTTCACCTCGCATGCCGTGCACGTCGTCGCGAGCCATAGCGCCGTCTGCGCGCTCGTCCAGGGGGGCTCCGTCGAGTGCTGGGGCGGTAACGCCCGAGGCGAGCTCGGCGGCATCCCCGACAAGGTCGCCCACCCGACGCCGACGAAGATCGTGTTCTGAAGAGACGAGTGCCCATGATGATCGACGTTCGCTTCCGCTTTGCCGCTCTGATCTCCGGTGCCGTCCTCGCCGCCGTCCTCGCCGGCGCATGTTCGGGCGATCGAGATCGCTTCGAGGATCGCGAACCGGCCTCCTTCGATGGCGACGATGCTTCGCTGCCGGAGGCTGGCGTGTGCGGGTTCCGTTGCTCGCCCGACCTCAAGACGGTGATGAAGGAATGCAATGACACCGTGGAGACCGTCGCGAAGTGCGGTCCGGACCAGGGCTGCGGGATCGACAAGTGCATCGACGCATGTGAGGCCGCCGAGCTCTCGAAGGGGTCGACCGGCTGTTCGTTCTGGACGCTCCCGCCAGATGACGGCGAGCAAGGCCCCGGCGCCTGCTTCGTCGCGATGATCGCGAACACATGGGATCGCTCCGTGAAGCTGAGCGCCGACTTCGACTCGGCGCCGCTCGACATCTCGCAGTCCGTCTACACGGCGACGCGCAACGGCAAGGAGCTGTCGTACACGAAGCTCGAAGGCCCGATCCCGCCGGGGGAGGTGGCGCTCGTCTTCCTCTCGCAGGCGGAGGCGCCGATCGATCCTGCGGCCACGCGATGCCCAGCCGGGATCGTGCCAGCCGTGAAGCGTGACCCGATCCGTCACGGGACGGTGAAGACGCGCGCCTTCCACATCACGTCGGACGCGCCGGTCGCCGCGTACTCGATCTTCCCGTACGGAGGCGCCAAGAGCTTCTTCCCGACGGCGACGCTGCTTCTGCCGGTTTCGTCGTGGGACAAGAGCTACATCGCCGTCGCGACCGGCAGGTTCGGCACGCTCCAGCCTTCGGACCTCGATCGGCGCACGCTCCAGATCGTCGCGAACGAAGACGACACGAAGGTCTCGATGCGGCCGCTCGAGGCCGTCAGCCAGGGGGACGGCGTCGCTCCAGGGGTCGCCGGCGCGCCGGTCACGTGGACGCTCTCTCGAGGTCAGGTGCTGCAGGTGACGCAGACGGCGAACCTCACCGGGAGCCCGATCTCGGCGAGCAAGCCCGTCGGGATGTTCGGTGGCTCGCCCTGCACCTTCATCCCGAACAACGATCCGTTCTGCGACCTCACCCAGCAACAGATCGCGCCGTTCTCACAGTGGGGCACTCAGTACGCGCTGGTGCCGTTCAAGGCCCGCACGTTGAACGTGACGAGCGTCGCGCGGGAGAACGTCCCGTGGAGCATCGTCGGCGCCGTCGACGGCACCGTGCTCACGTACGATCCGGAGAAGCCGCCGGGCGCGCCGGCCACGCTCTCGGCCGGGCAGACGGCGGACTTCTACACCGACACACTCGTCACGGTGAGGAGTCAGGACTCGAAGCATCCGTTCTACGTCGGTGTGCACATGACCGGCGCGACGAACGGCGGCGGCTCCCCCAGTCGCGGGATGACGATGGGCGACCCCGACTTCGTCAACATCGTCCCGTCGGAGCAGTTCCTCGATCGGTACATCTTCTTCACCGACCACACGTTCCCCGACACGACGCTGACGATCGTTCGCAAGAAGACCGCGAATGGCTTTCGCCCGGTCAACCTCGAGTGCGCAGGGGAGATCACCGGCTTCGCTCCGCTCGGGAAGAACGGCGAATACGAGTATGCGTACGTCGAGCTCACGAAGGGCTTCGTCTCCCAGAAGTTCGCGAAGGGCGAGTGCGGGTACGGCCGGCACGAAGCGCAGAGCGAAGGCGCCTTCTCGGTCACCGTGTGGGGCCTCGGCAAGGACGCAAGCTACGGCTACGCCGGCGGAATGGGCAGCCGGCCCGTCAACGACGCTCCGCCTCCACGCGTGGATTGAGGGCTCGGACCTTTTCTGAGAAGGCCCTTGCGCCGATGCGACCGATCGGTCATATGACTGGTCGGTCGCATGCCGAAGCCCACGTTCTTTCGACTGCCGGACGAGCGCCGAGACCGTCTCGTCGAGGAGGCGATCCTCGAGTTCGCGGAGCGGACCTACGCCGAGGCGTCGCTCTCGCAGATCGCGCAACGATCACGCATCCCGAAGGGGAGCTTCTACCAATACTTCGAGGACAAGCTCGATCTGTACCGCTGGCTCCTCACCGACGAAGTGCCGCGCCGCAAGCGGGCGTTCGTCGGTGACGTCGGGCGAGACAGGGACTTCTGGACGCGGCTCGAGGACACGATCGAGCGCGGGATGGCATTCCTCGTCGAGCATCCGCGTCTTGCGCGCCTCTCCGCCGCTGCCGCCGATCCGACGGCCATCATCGAGGTTCGCGGCCTGCACAAGGCGATCTGCGAGGCCGGCATCGAGGAGCTTCGCTCCCTGCTCGAGCAGGGCGTCGCGAGTGGTGCATTCGAAGCGCCCGACCTCGACGTCGCGACGCGCCTCGTGGCGACGATCATCGGCCCCGGCTTGACCGACGTCGTTCTTCGGGAGCTCGGCGCCGAGCTTCACGAGGTGCTCGCTTCGGACTCGCTGCGCAAGCGGCTCGGCCCCAAGCGACGTCGCGTGCTCGCTCACCAGGCGGTGCTCTTCATCCGGCACGGCCTCGGCGGGTGATCGGCGAGCTTCGACGTCGTCTCGAAGCGTGGGGGAATGAAAGGGAATCGAGATGATCAGGTACGACTATTCTGGGAAGGTTGCGCTCGTCACCGGAGGCAGCTCGGGGATCGGCCTCGCCACCGCGCGTGCATTCGCGCGCGCCGGGGCGAGCGTGGCGATCGCTGCACGTGGAGAAGAGGCGGGGCATTCGGCATGCGCCGCGATCGAAGCCGAAGGCGGCCGAGCGATCTTCGTCCAGGCCGATGTGCGCGACGAAGCGTCGGTCGCGAACGCCGTGGGAGCCGTGACGAAGCACTTCGGCAGGCTCGATTTCGCGGCGAACAGCGCCGGTGCCGGTGGCGACATGGCGCCGCTCGAGGCCACGAATCAAGAGGTCTGGGACAGCGTGATGGCGATCAACGCGCGCGGCGTTTGGCTCGCGATGCGCTGGGAGATCCCTGCCATGCTCGCATCGGGTGGCGGGGCCATCGTCAACATGAGCTCGATCTACGGCGTCGCCGGGAGGGCCGCGCATCACGCCTATGTGGCTTCGAAGCATGCGGTCCTCGGGATGACGCGCTCGGTTGCACTCGAATACGCGTCTCGAGGCGTTCGAGTGAACGCCATCTGCGCGGGCGTCACCCGTACCCCGGCGATGGCGCAGGCCGAAGCGTTCGCTCCCGAGATCGTGCAGCAGCTGGTCGCTCAGCACCCGATGGCGCGCATGGCGACCGAAGACGAAATCGCGAGCGCCGTACTCTGGTTGTGCTCGGAAGGCGCCGGCTACGTGACCGGAGCGCCGCTCTCGGTCGACGGCGGCTTCCTCGCGGCCTGAGACGGGTAGCCCGCCTCCCGCGTGAGTCGGAGCGCCGCTCACGGTCGATGTCCGTTCCCTGCGGGCCCGAGACGGTCGCCCGGCTCCCGCGTGAGCGCCGCTCACGTCGGTTCCTCGCGTCCCGAGACGGTCGCCCGGCTCCCGCGCGAGTCGGAGCGACGCGCGTAGTCCGCCGTGTTCGTTCTCGTCGGGCGTTGCTACGTTCGGACTGTGGAGCTTCCCGTCCTCGGGGGTCGATACGAGCTGGGGCCCGCGATCGGATCCGGCGGGTTCGGCACCGTATTTCGCGCGCGCGATCGCCATACCGGCGCCGATGTAGCGGTGAAGCTGGTTCTCCCAGGCCTCGGCTCCGAGCTCGCTGCGCTGCGCCTCCGACGCGAAGGCCAGATCCTTCGCCGGGTGACGTCACGGCACGTCGCTCGCATCCATGACGCCGGCGATGACGAGAGCGGCGCGTGGCTCGTCACCGAGCTCGTCGATGGCGCGGCGCTCAACGTCGCGACGCTCGGGCGTCCGCTCCTTCCTCATGAGGTGCTCCGGGTGGCCCGCGGCCTCCTCGAGGGCCTTGCTGCGGTCCATGCCGCCGGCATCGTCCATGGCGACGTGAAGCCGTCGAACATCCTCGTTCCGCTCGACGACAACGTGCTCGACGGCGCGAAGCTCGTCGACTTCGGCCTCGCGCGCATCGTCTCGCGCTCGGAGGTCGCCGCATCGATCGGCGAGGCGATGACGCGCGAGGGGGCGGTCCTCGGGACAGCTCGCTACATGGCGCCGGAGGTCCTCGCCGGCGGTGAGCCGACGGCGCGCTCCGATCTCTACTCTGCCGGCCTCGTCCTCTTCGAGCTTCTCGATGAGGGACCGCTGTTCCCCATCGGGGATGCTCGGGGACAGCTCCGCGCGCGTGTCTCGAGCGACGTCCTGCTTCGCGACCGTGTGCCGGAGCCGCTATCCGAGGTCCTCGAGCGCATGCTCGCTCGCGACCCGGACTCACGGTGGCCGGACGCCATTGCTGCACACGAGGCCGTCGTCGATCTCGACACCGCTCCCGTCTCCGTCGTTCGCGGCGAGGACAGTCTGCAGCCGGGCGCACGCGTGAGCGCCGTGCCAGCGACGCTCGCGTCGACGCCGGCGGGAGCGCGCTCGACGACGCCGCCGGCGCCGGTCCGCTCGGCGTCGCCGCCTGCAGCGTCGCGCTCGACGACGCCGCCGGCATCGGTCCGACCGGTGTCGGAGTCGCGACGTCGCTCGCCGTCCGTCCCGCCGATCGCGCGACTGACGAGCCTCCCCGCGGATGGCGTCGTCGCGCTGCGCGAGACGCTCCGTCACCTCGACCTCCCGATGCTCGATGCGCTCGCGCGTCGTGAGCGCGGCAATCCGATCGGTCGCATCGCGCGCGCCGTCGCGCTCGCGCTTCGGCTCGAGCTCGACGCTGCAGCGCTCATCCTCGAGCCGCTCGCGATGCAGAGTGACGTCGCGCGCGCGATCGGCGCCGCGGTGCTCGCCCCGCGCGCCCGTCGGGTCACGCGCGCGCGGGTCGACTCCGATCGCGAGGATCGCTGGGTCGAGACCATTGACGCGGAGCTCGGCGCGATGCTCGTCGCGCTCGCGACCGCGCTGGCGATGGCCGACGACGCGTCTCGCGACGCCGACCGCTGCGCGCGTGCGCTTGCACGTCTCGATGCGGCGTCGGCAAAAGAGGGGCTGCCACTCGTCGTCGACGCGACGCGCACCACCGTGCGGATCGCGCATGCGGCTGCGCGGGTACGTCAGGGCGAGCTCGACCGCGGCGTCGCGTTCGATCTCGTGGCTCCGCTCCTGATCGGAGGTGACGGCCGTGGCGACGCGCCGTTCCACGTCGTCGTCCGCGCGCTCGCGCTCGCGGTGCTTGCGGGCGAAGAGACGCGCGCCTTCGTCGAGCTGGAGCGCGCCGAACGGATCGCCGCCGAAACCGGCACGACGCTCCTCGATGCCTCCGCCGCCACTGCGCTCGGCACCCTGCTCGTCTCGGAGTCGCCTCGCGACGAGCGGGGCCTGCTCGTACTCGAGCGGGCCGGGACGCTTCTCGCGCACAGCGACGCGCCGAGCCTCGAGCACCAGGCCGAGCATCATCGAGCCACGGTCCTTTTCGCGCTCGGGCGATGGGCCGAGGCCCTGACGCATCTGCGCGCCGCACGGGACGCCGCCCGCGCCGAGCGCGCAGGCGATCTCGAGCTCCTTTCGGCGAGCTTCGAGGTCCTCGCGAACCTGGCGATCGGCGATCTCCACGCGGCCTACGAGGCGGCGGCCCTCCTCGGCGACTCGCGCCTCTCGACCACGAAGGGGAGAACGGCGGCGCTCGCCTGGGTCGCTCGCGCGCTCGCGTCGCTCTCCGCGTCCGATCACGAGGGCGCCGAGGATGCGCTCACCGAGGCCGAGGCTCGCATGCGCGAGGCCGATCGCTCGAGCGCTGACGTCTACATCCTCGTCGAGGTCCTCGGCATCATCTTCGACGCCGCGCGTGGAGCGCTCCCGGACCTCGTGGGGCCCGCGACCAACCTCGAGCAGTTCGCGGAGGAGCACGGGTTCGAGGGCTTCTTCTGGCTCGATCTGCTCGGGGCCATCGTCGCGCGCATGTCCGACGCCGACGTCTCCGCCAAGATGGCCAGGGCGCTCACGCTGCTCGATCCCGTGCTCGGCCCGCAGAGCCGGCTCGCGCGCGAGCGGCGAACCGACGCGCCACCCAGCGTCGTCCTCTGATCCCGGCTCGTCACTTCACGCGCTCAACAAACAAGCGCGAATCGTCGGTCTCGGCTCGATCTGCTCGGGGCCATCGTCGCGCGCATGTTCGACGCCGACGTCTCCGCCAAGATGGCCAGGGCGCTCACGCTGCTCGATTCCGTGCTCGGCCCGCAGAGCCGGCGCGCGCGCGAGCGGCGGAGCGACGCGCCACCCAGCGTCGTCCTCTGACCCCGGATCGTCACTTCGCTTCACGCGCTCAACCGACCATCGCGAATCGTCGGCCTTGCCGGCCTCGTCTCGGTCGAGCGGTCCCTCCGGAGCGGACCGGCTGACCCGTGCCTATGACGGAGCCCCAATCGGTGTCCGCAAGCACGGCCCTTCGGCCTCGACCTCACACTTCACGAGGCCGGGCACGGGCACGACATCGGCCACTCGCGAAGCGACGCATCAGCTGAGCCGAGGCCGCGTCCCGGGCCTGACGACGAGGCCTTCAAGCGGGGCGCTCCCGCAAGCTAGCTCTGCTTCGCTCAGGAAGTCCGTTCCGGTACCGTCCTGCTGGCGGCTCGTCGATGACCGATGCTCGGGCTGGCGGCTCGTCGACGATCGACGTGCTGGTGGCTGCTCGTTGATGGCCGATGCCGGGAGCTCGGTCTCGCTCGGGGATGCCAGTCCGCTATGGGGCGTGCCGGCGCGTGTGGATGACGTGCTCGGGATTCCGCTGTCGCTCGGGGAAGCGTGCTGGCGGCTCGTCGATGACCGATGCTCTGAAGCTCGGCGTTGGTTGGGAAGGCCGTTGGATACCGTCCGTCCTGCTGGCGGCTCGTCGATGACCGATGAACGGGCTCGGAAGCTCAGCACCGCTTGGGAAGGTCGGTTCGATACCGTCGTGCTGGAGGCTCGTCGATGACCGATGCCGCGAGCTCTGCGTCGCGCGAGGATGCCAGTCCGCTACGCGTCGTACCGGCCGTGTGGATGACGATGCTCGGGATTCCAGTCTCGCTTGGAGAAGCGTGCTTGTGGCTCGTCGATGACCGATGCTCTGAAGCTCGGCGTTGGTCGGGATGGCCGGTCCGGTACACGTCGTGCTGGCGGCTCGTCGATGACCGACGCTCGGTCGGCCGGCGAGCTGTTCGAGCACGCGTACGGAGGAGCCATGATCGCGTTCAAGAACATCCTGGTACCGGTCGACTTCGGCGAGCCGTCGCGACGTGCGCTCGAGGTCGCGATTGCTCTGGCGAAGCAGAACGGCGCTGCGCTCACTGTGCTGCACGTCTTCGATGTTCCGCCCTCCTATGCCAGCATGGACCTCTCGCCCATGGACCTGCTCGCTCCGATGTGGTCGGCAGCGCAGGCGGAGCTCGACGCCACGCTCGCGAAGGTGAAGGGCGCGCTCCCGAACGCCACGCATTGCCTGACGCGCGGGACTCCGTGGCGCGAGATCCTGGCGACGATCGACCGGACGCATCCCGATCTGGTCGTCGTGGGGACGCACGGGCGCACGGGGCTCGAGCGCGCCCTGCTGGGGAGCGTGGCCGAGAGGATCGTCAGGCTGTCGCCGGTTCCGGTACTGACCGTCCCGCCTGCGCGTGATGGCGGTGCGAGCATCGAATCCGGCGGCAGCCCTGACGCGTGATGGGCATCACCCGTCGATGCGCGCTTCAGTGCGTCTGGTGGCAGAACGCTTCTTCTGGATGTGGTCCTTGAGCATGCGTTCGGCATCCTCGAAGGCGGCATCGATAGCGGCGTAGGCGTCCTCGTGCTCGCGTCGCTCGGCCGGATCGCGTGCGACGACCAACTCGGTCCCCGGCACCGAGAGGTCGATTCGGACGCGATAGTGGTTCCCGTGCGTCTTGTGCCGATGCGGCGTCTCGATCGTGACGTGACAGGCAGTCAGCGTCGAGCAGAGCCGCTCGAGCTTGGACGCACGCTGGCGAACGTGTTGCTCGATGGCGTCGCTCGGGGGGATGTCCCGCATCGTGATTCGAAGAGGGCTTTGCATGAATGTCTCCTGCGTCTCCGTGAGCCGCACTCACATCGAAGCAATCGCGGTGCCGCATCGACTCCGCTTGGGTGTGATGCCGTAGAACGGGGAAATATCGCTGTTGCGAGGAGCGCGCGTCGCGACGAAGCGCGCAAGATCGGCGAACGGCATGCGCGGAGACGCACGCGATGCGCGGCGGCAAGCCAGTACGCTTCGGCTTCGGAGATCCCCCTCGAGCTCGCTCCTTGCGCCTGACACGCAGATGCTGCGTGTCAGGCGATCGGAAGCGGCCTCGTCGGCGTGGGATCTCGAATGGCGCGAGCCTTGCTCGTTCCGTACGCATGGCGACCCTTCGCGAGACGATGACAACCCATCCGATCACGGTCCATCCTCTCACCACGGTGGCCCGTGCCGTTCAGCTCCTCCAGACCCTCGACTTCCGGCATCTGCCGGTCGTCGACGAACGCGGAGCCCTCGTCGGAATGGTGAGCGACCGAGACCTTCGCTCGCTGTCCATCCCGGTCCTCGTCGAGTCGGAGTCCTTCGGCGACATGCAGCGTTCGCTCGATGCAACCGTCTCCGAGATCATGACGGGCAGCGTCCTTTCGGTCGACAGCGAGGCCCCGCTCAGCGAAGCGGTGGAGCTCATGCTCGAACACAAGATCGGCGCCGTCCCAGTGGTTAACGCCGAAGGCAAGCTCGTCGGCATCGTCAGCTACATGGATGTGTTGCGCGTCTTCATGGCCGAAGCCGCCTGAGAAACGCCAGCGCCAGCGCCGCCGCCGCACTCCCGCGCCATTCAGCCGGTCCCCGTCCGCGAACGAACCAACCCACCACGGGGAAGCAGTCCGCTTCCAACACCCTGGCCCGCGGCCAAAGGATCACGCACATCTCTCGCACCCCCCTTGACCCGTTGGGGGATGACTGATCAAAGG
>MKVQ01000030.1:258985-331764 GCA_001899635.1 Myxococcales bacterium 68-20 | reverse complement strand
GACGCTTTCCACGCGCCGTGAAGCTCAAGATGAGCAACTACGCTCGCAAACGCCGACCGTCGACACTCGCTAAGTGAGCGGCATTGGGTCTAGGCCGCGCCTAAGCGCAGCTGTGGCGCCTCCCAGGCTCCATACGGTTCGCTACGCGGCTGTGCTTGCGTCGATGAGCAAGCACAGCCGTCCGGGCGTCGTGCCTGAGGTTCCGGAAAAGCAGGCCGCATCCGCCGTGGTGGACTCCGATGCGCGAGCCTCGCAGCCGCGGCGTTGTCGCTACTGCCCGGACTTCTACTGCGGGGACCACCGCGGGATGCTTCCGGGCAGGTGAAGTCGAAGCAAGAGTTCGCATGTCAGATCGCGGACCACCTGCCGCTCTGGGCTGAGGCGCGAACGCGGCTCCGTACCGAGATGGCCGACGGGCTCACCGCGTGAATCCGTGCGGCGCAAGCAGGTCGAGGTGCGTAGCCGTCGGGGCCATTCGAGCTGCGGGAAGTACTGTCCGTGTCCTTGCCCTCCGCAAACAACTGCTGCTCTTCCAAGCAGGGGGGCGCAGCGACGAGTCGCTCGTTCACAGGACGGCGAAGACGACCTCAACGATTGGTGACGTAGACGTTGAGGTCGTTGAACGTGACGGTGGGCTTGGTGTGCGGGGCGAGTCGATGGGCGAGTTGGTTCCTCACCTTGGCGTATGATTCAAGTTTCGTTCTCAGGGCGTCGAGTTGGGGGCGAACACTCGAAAGGCCCACCACGGCGTCGAGGTCGTCGTAGGCGCCTCTCTCGCACGATTGCATCAAGCTCTCGACCGCCTTCTTGTGTGACAACTTTTTCGCTTTCCGGAGAGAAGCCAGCTTTGTCGCTGCTGCCGGATCACTCGTAACTTTCTTTCCAAGGCGTCAGTGAGGGAAGCCCTTTGGAGCGGGGCGAGTTGCTGTGCCATCGCTTGCAGATGCTCCGCGCTGGCCATCAGCAGCCACAGCTGCGCGTTCAGCGTCTTGATGCCGTTCTTGAAACCTGTCGTGCTCATGTTCTCCTCCTCCGCCATGCGAGCAGAAGAAAAGTGCTCTCGCCTACAGCGGTGGGCGACTACCCGTTCCGGCAGAGCCGGTCGGGTGGCATGGGGACCTCACGCGAAAGCGGACATTGATGGGGGCACTTCGCCCATTCGCGCCGCGAACTCGCCGGCGGCGACGACCGCGAACGGCAAGAACGAGGCCTTCCACCTCGTAGCTCCCGTCCTCCCGGGGGCATCTCCATTCTCCATTCGATCATTCTCGAACACCGGACGCGCACCTCCCACACGCAAACCGGGGCCGCCCGCGAGCACCTCGGGCTCGCAGGGGCGCTCGACGAGGGGCTCCGGAGTCGGCACGGGCATGCTGACTTCAAGATGAAGAGCTACGAGGGGGCGCGGGGCCGTGCGGGTTTCTCCTGAACTGCGTCTTCCTGGGGGACAGCACCTTGGTCCTCGTCCGCCTTCGCTACCTGGCGAGACACGCACCGAAGATCCTCGAAATGGCCGCTGGCGCATGAGGATCTCCGCTCGAACGCCTGATCGCGCAGCCTCACTTCGACGACGAGATCGATTTCTTCTACGGACGCCCGATGTCCGCGCTTGCGTGGGCGTTCCCCGCGGTTGCCTGGACGTGGATCGCCGGACCTTTCCCGGCGACAAACGTAGTCGACGCGACACCGCCGTCCGAATCCGTCCTGACGACCGCCGGAAGGAACGTGGTCTCGGGGACGCTCGTGAACGTCACCTGCGCGCCGCCGACGGGCATCGAGTTCAGGCGAGCGCGCACGTGCAACGTGACGAGGCCGCCCTCGGCGGGGAGCCCACCGTCTGGTTGCTCGAGCTCGAGCCGAAGCTCCGAGGCACTCGCATCGAGGCGGGTGCGCAGGATGGTGTCGGTCCCGACGAACGTTGCGACGACACCGACCGCGCCTGCAAACGTCGTGATCGTCTCCCGCGCGTGGCTGAGCGCCGCGCCGCCGTCAGTGCACGTGCCCGGGGTCAGCGCCATCCGAAGAGCGGCCGCTCCCGTTACTGACGTTGCGTCCGTCAAGGCGACCTCGACGATGCCGTTTTTCGCGTTGTCGCTTTCGAGGCACAGATCGTAGACAGGCATTCCGCCGGCGGTAGGCTTCGTCGCGAGGGGGGCTGCGGTAAGGGTGGGCTCGGGCACGCGGACGGTACGCTCAACCGTCGTTCCCAGAGCAGAGAAGCGAAGCCGGAGGAGCCCGCGCTGTGGCCACGCGATCGCACCGGACCCCTCCACGCGCGCGTCGCCCAGTTCGGCGAGAAGCAGTGTGACATTGGGGGGCGGCGTAGTCCCGGATGCTGGTGTGAGCGCCTCGACGCTGGCGCGTGCCGTGCCGCGCAGGTTTGGATTCTCGACTCCAACACGGAATCGTACGTTCCCGCCACCCGTGAAGTAGAGAGGAATGCCTCCGCCGTCGTCCGCTCCGGCCTCGTCGGGGAAGGTGATGTCGAGTGCAACCGCATTCGTGGAATTGTCACCGTCGCAAGCGAGCCCCAGCGTGCCGGACGCTAAGCCCGCCGCTAGCAAAGAGCCGAGCAGCCATCGAGATGAGCGCATTCCTACTCCTTCTTCGCTGCGGTGGAACCGGCATCCTTGCGAAAGCTGTTTACGAGGGTCTCGGCGCTTGACGCGAGCGCGGCGAGGTCGAAGGCGAGGCCAGCGCCGAGCGTGAAGCTCGGCGCGGATTCTTCCGCCAGGGGAGCCGCCGCCGGTACAGCACCCGGAGCTGTGCGTGGGATCGAGAGCTCGTCCCCATAGGCTTGGTCTGCGGGCCGCTTTCCAAAGCGGACACCAGCTCCGGCAGTTACGAAGAAGCTATCGGAGACCCCAAAACCAACCCGCGCGACCCACTGGTTGAATGCCGACGACCCGGCGAGATCGGAGAGACCCGGTCCGACCGCGACGATCCATCTCCCCCACCGCGCGCCGGCGAGAAGCGAGATGACCATTCGGTCACGGAGGTCGTAACTCCGGCGTAGGACGAAGCGCTGATCCGGTCCCGCGAGGCCGCCAATCGCGTCGTACTTCGAGCGGGCGAACGCATCCGCTCCGTCCGAAAAGAAGATGCCGAGCGGATTGATGCCGAAGTCGAGTAGGACTGTAAAGCGCCGCTTGCTCGGGGGATGCAGAGTGACGACGTTGCGAATGGTGGGCGCCTCGCCGTCGGCCTTGCATGCATCGCCCTCGCAGATTGACACCTCGGTGAGCTTGTCCGCGACCGGCATCACGAGCGCCGTTCGCGCTTCCAGCTCCGCAACAGCTGGGATGTCGTCGGACATCGTCGCCATAATGGAGTCACAGGGAGCCTTGATTCCAGGAGCGGCCGGTCCGGCTTTCGCCGCCGCGTACATGATGGTGGCGGCCAGTTTTGCGAGGTCCTCTACCTTCGATCCGGCTGGAGCGCTGAACTTCGTTGTCATCTTGAGCGACGTGCCGGTCGGCACCGCGTTCACAAGGATCGGGTACGGACCGTTCGTCGGGATGCCTTCGATCTCTGCGCTTCCGGATCCATAACGGACGCGTCCAAACCGGTCGACCGCAGGGAGTACAGCCCTGGTGCGCCGCATAAGCTTCGGGCCACTCGTGTCGCGGAGCCATAGACGCTCGCCTTCGCGGGAGCAGTAAGCCGTTTTTAGTTTCTCGTTAAGCGTCTCGTTCGACACGAGACTCGTCTTTGGTGCTTGCATCTGCCGCCTTGCGAGATCGAGTGCGGCGGTTGCCCTGGCGAGCAGTCTGATCTCCTGGGGCGAACCGGGCGTCGCTGTCTCCGCATCGGTCATTGCCTCCGCCGCCTCCTTCAAGGAGGCGTGAACGGGTGCAAGCGCATCCGCCAAGCCCTTCGCCTCCTGCGTGCATCCGGCCCGCGCTGGAGCGATGCAATTTGCCGCCGGGAAGCTCTGTAGGAGAGCGCTCACAGACTCGAGTTTGACCCTCCTGAGTGCGAGATCGAGTTCATTCGTGTAGTATGCTTTGTAATACGCGTTTGCGGCCGTGTTCGCGTCGAGCGTCGAGCGCCGCTTGTCGAGCGCGGCGAGCGCCGCGCCCTTTGCCGGATCGGTGCTTGTGGGCTCAAGATTGAGGGAGTCGTAGACCTCCACCTCGAACCGAGTGAACGCGTCGTGGATTGTGGGTAGCGGATAGGTCGTCCCGCCCTTCGCGCTTCCGCAGGCCACGACACGCCGATCGTTGCCGTGGATCAGAATGACGCGCGCGGCCGCAACATGATCACCGAAGAAAGACACGCTGAGCGGCCGGCGCCGGTCGGTCTCGACGCTCCCGTCGGCGAGGACGACGAACCGCGCGTCGTATGCGGCCGGACCGCTGCTGGGACGTGTGAACTCGGCGGTCGTCCCTTCGCCGCAAAGTCGTTCGATGGGCTTCGTGTCCGCTCGGGAGGGGACATCTGCAGTTGCGTCGATCGGGACGAAGAGCGCCGCGATCGTGAGCAGTGGCGCGAGTTGCGCGCGCAAAGGGACCATTGTCCGAACATAGGAGGGGCGCGCCAACTTGCCCATCACCCTGCGGGGTGATGGGCCGGTGTCGGCGCTTGCGTTAGACTACCCCTTCGGACGCGGACAAGGGTGAGGACGATGGGGTGGGAGTGCGCCGTGAACGGCAAGCGCGTTGTGTTCGAGAACGATCTAACCGCCGTCGCGGTGCGCTTCCGGGAGCCGGCAAAGCACTCCACGCGCCACGCCGAAGCGGTCCGGGCGAAGGTGCGAAGTTTTCACCGGCGGCGCGAGGTCCCAAACGAAAAGTATACGGTGTTCGAGGTTGCTACCCGAGCGGTACATGACGTCCTCGCAGCGAGTTCTGAGGTCGATCGCGTGGCTCCAGTGTTCCGACTCGGATCGGCGAGAGCGTTTGCGAGCGATCGGCTTCTCGTCGGTCTTGAGCCGAAGGCGGATGTCAGATCCATCGCCGACGTCGTCCACGGCACTATCGTCCAGCGCCGTGGTCACGAGTACATTGTCCAACTCGCTCCGTCCGCGGATCCGCTTATCGCGGCCGGCCTTCTTGGCGAGCGCAACGATGTGCGTTACGCCGAGCCGGACTTCGTGACCATGTTGCCGGGCCTTGCGCGCGAAGACAGGGGACGTGCTCCTCGGCCAAGGCCGAACGAGTTCTCGGCGCGGCAGTATGCGCTCCGAAGGACAGCTGCCATCGAAGCCTGGACCAGGGTGCGCGGTCGGCCGGAGATCCGAATTGCGATACTCGACGACGGTATTGAAGTCGAGCATCCCGACCTTGCGGCTGCAATCGTCGGTTCCTTCGATGCTGTCGACGGGGACACGTTCCAGGAGCCGAACCCCTGGGACGACCACGGCACCGCGTGCGCAGGACTCGCGGCGGCGATTCACAACGACATCGGCGTCCGTGGGATCGCGGGCGGATGCTCCATCCTCGCGGTTCGGACTGCGTACAGCGCGTCGCCCGGAAGTGGGTGGACGATCTCGAGCTCCATGATCTGCGCCGCAATCGATTGGGCACGGGAAAACGACGCTGCTGTGCTCAACCTAAGCTGGCAGTGTGCGCCGTCCTCGCAGGTTACCGCCGCGATTGAGCGTGCGCGGCGCGAGGGGCGAAGTGGGAAGGGATGCGTTATCGTCGTGGCCGCCGGGAACGACGCGTCGGCAGTTGGGTATCCGGCGAATCTGTCAAACGTTGTTTGTGTCGGCGCGACCAACGAGATAGACGAGCCGAAGACGCGGAACAGCAGTGACGGCGAAGTATGGTGGGGCTCCTGCGCCGGTCCAGAGGTGACGATCGCGGCCCCCGGTGTGCGCAACTTCACGACCGCTCGTTCGGCTGGCTACCGACGGGACTTCTACGGAACGTCGTCCTCAGCCGCAATCGTCGCTGGAGCGGCGGCGCTCGTTCTCTCGGCGAAGCCTAGCCTGAGCGAGGCGGACGTGCGACGCATCCTCGTCGAAACCGCTGACAAGGTCGGCGGTGTCCCCTACGACGCGAGCGGTCATCACCCGCTCATGGGCTACGGTCGCGTGAACGTGGCCGCCGCTGTCGCCAGGGCGCTCGCCGGCTGATGCGAGAGCATCCGCACTCCATTGGACCGTCACGGCCACCGCGCCTCGCTTGTTGCCGCGCTGGCGGATACGCTTCACCACCATCTCCGGTGATGTTGTGCTGGCTCGGTCGGAGGAGCATGCTCCGTACCGTTCGGACGAACGGGGGCGCGTGGATTGCTCGGAGGGCGCGCAGCACCGCACCGACGTTTCCAGGCCGCCAGGACAGAGCTCGAAAGCGGTGGTGGCGCATGTCGTGGTAGGACTGCCACTACCTGAAGGTGTCGGTACTCACTTCCGCCTGCGTAGGGCGCGCTGTACCCTCCGGGGGATGAGTGAAAGAAGACGCGGGCCCAATCACAAGCCTCTTCATCGCGCGACGATCAACGAAGGTGCCGACCTTGCTGAGGTCAATCGACGCCTCACTCTGGTTGGCGGTCGTGACATCCCGCAGACGAGCTACGACTGGGTGAAACGCAGCTACTTGCCGAGGCTTCGCGACGGATCAGTATTGCTCGGTGACTGGATCGAGCACCCGAAGCCGGACGGCGAGATGTAGCGCCAAGTGACGTCGCCATTCTCTCGATTTGGGGCCGCTCACTCGACGAAGCGACGTGGCGTGACTACGGTGGCCGCCCATGACCGCAGTACCCCAGGAACAAGCAGATACGCTTGATGCATTCGTGGGCGACGTCCGCTCCGCGTTCGACGATGCGGGCGACTATATCTGGAAGGCGGCGAAGTTGCTCGAACACGAAACGCGCGAGGAGCTTGCGAAGCTCGAAGCGTACTTCCCGAGCGACGCCAAGAGCCGAGCGTCCCGGTCGAGACGCTGATCGGCGGGACGGGCATCGGTCTTCGGCGGGGAGGCCGCAGCGCGCTGCTCGGCCCAGCATCCTTGCAGATCGCGCGCGGAGCGCGAAGCCGTTTGGCGCTCGCGTGCGGCGCGCCTGACAGCGAGCCATCGGTCGACGACAGGAGCGCGATTCCGAGCGCGATCGCGTCTGGAACATCGAGAACGGGCGCCCGAGGTTAGCGCGCCGGATCGAGATCCGTCAGCGCATCATCAGCCATCACATCCCCCCTCGTTGGGTTTGAGGCCCGCGATGCCACCGTGACGATCGCCTGGTGTCGACCCGGAGGTGCCAAGCGCAGTCGGGGTAGCTTCGTCACGCAGGCTGCGCGACGAACTCGAGGAGCAGCTCGTTGACCTTCGCCGGCGCGTCGTTCTGGACCCAGTGACTGGCTTCCGGGATGTGCACCACGCGGGCGTGGGGGACGAAGCGCTTCGGAGGCTCGGCCATCTCGCTGCCGAGGAAGCGGTCCTTGTCGCCCCAGACGATGAGCACGGGCTTGTCGATCGTGTGCATCCTCGGAACGCGCCCGGTGAGCACGCGGCGGATGCTCGCGCGGTAGTAGGCGAGCGCGGATCGGACGGCACCTGGGACGCGGAGCGCAGCGACATAGCGCTCGATGTCCTCGGCGGGGACGCCGTCCGCGCGGAACGTCCGCCGGATCATCGAGAAGTCGCCCGTCGCGATGAGGCGCTCGGGAACGAAGGGGAGCTGGAAGAAGAACATGTACCAGCTCTTCATGAGCTGAGCTGGCCGGCGAAGGCCGCGCATCATCGCGAGCGGATGCGGCACGTTGAGGATCGCGAGCCGCTCGAGCATCTCGGGGTATTCGTTCGCGAACGCCCACGCGACCACCGCGCCCCAGTCGTGTCCGACGACGATCGCCTTCTTGCGGCCGAGCGCGCGGATGAGGCCGGCGATGTCGCCGGCGAGCTTCTCGACCTCGTAGTCCGAGGTGGCGCGCGGCTTCTCGGATTCGTTGTAGCCGCGCATGTCCGGCGCGACCGCCCAGAGGCCGGCCTTCGCCGCGGCGGTCAGCTGGTGGCGCCAGGACCACCAAAACTCGGGGAAGCCGTGGAGGAACACGACGAGCGGGACGTCGGCGGGGATCGGGCGTCCATCACCGTCGAGACCCTTCGGCCGCGCCTCGGCCACGTGCAGGCGCACCTGGCCGACGTCGACCACGCGATGGAGAAAGCCGTCTTCACGGCGCTCGCGCGGCGCCGATCTCGGCTCGTGAGCGGAGGCTCCATTCGTCGACGATCGGCTCATGCGGTTTCCCCTGGTCTCGATGTTCTTCGTATCGTACGTCCTTCAGGTCTCGATGCGTCGGGCGACGGCGGCGATCTCCGTCGTCCCGGGATCGATGGGCGGCGGCAGGGCGCCGAGCGACGTGAGCGATTTCTCCGCACGCGAGCGGAGGAAGCTTCGCGGGTCGCCGAGCATCGCCATCAACTCGGGGACGAAGCGCGGGTCTTCGGGGGCGTTCTCCGCGACGACGGCACGGACCTGGTGGTTGTCCGAGCGGAGCCCGCCGATGAGGACGTCGTTGCCTTCCGGGCGATTGAGCTTCGCGAGGGCGCGTACGAAGGCGACGAGGTGAGGCGGAGCGTCGTCGTATTCGTACGTCGACGTCGGCGGCTCTGCGAAGAGACGCGCGGTGGCCTCCGCGAGCGGGCGTACCGACCGCTCGTCGCCGATCTCGGCCAGCCTCGTGGCGACGTTGTGGCGGAAGATCCCGAGCGGGTCGCGTACCGCCTCGAGGAGTGCGTCGAGACCGCCGGTGCGCTCGAGGTCGGGGAGCGCGAAGGCGTAGTAGCTCCGGACCTTCGGGATCGGGAGACCCCAGGCGGCGAATGCGGAGACCGCGGCGCGCCGCACACGATGATCGTCGCGCGTCACCAGGTGGCGCATCGCACCGTGGCCGAGGAAGAGGACTCCTGCCTCGATGCGGGCGCTCCGCTCCGTCTTGGCGATCCCCGCGAGCTCCTCGAGCGCGCGGAGCCCCCACGCGCGCCGGCGTGACGTCTCCTCCTGGCGGAATGCTGGCTCCCACAGCGCGCGATCGATCGCGCGGCGGAGATCGGTGCTCTTCGGTGCGCTCTTGCCGAAGCGCAGCTTCGCGAGGGCGGCCAAGCGCGTCGCCTCCGCGCCCGGCTCGAGTCCGGTCAGGCGCTCGAGGAGGGCGGCCGCGCGCTCGCGTGCCTCGACGTGGGCCTGACCGATCGCGCCGACGGCCCAGACGGCCTCGCAGGAGGCTGGCTCCTTCGGCGAAAAGAGGAGCTGCTCGAGGGCTTCGATCGCGGGGACGTAGCGCAGGCGTCCGAGGGCGTGTGCCGCCGTCGGCAAGACCGCGCGGTACTCCTGGCTCGTCGACTCGAGGATCGCGAGGAGCTTCGGCGCGGAGGCCTCGTCTTCGAGCTCGCCGAGCGCAAGGACGAGCTCGCGGACCAGCCCGCCGCGCTCGAGTCCTTCGCGCCATCCCGTCAGCGGGTTCGCATCGAGCAGTGTGCGGAGCGCGGGCAGTGCCTCCTTGGCGTTCACGGCGACGAGCGTGCGGACGACCGCGGCCTCGTAGAGGCGGACGCGGCTCGGCTCGCCGCCGAGGAGCCCGACGAGGTGAGGGACGATGCTTCGGTCGTTCAGCGCGGCGAGCATGTCGACCGCGCCGGCGTCGCCCGTGAGCGCGCGTGCGAGCAGCGTCGGGGCGATGCGGCGATCACCGAGCTCCGCCAGGGCGAGCAGCGTCTCTTCGCGCTCGTGGAGCGCCGCGAAGGACTCGGCGTTGGGCGGCAGCTCGTCGAACCGCGTCACGATCCGGCGGGTCGTATCGAGCGTCCCGTCTCGGGTGGCTTCGACCTGGCGCTTGGTCGACCGGAGGGCGCGGATCGCGAGCTCGCGCCGCCGAGTGAGCTCGCCGGTGCGTGGCCGCCGCTCGTCGTCGAGGGCCGCGAGGAGGAGCTCGGCCACTTCGCGCACGACCGTGTCGGTCGAGGAAACATGCGCCGCGAGCCGCTTCGCGAGGTCGTCTCGGTCTTCGCGGAAGAACGCTTCGACCACGTAGCCGAGCGCGAGCGGGATGGTCCGATCTTCGCTCTTCTTGCGTCGCGAGCCGGTCACCGGGTAGGCGACCATCAGAGGCTCGTCGAGCGGCTTCACGGCGAGCGCTCGCATCGCGGTCCTGAGCTGGGCGTCCGTCCCGGTGAGCACGGACGCAAGCGAGCGCGCGCGCTCGAGGAGCGCTCGCACGTTCTCTTCCTCGGCGAGCCCGAACGGGGGTGGCTCCGGATCCTCGCCGGCTGCGAGCAGGCTGCAGATGACCGCGAGCTCTGCCGCGCCGCGGCAGAGCAGCCGGGCGGTCATGCGGCGAACGTCGATCGCCGCGATCACGCCTCGTGCCGGTTCGTCCGCGAGGAAGTAGACGATGATCTCGCCGATGCGACTCTCTCCGATCGGCACTGCGCCCGCGAGCAGCGCGGTGAGGCGAGCGAGAGCTGCATCCCCGCGTCGCGCCGCCGTGAGGAGCGACGGGAACCGAGGGAGCGATGGCTTCGCGATGAAGTCGGCGATCGTCCCGCCGTCGACCGCGCTCATGAAGCGGGCGAGATCGTGCGGGAGCGTGACGCCGAGATCCACGGCGCGCGCCTTCTCTCCCTTCGCCTTCGGGTGATGAATCACACCCGGACGCGAAAGGAATCGCACGAAGCCGCGATCGAGAAACCGCTCCGGCGCCGCGGCCGCACGAAGCATCCATCTCGAAGACACGAGGCCAAGGAGGATTCACGCGAAGTCGCGCTCGGTCAAGCCCCGGGCGCCCGCGCGAGATGGAGCACACGTCGAGCTCCAGCTGAGCCTTTCCCGTTGTCCGACACCGCCCTTCTTCGACGCCGGACGCCCTTCGTCACGACGCGGAATGAACGCGCTGTGTCAGCGTTGCATCTTTGAAGCGTGGTGCCCTTGCACGTTTGCAACTCCGAGCCGCGCCGCGAAGTAGAGCGCGCAGCGGCGCGGGCGCGTTCACGTCACCAGCTTTGCCGGGAGATGAGCGGTCTCGTTGTACGAGACGACGCGCACGGCGCCGCTCACGCGCACGAGAATGCGCGTGACGCTGCAATGGTTGCTGTTCATTCGCGTCCAGCGGACGACGGGTACGTCGATCGCACGGCAGACGAGGTAGCGGATTAGGTTTCCGTGGCACACGACAATCTCGAGGCGGTCGGTACGGCTCGTCCGGAAGAACCTCGCATAAGCGGCGTCCGCTCGCTCCCGGTCCTCTTGCCGTTCGCTCGGCGGGATCTCGTAGCCCTTCACCTTGGAGTACATGCCCTCGCGGAGGACGCCGATCGCTCGCACCTTCGAGCTCGAGGTTTCGCGTGCGATGATGTCGGCGGTCTCTCTCGCGCGCGGGAGCGTGCTCGACCACAGCGCGTCGACCCGTTGCCCGTCGAGGTGTCGGCGGAGCCATTGACCGGTGAGGTTGGCCTGCTCGCGGCCGAGCCTGGTGAGCTTGCCGCCGTCTTCGAGCCCGTACTGGCCATGCCTCACGAGGACCAGGGTTCGCGTGCCCAAGCTTCGACTGTACGTGAGCGGGACGCCGATGAGGAGCCCCGAACGCGCGCTCGTCCGACGGGTGGATGTGTGCAAGGTGCAGTGGTTTCGTTGCCATCGACCACGGCGCGCCGCGAGTCGACGAGCGCGGCGGCCGCGGACTCGCCGCGTACGTTGCCCGGACGCCGTGCTCTGAGCTCGGCGCCGCAGTGCGAGGCGGTCGGTCGACCCCGGGCGGCGGATGGCGATCGGGGGACTCCGTGGGGATAGTCGAGCACCCCGCGACCGCCCTGCCAGCTCGAAGAGCCCCACAGGGCGCACCCCCGCGGGGGGGCGGTAAGGCCAAGTTCCCGACCCCACCTTGACGCGGCGACGACTTCTCAGCGACGCTTCCATCGTGACAGCGTCACCGTCGCAGACTGCGCCCATCCTCCAGCGCTATCGGCCCTTGTTGAAGCTCGGGCAGGGCGGGATGGCGGACGTCTACCTGGCCGTCTCCCGGTCGGCGCCGGGGCTCGAAAGGCTCGCCGTCATCAAGAGACTTCGCACGGATCTCCTGACCGATCAGGACGAGGACGCGCAGGACGCCGAGCACTTCGCCTCGATGTTCCGCGACGAGGCGCGTCTCGCCGTCCTCCTGAAGCACGCCAACATCGTGCACACGTACGACGTGTTCGAGGAGGAAGGCACCCTCCACCTCGTCATGGAGTACGTCGAGGGGCAATCGCTCAACGTCCTTCAGCGCGAGCTCGCCAAGAAGCAGCAGCCCCTCGCCCGAGGGCTCGCGGCGATGATCGTCGCGGAGGTGCTCGCGGGGCTCCACTACGCACACGAGCTCACGGACATCACGGGAGAGAAGCTCAACATCGTTCATCGCGACGTGAGCCCGCAGAACGTGCTCGTCGGCTACGACGGCACGGTCAAGCTCGTGGACTTCGGAGTCGCGAAGGCGTCGTTCCGGTCGTCGCAGACCCGAGCCGGGACGATGAAGGGCAAGGCGCGTTACATGGCGCCCGAGCAGGTCATCAACAAGAACGTGGATCGGCGCGCGGACGTCTACTCCGCCGGCGTGATGCTCTGGGAGCTGTTCACGGGCCGGAAGCTCATCTCGGGCGCGAACATGTTCGAGCAGCTCGTGAACGTGATCAAGGTGCCGGCGCCGCGCCTCTCGAGCGAGCTGCCGGACATCGACCCGAAGCTCGATCATATCGTCGACAAGGCGCTCGCTCGCGATCCCGCGGCGCGCTTCGCGACGGCGAGTGAGATGCGGGAGGCGCTCCTCGAATACGTGGCAAGCGCAGGCAATGTGCAGCCGAAGGAGATTGGCGCGCTCGTCTCGGAGACGTTCGCGAGTCAGCGCGAGAAGCTCCAGGCCATCGTCCGGACGCGACTGACGGCACCCGAAGCCGGTGCATCCGCCGTCGGAGCGCCGAGCGACTCGAACCTCAGCGCCGCGTTCGTCGCGCTCGACACGGACGATCTCCGGAGCATGGGCGGCAAGACCACCTCCGCGAGCGGCAGCCGCGTGGTCGGCTCCTCGGCAGGCACTGGTTCCGGCTCGGGCTCGGGAGCTTCGGCTCGCATCATTCTCGGGACGGAGTCCTCGGGGCCTCCGAGCTCGGCCTCGAAGCCGGCCGTGAGCGCATCGACCGGCCCGGTGAGCGGGGTGGAGAGCATCCGACCGGCGGCGCCGCGTTCGCGACGACCGATCGTGATCGGAGCCCTGCTCGTCCTTCTCGGTGCGAGCGTCTTCGCCGGTGTTTACACGTCGAGGGCCAAGCCGCCGGCCTCTCCGGAGACGGCAGCTACCGCGAAGGGCGAAGCCCCGGCTCCCGAGCCTCCGGTCGCCAAGGCGACGGCTGCGAACACGATGGCGCCTGCGGCCAGCGCATCACCGGCGGAGCCGACGAGCGAGCCGAACGCGACGGCTGCCGCCGCGACGCCGCCTCCGACCCCTCGAGGCCCTGTCTACGTTCCGGCTGCGCGCGGCGCCGCTGCTTCGCCGCACGTGCCGGCGAAGCAGAGCCCCACCGAGTCCACCGCGCCCACGCCTGCCGCGCCAGCAGCTGCTCCTGCGGAGGCGGCCGGCTACCTGACGCTCGACACCTATCCCTGGACGAAGGTCTCGGTCGACGGCAAGCCGGTCGGTTCGACGCCGCTCGTGCGCGTCAGCCTCCCGCCCGGGACGCACACCGTCGTCATGGAGAACCCCGGCGAAGGGATCCGCGAGACGACGACCATCGTCGTGAAGAGCGGCGAGACGACGTCGAAGCGCCTCGCGTTCGACAGCAAGTAGCCGCTTCGCGGCGCCTGGCGTCGACGAAGGCCGAAGGCGCTACGCGCGAGGAGAGGAACGTCGCCGTCGTGCCTCTCCTCGGACTCGCGCCGTTTACGGTGATTGCTCGCTCGCCTCGACGTTGCGTCAGTCGCAGCGAGCCGATCCGCAGGTGGCGCCGAACACGCCGCGCCCCGTTGGCGGGGGCTGGTACTCCGTGGGCCGCAAGGCGAAGAAGCCCCCGACCGCAGCGCCCGCGAGGATGCTGCCGCCGATGATGTAGAAGAGCGGGCTAGAGAAGACGGACTTCTTCTCCTGCGGAGCCTCTCCGCGCACGGGCTCGGTCACGAGGTTGATCTGCGGGGTCTCGGGCGTGCCTTGCTCGAACACCGCGTTGTTCTTCGCGTCGAGCGCGCGCACCCAGTACTCCAGGCGTGTCGAGCCCTCGGGGTTCGCGGGGATCGAGATCGCCTTCCCCGACGGCGCTACCTCGATCGTCGTATAGGTCTGCGCCGGCGCCCATCGATGGCCGGCGCTGACCCTCTTCACGATGCCGAGCGGGTCGCGGGTGACGATGCGGATCTCGCCAGCCTGTCCCCACTGCACGACGACCTGTAGGTCCATCCCGCTCTTGCGGCCCTGCGCCTGCCAATAGCCTCGGGCCTCGGCGAACGGCTCGGTGAAGCGCGGCCCGAGCTTCGGGTCCACCTTGAACTCGGAGTCGTACTCGAGGAGCAGGATGAACTGCTGCTTCGCTTGGTCGGCATGACCGAGCGCGGCATGCGATAGCGCCGATACACGCGTCGCGCGCGTGAGCACGTCATGGCTGAGGTTCTGCTGCGCGAGGACCGCCTCGGCGGCGGTCAGCGCGTTCGCGTAGTCGAGGGCCGCGTAGGCATTCTCCGCAGTCGCCAGCTCGTTCTCGACTCCGGCGGCCTGAGCGAAGCCAGGAACGGCGAGCGCGGCGAGTAGGGCCCCAGCAGCGAGCCAACGTTTGGGGCTCGCGCCCCAGCCACCCGCAGAGGTGCGCCCGCGGCGCGCGTCGAGCTCCGAGCACTTCATTGGCAACGTCCTCCGCACTTGTCCGAGAGCTTGGTGCACGTGGTCTCGGGGATCCTTTGGGTCGCGTCGATGTACGTGAGCGCGATCGGTTGCGCCTTCGTCTTGCCGAATGCGGACTGCGACGAGCACCCGACCAGGAGATCCCGACCGCTCGCCTGACCGACGGCGAGCATCGTGTACTCCTTGTCGAGGTCGAGCTCGACGCTGGCGTTCGGCCCGCCCGCCTGGAGATCACACGGAGTGATCGAGCGCGACTCGAACCTGTTCGGCGGGAGCTGCTGTGCCGTCTGGCGAAGGCGAACGAGCTCGTTGCAGGCCAGCGTGCCGTCGTAGACGTAGACCTTCACGCCGTCGACGGCGACGGCCGCCGCCGTCGACGGGAACTGCACGTCCAGGGCGATCTCGGCGGGCTCGGCGTCCTCCTTCACGGCGCACGCGCCCACGACGAGAAGAGCTAGAGCACCAATCAGCTTGCTCCCGTCGTCTTTCCACCGATTTCCGTCGCATCGCTTCGTCGCTCCTCCTCCGGATACTTCAGTATCCGTCGTCGTCGCTCCTCGCGCTGCTCGGAACTCGGTGGAAATACTCGGTCCGCAAGCTGATCGGTGCTCTAGGGAGAGAAAGGTCGTTCTCCGGGATGTCATGAAACTCCTCGATACGGTCAGAATGCGAGCCTGCGTGAAACCGTTTCTCCCGGCTTGATCGTCACGACAGTGGTCTGCCGGATCTTCTCGCCGGAGTTCTCGAGCACCAGCGTGTGCGTTCCCGCCGGGAGCTGCGCGCGGACGAGCGGCGTGTCGCCGAGAACGCGGCCGCCGAGCGACACGCGTGTCCACGGGTAGGTGTCGAGCGTGAGATAGCCCGTGCCGCTCTTCTCCTCGGCGCTCGTCGCAGCAGGCGCTGGCGATGGGCGTGCCGCCGTCGTTCGTGGAGGCGGTGGTGTCGGTCGAGCGCGGTGGTTCGTCGCCGCCTTCGCCGCAGGTGGCGCACTGTCGACTGGTGATGCGGTCGTGGCAGAGGCAGCCGCCGCCGCGACCGCGTCGCTCACGGGCGGGGCAGTCGGCGGAGTGACCGCGACCGGCGTCTCCGCGGCGGGGGCGCTGGCGGCTGCTCCGGGGCGCACGTCATCGGCCGCGGCGCTCGGTGCAGGCGCTCTCGAAGCAACGCCCCTCGGCTCGGTGCTCTCGGCGCCAAGCCATACCGCGATGGTCGCTCCGATGCCGGCGAGGGCGAGGAGCGTGGACGCGAGGATAGCGGTTCGTCGCTGCTGCGTCGTCGCGGCGACGGACGGTCGAGAGGCGGGCGGCCTCGAAGGTGCCGGCGCGACGTTCCCGTCCGCGGCCGGCGTGGTGGTCGATTCCGGCATCTCGGGAAGGGTCGAGACGCGCTCGGTCCGGCCGGCCCGCGCCGAGGCGACGTGCGCCTCGATGACGGCGCGTTTCTTCGCGCGCTCCTCGTTGAAGAGCGGCTCGAGGACCTCCGAGACGGCGCGCGTGGTCACGTTGCGCGGTGCGAGATACGCGTCGAGGTCGACGAGGAGCGCGTCTGCCGACGGATACCGCTGGTCGGGGTCCTTCGCGAGCGCTCGCGTGATGATCGGGACGAGGTCGGGCGGCCCGTCCGGCGCGACGTCTTGCAGGGGAGGCAGCGTCCCGGCGATGACGTTCGAGAGGATCTCGAGCTCGCCCGCGCCGGCCCACATCCGCCGTCCAGCTACGGCCTCCCAGAGCATGACTCCGGCGGAGTAGACGTCCGAGCGCGCGTCGGCTCTCCCGGCGACCTGCTCGGGCGCCATGTACGCCGGCTTGCCCTTGAGCACGCCGGCGTTGGTCTCGATCGACGAGTCACGCGCCTTCGCGATCCCGAAGTCGCCGATCTTCACCTGTCCGTCGAACGAGATGAAGACGTTCTGGGGGGAGACGTCTCGATGGACGATGCCGAGCGGGACGCCGTCGAAGTCCTTCAACGTGTGGGCGTAGTGAAGTCCCTTGAGCATCTCGCAGATGACGCGCAGTTGCATGTCGAGCGAGAAGCTCGGGCTCTTCTTGCGGACGACGCGCGAGAGCGTGACGCCGTCGAGGTACTCCATGACGATGTAGTGACGCTCGTCGTCGGACCCGATCTCGTACGTCTGGATGATGTTCGAGTGACTGAGGCGAGCCGCCAGCCGCGCCTCCTCGAGGAACATCTGCAAGAACGACGGATCCGAGACGAGATCCGGCTTGAGCTCCTTGACGATGAGGAGCTTGCTGAAGCCACCGGGGCCCTCGGAGATCGCCAGGTAGACGATCCCCATCCCGCCGCGGGCGAGCTCGGCGACGAGCTGGTATTTTCCGAGGTGATACACCCGCTACCTTCGTTCAGGCCTAGAGTGAGCTCTGCTCGCTGAGGACGTCGGCCGGGATCGTCGCCCTCCGCTCGAAGGAGGAGTTGACGATCTGCCAGACGGCGAAGTCCGAGCGAACGGTCCCGGACGGGAGAAAGTCGCAGGGCCCGGAGGCACCTTCGTAGTTGATGTCCTCGCCGCGCCGGATCAGATCGAAGTACTCCGTCATCCGGTTCGGCCCGACGATGACTCGCCCCTTGGAGATCTTGTAGAGCGCCTGCCGGATGGCCACGACGTCGGTCGCCGACTGCGCGCGCTCGATCGCGCCGGCGAGAAGGACGACGGCGTCGTAGGCCGTCGACGCGTAGCGGCCGACGGACGTGGTCCCGGGGTTGTGAGCCTTGTAGAGGTTCGCGAAGGCGCTGAACTCCTGCGTCGAGAATTTCCCCTCCGGAGCAGCGTCGGCGGCCAGTGTGAAGCCACCCTCGCCGGCCGTCGGCGCGCTCTTGTCCGAGGGGTCGGTTCGACCGGCCTCGATGAACTTGTCCTGACGGAGACCGTCGGAGCCGATCGTGAGGAAGGCGCTGTAGTCACGCTTCGTCGGATTGATTAGCTGGTACTTCTTGAACGCCAGCATGTACGCGCCCGCGATCTGGGGCTGGGCGACGATGATCTGGCATTTCGCCTGGAGCGTGGAGGCAGCCTCGGCGGCCGCGGAGTCGAGCTTCGAGGCGTTCGCGACGTTCGGATCGAGCTCGAGCTTTCTCGCGATGCCGAGCCCGAGCTTGACGTACCGGTCCTCGACGAGCGCCGCGATCGGCCGCCCGTAATCGTCCCCCTGGGACACGAGCACGATGTTGCCGCATCGCCGCTCGGTTTCGCCGTTCGGGATCTCGGAGGCGTACTGCGCGATCGCCGTCGCGAGGAAGATGTCCGTCGCCGCGGTTCGGAGGAAGACCGGCTTCAGGCCTTCCTGATCGGGGCGGGGGTTGGCCGGCGCGGCTCCGGCGTCGCTGTCGAGCACGTCGAGCACGGGCGAAGTCGCGCTCGGCGAGATGACGAGGAGCTTGTCGCTCAGGAGCAAGTCCTTGATCGCGAGCGCGGCGCCGTTGGTGGAGGGGCCGATCGCGAGGACCACGTCCTTCGCGAGGAGCTCGTCGAACTTCGCGCGCGCGATCTTCTCGTCGCTCTGATCGTCGACGGCCTCGAGCTCGAGCTGCTTGCCGAGGACACCACCGAGAGCGTTGATCTGCGCGACCGCCACCTCGGCGCCGCGCTTGGCGTCGTCACCGGTGGCAAGCGGTCCGCTGAGTGAGAGAACGACGCCGACCTTGATCGTGTTCGGGTTGTCGGCAGTCGGAGGGTCGGTCGTCGGGCTGCCCTTGTCTGCACAGGAAGACAGGAGGGCGACGCTCAACAACGCGGTCAGTACGGGACGAACGTATGCTCGGATCATCTGTCCACACCGCCGTTCCCCGAAGAGGGACGCATCGCGCCGCGATCGAGCGCGGCCTTGGTTCGGTACTTCAAAGGGAGAGGTCTGAGTCATCGGGAGGAACCTGCAGTCGTCATGGCGTGAGCCAGATCGCGACGAGCGCCGCTACCGTGACGACGACGCTCACGGCGATCAACCAAACGAACAGCGCCCACGCAGGTGAGCGAGGAGGCGAGGTGAACGGAGCGACGCTGGACGGTGGTGACGGTTCGTCCGTGAGCGAGCGCTCGGTGGCCGTAAGCAATGCCGCTCCACCTCCAGGAGGAGGAGACGCGATCTCTTCCGGGAACGCCGGAGGTGGCCGCGATGCGAGTGGAGACCGACTGGTGTCGGTCTCGATCTCGATCTCGGCTACCGGGATGGCGATGTCCTCCGGCGACGGAGCCGGCGCCTCGGAGGCGCTGGTCTGCGGCCCGGCATAGTGCTCGAGGAGCTTCGCGTACGCGTTCGCGTCGAGGTCGGCCACCCGCGTCGGCGCGTTGTACGCATCCGACTCGCCGGCCGGCGGCGGCACCGTTTTGATCTCGGAGGCCTGGCCCTCCTCGTCGTTGTCTACTTCCCTGAACGTCATATCGTTGTGCTTACGCCGCTTGTCGGACTACGCCCCCGACCACGCCCCCCACGCCTGCACGAGCGAGGGCGGGAGTGCTCCCGCCCTCGCGTCACCGCTTCCTCACGGACAGTTGAACGCTCCTACGAGCTTCCCGTCCGTCGCGCTGTAGGAGAGCCCGGCGGCCTCCTCGAAGACGCGCTTCTGGTTGTTCGGGTCCACCTTCACGCACCAGACACTGTAGTCGGACGGTGCCTCGCCGGTGGCCACGTCGAAGTCGAGCGGACCGGAAGCGCCGTTGAAGTCGACCTTCTCGCCCGTGATCATCGCGTTCATGCCCTTCGAGAGGGCCGCTGTGCCGACGGAGATCTGATTGGTCCCGCCGACGAGGAGCGACATGTTCTTCGCGAGCGTCGTGCCGTCCACCGGACCGCCCTTCGTCGCCGCGATCGCGTAGGCAAGCATGTACGTGATGTCGTAGCTGCCAGCCATGCCGTAGGCGAGGACGGAGTCGTTGCCGTAGGCGGTCTTGTAGCCGAAGTTGAAGAAGTTCTGCGCGAGCAGGGTCACGACGCCCGGCTGCGTGCCACGGATGCGCGTCCTCAGCGCATCGCGGTCCGCCGGCGCAGGCTGCTTCGTGTCGGCCGGATCGACGAGCAGCGTCAGCTCCGACTTCTTCAGGCCGTCGGCGAGGATGTAGATCGGCTTCTTCGACGGGTTCGCCGCCTCGTAGGGACGCATGATGTTGTCCGTGGCCTCGCTCGTACCGGCGATCACGATGATGTCCGGCGCGAACGTCTGGAGCCCCGTCACGACCTCCGACTGGAGGATGCCGTCGGCATCCGCCGCGTTGGTCTTGTACTCGAACGCCTCGAAGTTCGCGTTCGGGATCGCCGCGCCGTTCACCTTCAGGTCCGACTTGAACGCGGCCAGGATGCCCTTGCCGTAGGCGTCGTTCTTGGTGATGAGTGCCAGCTTCGGGCTCGCCGCCCCGCCGGTCTTCACCTCCGCCTCGACCTGTAGGAACATCTGCTGGAGGACCACGCTCTGGACGACGTCCGAGGGGGCGGCGCGCCACAGGAGGCGCGTTCCGTCGGGCGATGCGTTGAAGTCCGTCGGCGCCGTGATCGCGATCGCGGTCGAGCTGGGCGCGAACTGCAGCACCTTCGCGGGCATCGTCACGTTCTTCGCGATGTCGAGCGTGGTGCCGCTCGTGCTCCCGCCGATGACGGCGGCGACCTTGAGCTCCTCGACGAGGTGCTTGCCCGCGCGAACGCGGTCGATCGCCGGCTCTCCCGGTCCGCCGTCGGCGCCTGCATCTCCTGCGAGGTTCGCGTCGTCACAGGCGACGTACGCGAGCGTGCGCGCCGGCTTGCACGCATCCGGATCGGGGATGCCGCCGTTGGCGTTGATCTCCTTGATCGCGAGCTCGATGCTGTTGATGCGGGTCGTGCCCGACGTCGCGTTCGAGCCGTTCTGAGCGAGCAGCACGCCGAGCACGACCTGGTTTGCGCCCGTCAGATCGCCTCCGACGCGCTGGCAGTCCTGCGACTTCAGCTTGACGCACGTATCCGAGACGCAGACCGCCGGCTCGCCGAGGTCGGCGGTGCACTTCGCGGCGTTGCACGCCGGCGTCGCGACCGGCGGGCACTGTGAGCCCGTCTCGGGCGCTGCCTCGCTGTCCGAACCCGCGTCGTTCTCCGTCACCGTCAGCGGCGCGTCGTCATCCGAGCACGCGAGAAGCACCCCCGTGGCTCCTGCCACGGCCACAAACATGCCAAGAAGACCACGGATACTCTTCATGTTTCACCCCGACCCCCCGCTCATGCGATGGACCTCTGTGGATTCGAGCTCGCGTTCGATGATCCTCGAACACCTCTCCTCTGCAGAGTGTGAATTGAAGTAGTGCAAGTCCCTAGCCCTCGGATCTTACCGCGCCTTTCTGGCACCGTAGATCGAAGAGTTTCTGTGGCGAATGACGCGGTGTGGCAGGCGGATCCCTCGGGTTTCGGGCTGGCGCCCCAACCCCCCACCTCCCGCCTCCCGCCTCCCGCAGAGGCGGGGGTCAGGCAGCGCGGACGTCGATGAGCCGGAATGCGTCGACGTCCATCAAGCCACGATCGGTGAGCTTGAGGCTCGGGATGACCGGGAGGCTGAGGAACGCGAGCTGGAGGAACGGCTCCGGCAGGACGCAGCCGATCGCCTGGCTCGCAGCGCGGAGCTCCTCGAGCGAGCGCGCGATCGACTCGGGATCCTCGAGCGACATCAGCCCGCCGAGCGGGAGGGCGAGGCGCGCGAGGACGTTGCCCCCGCGGACGACGCAGAAGCCTCCGCCGATCTCGATGAGGCATGCGAGCGCCGCGCGCATGTCGCTCGGGTCCTTGCCGACGACGACGAGGTTGTGGCTGTCGTGGCCGACGCTCGAGGCGATGGCGCCGTCGATGTCGCCGAACCCGGAGACGTAGCCGTTCGCGGGCTTCTGGCCCTTGCCATAGCGCTCGAGGACCGCGAGGCGGCGGACGCCGGCCGCGTCGTGGCGGGCGACATGACGATCGGTGAGGATGCGCCCCGCCCGGACACCGATGACGTGCACCATACCGCTCGGACCTTCGAGGTCGCGTGCTTCGGGGACGAAGGCGCGGATCGTGTTCGGCGGTGAGCCGAGGGACGGCCTCGGCAGATCGAGCTCGCGCACGAGCTGTCCGGCGATGAGGACATCGCGGATCTGGCACGTCGCAACGTCGTCGAGCACGACGAGGTCGGCGCGGAAGCCGGGAGCGATCGCGCCGATGCGTTCCCCGCCGCGCGCCGGGCCGGCGAGCCCGTAGTGACGCGCGACCGACCAGGAGGCGGCGCGATAGGCGACCTCGGCCGGGACGCCCTTCGCGATCGCGGAACGAACGAGCCAGTCGAGATGGCCCTCGTGTGCGATGTCGAGTGGATTCCGATCGTCGGTGCAGAAGCCGATGCTCGTCGACGTGGCGAGCGTGAGGAGGGGGGCGAGCGCGTCGAGGTCCTTCGCGACGCTGCCCTCGCGGATCCACACCGCGATGCCGTTCCTGAGCTTCTCGCGAGCCTCGCCGAGCTCGGAGCTCTCGTGGCAGCTCGTGATCCCCGCGCAGGCGTAGGCCGAGAGCGCCTGCCCGTGGACGAGCGGCGCGTGGCCGTCGAGCGGGCGGCCGTCGAATGCCGCGAGCTTGTCGATCACGAGCGGATCGCCCGAGAGCACGCCGGGGACGTTCATCACCTCGGCGAGCCCGAGCGTCTTCGGATGCGGGAGGAGCGGGGCCAGCATCGATGCGTCGAGCACGCCGGCGCCGTTCGTCTCGAAGCTCGTCGCCGGAACGCATGAGCTCACCATCACGCGCAGGTCGAGGCCGGGGCGACGCCGATCGGCATCCATCAACCGCTCGGCGGCGTCGAGGAAGAACTGGATGCCGGGCACGCCGAGGACGTTCGCGAGCTCGTGCGGATCGCACACCGCCGTGGTCGTGCCTCGCGGGAGGACGGCGCGCTGGAAGCTCTCGGGGACGAGGAGCGAGCTCTCGAGGTGCACGTGCGCGTCGATGAACCCAGGCACCACGTGGGCGCCTCGGCCGTCGATCTCGCGTGCCCCGCGCAGGCCCGGAGCGAGCCCGACCACGGCGCCGTCCTTGATCGCGACGTCGCCCGAGACGAACTCGCATGTGAATACGTCGAGCCAGCGGACGTTGCGGAGGACGAGATCGCAAGGCTCCTGTCCCTGGGCAGCGCGGATGCGACGGCGGAGCGTGTCGGCGAGCGTCATTTCTCGAGCATACCCTGACCAGCAACGCCGCCTAGGACGTGTGTGCCGGCAGCGCCCGCGCAGTCTCCGCCACTGGCGTAGAGCTTCCGCTCGACGTCACGCTTGCCGAGCTCGTCGAACGGCTCGACGACGGCGAGATGCACGCGTGGACGGCGAGCGCGGCGGGTATACTCCGCGCTCGTGCCGGACGATCGAGCCTCGAACACGGACCCTACGACCTTCGATGACGCCGCGATCGAGCGGCTGCGCCTCGCCGCTGAGGAGGTCGCGTGGCTCACCGGGCGCGGCTACGCGCTCGAGGCTGTCGGCAACCTGGTCGCGGAGCATCATTCACTCTCCGACGAACACCGAGCCGCCCTCGCACGGGGGACGTGCTCCGAGCCGCAGTACCGGCGCCGTGCCGCGCGCGAGCTGGAGGCCGAGGACGTCGCCCGACGTCCCCTCGCAATCGATGCGATCGACGCGGTTGCGACGATCGAGGCGGCGCTCGGCGGGCGTCCGGTCCTCCAGACCCTCGATGGCACCGTTCGCGCGTTCGGCGTCGATCGCGCGGCGTATGCCCTCGGCAGCGCGGCGGACGATGCGCTCGACCGCTTGCTCGGGGTCGCGAAGGTGCTCCGGCCATCCCTCCTGAAGTTCGTCGTCGACGAGCGCGCTCCGGGCGCGTCGGAGCTCGCCGCGAGGATCGAGGCACGAGCGAAGGTGCACAAGGCGAAGGTCGAAGTCGCCGGCGTCCCCGACGCGCGCCGGGCGCTGCGCAAGGAGAGGCAGATCGTCACCGGCGACGCCGATACGCTCGACGCCTGTGCGGCGTGGTTCAACCTCGTCGGCCGCGTCGTCGAGGTCATTCCGCGCGCGAAGATCATCCGCTTGCAGTAGGTGGAGCCTCGCCGGGCGCGACCCACGCGTCGCGGAGGATTTGCCTGAGCTCGAAGCCGATCCCTACCAAGACGCGTCTTCCCCTCAGGCTTGCGCCAGCGCCGTCTCGTAGATGGTGCGGTAGCGGGCGAGCATGAGCTCCTGAGTGTAGAGGCTCTCGACACGCGCGATCCCGGCCGCCTGCGCGGCGTGCCAGCGCTGCGGATCGGCGAGGAGCTCCAGCGCGGCGCGAGCCGTCGCCTCGGGGTTGGCGATGTTCACGACCGCCCCGGCCGCGCCGTGCGCGCGGTCGTCGGGATCCGCGCCGTAGACGAGCTCGCGGACGCATCCCACGTCGGTGGAGAGGCACGGCACTCCGGCGGCGAACCCTTCGAGCACGACGAGCGGCTGCGCCTCGCTGATCGACGTGAGGACGTTTAGCCCGAGGTGCGGGAGGATCTCGGTCACGTTCTGGAAGCCGAGGAACCTGACCACCTTCTCGAGCCCCAGGCTCCGGACGAGGTGATGACACTCCTCGGCGTAGCTCTGGTTCTCGTCCTCGGGACCGACGATCCAGCCCTCCGCATCCGGCAGCTCCGAGACGACGACCCGCATCGCTCGGATGAAGGTCTTGATGTCCTTGGTCGGAACGACCCGGCCGATGAGCCCGAGGACACGAGGGATCTCGCGCGGCCTCTTCTCGCGGACTGCCGCGAAGCGGGCGAGATCGATCCCGTTCGGAACGATGCGGGCGCGCCCCGGGTCTGCGCCATCGCGGATCTGCCGCTGTCGATTCCCCTCGTACAGCGCGATGATCGGCGTCGCGGCTGCGTACGAGATCCGGGCCAAGACCTCGAAGAATCGGATCCACATCTGTCTGGAGAAGCCGACGGCATGGGCGTCGTCCGCTGCGGCCTGCTCGGAGTCGTCGTCGCGGATCCACGTCGCCTGGAGCAGCTCGAGGCCTCGCTCCGCCGAGTAGCTCCCGTGCTCCGTCAGGATCAGCGGCCGTTGTTGCTTCTTCTGCGCGAGGGCTGCGAGGAAGCCACCGAAGCCGGTGGACACGACATGAAACGCGCGCGAGCGCGGGAGGTGTGCCGCGACGCGCGCCATCTTGAAGAGCGGCGCGTGCATCGAGCGCACCGTCCCGAAGTACTCGAGGAAGCTGCGGGGCGACGCCGATCGCTCGAAACGCTCGCAGATCTGTGCCCACGACGACTCGCTCGAGAGGAAGTCGTGCTCGTGCCCTGCGGGGTCTTCGAGGAGCATCCTGACGACACGATCGAGCATGCGGTCGAGGCGCTCGCGAGCGTCGCCTGCGGACGCGAAGGCGTCGTGGAGCTCGCCGGTTACCTGGTAGAAGTCGCGATTGCCGACGTTGGCGGCGAGGCGCTGGAACCGTGGCACCTCTCCCAGGAAGTGCTCCTCGAGGTGGACGACGTTGTTCGGCAGCTCGTAGCGAATGCGCTCGTAGCTCTCCGGATTTCCGCCGATGAACACGAGCGCGAAGCGAATGTCCGGAAGCCCGCTCACGACCTGATGCACCCAGCTCGACGCTCCGCCGCTCACGAACGGGTATGTCCCCTCGAGCAGCAGCGTGATGTCGGTGGATTCTCCTGCCTTCAGGGTCGGCCCGCCGAAGCGACTCATGACATGCGCTCCGAGACCATCAGCGGCGTCCGGTGGCGGGCGCTCGCTCCGGCTCGCCCCCGACCCGGAGGTCGAAGATCGATCGGAGAGTCGCGCTGTCGTGCGGCGAGGCGCCGAGCTTCGAGAGCAGTTCCCGAACGGCGCCGAAGTCTCTCTGGTCGAAGGCACATTCGGCGAGATAGGGGAGGGCTTTGCCTCGGGGGTAGCTCGCAGTGATCGCGTGCTCGAACGCGACGGTGGCGCTGGCCTTCACTTCTCCGGCGTGGCGGACGCTCGTGACGGAGCCCGAGCATCCGACGAAGAGGAATACGACGACGAGCAGTGCTGCCGCGAGGAGCGCGCTCGGGGCACTGCACCTGCTGAGTAGGACTCGAACCACCGAGCGGCCCCCTTCTTGTTCGTCACCCAATCCGTCGAGTGTCACGGATCGAGCCGTGCTCTTTCTGATGGCTGGGGGTACCGCGGTCAAGATGACGGGTGATCGCACGTTCACCACCGACACATGCTGGTGGACGACGCGGCTCAGAACGGCAGCGCGTACGCGTCGGGCGAGCCTCAGGCGAACGCCGTGTCGCGCGTCAGCTCGAGACGTACGGCCGCGTCGAGCCAAATACGGGCAGCGTCGGCGTTGCCCGAGCTCACCGCCTCGCGCAGGGCGAGGACGCGACGCTGCGCTCCGCCGAGCCCGACTGCGCCCAGGACGCCGGCGGCGTGCAGCGCACGATCGATGAATCCTACACGCAGGTGTGCGAGCCCGTCGTGAAGCGCCTCCTCCAGCAGCGTCGCCGCGAGGGCGATGGCGGCGTGGAACGGCGGCTCTTTCCGCGGCGCGAGGAGCGGCAGGCTCTCCACCATCGGCGGCTCGGTCTCGAGGTCCGGGACGATCACGCGATCGGTCACGATCGCCGTCGGATCGATCTCGAGCCCTCGCGGTCCGAACCGCACGTCACCGGCGACGAAGCGCGGCGCGGGCGTGGTCGACTGCAGCGCCTTCGCGATCGCATCGAGCGCCGAGGGCCCGGTCCGCGAGTGCCGTCGGACGAGATGGATCCGACCTGTGTTGCCCGTCGTCGGATCCGTCAGGCCGAGGACGGCGATGAGCTCTTGATCGCCCGGACGGTACGCGACTTCGAGCACCGCGCCTTCGGGAGGGAGCGCCAGCACCTTCATCTGCGCGGCGAGCGTGCGCGGGCGGAGGAGCCGCGGCGGTCGCGACCGGAGGTCCTCTGCGAGCGCGTCGAGATCCCTCACGAGGAGGTTCGCCGGGAGACAATCCCAATCACCGGATGACGGAGCGACCGATGTCTGGGCGGTACGCGTGGTCCCGAGCGTCAGCGTGTGGTTCGCGTGCCGCTTCGCTGTCCGCGTGACGAGCTGCCCGCGCGCGAGCGCGCCGAGCGTCACGCGCCCGGTGAGCGCGCGGCGCGCGAGGGCGGGGCCCTCCTCGGGCTCGCCGTCGCTCGCCGGCGGCGGAAATGCGCGCGAGGCGACGAGAACGACGCCCGAGTCGGGATCGGCGAGGTACACGCTCGCCTCTCGTCGGTCCCCGTCGGCCTCGATCCGTGCGCCGAGCGACATCAGCCGAACGTGATCGAGCAATGTCTCGCGCGCCTCGTCGCTGCCGAGCACGAAGCGGCTCGGCAACGCAGCGCCGCTCTTCGCCGCGCGGGCGCGTGCCTCGAGGCTCGCGAGGAGCGAGACGACCTCGCTGGTTCGATAGCGGGCGCTCCGGGCGCGGTACGCCTCGAGCGCGATCTCGAGGTCATCGACGAGCGTGCCCGGCCAGAGCAAGCCCGCCTTCGACAGCGACGCCCGCGCGCCCGCGAAGCGCTGCTTGTCGGCGTCGCCGAGATGCGCGACCCCTTCGACGATGACGTGCTCCGCGAGTCGAAGCGCCTCGTCGAGCGGCGCATCGCGTCCCGCCGTCGTGCCCGCGGGCTTCGCCCCGAGCTCGATCGTGCACGGCGCAGGTGTGCCGGCGGCGTCCGCCTGTCTGAACGCCCACGCTGCGACGACGACGTGCTCGCAGGCGAGCGCGGCCTGACAATCGCACCGCGCATAGCCGAGGTCTCGCGGCACGTGGAAGCGCACCGCGCATGTCGGGAGCCTCGCCACGGGAGCGGCGCCGCCCTCCAGCTCGACGACGGTTCCCGCGCGGAGGATCGTCTGCGCGCGCGTCATCACCCGCTTGCCGACGAGCGCGGTGAGCTGCTCGTCGGTGAAGCACGAAGGCGACCATGCTTCGACCGGCGGAGCTGGTGCCGGCTCACGCTTCGCTCCCGGCCCCGCATGCCATGCCGGGTAGGCGAGCACGATCGCGACCCGGTGGCGGCACACCGCGGTCGATCCACATGTGCACGGCGCATCGCGGAGGAGGACTCCCGGCGGGAGCTTGGTGACGACGCCATCCTCGAACCGCCCCGTCACGACGCCGGCGTCGTCCTCGTCGAGCTCGGGCCCCTTGCCCGACTCGATCTCGCGCTGAGCGCGCTTCACGAGTCCGAGGTTTGCGAGCGCCGCGACGCTCGCCGGTGTAAGGGCGAGGAGATCGGCGCGGCTCACGCGCGCACCTTCTCGGCGATGAAACCCACGAGCTCGCCGGGCGTCATCGCACCGACGTGCGCGCCCACCTGAACGAGGCGCTGCGCGGTGTCCCGGTCGTAGGCCGGGTTCGCCTGCTCGTCGAGCGCCGCGAGCCCGAGCACGATCGCGCCTGAGTCGCACAGCGCCTTGACCCGCTGGACGAGGAGCTCGGTGCTCGCGCCTTCGAAGAAGTCCGTGACGAGGACGACGATCGAGCGGCGCGGGGACTCGACGAGGCCTGCGCCGTAGGCGACGGCCTTGCCGATGTCGGTGCCGCCCCCGAGCTGCACCTTCATCAAGACAAGGGCCGGATCGGTGACCTGCGCGGTCAGGTCGACGACCTCCGTGTCGAAGATGCAGAGATGGGTCTTCACTCCGGGGAGCCCCCAGAGGCACGCCGCCGTCACCGCCGCATGGATGACCGAGCCCAGCATGCTGGCGCTCTCGTCGACGAGCAGGATGATCTGCCAGTTGTCGCAGCTTCGCCGGGAGCGCGAGAAGAAGATCGGCTTCTCGATCGCGAGCTGCTTCTTGGTGCGGTCCCATCGCCCGAGGTTCGACCGGACCGTGAGCTTCGCGTCGAAGTTGCGCGCCAGCTTGAAGGTGGAGCGGCGCCGCTGCCGTGCTCCGGACATGCTGGTCCGGACGGTCCGGGCGAGCTTCTCGATCAGCTTCCGCACCACCTTCGCGACCAGGTCTCGCGCGAGCGCGAGGACCTCGGGGTTCATCAGGTGCTTCGTGCGCAGCACCGCTTTGAGGAGCGTCTCGTTCGGCTCGACGCGGGCGAGGACGTCGGGGTTCGTCACGACGTCGTGGATCTCGTACTTCTCGACCGCGTCTCGCTCGAGGCGTTCGACCGTCTCCTTCGGGAAGAGTCGATGGATCTCGTCGAGCCAGGCGGGGACGGTGAGCTGAGAGTCGCCGAGCCCACCGGTACGCTGGCGCACGTCGCGGTCTTTCAATGCCGCGTCCCGGTCGTAGAGCCAGCCGAGCGCGGCGTCCGCAGCGGCCGCGTCCGCATCGAGCTTGCCTTCGGCGCCGAAGCCGCCGCACGCCGAGCTCCCGAGCATCAGCCTCCACCGCGCGAGCGCCTCGTCGTTGGTGCTCACGCGCTCTTCTCCTCGTCATCGGTCGTGACGTCGCCGAGCCCGAATCGCTGCGCGAGGGCGTCGACCATCGCGTCGAGGTGCATGCCGGACATCGTGACGTCCGCGCTCACGTCGAGCTTCACGAAGCGCCCGGCACCGGTCGGCTCGCCTCCGTGGAGCTCGAGCACCTGGCGCGCGATCTCCTCGCGCTCGCGCGGCGGGAACCACGCGAACGCCATCCGGAGGGCCGGGATCGCGACGAGGAAGTCCTCGCGGGTCATCGGCGAGACGAGCCCGTCGACGACGGTGAGGAGCCCCGGCGCGCGGAGGACCTCCTCCCGCGCGAGCGCGAAGAGACCGGCGAGGAAGTCGCCGAGCGTGTCCGGCCGTCCCGCGCTCTTCACCGCGCGCGCGGCCATGGCCTCGTCGACATCGCCGGCGACCGACCACATGAAACCGAACGCAGCGCCGCGCACGGCGGGAGGAGCGGATGCGTCCGAGGCGCGTCGTTGCATGACGGCCTCGGCGCGTGCACCGTCGAGCCCGAGCTTCTGCCCTGCTCGCTTCAGCGCGTCGCGCAGCGCGAGCGCGCCCTTCACGTCGGGCTCGCCCGCCGCGCCCTCGATCCCCTCGAACAGCCACAGGCCGCGATCGAAGGCAGCGGCGATCGCCTCGCCGATCAGCGGAGCGTCCTTCGCTCCGAAGAGGACGTCGTGCTCGTGGAGCGCGACGAGGACCGCCAGCCCGTCACCGAGCTCGGCGAACGAGGGCTCGAGCCCGGCGGCGCGGCGTGCGTCGCTCGCGAGTCGAGTTGCGAGCGAGCCGATTCCGACGAGCGCCGCCTCGCGCAGGTGCTTCGCAAGACTCGACATGCCGCGGGCCGTCGCCACGGAATCCTCGAGACGAGCTGCGGCGGCGGACTCGAGTGTCGCCCCGTACGCGGCGGCCTCGATGAGGGCCGGCTCTTGTTCGAGGGTGCGGGTGACGGTCCAGCCCTCGGTGAGCGCGGTGCGATCGCGATCGAACGACGGCTCCCGCGTGAGGACGATGCCCGGCACGCGCAGTACCCGGAGGCGGTGGAGGACGCGGCTCCGCGCGAGCCCGGCCGGCTCGGTGAGCACGACATCGTTCACAGTGCGCGCCGTGCGCTGGAGATCGACGCCCACGCGGGCGAGCTCGTCGAATGCATCGGCGACGAGCGGCGGCAGCGGGGTGCCCTCCGCGAGCCTGCCGGTCCGGTCGCCGGAGAACGCGGCCACGATCTCGACGAGCATCGGATCGGTGCCGGGCAGGAGCACGCCGCGTCGGCTCCAGGGAAGCGGCGCATCAAGCGCGTCTTTCACCACCGCGGCGGCGAGGCCGTCGAGCACGTCGACTCGGGCGAGCGCTTCGTGTCCCCGCAGCGTCTGGAGACCGCGCGCGAGCGTCATGGCGGCGATCGCGTCGGCGGGGGAGACGCGCTGCTTCTTCTTGCGGAGGTGCTCGATCGCCGTGAAGAGCATCTGCTCGCCCGCGACGTCGGGGCCGTCCTCCCAGACTCGCTGGTAGAAGTCGGGCGAGGGCATCCCGGATTCGTAGCCGACGAACGAGTCGAGGCGGCGGAACGAGTACGGCACGAGGTAGCTCCCCGTCCGTACGCTCGCTTGCGCTGCCGGAAGGGAGTCGGCCAGCTCCGGGACCGAAGGCGCGCTCGTCTCCGTGAGCGAACGATGCGCCTCTTCGAGGACGGGCGCATGGTAACCCCCGCACACGACGACGACGTCGCCGTCACCGGCCTCGCGCATCGCCCACGCGATCCACCGAGACATGTACGCCTCGCGGGTGACGTCGCGTGCGAGCGTCTCGTCGCCATCGCGGAGCTCACGGAAGTAGGTCGCGAGGCGCTCTTGCAGCTCGGGGAGCGGGAGCGGCTGCTCGAAGAGGTGGTCCCACAGCGCGTCCGTGTCCTCGATCCCCATCCGGCTGCAGAGCGCCTGCATGCGGAGGCTCGCGCGAGTGTGGCGATCGGAGTAGCGGTTCTCGACGTCGAGGAAGGCGTCATCCCAAGCCGGTAGATCGATGAAGAGCGCTTCGGCTTGCACCTCGCGCGCCGCGGCGACCGCGATCCACTCCGGCGAGTACCCGCAGAAAGGCGCCCAGCTCGCGCGGTGGATCCCCGGGCCGTGGGCGTAGCTGAAGATCGCGATCGGGAGCTCGTGCCCGAGGACGAGCTCGTCGATGCGTCCGTTCATGTCGCTCGGGCCCTCGACCAGGACGAAGCGAGGGCGCACCTTCCGGATCACGTGCGCGACGAGTCGGGCACATGCTGGGCTGTGATGGCGGACGCCGATGACGTGAAGCCTGGCCACTTCCTCCTCTTGCTCCTCGCTCCTCCGCGGTTCTCCTCGTCTCGGCGACTCTTCTCCCTACTTTCCGGGGATCCGGTGGCGTGCCTCGTAGTACGCCTTCCAGTGGGCGCCCTCGCGGCGGGAGACGCGCTGCTCGAAGTAGCGACGGAGGCGCTTGAGGTCGTCGTCGTTGCTCTTCACCGCCGCGCCGACGAGGCACTCGACGAGGTCCGCCGCATTCGCGCCGTCGCCGAGGAAGTGACCTCGCACACCGACCGCGTGCGCCACGCTCACCGCCTCGGCCGTGCTCATCGCGGTGGAGAGGCGCTCCATCGACTGTCCGTCGGTCGTCTCGCCGGAGCGGAGCTCGCGGAACGTCGTCACGAGCAGCTCGAGCACGTCGTCCGGTAGCGGCTTCGCCACGCCGGAGCGCTCGAGGAGGCGGCGAGACTCCTCGCGAACGAGCGCCATCTCCGTCTTCATGTCCGGGATCGGAAAGACGGTCTCGAAGTTGAAGCGGCGCTTCAGCGCGGCGCTCATCTCGTTGACGCCGAGGTCGCGCGTGTTCGCGGTGGCGATGACGTTGAAGCCGTCGCGTGCGAACAACATCGCGCCGTCGCCTTCGAGCTCCGGCACGGCGAGGACGCGATCGGAGAGCGCCGCGAGGAGTGAGTCCTGCACCTCGAGGGGGCAGCGCGTCACCTCCTCGAACCGGACGATCGCGCCCTCCTTCATCGCCTGGTAGAGCGGGGAGGGGACGAGCGCGCGCGGCGTGGGGCCCTCGGCGAGGAGCAGCGCGTAGTTCCACGAGTACTTGATGTGGTCCTCGGTCGTGCCTGCGCTGCCCTGGATCGTGCGCGTCGAGTCGCCGCTGACCGCCGCCGCAAGGAGCTCGCTGAGCAACGACTTCGCGGTTCCGGGCTCGCCGACGAGCAAGAGGCCGCGCCCCGTCGCGAGCGCGACCATCGCCCGATCGACGAGCGACGGGTTGCCGACGAACTTCTGCCTCACGTTCTTCTTCTCGTCGCCGAGGATGAACGTCCGCACGGCGCGCGCCGACAGCTTCCAGCCCGGCGGCTTCGGCGCGTCGTCGTCCTTGCGGAGGCGCGTGAGCTCTTCCGCATACGAAACCTCGGCGGGCGGCCGCTGCATTCCTTTGCTCTCGCTCTTGCGTTCGGCCATCGTCGCGACGATACCATCAGCCCCGTGTGGAAGGGCCTGCTCGTCTTCGGCGTGACCTACGTCCTCGTCGCGGGACGACGCCTCCGTTGGCTTCCGATCGATCGTCCTTCGGGGGCGCTGATCGGGGCCGTGCTCGCGGTCGTGCTCGGCGCCGTCTCGCCCGCCGAGGCCGGCGCCGCAGTCGACAAGAGCACGCTGACGCTCCTCTTCGCCGTGATGGGCATGGGCGCGTTCTTCTCGATCGACGGCTTCCTCGATCGCGCGACCCCGCTGCTCGTCCGGAGTGCTCGGACTCGCGGACGGCTGCTCGGTTCCGTCGTCTGGGGCGCGGGCATCCTCTCGGCATTCGTCACGAACGACGCGGTGTGTGTGCTCGCCGCCCCGCTCGTGGTCGAGCTCGTCGAACGATGCAAGCTCCCGCGCCTGCCGTTCTTGCTCGCGCTCGCCACCGGCGCGAACACCGGCAGCGTCGCCACGCTCGTCGGAAACCCGCAGAACATGCTCTGCGCGAGCCTCGGCGAGCTCGACTTCGCGACGTTCCTCGTTCACATGGGCCCGGTGGCCGTCCTCGGACTCGCCGCGAACCATGCGATCCTCGCCTGGCTCTTTCGCGCCGACCTCGAGGGTGAGCTCCCGCCCGTGGAGGCTGGCGAGCCCCTCTTCACGTGGCGCACCATCCTCACTCTTCTCGTCATCGCGGGGACGGTGGTCGTCTACGCCGCCGGTGGGAGCCTCTCCTTCACGGCGCTCGCCGGGTTCGTCCTCCTTCTCGTCCTTCATCGCGTCGAGGCCGAGAAGGTCTGGGAGCGCGTCGACTGGTCGATCCTCATCTTCTTCGGAGGTCTCTTCATCGCGGTCGATGCGCTCGCGCGGAGCGGCGTCGTGAGCGCGGTGTTCGAGCACGTTCCGCTGTTCGATGTTTCGCTTGGACCGCTCTCCTACGCCCGCGCGGCCGCGTTCTTCATGCTCGGCAGCAACGTCGTCACGAACGTGCCGTTCATCCTGATCGTGAGGCCGGAGATGAACAGCGCGCCCGATAGCGTGCTCGCTTGGGAGCTGCTCGCGATGGCGTCGACCTTCGCGGGCAACCTCACGCTGCTCGGTTCGGTCGCCAACGTGATCGTTGCGGAGAAGAGCCAGCGGATCGGCGGGCTCTCCTTCCGCGAGTACCTGCGCGCGGGGATCCCGGTCGCCGTGGTCACCACCGCGATCGGGACCGCGTGGCTCGTCGGCCTGCGGCTCCTCCACTGACGGCCCTCGACCTGCTCGCCGCGGACGAGGCGTCCCGAGCGATCGATGACGGCGAGGCTGCCGCCCGAGGCGCGGTCCGGTCTCAGAACCGGAGCTCTGCCTTCACCTGACCGGGGGCGATCGTGCCCGTGTCCGGGCTCTTCTCCGTCGTGAGGGCGATGATGGTCGTGACGCCGCCTGCAGCCACGACGCCGACCGCGGTCCAGAACCACCACCGGCCGAGGATCGAGGACCGCTCGACCATCGGGACGTCGACCTCCTTCCTCTCTCCCACGGCGACCAAGGCGCTCGTCTCGGCCTTCTCGTAGCCGTCACGCGCCAGCGCGATCTTGTGCGAGCCCGCCGAGACGGCCGACTCGGCTGGGACGATGCCGACCAGCTTTCCGTCGATCGAGACGGCGGCGCCCGCCACCGGTGAGGTCACGCGGAGGAAACCCGAGCTCGCGCGCGTGAGGAGACGCGCGTTGACGGTCTCGATCTTCGTTCCGGGGAGCATCACGTCCGTGTCGAACGGGGAGTAGCCTTCCTTCGAGACGACGAGCCGCTGCTTTCCCGCGTTCACTCGGATGACGACCTGACCGGCGCGCGTCTTGCCCACGACCCGCTCGCCGAGCCGGATCTCGGCATCTTCGACCGGCGCGCTCACCACGAGCGTCGAGACGCGGCCTCGGACGTCGCGGAGAAGGTCATCGAGCTTCGGGACCCGCCCCTTGAGCTCGGGAGAGGCCGTGGCGACGAACTCCTCGAGTGCATCGAGCGCCTTCGGGAAGTCGGCGAGCCCCTCGTAGGCGCGGCCCATGTTGTAGAGGAGGGCCGGGTTCTTCGTGACGGCGTACGCGATGCGATAGTGCGAGAGCGCTTCTTCGTAGCGCAATGCCACCATCGCGTCGTCGCCCTTGCGCTTGGCTTCCTCGGCGGAGGCGTTCGTCGCAGGAGCAGCCTGCGCCCAGGCGAGCTGCGGAGCCGTGGTGGCGGTCATCACTGCGACCAAGACAGCGCCCAGGATCCGTCCGGCCGTACCCATGAAGGTCGACCGAGGGTAACACGGTCGAGCTTCGATGAGCGCCGAAGGCGCACCTCTGCGGGGGCCCGCCAAAGCCGGCGAGGCGCTCCGGTTCCCGCGAGCTCGCCATCGGGGACGGCGTCGAGGCGGCATTTCGCAAGCGCTACCGTATACTGAGTGGCCCGTCGCTCCGGGGCGCCCGTGTGGGTCACGCGTCGCCACTCTCAGGAGCTCTTCGAGGTATGACGATGCGCCTTTCTCTCGTGCGAAGCCTCCCGTTGATCGTCCTCGGCGCCGCCTGCTCGATGGAGCCGGCCGGCCTGCCAGGCGCCTCCGGGAGCAACGAGAACGTCGCTCAATCCTCGAGCGCGATCATCAACGGCTCGGTCGATACCACGCACCCGGCCGTCGTCGCCCTCATCCTCGCGAAGGGCAATCAGGGTGGTCTCTGCTCCGGCACGATCGTGAAGAAGGACGTGCAGCGTGGAATCGGATGGGTGGCGACCGCGGCACACTGCGTAGACCCCGCTCCGGCACTCGTCGTCCAGGCGCAGGACTTCATGTCGCCGGACGCCCTCCGCTACGAGGTGATCGACTTCAAGGCCGATGCTCGCTACTCGCGGCAGACCGGGGCCTACGACTTCGCCGTCGTTCGGATCGCAGGTGTGGACGCGTCGACGCCGGTGATCCCGCTCACCGGCGCGCCCGATGGCCTCACCGGCGGCGTCAACGGCACACAGGTCACGAGCGTGGGCTTCGGACGAACGTTGCTCACCGAGCCGACGTCGCCCGACGAAGAGAACACCCAGCGTCGGATGGTCAGCAAGCGGGTCGCTCAGCTCTCCTTGACCACCATCGGCTACAACATGCAGAGCAGCGGGATCTGCCAAGGCGACAGCGGCGGTCCGGTGCTCGTCGGTGCGGTCGGGAGCGAGCGCGTCGTCGGCATCCACTCGTACGTGCAGGATGGCTGTAACGGCACTGGTGGCAGCGCACGCGTGACGTCCGACCTCTCGTTCTTCGAGACGGAGCTGACCAAGGCTCTGCCCGGCGACAGCTGCTCGCTCTGCGAGAAGATCGCCAACTCCGGCAAGAGCGAATGCGCCGCGATGAGCGCCTCCTGTCTCGCCGACAAGGCCTGCAGGGGCTACTACGAGTGCCTCTCCGCCGGAAAGAAGGCGGCCGATTGCTTCAAGGAGTACCCGCTCGCGGAAGGCCCGTTCCAGGCGGCCGCCAACTGCGTCTGCACTCGTGCCTGCGCTGACAAGTGCGCGGGCTCGGGCTCGTGTCTCACCGCCCCGAAGTGTGGCTACAAGATGGAATCCGGCTCCTGCCGGACGTGCGTCGAGAAGTCGTGCTGCGAGGAGCAGACCGACTGCGCGGCGAACGGCCAGTGCTACGTCTGTCTGAAGGACAACGACGCCGATCCCGCCTGCGCCACCAACACGGCACGCAAGAAGCTCGCGGCGTGCGCGACGACCAACTGCAAGACCGAGTGCGCGGACTCGCCGGTCCAGAACGGCGGCGAGGACGGGGCGCCCGAGGAGGAGGCGCCGCCGGAGAGCGCGGGCGGCGGGACCACGACGACCACGACGACCGGATGCTCGACCGCCGCCGGCGCATCGAGCTCGTCAGTGCTGGTGCTCGCCGTCTCTGCGCTCGTGCTCGCCGGAGCGCGCCGGCGCCGTCGCGACTGACGCGTCGCTCGAGACCACACTAGGATGAGCGGGGATGAAGGCCGGTGCCCTGCTCGCGGTAAGCGATCTCCATGTTCGGCAAGTGCAGAACCGGCGCTTCGTCGAGGAGATCGCAGCCGCTCGTCCCGGGAAGACCGCAGACTGGCTCATCCTCGGCGGCGACCTCGGCGAGTCGGAGAAGGATCTCGAGCTGGTCTTCGAGACGCTCGCGCCGAAGTTCGAGCGGCTCGTCTGGGTGCCCGGCAATCACGAGCTCTGGACCGTGGAGAAGGACGGTCCGCGCGGCGAGGAGCGCTACGGGCGTCTCGTCGACATGTGTCGTCGCTACGACGTCCTCTCGCCGGAGGATCCGTACGAGCGCTGGCCGGGCGACGGGCCGCCGATCGTGATCGCGCCGCTCTTCCTCCTCTACGACTACTCCTTCCGTCCCGACGACGTCCCGGCAGAGGAGGCACTCGCGTGGGCGGCCGAGCACGGCATCGTGTGCACCGACGAGTACGTCCTCCATCCGGATCCTCATCCGAGTCGAGCCGCGTGGTGCGACGCGCGCGTGCGTGCGACCGAGGCACGCCTCGCAGCGTTGCCCGAGGAGGTCGCGACGATCCTCGTGAACCATTTTCCGCTTCGTCGCGAGCACGCGCGCCTGCCGCGCGTCCCCCGCTTCTCGATCTGGTGTGGGACGCGGAAGACCGAGGACTGGCACATGCGGTTCCGCGCGAAGGCCGTCGTGTTCGGCCACCTCCACATCCGGCAGCAACGCGAGGTCGACGGCGTGGTGTTCCACGAGGTCTCGCTCGGCTACCGACGCCAGTGGGACCCGAGCCAGCCGGAGCGCTACCTCCGGCAGGTGTGGCCGCCGAAGCGCCCGACCTGAGGCACGGTTGGCCGTCAGCTCGCCGGGAGGCGGATCTCGAAGCGGGCGCCGCTCGGCACGTCGATGCACGCGATCTGGCCCCCATGCGCCTCGACGAAGCGTCGTGCAGTGACGAGGCCGAGCCCGATCCCCATCGGCTTCGTGCTGTGCAGCGGCTCGAAGAGGTGCGCTCGCACGTGTGGACTGATCCCTCCGCCCGTGTCCGTGACGGTGATCACGATCTCTCCGCCGCGGACGGCGAGCGCCATCGAGAGCTCGCCGCCGTCCGGCATTGCGTCGATGGCGTTGCGCACCAAGTTCGCGATCGCCCCCTGGAGCTGGTCGGAGTCGACCTCACTCACGACCGAGTCCGCCGGGAGCTCCCGCACGATGCGGACGTTCGAAGGGATCCAGTCGGAGTCGAGGATGCGCTCGAGGAGATCGACGATCGACGTGGGGTGGCGATCGGGCGTCCGGACTCGCGCGTAGTCGAGCAGCCCGGTGATGATGATGTTCGCGTGGCGGACCTCGTCATGGATGATGCGGATCGCGTCCTCGACGTTCTCGTGTCGATCGGGCGCGAGGTGTCGCTTCAGGACGTACGACGCGTTCATGATCGCGGCGAGCGGGTTGCGGATCTGGTGCGCGACGCCTCCCGCGAGCTGACCGAGCACGGCGAGGCGCTCCTGGCGGACCAGGTTCTCCTGCGCCTCGGCGAGCTCCGCGGTGCGTTCGAGGACGCGCTGCTCGAGCTCGTTCTTCCTCGTGCGCATGTCTTCTTCGATCCGCCGGCGCTCGGTGATGTCACGCGCGATCCCGGTCGTTCCGATCACCTTCCCGTTGTCGTCGACGATGCACGTCTTGAAGGTCTCGATCCAGCTCCGCCGGCCATCGGCGTCGACGAACGGCTCCTCGATCTGCTTGTGGAGCCGCGTGTGCATGATCTCCGCGTCGTCACCGCGGTAGAGCTCGGCGAGATCCTGGGGCCACAGGTCGAGATCGGTGAGCCCGGCGACGTCGTCGGGTACAGCTCGGCCTGCGGCCGAGGCGAAGGGCTGATTGACGAGCACGTAACGGCCGAGCTCGTCCTTGAGCCAAGCGATGTCGGGGATGTTGTCGAGGATTGCCTTCTTCTGGCGAGCGCCCTCCTCGAGCTGAGCCTCTTGCTTCCGGAGCACGGAGATGTCCCGGAGGATGCACACCGCGCCGCGGATGTGGCCGCAGGGATCCCGGAGCGGGTTCGCGCTCGCGAGGACGTGGAGCCCCGCAGGGACGCGCTCGTTCTTCACGAACATGCCGACGTCGCGGACCGCCTCGCCCGCCGTGAGGGCACGGGAGACGGGGAGCTCGGCCGTTGGGAAGGGCGTCTGCTCGTCGGGGAGGAAGATGCCGTGCACACGGCTCCAGTGAGCCGGATCAGGGGCAAGGTCCTGGAGGCCGAGGAGATCGGCTGCTGGGTTGCGGTAGACGAGGCGAGCACGCTCGTCCACGACGACGAGCGCGTCGCTGATACCAGCGACGGCGTCGAGCACCCAAGCTCGTTCGGAGCCTACCGGCGCACCGGCGGCGCATCCGTCAATCACCCCCCGATGGTACCGCAACTTGCGCTTCGATGTGTCGGCCGCTGCCTCATCCCGCGGAGCGGGCGCCGCGCCCGAGTCGCCGGTGAGCGTAGATCGAGTAGGCCACGACCGCGGCCATACCCGGCACCCACCAAGCGAGCCCGACGCCGAGCGAATACGGTGCAGCGGCCGCGTCCTGGAGGAGGACGCTCCGGGATGGTATCCGAGCAATGACTCCGTAGGGATGAATTCCGAGGCACGCGCAGGCGAACAGCCCGACGAGCGCTGCCGACGAGGCCTGGAATGCACGTGCGAATCGAGCACGGCGCGCCGCGATCGCGGAGAACGCGATGCCGCCGAACGCGACAATCCCGAAGACGACTCCGTATGGATGACCTCCGAGGCTGCGGGCGACGTTCGGCTGCACCGCGAACGTCGCGACCGTCGCCAGGACTGCGAGCAGCGCGCTCGGCGCGACCAGGCGCTCGGCGAGCCGAGCCGAGCGCGCCCCGACGATGCGCTCGGTCTCCTCGTCCTCCGTGGTGTGAGCGCGTAGCCGGAGCGCGCCGTGGCGAGCGAGCATCACCACCGCGGTCGCCCCGACGAGCAAGGTGTACCAGTCGAGGACGCCGGCATCGTCGCCCACGCCGAAGTTCGTCCATAGGGGGGCGAAGAAGTCACCGTTCTCGTCCACCGACACGCCGCGCACGACGTTCCCGAGCGCAGCGCCGTAGAAGAGGACGACGAGGGTGCTCGAGACGAAGAAGATCGCGTCCCAGAGTTGGTTCCAGAGCGGATGGTCGAGCTTGTGCCGCATCTCGATCCCCAGCCCGCGCCCCATGAGCAGCCAGAGGACGATCATCACGGGCAGGTAGAAGCCGCTCACGAACGCAGGGAAGAGGCGAGGGAAGGCGAGGTAGAGCGTGGCGGCGCCGGCCACGAGGAAGACCTCGTTGCCGTCCCAGAACGGAAGGATCGTGTGGAGCACGACCCGCTGTTCGGCGTCGGTCTTCGCGACGAACGGCGAGACGATCCCGGCGCCGAGGTCGTAGCCGTCGAGGACGACGTAGGCGGCGAACATCGCGCAGACGAGGACGAACCAGAGGTCGACCATCAGGCGATGCCCTCCGTCGGTGCGGGCGGTCCCTCGAGCGAGTCGGGGGGCGGTGCTTCGTCTTCGTTCGGGGGCGTGGTGACGAGCGGGCCCGGACCGCTGGCGAAGATCCGATAGGCGACGAACACGAAGAGAAGCGAGAGGAGCGCGTAGAGACCCATGAAGCCGAGCAACGTGAAGAGCGTGTTGCCGGCCGACACGTTCGCTGAATATCCGTGCGCCGTTCGCATGACGCCGTAGACGATCCAGGGCTGCCGTCCGAGCTCCGCGGTCATCCATCCGGCCGTGTTGGCGACGTATGGAAGCGGTGCGGCGAGCATCAACGCCCAGAGCAGCGGCCGTGCGCGCGGATGAAAGAGGCGTCCCTTCCGGAGGAGCGCGGCGCTCGAGGCCATGAGCGCGATGAAGATCGTCCCGAGGCCGACCATCACATGGTACGAGTAGTAGAGGAGCGGGACGTTGTCCGGCCACAGGTCGGGGTCGAACGCCGTCAGTCCCTCGATGCGCGCGTTCCACCGCTGGTGCGTCATGAAGCTGAGGGCGCGGGGGATCTGGATCGGGTTGTCGAGCCTGAGTCGGTCGACGTCCGGCTGACCGACGAGCGTGAGCGCCGCTCCGTCCTCCGTGTGGAAGTGCCCTTCCATCGCGGCGAAGGCGACCGGCTGGTACTTCGCGACGAGCCGCGCGTGGAGGTCGCCGGTCGGCATGGCCATCATGATCGTCGCGACGACGCCGGCGATGACGCCGACGCGAAGGAAGACCTTTGCGTGCTCCACGTGCTTGTCCTGGAGCAGGTAGAACGCGCCGGCGGCGGTGACGACGAACGATGCCGTGACGACCGAGCCGGTCATCGTGTGCAGGTATTGAACCCATGCCCACGGATTGCCGAGGTACTCGCTGATGCTCGCCAGATGAACGACGCCGTCGGCGCCGACGACGTGGCCGACGGGGTGCTGCATGAACGCGTTGGTCGTGACGATGAAGTAGCCGGAGAGCCACGAGCCCGTCATGACGAGCACCGCCACTGCGACGTGCGTGCGCGGCGCCATCCACTTCTCTCCGAAGAGGAACAAGTAGAGGAAGGTCGACTCGAGGAAGAACGCGATCACCCCCTCCATCGCGAGGGTCTGCCCGATGACGCCGCCTGTCGCGTGGGCGAAGCGTGACCAGCCGGCGCCGATCTGGAACTCGAGCGGGATCCCGGTGACCACGCCCATCACGAACGTCAGCCCGAAGATGCGACCCCAGAAGCGGGCCGAGTCCGCCGCCGCCACGTTTCCACGGAAGCCCTTCACCTTCAGGATCACGATGAGGAGGCCGAGCCCCATCGTCAGCTGCGGGAACAGGTAGTGGTAGACGATGCTGAAGGCGAAATGGAGCCGGTGCGCCGTGAGGGCGGTCATTTCGCACAGGTTCTAGGGGCGCCGGGGCACCCGCGCAAGGCGCACACCCGGCCTGCGGGGCGGGATAGGATGGCGTGCACGGAGGCATCTACGTGGGCCAGGAAATCAAGACCCAGCTGCGGTTGGACGGCCGCATCATCGACGTCACTGCGCTACTCGAGACCGACACGATCGTCTTCCGCGGCGGCGCGACGATGACGATTCCGTTCGCGGAGATGTTCTCCGTCGAAGCGAGCTCCGGGTGGCTCGAGCTCAAAACTCCGCGCGGGCTCCTCTTGCTCGAGCTCGGGCCGAAAGCCGAGGTCTGGAGAGAGAGGATCAAGAACCCGAAGTCCGTCGTCGAGAAGCTCGGACTCTCCGAGACGAAGAAGGTGTGCGTCGTCGGCAAGCTCGACGCGGATCTCCGGGCGAACATCGAGGCGTCCGGGGCGAAGGTCGCGAAGACTGCGCGCGGCAAGGACTTCGACGTCGTCTTCGTCGCCGCGAACGTGAAGAAGGATCTCGAGAAGCTGCCGGCGATCAAGGAGACCATCGTCCCTGACGGCGCCATCTGGATCGTCTATCCCAAGGCGACCGCGTCGGGCGTGAAGGTGGACCCGGAGCTGACCGAGCGCGCTGTCCTCACGGCGGGACGGACGCTGACGCTCACGGACAACAAGCAGGTGAAGATCGACGAAGACCTGACCGCGGTTCGGTTCGTGATCCCGGTGGCCTACCGGAAGAAGAAGTAGCGGCGCGGCGGCCTCGATGCCGCGACGAGCGTGGTAGGGTCACGTCGATGTCGAACGAGAAGGGACCGGCTCCGGCCGTGATTGCGACCTACTTCGACGACGCGGTCATTCCGCGCGACGTCGAGGCGTTCAATGCGCGTGTCGGCATCCTGGTCGCGTTCGTCGGAGGCATCCTCTTCGAGGTCGACATCGACGGTCGCTACCTCGCGGTCTGGACGGGATATCCACAGCTCCTCTACCGCCCGGTGGAGGAGCTGCGGGGCCGAACGGTGACGGAGCTGATCGGGCCCGAGCTCGGCGATCGGTTCACCGCCATGTTGCGTGACGTCCTCACGACGGGCGTCACCGAGTCGTTCGACTACACGCTCGACGTCCCGGCCGGGCGACGCAACTTCCGGTGCGAGATGCGTCCGGCGCCGCGCCCCGCGAACGAGGACCAGGCTCCCTCGGTGCTCGTGCTCGTGCGCGACGTCACCGAGGAGGTGCAGCTCAAAGCGAAGCTCCTCGAGGCCGAGCGTCTCGCGGCGATGGGCCTCGTGGCGGCGAGTGTCGGTCACGAGATCCGGCAACCGCTCGCGTTCGCGACGACGAGCATCGAGGTGCTCGCGCGTGAGCTCGGGCGTGCCGGTGCTTCGAGCCAGCGGGCGACCGAGGCGCTCGACCATGTTCGAGATGCGCTCCGTCGCATCGGCGGCATCGCGGCGAGCGTCGGCCTCCTCGCGCCCGACCGTCAGCAGGATACGACGGCGGACGTGCGGCGCCCCATCGAGGCTGCTCTCGATCTCTGCGCGAGCGAGCTCCAGGGACGCGCGAAGATCTGCGTCGACGTCTCCGCCCTCCCGCGGGTGCGAGCGAGCGAGGGCGCGCTCTGTCAGGTCGTCACGAATCTCCTACTCAACGCTGCGCATGCCGTCGACCCCGCGCGGACGCCTGCGAACATCATCGAGGTGGCGGCCTCGCTCCACGACGACGGAAAGCAGGTTCGGATCTCGGTGAAGGACGACGGCTGCGGGATCGATCCGGCCCATTCCGCGCGCGTCTTCGATCCGTTCTTCACCACCAAGGCGCCCGGGCGCGGAACGGGGCTCGGTCTCTTCGTGTCGAAGCGCATCGTCGAGGAGGCAGGCGGCGTCCTCGAGATCGACTCTCGGCTCGGCCAAGGGACCACGGTGGTGGTCAGGCTCCCGGTGGCGATCGGGGACTCGGCGCCCCCGTCGGCGCAGCCTGTCGTGAGCCCGCAACGGCTCACCATCCTCGTCATCGACGACGAGCCCTCGTTCCTGCGCTCGCTCGAGCTCGTGCTCGAGGACACCCAGGACGTCGTCGTCTGCAATCGTTCGCCGGACGCGCTCGAGCTGGTTCGCGCCGATCCGAAGCGCTTCGACGCGATCCTCTGCGACCTCTCGATGCCGGAGGTCGACGGCGTCGCATTCTTCGCTCAGATGGAGGCGCTCGGTGTCGCGAGCCGCTTCATCCTCATGACGGCAGGGGCGTTCACGCCCCACGGAGAAGCGTTCCTTCGCCAGGCACGCTGCCGTCGGATCGTGAAGCCGTTCACGCTCGAGAAGCTGCTCGCCGTCCTCTCCGCGGTGACGGCGAGCTGAGCGTTCAGCGTTGGCGACGGCGGCGGAGGACGAGGCCGGCGCCGGCCAACCCGAGAACGAGCGACGCTCCGGGCCATGAGCGGGCGCTTGCTCCGAGTGATACCGCGCAGCCCTGCTCCACGGCGCCTGCGCGCGGCGCCGTGCGAATCGGGGATGACGTTGCCGTCGTCGTCGTCGTCGTCTCTTCGTCCGCGCCGTCGGTCGGTGCTTCTTCGTATGGCTCGGTGGCGTCGGGGATCGCGACCGGCTCTTCCTCGTCCTCGATGCCCGCATCTGCTCCGCCATCCATCGGCGGCGAGGTGCTCGATGAGCAGACCGCGCCGATCGGGAAGCCGCCCACCGGTGACTTCATGAGGCGTGCCTCGGTCGCGGGGCCGTACGAGCTGTCTTCGGCGATCTTGTCGTTCGGATTGTTCCGGTTCCACAGTCGCTGGAACGCGAGCACCGAGAGGCCCTTCATGCGGACCGTGCCGCCGCCGCGGTAGTCGAAGTGGACGGGGTCGCTAGCGCCGAGCCAGGCGTAGCCCTTGTTCTTCATCGCCGTGCGCCACGCCGCGTTGTCCCTGATGTCGACCGCGATGCCGGACTCGTGGTTGCTCGTCCCCGGCTCGGCCGCGAGGGGGATGCCGCAACGGCCGGTCCTGTACCAGCGGTAGAGGAGGTACTGCTGCGGGAGCGCACGCAGGCCCGAGTTGATCGAGAGCGTGACGCCGCGCGCCTTCTGGGCCGCGATGAGCGCGTTGGCCGCGGGCGTCTGCAGGTAGGGGAAGACCGTTGCTCCGAGCGCGAGGCCGGGGACCTTGTCGATCCGCTTCATCGAGCCGGGCTTCAAGCACTGGATCTCCTCCACGAGCTGCACCGCGAGCGCCTTCACCGCGTTCGTGGAGCAGCTCTGCGTCACGGCCGCCGAGACCGGCGACGTTGCGGTGAGGGCGCTCGAGACGGTCCCCACCACCTCGTCCAGGTCCTCACCCTCCTCGTGGACGTGATGGTCCTGCGGATCCTCGAGATCGTCACCCGCGCCGGAGCAGGCAGCAGCGAAGAGCGGAACGAGCAGCCAGGGCGCGTGGCGAAGCATTCGATGCGTGCCCATGCATCGATCGGGCCGAGACCGGCAGCCTGCTGCATGTGTGTGCAATTGCGCGTCTTTTGGGGGCTCGGAGCGCTCCGTACTCGCGTCCGCGCGCGAACGTCGACGCGAGACCTCGCGAGTCGCGAGCGCTCGCGAGCTCGCCCGGCGGCGAAGGGCCGGCGCGCTCGTTACGGCCGCGCTTTCACACCCACCTCGGGCGACCTTCTCCATCGACCGACCGGTACCGCCCCCTTCTCGTCGTCGGCAGGGGAACGGCGACGGTCATGGGCCCACGCCACCTGGTCGCAACTGCGTTGTGATCGGGCCTTCTCGAGCCGAGCATTTCGGGCCCGATGCGTCTCGACGTCGTGCCCGCAATCCTGCTCGCCGGCGTGCTCTTTTCCCATAGCGCCGGAGCCGAGGAGTCGCTTCGACTCGAGCAGGCGGTTCGCTCCGCGCTGGAGAACAACGAACGCGCGCGCCGGGCGCCGCTCCGGGTGGAGCAGGCTGCCGGTCAGCTCGAACGCGCGCGTGGGGCGTTCCTTCCTTCGCTCACCGCCGCCGGCACGGGCCAGTACCGCCTCCAAGAGGATCGGAGCGGACGGAACACGACGTCGAGCGGGACCATCACCCTCAGCCAGCCGATCCTCGCGCCGAGCGCGTTCCCTTCCTACTCGCAGGCGAGCCACCAGCTCGAGGCCGAGAGATGGAACAGCGCGCAGGAGCGGCGCGCCGTTGCGTTCGACACCGCGCGTGCCTTCCTCCAGACGCTCGCGGCCGAGCGCGTGCTCGAGGCGGCTACGAAGCGCCTCGATCGCGCGCAGGCGAATCTCCAGAACGCCGAGGCTCGCGCGGCCGCGGGGCTCGCGAGCATCAACGACGCGACGCGCGCGACGCTCGAGGTCGCGTCCGCGGCGCGCGAGGTCGCGACCGCCGAGGGGCGCGTCGGCACGGCGTACCTCGGCCTCGGCTTCCTCATGGGACGGCCCATCGCGCCCCCGAGGTTGGGAGGAGCGCCGGCGCTGGCCCCGCCCGATCGCACGACGCAGGCAGCAGAGAGCTTCGAGACGAACCCCGACGATCAGGTCCGCGCCGCGATGGATCGCCGGCCCGATCTCCGCGCGGCGCAGGAGAGGACGGAGGCCCTGCGCGCTTCGGCCAAGGAGCCGCTCTACCGCTTGCTCCCCTCGCTCTCCGCTTCGGCGCAGGTCCGCTTCCTGCCCGATCCGCTGCCGACCGAGCGTGGGCGCGACGAGATCGCGACGCTGAACCTCCAGTGGAACATCTTCGACGCCGGCTTTCGCTACGCCGACCGGCGAACGCGTCTCGCGCAGGCCGAGAGCCAGGCGCTCGACGAGAGCTTGCTCCGTCGAACGATCGACAACGAGATCCGCGTCGCGCTCGTCTCGCTCAGGGCGGCGCGCGAGGCGTTCAAGATCGCCGACGACGCAATCGCCGCTGCCCAGCGGAGCTCCGACGAGACCGAGATCCTCTATCGCCAGGGCCTCGCACGCGCGATCGAGCTGACGGACGCCAACGCGCGTCGCTACGACGCCGAGGTCACCCGCGCCTCGGCGAAGCTCTCGATGGAGCAGGCATACCTCGAGCTGCGCTACGCGCTCGGCTTCGGGCCCATCGACGAAAACCTGTCCAGATGAAGCGCATCGTCATCCTCCTCGCTGCGATCTCCGTCCCGCTTCTTCCGATCGGCCTCGCCGCGTGCAAGCGCGAGACGCCGGCCCCGGACGGAGCGAGCGGAGGCGGCGCTCGTGCCGGGCGCGGGATGCGCGGCGGCGACGGCGGCCTCACCTACGCCGTCGACCTGCTCCAGACCGAGGCGAAGAAGCTCGAGTACGTCGTCACCGCGCCTGGGACGATCGAAGCGTTCGAGCGCGTGCAGGTCACCTCCCGCGTCGCGGGCGTCGTCGACAAGGTCGCCTTCACCGACGGTCAGGAGGTGAAGAAGGGTGACGTCCTCGTCGTCATCGACTCGGAGCGGTTCCGGCTCGCGGTGAACAGCAGCAAGGCAGCGCTCGAGAAGGCGCAGGCGGCGCAGAAGGACGTCGAGGCGCAGGTCAACCGCCGCGAAGGCGCGATGGAGAAGCACCCCGGGCTGATCCCCGGCGAGGAGCTCGAGACCTATCGCACGAAGACCCTCACCGCGAAGGCCGACACGGCCGTCGCCGCGGAGAACCTGAAGATCGCGGAGCTCAATCTCCGCGACTCCTTCGTTCGCGCACCGCTCGGAGGCGTCATCCAGACGCGCACCGTCGAGACCGGCCAGTACGTGAATACAGGCGTCGTGATGGCGACGCTCCTGCGTCAGGACCCGATGCTGCTCCGCTTCCAGGTCGAGCCTCAGGAGGCGCCGCGTCTGAAGCCGGGGATGAAGGCGACGTTCACGATGCGCGAGACAGCGCGCACCTTCGAGGCGAAGATCACGCTCGTTGCCGGGGCGGCGGATCCGACGACGCACATGGTCGGCGTGACCGCCGAGGTGATCACCTCCGAGAACAAGTACTGGCTCCGTCCGGGGTCGTTCTGCGATGTGAGCGTCGACGTCGGAGCGACGCGTGATGCGCCGGTGATCCCGCGCTTCGCGACGCGAGCGACCGATCATGGCTACGTGACCTACGTGGTCGAGAACGACGTCGCGCAGGAGCGCGTCATCACGCTCGGCATGAGCACGAAGGACGGTTGGGTCGAGGTGCGCTCCGGTCTGAAGGGCGGGGAATGGATCGTCGTTCGCGGCGCCGAGGCGCTCTCGCCGGGCGCACGAGTGAACGGGACCCGTCTCTCCGCGCTCGATGCGGGGGCTCCGCCGCTCGCCGAGGCGCGGCCGGACGACGGCGTCGCGCCGACGGGCTCCGGACGCCGCGCTCGCGGTGGACGCGAAGCGGGCGCGGAGAGCCCCGCGCCGTGAACCGGGTCGAGCGGAATCCACGGGCGACCGGAGGAGGCGCGTGAGCATCACCGACGTATCGATCAAGAACCCGGTGTTCGCGTGGATGCTGATGGCGTGCACGATGCTGTTCGGCATCGTCGCGCTGACGCGCATCGGGATCAGCCAGTTCCCGGACGTCGACTATCCCAACATCTCCGTCTCGGTTCAGTGGCCCGGCGCGTCGCCGCCTGCCGTCGAGCGTGAGCTCGTCGAGCCGATCGAGCAGGCGATCTCGCAGGTCGAGGGCGTCAAGCAGATCAGCTCGCAGGCACGCGCCGGAAGCGCTCGTGTGACGGCGACGTTCGACATGTCGCGCGACGTCGATCTCGCGCTCCAGGACGTCCAGGCCCGCGTCGCCTCCTCGCAGCGCTCGCTCCCGAAGGACGTCCCCGCGGTGACGGTCTCGAAGTCGAACCCCGACGACACCGCGATCCTCCAGATCGCCGTGACCGGCCCGTTCTCGAAGCAGATGCTCGCGGACGTCGCCAAGTACCAGGTGCAGGAGCGCCTGCAGACGGTCGAAGGCGTAGGCCAGATCACGCTGAGCGGCGCGCAGGCGCGCAACGTCCGCATCTGGCTCGACGCCAGCAGGCTCATCGAGAAGGGCGTCGTCGCGAGCGACATCATCAGCGCGATCAAGACCGAGCACGTCGAGGTACCCGGCGGTCAGCTCGACACCGGCGGACGCGCGCTCGACGTGCGCTTGCTCGGCGAGGCGCTCGACATCGAGCAGCTCAGGAAGCTGGTCGTGAAGAAGGGCAAGCCCCCGACGGTCGACGCCCGCACGGGCGTGACGACCCCCGGCACCGCGCCCATCTATCTCGAGGACGTCGGGCTCGTCGAGGACGGCTTCGAGGACGCGACGTCGATCTCCCGCCTCGACGGCGTTCCCCTCCAGACCCTCGGCATCCTCAAGCAGCGCGGCACGAACGCCGTCGCAGTTGCCGCCGCGGTGAAGGCCCGCGTCGCCGAGATCCAACGGACGCTCCCGGAGGGGATGAACGTCGAGGTCCTCTTCGACTCCACCGTCTTCATCGAGGAGTCGGTCCACGAGCTCCAGCTCGAGCTGGTGATGGCCGTGGCGCTGACGGCGCTCGTGTGCTGGCTCTTCCTCGGCTCGCTATCGAGCACGATGAACGTCGTCCTCGCGATCCCGATGTCGCTGCTCGGCACCGTCGCGGTCGTCTACTTCTGCGGCTTCACGCTCAATACGTTCACGCTCCTCGGACTGTCGCTCGCCGTCGGCCTCGTCGTCGACGACGCGGTCATGGTCATGGAGAACATCTACCGCCACGCGGAGATGGGCAAAGACAAGGTCCGCGCCTCCTCGGAGGGCACGAAGGAAATCACCTTCGCCGCCCTCGCCGCGACCCTCGCGGTGATCGCGATCTTCCTGCCGGTCGTCTTCATGAAGGGCGTCATCGGCAAGTTCTTCTTCCAGTTCGGCGTGACCCTCTCCGTCGCGGTGATGCTCTCGTACTTCGAGGCGATCACGCTCGCCCCGGCGCGCTGCGCCCAGATGCTGAACACGTCGCGCGAGGGACGGAGCGCCGTCGGCCGCCTCGTGGACCGCGGCTTCGGTGCGCTCGAGCGTGCCTATGCGCGCGTGCTCCGCGCGTCGCTCCGGCATCCGGTGAAGGTGCTCCTCGGCTCGGTGCTCGTGCTCGCAGCCAGCGCCCTTCTCGTCACGCGCATCAAGACGGAGTTCATCCCGTCACAGGATCAGAGCCGCCTGAACGTGCGCCTCTCGACCGAGGCCGGCACGACGCCGATGGCGGCGCAACCACTCCTCGCGAAGGCGGAGGAGCGGATCGCGAGGCATCCCGAGATCGCGCGCATGCTCGTGTCGATGAACGGAGCGTCCGGGTCGATCTCGCTCACGCTCGTGCCCCCGAACGAGCGGAAGCAGTCGGCGCAGCAGCTCATGGTCGCGCTCCGGAAGGACCTCCAGGGGATCCCCGGCATTCGTGGCTCGGTCCAGGATCCGTCGCAGCAAGGCTTCGGCGTCTCGTCGGGCGGCTCGCCGATCGACTTCACGATCCGCGGCTCCGACTGGGACGCCCTCGTCGCCGCTGCGGACATGTTCAGGACCGAGCTCGAGAGGAGCGGCATCGCGACCGACATCACCTCCGACTACCAGGTCGGGGGCTCCGAGCTGCAGGTCACGCCGGACCGCCGCCGTGCGACCGAGCTCGGCGTCTCGATCAGCGAGCTCGGGAGCACGGTCAGCGCGCTCGTCGGCGGGAACACGGTCGGCAAGTTCTCCACCGCGGGGCGGCGCGTCGACATCCGGATGCGCCTGCTCGCCTCTCAACGCACGCGCCCGGAGGACCTCTCGCTCATCCGCGTGCGCGGCGCGAACAACTCGCTGATCCCGCTCTCGATGGTCGTCACCCAGGAGGAGAAGCCGGTCCTCCAGACGATCAGCCGTCTCGACCGCGAGCGCGCGATCAGCATCAAGGCCAACGTCGGCGCCGGCCACTCCCAGGCGGAGGCGATGGCGCGGGTCCACGAGCTCGCGAAGGATCTCCCCGTCGGGCTCCGCGTCGCGGCGGGAGGGCAGGCGTCTCAGCTCGAGGAGACGACGAGCGGCCTCTGGTTCGCGATGCTCGTCGGCATCCTCGTCGCGTACATGGTGCTGGCGAGCCAGTTCAACTCGTTCCTCCATCCCGTGACGGTGCTCACCATCTTGCCCCTGGCGATATGCGGGGCCGTCATCGGCCTCGTGGTCGCCGGCAAGACGCTGAACCTCTTCAGCATGATCGGCCTCTTGCTCCTCATGGGCATCGTGAAGAAGAACTCGATCCTTCTCGTCGAGTACGCGGAGCACATCCGCGAGCACGAGAAGCTCGATGCGCTGTCGGCCGCTGCCAAGGCGGGCCCGCTGCGGCTTCGCCCCATCCTGATGACGACGATCGCCACGATGACGGCGGCGGTGCCGCCGATCCTCGGGCTCGGACCGGGCACGGAGACGCGCAGCCCGATGGCCGCCGCGGTGCTCGGTGGTCTGACCGTCTCGACGATCCTGAGCCTGGTCGTCGTGCCGGCCTTCTATGTCGTGAGCGATCGGGTGAAGGGGCGCCTCTTCCAGAAGAAGGGCGCCCCCGCCCCGGGGCGAGCGACGAACGTCACTTGATCTCGATCGGGACCTCGAGCCACGACGTGCCGCCTCGGTTGTCGTGCAGGACGGCCCAGACGGTGCCCTTGGCCGGCCCGAACGGCGCGTTGAAGTCGATCGCCGGCTTCGGCGTTCGGCCGAGGTTGCCGTCGAACAGGATCTTGCGGTTCGTCTGGAACTTCCCGACCGAGGTGAACCAGTCGACGTAGATCGCCTCGCGGCCCACCTTGCCTTCGGCGTCGACGTTGTCGGGATCGACCTCGGCCGCGTCCTCGGGGAAGGTGACGTCGAACTTCACCTTCTTCTTGCACGTGTCGCCCGTCTCTTCTTCGCGGCAGCGCTCGGTCACGATGCCGGTGGCGAGGTCGACGGGTTTGCCCTCGAAGGTGATGCCTTCGAGCTTCGGGATCGCGTTGCGTCGCTCGTCGAAGACATAGACCTGCGTGTAGCCGAAGACGAACTGGTCGGCGGGAAGCGGCTCACCGCGCGCGTTCATGCATGCGACCGGGATCGCGTTCGGTCCGAGGTCGCCTCGTCGCGCGATCCGCTCGACGTGACCAGGGCACGCGACCATGAAGGCGAACGCCGAGGTGTACCGCTCGCGCTGGCCTGGGTGTACGACGGCGTTCGCGAGCGCGTCCGGAGGGATCGTGAAGGTGAGCTCCCGGCTCTCGACGAGCGACGGCGTGAGGTCGACACCGACCGGGAAGAGCGCCTCGAACGCCGGGAAGCACGCGAAGTAGAGGTCGCCCGGCGGCGACACGCACGGGGCCGGGAACCAGAAGACCCGCATCGGCTCGGCCGGCGCGGTCCGACCGTCGTGCGCCAGCACCTCGACGCGGACGGTCTCGCCTGGCCGCGCGTACGGCTGGTCGGCGCGCGCGGCGAGGATGCGAACTCCGGTGACGGCGTTCTTGGGCGCGAAGTCGCTCCCGCACCCGGCCACGAGCGCGAAGGCGAGGGCGAGGACGGAGGCGGAGGCGCTTGCGATGTTGTGCGCCTTCACAGGTCACCTCGCAGGCCGATGATGGGGAGGATCGGAAGGCCGAGCACCGGCTGCCTCTGCGTGTAGTTGAAGTTGTACGAGACGCCCTCTTCGGAGCGATGGAAGTAGACGTTCTGGATGTCGAGATACGCTGTCAGCTTCAGTGGCTTCGCGTTGAGCGTCTTGTCGATCCGGAAGTCGAGCTGATGGAACATGCCGAGGCGGGAGCCGTAGAACGGGAGCGAGGTCACCGGCTGGTAGGCGCCGCGGTCGACGTCGAGCGCGCCGGGGTTGTTCGGGGTGTAGAGGTTGCCCGAGACGAGGCGGAAGCGCCCGCCGACGCGCCAGCCGTCCGGGAGCGCGCGGCTCAGGACCGCCGTCAGGATGTGCGTCTGATCGTATTCGAAGAGGCGGAGCAGCTCGTCCTGCGAGTCGCGCCGTTCGCTCCGCATGAGCGTGTACGCGAGCCACCCGAACAGCTTCGGATCGTTCTTCCAGCGCAGGAGCCACTCCGCGCCGTACACCCGGCCGTCACCGGAGTTCTTCGCGTCCTGCACGACGAGCCGATCGAGCGACTTGTAGAAGCCCTCGACCGAGACCTCGACGTTCGAGCTGATCTCCTGCTCCATCCCGAGCGCGTAGTGGACGGCGCGGTTGGTCTTGAGGCCGAGCTGCCCGAAGATGGGATCGAGCTCTGCGGGGTCGGGCGGCTGGTAATACATGCCAACGCCGCCCTTTACCGTCGTGCGAGGGCCCGACGTCGTCAGATCCTGGCGGAAGACCACGCGCGGGGACCAGTCCCAGCGTTTGATCATATTTGTGTAGTCTGCACGAAAGCCGGGGACGATGCGCGTGCCCTTGAACGGGGTGAGCTCGACGTCGGCGTAGGCCGCCGGCATGAAGAGGGCGTCCGAGACCGTCTGCGAGAGCGACGGCGCCGCGAGGCCGCTGTCCGGAACGCCCGGACGCGTCGGTCGCGGGAGACGGATGTTGAGGTCGTAGGGCGTGTAGGCCACGTCCGTGCCGATGTTTACGGTTACCGGTCGGGCGATGCGGTGCGAGAGCTCGGCGCGCGCGGAGAGCGGGTGGGTCGTCACCTCGAGGAAGTTGCTGCCGAACCCGAGGTTGATCCGGTCGCTGCCGTACGCAGCCACCGCGGTCACGCGCGTCTTCGAGTTGATCTTGTAGAGGTAGCGCGCCTGCAGACGCCAGAACGCGGTGAGCGCGCGGATGCCGCCGCCGAGGACGAAGTCGCCGCCGAAGTCGGAGCCGAAGATCTCGATCCGGTCGTCGGAGCCGAAGAGGAAGAACCGGAGCTCGTGGTCCGGGGCGAACTCCTTCTTCAGCATCACCTGATAGTCGTAGTAGCGCGGCGCCGTGCTCACGCCTCCGGCCTGCTCGAGGATCGGGCCGAGCCAGAGATCGAAGTACGAGCGACGGCCGCCGACGAGGAAGCTCCATCCCTTCCCGAGCGAGCTCTCGGCGACCACGCGCGCGTCGATGAAGTCCATCTGCGCCATGCCGTGGACCTTGCCGTCGTTCTTCGGCCCGCGGACGGCCACGTCGACGATGCCGCCCATTCCTCGGCCGTATTGGGCGCCGAAGTTGCCGGGGTAGAAGTCGATGCGGTCGAGTACCTCGGTGGGCAGGACCGAGGAGAGTCCGCCGAAGTGATAGACGAGCGGGATGTTCGTCCCGTCGACGAAGTACTGCGTGTCCTGAGGCGAGGAGCCTCGAACGACCAGGGCGCCGCCGAAGGGCGGCGGGCGCGCGACGCCGGGGAGGTTCTGCAGTGAGCGGAGCGCGTCGCCGTTCGTTCCGGGGATGAGCGCGATCTCCTCGCGCGGGATGCTGCGCTTCGTGACTTCGCGCGGCGGACGTTCGCCACGGACGCGGACCTCCTCGACGACCTCGCCGGGGGGGAGGTTCGGCGGCGGCGGGGGCGGCTCCTCGTCGGAGGCGAGCCGGAGGGTGACCATCGCCTCCTCGCCCGGCCCGACGTCCTCGTCGAGATCCTCCGCCTTACGCCCACGCGCTTCGACGTGGATGTGCACCTTGCCGGGGACGAGGCCTTCGACGCGGAAGTTGCCGTCGGCGTCCGTCGTCGTCGGATATTCGACGCCGTCCGCGTCGCGCACGATGACGGTCGCGCCGGCGACCGGCGCCTCGCTCGGCTGGCGCATCACTCGGCCGGCGATGCGTGCGTTCGGTGGCTCGAACGTGTACGAGAAGCGGATCATCGCCGCGATCGGCGTCCCGTTGCGGGTCGCGGGCTCGAAGACGAGCGACGACGCGGCGGACGCGGCGGCCTCGTCGAAGCCGTGGCCTGCCGGCGCGTCGATCGTCGCGTTCTTCACGACGCCCGAGGCATCGACCTCGAGGACCAGCTGGACGGTCACCTTCTTGCGGATGCCGTCACGCAGCGCTTGATCGGGGTAGCGGGCAGGCGAGTCCGTTTTCAGCCGCGGGGGGACGACTTCGGCTCGAGGCTGCGCGGGGACTCCAGAGGGACCGGGATTCGCCGGTTGCGCGACGGCAGACGACGCGCTGAGCGAGAGCCCCGACACGAGTCCTGCGAGCAGCGCCCGACGAAGCGGAGAGCGCTTCTTCACGGGCGCCTCCGATGATCGATGTCCGCCCATGGTTGCGCGGCGGGCGCCACATTTCGGAAAAAGATCGCGTGGAGGGGGACGATTCGCGCGCGAATCGCCGGCATGCTGCGTCGATCGGCTCGACGCGCCTTCTGGTTCGACATTCGGGGGCCCGCACAGCAAGTCGCGCGCCGCGCTCCAGACGAGCGTAATTCGCCGCTGCGCCGGCGGATTTGCACCTCAGCTAGCCCGACGTCGAACGATCGATGACGATCCGTGCGAGAACGGGCGTTCTCTCGAGGGGCGAGCGATGCTCGGCGGCGACGTACTGTGACGATCTGTGACGAGCTGTGACGATTCGTTTCAGGTCACGTTCGGCGGACGCCCATCGCGTTCGAGAGCAGCATCTCTCGGACGCCTTGCGCGCGCTCGCGAGCGACCGGTACCGTGAGCCCGCTGTTGGACGAGCTGCCGCGCTCGCTCGACCCGGCGTCATCGGCGGCGAGGGCGGCACCGACGAAGATCGTCGTTTCGCTCCCATCGCGGTCGAGCCGCTTGATGTGCGAGGCGTTGACGAGCCAGTTGCGGTGCACGCGCGCGAACGAGCGACCAAGCGACGCTTCGATCGCGGAGAGCGAGAGGTCGACGTCGAACGTCCCGTGAGCGGTGTGCACCGACGTCAGGCGGTCGGCCGCCTCGAACGCCCAGACCTCCGACGGCTCGACGAACACGAGGCCGCGGCCGCGGCGTGCGACGATCCGCAGTGGCGGGGGCGGCGGTTGCGACTCCGAGCGAGCCCGGCGCGCGTGCAGCCGGCCGAGGCACGCCTCCACCCGCTCCTCGGTGAACGGCTTGATGAGGTAGTCGGCGACGCCCAGCTCGAATGCCTCGAGCGCGTGCTCCCTGAAGGCGGTCGCGAGCACGAAGAGCGGTGCGTTGGGCTCGCTCGAGAGCTCACGCACGAGCTCGAGTCCGGCGCCCTCGCCATCGGGCATGAGCTGCACGTCGACGAACACCACGTCGACGCTGACCCCGTTCTTCGCGGCCGCGAGGACGGCGCGTGCCTCATCGACCGATGCGATCGCGCCCACGACCTCCGCGAGCCCCGTGCCTTCGAGCAGCTCGACGAGGTAGTTGCGCGCAGGCCATTCGTCCTCGAGGACCAGCGTGCGTAGCGGAACGACTCCGGGGCGCTTCATGAGAGCTCCTTGTTGGCGATCGGGAGCCCTGGAAGCTCCACGATGGACCGTGTTCCCGACCTCGACGACTCCATGCGAAGGACGGCGTCGGGGAATTTCAGCTCGAGTCGGCGACGGACGGAGTGGAGCCCGAACGCGCCTTGCCTCGGCTCCACGTCCGGTAGGCCAGGGCCATTGTCCTCGACCGTGCAGATCACGCGTCGCGTGTCGTCGAGCGCGGCGCGAACGGTGACGACGCCGCCTCCGCGTCGCCGGAGAGCGCCGTGCTTCACCGCGTTCTCGACGAGCGGCTGGAGGAGGAGCCGTGGGAGGAGGGCGCGCCGCGCGCTCGGCTCGATCTCCCAGACGAAGCTGAGCGTACCCGCGTGTCGGGACTCGAGGATCTCCGCGTAGCGACGCAGCCAGGCGACCTCGGCTTCGAGGGGCTGGAGCTCGTCTGCGTCGTGGAGCGAGTCGCGCAGGAGGTCGCCGAGGCAGGCGATGAGCCGGCGCGCCTCGCGCGGGTTCTCCGTGACGAGGCCGGCGATGGCGTTGAGGGTGTTGAGGAGGAAATGCGGCTCGAGCTGCGAGCGGAGGCGCGCGAGCTCGGCGGCGCTCTTGAGCTGCGCGGCCTCGAGCCGGAGCTTGTCGGCTTCGAGGGCGCGGAGCCGTGCATCCTCGGCGACGTAGGGGAACACGAAAGCGAGTGCCCAGACGCCGGTGTGGAGCACGCCGATGACGAGACCGAACGTCATCGAGGACGCGAGCGGTCGTGGCGGGCCTTCGTTCCTGAGCGACGGCCACGTCGGGAGGATCCCGAGGTTGTACGCCGCGGCGAACGCCGTCGAGATCACCAGCGCCACGATGAGTGCGCTGACGAGTATGCGCGGGGTGCTCGCCCGCTGCCGCTGGTTCCAGTCGTAGATCGACGACAGCGCGGCCGTCAGCACGAGCATGTTCAGCAGCGACCACGCGAAGCGGAACGCGATCGCGCCGACGTGCTGCGCCTTGAACGCGCTCGGCAGCGTCTGCAGGATGATCGAGACGACGACGATGGTGAGGCCGGTCAGGAGCCGGCGCCGTGCGAGCGCCGGAGGATGTGCGGTCGCCCCGGGAAGGAGTCGCAGGAGCAGCGACGTCGGACGCTCGGTCGAACCGCCGGAAGGCATCGATCACACCCTAGCCCAACTCCGGCAACCTACATCATCCTCGTTCGCTCATGCGTGGTCTCAGGGCCGCTTCCATGGGCCGGATCCGCGCGCACGAGACGTCAAGGCGCGTGCATAAATCCGCCTGATTCGTGGGGCGCGACGGAGACCTCGATCTTCTGGACTTCGCCCAGGAGCGGTGGAATTAGGCGGCGTTCCCATGCTCGCCCGCACCGTTCGCTCCTCGGCGCTCCTCGCGCTCCTCGCCCTGAGCTGCAGCACCGCCGATGGCGGCTCCGAGCCGGCGCCCGATCGAGGGAAGGCGCAGCAAGACGACGTCTCCGGCTCGGTGGGGCATCGCGATCCTCGTCTCGGCGGCGCGCCCACGTTCGTGTGGATGAACCGCGCGGGCGCCCCTTCGTTCTCGAGCGCGTCCGAAGCGGCCGTCGCGTTGATGCCGGCCGTGTCGCGATCGTTCGGCCTCGCTGCGAACGCGCCGCCGATCGCCCTTGCGCACCTCGATGATCACGGCAAGGGACCGATCGTCGCGCGCTACGAGCAGCACGTCGGCGGTCTCGAGGTATTTCGAGGCGGCGTGAACGTCATCATGTCGCGCGCCCTCCGGCCGATCGCGGCTGCGGGCTTTCTCGCTCCGACGGCGCGAGGGAGCGAGCGCGTGTTCGCGCTCGGCTCGGCCGACGCACTCGCGATCGGCGCGCGCCTCATCGGCGTGACGCCGGCGTTCTCGCCGGTGGCGGAGAAGAACGGCTACGAGCGCTTCGCCGGCGCAGGGCTCTTCGCCCCAGCTCGTGCGAAGAAGGTGCTCTTTCCGACCGGGGGCAGCGAGGGCCTCGAGCTCGAGCCCGCGTGGTACGTCGAGCTCATCCTCGCATCCGGGCCTGCGCGCGCGTGGGTGCTCTCGGCCTCCGACGGACGCGTGCTCTTCGAGAACAATCTCGTCCGCAACGACGCGTTCAGCTACCGCGTCTTTGCCGACTCCGAGACGAAGCTCCCGATGGACGGGCCGCAGGGAAACCTCGTGGCGCCGCATCCGTCGGGCAAGCCCGACAAGCAGCAGCTCGAGTGGCAGCCGAGCCAGCTCGTCACGCTCCAGAACTTCCCCTTCTCGAAGAACGACCCCTGGCTCGCGCCGGGCGCGACCACGACGGACGGCAACAACGTCGTCGCCTACGCCGATCGCGTCGCACCGGACGGCTTCGACCAAGGCGCGGACACGACGCCGGCGCTCACCAGCCCGCTGACGTTCGATCACGTCTACGATACGGCGGCCTTCCCGGACGCGACCTCGGCCTCGATCCAGGCATCGGCGACGCAGCTCTTCTACGTCACCAACTTCCTCCACGACTGGTTCTACGACGCGGGCTTCGACGAGAAGTCCGGGAACCACCAGCTCGACAACTTCGGTCGTGGTGGCAAGGGGGGCGACCCGCTCTACGCCGAGGCGCAGGACAACAGCGGCCGTAACAACGCCAACGCGATGGTGCCGCCCGATGGGCAGTCGCCGCGTATCCAGATGTTCGTCTTCTCCGGCGCGAGCAACGCCTCGCTCGTCGTGAGCGCACCCGCGTCGATCGCGGGGACGAAGACCGTCGGCATCGCGAGCGGCTTCGGCAAGGACGTGTTCGATGTCACGGGCTCCGTGGTCCTCGCGGTCGACGGCGGCGGCGCCGACCCCGCGGACGGATGCGAGGCGATCGAGAACGAGGTGGCGGGCAAGATCGTCCTCGTGCATCGCGGCACCTGCTCTTTCGCGCAGAAGGCCGCTGCCGCGCAGGCCGCAGGCGCCGCGGGCGTACTGATCGCGAACGTCGCGAGCTCCACGAACCCGACAGTGGCACCGTTCATGGGCGGCCAGCAGGACGGGATCTCGATCCCGGTCCTCTCGCTCTCCCTCGCGGACGGTCAGGCGCTCGAGGGCGCGGTCTCCTCCGGCGCGATGGTCACGATGAAACGAGCGGCGGGCGGCGATCTCGACGGCGCGCTCGACACCACGATCGTGGCGCACGAGTGGGGACACGTCCTGTCGAGTCGGCTCGTCGGTAACGGAATGGGGCTCCGGACGAACCAGGCCGGTGGCCTCGGCGAGGGCTGGGGCGACTTCACCGCTCTCCTCCTCATGGCGCGTCCGGACGATCCGGGGAACTTCGGCGGCACGTACGCCAACGGCTCCTACGCCACGAGCGGCAGCGGCGACGACATCTACTTCGGCACCCGCCGCGTCCCGTACTCGATCGACTTCACGAAGAACGCGCTCACGCTCAAGCACATCGCCAACGGCAACCCGCTCCCGGCGGACGTCGCCACGAGCTTCGGCGAAGACGGCAGCTTCAACTCCGAGGTCCACAACACCGGCGAGGTGTGGGCGACGATGCTCTGGGAGTGTTACGCGTCGCTCCTCCGCGAGGGCCGGCTCTCGTTCACCGAGGCGCAGGACCGGATGAAGCACTACCTCGTGGCGTCGCTCAAGCTCACGCCGTCCGATCCGACGATCATCGAGGCCCGTGATGCGGTCCTCGCAGCGGCGCTCGCGGTCGACACGAAGGACTTCGCGCTGTTCTGGAAGGCCTTCGCGCGTCGCGGTGCGGGAGCTGGCGCGGTCGGGCCGGAGAAGGACAGCTCCACCAACCAAGGCGTCAAGGAGAGCTTCGAGTTCGGCAACGACCTCCAGATCGTGGAGGCCAAGCTCGACGACGACGTCATCTCTTGCGATCACGACGGCATCCTCGACGAGGCCGAGGTCGGCACCCTCGAGCTCACCGTCCGGAACACCGGTTCGGGCCTGCTCGCCGAGCCCAAGGCGGAGCTCTTTGCGAAGACCGAGGGCGTCACGATCCTCGATTCGGCTCCGAGCAAGCTACCGCCGCTCGAGCCGTTCGCATCGGCGACGCTGAAGCTCCGGGCGAGCATCACGGGGACGAAGTCGGGCGAGCCGATCGAGCTCGACGTCGCGGTGAGCGATCCGTCGCTGCCCGACGGGCGCGTCATCCACGTCATCGTGCCCACTCGCTACGATGCCGACCAGACCCCCCAGTCGTCGGCGACCGACCGTGTCGACACGACGAAGACGGTGTGGAAGGTGACGGGCGAGGGCGCCGGCGCGAAGTGGGAACGCTCGACCAAGACCGGTGACGGCTTCTGGGAGATCGTCGACCCGCCGCAGAGGGCGGATCACAAGCTGACGTCTCCGAGCTTCACGATCGAAGGGACGACCTTCTCGCTCTCGTTCAAGCACAAGTGGGCGCTCAAGCGCTCCACGCGGCGCAACGTCGACATCGACGGAGGCGTGATCGAGCTCACCGTCGACGGCGGCAAGACGTGGAAGGACATCTCCACCTACGGCCAGGTCGACTACAACACGACGCTCGACGACAGCGAGCGCACCGACAACCCTCTCAAGGGACGGAAGGCCTACGGCGACAAGAGCGCAGGCTACCCCGACGCGTGGGTCACGTCGCGCATCGACGTCACGCTGCCGGAGCACCCGGAGAAGGTCCAGCTCCGCTTCCGTCTCGGCGCGAGCTTCGGTCGCGCGGCCGAGGGCTGGGCGATCGACGACATCGAGCTCGGAGGGATCTCGAGCACGCCGTTCTGGTCCTACGCCGCGCACGCCGATGCCTGTGACCCGAACGGACCCACCGTGGACGCGGGACTGCCGCAGGTCGTCGCCTCGGGCGCGAACGTGCAGCTGGCGGGCACCGCCACCCATCCGTCGAACCTCCCGCTCACGTATCTCTGGTCGCAGGTCGCCGGTCCGGCGGTAGCGCTCACCGAAGGCGGCACGCTGGCGCCGTCGTTCAAGGCGCCGGACACGAACGAGCCCGTCACGATCACGTTGGCGCTCCGTGCGCACGACGGCGCGCTGCTCAGCGCGGCGTCGCGCGTCGACGTCGTCGTCGGACCGGCGAAGGGGGGCGCCGACAGCGCGGGCTGCGCATGCCGTACGACGCCCTCCTCGCGTCCCGCGACGGGCGCGCTCGCCTTCGTCGGCATCGCGGCGCTCCTCGCACGACGGTCGCGTCGCCGCTGAGCCTGCTCAGAAGCCGGCGTGATGCACGCGCTGGGCCCGGGCCCGCCCGCAGCGGCAGCTCCGGCGCAGCCAGTCCCAGAGCCTCTCGATGTCGATCGGCTTCGGCAGGACCGAAACGCCGGAGGGCGCTCGACTCGGCGCCGACGTCGAGATCAGGACGCGCAGCGTGGCGAGCATGGGGTCCTTCCGCATGGCGGCGAGCATCTCCTGCCCGGTCATCACGGGCATGATCAAGTCGAGGACCACGAGGCATGGGCGCTGGTTCCGGAGCAGCTCGAGGGCGTCGGCGCCGTTGGCGGCGGTGATCGCCGTCGCCCCGATCATCTCGACCGCCTCGCGAACCGCCTCGCGGATGTCTTCCTCGTCATCGACGACGAGCACGCATGCGCTCCTCGGTGCCATGGCTCAATACCCTCGCGGCAGGGCGACGCGGAAGCGCGTACCGCCCTCGATCGATGATTGGAGCTCGAGCGTGCCGTCGTGCGCGTGCACGATGCGCTCCGCGATGTAGAGGCCGAGGCCGAGGCCTTCGGAGCGTCCCTTCGTCTTCCGATCACGCTTGAAGGGATCGAAGAGGAGCGCGCGCTGGTCCGCGTCGATGGGAGGCCCGCCGTTGTGGACCTCGAGCCGGACCATGCGTGCGCTCGCGGTTACCATGACGCGTACCGGGAACTCGACGGCCCCGTGCGCGACCGCGTTGGCGACGAGGGTGCGCAGCACCTGCTCGATCCGCTCCGGATCGATGGACGCGAGACAGGCCCCGTCGACGAGGAGCTCGATGTGGCGGGTCGGATGAGCGAGGCGTACCTCCGCGACGACCTTCGCCGCGAGGCTGGCGACGTCGTGCGCGGGCTCGCGCATGATCGGGATGCCGCCGCTGAGGCGATCGCTGGTCACGTCGAGGATCTGCTCGATCATCCGCTGCATCCGGACACCGCTCGAGATGACGCGATCGAGCCGCCGGTTGCTCTCCTGCGAGAGCTCGGTCCGCATCACCATGAGGCGCGTCGTCGTCAGGATCGTGTTGAGCGGGTTGCGGAGGTCGTGGCCGAGGACGGCGAGGAACTGCTCCTTGAACCGATCGTTCTCCTCCGCTAGCGCGCGGGCGTTGCGCTCTCGCGCGACGCTCTCGCGGAGCGCTGCCTCCACACGGCTCCGATCGCGGAGCGCTTCGCGGAGCGCGACCTCGAGGCCCTTGCGGTGGTGGAGCTCGGTCTCGAGCGAGCGCACGTGTTCTTCGAGCGCGCCCTCGCGGGTACGTGGGAACGAGGCGCTGCTGGCGACGACTTCGGTCGACAGGACGTGCGTGTGGCGCGCGCACACCTCGGTGAACCCGGGTGCGTTCGTCTCGCCGTAGAAGTTCCCCATCACGTAAGCGCAGAGCAACGTGAAGGAGTGCGCACTGGCGGCTTCGTTCCAGAGCTCTTCGAGCCGGAGGGCCGCGTTCGAGTTGCCGTCTTTCCAGAGCACGTCGACCATCTCGCCGAAGGCGCGGATGCGCGCGTTCGGAGCGTCCGCGCGGAGGGGCTCGAGGATCCCCTCGAGGACGGCACGGAAGCGGTCGGGGTCGACTTCGTCGTGGACCATGAAGGTCGCGAGCGTCTCGTGTGCGTCGAGCATCGTCAGCTGTCGCGAGGCGAGCGCGTGCGCGACCGGCGCAGCGCCGAGGCATCGCGTGATGCCTTCGCGGTGCGTGGTCGTTGCGATCACGATGACGCGATCCCCCTCGTCGAGCCCCGCGGCGAGGAACTTCGCAACGTTCTCGAAGAGCATCGAGGGCTCCTCGTAGAAATGCACCGCGTGGGCGAGGTCCGCGGCCTCGGAGAGATGCTTGACCGTGCCGGAGCCATCGCGGCTCGCAGACGGGAGGCGGATGATGGTGCCCACGACTCGAGGTCTTCTCCCCACGAGCGCGCCGACGAGACGCGCTGCGTCCTCGAACCGTGGTCTGGACGGCTCTCCTGGTCAACGTGGCAATCGGCCTCGCAGCCGACCGGGCGCAGCTGCGAGGGGGGGCGCGATGACGCGGCTCAGGCGAGGAGCAAGCCGGTGCGGTATCCGTCGACGTTCTCTCGGGTGAAGCGGTCGTACTCGGTCAGCGCCGGGAAGCGAGGGAGGACCGATGCGAGGATCTTGCGTCCATAGGACCACGCGCGCTGCTCCTCGGCGAGGACCTCTTCCCGGATCGATCGGTCGAGTGTCTCGGGCCTCTCGTAGACCGTGCGCGGCCTCGTGGTCATGAGATCCTCGAACGCGTCGGACGTGTCTCCTCGCAGCCACGACTCGTGGTGACCGAGCTCGTGAGCGAGGTAGATCGTGGCGGGCACGTCCTCGATGTTGCCGATACTGCGCTCGCAGTAGAACGCGACGAACGGATCCTCTCCCTTCGGGCAGTCGCTCGTGACGAAGACAGCGTGCGGCGACACGGACGCGACGTAGAAGCGGACGGCGATCCGTCGCTCGTGCATCGCGTGCCGGACGAGGAGAGGGAAGTGCTTCGTCACGAGCTGCGTCTGGTAGTTCTGAGGCCAGGCGAGAGGGGTCTCGCGCTTCATCGTGCGCATGGTCGACGCTTCCGCGGCTGCCATCTCGGAGCGAGGCTCGAGGCGCTGCCAAGATGAGTTCGCCGGAAGCGAACGCCAGAGCCGTTTTCGTGCGATCCGAGCAGCTGGAGCTGCGAGCCGCGACCTGCGACGAGCCGTCGGTTGGCGCGCGCGACGCGGCGGCGGTGACGGCGGCGGCCGGATCGTCCAGGGCGGTTCCGAGGTCAGACTGTTCGGAACCCCGAACAGTGAGCACCATGCGACGTGCCTATCGTTGCAAAGTGACATGCGCTTGCCCTTCGACGTGAGCCATGAGGAGAACCGAGAAGATGTCCGTTTCGCAGCCCATCATCGTCACTGAGCAAGACATCCGTCGTCTTTCGGAGGTCGTGTCGCTCTATGGCGAGATCGAGGAGGAGGGGACGGAAGCGCTCCAGCGCGAGCTCGATCGCGCCGTCGTCGTTGCTCCGTCTGCCGTGGGTGCGTCCGTCGTTACGATGAACTCCCACGTCATCTGCCGTGACGATCAGGGAACCACGCGCGAGGTCTTCATCGTCTATCCGAAGGACGCGAACCTCGCGACCGGTCGAGTCTCGGTGCTGGCGCCGCTTGGCCACGCGCTCCTCGGGGCACGCGTGGGCGATCGTGTCGAGGTCGTCGGTCGAGGTCGGTCCAAGTTCTGGACCGTCGAAGAGGTTCGCTACCAACCCGAAGCGGCGGGCGACTACGACCTCTGAGCCCGAGCCGACGACGCGACTCTCGTCGCGTGGCGCGCGCCGCAACTCACAGGTGATGATCCCCGGCAGCCTCGGGCTGATACGGGATGCTCGCGATCTTGAGGGGCTTGCCACGCTCGTTCGTGAGCGTCGTTCCGATCGTAGCTCCGATGAGCGCACGGCCGCGTGCGCTCACAACGGAGATGCGATTGTCGCGCGCGTCCCACGGATACACGAGCGTGAGCTCCTGTTCCTGACCGGCCTCGTTGCGACAGATCACGCGCGAGTTCATCGTCACCGTCCCGCGCGGGATCTTCGACGCGAGCGTGACCTTCGCCTGCGAGATGGCCTGCCTCAACCTCGCCGTGCCTTCTGCGTCCACGTCCGCGTAGAGCGCTGCCACGGCGCCGAGACGACGTACGTCCTGCTCGGTCATCGGAATCGGGTGCTTCGTACGGCCCGTCGGCCGCGGCATCGGCTCGCCGCGGCTCAGCGTTTCCTCCCACGGTGGCTTCCGGAAGCAGGTTGCGAGGTGATCCAGGAACGCTCGGACGCTCGCCGGCGCGTGCCGCGCGTGCGGGTGAAGCGCATGGACCGTGAGCTCCATCGACTGGAAGGCATCGAGCACGCGGTGCAGTCGTCCCGCGGCGAGGTCCTCGGCCACGAGGATCTCGGGGAACATCGCGATTCCGAGGCCGTCGAGCGTTGCCTGACGCAGGTACCGGAGGTCGTCGGCGACCATCCGCGCGCCTGCCGTGATGGCGACCGCGCCCTCCTCCGTGTCGAAGTGCCAGTCCTCGAAGTGGACGACCGAGTGCGAAAGGCACTGATGATGGACGAGATCCTGGGGCCGGAACGGGATCCCCTTGCGACGGAGGTAGGCGGGCGCGGCGCACGTCGCGACGCGGCTCGAACCGAGCTTCCTCGCCAGCAGCCCCGAGTCGCTGAGCCGTTGAGCGACCACGACGGAGACGTCGACGCCGTCCGCGCCGATGTCCGGAATGCGGTCGCCGAGGCGCAGCTCGATGCGCACGTCGGGGTAGGCGTGCATGAACTCGTCGATCGGCTTCGTGAGGTACTGCTGGGCGAACGCAGGCGCTGCGTGGAGGCGCAGGACCCCGCGCGGCACGGCGCTCGCCCCGGCAGCGATTTCCGCCGCCTGGTCGGCCTCGGCCGCGACGCGAGCGCACCGTTCGTACAGCCGCACCCCGTCCGCGGTGAGCGCGAGCTTGCGCGTCGTCCGGTGGAGCAGGCGCACCCCGAGCCGCTGCTCCAGCCGCGAGACGCGGGCGCTCACGGCAGATTTCGACAGCCCGAGCGACCGCGCGGCGTCGCTGAACGACCGCGCCTCTACCACTCGGGCGAAGAAGGCCATTCCGAGGATGTCGTCCGGGCTCGCACGCATCGTTCTTGGAACTAGAGCACCAATCAGTCTGCTCCCGTCGTCTTTCCGCCGATTTCCGTCGCATCGCTTCGTCGCTCCTCCTCCGGATACTTCAGTATCCGTCGTCGTCGCTCCTCGCGCTGCTCGGAACTCGGCGGAAATACTCGGTCCGCAGACTGATCGGTGCTCTAGCAGATATCAAGCGGAACGGCTGGCGGCGCGCGTCGTTCTCCGATCCGAACAGTCTGGTCTCCGAACGCTCATACAAGAGGACGCTTGCGGTTCCTAGCCTGAGTGAGACGAGGAACTGCCGCCATGATGCCGATCGACCTGCGCAGCTCGAACGTTGCCATATCCGTTGCGCTTCGTGAGCACGTCGCGAGGAGGCTCTCCTTCGCGCTCGGCCGCTTCACCCATCGTGTCGAGCGGGTCACGGTGCGCATCGTCGACCTCAACGGTCCGCGCGGAGGACCGGACAAGCGCTGTCGTATCGTCGTTCGCCTGATGCCGGCGCGGAACATCCTCGTCGAGGCCACCGACTCGGACGCCTACGCGGCGGTGAGTCAGGCCGCCAACCGGCTCGACGAACGCGTCGCCCGCGAGCTCGCGCGAGAACGTCCGCGCGCGGTCGCCACGCGCCGCATCGGTTCGTCGCCGGAGGGCTCGGACGAGCTCCTCATCGACGAGCCCGGACCCGAGCCCGCGTGACGCCGTCGATGGCGTGAACGAGCCGGCGCCATCATCATCGAAGGCCTCGTCGATCTCGTGCCATCCGACGATGGGATGGGACGGCCGTCGCGACTCGCCGTTCAGTCCTCGTCCGGGGTCGTGAGGGCGGACCAGAGCGAGGCAAGGTCGAGCTCGAAGGCCTCGAACGGCTCGACCCGAACGCGTGCATTCTCGGACCATCCGCCGACGCGAACCCAGCGCTTTGCTTCCAGCCGATACGCCTCCAGGGTCCGTGTCGTCGGATCGACCAGCCACGCGTGGCCGACGCTCCAGCTGGCGTAGACATCGAGCTTCTCGCCACGGTCGAACGCGGCACTCGAACGACTGAGGACCTCGCAGACCCAGTCTGGTGCGATCGTGGCATGTGCCTTCGCGGGTACGGCCGGAAGGCGCTCCCGGCGCCACCCGCCGAGATCCGGGACGAGCGCATCGCCGCCGACCCGCACCTCCGGCACCATGAGGATGAGCCACCCGCCCGGGCCTCCGCGGCCCCGGTGGAATGGCGGTCGGAGCTCCTCGCCAAGCGCGCTCTCCACCTCTTGATGGCTCATCGAGGGACGGGGCGGAACGACGAGAGCGCCCCGCACGAGATGCGCCTTCGTTCCTTCCGGCAACGCGTCCAGGTCGGCATACGTCGCCGGTCGCTTCGCGGGTTGCGCCATACACGAACTCTATCACGTGAGGCGATGCTGCCCCTCGCACCGGTCGCGGAGGCCGTCTCGGCCTTGTCGAGGCGACGCCTACGATTCTACTGAGAGACAGGTCATCGCCGAAGGTTTGAAGGAAGAGCCCTGGTGCACGGGGCGGGACTTGAACCCGCACGCCTTACGACGGTGGAACCTAAACCCACTGCGTCTGCCATTCCGCCACCCGTGCTTGGTGTGACGGACCATCCTTAGCACGAGATCAGCGCGCTCGAGCGTAGCTCGTTCCGCCGGACGGCGGAGGCATCGGATGCTCCTTGAGGAGCTTGTTCGCGAGGAACATGCGGTGGCGGCTTCCGGCGCCGCCGCGGTCGCACCGGCCGGACATGAACGCGGCGAGGCGTTCGTTCTGCGGACGGGCTTTGCACATCGACAGCGACTTGCGGAGGATCTTCACCGCCGCGCGGGTGCACATCTCCGGGTCGCTGAGCGACTTCTGGGCGTCGGGCAGGTAGCTCTTGTCGAGCTGGTAGAGGCAGTACCAGCGCCCGTTCTTCGATCGCGCGCTCGGGTTGAGACGGCTCTCGTACCACGCGAGCGCGACGAGCAGCGTCGCGGTGCGCTCCTCGCCACGGTCGTCGACGTCGAACAGCGGCTCGCTCTCCGACACGCGAGCGATCGCCTCGGCGGTCTTCTCGTAGGTGTTGCTCCACGGCGCCGTCGGTTCCAGCGCCGCCAAGAGCCCCACCACCCATGACACGGGTACGCTCATTGGAGGCGCGAGCATGGGCGACGGTTCGCAGCACGCGCAAGGGGGCGAATTCCGCTCCGGTGTCGCAGTCGCGGAATATCGGCAGCTTACGACTGCAAAAAAGATCAGCCTACACCGGAGACAGACGTGTCGTGCGACGTGCGCCTCCTGTCCTCTCGATCTCGACGACGCATCCGCGCGCGTTCGCTCGCCACGCTCTCCACCCTCACCGCGAGCGAGAGGAGGCGTCGCCGATCAGAAGGTGAGACGCCAGCTCGCTCCGCCGCCGCCTGGATGCGCGGTGACGACCGGGCCCTTCCAGTTCGTGAACACCGCTCCCACGACGGTCGTCGCGATGCCGGACACGGCCGTGAGCGCGAGGGCAACGTTCGTCGCTGTCTGACTCGACTCGCCTTCGTCCTTGAGCCGCTGGCAGGCGTCGAAGTTGGCGCGGCTGCAGCCGGCGCTCTCGAAGGCGCCATGCGTGCTCGATGCGTCGAGCGCGAAGAAGGTCGTCACTCCCGCGAGCGCCACGGTGAGCCCCACGCCGCCGTAGAAGACGATCGGCGGGAGCCCGTCGCGGAGCTGGTCCCTCCTCCGCGCGTCCGGATGCGGCTCAGCCACGTCCGTCGATGCGCCGGTCACCACCGTCGGCGGTGCGCCCTTGCTTCCCGTCACGTCGAGCACCCGGTCGGCGCTGACCTCGACGCGCTTCGTCTGCGTGTCGCCGTCGACGTCCACGACGACGGAGTGCTGTCCCGTGTTGGTCCACACGATCCTGTCGACCTCGACGGGCCGCTCGTCCACCTTGGCGGTGCAGGTCGAGCCCTGCGGGCAGATCACACGGAGGCGTCCCGTGCGTCCGCTGAACTTGAGGTGCGCCACGGTGATGCTCGAAGCGAGTCCCGGCGGCGCGGGCTCGCGCTTGCTGCGCTCGATCAGCTCGGCGCCGAGAGGTGCGTCGTCGGACTCGATCGCGGCGTCGAGCGCAGCTTGCAGCGCCACCGCGCTCGGCGCGAGCGCATCGGCGCGCGCGAACTCCTCGGCCGCCTTGTGGACGTCGCCGCGCTTGTGCGCTTCGAGCCCGAGGTCGTAGGCCTCACGCGCGCGGGCCTTGTCGGACGGCTCTGCGTGGGCGAGCGCGGACAGGGTCGAGAGCGCGCTGCCGACGACGACGACGAGTGCGAGCGAGACGGGACGCAGGCGTTTCACGGGAGGCGTCTCGTCACGGCGGGCAGATGCTTCCAGGAGGGCAGCTCAGGTCGCAGTCGCGCGGGCAGTTCTTCGTGCAAATGCTCCCCAGACCGCAGCTCCCCTTGCAGTCCGCCTGATCGGTGCACGCGAGCGAGCACGTCGAGCGGTTCTCCTTGCAGTCGAGGTCGCAGTCGGCCCTGTCGCTGCACGCGAGCGCGCAGAACGCTCCCTCTCCGCAGGTCAGCTTGCAGTCGCTCGAGCCACCGCAATCGAGCTTGCACGCGCCCGTCGTGCACGTGAATCGGCACCTCTCGTTCTCTTTGCACGCGCAGCTCGTCCCGCACTCGCCGCTCGTCGCCGAGCTCGCTCCCGTGTCCGCGCCGCTGTCGGAGGGGACGCTCCCGGAGGAGCTCGCATTGCCGGACGATCCGGACGACGAGCTGCTCGAGCCCTCGGCGGTCGATCCGGTCCCGATGTTCCAGTCGTAGGAGCAGCCCACGGCGAGCGCGACGAGCGCAACGAACGCGAAGCTGGCTGCGCGGCGGCGGAGCATCTCCGGCATCATACCAGCGGAGCGCGGTGGACGTGACCTTCGCGCGACCTTACGCATCCCGCGCGCGCGCGCGCAGCGTCAGGGCTGGCCGGGCCGCTGAGGGTTGCCCTCGCCGCGGGGGACGTCGGCCCAGAGGCATTCCGGATCGTTTCGGTTCTTGTTGCACTTGTTGAGGTGCTCCATCGCCTTCGCCCACTTCGAGCTCGGCCAGGTCTCGGCGGTGAGCCCGTCGAGGCGCATGGGCATCCAGTGAGCCTTCTCGAAGGCCTTGTAGCTGTCGGTGATCTTGTTCCAGTAGCTGTCGCCGTTGCTGATCGGACCACCGCCCTCGACGTTGCCGGTGGTCCAGTTGGCGAACTCACGGATCCAGGCGTCGCCACCGACGCGGTGGCACGTGAGGCAGGGACCGGCCTCCTCGCTCACGAGCTGCTTCGGCATCGTCCAACCCTGCGCGTCCATGTTGACGACGTAGTACGGGGACTCGAGCCAGCTGATCTCGTAGTCGCGATCGAAGCCCATCATCGGGACGACCGGCTTGCCGTCCGAGCGCTTCGCATTGTTGATCCACGGCGACTGGATGAAGGGATCGGTGCCGTGGCAGCTCTCGAAGCAGTAGCCCTTCGGCGAGTCCCAGATCGTGCGCGACTTCTCGCGGTCGGCGGGGTGGGGGACGTGCTCGCCGTCGGTGCCGGAGTTGATCGTGTTCTGGAAGTAGCAGGTCTTCCCGGTCTTCGGGTTGTTCCCGATCATCGCGATGTCGTTGAAGCGCTTCGTCTTGGTCCAGCCGATCTCCTCGCCGCCCGTGACTTTGCGACAGAGGAGGATCCAGTGGCTGCCCTGCTCGTTCACCGCGTGCGTCACCGTGGGGCCGGGCTCGCAGCCTTCGCTGAGGAACTCGGCGCGGTCGCACTTGTCGACGCAGTTGTAGCTGGCGCCGGGCTTCTGCCCGTGCGGGCCCTCGCCGTCGCACTTCGTGACGGGGCGATCGTTCTGCATGAGCGGGATCATCGCGCCCTCGACGCCCGGGATGCGCACGGGCTCGTGGCCCTCACCGGTGCCGACGAAGTCACGGCAGTCGAACGTGTCGTACTTGCCGTTCGCGAGCTTCTTGAAGAAGGGGATCTCGCCGAGCTCCTCCACGCACCTCTCGCCGTACTCCTCCATCGAACGGAGGGCGACCTCGCGCGCAGGCGTCGGATCGTCGGCGCCGCCGTCGCCGGCGTTGAACTTGAGGCCGTTGCCGATCGCGCGCGACGCGAGCTCCTTCTGGGTCGCGTTGCCGATGTCCCATGCCTGCTCGAGGTTCGTCTGGAGCTTGATCGGAGTCTTGCCCGGGCGCACGACGCACGCTTCGACGAGCGCCTTCGGTCCACCGGCCGCCGTGATCTCGGCGCTGCGCTGCGCGGCCCAGGCGGGATCGCTCTGGAAGCGATGATCGTCGTAGACGCCGACGAGCTCGACGAGCTCCTTCGTGACCTTGGGGCCCTGATAGACGACCTTGCCGATCGGCGCGTTCTCGCGTGAGCCGGCACCGGTGATCGGGCGTGCCTCGTTGATCGAGTCGCAATCGATCTTCGCTTCGTCGCCGAGCTCCGGCTTTCCACGGCGGACGCGGATGCGAAGCTGCTCGCCCGCCTTGAGCGACTCCTTCAGCGTCGCGGTGACGGTGCCGGAGGCCTCGTCGTAGGAGAGGCCGAGCCCGAGCTTGTTGTCGACGCCGGTGAGCGCGCCCTCGCTCTCCTCGTCCTCGTATTCGTCGGTGCTGCAGTTGATGAGGAACGGCGTCGCGGTCGCCGTCACGACGGCCAGCAGCAATCCGTACGAGCGAAGGTTCCGAACGGTCATCAGCGTCTCTCCCCGAGCGTCAGAAAAGCAGAGCTCGTGCCAGTAGTGGAAGGTGGGTTTGTGGCCCACCTACGAATGTGTGCGCTCGGTCTCGGTGGCCTCATGGATAGCGGGCGATCCGCCATCGCTCGAAGCGTCTGCCGACGACGGAACGGGCTCGTCTCGGGCTCGCTTCGGTCTCGCCTCGCGTCGATCCCGGTCGGGATAAGCAGACGGCTGCTCCTTGACGAGGGGCCGATATCCAGTGGACCTTCCTTGCCTCGACTCGAGGAGGGCTCCATGCGTCGGATCCGTTACGTCGTCGTTGCGCTCGCTGCGTTCGCTCCCGCTCTCGGCTGTGGCGGAGAGGAGCCGCCGCCGGTCACCCCGCAGCAGCCCGTCGTGACGCCTCCGCCGCCGCCCACGACCGAGCCCGCGAAGCCCGAGCCGCCTCCGCCGCCGAAGCCGACGATGGCGGAGCTGCAGAAGGCGGCGATCGGGGCGGCGCTCGAGGGTCTCAACGGTCAGGACCCGAAGAAGTTCGCCTCCGTCTACGCGGAGGACGGCGTGATCTCCGTTGCGGGGCTGAACGAGGTGAACGGCCGCGCCGCGGTCGAACGGAACATGACGGAGTGGTTCGAGACGTTCAAGGACGTGAAGCTCGGCTTCTCGCGCGTCTGGGTGAAGAACGATACGCTCGTCCTCGAGTGGGTGATCAACGGCAAGCATCACGGTGAGCTCTTCGGCGTGAAGGGCACCGAGCAGCCGATCGGCCACTACGGCCTCAGCATCGTGACGATGAGCCCGGAAGGGAAGGTCGCGAGCGAACACCGCTACGGTGAGCTCGGCACCGTGATGACGCAGGTCGGCGGCGCGAAGGCGAAGGCGCGTCCGATCCCGGCGGTCCCGCCCGCGCCCGAGACGATCATGTCGACGGCAGCGGCAGACGAGGAGAAGAACGTCGAGGTCGCGAAGAGCGTGCTCGCGTCGCTCGAGGCTGGGAAGAAGGAGGCGGACTTCACGAACCTCCTCGCCGACGATGTCGAGCAGGACGGCCTCTTCCACCTCGAGATGTCGAAGGGCAAGGACGGCGCGAAGAAGTTCTACAAGAGCTTCACCACCGCGTTCCCCGACGCCAAGTTCGAGACGACGAAGACGCTCGCCATCGGCGACTACGCCATCATCGAGTCCGTGCTCAAAGGAACCCACAAGGGCGCGCTCGGCACCATCCAGCCGACGAAGAAGCCGATCGCGATCCACCTCGTCGACATCTTCCGGATCAAGGACGGCAAGGTCGTGCGCGCGTGGACGTACCAGAACAGCCTCGAGATGCAGCAGCAGCTCGGGCTCTTCAACATCGCCTCCGCAGGCAACATCCCTGCGTCGCAGGCGACGCCCGCGAAGGCCGCGGCTGCGCCCGCGCCCGCGAAGCCCGCAGCGACGCCGACGCCCGCGAAGTCTGCAGCGACGCCCGCGCCTGCGAAGCCCGCGGG
>MKVQ01000030.1:147874-258955 GCA_001899635.1 Myxococcales bacterium 68-20 | reverse complement strand
GTGGCGGCGGCGGGAAGAACTAAGGCGCAACTCAGTTGCGCCGATCCTGAAAGGTCGAAGCGGTCAGCTCACACGAGCAGGCTTTGACCGGAGATTCACGCCCGCTCGCTCAACGGGCGGGCGTGAATCGGAGGTCAATGCAAGAGCACCGCCATAGCTCCTCCGGCCAGGCGCTCGCCCGCTCGTCCCGCCCTTCGCTCATCACGACCGTCGATGAGGAGGCGGCACGGGGCAGTCCTCGAAGGATCTGCGCGTGAGCGAGCGCCATGCCGGGCCGCCGGTGGCGCCGCTCTGCGCCGCTGGGGCCCGCTCAGAAATGTTGACAGTCATTGTCGGCAAGCCCAAAGACAGGCCAGGGGAAGCGCTCATCGAGCGGCTCCCTTCTTTTTCTGCTGCGGTCTGGAGCTCGGAGGCTTTTTTCGACGATGAAGACGATCCGTCTCGTGTCCCTCGCGTCGGTTCTCGGTGCCCTCATCGTGGGCGCTGCGTGCGGGGAGGACGAAGCCCTCGTGCGGCCGCGGCTCGATACCGGGCTCGATGCCTCCACGGACGCTTCGGGCAACGAGGCCGGCACGCTCGCGTGTGGCGCCGTGGTCCCGCCCAAGTACGAGAGCGCCGCGTTCGCGACGAACGCTGCCGTGGAGCTCGCCCTCGCCCAGCGCGTCGCGGAGCTCGACGCGACCATGAAGTCGACCGAGGGCGCGAGCGACGCCGGCGTGCCTGCCGTCGCCGACCTGAAGGCGATCTACAACGCCGGCTCGCCGAGCCTGCGGGCCGTGTCGACGACGTTCGCCCAGACGACGCTCGATGGATACTTCGACGCGTTCGAGGCCGCGCTCGGCAAGGAGTGGAAGCCCGAGGACGCAGAGCAGGACGGTGGCGGTGCCGAGGGTGGGAAGTACGGCGACCATCACTTCTCGAAGGCCGGCGTCGCCCTGCGGGCGGCGACGCCGAAGGTGTTGCTCGGCGGCGCCCTCTACAACCACGTCCTCGGCCTCGTCGCGGCGCCGGTGACGGAGGCGACGGTCGATCGACTGCTCGCGGCGTTCGGCGCGAGCACGGCGCTCGCCGGTCGAACGGACGCGGAAGCAGGAGCGGAGGCCGACGCGCTGCTCGCGGCGTACGCATCGCAGCGCGACGACAAGTCGTCGGAGACGCCTGGCCCGTACCGGAAGATCCGGACGGCGCTCCTCACGATGAAGGCAGCCACCGCCGCGGGGGAGAAGTGCAACGCCGAGCGCGATGCGGCGGTCGCGACGTTCCTCTCCGAGTGGGAGCGAACGACGTACGCGACGGCGATCCACTACCTCGACCAGGCCGCGCGCACGGCGGCCGATCCGCTGAAGGGCTCGAACGCGCTCTACGCCTTCGGCGAGGCGCTCGGGTTCATCGAGAGCTTCAAGGGGCTGCCCGCGGAGAAGCGTAGGATCTCCGACGCCCAGATCGACGCGCTCCTCACGAAGATCGGCACCGCAACGGCGTACAAGCTCGTGACCGGCGCTGGGGACCGCGCGCTGAAGCTCAACGAAGCGATCAACGACATCGCGCTCTATCAGGGCTTCACGCCCGCCGAGGTCGAAGCGTACCGGAAGAGCTTCTGAGGAGCTCGCGCTCGAGCTCGACGTGAGCGTCACGACCCGCTGGCCGGCGACCTCGTGGTCGTGACGTACGCACGCGAGCCGTCTCGAGCCGCGTTCGGGCGACGGCAAGCGAGCCATGGGTTCCTGCGCTAGAGTGCAGTCGCGATGGCGTTCATCGACTCGATCTCCGGTAAGCTCGCCGCGCTCAGCGGTGACCACGGCGTCGTGACGGACGGTCCGCGCGCTGCGGTCGCAGCGATTCTGCGCGAGCTCCCCGGGACCGGAAGCGCGGACCTCTTCTTCATCCAGCGCGCGGAGCACCCCAACGATCCGTGGTCGGGGCACATCGCGTTTCCGGGCGGGCGTCGCGAGCCCGAGGATGCGAGCCTCCTCGCCACCGCGATCCGCGAGACCCGCGAGGAGGTGGGGATCGAGCTGTCGAACGCGAACCTGCTCGGGCGCTTGCCGGACGTTCCTGCGTTCATGCGATCGAAGAAGGGCAACCTCGTCGTGACGCCATTCGTGTTCGCGCTGAGGGGCGATGTGCCCGTCATGCCGAATGACGAGGTCGCGACCACGCTCTGGGTCCCGTTCGCCGGGCTCGAGCGCGGCGAGGGAAAGAGCAACTTCAAGCTCGACTACCTGGGGCAGTCCTACGACCTGCCGTGCATTCACCTCGAGCCCGGACGGCATCGGCTCTGGGGCATGACGTATCGAATGCTCGAGACGCTCATCGAAGCCGTGCGCTGAGCGACGTACCCGCGCTTCGAGAGCGAACGTCGAGTCGACGTACGGATGCCGTCGACTCGCCGCCAAGGCTCACTTGCGCCTTTGGCCGTGCGGTACGAGGCTTCTACCGTGTTCGACCTCCGGTCGTTCTCGCTCGATGACATGTACCGATGCTCGGCGGAGCTACGAGCGGTCGGTGAGGCGTCTCGGGATGCCGACGATGCGGCGGGGCGAACCGTCTCGTACCTCTTCGATCAGCTCCGCCTCCCGGAGACGAACGCGCCCGAGTGCCAACTCGTGCGGCTGTTTCGAACTCGGAGGCTCGCGTCGCTCGGCGAAGGAGACGCGGCGGAGCTCGTGCGGCTGAGCGGCTCGGAAGTGGGGCCGGACACGCTCTGTCTGTCGCTGCGAGCGAGCCGTGGCGTGGCGCTCGAATGGAACGATCCGGCGCTGTCCCGCCGTCACCGGGTGATCCCGCTGACGTGCATGGAGGCCGTCGCGAGAATGCCCATGGTGGCGGGGCTCATCTCGCAGCTCGGCATGCCGTCCCTCGCGCACCTCTCAGGCTCGCCCGCCTCGCAACGAGACAGTGAGCGCTTCCCGCTCTTCAACGTGTTCCACGTGGGGGAGGCGCGCGGCTCGCCGCTCGTGCCGGACCAGAAGGGCTTCGTCGAGCCCTATCGAGTGGAGTCGGTGCTGGGCTTCGGGGGAATGCTCCCGCCGTCGGAGCTCTTCGTCGTGATTCTCTTTGCGAACGTCGCGATCCCGAGAGCGACGGCGGATCTCTTCCGGACGATCGCTCCGAGCGTCGGTCTTGCGCTCCTCTCGCCCGAGCGCGACATCGCCTCGCTCGAGACGCGCATCCGCGCCTACGAGCTCATCGTGCGGCATCACGAAGAAGTCGCGCTGAACCACCATCGCCAGCTCGAGCAGATCGCCGGGAAGCTCGCCGCGTCGCTGGCGGAGCGGCAGCAGTTCGAGGCGCTCGTCGAGAACTCTTCGGACTTCATCGGCATGGCGACTCCTGATGCGAGGGTCGTCTACCTCAACCCCGCGGCTCGCCAGATGGTGGGGCTGAGCCCGACGTTCGACGTGACGACGCTTCGTGTGGAGGACTTCTACGCGGGCGACGACCGCTCCCGGATGGAGAACGAGGCGATCCCGGTCACGATCGCCGAAGGACACTGGGCCGACGAGTTGCTCCTCCGCCGGTTCGACACCGGAAAGGTCGTGCCCGTCTCGAATCGTCAGTTCACCGTCCGCGAGCCCGAGACCGGTCGCGTCCTCGGTATCGGGGGTGTGCTCCGCGACGTCTCCGCGAAGCGCCGCGAGGCCGAGGAGCGTGAGCGACTTCTCGCGTGCGCGGAGCAGGCGAGGGCCGAAGCGATGGCTGCCAGTCGGGCCAAGGACGAATTCTTGGCTGCCCTCGGGCACGAGCTCCGGAACCCGCTGTCTCCGATCCTGACCGCCGTCGAGCTGATGAAGCTTCGCGGGGCGCGATCGCGTGAACAGGAGGTCATCGAACGGCAAGCGGTGCACCTCGCTCGACTCGTCGATGATCTCCTCGACATCTCGCGCATCGCGCGGGGCAAGATCGAGGTTCACAAGCGACCGGTCGAGATCGCGGCTGTCGTCGCCCATGCCGTCGAGCGGGTCAGTCCGGCGTTCGCCCAGCGGAAGCAGCAGCTCGTCGTCGAGGTCCCCGAGGAGGGCCTGCTCGTCGATGCGGATCCGGAGCGCCTCTCGCAGGTCGTATCGAACCTCCTCGACAACGGCTCGAAGTACAGCGCATCGGGGACCGAAGTGCGGCTCTACGCGGAACGCGCCGGCGAGCAGCTCCGTCTTCACGTGTGCGATCACGGCATGGGCATCGCTCCCGACATGCTCGACGCGATCTTCGAATCGTTCGTCCAGCAGCGCGAGGGCGCGCCAGCGGCGCAGAGCTCCGGGCTCGGGCTCGGGCTCGCGATCGCGCGCAGCCTCGTGACGCTCCACGACGGGTGGGTCTACGCGCGCAGTGAGGGCCTGGGGAAGGGGAGCGAGTTCATCGTCGAGCTCCCGTTGATTTCGGCCGCCGCGAAGCTGGCGGCTCCGGCACCGAGCACCGGGGCTTGGCATCCGCGTGCCGCCGAGCAAACAAAGCGTGTCTTGCTCGTCGACGACAACACGGACGCGGCGAACGTCCTCGGCGATGCGCTCAGCGAGCTCGGTCTCGAGGTCCTCGTCGCGAGCGACGGACCGTCGGCTCTCGAGATCGCCCGCCAGTTCAGGCCGGAGGTCGCGCTCCTCGACATCGGTCTGCCGGCGATGGACGGCTACGAGCTCGCCAGTCGGCTGCGTCGTCTTCCGGGGATGCCGGACGATCTTCGGCTCGTCGCCGTCAGCGGATATGGCCAGGAGAGCGATCGCCGCCGCTCGCTCGAGGCCGGCTTCTCCGCGCATCTCGTCAAGCCCGTCCGTCTCGAGGCCCTGATGGAGGCCGTCGGTCGTGAGGAGGCCCCTCGCGCTGCGCGCGCGCCGGAAGCCCAGGCGGTCCAGCGCTGACCCACGCGGGCCTCGACGTCGTTCGAGCCCGTGCTACATTGCACGTGCGCCGGTCCCCCGGCGCCATCATGCGCTGACTCCTCTCTTTCCGCAGTCTGGCTTCGAGTCGACCCTGTCGCGGCACTGCTGCCGCCGGTGCGCTCGTCGAGCCGCGAACGAGAACGAGAACGATTGGAGTCAACATGACCGTGCTGGAAGCGCGCGGCGTTGGTGTCGCGTGGTCGGCATCGATGCCCGTATTGAAAGACGTGTCGTTCGTGCTGACCCCGGGCTTCCACGGCCTGGTCGGCGCGAACGGCGCAGGGAAGACGACGCTCCTGCGAGTGCTCGCCGGAGGGCTCGTGCCGCACGAGGGAGCGGTCCACGCTCGCCCGGATGGCGCGACGATCGCCTACTGCCCGCAGACCGTCGACGTCCCCGGGGACGACGTGTTCGAGCTCGCGTCGGCCTACGACGGCCTCGCCGCGGAGCTGAAGGGGAGGCTCGCGCTCGATGAAGGCGAGCTCGAGCGCTGGCCGACGCTCTCTCCCGGTGAGCGGAAGCGCTGGCAGATCGGCGCGGCGCTCGCTCGTGAGCCGGACGTCCTCCTGCTCGACGAGCCGACGAACCATCTCGACAGCACGGCGCGCGAGCGACTGCTCGGCGCGCTCGCGCGGTTCCGCGGGATCGGCGTCGTCGTCTCGCACGATCGCGCGGTGCTCGAGCGCCTCCCTCGCTCGATCCTCCGCGTGCACGACGGGAACGTCACGGTGCATGCCGGGCGCTACTCCGACGCGCATGCGGCGTGGGAGGACGAGCGGCACGGGCAGGAACAGGCCCACGCTCGAGCGAAGGCCGCGGTGCGCGCGGTCGAGCGGCGGCTCGACGCGGCTCGGCGGACGCAGGCGGCTGCATCGCGCTCGCTCAGCGCCGGCTCGCGGCTGAAGGGCAAGAGAGACAACGACGCACGAAGCATGGGCTCGAAGGTCGTCGCCGGGTGGGCCGACGCGCACGCCGGCCGGACCGTGCAGGTGGTGCGCGAGCAGCTCGATCGCGCTCGCGCCGACGTGCCGGCGATCGAGCGCGATCGCACGGTCGGAGGAGCGGTATTCGCGACCTACGAGCGCGCGCCGCACCCGATCCTCTTCCACATCGATGCTCCCGAGGTCCGAGCTGGCGAGCGGGTCGTCCTCAGCGACGTCCGGGTGACGATCGGCCGCGACGAGCGCATTCGCATCGCCGGCGACAACGGCGCCGGCAAGAGCACGCTGCTCACCGCCCTGCTCGCCGCGCGACGACGAGACGATCGCGTCCTGTACCTGCCGCAGGAGCTCACCCGTGAGGCGATCGATTCTCTCGTGTCCGAGCTTCGCTCACTGCCGGAGGATGCGCGCGGTCGCGTCCTCTCCGTCTTCAGTGCGCTCGGGAGCGATCCGGAGCGGCTGCTCGCGCGACGAGCAACCGAAGCGGCGGCGCTGTCTCCTGGCGAAGCGCGGAAGCTCGCCCTCGCCTTGGGGCTCGGGCGCCACGCGTGGGCGCTCGTGCTCGACGAGCCGACGAACCACCTCGACCTCCCCACGATCGAGCGCCTCGAGCGCGCGCTCGAGGGCTACCCCGGGTGCGTCGTCCTCGTGACCCACGACGACGCATTCGCGCGTGCGACCACGACGCGGACGTTGACCGTCCGCGACGGCGTCGTGACCTAGCGCGAATTTGGGGCTCGCGCCCCAACCACCCGCAGAGGTGGGCCTTCGGCCCGCGTTGAATTGCAGAACGGGCGCGGGACGCGCGCAGCTTCGCCACGGCCTCGGGGGGGCTGTGGTCCCTTCGCTGCCCGCACCCCGGAGGAGGCGAGAGGTTGGTGACTCTCGTCCTCATCCGCCGGGAGCTGCGGGACCTGCATCGGAGGACGAGCCGTTTCGTCTCCACGCGATAGACCGCGTCCTTCACCACGGCCCTCTGCTCGCATTCGACGATCCGAAGCGCAGCTCGAGCGCGCCACGCATGGGGCGGCGCTTGCATCGAACTCCATGCGCTCTGCCCGCTCCGTGGGCTTGCGTCGACGAGATGTCCCGTGTGCGCCTCCGGAACGTCAAGATGCTCACCTACGGTATCGTCATGAAGGTCAAGAGCAGGGTGGCCCTCGCTGTCCTCGCCCTCCTCGCGAGCGGCTGTGCGGACCGGGGCCGCGCGGTAGACGTTCGCGAGGTCGACCCGCCTCGGGTGACCGGGGCCAGCGTGGTCGCCCGGCGCCCGGTCGTACGCGGGCATGGGGTCGATGCTCCGGTCGTCATCGTGGCGATCGACGGCGCACGCTGGCAGGAGGTCTTCGAGGGCGTCGACCGTACGCTGTCGAGCTCGGCGCCGCTCCCAGCGGCAGCGATCTTCCGCAACCTGCATGGTCTCGGCAACGAGCGCGGCGCGTTCATCGGCGCTCCGGGCCACGGCACGATCGTGGCGTCAGGCCCGAACTATGTCTCGCTGCCCGGCTACACCGAGCTCCTCGGCGGGCGGACGTCGCCGTGCACGCACAACAACTGCTCGCGGACGACGCTCCCTTCGATCCTGGACGAGGCGCACGCCGCTGGGGCGAAGGTCGCGGCCTTCGCCTCGTGGGACAAGCTCGACCTCGCGACCACGATGAGCCCGGGCTCGTTCCTCTCCTCGTGCGGGCGTCGCGGCGAGCCGCTGGTCGATCCCTGGCCGGGCCACGGCGACTACCGGCCGGATCGGATCACCGCGAGCGCCGCTCTCGCGTACTACGAGGCCGAGCAACCGGACGTCTTCTTCCTCGGTCTCGGCGATGCCGACGAATACGCGCATCGCGGCGACTACGGCGGCTACCTCGCTGCCCTCCGCCACGCGGACGACACGATCGGACGTCTCGTCGCTCTCCTCGACGGCCTCGGCGAGCGGGGACGGAAGACGCACATCATCGTGACGGCCGACCACGGGCGCGCGAGCGACTTCAGGAACCACGGCCCGATGCCCGAGGCCGCGCGCGTGTGGATGGCCGCCGTCGGCCCACGCTTCGCGGCCCGCGGTCCCGTGACCTCGCCTCAGCGCCGACATCTCGCGGACATCGTCCCCACGCTGCGCACGGTCCTCGGACTCCCGCCGGACACGTCGGAGCACTCCGGCGCGCCGATCGAAGAGCTGTTCTGAGAGACGTTCGTTCCGAGCCTGCTCTCGCGGGGTAGGCTCAGCCGACGTTCGAGAGGCCGATCGGGCACGTGACGCCCGTCCCCCCGACGCCGCAATACCCGTCCGGGTTCTTCGCGAGGTACTGCTGGTGATAGTCCTCCGCGAAGTAGAACTCGGGGGCGTCTTCGATCTCGGTCGTGATCGCGCCGTAGCCGGCCTCCTGCAGCTTGGCTTGATACGCCGCCTTGGAGGTCTCGGCAGAGGTCCGCTGCTGGGCGTCGTAGGCGTAGATCCCGGAGCGGTACTGCGTGCCGACGTCGTTGCCCTGACGCATGCCCTGCGTCGGATCGTGGTTCTCCCAGAACACCTTGAGGAGGTCTTCGTACGAGACGAGCTTCGGATCGTAGACGACACGTACGACCTCGTTGTGGCCGGTCATGCCCGAGCACACCTCGCGATAGGTCGGGTTCGGCGTGAGGCCGGCGGCGTAGCCGACCTGCGTCGAGATCACGCCCGGCACCTTCCAGAACTTCCGCTCGACGCCCCAGAAGCAACCCATCCCGAACATCGCCAGACGCGAGCCTTCGGGGAAGCTCTCCATGCCGGTGCCGAGCACCACGTGCCTCGCGGCGACGGGCATCTTTTCGGCCCGACCCGGAAGGGCTTGTTCCTTCGAAGGCATCCGGAGCTTGTCGTCGTAACCCATGGCTGATCTCCTCTCACGGCATCGCGCTCAGCGCGGAGGTGGGAACGAATACGTTCGCTCCACGGTGCAGACCCTCAGTACGTATCGCGAGTAGAGCCGCGTGCGGCCCTGGCTCGGTGCCTTTCGATGCTCGAGCCCGGCTTTCCAGCGCGCTCGCCTCAGCTCATTCTCCGATCCGGAACTGGACCCCGAAGCCCGCGCCGAAGTCACGTACGAAGCCGTCGTTGACGGCAGGGAAGAGGATCATCGTCTTGAGGTCGACGGAGCTCGCCACCTGGTAACCGAGCCCGAAGCCGACCTTGAGGCTCGCGTCGTGATCGCCCGATCCGGCACCGAGGAAGCTGAGCTGTGCCATCGGGCCGAGCCAGAGCTTCTCCGACGTCTGGAACCAGAAGTAGCCTGGGATCGAGAGGCCGTTGAACGTCGGGGCGCTGAAGACGATCGGGAGGTACACCCCGGTGTCGATGCGGAGGATGTCCGTCACGTGGAACGCGAACGGGACGCCGAACATCATGCCGAAGTTCGTCCCTTGCTCGATGGGGAGGAATACGCGCCCGTCGAGCCCGACCTCGGTGATGCTCCCGCTGTACGCGACCCATCGGATACGCAGCTCGGGGTTGGCGACGTCATCGCCGCTGGTGCCGTACGTCTCGGTCCAGAGCGTTCGCCCGTAGGAGTCGGCGCCGGTCCCTCGGCCGTCGTTGCCGAAGCGGATGCCGGTGCGGAAGCCGAGCTCGAGCCGCTCCGTGACGCCGAGCGCGCCTTCGAGGTTCAAGCCGAGCCCGGTGATGGAGTTGCCGGGGGCGGGGACGCGCACGTGTCCCACGCCGAGCCCGGCGTCACCGGCGAACACGAGTCGATGAAGCGTCATCGGGCGATCGACCCATCGCTCGGCCGCGTCGCTCGAATCGGAGAGCGTGGCGAGCGAGAGGAGAGCGCCGGCGGCGAGGAGATTGCGGCGGATACGTCGCATGCGGCGGAGCCTAGGCCGGCGTCCGCCGTACTTCAATCTGCGGGCTGGGCCGAAGGCTTCGGCGGTGCGGCAGCGGAACCCTTCAGGAGACCGCGCCGCTGGCGGACGAGGAGCACGATGCCGAGCGCGATCACGGCGAGCGACCAGTACTGCGCGAACGTGAGCCCGCCCTGACGAGCCTCGCCCGTCACGCCGTCCTCGGCGCGAAGGAAGTCGAGGACGAAGCGGATCGGACCGTATACGAGCGACGCGACGATCGTGTATGTGCCCATCGCGACCTCCTTCTTCCACGTGAACGCGAAGCCGATCGCGAGCGGCGCCAGGACCAAGAGCTCGAGCAGCCCGAGGTCGTAGCGGAGGTCGCTCGCACCGGTGATGACGTGGATCGGTCCGAAGGCGCGATGGATGCCGTCTTCGGCCGAGCGCGGGAACCCGATCGCGAAGAGCGAGCCGATCGTTCCGGGCGTCGCGGCCTTGCCGACGTGATCGTGGATCAGCGAGCAGCCGACCCGACCGAGCGCGAACGCAGCGGTCCATGTCGCGACGATCACCTCGCTGACCGGGAGGAGCGCGATCGGCTGCGCGCGACGCGTGGCGCGCCAGCGGCCGTCCTCCTTCCGGACGTGTAGTCGGCTCCACACGAGCGCGCCGATCGTCGCGCCGACGATGGCGCCCGTGGAGCTCAGGCCCTGGATGCTGAAGCGAGAGCCGAGCGACTGACCCGGATGGTAGAAGAGCGCGTCGACGCCCCACGCGAACCCCCAGCCGAGCACGCCGAGCCACAAGGTGAGCGCGCGGAAGTCGGCGCGATCGAAGCCGCGCCGCACCGCCATCTTCATCACGGCCCAGTCCCAGACGAAGAACGCGATCGCGACGCAGACGCCGTAGGGGTGGAACGGCGCGATCTTGGCATCGTCGATGGCGACGAACGGGATCACGCGCGAGCTGTACCAAAGATCACTTCGAGGAGCGAGCCTCGACGGCGGTGAGCGCCTCCTCCAGCGCCCCGTCCTTGCGCATGCACGGGTGGCAGTCGCGCATCCCCATGAACCCGCATCCCCGCGTGTTCTTCAACGTCTTGAGCGTGGGGAGGACGCGCGCGTCGCCGCTCTCCTTCACGCGTTCCAGGAGATCGTGCTTGTCGTCGCACTTCTTCGCCGACTTCAGATCGAGCATCACCGCCGTCGCGGGCGAGGCGTTCGCGCGCACGTCGGCGCGGGCGATGCTCTTCGCGGCGCGCTTCTGAACGGCGACCGGCGCCGCCTTGTTGGTCGAGAGCTCGACCAGCGCATCGACTCCGCGGGCGCCGAGCGAACCTTCGAGGAGCGCGAAGGCACTCTCGATCGTGTCCGTTCGCTGCGCGGCCGCGACCACCGCGTCGAGCAGCTTGTCGTCGATCGCGTCCTTGTCGAGCTTCGCGAGCGTCCCGACCACGCGGAGCATGTCCGTGCTTCGGCCGGCGTCGGCGAGCGCCAGCGCGAGCTGCTTGTGCACCGCCGGATCCTCGGGGAGCTCCTCGGCGAGGGCCTCGAGGCCAGGAACGCCTTGCGCCGTCGCCGCGCGGAGCTTCTCCGGAGAGGCGCGCGTCACTCGAGCAGGGGCGCTCTCGCCGCCGCCGCCGGGCTTCGCGTCGGTGCCGTTGACGCCGCTCGTGGCCGAGCGAGCCACGAGGATGATCGTGACGACGAGCAGCACCAGGAAGAGAGGGACGCCCGCGGCGATTGCCAGGAGCACGTTGCGCGGGAGCTTCTCGAGCGGCGCGAGGAACGCGGGGAACGCTCGCGCCGTCTCGCCGTGCTGAGTGCGGGCGGACGTGTGCGGCAGCGCCGTGCTCGCCGGGAGCCCGTAGTCGGTCTTGGCGAGCGCATCGCCCGCGCTCCACGCGCGGCTCGGACGAGGGGCATCGTCGGTGGTCGCCGCCGGCGGCAGCGGCGGGGAGCGGAGGAGATCGGGGCTGCTCTCGCGACCGAACGAGCGTGTCGAGAGCGGGTTCGGGAGCTCGATCCTGCTCTGCGCGGCGGCCAAATCGATCGCTTCGACCAGCGCGCGCGCTCCCAGTGGTCGCTGCTTGGCGTCCTTCTCGAGCAGCCGCCTAACGAGCTGTTCGATCGCCGGAGGCACGTCGACCGCCGGATTGCGATCCGCCATCATCGGCACCGGCGCGACGATGTGCATCGAGAGGATGGCCATGCGGTCGTCGGCGTCGAACGGATGCTTGCCGGTGAGCATCTCGTAGATCATCACGCCGACCGCGTAGAGATCGGCTCCCGGTCCGACGGTCTCGCCGAGCGCCTGCTCGGGCGCCATGTACTCCGGCGTCCCGAGGATCGTGCCGAGCCTCGTGAGCGGCTGCGTCGCATCGCGCTGCGGATGCGGCTCCACCTTCGCGATCCCGAAGTCGAGCACCTTCACGAAGTCGGGATCGTCGCCCTTGTGCACGAGCATCACGTTCTCGGGCTTGAGATCGCGGTGGACGATGCCCGCGGCGTGCGCCCGTTCGAGCGCGAACGCGATCTGTCGCCCGACGTGAAGCGTGCGCACGACGCTCATCGCGCCCATGGCGTTCAGGACGTCCCGGAGGCTCGTGCCCTCGACGTACTCGAGCACGAGGAAGAAGGCGCCGTCCTCGGTCTGGCCGAAGTCGGTCGCCGCCGCGACGTTCGGATGCTCGACGTGTGCGGCTGCCTCGGCTTCACGACGGAAACGCGTGAGCACCTCTTCGTCGGTGCTCATCTCCGCGTGGAGCAGCTTGAGCGCCACACGCTTCCGCATGAGCGTGTGCTCGGCAAGGTAGACCGCGCCCATCCCACCTTCGCCGAGGAGCTTCTGGATTCGATAGCGTCCCGAGACGACTTGCCCCACGAGGCTCGTCCCGGCCGGGGTCGGTGTGGGCTCCGGTGCAGGCGTATTCATGAGTCGTTGCGGTCCTCCAAGGTTACGCGTGCTCATCCTCAGCGGCAATGGACGTCGGTGAGGCGACTTGGGGCTGCGCCCCAACAACCCGCCGCCGCAACCCCGAGCGACCTGCGGAGGGATCAGGCTCAGCCATGGTTCAGGGCCTCACGCTTGCATTCGGATCGTCGCATGCGGTGGCAGTACAAGCGCGTGGAGCTGGACATCGCCGACGTAGCGGAGGCGTCGTTCGGACACCACCTCGATCGTCTCGGCAGCGCGGGCTGGGAGCTCGTCACCGCGATCCAGCACGCGCGACACGGCTACTCGCGCGAAGTTCACCTTCTCTTCAAGAGAGCAGCGCTCGACATGGGAGAGCTCACACCGGAGTGAGCTTGCGGGCTCAGCGGGACCATCTGCACCATCTGCACCACCGAGGAGGGACGGGCAATGAAACATCTACCGTCGATAGAGGCGCTCACCGCCGCCGACGACAGGCGTTTGCTCGCGGAGCTGGAGATCTGCGAGGTGCTGCAGAAGCTTGCCCGTGTTCGCGCGCTCGTCGACCGCGCGGACCATCTGCTCGCCACGGTTCTCGCCTGCGGGCAGGTCAATGAGGCGGATGCCGCCGAGCTCCTGGATGACGAGGACACGGTGCTGGCGTCAGCCATCCTCGCGAGCCTTCGAGGCACCTAGCCATCGCGGACAGTTGGAGGCAGCGAGCTCGAGCAGCGAGAGCTCTCGCTCGACGCGGGATCGGACACGCCGCTGTCGACCGGTGCGACGCGTTGTCTCATGCTTCCGCGCCGAGGTGCTTCCGGTTTCGGAGTCCGTGCGCGTCGGCGCTCCGAGCTCGAGGAGCTAGGTTGGATGCGCGTCGTGAGTTGAGGCTCTCTCTCTCTCGTGAGCGAGGCTCTCGTCGGCCGCGAGCGTTTCCTCTCGAGCTGTCGAACCATGTCCGGTCGACTGCTTCCGGCATCGCGATGCTCGTGCTGTGACGCGGTTCGATTCTTGAACGGCGTGAGGATCTTCTTCACGGAGGGGCCCTCCATGCACCGCAAGAACATCGATCATCCGTACGGAGCCGTTCGCCGGGAGCTCAGGTTCGCCGTCGGCTACGCCGAGTTCACGCGCGCGCTCGAGTCGCTGCTCGGGAGGATCGATCCGGCGGGGCTCGTCGGGATCGGGCGGGACACGCCCGATCGAGCTCGCGAGAAGCTCGCTCGCATGGCCGGGGTGTCGGGCTTCGCGCTCTTCCAGAAGATCGACCATGGCGCCGTCTCGAGATCGCTTGCGACGCGACACATCCACGCGATGACGTACGTCTTCGGCAACGCGCTGATCGCGAGCGAGATGACGAAGCACGATCCCCGCGTCGGGCTCTACGTCCCTCCTCGCCTCTTCGTCTGCGAGACGAAGACCCACGGCGTGCTCGTGACCTACGACTTGCCCTCGGCAACCCTCGCGCAGTTCGACTCGCCCGCGGTCAACGGCGTCGCGTCCTCGCTCGACGCGAAGGTCGAGAAGCTCGTTGCCGTCGCGGCCGCGCTCGCGGACAAAACGCGCTCGCGGCCGAGGGGCCCCGTCATGGCCGAGAGCGGCCGTCGATGATGATCGCCCGCCGACGCGAGGCGGTCACTTCGGGATGTTCGGCGGCGGGGGCGGCGGCGGCGGGGGCGGCGGAGGCGGAGGCGGCGGAGGCTGGGTTCCGCCGACGATCTTCTCGGTCCACTGGCCGATGTGGTTCGAGGTCCGGAGGTCCTGGAAGGGGAGATAGAACCCGGTGTAGCTGCCGTCCTGGCCGGCGAGCACCTTTGCGGGATCGACCGCGTACATCCACAGGTGCTGTGCGCCAGCAGTGTTGCGGACGCCGACCTTTCGCTGCGATGCGACGGTGAACCAGAAGAGCTGGCCGTCGCGGTGCTTCGTCTTGAACGGCGCCGAGCGCGGGAACGTGTCACCGAGGTTCGTAGCGCTGCCGTCCTCGACGCCGCCCTTCGCTGCGTTTGCGAGCAACACCGGGGTTGCGCCGGCGACGGGCTTCACCGCCCAGGTCTTCGCGCTCGGATCGGCGTCGGCGTCGCAATCGGCGCTGTCCCAGTTCCCGACGCAGATCGACTCCGAGTAGTAGAGGAACGACGAGTCAGGGACGAAGTTCGGGTTGTACCGTGCGTGATCCTGCTTCTGCGGGATGAGCGAGACGGGCGGGTTCCAGCCGGCTCCGTTCCGCTTCAGGAGCTCGATGCTCGTGCGCTTCGGCTTCTGCGTGGTGGTGTCCGTCTTGTCGACGCGCGTGACGGCGATCGTCTCGCCGTCCGGTGACCAGTCGGGGTGGTTCGGCTTGAAGTCGAGCGTGAGCGTCTTGGCGCTCTGACGGAGGCCGGTGGTGCCGTCGTGGAAGTAGAGCTTCTTGAAGTCGGCGTCGTCGCCGTAGACCGCGACGAACTCGGACCCGGTCGGGTTGAAGGACGCGAACTGGATCCGATTGGAGCTTCCATTCGCGGAGCCGGGATTGACCGTGAGCCAGGCCGGGTCGGTCTTCGGCTTCGAGATGTCGTTGATGAAGAAGAGCCGGCCGTCGTTCTGCCCGCCGAGCGAGCCGACCAGCTTGGTGCCCTGGCGCGAGAGCGCGTGGCAGCCGGGGCACGTGTTCGGGATCTGGTTCTGGTTCTTGACGACGAACGCCTCGGGGTCGCCGCTCGCCGCGCCGAAGTCGAAGCGCATGATCGCTTCGGGGTTCGTGACGGTCCAGTAGTAGAGGCCTCCGTCGACGCGGTTCTCGGCGAACTCGATCGTGAACTCGTCCGACTCGCCGTGAGCGGCGCCGGCGTCACCGGTTCCGCGGATGCGCAGCTTCACCGGCCCGGCGCCGCGGTTGCTCTCGGCGAGGTGGCCGTAGCCGAGCTCGTCGAGCTCGAACGCGCAGGTGCCGGAGAGATACGTCGGCGTGCCGCCTCCGCATCGCGAGTAGTAGACGATCTCCGCGGAGGCGCTCTTGAAGGTGATCTCGAAGAGCTGGTTCTCGTTCGCGCCACGCCGCCATTGCACGTCGAGCCGACGCAGGTTCGGCGGCAGCATCGTCCCGTTGTTCGGGTACACCAGCACCGGCTTACGCCCGGCGACCGGAGCGCCCGTGAACTTGCTCCCGGGATTCGCCGGCAGCGCCGGGTTCACCGCCGGCGAGTCGAGCGTGCTCAGAAGCTTCACCGTCAGCGACGTCTTGACGTCGATCGTGCCCGTCGAGTTCGACGCGAATGCCTGCACGGTGAGCGTGCCTCCGCGCTGCGGAGGATCGGCTGCCGTCGCCGGGATCCGCGACGTGAAGAGCGAAGCGCCGTTGGCGGGGAAGCCGCCGACGAGGAAGTTGTCGGGCACGTAGAAGACGACGCGGCTCGTGAGGTCTTGCTCGGTGCTCGATCCTTTGACCTTGCCGAAGACCTTGTACGCCTGCGTCACCTGCTGGCCTGCGTTCACCGTGAGCACGGCATCGGCGGGCTCGATGCGCATCGTTGCAGTGTCGATGTCGCCCGCCGTCGCGGACGCGTCGGGATCATCGCTGCCGCCGCCGTCGCCCTCACCTTCACCGGGAACGAACGTCCCGGAGCTGCCGCCGCCGCCATCGTCCCTTCCGTTCCCGAACGTCGATCCGCCCTCGTCTCCGCACGCGGCTGCGATGAACGACGCGGTGACGACTGCAGTGACCAAGCCGAGCGTGGAACGCATTGTGTAAGATTATGAAGAGAGCAGAATGGCTCGGAAGCTCAATCATGGGCCGCCCGATCGATTCGTGGCATGCCGTGCGTCTTCCCGGGCGTGTGTGGGCAGCGAGCGCCGATCGCCTCACGCGAATGTGTCCTTCGCGAGACGAGGGCGTGGCTGCCGTCTACGCGTCAGCGCTTCGCGAGGTGGGAGCACTTCGGCGAGTCGACGACGATCGTCACGCCTTGATTGCTCGGCACTTGCGCGTTCAACGCGGCTGTCTGCGCGGGATGCCCGGTGAAGATGTCGACGTGCTCGCCCTGCACCTTGAGCCCGCGGTCCTCGACGACGAAGCAGCCGTCGATCGCGCCCTCGCTCGTCCCGCGCGTGATGCCGTCGAGCTCGGGGATGTAGAGCACGGTGCCCATCGGCAACACCTGGGTGTCGGCGGCCACGCTGCGAAGCGGGGTGATCGGAGTGCCCGCCGCGCCGCGTCCCCACGGGAAGGAGGCCTTGTCGAGCTCCTCGAAGCAGATGCGCTGGTTCGTCCGCGGACAGACCTCGGCGCACGCGCAATCACGCTTCGCGAAGCTGACCGTGCTGCCGCGTGCCAGAGAGCCGGAGCCTTGCACGCACACGGCGTCGTAGAAGCCGCGCGGGACCTTCGCGATCGGCTGACACTTGCCGTTCATCAGCGAGACCGGCGCTCCGACGTGATCGGACTCGCTCGGGAAGTCGTAGTACGTGTTGCGGAAGGTCCCGACGACCCTGCCGCCGCCGCCGGAGCGATCGCCGCCGGTCGCCTCCTTCGGTGTCGGTGTACCGCCGATCGTCCGCGCCGCGGGCTGTCCGGATCCACCACTGCGGGTGGTTGGGTCGCGATCCCCAAGTTGCACCGGCGCGCGCTCCTCCTCGGGGACGAGCGGCTGGTTCACCCAGCTCGTCCCGCCGCCCCATCCTCCTCCGCCACACCCAATGCCGCTCGCTGCGACGGACGCGACCGCGAGGAAGAACGAGATGGAAAGCGGACGCCGCACGGTCCGATGATCCTAACGCGGATGCCTCGTCCGGCGCGACTTCCCGGCGGGCGCTTCAGCGACACGCCGCGAGCGCGTCGAGGAAGCTCTCGGCCCACGTGACGGCGTTCGAGCGCTGCACGGTGGCGAGCAGCTTCGTGTGGCGTGCCTTGCGCTCGTCGCGTTGCATGCGTAGCGCGCGATCGAGGTCCCGCGCCATTCCGTCGATGTGGTACGGGTTCGTGAGCACCGCGTCCTGCATCTCGACGGCGGCGCCGGCGAACTGCGAGAGCAACAGCACACCCGGATCCTCCGGATCTTGGGCGGCGACGTATTCCTTGGCGACGAGGTTCATCCCGTCGCGGAGCGGCGTGACGTAACCGACCGCCGCGCTTCGGTAGAGCTGCGCGAGCTGCTGCTTTCCGTAGGAGCGATAGAGGTAGCGAACCGGGACCCACGTCGCCTCGCCGAACTCTCCGTTGAGGCGGCCGACGATCGACTCGATCATCGCGCGCTGCTCGGCGTAGAGCGGAACGTCGGCGCGGGAGGGCACCGAGATCTGGACGAGGGAGACCCTCCCGCGCCACTCGGGGAACATCTCGAGCATCCGGCCGAACGCCTGGAGGCGCTCGGGGATCCCCTTCGTGTAGTCGAGGCGGTCGACGCCGAGGACGAGCCTCGCATCGCCGAGGGTGCGCATCATCCCTTCGATCTCCTCGACCACTGCGGGCTCGGGAGATTCCTGGAACGCATCGGGGACGATCCCGATGGGCATCGCAGTGACGTGCGTCTCGCGACCCCGATGCTTGACGACGTCGTCGGAGACCTTCGCCGGAAGGAGCGCCGACGCGCAGGAGAGGAAGTTGGCGACGTGTTGAGGCGTGTGGAAGCCGAGGAGGTCGAAGTCGAGCAAGGCATCCATGAGCTGCGCCGCCCACGGGAGCATCGCGAACATGTCGAGCGCGGGGAACGGGATGTGGAGGAAGTGCCCCATCGGTCCCTTGTGCCCGCGCTGGCGCATCACGTGCGCGAAGAGCAGGAGGTGATAGTCGTGCGCCCAGATCGTCGCGCGCGAGCTCGTGTGCGGGGCGGCGAGATCGGCGAACGCCTCGTGCACCTCCCGGTAGGCCGACCAGCCAGCGTCGGACATCTCGACGCGGGTGGGGAACGAGTGGAAGAGCGGCCAGAGCGTGCCGTTGCAGAAGCCGGCGTAGTAGTTCCGGTACCAGGACTCCGTGTAGTCGACCCAGGCGAGCTGGACGCCCGAGGACTCGTCTTGTTCGGCGATGCCCGTGGTGATGGGCTCCGAGCTCGAGACGGTCTTCCCGCTCCAGCCGAGCCACATGCCGCCGCGGCTCCTGAGGGCAGGCTCGAGGGCCGAGACGAGGCCGCCGACGCTTCGTTTGCGTTCGCCGTCGTCGCCTTCGACGTGGCGGAGGTCCGGGAGACGGTTCGATACGACGAGGAGATCGTGCGACGCCGCCACGGACGAGGGGGCCGGCTGACGGACCTCGCGCGGGAGGACGACGGGGAGCGGCGTCTGCCCGGCGCGGACGCCGTGGATCCAGCGCAGCACGGAGCGGACCTCGTTCGAGTCGTCGAGCTCCCAACGTGCCGCCGTGCGCCGGCGCTCGGCGGTGCGGACGACGATGGACTCATCCGTCGCAGAGGCCACGCGGAACATGTGCTCGTCCGTCACGTCGTCGCCGATCGCGATGAGACGTGGGCTCGCTCCTGCGAGGTCGCGGATCCACGGCACGGCGGAGGACTTCTTCACTGATGCCGGTCGAATCTCCGTCACGAGCACGCCCTCGAGGCGCTCGAACGACGGGTTGCGCGCGACGAACGTGTCGATGATGCCGTACGCCTCGATCAGGAGCTCGCCGCGTCGTCCGCGCGGCACGTTTCGGTAGTGAAGCGCGACCGTGGTCTGCTTGCGCTCGAGCAGCGCCCCGGGATGACGGAGCGCGAGTTGCTCGATTGTGATGGCCAGCGCGTCGAGCGGCGTCGGATCGAGCTCGCCGACGTTCTCCCATGCGCCCATCCCGCGCCGCGCCGCGCCGTGCTCGGCGACGAGAAAGACGCTCGGGCTAGGGAAGAACGCCTCGAGCCACGACTTCGGTCGGCCGCTGACGACGGACATCGTCACGCCCGGCTGTTTGGCGAGCATGTTGACGAGCGCGATCAGGTCCGCGTCGGGGCGCGCTTCTTCGGGGGTACTGGCGAAGGGCACGAGGGTGCCGTCGAGATCGCAAAGGATTCCGAGGGGGGTATGTCGTGCGAGGGTGAGCCAATGCTGAGTCGTACTACCGTTACTGCCGTCCATTCGGCCTCAACCGATACCACGTCGAGCGCGACACTCGGTGAGACAGCTCGCCGCAAGCGTTGGCGGTGAGGGCGCTGGCGTGATGAAATCTCCACGCTCATGTTGCCAGCGAGAGGTCCACATCCACATCCGTACTACTCGATCGAAGACGCCTTCGTGAACGTGAGCTTCACCGACTCCGTCGGTGAGACGCGACGGATCTGCGTTCGTCACAAGGTGACGGGCGATGGCCCGCCGATGGTCCTCGTCCACGGTCTCATGACGTCCTCGTATTCGTGGAGGTACGTGCTCGAGTCGCTCGGGCGCAGGTACCACGTCTACGCGCCCGATCTCGTCGGAGCGGGGCTGAGCGACAAGCCGCTCGACCTTCGCTACTCCGTGGAGAACGTCGCCCGTTTCCTCGTCGCGTATGTCCGCACGGTGTCGAAGACGCCGGTCTATCTCGTCGGGAACTCGCTCGGCGGCCTCTACGCGCTCCGCGCGCTGATGAAGTACGGCGGGAGCGTCGCGCAGCCTTCGATCGCCCGGCGCTTCGTCCTCATGCATGCCCCCGGGTATCCGCTCGTCCGTACGCGGCTGCTCTCGTCGGTCTTCCAGGCGCCCGCGCTCGGGCCCGCGGTCGCCGAGCTCGTGGCGCGGACGGCGCATCGCTTCCCCGAGACGTTCGTCGCCAAGAATGTGCACTATGCACGACCGGAGATGATGAGCCAGGAGGAGTGCGCGGAGTACGGTCGCCTCTTCGAGACGCTCGACGGGGCGCGCGTCTTCGCGAAGATCCTCGAGGAGAGCCTCGACCCCGAGGAGCACGCGGCGATCATCGGCGAGCTCAAGGCGCGCGCGACGCACGGGCCGCCGCTCCCGTGTGCGGTGAAGATCCTCTACGCGAGGAAGGACGTGATGGTGCCACCCTCCTTCGGACCGCGCTATCACGAGGACATCCCCGGCTCCGAGCTCGTCTGGATGGACGACGCGTCGCACTTCCTCCACGTGGATGCACCGGAGCGGACGGTTCACGAGATCACGTCTTTCGATCCGGGCGAGGCGGCCAGCGCCAGCGCGTGAGGTCCGGTGGTCTAGGACAGCACGTCGGTCTCGGTCTCTCCGCGGTGTGGTCGGTCGGGGCGAGGCTCCGCCGGGCTTGCAGCGCAACTCAGTTGCGCTGGTTGTGAAAAGTAAGCAGCGAGCACCGCTCTGATCGGCGACGCGCGCGACGAGCCGAACGCGTCACTTGTTCCCCTTCTTCATGTCCGGGCTGCATCCCTGCGCGCCGCAGGCCGCGGACGCGCTTCCGTTCGCGCGTGCGGGGGCCGTTGCCTTCGGCGCCGGCGCACTCAATCGTTCCACGCCGGCGTCGACGACGGGATGGGCGTCTCCGGTCTCGCCTGCTGCGATCGCTGCCGTTGCTGCGACCGAGGGAGTCGGCGGCACGATCTCGCCCGTGCTCGATGCCGCGGCCCTCGTGTCTGCCGCAGGCATGTTTGTCTCGGGCGCTCCTGCCGCGGGTTCGCTCTTGCTGCATCCGGAAGTCACCGCATTCACCGAGAGGACCGCGAGAGCGGCGAGGATGCTGTCGAACGAGAGCGATTTGCCCATTTCGCGATCGTAACCGAAGCGAGCCACGGCCGGTGTGAGACGAGAGCGCGAGCTGCGTGGCAGTTCGCCCCGCACGGCCGTCGGCTCCGAACTGTGAACGGCGCGTGTCGTGCCGCGTGCGTGAAGAGGCGCTCGCGCTTTCGTGGCTCGTGGACGAGGGGCACGAGGGTTGCTCACGGAGCGCGCGGAGCCGGTGAGGCAACTTCGCCGCGCTACGAGAACGCGCAGAAGTTCATGAGCGCATCCGCAACCCCGGCCTCCGCTGGGGCGTGCAACGTGTGAAGGAGATCGACCATGAGCAATCGCCACGACGAGGGGTTCAGCAGCGGGTTTGGATTTGGATACGACCCGTCTCTGGACTGGGAGGGACCGCACGCGACTCGTGGAGGAGTCTTCCGAGACCCGAGCCGCAGCCGGCGCTACCACTTCGAAGACGAGATGGGCAGCAACGGTTTCTGGAGCGGCTTCACGGGTCGTGGAGGCATGACGGACCGCTTCTACGAGCGCAGCCCGTATGACCGTAGCTTCAACGCCTACGAGCGCAATCTCCACGACCGCAACGTGGGCTTCTACGGTCACCCGTACGAGCGCAACGTGGGCTTCTACGGTCACCCGTACGAGCGCAACGTGGGCTTCCACGGTCACCCGTATGAGCGCAACGTGGGCTTCTACGGCCACCCGTACGAGCGCAACGTGGGCTTCTACGGCCACCCGTACGAGCGCAACATCGGCAACGTCGGCTTCTTCGGGACGACGCCGTTCGAGCGCAACATCCACAACGCGGGCTTCGAGCGCAACATCGGCAACGTCGGCTCCTTCGGGACGACGCCGTTCGAGCGCAACATCGGCAACGTCGGCTTCTTCGGGACGACGCCGTTCGAGCGCAACATCGGCAACGTCGGCTTCTTCGGGACGACGCCGTTCGAGCGCAACGCGGCGCTGTTCGGGATGATGTCGCCGTTCGAGCGCAACATCGGCAACGTCGGCTTCTTCGGGACGACGCCGTCCGAGCGCAACGCGGCGCTGTTCGGGATGATGTCGCCGTTCGAGCGCAACGCGGCGCTGTTCGGGATGATGTCGCCGTTCGAGCGCAACATCGCGAACGCGGGCTTCTTCGGGACGACGCCGTTCGAGCGCAACATCGCGAACGCGGGCTTCTTCGGGACGACGCCGTTCGATCGCCACATCCCGAACGTTGGCCTCCTCGGGTTGACGCCGTTCGAGCGCAACGCGGCCCTCTTCGGGATGACCCAGCTCGCCGGCATGACGCCGTTCGAGCGCAACATCGCGAACGCCGGCCTCTTCGGGATGAACCAGTTCGATCGCAACGTCGCGAACATGGGCCTCCTCGGGATGACGCCGTTCGAGCGCAATGCGGCCATCTTCGGGATGACGCAGCTCGCCGGGACGACCCCGTGGGAGCGCAACCACGCTCTCTTCGGGACGCCGTTCACCGGGACGACGTCGTTCGATCGCAACTTCGGGATCTTCACGACCCCGTGGGAGCGCAACCTCGCCCTCTTCGGGACGCCGTTCGTCGGGACGACCCCGTTCGATCGCAACTTCACGACCCCGTGGGAGCGCAACCTCGCCCTCTTCGGGACGCCGTTCGTCGGGACGACGTCGTTCGATCGCAACTTCGGGAACTTCACGACCCCGTGGGAGCGCAACCTCGCCCTCTTCGGGACGCCGTTCGCGCAGAACGTCGGTCACTTCGGGACGCCGTTCGCGCAGAACGTCGGTCACTTCGGGACGCCGTTCGCGCAGAACGTCGGGCTCTTCACGAACCCGTGGGATCACCGTACCGCGACCTTCGCCGGTCATCCGTACGACCGCGCGGCCTTCGCGCAGAGCCACCTCGGTGGCTTCGCCAACACCTTCGGCGGCGTCGACCGCTTCTCGCACCTCAATGATCCGAGCTTCAACGAGATCAATCAGGGGTGGAACACCGCCAGCGCGCGCTCGCCGTTTTTCGGCCGGGACCGCGTTCCCTTCGCCCGCAACGAGCATGACTTCTGGCCCGTCGATCGGTTCGGAATGCACGGCTTCGGCGCGGACGCGTGGGGCGATAGTGCGTTTGCGTTCGGCGACGAGCGTGGACCGCACTTCAACCGCGGCCCGAAGGGCTACAAGCGCCCCGACGAGCGCATCCGCGAGGAAGTCTGTGACGTGATCGCGCGTCAGGGCTTCATCGATGCGAGCGACGTCGAGGTCGTCGTCGAGAACGGCGTCGTCCGCCTCGTCGGCTCCGTGGCGCAGCGCCGTGAGAAGCGCGCCCTCGAGCAGATCATCGAGCGCATCCACGGCGTCGAGGAGGTTCGCAACGAGCTGCGCCTCAACCACAACGCGAACGCCGAGCGCTTCCAGAGCAGGCTCGCGGCCGAGCGTCAGGTCGTCCAGCCGCACAACGGCAAGAACGCCCGCGCGTGAGCGCGCTCGTCAGGAGGTCCACTTGAACGAGCGAAGGATCCTCGGCGGGGGCATGTGCATCGCGGCTCTGGTGCTCCTGGGAATCGCATGTCGCCACGGCGAGCCCAACAGCGAACCCAAGACACCACCCAACACGCCCATCCCGGAGATCGATCGCGAGGAAGAGGAACCCAAGGTGCCGCCGACGCCCAGCGTCGGCGACGCCGGATGACGAGCTTCCGGCACGAACGCGAAGATCGCGTTCGTGCCGGAGGAGTATCGACGCAGGTGATGCGGATCGGATCACGTCTCATCGCTCTCCACGCCGTCGGTCGCGACGTCGACGGCGCTCGAGCCTGAGCGCTTGGTGATGTGTGGCGGGCGGTGGCGGCCTTGGTGCCGCCGCCGCTCGTCGCCTTTTGTGGGCCGCGCGGTCGTCCTCGGCCCGCCATCCCCCCGGACGGGGCAGCGTCTCGCGGCGCGGCGAGCCTCGATTGGCGGGCGATACCGGCGCGAGGCGCAGCATTTTGCATCGTCTCGAGGGGGCCTGCTCGTGATTGGTGAAGAGAGGCGGCCGCACGAGTAAGGTTCCATTCCTGATGGATTGGGTCATTCCGCTCGTCACGCTCACCCTGATGGAGGTGGTGCTTGGCATCGACAACATCGTCTTCCTGTCGATCCTCATCGGGGCCCTCCCGGAGGAGAAGAAGAAGAGCGCGCGGATCGTCGGTCTCGGTCTCGCCCTCATCGCGCGGATCGGTCTCCTCCTCGGCATCAAGTGGGTGATGGGGCTCGAGGCCTCGCTGTTCCGCTGGTCATCCATCGGCTGGATGCCGGAGGATTGGCTCGGCAACCATCAGGTCGACTCCGTCACCGGAAAGGACCTCGTGCTCCTCGGCGGCGGTCTCTTCCTCATCGCCAAGAGCGTGGTCGAGATCCACAAGAAGACGATGGGCGGCGACGAGGACGAGATGTCCGACAAGGCCCGGACCGCGTCCTTCGCCGGCGTCATCGCGCAGATCATCATCCTCGACCTCGTCTTCTCGCTCGACTCCGTCATCTCGGCGATCGGGATGGTCAAGCAGGTCTGGGTCATGGTCGTCGCGATGCTGGTGGCGGTCGCCTTCATGGCGGCCTTCTCGGGGAAGGTCGCGGCCTTCATCGACGCGAACCCCACCTTCAAGATGCTCGCGCTGAGCTTCCTCGTCCTGATCGGGGTGCTCCTGCTCGCGGAAGGCGCGGGGACCCACATCGGCAAGGGCTACATCTACGCGGCGATGGCCTTCGCGCTCGGTGTCGAGCTGCTCAACATGCGGGCGCGCAAGAAGAAGGACGCGAAGAAGAAGGCGGAGCTCCGAGAGGAGCACGACGCCGCCGCGGCACGGCACAGCGTCGTCTGACTCGTCCTCTCCTCCCGTCGGGAGGGGGGAGCCCGATCGCGGAAGCCTTGGCCCCTCGCCCGGTTGGGGCGAGAGGCGCGTGGCGGAATGTCTCCGTCAGGTCGGAGTGGCGGCGGGCTCGAGCCGGCGCTTCAGGCGCCGCCAGCGCCTGAGCGGGACCATCTCGTCCTCCGGCTCTGGCTCGATCAGCTCGGCATCGCAGTTGGGGCACGTCCAGTTGTAGAGCTTCCGTGCTGCCGCTCCGATCGACATGCCGATCACGATTGCGACCGGCGCGAGCACGAGGTTCAGCCCGAGGAGGATCGAGAAGCAGAGGGCGATGACGAGCGAGCCGATCCAGTAGCCGGTGCTCAGCACTTTCCAGATCGACTTCGGCGGGGTCGGCGTGACGTGGCACCTGCAGGTGTGACAGAACATCGAGGCCTCCTGCCGAGCTCATCCAGCACGGCGCGCACGAGCGATGGAAGCGGGCCGAAAGGCCCACCTCTGCCGGTGTTTGGGGCGCGAGCCCACGTTCGAAGAATCAAGACGTTGCATACCGCGGGCCCGAGCGGCGTCGTTCGAGCGGGCGCGGATCGCGGACGAGCGCGAGCGCTCGCCGCGTCGTGCGTGCGCTCGCGGACCGCGTCGCTGGCGCGCTACTTCGTCTTCGGAGCAGGCGCCGGCTTCGCGGAGGTCGCCGGCTTCGCGGAGCCTCCAGTCGCCAGTGGGTTCCCGTACGGGTCGCGCTCGTCGATCGCGCCGAGATCGAGCTTGTCGAGCTGCGGGAGCACGGTCGACCGGTCGCCCACGACGACGAGCGTCATTGCGTCTCCGCCGAAGTACTCGAGCGCGACGCGCTTCACGTCCTCGGCGGTGACCGCCTCGATCCGCGCCGAACGCTTCTCGTACTCGTCGAGCGGGAGATCGTGGACCACGAGGTCCGAGACGGCAGCGGCGACGTCGGAGACGCTCTCGAAGCGCCCCGGCATCGCGAGGCGGATGCTCTCCTTCGCGAGGGCGAGCTCTTCTTCCGTGGGGCCGTCGCGGCGGAGCCCCTCGAGCTCGTTCAGCGCTTCCTTGATCGCCGGACCAGTCTTGTCGGCGAAGACAGCCGCGGCGACGAGGAACGGTCCTGCGCCGTGTCGCATCGCGAAGTACGAGCGCGCGCCATAGGTGTACGAGTGCTTCTCCCGGAGGTTCATGTTCACGCGGCTCGAGAACATGCCGCCGAGGATCGCGTTCGCGATCACGAACGCCTCGCGGTCCTTGACCGAGTGCGGGACACCGAGCCGTACGAGCTGGATCTGCGACTGCGCGCCGGCTCGATCGACGAACACGACGCGCTTGTCGGTCGCGGCCTTCGCCGGCGTCTTCGGTGGCTTGCGCGTGACCGCGCCGGGCTTGGCCTTCCACGACCCGAAGGTCGCCTCGAGCTTCGGCAAGAGCGTGGCCGCGGTGACATCTCCCGCGACGACGAGGGCTGCGTTCCGGGGAGAGAAGAGGCGATCGTACGCGCGCACGATCTCGGCGCGCGTGAGCTTCTTCGCGTCGCCCTCTTCGCCCGTGATGCTGTGCCCGTAAGGGTGCCCGCGCCCGAAGAGCGCCGCCGCCGTGGTGTTCGACGCGATCGTCCCAGGGCTGCTCTTTTCGGCCTGGATCGCGGTGATCCGCCGGGTGCGGAGCCGTTCGACCTCCGCCTCCGGGAAGGTCGGTGCGAGCGCGACGTCGGCCATGAGCTCGAGGCCGGCGTCGAGCCGCTCGGAGAGGACGCGGATGCTCACCCCGGCCGAGTCCCAGTCGACCCACGCGCCGTGGTGCGCGCCGATGGCGTCGAAGTCGTCGCTCAGCTGGAGCGCGCTGCGCTTCTTCGTGCCTTGCTCGAGCATCGAGCCGAGGAACGACATCACGCCGGGACGCGCGTCGGGCACGTCACCGGCGCCGGCCGATACCACCAAGCGCGCGCTCACGATGGGGAGGTCGTGACGCTCGACGATGAGGACGCGGAGGCCGTTCTTCAGCTTCGCCTCGGCGATCTTCGGCGCGACGAACTGCACCGTGCCGTCGGGGGCGGGCGCCTTCTGGCGGAACGGTGCGTCGGGCGTCACCCGCAGCGTGTTCCCGGCCGAGGCGACCGGGGCAGGGGTAGGTGACGCCGGCGGCGGGGAGACGGGAGCAGGCGCGCCGCCACAAGCGGCGACGAGCACGAGACCGAGCGCGCGCTTCACTTCTCACCTCGCTTCACGTTGACGACCTTGCCGGCGATCGGGGCGTCCTTCTTCGCGGTCACGAGCGTGACGACGCGGTCCTTCTCCTTCAGCCAGGTGCGAGCGACGTTCGCGACGCTCTCCGGTGTCGCTGTCGTCGTGCGGGCCATGTCTTTCTCGAGCCAGCTCGGATCGCCGACGTAGTGGTTGTAGCTGTTGAGACGGTTCGCGCGCGCGGAGCTGCGCTCGATTTCGAACACGCTGCTCGCGAGGATCGACGTCTTGGCGCGAGAGAGCTCGCCGCCGTCGATGCCGTTCGTGCGGAGCTTGGCGAGCTCCTCGTCGATCACCTTGAGCAGCTCCTCGGCGGTGTGCCCTGGCTTTGCCGTCGCGACGATCTCGAAGACGCTCGCGAGCTCCATCGACATCTGCGAGGCCGAGACGCTCTGCGCGATCTGGAGATCGTAGACGAGGCGCTTGTAGAGGCGGCTCGTCTTGCCGCCCGAGAGCACGTGGGAGACGAGATCGAGCTCGGCGTCACCCGGGGAGAACAGCGGTGGCGTGGACCAGCTCACGTAGACACGAGGCAGCTCGACCCCGGCCTCGACCTCGATGCGCGCCTCGCCCGGGTGCGGGACGGGGGCCGGCTTCTTCCGCGGGACGTCCTGGCCGCGCGGGATCGGCCCGAAGTACTTCTCGACGAGCGCGAGGGCCTTCTTCGGCTCGAAGTCACCCGAGAGGACGAGCGTGGCGTTGTTCGGGACGTAGTTCTTGCGGAAGAACGCGCGTACGTCCTCGATCGTCGCGGCGTCGAGATCGGCGGGGTTGCCGATCGTGAGGCGGTGATACGGGTGATCCTTCGGGAAGAGCTCCTCACGGATGTACTGGCCGACGAGCCCGTAGGCCGCGTTCTCGTAGTTCTGGCGACGCTCGTTCTTCACGACGTCGCGCTGGCTCGCGAAGGTCTTCTCGTCCGCGTGATCGAGAAGGAACCCCATGCGATCGCTCTCGAGCCAGAGCGCGAGCTCGAGCTGGTTCGCCGGTACGGTCTCGAAGTAGTTGGTGCGGTCGGTGTTCGTCGTCCCGTTGATCGACGTGGCGCCCGCCTGCTCGAGGAAGCGGAAGTACGTGTCCTCGGGGACATGCTTGCTCCCCTGGAACATCACGTGCTCGAAGAGGTGGGCGAATCCGTTCCGCCGCTCCGCCTCGTCCTTCGATCCGACGTGGTACCAGATGTTCACCGTCACGATCGGCGTGCGGTGGTCCTCGTCGAGGATCACCTCGAGGCCGTTCGCGAGCGTCGTCTTCTTCGCCTCGAGCTTCGGCGTCGCGATCACCGGCGCGGGCGCAGGCGCGTCTGCGAGCGCCGGCGCGCTCGGCAGCGCGAGAGCGAGACCGATCACGAGACCGAGGAGCGAGGTTCGCCAAAGGCGACCACGCGACGAGGGCGATTCGTCGAGGAACATGGGGGCGGATTATGCCTCTCGGAGCGCCGCTTCGAGTCGAGAAAAGTGCCGAGAAAGAGTCGAGAATCGGCCGCCAGCGAGGCCGAAGAGCGAGCGGGACTGACGAGGGAGCTGTCGTCCGCGACTTCGGTGCTAACCTGAAGCGTGCTGGGGGCGTCTCCTCCTGCCTGGAGGCGCGTCTCCACGAGGGAGAGTCCACGCGTTGCTCGGCGACCAAGCGCTGATCCTCGGCCTGCTGAACATGCTCGAGCGGGAGCTGCTCCCGGCGATCGAGCGTGGTGAAGCGCAGGCGTGGAGCCGCGCGAACCGCATCGCCGACGGTGTCCTCGCGCTCCTCTCCGACGACGAGCGCGACGCGCTCGAGCTGCCGAGCCGTGTCGGCGTTCTCCAGGCTCTCTACACGGCCGCGAAGGCGACGCGCGAGGACCGCTCCGCTCGAGCGTGTGCGCTCTACACGTTCGTCGCGCGCGGGAAGGAAGCGATCGATACGCAGCGGCTGAGCCGTCCGCCGTCGATACGGCCTGGCTCGTCGCGCACGTCGCCCGCGTCGATCCGCCCGCCGCCCCACAGCATCATTCCGCCTCCCGAGCGCAAGATGCCGGACTGGGTGCCCGAGAGCGGGATCCTCGGAGGCTTCCGGCTCGTGCGTCCGATGGCGAGCGGAGGGCTCGGCTCGCTCTTCCTCGCGCACCGCCTCGAGGACGAGGGCGATCCGCTTGCGCCGCAGGTCGTCCTGAAGGTGCCGCACGACGCCGGGGCGCTCCTCGCGCACGTCCCGGAAGAAGAGCTGCTTGCCCATTTCCGTGCGGAGGCCTCTGCCCTGGCGGCGATCCCGCTCCACCCGAACCTCGCGCGCATTCTCGCCTTCGACGTCGCCGCGAAGCCGAAGCCCTTCCTCGTGATGGAGCTCGTCGAGGGCCGCACGATGGAGCGTGATCTCGACGAGCGCACGATGACGATGGCCCGCGCGCTCGACGCCCTCGACGGGGTCCTGGCAGGGCTCGATGCGATGCATTCGACCGGCGTGGGGCATCTCGACGTGAAGCCGGACAACGTCATCATCCGTCGCGAGACGGGCGCGGCCACGCTCGTCGACTTCGGCCTCAGCGGCCGGACGGTCCGGAAGAAGTGTGGCAACCCGACCTATGCCGCGCCGGAGGTCTGGAACGACGACCGCGAGCCGGAGAGTGCGTTCGCCGCGGACGCCTACTCGTTCGCTTGCCTCGCGTTCGAGACGCTGACGGGGACGATGCTGTTCGACTCCGAGGACCTCTTCCAGATCATCCGACAGCACCTCGCGCACGACGGTCTGCCGCCCGGGATCGCCGAGCTGCGTGCGCGCCCCGAGCTCCGCAAGCTGGCCGAGATCCTCTCGCGCGCCCTCCGAGCGAACCCGGCGCATCGGACCCGCATCCGCATGCTCCGCACCGAGCTCGCGCGTCTCGGCCCGCAGCTCCGTGATCTGCCGTGGCCGCTCCGCGGCGGCGATCGCTGGGAGAGCACGCCCTTCCCGGTCGAGGATCTCGAAGACACCTATGTCGGCTGATTGTCCGGCGACCCTCGGACCGCGGGACGGCTGATTCACTCCACACGCGCACGCAACGGTCGAGGTCGCGCCGCGCACGACGGCGATGCGGTTCCCCCGGCGGTCGGGCCCTTTTTCACGGGGGCGCGGGAGTTGCGCTTGCCAGCCCCGGATGCGCGCCCCACGTTCAAAGGCGTGATCAGCTACCTATTCGTCGACGGGTTCACCCGGGTCGCGCGCGACGAGGCCATCGAGCGCCTCAAGCGCGCCATCGCCGACGCCGATGGTGTGATCATCGACTTCGCCTTCTTCGGCTCGACGGCGATCCGGCTGACGGTCGAGCTCGACGCTGCGTCGCTCGCCCTCCTTCGCAGCGCCCTCGAAGACGCCGAGATCGAGCTGTTCGCGCGTTGCATCGCGGATCTCGACGCGGCCAAGCGCATGGATGCCTCGCACCCGATCGTCGCGATGCTCCACGTGGCGTTCGTCACGGCTGAGTCCGAGATCGGAGTCGGCAGCGCGCACGCGAGCTGAGGCATCTCGGGTAGCCACAGCCGCAGCCGTCTGCGACGATGCGGCGGAATGAGTCACGGCGAACCGGTCTACCAGATGCTCTGGGACTGCAGGTACTGCGGTCAGAAGAAGCTCCTCGGCATCACGCATCGTTTCTGTGCCGGTTGCGGCGCCCCGCAGGACCCGAACGCCCGCTACTTCCCTGCCGACCACGAGAAGGTCGCGGTGCAGGGCCATCCCTACGTGGGCGCCGACGTCGCTTGTCCTGCCTGTCGGCAGCCGATGGCGCGTGCCGCGAAGTGCTGCACGAACTGCGGGAGCCCGCTCGACAAGGGGGGCGACGTGGCGAGGCGCGCGGACGTCGTCGTCCCGCCGCCGGGCGTCGTGCCGGCGAACGCCCCGATGCAGGCTCGGCCCCCGGCGAAGTCCTCGCTTGGCTTGATCCTAGGGATCGTCGGTGGCGTGCTCCTCCTGCTCGTGGCCTCGGTCCTCGTCATGGCGTTGTGGAAGCGCGAGGGCGTGTTCGAGGTGAGCGGGCACTCGTGGGAGCGTCACATCACGATCGAGCGCCACGAGGCAGTGAAGAAGAGCGTGTGGTGCGACGACGCTCCCGGGAACGCGCGGGTGCTCTCGCGCCGGAAGGAGCAGCGCGGCACGAAGAAAGAGCCCGACGGGGAGACGTGCGGGATGCGCAAGCAGGACCTCGGCAACGGCTCCTACAAGGAAGTGAAGGAGTGCACGCCGAAGTTCAAAGAGGTGCCGCAGATGGAGGACCGCTGCGACATCGAGGTGACCGAATGGCGCCGCGCGCGCACGCTCACGGAGAAGGGCGCGAGCCTCGCCGAGGCGCCACGCTGGCCCGCGGCACGGACGTCGGGCGGCACGTGCATCGGCTGTGAGCGCGAAGGCCCACGGACGGAGCGGTACACGGTCGAGTTCGTCGACGCGAAGGACGGGAGCTCGGCGACGTGCGAGGTCCCCGAGGCGCAGTGGGCCGCCTTTGCGAAGGGGTCCAAGTGGAAGGGCAACGTCCGCGTCATGACCGGGGGCATCGACTGCGACAATCTCGCTCGTCTCTGAGGGGCGCTCGCCCGGGCCGATGCGGAGCATCGTCGTCGTCACCGCCGCGACCGCGTGCGCCGGCCGAGGGCGGGCATTCATCGCCGCGTTGACCGCGAGCGTGGGCGGTCGAAGCATTACCCGTCGTGAACCGCCGCGTGGAAGAGGCGGGGGTCGGGCGGGGGCGTAGACGGCACGCCGCTCTGTCTCGAGCGGCGACCATCCTTCTCGTCGACGACCACCCTCCGAACCTCATCGCGCTCGAGGCCATCCTCGAGCCGCTCGGCGGTCGTCTGCTCTACGCCAGCTCGGGCGCACAGGCGGTCGAGATCGCGACGCGCGAGGACCTCGCGCTCGTGCTCCTCGACCTCCAGATGCCCGAGCTCGACGGTCTCGAGACGGCGGCGCTCCTCAAGAAGAACCCTCGCTCGCGGGCGGTGCCGCTCATCATCGTCACGGCCGATGAGCCGACCCGTGCGGACGTCGCGCGAGGCTACGCGAGCGGCGCGGTCGACTTCCTGTCCAAGCCGCTCGATCCCGACGTGCTCCGATCGAAGGTGGCCGTCTTCGTGCAGCTCTACGAGCAACGTCATTCGAGCAGCCGCGACTCGCTGGCTCCGCGATCGGATGACGGAAGCGGACGACTGAGCGAACGTCTCGTCGCGGCCGCGCCCGCATCGGAGCAGGCGGCGAACGTCGAGGCCCTCGTTCGCATCTACGCGGCCCTCAGCGAGGACCTCGACATCGTCAACCTGGCGCAGCGGCTCGCGTCCGAAGCGATGGACCTCACGAATGCTGCCGGCGCCGCGTTCCACTATCGCCTTGCCGAGGGCGCAGCGCGGTCGGCTCTCGTCGGGCGCCTCCACGAGGAGCTCCAGGCCCTCGGTCCCACGAGCGCGATCTTGAGGCGTGTGTTCGAGGAGCGCGGGGTCGCTCGGTACGACGATGTTCGCGCGCTCGTGGGCGTCGCTGCTCCGCGAATGGTCGGGAGCCTGATCGGCGTGCCGGTCGTGACCCGGACGGGAGAGCTCGAGGGCGCGCTCGTCCTCGTGCACGAGGCGGCCTATTCGTTCGATACCCGCGACGAGGAGCTCGCGGTCGTGACTGCGACCTACGCGGCGGCGGCATTCGAGAACGCGAGGCTCTACGAAGAGGCGAGGGCGGCGCGGCACCGGGCGGAGCTCGCGGAGCTCGAGCTCCGCGCGGGGGAGGCTCGTCTCCGCATCGCGTTGGAAGCCGCGGGCCTCGGGACCTGGGACTACAATCCCATCACGGCCGCGTTGCGCTGGGACGCGCGATGCAAGGCGCTCGCTGGCCTCGGGGCGGACGCAGAGGTCACCTACGAGACGTTCCTCGCCGGCGTCCATGCCGACGATCGCGCGCGGGTCGACGCCGCGGTGCAGCGCGCGCTCGACCCGACGACCGACCACCAGTACGACGTCGAGTACCGCACGATTGGCATCGAGGACGGGGTCGAGCGATGGGTCAGCGCGCGTGGCCTCGCGATCACGGAGCAGGAGCGGACGGTTCGATTCATCGGCGCGATGCTCGACGTGACGGCGAAGAAGCGCGTCGAAGAAGAGCGAGCCGCGCTCCTGGCCAGCGAGCAGCGCGCGCGTGCGGCCGCCGAGAGCGCGAGCCGATCGAAGGACGAGTTCCTCGCAACGGTGTCTCACGAGCTGCGAAATCCCCTGAACGCGATCCTCGGGTGGTCGCGGATGCTCGTGGAGGAGCGCGACGTCGACAGCGAGCGCGTGAAGAAGGGGCTCGACGTCATCCTGCGAAACGCAAAGGCGCAGGTTCAACTGGTCGAGGACATCCTCGAGGTGTCGCGGATCGTGACCGGCAAGCTGCGCCTCTCGACCGGGACGGTGGACGTCGCCGCGGTCGTCGAGGCGGCGATCGAGACCGTGCGCGCCGCCGCACAGGCGCGTCGCGTCACGCTCTCGTCGCGCATCAACGGCGCGATGGGGACGATCATCGCGGACGAGGATCGGGTCCAGCAGATCCTGTGGAACCTCCTCTCGAACGCGGTGAAGTTCACGCCGCCGGGGGGCACCGTCTGCGTGAGCGCGCAGCGGTTCGATGGCGCCGTGCAGCTGTGCGTCGAGGATACGGGCGAGGGGATCGATCCGGATTTCTTGCCCTATGTCTTCGATCGATTCAGCCAGTTCGACGGGTCGACCACGCGCAGGCACGGCGGCCTCGGGCTCGGGCTCGCGATCGTCCGCCATCTCGCGGAGCTCCACGGTGGGACCGTGCGTGCTGACAGCGCGGGCCGCGGCCACGGCGCGGCGTTCACGGTGACCTTGCCGCTCTCTCCCACGACGGACATCGCCGCCGACGACGAGCGAGCAGTCACCTCGAAGCTGCGTCTATCGAGAATAGCGCCAAGGAAGCTACTTGCGGGGCGCCACGTCCTCGTCCTCGACGACGACGGCGACATGCGCGACCTCATCAGCATGATCCTGGAGGACGCGGGGGCCACCGTGTTCGTCGCGAGCACCGTCGCGACGGCGATGACTGCGCTCGAGGAGCACCCTCCCGATGTCGCCGTGTCCGACCTCGCGATGCCCGGTGAAGACGGCTACGCCTTCGCCGATCGCGTTAGGGCGGCCAAGAGCGAGGCCACGCGGCGCGTCCCGCTCGTTGCGATGACGGCGTACGCGCGTGCCGAGGACCGACGTCGTGTCCTGGCTGCCGGCTTCGACCGACACGTGGCGAAGCCCATCGAGCCGGAAGAGCTCGTCGAGACGCTGGCCGCCGTGATCGCCGGACGAGGCGAGCAGCGCGAGCAGGGATGAGTGACCTCACGATGCCGGGACGCCCCGGGCACGGCACACTCAGCGATCGTCGCTCTGGCCGTGGTTTTGGCCGTGGTTCTGGCTCGTCGGAGGATGTGCGGGCTCCGTCACTGGGCGGCGGCGCACGCCACCGCGACGGACGTGTGGAGCCATCCCGCCCTTCCTTCCAGCGATACGCGCTTCGTCGCTGTTGAATTGGTGCGCGGTGCCCGCGGCGTGGGCCGCACGACCGCCCTTGCTGGCGATTTGCTTCACGCGATCACGGTCCATTGCTGCGAATCCGCGACGGCGGGGACGAACAGTGTCGTCGTTGGGCGGTGCCGTGGCGGTCTGTCGGGGCTGCACGGGCTGCACTGCATCGCTGGTCTCGGTCGTTGCCGGAGCATCTTGAGGGTTCGAGGTGCTCTCGTTCTCGTCCGGCTTCTTGTGATCGATCGGCATGACAATTCTCCTGCGGCAAGTCCGCATGCGCGGGCCGGGTCACGAGATGTATTCCGATGGGTGACCAAGCGACGGTCGTGCCATTGCCGAGAGGCCGAGATGACGCCCAAAAGGGCGGGATCGCGTGTCACCCCGCGACAGGCGTGGCGCTCTGCCGCCACTTCGGCGGAGCTTCAGTGACGGGACAACGCTGCTCGAACGGAGGTCGGAAGCGTCCGCAACGGACGTCGATCGGCTCGAGCAGAGTGACCGTTCGTGCTCGCCCTCGATGATGAGGGCGCGCGCACGCCGTCGACCTAGCTCGCGATGCGCGCACGCCGTCTTCGTGCGCGCGCGCCGTCCTCGCGCGCGTGGTCGAACCGAACGCGCTTCCTCTGCGCACGTGGTTGGGGCGTCCTCTGCGGGGAGTTGGGGCGCGAGCCCGAAGGGCTCAGGCGACAACTCGCTGGGCCGCGGTCGTTCGGGCTGACGAACGATGGTAACTAGTTGCTTATGCAGGCGTCCAACGTGCCGACGAGGTCCGCCAAGGAGTGCGCTTGGGTCCTGCTCGTCGACGATCACGAGGATGGTCGCGAGCTCCTTGGTGAGTTCCTCACGTTCAACGGATACAAGGTCGAGGGCTGCGCGTCGGGGGAAGACGCGCTCGAGCTCGTTGCCAAGCTGGGCTGCCCCGGCGTCGTCATCACCGATCTCTCGCTCGGGATGATGAGTGGGAGCGACCTCGCGCGGAGGCTCCGCAGGGAGACGAAGACTGCCACCATCCCGATCCTCGCCGTGACGGGCCACGCCAGCTTCGACGACCCGGAGCATCTCTTCGATGCCGTGCTCGTGAAGCCGGTGGCCCTCTCCGATCTCTCGGCGCTCCTGGAGCGCGCGATCTGTCGCTAGCGTTCCGAGCTCGAGGTCGGTTCAGCGGCGTCGTCGAGCTGCAGCAGGAGGGAGCCGCGCGGGCGGAACGGAGTGCAGACGGTTCGTGATCGCGTGCTCGCCGGAGCGGTAGCGTCCGAAGCGGACACCCAGGAAGGGACCGAGCCTGTCGAGGTCGAGTGGGCGCATGAAGCACGCGTCGAGCTCGGGCGGCGGAACCACGTCGACGTCTGCGTAGCCGATGACGATCGCGGGTCGGCGCTGCCTCAGCGTCTGCGCGAGATCGAAGAAGGAGCCGTCGCGAAGACCGAGGTTCCCGATCAAGGCCTCGATGGCGACGGCATCCATCACGGCGCGAGCCTCGAGGCACGAGGCGGCGGTCACCGCGTTGAAGCCCTGGCTCAAGAGCCACGGCGCCAGCTCCTCGGCCGTGGTCCCGTCATCGTCGACGACCAGGACCAGCGGAGCCCTGTGTCTCGGAATACCAGGAGCGGTGTGACGCATCGACCTCAGGATACCCCACGAAATCGACCTCAGCCATCTCACCTTCGACCCGCATCGCGTTCACCGGCACGAGTCGCGAACGCTTGTGCTTCGTGGTGCGTGGGCTTCGGCGGCAGCTCGACGGTGACGTTGCTTCCGACGGCGGTCGTCCCCTCATCGTGCGCGGCCATGGTCGGCGCGCCGACCGCGTCGATCGTGTCGAGCGATCGAGGACCTCCTGTGCACGAGGGCGAGCGGTTGGAAAGGCACGCCGCCGCGCGGCGGTCTCCCTCGCGCGGCCGGTCGTCGCCCGTGGGCGTTCTGCATCGTCATCCCGTTCGCGATCCCGCGAAGAAGCGCGTCATGGCTCGAGGGTGTGGCTCGCCGTTCGCGTGCGCTCGACGAGGCACCTCGCGACTGCGGTGCGCGAACGTAGCAATCCGTCACGCCTTCGCGTCGCAGTGGCGCCAGATATCGGGCAGTTGCGCGAACGCCGGGCGCTGACGCGTCCGGGGAATCGCTCTTGCTAAAAGGGTGAGGAGTGGTGCCGCTCGTTGCAGTTTCCGGGGCGGAGTGCATTGACGCCCTGTGCATCGCGGGGTTCACGCTCACCTCGAGGACGGGGACGCAGGTGACCCTGACGAAGGGACTTCGCCTCGTCGTCGTCCCGGACGTTGCGATGCTCGGTCCGGACGAGCTCCTCGCGATCCTTCGCGCCGCCGGCGTGCCGTACTCGGAGTTCCTCGACCTCCTGAGTGAGACTCCGACGGATCCCGCGATCTCGCGGACGCGACTCTCGCCGTCGCTGGTCTCGCGCTGATCCCTTCGACTCGCGTCGAGCCCGAGGCGCCTCGGTCAACCGGAGACCGAGACGAGGAGCGCCACCGGCAGGTGCCGAAAGAGCTCCGCGGCCGGGATACCGTCCGCCCCGACGACGAGCTCGCGATCGTTCACGAGCGCATCGCGCCAGCGTCCCTCGGGGATCGCGATCGTACGGTCGCCCCATATGTCGCCGCATGCCCAAGGCGCGCATCCACCGGTCACGCGGTAAGGCAGCCGCGTCGCGGCGCAGGCGATCGCGCCGACGTCGTGCTCGCGCACGAACGCGACGATCTCGTCTCCCGCGTCGATCGGGCGGTAGTCGCCGTCGATGAACAGCCGCGGCATCGCGCGACGCAGGCGTAGCGCGCGCGAGACGACGTGGAGCTTCACGCGCCCGTCGCGGAATCCGGCGACGAGCTCGTGCATGTCGGCGCCGTCGAGCGACGCGAGGTCCGCACGCAGGCGTGCGTAGTCGACCGCGCTTCGGTTGTCCGGGTCGACGAGGCGCAGGTCCCACGTCTCGCTCCCCTGGTACGTGTCGGCCACGCCCGGCGATGCGACCTTGAGGACGATCTGCGCGAGGCCGTTCGAGGCTCCATACGTCGCGATCGCGGTGGCCTTTGCCTCGAGGCTCTCGAGGAAGGCCTCGTCGGAGAGGACATCGGTGACGAAGCTGCGGAGCGCGCCCTCGTACGCGTCGTCGGGGGCAAGCCAGCTCGTGTGCTGCTTCGCCTCGCGCGCCGCCTTGATCATGTATTCGGAGAGGCGTCGGGTGAACGTCTCGTCCGGACCGTGGGCGAGCGGATAGGCGCCCAGCGCCGTCTGGAAGAAGAGGTACTGGTCCGCCGCGCTCGGAGCGCGTGCGAGCTCCGGCGTCTCCTCCTCGATCGGCGTCGTGTACGGCGCGACGAGCTCGTACCACTCGCGAACCCACGCCGCGAACGCCTGCGGGATCTCGCTCAGCACGGCGAGCCTCGCGCGAACGTCTTCTCCGCGCTTCGTGTCGTGCGTCGACGTCGCCGTCATCGCACGCGGCCAGCGCGCCAGGCGCTCGACGTTCATCGCATGGAAGGCGGGGATCGAGGTGCCGAAGCGATCGGGGGATCCTCCGACCTCGTTCGAGGCGACGAAGCGAACGTACGTGTAGAAGGCGGTGTCCTCGACGCCCTTGGCGACGACCGGGCCGGTGAGCTGCTGGAAGCGCATCGCGAACTCGGCGCGGTCCTTGTCTTCGTCGCTCTCCAGCTCGAAGAGGAGCTGATCGCGGAGGAACGCGAACACCGACGGAGGGATCTCCGGGTTCTTCCTCCGGGCGATCCGGATCGCGCGGGTCACGATCTGCACGTCCGTCGGCTCGCGCGAGCCGTCCGGCCTCACGTAGGTGCGGTAGACGGGGAAGGCGGCGATCGTTTCGCCGATCGCGCGGCGCAACGTCGCGAGGGTGAAGTCGCGGGAGCGCCGGTCCCGCATCGCGATCCGCTCGAGCCGGAGCGCGAGCATCTGGAGCTCGCTCGCGAGGCTGGAGCGCAGGATCGTGCGCTTCGACTCGAAGGCATGTTCGCCGAACGTCCGCGTGTCTCCCGTGACCTCTCGGTAGAAGCGGGTGACGTGCTCCTCGGCACGCGGATCGACGAAGAGCCCGCTCAGCGCCGCGAGGAAGTCGTAGCCCGTCGTCCCGTCGACCTCCCACGACGTCGGAAGCGACTCGTTCGGGGAGAGGATCTTCTCTGCGATGACGGTGATCGGCACACCTGGACGCGCCTGAGCGAGCGCGGCCCGTAGCTTCGTGAAGTAGGCCGCCGGGTCGTAGAGCCCGTCCACGTGGTCGAGGCGAATGCCCTGGACGCGCCCTTGGGCGACGAGCTCGAGGAGCTTCTCGTGCATGTCGTCGAAGACGGCGCCTTCCTCCATCCGGATGGCGGCGAGGTCGTTGATCTCGAAGAAGCGCCGGTAGTTGATCTCCTCGGTCGCGACGCGCCAGTAGGCGAGTCGGTACATCTGATCGATGAGCAGCTGATCGAGGTCGTCGAAGCTACGCGGATCGCCGGGGGCGCCGTTCATTCGCTCGATCTCGGCATCGACGACGCGCGCGATGTCCTCGTCCTCCGCCAGCAGCGCGGCGAGCCGGCGCTTGAGGACCTCCTTTTCGCGGGCTCGCTCCTTGGGCACCTCGAAGACCAGCCGCGAGAGTCCGCTGGCGATGCTCTCGAGATCCTGGCGCCGTGGATCTTCCGGCGGCAGGCCCAGCTTCTCGATCGCGCGCTCGAGAAGGGGCGCGATCGTCGGCGGGTTCACCGGGAAGCACTTGTCGTAGTAGCGAATGCAGAAGCTCCCGCCTTCGCGCTCGAGCTGCAGCTCGCCCTTCTCCAGCACCTCGCCGTACTGGGCGCCGAGCACGGGCAGGAGCACCTTGCCCCGAAGGGCTTCCTTCGGCGGGTTCCACTCGATGTCGAAGTGATCGGCGTAGATCGACGCCGGGCCGTTTTCGAGGACGTCTTGCCACCATCGGTTACGCGGCGACGCGGCCATGTGGTTCGGGACGAAGTCGACGATGTGACCCATCCCGCGGGCGGCGAGCGCCTCGGTCCATGCGTGATAGTCCTCCTCCGTACCGAGCTCGGGCGAGAGCCGCTTGGGGTCGACGAGGTCGTAGCCGTGGGTGCTTCCGGGCTCGGCCGTGAAGTACGGCGACGCGTAGACGTGCGAGATGCCGAGCTCGTTCAAGTAGGAAACGAGATCGCGCGCAGCGCTGAAGCCGAACTGCTCGTTGAGCTGGATCCGGTAGGTCGCGGCGATCATCGGATGCCTTCGTTCAGGCTGTGTTGGTCTCGTCCGACTATCTGGATGAAGAGCTCGAGGAGCGAGGCGCGACGTTCGTCCGTCCCATCGTGGTTCGCGGCACGCCGCGCCACGCCATGCTGCTTCCGCGGCCTCGTCCTCGCTCGAAGCAAATGCCAGACCTCCTTCGCCCTCCGCGCTCGAGCCCGTTCGCGACGTCGAGCGTCGTGCCGCGCGTCACGCCCTCGGTGGGGGCGCGCTTTCGAGCGGACGCGGCGACGGCGCTCCGGCGGAGGTACCTCATCGGGGCAACTCGCCATGCGGCGCGCGACGGCTCGAGCGTCGCGCGCCGAGAGCCTCGCGCTCGTCGGGCTACTCCTCTTGCCCTCGACTCGCCCTCGACGCAGGCGCAGCCGACACGCGCCGAGTCGACGGAGCGCGCTCCGCCCTCCACCCGAGACCTCCTGAGCCGCGCCGAGTCGGACCTGCAAGCGCGCGCACGCCCGTTCCCTCGGACGGAAATCCGAGGATGGGTGTGCGAAGTTGCGTTCGCACATCCAAAAAAAGGTCGCCGCGGCATTGCTTCGCCCCGGCCCCTTGCTGTGGTAGATGGCGGGCGAAATGACCACGATCCACGACTACGTCACGTTCGCGGACAACGCGCTCGCCCAGGCCTGGACCGGCAAGAAGGTCCCCATGTCCGACGTCTACGAGGCGTACATCGAGGGCAAGCTCGACATCCCGAGCGAGAAGTGGAACGCGTTCTGGGACTCGCGCAACCAGACGATGTCGTTCCGCCTCACCGACTCGCACGTGAAGTGGGCGGTGACGAACTTCATCCCCGAAGTCTTCATCCACTCGAAGTCGCAGGACAAGCGGGTCGTCGGCGACAACTACAACCGCGGAAACGACTTCTACAACTGGTTCCTCGGCGAGGCGATGGTCTACACGTCGGCCTGGTTCCCGACGCCCGAGACCTCGCTCGAGCAGGCGCAGTACGCGAAGATCGACCACTGCTGCGACAAGCTCATGCTGAAGCCCGGCGAGACGCTTCTCGACATCGGGTGCGGCTGGGGAACGTTCGTCGCTCGCGCCGCGAAGGAGCGCGGGGTCGACGCGCTCGGCGTGTGCCTCGCCGAGGAGCAGGTCGCGTACGGCAAGGAGCGCATCAAGGCGTACGGCGTCGAGGGCAAGGGGCGCGTCGAGGTGCGGGACTACCGCAACGTGACGGGCAAGTTCGACAAGATCGTCTCGCTCGAGATGGTCGAGCACGTCGGCATCAAGAACCTGGATACCTACTTCGCGAAGGTGCACGACCTCCTCGCGAACGACGGCCTGTTCAACCTGCAGTGGACGGGCATCCGGAACCTGTACAACCCGCAGAATCCGCTCTCGGCGATCACGTTGCAGCCCGAGGACCTGATCTGGGGGCTCTTCATGAACCGCTACATCTTCCCCGGCGCCGACGCGAGCCTGCCGCTCTCGTCCATGCTCCGCGCCGCGGAGAAGGCGGGCTTCGAGATCGCCGACGTCGAGAACATGAGCCCGCACTACGTGCGCACGCTTCGCGCCTGGCGAGACCTCTGGGCCTCGAACCAGACCGCGATCGTGAAGAAGTACGGAGAGCGCATGTACCGCCTCTGGTACTTCTTCCTCCACTGGTCGGCGATCATCGGCGAGCAGGGCTCGGCGTTCACGTACAACGTGACGATGCACAAGAACCACAACTCGCTGAAGCGCGACGCCCTGAGGATTCCGCGCTCCTGATGAGAGGCCCGGCCGCTGCGCGTCGCGATGACGCCGAGCGGCGACGGCTTGGGGTGTGCGAGCTGCGTTCGCACACCCCGGAGTGATCGCGCGTAGCTGCTTCGCCTGAAGCGGCCCCCTGGACGACCCGGTCGGCGAGAGCCTACCGGGTCGTCGCGCTTTGTCGTCCGATGCCGGTCGCCGATGACGACCGGCGTCGTGGGCTCCTGGTCACGCTTCGAGGAGCGACTTCAGCGCGTCGAGATCGCGGCGGACCCAGTCCGCGTCTGCCGCGAGCTCGTCGTCGGTCCTCCCCGCGGAGCGGAAGAGCGTGAGCGAGACTTCCGCGCCCGTGCCGTTGGCGATCACGCGCAGCGGGATGTAGATCGCGGTCTCCGCTCCTTCGGGCGTCACCCAGTGGTCGAGCACGCCGAAGTCGTTCGGCTCGGAGAAGCGGATGCGCACCGGGCCGTCCGGGCCCTGCGCTGTCCAGTGGTCGCCCGCGTTCTGCAGTGATCCGCCGAGCCCGGAGGCCCATCGCTGGAAGTTCAGCGGGATGGAGGCGAACTCGTAGACCTCGCGCCATGGGCGCTCGATCGTCACGCTGATGGTGCACGTCTCGGATGTCGACATCGGCGGTCTCCTCGTGCGTTCGGGCGGGTCAAGATCCGATGACGGGCAGACGGCGGCGATCTCCCTCGCTCGCGAAGAGGCTCCGGAGCGCGACGCGCTCGCCGCGCTCGCCGTCGGTCTCGTGCTGGCGCTGGGCGAGGCGCTGCTCGAACGGGCCGAGCGTCCAGCACGCGTCGGCCTCGAGCTCCTCGAGCGGCGGTCCACCGTCGACGTTCTTCGGACAGATGTCGCGGGACTCGATGATCTCCTCGTCGATCTCGTCCTCTTCGAGCCACCGGAGCGGTAGGCCTTGGGTGCGGCAGACGTAGGGGCGGTGCGCGTAGATGCGGCAACGGCCGTCGCCGTCGAGGAAGGCACAGGCGCCCGGCGGATGCGCTGCCGCCGTCGCGAGCAGGTCCGCGTGATGACGGCGGATGACGGCGGCCTCGATCGTGAAGACGGTCAGGCCGTCGACGCAGCAGTCGGAGCAGCCCGCGCGGCAACGGAGGCGCTCTGCGCTCGCGCGCTCCACCGGCGCTGCAGCTTCGTCGACGAGCGCGTGGAGCCTCTCGACCCAGTCGATCGTTCCAGCCGGCACATCGCCCGGCACCTCACTTCGCGCGTCGTCTGCGTCCACGCGACCTTCGTAGTCCGTGCCGCTCGGCCCGTCGAGCCGGTCGCGACCGCCCCCTTCTGCGCGCGGGTGCTACCATCGCGTCGTGCTTCGCGTCTCCGTGCTCGAGCTGCCTGCGCGGTGGGGGGAGCCCGAAGCGGCCCTCGCGGAGGTCGATCGCCTCCTCGCGAAAGGGCCGACGGATCTCGCGATCCTCCCCGAGCTCGCGCTCACCGGCTACGTCTCGCCCGAGGCGGACTTCGATCCGTCGCGCTTCGCGGAGCCGATCGACGGACCGACGATGCGAGCCGCCGCCGAGATCGGCGCGCGCCGCTCCGTGCACCTCGTCGTGCCGCTCGTGCTCGAAGAGGACGAGAGGCTCTTCAATGCCGCGGTCGTGGTCGGACCGGACGGAAGCGTCGTCGCGACGTACCGCAAGCGTCATCCATGGTACCCGGAGCGCTGGGCGACGCCGGGTGGTCGGCCGTCGCCGCTCTTCCAGGTCGGGGACCTCACCGTGACCATGGCCATCTGCTTCGACGGTCAGTTCCTTGCAGACGACTCCGCGGAGGTCCTCTCCGCGGCGGACCTCCTCGTCTTCACCAGCGCGTGGGTCGACGAGGACGACTCGCGCCTGCCGCTCATGCGCTCGCTCGCCGAACGCTTCGGACTCTCGATCGCGAACGCGAACTGGGCGCCGGGCGTCGTTCACGTGCCCGGGCAGGGCGGCTCGTGCGTGCTCGATGCGCGCGGCGAGCTCCTCGTGAGCGTCACCCCGTCGGGAGGACGGCGCGCGGACGCGATCGTCGGTCCTCGCGAGCGGCGCTATAGCGGTGCTCACTTGGAGTGACCTCCGATTCACGCCCGCCCGTTGGGCGAGCGGGCGTGAATCTCCGGTCAAAGCGAGTACGTGTGAGCCGACCGCTTCGAGCTTTCAGGATCGGCGCAACTGAGTTGCGCCTTAGTGTAGTGAATCCATCACCGCGCGCCGCCAATTCGAGCGAGCCCTCGAGTGAGTAGCCGTTCGCCCGCGCGTCTTGATACGCTGGCTCACGGTGCGTTTCGCGCGGACAGCGCTCGTTGGCCTTCTCGTCGGGTCCGTGGCCTGCGGGCTCGTGTTCTCGCCGGGCGACTACGGAGATTCTCCGGCACTGGAGCCGGAGGCAGACACGGGCGTGACGACACCCGACGTCGCGCCGCCGGTGGATTCGGCGAGCGACGCATCGCTCCCGAGCACGCGGATCATGCTCTTTGCAGGGCGTCGTGACGCGCTGCCCGGTGAGCCTTCGAGCGTGAACGTCGCGGAGACGATGCGGACCACGCTCTCGCCATCCGGAGAGCTAGGGCCCTGGACGTTCGACGTGCCGCCTTCGCAGATGACGACGTGGACGCGCGGCTTGCTCGCGGGCGAGACGTTGCTGCTCCAGAGCACGTCCGTCTTCCTGGCGACGACCTTCGCCGATGATCACATCAGCGGCGCATGGCGAGCGCTGCCTCCTCCCGGCGTGCCGGAGAGCTACCTGCGCGCGTGGCTCGTCTCCGACGCAGGGCTCACCGCTGCGGGAGGGCAGGCGGGAGGGGTGTTCACGACCAATGTGTACGTTGCTTCCTTCGACCTCGCCGACGGTGGAATCGAGCCCTGGCAGAAGGTGCCGTCGAAGCTCGTGACGCCGCGAGGCGACGTGACGTTGCTCCGCCATGTCGACCACCTCTATGCCCTCGGTGGTCGCGAGAGCACGTCCTCTCTCGTGCCCGGTTCGGACGAGGTCGAGGTCGCGCGCTTCGGTGCCGACGGATCGCTCGGTGACTTCGCAGCGACGACCAAGCTGGTGGACCCGACCGCGGACGCGGCGTCCTTCGGAGTGCTCCTCCCCGTCGTCACGGCCGGTGCGGGGCATGTCTTCGTGCTCGGTGGGCAGACCACCTCGTTGACGTCGTCGCTCTCCGACGTGGCGCTCGCGGCGAAGATCGACGCGGCGAGCGGCAATCTCGGGCCGTGGGTAGCGCTTCCGAAGCTGCCAGCGCCGATGAGCGGCGCCGCCGCCCTCGTCGTGGGCGACAAGGTGCTCGTCTTCGGCGGAAGCCTGGGGAGCTCGCAGAGCGGAGACATCCTCGCCCTGTCGATCGGGGCGAACGGCGTGTTCGACACGGCGTGGAAGAAGATCGGCACTCTTCCCGGCCCGCGCTCCGGGCTCGCGGCGGTGGTCTACTGAGATGCGTTCGATCGCGAAGCTCCCGGTCCTACTCCTCGCGGTGACGCTCGCCGCCGTCGGCTGTGCGGTCACGTTCGGCCCGGGCGACTACACCGGAGAACCGGTCGATGCTGCCGTGCCCGACGCGGCCTCGCAGCCGGACGTGACGAGCGACGCTCCGATCGACGTTCCCGACGGCGCTCTGCCGGTTGCCGGTCGTCGCCTGCTCCTCATCGCCGGCGAGAAGGACGGATCGGACATCGCTGCGAACGACGTGTGGACGGCGCCGATCGACGAGAAGGGCGACGTCGGAGCGTTCGAGTACCTCCAGCCGGCCCCATTCCGTGGGGCTGCCGTCACGGCGAACGTCGCGAGTGGCCGCCTCTTCGTCGCCTCGCGCGCGCTCGGACGTTCGGTCGAGCACGTCGCGATCGACGGTGGCGTGCTGACGTCCGGCTGGACGGGCCAGGCGGTCGGCGCGCCCATGTTCGCCGGGTACAGCCAGATCTTCGCGGGATCGAGCCTGCTCGCGCTCGGAGGGGCGGGGGACGTCGACGATGGACTTGGCGGGACGATCCTCGTCTGGGACGACACGATCCACATCACTCCCTTCGATGGGACGAGCTTCGACGGCTTGAATGCCTCCTCCACGAGGCTGCCGGTGGGGATCCGCGACGCGGCGGTGATCGCCTACAAGGAATTCGTCTACGTGATCGGCGGGACCGGCGCTGCGAGCGATCAGCGGTCGAAGGTGTACGTTGCACGGATCGATCCCACGGCCGGGGTCGGCGCGTTCGTCGAGACCACGCGGGTGGTCAATCCGACGACCAATCAGCCGCACACACCGTTCGTGCCCATGATCTGCGCCGGAGAAGGCCGGCTCTTCATCGCGGGAGGGAGCGGCTCCGACATCGTGCTCTCGAGCACGATCGACGAGACCAGCGGGGCGCTCGGGCCGTGGAAGGCCGCGACGAAGCTCCCGGGGGCCCTTCGCGGGGCGGGATGCGCGATCTGGGACGCCACGATTCACCTGATCGGCGGCATCGGCGCCACGTCGCGCACTGATCGCATCATCCGCGCGCGGTTCGAGAAGGACGGGACGCTCGGCGAGTGGGAGCTCACCTCCGGCGAGAAGCTGCCGGCTCCGAGGTCGAGCATCATCGCCGTGACGTTCTGAGGGCAGCCCGCGCCCAAACGTGAAAACGCGACGCGCGAAGGTGCGGGTCGCGCGCCAACTCCAACAGCCGTGGCCCCGGCCACCCGCAGAAGCGCGCGCTGAAGCCAACTAAACCGCTCGCAGAGCGGTCGCTTCGAGGGATACGATCGAGCGGAGATGGCAGGTCCGACGCCCTCGATCGTCGGGGGACAACTTGGTCGCTACGAGCTCCACGGCGCGATCGCGCGTGGAGGCATGGCCACCGTTTACGTTGCGCGCATGAGCGGCGCGGCGGGGTTCTCCCGCACCGTCGCCGTGAAGCGCCTCTATCCCCATCTCGCGGCCGACCCGACGTTCGCCGGGATGTTCGTCGACGAGGCGCGCCTCGCCGCGCGGATCCGCCATCCGAACGTGATCGACACGCTCGACGTCGTCGCCGACGGCGGCGAGCTCTTTCTCGTCATGGCCTTCGTGCTCGGCGAGACGCTCGCGAGGATGGTGCGGGCCGCCACGGCGCAGTCGATCCGCCTCCCGGCGCCCGTCGTGTCGAGCATCGTCATCGGCGCGCTCGAAGGTATCCACGCCGCGCACGAGGCGACGGACGAGCACGGACAACCGCTCGGGATCGTCCACCGCGACGTGTCCCCGCAGAACATCCTCGTCGGTCGCGACGGCATCGCTCGCGTGATCGACTTCGGTGTCGCGAAGGCGGCAGGGCGAAGGCAGGAGACCGAGGGCGGCGAGCTCAAGGGAAAGCTCGCCTACATGGCACCGGAGCAGCTCACGCGTCAGGCGGTCGACCGCCGATGCGATGTCTTCGCGATGGGCGCCGTCCTGTGGGAGGCGCTCACGGGGCGACGGCTCTTCGCCGGCGAGGACGCCGCGAGCACGCTCTACTCCGTCCTCAACGAACCGATCATGCCGCCGAGCTCGGTCTGTTCCGACCTCCCGCTGGCGCTCGACGGCGTGGTGCTCCGCGCGCTCCATCGCGATCCTTCGATGCGCTTTCCGACGGCACGCGAGATGGCGCTCGCGGTCGAGATGGCATGCCCGCCGGCGTCACCGCGTCAGACGGGCGAGTGGGTCGAGAAGCTCGCCGCCGAGGCGCTTCGCATCCGCGCCGACATCGTGCGAGCGGTCGAGCAGGCGACGTCGCCGCCGAACCCGGCGATGATGCTCTCGCATCAAGGCGCCGAGGACCTCTCATCGCATTCGTCGGGATCGGGCTCGGGGGGCCGACACTTCACGGGCTCCGCTCCGATTTCGGGCTCGTCGGTCACCGGGCCGGTGTCGAGCCTGTCGGGCGTCTCGGGTGCGGGGACGAGCGGCGTGACGGGCAGCGGCTACGCCGATCCTTCGCTCGCTACCCGCGTGCACCCGATCGAGCCCGAGAAGCGAATCCCGCTGCCCGCGCTCATCGGGATCTGCACCGTCCTCGCGCTCATGCTTGCGATCGGGCTCGTCACGGGGATCAAGGCGCTCACCCACAAGCGGAGCGCGGAGCCCGCGCTCGCGACGACGGCCCCGCCGTCGCCTGTCGATGTGCCCGAGGCACCGTCTGCGACCACTGCACCGCCCGAGCCTGCTGCACCCTCCGAGCCGCCTCCGGTCGCGGAGCCGGAGCCGTCTGCTCCTCCGGTCGCCGAGCCCGCGAGCGCGCCCGCGCCGAGCTCGATGCCGTCGAGCACCGCGACGGCGGCACGAAGTGCGGCTCCGCCACGGGGATCGGCGACGGGCACGACGAAGGCCCCCAAGCCGTCCGCCGACTGTGAGAACCCCTTCACGATCGACGCAAACGGGATGAAGCGGCCGAAGCCTCAGTGCTTCGGGCACTGATGCGCGCGGCGACTTTCGGCCATCGGGTCGCGCGTTCTCGTATATTGGCTGTGATGGCCTCCCGTGCTCGCGCGGTCCTCGTGTCCCTGGCGGCTGTGGGTATCTCGCTCGTCGCGTCCAATCCCGCGTTCGCGAACGATACGGCGTGCATCCACTCCTACGAGCAGACGCAGACCCTGCGCCGCGCGGGCAAGCTTCGCGAGGCGCGCACCGAGGCGGCGAAGTGCTCGAGCGAGACTTGCCCGGCAGTGCTCGCGCGGGACTGTGCGAAGTGGCTCGTCGACCTCGATCAGAGCATCCCCACCGTCGTCTTCGACGTGAAGAGCGCAACGGGAGAAGAGCTCACGAGCGTCCGCGTGCTCATCGACGGCAAGCCGCTGGTCGACAAGATCGACGGCGCGAGCATCGCGCTCGACGTCGGGCCGCACACGTTTCGCTTCGAGTCGACCGACGAGAAGGGCCTCCCCGCAGAGCATCAGACCGTCATCCGCGAAGGCGAGAGGAACCGGAGGATCTCGGTCACACTCGCGGCGCCTGCAGCCGTCGCGTCCGTCCCGGCGGCGAAGGCGGACCGTCCAGTTCCGATCGCGGCCTGGGTCTTCGGCGGGGCCGCGGTCGCCTCGCTCGGCGTGGGGACCGTGTTCGCGCTCTCCGGCTCGTCGAAGGAGAGCGATCTCGACAAGTGCAGGCCGTCGTGTGGGGCAGATGCGGTGAACGACGCCTCCACGAGCTATGCGGTGGCCGACATCCTGCTCTCCGCGGGCGTCGTCTCGGCGCTCGCTGCGGCGACCATCTTCATCACCCGGCCGACGGTGTCGAGCGCGCCCGCGACGTCGACCACCGGGCTCGTCCGGCGCCGCGCGGGCCTCACGTTCGAGTTCCGAGCGCTGCCATTGCTGCCGACGGCGCGAGGCGCTCGAGAAATCCGTCGATCCCGCTCGGCGGAGCTTGCATGCTGCTCCGCTGACTGATGGGCGGCTGACGCAACCGCACGTCCGTTCGTGCTCGGCCTGGGCAAGGGACTCCGGAACGGCGATGCTGCGCCTTCATGCTCGAGGCGCTGGCCACCTTCGTGCAGGCGACTGCTGCGTTCGCTGCCACGAACATCGACGATCTGTTCGTCCTGCTGGTCCTCTACGCGTCGGGGAGCCGGCTGCGGGCGACGATTGCGGGGCAGTTGCTCGGCATCGGCGCGCTCGTTGCCGTCGCGCTGCTGCTCGCGTTCGCCGCGGCGCTCGTCCCGGCTGAATGGGTGGGGTGGCTCGGGCTCGGTCCGATCGCCATCGGCGTGCTCCAGCTGCGAGCGCTACGCCAGCGCGATGACGAAGGAACCCGCGATCCGCCCGCGATCGGCGTTCTGTCGATCGCCGCGGTGACGATCGCGAACGGCGGAGACAACCTCGCCGTCTACGCCCCGCTCTTCGCGCGGCGTGGTTTGCTCGAGATCGCGATCGTCATCGTCACGTTCGCGCTGCTCGTCTTCGTGTGGTGCTTCCTGGCGCGTGTGCTCGCACGGGCGCCGGGGATCGCTCGCGTGCTCGACCGCTGGGGGCACGTGCTCGCGCCGCTCGTCCTGATCGGGCTCGGTCTCCACATCCTCTGGTCCTCGGGCGCTCTCGTCGGCGCGTTACGACTCGGCAAACACTGAGTGTGGAGGTGCCTCGAGACGCTGCACCGCGAAGTGATGTCGTGTAGCCTCCGCGCCGGTGCTCGTGGGCTTCCGAACACGGGTCGGCTTTCGCGCGGCCCTCGTCTTTGCAGTCACGATCGCGACGTTCTGGTCCGGTCAGGCGCACGCGATCCGGCCGTTCGTCACTGACGACGCGCACACGGTCGGGAAGGGGCACGTTCAGATCGAGACCTACTGGCGGCGCGATCGGCAGAGCTTCCAGCATTGGGTGCTCCCGGCGGTAGGTCCGGTGAGCTGGATGGAGCTGACGCTCGGCGGCGTGCACGGCATCACGCCCCTCGGTCAGCGGCCCGAGAAGCCGAAGTACGCCTTCGGCGGTCCGATCCTGCAGGGGAAGTTCCTCCTCCACGATGCCGTCCCGAATGGGCTGCCGGGTGTCGGCGTCGTCGTGGGCGGCGTCGGTCCGACGGGCCGCGGCGGCTTCGAGGCACCGGGATGGAGCGGTTTCACGTACCTGGCGGTCACGCAGGCGTTCTTCAAGGAGGACGACCTCCTCATCCACGCGAACGTCGGGCTCTCGGCCGTGTCGGCCCCGGATCTCGCGCCCGCGAAGGCGACGTGGGGGATTGGAACGCAGGTCGAGACGCTCTTCGACTTCCATCTCATCGGAGAGATCTTCTCCGGTGACCCTTACTCCGCGCGCGCGGGCGGCGCGTATCAGACCGGCTTCCGGCAGATTTTCAACGACCACATCCAGCTCGACTTCACCTTCGGTGGCGGGCTGTGGGGCACGATCCTGCCGGTATGGTTCTCGAGCGGCGTACGCGTCGTCAGCCACGAGCTGTGGTGACGGACGGCTCCGCGACGCTCGGACAATCCATCAGCCGCAGCTGCAGTCGAGGCAAGCGCGCAGCGACTGTGTCCCGCACAGGTCCTGGAGCTTCTCGCGGAGCGCCTTTCGCGCGCGATGCAGGCGAACCGTCGCGTTGTTCGTGGTGATCCCCATCGCGGCGGCGGCCGCGGGCAGCGGCTCGTCGTCGATGTCGATGCGACGGAGCATCTCCGCGTACTCCGGGCGGAGTTGCGCGAGCAGTCCGAGGCTGCACGCGCAGGTCGCGACCTCCTCCGGCGTCGCCTCGGCAAGCTCGACCGAGAGCTCATCGAGCTTCGCCTCGCGAACGGCCCACCGCGCGAGGTGATCCGCGAGGGTGCGCCGGAGGATCTGGAAGAACCAGGCACGTGTGCGCTCCGGGGCGCGTAGGTCCGTCGCGCGCTCGGTCGCCTTCACGAGGGCCTGCTGGAGGATGTCCTCGGCGTCGGCTCCCGAGCGCACGCGGTTGCGTATGAAGGCGAGGTAGGTAGCTCGGTCCGCCGCGAGCTCGCGCGCGATGGCTTCCCGCGCACCGTCGACGCGGGCATGCGAGGCGTCATCGCCTGAAGCGAGCCGAGCCTCGAGCGACGGGCGCTTGCCGTCGCTCGTCTCGGCTTTCGCGCAGCGGACCGAAGCCATCATGAGAACCTCAGCCGTTCTTCGCCGCAGGGCAGTTGCAGTCGGGGCCACACTCGCACTGCGGGCCGCAGGTGCAGGTGGGACCGCAGCAACACTCGCCCGCCTTGGGCGCTTTGGTCCCCACGCAAGGGCAGCTCCTGTTCCCACACGACTTGCAGGCACACCCATTCGACGATCCAGATCCACTCATCGTTTCTGTCTCCTTCGATGGGGAAGACGGTCCGCGGGGTGGGATCATTACAGCTCGCCGAACGATCTTCGCGAAGCACGGCGGTGATGCAGCCGAGCTCGGCACGAGCACGGCGTCGGGGCTTCGGATCCCGCGTCCCACATCCACGTATCGATCCGCGTCGCTTAGTTGGTCGCGCCCATTCGAGTCGTTTACGAGACGAGGGTGGCCATGCTGCACATCCAAACCGAGGTCGTACGCACGGGCGATATCCGCGAAGCTCCGCCGACGCGCGATCGATTGCCGACGATTCCGGAGGACCTCTCCGAGTACGCGTGGATCCACACCGGCCCGCCGAGCTGGTCCGACGGCCTCGCGGTCGCGGAGGCGGTCGAGCAGGACGCGTGTGACGACGCGACGGCGAGCACGCTCGACGACGTGAGCGCGGAGCTGCTCGTCGACCTCTGGCACAGCGACGTCCCGAACGTCGTCGCCTACGCCTACGTGGAGACCGTGGTCGACGCCAACGAGGCACGCATCCTCTCGCTCCTCGACGGCTACGCGACGATCGGCACGCTGCTCGAGACCTCGGGGCTCGCGTTCCCGGACGTCCTCCGAGCGCTGGGCGAGCTCTGCGCACGTGGCGTCATCACGCTCGATCGCTCGCAGCGCCGCGCCGACTGAAGTCGGCGCGAGGTCGCCGATCCGGATCGGCGGCGACCCGCTCGCGTAGCCGGTGTGCACGAGCGCGTATGATCGCGACGCATCGAAGCCCCTGCGTATATGCTCGCGCGCCATGGCAGTGAACGAGACGGCGGCAGACAAGGGCGCGGGAGCCGAATCGGCGATCGAGATCTGGCGGCGATTGGAAGCCAAGGGGGCGCGGGTGCGCTACCGGCCGGTGACCCGCGAGGAGATCGAGGAAGCGGAACGAAAGCTCGCGGTCCGCTTCCCGCCTTCGTACGTCGAGCTCGTGACGCAGCTCGGAGCGCCGGCGGCGTTGCCGCGCCTCCCTCCGGGCGCCGATCCGGAGCTCGCGGAGAACCTCGACTTCACGGTGCTGCTGCCGCGCGAGGTCGTGCAGTGGACCGAGGAGCTGCGCAGCTCGCTCGAGCCCGACATGCTCGAAGAGCCCGAGTCGTTCGACCGCGTCCGAGCGCAGCTCGACAACGCGATCTTCTTCCAGTTCGGTGTCGACGCCGGCGAAGGCTACGTCTTCCTGATCGATACGGCCGATGCCTCCGGTGAGATGAAGGTCGGCGACTACAGCCACGAGTACATCGAGGAGCTCGATTGGAGCGCGACATCCCGCGCGGTGTTTCCGTCCCTCGCGGCCTCGATCGCGAGCGCGGCTGCGCAGATCGAAGGCTCGTGGGAAGAATACGGCGGTCGCTAGCGTGAAGCCGGACCGGGAGTCGTGCCCGGAGCGGCGCGACGAGCTGTAGCGAAGAGGTGCGTCGTGCCTCAGCGCGACGCGCAGAGCTCACTGCGTCGGCAGGAGGCCGGCTCGGCGAGCGAGGCACGAATGTCCTCGCATCGCTCGCTTCGCAGGTCGTCGAGGCAGAGCGAGAGCTTGCTCTCGTCGACCCCGGCGGGACACGCCTCCGGCTCGACGGTGGCGAGGGACGCGTCGAAGAAGTTGCGCTTGCACTCGTCGCGATCGGCGAAGCGACGGGTGGGGCCCACCTCGTCGCACGCGTTCTCGCGCAGACAGCGCGCCTTCGCCAGGATCATCGCGGCGTCGTCGTTCATGATCATGCGTGGGCCGTGTGCGGCCGTGGTCACGGTCGTGCCCACACGACTGCCGGGGGCCCGCTCGCAGCCGATCATCACGACGAAAAGAGCGCCCGCGATCAACGCCACTTTGCTCGCGTTCATGACAACTTCGAACGAGCAAGACGCGGGCCTGCTGCGCGCATCGTGGCGTGCGGGAGACGAGCTCGGGCGGTGAGGGAAGACTGCGTCCCGCGAGGCGATCGATGGGCCCACTCCGGCGGGCGACATCCATGCGCTCGGCCTACGCTCCGAGCAACCACTGGCCCGTTGCCGCCATACCGGCGACCACCAGCCACGGCGGCGCTTTCCAATGCTCGAGGAGCCCGAAGGCAATGAGGGCGGCCACGACGTCGCGTGTCCCGTGCACGCTCTCCGCGAACACCGGGTCGTAGAGTGCAGCGAGCAATACCCCGACGACGGCCGCGTTCGCTCCAGCGAGCGCGGCCTGGGCCCAGCGCTTCGTGCGGAGCCGGTGCCAGAACGGGAGCGCGCCTCCGATGAGAAGCCATGCGGGGAGGAAGAGCGCGAGCAGGCACCAGAAGCCGTTCGCCCAGCTCGCGGGTCCGGGCCCCATCGCCGCTCCGAGGTATGCCGAGAACGCGAACATCGGTCCCGGCAGCGCCTGCGCGGCGGCATAGCCGGCCAGGAACCGATCATCGCTGAGCCAGCCTCTTGGCACGATCTCGGCGCGCAGCAGCGGAAGGACGACATGACCACCACCGAAGACGAGCGAGCCTGAACGATAGAAGCTGTCGAACACGGCAGCGGATCGTGAGCCGGTCGCGGACGCGAGCGCCGGAAGGACGACGAGCAGGGCCGCGAACGTCACGAGCGCCGCCGCGGCGAACAGGTGCGCTGAGAGCCACGATGCGCTGCCGCCCGACGTGGACGGTGCGGCGCCGACGGAGATGGTGTCGCGGTACAGCCACCAACCGATGACGCCGCCGAGGGCGATGACGCCAAGCTGCGCGACTGCTCCCGGCATCGCGAGCAAGACGGCGGCCGAGAGGATGCATACCGATACGCGAGCGCGGTCGGGGCAGAGCTTCTTGCCCATGCCCCAGACGGCTTGCGCGACGACGGCGACCGCGGCGAGCTTGAGCCCGTGCAGCCACCCCGCGCCGCCGGGGTCGCCGACGCGCGCCGCGCCGTAGGCGAAGCCGATCATGAGCAGCGCCGAGGGCAGCGTGAAGCACGCCGACGCGACCAGCGCGCCGAGGATGCCGGCCCGGTGCATGCCGAGCGCGAACACGACCTGGCTGCTCGCGGGGCCCGGCAAGAATTGACAGAGCGCGACGAGGTCGCCGTAGTGAGCGTCGTCGAGCCACCTGCGCTTCTCGACGATCTCCGCGCGTAGGTAGCCGAGGTGCGCGATCGGTCCGCCGAACGAGAGGCACCCGAGACGCAGGAACGTCCCGGCGACCTCGGCGAGGCCGCGGGCAGTCGCGGGGTGAGGCTCGACCGGCGGCGTGTCCGTCGCGTCGGGAGTCCGGGGGGGCGTGCTCATCGGACGCCGGCGGCGGCCGCGCGCGTGCCACCTGCTCGATGGAAGCGAGCGAGGTTCACTACCGTCCTCCTTTCCGCGACACGCGCTCGAGGACGACCTCCTCGTAGAGCTCCGTCACCTCCCGTCGCAGCTCTTCGAGTAGGCGCTTCCCCGCGGGCGTGATGCGGAACGTCTGCCGCGCCCGCGCGTGCGGAGCGCTTCCCGTTCGTCGCAGCCAGCCGTTGCGCTCCATGCGCGCAAGCGCCGGGTACAGCGTCCCGGGGCTCAACGTGTGCCCGTGCTCGGCCAGCTCTTCGAGAAGCCACGTCCCCCAGACCTCACGAGCCGCAGCGTGATGCAGGATGTGGAGCTTCCAGATCCCGAGTCGGATCTCGCGGTCGGCGGCGGAGAGCATTTACGGCCATCGTAGACGATGTTCGTAATGAGCACCGGGTCATCGGCGGGGCATCTACGCAACAGATTCCGGAACATCGTCATCCCGCGCTCGACCTCGGCAGGCGGCGGGTTCAGCCGGCGACGCGTGCGCTCCGACCGGCCGTGACTCTGGAGGTGGCAGGCTGGGTGGCCGCGGCGGAGCATTCGCACGAAGCCGTATTGGGCTGATGGAAAGCGAGGGCTCTGACACGCGGTCGCCCGCACGGAGGTGCTCTCGGCCTCGACGCGGAGCACCGTGGGCGAGGCTCTAGCCAATACGGCGACGTTCAATGGGACCGGGCCCACCCACGTTCGACGAGGAGCCGCTCGACGCGCTGTCGAATGTCTTCGCGGATGTCACGGACGTGTTCGATGGGCAGTCCCTTCGGATCCGGCAGCGGCCAGTCGTCACGTTCGACGCCGGGCACGATCGGACACTGCTCCCCGCAGCCCATCGTGATCAGCAGCGACGCCGTCTGGGCGAGAGGGGCGTCGAGCAGGCGCGGGCGTTCTACGGAGAGATCGATCCCGGCCTCCTGCATCACGAGCACGACCTCGGGGTGAACCCCGCTCCCTGGGGCCGTACCGGCGGAGATGGCCGTTGCCTTCGACGGCTCGGCCAGCGCGTTGAACCACGCCGCCGCCATCTGCGAACGGCCGGCGTTGTGAACGCACGCAAAGAGGATCGTCTTCATCGCAGCTCTCCTTCGGCGACGTCGGTTGGAGTGGTCAGCGGCTCGTTCTCGATCGGCTGTCCGTAAAGCCTCTGCTTCAGCCAGAGCGATAGGTAGACGAGCGCCAGCAGCGCAGGCACCTCGATGAGAGGCCCTACGACCCCGGCGAGCGCCTCTCCCGAGGCGATCCCAAAGAGGCCGACCGCAACGGCGATGGCCAGCTCGAAGTTGTTACCCGCCGCCGTGAAAGAGAGCGAGGCGGTCTCCTCGTAAGAGAACCCCAGCTTCTTCGAAATGAGGAACGACGCCGTGAACATGATGACGAAGTAGAGGATGAGCGGCACGGAGATCCGCAGGACGTCCATCGGAAGGCCGACGATCTTGTCGCCCTGCATCGCGAACATCAGGACGATCGTGTAGAGGAGCCCGAGCAGCGCCATCGGCCCGACCTTCGGCAGGAACCGGCGTTCGTACCAAGCCTCGCCGCGCCGTCGTACGAGGGCCAACCGCGTCACGGCGCCGGCAACGAGCGGAAGGCCCAAGAAGAGCAGCACGCTCTTCGCGATCTCCCACATCGAGATGTGGAAGGCGGTTCCTTCGGCGCCGAGCCACGTCGGAACGACGCTGAGGAAGAACCAGCCGAGCACCGAATAGAAGAGGATCTGGAACACGGAGTTCAGTGCAACGAGCAGCGCGGCGATCTCGCTGTTCCCCTTCGCCAGCATGTTCCAGATCAAGACCATCGCGATGCAGCGTGCGAGGCCGATCAAGACGAGGCCCGTACGGTAGTGGGGCAGATCCGGGAGGAGGAGCCACGCCAGCGCAAACATGACGACCGGGCCCAGGACCCAGTTGAGAACCAGCGAGGTCGCGAAGAGCTTGCCGTTCGCTCCGACCGAGCCGAGCTTGCCGTAGCGGACCTTCGCCAGCACCGGATACATCATCCAGAAGAGGCCGACGGCGATAGGAAGCGACACACCGCCGACCTTCACCGTGTCGAGGGCGGGACCGAGTGCGGGGAAGGCTCGCCCCAGACCGACGCCGACGCCCATCGCGAGGAGAATCCAGGCGGGGAGGAAGCGATCGAGAGCAGAGAGCCGCGGGGTTGGCTTGGGCGAGGGATGCATCGGATTCACGTGAGGCGCGGTCAGCCGCAGCAGGACTTCTTCGCCGCGGGCGCCTTTGCTACGGACTCCTTGATCTCGGGGACGCAGCAGGCGCTGGACGTGCCGACTTCCGCGACCCCCGTGCCCATCTCGTCGGTGTCGCCCTTCACGACGAAGACCTCCCAGGCGTTGCCGTCCGGGTCCTCCACCCAGACCTTGTCCTGGAGCGCGAAACAGCACGACGTGTCGTTCTCCGTCTTCGTGACGAGCCCGGCCTCCTTGAAGCGGGTCCAGGCGGCGGCAACGTCCTCGGTGCTGGCGACCTGAACGCCGAAGTGGCTCGCGTTCACGCCCGTGCGCGGAGCCTCCTGCATCGTCAGGTTCAGCGACGGAGAGACGAGGTCGAACTTGGCGTAGCCGGGTCGACGCTTCGTGGCGTGGACCCCGAACGCCTTCTCGTAGAAGGCAACCGAGGCGTCGATGTTCGAGACGTTCAACGATACGTGGGGCTTCAGGGTATTCATTCGCGTGTTCCTTCCAAAAAAGTCGAAATAGAGAGCAAAAAAAGGGGGAGGCGGGGGTCGAGCGTCAGCAGCAACCGGAGTTGCCGCGCTTGCAGCAGTCTTCCCAGACGTAGTCCGTGAGGGCTCGAAGCGCGGTGTAGTCCGCCGAGTAGTAGTGGAACGTGCCCTCGCCTCTGGTCGTCAGCAGGCGCGCGTCCACCAGTCGCTTGAGGTGATGGCTCAGCGTCGATGCCGGAAGGTCCACGTGGGCCTGGATGTCGCCCGCCGCGGCACCATCCAGACCCGCCTGAACGACGTGCCGCAGAATCTTCAGCCGCACGGGATGCCCCAATGCGCTGAGCTGTTCCGCATGGCGTTCGAGCTTCGACGTCACGACCCTATTTCTAACATTCTCGAACATGCCGGCAAGGGGCTTCTTCGACAATTTTGGAAGCGCTCGCTCGGGCACATGACCTCGGCAGTAGCGTTTGGCGTCGCGCGGCGGAGCAACGACTCATCTCGGAGCCGTTGCTCCCGACGCGAGCGGCTTCAGCGCGTCGTGTACCCGCCGTTCGCGAAGATCGTCTGACCGGTGACCCACCAGCCGTCGGTGACGAGGTGCTTCACGATCGGAACGATGTCCTCGATCTTCGTCAGCTGGCCGCCGATGGCCTGCGACTTGTGGAAAGCGACACGCTCAGGAGTCTCCTCGCCGTAGAAGAAGGGCGTGTCCATCGGCCCCGGACCGAGTGCCGTGACCGAGATGCGGCGGGGCGCGAATTCCTTCGCGGCCGCACGCGTGAAGTGCTCCACGGGAGCCTTGCCGCCCGCGTAGGTCGAGTAGCCGTCAGTGAAGGCTGCGAGCAGCGAGGTCACGATCGTGAGGATCTTCCCGTCCTCGTTCAGCGTGCGCCCCGCTTCCTTGATGAAGAAGAAGGCCGCCTTCCCGTTGACCGCCGCCATCTCGTCGTACTCGGCCTCGGTCGTCTCGACGATCGGCTTCCGGAGCACCTTGCCGACGGTGTTCACCGCGATGTCGATGCCACCGAACCGCTTCTTCCCTTCGTCGAAGAGGCGCGTGACGTTCGTGGCCTCGGTGAGGTCGCCCTGGATGGCGCAGGCTTCTCCGCCGGCCTTCGTGATCGCGGCGACCGTCTCGTCAGCGGCCGCCTTCGTCGCGTCGCTGTTGTAGTGGACGACGATCTTCGCGCCGTCCGCCGCGAACGTCCGGGAGATGAGCCCGCCGAGGTTCTTCGCGCCGCCCCCGATGAGCGCGACCTTGCCCTTGAGTGAGCGATTCGTCATGGATGCTCTCCTTGCGAGTCGAGATTGCTGCGCGGTACCGATGCGCAGCACACCTCTACCGGCCGCGAGAGCCTTCCAGAAGGCCACCAACCCCCGACAGAGTGGTTACGGATTCTGAACAATCAACGGGACGCGCGACCCTGCTGGCGGGCCGGCTCGCGGCGGCGCGGCGAAAGTCGCTCGATGCCCGGGCCGCTCGCGAGCATTCCATGGCGCTCGAAGAGCGCGGCCGCCCAGGTCGCGAAGAGCTGCAGCCGTTGCGGGACCTGCTTTCGGCTCGGATACACGAGGGAGATGGGAAGCGCTGGGGCCTGGTGTTGGGGCATCACGGAGACGAGCGCGCCGGACTCGAAGTGATGCCTCACGTCGTACGCCGGGATCTGGATGAGCCCGAGCCCGGACAGGCCGGCGGCGACGTACGTCTCGGCGTTGTCCACGGCGACGGCGCTGCGCATCGGCCGAGACCGCGCCTCGCCGTCCACGACGTAGTCCCAGGTTCCCGAACCCGAGAGATTCGGTGCGTAGGTGACCACGAGGTGATCGTCGAGCTCCTCGAGCGTGGTCGGCTGGCCGTAGCGAGCCAGATAGCGAGGGCTGGCACAGTTGCTCTGCGCCAGAAGCCCGAGAGGCCGAGCGATGTGGCTCGAATCGCGGAGCGGCCCGACGCGAAGCACCGCGTCGACACCCTTCTCGACGAGGTTGATCGTTCGGTCGGAGGCACCGAGGTGGATCTCGAGATCGGGGTGCCGTGCCAGGAGCTCGGGGAGCGCGGGGATGAGCACGCGTCGAGCGATCCTCGTCGGAGCGTCGATCGAGAGACGCCCGGACACGCGAGGCTGCGCCTCGCGGAAGAGCTGCTCCGTCGCGTCCAGCTTCGCGAGCACGTCGCGCGCCTTCTCGTGGTAGAGCAGGCCCTCGCTCGTGAGGCTCACGCGACGAGTCGTGCGGTGGAGCAGCCGCACGCCAAGCCGATCTTCGAGCTGCTGGATCGACACCGAGACGGTCGCTCTCGATACACCGAGCGACACCGCTGCCTTCGTGAAGCTGCCGGTCTCCACGACACGTACGAACACGCTCATCACGGCGAAGCGATCCATCGCTGCGGAACGTAGCTGATTGTTCGGCCATGCCAAACACTGCGTCGAGTGCCACCGCTCTTCGCGGACGGGGCGGCGAGGCCCATCTTCTGCACATGAACAACGAGCTATCCACCGACGCCCGACCGGGACCTCACGCCGTCGTCGACTTCTGGCACGAGGCGGGCGCTCACGAGTGGTTCGGGAAGCGTCGCGCCTTCGACGCCGAGCTCCGTCGCCGATTCCTCCATTTGCACGAGGACGCGTCCGCCGGGCGCCTCGAGTCGTGGGGGCACGAAGCCACCGGCGCGTTGGCCTTGATGATCCTGCTCGACCAGTTCCCTCGGAACGCGTTTCGAGGCACGCCACGGATGTACGCGACCGACGCGCTCGCCAGGTACTTCGCCGATCGCGCCGTGCGGGCCGGCTTCGACGTGCAGGTCGACGAGTCCCTGCAGATCTTCTTCTACCTTCCGTTCGCGCACTCCGAGCAGCTCGACGATCAGGACCGCTCCGTCGCGCTGCACGAGCGCTTCGGATACGCCTCGAACGCTCGCCGACACCGTGACATCATCCGCCGCTTCGGCAGGTTCCCGCATCGCAACCCGATCCTCGGGAGGACGATGACCTCCGAGGAGCAGGCGTTCCTCGACGCCGGCGGCTTCGCGGGGTGATCGACGAGCCGCTGCCTAAAACGGGACGCGCGTTCGACCCTCGCGGCGCCATCCACACGCCTCTGTACAGCCACTCGACCTTCGCATTTCCGAATACGCAGAGCGTCCTGGACGTCGTGGAGGGCCGCGCGACCGGGACTCTCTACACGCGGTACGGTCGCCGGATGCGTGGGGGCGGCGGGATGTTGAGCTTCGTCCTGGCCGGAGATGCCAAGACCGCGGCGGCCTTCGTCGATCGTCTGAAGCTGTTCTCGATCGCGCCGCGTCTCGGCGGTGTCGAGAGCCTCGTCACACAGCCCGTGACGACGACGCATCACGGCCTGACTCCGGAGGAGCGGAGCCGCCGTGGAATCAGCGGCGGTAGGATGCGGGTGTCCGTCGGCCTCGAAGACACCAGAGGACCTCTGGGCCGATCTGGGCCAGGCGCTCGAGAGATAGGAGCGTCATCACGGGCCAGCGGCGCTACCGCGGTGGACGCGGCGATCTCGCGATGATTCCGAGCACGAGCGGCAAGGGCAACGGTGGGATGGTGAGCATATGGTCGCGTTCGCTGGCGCGGACCCTCGTTGTGAGGAGCCGGGCGTCGCGCGATCGTGTCGCGCATGGTAGTTCCTTGGAGTGTCGCAGGTTCGCCCGATTCTCCGAGACAGTCTGACCAGCGATGGCTCGACGGTGGTGTCCGCCAGGCGATCGTGCGACGGCCCACCGGTGGTGCACCCGCCTGCCACGCACCCCTATGCGGTCCTCGAGTTCTGCACGGGCGGGCGCTCGCGCATGGAACTGAATGGGGAATGGACTCTCCGCGAAGGCGACGTCCTGCTCGTCCCAGCCGGCGCCCCGCACCGCATGCTGGAGGCGCGGGGCATGGAGTCGTGGGGGCTGGCCTTCTGCGTGCCATGTTTTGCTGCGGATCGCACCGCCTCGCTTCTCGAGCCGTTCGAGCGAGTCCGCGAAGGGGCTTCGGCGGTCGTCCAGATCCCCGGTGCTCGCCACCCCTATCTCGAAGGGCTCTTCCGAGAGCTCGAGAGCACCGGCCGCGAGCGACCAGGGCCGACGGAATCTCTCGATGCCGTTCAGAGGAGCTTGCTCACGCTGATCTTGGCCGAGGTCGACCGCGCCTCGAGCGCGAGCGGGGCTCGTCAGGCCACCCGGGGCAGCGTCGTCACCGGAGCCCTTCGCTTCATCGAGCGCAACTGTCTCGGCCCCCTCTCGCTCAACGACGTCGCCGCCGCGGTTGGGCGCAGTCCGACCTACGTGACCACCGCGTTGACGCAGGCGACCGGACGTAGCGCGGTGCAGTGGATCGTGAGCGGACGGATGGCCGAGGCTCGGCGACTCCTCCTTCACTCCGACGAAATGGTCGACGTCATCGCCGAACGCGTTGGCTACGCGGACGCGACGCACTTCATCCGGATGTTTCGGCGCGAGCACGGCGCGACGCCGGCTGCGTGGCGAGCGGCCCAGACGCGCCGTCCGCACACGGACGACGCTCCTCGACGCCGGCTCTGAACGCGCCCGGTCACCCGGTCCGTCGCGCCTTCAGCAGCCTGCGCTGATCACAACGCTCCGGTCGATGCGAGCTCCATCGTCAGCTCGACGTTGAGCATCGCCGCGGCTTGCGTGCCGGAGGCCGCCCCGAGCACGGCGCCCTGCATGCGCGTGGTCAGGTCGCCCGACGCGTAGATGCCTGGAACCGAGGTCTCGCGCTTCATCGGATCGATCCGAACATAGCCGTCGTCGTCGAGGTCGACGCCGAGCGCGCGGACCAGCTCGACCTGCTTCTGCGGGGGATGCGTGAAGAGCGCCTCGCAAGGCACGCTGCTGCCATTCGAGAGCTCGATGGCTTCGAGCCGCTGCTCTCGCGCGACGAGCCGCGCGATCGGGGTCGTCTCGAGCCGGATGCGCGCGGCCTCGAGCTGGCCGCGCGTCTCTTCGGGGACCTCGAAGGCGCCGCCGGTGAAGACGACGACGTCGCGCGACCATCCTCGCGCCTGGAGCGCGAAAGGGAGCAGATGCGACGCACTCGATGGGAGAGCGAGATAGCCCCACCGGCGATCCTGCACCTCCCAGCCGTGGCAATAGGGGCACTGGAAGATGGACTGTCCCCAGAGCTCGCGGAAGCCGGGGATCGGGAGCGTCTCGTCGATCATCCCGGTGCAGAGAAGGATGCGACGAGCTTCGACGACCTCCGACGTCAGGCTCACGCGAAACGCACCACGCGATCCCGAAATGGATTCGACGCGTACGTCCCGTACCTCCACCTTCGGGTAGCGGGAGAGCTGCTGACGGCCGACGTGCCGAAACTCGTTCGGCGGCGTTCCGTCTCGAGTGACGAAGTTGTGGATCTGCTCCGCGGCTGCGTTTCGTCGCGGTCCTGAATCGCAGAGCAGGACGCGCTTGCGCGCGCGACCGAGCGCCAGCGCTGCGGACAGGCCGGCGGGGCCGCCTCCGATGATGACGACGTCGTACGGCATGTTCGATCTCCTCATGGGTTCCACCTGTCGTCCCGGTGCTCCACGGACCGCCGCGCAGCCCGAGACGACGATCGCGGCGCCGAGACTCGCGCTTGCCTGCAGCCACTCGCGTCGAGTGAAGCGCGGACCATCGGTCTCGTTCGCCATGTCATCGTCGTAACGCCCGGCGTCGCGCGGCTGTAGGGCGCGGCCTTCGCTCCGATCGGCGAGGTCTTCGATCGGGCGTGCGAAGGTCGCGGCGCCGGTCTGTCGACCCGCCGCGGCAACACGCAGGCTGCCTGCAGATCGGGTCGAAGATCTCTCGAGCGTTCGCCTGGTTGCTTGCATACCGACTGTACGGTATGGTTGGTTCATGCCGCGGCCGACGAAGCGCAATCCCGAGCGAGGCGACGCCAGAACACGCCTCCTCGAGGCCGCTCGCGATGCGATTCGCGAGAAGGGGTTCGCCGCCACCTCGGTCGACGAGCTTTGCCTGGTCGCCGGCGTGACGAAGGGCTCGTTCTTCCATCACTTCAAGAGCAAGGAAGCGCTCGGCGTGGCGGCTGCACAGCACTGGGCGGAGACGACGGCCGCCTTCTTCGCGGCAGCGCCGTACCACGCTGCGGAAGAACCGCTCGAGCGCGTCTTGGCCTACGTCGCGTTCCGCAAGTCGATCATCACAGGCGAGTTGGCCGAGGTCACCTGTCTGGTGGGCACGATGGTGCAGGAAGTCTTCGCGACCTCGCCGGCCATCCGCGACGCCTGCGGCGAGAGCATCTTCGGCCACGCCGCGACTCTCGAAGCGGATATCGGCGCGGCCATGCAGGATCGGGGGATCTCCGGCGACTGGACGGCCGAGAGCTTGGCGCGGCACACGCAGACGGTGATCCAGGGCGCATTCGTCCTTGCCAAGGCTGGGAACGATCCGGCGCTGGCGCGCGAGAGCCTCGATCACCTCGACCGATACATCCGCCTCCTCTTCGGCTGTTCCAACCAGGAGAAACGCTCGCGATGAAGCAGACCACTCGACTCCACTGTGCTTGCGGACAGGTGCATCTCGAGGTGCAGGGAGCGCCCATCGTCAGCGCCGAATGCCATTGCAACAGTTGCCGTACGGCCGGCACCAGGCTGCAGACACTGCCCTCGGCTCCCCAGTTCTTGGAGCCGCACGGCGGGACCCGCTTCGTTCTCTACCGCAAGGATCGCGTCCGCTTCGTCCAGGGCGCCGACGTTCTCAAGGAGTTTCGCCTTGCGGCCGGAGCCAAGACACGTCGGGTCGTCGCCTCCTGCTGCAACACGCCAGTCTTCCTCGAGTTCCAGAATGGCCACTGGCTCAGCGTCTATGGCTGCCTCTGGCCCGCAGGAACCCTGCCCAGGCTCGAGCTGCGAACGATGACGAGTGACCTTCCGGCCGACGCGGCGCTTCCGGATGATGTCCCGAACGGCAAGCGCCAATCGGTCTCGTTCTTCGTCAAGCTGCTCGGCGCGTGGATCGCGATGGGGTTCAAGGTCCCGAAGGTCACCGTTGGCAACGGAGAGATCCATGTCTGACGCCGATAGCAAGATCACGATCGAGAGCGCGACCTCTCCGGGCCATACGCAGCGCGTCGACCGCGCCAAGTACATGGCGATGCGCAAGGCGCTGATCGCCGTCCTGCTCACAGCCCCGCCGGGGATCACGGTCGCCGAAGCCAAGGCCGCGCTCCTGCCGGCCCTGCCCGACGACCTATTCCCGGGCGGCGACAAGGCTGGATGGTGGCTCAAAGCCGTCCAGCTCGACCTCGAGGCGAAGGGCACGATCGGGCGAGGGCCGGATCGACCGGTGCGCCTGTTCAGAGTCTCGGATCAGCGCTGAGCGGTGGGGGCGGCGCGAACACCCGACATCCCAGCGCCGCATCCCCATCATTGCGAGAGGAACGAGCGCTGTGGTGTGCTCGACGAGCTGAGGTAGGAGACGCCGAGCTTTACTGCCTCGTTGATGCTCGCCTTCGCCGTCTCTTGATGGTTGCAGGTCACGCTCCACTTGTAGGATGCGGAGGCCGCGAGGCCCGCGCCATGCGCGCTGAGATCGGGCAGCGCGATCTTCGTGCCGGTGGTGATGAGCCGGAATTGCGTGCTGCCGTCGCCGTCCGACGAGACGTATGCCGTGTAGACGCAGGCGTCTCCGGCGGAGCTCCACGAGAGCACGTCCCCGGGCTTGACGCCTGCGGCGTCGACGGCGGGCGTGAGGAGGTCCGGCGCCTTGTTCAAGGTCACCTCGATCCCGCTGGTACCCCCTGTCACCTTGGCGACGCCCATGACGTAGTCGCCGTTCCCCGAGCCGGCGACTGCGCCGATGTGCACGGTCTTCAGATAAGCGAAATCGGGGACGTTGTATGAAAATGACGAAGCTGTAGTGCTTTCCGTGAACTCGATTGGGGTGCCGTTGGTGCTCACGAGATGCAATAGATGGCGGCTCAGTGTATATCCGGCCGGGAGCTCGATCGTTCCCTGAATGACTTTGTTGGATATCGGTGCGAAATCCGACAACTGATTGGTGTACGTCTGTCCGGCCTCCGCGGGCACGAGCGTTGCCGCGCCGAAGTCGTAGCCGACCGGGATTCCATCGCTCAAAGCGGTGTGGTTCGGAGCGAGCGTGTATTCGATGCCGATGAGGGTCACTGACTGCGCGCTCTGACCGAGAGGCCACCTGTGCGTCAGATCGTATTCCTTGGGCGGGGAATTGGAGGCTCCGCCATAACCGCCACCCGGCGGCGACATCGGGCTCGACGCGATGACGCGATATCGGCTGTTCGTTGCCGAGCTTCCTTTGGCGACGCTCCCCGTGAAGGTGGCCGTCGAGTACGTGACCTTGGCGGCTGGCGAGAGCACGGGGGCGGTCGTCGAGAGTCCGGCGTAGGTGTAGGCCGTGGGCGATCCCTTGGGCCCCGTGAGCGCGATTTCGGACGGGAGGATCACGTGGAGATCGTACGGCAGCGCCACATCGGCAATTGCGAAGGCGCCCTTGTCGTCGGTCGTCGCGCTCTTGTTGCCGATGACGATCTTCGCTCCGGCGACGTTCGCGTACTGCCACACGACCTTGCCGGCGATGGTGCTCCCGGTGCTCGCGTCCGCGCCTGGCCCCGCGTCGGATTCCGGCTGGCTCGCCGCATCGGCCGTCGACGCAGCGTCAGGCCCATCGGCGAGCGGCTCCGCGGCGGACTCGTCGCCGCCACAAGCAGCGAGGAGAGCGCAGCCAAGCGAGAGCGAGAGCGAGACGGGCTTCGCGATGGATCGGAACGAGGAGTAGGGCATGCGATGAGTTTCCCGCGGGTGCGACACCCATGGCATCGTCCAGATGGTCGATGCCGTCCAAATTCTCCTCCTCGTCGACGGCCTGCCGGCCCGAGACACGATGGCCGCGCACCTCGATCTCTACGGCGCGCACAACGCGACGCGCTGGCACCACGTCCAACACGGCCCAGCTCGACGCCGGTTGAGCGCTTGCCTCAGCGCGACCGCTTCACGCACGAGGTGATCGAAATCCAACCGGGAGTCCTCGACGAGCCACGCATTCTTCAGTTCCTCAGGGGATCGAGCACGGCGAGCTTCCCGAGTGGGCTCCGAAGGAGGCGGTCTACACGGCGCTCGCCGCGCCGGTTCAGTGAAGTGCCACGCGATGCCGGGGGCCGCCGCGAGTCGAGCGTATGGGACCGGTGCTATCGTGCGGCCAGTCCTATGATGCGCGCGTTCGTTCTCACCGGGTACGGCGGCCCCGACGTCGCCTCGCTCCGCGAGGTGCCTGTCCCCGAGCCGGGACGTGGCGAGGTCCGGATCGACGTGAAGGCGGCTGGTTTGAACCCCGTCGACTTCAAGACGCGCGAGGGCAAGCTCCGTCTCATCAATCGGTACGCGCTTCCTGTCGTCCTCGGCTGCGAGCTCTCGGGCGTGGTCGTGTCGGTGGGGGAGGGAGTGACGCGGTTTCGCCCTGGCGACGAGGTCTTCGCCCGCGTCGCGAAGGAACGCCTCGGTGCTTTCGCCGAGACCGCGTGCGTCCACGAAGATCTCGTTGCCAAGAAGCCGGCCTCGCTCGACTTCGTCCACGCTGCGGCGATGCCGCTCGCCTCGCTCACGGCGCTTCAGGCGCTTCGCGACGAGCTCGCGGTCGAGGAAGGCATGCGCGTGTTCATTCCAGGCGCCGCGGGCGGAGTCGGGACGTTCGCGCTCCAGATCGCGAAGCACCTCGGAGCGACCGTCGCGACGACGGCGTCGCCCCGTGGCCGGGCCCTCGTCGAACGTCTCGGCGCGGATGTCGTCGTCGACTACACCACGCAGGACTTCACGAAGGAGCTCCGCGACTACGACGCGGCGTTCGACCTCGTCGGAGGCGACACGCTCGAGGGCGCTTTCTCGGTGGTCCGGCGCGGCGGCAAGGTCGTGAGTATCGCCGGTCTTCCCGAGCCGACAACGGCCACGAAAGATCTCCATCGCGGCGCTGGCCTCGCGACCCTGTTCTGGATCGTGAGCGCAGGCCTCCGCTTCCGCGCGTGGCGCGCCGGCGTCGCCTACCGCTATCTGTTCATGCGACCGAGCGGGAAGGACCTCGAAGTGCTTGCCTCGCTCGTCGACGCGAAGAAGCTCGAGGTCGTCGTCGACCAAGTCTTCTCCTTCGCCAAGATCGCTGAGGCGTTCGCCTACCTCGAGAAAGGCCGCGCGAAGGGCAAGGTCGTCGTCACGATGGGCTGATGGCAGGAAGCCAAGCTCGCCGTCCTACGTGCGGATCCTGATCGACCGCAGCTAGTCTGGGGCAAGACGGTCGAGATCGTGGCCCGGCCTTCGTGAGGCTCCGCGGCGGTTCGGTCACTCGACGCGGACGCGGACGGAGAAGGAGAACGTCGTGCCGGTGGTGATGAGCCGGAATTGCGTGCTGCCGTCGCCGTCCGACGAGACGTATGCCGTGTACACGCAGTCGTCTCCGGCGGAGCTCCACGAATTTCGGACGGGAGGATCACGTGGAGATCGTACGGCACCGCCACATCGGCAATTGCGAAGGCGCCTTTGTCGTCGGTCGTCGCGCTCTTGTTGCCGATGACGATCTTCGCTCCGGCGACGTTCGCGTACTGCCACACGACCTTGCCGGCGATGGTGCTCCCGGTGCTCGCGTCCACGCCTGGCCCCGCGTCGGATCCCGGCTGGCTCGCCGCATCGGCCGTCGACGCAGCGTCAGGCCCATCGGCGAGCGGCTTCGCGGCGGACTCGTCGCTGACACAAGCAGCGAGGAGAGCGCAGCCAAGCGAGAGCGAGATGGGCTTCGCGATGGATCGGAACGTGGAGTAGAGCATGGGGTGTCACCGACTTCGAGGCTGAGGACGCGCGGGAGAAGGTCCGGGACGCGATCGCGCTCGAGCGGCTCGCCGTCGGTGTGAAGGAGCCGCCGACCGCCGAACAGGTCTCCGAACGCCTCGCGGTGCTTCGTCGGGACGCGCTCCTCGAACGCGCGAAGCTTGACGCCTTCTTCGCTTTGCCTGCTTCGATACAGCTTCGTCGACCTTCGCCGCGGCTCGAGGAAGGCCTCGGGCGTGACGACATCGCCGAGAGCCTCGAGCGGGCCGCCCGCGCGGCGCTGGTCGAGCGGGCGCCGTTCTACTGGGAGACCGTGGCCGCGTCGTTCATCGCGCAGGGGCGTTAGCACGCGCAGATGAGCAGCTACGCGGAGGCGGGCATCCGGCAGCACCGCATCGAGGCCGTGCTCGACGAGCAGACCAAGAACATCTGCCGCTACTTGCACGGCAAGACGTTCTCGGTGGCCGACGCCCTCCGGCGCTTCGTCAGCATCGAGGCGCTCGAAGACCCCGAGGCCATCAAGCAGGCGATGCCCTGGGGCCGCGAGTCCACCAATCCCGAGACGGGCCGCACTCGGCTCTACGTGGACGGCGGTGGCGGTCGCACCGAACTCGCCGAGGTCATATGCTCCGCGAGGGGCACCCGTGACGATCTCGGCGACTTCCGCTCGCTCGCCAGCGACACCGCGCTGAACGAGGTCGAGATCGGCTTCCCGCCGTACCACGGGCTCTGCCGGTCCACGACGCTCGCAGTTGTGTGAATGGGTGGAGGCTAACTAGAGTCCCTTCTTTCCCGGCGCCCAGTAGGCGACGTTGGTCAATTGGCGCCCCTGTACTCCGGCCTCCTTGAGCGCTTTGTACAGGCGCTGAATCGACGATGCCTTGCCTGTCAGCACCCCGTGCGACGCTTCAGCAGTGCGGTACGCGTCCAGCATCTCGCGCTCGACGGCCGCGAGATGGCGGTCACCCTCTTCTCGGACGACGAGCTTGGCGGCGTCCTCCATGCCAAATCGCTCGACAACCACCCGCGCGTCTTCGATGGAGTTCACCTCGAAGATGAAGCGCACATCGCGATAGCCGGCGGGTGTCTCACGCATCGCGATGGCAGTGCTGAACGAGGTTTCGTCTCCGAAGAAGACAGCCTGCCGCGCCGCCTTCGGCAGCGAGAGCGCGTAGCGGGGCCCCACGATGCGACAGCGTGTTCCCGCGCCCACCGACGCAAACCAGTCAGCCCCAGGGCCTTGCCCGTGGACATAGCCGAGTACCTTGGCAGCCCCCGTCTCGGCATCGAACGCGAGCGGCGTGTACGATCGAAGCTCCCAGGGCCCCAACAACGTCGCGCCCGAGAGGATGATCTGCACCATGTCGCCGGGCGTCCACCGCTGCCCCCGGAGTTGCTCTCCCTCGAGGGTGATCAAGCGGAAGTGGGCACCGATCGCTTCGACGTGCCGGACCTCGGCTTGCCGCGTGGAGAGGTCCAGGAGCAGCGACACCAAGCGACCGGGTCTCTGCGGACGCGACGGACCGGTCGTGGAGCTCATCGACGCCCCGCGAGCTCGTCATAGCTCTTGAACGAGAACGGCAGCGTCAGCGCGCCGAAGTCGGGGATGCCGCCCGCGGGTTCGTCAGGCTTCGTGTTCTGCTCGAGCGCGACATCCTGATTGCGCAGCACGTAGGCGCGCAGGCCGTCTTCGTACGCGGCAAGGCCGGCGACCAGATCAGCCCTGTGCGCGGCGAGCTCACCGGCCAGCACGTAGGCGCCGACCATCGCGACCGAGGTGGCCTGACCCGTCCCCAGCGAGACGGCGTAGCCGGCGTCGCCGGTCAACACGATCCGCCCGCGTGCCCAACCGCTCATGCGGACCTGGCTCAGGGAGTAGAAGTGGAAGTCGCGCGCACCCATCATGTGCTCGACGATCTGCGGGATCACCCAACCTGCGCCTGCCGCGCGATCGGCCAGGAGCCGCTTCTGCGCGTCGATATCGCGAAAGTCGTAGTCGAGCCCCCCGGGGGCGTTGAAGCCGAGGTACGTCCTCGTCTCGGCGTCCTTCCGCAATCCCATGACGAGCGCGCCGACGGAGTCGGGGGGCTGATACATCACTTGCCAGCGCTCGAGGCCGAGGAAGTTCGGCATGCCGAAGGTCGCGACGTGAAGGTCGCCGATGGCGCGAAGGAATTGGTCGTCGGGTCCGAAGGCGATCCGCCGAACGCCAGAGCCGACGCCGTCCGCGCCGATCACGAGCTCGAAGCGACGGGGCCGCTCGGCCGCGAAGGTGACGTCGACGCCCGACTCGTCCTGGGCGACCGACGTGATGAAGTCGCCGAAGAGGTATTCGACGCGGTCCCCGACCGTCTCATGAAGCACCCGACAGAGGTCGTCGCGCAGGATCTCGACATCGGGGCTGTCGAGCCAGCCACCCGTCAAAGTGCTCTCGGTGCTGCGAAAGAGCTCGTCACCGTTCGCGTCCACGACGGCGATGCCCGTCAGCTTCGTGCTGCGATCACGGATCGTGGAGAGGATCCCCATTCGCTCCGCGACCTCGAGGGCAGGGCCTCGCACGTCGAGCGCATGGCCACCCGGCCGCAGGTGGGACGCACGTTCGACGACCGTGACGTCGAAGCCGTAACGCGTAAGCCAGTACGCGGTGGTGAGGCCGGCGATGCTGGCGCCTGAGACCAGCACGCGAGGGGACTTTGGACTCGAGGAGCTCATGGGACATTGAGTAGGCCTCCGGCATCGAGCCGTCCAAGACATTGATTGGACCAATATGATGCCTTTTGAGCAAGTATCGATCCCATGGAACTCCGACACCTGCGCTACTTCGTGACCATCGCCGAGGAGCAGAGCTTTCGACGCGCGGCCGATCGGCTCCACGTTTCCCAGTCTCCGCTGAGCCGTCAAATGAAGGACCTCGAGGAGGAGATGGGAGTGGCGCTCTTCGAGCCCGAGGGGCGAGGCATCAAGCTCACCACCGCTGGGAAGACCTTCGCGGAGAGAGCCCGCAGCATCTTGGCGAGTGTCGATGCGGCCGTCGACGAGGCCAAAGGGATCGCCGAAGGGCGACTCGGCACTGTCGTCATCGGCTTCGAGACGGGGACGACCTTCATGGGGGCGCTCCTCTCCCTCGTCGCCGCGTTCAGGAGGCGCACACCACGCCTCGGCTTGCAGCTCCTGCCGATGAGCAGCGTCGAGCAGTGGGCGGCGCTACGGCAGGGCACGATTGCCTTTGGCTACGGCGCCTATGCGCCGACCGACGACGTCCTCGGCCACCTGGAGATGACCCGCGATCGATTGGGTTTGCTCCTGTCGCCCTACCACCGACTGGCGGGTCTCAAGAAGATTCGGCTGCGCGATCTGGAAACCGAGCGCGTGCTCCTTCAGCCACGTCAGCTCTATCCGCGTCTGCACGCGGACCTCATCACTGCGGCATACGAGCAGGGCGTGACGCTGCACGTGACGGCGGAGGTGATCGATCTCGAGGCGCTCATGGCGCTGGTCGCGATCGGCGACGCGATCACCTTCGTCGGCGAGAACATTTCCGACTTGGCCTCGCAGACCTCGATGACCTGGCGACCTGTCGAAGACCTCCACATCCACCTGAGCGAGTTCGTCACGTGGCGCGCCAAAGACTCGGGTACGTCCGCCGTACGCGCACTGATCGAAAGCGCGCAGGAGGTCCGCCCCCCCATCAAGTCCGGAGCGACGGCTCGCGGAGCGAGCATGCGCTCGAACACGAGGCGACCTCCGAAACGGTGAAGTTCGAGCGCGTGTCCCCTCCGCGCGAAGCCTCTGGCTGCCAGCCCAGAGCGGTGGCAAGCGCCGTTCATCCAACCATTGCCGAGCGGGGGGGCCGCTGGCACACGTCGAGCTTCCGGAGTGGGCTCCGAAGGAGGTGGTCTACACAGAGTTCGGAGCGCTGTTTCCGTGTCCAAAGTGCGGGCCGACTTCGACGCGCTACCGTTCGCTTCAAGACGTGCTCGTCCGCGGGGCCTGCGCGCGTTCGCTCGAGCACACGAGCTCTAGCGGTGCTCACTTGCATTGTCCTCCGATTCACGCCCGCCCGTTGGGCGAGCGGGCGTGAATCTCCGGTCCAAGCCTGCTCGTGTGAGCCGACCGCTTCGGCCTTCCAGGATCGGCGCAGCTGGGTTGCGCCTTCGCGGAGGACCGAAGCAAGCTCACGGCCGAACGACGTGGCCAAGGTGGGAGCGCGCGCCGCGCTCCTTGTCTTCGAGCCGGGCACGCACGTCGTCCGGGGCGGGAAGAGGACGCAAGCGCCACGCGCGGCGGGCGGAGGCGCAAGTCGTGGCTCCGACACCCTGTTCATGCGACCGAGCGGGAAGGACCTCGAAGTGCTTGCCTCTCTCATCGACGCGAAGAAGCTCGAGGTCGTCGTCGACCGAGTCTTTTCCTTCGCCAAGATCGCCGAGGCGTTCGCCTACCTCGAGAAAGGCCGCGCGAAGGGCAAGGTCGTCGTCACGATGGGCTGATCGCAGGAAGCCAAGCTCGCCGTCCTACGTGCGGATCCTGATCGACCGCATTGCAGTCTCGGGCAACACGGTCGAGGGAGCTTGAACGCGAGCTTCGTCGGAAAGAGAAGGCGCTCGCGGAGGCCGCACGCGGGGGGCGAGCACGCACGGATCTCGTGCCATCGCACGAAGAAGATCGGTGGAGACCTCGCGTGACGGTGGAGTATGAAGTCGTGCGCTCGTTTCACAGAGCGTTCGTGCCTTCGCTCGCCTCGCGAGTGAGTGAACAGAGGTGCTGATGCGCGTAGTCGAGAGTGTTCGCTGCTTGCGGTTCGTCGTTGTTGCCGTTCTCGTCGGCGCCTGTTCCGGCGAGGCAGGACCGCCCGGTCCAGCCGGTGCGGCCGGCGCAGTCGGAGCCGAGGGGCCTGCGGGGGCAGCCGGCGAGATTGGTGCAGGGGGCGCTCCCGGTGCGAGAGGCCCCGCCGGCGTGAACGGGGATCGCGGCGACGCCGGAGAGCAAGGACCTGCGGGGCCGGGCGCCAGCTCCTTCGTTGCGAGCTCGGGTACATACACGGTTCCGGACGGCGTGACGAAGCTGGTCATCGAAGCGCGCGGCGGCGGAGGCGGCGGTGGCTCCGCGCAAGGCGCGAGCGGCGGATGTCTGTCCGGCGGCGGCGGCGGCGAGGGCGCTCTTCTCCGCGGGATATTCGCGGTCACACCAGGTGAGGTTCTCGAGGTCACCGCCGGCACCGCGGGGAGGGCTGCGTCCCAGAGCTGTTCGGGAGCGCCTCCGCCCCGCGTCGACGCAACGGGGGGCGGCACGAGCTCGGTCAAGATCCAGGGCGGGGCCATGCTCGCGTCGGCGGAGGGGGGCGCTGCCGGCGGGAGCATGATCAGCGGAACCCCGAGCCAGCCGGGAACCGGCGGCGCCGGAGGCGCCGCGACGATCACGAACGCGCTCGTTCGACTCGACATCGCCGATGGCAAACCTGGCAGCAACGGCGTGAGCAATGCTCCCGGAGGTGCCGGTGGCGGCGACGGCGGCGCCGGGAGTGGCGGCAAGGGTGGCGGTTTCTCCGGCGGTGGCCCCGTGGCCGGCCAGCCGGGGTTCGTCGTGATCCTGCCGACGCTGTGAGCGCTGACGTCCATCGGGCGACGGGGCACACCGGCTATCCGTTCGAGGCGAGCGCCCGGGAGCGCCGTGCTTTGGCCCAATCGCGTCGCCAGTCGGCGACGGCGGAGGGCTAGGGGGCTGCACTCGATGCTGAAGCGATGCAGTCCACTACGGACGAGGCGCTACAACCGTTGAGCCCGGCTCCCCATGTCGCGTTGCATTCGACGAGGGCCCAGCGCCCATCGGGAAGCAGTCCGACGTCCACGACGCAGGTTCGGGGAAGCTCGATCGCGTGGATGACCTGCGCCGCGAACTGCGCGGCGTCTTCGGCGTCCGCGCTGCCTTCGTAGATCGCGCAAGTCTTGACGGATGCATCGAGCACGAACGCGCGGGCTTCGGCGACGAAAGTGACCACCTCCGAAACGATGACTTCGACTTCTGGTCCGAGGCCGTGCGTCTCGGCTGCAAGCGCCTCTCTTGAAGCGTAGACACCGCTCTTGAATTGCTTGGGCGTGACCGGCTTCACAAAGACCGGAAACGGCTCGCCCCCCAACTTCCCGAGGGAAGTGATTCGCAGACGACGATGGAGCAGTGCCTCGGGGGCGCTCTCCAAGATGCGATCGTGAGGAGACACCAGGTGCAAGGCCAGCTTCTCCGCCAGAACGAGGCAGAACGTGTCGTTTCCGTAGACCCGCGCGTGGGCTCGATCCACTTCGGGCGGTTCCCAGAATCTGCCGATCCGCGAGACCGAACCGCCCGCGCTCTCCCACGCTGTCGCGACGGCGTCGCGCTCCGCGTCCGGCTTATCGGGGATGAGCAAGACCAGAGGGGTCACAGGAGGGAAGCTTACCGTTCCGGGTCCGGGTAGGTCGGAGCTTGTCGGTCGGTGACCCTTTCGACTTCCGGGAGCTTCGCGCCGGACGCGTAGAGGGTGAGCAGTAGCTCGCGTGCGCTCGTCAGCCGGTCGGGCAGGTTGAGCTTGTCGGCAGCATCCACGAACGCGCAGAAGTCGTTCGCGGCTCGGACGAATGCCGCGAGGGCAGGGGTGATCGTGCCGGGCCCTACGCGCTCGGTCGCCCTCGCGGTCTTCGGTTCGGCGGCGCGTAAGCAAGGTTCGGCGAACATGCCCGCAACAGCTTGCCTCAGCCATCCCGAACCGTCGCACGTCGCTCGGCCACAAAACGACGAGGGCCGCGGAGACCGCGGCCCTGTCGTTCGTTTTCCTTTTGCTCCAGCTGCTGGACTCGAACCAGCGACCCGGCGGTTAACAGCCGCCTGCTCTACCGACTGAGCTAAGCTGGAAAACGGACTGCCACTGATACCCACCAGAACGAGGAGAGTCAAGCAGTGACTCGGAAGAAGTAACGATTCTTCCTTGTTCACCCGACGGAGAAGCTCTTGCGCGCCCCTACCGTCCGCCTCCTCGCACTCATTCTACTCACGCTCAGCCTGTTTGGTTGCGACTACGCCTCCAAATTTGCTGCGAAAGCGACGCTCGAAGGCGCCGAGGCCATTGCGGTCGCGCCGGCGGTTCTCCGCGGTGCGGTCGAGCTTCGCTATGTCGAGAACGACGACGTCGCCTTCAACGCTCTCCGCGTGTTCGGGGTACCGCGCTCGCCCGAGCTGTTGGTCGGGCTCGCCTCGCTGGCCGTTGCCGGCCTCGTCGTCCTGGCGGTGATGGCGTGGCGCCGGCTGCGCGTCTCGGCCGACGGCGGCGCGACGCCTCCGGTCGCGCTTGGTGATCGCATCGCGGGTGGCGGGTCCGTCGAGAGCGTCGGTGCCGTCGGCGCGGGGCTCGTCGGCGGTGGGGCCGATGGCAGGCAGCGTGTCGTGCGCGCCGCTCGGATGACGCAGGTGGGCTTCGCGCTCGTCTTCAGCGGGGCCCTCGGCAACATCGTCGATCGGATCGCGCGCGGCTACGTCGTCGACTTCATCCACGTGCGGGGCTGGCCCGTCTTCAACGTCGCGGACATCGCCGTCGTGGTCGGAATGGGGCTCATCGCGCTGGCGGCGCTCGTCGGACCGCCAAGCGCGGCGACCGCGAACCGCTGACGCGCGCGTCGCGATCGAGCGAAGCGGCGAGGGACGCGCTACGGCGCGCCGGCGTCGGGGGATGCTGCGCCGTCCACGCCCGCGTCCTTCGGCTTGAGGATCTCGACGCCCGCCTCGGCGTGGAGGTCGCCCATCATCTCGAGGACGGAGACCGGCGTCGGCGGGAGCTTCGTGGTCTCGATCTTTCGCGTCGCCGCTTCGATCACGGCGAGCTTCTTCTCTAGAACCGCCTTGGGGCCAGGGTCGGCGAGTGGGAGGCCGAGGCGAAGCGCGCGCTCGGTCTCGCGCCATAGCGCGAGCGCGCCCTCGACGGCGCGGAAGTGGCCCGTGCCGTAGCTCGCGCCTGGGCCCTCACGGCGCTTGAGGTCCTTGTGGACGCACGCCGAGTGATCCGCCGACAGGTCGACCGGGATCGTCTTCGGATCGGCGCCCGAGCCGAGGAGCCAGTACGTCGGGCACGCGCCCGGGATGGCCGCCACGACGGCCTTCATCGCGGCGCGCGCGGTGGCCTCGTCGTCGATTTTCCGGCCGATCGCCGGGGCGCCTTCCGCCATCTTCCGGGCGACCGCGAGACGAAGCGCGTCGTGACCGATGCCCTTGCCGCTCTTCAGATCGACGAGCCACTCGTTCGAGTGTGCGAGCCAGTCGCCGCGACCGTCGCGCGTGACTACGAGCGCGGCGGTCGCCGCGGCGGCGTGATCCGGCGGGTTCGGTACGAAGCCCTGCTTCGACCCGAGAGCGTTCGCGATGTCGCTCAGGCAGCCGGCGTCGCGCGGACCCGGCTTGCCCGGGGCGACGGCGACCGGCAGCTCGTCGGCGCACGTCGGGAAGCCCGCGGTCGCTTCCCGGACGGGTGTGGCGTCGTCGCTGACGAGCGCATCGCGGAGCCGCTCGATCTTGGCCATCGGGCCCTTGCACCCGATGGAGAGCGCCGCGAGGAGGACGAAGCCAGGCGCTGCCGTCCGGAGCGCTCCGTCGAGCTTTCGCATCACTGCAACATACCCCACCTTCGCGGCTGCGAAGGCGCGGTTCCTGCTGCCGCCCTGTATCACTCCGAGTCACGTGCTCGTTCTGCGAGAGCGGCACGGTCGAGGCCGCCAACGCGGCGCATCGCGAGCAACGCGACGATGGACGACGCGGCGACCCGTGGAGTCGCGTCGGTGGCGCCATCGCGCGCCTTGACGATTAGTTCATGCGAATTAACTATGTGTGCGCGTGAACTATGTGCCGCCAGGTCGATCTTGCCGAGCCCGACGCATGACTCAGCCGGCCGGACGGAAGCGCTGAGTCGTGGAGTCCTACCTGGAGCGGGTCACGTGTCTTTCCGGAAGTGAGGGGCGATGAAAGCTGACGACAGGTTGGGCGCCCTACTGGAGGCGTTCGTGAACGAGGTCTCCCACCCGCGCGGGCGGGCGTTGTCATTCCTCGCGAAGTCGCAGGTCACCGTGGACCAGGCCATCCTGCTGAACCACGCACTGACCGAGCCCGGCAGCACGCCAACGACGCTGGCGGGGAAGATGAACCTCACCCTGCCATCGGTGAGTCAGATGATCGAGCGTCTGGTCAGCCAAGGACTCGCGCGCCGTGTCGAGGACCAGCACGACCGCCGCAAGCGGACGATCGAACCGACTCCGAAGGCGAAGACGTTCCTCGCCCGGTTCAGGTCGGTCCGCATCGAAGAGTTCGAGTCAGCCATCGAACACGTGTCCGAGGGGACTCGCCGCAAGCTCGTGACGGCGATCACGGAAGCCCTGCGCGAGCTCGATGAAGAAGCAGTCAGGCAGTCCAATCACCAAGAAAGCAAATCATGATTCACAATGACCACGTCCAAGTAGGCGCCATCGACGCTGCGTCCTCTGCCCGTTTCTCGGCCGGCATCCTCGGCGTCGGTGAGCCCGCCGTCGAGGGAGACGACGGCGACTTGTACCGAACAATCTGAGGACGAAAGAGCATGACGAACAAATCGAGTTTGCAGTTTGACCACATGGCCGTGGATGCTCGCGATCTGAGGGCGTCGGCGTACTTCATTGCCGAGCTCCTTGGCGCCGGGCTCCCGGTTCCGGAGGGCGAGGACGACGACATGCTTCGTATCGACCTCGATCACGATGCCTTCATTCTGTTCTCCCCCTCGAACGAGCCGCGCTTCTCGCACGTTGCCTTCCGGGTCGACGAGAGCCGTTTCGGCGAGATCGTCGCGCGCCTGCGCTCCAAGCGCGTTGCTTTCGGGAATGAGCCCCACGATACGAACAACAGAAAGACGGAGGACGTCCTCGGTGGTGCCGGGCGCGTCTACTTCCACGATGACAACGGGCACCTCTGGGAGGTGACCTGCTAGCGATGCACGAGTGGGCCGGCGGTCGCGGTCGGGAGCGACGGAGGCTCGAGCACGATCGCATCGCGACGTGGCTTCAGGCGACCGGGCCCTCGAGGTTGAACCCTGGCTCGCAGCGGAGCGGGTCAGTCGGTGAACGTGAGGACGATGATGCCCGCGACGCAGCCGACGAGGAGCACCATCGCGACGGTGGCGAGGATCGTCGTCTTCGAGAGCTTTTTCCGTCGTGCGGGCGAGGCCCCGTGGAGCACCACCGAAGGGTCGGTCCTCACGAACGCGGCGACCGGCGGGGGCAAGAGGTCCGCATCGTCCGACTTCTTGGTGGCGCTCTCCAGCCACTGCGAGGCCTCGCTACGGGCCGGCGCCGCCGGTGAGCCCTGGTCGGGCTTTGCGGTGGCCGGCTTCGTCTCCGCCGGGAGCGTCGACTCGTCACGGCCGGTCGCGAGCCAGAACGCACGGCGCATCTCGGACGCGCTGGGCCAGCGGTCCTTCTTCTCGAACGCGAGCGCGCGGTCGATGACGTCCGCCACCGCCGGGGCGAGCTCCGGGAGCAGCGAGGCGATCTTCGGCGCGGGCTTCGTCTGCGCGTGGAGCAGCCGCTCGTGGTTGCTGTTGCCCTCGTGCACCCGGCGCCCCGTCAGGGCGGTGAACAGGATCGCGCCGGCCGACCAGATGTCCGAGCTCGCGTCGATCTGGCTGCGCTTCCCCTGCGCTTGCTCCGGGGACATGTACGCCGGCGTCCCGAGCACGAGGCCTTCGACCGAGAGCGCCGCCTTGGCGTCGCGCTCGGCGAGACGGGCGCGCCCGAAGTCGGTGAGCACGACCCGGCCGTCCGTCGCGAGGAACACGTTGGCCGGCTTCAGGTTGCGATGGAAGACGCCTGCCGTGTGGATCGCGATCAGCGCGTCGAGGAAGCCGTCGAACGCGGGGAGGGCGTCGTCGAGCGCGAGCTTGCCTCCGGCCGCCGAGCGTCGGTCCTCGAGCGTGTCGCCTGCGAGGAGCTCCATCACGAGGAAGACGGAGCCGTCCTCCGTCTTTCCGTCGTCGAGGACGCGTTCGACGCCCGGGTGATCGATTCGATTGGCGAGATGCGCTTCCTGGAGAAAGCGCTCGACGACCGGCGCATAGGTCGACTGCGACCGGTGGAGGATCTTCAGCGCGGTCTCGACGCCGTTGCGATGCGTCGCCTTGTAGGTCGCTGCCACCGAGCTGATCGCAACGAGCGCATCGAGCCGCCACTTCCGATCGACGGTCGTCCCCACCCGAGCGTTGGCGTGGTCGTTGTCTTCGCGGGGCGTCGTGCTCACGGCGGCGGCGGATGATAGCCCAGGGGCTCGCGTCGATGCGCGAAACGCAAACGCGCGCGCCGCCTGGAATGGACGACGCGCGCGCTGGCGGGGACGAAAGGGACGGTGTGGCGAGGGATCAGACGGTCGCGAACGCGGCGTCCGAGATCTCGAGCGGCGACTTGTCCTCGTCCGCGAGGAGCTGCGCCTTGTGCTCGACGCCGGGGAGGACGTTGCGCGCGTAGTAGAGCGCAGCGGCCGTCTTGCCGGCGTAGAACGCGTGATCGGGGTGACCCGCGTCGACCTTTGCCTTCGCGGTCTCGGCGACCACCGCGCCCTCGAGGAGGAGCCACGCGACGGTGAGCTCGCTCATCATGTCGCAGAAGCGGTTGGCCGAGAGGGGGACGAGCGCGAGCTGGCCGGACTGGAACCACATGAGCATGCGCATCGCCGTGCCCGCGAGCGCCTCCTGCGCGGCGCCGAGCTTCTTCACCGCCGCGCCGAGCGCCGGGTGGCTCGAATGCGCGGCGACGAACTTCTGCACGTCGCCGAGGAAGGCCTGGAGGTTCGCGCCGCCCGCCTGACCGAGCTTGCGGCCGACGAGGTCCATCGCCTGGATGTGGTTCGTGCCCTCGTAGATGCTGAAGATCTTCGCGTCGCGGCAGTACTGCTCGACGGGATAGTCGCGCGTGAAGCCTGCGCCGCCGTAGGTCTGGATCGCGATCTCGCAGACACGGAAGCCCTGGTCCGAGCCGTAGGCCTTCACGAGCGGCACGAGGAGGTCGACCTGGCCCTGGTGGTAGGCCGTCTTCGCCTCGTCCTTGCCCGTGTAGACGGTGACCTGGTCCTGGTGGTGAGCGAGCTTGATCGCGAGCGCGCGGATGCCTTCGACGTGCGCCTTCATGTGAAGGAGCATCCGCCGGACGTCGGCGTGCTCGATGATCGGCACGCGCGGCGCGGTGGCATCCTTCCAGTGCGTGATGCTCGAGCCCTGCTTGCGCTCCTTCGCATAGTCGAGCGCGTTGAGGTACGCGCTCGAGGCGACGGAGACGCCCTGGACGCCGACGGAGATGCGCGCAGCGTTCATGAGCTTGAACATCTGCGGCATGCCCTGATTGAGCTTCTCCTCGCCGCCGACCGGCCAGCCGAGGCAGCTGCCGTTGTCGCCGAAGTTGAGGACGCAGGTGGCCGAGCCGTTGATGCCCATCTTGTGCTCGAGCGCACCGACCGCGACGTCGTTGCTCTCGCCCGACGAGCCATCGGCATTGAGGCGGAGCTTCGGCACGATGAAGAGCGTGAGGCCCTTCGTCCCCGCGGGCGCGCCGTCGACGCGGGCGAGCACGAGGTGGATGACGTTCTCGGCGAGGTCGTGATCGCCGCCGGAGATGAAGATCTTCGTGCCGCGGATCGAGTAGCTGCCGTCGGGGTTGCGCGAGGCGGTCGTCTTGGCCGAGCCGACGTCGGTGCCGGCCTGCGGCTCCGTCAGGCACATCGTGCCGCCCCAGACGCCCGTGAACATCGGCTGGCAGTACGCCTTCTTCTGCTCGGTGGTCCCGAACTGCTCGATGACCTCGGCGGCGCCGTACGCCAGGCCGGGGTACATGTTGAACGCGGTGTTGGAGCCCGAGAGCATCTCCTCGACGAGGACCTGAACCGAGCGCGGCGCGCCCGCACCGCCGAGCTCCGGCGGAACCGAGATCGCCTTCCAGCCGGCCTCGTAGAGCTTCTTCCACGCGTCCTTGAAGCCGGTCGGCGTGATGACGTTGCCGTTCTCGAGCTTGCAGCCCTCGATGTCACCGACGACGTTGAGCGGGCCGAGCACCTCGCGCGAGAAGCGGTAGCACTCGGAGAGCGACGTCCGAACTTCCTCTTCGCCCCAGCCGTCGTACGGCGCCTTGCCGAGGAGCTCACCGAGCTGGAACTGCTCGAACAGGAGGAAGGCGAACTCGCGAAGGTCGGCCTTGTACCGGTTGATCGTCTGAATCGGCTTCGTCACGAGTGCGCTCCTTGCTGCCGTGAAGGGATCGGATCTTCAGCCACCCCCAGAGGTCATGGTGGGGCCCGTGGTGCGACGCGTCAAGGCGAAACTGAATGGCGATTCAGTGTTCGCCCGGGAGGGAGATCGAAGCCGAACCGTGGCTCCTCGACGCATTCCCGGGGCAGGCGGGCAGGTGAGCAGGCGGGCGAGGTCGGGCCGGCCCGCGCTACTTCTTGCCCAGCTTCTCGATGAGCGGCGCGACGAGCTTGTGCTCCCCCGAGCCCTTGCGCGCGCGCATCGCGAAGATGCGGACTTCGCGCTCGGCCTCGAGGTGTTTCGGATTCAGCTGCAGTGCGCGCGCGAAGTCGCGGAACGCCGCTGGCACGTTGCCGAGGCGCTTGTGGACCAGACCGCGGTGATAGACGGCCTGATCGTCGGTGCGATCCATGTTGACGATCTTGTCGAGCCTGGCGAGCGCGGCGCGCAGCTCGTCTTCGGTGGCCTCGCCGCCGCGCACCGAGGCCCACGCCTGGATCGCGAGCGCCTCGATGTCCTCGGCGTCGATGTCGATCAGCTCCTGACAGAGCTGGACGACGACGTCGAAGTTGCGCCTCCCCATCTCGTGCTGGATCGCACGAATGACCTCGGCACGCGGTCGCGCCGTGGCTTGGGCCATCGCCTTCCGTGAGGCCTCGTATGCCTTGCGCGAGTCGGCGTCGCAGAGCGTCTGGTGCGCACGCGTCATGTGCGCGAAGACGGTCGCCACCTCGCCGCGGATGGGGATGAAGTCGACGTGGAGGCGATCGGGATGCCAGGCCTTCGCGAGACGCATGTACGCGGCCCGCACGGCCTCGCTCGACGCGCCGTTCGCGACGCCGAGCACCTGGAAGTAGTCTTCATCCTCGATCGCAGCCGCGCGCGCGATGATGCCTTCGATCCCGAGGTCCGCGGGGCTCCGCAGCGCGGCGAGCGTGCCGGCCGGCGGCGGGGTAGGCGAGGCGATCGACACCGCAGGGATCTTCGTCGACGAGAGCGGCTTCGGGATCCGGGGCGACGATCCCGGCGTCGCGGGGATCCTCGGCGACGACGGCGGCGGAGCAGGAGTGCCCAGCGGGGTCGTGATCGCTCGGATCGTCGGACCCGATGCGCGACGTGTCTCGCCCGAGATGCCGTGCACCGGACCGCTCGGCATGTTGACCGGCAACGCGCCCGTCGACGGATGCGTTCGCGCTCCGGAGACGGCCTCGACGCACTTGGCGATGACGAGGAGGTAGACGAGCAGCTCGACGCGCGACGGTGGCAGCTCGGTCGCGCCATTCATCTCGGCGAGCGTCATCGGCCGGGCAGTGAGCGCTGCGGCGAGCGCCGTCTCCGCCGGCGGCAGGCGTGCCGAGCCTCCCGCCGTGACACGCAGCGCGTTGTCACCGATGCGCCGGACCGTCTCCTGGACGAACTTCGTCGGCGGATAGTCCCGGATGCCGCGCCAGACGGGGCCGACGGGATCGACGGCGATGGGCGGCTCGCCTGCGACCGTCTTCGCGTCGTAGAACGCATACGCCGTCGTCTCGGGGAGCGAGAAGAGGTGATGGACCTTGCGATGCACCTGCTCCACGAGGGCTTCGTCGCGCTGCGCAGGCGTGATCGCCTTCCGCTCGATGAGCACCTCGCCGTGGAGGCGCCTCGTCTTCGCGATGTCGAGGAGCGTCGCATCGAGCGTGGTCGCGTCGATCAAGCCGAGCTCGTACACGACGGCTCCGAAGAAGCCTCCGGGGCACATCCCGAGCGGCTCCGTCTCGACGGCCGTGATTCGCCCGCGCCAGAGCGCGATCACGGCACGCCGCCCGTCCGTCGCGGTGAGCTCGAGGCGTCCGCTGAGGCGCCGGTTGCGCGCGTAGATCAGGCCGTGCGCGAGCGGCGTATCAGCCAGGGTGCCGACAGCCGACGGGGCGGTCATGCCCCCCAATGTACAGGCAACCAGCGCGTGCTCCTACCGCTCGCGTGGGTCGGATACGCAGGGTCGTTGTCGGCGGTCGCGTTCGGTCGCGCTTGCTCATGCGCTCGGCGGAGCCGGTCCCGAGGCACGTCGAGCGTCGTGCTGCTCTACGCGATGAAGTCCCACGCGCGCACGGCGAAAGCGCGCGCGCCGAGAGCCTGACGCGCTAGCGACGATCGACGAGTGAGCTCAGAGCTCGGCGCGAACGAGGATGAACTTGTTGCAGAGCGCCTTGTCGGTGAGCTCCTTGTAGCTCTTGCCCGCGACCTCGCTTCGCAGGCCGCTCGTCCGACTGTGCTCCGTCACGAAGTACATCACCTTCGTGCCCTTCTCGCGCTCCTTCTTGAGCCACGTCTGGAACGTGGCGCCGGTCGAGACGAACGCGGGGATGCGATTGCCCGTGTAGAAGTTCTCGCCCTTCCAGTTCATCTGGTAGGCGACGAGCATCTCTTCGGGGCCCTTGCGATCGCGGTAGTAGGCCTCGATCACCTCGTGCTGTCCCCAGTGCGGAGAGACCGCCGTCATGTAGACGTCGAGGCCCCACACGGCCCACAGGATGCCGAAGGCGCAGACGGCCGCGACGGCGTGACGGCGAAGCGAGCGGACGGCGAGCGCGAGACCGAGGAGACCCGCGACGAGCGTGAAGCCGCCGAGGATCGCGCTGAAGTCGAGCGCGTCCGGCCACGGGCGCCGGTAGTTGTACGTGAAGAGCTGGAGGAGCCGGATGCTGCCGGTCGCGTCCGAGCCCTCCGCCTTCATCGCGAGATCCCGTCCGACGAGGAGTGTCCCGAGCGTCGCGCAGAGCGCGGCCGCCCCGAACATGACCTGCTCGTGGAGGCGACGGCGCGTATCGCCGACGCTCTCTGCCTCACCGCCGACGCTGACGAGACCACCACGGAAGGGTGACTTGGCCGGATCCTGAACCACGCTCGCGGGCTCGTCCGCCGGCGCGCTCTTGAACATCAGGGCCACGGCCGCGAAGACCGCGATGCCGATCACGATCATGACGATCGCGATGGGAAGGTTGCCGGTGGCGTCCGCATCCGGCTTCGCGCCGAAGACCGAGCCCGGCCAGAGCTTCGATGCGCCGATGGTGGCGATCCCCGCCGCGAGCGTGACGCCGCCGAGGTAGGCGATGAGCTGTCCCGGCTTCGCCCAGCGGCTCGCGCGCCCGAGCATGTCGTCGAGGACGACGCCCACGAGCATCGCCGCCGGCGGGACGGCGGGGAAGATGTAGTGGTGGAACTTCGTGCCCATGAACGTGAACAGGGCGAACGCGAAGAGGAACCACATCACGAGCATGACGGAGGCGTCGCCGACGGCGGCGCCGCCCGGGCTCGCTCCTGCCGCTCCGCCGGCCGTCGCTCCTGCGCGCGGCGCGAAGATGCGTGCGAGCGCGGAGTCGCTCCGCCGGAAGCCCCACAGGAGACCGATCGGGACGAGCCCGGTCCATGGGAACGCCGCGTAGCCGAGCTGCCAGACGTAGTAGCGGATGCCGGTGTCGTCGCCTTCGTTCGTGTCGTGCACGTGACTGAAGGCGCGGTTGAACATGTCGTGGAAGATGAGGCGATCCGTGAACGGTGAGCCGTGGCGGACGTACATCGCCACGTACCAGGGGATCGCGACGGCGAGGATGATCAGCAGGCCGCTGACCAGCTCGAACCGAAGCAGCTCGTTCCAGCGCTTCTTCGTCGCCACGTAGGCGACCGCGCAGATGATCGGCAGACCGAAGCCGGCCGGGCCCTTCGCCATCGTCGCGAGCGCCGCGCAGAGCCACGCTGCGGCGTAGACCAGCCGGCGGACGCGCCTCTCCCCCCAGTTCAGGTAGAGCGCGCCGCCGAGGACGCACGACCACACGATCGCCTGGAAGCCCGGCTCGAACGCCGCGAAGAAGCGGACGAAGGAGAGGGCGCCGGACGCCTTCGAGCCGTGCCACCAGGTGTCGCCCTTCGGCAGGCTCGCGGCGACGTGGGAGGCGCACTTGTCGTTGCCGGGCAGATCGCAGTTGCCCGCCGAGCCGGCCTTGAACTCGTCCCAGTGGAAGCGGAAGCCCTTCGGCCCGTCGCCGAAGACCACGAGCTCCACGTTGCGCGAGAGCAGGTAGAGGATCTGCGGCAGCGCGCAGAGGAGCACCGCGCCGAAGACGAGGTGCCAGAGCGAGAAGCGGAGCTTCCGGCCGAACGCGTCGACCTCGTAGAGGCGCACGCGCGCCTCCTCGTCGGTGTTGAGACCGAAGAGGAGCAGGCCCATCGCCGCCGTCATCGCGGAGACGAACGGCATGTCGGTCATCGTCTGATGGGCGAGGAAGTACCAGTCGGGCATCGTCGCGAGGACGATCGCTCCGAGGAGCCCCGCGCGCCGGCCGAAGACCTTCGCGACTCCCTTGTAGAGGAGGTACATCGCACCGATCGTCATGAGGACGTTCGGCGTGCGCACGACCCACTCGGCATGGGCCGCAGCCGTGCCGTTCGCCGCGATCATCATCTGATCGGGCTGGTAGTGCGTCCCGAGCGATCCCATCGCGAGCGATTGGATCCAGAAGTTCAGGATCGGCTTCGACCAGAACCAGCCGTCCTGGGCCCACCAGAGGGAGACCCAGTCATCGCGAGCGAGGATCTCGCGCGCGACCTCGCCGTAGTGCGTCTCCCAGGGATCCCAGAGGCTGAAGATGCCGAGCGCCGGCATGTAGAGGAGCGCTCCGAGCACGATCACCCAGAAGCCGTGACGTGACGTGAGCGGCCGCTCGAGCCCGAGCTCGTCGGTCTTCCAGGGCCCGAGCTTCTTGCCCAGGTTGAATACGGCGGCGACGAGCCCGATGAACGAGCCGGGGACGAGGCCTGCTGCGAGCCAGGGCGAGAGGACGGCCGACTGGGCGAGCGAGAGGATCGTGCCGAACGCGACCGCGAGCAACGCGACCGCTCCGAGCGACGGCAGGAGCGCGTTCAGGGGCGTCGACGTCTCGACGTTCTCCGAGGCGTCGTCGTCGAACGTGCCGAGCAGGTCCATCACGCCGAAGGCGGCGATGCAGATGAAGAGGAAACCGACGGGGATCCCCCAGGCGTTCTGGCCATTCTTGGCCATCAGCAGGAAGGCGGGGATCGCGCCGCCGAGGATCGCGATGAGGCCGCGCTTCCAGCGGAGCGGGTTTCCACGTTCGAGGAGGTTGTCTCGCTCCTCGTCGTCGTCCTTCTTCGCGGTCTCGCCGCCGTCGGACGCGTTCTTCGCGTCCGTCGTCGACTCGGCGTCCGCCGGCGCTTCACGCGCAGACGTGCCGTTCGACGCGGCGTGATCCTCGCCCTCGGTCGTTTTCTCGGTGGTCACGACGTCGGAGCTTTCAGGGGGCGCCTTCTCGGCGAGATCGTCGTCGGTCTTCGTCGCGCTCATGCGGGGGCGGCCAAGGCAAGCGTCCGGGCAGGGAGGGGGCGACAGCCCCCGGGCGATCGTGCTTTACCAACTTCTACGGCCGGAGACCAGAGAGCCGTCCCACACACGCCGATCGGCGCTGCTGGCCTTGCCCGAGGGCGAGCGGCTCAGCACCGACCGGCGTGGGGGCTCGGGGCTCGGTTCAGCCGTCGTTGTCGAGCTCCGCGGCGAGCGTGCGCGACTCCTCGAGACGGGCGCGGGCCTCCTCGAGCTGCTTCTTGAGCGCGTTGGTGTCGTCGATGACCTCCTTCGGGGCGCGCTCGAGGAAGCCCTTCGAGGACATCTTCTTCTCGATCGCGGCGAGGTCCTTGTCGATGCGCTTCACCTCGCGGTCGATGCGGACGAGCTCTTTGTCCTTGGTGACGAGGCCCTTCAGGCCGACGTGCACCTCGATCGGGCCGTAGGGCGTCGGGACGATGCTCGTGGTCGTGCCAGCGGCGCGCGGGCCGCCGATCTTCTCGACGACGGGGGCCTTGCTCTTCACCAGGATCGAGATCGTCCCGAGGCGCGCCTCGAGGAGCGCGCGCGCCTCGTCACCGTCGGCGCGGAGCGAGAGCGGGACGTCGGCCTTCGGCTCGATCTCGTGCTCGCTGCGGATCGTGCGTGCAGCCGAGACGACGGCCTTGAAGATGTCCATGTCGCGGAGCGCGCCGGCGTCCTCGATGCCGTCGGTGCTCTGCGGGTACGGTCCGAATGCGACCGAGCTCCTGCGCGACGCCGGGCGGGGCGTGCGCTGCCAGAGCTCCTCGGTGATGTACGGCATGATCGGGTGAATCAGCCGGAGCGACGTCTCGAGCACGTGCGCGAGGACGGCGCGCGTCTCCGCGGCCTCCTCCGGACCGGTCTGAGCGACCTTCGGGAGCTCGTGCGGAGTGATCCACTCCGCCTCGCCGCGGAGCACGGGCTTCGTGATCTCGAGGTACCAGTCGCAGAAGTCGTTCCAGAAGAACCGGTACGACTCGTTCGCCGCCTCGTCGATGCGGAACTCCCCGAGCCCCGCGTTCGCGGCCGCGATGGACTTCCCGAGCTGGGCGAGGATCCACCGGTTGAACCAGGCCTTCGCGGCGGGCGGCTCACCCGTGAGCTGCTTGCCGTCGAAGCCCTCGAGGTGGCTCAGCGAGAGGCGCGTCGCGTTCCAGATCTTGTTCGCGAAGTGGCGGTAGCCCTCGATGCGCTTCGGAGCGAGCGCGATGCGCTTGTTCGACGGCGGGAACGTCGAGAGCGTGAAGCGAAGCGCGTCGGCGCCGAAGGCCGGGAAGCCGCTGCCCATCGCTGCTGCGGACGGGTACGCCTTCTTGAACTTCTGCATCGCCTCGGCCTCGGGAGCGCCGGGCAACGTCTTCTTCACCATGTCCGTGAACGTGGTGCCGTAGACGAGATCGAGCGGATCGATCACGTTCCCCTTCACCTTGCTCATCTTGTCGCCCGTCTCGTCGACGATGAGACCGTGGAGGAGCACGCGTCGGAAGGGCACTTCCTTCATGAAGTAGAGCCCGAACATCATCATTCGAGCGACCCAGAAGAAGAGGATGTCGTAGCCGGTTTCGAGATCGCTCGCGGGGTAGAACTTCCTCAGCGCAGGGGTGTCGTTCGGCCAGCCGACGGTCGAGAACGGCCAGAGACCGCTCGAGAACCAGGTGTCGAGGACGTCGGGATCCTGCACCCACTCGGGGCCGAGGTTCTCCGGCTTCGTGCGCGCGACGACGATCTCGCCGTTCGGCCCGTGCCACGCGGGGATCGCATGGCCCCACCAGAGCTGGCGCGAGATGCACCACTCCTGGATGTTCGAGAGGAAGTGGTTGTACGTCTTCGTCCACTCCTCCGGGATGATCTTCGTGCGGCCGTCTTCGACTGCCTTCAGGGCTTCGGCGGCCATGTCCTTCATCGCGCAGAACCACTGCGTCGAGATCATCGGCTCGACCACGCCGCCGGAGCGCTGGCACTTCGGGAGCGTGAGCACGTGCGGCTTCGCTCCACGCGCGAGGCCCTTCTCGTCGAGCGCCTTCTTCACCGCGGTGCGCGCGCGCTTGCGGTCGAGGCCCGCGAACGGTCCGCCCTGCTCGTTGAGGGTGCCGTCGAGGTTGAGGATGTTGATCTCCTCGAGGTTGTGCCGCTTGCCGGTCGCGAAGTCGTTGAAGTCGTGCGCCGGCGTGACCTTCACCGCGCCGGTGCCGAACTTGGGGTCGACGAGGATCGCGTCGGTGATGATCGGGACCTTTCGATCGACGAACGGGTGAACGAGCTTCTTGCCGTGGAGGTGCTTGTAGCGCTCGTCGTCGGGGTGCACCGCGACGGCCGTATCGCCGAGCATCGTCTCGGGACGCGTGGTCGCGACCACGAGGAATTCGCCGGGCGAGCCGTCGACCTCGTAGGCGAACTGGAAGAGTTCGCCGTTGGCGCCTTCCTCGTTCTCGACCTCGAGATCGGAGAGCGCCGTGCGGCACTCGGGGCACCAGTTGATGAGGCGCGTCGCTCGGTAGATGAGGCCGGCCTCGTAGAGGCGCACGAACGCCTCGGTGACCGCGACGGACAGGTCGGGGTCCATCGTGAACTTGGTGCGCTTCCAGTCGGGGGAGGCGCCGAGCACGCGCTGCTGCTTCGTGATCGTGCCGCCGCTCTCGGCCTTCCACTTCCAGATGCGCTCGACGAACGCCTCGCGTCCGAGGTCGTGGCGCGTCTTGCCCTCACGCGCGAGCTGCCGCTCGACGACGGTCTGGGTCGCGATGCCGGCGTGGTCGATGCCGGGGAGGTAGAGCGCGTTCTTTCCGCGCATGCGCTCCCACCGCGTGAGGACGTCCTCGAGCGTCGTCATCAGGGCGTGCCCCATGTGGAGCGAGCCCGTGACGTTCGGGGGCGGCATCGGGATGACGTACGGCGGCCGCGTGTCGTTCGGGTCGTCGGTCGCGTCGAAGACGCCTTCCTTCTCCCAGAACGCGTACCAGCGCTCCTCTACCTCGCGCGGGTCGTACGGCTTCTCCAGGTCCGCCTTGGCATCGCTCATGATGCCCTCGCTTACCACACCGCGCCCCGATCTGCTTTTCGTGGCGCGGCGGATGGCGACGGATCCTCCGCTGCGGCGCGACGTTCGACCACGAGCCCGGCGCGCGAGGCGGACGCACGTCGCCGAGCCGGCCGCGCACGTGCGGACGGTCGATGGCCTTGAGGCGATACGATGGAGTGCGCGACGTGGACGACCGGACCTCGAGCGCGACGTCCGGTCTCGAGCGTGAGGCTCAGTCCTTCGTCAGGCGCGCGATCTCTTCCTTGATGATCGTCTCGGCGAGCTGCGGGACGACCTCCCAGACCACGCGCTCGACGACCTCACGCGAGAGCGCGAGCACGGCCTCGGCCTGCTGCGGGGAGAGGCCGAGCTCGCCGAGCTTGCCGGCGAGGGCTCCGTTCACGGCGCCGGACACGGCGGCCGTCGCTGCCGGTGTCGGAGTCGGCGCAGGCGCGGCCGTCGGAGCTGCGGGGCGCGGCGGCGCCGCGATGGGAGGCGGAGCGCTGTCTCCGAAGACGAGCGTGCCCGTTCGGGCGGCGGCGCCGCCGAGCGACGGCTGCGTTCCGCGGCCGATGCCGGGGGAGGCCGCCACGGCGGGGGCCACGGGCCGGAAGCCTCCGCTCGCGACGGGCGGCGGCTGGGGCGAAGGCGCGGGCGCCGTCGGAGCGGGAGCCGGCGCCCGCGCGACCGTGCTCACTGCGGCGCCGCCCGCTTCCTTCGCGAGCATGATCTTGCGGACCTTGTCGATGAGCTGCTGCGTATCGAAGGGCTTGTCGGCCCAGTCGTCCGCGCCGGCGTCGCGACCGCGCGCCTGATCGTAGGGCGCGTAGCGGCTGGCGAGCATGATGATCGACGTTCCCGGGTGGCGCTGACGAAGCTCCTTCGCGAGCGTGTACCCGTCCTCTCCACCGAGCGCGGTGTCGATGACGCAGACCTGCGGGTTCTCGGTCATCTTGCCGATCGCCCCCTGCGCCGATTCGGCGGTGACGACTCGGAAGTCCTCACCGCTGAAGGTGATCTCGAGGACCTTTCGCATCGTGACGCTGTCGTCGACAGCGAGCAGTGTCTTGGCCACGGGGCGTCTCCGATTGAGTCGCGAGAGAGGAAAATGCCGGCGCTAGGCTTACGTACGCCTGGTGCAGCCCCCGATTGTGCGGAGGTGCGACAGGTCGTGTCAAGCTACCTGCTCCTTTGCCCGAACGCGAGCGAGAGCGAAAGCGAGACCCGAAACGCGCGCGCCTGCTAAATCGTCGCCCCTCGTCGATGTCTCGTCCCAAAACTGGCTCAGGAGGAGGCCCGCGTCCCAAGCCCGCGGCCGCAGGCACGTCAGGCAGGTCAGGCACGGTCAGCCCGGAGCTGAGCGGTTCCTCGGTCGACGCGGTCGTGCGCGCGCTCTTCGAGCTCTCCTGGAACCGCGCGCGGGATCTCGTCGGGAGGGGGAAGATCACCGTGGACGGACGGGTCGTCACCACGCCGACGACGCACGTGCGCGCCGGCGCCGTCGTCGCCCTCGACCTCGCGGCTCGGGATCCGCGTACGGTCAAGGAGTCGCTCGAGCCCGATGCGATCGTCCACGTGGACCCTCACATCGTCGTCGTGGACAAGCCCTCGGGCATCTCCACCGTGCCGTTCGATCCGGAGGGGATGGGCGCATCGATCGCCGTCCGCGCTCGCACGCCCGACGAAGAGGTCACGCTCGACCAGCGCGTCCGCACGGCTCTCGCCAAACGTGAGCGCGCGCGTGGACGGAGCGGACCGCCGCCGGACATCGGCGTCGTCCATCGCCTCGACAAGGAGACGAGCGGCCTCCTCGTCTTCACGCGCTCGTGGACGGCGAAGAAGGCGCTCCTCCAAGCGTTCCGCTTCCATCACGTGCATCGCCGCTACCTCGCGATCGTCCACGGCATCCCGAAGGATCAGACGATCGTCTCGCATTTCGTCGAGGACCGTGGCGACGGCCTCCGTGGTTCGGTGGAGCGCCGCAAGGGACGGAGCTACGCCGTCGGCAGCGAGAAGACGCAGCGCGCGGTGACGCACGTCGAGGTGCTGGAGCGCTTCCCCACGAGCGGAGCGGGAGAGCCATGCGCGCTCGTCGCGTGCCGGCTCGAGACCGGACGAACGCATCAGATCCGCATCCACCTCTCCGAGGCCGGACATCCGGTGCTCGGCGAGCGGGTCTACATCCGCGGCTTCGATCGCCCGCTCGTCCCCGCGCCGCGCGTGATGCTGCACGCCGCGGAGCTCGGCTTCGAGCACCCCGCGACGGGCAAGGAGATGCGCTGGACTTCGGAGCCGCCTGCCGACATGCAGGAGATGCTCGCGTTCCTCCGCGGAGCGTGACGTCGGGCGAGCGGCCGGCCCTCCGAGCCGCCGCCTCTCACGAGCGGGGCGACGGCGCCCTCAGGGCTTCGGCAAGAGGACTTCGGGGCGAGCCGCAACCGAGGTGACGGTGACCTTGTCCGTGATGTCGATGGTCTCGAGCGAGAGAGCGGTGAGCGCGAAGCCCTCCTCGGGCGAGAACGTCGCCTGACACGAAGGTCTCGGAGAGGAGACCGGTGTGCCGACGGTCACCGACGTGCCGGAGAAGTCGGCCTCCAGCGTGCGGGCGGGGATCTTGCTGACCCAGAGCGCGGGCGGCGCGAACGTCGACTCCTCGCTGTGCGCGAACATGAGCAGACCGCCGTCGTTCGTGAGCCGGATCGCGCCGGGGAACGTCTCGCGGCGCGTGCCGCCGGTCGTCAGTGTGAGCTCGCGCTCGCGGACGAGGGTGCCCTGCGCATCGTGCGCAGCGAGGCGGATCGACGTGCCGACGGTGGGGACGATCTGCGAGGCGGTGACGAACCCCGTCGTCGGCAGCTGCGCGATCTGGCTCGCGCGCAGATCGGACAGCGCGTCGTTCGTGTCCCAGGCGAACAGCGAGGCCGCCGAAGCGTCGGCGGGCATCTGGAGGATGAACGAGCGCTCGGGCGCGAGGCCATAGCCGCCGAGCAGCGCATACGCACCCGAAGCAAGGCGGACGAGCTGAACGGGACGAACGCGCTCGCTCCCGCAGACGCCGAGCCGCTTCGCGAACGCCAGCGTCCCGTCGCCGCGCACGCGGAGGACGCGCGCGACCTCGGCTCCCGCGACCCACGACTGCCCGGCGAGCAGGACGTCGTCGCCGTCGAGTGCCATCACGCCGAGCATCGTCTTCTTGGTCTCGAACGCGATCTGCTTGGCCCAGAGGAGGTCGCCTCGCGCGTCGACGCGGACGAGGATCGCCGGGCCGTCGCTCGACGTCTTCTGCAGCGAGTAGAGGACGAAGAGGCCGCCGTCGATCGTCTCGACGACGGAGACGGCGTCGAGCGCGCTGCCGAGCGAGAAGAGCGCATCACCCGCCGGATCGCCCGCGGGGGCCCTCGGGACGAAGCGCCGCGCCCAGAGGAGATCGCCGTCCTGGTCGAGCTGCATCAGCGAGAAGCGCGACGAGGCCACCCACACGGAGGTGTTTCGCGCCTGGGTCGCGAACGTCGAAGGCCGTTCGGTCTCGTACTCGCGGTCGTCGAGCGGCGCGATCTTGACGTTCTTCGACCAGCGGAGATCGCCTCCCTCGCCGATCTTGAAGAGGCCGTAGATGCCGCGCCCGCTCGCGAACCAGCCGCCGTCGATGCTCTTCTCGGCGTGGATGACCGTCTGAGGTGCTTCGAAGCTGTACGGGTACTGATAGAGCCGGGTCGAGTCGTCCGCGAAGCGGCGTGACCAGGGCGCGAACGTGGGCGCTTTGTACGCCTCCTCGGACGGTCCTTCGCCCGGCGGATACACGTTCGAGGGGAGAGCGCTGCACGCGCCGGTCAAGACGTCCGGTACGCTGAACAGCTCATAGGGGCCGAAGCGCTTCTTGTAGATGTCGCCGGAGAGACCGAGCGCGTCGCCGAGCGCCTCGGCGCCGCCGCCGAAGAGCTTCCACGGGACCTTGAGCGAGAGGCTCACGCCGAGCTCCGCGCCCGCGTCGACCGCGAAGCACGGCTGCTTCTCGCGATCGGCGCGGAGCTTTGCGTAGCCGAGCGCCGAGACGGACGGGCCGAACGTGTCCCAGAACATCAGCTTGATGCGTGGTCCGACCGACGCCTTCACCTCGGACGAGAGCGTCGCCTCGACCGTGGGGGGCACGATCTCGCGGGTGAACGTCGGCGGAGTGAAGGCGCCGCCGCTCGTCAGCCCCACGGAAGCCTCGGCCACGGCCGAGTACTTGATCCCGGCGGCCGCATGGAAACGACTCGTGGCGCTGCCCGAGACCTGCGCGACGAAGTCGATCGACGGGTAGATGACGACCGGTCCCGCGACGAGCGGCGGCAAGTCGACGTTCGTGCCGTCGATCGGGATCTCGTCGCTCTCGAAGCGCTTCGACGCGGCGCCCTCGGCGTCGATCGACACCTCCGCGAGCGCCTCGGCACGAACGCCGAGCATCACGTCGGGCAGGCTCGGCTTGCAGACGACGCCGACCGTGCTCAGGCACGCGATCTCCTCGGCGATCCGCGCAGGCTCGTCGAGCCAGTCGAGGTCGACGTAGGCGGTCAGCGCCACCTTGCCCGTGATCTGGCCGGTTACGTAGAGCTGATCGTCTTTGGTGCTCCTGTCGCCGTCCTGATCGAACACGCGCCAGTCGAGGCTCTTGCCTCCGCCGACGCTCTTGCCCACGGCGTACTTCGTCTGAGGCTTCGTTCCGAACGGGTCGGCGGGGGCGCCGTCGAGTGCGACGGTGCCGGCCGGGAGGCGTGCGTGCAGGGTGCGGAACGCCGCCTGGATGGGGGCGGGCGCGGTCGTGACGATCATCTCGCCGCCTTCGTCGCGCACTTCGAGGACGAGGCGCAGCAACCCGCGAGGCGTCGTCGCGCTCTGTCCAGCGAGCAAGACGTCACCTTTCTTCAGGCCGACGAGCTGGCTCGGCGCTCCCTGGAATCGCACGCTGCCATCGTCGTCGCCGACCTTCGTGCGCGCGAGCGTCTCGGCCGTGAGCTCCTTCGTCCAGGGAAGGAGCTCGTAGTGGAGCTCGGGCTCGAGACGGCCGGGGCCCCGCATGGGGGTGCTCTCGTCGGAGGACCCGCACGCGGCGATGATGGCGAGCAGTGGAGCGACGAGGCCGAAGCGACGTGCGGAATGCATGCTGCTCGGAAGGTAGCGCAGCTACCAATGCACCGTCGTCGCCCCGTTTGGTGACGTTCGAGGCACGCCGCCGTGTGGGAGATCGGCGCGCCAAGTCGTCCGGCGCGAAACCGCTCACGAATCGAGATCTCGAAGGGCTGCGGCTCCCCACCGTCGGGGGCGGGGAGCCTTCGATGGACTACCCTCGATCGACGAGACGCCGGCGAAGGAGCCGCCGCCGCGCGAGTGTGACGAGCCCGAGCCCGAGCCCGAGCGCCACGCTCGACGAGAGGCCGCGAGCGTTCGTCGTCGCCACCATGGCGCAGCCGCCATCCTCCGCTGCAGGAGTCGTTGCGCCGTGGCCCGAGGGAGAGTCCTCGCCGGGCGCGCCGCCGTCCGAGGGCGAGCCCCCGCCGGGCGTGGCGGGCGCGCCGCCGTCTGCGGGCGGTGCGCCCGCGTCGGGGATCGGTGCGGGGACGAGGTCGACGGACAACGTGGCGGGGGCGCTCGAAGCGATCCCGTCGGAGACGACGAGGGCGAAGCCGAGCGTCACGGGCGCGGAGACGCTGGGAGCATCGAACGTGGCGACGTCTTGCTTCGCGACGAGCGCGACCGACGGCCCGGACGTTTGCGTCCACGTGTACGTGAGCGCGTCCCCGTCGGGATCGGACGAGCCGGAGCCGTCGAGCGTCACGCCAGCCGTGTCGGCGGTGACGCTCGACGGGCCGGTCAGGATCGCCGTCGGCGCACGGTTGTCGTTGCGGATCGTGACGCGCACGACGTCGCTCGACGTGTTCGTTCCGTCCCCGACGTCGAGGCGGAAGACGAGGACGACGTCCGCGCCGATGGCGGGCGTGACGAACGTCGGATGAAGCACGTCGTTCGCGGAGAGCATGACGGGCGGTCCCGCGAGCTGCGTCCACGCGAACGTGAGCGCGTCCCCATCGGGGTCGAAGGCGCTCGCTCCGGAGAGAGCCACCGTGCGTCGCACGCCGAGCGCCGGATCGCCGTCGAGCTCGGAGACGAGCATGTCGCTGCCGGCGTTGACGGCGGGCGGGCGATTGCACGTGGTGCCGTTCGACGTCTCCGCGACGCGCGCGGCGAACGGCGTGCCGTCGACACCCACGACCGCGACGTCGTCGATGTCGAGGCCGTGCGCGGAGCGCCCATCACCGTTCGCGCCGACGACGAACCGCACGAAGACGATCTTGCCGACGAGCGCGTTGCCGAAGTCGAGGGTGCGCGTGACGAAGCTCGGGAAGCCCTCGCTCATGCCGGTGAAGGCCGCGCGCGCGCCGAGCGGGTTGCCCACGTCGTTCGCGAGCATCCCCGTGTAACCGGGAGCGGCACCGAGCGTGGTGACGTCGACGAAGTGGACGCCGTCCTCGCTGAGCTCGATCACGGCCCCGTCGGTCGCGGTGGTGCCGTCGTCTGCGACCGCAAGCGAATGCCGCATGCGGAACGAGAGCGACAGCGCTGCGGTCACGCGCAGGGGCGGCGAGACCAACGCGACCGTGCCGCGGGTCGGTCCGTCCTCGAGGTGGGCGTGGTCATTCCCGCCTTCGAACGTCGGGGCGAGCGTCTGAGCCGCCCCGTTGCGCGCGAGCGTCCAGCTGCGCGTGCGCGTCGACATGGTGTCGATCGTCGACGCCGCGAGCTTCACGTCGTGGTGGACGCGAGCGTGGTAGGTGTGAGTTCGCTGCGCCGCCGGCACCGACGGAAGGTCGAAGGAGATCGTGAGGCTGGCGTTGGGCTCTGCGGTGCTGACCGCCGTGAGCGCGACGGGAAGCGTGAACGTCGCGGTTTTGGTCGCAGGCAGCGCTCCGACGAAGCGGCTGTTCCCGGCGGGGAAGCTCAGCGTCGACGAGGCGCCGCTCGCCGTGACCGTCGCGTTGAACGGCGGCAATGGGTCGAGGCCGGGATTGACGACGGTGACGCGCAGGAGGCCGGTCTCTCCGACGTCGAGCACGCCGTCCGCATCACAGGGCGATTGCGAGTCGTCGAGCTCGATCGAGGCGACCCGCACCACGGCGCCCGCGGTCGTGTCCTCGACCGCGCCGACGAGATCGACCGACGAGCGCGCCGGGGCAATCGCATCGCTTCCGAGGCCGCGCCGGGCGAACGCCGCCCGGAAACGTGATGCGTCCGCGGGATCGCTCGCGCTCGTGACGGCGAGCAGCGCATCACGCGCCTCTACGAAGGTCGGCGATACCGGCGTCGCGAGCAGCCCGCGTACGAGGTACTGCTTCATCCGATCCTGCGCTTCCATGAACGGGTGCGCACGCAGGAGCGACACGTAGGACTCCCAGAGGGCGAGCGCCCAGATCTCGCCGGCGGCATGAGCCACCGGATTGTCGACCGCGCCGCGCCCTTCACGAATCGGATGGGTGGAGGGAAGGGCCACGCCGCGCGCGACGTGGCGGAACGAGAGTGCGTTGCGCGCGAAGTCGGTCGAGTAGGGGGCGCGCCGGAGGCCGAAGTAGTGGGCGTTCGAGTCCGCGCCCGAAGCCGCGTAGCCGCCGATCGGATAGACGCCCTGGAACATGTAGTTCCCCGGCACGTTCACGTCTTCGGGGCGCGTCACGAGGAGCAGCGCGAGGAAGTCGCTCGTGCCCTCGCCGATCGCGCGCCCTTGTCCATTCCCGAGACCGAGCGCGTTGCCGACGAGCCGCTCCGAGAGCAGGTGACCCCACTCGTGGGCGACGAGGGTGGCGTCCATCGCGGCGTCGCGCGCGACGGCACCGCCTGCCCCCGGATAGATGCCGAACGAGAGACGCGGCGTGCTTCCGTCGGGCGGGATGATCGCAAGCGAGCGGCCGGGGAGGGCGTAGTCCTGCACCTCGAGGTGAATGCGGTCGCCCTCGAGGCCCCCGCGTCCGAAGTTGCTCGCCTGGGCGTTGCCCGCGCGCTCGTCGAAGCCGGCGTCGTAGAAGAAGTCGTGGAGGAAGGCGGCGACGAAGAACGCCTGCGTGGCGGAGGCGCATGACTGCTCGTCGGAGGCCGTCGGTGACAGGCTCGGATCGAACACGCGGTCGAACGTGCCCGGCGTCGTCGGAGGCACCGCGAGGTCGGTCCCGGGAGTGAAGCCGTCGGGGGCCGCGCGGTCGACGTACGCGAGCACGGTGTTGCCCGAGAGCTCGGTCGCGTTCGGCGGAAGCCAGCGATCGTTTCGCGAGAACGGAGAGCTCGAGAGGGTGACGAGCTGAGGGGCGACGAACGCGGGGGTATACCCGCTCGGGGTTCCGGTCGGATGCGGCGTCGCGCTGGTGCCGCCCGGCGAGTCGTACGGAGCGTACGGCGGCCACGAGTCGGCATGAACGCGGAACGTATCGGCGTGGGCATGGCGAACGACACGCAACGATGCGCCGTCGATCGACGAGACGAAGGAGCTCACGAACGCATCTTCGGGACGGGCGTTCGTCTCGAGCTCGACGTGGTGCGCAGGCACGAGGCGCCCCTCGTGCTCGACGAACACGTCGCGCACCCGCGCGCCGACGAACGGCCCTTCCTTCGCCTTCGGCGCGAAGCGCGTGAAGTCGCCGTTCGTCGACGGGTGGCGCTCGAGCGCGCCTCTCGTCCCGACGGAGACCTGCGCGAGCGCAGTCGAGACCGCGCTCGCATCCGTGCGTTGCGCGCGCGGGAGGAGCGCGCGTGCGCGGCGGATCGCGGAGGACGACGCGAGGCGGCCGGTCGCTCCGACGACCTCGTCGTCCCACGTCATCACGACGTTCACTGCGCGACCGATGATCGGCCGACCGTCGATCGATTGTGCGAAGCGGACGATCGATGTGCGGTCCGGAGCGATGTGCGTGTCGCGATGCACGATCGTCGCGAGATCGGCTTCGTCGAGCTCGTACGACGCCGCGACCGAAGCGAGGTGAGCGCGCGCTGCGCCGAGCACACGCTCGTGCTCGGTCGTGGGCGCGTCGGCTCGATCCGTCGCGGGGGCATCGGGGGCATCGGGGGCGAGCCACGCGGAGATCCATTGCAGCGGAGAAGGGCGCGAAGTCGGGAACCACGAGACGGGCGCGCCGTCTGCGCCCGTCGCGCTGTCTACGCCGGCTTGCGAGTCCTTTGCCTCCTCATCGCATCGTGTCCCGGCGACGAAAATCCCGCCGAGGCCGAGCACCACGAGCGAACCACGAAACCACCGACTCGCGAACATTCACCATCCAGTTCACGCCCGCATCTCCGCACCTGCCCTTCAGGTCACGGGACACAGCGAACCGGCCAAGGTAGCAGGGCCTCGTCCGTGAACGCTCACGAGAAACGCGGCGGGAAGTGGGCGTGTGGTGCCGGCTGCAGGTGCCGGTGGCGCCCCGGCCGCGGGGAGGCCTTGGCGTGGAGCGTGCGCGCTCCACGCGGATGAAGGCTCGCCGTGCAGCGGCCTATCGGCCTATCGACCTACCGTTGCGGGCATCGTTCGTCGGCGGAGCGATGCCCGAACGGAGGCCGGGCCGCGGGTCACGCCTTGCCGTGCATCCACTTCTTGAGGAGCGGCGTCAGCGCGAGGAGCAGGATCGCCGGGCCGATCGAGCTGCCGGCGAGGAAGGCGTAGATCGGCACGCTCGTGTGCGCGAGGAGCGACTCGAGGATGCCCGCGAGGTAGTTCGCGACCGCGGACGAGAAGAGCCAGAGGCCCATCGCGAGCGACGAGACGCGCGGCGGAGCGAGCTTCGTCACCATCGAGAGGCCGATCGGGGAGAGGCACAGCTCGCCGATCGTGTGGATGGTGTAGACGGCGACGAGCCACGCGGCGCTCGCCTTCGTCCCGGTCGCCATCGCGATCTTCTGGCCGGCGAAGAGGACCACGAAGCCGAGCCCGAGGATCACCATGCCGATGGCCATCTTCGTCGGGGTCGACGTGCGGTACTTGCTGTTGTCGAGGCGATCCCAGAGGTTCGAGAACGTCGGCGCGAGCGCGACGATCAGGAGCGGGTTGATCGCCTGGAACTGCGAGGCCGGGATGTTCGTCGTCGAGCCGGTCGCGAAGTTGTAGATGGCCAAGCCGACGGCGGCGAGGCCGGCCAGGCCGAACATGCCGGTGAGCCCGAGCCACAGCGCCTTCCCGCTCGCCTGATCCTTCGTCGAGCGGCGGAAGTTGTACGCGCACGCGAAGACGAAGGCCGCGATGGCGAGCATCCCGAGCCCACCCACGTTGCGGTCGGTCTGCTCGTCGGCGAAGAGGGTCATCGTCCCGCCCGCCTGCTCGAACCCCATCCAGAAGAAGATGTTGAACGCGCAGAGGATGATGATGACGAGGATCTGCTGGACTTCCTGGCCGCTCGAGCCCTTGAAGAGCTGGAAGAACACAGCGCCGATCGCGGCGAGGCCGAAGAGGCCCTTCACGATGCCCGGCGCGGCCGTCCAGACGGGACCGACGAACTGCCACGCGAAGAGGACGCCCCAGACGAGCGCGCAGGTGCCGACCGTCCAGATGACGACGTCGATGTAGTCGCGCGCGATGAGCAGCGAGCTCTTGCCGGCGTTGATGTTCTGCTCGCGGTACGGACCGCCATCGCTCTTCGCGAGGGCCGCCTCGCGTCCCGGCGGGAGGCCGCCGTCGCCGAGGTGCTTTTGCCCTGCGAGGAACTGCACGAGCCCGAACGTCATGCCGAGCGCCGCCGAGCCGAAGCCGAGCGCGAACGACACCTTCTCGCCGAGGTTGCCGCAGATGATCGGCGACCACAGGGCGCCGAGGTTGATCCCCATGTAGAAGATCGTGAATGCGCCGTCGCGTCGGGTGTCGCCTTCGCGATAGAGGCCGCCGACCATCGTCGAGATGTTCGGCTTGAAGAAGCCGTTGCCCGCGATGAGGAGGCCGAGCGCGAGGAACAGCGTCGGCTCGAACATGAGCGCGACCTGGCCGAGCGCCATCACGATGCCGCCGATCAGCACCGCCTTCCGGCGGCCGAGGATCTTGTCGGCGAGGTAGCCGCCGAGGAGCGGCGTGAGGTACACGAGGCCCGTGTACATGCCGTAGATCTCGAGCGCCTGCGCCCGATCGAGGCCGATCTTCTTGGTGAGATAGAGGACGAGGAGTGCCCTCATCCCGTAGTAGGAGAAGCGCTCCCACGCCTCGGCGCCGAAGAGTGTGTAGAGACCGCGCGGGTGGCCCGCCTTCGGAGTGTCGCTCACGCTGCCACCCGACCCGTCGTCGCCTGCATCTCCGCCATCGATACCTTCACGTCGGACCTCTTCGTGTGTCCCCATCTTGGCCTCGGGGCCCTCCGAGTCAGCCTCGAAAAGCGGGGCATCCAACCACAAAGACGGGCCGGTTCAAAGTGTGGCGGGACGGTTACGTCCCGCTCGTCCCGCTCGTCCCGCTCGTCCCGCGCCCGAGTCACCCCGGGCCGACAACGCCAGAGGCGTTGCCTCCGCGCACGGCGGTGGACGACGTCGCCACGGCCGTCGAGATCTCGCTCACGCGGCGACGGCACGGCTGAGGCCGCCCAACGCGGTAGGTCGGGCGGGCTCGTTGGGCTCCTCACCCGGCTCGACCGCTGAGATGCTTGCTCCGCCCTCGCACTTCGGGGGCGAGGCGAGCAGACGGGGCGGGGCCGACAGCGGGAAGGGGCGGGGGCGGGACTTCCGGGAGCTCCTCATCGCGCCTCCCTCGCCGGGATGACCGCGCGCGCCGCCGCGGCACTGATGAGCTCGCGTGCCCTCGTGTGCCCGAACACCAACGTCGCGCACGGAGACATGCGCGTGCGCTTCAGTCTCCAACCGTCTCTCGTTCCGCTCCTCGGCGTGGGAACCCTCGCGTCGAGGTCCGGAACCGGCGGACCGTCGACACGCTCCGAGCCTTCCGCCTGTTTCGCTGCGATGCGTTCAGGGACGTCCGCCGGAACGCGGATTGCTCTCACGGCCGGCCCTCTTGTTCTTCGGTGGTGAAGTTGTGCCACCCGACCCATTCGAGGGAGGGAGGTCCTTGATGAAAGTGAGCGCGATTGCGTGTCTTCTGGCTGCCGTTGCCGGGGCTGTCCTAGCTTGCGGCGAGAGCCGGCTTGTGCCGGACGACGATCTACCTGTCACGGTGCCCGAAGAGGATGCGGCGCCCGACCCGAGCACGCCCGACGCCGGAAGGGGCGCTCGAACGTGTTCGGAGCCCATCGAACCGGTCTCGTGCCCGAACCTCGAGCCCGCTCCGACGACCAAGACGGCGATCGCGAGCTTCGTGAAGGAGAGCGCCATCCCTCTGCGCTGTGGGGAAGGCGCAGACGCGGTGTGGGACGTCCGGCCGCTCGTCGAGCTCTATGGCTCGCAGAAGATCTTCATGATGGGTGAGGTCCACGGGACGAACGAGATCGGGATCATGAGCTCGATCCTCCTCGAGGAGCTCGCAACGAGGAATCAGGTGAACGTCCTCGCCTTCGAGCTCCCGATGGAAATGGGCGAGCGCTTGACGAGTTGGGTGGCGACCGGAGAGGACGAGGCCGTCGACCAATGGCTCCAGCAGCTCGCGCCGAACATGTTCGGGCGCATCCTGACGGTCACCGCCCGGGAGCTCGCGAAGAAGGGGATCCCGATCCGAGTGGTGGCGGTCGACTACGCGTACATGCCTCAGACGCCGATCGCCGCGATCAGGGAGGTCGCGACCAAGCTCACGACCCAGGCCGACACCGTGCTCGCGACGCTGCCGAGCGGACCGCCGACCACGTCGGAGGCGAACGCCTATTTCGACCACATCATGACTTCGAAAAGCGCCATCTGCGCCGAGCTCACGTCTGCGGACTGCGACCGGCTCAACGCGATGACCCACGCACTGTGGGTCAGCACGTTCCTCGAAGCCGGCCTTCAAGACGAGCTCTGGTTCGCGCGCCGCGAAGAGGTCATCTACTACAACATGAAGTCGGCGATGCGCTCTCCGACGGATCGCATGTTCCTCCACATGGGCGCGGCGCATACGAACAAGCACGAGTTTTCGGCCGGCAGCCGCATGACGCACGAGTACGAGCTGACGAAAGACAAAGTGTTCTCGGTGGCGCCGGCGTTCGGGAACGGCAGCGTGATCTGGTATGGCGAACCGCAGGCACTGCCAGGAGAACCGACGACGCTCACGTCCGCGTTGAGCCACGCACCGCCGGACCCGCTCTTCGTCTCGACGACGCGCCCGAGCACGAAGTGCGAGGAGAACGCGTTTGGTCTGGAGCCCGAGCTGCGAAGCTCCAGAGGCACCCGCGCCGAGACCTACGATGGCTACATCCATTACGGCAAGCTCACCTCCGAGAAGAGCCCGGACGACACGACCTTCGAGCGAGACAGCGAGGTCGGGAAGGAGGGCGCCCCAACGAGCAGCACAGCGCTCGCTCTGAGCGGAGCGCGGTTCCGTGAGCTCCGCGTTCGAGTGGAAGCGAAGGAGCGGGCAGCGCTGATGGCGCGGGTCGCTCGGACCTCAGCCATGCGATGACGCTACGCTACGATGGAGACCGTGCCGGCTACGCGGCGCTCGGCCGAGGCTCCAGCGGAGGGCTGGGGCGATGCTTCACCTTCGCGAGGCCTTCGAGCGCGAGCACGATCAGCGACGGGACGATCGCTATGAGCGCCGCGAAGATCGCGAGGGCGATGAAGAGCCACGCGAGGGCGTCGCCGACGGGATCCGGGGTTCCGCTGGGGGGCATGACACTGCCTCCGGTCGCCAGTCTTGCAAGCGCGGCGCCGGGGCACCACGCCCGCACCCGCACGCGACCTGCGCGAGCGCGGCCGTTACCCGCGTCGATGCCGACGCTCGCGCTTCACTCTCTGGCCGCGTCGGTCGTGCCTTCAGCGCACGAGCGTCCAGCGGACGCCGGCGGTGACTTCCAGGTGGAAGTGGTTGCGATGCGCCCGGTTGAAGTGGGGCGTCAGGAGCACGTTGAAGAGCTGCGCGTCGCTCGCCTCGCACGCAATCTGGCGGAGCACGGACGCACCCTTCGGCGCGGGGCAGGGCCGCACGCCGATGCGTCGGGGGCCGAAGTCCTTCTCGACCGAGAGCGTCCGCCCGTCCTTCGTCTTGAAGATCGCCGCGTCGATCGCGAGCGCCCCACCGTGCCTTCGTCCCGCGCCCTGGAGCGCGACCTTCTTCGAGACGGGGCGATAGACCGAGAGGTGAACGACCTCGACGATGTCGTGCTTCGCGAGGATGCGCGCGAAGTCGTCGAGCGCGAGGACGAGCCTGCAGTCGTAGATGTCGTAAGGCGACGTCCGGCTCTTCGACGCGGGCAGGTTCGAGCGGAAGGTGACGCCGGAGAGCGGACCGGCCAGCCGCAGCGGAGCAACGACGCCACGGGCCTCGCTCACGCGGGTGAACGCGATGCGCCGGCGAACGAGCTCGGCCTCGCAGCTCACGCGGTCGAGACGGGCATAGCGGGACGCGACGGGCATGCCTCGCCGATCGAGCGACGGCGGGTCCGGAGGTCCCTCGCCGGGAGTGTCGTCGTCGTGGTCGTCGTCGTCGGACGCCGACGGCGACGGCGACGGCGACGGGATGAGGTCGGGCTCGTCGTCCGTGTCGGCGGTATCGTCGGTCGCGGTGACGAGCGCTCCTCCGCTCCCGCCCGGCTCGTGCTCTGCAGTCTCGTTCGACGGCGCCGAGGTCGCGTCGGTGGAGGGCGCGCGCGGCTTCCCAACCTGCTGGCAGCCGCAGAGGAGCGGCGCCGCAAACGCGACAAGCGCGAGAAGCGCGAGCAGAGAACGAGGCCAGCCCATGATCCGAAGGCGCAGAGCATAGCCTCGGATGGGCTCCCCGGCGACCGACTGGCTCGGATCGCGCTCGGATCGCGCCGGCCTACGGTCGAGCAGGCGGTCCATGCCGAGAAGCTGCTAGAATCCATGGTGCCATGGCGGAGCTGTCGCCGCGCGGAAAGCAGATCCTCTACGCATGCATCACCGAGTTCGTCGCGACCGGCGAGCCCGTCGGATCGCGCACGCTCTCGAAGCGAGGGATCGAGCTGTCTCCCGCGAGCATCCGTAACGTGCTCTCCGATCTCGAGGAGCTCGGCTATCTCCATCAGCCGCACACGAGCGCAGGTCGCGTCCCGACCGACAAGGCGTTCCGCCTCTTCATCGACGCGATGATGGAGGTGCGGCAGCTGACCGACGCGGAGAACGCGCACATCATGCATCGGTTCGCGGAGATCGAGCCGGGACCGAACTTCCTCCGCGAGACGGGGAAGCTGCTCTCGGAGCTCACCGGGACCGCCGCGGTCGTCGTGTCGCCCAAGGCCGAGACGATGACGCTCAAGCATCTCCGGTTCATCCGCACGCTGCCGGGTGAGGTCCTCGCCGTCGTCGTCATGACGAATGGCACCGTCCAGAACCGGTTCCTGAAGGCCGAGGTGAACGAGGACGAGCTCCAGAAGGTCCACAACCTGCTGGACGACGTGATCGAGGGGCGTTCGCTCGGCGAGCTGCGTGAGCTCTTCGTGCGGCGGCTCCAGAGCGAGCGCGTCCAGGCCGACGACGTGAAGAAGCGCGCCTTCGAGCTCGGCGAAGCGGCGGTGTCCGCGGCGGACAAGGGCGCCGACGTCGTGATCGAAGGGCGGGCGAAGCTGCTCGGGCTCCCGGAGTTCTCGGCCGCGGCGGGCTTCAAGGACCTCGTGAGCGCGCTCGACGAGGCGGAGGCGATCGTCCGCCTTCTCGACGCGACGTTGGAGGCCGGCGGTACGACCGTCGTGGTCGGACGCGAAGCCGGGGATCTCGCGGGCGGTCTGCTCGCCATCGTCGGCGCGTCCTATCGCAACCAGGGCCGGACGGCGGGCTCGGTCGGCGTCATCGGGCCGACGCGGATGAACTATCCGAAGGTGGTCCCTCTCGTGACCGCTACGGCCAACGCGATGAGCTCGTTCATCGAGCGGCGCTCCGAGCCCCATACCCGCCACAACGACGACGACGATTGAGCTTTGCGGGGGCCCCACGAAGGGGCGGGCTCCTCCGCAAACCCCGTGTAGTATACGGGGCCCATGCGCATGGCCCCGCCGGTTTTGCCCGGAGTGCGGACGGTCGATTCACCGCTCGACCGCGCGCTCGCCCTCCTTCTTGCTGGAGAGCGCGAAGCAGCGCTGCGTTGGAGCGCGGCGGTCGTCCAGCAGGACGCGTCGGTCCCGAGCGCGTTGATCCTCACGTGCCGCCTGCTCGCCGATGCAGGGCGCACCGAGGCCGCGGTCGAGGGCTTCGAGCTCGGTGTGAAGCGCGCGATCGATACGGGGAACCTGCCGCTCGCCGTCGCCGCCGTCGGGGATCTCTCGGCGCTCGGCCGGGACGTCGAGCGCCATCTCGACGAGATCGCGGGCGCCTTCTGCCTGGGATCGCCCCGCCTCTCGGACGACGCCACGCCGCCTCCGCCGCCGCTCCCGAACGACGCGAGCTTCGAGCCGCTCAGCTCCTTCTTGAGCGGGCCTGCGTTGCTGTCGAAGGCGACCGAGATCATCCACGACGCCTCGACGGAGTACGAGTCTCGCGAAGGCTCGGCGGCGCCGCTGGTCTCGCGGCTGTCGCTCTTCAGCGCGCTCGAGAAGGAAGGGCTGCGCGCGCTGATCGGATGCTTCGAGATGATCACGGTACCGGCCGGGAAGGCGGTCATCTCGGAGGGAGAAGAAGGCGCGGAGGCGTACATCGTCGCGCGCGGCGAGCTCGAGGTCCGTCGCAAGGACGAGGGAGACGACCGGACGATCACGCTCGCCCGCCTCACGAACGGCGCGCTCTTCGGCGAGATGGCGCTCCTCTCGCGCGCGCCCCGCGCGGCGAGCGTCGTCGCGAACCGTCCGTCGATCCTCCTCGTGGCGCGTCGCGACGCGCTCGAGGCCGTCGCCGAGAAACGCCCCGACGTCGGCGTGGAGCTCGCCGCACATTGCCGCCGGCGCATGGTCGCCAACCTCGTGCGCACGTCGAAGCTGCTCCTTTCGGTCGCCGCGAAGGTGCGGCCGGCGCTCGTCGAGCGCTTCGAGACGAAGGTCTTCGAGAAGGGCGACAAGCTCATCGTCGACGGCAAGGACACGAGCGGGCTCCACCTGATCGCCTCCGGTGAAGTCGCCGTCATCGGCCGCGAGGACAGCGGCGAGAACTTCGTGATCGCGACGCTCGGGGTCGGAGAGACCGTCGGCGAGGTCGCGCTGGTCCTCCGCCGCAAGGCGAACGCAGACGTCGTCGCGGTGCATCCGACCGTGACTCTCCACCTCCCGCGGGAGGACTTCCTCGGCCTGATTCGGGATCATCCTGCGATCCTCGCGGGCCTGTACCTGTGTGCCGTCGAGCGTGACGACGAGACGGCCAGCGTCCTCGCGGGATCGACCGTGGCGCTGGCCGAGGACTACGACCTGGTCTGATGGCTGGCGAGGAGCACGGGGCACACGGGGAGAAAGCGGCCGCGGTGGAGACCTCGGCGACGACGGAGCGTAGGCAGTCGACGCGCCTCGTGATCGTCCTCGTGCTCGTGGGCGCGTTCTTCTTCGTCGAGCTCGCGGGCGCGAGGATCGCGCGGAGCGACGTTCTCGAGGCGGACGCGTTCCACCTCCTCATGGACGTGTTCGCCATCGCGATCAGCCTCGTGGCGATGCGTGTGGCGTCGCGCAAGCCGAATGCGCGCTTCACCTTCGGGCTTCGTCGCGCGGAGCCGCTCGCGGCGCTCGCCAACGGCGTGCTCGTGCTCGGCGTGGCGCTGGAGCTCGTCCGGGACGGGATCGAGCACCTCTCGCAGACGTCGGAGCCTCGATCGGGGGTGATGCTCATCGTCGCCAGCGCGGCGCTCGTGATGAACGGGATCAACGCCTGGCTGCTCCACGGTGTGCTCGGCCACGGTCATGCGCACGCCCATGACCACCACCACGAGCACGAGGGGCACGCGCACGAGGGGCACGGTCACGACCACGATCACGACCATGCCCACGAGCGCGAGGGCAGCGCTGCCCGTGGGCATCAGCTCAATCTGAGGGGCGCGTGGCTCCACCTGCTCGGCGACGCGCTCGGATCGTTCGCGGCGTTCGTGGCAGGTCTCGCGATCCGGCTCGGCGCGCCGCCGATCGTCGATCCGCTCGCGAGCTTCGTCGTCGTCGCGATCCTCGTCGTCGGCGCGCTCCGGCTCCTTCGCGACGCCGGCCTCGTCTTGCTCGAGGCGGCGCCGAAGCACCTCTCGGTCGCCAAGATCGAAGCGGCCCTCGCGTCGATCGACGGCGTCACCCGGGTCAGTGCGCTCCACGTCTGGTCGCTCGGCACCGGCCACGACGCGATCACCGCGCACGTGCGTGCCTCGTCGAAGGATCCGGAGCTCGGCTCGAAGGCGGCCGCGCTCCTGAGGCAGCGCTTCACCGTCGAGTACGTGACGGTGCAGGTCGAGCCCGACTGACGGCGCGAGAGGGAACGAGCCCGCCCTCACACCGTGTGCGGATCAGATCACCGGCACTGGTTGTCGATGCAGGCCTTGCCGCCGGTGCACTGGCCAGGCCCGGTGCAGTCGGCGTTCGCCTCGGACGAGGTGCGGCAGACGCCGTCCTTCGCGCAGTAGCCGATGCGATTGTCGATCGTGCGGCAGTGCTGGTCCGACGTGCACGTGTACTTGCAGAAACCGGCGAGGCACTTCTTCGGCATCGCTGCCGTTCCACCACACTGGTCGTCGGCGGTGCACTTTGGCGGCGGCGGCCGGGTGTCGATCACACACGCGCCCTGGTTGCAGTACTTGCGGTCACCGCACTCCGCGTCGCCGGTGCACGACTTGACGCACGAGCCGCTCACGCACTTCGGCGCGGACGGGTCGGTGCACTGCGCGTCGCCGGTGCACGCCGGGGTGCCCGGTCCGATCGACGGCTTGCAGACGCCCTTCTCGCAGGTGAAGCCGTCGGCGCAGGCGGTCGTCTCGCAGCTCGCGAGGCACTGGCCCTCGGCGCAGACCTTGGCGTCGCCGCAATCGCTCGAGTACTTGCAGGTGTTCTCCGGTGCGGTGCACGCGCCCGCGACGCACGTGAGACCGCCGGAGCAGTCGGTGCTCTTCTCACACGAGCAGGGGCCCGCGGTGCCGCCGCACGTCTCGCACTTGCCGGCGTTGCAGGTCGCTCCGTCGGCGCAGTCCGCCTTGGTCGTGCACTCCTTCGTCGGCCCCGGGTCCGTACCCGGCGGGGAGCAGAGGCCGGCCTGGCAGGTCTCGCCCTTCGGACAGCTCGCGTCCGTCTCGCATCGCGAGGTGCAGCCCGTGGCGGTGCAGACCTGTCCCGGCTTGCAGCTCGCGTTGCCCGTGCATGTCGGGTGAGCCGGCGCGTCGACGGGCGAGCAGCCGTAGGCGTCGCACGTGAAGCAGTTGGTGGCGTCGCAGTAGTAGCGGCTCTCGTCGCCCGGACCGCAGCCGCTCCACGCGACGACGCCCAGCGTGCCGAGCACGCCGATCACGAGGGCCGAAGAGAAGCGAGACGTCATGGGCGAGTTCCTCCGGGGCCGCTGCCGTCGGGCGCGGGTGCCGCCTGGCAAGTATCCACGTGCCGTGCCATTCGGTCCACGGGCGCGAGCCACCCACTTCCATCGGCAAAATGAGGGCAGGGCGTGAGGCCAGACGTGAACCGTAGGACCGGATTGCCGGGCCGGGTGTAAACCGTGGTTCTCGTCGTACGCCACGTCGATCGGGGGGAGCGCGGGGGGCAACCCACGCGCGGACCCAGCGCCGGCGCCGTCCAGGCCCTTATGGCAGGGCTTGATGGCGCAGACTCGGCCAGCCCTCCCGACGGGGGAGGGCGACTGACGGGAGGCGCGCCCCTGACGACCCGGAGGAGCGCCCGAAATTACTCGCAACCGTGTCGAGGAGCTTGCTTGACCTGGGAAGCTGCATTCGCTACCCCCGCCGATATGACAGGTCACCGCATCGTCACGGCTCTCGTCTCTTCCGCGCTCGCCCTCGCGCTCTTCCTCTTCGCGGGCGTTGCCAGCGCTCAGCAGAAGGTTGCCGTGATCGACGTGCAGCGCGCCGTCGCCAGCACCGAGGATGGCCTCCGCGCTCAGGCCACGCTGAAGAAGCTGTTCGACAGCAAGCAGCAGGAGCTGAACAAGAAGCAGAACGACCTCCAGCGCCAGCGCGAGGAGATCGACAAGCAGGCGAAGGTGCTCCCGAAGGACGCGCTCGAGAAGCGCGTCGGCGAGTGGCAGAAGCAGATGATGGATCTCCAGCAGATCTTCGTCGAGTACAACAAGGAGCTCGAGAAGAAGCAGAAGGAGCTCACCGATCCCGTCTTCGAGAAGGTGATGTCGATCATCAAGCGCCTCGCGACCAGCGAGAACATCGACCTCGTCGTCGACAAGGCCACCGTCGCGTACGTGCGTGGCGATCTCGATCTCACCGATCGCTGCATCCAGATGTACAACAGCGGCTCGGGTGGTGGCGCGGCCGCTCCGTCGGCGCCGGCTCCGCAGAAGAAGTGATCGGCGTTCCGCTCGCCCCGCGGGCGATCGGGGACTTCGCCGCGCGTCACGGCGGGACGCTTCGCAACGGCGTCAAGGGGACGGTCCGTCGGCTCGTCCCGATCCGTCGCGCGGGCGCCGGCGATCTCACCGTCTTGCTCGCCGCGCGCTACGTCGAGGATGCAGTCGTGGCGCTCGGGCGCGGGGCCATGTTGCTCGTCGACGAGGCCCTCGCCGGGCGCGCGGACGTGGCCGCGCTGCCGGGCTGGTTCCACCCGCACGCGGCGTGGGCGATGGCCGAGCTCCTCGAGTCCGGCGATGCTCCGCCGGACGAGCCGGTGATCGGCTCGGACTGTCGTATCGGGCCGGGCGTCCACCTACTTCCCCGCGTGCAGATCGGGGCACGCGTGACGATCGCGCCCGGCGCCGTGATCGGCGCCGCGGGCTTCGGCTTCGTCACCGGCCCGGACGGCAAGACGCGCGAGATCCCGCAGCTCGGTGGCGTCGTCATCGAGGACGACGTGCACATCGGTGCGCTTTGCACGATCGCCGCGGGGACCATCGGTCCGACGATCATCCGGCGCGGGGCAAAGCTCGACGCGCAGGTCCACGTCGGTCACAACTGCGAGATCGGCGAGGGGACGATCATCGCCGCACAGACTGGCCTCGCGGGCTCGGTCATGATCGGCAAGGGCGTCCTCATCGGCGGGCAGGTCGGCATCGCCGATCACCTGAGCATCGGGGATGGCGCGAGGA
>MKVQ01000030.1:108462-147829 GCA_001899635.1 Myxococcales bacterium 68-20 | reverse complement strand
CCCCCGCCGTCACCGCCGTCCGCAGGCAAGAGCGCGGTCACGAGCCCACCCTTCGAGCCCACGCGAACGGGGACGACCACTCCGCCGCTCGCAGTCGCCTCCGGTTCGACGCCTTCGCCGTCGAACGTCCGGAGGGCGCCGCCGATCCCGCGCACCGAGGACGAATGAGCAAGCGCACCGAGCTCGACATCGAGCGCATCCTCCAGATCCTCCCGCATCGATGGCCGTTCGTGATGGTCGACCGCGTGATCGACATCGTCCCCCACGAGCGCATCCGAGGGCACAAGTGCGTGACCCTGAACGAGCCGTGGTTCCAGGGCCACTTCCCGAAGAACCCGATCATGCCCGGTGTCCTCGTCATCGAGGCGCTCGCGCAGATCGGCGGCATCCTCGCGTATGCGAGCGAGCCCTTCGACGAGACGAGGAGCCTTCTCTACTTCCTCGGTATCGATAAGGCGAAGTTCCGCCGGCCCGTCGTGCCGGGAGACCGGCTCGATCTCGAAGTGAGCGTCCTCCATCACCGTACGAACGTCTGGAAGCTGAAGGGCGAGGCCAGCGTCGACGGCACCTTGTGTGCGCAAGGCGAGCTCCTGGCGAGCGTCGTCGACCGCAACGGCTGACCGAACGGCATCGGCGAGCTCTGCTGGGAGGCGGTCCGAGTCCGGCATTGAATCGTCGCCAGGAACGAGTAGGGATCGAAGGCCATGGCGCGCCGGTGTCACGAGAGCTCGATCGTCGATCCTCGCGCCGAGATCGCTGACGACGTCGAGATCGGTCCGTTCTGTCACGTGCACGCGGGCGTGCGCATCGGCGCCGGGACGCGTCTCCTCAGCCATGTGGTGGTCATGGGGAGCACGACGCTGGGCCTGTCGAACGTGATCCATCCGTTCACGGTCATCGGCGGTGACGCGCAGGTCCGGAAGGGCGCCGCCTCGCAGGGAACGCGGCACGGGCTCGAGATCGGCGACCACAACGTCTTCCGCGAGAGCGTGACCGTCAACACGTCGAGCGGCGACGGCACGACGCGGATCGGCTCGCACAACCTCTTCATGGCGGGATGCCATGTCGCGCACGATGTCGTCGTCGGGTCGCGATGCGTCGTCGCCAACGGCGTTCAGCTCGCCGGCCACGTGATCATCGACGACTGGGTCACGTTCGGCGGTCTCGCGGGCGTGGCTCAGCATCTTCGCGTGGGCCAGGGCGCGTTCGTCGCTGCGGGCGCGATGTGCGAGCGCGACGTTCCGCCGTTCGTGATCGCTCAGGGTGATCGCGCGCGTGTGCGTGCGATCAACGTCGTCGGTCTCGAGCGCCGTGGCGTCCCGGCCGAGTCCATCGCGGCGCTTCGGCGCGCGTTCGCCTCTCTCTGGAAGGGCGAGGCCCGCGAAGGCGGCTCGTGCTCGTTCGACGACGCGCTGCGCGCGCTCGATCGCTCCGACCCGTGGGTCGGGCTCCTCGCTGCGTGGCTCGAGGATCCGGTCCGAGGGGTCCGCCCGACGAAGCGGGGCCTCCGCCCTCTCTGACGATGTTTCGCCCTGAGGGAGAAACAGGAAGGCGGGAAGGATCATTTGAATGATCCTCTGCCGGCTCAGGCTCGGTCTGCTCCTGGCGCGACGGACGACCGGTCGCTCGCCTGAAACGATTGCATCGGCCGCCCCTCGGGCGCGCAGGCCGCCAGGGCGTTGGCAGAGTGCCCACATAAAAGTTCTTCCCGCCTCCCTGTTGAATCCCTCTCTGTTCAATCGCGGCCGCGGTACGCGAGGCGATTGGGAGTCAGGCGAGCGGGAAGGCCGCCTCGATCTCCGCGATCTCGTCCCGGTCGAGGACGAGGTCGCCGGCGCGCGCGAGCTCTTCGACATGCGCGAGGCTCGACGACTTCGGGATCGTGAATGCGCCGGAGCGGCGGGTCAGGTAGGCGAGCGCGACCGCGCGGGCGGTGACGCCGCGGGCGCTCGCGATCCTCGCGAGCGTGTCACCTTCGACGCCGCCCGGGCGCGGGAACTGCCCCGAGCCGAGCGGGCTGTAGCCCACGAACGCGATGCGGTGGCGCTCGCAGAAGACCTGGAGGACGTGGTCGGGGTCGCGCTCGTGGAGGTTGTAGAGCACCTGATTGCACGCGATGGCGCCTTCGCCTGCGATGTCGATCGCGTGCTCGAGATCCGAGACGTCGAAGTTGCTCACGCCCCACGCGAGGATCTTGCCGTCTTGCTTCAGGACCTCGAAGGCGCGGAACGTCTCTTCGAGTGGCTGCGAGCCGCGCCAGTGGAGGAGATAGAGATCGAGTCGATCGGTGCGGAGCCGCCGGAGGCTCTTCTCGCAGGCGCGGAGCGTCCCGGCGTAGGTCGCCTGGTCGGGGTGTACCTTCGACGCGAGGAACACCTCCGCGCGATAGCCGGCGAGCGCCTCGCCGACGATGTCCTCGACCGCGCCGCGTCCATAGAGCTCGGCGGTGTCGACGTGGGTCATGCCCAGATCGATCGCGCGACGGATCGCGAGGATCGCGCTGTCGCGGTCGTCGGCCTCCATCTGCCAGGTCCCGAGCCCGATGACGGGCACGTCGACCTCGAGCGGACCGAAGCGGCGCTGCAGCACGCTCCGAGCTTAGCCCCAATGCCGTTCGTTTAGGCGAACCGAGAGAGAGTCCACAGGAAGGCGGGAAGGCGGGAAGGGAGTTTGATCAATGAATCCTTCCCGTCTTCCCGCCTTCCCGTTTCTGTCTCTGGCGGCCGTCTGAGCGGACGCGTTGCGGGCTAGCGGGCTAGCGGGCTGCGCGCCGGCGGCGGATCGCGCCGACCACCATCGCGCCGACGACGAGCGCGAATGCGCCGCTCGACGCCGAGGCGGGCGCGCTCGCGCATCCGGACTCGGCCGCGGCCGGGGGCGCCTCGGGAGTGGGCTCCTCCGTGGGGCGATCCTTCGGCGGCGGCGGAGGCGTCGGCTCGGTCGTCGTGACGGGCGGAGGGCCGGCGTCGACGACGGGCGGCTTCGGGTTCAGGAGGTCGTCGTAGGACTCGATGAGGGTCATGTACGTCGGCACGAAGACCATGCCGACGCCCGCGACGTTCTGCTTGATGTTGAAGTGGAGGTGCACCGTCGTCGCGCTGCCGCCGAACTGGTTCGACACCTTACCGATGCGCTGTCCGCGCGTGACCTCGTCGCCTTCCTTCACGGCGACGTTGCTCATGTGGAGGTAGTCGAAGCGCGTCCCGTCGTCCCTGGTGATGTAGACCGAGTACGAGCCGACGTTGGTGACCTTGCCGTCACTCGCGGCGACGACCCAGTGGACGTCCTTCTCGCACGTGGCGGCCCGGATGTCCTGCCCCTGATGGCCCGTGCCGGAGGGGCAGAGCGGCATGTCCCAGGAGCGCGACTCGCAGTAGTTGTCGTGCCACGGATAGGAGAAGTTCTCCTTGTCGCACTGGCTCGAGTTCTTCGGGCCGCTGCCTCCGCCGTGGCCCCAGACCTGCGAGTTCGCGTAGGCAGGCCCGCTCTCCATCGGGAAGCGGATGCCAGGCACGTAGACCTTCGAGTCGTCGCGGCCCTTACCCGATCCGGGAACGAGCTTGCCCGGCGGATCGTAGGTGAACGGAACGCCGCCGGCATCGACGCCGGCATCGGCGCCGGCAGCAGCGCGGGCGACCGTGAGCATCGTCAGTACGGCGAGGGCGGGAGCGAACCGTCGCATCATCGTGCCCCTCCGCCGGCGAAGGCGAGGTGCTCGACGATGTCGAGCGCGAACGCCTCGTCCACGCACCGCTTGTCCGTGGGATCGGCGCACTCGATGTCGACGGAGTAGGCGACGCCGTTCTCGATCCACGACGTCGTGCGAATGCTCTCGTTCACCGAGACGAAGCCGCGGGTGCCCCGGAGGAGGCGATCGCCCGTGATCGGCGCGATGTCCTCGTGGCGATGCGCAGCTCGCGTTCCTTGAATCGCGACCGTCGCGCCCGCGACGCGTCCGGTGAGCGCGTAGTACTCGGCACCGACGACGAACGTGGGGCGCTCGAACGTGACGCTCGTGGGGGCGAGGACCGGCACCGGCGATCGGCCGGCGAGCTCCGCGGCGCGCGTTGGCTCTCCGAGGGCCGCGAACGCACGGGCATCGGCCTTGGCGCCTGCCGGCCAGGTCACCTTCGGGGTGACGACGTTGGTCTCGGCCGACGTCGTGACCGCGCGGTCCGGCGTCGCCGGGTCACACGCCGCCACCGCCACGGCCAGTGCAGGCACGAGGATGAAGGATGCCAGTCTCACGCTTCTGTTGTGGCTACGTTTTCAGCCTTTGGGCAAGTCTCCATCGACGTCTCCTGGTGACGGCCCCGAGATCTGCCGGAAAAATGTGGGTGACGGGAGGCACCGAAACCGGCGAAGTGCGCGATCTCACTACGGGCCTCGACTTCCGCCGATGACGCGGGGCGGCGCGAGCCGTCTGCGCCCGACGCGGCGAAGGTCCGGTGCGGTCAGGCGAACGTGAAGCGGACGGCTGCGCCGATCGGCCTCGAGAAGAGCCGATCGAGGGACGCCGATCGGACGACGGCGACCACCGGATAGCCCCCGGTCGTCGGGTGATCGGGCCCGAACACGATGAGCCCCGACGGGGTCAGCTCGATCGCACCCATGACCATCGGCGTCGACTTCGCCGACGCCGGCGCCGGCAGGGACATGTTCCCTTCGAGGCGGGTCCCGGTTCGATCCGACGCCGCGGACACGCGGAAGTCCTCCGTCACGAGCGCGCCGCGCGGGAGCAAGGCCGCGTCGGGACCTTCCATGATCGCGATCGGCTCGTCGGTCAGGGCCGGCGTCTGCGCGGTCGCCGGGTGCGTCTCGCCGGACCGGACGAGGGGCGCGAGTCGATCACCTCGCCGGAAGAGACGTCCGATCCCCGCGACGAGCAGCGCGCCACGCCCTCCGAGGATGACCGGCGCGTCGATGCCGCCCTCTAGCGCGAGGTAGCGGACGCGCGCCCGTCCTGCCGTCGACACGACGTGGCGCTCGCCGTCGCGGAGCGTGACGGCGCCGCCCTCGTCGTCGGCGATCGTGATCGAGCCGCCGCGCGCGGTGACCTCGATGGTCCCCGAGATCTCGAGCGCGCATGCCCCGGCCTCGTTGCCGGCGAGCACGTTGGCGTGCTCGAAGGCCGATCGCACGAGCGGTCCGCCGGGAGGCACGCCGTCGTGCATTCGTCCGGGGCGTCCGGCATCGACGAGGAGCGCGAACCCGGCGGCGCGCGTGATCTCGAGGTGGACGCCGGACGGTGAGGCGAGGGCTGGCTCCTGGCGCGGAGGCGGGAGCAACGGCTCCTCGGGCGCCGGCGCGAAGCGGACGACGTCTCCGATCGCGAGCGCGGCCGCTCCGGCGGGGCCCGCGCCGAATGCCTCGAAGCCGGGGGCGCGGCCGAGGAGGTGCCATCCTCCCGGCGAGGCGAACGGGTAGATCCCCGTGTAGTCTGCAGCGATCGCGACGCTCCTCGCAGGGACGCGCGGCCGCGGCGCACGTCGTGGCAAGCGGAGCTCGCTCGGAAGGCCGCGGAGGTATGCGAAGCCCGGCAGGAACCCGAGCATCGCGACGCGGTACTCGGCCTCGGAGTGGAGCGCGACGACGTCCGCTCTCGTCCGCCCGATCGTGCGCGCGACCTCGTCGAGGTCCTCGCCGTCGTAAATCACGGGGATGACGCGGGGCGTCCCAGGCTCGTCGTCGCGCGCGCTCTGCTGCTGCGCGAGGACGCTGGCGACCGCGGTTCGATCGGCGTCCTTCGTCACGTCGTGATCGAACACGACGCACCCGACCTCCTCCGCGAGCACCACGTCACGGACGCCCGGCAGCGCAGTGAGCTCCGCGGCGAGCCGTCGTCTCGGTGCGTTCGCGGGCACCGCGAAGCGCATGGCCCGATCGCCGAAGGGAATCACGAGTCGAGCGCCTGGCGGACCGCGCGCGCGATCGCGAGCGCGGCCGGCGTGTCGGCGTGGATGCAGAGGGTTTCGGCCTGCTGGCTCGCGCGGAGTGCCCGCGCGCGATCGGCGGCGGCTCCGGCATCGTGGAGCACGGCGCCGGGCTCGCCGCGCGGGATCAACGTCCCGTCCGGCCGGACGCCGCGATCGGCGAAGGCCTCGCGCAGGTACGGGTGTCCGGCCCGCTTCGCCTCGGCCTCGAGCGCGCCGCCCGCGAGGCCGACGATCGCGACCGGACCGAGCGCGCGACCGATGCCCTTCACGCACGCCGCCGCGATCGCCGCATCGGCGTGAGCCGCGTGGTAGAGCGCACCGTGCGGCTTCGCCGAAGTGACGGCGGCGCCGTGCTCCTCCGCCACCGCACGGAGGCGCGCGCACTGCGCTTCGATCTGCGTCGCGAGGAGCTCCGGCGGAACCGTACATGGCCGTCGGCCGAAGCCCTCCCGATCGACGTACGAGGGGTGCGCGCCGACCTTCGTCCCGCTCCGCCGGCAGGAGTCGACGACACGGCTCATCGAGGCCTCGTCGCCGGCGTGTCCTCCGCACGCGACGTGGACGACGTCGGCCAGCGCGTAGAGCTCTTCGGCCTCGTCGTCGTGCTCGCCGCCGTCGAGGTTGAGGAGCACGCCGGTCTCTCCGTTCGCATCGGCTGCTGACGGAGAGGGAGACGAAGCGGAGGAGAGGACGCCGGAGCCCACGCCGGGAATCTACATCGTCTTCGACTCGAGAAGGCGCGAGTGAATGACATGTATCGGTCGCTTGCCGTCGGTTCCGGTGCCCAGATCGAGCTTTCGACACAACCTCGACCGCAGCTATTTCGTGCCGTCGACGAAGCTCTCGTGCTTTCGATCGCGCGCGCATGCTCCGCAAAATGCGAGCGTTGCGCGTGATGTCGCAGAACGCTGCATGGTCGAGCACTTGCATCCGAGCGCGAGCCTCCTTACGGTCCGTGCCATGAACGCAGGCGCCGCTGTGCTTCGTGCCGCAAGGCTCGTCTTCATGATCGCCCTGGGCCTCTTCCTGCTGCCGTCGTGCTCCAAGTACGACACGCTGGTCGAGAAGGATCAGACCGCCCAGGAGCGGTGGTCCAACGTCGAAGCAAACCTGCAGCGGCGTGCAGAGTTGATCCCGAACCTCGTGAACACGGTGAAGGCCGCCGCGAACTACGAGAAGGAGACGCTCGAGAAGATCACGGCGGCGCGCGCGTCGGCGACCAGCATCAAGCTCTCCGCTGACGACCTCACCGACCCCGCGAAGGTGAAGGCCTTCGAGGAGGCGCAGGCCAAGATCAGCCAGTCGGCGATCTCGCGGCTCCTCGTGAGCAACGAGAACTACCCGAAGCTCCAGGCGAGCGGGCAGTTCACCGACCTGATGAAGCAGCTCGAGGGAACGGAGAACCGGATCCTGCGCGCGCGTGAGGAGTACAACGCGTCGGTGAAGGACTACAACTCCGAGCTCCTGAAGGTCAGTGGCACGGTCGTGAACAAGGCGACGGGCCAGCCGTTCAAGCCCCGCGTCTTCTTCTCCGGCTCCCCCGAGTCGCAGGCCGCGCCGGCCGTCTCGTTCTGACCGGCCGACCGGATCCTCCGGGCCGTGTCGTTCCGACGACGCGGCCCTGCACTCTGCGCCGTGTCGTTCCGACGACGCGGCCCTGCACCCTGCGCCGTGTCGTTCCGACGACGCGGCCCTGCACTCTGCGCCGTGTCGTTCCAAGGAGTCGGCCCGGGCTCTGCGCCGTGTCGTTCGGATGACGCGGCCGAGGCGCGCGGCCCGACTCCCTCCCCGAAAAGGGAGCTTATTACCCCTCCGGTGTCCGCTCTGTTAGCCTTTCCAGTGGAATGGCGCGTGTTCGGAGCTTCTGGGCCTGGGGCTACGAGGACAAGTTCCCAAAGGACGACGCGCGCAAGGCGCTCGCCGGGCGTATCGGTGCCGTCTTCGGCGCCGAGCCCCAGCTCCGTCCGCTGCCGTCGCTCGAGGCGCTGAGGCTTCCCGAGCCTCGCTACAGCCCGCCCGTCGAGCTCCGCGGCTTCGGGACGACGGACATCCGCGAGCGCGCGACGCACACCTACGGTCGCGGCTACCGCGATCTCGTTCGAGGCTTTGCCGGGGACTTCTCGGCGGCGCCCGACTGGGTCTTCTACCCCACCGAAGAGGCGCAGCTCGTTGCGCTCTATCGCTTCTGCGAGAAGGAGGCGGTCGCGCTCGTCCCGTACGGCGGCGGCACCAACGTCGTGGGCGGCGTCGAGCATCGCCCCGAGGGACGTCATCGCGGCACGGCGTGCGTCGACCTCTCGCGGATGGACAAGGTCCTCGAGATCGACACCGCATCGCGCGCGGCCCGCATCCAGGCGGGGGCGAGCGGTCCGCGGATCTCGCAGCAGCTCGCGGAGCAGGGGCTCACGCTCCGCCACTATCCGCAGAGCTTCGAGCTCTCGACGCTCGGCGGCTGGATCGCGACGCGCGCCGGCGGGCACTTCGCGACGCTCTACACGCACATCGACGATCTCGTGCAGTCGCTCCGCGTCCTCACGCCCGCCGGTGTGATCGAGACGCGCCGGCTCCCTGCGTCCGGCGCCGGCCCTGCTCCCGAGCGCCTCTTCCTCGGCTCGGAGGGCGTGTTCGGCATCGTGACGGAGGCGTGGATGCGCGTGCAGCCGCGGCCGCGCTGGCGCGCCTCCGCGAGCGTGCGGTTCGCGAGGTTCGCCGACGGCGTCATCGCGACGCGGGCGCTCTCGCAGTCGGGGCTCTTCCCGTCGAACTGTCGCCTCCTCGACGAGAAGGAGGCGATGCTCCATCGCGTCACGACCGACGGCAAGGCGGTCCTCTTGATCGCGTTCGAGTCGGCCGATCACCCGGTCGAGCCCTGGATGGAGCGCGCTCTCTCGATCGCGACCGATCTCGGCGGGAGCTGCGAAGAGGAGCCGATGTACTCGACGGACGTCATCTACTCGATGCGCCCGCACGCGCTCTCCTCGCAGCCGCCGCCGTCGGTGCCACCCGCGAGCGAGCTGCCGGACATCACGCACGACGCGGGAGACGCCTCCACGTGGAAGCGCTCCTTCTTCGACGCGCCCTACCTCCAGAGCGCGCTCGTCAGCCTCGGCGTCGTCTGCGACACGTTCGAGACCGCATGCACGTGGGAGCGTTTCCCCGAGCTCCACGCCGCGGTGACCAAGGCCGTCGAAGGCGCGATGAAGGAGGTCTGCGGCGGCGGAATCCTCACGTGCCGTTTCACGCACGTGTATCCGGACGGTCCGGCGCCCTACTACACGTTCATCGCTCCCGGTCGCGCAGGCGCCGAGGTCGAGCAGTGGACCGCGATCAAGAGGGCGGCGACGGACACGATCCTCGCGCATGGCGGCACCGTCACGCATCACCACGCGGTCGGTCGTGTCCACCGGCCCTGGTACGAGAAGGAGCGTCCGGCCCTCTTCGAGGCCGCGCTCCTCGCCACGAAGGAGCGCCTCGATCCCGAGGGGATCATGAACCCGGGCTGCCTCCTCCCGTCGCGCTCCTGACGCGACCGCGTCGATCTCACGCTCGTTTCGCCGACGCCGGGGCCAGGCCGCGCGCTCGGCGAGTCACGCGCCGAGGGCACATCGCCACTCCGACGAATCGTCGCCCTTCGAGGAGGCTCGGCGATGGAAACGCGAAGAGGTCGCGGTTGCCCGCGACCTCTTCGTTTCAAGCCAAGCAAAGAGGAGAGAGGAGGAGAGACTCAGAAACAGGACGGGCCGTAGCCCTCGTTCGTTTGCGGGCTGGGGAGCGCGAGCTCCGAGCCGGCGGCGGCGAGGTCGTGCGAGTCCCTCACCACGACGCCGCCGTACGAGATGCTGTAGACGAAGTTCTCGAGGAAGACGCCGCGGCGGACCGACGGACCGTAATAGCCACCGCAGTAGCCCCGCGGGTTCGACTCGACGAGCGGGGTGTGATCGATGCTCCCGAGCTTGTTGAAGCCGGCGCCGACTTCCACCTTGAACAGCTCGAGCGAGCTCCGCATCGTGCCGTCGTTCGCGCCGTACGAGAAGTACGGGAAGGCGAGGAGGTTCTTCTCGGCGAAGTAGGTGAACGCCTTGTGGTTGTACTCGGCCTCGCTCGAGCCGTACTCCGAACCGGTGTACGTGAGCTTGTGCTTCACGATCGGATTCGTGCCGTCCGTCACGTCGAAGATCTGGAGCTGGAGGCCCTGCTGGCGACCGGTGCTGTCGGCGTTGCGTCCGATGGTGAGGAGATGGTTGGCGTCGAGCGGGTGCATGTACTCGCTGAAGCCAGGGATCTTGAGCGCGGCGAGGAGCGTCGGGTTCGTCGGCGCCGAGAGATCGACGACGAACAACGGGTCGACCTGGCGGAACGTCACGACGTAGCCGCGTTGCCCGACGAAGCGGACGCTGTAGATCCGCTCGTTCGGCGCGAGGTTGGCGACCTTGCCCTTCTCTTCGAGCCACGGTCCGTTCTCCGCGAGGACGAACACGTGGTTCACCGTTGACGGACGGACGGGCGGCGGACTGCCGTTGGTCGGAGCCGAGAAGTCGGCGCTGACGTACATGCCGTCGGGGGTGACGTACTGGCGGTTCTCCGTCGTCGCGATGCGGAGGTTGCCGTCGTGCTCGTCGAGCGCGAACTGATCCTTCACGCTCCCGGTGACGGTGCCGGAGGCCACGTAGTTCGGGAACTTGGGGTTGCTCTTGAACTCGAACTTGTGCACGTGCGTGCGGTTCGAGGGGTAGGCGACGACGTTCGTTGGCTGGGTCGCCCCGTTCTTGGGGCGGACGTTGGTGTTGAACGCGGGCGCGCCCGGCGTGGGAGCCGGCTCGTCGGGGGCCGGAGCCGCCGGGGCCGCGCTCGGGGGAGGCGAGACCGCGACGTCGCCGCCGCCGCTGCTACCGACCGATCCGGCGTTCCCGTCCATCCACATGAACGGCGGCTCGACCCACGCTTGCGCTGCGAGGTAGAGCGTGTCGGCGTTGCCGTAGACCGTCTCGGCACGCCCGAGGATTGCCGTCTCTTGCGGCGGAGCGGCGGGGTCGGAGAGATCGATCGACGCGACCTCGGTGAGACCGCTCTCGGTCGAGCCCGTCGTCGGGACGTAGAAGTCCTCGCACGCCACCGTCTGCGCGTTGACTGCGCTGCCGTTCTTCACGAACGTGTAGGGGAGCCAGTCTTCGAGCTTGCTGTTGCCGATCGTCGCGAGGTTCGCCGAGCGGAGCTGCTCCAGCGCCGCGATCGTCTCCGTACCGGTCTTTGGGTAGGGGCTCTCCGCGGGCGTCGTCCCCGAGGAGGACTGCGCATAGAGCTCGTAGATGCCGTACTTGAGCTTCGGACCGTACTGGTAGCTCTGGAAGACCGTGCGGACGTGTGGGCCGACGCGGCGCGAGCTGAGGTAGGCCCCTTCGAAGTAGACCTCGCGCGTGACCGTCGGCGTGGTGCCCTCGAGGGTCATCACGGTGACCTTCGTGAGCGGGGCGTAGGGCTGCCCCGTCGGGCTCGGCATGCCCGGCGCGATGTCGGTCGCCGGCTCTGCCATGCCAATGCCTGGGGAGCGGTAGCCGCCGTAGCTGTAGTCGGTGAACTGCGTCTTGGGAGTGACGCCTGCGGCGGTGAAGACGGCCGCGCCGTTCACCTGCGAGTAGACGACGACCTTGCCGTCGGCGACGAACATCTCCGTCGGCGTGCCCTCGATGTCGAACGACGACTGCTCTGCCAGCTCGTTCGCCGGCCACGCGTTGATCACCTTGAACGCACGGCCGTGGAGCACGTAGAGGTTCTTCCCGTCGTTCTTGACGATGTCCGCCTCGTCGACGCCCTTCACCTGGGTGTTCGTCTCCGAGTAGGACGACGCGCCCTCGCCCGAGTCCCCGCCGGCGCTCTCGGCTCGCGGCGGTGCGGAGGGGTTCGCCGTGGGCGCTCCACCAAGGCCGCTGTCGTCGCTGAACCCGAAGCCACCGCCGTAGGAGGCGCACTGCGCGTCCGGGTACTTCGCCTGACAGGCCTGGACGCCCCTGATCTGGAGGTCGATGCCCTTGTTCAGCTTGTAGACTGCGTCCGCCTTGAGGTCGCTCAGCAGGTCGCCGCAGCTCTTCGCCCGATGAAGGCTCGCGCGGGTCGTGCCGATCGTCGACCCCGAGCCGGAAGATCCGCAGCCGATCGCGGCAGCGGAGGCGAGCGTTGCAAGGACGACGAAGGCGGTCTTGGTATGCATCACGGTCCGGGCTCCTCGGTGGCGCTCGAGCAAGGCCCGAGCCATTCAGGCTGTGCTATTGCAAGTCTTTGAAATTGTGACGCAATAAACTCATGCGGGCGAGCCCGGGCCGGACATCGAAGTCAGCCTGTGCCATCCCGTGGCACACCTCGCAACTTCAACGAGGGCCGAAGGCCCACCTCTGCGGGTGGTTGGGGCGCGAGCCCAAATCCTGCGCGCGGAGCGGTCGTGGCGGCCCGAAGGGTCGATCCTCGATGACCCCGTGCTAAGACCGCAACGTGCGGCCGACTCCGGAACAGCTCGCCCCTTTCTCGCGCCTCGAGCGCGCCTCGTTCGAGATCGCGGACTTCTTCGCGCGGCCGCAGCTGTCCATCCTCTCCAAGGCCTGGAACAGCGCGTTCATGGGCGGCCTCATCTACAGCTGCGGCGGGCGTCGGTTGAACGTCCAGGGGCTCGAGCACCTCGCGCCGTTCGGCAAGAAGGACGGCATCCTGCTCGTGGCGAATCACCGGTCGTTCTTCGACTTCTTCAGCATCAGCGCGATCCTCTACTGGCGCACGCGGCTGACGAAGCGGATCTTCTTTCCCGTTCGTCAGAACTTCTTCTACGACAACCCGGCCGGGCCGTTCGTGAACGCGGTGATGAGCGGGATGCGGATGTTCCCGCCGGTGATGCGCGACAAGGACAAGCGCCCGTTCAACAACTACGTGGTCGCTCGCTGCATCGAGGAGCTGAACCGCGAGGACATCGGCACCGTCCTCGGCATGCATCCCGAGGGCACGCGCAACAAGGGCGACGACCCGTATTCGTTCCTTCCGGCGCAGCCCGGAGTCGGGCGCATCGCGCTCGGCGCCACGCGCGCGTACGTCATCCCCGTCTTCGCTCTCGGCATGGGGCAGAGCATCCTCGGCGAGATGAACAAGAACGCCTTCTCGCCGCACGAGCACCCCGTCGACATGTACTTCGGCGCCCCGATCGACTTCAGCGATTTGCGCCCGAAGGCGAGCTCGCTGACGGGGCAGAAGCGCGCCGCCGATCGCTGTCTCGACGCGATCAAGGCCCTCGCCGAGGTCCAGCGGCGCGACGCTGCCATTCGCGCGGGACGCGATCCCGATGCCGAGCCGCCCGTCTCCGAGCGACCGGTGACGCGACCGATCACGACCCCGGCGCGCCGCTCGGAGCGGTCCGCTCACGCGTCGGCGGATGCCTGAGCACGGGCCGTCCGCGCCGAAGGCGTTCGAGGAGTCGCGGTCTTCCGACGGCGAGCTCACCGTCGATGCTGGCGACGCGAAGCGCGAACAAGGGAAGAAGAAGCGCTCGCTCCTCTCCGGCACGCCGCTCATCTTCATCTCCCTCCTGCTCGGTGTCCTCATCGGCGGGCTCTTTCCGCAGGCGGACTACCCCGTCGCGTTCCAGATCTTCCAGTTCCTCTCGAAGAGCTTCATCACGCTCATCAAGGGGATCATCGTCCCGATCCTCGTCGCCACGATCATCACCGGCATCGCGCAGACGGGCGACCTGAAGAGCGTCGGACGGATGGGGGCGAAGTCGCTCCTCTACTTCGAGATCGTCACGACGATCGCCCTCGTTCTCGGCCTCGCGGTCGCCAACACGCTGAAGCCGGGCGCCAACCTCCCGCTCGCGTACGACGCCCACACGACGCTCGCGCAGCCGAAGTCGGGCTGGGACATCGCGCTCCATGCGCTGCCGTCGAACCTGGTGAAGCATGCCGCCGAGGGAGACATCCTCCCCGTCGTCGTCTTCGCATCGCTCTTCGGCATCGCGCTCATCCGCGTCGGGAAGAAGGGCGAGCCCGTGCTCCGCTTCTTCGACGGCGTTGCGCAGGTGATGTTCAAGTACACCGAGATGATCATGAAGCTCACGCCGCTCGGCGTGTTCGGCGCCATGGCTTACAACGTGAGTCACATGGCGTCGGGGACGCCCGGCGGGCCGAAGGGCTGGACGGCGGTCTTCGGTCTCCTGAAGAGCTACTCGGTGCTCGTCGCGAGCCTCTACCTCGCGCTCATCATCCTCGTCGTCTTCGTGTTCATCCCGGTCATGCTCGGGTTCCGCATCCCGGTGCGTGACTTCTTCCGTCACGTGCGAGAGCCCGCCACGATCGCGTTCTCGACGGCGTCGAGCGAGGCCGCGCTCCCGCGGCTCCTCGAGCAGATGGAGAAGTTCGGCGTTCCGAGGCGCGTCGCGAGCTTCGTCATCCCCACCGGATACTCGTTCAACCTCGACGGCTCGACGCTCTATCTCGTGCTCGCGTCGATGACGATCGCGCAGGCAGCGAAGATCGACATGCCGCTCTCGACGCAGATCGCGATGGTCCTCACCTTCATGCTCACGTCGAAGGGCGTAGCCGGCGTGCCGCGAGCGACGCTCGTCATCATCGCAGGCACCTGTGCGACGTTCGGGCTGCCGGGCGAGGCGGGGATCGCGATGATCCTCGCGGTCGACGAGGTGATGGACATGGCGCGGAGCGCGCTGAACCTCACGGGCAACGGGCTGGCAGCATGCGTCGTCGCGCGCTGGGAAGGCGTGTTCCGAGAGAAGCCGGCGTCGGGGCTGCCTGCCACCGATGCCGATCGCGCCGACATCGAAGCGGCGTGACGGCATCGCAGCCGGGGCGTCCGTCGCTCGTCGCCTCCGGGAGCAAACGACTCGCCCCTGGGGACCGCCAGCGGCTAGGCTGACCTTCTGCCGATGGCCGCGCGCGGAGGAGCCCTGTTCGTCTGGACGTGTCTTGTCGCGCTCGCGGCGGTCACGGGAGCATGCGGCGAGTCCGCTGCCGATCCATCGAGCCCGCCGAGCGGTGCAGACGGGATCGACGGCGGGGCGGCCGACGACGACCCGGATGCGGGCGCGACGCCGGTCTCCGGTCCGATCGCCGGCGAGGTTCGGCGCTACGACTACACGTTCGATCTCGTGAGCCGCCGCGCCACGTCGAAGCTCTCGGTCGACGTGGCCGCGCCTGGCGGTGATTGTCTGGCCATCGGCTGTCGGACGCCCGCTGCCGAAGAGGTGACGTGGAACGGCGCGCCCCCGGCTTCGTCGACGCTCGCTGGAGGCGCGCTCGAGCTCTGCGGTTCGCCGGTGACCGCCGGCACGATCGAGATCGCCGCGACCACGCCGTCCGTTCCCTTGCTGAGGTTCCACGGGCTCGACATCGGCTTCTCGCAGCGGCCCGATCGCGCGGACGGACAGTTCTCGTATCTCCTCAGCTGGGTCGGCAACTGCGACCGCTTCGGTCCGTGCGATCCGGATCCGTCACGGCTTGCCGAGATGCACTTCGAGGTGACCCATCCCGAAGGCACCGTCGTTCTCTGTCCGGGGAAGCTCACGCCCGGAGCGAGCACGACGAGGTGCGACGTCGCCGGCACGCTCGCGCCGACCTACTCCGGCTTCGCGCTCGCCGCGGACCCGCTCTGGAAGCGCGCGCCGTTCACGTCCGCTGCGGGGGTCGACCTCGTGATGTACGAGGTGCCGGGCGGCAAGATCGCGAGCACGCTCGACGCGGCGAGCGTGCGCGAGTTCCTCGTCTGGATCACGGCCCTCCTCGGCCCGATGCCGTACGGGCCCGAGCTTCGCGTTGCCGGCGCGCCAACGCGCTGGCTCGGCTTCGAGCACCCCGCGAACATCCTCCTGCAGGAGGACCTCCCAGACATGTCGACCGGCTACGCCGATACGACGATGCACGTGCTCATGCACGAGATCGTCCATCAGTGGTCGGGCGACCGGACGACGCTCGCTTCGGCGAGCGACTTCGTCTGGAAGGAGGCGATCGCCGAGTACCTCGCCTACGTGTTCGAGGACGAACATCGGCCCGCCGGCGAGGCCGCGGCGTCGCGTGCGTACTGGGACGCGATCTCGCTCCAGGCGAGGCATCGACCGCGACCGACTGACAATCCCAGCGTCGAGTCGTTCTACGGCGACGTCTATGGGCCTGGGCCGATGGTGCTCTTCGTCCAGCTCGAGCCGATGATCGGGCGAGCGGCCATCCTCACGGCGATCAAGGCGTTCCTCGCCGAGCCGGGCGCGAAGAGCGTGGACGACCTTCGCGGAGCGCTGGAGAAGGCCTCGTCGAAGGACCTGAAGAAGTACTTCGACGCGTGGGTCATCGGCGCGGGGGAGCCGGAATGGCCGACGTTTGCGGTGAGCTTCGATCAGGTCGGCGATCAGCTCACGGTCACGGTCACGCAGCAGAACGCGTCGGGCGTCCTCTACGGGTGCAACGTCGAGGTCGCGATCGCAGGTCCGAGCACGACGGCGCGAGCGACGGTCGACTTCGGCCTGGCTCCGACCTCGGCGACGGCGAGCACGACGATCACGTTCGCCGGCGCGCGGACGTCGGTGAGGCTCGATCCCGATCACAAGGTCATCGGACGCGCGGTGGGAGTAACCAACGGCTTCACCGCGCCGGCGTCGCTCCCGGTCTGGATCTTCTAGCGCCGAAATCGAGAGTCTTCGCGGGGCGCCTCAGCGCTCACTCACGGCGAAGCGTGACGACCAGCACGTCACGATAGGCCGGACGGGATGGGTCGACGGTTTCGATGGCGGTCACACCGTGGAGGACGCGATCGTCGTCTACGAACGCCGCATCCATCGGCTCCGCGAGCGTGAAGCTGCCGAGCGGCTCCCGCGACACGTCCTCGACGCGTGTCTCGCCGCTCGACACGTTCTCGCGACGGACGAGCATCACGAGCACCCAGTCGACGCCGTCGCGGTGCATGCCCTCGGGTGTCGGCTGCCCCTGCTCGTTGCCGGTAGTGATCCGGAACTGATGCACTTCGACGTGCCAGACGCGCGGCCGCATCGAGTCGGGCGTGAGCGAGTCGAAGAGGCGGTGAGCCATGTCGAGCACCGCCTGCATCGCGGGATGGTCCGCGATCGCGTCCGTCACGGGGAGAAACCATCGGACGACGCCGCCGTTGAGCGGGTTGTAGTCGCGGCTCTGATAATGAGGCTGATGCGGCTTACGAGTGATGCCGTCGTGCGATGCGGCGAACGCCGCGAAGCGACGCCGCCGGTAGCGTCCGCCGTCGGCCATGTAGCCGTCGATGCCGAGGTCGTCCCACGAGCGTGCGAACGTGTCCCAGTCGCGCAGGCCGGCGGTCTCGAGGAGGGCGCGCATCTCCGGAGCACGCGCAAAGGCGTAGCCGGCCGAAGCGAGCGACGCGGTGAGGTCGTCCGGAGAGGGAGGAGGAGCGATGAGCGGCGCGGTCATGAACGAGCTTCGACACCTTACGCCGGTCGCGCCTCGGTGTCCGCTGGCGAGGGGGCCCTCGCACACGCTCGAGCTCGGCGAATGTGGGCCGCCGGCCTGCAATGAATCCGCGAAGCTCGAGAGTGAGGTACGCTCTCGAGCGCGGATGCAGAGAAAGATCCTGCTTCTCGAAGAGGATGCGACGTATGCCGGGGACATCCGGCGTGGGCTCTCGAACCTCGGCTTCGAGGTGACGCTTCTTCGCGACGGCCGTGAGGGCCTGGCCCGCGCCGTCTCCGAGCCGTTCGACCTGATCCTGCTGTCGGCGGAGCTGCCGGCCATCAACGGCTTTCGCATCTGCAACCGCGTGAAGAAGGACCCGAACGTGGGGAACGTGCCCCTGTTCTTGATGGGCAGCACGAAGCAGGAGCTGGTCACGCACGGTCAGCTCCCCACGCGCGCCGACGACTACTTCACGAAGCCGATCGTCTTCGACGAGCTCGTGGCAAGGATGCGCCTCCTCGGGTTGGTCGGCGGCGCGGTCGAGCTCAACGGGATCGCGCAGGCGCGGGATAGCCTCTCGGCGGTCGCGGAGCTCGAGAGCAAGGTCGCCGAGCAAGAGGCGACGATCGCGAGCCTGCACGGCGAGCTCTCCAAGGCGCGCGCGGTCACGACGAGGCTCGACGCCCAGGCGAAGGAGCTGGATCGCCTTCGCGCCGCGCTCGCCGAGGCCAAGCGCATCGCCAAGGCGACCGAGCCCGCATCGAGCGCGCCCGGCGAAATGCGTGAGCAGCAGGCGCGCGCCCTCACGCTCGCAGAGCGAGCGCTCGAGACGGAGAAGACGGCGGCGGTCGGAGTCCGCTCGAAGCTCGCGACCGCGGAGGCGTCGCTGCGCTCCCTGGAGACGCGCGCTCGTGAAGACGAGCGCGTCATCGCCAAGCAGAAGAAGCAGCTCGAGGGCCACGCTGCGGACAAGGAGCTCGCTCGCAAGCGGATCGAGCACCTTACCGAGCGTCTCGCACGTGTGAAGCCCGATCTCGACAAGATGCGCGACGAGGTCACGGCCGCCCAGAGCGAAGCGGCAGCATCGCAAGCCGCGGGAGCCCGGGCGCTCGAGGTCGAACGCGAAGCGTGGGCCGCGGTACGGACCGAGATGGAGCGGGGGCTCGAGCAAGCGAGCGCCAGGATTGCCAAGCTCACCGAGGAGCTCACCGCCGCGCGGGCGCGTGCCGAGGCCGACGCCGCCGACAGGACCGACCGAATCGATCGCCTCGAAGCGGCCGAGGCCGAGAAAGCAGCCGAAGTCGAACGCCTCACGGAGGCACTCGCGCACGAGCGCGGTGCTCATGCCGCGACCCGCGCCCGCGCAGGCGCCGTCGATGCCGATCTGACGAGGGCACGCACGGCCGAGACCGAACGAAGCACGCGCATCGCGAGCCTCGAGCAGGCTCTGGCCGATCTCGCAGATCGAAGCGCTTCGGCCGAGGTGAAGCGCGCGGAGGTCGCTCGCTCTCTCTCGGACGCGACGCGACGCACGAGCGCGCTCGAAGAGGAGCGCGCTCGTCTGCTCGAGCGGTGCGCGAGCGCCGAGGAGGCCGCTTCGCGTGCCGAGATCCAAGTCGCCGACGTGCGCACGGAAGCGGCCGAGAGCAGCGAGCAGGCTCGTCGAGAGGCGGAGCAGGCCCAGCGCGACGCCATCGCGGAGGTCGTCGCGAAGGAGGCCGAACGCCTTCGAACCACCGAGCAGAATCTCACGCGCGCTCACGAGCAGCGATCCGCCGCACTCGTCGCCGACTACGAGGCGCGCCTGGCGGAGGAGCGCCGCCGAGCGGAGGAGGAGATCGCACGCGCGCGTGCCGAGGTGGAGACCGTCGCTGCGGAGAACGCGGAGGGCGAGCTCTCGGCCATGCGCGAGCTCTACGAGACTCGCTTCGGCGGCCTCCGGAACGATCTCGACGCGGCTCGTGCCGAAGCGACGCGCCAACAGGCGCGCGTGCGCGAGCTCGAAGAGCGCGCGAGCCTCGAGGCGTCGTCGCGATCCGAGGCGGAGCGCGCGCTCGCAGAGGCACGCACCGCCACGCAGGCAAGTCACGAACGCGCGCTCGCCGAGCTCCGCAAGGAGCTCGACGTCGCTCGCGGGGCGGCCGGTGCAGCCACGAAGCGCGCCCGGGAGCTCGAGACCGCGCTCGGTGGCGAGACCGGACTGCTGCGTGAGGCGCGAGCTCACGTCGAGGCGCTCGAAGCCGATCTCGCAGCCGCAAAGGGGCTCGGTGAAGCCGCGGAGACGAGGGCGCGCGACGCCGAGGCACGGATCGCCGAAGCGACGCGCATGTCGGCCCAAGCGGCGGCGACGATGCGCGCCGAGCTGACTGCGCTTCGCACGGAGCTCGAAGAGCAGCTCCGCGAGCAAGCTGCGCGGCGTGCTTCGACCGAGGAGCGGTGCGCCGACCTCGAACGCGTCGTGAGCGAACGCGCTCGACGTGTCATGGAGCTCGAGGTGAGTCTTGCCGAGGCGCATGATGCCGTGGCCGCCTTCGATACGACCGAGCGCTCGCTGGCCGAGGCCGAGACCAAGATCGCAACGCTCGAGCGCACGCTGCGGGAGCTCGAGGACCAACGCAGGTGGGAGTCGCTGGAGACCGCACGAGAGCACGAAACGGCGATGGGGGTGCTTCGCGAGCTATTGAACAACGCGAACGCCGAGAAGGAATCGATGCTCGTTCACTTCGACGACATCCGAGCGTGCGAGCGCGCCGATCTCGAAGCGGAATGGGAGCGGCGTCTCGCCGAGGCCGTCGAGGGAGCGCGAGACGCCTCCGCGCTGGAGCATGCCGCGGAGATGGATGCGCTCATCCAGCACTCCGCGCGCATCGAGCTCGAGCGCGTAGAGATCCAGGCTGGTTTCGAGGCAGCATCGAAGGACCTCGAGAGCGCGCTCGACCGGACGCGTGAGGCGCTCGAGGCGGAGCGCCTCGCGCATGCCGCATCCCGCGCGGCGAGCGCACGACGGATCGATGCGCTCGATGCGCTGGTCGCGTCGCGTCGCGACGCGATCGACGCACTCGAGCGAGAGGTCGACGAGGCGTGCAGCGAGATCCCCGAGCTCGAAGCCGAGATCGTCGTTCTCCGGAGCGAGCTGCTCACCGTGCGTCGGCAGCTCGATGCGCACGTGCTCGGCGCGCGTGTCGCCGGAGCGGAGCTCGAGCGACATCGCGATGTCCTTGCACGCGCCGAGCAGCTGCTCGACGGTGGTGCGGCCTTCAGCTCCGATTGACGTCTCGGCGAGCCGAGCGGGATGCGCGCGCCACTCTAGCCAGGCCTCGGGCCGACAGCGGCTTCAGTCACACCGACGAAGAAACTTCCCGCACGGCTTCTTCGCTGCCGTCGGGGCGGATGGCGTGAGCTTGAAGACCACCGTCTTTCGCTCGCGCTCCGGCACCACCACTTGCTGCCACTGTCCCCCGTGACCCGACCGTGATGCACCGATGCCATGGACCCCGGCACGGACGACGGCGGGGTTGGGGTATTCGCGCATCGGCTTTCCGTCGAGCATCACGAGGTGACAGGGAACCGGCTCGCAGACGACGAGCAGCTCGCCTTTCTTGGGCCCTAGCTGCAGCGTGGGCGCCTCGCTCGGTGCGGCGGCCGCCTCGTTCGGCGCGGCGACTGGCTCGCTCGGTGCGACGATCGGATCGCTCGGTGCTTGCACGGCCGTCGGCTCTTCGACGGGAGGAGCCGCGGCCGGCGCCGGCGCCTCCGCGATCGGAGCCGCCGCTGCCTCGTGAGCGGAGGCCGACGCGAGCGCTCCTTCCGCCGATCGCGCTTCGCTACGGCTCGCGCCGAACCTCGCGAGCGCGAGGCCGCCGGCGACCAGGAACAACACGAATGCGCCGCCGCCTGCTGCCAGCACCAGCGAGCGGGAGCGCCACTCTCGCGGCAAGAACGCCGTCGGTCGCGCGCGGCGCGCGGTCTTCTCGGTGGCCTCGGTCGCGAACGACGATGACGACAGCGGGGCTTCGAGGCTGACCGCTTCGACCGATGCAGCGGGGGCGAGCAGCGCCGACGGGACAGGTTCCGGGGCGAGCAGCGCCGAAGGCGGCGGCGGCACGGGGAGCGCGAAAGGAGGAGGTGGTGGAACCGGCAGCGTGAGCATCCCGGCCGACGCCGACGGGACAGGCTCCGGCTCGACCAGCGGAGGCGCGGGCTCGGTGATCGCGGGCGCGGGCGGCGCCTCCGTGATCGCCGGCGCGAGCGAAGCTTCCGTGATCGCGGGCTCGACCGGATGAGCACCGGAGAGCGCCGAGGAGAGCGCCATCGCGAACGCGCCTGCGCTCGGCGGGCGCTCGGCAGGCGCGACGGCGAGCCCGCGCGCGAGGACGGCGTCGAGCCCAGGAGGCAGCGTGATCCCGAGCTGCCGCACGCGATCCGCGACGAGTGTTGGGCTCGCGAGGGCCGCTCGTCGTTCGTCGACGCGTGCGCTCGGCAAGAGCGTGGCGCCCGTGAGCGCATGGAAGGCGACGAGCGCCATCGAGAAGACGTCCGCTGCTGGCCCCGCGGTGCCGGGCGTGCCCACCTGTTCGGGCGCGGCCCATTCGCCCGGCGCCCCGCCGTGAAGCAGGTGCAGGCCTGCATCGGTCAGCTGCACGCTTCGGTCGGGCGCTGGACCGACGAAGACGTTCGTCGGTTTCAGGTCGAGATGAGCCAACCCCGCCGCGTGGAGCGCATCGATCGAACGACCGAGGCTCACGATCATCGCTGCTGCGTCGGCGGGCTCGAACGGGCAGAGCGCGACGAGCTGCGCGAGCGACGGTGTCATGACGAGCGGGACGACGACGAAAGGCGCACCCGATTCGTCGTCGCGCCCACTGTCCACGATGGCGGTGAGGAACCGACCGAGATCGGTCCCCGAGCGCGCATGGGCCTCGTGAAGCACCTGGACGAGCCCGGTCGCGTTCGGCACCGCTGGGTCGAAGACGCGGACGGCGACCTCGCGGTTCGGCGCGGTGATGGCCCGGTACGTCACGGAGCCGGGCCCGCGACCGAGCTCGGCTTGAATCGTGAATCGGCCACCGATGATTCGGCCGGGAGGAAATCGAAGCTCCGTCATTGCGCTGCCGCAGCACCGTCCTCGTCCGCGGCGGGGGCGAGCGAGTCGATCGCGGCGAGGACGGCCGCATCGGCATTCGTCGTGTCGTGCTCTGCGACGAAGGCAAGGCCGAGGAGCGCGCGATCGGGAACGAGCTGCGCGACGAACACGAGCATGGGGCCCGGCTCATCTCCGCGCTTCGCCCCGTCGAACTGGTAGAGGGCGACGTCGATCCCGTGGACCTTCGACGCCTGGTGCGGCTTCGCAGGGAAGGCGAGCTTCTTCGGGCGTGCGATCCCGAGCTTCTCGGCCAGCCGGGCGATGGCCTCGTCGCGCTTGGCCTTCTTGGCCTTGACGGCTGCGGGCTTCTTGTCGGCCGAGGACTCGAACGTGCTGATCGCGAGCGCTGCCGTGTCGGTGAGCGCGACGACCTCGGACGGTTCGGCTGCGTACTTCCACCCTGCCGGCGGCGCGACGGTCCACTCGATCGGGTGGACCGTCGCACGCTGCCCTGCCTTCGCGACGCAGCCTTCCTCGAGAGCCTCGCACTTGGGCGGTGGCGGCGGCGGCTCCTCGACCGCGATGGGCGCGGCGGGAGGTGGTGGCGGGGGAGTCTTCGGCGCGCAGGCGCCGAGGCTCACGAGCAGCGAAACGAGCGCGAGAGGACGGGGAATCATTCTTGGCGGTCGAGCGCCGACGTCCGCTTCGACTGCGGAGAGATCGGCTCGAGAAGCTCGGAGACGCGCACCGAGAGACGACTCTTCGGTTCACGTGAGGACTTGCCCTCGTTCCGACGACGCAGATGCGGGCGGGCGAGGAACAGGGCGTAAGACGCGTATTCGTAGAGGCTGTCGGCGAGGCGCTGGTTGGGGTCATCCCCCCAACCGGGCATCGTGAGGTTCTGCTCGATCCGAGCACCGTCCAGCGTGCCGTCGTCCGCAGGACCGGCGCCCTCGAACATCGACGACATTCCACGCTGGACCGCAAAGGCCGCGAGCTGCTCCCGCACCGCGTCGCCCTCGTCCATCGCGTCGAGCTCGCGCAAGATGAGCCCGATCGCCTGGTTGTAGGCATCGACGATGCTGCGCGGCGCGAGCAGTGGGGCCCGGACGGAGACGTGCCCGCTCTGGATGAGCTGGAAGACGGCGCGGGTGACCTCGAACTCTCCGGCATGAACGAGCCGGCCGAGCTCCGCGATGTTGAGGTGTCCGTCGACCGCCGCGTAGACCCCGAGCGAATCGCCGTCCGGCGGCTGCCGATTCGGCACGCGCACCGGGATGTGATTGTCGGAAGGGATGCGCGCGCGGAAGTACTTCGTCTCGTGCATCCGGCGGATGCCTTCTCGCACGAGGGTGCTGATCGAGAGCGGCTGCCGCCACGAGAGCTGGCTCTCGTCGAAGCCGTCGAGAAAGTAGAACATGCCGCGCGAAGCGAGGAGCATCCCGTAGACCACCTCCTCGGTCTGGCGGCTCATGTGCGCGAACAGATCCTCGCGCGTCAGGAACCGGAGCTTCACCGCGGCCTCGCCGAAGCGAAGCGAGCCATCCGCGCTCGCATCGCTGCACCGGACCACTTGCTCGCGCGTGAGGACGCCGTAGCGGTAGAGCACCTCGCCGAGCCGCTCGCTCTTCGCCGTCGACTGGGCCGCGACGACGCTGCCGTCTTCGAAGAAGATGGAGCGTGACGTGCCGTCGTCCGGATCGCGAACGAGGAACTCTCCTCGCCAGCCGGTGTGCGCCACGAACGAGAGGAAGTCGCACAGCACGCCGGCGGACCGGATCTCTCCCGAGAGGAGGTACGACCGCGCGTCCGCTGCACCGTCGGCCGTCTGCTTCATGACGACGTAGTGCGCCGGGGAGGGGAGCAGCTCGAAGGCGCCTGCGCGCGCCTGCAGCCGGCGCGCAGCGCGTGCCCCGACCGCCCTCGCCTCGCCGGAGACCGCGATCTCGACGAGATCATCCTCCTCGGCAGTCATCGGGCCGAGGATACAAGGCTAGTGCCGCGATGTGAATGAGCTAATCGGCATCTTCGCCATTGTCGGGAGGTTCGCGATACGCGCACCACGAGACGTCACGCCCGTTCGCGCGGGGCATGTGCGCGACCATCTCGATGCGGATGTGCCCGTTCGAGCCGAGGGGCTCTGACCGATCGGCGCGCTGTCCGTCAGGCGTGACGACGCGAAGCTCCCGAACGGTCCCCACACAGATGGTCACTTCGGGGACCAGTCCTGTTGAGTGTAGAATGCAACGTGGTGGCGCGGTGCTTTCGCCGAAATCGACACCGCCGGGGCGCGGCACGGAGGAGGCGAGTGACGGAGGTAGAGGCTGCTCTACATGTCCGGATCCCACTCGCGATCCCATGGCGTTCCGGGCGCAGCACGCGTCGCCGTCCATCCAGGTGGAAGGTCGGCGACCTCCTGAACCGTGGGATCCAACCCGACGGCGCTGGCCATCGAGATGACCCGACCATCGCTCGTATCGCCGGTCGTGTCGCAGAGGAACGCCCACGAGTGATCGTTGGAATAGTGGGGTCACCCGGAGGATGGGGGCGTTCTGTGTCAGGACCTGAACCGTGGTGATGGCGGCGACGTTCGGTGCTTGGTCGAACGGCCAGGTCGCGTCGCTCTCTCCCTTCGGGGCAGGGACGAATGGACGTACGAGCTCGTGCACCCTGCTGTACGAAACGCCCTCTCGTTGTTCGCGCGACATCGGGTGATCCGACGCCTCCAGATGGAGCCATGGCCGCTCGTGCGCGCCTCTGTGCTCGATCGCCACTGGATGCCCCGTGAGCGGCGGATAGCTTTGCGGGCTGTTCGCAATGATTCCTCGTCCCGAGGGCTTGCCAGGCGCGTCGAGGTCGCTGGATTGCCGGCAGCGCTCGAACTCCTCGCCCGATACCTCGACCCACAGGCCCCAGCAGAAGCTCTCTTGGCTGGCCTCGACGGGGAGGACGGCGACCGCCCGAATGAAGAACCTCGTTCCGTCGAGCACACAGACATCGGGGGTTGAATCGGCTCGGCGTGACCGGTCGCTCGGCGCGAGCTCCCATACCTCGTCGGGTAACGAGAAGCCGACGTCGAGCTCATGCGCTGCGAGCTCCCGTCCACACTCCGTGCATTCGGTCATCCTCGGATCCTAGTCGAGGGCGCACCTGGGCGCGCCGCCTTCCGGTGGTCGGCGCCGATGGTCGAGGTGGCGCTCGGCTCGACGCCGCGCTACGTGGCGGAGTCATGCGCGAGACTTTGGCTGCTTCCATGGGCCCGATCGAGTTCTCGGATCTGCGTGCCCACCTCACGCGCGGCGCGGTGATCGTCGTCGACGCGTCGCTCGATCTCCTCGAGGTCGGTGAGGCCGTCGCGCGTGACGACAAGGCCCGCGTCGGCGCGTGGGTCGAGGGGGGGCTCCTCGGCAAGCCGTCGCTCGAGACGATCGAGCGATGGTCGAAGCAGGAGGGACCGGCATGGGTGGCCCTGGTCGTGCAGCCGTTCGTTCTCCTCCGCGAGGGGCTCGACGCGTCCGCGCAACCGAGCAACTGAGCTCGACCGAGAGTGAGCCGCGCCGTCGTCGCCGGCGCGAGGTCGGCGGCGCTCGACCCCGACCGTGACGATCGCCTCGACGCGAGGTCAGAACGACATCCCGACGGCCGTCCCGATGCCTGCGGTCCACGTCGCGGCGAGCGACCCTTGCATGCGGAGGCCGGAGAGCTCGCCACGCGCATCGAGATCGACCCACGTTCGCGAGCCGAGCGCGAGTCGGGCGCCGAGGAGGGCGTGCCCACCGAGGGTCGCTCCGCGAAAGCGCTGCTCGGATTCGTATCCAGCGAGAGCGAGCCGCGCTGCATCGGTCCGTCGGAGCGCTTGCACGAGCGCGACGACGCGGGGGCCCGCTCCGGCGCGAAGCGTCACGTCTCCGAGCTTCGAGCGGACCTCGGCGATCGCCTCGGCTCCCAGCCATGAGAGCGTCGCTTCCTGCGTCGTGCGATCCATGCTGCCGACGCCGCCCAGCGCGCCGAGGCCGATCGCGAACGCGTCCGATGCGTACTCGTAGCGAAATGAGAGCTCGTGGCCGACGTCGTAGAGACGGCCCGTGCGAGCGGCGTAGCCGAGCGAGAGCTCGCTCGGGAAGAGGACGAGGTCGCTTCCTTTCCGCGCGAGCACCTCCTCCGGCACGGCGCGAAACTCCGATGCATGGAGCTCGCGCTCCTCGTTCTTGGCGACGTCGATCTGCGTCGCGGCGGAGTGTCCACCCGCGCGACGATGGACGATGTACTTCCCCGGAGCGACGGCGAGCACGACGCTTCGCTCGGATGAGCTCCATAGCTCGCCTGCCACCGTGCGGGAGCCGACGCCGTAGACGATGTAGTGGTGGTCTGCGCCCCGCGGGAGCTTGAGGCGCGAGGTGCCCGCCGTGCGCGTCAGCACGATCGGCGCGCCCTCGCGGACGGTCGCTTCCACGGCCGGACGCTGCACGACCCCCGAGGTGCGCGCCGAACGAAATAGCGTCTGACTGTAAGCGAACGCGTAGGACTCGCTGAACGTCACCCGCGCATCGCCGTTGGTGTCCGCGGCGCCGGATAGCCCGCTCAGCCAGTAGTGCGTGAAGACCGCTGCCCGAAGCTCGTCGGACTCCTGAGCGATCTCGCCGTCGGTGGACGCGTGGAGGCGAATCACCCCCGACGCTCCCGGATCTGCGTCGAGCGTGATGGCGAACGGATCGGCGGAGGTGACCCCCTTGCCGCGCAGGTCCGACGTTCGACATGCGTCGGTGACCATGATCCGGAGCGCTGCAGGGATGGCGGCGAGCTTGCTGTCGAGATCGCGCAACGGGAGGCGCTCGACGCCGAGGTGGAGCGCCTCGCGATCCCCGTGCCCGCTGAAGTAGAAGAGGACGGAGACGTCTTCTCGGCGGCGGCCGCTCGTGAGGGCGGCCAGCTTGTCGATCGTCGCGAAGAGCGCCGCTCGGTTGGGCTCGAGGAGAACGGTCGCATGCTCCGGCCGAACTCCGCCGAGGTCGACGAATACGTCGCGCACGCGGGTCGCGTCTCGCGCGGCGTGCTTCAGCGGCGCGTCTCCGGGAAAACCGAAGCGATGACCGACGGCGACGATCAGTCGGATCGGCTCGGCCTGGCACGTCGACGACATGAAGAGGAGCGTCGCCACCGTGACGAGGAACGAGGAGACGCAGCGGATCATGGTTCGGCGATGACCGGAAGAACGCTCACCTCGTCGAAGGCCCGTGTCGTCTTTGCTCGGCTCACCTCCTCGGGATGCCCCGCGATTACCCAGCCCTCCGTCGGACTCTCGTCGAATCGGGCCGCGCGCTCGGAGAAGTACGTTCCTGCTTCGACGAGGGCGGGCGCCAGGAGCAAGATCCACGTTCCGTCCTTTCCGAGGAACCCTACCTCGATCGGGCGTGTCTCATCGACACTGATCTCGGCGCGTATCTGATCGCCGGGTCTCACACGGACCTCGGTCGTGATGCGCGATTGTTCCCCCCGCCGGTCGCGGATGACGGCGATCTGCTGCTTCCCCTTGAAGCGTACGGATGGCTCGCTCGAGACGGACGACGGCCCCGTGTTCTCTGAGCTGGTCCGAACGAGGAGGAGCGCCGCGGCGGCGGCCATCATCGTTCCGCCGATCCACGCCGCCCGACGCGACAGGCGAGGCCGCTCCGGGCGGCCACGCTCGTCGACCACCGCGTCCCCCGAACCGGCACGTCGCTCGTCGTCGAGGGCAAGGACGAACTCTGCCGCCTTCGCGCCTTCGTTCTCGGAGAACGCGGCCGCCAGTGCGCGCGCCTTCTCGACATAGTCGGTGCAGGCCTCGCAGGTCTCGAGGTGGCCGGTGACCTGCTCGTTGCGATCCCCCGCTGCGTAGGCATCGAGGTGAAACTGCGCGGGGTGCTCGCTCATGACGGGCCTCCGTGTCGCGGCGCCACGAGACGCGGTCGATCGGCGAGCACGCGCTGCGCGCGCTCGCGAAGTCGCGCCATCCGCTTGATGATCGTCATGCGCGAGTAGCCGAGCTCGTCAGCGATCTCCTGCTGGTTCATTCCATCGACGAAGGCCATCACGGCGATCCGCTGATCCTCGTCGTCGAGCGCGTCGAGCAGCTCGATCGCGGCACGACGCATCTCGGGTTCGACGCCGGGATGCGCCGGGAGCTCCTCCGGCATCTCGTCGATGGACGACGAGCGACGCGTGTTCTTCGTCTTTCGCAGGAGGTCGAAGCACGTTCGATCCGCGACTCGATAGAGCCATCGCAACGGCTCGTCGGCGGTACGAAGAGGAGCTCCAGCGCGCATCAGCTTCATGAACGTTTCCTGGAACGCATCGTCCGCGAGGGAAGAATTCCGAAGGAGCACGAGGCATCGCCGGCGCAGGAAGAACCCGTACCGGCGATAGAGGTCCGCGACCTCGCGATTGCTCAGTCCCTCGCTCACACGCTCACTTGATCGGGCACGGCCAGCCGGCCGGCGGTTCCCCGGCCGGCAGGCTCCACCGGTCGTGGGAGCAGCGCTGGACCCACCCTTTGCAGAGGCCCTTCGACGTGGTCTCGCACGTGCCGTAGGAGTAGCTCTTGCCGTCCGGCATGCAGCGGAGACTCGGATCGTCCGCGGCCGGCCACCCGCTCGGGCCCGGTCCCGGGGGAGGCGTCTCTCCCGGCTTGACGTTGGACGTGTCCGGGTACGCATCCATCGTTCCAGTCGTGCTGTCGCACATCATTCCCGCCAGCTCCGGATCGGCGGAGATCAGGAGCTCGTACGGAGTCGTGATCGGCAGCCAGGTGGGGAGCTCGCAGGGGGTCGTCTGCCCCGACCGCGTCGGGGGCGGACAGTACGGAGTCCTCCGCAGGTTGTAGCCCCGGGTCGCGTTGGAAGGCGTTCCGTATTCGTCGAGCGGTGGAGGGTCGCCCTCGAAGTACACGACGGCGAGCTCGTCGTTCGTTCCGAGCACGCGATCGACCGGCGCCATGTCCGGGCCGATGAGGTCGAGGCGCCCGTTGCCGTTCCGATCCTCGTAGGCGACGATCCTCCCGGACGCCACCTTGTACCCGCCCGAACCGGGGGTATTCGCCGGGACGATCCGCTGGCTCAGCCCTGAGGTGTTGTCCTCCGTCGGCGCGGGCTCCGGCGCCGGACCCACCATCGAATCGGCCGGCGGCGGGTCGGTGATCTCGAGCCGGAACTTCGATGGAAACACCGGGGACACCGGGGCGTCGACCGAGTTTTTGTAGCCCGTGGTGCTCGTGCCCCAGAGCACCGCGACACGGACGTTCGCGGTCTGGCCGAGGTCCGCGCTCGTGCTAGCCACGCTGAGCTGTCCCTCGATCACGGCGAGCGGAGGCCGTTTGTCGACGTCGCCCAGGTCGCCGCACGCGAGGATCGACCCGAGACACCCCAGTGCAAGCATCAGCTTCGATTTCTGCATTGCATCGTCTCCAACCCTGATTCGCTTTGGAGCGAGCCAGTCGAATGAGCGCCGGCCGGTCGTGTACGAGACGACCGCACCGGGCGGATGTGGTGCCGAGCTCATCTCGGCTCCACGTCTTCGAGGACGCGTGAGGGCCATCGGGGTGTTAACGGAAAATGCACGGTCTCACGCTTCGGCGGTCGAAACGAGAGGCCGCGGCGAGGGAGAGCGACATCGTCGCTCTCCGGCGGGGATCCGGCTTCGCTGTCGCGTGGCGCCCGCGGAGAACCATCACCGCGGCTCGAGAGCCGGCGCGTTCGCATCGCATCGCATCGTTGCGCCCGTTCCGTGGCCAAGCGTCCTCGATGCTGCGCTCGCAGGGGGCGGCGTCGCGCATTCTTGGGGCCAGAGCGAACCTTGTCCCTCCCGGCGCCGGCGCGTATCCTCGCAAGGGGATTTTCACTCGTGCTCGATCTTCCCAACGCTCCACCGGTAAAGGTCGGCGAGCTTCTCGCATCGAAGTACCGGGTCGAGCGGATCCTCGGGATGGGTGGGATGGGCGTCGTCGTCGCGGCGACCCACCTCGATCTCGACCAGAAGGTCGCGCTCAAGTTCCTCCTTCCCGCGTCCGCCGAACGCCCTGGGCTCGTCGAGCGCTTCTCGAGGGAAGCGCGCGCGTCGGTGCGGCTGAAGAGCCCGCACGTGGCCAGGACACTCGACACGGGGCGACTCGAGAACGGGTGTCCGTTCATCGTGATGGAGTTCCTCGAGGGACGCGACCTCGACGCCGAGCTGAGCGCCCGGGGCGCGCCCTTTTCGGTGGAGGAGGCTGCGAGTTACGTGCTCCAGGCGTGCGACGCTCTCGCCGAGGCTCATGCTGCCGGAATCATCCATCGCGATCTGAAGCCGGCGAACCTCTTTCTCACCCGCGGCCACGACGGGCGCGACCACGTCAAGGTGCTCGATTTCGGCATCTCCAAGTTGACCGACCCAGCGGGCTCGAGCGAGTCGTCGCTGACGACCACGAGCACCGTGTTCGGTTCGCCGGCGTACATGTCGCCGGAGCAGATGCGCTCCTCCAAGGAGGTCGATGAGCGGACCGACATCTGGTCCATCGGCGTCGTCCTGTACGAGCTGCTCACGTGCAGGCTGCCGTTCGAGGCGCCGACTGCGCTCGAGATCGGCCTCAAGGCCAGCCAGGACGCGGCGCCTTCGCCGCGAGCTCTTCGCCCCGATCTTCCGGAAGCGCTCGAGTGGCTCATCCTCCGTTGCCTCGAGAAGGAGCCGCGCAACCGATTCGGGGGCGTTGGCGAGCTCGCCTCGGCGCTCGCGCCTTTCGCGCACGTTCGCGATCGCGCGATCGCAGAGCGGGTCGCCGACATCGCGAGAGCGGGGACCGGACGGCCGAGCGACGAGGCTGCCATGCTCGCGACGTCGATTCCGCCTGCCGCGACCTCGAATCGGTCGAACCTCGCGTTGGCCGAGACGCAGCTCGCGATCACGACGGAGACGAAGCCGGAGCCACGCGCCGTTCGCCCGCTCGCTTTCGCGCTCCTCTTCTCCGTTGCCATCGCGGTGCTCCTCCTCTTTCGTCACCGCGGGACCCCCGAGGCGGAGCCCAAGGCGAGCGATCTCGGCAATCAGCCGGGGACGGCCTCGGCAACGATCGATGAGGCGTCGCCATCGCCGTCGATCGGCTCCGCGACGAGCGCGGCCGACTTCGCAGCGCCTGCCGAGATCACGCCGGCAGCGGCGGGCTCTCCGGCGTCCGCCGCTGGCGGAGGTTCGGCGCGCGCGCCTGGTGCCGCCGCTTCGCCGGTCGGACATCGGCCATCCGTCTCGCCTGCGAAGTCGGGCCTCGTCCATCCGCCGCCGGCAGCGAGCTCGAGCGCGTCGATCTCCCAGGGCGGCGCGGACGCCGGCCGATTCTTCCGGGTGCGCGAGTGAGGCGCGTCCTCTTCTCGCGCATTCGCGCCGGGGCCGTGGGCGCAGCATTCGCGCTCGTGATGGTGACGTCGACCGCCCGAGGAGAGGACGCGAACGTTGCCGCTCGTCGCGTGCGTGCGCAGGAGCTGTTCGAGAGCGCGCTCTCCGACGTGGAATCCGGACGCTACGAGGCCGCGTGTCCCAAGTTCGCGGCGAGCCACGAGGCCGATCCGAAGACGAGCACGCTTCTCAACCTGGGGAGCTGCTACGAGAGCCTCGGTCGGATCGCGAGCGCCTGGGCCGCGTTTCGCGAGGCCGAGGGACTCGCTCGCAAAATCGGGCGCGCCGACCTCGAGACTGCCGCGCGGACCAACGCGGAGGGACTGGCGCCCAAGCTCGTCCGGCTGACCGTCGTGGTCCCGGAGTCCGCGCGCTCTCCGGGGCTCGTCGTGTCGCGCGACGGAAGCAAGCTCGCGTCGGCGGAGTGGGGCGTCGGCATCCCGGTCGACGACGGAGAGCACGAGATGTCGGCGGAGGCCCCCGGCCGCGTGCCGTGGCGCGCGCGGGTCCTCGTGCGAGGCGAGAGTCGGTCCGTCGAGGTCCCCGTGCTCGAGATCGCGCCTTCTCCTCCTCCGGCCGCCGCGGCGCCGACCGCACCGGCGCGCAGCGTGTCGTGGTGGACGCCGGCGCGAGCCACGGGTGTAGCGCTCGCCGGTGCCGGCGCGGCCTCGCTCATCACGGGGATCGTCCTCGGCTTCGTCGCGAAGGGCGACTACGACCAAGCGCGCTCTCTCTGCCGGGCCGTCGATGATTGTCCGGGGGATGCAGTGCGCGAGGCCACCGACGCTCGATCGCTCGCGAACGGCGCGACCGTCGCCATCGTGTCGGGCGCCGTGGTCGCCGCCGCAGGTGGCGCGCTGATCGTGTTTGCGCCACGCCCCTCTTCTCCGGATGAACGTGGCGCGCAGGCGCCCGTACGCGCGAGGCTGAGTGTCGGACCGACCTCGCTTGGAGTCGTCGGGCAATGGTGACGCGCATCCGCATCCTTCTCACGGGCGTCTCGCTCGCGCTCGCGAGCGGCGCGTGCGTGGCCGTCTTCGGCATGGACCCGCTCTCGGAGCGAGCCGCTACCGATGCCGGGGCGGACGACGTCGCGACGGCGGATGCACCGGACGAAGCCGCGGGGGCGTGCGGTGTCGACCGCATCGGGGAGGTCGGAAGGCCGCTCGAGTCTCCTCGAACGGAAGACGGCGGCACGGTCCTCTTCGCCTTGAGCTCGCTCGATCTGGGCATCAACCCCGCCGAGGGGCCTCCGGGGTTCGATCTCGATCGTCGGGTGACCTCCGATCTCGCCACGAGCAGCTGCGCTCTCCCCGATGCCGGTGACCCACGGGCGCTCCTGAGGTCCGTCGGCGATCCGCCGAGCGGGGTCGACAACACGACGTTCGCGCTGGTTCAGCTGCTCCGGAGCTATGTCGCCGCGTTCGACCCTACGCGCATCGACCTTCGGCTCCGCACCGGCTACTTCGGTCTCGTCTTCCGGATCGACGGATGGAACGGCGCCAAGAACGACGACGACGTCTCGGTGATGGCGTTCCCGACAATCGGCTACTGGCGTGTGCTGGACGCCGGCGTCCCCGAATGGAACGGCGAGTCGACCCGGCCGTTCGATCGCGACGCCGGAGATCTCCTGATGCCGGACGACCGCTTTCGCGCCGCCACGATCGGCTCGACCCTGCGCTCGGCGGAGGCGTGGATCAACGACGGCAGGCTCGTCGCGCGCTTCGATCGGCTCATGCTGCCGATCCGCTCGTCGGTCGACGACCTGCGCACGTTCGATTTCGACCTCCGCGATGCGTGGGTCGCGGCGACTGTCTCCTTTGGGAACAGCGACGTTGGGGCGTCGCTCTCCGACGGAGTCATCGGCGGTCGCGTGTCCGCCTCGTCCCTCCTCACGCAGATCAGCCTCGTCTATGACGAGCAGTCGGGGACGCACATCTGCTCGGGCGTCGTGGGGACGGCGAACATCCTCTGCGACGCTCGCGACATTCGCTTGTCGCATTGCGATGACGGCCGCGCACTTCGTTGCGATGGGCTCTCGTTCGGAGCGCGGTTCGATGCCTACCATCTGGATCAACTCGGACCGTTTCGAGGCCGCTACGACGCCGATTTCCGCGCCAAGGGGCAGGTGCCGCCGTCCGAGCGCTGTCCGGATGCGGGCAACGAACCGGCGCTCGACTGTCCGCAGTGATCGGCCGCGCTGCTCGAACCTCGCGAGGGGAGTGGCGTGGGAAATCGTGCTCAGCGAGCTTTCGGTGGACGTGAAGCCGGCTCGGGTGGAGAGGCATCGACGATCGTCTCACGGGGCTCACGCACGGTAGCCTCGCCGGCGGCTCCGGCGCCTTGCGCGCTCGCCGCGAGCACCTCCTTCGCCCAGTCCGCACGCCCGGTGGAGGGAACGAATCCTGCGTTGATCGCGCCGACGTGCGTAGGGTGGAGGGTCGCCTTCGCACGGAGCCCGTTGGCGCGCGCGAACGCAATCTCGTCCTCCAGCAACGCGGTGTCGTCGCGCGCGAAACACGGTGCGTCGATCGCCTGGACGCGTGCGGCAGCAGCGGCCGCCGCGATCCTGCATCGTGCCAGCTTCGACGCCATCGAGCCTCGCTGCGCGCCGGTGTCCGCCGCGTAGTCGCCTGCTCCGAACATCAGTCCCCAGATGCGCTTGCCGGCGGACGCGATCGCCTCCGCAGCGGAGACGCCCCGCGCGGATTCGATCATCGGCACGAGCGCGGAGGTCTTGCCCGCGCCTTCGAGGAGCGCCTCGATCTGCTCGACCTGCGCGCTCGCTTCGATCTTCGGCAGGACGACGAAGTCCGGAGCGACGGCCGTGTCGAGCAGCACTGCGAGGTCATCGAGCCCGAAGCGCGTCGCGGGTGAGTTGATGCGAATGGCGAGCAACGGCGGAGCCGGTGGCAGAGGTCCGGCGAGCAGCGCGCGGACAGCCTCACGCGAGGCGGGCTTCTCTTCCGGGGGCACCGTGTCTTCCAGATCGATGACCAAGACGTCGGCGCCGCTCTTGGCAGCGCTCTCGAGACGGTCGGGCCGCGCCGTAGTGAAGAGCCAGCTACGCTGACGACCCGAGCGGAGCGATTCGTGGCGGGCCGAAGGCCCATCTTTGCGGGTGTCGACGGACATGGCTTGCCCACCTCGTTGCACGCGTGCCCGTCGTCAATGTCGTGCCGACCCTTGCCGCAAGCAATCCGGTTCGATCTCGGTATTCGCTGCTGCGCTTCACGCTCTTCGCGAGTAGCGCCGTGCGCTCGAGGCGGTGGCCGTCACGACGAGCCGCGGGACGGAGGCTCGTGTGCTCGTCGTACGAGCTGCGTTTCATTTCGAGGGCGGCGGGGGCGATGGTTCCAACGTCCGAGAATCAAAGGTCTATCGGCGATGTTGCTGGGGGGCATGGCGCGGCGCCTCATTCGCGCTGCACCTGTGTACGGTCATGCTCTCGAGGTCGCTGGTGCTTCTCTCGATCCTGGTCGCCTTCACGGCCGGGTTCGCGGTCGCGCGGAGGTCGAGCCTCCCGCGCGACATCATCAGTGCGCTCGCCAACAGCGCACGGTCGGTCCGTGCCGCGCTCGCGCAGCGCACGGGATCGCTCCGTGACGAGCCTCCCGTCCTGGTTGTGGCGCAAGCGCCGGCGTTGCCGCCCGAAAACGCTGCCGTCCGACCGGCGACCTGCGAACCCGAGCCCATCGACGAGCCAGCCTTGGACGTGAAGGCGGCGATCGAAGCGGCGACGAACGCGGATGCGAGCGCGCCGGTCGAAGCTCCGCTCTCGCCGACGATGCTCGCGTCGAGCGTGCGCTTCGATCCGGTGACGCCGCGCGGGACGCCGTCGGTGGAGCTCGAGCTCCACACGCCGGAGTGGAGGGCCGCGATGGCCGCTGTCGGTGAGCGGTTCGCCGCGTCGTCCTGCATCGTTCTCCGTGTCCGCCCGCTGCTTTCGCAGCGGCTGGTACGCTGGCAAGATGGCGGGGCGCAGTGACGTTGCGCGCGCGCTCTCGATGGGACGGGGCGGCGTCTTCGCTCCGTCGTAGGGCAGGGAACATGGAGCCACATCGCACCGCTCGAAGGTCACAACGCGTCGTCGCTCTCCTCTGCGTGCTCACGCTCGCCTGCGGGGATGGGGACGGCGGTCAGCCGAGCGGCGGAACGCCCGGCGGGGGAGACGGCTGCAGCGAAGGTTTCGGGCGTGCGGGCGATGGGACGTGCGAGCCGCTCGTCTTCGCCGGGGATTGCCCCGCCGGCGCGCGTCCGGCGCTCGGCCATGCCGACTGTCAGCCTGTCGGATGGCAGGAGTGTCCCGACGGCTTCGAGCGCGATCCGAGCGGCTGGGGCTGCGCGCCGATCCTCCCGTCGGCGGCCTGCACCGGCGCGACGCGCGAGGCCATCGGGCAAACGGCATGCGTTCCGCTCGGCGATTGCGCGGCTGTCTTCCCGCCCGCGGGAGCGAACCTTTTCGTGAGCCCTTCGGGGCCGCTCGACGCGACGCACTTCCGCCGGATCGGCGACGCGCTCGGGGCGTCGAAGGCGGGCGACGTCATCGCCGTCGACGAGGGCGTCTATCCAGAGGCGCTCGAGTTGAAGCGGAACGTCACCATCGCGGGGCGATGCGCCGAGCGCGTGCGGCTCGACGGCGGGAGCACGGCGACGACCCCGGCGATCGTGTCCGACGCGTCGTCGGCGATCGTGCGCGGCGTCTCGATCTCCGGCTGGTCCACCGGCGCGAGCGTCGAGCGGGGGAGCATCACGTTCGAGGACGTGTTGTTCGAGCACGACAGCGATGTCGGCCTCGCAGTGTACGACGGCGCTAGTGCGAAGCTCGTGCGCTCCGTCGTGCGTGACACGTACGCGCGTGCCGGCTCCTCCGGGATCGGGATCCAGGCGATCTTCGGCGCCCGGGTCGAGATCGTCGAGAGCGTCATCGCGAAGAACGAAGGTGGCGGCGTGCTCGTCGGGGAGAAGGGATCGAACGTCGTCGTCGACGGGAGCGTCTTTCGCGACAACGAGTCCGATCGCCAGGGCAGGTTCGGTCTCGGCCTCAACGTCACCGCGAGCGCGACGGCGAAGGTGACGAGGAGCGCGTTCCTGGAGAACCGCCGTGCCGGTCTTCGCGCCGGACCGAAGACCGAGGTCGAGATCGAGGACGTCGTCGTTCGTGGGACGCGTGGCGAGGAGAGCGGCAGCGTCGGCATGGGCTTCTTCGCGCTCGACGGGGCGACGGTGTCGGCGAAGCGCTTCGGCGTGGTCGCGAGTGCCGGTCCCGCGATCACCGTGCTCCTCGGTGCGACGGCGAAGGTTGAGCAGGCGACGCTGCGATCGATCACGGGTGACGCCGACGGTGACCTCGGGAACGGCGCTTACGTGTTCGAGAAGGGGAAGCTCGAGCTCGACGATACGGCGATCGTCGAGGCCGGACGTTCGGGGATCGATGCCTTCGACGAGGGGACGACGCTCGCGGTGAGCCGGAGCCTCGTCACCGGCACACGCCCGTCGTACGGAACGAAGATGGGCGTCGGCGTCTCGATCGCGAAAGGGGCCGTCGCCGCGATCACGGATTCGTCCGTCGTCGCCAACCGTCACTCGGGCATCTACCTCTGGCAGGGCGGCGCGATCGATCTCTCGGGCGTCCTCGTTCGCGCGACGACGCGGGAGATCTTCGAGGACCGTCTCGGGCATGGCCTGTTCGCGCAGGATGCGGTCCACGTGACGGTCGAGCGCTCGGCGATCGACGGCAACGCGGGCGTCGGCATCGCGATCGCCGGCTCGCCCGCGCTCGTGCGGACGTCCTTCGTCCGGTCGAACTCGATCGGTATCCACGTCCAGGATGCAGCGCTGCGCGAGGAGGCCGACGCGACGGAGATCACACCAGGCGAGGTGATCGTCACGACCGACACGACCTTCGCCGGCAACGCGACGAAGGTGGGCTCGGGTGTCCTGGCCTTGCCGGATCCGCCCACCACGAAGGAGCCGTAGCCCCGCGTCGATGCGAAACTCCTGCAACCGGGGGGCCGATATCCGGTTCGCCGAGCGCACCGGGAGTCCGGGTACGTCGCCCCTCGTCACGCTCCTCGAGAGCCCCGACTCGACGGTGCGCATGCGGAAGAACGCCGGGAACGTGATCGACACGGCGGGCGCGAAGTCGATCAAAGACTCGATCCAGGCGCGCACCAGTCCGTGAGCCGAGCGTCGCGCGCCCGCAGGCGGGCGAGCGGCACCGCCTGCGCTCAGGATGAGCTCGTCCGAACACGACGGCTCGAGCTTCGGGGCGCGACTGCCCACGCGATGCCTGCGCGCGTCCTTGCGGTGCTAGGTTGTGCCTGCCTCGAGCGCCTCATGTGGATCTTCGCCTACGGCTCGCTGATCTTCCGGCCTTCGTTCACGTTCATCGAGAAGCGTCGCGCGTACGTGAAGGGATGGGCGCGCCGGTTCTGGCAAGGCTCTCCCGATCATCGCGGCGTGCCCGGTGCGCCGGGACGCGTCGTCACGCTCGTACCGAACGGCGACGAGGCTTGCGGCGGCTGCGCCTATCGGATCGATCCGCACCTCGCTCCCGAGATCTTCGCCGCGCTCGACATCCGCGAGCAGGCCGGCTTCGTGAGGCGGAGCCTCGCGCTTCACGGCGAGCCCCACGAACGGGCGTTTGCGGAGGGGATCACGTGGGTCGCCGGTGAAGCCAACGAGCACTTCCTCGGGCCGATGCCGGAGCGTGACATCGCGGCGTACATCCGTGGGCGAAGCGGGCCGAGCGGAACGAACGCCGACTACGCGCTCCGTCTCCTCGACGCGCTCCGCGCCCTCGAGATCGTGGACGCTCATGTCGAGGAGATTGGTCGCCACCTCGCAGACGATGGCGCCCTCGACGCCCAACGGTGATTGAGACGATCGCGGCGTCCGTACCGCCGCCACGAACACTCGCTGGTGCTCGCTGAAGTGCGCTCCAGCCCGTTGGCGCCACCCACCCTGGTGGCAGGTTCATCCGCGACGAGCCGTCACGTGTGGTATTGGTTCGGCCAGGGTGGACGCGCCGAGGGTGAGCGGACTCCCAGTCAAGCCGAGCAACGACGCCGTCTCGTGGGCGGACACCCAGCTGGGGCTTCGCTGCTTTCGTAGCGTCCGTCAGGCTCGTCTCGGCGTGTGGTGCGCTACGGTTGCATCGTTGCGTCCTCGTTTGCGTCGCCGTGCCGGCCAGCATGTCAGGATGCTCCTTCCTGCGGCGTGTGCCTTCGTCGCGTCCTCGGCGATCACGGGGCGGGCGTTCGGTGAGGTGTCGTTCGCGCTGTCCTGGCACGGAACGAGATCGCCCGCGTGTGTTACCGAGCCGGCCCTGCGCGAGGCGGTCGCGCGCAAGCTCGGGCGCAATCCGTTTGCGGAGCTGGAGCGAGCCCAGATCCACATCGAAGGCGAGGAGAGCCCCGCGGGGAGCGATCGGTTCCGAGCGCGCGTGACGCAGACGGATCAACGGGGCGTGGTCCTCGGCTCACGTGAGCTCGAGCCCCAGGCCTGCGCGAGCCTGCTCCGCGCGGCGACGC
>MKVQ01000030.1:0-108449 GCA_001899635.1 Myxococcales bacterium 68-20 | reverse complement strand
GGACGGAGCGATGCGGACGAGCCGGCGCCCGCCGATGAACGCAGGCCTCCTCTGCCTGCTCCACCTCCATCTTCTGCACCGAGCGGAGCTCCAGAGCCGTCTCGGCGCCGGCCACCGACGGTGGCGGCTCGAAGCTTACCGAGATTCGATCTCTCCCTAGGAGTCGGTGCCGGCGTGACGGCTGGGGTCCTGCCATCGACGGGCGCGACGCTCTTCATCCCGGCGCGTCTCTCGGTAGGACGCTCACGGTGGAGCTTCGACTGGCGGGGAGGATACGCGCTCCCACAGACCCTCCGCGACGGGCTCGTCACGGGAGAGTTTGCCGCGCTCGAGCAGCAGCTGCGAGGGTGCTTTGCCTTCGTTCGATGGGCGAACGCCACCTTCGATACTTGCGGCGGCTTCGTGTGGGGCGGCGTGATTCCGAAGACGAGGGGCGTCCAGCTCGGCAACGACAGCTGGCGGGTCATCGCGGGCCCGGTTGGTGCGCTTGCGTTTCAGCTCAATCGGCGCGGGACCGCAGCCCGGCTGGACCTCGGTATCGCCCTTCCGTCGCGCGAGTACACCTTCTCCTACCGCAGCGTCAGTGGCGAGCGGAAGGCGCTCTATTCGACCGACGACGTCGTCTTCTCCGCCTCGCTGAGCGTCCTCGGTACAATTTTCTGATGACCGTCAGCGCCGGCGAGCACGCTCACTGAGGCAACACGACCCGCCGAGCCAATCGTAGAGCACGATAGTCGGGCGCCATGGGGGCCGCCGCGGGAAGCCCCCTTCCGTCGCAACGGTCGAGCTTTGTAGGATGCCACGAAAGCCGGGGCGCAGGGGATGTCTCGCCTTCGAGAGCGCTCGGTACGATTTGTTAATAATGGAGGCGTCCGGTCTGCACCATCCCTTGTGGCGTCGGAATCCATCGCCTCTATAGCTTCCGCGAGCGCGCACGCGTCGTCGTTTCCCGTGTCCAGTTCCGAAGACGTCGCGGCCATCTTTCGGGAGCAAGGGCCCTACGCGCACCGCATCTTGCGGCGGCTCGGGGTTCACCCGTCCGATGTCGACGACGCCTTCCAGGAGGTCTTCGTCGTCATCCACCGGCGCCTCGGCGAGCTTCGCCGTCGCGACTCGCTGCGGGCGTGGGTCTACGGCATCTGCATCCGCGTCGCCGCGCGGCATCGGCAGATCCGGAACAGCTCGCGTGAGGTCGCAGCCGAGGAGGCCGCGGAGCCGGTCGACCCGACCACCCCGGTCGAGTCGCTGAGCGAGAAGCAAGCGCGCGAGGTTCTCCACACCATCCTCGACCAGCTCGACGAAGACAAACGCGCGGTGTTCGTTCTCTTCGAGCTCGAGCAACTCGAGATGCACGAGGTCGCGCAGTCTCTAGAGGTCCCCGTGCCTACGGCCTATTCGCGTCTACGAGCAGCACGCGCCGAGGTCGACGAAGCCGTTCGTCGCTATCGCGCCCGGAAGGAATTCAAATGAGTCGCGGGCCCACTCGCATCACCGATCTCGCCAAGGACGCCTCGCCCGAAGACGCGTTCCTGCGCTCGCTCATTCGGCGGCAGCCCGAAGACCTGCCCTCCGACGCCAAGATGCAGGAGCTCGCGACGCGGCTCGGTCCGATCGCGGGGTCGAGCACCAAGTCCGCGCCACTCGTCTCCGGATGGCGATGGCTCTTCGTCGTGGCCGCGTCCGGGGCTCTTGCCGCGTTGCCTATCGTCGTACGAACGCAGGCACACACCGCGGGCGAGCCGTCGTCGTCCCCAGCTCCCGTCGTGAGCGTGATTCCGGCGCCCGTCGTGACGAGCGCGCCTGCCACTCCGAGCGCGGAGACCGCGGTCAATGCGGTGCCATCGATGTTCGTCGATTCGTTGCCCACGGCCAACACCGAGCGCGTGCGCCCGACGGCGACGCCGACGTGCACGAACGAGATCGAGCTCGTCGACCGCGCCGACGCCACACTGCGCGCCGGCGATGCGAAGCGCGCGCTCGAGCTCACGCGTGAGCACGGCGCACGGTGCCCGAACGGCTCGTTCGTGCAGGAACGCGAACGGGTCGCCATCGAGGCGCTCGCTCTCCTCGGCGAGGGCGAGATGATGCGCACGCGAGCCAAGGCTTTCGAGTTGCGCTTTCCGTCGTCGCCGCACGTTCGACGAATTCGCAATCTCGCTTCCTCCAATCCCGAATGAAGGGCGCTTTCGATGTCCATTCGTGAGTCTTTGCGCGTGCCGGTGCTCGCGTTCGGCCTCGCCATCGGCGTGGTTGTGGCGCCGTCCGGGTGCGCTACGAAGTCCGACGAGACCCTTGGATTCGAGCTCGGCGGCGGCCAACCGCAGCTCGTCGAGGATGGAGGTGTGGCTGCTTGTAACGGCGACGCCAGCTGCGTCGACGCAAACGAGTTCAAGCCGCTATGCGTCGGTACGACCTGTCCCGCTCCCTACGCAACGTGCACGAACGATACGTTTCGCTGCGAAACGAACTTCGACTCCGACAACGAGAATTGCGGGGCCTGTGGCGTCGCGTGCCCTCATGGGGAAGGGGTCAAGAACCTCTTCGACGCGGAGTGGTTTTGCCAGGCCGGGGCTTGCAAGATGCACTGTGACCCGATGTTCGGGATGTCGGACTGCAATGCCGATCCGACGGACGGGTGCGAGACGGACACGGCTTGCGACGCCAACAACTGCGGCGGATGCGGAATCAAATGTCCGGACGGCGTCCAGTGCCTGAGAGGTTCGTGCGGGTGTCCGACGGGCCTCACGGCATGCGAATCGGGGTGCGGAGCGCGATGCGCCTATTTGCCGAACGACGACAACAACTGCGGCGCATGCGGGAATGTTTGTCCGCCCGACGAAACGCAGCCGCATCCGCACATGGTCTACGGCTGCGTGAAGTCCAAGTGCGGCGCGCTGAAGTGCGAAGACGGCTATCTCGACTGCAACGGTGATGTGGAAGATGGCTGCGAGGCAAACTTCTACGACGACCCGAAGAATTGCGGAGCGTGCGGAAAGACCTGCGCGGACGGGCAGACGTGCGCCAGTGGCAAGTGCGTATGCGCCCCTCACCAGACGGCATGCCCGTTCTACGACTCGTTCTATTGCGTCGATCTCGGCAACGACGCCTCCAACTGCGGTGCGTGCGGAAACATCTGTCCGGCGATCGACTTCCAGACGACGCCGATCTGCGTTTTTGGACATTGCGCGACGGATTGCGCGCCGGGATGGGCGGACTGCGATGGTCGCGCCGACAACGGCTGCGAGACGATGACGTCCGCCGATCCTCGCAATTGCGGAGGCTGCGGCGTGCAGTGTGATCTTGCCGCCGGCCAGCCCTGCGTGGGCGGCTCTTGCTTGATGACCCCGTGCAACCCGGGAGATCCCCATTGAAGGCGCTTGGCTCTTCCAAGGGCGCCGCGAGCATCGTTCTGCTCGCCATGGCGTCGACGAATCTCTGGACGGCGTGTAGCTCGTCCGACCCGGCGGCCCAGAGCTCGCCCGACGGCGGAGTCGACGCGGCTGCTCCGAGCGACGCAGGCACCGAGGGCGACGCGACCGACGGCACTCCTTCGTGCAACGAGTCGTTTTGCCGGTTGGCGTTGCCCGACATGAGCGGCGTGGCCATCAACGCTTCGTGGGCAATCTCGGCCTCGGACGTGTGGGTGGGCGGTTCGGGCGGCTACGCAGCCCACTTCGACGGCAAGAACTGGACGCGCATCGCGACGGGCACCAACGCCGCCATCTTCGGCATCACGGCGGGAGCCGATGGGACGGTCTGGGGCGCGAACGGCGGCTACACGCTGCTCAAGCTGAATCGTCCCGCGAATGGCGTGTCCGAGAACATCAACGCTCAAACCAACGCCATCTTCGACGGAATTTCGGTTGCCGGCTCCGAGGTCTTCATCGCCGGGGCTACGACGGGGTACACCAGCGACCCCATTCTCACGAACATTTGGCGCTACGGCACGAATCCCGATGGTGGCGCACCCAGCGTGATTCCGATCTCTCCGCCGTGCCCTGGGCGTGACGAACCTGGAGACCGATGCGTGAGACTCCACGGCGTCTGGGCGGAGAGCGCCAAGCGTCAATGGTTCGTGGGCGAAGGCGGCAAGGCGTACGTCACTGATACGTCGCCGCCGCCCGCCGATGGCGGCGATGGCCCGTCTTCCGTCGCGATTCGACTCATCGAAATGAACTCGAGCTCGTTGCGCAATCTCCATGCGATTTGGGGATTCGCCGCCGACGACATCTGGGCCGTCGGCGCGCAGGGCGTAATTCGTCATTGGACGGGAGGCAACCCGAAGACGGACGCCTGGCAGATCGTGCCGTCGCCCGTGACGCACGATCTGCGCTCGCTCTGGGGCTCACGGCCCGACGACATCTGGGCGGTGGGCGACGATGGAACGGTCATCCACTGGGACGGCACGAGCTGGACGCAGCGCGAGGTTCCCTATGCCGCGGATAGGCGGCCTCGTTTCCATACCGTCACCGCTGTGGGCGACGAGGTCTGGATTGGAGGCGTGAACGCATTTCTCCGCTCGAACCACACGACGGAGGCCGATCGATGAGAGGCTACATCTTGCTCGCTCTGGTATCGGCGGCGGGGGTCGTGGCTTGCGCCCGTGCGTCGGACGCGACAACGGATTCGACGCCGCTCGACGGTGGAACGCTGCCCGAGGCGAGCGCGGTGGACGCGGGCGACGAGGCCGATGCGGCGCCCGATGTCGACGCCGAGGCGCTCCGTTGCAGCAACGACTTCTGCCTCGTCGACGTTCCTCCAGCGTCGGCCTACGGCTTCACGAAGTGGATGTTCGCCGGCGTCCAGGCCGACCCGGTGATCGGCACGTGGGCCATCGCCAACGGCATGCCCGGCGACAAGGGAACGGCGCAGCTCCTTCGATTCGAAGACGGCACGTGGAAGCCTCGCTATGCGCCGATGCTCGGGTCGGGAGCCGAGAAGCGCAGTATCCAGCTCACGGCGCTCGCGGGCGATGGCAACGGCCATCTCATCGCGATCGGAACGGCGAAGGACGACAACTCGACGGTCATCGTTCGTAGTGACGGAACGACCGTGACGGCGTCTCTTTTCCCGGGCGAGCTCAACGCCACGTGGATGACCGGCACGGACGACGCGTGGGTTGCCGGTCCGACGGGCTCGATCCATCACTCGGTCGGCGGCGTCGACTGGACCGACGAGTCGAACCCCGCCGGCGGAACCTTGTATGCGATCTGGGGGAGCGGCCCCAACGACGTCTATGTCGGCGGACAATCGGAATACGACCCCGATACCTTCGAATCGTGGGCCTACGTCGGTCACCGCACCCTCGACGATGCAGGGGCGCCAACGTGGAGCTTCGAGCTCCTCGGCGAGCTGCAGAAGGAGGGCGACGGTGCGGGATATCCCATCATCACCGGAATCACGCCGCCGGGGGGTCGACCGTTCGTCTCTGCGCCGAACCTCACCGCTTGGCGCTCTCCAGACGGCGGCGCCATGGCTTGGGCGAGAGATCCCTTCCTCCCCCGCACGTGGATGCGCGCGATGTGGGCGAAGAGCCAAAGCGAGGTCTGGGCCGCGGCCGATGCGGGCCGTGTCGTGCGCTACGACGGGACGACCTGGCACGAGCTCGGATTCTTCTTCAACGGGGCTCCCGTCGGCGGCGACCTGACGGGCATTTCGGGAACCGCCCAGGGCGAGATCTTCGTCGTGGGGGCGGGTGTCGCGCTTCGGAGGCAGGCGCCGTGAATCGTGTTCATCATCTTGTCGTCGTCTTGGCGAGCACTGCGCTCGGTCTGGCCACGTTGGCGGCTTGCAGCGCGAGCGACGACGCTCCGAACCGCGGTACCGACGCGTCCGATGGTGGGCCGGGCTCGTCTCCGGTCGTCGACGCAGCGGATCTCGACGATGCGGCCGATGCCTCCGTCGATTCGGGCGAGCTCGTCGACGCGAGCCTTCCCGTGGTGACGTGTGCGAAGCCGCCGTGCGCCGTCGACATCGCAGCGGGCGCCGACTCCGTCTGCGTTCGAATGAGCGACGGCTCCGTTCGCTGTTGGGGAAGTGACATCGGGCACGCGCTCGGACGAGGCCCGGATTCCACCGATTCGACGAGCACGCCGGCGCCGGTAGACGGGTTGACGGACGTGACGCAGCTCACGGGAAGTCCATCCTACCCGGGCGACGTCTACTGCGCGCTTCGCACGGGCGGCAACGCGGTGTGCTGGGGATCGAACGACAAGGGCGTCCTCGGTCGGGTCGTGGAAGGCAACGTCGACGTCGAATCGTCGGCCACGCCAGCGCCCATCGCCGGCCTCGGCTCGGCGACCGCGATCTTCGCCGGCGAACGCGTGTCGTGCGCGATGCTCGCGACAGGCGACATCGCCTGCTGGGGCTCGAACGCCGCAGGGCAAGTCCCCACGGAGCCCCGCGACGACGTTGCTCTTCTCTCAGCGACGACGTTCTCGCTGGGCAGCAAGGGAAGCGCGCTTGCAATTGCGGGACGTGGAACGGTCGCCCTCACCGATACGGGCCTCATCTCGTGGGGGCTTTCGGGGACGTACCTCGGCTCGGGGACGGGCGTGCTTGGTCGCGAAGTGTCCTGGCCGTCGTCGCCGCCCGGCAAGATCGACATCTCGTGGGTTTCGGCGGTTTCGGCGCGCGCGAGTCGTGCGTGTGCGGTCTCCAACGGTCGCGTCTACTGCTGGGGAGCGGCCCCGACGCTGGGCGCCGATTCTGTGTATCCCGCACTTGCAGGGGTCGAGCCGAAGGACGCCTATAGCCTCGCGGTAGCGGTCGGTGCGCGTGCGACGTGTGCCGTTCTCTCCAACGCGAAGTCCGTGTGCTGGGGCGACAACGCGTACGGTCAGCTTGGCGGCGGAGATGCCGAGGTGCGGGCCACGCCGGTCGTCGTCGAATCCCTGGCTGGCGCGCCGGTTCGCTTCGCGCTGATGGATACGGCGACGTGCGCGCTCCTGCAGGACGGGACGGTGCAGTGCTGGGGGCAAAACGACAAGGGGCAGCTCGGTTCGGGCACCGCGGACGCGCTCCCTCACTTCGAACCCAAGACCGTGGTGCTCACGCCATGATGCCTTCTCGTCGATTCTCGTTCGGCTCCCAGGCCGCCTTGCTCGCCGTCACCGTCACCGTCGTCGTCTCGTCCGCCTGCGCGAAGAGTGACGACGGCAATCTCTCCGGACCTCCGCCGCTCGTCGACGCCAACTGCCCCGCGCGATGCGCGGCCGATGGTCGCGCGCTGGTGAACTGCCGCGACGAAGTCGTGACCGCATGCGATGCCCATTCGTCGTGCATCGACAACGTCTGTACGCACGGCTGTGAAGCGGCTGCGCGCGGACAGAGCTCGGTCGGTTGCGAGTACTTCGCGGCCAAACCTTCGGCGTACCTGTTCGGTGAAGAAGGGCCCAAGAACGACGGCAGCTGCTACGCCGTGATGGTGGCCAATACGTGGAATGCCCCCGTCGAGATCCAAGTGGAATACGACGGCCAGTCGATTCCATCGAGCTACTTCCGAATTCCCCGCGGCCAGGGCGCCGATCTCCACTACGAGCTCTTGCCGGAAGGTAAGCTGCCCAGCAACGAGCTCGCCGTCTTGTTCCTGGCGATGGAGCCGAAGCCACCTTTCTCGGAAGAGGGGCTTCCTCTCTACATCCGTTGTCCGGAGACCGTCGGTGCGGCCGTCCTCGGCTCGGCGGCGGTTCGAGGTACCGGGAAGGGGAAGATGTTCCACATTCGAACGTCGGCCCCCGTCACCGCGTACGACATCTATCCGTACGGCGGTGCGAAGAGCTACTTCCCGAGCGCTTCGCTGCTCTTGCCGACGTCGGCGTGGGGAACCGATGGCCTGGTCGCGGATGGCTATCACACGTCAGAGTTGCAGGCCGGCGCAGGTGCGGGAACTTGGTTCCAGGTCCTCGCGAGCCAGAACGACACGCACCTGAAGATTCGCCCGACGCTCCAGCTCCAGAGCGTGGCCGGCTCGCCGGTGGTCAACCCCGGGGAGATCGGCGAATACGTGCTCCAGGCCGGAGAGTTCTTGCAGTTCGCCGGCGTGGAAAATGCCGACGGCACCGGCGTCGAGGCAGACAAGCCCGTGGGGATTGCCGGGGGCGCATCGTGCATGGTCATCCCCGAGGGACGACCGTACTGCGATACGCTTCATCAGAACATTCCGCCCATTCGTCACTTCGGGCATCAGTACGTCGCGACTCGCTATCGCGACCGGGAGCCGGCGGAGCCCGAGCGGACTCCGTGGCTCGTGCTTGCCGCGGCCGACGGCACGGTTCTCACCTACGATCCGCCCATTCCGGATGCGCCCACGACGCTGAAGCGCGGCGAGTGGAAGGAGTTCTTTTCATCCGGGCCGTTCGTCGTCCGCACGCAGGACGAGTCACATCCCATCTATGTCGCCTCGTACATGACCGGTGGCTCGCTCGTTTCGACGGACATGGGCGATCCCGAGATGGTCAACGTGATCCCCGTTGGCCAATATCTCTCGAAGTATCTCTTCTTGACCGACCCGACCTACGGCAACACGAACCTCGTTTTCACACGCGCTGCGGTGGAGGGGAAGTTCGACGACGTGGAGCTCGACTGCCTCGGAACGGTGCAAGGTTGGCAGAAGGTAGGCAACAGCAACTATGAGGTGGCCTACGTCGACCTCGTGAAGAACGGCGCGCCGCAGGGCGATTGCAACAACGGCGTGCATCGCGCGTCGAGCAATCGTCCCTTCGCACTCACGGTGTGGGGATGGGACATCACCGCGAGCTACGGTTTCCCGGCGGGGATGGGCACGAAGACGCTGAATCAAGTCCCCGGCATCCGGTGAACGCCCCGGCATCCGCGGACGGTGCTGCCCTCGACGCCCTCGACGCCCGATGGTGAGCGGCCTCCAGCGCGGTCGAATCAGCGGCGGCTTCGGGGCCCACGAAGCCGTCGCCCGCCTGTCTGGCTCGACGCGAGCTGGGGAAGCGGCGATCCAGGGCATAGCGGCCTTCTCCCCGCGATCGTGACCGCGTCGCTACGAAGGACGTGCGTTGCCTCTTGGCTGCCGTAAGCTTCGAGGTATGGCTTCAGCTGGTTGGAAGCGCCTCTCGTCGTTCGGCCTCGCAGGTGCAGTTTTCGTCGCGACCTACGCCGGCGTCTTTGCGTGCTCGAGCACCGAGACCTCGTTCGTCGAGGAGGACGAGCCGGTGGCGACCGACGCCGGGTTCGACACGAAGCCGTCGGCGGAGTCGGGCCTCGGCGTGCTCACGTTCATGCCCGAGACGTCGTACTCCGGTCATGACGGCACGCACACGTTCACGGTGCCGGTGGCGGTCTACGACTCGGCCGACGATCTGAAGGTCACGGCAGACGACCCCGCGGCAGCGGAGGTCGTCCCGAAGGTGCTCGCCAATCCGGTGCGTACCGACGGAACCACCGACAACGGGAAGTACTTCTTCGTCGTCGTGAAGAAGCCCGGCACGATCAAGCTGACCGCCACCTCGCAGGGCAAGAGCGCGACGTCGACGATCACGGTCGCCGAGTACTCGACTGCACGCTGGACGGCCGGCGAGACCCGCTACAAGAACGGCGGGGGCGGCGATCCGCCGTGCACCGACTGTCACGTGAACGGCAAGGCGATCGATCACTCGCCCGCGGCGCTCGCGACGGCGAGCGACGAGAAGATCGCCGTCGTGATCACGACGGGCATCTCCACCCACGGCTTCCCGATCAAGATCGACAACACGCCGGGCCACAGGTGGACCGTCACCGACGAGGAGCGCGACGGCCTCGTCACCTACCTCCGCAGCCTCGAGCCGAAGGGCTTCAAGTAGAGCAGGCACGCGGCGGCCGCTGCAGCGTCCGCCGTCGACTCACGCGACCGTCACCACGAGACTGCATCGAGCAGCTGCGCGAGGCGCGCTCCTCGCTCCGGTTGCACGTGCCTCACCCACGCCACGACCCCTTCCAGGTGAGCGCGGAAGTCGGCGTGCCCCTCGCGGTTCTGACTCTCCGGACCGAACCGAACGCAGTTGTGCAACGTGGCCTTGTAGCGCTCGAAGTCACGACGCGGGATCGAGGGGGCCCGGTTGACGACAAGCCCCGTGACGGCCTGTCGCGTCGCCGCACGCATCAGCTTGGTCTTGCGGTGCTGCACCGTGAATCCTTGCTCGAGCGCGATGCCGGCGACGAGGATGCCGAAGCGCTTCGCCGGCCAGCGCACGAATCGTTCGTCACCGGAGAAGACGAGGTCGTCCGCGTATCGTGTGTAGACTGCATGTGCGCTGCGGGCGACCGCTCCAAGGCGCACGTCGAGGCCGTACGCGCAGAGGTTCGCGAGCGCGGGGGAGGTCGGCGCTCCTTGAGGCAGGTGCCGACTCGCGTAACGAGCTCTCGCACGGTGCCGCGCCTGGAGCTCGGCGACCGTGGGCGCCGCGGAGACGGGGGCGCCGGCGTCTGGAGGGGAGGACGTCGTACAGAGGCCTGTGAGCAAGCGGGCCACTTCGGCCGGATAGCCCGCCGCACGGAAGATGGCGAAGATGCGCGCCGCCGGGATCGAGACGAAGAAGTCTTCGAGATCCATCCGCAGGACGACCTCGCGCCCCGCGTGGCTGGCCGCATGGGTGAGGATGCTGTGCGCTCGACGAAATCCGTGCGCCGCGTCGTGAGGTGGAATGCGTTCGACGAGCTCGTGAAGGATCCGCCGCTGGAGGTCCTTCAGCCATTTCTTCGGCGCCTCGACGAGCCGGGCTCCGCCGGAGCGCTTCGGAAGCCAACGGCGGACGTAGTGCTCGAGGCGCGGGTCGCGACGATGTCGAGCGAGGCCGTGCGTGTCTGCGAACCAGAGGAGATCGCCGACGTCGAGCCCGAGCCACGCGGCGACGTCACCGGCGGTGTCGAGGCGAGGCAGCCCCCAGCTCGGATGCGCGTCGCGCATTGCGAGTGCCGGCGCGACGAATGCGAGGTGCCACGGCGCCGGGGTGGCGCACGCCCTGACGACAGCCTTGTCCTCTGCCAGAGACCTCGCCAGGTCCTCGAAGCGATCCACCGGCGGACCCTCCGGAAACGCCTCGACGGTTCTCCGGGCGAGCGCGGGCAGCCATCGACCTGGCCGGCCGATCGCTCGGGCACCACGCCGAGCCATCGGCTGTGGTGACCATGTTCCGTCGAGGAACGCGGCTGCGAGAGCCTCTCCAACGATGCGTCGATCCATCGGAGATCAACGTGCAGCGGTGCACTCCAACGAGACCCGTGTTGCACGACGTGTCGGGCGTCTTGGCGCCCCGCGCGTCTTGCGCTGAGAGCCATACTCACGAACATCCCCCGAGGTAGCCTCGGAGAGGCAGAGCTTCGCGCGAGGCGAAGGCCATGCCGGCTTGAAGGTGCACCGCCGCACGATGCGATTCTACGCGCGCCGATGGCGCACCGCTCCGGGTTCTTGGGGCGCGAGCTCCAAGTTCTGGCACGGATGGCCCAATGTGCCGAAGAGATGGCGCCGATGAGACGGCGCCGATGCTTGCGTCGGGGGCGCGAGATACCCCAAACTTCGCGCCTCAATGCAAAAGCCCATCCGCCGTACGGCCGTCATCGGAGCCGGGGTCATGGGCAGCGGAATCGCTGCCCACTTCGCCAACGCTGGTCTCGAGGTTCTCCTCCTCGACATCGTTCCGCCGAACCTCTCGGACGCGGAGAAGAAGGACAAGAACAAGCGCAACGGGGTCTCGGCCGGTGGCCTCGAGAAGGCGATCAAGGCGCGCCCCGCCGCGTTCTTCCACAAGGACAACGCGCGTCTCGTCACGGTGGGGAACACCGAGGACGATCTCGACAAGCTGAAGGACTGCGACCTCGTCATCGAGGCGATCATCGAGAAGATGGAGGCCAAGCAGGCCCTCCTCGAGAAGCTCGAGAAGATCGTGCCCGAGCATTGCATCGTCGCTTCGAACACGTCGGGCCTTCGCATCTCGGAGATGACGAAGGGCCGCTCGGCGACGCTGAAGAAGAACTTCGTCGTCCTGCACTTCTTCAACCCCGTCCGCTACATGAAGCTCCTCGAGATCGTCGCCGGTCCCGAGACGGACAAGGCGGTCCTCGCTCACGTGGTGAAGTTCGCGGAGGACACGCTCGGCAAGGGCGTCGTCTTCGGCAACGACACGCCGAACTTCGTCGGCAACCGCATCGGCGCCCACGCGATGATGGCGACGATCCACCAGATGCTCGCCGACGGCCTCTCCCCCGAGGACGTCGACGCGATCACGGGCTCGCCGATGGCGCACCCGAAGAGCGCGAGCTTCCGCACCGCGGACCTCGTCGGCCTCGACACGTTCGGGCACGTGGCGGACAACTGCTACGACTCGCTCACGAACGACGAGGACCGCGACGTCTTCAAGGTGCCGGCTTACGTCCGCACGATGGTCGAGCGGAAGCTGCTCGGCAACAAGACCAAGGGCGGCTTCTACAAGAAGACGCCGGACAAGCAGATCCTCACCTTCGATCCGACGACGCTCGAGTACCGCCCCAAGGGCGGCGACGAGGCGATCAAGGCGGTGACGAAGGGCATCGCGAAGATCGAGGACCCGAAGGAGCGAGTGAAGAAGCTCGTCGCCGATCAGGGCAAGGCGGGCGACTTCGCGCGCAAGGTCCTGTACCGGAGCCTCGCGTACTCGGCTCGTCGCATCGGCGAGATCGCCGACTCGGTGCAGGCGGTCGATGATGCGATGCGCTGGGGCTACAACTGGGAGCTCGGCCCGTTCGAGACCTGGGACGCGCTCGGCTTCGCCGAGACCGCGTCTGCGATCGAGAAGGCCGGCTTCGCGCTGCCCGACTCGGTGAAGAAGATGGTCGCGAGCGGCGCCACCGGCTTCTACAAGGACGGCCCGAACGGCCGCTCCGAGTACAGCCTGGTGAAGGGCGAGTACGTCGCGCAGAAGCAGGACCCGCGCTACCGCACGCTCGCGCAGGTCCGCCAGGGCGACAAGCCGGTGCTCAAGAACGACGGCGCGGAGGCGTGGGACCTCGGCGACGGCGTCCTCGGCCTCACGTTCAAGTCGAAGGCGAACAGCATCGACCCCGACAACATCATGATGCTGCACCAGGCGGCGGAGCGCGCCGAGCGCGACTTCCGCGCGCTCGTGATCGCCAACGAGGGCGATCACTTCTGCGTCGGCGCGAACCTCCTGCTCGTCGTGATGAACGCGGCCCAGGGCCAGTTCGAGCCGATCAAGGAGATGGTGAAGAACTACCAGTACGCGACGCAGCGCTTGAAGTACGCGCGCGTGCCGGTCGTCGCGGCTCCGTACGGCATGACGCTCGGCGGCGGTCTCGAGCTCTGCTTCGGCGCGGACGCGGTCCAGGCGGCGGCCGAGACGTATGCCGGCCTCGTCGAGGTCGGCGTCGGCCTCATCCCGGGCGGCGCGGGCACGCTCAACATGCTCTGGCGCGCGCTCGAGGGCATCCCCGAAGGCGCCAACGTCAACACGTACGAGTACGTGACGCAGGTGTTCAAGAACATCGCCCTCGTGAAGGTCGCGACGAGCGCGGAGGAGGCCAAGGGGCTCGGCTACTTCCGCCGTACCGACGGCGTCTCGTTCGACCGCGCCCGCCAGGTCACCGAGGCCAAGGCTCGCGCCATCGGCATGGCCGAGTCCGGCTACCACCCGCCGACGCCGCGTGCGTACCGCCTCCCCGGAGAGAGCGGCATCGCCACGCTCGGCATGATGGTCGACACGCTCGTCGCCGGCGGCTACGCCTCCGAGCACGATGCGAAGATCGCGCGCAAGCTCGCGACGGTCCTCTGCGGAGGCGTCGGCGGCGCCACGCGTGAGGTCACCGAGGACGAGATGCTCGAGCTCGAGCGCGAGGCCTTCGTCAGCCTCTGCGGCGAGCCGAAGAGCCAGGAGCGCATGCAGTACATGCTCATGAACAACAAGCCGCTCCGCAACTAATCGGCCGCGCACCCCATCGAAGAAGAGGCAGTCATGAAAGACATCGTGATCGTGGATGCGGTTCGCAGCGCCGTAGGACGTGCACACAAGGGCTCGCTCGCGCAGAAGCGCCCGGACGAGCTCGCTGCTGAAGTCATCCGTGGGCTCCTCGCGAGGAACCCGAAGGTCGACAAGAACGAGATCGAGGACTTCGTCCTCGGTTGCGCCATGCCCGAAGGCGAGCAGGGGCTCAACGTCGCCCGCGTGGTCGAGCTCCTCGGCGGTCTGCCGATCGAGTCGAGCGCGCAGACGATCAATCGCTTCTGCGCGAGCGGCCTCCAGGCGATCGCCACGGCGGCCGGCGCGATCTCGTTCGGCTCCGCCGACGTGATCCTCGCCGGTGGCGTCGAGTCGATGAGCATGGTGCCGATGACCGGCAACAAGCTCAGCGCCTCGCCGGAGGCGATGGAGAAGGCCGCATCGGTCTACACGCCGATGGGCATCACGGCAGAGAACGTCGCCGCGAAGTTCAACGTCAGCCGTGAGGACCAGGACAAGTTCGCCCTCGCGAGCCAGAAGAAGGCGTCGACGGCGATCGAGAAGAAGATCTTCTCCAAGGAGATCGTCCCCGTCACCGCGTACCGCTACTCGGGCAACGGGAAGACGGCCTTCACGTTCGAGCAGGACGAGCTCCCGCGTCCGGACACGACCGCCGAGGGGCTCGCGTCGCTCAAGCCGGCGTTCTCGCTCAAGGGCTCGGTCACCGCGGGCAACAGCTCGCCGCTCTCGGACGGCGCGGCCGCGGCCCTCGTCATGAGCGGGGACAAGGCGAAGTCGCTCGGCATCACCGGCCTCGGCTACCTTCGCGGCTTTGCCACGGCGGGCGTCGATCCGGCGATCATGGGCATCGGCCCGATCCCGGCGATCACGAAGCTCCTCGCGAAGACGGGCATGAAGATCGATCAGATCGACATGTTCGAGATCAACGAGGCGTTCGCGTGCCAGGCCGTCTACTGCGCGCGTGAGCTCGGCATCCCCGACGAGAAGCTGAACGTCAGCGGCGGAGCCATCGCGCTCGGTCACCCGCTCGGCTGCACCGGCGCGAAGCTCACGGCGACGCTCCTCCACGGCCTGCACCGCACGGACAAGAAGTGGGGCATCGTCTCGATGTGCATCGGCGGCGGCCAGGGCGCTGCCGCGCTGTTCGAGCGCATCTGATCGAACGTCGCTTCGTCGTGGAGGTCGCGCGCGATGCCGACCTCCGCGACGCCGCGTAGCTCTCTTCGGCGTACGCGAGCCCAGCGCTCACGTACGCCGAAGCGTTTGGGCTCCTACAACAACGGCATAGAGCTCGCTGGCCCGTGTGCCGGCCCGATCTGGCCGGGGCCAGGCCATCGAATTGTGTAAGTCCTGAGGACGACACGCGCAGGGCCGAGGCGCGCAGGCCAACGCGGTCGCTATCGTGCCCGAGGCGATCTCGTGCGAGCGGCGGCGACCGGAGGGGACGACGCTCTCTGCCAGGTCGTTCAGGACTCGAGACGCTCTACGGCGCGGTGACGACGGCGCAGTCCCGATCGCGCTGCCCCGGTTCGTGAGGAAGGTGCTCGAGGGGGCGCTCGACTGCGGATTTCTCTCCCGCGGGTTCGCGCGACTGCGGTGTCACGGGTGCGTCGAGACACGCCTCGTCGCCTTTGCGTGTAAGGGAGCCGAGACGGCTTCACCCTGCACGCGGCGACCCGCGCGCGGGCGCGATGGACGAGCGCGGTCGCGAGGCGCTCCTGAAGTACAACCACGTGCTTCGTCCGCCCATCGCGGGAACGGATCACCCGCGGCCCGACGGGCTCGTCGATGGCGAGGCGATCCCCCGCAGCTCCGCTCATCCCCTTCAGGCGGACGTCCGTGAAGCGCACGCGGCTGCGCTCGCCCTTCGCTGGCAAGGGGGCGACGCACGATGGTGCCGCCGGCGGCGCACCACTGCAGGGCGTCGTCCTTCGACGTGTTCTTCTCGAGCCGAAGGGTGCAGTCGGTCGTGAAGAACGCGCCGAGCACCGGCGTGACGTCCTGCGGGCGTCCCGCGAGGGCCTCGCCGACCTTCTCCGTGGGGATCCGCACGACGAGGCGGATGCGGCCCGCGTCGGCCTCATCGCGGTGGTCAGAGGCGATCGGATTCGTCGCGAGGGCGTAGAGCTCGCCCGCATCGCCTCGGTCGTGGAGCTCGAAGTACACGTCGCCGTTCGGGGTCACGATGTCGAACGCCTCCCGCGTGCCGTCCGCGGCGACGGTGTCGAAGTGCGCGCGACCGTCGGTCTGCGACGTCGGCTCTTGGTCGTCGGCGCAGCTGACGAGGCAGCCGGCAAGGAGGAGGGCGGGCAAGGAAGAGAAGCTCATCACCCGGTGAGACGGGGCAGGCGGCAGGGGTGATGGAGGGCACCGCCGGGAGTCGGGGCGCGACGTCGCGCTCACGCCCTCGGCCTACCCGCTCTCGACCAGATCCACGTCGAAGGCCTCGGTCTCCGCAGACTGCTTCAAGTCGACCTCGAGGATCCTCCCCGTCGCGCGGTTCGCCGGATTCGCCAGCACCAGCACCTGGAAGCGGTTCGGCGCCGCCTCGTACACGCGATACAGGAACGACTTCGCCGCGCGCGCTTCCGCCGTCCTCAGCTCGTTCCCGCCGAGGAGCACGCATGCGGTGTCGCGCACGCGGCCCTTCACCTCGATCCAGCGGTCGACGAGCGACCGGTCGTCGGTCTTCAGGAACTCCTGCCGCTTCGCGTCCGTGTCGAAGCTGAGGATGTCACACCCATACGCGAGACGTCCCTGCGCGTGGCCGACGTAGTGGGGGAAGCGCTTCTCTTCCTTCTCGAACCGCTCGGCGATGGTCTCGGCGCGGCGAGGATCGAGGATCAGGCGCGACTTGGAGCCGACGGCCGCCGGTCCGGACGGATTGCGGCGGACGCGGAACGGGATCTCGCGCGGCGACGTGGGCTCGTGAGGACGCGGACTCACTTTCACCGCGGCGTTGTTCGCGTCGGCCGGCTTCGTGGGCGCGGGCGCAGGCGGCTCGTCCTTCTTCTCGGGCGCCGGGGCTGGCGGAGGTGCTGGCGGAGGCTCGGGGGAATGGACAGTCCGGATCGACAGCGGAGCCTCCGCGCCCCACAACCGGCGATCGGCGTCATCGAGCTTCTCCCAGACGCCATCGACGTTCGTTCGCAGGATGCGTGCGAGGAGGTTCAGCCGAACGCTCTCGTTGCAGGGGCCTACACGCGCGACCTCGGGAAGCGCGTCGAGATCGAGCGCCGTCGCGATCGCGTCCGTGACCGCGTCGGCGAGCAGGACGTCGCCTTCGAGAAGCGAGTGGGTCACCTGCGCGATGACGTAGACCTTCGACCCGTCGAGCACGAGCTCTCCGTTCGAAGACACGTGGATCTCCACGCCCCGGCCGTCGACGTGGGCAGTGCCGGAGATGCGCTCGCACACGATGACTTCGAGGTCGCGCAGGCGTGCCACCTGAGCCTCGCCGAGCTCCTGGAGGACGATGACGAACCGCTTCAGCTCCTCAACCGCGGCGGCGACCCCGTCGCTCAAGCCGACTCGGACCGCCTCGCGCACCGTCGTCTTCACGGCCCGTGCGTCGACACGCTCCACGCCGAACTGCTTCTTGATCTTGTCGGGGCCCTGCCGCGCCTCGATGTCGATGAGCGCGAGCTCGCGCGCGACGGCGGCGGGGAGCGCGCCGTTGTGGTCGTAGCGGACGTCGCCGACGGGGAGGTACTCGTACCCATCGCGCCGCTTCGCGAGCAGCTTGCCGTTTGCGAGGAACGTGCGACGGCTCAGTGAATCGGGATCCGGTGCGTCGTCTGCCGTGCGACTCGCGATGGCGCGGTAGAAGGCGCGGACGACGTCGTGCGGGCGAGATCCGTCGGAGAGCTCGAGGAGCAGGCGGTAGATCTCGTCCCACGGGATCTGGTCGATGGCGCTCTTCACGCCGGCGCGCGCGAGCGCGGCGTTCACGCTCTGGCGGTCGAGCGCGAAGGTCTTGAAGAGCGGGTGCTCGAGATCGACCGCGGGGCTGGGCAGGAGTCCTGCCATGCGCTTCGACTGCGTGCGGACGCAGTCGCGCGGAGGCTGTTTGCCGCGATCCGTCGGAAGCCACGGTGTGCGGGCGAGCTCGTGCATCGGCGCCGCGGTCTTCAGGGGTACGAAGGCAGTCCGCTCCTTCTGCTTGCCCTTCGGCTTGAAGGAGAGCTCGACGCTCGTGTCGCCACGCGTGCGCCAGGACTCGAAGCTCGGATCGATGTGGAGCCACGTGATGATGGCGTGCGGATCCGCCGTCGCGAGGATCTTCGCGAAGCCGTCGAGGTAGTCGCAGGACAACGTTGCGTCGAGGCGAAGCTCGTTGACGTTCTTCAGCGTGTAGTCGCCGAAGGCTACGCCCTTCGGGACCTCCGAGATCATCTGCTCGCGCAGCTGTTTCAGCGGGTGAACGCGTTGGCGCCTCGGCAGTTCCGCGACGCTCATCCACCGCAAGAAGCGTTCGATCTCCTCGACGTCGACGCCCTCGAGCCCGAGCTCCGGCGGTGCGGCCACCAGCTTGCCCGCTTCTCCACCTCGGTAGAGAGCGTCGGCGAGGACCCCGCCGGGATACGCGTTCGAGAGGTAGAGCGACGTTGCCGGGGCGGTCGTAGCTCCGCACGTGGGGAGCTCGATCTTCCGTGCGCGATCCTCGAGCGAGCTGCCGCCGCGGTAGAGGCGGAACAGGACGCCGATGACCTCGCGGCGGATCGCGAGCGCGTCTGCGGGGCGCCGGGCGATCTCCGTTTCGGTGGCCGCGACGAGGGCGTCGACGACGGCACCGAAGCGGTACGCCTTCAGCTTGTAGTGGAGGAACAGGCGCGACACGAGCTCGTCGCGCGTAGTGATCTTGAAGCGCGCCTGCAGCTCGGCTGCGAGCGCGGGTTCGAGGAAGTCGAGCGCCACCCACGCTGGAAGGTCGAGCGCCGCACCTTCGGGGGCGAGGAAGACATCGGCATCGGGCGAGAGGAGCCTCCCCGAAGCGTCGCGGAGGAGCGGCGGCGACGGGAACGTCGGCAACATGTGCGTGTCGATCAACCCCGCGACGAGCGCTGCCAAGGCGGGGGCCTCGAGCAGCGACGCGATCCCGTCGAGTCGGGTACGGAGGTCGGCTGCTTGGAGCTTCCCGACCTGCATCGTGTCCAGCATCGCGCGGAGGTCCGTGTTCTCCGTGTGCTTCACGACGTCCTCGAAGCGGACGGTCGGAAGCCAGTCGGGTGCTGGGCGGGCGAGCTGCTTCGCGGCCGTTGCGGCGCGGCGGTCGCCCGCCCGGACAGCAACGAGCCGTCGCGACGAGGCTGCGGCGATCAGCACCGCGAGAAAGCCTTGCTTCTCGATCTCCGGATCCAGCGCGCCCGTTTTGGTCACGAGTGAAAGGGGCCGCCAAGGGTCGCTCATCAGCGGCGCCGTCTCTTCCGCGGCGCGCGCCATGAGGTCCGCGAGGCGGCCAAGGACGAACGCGTTCGCCTTCGACTGGATGAGGTTCTGGCGGTTGTTCGTCAACTCCACCGTCGCGTGGGCGACGAGCGGAAAGGGAAAACGTGCCTGCGTCGGGAAGTAGCTGACGAGGTACGGATGAGTCTTCGCCGCGCCGTCGACCTGGATCGCAACCTTGACTTCGTAGTCGGGCTGTTTCTCCGTGCCCTCCGGGAGGTGCTCGAACGGGATGGGGCCGCGGTCTTCGACGATCTTCCAGACCTGTTCGCCCTTCTCCTCGCTCGACGAGATCCTCACCTCGTCCCCAGAGCGGTCGATCGTCCAGACGACCGGCTTCTCGCCTGCACGGATCTCCAGCGTCCGCAGGTTCTTCGTGAAGAGGAGCACCTCGCGGCGAATGCTGGCGAGCTGCTCGCGCACGTCCGCTGCCGCGCCGGCCACGTCGAACGGGAGCGCGACGACGGTCGTCAGCCGTTCGGCGACGAGCTGGCGCGCATGAAGGAGAGTCTTATGGAACGGCTCGCCGCGTGGCTCGGCGGTCGCGTCGTCGAGGAAGATCGGCAGCGCCAGAACGGGAATACCGATGGGGAGTCCTGCGGCCCGCTCGCGTTCGAGAATCTCCGCGATGCGTGGGGAGCGCGCAGCGAGCTCCTCGAGCTTCCTCGCGCAATGATCGCTGTCGAACGTAAGCGCGAGATTGCCGCTCGAGATGATGGGCGAAGTCGTCCAGCTGAGCACCGAGCGGAAGCCGAGTCCCTTGTTCCCGATGTAGCGCGCGCGGTTCCGTCGCTTCGGGCTGTTGTTCGGGAGCATGAGGGAGTCGACTCCCTCGCTCGTGAAGGTATGGCCCGTGTTCCCGACGCAGATGCCGTGATCGTCGATGAAGATGACCGCGCGCGACTTCTCCGGATCGTCGGCTTCGTCATCGGCGTTCTGGAGGAGCTCCAGGAGCTCGCGACCGTGCTGATCACGTGCGTGGCTGCGGTCGGCGTAGAAGTCGGAGGCGAGCCGCCCCGGCTTGAGGGCGTATTCGTCGAGGCGGCTCCGCGTCTCGTCGGCGAGCCACGCGCGCCATACGTCGGCGGGCGTACGACCGTCGAGGATCGGCGCAGCCGGTGCAGGGCTTCGCTCACGAAGACCGTCCATTCGAACATGGTACGCGAGGCTCCACACGAAGTGCACTACGCCTCCGCCGCGGGCCCGACGGGCTCGTGCGCATCGCGCTAAAGAAGCCCTTCTCGGATCGGACGTTCGCGGCGGACCTGGATCCGCTTCCTTGCTGACGCGCGCTGCGCAGCGGTGCCGTCGACGAGCTCGGTGCCCTCGACCTGGGCATCCAGGCCCTTCATGGCACCGGACGCAGGCGCCGTCGTCGCGCGGGGGCGAGCATCACCTTGAGCGACGTCCCCTCGGCGCGCACGCGACACTCCGCCTCCTGGTTGACGTTGATGTTGAGGCGCGTCAACCGACCGGCATCGGTCGTGAGCGGCTGGGGGATCACCCCACCGACGACACCGACCGGGTTCGTGATGGCTTCCGTGACGCCGACCACATCCGAATTCGAGATGTCGACGACGAGGCGTTTCCCACCTTTGGCTCCCTCGCACGGTCGACCGAAATGTGCCGACACGACTCCGCGGAGGCAAACGTAGACCGATCGGAAGAGGCCAATTTGTGGGAGGTCACGTAGTGAAGCGGGTCTCGGACGGGGACCGGCATCGGAGCCGACGGCCTCGATGCCGCTGACGACGGCGGAGCCGTCCGTCACCGCAACTGAGTTGCGCATAGGAGCGGATGCTGATTGACGCCTCACCACGGTAGCGTCTCCATGCGAGGGCCATGTCGTTCCGTCGCCTGCTCGCCCTCTCCATCGTGTTCTCCATAGTTGCTGGGACGGCGGGGATGGCGACGGCCGCGCAGGTGCCTGTGGTGGTTGCCGAGGGGCCCGCGGCGCCGGTTCCGAACGTCGACGGGACCGGGCTCTGCGTGGCCACGAAGGTCTGGGCAGCGCCCGCGAGCTCGCTGCCTCAGACGGCCGACACGTTCGCGTCGGGGATGAACGCGTTCTTCGCGGCCAATCCGCAGAGTCAGACCATGGCCGTTCACCGCGCTCCGTTCGATCTCTCGAACAACCTCAACGATGGAAGGACGATGAGCTATGGCGATTTCGTCGGGGTCGCCTGCTCTCAAACCGGGCAGGGCGGATGTCCGTTCGTGATCACCGACCCGACGACGGCGTTCGGGACGCGGGCCCGCGGGTTTCTGCGCGTCACTGCGGCCTCGGTCGGTCACCCGATTCATTTCGGCGTCTACGTGGACGACGCGATGAGCCTCACCGTCTTCGATGGCGCCGGGAAGGCTCACGCTGCGCTCGTGCGCCCTCCGCAGCTCGGAGTGCCGACGTGGCGGGTGACCAACGCCGTGACGTTCTCCTCTCCCGGCCTCTATCCGGTCGAGATCCTTTCCGCGCAGATCACGGAGCACGCTGCGCTGGAGATCTCGACCTTCGAGGGCACGTTCACCGACTTCGAGCGGGCCGCCAATCAGGCTCCGGTCGTCAACCTGCGTTCATCGGGCTTTACGCTTCTCGACTCGACTGACCTCTTCCAGTCCGAAGAGGGGTCGCCATCGTTTCCGGAGCTCGAGCGCTGTCAGCAATGCGATCGTGAGCTCGCAGGCAAACCCGGCAATGGCGGATGCAGCGCCGGTTCTCACTGCAACGCGGCAGCGCTCTGCTCTCCGTGCGTGACCTCGATGTTCTGCGGGCCTTCGTGCTCGCCATGTGAAGACGGCGCAAAGTGCTCGAGCGTCGACGGGGGCTTCCGATGCGTCGCGGTTCCTGCTGACGCGGGAACGGATGGCGGTCCCGATGCCGCCTCGCCGATCGATGGAGGAACGAATGTTCGGCCCGATCCGGAGCGGCCCGACGGAAGCACCGTCGACGTTCTCGCGGCGCCCGCGGGCGCCGGCGGGTGCGGATGCCGACAGGCGCGGGGCGCGGTGCCTTCGGGTGGCGTGTTCGCCACGATCGCGGTGGCGCTCGGCGTCTTCGGCCGAAGGTGTGCGCGCCCGGCGACGTTCAGCGCACGACGGTGTCCCAGGCGAAGCCGACGTTGAACTTCGGCGTACACGCGCCCAGCGCTCACGTACGCCAAGCGTTTCGTTCGTGAATGAGCGCGCCGCGAACGGGGCTCGGCGCGGGTCGTGAGGCCTGGTCCCATCGAGCGTCGCCGAGCGCTCGCGAGCGGTTGCTCGTGCATCGAGGTGTCACGTTCGGGGCAACACGTCACGCATCGCGACGGCCGACGTCGAAAACTCCGCCTACTGCGGAGGGCATGCTCGTTGCTCCGAATGCGAGCATGAACCTTTCCAAGCGAGGCTTTTCGACCGTTGCTCTCATTTTCGCGTTCATTCCCGCCTGCGATGGTGATGCCGCCGACGATACGGTGGTGGAGCCGTCGCGCGAGTCGAGGATCGACTCACTCGCGAGCGCCGTATGCAATCGATACGGTGACACCGGTGCAGGCTGCCCTGGCTACGGCAGCGCAAGCGGGCAGAAGTACGCGACCGCGAGCGACTGCGAGGCCGACTTCCACACGAAGGCCGCGGACCTCTGGCCGGCGGACAAGTGCGGCTCGGGCCGGATCGACAACAGCCGCTACGAGCTCTGCGTCGACCGCGCGAAGAACTACGCGTGCTCGGCCGGCGCCCAGAACATCGTGGACGCGATCTCGGCGCTCGACGACTGCAGCGCATCGAAGGTCTGCGTCGACAGCGCGAACTGACCCGTAGCTTCGGCTCGCCTTGGCTATTTTCGTCGTCTATCCGGCACCCACGTGACGATGACGGATGCGGGAACGCCCTCGAGGATGGTGGCACTCTCCCTAGGCCGATCCATTCGCCAGATGGCGAGGGTGCCGTCGCGGTCGATGACTGCCGTCCGATCGTCGTAGGCAATCTTGGTCTCCCAGACCCAAGGGTACATGGTGCCGTCCGGCAGTTCCCGAGGAGGGATATCCTCGAATGTGCCCTGATTGCCGGTCTCGACATCGATACGGCTAATGCGCGCCGGCTCGTCCGGCTCGGCCGGCTGACGGATGATGATGAAACTGCCACCTGGCGACCAGCCGAGGCTGCGATGCTTGATGGCTCCGTCGATGCGATAGATCTCGCGCGCTTGCCAGGGCGGCGGGGCCCGCAAGTCGACGACGTCGAACCAGCCTTGAAGCTCGTCTTGGTGCATGAGCAGGAGCCAACGTCCGTCGGGCGATTCCCCTGTTCCGAAGAACGACGGCTGGTCGGTCGTCGGGACATCGATGAACTCGGGCGAAGCGACATCGCGTAAGTCGACGACGGCGGTGCGATCCGAGCTTCGGTCCCGAGTAAGGACGCGTGAGCTCCCTCGTCCCAGCTCGCTCCTGATGGCCACGTTGCCCAGATTCGACCTCGCGCCCGTCGCCGGACTCCAGGCTTCGAGCGTGTACGCGTCGCCCTCGGGACGGTGCGCGAACAGTGTTGCGCCTGACCATAGCCAGCTATGTGGCCAGCAACCGCCTCCGGCATCTTCGGGAGCCAAGGGGCAACTCTCGAAACCTCGAGGCGGCTCGTCTCCCGTCGTAGAGAACGCGTACAGCACTCTCGATCCAGTGTCCTCGCGCTTCAGAACGAAATTGATCCAGCGCCCGTCGGTGGAGAATGTGCCGTCGGCGAGCGCGACGGCGTCGGACGGTATCCGGAGGGGGTCGAACACCATGCCCGCAGGAGGGGCGAGCTCACGAGATGGCCAAGGCCCGTCGAGCTGCGTCCCGGTGGGAACGTCGACGATGCGCTTGCTCCCTAGAAGGATGCGATCTCCGCTCGGCGCCCATAGCGCTTGGAGCGAATCGCTCGGCTCGAGCACCGTCGTCGCGATCGCGCCGTCGGCGCGAGGCATCGCGACGGCGACGGCCCCCTCAATGGAACCCGAGCTCGAATTGATGGAGTACGTGGAGTAGAGGAGCAGGTCGCTCGTCGGCGACCACTCATACGACGAAACGCTCGCTGCTTCCGGTCCGAACAGCTCCAAAGGCTGGGGCTCGTACCATCGATCGCCATCGAAACGTTGGATCGATACGCCTCGGCTTCCGTTCGGCAGCTGCGTTCGATAGGCCAGCCATTCGCCGCTCGGAGACCACGAGCCGAACGACTTGGCCGTCTCGAGGAGCACGTGCTCGACCTTGCCGTCGCGAATGCGATGCGCACGAAAGACCCCATCTTCGAACGCGGGACCGTTCGTCTCGTCCCATGTGATGAGCCAGGGCGAGCTCTCGGGCGGCGGCTCGACGTCGCCGCAGCTGCTAGCGGACAGAACCAGAGGCAAGAATATTCCAAGTCGGATACGGCCCCGCATGCGAATCTACTCTTGCATGTCCCTAGGACGGTTTGGGTGACCATTCGCATGACTTGCAGTCGCCCGTCCGCTCGAGCTTTGTCATGGTCTCCCACCGAGGAGGACTCGCCAGCATGCCTCTCGGGTCGCAGTCGCGCCTCGATGATCGAATTCACCGACTGCTGCGAGATGGATTGGCATTGAATGGAGTTCTGCTCGTCTCGCCTCATCTCGACGGGAGCTTGACGACGCGCGATGTAGAGTCTGAGCCCGAGACCGCCGTAGTGCAGCACGGAGACCGCTCTCTCGAACCGAAGCCCGATCTTGCTCAGATTCTCTTTCGCGATGCCGATTCCGTGGTCCCGAACGACGAGTCGGACGTTCCCGTCGCCGGCCGATACGGAGAGCTCGATGGGCTTTCCGGCTCCGTATTTGATGGCGTCGAGAGGAGCTTCACGACGACCTGCTCGATTCGAGCGCGATCCAAGTAGCGCGTCGCCGGCGCTTCGGCTCGCAACATGAGCTCACAACGCGCCGCCTCGAGCGCGGTCCGATGACTCCATCGCCCGATCGTGGATCCGACCTGGCACGCGACCTCCGGTGCTCGCTGCGAGGCAACCGCGCGCAGGCGTGGCTTACTCCGTCCACCGCGTGGATGGCCAGCCATGGGTAATGCCCAGGATGAGCGGCTGCGAGTTCCGCGCTCTACAGCGGAAGGACCGCGAGCTTGCGCGGATACCGGTCGTGATCATCTCCGGGGTGAAAGACCTCGTGGAAGCGCGAGAGCTCGAGGCCTGCGCATGCCTGGCCAAGCCCGTCGACCTCGATCACCTGGTGGAAGTCGTCCGTGTTTACGTGGCGCCCGGCAGCCGCGTCTCCTGAGGTCCGAGCTAGGTAGATGGCCACGAGGACGCCGTCCTCGCGAGCGAGCAGCGCATCGGGGGCGGACTTGGCGGCGGTCAAGCTCCTTCCCACCTGAGCTCAGGGCTCCGCGAGCTCGGCCGTGCGGGGCTCGGGCGACCACCACCGCATGGGCTTGCACGAAGCGCTTCGGAAATATTCCAGCGATCAATGTGACCAAACATCGCCAAGCCGACTCGTCCGTGGCTGGAGCGAGGCAAGATCGTGGCAGAAGGTCACAGCAGCTCTTCCTTTTGCAAACGTGCCGAAGCGGTTGCGGGTAGTTCCCATCACCGCCACACGCGAAGAGCAGTCTCTCCACACCAAAACGACGGTTCTCTCGCGGACGTTCCTGTGCAAAGACGCGAAGGCGTCACGGAATGATCGTGACGATCCTTTCGATACACAACACGAACGGGAACGGGGGAGGGACCAACCAAGCGAAGGACGACACGCAAGTGCATCGAGCGTGTTCGAAACGAAAGCAATGAGCCCCAGCAGTAGCCCTAGCAGCCACGACATCGTATGGGGGATCCCCGAGCGGAGCCCGCAACGTCCGAGGAACCATCGCGCTCGCGTCGCCTCGGCGCTCGTCTGGGCATTCTGTGGTCTCGCCGCCGTCGCGGTGTACACGAACGTGCTGGAAGACGACTCGGCGGTCCGTCAGAAGACGGAGCGCCTCGCCCGCCAGCACGCGGGTTGTGGAGACCAGTGCCGCGTGACGCGGATGGAAGGACGCCGAAGCGTCCTCGACTACCGCGCGAGCTACGACATCGATGGCGTTGGCACGCAGCAGATCGTTTGCCGGCGCAGCGCGCTCGTCTTCGGCGAGCACACCTGCACGGCGCGATAGCAAGCGCCGCACCCGTGCCGCCGACTCGGTCAGTGAGTCGGCGGCACGGACGAGAGGTCGAAGATGGGGTGGACCTCGATGCTCGCGAGCGTGCTCGTGCCGAGAACCCCGTCGTGATCGCGATGGCATCGTCGAGAGCCTCCGCGTCGATGATCGTGTGGCTCATCGGACGGCTGGAGCCCGCAACGAAGCTACAGGCCTTGCTTGCGTAGCTGCGGTCGGCCCCTACTGCCCATGCGGTTGAATCGATGGGCCTGTTCCGGGCTAGTAGGTGCTTCGCACTTCGTCCCCTCGTCGTCCGCAGTGGCGCGCCATGGCCGAATCACCGAGCTCGGTGAACCGCTGCGCGACGCTCGCGAAGGCGCGTGGGAGCTCGAACTGCTTTCGCAACGTCGAGTACCCGTGCGCCAGCGTTTCCGCCCGTTCGAGCTCGAGGCGTGCGGCCTCTTCGGTACGGCCCTGTTTCCGACAGAGCGCGGCCAGTTCGAGGAACGGTGTTTGGTGGGTGTGCCGTAGCGTGAGCGCTTTGCGATAGTGCGCTTCGGCCTGAGCGTCGAGACCGAGCGCTTCTGCTGCCAAGCCAGCGCGTCTGTGCGCGTCGATCGACGACGGCAGATAGCGCTTCCGATAGTAGAAGTACTCGTCGAGGACGAAGTCGCAAAGCGGCGCATAGTCGGGCTCGCTGCGCAAGAAACGTTCGAAGTGGTCAAGGGAGCGAGCCGGGGCGGAGCCGGCTTCGGCGATCTCACCCAAGAAGAACCAGTGGAGGTGCGGGAATTGGTTGCTCAGGTAGAGACCACTGCCCTCGCCATCGCTGTTGCTCAGCGAAACCGTCGGAACTACCCAAAGACCACTCGGCGTCTTCAGCGTGGCGGCCGTCGATGCCGTGCGCTCGAGCAGCGGCGCGACGGCCGGCATCTCGTACCAAAGCCAGATCATGCGCGCGCTCGCCATCAATGCCGTGAGCGGGTGCCACGAGTATTCATAGAGCGGTGCCATGTTCGGGAAAGCCCGCTCCAGCACCGCCTCGAGCCGCTCCCACGCGGCAAGATAGCGCTCGACTTCGGAGGCCTTCGTCGTCGGGCTATCCTCGCTGTACCAGCGCTCGCGGTCGGCGTGCACGGAGAGGAGCGTCAACGCGCGGGCGAGCTCGTCGGCGTCGAGGTTCGGTTGCGTCGCGAGCAGGCGCGTCCTCCATGCTTCGAGTGTGCACTCTGAAGGAGCGAGCGTTCGCGGGTCTGCCATATCGGCGCCATCGTAGCGAACAACTGGCCGGCAATGTGCTCGTGGACGCCAAGAGCGCGGAAAGCGCGGAGCTCGTCGCGATTCGCGCCGCCGCGCTCGATGCAGCGACTTGTAGGGGGGGCGAATAGCGACCGACGGGCGAAGCGGTAAGGTAGCTGCGATTGAGCGGAGGAGCGGATGGAGGCGCAGGCCGCGGAACAGCCAAGGCGAGCAGGAGCACCGCGCGAGGTCGAGCACTCTCGCTCCTTCCTCGCCGCGGCGCTCGACGCGACGGCTGAGGGGCTGCTCGTCGTCGACCTCGAAGGGCGAATCACCCTCTTCAATGCGAAGCTCGTCGAGATGTGGAGCCTGCCGCGTGCCGTCGTCGACGCGCGAGACGATCAACTCGCTATCGCGTACGTGCTCGATCAGCTCGCGGCTCCGCAGGGCTTCGTCGCGAGGACGGAGGCGGTCTACGCGACCCCCGAGGCGGAGAGCCTCGATCGGCTCGAGCTCAACGACGGGCGGGTCTACGAGCGCAGCTCCAAGCCGCAGCGGGTCGAGGGGAAGGTCGTCGGCCGCGTCTGGAGCTTTCGCGACGTCACGGCACGGGTGCGCGTCGAGCGCGAGCGCGAGCGCCTACACGCCGACATGGCGCTCGACCGTGAGCTGCTGAAGACCGTCGTCGACTACGTGCCCGTCGGCATCGCCGTCCGGTCGGGACCGGAGCTCGTCTACGAGCTCGTGAATCCGGGGTTCATCGCCATCTTTGGCGAGAAGCCTCGGGTCGGGAAGCCTTTCGCGTTGGCCGCCTCGGAAGAAGCGCCGTTCGATGAGCGGCGGATCCTCGAGCATGTGCTTACGACGGGCGAGCCCTATCGCGCCGTAGGCAAGAAGGTCAGAGTCCGGAGGACTCCCGATTCTCCACTCGAGGATCGCTGTTTCTCGATCACCTACCTTCGTGTCCCGACCTCGCGCGGCGCGGCCGTCCTCGCGGTCGTCGTCGAGACGACCGAGCAGGAGAATGCCCGCCGCGAGATCGAGCGGCTCGCGGGCACGGCCCAGCGGCAGGCTGCGGAGCTCGAAGGGATTCACGAGAGCATGATCGACGGCATCATCGCCTGTGACGCGAGCGGCCGGATCACTCACCTCAACGAAGCGCAGATGACGCTGATCGGGCGCGAGGGCATTCGCGGCAAGAGCTGCGAGGAGTACGCGGCGTTGATCGGAATACGGCATCTCGACGGCAGCCTCATGCGCCCGTCGGAGCTTCCGCTCGCACGCGCCATCCGTGGGGAGACCGTGCGGAACGAGGGCTTCTGCTTAGGTGGGCCGGAGCATGGCCGCCAGGTCATCGTGCGCGCGAACGCGTCTCCCATCCGCGACCATACGGGGAGGATCATCGGCGCCGTCGCGGTGAATCGTGACGTCAGCGAGTTCGTCGAGCTCGATCGGCTCAAAGACCAGTTCCTCCGGGTGGCCGCGCACGAGCTCAAGACTCCCGTTGCGATCATGAAGGGCTATGCGGACGTGCTCCTCCGCGCGAAAGACCAGCTCCCGGCGGCCGCGCGGGGCCCGATCGAAGCGATCGAACGCGGTGCGCTCAAGATCGATCGCATCGTGACCGAGTTGCTCGACGTCTCCCTCCTCCTCGCCGGAAAGATGGAGATGCGGCTCGAGCGGGTCGAGCTCGCCGAGGTCGTCGACACCGTCACGCGTAGGTTCGCCCTGAGCGCACCAAGGCATCGCCTGCGGGTCGTCGTGACCGAGCCCGTCGTGATCCGTGCGGACCGGACGCGGCTCGAGCAGCTGCTCGGCAAGCTCCTCGACAACGCGATCCGCTATTCGCCACGCGGTGGGGACGTCGATGTCTCTCTCGAGATCCACGGTGGGGAGGCGGTCGTGCGCGTGCGCGATCGAGGAATCGGGATACCGGCGGACAAGCAGAGGCGCGTGTTCGAGCGCTTCTATCGCCCGCACACGGACACGCCGCACGACTACGGCGGGATGGGCGTCGGGCTCTACATCGCGCGTGAGATCGTCGCCCGGCACGGCGGCACGATGTCGTTCGAGAGCAGGGAAGGTGAAGGCAGCGTCTTTTGCTTCCGCCTGCCCATTCGACCCGGATGAATCACGGTCGAGCCGGGCTCGTGATCGGAGACGAGCCCGAGCGGGGTGGCGCAAGCGAGCAAAGCCGGCGCACCTGATCGCGCGACCCCGGTGAAGAGCCTCACCCACGCATCGCTTGTCTTGGTCGGGCGACTTCCATCGCCCGACCACGGCTCCTGGTCAGCGATTCAGCGCGCGGGGCCGCGACGCTTCGGCGGTCCGTGACCGCCGCTTTCGCGCCGCCACGGCTGGCCACTCTTCTTCGCCGGCCCGCCTGCGGTGGGCCTGCCATCGCCGCGCTGCCAAGGGGGGCCGCTCTTCTTCGTGGGGCGATCGCCACCCGGGGTGGGCCTGCCGTCGCCGCGCTGCCACGTCGAATCGCGCGTGCCGCTCTTCTTCGCGGAGCGATCATCGCCCGCGCTGGATCGACCGCCGTCGCGCTGCCACGTAGGCGGGCTCTTCTTTGCCGGACGAGCGCCGTCCGCCGCCGGTTGTCCGCCAGCTTCGCGCCGCAACACCTTGCCGAGCGCGCTCGGCGTCGGCTTTTCCGCGCGAGCCGTACGCGGCTTCGCCTCGGGATCGAGCTGCTTCGCAGCGCGCGCGGTGGATTCGCGACCCTTGGGGACCGACGGACGGTCCTTCGGGACACGCGCGGTGGACTCGCGGTCCTTGGGGACCGACGGACGGTCCTTCGGGACACGCGCGGTGGACTCGCGGTCCTTGGGGACCGACGGACGATCCTTCGGGATACGCGCGGTGGACTCGCGGTCCTTGGGGACGGAAGGGCGATCCTTCGGGACGCGTGCAGCGGACTCGCGATCCTTGGGGACGGAAGGGCGATCCTTCGGGACGCGAGCAGTCGACTCGCGGTCCTTGGGGACGGAGGGGCGATCCTTCGGGACGCGTGCAGCGGATGCGCGGTCCTTCGGGACTGACGGACGATCCTCGGGGATACGCGCGGACTCGGGGGCCTTGGCCACCGAGGGGCGCTCCTTGGGGATGCGCACGGCAGACTCCGGCGCCTTGGGCACGCGCGTCGTGGACTCGCGGTCCTTCGCGACCGCGCGGGACGGGCGGTCCTCCGGCACATCGACGGTCGCGCGCTCTGCCAGACCTTGCTCCTCGGAGCGCGTGTGCCGGCGAGTGACCTTCGAGGGACCATGCTCGCGGTCGCCTTGATCGCGTCGCGTAGGCTCGTCGCTCCAGCGCCTCACCTGCACGCGCGGATCGCGCGGGTCGGGCTTCGCCGTCGCGCGCTCGAAGTCGGCGGCGACCCTGCCCGAGACCTCGACGACGGACGACGTCCGGCCGACACGGATCGCGCCGATGTCTCGCCCTTCGATCTTGCCGCGACGGCACATCATCGCGACGAGCCGGCGGGCCTCGGCGCCGTGCGCCTGGCCCCACGAGATGCGGAACGCGACCCACTCGCCCGTCGCTTCACGCTCGCCGCCGCGACGCGGTCCGCGCTCGTCGTCACGTCCACCGTCGAAACGGCCGTACTCCTGCCGTCGCGCTGCGCCCGCGCCTCGTGCGCCGCCCTGGAAGGGCGGGTTGATCACGGACACCTCGCGCGGCTCTGCGCCGGAGCGGCGGAGCGCGAGCGATACGAGACGGCCAACCGCGCGCGCGGGCTCGGCCGCGCCGAGGAAGCGCTCGGCGAGGGCGAGGCTTCGCGGATCGATCGCGTCGCCCTCGTCCGCGGTGAGCGACGCGAACATGTTCTCGTCGCGCGCCTCGCGGATCGTGCTAGCGCTCGGGATCGGCGCGAACTTCCAGCGGACGCGCGCGCGGGCGAGCAGCGCGCCCGTGCGGGGGAGCTCGCGCTCGCTGACGAGCACGGAGCTCGTTCCCTTCTTGCCTGCGCGGCCGGTGCGGCCGCTGCGATGGGTGTACGCGTCGGCGTCGGAGGGCGGCTCGGCGTGGATCACGCGCGTCACGTCCTGCACGTCGATCCCGCGCGCGGCGACGTCGGTGGCGACGAGCGCGTCCACGTTGCCGCGCTTGAACGCAGCGAGCGCGCGGTTGCGCTCGGCCTGCTCCATCTCGCCGGAGAGCATCGAGATGACGAAGCCGGCGTCCGTGAGCGCGGCCGTGATGTCGGCCACGTCCGCGCGGGTGCGCGCGAAGACGAGCGACTGCCCGCCCGGGTTCTCGAGGAGGAGGTTGATGATCGCGGCGAGACGCTCGCGCGGGTGGACGAGATGGATGAGGTGCTCGATGTCGAGGTTCGCCGTACCGAGCGGCGTGCCTTCGACCGGGACCCAGTCCTTCTGGACCTGGTCGGCGAGCGCCTTGACCTCACGGGGGAACGTCGCCGAGACGAGGTGCGTCCGGTGCTCCTCCGGCGGGAAGCCGAGGATCGCCTCGAGGTCCTCGCGGAACCCGAGGTCGAGCATGCGGTCGGCCTCGTCGAGCACGACCGCGGTCGTGGCGGACGGGTCGATCGCTCCGCGCTTCAGGTGATCGAGCAGGCGCCCCGGCGTCCCGACGATGATCGCGGGCTTCGCGCGGAAAGCACGGAGCTCGTCGCGATAGCCGCCGCCGCCGGTGACCGAGGTGACGCGCGCTCCGAGCGGCCCATAGAGCCACGCGAGCTCTTCTTCGACCTGCTTCGCGAGCTCACGTGTGGGCGTGACGACCAGCGCGCGCGGTCGCGCTCGCTGATCGCGTCCCTTCACGTTGCCGGACGCTTCGTCGCCTTCGGGCTCCGCCTCGGCTTCGTCGCTCTCCGCACGGACGTCGTCACGGATCGCGAGACCGATCGCGACGGTCTTGCCAGAGCCGGTCTGCGAGCTGATCCGGAGATCTTTGCCCTGGAGCTCGGGCGCGAGCACCGCCTCCTGGACGGGCGTCAGCCGTTCGAAACCCTTGGCCTCGAGCGCCCCCGCGAGCTCGGGACCGATGGTCTCTTCCAGGGTTTCTTTGAGGGACTGCGCGTCGAGCGACGGCGCGGACTGCGATGAATTCAAGGTACTCAGGGGCACTCGCTTCCGAGGGGCGGATCGGGGTTACAGTACACGAAACCCCCGCCTGCCGTCTGCGTGAGCAGTACGATCGTGTTCGCGCGAATGGCCGCGTCGATTGTGGGCAGGACGCGAACGACCGCGTCCGCTTGTGCTTTGTTCGCCGCGAACACGTGGAGGATCTGCTTGACCCACTTGTCTGCGGGCACCACGCGTTCAGTGCTGGTCTTGATGCCTTCGAGCTTCTTCTGGATGAGCGCCTTCACGTCGGCGTCCGGGAACGCCTGGTTCTGAGGCCGGTAGGCGCGCGTGACGCTGACGCCGACCTTCCGGCCGCCGATCTCGACGAGGATGTCCGTGATCGCGCCGCTGGCGGTGCTGTAGCCGACCTCGGTCTCGGTCTTCAGCAGCTTCGCTCCCTCGCATGCGCGGAGAATTTCGAAGCTCATCACTTCGGACTCGGTCGAGCTGCCACCTGCGTTCGGCGTGTCGAACAGCCGCTGGCCGCCGGGGGAGAGATTGGCTCTTTCGTACGTCTCGCCGCCGACGAACGTGAGCTTGTTCTGTTCGAGCGTCGGCGTCGACGTCGTCAGCTGCGTCTTCACGATCCCGCACGAGCCTTCGAGCGTGCCGAGGATGTCCCCCGGCGTGTCCTCGCTCGGCTTCGTCCCGGAGTCGGGAGGCGACCGATCGTCGTCGCTCTCTTTCCGATCATCGTCGGCCTCGGCCGGGGCTCCCGGTGCGCTCGGCTCGACGTCGCCCGCCGCTTCGGGACCCGCAGGTCCGTTGGTCGGTTGAGCAGCAATCGAGCACGCCGAGACCAGTGCAATGCTCGCGGCGACGACGAGACGACGAAAGACCAGCACGGAGCCTCCTCGAACGCGGCGCACCAGCGCGCGGCACGATGCGGCGACCTTGGAGCACAATGTGTGCCCTTTGCAAAGGCTGGAAATGACTAGAGCAGGACCGCCGGAGCGTGGTCTCCACATGGACTGCCGATCCCCCAGCCCTCCTCTATTGCCATTGGACCTCCGGTCGGCCGAGCCGGACTCCGAGAAACGTCGGTTCGACTGAAGTACCCTGATCGCCGCTCGATGCGTGCGCTCGACGTGGGGATCATCGGCTCGGGGACGGCGGGAAGCGCAGCGGCGGTCTTCCTCGCGCGCGCAGGACATCGCGTCACGGTCTACGAGCGCGTGCCCTCGCCTGGACCGGTCGGCGCGGGGATCACGCTGCAGCCAACGGGCCTTCACGTCGTCTGCCGCCTCGGGCTCTACGGACACGTCGTGTCGCGCGGCGCGCGCATCGACCGCTTGCTCTGCGAGAGCAAGAACCGAAGACCGCTGGTCGACCTGACCTACGAGACGGCGGGCGAGGGGCTCTTCGGGCTCGGCCTCCATCGTGGCGTGCTCTTCGAGGCGCTCTTCGGAGCCGCGCAGCAGGAGCGCAACATCACGATCAAGACGGGCGTCGAGATCGTCGACCATTCACGTGCGGAGTCGCCGGCGAAGAAAGCGCCGGCCCGCTGGTCGTGGCTCGTCGACGTCGAGTCGAACCGCCATGGCCCTCACGAGCTCGTCGTCGTTGCCGATGGCGCGCGCTCGCAGCTCCGTGATGATTCGAGCACGAGCAAACGCGTCGAGCCTTATCCGTGGGGCGCGCTCTGGTTCGTCGGACGCGAGTCGGCGGACGCCGGCGATCCGATGGCGCGCACGCTTCGCCAGGTCGTCGACGGCAATCGCACGTTTCTCGGCCTCTTGCCCACGGGACTCCTGCCTGCGTCGAGCGAGAGCCCGCTCTCGCCGAGTCCGCGCCTCGTCAGCTTGTTCTGGAGCATTCGCGGCGACCGCGTGAACGCGTGGCGCGAGGCCGGCCTCGACGCGTGGAAGGCGAGCGTGCTCGATCTCGCGAAGGAAGCGGAGCCCGTGCTGGACCAGATCCACGACGAGGGGCAGCTCCTCTATGCCGGCTACCACGACGTCGTCATGCATCGCTGGCACACCCGCAACGTCGTTTACCTCGGCGACGCGGCGCACGCGACGAGCCCGCAGCTCGGGCAGGGATGCAATCTCGCGCTGTGGGACGCGATGGAGCTCAGCGACTGCATCGAAGCGGAGCCGCGCGATCTCGCGACTGCGCTCGACCGCTACTCGCGCCGGCGAGAGGAGCATCTCGCGTTCTATCAAACGGCGACACGCTGGCTGACGCCGTTCTTCCAGGGAGACGTGGAGGCGCTGGCGCACCTTCGCGACGTCGCGATGCCGCTCCTGGGCAAGGTGTCCGTCTTCAAGCGAATGATGACGCTGAGCATGCTCGGCGTGATGGACGGCTTCCTCGGCCGCACGCTCACGCTCCGCCTCCCCGTGCCGAAGTAGTCAGCCGACGCCGCGCTCACACGCGCGCGTCACTCGACACTCAGCTTGTAGCCGACGCCGCGCACGGTCCTGATCGCCGGACCGTGCGGGCCGAGCTTCTTCCGGAGGCGCTTGACCGTCGTGTCGACGACGCGACCGCTGTCCGCGATATCGCCCCACAGCTCTGTGAGGAGGATGTCGCGTGTCTGGACGCGTCCCGCGCACTCGGCGAGGCGTAGCAGTAGGTCGAATTCGCGCCGCGTGAGCTCGACGCTCGTGCCTGCGACCTCGACTCGACGTGCCGCGCGGTCGATGGTCAGCGCACCGCGCGTGACCAGGTCGGTCCTCGAGGTCGAGGTGCTGCGCCGGCGCGAGAGCGCGCGGACGCGGAGGACCACCTCGCGCATGCTGTGCGGCTTCGTCACGTAGTCATCGGCTCCGGCCTCGAACGCCGCGATCCGGTCGGACTCTTCCCGCGCGGAGGTGAGGACGAAGAGCGAGGGACGCTTCCTCCCGGGTGGACGAAGCGTCTGACACAGCTCGATCCCGTTCATGTCCGGGAGATTCAGATCGAACAGGACGATGTCGGGCTCCGAGGCGCGAGCCAGCGCGACGCCGGCAAGACCAGAGGAGGCCGACTCCACTTCATGCCCGGCGTCAGTCAGGGACGCCGCCAGATCGGCACGTAGCGTCCCGTCGCCCTCCACCACCAGTACACGGACCACTCTACGATGGGCAGCTGCGTCGTTTACGCGGGGATGTTCCGAACGAAACATTTCGGTGAACCTTGGCGACCTCGAGTCGCGCTCGCTTGTTTGAGGCAGGGACCGTGCGCCCTTCTGATGAAGAAGGGGAGGTGGCGCGCCGAGACGTCGCGTAGTCGTCACTCGTTTGCCGCCAAACTCGTTTAACGACCCGCACGAGCCGTCGCCGATGGACGTTCGTGCGTGTCGCGTCGAGTCGAGAGGACGCGCCTGACCGTCAGCCTGCCAGCGTTCGCATCACGAGGTCGTGCTCGAACCGCAAGATCTAGGTGACAGCGCACATCAGGCGCGCGCTGCGCGGTCTTGGTGTCGAAGTCGACACGTTGCCGGATCGAACGCTTGGCAAACGCGACACGCACCTGTCGCATCGCGACGAGCGCCCCGTAGTACGAATGCCCCGGCTCGGCGCTGATTGCGACGTCGCTCAGGTCGCTTCGATCGGAGCCCACGATCCGATTGCGGGTCGACCAGCGTCGGGTTCGTGAAGGACGGCCACGTGTCGTCGCGAGAATGTCACCTCAAACACCGAATGTCGCCACCGTGGGCGAGCATCTTGCGCCCCGGAAGCGACGACCGAACGAAACGGTACACGTGCTGGTCACCAGCACGCCATTCAGGAGGCATCATGCGTAGGTCTCTTCTTGTCGCTGCGGGCGCCGTCGCGTCCCTGCTTATTGCACCCACGGCACAGGCTGCCGATTGTGATTCGGACGTCGTCCTCATTCGTGGCTCGAGCGCAAGCCAGAAGCTGATCGAGGCGGTCGCGAAGGTCGCCGCCACCCAAAACGTCAAGATCGTCTACAGCAGCAGCGGCAGCTCCTGCCTCGGCGGCGTCTACGAGGCGGTCACGCCGACGACCACCACGACGGGCCGCGCCGGCAGCGCCAGCACCATCTACGACGTCAACGCGCCGACCGCGACGTGCACCTTCAGCACGCCGCGCGTCGCCGACATCGGCGTCTCGGACGTCTACGCGCCCGCGTGCGAAGGCGTCGCCGGCCTCAGCACCACGACCCTTCCGGCCGACGTGACCGACACGCTCGGTCCGGTGCAGGCCTTCACGCTCGCGGTCAACGACGACCCGAGCTTCCCGGTCGCGATCAGCTCCGAGGCGGCGTTCAACACCTTCGGCATCGTCGGACGCAACGGCGACGCGAGCTTCGGTGTCACTCCGTGGACGACGGTGGCGGACATCTTCGGCCGCAAGCTGGACTCGGGCACGTGGCAGACGTGGGCGCGTAGCCTCGGGCTGCCCCCGCAGAAGCCGGTGACGGATGCGCAGCAGAAGTCTGGTGCGAAGGACGTTCTCGCCGCGCTGGATACGTCGAACCGCGCCTCGGCGATCGGCATCATCGCGCTCAACGACATCGTCCCCACCAACGGCGTGGCGCCCAAGGTCCGTCCGCTCGCGTTCCGCGCGAAGGGCCAGGACTTCGCCTACTACCCCAGCAGCACCTCGACCGCCTCGGACATGATCAACGTCCGCGACGGCCACTACGCGGTCTGGGCGAACCTCCACTTCTTCGCTCGCAAGACGAATGGCTCCCATTCGCCCAAGGTCGCGAAGGTCCTCGAGCTGCTCGAGAGCAAGGAAGCGGTCTCCGTCGTCGCGAAGACGCGCGCCGTTCCGACCTGCGCCATGCAGGTCCAGCGCACCACCGATGCGGGGGACTTCTCCGCCTACAAGGCCGAGAAGCCGTGCGGCTGCTTCTTCGAGCAGGAAGCGTCCGGTGTGGCGCCGGCGAGCTGCACGACGTGCACGGATGACAGCGCTTGCGGCGCGAATGGGCAGTGCGTCTTTGGATTCTGCGAGGCCAAGTAACATGTTCAAGCTCAAGGCTCTTTTCCTCACCGCTCTTCTCGCCGTCTCGACCGTCGCTCTCGTCGCGTGCGATGACGATGGCAGCAACAAGGTGAACGGCGGCGACACGTTCAACCCCGGCGGCGGCACCGACGCCGGCAACGAGCCGGGAAACAACCCGGACGGCGGTTCGGATACGACCGATGGCGGCTGTCCGAACAAGCCGGCCGGCTGCTTCTGCGGAACTCCGACGACGCAGGCCCAGTGGCTGAACCGCTGCACGAATTCGGCTGCGCTCCCGGTCAACCTGACGGTGAAGCCCGCGACCACCGCGGACATCCCCTGAGCTGAGACCACTCACCCAAACCTCGTTCGACGCGCGCCGTCGTCCCTCACGGGCGGCGCGCGTCGCGCAAGGAAGTCGCCTTGATTACGTACCGTCCTCTCGCACTCGTCTTTGCATCGCTCCTCGCGTCGCCTTCGCTCGCTCTCGCTCAGGACGCGAAGCCGGCGCAACCCGCGCCCCCAAACGAGGCGCCCGTCGCCCCGGCGGCACCTTCAGCGCCTGCCGCTCCACCCGCGGCCCCGGCTCCTTCCGAGCCTGCGGGCGGGTCGCGTGCGCAGCAGGTCCGACGCCTATCCGAGCAGGTCACCGCTCAGCAGGCGGAGCTCGACGCGCAGCAGGTGACGATTCAACGCCTCGAGCAGCAGATGAAGGCGCTCGAGGCACGGCCGGCGACGCCGGCGACCGCCGCACCGGCCACTGCGGCCGAGCCCACGAACGGCACCGCCGACGCGTCGAGCCCGGGCACCCCGGCTCGGCTCCCCAAAGAGGGCGCGCGCGAGACCGTCGAGGACGCGCGCAAGGGCCTCCTCATCTACGGCTACGTCCAGGGTCAGTTCCAGACCGATCAGTCGTCGCAGAACGAGCTCGCCCAGGACGGCAGGCCTCTCAATCAGAACCGCTTCCTCATCCCGCGTGCCCGCCTCGTTGCGGAGCGCGAGTGGAAGATGGCGTCGCTGCTCCTCGAGCTCGACGGGAACACGCTGAACGGACCGGGCTTCGCCCTGCAGCGCGCGGAGGCGTCGATCCTGCATCGCGGCTCGAATCCGGCCACGCTTCCGCCGCAGCTCTCGGTCACGCTCGGTCAGTTCCGCGTGCCGTTCGGCGACGAGAACCTCCAGTCGTCCGCAGTGCGCTGGTTCACCGAGCGCTCGCTCGCGTCGCGGGCGATGTTCCCCTCCGAGATCGATCTCGGTCTCCGTGTCGCGGGCGCCCTCGGCTGGTTCCGCTACTCGGTCGCGGCGACCAACGGGCACCCGCTGGGCACCGGTGACTTCGCGCTCAGCGACCCCGACTCGTCCAAGGACCTAGCCGGTCGGCTCGGTGTCGTCGTCAAGGCGAGCAAGCTGCTCGACGTGACCGGCGGCATCTCGTCCTTGCTCGGCCGGGGCTTTCATCCCGAGTCCGGTGGAGTCAAGTCGCAGGTCCAGTGGAACGACCGCAACGGTGACGGCATCTTCCAGCCGGAAGAGGTCACCGGCGTCGACGCGGTCGCTGCGCGGCCATCCTCGACCTATCGCCGGTTCGCGCTCGGCTTCGACGGTCAGGTGAGCCTCCACTGGCGGCTCTTCGACATGCCGCAAGAGACGCAGCTCGGCGGCGCCTTCTACGTGGCGAACAACATGGATCGCGGTCTCTTCCTCGCAGACCCCGTCCTCATCGGGCGCGACACGCGCCACACCGGCTACATGCTCTCGCTCGTCCAGGAGGTCGGCGACTGGGTCGTCGCTGGATTCCGTACGGACTTCTACAATCCCGATAGCGACTCGAGCGACTTCCAGAATGCGAAGCCGGTCCAGCCGAACGACCGGAGCATCCAGACGTATTCGCCGATGCTTGGACTTCGCTACCAGCGTCGGGCGCGGCTCGTCTTCCAGTACGACATCGTTCGAGACAAGCTCGGGCGCGACGAGGCCGGTATTCCGACCGACCTGAAGAACGACCGGATGACCGTTCGCTTGCAGGTGAACCTGTGAGCCGCGCGTTCGTCGTCGCCATCGCGTCGCTCGTCGCCGCGCCGCTCCTCGTGCAGGGGTGCGGTGACTCCGTCGAAGTGCGCTCCGCGCTCGAGGAGCCGGTTCGAGTCGGCTACTTCATCGGCTCGAGCTCGTTCAGCGCCCAGTTCTTCCCGGGCGATCTCCCGGAGCCCGCCGACGGTCCGGCCATCGCCGGCGTCGACATCGGTCCGCTCCAGGTCGCGCCGGGCAAGACCGGCAAGGACGGGTATACGGTCCGTCTTGCCAGGGACGCCTATTCCGTCGCCGTCCGCGTCAAGGGCCGGACGAACGGCTACTGGATCGCGCGGGTCGATCAGGTCGAGCCGCTCTTCGAGGGGCAGGTCTCGGCGTCGCTCTACTTCGACGTCGCTCTCTCCGTCCCGACGGGGGTGCTCCAGCTCGAGCTCGCCGGTGTGACGAAGGACCGACGCTTCGGTCCGCGCTCGACCGCACCTCTCGCCGTCGTCCCGCGCATCCCGTCGAACGTCCCCGCCGCGATTCATCTGCGATGGGACAGCCCCGTCGACCTCGATCTCCAGGTTCGGAGCCCGGACGGGACGATGTTGACGCCGAAGCACCCGACGACGGCGCCGGCGGACATGCCGGACGCGGGGAATGCCCCGGGCATCGGGTACCTCGACGGCGACTCGATGGCGTCCTGCACGGAGGACGGTCTCCGCGAAGAGAACGTCCTCTTCCAGACGCCGCCCCTTCCGGGGAAGTACCAGGTCTACGTCAATGCCTTCGATCTCTGCCAGCGGCTCGGGACCAATTACGAGGTATCCGTAATCCGTAATGGCAACGTCGAGCAGCGATTCTTCGGCCGCATCAGTGATGCAGAGGTCCAGCGCGGCGGATTCGCTCTCGGTGATTTCGTCACGGACGTCACGTTCTAGGAGATCCCATGAATACGCAGCAGCTCGTCGAACGTCTTCAGCGCTTCGCCTCCGGCGGAGGTGGCTGGGTCCTCTGGCTCATGATCGCTCTCTCGGTCGTGTCGATCGCGATCATGTTCGAGCGTCTCATCTACTTCACCACGAAGCGCGACGATGTCGACTCCCTCACCCTCAAGCTCGTGGCCCTCCTTCGTGGCGGCGACCTCGCTGGCGCGACGGAGCTCCTGAAGAAGAGCAAGTCGATCGAGGCGGCCGTCATGCTGCCGTGCATCGAGTGGACCGAGCACGGCCCGGATGCGTTCAGCCAGGTCGTCGATGCCGAGATGACGAAGCAGAAGCGCACGCTCGAGCGTGGCACCACCTTCCTCGGAACGATCGGAAACAACGGTCCGTTCATCGGCCTCGTCGGCACCGTCCTCGGCGTCATCCAGGCGTTCCAGGAGCTCGGTAGCCAGAACAAAGAGGCGATGGGGAACGTCATGGTCGGCATCGCCGAGGCGCTCATCGCGACGGGTGTCGGTCTCTTCGTCGCCATCCCGGCAGTCGTGGCGTTCAACGTCGTGAACAAGGCGGTCACGAACGTCGAGTCGAACGTGAACATCATGGCGAAGTACGTCGTCGCCCAGCTCACGTCGAAGACGATGTCGGACGGTCCGACGACCAGCGCGGCGAGCTCGGATACGCACGTGAAGGCGGCCGCGAAGAACTCCAAGCTGGCCGCTTCGCCTAGCTGAGCCGGACACAGAACTCGAGACTCAGCACGGAGGTCATCCCATGGGCGCTGGAACGATGAAGAGCGGTGGAGGACGCAAGGCGATCGCGGAGATCAACATCACTCCGATGGTCGACGTCATGCTCGTTCTCCTCATCATCATGATGGTCTCGGCCACGTACATCGTGTCGAAGAGCCTGAAGGTCGAGCTACCGAAGACGTCGAGCCCGGCGGACAGCGTTCCGATGGTCGCGGCGGTCGTCGTCACGAAAGAAGGCTCGTACTTCTTCAACGAAGAAAAGGTCGACGAGGCGGCGCTCGTCGCCAAGCTGAAGGCCGCCGCCGCGCAGGACCCGGACACCAGCCTCGTCGTGAGCGCCGACAAGGACGCGCTCCACGGGGCGGTCGTCCACGTCGTGGACCTCGCCAAGGTCGAAGGCCTGAGCAAGTTCGCGATCAACGTCCAAGAAAATCAGTGAGGTCGTCGTGCGAACGAGCGTCCTCATCGTTGCGAGCCTGGTGCTTCACGTCGGTGGCTTCGCGTTCATCTCGAAGAAGGCGAAACAGGAGGAGAAGCGCCAGACCCTGATCGCGATGGTCGACCAGAAGAAGAAAGAGGAGGAGAAGAAGAAGGAGCCGCCGCCCAAGCCGGTGGAGGCACCGAAGGAGGTCCTCCAGCCGAAGGCGGTCATTCCGCCGCCCGTTGCCACCCCGCCGCCGCCGAGCGAGCCCGTCGTGAACGACGCTCCGTCGCAGGCGATGCAAGCGATGCCCGACTTCGGCCTGAAGCTCGGAGGCGGAGGCGGAGGCGGCCCCGGCGGTCTGGCGGTGCCCGAGGGCAGAACCACCCAGCCGGCGGCTACTGCCAAGACGGAGCCGAAGCCGGCCGAGAAGGTCCTCAACAAGGCGCCTCCGAGCGGAACGAGCCCCGATCTCGCCGCCGAGATCGCGGCCTGGAAGCCGAAGCCCACGGTTCGCGTGAAGCCGGTGTACCCCGACGAGGCGCGCAGCTCCGAGATCGAGGGCACGGTCACCGTCGAAGCCATCATCGATTGCAGTGGAAAAGTAACGAGCGCGCGAGTGCTCACCGGTCTGGGCCACGGCCTCGACCAAGCAGCCATCACCGCCATTCAGAAGACGGAATTCGAACCGGCGCCGCGGTGCGCTCCCGGATTCCAGAAGGCGATGAAAGTCAATTATGCCTTCCGACTCGGTGACTAAAGTTTCGTATTCGAAGGGCTCCCGCCCTCGCGCTTCCCATGTGCCTTCGCTGCGCCCGCTGGGGGCGTTCTTCGTCGGCTTCGCGCTCTGCGTCGCTCCGCTCTCCGCGAGCGCGCAGCAGGGCGCCGCGGGGACCGGCGACGCGAGCCAGCGCGCCGGGAAGCTCACGAAGGCGCCTGAGCTGACCAACTTCAAGGAGGTCGAAGCGCCCTACCCGGAATCGGAGAAGGCCTCGGGCCGTACCGCCGCGGTCATGCTCCAGCTCGCGATCTCCGATCGCGGCGACGTGACCGAGGTGGTGGTCCTCGAAGCGGCCGGCCCCGCGTTCGACAAGGCCGCGGCCGAATCGGCCAAGCGCTTCAAGTTCACCCCTGCGGAGATCGACGGCAAGCCGGCGCCGGTCAAGCTCACGTTCCGGTACGACTTCACGTTCCGCGAGGAGATCGTCGATCTCGGCCCGCAGGTGAACTTCTCGGGCGAGGTCCTCGACGCGAGCTCCGGGAAGAAGCGACGGCCGCTTCCCAACATCCGGATCCGCGTCTCACGCACCGTGGAAGACGAGAGCGGGAAGGCGAAGGAAGTCACGGTCGCCGAGACCGTCTCCGAAGAGGACGGCTACTTCGAGTTCGAGGCGCTCCCGGAGGGCACGTACACGATTACCGTGTCGGGCCCGGGTATCGCTACCGTGAAGACCGAAGAGACGATCGAGCCGAAGAAGGGGCTCGAGGTGAAGTACAAGGTCGAGCCCGATCAGGGCGACGACGCCGATTCGCTCACGATCGAGGTCATCGCACCGCGCATCCAGAAGGAGGCGACGACCGTCGCGATCAAGACGGAGGAAGCGCGCCGCGTGCCCGGCACGGGCGGCGAGGCGCTTCGTGTCGTCCAGAACCTCCCCGGCGTCGCGCGAGCGGCGTTCGGCTCGGGCGCGCTCGTGGTGTGGGGCGCCGCTCCACAGGACACGCGCGTCTATCTCGACGGCGTTCGTATCCCGCAGCTCTACCATACGGGTGGATTCCGGGCGACGATCAACTCCGACCTCGTGCGCGCGATCGATCTCGCGCCTGGCGGCTACGGCTCCGAATACGGACGCGGGCTCGGCGGCCTCGTCACCGTCGAGAGTCGCGCGCTCCGCAACGATCGCTTCCACGGCTACGTCGCGAGCGACGTCATCGATACGTCGGGCCTTCTCGAGGTCCCGATCGGAAAGACGACGCGCGTCGCCGTCGCCGGTCGAGGCAGCTACCTCGGCGAGACGCTCGGCCTGTTCACGAACAAGGACGTCAGCGAGTTCGTTCCGATCCCCCGCTTCTTCGACGGGCAAATCAAGATCGAGCAGGACCTCGGCGAGAACGAGAGCATCTCCGTCATCGGTCTCGCGGCCGACGACCGGTTGAGGCGCACCGTCACCAACCCCGACCCGGCGCAGACCATCTCCGACGAGCGGCGGACGGCCTTCAAGCGCGTCCTCGCCACGTATCGACGGGCATTCTCGGACGGCTCGTCCGTCACGGTCACGCCGTCGTTCGGTACCGACCGGTTCGACTACTCCCAGCGCTTCGGCAGGACGCCCACCGAGCAGACGACCGAGGCCACGGTCTTCGGACTCCGCGCGAAATGGCGTGGTCGCGTCGCGCCGGGGATCGTCCTGAACACCGGCGTCGACATCGAGGCCTCCGACAACTCGATCCGGCGCCGTGGCGCGACGATCCTCCCTCCGCGCGAAGGCGACATCACGGTCTTCGGACAGCCGCCGAACGACATCGTCAACTACGATCGGTGGAACGTCTTCCTCGGCAGTGTCGCTCCCTACGTCCAGGCGGACATCGAGCTCCTCAACAACAAGCTGCACGTCGTCCCGGGAGCGCGTCTCGACTCCTTCGTCGTCAGCGGTGACAAGCTGTTCCCGACCAAAGAGGGCACGGAGCAGCGTGGCTATCTCCGGAACGAGACCGTCGCCGAGCCCCGCCTCGCGGCGCGCTACCAGCTCTCGGAGAAGCTGCTCCTGAAGGCCGCGTATGGCCGGTACCACCAGGCGCCCGACGCCGAAGACCTCTCGCCGGTATTCGGTAATCCGACGCTCGGATTTGCGAATGCCTCGCACTATCTCGCGGGATTCACGTATCGCATCCTCGAGAAGCTCTCTGCCGAGGCGACGACGTTCACCTCGCGATCCGAGGATCTCGCCGCACGAAGCCCGTTGCCCGCGCCCCAGACGGGACAGGCGCTCCTCAACACGCGGGAGGGGCGAGCCTACGGCGGACAGCTCCTCCTCCGCCAGGAGCTCGCCAAGGGCTTCTTCGGTTGGATCAGCTACAGCTACATCCGGTCCGAGCGAAAGGACAGTGAGGAGCGCGATTGGCGGCTCTTCGACTACGATCAGACCCACGTTGCCACGCTCGTCGCCTCGTACGAGCTGCCGCTCGGATTCGAGGTCGGCACCCGGCTTCGCTACGCGAGCGGCTTCCCGCGCACGCCCGTCGTCGGCGCCTACTACAACGCGCGACGGGATCTGTACGAGCCTGCATTCGGTGAGCAGAACTCGATTCGCATTCCCGCCTTTGCGCAGGCCGACGTTCGCCTGAGCAAGAAGTTCCAGTGGAACTGGGGGAAGCTCGAGCTCTATGCCGATGTCCAGAACATCACGAATCGCAAGAATCGTGAGGACATGGTCTACAACTACAACTACACGTCCCGGAACTACATTACCGGCTTGCCGACCCTGGCGGTCGTCGGCGCGAGGCTCGATTGGTGATGAAGCGCTTCTCTCCCCGCTTCGAAGGGCACCGTCCCTCGGGCTCTCGACGTGTTGCCGCTGCGCTCGGCGCGCTGCTTCTCGTCACGACGGTCACCGCCGCCGGCTGCAAGCCGGAGTTCTCCGAGCGCCCCTCGGAGGTCGAGAACTACCGCGTGCTCGCCATCCAGGCCGAGCCCGCGGAGTGGCAGCGCATCGTCGACCCCGACACCGGGCTCGCGAAACCTGCCAAGTACCGCGCCCTCGTCGTCAACCCGCTCGGGACCGTCGACAAGCCGGAGCTCGAGTGGGCCTTCTGCACGCTCCCGAAGCCTCTGACGGAGCTGAACGACGTCAACATCAAGTGCTTCCAGAACGATCCGGCTTACCTCGTGAACGTCGGCACGGGACCGGACGCGAGCGCCGAGGTCCCGGAGAACACGTGCCGGCAGTTCGGCCCCGACGTCCCGGAGGATCAGTCCTTCCGCCCGGCCGACCCGGACGTGACCGGCGGCTACTACCAGCCGCTGCGCGTGCTCTATCGGCCGGATGGTGGGCGGGTCATCCCGGCGCTCGGCAAGGTGCGGATCCGGTGCGGTCTGCCCGGCGCCTCGCAGGAGCAGATCACGCAGTTCAATCGGAACTATCACCTCAACACCAACCCGACGATCGAGCGGGTCACCGCCCAACTCCCGAGCGGAGAGCAGGCGCTCGAGGCGCTCGAGGTCAAACCCGATGCCGAGCCGCTCATCGTCGGCCCGGGGCAGACAATCACGCTCCGCGCGTCCTGGCCGGCGTGCCCGACCAACGACGTCTGTGGTGACGGGTACTGCGGGCCGACCGAGACCAAGGAGAAAGGCGTCGGGCAGTGCGAGGATGATTGCAAGGTGGAGCGCGCCTGCGGCGGCGCCGAGCGCTACCTCGCGTTCAGCCTCGAGACGCGCCAGGTCACGGAGGTGCGGGAGGTGATGCGCGCCTCGTGGTTCGCCGTCGACGGCGGCGGGGCGTTCCGTGATGACCGCTCCGGGCGTTCGGCCGACGACCTCGCGACGTTCGCCGAGAACGAATTCACCGCGCCGACGACGCCCGGCGTCTACCCGATCTGGGTCGTGCTCCGCGACGACCGTGGCGGTGTCACCTGGAGCAGCGTGCGGGTCCGCGTCCAGTAGGCGCCGCGGCTCCGTCGGGAGCACTGGGATCACGTCCACGCCACGCGTGTGGACGTGAAGCTGCGCGTCGCAGCCCTCCTCGGTCGCGAAGGCGGGCGGGGGACGACGACGCGCAGCACCGCGAGCTCATGACGCTCCCGCGATCCGTGCTCGCGCCGCTTTCGCCTCTGCGTCGGTGAGCATCAGGCGCGGGCCGCGACGCCACGTGCTCGGCCCGCCCGTCGACCGCACCGCGCTCGTCGACGAGCGATCCGAATGACGAAGCTCGTGTGCCGATGCACGGGGCTTCGTGCCTTGCCGTGCGTGAAAACGCGGCGAAACACCTCCGAAACAAGGGCCGCCGCAGACTGACGATCGGAGCTTCGCTCCCTTCGGAGGCCCTTGGCGATGACGATCAACGCCGGCGATACGGCGTGGCTGCTCGTGAGCGCTGCGCTCGTTCTCTTGATGACCCCCGCGCTCGCCCTCTTCTACGGCGGGATGGTGCGGAAGAAGAATGTCCTCTCGACGCTGATGCATTCGCTCGCCGCGATCCCCATCGTCAGCGTCGTCTGGGCGGCCTGTGGCTATTCGCTCGCTTTCGGGCCATCGCACAGCGGGCTCATCGGGACGCTCGGTTCGGTGGGGCTCGGCGACCTCCTCACCGGCGCGCACGGCTCCGTGCCCACTCTCGCGTTCTGCGCCTTCCAGATGATGTTCGCGGTGATCACGCCGGCGCTCATCTCGGGTGCGTTTGCGGAGCGGATGCGGTTCTCGGCGTACGTCGTCTTCATCGTGCTGTGGTCGCTGCTCGTCTACGTTCCGGTTGCGCACTGGGTGTGGGCCGAGGAGGGCTGGCTCGCCAAGCTCGGCGCGCTCGACTTCGCGGGCGGGGCGGTCGTGCACCTGACCGCGGGCGCGTCGGCGCTCGTCTGCGCGCTGAAGATCGGCCGGCGCCTGAAGTACCCGCGGGAGCGGCCGTTGCCGCACAACCTCACGATGACGCTCACCGGTGCGGGCCTCCTCTGGTTCGGCTGGTTCGGCTTCAATGCCGGCAGCGCGCTCTCGAGCGGCTGGCTCGCCGCGCTCGCGTTCGCGACGACGCATCTCGGCGCGGCCGGCGGCGCGCTCGGCTGGCTCGTCGTCGAGTGGAAGCACCGCGGAAAGCCCACCGCGCTCGGCGTGGCCTCGGGCCTCGTCGCCGGCCTCGTCGCGATCACGCCGGCGGCGGGCTTCGTCTCGCCGGCGGCGGCGATCGTGATTGGCTTCGTCTCCTCGTGCGTCTGCTACATCGCGGTGCTTGCAAAATACAAGTACGGCTACGACGACTCGCTCGATGCGTTCGGCGTCCACGGCGTGGGCGGGCTCACCGGAGCGATCCTCACCGGCGTCTTCGCGGTGCAGCGCACGTTTCCGGGGGTCGACCAGCCCGTCGGCGCGGATGGGCTCCTCGCCGGCAACCCGAAGCTGCTCGCCATCCAGGTCTTCACGTGCGCGGTATCGGCGATCTACGCCGCGGGCGTGACGTGGGGCATCCTCGTCCTCGTCGACAAGATCGTCGGCTTGCGCGTGACGGTCTCGGACGAGCGTGAGGGCCTCGACACCACCCAGCACGGCGAAGAGGGCTACGCCGGTTGAAGTGCCGCTCGTAGGTCGCGCGAGCGCCAACGCTCTGGTGAGCGGCGTCGGCGTACGAATCGTCGCGCTCGAAGGCTGTGGAGCGCGACCGCCCCAGTTCAGTGGCGCGGTGCTCTTCAGCTTTCCGTGGACGAGATCGCCCCGTCGCACCGCATGTCCCCTCAGTTCAAGGTCTCGACGACGGGCGAAAATGCGCCCTGCGTGATCTCACCGAAGTCGAAGAGCGCATGGATGAAGTTGCAGCGCGGTGACTCGAGGCCAGTACTGACGCACAGCGTGTGAAGCTCTTCGAGCTCGGTGACCGTCAGCTCGTTCGACGGCTTCAGCGCCTTCGAGACGAAGGCGTTCGCGATCGTCGGGTGAGGTTCCTCTGCTCCGTGGCATGTCCCGCATGTCGTCCGGTCGCTCCCCTGGAGGATGTGTTGGAACGCTGCGTCCGCCGTGAGCGGGGCGGCGACCGGCAGGGCTACTTCACCCTTGATCGTTCGGGTGGTCCCCGTCCACTGGCCGAACTCGAGCACCTTGCTCCCTGCGCCCTCGGGTACGGCGGTGACGACGAGCTTCGGCAACATGAAGAACAGGCGCGGTGCCCCGCGTCCGCCGGCCGGCTGCGCGCTCGTCGCGTTGAGCGTCGCGACCACCGCGAGCGGGCGCGGCAGCGTGGCGACGAAGCAGGCGCCGTCGCCGCCCTTGTCGATGATCGCGTTCAGCCGTGTGATGGCGTCGGCGATCGATCCGAGGTCGCCTTTCGACTCTGCGCACCGACGCAGGGCTTCACTCGCCATGTGCGGCCCGCCGTCCGGCGCCCCGCCGTCCTTCGGAGCCGGCGCAGAAGGCGTCGTCGGCCGCGCGGTCGGCGCGGGTGCGGGCTCGGCGTCGGGCGAGGAGCCATCGCAGGCAGCCAGGACGAGCAGCACGAGCGCTTTCCGCATATCCAAGTTGAAGCACGAGCGCGCCCGACGCGCGGGCGAAAAACCGTGCGCGGCCCTGGACGTCGGCCGGGATCAGCTTGCCGGCCTTCTCGGAGACGTAGACCCCTGGCGCGCGAAGGACCCATGGGTGTGCAGCCAGACGGTGGGGAATCGCACGTTCTAGACAGGGGGCGCACATCACCCACGGCCCAGCTTCATCTCGCAGGCCGACTCCGCCTGCGCGCCCTCCAAACACGTCGCGCGAGGCGCGTTCGCAGAGGACCGGGCACCCGCACTGAGGTAACTTTCATCGTGTGGGCATGACGAGTCGGGCGTGAGCAGCAGAAACGATCCGACGCTTGCGAAGGGACGTGTGGCCGGCGCAATCGCGGGTGTGCTCGTCCTCTTCGCGCCCGCGTCGGTGAGGGCCGAGGACGTCGAGGAGCCGATCGTCCTCCATTACGCTGCCGGCGATCTTTGCCCGAGCGAAGAGGATTTCATCGCGCTGGTTCGCGCGCAGACGCCGCGATGGACGCGCGTGCCGGAGGGAGTGCCGTCGAGGCGCACGATGCGTGTCGTGCTGTCGACGCGCGCGAACGGCGCCGACGGCAAGCTCGTGGTCGCGACCCCGAAGGGCGGCGTCTCCGAGCGCGCGATCGAGGGCCCGACGTGCATGGCGGTCTCGCGCGCGCTCGCCTTGATGGTCGCCGTGGCGATCGATCCACGCGCGGGCGAAGCGGGCCCGACGACCGAAGCGCCTGCCGAGCCCGAGGCGCTCGAGGCGACCCCACCGAGCGCCGAGGAGCGCTCGAACGTGGCCGCACCTGAGCGCGCGCCCGCTCGCCCGGCGCTGTTTCGCAAGAACGGCGTGCCTCCGAGCGACGCGCCCGCGCGCGCGTGGCCTCGCGTATCGCTCGAGCTTCGCGCCGAGGCCACGAGCGCGGTGGTCCGGGGTGCGCTGTTCGGAGGTGCGCTCACGGCGAAGGTCGAGCTTCCCCCCGACGCCGGTCCCGCGTTGCTCCGCGCGTGGCAGCCGAGTCTCGGCCTCGGGATACGCCAGAGCTTGCCGAAGGAGCGCTCCCTTCGCGGAGGCAGCGCGGAGTTCACGTGGACCGCCGCGCACCTTCACCTGTGCCCCTTTCGCGTCACGCTCCGCCAGCGCGTCGCGCTCGCGCCGTGCGCCGAGGCGAACGCCGGACAGCTCGACGTCGCCGCGCGCGGCTTCGGCGCGGCCCGGTCGGTCTCGACGTTCTGGCTCGACGTCGGCGCCTCCGTCTGGACGACGGTGATGCTCTCGCGCCACGTGTACGTCGGCTCGACGCTCCTCGTGACGGCGCCCGCGACCCGGCGGCCGTTCGCGCTCGCGAGCGGAGCCATCGTCTCGGACCCACCCGTCGTCGGCGTTCTCGGCGGCATCGGGCTCGGCATCACGATGTGACCATTGAGCGATCGTTTTTTTGATCATAAGCGAACGGTCCCGGCACTACGACCAGTGCTGAATGTGGAGGCCATCCCGGCGCCGAACGCCGACGTGAGCGGGCGCATCGACGTCGCGCCCGTCCGAGCGAGCGTCGCGCCGAACGTCGGCGAGGCCGAGCTCGCGCGGGCGGAGCACCTCCGCACGCTCGTGAGCGAGTACTTCCCGAGCGTGTGGAGGTTCCTCCGACGCCTCGGCTTCGACGAGCTGGTCATCGAGGACGCGACGCAGGACCTCTTCCTCGTCGCGGCGCGGCGGATCGAGGAGGTGACGCCGGGCCGCGAGCGCGCATTCCTCTTCGGCGCCGCCCTGCGCATCGCGCGGAAGCTCAAGCGCAAGGAGGCGCGGGAGCTCCCCGTGGACACCCTCGGCACCACGAGCGAAGCGATGCGGACCTCGGCGACGCCCGAGACGCTGCTCGACGACGAGCGCGCGCGGCACTTGCTCTACCAGCTCCTCGCGGAGCTCGACGAACGCCATCGCGTGGTCTTCGTCATGTACGAGCTCGAAGAGTTGACGATGCACGAGATCGCGGAGGTGCTGGAGATCCCGATGGGGACCGTGGCCTCTCGGCTTCGACACGCGCGCGACGATTTCCGCGCGCGGCTCGAGCGATACCGCATGCGGATGCGCCGCGAGGAGGGCACATGAATTCCGACCCGAAGCGACTCTTCGAAGAGGACCCGGGGATCGCGCATCTCCTGGCGGTGAGCAAGCAGGACGGCCCGCCGGCCGCGCACATGGAGAAGCTCCGTGCGCTCGCGACGCAGGCCGCGGCGGCTCCTCGTCGGTCGTGGTGGACGACTCGTCCGAGCGTCGCGCTCGGGATCGCCGCCGTCGGCGTGTCGGTCTTCGGCATCGCCGTCGGGACGAGCGCGTACGACGCGAGCGAGCCCGCGCACGCTGTCGCGGCCCCGCAGGCTCCGCCAGCGCTCGATGGCGTCGTCACGACGAGCGAAGCCGACGAAGCGCGCGCGTTGCTCTCGACGAACGAAGCTTCGAGCGAGGCGCCCGTGCCCATGCTGTCGATCGAGGACCTCGCGCCCGCGGCGCTCGCGGCGCCCGCGCGCTCCGCGTCGGCCGAGCCGCGTGCGCGCCGCGCCGAGAGCGGGACACGCGAGATCGCGACGGCAACGCAGGCCGACGCGCCGATGCCGAGCCGCGGCGCGCACGGCGACGACGCTCCCGCCGCCGCGAGCGGGACGTCGTTCGACGAAGAGCTCGCGCTCGTCTCGGCGGCGCGCGCTGGCCTGCAGCGCGGCGATGTCGCCGCGTGCATGCGCGCGGTCGACGCTCACCGCACGCGGTTCGGCGCCGGGACCTTCGCGCAGGAGGTCGAGGTGATCCGCATCGAAGGGTTGCTTCACGCAGGTGACCGCGCGCAAGCACGGACCGCTGCGGAGCAGTTCTTGGCAGCGCACGGAGCGAGCCCTTACGCCGACCGCGTTCGCTCGCTGCACGAGCGCTCCGGTCTCTGACGTTCGGTCGAACGCGAACGCGACACGAGGTTCAAGGTCATGACGATTGGTATCTCACCGAGCCCCGCTCGCAGAGGACGGCTGTATCGAACGACGGTCGTGCGCGCCGCCGTGAGCTTCGGCGGCGCCGCGCTCCTCGCGCTGCTCGCCGCCTCGTGCACCGCGATGGATCGCGTGCCGATCATCATCGGCAACGACGTCATGGACGCGAGCGCGCCGCCGTCGTTCGAGGAGGTCACCGACAGCGGCGTCCTCGGGCCGGACGAGGCGGTCAGCTATTGCCCATCGGACCGCTGCCCGCGCGGGCGCACGACGTGCCCGAGCTCGCGCTTTCTCTGCGATACCGATCTGCTGACCGATCCGGACAACTGCGGTTCGTGCGGCAACGCTTGTCGGGTGTCGGCGCTCGAAGTCCAGGAAGAGTACTCGTGCGTCGACGGACGCTGCGTGCTGGCGTGCCAGGCGCATCTTGCTCTCGACTGCGATGGCCTCGCGGACAACGGGTGCGAGGCATCCCCGCGCAGCAACGACAGCTGCGGAGCGTGCGGGATCGTGTGTCCGGCGGACAAGCCTTGCATCAACCGCGGGCTCGTCAATCCCGACATCGGCTGCGGATGCCGACCGGGCGAGCTCTACTGCCCGAACCCGGCCAATCCCCTCTCCTTTCCGTGCGCAGACCCGGAGAACGACGACGCGAACTGCGGCGCGTGTGGCAACGCGTGCCCGCCCCAAGGGGATGGGAGCGAGACGGCGCCGGCGAACACCTACTTCGGCTGCGGCGGCGGTCGGTGCGGCACGCTCAAGTGCAGCGGATGGAACGGCGACTGCGACGGTGTCCGCGAGAACGGCTGCGAGACGCGTCTCCTCCACAAGGACCACTGCGGCGCGTGTGGGGCCGCGTGCCCGGACGGGCAGGAATGCGGGCTCTCCGCCTTGGGGATACCGACGTGCATGTGCCCCGTGGGGCAGACGTTTTGCGGCACCGCCTCCGGAGGGATCAAGGTCGGAACGTGCGTCGACCTGACCGGTGACGACCAGAACTGCGGAGCGTGCGGAGCGCGATGCGGGTTTCTCGGTAACGAGAAAGCCACCGAAGCGTGCGTCTTCGGAAAGTGCCAGCGGACGTGTTACGGCGGCTGGGGCGACTGCAACGGCAACCGCGACGACGGCTGCGAGACCCACATCGCCGCGGACCCGCAGAACTGCGGAGCATGCGGCAACGTCTGCGACGCGATCGCAGGCCAGGCGTGCGTCGATGGACAGTGCATGGTCGAGCCGTGCGACGAGCTCCAGGACGCTGGAGGACCGACGCGATGAGGAAACGTTGGACTTTGACCATCGCCAGCACCGCGTTCTCCGCGCTGGCGGCGGTGCTCTCGGCGTGCGCGAACGACGGCGGAACGAGCGACGCGCCGTCCGAGGAGCGGAACACCCCCGTTCCCGCCCCAGCCTTGGACGGCGGCGAAGCGAGCGACGCCGCTGACGCGGGCGCGTGTGACGACTGCGAGCTCTTCCCCACCGAGTGCACTCCAGACGCGCTCTGCGCGGCGGCGCTCTTCTCGAACAGCAGCACGCCGACGACGCTCGATCCGCGCACCCACGTCCATGCCCTCACCGGGCGGGCTCCCGACGATCTGTGGCTGGCGGGGACCTCGGGCGCCATCGCGCGCTTCGACGGTACCGCCTGGAGGCGGTCCAACGCGGACGTTCAGAACTCGTTTTACGGGCTCTGGCTCCGCGACGATGCCGAAGTCGCGTTCGACGATCCAAAGCGGCTCTACACGCGCGGCCTCGACGCCGGCACCGATGCGTCCGCCGACGGCTGGTCACTTTTCCCCGCGGTGACGGTGCACTCCGCATGGGGCAACTCCTTCATGCGCGTCGAGACGACGTGGGCGGCCCCCGGCTCGCGCTCGCTCTTCATCGGAGCGACGACGCAAGGGACGAGGGGCGGGCTCTGGCGCATGCGCTACTCGAGCGAGAGCAACGCGTTCACTTTCGACCCGCTGACGCTCGACAAGTGCACCACGCTCCCGTGCAAGGAGGTCTACGGCCTGCACGGGCTCTCCGGCGATGAGGTGTGGGCCGTTGGACCGAGAGGAGCCGCGTTCCGCGTCACCGACGCCGAGTCCGACACGCCGACGCTCACCGGCTTCAACACGCAGACCGTCTACGCGCTCCACGGCGTCTGGGCGGCGGCGGAGAACGACGTCTGGGCCGTCGGCGCGACCGGCACCGTCCGGCGCTACCGCGGCGACGCGCGGTTCTGGGAGAGCTACGACGAGATCCCGACGCAAGAGCACCTCTACGCGGTCGCCGGCACGTCGCCGAGCGACATCTGGGTCGCCGGCGAGGACGCCATCGTCTTTCACTACGACGGAGCGGCGTGGACGCGCGTGAAGGTGGCTGGTCTCGACGGAAGGCGTCCGCGGTTCGATCGGATCTGGATCGCGGCACCGGGGAAGGTCTGGGTCGCCGGGCAGGGCGCGATCGTCTCGCTCGGAGGAAAACGATGAGAGCTTCGATGTTGCTCGCGGCCACGGCCGCGTCGCTGGCGGCGATCGCCGCCTGCGCGAGTTCGGAGGAGGAGTCGACGCCCCCCACCGCGGAGGCCCCTCCCGCGCCGATCCCGGACAGCGGCCTCCCGGACGTCGACGTCGACGTGGCGGACGCCGACGGGGATACGCGCCTGCCGGACTGCAGCAGCGCAGGCTGGTGCGTCACCGCCTTCCCCGACGCGGACCTCGACTTCCGTGACGTTTGGCCGTTCGAGGATGTTGCGTTTGCGATCGCCGACAGTGCCTCGGAGGGCGTGAAGTTCCTCGAGTGGAAGAAGTCCACCAACGCCTGGGAGTACATCGACGACCAGAGCCAGAACCGCCCTGGCGCGTTCGCGTCAGCCGTGTACGCGCCAAACGAGGACGAGGTGTACTTCGCGTCCGGCCCGTCGAGCATCTACCGCGGCAAGCGCGGCGTCCCACCGGAGACGAAGTGGACGTGGACGCGCACCGACCTGCCCGACGCCATCGTCGGGCATTCCGCATCGCACGAACACGGACGACCTTACTCGAGCGCCATGCGCGAGCGCGTACCGGTGATGGGAGTGTGGGGCTTCGACACCGCGAACGTGTATGCATACTTCAGCAACACGATCTTTCGGCGCGATCCGGCGGACGGTAGCTGGTCGGCCGTGTACACGGTCAGCGATCTCGACGCGGCGAGCGAGCACGCCTTCTTCGTCAGCGCCGCCGGCACCGGGCCAGACGACATGTGGTTCGTCGGCGCGCGCGACCGCTCGAGCGCGTTGAGCACGAACCTCCACTGTCCGCTCGTCGTTCGGAAGACGGCGGCAGGCTGGGAGCGGATCGCCGATGGCGTCGTCGGGACGAGCTCTTCCGCTCCCTGCGCCGCGCGCGCAGGCACGCAACGCGTGGGCAACACGTTCAGCGGCTGGCTCTCCAACGTCGGGCGGGTGAGCGCGACCGAGTACGTCGCGCTGTACAACGGGAGGTCCGCCCTCTCTACAGCGAGCGTCGAGCTCACGCACATTCGCATCGGGGACAGCGACGCGACGGACGGCGGCTCCGCGATAACGTTCGCGCAGTCGGCCGTTCCGCTCAAGCTCGGCGTGGGCTCGGGGCCACCGAACGCCGCGCACTCGCTCTGGCGCGGCGACGGAGAGACCTGGCTGTCCGCGTGGGGGCTCGTCCTCCGAGGCGCGGACGACGGCACCTATTCGACGTCCACGCTCTCGCGAGACGGCACCGCCGTCCGCGCGTCCGTGCGAAGGGTCCGCGGCACCTCGAATCAAAACCTCTGGGCGGTTGGAGTTCGCCATGCGTTTCACAAGACGATCCCTTGACCCTCGCGCGTACACCGCGCTGCTCGCGCTCGCCGGCGCGTCGCTGATCACGTCGGTGACGACGAGTTGCTCGAGCAGCGACGACCGTCCCATGTCAGAGAACGATGGCGGAGAAGGCAGCGCGGACGCGGCCTCCGACGGCGCTCTCGAGGACGACGTCGTCGATGCGGGTACCGACGACGTCGCCCTCGTCGACGCGGCGCTCGTCGATGCTTCGCCGCTGCCCATCGCGTGCGAAGCCGCTCCGTGCGCGCTCGCGCTCTCGACGCCCCTACCGAGCGGGACCGGTGCGCGCGAGGAGGGGTTTTGCGCGCTCCTGACGGACGGCACCGTCGCGTGCTGGGGCGCGAACAACGCCGGACAGCTCGGGATCCCCGACGTCGCGCAGAGCGCGAGCGCGGTCCGCGTCCCCGGCCTCTCGGACATCACGCACCTCGACCGAACGTGCGCCGTCGATGGTGACGGCGCGGTCTGGTGCTGGGGCCGTGGCCCGTTCCTTCAGAGCGATGCCTCCGCGACCACCGTTCAAACGAGCCCCGTCCGCTTGGCGCTCCCCGGGCCGGCAAACAAGGTCGCGGTCTCGGAGTGGGTCGGGTGCGCCATTCTCCGCGACGCGAGCGTCGTCTGCTGGGGAACGAACGCCACGCTCCAGGTGAGCGCGGAGCTCTCCACGAGCGCTGCCAACACGCAACCTCACGCGATCGACCTGGCCGCTAGCGCGAAGGACATCGCCGTGGCGTACGGCGCGTCAAGAGGCGCAACTTTCACGACGCACGAGGACGGGACGCTCTCGAGCTGGGGCACCGCGCCCACCGTTGGCCGCCCAACCCCGCTCACTGCAGACGGCTGGCCGTCCCCCGTCGCGCTCGAGCACGTCACGATGGTGTCCACGAGCGGCGAAGAAGCGTGCGCGGTCGCGAACGGCGTCGGGTGGTGCTGGGGCGCCGCCGACGCGCGGTCCACCTTCGACATCCCGAGCGCGCAGCTACGAGGGACGCCGCGCGCCGTCGACATGCCCGAGCCGATCACGCGCATCGCGACGACGCAGTCCTACTTCGTGACGAACGACTACGTGACGTCGGTGGAGAAGCGTCGCTGGTGCGCGACGACGACGTCAGGTGACGTCTACTGCTGGGGCCTGAACAACATGGGCCAGGCCGGCGACGGCACCAAAGAGTTTGCGCTTTCCGCCGTGCGCGTCCAGGGACTCCCCGCGCCGGCAGCCGAGGTGAAGGTCATGCCTTATTCGACGTGCGCCCTCCTGACGAGCGGCAAAGTGTACTGCTGGGGAAACAACGCCCACGGGCAGCTCGGCTCCACTACCCCCACGCTCTCGGTCTCCGTGCCGAGGGAAGTAGTGCTTCCATGAACGGCGCGCGCTATTCCGTGGGCGCCATCGGCGTCGTGCTCGGCCTCGGCCTCATCGCGTCCACGACCGGCGCGTGCAGCGGCGATCGCGAGGACTTCACGCACGGTCCCGAGGAGCTCGTGCCCGTCGCCGACGCCGGCCCCGATGCAGAGACGTGTTACACGCAATGCTCGCTCGACGGACGCTCAGTCGTCGACTCGTGCACCGGCGCGGAGGTTGAGAAGTGCGCCGACGATCTGGCGTGCGGCGCCGCCAAGTGCCAGAAGCCCTGCGACGCCGCGGCCGCGGATCGAAGCTCGGACGGCTGCGACTTCTACTTCTCCGCCCCCCGCTTCACCGCGTCGTATCCGCAGTCGTGCCACGCAGCGTTTGTCGTCAACACGTCGAACCAGCCAGCCACGGTGACGCTCGAGCGCGAGGGCGTGGCGCTCGATCTGTCTCACTCGCTCTTCCGAGCCGTCCCGAACAGCACCGACCTCGAGCTCCTCGACGGTCCGATCGCACCCGGAGAGAGCGCGATCGTCTTCGTCTCCGATCGGGATCAGACCAAAGCGCGCACGCTCAACGAGAAGCTCAACTACATCGGCTGCCCACGCGCCGTGACGGCGGCCGTCGAGCAAGACTTCGGGATCTACGGCTCCAGGATCGCCGGCGCGTTCCGTATGACCAGCAACGTCCCCGTCGGCGTCACGTCGATGTACCCGTACGGTGGCGCGGCGAGCTTCGTCCCCTCGGCGACGCTCGTATTGCCAGTGAGCGCTTGGGCGAGGGAGCACGTGGTCGTCAACGGCTGGGAGAAGGGCCTCAACGGACGCCCGATCACGCAGATCTACGCGGCTGAAGACGACACCGAGATCACGCTCCTTGGCCGAAAGGACATCCTGAACGGCGACGGCTTCGCCGGTGCCGCGGCCGGGCAACCCGCGAAGATCAAGCTCCAGAAGGGACAGTTCGCGCAACTTCATCAGACCGAGGAGCTCACCGGCAGCTTCGTCTTCTCGAACAAGCCCACGGTGACGCTCGGCGGCAACGACTGCGCGAACATCGCGAACACGGCCACCGCTTGCGATACGCTCGCGCAGCAGATTCCGCCCTTCGAGCAGTGGGGAACGGAGTACGTCGCCGCCGCCTACCGCCCGCGGATCAAGGACGGTGAGGAGATCGTCTGGTACCGGATCGTCGGCGCGCGGGACGGCACCGAGCTCGCGTACGATCCCGTCAAGCCCCCCGGTGCGCCGCTCACGCTCTCCGCCGGCGAGTTCGTGCTCTTTCGCGCGCGCGCGAGCGAACCGTTCGTCGTTCGCTCGCACGGCGCCAAGCACCCGTTTTACCTCGCGATGCACATGAGCGGCGGCGGCGGTTCCCCCACGGAGCCGCGCCACGGATCGATGGGCGATCCAGAGTTCGTCAACGTCGTGCCCGCGGGGCAATACCGAAACTCGTACAGCTTCTACGCCGACTCGACCTACCCCGAGAATTCGCTCGTCATCGTCCGAAAGCGTCACCGTGGTGAGTTCAAGGACGTGTGGCTCGAGTGCGCCGGCGACCTGCCGGACTGGAAGGCGATCGATACGAAGGGCGACTACGAGTACCGCCGCGTGGACCTGTCGCGCGACTTCGGCCCGGGCGACACGTTTGGAGACAAGCGCTGCATCACGGGCCTTCAGCGCATGCGCAGCGAGGGCGAATTCACCGCGACGATCTGGGGCTGGGGCGTCGCCGCGAGCTACGCCTATCCCGGCGGCATGGCGATCCGGAAGCTTGTGACCACGCCGCTCACCGTCAACTGACCCGCACGGCGCGCTCGGCCTCGGCTCCCGATCCCCTCGGGCCCGAGGCCGTCCGCGCGTCGAGCGACGACGCCCGCGCGGAGCAGCGCATCCGATCCACCAGCCGCAGGCGAGCTGTGGCATCGTCGGGGCGATGCCGCTCTCGGGAAGACGCCTTCACCGTCTCCTTGGCTCGGTCATGAGCGCGACGAGGCGTAGTCGTCCAGAGCGACGCGGACAGCAGAGAACGTCGAGCGCGAACGTCCGCATCATGAGCTCGGCCGATGGGCGATAGCGACAGCGACAGCGAAGGGGGCGCGGCTCTGGCTCCTCCTCGGCGACGCTCGGGCGCGTTGCGTGCGCTTCCGACAAGGGCGGCTCGGGGACGATGCGCGAGCGGAGCTTGTCGCGCTTCGTGACACCCGAAGGGGGGGCTCGTCGAAGCCAGCGCTCCCGCGTACCGCGCGGCTTCCCCTTCGAGGCCGAAGGCGCTGCCGGTGGCGAGCTCCGGTGCGCTCAGGAAGAGATCGCGTTCGAGTCGGGAATGGCTGGCTCTAGGAGCACGTTCGTCCGGCTTGGCTCGACGACCGCGCAACGATGTCAGGACGGATCGAGCAGCGTCGTCGGGCGTCATGCTGGGAGGTCCCAGGCGAAGGGCAGCTCGGGATGAGTCTCCGGGCGTCGCGCGTAGGTCGCTGCGCAAGCGGGCGTCGGGCTCATGCGCGCACACGGAGCGGACATCGTTCACCGCGGCAATCGGGCCCGCGAACCTGTTCCTCGCTCGCCGCGACGACGAGGTCACGTGAAGCTCCTCGACTTGGCGATCGCGCGCGTGAAGGTCGAGCTGACGACGCCGGAGACCTCCCGCGCGTCGCCAAGGGCTCGTGCTCGGTGCGCCGGCGACGTGGTTCAAGGGGCAACGAGCGAGGAGCAAGAGGCTGACCCGCCGGGGACGGGGCTGATTGCGACATCACCTCGGAGCGACGAACTTTGCCACGCAGCGCGCACTGGATGTTCGGGCTATGGCTTATAGAGTCGAGTGTGAGGCCGTGCGTCGACAGAGGCGTGTGGCGGTCTCATCGAGTAGACTCGGAGCAAGCGGGAGTCACCATGTCTGACAGGACGCGCGAGGCCAGCAAGGCGCCTCGACCCACCACGGTTCTCGATCCACTGCGCCCCGCAGTGGTCGTGCGCCGCCGCGTATACGACGCGACGTTGCTCGAAAAGGGGGCCCAGACTCGGCGGGCATTCACGACGGCCACGCAACCGCCGTCGTCCGTCGACGTCGAGGCGGGAGCCCCAAGCACCCGCAGCGGCCCCCCAAGCACCCGCAGCGGCCCCCCAAGCACCCGCAGCGGCCCCCCAAGCACCCGCGGCGGCGCCCCGATCTCCCGCAGAGGTGGGCCTTCGGCCGGTGTCGAGTTGGCCGATGAGGAGGACGAGAGGGGACCGCCGTCGTCGATCAACGTCGCACGAGCCCTCGCGTCGTTGCGGTCCGACGAGCTCCAGCGGGTGGAGGACCTTGTGCGCGCGGACGAGGAGGTCGTGCGCGCGCCGAGTGCGAGCGTCAAGGAAGCCACCCCTCCCGTCCAGACCCTGACGATCGGCAAGACGATCCCGCTCTCGGAGCTCGCGGACCGCGTCGGCGTACCCTCGCAAGAGCTGACGGCGACGCTCGTGACGCGAGGCTTCTACGCGCTCACCGCGAGGACGGTGCTTCCTCGCGAGACGGCTCGGGTCATCGCGGAGATGTTCGGCTGGCGCGTCGAGGATGCACCGCCGGAGGCCGAGGAGTCGGCGCCCGCGAAGAGCGGGACGCGCTCGCGCATCGCCACGAGGCGGAAGGTCGGCGTGAAGACGAAGGCGGCGAAGCCGAAGTCGAAGGTCAAGGTGAAGGCGAAGGCCAAGGCGGCAAGCGCGAAGCCCGCCAAGCGGCGCCTGGCGCGCTGAACGCAGTACCGCTTCAAGGAGCTCAGCGCGTCTCGTCGAAGACGAGCTCGAACAAGACCTCGACCGAGTCCTTCACCCGGAACGCGTTCATCGGGCCTTTGACGGGATCCGAGCCGATCGCGCTCAGCGATACGTCGAACGTGCCGGTCACGCGCGTGCCCGTGTCGCCTTTGGGCTCGAGCCGCACGTTGACCAGGCGCTCGGCGGCCCGGCCGTTGGGCGGAACGAGCCGGACGTGCGCCTTCCCAGCCTCGAGCTTCGCCTCGATCCGGACGACGCCGGAGGCGCTGCCATTCGCATGCGCATGGAAGACGTCCCTTCGCATCTTCACGAGGCAGTCTTCGCGATCCGACGGTGAGAGCCCGTTCGGATCGACGCGCCCGTCCTTGAGCGTGCCGGCGACGTCGATCGCGCCGATGGGGACCTCGATGCTCCCCGAGCCCGCGTCCGAGCTCGTCCGTTCCGCGCTGCCCGTGAGGTTACCGCAGACGAGCTCGAGGTCGTGCGCGAGCCGTGCGAGGAGGCCTTGGGCGAACGTCCGGATGCGAACACGACTCCGGCTTGGATCGAGGGCGAGCTTCGTCACGCGGCGATGATAGCCCGAACGATGCCCCGCCGATCGACTCCGACGGGCATATACTCGGCCGCCCATGAGCCGAACCCTCTACGGCCTGTCCCAGTCCGCCTGGACGGAGCGCGCGCGCTGGGCGCTCGATCACCATGGCGTCGTCTACGGCTACCACGAGCACGTGCCGATGCTCGGCGAGGTCTTGCTCCGGATGAAGGCACGGACGACGCGCGCGAGCGTGCCGTTGCTCGCGGACGGGGACGAAGTCGTGATGGGGTCCGTCGAGATCGCTCGCTACGCCGAGCGGGTTGGCCGAGGCGCTTCACTCTTCCCGCGCGATCAGGACGCGGAGATTACCCGGTGGGTCGACGCCGGGGAGCGCATCCTGGGGGTCGGGCGTGCATGGTTCATGAAGCGCTTCCTCGCGAACAAGGGGGCGCAGACAGAGGTGTTGCCCACGTTCGTCCCAGGCGGCGTACGCGGAGCGCTGGCGCCGTCGGCCGCGATGGCGGTTCGCTTCCTCATGAAGAAGTACGACGTTCCGGACGACGTCGAAGCTCGAATCGAGCACACCGTTCGGCCGATCTTCCACGACGTGCGGGCGGCGCTCTCGAAGGGCGCGTACCTCCTCTCGCCGGCGAGCTTCAGCGCCGCCGACATCGTCATGGCCTCGGCGCTGCATGTGATTCGTCCACACGTGTCGGCGAAGCTCGGGCCGTTCACGCGAGAAGCGTGGACGAACGAAGCGCTCGTCCGGGACTTCGGCGATCTGCTCGAGTGGCGCGACACGATCTACGACAAGCACCGCTGAGGCGCTCGCTCGCGTTCGGTTGCGGTGGCGGAGCGATCAGACGCCGGCGGGCGAACGCGCGTCGAGCGCGGCGGTGACACGCTGGGCTCGAAGGGCGACTCGATTCCGGATCGTCGTGAAGTCCGGGTCGCTGCGGAAGGGATTGAAGAGCGGGCAGCGATCGAGCCAGACGATGTCGATGAGGCCGTTCGCGTCGCATGATCGAAGCGCCTCGAGAGCTTCGGCCTTCAGGCCGACGAAGGAGAGCATCTCGGCGCGCAGCTGCGCGTTGAACGAGGCGCGTCGTGGGAGCCGAGATGCGTCGACCGGAAGGACACGATCGAGGAACGCACGGTCCCGCACGAGCGTGTCCTGACCGAGCGGCACGAGGAGCATGTGCTCGAGGGCGAAGCGCGCGCTCGCGGGCACCGTGACGGACGCGAGGCGCTCCGACATGCGCTTCGCGCCCTCGAGATCGCGGCGCCAGACGACATCGCGCGTCTGGATGATGAACCAGGAGGCGATGTCCCCGGGGTGAGAAGGGATGTCGCCGAGCGCCTCCAGCATCCCGGCCCGGTCGCCGATGATCGAGCGGACCCGCGCGACCTGATGGCGCGCCTGGACGGTCTCGGGATCGATCGCGTTCACCTGGCGGAAGAGCGCAAAGGCGTCGTCGACCCGTCCGACCTCCGCCATGACGCGGGCGAGCCAGTCCAGCGCGTCGACCGAGTTCGGCGCGACCGCGAGCGCTGCCCGGAAGTAACGGACGGCGGCGTCGACCTCCTGGTGCTGGAGGTGGACGATCGCGAGCGCGACCTTCGCCTCCGGCTGCATCGGGTCGAGCTCGGCCGCTCGCGTGGCGAGCGCGCGCGCGCGATCGGCGGTCTCGTGTCCGAAGGACTCGGTGCCGTAGACGCGCGCCAGCGCCAGCGCGTAGGTGCCCATGATCCGCGCGTCGTCCGGTGCGCGCTCGTGGGCGCGACCGAGCAGCTCCACGGCCTCGCGCACGACCTCGAGCCATCCGCGCCGCATGAGGAAGCGACCGCGTAGGAACAGGTCCTCGGCTTCGGGATCCGAGGCGCGTGTCCTCGCCTTGTGACCGAGCTCCGTGGTGAGCGCGCGCGCGATCGCCTCCGCCGCGTCGTCGGCGATCGAGAGCAGCTGCGCGGGCGGGCGATCGAACCGGCGGGCCCAGAGCTGGAAGCCGTCCTCGACCGAGATGAGCCGGAATGATGCGCGCACCGTGTCGCCGAGCCGACGGAGCGATCCGTCGACGACGACGTCGGCGCCGAGCGATCGCCCGACCTCGCGGACGTCGCGCCTCGGATCGTCGAAACGGGCCGTGTCGCCGCGCGGCCGGACGAGCAGCCCGGGCACGACGCTCAGGAGGTCGACGACGTCCTCGTTCACGTTGTCGACGAGGTACAGGTCGTCGCTCGCGCCGAGGTTGAGCACGGGCAGGATCGCGACGACGCGCGCTCCGGTGGAGCGTTGCTCGCGGAGCGAAGGAAGGGCAGGGAGCAGCGGAAGCGTCCCCGACGGCGCGTGGCGAGACACTGCAGGCGCGCTCGCCGGCGCGACGACGAGGCCGTCGAGCGCGATGGCCGTATCGTGCGCGCTCGCGAAGCGATCGTCGCGGTAGCGCGCCATCAGCTTGAGCACGAGCTCGGCGACGGGCGCCGGGAGGTTCGGCATCACGGTGCGGGGATCGGGCGGCGGCTTGAGCAGGCGCCCGGCCGCTACCGTGACGATCGAGTCTCCCTGCCAGGCCATTTGCCCGGTGATGAGCTCGAAGAGCATCGTGCCGAGCGCGTAGAGATCCGCGCGTGCGTCGAGATCGGCGGAGCCTTCGACCTGCTCCGGGGCCATGTAGGCAGGCGTGCCGACGATGCCGCCGACGGTCCTCGACAGCTCCTCCCGGGTCGCGGCGCGCGCGATCCCGAAGTCGGTGATGACCGCGCGTCCGTCCTTCGCGACGATCACGTTCTCGGGCTTGAGGTCACGGTGAAGCACGTTCGCGGCGTGTGCTGCCGCGAGCCCGGCGCAGACGTCGAGGCCGTATCGGATCACGTCCTCGAGCGGGAGCCGGCCCTTGCGCGCGAGCAGCGCTCCGAGCATCTCGCCCTCGATGAACTCCATCGTCAGGAAGCGATCGCCGCCGTCTTCGCCGATGTCGTAGGTGCGCGCGACGTTCTTGTGCGTCACGCGTCGCGCGAGCTTCACCTCGCGCCGGAAGCGCTCGATCATGTCGGCGGAGGCGAGCTCTTTCTTCAGCACCTTGAGCGCGACGACCTCGTCGAGCTCGCGGTCTCGCGCGCGGTAGACGGTGCCCATCGCGCCTGCGCCGAGCATCCCGAGGAGCTCGTAGCGCCCGCCGAGGAGCTGCGGCGACTCCTCCGGTGACGTCATCCGCGTCGGGGCGCCTTCGAGGGACGCCGAGATCGTATTCGCCTGGGGATCCGCGTCGCTCATCGCGTAGGGGCCGAGCGTATCAGAACTCTGCTAATCAGGAGGTGTGCGGCCGGAACGAATCCTCTCGTCCTCTGCGGTCGCGCTTGCCGCGGCGATCCGGCGTCGAGAGACGACCGCGCGCGAGGTCGTCGAGGCTCACATCGCCCGCATCCGGAGGGTGAATCCGACGATCAACGCGCTCGTCCGGGATCGCTTCGACGACGCCCTGGGCGAGGCGCGCATCGCGGATGAGAAGACGGGGAGCGTCCACCCCGACGATCTCCCGCCGCTGCATGGCATCCCGTTCACGACGAAGGATGCCCTTCGGGCCGCCGGGATGCCGAACACGTCGGGGCTCTGGGCGCGTCGTGGCGTCATCGCGAGCAAGGACGCGACCGCGGTGAAGCGTCTCAAGGATGCGGGCGCGATCCTCCTAGGCGTCACGAACATCAGCGAGCTCTGCATGTGGATGGAGAGCAACAACAAGGTGTGGGGGCGGACGAACAACCCCTACGACCCGACGCGCACCGCCGGAGGCAGCTCGGGCGGCGAGGGCGCGATCGTCGGCGCGGGCGGGTCGGTCCTCGGGCTCGGCTCGGACGTCGGCGGTTCGATCCGCATGCCTGCCTTCTTCAACGGGGCGTTCGGGCACAAGCCGACCGGCGGCCTCGTCCCGAACACCGGCCACTATCCCGCGGCCGAGAGGCTCCACCAGCGCTACGTGACGACGGGCCCGATCGTCCGCCGGGCGGAGGACCTCATGCCGTTCCTCCGCGTCGTCGCCGGTCCGGACGGGATCGAGGAGCACAACATCGAGCCGAGGCTCGGCGATCCCGGCAAGATCGACCTCTCGAAGATCACGGTCTACGTCGTCCCCGACAACGGGCTCTTCGCAGTCGACAGGCGCATGGCCGCCGCGCAGCAGCGAGCCGCCCGCGCGCTCGAGGCCGCGGGAGCGCGCATCGAGCACCGCCGAATCCCGGCCCTCAAACGCTCGCTCGAGATCTGGTCGGCGATGCTCCACGACGGCGGCGGCGACGAGACGTTCGCCGAGCTGATGGCGGCAGGAGGACAGCTCCACCCGCTGCGGGAGCTCGGCAAGGTAGCGCTCGGCAGGTCGCGCTACACGCTCCCGGGGCTCCTCCTGTGCCTCCTCGAGCGCGTCCCCGATCTCATGGCCGAACGCTCGAAGAAGTCGGTCTTGCTCGGCCACGAGCTCCGCGTCGAGATCGAGAGCATGCTCGGCGACGACGGCGTGATGCTCTTTCCGTCGTACCCGACCGTCGCGCCGAGGCACCACGCGCCGCTCCTCGTCCCCTTCAAGTGGAGCTACACGGCGATCTTCAACGTGCTCGAGCTGCCGGTGACCCAGGTGCCGATGGGACTCGACGAGCGCGGCGTCCCGCTCGGCGTCCAGATCGCCGCGAGCAACCAGCGCGACACGCTGACGATCGCCGCCGCCCTCGAGCTCGAACGCGCCGCCGGCGGCTGGACCCCGCCGCCACGCTGGCCGCTCTGATCCGCTGCGCGCCTCCGAGCCCTCGCTTTTCAGCAGGTCGCCTCGACGCTGCGCATGATCTCGCCGCTCGACGAGCCATCGCAGAGAGAACTGGCGGTCCACATTGGCTTACATCCGATCCGGGGGGCCTACGGATCGATCCACCCATTCCGGCCCGACGGCGCGCTCCTTACGGTTGGTTACCACGCGGTTTTACAACGGATTCATCGCGGTCGGCGGCATGGCACGCTCAGTGCTCATCGCCTCCCCATGGTCGGACGACACCTGCAGACGCTGCTCGGGGCCTGTGCGTTGGCTTTCGTGAGCGCGGGATGCGCTGCAACGGCAGAGGAAGACGCTGACGAGGACAGCGCCGCTCTCTCGAGCGAGAGCCACCTCTCGACGATCCGCAAGTGCATCGCCGATTCCAACGAGGCTCTGCAGTCGTTGACCAACGTCGACGATGCACCGGTCGAAGCCAAGAAGGGGACCGCGTGCGTCAAGCGCGCGAACACCAAGGCGCTCAAACGCATCGAGCGCGTGCTCGTGCAGTCGGGCTCGGCGCGTGCCGGAACGGGGGCATCGACCTTCGGCACCTACCGCGATGCCAACGCCATCTGCGCGTTCATGCTCGACGCGCATTCCGTCGGGACGAGCTACCTCGCCGATGCCTCCCTTGCCGGCTGCCATCGTTCGCGAGAGAACACGCTCGGCGAGCTCATCGCCGTGTACGCAGACCTCGGCGGAGGCCCGGCAAGGGTGTCGTTCGACGCGTTTTCGTACGCGTGTGACAGGGCCTTCGAGGACGATCGAACCGCAGCCGGCAACGACGAGACTGCCATTGCCGATGCCGTCGCCGGCCACGCCACCTGTATCGAGAACGCACTCACCGGACGCATCGACCTGATCGTCGAGCGCATCACCAGGACGTACGGCGGCCGCGATCCCAACCAAGTTCGCGCCGACGCCGAGGCCCGCATCGCGGCGGCCATCACCGCGACGCATGAGGTCTGCGCGACGCTCACGGACGCTGGCTACCTTCGCGGCATGCGCCCCGCCGCGGTCGCCGGGGCGCTCGCCTCCTGCCGCCGCGACGGCGCTTCCGCTCTCGCCCTGCAGGTCGACGAGTACCTCGACGACTAAGCTCGCGCCGAGTGCCGATCAGATTTCGATGACGTCCCCCGGCCCGGGGGCGACCGCGTCGTCGAGGCCGTTCTCCTTCATCTTCGCGATGAGGGCCTTCTGCGGGGTCTCCTCGCCGTGGACGAGGGCGATCCGACCGAGCGGGCCGCGCTCCTTCAGCTCGCCGGCGTATTGGACGAGGTCGCGCTGGTCGGCGTGCGCGGAGAAGCCGTTCATGATGACGACCTCCGCTCGGAGATCGCGCTCGACGCCGAAGATCTTCACGCGCGGACGGCGCTCCACGATCCGGCGGCCGAGCGTGTGCGCTGCCTGGAAGCCGACGATGCAGACCGTGTTCTTCGGATCCTCGATCGTCGCCTTGAGGTGGTGGACGACCCGCCCCGCTTCGCACATTCCGCTCGCCGAGATGATGACGCACGGCTCGGGTGACGCGTCGATCGCGATGCTCTCTTCCTTGTCGGAGACGTAGCGGAGCTCTTCGAAGTCGAACGGCGAGCGGTTCTCGCGGATGAGGGCGCGGGTCTCGGCGTCGTAGCACTCCGGATGGATCCGGAAGATGTCGGTGATCTTCACGGTGAGCGGGGAGTCGACGTAGACCGGCATCTTCGGCATCCGTCCGCGACGCTTGAGCTCGTTGATGGCGTAGAGGAGCTCCTGCGCGCGCTCGAGGGCGAACGACGGGATGACGACCTTGCCTCCGCGCTGGTAGGTGCGCTCGAGCACGCTCGCGAGGTCGTCTTCCATCGCGGCGATCGGCTTGTGGAGACGGTCGCCGTAGGTGCTCTCAGTGAGGAGCGCATGGGCGCCCTCGACGATCTCCGGATCCTTGAGGATCGGCATGTTCTTCCGGCCGAGGTCGCCCGTGAACACGACGCGCTTCGTCTTGCCGCCGCTGCCGGGCGACTCCTCGACGTCGATCGCGGAGATCGCGCTGCCGAGGACGTGCCCTGCGTCGTAGAAGGTGACGCGGACGCCCGGGGCAACCTCCGCCGTTCGCCGATACGGCACGGCGATCATTCGCTCGAGCACGCGGAGCACGTCCTCGACGCTGAAGAGCGGCTCGACGGGATCGAGCCCCGACGCCCTGTCGCGCGCGATCGTCTTGTTGATGAAGCGCGCGTCGTTCGCCTGGATCATGGCGGCGTCTTCGAGCATGACGGCGCACAGGTCGCGGGTCGCGGGCGTCGTGTAGATCGGCCCGTCGAAACCTTGCCGCACGAGGAGAGGGAGCGCGCCGGAGTGATCGATGTGGGCGTGCGAGAGGATGACGGCATCGAGCGAGGGAGCGTCGACGCCGAGCTCCTGGTTCAGCCGGTTCGCTTCCTTGCGCCGCCCCTGGAACATGCCGCAGTCGAGGAGCACGTTGGCGTGCTTCGTCCTGATCAGGTGCTTCGATCCGGTGACCGTCTGGGCGGCCCCGACGAACTCGATGAACATCCCACCAACCTATTCGCTTTCACGGTCCCGATGAAGCCCGCTGGACGGTGAGCAGCCGCTCCACGAGCTCGCCGAGCGCCGCGGCGCGCGCTTCGTCCTCGCCCTGGAACGCGTCGCCGTTCGCGAGGACGATCGCGCCGGTGCCGGACGCACGGTCGAGGTAGAGGCCCGTCGATGCGCCGGCGTCCTCGCCCTCGTGGCCCACGACGCGCCGGCCACCGAACGAGCGCACCTGCCAGCCGAGCGCGTCGTCCGGCGCGGCGTCGGGCAGCTGCACGCGCAGCATCTCGTCGACGCTCGCGCGCGCGAGGACCCGCACCCCGTCGAGCTCGCCGTCGCGGAGCATCGCGCGCGCGAAGCGAGCGAGGTCGCGTGGCGTCGAGAACAGGTCGACGACCGGATAGAGCGCGTGTGACGGAGCCGGGAGGCGGACGAAGCTCGACCCACGCGCAGCGTACGGAGCGGCGACACGTGCACCGGGAGGGAGGGCATCGACGCCGAACGCGGTCGTCCTCATGCCGAGCGGCTCGAACACCCGTGCGCGTGCGCGGTCGGCGAAGCGCACGCCGGTGACGCGCTCGACGGCGAGCGCCGCGAGCGACGGACCGACGTTCGAGTAGCTCATCGAGGTGCCCGGCGCGGCGTCGAGGAACGTGCCGCGACTGCCGGCGTCCGCGAAGTATCCGGCGAGGAAGTCGCCGAGCGCGACGTCTCCGGCCGCACGAGTCTCCTCACGGTCCGCGATCGACGCGGTGTGGGTGAGGAGACGGCGCAGCGTGATCGGTGCCGGCAGACGAGGGTGACGGACGGGGAACCCGACGTACGAAGACACGTCGGCATCGAGCGCGAGCGTCTTCTCTTCGACGAGTTGCATGACGCACGTCGCGATGATCGTCTTCGCGACCGACGCCGCCTCGAAGGCGGTGGTCGCGCTCGCCGGCTCGGAGCGCTCCACGTCGGCCACGCCCACCGCGCCGCTCGACTCGAGGTCTCGGGTCACGGAGGCCCAGCCCACCGCAGGCACCCGCGCGCGAGCGCGAAAGGGCTCGACGTCGATCGAGGCAGGCGCGCCGGAGTCGACCCGCGCCGACGTGTGCGTGCCAGCGTCCTCCGTGCTCGAGGCGCCTCCGCAGGCTCGGCACGACGCACAGGCACCCGCCAGGAGGACGACGAGCCAGCGCTGCACGGAACGACGGTACCATGCCGCGCGGCGCTCGAACGCGCGTGCGCTTGGGCTCAGTCCGGGAGCGCGGACGTCTCGGGCTTCGCCGGGAGCGCCTCGGTCGCGATGCCCTTTCGTGCAGCGCGCTTCGGATCGTCGTTCGCGAAGATCACGGTGAAGACCACGAACGTCGCCCAGATCCCGGCGAGGTGGATGAGCATCTCGGCGCCGCCCTTCTTCGTGAAGAAGACGCTCGAGATGGGCGGCCCGAGGAGCATGCCGGCGGCGTAACACGCGTTGTAGAACGCGTTTGCCCGGCCGAGATCGCTCTTCGGGACGATCACGCCCTGGAGCGCGAGGCTCACGGGCGAGATCGCTGCGAGCGTCGCCCCGGCGATGAAGACGGCGCCGCACATGGCCTCGAAGGACGAGAGGAGGACGAAGCTCGCGACCATCGTGCCGCCGAGCGCGCCGAGCACGCGCATGACGAGGAGGTGCCCATACCGATCGCCGAGGCGTCCGACGACCGTGGTCGAGAGCAGCATCCCGAGCGCGAAGAACGCCGTGATGAGGATCGTGCGCTCTTTCGGGATGCCCTTCGACTGGATGAGGAAGAGCGGAAGGAAGAGCACGACGCTCGCCTGGAAATAGCCATAGGAGAACGTCGCGAGGCACGAGCTCTTGATCCTCCAGAGGATCGTGAGGCCCGGCGTGCGAGCGGTTCCGGCTTCGGGGGCGTGCGTCTCCTCGTGCTCGCCTCCGGCGGTAGCCTTGCCGTCGAAGCGCGCGAAGACGACGGCCGCCGCGACGAAGGCGAGGACTCCCGCCGCGACGAACGTTCCGGTCGTTCCCGCCGCCTTCACGACGCCCATCGCGAGGATCGGCCCGAAGACGTAGCCGAGCCCGAGCGACATCGCGTAGAGGCTCATGACGAACGCCTTGTTCGTCTTGTCGGAGCGCGCGAGCAGCGCCGTCTCGGCGGCCACCCAGACCGCGACCGAGAACGAGCCGTCGAAAAAGCGCGCGATCGAGAGCGCCGAGGTCGTCGTCAGGAAGGGGAAGATCGATACGCAGGTCGCATAGCCGAGGAGGGCGACGAGCAGCGTCTTCTTCGCGCCGAAGCGCTGCACGACCCAGCCGGAGGGGATCGAGAAGGCGACGATGCCGAGCGCGAACGCAGCGGCGAGCCCGCCCATCGCGAGCTCGGGGATCCCGTGCTCCTTGAGGTGGATGGCGAGCACGGCGATCGAGACGCCGTAGGCGACCCCGAGCAGCAGGATCGCCGCGTAGATGATCCAGACGTTGCGATCGGGAATGCGACGGAGGAGCAAGACCGCACGGGTTCTATCGTGTCGGCCGAGAGGGGTGAAGCCGGAACCGCGTCCGTGCCTGCGGGCGCGGGCGGGGCGGGCCGGCGCCGAGTCGACCCCGTCCCCTCCTCGTCAGGTCGTGGCCGTCAGCGATTGGTGATCGTCACCCGCGTCGACGCCTTCGTGGGTTTGTAGACGTTGTCGAGCTCGCCGTCGACGACGCGCATCGCCTCGGTGTCGCGCGCCGCGAGGAGGAGGTCCTTGTAGCTGGAGGTCCCGCCGCTGAGGAGCGCGACGAGGAACTTCCCGTTCGCCGTGCCGCCGCGCCACGCGGGCGCCTCGAGGCCGTTGGTGACGAGGTCGAGGTTCTTCGTCCCGCCTTCCTTCAGCGGGATGTAGTCCTTGTGATAGTAGTTGTAGGATGCACAGCCATCCATCCACATGATCTGGTAGCTCGACGGGAAGTCCGCGGAGGTGAAGTTGCGCGGATCGAGCGGGCCATACCCGATGCTCGAGTGGCCGTTGTAGATGAAGACGTCGGAGTTCTTCGTCGCGAACTTGTGCGGTGCCGAGCTCGAGTCGGCGCCGAAGTAGAAGAGGATCTGGATGGCGAAGTCGCGCGGCGACTCGTTGCCGACCTTCACGCGGATCGGCTTCTCGACGGCGACCCACTTCTTGTAGACGCGGTCGGCGAATCGTTCGCCGACCTCGTCCGCCTGAAGACGGGCGGCTCGAGCCTCGGGCTCTCCTATCAGGACGCGCGCGAGGTCCAGAAGCAGCCATCTCGGCGGTGCGCAGCGGACCGAACGCGGTCTGCGCCTGCGTGCGGACGGTCTGGAGGAGCGCCTGGTCGCTCGTGCCCGGCTCGACGAAGACGGTGCCGACGAACTCGAGGGTCCGCGAGCGCGCGGTCTCGCTGGTGAGGTCGTCCTCGCCCTCCTCGGTCGCCTCGTCATCGGTCGAGACATCCGCGCACGCACCCGTCGACGCCGCGAGGCCGACGACGAGAGCGCTGAGGGCGATCCGAAGAGAGCGACGAGCAAACATGTTGTCCGCTCGCCTTCAGAATGTGTGCCGGATGCCTACATGCATGCGGTACTTGGAATGACTTCATTAAAGGAGCCGACGGAGTGACTGGAGGCGTCGGGTGGTTGGCGGAGGATCCAACTGGATCGACGGAGATCCGAAAGGATTTCGCCAGCGTCTCGATCAATGCCCCTGGCCGACCATCCGGAAGAGGTCGCTATACTGCCGGGGAGATGACGAAGGCACGCCTCTTCACGATTCCGTTCACGCTCGTCGCGCTCCTCCTTCTCATGGCTCAGGGGTGCGGGAGTGACGATGATCTCGGTGACTACGGCGGGGGCGGCGGCAAGAAGAAGGACGGCGGTACTGGCGAGGACCAGATCTGCCTCCTCAACAACTGCGATATCGATCGCGACTGCACCGACTGCGATGGCGAACGTACGACGTGCTACCAGAAGGAGCACCGCTGCGTTGCGTGCGGACCGAACGCCGGAAACAAGTCGTGCAAGAGCGGCAGCTACTGCACGAAGTACGGCGACTGCGTTCCCAACGGCGTGAAGTGCGATGAGGACGCCGCCGGCGTCCCGACGATCTCGTGCAAGAACACCGCGGACTGCGGGGCCTGCGGGCCGAACTTCCGCGTCTGCGATCCGGGCACGAACAAGTGCGTCGGCTGTCTCCCCGACAACACGACGAACTGCCAGTCGACCGACACCTGCAAGAACAACACGTGCGCTCCGAAGTGCCCGAAGGAGTGCAACCAGGACGACGACTGCGGTGAGTGCGGTGTGCCCGGCAAGGAGGCACATGCGTGCAACAAGCACGTCTGCGCGCAGTGTTCGCCGACGAAGCCCTGTGCGAACGGTGAGATTTGCGATCTCGAGCACGGCACGTGCGTGAAGCCGTGCGGTCTCGGCCGGCCCGGCAAGTCCAACTGCACCGAGGACGGCAACTGCGGTGGCTGCGAGGGCACGACGAAGTGCAAGGTGCCGGTCAACGGCGGTGAGGGCGTCTGCGCTGCGCCGGTGAACGGTTGCTCCGACATCGGCAAAGGCATCGTCGTCCTGCCCGATCCGTTCAGCCGCTACACGAATGCCTGTTCGACGGACACGGACTGCTCGAACGTCAGCGCCGATCTCAACGTCGGCAAGATCCTCCGCGACATCACCGGCCTCAACATCATCAAGGACGGCAACCTCTCGTACGGCATGCATGCGTGCGCGTCGGTCGAGGTGCTCGACAAGAGCTGCGGTGTCTGCGTCCCGTGCAAGCAGGACACGGACTGCCAGGACATCGACGTGACGAAGGCCGCGGGCGACATCTTCGGACCGCTCGGCTCCGTCGCCTCGAAGATCCTCCTCGACAAGGCGTTCGGGCCGAACGACCACAAGATCCACATGTTCTGCCAGAAGGTGGCAGGCGACTACGGCGCGTGCCTGCCGTGCCCGAACATGCTGGCGCGCTGCGCGCAGACGAACGAGAACGTCCCGGAGCGCGGCTCGTGCAACCACAAGGTTTGCGAGACCGGCGACGCGCTCGGCGTCAACTGCGAGCTCCCGTGCGTCGCGGAGGTCTGCGCGAAGGATCCCTACTGCTGCATCAAGGAGTGGGACTACCAGTGCAAGGTCGACGTCGACCTGTACTGCAAGAACAGGACGTGCGAGCCCGACAACTGCATCTACCGCGAGGCGGGCTGGTACTGCTTCGAGGAGCAGGCGAAGGGCGGCTATCGCTGCTCCGGTGAGCCCGGTGTCGAGCAGGTCGCCGAGGGCCATCAGTGCAGTCTCAACCAGGAGTGCCGTCGCGATGGCGACGGACCGAAGGCTCCGGCGATCCTCTGCACGTCGGAGACGAACGCGGACGGGTCGAACCCCGTCCCGGGTTGCCCGTTCGGATCGAAGGGCAAGCCGAAGTGCTTCAACAAGTGACGCCGCCGCTCGGCTGAGGACGACGCGTCTCGACGCGTTCTCCTCGGCCGCGCATCGCGCGCCATGCTCGAGCTCGTGCATGGGGCGAGGCCTCACGCCGCACCAGGACGTTTGCTGCGGTTCGTCGTGAGCCGTGTGGACCGCTTCGGGGTACTAAGGGGGCGGTTCCCCGCATGTCTTCGACCGCCATCTCGGAGCGGGTCCGCCCAGCGCCTGCCGGGCCGACCGACGCTGCGCTCGTCATCGCCGCGCGAGCGGGCGAGGCGTGGGCGTGCGAGGTGTTGTACCGACGACACTCCGGCACGGCGTACGGGCTGGCTTGTCGCATGCTCGGGTCGAGGACCGACGTCGAGGATCTGCTGCAGGACTGCTTTCTGACCGCGTTCGCGACGCTCGATCGTCTCGATGACGAAGGTGCATTCCGCGGGTGGCTCTGCGGGATGGTGGTGCGAAAGACGTCGAAGCTCATTCGCCGGCGGAGCCTCCTCTCGCGGCTCGGTCTGCGCCGTAGCCTGCCGCCGCCGGATCTCGATTCGATCCTGTCGCGGAGCACGCCGCCCGACATTGCCGTCGAGCTTCGGCAGCTCTATGCGCGCCTCGAGACGTTCCCGGGGGATCTGCGCACCACGCTCTTGCTTCGGCGTGTCGACGGGGCGTCGCTCGAAGAGATCGCGCAGCTGACCGGAGCGTCGCTCGCCACGGTGAAACGTCGGCTGAAGAAGGGAAACACGATGTTGCAGGACGGGGAGGGAGGCAGCGGCGATGAGTGAGCGGCCGCCTTCGCAGTACTTCCACACGCCGCTCTCCGAGGAACAGCGCGAGCGTGGGTGGGAGGCCATTCGCGCGCGACTTCCGGCGCAGCGCCGGCAGCGGCCGCGCATCAATCATGCGTTCGCGCTCGCGGCGATCGCTCTGCTCGTCGTTTCGCTCGTTGCGACGAGGCTCATTCGGCCGACGCGCGGCGCGATCGACGGCGCTCTTCTCGAGACGGGGATCGGAGAGAGGCAGTCGCTCGAGCTCGGTGATGGCTCGCAGATCGTCCTCGAACCGTCGACGAGGCTCCAGCTCGAGCGCGTGTCCGGGCGCGAGATGCGCCTCAGAGTGGAGGCGGGAGCGGTGCACGCGAGCGTGACCCACGTGGCCAATCGGCCGTTCACCGTCGTCGCCGGGCCCGTGGAGGTGCACGTCGTCGGGACGAAGTTCCGCGTCGAGCTCGATCCGACGGACGGCGACATCTCCGTGGCGGTCACCGAAGGCCGCGTCTCCCTCTCGCGCGTCGACGGGCGCCCCGTCCCTGGAACCCTCGGCGCCGGGGAGACGTGGTCGTCCGAGGCTGCGAGCGTCGCTGCGCCGGAGCCGCCTCCGATCGCGGATGCGTCTGCGGGGGGCACCGTCGAACCGCGCACGCCTCGCGCGGTGGCGCGGGGGCCCGTGCTCTCGAAGCGGTTTCGCGAGCACTGGCGTGACGGACGTTATGCTGCAGCCTGGGAGCAGGTCCCGAGCTCCGACTTCGAGGCGATCATCGCGTCCGCTCGCCCGGAGGACGTCTTCGCCGTCGCCGAGTCTGCGCGGATGAGCGGGCATCCATACGAAGCGGCGCGGGCGTTCGACGTCTTCCGGCGTCGTTTCCGTTCCGATCCGCGCGCGCCGCTCGCAGCGCTGGAGCTCGGTCGTCTCCGCCTCTCCGAGCTCGGCGCGCCGCTCGAAGCGAGAGAGGCGTTCGAGGATGCGATTCAGCTCGACCCCAACGGTGCTTTTCGTGAGGATTCCGACGCGCGCCTCGTCGAGGCGCTCGAGGCGGCCGGGCTCGCCGCCGAATGCGCCGCCGCCCGTGATCGCTATCTCGCGACGCACCCGGGTGGTCTTCACGAGCGGATGGTGCAGCGACGGTGCAGGTGATCGCGGGTCGCCTCGCGCGCACGTGCCTGATGATCATCGCGTGCCTCTCGCTCGCATCGCGGCACGCGCGCGCGGACGAGCCTTCGGCCCCCGCCTCGAGATGCATCCCGCCGGAGTCGGTCACCGTCCAGGTGGCTCCGTTCGCGGACAAGCGTGTGGCGGAGAGGGTTGCGCGGGAGATCGCGTCCGTGCTCGAGACGATGCCGTCGGCGCCGTGCTGGCGAGCACACGACCCTCCGAGGGGGCCGACGATCCACATTGAGGTTCGATGGCCGGACGCCGCGCGGGCTCGGGTGGTGATCGTCGCGACGACGTCACGACGCGTGCACTACGGCATTCGAGAGCTCGACCTGCAGAAGCTCCCTCGGGACGGGATCCCGCTGGCGGTCGCCGTCGCCACCGACGAGCTCCTCGCGACGATCGGCGAGCAGCTCGGTCAAGATCTGCCGCCGTCGCCTGTGCCGAGCGTGTTGCCGTCGGTCGAGGCCCCACGGTCGACGCCGGCGTCGACACCCACTCCGCAGAGGTTCGCGTTTGGCCCGGCTGCGGCGCTCGACTTCGTCGGCCCGCGGCTCACGCTCGTCGGGCCCGATGCGCAGCTGCTGGTCCCGTTGACGAGCAGCTTCGCCCTCGCACTGCGATTCGGCACGCGCGCCTCGATGGAGCCAAAGCGGGACACGTCGCTGCGGACGTCCGGCGGATGGCTCGCCGGAGGCACCCTCCGAATCGGCCCGAGCGGCCCTCGCGCCGGCTTCGCCGTGAGCGCCGGCGTGGATGCGATGTCGTTGAAGTCCGTCGGACCGAACGAATCGTTCGTGGACACGCTGGCCGTCGGACGCGTCGGGCTCTCGGCCTACACGGCGATCACGCCGAGCCTTCGGCTCACCGCCGACGCGTACGTCGGTGGCGCGATCGGCCGCATCCATGGGATGACCGACGGCGATCGCGGGCGATCGGCGGGCGAAGGGATCGCAGCTGGAGGAACGCTCGGCGTCGCGGCGCTCTTCTGAGCGCGACAAGGAGCCGCGCGTGAGCCGTTTCGCGCGCGCCGCGGTACCAACGGTCGTGCGCTTCGCCTCCCCTCATGCCGAGGGGACTCGGTTTGGTCGAGAAGCCCACGCGAACGAACACTCTGGAGGTCTTCATGACGAAGAGCAGGATCCGTTTCTTCATCGCCACGAGCACCGTCGCCCTCGCCCTCACCGCGAGCCTCGCGCATGCGCGCGGCGGCGCCACGCTCGGCGACGAGAAGGACGGCGGCTCGATCGCGCTCAGCGGCGACAAGGACGGCGGCTCGATCGCGCTCAGCGGCGAGAAGGACGGCGGCTCGATCGCGCTCAGCAGCGACAAGGACGGCGGCACGATCGCGCTCGGCGCCGACAAGGACGGCGGCACGATCGCGCTCAGTGGCGACAAGGACGGCGGCACGATCGCGCTCAGTGGCGACAAGGACGGCGGCACGATCGCGCTCAGCGGCGACAAGGACGGCGGCACGATCGCGCTCAGCGGCGACAAGGACGGCGGCTGACGAAGCTCGCGGCTCGCGGTCGAAGGGGACACCAACCCCAAGACCGCGAGCCATGGGGGCTTCGCGAGCTCGACCCGAACGCGCGACGGTAGCGGCCCCGGCGTCAGGATCAGATGGCGACGTGCGGCCGGATCCTGTCGGCCGTCTCGCGCATCTGATCGTCGCTCGAGTACTTCGTGCGCGGCCAGAAGAAGCCCTTGAGCCCGTCACCCTTCGTCCGCGGGACCACGTGGACGTGGAGATGCGCGACGCTCTGGCTGACGACGTTGTTCATCGCGACGAAGGTGCCCTGCGCACCGAGCGCGCTCGGCACCGCCCGCGCGATCGCCTGCACGCGTGCGAAGAACGGCCCGACGATGTCGGCGGAGAGCTCGGGCAGCGTCACGACGTGGGCGCGCGGGACGACGAGCACGTGGCCGTGAAAGAGCGGGGTCTTGTCGAGGAAGGCGAGCGCGAGGTCGTCCTCGAAGACGAGGTGCGCGGGGATTTTCCCCTCGGCGATGTCGCAGAAGACGCAGGCCACAGGCCAGCTCTAGCACTCCGTGTGCGGCGCCAGCTACTTCGCGCTCGCCTGTGCGTTCGCTTGCGCCTTCTTCTGGCTCGGCCAGCCGTTCCAGACCTGGCTGTACTCGCACCCGGGGCTCCACATCAGCCAGCCGTGGCCGCCGGACGTCTCGGCCGACTTGGCCTGCGCGAGGAGGTATTGCGAGTTGTAGCGCGTCACCCCGAGCGGGAATGCCTGTAGCCAGGTGCGGAAGATCGTCTTCGCGCCCGTCGGCTTGAGCTGGGCGAGCGCCATCTTGTTGCCGATGCCGATGATCTCGGGATGATCGGCCGGGTTCTTGAAGCCCATGTAGCCCTTGCCGTAGTGCGAGGGATACGTCATCAGGCTGATCGCGTCTGCCTCCGGTGCGACCGTGGCAATGTCTTGCCCGAGGCGATCGATGTCGTAGCGCTCGCCGGTCGCGGCCACGCCGAAGAAGTCGAGCGAGAGGTACGCGCCGGCCGCCTGCGTCACTGCGCGCACGCGCTTGACGAAGTCACGGATGATCTTCGAGCGCTCGCTCGGATCGGGCAGCATCGCGACCCGCATCGGGAGGTGAACGGGGAAGCGGACGTAGTCGAGCTGGATCTCGTCGGCGCCGGCCTCCACGCCCTCCTTCGCGAGCTCGATGGCGTAGTCCTGCGCCTCGATGTTCGTAGGATCGATCCAGTCGACGTGGATCGGTTTGCCGGTCGGCGTGTATCGGAGCGAAAGGCGCGATCCCGGCAGGCGCTTGTCGGCCCACGGGTCGTGGAAGCAGGGGATGCGGAGGATGACGCGGACGCCGTGCCAGTGCGCGTAGCGGATCGCGCGCGCGAGATCGGGGATGTTCTTCGCTCGGATCGCGCCGCTCTCGACGGCGATCTTCGCCTTCGACGGGTAGTTGACGTAGCCCTCGTAGTCCTTTGCATCGAGGACGATGGCGTTGAGCCCGTGGTCGGCGACCTTCTCCACGGTCTCGGCCCAGCGGATGCCGGCGTACGAGCCGGTGACGAAGACGCCGCGGAGGATCTTGTCTTCGGGCCATCCGAGCCGGTCGTTCTTCGGATCGGCGGAGGGCACGCGCGTGAGCGGTCGCGGGATCGTGATCGTCGCACCGGGCGACACGTTCGCATTGCTCTTGCCGATCGCCTTGGCGAGCTCCTCGACGCGATAGACCTCGGTGAGCTCGAGGTAGGCCGCCGCGATCGCCGCGATCGACTGGCCCGGCTGCACCTCGTGTTTGAGCTTCGGCGGGTCGCCTTCGACGCTGCCGCCCTTCGGGAGCTTGCTCTTCAGGTAGGTGGCGACGTCCTGAGGAGCGTCGTCGTTCGTGTTCGCCGCCTTCTCGATCGGAGCGCCGGCGTCGCCCGCCGTGTCGAGATCGGCCGAGGGCGTGCTCGATACCGTCGCGCCTGCGCCGTCGGGTGACCCGTCACGCGCGCTCTGTGGCGTGCCCGTCTTCGGGGAGCATGAGGCCAGCAGCGCGAAGACCGCACAACCGAGGGCGGCACGCATCGACCCGAGCTCTACTGCCCTCACCATCCCATGCGCTCCTTGATGAACGTGGTCAGACGCTCGCCCATGAGCTTGTGCGTCTTGAGACTCGGGTGAAACCCGCAGCCGAGCCCGTCGGCGTGCTTCTGCTCGGGGAACTCCAGGAAGTCGAGGTTCGAGTCGCCCGCTTCCTTCAGCTTCGCGACCGCCACCTTCATGTACTTCCGCGCCTGCGTCAGGCTGTTCCGACCTTCGGGGTAGACGTTGCTCAGCATCGATCCGAGCGCGCAAACGATGAACGCCTTCGGGTAAGCCTCCCGGACGACGTGAATCAGCTCGTGATAGAGCCGCACGAATCGTGCCTCGCCGGGATCGATGTTGGCGAAGTTGTTCGTGCCGACGTTCACGACGACCACCTGCGGCTCGTACTGCGTGAAGTCCCAGCGCGGGCCATCGGAGCGCTGCGGAAGCGCCTTGTCGAAGAAGCCCTTCATCTCGTGGAGTGTCTTGCCGGACCACGCGATCGTCGTGTGATCCGCGTTCAGATTGCGAGCGGCGATCGCACCGTACGTCGCGTATTCGTTCTGCTCGCTGTTCACGTAGCCGCACGTGGCGCTGGGCCCCTCGTTGCCGTAGCCCGTCGAGATCGAGTCGCCGACGATCTCGATGCGCCGTTCGAGCGGCGGGGGCGACGCGAGGAGCGTGCCGTCCTTGGGCTCGAAGCCGTAGAAGACGGCCTCGCCGACCTTTGCCTCGGTGCGCCGATGGAGCGAGACCTCGTGGACCGCGTCGGGGAGGCCGTCCGCCAGCTGGTAGACGTGCTCGCCCTTGGCCTTGTCCGTGCGCAGCACCTTCTTCGTCTCGCCGTCGATGACGACCTGGAACAGGTTGTTGCCCTCGTCCTTGATGCGGGCCGAGACGCCGGTGCCCTTGAAGCGACCGATGACGTAGCTGCCCGACCAGGCGCAGCGCATTCCGCGGTCACCGTCGGGGATCCAGCGACCGACGAAGCGCGGCGCCGTGCTCTCCGCGGCGGCCGGCACGCGGCCACCGGCGCCGGTCGCCGCGGCTGCTGCCGGCACGACGGCCGGACCCGAGGGCGAGTCGGTCGCGGGGGGGGCCTTGCGCGTGCAGGCGGACACCACCACCAAGGCGGCGAACGTCAGCGTGCTGGCGAGAGGGCGGCGCATCGACCAGGTCGAGCGTACCGATGTCCGCGCCCGTGTGAAAATCGGCGGCGCCGATTGTCGGTGGGTGCGGGCGATGCCCCTCGGTCTCCAGCATTGACGAGCTCCCTCGGCCCACGCGCGCGGCCCGGCCGCTTCGCGGTGTGATACTGAGGGCCCATGTCCTTCGATCCGAACGCGCCTGCGCAGCCGGGCTCGGGAATCTTCGGTTTGCCTCACTCCGAGGAGGAGTCGCTCGTCGTCCTCGTTCCGGTCCCGTGGGAGGCGACGACCTCGTATGGCGGCGGCGCGGCCGAGGGCCCGCGGGCGATCCTCGACGCGAGCATGCAGGTCGATCTCTTCGACCTCGACGTCGATCGACCCTACCAGCACGGCATCCACATGCTCCCGCTGCCGTCCGAGGTCATGGCGTGGAACGAGGAAGGGAAGGCCTCCGCCGAGAAGGTCATCGAGCACGGCGGCGCGGGAGACGATCCGGAGCTCCTCGCGGCACTCGGGCGTGTCAACGCCCTGTCGAAGCAGGTCAACTCGCACGTCGAGCGCGAGGTGGCGCGGCTCCTCACCGCGAACAAGATCGTCGGCGTCGTCGGCGGCGATCACTCGGTGCCTTATGGCGCGCTCCGCGCGATGGCCCAGCACCTGAAGCGTCCGTTCGGCGTCCTTCACTTCGACGCGCACTCCGACACGCGCGATGCCTACGAGGGGTTCGCGCACTCGCATGCCTCGATCATGCACAACGTCCTCGAGGGCGTGCCCGAGGTCGAGAAGCTCGTCCAGGTCGGCATCCGCGACGTCTGCGAGGCGGAGGTCCGCTACTGCGAGTCGCAGGGCGCCCGCGTCGAGGTCTTCTACGACCGCAGCCTCGCGCTCCGGAAGCAGGAGGGCGAGCCGTTCGCGAAGGTCGCGCGCGAGATCGCCGCCTCCCTCCCGAACCTCGTCTGGATCTCGTTCGACATCGACGGACTCGATCCGCGCTATTGCCCGCACACCGGTACGCCGGTGCCGGGCGGTCTCGAGCTCGCGGAGGCGATCGCGATCATTCGCGAGGTCGTGCGCGCGGGGAAGAAGATCGTGGGCTTCGACCTCAACGAGGTCGCGCCGAATCTCGCGAACGAGGACGACGAGTGGGACGGCAACGTCGGCGCGCGCCTCCTCTACAAGCTCGTCGGGTTCACGCTCGCGAGCCAGGGCAAGGCGAAGCTCGGCTAGCTCGGTCGGGGGCGTCCGCGCGGCGCCTCCCGGTACGTTCGTGCTCGCGACGGTCGTCTGCGCGCGCCGTCCATCGAGGATAGCGTGACGCGCGGCGCGCGGATGACCCGAGCCGGCCGCAAGCGCGACCCGCTGCGCCCCTTCGAGCTTGACCTGCTCGGGAGTAGGCCGTTAGCTCGGGGCGAGGAATGCCGCGATTTCACAGAGTGTGCGCCACGACGGCTGCCCTCGTTCTCGCGGTCTGCCTTGCGTCGATGCCGCTCCGCGCGCGCGCGGGAGAGCCCGAGGCGGAGCGCGTTTCCGTCGCGTACGCTGCGCAGGAGTCCTGCCCCTCCGAGGAGCGCTTCATCGGGAACGTGAGGAGGTACACGACGAAGTGGCAAGTCGTCGACTCGAGCTCGAGCGTCCGGAGCTTTCGCGTCGTGCTCGGACGACGCGGTGCGGAGCATCGCGGTGTGCTCGTCATCGAGACGCCGAACGGAGAAGTGACCCAGCGCGAGATCGTGGCACCGGACTGCGAGCGCGTCGCTCGCGGGCTGGCCATCGCCATGGCGCTGGCGATCGATCCGGAGGCGAACATCTCCGAGGTGCCTCCCAAGACGGCTCCCGAGCCCGAGGCGCTCGATGTGGCGAGCGAGCCTGAGCATCCGCCGCTTCCACCAGCTCGTCCCGAGGACGCGGGGAAGGAGAAGGCCACGGAGCGGAGGACGGAGAACGAAAAGGAGAAGGCGAGGGGGAAGGTCGGCGCACCATCCGGCGCGCGGCGTCCGGTGCTGACGTTTGCGCTCGAAGCGCGGGGGGAGGTCACGTCTGCGGTCGTCCGGGACGTTGCACCGGTGGTTGGAGCTGCCGTCGACGTGCGTGCGGCTCCGCCGGGCGTCCCGGAATGGCTCGCCCCGTCCTTGGCAGTGGGCGTGAGGCAGAGCTTTCCCGTCGTCGTGGATGCGCCCTTCGGGAGCTCGGAGTTCTCGTGGACCACGGCTATGTTTCGACTCTGTCCGGTGCGCTTCCGCTTCGCGTCGGGTCGACTCGATGCCGTTCCCTGTGCCGAAGCCAATGCGGGGGTTCTCCAAGCGGAGGCCCGGACGACGCCGGCCGCACGCAGGGTGTCGAGCGCCTGGTTCGACGTGGGCGGATCAGGTCGAGTGGTCTACCGGATCGGTCAATCCGTGGGCGTCGGGGCGACGATCCTCGTCTCCGCCCCGTTCGTGCGCCATCGCTTTGCGTTCGTCGAAGGCGGGGTCGTCTCGCAGGCGCCGCCGGTCGGAATCACGGGGGGCTTGCTGGTCGAGTGGCGGTTCTGATCCGCGAGGCGGGCGCGCGGCCGAGACGCTGTCCAATGCCTGAGCTCGAGGAGCCGTGACGGTCGAGCGATAAATGTGGCCCCCTCGTGATCAAACGGGGCGGCCGGACCGCTCCAGTAGTGTGGAGTGTGTTGCGGCGATCGGCGGGGTCGAGGCGCGGGAGGGCGACATCGCCACGCGTCACGCCAGATTTCGCGCGGCCATCGAACCGCTGGTCAAGGTCGCCTTCCGCGTCCTCCAGCGTCTGGGCGTGCAGAACGCCGAGATCGACGACGCACTGCAGGCCGTTCTCATCGCCGCGGATCGGAAGTTCGACGAGATCCCGAACCGAGCAGAGCTGCGGGCCTACACCTGCGCGGTCTGCGTGAACGTCGCCCGAGAAGTCGGGCGCCGCCGAAACCGTCACGCTGTCCGGAACACCACGCTCGAGGAGCTCGAGGAGGCTCCGCTGTCGCCCGATGCGGATCCAGCGGACGCTTTCGAGCGCAAGCAGACGCTCGCGATGATCCAGAGGATCCTCGAGAGCATGGACCCCGAACGTCGCGAGGTCTTCGTGCTCTACGAGCTCGAGGAGCTCAGCGGGCGCGAGATCGCCGAGCATCTCGGAATCCCTCCCGGAACGGTGGCCTCACGGCTCCGCAAAGCACGAGAGGATTTCCGCGAGGCGCTCGCACGCGCAGATGCGAATGCCCCCCCGTTTGGTCGAGATACCCGATGAAAGAGCCGACCTTCCCGCCTCGCTTGAGTGAGTCCTCGACCGACGCGCGCCTCGTCGACGCCCTCGAGGTCGCCAAGAGCTACGAGCCTGCGGAGGCGCGCATGCAGCGCGCTCTCGCGCGGTTCGACGCTACGAGAGGCTCCAAATTCGACCCCGGCGCCTCGGTGCAGGTCGGGCGATCGATGTTCTCGCTGAAGGCGGGAGCCTTCGTCGCGCTCGCGATGGCGATCGGCGCCGGATGGTACTTGCATCATTCGAGCTCCGGCGCGGCTGGTCCGACATCCTCGGTGGCCGCACCGGCGACGGTCGACGAGGTCGTGTCGCGGGCGGCGCCGGCGCCCGTCGAGGCGAAGACGATGCGTGTCGACGAGCTCCCGACGGCGACGCCGCTGGCGGAGAAGCTGGCGCCGCGTGCTCGCCCGACGACGGCTGCGAGCACGAACGCGACGCCAGCATCGTTCGACGACGAGCTTGCCCTCGTCGAGGCCGCACGGACGTCGCTCGCGACGGGCGACGCCGCGGGCTGCCTTTCTCAGCTCGACGAATACGATCGGCGGGTTCGCGCCGGTGTCTTCGAGCGCGAGGTCGCCGTCATGCGCATCGAAGCGCTGCTCGCACGCGGGGAAGCGGCTCGGGCGCGCGCGCTCGGTGAAGCGTTCCTCACCCGCAGCCCCGACAGCCCGTACGCGAACCGCGTGCGCTCACTCGTGACGAAGGCTGCTGCACAGAAGACGGCGACGCCATGATGAAGGCGATCAATCTGGTTTCGGCGCGCAAGATCGCTCTCGCGGCGTCGGCGTTGGCGGGAAGCGTGATCCTCGTCACGTCGTGCACGTCGCCCGTGGACAGCGTCATCTTCCTAGACGATGCCGGTCGGGGAGGGATCTTCGAGCAACCCGACGGCGAAGCGCCGAGCGTCGCGCCGGACGCGGCGAGTCTCCTCTTGTGCGTCGGCACGACGTGCCCCGAAGGCTTCGGGACCTGCGCGAGCGGGGGCGGGCCTGCGTACAAGTGCGGCACGGACCTGAAGCGCGACGTCGATCATTGCGGCGCGTGCGGGAACAAGTGTCGCCACTACGGTCGCCTTCACATGACCTCGCGCTGCATCGAAGGCGGCTGCGAGCTCGAATGCTGGAGCCCGAAGATCCCCGGCGACGGCGGGGAATGGCGCAACTGCAACGGGAAGGTCGACGACGGCTGCGAGGTCGACGTCAACTCGGACGACAAGAACTGCGGTGCGTGCGGGAACGTGTGCGCGAACGGCGCGCCGTGCATCGAGGGCAAATGCGGGTGCCCGCCGGGGCAGATCGTCTGCGACGGCATGTGCACCGATCCTCTGGGCGACGACTGGAACTGTGGCGGCTGCGGGATCACGTGCGAGCAGACCGAGGGGCCGTGCACCCTACCGGAGACTGCCTATTACGGATGCGCTGGCGGCGTCTGCGGCGCTCCCAAGTGCCGGGGCTCGAGGGGTGATTGCAACAAGGACCTCGGGGATCCGGAGTGCAACTCCGACGGCTGCGAGGTCGAGGACATCAACTTCGACCCGAACAACTGCGGTGGCTGCGGGATCAAGTGCGATACCGAAGCGGGCGAGAAGTGCATCAACGGGCAGGGTGGCTCCTACTGTGCCGTTCAGTGCGTCGGGAAGGGGATGACGTTCTGCCCGCTGCTCGGGTGCCGTGACTTCCTCAACGATCCGACGGCGTGTGGAGCCTGCACGAACGTGTGCCCCGAAGCCGGCCCGAATCAGGTTCGAGCGTGTCGCAAAGGGCTATGCGAGCTCGACTGCCTTCCGGGCTTTGGCGACTGCAACGGCGATCCGTCCGACGGTTGCGAGACCAACTTGCTGGCCCATCCCGGCAACTGCGGGTCGTGCGGCAACGCCTGTGACCTCAACGCTGGGCAGCCGTGCATCCATGGCAAGTGCCTGATGACCGAATGCAGCGACGCCGGGAAGGTCAACTGATGCTCTCTCGAGGCCGAACGCTTCTCCGCGCGTCACTGCTCGGTGCCCTGTTCCTTCCGGTCGTCGCGTTCGTGAGCTGCGCCGACACCGAGAAACAGGAGATCGCTCACGAGGACGCCTCCATCCACATCGACGCTGGCGGTCTCGATGCTGCGTCAGAGGGCGGATGTGATGCCTCGGACGAGGGCTGCGCTCCTGCTCTCTCCTGCGCCGAAGTCCCGTGGTGTCCCGTGCCGACAAACGTGTCCGCTTTTGCGGCGCTCACGTCGGTGTGGGGATCGAGCAAGACCGACGTCTGGGCGGTTGGCTCGAACGGGACGGTCGTGCACTGGGACGGGAAGGCGTGGACGGTGGTGCCGACGCCGACCAGCTTCTACCCGCCGAAGCTCCCGGTGAAGAACACGTTCTACGCGGTCCGAGGCACCGGTCCGAACGACGTGTGGATCGCGAGCGCGACGGACGCGGTGTTCCGCACGCGCGGTTACGCCGGCGCCGCGACGGAGTGGGAGAACGTGCGGCTGCCCATCGAAGAGGGCCTCGACGTACCTCTCTTCGCGATCTGGGGGACCTCCGCCGCCGACGTCCGCCTCGCCGGGCGCGCTTCGATGATGTTCGACGAGATGGGCGAGGTCGTCACGGTGAACGCATTCACCAAGACGAACCTCGACGACGGAGGCATCGGTTGGCAAGGCGTGCCGGGGACAGCGAGCGTGTTCGGCATGTGGGGCTCGGCCGCGAACGACATCTGGCTCGTCGCCGACAACTCGGCAGACGTGAGCTGGCAACGCTCGATGTCGCTCCACGGCACGCTCCCCTCCGATGCGAGCGAGCTCGAATGGGCTGCGGTCGACACGCACTCGGCGGTGACCCTGCGCGCGGTCTGGGGCAGCTCGGCGAGCGACATCTGGGCCGTCGGCGACGTGGGCACGATTCGTCACATCACGAGCGCGAACGCCAGCGACTGGGAGGTCGTCCCGTCGCCGACACGCGAGCACCTCCGTGCTGTCTGGGGCTCGACGGCCGACGACGTCTGGGCGGTCGGCGATGCCGGCACCATCATCCACTACGACGGCCACACCTGGAGCACGACGCTCGCAGCGTTTCCGGCCGGCAAGAAGCCCGCGCTCCACGGCGTCTGGGGCAGCGCGCGCGACGACGTCTGGATCGTCGGCGACGGCGTCGCGCTCCACTACACGGGTGGCGCGCTCGGTGACGCGGGAGGTTCTCGATGAGCGCCATCGTTCGATTGGGCGCAGCCTGCGCCGGGGCTCTGCTCGTTCATCTCGTCGTCGCCTGTGCGGCGAGCGAGGACGTGCAGCCTCGGCCGGAAGCGGATAGCGGAGCGGTGGCGCCTCCCACTGATGCATCGGCGCCTCCGAGCGAGGGCGAGGATGCCGATGTCGACGCGTCTCCCCCGCGCGAATGCTCCGGTGACGGGTTCTGCCACACGGCGCTGCCGACCGGGCAGACGCTCCGCGCGGTCTGGGGTGATGGTCAAGGCATCGTCTGGGCCGTGAGCGGCCAGGGCGCCATCCTTCGCTGGGATCAGACCGAGTGGAAGATCCATGCCTCGGGGCTCGGTCCGCTCAGCGCGGTATGGGGCAGCGGGCCGACCGACGTCTGGGTCGGCGGCCAGAGTGTCCTCTTCCACGGCACCGGCGCGAGCCCGGCAGCGCTGACGTTCGCCGCCACGACGAGGCCGATGGGTGAGATCGCGTCGATCTGGGGGACCAGCGCGAACGACGTCTGGGCCGTGGTCGTCCGAAACGACTCGCTCCCGCGTTCGCGCGTCCTCCACTACGCGCCCAGTAGTGGCGGCGGACCGTCGTCCTGGTCGGAGGTGACGGTCGATCCCGAGATGCGCTTCACGCACGTCTGGGGCACCGCCGCTTCCGGGGTCTGGCTCGGAGGGATCCTGGGTGATGTGTACTCGGGCGCGCCGGGGCGCATCTATCGCCGCCAGCCTGGAGCGACCGAGTTTGCGCCCGTTCTGGCGCCCGCCGATCCGGACGATCCGGAGACCGAGACGGCGTACGACCCCGGCGAGCTCGCCAGCGTCTCGGTGCTCTCGGACACGAGCATGGTGCTGCTCGGTCGAACACCGTTCGGGGACGAGATGCTCATTCGCGGGAAGAGCACGGACGGCGGGCTGACGTTCACGCTCGAGCATGCCGAGTTCAACGGTGAGTTCAATGGTCTCTCGTCGTTTGCCGTCGCCGCGACCACTGACGACGATCTCTGGGTAGCCGGCGAGTACGGACGGATGCGCCACTGGAACGGCAGTCGGTGGTCGGCCCCCGCGCTCACCGTCACGAAGTTCCCGGTCATCGAAAACCTCCATGCCTTCTGGGTGAAGGGCCCGGACGATCTCTGGGTCGTCGGCGAAGGCATCGCTCTCCACCTCGACCCCACGAAGAAGAAGTGAGCGCGCGATGAGAGCTCGCATTCGAAGGTTCTTGCTCGGAGCTGCAACGGCGTCCGCTGCGGCGGCAGCGGTCATGATGTCCGTTGCGGCGTGCAGCTCGGACGAGGTCGCGCTCGAGCCGAGCGCGCCCGACGCTGCCGACGACGCCGCCGACGCGAGCTCTCCTCCCGAGGAGAGCCCCGACGCGACGCCGGCCGTCGACGCACGGCCACCGTTCGACGCGGCCACCGAGCCGGTCACGTGCACGGCGAATCCGTGCGCCGTCGAGCTCGTCGCCGGCGAGCGTCACTACTGCGCGCGCATGAATGACGGCACGGTGCGCTGCTGGGGTGACGATTTTTGGGGCCAGCTCGGTCGCGGCGAAGCGGACGAGACGTCGTCCGACGGCGACGCCGGCGCGATTCCGCCCGTGGTCGGTCTGACCAACGCGATCCAGATCAGCGCTGGTGGTCGCTCGACCTGCGCGCTCCTCGTGGACGGCGCGGTGCAATGTTGGGGCAGCAACCTCCTCGGCGAGCTCGGCCTCGAGGTCGATCCTCCTTCGGAGGACGTCGATCGCCATCCCATTCCCTCGCCGGTCGCGCTCGGCGGTGCGAGCGTTACGCGCGTCGACGTGGGGATCGACAGCGCGTGCGCACTGCTCACGACGGGCAAGCTCGTTTGCTGGGGCGGGACCCAATACATGAAGCTCGCTCGCCCCGATTTCGATGACCCGTTTCAAGTCGCCATCGGGCCGGGCGAAGCCGAGCTCGACGCCTCCACGTTTAGGAAGACGTTCATCAGCTCGAAGACGACGCTTGCTCTCACGACGACGGGCGACGTGTTCAGCTGGGGCGCGATCTCGGGCGACGACGGGCTCGTCTCTGGTCGCATCTCGTCGGTGAGCCCTTCTCGCACGCCGAAGCGGCTCGTGGAGCTGTCGAAGGTCACGAGCGTCGCCGTCTCTCCGCTCCTCCAGCGCCAGCCGTCCGACGCGAATCAGCGTCCGGCTCCGATGCCGTCCTACGGTCATGGATGTGCGATCGCGAACGGTGAGGTCTTCTGCTGGGGGAAGAGCCTCTACGGCGCGCTCTGCACGGGGCTTCCCGATCGCGAGCCGGTGCCGAAGCGTGCCCTCGTCTCGGGGCCGGCGTGGCCACAACAGATCGCCGTCGGCGACGAGACGACCTGCGTACGCATGACCGATGGCACGGTGCAATGCTGTGGCGAGAACACTCACGGGGCCCTCGGCACGGGGAGCGCTGACGGCTTCAGCGCCTCCTTCACCGCAGCGAGCGCCTTCAAGGGGCGCGCCGTTCAGGTCGCCGCGAGCCTCGCCAGCATCTGCGCCCTCGTGCAAGGCGGCACCGTCGAGTGCTGGGGGAGCAATGCCAGCGGCGAGCTCGGGCTCACGCCGGACCACGGCGCCCATCCGACGCCGACGAAGATCACGTTCTAGAGAGGCTCGACGATGTACTCCAAGCTTCGCGTGGGGATTGCCACGTTCGCCATCGGCGGCACCGCATTCGCAACGTTGCTCGCCTCGGCGTGCTCGAGCGAGCGTGATGGTTTCGAGCGACCGCCCCCTCCGTTCCCGGAGGCTTCGCTGACGGATGGCGGCGCATGCAGCTACCGCTGCTCGCGCGATCTCAAGAAGGTGATGAGCACGTGTGACGGTGGAGCGGAAGAGACCATCGCGACGTGCGGTCCCGACGAGGGCTGCGGAATCGACCGGTGCGTCGATGCATGCCAGGCCGCTGCGCTCTCCAAGGGCTCCGTCGGCTGCTCGTTCTGGACGCTGCCACCCGACGACGTCGCGGTTGCTCCTGGCGCCTGCTTCGTCGCGATGATCGCCAACACCTGGGACCGTCCGGTGACCCTCGGCGCCGAGCTCGGCAGCGCACCGCTGGACATCTCACAGTCCGTCTACACTGCTTCGGTCGAGGGCACGACGCCCGTCTACACGCAGTTGAAGGGGCCGGTCCCGCCGGGAGCGGTGGCGCTCGTCTTCCTCTCCCAGGTCGCGCGGGTCGACGCCGGCGGAGCGGAGACCAAGAACCTGCAATGCCCGCCCGGCGTCGTGCCGGCGTCCAAGGAGGAGGCCGTCGCGGGGGGCACGGTCAGGACCCGAGCCTTCCACATCACCGCCGACGCGCCGGTCGCCGCGTATTCGATCTTCCCGTACGGCGGAGCAGCGAGCGCGACGCCGTCCGCGTCGCTGCTCCTTCCGGTTTCGTCCTGGGACACCGGCTACGTCGCCGTCTCGACTGGGCGGTTCGGGCCTGACGATCCTTACGTCGCCGAAGACCCGCGCACACTCCAGATCGTCGCGAACGAGGATGGCACCGAGGTCTCGATGCGTCCGACCGAAGCCGTCCTCGAGGGCATCGGCGTCGAGCCCGCCGCGGCTGGCGCTCCTACGACGTGGAAGCTGTCGCGCGGCGAGGTCCTCCAGATCACGCAGATCCTGACACTCTCCGGAAGCCCGATCTCCTCGAACAAGCCGGTCGCGGTCTTCGGCGGCTCGCCCTGCGTCTACCTTCCGAACGCGTCGCCCGCGTGCGATGTCACTCAGCAGCAGATCCCGCCCTTTGCCCAGTGGGGCACGGAGTACGCCCTCGTTCCGTTCAAGCCGCGCACCGTCGGCCTCACGTCGGTCATGCGCGAGAACGTGCCGTGGACCATCGTCGGCGCCGTCGACGGCACCGTGCTCACCTACGATCCCGAGCAGCCGCCCGGCGCACCGGGCACGCTCTCGGCTGGGCAGGTCGCGAACTTCATCACCGACGCACGCGTCTCGGTGAAGAGCCAGGACTCGAAGCATCCTTTCTACGCCGCCGTCCACATGACCGGCGGGACGTACGGCGGGGGCGCGACCCACGGCAACGTCACGATCGGCGATCCCGACTTCGTCACGATGGTCCCATCGGATCAGTTCCTCGATCGCTACGTCTTCTTCACCGACTACACCTTCCCGGAGACCACGATCGTCGTCGTCCGTCGAAAGACGCCGACGGGCTTTCATCCCGTCGTCCTCGATTGCGCTGGCGAGCTCACGGGCTTCGTCCCGCTCGGCACGAAAGGCGAATACGAATACGCCTTCGTCGACCTCACGAAGGGCGCCGTCCCTCAGAAGTTCGACAAGGGCGAGTGCGGTTACGGCCGTCACGAAGCGCAGAGCGAGGGACCATTCTCGATCACGGTCTGGGGCCTCGCTCCGTGGGCGAGCTACGGCTACGCCGGCGGAATGGCCAGTCGCCCCGTGAACGACGCGCCGCTGCCGACGGTGCACTGAACCGTTTCCGGCGTCGAGCTCTTCGCGGCCGCCGGCGTCCCTGAGCGGCAGCGGCGCCACATCGTGGGGCAGGATCGCATAGCACGAGACCGAAATCGGGGAGCTGCGCGCGAAATAGCGCTGGTGTCGCGCTTGCTCGACGCGAACGCGGGCTCTCTTCGATGTCGCAACCTCCGCGCTCTGCGCCGCACTCGCAGCGATCGTTCGTCTCTCTCTTGGCCAGTGTGCTCGGCGTCCTGGCGCTCTTCGTGGCCCTGCTCGGGTGCAACACGGTGCCGAGGGGCCGCATGTCCGTGGACGACGTGACCGTCCGCGGCGCAAAGAAGATCGACGATGGCGACGTGAAGGACAAGATCGCGACGACGGAGAGCGAGAAGCTCCTCGGTCTCTTCCGCGGCCTCATCTACGAGTATTCGGTCTTCGATTGGAACGTCCTCCAGCGCGATCTCGCCCGCGTCGAGGCGTTCTATCGGTCGAAGGGGTACTACGAAGCGCACGCCCGCGCCGGACGCGTGCACGTCAAGAACGACAGGCATGTCCGCGTCGAGATCATCGTCGAGGAAGGTAAGCCGGTCCTCCTGCGGAGCGTCCGCATCGAAGGGCTCGAGGACCTTCCGAAGGACCTCGCCGACATCGCCCGGCGCTCCGCGGAGGACACGCTGAGCGTCGGCGCGCCGTTCGAGGAGGAGAGCTTCGAGATGGCGCTGGGCGCGGTCCGTCGCGCGCTCAGCGATCGCGGCTACGCGTACGCGAAGGTCGAGAACGACGCGACCGTAGACATCGTCCGGCACGAGGTCGACGTCGTCCTGACGGTGACGCCGGGCGAGCCGTGCATCTTCGGTCCGGTGACGATCGAGGGCCTTGGAGATCTGCCCGAGGCGCCGGTTCGTCGCGCGCTCGATCTCGAGCCTGGCGCGACGTACTCGGAGGCGGAGCTCGACTCGGCACAGCAGGCCCTCCTCGACCTCGGCGTCTTCGCGTCAGTCGACATCACGCCCGACCTGCCCGCGCCGTCCCCCGATCGCTCGGCCCGCGGGGCCTTGGAGCGCGTCGTCCCTGTGAAGGTCAAGCTCGAGCCGTCGCGACTGCGGACCATCCGCGCCGGCGGCGGCGTCGAGCTCGACGCGCTGAAGAGCGACGTGCACGGCATCTTCGGCTGGGAGCACCGCAACTTCTTCGGCGGCCTGCGCACGTTCAGCGTGAGGTTCAAGCCGGGCGTCGTGCTGTATCCGCTCCGCATCAACAACATCGAGGCGCCGAACAGACTCCTTCCGGAGGAGCGCCTCCGAATCGACTTCCGGCAGCCCGGCTTCATCGAGGCGCGTACGAACGCGTTCATCCGTCCCGAGTTCAACGTTCAGGCGCTGATGCTCGACCCGAATCCTCCTCCGAACCAGCGGGTGATCGGGTACGCGGAGGCGCGCAACGGCATCGGCGTCGACCGGACGTACCGGCGCCTCTACGGCGCGATCTCGCACAACCTGCAGGTCGCCTACCCATTCGCGTACGTCGGTGAACGCGATCCGACGCTCGGCACTCTATTCATCTCGTATCCGGAGCTCATCACGTCGCTCGACTTCCGAGACAATCGCGTTCACCCGCGGAAGGGCTTCTACCTCTTGAACACGTTGCAGGTGGCTGGCGGCCCGTTCGGCGGCCAGGCCGACGACGTGAAGGTCCAGCCCGATCTCCGCGCCTACGTCTCCGTCTCGAAGGGCATCGTGTTCGCGGTTCGCGGCTCCGTCGGTCTCCTCTTCCCGCGCAACTACGGCGAGCAGGTCCGCCGTCGACTGAGCGAATTCGAACTGTCCAAGGCGCGGACGCGCGACTACCAGCTCACATTCTTCCGCGGGTTCTTCTCCGGCGGTCCGACGTCGAATCGCGGCTACCCGCTTCGCGGCGTCGGCCCGCACGACGTCGTCCCGTTCATCTCGCCCGACGCCGAGATCCAGCGGCTCGGCACGGCGTGTGGGAACGGAATCGACTGCCGGACACCGACGGGCGGCTTCACACTTTGGGAGGCGTCTGCGGAGTTCCGCTTCAAGATCACCGGCCCGCTCTCTGCAGCGACCTTCTGTGATGCGAGTGACGTTTCGCCACGGACGACGGACATCCGGCTGAATCGGCCTCACCTCTCCTGCGGTGCGGGCGGACGTTACGACACACCCGTCGGCCCCGTCCGTCTCGACATCGGCTACCGGATCCCCGGGATGCAGGTCATCGGCGGCCTCCCGCCGGACGAGCGCCGCCCCGAGACGTTCCCGCTTGGCATTCCAATCGCAGTCTCCCTCGGCATCGGCGAGGCGTATTGATGACTTCGAAGCTCGAGCGCAACCGCGCACGACGGGTCCTTGGTGTGATTGGCTCCGTCGTGGGCGTGAGCGTCATGTTCGTCGCGGCGTCCGCGTGTGCAGCAGTCGTGCATCTGGACCTGCCGGCGGCGAGACGGCTCGTCGCGACGCAGGTGAACGGCATCCTCGAGACCAACCTCGCAGGCACGGTCCAAATCGACCACATTGCAGCGCTCGGCCTCGGTGGCGCCTGTGGCGTCCGCGCCCGCGTGTACGATCCCGAGGGCGTGCAGGTGATCCACGTCGATGGCGTGTGCGTTCGCATCCGCGCGCTCGAGGCGGCGAGGTCGGCGCTCTTCGGCAAGGGACCGATCGCGATCGACGTCCCCTCGGCCTCGGTCGGCAACGTCGACGTGAACCTCGATGCCGATCGGACAGGCAACCTCCGCATCGCGAACGCGTTCGCCGCGAAGAAGCCGCCAACCCCGAAGAAGCCGAACGAGCCGCCCGGGCGTGGCGTCCGCGTCGAGGCCCCGGTCGTGCGGCTCGATCACGCCTGGGTGCACGGCACTCCTCCGGGAGCGCCGCTCGTCGACGCCGATCTGTCCGGCCTAGAGGCGAGGGCATACGTGGATCCGTCCGTGACGCGCGCCGAGCTCGATCGCGTGCACCTCGTCACGCGATCCCTGCCGCGGGGCGCCGATCCGCGGGGCACGATCGGCGGCAAGCTCGCGATCCCCGCGCCGAACGGGCAGGGAATGGACGTCCAGGCGGTCTTCGAGGGACGGATCGCCGGCGTGCGGGCGACACTGGAGGCTCGAATGAACGATCGGCGGATCGACGCCCGCTTCGATGCGCACGATCCGACCGGCGGGCAGATGAGCTCCATCGTCGATGGGATCGCGATCCGCGATCCGATCTCGCTCCACGTGGAGGCGCACGGAGATCTCCCGCGAGTCGAGACGCAGGCCAAGCTCCTGCTAGGCAAGGCTCGCCTCGACGCGAGCGCGATCGTAGTCGCGGGCGCGAGCACGGAGATCAACGGATCCGTCTCCGCGCGCAACGTCGACGTGTCGGCCGTCAGCCGGGGCGCGCCCGAGACGAACGTCGGCCTCGACGCGCGCGCTGCCCTCGTGTTCGACGACGGCGGGATCCGCGGCGAAGCTTCGTTCCACACGCTGCCGGGAACGATCGATCGGCAGGCGATCCCTCGCGTCGAGGCGCGAGGGAAGTTCGAGGGCAAGGCGGCGCAGGTTCGCGCGCGCATCCACGACAAGGCGATGCCGACCGAGGTTGCGGTGAACCTCGCGCCGCGAGAAGGCGCGCCCGACGCGCAGGTACTGACGGCAGCTGTCCGGTCGCGGATCCCCGACCTGCGTCGGGTGCCGAAGATCGGTACCAGGGTCGGCGGCAGCGCCGCGGTGGACGCCTCGGCTCGGATGCTCCTGCCGGAGAACGTGATCGACTCGGCGGAGGTGACGGTCGTCCTCACCAGGGTGAAGGACGAGCAGCTCTCGGTCGGCAGGCTCGAGGCGAAGGCCAGAGCTCAAGGGACGATCGATCGGCCCGTCATCGACGCGGAGGTCCATGCTCGTCAGCTCCTCACGGAGACGCTCCCGCTCGCCTCGCTCGATGCGCGAGCGCGTGCGCGTGTCGAGACCATCGAGAAGGCGATCACGATCCGTGACGCGCGCGTCGACGCCGCACGTTCGGCCGACGAGAAGATCTCGGCGAGCGCTCGCCTCGTGCGGATTCATGGCCCGAGCCTGCGCGTGGAGGGCGCCGAGGTCTGCGGCGTCGGCGATCCGATCCGCGTCGAGCTGTCGAAGGACGCGCGCGAGGTCCGCGCCAGCATCGACGCGCCTCGGATCGACGTTCCGCTCGCCGCCCGGATCGCGGGAAAGAACGAACCGCTCGGGATCCGGAGCGGGACCCTCGCCGTCCGCGGCGAGGCGACCCTCCGTGGCGGCGTCGCGAAGGGGAAGGTCCACGCCGAGCTCCGCGATCTCGCGATGCGCGAAGCGAAGCGCGCCGGCGCCGTGATTGACGCATCGATCGACGATCGCGAGGTCGCGCTCGACATCGGCGCTAACGTTGGAGACTCTGGAGTACTGCGGGTCCACGCGGAGCGCCTCGTCATCGACGGCCGCGTGGACGACCCTCGTTCATGGAAGAGAGCGGCTGGACGCGTCCACCTCGACGGTGCGGTCGACATGGAGCGCGCCGCCCCGCTCCTGCCGGCGAAGGTGCTCCCGGTCGCGGACGTCCGCGGGCTCTTGACGGTGCAGGGGAGCGTCAGTCGGGACGCGCCCGACGCGGCGCCCGAGGTCCAGCTGCACGCACACACGAACGGGCTCGTCGTCGCCGGACCGCCCGGGCCGACCAAGAAGGTCGGCGGCATCGAGGTGACGGGCCCGCCGCGCTGGCGCTCGACCGACCTCGACTTCGGGCTCGACGTGCGCAACGACGGCACGAGTGGCCTCACGAGCGTCGCGTTCCGAGCGACCGATCGGCACGGCGCTGTCGTCGCGCTGGATGCGAAGACGATCCTGCCCTACGCCGAGATCGCCGCCGAGCCCGCACGCGCGCGCGACCGCGCTACGACCGCGCCGATCAACGCCACGCTCGTCATCCCTCCGCGCCAGCTCGATCGGCTGCCCTCGATCCTTGGCGTGAACGACGTCCAGGGAGCGATCGAAGCGGAGCTCGTCGCTTCGGGCACGCTCCTCGAGCCGACCGTCCGCCTCGTCGCGCGTACGCGCGGCGTGCGTTCTCCGGCGCTTCCGCCCGACGCGAGGGCCGACGCCGACGTCATCGTCGACTACGACGGACGCATCGCCGACCTCTCTGCAAATGTCCGCGCGCGCGGGGAGGCGCTTCTCGACGTCCGTGCACGTGTGGAGGCGCGAGCCCGCGACGTCGTCGTCGGGAACGGCGCGCTGCCCTGGAACGCATCGGGCCACCTCCGGCTCGCGTCCTTCCCGCTCCAGACCGTTCCCCAGCTCGCGGAGCGCCAGATCCGCGGGAATGTCAGCGGCGAGCTCACGCTCGCGGGCCTGCACGCGGACGCGCACGTGGAGGGGCGCCTCGATCTCGACGGCTTCGCCGTGGGCAAGGCGCAGTACACGAAGGGCTTCCTCTCATTCGACGCCGGCCGCGGGAAGCTCGCCGCGAAGGTGCGACTCGAGCAGAATGACGGCTTCCTCGATGCGACCCTAGCGAACGGGCTCGTGTGGGGAGCCGAGGTCACACCGAAGCTCGACGCCGAGCAGCCGCTTGAGGCGAAGCTCCAGGCGAAGTCGTTCCGCGCCGCCGCGATCCAGCCGTTCGTCCAGAGTGCGGTCCCGATGCTCGACGGTCGCATCGATGCGAACGCGACGGCCCGCATCGTCCCGGGCCAGCGGGGCGCGGCGATCGACGGCGACGTGAAGTTCCACCATGGCATCGTGCAGATCGCTGCGCTCGGCGACGAGCTTCGAGGCGTCAGGGCGTCGGTCGCGCTCACGCGCGACGGTACGGTTCGCGTCACCGACGTCTACGCGAAGGGCACACAGGGCGAGCTCCACGCGGACGCGCAGGCGAAGCTCGACGGGATGCGCGTCGCGCACGCGACGGCGAACATCGGCATTCCGCAGAAGAGCCCGCTCTCGATCGCCCTGCAGGGGCAGCCGTTCGGCCAGGTGTCTGGCGCGATCAAGGTCGAGGCGTCGCAGAGCCCGGACGGGAAGGAGACATCGGTCACCGTCGACGTCCCGAAGATGAACTTCGAGCTGCCCCAGGTGATGAAGAGCGGGGTGCAGTCCCTCGAGCAGAGGGAGAACATCCGCGTCGGCGTCTACCGCGGCCGGAACAGGTTCGTGGAGCTTCCGCTGGAGAAGGCCGTGCCGACGGGCGCCGAGGATCTGCAAGGCGACGCGACGCGTCTCGACGTCGACGTCCGCCTCGGCAGGATCACGATCGATCGTGGAAACCAGCTCACGGTTCATCTCACGGGAAATCCGAAGGTGTCGATTGAAGGAGGCGAGTCGAAGCTCGACGGCCGGATCCGCATCGACGGCGGCTGGGTCGACGTGCAGGGCAAGAAGTTCGAGATCGAGAAGGGCACCGTGACGTTCACGGGAGAGTCGCCGCCGAATCCGGTCGTCGTCGCCACTGCCGCCTGGACGGCCGCGGATGGCTCGCGGATCTTTGCGGACTTCGTCGGTCCGGTGAAGACGGGCAAGGTAAACCTCCGCTCCGAGCCACCGCGACCGAACAGCGAGATCCTCGCACTCGTCCTGTTCGGCACCGCTGACGGCGCGAATCCGCGGCCGGCGCAGCCGGGGACGAAGGCCGACGGGACGACGAAGACCGCCGTCGGTCTGGGAGGAGGCTTCGTGGCCCAGGGGCTCACCGAGGCGCTCGACGACCTCGCCGGGATCCAGGCGACGGCGCGCATCGACACGACGCGCTCGAACAACCCGCGCCCCGAGGTCGACGTGCAGCTCTCGCCACGTGTGTCGATCGGCTACGCGCACGTCATCGGCACGCCTCCGATCACCGCGCCTGACAAGAACCTTGCGAACATCGAGTACCGTTTCCATCGCAACTGGTCGCTCGAGACCACGTTCGGCGATCGAGGAACGGCGCTTCTCGATGCGATTTGGCAGAAGCGGTACTGAGACTCCCTCCAGGCTCCAGGCTCCAGGCTTCAGGCTCGGGGACGTCGTTGCGGGACGTGCATGTCGACGTGAGCCCGCTGCTCGTTTCGTGAGACGGGCGGTTCGCCACGCGCGGGCGTGTGTCCGGGGCCGGGCGTGCCGCTGGGATCGACCGGTATGGACGATGCAACACGCTGACACGTGAGGTCGAGGAAGGGATCGCGAGGCTCGCCCTCGAGCGGACGGCGAGAAGATTCGGAGACGAACGCCCAGCACAAGGAGATCACGATCATGAGTAACGTCCAGCCGCAACCCGAGCGCCTCGCGCTAGAGGAGGCCTCGACTGCCGATCTCGTTCGCGAGGCGCTCGAGGAAGCGAAGGAGCTCGCCCGCATCGAGATCGAGCTCGCGAGAATCGAGATCCAGAAGGAGATCAAGCAGGCGAGGAAGGCGGCCGTGGTCTTCGGCATCGCGCTCGCCGCTGGCGTCCTCGTCCTCTGCTTGATTGCCGTTGCGCTCGTCATCGCGCTCGGTGGGACCGTCCTCGCAGCGCTCGCAGTCGCTGGCGCGCTCCTACTCATCGGCGTTGCCGCCGCGTTCGCGGGGTACTCGCTGCTCTCGAAGAAGCCGCTCGAGAGGACGAGGCACCGCCTGAGGAGCGAGGTCGCTCAGCTGAAGGAGCACATCGCATGAGCTCCCCCACGGACGAGATCGCGGCCGACGAGCGGACGGAGCTCCTGGAGCGCAGGGCACGGATCATCCGATCACGCCTCTTGCGTGTCGTCGACACGCTCGATGCGCGCCGTCATCACATCGCGGAGGTCGTCGTGCACGCGAAGCTGCGCGCGAAGTCGGCGGCGCTGTCACTGATCGGGATCGGCGCGCACTTCGGAGCGAGCCTGTTCGCGGTCAGCCTCGCCCTGAAGGCGCGACGCCGGCGCTCGCTCTCGTACCGCGTGTCGGAGGCGCTCAGGCGCCTCGATCTCGGCAAGCGTCTGAACCTCGTCGCTCGACCGTCGTTCGGCCGTCGCGTCTTCGACACGATCACGATCTCCGTCATCACCTTCGCGGCCTCGGAGGTCGCGAAGCGAGTGACCAAGAATCTCGTCGACGGGCGTCCTGCCCAAGGGTCGCCCCGCGGGCGGCGAGGCGCTCGGGGACGATTCACCGCAGGCTCTCGTACGCCGCTTCGAGCGGAGCCGTGACTCCTCGAGCCAGCGGTCGATTGCGCGCCTGCTCTGGAGGCGGTTCGGGTGCGCGTTCACGTTGTGACCATCGAGTAGATTTCCGGATGGTGAGCCGGGCGTTCGGAAAGTAGCTGGGTTCCGGTCCGCCGAACGCCGCGGGCGCAAGCCCGTCCAACTCCGAACCGGACGAGCACGGCTCGGCGATCTGCGAGCTGCGACTCAGGCTCGGGTTCAGCCCGGTGCCGAGCGCGTCGAGGAACTGCCCGCGCGATTGACCCGCCTGCAGGTTCACGAAGTCGTAGTGGACCATGGCGGGATCGATCGACGGCATCTGCCCCGAGAGGGCCGTGACTCGAGGCCCCGTTGAACGTTCGAGTGTGGCCGGGTAATGCGTTGATGTCGTAAGGAACGTCAAAGGAGCGAAACGAGCTTCGAGCTATGGGACCTTCGTTCGCGCTCGCCCGGCGTCGACGCTGTTCACATGAGACGGGAACGTGAGCGCTCGCATCGAGTACCCTGCGGTGGATGCGCGAGATCGACTCCATCAAGAAGAGCCTCGCCGACCTGCGTGAGCTCGCTCCCGAAGAGCCCGAGTGCTGGAAGACCAGACCGCCGCTCACCGAGGTGGCAGTGCGGGCGATCGAGAAGAAGCTCGGCTTCGCACTGCCGCCGGGCCATCGCGCGTTCGTCCGCGAGATCGGCGACGGCGGAGCGGGCTTCGGCGCCGAGATCACCATCCGTTCCCTGGCCAAGCTGACCGCGTCGGACATCGCACGCGCGCGGAAGGAGTTCCCACTACGGGAGAAGTGGTTTCCGCCCGATCCCGACAGCACGCGGGCGCGACGAGAGCAGGGGCTTCGCGCGAAGAACAAGCGCAATGCCGTCGAGCTTCCGAAGGGAGCATCTCCGATCGACGGTACGATCCCGCTCGGTGTCCCGACGGGAACACACGAGTACTACCAGCTCGTCCTGCGCGGCCCGCATGCAGGAGAGGTCTGGATCGACGCGACCGGCGAAGACTCCGGCGGAGTGACGCCGGCCAAGCCGGCCGCCTTTCTCGCGCTCGTACAGAGCTTCCTGCGGAACGAGCGAAAGGAGCTGCGCGGCGGCGGCGACGTCCGGGCAACGATCCTCGCCGGCGGCGCGAAGAAGCTCCTCGCGAGCAAGACCGGTAGCGCGCGCACGAACCTCGAGACGCAGATCTCCGACGTCGCACACGAGCTGTTCGCGGAGCGCGGGCTCGCACCGACCGCGTACGCCGGCGTGGCCGAAGCCTTCATGGCTCTCGGTGGCCCGAAAGAGCGACCCGCCGCGCTCGCATTCTTGATGGCCGGCGACTTCGCGCGGGCGTTCGAGCTTGCGGCATCGGGCTACGCCGCCGGTCCCGACCCGCTCACGCGTGATCTTCGATTCCGTCCGGTCCACGGGATTCATCTGCTCGTCGCCCGCGCCGCGCTGGGGCGCAGCGGGCCGAAGCTCGATCTCCCCACGAGCCCCGCGAAGTACAGCGCCGGAGCGAGCGCGATTCCTCAGTTCCAGGAGATCGCCGCACGACTCTCGCCCGACGCGAAGATGCACCTCGCGACGGAGCTGCCTCCGTCGTGGCGAACGCTTCTGACGCGGTGAGGTGATCGTCGGCTACGGCGCGTGGATGGTGGTCGTGTCCCGACCTCGGTGCTCCGACATTCAGCTTCGCCGGGCTGCGATTGGCTCACCGACGTGGCTGTGTGTGCTCGTTTCCGTAGCGAACTCCGGAGGTGGCTATTCCGGAAACCTCCCCTGGCCGAGCAGAAGCTCGGAACACTCCCGCGCGCTCGAACGCGCAGTCGAAGGGAGTGCCAGGGGAGGCAACCATATGGAGGGTAGGACTGTGCCGCGGTACGACGTAGCGTGCTGGTTTGAAGGCGTCCGAGCGTTCGCGGGCACGATCAGTCGTCGCGGCAGCGCCCGAGGTTCTGCTCGAGCCAGCGGTCAATCGCGCGCCAGCTCTGGAGGCGGTTCAGGTGCGCGTTCACGTTGTGACCGATCGCGGAGATGTTCTGAATGGTGAGCCGTGCGTTCGGATAGTAGCTGGGCTCCGGTCCGCCGAACGCCGCGGGCGCGAACCCGTCGAACTCTCCGAACTGGACGAGCACCGGCTCGGTGATCTGCGAGCTGCGACTCAGGCTCGGGTTCAGCCCGGTGCCGAGCGCGTCGAGGAACTGCCCGCGCGACTGATCCGCCTGCAGGTTCACGAAGTCGTGATGGACCATGGCGGGATCGATCGACGGCAGGTGATAGAAGGTCGCTGCAAGGAACGGCTCGGGGAACGAGCGCGCAGGGAGATACGGCGTCGTCAGCTGGGAGAGGACCGCCGCCGGATCGAACGGCAGCGGGTGGGGAGCGTGTTGCCAGGCCGTGCTGACGACTGCATCGGCATCGTGATACGTGCCCGCCTCGTAGATCGACGTGAGCGAGCCATTCGAATGCCCGACCAGCGCGATGCTCTGGAATCCGCGCCCAATCGGGTTGTGCTTTCCGCGTAGATTGACGAGTACCTGATGGAGCGCCGACGCCGTCTCGTCGAGCGAGAGGAAGTCTCCGTCAGGCCGGCCGCTTGCTCCGGAGCCGATCTGATCGATCGCGAGGACTGCGTGTCCCTCGCGCGCCATCCATCTCGCATACGAGTAGTCCGTGCCGTTGAGCGTGCCGATATCCCAGTATTTGTGGTCGTAGGTGATGCCATGCACGGCAACTTGGAGGACGCGATGTCGTTGGATCGGTCCGACGTGATAGAGCCAACCGGCGACCGCATAGCGATGCCCGTCCGAGAGCGTGACGGGGAAGTCGAATCGGTCGACCTCGACGCGGTCACGATCGCGACTGCGATCATGATCGTGAGTATGGGGGTGCGCCTCCGCCGTCGTCGGGACGGCGAGCGTAACGAGCGAGACGACTCCGACGAGCGAGAGAACGAACCGACACGGTTTGGACATGAGCAACCCTCGCGGTCTCTGCGGAACCTAGTTCGCAATCTAGCCTGCGCCATCGCTGCTTCGAGGAAATGCGCTCATTCTTGTGCGAGATGTGCGCGCACTCGAGTCGTGCGCGTCTCGGCCATCGTTGACGCGACCGGAGGAAGGATGGACACTTGTCCCGATGGGGACGCTTCCGACGACTTTGACGTATAGGGTCTTCGAGCACTTCGCCGCGCGCGGTAGCTACGAATATGGCTCGCCGCTCCGACGGTGATGGTCTTCAAGTACAGAGGCCACTCGGACGCGAGCTACGTCGACTTCCTCGAGAGGGGGGGGCGACGACGTGTTCGGCTGCCAAGACGGCCTGCATTTCCTCGTGGATTGCGAGGAGCAGACCGGGGGCGACGCTCCGTTCCGAAGGCGCATCGCCGAGTGGGTGAAGCGGCTCGAGCCACGAACACTGACCTACTGCTTGCTCGTCCGGTCACGGGTCGTCGCGCTTGGAATCGCCGTTGTCAGCCTCCTGGTCGGAGGCCACACGACGGTCGCGTCCGAGCGAGGAAGATTTACCTCGTGTCTCGAGCTTGCTGTCCGACGATCCATGGGCGCACGGAGCGAGGGTGCGCCTTTTATCGAGTATTCTCGATAGCAGCCACTCAGAGTTTCACGACGCGTCGAGCGGACTCACGATGGTAGATCCACCTGCGGAGGGAGGAGCACTGAGCGAGTGAGCGTTCGGCCATGCCGAGCCCCGCACGAGCGTTGCTCCCGACACGGGAGAGGCCCCGCACTCCGCGTTGAGTCGCAGATCGCATGCAACGCATGGAACGCGTGGAGGGAGTGACGTGAGCATCGGCCGCGACCTCCAGATACTGCCGAGCTCGAAGGTGGTGCTGCGTTCGTCCGGTGTCGAGGGACCCTGACGGCCTCGTTGCTGGTAGGCTCTTCGCCTCGATCGCGATGCAGTTGCCGGATATCTCTCTCTTCGAAGGCCTCTCGCCACCCGTGCGTGGGGCGCTCGAAAATGCCGCGTCCACACGCACCCTCCTTCCGGGACAGGTGCTCTTCTCGGAGGGGGAGATGCCCGCCGATCTGTGCATCCTCCTCTCGGGGCGGCTCGAGATCGTCAAGCGTGTGCGCGGCGCGATCGCGGAGCACCGCATCCACGAGGTGTCTGCAGGCGAGCCCGTCGGCGAGATCGCGTTCTTCGATCGGCAAGCGCGATCGGCGACGGTCCGGGCGATGGAGCCCTCGAACGTCCTCGTCCTTCCGTTCGATGCCATCGCCAGCAGCGCGCTCGTGGTGAAGCGGCTGGGGACGCAGATGGCGTCGCGCCTCCGCGTGTCGAGCGAGGAGGAGCTCGAGCATGCCCAGCGTCGCGCGTCGATGGGCATGCTCATCGTGAAGATCATCACCCTGCTATGCGGCTACGCCCTGCTGCTCGCCGCGCTGCCGGGCCTCGATCTCGGTTCGACCAGCACGACGTACGTGAGCCTGCCGATCATCGCCGCGTTCGGCCTGGGGGCCTGGCGCTTCATCCGGAGCGCGGGCTATCCGATGTCCGCGTTCGGCCTCGGGCTCCGCAACCTGGCCTCGTCGCTCCTCGAGTCGGTCGTGCTCACGGGGCCGTTCTGCGCGGTCATCGTAGGGCTCAAGTGGATCGCGATGAAGGTCCACGCGCCGTGGCGTGACCTTCCGCTGTTCGAGCGGACCGATTGGCGAGAGCACCTCGTCGAGCCCGCCGTGGTCAAGCTCCTCGCCATCTATCTCGTCTCCTCCGCCGTGCAGGAGCTCATCGTGCGCTCCGCGTTGCAGGCGAGCCTCGAGGAGTTCCTCGTGGGGCCGAGGAAGCGCCTGGTGACGCTCCTCGTCTGCGCGCTCATGTTCTCGGTGAACCACCTGCACATGTCGTTCGTGTTCGCGGCGTTCACCTTTGTTCCCGGCATCTTCTGGGGATGGCTCTTCTCGCGCCGGCGCCATCTGATCGGCCCCGTGCTTTCGCACTTCGTCGTCGGCGCGTTCGTGTTCTTCGTGCTCGGAATGTCCCTTCCCTGAGCGTCAGGCTCGCGCGCCAGCTAGGGCTGGCCGGCTGCGTCGGGGTGATCGCTTCGCTCGGTGGCGTCGCCGAAATGTGCGGGGATCTGCAGCTGTGGTGGTGGGCGAGACCCGTCCTGAGTTCGTGGGCGAGCCCCATTCGCTCGTCGACGCGGTGCCAAGGGCGGCGGGGGCGCGCGCGGCGAGACCCGTCCTGAGTTGTACGTCCTCGCCCTGCCACGTCGTGACCTGAAGCCGCGACGTTGGTCGGCTCGCGCGCATGGGAATGCGAGACGACGAGGGCGAGAAGCTGCGACGTGAGGTCGGCCGACACGGCTGTGCGCGCGGGCGAAAGCTGAGCGAACACCTCCGCGCGCGGTGCGCGAGCTACGCTGCGGCGCGGTCCAGGGAAGGAGCAACGGCGACAGTCATCGCGAGCGAGCTCGGTATCTCCGTGACGAGCGTTCATCGGTGGTTGCGGACAAAGCCCGGCAGCTGCACCGCCATGGTGCCCGTCCGCGTGATTGCGCCCAGTCGAACTCCGGAGGCTGCGTCGAGAATCGTTGTCACGACGCCGCACGGACTCCGCGTCGAAGGGCTCGACGTCGACGCGCTCTGCGTCGTTCTTGCGAGGCTCGGGTGATCGGTCTCGGTCGACGCGTGCCGGTGTTCGCGTACGGCGAGGTCGTCGACATGCGAAAGAGCTTCGACACGCTCGCAGCGATCGTCCGTGAGCACCTCGGTCGCGATGTCTTGGAGGGCGCGGTCTATGTGTTCGTGGGCCGCGATCGGCGAAGGGCGAAGGTGCTCTTCTGGGACGGTACCGGACTCTGCGTTCTCGCGAAGCGGCTCTCGAAAGGGCGTTTCGCTGCGCCGTGGGAGAAGAAGCGCGGCGCCGTTCTCGAGTGGACGACGAGCGAGCTTGCGCTCTTCCTCGAGGGGAGCGAGTTCGTCGGTCGGGTGGCGCTGAGCCCGCCAGCGTGGACGCCGGACGAGCGACGCGTCACGTTCACCTGACTGCGACGCGCGTCTCGATCGGATCTCCGTCGTCGCGGTGCCTTGCGGCGGCGGTCCGCGTCGAGCATATCGTCGTCGTGGGCATCGACCTCGAGCGCGAGAAAGATCCCGAGGTCCTCCGTCAGGCGGTCGTCCTCCTCGAAGCGGAGAATCGCCGACTGCTCGCTCGCGTGATGGAGCTCACGAAGGCGCTGCTTGCAGCTCAAGGCAAAGACCGCATCGCGCTTCAAGTGGAGCTCGAAGGCCTTCAGGCGCAGCTCGAGAAGAAGAATCGGATGCTCTTCGGACAGAGCTCCGAACGCCGCGCAGGTGAGCCGACGGCGCCGTCGAAGGAGCGCAAGCCAAGGACGGGACACGGACCGCGTGAGCAGAAGCAGCTGCGCGTCGTCGAAGAGCCTCACGACATCCCCGAGGCAGACCGCGTCTGCGTCTTGTGTAACGGCGCGCTCGCGGAGATGGCCGGTCAGGGCGAGGAGAGCGAAGAGATCGACGTCATCGCGCGCGAGTTCGTGATCAAGAAGCACGTCCGGAAGAAGTACCGCTGCCGCTGCGGCGAGTGCATCGAGACCGCGCCCCTCCCTCCGCGCCTCGTTCCCGGCGGGCGCTATAGCCTCGCGTTCGCGATCACCGTCGCCATCTCGAAGTACGCTGACCACCTTCCGCTCGAGCGGCAAGTCCGCATCATGCAGCGCGAAGGTCTGATCGTCGGCTCGCAGACGCTCTACGATCAGATCGAAGCCCTCGCGCGGGTGCTCTGGCCTGCGTACGACCGCCTTGGTGCCGAGCTCCTCGATGAGCCGGTGATCCACGTGGATGAGACGCCGTGGCCGCTGCTCGGCAAGAACGCCTCGAGCGCGAAGTGGCATGCGTGGACGGTCGCGAGCCCGAAGGGGGCGTACTACGAGATCCACGACACGCGCGGGCTCGACGCGGGCAAGTCGCTCCTCGGAGGCTTCAAAGGCATCGCGGTCACCGACGGGTATGGCGTCTACGACGCGCTCGAGAAGCGGATGAAGGACCTGCGCATCGCGCAATGCTGGGCGCACATCCGGAGGAAGTTCGTCGATTGCGAATCGGCGTTTCCAAAGGAGACGGAGCAAATCCTCGGGCTCATCCGAGAACTCTACGCCATCGAAGATCGGGCCCCGCCCGGTCCTGAGGGTAACGACGTTCGGCATCAACTTCGCATGACAGAATCGCGCTGCGTGCTCGCGCGCATTCAGGCGTGGTGCCTCAACGTGGTGTGCACGCCCGGCAGTACGCTGGCCGGGGCGGTCGACTACATGTCGAGGCGTTGGTCGCGGGCGACGCTCTTCCTCGAGCACCCGAATGTCCCACTCGACAACAACGCCGCCGAGCGCGCGATCCGCGGCGTCGTGCTCGGGCGCAAGAATCACTACGGCTCGCGCTCGCAGCGCGGAACCGAGGTCGCCGCCGTCTTCTACTCCCTGATCGAGTCCGCGAAGCTCGTCGGGATCGAGCCCGCTGAGTATCTCCGGCGCGCCGCCGAAGCGGCGCTTGCTGGGGGCGAGCCCGTCATCCCGTCCGATCTCACGGGCGCAGCCGCCTAGCACGCACGCCCATCGGCGTTCACGACGTGCCAGGGCGAGGTCTTACCCTGAGTTCGTGGGCGGGGCGAGACCCGTCCTGCGGGCGGTGCCAAGGGCGGCGGGGGCGAATGGACGAGACCGGCACGATCTGGCCCGGGCCATCGGGTCACGAGAGACAAGGTGTTGAGATCGTTGGGGCCAGCTCGTGGCTTGGCGCGTGCTTCCAACGCGGTCGTGTACCGTTCGCCGGAGTTCCGATGACGCTCGCGCGCCAGGTCGTGGCGGGTCGCACGTACTTGATCAGCCGGCGCTGCACGCAGCGCCAGTTCCTGCTCCGTCCGGACCCGATGACGGAGCAAATCTATCTCTATTGCCTCGGCGAGGCAGCGCAGCGCTACGAGATCACGCTCCACGGCTTCATCGCCATGAGCAATCATCAGCACCTGCTCGTCCGCGACAACCACGCAAACTTTCCCGCGTTCCTCGCTCATCTCCACAAGATGCTCTCCAAGGCGATGAACGCGCTCCGAAGGCGATGGGAGAACTTCTGGGCCACCGAGCAACCGAACGCGGTCTACTTGGTCGAGCCCGCCGATCGCTTCGCCAAGCTCGTCTACCTGCTGGCCAACCCAGTCGCCGACCACCTCGTCGACCGGATTAGCGATTGGCCGGGAGCGTGCTCTCTCGGGATGCACCTGTCGGGGACGACGAAAACAGTGAAGCGGCCGAGGGGGTTCTTTCGGTCGAACGGCAAGATGCCCAACGAAGTCACGCTCCGTATCGAGCGGCCCGACGGCTTCGAGGAGCTGTCGGAGGAGGCGTGGGTGGCGAAGCTCCGAGAGGCCCTGAACCTCGAGGAAGAGCGCGCACGCGAAGAGCGAAAAGCAGGCGGTCGTGGTGTGCTCGGACGCAAGGCCGTCCTCCGCGCTGAGCCGACGGATTCGCCCAAGACGGTCGAA
>MKVQ01000029.1:107482-145540 GCA_001899635.1 Myxococcales bacterium 68-20 | reverse complement strand
CCGTCGTCGAACTGAACTGGCGCACACGCGGGCAGTCTGCGCCGCGCCGCAGACCTCCGCCATCACGCCGCTTCAAGCAGCGGATACGCAGCTCCTGCTGGCTTCAACGGAGCCGCCGATGGTGATCGGCGGAGAGCGACGAAAAAGGCCAAGTGATCGACGAGCGCGCGCTGCTTCAACGGAGCCGCCGATGGTGATCGGCGGAGAGATGCCGATCCCCGCGGATAAGACGATCCTCAGCCCGCCGCTTCAACGGAGCCGCCGATGGTGATCGGCGGAGAGACCGGCTCGCGAACCTCCGTTACGGCACTCCGGAGAAGCTTCAACGGAGCCGCCGATGGTGATCGGCGGAGAGACGAGGAGTCACCTCTGCACGCGTGGGACCGCCACCCGCTTCAACGGAGCCGCCGATGGTGATCGGCGGAGAGTTCGTGGCCGAGGAGGCCGGCGTGCGCCGTCCTCTCCGGGCTTCAACGGAGCCGCCGATGGTGATCGGCGGAGAGCCGAGCCCGGCGCGCGACTACTTTTTGAAGGAGCGGCTTCAACGGAGCCGCCGATGGTGATCGGCGGAGAGCGGAACCATGCGCGCCTCCGCGACCGAGGTGCTCGAGCTTCAACGGAGCCGCCGATGGTGATCGGCGGAGAGCCGGCAAGGCCATCGCTATGCCGCCGTCGGACCAGATGCTTCAACGGAGCCGCCGATGGTGATCGGCGGAGAGAAGAGCCGATCCCCAACTACGGCGACGTGATGACGGTCGCTTCAACGGAGCCGCCGATGGTGATCGGCGGAGAGACCGATGAAGGGGAGCGCCGTGGGGGGCCCGAGCCCGGGGCTTCAACGGAGCCGCCGATGGTGATCGGCGGAGAGGGCGCTCCGACGTCAGCTCGCCGACGTCACCGAATCGGCTTCAACGGAGCCGCCGATGGTGATCGGCGGAGAGGTCGCGAAGACGAGCCCGAAGCACGCCAAGGTCTACGGGCTTCAACGGAGCCGCCGATGGTGATCGGCGGAGAGTTCGCATACGTGTTCCCCGAGCGCGACGTCCGCGAGCTTCAACGGAGCCGCCGATGGTGATCGGCGGAGAGTCCTGGAGGCCTGGGACGAGAGGGAGGAGTCGGTCAAGGCTTCAACGGAGCCGCCGATGGTGATCGGCGGAGAGTCGATGCGGTGGAGACCTTCATGGGGACCATGAAGCGGCTTCAACGGAGCCGCCGATGGTGATCGGCGGAGAGGCCGGCACGTCCTTGATCGGCACGCGCGCCTGGGTCCGGCTTCAACGGAGCCGCCGATGGTGATCGGCGGAGAGGATGGGTGAAGGGGCACACGCGCGGTCGCCCTCGACAGCTTCAACGGAGCCGCCGATGGTGATCGGCGGAGAGGACAAACGCGACGGCCCGGCTGGAGGCGTGCTCACGGCTTCAACGGAGCCGCCGATGGTGATCGGCGGAGAGCGTGTCCTGACGTCCGGCGTTGACCTATCGCCGATCACGCTTCAACGGAGCCGCCGATGGTGATCGGCGGAGAGGACCCGGCCCGCGGGCTCGGGCAACTTCCGGGTCGGGGCGCTTCAACGGAGCCGCCGATGGTGATCGGCGGAGAGTACTATGACGCCGAGCAACTCCATATCGGCAAGCGCGGGCTTCAACGGAGCCGCCGATGGTGATCGGCGGAGAGCGCCCGGCTGCGGCCCGCCCTGCTTCTTGTCGCGCTCGCTTCAACGGAGCCGCCGATGGTGATCGGCGGAGAGCTCCCCGGACGGACCGCCGGGAGAGGCGGACGACGCCGGCTTCAACGGAGCCGCCGATGGTGATCGGCGGAGAGGGTGACCTCACGCAGAAGGAAGCGTCATGTCCAAGAGGCTTCAACGGAGCCGCCGATGGTGATCGGCGGAGAGGAGGACACGTGGCTCCACCTCCGCCTCGACATGATCGCGCTTCAACGGAGCCGCCGATGGTGATCGGCGGAGAGGTCGGGCGGCGGTCCCTTCGAGAAGACGCCGATGGGCGCGCGCTTCAACGGAGCCGCCGATGGTGATCGGCGGAGAGTTCGCGGACTGCTTCGCGTACACGCAGGCCGCGATCGCGCTTCAACGGAGCCGCCGATGGTGATCGGCGGAGAGCTGCTCTTCGACCGCCGCGAGCTGCACGCCCTGACGACGCTTCAACGGAGCCGCCGATGGTGATCGGCGGAGAGCCATCCTTCATTGGAAGGCGATCTCGATCATGTGCAAGCTTCAACGGAGCCGCCGATGGTGATCGGCGGAGAGTTCCGAGTTGGACGTCGAAACGATCTTCGTGCCGATCGGCTTCAACGGAGCCGCCGATGGTGATCGGCGGAGAGTGGCTCGGTCTCGAGATGTTCGTCTCCTGGAGGTACAGGCTTCAACGGAGCCGCCGATGGTGATCGGCGGAGAGGTAGCGGCGCACGCGGTCGAGGAAGAGCTCCCAGGGGCTTCAACGGAGCCGCCGACGGTGATCGGCGGAGAGGTTCAGGTCGTCGCGCTGATCCCCGCGTTGTGGCGCGCGCTTCAACGGAGCCGCCGATGGTGATCGGCGGAGAGGGGCCGATCGCCATAGCGATGAGGACCGCTGCGGGCCGGCTTCAACGGAGCCGCCGGAGAGCGTGCGGACGGAGCTGGAGCTTCGCCATGTTCTCCTTGCTTCAACGGAGCCGCCGATGGTGATCGGCGGAGAGGCCAAAGGCTGCGAGTACGTCGGCGCGACGCTCCCGGAGCTTCAACGGAGCCGCCGATGGTGATCGGCGGAGAGAGCTCGGCCTCGAAGCCGATCCAAGCCTTCTCTTCCGAGCTTCAACGGAGCCGCCGATGGTGATCGGCGGAGAGAGGTCTGATGGCGACCAAGAAGAAGACGATTGGGCAGCTTCAACGGAGCCGCCGATGGTGATCGGCGGAGAGTCGAAGAAGTCAGGGCGAAAAACATCCGTGACCTCCAGCTTCAACGGAGCCGCCGATGGTGATCGGCGGAGAGCCGGCGCTCGCCCGTCTCGTCATCGATCGCGACCACCCGCTTCAACGGAGCCGCCGATGGTGATCGGCGGAGAGTCGCCAAAGCCGCGCTGGTTAGCGAACGTGAGATCGTAGCTTCAACGGAGCCGCCGATGGTGATCGGCGGAGAGACCCAGTCGCCGTTCGTTACATGGATTTCGCCACCAGCTGCTTCAACGGAGCCGCCGATGGTGATCGGCGGAGAGGTCGACGAGAAGATCGTCCGGCAGTGGCGGAGCGGCGAGCTTCAACGGAGCCGCCGATGGTGATCGGCGGAGAGCTGCGATGTGATAGAGGCGAGGTCGAGCGGCTTGAACGTGCTTCAACGGAGCCGCCGATGGTGATCGGCGGAGAGGTGCAGACGCCGCGGCTGATCTGGCTCGTGCTCGACCGGCTTCAACGGAGCCGCCGATGGTGATCGGCGGAGAGACGACCCCCGGCCCACCCTCGACCCCACCAAGGTTGCTTCAACGGAGCCGCCGATGGTGATCGGCGGAGAGAGCTTCCAGCCCACGTAGAGATCCACTTTACGCTCGCCGCTTCAACGGAGCCGCCGATGGTGATCGGCGGAGAGGATGGACCCCCAGCACCGTACTGCTCCAAGTGCGGAAGGCTTCAACGGAGCCGCCGATGGTGATCGGCGGAGAGGTCATCCAGGCGATCGCTGACTCGCTCGGGCTCAATCCGCTTCAACGGAGCCGCCGATGGTGATCGGCGGAGAGTCGACGCCGAGAGCGCCGGCACCGCGCACGGTTCCGCGCTTCAACGGAGCCGCCGATGGTGATCGGCGGAGAGCCGCCGGGAGTGGCCGCGATGCGCCGAGGTGATGCCGTGCTTCAACGGAGCCGCCGATGGTGATCGGCGGAGAGCTCCGCGGCGTCGACTTCTCCACCCTCGACCGCGCGAAGCTTCAACGGAGCCGCCGATGGTGATCGGCGGAGAGTCGTCATTCGCGACAGGCATTGTCAGAACAACGCGGCTTCAACGGAGCCGCCGATGGTGATCGGCGGAGAGACGCTCGATGGCCGTCCCGTCGGCGTGCCGCCACTTCCCGCTTCAACGGAGCCGCCGATGGTGATCGGCGGAGAGGTCGACGTTGATCGGCTTGCCGCGGCCGACGCTATACACGCTTCAACGGAGCCGCCGATGGTGATCGGCGGAGAGCATTGGGGGTTGGCATGGCAACCACGAAGAAGAACCCGCTTCAACGGAGCCGCCGATGGTGATCGGCGGAGAGGCTCGTCGCATTTCGCTCCGCACGCGCAAGCCCAGAGGCTTCAACGGAGCCGCCGATGGTGATCGGCGGAGAGACGACGGTGAGCTCGACATCCTTCTCCCCGATCGTCTTGCTTCAACGGAGCCGCCGATGGTGATCGGCGGAGAGCCGCCGGCGACGTCGACATGCACGCGCGGCATTGGCAGCTTCAACGGAGCCGCCGATGGTGATCGGCGGAGAGGGCGCGACCGCGAGCGAGAGGAGCCGCCACGACGGCGAGCTTCAACGGAGCCGCCGATGGTGATCGGCGGAGAGGCCGTGGCGGACGAACCGGATGGTGATGCCCCACCGGCTTCAACGGAGCCGCCGATGGTGATCGGCGGAGAGGGGTCCGCCGCCGCCGGGACGTCGAAGCCGAGCGGGAGGCTTCAACGGAGCCGCCGATGGTGATCGGCGGAGAGTTGGCCCAGCCGCCGTAGCCCGGCGCAATCGTGATGCTTCAACGGAGCCGCCGATGGTGATCGGCGGAGAGCGGATGGTTGCCGCGAACTTCCCGGTCAGCGCCTCGTCGCTTCAACGGAGCCGCCGATGGTGATCGGCGGAGAGCAGGAACACGTTGCCCTTGGGGCAGAACGGGCTCTGCTTCAACGGAGCCGCCGATGGTGATCGGCGGAGAGCCGACGGCTGGCGCGCTGACGACCGGACTCCTCCTCGCCGCTTCAACGGAGCCGCCGATGGTGATCGGCGGAGAGCTACCAGCTCCTCGCCGACACCGTGATTGCGGCGGGCGCGCTTCAACGGAGCCGCCGATGGTGATCGGCGGAGAGCATCCCGCTCGGGGACCATCCGGCCCGGCGTGATCACGGCTTCAACGGAGCCGCCGATGGTGATCGGCGGAGAGTTCGCGAGGATGCCGATGAACACGGCCATCCCGAGCGCGCTTCAACGGAGCCGCCGATGGTGATCGGCGGAGAGCGTTGCGCGCGCGCGCGACAGCATCCTCGGGGTCGCCGCTTCAACGGAGCCGCCGATGGTGATCGGCGGAGAGGAGCGCCCCTGGCGACCGAAGAGGAGCACCGACCGATGCTTCAACGGAGCCGCCGATGGTGATCGGCGGAGAGCAACAGCTGTGCCGTTTCGGCGTTTCTGCTTGCTCCGTCGCTTCAACGGAGCCGCCGATGGTGATCGGCGGAGAGGAGCTCTCTGGGTGCGCTCTCAGGGCGCGGTCGTTGCTTCAACGGAGCCGCCGATGGTGATCGGCGGAGAGTTGCTTGCGCGCGGTGATCATTGGCCCCTCGGTGCCTCGCTTCAACGGAGCCGCCGATGGTGATCGGCGGAGAGACGGTAGATCGACTCGGCAACGAGGCGCGCGCCCGCGACGCTTCAACGGAGCCGCCGATGGTGATCGGCGGAGAGGACATGTTCTGCTCCTGGTTGACGACTCACGCGTAAGCGCTTCAACGGAGCCGCCGATGGTGATCGGCGGAGAGCACGACTTGCAGGATTCGAGCAGGTCGGAGCCCATCACGCTTCAACGGAGCCGCCGATGGTGATCGGCGGAGAGAGCACGAATCCGATGAATGGCGAACTTTCAGACACGACGCTTCAACGGAGCCGCCTATGGTGATCGGCGGAGAGTTGAACTCGCCCGGGATCGGGAGCACGCGCTGGCGAGGGCTTCAACGGAGCCGCCGATGGTGATCGGCGGAGAGTCGATGAACCGCATGCGCTCGTCGCGCGAGAACTCCCGTCGGCTTCAACGGAGCCGCCGATGGTGATCGGCGGAGAGACGGGGAAGTTGGTCTGAGAGGTAGGCTCCAGATCCGCGAGCTTCAACGGAGCCGCCGATGGTGATCGGCGGAGAGTGGAGGCCGTCACTTTGGACGGGTGCGCGGCGGTCCGGGGCTTCAACGGAGCCGCCGATGGTGATCGGCGGAGAGCACGCAACCCATCGTCGTCACCATCACCACAGCCTCTGCTTCAACGGAGCCGCCGATGGTGATCGGCGGAGAGATGAACTGATCGGAGTCCTCGTTCGACCCCCAAAGCACGCTTCAACGGAGCCGCCGATGGTGATCGGCGGAGAGTCGCGGGCGCCGTGGGGACCTCGTCCTCGGCCACCTCGGCTTCAACGGAGCCGCCGATGGTGATCGGCGGAGAGAAGGCGGGGCAGCCGGTCGCTGACACGAACTTCTCGAAGCTTCAACGGAGCCGCCGATGGTGATCGGCGGAGAGTGCCCGCAGAGGGGGCAGCTCTTGGCGCTCGCGGCAACGCTTCAACGGAGCCGCCGATGGTGATCGGCGGAGAGAGGGGAGTCCCCACTGCACGGCCGCGCCGACCGTGACGAGCTTCAACGGAGCCGCCGATGGTGATCGGCGGAGAGCTTCGCTCGTTCTTCCGAGCGTTGCTCGCGGTCCTTCCGCTTCAACGGAGCCGCCGATGGTGATCGGCGGAGAGGGCCCGCGCCGCCCCCGCCTCGCCCGCGGGTGACGCCGGCTTCAACGGAGCCGCCGATGGTGATCGGCGGAGAGATGCGCCGGCGCCAGATCGCGATGAGCCACGACTGCACGCTTCAACGGAGCCGCCGATGGTGATCGGCGGAGAGAGCTCACGGCGGCGACGAAGGGACTCACGCAGGCGGACGCTTCAACGGAGCCGCCGATGGTGATCGGCGGAGAGGCAAGCTGAGCGTCCGCCGGCCACTCCTCCCACCGAGGGCTTCAACGGAGCCGCCGATGGTGATCGGCGGAGAGTTCGGCCGCGGCCGCGGCGTCTTCTTCTTCGGGCACGCGCTTCAACGGAGCCGCCGATGGTGATCGGCGGAGAGACTCCGGCGGGTGGCGGCCTCCAGCTCCAGGCCCAGGTGCTTCAACGGAGCCGCCGATGGTGATCGGCGGAGAGTCCTCCATGGTGTCGGCGCGCACGATGCGGACGCAGCTTCAACGGAGCCGCCGATGGTGATCGGCGGAGAGGTGCGTGAGCAATTCGGGTCGCACGTGCCTTCCTGGGCTTCAACGGAGCCGCCGATGGTGATCGGCGGAGAGGCGGCGGCCACAACACCACGTTCCTCGTTGCGCAGCTTCAACGGAGCCGCCGATGGTGATCGGCGGAGAGTTGGTTGCGTCGTCGGTTACATTGAAGACCGCGGCGTCGCTTCAACGGAGCCGCCGATGGTGATCGGCGGAGAGTTCCTCGGCCCGTTCCTCAGTGGTGGCGTTCGTGCCGGCTTCAACGGAGCCGCCGATGGTGATCGGCGGAGAGGAGAACGCGAAGCGCCGACTCGCGTCCGCGAAGCCGGATGCTTCAACGGAGCCGCCGATGGTGATCGGCGGAGAGCTTGCTGCCCATCGGGAAATGCCTCTCTTCCTTTAGGGGCTTCAACGGAGCCGCCGATGGTGATCGGCGGAGAGTTGGGAGGGAAGGGGTCGCGCTAGCAGCGCGAAAGCTCGCTTCAACGGAGCCGCCGATGGTGATCGGCGGAGAGCCGGCGGCGAGACGTTTCTCGCGAGCCTTCTCATGCAGCGCTTCAACGGAGCCGCCGATGGTGATCGGCGGAGAGTCGCATGCTCCCGCTCTCGAAGGTGGAGCACGGGCAGCTTCAACGGAGCCGCCGATGGTGATCGGCGGAGAGAGCTCCGGGGCGAACTAGGCGTTGCCTTCGATGAGCTGGCTTCAACGGAGCCGCCGATGGTGATCGGCGGAGAGTCGACGGAGCGCATCACCTGGCACGCCGTGGCCTTCTCGCTTCAACGGAGCCGCCGATGGTGATCGGCGGAGAGGGCGCCGGTCATCCGACCCCGATGGGTGGCATCCCGGTTGCTTCAACGGAGCCGCCGATGGTGATCGGCGGAGAGGACCTCCAGCGGCAACAGGACCAGACGAGGGCGACGATGCTTCAACGGAGCCGCCGATGGTGATCGGCGGAGAGCTGGGGACCGGACGACCTCATCGGGCGGCTCTCGAAGGCTTCAACGGAGCCGCCGATGGTGATCGGCGGAGAGCGCCGCCCCTCGGTGCGGGGCGTGACCTTGAACGGGCCGCTTCAACGGAGCCGCCGATGGTGATCGGCGGAGAGGGCTCTTCGGCGCCGGCACCGGCACCTTCGCCCATCCCGCTTCAACGGAGCCGCCGATGGTGATCGGCGGAGAGTCGGCGCCGTGGTGCCCTCGCCGCCGTGGCAGAGCGCGCTTCAACGGAGCCGCCGATGGTGATCGGCGGAGAGATGACTCGCGAGGGCTCTCAGCGGCTACCTAAGGGAACGCTTCAACGGAGCCGCCGATGGTGATCGGCGGAGAGCATCGCAGCCCAGCGCCGGGAGATCGCTCGGCTGCTCAAAGAGCTTCAACGGAGCCGCCGATGGTGATCGGCGGAGAGTGCTCGACCGGCGGCAGCTCGAGCTCCCGCGCCGCCGCGCTTCAACGGAGCCGCCGATGGTGATCGGCGGAGAGAACACGCCCGACGGCATCGCTCGCCGCGCCCTCGAGGAGCTTCAACGGAGCCGCCGATGGTGATCGGCGGAGAGGCCGATGCCGAGCCGACGCGCGGCTTTCTGCTCGTCGCGCTTCAACGGAGCCGCCGATGGTGATCGGCGGAGAGCTAACGGAGCATGGTCTCTCGTGCGGCGTCATCCAGGCGCTTCAACGGAGCCGCCGATGGTGATCGGCGGAGAGAACCCGAGCCCGCGTGAGGTGCCGTCCCCTCCTAGCTCGCTTCAACGGAGCCGCCGATGGTGATCGGCGGAGAGCCTTCGAAGCGGATCGAAGCGACGCGACCGTACAGGCTCGCTTCAACGGAGCCGCCGATGGTGATCGGCGGAGAGCACCCCGGCGATGACCGCGCCCGCGTGCGACGGGCGGCTTCAACGGAGCCGCCGATGGTGATCGGCGGAGAGACGTGAGCGACGCCGAGGTCTGGTTCGAGGGCGACGTGCTTCAACGGAGCCGCCGATGGTGATCGGCGGAGAGTTTATAGAGACGAGACCCTAGACGAACGACGCTCGGGCGCTTCAACGGAGCCGCCGATGGTGATCGGCGGAGAGGTGTCGAGGCCTACATCAAGTCCGACTCCCTCATGTCGTCGCTTCAACGGAGCCGCCGATGGTGATCGGCGGAGAGTTGACCTCGGTTGGTAATCCGTAGCTTTACTGAGGTCTGGCTTCAACGGAGCCGCCGATGGTGATCGGCGGAGAGAAGAACGACTGGAGCACCCACCGTAACGTTTGAGCCCGCTTCAACGGAGCCGCCGATGGTGATCGGCGGAGAGGCAGCGGTCAAGATCGCGCGCGCCGTCGAAGATCCGCTTCAACGGAGCCGCCGATGGTGATCGGCGGAGAGCGGTGGATGGCGTCGCTGTCGGTAGCCGGCGTCGAAGCTTCAACGGAGCCGCCGATGGTGATCGGCGGAGAGGTCGGCGTCGAGCGTGCCCGAGTCCGCGAGCATGCCCGGCTTCAACGGAGCCGCCGATGGTGATCGGCGGAGAGCAGCCCGCGTGCGCGGTCGCGTCCGCGCCTAGCCCCTGGCTTCAACGGAGCCGCCGATGGTGATCGGCGGAGAGCTTGTCACTCGCGGCAATGTCGAGGCACGCGAGCATGCTTCAACGGAGCCGCCGATGGTGATCGGCGGAGAGCACCGCAGCTGAATCCCGAGGCCGGCGAGGACGACGAGGCTTCAACGGAGCCGCCGATGGTGATCGGCGGAGAGACCCCTACTACTGCGCGTGGACGGCCGTGGGCTACATGCTTCAACGGAGCCGCCGATGGTGATCGGCGGAGAGGCATTCGCTGCGTGATCTGGACCCTCCCAGGATTGGTCGCTTCAACGGAGCCGCCGATGGTGATCGGCGGAGAGGAGGTCCTCCGGGAGATCGTCCCGTCCGAAGATCCCGCAGCTTCAACGGAGCCGCCGATGGTGATCGGCGGAGAGGAAGGCGATCCGAACGTACAACGCGATCGCTGCAGAGCTTCAACGGAGCCGCCGATGGTGATCGGCGGAGAGCCCGCGCAGCAAGCGCGCGGAGTCGGCGCCGCCGCGGCGCTTCAACGGAGCCGCCGATGGTGATCGGCGGAGAGGTGACCGGGTTGAGCGCGTCGCGCTCGGTCTTCGAGTTCGCTTCAACGGAGCCGCCGATGGTGATCGGCGGAGAGGCTGCCGTCTCCGCGCCTCGCGTCATCGCGACGCTCGAGCTTCAACGGAGCCGCCGATGGTGATCGGCGGAGAGACCGACGCCACCGTCGGCCAGCCACTCTCATCGCGCTCGCTTCAACGGAGCCGCCGATGGTGATCGGCGGAGAGAATGCCCCGTGCGTCTTCTCGGCGGGATCCCCGCAGTGCTTCAACGGAGCCGCCGATGGTGATCGGCGGAGAGAATGGTCGTGGATTTAGGCGATTAACATCTGGAATAGAGCTTCAACGGAGCCGCCGATGGTGATCGGCGGAGAGTGAGCACGGACTTCATCCCCGTCACGCAGGTCAAGCCAGCTTCAACGGAGCCGCCGATGGTGATCGGCGGAGAGTTGCGGAAGCGGAAGCGGCGACGCCCGCAAGCGTACCCTCGCTTCAACGGAGCCGCCGATGGTGATCGGCGGAGAGCCGACATCGCGCGCGTCGATACGCGGAGGGCGAGATGCTTCAACGGAGCCGCCGATGGTGATCGGCGGAGAGGCTCGTGTCTGCGCGTCAGCGGAAGGTTCGATGCGACGCTTCAACGGAGCCGCCGATGGTGATCGGCGGAGAGGCCAGGCGGTGTGGTACGCCGCGAGCAGCGGCGTACCGCTTCAACGGAGCCGCCGATGGTGATCGGCGGAGAGAAACCGCCCCGGGCTCTCGGCGCTCATCGAGCGCGCGCTTCAACGGAGCCGCCGATGGTGATCGGCGGAGAGGTGAGCCCGTCGGCACTCCAGCTCGCACTCGCCAGCTCGCTTCAACGGAGCCGCCGATGGTGATCGGCGGAGAGGACAGTTCGCGGCGCTCATGATGCGTCGCGCGCTCGACGCTTCAACGGAGCCGCCGATGGTGATCGGCGGAGAGCCGGCGTCATCAGCGCCGCGGTCGGCGGCCTGCTGCTCGCGCTTCAACGGAGCCGCCGATGGTGATCGGCGGAGAGCAAGTTCGCGAGCGGAACAGCGGCCACGATCCCGACGCTTCAACGGAGCCGCCGATGGTGATCGGCGGAGAGTCGAATCGCGGCGCGACGTCATCGGGCTCGCGCTTGCTTCAACGGAGCCGCCGATGGTGATCGGCGGAGAGGCACCCACCCCGCAATCACCGGTCTTCCCCCGCTCGCTTCAACGGAGCCGCCGATGGTGATCGGCGGAGAGACCGGAAGAAGTCGGGCGTCCTGCTCGGCGCGGTGCCCGCTTCAACGGAGCCGCCGATGGTGATCGGCGGAGAGATCACCGAGGCCGTCTCGCCACACCCCGAGGTGCTGGCGCTTCAACGGAGCCGCCGATGGTGATCGGCGGAGAGAGGTCGTGGAGCGGCAAGGCAACGGCCCGAGCGGGCAGGCTTCAACGGAGCCGCCGATGGTGATCGGCGGAGAGCTTGCCCGGCTGCGGATCGCGTTGCGGCAAGTCCGGTCAGCTTCAACGGAGCCGCCGATGGTGATCGGCGGAGAGGGTTGGCAGACAGAATACCAGCGCTTGTTGCGGTCGCAGCTTCAACGGAGCCGCCGATGGTGATCGGCGGAGAGCCTGGCGGCTCTCCGAAGGGCTCTCGTTCGTCATCCGCGCTTCAACGGAGCCGCCGATGGTGATCGGCGGAGAGACGCGGATCGGGTCGCCTGGACGCGGCGCGCTCACGGTCGCTTCAACGGAGCCGCCGATGGTGATCGGCGGAGAGCACGGACGGGAGCTGGAAGCCGCTCGCGCCCGACGTGCCGCTTCAACGGAGCCGCCGATGGTGATCGGCGGAGAGTTCGGAGGAGATGGAACAATTACAAATAGGTAAGTATAAGCTTCAACCGAGCCGCCGATGGTGATCGGCGGAGAGGCGGTACCGCGACGAGCTGAACAAGGCCGTGGCGAAGAAGCTTCAACGGAGCCGCCGATGGTGATCGGCGGAGAGCTTCGTTCGACTGCTGACTGACCGCGGATGGCAGGACCTGCTTCAACGGAGCCGCCGATGGTGATCGGCGGAGAGTAGCGTCGCCAGCCCATCCCTCGCGCGGGCACGCGGCGCTTCAACGGAGCCGCCGATGGTGATCGGCGGAGAGGCTGCGGGCCTCGGCACGAGCGGTACGCTGCTCGGCCAGCTTCAACGGAGCCGCCGATGGTGATCGGCGGAGAGAGACGCGCATGCCGACGTCGAGCGTCGGGTAAGCCCGGCTTCAACGGAGCCGCCGATGGTGATCGGCGGAGAGTCGAGAATGCGTCGCCCAGGCGATTCGCGAGACGGGGCGGCTTCAACGGAGCCGCCGATGGTGATCGGCGGAGAGTGGAGTGGGCTGACGCCGATAGGACCACGTACAATGAGCTTCAACGGAGCCGCCGATGGTGATCGGCGGAGAGCCGCTCGATGAGGGTGGTTGGGGCGAGTGCACGATGCCTGCTTCAACGGAGCCGCCGATGGTGATCGGCGGAGAGGCGTCTACGCTCCGGACGTGGTCCGCTCCTGGGAGGAGCTTCAACGGAGCCGCCGATGGTGATCGGCGGAGAGCGACGGGCCCATACGTCAAGACTCCTCAGTCGCGCGGTCGCTTCAACGGAGCCGCCGATGGTGATCGGCGGAGAGGCGTCGATCTGGCGCTGCGTCTCGGCCCGGTACTCGGCGCTTCAACGGAGCCGCCGATGGTGATCGGCGGAGAGTCCTAATTTCGTGCATTCCTCTACGAAGCGAGCAGCTTCAACGGAGCCGCCGATGGTGATCGGCGGAGAGCCCGCTCGCTCTTTCCCTTCTCTTCCGGGGTATCGGCCCGCTTCAACGGAGCCGCCGATGGTGATCGGCGGAGAGGCCGTTGACGAAATGCCAGGCGTGCGGCGGCTCCTTGTCGCTTCAACGGAGCCGCCGATGGTGATCGGCGGAGAGCCACGTATCCCGTGGTCGACTCGACCTGTTGAGCGCCGCTTCAACGGAGCCGCCGATGGTGATCGGCGGAGAGCGTCCTCGGGCGTGGCACCAGCGATCGCCCGCAGGAAGCGCTTCAACGGAGCCGCCGATGGTGATCGGCGGAGAGCAGCGGTCGAGGTATTCGGAGAGGGTCTCCTTCCCGAGGCTTCAACGGAGCCGCCGATGGTGATCGGCGGAGAGCGCTTGTTGTCCTGCTCGTACGTCGAGAACTCCTTCTGCGCGCTTCAACGGAGCCGCCGATGGTGATCGGCGGAGAGGTGCGGACTGCGGGCTCGCCGATGATGCGTTGCCCTTGCTTCAACGGAGCCGCCGATGGTGATCGGCGGAGAGGAAAGTGAAAGGCTCCGACCATTATGAATGCAAAGCTTAGCTTCAACGGAGCCGCCGATGGTGATCGGCGGAGAGAGGAGACCGGGACGGCGACGAGAGAGGGCGAGTACGGAGCTTCAACGGAGCCGCCGATGGTGATCGGCGGAGAGGCGCGGCGGCCTCGTTCAAGGCAGCGTCAGGGTTCGCGCTTCAACGGAGCCGCCGATGGTGATCGGCGGAGAGCACGCTTGGCGAAGAACCAGACCGCTCGCTTCAGCTCGCTTCAACGGAGCCGCCGATGGTGATCGGCGGAGAGGTCGACCACGGACGTGGTCCCGTCGTCGTGATCGACGCTTCAACGGAGCCGCCGATGGTGATCGGCGGAGAGGGCCGAACCATCGGCCCTTCCTTTTCCACGTTCTCCCAGCTTCAACGGAGCCGCCGATGGTGATCGGCGGAGAGGCGAAACCTCACGCCCCAGACCCTCCGCGCGCGCGCCGCTTCAACGGAGCCGCCGATGGTGATCGGCGGAGAGACGAGCACCGTCTGTCCGGTGCGCTCGTTGGTGTACCGGCTTCAACGGAGCCGCCGATGGTGATCGGCGGAGAGTTCCCGCTCTCCGACGAGTGGAAGGCGTGGCTGGCGGCGCTTCAACGGAGCCGCCGATGGTGATCGGCGGAGAGTCTCCAAGGGGTGGGAGAGCATCAGCCGCGTGTTCACGCTTCAACGGAGCCGCCGATGGTGATCGGCGGAGAGGCCACGCGACGACTCGGATCGTCGTGTCGGGATGCGCGCCGCTTCAACGGAGCCGCCGATGGTGATCGGCGGAGAGTTGCTCACGTCTGACGTGTGGAAAGAACGGATCCTAGGGGCTTCAACGGAGCCGCCGATGGTGATCGGCGGAGAGGTCCCCTTGAGGCCGACCAGGATCTCGTTGTCCTGGCTTCAACGGAGCCGCCGATGGTGATCGGCGGAGAGGAGACCGCGAGCGGCATCGGCTCGCGGAGATCTCGGAGCTTCAACGGAGCCGCCGATGGTGATCGGCGGAGAGTCCGTACGCGACCCTGAGGCCTTCGAGCGCGACACCAAGCTTCAACGGAGCCGCCGATGGTGATCGGCGGAGAGGCTCGCGCTGCTCGGCGAGCTTCAGCACGAGATGCAGCGCTTCAACGGAGCCGCCGATGGTGATCGGCGGAGAGGACGGACCTTCCAGAGCTGCTTCTCGTTGATCTCGCTTCAACGGAGCCGCCGATGGTGATCGGCGGAGAGTCGGCGGAGGCCTTCGCGACCTGCTCGGCGTGGCGGCGGCTTCAACGGAGCCGCCGATGGTGATCGGCGGAGAGCTCGTACGCCTTCTCTTCCTCCATGGCGAAGAGGCCGAAGCTTCAACGGAGCCGCCGATGGTGATCGGCGGAGAGGGAGCGAGCGCGTGCGGAACGCGAGCTTGATGTCTACCGCTTCAACGGAGCCGCCGATGGTGATCGGCGGAGAGCGGCGAGCTCGCGTCTCGCATCGAAACCGTGCAGGCTATGCTTCAACGGAGCCGCCGATGGTGATCGGCGGAGAGCAGCGCATAGATCGTCGAGCGCCGCTCGCCTTTCTGGGTGCTTCAACGGAGCCGCCGATGGTGATCGGCGGAGAGTTCACGAACGGCTTGATCGGCTCGTCGGTCTTTTTGAGGCTTCAACGGAGCCGCCGATGGTGATCGGCGGAGAGCAGATCCCGCCGCGCCCGCTCTACATCCACGACGAGGCTTCAACGGAGCCGCCGATGGTGATCGGCGGAGAGCCCGAGCACGACGAGCGCGATCCGGTCGCCGCCCGCGGCTTCAACGGAGCCGCCGATGGTGATCGGCGGAGAGCAGCCTTAATGGCAGCCACAACTGCATCATGGTAATTATGCTTCAACGGAGCCGCCGATGGTGATCGGCGGAGAGACCGACCTCGCAGAACATTCGCGATTGCGGGGGGATAGCGAACGACTTGCGAGCGGTGGCGCACGGGAATGTGACGATGGCCGGTGCCGGGTCGCATTTCCGTGCGCCACGCTTGCAAGTTGTTGATTGTCAAGGAACAGGCGGCGTGCGAGCGGTCCGCGGTGATTGGCTAGCGTTTCGGTGCTCGCCCGCCGGCGGCGCGACATCGAGGCGTCGAGCATGTGGCCGTGGGACTCGTCGTTCCACTTGGGTTCGCGGGTCGTTCTGGACATGTCTGGGCGTTCGCTGTCAGACGCGAGGACTCCGGTCGTTCTGCGTGAGCTCCGATCATGAGCTCGGTGCCCGCTTGCGTCCAGGCCCAGTTCGTCGCCTGATCGAGTCACTTCAGACGTGGTTGCGATTGCGGTTTACACAACGATGGCGCGCCTCTCCGGTGGCGTGTAGACTTTCCCGATTGCCCGGATGGAGGTGCTCCCTCGTCCTTCGACAGGACCGACGTCGACGAAGAGCACCTGATCCTCCACGCTGTTGATGACGTCATTGAGCCGACTGCGTAGCTCGACGAGCTCGCGGGCGGTCATCTCGCAGCGGAAGACCGAGAGCTGGATGTGATCCCCCCAGCCGCGCATGAGGCGGTAGACGCGGCGCAGGCGCTTCGGGCAACCGATGTCGTAGCTGACGATGAACGTCTGGCGCACGAGCGAGCCTCAGCGAGTCCTGAACTCGGGATACGACGGGAGCTCCCCCAGGAGGTAGCGTCCGAAGCGGCGCGCCTGGACTTCGAGGACGCGCCGGTAGCTCACTCGATAGCCGAATACTGGATGGGTCACGAGTTGGTCCATCCTTCGTACGCGAGTAGGAAGCGGCGGCGCCCCGGCGGGCGTAGGGCGACACCGGTGGAGTGCGATGTGAAGTCCGACGGGCCGATGACGCCGTTGTTGATCGCCGAGATCACGGTTGAATCGGCGACTATCGGGCGGAACTCTTCCATCAGATCGAGAGCGAGCGCGGGGCGGCCGAAGCGCGGTTGATGGTAGAAGCCGAGGAGGGGTCGAGACCGGCGGAGGCCGTGACGTGTGCGAGCTCCTTCGTGAGGAGCGAGTAGGCGAGGGAGAGCAGCGCGTTCACCGGATCCTTCGGCGGTCTTCGGTTGCGCCCGTCGAGCTCGAACGCGCCGGCGGCGTCGCCCTTGAGCATGCCGGAGAAGGCCGAGAAGTAGCTTCGTGCGGCGGTCCCCTCGATGCCGAGAAGGGATCCGAGTGACTCGACACGCTCCGCCTTCTTCGCGAGCTGTTCGAGCTCGAACAGCGTCACCTCGGGCGGCTGGGCGTGGTTACGGCGGAGCAGCGTCCTCGAGTTGCGGATCTTCGACGCGATGACGCCGCGCGCGAGTCGGAGGCAGGTCTCGGTGTCAGCCATCGCCCGGTGTTGCGCGACGCGAAGCTCGACATTCTTCGACTCGACGCCCGTCGCCCGGCCGTAGAACCAGCCGCCGGTGCTGAGGAGCGATACTGAGATCCCTCGCTCGAGCGTCGCGCGGAGCGCCTGTGTCGAGATCTGGACGTTCCCGAAGAGGCTGATCTGCGAGACGTTCGCCAGGCGCGCGCGGGTCTCGCCCTTCTTGCCTCGAACGATGAGCTCCTCGCCCGAGAGCGAGATGCGCGCGCCCTGTTCCTGGACGTAGAGGGGAAGCTCGTCATCGCGCGCGGGCTGAAGTCTGCGAAGCTCGACGTCGTTGTCGTCGCTTTCGTCTTCATCGCCCGCATCGACGGGCCAGAAGGCGTCCATCGCGTCCGGGGCTTCCGGAAGGCCGGTGTCCGCAGTCGGCCCCACACCTCGCAAGAGGTTCGTCTCGTCAGGGAGGCAGATGCCGACGAGCGAGCAGCCTTCGCACTTGTGGCTATCGACGAGCGGCGGCGGGATCGTGCCTGCGGTCGTGAGCTCCCTAGCACGGCGAGCGGTCTCGCGTGTCGTCTCGATGAGCGCGTCATCGATCTCGATCCGCACGCGCCGTCGTGTTCGCGCGAAGTAGATCTCGCCGTGATCGCACCGGTAGCCGTGCTCGCGCAGGAGGAGCACCTGCGCGCAGAGCTGCGCGCGCTCCGGTAGGTGGGCGCCCTCCGGTACGTCGGGAGCAGCCCCGCGCTTGTACTCGATCGGGACGACGAGCCCTGCGGAATCGCCCTCGACGACGTCGATCTTGGCGGTCATCCCGAGCGCTTCGGACGACAGCCAGATTGATCGCGCCTGGTAGGGCGCGGGCCCCGGATCGGACGCGCCCTCGTCATCATCGTCATCGTCGGCACTCGTCCGTACCTTCGCCCTCGAGACCTTGCTGCCGGTCTCGCCACCGGATGCGGTGGGCGCAAACGCGGGCGGTGGAAGCTCCCCTCCAGCGGTATCGGCGCGCGCGTGGACGGCTCGGCCGTCGACGGTAAACGCATTGTCCGCGAACTCGCCCTGCGCCCACTCGAGGTACATGAGCCGCTCGCAGTAGAGCGCCTCGTTGATCATCCGCGCTGGGACGAGCTCCGGAGCCTCGCTCGCGAGCGGCAGCTTGCGAGGCAACGGCTTGGCGCGCGCCACCACCGGTGCATCGCGTTCCTGTTCGTGTCGTTCCGCCAAGTCCTGCCCCCCCCTGTGAGCCCAGTGTTTCACACTCGGTTGCCTGCTCCAAAACCGCGGCCAAGCGAACGCTCCGGCGTGCCACTATTTCACGCTTCGCGACCGACGCGTCGTCGCTTCGGTCACATGCCTCCCTCGGGTGAGAAGACTCCGAGCCCGAAGTGTGAGCCGTAGCCAAGCAGGATCGGACCTTCGACCGGCGTGTCGAACGCGAGGCGGAGGGAGAGACCGAACGCAACGGGCGGCGGCCTCTTCGCGCGGGCGCGCAGGAAGGAACGGAAACGCGCGCTCGGTCGGCTCGACTCGCCATTCCCATCGGCCAAGATCAGGTCGGATGCGCGACGCCCCGGTCTCACCGCGGAGGCGGGAAGCCAGCGCCCATCGATGACCTCGACTTCAACGTTCGCTGCACGAGGAAGGTTTCGGAACTCGAGCTCCCGTTGAACCTGCTCGAGAAGAGAGTCCTTTCCCTTGGCTTTGAGAAAGCGCGCGGGAACGAACGCGGTCTCGCTACGGAAGGTGCGCGCACTGCACATGAGTGGCACGGTCTGCCGGAGCGACTCGACTGACCCGAGCCCTGCCAAGGTCACGAACAGGTCGGGAAGGTCACCTGCCCAGGTCTTTCGAATGCCGAAGAGGGCCTGGTGGGCCTTGTCATCGAAGCCCATCGGACAGTAGACGAGCACATGATCGAGCCGGTCCTTTCGCTTGCCGAGCGTGAGGGGGATCAGGCTCGCGTGCCGGTGATCGGTGTCGCGCTGGCCGTTGGCGCCGGTCCCCGTGAAGCAAGGGCTCGGCCCGTCTCCAGGATCCGAGCGACGTACGAGCGCCTCATGCAGCGCTTCGCACCGGCGTACGGCATCGGCGATGGGCGGAAGTACATCGGCGCGCGCGCTATCGGACGAGAGCGCGAGGAGCGCTGCCGTCGGGCGCTTCGTGCGCTCGCGGCGTGACGGAGTCACGACTCGCGGTACGAGTGCATCGACGGGTCGAGCGTATCCTATCCAGCGCGTTCCCGGTGGCTGACTCCAGCCGTCCTTGCGGAGGCTGGTCGTGTCTTGAAGCAGCGAATCGACGACGTCGCGCGGGAGTTGAGCTTCGATCTTCGCACGGTCACTCTTCGAGATGCCCTTGAAGGTCTTCCCCTTCGCGGCTGCCTTCGCCCGATCCGCTTCTTCACGGCGCTCGACCTCGCGAGCGATGAAGTCTGCCCGCCAGCGGTGATAGACATCGGGTACCTCACTGGCGAGGAGCTCGACCCGCTCCTCCCCCGGCGCGGACGAGTCGCTCAGCGGGACTATCCAGTGGAGTCCGTCGGGAGCTCGGCTCAGCAGCTCGCCTTCGACCCAGGCCTCGGCACGTCCGAGGTATGGCTGTGCCCGGACGAGTGACGCGAGTAGGGCGCGCGGAGCATCCGGAAGTTCGACGTCATATCGAACAAAGAGTGTCGCGTTCGTAGGCAATCTAAGGAATGCATCGATCACCTTGGTGGTAGTCGCGTTGGTGCCAGTTCCTTTGACCGGCATGTAGTGCCGCGAGTGGGCGACCGTTCCGACGGGACATGAGTACGATGGGAGCACGGACGAGAGGCGCTCGAAGAGGTCACGCGCTGTTTCCTCGATCGCCGTCCAGCCCAATCGGCCATACCCGGTCGCCACCAGCGCGCGAAGGATGCGAAATGGGCTCGGCGGCCATTCCACGAGCCCTTCGTTCACGTGGGCATTCCAGGGCGTCGCGTGATAGCGACCCCCAGGAAATCGGTACGCGAGTACCGTCATGATCAAGCCTGGAACTCGACGACGGTGACACCGTCCTTGCCAGCGAACTGCGAGGCGCACGCCTTCACCGCGCTCCGGAGAGCCGTCCGGAGATCGTTCAGCGCTGGCAGCTTGAACCCCGCCGGCCGCTTCGCGGTGATCGGGGCGTCACCCGCGACCTCGAGATCGCACGCCGTGCGCAATCGGAGTCGCCCGTCGAGGAGCTTACGGATCTTGTAGAGAGCGAGGAGGACCAGCATACGCTCGGCTTCCTCGCCCACGCCGAAACCACGGATCTCCTCGAGGTCGAGGTTGAAGTACGCCACGATGCGACGCGCGGTGTACTCGTCGCGCTGGAACGGCACGTTGCCGAAGCCTTCTTTTGCACCCCCCAAACCGTCCTTTGCCCCACCCTTTGGATTTACGTGATCGTTCTTCACGCCGCCCGAGGCGGCGACGCGAACGTCTTCGGCCTCGATGAACGCGCTGAGGGCACGCTCGAGGCGGAGCCTGCCGCCAACCAGCTCTTTTTTCGCGAGGAAGACGCCGTGCAGGAGCGCGTTCGCGTCGTAGCGGAGGATGAGCCGCGCGAGCTTCGGGCGCGAGATGGCGCCGTTCTCGAGCTCCTTGGTGTGCTGCTGGAGCTCCTCGAAGAACGACTTGTTCTTGCTCTCGAGGATGTACGGCGAGTTCAGTCGATGGGCTTCGGTCAGAGTGCTGGTCAGGTACGCGCCCTTCTGCTCGACACGCACGTATGACAGGCCTTGCAGCTCTTCGGGGAGGCTGTTCGTGGACGGCTCCCAGCAGACGCTCTCGAGGCGATTCGCCATGCTCTGGGCGCTCTCGACGAGGAGGCGGGTCCCTTCGACTGTGTCGTAGACGGCGGCGCCGAGATCAGGAAACCCAGTCGGCTGGAACCGGGAGCCCTGCACCGGCTTGAGCTCGACCTCGAAGAGGAGGCGTGTCGGAAGGGTCTCATTCGTGAACAGCGGTGCGAGGTCGACGGTCATGTTTCGAGCTCCTGGACAAACGGTTTGATGAGACGCGCCATCAGGCGCATGTAGTCGGACTTCGATAGCGGAATGGCCGCCGAGGCAGCGAGGCGTCGCGCGAAGTCAGCGTCACCGGCGACGACGCGCACCTTCGCGCGGACCCCGCTCGCAACCAGACCGCGCATCAGGATGGTCGAGGCGTCCTTCAGGCGACCGCTGGCGAGCAGTCGTAGTGGAGTCGCATCTAGACGGGGGAGGAGTGGATGAACGTCGTGTGGGAGGTAGGCCATGCGTACCAGCGCGTGCAGCGCGAGAGGCTCTCCCGAGCGGGGCGTGTGGCGTTCTTCGACTCGGGCCCAGTCGATCGCGAGCAGCCCGCGAACGAGGCGTGCGATGCGCCTGTCGTCGACGCGGCCTTCCAGGAAGCGCTGCACGTCCGGGAGCGATGCGCTGCGCCGGCCGACGAGCGGGAATGCTTCTAGCCGTTCGCGGACACCGTCGATCGTGCGGCGGAGCCCGACCGCGGTGAGGTCGTCGACGAGCGAGCGACCGCTCCACACGACGCTCGGATTGCTCGCGAGCGAGTCTGCGGTGGTCTCGAACGAGGTGAACCTCGGCGCGGCGAGCGGGAGTGCATTCGCCCGGAGTGGTCCGAGCTTCGAGTGGGTCTGCGAGGCGATCGCGATCGCGAGGCGAAGCTCGGTGGCGCGGTCGGATTCGTCATGTTCGTCGGAGTCGCCGAGGAGCTCGAGCCACCGCGGAGACAACCGCGGTAGAGGTCGAAGGTTCGCTTCCTTGGTGCTCTTGCCGTGCGCGAGAAAGCCCTGCTCCACCTCGCCGAGCACGCAGACCAGCTCGGCCCAGGTCTCGCGTGTCGCTGTCGGAAAGCTCGCCGCGAGCATGGCGCGTTCGAGTGCGCGGGCCGCACGCGGGAGCGACAGTGGCGCGCCCGTCTTGTCGGCCGCGAAGCCGAGGGTCCGAACGAAGCCGTCGAGCTCGTCGAGCACACGCACCTCGGGCCGGTGCTTCACACGCATGATTCCGAGAGGAACGGCGAGGTTCGACTGACCGTTACGCTCGAAGTAGCCAAACCGAGCAAAGGCGTCGATTCCCCGTGCCACACCCAGATTCGCCAGGGCACGTGTCGCATCGAGCGTCTTCCGAGCGGCGCGATGGCCACCGTGAAGCCGTCCCTCGTCGAAGAGCGCGTTCACCTCGGCGAGCGTGGCTGCGCCCGACCAGAGTGGAACCCACTGCTCGCCGCGCGCGGAGGCATCTGCTGGTGAAGCGCTCGCGTAGCCCGAGGTTTGTGCCCGCAGTGCGAAGGGCGCAGCGGCTTGGACGAGGTCGTCCGAGTCGAGGCGGCGCAGGGAAGCCACGCGCAACACGAGCGCACCCTCGAGCATCAGCAGGAAGTCCCAGGGATTGACCTGGCTCGCGCCGTCGAAGCCGGCGCTCGCGTTCGCTCCACCGGCGGCGCCCGGGAAGAACTGCCCGATTGCTGCGCTCTCGAGACCGGGGGCTGGCGTACGGAAGAGCGCGAGGCGCAGCAGCGCGTCCGAGCCTGACACCGACGTCCCCGCATCGACGTCGAAGAGCTTCACGATCCACTGCAGATAGTTGTTGGTGAAGTCGAGGCGCCCGTCGTTCCCACCCGTGCCCAGGAGCGCTGGGTAGCTCGGCTCGCCCGATCCATCCAACGTGAAGGCCGCGCGAAGCCAGGCGATGCTGGTCGCGTCCCACGTCGCCACGCAACGGCGGAGGAGTCGCTCCTTCTCTTCGGCTGCAGGGCGGACGGTGAGGCCCTGCACGAGGGACTCGGCGTGCAGGATGGCTGTACGAATCGGAGCAAAGCGCTCGGCCTTGGAGGCGCGCAGTGCTCCGTAGCCATCCTTGTTGTCACCTGGATAGAAGCCGCTCCCGCCGTTCCACGGGCTCAGCATCGGTGTCGGTGAGTAGCGTTCGAGAAAGAAGCGCACCAGGCTCGGTTCGTCGAGCGCGGTCGCCAGGAAGAAGACGCCATCCTTCCAGAGGCCGCGGGCCTTCTCGTCAGCCTGCGTCGCAACGAGGCGCAAGACGCCGAGGGCCTTGAGGTAGTGAGCGAGCGGTGCTGGCGCGCAACCGCGCAGGGCGTGAACGAACAGACTCACGGTGACTCCTCGGGTGGAAGAGCGGAGGCGCGCCAGTCGGCGACGCGGAGCACTGTCTCGAGGAACGCGAGGGCGAAGGGGCCATAGCGTTCCAGCAGGCGAGACGTCCTATCCGTCCAGGACGCGCCGTAGCGACTCCCGATACCGACGGCTGCAGCGGCGAGCGAGAGCGTGAGCTCCGGAAGCTGCGCTTCGTCGCCTGACGCATCTTCGAAGGCGAACGCCGGTATCTTGTCGTTGGATACGACGCCGTGAATGCCGCCGTGCTCGGCTTCGATGTCCTGAGGTGTGCTCGCCCATCGGCCGCGGACCTTGCCGTGATGGGCGCAGACCAGGTACGCGACGAGGTCGAGCTCGTCGGCGCTGAGCGCGGTGAGCTCGTCGGCGAGAGGATGCGCGTCGAGCCGCTCCGCGGTCGGCACCTCCTCTGGTGCGTCGCCGATCAACGAGAGGAGCTGGAGATGTGACCCCAGCAAACCGGGATGGTCCGGTGCGCGTCGCCGGAGCACCTCGAACAGCATGAGGGTGCTTGCGAGCTCGTGTCGAAAGCCGGGGCGGTTCGGATAGGGCGGGCGCTTGAACGCGTCCGCTGGTGCCTTTGCGAGATCGTTCCGGCCTCCGAACCGTGTGTCGCGGCCACGTGCCGTGTCGGAGATCGCCGCTTGAAATATGGGATGCGCTTTGCCGACATCGTGCCAGCGAGCAGCGAGAGAGAGCAGACGAGCGAGGTCTGACGGGAGCGCGTAGCTGGATGCGAGCCGTGCTACCTCCAGCGCCGCTTCACGCCCGTGCGCGCGAATCGTCTTGTAGCCAGGCGCGCTCGAGAGGGTGTCGTCGTCGCTCGCCAGGCTCGCTTCGAGCAACGGAGACGTGTGGCCGCCGACAGACAGCGGGGTAACGGCCTGCTTGCTCGCCGGGTCCCAGCCCGCATCTTGCCGGTAGCCACCGGCGTCCGCGGCGAGGAGAACGGTCATTCCAGGGACCAGGCGATCCTTGCTGCGACGTCTCGCCCACTTTCCGGAGAGGTAGTCGAAGACATAGGCCCTCTTTTCCTCGCGCTCGAGTAGCTTCCGAAGGTCAGCGACCGGGACCGGACAGAGCTCGTCGCGCGACGGCCACGGCACATCGGAGAGTGTGCCCGGCTCGCCCTCGACCGTGCGCCAAAAGACGGAGACGTCACGCTCCTCCCCCGAGCGGATGTAGCGACCGACGTCGAGATCTGCGCCCGAGAGATCCGCCGACGTGTCGAACAGATCGTCGAAGTCGGGGCGCCGGAGCACGTGCGCAGGCTCGTACGGGTAGAGCTGGGCGAGATGGGCCGCGTCCAGTCGTTCCTCGAGCTTCTCCAGAGTCGCCGGTCCGACATCGGCCGCGTCTCGTGCGAGCTCAGCGAGGACGTCGGCTGCCGCTTGGAGCGCGTCGAGCGCATAGGGGCGCGCGTCGCTCTCCTTCTTCGGGACGTCTCCAACGACGATCACCTCGCCGCTCTCGTCAGCGTAGCGAGCGGCTCGGCCGAAGCGCTGGACGAGGGAGGACCACGGCGCAAGATCGGTGATGAGGACGCTGGACGACACGTCGACGCCGGCCTCGACGACCTGGGTCGCCACGACGATCCGACCATCGGACGGAACCGGTGCCTTCTTCCGAAGAAAGTCCCAGCCGCGGCGCTCGATGCCGCGGAAGCGAGAGTGGACGAGGGCGAGCTCACAAGCGCGCTTCGACTTCCTCCGCGCCTTCTCGAGGGACGCGAAGACCTTGCTCGCACGATCGACGGTGTTGACGATGACGAGAGTGAGCTTGCCCTCGCGATGCGCACCGAGCGCCAGCTCCGCGATTTCGTCCGGTGTGCTCGTGTCTCGCCGAAACGAGAGGCGCTTGCGGACGTCCCACAGTCCTCCTTCGCGCCGCGCCGCTGGTATGGCGGTGCGGGGGAGGTCGTGCGCCGAGCGAAAGTCGATCGTCGACAGCCAGCCTTGCTGAAGTGTGGCGCTCATCCACCAGGTGAAGGCAGGACGGAACCGGGGCCGGTCTCGCGCGGTGTCGTCCATGCGGAAGGCGGCGAGCTGCGTGGTCGTCGCGAGGCCGGTGTCCATGAGCTGAACCTCGTCGACGATCCACAGCGCATCGTGATGAAGCGCGGCGAACTCCATCGGCCACAGGCCGCGCGCCGATGCATAACCCCGGTTGAGCGCCCGCGAGAGCAGCATGTCCTGCGTGCCGACGAGAATCGCCGGACGGTCCAGCGTGTCGACCCAGCGGGCAGCTTCGCGACCGCCGAGAAGCGTGAAGACCGGCACCTCGAGCCCGGCGCGCTTCACCCAGTCTTCGAGCACGCGCTCCGTCTGTTCGACCAACACCCGCATCGGCAGGCAGAAGATCAGGCGCAAGGGCCAGCGCTCATCACGGCGCACGCAGCGGTTGTAGAGCCAAGCGAGTGCCGTCCCTGCCGTCTTTCCAAATCCGGTCGGAATGCGGAGAACCCGGTCGGCACAGTCGACCGCCTCGCCCAGCTCGAGCTGCCACGGATAGGGCCCGCGGGGCTCCTCGGTGACCTCGGAGAACCATTGCTGGTACGTGCTCATCGTGTCGTCCGTCCTCCAGTGCAGCGCACCAAGATCGGTGGGGCCCTGCTGTGCCGCTTCACGCCACGACTGCGGCGCTCCGCGACCCTATCTCAGGCATGCGACGTCATGCGTCGCACGCGACAGCATTTCTCACGATACGGAGTTGGGGCGATTCGACAAGATATAAAAGTCATTGTCATGACGAGCCCACTTCATTGATTGCGCTATCTCGCCTACGGGAGCGGTCGTGCGTTCCACCGGTGGCGGCGCCGCGACGGAGGGCGTCGAGCCTCCCAGTGCGCGAGGGCCTTCACGTTACACGACGACGACGATGACGGCGCCGGCGCCGGAGACGGTGAGTCGAGATCCAGTCGCCCCACGAAATCACCTGCTTCAACGGAGCCGGCGCCGCCGCACGTCCGAGCGTATGCACGTGATCGTCGTGTCGTCAGTAGGCGCGATACCGCAGTTTAGGTGTGATGTTGATGCGCAAGACGAATGTCAGTGATATTTTGATTTCCTTCATCGGGCGCCAACGTCGTCATTCAGGCGGTCGTGGCAAGGGCGAGCCCCTCGTAATCACCTGAAGGGTCACGGTCTTGAGAGTTGGGCTTTGGTGTCGCGGGGTGATGGGACGCTCCTTCTCCTGCGCGGTGACACGCCGGGCGATCTCGCCGAGCTCACCGCAGCGCTCCTCGCGCAGCGTCGAACATCGACCGCATCGGACGTCGTCATCCGCTGTCGCGACGCCGAGCCGCTCGTGGTTCGCGATCGCCCGCTCGACGCGGACGAGGCGGTCGGCGTGGCCGGGCTCCGCCCCTTCACGCTCATGGCCTTCGAGCGCGGCGAGAGCATTGAGCCGCTCGCCCCCACCCGCAATCGGTGCGCCATCCCAGCCGGCCTCGACGAGCGCGTCGCGCCATTCGAGGAGCGTCACCGCCGTCCCCAGCTCGTCGACGGAGAAGGATCGGTTGTAGAATGCATTCGCTGCCGCGAGCGACTTGATGCGGGCGGTCCAGCGAGGAATGCGTGCGCTCGCCGATTCGGTGATTGGAGACGAGCCGATGCGGAGCTCGAGGTCGCGGAGGAGGCCGGCCTGACCCCACGCGGGCCGGCCGAGCGACGCTCGCGTCGAAGCGTTCGCGGCCATTGCGACCGTCGGACCGCCGAGTCCGAGGCCGGCCAGCACCTTCATCGATCTCGCGCTCCCCCTCGACGCATGACTTCCAAAGGGAGCACGAGCCATCGCTCATGCACATCACCCTCAGGGGTTACCCTTCGCTCTGTCAGTCGGGATGATCCGGAAACTGTTGAAGTGGGGCGTTCCCGTGCCGATGCAGAGCCAGTTGGTGTCGCGTAGCCCAAGAGACGTTCGGTCCAGCGCAGCTGAACGACGTTCGTGGGTCCAAAGGGGGAGCCTCAGGGGTGACGCCGGTCTCCGAGCGACACGATCCGTCGCCACCGCCGGCTCCGCGAGCGCAGGACGTGAGGATGAGCTCGAGCGGAGGGGGCCATGTAGGCGTCTCGTGCTGCATGGATGAGCGGGAACTCGAAGCCGAGCCGGAGGCTCTGATAGCCTTGGACGAGCATGGCCAACCCGTCCGCGCCTACGCCGCTGAACGCGCTTCGCGTTGCCGTCGTGTGGGGGACGACGGTGGTCGCGCTCCGCACGCTTGCGCGTGGTGAGTCGTTTCAGCTCGGCGACGCCGCCGATGCGAGCGTGCCGATCCCCGACGGGATCGAGATGTCGCCTGTCCCGGTCCGTGCCGTTGCGGGCGGATGGGAGCTCGACGCGCGCGGCTGCCTTGGCGGTCTTCTCACGCTGCGAGGGCGCGCCGAGGATCCGGTCGCGATCGCGCGGACGAGCGCAGCCGTCCCGATCATGCCGGGCGACTTCGGCCTGATCCAGTACGGCCAGGTCTCGCTCTTCTTCCAGTACACGTCGAAGCCGATCAAGATGAGCACGTTCCGCGGCCCCGAGCTGCTCGTGCTCCTCGCCGGGTTGTGCAGTGCCATCCTCCACGTCGGCGGCATCGGGCTCCTCTCCACGCTCTCGACGCCGTTCCCCTATCCGAAGCCGCCCGAGCTCGAGTCGCCGGATGATCTCGCGTCACGCTTCAAGATGAAGCGCATGGAGCTCGAGCCGCCCCCGCCGCCGGCCGTGGCGGAGGGCGGTGACAAGGCGGGAGGCTCGGGCATCAAGGACCCCGGCGCTCAGGACAAGAAGGAGCAGGGCGGCGGGAAGAAGATCAAGGGCGACGAAGGCAAGCTCGGCATGAACAAGACGGCCGACAACACGAGCTTGCCCGGGGAGATCAAGCCGACCACGCACTACGGCGGCCTCAGCGAGGTCCTCGAGGGCGACACCGGCAAGGAGATCCAGAACACGCTCAAGTCGATCAACACGGTGTCGGCTGCGCTCTCCGGTCTGAACTCGAAGGACCTCGTCCTCGGCAGCGGTCCGGGCACCGGCCTCAAGGGCGCGGGGGGCGGCGGCGGCGGCAACGGACCGGGCGTCGCGTTCGGATCGGGCACCCTCGACACCGGCTTCGGCGCCGGTCGCGGTGGCGGCTACGGCGCAGGCGGCGGAGGTCCGGGCGGCCGTGGAAGCGGCGGCAACGGCAGGGGCGGTGCCGGCGGAGGCTCCGGCACCGGGAACGGCACGGGCGGCGGCGGTCCGGGGGAAGCGAAGGTCGCGGTCGGGACCGGCGCGGCTGCCGCGAGGGGCGGCCTCTCTCCGGAGCAGATCCGGCGGGTGGTGATGAGTCACATCGGCGCCGTCCGCGCTTGCTACGAGAGCGAGGCGCAGCGCAACCCGGGCCTCAAGGGCGGAGTCACCGTGCAGTGGCAGATCGATCCCGGTGGGAACGTGACGAGCGCGTCGGTCGGCGGGTCGACGCTCTCCAATCCGCGCGTCGAGGGGTGTGTCGTGCGCCAGGTGCAGCGCTGGAAGTTCCCCGCGAGCGACTCGCCGACGACCGTCGCTGGCTTCCCGTTCAAGTTCGGCGTCGGCGGCTGAGAACCAGGGCGGTCGACGCGCGCCTCGACGTTCGAGGCCGTCGAGGCGCTCCAGACGCTCGAGCCGGCCGCCTCGGTCATGTCTTCCGAGCGCGCGGGCTCGTCGTTGCCTCACTCAGCGGCAGGATGGCGTGTCTCGCCATGAGCCTCGTTCCCCACAACCGAGCCCGACAGTGTTTACGCCCGGTTACGGTTCGTCGCGTTTCGCTACGAAGCGGGGGGTAGTTGGAGCTCAAACTATCTCCCGAGTAGGAAAATCCCTCGGCTTGGTGGCAGAATGCCGGCGTTCGCGGTACCTGAGGCGTCCTCCGTTGCCAATGTCGAAGCTCTATCCCCTGGTTGGCCTCGTTTTCATGTTCGCGCTTGCTGGCTGTCCGGGTGAGAAGCCCGTGCACGCGCAGGACAATGCGCCCGCGCGAGCGGATGGGCCGAAGCTCGTGAAGTTCGATCCGAAGTCGCTCGAGCGTCTCGGCATCAAGGTCGAACATGCAGGGAGCCGCACCGGCGCGCTCGACCTCGAGGTGCCCGGATCGCTCGAGTACAACCTCGACAAGTACGCCGAGGTCGGGACGCTCGTGGACGGCCGGCTCACCTCCGTCACCGTCAAGGCGGGTGACGTCGTGAAGCGCGGGCAGCTGCTCGCCACGCTCGTGGTCCCGTCGATCGCGACGGCTCAAGCGGAGTACCTCTCGACCGAGGCGGCGGCGAAGTCGGCGAAGATGAACCTCGACCGCGAGAACGGCCTCCTCGAGAAGGGGCTCACGACCGCCCGCGAAGCCGAACAGGCGAAGGCCGAGGCGTCGAGGACCGAAGCGGACCTCGCCGCAGCCAAGGCGAAGCTCCAGGCGCTCGGCGTCGGGCGCCCGACGGCGGGCTCGAACATCTCCGGCGCAGGCATGCTCTCGCTCACCGCGCCGATCGACGGTGTGGTCGTCCGGCGCGACGCGATCCTCGGCCGCTTCCTCCAGGCGAAGGAGACCGCGTTCGTCATCGCGGATCCGCACGATCTTCGTGCGGCGCTGAACGTCTACGAGGCAGACCTCCCGTACTTCCAGGTCGGGCAGGAAGCGGAGATCTTCGTCGACGCGCTCCCGGGCAAGTCGTTCAAGGGCAAGATCGCGCTGGTCGAGCCGCAGATCGGCAAGCAGAGTCGCTCCGCGCGTGCGTACATCGACGTGCCGAACCAGGACGGCATCTTGAAGCCCGGCCTCTTCGTCCGCGCGAGCATCAAGCTCCCGGAGACGACCACGCACGATCGCGTGCTCGTTCCTGCGCCCTCGGTGCAGCCCCTTGGCGAGGACAAGGTCGTCTTCGTCGAGAAGGAAGCCGGCACGTTCGAGGTTCGCAAGGTTCAGGTCGCGCGGAAGACGACCGAGGTCGCCGAGATCCACGAGGGCCTGGCGAAGGGCGAGAAGATCGTCGTCGAAGGCGCCTTCGTCCTTCGCGGCGAAGTCACGAAGCAATGATAGGGGGCCCACGCATGATCGGGGGGCCACGATGAGGGGGCTCGTTCTTTGGGCGGCGAAGAACGCGTTCGTCGCGATCATGATCTGCCTCGGGATCATTGCGGCCGGCGCCTATGCGGCGAAGGAGCTCGCGATCGATGCCGTCCCGGATCTCACGAACATCCAGGTGCAGGTCGTCACGCGCGCGTCTGCGCTCTCCGCGACCGAGGTCGAGTCGCAGATCACGCAGCCGATCGAGCGCGGCATGGCCGGCGTTCCGGGCCTCAAGCACACGCGCAGCACGAGCAAGCTCGGCATCTCGATCATCACGCTCATCTTCAACGACGACGTCGACGTCTACTTCGCTCGACAGCTCGTCAACGAGCGCCTCATCCAGATCCGCGAGCAGATCCCACCCGAGCTCGGTAAGCCCGAGCTCGGACCGGTCACGACCGCGCTCGGTGAGATCTACATGTTCGAGCTTCGCGGCGACGGACGCTCGCCGGAGGAGCTCCGTACGATCGTCGAATGGCAGCTCGGACCGAAGCTCCGGCAGGTGCCGGGCGTCATCGAGGTCGTCGGGTTCGGCGGCTCGCTGAAGCAGTACCGCATCACGCTCGACCCTGCGCGCCTCGCTGCGCACGGCGTCTCGATCGAGCACGTGAAGCAGGCGATCGCGAACGACAACCGCGTCGGCGGTGGCGGCTACGTCGAGTCTGCCGGTGAGCAGATCGTCCTTCGCGGTGACGCTCGCTACAAGGGGCTCGAGGACATCGAGGCCACCGTCGTCCGTACGGACGAGAACGGCATCCCCATCCGACTGAGCCAGCTCGGCAACGTCGACACCGGACCCGCTCAGCGTCAGGGCGCGATGACGCGCGATGCACGCGGCGAGATCGTCGGCGGCAGCGTCCTCATGCTCAAGGGCGCGAACAGCCGCGACGTCGTCGAGAGCGTGAAGGAGAAGATCGCGGAGATCACTCCGTATCTCCCGAGCGGCGTCACGATCGACCCGTATTACGACCGCGCCGACTACATCAACCGCGTCCTCAAGACGGTGGCGAAGAACCTCTCCGAGGGTGCGCTGATCGTCGTGGTCTGCCTCCTGCTCACGCTCGGGAGCCTCCGAGCCGGCCTCCTCGTCGCCGGAGCGATCCCGTTCGCGATGCTCGTCGGGTTCATCGGGCTCAACGCGGTCGGCTACACCGGCAACGTCATGAGCCTCGGCGCGATCGACTTCGGCATCGTCGTCGAAGGCGCCGTGCTCACGGTCGAGCACGCCATGACCCACGGCGCGAACGTGGCCGATCGGAACCGGCGCCGGCGCCGGATCATGAACGCGATGGCCGACGTCGCGAAGCCGGCCGTCTTCAGCGTCATCATCACGATCCTCGTCTTCCTGCCGCTCATCACCCTCGAGGACATCGAGGGCAAGATGTTCCGGCCGGTCGTCGTCTCGCTCTGCTTCATGCTCGCGGGCGCGCTCATCTATGCGCTCGTGTTCGTGCCGGCTGTCGGTCCCCGCTTCCTCCGCGGCTCGGCTGACGCACAGGAGCCCTGGCTCATCCGCAAGCTGCGCGTCGTCTACGCGCCCGCGCTCGACTTCGTCCTCCGCCGGCCTTGGGCATCGATCGCCGGCGCGGTCGCGGTCGCGGTCGGCCTCCTCTCGACGGGAGCGTCGATGGGCGCCGAGTTCCTCCCGCGCATCTTCGAGGGCGCCTACGCCCTCGACACGCTCCGTCCTCCGAGCACGAACGTAAAGCAGGCGATCGAGCTCTCGAAGATCGCCGAGCAGACGCTGCTGGAGGCCCCCGAGGTCGAGACGGTGGTGAACCGCATCGGCCGCCCCGAGGGCGCGGTCGACTCCGCGGGCCCGGAGTCGAGCGACTCCTTCGTCATCCTCAAGCCGCGCGATAAGTGGCGTCCGGGCATGACGCCGGACAAGCTCGCCCAGGAGCTCTCGGACAAGCTCGAGGCGAGCGTCCCCGCGACGCTTCACGCCTTCAGCCAGCCGATCGAGATGCGCGTCAACGACCTCGTCGCCGGCATCAAGGGCGACGTCGCGATCAAGGTCTACGGCGACGACCTTCAGGAGATGCAGGACATCGCCGACGAGATCCGCAAGGTCGTCGCGGCTACGCCCGGCGCCGCGGACACGAAGATGGAGATCGTCACGGGCCTTCCGTCGATCCGCGTCGTCATCAATCGCGATCACGTCGGGCGACTCGGCGTCCCGCCGGGGAGCGTCCTCGACGCGCTCGCAATGGCGCGCGCCGGACAGCCCGTCGGCGTCGTCCGCGAGGGCGAGCGCGTGTTCGATCTCGTCGTTCGCCTCGGCGGCGAGCGCGTCGACGACGAGCGCGACCTCGAGCGCCTCCCGCTCGCCACGCAGCAGGGGAACCTCGTGCCCCTCAGCATGGTCGCCGACGTGACGGCGGAGGACACGATCGTCGTCGTCGGACGCGAACAGAACAAGCGTCGCCTGATCGTCCAGACGAACGTGCGCGGTCGAGACATGGTCGGCTTCGTGAAGGAGGCGCAGGAGAGGGTCGCGGCGCTCACCCTTCCGAAGTCGGTCGAGGTGGTGTGGGGCGGTCAGTTCGAGAACTTCAACCGCGCCAAGACCCGTCTCTCGATGCTCGTGCCGATCTCGATCGGCGTCATCGCGCTGATGCTCGTCTTCATGTTCCGCAACCTGAAGTACATGTTCATCACGCTCGTGAACCTGCCGTTCGCGATCGGCGGAGGAGTCGTCGCGCTCGTTCTCCGCGGCCTGCCGTTCAGCATCCCGGCAGGCGTCGGCTTCATCGCGCTCTGCGGCGTCGCCGTCATGACGGGCATCGTCATGACCCAGAGCCTGATCGACACACCGCGCGAGCCGGACATCGTCGCGCGCGTTCGCAAGGCGTCGCTCGCGGCGTTCCGCGCGCCGTTCAGCACCGCGCTCGTCGCGGCGATCGGCTTCATCCCGGCGGCCATCGCCACCGGGACCGGCGCCGAGGTCCAGCGGCCGCTCGCCACCGTCGTCATCGGCGGTCTCCTCATCGGCATGGTCATCTCGATGCTCGCCCTGCCGGCGATGCTCCTCGTCGCTGCCCGCCGCGAGGCGCTCGAGCCCGAGGAAGAAGAGGACGACGGGCTCGACGATGCCGTCGACGGCCACGGCGGCCACGGCCATGGCGCGCGCGCCCACGGCGAATAGCGCTCGCGACGCTCTTCATGTGCGGGCTCCCCGCCGGTCGCCGAGCTCGGTCCCGACTGCGTGGGGCGCGAGCTACTTCGGAGGCGTGAGCGGCGCGCAGGTGGACGAGCCTGCGCCGACGATGAGCATCCCGGTGCTCGGGATGACGACCGTGGACTGATCCGTGGTCGGCGAGTAGGTCGTCACCTTCGACGACGAACCGCGGCCGGTGAAGAGCCAGAACTGGCCTCCCCAGTGCGCGAAGGCGAAGCCGCCGAGATCTTCGACCGCCGATGTTCGATGCGTTGCCTCGCTCGCGCCGGTGGCCTTGTTCAGTCGCGTGACCACGCCCGAGTCGACGCTGAAGGCGAACAACTGGCTGCCGATCGCCGTCAGCTCCGAGCGGCCCGTCGTGAGCGAGCCGAGGAAGGTGAGCTCGAACGACTTGGTATCGAGCGTGGCGAGCCCGTTGCCGGCGACATAGAGCTTCTCGCCGTCCTTCGGGTCATCGCTGTTCAACGCGAAGCCCATTCCGAAGTAGTCGAAGCCGGTCTGTCCGGGCTTGAACGCGGTCGGCTTGCAGGTCGCGTCGTGCGTGTCGACCGCGTAGATTCGGCCATCGGTGTACTCGACCCAGGCAGTGCCACGCCGGTCGATCGCCATCGAGAAGGTGCCGGCCGTCGTCGGGCATCCAAGCGTGCCGACGCGCTCGAAGCTGAGCTTCTCGGGGTAGAAGCGATAGAAGCCCTTGTCCGTCGCCACGACGTAGATCTGCTGCGCGGCCTCGTCGGCGCACTCGGGAGGCTCTGGGATGAGCGGAGCGCCGCCGTCCTTGTCCTCGAAGCTGGTCGTGGGCTCGGACGGCGGACCGGCGTCGTCGCTCTCGACGAATCCCCTTGCGCGGCCCTCTCCGCCTGCGCAGCCGGGAAGCGCCGATGCCAGACCGAGCGCGACGCACAGCATGGCCGCGGGGAAGGATGTCTTCGCTTCGGTCCGGCTCCTGGTTGGACGTCGATCCCTCAATTCAGCACCGGCTCCTCGCATGGCTTGGTCAGACACGTGCCGCGTACGCAGGGCTGCCCGTTCGCGACATCGCAGCTGGTCCCGCAGCTTCCGCAGTGGTGCTGGCTCGTTTGGAGATTCGCTTCGCAGCCGTTTTCGATCGATCCGTCGCAGTCGGCGAAGCCGGGGAAGCAAACGTAGCCGCATTTCCCGCCGACGCAGGTGGGCCCGCCCTTTCCGCTCGAGCTCGGCGGTCCTGGACACTCGGCCATGCAGTCGCCGCAGTTCGCTGGGTCGGTGAGGTAATCGACGCAGATGCCACCGCACATCGTCGTGCCGGGCGGGCAGAGACACGTGCCGTGCTGGCACTTCTGACCGGCGGTGCAGGCGTGACCGCACGCTCCGCAATTGGCCGGATCGTTGGCGAGGGAGGTCTCGCAGCCGTCGCCGCAGAAATCTTTGTTGCAGTCGCCGAATTCCGGCGCGCACTGCAGATCGCACGAGGCGTTGCTGCACGTCCACTCCGTGTGAGGTGGCGTGATGCCGGGACCGCACGACCAGCGGGGATCGGTGTCGCTCGCCGGGGCCGTGCAAACCGAGCCGCATGCGCCGCAGTTCTCGTTGTCGGAGTCGAGCCTCACACAGTCGTCGCCACACTGCGTGAAGCCGCTCGGGCACCCGCACGCGCCTCTCCAGCAGACCACACCGTCGGCGCACACGTTTCCGCATGCGCCGCAGTTCGCGGGATCGCTTCGGACCGAGGTCTCGCAGCCGTCGCTCTCGAGGCCGTTGCAGTCTGCATGAGATGGTTCGCATGCCAATCGGCATTGCCCTTCGCTGCAGACCCAGGTCCAGGGGGTCAGGGACGAAGTCGACAGGCAGGCCGTGTCGCAGCTACCGCAGTGCCTGACGTCGCTCGAGAGGTCGACGGTGCAGAGACCCGACCGCCCTTCGCAGGTCGCGAAGGGCGCTGGGCACTCGGTCTCGATGCAGGCCGTGCGCGTCGCGCCGTTGCCCGCGAAGATGCCTTGCTCGGGCACCGAGCCGTCGACCGACCGCGCGCACGCCGCCTGGACCGCAAGCGCCACGACGGCAGCGGTGAGGATGAGCGCCGACCGCAGGACTCTGGGCTCGCGTCCGGCCCCCCCGGAGTGGCGGGCTGTCGTCCCGTGTCGAGCTGGGCGATCGTTCATCGAGGTCGATGATCCAGGAAGGGGAGGGGGTGGCTTCGTTGAAGCTACGTCTGGAGAGCGCGACTCGCCACGCAATAGATGTACCGCCGACTTCCCATGTGGTTTCGCGGGGGACGAGCGCGCTCGGCAGATCTCTAACGCCTCCCTTGCCCGACCGGGAACAGCCTACGCACGGTTTCTCCGCGGGAGCACCCTCGCCAGGCGTTCAGGCGTGGCTCGAGGAGCTGACGGACGGCTCGGCGCGTCGCGACTCGGCGTCCTCGCTCGTCGATCTCACGCGACGACGGAGCCCGTTCCGAGGAGCGGCGGCGCGTTGCGCGTCATCCACGAGAGCGCCCGCCGTGTGTGCTCAGGCGCGTCCGCCTCGAGCACGCGGCCATGCCCGACGATCAGGCGCTCGAAGTCCCACGAGAGGACGTTCACCGCGCTGCGGGCGGCGGCGGCGCGATCTTTCACGGCGAAGCGCCAAGCTCGACTCTGCGCGGTCTTCTTCCACGTACCCGTCAGACGGAGAACGAGCCGCATGCCGAAGCTCCGGCAGTCGTGCAGGTTGAACATCAGGTCGCTCACGAGCAGCGAGCGCGATGACTCGTGCAGGAAGACGTGCTCCTCGAACGAAGGTGCCCCCTGGATGCGCTCGACCCGAATCCCGTCCATCCCGGGAACGAGCCCTTGCTGTGGGAGCGGCTCGTGCTCGAAGTTCCCGAGCTTCCGCGCGAGCCCCGGAGCCGCAAAGACGCGAGCCTTCGGGTAGCGATCCTTGGCGGCCTTCAGGAACATCCAATGAAAGCAGTTCGGTGCGACGAGGAAGCGGACGTCCCCGAGCGCGTCGATCGCCTTCGACGTGTCGTCGTCGAGCGCGAGTGGTGAGTGAACGACGAGGCGGCCGTCCGGTAGCCGCAGGATCGTGGAGCGGCACGGCATCGACATTCCCGCTGGGAGCGCGAAGTCGCGCTCGTATGCCCAGACTTCCTCGGCGATTCGCTCGAGCATGGTGTCCTCGCTGGCAGTGTTCGGCCCCTTTGTGAGGCCAGGTTCGTGGTTAGTCAAGCAGACCTGACGAAATGGTCAAGTGCGCTTGACTATGAGGGCCACTGCCTGCTCGAATCGTGCGAATGGATGCAGAGGACTACGCGGACAGGCTCGAGGCCGAGAAGGCCAGGTCCACAGTGCAGCTCCTCTTCAAGGCCGCGCGGCTCCTGAACGAGCGCGCCATCGAGCGGGTACGGGCGAAGACGAACCGGCCGCTTCGTATCGCTCATACGAGCCTGTTGCCGCATGTCGATCTCGAAGGCACTCGCCTGACCGAGCTCGCGAGTCGTCTCGGCGTCACCAAGCAGGCCGCCGGACAGCTCGTCGACGAGCTGGTCGAGATGGGCCTGCTCGAGCGGGTGGCCGATCCCGACGATGCACGCGCCAAGCTCGTTCGGTTCAGCAAGCGCGGTCGAGCGGGCATCCTCGAAGGACTCGCCGTGCTGGCGGAGCTCGGAGCCGACATCGAACGGCTCGTCGGGCCGGCGAAGATGCGGAGCCTTCACGAGGTCCTCACCGCCGTCGTGCACGCCGAAGCCGCGAGGGGCCCTGCGGTAGAGCAGCAGCGCCCCGCGGGCGGCGATCGCCGACGCCGTTGATCGAGTCGACTCACGCCGATGCGGATAGTGCGTGGCCGCGCACTCGGTCCGAGTGCCCACAACGTGGGTCGCTCGGCGGTCGTGGCCTCGTCGCTGTTGCTGCCATGATGCGAGCACACGCTCGGATTGTCGTTCGTGGCTCCTCGCGTATTCTTCGAACGTGGGGCACCGAATCGTTGGAAGTCTCGTGGCCGCGGTCCTGACCATGTCCGGCGCCGCGTGCAGCCTCCTCCTCGACACGGACAGCTTTCAAGGTGACGGCGTCGACGGCGGCCGCGAGGCTGGAAACGAAGCATCGGTGACCGACGACGGCGGGCCGCGCGATGCAACGGTCGTCGAAGCCGCCGTCGATGCGGGCAGAACCTATGTCGACGAGGTCCTCGCCGACTCGCCGGTCGCGTACTTCCGACTCGGTGAGAAGGCAGGCCCCTTCGCGAAGGACGAGATGAGCCCGCTCTCGGGCTCGTTCGTCGGCGTCGTCAAATTCGATCAGCCCGGCGCGATCGCCGGTGACGCGAACGGAGCGATCCGGCTCGAAGGTGGTCACATCTCGATCGTCGACACGCTCGCATTTCCCGGGCGGGCTCCTTTCACGCTCGAGGCGTGGATCAAGCCGTCGGGTGTCGACATGGCGTACCGGCGGATCTTGAGCCGCGAGCGAGGCTCTCCGAACGCCGGCTACAGTCTGTTCGCCAACGCGAACAACGTCGGAGCGGACCGATCCGGTGGGGGCGGCGCTGACTCCGTGCAGTTCGGTTCGTCGTCGCTGGCCACCGACAGGTTCACCCACGTGGTCGCGACGTACGACGGTTCGGCGCTCAGCCTGTACGTCGACGGCGCTCTGGTGGCCACGACGCCTGCGATGCGCGAGCTCGCGGACGAACAGGTCCCGTTTGCGATCGGCGATTACTCCGGCGCACCGCAGGCACCGTTCCTCGGTGTGATCGACGAGGTCGCGGTCTACGACAAGT
>MKVQ01000029.1:0-107440 GCA_001899635.1 Myxococcales bacterium 68-20 | reverse complement strand
GCGGGGCGAGCTCGCCCCGCCGCGGCGGCTACTTCTTCGGGCAGCCGTTGTTCGGGCGCGAGTCGTCGTCGCACATGAGGGCGCAGACCCCCGTCGTCAGGTCGACGAGCTCGTCCGGCGCGCAGTCGTCGTCGGTGAGGTCTTCCTTCGGCACGCCGTTCGTGATCTTTACCTTGTATGCGTAATACAAGTACTTCTCGACCATCTTCTCGCTCACCCAGGCGTAGCCGTTTTCACCCCACGAGGTGCCCCAGCTGTTGTGGATGAGGAACTGCTTGCCCGTGGGCGTGGTGCGGTAGCCCGAGATGACGACGGCGTGTCCGCTGCGGTCGTAGCTCCAGTCCGGGATCACCGCGTTCTTCATCGCGGAGTTCGTCCACTTCGACCCGTCGATCAGGAACGCTGCCCAGATGTTCGCGCCGCCCGCGAGGATGCCGAGCAGCTCATCCATGTCCGGCGGCTCGACCTGGAGCTTCTCGATCGAGGAGATCTTGTAGATGCCCTCGCTCTGGGACTTGTTGTACTTGGCCATGAGGTTCTTGTCCTCACGCCAGCTGTTGGCCTTCACGCCGTAGGCTTCGGCGCATTCGGTGGCGAAGGAGCCCGTGCCCTGGAAGAGCATGCAGGCTTCCTTGTCGTTCTGCTGCCACGTGGTGTAGACGCCGACGGGCTGCGCGATGTTGCCGTCCGCGGCGGCGCCCATGTTGGGAAGGCCGTAGCGTGACCACACGTGCATCGGCGACGTCATTCGGTTGCGATCGTTCGGCTTCAGGACGCCAGCGCGGATCGCCGCGTTGTCGAGCGCGCTCGAGAGCGAGTGACCGGTGCACGAGCCGACGCCGCCCTGGCTCTTGATCGGACCGTCGACGTTCATCGTGCGGTGATCGACGGTCTCCGGGAAGTTGTCCCCCACCTGCGCCGGACCGCCGGTCGCCGGCGAGTTGCCCACGGCGACCGAGGACCTGCCACCGGAGGGCTTCGAGAGCGAGAGGCCGCGAAGCTTGAGCGCCGGGGTGCTCATGTGGACGCGAAGGGGAACGAAGAGCTGCTTGCGCGCCTTCACGAGCTTCGCCTTGCGCGGCGTGAGGTGCGGCACCGCCTTCGTCGAGGCCTGGTAGCGCCCGCAGTCGATGTGGACCCAGTTCTTATCCGAGACCTCGATGTACCCACAGCCCTTCGGGTTGCGCTTGGAGATGTCCAGGAACCTGGTGAGATTGATCGCCTCGGTCGTCGGACCGAGAAGCTTGTTCGGGGCCACCGCGTTCGGCTGTGCCGGTGCCGGTGTGGCGGGCTTTGCGGGGGTCGCCACCCTCAACCCGGCGCGCTTTGCCGGTGCCGGCGGGGCAGGAGCAGGAGCAGGCGCGGGCGCGGGCGCGCGGCGAGCCTGAGGAGTCCGAGTCGAGCCGCCACCGCTGCCACCGCCGCCGTCGGTGCCGATCTGCACCGCACACGACGCCGTGAGAACCATGGCAACGAGCCCGACTAGCTTCACCCTCATCGTCCTCCGTTCCTCTCCGCACCGTGGAGTGGAGCTGCCAGCTGCCAGCTGCCGCGGTGCATCTCGTCTGCGTCCTCGATCCGGCGGTGCCGGGAGTCTTTCGACCCCATCGACGTTGGACGGCGAGCATCGGATGGTATTCGGCGGTCGGGCTCGAAGGGAAGCAGCACTGTGCTCGCGTTTTGTCGGGTTCTGCCCACACATTTCGACACGATCGGGGCGGCCGACTCCTTTGACCTCGCTCCTCTCGCTCCAGCGTGCTCGGTCGAAAAGTTGTAGGTGTCTCGAGCGAGCTGGTACCGGGGGTAACATGAGCCATCGCGAGGATCGGAGCTTCAGGCGAGCTCCCGAAGGGGGCCGCGGCCGTGTGACCTCGCGGGATGACGACGACATGGAGTCGAGCTCCCGGACCTTCCGGCCGCTCCTCCGTGCGGGCTCCGAGCGCTTCACCCGTGAGGCGGCGAGCCGCCCGATCCTGATGTTCGAGGACGTCTACAAGTCCTACCGCCCGGGGGCGCCCGTCCTCCGCGGCATGAACCTGATCATCGAGCGGGGCGAGTTCGTCTTCATCACCGGGCCGAGCGGGTCCGGCAAGAGCACGCTCCTCCGCATTCTCTATGCGGCCGAGAAGCCCGATGAGGGGCGCATCCTCTTCCTCGGGCGCGACATCGTCCGTCTTCGTGGCGAGTCGATCCCGTTCCTTCGGCGCAACATCGGCGTGGTCTTCCAGGACTTCAAGCTCGTCCAATCATGGAGCGTGTTCGAGAACGTCGCCATCACGCTCGAGGTGCTCGGGCTCCCGTCGCGCCTGATCCGCTCGCGTGTCGGTGAGGCGCTCGAGCGCGTCGGCCTCCAGGGGCGCGGCACCGATCCCGCGGGGGTCCTCTCCGGTGGCGAGCAGCAGCGCGTCGCCATTGCTCGTGCCATCGTCGGCGAGCCGGCGCTCATCCTCGCGGACGAGCCGACCGGAAACCTCGATCCGCAGCTCGCGCTCGACGTTCTCGGTCTCTTCGAGGAGATCCACGAAGGCGGCACCACGGTGCTCTTCGCGACCCACGATCGCTCGCTCCTCGACGTTCGCCCGCGCAGGCTCATCGTCCTCGACGAGGGCAAGGCCGTCGACGTCCCCAACGGCGTCGCGCTCGCGGAAGACCATCTCTACGACAACGCGCTGCCGGTCTGACCGGCGCTCCGACCTCGGGATGACCGCGTCATCCCACGAAGGACAGACATGCTCGACGGCTCCATCGGCACGACGCGTAGGGCAAGGCGAGGGATGCTCCGGGAGTGGAGGCTGCACGCGCTCAGCGTGTTCTCGCTCGCGGTCGCGTTCGTCTGCCTCGGCGCGGCGCTCCTCGTCCTCACGAACCTTCGCTCGATCGAGGAGCGATGGGCGCATGCAGGACGTGCCTCGATCTACCTGAAGGACAACGCCGCTGCGCAGGACGTCGAGCAGCTCAAGTCCGCGCTCGGAGCCGTGCCCATCGTCACGAACGTGCGCTACATCTCTGCTTCCCAGGCGCGGAGCGAGTTCGGTCAGACCGAAGCCGGCCCGCGTGCCGAGCTCGCCGCGCTGCCGGTCGAGGCGTTTCCCGCTTCGATCGAGATCGAGGTGAAGAACGACGTCACCGACGCCGAGCTCGCCGATGTCGTCGGTAAGCTCCGTCAGCTCCCCGCAGTCGACGATGTCGAGACCTATCAGGCATGGACCGAGCGGCTCGGTCGCCTGATCCGTGGCGGCGTGGCCGCTGCTGCGCTGCTCGCACTCGTCGTCTTCGCCTCGGTGCTCGCGGTCGTCGGCTCGACGATCCGCCTCGCGCTCCAGCGCCGTCGCACGGAGGTCGAGGTCCTCAAGCTCGTCGGCGCGACCGATCGCTTCATCAAGGGGCCGTTCCTCGTCGAGGGAATGTCGCAGGGGGCGCTTGGCGCCACCGGAGCGATCGGGTTGCTCGCGGGCCTCTTCTTCGTCGTGCGCGGGCGTCTCGACGCGGAGCTCGCGACACTCGTCGGCGTCGAGCCTTCGTTCCTCCCCTGGCAGGTCATCGTCGGGATGATCGCGGTCGGGATGCTGCTCGGTACGTTCGCCGCGCTCCTCGGTCTCCGGAGGCTCGTGACGGTATGACACGCCGTCTCCTCCGGTCGAAGGCTCCCGCCGCTGTCGTCGTCGCGCTCGCGGCGGCGATGATCTCGCCCAGCGCCGGCAACGCTGCACCGGGCGCGCGTGATCGTGATCGCGATCTCGTGCCGGTGAGCCCGCTTCCATCGGCTCCCGCTCCAGCGGCCACGCAATCGCCCGTGCTCGCGCTCGCCGCCCTCGATCGTCGGATTGCCGATCTCGACGCGGAGGAAGAGGTCTCGAAGCGCGAGCTCACCGAGCTCGGCGGCAAGATCGCCGCGGCGCGCGCGCGGTCGCTCGCGCGCGGCCGAGCGTTCTACCGCCTCACGCGGGCGGGGATGTTGCCCGTCGGCGGCGGCTTCAACGAGCTCGTCACGCACGCCCTCCGCGTCGAGCGCTCGCGTCGCACGCTTGCGGCCGACCTCGCCTCGGAGAAGAAGCTGCGCGAGCACGGCGTCGTCCTCTCGCACGCGCTCGAGCGGATCGCTCGCGATCGCGTCGCCCTCGCCAGCCAGCGCACCGCGATGGACGCTGCGCGCCTCGCGGTCGAGGACGAGGCTCGGCGGCAGCAGGCGTTCGATCGCGCGTTCGAGACGTCGAGCGGATCGACCGAATACGTGGCGGTCTACGGCGGGAACGGCGCAGCGCCGGCGGCCCTCCCCGGAGGCTTCGCCTCGTCGAAGGGGCGTCTCCTCTTCCCGCTCGCAGGTCGTTCCGAGGTCCGCCCTGCCCGACGGGAAGGGACCGACGGGCCGGGCCTCGAGATCACCGGCACGCTCGGCGCTCCGGTTCGGGCGGTGTTCGGCGGTCGCGTCGCGTTCGCCGATCGCTACGGTCCGTATGGTCGGCTCGTCATCGTCGACCACGGCGACCACTACTACACGGTGAGCGGAAACCTCGCGGCGATGGACGTGAAGGTGGGCGACGAGGTCTCCGCGGGAGAGCGCCTCGGCACCGTCGGCGACGAGGGGCGTGGCCCGATGGTCTACTTCGAGATCCGGCACGCGACCCAGACGGTCACCCCCGGGCCCTGGCTCGGTTTCTGATCGCCGGAGGATTTTCTCGCTCTGCGAGGAAGGTCAGCCGTTGGGTGGCGTAGTATCGCCCCTGACGTCATGAAAAACGCCACGCCTGCTCGTGTCCTCGTCGGACTCGTGATCCTTGCATCCGCATCCGCATCCGGATGCGGATTCTTCCGCCGCCTCGCAGGGAACGACACCATCAGCCTCGAGAAGGCGGACGTGAGGTCGATGGCCGTCGACCTGCGGAAGGAGCAGAAGACGATCTGCCCGCGCGAGCCGGTGCAGATGGCCGTGTTCGCGGAGATCGTCCTCGAAGGCGACAAGAGCGCGAAGCAGGTCGAGACCTGGGCCGGTCACGACGGCGTGAACAAGAACGACAAGCTCGACTTCGTCGACTTCGCCTTCCATAGCGAGCAGGGCAAATTCGATCGCGACGGCTGGTTCGCGCCGAACCCCAGCGTCCTCGCGACGGTCGGCAAGGAGTTCGAGATCAAGAGCGTCTTCCGGCGCCGCCCCGACAAGTTCTCCTTCACGACGACGTACAAGCCCGACTACTCGTGCATCAAGAGCGGGGGCGGCGGCGCGTCGTCGGGCCACGCCGGCGAGACCGGCGGCGGCGGCTCCGCCGGCAAGACCGGCGCCGCGGGATCGACGTCGTCGGCGGGCGGCCCGGGAGGCGACGGCGGTCCCGGATCGGCAGGCGGCTCCGGAGGCGACGGCGCGGCGGGGCCTCACCTCACCGCGTTCGCGACGCTCGTGAAGACGCCGTTCTACGATCGCCTCGTCGCGATCCGGATCTCGGGAGACACCGAGGACTTCCTCCTCGTGCCGGACGGGCAACCCATCACGATCGTAGCGAGCGGAGGCGCCGGCGGTGACGGTGGCCACGGCGGCGCGGGTGGCAGCGGCGGCGCGGGCGGCGGCGGAAACCCCGGAGGTCAGGGCGGCAGGGGCGGCATCGGCGGGCCGGGCGGCAACGGCGGCAACGGCGGTCCCGGCGGGACCATCGATCTCGTGTATGACGCACGCTTCGCGGAGCTCGCCGGTCAGATCCGGCTCGACGTGAACGGCGGCCGCGCCGGCGGTGCCGGCGTCGGCGGGCAGGGCGGCGCCGCGGGCCGCGGCGGCAGCGGAATGACACCGTCCGGATCGAGCGGCCAGACGCCGCCTCAAGCGCCGAAAGGCGCGGAGGGCAGCGAAGGCTCGCAGGGCTCGGGCGGCAGTGCCGGTCGGAGCGGCGCTCCTGGGCGTGCCTCGGCGAAGCCCGGCGACGTGAAGGACAAGTTCAGCGGGACGCCGGAGATCTCGCTCCTGTGAGCGAAGAGCGACGGGTCTCGCGACGCGCGCTCCTCGGCGGCTTCGCGACGTTTCCGCTGATCGCCCTCGTGAGCTCGCCGCCGCTCATCGCGGCATGCGGCGGATCACGTCCGCCGGAGACGCCGCTCGCGCACCTGTATGGGCGCGAATGGGGGCATGGTGCATACAAGATCTACGCGGATAAATACGCCGGCGTGCAGGCGTCCGCCGACGAGGGCAGCCAGGATGCCTACCGCGTGCTCGCGCAGAAGGGCGTCGTCGCCCTCGACGCGCTCCAGTCGCGCGAGGTGCCGTTCTTCGCGAAAGTCGACGACGGCGGGAGCGCGTTCTCGATCCAGCGCAAGGTGCCCGAGCGGCTGATGTTCACCGCGAGTATGACCGACGCCGAGCGCAAGGCCGCCGAGGCCGCGTGGAAGAAGGCGCGCGATCACATCCATACCGACTACGAAGAGGTCCGGCGCCTCGACTGGACGCTCACGCGCCTGCTCGCCCAGCTCCAGCGCATCCGCAACGCGATCGAGGAAGGCCGGCTCGAGCAGTACCGTCTCGTCGAGCAGCTCGTCGAGCTGCGGAAGGATCCCGGCGGTCTTCCCTACGAGCTTCCGTTCCAGGTCACGGCGAAGGACTACGAGGAGATCCTCGTCCTCCTCGTGGAGCGTCTCGAGGACGATCGCTCGAGGCTCGGCCGGATCGAGGCCGACATCATCGCGGTCGGCATGACCGTCCGCGCGACCGACGCAGGTTCGGCGACGCTCGCCGCCAGCATCCGTAAGGTGCTCCTCGCCGTCGTCGAGGATGGCGCCGTTCCGGTGCGGGAGGCGCTCTTCCCCGCCGACGAAGGTGAGAAGGCGAGGCTGCTCGAGGGCGGCAAGGCGCTCGTCGCGAAGATCGAGGCGAGCCCCGAGTACAACCGGTGGCGAACCGAGGAGCGCGAGAAGAAGCTCGCCACGATCGGCGTCTTCCTCCAGGCGCTCGATGCGATGACGGGCCTTCCGACCTCGCGCATCTACCGCACCGTGCTCGACGTGTGGCGCGGCGATCACGACTACCTCGGCTACTTCCAGACGATCGTCTCGCTCGTCCCGCACGGCGGCAAGGTGGCCGCGGTGATCAACGAAGCGATCGAGTACACCGTGAAGGCGAGGAAGATCGCCGGTACGGTGGTCGCCACCGTCGATACGGTGAAGCGTGCCGGCTCGCTCTCCGCCGATGCGCTCGTCGCGGCCGCAACGGAGGTCGCGACGAAAGAGGCGAAGGGGCTCGTCCTCAACACCGCGTCCCGCTTCGCGGTCGAGCGCGCCGAGAAGCAGCTCGCCTTCTTCAAGGACAACGCCGAGGTCAAGCGCGTCACCGACGCGCTCGGCGAGACCGACCTCGTCCGGAAAGCGATGCCGTCGCTTCCCATCACCCTCCCCAAGCTCTGACTGGCGCTCGGTGTGGCCGGTCAGGTTTCGGGGCGGATGCGCTTCACGACGGCGAGGACCTCTTCCTCCGTCATGATGCGGTCGAGGGACTTTGCGGCCTTCAAGATCTCGGCGACGAGCGTCTCGTCCGCGGGGATGTTGCGCCGGGCGAGCCAGTAGTTGACGTTCGAGGCGCCGCTCATGAAGCCGATGCAGATCTCCTGCGCGCGACCGAACATGCCGGCGGGGACGCCGCTGTAGATCCGATCGGCGAGCCAGGTGTCGCCCTTGGCCATCGCCTTGATGATTGCGGCGGCGTGAACGCCGGTCGCCGTGCGGAACGCATCGCGTCCGACGAGCGGGTAGTTGATCGGGACGTCCCATCGGACGGCCTTCGCGATCGTCTGACAGTAGTCGAGCAGCTTCGTCAGGTTCTGGCCCTCGAGCTGACCGAGCAGCTTCAAGTTGAGGAGCAGGAGCTCCATCTGCGCGTTGCCGACGCGCTCGCCGATGCCGAGCCCCGTGGCGTGGACGCGATCGGCGCCGTACTCGAACGCCCAGATCGCATTCTCGAGCGCGAGCCCGCGATCGTTGTGGCCGTGCCAGTCGATGCCGATCTCGGCGCCGGTGCCGGCGATGACGTTGCGCGTGAACTGGATCAGGTTTCGCACGCCGTCCGGCGTAGCGTGGCCGACGGTATCGGAGAGGCAGATGCGACTCGCTCCGTGATCGATCGCGGTGCGGAACAACGTCGTGAGGACCTCGGGACGCGAGCGCGTCGTGTCCTCCGTGACGTAGGCGACGGGCAGGCCCTCCTTCACCGCGATGTCGATCGCCTCCGCGCTCCGCTTGGCGATCAGGTTCACGTCCCAGTTCTCGACGTACTGTCGGATCGGCGAAGAGCCGATGAACGCGTAGACTTGGACCGGCATACCGGCGCGCTGCGAGACCTCGATCATCGGTGTGATGTCCGAGATCACGGTGCGGCCCGCACACGCGATCTTGATCTTCATCTTGCAGTCGACGGCTTCCTTGCAGATGCGGAGGACGTCTTCGAATGCGCGTTTGCTCGAGCCCGGGAGTCCGACGTCGGCCACATGGATTCCGAGGTCCTCCATCAGATGGAGGATCTCGAGCTTCTCCTCGACCCCCGGATCCACGACGGAGGGGTTCTGGAGACCATCGCGCAGCGTCTCGTCGAAGAACGTCGCGTTCTTCGGCAAGATCTGGCCCTTCCGATTAACCTCGTTCCAGTCGAAGACGAGGCTCCCCGCTCGATCGCCTTCCGTTGCGAAGTCGGACATGAGTTAGAGTATGCCACGAAGTCGGCGCATGGGACGTCCGGCGGGTTTCGCGGAGAATCCAGGATGGAACTGGCTGGGCTAGATGCAGCGCGTCTCTCGGTTGTGCAACACGGCACACGAGCGAGCTTTCGCCGGCGTGTCATGGATGCCATGCGTCAGCTGGTCCCCGCCTCCGGCGCGTTCCTCTGCTTTGGGACCGAAGATGCGCGGGCTTACGCGGACTCATCCCGGTTCGTCGACGGCGCCCCGCAGAGCCTGAGACTGGACGGGGCGATCCGGTTGACTGAGGCGTTCGGATTCGAGACGAAGAGCGTCGTCGAGACGACGCGACGCGTCTATCTCGCCAGCGAGCTCTATCCCGACGAGGAGCGCATCAAGCTGCCGTACTTCGCCATGCACGCCGACAGCGGCATGAAGCACGCGCTCCTGTTCTTCCTCCACGAGGGCGGTGTGCTGTTCGGGCTCGCGGGGCTCGAGCGTCGCGAGTCCGAGGGTGAGTTCACGCAGGCTGACGTCGAGAAGCTCGAGGCCCTCGGTCCCTTCGTCGCAGCCGGTGCCCGCGTGCAGATCGCCTACGATGAGCTGTCGCGCGAGGCGGCCGCGCTCCGAGCCTTCAGCAAGGTGAGCGGCACGCTCTTCGTCGTCGACCGCGAGCGCAAGAAGGTCATCTGGGCCGCGAACCGCGACCGCGGCATCGAGTGGGAGTCCGACGTCACACCCATCGAGGAGCACGTCGTCGATGCAGCCGAGCAGTCGCTCGAGGCGCGAGCGAAGCAAGAGGCGCTTCCGACTCCGCCGCGCCTCCCGTCCGGCGCGGTCGTGGCGGTGGCGAAGATCGAGGGCGATCCCGTCTTCAACAACGCGAAGTGCGCGATCCTCCGGGTCGAGCCGCAGGAGAAGGCCGCACCCATCGAGGGGCTCAGCAAGCGGGAGCGCGAGATCGCTCGACTGCTGGTCGCGGGTTACAGCGGCGTGAACGTGGCTGCGATCTCCGGCCTGTCGGAGAACACGGTCCGCACCTACGTCCGGCGCCTCTATCAGAAGCTCGGCGTCGCGAATCGCGCGGACCTCGTGCGCAAGCTGATGTCGCCAGCCGAGGTGAAGTCGAGCGTGGCTCCGTCGTCGGTCATCTCGCCGCCGCCGGACTCGTCGCTGGCCCACGGCGACGACACGCTGGACTGAGCGGGGCGATCGCTCACCTCACGCCGTCGGTGCTGATGATCAGCAGGTCGTCGTTGGGGGCTCGGGCGGCCGCGCGCTCTTCGTAGCGCGCGTCGAAGGCGCCGCGTCCATCGGATGAAGATGGGCTCTTTTGGCAACGCCAGACGGTGCCCCCACACGCGTGACGGACGAGCTCGTGACGCAGCCCCCCCGCAGGCGGTAGCGGGAGACCTGTCGCCTCGCGCGCCAGCGCTAGCGCGTAGGCTCCATGAAGCGGACACGGACGAAGCGGACACGGACCGCCCATCGAGAGATGACGAGCCCTGACGCCAGCGGTCCGCATCCGGTAGAGTGAGGGGCTGCGAAACTGAAGGGCGTGGTCTCCGCGTCCGAGGACCGATGTTTCCTTGCCCGTCGAGCACGAACCATCTCCGAGGCCGCGCACTGCCCGGGAGGTCGAACGGCACATGCCGTGCCTGGGCGCTCGCGAACGTCGTCGGTCTGGCGGTCGTCGCGTGGACAGCCAAAGCCGAAGGCGCTCCATTCGAGCTCCAGTGGTCGGCGCCGCCGGAGTGTCCGTCCGGATCGGCCATCGTCGATGCGACGCGCGCCCGCCTTGGAGAATCCGGCCCCGCGGCGCCGCCGGAGCTCTTCGTGCAAGGCACGGTTCGAGCCCGAGACGGAGGTTTCGTTGCCACGCTGGTGCTGAGCGATGCGTCTGGTCAGCGCGTCGGTGAACGCGAGCTGCGCGTCGCGGGGCAGGAGTGTGCGGCCGTCGAAGAGCCGGTCTCGCTCGTACTCGCCATGGTGATCGCCGCCCTGCGACCGCGTGATGGCGAGCCCGCGGACCGACGAGAACCGGCCGAAGCCCCCCCGGCCACGCGCACGCAGCAACGAGCGAGCTTGCCTGCCGTGCCCGCGGAGAGCGAGACGCGTGCGGGCCAGTCACGGCTCTTTTTCGGTCTGGCGGGCATGAGCTCCGTGGGTGTTCTTCCGGTGTTCGGTCTCGGCGGCGCGCTCCGGGCGATGTACTCACCCGGCTCGAGCGTGTACCTCGGGCTCGACGCCAGTTTCCAGGTCGGGGGTTCCGTCCGCGTCGGAACGGGTGAGACCAGCTTCCAGCTCTTCGATGTAGGCCCGCGCGTCGGGATCCAGGCGCTCGGGTCGCGCCGGTTCGAGCTGATCCCGACGCTCGGCGCACGAGCCGGCGTAATCCACGCCCCGTCGTCGGGCTTTACGCGCTCCTTCGGAAACGAAACGCGCGCGACCTTCCTCGCGGGGCTCGGGCTCCTGGGCCGCTTCCGACTGATGTCGAACCTCTTCTTCGAAGCTCTCCCCGAAGCGCACGTGGTCTTCGTTCGGGACGACTTCCAGAGCCTCGACCGAGGCAAGCTCTACAGTGTGCACCGGGCGGGCCCGATCGACCTGCGGATGTCGCTCGGGATAGCGTGCGAACTTTTCTGAGCGACCACGCGCGCACGTGCAAAAAAGGGTCGCCGCCCCGCATAGAAAGAACGTGCAGGCTTCGATCCTCCACGACGTCGTCGAGCAGGGCACGGTGAGCGCCCCCGCGCATCCGACGATCGAGGCCCTCTTCGCGGAGCATGTGCGCTTCGTCTGGCGCACCCTTCGGCACTTCGGCGTCGCCGACGACGATCTGGAGGACGTCGTCCAGGAGGTCTTCATCGTCGCGCATCGTCGACTCGCGGAGTGGGACGGCTTGGCTCCTCGAGGATGGCTCTGTGCCATCGCACGACGCTGTGCGGCGGGCTCTCGACGGCGGAGCCACCGGCGGCACGAACGTCTGGTGGAGAGTGTGCCCGAGGGGTTCGACACGCGCGATCCTTCCGCTCGCGTGGAGCTCGATCTCCTGAGCCGGCTCCTCGACATGCTCGACGAGACCGAGCGGACAGCTTTTGTTCTTCACGAGATCGAAGAGATGCCGATGCGCGAAGTCGCTGAGGTCCTCCAGTGCCCGCTCTATACGGCCTACCGGCGGTACCACGCCGCGCGCCGGCAGCTCACGCGCCTCCTCGAAAGGGAAACATGAAGACCGACGATCCCGAGGCTTGTCGCCGTCGCGAGCGCGCCTCGTCGACGCTGAACGCTCTCGTGCGCGCCGCGCGTCATCGTGAGCCGCCGGAAGGAGCCGTTCCTCGGATCTCCGAACGTCTGATGACTTCGGGTGTCTTCGCCCCCGCGCAGAACACGCTGCACGACTCGCCCCGGAAGATCTCGAAGTTTCGATACTACAAGCTCGCGACCGGCTTGTTCGCGATTGCGGCGAGCTGGATCGTGTTCGAGTCGATCCGTTCCACACCGGGCGCCAGCGTCGTGAGCGCCCCTGCGACCTCCGTTGCCCCCTGCGAGACCGCTGCCGACACGATCGAGCGAGCGCCGGCACCGTCGAGCGCCGGCACCGCCACACCCGCCGCCGCGATCGCGCTCGACGCGCCCGCCATGATCGCCGTCTCGGTCGATGCACTTCCTTCGGCGGAGCGCCCCGGGACCACGGCAAACGGTGGGGCGACCGTAGCAAGGCCGCCTTCTCTCGCTCGTTCGAGCGTTCCAGCAGGCGTCCGCACGCTCGAGCAGCGCAACGTGCCCCCATCTGCAACGGAGCTCGAGCTCGTGCAGCGAGCACAAGCAGCGCTCGTTACGGACCCCGAGCGCACGCTCGACATCACGCGCGAACAGGCCCGTCTCTATCCCGATGGGGAGTATATCCAGGAGCGCGAGGTGTTCGCCGTCGAGGCACTCTCGCGGCTTGGACGGAACGATGAGGCCGTGCGCCGAGCGGAGGCCCTCGTTCAGCGATTCCCGCGCACGCCACACGTTACGCGTCTCGAGCGTGTGACGGGGCGACGACTCCAGCCGCCGGCGAGTCCCAGCACTCCGACTCGGTGAGCTCGCACACCGAACCCGAACTCGAACGTGCTCGTGGAGGCACGCGTATGGATCGAACTCTCGCAAGGCACATCGTGCCTTTCGCTCTCGCCACTCTGCTGCTGTCGCTGTTCAGCGGCTGCGGAACCTCGGTTCTCCTCGGAGAGTCGTCGCCCGATGGTGGGCCACAGCCCTCCTTTGCACCGCCGACGACGGAAGACGCTGGGGACGCCGCTAGCTCAATTGGGGCGTGCCCGTCCAACGAATGCCCCGCAGGACGGACTACGTGTCCGAATAGCCCGTATCCGTGCGCGGTAGACGTGATGAACGACAACAACAACTGCGGAGCGTGCGGCAACTACTGTCCAACCAATATCGATCTGCTGCCGTTCTTTGCTACCTCGAGTTGCGTGAATGGTGAGTGCACCTTTGCCTGCGTTCCACCAGTCATTTCGGCCGATATGCGCAATTGCAACGGCGTCTGGGATGACGGATGCGAAACAGACGTTCTTAGTGACAAGGAGAACTGCGGGGGATGCGGCGTCGTCTGTGCCGCGAACGAAGAGTGTAAGAAGGGAATTTGCAGCTGCGCGGTCGAGAGCTGCGGAGGGTGTGGTGTCGTCTGCCCGGCACCGCCGAGCTCGCTGCCTGAGCTTCCGTCCGAATGGCACGCGAACTACGGCTGCGATCAAGCGACGGGCTTCTGCTACGCGCGTGGGTGCATGGAGGGGTGGCTCGACTGCAACGACGACCTCGCGGGTGATCCGAGCGATGCAAAAAACGATGGGTGTGAAGTCGCCAGAAATAGCGATCCGATGAACTGCGGCGCGTGCGGGGCGCCGTGTGCGCCGGGCGAGACATGCGTTGGCGGCAATTGCAAATGCAGCTGTGGAAGCAGCTGTTTCGATACCACCAGCAATCCCGAGAACTGCGGCGCTTGCGGCGTCGTTTGCCCGTCCGGGGATCCCAACCTCGTTCTTCGAGGCAAGCCTGCCTGTCGCAACGGGCTTTGCGAATACCGATGCGAGCTCGGCTGGGCGGACTGCGACGGCAACATCCGGAACGGGTGCGAGACGAACGTGGCTCACGACCCGCTCAACTGCGGAGCGTGCGGCGTCCGCTGTAACGGGATCGAAGGGCAGCCGTGCATCGACGGTCGATGCGCCACGAAGGAGTGTGAGGTGCGATGACCTCTCTGGCGGCAAAGCTCCAAGCCTCGCTCGCGGCGCTGTCGACGTTCGGCATCGTGATGGCTTGTGCTCACCAAAGCGCATTCGATGAGGAACCCGAAGACCGCCCGGACCAGGGCGATCGACAAGTCGTCGATGGCGGCGCACCTGGCACCGCGTCGAACGTCGATGCCTCACCCGAGGCTGGTACGTGCAGCGTGTCCGGGCTCTGCGTCGTGTCGGCGCCAATCGACGAGACGATAACGCTGACCTCCGTATGGGGATCGAGCGATCACGATATCTATGCCGTGGGCAGTCTCGCGACGATCCTGCACTACGACGGAAGCAAATGGGAGCAAGCGGCGCGATCCGAGCCTGACGGTGCGGGGGCCTTCACCCTTCACAGCGTGTGGCTCGAGAGGCCCGACGACGTTTGGATCGCTGACGGACGCCGCCTTCGACACGGCTCGGCCTGGAAAGGGCCCACGCAAGCGGATTGGTCGTACTTCGATTACCCGAAGGGGCCCCTCCCGGTGGCGATTCGTGGTCGGCAGAACACGGTTTGGGTCGCGCGTGGCCTGATGTCTGCTCCGAACGAGCAGCCGCTGGACAGATTCGACCGTTGGACGGAGCAGGAGCCCACGGCCCGCGAAACGTTCGGGGCTTCGGGTGCGACGCTGAATGCCCTCGCCGTGTCGAGCCCCGACGAGGCGTGGGCGACGGGCACCTGTCCTTCGGGACACTGCGTATTTCGCATGACGCGGCAAGCGATGGACGGATCGGCCTCCACCTGGCAGCTCGAGGAGCTCGACAGCCGCTCGGCCAGGAGACTGTTCGGCATCTGGGGCGATGAGCATGTCGTCTGGCTCGTTGGTGAGGGGGGGACGCTACGGCGACTCGATAAAGGGCAGTCGTTGGAGAGGCGTTTCGATTTCGTAGACAGTCCCGTGGACAGCGATCTTCGGTGCGTGTTTGGATTTTCAAAAGACGACGTATGGGCAGTGGGCGAGGACAGCACGGTTCTTCACTGGGATGGAACGAGTTGGAAGCGTCTGGAGACGCCGTTCGACGACGCCAGCAAAGGGCCAAACCTGTACGCGATCTGGGGGAGCTCGCCGGAGGATGTATGGATCGTAGGCGAAGGAACCGTGCTTCACTTCGGAGGGAACGCCCAATGAGCACGCCGTCGCGTAGCGTCGTTCGGCTCTTCAAATCGTGGCTGGTGCCGCTCTCCGCGTTGCCGACGGCGCTTTATGCATGTGCCGCAGGTCAAGACCCGCCAGCTCAAGTGGACGACGCCGGGGCCTTCGAGGCCAGCTCCCTACCGGAACCGGACCCTGATGCCGGCGCCGGGCCATCTGCGGACAGTGGGGGGACGCCTGACGCAGCGCTCCCGGTGAAGTGCAGCTCGGACGGCTTCTGTCCAACAGAGCTGCCCCTTCAACGTCCCCTGGCCGCGGTATCGGGGACCGGTGCCGATGATGTCTGGGCGGTCGGCGGCGAAGCGATCCTGAAGTGGGACGGCACCGCGTGGAAAATCGCCTACCAGTACGGCGAGCCGCGAACGTCGTTGCTCACGGGCGTCTGGACGAGGCGCAGGGACGACGCCTGGTTCATCGGAAGTGACATCCTCATTCGGTATTCGGGGAAGGACGGAGCACCGCCGACATTTCGAGAGTTTCCGGTGGCCTTCGGCCCCGCGACCAACCAGGGCAACTGGTTGACACCGGCGGGAGACGCGCTATGGGCCGTTCGAGACACCGCAGAGGTCGTCCGCTTTCGGGAGGACGCCGACGGCAACGTGCTCGACGATCGATTGTCGCCGAAGACCGGCCCCACCGATCGCACCACCTATCGATGGCGAGCTGTCTGGGGGAATGGCCCTGACGACGTGTACGTCAGCGGCCTCTCGTATGTCGGAAATGTGCTCTTCGGGCGCGCGACCATCGCGCACTACGATGGGGTGAACTGGACAATCACGCCAAGCGCCGACCGGAACCAGATCGGCGGATTCTTCTCGGCGCATACCACCGGGGCAGGCAGCCTGAGCCAGCTCTGGGTGCGCCTTCATCCGTCGAGGACGGGATATTTTCTATATACGTCGACCGAGGATGGAGGCCTCGGAGCTTCGCAATACATGGCGACGCCCGATCCAAAGTGCACGAGCGGAAACAGTGCCGGTTTCCCGCTCGCGGCGGACGATGTCTGGTTGTCCAGCGGCTGTCTCGTCTATCGATGGAACGGCACGGCCCTGAAGCCCGTAGCGATATCGTATAGCGGCGGTCCGCTCGGCGGATTCAGGGGAATATGGGCCGGAGCTGACGGCGAGGTGTGGGTCGTAGGGCAGTCCGTGCCACAGGACCCGAACTTCATGCCTGGCGCGGGCTTCGCGCTCCATCGCACGGCCGCAACCACGCCGCAGGGGGCACAGCCTTGAAGATTTTTCCATCCTCGGCCGGTCGCATGTTCTTAGTGGTCTCCCTGCCCGCCCTCGCGACGGTCTTCTCCTGCGCGGTCGTCGACAAGACCAGTGACGTGCCCGAACGAACCGATGGTGACCCGTCGGCGAGCGACTCAGGCAGGGCCGACGGTGCGTCGGATTCGTTGCCCGCCGACGCAGCTCCGACGGACGCGCAGGTTCCGAAGTCTCTAGAGGTCGTGTGCACGGAAGAGCCCTGTTACATCGCAGTAAGCGGAAGTCGTAGCCGGCACTTCTGCGGACTCGTTCGCGACGGAACCGTGCGCTGCTGGGGGCGCGATAGCAAGATCTTCGCGGCGAGCCTCGCCGACGGCGGATCGAGCGACACGGACGGCGCGCTCGGCCGAGGCAGCGCCGTGTCGATCCTGGAGGGCGCTACCCCGGCGCCGGTGGTTGGGCTCGCCTCCGTGACCCAGCTGAGTGTGGGACCAAACTTCGGCACCTGTGCTCGTACCGAGGACGGCTCGGTCTACTGCTGGGGACGTAACGACCTCGGTCAGCTGGGGCGGCCACCGAGCGAGTTGCATCTTTCTACTCCGACGCGAGTCGAGGGCCTGCCGCCCGTCGATGAGGTCCAGCTCGGCTTCGAAACGGGCTGCGCGATCGCGTCTTCGGACAGAGCGCTCTACTGCTGGGGGCGCTGGATGCCAGGATTGGGCGGCGATGCCGGTACCGCCGCGCCCTTCGAGCCGCAACGAGTCACCACCTTCCGCCCGCCGATCGAGGCGCTCGCGATTGCCACGTGGACGGCTAGCGACACCATCGTGGCGCTCCGCGAGGGCAACATCCTCGCGAGCGCTGGTGAGCTCGCAATCGGAGAGACCTCCTTGTCGGATCGAACCGTCCCCCTCGAGATGCCTGGCGTGGCGAAGATCGGTGCCTTTGCCTTTGTCGGGACCGACGGTGTGGTTCGACGCTGGGGCCCGTCACCCGCGGACGCGGCCGTCTTTGCTGCGGGATTGACCGGTACCCTCAACCTTCCCACCAGCGGGTTCGTGGTCGATCTGAAGATCTCCGCGGCGAACAGCGTAGACGTATCGCCACTGACCGATCACCAAGGAGGCGCACTGCTGTCGACGGGCCGTCTCTTCCGCTGGGGACTCAATACGGCAGGCACTCTCGGTGTCGCTCCCGATGAGCTCGTCGGGATCCGGAAGCCGCTGGAGGTCACTCAATTGGCTGGGCAGGTCATCTCGTTCGCCACGACCGTGTCGTCCACGTGCGCTTCGCTCGTGGATGGAAAGATCAAATGCTGGGGATCCAACTACTACGGAGAGCTTGGCCGCGGCACCGCGGACACCGGCTCCCATCCAAACGCCGAGGTGATCCGGTGAGAATGCCGCTCGGGTATCGCTCCGGAGCTTGCTTTGCCGCGGTCGTGCTGGCCGTATGGGCGTGCAACCGTGATCGGGATGGTTTCGTGCCGGGCCCCGAATCCCCCCCTCCGCTGAGCAGCGATACGGACGCCGGGACCCCTCCGGTGTGCAACGAAGGGGCGGTGCGTTGCTCGCGTGATTTCCGCTCCGTCGTCGGCGCGTGCGACGACTCGAAGATCGTAGCCATTTGTCCCCCGGAAGAAGCCTGCTCGGAGGGGCGGTGCGTTCCGGCGTGCGACGCAGCGGTGAGCCGAAGCGCCTCCGTGGGGTGTGAGTTCGTGGCCATTCCGCCCCCCTACTTCATCGACGTACGGACGGCGTGCCTGGCCGCATTCATCGCGAACACCTGGGTGACGCCCGTACGTCTGGACGCCGATTACGCGGGGAAGCCGATCGACGTCGTCCGTTCGGGGCGCATCGTTCGTACGACCGGCCAGGAGGTGACGTACGAACCGTTCGACGGGGAGCTTCAGCCGGACGAAGTGCTGGTCCTCTTTCTCTCCCATGGGACAGAGCGGTCGGTCATGCAGTGTCCTGCCGGCATCGAACCCGCTGTCGTCGCCGACACGACTGTTCACAAAACAGGACGAGGTAGCTCCTTTCGAATCCGAACCTCGGCCCCTGTGAGTGCCTACAGCATTTATCCGTTTGGCGGAGCAAGGAGCGCAGCGAGCTCCGCGACTCTTCTTCTTCCGATCGCGTCGTGGAAGACCGAATATGTCGTCGCAAACGCGTGGGAGGTGAGCCAGCTGTTCAGCACGGCACCTTCGACTCAGATCGTCGCGGCCGAGGACGCGACCGACGTGACCATCCTCAGCAAGGTGCCGATCCAACCAGGAAAGGGTGTCGATGGCGCTGAAGCAGGCGTCCCTCACACGTACCGGCTGAATCGGGGCGAGCTCCTTCAGTTCGTGCAGAACAAAGAGCTGACCGGTGCCTTGATTTCGGCAAACAAGAGCGTGGCGCTATGGGGCGGACATGAATGCATGAACGCGCCCAGTTCCGAGTCCTATTGCGATCAGTCGACCCGCCAGCTGCTCCCGCTGCAATCCTGGGGACGTGAATATGTCGGGGTCCCCCACATCTCGCGCCGACTGGATGGTAGCCCGGAAGAATATTACTACCGCGTCATGGCGGCCGCGGACGATACCGTCCTTGCCTACGAGCCTCGCCGCCCGCAGGATGCACCGTCGGTTCTCTCGAAGGGGCAATCGGTGCGCTTCACGACCTTCGAGCCTTTCGTCGTGCGAACCCAGGACGACAAACATCCAATCATGTTGTACGAGCACATGACTGGGTCTGGCTTCGATCGCAATGCAGACCAGGGGGATCCTGAGTTTTCGTTCGTCGTACCAGCCGACCAATATCTCGATAGCTACGTCTTCTTCGTCGACCCGACCTACACAAACTCGCATCTCGTCGTCGTCCGGGCGCGTCCGGACAACGGTGATTTCCAGCCGGTCGAGCTGGATTGTGCAGGTCCGATTCAGAACTGGGCGCCCGTTGGGAACGAAGGGCGTTACGAGTACGCTCGCTTCTATTTGACGAGGGGCGGCTCGCCTCAAAAGATCGGTAGTGGGACGTGCGGGGCGGGACGCCACAAGATCGACAGCCATGGTCCCTTCGGCGTGACCGTCTGGGGGACCGACACGGCCGTGAGCTACTCGTACGCGGGCGGGGCCGCCCTTCGTAAGCTCAACGACGTCGTGTCGGAGCTGCGCTGACCGCCGGTGGCGCCGGCCGGGCCTTGAGCGGCATGCTGCTCAGTGCAGCTCCGGATCGTCGACGTCGATGAAGAGCGGCTCTTCGTCGTCCGGCGCGTTCCTGCGGAGGAAGTCGAGGAGGGCTGCGCGCTGCGTCGGATCGAGAGCGGCGAGCTCGACGCCGAGACCGCGGAAGCCGCTCTCGTCGATGGTGCGCCGGACGACGACGTCGAAGGATGCGGCTTCGCCGTGGCCCGTGCGCATCTCGACCCGTGCGCGTGCGCCGACGGGGAGCGCGAGATCGGTGCGGATCGCCATGCCGTTCTCGGAGACGTCGCGCGTCATCGAGGTCTTTCCGTCGAGGACGACCTCGAGCGCCAGCTTGAAGCGCTCCGATGCGCGTCGCACCTTGTCGGTCGCCTTCGCGGTCGCCATGCCGGCGCGCTCGCGCACCTTGAGCTGGTGGACGAACTGCTCCCAGTCCTTCGCGTTAGTGAGCGGCCCCCAGAACTGCAGGCCGATGCCCGGGACCGCGCCTTCGCCCTTCGGCTGGTCGTCGGGTCTCGCTGCGACGTGCACCACCATCGCGTGGCCCGAGACCACCACGTTCGAGGGGAGGAGCAGCTCGAACTTCACGAGCTGGCGGAGTGTCGGCGGTGAGTCCGTGCGAATGAAGACGCCGCGAAAGCTCACGTCGTTCGTGAGGAGCTCGATCGTCTGGCCTCGGCGGACGAGCCGGGCAACGATCCGCGCGGGATAGCGGCCCTCACGTCGCTGCTCGGACCATGGCCCTGCCCGGCGCGTGTCGGTCACGTTCGCGAACATACGCATCCGCCTCGCCCGGGGGAAGCGTGACCGCCCCGGTACGATGCCGGACGTTCGACCCGTTGGCGGGCCGGGTCGGCGACCCGGGGCGTGGAGCGGTCAGCTCGCTCCGTGGAGCCGTCAGCCGCTTTCGTGGAGCCGTCAGCCCGTGCCGTAAAGAGATTCGGCGATCTTGAACGTGAGCGCTTCGAGGTCCTGGTACTGCGAGCGCAGGCTCGTGAGGTCGCCCTGCTGATCGATGAGCTCGCGGAGCCGCTTGCAGCTGTCGCGCGTGCGCTCGATCATCTCGCCGTCGACGAGGTCCTGGTAGCCCTCGAGCGCGGCCTCGGTCGTGTAGAGAAGCGTCTCGGCCTGGTTGCGGACCTCGGCGAGCTCCTTGCGCACGGCGTCGGCGGCCTGGTGACGTTCACCCTCGCCGATGATGCGGTCGATCTCGTCCTTCGAGAGGCCGCTGGTGGGCGTGATGTTCATCTGCTGCGAACGGCCCGAGCCGAGGTCCTTCGCGTCGATCGAGACGACGCCGTTCGCGTCGATGCGGAAGGTCACCGAGATCTTCGGCACGCCACGCGGCGCCGGCGGGATCCCGGTGAGCTCGAAGCGCGAGAGGCTGCGGTTGTCCGCGGCCATCGGACGCTCACCCTGGAGGATGTGGAGCGGGACGAAGTTCTGGTTGTCGACGCTCGTCGTGAAGATCTCGTTCCGCTCCGTCGGGATCGTCGTGTTGCGCGGAATGAGGACCGTGAAGACGCCGCCGCCCGTCTCGACGCCGAGCGAGAGCGGGGTGACGTCGAGGAGGAGCATCTCGACCGGAGACTCAGCGCCGAGCGCCGAGCCCTGGAGGGCGGCGCCGGCGGCGACGACCTCGTCCGGGTTGACGCCCTTGTTCGGCTCCTTGCCGAAGAACTCCTTCACCGCCTTCACGACGGCGGGCATGCGCGTCATGCCGCCGACGAGGACGACCGAGTTGATGTCCTGCGGCGTGAGCTTGGCGTCCTGGAGGCAGCGGCGGCACGGCTCGAGGCTGCGCTCGATGAGCTCGCCCGTGAGGAGCTCGAGCTCCGTGCGCGTCATCGTCTTCTGGACGTGGAGCGGCTCGCCCTTCGAGTTCGTCGCGATGAAGGGCAGGTTGAGCTCGGTCTCGAGCGAGGAGGAGAGCTCGTGCTTCGCCTTCTCGGCGGCCTCCTTCAGGCGCTGGAGCGCCATGCGATCCTTCTTGAGATCGACGCCGTGCTCCTTCTGGAACGACTCGGCGATCGCGTCGACGATGCGAAGGTCGAAGTCCTCGCCGCCGAGGTACGTGTCGCCGTTCGTCGCGCGGACGCTGAACACGCCCTCCTGGATCTCGAGGATCGAGATATCGAAGGTGCCTCCGCCGAGGTCGTAGACCGCGATGCGCTCGGTGCCCTTCTTGTCGAGGCCGTATGCGATCGCGGCGGCCGTCGGCTCGTTGATGATCCTGCGGACCTCGAGCCCGGCGATCTTGCCGGCGTCGCGCGTGGCCTGCCGCTGGGCGTCGTCGAAGTAGGCGGGAACGGTGACGACGGCATCGGTGACCGGCTCGCCGAGATAGGTCTCGGCGATCTCCTTCATCCGGGCGAGCACCATCGCGCTCACCTCGGGCGGAGACATGTCCTTGCCCGCGACCGAGACCCACGCGTCGCCGTTCGGCGCCTCGATGATCTTGAACGGGCTTCGTTCGACCTGACGCTTCGTCTCGTCGTCGCGGTACTTCCGGCCGATCAGACGTTTGACGGCATAGACGGTGTTCTGCGCGTTCGTCACCGCCTGACGCTTGGCCGGCTGGCCCACGAGGCGCTCACCGCTCGCAGTGAAGCCGACGATGGACGGCGTCGTGCGAGCGCCCTCCGCGTTCGGGATGATTCGTACGTCGACTTTACCGGTCGGGCTCGTCTCGACGATCGCCACACAGGAGTTCGTCGTGCCCAGGTCGATACCAATGACCTTCGTCATTTCCCCTCACATCACTCGGACGACGTGGCTTCGCCCCCACTCGCGCCGTCGCCCGTCGGCTTCGGCTTCGCGACGACGACCATCGCTGCGCGGATCAGGCGATCGCCCTGCATGTAGCCGGGCTGGACCTCCGCCACCACGGTTCCTGCCGGCTGCTCGTCGGTCTCCAGCTGCTGGATCGCCTCGTGGTACGTCGGATCGAACTGAGAGCCGACTCCGGGGACCTTCGTGATTCCACCGCGAGAGAGCGTCTCGAGGTACTGCCGGAGGACCATCTGCAGACCCTCGGCCACGGCCTTCACCTCCGTGGCGCGCGAGGCACTGTGGATCGCGCGCTCGAGGTTGTCGAACACGGGAAGGAACTCCTTGAGGAGATCCTCCTTGCCCGCCTTGCGGGTGTCCTCGAGCTCGCGGCGCGAACGCTTCCTGAAATTGTCGAAGTCCGCAGCGGTTCGCATCCACTGGTCCTTCATCCGGGCCGCTTCGGCCTTCGCCTCGGCAACGGGATCGCCCGCGGCGGCTGCGCCGCTCGCCGGAACCTCCTCGTTGGACGAAACCTCGCCGTTGGCCCCGGGCTCTGCGGTCTCCACAGTCGGGTCCTTTTCTTCGCTCTGTGCAGGCATCTCAGCCGTTTCCTTGATTTCGGACTATACCTGAAGTTTCGCGGTCCGGAACAGGCTGTGACCTCGTCGGTCCCGACTCTGCTCTGTTTCCTGGCGCCTCGAACTTGGGGGGGCTAAGCGGGGAGGGAATGCAAGACGCGCCCCAGTCGCAGGCTCACGGCGCAACCGCGTCACCGGTCGAGCTCAATACGCCGCAAGCGGAGGCGGTGGCTCACGTCGGGGGACCGCTCTTGGTCTTTGCCGGTGCGGGGAGCGGTAAGACCCGCGTCATCACCTATCGGATCGCGAACCTCGTCGCCCGTGAACGCGTGCCGCCGTGGCGGATCCTCGCAGTGACGTTCACCAACAAGGCCGCCGGGGAGATGCGCGCCCGCCTCGAGCGGCCGGATCTGCTCGGCCCGGTCGCTCGCGATCTGTGGGTCGGCACCTTCCACGCGACGTGCGCCAAGTTCCTCCGGCTCTACCCCGAAGCCATCGATCGGACGAAGAGCTTCGTCATCTACGACACCACCGACCAGAAGGCCGTCGTCACGCGTGTCCTCCGGGACATGAACCTCGACGACCGTCGTTACTCGCCGAAGTCCGTCCTCGCGCGCATCCACAAGGAGAAGCAGGAGGGGCGCGGTCCGGCGGACATGCACCTCGACAGCTATCTCGATGACGCCATCCAGAAGGCCTACACGCGGTACGAAGCGGCGCTGAAGGCGGCGAACGCGCTCGACTTCGAGGACCTCATCCTGTCGGTCGTGCGCGTGCTCGAGGCGACGAACGACGGCTCCTTCCCCGCCGAGGTCCTCCGCGCGCGTGACGCGCTCGAGAAGAAGTTCGACTACATCCTCGTCGACGAGTTCCAGGACACGAACCAGATCCAGTACCGCCTGCTCAAGCGGCTCGCCGCGCGCACCAAGAACCTCTGCGTCGTCGGCGACGACGATCAGTCGATCTACCGCTGGCGCGGCGCCGACGTCCGCAACATCCGCTACTTCCGCCGCGACTGGCCCGACGCGAAGGTCGTGAAGCTCGAGCAGAACTACCGCTCGACGAAGAACATCGTCTCGTCGGCGCTCGCGGTCATCGCGCCTTCGCCCACGCGCGAGCCGAAGGAGCTGTGGACCGACAAAGACCACGGCTCGCAGATCCGCGTCATCGCATGCGCCGACGAGCGCGACGAGGGCGCCTGCGTCGTGCGTGCGATCCGCGACGCGCGCGACGCCGGGATCAGCCCGAAGGAGGTCGCGGTCTTCTACCGCGTGCATGCCCAGTCGCGTGTCCTCGAAGAGGCGCTTCGCTCGGTCGACATCCCGTACCAGATCGTCGGCGGCACGAAGTTCTACGACCGCGCCGAGGTGAAGGACGCGCTCTCGTATCTCCGTGTGCTCGTCAATCCGAAGAGCGACGTCGACCTGCTTCGCATCATCAACACGCCGCCGCGCGGCATCGGCCACACGACCGTCGAGCGGCTCGCGACGTACGCGACCACGCAGCAACTCTCGCTGTTCGAGGCCCTCGGCAGGCTCGACGACTTCGCCGAGGATCTCGGGTCGGCCGCGAGGAAGCGGCTCGGCCAGTTCCGCGAGCTGATGAACCTCCTCATGAGCGAGGCGAAGGACCGGCCGGCGGCCGAGGTCCTGCGCATCCTGCTCGCGAAGAGCGGCTACAAGAAGGCGCTCGAGGACGAGGACACGGCCGAGTCCGAAGGCCGGCTCGAGAACCTCGCCGAGCTCGAGGGCTCGATGAGCGACTACGAGACCGAGGCAGAGGCGCGAGGTGAGGCGCCGACGCTCGAAGGCTTCCTCGAGCGCGTCTCGCTCGTGAGCGACACGGACAAGCTCGGCGATGTCGAGAAGGTCACGCTCATGACCATCCACGGCGCGAAGGGCCTCGAGTTCGAGCTCGTCCTCCTCACGGGCATGGAAGAGGACATGTTCCCGTACCGGAACCAGGAGCCTCGCAGCCCGGAAGAGATGGAAGAGGAGCGCCGGCTCGCCTACGTCGCGATCACCCGGGCGCGGCAACACCTCATCGTCACGCACGCGAAGCAGCGCCAGATCTTCGGCACCACCCGGCTCGGTGTCCCGAGCCGCTTCGTCGGCGATCTTCCGGCCGACGCCATCGAGCACCTCGAGACGGCGGCGGCGCGCGCGGCGGGCGCCTCGGGTCGATGGATCGATCGCGACTCGATGGCAGCAGCCACGTCGTGGCGCTCCCGGCCGGCGTCGACGACGCCGTCTCCGTCGTGGCGCCGTCCGGGTGGGGGCGGCTCGAACGAGCAAGTCACTCCGAGCGAGTGGGGCGCCGGCCCGGCCGCGTGGCGACAGGGCGCGGCGCCGCCAGGCCGTCGCGCGCCCGAGCCGGGCGAGCGTTTCGTCGACTACGACGAGGCGCAAGACGCACAGGACGGAGTCGAGCTCCGGCGGGGGAGCAAGGTGGTGCACGAGCGCTTCGGGCGTGGCGAGGTGATGAAGCTCGTCACTGCCGGAGAGCCCGCCGTCGTCGCCTTCTTCCCTGGCTGGGGCGAGAAGAAGGTGCTCGCGCGCTTCCTCAAGCTCGGATGAGACCGCGCGGTCTCGTCAGCCGGACGAGGCCGCCGGTTCGCTCGTCTCACCGCGCGTCGCTGCCCGCTTCTTGAGCGCGCGGAAGACCGCCCACGCGGCCACTCCGGCGAGCGCCGCCTCGGTGACGCCCCAGATCGCGCCGGCCGCGAGCACGGTCGCCCCGGCGACGCCGGCGCCGATGGCAGGCTTCCGCAAGGCGCCGGAGATCGACTGCCACAAGGCGGTCGCCCGCGCGCGTGCGCGCTCGGGAGTGGGGTGTGTACCGAGCGGCGTCGTGCCGTTCGATTCGACCGTGACGGGCTCAGCCATGAACGACCTCCTCGTGAGCACGATGTTGATGCACGGTGCAGGCCCGTTCGCACTCGTTCGAGTGCGCGCTGCGGCGATGTAGTGCTCGTCCGACGCGAGGTCATCCGCTCGTTCCCGCGCGTCGATTCCCGACGAGCGGAGCGACCGCCGCGAGCGCTGCCGCGATGGTGGAGCCGTTGTTTACGATCGTCGCCACGGCCGGTGAGAGCAGCCCGAAGGCGCCGAGGACGATCGCGATCGCGTTCGGCGCGAGCACGAGCCCGAGGCTCCGTTTCACGTTCGCCATGCCGCGGTCCGCGATGGCGAAGGCTCGTGGGAGCTTTGCGAGCCCGCCCTCGAGGAGCACGACGTCCGCTGCTTCGACCGCGAGATCAGTGCCGCCTTCGATCGAGATCCCGACGTCGGCCACCGCGAGAGCCGGCGCGTCGTTGATGCCGTCTCCGATCATGGCCACCGTTCGCCCCGCGGCCTGGAGCTCGCGGACGACGAGTACCTTGTCCTCGGGCAAGAGCTCGCCCTCGGCGCGGTCGATCCCGAGCGCGCGACCGACGGCCTGCACGACGGCCTTGGAGTCGCCCGACAGCAAGAGCACCTGGCGCCTGCCACCGCCCCGCAGCACGTGGATGACGTTTGCGCTCTCGGCTCGGGGCTCGTCGGCGATCGCGAGCACGGCCGCGAGCTGGCCGTCGATCGCGAGCAGCACGCTCGACGCTCCGAGCGCACGATGACGATCCATGACCGCGCGAGCTTCACCGGCGCGGACGCCGTGCTCGAGCATGGTGCGCTTGCCGCCGACGATGATGTGCTGGCCCTCGACGGAGGCCGAGACGCCACGACCGACCGAGACCACTTCGGACCCCACCTCGGCCCGACACGGACGCACTCCGGTCCGCTCTGCGCAGCGCCGGATCGCCCGTGCGATCGGATGTTTCTGACGAGCCTCGGCGGCGGTGGCAAGCCGAAGGCAGTCTGCGGACGAGAGCCGTCCGATCACGTCGATCGCCACCACCTCGGGCTCGCCGCGCGTGAGGGTACCCGTCTTGTCGAAGACGATCGTGTCCACCTTCGCGAGCCGCTCGAGGAACTGACCGCCTTTGACGAGCACACCTTCTCGAGCGGCAAGCGTCATCGCGGTGAGTGCTGCTGCCGGTACGGCGATGCGAAGCCCGGTGCCGAAGTCGGTGATCAGCACGCTGGTCATCCGATCGAGCTGCGCGGCGAGCGCGCCGGCTGCCCCTGCGAGCGCGAACGTCGGCAGGACGAGCCGGTCGGCGACGCGCTCGGCGTCGCGCTGCAGCGTCATCGGCTTCGTCCCTGCTCCAGCGAGCACGGCCGCGATCCGGCTCGCCGTCGTCTCTGCGCCGGTGCGCTCGACCCGCACGATGACTTGGCCGTCGACGACGACGCTTCCGGAGAGGACACGCTCGCCGAGCGTCCGCGTGCGGGGCAGTGACTCGCCCGTGAGGGCCTTCTCGTCGACGAGCGCGATGCCGCGCTCGACGACGCCGTCGGCCGCGATGCGCGCGCCCGTCTCGATGATGATCCGATCGCCGGGTCGAAGCGAGGTCGGCGTGACGCGCTCCGGGACCTCACCGCGGAGCCGGTACGCCTCGACGGTCTCGAGATCGAGCCGCTCGGTGATTGCCCGTCGTGCGCGCGCGTGCGTGCGTGCGAGCACGAGGTCGCCGAGGCTGAGCAGCCAGGTCACGAGCGCTGCGGACGCGAAGCGCTCGGTGCCGACCAGGATCCCGATCGCCACCACGTCGAGGGCGTCGACCCCGACGCGACGCTCGCGCAGCGCGGCGGCCGCTCGCAGCGCGGACGGGATGCCGGTGCATGCGATGGATACGCCGAGCAGAGGCGCTGGGATGGTGCCAGGCAACGTGACGGAGGCGGCCAGCACGGCCGTGCTGGCGAGCGCACGTCCCCACCCCGACGGCTCCGGCGTGGAGCTCGGCCATGCTCGCCGATCGCTCGCCCGGGCATCGCGCACGATCGACTCTGCGCTGGTCAGCGCCGGGTCGAACCACACCACGATCGATCCGCTCGCCGGCGACGGACGGGCGCGATGAACACCAGGCGAGGAGCGCAGCCACTCGGCGAGCCGTTCGACGTCGCGATCGGCGAGCCCACTCACGCGGAGGCGTGCGCGGCCGGGCAAGGCGTGGAGCAAGGTCACGCCGAAAGGAGGAGATGGCCGCCGCGAAGCCGCGAAGAGCCGGTCCTCCACGCTGCGAGCGAGGGCCGCCAGCGCGCGCTTCTCGCGGACCACGACCTCGATGGAGTCGCGAGTCTCGTTGACCGCGACCTCCGTGACGGCCTCCTGCCCGCCGATCCACGCGAGGAGCGAGGCCGATGGGTTCCCGTCGACGCGCAGCCGATCGACGCCGACGCGTCGAACCGACCACGACGCGGCTGCGCTCATGACGGATGGTCCTCGCGATCCGCGATCTCGCTCGCGTGCAACGTCTGGAAGATCGAGAACGCCCAGTAGGCGAGGCTGTCCCATCGGGGCATGCGGTCTTTGCCCACGATGAACGAATAGGCAGCGAGGCCGCTCATCGCGATGGGAACCAGCGTGCGGAGGTCCGCGCGTCCGCCGGTGAGCTCGCGGGTCAGCGCATTGAGACCGCGCGCGGCCCCGATCGCGGCCCGTGCGGGATGCATCCGCTGCGCGCGGACCTCTTCGTCCGGGAGATCGAGACCGGCGGTGACGGCGACGGCGTCGATCAGCGCGTTGGGATCGACGGCGCCCGGCTCGTATTCCACGAGCACGCTCCCCGAGCGGGGATTGAAGCCAACCGAGCGGACGCCGACCATCGCGCTCAGCGTCGATCGGACCAGGTCGAACCTCGCGCCGGCATCCCCACCGTGCGCCGATTCGCAGAGCGCGTCGGATCGGACGCGCAGACGGCCCGGATGGTGATGCGCGAGCTCCAGCAGCGCACGTGGTGTCACGCCGCGGCCTCTCCCACCGGCTGGTGCTTCCCGTTGGTGCCGTTCTGAACATTCTTCCGCGCGGCACGCTCCTGACCCAGAACGTCGGCGCGCGCCCGCGCCTCGGCGAAGAGGTCCTCGAGGACGTCCTTCTCGATGGCCACCTTGCGCTTGATCCGTTCGACCGCGGCGAGCGCGGCAGCGAGCACCGCGGTGGCGGCTGATCGAGACGACCCCCCCGTGCCGCGGGTCACCCATCCGGCTGCGAAACCGAGCGCGAACGTCGCAAATGGAAGCATGGGGCTCGCCTTTTCGTGACGACCACTCGGACACCGAGCGAGCCACGTTGGAAGCTAGCGTGTCGCCCGCTTCCGACACCGTCAATGGGACCTGAGGATCGTGCGACCCTCGCGACACGCCGCGCTGCGGCCGCCGTCCGCCGCCATGTCTCGTCGCGTCTGGTCGTGGCAGCGGCGAATCCATGGGAAGCGACCTACGTTGCCGAGCATGTCGATATCGACCGGCGTCGAGGCGATCGGTGAGGGGGCCTTCGTCCGTGAAGACGTGCGCACACGCAGCTGGCTCGAGCGCGTGGTCCATCGGCGCATGAACCGCGCACGTGCGAAGGCGCGCGCAAAGCGGGAGGCAGGCGCGTACGCCGGACTCGCTCCCGAGGAGCGCGCGCGGAGCGTCGTGCGCTGGGCATGCGCGAAGACCGCAGTCACCGGGGGGATCAGCGGCGCAGCGACGACCGGCGCGACGGTCGCGACCGCCGAGACGAAGGGCTTGGCCGCTGTCGTCGCGCTTCCATTCGCCGCAGCCGCCATCGGTGGAGAGATGGCGATGCGAGCCGTCTGCCATGTCGACCTCGCGTGCGAGCTCGCCGAGATCTTCGAGGTGAACCTGGAGGGGGCCGAGGACGTGCTCCTGCTCCTTGCGCTCGAGCCGGGGGGCCCGCGCGACGTCGATCACGAAGATCTCGGGCAGGCGCTCGTTCATCGAGCAGCGGTCGAGAGCGATGCGCTGTTCGCGCGCGCTGCCAACGTCATCCTCGGGGAGAGCGTCCTCCGGAATCTCCTTCCATTCGCCGGAGTCCTCTCGTCGGCCGTGACCAACGTCGTCGTCACGCGCCGGCTCGGGCATACGTTGCGACGATTCTTTCGGTACGAGCGTGCGATGGTCGATGCCTTCCGTGCAGCGGAGGCGACGTGTGCGCCGTGCATGGACCTCCTGATCGAGGGGCTCTGGTACGTCTTCATCGCCGACGGACGAATGTCGCTGGAGGAGACGGCATGTCTGACCCAGCGTCTCGGCGACCTGGACGAGGAGCGAAGGCGGCAGCTCTTGAAGCGTCTCGGCTCCGACGAGAGCGACTGGCTGGAGCGCCTGCAGTCGGTCCCCGAAGGCGCGCGTGACGCCTTCCTCCGCGTGCTCGAGACCGCTGCCGCCGTCGACAAGACGCTCATGCTTCCCGAGGCGAAGATCCTCCAGCGCGTCGCGCGGGTCTTCGGACGTACGTTCGACCCGCAGCGTGTCGGGCACATGATCGACCAGCTCGAGGAGAATGGAGTGCTCGCATGAGCAAAGTCGGCGCGAGCTCCGAGGTCGCGACGAGCTCGGAGTCCGCGATGCGCGCGGTCGGCGGCGCGTCGGTCGCCGCTGCGGGCGTCGCGGTCATGCTCTCGCCAATCCCTTTGGCCGACGAGCTCGCGCTGCTGCCCGTCTACGCATGGTTGACGGCGCGCATTGCACACGCGCGAGGCAGGCGCGTGCGAGACTTGCCCGGAGGACCGCTCGCAAAGGCCGCGCTCGTCGGCCTCGGCGTACGCGCCGCCCTCAACGCCCCGCTCGCCGGGGTCCCGGGCGTGGCCGCTGCGATGAACGCTGCGACCGCGGTGGGCCTCACGCAGATCTACGCGGCCTGCGTCGATCACGTCTGCCGCGAGCCGGAGGCGAAGCACATCGGTGTGAGGGACATCCTCGCAGCGCTCCGCGCACGCGGACGATGGGCGCGCACGGCTCGTGACTCGGCCGCCACCGAAGGAGCTCGTCCGACCTCGACGAGCTCCGAGCCGCCCCGCCCCGCGGTCTGAGCTCGACGAGCGTCGAAGGTCCACCTCTGCAACCGAACGGTCGAGGCCTCCAGCGCGGCTGAGCGTGCGTTCTTGGTGTTCGTACGTTGACGCCGAGTGTGCCGACGAAATCCGAATTGCGGATTTTTCGGCGATATCCACCAAAGGGAAATTGGCAGGAGTCGTGCAACGACGCGCGACTTGGCGTGGGCAAGGCAGAGCCCCTCACGGCGCCGGTCGATCCGCGCCGCGGCTGGTGCTCTGCCACCCACGCTCGATGTCACGTCGCGCTGCGCGTAGGTCGTTACGGCCTACGGTTCGCGAGTCGTCGTTGCGGCGGAAGAGCTGCACGCGATTGGTGGGTTGGGCGGCTCTGCCTTTGGCGGAGCGAGAAGGGGCTGAGGAATGGGCGATTGGAAGCTTCGTGCGAAGGCTGCCGTATTCGGGGCGGTCGCGTTGACGGTGCTCGGTGGAGCGCAGGGGTGTGCGGAAGAGCGTGATCCCATCAACCACGTGCAGGCGAATGTCGTCCCGAAGTCGATCTTCTTGCGACCGGACGGGCAGGGACGCTTCCTCGACGACAGCGACAGCTGGTACTTCCGCGCGACGATCACGGACGTCCCCGCTGCGCAGGCGACGGCGTTCATCGGCGCGGCCGGTGACATGTACCGCATGAAGTGGCGTATCTCCGAGGACGGGAAGGAGCTCCAGGCCTATCGCGAGGACCCGGACATCCTGAACTCGGGCGACGAGCACGGCGGTACGATCGCGGCCTTCCCGATCGAGAGCCATTTCGACATTCGCCGCGGCTACAACGCGTCGACCGGCGAAGAGACGAACATCATCGAAGAGAACTCGACCGATCGAACGTGGGACAAGCGCGAGTACATGCGCGTCGACTGGGGCACGAACAAGATCAGCCAGCGCATGTTCGTCGCTCCGGGCTTCGAGGCGATCAGCGCGTCGACCACGTGGATCCAGGCGAGCGATCACCCCGATCACCCGACGTTCCAGAAGGACTACGTCGACATCAGCGCGCGCTACACCGTGCGGCCCGATACGCGCACTTGCTTCTTCTACTACCGCGATACGGGTTGCGGTCCGGGTGACATCAGCGCCCGTCTCTCGTTCATGAAGGTGCCGGAGCGGGACTTCGAGCCTCGTGAATACCCCGATCGCGTTCCGCTCCTCGATGACGACGGCAACCCGATCCGCACCGTCAGCGGCAGCCCCGTCGGTCTTCCGATGATGGACGAGTTCGGTTTCTTCCGCACCGAGCGCGCGCAGTACGACCAGCGTTACGGCACCCTCGAGAAGCGTTACCTCTACCGCGCGAACATCTGGAACCTCTGGGAGCAGTGGTTCGAGCGCGACGCGGCGGGCAACGTCCTCAAGCACGAGAACGGCGACAACGTCCGCATGCCGTACAAGGCGCGCAAGGTTCGCCCGATCGTCTACTTCCTCAACGCGGAGTGGCCGGAGTCGATGAAGCCGGTCGCGCAGGCGACGGCGGACGGCTGGAACGACGCATTCAACGAGACGGTCGCCTCCCTCCGCCTCCTCGAGGACCGCGAGCCGGGCTCGGCGCTCCCGCAGGCGGAGCTCCGCGGTGAGGTCGAGCGGATGAAGCACGCGGGCGAGCGCTCGTTCGTCCTCTGCCAGAACAATCCGGTGAAGGAAGGGGATCACCCCGCTTGCGGAAAGCCGGGCACCGTCGCGCGTCAGGGTGACCTTCGCTACTCGTTCATGTACTGGGTGACGAAGCCCCAGCCTTCGGGCCCGCTCGGCTTCGGCCCTAGCTACGGCGATCCGGTCACCGGCGAGCTCTTCAGCGCCAGCGCCTACGTCTACGGGGGCGCGCTCGACACCTACGCGCAGAACGCGGTCGACATCGTCAACCTCATCAACGGGAAGTCGAAGGAGTTCGACTACGTCAACGGCATCGCCACCGACGAGTACGCGAAGCGGCTCGCGCGCGGAGAGGTGCCCGGTCCGCGTGAGAGCGCGGTCGGTGGGTTCTCGGGCATCGCTCCGGGCGAGCCCGGCTTCGATCTCGCGACCGCCCAGAAGAACGTCGATCTCGGTGTCGATCGCGCGCTGCTCAAGACGATCGCGGAGAAGGGGATCCCGCTCGCGACCGGTCCGTCGGGAGCCGAGCGTCGCGCGATGATCAAGGGCACGCCGCTCGAGCGGAAGATCTTCGACATCCCCGATACGCACTTCCTCGCCGGAAAGACGCCCGACGAGGCGCTGACCGACGACGACATGAGCAAGATCTCCGACGTCTTCGCGGCGTCGGACGTGGTGAAGCAGGAGAACGATCGCCAGCGGTTCCTCGGCGAGCACCACTGCTACCTCGACGCGTCGCTCGTCGACGACTCGGTCGTCGGCCTCGCGAAGCAGATGGCCGCGAAGTACGCGTCTCTTGCCTCGTCCGCGTCGGCTGCCGAGCAGGAGCAGGCGCAGCACGGCATGTGGGACGAGCTGCGTGCCCGCATCTTGAGCGGGCTCCTCGCGCACGAGGTCGGCCACACGCTCGGTCTCCGTCACAACTTCGAAGGATCGAGCGACGCGCTCAACTTCTTCGACGAGTTCTGGGACCTGAAGCGGGAGAACCTCCAGTTCGGCGCTCCGATGACGGAGAACCAGAAGAACGCCGGGATGACGGAGCTCCAGTACTCCACCGTCATGGAATACGGCGCCCGCTTCAACGCCGACATCCGCGGGCTCGGCAAGTACGACTACGCCGCGATCCGCTTCGGATACGGCGACCTCGTCGAGACCTTCCCGAAGGGCGCGATCAAGGACCCGCTCTACAACGCGTCGGCGAACAAGTTCGGTGCGGGCTTCTTCACCGGCTACAGCGCTGAGGTCCTCGACAACCTGAACCGCCAGTACCGTCACTACACGATGATCCCCGGCGAGTTCACCGCGGGCATCGACGGCATCAAGAAGGGCGGCCGCGAGATCCGTCCGTTCGCCGACGTCGTCGAGAATGCGCGCGTCGCGTACCTCAAGGCGAAGGGGAATACGAGCGGCGTCAAGGTCACGTCGCAGAGCGGCGGCTACGACGTCGTTCCCTACCGCTACTGCGGAGACGAGTTCGCCGGCAGCGCGAACCGACCGCTTTGCCAGCGCTGGGACCAGGGCATGGACCCGATGGAGGTCGTGTCCGATGCGATGAACCGTTACAAGCAGTACTACGTGTTCGATGCCTTCACGCGTGGTCGCGCGAACGGCTTCAACATGGCGAACGGCTACCTCGCGAAGGTCGCCACGCGGTACTTCAGCCACGTCCACGCGCAGTACATCCACTGGCTCTTCTTCCAGGGCTCGCTCGACTACCACTGGCGCGCGGTCCTCGGCGGCGCCGAGGGCGTGAAGAACGGCTACATCACGAACGCCGACTGGTTCAAGGATCCCGCCGGCGGCCTTGCCTCGACGATGGCCACGACCTGGGGCCTCGATCGCCTGATCGACGTCCTCGGTACGCCCGACGTCGGCGTCTACATCCCGAACAACGACAGCGCGCTCCAGGCGGACGGCAGCTTCTTCGATCAGGCGACCGCCACACCGTACGCGTGCCGTGACGGGAGGGGCGCCACGGTGAAGTGCGGCTCGAACGACAAGCAGCTCACGCTCGACATCGAGGACGGAGCTCGGTACCGCTACACGCGCTACGACAACGCGAGCGGTCAGGGCTACTTCAACCGCATCAAGAACGTCGGTTCGTTCTACGACAAGATCGCGGCGCTCCTGACGCTCACCAACACGTCGACGAACTTCATCGGGCAGGACCAGACGAACGCCGTCACCTACCGCATCGGGTTCTACCTCGCGTATCCGAAGGCGATGAGCGGCGTGTTCGGTGGTGTCGCGACCGACTCGTTCGACAAGTACGCGTGGCGGGCCGAGTCGTCGGCGCTCGGTACCGGCACGAAGCTGATGTCTCCGAACGTCTTCCAGACGCTCGGCGGTCGGGACGGCGCGGTCGTCACGTCGAAAGACAGCCAGCTCCGCGGCACCCCGATCAACTCGGGCTGGTACTTCTTCTACAAGGCGTACGCGCTGTTCTTCTCGATGGCGGAGTTCCAGTCGAACTTCTCGCAGTCGTGGAACGACGCTGTCCGCGTCTGGTGCGTCGGCTGCGGCGAGGCGTTCACGCCCGGCGCCGGCCTCACGCCCGTCACCATGGCCGACCCGCTCACGGGCAAGCAGTACGCGGCGATCGAATACGCCGATGGTCGCTACAGCCCGGGCGCGGACCTCATCAAGCAGGGCCAGAAGCTGATCGACGACTACAACGCTCGCAATGCGGCGGCGCCGGAGGTGGAGAACCGTGAGTACTTCATCAACCGGGCTCGCGCGCGGCTCCAGGAGCACGTCGAGCTGCTGGATCTGATCCGCGGCCTCTACCAGCGGTACGGCTACACGCGGTTCTGATCGAACGACCTCGCTCGAACGAAGCCCTCGCTCCTCGCAAGAGGCGCGGGGGCTTCTTCGTTCGGTCGGCCTACCGCATCACTTGCACTGGATCTTCGTCCCGCTTCCGTTCGGGCCGCTGCACGTCTTGCCCGGCGCGCACTGCTGTCCGGAGACGATCTGCCCGCTCTCGCACTGGTAGGCGCTATAGGTCGCGAGCTCGCTGCAATAGAGGCCGTTCGGCTTGTCGACGCACGAGTCCTTCGACGGCAGCTTGCAGGTCTCCTTGCTGCCGACGAAGTACTTCGGGTCGCTCTTCAGCGGCTTGAAGCCGAAGAGGTCCTTCGTGACCGAGGGGCTCCCGAGACCGGGGACCTGAAGCCTGCCGTCCACGTCCACGCGCAGTCCGTGCTGCTCCCAGAGGGTGAAGCCTCCGCTCACGCCGGACGCCGCGCTGCCCGTCACGCAGGCGTCCGCGTGGAGCGCCGCGAAGGGACCGACGGCTCCCTCGAGCCCGACGGCATCGAAGGCGAGCAACGACACGACTCCTTGGACGGCGCACTCGCCGATCAGGCTCGCCTTCCCCGTGACGCCGAGGAAATCGTGGGCGGCTTCGAGCGTGGGGGGCTCGTAGATCGGATCGATGTCGAAGCCGCCGTCGTACTTGAAGCCGGCGGCAGTGTGGCCGCGCAAGGACACTCGCGACGTCGCCGTGATCGTGCCCGCCGCCATCACCGAGCAGGTGACCTCCGCGCGCAGGCGCACCGTCAGCGGGATCGGGCCGCCGATCGGGATCGGCAGGCTCGGGCTCTCCCACTTCCCGTGGAGCGCGCCGCCCAACGCGCTGCTCGTCGACTGCACCTTCACGCCGTACGTGAGATCGGCGCTGACGACGGGATCGAGATCGAGTCGCGCCGACGCGCGCTTCACGCCCAAGGGGATGCCGATGACCTTTCGGATCTTGAGCTCGCCGGTGAACTTGGCATCCATGCCGACCCTGGCGTTGCTCAGCGAGACCTTGGGCCGAAACTTCACGCTCTTGTCGCTCGCGGTGTCCTCGATCTCGGCGTTCGCCGCGACTTGGCCGGACCCGCTGTTCGAGCCCGCTCCGTTGTTCGCGAGCGGCTTTAGCGATTGCTTGATGAGGCCCCCGCCTGTCTCGTCGAAGATGGATCCCCTCGGATGCTCGGCGTCCCAGACCAGATCGCCCTCGCTGAAGAGCTCGTCGAGGTACGCCTGCTGCGTGTGGATCACGACCTCGTCGGCGCGGCGCTCGATCTCGAGCACGCGCCGCAAGAAGCCGTACGCGTTCTTCGAGCTCGCGAGCACCGCGGACGCGGTGTCGCGGTTGCCGGCGAGGACCGTGCCGACCTTCAGCTTTGCGAGGACTGCCTCGTTCGAGCCCGTCGGATCGGCCGCGCCCACGGGGACCGTGACCTTCCCATCCTCGACGGTCGCGGTGTCGCTGAAGTGTTGGTCGGCCTTCACGGCGTCGGGGCGCAGCTCCAGCGGCCTGGGCTCGTCGAACTCGGAGCCAGTGGCGAACGGGGGCGGATCGCCGTTCTCCGCGCTGCAGGCTCCGAAGAAGAGCGAGGCCAGGGCGAGCGCCGCGGGCGTTCGGAGGACCCCGCCGTTACGCCTCGTGGGCGGCGCGGCCCCGCGGGAGTCTGTCGGTGCGGGCGGCCGAGCGTCGCTCTTCATCGGATCACCTCGATGGTCGAGCTTAAGGCCCCGCGTCGCTCGCTCGCAATGCGAAACCGGCGGGCCGCGCTGTGCGAGGAGCCTGGTGTGCGCGAGAGGCGGGAGTGGTCTCGCGCTCGACTCGAGCTAGGAGGAGCAAGTCCTGGTCGAGGAGGCCGACGCCTCGCGGCGTCGTTGGCGCCGCACGTGCCGATGTTGGCGTCCGCTCAGAACGCGCGCCAGTAGGAGAGCTGCGCGCCGCCGGGCATTCCCTCGACGCGCATGCGCTCGATCTCCTTCGCCGCCGCCCATGTCCGCGGGGGAAGGAGGTAAGGGAAGAGGGATCCGAGGACGCCGGCCCCCGCGGCGATGAAGACGCGCGCGCTCCGCTCCGTGACGGGCCAGTCGATCTTCACCGGCCCGAGGAACGCGTAGTCCATGATCGGCGCGGTGACGCCGGAGACGATCGCGATCGCGGTCGCGAGCGGCCACTGCGCGCGGACGTTGCCCTCCGGCGGCGGGCCGTAGGCCCACATCGGGTCGCACTTCGGAAGGGAGAGGTAGCCGCCGCTGAGGAAGCCGCCCCAGGTGAAGCCGATGAGGCCGGGACCGAGCAGCCGGAGCCCCGGCTCGGTCGTGTGCTTCAGTTTGTCGATGTTGAGGTAGATGCTCGCCCCGAAGCCGACCGCGAACGCCCCGGCGTATTGCCAGTCGAAATGCGACGCCTTCTCACAAAGCTCGATTTCGCGGGTCTGCCGCGGACGGAGGTCCGTTGCCGCGTAGACATACGGCGCTTCTTGCGGCGAAGGGGGCAGGGCGTCGGGGGCGTCCAACGCGGGGACCTTAGCTTGTGGGGGCGGGGCCTGTCACGGCCCCGTTGGCCTTGCGGCGCCGCGACAAAAGCGGTTTTGTGGCCCGGATGAGCGCTGCAGTCCCCGGTCATATCTTCCGCGAGTACGACATCCGAGGGGTCGCCGACCGCGATCTGAGCGATGCCATCGCGCATGGCATCGGCCGCGGCTTCGGCGCAATGCTCACGGAGCAGCGCGCCGAGGGCAGCGGCATGCTCCGCGTCGCGGTCGGCCGTGACTGCCGCCTCTCTTCGCCTCGGCTCTTCGCCGCGCTGGTGAAGGGGCTCGTCGAGGCCGGGGCGCACGTCATCGACGTCGGCGAGGGGCCCACGCCGATGCTCTATTTCGCGGCGCACCACCTCGGTACCGATGGCGCCGTGATGATCACCGGGAGCCACAACCCCGGCGACGAGAACGGCTTCAAGATGATGCGCGGAAAGGCCAGCTTCTTCGGCCCCGACATCCAGACGCTGAAGAGCCGGATCGAGAAGGGCGAGCTCGGACCTCTGAAGGACGGGCAGGTCGAGCAGCAGGATGTGCAGGACGCGTACGTCGCGGAGCTGAAGACGCGCTTCGACTTCTCCAAGGCGGCGGGCCTCTCGTTCGTCGTCGACGCCGGCAACGGTGCCGGCGGACCGCTGGCGATGAAGACGATGAAGGCCCTCGGCCTCGAGCCCGACCCTCTCTTCTGCGAGATGGATGGTCGCTTCCCGAATCACCACCCGGATCCGACGGTGCTCGAGAACATCGCCGCCCTCGTCGACCGCGTGAAGTCGACGAAGGCGCGCGTCGGGCTCGCCTACGACGGCGATGCCGATCGGCTCGGCGCGGTCGACGAGAACGGCGACGTCGTGTGGGGCGACAAGCTGATGATCCTCTTTTCGCGCGCGCTGCTGAAGGAGCGGGCGGGCGCGACGATCCTCGCGGAGGTGAAGTGCTCGCAGACGCTCTACGACGACATCGCGAAGCACGGTGGCAACCCCGTCGTCTGGAAGACCGGTCACTCCCTCATCAAGACGAAGATGAAGGAGACCGGGGCGCTGCTCGCGGGTGAGATGAGCGGTCACCTCTTCTTCGCCGATCGCTACTTCGGCTACGACGACGCGATCTATGCATCGCTTCGCCTCCTCGAGATCCTCGCGAACGATCCGCGGCCGCTGAGCGCGATGCTCGCGGACGTGCCGAAGACCTTCACCACGCCCGAGCTCCGGGTGGACTGCCCGGACGCGCTGAAGTTCCAGGTCGTCGCCGCGGTGACGAAGCACTTCAAGGCAGCAGGCAACCGCGTGCTCGACATCGACGGCGCGCGCATCTCGTTCGGCAATGAAGAGGGAGGTCCGCCCAAGTGGGGCCTCGTCCGGGCGTCGAACACCGGTCCGGTGCTCGTGATGCGCTTCGAGGCCGGGAGCTCGGAGGAGCTCGACGCGATCCGTCGTGAGGTCGAAGCTGTGGTCGCCGAGGAGCGCGCGAAGCTTGCAAGCTGAGCCACAGAAGACCTGGACGATCGGCTCGCTCGTGAAGTGGGCGACCGACGACTTCCGCGCGCGTGGGATCGAGAACCCGCGTCTCGACGCGGAGGTGTTGGTCGCGTTCGCGCTCGGGATCGATCGCACGCGCGTCATCATCGAGTCGCTGCGCCCCCTCGAGCCCGCGGAGCTCGCGCTCCTGCGCGATCTCGTCAAACGCCGCCGTTCGCGCGAGCCGATCGCCTATCTGCGTGGTGAGCGCGAGTTCTACGGCCGGCCTTTCCGCGTCGACTCGCGCGTGCTCATCCCGCGGCCGGACACCGAGACGCTCGTCGACGTCGCGCTCGCGCGGACCGCGCACGTCTCGCTCTCGATGCGGCTGCTCGATCTCTGTACCGGGAGCGGCTGCGTGGCGATCACGCTGGCGCGGCAACGTCCGACGGCGAAGGTGCTCGCCTCGGACGTGAGCCCCGACGCGCTCGCCGTCGCGCGCGAGAACGCCTACCGCCTCGGCGCGTACAACGTGGCCTTCGTCGAGAGCGATCTGTTCGCGAACATCCCAGCGGGATCGCGCTTCGACGTCATCACCGCGAACCCGCCCTACATCGCGACCGCCGAGATCGAAGAACTGGCGGCCGACATCCGCGAGTACGAGCCACGCGGGGCGCTCGACGGCGGCGCGGACGGTCTCGACTTCGTTCGGAAGATCGTCGACGCGGCTCCGGCGTTCCTCGACGACGGCGGCGTGCTCGCGATCGAGATCGGCGCTGGCGAAGCTCCCGACACGCGCGCGCTCTTCGAGGCGCGCGGCTACGTCGATATCGCCGTCGAACGCGACTACGGCAAGATCGAGCGCGTGGTCAGCGGCATCCGCCCGCGCGGCTGAGCTCGTTCACCGCGCGCGCAGGCGACTCGCGGCCTGCGCGGGGCTCGCTATGCTGGTGGGCCGTTGCGCGTCCTCGTGTTCCTCCTCGTCAGTGGCGGCGCCCACTTCCTCGCGGCGCGCTGGTTGCTCGCCGTCTCCCCATGGGCGCGTGAGCGTCGGCGTCTCGTCTTCAGGATCGCGGCGGCACTGTCGCTGATCCTCGCGACGCTGCGCCTCCTCAGCCGGTGGTTCCACACGCCGTTCTTCCACGACATTCTCGCCATCGCGATGGTCGAGCTTGCGATCATCGTGATGTCGCTCGCGCCTCTCGGGCTGTCGCTGCTCGCCTCTCGGGCGATCGCTCGCGCGTTCGACGCAGTGAAGCCGCCCGCCGACACGGTCGCGGCGGAAGCGCGTGTCGGTCGTCGTGAGGCGATCGAGCGCGCCGCCGGCGTGACGATCGCGTGCACGACGACCGGGGCGCTCGGCTGGGGCATGGTCCGCGGCCGGCACTCCTTCACGATCGAGGAGGTGCCGATCAAGGTGCCGGGCTGGCCGCGTGCGCTCGACGGTTACGTCATCGCGCAGGTCTCGGACGTCCACGTCGGCGCGTTCGTGAGGGATCGCGAGCTCGACGAAGGCTTCGAGCTCGTGCGACGCGCGAGGCCCGATCTCGTGGTCGCGACCGGCGATCTCGTCGACAACGACGCTGCCTTCATCGACCTCCTGAACGCGCGTCTTCTCGGCGCCGGCGCGCGCGACGGGGCGTACGTGGTCCTCGGCAACCACGATCACTACGCCGGCGCCGCGAAGGTGGCCGAGCGGATCCGCCGAGCGAAGGTGGGCCTCCTCCACAACGAAGGCGTGCACATCCGGCGTGGCGACGGCGGCGGCTTCGCGCTTCTCGGCGTCGACGATCTGCATGGCCGGAAGGCTCGATCGCCGGGTCATCCCGGTCCGGACCTCGGTCGCGCGCTCGCGGGGCTTCCGCCGGACATCCCCCGCGTCCTGCTCGCTCACCAGCCACCCTTCTTCAACGAGTCGCAGGGACGGGTCGCGCTCCAGCTCAGCGGGCACACCCACGGCGGCCAGATCAACCCGGGGTTTCGCCCCGCGGCGGCGGTGATGGACTTCGTCGCCGGTCGTTACGACCGCGCGGGCTCGATCCTCTACGTGAACCGCGGCTTCGGCGTCACCGGACCGCCCGCCCGCGTGGCCGCCGCGCCGGAGATCACGAAGCTCGTGCTCCTCGCCGGTTGACGCACAGTCGATGATTCATCGCGTCGAGCCGCACCGGGGTAACATCGTGCCGCTCGTGCGTCCGACCGCATCCTCGATCTTCGTCGCCCTGGCGATCGCGCTCTTCGCAGGCTCCGTCACGGCTCAGCCGCAGGGGCAAGGCAAGGACGATCTCTCGCGCGCGCGGGCGCTCGATCGGGAGGGCGCGAGAGCCTACGGCGAAGGCCGGTACAACGACGCGATCCGGTACTTCGAGGAGGCCTATCGTCTCGGAGGTCCCGCGTTCGAGCTGTGGAACGTCGCCAAGTGTCACCTTCGGCTCGATCAGCCGGAGCAGGCCGCGGCAAACCTCGAGCGCTACCTGTCGCTCCCGAACCTCCCGAAGGAGGATCGCGACGAGGCCACGCAGCAGCTCGAGGCACTGAAGAAGCGGCCGAGCACGCTCACCGTCTCGTCCACCCCGAGCGGGGCCCAGGTCTGGGTCGATGGAACGGCCGCCCCGGGCCGCACGCCGATCTCGATCACGATCGCGCCCGGTACGCACACGGTGACCGTGAGCTCGGGGACGGTCACGCCCCACACGCGCCAGGTCGAGGCCCGATACGGCCGAGCGGTGATCGTCGACGCCGTGCTGGGCAGCGATGGGCGCCCTCCGCCGCCCGCCAATCCGTACGAGGAGCCCGAAGTCGGTCCGATCGCGATCCGCGGCGCGCTCAACGTGATCCTGCCGCGGTACGGAACGATCGGAGGAAACGCCGGCGCCGGCCTGCTCGTGCTCGGCACGTACCGGTTGAAGGAGCTCGGCCGCGCTTCGCTCGCTGCTGGTGGTCTGCTCTCGCTCTCGGGCGACTCGTGGGCGAACCGCACCGGTCTGCCGAACGAAGCACCGAACTGCGCGCCGCTCCGCGATCCAGGGAGCGCGACGGCGCTGTCCGTCTACGGCATCGGTACGGCGTCGTTCGACGTCGCCTCCAGGGTGCGTCTCGTGGGGATCGGCGGCGTCGGCCTCGCGGGCTACTTCGTCGAGCACGTCGGCGGTGATCTGTTCGTCCCGAGCTGTACTCCTTCGCCCGGTCTTCGTCCCGCGCTCCTGTTCGGCGCGCAGATCGACTATGCGCTCACGAAGAACGTGCGCATCTCTGCCTTCCCCCTCACCTGGCAAGTTCAACCGGCCTTCGACGGAACGCGCGCGGCGCCTCGCGACGCGAGTGGCGTCTGGATGCGCTTCGGCATCGGCCTCGGTGCCGGGATCGACCTGTGAGCGCGCCGCCGTATGGAGGGCGGGGCGTGAAGCGCGGGCTCCTCGCTGCCGTGGTCGCGATCGCGGGCGTGCTCTTTCCGCTCGCGGGAATGGGAAAGCCCGAGAAGCCCACGCGTGCCGCTCCGGTGTTTCCGCTGCCCGGTGCCGACGGCTGGCGCGCCGCCGGACAGGACGGGGTCCGGGGGATCACCATCGGCCCGATCGAGAACGGTTATCACCCGGGCATCGGCTACGGCAGCGCTGCCTACGCGCGCACGCTCGACGAATGCGTGAAGATGGGCGCACGCTGGGTCGCGATCACGCCGTTCGGCCGCGTGTTCGACCTCTCCGGTCGCGGTGTCGACCCAACCTTCGAACGCCCGTTTGCGACGAACCGCGAGGACGTCCGGCGCGCCGTCGACATGGCCCACGCGCGCGGCCTCTCCGTCATGCTCGTCCCGCACCTCTGGGTCGAGTCCGGCGCGTGGCGCGCGGAGATCGATCCCGGCTCGGACGAAGGCTGGGACGTTTGGGCGAAGAGCTACGGCGCGTTCGTCCGCGGATGGGCGGAGGTCGCCGAGCAGACCCGGGTCGACCTCTTCTCTGCAGGCGTGGAGCTTCGCTCCTGGGTGACGACGTCACGGGCGCCGAGCTTCATCGCGCTCGTTCGCCAGCTCCGCGGCATCTATCACGGGCCGATCACCTACTCCGCGAACTGGGACGACGTCGACGACACCCTCGTCCTCGGCGAGCTCGACGTCATCGGCATCAACGCCTTCTATCCGCTCGCCGACAAGGACGGCGCGCCGTTCGATGTGCTTCTCGAGGGTGGCGAGCGCGTGCGCGAGCGCGTCCACGCGCTCGCAGAGGTATGGCAGAAGCCCGTGCTCTTCACCGAGATCGGCTACACCACGCGGCCGGACCCGGCGATCCGCCCGTGGGAGTGGCCGGATGGGATGAAGAACGTGCGCATCGACGAGCCCGCCCAGGCAGATGCATACCGGGCGCTCGTCGCGCCGCTCCTCGACGAGCCGCTCTTCATGGGCTTCTTCGTCTGGCGCCTCTACGCCGATCCGGACGATGTCTCGCAGGAGGCGGGCTGGGGCTTCTCTCCACGAGGCAAGCTCGCCGAGCTCGTCGTACGCGATGCGTTTGCCGCGAGCTGGGCGAGCGACGCGCTGCGCCGGCCCGGCTGGGCGCCTGCCGCGCGCGTTCCGGGCCTGCTTCCCTGAGGATGCTGATGGCCTGACGACGGCGCCCGCGCGATGACGTGGGCGCCGTTCGCGGTCACGTCAATCGCCGCGCGTCTCCGGGAGACCGAGCGCCGCGTAGACCGCGTTCGTCTGCCGCCTTTGCCTCCGCGACTCCGGTTGCCCGTTGAGCTGGCGCTGGAGCAGCCCTTGCGCGCCGGCGAGCGAGGTCGCGGTCCCCTTGCGGATCAGGGCATCGAGATGGATCTGATCGAAGAGATCGCGCTGGGCGTGACTGCCGCCGATCTCGATCAAGCGCGGCAGCGCGAGGCCCAGCCCCTCGATGGCGGTCGTGAAGGCGCCTCGGGCATGGGCGAGCACGCCGCGCGCGGCAGGTACCGCCACGCGTTGCCAGGCCGAGCGTGCAGACGCAGGCGCTCGCTCGGCGAACGCCTCGATGTTACGGAGCAGCGTCTCGGCCTCCGGACGCCCGGCGCGTGCGAGGCCGTAGAGGTACTGGAGGTCCAGGAACGGCAGCACGTGATCGCCGAGCCGGTGGACGAGGTGATTGGCCACGTCCTGCCAGCGGTCGCCGACGTCGATGCCCGCCAGCTCGAAGCGCGCCAGCAGCGAGACGGCGCCGATCTGGTCCTGCGAGTACTCCTTGACCACGCCCCAGACCTGCTCGTCGTACAGCGCGAGGGCTTCTGCATCGCGGCCCAGCTCGATCAAGAACAACGCGACGTGCCACCAGTTGTGCGTGACCATGAACGAGTTGAGCTCGGTCCACGTGTCGCTCACGTCCTGCATGAAGGCCAGGCCTTCGGAGAGGCGCCCTTCGGTCAGCATCACATGGCCCAGCGCGTGATGAGCCCAAGGCTCCTTGCGACACATCGCGACCGCATGACGTGCGCTCGTCTCGGCCTCGCGCATCAGGTGGCATTGTTCGTAGCCGAACGCCGCCATGCCGTGCAGGTAGGGCACGTCACTCGCCGCCGGCAGCGCCGCCAGCGCGAGCCGGAGCATGCCTGGACAGTCGCCGGCATTGAAGCAGTGGTATTGACCGAGCTTCAGTGAGGCGAGATCGCGCGGGTGCTCGCGCGCCTGTTCGTGGTGGAGCGCGATGGCGCGCGCGATGTCACCGTCCACCCAAGCCGCGATCGCGGCGATGAAGCGTTGCTCGCGCGAGGTGGCGCGCGCGGCCTCGGCCTGCGCGCGCTCGATGAACGGTCGCGCGTTCGAAGCCGCGTCGTGCGACTCGGCGAACATGTGCAGCGCCGCGCAGTACGCCTGCACGATGGGGCTCGGGTCGCCGGCCGCCGACAGCACGTTCACCGCGCGCGCCTCGCACGAGATGAAGCCCATCACGAAGTCGTCGACGGCGCGCACGCTTGCGCTCTCGGTCACCGTCAAGGGATTGCCCAGACTGTCGCTCTGCATGCCGATCTCTCCAACGAACTGGGGTTTGCGCCCTGACCTCTTGCCCTACAGCTTCGTGCGCCAACCGACGTCGGTGGTGATCGCAGTCCCCGGGCCGGGGCGGTCGAGCACGGTCACGGTCAACGACTGCCGGATCGGGCGCTTGCCGTTCGGGAGCGGAACCGCCGTCTTCCACAGCTTCCAGTCGCGCGTCCCTTGCGCGTCCGGTTGCATCACGAGCTCGATCTGGAAGGTGCCCGCGACCTCGGGTGCGAGTCGAAGCTCGTAGCCGCGCCCGTCCGATTGCGGAACGAGCTGGACGCCCTTCGGAAGCGCGGAGCCGGGCGCGATCGCGTAGCTGGAGACCGTACCCTCGTAGACGCTGCGTCGTTCACGCGTGTAGTGCCCGGCGAAGGTCGAGGGGCTGCCCACGATGGCGGAGGTGTAGCCGATGTCCGAGCGGGCATCGACGATGACGCCGTAGACGGGGATCTTCGTCTCCTCTCCCGCGAAGACGGTGACCTCCTTCACCGGCTCGGTCTCCTTGTACATGTCGAGCGGCGTCACGGCGACCATGCGGCGATCCCAGTTCGAGATGAACGACGCGCCCGCCGAGACGTACGCGGCGTCGACGAGGCCGACGCACGAGTAGCCGCCGTTCATCATGTCGGCCATGAATCGCGCGCCGTCGCCGATCAGGTTGTACGGCTTGCCGCGCTGCGCGAGGCCGAAGGTGCAGACCGAGTTACCGAGCTGGGGAGTGAAGCGCACGTTCTTGGGCCGCCGCGCTCCGAGATAGAGATGGTCGCCATGGAAGCCCGTGCGGAAGGAGTCGACGCTCGCGTTCTGAACGCCGTGGCTGCGCGACTCGACGCTGTCGGGGATGCCGGTCGCGTCCGTCACCACGCGCTGGTTCTCGTCCTTCACGCGCTCGTCCGCGCCGAACCGGTCCTTGCCGCAGTGCATTCCGACATGGCCCGGGAACCAGTTGAAGGTGCCGTCCTTGAACGGGCCGGGATGCGAGCCGCTGAGGGTGAAGAGGATGTCTCCGGGGGCGAGGAGCGGGGCGGGGACGTCGACGACCATGTACGCGGGCTCGTCGACCCACGTGAAGATGGCGAAGCCGGTGAAGTGCGTGGTCGAGACGGTGAGGCGGTTCTCGACGGGATCACGGTCGATCACGTCCGCGTAGCGCCAGTTCGAGAGCTCGCCCGACGAGTTGATGGTCGGATTCAGCGTGCTGCTCTCGATGACCATGAGGAGCGGCTCCTCGCTCCCCTCGATCGGCTGCTCGAGGTCCTCGTACGGGAGGGTGAGCGTGGCGGCCTGCTCGAGCTGGAGGTTCGGCTCGATCCGGTAGTAGCGGCGCGAGCGATCCGGATTGTCGTCGTCGATCTCGGTGAACGTGATGTCGGCGTCGTGCGGGAGCGCGTTCGGGGGGATCGTCAGCTTGGCACCGCTCGGCAGCGCGAGGGTCGCGCCGGTCTCGTCGTCCACGCGCGCGCTCACGCTGGTCGTCATCGAACGCTCGGAGGCGGCCGGCACCGGCGAGGGGGCGTGGTCGTCCTTGCTGCTGCAACCTGCAGCAAATGCGATGCCGAGCGCGAGCGCGCAGAGCGTGAGTGGACCGCGACGGCGAACAATGTGGTGGAGGGCCTTCATGGTTGGTGTCCTCAACGGCCCAGCTCGCTCGGAGTTAACCCCCGGCGCGCATTTCACGTCGACGGAACGAGATCCGCGCGCCGAGCGTCAGGAGCTCGGCGCGCCGGTATGCGTGTGTATCCACCACGTGCTCACGCCGCGTTCGACGCGGGAGTCGACCTCAGATCGTCAGCGGCACGCTCTGCGCGTAGTGGAACACGTTGCGGGGATCGTGCTTGCGCTTGATCTGGACGAGGCGCTCCAGGTTCTCGCCGTAGTAGGCGCGACGCCAGTCGGTCTCGCCGTCGTCGATGAAGTTCTGGTAGCACTCGTCCGAGGTGTACGGGCGCATCGCGGCGTGGAATCCGTCCATCCACGTCATCGAGCGCTTCACCTGCTCGGGTGCGTCGCTCGCGGTCCAGTTCACCTCGGTGCCCGAGAGGAGCCAGTCCCGCCGATGCACGAACGCCGTCGCGTTCGGCGCGACGTCGCGGATCGCGCCCCCCGTCAGGAACCCCTTCCACATGGCTCCGACGCTCGTCTCCGGCCAGGCCCGAAGGTGCGCGAAGATCACGCCGATCGCCGTGTCGGACAGCGGCTTCATCACGTAGCGCGACCGCTCGTACGCGAACTCGCGATGACCGGGCTCGCTGAGCTTCTCCTGCCCGGGCCAGTAGTCCGCCTCTTCGATGAACTCGGTGCCGGGCCGGAGATCGGGACGTGCAACCTGGTAGACCGACGTGAGCAGCTCCTCGAAGGCTGCCTTCGTGCCGGCGTACTGGCCGAGCAGGTTCACGGCGATCTCCGGCGCATGTGCCGATGCGACGGGCTTCGCGGTGACGGAGACCTTCACGCCGAGCTCGTTCGGTGCCGCATGGAGCACGTCGAGCAGCGCGCGTAGCACCGCCTCCTGGCGGGTACGCCACACCAGGTTGAACACGGTCAGCCGCGGCGCCGCGTGCGTCTGGAACGTGAACGAGGTGTGGATGCCGAAGTTGCCGCCGCCCGCGCCGCGCGCAGCCCAGAAGAGGTCTGCGTTCTCGGAGGCGTTGCACTTCAGGATCTCGCCGTCCGCCGTCACGATGTCGGTCTCGACGAGCTGATCGCAGGTGAGACCGATGCGTCGCATGTTGAAGCCGACGCCGCCGCCGAGGACGAGCCCGGCGACGCCGACACCGAGGCAGCGCCCGTGGGTGACGGTGCGGTCGACCTCTCCGAGCGCCGCGTAGACGTGCGTGTTGCGGGCGCCGGCGTTCACGAAGGCGCGCTCGCTTGCGGGGTCGTAGCGAATCTCCGTCATCGTCGAGACGTCGATGATGAGGCCGTCGGTCGTCGAGTAGCCGGCGTACGAGTGCCCGCCCGATCGGGCGACGAGCGGCACGCCGTTGTCGCGCGCCCACAGGATGGCGGTCCGCACGTCTTCGGCGCTGGCAGCGCGGACGATGCCTTCCGGTCGAGGTCGATCCGACCAGCGCAGGTTCCACGGCGTGGCGATGTCGTCGAAATCCACCCCGCCCGGCCGGAGCACGCGGCCGGGAAGGAGACGCGCGAGCGCGTTCCAGTCGGCGCCCGTCCCCTCTGCGAGAGGCTCGGCGCAGCCGCCGAGGCTGCCGAGGCCGCCGATCTTGGCGACCCCGACACCCAGGGCAAGGCCCATGTCACGAAGGAAGTGTCGGCGCGAAAGAGCCCGCGAGGAGGTCATCGTGACACCATACGGGCGAACACCTCGCCGGTTAAGAACCATCGTGACCAAGGTGCATGTTCGGCGAGCGCGTCGCCGTCGCTCGCCGTGGGCGCGAGTGGTCTCGTCAGGCGAGCTGCCAGACGCGGATCGGCTGCGTACGCCCGCGAATCGCGATCGAGTCGCGGGCGATCGCCCGTACGTCCGATCGCCCGGCCGCGGCCCAGACCTCCTCCGAGGCAAGGACGGACGAGCCGAGCTCTTTGTTCAGGGCCTCGATCCGCGAGGCCACGTTCACGACGTCACCGATGACGGTGTACTCCTTGCGCTGGGCGGAGCCGATGTTGCCGACGACGGCCTTGCCCGCGTGGATCCCGATGCCCACCTTCGTCGGCGGGATCTTGCCGTCGGCGACGAGCTGCTCGATGCGCGCGACGATGTCGATGGCCGCCGCGACCGCCTCGGCGCAGCTCTCACCGCCGTCGAGGATCGGCGCTCCGAAGATCGCCATGAAGCCGTCGCCGAGGAACTTGTTCACGATCCCTCGGTGCTCGGTCACGGCATCGATCGTCGGTTCGAAGAGCGTGTTGAGGTAGTCGACCACCTCCTCGGGGCTCTTGCTCTCCGAGAAGGAGGTGAAGTTGCGGATGTCGAGGAACATCACGCAGACATCGCGGAGCTCGCTCTTCACCGCCGTCTTCCCGAGGACGAGCCGCTCCACGACCTCCGGCGACACGTGCTGCCCGAACACGCCGAGGATGCGTTGCCGCTCGCCGACGGACTCGATCGCGCGGGTGAAGCTACGACGCAGGCGCTGGGCGACGAAGCCCGCGGCCACGCCGCTGACGAGCAGGATCGACGCCTTGCCGAGATGGTGAGCGAGCGACGCGAGCGCGCTCTCGGCGACGCGGGAGTCTCCCTGACCCCAGAAGATCGCGACGGCGGCATATTCGGCGGCGGCGACGAGCCCGGTGAAGGTGCAGATGGCGAAGTCGAGCCGCAGCGTCGAGAGAAGGATGAACACGAAGTAGACGAACGTCGACGGCATCAGCAGCGCCTGCACGGGGCCGCTGACGGCGGCGTAGTAGAGGACGACCGCCGTCGGCAGGCTGGTCTCCACGAATGCCTGTGCATAGCGGCGGGAGGCCGAGAGACGCTCGTTGCGCCGCCCTTGCTCGCGAATCGAACGAAGGACGACGAGCTCGAACGCGGCGACGGCCATGAGGAAGAGCCCGACAGGCGCGAGATCGAACTGTCCGTGGAGGAGCGCGACGACGAGCTCCGGGTAGGCGCCACGGGCGACGACGAGGGCGAAGAGGGTGACGGTCGGGATCGCGATGAGGAGCGTCGCGCGGAAGCGCTCGGCGCCGAGGATCTCGCGCGCGAGCTCGACCTCGAACGTCGCTTGTGGATCGACCTCGTGCCGGCTCGCGTGTGTCGCGGTCTCCGCAGTCGTGGAGGAGGCGGAGGAGGCCGCGGCGGCTGTAGCGTCGAGCGTCGACTCCGACCGAGGGCGCGCGATGCGCGGCACTTGCGCCGGAGGAGGAATCGTCGGCGCCTTCGGCACGATCGACGGCAGGAACTGGACGACCGGCGGAGCGCTCGGGTGAAGAGGCGTACCAGCGTCGGGCGTGCCGGCGAGGTCGTTCTCCTCCTTCTCGTCCGAGCGCGAAGGACGCTTCATCCGATCGAGCCGAAGGGTAGCTCATCGGTGCCGCTCCCGTCATGACGACGACCGTGCGACGCGCTCGGTCACGGTCGGTCACGGCCGACAAAGAGGAAGAGGACGAGCTCGATCGATCCGACGCGCGCTTCGATAACTGGCGGCTCGACACACCGAGTACTTGGCCAGCAGTGTCCTCGGCTTCGTACGATCCGCGCGATGCGTGGACTTCGTGCGGTGATAGCGGCCATTTCGGTCGCTGCCGGATCGTGGGTGGGCCTCCATCCTCGAGACGAGCCCGCTCCGGCGGTGGCGTCCGAGGTGACGCCGAAACACGCGCCGGCCTTCGATGTGCCGGAGCTCTGGCCGCACGTCGAGACTGCGAACGCGCCGGGGCCGCTCCCCTGGCCGCGCCTCAACCCCGAGGCGGACATGGCGAAGGCGTGGAGGCTCGCCGAAGGCCCAAACCGCCGGCCGGGGGACAGGCGGAAGCTCGTCACCCTCACGTTCGACGATGGGCCATTCCCCGAGACCACGCCGCGCGTGCTCGAGCTCCTCGAAGAGTACGACGTCCGCGCCACGTTCTTCGTGATCGGTCGCTACCTCGACGGAGACGACGAGCGCGCCCGCGCCTCGCGCGCCGTGCTGAGGAACGTCGTCGAGGCCGGCCACCTCGTCGGCAACCACACCTACGACCACGCGCTGCTCACGACGATCTCGCGTACCCAGGTCCTCGAGCAAATCGATCGCGGTGCAGCCTCGATCGAGCGCGCCATCGGCAAGCGGCCCATCCTCTTCCGGCCTCCGTTCGGCGGGCTCGACGCCTTCGGTCAGGAGGCGGTGCAGGCGCGCCAGCTCGACGTCCTGCTCTGGAGCGTCGAGGCGAAGGACATGCAGCGTGACGACACGCAGGCCATGTTCAGCGATCTCGTCCGCCAGCTCGTCTACAACGAAGGCGGGGTCGTGCTCCTCCACGACATCCGGTGGACGTCGGTCAAGATCCTGAAGAAGCTCCTCGCGTATCTCGACGCGCGCCGCTACGACCCGGCGCATCCGAACCGTGAGGGATACGCGATCGTCGACCTTCCCACGTACCTGCGCGAGGTCGAGGCATCACCTCCGAAGCGCGGCGCGCGCGAGCTGCGAGCAGCTGCGAAGAAGGCGAAGCCGCGCGAGCGCGGGACGAAGAGCGCGAAGCCGGCGCGATAGGCGGGCGGGTCAGCCGCCGCTCATGCTCTCGCAGAGACGCGCGCCCTCGCCGATGAACTTGCCGTCGCGCGCCTGCGCAGGGCAGTAGCCGCCGCTTCGGATCTGGTTCACGAGCTCGACCACGGTGGCGTTCGACCACTCACGGGCTCCATCGAAGCGCGCGCGAATGACGCCGTCCTTGTCGATGATCCACGTCTCCGGATAGAGGCTCGTGCCGAATCGATCGCGCACGACCGTGAGATCGGGATCCATCAGGATCGGAAACGGCGGCTCACCCTTGAGGACGGCCTTGATCGTGTCGGACGCGTCCTGCGCGGTCTCGTCGGTCGACACGGTGACGACGGCGACGTCCTTCATGGGGTGGAGGATGCGCGCGAGATCGGCGATCTCCGGCATCTCTTCCATGCAGGGCTGGCACGTCTTCGTCCAGAAGTTGAGGACGACGACCTTCCCTCGATAGCTGGCGAGCGAGACGTCCTCCCCACTTGTGTCCTTCAGCGTGAACGACGGCGCCTTCTTCTCGTATCCGGCGTAGTTCGGACGGAGGACGCACGTCGGGGTACAGCGCCGGCGCATCTCGCCTTCCTTCGCGACCGAGACGAAGCTGTAGACGCCGATTGCCGCGACGATCACGAAGGCGAGGTGAGCGACCGAGCCGAGCGGAAGCGACGGCTCGTCTCGCTTCTGTCGATCCGCGCGCCGCTTCTGGGCTTCGTGCTCGCTCGTAGCGTGTGCGCGCGCGGTCCTGCTCGACGCGCCGGTCTTCGGGCGCTCCTCGAGCTCTGCGCTCTCGTCGTCGTCGATGCCGCCGACCGAATCGATCGCGTCCTCGCCGATGCCGGTCTCCTCGGACCTGGTCTCGTCGTCGACTTCGGCTTCTTCGGACTTCTTCTTGGACCCGGCCACGGCGGCAGTCTCGCACGGATCCTCGGGTTTTCGCAGCCCGGCGGGCGGGGTGGATGTGCGTTTTCGGTTGGCCATATCTCACCTCGAAGCAAGCAAGTCCGCGCATGCCCGGACGTCGGTCGAGCTCGTGGGGCCTCGCGCCGGGCTCGACGCCGGCGTGAGAGGCGAGAGGATGGGGTCGTCTCGCGGCGCGGCCAGGCCGTCCGGCGCTCGAATGCACGCTGGATTGGCGCGGATCCCCTCGCACGAGGAGCGCGCGCCTGAGCTCTGCCCGCAGGGGCGTGGCTCCGGCAGAGCCTGCTTCGATGGTAGAGTGCGCCCCCGCCGTTCGAGCGACGGCACGGGAAGATGCTCCGCACGAACGCAAAAGACGCGGGGGCAGGCGCGACATGAGGGCGATTGCACCGCTGCTCGCGTTCCTGCTCAGGGAGAAGAGCCTCCGACAGAACCTCGGGGCGTTCGCGAAGTTCCTCGCGGTGATCGCGGGGACGGTCGTCGCGTTCTCGGTGGGCTTTCGCACGATCATGCTGGTCGTCGAGAACCGCGAGTACTCGTGGATCACGAGCCTCTACTGGACGCTCACGGTGATGAGCACGCTCGGGTTCGGCGACATCACGTTCCACACGGACATCGGCCGCCTCTTCAGCATCGTCGTGCTCCTCACGGGGCTCGTGATGTTCGTGATCGTGCTGCCGTTCGCGTTCATCCGGTACTTCTACGCGCCGTGGCTCGAGGCGCAGATCCGGCTGCGAGTGCCGCGCGAGTGTCCGCCGGCGATGACCGGGCACGTCATCTTCTGCCAGTACGACACGATCGCGCGTGGCCTCATCGAGCGCCTCAAACCGCTCTCGATCCCGTACTTCGTGATCGAAGGTGACGCCGCGGCCGCCGGCGCGCTGCACTCCGAGGGCGTCTCGGTCGTCCACGGCGAGTTCGACAGCCGGGCGACCTACGCGGCGCTCCGCGCGGAGAAGGCGCGCCTCGTCTTCGCGAACCTCGACGACGCGAGCAACACGAACGTGACCCTGACCGTGCGCGAGCAGGCGCCGGACCTCCCCGTCGCTGCTCTCGCCGACAGCGACGACGCCACGGACGTCCTCGAGCTGAGCGGCGCCACGACGACGCTGCCGCTGAAGCGCCGGCTCGGCGAGCACCTCGCCGCGCGCGTCAACGCGGGGCACATCCGCGCGCACGTCGTCGGTCGCTTCCGCGACCTCGTGATCGCGGAGCTGCCGGTGCACAACACCGGGCTCTCCGGGAAGGCGATCCGCGACACGTCGCTCCGCGAGCTCACCGGGATGAACATCGTCGCGTATTGGGACGCCGGGATCCTTCGGCCGGCCCATGCCGACGCGGTCCTCGGTCCTTACAGCATCGTCATCGTCGTCGGCACCGAGGACCAGCTCACGCTCCTCGACTCGCTCTTCGTCATCTACAAGCCGAACGAGAACCCCGTCGTCGTCATCGGCGGAGGACGGGTAGGCGTCGCGGCGGCTCGAGCCCTCCGCGAGCGTGACGTTGCCGTGCACCTCGTCGAGCGGAGCGACCTCATCGAAGGCACGCTCCAGGGCGTCGCCGACAAGGTCTTCATCGGCGACGCTGCCGATCGGGACATCCTCATGGCCGCGGGGCTCGGCGAGGCTCCGTCGGTCGTCGTGACGACGAACGACGACGCCACGAACATCTTCCTCGCCATCTTCTGCCGCCGTCTGAACCCCCACGTCCGCATCGTGAGCCGGATCACGCATGAGCGGAACCTCGAGGCGATCCATCGCGCCGGCGCCGACTCGGTGCTGAGCTACAGCTCGCTCGGCGTCAAATCGCTGCTCTCGTTCCTTCGTGGGAACGAGCTCGTCGTCCTCGAGGAGGGCGCGGACGTCATCGTCGTCCCCGTTCCGCCGTCGCTCGTCGGAAAGACGCTCGCGGACAGCGACATCCGCGCGCGGACGGGCCTGAACGTCATCGCGTTCGAGGGACCGGCGGGGTGCATCACGAACCCGGCCGCATCGACGCTCCTGCCCGAAGGCGGCGAGATCGTCGCGATCGGCTCTCTCGAGCAGCGCGAGGTCTTCATGCGCGAGTATGCCCGCGCGCCGCGATAGCGCGGCCGCGCTCCTCGCCCCAGCCGAGCGCGGCTGTCCCGGGGGGCAAGCCGCCACGGCGGCCCAGGCGCGCTTCGCACATCTCGCGTTCGCGCGAGGCCGCGCCCGTGGTAGCGATCGGCGCCCTTGGTTACTCCCGTCAAACGCCCGAAGGCCGTCATCGTCGCGGTTCACTTTCCTCGGGTCGAGGATCTCGAGTTCGAGTCGAGCCTCGAAGAGCTCGGCCGTCTCGTCACGACGCTCGGCTACGAGGTCGTCGCGCGCGTCGTGCAGCCGCGCTCGCATCTCGAGGCTGCTGCGGTCATCGGCGAGGGCAAGCTCCAGGAGCTCGCCGAGATCACCGGCGGCACGGGCGAGCTCGGGACGACCGCGCCGAAGCGTCGCGACAAGGCGCGGCTCCGCCGTGAAGCCGAGGGGCGCGAGGACGACGACGAGGTCGAGGACGACGACGAGGACGAGGCGGACACCGGTGAGCTCGTCGCCAGCGCGAAGGTCGACCTCGTCGCCGTCGACCACGACATCTCGCCGAGCCAGGCGCGGAACCTCGAGCGCGCCACGGGCGTCCAGGTGCTCGACCGCACCGGCGTCATCATCGAGATCTTCCACCGCCACGCGAAGAGCCGCGAGGCGCGCCTCCAGGTCGAGATCGCGCGCCTCACGTACACCGCTCCGCGCATGCGCGAGTCGCCGGGAGGCAAGGAGCGCCAGCGCGGACGCGGCGCCGGTGAAGCCGCGCTCGAGCTCGATCGCCGAAAGGTCCGCGACCGGATCGCGGAGCTGCGCGAGGAGCTCGAGTCGGTCCAGCGCGACCAGGACGTACGCCGGTCGCATCGCCGGCAGGCGCGGCGCATCGCGCTCGTCGGCTACACGAACGCCGGCAAGTCGTCCTTGATGCGCGCGCTCACCGCGAGCGAGGTCTACGTCGAGGACAAGCTCTTCGCCACACTCGACACCACGGTGCGCGCGCTCCAGCCGGAGGCGAAGCCGCGCATCCTCGTGAGCGACACCGTCGGCTTCATCAAGAAGCTCCCGCACGATCTCGTGGCGAGCTTCAAGTCGACCCTCGACGAGGCGCTCGAGGCTTCGCATCTCCTCCATGTCGTCGATGCAGCCGATCCCTCGTGGGAGTCCCAGCTCGAGGTGACGCAGGAGGTGCTCGCCGAGATCGGCGCGCACGAGGTCCCGTCGACGCTCGTGATGAACAAGATCGACCTCCTCGAGCCCGAGGTCCTCGAGCGCCTGCGGCGGCGCCTTCCGGACGCGTGGTTCGTCACCGCGCGCGATCCGGCCCACGTCGCCTCCGTGCGCCAGCGGATCATCGAGATCTTCGAGTCCGCCTACGAGGAGATCGAGATCGTGATCCCGTACGACCGCCAGGCGGTCCTCAGCGAGATGCACGATGCCGGTCGCGTCGTCGAGGAGCGCTGGGAAGAGGGTGGCGTCACCGTGCGGTGGCGCTCCGAGCCCGAGGCGATCGGCCGGATCCGCGCGCGCCTCCGGACCTGAGCGTGTACGATTGTCCCGGCGAGCCGATGCGGCTCTGACGTTCGTGTAGGGGTGCGGATGGCAAACGATGACGTGCCCACGAACGCGGCGAAGCCGGAGGTCGACAGCGCGGTCTACAAGACGCTGCTCGAGTCCACCAAGGCGATCCCGTGGAAGATCGACTGGAGCACGAAGAGGTTCGCTTACATCGGGCCGCAGATCGAAGCGCTTCTCGGATGGTCGCCCGAGAGCTGGGTGACGGTGCAAGACTGGGCCGATCGGATGCACCCCGACGATCGGCAGTGGGTCGTCGACTATTGCGTCGCGCAGTCGAAGGCCGGAGTCGATCACGAGGCGGATTACCGCGCGCTCACGAAAGACGGGAGCTACGTCTGGCTGCGCGACGTGGTGCATGTGGTTCGAAACGCAGACGGCGTCGTCGAAGCGCTGATCGGCTTCATGTTCGACATCAGCGAGCGCAAGAGGTCCGAAGAGAGACTGATGGGTCTCCAGCGAGAGCTGGAGGATCTCTCGTTCAAGGACGGCCTCACCGACGTCGGGAATCGCCGCCGCTTCGACACGATCATGGAGGCGGAATGGGGCTCGGCCGGTCGCAACCAGCGGCCGCTCTCGCTCGTCATGATCGATATCGACTGCTTCAAGCAGTACAACGATCGGTACGGGCATGTTCGCGGCGACGAGTGCTTGAAACGGGTGGCCCAGACGCTGCGGCGTGGAGCGAGGCGTCCGCGCGACTTTTTCGCCCGCTACGGTGGGGAGGAGTTCGCGCTCGTCCTTCCGGAGACCGACGAGAGCGGGGCCGAGCGTGTCGCCGCCCGCTGCCGTGACGCGATCGCCGAAGAGGCCATCCCGCACGAGACCTCCTCGGTCGCGCCGACCGTCACCGTCAGCATCGGCGTCGGCACCATCATCCCTTCACGGGACGACAGCGCGCTGCTCTTCATCGAAGAGGTCGACCGGCGCCTCTATCGCGCCAAGCAAGAGGGCCGAAACAGGGTCGTGGGCCGCCCGAGGTAGCCGCGTCGATGCCTCGATACGCGCGACGGAGCCCAGCGCAGTCACCGGCGGACGGTGTGAATACCGTGTCACCTCCTTGCAATATCGGGCATCTCCGGTGATCCGGTTCGCCGAGGATCCAGTGCGTCGCGCCCGATTCGCGTGTTCCCGCAAATTCGCGTAATGTGGAGGACGTGTCGTCCTGGGGTGGGCTGGAAGCTGCAACGTCATCCGGCGAGGCGAAGCGGTTCGCAGCGGCGCTGTGGTCTTGGGCCGCGGCCTCGGAGCTCGGCCTCCTCGCGTTTACGGCCGACGGAACCGTCGTCGCGTACAACGAGCCATTCGCGCGCATGTGGAACATCGACGAGGACTCGCCGACGTCGATCGTGCCGTTTCTCGAGCAGGTCGTAGCCCAGCTCGTCGACGCCGACCAACAGACACTATTGGTCCAGACCACGCTCGATCACGGCGCCTGGAGTCGGCGTGTCACACGGCGCGACGGGCGACCGTTCGAATGGTGGAGCACGCCGATTCCGACGCTCGATCAGGCCGAACCTCTCCGTATTTGGGGTGCCCGAGACGCGCGGACCGACGTGGATCTCGCCTCGGCTCTGCGCGCCGCGGAGTCACGTCTCGAGGTGCTTGCGATCTACACCGACGGGATCGTATTCGAGCTCGACTCCGAGGCGCGCTACGTGAGCGTCTGGACGAACAATCCTGCGTTGCTCGCCAAGCCGTCGGAAGATCTGAAGGGACGAACGCTCATCGAAGTCCTCGGATCTCCCATCGGCGAACAGCTCACGGACAACGTGAAGAGGCTCTTCGCGACCGGACAGAGGGAGACACTCGAATACGTGCTCGACGTGCCCGGCGGACGCCGCTGGTTCACGGCTGACCCGGTGCTGAGGCCGCCATCGCCCGGCGACCCGCGCACGATGTCCTTCCTCGTTCGCGACGTGACCGAGCAGAAGAAAATGCAGGCCCGCCTCCTCCAGGCGGAGCGGCTCGCGTCCCTGGGCACGCTCGCAGCCGGCGTCGGCCACGAGATCAACAACCCGCTCGGGTATCTGATGCTCAACTTGGAGAGCATCTCTTCGTTGCTCGCGGAACGCTCACCTCCCACGCAGCAGCGCGATCTAGAGATGCTGCGCGAAGCCGTACGCATGGCAAGAGAAGGTGCCGAGTCGGTTCGGAAGATCGTTCAGGACCTTCGACTGTTCTCGCGCGAAGAGAACATCGGCGGGACGGCCGTGGACCTCCGCGCGGTTCTCGACTTCTCGATCATGATGGCGCTCCGAACGCCACCGCCAGGCTTGCGCATCGTGACCGAATACGGGGAGGTGCCTCCGGCCACGGCTCCGGAGGGGCGCCTCGTCCAGATCTTCGTCAACCTCCTCACGAACGCGGCGCAGGCGATGCCGCCGGACCGACGCGACGGTAACGAGATCCGGGTCGTCGTGCGGAGCGGAGACGACGGAACCGTCGTGGTCGAAGTGCACGATAACGGCATGGGCATGCCTGCCCACCTGCTCGGGCGCGCCTTCGACCCGTTCTTCACGACCAAGGCGCCGGGCGTAGGCAGCGGCCTCGGTCTTTCGATCTGTCATCACATCGTGACTGCGCTAAGCGGCGAGATCTCGGTGGAGAGCCGTGAAGGTGTGGGGACGACCTTCCGTGTAGTGCTCCCCACGTCGTTGCGACCAGAGCTGCCACAGAACCGCGATCACTAGTCGCGATGCTTGCGCCAAATTCGCGCATTTCGTGAGACACTCGATCCGAGCGCACGCTCGATGCTGCCCGAGGTGCGCTGCGATCGGCGGAACACACGCCCGCCGCACCGGCAGCGACAAGGGGACCCTCGAATGGTGCAAGCTCTTTCTCGTCGCACGTTTCTCGGCGGGGTCGCGGCAGGAGCGGTGGTGCTCGGCTTCGATCCCGTTCGGCGTTCATGGGTGACCGACGCGCTCGCGAGTGGGCCGCTGCATCGCATCCCGCCCCTCGACGGCGTGCTCGTCACCGACGATGCGAGCCTCCAAGAAGCCGCCGACGACTACGGCCACATCGTGCATCGACGGCCGCGGGCGGTGCTCCGGCCGGGATCGGTCGAGGACATCGTCAAGATCGTACGGTTCGCTCGTCGGAATTGCCTCAAGGTCGCGATGCGAGGCCAAGGGCATTCGAACTACGGCCAAGCGCAAGCCTTCGCGGGAATCGTCATCGACTCGCGTACCCTCGACACGATCCATCACATCGGATCGGATCGAGCGACCGTCGACGCCGGCGTGACATGGCGTAAGGTCATCGAAGAGGGCGCCGCGGCAGGCGTCACTCCGCCGGTGCTCACCGACTATCAGGATCTATCCGTGGGCGGCACGCTCAGCGTCGGCGGACTCGGTGGGGCGACGCAGCACCACGGCTTGCAGGTCGACAACGTGCTCGAGCTCACCGTCGTGACGGGCGAAGGCGACCTCGTCACCTGCTCGCCACGCCGGCGCGCCGATCTGTTCGAAGTCGTCCTCGCCGGCCTCGGACAGTTCGCCATCATCGTGCGCGCGACAATCCGCATGATCCCGGCGCCGACGCAGGCACGTGTCTACAACCTCTACTACGACGACATCGCGCTCTACACGAGCGATCAAAGGCGCCTGCTCGCGGAGGGCCGCTTCGGCTACCTCGAGGGACAAGTCGTGCCTCGAGCGAGCGACACGGGGTGGCGCTTCATGATCGAAGCGGCAGCGTACTTTACGCCTCCGTCCGCACCCAACGATGCCGCGCTGCTCGCCGGCCTCAAGGACAACGCGAGTGAGCGCGTGATCTCGGACACCACCTACGTCGGCTGGCAGTTCCGGATCGATCCGGTAACCGCATTTCTCAAGGCGATCGGCGTCTGGTTCTTTCCGCACCCTTGGTACAGCGTGTTCGTTCCGGCATCGAAGGCCAACACGTATGTCGGCAATATTCTGAGAACGCTCACGGAAGCCGATACCGGGCAAGGCCCAATTCTGTTTTACCCGATCGCCACCTCGAAGATTCGCCAGGCGCTCTATCCTCTGCCGAACGAGCCGGTCGCGTTCGCGTTCAATCTCCTACGGACCGCACCGCCGAACGATCCGGCGACGCTCAACGCGATGGTGGCCCACAACCGGGCGCTCTACGACCAGGTGGTGCGCGTCGGCGGTACTCGGTACTCGATCGGGTCGATACCCTTCTCGCGCCATGACTGGCAGCAGCACTTCCGGCCGCGTTGGGGCCTGCTCGTCAGCTCGAAACGTCGATTCGATCCGGACAACGTGCTGACGCCCGGTCAGGCGATCTTCACCTGATCCACGGTCGAGCCGGACGCGGCGGCGGTCGACACGCGGGCGCATCGAACCCGCGGACGTCTACCGGCGCCGCGCGGCCGGCCGAGGACGCGGCGGCGTCGGGCGTTTCACCGCTCGCGCTGCCTCCCCAAGCACCACACCATCGTGCTCATCGAGGAGATGGCAGCGGAGCGGCTTGCCCGTCGGCCACGCTCCGTACTTCACCTCGAGGCCGCGTTCAGGCGCGAATTTCATAGGCTCGAGAACGACGCGAGCTGGACCTGAGGAACGTCACCGAGTGCTACGTGACGCCGTTTGGCATGTCGCCTGCTCGGCCTTCGCACGTCCGCACTTCCCTGAAGCTCGCGCGCTGCTCGTCGACGCGGGCGCTTCTCGGTGAAGCCGGCCGTGCACGAAGCGACGGAAGGAGAACGACGATGCCTCGATGCCACACCTGCGACAACGACTACGACAAGACGTTCGACGTGCAAAAGGACGGACGGACGTACACGTTCGACTGCTTCGAGTGCGCGATTCATGCGCTTGCGCCCGTGTGTGGGCACTGCGGCTGTCGCGTCCTCGGCCATGGCGTCGAGGAGCAGGGCTCGATCTACTGCGGAGCCAGCTGCGCTCGCACCGAGGGGAAGACTCGCCTGCGCGATCGAGGCGACTTCACGGAGGTCGAGGTGCCGCCCCCTTGAGCGGAGATGACTGAGCGGCAACGCTTCGACCCGGTCTCGCGTCGACCTCTCCGAGAGCGGACGAGATGCGCCTGCGGGCCCATCTGGTCCCGACGCCGTGTGCGGTCCGTGTTGCGCCAGCCGTGGCACCTTTCTTGAACCTCTCGCGGATGTCATGACCCAAGACAGCGGTGACTGGGATGAGGCCACGGCCTGCATCGAATGCGGCTCGGTCCTCTGGCCCGACGTGGACCGTACCTTCACGAGCGGGCCGGACACATACCTCTGCTTCGAATGCGCAGAGCGACGCGGCGGCGTCTATGACGCGGACGAGGAGCGCTGGTCGGTCCCACCCAACACCTCAGGCCTGCCTGACGAGAGACGCCCACACGCGTGATCTCGACGATCGCCAATGGGGTGGGGGCGCCGGGCTTCGATTGAAGACCGGCGGAGCTGGCGCGCGACGTGGCGGCTCGCTCCGTTTCACCCCGGGCCATCGAGCCGACGGAGGAGCGGTTCGATGCGCCGGAACTGGAACAGGCGGGCGACCTCTCGCAGAGCCACCACCTCGACGTCGTCCTCCCAGAGCGTGACCAGAAGGCGTTCGGTGACATCGTCGAAGGACGGAGTCGCCCAGAACGGCTCATCCGGGAGCTCGAGGGAAACCTGCACGAACATGCCGTCGTCGCGGAGCCCGGTCACGACGGTTCCGCATTCCCAGAGTGGCAAGAGCCTCGCCCGCGCGGGCGAGAGCGCCGTCTTCCAGGGCGCACCAAGACGGTACGCCAGGGCCGGATGCACCGCGGCGCCGCCGTCCCGGGCGGCTCGGAGTGCATTCGGTGGCACGCCGTTGGCGGTGAGCCGTACGCGGTCTGCTTCGTTCATCTGTCCTCGACTAGGCATTGAAGGGATAGTCGAAGTCCGGGATGCGGAATGTCCGCGATGTCGGGCTCTCCGTATCGAAGGAAAACTGCGCGAACGCGTCCATCGACGAGCGGGCGGCTCCGTCAGTGCCGACGCCTTCCACTCGGAGCGTGTGCTTTGCCTTCACGGAAGCTTCATCGAGGCGGCCCCATACGCACTTCACGTCCGTGAGCTCGCGGCGCACCACGCCCACGGTCGGCGAGTGGGCCGCGTACGTGATGAGGCCGAGCCCCGCCTCCGCCAGGCCGGCGCTGCCACCGCTGCACGCGAGTGCCCACGATGAAGTCATCGAAAGAAGCAAGAGCCGAGAAGACATGCGCGTTCCCTAGCATGGGGATGGCGGAACGCGCGGACTTCGGGGGAGCCGTGCGGTGAAGAAGTCGATGAAGGCGCGGACCTTGGGGGCGAACTGTGCTTTCGCAGGCCAGAGCAACCGAAAGGCGTTGGTGCACGGAGTAAGGCCGTCGAGCAAGCGGACCAGGTGTCCGTCGCGCAGCTCGCGCCCGATGAAGTAGTCGGGGACGGACGTGAGCCCACGCCCGTTCACGGCCATGCTCACGAGCGTTTCCATGCTGTTCGCGATGACGCCGCCCTTTGCTCCGAGGGCGATTGAACCGGCCGCTCGTCCAAGAGGCCACGGCTCGATCTTGCCCGTGCGAGGCTTTTTGTAGAGGAGAAGGCGATGCTCGCTCAGCTCCGACGGCTCGGATGGGGGCGGATGATCGGCCAGGTACTTCGGAGCGGCGACAATGACGTTGCGGAAGGACGCGAGCTTCCGTGACGAGAGGCGCGAGTCGTCCGGGTCTCCGGTGCGAACGGCCACGTCGAAGCCCTCATGGACGAGATCGACGAGGCGATCGCCGAGCTCGACGTCGAGCTCGACGCCCGGGTACTCGCGGGAGAACTCGGCCAATAGCGGGGAAAAGAATGCGTTCGCCGTCGGCAGGGCGACGCGCAGTCGGCCGCGAGGCGCATCGTGTCCGCGCGCGAAGTCGAGTTCGGCCCCCTCGAGCTCCTCGACGATCCGCGTACAGCGTACGAGGAAGCGCGCGCCGTCTTCGGTAAGCGAGACCCTACGCGTCGTGCGGTGGAAGAGGCGAGTGCCGAAGCGCTCCTCGAGCCGAGCAATACTCTTGCCGACGGCGGAGGCGGAGACGCCGAGGCGCCGGCCGGCCTCGACGAAGCTGCGAGTCTCCGCGACCTGCACGAACACACCAATCTCGCCCAGATCGTCGCTCTTTCGAATGGCCCTCTGCATGTTCGCCGTCTCCTTGGATGGCGATTGCGGACCACGGTTCCGCAATGACCGGAACCGTGGGGCGTTTTTCGAGCTGCGCGAAGGGCCTATCAGATCGCTCGTCGAAGCCGCTCTGCGCGGCAATCTCGAACAGGAGCAAAACCATGTCTGCATCCCACTCGCTCGCTGAGGGCACCGTCTTCGTCGTCAACGTCATCCATGCTCAGCCCGGAAAGCAGGAGGCGGCCCTCAGCATCATTCGAGAGATCGTTCACTATGTCGCCGACCGTCGGAAGGAGTTCTTGTGGAGCACGCTGGCCACGAGCGTCGATGGCCAGACCGTGGTGAACATCGAAGCCATCACCGGGCCTGGCGACGTCGAAGCGTTCTTCTCGGATGCCACCTTCGCCGACAAGTTCAAGCGATTGAACGAGATCGGGCGCTACGAGTTCCACGTCTATCGAGCGCGCGATCTCATCCTCCCCAAGGTGTGAGCAAACGGGAGTGAGGTGCGCGTAGGCACGTCGTCGTCGTTTCAGGACGCGGCGCGAAGGGCGCCCGGCCTGACGCCGGCGACACGTCGGAACATCGCCACGGATGAGGCGAGGTTCTTCGAACGGCTGGGGATGAACGACGATGGGACGGCCTCGCCGTCCACGAGAGTCGGCGCGGCGGCCCTCCCGAAGATGAGGTGAGCTGCGCCGCAGCACCACCGTTGCCTTCGGTGCGTGCTTGCGTAGCCAGGCGGCCTCTGGAAGGTGCGCGAGGTCGCCGGCCAACACGATCCAGCGCGCGTCGTCCAGAGACCGGAGCTTCCCGAGCGAGCGCGCGTATGCAGGAGAAGCGAGGGCGACCACCGGTGCCATGGCGAGCTTCACCGCGACGAGCTCACCGCTCGTCGGCCGCGTGGTGCGGATCGCGAGGTCGGCTTCGCGGAGTGTGAGATCCGCATAGCCGACGCTTGCGTCGAGTCGTTCACGCCGGACGTTGCTGCCGGTCTCGTCGCGCTCGGTGCACGGAGCGAAGCGCGTGGCGTCTGGATGCTGCCGGTCCAACCCGCCGAGAGCACCCGCGCCGTCATCGGCCGATTTGCTCGCGCGCTCGGCCGCGAGATCTCGATTACGCGTGTTCCTTCATGGGTCCTTCGCGCGGTGGGCGTCTTCCAACCGACGATTCGGGAGGTGGCCGAGATGACCTACCAGTGGCGTCAGCCCTTCGTCGTCGAGGACGCGAAGTTCCGTGCCGCGTTCGGCTTCGGGCCCACGCCATGGGGGACGACGCGATCGCTCAGACGGTCGAATGGGCGCGGGCGACGGATGGCGGCGAGGCCGACACGAGGGCGGCCTGGTCCTCGGGCTGCCGAGCCGTCGGCCGGTGGAAGCTCCGAGCTCGGGCCCGGTGAGGCAATCTCGTGCTGGATTCGGATATCCCCGAGGTGCAGAGGAGTCAGCCGGTGTACCGGTACGGCTGGTACCTCGGCCGCCACATCGTCAGATCGATGCGCGCGTCGATCTCGACGTCGTCGAGCGGCGGACAGTGTCCCTCCGCCCGCGCTGCACGAGCGACCGCGCCGGCGACGATGCGCGCGACGGAGCGCAGCGCGGTCACCGGCGGGAGGAGCGGACCGTCCGGATCCAGCCGCGCGGGAGAGGCGGCCGCGAGGGCACGGGCCGCGGCCTCGAACATCGCGTCCGAGACGCGTCGCGCTCCCACCGCGAGGACCCCGAGCCCGATGCCGGGGAAGACGTACGAGTTGTTCGTCTGATCGGTGCGGAAGGGCTGGCCCCGTCGCGTCACCGGTGGGAACGGGCTTCCGGTGCCGACGATCGCGCGCTCCTCCGTCCATGCGAGCAGATCGTGCGGGCTCGCTTCGCTCCGCGACGTCGGGTTCGAGAGCGGGAAGATGACCGGGCGCTTCACGCCGCGCGCCATCGCGCGGACGACGGGCTCGCTGAAGGCACCTGGCTGCCCGGAGACGCCGATCAACGTCGTCGGCCGTGCGTTGTTCATCACGTCGAGGAGCCCGACCTGGCCCGGCTGCTGGAGCGACCAGCCCGCGATCGCATCGCGTGACTGCGCGAACGGCCGCTGGAAGTCGAGCAGGTCGGGTGTGTCGGCGAGGAGGAGCCCCGTGCGGTCCACGGCGTAGAACGCGCGCCGCGCCTCGGCCTCGGGGATCCCTTCGCTCATCATCAAGCGGATGAGCAGCGTCGCGATCCCCATGCCCGCCGTGCCCGCGCCGAAGATGACGATCCGCTGATCGCGCATCGATCCGCCGGTCGCGTGGATCGCCGCGAGCAGTGTACCGGCGGCGACCGCCGCGGTGCCCTGGATGTCGTCGTTGAACGTGCAGAGCCGATCGCGGTAGCGCTCGATCAGACGGCCGGCGTTCTGGCGCGCGAAGTCCTCCCACTGGAGGAGCACGTTCGGCCAGCGGCGGGTCACCGCGCTGACGAAGGCCTCGACGAAGTCGTCGTATTCCTGCCCGCGCACGCGCCGCTGACGCCAGCCGACGTAGAGCGGATCGCCCAGGCGTTCCTCGTTGTCGGTGCCGACGTCGAGCAAGATCGGGAGCGTTCGCGCCGGATGGATCCCGGCGCAGGCGGTGTAGAGCGAGAGCTTGCCGATCGGGATGCCCATCCCGCCCGCCCCCTGATCGCCGAGACCGAGGATGCGCTCACCGTCACTGACGACGATCACCTGCGTCGGATCGAGCCGCGGCGAGGAGAGAATCTGCTCGATGCAGTCGCGCTTCGGCCAGCTGATGAAGAGACCGCGCGGCTTCGCGTAGTGGTCGCTGAACCGCTCGCACGCTTCCCCGACCGTCGGCGTGTAGACGATCGGGAGCATCTCTTCGAGATGGCCGCCGAGCAGCGCATAGAAGAGTGTCTCGTTCGTATCCTGCAGATCGCGGAGGAAGACGTACTTGTCGAACGGCGTCTGTATCGCGCGGAACGCCTTCAAGCGGCGGTCGATCTGTCCCTCGAGCGTACCCACGTGCGGCGGCAGGAGCCCGTGGAGGTCGAACGCATCGCGCTCGCTCTCGGAGAAGGCGGTGCCCTTGTTCAGGAGCGGGTCGCGCAGGAGATCCGGTCCCTTCACCGAGACCTCGTATGGCATCGTCCGCGCAGGCATGTTCATCGTGATCGCGACCTCCGAGTGGTGAGTAACCCCTCTCATCACCGGCTCGCAAGCCTTCGCGGGCGAGGCATCTAGTTCATCCGCAACACGAACCGTTCTGTCACCGAGCGATCACGCCCCTGGAGCCCGCTCGCTCGAATCACACTGCGGCGATCGCGAGGCTGCGCCGGCGCGGTCCGCCGGACGAAGGCGCCTTGCCGTCGCCGATGCCGAGCTTCGCGAACGCGCGTCGGTAGGCGGCGAAGTTGCCGCCGTCGCGCGAGGCTTCGAGCGTCGCGAGCCCTTCGGCCGGTCCGCCTTGCGCCAGGACGTATTCGACCCACGCCCACTTCGCGCTCGTCGAGCGGACGTCTGCCCGTCCGCGGAGCCCGCGGCGCAGCCGATCGAGTCGTCGATCGACGACGTCGATCCCGGCGAACGGCTGGCCGTCGAGCGGAGTGTTGCGCTTCGCGCAGAACGGCGCGATCCCGAGGGCGACGGGCGCGATCTTCGTCAGCTCCGTGGTGAAGCGGATGCACTCGTCGATGTCGTCGTCGCTCTCTCCGGGCAGACCGATCATCAAGTAGAGCTTCAGGCGGTCCATTCCGTGGCGCCTCGTCAGCTCGGCGCAACGGATCAGGTGCTTCTCCTTCGCTTTTCGCTCGAGGAGCTCGCGCATCTTTTCGCTCGGGCCGTCCATCGCGGTCGTGAGCACGCCCTGGCCTCCGCGACGGAGCGCGGCGACGAAGTCGTCGTTCAGGCGGTCGGGGCGGAGCGACGAGAGGCCGACCTCGCATCCTCGATCGGCGAGCGCGTTGATCAGCGGGACGACCTTGGGATGATCGCTCACGGCGGCCCCGACGAGGCCGACGCGGCGCGCGTCCTCCGGGACGAGCTCGAGGATCCGTTCCATCGACACGAGGCGCATCCCGCCGTTCGTCGAGCGCCGCATCACGCAGTAGGTGCAGCGACGCGAGCAGCCGCGCTCGGTCTCGACGAGGAACATGTTCGAGAGCACCGTGTGTGGCGTCCGGATCGGCGCCCACGCCGGCAAGAGCTCGTCGGGCACCTTCGCCACCGTCGGGAGGATCTCGCCGTGATGCGATGGAACGAAGACGTGCGGGATCTTCGCGAGGGCGTCCCAGGCGTCGATGCGACGCGAGGAGCCCTCGATCGTGCGGATGACGTCGACGACGATCACCTCGGCCTCGCCGACCACGATAGCGTCGCAGAAGGGCGCGAGCGGCAGCGGGTTCGAGAAGGTGAGGGGACCGCCCGCGAGCACGAACGGGTGACGCTCGTCGCGCTCGGATCGAAGCGGCGGGATCCCGGCGGCCTCGAGCATGCGGAGGAAGCCGGCGATCTCGCCTTCGTAGGCGATGCTTGCCGCGACGATCGGGTACTCGTCGAGGCCGCGGCGTGACTCGTAGCTGATCGGTCGCGACTGGAGCGCGAGCTTTCCTTCGGCGTCGTCGTCGAGCACCACCCGCTCGGCTGCGAGGCCGGATGCTTCGTTGATCGCGCGATAGATGCGCTGGTAGCCGAGCGAGCTCATCGCAGCGGCGTACGGCGATGGATAGAGAAGCGCGACGGTGACCGGCGCCTGCTTGTCCAGCCGGCCGATCTCGTCGGCTAGCCGCTGCCGGATGTGTTCGCTCGTACTTCCCACCGCCTGCTCTTTAGAGGGCGCGCGCTGCAACGCAAGCGAATCCGGGCACTTTCATCTTCCGCCCACACTGTGAGACCTAGACGAGACCTGTTGGATTCCGAGAGGTTACGTGCTTGCCACGTGCACCCCGAAAAGCCGCAGCTATAGTGCCCGACCTCCGCAGGAAACCTACATGAGCCTACGTAATTTCCTCACTGCACTGCCGGTCGTGGCCATCCTCGTCGCAGCCTGTGCCGACCAGGAGAATCCCTCGGGGACGAACCCGGGCGACGACGGCGAGAAGCCGGGCGATCAGGAGCCCAATCCCAACGACGACGGCGACCCGACGGATCCGAGCAACGGTGGCAAGCGGGGGTTCTGCAAGGTGAGCACCCCGGGTGACGCGGGGAAGGTCATCAAGGCGACGCTCCTGCTTCCGGAGAGCGTGGTCGAGGGCGGAGAGGTCTTCATCGACAAGACGGGCGTGATCGCCTGCGCCGCCAAGAGCTGCTCGAGCACCGCGGGGTACGCGAGCGCGACGAAGATCGACTGCACCGATGCGGTCGTCTCACCCGGCCTGATCAACCCCCACGATCACATCTCGTTCGCGAACAACCCGCCCCACAAGCCGACGCAGGAGCGTTACGAGCACCGCCACGACTGGCGCAAGGGCTACCGCCAGCACACGAAGATCAGCACCGGCGCGAAGAGCGTCGCGAACGCGGTCGACGCCGCCGAGCTCCGCTTCGTGATGAGCGGCGTCACGGCGATCGCGGGCGCCGGCGGTGTGGCTGGCCTCGTGCGCAACGTCGACGGCAGCCCGGCGCTGTTCGAGGACGGTCTGAGGATGGCGACCGCCGACAGCGACACGTTCCCGCTCGCCGACGGCAGCAGCAGCACGTTCCCGACGACGTGCGACGGGTTCCCGGCCAAGCGCAGGACGGCCGCCTCGATCGCGAACCTCAAGGGCTACCTCCCGCACATCTCCGAGGGCATCGACCACTCGGCGCACGCGGAGTTCGTCTGTCAGAGCAACGCGAACCAGGACGACGCCGCGCATGACCTGATCGAGCGCCAGACCGCGGTCGTGCACGGTATGGCAGTCAACCCCGCCGACGTCGCGCGCTACCGGAGCGACCTTTCGATCCTCGTCTGGTCGCCTCGTTCGAACGTCGACCTCTATGGCAACACGGCGCCGGTCGCGCTCTACGACAACCTCGGTGTTCCGATCGCGCTCGGGACCGACTGGCTCCCGTCCGGCTCGATGAACATGTCGCGCGAGCTTCGCTGCGCCGACGAGCTGAACACCAAGTACTTCGGCAACAAGCTGAGCGACAAGCAGCTCTGGCAGGCCGTGACGATCAACGCGGCGTTCGCCGTGGGCGCGTCGCACGCGCTCGGTCAGCTCAAGCCGGGCTACACCGGCGACATCGCCATCTTCGACGGCACCGCCAAGAAGAACGCATACCGCGCGGTGATCGAGGCGGGCGTCGAGGATACGATCCTCGTCCTTCGTGGCGGCAAGGCGCTCTACGGCGATGCCAACATCGTGAAGGAAGAGAGCGCGGGCGGCGGCGCGGACTGCGAGGACATCACTGTCTGCAAGGTCGCGAAGAAGGCGTGCGTGAAGAAGGACCTCGGCAAGAAGACGCTCGCCGATCTGCAGACGGCCGCCGACGCGGTCTATCCGCTCTTCTTCTGCAAGGACGAGGTCCCGACCAACGAGCCGAGCTGCCTCCCCGCGCGTGGCCCCACCGCCGGTCAGCCGAAGGTGTCCGTCTACTCGGCGATCGCCGCCGGCGACAAGGACGGTGACGGCGTGCCCGACGCGAGCGACAACTGCCCGGACGTCTTCAACCCGATCCGCCCGATGGACAGCGAGAAGCAGGCGGACGCGGACGGCGACGGCATCGGCGACGCGTGCGACAAGTGCCCGCTCGAGAGCGGCGAGAGCTGCACGCTGCCGAGCGCGGGCGACATGGACGGCGACGGCGTGCCGAACGGCACCGACAACTGTCCCGAGGACGCGAACCCCGATCAGACCGACGCGGACGGCGACGGCAAGGGCGCGGCGTGTGACAAGGACGGCGCCGGCAACTCGTGCGATGATCGCAAGAACCCCGGGTCGCAGGCCTGCCCGAGCGTCTTCACGATCGCGCAGCTCCGCAACGCGAGCGCTCCGGGCCACCCGAAGTCGGGCGACACGCGCGCCATCGTCCGGGACGTCTGGGTCACCGCGGTGAAGGACGTGGGCTCGGGCACGAACGGCTTCTTCATCCAGGAGGCCGGGACCCAGTATACCGGCATGTTCGTCGCGACGCCGGGCTCGAAGCCGACGGTGAAGGTCGGCAACAAGGTCGACGTCGAGGGCGACTACGAGGAGCTCTTCGGTCTGAGCCAGCTCTCCAACGCCAAGGTGGACGTCAAGGACTCGGGGACGACGCTCGGGATCACGCCCGTCGTGATCGACCCGGCGGTCTACGCGTCGACGGCGAACAAGGGCGCTGCGGGCGAGCCGTGGGAGACGATGCTCTGCGTGGTGAACGGCCCGGTGAGCGTGTCGATGCAGAACGCGGACACGAACGGCGACTACGACGAGTTCGCGGTGACCACCTCGAACCTCCGCGTCGACGACTACATCTACGATGCGCTCGACAACAACTACGCCGTCGGCACGACGTTCCAGAAGATCGTCGGCATCTGCGGCTACGCCTACGATAACCGCAAGATCTGGCCGCGTAACGCCGCCGACATCACGCAGTAAGCCGAGCGACGGCTGCTGCGGGTAGGGGGAGGCCGATCACCGGATGCGGGTGCACTCAGGGCAACTGCATCCGGTGTTGTGCTTCGTCAGCCACGTCCACAGCTCCGCGACGATCGTGGCGCCGAGCCCCGCGAGCGCCTTCGCTCCGGCCCCCGCGACGACCTTCGTATCGTCGACGAGGTCGTCGAGGGACGGGAGGCCTGCCTCGTCCTGGCTCCGCTGCAGCTTCCGCTTTCGGTCGACGATCGCTTTCGTCACGCGTGTGAGCTCGAGCCGGTCGAACCAGGTCCCGTGCGTGGGGCAGCTGTCGACACGGACGTCGCGGAACACGAGCGGAGCCATCTCGAGCGCGCATGACGGGCAGCGGCGTACCTCGCCGTCCGGCACCGTAGGCGTGCCTGTCGGGTGCAGCGAGGCGCGCGTATCCGACTCGACGATCTCGTGCTCGAGCGCGCCGCCCCGCCCTTGGAGGACATGCACCGCCGCGTCGGGACCGAGCCACATCCCGCCGCATCCACGGCAGCCGTGCACGGGCAGCGAGGCCGTCGTGTATTCGAGCGCCCCGCCGCAGGCCGGGCACACGAGCGTCATGCCGCGATACATGCACGTCCAGAGTTCGGGGCTGTCGGCTCGAAGTCAAGCCACGCCCGCTCATGGACATCGCGGATGCTCGAAGGGCCGTCGGCCCGCATCGAAATAGCCGAGGCAGCGAGCGCGTCAGGCGAGGTTCACGACGAGGTCCTTCGACGCGAGCATCGCTCCGTCGCTCATGCGTGCGGTCTTCAGCGTGTAGCCTGCGAGGTCGCCGCGCCCGACGATGTTGTCGGTGCTGTTGGTCGTGTCGGGCAAGCCGTAGCCTTTGTACTCGGCGTGGTTCGTGAAGATCTCGTTGACGAGATCCTGATCGAACACGAGCTGCGAGGTGAACGAGCGCCCGCCGAGCGAGACGGTGAAATGGATGTGCACCGCCCGGCCCCTGTACCAACCGGGGAAGCAGCTGTCGAAGTCGACGCGCCCGTTCTCGTCGGTCGTCTGGGCCCCGCGGAAGTAGTGCTTCGCGGAGTCTGCCCGATCCTTCAGGCACATCTGGTTGTTCGGCGTGTCGCCCGAGTAGCTGCCGCTGATCTGGGTGTGCCAGACCTTCACCTTGGCTCCGGCGATGGGCTTGCACGAGCTGTCGACCACGCGGAGCGCGAGGCGCATCGGGAGCCCGGTGTAGCCCTCGCTGATGTCCTTCCGGACCTGGTCGGCCGCCTCGGTGCACGGGCCCTCGGTCGCGGCCACGGCGAGGACGCATGCGGTCGCTGGCGTCGCGAAGGGATCCGGGTACGAGCTGGCCCCCGTCATCGACTTCGTACCGCCGCTCGCCCACTCCGTTGCCGAACCCGTGGTCGTGCCCTCCGGATCGGTCGTCGTGCCGTTGCCGTCACCCGTGCCCGTTCCGTTGCCGCTTCCGTTACCAGCTTGAGCGCCAGTGCCGTTCGTCGAGCCACCGCCGCAAGCAAAGAGCGCAGCTCCGCCGATCGCGAGGAGGATTCCCCTCGAGGCCTGGCGTCGGGAGAGCAACGGAAGGGCGTCGATGTTCTTCGTCGTCATGGTGTCTCCAGGAGCGAGCGTGGGACCTTCCTCTTTGCGTCCCAGCAACACCATAGTGGTGGCGTCACGCGTAGCCGCTCTTTTCGACGTGTGTCGAATTGTGACGAGCGCCGAAACGCGCACCACTGCCGGCCGTTGGGGCGCGAATCGTTCACGAGCTCGAGTGGAGATCGCCGCAGTGACCTCACGTGGTCATTCGATCAGGCGGTAGAGCGTCCCGCCGCGCTGCCCGCCGGCGTAGAGGACGTCGTTCATCACAGCGAGCGGAGCAGTGCAGAAGAAGTCGGTGACCTCGAACGGCGATTTCGTCTTCGTCTTCGTCTTCGCCTTCGCTCCGACTTCTTCGACCGGTGCGATCAGCCTCGCGGCAGCATCCGCCACGCCGCTCATCGCCGCGATGTCGGCGGGCCCATCGATCGCGGCGCCGTCGATTCGGTAGAGCCCCTGCGTGGTCAGCACGACGACCGCGTCTCGGAATCGCGTCACGTCGGTGGGGGAGCCGGCGCCTTCGGGGAGATCGATCGCGGCCCAGTTGTCGCCGTCGATCGTCACGCGGAGGACGATGCCGTCGCGCGTCCATGCGAGCCAGTAGAGGCGTGGCGGGCTCGCGCGCGTGTCGACCCACCACCGCAGCGTGCCCGACGCGCCCGCACGCGTGATGCGGGTCGGACGTGCGTCCTCGCGTCGAAGCGTCGTCGGTGAGCCTGCGTCAGCCGCCGATGCATCGGGCGTGAAGACGACGAAGTCGTTCGGGTCGCGTCCTGCGTAGTCCTGGATGCCCGCGTAGAGACGATCCTTGAAGCGAACGAGGTACGTGAGGCGCCACACGCCGTCCTTCCACGGGTACGGGTAGTCGACCTCGTACGTCCACCTCGAGCCGTCTTCGCTTGCGCGATGGAGCGCGCCCGGTGATGGACCGCTCCACGCGCGCTCCTTCGGCGGTACCGATCCCGTCGATGCGTAGAGCGCGCCGCGGTAACGGATGACGTCGATGACGTGGTAGGCGCGCGGGAGCACGCCCGCGCCCGCGCGAGGGTCTGCCTCGGCGCGGAGATCGGGGAAGCCCGGCGGCTTGAAGTTGGGCGCGCGAGGCGGAGCGAACACGCCCTTGTCGTTCGACACGAAGACGTAGCCTTCGGTCCCCCAATCGACGACGCCGAGGCCGCCGTACGGCGGATCGGCATCGGGGACGAAGAGCCTTCCGCCGATCGCGCGGACGCGGAGGAAGCCTTGACCCGCGCCGCCGCCTTTCACCGGCTCGCCGGGGCGATTCCAGTCGAAGGCGACGCGGAACGGACGCCTCGCGGCTGCGTTCGCTTCCTGGCGACTCGCGGTGTCCGACGGCTCGTAGCGCGTGATCGTCGCGCCGTCGGTGCCGAGCGGCTGGTTCGCATGTGCCGCGTAGAGCGCGCCCCGAAACGGAGTGAGGTCGCAGATGCGCGTGAGCGCGAGCGGAGGCGTGCCGACCTTCTCCCAGCGCGCGACCTCGGGGAGCTTGCCGGTGCCCGGCTCCTCGTCGTCGTCGTTTCCGTCGGGATCGATCTGCGTCGCGACCGGAGGAGCGACCACGCCTGCGTCGGCGAGCGCTGCCGTCTTCTCGACGGGGCTTGCATCGGCCTCGTTCGTGGAGGCCCACGCGACGGCGCCAGCCTCGCTCGGACCGGGCGGAGCCGCGACCCGAGCGCAGCCGGCGATCACGATCGCGACGACGGCCACGCGCGAGCGAAGCGGCCTCACGTGCCGCCCCGGACGTGGCGATCCGTCAGTCCGCGCAGACGTGGTAGCCGGGCAGGGTCTGGCTCGCCTTGCAAGACTTGCCGAGCGCCGCACACTCGTCCACGGCCGCCTTCGGATTGCAGAAGCGAACGGCACGTCCGCCGATCGAGTTGTTGCAGGTGGCCTTGCACTCCACCGACGTGTAGCGGTTGTTCGAGAGAGTGCCGCAGCAGACCTGACCCGAGGCGCAGTCCGAGCTGTCGTCGCACGCGATCGTCGTACCGCCCGCGCATGCGAGGAAGCCGTTCTGCTCGCAGCTGTAGGCGAACTTGCCGCTCTTCCACGAGCCGCAGCAGATCTCGCTCCCGGCAGTGCACGACGCCGTGCCCCCGGTCGCCCCGCAGTAGATGGTGCCGCCGTTCGCCGGAGGCGGCGCATCCGGGCCCGCGTCCTTCGGACCACCGCTCGAGCTCGAGCCGCTGGTCCCCGACGAGCCCGATGAGCCATTGTCGTCGTCGTCGTCGTCGTCGCCGTCGTCGCCAACAGTCCCGCTCGAGCCGGACGAGCTCGTGCTTCCCGACGACGACGACGAGTTCTGCTCCGGCGTGCTCGGATTGGCTCCGAGGTTCGAGCTGTCGGACGGCGCAAAGAGGTCGCCCGTGTTCTCGGCGCCGCTGCACGCGACGACGACGAGGAGCGCAGCCGCAGACCCAACGAGAAGGCGGAGCTTCATCTTGATCGACAAATAGCCCTGCCGTTTCGGAAGTCGACATCAACTCGCGCTACCTTTCCGTCTCAAGGAACAGTGCGGCGATGGCCGCGCTTGTTCGCTCGGACTTCGATCGAAGATCGGGGCCGAAGCGTGACGTGGATTCGTCGCCTAGACCTCGGAGAACCAAGGTCGGAACGCTATGAATGAGAGCGCTCTCGTGTGCCGAAAGGTATGTGAGGGCGCTTTTCCACCCGTGCGGCCTCATGCTAAGGAGCGCGACCCTTCACGTCGGCCGAAGTTCCCTCATGCCCGAGATGCCCTCCAACGTTCCCTCCACGCCCAACCCGAGCAACATCGACCGCGCCATGGACGCGATCGAGCTCGCGGCGGTCGCCGCGGAAAAGGGCCGCCTCGTCCAGATGGTACAGGCCGTCCACCTCGAAGACGTGCGTGCCGCGCTCCAGGCCCATCCGAAGGTGGTCCGCGCCAAGCTCGATCGCGTCGTCATGGGCGAGGATCCCGAGCTCGGCCTCGATGTCCTGCTCGATGCTGGCGTCCTTCGCGTCGTCTTCCCCGAGGTCCACGCGATGGTCGGGTTCGGCGACGGCGAGTGGCGCCACAAGGACGTCTGGAAGCACACCAAGCAGGTCGTGCGTCAGGCCGTGCCGCGCCTCGAGGTACGCTGGGCTTCGCTCTTCCATGACATCGGCAAGGTGAAGACCCGCTCGATCGATCCGAACGGCAAGGTCCACTTCCTCGGGCACGCCGAGGTCGGGACGCGCATGTTCGACAAGCTGGAGCGGCGCCTCGGGATGTTCTCACCGGACCCGTCGCTCCGCGACACGGTGCGCTTCCTCGTCCTCCATCACCTGCGCGCGAACCAGTACGACCCGGGCTGGACCGACAGCGCCGTGCGCCGCTTCGCACGCGAGCTCGGCGCCCACCTCGACGATCTGCTCTGCCTCGCGCGCGCGGACATCACAACCAAGCGCCCCGAGAAGAAGCGCAAGGGACTGAACCAGATCGAAGAGCTCGCCGGCCGCATCACCTCGCTCGCCGCCGAGGACGCGAAGCTCCCTCCGCTCCCCTCGGGCGTCGGCGACGCGGTGATGAAGGCGTTCGGGATCCCGCCGTCGCGCAAGATCGGCGAGATCAAGAAGCTGCTCGAAGAGGCAATCGCGAAGGGCGAGATCGACGAGCGGCTGCCGAGCGAGGACTACGTCGCCTTCGTCGCGAAGGACAAGGCGCGCTTCGGTCTCTGACGCGCGCCGCTACTTCTTGCGAAGGCGCGCTTCGGTCTCTGACGCGCGCCGCTACTTCTTGCGAAGGCGCGCGTCGAGGTCGGCGATCGCCTGCTTGAGCGAGCCTTCGTGGATGCAGGCCAAGAGGTCCTGCTTCTTCCAGTGGCCCTGCAGACGCGGCGCGGTGAGCGGCTTGAGCACGGCGAGCGTTCGCTCGTCGCCCTTCTCGGCGGCGCGCTCGAGGAGCGCTTTGATCGCGCCGCAGCTGTTGTGTGCGGCGTGGAGCTCGACGGTCACGGCGAGCGCGGGGCTCATCTTCGAGCGATCCGCCTTCGCGATCTCGCGCTGGCCGCGGTCGCGCGCCTTCTGGTAGCCGGGAGTCATTCCGGATCGGCCGTGGGCGATGTCGTAGAGGTCATCGAGGCCGACGTAGCCGAGGTGCTTGGTGAGGAGAGTCCAGGCCTCTTCGACCGCGGCCTTGTTCGCCGAGGGTTGCCCCTCGAGGAGGGCGGTGTTGCGGACCTCCTGGCGGAGCACGATGTTGCTCGGGGTCAGGAGATCGATGTCGGGGTTGGCCTTCATCACGAGGCCGACCTCGCGCATCGCCTCGACCGGGCGACCGGTCTTGGTGTACGCGGTGAAGAGCGCCCGATGCACGTCCTCGCGGCCCTGCGCATCGGGGCCGACGCCTTCGAGGACCTCGATACCGGTGCCGTAGTTGCCGCTGTCGATCTGGGCGATCGCCTCTTTGATCTTCTGATCGGCCGACGTCGGCGGAAGGAGCACGGTCGCGCCGGAGTCGTCTGCCGTCGCGATGCCGCCCTCACCGTCGGTCGAGGGCTCGTGGCCCTTCAGCACGATCAGGATCGTTGCGACGAGCACGAGGATGCCGATCAGTCCGCCTGCAGCGGCGATCATCCAGGCCTTGCCCGCGAGGATGCCTCCGCCGGGCTTGGGCGGGACCGCGCCCGTATTCGGCGACGCCTGCACCCCTTCGAGCACGGGGACCGGTCCGAAGCCGCTCGGGATCGCCGGGTTCGTCCCCAGGCGGGAGGCGGGCGGCGGCGCGTAGGCGGGGTCGATCCTCCCCATCGCCACGAGCTGGATCATGACCGCGGTGATGCCTTCGATGAGCTCGCGTGCATCGCCGAGGCGCTCCGAGGCCTCCTTGGCGAGGAGGCGCTTCACGAACGCCTCGACCTCGGGCGGGATGTTCGCGTCGGGCGCCTTCGTCGCCATCGGCGGTACCGGTGCGGTGACCTGCATCCCGAGCAGCGCGACCTTGCTCTCGGCGTCGAACGGACGCACGCCGCAGAGCATCTCGTAGGTGATGCAGCCGAGCGCGTAGAGGTCCGCGCGCGCGTCGACGGGCTGACCGAGCGCCTGCTCCGGCGCCATGTACTCGGGCGTCCCGTAGACCATGCCCGCCTGCGTGAGCACGGGTTGCCCCGGGCCCGCCTGACCGACGTCGCCTGCGGTGAGCTCGCCGATCTGGACCTTCGCGATCCCGAAGTCGAGGACCTTCACGAAGTCCGGATCGCCCTCACGCTCGACGAGCATGACGTTCTCGGGCTTCAGGTCGCGATGGACGATCTTGAGCGTGTGTGCGCGAGACAGCGCGGCAGCGATCTGGCGCGCGATATGGAGCGCTCGTCCGAGCTCGAGCCGCCCGGGGGCGATCACCTCACGGAGGCTCTTGCCCTCCACGAACTCGAGCGCGAGGAAGAACGAGCCGTCCTCGAGCTTGCCGAAGTCCGTCGCCGTGACGACGTGCGGATGATCGATGTGCGCCGCTGCCATCGCTTCCCGCTCGAAGCGCGCGACGACCTCCGGCTGGCGGGTCATCTCCGGGTGGAGCACCTTGATCGCCATGCGCTTGCGCATGAGCGTGTGCTCGGCCTGGTACACCGCGCCCATGCCGCCCTCACCGAGGAGGCGCTCGATCTTGTAGCGATCGCTGATCGTGCTGCCGATGAGCGACTTCGGACCCGCCTTGGCAGGCGGTCGAACGCTGGCCTTGGGGGTCACGCCTTTCGCCGCCGTGGGCGCATTCGGCTTGTCGTCAGCTGGGCCTGCCATCGGACATGATCAGATTGGGAACGGGCTCACGCCGGACAGGAACCGAAGAAGGAGCGGCGAATAGCGAACGTAAGCTAGCATGCCGTCGCCCGGGAAGAGAGAGGGAGGAACTGTCTCATTCTCCTACGCTCGCGCGAAGGACCACGATCGCGAGTTTCGCGCTGCTCGACCAGACCGGGCGGCGGGCGTGGACGAGGGGGAAAAAGCCCAGCTCCGAGCGCTCATGGAGCGTCGCGAGCGTCGCTGGGGCAGCGTCACAGGTCGATCATGACCCCGACGGTCAGCCCAAGCGCGAACCGATCGAGCCCAGCCGGTGACACTCGCTGTCTTGCGGAGTCCTCCACCCGGACGGCTGGGCCGGGGGCCTCGTAAACGCTGCCGGTGTGTCCGAAGCCGGCCCGAGCGCCGAGCTCGGCGCACAGCTCCCAGGGCTTGAATAGCTTGTAGGATGCACCTATCCCGAACGGCACGTCGAAGAAGCCGCCTCCTGCGCCCTGGACGACTACGGGCCGGCGCGCGCTCGTGCCCTCGCCGTCGACGATCGTGAAGGTCGACTCGTAGCTCGGCGCGTAGACGCGCGCGTAGCCGAAGCCCGCGAAGATCCAGGAGCGGAACGAGCCGCGGACCCAAGGGAGCATCCCCTTCACCCGGCCGCCGGCAAACGTGATCTGCCTCGCGGCGGCGTCCCCGGGCGCGGGCGAGATGTCGTGGCCGACGTAACCGCCGACATGGACGAGCGGCAGGAGGGCGAGGTGACCCGTGAGCTGGCCGGTCGGTCCGAAGCCCGCGTCCTCCGTCCCCGCGGGCCGGCTCGCGACGAAGCGCTTCATGACACCAAGCTGAGCCGATGCGTCCCAGTGGAGCTGCGCGCCCGCCGGTCGCGACACGAAGAAAAAGAGGAGCGCGACGCCGAGGGCACACGCCCGTCTGCGACGGCACCCGCTCGGGAGCTCTCCCATACCGCCCTCCTACATAGTCCAAAAGAGGTAGCCAACCGCGGATCTTTCGATGTAGACGCAACGTGAATGCGTATGCGGCGCAGCTTCATCGCGATCCTTCTCCTCGCGGCGGGATGTGTCGATGTCCCCGACGGAATCCGTGCCGAGTTCGCCGGACCTGGTGCGGCCGACCGCTCCAACTATCGACCCGGCCGCCACGGATCGGCTCCGCCCGTCGAAGATCCGCCCGCGCCGAAGGCGGCAGCGACGGCCGTGACCACCGAGCCTGCCGCCGACGGCGGCGTGGCCACCCCGCCGGCCTCGACGGACGGCGATGTCGCGCCCGTCTCGACCGGCGCCGACGGAGGTGCCGTATGAAGCTTGCGCGCGCCGTGATCGCGCTGATGGCGCTTGGTGTCGCTGGCTGCGGCACCATGAGCCTGCCACCCGTCCGTGTGCTCGGAGCGAAGACCGACGAGGGGGCGCACAAGCCGACCTACAACGGCCTGCCGATCAAGTCGGGCCAGATCGTGCTCACCGAGTCGCCGGACGCGACGAGCTACGTCTTCGTTCTCATTCCGAAGAAGTTCTACGCGTTCACGCACGTCGCGGTGATCAGCGTCGAGGACGGCGAGCCGTGGGTCTACGACGTGACCGGTGAGGTGAAGACCTTCCCGTTCAAGAAGCGCCTCATGGACAACGTCACCGGCAAGATGTACCGGCGGCGCCTGTTCGAGTACGTCGCGCCGAACCTCTACGCCGAGATCTACGACCCGCCCGCGGGCGCCGACGGCGAGAAGATCGCCGCCTTCGTGCGCCAAAAATACAAGGAAGGCGCGGAGTTCGACTCGTACTTCGACTTCAACGACCACTCGAAGCTGTTCTGCTCCGAGCTCGTGGCGATGGCGATCGAGAGCGCGGGCGGACCGGTGATCAAGCCCGAACCGTCGAACCCGAACCCCTCCATCATCGAGGGGATGAAGTGGCTCGGCGTCCCTCCGGGCGAGGCGCTGCCCGCGGGCCTCTTCGCCGATCCGGCTCGCTACGTCGGCGCCCTCGGTCAGTTTCACACGCGCACGGCCGCATGGTCGTACTTCGAGGCGAAACGCGAGCTCCATCGCCGCTTCACGATGGATCAGCGCATGGGGTTCATGCTGTCGATCGACGGCAACGGTCGCGTCGACGTGCGGCCCGAGATCAGCGCCTTCGCCGCGCGCGCAGGGCACCTCTTCGACAACGATCCGAACCCGCCGGAGCCGGGTGACCCGCGGATCGAAGCGGCCGTCCGCAAGCTCGCCGCGGACTCGTTCGGTCCGTTCCCCGCCACGGCGCCCGCGCCGAAGCCGGGAGACACGCCTCCGGTGGCTGCGCAATGACGATGTCGCCCTCCAAGTCCCGTGTTTTCCCGGCTGCTCGCTCGGTCGTCCGACTCGCCGCCGCCAGCCTCGCGGCGTCCGCGGCGATCGCCGTGGCGCCCCCCGCGTCTGCACAGGACATGGGCATCGGGGGCGCCGGCCCCGGTGGCGCGACGGCCGGTCCGTCGTGGGGACGCCCGGAGGTCACGAACTCGCCCGAGAGCGGGCGGGCGCCGACGGAGAGCCATCGCTCGGTGAAGCTGTTCGACTCGCGGAAGTCGATCGTGTCGCTGCAGCTCGACGTCGGGCCGATCTGGGCGAGGCGGGTGCAGGACGAGACGCCGATCACGCAGCGCAAGAACTTCGAGCGGGGCGCTCCGCTTGCCGGCGAGATCGGCCTCGGCACCGTCTACACGACGCCCTCGCTGCGAGGTCCGTTCTTCCTCGTGGGCCACCTGAAGACGCTCTTCCGGATCGTCGACGACAAGTCCTTCGCCTGGTCGCTCTTCCACCAGGAGCTCGGGGGCGGTCTGAAGATCGGACCGTTCGAGCCCGAGGTCCGACTGCGGCTAAGCGTGCTGACTGCGGACATTTTTCACGGCGAGCCGAGTATCCAGATGCTCTCCCCCGGGGTCGCCGCAGGCTTCGGCGTTCACGTGGGGCAGATCCGCCTGGACATAAAGGCGCACTCCGAATACTTGTGGCGATGGTTTGGCCCAGACTATTTGATCCGGGGCGTAACGATTGGGTTCCGATTCGATCAGACGCGGCCCAAGTCGCCGTTCCCCGGGGGGCCCACACCGCAGTGATGCGGCAAGACCGCAGATGGGTGATTGATCTCTAGGGCGGCGGTGTGTATTCACGCCCTTCACCTTCGATGGGTGGGGCTCGAAGACTTTGAACTCCGTGCGAGCGGTTGGCGCTGCGGATTCCAGACTCAGAACCAAGCAGTACCAACATCCTCCTGGGAGGCTCAGATGTCGACGAAGAACTTGGTCAAGATTGCGGCTGGCGGCGTGATGGCGTTCATCCTCATCGGCTGCGGCGGCTTCGGCTACCCGATCGGCTCGCTCTACACCGGCACGCAGGTGCCGCACGGCATCAACCGCAACGAGACGTCGGGCCCGGGCAAGACCGGCGAGAAGTCGGGCGAGGCCTGCGCGACGGGCATCCTCGGCGCGGCGGCGTTCGGCGACGCGTCGCTCGACGCGGCCAAGAAGGCCGGCGGCATCACCGAGATCCACTCGGTCGAGTTCCACGGCACCAGCATCCTGGGCATCTACACCCAGGGCTGCACCGAGGTTCACGGCAAGTGAGCTTCATCTCGGGGCCAGCTAACGCTGGCTCCGAGTGAGCAGCTCTCGAAGGAGCATGCACATGTCGACCATCAAGCTTGTGAAGCTCGCGACGGGCGCGGCCATGGCGATGATCGTGATCGGTTGCGGCGGCTACGGCTACCCGATCGGCTCGCTCTACACCGGGACGCAGGTGCCGCACGGCATCAACCGCAACGAGACGTCGGGCCCGGGCAAGACCGGCGACAAGTCGGGCGAGGCCTGCGCGACGGGCATCCTCGGCGCGGCGGCGTTCGGTGACGCGTCGCTCGACGCGGCCAAGAAGGCCGGCGGCATCACCGAGGTCCACTCGGTCGAGTTCCACGGCAGCAGCATCCTGGGCCTCTACACCCAGGGTTGCACCGAGGTTCACGGCAAGTGATCTCGTCTCGCTTGCGCTGACGCGCAGGCGATGAAGCGTGCCCCGTCTGCGCGATGCGCGGTCGGGGCACGTTCCTTTTTGTCGGCCGGTCAGTTCGGAGCCGACCTGACGCTCGTGCGGAGCGTAACGATCCGCTGTTGGATCGCCGGCGCGTCCGGGGCGTTGGGCTCGAGCTCGAGGACGCGCTTCAGGTCCGTGCGCGCGAGCTCGTGGATCCCGAGGCGGAGGGCGACGCCGGCGCGCTCACGGAGCATCGGTGCCGAGTCGGGTACGAGCGCGACGATCCGATCGATGGCTACGAAGGCCTTCGTGTGCTCGCCTCGGCCGGCCCAGACGGCCTTCAGGTTCGTCAGCATGCGGACGAGCGTTGCGCGTGGAGTGGCGGGCGCGAAGAGCGAGGGACGGACCACGGCGCCCGCGCCGAGCGTCCGCTCGAGGAGCGCGCGGGCGTCGTCGTCGTTCACGACACGGCCGCCCGCGAACGGATCGACGATGACGGGCGCGCTCTCGATCACGCTGCGCGGGCCTGGGCTGCTGCCGTCGACACGCGCGAGGAAGTGGCCCGGGAAGCCGACGCCGCGGGCGTAGACGCCCGCGCGCCGAGCGATCTCGCACCAGACGAGCGTGAGCGTGATCGGGATCCCCGTTCGACGATCGAGCACGTCGGGCAGGAGGCTGTTCCTGGCGTCGTAGTAGTCCTCGACGTTCCCGCGGAAGCCGAGGTCGCGAAAGCGCGCGCTCACGGCTTCGGCCTGCTCTGCGAGCGGAAGTCCGGCGAGGGCGCCGCCGTTCAGCGGTCCGGCGAGCGCATCGAAGCGATGCACGAGCTCGCGGACGTCGAGATCGCCATAGACGTCCTTGGCGATGAGCGCGGCTCCGAGCGCGAGGTCGATCGCGTCATCCGCTGCGCCTGCCAGCGCATTGAACGTCGGGAGGGAGCCGTGGGAGCTCGGGCGCATCGCTCCCTTCTTTGCCCCCGCCGTCGCATGATCGCAAGCGAGGCCTTCGTGACGCTCGAGCTCGGCGTGGCCGAGCTGCTCACTTCGGAGGAGCGAGCTCGACCTGTCGTCCTTCGACGAGGTCGGTGCTCGCGAGCTTCACGACGCGATCGTTCTCGCCGATCCCGGTGGCGATATGGATCGTGGGTCCGGTGTCGCGCTCGATCACGATCGGCACCAGGTGGATGCGGTTGTCGGGCCCGACGATGGCGAGCCGCGTCCCGTGGGCGTCGGTGAGCAGCGACGTGGAGGGCACCTCGAGCACGCGATGCGGCAAGGGCAGGGAGATCTCGACCTGCGCGTACATGCCGGCGAGGAGCTCGCCCTTCGGATTGGGGACGTGCACCACCGTCGTCATCGTGCGCGACTGAGGGTCGAGCGCGGACGCGAACCGCGCGACCTTTCCTTCGAACTTGCGGTTGGCGAACTCGCGGACCGTCACGGTCGCGGGCACCTCGTTCTGGACGCTCGGCGCCACATCCTGCGGCACCTCGATGAGGACGCGCATCGGATCCGTCGTCGCGATCTTGAAGAGCTCGACGGTGGGATTGATCAGCGCGCCCTTGTCGACCGAGCGCGAGATGATCGTCCCCGCAAACGGCGCGACCACGCGCGCGAACGACTTCTCCTGCGTGAGGCGGCGGACGTTCGCGCCCTGAGCGTCGAGGTTCGCCTGCGCGACCGCGACACTCGCATCGGCGACGCTCGCTTCGGCGCGGCTCTTCTCGACCTCGTCCTGCGAGGTGACGCCCGTGGGCGCGAGCTTCTCACGGCGCTCGAAGCTCGACTTCGCGTAGTCGCGGCTCGCCTTCGCGTGAGTGAGCGCGGCCTGGGCCTGCGCGAGCTGCGCGCGCGCCTGCTCGAGCTGCTGATCGAGCTCCGGGGTGTCGACCTCGACGAGCAGCGCGCCGGCCTCCACCTTGTCGCCGATGTCCACGAGCCGCCGGCGGACGTAGCCGTTCGCGCGCGTGCGGATCGCGGCCTCCTCGAGCGGGCTCACCGTCCCGGGGAGCCGCATCGAGCGATCGCTCGACAGCACCTTCGGCGTCATGACATCCACGCGGAGGAGGTTCGCCGCGCTCGCCCTCGTGCTCGCTTCGAGGTCCTCTCGCGCTCGCCGCTTCGGCAGCCATCCGAAGAGGAACGCCGCGACGATGACGCCGACGCCAGCGACCACCAGGACGGCCGCGCGTGCGCCGGAGAGCTTCGTCGGAGGCGGGAGATCGAAGCCGAGGTCCGCGTCGTTCGCGGGCAGGCGTTCGCTCCGCTCCGCATGGGTGTGATCGTGCGGCTCGATCGAATGGCTCACAGGGCCTCCAATTCAGCATCCACCTTCGGAGCCTTGCGGCGGAGGATGCTGTACATCACGGGGACGAAGAAGAGCGTCGTGACGGTCGCGAGGAGCAGACCCCCGATGACGGCGCGGCCGAGGGGAGCGTTCTGTTCTCCGCCCTCGCCGACACCGAGGGACATCGGGAGCATGCCGATGATCATCGCGGCGGCGGTCATGAGGACCGGGCGGAGGCGCGTCATGCCGGCAGCGAGGGCGGCCTCGGTCGCGTTACGGCCCACCTTCCGTTGATCGTTGGCGAACGTGACGACGAGGATGCTGTTCGCGGTGGCGACGCCGACGCACATGATCGATCCCATCAACGCTGGGACGCTGAGCGTCGTGTGCGAGAGGAAGAGCATCCAGGCGATCCCTGCCAGCGCTCCCGGAAGCGCCATGAGGATGACGAAGGGATCGAGCCACGACTGGAAGTTCACCACCATCAGCAGGTAGACGAGGAGGACGGCGAAGACGAGTCCGTAGGCGAGGCCGCGGAACGACGACTCCATGCTCTCGACCTGACCCTTCAACTTCACGACGGTGCCGCGCGGGAACGAGGGCTCGAGCTCCTTGATCGCGGTGTGGATGCCGGCGGCGACGGAGGCGAGATCGGCTCCGTCGACGTTCGCCTGGACGTCGTATGTGCGCGCAGCGTTGTAGTGAGTGATGTTCGCCGGCGTGGTCATGCGCGACATCGTCGCGAGGTTGGACAGGAGCTGGGGCGCACCACCTCCCGCGTTGGCCGTCGACAGGGGGATCGAGCCGAGCGCTTCGAGCGAGTCGTTGTCGTACTGGGGCGTCGAGACGGCGACGAGGTACTGGACGCCGCGCTTCGCGTCGAGCCAGTAGCTCGGGGTCACCTGCGAGCTCGAGGAGAGGGAGACGAGGAGGTCGCTCGCGACGTCGCGCTCCGTCAGCCCTGCTTGCCGCGCCATGGTGCGGTCGACATCGACCCGCACGCCCGGCTCGTGGGGGACCTGGGCGAGGTGTACGTCGACGGCGCCCGGGACCTGCGCGACCCGCGCGACGAGCTTCTGCGCCAGCTCCTGGGTCGCCGCGTCGTTGCCGGGCGCGCCGACGATCTGGACGTTGATCGGCGCGGCGAGGCCGAAGTTGAGCACCTGCGTCGAGATGTCGGGGGCGAGGAAGAAGAAGGTCGTGTCCGGGTATGTCTCGGCGAGCGTCTTCCGGAGCGCGCGCACGTAGTCCGCGGTCGGCTTGTGATCGGCCTTCAGCGCGATCAGGATCTGTCCGTCGGCAGGCGAGATTGCCGCGCCCTCGCTGAGCGAGAGGTTGATGCCGCTGTACGGCGTCCCGATGTTGTCGAGCATCGTCGCGATCTCGTCGGGCGGGATGACCGTCTTGATCGTCTCCTCGATCGCGGCGAAGCGCTTCTCGCTCTCTTCGATCCGGGTGCCGGGCGGACCGCGGACGTGGAGCTTCACGAGCCCGGCGTCGACGGTGGGGAAGAAGTCGCGGCCGATGAGCGGGAAGAGCGCGAGCGAGAGGCAGACGAAGCCGAGGAAGCCGGCCACGGTCGTCTTCCGCCGCGCGAGGGCGAGCGCGAGGAAGCCGCCGTAGCCGTCGCGGAACCGCTCGAAGGCGCGATCGAACGCGGCGAAGAACCTGCCCGCGATGCTCTTCGGCGGGCCGTGGTGCGGGTTCATGTGGGCGTCCGCTTCCCCGCGAAGGAGGTAGCGCACGAGCGTCGGCACCAGCGTCCGGGAGAGGACGTACGAGGTCAGCATCGCGAAGACGACGGCCATCGCGAGCGGCACGAAGAGCGACTTCGCCGCGCCGGTGATGAAGGCGACCGGCACGAAGACGATGCAGATGCAGAGCGTGGAGACGAACGCCGGCGTCGCGATCTCCTGGGCGCCGTCGATGATCGCGCGGAAGAACGGCTTCCGCTGGGCCATGTTGCGGTGGATGTTCTCGATCGCGACTGTGGCGTCGTCGACCAGGATGCCGACCGCGAGCGACATCCCTCCGAGCGTCATCACGTTCAGCGTCTGGCCGAGCGCAGCGAGGACGATGATCGAGACGAGGATCGACAGCGGGATGGAGACGACGACGATGAGCGTGCTCCGCCAGCTCCCGAGGAAGAGCAGGATCATGAGCGCCGTCAGGCCGGCCGCGATCACCGCCTCGTGTACGACGCCGTCGACGGCGGCGCGCACGAAGAGCGACTGATCGAAGAGGAGCGAGAGCTCGAGGTCCTGCGGGAGCCGCGCCTTGATCCCGGGGAGCATCGCCTTGATGTCCGCCGCGATCTGCATCGTGCTCGTGTTGCCGTTCTTCAGGATCGACATGAGCACGGAGCGCTTGCCGCCCACGTGGACCATGTTCGTCTGGGGCGAGGAGCCGTCGCGCACGTTGGCGACGTCCCGCACGTAGACCGTGGTTCCGCGTACGTCCTTGATCGGCAGTGCGGCGATCTCGGCGAAGGCCTCCGGGCTCGAGTTGAGCGCGATGGAGTACTCGTTGGCGCCCATCTTCGCCGTGCCGGTCGGCAGGATGACGTTCTGGTTCGCAATCGCCAGCGTCACGTCGCGAGGGGAGAGGCCCCACGCGTAGAGGCGCTTGGCGTCGACGTCGACGACGATCTGGCGCTGCTTGCCGCCGTAGGGCCACGGGATCTGCGTGCCGCGGACGGTCGCCATGTCCGCGCGGACGAAGTTCGTGCCGTAGTCGAAGAGCTCCTGCTCGCTGAGGGTGTTGCTCTCGAGCGCCGCTTGGAGGATGGGGACGTTCGAGGCGCTGTAGCGGATGATGAAGGGTGGCGCCGCGCCCGGCGGCATCATTCGCACCGCCGACTGCGAAATCGCCGTCACCTGCGCCGTGGCGGCGTCCATGCTCACGCCCGGCTGGAAGAAGATCTTCACGATCGCGGTGCCGCGGAGCGACTGACTCTCGATGTGCTCGATGTCGTTCACCGTCGTCGTGAGCATGCGCTCGTAGTTCGTGACGACGCGCTTCTCCATCTCCTCGGACGAGAGCCCGTCGTACTTCCAGATGACGGAGATGACCGGAATGTCGATGTCCGGAAAGATGTCCGTCGGCATCCTCACGATGGTGAAGATCCCGGAGACCAGAATGAGCATCGCCATCACGATGAACGTGTATGGGCGACGCAGGGCGATCCGAACGAGCCACATGCGCTGACTGAGATGTCCGTAACCACCCTCGCGATTCGCGAGGCGAAGGTCCAATATATCGCTGTAACCCTTGTGATACCCTGGCGGTATCGTGGAGCTACGTCACCTGCGGTACTTCGTCGCGGTCGCCGAAGAGCTTCACTTCGGGCGTGCGGCAGAGCGCATGAAGATCGCCCAGCCGCCGCTGAGCCGGCAGATCCAGGATCTCGAAAAGGAGCTGGGCACTCGGCTCTTCGACCGCTCGCGACGCAAGGTGGAGCTCACCACGGCCGGCGTGACGTTGCTCGAGCACACGCGGCGCATCTTCGAAGCGGTCGAGCTTGCGTCGCGCGAGACGCTCCGCGCGGGGCGCGGCGAACGCGGCCGCATCGCGATCGGGTATCCCTCGTCGCTCGCGTACAGCGGTCTGCCCGAGCTCCTCCGGACGTTCCGCGCGCGTTATCCCGCGGTCGAGGTCGTGCTCTCGCAGCTCGCGCCGCAGGCCCAGATCGAGGCGCTGAAGGGGGGACGGTTGGACGTCGGGTTCGTCCGCGCGCCGCTCGAGGAGCCGGGCCTTGCGTCGATGCTCGTCCGGCGCGAGTCGCTCGTGGTCGCGCTTCCGCCGGATCATCCCGCGGTCGGCCGCTCGCGAATCCCGCTCGGGATCCTCGCGGACGAGCCGTTCGTGTGCTTCCCGCGCTCGCGTGGCCCGGCGTTCTTCGATCAGCTCATGCGACTCTGCCACGAGGCCGGCTTCACCCCGCGGATCGTCCAGGAGGCGCAGCAGCTCGATCTGGTGAGCCTCGTCGCGGCCGGTTTCGGAGTCGCCATCGTGCCGTCGTCGGTGCGCCACACGCGGCGGGCGGGGGTCGCGTATCGACCGATCGTCGGGTCGCCGAAGACCGATCTCCGCGTCGCGTGGAAGAAGGACAACAACGCGCCCGTCGTCCGGGGTCTGGTCGAGGTGGTCCGGAAGGTCGGCATCCAGCGAGCTCGCGCCCCGAGCTGACCGCTCACCGCGCCTCGCGTCGCGCGGCCTGCTCGACCTCGCTTTTCCGTGCCCGGTGTCCGCGTCCCGAATGAGCGAACGCGCCTTGACGCCCGCGGACAGAGCAAAGAGAAAGGGGCTCACTCATGGCCAACACCGAGAAGAGCTCCCTGCGCAAAGGCTTCGAGCGCGCGCGTGACGTCCACCCCGTCGGCATCACCGGAAAGGAAAGCCCGAGCGACATCATCGAGCGGATGTTCCCGGCCTACGTCGGCCGGCAGGAGCGCACCGCTTTCGAGCTGATGCGCCGGAGCTCGCAGGCGGACGTCTGCACGTTCCTCACGATGTCGGGCGCGATGACGCCTGCCGGCCTCCACCAGTCGTGCATCATCCCGCTGATCGAGCGCGGGCTCATCGACTGCCTCACGACGACGGGCGCGAACCTCTATCACGACGCCCATCGCGTCATCGGCCACCGCATCCGCGAGATCGATCCGAACGCCGGCGACATCACCTACCGCCTCGCGAAGATCATCCGCATCTACGACCTCGGTTTCCGCGAGGAGGTGCTCCTCGAGACGGACAAGCTGTTCAGCGCGCTCCTCCTCTCGCCGGACTACCAGCGCAAGATGACGACGACGGAGCTTCACTGGCTCCTCGGTCGCGACATCGCGCGGATCGAAGATGCGCTCGGCATCAAGAGCCCGTCGCTCATCGCGACCGCCTATCGCTACGGCGTTCCGATCTTCGTCGGCGCGGTGCAGGACGGCTCGATCTTCCTCAACATCGTGAAGCTGAAGCGCCTCTACGGGAGTGACTTCAAGCTCGAGATCGACGTGAACGACGACGTCTTCGAGATGGGCGCGATGCAGCACCACTGCTTCGGCACGCTCGGCAAGAAGATGGCGATCTGGATCCTCGGCGGCGGTGTCCCGAAGAACTACACGCTCCAGGGCGAGCCGCTCCTCGATCAGATCCTCGGCGTTCCGACCCACGGCTTCGACTTCGACGTGCAGTTCTGCGTCGACCCCGTCGACAACGGCGCGCTCAGCTCGTGCCCGGCAGGCGAGGGGCACACCTGGGGCAAGGTCTCGGCGGAGAGCGTGCAGTACGGCTCGATGTACGTGCACTGCGACGTCACCGCGGTCTTCCCGTGGCTCACGTACGCGTTGCTCTCCGACGCCCGTGTTCACCGGAAGCCGCGCCGGCTCTACGACGTGCGCGAGGCCGCGGTCGAGAACCTCCAGCGCGAGATCACGAAGCGGAGGAAGAAGCTCCTCGAGACGGTGAAGTTCGACCTGCCGAAGGCGCCCGGCAAGAAGGCCGCGCCCCAGAAGAAGAAGGCGAAGAAGACGGCTACGGCAGCGAAGCGATGATCGCCCGCGAGCGCTCGAGCGCGTCGATTCGTTCGACGCGCTCGACGCGTTCGTCGTCGAGCGGTGAGCTCGGATCGGGGGAGCGGAACGGCGGAGGGAGCGCCGAGGAGGCCGTCCTCGATCTCGATGCGCGACTCTTGCAGCTCGTGCGTGCGTGAGCGCTATTCGAACCCGATCGCGACGAGCATCTCGAACATCGCGAGCGTCGCGTCGGGCGTCGGGTAGTCGAAGGCGAGACCGGAGCGCGCGATCGACCGCGGGCGGCCGAGGGCGTCGAGCTCGTTCGTCGTCGCGAGCGGGTGTGCCCAGGCGACGACGGCGGTGAGGACGAGCGGGTCCCAGAGGGTCGGCGTCGCGAAGGCGATCGTGACGCGCTCTCCCGCGACGAGAGGCTCATCGGTCTCGAGGCCTGCTCCGGCGAGGTGGAGATCGATGACCGTACCCGGGCGCTCCCATGTGCCGCGCTCCGTGCGGAGCACCACACCGAGTCGGACCGGCCTTCGCCCATGGGCTCGGAAGTGCGGTGTGCCGTGCTCGGCGCCGGGAGAATGGGACGTGACAGGCGGCACGGGGGGGCGAGCTGACGATATCAAGGGGCCGTCGATTGGGCCAATTCGCGGGCGGACCGCCCGCGCTCGACCGCCCGCTGCCCTCGCTCGCTCACGGGGGTCGGGCTCGCGAACCGTTCCGGCGGTTTCGTGTCTCGCGCCGGTCTTGTTCCGGTTCGTCGCCGGGCTCGGCCCTCGTCCTGTTCCGGTCTCGCTCGACGTTTGCACGCGCTACAGCTCGCGCTTGGGGCGCCGCGGTCGCGCTAGGGCCTCGATCCAGCGGTGCGAGGCCCTCTTTTCGGCACATCGTCTCGGCTCATTCCCAACCGTCGGGCGCCGCGGGTTGGCGTTTTGCGACACGCCTCGGTTAGGATGGAACCTCCCAGCGTCGGGCCAAAACGTCAGGCGTCGAGAGCACGAATGAGCCAAGACACGCGTAAGGACAAGCGCGCCAAGGTCGTCAGCCTGAACGTTCGCTACAAGAGCGCAACGGTCGACGAGTTCATCGAGAACCACTCTCATGACGTGAGCAAGGGAGGCATCTTCGTAAAGACGCCGACCCCGTTCCCGCCCGGCACGCTCCTCAAATTCGAGATCCGGCTCGCAGGTGACAAGAGCGTCATCTCGGGCGTCGGTCGTGTCGTCTGGAAGCGCGAGCCGACCCAGGCCGCCGCCGACAAGCCCGCTGGCATGGGCGTGAAGTTCATCAAGATCGACGACGCCTCGCGCGCCGTGATCGACAAGCTCGTCGCCCAGAAAGCGGACGCCGGCAGCGCGTACACCTCGGATCCGGCCGCGCTCGAAGACGAAGCGAAGACCGCGGCGCAGGCGACGACACTCCGTGGGATCGCCGCTGCTCAACCGGTCGTCGGGCAGTCCGTGAGCTCGCCGGCCGCCGCAGCGCCGGTGCCCGCGCCCGCTGCGAAGGCGCCGGCACCCGCACCCGCTCCCGCTCCAGCCGCGGCGGCACCCGCACCCGCCGCGAAGCCCGCGCCCGGCCCGCGCCCGGCTGGTGCCGGCACGCCTCTCGCGAAGACGATGCCGCTCGGCGCCGCGCCGAAGCCTGCACCGGCGGCGCCTCCGCCTGCGGTCACCACCGCGCGTGCCGGCGGTCCGCCACCGCCGATTGCGCACAAGCCTTCGACGGCGATCGGCATGGGCCCGCCGCCCGCGCCGGCCGCGCCGCCTCCGGTGGCCGCGCCGCCTCCGGCGCCCGCCCCGGCGCTCCCGGTCCTTCCGAAGTCGGAGCCGCGCATCGGAGCAGCGGCGCCGGCGCCGCGTCCCCCGACGGGAAATCCGCGCAAGGCGACGATGATGGGCGTCGGCTTGCCAGCGCCGGCGAGCGCGCCCGGCGCCGACGCCAAGAACGAGCTCCCCACGTTGAACGCGGAGATCGCGCCCGTTGCGATCCCTGCTTCGACTTCGACCTCGACGGCGGCTGCCGCGCCCGAGCCGGCAGCACCGGAGCCGACGCCGGCGCCCAAGACGACGGCGACGGGGCCGATGTTCCCGACGCTCTCGCACGATCCGGCGCCGTTCGACTCGGTCAGGGACCAGACGGTGATGAAGCAGGCCGCGGAGCTCCTCGAAGAGGCGCTGCGCGAGGCCGGCGGATCGCTCGAGGAGATCGGTCAGAACCCGCTCTTCACCCAGAGCTCGCAGCGAAGCGACAAGCTCGAGGAGCAGAAGCCGGTCGCGCACGATGCGCAGCAGTCCGGCGACACGGTGATGATGACGTCGCCGCTCAAGGGCGTCGGCGCGGCTGCGCCGCCCGCCGTCGCGGCATCCGCATCCGCATCCCCGGCACCCTCGGTGGCACCGCCGCCCGCGGCTGCCGTGGCGAAGTCCGCGCCGCCGCCCGCGGCCGCGGCCGCGCCGGTGGGGCCCGCGAAGCCAATCGGAGCGACGCTCGAGCCTGCGAAGAAGAAGGGCGGGGGCGCGGGGCTCATGGCCGCTCTCGTCGTCATCGCTCTTCTCCTCGGCGGCGGTGTCTTTGCGTACAAGTCCGGCGCCCTGAACGGCGTGCTCGGCGCGCAGCCCGCTCCCACCGACACCGCGACGCCGCCGCCTCCGGAGCCGCCTCCGAGCGCGTCGAGCACCGCTACGGCAGAGGTCGACTCCGGCGCATCGCCGGCGACCGAGGAAGTTGGAGCCGCCGCGGCCGCGATCGGCGCGACCGAAGACGCGGGCGCAAGCGCGACCGCCGACGCCGCGGCATCGCCCGCGACGAGCGGCACTTCCACCGCGGCTGAAGCGGCAACGACCGCCGCTCCGGCACCGAAGCCCGTGCCGGTCGCGAAGCCGAAGCCTGCGCCGAAGCCCGCACCGACGCCGGTGGACAACGACGACCAGACGCCGTCCGAGCCCAAGCCGGAGCCGAAGCCCGAGCCCAAGCCGGAGCCGACGGCGACCACGCCGAAGGCGGAGCCGGCTCCGACGCCCGTACCGACGGCCGCGCCTGAGCTCTGAGCGCGCGGTCCGCGCGCGTCCTGCCAAGCCAGGTGGCTGACGAGCATTGTCGTCAGCCACTGAGGCTTCGAATCAGCGCGCGAGGAACGGGTTCTTCGCGCGCTCTTCGCCGATCGTCGTCTCGGGGCCGTGGCCGGGGACGACGACGGCGTCGTCCGGCAGCGTGAGGATCTTCTCGCGCAGCGACTTCATGATGAGGCCGCTGTCGCCGCCCCAGAGATCGGTCCGGCCGATGCCGCGGCGGAAAAGCGTGTCGCCCGAGAAGACGCGCGTGCCGTCCTGGGTCTTCACGACGAACGTGACGCTCCCCGGCGTGTGCCCGGGCGTGTGGAGGACGCCGAGCTCGACGCTCCCCGCGCTGAGCGTGCTGCCGTCCTTCAGCGAGCCTTCCATCTCGACCTTCTCGGGCAACGGAACCCCGAGCATCGCGGCCTGAACGGGCAGGAGGTCGTAGAGGAATCGATCCGCCTCGTGGATGCACGCGCGCGCGTTGCTCTTCCGCTGCACCGCCGCGGCGGCCCCGACGTGATCGATGTGCGTGTGCGTGTGGACGATCGCGTCGACCGTCGCCCCGAGCGCGCCGAGCTTCTCCTCGATGAGGTCGAAGTCGCCGCCGGGATCGACGACGATGGCGCGCTTCGTCGTCGCGTCGACGACGAGCGAGCAGTTGCATCCGAGCGGCCCAGCAGGAAACGTCTCGACGGTGATCACGCGACGGCTCGCTTAGCACGAAGCGCCCCGCTCCGCGTGGCGCCTCAGGCCCGCCGGAAAGGCTCGTCCGTGCGCCGCCGACCGCACTCCGTGAAGCTCGACGCTGCGACCATCTTGCAAACCGTGCGTGCTCGGCTACTTTGAGCGCGTCCTTCCGGCGTCGTCTAATGGCAGGACAGAGGATTTTGGATCCTCTTATCGGGGTTCGAATCCCTGCGCCGGAACCAGAAAATCCTCGGACCGGCTCCCGAGAGGAATCCGGGAACGCGGCCGATCCGAGGCGGTTCCGGATGGTCGCGGCCATGGCGCTCGGGCATCCTCGATGCCGGCGACGTGGACGGCGCGAAGTCGGTCTTGCGAGACTTGGTGTCCGGCGCAGTAACCTGGGCAGAGAGTCGAGGGTCGCGACGTTAGTCCTCGCCGGTGCCCGAGGTGCGTCGAATGAACGAGAACGCGAGGACGGTGGCATCAGAAGGACCGGTGTGCCCGAGGTGCGGCGGCTTCATCCCCCACAACGAGAGTCCGGGAGCGTACCCGGGCGCGGTGTCGCGGGCGGATGACGAGACCGAGGTCTGCTCGCGGTGTGGGCAGGAAGAGGCCCCACTCGACGCCGAGGCCTCGGAACGGGCCGGCCGCTTGGTGAGGGGCACGACGAAGGCCGACTGGAAGCGTCCTGACGTCACGCGATCCAACCGCGGAGACGTCTACGATGTGCGCAGCACAGCCACGGCGGTAAAGGAGTACTTCAAGGCGCGCCCAGAGATCCTCGCCGTCTACGAGGTCATCCTTGCTCTCAACCGGCACCATCATGAATCGGCGCCGCTGAACGAGGTCAGGCTCGTTCTCGAGCGGGAGGCACCGCAACTTGGGAAGCACCTGAAGAAGCGTCTGCGAGAGCGTACCGAATCGGCGCTCGCGCGAGATGAGGCCCTCTCCGTGACCGAGTATCAACAGCTCTCGTCGGAGTGGCATGCGCTCAGAGGGTATCTCGAAGATGGCCGGACGATCGGTCCCCAAGTCGTTCTCCTGTTGCTCGTCGCCCTCGTCGCGCTGGGGGCGGCTCTCGTCGTGACCAGAAACTAGACGTGGGTGGCGGAGCTCTGAGCCCTTGGGATATGGCCCCAGGGGTGATGGCCGTCGAGGCGGCACGTGTGAGCGAAACACGACCGCGGTGCTCGGGTTGAGGGCTGCGCTGGCGCTCGGCGGGGTGAGCTCCCGCTGTGCCGCGAAGGGGGGATCTCGCCCGTCTATTATCTGGACTCCTGCGTGCACCTCGGGCTCACGAGCGTGTGGAGCGCGATCTTGCTGGCGTCGCTCTCCTCCAGCAGAGGTCGGGAGCGCTTGGCGTAGCCAGTTCGGCACGTTTCACGCACGTTCCTCGTGCGTGAACGCCACCCGTCACTCGGCGTCGCTCCTTCGACATGGCGCATCTCAGCTGCCGCTGGTCGACGTCGACACGTACAACGAAGAGCTCCGCGACGATGAGGGGTTCGTCGGCGATCGCGCGAGCCGGCGGGCCTTCCGCGCCATCCTCGAGGAATGGCGCGAGCGCATCCGCGAGCTCGGTGAGGATGACCCACTCGGCGCGGAGGCGAGCCAGACGATCCCGAAGAAGACGCTCGACACGGCGCTGAAGGAGGGCGAGCCGCTCGCGGCCGGGCTCGTCCACACGGCGATCGAGGAGTTTTCGGGCGAGCTTGCGTCGGTGATACGTCGCTTCCTCCGGCTCGAGCGATGGCGCGACACGGAGCGTATCGTGATCGGCGGTGGCATTCGTTCGACCCGCGTCGGTGAGGTCGCGATCGCTCGCGCCACGGACCTGGTGAAGTCGTCGGGCATCGATGTCGATATCGTCCCGATCCGTCACGAGGCCGAACAGGCAGGTCTGATTGGATGTGTGCATCTTGCACCTGCCTGGGCACTCCGCGACAGTGACGCCATCCTTGCCGTCGACATCGGGGGCACCAACATCCGCGCCGGTATCGTTGCGCCCGAGCTCGAGCAGGCGCCGGACCTCACCGGATGCAGGGTGGTCACGTCTGAGCTCTGGCGTCACACAACCGAAGGACCGACGCTCACACGTGACGAGATGATCGCTCAGATCGTGACTGTCCTCGAGGGGCTGATCCACAAGGCGCAGGAGAAACGGCTCAAGTTGGCTCCGCTGATCGGCGTGGCCTGCCCCGGCGTGATTGATGCGGACGGCTCGATCGAGCGCGGCGCGCAGAATCTTCCAGGCAACTGGGAGAGCAGCCGGTTCAACCTACCTGAGAGCCTTCGCAACGCGATTCCTCACGTCGGCGAATACGAAACGCACGTCGTCATGCACAACGACGCCGTCGTTCAGGGCTTGAGCGTGGCGCCGTTCATGCGCGACGTACAGCGATGGGGGATCCTGACGATCGGCACGGGCCTGGGCAACGCACGGTTCACGAACCGCGCAACACCGGGCACCGAGGGCATGAGCAACGCGAAGGAATAGCGTCCCCGGGGCATAGCGACGGCACCGCATGCCCGTGTGCCGACGCAGTGACGAGCTTGGCCCGCCGGTCACGGACGAGGTCCCGAGCTCGTGCGTGACCCAACTGCGGGGTCAGCCGAGTCCGCGGAGGTCCGTCGCGGCCTTCACGCGCTCGATGGCGAGCGCGAAGGGCTGCGGTGCGCATCGAGCACTTGGGAGCCCCAGGACCCCGCGCTGCTCCAGCATGTCAGAGGCCTCGAGCGTTTAGGACCTTCCGCCAACGCTCGGGCTCATCGCTCTCCGCGATGGAATCGAGACTGACGACGGCGACAGCAAGCCAACTGTGGGCACGTGCGCTGCATCAGTACATCGTTTCGATGGCGCCCGATGAGCCAATCCTGCAGGAGTTCGCGACATCCGTCGACAAGCACTTGAAGAAGCTGAAGAAGCGACTCAAGCAGGCGAAGCGTGGCGATCCGGACGGCGTGCACGATGCGCGCACCTCGTTGCGTCGCGTGCGGGAGGACCTGGTCCTCATGGGCAGGGCAGCGTTCGACTCCGGGAGAGCGATGCGCCTCGAGGACGAGCTCCACGCTCATGAAAAGGCCCTCGCGAAGTCGCGTGACTCTGACGTGATGCTCGGGATCGTCCACGACTACCTCGAGCATCATCCGCCCACTCGCGAGGGTCTCAGTACGCTCGTCGCGAGGCTCAGATCGGGACGGAGGAATGCGCAGAAGAAGGCGCGACGCCGACTGGCTGGAAGCAAGCGCACGTTACGCGCCGTCGCCGAGCTCCTCCATGCCGAGGACGGCGCGGTCACAATCCACACGCCGAACGACCCAACGAAGGCTTTGCCCGTGCTCGTGCACCACTTCACCCACGGCCTCGTCTGGAGGCAGTACGACTCCGTGCTCGCTTACGACGTCTTCTCGCGGGACGATCCTGACGTGCTCCACCATTTTCGCACCGAGTGCCGACGCCTTCGCTACGGGATCGAGATGCTCGGCGAAAGTGTTCCGCACGCCAACGCGATCGTCAGAGAGCTCCGCGATGTCCAGGACCGTGTGGGAGAGATGCATGACCACCACGTATGCGCGGAGCTCGTGGAAAAATGGGTCGAACGCGGGAAGCTCCCAGCGAATCGTGAGATCGCCCATTTCGTCGAGGACCAAAAACGGGCTCGAGACAGGCTGCGTGGCTCGCTCAGGACGCAGTTTCGCCGTGTGCTTGGACCAGGCTTCCGTCAACGCCTCGAGCATGCGCTCGACAAGCGGCGGTGAGCGGTGCGTCCGTCCCCAGCACCTCCCCAGAGGTCGACGGCGACGTCGCGCCAGGCGACGAGCGCGGGTCTCGCTTGCCTGGCATGCTCGTGGCCCCGACGTAGAGGCCGAGCGAGTGCTGCAGCGAGAGACTGAAGCGAGGGACGCACTCGAGCACGTGGGCGCAGACCTTCGCCGCATCGGCGACCGAGGCTCGTCCCGTTTGGAGCCACGGAGAACGGCGATATCGTCTGCTGGGATCCGGAGCGCCGCTCGGAGAATGGCGAATACGACATTTGCCTGATTGGCGCGCCCAAATGCGGTGTTCGCCTTGCGGCTACCGACTTTGCAGGATTCCTGAAGAAGGCGCTCGAGCCGGCGGTCGGCGGCACCCTGGCGCGAGCGACCTTCCAGCTCGAGCCCACGTTCGAACCGCGCCCCGCCCGCTCCTGAACATCTCGGGGCGGTTCCCGTCGCCCGGCGAGAGCGCACGCGCGCTTCGTTCTGGGCGCGGTTCGAGTACCATTCGCACCGACGTTGGCTTCGTTTCGGCCCCAGCTGCAGAGCTTCGCGGCAGTGCCCGCTTTCGGCGTCTGCGTCGCTGCGTTGCTCTTCTGCCCCCGAGCGCTCGCGGACTCCACGTTTGCGCTCACGTGGGACGCGGGTACGAAGCGCTCCTGCATCACGGAGTCAGCGCTGCGCGCGGCGGTGGAGCAGAAGATCGGACGCCCCCTTGGGGATGTCGAGCACGCTGACATCGTCATCGAGGGCCGCGAGACGAAGCGAGCCGTCGATCACGTCAGCGCCGAAGTGGCGCAGCGAACCCACGATGGCAAACGGCTGGGCTCGCGCACCATCCATGCGCGTGACTGCCGTGGACTGCACGAGGCCGCAACGCTCGTGGTCGCGCTCATCGTCCAGGCCGATCAGGAAGAGATCTCGATCGAACAGGCTCCTACTCGCACCGAGCACACCGAGCACGCGGAGCTCGCCGAACACGCCGACAAGACCCAGACAGCTGCTCCGGTCGCGCTATCGCCCACCGCCCCGCGCGTTGCGCACCCCCCGTCGTCTCCCGGCACGCCTCCTTCCAAGGCCACCGGCCACAAGGCGCCGAGGTCGAAAGGCGCTCGATTCGAGCTCTCGCTCGGGCCCGGGGTCGAAGCGAGCACCGGCATTCTGCCGTCGGTTGCGGGCTTGCTCGGTGTCCACGCGCGCCTCAAACGGACGAGCTCGCCGTGGAGCTTCGATTGGATGGGCGGGTATGCCCTCCCTCAGACGCTTCATCGCGGCGCCACCGTCGGCGAATTCTCCGCGCTCGAGCAGCGCATCCGGGTTTGCGCTGCCCCGTACGAGCGCCGCGCCTTCGCGTTCGAGCTTTGTGGTGGCGCACTGTGGGCGGTGGTCATCCCCAACACCACCGGGAGCCTCGCCGGCCATCATGCCTGGTCGTCGACCGGCGCTCCGCTCGTTTCCCTGGGCGCAGATCTGAGCGAAGGAGCGGCTGCCCTGCGGCTCGAGGCCAGCGCCGCACTTCCATTCCGGCGCTATTCGTTCACCTACCGCGACGCCGAGCGAGGTCTCAGCAGCTTCTACACGACGGCCCCTGCGTTCTTCTTTCTGGGGCTGAGCGGTCGCCTCACGATTTTTTGATAAACGCGAAGGGCAGCCTGCACGTTGGCGCCTGTGCAGGGCTGTCCTCCCATTTCCGTCGTCGAAGCCGATGAGACGTCGGTACGACGTCCGCCGAGCAGTTCCCTGAGCAGTTCCGTCAGGCCCTTCGATTCCACGGAGAATCTCGATGTCTCGTCGATCGTGCGCGAGCACGGGCCCTACGTCCATCGCCTGCTCCGGCGGCTCGGGGTAGCCGCCGCCGACGTCGACGATGCCTTCCAGGAGGTCTTCGTCGTCGTCCATCGCAAGCTCGACAGTTTCGAGTATCGCAGCTCGATCCGGACGTGGGTGTACGGGATCTGCGTCCGCGTGGGCACGCGTCATCGTCGTCGTCGCGTCGCCCGCCAGGAGGTGTCGGCGGTCGTTGATGAGCTCGCAGGCACGGCGCCGAGCCCCGAAGCCACGCTTCACGCGCATGAAGCGCGGCGTCTCCTCGATTCGTTCCTCGACAAGCTCGACGACGACAAGCGCGCCGTCTTCGTTCTCTACGAGCTCGAAGGCATGCCCATGCGGGACGTTGCGGACCTCACGAACTGCCCGCTCCCGACGGCCTATTCACGACTCCGAATCGCACGCGAAGTGGTCTTCGATGCCATTCGTCGGTTCCAAACCCAAAAGGATTTCAAGTGAGCGACCTTCGAGAAGATCCGTCGCCCGAAGCTGCGTTCCTGCGCGAGTTGGTTCGCGCCGAAGAGGCGGACCTTCCCTCTTCTGACAAGATGAACGAGCTCGTCGCGCGGCTCGCTCCGATGATCTCCAAGCCACCCGCGGCCGCGTTCAGCGCGAAGCGTGCCCTGTCGACCGCCATCGTCGTCATGGTCGCTGCCGGAACGTGGCTCGCAACCTCGGATGCGGGGACCGGGCACGAGACGGCCTCGTCGCCTCCGCCGGTCGCTTCCGTCGCGACCGAAGCGGAAGCAACCGAAGCGATGGTCGCGATCGCTGCCGACTCAGCCGAACGAGCCGTGCCTCCGGCGGTCCCGGAGAGCGTCGTCGAGACCCCGCCGGCACTTCCGTCGGTCGACGTCGCAAACCTGCCGACCAGGGCGACCCCCGCGCGACCGTCTCATGTCGGTGTGCCATCGTCGGATGGCTGCGCGGACGAAGTGGCGCTCCTCGACCAGGCCGGCGCCGCGCTCCGTTCGGGCGACGCCGACCGTGCCATGTCGCTGACACGCGACCACCTCGCGCGTTGCCCGTCAGGCGCGTTCACGCAGGAGCGCGAGCGAATCGCCATCGAATCGCTCGCCAAGCTCAGTCGATTCGAGGAAATGCGCGCGCGTGCGCAGGCTTTCGAGCGGGATTTCCCGGCGTCGCCCTATTTGCGGCGCATCGAGCAAGTCGTCGCCAAATACCGCGAGCAATGACGCGAACCGTGACGCGATCGATTTTTTCATAAAGCCGACATCAACCATGCACGAAGCAGCCATGAATCACGGGCGCGCCAGCGCGGAGTTCAAAACATGAACGTTCGCACCTTCCTCGCGAGCACATCGTTCGCCGCCTTCGTCCTGGTCGTGGGCTGCGCCACGACCACCGAGCAATACCTCGGCGCCGAGCGGGATCCAGAGCCGCCGCCGTTGTTCGTCGAAGATGCCGGCCCGGATGCTCCGGACTCCACGTTCGAGCTCACGAGCTATTGTCCTTCGAGCCAGTGTTCCACCGGTCTGACCACGTGTCCAAACTCGCGCTTTCCATGTGACGTCGATTTGCGATCCGATTCCAGAAATTGCGGATCGTGTGGATTTACTTGCCCGAGCGCAGCGAACGGGGCGGTGTTCGAATGCGCCGAGGGCAAGTGCCAGATGACGTGCACAAACTCGCCCCCAAGACTCGATTGCAACGGCATCGTCGACGACGGTTGCGAGGTCACCGCGGACACCAACGAGAATTGCGGACAGTGTGGAGCCACGTGCACCGACCCAGAGAGCCCGTGCCTGACGCGGAAGGGGCTCCAGCGGTGTGGGTGCCCTACCCCGGAGATTGCCTGCAAGACCGGCATCGGATTCGCGTGCGTCGATGCAACAGGAGACGACGCGAATTGCGGCGCATGCGGCAACGTTTGTGATCCGACGAACGGCGGCGCCCCCTCCTACGCGAACGCTTACTACGGGTGTCGCGGTAGCTCATGCGGCCACCTCAAGTGCGAACCGTTCTGGGCCGACTGCAACGCCAACGCCAAGACGGATGGCTGCGAAACCTTCCTGCTATCCGATCAAAACTGTGGCGGGTGCGGCAACACATGTCCTGCCGGCATGGGTTGCTACCTCAATATAAAGTCGTTCCAGATCGAGTGCATGTGCCCGCCCGGCAAAACGCTCTGCGAGATAGTCCCCGGATTCGCAGCAACTTGCGTCGATATCACGAGCGACCCCCAGAACTGCGGCGGTTGCGGAGTGACATGCTCAGGCAGCGACTCTCCGAGCCACGACTACATGTTCCCCTCCTGCCGAAGTGGCAGCTGCGAAACGAGATGCGAGATGGGACGCGCAGACTGCAACGGTAACGACGAAGACGGCTGTGAGATCGACACCAACTCCGATCCTCGCAATTGCGGAGCGTGCGGGCACGCGTGCGACGAGGTCGTGGGTCAAGCGTGCATCGGCGGTCGATGTGCCGTCGAACCGTGCGACGTCGACGCGGGAGAGGTGACGACGCGATGAATCACCGTACACTCTTGATGACGACGCTCCTGACGAGCATGGGCGGTGCGCTTTCAATCGCAGCCTGCGCGTCGTACGAGTCGGGCGGCGCCCCGAACGAGGGCGGTCAAACGATTCTTCAATCGGATGCGGGCCCGGATGCCACCGGCGACGTGAACGAGGCCGATGGCGACGCCGGCCCTTGCACCGGCTGCGAGTGGTTCCCCGCCGACTGCATGCCGGAAATCCCGTGCGAAAGCGGTCCTTTCGATCCGTCGACGGCGGGGGGAGCGATCGACGGACGAGCGCGCATCCACAGCATCCGTGGACGGTCGGCTTCGGACGTCTGGGCGGTGGGGGCGCTCGGCGCCGTCGCGCGCTTCGACGGGACTTCGTGGAGCCGCCTCGATATCGGCAATCGCGCGACGACCAAGGCCATATGGCTTCGTGACGACACCGAGCTCTTGTTGACGAGCATGCACCATTTCCACTCGCACGACGCCGGCGCCACGAGCTGGTTCGGCATCGATCTCACGCAGGCTTTCGATTCGCCAGTCCCCGATTCGCTCTCGCCCTCGTCGTACCTGCTCACGTCGGCCTGGGCGGCGGAGGGAGCGACGTGGATGTGGTGTACGAGCGTAGACTCGAGCGTCGCCCCGACGTATGAAACGCCTCCCGGCCTCTGGCGATTGCGTTACACGACGACGAAAGCGGACGGCCTCGAGGTCGCCGCAGTGGCGATTCCGACGGAAACATGCGAACTGGGTGGACAGGCCAACAGCGGACTGTGCCAACGGCTGAACGGCGTTCACGGTATCGACAAAAGCCAGCTATGGGCGGTCGGCAGCAGGGGCGTCACGTTCCACGTGACCGACGCGGACGGTGACACCCCCAATGTGCTCGCGTTCAACAGCCACACGGAGAACGAGCTCCGTGCAGTCTGGACAGCCTCGGCCACGGAGGCTTGGTCCGTCGGCGCGGCAGGCACCATCCGTCACTACGCCGGAGATCCGGTGCACTGGGACGTCGTCGTCGACGTGCCGGTGAGCTCGAACCTCAACGCCATCTGGGGCACGTCGCCCTCCGACGTGTGGGCCGTCGGCGATGATGCGGTGGTCCTCCACTACGACGGCGTGCGCTGGTCGCGCGTGCCGGTTGGCGGTCTCGGCGTCCGCCGACCAAACCTCACCACCGTATGGTCGCCCTCGCCTGGACAGGTGTGGATCGGCGGCGACGGAATCATCCTCTCGCTCGGAGGAAAGCCATGAAGAATGCGATTTTCCTCGCGCCTGTCGCCATGGGGTGCGCCCTGACGGCAACCGCCGCGTGCAGCAGCTCCTCGGAGAACCGTGTCTCGGCGCCTGAGCCGGATGCTGGCAACACGACGCTCACGGACGCCGACGCCGACACCGACGCCGACGCCGGCACCGATTCGGGACCGGACGGCTCGATGTGCAGCCCGGACGGATGGTGCCCTACGAGGATCCCGAATGCGAATTTCCAAATGAGGGATATCTGGCCCTTCGAAGACCGCGCGTTTGCCGTCGGCATCAGCCCGACCCTCGGCGTGAAAGTGATGGAGTGGACTGCCGCTGAGGACTCGTGGAGCTACATCGACGACGATACGCAGCACGATTATGGTCTCGGCGAATACGTCGGCTCGCTCTGGGCACCGAACGAAAGCGAGCTCTACTACACGATCGGGCCCGGCTACGTCTATCACGGCACCCGCGGAGCAGACGCGAAGTGGACGTGGACGCGTCACCAGCTCCCCGACAACGGTTGGGAGAGTATGGCGGCGCAAAGTGGAAACCCAACATTTTACTTCTCAGAGTCGAGCTACAAAGCAGTAAACCACCCATCGCTCGGCGTCTTTGGGACCAGCGCCAGCGACGTGTATGCGTGGTTTTCCAACACCATCTTCCATTGGAAGGACGACGGCAGCGGAACGTCTTCATGGGTCGCTGAACACGTCATCGAGTTGCCGGCGAGCAATTTGGAGAAGACATCCATCGTGAGCGCCGGAGCTTCGCCCTCGGGAGAACTATGGTTCGCGGGCGCAAGGAGCTCACCAAGCTATGCTCTCGCGAACTGCGCCATTGTCATCCGCAAAAGCGCATCGGGCTATTCACGCATCGTCGATGGGACCCTGCAGAACACCTCGCCGAGCAGCGGGTGCGGAGCGAAGCCAGGCTATCTCCGGCTCACGGGGTTGGTGACCGACATTCAAGTTACCCCATCCGGCCGCGTCTTTGGGCTCGGCTGGGTCGAGGGGGTCGTCGAGTTTCTCCCAGGAGCGACCGACGGAGACTGGTCGTTCCGAGCATCGAAGTCGGACTTTTTGGGACTCCCGAACGCCTATCTCTCGATGTGGGCACCGTACGACGCCGCGCACTGGCTCAGCGGCAACGGACTCGTCGTTCAGGGAAGCAACGTTCTCGATGACGGAGAAAGCTGGAGAATCTCGTCGATTGCACAAAATGGTGCCCCCGTCCGCGAGTATTTGTACCGGATTCGCGGAACCTCAACATCGAATATCTGGGCGGTCGGAAATGGCTATGCGCTCCACAAAACTGCGACTCCTTAATCGGCACGCGACCGGTGCACTCCTCGTCCTTGCGCCCTTGGTTGGGGGAGCTCTCGCCACGGCTTGTGGTAACGACGAGACCGTCCGCTTCGACGACGCCGAAACGGACGCGGGGGCGCGCGATGACGCGACGGCGCCGGGCGACTCGCTCGATGCGAGTGCCAGGGCCGACGCGCAGGACGCCACGACCGACGACGGGCCGTTCGACGCCGCCGTTCGCGAGGTCAGCTGCGTGTCCTCGAGCTGCGCGATCGCGCTGACGCATCCGACAACGGCCGACGGAGACGAGAGGTCGGGTCAGGGGTTTTGCGCGCTCCTGCACGACAGGAAGGTCGCGTGCTGGGGCTCGAACACCTATGGTCAGCTCGGAAACGGCTTGGACGACGGAGTGGCAAGCGCCACCCCGCGGCACGTCGTCGGCTTGTCGAACATCGTTTCGGTGAACGGCGCGTGCGCGCTCGACGAGGATGGCTCCGCATGGTGCTGGGGCTTTGGGCCATTTCTGCAGGCCACAAGCGGCCACGGCACGTTTGCGCGGACCCCGGTGAAGCTCCCCATCCCAGCCGCCACGCGGATCAGCGCGCCGAGACTCAACCTCTGCGTCCTCATCGAGGGAGAGCCCCAATGCTGGGGCTTCACCAGCAATGGCTTGGTTCCCGCCATCGACGGCGCCATCCGCATCTTCGAGCCAGTCCCTATACCGATGCCGGACGGCGCGAAGGTGCGGGAAATCTTCCATACCGACTACGCCGCCTTCCTGCTCGGCGACGACGGTAAGCTGTGGAGCTGGGGCGCCCGTGCGGGAATAGGGCGGGTAACGTCGTTTTCTCCCGACCGCAATCCGGATGCGATCGCCCTCGAGGGCGTCACGAACGTCTCCGTCGCCGCTCGGAACGCATGCGTCGTCGCCAACGGTATTCCCTACTGCTGGGGCAGCGACGTAGGTTACGCACTCTTGCCCGAGCCGGTCGTTACCCCCGAACGCGTCGTTCAGATCTCCAACACCGACATCGTCGCGCAGCTTCCTCGACGCTGGTGTGCCGTAGGCGGCTCGGGAGCGGTTTATTGTTGGGGATACAACGCGAGCGGACAGGCCGGGGACGGTACGACGGAATATGCCATGACGGCCGTCAAAGTTCCGCTTCCTGCGCCTGCCGTCCACGTCGAGACGACCGCGGACAGCACCTGCGCCTTGCTCGAGACCGGCAGGGTCCTCTGTTGGGGTGGCAACTACTTCGGCCAACTCGGGAACGGAAAGTTCAAGGTACCAAGCCTCGTTCCAGTGGAGGTTCTTTTGCCATGAGGCACGTTGCATTCATGGGGATCATCGGCGCCGCGATCGCCGCGTCGGCCTTCGTCGGGTGTGGAAAGCACGACAGATTCTTCCCCGCCGACGACAAGCAATTCGGTTTCGATGCAGCGGCGCCGGATGTGCCCGTCTGCGGGAAGCAATGCTCGCTCGATGGGCGAACCGTCGTCGATGGATGCACCGGCGAGACCCTCCAGACATGCTCGGACGACGAAGCTTGCGGCGCCGGCACTTGTCAGGAGCCGTGTGCCGCGGCCGCCGCGGACCGGAGCTCGAACGGATGCGAGTTCTATCTGCAGGAGCCGATCTATACGAAGGTCTACGGGCAATCCTGCTATGCGGCGTTCGTCGTCAACACCTCGAATCAGCCCGTCAACGTCACGCTCGAACGAGAAGGAGCCGAGCTCGACATCTCCAAAGCTGTCTTCTCGACGCAGCCGGGCAGTGCTGACTTGACCCCCCACGAAGGGGCGATCGCCCCCGGCGAGAGCGTCATCCTGTTCGTCTCCGACCAAGGCCCGAACGGGCCGGTCTTGACGGACCCCGAAGCAATGCCGGTCCCGTGCCCCAACGGCGCCGTCGCAGCATCCTATGCGTTCTCCGGTCCGGAGGGCACCGGCTTCGGCTCGTCCTTTCGCCTGAAGTCGACCCTCCCCGTCGCGCTGTCGTCGATTTATCCGTACGGAGGCGCATCGACCCTCCTACCCAGCGCGACGCTCCACCTGCCCGTCGCGTCGTGGGCGACGGAGAACATCATCATCAACGGCTGGGAGGGCTTCTACCACCCGAGGAACCACACTTGGGCCGGCGCGCAGATCGTCGCCTCCGACGACACGGACATCACCATCGTTCCGACCACCGACCTGGCAGACGGAGTGAACTTCGTTGGAGCGGCGGCGAATCGGCCCGCGACCTACCACCTGAAGAAAGGCCAGTACCTCCAGCTCTTGCAGCAGGCGGAGTTCACTGGCTCGCTCCTCTACTCGAGCAAGCCCGTGAGCACCTTCGCCGGACACGCGGCTTCGTTCGTGCCGACGTCGAGTTGCTGTGCCGATATCCTGCAACAGCAGATACCGGCCTTCGAGGGGTGGGGGAATGAATACGTCGGCGTAGGCTATCGGCCGCGGCTCGGCAACGAGTCCGAGCTCCTGCCGTATCGCATCGTCGCGGCCCGTGACGGGACACGGCTCGACTACGATCCGGAGATCCCCGCCGGCGCGCCCACGGAGCTATCCGCCGGAGAGGTCGCCACGTTCACCGCCCCCACGGGCCACCCGTTCGTCGTCCGAACGCAAGACGCCGATCATCCGATTTACTTGGCCGCGTACATGTCGAGTGCCGAGGGCGGTGGCATCGCTGGCCCGTCGAGGTCCAACGACCAGGGCGATCCGGAGATGGTCAACGTGATCCCGACCGGACAATATCTGAACGCGTACAGCTTCTTCGCAGATCCGACCTACAAGGAGACCTCGCTCGTCATCGTGCGCCGAAAGAACCATGACAAGTTCGCGGACGTCTGGCTCGAGTGCGCCGGCACCCTCACGGATTTCAAGCCCGTCGGTACGCGCGGCGAGTACGAATGGACTCGGGTCGATCTCACGCGAAGATACGGACCCGGCGAGACCTTCGGCGATAGGACCTGCACGAGCGGTCTGCAGCGCATGCGCAGCGCGGGAGCCTTCACCGCGACGATCTGGGGCTGGGACAGCTATGCCAGCTACGCTTATCCCGGCGGAATGGCCCAGCGCAAGCTCGTGCCCAACGGGCTTCCGCCGCGCTAATCCGAACTTGTGAGCGGATCCATTCCGGTCGCGGTATCGTCACCGTGTTCGACGGAGATACGCCGGACGCGTCGCCGCCGATGACATACCGCGACCTGCTGCTGGATCCGTAGGCTCGAAAGGGTGCCTACGCGCTTCTCGAGCAGAGTGCGTCGCCACGGGGGCTCGCCGTGCTTGAACGGTGCGTCCGCGCAAAGCCTGCCCCTACCGCGCGTGAGCTCGTCGCAGGCGTGGTTGCGCGCCTTCGCGCCGAGCAGTGTCGGTGATCTCCAGATCTCGCGGCGGATCGGTGAAGGACGCGGCGGCGTGACGGTCGGCGTTCACCGTTCACCGGTGA
>MKVQ01000028.1 GCA_001899635.1 Myxococcales bacterium 68-20 | reverse complement strand
CCGCACGCACGGTTTGAAAGGGGGTCTTGCTCTAACGCCCGCCCTCTGGCGGGAAGGAAAGTAGGATCTACCAATGCGCGCTTCGCTCCTCGTGCCCGGCGCGCTCGCTCTCGCTCTCGCTCTTGCGGGGTGCAAGGGCGCGAGCCAGAAGGCGCCGCCTCGCGAGGAGATGGCCAGCATCGAACCGCCCGCGTCGAGCGCGGCACCGCTCGAGGGCGTGCTCGATGACGCGGCCGACCCGTCTGCTGCTTCGTCCGTTGCTCCCGAGGCCGATGGTTGGCTCGCCGCGAGCGTCCCGAAGGACTCACCGAACATGCGCTACGCGCGGCTCGGCCGCGACGCGTGCCTGGCGGAGCTCGGGCGTCGAGCTATCGCGTTCGAAGAGGCGCCGCCCGCGGAGTGGGCGCAGAAATCTCCAACACCGATGACGAGGCTCGACACGCCCGCGAAGAAGGCGAAACACGCGGTCGGCGCGCGGAAGGCGACGGGGGCGAAGTCAGCGAAGCCAGCGAAGCCGACGAAGCACGGCAAGCAGGGCAAGGCCGCCGGGTCGACGAAGGCCGTGAAGCATGCGAGGTCCGCCCATCGAGCGACGGCCCCTGTGTCGACGACGGACACCGAGCCGACGACCGAGACGCAGATCCTCGCGCCGGTGCGCCTTCGCGGTCCGCTCCACGGCATCACGATCCGTTCGTCGCTTCCGGAGAAGGCGCGGGCGAAGTCGCCGTTCGAAATCTTCGATTGCCGCCTCGTTCTCGCGCTCGACGACTTCGCGTCGTTGCTCGCGCAGCACGACGTCGTCGAAGTGGTCCACATGTCCGCCTTCCGCTCGCAGCGCGATCGGGGCTGCATGCCGAACAAGCCTGGCAAGCAGCACTGCGGGGCGCTCGCCGTGGACGTCGGCCGGTTCAAGAAGAGCGACGGCTCGGTGCTCGATGTCGAGAAGGACTGGAGCGGACGCATCGGCGCCCCGACGTGCACCCCGGGGGCGGGCCCGAATCCGGTGACGCCGTCCGCGACGGAGCTCCGGGACATCGTCTGCGAATCCGCGCGCCGCGGCCTCTTCCACGTCATGCTCACGCCGAACTTCAACGCGGAGCACAAGAATCACTTCCACCTCGAGGTCACACCCGACGTGGGGTGGATGTTGCTCAAGTAGCGGCGTGCGTCGTCCAAGCTCGAAGCAGATCTACGACGTCGCGCGCCGTCTACGACGGGCGGAGCCTCGTCGACTACGGGGGTCGACCGCTCGCCGGCCTGCAGCGCTACGGCATGATCGCCGACGCGGACTGCCCGCTGTTTACCGACGACCCGAAGCTGCTCGCGCTCCGGCCGCGCTCCGGCCGCGCGGCGGACGCGAAGGTGACGGCCTAATTCCGCGCCGACACGGGCCCGATCGCCGCGACGCTGGAGACGGCGATCGCGCAGAACGTCTTCCCCGTGTTCGGCATGTTCACGGCCGACGACTACGCGGGCGTGCGCGGCACCGACGTCTACGACGCGCCCGCACCGATCGAACGCTTCCCCGGGCTGCCCGGGCACCTGCAGGCGATCTGCGGGTGTGACGAAGAGTCGTTCCTCGTCGCACGAACGGATACTGCCGGGTGACACGGCCGAAGAGCGGTCGCTCGGCCGGAACGATCCACGCTTCGGTGCGACGGAGGACGCCCGCCTTAGGCGGTGCTCTGCGGCGTGCCGCAGTACGGGCAGGCCGGTGCGCGAGCCAAGAGCGGCCGCCGGCATGCGCTGCACGGTACGAGGCCGGGCGTGTTGCGCCCACTCTTGGTGATGACTCGCACGAGGACAAACACCACTCCGACAGGTATCGCGAGCATCGCCAGCACCAGCACGGCCGCGATCAACTCAGGGGCGCCAATCATGTTCTTCGCTCACCTTCTGTACCATCGCGTGACGCTCCGTTGGTCCATGTTCGCTGGCGGTACGCGTGCTCATTCGTACAGCCTGCATGAACCGTAGTTTTGGTACGGCTACGTCAGCAACGCTCCGATGGACTTTACCGACCCGGATGGTCGTGGGATCCGGCGATTGAGAAGTGCCTCGAGGGCGAGGCGTCGTCTCCCTTCGGAGGCTTTCCTTCGGACATCACCCTGTGTCTTCCGTGGCTCATTGTTCCTGACCCGACGGACTCCAAGACTCTCTGCGCCTTTTCCACACGGCAGCGAACAGCGCGTCTCTTGCTGCGAGCGATACCGGAGGATGTCCGAATGATGAATTACCAGGTTCGAGCTGTCCGGCCTGGCGAGAACGGGACACCGGGGCAAAGTTGGAGCGCGAATATCATGAATGTGTGGCCGAACCACAATATCGTCGATGTGATGAACGAAATCAGGCCCGTTGTTCGCGAGCTGTAGCGCGGCTTCCTGGTGCGGAATCTGTCAATGACTGTAAAGTGCGCCATTTGTGAAGTTGCTGAGTCGCGTCGTCCGTTGTGGTTTGCGACTCTGACTTGTTGATGGATGAAGCCGACGAACGCCGCGGACTGCTCATCCCAGAGCGCCGGCATCATTCCGACGTAGCCTCCCAGCACTGCGTCAAACCGGACAGCGAGCGAACGACCGTTCGGCGATGCGAGCTCGACCTCGCCATCGACCGGCCTGCCTTCGTACGTGATTCGTACCTGCTCGCCCGTTTGCCAAACTCTCATGAGCCCCTTCACGCATCGTTTCGCATGTGCGTGAGCAGCTCGATCGCGTCCTCGCGCTGGATCGACGAGACGTACGCGGTGTTTCCCTTCTCACCCAAATCGCCGAGCACTAGCACGAAGCCCATGCCCGCCGGCACGCGCGACGCGACCCCCTCGGCGATCTCGCGCGTCTGCCTCTCCAGCTCGAGACGCACCTGCTTCTGGACCAACGTCTGCGCAGCCATGGTGGAAAGCTCCGTACGGAGATGCGGTCTCGCCGAGGGCGACGTTGAGCTTGTCGCGCAGCACGGTCGCTTTCGTGTGCGTTCGGGTGAAGTGGACGTCGCGCCGCTGAGGCGACTCGACGATCTGCGGGTACACGCGGACGAGCCGCAGGTGAAAGCTGCTGGGGCTGCGCGCGACGACGTCGATCATTGGTTCTCCTCTTTGAGCTGCTGCTCGAGCGTCACGACGGACTCGTCGGTCGGGCGCTTCGGCAGGCCGACGGCCCAGTCGCTCGGCCACCCCGTGAACCCGAACAGCTCCTTCGCGATCGCGTACGCGACCTCGGGATTGGCGAGTGCTTTGGTGTGGGTGGTCGAGATCGACGGATGCCGGTAGGGGCGCACGGCGCTGCTCGCTTCGTCCGGCATCATCTCACCGAGTAGACGCGGCGCAGCCCGAACGGCACACGCATGGTGTGCTCGGCAGCGTGCTGGGGACGGGGCGTCTTCCCGGCACGTGCCCGGTCGTGCAGCACGGTGCCTACCGGTGGATGCCGGCGCTCCCCTGACCCTAATATGCTCGCGCCCATGCCGACGCGCGAAGAGATCACCAAGCATCACGACCTCGGGCCGGACCACAATCCGTGGGTCGGCGAACGCCCAGCGCCGGCTCCCATCCACGTGGTGGACTACGACGAGAGCTGGCCGGCGGCGTTCGAAGAGATCGCCACTGCCGTCCGCGCTGCGTTGGGAGATGCTGCCCTCGCCGTCGAGCACGTGGGCTCCACTTCGGTGCCGGGCCTTCCCGCCAAGCCGACGATCGACGTCGACCTCACGGTCGCCGATCCGGCGGACGAGCTCGCGTACGTGCCCGCGCTCGAACCCATTGGCTTCGCGCTCGTCACCCGCGAGCCGACCTGGCACGAGCACCGCTGCTTGGTGCGTTCATCGAGCCCGAAAGTGAACTTGCACGTCTTCGGCCCCGACTGCCCCGAAGTGATTCGTCACCGGATGTTTCGCGATTGGCTCCGGAGCCATCCGGAAGACCGCGATCTCTACCGGCGCGCGAAGCTCGCAGCGGCGGCGGAGATTACGGACAAGGGCGGAATCGTGATGGACTACAACCGGGTAAAAGAGCCCGTGCTCCGCGAGATCTACGAGCGGATGTTCCGCGCGAACGGGCTCCTTCCGTAGAAGCGCGTCGCGCCTGGCGCCTCGGCATGGCTAGCTAATCGAGCCGGGGGATGAGTCGCGGCGTGCGGGCGCTATAGGCTTCCCATTCGTCGCCGAACTGCGCGTGCAGAAGGCGCTCTTCGGAGCGGATGCGCGCGAAGAGCGGGAGCCCCATGAGCGCGACGAGCAGAAGCCCGACACCGGAGCGGAACGCCAGGACCCAGCCTACCGAGCTGACGATCAGGCCGAGATAGCTGGGATGGCGGATCACGCCGTATATGCCGCCGGTCTCCAGCGAGTGTTCGGGCTGGATCGCGACGAGCCCGCTGAACCGGTTGCCCAGTACGAATACCGGCCACAATCGCAGCACGCCACCCAACGCAAACAGGGCGACGCCGGTCCATCGCACGGGTTCCCCATCGAGGGTCCAGAGATCGATGCGGTCCGTCAGTGCGGGCAGGTACCCGACGAGGAGGCCCAGCACGCCAAACGCGACGATTACCCATCGGTTGCTTCGGTCCTCCCGCGTGCCGGAGCTCACGTTGCCTTTGCTGAAGGCTGATGCGATGGCGAGCGCGGCCATCACGACCGCAAGCACTGCGAGTGACGAGTGCGCGAACAGTGCCGCGGCTCCACCCCATCCGAGCACCGCCAGCCCGAAGTAGGCTGCGGACGCCAGGAGGATCGTTGCGAGTCGGCCGAGCCAAGCCACCATGGTCCACCTCCGATTGCCTGCGTGGTCACGATGTCTCACGCCACCGGACGACGTAGCGTGTCGTCTGCAAGGAACGTGGCCGTCAGGTGGATCAGAGAGCGCGACACCTCGGGCTTCACCAGAGCGCAGGTACTCCGCGCGTCTCTTGCGCGGCGGATTCAGTGCCGCGCAAGCACCAGCCCTTGCACTAGCCCGGGACGACGCCCGCCCGTGATGGACTACTTCCAAGCGCCGTCCGTCAGTGGCGTGGGGTGGTCGTCAGCTTGCCGTGGACGAGATACCCCTGTCGCATGAGCCAGGTCTCGGCACGGCAGATGGGCCAGCGCCATCGCTCGCTTTCGGCAGGGATGAAGTGCGGCCCGTCCCAGCCGTCGAAGACGCAGCCGCTGGCGAAGATGTCGAGCACGCCATCTCCGTAGCTTTTTTCCCCGTGATGCGTGTAGTTGCTGAAGAGGTACGCGAGCCCGAACCGCGTCTCCTTCGGCGTTTTCAGATCGTGACGGTGGTACCGATCCGCCCAGATTTTCCCGCGACGGCGGAGCATCATGTTGAGGCGGCGTGCGAACGCGATCGCGAGCCCGCTTATCCCTGCACGAAGCGGCTGGTATCCCTCAGCACGTTCGGAGTCGGCCTCGACGACGAGGTGAAGGTGATTGCCCTGAATCGAATAGTGGACGACGCGAAAGTCATCCTTGTACCGTCGGCGACGCTGATCGCGCAGCACGTCGGCCAGAAGGCGTTGAACTCGCTGTTGACGAAACGACGGCAAGCCGGCCTTCGCACGCAGCGTGACGTGCACCGGATGACGCCCCTTGTGGACGGGACGCTTGGCATGCACGACGCGCGAGCCTGATCGTGAGCCCAGCAGGCCACCGGCCGCCTTCTTGCGGCCGGCACCACGCCGCTTTCCTCCCCATCCGCCCGTTCGGGCCAGCGTGAGCTGCTCGCCCTTCTTGGACCGCCGCTTCAGCGTACGCGAGCCGGCCACGCCACCGCTCGTCTCGGTACGCGTGGCACTACGCTTCGGTGGCTCCCCCTTGCCGATGCCGCGCTCCTCGCGCGTTCGCCGCCCGTCGGTCATCGCCGCCCCCCTTTCGAAACTTGATTCCGCGACAATAATCACTCGATCGGCTCTGTCGAGGGGCACGTGACATCCGCATCCGTACTTGGACTCGAGGCCATCGCTCTGTCGGGGCCGCTCTCGTCGACACCGACCGAAGTCCGGAGTGGCTCGATGAGCGCGCGACGTCAGCGTCTTGGGCTTCCGAGGAAGCTTGACCACTCGCCTTGGTACGCGTCGCCCTGCGCTTCAGGCTTCACCCTCGTGATACGGCCTGCCGTCGGTCATGGCCCCTTCGAAACTTGATTCCGCGACAATGGTCACTCGACCGGATCGCAGGTCCGATCCGCATCCGTCACCTTGGACTCGAGGCCATCGCTCTGGTCGGGGCTGCTCCCGTCGACACCGATCAAACGCCGAAGGGGCTCGATGTGCGCGCGACGTCAGCGTCTTGGGCTTCCGAGGAAGCTTCACCACTCGCCTTGGTACGCGTCGCCCTGCGCTTCAGGCTTCGCCCTCGTGATCCGGCCTGCCGTCGGTCATGGCCCCTTCGAAACTTGATCCCGCGACAATGGTCACTCGGCCGGATCGCAGGTCATATCCGCATCGGTCACCTTGGACTCACCCTCGTGATCCGGCCTGCCCTCGGTCACGGCCCCGTCGAAACTTGATTCCGCGACAATGGTCACTCGACCGGATCGCAGGTCGCATCCGCATCCATCACCTTGGACTCGAGGCCATC
>MKVQ01000027.1 GCA_001899635.1 Myxococcales bacterium 68-20 | reverse complement strand
CGTGAAGCTCAAGATGAGCAACTACGCTCGCAAGCGCCGACCGTCGACACTCGCTAAGTGAGCGGCATTGCGCCTAGACCGGGAGGCCAACAGGAAGGCGGGACCAGCGCGACCGTCATGACACACGCGCTTCGTGCTCCGCGCCTGACGGCAACGCGATCGGGACGCACGCGAAGCCGCTGCGTGTCACCACGACGTGATCGAGCAGAGGCACGCCGGCGACCTGTGCCGCCGCCGCGACCTGCGCTGTCAGCGCGATGTCTTCACGGCTCGGAGTCGGGTCCCCGCTCGGATGGTTGTGAACGAGGACGAACGCGCTCGCGTCGGCGCGGAGCGCTGTGCGGATCGGATCGGCGGCGCGAACGGCCGCGCCGTGGAGGCCACCACGCGCCACGCAGCGTGCAGAGCGCAGGTGACCGCGCCCGTCGAGAGCGAGCATCCAGAGCTCCTCGTGCGTGAGCGCACCGATGCGAGGGCGAGCCCACTCGACGACCGCGGCGGCCGATGTGAGCTTGTCCGGTGGCCGCGAGCGCGCCAGCTCGAGCCGGCGTGCGAGCTCGAACATCGCGGCCACCGCACGTGCCTTGCCCAGGAGGGCGCGGCTCGGCCTCTGGACGGCCGCGGGCCGGTCGAGCGCGTCGAGGTCTCGACCCTCGAGGTGCGCCGCGATCTCGAACGCGTCAGCGCGTGCGAGACCCTCGATGCCGCCGGCGCGCTCGAGGAGATCGAGCATCGGCTCCGGCACCCGAACCACCAGCGCGAGCAGCTCCGCGATCGATCGCGAGCCGAGGTCCCCGTTCATCTCTTCCACACAGGCAGCCATTGCAGCCGCCATGCCGTCGTCCCGCTCGTACGAGATCGCGTCGTTGCCCCGTCCGTGGGGTGGCCCAGGCCAGCGCGGGCCGGCAACCGTGCCAGCCGGTTCGACGTCGCTCCCGCCATTGGTTCTCCGTCGAAGCTTCGGCACGCATACTGCCAGGACGGTCGAAGCTGCGCCTTCCAGGCCAATCTCAGGCATGCGCCGGAATTGACCGATCGGGGGGAATGCGGTTGCGTGAATGGCGGTCGATCCGGCTACGTCAGACCGGCCGCCGAGCTGCCCGCGTGGCGGGCCGCCGGCAAGTAAGTCCCAAGGAGGACTCCCCCCATGCCCGCATCGCCAGAACGTTCGTCCCTTCGTTCGTCGCACCTGGAGACCGAGGCCCTCGCACCCCCACCGACCTTCTTCGTGCGCGTCCGCGACGCCGCGTGGATCGTCGAAGATGCCGAGCACCTGACCGGAGGCATCTTCATCTCGCGCGAAGCCGCGCGCACCTTCGTCGGCCGAGCCACGATGGAACGCGGTGCCTCTACCGCCGTCATCGACTGGGAAGACGGCACGCGCGAGCACGTCTCGCGGCACTGAAGTCGACGTGCATGCGAGGGGCGCGCAGTGTGCGCCCCTCGCGCGTCCCTTCGACCGGTATTCAGGTTCGGTGCCGTGGCTCAGCGAGGTGTTCGCGACGCGGCTGGACCGGGCAGGATGACGTCGGCCGGCGGAAGCAAGCGGGCGACCGTTCCTTCGAGCTCGTTCAGCGTGAACGGTTTCGGCAGGACCGCCGCGATCTTCGCTCCGGCGAGCGCTTCGGGCTTCAGGAAGGCGTTGCGCCCGCTCACGAGCACGATGGGGGAGACGTGCCCGAGGCGAGTCAGCTCCTCCGCGAACGCGATGCCGTCGAGCTGGGGCATGCTCAAATCGGTGAGTACGAGATCGAAGGCGCGCGTCGAAGCTTTGCAGCGTTCGAGCGCCGCCTGCGGGTCGCGCTCGAGGACGACGTCGTGACCTAGGCCCTCAAGGAGCAGCTTGAGCGATCGGCCGACGTTCGGATCGTCGTCGACGACGAGCATGCGTGCGCGGCTCGGCGGCGGCGGTCCGGTGGTGGCGGCGCGGATGGGCGGCGGCCCGGACGCGAATCGGGGCTCCTCGAGAAGCGGCAAGGCGATGACGAACGACGTGCCGCGGCCCGCCTCGGAGCTGACGTGGACGCCGCCACCGTGCGCGCGTGCGATCCCCTGGACCGCGAAGAGGCCGAGACCGCTGCCGTTGCCGAGCGGCTTCCCGGAGAAGAATGGATCGAACAGGCGAGCCTTGGTGGCCTCCTCGATCCCGAGGCCCTCGTCCTCGACCCGCAGGAGCGCGTAAGCGCCGGGCGGCAAGGAGAACGCAGTGTCCGCAGTGCTCAGCTGTCGCGTCTCGAGCGACAGCTCGATTCGAGCCGACGTGCGGTTGCCCATCGCCTCGATCGCGTTCTTGCCGACGTTCAAGAGCGCTCGGTGGATCTGGCTCGCATCGCCGCGGACTCGCGCTCCGTTGGGAGGCGTCTTCACCGCGATCTCCCACTCGGGGCGGAATGCGCGGAGCGTGGTCGCGATTTCGTCGAGGAGGGGAGCCAGCTCCACGGTGCGCAGGCTCAGCTCGCCCCCCCGCGCGAAGCTCGCGAGGTTGCTCGTGAGGTCACGACCTCGCTGGACGGCTCGGAGGATCGCGCCGAGGTATTCGTTCACCAGCGCGGGAGACGGCTCGCTGGTGGCGCGCTCGGCGAAGCTCGAGATCGTGACGAGGAGGTTGTTGAAGTCGTGCGCGAGGCTTCCCGTGAGGATCCCGAGCGCGTCCAGCATTTCGTCGTGCTCGAGGCGAGCCGCGAGCTTCGTGGCCTCCGTGCTGTCCGTCACGTCGCGCAGCGCCACTGCGCTGCCGGCGGGGAGGGGTACCACCGTGACTTCGAATAACCTCGCTCTGCCGATCGGGTCGTCGTCCGGTATCGCTACGTCGATCCGCTGCGGTCTCGATGATGCTCGCGCCTGCTCCAGCGCGGGAAGAAGCTTCGGTCGTGCGTCTCCGAAGCAGTCTCCGATGGGCTGGCCCGCCCAACGCTCGAAGTCCAGCGCAGGCAGCGCTGCTCCGCCGACGGTGACGCGCGAACAACGGGCAGCGCGGTCGAGGAAGACGAACACCTGGTCGCTCGTCGCGAGGATGACACTCTCGTCGATATCAACCACTCCGGGCGCTCTCCCCTCGCGGACCTCGATTGTGACCAGGTCCGGAGCAAAGGCTTGCAGGGCCGAGAGGCTCCGCCGGTGCCATGTCTGGCCGTCCTGCGACGCGAAGCAGACCCGATACCGTCTGTGATCCTTGACGTGATCGATCCACGTGACGAAGGCCTTGAAGCACGTGGATGTCATGAACCCCAGGCTGCAGAAGTCCACGAAGACCCGCTGGAGATTCAGGCGCTGTGCCTCGGCGTCGATCTGCGCCAGGAGCTGGCGGATCTTCTCGCGCATCGGCGTCTCGGCCTCGCCGTAGAACGCGACGCGGAGCTCGCCGTCGACGAGCTTCGTGGAGGTCCGGCAGCGCTCCTCGTTGATGTTTGCGCTGACGAGCCCGCCCACCGGGAGCAAGCTACCGAAGCGCGTTGGCCAAGTCGATGTGCTCATCTGTAGCAGCCGAGGTGACCGTCGTACTTTGCGACGCAGACCCCACGGAGCACGCCACCAGCGCCGCGCAAGCGAGGCGGAAGAGGCGAGCCCGGGAGCGACGGTCGAACGCGCCGTTCATGGGATCCCTCGATCTTGGGTAAAAGTCAGAATCGTGTAAAGTGTATTGGTAGGTTCGCCGCTCGGTTACGGGCGAACGTACGGACGGCTCACGCTCGTGAGGAGCGTGAGCGACGTCGATCCCGCGACTTGGAGGGAGCGATCAGTCTTCCTTGCAGACGCCGAAGGTCGTGTCCTGGAAGATCGCGCCGGTCGTGCACGTCTGCATCGGCGCGCAGTCTGCGCCGTCGACGCGACAGAGTTTGTAGCAGCGCCGATCGCCCGGGCTGCCGAGGCAGGTCAGGCCGCTGTCGCAGTGCTCCTGGTCGCACAGCTGCCCGACCTTCGCGTTCCCCTTGGGCACGCAGCCGGTGTCGCCGGTATCGGTGACGATCGCGCAGGTCTCTTTGTCCACGCACTCGCCGTCGCGCAGGAGCTTGCACGTCTTGATCGGCATGCAGACTGGCGCCGGATGCTGATCGAGCGCCGGGTCGACGAGCTTGCGGATGTCGCAGAACGTCGGGCCGCCGTTCTGCGATGGCTGACTCGCGCACGAGCCCGAGCAGCAGTATCGCCGGCAGACGGCGCCCTTCTCGCTTTCGACGCAGTCGAAGCCCGGCGCGCAATCCGAGCCGCTCGAGCACGAGACGCCGTCGACCCCGCGAGGATCGGCCTTGTCGCACTTCGGTCTGAACGCGCCGTTCGGCTTCTTGCCGATCCGGCACCCTTGGTGCTCCGAGACGTCCGCGTTCGGGTCCGTGGCGCACGCGACGCCGGACGGCGGCGAGGTCCCGTCGTCATCCGGCGTGCAGTAGGTGGCGCCGACGCCGCAGAGCGGGCTTCCGCGGTCCGCGCCCTTCTCGCTCGACCCGCTGTCGTTCGGACTTCGGGGCGGACTCTCGGCGCCGGAAGCGCCCTGCTCGAAGGTGGTGGGCTCGCTCGCTCGGAACGAGCTCCGGCCCTCGGAGCCTCCGCATGCGGCGAGCAAGACGCCGCCGGCGAACGCGGACGGGAGGGCAACGCGAGAGAAGAAATCGAAGAGGGTGCTACGCAAGAGATTGCCCGTCGTGTGTCTTCCCACGTCAATCGAACGCGGGAAACCGGGACCGTGATGAAAAGGGTACGCCGACCGAGGCGTGCTCGTCAGGATTCACACGGCGTGCCGCGCCTGCCGCAGCCCGTGAGGTGGCTCCGTCCGCTCGGAGCGCGACGCGAACCCTGCGGAAAACCCGTAGAATCCCGAGTCGCGAGGGGGACAGCTCCACCGCGGCACCCACCGCTTGGTGGGGTCCGACTGCCGCGGTCCATGACATGGATGTCAGACCTACTTCGCTTCGATGTCGCGCGAGACGGCGTTGCCGGCGGCGTCGAACGCGCGCACGACGACGATGTGGGAGCCCGGCGGGACCACGACTGACACGTCGGCGTCGACACTCTCGTCGCTGGTGTCGAACACGCCATCGGCAGGCGCGAGCGGCCGCCAGTCGGTCCTGCCGTCGATCGCGATCTCGAAGCGAACGATGGGCGAGGTGCCGTCGACGACGCGCGCACGCAGGCGGCGGCCGGCGAGCGTCAGCGTCTCGATGCGGGGAGGCGTGTTGTCGACCACGACGGTGTCGGACTCGAGCGCGTGCTTGAGGACCTGGTCGGGCGGGTTGGCGGCCTCGTCGCTCGCCTCCACACGCACCCGGTATTTGCCCTCCGGGAGCGCCGAGGTCTCCCAGTCGAGCTCGGTCTTGGTGTGGACCTCGTCGGCCTTCAGCGCGTCGCGCCACTGAGCCTGCCCCTCGCGCTTGAACGCGATGCGGTAGCGGAGCGGATCGGAGTCGGGGTTGTCGACCTTCCAGGTCACCTTCACGACGGAGTCGCGCTTCGGCGGCTCGGCGCCGCTCGCCGGGACCTCCTTCACGGGCTCCTTCGTCGGGCCTGCCTTGGCGGTCGCGTTCACCTCGGTGATGACCGGCCGGACATTGTCGGTGACGAACGGGACAGTCACCTCGGCGAGCGTCGCGTTCGGATCGCGGGAGAAGCGCGCGCGCACCTGCACGTAACGCGCGGTCGCGTTGATCGGCGCCGGTCCGGTGATGGGATTGCTCCACCCACTCCAGGTTGCGTCCGGGACGCCCGTGCCGCCGGTGCGGAAGGAGACCTCGACCGGGCCGCTCGAACGCCACGATACCGTGCCGAAGCGAGCTCGCAGCGTCGCGTCGAGGACCTTGCTCGTCCAGACCGCGTCCGGGCCGCCGCGCCCGAGGATGCGACGGAGCACCGGCGGATCGCTCGTGGCGACGAATCCCTTGCCGCCGCTCACGTGGAGCGCGCCGACCTGACGCTCGTCGGTGTCGGCCACGATCGTCACCGCGTGCGCGTCGTCGACGGTGTAGACGCGACCGCCGGCGCCGGTGCCGACGTAGGGCGCGCCCTTATCGTCGAGCGAGAGCGCCATGTAGTGGGTGTCGTCGTGCTTCATCATGCGCTCCATGCGGCCCTGCGCATCGAAGCGATGGAGCTGACCCTTTCCCGGCTTCCCTTTCGGTGCCGCGCTCGGCCCTGCGGGCACACGGCCTGCCGCGGCGGAACGTTTCGGCGGCTCGGGCGGCTCGCCGTACTCGTTCGAGATTACCCAGACGGCGTTGTCCTTGCCGACCGCGATGGCCTTCACCTCTTCGCCGGGCATGTCGCCGAAGACGGTCGCGCGCCCAGGTCCGGTGATCTTGTAGAGCTGCCCCTTGCCGCTGGAGCCGGCGTAGAGATCGCCGTTGTCCGCGAGCGCGAGCGAGACGAGATGCGGCTCGGTGCTACGGAAGTAGACCGAGCTCGAGCCGTTCGCCTCGACGTGGAACACCTTGCCCTCGGGGCCGGTCGCCGCGAAGAGCCCGGTGCCGTTCTTGTCGCGCGTGAGCGCCCAGACGTGGCTCGCGTCGGGGAGCGTGGCGAAGACATCGGCCTTGCCCTGTGAGAGCTTGAAGATCTTCCCGTCGGGGATCGTCGCTGCGTAGATCGTCCCGTTCTTCGCCTGGACGATCGACGTCACGGCGAGCGCGCCCGTGTCGCCGAAGAGCGTGATCGTATCGCCGACGGCCTTGTAGACCTTGCCGTTCGGGCTCGTCCCGATCAGCGTCGAGCCGTCGGTGAGGGTGGTCGCGGCGAAGACCGTGGTCGCGTCGGGGATCGGCGCGCTGCCGAGCGTGAAGCCGGCGCGGACGGTGCCGTCGGAGCTCACGGAGACGCCCTTCAGATCGCCGCCGGACATCTTGTCGAGCGTGTCGAGGACGAACGTGCGTGTGCCGACCGCCCCGGCGTCTCCGGTGACGAAGAGCGGCGCGAGCACGAGGCCGGCAGCGAGGGTCGTACGAGCGAAGGAGAGGAGATTCGAAGAGTCGATCCGAAGGATCGCGAGCATGCCGGGATCCTACATCAACTCGAACGGGTGGGCCTGTTCGTGGCTGTGATCGTCGTGGCGGTTTCGCGCGACCTTCCCCCCGGCCCGCGCACGTCGAGCTTGCAACGCGGGCCGAAGCACCTCGGCGGGCGAAGCGTGCGCCTCGATTCGAGCTCGACCGTATGTGCCTCGGTGGGCACACGATGGAGCGTCGGTCGTCGGTCGTCGGCGGCTCGGGCGTGCGTCAGCGCACGATCGGGCGGACCTTGATCTTCGCGCGGTCGGAGCCTTCGACGTAGCGGTCGAGCGGGACGATCGTGCGCACGTACGACGGGAAGGCGTCCGGAGCGACGTCCGTGCTCGACGGCCTGAGCGCATCGAGCGCGAATGCGGGCAGGCGGTCGGCCACGTGCCCCTTGTACGCGACGCCCTGCGAGCGCGCCCGGAACTGGAGGACGAGGCTCCGCGGCGTCACGCTCTGGCGCGCCGAGTTCGCCAGCAGGTCGGCGAGGTTCTGCGGCGCCGCGAGATCGGGGACCACCTGGTAGCCAGGGACGACCTCGAGGTCGACGTCCTTCCCGGCGAGCTCGTTCGGCATCCGGACCTCGAGGATCTTGGTCGTTGCCGGTCCGGCGTACGGCACGAGGTGCACGCGGACTCGCGCGACCTGGCCGGCGTCCACGACGGGATCGAGCACGTCGAGCCCGCGCAGCTTCCACAGGTCACGCGTGTAGTCGACGAACAGCGTCGTCTCGATCTTCTCGAGGCGGGTGAGCTCCCACGGATTGTTCAGGACCTCGCCGACGGCACGGGCGACCTTCGAGTGTGCGAGCTCGCCGGCGTCGGGCATTCCGCCGGTCGCGACGCCGAAGTCCTCGAGCTCGATCGTGCCGTGGCCGCGGACACTGACCTTCGACTTGAGCTTCCACGTCACGTCGCGACGCTCGCTCACGGACGCATCGATGATCGAGCCGAGCACGGAGGCGACGAGGCCTGAGCTCATGAAGCGCTCCTCGGCGATCTCCACGTTCCAGTTCTTCTTCGGGATGCCGTCTGCGCCGCGGATCTCCACGTTCAGCGGGAAGACGGGGGCGCTCTTCGTCTCGTCGACGACGATGGCGCTCTGGCGATCTTGCACGAGCGCGCCGAGCGGGCGCGCGGCCTCGCCGATCTTCGACGAGTGCTGATCGCTCGCGAAGATCCAGTGGACGCGTCCGATCGCGGTCGGGAGCGCGGTGACGCCCGCTTCCATCATCGGGTGCCCGAACCCGCACAGCTTCGTCCCTTCGACATGGGTGACCGTGCCGAGGCCCATGAACGAGACGTCGCCGCGTGCCATCTGCACACCGACGCCGCCGCCGTCGACGTAACGCTTCGGCGCGTTCGGGTCGTCCGTCCCGCTGCCGCCGCCGGAGCCGGCCTGAACCGGCTCGAGGCCCATCGGCGCGAAGAGCTTCCGTACGAGCGCGATCGAGCGATCGCTCATGCCGGCGAGCATGAGCGGGGTCGCGGTCGGGACGACCGGGCGTGACGGATCGAGCCCGGCGGAGAGGCGCGTCGCGACCTGGGTCGCGTGGCTCTCGACGTCGTAGGTGCCGGGTGCCCCGTCGAACGCAGTGGTGCCGTTGCCCGGCGCGCCGTTCGACGCGTGTTTCGTTCCCGCCGCCTTGGCCGAGCTCGCGGGGAGAGGCGCGCCGCCCTCGAGCGGCCAGAACCCCGGCGGGATCGGCCTCCGCATCTCCGCGAGCATCGGCGCGATCGGCGTCACGCCGGCGACCGGCTCGACCTGGAAGGAGCTCCAGCTGTACGCGTACGCGCCGGCGAGCCGCCCATCGAGGTAGATCGGGCTTCCGCTCATTCCCCGGACGTTCTTCGTCACGTTGAGGCGCGGGTGTGGCGTCTTGATGAGGATCAGCTCCTGCGACGGGCGGAAGTTCCGGAGGACGCCCACGACTTCGACGTCGAAGCGCTCCGGCTCCGTCCCCTTGAAGACGGTGAGGCCGTAGCCCTTCATCCCGTCCTTGATCTCGTCGACCGAGATCGTGCGGGGTTTGGCATCACCGCGGGCGAGGGGGATCGTCAGCCCGAGCCCGGCGAAGAGACCAACGGAGACCGCCGCGATGGACAGGAACTCTTTCCGCACAGATGCAAGTCTCGCGCGCCGGGCGATTCGCGTAAAGCTTTGGGACGACTGGGACCGAGCGCGACCGTACGCCGGGCGCGAATCGCGTGGCCTGGCCGAGCAAAACGCCGCCTCGCAGGCGCCTCCGGCTGGGGGGGGAGGCGCTCGAAGGGAGGTGCTCGCAAGACCGGGGCCTCGCTCGGTGGCCATCGCGGTGACCATCGGGGCCGGTTCTCGTCGGCGTCGCGGGCGCGTCGTTGCCGTGCCTGCAGTCGGGGCTCGCGCTCCGACTACAGGCATTGGATTTTCGGAGTTCACTGCTGTGTTTTCGTATGAATAGAACCGGCGCGCAGCGGCTTTCACGGTCACTTTCCTCGTGCGACCGTCCATCCGCATTACCTACTATGGCCGTTCGTCCGCGGTGGGGAGCGCTGCGGAGACACGCGGAGGATGGTGCATGCGACAGACGGTGACGGCGAGTGACGGAGTCTCGATCTCCTATCGGACGTTCGGATCGGGCCCCCTTTCGGTGCTGTTCGTGCACGGCTGGATGGTGTCGGGAGCGGTGTTCGACGACTTGATCGAAACGCTCGGGACCGACGGCATCCGCCTCATCGTGCCCGACCAGCGCGGCACCGGAAGCTCCGACCGACCCGAGAAGGGCTACGACCTCGCGCAGTATGCGCGCGATCTCGAGGCCGTCGCCGACCACGCGCAGGCGCAGCGCTTCGCGGTCGTGGGGAGCAGCATGGGGGGACAGCTCGCGCTCCTTCTCGCTGCCACGCGCCCCGAGCGTGTCTCGGGAGGTGTCCTCCTCTGTCCCGTGCCTCCCTCGGGGGCGCCGCTTCCGCCGGAGATGAAGGAGCTCTTCCGGACCTCCGGCGGCAACCGCGACAAGCAGCGAATCATTCTCCAGAACGTCTGCAAGGAGCTCTCGGACGCAACATGTGATCGTCTCCTCGACGACGCCGGCAAGATCCCGCCGGCGTGCATCGAGCAAGCCTTCGATGCGTGGACTGCCGGCTTCACCGACGACGTGGCCGCGATCCGCGCGCCGATGCTCGTCGTCGGGACCGACGATCCGGCGCTCCCGATGGACTTCCTTCGCCAGGCGATCGTCGAGCGCGTGCAGGGCGCGGGGATGTCCTATCTGCCCGGCCCGGGCCACTATCCGCATGTGGAACGCCCGCGCGAGACCGCAGCGGTCGTCCGAGCCTTCCTCACCGCCCTGCTGCGATGAACGCCGAAAAGACCAGCCGGGAGGTCCTACGGGACCTCCTCGGCCGGCATCGCACCGAGATCGTCGAGCGCGCGACCGACTGGGTCCTCAAGCAGTCGGTCGACCTCGCGAGCACGCGCAAGCGTGGAGAGACCCAAGGCCTCGTCGATCGGATGGCGGCGTCCTACGAGGCGCTCCTCCTCGACGGTGACGACGCACCGCTGCGCTCGTTCATCGATTTCGTGACGAGCTACCGCGCTTCGAGCGAGTTCCACATCTCGACGGTCCTGCGCGGTGTCCTCTCGTTCCGGCGAGGCCTCCAGGAGGTCCTGTTCCGTGAGCTGGACGGTGCGAGCGTCACGGCGGAGATCCTCTCCGACGTCGATGACGTGTCGTTTTCGGCCGTGTTCGACAGCGCGGATGCGTATTCGTCGAAGCTCCTCGCCACCGTGCAGACCCGCCGTCGAGAGGTGGAGGAAGAGCTGCGCGTGCTCGCCGAGACGAAGACGCGCGAGCTCGATGACAAGCTGCGGATCATCGACGAGCAGCGCCGGATGCTCTCGGCCCTATCCATGCCGATCATCCCGGTCTGGGAAGGCGTCCTCCTCCTCCCTCTGATCGGCGAGATCGGAGCCGACCGTGCACAGGAGGCGCTCGAGCGGGTGTTGGCCGAGCTGGTCGCGACCGGGTCCGACGTCCTCCTCGTCGACATCACCGGCGTGATCGAGATCGACACGGACGTGGCGCAGTCGCTCATCCGGATGGTCGACGCGGCGCGGCTCATGGGGGCGGCCTGTTTCTTCGCGGGGGTGTCGCCGGCCATGGCGCAGACGATGACGAGCCTCGACGTGGACCTGAGCGCGATCCGCGCCTTCGGAACGCTCCATGCGGCCCTCACGGCGGCGATCCAGCACGTCGGCTTCCGCGTGGTCCAGAGATAGACCGGACAGTCGCCGCGAGCACACACCGCGGCGATGGGCGCCTCACGGAGGCCGTGTTACATTCCCGACAAGGATATGACCGCGCGCGGTTGGTCGTATTCCCGCTGGGGAGCATGGGGCCGAACCGCTGCGGTGCTGCCGACGCTGCGAGGTATTCAGGCGGGGCATGTCTTCGTTTGTCTCGATTCGTACCGGTGAATGAGGGCACTAGCTTGGAGCTCTTCGATATCGAATTAGACGGCTCGGAATCTCCGCTCCGCCTCGCGCCGCGCTCGACCGTTCACGGGTCAGGGGTGCATCCGCTGGGCGCGCTCCAGGCGCAGGTGTCGGCACAGGTATAGGTCCGCGCCTCGCCGTCGTTGCAATCGGCGAGTCGCCTCTCGACGTCACCGGGCATGCAGCGGTCCTTGGCCGTCGCTTCCCCTTTGCACTTCGTCTCCGTCCACGTGCAGTCGTTGCGGCAGGCGCGGACTTTGCTCCCGCAATGGCCGCACGTCATCGTCGACGAGACTCCGGGGACGCAGTTCGTGGCCGCGAGCTTCTCGTTGCGGCACGGACCATACGGGCCGACCTTGCCGTCGATGCAGATCGCGACCTGGATACCGCATCGGCCGCACGTGTGCTCGAGCTCTTCGCCGGGATTCGTGCACGAGGAGCCGGTGGGCGGACCGAGCGGCCCCGGAGGGCCGTAGTCGACGCCGTCGCCTCCGTCCTTGCCGGCGTCGCCGCCGCTGTTGCCGCCGCTCGAGCCACCGGTGCTTCCGCGGCCGCCGTCCGGCACCGTCTGCCTGACGTCCGGGCCCCCGTCCGTCGTCGTCTCGTCCGGCTCGACTCCGTCCGTCTCGCCCGCCGCGCACGCGACCGCGGCGCCGAGCGAGATGCCGGCGGCGAGGAGGCCAGGCACGAGACGACCGTGCGAGGCGGTCGCCATCATGGGAGCTCGTGAAGAAGTGCGCATGTGGCTCGCGCCTCGTCGTCAGAGGGAGGTGATGTTGGCCGACAGGTTGAACGTGAGCGCTGCGTCGGCTCCCTGGAAGTTGCCGACGTAGACCCAGACCGAGCCGTTGGCTGGAATCGTCGGGCTCTTGGTCCCGAAGAGGCACGCCTCGTACGCGAGGTTCACGTTGCAAGAGAGCTCGGCGCCGGTGAGGCAGGCCTTACGTCCGGCCAGGTCGCTCGGCTGCGTCGAATACGCTGCGATGAGCACGTTGGGGACCTCCTGTCCTGGGACGGTGCTCACTCCGATGTCGACCTTTGCCGGTTTCGCGTTCGGATTGCGAACCTCGATGTAGATGAAGTGCGAGTCCGTGAGGCTCGACACGTTGCAGGGCGCACTGCTCGCCGTGAGTCGTTTGATCTTCTCGCCGAGCTGGGTGAAGTTTCGCGAGATGGTCGCACCGACGGCGCTACCGATCGTGAGGATGCGGGACGCCTCTTCGCAGGTCACGCTCGGAGGACCCCAGGCGCACGTCGCGTTGCAGGTCCACGGTCGTGTGATCCCTCCTGCGCAGCCCTCGGAGCGGTCCTTCTTCTCGCCGGCCTCGCATCGATCGGCCGCCATGACTTCGCCTTGGCAGGGCTGCGCGACCCACTCGCAGGACTCGTTGCAGACGCGGCTCGTCGTTCCACAGAAGCCGCACGCGGTGTTGGCTTCGGCGGTGCCCGGCACGCAGGCGTCGTCCGGTTCGGTGCACTGACCGAAGCCCGTCACGATCTTGCTCGGGCTGCACGAGGCCGTTTGCTTGCCGCATTGGCCGCATGCGCGCTCGTAGAGTTCTCCGATCGTCGTGCAGGAGGCGCCTGGGATCGGTAGCCAGGTGCCGGCCTCGTTACCTGCGTCGGCGCCATCGGGGGCGGTCGTCGCGTCTCCTCCACCTGCGTCGTTCGGGGCGCTCCCGTCGTCGGTCGTCGGGTCGGAGGCGCGCGCATCCGTGGTGGAGGCGTCGCCGTTCAGGCGCCCGCCATCGGCTCCCTTGGCGGGTGCGGTCGAGCCGTCCTCTGTGTCGAGAGACGAGGCGTCGAATGTCGGGTCCTCGCCGCATGCTGTCGCGAGCCCGACGAGGATGCAGCTGGAGAGAACGAGGTGGCCGACGGGCAGACACGACGAACGCAGCGAGCGCGACAGGGAGAGCATGCGGAGGTTCCTCTCGACGGCTCGAGCGACGGTCGGTCGAGCCGATCCGGGTCATCGCTTAATTGAAAACGAAAATCAATTTCATCATGAGCCTGTCCGCAGCGGTCGCTCGGACGTCGGGGGGGGGAATGCGCCGAGCTCGTTCGCTGCGCTGTGGAACCCCCTCGGATGAGCTTTCGGCCATGACATGGCTCCGGTCACACGCACCCTCGTCGTCCGCGTCGAGTGACCGAAGCGAGGGCTCGGACGCGCCGGAGCCTTCGCGCGCGTCTCCGCCTTCACTTGCGCGTCCGGGAAATACGACGATGGCCACGTCGGTCGATTCCGACGTGGCCATCGCGGGGTGATGGGCCGGGGCTGGCCCTGAGGCGGGGCGCTTCAGAACGGGGCGCACCCGCAAGTCACGGCGCTGCTCGACGCGTTGCGCGGGGTCGGCGCGCCGGTCTCGAAGTCACTCTTGTTGTTGTTCGTGTCGGTGCAGCCGCCATTTTTGCGGATCGCGGCGGTCGTGTTGTTGAGGGCAGGAGTCGCCTCACCTCCCTCGCTGCAGTTACCGCTTCCGTAGCTCACGTAATCGACTGCGTTCGTGGCGCACCTGTCGCTGCCTGCTGCGCCCCTCACGAGTGCAACTTTGCCGTTGCTCCCGGAGAGGTCGATGTTGCCTACGACGTCGGGCGTCGGCAGCGGCTCTCCTGCTCCGCTGCTTCCGGATCGACCCTGGACCAGGAAGTAGCCGCCTGGTGCGATGGATCCAGAGAGGTCAGTCTTATTGTTGTTCCAGGCAGTTCCGGTGTTGCTGGCGTACACCACTGACCAGCCCGTAAGTGTAACCGGGCTGTTGCCACGGTTGTGGAGCTCGATGAAGTCGTTAAGGTACTGAGCGCCGCTGTTGCCACCGCCGCCGTAGACCTGGCTGATGACGACCTGGCTGCCGGTGCACTGGACTGGCGCAGGCGGCGCCGCCGTCGTGAAACCGGTCGCCGATGTGTACTGCGTGAAGGCGCCGCCCTGCGCATCCTGGGCCGCGTTCGTCACCCGGATCTTGTACGTCGTCTCGTGCGTCAGCGCCGTGGGCGGCGTCAGGGTGACGACCTTGTTGCCGTCCGAGAAAGCGAGTGGCGCGTTGAAGCCGATGCAGGTGTCGAAGCCGTCGGCCGACACCCGGATGCTGCCCGAGCACGCGCCGGTGGCGGCCTGCGCCGTCAGCGTCGCGGTGTCCATCGCAGTGCTGAAGGTGATCGCGATCGTCGTCGAGACGGCGACGTCCGTGGCGCCGTCGCTCGGGAGCGTGGTCAGGCTGCCCGGGCACGGGTCGCAGCTGCCGCCGCAATCGACGCCGGTCTCGTTGCCGTTCTTCACCCCGTCGGTGCACGTCGGTGCCTGGCAGCTGTTCCCCGTGCACTTCCCGCTCGCGCAGTCCCCGTCCACGCCGCAACCGCGGCCGTTGGCGCACACGCCGCAGACTCCGCCGCAGTCGACGTCCGTCTCGTTGCCGTTTTGGATCTCGTCGTCGCAAGCCGGCGCAACGCAGACGCCGGCGCCGTTGCAGAGCGTGCCGCCATTCTGGTTGCAGGCGAGCCCCTTCGGCTCGTTCGCGTGCGAGGGCATGCCGGCGTTGCAGACCTCGTTCGTGCACTGCGAGCCGTCGTCGGCGGGGAGGTCGGCGTCGTCGTTGATGGTCGTGCTGTTGCCCGCACCGTCGCAGACGGACATCTTGCAGTCCCCAGCGACCTGCGCAGCCAGCGGGGTGCCGTTCTCCGTGTAGGCGACCCCGCACTTGCCTGCGCTGCACGTGCGCGTCTTGCACTCGTCGTCGGTGCCCGGGCAGTCGTTCGCCGTGGCGCATCCGGTGCACGCTCCGTTCACGCACGTGAGGTTCGCGCCGCACGCGGTGCCGTCGGACACGTTCGCGTGCTCGGGCTCTCCCCCGGCGCAGCGGTCCTGAGTGCAGGCGTCGTCGTCGTTGGGCACGTCGGTGTCGTCATCGACTGCGTGGATCTTCCCGTCGCCGTCGCACTCGTTCTTCTGGCAGTCGCCCGCGGTCTGCGTGCTGACGGCTGTGCCCGCGGGCTTCGGCTTCTCGCCACACTCGCCAGCGGTGCACGTGACTTCGATGCACTCGTTCGCGGGGGCCGGGCAGTCGGTCGGCGCCTTGCACTTCGGGCCGCCGTCTCCGCTATCCGTTCCGCCGTCGCGACCGCCGTCGACTTCGTCGTCCGATCCATCATCGGGCCCGCTGTCCGAGGGCTTGTTCGGTCGTGCGTCCGAGCCTCCGTCCGGGCTCGGCGGGGTCTGCGCATCCTCGGTGGTGGAGCATCCGAGGCTGCTCGCGGCGAGCATGGTGAGGATTGCGGCGGCGGCAGAAAAGCGGTGGGCGATCATGGTGCTTCAGGTGCGAAACTTTAGTTCGACCGTTGATAGCGGCCGGTACCGATTGCGTAGCAGCATTCGAAACTAGGCGTGACGACGGATGAGCTCAAGCAGATTCCCGCTGCACTCACGATGAGCTTGGAGCGCGATCCACCACGCGCGTCGACCCCGTGAACGCCGGCCGTTCGCGATGGGCGCGCTCGTCCGTTCGCGTCAGTCGTAGGGGTTCGGCGGCATCGCGAGCGTCGGGTCGGAGTCGGCGTGCGGCGTCGTTTGGGGGCGCGGCTTCGCCTTCGGCTTCTCCACCATCGGGACCTCGATCTCGTCGGAGGACGTCGGTCGGAGCTCTACGATTGCATCCTCGTGCCCTTCGGCCTTCACGAGGACGGTGATGACCCCCGCGTCGGGGCGCGCCACGCTCGTGATTCCCGTCGGGAGCGCTTGCCCGTCGACGAAGATGCGCGCGCCGCCGGGGACGCGCAGCGTCACCTCGTTCGGGTGGACGTCGGCGTCCGGCGCGGTGGCGGTGACGTCATCGAGATCGACGACCATCAGCGCCGCTACCGATGCGTCGAGCGTGGCGGGGGGCAGCGTAGCGACGGTCATCGAGGCGTCGGCCATGTCGAGCGCGGCGCGTCGCTCGAGCCGCGCGTTGCGAACGTAGAGGAGGACACCAAGGCCGAGCACGACGCCGACGAGCACCGCGAGGATGGCGCCGAGCGTGCTCACGCCGGTCGCCTTCGCGGCAGGAGCGAGCTCCTGGCGACGGTCGATTTCCATCGCGCTGCTGGTCTCGACTTGCAGGAGCGGCCCCGACGGTGGAGGTCGAGGTACTGGTTGTGGCGGCGGCGCAGGTTGGGTGATCGAGAGGCCGGTCGTCCGCGCGTTCAGCTCCGGTCCGCAGCGCTCCTGGAGCAAGAGCGCGACTTGCGCGGCCCCTACGGGCGGTCCGCTCGCGGCGAGCCAGCCATCCAGCGCCTGCTTGAGGTGGAGGGCGGTCGCGAAGCGAGCGTCCGGCTCCGTGGCGAGCGCTTTCATGACGATCTCTTCGAGGCCGCGCGGGTAGCCGCGCACGACCTCGCTCGGCGGCAGGAAGTTCCCCATCACGATCGCCGTCATGAGCTGCGGATCGTGCTCGCCCTGGAACGGGCGCTCGCCCGTCGTCGACTCGTAGAGGACGGAGCCGAGGGCGAAGATGTCGCTCCGGCGATCGAGGCCGCCGCCGATCAGCTGCTCGGGCGACATGTACGCGAGCTTGCCCTTCACCTGACCGGCGATCGTCATGTGACTCTTGCCGACCGCCTTCGCGACGCCGAAGTCGGTCACCTTCACGTGCCCGTCTCGCGTGAGGAGGATGTTGTGCGGGGAGACGTCGCGATGCACGACCGCCAGCGGTCGCCCGTCGTCGCCGATGAGCTCGTGCGCGGCATGGAGGCCGGCACACGTCTCCGCGACGATCTTGGCTGCATGCCGGATGGGAAGAGCGACCCGCGGAAGGTCCTCGCGGTCTTCGAGGCCCGGACGCAGCATCCGCACCATCGAGCTGCCGTCGACCCACTCCATGACGAGCGTGAGCATGCCGTCGAGGTCGACGAGCTCGAACGTACGCGCCACGTTCTCGTGTCGAATGCGAGAGGCGATGCGCGCCTCGTCGAAGAACATCTCGCGGAAGGAGGCGTTCTCCGCCAGGTGGGGCATGAGCATCTTCAGCGCGAAGACGACGCCCGCTCCGCGATGACGCGCTGCCCACACGTGTGCCATCCCACCCGAGCCGACGGGCACGAGTAGCTCATAGGGCCCGAGGATCCGGCCGGGACGCAGTTCGTGATCGTCGGACAGCGCGTGTCGCACGAGCTCGCGCAGTATAGAAGACTTCGGCGACCTGAGGGCACTCGACCCCGCACGAATCGGGCCGAACGATGCGCCATCGCCCATGCTGGCCGTCTGGCGACCTCGAGCGTCCCACCTCGCGGTACATGGCTCGCTCTCCGCGGCCTCGTGCCGCCTTTGCTCGCGCGAGGAGAAGGAAGGGCGAGACGAGGCGAGACGAGACGAAGGCGCGTGCGTGACGATCCTGCTTCCTCGGGGCTCCGCTCGTCCGGCAAGATGGTCGTGCATTGGGATCGAGCGACGAGCTCATCTTTCGCGTCGATCGTGCGGACGGAGCGTTCGCGGCGCTCGCATCGGCGCGCGCCGTCGTCGTCGAGCGTCACTTCTCTCCGGATCAGTGCGCGCGCTGGGTCGAGGGCGTCTACCGCGCTCGCGCCGTGTGGACCCACGACTTTGGCGGCGAGCAGTTCACCCTCGGTCGTGCGTTCTACACGCACTTCGAGGAGGGCCGGAGCCGCGCTTACTTCGCGGAGACAGCGGAGTCCGATGCGCGCGTCGACGCGCATGCGCCCGGGCTCCAGCAGGCGATGCGCGATCTGGTTGCGCGTGTGGTCGGAGAGAGCCGCGCCGTGCAGCGCCGCGGCTGGTGTGGGCCGGGCGTGCACGTCTTTCCTCCCGGCGGGCCGGTGGCGTCACGGGGTGGTGTCCACCACTTCGACACCGAGGGGCTCGCCGTGCATCACGTGGAGAAGCGACGTCCTGCGATCTCGCTGGTGGCAATGCTCCAGACGACGGAGACCGACGGCGGGTTGAAGGTCTGGGACGTCCGCTACGACGGGCGTGATCATCCGAAGCGTGAGGAGCTGCGTGCGCGGAGCGCCACGGTCACCTATGGCGTCGGCGACGTCGTCCTGATCGACAGCTACACGCTCCATCAGATCCAGCCCTTCGGAGGTGCGCGCGAGCGGATCAGCGCGACTGCGCATGCCGCGCAGATCGACATGGGCCTATGGGAGTGCTGGTTCTGAGCGCCGCCTCGGATGGCGGTTCGCGCTACCGTTCGCGCCAAGAGGCGCGCGGCGCGCGCTCACCGCAGCGAGCGGAGGTAGTGGAACTTCTCCTCCGCCAGATCGGCGGCGGTGAGGCCCCAGTCGTCGTCGCGCGGGATGAGGTACATCACATCGGACCTCACGCTCGCGAAGTTGATGACGCCCATCCCTCCGAGGAGCCGGCCGAACACGTCGCGCCGCCAGAGGTGTTGCTCGGGGATCTCGCACAGGCGACTCAGCGCATGGTCGGTCGGTGACGGGCGCACGATCAGGAACGTCATCGTGAACGTGAGGTAGCGCGGCTCGCCACGGTAGGGATCGGGCTTGCCCGACGGTTGGCGGCGGGCGCCCTCCTCGGTGGTCATTCCGCCGAGCCACATCTTGAAGTCCTTCTCGGCGCGGGCGTCGTCGTCGAAGTAGTCCCAGCAGCCGCGCTCGATGAGCCCGAGATGGCCGAGCAGTGCATCGCTGGCGCGCTTGTAGAGCAACCACTTCTGATGCAGGCCGATGGCCTGCGGCTGTTCGACGATCGCGCTCCGGAGCAGCGGCAAGAGGTTCGGCGCGCGGTCGAGGCGAGCGGCGACTTCGATCGAGAAGATGGAGCTGCTCATGAGCGATCAGCTCCCCGAGCTCGTTCCGGTCGTGCGGTTCCACGATCCGCTTCGACTGAGCCTCGCGCCGAGGATGACGCCCGTGCCCACGGCGACCGCCACCGGTACGGTGCCGAAGCCTACCGGGCGCGTCCGAGGCGCGCTCGAGGTCGGCGTTCCGCTCGAAAACGGCGTCACGCGAGGCGTCGGTTGATAGGCGGTCAGCTGGTTCGTCCAGGGGCCGTTCTCCGGTGCTGACCAGTGCGTCCAGAAGGTCGAATGCGCTGCTCGCGAGCCGCCGTAGAAATAGGGGCCGTTCCAGTCCGTCGTGCCTCCCGCCGCGTTCGGCGCGCCCGCGGAATCACGCTCGCGATCGAACGCCGTGGCGGGCAAGAGCTCGAGCGCGATCTGCGCCTGCGTGTACGCGGCGAAGTCGTCCACGAGATCGTCGAGCTCCTGGCGATCGACGGCGTTGGGGCCGACGTAGAGGAGCGTCTTCGTGCCGAGCGCGATGAGGTTGGCGGCGCTCGGGAGGCGGGCGGTGTGGCGGTTGTCGAACTGCGATGCGTCGTCGGTATAGGAAGCGAGCCGCTTCCGATCGAGGACGAACATCGGTCGCGCGTGCCTTCCGCTGCTCTGCCGCGCGGTCTTCGCCTTCACGAAGAGCGGCTGGTAGTACGTCGCTGCCGCGAGCGTGAGATGCGCCGGGACGACGCCGCGCGGGTGAGGCCAGTTGTCGAACAGGAAGACCGGATCGAGGACGCCCGATGCGCCGGCCGCGAACGCGACCGCCTCCGGGCCGGGGAGGTCCACCACGACGGTGGCGTTCTGCGCGCGCGGGTCCTGTTCGAGGAGAGACGCGAGCGCCCTGCCTTGCTCGAACGCGGTCTCCATGCCGGGTGTGGCGATCGGGACGAGCGCGTCTTCGAGCGGCGCGAAGGGAGCGCTCCCGCTCTCGCCCTGAGGCGTCGATTTCGGCAGGGCCTTCGGCGACTGGAAGAGGGTGGGGACGAAGTACGGTGCGTGGCTCGCCTCCGCCGGTGCGAGATCGTCCGGCATCCGCGCGAGCGCGGCGCGGTCGAACGCCTGCGTCGACTTGCCGTCGAAGACGAGCGACTCTCCGGTGGCGCCGAAGCTCCAGCCGTACTCCTTCTGCATGTCGAGCGCCCCGCGCGGCTGGAAGGCGACCTCCGGCTCGGAGTCTCTCGCTGCGACGACGGCACACGTACCGATCGTCGCCATCGCGGCAACGACGCCTCCGAGCGCGAGGAGGCCCGTCATCGCCTGGCGGCGCGGCACGGCGATGCTCTCTTGCCACCAGCGCGCGCCGATGATGCCAGGCTTGTCGACGATCTCCTGCCTCGTGAACGTCGCCGGAGGCTGGGCCTGCTTGTTCGTCACGATTCGATCCGGCTCTCGCGTCGAAGCGTCTCGAGGAAGTCGGGACGGAACACCCCGTCGACTCGGATGGAGTACCGGAAGAACGGATCGGCGTCGACCCCGTGGAAGTCGTGATCGTTGAACCAGTACGCCCGTCCCTCGACGGGCGTCTTCCGCTGCTTCTCCTCGTCCCAGAGGAAGAGCCGCTTGTCCCCCGCGGGGCAGACGGTGATGAAATGGTCGGGCGCCTCTTGCTCGTCCGGATCGCCGTCGCGGTGGACCGTGCCGTGGTCGTTCGCCTCGAGCCCCATCACGTTACAGCGGCCGATGTGGAGGAAGGGAAGGCTCTTCGCGAAGGCGATCGTCTTCGGAAAGAACGTCTTCGCCAGACGGGTGAAGTCCTTGCCTTCGGCGCTCGACTTCTCGTCCCAGTAACGGTTGGGGATGAGCTCCACGTAGGCCTTCCAGGGGAAGTAGACCTTCTGGCGGAACTTGAGCCACAGCATCTGGCGGCGGGAGAGCGGCAGCTCCGTCTCCTCGCCGAACCGGAGCTCGTTCGAGTGCTGCCGATCGATCGCGCTCGGATCGTCGGCGAGAGAGCGGAACGTCTCGAACGCGTCGGGCGAGAGGCTGCGGATCGCCTCGCCGTAGTCGACGTAAGCCTCGGCCGTGCGCGACGGAGGCATGATCCCCATCGAGCGATGGCTTCCGCCCGTGTAGTCGATCGCTACCTGGGTCAGCGCCAGGCAGACCTCCTCGTGGATGGCGTCGAGAGCGCTCGTGTCGATGAAGCGCTCGAGCGGGACGTAGGGCAGGGGTGCACCGGGAAAGATGCCTCGAAGCGCCACCCTCGAGTGCGTACCGGAGCACGTGGCCCGTGACAAGCCGCAGTGGACGGAGTCCCGCGCCGCCGGTAGCTTCGCGGGCGTATGGACGACGTCGACGTCAAGCCGCTCTACATGGTGTGTTTCGGCGCCGCGACCACACTCGTGATGCTGGTGCTCTTCCTCGTCGGGAGGCGCTCCCTCGCTGCCGAGCTCACGAAGGGCAACTCCGCGGAGCGCCTCCTCGGCGTCGGGCAGGTCACCGCGATCTTCCTCGTCGCCTCGAACGCGGTGAAGACGGCAGTGAAAGGCGACGACATCCTGCGCGACGCCACCTGGGTCGGTGCGTTCGGTGTGGCGGGCGTCCTGCTCATCGCGATCACCGGCCACTTCGGCGTCCGTCTGCTCCTCCATTCGCGCCTGCCCGCGGAGATCGCGCGAGGCAACACCGCTGCCGGGCTCGCCGCCGGCGCGCACTACGTGGCGACCGGCATCATCACCTCGCGCGCGATGGCAGGCAGTGACGTGCAGGAGCTCGCCATCTCCGTCGCGTTCTTCGTTCTCGGGCAGGTCACGCTCCACGTGTTCGTATCGCTGTTCCGCGCGTTGACCACCTACGACGACGCCGAGCAGATCGCCGGAGAGAACCTCGCCGCGGCGCTGAGCTACGCCGGAGCGGTGATCGCGCTCGCGATCATCATCGCCCGCGCGACGGAGGGCGAGTTCACGGGATGGGAGACCTCGCTGAAGGGCTACGCCGGCGTGCTCGCCTGCGCCTTGGCGCTCTACCCGGTGCGTCAGGTGTTCGTGCAGATGCTCCTCCTCCGTGCGCCGCTCAAGCTGCGCGGCGGTCCGCTCGACGACGGCATCGCCCTCCAGCGGAGCGAGGGCATCGGCGTGCTCGAGGCGGTCACCTACGTCGCGACGGCGCTCTCCATCGCCCGCCTCGCCTGAACGTCGTGCGCGAGGAGCCAATCCGATGACGACCGACGGCTACGACGCCTTCGCACGCCGCATCGTCGCGAGCGGCATCCTCTCCGATCCGTGGATCGACGGTGCTCCGCGGTTTGGGGAGGAGCCGATCATCGTGAGCGCACGGCTCGAGCGCGAGCTCTACCGCGCCTCCGAGGAGGTCGCTGCAGTCTACAACGAGATGTGCCTCATCGTCGTCGACGAGCCGCGGCTCCTCGACGACTTCTTCATGATGACGCCGGTCCAGAAGGCGATGTGGACCGCGTCGCAGCCTCACTGGCACGGGATCGCGCGGGCGGATGTCTTCGTCACGGAAGAGGGGCTCGCGTTCACCGAGATCAACTGCGATACGCCCACCGGCGAGGCCGAGGCGGTCGTCCTCGGCGCGCTCGCCTCGGAGACGCCGCCGCGGGCCGGGCTGGTCGATCCGAACCGCGAGCTCGAGGAGCGCTTCGTCGCCTTGGTCGAGACGCTCTGCGTGCGCGACCTCGAGCCGGACGCTCCGCGGTCGATCGGCCTCGTCTACCCGACGGAGTTCACCGAGGACCTCTCCCTCGTGCGGCTCTACAAGAAGTGGTTCGAGTCACGCGGTCGCGACGTGGTCCTCGGCTCGCCCTACAACCTCGCGAGCGACGAGCGCGGGACGCTGCTCTTCGACACGCCGGTCGGGGCGATCCTCCGTCATTACAAGACCGACTGGTGGGGCGAGCGCCAGAGCGTCTGGGACGACGACGCTGTGGCGGACTCCGAGCCGCTGACGGGAGCGCTCCATGCGGTGTTCTCGGGCATGGCTGCGGGACGCTCCACGGTCGTGAATCCGTTCGGCGCCGTCCTCCCCCAGAACAAGCGCGCAATGGCGTTTTTCTGGGAGCAGATCCATCGATTCTCGCCGCGGTCGCAGGAGATCATCCAGCGCCACATCCCGGTGACGGCCCGGCTCGAGACGATGCACGAGGAGCAGCTCGCGGTGCAGCGCGAGGACTGGGTGCTCAAGAGCGACTACGGCGCCGAGGGGGACGAGGTCATCGTCGGCCGTCACGTCACCGACGAGATCTGGAAGGCCTCGCTCGCGCACGCGCGCCCCGGCCGTTGGGTCGCGCAGCGCTTCTTCCAGGCGAAGGCGATCGACGACGCCGGATCGATCGTGAACCACGGCGTCTTCCTCGTCGCAGGACAGGCATGCGGGCTCTATGCGCGCGTGCAGGTCGGGCCCACCGACGATCACGCGCTCAGCGCTCCCGTCCTCGTCGAAGGTCGATAGGTCGCAGTCACAGCGTCGGCGCGAGCCAGCGATCGCGCGCGTCCGCCGCAGCGAGCGACGAGCGAGCGTGCTCGGCCGGACATCGGGACGGTCACGTCGTAGAATCGAGCGACCGATGGACCTCCAGCGCATGCTCCGGATGTGCCATGAAGGGCAATGGAAGGTCGGCGATCTCGACTTCAGCCGTCGTCCGCGCCCGATGTCGCCCGAGGACGAGATGAACGTCGTCCAGTACTTCACCGACATGGCGCAGATCGAGCGGCTCGCCGGTGCGCTCTTCGTCGAGCAGGAGCGTCGCGCGACCGACCCCGTGCTGAAGGCGATCTTCGGGACGTTCGTCGTCGACGAGATGCGCCACTCGCATGTCGCCCAGATGCTCGCGGATCACTACGACGTCCGACGGCTGAAGGTGTACCGCACGAGCACGAGCCTCGAGCGCTTCTTCCCGGCCTTCGTCGACGCGATCCGGCACCTCTCGGACGACGTCGCCAACGCGTACATCACGTCGGGCGAGCTCGTGCTCGATATCGCCCTCTTGCGATCGATCAACGACTTCGTCGACGACCCGCTCTCCGCGCAGGCGATGGAGCTGATCAATCGCGATGAGTCACGCCACATCGCGATCGACTACTACATGGTCGGCTACTACGCGTCGGAGGAGTATCGCGCCCGCCGGCGGGACGCTCCTCGGAAGAGCCTCGCGGAACAGGCCGCCGGAGCCCGCGCGTTCGCCACGATGACGCGCTGGGGCCGCCCGTTCTTCCGTGATGTCTTCTTCGCTCCGATGTCGCGCGTCGACCCGACGGGCGTCCGGCTCCGCGAGGCGTTCAAGCGGATGCAGCTCCTCGGCGCGAAGCCCGGTATCGGTGAGCTCCCGCTCGCGAAGTTCTGGAACACGATGATGGACGTCTACAACCACCCGCGCGCGGGCAAGCGCATGAAGGGGGTCATCGCGAGCATCGTCGGGACCGAGCCCGAGCTCATCGAGCGCCTCGCGTCCGAGGAGGAGCTCTCCAGGGCCGCGAAGATGTCGTTCGAGGACCTCGCCGCCGAGGCCCTCGAGGCGAAGCATCACGACTGAGGGATGCCCGCGCGCGCGGGAACCGCGTACTGTCGTTCGAATGCGCATTCTTTCGACGTCGCTGTCGTGGAGCGTCCTTGCGTTGTCGATCGCCGCGTGTGGTGAGTCGGACGCCGGCGACGCGAACACGGGCGATGCGGGCACCACCCCCACCGCGTGCGTCGCAGGCGCGAAAGCGTCCTGCTACACCGGTGCAGAAGCCACGAGGGACGTGGGGCGCTGCAAAGCGGGCACGATGACCTGCCTTGCCGACGGCAGCGGCTACGGGCCCTGCGAGGGGGAGGTGTTGGCGATCCCCGAGACCTGCAACAGCCCCGTCGACGACAATTGCAACGGGCAGGTCAACGAGTCGGGCGAAGGTTGCGGGTGCGTGCCCAAGGCCACCGCGAGCTGTTACACAGGCGCTGCCGGCACCGAGGGCGTGGGCTCGTGCAAAGGGGGCACGAAGACGTGCAACGAGCAAGGGACCGCTTACGGCCCCTGCGTCGGCGAGGTCCTTCCGCAGCCGGAGACGTGCAACACGCCGGAGGACGACGACTGCGACGGGCAAGTCAACGAGGGCGGTGACGGCTGCGTGTGCCTGCCAAGCTCGACCGAGAGCTGCTACTCGGGCCCGGCGGGAACGGCGGGGGTCGGCCTGTGCAAGGCGGGCTCGAAGACTTGCAACGAGCAAGGGACCGCCTATGGCCCCTGCGTCGGCGAGGTCCTTCCGCAGCCGGAGACGTGCAACACGCCGGAGGACGACGACTGCGACGGGCAGACGAACGAAGGCGGCGACGGCTGCGTGTGTCGGCCAAACTCGACTGCGAGCTGCTACTCGGGCCCGGCGGGCACGGCGGGGGTCGGCGTGTGCAAGGCGGGCGTGAGGACGTGCAACGCGCAGGGAACTGGGTTCGGTGCATGCGTGGGGGAGGTACGACCCGCCGCCGCCGAGAACTGTTCCACCCCGACGGACGATAACTGCAACGGCGCCGTGAATGAAGGGTGCTAGCCGGTCGCTTACGCCGCGTTGCTACGCGCGTCGCCGCGCCGTGATGTCTCGCTTCAGGGGCTTCAGTGCACGGGCACGTTCAGCTCGGAGATGCGACGGAGCCCCATGCCGCCCGGATACGCGTAGCTCGCGCAGGTCGACATGCCCCAGACCGTGAGCGAGAACGGCCCTTCGCTATGGATTCGATGCGCACCGTCGGTGCACGCGGTCGCGGCGTACTTCTGCGGCTCGCCGTAGCGGGTGAGCTCGGCGTACGTCCATTCGTAGTCATCCGAGATGGGCTTCCATCCGGTGAGGACGCCAGCGCAGTCGAGGGTGACGTCGCGGAACGCGCCGTTCACTTTTCGGCGTGTGACGAAGATCGAGCTGGAGCTGTAGGTGAAGTCCGAGAAGAACCCGTAGGTGTCGAGCCACTGATCGGTCGGGATCGCCAACGCGGTCTCCGGATCGCCCATGAAGGACGTCGAGCCATCCGCGCCGGTCATGAGGGCCACGGCGAGGAAGGGGTGGTCGGTGTCCTGACTCCGAACGATGAACGGCTCGTGCGCAAAGAAGACCGCGAGCTGTCCTGCCTCGAGCCGTGCGGGAGCGCCATCGGGGCGCGACGGCTCGTAGACGAGCTGGGTGTCGTTGGCGGCGGCGAGGAGACGAATCGGGCTCAGGTCACGTTCCTTCAGGGTCCCGCGGGACATCAGAGCAGTGCGGTTGGGCGCGGGGAGGACGGCGTATTCACGTCCCCAGGCCGAGACGGGCGGGATCTGACTGTTGTCCGCGTCGGCATACCCGATATCGGCCGGCACGTTCATGGCGGTCTGTCCACCAAAGACCCCGACCGGCTTGCTCGTCTCGATGACGGAGCCGGCGAGCTCGTTCCCTTGTGTGAGCTGCCAGACCTCTCCGCGCTGCAATCGGTAGTTCGTGACCTCGCCCCGCGGCCCTGCGGGGATGCCCGGACCGCCGAGGACGTCGACCCTCGGAAGGAGATCGATCGACGTATCGTCCTCGAGCGCGACGATCTGGATCGTAGGTTGCCCGGGTTGAGTCTTGTTCGTTCCTGGGTGCGACAGGACTCCCTTGCCGAAGAGATCGCCTTTCCCGCCCCAAGAGCTCATCAAAATATAATTCGTTCCAAACGATGTCGTCGGTAAGAGCAACGTTGCGCTCGGAAAGACGCTTGGGGCGCCTCCGTAGGGGTAGAGCGCATACATCGACACGGGAACGTCCGCACCGACGAACATCGCGTGACCGATGCCCGTTCCGAACACAGCGAGCGGCTTATCGAAGATCGGCTTGACGCCCTCGGGACACCCGACCCAGTTCTTCGTCCCCGAACGGTCCTCTGCAGCAAGGAAGACCACCGCTCCGCTGCCTGGGGGGATCGGTCCGTCGATTTTCGTGTGCTTCACGACGCCGTTTTCGACGGATGGCAACCATACGGCGCCATCGAGCGACTTCTCCTCCCCTTGGTACTCGAGGCGTAGGGTGGCAGGCGACGTCCAGTTGTTCGCAACGAAGAATGCATAACAACTACCACCATCGATCTCCCTGCTGATGATGCCCGGGATCGCAAAGGAGCAACCCACGGAGCCTTCGTTGAGCGCCGCAGCGGTGCACGGGGCGACGCACTTGCCGTTCCCGCACGCCAGGTCCGCTGCGCATTCCTCGACGAGGTCTCCCCTGCAATCGACCACGGAGCGGAGGTCGCGCGAGCAAGAGACCCCGGAACAGGAGGCGTCGACCTCGCCGCCGGCGTCGGGCGGCGCGAACGTCTGCGAGTCGTTCTTCTTCCAGCCCTCGCGCCCGGACGAGCAACCTACCCACACGGCCGAGACGAGAAGCAGAGCGATCATGGATCTACGCATGAGAACCTTCCTCACTCCATCCAATTACTGAAATACGACCGGCGCCGCTTCTAGATGAATATCCGTGTCGACGCTCCCCCGCCCGAGCTGACCGAAGAAGTTGTCTCCCCAGCACGCCACCGAGCCACTGCGAAGCAGCGCGCAGACGGCTTCATCCATCAGCGCGACGCCCACCACCTGCTCCGTGAGGCCCGCTATGCGCGTAGGAGTCGACTGATCCTGACGCGTCGCGACTCCGACCTGTCCGGCGCGGTTCGCGCCCCAGCAATAGAGCTCGCCCGTCGCCGCGATGGCGCAGGTGGTATCCCCACCGGCGGCCACGGCGACCGGATGGACGTCGTCCGGCAAGGCGACGCGCGCTGGAAGCATCTCCTGAGCGCGAAGGCGCGTACCGAGCTGACCGTGCTCGTTCTGTCCGCCCCAGCAGTGGACGCTTCCGTGACTCAGCGCGCAGGCATGCGTCGTCCCTGCGGTCACGCTCGTTACGCCCGGGAGCACGATCGGCGCCGGGATGGGGTCCGGATGGAGCGAGCTCGTTCGGCCGAGCTGCTCGGCGGTGCCGCCTCCCCAGGACAAGAGGTCGCCGTTGTCGGCGAGAGCGAAGCCACTGTTCTCCGCGCCTGCGCACCCACGCACGGAGCTCGAGATTCTGTCGGCATGAGCCGGCGGGCTCGAAGGTCCCGCGGGCGGGTCTTCGAGCTGCCGAGCGAGTTGAAAGGAGTCGTTCATGCCCCACGACCAGAGGCGATCGTCGGTTCCGACGGCCAGGGCGAACTTGCCCGCGAGCGTCACGGATTTCGCCCGAAGGCCGTCGATGACGGTCGGATCGGGGTGAGGACCGTTCGACGGGGCAGAAGCACGACCAAGCTGTCCCCACGCGTTGGAGCCGAAGCAGGCGACCTCACCTGCGCCCGAGACCACGCACGAGCTGCCCGAGACCCCTTGGCCCGCCGCAGCCACGTTCGTTGCGTTCGAAACTCCGACGACCCGCCGCGGTGTGGCGTCGTAATCGGGGGCTGGGCGCGCGTCGCTCGCGCCGGCCCCGAGCTGTCCGGACACATTGGCCCCCCAGCACCGAACGGTGCCGTCCTGGAGAAGGGCGCAGGCGTGCTTGCCGCCGCTCGCGGCGATTCGAGTAACGCACGGGCTTTCGGTGCACTTGACCGCGAAGTCGTAGGGCGGCGGCGGCGACCGCGTGGCGTCCTCGCCAGCGTCGACCACGTCGCTCGGCTGAACGGCTCCCGCGTCCCCTGCATCGGTCTCCCTCGTGCTGGCGAGCGTCTCGCCCGGCGAAGAACATGCCGTTAGAAGCGCGGCGCCAAGAAGACCGCACGCACAAGACCCGACCATCCGACGAGGTAGCGTTCGATGAATCACTGTGTGGCCCCCTTTAGAGCAAAGCCATCACCAACGATCCACATGTGCTCGGAATTGCCGTGAATGCCGAATACGGGGCTCGGAATGAAGCTGTATCCCATATTGATCGGTTCCCGCCTGAAGGTAGTCCCATCCCATCGCACGATACGGTCGACTGTCTGCATGATGCGGATGTCGTTCCACGCATTGCCCCACGCTAGATGGGTCGGAGGCGGAAGCAAAAGGGGTGGTTCTTGTCCCGGGGCAGCGCCGACCGGGGGCTCCATCGTGTAGTCGATGACCGCGGGAGTATCTCTGCCGAAGGCGGAGTACCTGGAGATGAACATTCCATAGTGGTGCTCGTATCCAAACAGAGCGACCCGAGGAGCATCGTCGGTGGCATTGATCGCGACGCCGGCGACCGGAACGAATGCGAGGTTACTGGTCAGTGACGTGTTGAACGGCGAAATCGCCGTGGAGGAGAGCTCGAAAACGTATGGCTCGTCCTGGAACACCGCCCAGTCGTTCATCTGCCCTTCGACATAGCCGGCAGCGTAAACCTCGAAACCAGGACGTCCAAAGATCGTCGTGATGTGAAGCTCGGGAAGACCGGTGGAGAAGCTCGTCAGCTTCGCGCCGTCGAAATGGTCGAGAGCGCCGAGACGGCCGGTGAACCAGACATCACTCGGGCTGTTCCCGTAGATGGAGCGGATCGGCTGTAGGTGGCCCGTCTCGACCCGCGTCCAGCTGCCACCGGCGCTCCGATGAAGCAGAAGGCCCTGCTCGCCGCCGGCCCATACGTCGGTGGCCGTTCCCCAGATGCTGTAGAGCGCACGGTTCGCCCGATGGGACGTCGTCCAGCTCGTTCCGTCGTAGTGCACGATGAGCCCTTGGGCGCTCACGCTCCAAACATCGTTCGACGCGACGACCCAGACGCCGCGCAGCGAGAGCGGCTCGCCGAGGTCCGACGTCGGGAGCCTCGTCTCACACATCCCGGTGGGGCCGCACGCGAGCGGTCGCTCCGCGTCCGGAACACTCGGCGCATCGGCGTCGTCCGGTCCGGCGTCGGCGATGGGAGCTCCGCTGTCTTCGGCGCCCCCATCGGTATTCGTATGGCCAGGGGGAGCGGCACCGTCGTCTTGTCCGGCCGTCGCACAGGCGACGAGCACGACGAGGCCTGTGCATGCGAGCGTGACGGATCTCATGGAAGGGCTCCCCAATGAAACATGCCGAGCTCTCCGCCGAACCATACGTCGTCGGGAGCAGCTCCCCAGATGGCTCGGAGGGGGCGGCGATAGTTGCCCATTTCGATCTTCGACCAGCGCTCGCCGTCGAAGTGCAAGACCGTTCCTTCGTCACCGGCTGCCCAGACATCGTTCGGAGCGAAGCCGAAGATCGCACGGAGCGTCGCCCTGGTACCGGTCTCCTCCTCGTTCCAATCCGTTCCGTCGAAATGGAGGATCGTGCCGCCGCTCCCCGCGGCCCAGAGCTGATCGCCTTGTCCCCACGCAGCGAACAGATCGGCTTGCGAGGCGACGGGCATCACGACGCCGGTGCCGAGAGAAGGCGATATCGGATAGCGGGCGATGGCGGCGTTATCGCCGACGAGCCAGAGCGCCTCGTCGGGCACGTGGAACAGAGCGCGGAAAGGCAGCTGCTTTGCCTGGTTGGTGGCAGCGAGTACCGGGTCGGGCGCGAATTCGATCATCAGGGGGGCGTCGAAGCTCATGAGCTTCGCGAGGACGCCGGGCGCGGTGACGCCGGACAGGTACGGCTGCATGTAGCTCAGGTAGATATCGCCGTTTGCGAGCACGGCAATCCCCGATAGCGTAAGAGTGTATATGCTCGCTTGGACCGTCTTGACGCTGCTTCCATCGATGCGACGGCGCAAGGCCAGCACTCCTCCAACGCCCCAAGTCTCGTCGGCGGTGAGGTAGAGGCTCGAAAGCGTCTCGGTGATGGTCGATTCGAGAGCCGCCCACTGCCGGCCATCCCAGCGCATCACCCCACCGCGCGACGCGGACGCCCAGACATCGTCCTTCGAGCGCCCGCTCAGCGAAGCGACGGAACCGATCGTGAGGGGTGTTTCGACGCGGCAGACACGTCCGGCGGCGCACGGGAGGCTCAGCGAATCTCCCTCTATGGCGTCGGCGCCCGCGTCGGCGAGGGATGCTTCGTCGCCGGAGTCGGACATGGGGATGACGATGCCGCCGTCGGGCTCGATGGCGGCACCGTTCGGGTCGTTCGAGACGGCGCACCCGGAGCCCGCAAGGACCGCCCCGGAGAGCGGGCCGAGCAAGGCCGCGAACACGACGACAGCGGAACGAGGCTTCGTACGGGATGAGTGGAGAATCATTTGGCGAGGGGTCCTTCCGAATCGCAGGGAGCGACGAGGCATTCTCCCGCGGAGCAGACCTGATTGGGCGCGCACGCATTTCCGCAAGAGCCGCAGTTGCGATTGTCGACGCGCGTATCGGTCTCGCAGCCGGTCTCGCTGATCCCGTCGCAGTCGGCGTAGCCGTTCTCGCACTTACCGTCGCAGACCCCCATTGCACATGTGGGTACGAAATGCGGACGACCGGATCCAGGGCAAACGTAGCCGCATCGGCCGCAGTTCAGAGGATCGTCGTCGAGCCTTACGCACTCATTGAAAACGAGGGTGTCGCAGAGCGTTTCGCCGACGTCGCAGATGCAGCGGAGGATCTGGTTCTTGTCGACGCCACACGTATTGCCATCGGTGCACGCGACTCCGCACCGGGCGCAGTTGTCGTTTGTAGTCAGGGAGGCTTCGCAGCCGTCCTCCCGGTCACGGTTGCAATCGCCCCAAAACGGATTGCATTTTGGCTCGTCGCACTTCCCGTCAACGCATCCGAGGTACGTGTTGGGCAAAGACCCCGGGCGTTTGTCGCAAACCGTGCCGCAGGTCCCGCAGTTTTCATCGTCCGTTTTCAGGTTCGTGCAACCGCCGGGACACCTGTCCGGTAGAGCTTGGGCCTTGCACACGTCGATGCAACCGCCGAATTGGCAATCCTCGTTCTCTCCGCATTCTCTCCCGCAACTTCCGCAATTGCTCGTGTCCCGCGAGAGAACGGTTTCGCAACCGTTGGTCGGGTTGTCGTCACAATTTCCGTACCCATGGGCACAGCTGAATACGCATTGACCTTCTATGCAGGTCCATTTGCTGTTGTTGATATTGTCGCCGCCGCAACGAATCCCGCAGCCACCGCAGTTCTCGTTGTCGTTCCTCAGGTCGACGTCGCAGGGGAACCTCGACGAAGGGCACGTCGCCGACGGGAACGTGCACGTCGTCACCGGGCACATCGCCACGGACTCCGCGTCGAGTGCAGCGTCCCGGCTTGCGTCCTGGTCGACGAACGACACGGGGGGGCCTGCATCGACCACAGCGGCGATGTCCCTCTGCTCCGTTACGCACGCCGTCGCGGCAATGGCAGCGGCGACGACCGAGCCGACCGCAACGCGAAACAATCTCATGGTGAGGAACTCCGAGCTCTGTTGGGTGGAATGCGCCCGACGCCAATCAAGAGAGAAGGCGAGGCCGGATCGGGTTCACCGATCGGACGTCGACGTGTGATCGACCGGCGTGCTCTCCCGGCCAGAGCCGTCGCCGAGCTCGCGAAGTCGGGCGCGGGCCTGGTCGGCGCGCCAGCTCGACGGGTGGCTCGACACGAATCGCTGGAGCGCGGAGCGTTCGGCATCGCTCTGTCCGAGCGCGCGGTGCGAGCGAGCCTCACCGAAGCTCGCCTCTTCGGTGAGCGAGCCCGTCGGACGGGTGCGGAGCGCGCGTTGATAGAGACGCAGCGCGCCGGAAGGATCGCTCAGCCGCTCGAGCCGCAGCGCTGCCGCCGCCAGCATCGCCGGATACGCCTGACCGGAGCTCTCGTACCTCTCGATCACGCGTTCGTAGGTCCGAGCAGCCTCCGCCCAGCTCTTGTCGGCGCGTAGACGATTCGCGGTTCGGAGCAGGTCTTCGACTTCCTCGACGTCGCTCCGCGAGGGCAACGACGCCGGAGCGGGGGGAGCGCTCGCGGGGCTCGTCCGGACGCTGGCGATGACGGAGGGCAAGGCCGCCACGTCGACCGCTTCGAGCTCGGTCGCACGAGCCGTGGCGATCTCCGGCGCGGCCGAGATCTCCTCGAGTGGAGCCGGTACGGTCGGATGAGCGGCGAGGGGGGCTTCGACGCCCGGCGCGACGTCGCCCGGCGTCGGTGCCTGTCCGAGGGCGAGCGTCGCGACGAGGCTCGCACCGATCACGAGCCCGCCGATGGTCGCGCCGGCGTACCACTTTCCGCGTGCGCGCAGCACCGCGTCCCGTCGTTCGACCAGGCCGGCGACCTCTCGAGCCAGTGCGGTCCGGTCGAGCGGCCGGGCGGGGCCGCTGTCGCCGTCGAGCTTCGCCATCTCGAGGAGTGCATCTACGTCGGCGTCTTCGATGCTCACGACGATCCTCCAGTCCCTTCCTCCACGAGGCTTCGGAGCCGCGCCTTTGCGCGCCGCAAGCGAGTGCGAACGGTCTCCGGGGAGACGCCGAGCTGGTCCCCGATCTCCGAGGCCGTCATGTCGAGCACGTGGTGAAGCACGAGCACGTCTCGCTGCTCGATCGGCAATTGATCGAACAAGAGGACCAGTCTCCGGCGGGCGGCATAGCGCTCGTCGAACGGCGTGGCGCTCACGGCTTCGTGGGCCTCGTCGACGTCGCGAGCATCGTCGGACCGAGCGGCGAGGGTTCGGGAGCGACGCCTGCGCGCGAGCGTGATGCGCACGACGATGCGGTCGACCCACCCGTGGAAGGACCCGTCACCCCGGTAGCCGGACAGCCCGAGCAGGACCGCGAGCGCGGCCTCCTGGGCGATGTCCTGCGCCTCCGCGTCGGCCGACGTCAGGTAGCGGACGAGGTTACGGATACGCGGTAGTAGGCGCTGGAAGAGCGCCTCGGTGAGCGCGCGATCGCCCGCGGCGGCTCCTCGGATCTCTGCCTCGTAGTCATCGGCGAGCGGCTCCGCGGCGACGCTCCTCTTCGGGGCCTCCGCGCTCGTCATGCCGATGTACGCTCGATTCGCCGCGACCATGCGAGACTCGTCTGTCCGCCATACCAAGTGCGCGGAGGTGGCGGATTCGGGTTCAGGCGAAACGCACTTTCGTCAGAAAACCCAGCCAAGCCCAGCCGTGAAGCGTGGTTGGACCGGCCAGAGCGCCGGCCCCGGCGCGATCCCCCGTGTCGTCATGAAGTCGTAGCGCGGTGGTGCGAGGAGGAGGGCGGCCCCCGCTGCCACGACGACTCGAAGCGCCGGCAGCGCCGGGAGCGGCTCGATCGAGAGCACGACGTCGCTCGTAAGCTCCGCCGTGAATGCCGTCTGCTCGGGCGTGCCGACGACGCCCGCCGCCGGACGCGACGCCGTCGAGCGATGGAACGACGCGATCCCTCCGCCGACGTGTCCTTCGATCGTGAGCGTGCGGCCGAGCGGCCATGCGACGACGGCATCGGCGCCGAGCGACGCGCGCACGAGACGGAGCTGCACGGCGCCGTCGTCGATCGTCGCGGGCAGCGAGAGCGCTCCTTGCAGACCGATCCCGACGTGTTTCCGGCGGAGGTCGAGCCGTGCGAGCGGACCGTGGAGTCCGGCCGTCGTTTGTCCGTCGATGACGGCAAGCCACCCGAGCGCTGCGCGTGAAGTGATGGACGGCGAACTTCGGACAGGCGGCGCGGGGCCCGGCGCCGTTCGCGGCGGTCGCGGGCTCGGGGCGGCGCTTTCGGGCGGCGGCGGGGGCTCCACGGCCCGGGAAGGCGGGCCGATCCTCCCGGTCTCGAGGAGAGCCTCGAGCGTGGCTCGCACGACGACGGCCGCGGTCTCGAGCCGCTCCGACGTCGCCGTCTCGGCGCGATCGGTCGGCGCGTCGAGACGGCGAACGAGGTGCTCGCCCGACTCCGACGCGGTGACACGGACGAGGAGCGCCCCGTGCTCGACTGGCTCGAGCCACACGACGGCGATCGCGCCTCCTTCGCGCCCCAGTCGAAGGGCCGCCCGTGCCCGCTCGTCCGCGCGAGCGTCGAGCTCGACGGTGCGAATGCCGATCGGCAGATCGCTCACCTGCCCACGAATCCGCTCGACGAACGCGTCGACCGGCGTCCCGGCGACGCGAACGATGAGCGCCACGCGCTCCTCGGCGGCCGACTCGCGGCAGAAGAGCGCGAGCACGATGAGCACGCATGCCGCTACCAGCCTGGCCAAGCCCACGCATTCTAGGTGAGTTCGGCTTCGATTGAGCCGACGTCCATCGGTCTCGCGCGCGCCGCGAGCGATGGTGCGCGTGCGTCACCGTCTCATGTTCGAGCTGGACGCTTCCTGGCGTGCGCCGTCGTTAGGAAGACAAGCTCGGCCGTATGCGCCATGCCTGCGTACGACCGCGACGGGCGCATCGACGCGGGGTCAGCGCTGGATGAGGTCCTTCAGCCAGTCGACGTCGGGCGGGGGCGCCTTGCGGATCTCTTCCGCCCAGAGCTCGTCGGTCAAACGCTTGAAGTTCTCCGTGATGCGCTCGTGGTAGCTCGAGACGAGGCCGACGTAGGCGCGCGGACCGGAGCAGCTCTCGACGGTGACGACCATCGTGCGGGGCATGCCCGTCCCGACGTGGAGGACCTTGCCGACCCGAGTCCCGACCTCGTCGGTTGGCTGTGTGTGGACGTCGGCCACGACCGGGTCGAGCTCGACGGCGGCGTCCTTGGCGAAGAACAGCTTGGCGTACCAGCCGTCGAAGGTCGGCGTGCCGCATCCGTTCTCGAACGTGAGCTGGTTGATGAACGCGAGCTGCTCGGCGGAGTGAGGAGCGCCTGTGCGCTGGTTCTTCGCCATCGCTTCGAGCGTCGCGGCCACGCTGCGCACCTGCTCGAAGTACGCGGTGACCATCCTCACGAGGTCCTCGTCCGGAAGCTTCAGCTCCGCCATCAGGGTGGCTCCGTGCGAGGCGAAGCCCGCGAGCCTCGTGAAGAGCTCGGGATACGGATCGACGTACGCGTCCGGGTATTCACATGCCGCGCCGCCGGTATACGACTGCTTCGCGTACAGGATCGTGTCGTGCCGGAGCTCCGCCCACGACGCGAGCTGCGTGTTGAGGAGTCGCCGCCCCCAGGCCTCCGTTCCGGCGACGCGCGGCAGCCCGACCGCGGTCGGGTTCGCGACGTCCGGCGTCGGCGAGAGCGCCCGCAGCATCGACAGCCACTCGTTGTAGAGGTTCGCCTGCCAGAACTCCTTCGGGTGGGCCTCGGCGACGATGCGCATCGATGCGAGGTCCGGCGCGTAGCGGTAGCGTTCGAGCTCTGCGCCGAGCAAGAGCCCCGCCTGATCGTTCTTCAGCGCCGCGAAGCCGACATCGAGCGGGTTCGGCATCATGCGCTTCACTTCGCCGCGCGCGACGCGGTCGTAGACCACGTTGGAGAAGACGTGGCTGTCGAGGACGTAGCGCTGGCCCATGAGAAGGAACGTGCTCGAGAGCGGCATCGTCCCGCTGCCCAGCCCGTTCACCATGATGTGGCTCGAGATCCGTTGCGCGCCGTAGCCGCCGTTCACGATCGCCTGGGCGATCGTCGCGTCGGACAGCGTCGCGAGCTGGGTGGCGTCACCGATCTTCAGGTCGGCGAGCAGCGCGTCGAGCTGCGGCAGGGTCATGTTGTCGGGCTCGCCGACGAACCCGCCGATCGTCGAGTCGATGCTCTTCCAGTCTGCCACCGCCGCGTCGTTCATCAGCGCTCGCAGCACGTAGGCGGCCTCGAGCTGCTTGCGACGGAACACCTGCGTGTGGTCCGGCTGCGTCTCGAGCAGGCGTAGATCGATGCGGCCAAGCCACATCATCGCGCGGAAGTAGGTCTTGAGCTCTTCGGTGTCCGTGTAGTGACCGCGCGGCTCGAACTGTGAGAAATCGACCTCGCGATCGACGCCGAAGAGCACGACCACCTTCGCTCCGGAGGCGGCGGTCGCCTTCGCGTACAGCTCCTTCGCCAGACCGGCATCACCGCCCGCGACCGGCGCCTCGAGCTTGCCCGCGAGCAGGCTGGCGGCCACGGAGAGGTACAAGTCGGTGTCGGCCCGCGCAGCCGCGGAGATCCCCGTTGCGGCTCCGGCCGTGAGCGCAGTGCGCATGCTGCCGAGGAGGCGCTGGAGCTTCGAGCGAAGGACCGACTGCTCGAGGGCCTTCAAGACCTCGTCGAAGGACTCGTGCACCGCATAGAGGATCGAATCCGCCGACACGTAGACCGGCAGATCGTCCGTATAGATGCTCTGGTAGCCGTAGATGAAGCTCGGGAAGCGCTTGCGATCGGTGGTGACGAATCCCCTCGCTCCGAGCGCGGCCTCCTCGTTCGCGCTGAGCGCGAAGCTCGACGTCTTGATCCGATCGAGGCCGTTGGCGGTGAGCGGGTCGTAGCCCAGCGTCGTCGTGAACGGCACTGCGTACTTCGCAGCGAAGCCGGCCGCATCCAGGTCCTTCACCGCGTCGAGCTGCGCCTGGAGCTCGTCCAGCTCCCGCTGCCGCTCTGCCGAGATGGTCGTCGTCACGGCGACGCCGGGATCCACCGGCCTCCGCGCAGGGCTCGAGTCACATCCAGACGCGACGCCGAGCAGCATCGCCACCACCCCGAGGGACCTCCGCAGCCGTTCCATTCCGACCTCCGTCGCTGACTTCGTAGCCGTGCGAGCGGCCTCCAATGCATGCAACGGACCGCAGGTGACGATGCGCCTGCTCGCTCGATTTGAAGGCGCGGTCGTTCGGGGCCTGGGCCACATTGTGCCATCGGTCACGCCGCAGGATCGTCCTGACAGGCGGTGCACGAGACCGCGATCCGGTCGCGCGGTCTCGTGTGATGGCCGAACGTGGCCACTCGGCTCGACTCGACGAGAATCACGCCGTGCGCCGGGGGGCGACCGTCCGCCGTCCTCGTCTGCGCGAAGCCCGGCGGACAGCATGGCGTGCGTCACTCCGGCGAGGCATCACCTCGGTACATCGCCGCGACGTCGGCGCGAATGCTCTCCTTCGTCTCCGCGTCGAGGCGTCTTCCCCAGTACTTCTCCATCCGCTTCACGACTGCCGTGGCGCGGGCGGCGACGTTCACGCCCGCCATCGCTTCGTGGAACGGCGCTCGGTACTTCTTCGGGATGGCGGCATCGCTCTGCGCCATCTCCTCCACGAACCGCGCTCCGAGCTTCGGGTGCTGGCTGGCGCGCTGCAGGATGCTCGCTTCCTCCTCCGCATAGGCGCGGAGGGTCGGTCCGAGCAACTGCTCGAGCTCGCCCAGAGCATTCTCCGTCAGGTTCCGCTTCGCCTTCGTCTTCGGTGCGGTCTTCGCCTTCGGTGCGACCTTCGCCTTCGCCTTCGGCGCGGTCTTCGCCTTCGCCTTCGGCGCGGTCTTCGCCTTCGCCTTCGGCGCGGTCTTCGCCTTCGTCTTCGGTGCGGTCTTCGCCTTCGGTGCGACCTTCGCCTTCGCCTTCGCCTTCGGTGCGACCTTCGCCTTCGCCTTGGGGGCGGGCGCGGACTTCGACTTCAACTTCGACTTGGTCTTGGAGGCAGGCTTCGGCTTGGACATCGACGTGGCTTTCGGGTTTGAGATGGTGCTCGACACGGAGCTTGGCTTTCGAGGTGGTCTATACCCCGAAACGACGCTGCGCGAAGGTACGCTCGTCGTCTTGCTCGATCACGTCGAGCGTCGGGCGGCGCGCATGCGCTCGACGAAGCTGCTCTCGAAGACGCCGTCGACGCGGATGGAGTAGCGGAAGAACGGGTCGGGCTCGACGCCGTGGTAGTCCATGTCGTTGAACCAGTAGATCGGTGTCTCGACGACGGTCTTGTTCTCGCCGCTCGGATCGCACACGTAGAAGCGCTTGTTCCCGCGCGGGTCGAACGAGATCGACTGCGCGATCGTGAGCGCCTTGCCAGGCTCGGAGTCACGATGCGCGGGGGCGTGGTCGTTGGCCTCGATCCCGAAGAGGACGCAGCGGCCGATCTCCTCGAATGGCAGCGTCTCGATGAAGGCGACCGTCCGCGGGAAGAGGCGCCGCGCCTCCTCGGTGAAGTCCTTGCCTTCGCCGGAGTGCTTGTCCTCCCAGCGATCGTTCTCGAGGAGGTGGTAGCAGACCTTCCAGGGGAAATAGACCCCGTAGCGGTACTTCAAGTACAGCATCTGCTCGCGCGAGAGCGGGTTGTCGGTCTCGTCGCCGAAGGCGTGCTTTTCGGGCGCGTCAGGGTCGAAGCCCTCGGGCTCCTTTCCGTACGAGACGAAGCGGACGAGCTCCTCGCGCGAGAAGCTCTCGATCACCTGCATGTAGTCCGCGTACGGATCTGCGTTCACCCACGGCGCGGTGACGCCCATCCATTTCAAGCTGCCGCCCGTGTACGAGGCCTCGACGCGGGGCAGGGCGCAGACGATCTCCTCGTCGATCGCCTCGAAGGACGAGGTGCCCACGAGCTCGGATAGATCGACGTACGGCCGCCCCCAGATCCCGCAGAGGCGGCTCATCGCTCTGCCTCACGAGCGTCGCGGTGGCGCGCCGCGCGTGTCCGATCGAACGCGAACATGTCTTCCGCCGGTGGCGTAGCACGTTGCCACCGTGGCGCCGAGCGACGAGCACGCGCTCCCTCGGCGAGTCCAGCCTCGATCGAGCACTCGTCGTCGCGCGCTCCGCGGGCGCGCAGCTTCAGAGCCGAAACGGTGCCGGCGTCGTGACGCTCCTCACGGGCGCACGGTCACGCGCGTGCTGAACGTGGGGGCGGCGAAGGGTTGGACGTGCGCCTTCGATGGCGCGACCCGGACGCAGTCGTCCGTAGGCTTGGCGCCCTGGAGGTCGACGCGCATGACGGAGCCTTCGGAGGTGAAGACGATCGAGCCGATTGGAACCGAGTTGGCGTGTGTCGTGGACAGTGGCATGACCACCGACGACGGCTCGACCGACGTCGCCACCGGCAAGGCGCTCGTGCTCGCTGCGCGCGTGGGCGCTGGCCCCGCGTCCGTCCGCTCGACGTATCCCGCGCCGCCGCCGAACAGCGCCAGCGCCGCGAGCGTGATCGTCCCGATGTACACCAACGAGCTCGATCGCCGGATCGGATCGAGGTCCGACTTGGCCGGCGGGATCGCCATCGGCATGATCCCGAGGCGTTCGGCTACCCGACGCCGGGCCCGCGCGTCCAGGTCGTCCCCGCCCGCAGACTCCATGAGCCTTCGTAGATGGCTCGGAGCATTGGGGTCGTGCCTGTAGCGGTTCATCGCTCATCCTCGATGGCGAGCCGCGCTCGCATACGGTCAGCTTCGATTTCGAACTTCTCGCGTGCGCGGCGGAGGCGCGACGCGACGGTTCCGGTCGGGATCCCGAGCATCTCGGCGATCTCGGCGGATTCCATCTCTTCGAGCTCGTGAAGAACGAGCACGGTGCGTAGGTCCAGCGGCAGTGCGTCCAGCACTTCGTCGAGCAAGGCGCGAGCACGTCGTTGCTCGGTCCACTCGGCGCTGTCCGGCGGTGGCTCGCTCGTCTCGATGTCGTTGAGTGACAGCTCGTTGCGCCGTGAGGCACGGTCGAGCGACCTTCGCAGTGTCGACGCACGACGGCGCGCGATGCCGAAGAGGAACGACTTCTCCTTACCGGCCTCGATTGCATCGAGCTTCGACTGAGCGATGAGAAAGACCTCCTGGAGTCCGTCCTCGACGTCCCGATCCGGTATCCCTAGACGTCGGAGCGCGCGCGCGACGAAAGCCGCGTGGGTCTCGAAGAGAGACGCCAGACGGTCCATCCGCGCGATCGGGTAGGTGCGTGACTCAGGAGGCAGGTCCGCCTTCTGTAGTGCTGCAGTCACAACACGGGCAATCGCCGCGACTTGCGCTGGAGATCACTCGAGCGAGATTTCTTGATCACGAATGATTCGGTCTTTGCGCTCGAGCTACAGACGGAGCGCGAGAGTGAGCCCGAAACGTCCACCCACAGCGGGCGTTTCGAATGCTGGCGTACCGAAGCTGTAGCTCAAAGGAGACCGCGTGAACGGTGAAGCGGTGCCCACGTCGATCACGAGCGCGAGCCTGGACCAGAGCGCGATGTCGATCTGTCCCGAGAGCGCGAGCGCGAGCGCGACCGAGAGGGCATCGTTTCTTCGCGCGTTGTCGATCGCCACGCCCTCGCCGCGAAGCGAGCCGATCTCCAAGCCCGCGCACGGGCGCACCACGGCGCCGCTCGCGATCGAGAGCGCGACCGGGCAGAACCTGGTGTCGATCGCCTGCCACCGAAGCGCGAGAGCACCCAGCGGCGACGTGCTCGTGAGCGTCGAGGTGCCCGCGACCGCGACCGCAGAGGCGTTCGAGCTCGGCCATTCGAGCCGGCCGCTCGCTAGCCGAGCTCTCGGAGCATCGCTTCGAAGCCATTCAGCTCGGTAGGTTCGAGAGGTGGCGGACGATGGAGAACGGAAGCGTCCGACTCATCACTCGACGCTGCGCGCGTCGCGGTGTGCCGCAGCGACCATCCGATCGAACGCGTGCACCCCTTCCTCGACGACGGCGTAACAGGCCGGAGCGAAGGCGCGCGAGGACGTGTTGGCATGCTGGTCCTCGCAGATCGCCTTGTCCTCGGGGTTCACGCGATCCCAGAAGTCGAAGACGTCGCGTGGCTCGGCCTCCACCGCGAACGCGGCTGGATGGAGGTAGACGTCCGCGGTGACGCGGGTACGGGCGGGCGTGAGCGGCGTCAGCCGGTAAGTGAGCAGGTAGTCCGGCTGCAGGCTCGTGAGGAGCCCGGGGAAGAGCATCGCGTCGAACACGCGCGGACGTGCGCCCTCCACATCGGCTCGCACGATGAGCGGCCGCCCGTGGCGTGAGCCGTTGATCGACACCGTCTCCGCGTCCGCGATCTCCATCGTTCCGCCGAGCCACGGGCCGTTGCCGAGCCACGAGCGCGCCTCTCGCGCAGGTGTGAGGCGCTCGAGCGCGCGGTGGACACGAGTGAAGTGATGCGACTCCTGGAAGTTCTCGACGAGGAGCTTCCAGTTCGCGTTCACCTCGTACGTCGTTCGTCGCGCGCGACGGAGGGCGCCGAGCGTGTGCTCCGTCAGCCAAGGGGGCGGCTCGCCGAGCCAGTCGACGAGCGCCGGCGTGTCGTCGTCGAGGCAGACGAACACGAAGCCTCTCCAGAGATCGACCCGCACCTCGCGCAGGCCATGTGCTGTGCGATCGAAGCGCGGAGGCGCGAAGGGCGCGGCGGCGAGTCGGCCGTCGAGCTCGTAGGTCCAGCCGTGGTACGGGCACTCGAGGCGCGCGTCGCGACCACACGGCTCCCGACCGACGAGCGACGCTCCGCGATGGCGGCAGACGTCGAAGAAGGCGCGGAGGCGGAGGTCGGGGCCTCGAACCACGAGGATCGGTTCGCCGGCGACGCTCTCGCGAATCCACTGCCCGGGAAGGTCCACCTCGTCCACGCGTCCGACGCAGATCCACGCGCGGCCGAAGATGGAAGCCACTTCGAACGCGAAGACCTCTTCGTCGACGAACGCGCGTGCAGGAAACGGCCGGGCCTGCGCGAGCGGTGCGAGCACGGGCTCGACCTCGGCGTGTGTCAACGGACGGCCACGGCGTTCGACCATGAGCGCGGGATGTTACTCCACTCGCGTCGGCGTCGGCGTCGGCGTCGGCGTCGGCGTCGGCGTCGGCGTCGGCGTCGGCGTCGGGCGTGGGGATCAGCGCGGCGTCGGCGGCGTGAGCGTGAACGACCAGAGCGGCTGGTCCTTCTTCTCCGAGAGCGTGAAGTACGAGCTTCCGTCGTTCGCGAGCGCGATGGCCTCGCCCTGGGGCTCGCCTTCGAGCGAGAGCGGGCAACGCGTCCCCTGGAGCGCGTCGACCAAAGTGGTCCCCGGCGCGCGCATCCATACGAAGGCGGTGCCGTAGGTCCGCAGCGCGACGAGCCGGCCGTCCTTCGACACCGATCCGTCGGTGACCCACGGCAGGCCATCGAGTGTCGTCGCGAGCGTGAGGACCGATCGCCTCGTGTCGGCCACGTAGATGCCGCTCTTGCCGTTCAGGTTCTTCGTGGCGATCACGATGGTGCCGTCCGTGGGATCGACGAGCAGCGCTTCGGCGTCGTGCGGGCCGTCCTCGTACGTGAGATCGAGCCGCTTCGCGACGGTCACGCTCGTCGGTGGTGGCGTGAGTGACGGCTCTCGCACGATGTAGATCGTGACGCTGGCGCGCGACTTCGGGTTGTCGCCGATGTCTCCGATGTAGAGCGCCGGCGCTCCCTCGAACGGACCTGCCGCGATCGCTTCCCAGTCGTTCGCGTCGGCGCCTGCAACCTTCACCTCCGCAGCGAGCGTCGCGTCGGCACGGAGCGCGAAGATTCGCGCGCTGTCACCGGAGTCGTTGTGCGTCCAGAGCACGCCTGGGGTGAGCGTGCTCGCCGTGAGGCCGGACGCCTCGAGCAGGGCCGGATGCGTGACCGTCCCAGCGACGACGCCCTTGCCCGCGACTGGACAGCTCGACACGGCGCCGTCCGCGCTCGCGGCCGCGTCGCGATCGTCGTCGGGCGATGCCGGCGCCGGCGCCGGCGCGGACTTGCCATTGGTGGACGAGGGGGAACATCCGCTCGTCGCAGCGCAGGCGAGGAGCGCGATCGAGAGAAGCGTGCGGGGCATCCAGTGCTCGATGCTAGCAGCCGGCCAGCGGGTGGAGTCGCTCTCGTCGAGCGCGTGGCGTCGTCTCGCGTCCGGCGCGCGTGAGGATCATGGGCCCTTCGTGGCCGACGCGACCTTCTCCTTCGAGAGGATCTCGACGAGGCGATAGCGCAGGGACGAGCCGCCGGCAGGCGGGTTCGGATTCTCACGGACCTCGACGCGGAGCTGGTACTTGTTGCCCTCCTCGTACGTGAAGCCTTCGATGCGACCGTAGAAGAGCTCCCACTCGCCCTTCTCCGACTCGCGGACCTGCATGCATTTCATCGGGCCCTCGCCATCGCAGGCTGCAAAGGTCTCGCGAACGAAGAAGGTCCGGGTGCTCTGCCCAGCGTCGGCTCCGTCGGCCGGTGATGCCGTGGTGGCGTCGTGTGCCGTCGTCTCGTCGGACGAGCTCGGCCGTTCGGAGCTCGCCGCCGTGGGCGCCGCGGGGGGCGTGCTCGGCTCGCATCCGCCGGAGAGAGCTGAGCCGGAGAAGAGCAGGAACGTCGTGAGCACATGAACCGTCGCTCGTCGCATGCACCGAGGCTACCTCACATGCAGCTCGATGCGTGCTTCGCGATGCGTCGCGTTTCGCAGCGCGCGTCGAAAGCAAACGCTCGGGCGCGCGTGCCATGCCATAGTTTGCTTCGATGGAGGCTCTTCGACGTTCCGCGCGCGCGCGCTTCGGCCTGCTCGCACCGTGCATGCTCCTTGGCGGCTGCTACTTCTCGCAGCAAACCGGCGCGCCTGCCGGTAGCCACCCAGCTCCCATGCCTGTCGCGATGGAGAGCCATCGCCCGGCGGCTCCGCGGCAGCACCTGCGTGCGCCTCTGTTTCTTCCCGGGAGCACGACACAGCAGCTCGTGAGCTACGACGTCGTGAACGGGATGGCGATCATGGAGGGCGACATCCTCCTCGGGCCGGCGAACGAAGTCCCGCTTCGTTTTGCGCTCCCGCGCGGTGGCGCGACCAACGTCAGGTCTGCGGTCGCCCTCGCGAACCGCGAGCACTTCTGGCCGGGCTCGATGATCCCCTACGCCGTGGACGCCTCGGTGAAGCCCGCGACGATCGGCTTCATCAACTGGGCGGTCCAGCACATGAACACGACACCGTTGAAGCTCCGACCGCGCACCGCCTCGGACCGCGACTACGTCGTCTTCCGTGACAGTGGAGAAGGCAGCGGCTGCAGCTCGTACCTAGGTCGAATCGGCGGTGCGCAGGAGATCGAGGTCGCCGACTGCGGGCAGGGCAGCATCGTGCACGAGGTGCTGCACGCGGCGGGCTTCTATCACGAGCAGTCGCGAGGCGATCGCGATGGGTTCATCACCATCGCATGGGACGAGATCAGCCCGTCGTATCGGAGTCAGTTCGACAAGCGTGATGGCCGCGGCCAGGACATCGGTGCGTACGACTTCGGGAGCATCATGCACTACTCGTCCCGTGCGTTCAGCCGCACGGGCAAAGCGACCATCATTCCGAAGATCCCCGGAGCATCGATCGGCCAGCGCGAAGGGCTGTCCACCGGCGATCGCGCGGCGCTCGAAGAGCTCTACGGAGCCGGCGGTGCGACGCCGTCGCCTGGTCCGGCGCCTGCACCCGGTCCCGCGCCTGCACCTGGTCCCGCGCCGTCTCCGCAGCCCGTGGCCAGCGGATTCGCCGGCAGCTATCGCTCGAGCCGCGGAGACGTGAGCTGCACGCAGAACGGGAGCACGGTGAGCTGCCAGTACCCCGGCGGTGCGATGTTCTGCGGCGCCAACGGCGCGCAGCTCGACTGCGGCTGGACCGGCGGTGGTCAGGGGCGCGCGGTGTTCCAGCGTCAGGCGAGTGGCGTGCTCGCAGGGACCTACGGCGACTTCTTCTCGTCGAACAGCCGCGGGCAATGGGACCTCATCCCTGCGAACGCGCCGCCCGCGCCGTCGCCCTCACCGTCACCGTCACCGTCACCGTCACCGTCACCGTCACCGTCCGGCGCGGCTTCTCTCTCGGGGACCTACTCGAGCAGCCGCGGGCCGATGAGCTGCACGGAGAACGGGTCGATGCTCGCGTGCACGTTCCAGGACAACGGCGTGCATGGTCGCGTCGATTGCGTGAAGGACCAGAGCGGTCTTCAGCTCTCGTGCACCTGGGGCACGCTCCTTCCGCCGGGCTCGGGTCGCGCCTCGCTCCGCCGCGCGAGCGTCTCGGAGCGCAACCTCACCGGCACGTGGGGTTACTTCGCCGCGGACAGCGGCGGCGGCACGTGGGAGATGCGCGGCCTCTGATCCGCTTCGAGAGCGCTCGCGAGGGACGCTCTCTCGTCGACGAGCGACGACGTGGCGGCGTCACCTGTCTCCGCGTCGGGCGCGGCGGCTGCCGCTACGCCCAGATCGCTCCATGGGCGTCGTCGTCGTCGGCCGAAGGCGCGGCGACGAAGTAGTACGCCGACACCGACGCACGAAACGCGCCTTCGGGACAGGCGAGGGGGGCGGGGTGCCCGTGCCAATGCGTATCGCCGTGCGCCATCACGAGGAGCCGATCGCGGAGCGGGAGATAGCTCGCATCGCAGCGTGTTCGCCCCGCGTCCCAGAGCTCGAGAGCACCGCCCCACGCAGGCTCCCAGTTGCGCGGGAGGTAGTAGATGACCGTGAGCTTGCGTGCGAGATGCCGCGTCCTGTCCCGGTTGAAGTCCGCGTGGAGCGCGAGGTGTCCGCCGGGCAGCGTCAGCGAGGGCCCGGCTCCGCGGAAATGGGGATCGGGGATGAGCCCCTCGATGTTCGTGAGCTCGGAGAGGAAGTCCAGGAACGCCATCCCCGTGAGCTCGGCGAGAAGCTGACGGATCATCGGATCGACCCCGTCGAATCCCGTGCGCTGGAGCTGCCCCAGACGCGCTGATTGTTCGCGGTAGTCGCGCCGCATCCAGCCCGGATGCGACGGCCCGGGGAAGCGCTCGGCGAGCGCGCGAGACGTCGGCTCGCCGAGGAAACCGTCGAAGACTGCATGCGGGAACGGCTCCGCGCGCAGGTAGTCCTCTCGGCGCGCACGCGCTTGCATGCGCAGTGCAGTTCGATCGAAGAAGAACGGGCCCGTGCCCGCGTCCGAGCTCGCGTCGACGATGGCGCTCATTCGTCCCAGCCGGCGTCGATGCTCGCCTCGTCGGTGACCGATGGGCGTTTAGGAGTGGGCTTCGGCAACGGCGTGCGGACGGCGACGAGCGAGGTGTCCGAGATGCGCGGAGGCCGCGAAGACCGGCGTACCGGCGCGGTTGCGTCCAAGGTGACGCGCTTCCAGGAGCGGCGGCTCACCCGGAGCGCGCCGGCGAGGTGGCTCGCGTCCGCATCCAGCGCGTCCGTGAGCTCGGAGAGGGGGATACGGAGGCGGACCGGCTGAAGGAGTCGCTCCCGCATTCCGGCACCGAGGTCGGTCATCACGTCGACCACCGTGCAGTCGTCGCCGTCGAGGAGCTCGATGGCGAGGTCGCCGTCCACCCATTCGCTCGGCCTGCGGGCCAATCGTGAGAGCGCCACGAGGAGCGAGGCAGCTCCCGTGTTCGGTGCAGAGACCTGCGCGAGCCGCTGGAGCAATGAGGTGAAGGCTTCGCGCGATGCACACGCGGCATCGGCGTCCTCGGTCTTCATGTCGCTGCATCGTGCGAGGTGGTCGAACATGCCCACGCGCCGATTCTAGGCCGTCCGAGGTCGGATGAGCGAGCGGATCCGATCCCCGGAAAGGTCGATCGCGCGCGTCATGGGGCGACGAAGCCCTTCCACTGACGCATGTATTCTGCAAATCGTGGCGACAGCGCGCGCTCGTGCAGCTCCTCGACGGACGCAGGAGGACGCTTCGGCTCCCAGCCGTCCGTCCGCGCGCGCAGCGGCCAATCCGGATTCAGGATCGCCGAGCGCCCGAGCGCGACGGCGTCGGCGCCCTTGTCGAGCTGGCCCTCCGCCTCGGCGCGCGTCCAGATCTTCCCCGCGACCAGCACCTTCACGTCGGAAGGCAGCGCCTCACGGAAGAGCGGCAGGGCGTGATCGTTCGGACGCTTCGTCGTGTTGCGATGCGCGTCCCAGAGCGAGACGTGGATGAAGTCCGCGCCGTCCTCTGCGAGCCAGCGCGCCGTCTGGAGGCTCTCGTCGAGATCGAGTCCACGCGCGTTGCCGAAGTCTTCGGGCGAGAGCCGAACGCCCACCGCGAAGCCCGGGCCGGTCTCCGCCCGCACGCGTCGCATCGTCTCGCGGATCAGACGCGCGCGGCCCTCGAGCGAGCCGCCCCATCCGTCCGTGCGCCGGTTCTGCGTCGCGCTGAGGAACTGCGTCAGGAGGTAGCCGTGCGCGCCGTGGATCTCGACGCCATCGAAGCCCGCTCGCCGAGCGCGCGCGGCGGCTCGTCCGAACTGTTCGATGACGCGCTCGAGGTCGGCCTCCGTCGCTGCCCTCGCTCCGTCGATCTCGCTCGCGCTCCACGGACGGACGCCGCTCGCGCTCGCATCCGCGCGCATGCCGCCGTGGAAGATCTGCACGATCGACACTGCCGCGTGCTTGCGGAGCGCGCTCGCGAGACGCTCGAGCCCCGGCAGGAGCGCATCGTCGAAGATCCCGAGCTCTCCCGGCCAGCCTTGCCCGTCCTTCGCGACATGCGCCGCGCACGTCATGACGACGCCGAACCCGCCAGCCGCGCGCGCGACGAGCCAGCGCAGCTCGTCGTCGGAGAGCGAGCCGTCGTCGTGGCTCTGCTTGTTGGTGAGCGGCGCGAGGACGACCTGGTTGCGCGCCGACAGGCCTGTGCGGAAGACGAGCGGATCGAAGATGGACGGCATGAAAACGTCGGTACGATGCGCGCGAGACGAATCGTGTCTCGGCGCACCATAGCGGATCGCCGGATCGCGTCGAGCGGCCTGCGTGGCTCGGCCTCATCGCCGCAACGATGCATCGCTGCATCGCGACGGGGCCGAGCTCGACCGTTCTCTCCGCGTACGGCGGTCGACTTCCTGCTGGTAACGTGGGCCCGTGGATCGCCGCGCGATCGTCGCTCTCCTCTTGCTCGCCGGCGCGGGTGCGTTCGCGGGGTGTGGCGGCGCCTCGTCGGCGAACAGCCCTCGCGTGAGGGAGCGGCGCCTTGCGGACTCCGGCGAACCAGAACGTCCGTCGAGCGTGACGGTCGTACCGGCGAACGAGGAGACGAAGCCGGAGCCGTTCGTGGCGACGTCGGGCCCGGGTGATGTTCCGGTGGCGTACGTCCGCGACGAGCGGAGCTCGCGGCTCGACGTCCCGTTACCGAAGGGCGGCGCGAAGGAGGAGTGGCGCATGCCGCTCGGTCCGCCGAGACGAGAGCCATGCGCGGGCGTCTGTCCGCCCCTCCGTGCTTCGTTCGTCCTCGCGGCGGGCAATCGCGTCGCGGTCACCGGCGCCGACGGGTGGGCGCTCTTCGACACGGACGGTCGTCGCCTCGACGCTGGCAAGACCGACGCGACCGTCCGACTCGATCGCGCCAGTGGCGTCGTCGTTCCCGACGAGACGCGCTCGGCGGATCTCCCGGCCGACGCCAAGACCGCCTTGCACAAGGGGCTCGTCGTCATGGTGAACGGCGGCGGTGTGCATGTCGGCGAGCGCGCGATCGAGGGGAGCTTCGATGCGATCGACGTCGCGATGGACGGTGCCGGAACGGCGTGCGTCGTCGTTCGGCAATCCGAGGACCTCGTCTTGTGGACGGTGCCGCTCGCCAGCGGAGGCGGGATCGGTCGCCAGCGCATCATCGGCGGTGGTCGACGTGCGCTCGGACCGCCAGTCCTCGGCAACAAGCTGCGCGTCTTCGTCGTGGACACGGGCCTCCTTGCGCGCGGCCTCGACGGAAGACGTGTCTGGGAGCGTCGCGGTGCTCCGACGGGCGGGATCAGCATCACCTCCGACGATCACGTGCTCGTCGCCGACGGCGGGAAGATCCTCGCGATCGATTCCCGCGTTCGGGTGACCGAGCTCTTCTCGGCTCCGGGGACCGTGTTCGTCACGCCGCCGATCCTCGACGCGCGTGGTGTCCTCTTCGTGGCGAGCGGTCAGTCGCTGCATGCCCTCTCGTTCTCGTGAGCGCTCACGAGACGTGTGCAGCTCGCTGAGGCCCGCGGAGTCCGCCCCCGCTGCGGAGCCCTGAGCCGCGTGACGGATGGTCTTGCACGCCGCCGCCTCGCGATGAGCCGAAGCACGAGGTCGAGCGAAGCGCCGCGCCCGCTCCTACGTGAGCAGCTCGACGGAGACGCCGGTGGATTTTCCCCCGCCGAGGACGTCCGACGGGCGCGCACGGAGGGCCGCGCGTCGCGCACGGCACGCTGGGGCTTTTTCGAGATCCGCCGGCCCGCGAGATGCACTCTGCGCAGGGATGCCTCCCGAGAAGATCCTCTTCGCCACCGATCTCAGCTGTCGGTGTGATCGAGCACTCGATCGCGCCGCCGAGCTCGCTCGTGAGTGGAAAGCTCGACTGGTCGTGTGCCACGCTCTCGAGGCGCCGCCGCCGGTGATCGACGCTCCGTCCTGGCGGCGTCCGCTCGAACCGAAAGAGATCGTCTGGCAGCGGATCTACGCAGACCTGAGCGAGCCGGGCATGGTCGACGTCGAGGTGATCGTCGAGCGCGGTGAGCCCGCGCCCCTGGTTCTCGATACCGCTGCACGGCTCGGGTGCGAGCTGATCGTGACCGGCGTCGCGCGCGACGAGACGCTCGGGCGCGTGCTGCTCGGCACGACCGTCGAGAGCGTCGTGCGCCGTTCGAAGGTGCCGGTGCTCGTCGTGAAGGCGCGCGCGCGGCGGCCCTACCGCGACGTGATGGTCGCCAGCGATTTCTCCGAAGGCTCTCGCAAAGCGCTCGTGACCGCGCTGGCGATGTACCCGACAGCGAGGCTGAGCGTGTTCCACGCCTATCAGGTGCTCTGCGAAGGCTTCGTCGACGACAAGATGTCGGCCCGCAGCAGCGCCGAGCACCAAGCGCGTCTCGACGGCCAGGCGTTTCTCGCCGATACGCCCGTGCCGGCCGTGCAGCGCGTCCCGCTCCTCTGCGAATACGGCACGCCGGTAGCTCTTCTCTCCGAGCTGATGCAGACCGGTCGGGTCGATCTCGTCGTCGCCGGAACGCGCGGGCGTGGGAGGGTCGCGGAGCTGCTCCTCGGGAGCATCGCGCAACAGTTGCTCGCCGACGTTCCCGGCGATGTCATGGTCGTCCCGCAAGCGCGTTGAACTCTCGCCCCGACCGCACGGAGCTCAGCGGCTGCCGTGGAGGAAGCGCGCGTAGCCGATCTCCGAGGCGTTCTTCATCAGCTCGATGTTTGCCCACGCGATGACGTCTCCGAACGGGCGATCTGGCGGGAGCGGCCATCGCGTTCGCTCCGCCGATCGCAGGTCCTCGTCGGTGAGCTTCTCGAGCGCCGCGCGCCAGTCTCCGTGGAGGCGGCCGAGCCACGCGCGCACGGCGTCCGCCGTTCCGGGCCAGACCGCGTCTTCGCGGGAGAGGGTCGCCGCGCCGAACGAGTGATCGTGGACCATCGACCACCAGAACCCGATGTGCCACGTCAGCCATGCGATGCTCGGCGGCCCGATGTCGTAGCCCTCGCGATCGGGCCAGTCGGCGCGCCAGCCTTCCGCCACTCGATGCACGTGCAAGCCCTTCGCTGCCGGGCGCCACAAGCACTCGTCGGTCGTCAGGCCGTCGAGGTGGTAGCTCGTGAGCATCCAGGCCGTTTCGAGCTGCCGCAACAAGTAGCCGAGAGATTCGCCGCTCATGCCCCATGGGCTATCGCGCGCGCGACTTCGCGCCAATCCGGATCCGTCACCGCTTCTCGACCGACGACCTGCGCCGCGTGGAAGGTTCCAGCGGGCAGCCGCTCACGATCGGCGGTCCGCGTGAGCGCACCACGAACGGTGGCGAGTCGTCGGGGGTGCGAGCGGTACGTGGGATTGCGTGTGGCCGGGCAGATCAGTTGCCTCGTCGCGGGGCCGCGACGAGGCGCTTCACGGCGGGAGTGAGCCGCGTGAAGTACTCGCTCGGAGGATCGGGCTGACGCTCGATGCCGATGACGACGTGGGTGGGCTTGCCCGTCTCGGGGTCGACGAGGAACAGCGGACCACCGGAGTCTCCGCCGGACGAGTAGTACTGGCTCACGAGGCCGGTCGTGTACCCGAACGGTGTGCCGCTCCTCACCGTGAGCTCCTTGCTCTTCACGAGGGGCGCGGTTCGGTTCTCCGCGCTTCGCCCGACGGCAACGGCGCGCAGCGTCTTCTCACCGAGCTCTTCGACGTCGCGCACGGTCGCGTAGGTCTCGAGCTGGATCGGCGTCTCGAGATCGAGCGTCGCGGCGTCTTCCTTCCAGACCTCTTCGTTGTAGTTCCGCGAGCTCGTGACCGAGCCGGCCTTCCGCGCCTTGCTCTCCTGCGGGCGCCCGTTTGTCTTCAGCGGCGCGTGTGGTGCACGGACGAGGAACGTCGTGCCCGCCATGCAGTGCGCCGCGGTGAGCACGCGTGTCGGCGAAACCAGCACGCCGGTGCAGTAGTCCTGCGCGCGGTTGTCGACGAGGATCTGGACCGCTTCCGGCAGTTCCGTCGGCGGTCCGTCTTGCTGCTCGTCGATGACGGCGCTCCCGGACTCGGAGGCGTCCTCGGCGCCCGGCTCCGCGCAGCCCACGAGGAGCAGGCAGGCCAGGAACCCCATCGCCCCACGGTTCGTGCCGACAGTCGACCACATGGGCGGACGGCCAACCACGATCCGTGCCTACCGCAGCCATAGTAAATCCAACCGTTTGTGGCTCCAGTCAGGACGGATTCTCACCCCACGGGTGGATCAACCGGCCCCCCTGGCAGGAAGCGGTGGAGGTCCCGCGACAGTGGCACTAAACAAGACGCGCATGAAGCGACTTTCCTACTTCACCGCCCCGGTCCTCTCGCTCGTCGTCCTCGCGTGCGGCTCGAGCCCGCCGCCCGAGAGCGCGACGCCGGCCCCCGAGACCCCCGCGGTCGCCCCTGCACCCGCGGAGACCGCCAAGCCCGCCGAGCCGACGCCCGAAGAGAAGAAGAAGGCCGAGGCGCTCAAGGAGCTCGAGCAGGACCGCGCGAAGATGAAGGCCGATCACGAGGCCGCCCTCGCGCGCTGGACGCCCGAGCTGAAGAAGGAGGCGCAGACGCTCGCCGACAAGACGTTCGCGAACGGCAAGGACGCCATCAAGGCCACCGCCGCGAGCAAGACGCGCAAGCCCGGGAGCGCCGATCGCGACAAGTACCGTCACCCCGTCGAGACGCTCGACTTCTTCGGCTTCAAGCCGACGATGACGGTGCTCGAGTACGGCCCGGGTGAGGGCTGGTACACGGAGCTCCTCGCGCCGGCGCTCGCCAAGAAGGGCAAGCTCGTCGTGACCAACGGCGATCCGAACGGCCCCGCCGACGAGCGCGGCACGTTCTACGCGGAGCGCGTGAAGCTGGTGCTCGAGAGCTCGCCCGAGGTCTTCGGCAAGGTCGAGACCGTGATCGTCGATCAGAAGGCGCCGAAGATCACCGGCAAGGACGGCCAGCTCGACATGGCGATCGTGATGCGCGGCCTCCAGGGCATGGTCAGCGCCGGCAAGCTCGACGAGTGGCTCGCCGCCATTCACGCGAGCCTCAAGCCGAACGGCATTCTCGGGATCGAGCAGCACCGCGCGCCCGCCGATGCCAAGCCGGAGGAGAGCGTCAAGAAGGGCTACCTCCCGGAGAAGTGGGTCATCGAGCGCATCGAGGCCGCGGGCTTCAAGCTCGCCGGTAAGTCCGAGATCAACGCGAACCCGAAGGACACGAAGGACTACGCCGATGGCGTCTGGACCCTCCCGCCGTCGCTCAAGCTGGGCGATAAGGACAAGGAGAAGTACATGGCGATCGGCGAGAGCGATCGCATGACGCTCAAGTTCACGAAGGTCGCCGCGAAGGCGGCAGCTGCTCCGGCCGCGCCCGCGAAGAAGTAAGGCCCTGCGAGTGGACACCCTCGCGGCTTCTTGAGAGAGTCGCGAGGGTGACTCAGCACGTTGGGGACGAGGCTGCTGCTACGAACACGTCGGGCGCTGACGGCGGGGAGGTCGAGCCGTACATCCCTGCCGACAAGCTCATTCCCGAGTTCACGATCAAGGCCGTCGCGATCGGCGCCGTGTTCGGCGTCATCTTCGGTGCGGCGACGGTCTATCTCGCGCTGAAGGCAGGCCTCACCGTCTCGGCGTCGATCCCGATCGCCGTCCTCTCGATCTCGCTCCTGCGCCGCCTCGGCGGATCGACGATCCTCGAGAACAACATCGTCCAGACGATCGGCTCGGCCGGTGAGTCGATCGCTGCGGGCGTCGTCTTCACGTTGCCCGGCTTTCTCTTCCTCACCCGCGATGCCTCCACGGGCAGGAGCGTCGGCGAGCCCTACTTCTCGTACTGGACCATCTTCACGCTCGCGCTTCTCGGCGGCGCGCTCGGTGTGATGATGATGATCCCGCTCCGGCGATCGCTCATCGTCAAGGAGCACAAGAACCTCCCCTACCCGGAAGGGACTGCCTGCGCGCAGGTGCTCATCGCCGGCGAGAAGGGCGGCGCCCTCGCGAGCATCGCCTACCGCGGCGTCGCCTTCGCGTTCGTCTACGCGCTGCTCCAGAAGGTCTTCAAGGTCATCGCGGAGACGCCGGCGCTCGTCACGAAGCAGACGAACCGGTTCTTCCCCTCGGCCACGCTCAGCGGCGAGATCACGCCCGAGTACCTCGGCGTCGGATACATCGTCGGACCGAAGATCGCGGGGGTGCTCGTCGCGGGTGGCGTCCTCGCATGGCTCGGGATCATCCCGCTGCTCGCATCGCTCGTCCCGCCCGACGCCGTCGCTGCGCAGCTCGTGAAGCTCGGCTACCTGAAGGACGTCGCCGTCGCGGGCGGGAAGGGGGGCTGGGATCCGGTAACCCATACGTTCGCCGACACCGCCGTCGCGATCTACTTCGCCTACGTCCGGCAGATCGGCGCCGGTGCTGTCGCCGCAGGCGGTTTCATCACGCTCCTGAAGACGCTCCCGACGATCGTCTCGTCGTTCCGCGACAGCGTCGCCGCGCTGAAGAAGGGCGCCGCCGCGGCTTCGCAGAAGCGTACCGAGCGCGATCTTCCGATCACCGTCGTGCTGGTCGGGTGCGTCGGTCTCGTCCTCGTGATGGCGATCCTGCCGTTCATCCCCGGGACCTCCGTGGCGAGCAAGCTCGTGCTCGGCCTCTTCATGGTCGTCTTCGGCTTCTTCTTCGTCACGGTGTCGAGCCGCATCGTCGGTGTCATCGGCTCGTCGTCGAACCCGATCTCGGGGATGACGATCGCCACGTTGATGGCGACGAGCCTCGTCTTCGTCGGTGTCGGCTGGACGGGCGACGTGTTCCAGCCGATGGCGCTCTGCGTCGGCGGCATGGTCTGCATCGCCGCCGCAAATGCCGGCGCCACCTCGCAGGATCTGAAGACCGGCTACCTCGTCGGCGCGACGCCCCGCTACCAGCAGCTCGGACTCGTCATCGGCTGCGTGACCGCCGCCGCCGTCATCGGGATCACCGTTCAGGTGCTCGACCATCCGTCGGCCGAGCAGGCTGCGCAGGGCCTCACGCACGCGATCGGCTCGGAGAAGTTCCCGGCGCCGCAAGGCACGCTGATGGCGACCCTCATCAAGGGGTTGCTCGCGTTCAACCTCGATTGGCAGTTCGTGCTCGTCGGAGTGTTCCTGGCGCTCACGATGGAGCTCTGCGGGGTCAAGTCGCTCTCGTTCGCGGTGGGCGCGTACCTCCCGCTCTCGACCACCGCGCCCATCTTCGTCGGCGGCGCGGTCAAGGGGCTCGTCGACTGGGTCGCAAAGCGCGAGGCCGGTCCTGCGGCGGCGCAGGCGCACGGCGAAGGGGACAGCGAGCTCGGTCCGGGCAATCTCTTCGCCACGGGGCTCGTGGCGGGAGGAGCGATCGCCGGCGTCGTCGTCGCGATCTTCTCGGCGAAAGACTCGTGGGCCGCGGTCCTGAAGCAACTGAGCCTCGAGCACGCGCTGGAGCAGGCGCTCGGCCCGAAGGGCTACGAGCTGCTCGGCGCGCTCCTCTTCGCGGCGATGGCCGCGGTACTGTTCCGGATCGCTCGCAAGAAGATCGAAGCCTGACCAAGGAAGCCGAAGATGAACATGAACCGAACCATCGCCGTGTGCCTCGTGCTCCTCGCTGTTGCGTGTGACGAGAAGAAGGAGGGCTCGAGCGGTTCGGCGAGCGCTGCTCCGAGCGCGAGCGCCGCTCCCGTCGCAAGTGCGACCGGGACCACGACGGCGACAGAGGCGCCTTCGGCTGCTCCGGCCGCGAGCGAAGCGGCGCCGAGCGCGTCGGACTCGTCGATGGTCACCGGCGACGCGAAGGACGTCGTGCTGATGATGAAGGACCCGAAGAAGGAGTCCGAGAAGGCGATCAAGGCCGCTGCCGGCGGCAGCGTCACCGTGTTCCTTCCCGACTATCCGGGCACCGTATGGTCGGTCGAGAGCAACGACCGGACACTGGGCAAGCCGAAGGAGGAGGTCATCCCCGGCTTCGCGCCCGGAACGAACGGCCACCAGTTCAAGTGGACGACGAACGGTCCGCTCTTCAAGGCGGGCCAGAAGCACAAGGTCCAGTTCGTGAACAAGAAGGCGGGCGACAAGACGGCGAAGCCGAGCGAGACCTTCACGCTCACGATCGAGATCGCCTGACGAGCGGACGCGAACGTCCTCCCCGCGAGCAACCTGCAGGAGCCTGACGACGGCTCCTCTGCTCCACGACGCCGCGTCACGAGCGGTTGGGGCTCGCCGAGCTGCGCATGCACGAGAGCATGGTAGCCTTGGCGAGTCCTGATCGCGGGCGATGAGGAAAGCCAAGCGCTCGGCTCGCCGGAGAGCATGCGTCACGAGTCTGGAATCGCTCGCATCGATGGATCTCCGTCCGCCGCGTCGCGCGGCCGACGGCTCGGTGTGCGGGGCGCGATCGTCGGCGCAGTACACCTCGCGTGCCTCATGGCCTCCTCTCGAGGCGCAGCGAGCCCCCAAGAGTCTCTCGAGGTCCATGTCGAAAGCGCGTCCGACCGCGCGGCGGAAGGGTGCACCAGGGCGGACGTCGAGCTCGCCGTTGCAAAGCGTACCCGTCGCCCGGTCCGCTTCGTGGAAGAGGCTCGCACGACGCTTCGTGTCCAGTTCATCGTCTCGCCCCCGTCCGAGACCGTCGAAGCGGAGATCTCGTTCGACGGCGTCTCGGGTCGCGAGACGCGACGACTGAAGACCAGCTCTTGCGAAGACGCCGCGTCGGCCCTCTCCCTCGTTGCCGCAACGTGGCTCGAAGCTGAGCCGTCGACGCGCATCGAAGATGCTCCACCCGGCCCCGCGCCAGCCCCACCAATCGGTGCACCGATCGCTGCCGCTTCCAACGTGACCCCGCGCGAAACGGGGCCCGTCGCCATTGGCGGTGACGCTTCCCGGTTCCTGCTCGGAGGGCACGTGACCTCGACACCAGGCGTCGTTTCGTCCTGGTTGCCGGGTGCTCAGCTCACGACCGCGCTGCGCGTCCGCTCGCATGGCGAGCTGCGCGCCGGCTTGCGGGGCGCCCTCGCGGAAGAGCGAGGGGCGAAAGGGCAGGCGGCGCTCTTCTGGGCGACTGTGCCGCTCGATGTTTGCCTCGACACCGGCCGTGCCAAGCCGTACGGCGCGTCCTTGTGCGCCCGCGCCGAGCCGGGGATCGTGCGTATCGGCTACGACGGCCAATCGCATGTCTTGCCCTGGTTCGGCCTCGGCCCCGGAGCTCGCCTGCGCTGGGAACTTGGAGGTGTCGGGCTCGAAGCGGAGGCCTTTCTACCCCTTCAGGTGCTCGGATACAGCATCCGCAGCGACGGACCGTCGCTCGAGACCGTTCGAACGTTCGCGGGCTCGTTCGCGGTCGGAGCGATGCTGCCGATTCCGTGATCAATCGCGCCCGCTCGAGTCCATGGACGGGGGGGACCTTCGCCGGCCGTGATGCAGTCTGCTCCTTCCTTCATCGAGCTTCCCCCGGATGCATCGGATCCCGACGACGCGCGTGGGACCGAGAATCCAGCGTCACTGGACGAGGCACGCGCGCCGCTTTCGTCCACGCCGGAGGCGACTGCGAGGCTCCGCACGGTGGTGATGGCCCACCACGCGCTCGTATGGCGCACCGCGCGACGGTTCGGGGTTCCCGAGTCACGCGTCGACGAAGCGGTGTCGCGCGTGTTCGACATCGTCACCCGCCGGCTCCCCGACATCCTCCCTGGTCGCGAGCAGGCCTTCGTCGTGCAGACCTGCGTTCGTGTTGCGTCCGAGCTCAGGCGTGCCGTCGCGCGACGAGCGAAATTCGAAGGGCCGCTCGAGGATGTGGAAGGCATCGTGTCCGATGCGCCTTCGCCTGAAGAGCTGCTCGATCAGCAACAGGCGCGCGCGCTGCTCGACGAGGCCCTCGACGCGCTCGACGAAGACACGCGGATCGTGTTCGTGCTCCACGAGCTCGAAGGGTGGACCTCGATGGCGATTGCCGAGTCGTTGAACATCGCAGCGGGCACCGCCGCCTCGCGTCTTCGCCGTGGCCGGCAACAATTCGACCGAGCCGCAGCACGGCTCCGACAGCGGCTCCTCGCGAGCGATCGACCGATGCAGAAGGGCGTCCGATGAAATCCGACGGCTACGGCGACGCGTTCCCCCGGAGCCTCCTCGAGGCGGGCCGCATGGACGGCCCTGCTCCGGACGCTCTCGAGCGCGAGCTGGGGCGACTCGGGCTCACGGTCGGAGCTGCCGTCGTCGCGACGACCCTTGCCAAGAGCGCGAGCGGGGCGGCGGGCCTCGCGGCCAATGGCGCCGCGACGACGGCGACGGCCACGACGACGGCGCTGAGTGCAACCAAGGGCGCCGCCTTTCTTTCGAGCACGATCGGCAAGCTCGTCGTCGGAGCGCTCGCGATCTCTTCGGTCGGAACGACGTTGGTCATCGCGCAGGCGAGCCACGCTCCCGTGGAAGCGAGGCTCGCTCCTTCGAGCACGACAGCCCCGGCTCCTGTCGCGATCGTCCAACGAACCCCTGGCGAGGACATCGCGCGAGCGGATGAAGGCGCCGCGGGAACGATGGTCCGTGAGTCGGCCACGCAGGACGAGCCACCGCCGGTGAACGGGCCAGCGCCGCAGCCGCCCATCGAATCGAGTGCACCATCTGCTCACGGGACCTCGGCGCTCCTTCCTCGGAGCGAATCGCGCCTCGAACGAACGACCACGCCGAGCATCCCGTCGCCCTCGCCTGCCGTGTCGGCGACCGACGTTCCGCAACCGCCCGCTCCTACGGACACGGCGACGCCACTCTCCGTTTCTTTGATGGCTGAGCAGGTCATGCTCCTCGACCGGGCGCGGGCGACGGCGAGCCTTCGTCCCGACGAAGCCCTCGCGGCGCTCGACGCGTATGCGAGTCGCTTCCCCGGAGGCGAGCTGACCGACCAAGCCGCCGTGGTCCGCGTCGAGGCGCTCGTCGCTCGCGGTGACCGGAGCACCGCAGAGCGCGTCGCCGCGCCGTACCTTCGTGGAAACGACACGAGCCCGATCGCACGACGCATGCGCGCGCTGCTCGAGAGCCCGAACGGAGCGCCGTGACCCGTCGATCGAGGCAGCGGCGTTCGGGAACGAGGCCTAGGCCGTGCGGCGCGGTCCGCGTGTCGTTCGCGCTGCTCTTGGTGGCGTGCAGCGGAAGCGCCATCAGCTTCGACGACGAAGAACGAGTCTCGCTCACGCCCTCCGACGCTTCGGTCGGTGACGAGCCCTCGCCATCGGTGCCCGTGGACGCAAGCATCCCCGACACGGGGCGTTGTCAGACGGTGAAGCTGGGTCAGGTGGCGAGCGACTCGGAACCGCCGACCTACGACCGCATGCTCGTCACCGGCGACACGGCACAGTTCGAACGGACACCGGAGGGCGTGGTGACGGTGACCTGCTCCGCAGCGGACGAAGTCCTGCTGCGCGTGACGTTCGGTCCGCCGGTCGGCAGTGGACCGCATGATGTCCGCGTCGGAGCGCTGGAGCTTGCCGGAGTGCCGTCGGATCGCCGTTGTCAGGTCGATCTCGTCGACGATTGGCTATCGATCGACGGCGTCATCACGTGCGACGAACAGCCATATGCGGACTCGAACGTGTTCGCGCGAGGCGAGCCCGGCGGATTGGCGTCGTTCGTCGCGATACCGCGGTAATGGAGCGCCGCGTGCGACGTGCGACGTGGTGTCGGTGAGAAATGGCAAATGTCGTGATCGATGAATCGCGCTCGTGCCCATTCTCGATCATGACGATGCCATTCCGTATCGCGATTCTGTTCGTTTTCGTTCTGCCGACCTTCGCCTGCGGCCTCGACCTCGACGGCGACGAGGGGGCGTCTGCCGCTGCTCTGGCCGCGAACGTACCGGAGGAGCCCGTCGATGCCTCCGTACCGGAGGAGCCTGTCGATGCCAGCGTGCCGGAGCCTTCGCCAGTGCCTGTCGACGCCAGCGTGCCGGAGCCTTTGCCAGTGCCTGTCGACGCCAGCGTGCCGGAGCCTTCGCCAGTGCCTGTCGACGCCGGCGTGCCGGAGCCTTCGCCAGTGCCTGTCGACGCCGGCGTGCCGGAAGTGCCTGACGAAAGCCTGGAAGGCTGAGCCGAATCCACGCGAGGCCCTCAGGTCGTCCTGGGGCCTCGCGCTTCGTCATCGGCAACGGATGTATTCGACCGAGTGCGTCTACCGCGCTCCCTGCTCGAAGTCGGCAATCGCCTCCGCCTGCCGTAGCACGTATTCGATCTCGTCGATTCCTCCGGCGAGGCAGGCCTTCCAGAACGGGTCGATCGGGTAGAACGCACGCTGGCCGTCGGGCAGGCGAATGACCCCGAGGTCGACACCGACCGTCGCGTCGGGAGGGGCGTCGGCGAGCGCTGCATGCACGCCCGCGTCGACGGCGATCGGAAGGAGCCCGTTCTTCAGCGCGTTCTGACGGAAGATGTCCCCGAACGAGGGGGCGATCACGGCACGGAATCCCATCTCGAGGAGCGCCCAAGGCGCGTGCTCGCGCGATGACCCGCAGCCGAAATTCTCGCCGGCCAGGAGCACGGTCGCTCCGCGGGCCGAAGGATGATGGAGCGGAAAGTCGGGCCGCAGCTGCCCGCCTTCTTCGTAGCGCCAGTCGGCGAAGGCGTGTCGCCCAAGCCCCTCGCGCGACGTCGTCTTGAGGAAGCGCGCCGGGATGATCTGGTCCGTGTCGATGTGGCTCCGAAGCAGGCGCGCGTAGACGCTCTCGAACGCGATGAATGGTGTCATGCGAAGGTCCGTGGGTCGGCGACCGCGCCGGTCACGGCGGCGGCGGCGGCGGTGAGGGGGCTCGCGAGCAGGGTCCGGCTCCCTCTGCCCTGACGCCCTTCGAAGTTGCGGTTGCTGGTGGAGACGGCGGTCTCGCCGGGCCGGACCTCGTCCCCGTTCATCGCGATGCACATCGAACAGCCGGGGGCGCGCCACTCGGCGCCAGCGGTGCGGAAGATATCTGCGAGCCCTTCGGCCTCAGCCGCCCGGCCCACGTCCTCCGAGCCGGGGACCACCAGCGTTCGCACGCCGGGATGCACCTTGCGTCCGCGAAGCACCGAAGCTGCCGCGCGCAGGTCCGAGAGGCGGCCGTTCGTGCAGCTCCCAATGAACACCGTTTGCACCGGGTGTCCCAGGATCGGTCGGGCGGGCTCGATGCCCATGTAAGCCAGCGCCTTGGTCAGTGCCTCGCGATCCGCCGCGGGCACGTCGGTCGGGCTCGGCACCCGTCCGCCGATCGCGATCGCTTGCGCAGGGTTGGTGCCGAACGTGATCATCGGTTCGATCGCGTCGCCGTCGATCTCGACGCTGCGGTCGAACGAGGCGCCGTCGTCGGTGACCAGCGTTCGCCAGCGCTCGAGGGCCTCGTCCCACGCTCGACCGGACGGCGCGAACGGTCGCCCGTGGAGATACTGAAACGTCGTGTCGTCAGGAGCGATCATGCCCGCCCGTGCGCCGGCCTCGATGCTCATGTTGCAGACCGTCATGCGCGCTTCCATGTCGAGCGCGCGTACCGCGCTGCCCGTGTATTCGAGGACGGTCCCGGCTCCGCCGTCGACGCCGATGCGGGCGATGAGCGCGAGGATCAGATCCTTGGCCGTGACTCCGTCGCGGAGACGGCCGGTGACCTCCACTCGCTGGTTCTTGGAGCGACGTTGCAACAGGCACTGGGTGGCCAGCACCATCTCGACCTCGCTGGTGCCGATCCCGAACGCGAGGGCACCGAACGCTCCGTGCGTGGCGGTATGGCTGTCGCCGCAGACCACCGTCATGCCAGGCTGCGTGAGCCCGAGCTCGGGCCCGATGACGTGGACGATGCCTTGTCTGCCGCTGCCCGGGCCGTGGAGCGGTACGCCGAAGTCGGTGCAGTTTCTCTTCAATTGTTCGATCTGCCCCGCCGCCACGCGGTCCGCGATCGGGAGCGAGCGATCGTGGGTCGGGATCGCGTGATCGATGGTGGCCACCGTTCGGTTCGGCCGCCGTACGAGGAGGCCGCGTCGGCGGAGTCCCTCGAAGGCTTGCGGGCTCGTGACCTCGTGGACCAGATGCAGATCGATGTAGACCAGGGCGGGCTCGTCCGGCCGCTCGACCACCAGGTGATCGTCCCAGAGTCGATCGTACAGGGTTCGTGCTTGCGTCATGACGGTGTCCGGTGTGCGGTTCGAATCCAAGCGCAGAGCGCGTCGCCCGCTTGCGACGTGCTTGCGGTCCCGCCGAGATCCGCCGTGAGTGGCCCGTCGTCGAGCCAGCGGCTCACGGCAGCGTCGATTGCTCTGGCCTCGTCCCGAAGACCGAAGCTCCACTCGAGCATCAGCGCGACGGACCCGACGGCTCCGATCGGGTTGGCTACGCCCTTGTCCGCGATCGCAGGAGCGGATCCGTGAATCGGCTCGTACAGGCCGGGCAGCTTGCCGTCTTCGCGCCTCGCGCCCACCGAAGCGGAAGCCAGTACGCCGATCGAGCCTGCGAGCACCGCGGCCTCGTCGCTCAGGATGTCGCCGAACATGTTCTCGGTGAGGAGCACGTCGAAGCGGCGCGGGGCCAAGACGAGCTGCATGGCCGCGTTGTCCACGAGCAGGTGCTCGAGCTCGACTCCGGGGTAGTCGCGTGCGACCTCGGTCACGACCTGCCGCCAGAGCTGTGAGGTCTCGAGGACGTTGGCCTTGTCGACGCTCGTGACCTTTCCGCGCCGGCTCCTCGCCAGCTCGAAGGCGATGCGGGCCACTCGCTCGATCTCGTCTGCGGTGTACGCCATCGTGTTGAACGCGTGCTTCCCGTCGATCCCTCGTGGGGTGCCGAAGTAGAGCCCTCCGGTGAGCTCGCGCACGATCAGCAGATCGGTCCCCTCGATTCGGTCTGCCTTCAGCGGCGATGCGCCCACGAGGCTCGGGTACGCCTTGACGGGGCGCAGGTTGGCGTAAACGGCGAGCTCTTTTCGCAGGTCGAGCAGCCCTTTCTCCGGACGCTCCGCGGGAGCGTTCCGATCGTATTCGGGCATCCCGACCGCGCCGAGGAGCACCGCATCGGCGGCGGAGGCCGCTCGCTTGGTGGCTGCCGACAGCGGCGTGCCTTCGGCTTTCAGCGCGGCGCCGCCGATGTGTCCGCGCGTGAGCTCGAGATGATGGCCGAAGCGTGTGGCCACGCACTCCAGCACCTTCTCGGCCTCGGCGGTCACCTCGGGCCCGATTCCGTCGCCCGGAAGAGAGAGGATCTTCAGCTGCATGGTCTACTCCGTACGCTCCATTCCTTCGCGGCTCACACTCGCCTCGCCGCGCGCCGCCCGTCGAACGAGGCTCAGGATCTCCTCGTTCGAGACCCACTTCTTTCGATCCGCGAGGGCGATGAACGCTGCGTAGGCGCGCTCCAGCGCGCCGTCGTCGAGCGGACAGCCGAGCTCCGAAGCGCGATATCGGAGCGCGTGCCGGCCGCTGTGCTTTCCGAGCACGAGCTGGCTCTCGGGGACGCCGACGTCCTTCGGATCCATGATCTCGTAGGTGGCTCGGTCCTTCAGCATTCCGTCCTGATGGATGCCAGCTTCGTGCGCGAACGCGTTGCGTCCGACCACGGCCTTGTTCGGTTGCGGCTCGAACGTGATGCACTCGGCGAGCATCCGGCTGCTCGCGAAGATCTCTCGCGTGCGGATCCCGGTCTCGAGCCCGAACTGGTCTTGCCGCACCCGGAGAGACATGACCACCTCCTCGAGCGCGGCGTTGCCGGCTCGTTCGCCGATCCCGTTGACCGTGCACTCCACCTGCCGGGCGCCGGCGCGCACGCCGGCGAGGCTGTTCGCGGTCGCGAGCCCGAGGTCGTCGTGGCAGTGCACGCTCACCACCGCACGCCCGGCGACCGCCTCGACCACGCGCGCGACGAGCCCGCCGAACTCGACGGGGATGGCGTACCCCACGGTATCCGGCACGTTCACCGTCGACGCTCCCGCCTCGACCACCGCACGTGCGACCTCGCACAAGAACTCCGGCTCGGTGCGGGTCGCGTCCTCCGCGGAGAACTCCACGTCGTCGACGTAGCGGCGGGCGAGGCGCACCGCGTTGACGGCGCTGTCGAGCACCTCCTGCTGGCTGAGGCGCAGCTTTCGTGTCCGGTGGATGAAGCTCGTCGCGATGAACGTGTGGATGCGGGGCCGTGCGGCCCCATCGAGCGCGCGCGAGGCCGTCTCGATGTCGGCGGTCCGCGCCCGCGCGAGCCCGGCAACGGAGGCCGAGCGCACGCGCCGAGCAATGCCGCTCACTGCATCGAAGTCGCCGGCCGAGGCCGCTGGGAATCCTGCTTCGAGCACGTCGACGCCGAGAGCTTCGAGCTGCGCGGCAAGGCGTAGCTTCTCGGGGACCGTCATGCTGCACCCGCAGGCCTGCTCGCCGTCACGCAGAGTCGTATCGAAGATCTGAACTCGGTCCATGGAACCCCTTCGGAAGGGCGCCACCATCGTTGCTATGCGGTCATTACTCCAATCAATAGTGCTAGTCGTTCGATAAGACTTGCTGATTCAATGCGCTCGGACCCCGGGCTCATGGAGCCACGCTGATGCTGAACGACACCTCTCCGCTCAACGTCTTTCTTACCGTCGTCAACGAGAAGAGTTTCACCCGTGCGGCGGAGAAGCTCCTTCGCACGCAGCCGGCTGTCTCGCTGGCCGTGCAGCGTCTCGAGGGCGAGCTCGGCGAGACCCTCATCGACCGGAGCGGTCGCGACCTGGCGCTCACCGACGCTGGGAAGGTGGTGTTCGAGGCCGCGCGCCGCCAGGAGAACTTGCATCAAGAGCTCCTGAGCCGTCTCGCCGAGCTCCGGAACAAGGCCGTGGGCAGGCTCGTGATCGGCGCGAACGAGAGCATGACGCTCTATCTCTTGCCTCACCTCGGTCGCTTCCGTCGTGCGTACCCCAAGGTGAAGCTCGTGGTGCAGCGGAGCCGCTCCGGCGAGATCCCCGAGCGCCTCCTCGCCGGCGATCTCGATTTCGGCGTCGTGAGCTATCGCCTCCACGACGATCGCTTCCTGTCCCGCGTCCTCTACGTCGACCACCTCTCGTTCCTCGTGGCACCGAACCATCACCTGGCGAGCCGGAGGATGCTCGGGATCAAGGACCTGGCGATGGAGACGTTCGTGGCCCACAACGTCCCGAGCCCGTATCGCGATGCGGTGATCAAGGCGTTTCAGAAGGCCAAGGTCCCGCTCAACACCGACATCGAGATGCCCACCGTGGAGAGCATCCGTCGCATGGTGCAGGCGGGGGAGGGAGTCGCGTTCTTGCCGCGACTCTGCGCGGAGCAGGATCTCCGGCAAGGCGTTCTCAAGGAGGTTCCGGTGAAGGAGCTGAAGCTCGAGCGCAAGATCTATCTGGTGCGAGTCGAGAAGCGCCCGCTGAGCCATTCGGCAAAGGCCTTCCTGGAGATGCTCGAACGCGCCTGAATCGCGATCGCGTTCACGGCTCCAGCGAGGACGACAGCCGAGAAGAGCGCCGGGCTGTCGTTCGCGGCGCTGGAGCGCGAGCGCTCGAGGGCGAACCGAGGTGCGCATGCCTTCGCGGGTCGCACCGCATGAACGTGCGGTACGCCTCGTTTCCGTTTGTCGCGGTGCGTGCCGGGCTCGTATCGGTGAATCACGATGCATGTATCTCGTTCGAACTGGTCCCGCCTTGCTCTCGGGCTTCGCGCGTCCACCTGCTCCGTCGCGGCGCTCGCTGTCCTGACCGCCTTCACGCTTCTGGTGCCGGCTTGCGACGGCGACGAGCCCTCGTCGAACACCACCCCTGACGGCACGGACGCCGGGGCAACTCCGGCGCCGACGCCGACGTCGACGTCCGGCGGGGGCGATGCCTCGACGCCGCCCGATGCCGGCCCGACCACACCGGCCTTCAGCGGTGGGGTGCCGAAGGGCAAGCCGCTCGCTTTTACGGCGCAGAGCTCCGACGCCGAGCTCCTCGCGGCCGTCGTCGGTGAGCATGACGTCGTCATCCACGCGGCGCCCACGCTCGCGGACATCGGCCCCGCCAAGCTCTCGGTGACGTTCGACGGCACCACGATCGGCCAGAAGCTGACGCGCACCGATGGCACGGTCATCACGTCGATCGCCGTGCCGCTTGCCGACGAGTCGTGCGGCGACGGTACGTGCGTCGTCTGGATCGACGACACCGCGAAGCGCCCGTTTGCACCACCGGGCGGCAAGGAGGTCGCGATCGACGACTACTTCGCCAATCCACCCGCTGACGCGTCGCTCAAGCGGCGCATCACGGTGGCGTACTTCCCCGACGGACACATCCGTGGCTACGTCGGACTCTCGGCAGAGTACCTCTTTCGCAACGACCTGCTCGCCTCCGGCACGGCGGTGCCTTCACTCTTCGCGCAGCTGGCTGGCACGTACACCTCGGTCTCCGAGCAGAACACCTGCCAACCGAATCCGCTCACCATCGAGGTCACCGCGGCCGGGACCGTGCGCGTCCGTGGCAAGAGCAGCGTGAGCTGCGCCGCGCAGGACCTCACGGTCACCTGGGACGGTCAGGACGACATCCTCGAGCCGAGCGCCACGGGCGCGCGCCTTCTCGTCGACTCGAAGAAGATCGGCGGCTCTCAGCCGTCCGGCGGCATCGTGATGGAGCTCGCGTCCGCCTCCGCGACCTCCTTCACGTCGCTTCGCGTGAACTTCGCCGGAGCACAAGGCGACATCACGACGCGCCCCGGAACAGTCACGAAGACTCCCTGAACTGTCGACGGGGGCTCGGCATGCATCGGCCCGATGTGGCCGACGCATGCCCTTTCGGCAACCGCTCTCCTGACGGTGCATCGCGACGATGCCCACCGTGAAACACGCTGCCTCTTGTCTGCTCCGCCGCTCTTCGCGGCCCCGTAGGCAAACGGTCGTCAGCCAGCGTCGGCCGGCCGCGGGCAGTCGTCGGGGCAGTTGCAGAAGTTCTCGCCCGGTCCGCAGAGGCCGTCACCGCACTGGATGCAGACACCCAGGCTGTCCGGGGCCTCGTCGTCACAGCCTTCCGGCAGCTGATCGGCGGACGACGGGACCCGGTTGCCGGGCACGAGGATCGCCCCTCGCGTGAGCCCAGGACAGCAGTGAGCGCAGATGACCTTGCCCTCGTACTGCTCTCCTGCCTTACGGCAATCTCCGTAGAGGCCGCCGTACTCGAAGCACATCCCCTCCTTCGTGTCCGTGCAGCATGCGGTGCCGGTGCCGGGCGCGCAGCATCGATAGGGACCGCTCATCGTATAGGCGGCATCGACCTGCGCGTCGTGCCCGCCGGCATCGGCTTCGACTTCGACTGTCGGTCGTTGCGCCGCTTCACCGCCGCAGCCATGGCCGAGGCCGGCGACTCCGGCGGCCGCTGCCGTCATCACGACGAGCCTCGAGAATCGCAATCGCATTCCGTGATCCCTCAGAACGTTCGCGTCAGATCGAAGTGGCCGAGCCCGATCGGAGCCCCGCTCGACGCGAAGACGTTGTCGGGATCCTCGGGCGCGTTGGGGCATTCGATGAAGCCGCGGACCGCGCTGGCGTCGATGTCGATCGCGAGCCTGCAGGCGCGGTCGGAGAGATCGCCTCCGAGGACGATGTCTCCAGGCGCGACCGTGTAGTCGCCGTTGCCCGCGAAGCACCGAATGGCTGCCTGGAAGAGCACCTTGTCGGCCGTCGCGCAGCGGAGGAGCAGTGTTCCGTCCGTCATCGCAGCGTCGCCCAGGTTGCCCTCGACGGGTGCGATCGACACGAAGCCCGTGCCGGCTTCCGTCGTGGCGTTGCGAACACTGCACTTGATGCCCGGGGCAGCACCGCCGATCCGTCCCGGAGAGCTCTTGCGCTCGGCGCACGCGCCCGTGGTGGGCAGCTCCTCGCCAGGCGGGATGACGGGCGACGTCGCCTGCCGGCTGGAGGGCGCATCAGGCGACGAAACGCTCTGGCTCGACGGAGGCGTCGAGGGCTCGCGCGAGGCGGAGGCCTCCTCGATCTCGTTCGAGCTCGGGAGCGGCTCCGACTCGAGGGCGCCGCCGCACGCCGCGACGAGAGTGGTGACACCGATCAAGACCAGCAGCCGCGGAGAACGCATGAGCGTTCCCCAGCAAATGCCACGCCGGGCTCGATTCGCCGAGCTTCGCGCGATGTAGTGGCTGCAAGGTCTGATCGCGTCAGCCGCTCACGGCACAGGATGGCACTGCCAAGCCGGGGCAGACCGGTGCGATGGACGGAGTCAGTTGACGCCCTTGCAGAAGACGCCCTTCACGAGGCCCTTGTCGTTGTCGGGGTCACATTGCTGGAGCGCGTTGTCGTCGTTCGGGACGACGGTGACGTCGGCGCCCGGACCGCTGGCCGGCGGCGACGCCCACTTGCAGGTGACGGTCTCGCACTTGCCGACTTGCAGCACGCCCGAGGTCTTTGCGCTGCACACCTTCGTGGTGCCGACGTAGAAGCCGACGCTGACCCCTGCGCCGATCGGGGCGGTGCCGCGGTTGCAGACCGGCGTGGCGAGGATCGCCGCGCCGCCCTCGCACGTGTGCGTCGCCGACGCTTGCGAGGTGAGGTCGCCGATGTCGAGCGCGTTCTGCGTGCCCGGCACGTTCTGACGGAAGTTGTTGAGGTTCGGCTCGGTCCAGTTCTTCGCCCAGAGGCTCGTCTTCGGGACGGTGCCGTCCTCGTTGATGTTCGTGACGGCGTACGCGTGCTGGTTCCAGATCATGCGCGAGCGCACCCAGCGATCGGCAGCGTCCTCGTAGACCCGGATGCCTTGCGAGGCCTTCGGCCGGTTCGCGCGGCAGGTGTTGCCGCTCCCAGGCGTCCCGTTCGGCGGCGCCGCGCAGCGCGTGCCGAACGTCTCGCATTTGGTGACGTCCTTGTCTCCGCAGCAATCGGCGCTCGTCACGCACCGGCAATAGCCGGCGTCGCAGATGTTCGAGACGCAGTCAGAGTTGGCAAGGCAGCGGAGGCCGGCGAACTGCGTGTCGACCGTCGTCGTCGGATCCGTCTGAGCGGTGCAGGGGCGTCCGACGCCGACCGCGCCGCACGCGGTGTTGGAAGGCACCACGAGCTCGGCACGGAAGTCACCGTCGACGTCTGCGACGATCGGGTTCTCGTTCCACGTGCAGGACGAGCGGTAGCGCGAGAAGAGAACGGAGCCGTCGGTGCCGGAGTACACGCGGGTGAAGCACTCGTCGGCGTAGACGACCTCGGCCTTGCCGTCCGCTTCGAAGTCGAACACGGAGCTGCCCGTGACGTTCGACGAGATGTCCTGGGTCGCGCGAGACCAGAGGATCTTGTCGGGGCACGCACCGCCGGGGACGTGGTCGCAATGGGTGCGGTCCTGGCACTTGCCGCCGGCGCGCGGCGTCGCCTGACAGTCGGGATCGAAGACCGTGTAGAACGCCTGCCCGGCGACGCCGATCTCGGGGAGACCGTCGCCGTCGAAGTCAGCGATCGTCGGCGGACCGCCGCCGCCGCCGGGGACGGGGACCGACATGCCCATGAAGAGGCTGTGGTCGGTCTTGAAGACCATCAGCGTGCCCACGTTTCCCGAGATCGTCGTGACCGCGATCTCGGGGACCTGCGTCGCGCCGGCGACGCGATCGAAGTCGGCGATCGCCGCCCAGCCGGCGGGGCTCGATTGGGTCTGCGAGTAGTACGTCTCCTCGACCCACGCATTGGTCGCACCGTTGAACTCCCAGACGCGGGCGCCGTTAGTCATCTCGATCTTCGCGTCGTCGTCGAGGTTCGCGAGCACTGGATGGATGCCTTGCCGATAGCTTGCGTAGGTCGCCGGCGGCATGGCCCGGAGCTTCCCCGTGAGGCCGTCGAAGACCCAACCCTCGCGGATGATCTCGGGCACGCCGTCGTCGTCGAGGTCGTGGATGCTCGGCGACGCCCAGTTGCCCTTGCCGTTCGCTCCGACGCTCGGGACGTTTGCCTTGAAGACCGTCACGCCATCCGCGAGCGTCGCCTTCTTTGTAGCCCACAGCGGCTGCCACGTGCCGGTCTTGCGCGTGAACGCCATCAACGTCTCGTTCGTTCCCGGGCCGCTCGACATGAACGCGACGATGTCGGGCAAGCCGTCACCATCGAGATCGCCGACCGCCACCGCCGCCGACGAGCGGAACCAATCGACGTTGCCGTCGCCGTCGAGATCGACACCTCCGAGCACGGCCTCTTGCGTGCAGTCCGTGCCCTTCAGGATGCGGAGAACGCCGAGGTGCTCGGTGTAGTTGTCGAGCGAACCGGTGAACGGCACCGGCTCGCTGAACGGCGCGACGATGCTCGGTGACGTCGTCGCGGGCCCGAAGCGCACGACGACCGGCGTCGTCTGGACGTCGACGTGATTCGGGAACGGGTCGCCGGCGATCGGGACCGCGGTCGGGAACTCGCACTTCGTCTTCGGGGCGAAGTTGCCGGGGACGACTAGCTGAGTGCATGCCGGGTTGTTCCCGCCCGGGGCGAACGGGAGGCAGGTTCCGGTGCTGGGATCGCAATAGGTGTCGAACTGGCACGAGGCGCCGCCGTCCGGCGAGCAGCTGCCCTGCGGGGGGAGGCACTTGCTTCCGACGCAGACGAAGCCGCTCGGGCAGCCGGCGTCGCAATCGAGCGAGCCGCCGCCGCCGTCGCCCGCACCGCCCTCGTTGTCGCCGAACGGACCGGGGCCAGGAGTCCCGGCCTCCTCGGTTCCGTTGCCCTGGAAGACCGAGCCTCCGTCGTCGCCGCAGCCCGCCGTCCAGGCGAGCATGATGAAACATGAAATGCCGGCGATCGCGAGTCCGACTCTGCGCATGATTTGCTCCCCGTTGCATCATACAGGGCCGGAGCGTCGCCGGAACTATCTCGTCGTTTTCGCGCCCGACGCGCCCAACGCGCCCGACCCGCCGCACGCGCCGCGTTCTCCCATCAGGAGACGGTTCTTCGGCGTGATCTGCTCCGGGACGAGCTGGGTGTGGACCGTGTAGCCCTGGGCTGCGAGCCAGCGCGCGCGGGTCGTGTCGATCGCGAGGGAGATGTCGACCCAACCCTCGAGCGCCCCTGCATCGCAGGTGTCCGCGTCGTGGCAGCACGGGAGGACGGCGACGCGGGCGCGGGCCGCGACCGCCCGAGCAAGCACGAGATCGGTGAGCGCTCCGCACGCGTGCGTCGACACGACGACGTCATCCTCGTGCAGCTCGACCTCCTCGACCGGGCGCTCCTCGTAGGTCACCCGACCCTCGAGCCTCGGCCACGCGCGGACGAGCGCGCTCGCCAGCTGCTTCGCGCTCGGCGGTAGACGCTTGTCGGCGCAGAGCGCTGCGGTCGAGGTGTCGTCGAGGAGCAGCATCAGGTGGGCGACGAGGCCGTGCCCGCAGGCGAGGTCGACCACGCGTCCGCCCCGGAAGCGGCGCCGTGTCCGTCGCGCGATCTCCCACGACTCGTAGAGCTCCTTGCGCGGGAGGCAGTTGGCCTCGCAGATGACGCGCGCGAGGCGATCGAAGAGGGTGTCGCCCGTGAAATGACGGGCGGTGGTCGGCTTCAGGCGAACGCGGCTCGACGGATCCAACGGCACGTGCGGTTCACTTCGCGTCGCGAGCGGTTCGCGGTCGAGCTTCCATTTCGTCGGAATCCTAGCAGCCAACGCATGCATCTGGCTTCGTTCGTCGTAAAATCGCGCGTCATGGGACAGCTCGTCGACGGAGAGTGGAAGGTCGGTTGGTACGCGCCCGACGCGCGCGGTGCTTTCGCGCGCCCGAAGACACAGTTCCGCTCGCGGGTCGGTGCCGATGACTTGGCCGCCGAGCCCGGCCGTTATCACCTGTACGCGTCCTATGCCTGTCCCTGGGCGCACCGGACGATGATCGTCCGGTCGCTGCGCGGCCTCACGGACGCGATCGGCCTCACGATCGTCGATCCGAAGATGAGCGATGACGGCTGGGGATTCGGCGGCGGCGGTGAGACGGATCCGCTCTTCGACACGAAGCTCCTCCGCGACCTCTACGTCCGGGCTGCGCCTCGGTACACCGGGCGCGTCACCGTCCCGATCCTGTGGGACAAGAAGACGAGCACCATCGTCAACAACGAGTCCCGCGAGATCATGCGCATGCTCGATGCGCCCTTCGACGGGCTCGCGACGAACAAGACCTCGCTCGCGCCCGCCGAGCTCCGGAGCGCGATCGACGCGACGCTCGACGCGATCTACGAGCCGTACAACAACGGCGTCTACCGCGCGGGGTTCGCCGGCTCCCAGGCAGCCTACGAAGAGGCGTGCCGCGACGTGTTCGCGACGCTCGATCGCCTGGAGGGGGTGCTCTCCAAGCAGCGCTACCTGTGCGGTGACGTCTTCACCGAGGCGGACGTCGCGTTCTTCACGACGTCGCTCCGCTTCGACCTCGTCTACTACAGCCACTTCAAGGTGAACGTGCGGCGGCTGCAGGACTACCCGAACGTGTGGGGCTTCGTCCGCGACGTCTACCAGATGCCGGCGGTGAAGCCGACCTGCGAGCTCGCCCACATCAAGGAGCACTACTACTGGAGCCAGACCACGGTGAATCCTCACCGGATCGTCCCGCTCGGCCCAACGATCGACTACGACGCTCCGCACGATCGAGCGCGCTTCGGCGCTCGATCGTAGTCGGGCGGGCGCCGCGCACCACACTGGCGGTGAGCGGGTAAGTTGACCAGATATCCGAGGCCGGGGACCCTCGACGAATGCCCCGGAACCTCGTCTTCGTCGCGCCGTTCCCGACCGAACCGACGATGCGCTTCGTCCGCGCCGTGAGGAAGCTGGATGACGTGCGCCTCTTCGGGGTCGTCCACACGCCGCCGTCGGGGGAGGACGCGAAGCTCTACGACGACATGGTCCGCGTCACGGAGCCGCTCGCCGTCGAGGACGTGCTCGACGGCGTCGAGGTGCTCCGCCGCCGTCACGGCCAGCCGTTTCGAATCCTCGGCGTCCTCGAGGCGATGATGGTGCAGCTCGCCCAGGCGCGGGAGCGCTACGGCGTCGCCGGTACGCCGGTGAAGACCGCGGAGCTCTTTCGCGAGAAGGCGCTCATGAAGGACGCGCTCCGAGCGGCGGGGCTCCCGGTCGCGCGCCACAAGCTGATCGCCTCGGAGAAGGACGCGCATGCCTTCGTCGAGGAGGTCGGCTTTCCGATGGTGCTCAAGCCGCCGGCAGGGATGGGCGCGAAGGCGACGTTCCGTGTGAGCACCCTCGAGGAGCTCCTCCGCGCGGTCTCGGGGATGGGCGCGAGCGCCGGCTCGCCGCTGCTCGCCGAGGAGATGCTCCGCGGCCGCGAGCACAGCTTCGAGACGATCACGACGGGCGGTGTCCCGAGGGCCATGTCCTTCGGGCAGTACTTCCCGGGCCCGCTCGAGGTCCTCGAGACGCCGTGGATCCAGTGGGCGTGCGTGCTGCCGCGCGAGGTCGACACTGCGCTCCATGCCAAGGCGCGTGAGCTCGGCGTCGCGGCGATTCGCGCGCTCGGTCTCGAGGACGGGATGACCCACATGGAGTGGTACGAGAAAGCCGACGGCTCGATCGCGATCGGCGAGATTGCGCAGCGTCCGCCGGGACCCCAGCTCTGTCAGATGACGGGCCTCGTCCACGACGTCGACGTCTATCGCGCGTGGGCGCGCGCGGTCGTGGACGGCGAGCTCGATGCGCCGTGGGAGCGAAAGTACGCCGCCGGCACAGCCTTCATCCGGGGCCTGGGGCGTGGTCGTGTGGCTGCGGTGACCGGTGTCCGCGAGACACACGAGGCGATCGCTCCGTGGCTCGTCGAGGCGAAGCTCCCGTCGATCGGAGCGCCGAAGAGCGACAGTTACGAAGGCGACGGTTACGTCGTCGTCCGCGCCGAGACGACGGAGAAGGTGCACGAGCTGCTCGACACCGTCATCCACACGTTGACGGTTCACTACGTGAGCTGACGCACGCCGGCTATGCCGCTTTGCGGTCGTCGGAGCGACCGTCGTGTCGACCCTGCGCCGTTGCGCTCGCGCTCGCGCTCGCGCGAACGGACGCGGCGCGGAAGCGATCGCGGAGCCCGAGGAACGGGCGCTCGACCCATCGATACGTGGCGGTCGCGACGGCGACGCTCGCGACGGTCGACACAGCGAAGAGGAGGACGGTGCTCTCTTCGCCGACCAGTCGCTTGCACGCAGCGACCACCGGGACGTTGAGGAGATAGATCCCGTAGCTGACCGTTCCGATGTGCCCGACGACCCGGTTCTCGAAGAGCGGCGCGAGGACATGATCGCGACGGAGCGCGCACGCGCCGACGAGCGCGGTCATCGTGAGGTGGGTCGGGAGGAGCGGCCATGCGAGGGTCGCCGCGGCGAAGACGAGCGCGAGCGCGACGAGGGACGACCACCGCCGCACGAGGACCGCACGCACGAGCGGCGCCGTGATCGGAGCGTCCGCTGCGAGCGCGAGCAGCGCCCCGAGGCCGATCGGCGTCGCGATGCTCCGCATCATCCGGAGGGCGAGGCCTTCGTCGAGGTACGGCGCGAGCCAGCCGCGCTCCGCGGCCTGATCGAGCGCGACCAGCGTGAGCATCGCCAGCGCCGGCCCGAGCGTTCCGCGAAGCCAGCGAAGGACCGGCGGCCATACGAGATAGAACTGCTCCTCCGCCGCGAGCGACCACGCGAACGCGAACACGATCGGATGATCGACCGCGCCGTGGGTGAACCAGTTCGACGTGTACGTCGCGTAGAACGGCAGGTTGCGAAGGAAGTGATCGCGCGCCGGACCCGGCACCCGGAGGAAGAGCGCATGGACGACGAACGCGCCGAGCACGAGGTAGTAGAGCGGGAAGATCCGGAGGCTCCGCCGCGCCCAGAACCTGCCGAGCGCCACACCTCCGGCAGCGCGCCGCTCGTGCAAGAGCAGGCTCGTGATGAGAAACCCGCTCACCACGAAGAACAGATCGACGCCGAGCGGTCCGCGCCCGAGCAGGCCGTCGAGCTGCCGCGGCGTGGAGTGGTGCCAGACGATCGGCAGGATCGCGAGGCATCGGAGGCCGTCGAGCGACGGATACCAGGGCCTCGTTTCGCGCGCCGCCATGCTCTCGGTCGGAGATGACACGTTCGTGGCCGCCGGGGAAGCAGAGTCTACCGCTCGCCGGCTCGATGAGCAGCGGACGGGAACGAACGAACCGCTCGCGTGAGCTCACCGGTGCCCATCGTTCACTTGCCTTCCATGTCCCGCTTCATTTTCACGAGCAGATCGACCGCTGCGGTGGCGTACGACGAGATCCACCGGTCGTAGATCTCCTTGAACGGAGCCGCGTTCAGGTAGTTCCACCGGTGCCGTCCCTCCCGCCGGGCGATGACGAGGTCAGCCTTCTCGAGGACGCCGATGTGCTGCATCACGGTGCATCGATCGAGCGACCCTGCGAAGTGCGCGCAGAGCTCACCCGTGGTGCGCGGAGCGTCCTTCAAGAGGTCCAGGATCTCGCGGCGCCGAGCGTCCGCCAGCGCCTTGAAGAGCAGGTCGTCGTGCTCCGCTCTTGACATGTTATAACTTTATAACACATTAACGGCGAACCCGAGCCGGAGAAGCACGATGAAGCCTCAGTTCCAGGTCCAGCTGAAGATCCAGAAGCCGATCGCCGAGGTCTTCGACGCCGTCATCGACCCGAAGAAGCTGAGCGGCTACTTCGTCAAGGTGGCGAGCGGCCCGCTCGTAGAGGGCACGACGGTGAAGTGGACGTTCGCCGAGGTGCCCGGCGAGCACGACGTCATCGTTCGACAGGTGGTCGAGGACGAACGCATCGTCTTCGAATGGGAGGGGGGCGAGGGCTACGACACGCGCGTCGAGATGGTCTTCAAGTCACTCGATGCCAACAGCACCATGGTGCAGATCAGCGAGTCGGGCTGGCGTGAGGACGCGAAGGGCGTCAAGTCGTCCTACGGCAACTGCGGCGGATGGATGCACATGATGGTGTGCCTCAAGGGCTATCTCGAATACGGCATCAACCTCCGCGCCGGCGGCGCGTCCTGAGCTGCTTCGAGTCGCGCAGCGTACGAGATCGCTCGTCGTCGCCCCGAACGCTGGGGCGCCATGTGCTCGGCTGAGGCGGCCGAGGTCGCGTGGTCACGGCGTGCGCCACGCGTGATGGGCGGCTCTACGTGACACGCCGAACCGAGTCGACCAGCACCTTCTCCAGGCGAGCGAGCAGCAGCGCGAGCGACGCTCGAGAATGGTCTCCAGATCGCCACTCGGGTTGCGATGGAGCATCAGATCCTTGATGCGGTCGAGCGTTTCCTTCGTCGTGCCGCTCACGGTGAGCTCGATGCGATACCTCGACCCCGAGAGCGGCTCGACTCTCGGCCGAGGTCCGGGCGCGGGCGACGCCGCCGGCGACAGAGACCACGCGGGCGCTGCATCGGAGGTGCGCCCGACATGGATCGGCGATGGCGTCGCGACGGTCACCGGCGATGCCGGCGATACCGGCGATAGCAGTGCTTGCGGCGAGATGGGCTCGACGCTCGCCGGTACGTCGGGGCGCGGAAAGCGCGCGGCCATCATCTTCTCGGCCTCCCGCGTGCTCTTGCCGGACGCTTCGCGGAGCAACTCGTCGACGTTCGTGCTCGTCAGGTGTTTCCGCAGCGCGTAGAGCGCACAGAGGTGGACATCGCCACGCTCGATGTACCCGAATACCTGGGGAAAGCGCCGGACGGTCCGAGCAGCTGCGATCCGACGGTGCGCTTCGCCTTCGCTCATTCCGAGCTTGCGCGTGCAGAAGTCCCACATCGATGAGCACGCGTGAATGCGATCGAGTCGCCTCTCGTCGACCTCGACGAGATACGCGATGAGCTTCGCACACCAGACGTTGCCGCTGCCCATATGCCCGCGCAGACGCGCGAGCAGCTCCTCGTCGGACAGATCCCCCAGCTTGTCCATGACCGCTTCTAACATGCACTTTCGCGGCTCACGGGAAGGCCCCGTCCGCGGGCGAACGACGCTCCGATCACGTCGCGAGGTCTTCCGCGCGCGGTCGCCACGGAGGACCCGACTGGCTGCCAGCGCGCCCGGGTTGACGCGACCTCCCGTGTTTGGCACCGGCCACGTCCCAAGGGGCGTCAAGTGTGAAACCGTAATTCGTAATCGGATATGGCGGGAGCGGTTGGCGCCGATCGGGATTCATTGAATTGGGCGCACCGGCATGGAGATTCACGTGCCGCGCCGCGCTCGGGGGCCATGAGCCCATGGACGGTGTCTCGCGGCGCGCGTCAGTGTGCGACTCGAGATCGTGATGGGCACCTCGAGGCGACACGTGTGCAGCTGGAGATGGTGATCGGTAGCTCGAGGCGAACGTCGCGGTGCGCGTCATGTCGCGTGCAAGTGGAGATGGTGATGGGTAGCTCGACGAACGTTGCGGTGCGCGTCACGCCGCATGCAACTCGAGAGCGTGATAGGCGCCTCGCTCCGAATGTCGTGGCGCGGGGGACGCCGTGTGCAATTCGGTTCGAGGCGCACGCCGTGTCGCGTGTCACTCCGTGTGCGGCGCGAGAACATGATGGACTGCTCGAGGTGCGCGTCACTCCGTGTGCAAATCGAGATCGTGATAGGCGCCTCGCATCGGCACGTCGTGGCGCGTGTCACTCCGTGTGCGACTCGACCTCGCGATGCGGGGCTCGCACGTCAGGTCGCGCGTACGCGCGGATACCGAGGTCAATCGGCAGAGCCGTGGACCGCGGTTCGTTGCGAGCGAACCCCACCGTCAAACGATCAAGAAGCGCGCATTCGGGCTCCGAAGCTCCTCGAGGTTGCGCGGCGCAGTCCGCTTTCGCTGCGGAGGTCGCGGGCCGCACGAGTCATGGAGCCCCTTGGCGAAGGTGCCGTTCGCGGTGCGTCGACGACGTGGCGGTGAGCCCGATGCGACTCGAAGATGACCTGAGCGGGCGACGGCTCGTGCCCGATGCATACACCCTGCAGACCGGGGATGAGAATGAAGCGCCAGCTGATTGCCTTCACGCGGCATCTGCCTTGACGCTCAACGCAACAGAGTCTTCTCGGTGCGTGCTCCGAGGGAACCGGCACGCCGCGTGACGCGGGGGCCGAGGTGTGCGACACCTGAGGGGTCGTGAAGCTTCGCCGCCGACAACTCCTCGCGATAGGGGCGCTCGTGGCGGCGTTCCCGCGCCTTGCGTTCGCGGGCGAGACGCCGTCCGGGGAGCGCGGAGGGCGCGCCGCGCTCGGCCGCTTCGCGACGACCTATGCGAACGACGCGGAGCACAAGGCGCGTGCGTTCAACGTGGAGCTCGCGGCCGAGGCGGTCGACGGAAGGACGATCGCGCCCGGAGCGACCTTCTCGTTCAACGATGCCGTAGGTGAGCGGACCGCCGCATTCGGATACGCGAAGGCTTTAGTGCTCCGCGACGGGATGATCGCCGAGGGCGTCGGAGGCGGTGCCTGTCAGGTTGCCTCCACGCTCCACGCCGCCGCGCTCCTCGCGGGGCTCGACGTCGTGGTTCGCGTTCCGCACTCGCGGCCGAGCGCGTACATCCGGATGGGGCTCGACGCGACGGTGGCCTTTCCGAAGATCGATCTGAAGCTACGGAATCCGTCGGACAGCCCGGCCATCGTCCGCGCGCGGGCAGGGAAGGGCACTCTCGAGGTGTGGATCGACGCGCCGGGAGCGACGAAGCTCGAGGTCTCGCTCCGGACCGAGATCGTCGAGCGGCTGCCGTTCACCCGTACGATCGAGCGGGATCGCTCGATCTCGGACGACAAGGCGCACCTGAAGGCGTTCGGCATTCCGGGGTATCGCGTCCGGCGGACGCGGACGATCCAGCGCGCCGACGGGAGCGTCCGCCGCGACGTCCGCGTCGACGTCTATCCGCCGACGAACGCGATCCTTCGCGTCGCGCCGTCATTCGACGAGTCGCGGCTCGGCGTGCGAGCAGGGGACGAGGACGACGACGCCGACGACGACCGAGAGCCGGCGGCGATCGTCGTCGATCCGGATGCCAAGACATCGCGGCCGGTGCTGGTGCAGCTCCGACCCTCGACGGTCGTGACCCTCGACAACGCCGCGCCTTGAGCGAGGCGGCCCGCCGAGATCGCTCATCCGCGAGCGGGAGGGACCCATTCAGGTAGACGAGCGCGCCGCAGGCAGGACCGACGAGGCACGTGCCATGCAGCATCGGCTGCTCGGAGCGCGCCATGAACGAAAGTGTCAATCCTCAGGAGGTCAGGCTGTGGGTCGCGCTGGCGGGCCGCGGCTGCGTCGGCGCGGTCATCGGCATGATCCTGATGGCGGACCCTTGGGCGCCGCACGGGAGGACCGTCGGGCTCTTCCTGGCCTACCTGCTCGCAGATTGCGCCCTTGGCGTGTACGCGCTGACGCGAGCTCGAGCTTCGGGAGTTCGACGTGGCCCGCTCGTGCTCATCAGTGTCGTCGACGCCGTCGCGATAGCGTTGGTGGCGGCGTTCCCTGCGACGCTTCCGGTTCGGCTCATCGGTGGGATCCGCGCGATCATCACCGGCGTCAGCGATGTGCGCTGGTCAAACCGCCACGACATCAGCGCGCTCGTCATGCTGGGTGGGATCGCCGCGGTCGGCTTGGGCGTCCTGCTGGTCGGGTGGCCCGGTCCGGGCACTGTCGCGCTTCCCTGGTTGCTCGGCTTGCAGGCGATGGTCTCCGGCTCGCTGTTCCTCGCAGGTGCCCTCAGCGAGCTTCGCCGCGTGGCCACGACCGTCGTCCCGCACGCGGCTTGAGGCGAGCCGCTGCGGGGGGGCGCCCCAGGTCAGGGCTTCGCGCGGACGACGAGCGTGCTCGCTGCCGTGCGCCCGTAGGTCTCGGGCGCGTACATCGCCTCGATGCGTGTGGGCGGGACGACGAACGAGCCGATCGATGTCGCGCGGGCGAGGTAGCGGACGCGGTACATGCCCGGCTCGATCTTGTCGAAGTAGTTGACGACGCGATCGTCGCGCACCTCGCGGCGGGCCTTCGCGCTGCGGAAGGTCGTGCCGAGGAAGGTCGCCTTCGGAGCGTCCGGCCGCTCCTCCTCGTCGCGCCCCGCATGCGAGGTCGTATCGAGGTCGTAGTCGAGCGCCTCGAGCCCGGCCGGGAGCGGATCATCGATCACGATGTGGTCCCGGGGCTCGGCCGACTCGAAGAGCAGGTCGACGACGACGAGCTCGCCGGCGTTGACCGCGTCGGCGCTTCGCTTCGGGATACTCGCGAGCGCCTCGTTCACAGCCGTCGGTGCCACCCCGCGGACGAGCTTCGTCACGAAGAGCCCTTCGTCGCGTGCCTTCGTGGGGAGCGCGGTCGTCGCGTACTTGAGCTGAGCGGAGTAGAACAGCGTACCGCCGCGGGCCTCGAACGAGAGCGTCGGCCCTCGCGAGAGGAGCGTGTCGGCGGAGACGAAGATCTTGTCCTCGCGGGCGCTGCCGCGAGCGAAGCTGCTCTGGAGGAGCTCCGTACCGCCGAGCAGCGTGCGAGCATCCATGGCGCCCTGCCCGGACTCCTGGAGCCGGCGGTAGTCGGCCAGGGCGAGCAGCGCCCATCCGTCTTCTTGCGTCGTCCGCCAGGAGCCGTTCTGCTGGCGGAGCGCAAGGAGACGGCGGGCGATGCGCGGCGCGAGCGTGTGCTTCGGATCGGCCGCGAGGAGCGCGCGGAGGACTACCGCGAGCGTGCGTGCCTTTGACTCGAGGACGGAGCCCATCGCATGGGAGTCGTCCTCGTCGATGTCGACGCTGTTCGGCCCCACGCGGAGGCGTGACTCGATCTCGCCTGCGAGCGTCTTGATCTGCGCGGCGCTCATGTCGCTCCGCGCCATCGCGTGGAGGAGCATCGCTTGGCCGAAGAGGCGCTGTCCTGCGCGTGCGTCGTAGAGGACGTTGAGCGCGCCCGGGTTCGGCGCGCCGAGCGTGGAGAGGGTGTCTCCGATCAGCGCCGCGCCGACGAAGTCGATCTTCCGCGCGAGCTCCTCGTTCGCGCGCTTCTCGGCGTCGTCGGCTCCGTTCCCGTTCTCGTTCGCTGCGCGGGGGAGGTCGTCTCCGTCGCTCTCGATCTTGGCGAGCCGTCGCGTCGCGGCCGCGAGGCTCATCGTGAGGTAGCTGCGCCCGCGCTCGATGACGTCGCGCGGGACGAAGCGCTTCTTGTCCGCCGCGCCCGCGACGGCGAGGAGCGTGTACGCGCTGAGCCACGGCTCCGACGAGCCCTTGTCCCAGAAGCCGAAGCCGCCGTCGTAGTTCTGGCGCTTCAGGAGCGTCTCGACGCCCGCATCGATGATCGCGTTCGAGTTGCCGGACGGTTGAACGTCCTTCGAGAGATCCATCATCGCGATGAGCGGGAGGATCTTGCTCGTGATCTGCTCGGTGCACCCGTACGGGTACTCCTGGAGACCGTCGAGCGTCATGCCGAGGCCGACGAGCGCGCTCGACGAGACGCGGACCTCGAGGCCGCCGTAGTCGCGGCGCATCGAGGTGAGATCGCCGAGGCCGACCGCCGCCTCGCCCGAGGTCTCGCCGTAGACGGCGACCTTCTCGACCGAGACGGGCAGCTCCACCTTGCGCTTCATCTCGACGCGATCGACGTCGGCGCCCGAGCGTACCTCGAACCCGATCACCGCTTCGCCCGGAGCCTCGGCCTTCACCGGGAAGCGGACCTCGATCTGCCCGCCGCGCGGCAGCATCACGCTGCGCGTGCTCGGGCCGGCGAGGGTGAGCCCGGTCGCGTTCATCTTGACGTCGACCTTCATCGGCGACGTGTCGCGCGTCTTCTCGTCGACCTTCGACGACACCACGACGCTCGCCTCGAGAGCGTCGCCGACGCGCATGAGCCGCGGGAGGGCGGGCCGCGCCATGAGGCGGCGGTTCGTCGTGATCCGCGAGTCGCCCGATCCGAAGCGATCGTCGCCGGCGGCGGCCACCGCCATGATCCGGAAGGTGGTGAGGTTGTCGGGCAGCTTGAAGGAGAAGCGAGCCTTGCCCGCCTTGTCCGTCTTCCGACCCGCCTCGAAGAAAGCGGTCGTGCGGAAGTCGGCGCGCTTGAGGCCGCCGTCGCCGCCATCGTCGCCCTTGTCGTAGGCGTCGCCCGGGTTGCGGGCGAGGGCGTACTCGTAGCCGAGCGGAGAGACCTTCTCGCCTGCCTTCATCGGCAGGATTCGCCCGAGGCCTTCGCGGTTGTCGAAGGTGAAGACGGACATCTTGCGCCGGCGCACGAACGCGGGGAGCGGGTCCGGAGTCACGTAGCTCGTGAGCGCCAGCACGCCCTCGTCGACGACGTAGAACGTGAGGGCGCTCTCGACGGGCTTGCCGTCCTTGTCCTTGACGACGACGTCGGCCTCTACGGTCGCGCCCGGCTGGTACTCCTTCTTCGGATCCGTGATGCTCACGTCGAGGCGGTGAGCCTCCTGGTTCACGGCGAGCTCGGCCCAGCCGAAGCGGAACTCGGGACCGCCGAGATCGGCGCCCGACGCCGGAGGCGCCTGGATGCGCCCGCGCACCGCGACGACGCTGACGAAAGCGTTCGGGTAGAACTCGGGACGGATCGGGACGTCCACGACGGGGACCGGCCCCTTGATCGGAACGACCTGACGCCAGAGGACGCCGTTGCGCTCGACGGTGACGAGCGCCTGGCCCTCCTTGAAGGGGCTGCGGAGGAGCACCTTGGCGGTCTCGCCGACGTCGTACGTCTTCTTGTTCGCCTCGAGCTTGATGCCCTGCCGATCGTCGGACGCCCACGCGGTCTGCGTCGTCGGCGTGTCCTCCGTTCCGTAGATGCCCATGCTCGCGCGCACGGTGCTCTTGCGCGGATCGCTGGCGGTGGCGCGGACGATGAAGTAGCCCGCCCTCGGTACTTGCAGATTGCACCCAGCGGACGCGGCGGTCGTCGTCGCGTCGCACGAGGCGACCACGGCGTCCTGCGCCCGGCTCTGGCGGAGCGGCCGGCCGTCGGGTTGTTCGCCGGTGACGCCGCTCCAGCGACGCTCGACGAGCTCCACCTTGACCTTGACGCCTGCGCGACGAGCGCCGGTCGGATCGAAGGCCGCGACCTCGGTCTTGAGCGCGGTGCCGGCGGCGACGAAGCGGTCCTTCGGGGCGCGGAGCCCGACGTAGAACTCGGCAGGGTGAACGACGACGCTCGAGCGCCCGGAGACGTTGTTGCGAGAGAGGTCCTGGACGTCGGCCTCGAAGACGAGGCGCTCCGGGCGCCGCTGATCGTCGAACGAGAGGTCGACCTTCCGCACGAACGAGCCGCGCGCGTCGAGCTCGCCGTCCTGGCTGTCGACCTGCTCGGCAGCCATCGTCTCGTCGGGATAGTCGCCGGTGAAGATGTCGTCGGTGAGCGTGAAGTCGTCGGTGCCGGGCGGCGTGAAGGGCACTTCCTGCCGCGACACGGTCGTCGTGACCGATGCGCCCTGCATCGGAGCGCCGTAGAGGTAGTCGCCCTGGGTCGTGAACGTCGCGGTGTCGCCGCGGACGTACCACGGCTTGTCCGGCTCGGCGGCGACCTTGAACTGGTTCGGCTTGAACTCGAGGATCCGGATGTCGTGCCTGAACACGCCGGCGTCGACGGTGTTGGACTTGCCGCCGGGGAGCGCGGTCACCGAGATCGTCGCAGTGCCGACATTGGCGGTCTTCGGGATCGGCAGGTCCATCGCGAACGTGCCGAAGTCGTCGCACTTCGCGCGTCCGTCGAAGATCTGCTCGTCGTTCCCATCCGTGAGCTGGACGCGAAGCTCGCGGTTCGGGATGGAGCGGAGCCCGCTGCCCTCGGCGACGCGCACGATGCCGGCGACCTTCGCGGTCTCGCCGGGACGGAAGACGCCGCGCTCGGCGAAGACCAGCCCGATCCAGCGGCCTTCCTTGGAGAGCCGCTGGAAGTCCGACGTGAGGCGGCGCTCGACGCTCGACGGAGCGACCTTGCTGATCGTCCAGTCGTCGCCCGACCGCACGATGATGACGGCGTCGTCGCGCACGCGCGCGTCGTGGTCGTAGTAGTCGTCTCCGCTCCGTGTCTCCTGCGCGAGCGGGTCGAACCGTTCGTTCGGGACGATGACGAGGCCCTGCGGATCGGTCGTACCCTGGAAGACCTCGCCGCCTTTCGCCGTGCGGATCGCGACGCTCGCGTTCGCGGCCGGCTTGCCGTTCGAGAGCTGGGTGACCCAGACGAGGCTGCCGAAGGGGCTCATCTTCGCGGTCACGCCGAGGTCGGTGACGTTGACGAGGGACTCGACGCGGCCGCCGTAGGCGTCGTTGGTGCCCGGCGGCGAGACGACGAGGAGCGCCGGTCCGCGTCCCTTGCGCGGGGCGAGGGCGGCGTCGAGATCGATGAAGTCGACGGCGCGCTGGTTCGTCTCGGCGCGCGTCGTCACCCACGTCGAGGCGAAGCCGTTGCGCGTGACGAAGTCGGCGGTGTTGCCGCGGGAGAGCGTCCAGGCGGTTGCCTGCGCATCGTTGAGCGGCGCGGCGAGGCTCGTGTACGTCGGGACGTTGATCGCGCCGACGGGGACCTTGTGGCTGCCGGTCGCCTCGAGCACTTGGCCGACGAGGCCGACGTCGAGGCGGTAGGGGAGGCGCTCGCGCCTCGGGCGATCATCGTCGGCGGCGGGAGGCGTGGCCTTCTCGACGCGCGGGGCGTGTGCTGCCGCCGCGGCTGCGGCCGCCGCGATCCCGGGGGCCGGCCTCGTCAGCGGCGACTCGACGACGAGATCGAAGCTCGCATCCTTCTCGAGGCGCTGTCCGTGGACGTCCTTCATTCCCGCGGTGAGCGTGACGCGATACGACTCGCCGAGCTGCGGGGCGACGCCGAGCCAATGCTCGGTCGCCGGCTCGATGCTGCGCTTCTGTCCCTTGGCGCCGGGCTTCGGCGGCTTGCGTGCGGGGAGCTTCGCCGCGCGCAGGTGGCTCTTCAGCTCCTCGGGGGCGACGGGGTTCGAGAGGACGACCTTCACGTCGCCGTTCGCGCGGCAGCGCCCCCTCGCCTCGATGCGCGGGCAGTAGAAGTCGACGAACCGCAAGGGCCCGTGCGTGCGCATCGTGCGCGTGATCGGAGCGCTCATCGGCCGCGGTCCACCGGTGCCGCGGAGCGAGCTCGCGATCGTCAGCTCGACCTGGTGATCGAGCGGGAGCGGCTTCTCGGGCTTCATCAGCACGACGTACGACTCGGGGACCGGCACCGACGTCGACGCGTTCCTCTCCGCTGCCGTCTCGCGCAGCGTCGCGAAGCGGATCGTCTCGCCCTTGTCGCCGTCGGCCTTGAAGACCCGCAGCGAGGCAGCGTCCCTGAGCGCGAGGGGGTCGACGCTCTGATCGAACTCGAGGCGGAACGTGGGCGTGCTGGGGAGGGCCTGCTCGGTCACTCCTGCGGGGCCGATGACCTTGAAGCCGGCGAGCGAGGGACCGCTCGTGTCGAGCTCGAGCGTGTACGGCTTGCCGAGCATCGAGCCGTCGAGCGCAGTGACCTCGGGCGGGACGGTGACCACGAAGTCGCTTCCGCCGGGGAGCTCGCCGTCGGGCGTGAAGAGAAGGCCGCGCGTTCCGGTCCAGCGCCATGCGCCCTTGACCGTGTTGCCTGCCTTCGACTTGATCGTGATCGCCGGAACGCGCTCGTCGTCGGACATATCGACCGAGCGCACGCCACGCGAGAACATCACCGTGACGCCCGGCTGCTTCCGATCGATGACGTGCCCCTTCGGCGCCGCGTACACGACCGCGAACGGGCCCTGAGTACGACTCGACGGCGCGTCGGGCCCGCGAGGGGCGAGCGTGGCCGTGGGAGCCGCGCCACGGAAGCACGACGCGAGCACGAGGAGGCCGATCGTTCCGATCCGGGCGCTACGCCAGTCGAAGTTCGCCATGTCGGTGCGAGTTATCGCCGAACGCTGGCGCTTTGTCGCTTCCGATCACGCGCATCGGCGCGCGATTGGGGCTTTTCCAGCTACTTCACGGGCGGCGGCTCGGGCCGCGTGTCGTCCTTCTGGACGCATGCCGACAGGTCGAAGAGCATGAATTCGAGCGCCTTCTCCTGCGCGGTCATCGGGGCATTGCTGCACTGGCGGGGGAATGTCCCGCCGGCGCCGGTCGTCACGTGGAAGCTCGAATAGAACGCGCGCCCGCACTGCTCCTCGGGCTCGGCGCCGACGGGCGTGTTGAACGAATAGGTCTGGGCGGTCGTGCTCGAGTAGATCCAGCGCTGCGAGGGCGGATTGACGGAGCTCACGCGCGCGTAGGTGCCCGTGAGGTTGAGCTGCCCCTTCGTCGTCGTCGCGCTGATCGTCTGCAGCCAATCCGCGAGGGCCGCGCCCTTCGGAAAGGTGGTGTCGACGCTCGCCGGGTTGATGTAGGTGCCTGCCGCGACGAAGTTCGCCGTCGACGGCCACGGCGCGGGGCCGTCCTTGATCGCGTCCTGCGAGAGGTCGGTGATGAAGACGCGCCCGCCGCTGTTCGTGTAGTCGATGATGTTCTGCCGATCTTCCGCGCTCGTCGGCTGCGAGCCGCACGGGAGCGCGACGACGTCGTACTTCGCGAGCTGCTCCTTCGACCCCCACAGCGCGCTGCCGGTGGGGGGCGTGGTCGGGAGCTTCGCGCCGGAGCCGCGATAGATGTGGATGCGACCGTCCTGGTCGGGGGTCGTGAACTCGGAGTCGGCGACACCGATCTTCCGCATCAGGCACTCGGTCGCGTCGAAGGCGCTCGTGACGATCGCCATGAGCGGGATGTCGCCCTCGCTCTTGTTGCGCGGCAAGCGCGTGAGCTCGGCGTCGAGCGGCGTGTCCGTGCACTCCTCGACCTTCGGGATCTTCACCTCGCGTCGCCACCGACCTACCTGAATGACGAGAGGGATGTCCTCGCCGACCGGGACGTTCTCGAGAACGAACTTGCCGTCGGCGGCGGAGAGCGCCGTCGCGATGGGCTCGCCCGAGGCGATCGCTCCGCACTTGTCGCACGAGACACCGACCGGGAACGGCTGAAGCGCGTCGTTGGGGACGTAGAGGATGGCGTTGTAGATCGGGTCGGGCTTGCCGAGCTCAGGCGGGGTCGGCGCGTACACGACGCCGCTCACCGTCGTCTTCTTGCCGTCGGCGCAGGTCAGCTGCTTGCACTCGAGGTTCTTGCAGCCAACCGGAGCTCTGCTGTCGTGTCCAACGAGCGAGCCGCTGCCGAGGCCGCCGCTGGTGTCGCCGCCGGCGCTCGCGTCCTCCTCGAAGGAGGCTCTCTCTCTCTCGCTGGAGCCGCAGGCCGAGGCGATCGTCCCGGCGAATACGAGCGCTCCGAGCAAGAAGGCGACGTGCGTCTTCATGAGAGGTCCGAACCGCTGCGAGGATAGCGCGAGCCGCTCGGGCACATCGCACCTTCAACGGACGGTGATGCGTATCGGTGAGGAGGCATGCGAGCCGTTCCGGGCCGTGATCGTATGTGTCCCCGGGGCGAGCGGCCAGGTTCGCGTCTTCGAGACGATCGTATCGTCAACGCGCACCTCGACCGTAGTGCCCTCCGGCTCCACGCGGATCTCGAGGAGCTGGAGCTCGGCGGGCCGCTCCGGATCGATGACGAAGCGCGCGCCGTCGAACGGATAGACGATCCGAGGAGCGAGCGGGTCGCGTACGGATGGGTCTCCGCTTCCGTCTCCGAGGGCGCCATCGAGCTCGGCCGTGTCATCGTCGGTCGGGCATGCAGTCGAGCTCGCCTCGGGCGCGAGCGCGCGGTTCGTCCGCCGAGCCCACTCGGTGTAGGGCTGACGCCAGCGTTCGAAGACGCGCTCCGTGGTGACCTCGCGGGTGCAGCCTGGACCGGCGCGGAGACCGTTGCGCATGTCGAGCCGCACTCGATGATGGATCGCGCAGGGCGGCGCGTGATCGGCGTCGCCCTCCGGCAGCCACTCGTAGATGCGGTGGGGGCACGCCGACGTCGGGATCTCACCCGAGAGCGCGCAGATCGAGGTACGCGCGAGTCCCAGCCGTGCCGCATCGTCGCCGATCGAGAGCGAGCGCGCACGAGTGGGAGCGGGGCGGCTTCGCGCGGCCGCCTCCATGACCTCGCGGAAAATCGGACCGGCGCCGGTGATGCCGCTCACGTCGCGCATCGGTGAGCCGTCGAAGTTGCCCACCCATACCGCGACCGTCACCTCGCGCGTGTAACCGACGGCGACGTTGTCCCGGTACCCCTTCGAGGTGCCCGTCTTCGCGGCGACGGGGACCTCGAGCTCGAGGACGTTCTGGTCGCCGAACGCCGACATGCGTGCGCTCTTGTCGCTCAGGATGTCGGTGATCATCGCGGCGATGCGCTCGTCGAGCACGCGCCCTTCGGCAGCGGGCGCCTCGAGCTCGGTCGGGACGTCGGCGCGGACGAGGCGCGTCGCCACCCGCACGGGCTTCTTCACGCCGCCGCGTGCGAGCGTCGCGTACGCGGCCGCCAGCTCGAGCAGCGTGACCTCGCCGTCGCCGAGCGCGAGCGCCGGGCCGTAGTGCTCGGCATCCTCGACGAGCGAGGCGAAGCCGAACGCGTGGAGGCGAGCGAGGACGGTTGCCGTCCCGACCTGCTGGATTGTGTAGACCGCGGGGATGTTGAGCGAGTTGCCGAGCGCGTCGCGGAGACGGACGGGGCCGCGCTCCTTGCCGTCGTAGTCGTGAGGGACGTAGTCGCCGCCGCCCGGGAGCGGGATGTGGATCTCGACGTCGGGGAGGAGCGTCGCTCCGGTGAAGCCGAGGCGGCTCATCGCCTCCGCATAGACGAACGGCTTGAGCGAGGAGCCCGGCTGGCGGAGCGCGAGCACGCCATCGTTCTGGCCGAGCGCGGCGGTGCTGTAGAAGTCGGGTGAGCCGACCCACGCGAGCACGTCTCCGGTGGCGTTCTCGAGGACGACGACGGACGCGGCGGTCACGTGCTTGGGAGCGAGCGTGGCGAGCGTCGCCGTCACCGCGGTCTCGGCGGTGCGTTGCAGCTCCGGATCGATCGTCGTGTGGATCTCCGAGAGCGCGGTTTTGTCCCGCATCGCCTCGGCGAGGGCAGGCTGCACGCCGGCGATCTTTCCGGAGACGAGCGCACGCGTGAAATGGGGGGCGCCGAAGGCCGGCTTGTCGACGTTCGCGACGATCGGCTCGGCGATCCCGCGCTCCTTCGCGCCTTCGTCGATCATGCCGGCCTCGGCCATGCGAACGAGAATGCGATCGCGCCTGCGCTTCGCGAGATCGGGCCGCTTCGTGACAGCGTAGAGCGATGGCCCGCGTGGGAGGCCGGCGATGAGCGCGGCGCCCGCGAGCGACAGCGACTCGGGCGCCGTGCCGAGGTAGGCCTCGCTCGCGGCGGCGTAGCCGCGGAGGTTCGGCCCGTAGATGACGCGGTTCAGGTACTCCTCGAGGATCCGATCCTTCGAGAGCGATGCCTCGATGCGAAGCGCGAGCGCGGTCTCGGTGACCTTTCCCCAGAGGCTTCGCCGGTGCGGGCGCACGGTGCGCGCGAGCTGCATCGTGATCGTCGACGCTCCGGACACGACGCGCCGATGCGTGACGTTGCTCAGCGCTGCGCGGCATACCGCGCCGAGGTCCACGCCGAGATGCGCGTAGAAACGGCGGTCCTCCGCTGCGAGCACCGCGTCGCGGACGTGAGGAGGGAACGAGGCGAGGGGAAGGGGACGCGCCCGGGCACCGTCGTCGGCACGGACCTCGCGAAGGAGCTTGCCGTTGCGTGCGTGGACGCGCAGCGAGGGGGCGGCAGGCTCGCGGAGCTCCTCGGGCAGCGGCGTGAATAGCGCCAGGATGCCCACCAGGAGCAGCGGCGCAGCGACGACCGCGAGCGCGCCGAAGAAGATGCGCCAACGGGCTGCCCAGAGCCGGCGGGGCGCAAGCGCGGATCGGAGACGTCGTGCACGCGCCCGAAGCACGAACGAGAGCGACGCCATGACGGGGAACGTAGGCCAAACGCGCGCCGGAGCGACATGGTTTTGCATCGGCGCGGGCGGGGCCCGAGCAACGCGCTTCGGCGCCTGCGCGAACGGCGCTCGAACGTGAACTTCACGGATGGGCTCGACGAGTCGCTCACCCGCGAGCGATTCAGACCGTCGACTCCAGGACGTGGGAGTGGAGATGGCTCGTGAGCCACTTCGCGGCGGAGGTTGCCGCCTGGTCGAGGGTGCCTGGCTCCTCGAAGAGGTGCGTTGCCTCGGGCACGATCTCGAGGAGCTTCTCGCATCCGAGAAAGTAGAGCGTCTCGCGATTGAGCGTGAGCACCTCCCCGTCGAGACCTCCGACGAGGAGGAGCGTCGGGGCTTGAACGTCGCCGAGCGAGGCTTCTGCGAGATCCGGCCTGCCGCCTCGCGAGACGACCGCGTGGACGACGTCGGGCCGCTCCGCTGCCGCGACGAGCGCCGCCGCTGCTCCGGTGCTCGCGCCGAAGTACCCGAGGTCGAGCGATCGAGTGTCTCGATCCTGATGAGCCCAGTCCGTCGCCGCGACGAGGCGTGAGGCGAGGAGAGGGATGTCGAAGCGGAGGTGTGCGGTCCGCGCGTCGATCTCCTCCTCCGCTTCCGTCAACAGATCGAAGAGCAGTGTCGCGAGCCCTGCCTCGTGAAGGATGCTCGCGACGTACTGGTTGCGTGGGCTGTGTCGGCTGCTCCCGCTGCCATGCGCGAAGATGACGAGGCCGCGTGGGTTCGGCGGGATCGTCAAGCGGCCGTCGAGCCACGCGCTGTCGACCGGGATCTGCACGTCACGCACGATCGCCGTCCGACCGGGAGGAGCTGGGCTCGCTCTTCGCCCCGGGCTGCGCTCGAGCCGAGCTCGCGCCAGCTCCGACCGCGAGCGGGCGAGCAGCTCGATGACGTCGCCCTCGGTCGTCGCCGAGAAGTCCTCGTACCAGGGGCTGACGGCGTAGAACGTCTCCTCCGGATGGAGGCACACGATTTCGTCGGCGATCGCTGCGAGCTCGTCGAGCGTCTCCGATGCACCGACCGGGACGGCGAGCACGATCGAGCCGGCGCCGCGTGTGCGCAAGGTCTGGAGGGCCGCGCGCGCCGTGCCGCCGGTGGCCACGCCGTCGTCCACCACGATGACCGTCCTTCCCCGGACATCGAGTGGCCTCGTTCCGCCGCGGAAGCGCTGAACCTGTCGCTCGACCGCTGCCTGCTTCGTCGCGATGATGTCGCGCAGCTCTTCCTCCGTGACGTCGAGGCGGTCCATCGTCTCGCGATCGACGTAGAGGGCGCCGTCTTCGCCGACCGCGCCGAGGCCGAGCTCCGGTTGCATCGGTGCGCCGAGCTTGCGAACGACGCAGACGTCGAGCGGGGCCCCCAGCGCGCGCGCAATCTCGTAGGCGACCGGCACCCCTCCGCACGGTAGACCCAGGATGATGGGCGATGCTCGACGGTACGCGTCGAGGTGCGCGGAGAGCTTCTGCCCTGCGTCCGCACGATCCCGGAACAGCTTGCGTAGGTTCATCTCCGGGGACACTTCAACTTCGGTGCCGAAAGACGTCGCGCGCTACGACGCATCTTCCGTCCGCCCCGTCGGCGTGCCGGCTGCGTGCGAGGCGCTTTTAGGGACGAGCTCTCCAGCGAGGCGCCGATCGTCGCTGAGCGCGATTGCCGCGCCGCAGTCGTCGGCTCGGCAACCCGTTCAGCCGGCCACGATGCCGGTGCTCAGACGGCGGGCTCCGGCTGGAGCGAGAGCCACTTGAGGATGTCTTGTCGTCGGACGAAGCCGCTCAGCTGGCCGTGGTCCACGACCGGCAGCTGCTCCAGATCGCGCTCAGCGAGGCACTCGAGCGCCTTGCTCGCGTCGGCGTCGACGTCGATCTCCGGGAGCTCGGACGAGGGGGTCATCACCTGCCGTACGGTGATGGACGGCCATTGCCCGCTCTCGACGAGCTGGATGTCGCGCAGCGAGATCACTCCGACGAGGTTGGTGCCATCGATGACGGGGAACGACGACTGGTCCGTCTTCATGATGTGATCGCGTACCAGCTCGGCGAGCGGCATGTCGGGGACGACCGTGTCGAGGCTCGAGCGCATCACCTCGCGTACCGGCACTCGCGCGAGCCGCGAACGGATGCGGAGCGCGATATAGCTGGCCCGTGCGGCGTGGTTCAGGAACCAGCCGATGAGCGCCACCCACAGCCCGGCGCCCACGCCGGTCCCGAAGAACGGGACCCAGAAGCCGAACGCCATGAGCAGGCCGACGGTCATCAGACCCCAGCCCACGGCGCGCCCGGCTCCGGAGGCCCAGCGCGTCGCCTTGTCGAAGCTCCCGGTCACCCACCAAAGGAGCGCGCGAAGGAGACGACCGCCGTCGAGCGGAAAACCGGGGACGAGGTTGAACAAGGCGAGCATGACGTTGAGCGGCCCGAGCCACAAGAGGATCGTCGCGATCGGACCTGCCATGCGAATGAGCTGTTCGGGCTCACTCACGGGGCCGCCCGCGAGCACGGCGAGCTCCACGCCGATGAAGCTCGCCAGGATGCCGATGAACATGCTCGTCAGCGGGCCGACTGCGGCCATGAAGAGCTCGGCTTTCGGGTTCGACGGCTCACCGTGCATGTGCGCCATGCCGCCGAAGACGAAGAGCGTGATGCGCGGGACGTTCACGCCCACCAGCTTTCCGACGAGCGCGTGTGAAAGCTCGTGGACGAGGATGGAAGCGAAGAACGCGGTGGCGGCGATGACCGCGACCGTCCAGTCGAGCAGCAGGCTCCATTCCGGATGCCAGCGCGGCAGCGCGCCTGCTCCGAGGCCGACCGCTACGAGCGCAAAGATGATCGCGAGGCTCCAGTCGACGTAGATCTCGATCCCGAAGACGCGGCAGAGCCGGAGTCCGGCGATCATCGGGCCGCCGTGGTGCGGATGCGCGTAGGTTCGAGAAGCCGGTGGCGCTGTGTCGGTCGTTCGAGGTGCCATGCCGTCGACCGAGAGCACGCCGCGTACCGCCTCCTCTTCGGTCGGCCCCCACGGCCCTCGTCCAAGCCGCTGCCCCAGCTCAGAAGTCGCTGCCCGAGCTCACGAGCCCGTGCCCCGAGCTCAGAAGTCGCTGCCCGAGCTCACGAGCCGGTGCCCCCGCTCAGAAGTCGCTGCCCGAGCTCACGAGCCGGAGCCCCCGCTCAGAAGTCGCTGCTCGAGCTCACGAGCCGGTGCCCCCCGCTCACGCGTGCGGTGGAAGTTGGGCTTCCGTCCACTCCGGAGCGACGGTCCTCAATGATCGCGTTCCCAGATCGGATAGATCATGGCAGCACTGTCCCCGAGCGCGTCCGCAAGGTCTCTCGTGTAGTGCATCATCCGGTCGAGGTCATCGAGGTACCGACGCCTTTTCTGACGCCGCGTCTTGCCGGCGCGATTCCAGGCGAACGACGTGTAGATCTTCGCCACCTCGCGCCCGACCTTCTCCGGCAGGATCACCTCGCCGGCGCGCCCGCGTTGAACGTCAGCGAGCTCGGGCCGCCTCCAGTAGCGCGGCACATCCTTGGCGGCGGGCGCATCGCGTGGCAGCGGCACCATCTCGCTGAACGCGACGCCGAACGCCTGACGGATGCGCCGAATCCCCTCGGTGGTCAGCGACAAGATGTTCCTTCGCCGGTCGACGCCGTGGACATCCTTCGTCTTCGTGATGAGCCCGAGCTCGACGAGCCGCTCCACCATCTTCCAAACGGTTTGCCGACTCAACCCAAGCAATCGCCTGAGCCGCGCCTGCTCGATGGTGTTCGACCGCGCGCGACTAGCGATATCGCTCACCTGCTCGTGAAGCAGATAGAGAATGTCGAATCGAGCCGGCGTCATGTCCGCAACGCCCTCGAACATCTCCCTCCCCCGCGCCACCGCACAGAGATGACTCCGCTTCTGGAGAAACGACATCGGATGCATGCGCCGCCCCTTCACGCACGCCACATGCCACCCTCCCTCCAACGATCGCATCCCCGCCCACCCCCCAGCCGGGTGCCCCAAAACCCACGAATGCAGGGCGTCAGGAAGCTGACATCCTGGACGGCCCCTTTTTGGGGCACCCGGGCGGGGGTGGCCCGGGCCGCTTGGGGCCGGCCGAGGGCCAGCGGGGGGGAACCAACCAACCGAACGCGAGAATGTTCGCGATGCTGAGGTCGGCCACTGGGTGGCTCCACCGATCGATAGTGACCCGATCGGAAAACGCTATCGCGGTCTCATCGTAGGGGGGCGCGGGGGGAGGTGCCAGCCGCAGGGCGCGAGTGGGATCGCGGGCTCGATCGGAGTACGTCGATGGACTCCTCGAACGTGGACTCACGCGTGCCGCGCATGCGGTCTGTCTGAGAGGGCGTGGTCTCGGCCGAACGAGCGGGCAGCTGAACGGTTCGCGGGCCGAGCCGACGCGAATCGTGAAGCAAGGACGCTTCCACTGTGTGCCAGCGCTACATGCGGTTGGGCGCCGAGAGGGCCAGCTGTGCGCACTTCGACGGCGGGAGCTTCCAGGTCTCCGACGTGAAGAGGCTCATCGAGCCGAGACGCCTTCGCAAGGAGAAGGTCGGGACGCGTGGCTCGAGCACGGAGGTGGCCGCGGATCATCTCGCGTTCGACTACCTCGCTCGCGAGGGCTCGTCGCCGTCACGATGACGATTTGCGAAGGCGGTGGCGAGGGCAGGAATCGCGACCGCTCGCGTTCAGCGGCGTGCTCGTCCACGACGTGGGCGTCGAGTGAGGCGTCGTCGATCGCGGAACGGGGGCGTGAGCTGCTGCGGGGCGTGACGTCCACGACGCGGATGTCGAGTGAGGCGTCGTCGATCGCGGAACGAGGGGCGTGAGCTGCTGCGGGGCGTGACGTCCACGACGCGGACGTCGAGTGAGGCGTCGTCGATCGCGGAACGGGGGCGTGAGCTGCTGCGGGGCGTGTCGTCCACGACGTGGGCGTCGAGTGAGGCGTCGTCGATTGCGGAACGAGGAGGCGCCGTTCGAGCGCTCGTGACCGCTCGTGACCGCTCGACGTCGGGATATGGCACCGAGCTGCGGGCGTGGAGGTCGAACGCCAACTCGGCGGCGAAGCGGAGCGTCTTCCTCGACGATCTCGTCTGGTCGATCGGCGTCGACCGCGTGAAGGTGCAGCGAAACGAGGCGGCTAGGCGTCGACGTGGCGGACCTGTCGCTCAGGCCGTGACGCCCCGGGGGGCCGCTTATCCGTCCGGCCAGCCTCCGTCGTGAGCCGCCGTCCCCCTGCCGCATGTGGTGACCAAGCCCGAGCTCCGTCGCTGCACCGCGGCACGGCGGCCCCTTGCGGGCAGGTCCGTTCGCGCGCCGGCGGCGCCGAAAATGGTCGGTTCACGGCTCCGAACCTCGCGGCTTTCTTCGCTTCATTCGGGGAGCGCCGTACGGCAAGACCGGGGCTCGTCGTCGAGCTGGGAAGGGCTTCTCGACGGTCGTCGCCCTCCGGGATCCCGTTCGCGGAGCTCGGTCGGAGGGTGCTCCGGACGGAGCGGTGGCGTTACCTGGTCGGAGCAAAAGAGCGAAAATCAGGGCCAGGAGCGCTGAATTTCGGTTGCTCTGCAGAGCGGACCGCTCTACCCCTGTCACCTGAAGAGAGGTGGACTCATGGCAAAGGCTGCGAAGAAGACGACCAACAAGCCGCTCTCGAAGAGCGCGATCCTCGAAGCGGTCACCGAGGCGGTGGGCGAAGAGCTCTCCCGCAAGCAGGTGAAGCTCGTCGTCGAGACGCTCGTCGAGGTCGGTCATCGCGAGCTGAAGAAGAACGGCATCTTCGTGCTGCCGGGCTTCGCGAAGTTCGTCGTCGTGAAGAAGCCGGCGCGTCCGGCGCGTGAGGGGATCAACCCCTTCACGAAGGAGAAGCAGAAGTTCGCGGCGAAGCCGGCGAGCAAGGCCGTCCGCGCCCGCCCCGTGAAGGCGGTCAAGGACGCGGTCATCTGAGAAGGTAGCCGTCGTAACGAAGAGCGGGTCAGGGTCGCCGAAAGCGGAAAGACTCTGACCCGCATCGTTGCCTGCGCCGTCGCGAGCGTTCAGGCGGGCAACGTGAGCAGTCTCGCGATCGACTCTCCTCTGAGAGCGATGTCCTGCGCGATCAGGCGTACCACGCGCCGTGGGCCGACCACTCGGCGCATCGCAGGCACTGCGTCTCGCGCCACTGGTTCTTGCACTCCGGACAGCGTCCGCACGTGTCGAACGCGTGCCAGAGGTGGCTGCACACGCACTCCCATCGATCGGACTTGCGAGGCTGCCAACGGCATCGAGGACAGCGAATGCGGCCCTCGCTCGAGCTGCCGCCGAGATCGATCGCGATGCCGATCACATCGTCGGGCGCATCGGCTCGCTTGCGGAACGGACGTCGATCCACCTCGAATGCGTAGCAGTTGCTCGGGACGCGAGCGAGCGCGCCTCGAACGGCTGAGCCTGTGCGCGTCCACGGTGCCTGGCTGCTGCTCTTGGCGACTACGACGCGAAGGCCGGAGCCCGGACACTTCCTCGTTCGTCAGAAGCATCGAGGCGTCGGGGGGACGGCTTCGGAGGTGCTCGTCACCCACGCGAGCGCGCGGTCAGGGGCCGAGGCGTGTCTTCGCGCTCCGCGACGGCCTGGAGCGTACGGCCCGTCCGCGCGGGCGTATCGCCCGACGTATTGCGCGCGGTCGGAGAGGCTGATCACTTCCGCGGTGCCCCGAGCGCGTCCGCGACGAGGATCCCATCCGCGCCGAGCGCGCCGGTCGGGCATCGCACGCAGCGTCGATTGCGGAGTCGCACGGGCGCTTTCGCGCCTGTCGACACGCGCTCCGGTCAAAGGCAAGCAAGCACGTGGCGGCGCGATCGATCGTGATCACGCCTGCGGGCGTGCCGAGCGCGCGCGCGACGAGGACCTCATCCGCGCCGAGCGCGCCGGTCCGAGCGCCTGCGGGCGCGCGGAGCGCGTGCGCGACGAGGACTCGCCGAGCGCGCCGGTCAGGGTCGAGGCGTGTATTTGCGCTCCGCGACGGCCTGGAGGGTGCGGCCCGTCCGCGCGGGGCGCTCGTATTGCGCGACGTCGGAGAGGCTGAGCACGCCAACGGGCGCGCCGAGCGCGTCCGTGATGAGGATCCTCGTCAGTCGGTGCCGGCGCATGAGCTGGATCGCACGGGCGACGGGGTCGTCGGGCCGGCAAGCGACGACACCGCGTGTCATCACCGTTCCGACGGTGATCTCCGACGCGCGATCGTCCGAGGCGCAGACCCGTGTAGCGATGTCGCGGTCGGTCAGCACACCGATGACGGTGCCGCCCGCGTCCCGGACGGGGATGAAGCCGACGTCGCTCTCGCGCATGAGCCACGCCGCGGTCTGCACGGTGTCGTCTTCCATCACCGACTGCACCCACTGCCTCATGATCTCGAGGCAGCGCATCGGCGTGCCTCCGAGCTTGCTCACCGTTGACGTCGACCGGCTGGGCTTGTCGGGGCGCATGCAATCGCCGTTGCGAGCCGCGTGCCTCGGCGAGGCTCCCGGAATGTCAGCACGTCCCTGCCGCCGGCACGCAACGCCGGCGGCGGGATGCAATGCTTGCGTCGCGGCTCCTCGGTCGACTGCCGTTCACGCCGCGGCGCCGCCCTCGGCCCAGCCGCGCACGACGAGAACGCTCCGCTCGGCATGGTTGACCACGCGCGCGGCGGTCGTGCCGAGCAGGCGGTCGACCATCCCGTAGCCGTGCGCTCCGATGACGATCAGATCGACGTCGTCCTCGACGGCGGCCCGACAGATCGCTCGCCACGGCTCGTCGACCTCGACACGCACGCGCTCGACAAGGTGTGGAGGGACGCCTTTGACTGCGTCGTCGACCGCGACCTTCGCGCGACGCTCGAGGACCGCGTTCACGTCGTCCTCCGCCATGAGGTAGGCCTCGGGAGGAAGCTCCGTCGAGATCCTCGCCGCGCGCAAGACGACGAGCCGGGCGCCCACGCGCCGCGCCATGTCCACGGCAGCGGCAAGTACCTGCCGCTCCCGGGGCGAGCCGTCGACTCCAACGAGGAACTTCTTCATGACGTCCCCATCGCAATCGGCGCGCCACCGGAGAGCAAGAGGGATCGCATCGTCCCGGTGTTGCGGAGGTCGAGGAGGAGCTCCTCTCGACCGCGGGCGGCCCTCGCAATCCCGGCGCGGCGGCGCAGGTCTTGCGTCGGCTCTTGCGGCGACGCCCGCGAACCACGAGGAATTTCGCGCTCGCGGCCCAACCCACCGCAGAGGGAGCTCGGGCACACGACTCGCATTGGAGTCGCGCATGTCCACGAACGCATCAGCAGCTCTCCAGCGCGACAGTGCTCGCGGTTCGGTCACGTCGGCTTCCGCCTCGGCCCATCCGGTCGTTCGCACACGGACGGCGATGGCTGCGGCGCTCTCGGCGGTCGCCGTTGCCGTGGGTGTGGTGATCGGGCTCGCCATGGGCGGGACGGCCTTCGCGCTGTACGCCTTCGCGCTTCCGGTTCCGCTCTGTCTCGTCTGGTTGTCGGCGGACGTCTTGCGCGCCGACGAACGCGACGACCGACGTAGCTAGTACGTGACGCCGGTCGCTCGGGAGTCGATCACGTAGCTGCGCCGTACGGGCAATTCGCCCGAGCGAACTAGGGGCGCGCCCGGACCATCCGCAACGGCGGGCGTTCGACCCGCGTTGAATCGTGGGGACCACGAACGAAGCGAGGAGTGCGCACCGCGTCGAGCACGGCGCGCCATCACGTGGCGCTGCGGTGAGAGATTGCGTCGGCAGTACAGCCTAGGAGGCGCGCGGCGTTCACGACGCCCACGTGGGAGAATGCCTGCGGGAAGTTGCCGACGAGGCGTCGTCGTTCGATGTCGTATCCCTCGGCGAGAAGGCCAACGTCGTTGCGCACCGAGAGCACACGCTCGAACATCGCGCGCGCATCGTCGTGCCGACCCGTGAGCGCGAGAGCATCGACCATCCAGAACGAGCAGGCGATGAACGCATTCTCGCGTCCAGGAAGCCCATCGACGTCGTTCTCGCTCTCGCTCGTCGAGTAGCGAAATACGAAGCCGTCGCGCACCAGCTGGCGTTCGACGGCGCGGATGGTCCCGAGCACCCGTGGATCGTCGGGTGGCAGGAACCCGAGGCCGGGAAGAAGGAGAAGGCTCGCGTCGAGCCCCTTCGAGCCGAAGCTCTGGGTGAAGCTTCCGAGCTCGACGTCGTAGCCGCGGCGGCAGACCTCGTCATGGATCGCTGCGCGGGTGCGACGCCAGCGATCGACCGGCCCTTCACGCCCGTGCTGCTCGACTCCTTTCACGAGGCGGTCGATCGCCGTCCAGGCCATGACCTTCGAGTGCACGAACTCGCGCGGGCTCCCGCGTACCTCCCAGAGCCCGTGATCGGGGTCCTGCCAGCGTGACTCCAGCCATTCTCCGATGACGCGCTGGAGATCCCATGCGTTCTCGTCGCTCGGCAGGCCCATGCGCCGCGCCTGGTGAAGTGCGTCGATCACCTCGCCATAGACGTCGAGCTGCAGCTGGCACGCGGCCCGATTGCCGATGCGGACGGGCCGTGATTCCTCGTATCCGGGGAGCCAATCGAGCGTGCGCTCCTCGAGTCGCCGCTCGCCGGCGGGGCCGTAGACCGTTTGAAGTGTGCCCGGGTCGCCGGCTACAGCGCGGAGGAGCCAGTCACGCCAGGCCGCGGCCTCGTCCTTGTAGCCGGCATGGAGGAGCGCGTAGAGCGTGAAGGTCGCGTCGCGAAGCCAGCAGTATCGATAGTCCCAGTTCCTCACGCCACCGATGACCTCGGGGAGCGACGTCGTTCCCGCCGCCACGATCCCACCCGTCGGCGCGTACGTCAGGGCCTTCAGCGTGATGAGCGAACGAGCAACGGCGTCGCGATACGGTCCCTCCGACTGGCTGCGGCGCGTCCACTCTTGCCACCAGTTGGTGGTCTGCTCGATCGCGTCGAGCGCATTCACGCCTCGGGGCGGCTGCTCGTGAGAAGGATGCCAGGTGAGCACGAACGGGATGCGCTCACCGGCGCGGACGGTGAACTCGGCCACCGTCGTCGTGTCTTGCCCGTGCGTCGCCACTGGTGTCTCGAAGACGAGCGCGTCTGGCCCCCCGATGGCGCCGAGGCGACCGTCGAGCGAGCGGACCCATGGAGTCACGTGTCCGTAGTCGAAGCGGATCGTGAGCTCGAGGCGCATGCGGACCGCGCCAGTGACGCCCTCGATGACGCGTACCACTTCGGGATGGCGATGACGGACCGGCATCGCGTCGACGATGCGCACCGTACCCTCGCTCGAGGTCAGCTCCGTCTCGAGGACGAGCGAGTCGTCACGGTAGCGCCTCCGCGCGCGACTCTCGCCGAGGGGCTGGAGCGCGAAGCGCCCGTGCTCTGGACCTCCGAGCAGCGCAGCAAAGCACGCGCCCGAGTCGAAGCGAGGCAAACAGAGCCAATCGATCGAGCCGTCGCGGCCGACGAGCGCCACCGAGTGCGTGTCTCCGATGACGGCGTAGTCCTCGATTTCCACGACGGCGCCTCGATCGCCGCGTCTAGTGCAAACGCCACACCGTCGTCGACTGCGCCCATGCGCGGCATGCCGAGTGCCGTTGGCCGAAGGAGTACCTACGTTGCATTTGGACGTCTCGGACGTCGCCAGACGAGCCGTGACGACGGAAGTACGAAGGCGCGAGCGGACGAGTTGGAGGTCCGATGACACTGCCGCGGTCAACGCTCGAACACGCGGGCGGTCGTATCGAGCTCCTCGAGGCCGAGGTCTACGTCGTGCCGACGGAGCGGCCCGAGTCGGACGGCACGTTCGCGTGGGATCGGACCACGGTCATCGTCGTTCGCGCGCACGGGGGCGGCTGCAGCGGCATCGGCTGGACCTTCGCGCACGCTTCCGCGGCGGAGCTCGCGATGGGGCCTCTTGCTCGAGCGGTCGTGGGAGTGGACACGTCCGCGACTTCGGAGGCGTGGTCGGCGATGAGTCGGGCCGTCCGCAACATCGGACGACCAGGACTGGGTTGGGAGGCGATCTCAGCGGTCGACATCGCGCTCTGGGACCTCCGCGCCCGGATCCTCGGGATGCCGCTCTTTCGTCTCCTCGCGCCCGCGCGCGAATCGGTGCGCGCCTACGGCAGCGGCGGCTTCACGTCTTACGACGACGACGAGCTCGCGTCTCAGCTCGGGCGCTGGTCGGACGAAGGCTTCTCGGCCGTCAAGATGAAGGTGGGACGGCATCCGAACGACGACCTCCGGCGCGTGCAGCTCGCGCGGTCGGCGGTGAAGCCCGAGGTCCAGCTCTTCGTGGACGCGAACGGCGCGTGGGCGCGTAAGCAGGCGCTCGCCCAGATGGAGGCGTTCGCGAGCTACGGCGTCACCTGGGTCGAGGAGCCGGTCTCCTCGGAGGACATCTCGGGTCTCCGCCTGCTGCGCGATCGGGCGCCAGCGGGAATGGAGATCAGCGCGGGCGAGTACGGCTACGTGCTCGCCGACTTCCGCCGCTTTCTCTCCGCGGATTGTCTCGACGTCGTGCAGGCCGACATCACCCGGTGTGGCGGTGTCACGGGCATCCTCGCGGTGGCGGCGCTCTGCGAAGCGTTCGAGCTTCCGCTGTCGACCCACTGTGCGCCGCACCTCCATGCGCACGTGGGATGCGCCCTGCGTCCGCTCCGTCACGTCGAGTACTTCCACGATCATGCTCGGATCGAGCAGCTCCTTCTCGACCGTTCGCTGCAGCCGAGGCAGGGGGAGCTTCGGCCCGACCCCGACGTGCCTGGGCTCGGCGTCGCGATCGTGCCCGAGGCCGCGCGGTTCCGTGTGAGCGCGTTGCGGTGAGCGCGTGCGGACGGCCGCTCTCGTCGCACGTGATGCCGTAGACCAAGCTGTGCTCGTTCGCTGGTCTTCCGGCCCCTTCGCGAAGCGGTGCCGTTACGCGAGGCAGGGAAGGGCTACGGCGTCGCGCGTTTCGCGGCGACGATGCTTCGGGCCACATGCGAGCGGAATGGCGCGCTCCCGCGTGCGGACTCGAGCGTCCCACTCTCGCGTGGACGGAGCGCGCGCGCGGCCCTCCCGTTGCACGGAGGCCGGCGAAACGGAGGAGCGGATGGCGACCAAGGTCAGCGATTACGTGTTCCGGCGCCTCTCCGAGTGGGGGGTCGATCGCATCTACGGATACCCGGGTGACGGGATCAACGGTCTGCTCGGCGCGCTGAACCGGATCGCCCGTGACGGGAGGTTCATCGAGCTCGTCCAGGCGCGACACGAGGAGATGGCGGCGTTCATGGCGTGCGGTCACGCCAAGTTCACAGGAAAGCTCGGCGTCTGCATGGCGACGAGCGGGCCCGGTGCGATCCATCTGTTGAACGGGCTCTACGACGCCAAGATGGATCATGCTCCCGTCCTCGCGATCGTAGGTCAGGCCGCGCGTACGGCGATCGGCGGCGACTACCAGCAGGAGGTCGACCTGCAAACGCTCTTCAAGGACGTCGCGCACGAGTACGTCCACACGGCGATGAGCCCGGAGCAGGTGCGCCATCTCATCGACCGCGCTGCGCGGATCGCTCTCTCCGAGCGGACTCCCACCTGCATCATCATCCCGAAGGACCTCCAGGAGGTCGACTACGTGAGCCCGCCTCACGCGCATGACACCGTCCACACCAGCGTCGGATACGTCGCGCCCCAGGTCGTCCCTCCCGACGTCGAGCTCGATCGCGCGGCGGCGATCCTCGATGCCGGCGAGAAGGTGGCGATCCTCGTCGGCGCCGGTGCGGCGGGCGCTGCAGCGGAGGTCGTCGAGCTCGCGCAGGCGACCGGCGGAGGCATCGCGAAGGCGCTCCTCGGCCGGGCCGTAGTGTCGGACGACCAGCCATTCGTGACGGGCTCGATCGGGCTGCTCGGGACGAAGCCGAGCTGGGACATGATGATGGGTTGCGACACCCTCATCGTGGTCGGTTCGAGCTTCCCGTATTCGGAGTTCCTGCCGAAGGAAGGACAGGCGCGCGGCATCCAGATCGACATCGACGCGCGGTTGGTGGGAATGCGCTATCCGATGGAGCTGAACCTCGTCGGGGACGCACGCTCGACGCTCCGCGCGCTCCTTCCGAGGATTCGGAAGAAGCCGCACGGCGCGTGGCGGAAGGCGATCGAGCAGGGCGTCCGTGACTGGTGGAAGGTCACGGAGGAGAGGGCGCACATCCCGGCGAAGCCGGTCAATCCGCAGCTGCTCTTCTGGGAGCTTTCGTCCCGGCTTCCCGATGGGTGCATCGTGACGTCGGACTCGGGCTCTGCCGCGAACTGGTGGGCGCGCGATCTCAAGCTCCGTCCTGGGATGAAGGCGTCGATCTCCGGGAGCCTCGCGACGATGGGCTGCGGGGTGCCGTATGCCATCGCCGCCAAGTTCACGCATCCGGACCGCGTCGCGATCGCCCTCGTCGGTGATGGCGCGATGCAGATGAACGGACTGGCCGAGCTGCTCACGGTGAAGCGCTACTGGAAGCAATGGAGCGATCCGCGTCTGGTCATCCTCGTCCTCGACAACCGAGACCTGAATCAGGTCACGTGGGAGATGCGCGCGATGGAGGGCGATCCGCGCTACGCGGCCTCGCAAGATCTTCCCGACGTGAACTACGCGGCCTTCGCGGATCTGCTGGGCCTGAAGGGGATTCGCGTCGAGCGACCGAGCGAGGTGGCGGCGGCGTGGGACATCGCGCTGTCCTCCGATCGACCGGTCGTCATCGACGCCGTGGTGGACCCGGATGTCCCGCCATTGCCGCCCCACATCACGCTCGAGCAGAGCAAGGCGTTCCTCCTCAGCATGCTCGAGACCAAGGGAGCGGAGCGAACGGGCGTCATCCGCCAGGCCATCGAGCACATGTTCCCGTCGATCGCGTCCAAGACCTGATCGGAGCCCATCATGAGCGCGTCCGCCGTCTCGCAGCAGCTCATTCCCGCCGAGCGACTCCGAATCGGGCATGTTCGGGAGCCCGTCCCGGCGCTACGCGCACGACCTCTCGACATCGAAGCGCTCGCCCGGCGGCTGCGAACGGTAGTTCAAGGCGAGGTACGCTTCGAGGCAGCTTCCCGCGCGCTCTACGCGCAGGACGCATCGAACTACCGGCGCATCCCGCTCGGGGTCGTCATCCCCACATCGAAGGACGACGTGCTCGCCGCAATTTCGGTGTGTCGCGAGCTGGGCGCGCCGATCGTCTCGCGTGGGGGTGGGACGTCGCTGGCGGGCCAGACGGTCAACGAGGCCGTGGTGCTCGACTTCTCCAAGCGCATGAATCGGATCGTCTGGCTGGATCCCGAGGCGCGGCTGGCGGCGGTCGAGCCAGGCGTCGTGTGCGACGAGCTCGTCGAGGCCGGCAAGCCGTTCGGTCTGACGTGGGGACCACAACCCGCGACCCACAGTCATTGCTGTTTCGGTGGCATGCTCGGGAACAACTGCGGTGGCATGCGCGCGCAGATGAACGGCATCGCGGTCCAGAACGTCGAGGCGCTCGACGTCGTCCTCTACGACGGCACACGCCTCCATGCGGGGTGGATGCGAGAAGAGGATCTCGCGGGCGCGATCCGGCGCGGGGGCGCCGAAGGGGCATTGCTCTCGCGGCTCCGTGCTCTCCGCGATCGCTGGGCGGAGCGGATTCGCCGCGGGTACCCGAAGATCCCGAGGCGAGTCTCCGGGTACAACCTCGATCAGCTCCTCCCGGGGCCTGACGGCCGCTTCAATCTGGGGCGAGTGCTCGTCGGCAGCGAGGCCACGCTCGTCACGATGCTCGAGGCGACGCTGCAGCTCCTCCCGGATCCGCCTCGGCATGTCGTGGTCGTGCTCGGCTATCGTGACATCTTCGAGGCGGCGGAGGCGGCGCACACGTTCCTCGAGTTCCGGCCGCTCGCCCTCGAGGGCATGGACGACATCCTTCGCCGCCAGCTCGCGGAGATGGATGCCGAGCATGCGGAGCGCGTCAAATGCCTCTCGGACGGCAACGCGTGGCTCATGATCGAGCTGGGTGCGGCGACGGAGAGCGAGGCGCGTGCAAGAGCCGAAGCGCTGGTGCGCCGTGCCGGCTCGAGCATCGTCGACTTCCGCATCTACCCCGAGCCCGCTCAGCAGCACGCGCTCTGGGAGGCCCGCGAGGGCGGTCTCGGTGCAACGGCGTTCGTTCCGGGAAGTCCGGACGCATGGCCGGGCTGGGAGGACTCTGCGGTGGCCCCCGAACGCCTCGGTGCCTACCTCCGGGACCTGCGTCGGCTCTACGACTCGTACGACTATCACCCCGCCCTGTACGGGCACTTCGGCATGGGGCTGATCCACTGTCGGGTGCCCTTCGATCTGTACACGTCGGGCGGCGTCGAGAAGTTCCGTCGCTTCATGAGCGACGCGGCGGACCTCGTCGTCTCGTACGGCGGATCGCTCTCGGGCGAGCACGGCGACGGACAGGCACGTGCCGAGCTCCTCGTGAAGATGTTCGGCCCGGAGCTGATGGAGGCGATGCGCGAGCTGAAGGCGATCTTCGACCCGTTCCACCGGATGAACCCTGGCAAGATCGTCGAGCCGTATCCGATCGTCGATCATCTCCGTCTCGGTCCGGCGTATCGGCCCGCGCAACCGGAGACCCACTTCCGCTTCCCCGAAGACGACGGGAGCCTCGCGCGTGCGACCCTCCGGTGCGTCGGCATCGGTCGCTGCCGGCGCAAGCACGGCGAGGGGGAGGATCACCACGACGTGATGTGCCCGAGCTACATGGTCACGCTCGAGGAGGAGCATTCGACCCGCGGCCGCGCGCACCTGCTCTGGGAGATGCTCCGGCGCGATGGTCCGGTGACGGAAGGATGGCGCGACGACGGAGTCAAACACGCGCTCGACCTGTGTCTCTCCTGCAAGGGGTGCAAGGGTGACTGTCCGGTCAACGTCGATCTCGCCACGTACAAGGCCGAGTTCCTCGCGCACTACTGGAAGGGGCGTCTCCGCCCGCGCCACGCCTACGCGTTCGGCTACATCGACAAATGGGCGCGGCTCGCCGCTCGCCTACCAGGGCTCGTGAACCTCCTCACGCAGACGCCGGGCGCAAGCGCGCTCATGAAGGTGCTCGCGGGCATCTCGCTCGAGTCGAAGATCCCGGCGTTCGCGCCGCAGACGTTCCGCGCGATGTTCCGTCGTCGCGGCGCGAGCCCGACGACAGGCGGCCAGCGCGTCGTCCTCTGGGCCGACACCTTCAACGATCACTTCTTCCCCGACACCCTGATGGCGGCCGTCGACGTGCTCGAGGCCGCCGGCTACGAGGTCGTCGTCCCGCCTGACGGGCTCTGCTGCGGGCGGCCGCTCTACGACTTCGGCATGCTCGACGACGCGCGCCGCTACCTCGATCGCGTCCTGCACGGCATGCGCCCGTACCTGGCCGAACGGCTTCCGGTCGTGGTCCTCGAGCCGAGCTGCGCCTCCGTGTTCAAGGACGAGCTCTACAATCTGATGCCCGACTCGCAGGATGCGGCGGCGCTTCGAGACCGCACGATGCTGCTGTCCGATCTCCTCGCGCGCGAGGCGAAGCTCTGGATCCCGCCGAAGCTGCCAGGCCGTGCCCTCGTTCAGGGGCATTGTCACCAGAAGGCCCTCTTCGGGGTCGACTCCGAGCAAAAGGTGCTCGATGCGATCGGCCTCGAGCACGAGGTGCTGGAGGCGGGCTGCTGCGGAATGGCGGGCGCGTTCGGCTTCGTCGACGAGACCCATCGGGTCGGCGTCGCATGCGGTGAGCGCGCGCTCCTGCCCCGCGTGCGCTCCGCTCCGCTCGAGACGATCGTGATGGCGAACGGCTTCTCGTGCCGCGAGCAGATCGCACAGCGGACGGAACGTGGGGCCCTTCACCTCGCCGAGGTGATGAAGCTCGCCCTCGACCGCGGCCCGGGCGAAGCGCTCGAGCCCCGCGCGGAGGCACGCATCGTCACGCGTCGCCGGGCTGCGATGCGCGCCTCGATGCTCCGTGCCGCCATCCGCATCGTCGCGGTCATCGGGACGGCGATCGCCGGCGCCACGCTCGTCCGCCGCCGACGGCGGACGTCGGTGCTCGGTCGTGCGCTCCGACGCGCGCTTGCGTCCTGAGCTCGCGACCGAGCGACTCTCCGAGCGACGCCGTCCGCAGCCGTCACCCTCAGTGGCCTGCGCTCGATCGCGTCAGGCTCGCTTCGAGGAGGTCGATCTCGCGCACCAGCTGCTGGTGGACGCCGTCGTCGATGTTGCGCGCGCGACGCAAGCGAAAGAGCTCGTCGCGCTCTGCGGCGAGCGCCTGCCGGCGCAGAGCGCGCTCGGCCTCGTCCAGCCGGCGCATGTGCGCGGCGTCCTCTCCGCTCTCGTCGCCGTACTCGAGCCGACGCCGGTAGATGTCGAGCAGGTGCATGCCGGCCTCGGCGTGGAGCGCTGCCTGCTCGGCGTCCGCCGGCGCGTGCGCCAGAAGGTACTCGATCTTGCGGATCGCCGCTTCCGACGCCGCGATCCGCGCAGGGCCTTCGCCGCTGCCATGATCGGACTCGGGGAGGTCGCTCTCCAGTCCGCGGGTGAGGATCGGCAGCCCGATGCTGGCGAACAGGAGCGACATCACGATCACGCCCATCGCGACCAGGATCGCGAGCTCGCGGGACGGAAACGGTGAATCGTCCGGCATGAGGAGCGGCAGCGTCAGGACACCGGCGAGGGTGATCGCGCCGCGCACGCCGGCGACGGCCGTGATCGCCAGGAGCCGCGTCCGAGGCATCTTGTGGCGTTCACCGCGCAGGCTGGCGCGGAACGTGGTGAGCCACAGCGAGATCCAGACCCAGGCGAAGCGCAGCGCGCCCACCGCCAGCGTGATCGCCATCACATAGCCGAGCAGGTGCCACGTCGACTCTGCACCGCTGTCCCGGGCGACCTCCGGCAGCTTGCGGACCATCCGCGGCAGCTGATCGCCGAGCAGCACGAAGATGATGCCGTTGAGCGCGGTCTGGACGGTGTTCCAGACCGCGTTGCGCTGCATGCGGGTGGCCGCGAGCGGGTTCCCGGACAGCTCGCTGTAGTGCATCGCGATGCCCGCCACCGCCGCGGCGAGGATGCCGGACACGTGCACGTGCTCGGCCGCGAGGTAAGCGGCGAACGGGATCAGCAAGCTGATCAAGATCTGGATCGACGGCTCCTCGCCCGTGCGCACGAGGAGCACGCGGTTGAGCTTGCCGATGATCCAGGTCACCGCGACGCCGATCAGGACGCCGCCGCCGGCGACCACCACGAAGCTCAGCGAGGCGCTGCCGAGCGAGAACGTTCCGGTCAGCATCGCCTTCACCGCGAAGCTGAAGCAGACGAGGCCGGTCGCGTCGTTGAGCAGCGACTCGCCCTCGAGGATGTGCATGAGCCGCGATGGCAGCGGTGAAGTGGCGGTCATCGCGCCGACGGCGACCGGGTCGGTCGGCGACAGGATCGCGGCCAGCGCGAATGCCACCGCGAGCGGCACCACGGGCAGCAGCCAGTGGATGAAGAAGCCCATCCCGACGACGGTGAACACGACGAGCCCGATCGCGAGGGTCAGGATGGGCTTGTGGTCACGGAAGAACGCGCCCTTTGGAATGCGCCAGCCGTCCAGGAACAGCAGCGGCGGGATGAAGAGCAGAAGGAAGAGGTGCGGATCGAACGCGACGTCGAATCCGAACAGGCACGAGAGACCCGCGCCCATGGCGATCTGCAGCAGCGGAAGCGGCACCTTCAACGGAAGCAGTCGCACCGAGAACGCGCTGACGACGACCGCCAGCAACAACACGAGGGCCATGGTCACGACAGGCAAGCGACACTCTCCTCGGAAGGAAGGGAACTACACCACCCACGGACGCCCCGAGCCGGGGTGAGGGGCGGGCGACTTTGTCCGATGGATGTCGCCTGGGCAAGCTCGGAGCCCATGCGAGCTGCACTCGATGGGCGCACGACGGCGAGGCGGGAGCGGGACCGGAGCTCGAGGGCCGGTCGGCTCGGAAGAGCCTGTGAAACGGCACGGAATGCGTCGCCCAGCGGCGTGGACACGGGGGGAGAATATATGAAGTGGCCTGCAGGTGAGAGCCTGACGAGAGCGGGCTGGGCCCGAGACGCGAGACGGTCCATCAAGACGGAGCGGGGCCTCCGGATGCGCGCCCGAGCCCCGAGAGTGCCATCCTCGGGGAGCGCACGTCGCGCGGCCTGCGCGACCATCCGAGCCCCGCGACGGCCGCGACGGCGACGACGGCTGGAAGGAACTCGCGAGATACGCCGGTAGAAGGTCATCCCGCCCTCGAACGGCGCCCGGTCGACGACGAGAGCGATCGCGACGTTGACCGCGACGCCGACGAGGGGGACGAGCCCCTCGCCGCCGACGCTCGCGAGCTGCAGGAGGGGCAGGTTCGCGTGCTGCGTCTGCGCCGTGGTCGACCAAACCTGACAATATCCTGTCATCGGATCGCCGTAAGGTCCCCAGACATCTCGCTCGCGGCGAACAGACGCCGCGGCACGAAAGGGAGAACCGTCATGAGCCTCGTCTTCTATTACGCGCCGATGTCGACCGCGGTCACCGTCAGCTGGGCCCTCGAGGAGCTCGGGATCCCGTACGAGAAGGTGGAGATCGATCTGAAGGCACGCGATCAGGACAAGCGGGGCTACCGCGCGCTCAATCCGAACGGAAAGGTGCCGCTGCTGGTGCACGACGGCGTACCGATCTTCGAGTCGGCCGCGATCATGATGCATCTGGGCGAGACCTTCGGCGTCGAGCGGGACCTCTTCCCGCCGCCGGGCCTCGAACGCGCCGGGGCGTTCAAGTGGCTCGTCTGGACGAACGTCTCGCTCGGCGGTGCGGTCGCGCGCTTCCTCCACAACACCTCGGCGCAGGTCCCCGAGGAGCGGCGAAGCGCGAAGGAGGGCGAGGTCGCGCGCGCCGACGTCGAGACGCATCTCGGCATCCTCGAAGCGGAGCTCGCGGACAAGCGCTTCCTCGTCGGTGGAACGTTCTCCCTCGCCGACTTGCACCTCGCGAGCTTCGTCCGCTTCATCACCATCGTTGGCTTCGCGACGGAGCGGTGGCCGAACCTTCACGCGTGGCTGGAGCGCTGCACGTCGCGCCCGGCACACACCAGGTCGCGTGCCGCCTGACCACGTTCGGTCCACGGACTGACGGGCTCTCACGCGCAGCGGCGCGGAGGCCGGCCCTGGTCCGCGGACCCTGCGGGCAATTCGTTGCGCTGTCCGTCCTCGAGTCGCTCGTCCGGCTCGAGGGCGGAGTTACCGGAGCGCGTGGACCTCGACGCGCGCGATGCAGACGGTCTGCTTTCCGAAGAAGCTCGAGAACGTGATGGCGGGGCGGATGCCTTGCGACACGTCGTAGAGATCCTTCGAGGTCGTGTACGTGAGCTTCTCGTCGATCAGATAGTCCTGACTCTGTCGAGAGTAGAGGCGTGCTTCCACGGCGTCCTCGCGCATCTCGCTCTCGAGGCGAAGCGGATGGGCGAGGACGCTTCGGGGCACGGGGGTGTCCGTGCCGTAGGTACCGCCGGATTCGACGACGAGGCGGGCATCCGTGTTGTCGGCGATCGCGCTGGTCACGGCTTCCCAGCGGCGTGCACTCGCGATCGTGACGCCACCTGCGCCCACCGCCGAGACGCCATCGTCTCGCACCGCCTCGCTTCCGAATGTGTAGCTGTAGTCGATGCGCACGAGCAGGCGCTTGGCCTCGATCACCGTGTCGAGCTCGATGGCGCTGCTGTACCGGTCGACGGCGAGCGGCACGCATAAGCCGTCCGGTCCTGCGACGCCGCTCTCGAGCGGTGAGCCCTTCCACCGCGACGAGGGAGCCGCTGCGGTCCAGTCTTCGACGATGACTTGCTCGGCGTCGGCTTTCGCGTCGCCTTCCGCGTGTTCGACGCCACCATCCGTCGTGGAGGACCCGACCGTCGCATCCTCGTTCGCCGAGGCGGGACGACTCGCGAGGGCGTCGAGGTCGGTCAGCACCGAGCAGCCTAGGCCGAGTGCCCCGAAGGTTCCGAGGGCCAGCCGGAGTGCGGGGCGCATGAACCTCATCCGAACCTGTATAGCTCACCTCGGCAAGGCTCGATAGCGAACGCCTGCGCTTGGGGCAAAGATGAGCTTGTCTCTCCTCGGAAGGGAGTGGCGCTCGCGGGCTCCGGTTCGCCAAACGCCTTTCGCGGCGGTGGCATCGCGCATGGTGTCGTTCGAGCGCGCTCGTGGCTCTCGATCGATCGGGTGACCGTCAGCCCATCACGAGCCGCATCCGCCGGCGCCCGAAGCCGCGAACGCGCTCGCCGAACCGCCCGGGAATGGCGGTCCCGCACGACGAGCATGTGCCGCCAGGGCCGAGCTTCGCGTCGAGGATCTCGTACCAGTCGCGCACGAGGACCTCGGCGCCGCACGAGTGGCAGCTCGTCGTGTCGCCCTCGCGATCATGGACGTTGCCCGTGTAGACGTAGCGAAGGCCTGCTTTATGCGCGACGCCGCGCGCGCGACGGAGCGTCTCGGGAGGCGTCGGCGGGATGTCGGTCATCTTGTAGTCGGGGTGGAACGCGCTGAAGTGGAGCGGCACGTCCGGCCCGAGCGCGCCGGCGACCCACTCGGAGAGCTCCGTGAGCTCGCGATCGGAGTCGTTGAGACCGGGGATGAGGAGAGTCGTGATCTCGGTCCAGACCTTCGTCTCCTTGACGAGATAGACGAGCGTCTCCTTCACGGGAGCGAGGCTCGATGCGGTCTGCTTCCGGTAGAACTCCTCGGTGAACGCCTTGAGGTCGACGTTGGCCGCGTCCATCTTCGCGTACATCTCGGCGCGGGGCGCGGCGTGGATGTATCCGGCGGTGACGGCGACGGCCTGGAGGCCGAGCTCGTGGCAGGCGTCGGCGGTGTCCATCGCGTATTCGGCGAAGATCGTCGGATCGTTGTAGGTGAACGCGACGCTCTTGCAGCCGGCCTCCTTGGCGGCGTGCGCGATCCGCTCGGGGGTGGCGACATCGGCGAGCCGATCCATCTCGCGCGACTTCGAGATGTCCCAGTTCTGGCAGAACTTGCAGGAGAGATTGCAGCCCGCGGTGCCGAACGAGAGGACGCTCGAGCCCGGGTAGAAGTGATTGAGCGGCTTCTTCTCGATCGGGTCGACGCAGAAGCCGCTCGAGCGCCCGTAGGTGGTAAGCGTCATGCGGTCGCCCTCGCGGGCGCGCACGAAGCAGAGCCCGTGCTGTCCCTCACGAAGTCGGCAATCGCGAGGGCAGAGATCGCATTGGATGCGATCGTCCGCTGTCCGGTGCCACCAGCGGGCGGGGTAGCTCGTTTCCTTCGTCTGTTCCGTCGTCGCGCTCACGGTCCGAAGCTTCGTCCTCGCGAAACGGACCGTCGAGCGCGAGCGCGTCGTCCTCCGAGGTCACGCTCGCGCGGTGCCCGTGCCTCGGGGGCGAGACGGCGGCGCGAGCGTCGCCACCGTCTCTTGCCGACCCGCTTCGCGGTGTGCGTCAGCGAAACTCGAGATCGATGACGTGACCGTACGTCTCGACGCGCACGCGGCGGCCGTCGAGCTGGATCGTGTTCGGCCCCGAGTCGACCGGGACCTTCTGCACGGCGCTTCCGTCGGAGCGTCGAACGAGGAACACGAAGTCGGGCTCGGCGGTGAAGCCATAGCCGCTGATGATGTGGTCGTCGGTCATCGCGAACGTCGCGTTGCAGGTGAGCGGCGCGCTCCGCCACAGCAGCGCTCCGCTCGTCGCGTCGATCGCGCTGAGGAAGCCCTTCTTGCCGTAGACCTCCTTCGCGTACGAGCCGCCGCCATTGCAGACGTAGAGGACGCCGTCGCGCTCCTGAGCGTACGTCACGTCCTGGACGGCGAACTCCTTCCACTGGGGATCGGCCTTCGGCGGATGCCGGAACGCGTCGAGGTCGAGGACGCGCTTGGCGGCGCCGTCCTCGAGCAATGCGAGGTAGCGACCGCCGTACACGAGGATCGAGCGGTTCGTATTGCCGGGGCGCTGATCGGGGATGATCGCCGAGAGGTGTTCCTGTCCGAACGTCGACGGGATGTCTGCGCGCGCGCCGGCGGGGAGCTTTCCCTGCTCGATCGGCGCGATGAACCACGGCTGCGCCGCTTCGAACGCCGGATTCATGTCGCGGGTCGGCGATGCCGCGCGCGACGAGACCTTCACGAGCTTGGGCGACGCTGCGGGCGGCCGGGCGGCGGATGCGCCGGGAGACGCGGCTTGCCACGGAGGTGCAGGCGCGACGACGAGCGCCGCGCTCTGGAGATCGAGGCGCGTTCCGCTCGACAGCTTCTTCGCCTCGGTGCGGAGGAGCTCGCGGAGCTGTCGATCCGCCGAGAGCGGCTCGAGCTGGTCGGCGGCCTCTTCGACGCCGCGGGCGTCCTTGGCGAGGATGGCCGCCGTCGCGCGACGGACCCAGCATCGCGACTCGGCGCTCGGAGGCGGCGGCGCAGCAGCCGTCGTGGCCTCGGCAGTGAGGTTGGCGGGAAGGGGAGCGGGGAGGCCGGTCGTGCTCTTGAACACGTAGTCGGTGTCGTAAGCGCGGATGAAGACGCGATCGCCCTTTCGACGGATCGCCTCGGGGCCGCTCTTGACCGCGATCTTCTGCTCGGTCTTTCCCGTCTCGAGATCGAGGACGAACACGAAGTCCGGCTCCGCGGTGAACCCATAGCCCGTGATGATGGAGCCGCCGGAGACGATCGCCTCGCCGGCGTTCGCGACGAGCGGATCGCTCACCCACGCGAGCGCGCCGGTCGCGGCGTCGAAGGCGGCGAAGTACCCTGTCTTGCCGCCCGACTCCTTCGCGTAGCCGTTGTACGCGAGCTCGACGAGCAGAGTCTTGCCGACGAGCTGCGCGAACGGGATCTCGAGCGGCCGAGGCGCGCTGCGCGTCAGTGCCTTCACGTCGAAGGCGAGCATGCGCTTCCCCTCCGCGGCGATCACGATCGTGCCCTCGTAGATCGAGGCCACGTGATCCGCGTGAACGAGCGCGACGCGGAGAGGCTCGGAGCCGAGCTTGAACGGGATGCCGGCGGGGAGCGTGTCGGCCCTGCGCCGGGCGATCGGGGTGAGCTGGTTCTTCGTCTCCCAGTCGGCGGAGTCCGTGATGAGGTTCTTCGTCTCGGATTCCTTCTCGAGGCGGACCTTCCCCGGTGCAGTCTCGACCTTCTGGCGTGTCGTCTGCGCGAGCGGGATCGTCTCGAGGGGGACGCGACGAAGCGCGGGCGCGCCTTCGGCCGCGCGGGCGCGTGTCTCGTTCAGCTTCGCGACGCTCGCTGCGCGAAAGGCCTCGGCCGCCCGATCGCGCGGGTCGCTCTTCACGGCGGCCGTGAGGAGGTCGACCGCCTCGCGGGGACGGTCGGCGAGGAAGGCGTCGATCCCCGCTTCTCGCTTGCGTGCCGGACCGAGCGTCGGCTCCGCGCAGCTGGCGGCGCGCGGAGCCGAGCCTTGCGGTGCGGTCGCGACCGGAAGAGCCGTGCCCTCGCCGGCGCCGGGCCCGGACGGCGGCTTCAGCTCCGCGCCCCCACACGCGGAGGAGAGGACGAGTGACAGGAGCAGCGCCGCGCGGCTCGGAATGGAGTGGTGCATGTCCTTTTCGTTGCAGTGGAGGGCGAGTTTCATCTCGAGTCGGTTCGATCCTGTGGGGCGCGACACTCAACGCGCGACGAGCGCGCGGCGTTCCGCGAGCGGACCACGACGAGCACCGAGAACGACGACGAGCTCTCGAGCATCAGGCCGTCTTGGGAAGGGAGGCTCGTTGCCACGCGTTCTGCTCTCGTATCACGGCGCGCCGGATCATGCGCGTCATCAGGTCGGTCGACGTGGCCCGTTCCGACATGACCGAGGGATGACGCTCGCCCCCGCGCTCAGACCGTCGACACGTGACGTCTTCACTCGAACGAGAACTTCACGTTGTCGAAGGACACGTCGATGTCCCCGGGGCACTCGCCGGATTGCGCGCCGATCGTGAGGGTCGCCGACAAGGGAGCGAACGCGCTCGTGGCGACGACGGAGTCTCGGGAGGCGACCGAAACGCCGTCGAAGAACACCTCGAAATGTGGCGGATCGAAGGTGAGGTCGACCGCCACCTTCGTCCATTTGCCCGGGAGGAGGTAGCGCTTGAACGCCTGTCCCTGCCCGAGGGAAACGGGGGGCACCTTTGGCGTGGTCCACTGCTCTCCGAAGTCGGATGCCGAGTTGGAGCCGTGCGCCAACCAGAGGTCCCACCCCCCCGCCGCATCCGGCGACGGTTTGGTGACGAGGCGCGCGTACGTGAAGCGGACAGCGACGGCGTCGACCTTGATCATGAACTCGGCGTGGAGCTTCTTGAATGAGGCCGATTCGATGAACGTCTTGGAAATTTGCCCCTGGGCGAGACAGTCGTCCGTGTCGGCGGCTCCCCTGGGGACCGCGACGTGGAGCGCCCCAGGCGGCGACGGAGTTCCCGGCTCGCCCTCGACCACAGTGACGGGCGCGTTGCTCTCGATGGCAGGGCCGTCCCAGTCGAACGAGGGCGGGGTGCCCTCGTCGAAGCTCGCGCAAAACGCGGTGGTTGGCGTGCCCTGGCAGAACGGAGCTGTCGCGGCGTCGCTCGTGTCCACGCCGGCGTCGACCTCGCTTCCGCTCTCGCTCGAAGCATCCGCGTCCGTGCTCGTCACCGGGTCGGATCCGCTGAAGGAGGAGCACGCGACGACGATCGTTCCGGCGACCACTGCACCGAGGAGAGCGCGCATCTCTGCCTCTATATCATCACCCGCGACGGCGAACGACGACCCAGGCACGCAGACGATCGAGCGGCGCTTACTCCGGCGCCGATCCATCGCGAAGAGACCTCCGAACCATTCGGCGAGAGCCACGAACGCCGGGGGCGCGCCGACCCCCGCCGACGCAGTACGAGCGCCTCGCTTTCGCACGGGCCTCGGATCGCTGCGCTCGACGGCGGCGCTCACACGACCAGCCTCCCAGCTCAGTGGTGAAGGTGATGTACTGCAGTCGTTCGGAGCGCATGCTGGTGCGTGCGAGGGGGGCGACGATGAGAAACAAGGGCCGCTACGACAAGGGCGTCATCGCGCCGGCCTACACGGGGCGCATGGCGATCGAGCCATTCCCGGCGCTGCGCCTGCCGGAGGACGAGACGGAGCCGGAAGCGGTGTACCGCTTCATCCACGACGAGCTGATGCTGGACGGAAGCTCGCGGCTGAACCTGGCCACGTTCGTGACGACGTGGATGGAGCCCGAGGCCGACAAGCTGATGGCCGAGACGTTCGACAAGAACATGATCGACAAGGACGAGTACCCGCGGACGGCGGCGATGGAGCTGCGCTGCGTGTCGATGGTGGCGGACTTGTTCCATGCCGAAGGTCTGTCCGAGACGGATCCATCCGCCGCTACCGGCGTCTCCACCGTCGGGTCGAGCGAGGCGGTGATGCTGGGCGGCCTGGCGATGAAGTGGCGTTGGCGCGCGGCGCGAGAGGCCGCGGGGAAAGACGGCTCCAGGCCGAACCTGATCATGGGCAGCAATGTCCAGGTCGTCTGGGAGAAGTTCTGCCGCTACTTCGACGTGGAGCCGAAGTACCTGCCGATGGCGCGGGATCGGTACGTCATCACGCCGGAGCAGGTCAGGGAGGCCGTGGACGAGAACACGATCGGCGTCGTCGCCATCCTCGGTACCACGTACAGCGGTCAGTTCGAGCCCGTCGCCGAGATCGCTCACACGCTCGACGAGCTGGCAGCCGCAGGTGGGCCGGACGTGCCGATTCACGTCGATGCCGCTAGTGGCGGCTTCATTGCTCCGTTTCTGTATCCGGAATTGAGATGGGACTTCAGGATCCCGCGCGTCGTCTCGATCAACGCGAGCGGCCACAAATACGGGCTCACTTATCCGGGGATCGGTTTCGTGGTGTGGCGTGGGAAGGAGTATCTCCCCGAGCCCCTGGTCTTCCACGTCGCCTATCTGGGCGGGGACATGCCCACCTTCACACTGAACTTCTCGCGCCCCGGGAATCAGGTGGTCGGTCAGTATTACAACTTCCTCAGGCTGGGGCGCGCCGGATACCGGAGCATCATGACGACGCTCCGAGAGAACGCGCGCCGGGTGAGCGCCCGCATCGCGACGATGGAGCACCTGCGCGTGGTGACGGACGGCAGCGACATCCCCGTCGTGACGTGCGAGGTCACCGGGAGCCCGGGGTTCACGGTCTTCGACGTCTCACACGAGCTGCGGGCGAGGGGATGGCAGGTGCCGGCGTACAACATGCCGCCAGGCGCGGAGGACGTTGCGGTCCTCCGCGTCGTCGTTCGAGAGGGCTTCAGCGCCGATCTCGGGACCATGCTGTGCGACGACATCGAGGCGGTGTGCAAGAAGCTGAAGGCGCACGGCGGAGGAGTCTCCGACGGGCGCCACTTCGCTCACTGAAAAGAGTACGACACTCATGCGGCTGCGGAACGAACGGCGTCCTCGAAGACGGTGAGCGCCTCCGCGAGGAGGTCGTCGGAGATGACGAGCGGCGGCAAGAGACGGATCACGTTGCCGTAGGTCCCGCACCGCAGCACGATGACCCCGGCTCTCAGCATGGCCGCGGCGACCTTGCCGGTGGCCGCTGGGTTGGGCATCCGGCCGCCCGGCTCGACGAATTCGACGGCCATCATCGCGCCGCGTCCGCGGACGTCGCCGACGATGGCGAGCTCGGTGGCCAGGACCTGCAGTCGCTTGGAGATCGTCTCGCCGATCGCGCGAGCGCGGCCGGCGAGGTCGAGCGTTTCCATCTGGTCGAGGGTCGCGAGCGCCGCGGCGCAGGCGACGGGATTGCCACCGAACGTGCCGCCGAGACCGCCGGGATGGACGCCGTCGATCAGCTCGGCGCGGCCCGTCACGGCCGACAGCGGCATTCCTCCAGCGATCGCCTTGGCCGTGGTGGTCAGATCGGGAACGACCCCTTCGTGCTCGCTGGCGAACCACGCTCCGGTGCGGCAAAGCCCGGTCTGGATCTCGTCGGCGATGAAGATGACATCGTTCGCTCGTGCCCAGCGGGCGAGGGCCGGCAGGAACCCTTCTGCGGGGACGATGAATCCGCCCTCTCCCTGGATCGGCTCGATCACGATCGCAGCCAGATTGTCCGCGCCGATCTGCTTCTCGATGATCGAGATCGCGCGCTCGGCCGCCTGTTCTCCGGTGAAGGGCGATCCGTCGACGTTCAGGCCTTCGCGGTACGGATAGGAGGTCGGGACCCGGTACACCTCCGGGGAGAACGGACCGAAGCCGCTCTTGTACGGCATCGACTTCGCCGTCAGCGCCAATGCGAGGTTGGTCCTGCCGTGATACGCGTGGTCGACCGCGACGACTGCATCGCGACCGGTTGCGTGTCGCGCGATCTTGACGGCATTCTCGACCGCCTCGGCGCCACTGTTGAACAGCACCGTTCGCTTCTCGTGATCCCCGGGCGTGAGCGCATCGAGCCGCTCGGCCACCGCGACGTAGGACTCGTAGGGGGCGATCATGAAACAGGTGTGCGTGAAGCGCGCGACCTGCTGCTGGACGGCGGCGACGACCGCCGGGTTCGATGCTCCAACGGAGGTAACGGCGATCCCGGCACCCAGATCGATGAGCGAATTGCCATCCACGTCGACCACGACGGCACCGTCCGCATCGGCGACGTAGATCGGCAGCACCGACGTGACGCCGGCACCGACCGCCGCACGACGTCGCGCCGCGAGAGCGGTCGACTTCGGCCCGGGGAGCTCGGTGACGAGGCAGCGCTTTTGCGGGAGTCGGTACTGGAGCGTGCTCATCGCTTCTCACCTTTCGCTTGCGGTCACTCGGCGCCCGTCGTCGCAACCATTCAGAGCTCGGCCTGGGCGGCGGCCGCGTGCGCGTCGAGGTCGCTCGCGGCGAGCAGGTGGCGGGGTGGTCGGTCCAGGACGAGCGACCGCGAGACCGCGCGGTCGCTGCCTACGTGCAAGAGCTCGCCGGAGCGCAGCGGGGTCCAACCGGGGTCTTCGTCCATCTGCTCGGTCGCCACGATCACCGCGGGCTGGCGAGCCAGAGGTGCGGAGCGTGCGCGGATGGTGCTGGCCCTGCTCGAATGGTGGAGCTGACGTGTCCCGCTCGGACCGCCTGCGCGTCGCTCGAGCACGAGCAGCCCGTGCGTCTCCGGGTAGCGCAGCGCCCAGAGCTCGTCTGGAGTGGTGAGGACGAAGTTGATCGAGAGGAGCGGCAGGTTGTCGGCGACCCACCGAGCGGCTGCGGTGATGCCGGCGGTGACGTCTCCGGAGTGCTCGTCGACGTGCTTGGTGATCAGGGCGAAGAAGCGCTCGGAATCCGTATCGCCGTGCACGAGCTCGCGGTACGTGCCGAGCGCGGCTTCCAGCTCGGCCAGGTCCTCGATCACACCGTTGTGAGCGAACAGCCGGCCGTGCTGCACGAAGGGATGGGTGTTGCTCGGCTCCGTTCCACCCGTGGTGGCGAATCGGATGTGGGCGACGAACGTGGTGGACTCGCGGGTCTTCGCTTCGGTCGCGAACTGGGCGTCCTCGTAGGCGGCGAGCGGCTGTTTCTCGACTCGCGGTGTGCCGTCCGCGGCGAAGGTGCCGAGCCCGGTCCCATCCGGCATCCGATGGCTCTGCTCGGCCAGGCTATCGGGAGCGTCCATCAACCAGAACGTGGCATGCACGCGATGAGGCGCCGCAGAGAGGCCGAACAAGCGACACATCACGAGCCTCCTCTCGGGAGCCGCATCGGTGTCCGCACCCGCAGCGCCGCCGGGCGCCGGGCATCCTCGAGCCATCGCTCGAAACCCGAGAGGAGGAGCGAAGTCATCATGAGCTCGAACGGCGACGGGCAACGTCGAGGCACTGCGAAGCCACAACGGACGGAGCGCCGCTGCCCTTCCTCGAAGGGCCTTGGGCGTTCATCCGCTGGAGGTGAGGCGTTCGTCGGCGACGATGTACCGCAGGCTCCGCGGCGCTTCGTCGTCCGAGCGCAGGCGTTCGCGCAGCGCCGGCGTGCGCCGCGAGGCTACTTCGGGGGCGGCGCTGCGCAGCCGACCGCGACCTCGAGCTTGCCTGCGGTGTCGGCGCCGGGGCCGTCACACGTGGATGGGCAGAAGAGGATCTTCGTCGGGCTGGCGGCGTTGTCGTAGAACCAGCCGTCCGGGTTTGCGCCGCACTTGCTCGCGTCGGTGACCTGCGTGAGCGCCTTGCCCGGTGAGCCGTCACCCGGCGAATAGGTCACGACGACGGTGGTGGGATCGGTCGGCTGACCGTTGTCGGTCTTCGGGAAGGCGAACTCGCAACCGAGCTTCGTGATGAGGCCCTTGGCGATGTTGTCGAAGACGCTCGCGTAGCTCGTCTCGCAGACGGCATCGACGGTCCCACCGGTGAGCTGACTCAGGTGCTGGTATTGATCGCCGGTGTTCTCGGCGCTGCTGCACTTCTCCGACGAGAGCACCGGCGTGTTCCGCTTGTAGCCGCAGATCGAGTTGAAGATGTACCGGCGGGCATTGGCGTCGCCGAAGTGCTGGGGCGACTTCGCGAGGAGCTGTTGGTCGAACGTCGCGTATGCGAGTGACGAGTTGTCGTCCGTCACCTCGATGAAGACCTTGTATGCGGTCTGCCGGAGCCAGGCCGAATACTGCGAGTACTTGTCGAGGATGATCTGGAGCGAGTCGGTGCTCCCCACCCCCGTGTTGAGGTGGTGGAACTTCGGTCCGTCGGCGCAGTCCGCACCCGCGAGCGGCGGCTGAACGCAGATGCCCGGCGGCGTGAAGCCGGGCGGAGTGAACGGGAGCTTCTGCGGCTTCTCCGCGATCATGATGACGTTGTAGTCGAGGCCGGAGTTTCCGATCGACGTCGCGAAGGCGTTCAGGTTCTGCTTCACCTGATTCGTCTCCTCCATCATGCTTCCGGAGGTGTCGATGACGACGATGATGTCGACCTCGGCGCGAGTCGCCTGGTTGACCGTCGCGGCGCACGTCGCGGGCTGGCCGCTCGACGATGGCTCGCTGCCGCTCGACCCGAGGTTCCCGCCGGGGGCCTCGCTCGGTTGACCGCTCGAGGAGGCATTGCCCGCGCGATCGTTCTCGAAGCCGGAACGATCGCGCCCCGATCCGCACGCGATCGTCATCAGACCCACGGCGCTCGCGACGACGAAGAACGGCAGATGGCGCATGTTCCCTCTCCCCTCGAGATCTCGCAGCGCATCTCTGGCGCCTGATCCCGTCCCGAGGGGATGCTCTCATCGACTCGACTCGACGCCGCTTACAGGCTCTGTCGAGACGTGAACGCGACGCCGGGCAACGGACCGATCAGCCACTGCGGGAACGCCGCCGCGGATCGTCTGCCGCCTCGGGCGGGTGCGGGACTCAGTTCACGGGGGCGAGCGGCGTGTCGACGAGCTTACGGATCGCCATGCCGCCCGGGTAGCCGTAGCTCGCGTAGGAGCCCCAGCCCCAGAGCGTGGCGGAGAAGGCCCCTTCGCTCCGCATGCGCTGGAGGCCCGTGATGCATTCCTTGTCGCCGAACTTCTCGCCCGGCTTGCGCCCGCGCGACAGGTCCACGCGCCGGTACTCGTAGTCGCCCCGCGTGCCGATGGGGATGAAGTCCGGCAGGTCTCCGGCGCACTCGAGCCACACGTCCTTGAACTCGCCCCGCGTGCTCTTTCGAACGATCACGAGCGAGTGCTCGGGGTAGGTCGTGTCGGCGTAGAAGCTGTACGCGTTCATGTACTGCGCGGCCGGCACGACGTTGACGAACTCGGGATCGCCCATCCCGCCGAAGCCCGGTTCGGTTGGGGAGCCGCCGCCGCCGGACATGTGGATCCCGAGATAGAATGGATGTTCGGCGCCGCGCGACCGGACGACGAACGGCTCGCTCGCGCGCGCCCGGAAGAGCACGAGCTCACCGGCGGACAGGGTGAGGGGCGCACCGGCGGGCTTGACCGGATCGTAGTCGAGCTCCGTTCCGTCTCGCCCTCCTACGATCCGGTACCAGACGAGCTCGTCGCCCCCCGCAATGCGCGGCCGATACGAGACGCCGACGTACTCCGAGCCCCACTGCTCGTACGGCGGGATCTGCTGGGCGAGCGTATCGCACGCGCCGGACTTGCTCGGGAGGAACGCGCAAGAGTTCCCGCCGAGGGTCACGGTCGGCTTGGTCGAGAAGACGAGGCTGCCGGTGAGCTCTTCGGTCTGGAGGAGCTGGACGAACTGGCCCTTCGCGAGGGTGACCTTCATCGGCGAACCGGCGGCGGCTCCGGTGAAGCCGTCGCCGTTGAGGACGTCCTTCTTGCCGATGATCGTGACCTCGGTGTCGTCTTCCGACGCGTAGATCTGCGTCGCCGGCTGTCCGAGGTTCGACTCCCAGCCGTTGACGACCACGTGCTCCTTCGCCCATGCGCTCACGGGGAAGACCAGCGTTGCCGAGGGGAGGTAGCTCGCCGCTCCGCCGTACGGGAACATCGAGGTGAGCCCAACGGGGACGTTGCTCTTCAGGTGGAACGAGTCGCCGATCGTGGACCCGTAGGTGCCGAAGTCCTCCTCGATGGCAGCCGTCACGGCCTGCGGGCAGCCGATGTATTGGAACTTCTCGGCGATCGTGCGCGCTTTGGACTTGTCCCGGTCGGAAACGAAGACGATGGCGCTCTCGCCGGGGGCGATCGGACCTTCGAGAGGTTCGAGCTCGGTGCTGTTCGGTACCGCCCGGAAGAGCGAACGGGAGAGATCGAGCGTTTGGCCGCCTCGCTCGAGCGAGAGCGTGGCCGGTTGGTTCGAGGTGTTGACGACGAACGCCGCGTGGCACGACTGCGGCCAGGACCCCGTGAAGCGCGGGGCGGCGAAGTAGAACTCGCAGCCGTTCGAGCTACGGTCTGCCGCGGCGGCCTCACAGGGCTCCTGGCACTTGGCTGCGCCGCATGCGAGGTCGTCCGCGCATTTCTCGAGCACCTCACCCGTGCACGAATCGACGACCGAGCGGCCGTCGAGCGAGCACTGGAAGTAGCAGGTCTCGACGTCGGGACCGGCATCGCTGACGACCTCGAACCCTTCGGGCTCCTGCTTGAAGACGTCGCGATCGCCACTGCATGCCCCGGTCGCGGACGCGACGAAGCCGAGGCCGAGCACGGCGCCGATGGCACCGACCGAATAGCGCGCGCGCCTCACGGGAGCTTCACTTCCTGTGGAGCGACGACCGAGCCCTTGGGCAGTCCGGCGCCGAGCTGGCCGTTCGCGTTGTTTCCCCAGCAGTACACTTTGCCGTTCGTCAAGATGGCACACGTCGAATAGGGCATGACCTTCACCTCGGCTGCCGGGGCTGGGAGGCCCTTCACGCGGACAGCGGAAAGCGCATGTTCTTTGGTTCCGTCACCGGCCTGACCGGCGTTGTTCAGGCCCCAGCAGTAGACCTCTCCCGAGACCGACGTCGCACACCAGCGACGCTTCTCGAAGTAGCTCGTGTGGTTCTCGCTCACGGTCCAAGACTGACTCGTGGCGATGCGCGTGATCGGCTCCGGTGTGTCGACCGCGCTCGGCAGCGCACGTGCGTACTCGTCCGAGTTGTCGAAAACGGAGGTCGCGTCCGACCCGCCCCAGCACCAGCCGACGCCGTTCGCGACGGCGCAGGCCTCCACGCCGGCCGTGGCTACCATCGTGACGTGGTCGAGCGCGACCAGGGTCGGCCATCCGTCGCGGCTGAGGGGCGTCGAGCGTCCGACGCCGGGGGATCCTCCCCAGCTCAGCAGCTTGCCATCGTCGTAGATGGTGAAGTTCGCGACCCCGACCGCGATGTCCTTCGCGCCTGCGGCGAGCGGGATGGGGCGCGGCAACGCGTTGTACTCGTTGAGGGGGAGATCCTCGCCGACTTGGAGCCTGAAGTTCCTTCCCCAGCAGACGACGCGGTTGTCGCGGAGCACGGCACATCCGACGTCCTGAGCGACAGCGATCTTGCTCGCTGGCCCGGGGAGCGGCAGGCGCACGGGGCGTGCCTCGACTGTGGTGGCTGATGCGTCGCTCTGGAGGAACGGGCCATGTCCCCAGCACCAGACGGCGCCGTCGCTGTCGACGGCACACGTGCGGTCGAGCGCCGTGACCTTCGGCAGGCCGGGGACGCGCACGGGGACTGGACTGTCCGTCGTCGTGATTTCGGGGGCTCCGAGCTGCCCGGCGTTGTTCGCGCCCCAGCACGCGACCGTGCCGTCGGTGAGGAGGGCGCAGTAGCCCTCCGCGCGTGAGAAGTCGTCGCTCGCCGGTGTCGTGCTGAGGGCGACCGCGCACGGCGGCGCCTCGCACTCGATGGGCAGGGGCGTGGCGTCGACGAGGGCAGCGTCCTCGAGCCCGGCGTCGACGACGTCCTCGGCGGCCGCGCTGTCGGACGCTGCATCCGCCGCAGCGTCACCGTCGCTGTTCACCGGTCGGCCATCGCCGTCGCTGCTCGAGCAGCTCGCCGTCATCGCGGCCAGCGTCGAGAGGCCCGCGAGCAGGACGAGGGCAGCGGACGCGCGTGAGTCAATTCGGCTCGGCCTACGCCGAGCCTCCTCGTTCCTCACTGGACTCCGTCCAGCGATGCTGGACTCCGTCCAATTCGGTTCAAGGAGTCGTCTTGTGATACGCATGGCGAGCTCCGATCGCCCAGAGGTTTTGGTTCGAGGTGCCGCGGATCTTGTGAAACTGCGTTCGGACCGGCGCGCCGTCACGTGAGATCGTGGACACCGAATACGTGTTGTCGTCTGTTCCTCGGAGGACGAGCCCCCACGAGGTGAACCAGGTCTCGCCGTCTCCTCTCCAGAGCGAGCTCATGATGTTGGGCGGCCCGCTGTTCGAGGCGATCTTGACCGGGACCACCGACTGCTCGAACGAATACCCGCTCTCCGAGAGGCGAAATCGAGTGAGCTCTACCTGTTTCAGAAAACCGAATTCGATTTCATCGTGGAGCGCGACGTACTCGTTCGCGCTCACCGGCTGGATATCGGTGATCCAGCCGCCGAAGCCATTGCCGATGTGCAGCGAGCCTGCGCGCTCGCTGCACGGAGCGAAGGTGTCGTCGTGGACGACGCCGTCGGCGACGCGCTCCCAGCCGTTCGCCGTCTTGCGAACGACGAGCGGGCAGCTGTAATAGCGGCGGTCGCGAGCGCCGACGAACCAGATGTCGTCCGGGCCGGTTCCCGAGGCGGCGCGGAAGAAGGCGTGTTCGCCTTCTGACTCGAGATCGTCGACGGTGTACACCGCCGACCAAGTGCCGCCTTCTGGATCGCGCCGGAAGATCGTGTTGCTGTAATGGGCATAGACGTCGTTCGCACTGGCGCCCCAGACCCCGAGCGCGGCCACCGGCTCGTTCGTAATATTGTATTGGGGCCTCCCGTGATCGTGCGTCGTCGGGTGTCCGGCGATGCCGTCCGGGAGCTTGGTCTGCGTCCAGGTCCACTTGGTCTCAGGCGCGACGGGACGCTTGCCGTGGTAGACGTACGAGGCGCCGACCGCGAAGTACACTTCGTTCGCGTTCGGGGCGTAGACGCCGCCGGCGAAGGTGCCGGACCCAGCGCCGTTCTGGCTCAGGTCGTCGATGTACTCCCAGGCATTGGTGGACTTCTTCCACTCGAGGAACTTCACGCCTTCCGTGCGGCTCTCGGCGATCGCGAACGCGACGTCCTCGAGAGGCCAGATGTCGCGGAAGTCGAGGTTCTCGTCGGGGAAGGGAGTGATGCACCAGCCGGCGCTGCTGCAATCGGGGAGACGTGTATCCGGCACGTCGACGTCGGGGATGTCGGCGTCGGGGGCGCCGGCGTCCGGAATGGTCGCCGGTGGCTGGTCGATCGGGACCGGCGTCTCGTCTTCCGAGCCCGCGCACGCGGCGATGATCGCCAGTGATGCGGACGCTGTCGCGAGGACAATCGAAGCTCTCATGGTTTTCCTCCGAGCGAGACGAGCGCGCCCTGCCCGGCGATCCAGACCTTCCCCGGCGAAGCGATCCAGATCCGATCGAGGCGCGGGCGCCTCGCGCCGAGACCGGCCACCTTCACGCGCTTCCAGGCCGTGCCGTCGTAGTGAAAGACCGTGCCCTCGTCTCCGGCGACCCAGATGTCGCTGGGTGACGAACCGGCGATGGCGTAGAGGTGCTGCTTCGTCGGGAGGTCGTCGTACGTCTCCCAGAATCGCGCGTCGCCGCGGTAACGACGGACGGTGCCGGTCGAGCCGACCGCCCAGACGTCATTGGCAGCCGCCGCCCATACGCCGTGGAGCGCGTACATCGTCAGGGTGTTGAAGCCGGTCAGCGTCGGGGTATCGGACTCGGCGTTGGTCACCCGGAAGGCCGCGCCTCTCGGGCCGACGGCCCAGACCTCGTCAGCGGAGACCCCATCGAGTCCGTAGACCTCTTTGCACGGAATGACGACGCAGTTGGCGTTCATCGAAGCAACCGCGAAGCGACCGTCGCTGGGCGAGTAGCGCATTCGCCAGAGGCCCTCGGTTCCAAATTGAGTGCTCGTCCCGATCCAGAGCGAACGCGTGCCCGGGTAGGTCCATGATGCCTCGACACGCATCGTGGACTGCCCCCACTGGGGCGGTAGCGTCGCTGTTCCGAAGGACGACCACCCGTCCGCGGACGCCGAGGCGTCGGCGCCGGCGTCGAGACCGCGCGTGTAGAGCCGTGTCGGATCATCGAAGGCGACTTCGGCGCCTTCGAGCAGCCAGAGCCCGTAGAGCGAGTACTGGGTGCCCGTCACCGAGCGCTTCCACGAGGTGCCGTCGAAGCGTGCGACCCCGCCGGCGGCGCCGGCCAGCCAGACGTCGTTCGGTGACCGTCCTGCGAGCGCGTGGACGTGCGTTCGCAGATCGAGCCCGGTCGACGGGGCCTCCACATTGAAGAGCCCCGCGGAGCAGAGCGCGTCTTCGGTGCACTCGTGTGGGAAGTACTCGCAGTCTTCGGTGCAGACCGAGCCGTCGGCGTCTCCCGCATCGAGCCCGCCGTCGGTCACCGGCACGGGCACGGGCGTGTTCGTGTCGTCCGAGGAACCGTCACCCGTTCCACCGTCGTTTGCACATGCCGTGAGCATCGCCGCCGACTGGGCAGTGATGGCCGCGCTGGCAATGGCAAGGAGCCATCGTTTCTTCATCGCGCCGGTCCTCCAGCGTCCTGGATCACGTCGCACGGCTCGACCATGCACTGACCATCGACACACGCCTGTCCTGCGATGCCGTCGCAGACGATGCCGCATCCACCGCAGTTCTTCGGGTCCGCGGAGATGTGGGTTTCGCACCCGTCATCGCGGTTGCCGTTGCAGTCGCCCCAGCCGCTGTCGCACGTCCTCTGGCACTTGCCGTAGACGCAGGCCTCGACGGCATTGCGGACGTTATAGGCACAGCCGATTCCGCACGCTCCGCAGTCGGACATTTCAGAGGTCAGGTCGGCGCAGTATCCGAAGCACGTCTCTCCGATGCACGACCCGCAGAAGGTCTGGCCCTCCGGGCACATGCACTGCGGCATCCCGGTCCGGCCGATGGCGCACCGCTGCCCGTCCTGGCACTTGTTCCCGCACGCGCCGCAGTTGTCGTTGTCGAGGAGGGGCACCTCGCAGCCGTTGTCGCGGACGGTGTCGCAGTCGGCGAAGCCGGGTTTGCACTTCAGCGTTCCGCACTGACTGTCGTGGCAGCCGAAGTACGTGTTCGGCGGAGGCGTCTCGCTGCCGTCGCCTTCGGGCGGGCATCGGTTGTTGCAGGCGCTGCAGTGGTCGTCGTCGTTCTCCGGGTCCACGCACGGAAGGAGCGGGAAGAACGGGTTCGGGCAGTAGAGCTCGCCCGGCCGACACCCGCAGCCGTAGTCCCAGAGCCCGCGATCGATGCAGGGCTTGTCCGCCGGGCACTTGTTCCCGCAGCCGCCGCAGTGGTCGTTGCTGAGGGGGGAGGTCTCGCACCCGTTGTCGGGGAGGCCGTCGCAATCGAGCACGTTGTTGACCTCGCAGGTCATCACGCAGCGTCCGTCGACGCACGCGTACACCTCGCTGCCTCCGCCGACGGCCGAGCTCCGGCAGGCGTTGCCGCACTCTCCGCAGTTGTCCGGATCCGTGAGCAGATCGATGTCGCAGAGGAACCGCGAGTTCGGGCAGGTCGTGTGGCCGGTCGGGCACCGATCCGACGGGCAGTACGACCGGAGATCGTTTCCATCGTCTGTGATCTCGCCGGCGTCTGGATCGACGAACGCCGGAGGAGCCGTCGGATCGCCCCCGAGATCGGTGCGCCGGTCGGTGCACGCGACGACGACGACGAGAGCTCCGACGAGCCCGAGCGGAACGCTTGCGCGCAATGGGCGCCGCGAGGACTTGGATGCGAACATCGCTTCTTGTTCCCGGTCGGGTTGAAGTCGATCTAAAAATCGTCACCGCGTCGCATCGGTGCACTTCACGACGACTCCGTCGTCATTCAGCCACGGCGCGAGGCGCAGTGCGTAGGGGCTATCGGGGAAGCGCTCGACGAAGCGACGCGCGGCGGCGCGGGCGCGATCGGAGTGGCCGGAGCGTCCGATGATCTCGATCTCGACGACGTCGGCCTCGCGTTGCAGGCGGCCGGCCGGGAACTTCGCGCGATAGTCCGCGAGGTGCAGCCCGGCCAGCGTGCACTGGCGCTGAGAGAGGGCACGAGACGCGCGCTCGATCGCTTCGATCTCGTCGCGGAGCGAAGAGGACGCGGCGGGCGCTGCCACCGGCGCTCGGTGCGCCGCCTCGACGGAGCCCGCGTTGCAGGTCGCGCACGTCGTGCTCGACGCGGCCGCGGTGGGACGCCGGGCAGCGACCGCGACAACGTTCGGGAGGTCGTCGACCGAGAACGTGGGAGCCGCCGCCGCTTCGATCGTCCCTTCGCCTTGTGGAGCGATCGGAGCGTCTCTTGCGATCGTGACCGGAGCGCTCGGGACGGACGGAGCCGGTGCGGGCGCTTCGGCGGACCAGCCCGTCGACGCGGCGCCCGTCGCGAGCAGCGTGAACACGATCGACCACCAGGACCAACTCACGAGCCGTGTCGTGCTCTCGGGGGCTGATGCGGACGCGCTGGGCGACGACCCGTGTGCGGGCGATCCCGCGAGGCCGAGCGCGGCAAGCGTGCGCGCCTTTCCTTCGACCAGCGAACGCGGTCGTTCTGCTCGTGCGGCCGAGAACGCTCGTCCCAGCAGTGGATCCAGCTCGCTCATCGCTGCGTCCTTTTGTGTCGAGACATGGCGGCCGAGAGGTCTGCACGCGCGCGGCGAAGTCGCGACGCGACGGTGCCGGTGGGGACCCCGAGGATCTCAGCGGCCTCGGGCATGGTCATTTCTTCGAGGTCGCAGAGAATGACGACGGTGCGGAGCTCCTCGGACAGCTTCTCGAGGAGGCTGTCGAGCAGCGCGAGCTCTTCCTGCCGCTCGGCGTCTTCCTCCGCGCTCGGGTGCATGTCCTCCGTCTCGAGCATCGCGGCGCTCTCTTCGAGCGTCCGGCGTCGCCGGAACTTCCGCTGCGCGTGCATCGCGAGGTACGTCGCGCTGCGGAACAAGAAGGCTCGCTCGACCCGAGGCTCGATCTCGTCGAGCTTGCGGGAGAAGAGGAGGAAGACCTCCTGCGCCACGTCGTCGGCTTCGCCGGCGGGGACGCCGAGACGCCGGAGCGCACGCCAGACGAACAAATAGTGTTCGTCCACCGCGCGCCGCAGTCGCTCTTCACGGGCGACGACGGCGACGCCCACCATTGGGAGTGCTCGGCTGACACTGACCGTCATGGCTCGATGCGTTCGTATCCCTCGGAGACACGTTCCCGCCCAAGCGCGCGCCGATCACAAAATCTGAACCCTCGATTCGACCCCGGATGCTGCGAGAATCCAAGCCGTCCGAACGGCAGAGCTCATGCTCTGCCACGCTGGTGGCGGGATGCGGAGAAGGTGGGCTGGTGGGGCTCCGATGGCGGAGCCGACCCACCGCCGGCCTTCGCGAGTCACGCCAGCACCGAAGCGCTCGCCGATGTCCAATCGGGGGCGCTCGCGAGCCCGAGCGCGGCGAGCATGCGCGCCTTGCCGTCGCCCGAGCGGGGGCGGTCGGCACGCGCGGCAGCGAACGCGCGCAGGAGAACGGGGGCGAGCTCGGTCATCACATTGCTTCGCGCGCGAACCATGGAACGCCGACGAGAGGACGCGCCTGGCTGACTCGACGGAACGGGACGGACTGCGCTCGTCCATCCCGGTGATTCGTTCCCGCTCGCGCCTGCGTCGATCACCAAATCCGAACTTTCATCTCGAGCCCGGCTTCGCCTGCAATCCATGGCGCTCGAAACAGTGGAGCTTCGTGGAGCACGAGCTCGTGTCTCACGAGCGGGAACATCGCGTGGGCGAAGACAGAGGCGCTCACGACCTGACTCAGTCTGACCGAGAGGCCCGTCTCCGGCCCCACCGCGTACCAGGCGAGGGTCTCCGAGCGATTCGTCACGTACCCGCGTGAAGCGGCTTGCAGGCGCCCGCCCTCCGCGCGCACGCACGCCCATGGTTCGAACAGGGCATCGTCTTGGCGATGCGCCCGCGCACGGAGGTCGAAGCCCAGGCACGCGCGCCCGAAGAGCGTTCCCCAGCCCAGCTCGACGCGACCGCGCCCCTCGCGACGGGTCGTGTTCGGCGCGGCATCGATCCCCAAGCTGCCGAACGGCCGAAGCGCCGCTGCGGCTCGCCTCGATCCGAGCTCGATGCCGAGGGCTGCGCCCGGCATCGGGTCCGGCATGCGACCCGTCATTCCGTGCACTCTCGCGAAGGCCTGCCACGTCATGACGCTGGCGTCTCGTGGTGGCGGGGGAGGCGGCATCGGCGCTGGCATATCCACCGGCGCGCCCGCCGGCGGAGGCAACGCCGTCGCCGCCGAGGGGGGCTCGACCGGCGTGCTCGTCTGGGATCGTGCGTGCGATTCGGCGTCGGCCTCGAGCGCGACGGCGAGAAAGAGCGCCAGCGCGCGGACGACATCCTCGCAGTCCGCCTCCTGGATCTCGCGCGCGCCGAGCGACCGACCCGCCGCGTCCTCGAGCGACATGCGACCGACGAAGGCCGCGTCCTCCTTCTCTGTTCGCACGCGCGCGATCAGGTCGCCATGCTCCGCGATGGTGGGCCACTCGCGCACCCGGTCACGTGCGAGCTCGACGAAGCGGTGCTCGTCCGGGCATGACGGCGCTGCCCGGTACTCGATGTGAAGCGACCGCGTCTCGGCGCGGGCCTTTCCCGAAACGACGAGGACGACGGCAGTCGCGACGAAGGCCGCCCTCCGCATGCCCGCCAGAGCGTAGGCGATTCGAGCGCCAAATGGGGAGCGGCGGAAGCTGGAGCGTGTCTCCGCGAACCATCATGAGCGGGGCTCGGTCCATTCTTCAGCTAATGAGGAACGCGCTTCGGGCGCGGCGCGGGTACAGCGGCTGAGCTCGTGCGAGGCCAGGCGGCCTCGACCGTCGAGCTCAGCTGGCAGCACGTCCGAGGATCCAGCCCTCGATCTCGCGAACGTCGTCACTCGCGGGAGCCCCGACCTCACGGGCCCCCTGCACGACGGCGCACATCCCGAGCAGGCCCACGAAGGCGTCGAAGCGATCCTCCCCGCTCTTCGAGCTGCCGAAGCCGTCGCGGAGCTCGCGGTCGAGCTCCGCCGAAAGCTCGATGTCCGCGCGTCGTGCCCACTCCGCGATGCCTCGCGCGCTCGCAGCCCGCGATGCCTGCGAGCGCTTGCCGTACCCGCTCGGCGTCTTCGGCAAGCTCGCGCCCACGTACGAGTAGACGTCTCCCGGATACGTCTCGACGATGACCGTCCGCCCGCGCGCGAGCAATTCGTCGAGCGTGCCGTCGAACGGCCAGAGGTCGGCGACGCCCGAGGCGCGGGCGGGCTGAAGGACCTCGCGCCAACCGGAGAGAGCGGCCTTGCCGACCTGGTTTCCGCCGAGCGTCCAGAACAGCGGACAGGCTCGGCGTCCCTTGGCGATGTCGCAACGGCGAAAGAGCTCGTTCGCCGAGCGGAGGCCGAGAGCCTCGAGGAGGTGCTCGCGCTTCGTTCCTCCAGCGGCGCTCGGATAGAACGGCCGCTGGAGCGAGATCTCGGCTCTCGTACGCGCGACGTCGAAGAAGGACGACCACGCGCCGTTCCCCAGCAAGGCCAAGAGCTCGTTGAACGAGCGCACGCCGGCTCGAGCCGCGTAGGCAGCGGGGACGCCGATCGGGAAGTCGAAGCCCACCAACGCCGCCCCGTTGCTCATCATCGAGAGCAGCGCTGCTGGTGTGATCGGCTCCGGACGATCGACCTCGTATCTGCCGTCGGCCCGAAGATCGGCGTGCGCCGCCCAGCGCTTGTCGGCAGCCACGCTCCAATCCGCGTGGACGATTCGTTCTGGACGCCTCCGCACGTCGTGCGTGACGGTAGCAGCAACCGGTACTCCGCCTGCTCGCAGGCTCGTGTGTCGAGCTAGCGAACGTCGATTACTGCAGGAGCTCGCTCGGTGGGGGAGGGGCCGACTCGGCTTCCGGTTCGACTTCCGCTTCCGCTTCCGCTTGCTGCTCTTCGGCGGTGGGAGACGCCACCGTGGCCTCCGGGCAGTCCCCGGCGCACTCGGAGTCCTCGGGGGCGTCGAGGAAGACCCAGAACCCCGGGAAGAGTGACGGGCCCGAAACTGCGCAGCCGCTCGCGAGAAGCGCAGCTGCGAGCGATCCAACCCAGGCAGTCTTCGACATCATCGGTGGCCTCCTGTTCGAGGTTTCGATGGCGCGCGCAGCACCTTGTGGGCCACCTGCCGAGAAGGCCACGATCGAACGATCGCCGTGACACGACGCGACGGTCGGTCGCGGGATCTCGCGCTACGGAACCATTCTCCTCGGGACATTCGGCACCGATCGAGGTGCCACGCGCTCGTCACTCGGCGCCGATGCTCGTTCACACATCGAGCAGAGCCGACCCGTTCGGAGCGCCGCCGTCTTCGAGCTCCTCGGGGGCGGTCAGCCGCTATCGCGCCCGCGCTTCAGCGACGCTCGAGCCCGTCGAGGAACGGCTCGAAGAGCGTCTCGAAGTACTCGACGGCGACGCGTCGGGACTTCACCTTGATCCGGCGCCTCGCGACGAGCTCGACATAGCCGTGAGCGGTGACCCACATGCCGATCGCGAGCTCTCTCGCCTCCGGCTGCTTGCGGAAGACGCCCTCGTCCTGTCCTCGTTTCATCACGCCGACGACCACGTCGAACGCGTCCTGGATCGCGGCTTCGAGCGACGGAAACCGTCCGTCCTCGTTGAGGCGCGGGCCCCACATCACGCGGTACTGGGCCGGATGCTCGAGCGCGAAGTCGAGGTACGCGGCCGCGAGCGCGCGGACGCGTTCGTGCGAGCTGCCCTTCGTCTTGCTCGCGACGTCGCCGAGGCGAGCCGCGAGCACGCGATAGCCCTCCTGCGAGACCGCCGCGAGGAGCGCCGTCTTGTCCTCGAAGTGTCGGTAGGCCGCGCCGTGCGTCACGCCCACGGAAGCCGCGGCTTCCCGGAGGGTGAACGCCTCGGGGCCACGCGTCTCGATCAGCTCGAGCGCGGCACCGACGAGCGCACGCGCAAGGTCTCCATGGTGGTAACTCTGCTTCTTCGGTCGTCGGCCCTTCGTGGTCCCAACCACGCTACAAGGGACCACGCGCTGACTCGCGTCGTCAACCGGCTTTGCTTGCTGGACTCAATCGACCGGGCGCGCGTGCCTTTCGAGGAACGCGGCTGCTTCGAGCCAAAGCGAAGAACGGAACCGCTCGCGGAAGAACCCGAAGTGGCCGACCTTCGCCTCCTGGCGCGAGAGCTGGCGTCGTTCGATCGGCGCGTTCTCGTAGAGCGAGAGCAGCGCGCTGACCGCGGCCGGCGGCGCGTAGCCGTCGTCGTCGAAGCCGAACGCGAGGATCGGCGCTTCGAGACGCTTGTACAGCGCGCGGCGCGCATGGTTGTCGCCGCCGACCATGTAGCCGGGGGTTCGACACCACTCCGCCCATTCGCGCGCCACGCCGCCGGGGAGGTCTTCGCCGATACCGAGCGAGCCGGGGAGGTAGCCGAGCGTCGAAGCGACTCCGGGGACCACCGCGTACCAGAGAGCGCCGTACAGCGCGCGCTCGGTGATGCCGGGCCAGAGGCGGTAGTCGCCGCTCTGCGAGCCGACCATGACGACCGATCGAATCGAGGCGGGGCTCGGCACGAGACCGAGGAGCTGTCCCCCGACGCTGTGGCCGATGACGGAGGTCTGTCCGTCCCCGTGCTCGCGGGCGGCCCATTCGAGGACGCCGGCGAGATCGAGCTCGGCCCAATCGACGAGCGACGCGTCGAAGTGCGTCAGCCGCCGAGGACGCGAGCCGCCGATCCCCCGGTAGTCGAATGTGATGACGCGCGTTCCCCGTGCCGCGAGCCACGCCGCGAATGCAGCGTAGTACCGCTGCCGGACGCCGGTCGCCGAGGCGATGACCACGGGGCGCTCCGATCGTGCCCCCGCGGGAGGATCGAAGACGGAGGCCGCCAGTGAGTAACCGTCCTTCGCCTCGATCTGCACGGCACGACCGACGCCCCGGCCATCCGGCGGCTCGAGCCTTGGCCGTCGCTCGCGGTAGAAGAGGTACGACTCGAGTGCTGCGACGGATTCGTCCATGAGGTCCTCTTTGTCGCAATGTATCCGTTGGTCACATTCAGAGACGAACAAAGTCACCGGTGGATACATTACGGCGGGATCGCGCGCGGTCAAGGCCCGAGGACGAGATGAGTCGAGCCGCGGTACGAGTGGGTCGCACCGCGGCTCGAAGGAGTGCTTCACGCCGATTGTCGTCACGGTGGAGGTGCCGGGAGCTCGTCGTGGAGCTCACCGGCCCTGCTGACACCGCGCGCGATTACCTCCCGCGGAGCGACTGCGAGAGGGCGAGGACGTCGGCGAGAACGCCGGCCGCCGTGACCGCGCCTCCGGCCCCGGCGCCCTGCACGACGAGCGGGTATTCGGAGTAGCGCTCCGTCGTGAAGGCGACGAAGGCCTCGCTGCCTCGCAGGCGCGTCGCGGGGTGGTTGGCCGGCACGCCGACCGGACCGACGCTCACCGACGGGCCATCCGCGCCGCCCGGCTCGATGCGCGCGAGATAGCGGAGGACGCGCCCTTCGGCGCGGAGCCCATCGACGCGCGCCTGGAAGGTGGCATCGTAACGCTCGAGCGCAGCGAAGAACGCGTCGACGTCGTCGTGCTCGAGCAGCTCGCTCGGGACGAAGGGCTCGACCTGGACGTCGGATAGATCGAGCTTCACGCCGAGCTCGCGCGCGAGGATGAGGGCTTTGCGCGCGGCGTCCACCCCACCGAGGTCGTCGCGCGGGTGCGGCTCGGTATAGCCAAGCTCTCGCGCGGCACGGACGGCCTGCGAGAGCGGCACCCCGCGCGAGACCTCGTTCGACAGGTACCCGAGCGTTCCGGAGAGCGAGCCTTCGACGAGGAGCACTCGATCGCCGGTGCGCACGAGGTTCTTGAGGGTCTCGATCACGGGCAGGCTCGCGCCGACGGTCGTCTCGTAGCGGTAGGCGCGGTGCGCGCGTCTCACGCTCTCGAAGAGACGGCGGCGGTCGTCCAGCGGTCGCGCCAGCGGCTTCTTGTTCGCGGCCACGACGTGGATGCCGCGCGCGAACGCACGCTCGTAGATCGCCTCCATCCCGTCGGAGGCCGTGCAGTCGACGAGCACCGGCACCGGCAATCGCTTCAGCCGATCGAGCAGGGCATCGATGTCGAGAGGAGCGCCTCCGTCGAGCAGATCGCGTGCGCGCGCGGGGTCGATCCCGTTCGCGTCGAAGACCGCGGTGCGGCTGTCGGCGAGGCCGGCGAGCCGGAGCTCGAGGTCGTGTTGCTCGCGAAGCTTCTCTCGCTCTCCGGCCATCTGCTGGAGCAGGCTTCCGCCCACCGTGCCCTTGCCGAGCAAGAGCACGTTGACCTGCTCGCGCGCCAGGTTGAACGCGGCGTGCACCGCGCGGACCGCCACTGCGGTCTCCTCCGCGTCGACGGCGCACACGATCGCGCGCGAGGTTGCCCCCTGCGACGAGGCTCGAACGTTGACGCCGATCGCGCCGAGGGCGCCGAAGAACCGACCCACGACGTTGGGGGTCTGGCCCATCGCTTCGGCGACGAGGGTGACGAGGGTGACCGGGACGAACACCCGCGGCGCCGCGAGGTCTCCGTGCGCGATCTCGGGCTCGAGCGTCCGGCCGATGATCGCTGAGGCCTTCTCCGCGTCGGCGGCCGCGACGGCCAGCGCGATGCCGTTGCCGCGCGGCGCCTGCGTCTCGAACCACACCGGTATGTTCTCGGCCGCCAGCGCGGAGCCGACGCGCGCGCCGATCTTCGCGAACTCCGAGCGCTGCGAACCTTCCACGTCGATGAGCGCCATTCCCTCGAGCGAGGTGATGCACGTCGGCTTCGCCGTGTCGCGCGATCCGTGGGCATCGACCAGCGTCCCCGGATCCTCGGGCCGCAGCGTGTTGCGGATGCGCATCGGGATCCCCGACTCGATCAGCGGGACCATCGTGCGCGGGTGCAGCATGCGAAGGCCGAGGCCCGCGAGCTCGAGGGCCTCGCCGTAGCTCAGGTGAGGAACGGGGTAGGCCTCGTCGACGAGGTCGGGATCCGCGGTCATCACGCCCGAGACGTCGGTGAAGATGGTCACCTCGCCGGCACCGAGGCCGCGCGCGAGGAGGGCCGCCGTGTAGTCCGAACCGTTGCGGCCGAGCGTCGTCGTGCGGCCGTCGGCGGTGGCCCCGATGAAGCCGGTGTGCACGTGCACCACGCCCTGCGTGTCCGCTTCGTTCCACTCGCGGGTGAGCTCGGTGAGCCGTTGGGACGTGGGGGGCCAGAGCACGGTCGCATCGCCGAATCGGTCGTCGGTGACCGCCCAGGTCCGTGCGTCGACGGCCCTCGCCGAGACGCCAGCGGCCTCGAGAGCTCCGGCGACGACGACGGCGCTCACGCGCTCACCGAAGGAGAGGATCTCGTCGCGTCCTTTCGCGCTGCCGACGGCTTCGCGGTCACCGGCCGCGAAGATGCCCCGAAGCGGCGCGATCGCCGTTGCGACTCGATCGCGGAGGCCCGCGGCGGCGGCCGTGGGGCCGAGGGCATCGGTGACGGTTCTGACGGCGAGCTCTTCGATGCGGTCGACGATCGAGAGGGCGGCTGCGAAGTCGCCTCGGGCCCCGGCGGCGACTGCTTCGACGAGCTCGTCGGTCGTGTCGCCGAGGGCGCTCACGACCAGGGCGATGGGGCCGCGCGCGCGCTCCTCGCGGACGATGTCGAGCGCGCAACGAAGGGGCTCGGGGCGGCCGAGCGAGGAGCCGCCGAACTTGAGGACGTGGAGGGGGCGTGTCACTGCGAAGACTCCGGATGTGTTGACGACGACGTGGGGGTGGTGGCTGCGTGTGCACCGCGCGCGAGCGGCAGGGTGAGGGCCCGGGCAACCATCGGGCGGAGTTGGTCCCATTCGATGAGGAACGCGTCGTGACCGTGCGGGCTGCGTACGGTCACCCTCTCCACCGGCAGCCCCCGTGCGAAGAGCGCTGCGGTCCAGCGGTCGGTCTGTGCCGGCAGATAGAGTTGATCGGTATCGACGTCGATGCCCAGCGCGCTCGCGCGAATGCGCGAGAGTCCCCACGACTCGCCGGCGGGCGCGGCCGCGAACGGGCGTGGCGCGCGGGCGAGGTCGTGGTGGTCCATCGCGCCGAGCAGGCACAGGTACGAACGAGCGTCGAAGCGGGCGCGAAGCTTCGCCCCTTGGTGCTCGAGATACGTCTGCATGCGATACGGCTGCGGCGCTGACCAGTCCGGCGCTTCACGCTCGTCAGCGCCGACGAGCCGCCGACCCTGGGTGAGGTCGAAGCCGCGCTCGGTGCGATAGGTGATCATCGCGAGCTGCCGCGCGAGCTCGAGCCCGCGCGACGCGTCTTCCGGCCAGCTCGGGTCGGCGAGCACGGTCTGCCGCGCAACGTGGTTGAAGGCGATGATCCACGGGCTCGCAGCGTCGGTCGCGCAGAGCGGGGCGACACGCGCGAAGCGGTCGGGCGCGAGGGCGGCGAGGCAGAGCGCCACCATCCCGCCGAGCGATCCGCCGATGACGAGCTCGACGTTCTCGATCCCGAGAGCGTCGAGCGCGAGGAGGATGCTCGCCGCCTGATCCCACGTCGTGACGGTGGCGGGCAGCCGCGGGTCGTCGTCTCGAACGGGGAAGCCCTCGTCGCACGGACCGGAGGTTCCGTAGCAAGAGCCGAGGAGGTTGAAGCAGACGAGCCTGACCTTCGCAGGATCGAGCGGCGCACCGGGGCCCACGAGGGGCTCCCACCAGCCTCCGGGGCCGCCGGGACGAGCATCGCCCGTGAGCGCGTGAACGAGCAGGACGGTCGGGACGTCATCACGAAGGTCCCCGCTCGCTCGCTGGGACGGTGCGCGATCGAGCTCCGCCGCCGTGCGACGGACGACCCGCCACGGCTGCGGGTCGATCGGCGTTGCGATGCGCGCGATGCGCTCGGCATCCCCGGTAGGCCCCCACGCGAAGCCGCGCACGACGTGTCGCGCCACCTCGCCGCCTGCCTCGAGGCGTAACGGGGGCAGCGAGAGCTCGAAGTGAATCGGTAGACTCGTGGCCACGCCGCACCTCACGTCGCGCGGAGAGCGCTGTCCAGATCGGCGACGATGTCGTCGATGTGCTCGATGCCGACCGACAGACGCACCAGATCGTCCGTCACACCGGTCGTCGCCTGCTCTTCGGGGGTGAGCTGTTGATGCGTGGTGCTCGCCGGATGAATGATGAGCGAGCGCGTGTCGCCCAGGTTCGCGAGCAACGACCAGAGCTTCACCGAGTTGATGAGCTTCTTGCCGGCATCGCGGCCGCCCTTCACACCGAAGGTGACGAGGCCGCCGTTGCCGCCGTGGAAGTACTTCTTCGCCAGGGCGAACGAGGGGTCTTCCTCCAGGCCCGGGTAGCGGACCCACGCGACGTTGGGGTGCGACTTCAGGAAGCGGGCGACGGCGAGCGCGTTCGCCGCGTGGCGCTCGACGCGCAGCTTGAGCGTCTCGAGCCCGAGGATGAACGCGTGCGAGTTGAACGGGCTCAGCGCCGGTCCGAGGTCGCGGAGCAGCTCGACGCGGGCCTTGAGGATGAAGGCGAGGTTGCCGAACGCCTCGTGGAAGACGAGCCCGTGATAGCCGGGGTTCGGCTGCGTGAACTCGGGGAACTTGCCGTTCGCCCAGTCGAACGTCCCGCCGTCGACGATGACGCCGCCGATCGAGGTCCCGTGTCCGCCGATGTACTTGGTGGCGCTGTGGATGACGATGTTCGCGCCGTGCTTCAGGGGGTTGAAGAGGGCCGGCGTCAGTGCCGTGTTGTCGACGATGAGGGGGATGCCCGCCTCCTTCGCGATCGCGGCGAGCGCTTCGAAGTCGGGGACGTCGAGGCGCGGGTTGCCGAGTGCCTCGACGAACAGGGCGCGCGTCTTCGGACCGATGGCCCGGCGCACCGCATCGTGGTCGGCGATATCGACGAAGCGCGTGCGGATCCCGAAACGCGGGAGCGTGACCTTGAAGAGGTTGTAGGTTCCGCCGTAGAGGCTCGAGCCGGAGACGATCTCCTCGCCTTCGCGGAGGATGGTGAGAAGCGCCAGCGTCTCGGCGGCCTGACCGGACGCGACGCCGAGCGCCCCGACCCCGCCTTCGAGCGCGGCGATGCGCTTCTCGAAGACGTCCGTCGTGGGGTTCATGATCCGCGTGTAGATGTTGCCGAACTCCTTCAGCGCGAAGAGCGACGCCGCGTGGTCCGCGTCGCGGAAGCGGAAGCTCGTCGTCTGGTAGATCGGCACTGCGCGGGAGCCGGTGGTCGGATCCGGCTCGTAGCCCGCGTGCAGGGCGAGGGTCTCGAAGTGCTGGGGCTGGGGCTGCGTCATGGTCTCGTCTCCTCCGACAGGGCGGGCACGTGGTCGTGACGAACACTACAGCATGGTGACGCGATGTCTATCATATTGGACGTAGTTCCGTTCGGGCGGAGCCTCGCCGGCGAAAATGTGGGGGCGGGGCCACGGCGCACGGCGGTTCCGCGGGCGGTCGTGGGTGACAACGGCGCAAATTCGGCGGGAATTCAGGGCGTAGTGTGCGTGCGGCGATGCGTTATTCGACATGCGGTGCGAGCACGTTGGACTCAGCCGTTCGACGGGCGAGCAGGAGGTGGAGTTCATGATCATGAACGTATCGACGCCTCTCTGTCGGCCGGGCCGAGGGCTGCCGTCGTCCTCGGTCGTCGGTCACTCGCTCACGCGTCGGGCGACGCACGACCGAGCGCGAGCCCCCTCATCGCTCGACGTGCGAGCGGCGCGCTCGCGAGCGCCCCCGTCGTTTCAGCGCACCGCGAGCGGCCCGCGTGGGTCGATCTCATGGGAATGCCGCCTCGCATCGCGAGCTGCGGTGCGGTCCGCCACGCGATCGAGAGCGGTGGGCCGTTCGCCGTGGTTCCGTGAGCCTTACGCGTTGGCGAGGAGCTACGCCGGCGGCACGGGCATTCGTCCGACCAGGAAGGTCGAGATGCCGGTGAGTCCTTCGCTCGCGAAGCCTCGCGTCCCTGCTGAGAGGCTGCCGGCGGCGCGAGGTCGTCAGCGCACGATGCGGCTCGAGCGATCACGCCGACGGCGCAACGCGCGCGCGATCCCCACGACGGCGGCGGCGACCGGGACGAAGCTCCCCGGCGAAACGCTCGCCGCGGTCAGGCTGCATCCGCCGCCGTCGCCCGAGTCCGAGAGCCGCGCGCGCTTCGACGAGCCGGAGGACGATTCGCTCTCCTCCGACTCGTCGCGGTCGACGTCGTCGTTGCTCGTGCCGCTGCTGCTGCCGCCGTCGTCGTCGTTGCCGCCCGCATCGTTGGTCGACGGGCCTTGCGGCTCCTCGGCGCCCGCGTCGGGATCCGGTGCCGTTCCGCTGGTGACCATGATGGTGCGCTTGTCCTTCGCGACGCCGTCACCGCCGGTGCCCGAGCCGCTCGCCGACATGCCCGCGACCCAGAGCGAGACCGGACCGTTCGTCTTCGGCGCGACGAACGAGAACCTGTACGTCCCCGTCGCGCCGTTCGGCGGCGGGACGACCGCACCCACTTCCCCGGGCGTCTCCACCGGGAAGGGGATGTCGGTGTTCGTTCCCTTGGTCGCGACGACGCCGTCGCTCAGCGCTGCGTTCATCGAGGTGCGCTGCTTGCTCCCGGCAACGACGACCGTGACGTCGACCTTGCTGTTCGCGGTGACCGACGAAGGCACCGTGATCGTGAGCGTCGGCGGCGCGGAGTTGTTCTTGTGGCAGATCGATTCGCAGGTGTCCGCCATGCCGTTGTAAGGCTTGCCGGAGTACCCCGTGATGCCGGGGGACGCGTGCGCATCGACCGACGAGAACGCGAGCGCTCCGAGCACCAGCGCGGACGCGACTGCGGACGTGAACGAAGACGATGCCATGAACGAACGCCTCATTCCCCCGTCGGGTAACCTCGACGATGCTCGCGCCATCCTCACGCGATCAGCGGGTGCGGGTTCGCTCCGAACGGCTCGCCGGGGACCTTCAGCGCGGCAGCGACTGCCGCCCAGAAGGCGCGCGGTCCGGGAGTGTTCGCGGCGAAACGCGCCTGCGCGTTGACCGGGAAGCTGAGCCCGCGCTTCAGGTGCTTGCCGAAGAGCATGGCCACCGTGCCGTCGCCATGGTCGCCGTTGGGAAGACGAACGAGCTCGCCGGAGACGCAGACGACGACGTTGCGGTCGGGCGCGTTGAGCATCCGCGAGATGAACGTCTTGATCGGGTTGATGCGGTTGGCGCCGAACCCACCCGTCCCGGTCAGCTTGTTGCGCGAGAACGTCCCGTTGAGCGACCCGGCTCCGTTCGTCTGGTGGAAGTCCCAGGACGCGAGCCCGAAGTCGCAGATGTTGATTACGTTCGTGCCGGCGGCGCGGATCATGATCTCGGCGCCCGCGAGCATCGACGCCCACGAGTTGACGGCGCTCGTCCCGCCGAGCCCGTAAGCCGTGTTGATCTCGGCGAACGTGACCGGCGGCGGGAGCGGCTTCTTCAGCGACGCGACGGCCGACGCGTACGAATCGGTCAGGGTCGTGAGTCGTCCGGGGTTCGTCGTGATCTGGCGCTCCGAGATCTCGTCCGAGGTCTCGAGGGCCATGGCCGCAGCCGCGCGATCGGGCGCGTCCGGATTCGGCGCTTCGGCACCGGCGGCGCTGAGTGCGTTCTTGAGATCGGAGACGCGCTGGAGCGGCACGCCCTTGAATGCGGGCTGGTTCTGGTAGGCCGGGGCGCGATCGCCGAAGTAGACGGCCTTGAATGCCGAGTTGCCGCCCATGTGATAGGCGAGCTCGTTCAGGTAGCAGGTGGTGCCGTTGTTCGTCAGGATCGCGCGCTCTCCGCCGGAGCGAAGGTTCTGCGGCGTCGTGTGGAGGGCGTTGTTGTGCCTCATCCCGATCGCGGCCCAATGATCGAGCGCGAACTGCGGGAGCGTTCCGAAGGTGGCGGCGTCGGTGAAGACGCCGTTTCCGACGTTCTTGATGTTCGTGCTCGTGACGCCGAACACGTTGCCGCTGACGAACTTGTCGGCGCAGCCCGCGAAGAGCGCGTTCAAGCCGCCGTTGAAGAAGATGTGAACGAAGTGCGCCGGCTCGGTCGCAGCGTGAGCCTCACCGACCCACGGACCGACGATGCGCGATCCGGCGGCAGCGCCGGCGGCGGCGAGAGCACCCTTGAGCAGACCACGACGGGAGAGATTCTTCATGTGGCGATATCCAGGGCTCAGAACGTGAGGAACTGGCTCGACGACAGGATCGACGCGCAGACATAGGCCCAGCGACGCGTCACGTTGGTCTCCGCGGCGAGCTTGGTGACGGCGAGATTGCTGCAGCCCGCGATCTCCTCGGGAGATGGCGTGCGGCTCCAGGCCTTGCGCATCATCTTCGTGCACTCGGCATTCGCGCTGACGGGCGTCGGCGCGGACTTGAGATCGGAGGCGGCCCTGACATAGCCGAGACAGCCTTCGTACGAGATTTCGAAGATCGCGTTCATGGCGACGCCCGAGTAGACCGACTCGGCGAACCAGCGCGCCGGCGGATCGTCGAACGACGCGCCGGCCGTCTTGATCGCCTCGGGAACCACGCCGAGCACCCGCTGGTACTCGGTCGCCATCACGGCATACGGCTTGATGCGAGCGCGGTTCACGCCGACGTTCTCGCTGACGCGGCTCGCTTCGAGGCGGGTCCCGTCGAAGAGGACGTACGAATTGCCCTGCGGCTTGACGGTGCACTGGAGCTCCTCCGGGAGCTCCCCTGCTTCCGCGCCGCCGGTCTCGCCATCGACGCCTTCTTCGCCGGGCCCACCCCGATGACGGTTCCCGGTGAGTGAGTTGGGGTCTTCACAGGCCGCAGTGAGGAGCACGAGGGCGGCGGCGGAGAAGAGTCCGAGCTTCATGTGAGGGAAGTTCACGCTGGGCTCCATCAGTTGGTGCAGAACGACGCGTCCTTCGCCACGGCGGCGACGGCGGCCTGGATCGTCTTTTGGGTGTCGAGCGCGGCGACGCACGCGTCGAACACCTTCGACTCGCACTGGTTCTCCGGCCGGCCGTAGAGGAACTTGAACACCTGACGGCACTGGTTGAAGCGCCACCCGTCGGAGGCGACGAGCGCCTGGACCAGCTGCTTGTCGTTCTGGATCGTCTTTCCCAGGAGCTGCTGCGGCCCTGCCTTCGTGGGGTTGAAGGTCATCGTGTCGCCCTGGCCCTGGCGGACGGGAAGCAGGTTCGCGACGGTGTCGATCGCGTACCAGCTGTCGAAGTGGCAGCCCTTGCAGGCGTTCGCCTTCCGCCCCAAGGCGGAGCGGTCGTCGCCGGGCGCGCCGACCGACGGGACGAGCTCGAGGCCGGTCGTGTTCTGCACGATCCGGAACGCAGCGACGAGCATCAACCCCTTGTCCTCGTTGCCGGCGTACCGCTTCATCCACGACTGCGTGCGGAAGAAGCCGACGCCATCCGGGTCGTTCTCGACCGCCATCCCGGCGCCGGCCGTCGCGAGCGGAGTGACGTCGTACTGTCCCTGGAACAGCTCGGTCCACGGCTTCTTCTGCGTGATGACGTGCTTCGCGAGGTAGTAGACCGGATCGTCGTTCGCGTTCGAGATCGGCCCACCGCTGAACTCGGAGTTGATGAAGCGTGCGTAGCGATCGGCGAACTCGGGGGTCGCCAGGAGGGCGTCGACACCCGCCCGCGGGTCCGGCGCCGAGAGCAGCGCCGGGTCCGGGCTCTTGCCGGCGAGCGCGATCGAGATCCGGACCGCGCAGCGCTCGTTGACCTCGGCCTTGTCGGCCTCGGCGCCTTCGGCGTGGGCGCTTCTCTTGGTGACGAGCGCGACGCCGCCGGCGAGCACCGGAGCGAGCAGGGCGACGAGGGAGATGCGCAGAGTCTTGCGCGAGAAGGAGCGGCTCTTCGAGAGCATGGCGATGCATCCAGCAATCGATGTGCCGCGAATTACCACCCTCGAAATCCGCGCTCTTCGCGCCCCGCACTGCGCTGGCAGTAGAAAGATGCTGGTCGGCGAATTTTTGGTCGCGAGGTCGCGCGAGCGCGCCGCGATGGATCGCGGCTTCGCGCGAGGGGCGGACGTCCCCCAGGGACTGCGCAATTCGGGCAAGCGACGGCGGGAGGGGGACGAAGCCACACGAACCCGGCGAACGACGCCTTCGGGGTCGCTATCTAACTCTACCGTTGTCCGTCCGACGAGTGAGGGGTCGGTCCTGTGCTCGGTACGGCGCCGGCGTTTCGGTCAGGGCGGACGAGCGCTGCCGGCTTGGTCGTGGGGGCGTGGTAGCCGAGCGTCAGCCTCGTCGCCCGCTCAGTAGAGAGGGGGGCCTCGGACGTCGCTGCGCGCCCCTGGGCCTTCGCCGCGAGCACGCTCGCGCCCTCGTCATGGTGAGGGCCCCCGGTCGGCTTTGGACCATTGCGTGGTCGGCCTGCGCGGCTTCACGCATCGAGTTCCTCCTCGTACGGGTGAATAGACATGACTCGGAGTGCGTCGAAGGCGTCGCGTTGCTCTAAGGATCCGTTTTCGAGATCAAAACAGACGTCATTGGTCATTACTGTGAGTCGAAGTCATGTCCATCGCGCTTCAGCGGCGCGGCGTGCTCCGTCCATGTGTCTTGTTCGGGGCCACATCACATCCGATGTGAGGCATTCGCGTCACCGCGGTCCTCCGTTGGCTCGCTCGAGCAACCGTGCCAGGATGGGGCCGGATGGTTCGAGATCATGGTCACTCGCCAAGCATGACTGCGTGATCTCACCGAGGGAGTCACTGGCATGATCATCGTCTACGGAACGCGTTTCTACGGTCACACCGATGCGGTCGAGGGCATGGGGCACGTGGCCTGTCGCTTCGTGCACATCATGTTCGTGCCGCTCATCCCGATCGAGACGGTATTCGTGCTCGATGAGGAAAGGGCCGTGAAGCTCCCGTTCAGCTTCAAGGCGGCCGCGTGCGGATGGCTCCGTGGCGGCGCGCTCTTGTCGGGAATCGGCTCTCTCATCGGAGGAGTCATCGGAATCGTCGAGGGGAATATCCTGTACGGCGCCGTTCTCATCGGCTTCGCCATCCTCGCATTCCTAGGGTTCTTCCTCGTCGGATGGCTCTTCGGAAAGTGCTCGGAGGCGCGGCGCGCCGAGCTCATGGCCGCGCTCGGCATGGAACCAGGCTCGCTCGATGAGGGGCAGCACGCACCGCCCCCGCACGCTTTCGGCCCGACGCCGTACGCGCCGCAGCCTGCGGGGCCCCCGCCGCCCGCTGGAGGATTCGGTCAGCCGGCCCCGTACCCTCAGGCGCCATCGTATGGCGCCGCGCAATACGGAGCGTCGCAAGGGTATGGTGCCCCGCAAGGCCATGGCGCCCCGCAAGCGCCTCCCGGCTTTGGTCCGCCGCAAGCGCCTCCCGGCTTTGGACCGCCGCAAGCGCCGGCAGGCTACGGTGCCCCGCAAGCACCGGCAGGCTACGGTGCCCCGCAAGCACCGGCAGGCTACGGTGCCCCGCAAGCACCGGCAGGCTACGGCGCCCCGCAAGCACCGGCAGGCTACGGCGCCCCGCAAGTGCCGGCGGGCTACGGCGCCCCGCAAGTGCCGGCGGGCTACGGCGCCCCGCAAGCGCCGGCGGGCTACGGCGCCCCGCAAGGCCACGGAGCTCCGCAAGGTGGGCCGCCGCAACAAGGGGCGCCGCAGAACTACGGAATGCCGCCCGCGCCCGGACAGGGGTGGAACCGCAGCTGAGGGCGACGATCGGTCCCCATCCGTTCGTGAGCTGAAGGAAGGGCGCGACTTCACCAGTCGCGCCCTTTCTCGTTCGAGCGCCGACGGCCCGCGTCTGCGGAGGGTGCGGCCCGTTCGGGCCACTTGCATTAATGACTGCCGCGTGAGTCCTGTCGCCACGGGGCGAGGCTACGGCTCGCTTTTCGCGAGCGACGGGTGAGCGCGTCCGAGGGCGAAGCTCCTCCGAAGGCGCTCGAGCTCGTTCGCAGTATGAGGTCAGGCAAAGTTTGCGGCACACGGCCGTGTCGTGAACCGCGCTCGGCGGTGTTTGCGCGCAGCGTGTTGGCGATGGCGGAGAGATCTGCACCGGAGCCTGATCGCAGCGCAGCCGTGTCGATGCGATCAGCCGATCGACGGCCGCGCCAATTCCGTCCGGGGCAGGCTCCTGTCGTCGACGCGGCGCGGGAACAATCCAGGCCGACGCGGGCGAGGGCGGTCGTGGGCCGACGGTCACGCGTGAGATCGATCTCTTCTTCTCGAGGGTGTCCTGGAGCGAGCCCAGCCCACGACCATTCTCTCCTCTAGCTCCGGTGGCGGCCTTGAGCATGCAGAGCGGAGCCGAACAGGAGGTAACTCGACATGCTTTCCGTAACTCGAGTTTCATTGAAGATGGTCGGAGTCGTGATCGGACTCATGCTTGGCGGCTGCTCCAGTTCGAGCGACGAGACCTCGACCGCTCCGCTCGGAGAGACCTCAGCGGCCGTGACTCCGGAGGAAGACGACTCGGCGCCCGGCTCGAAGTCGGCGCAGCCGGGGTTGCCCGCGATGCCGGCGCTCCCGGCGCTGCAGCCGCTTTCGCTGCCCCCGATGCCTGCGATGCCGGCGATGCCGCCGTTGACGATGCCGGCGATGCCGGCGATGCCGGCGATGCCGCCGCTCGCGGCGCCCTCGACCATGCTGCCGGCGCTCCCGGCGCCCTCGACCACGCTGCCGGCACTCCCGGCGCCTTCGACGACGCTGCCGGCGATCCCGGCGCCTTCGACGACGCTGCCGGCGATCCCGGCGCCCTCGACGACGCTGCCGGCGATCCCGGCGCCTTCGACGCCGCCGACGATCCCGCCGCCGACGACGTCGTCGACGATCACGATGCCGACCATGCCGGCGCCGCCGACCATCACGACACCGACGCTGCCGACGACACCGACGCTACCGAGCGTTGCTGGTGCCGACGCTGGCGCGCCCTAGTCGGTGACACTCCGCTTCCGGCTCAGCGAATAGGACGAGGTACCGGGGCGTGCGTCAGCCGGAGACCAGGCGGCCGAAGGCGAACGAGGGGCGGGAGGGCCTTTGCAACCGCTCGCGTGAAGCTCGAACGTGACAGGCGTTCGACACCTTCGGCCGCCCACCGATGCCTCGACGATCGATCGCCGCCGATGCTCGCTTGCATCGGCGGCGTCGAGATGTTCGACGTCCGCCGAATGCCGACGCTCAGCGCACCGGTACCTCGACCTTCGTGAGCGGTCGGCTTCCCATGCCGCCCGCGTAGCCGTAGCTCGCGCAGTAGGCCAGGCCCCAGACGGTGAGCGCGAATGGTCCGTCGCTCTTCGCTTCACGACGACCGGCGCGGCACGTGCCGCTCGCTGGGGCGAAGCTCGTCGTGAGGTCCACCCACGCGTATTCGTATTCGCCGGTGCTGCCGAGCGGCCGGAAGCCGCCCACCTCGCCGAGGCAGTCGATCTCCACCGGCATGAAACCTCGCGGCGACTTGCGGCGCACGATCGTGAGCCTCGTCTCCGGGAACGAGTGGTCGGTGAAGAAGACGTAGCGGTCGAGGAACTGCTCGGACGGCACGAGGTTCACGAAGTCCGGATCGCCGTCGTTGATCGAATTCGTGCTGGCGTTGTAGAGAGCCCCCGTCATCAGGACGGCCGCGTAGAACGGGTGATCGGCGTCCTGGCTCTTCACGACGAAGAGCTCGTCGGTCAAGAGCGTGACGACCTCACCCGCGCCAAGCGTCGTCGGGGCGCCGCGTGGCGGCGCGGGATCGTAGGTGAGCACGGTGCCGTCGACGGCGCCGACGAGCCGGTACGGGACGACCTCCGTTCGAGTGACCCCGCCTCTCGACCGCCCACGGTACGGGACGAACGCGTATTCGGCTCCCCACTGCGAGAGCGGCGGGATCTGCTGATGGAGGATGTCGCACGCCTGGATGCCATCGTGCGGGACGTAGGTGCACCTCGAGCCCCCGAAGACTCCGACCGGCTTGCTCGACTCGATGGGGCTCCCCGTGAGCTCCTCGCGCTGGGTGATCTGGAGGACTTCGCCCCGCGCGAGCTTCACCGACATGGTCTCTCCGGCCGCGCCGCCTTTGACCCCGGCACCGCCGGCGACGTTCACGTTCGGTCGGATGCGCACCTCCGTCTCGTCTTCGGACGCGACGATCTGGAGCATCGGGTCCCCGATCACCTCGCCCTGGGTATTGAGCACGGTCGGCCATGCGTTGACTGCGAGGTAGTTCGTCGTCCACGCCGACGTCGGCAAGAGCAGCGTCGCCGTCGGGAAGTGCGTCTTCGCTCCTCCGTAGGGGTAGATCGAGTACGCGCTGACGGGCGCATCGGTCTTGATCGAGAACGCCTTGGTGACGCTCGTACCGTGGGTGATTGGATCACCCAGATGCGCGCCGAGGGTGCCCGGCGGACAGATCGTGTGCATCTGCACGAAGCCGACGGGCGGAAGCTGCGGGCGGATCTCCGAGAGGAAGACGAGGGCGACTTGCCCTGGGGGAAGCGGCCCTTCGAGCTTCGTGTACTTCGTATCCTGCCCGACCGCCTCCGCGGTGAAGACCGACTGTCCGAGGTCGAGCGGTGTCGATCCGTAGTCGGCCGTGATCGTCACCGGTAGATCCCACGTGTTCGCGATCATGGCCGCGAAGCAGGAGCCGGCGTAGGGCATGGGCTGGTCCGGTGGCAACGTCGAGAACGAGCATCCCACCGAGCCCTTCGCGACCGCGGCGGCAGCGCAGGCGTCGACGCACGTGCCGTTCGCGCAGCCCTGGTCGGGACCGCACTCGGTGACGACCTCCTCGGTGCACCCGTCGACGACCTTCTTCAGGTCGCGCGAGCAGCGGAGTCCTTCGCACGACGGCGGCGCCTCGGGCGGACCTGCTTCGGTCGGAACGAGCTCGTTGAGCGGGTCGGCAACGAACGCTCGGTCCCTTCCGCCACACGAAGCCAGTGCGGAGACGACGAAGACGAATCCGATCGAGACGAAGGCGATGAGCGAGGTCGAGCGAATCATTGGGTCCTCTGCGCTCACTCGAAGCGGACAGTGACGGGCGTCGGATGGCGAGCGATATCGATCGTTCCCTGACCGAGCTGGCCGTTTTCGTTGTTCCCCCAGCACTGCACCGTTCCCCCCTGCACGAGCGCGCAGATCGTTCTGGAGGCGACGGCGATCTGAACGGCGTGTCCCGTGAAGGCGTTGGCCGGCGTGAGGAGCGGCGCTGAACGTTCCAGCGGAGCTCCACCGTCTCCGTCGACCCTGCCAAGCTGCCCTCGCGTGTCGTCGCCGCAGCACTCGACCGTACCGTCGGTCAGCCTCACGCAGGTATTCGAAATGCCGAGGCTGACCTGCTGAGCGGCCGCCGTTCCGTGCGTTCGGATCGCGACGGGGATCGTGGTCGCGTAAGGGCTGTTCGTGCAGGCGAGGCGCCCGTGCTTTCCCCAGCAGTAGAGCTGTCCGTCCGCGACGGCGCAGATGTTGGCCTGTGTCACCGCCGCGCTGCCGACGTTCTCGAGCCCGTCGACGACGACCGGCACCGGGCCCGGATAGGCGACCATATGATTCGAGGTTCCCCACGTGAGGAGCCGTCCGTCGCTCGTGATCGCGAACGCGGCGCTGCCGTCCGGCCCCCTGAACGAGGTGCCCCCTGCGCGCACGACCGACACGCCGGGCGCGAGGTACGTGACTGGTCCGGGGCCGAGCCACGCATCCATGTAGCTGTCGAACACCCTCGGGCGGCCGAGCACGTGCTTGCTGTTGTCGCCCCACGACCAGAGCTCGCCGGACGCTCTCACGGCGAAGACCGTCCCGAACGTGCCCACGTCGACACGCGCGAAGCCGTCGAGGGCGCCTCCGTCGAGGACGACGGGCGCAGGGGCGTGAGGGCCGTAATCGGCGCCCGGCGGCTCGAGCCCGAGCTCGTTCCCCCAGTTTCCGCCCCAGCAGTTCACGGTACCGTCGGACAGGCGCGCGCATGTGATGTGGCCGCCTGCGCTGATCTGCTCGACATTCGAGAGCCCCATCGAGGTCGGACGGGGCACGCTCGACGCGTCGTCTCCTTCGAGGGGGCCGAACGCATCGGATTGCTTGTTGCCCCAGCAGCGAACCGTCTTGTCCTCGAGCAGCGCGCAGAAGTGGTCCAGGCCCGCGACGAGCTGGACGACGCAAGGCTTCGAGGTGCACGAGACCGGCTCGTCCGATCCGTCGAACGGAATGCGCGCGTCGATGCCTGCATCCCCGGCCTCCGCGCCGGCTTCAACGGAAGGGGCGGGCGTGTCACTCCCTCCGTCCGGAGTCTCGGCGAAGCTCGGTATCGGATCCTCGCTGCATGCGAAGAGGCTCACGGCAGCGGCGATCGGCGCCGCTCCGATGACGAAGACTCGTGCTCTGTGCTTCATGAGATGCATCGATTCAGCGCTGGCCGGGAGCGACCTTGTGAAGAGCGACCCGATCGCCGACGATCCAGAGATCGGTGCTCGATGTTCCCCACATGGCGAAGAGGGACGCTTGCAAGGGGATCTTCTTGATCGTCGTCTTGACGAGCGAGAAGCTCGTCCCGTTCCAGTGCCGGAGCTGCCCGTAGTCGCCGGCGATGTAGACGTCGTTCGGGGTTCTTCCCCAGACCGCGCGGGTGAGCCAGAGCCCCTGGCAACCCCTGAGCGACACGAGGTCGCGACACGTCCCGAACGTCCCCTCGGACCACCCGTAGTCGCCGGACCCGCCCGTCTTCAGGGCCCCCCGGAAGAACGCGTCGTATTGGTTCGCCTTGTTGCCGAAGAGCCAGGTGTCCCCTCCGCCGATCGACGCGCCGCCCGTGACCACGCTGCCGAAGGAGTCGAGGGCCACGCGGCCGAAGTCGGGCATCGCGTCCTCGCTCCACGTGAAGCCGCCCGCACCATCGGGTCGACTGCGCAGGACGAAGCCGCGCGACCCCCGACACAAGTAGCGGTCCGTGCACTGGTTGTCCTCGACCGCGGCGAGCCACACGTCGGAGCCGCTCGTGCCCCAGACCTTCTGATACGCGGCCGGGCGTGACGTGAGGGGGTCGACCTCCCATCCGTCGCCGCCGTTCGCGCTCGGTCCCTTGAAGTGCAGGACCGTGCCTCGATACGGGTTCGTGTACTGCCAGAGCGAGCCGACCGCCCAGATGTCGGTGGCGCTCGAGCCCCAGATCGAGGAGATGGATTCGCTGCGTACCTTCGTCCAGGTGATGGCCTCGGAGGACGCGCCGGTACCGTGGAACAGCCCGCCTTCGCCGCCGATCCAGATGTCCGTCGAGCCGCTGCCCCAGACGGTATGGAGTCGGTCCTTCATCTCGAAGTGGACCGTCCAGGCCGAGCCGTCCCACCGAAAGACGGTGCCGGTCGGGACGCGGTTTTTGACCTCCGTCCAGCCGACCGCCCAGACCACGCCGTTGCCTGCGCTCCAGACGTCTCGAAGGTAGGAGTCGGGCGGCAGCGCCGTATGGCAGACGTCGTCGTCGGAGCAGGTGCGCGGGCCAGCGTCGGGAGCGTCGTCGCTCGCGTCGGGGACAAGGGCCGATGCGTCACGTCCGTCCGCGTCGAGAGACGCGTCGGGGTGACCTCCGTCCGGCGTCACGTGCTCTTCGCTATCGCCGCTATCGCCGTTCGAACACGCGATCCCGACGAGTGCGATCGACGACGCGAGCAGCATCGACCCGACGACGTGTTTGGAAAGAACCGAGCTCATTGCACACCACCATTGGTCACCGGATCCGTCGCCGTCTTCGCGCCGAAGTGCAGCGCGAAGGCTTCGCCCACGACCCAGACGTCATCGGGACCGCTCCCCCAGACACCGCTCAGGCGCGGCTTCGACCCTTCCGGGAGCGTGGTCGTGGCCGCGCGCCAGCTCGTGCCATCCCAGTGCAAGATCGTCCCGGCGTCGCCGACCGCCCATGCGTCGTTTGGACCGGTCCCCCACACCGCTCGCAGGTTCTCCGTCGTGGGCGCGTGGACGATCTCCCAGCGCCCCGAGCCGTCGCCGGACCAGTGCCGGATCGTCCCGCGGTCGCCGACGATCCACACGTCGGAGGCGCTGCTTCCCCAGATGCCGTGGAGGTCGGCGGTCGTCAGCGTCGTCTCCATGGTGGTCCACTGCTCGGCGCCACCGCTACCGATCGGTCCCGTCGAGCGTCGGGCCGTGCCCTTCGGGCCGATGACCCAGATGTCGCTCGCGCTCGTTCCCCACACCGCCGTCACATTCCCGCAGGGCCAAACCCGGCAGAACGTCGAGACGGGCTCCCATGCGCGATCGGCGGCAACGCCGAAGCGGAAGCGCCAGAGGCTGTCCTGCACGTCCAAGGCAACGGTCCTCGCGGGCCCTCCGACGAAGACGGTGCCCGGGCCGGGGGACCACACCTTCGAGAGCGACCACGCGTCCGAACCGCTCTTCTCGTCGGCCGCATAGACGGGAGGCACGGGCACGAAGCCCGCGGTCGTCCCGAACCCGGTGCTGTGGAGGACCACCCTCGTCGACGAGACGATCCACACGTCGCTGATGCCGCTCCCGCCCACGCTTCGCAGTGTCTCGCCATAGGCGATCGGCACGCGCGTCCAGGAGGCGCCGTCCCAGTGGATGATCGTGCCGCCGGAGCCTACAGCCCACACGTCTCTTTCGGACGAGCCCCACACGTCGAGGAGCGTGAACCGGCGATCGACTCCGGTGGGGACCTCGCAGAAGTCGGCCTCGGCGCACGACCGCTGGCGCGTCGCGCAGCCACCGTCGTCCGCGTCGACGCAGTCGGCATCCGGTGCTGCGGCATCACCTCCTGGATCGAGCTCCGGCACGGTGCTCTCGACCCCCTCGGGCGTGACGGTCGCCCCGTCCGACTCGGCGCAGCTCGCGACCGCGCAAGCGAGCATCGCGAGACCGACGACGACCGACGAGGCAACCCGTGCGCGCGTCGTCTCCAGGCTTCGGAATGCGGACCTCATTGCGGCACCTCGACTTCACACTCCGTCATCGCGCATCGACCCTCGATGCAGGGCTGCCCGGCCTGCGTATCGCAGCGGCTATTGCACGCTCCGCAATGGGCATCGCTGATGAGGAGGTTGGTCTCGCAACCGTTCACCGGATCCCCATCGCAGTCGCCCCATCCCGGCTTGCACGCGACCTCGCAGACGCCCTTGCTGCACACCGAGTCCTGGTTGGCCATCGGGACAGGACACTGCTTGAAACAGCCCCCGCAGCTCGTGGGGGCGTTCAGGAGGTCGCGACAGCTGAAGTTGTAGCTCTCGAGATTCCCGCAGAGCGTGTCGTTCGGGTTGGTGCAGCCGCACTCCGCGATGCCGCCGCGCTGATCCCAGCACTGCTGCCCGGCCGCGCACTTGTTCCCGCAGAGGCCGCAATGGTTTGGATCGATCTTCTTGGAATCCCTACCAACGTAGACTTCGCAGCCGTTCGTCGGGTTGCCATCGCAATCGGCCCAGCGGTCGATCTGGCCGTTGATGCACTTGGGCTGGCCGCACTTGTTGTCGACGCAGCCGTAATACATGTTGGACGGCGGGGGGCCGGCATCGGCGGGCGCGTCGGGACAGATGTTGCCGCATGCTCCGCAGTTGTAGTCGTCGTCTCGGACGTCGACGCACCTGCCCCCGCAATCCACCATGCCCGAAGGGCATCCGCACTTGCCGTCGATGCAGCGGACGCCGGGGGCGCACTGGTTGCCACATGCTCCGCAGTTGTTCGGGTCGGTCGTGAGCGCGACCTCACAGCCGTCCTCGAGCGACGTGTTGCAGTCGGCGAAGTGGACGAAGACGCCGGAGATGAACTTGCTGGCGCACGCGGGCTCGCACGCGCCGTTCACGCAGTCGGAGGTCATGTTCAGGTATTTGAAGTCGCTCGGGCACTCCTCCCCGCACGAGCCACAGTTCTTCGGATCGTTCGAGAGGTTCGTGGCGCACCGCAAGCCGTCCGCGCAGGTCGCGTACGGTGCGGGACAGTCGGTCGCGATGCAGAGCTCGAGCGTCGGAGGGATCGAGGCCTCTGCTCCGTCGGCGTCCGGAGACGTAAAGCTCCCCGGCGCGCCCCCTGCGTCGAGCGCGTCGTCCCCGACGCGGATGTTCGTCGCGCACCCGGTCGGGGTCGCGGCGAGGAGACCGATGACGGTCATGGCGGCGAGCCCGAACGTTACGGTGCTCGATCGACGGATCTTATTCACGGCACATCTCCAACAGCCGAGAGGACGCGAGCGAGGTGCGCCGAGCTCGGATAGCGAACGCGAAAGGCAGCCACGCGCGCGCGCGCCTCGGTCGTCCGTCGCAGCTTGACGAGGGCATCGATCGCGATGACCTCACGTTCCTGAGCGAGCACCCCATCGGGGAAGCGCGACGGGTGGTCGTCCGCGAGTGCGAGCGCTCGCGTCGGATTCGCGCTCAACGCAGCCTGCGCGCGACGAAGGTACGCCACCTCGGACTCACCGGACGGCGCACGCGCGCTCGGGAGCTCCTCAGGCGACGGTGACGCGATCGCGTCATCGACGTTCGACGGCGTGCTCGATTCCGCGGCGGCGACGGCCTCCGACGGCGCTTCTGACGTGCCCTCCGAAGGAGCCGCTGGCGGCGTCGTCGGGACAGGAGCCTTCGTCGGCGTCCGCGCCGGGATCGACGGGGCCGCTACGACGTGCGAGCTCACCGCCGCGCGCACTGGTTCCGTCGTCGGGGCCGCGGCCGGCACGGTCTCGAGCTCCGCGATGCTCGCGGGTGGCTCCTCGGACACGGTGACCGTCATCGCGACGGGCCCCGGCTCCGCCTCCGCCTTCACCGCGACGGACTGCGGCTCGTCCCCCGTCGCCGGCCCACGCGTGTCGGTGACCGAGCTCAAAAGGCCGATCCCGAGGACCGCCAACATCCACTTCACGCCGTGGACTCGGGGCGCGCTCGAACTGGTCGGCTGCGCCGAAAGGAAGGTCGGCTCGAGGCGCTGCTCCAGCCGGTCGACCTGCGACGCATCCGGCCCGGTTCGGCCCGCGTGAATCAAGGTCTCGAGGAATTTCTCGTCGTCCAACATGAGCCCGCTCGTTTCCTACGTCTTCGGCAATTTCGAGATCATTCCCATGAGCTGCTGCCTCGCCGCGGCGAGGCGCGAGTACGCCGTCGCCCGTTGACAGCCGACGATGTCGGCCACCTCCGCCATCGGGAGCTGCTCGAGCTCGTAGAGGACGAAGACGTCTCGCTTGTCGTCATCGAGCCGGGCGAGCAGCTTGAGCAGCTGCGTCCGGGCGTGTAGGCGCTCCGGTTCGCGGCTGTTCATCACTCCGCCCGCTTCTTCCGCGAGCTCGCCCACGAGCACCTCGTGGCGGACGCTCGCGCGCCTTCGGTAGGCCGTCGCCACGCGGAGGCAGATTCCATAGAGCCAGGCCCGGAACGAGGTCGATCGCTCGAGCTCGGGCAGCTTTCGAAAGAGGACGACGAAGACCTCCTGGCTCACGTCCTCGAGGTCGCGCTCGGCGACACCTTGGTATCGGAGCGCTCGCCAGACGAACGCTACGTTGTCACGGAAGAGCTGCCGCGGATCCATGGGCTGCTCGTCGAATGCCGCGAGCGGCTGGGTTCCGAAGTCGCTCGAAGGAAGCTCCGCGGCCCTCACGTATCAGCAGTGCGGGTTGCTCTCGACGATTCGCAAAAAAAATCGACGCCGCCTGCGCTCTCGCTCCTGGCCCTACGCGCGTCGAGAGATCCGCCACGAGGTGCTCGCCGGGTATCGATGGCCGACGATGAGAGTGTCGCGCAGGCACGGAACTGCCGCGCAAGCATCGGGCGGAGACGATAGCAGTCGCGCGACACGCCCCGAAACGGAGCGCGGGGGCGGACGGTAGACCGCGTTTCGAGCTGCCAAGAGCACGCTCTCACGCTACCGCTCGCCAAGGTGCAACCCTGTTGCGCCAATCGAGAGAGACAAGCAAGCGTGCTCAGAACACGCCGAAATGACCTCGCATCGCGCTCGATCGCCCAATCGGGCGAGCGCGATGCGAGGTCATTTCGGGCGAGCAGCGCTCGAGCTCGCTAGAGCGGGATGGGGACCGGCACGAGGCTCTGCTCCGTGCCGTTGCCGATGCTAGCGTACTCCGAGGCGCCCCAGCATTGGACGGTGCCGTTGGCGAGGACGACGCAGGCCATTTCACCGCCGACCGCGAGCCCGATCGCCGTCGAGATGCCGACGACAGGGGTGGGCGACGGCCGGACGAACTCTTCCGTTCCGTCGCCGACCTGCCCGTACTCGTTGTAGCCCCAGCAACGGACGCCGCCGTTGGTGAGGCGCGCACACGAGTGGAAACTACCAGTCGCGACGATCTCCGCAACACCGGAGAGACCAAGGACCTCGACGGGCGACGACCGCGTGTTGTTGGTCGTTCCGTCGCCGAGCGAGTAGAAGCTGTTGTTTCCCCAGCAGCGGACGGTGCCGTCGTCGAGCAGCGCGCAGGTGCGCCTGTCGCCCGCCGAGATGCCAACGGCTGTGGAGAGGCCGCTGACGGCCGTGGTGAGCGTCGCGGGCTGCGTGGTCGTTCCATCGCCGAGCTGGCCGGAGCTGTTGTCTCCCCAGCAGCGGACGGTTCGATTGCCGAGGAGCGCGCAGGCGTGGGTGTCCGCGACCGCGACGGCCGTAACGTCGGAGAGACCCGGGATGGCGACTGGAGTGAGCCCGTCTGCCGTCGTTCCGTCGCCGAGCGGAATGCCTTTGGCGAGTCGGCCCCAGCAGCGGAGGGTGTTGTCGTCACCGACGATCACACAGCTCGTGCCTCCACCGAGCGCGAGCTTCTTGACCCCTTCGATTCCGGGAACAGCGGTGGGGGTGAGTCGGTCGGTGGTGGTGCCGTCACCGACCGACCCCCAGAAGTTCATTCCCCAGCACCGGACCGCACCACCGGTGACGACCGCGCAGCTGAAGCCCACGCCCACGGCGACGTCGCTCGCATCCGAGAGGTTGGAGACGGCGACCGGCGTCAACCTGATGTCCGTGGTGCCGTCACCGATCGCTCCACTGCCATTGGATCCCCAGCAGCGGACGGAGCCGTCGGTGAGGCGCGCGCATGCGTGCATCCTGCTGATGGAGACCTTGAGGTTACCGGGAATGCACGTCGTCGCGTTCGTTGTCGTGCTCGCCTGACCCGCGGGACAGCTCGAGCACTGGCGATCCGCAACGGGCGTCCCTGCCGTGCTCACGAAGCTGCCGGGCGCGCAGTTGGTCATCGGCGTGCAGCTCGCCGCATTCGTCGTCGTGCTGAAGCTGCCGACCGCGCACGCGGTGCACGTCCGATTGGTGGTCGCGCTCCCCTCTTCGGAGTGGGCCTGGCCCGCGAGGCAGTCCGTCCATGCGACGCACGCAGTCGCCGGGTTCATGTCGTGGTCCCATGTGCCGCTCGCGCACACCTGCGCCGTCGCCTTGCCTCCAGCGCAGTGGTTCCCGGCATCGCAGGCGGCGCACACGGGCGGCGATGTCGACCCTCCGGTCGTCTTCTGCACCGAGCCGGCGGGGCACTCGCCAAGCGGTACGCACTTGGCCTGGTTGTTCGACGACGAGTAGGTGCCCTCGGCGCAGGGCGCGCACACCTGATCGGTGGTGGTGCTGCCCGGCGTCGCCACGTAGCTGCCGGGCTTGCACGTGGTCCAGGTCGTGCAGCTCTCCGCGTTGGCCGTCGCGCTGAAGGTCCCGCTCGTGCAGGACGCGCACGTCCGGTCGGCCTTGGCCGAAGGCGCACTGGCCACGTAGGTGCCCGCCGCGCACGTAGACCACGCGCCGCATTCGTCGTTGTTCCAGATCCCGTCTGCGCACGCGCCAGCGTCGCCGTTGTCCGGGGCAGACGCGGTCGAGGGATCGTCGCTGCAGGCAGCCAGCAGGATGAGCGCCACCAAGGAGACCGCGCCGGCGGCGAATCGTCGGGGGTTGGCCATCATGTCTCGATTCCGAACTCGCATGACTCCACTCCAGTGGCTCGTCGCGCGCACGCCTGCGTAGGGGCTGCGGAGCGCCGCGTGGTCCTCACGTCTCTGCAGTGCGGCCTTCTCGGGACGATTCCTAAAAAAAATGAACGGCGAGCCCGGCGGCGCCGAGGGCGGTCACGAACGACGTCCGGTACAGGCGCTGCTCGACCCCCTCGGGATCGGCGAACGTCAACTCGAGCTGCTGAGGTGTGGCGACGACACCCAGCGAGACGAACGCGTGAAGCCGGCGTGAGAGCTCGTAGGTCACGTCCGAGTGTACCCAGGCCCCGACGGTCGAAGATAAGCCCAGCCGATTCTTCGCGAAGCCGCCACCCCAGCCGGTGAACATCGTGATCTCGGGGCCGGCGCAGCCCGAGACGCGCAGCTTCGACCAGCTCGTGGAGAGCGGGCACACCGAAAGCCCGAGCATCGTGCTCGCCAACCAGTATCGGCTCTGCTGCGAGCTCATCTCGGAACGGAGTGACGCGACGGCGTCGAGAGCGATCGGCCAGAATTGGCCCGGTCTCAACACCAGCCCGAGGTTGGCCGCGGGGGCGGGCGTCAGCGTCTCGTCGACCGCGATCGCCGGGCCGAGGCGGCCTTCGAGGTGCCACCGCGAGGCCTCCTCCGCATGGCGGCGTGCTTCGATCTCTGCCGCCGTGAGAGGCAGCTCGACCATGAGAGACAAGGCGAGGACGATCGCCTCGGACGCCTCGGCGCAGCTCTCGTTCTCGATCGTGATGTCACGCGCACCGAGCGACTCGCCATCTCGTGTCGACAGCGCAATGCGTGCCGTCCATCCGATCCCGCTCTCGCTCCTCGCGATCGCGGCGCGCAAGAATCGATCGGCGGCGGCCCGCGGTGCGAACGGGCGCCTTCGGAGCGTCACCTCGACGTCTTCGACGAGCTCTTCCTCGGACAGGCACGTCTCCGCTCCGGGAGCGCGCGTCCATTCGAGGAAGACGAGGGCTCTCCGAGGCTCCTCGCCGCTCGCCGTGGTCGCGAGTGTCAGTACTGAAAGCGCCGCGCAAGCACGGAGCTGCCGCGCACGCATTGCGCGGAGACGATAGCAGTCGCCGGACACGCCCGGCAACCGTATGCACGCCGGCCGTCGACCGCCTCTCGTCGCGTCGACAGCATGTATCCGGCAGCTCGCGTCGGTGCTCCCTCGTCGAGAGTCTTGGCCACCTCACGTAGACCGAGCGCGAGCGCGATCAGGCCGAGCGCGCGGGAGCGACGGGGCGCTCTTCGAGGGTCGCCGGGGGCGACCTCGCGCCACCACGGGTCGAGCCGGTCCAGCTGCACCGGCTCGACCGCGGGATCGAGCCGCGGAGTGATGACATGGATGCCGAGCGCTTCGGCACCCAACAGCCTCTCGCCCGGCTCGTCCCACGCGACGTTCGCGGACGCGTGTTGGTTGGTCTACCACGCAACGAGAACAGGAGAGGACCGGTCGGTCGTCGTACCGTCACCGAGCTGGCCGCTGCTGTTGCCGCCCCAGCAAGAAAGGGAGGCGTTACCGCTTCTCGCGCACACGCGGTACGCCCCCGCGACGAGCTCGGTGACGTTGGAGAGCTGGAGGACAGCGGTGGGCGAGCTCTTGGTGTCCGTCGTACCGTCGCCGAGCTGACCACGGCGACTATCTCCCCAGCAGCGGACGGATCCGTCGCCGAGGCGCGCGCAGCTGTGAGCACTCAGGGTGCTGTCGCCTCCCACGACAACCTCGACCGCGCCGGAGAGACTGGGGACGACCTCGGTCGGCGTTGGTTTGTTTGCGCCCGTCCCGTCGCCTAGCGCACTCCAGCTGCCCCGTCCCCAGCAGCGAACAGAGCCACCGGCGAAGATCCCGCAGCTATGGTGTGAGGCCAGAGCGAGCTTGGTGACGGAGAAGAGATTGGCGATCGCCGTAGGCGAGACGCTCGACACCGTCGTTCCGTCGCCGAACTGGCCGACGTTGTTCAATCCCCAGCATCGGACCGTGTTGTCGGCCAGGAATGCGCAGGTCCTCTGGCCTCCAGCCGCGAGCCCCGTGACGTTGGAGAGCCCGGGCACGGCGGTCGGCGCTGGCCTGTTCTCGGTCGTCCCGTCGCCAAGCTGGCCGTTGAAGTTCCCTCCCCAGCACCGGACGGTGCGGTTATCGAGGATCGCGCACGTGTGGGCATCGGCCACGGCGAGGTCGGTCACGTCGGAGAGACCGGGGACGATGACCGGCGTCAGCTTCTGCTCGTCCGTTCCGTCGCCGAGCTGGCCGCTGAAGTTGGCGCCCCAGCAGCGGACGCTGCGATCCTCGAGGAGCGCGCAGGTGTGGTTAGCGCCGGTGCTACTAGCGAGCTTTGTGACACGCGGGAGATTGAGGACGACGGTGGGGGTAGACTTCCTTGCCGTCGTTCCGTCGCCGAGCTGGCCGCTGCTGTTCTCTCCCCAACAACGGACGGTGGCATCGAACAGGAGTGCGCAAGTATGGTGGGCGCCCGCGACAAGCTGCGGTTCGACCGGCTCAGCGACGCAGGCCGTGGCGTTCGTCGCCGTGCTCGTCTGACCCGGGGGACAGGTCGTGCACTGGCGAGCCGCGACGGCGGTGCCGGCCGTGCTCACGAAGCTCCCAGGCTCGCAGTCGGTCATCGGCGTGCAGCTCGCCGCGTTCGTCGTCGTGCTGAAGCTCCCGCCCGCGCACGCGGTGCACGTCCGATTGGTGGTCGCGCTCCCCTCTACGGAGACGGCCTGGCCCGCGACGCCGTCGGTCCACGCGACGCACGCCGTCGCCGGATTCTTGTCGTGGTCCCACGTGCCGCTTGCGCACGCCTCCATCGGCGCCTTGCCTCCAGCGCAATGGCTTCCGGCATCGCAGGCGGCGCACACCGGCGGCGATGTCGAAGTTCCAGGCGTCTTCTCCACCCTCCCGGCCGGGCACTCCCCGAGCGGCACGCAGTTGGCCTGGTTGTCCGAGGAAGAGTACGTCCCTGCCGCGCACGGCGCGCAGACCTGATCGGTGGTGGTGCTGCCCGGCGTCGCTACGTAGCTGCCGGGCTTGCACGTGGTCCAGGTCGTGCAGCTCTCCGCGTTGGGCGCCGCGCTGAAGGTCCCGCTCGTGCAGGACGCGCACGTCCGATCGGCCTTGGCCGAAGGCGCACTGGCCACGTAAGTGCCCGCCGCGCACGTGGACCACGCGCTGCATTCGTCGTTGTTCCAGATCCCGTCCGCGCACGCGCCAGCGTCGCCGTTGCCGGGGGCAACAGCGCCAGCGTCGCCGTTGCCGGGGGCAGGCACGTCGGCGGGCGAGGGATCGTCGCTGCAGGCAGCCAGCAGGATGAGCGCCACCACGGAGACCGCGCCGGCGGCGAATCGTCGGGGGTTGGCGACCATGTCTCGATTCCGAATGGTCATGAGTCCACTCCAATGGCTCGTCGCTCGCACGCCCGCGTACGGGCTGCGGAGCGCCGTGTGGCGCTCATGTCTCAGCAGTGGAGCCTTCCCGCGACGTTTCCCAAAAAATCGACGGCGAGCTCGGCGGCGCCGAGCGCGGTCACGAACGACGTCCGGTACAGGCGCCGTTCGACCCCTGGGGGCCGGCGAACGTCAGCTCGAGCTCTGAGGCGTGGCGACGACGCCCAACGACACGAACCCGCTCGCCGTCGTCGCGAGTGTCGTATCGAAAGCGCCGCGCAAGCACGGAGCTGCCGCGCACGCCGCGATCGCGATCAGGCCGAGCGCGCGGGAGCGACGGGGCGCTCTTCGAGCGTCGCCGGAGCGACCTCGCGCCACCACGGATCGACCCGGTCCAGCTGCACCGGCTCGACCGCGCGACCGAGCCGCGGAGTGATGACATGGATGCCGAGCGCTTCGGCACGCGACACCAGCGTCTCGGCCGGCTCGTCCCACCCGTGCAGCGCAAGGTCGAACGTTCCCCAGTGAACGGGCAGGAGCGTGCCGCCCCCGAGCATGCGATGAGCGATGAGCGCGTTGTCGGGGCCGAGATGGATGTCGCCCCAGGCTTCATGGAAGGCCCCGACCTCGAGCATGACGAGATCGAACGGTCCCTTCCGCTCGCCGATCGTCGCGAGCTCGGTGGTGAGACCGGTGTCGCCGCTGAAGAACACGCGGTGCTTCTCGCCGGTGAGGATCCACGACGACCAGAGCGTTCGGTTGCGATCGAACGGGCTTCGACCCGAGAAGTGCCGTGACGGCGTCGCGGTGAAGCCGAGGCCGCTCTTCGGGAGCGTCGTCTCTTCCCACCAGTCGAGCTCCACGATGTGCTCCGGTGCGATTCCAAGCGCCTCGAGCCTCGAGCCCACGCCGAGCGACGTCACGAACGGCACGTCGAGACGCGCAAGGTCGCGCACGGTCGGCGCGTCGAGATGGTCGTAGTGGTCGTGCGATACGAGCACCGCGTCGAGCGGAGGCAGCTCGTCGATCGAGATCGGCGTCGCATGAAACCGGCGGGGCCCGACGAAGGGAAACGGCGAGATCCGATCCGCCCACACGGGATCGGTCAAGACGCGGCGACCATCGATCTCGACGAGCACGGTCGAGTGACCAAGCCACGTGACGCGAAGGCCGGAGTCGCTCGGACGAAGCCATGTGTCGCGCGGGCTCTCGATCGGGAGCTGCCCCGGCGGACGCCGAGCCGCCCCGCCGAAGAGGAACTCCGGCATCGTCGAGAGCACCGACGTGCCTTTGCGCATCGGCGAGTCGAGCTGCTCGGTGTTGTGAAACCTGCCGTCGCGGTAGCGCGGGGAGGCGACGATCCGTTCGGTCCTGAGCCCCCTCGAGTGCGAACTGGATGCCACGGGACCTTCGATGTTACAGCGCTCGACTCGGTTCCGCTCGCCCGAACGGCCGTGACCGTCCGCCGCAAGGTTTCTCGATATCCGGACCGTCGGCACCTTGCGCGTCGAGCGCCAACCGTCTGCGACGCGTGGCGCGACCGAGCACGCACGGGAGCCCCATTCAGCGTAGGAAGATCAGACCGAACCGGCCGGTCGCGACGAAGCCGAGCGCGCGATAGGCAGCTTCGGCATCGGTCCCCGCGGTGAACAGCACGGCACGCCGAACGCCGCGAGCGCGAGCATCGAGGAGCGAGGCCGCGACCGCCGCACGAGCATAGCCCCGACGGCGAAGCGCCGGTGGCGTGTAGACGCCGCCGATCTGAACGCAATCGGGGAGCTCGGCATTGAACGCGCTCATGGCGACGATGGCGTCATCGTCCGTGATGACCCAGATGCGGTCCGCGGCGAGCGCCGCATCGATGTTGTCGGCAGCCTCGGCGTCGAGCTCGGCGCCCGGCTGCTTTCCAAGCAGCTCCGTGACGTAGGCGGCGCGCCATGCGATCAACCGGTCGCGATCCGACTCCATGGCGCGACGGCCTCGTACGTGTCCTTCCGCGAGCGCGCGCGGGACCTGGAGGTCGTCGAGCGCCAGCGACATCAGGATTTCGGCCGAGTCGAGGAGCGCCGTCTGCTCGGCGAGCCCGAGCACCTTGCGCGCCGCGATCACTTGTTCGAGCGGTCCCGAAAGGCCGGCGACCGTGCGACCGCTCGAGGCGACCACCGCGGAGGCAAGCTCGCCGATCGCCTCGTCCGCCTGGACGAGGAGCATGTTGCTCCACGCGTGGGCCACGACGCCAACGACGGCGTCGCCGCGCCAAGCGAGCATGTATTGCGCCCCATAGCGCTGCCCCGACCAAGCGAGACCGGCCTGGCGCAGGTTGCTCCGAAGGAACATGCACGTGTCGGTGCGCGTGACGAGGTACGCCTCGAGCGCACCGAGATCTTCGGGGCGCGCCTCAGCGATTCGGACGACGGGCAGCGCGTCGTGAGGAGGCTTCATCGGCGAGTGGGTGAGGTGTGCACGGGATCGACTCAGCGGCAGGCGCGCGGATCACCGAGCGGCGGCGTCGGCACACAGTGGAACGTGGTGGAGTCGCAGATGCCGTCTGCGCACGGCCCTTTGTTCAGGCACATCTCGCCCATCGCGAGCGGAACGTTTCGTACGCACCGCGGAGGTTCTCCTTCGCAGCGGAGGTCCCTTCCACAGGCCCTTCTCTGAGTCGGGGCCCAGTTGCACGGCTCGCCCTCGCCGAAAGTCGGCATGCATGTCTCGCCGTTGCAGTCGTAGCCCGTGACACACGGGAGATGCGAGTTGAGCTCGTCGGCGCAGCGCTCGCCGGGGCCGAGCGGTGCGATGCATCGGCCGTAGCCCGAGCCGGCCGGCGCTCCTTCCTTGCTCTCGATTCGGCATCGGAGACCAAGCTTGCAGTCGCCTGGCGAGCATCGCTCGCCGACGCCTCGCTGTGTCTGCACCTCGCAGGTCTCGGCCTTGAGGGAGCAGCCGCCGGCACTTCCACAAGCTTCGTACGACTGGATGCACTGCGCCGGGCGAGGGGGGACACAGCTCCCGCAGAACTGAGCGCCCGACGCCGAAGCCACGTTACCTTCCAGGGAGCACGCCCCGCTCGCGCACTGGAGGCCCGTCGCGCAGGGCGTGCCGATCGGCTGCGTCCCTCTCGGAAGGACACAGCGGCCGTCGTTGAACGGGTTGTCAGCCTCGGGTCCCCGCCGTAGCTCGGCGCACTGCGTGAGCGCGGCGGGGGCGTCCAGTGACACGCCAGGCGCCGTGAGATGGCGCGTGCAGTCCTCGACGGCGCGGGCACGGAGCGGTTGAGCCTCCGGCGTGAAGGCCTCGCACGCGCGGCGCGCGGCGGTCTCGTCGGGGTGGTCCGTCGATGATGCGCTGCACGCCAAGCCGACCGTGACGATCCCGAACAGGAGAGCTGCGTTCCACCGTACGCTCAAGTCGCGGCTCCCGTGCGCGCGGCGCAGAGCAGTTGCTCGCGCGAGTCCCCGTCATCGAACCAGGTGAGAACGGCTTTCGCGACCCGATCTCCGACCGTCGCGAGCACCACATCTGCCGGAGGCGCGAGCGCGGCGGGCATCGACGACGTCGTGCCCGTGGCGAGGGCCGCGCACATGCGTGCGTCGACCGCCTCGCGCTCTTGGGGGGTGAGCCGTGTCCGTATCCAACGTTGCATGCGGAGCGACACGGCAGCATGGCGGAGCTCGTCACGCGTGATCGAGGCGAACAGATCGCGCGCCTCGACTGAGGACGCATGCTCGCTCACGTGCAACCCGACCACCGAGCCGAGAAGCTCGCGCCCGCAGCCCTCGCGCGCGTTCTCCTCCGCGATGGCAAACAAGCTTCTCACCTCCGTGGGCGTGACGTCGGGCAGCTCGGCATCCGCGCCCTCGGCGGCCGCGAACGCACGACAGAGCATGGCATGTCGCCGCTCGTCCTCCGCAGCACGCTCGAGCGCCCGGACGAGGCTCGCAGGAGCGCCGTGTTCACGCATCTCCCGCGCGAGCTGCGTGAACGCGTACACGGCGGCGGCCTCGTGATAGGCCATCGTCGCGATGTGGTCGCCGAGGGTCGAGGTGTTCCTCGGCGACGGCGGCGCGAGTCCCGGCGGCCTTCTCCCGTCGACCCGGCAGCTCTCGCGACAGACGAGCACGCTTCGATCGGTGTCGACGCTGCACGAGGAGACACTCCGCCCACAGAGCGCCGAACAGTCGTTGCGCCCCGCGTCGAGCGCGCAGCTCGATGCATTGCCGACGATGGTGAGCTCGAACTGTCCGCATTGGCCCGCCGCCCCGTCATGCAGAACTAGGCGGCAGGTGTCCGGGCCGTCGTCGTCATCGCAGGCGGCGAGCGCCGAGAGCCCGGCCGCCGCCACGACCGAGGACGCGAGCAGGCTCTTCAGTAGACTGCCGAGCGTACGTGCATGTCCGAGGTCGAGGCTCATGCCCTCACTCTAGCCGTTCCTGCATCGACTTTTAGAGCGCGAGCTCCAGGTAGAAGACGGGCGATCAACGCCTCGCGACAATCCGAGCGATCGCGATCCGTGTGGGGACCTTCGGATCGAGCGCGAACGGCGCGTCGAAGATGAGCGTGTCGCCGGCCGCTGCCGCGGTGAGCTCTCCGGAGATCACATGGATAATGCACGTATCTCCGGAGTCGACGGGCACGGATTCGGGGGTCGAGATCGAACGCACTTCCAGCGTCGCGGATGCTCGCGCTCGATCGACGATGACGTTGAAGTCGCGCACCGGTCCCCGGACGAGGGTGCCTTGCACGTCCCAGTCACCGGAGAACGATCGCGGTTCGAATGGTGCCCTCAGCTCGATGCGCCCGTGCGTGCCGCAGTCGAGCGTCATCCCCGCTCCGTCGAGGAGCATGATGTGGCGGTCGTAGCCTTCGAAGCGTGAGAACGGGCCGTCGGACGCGACGTCGGCGATGCTCACGCGATGAACGAATCGCTCGCCGGAGAGCTGGGCGTCCGCGGGCGCGATCGTGATCTCGGTGGTCGTACCGCCGCCGTTGCGCCAGGGCATGCGACGATAATCGGAGGGCCGGAGGCGGCACATCGGCGCAGCATGCATCGGTCGCGCGTCCGCGTCACGGGACAATGCGATACCGGCGCGAGCCGCGAGCCGCGAGCGCGTGTGCGATCAGCGCCCCTTCGAGCGACGGCGGGCGCCGACGATGCCGACGGCGCCGAGGGCGGAGAGGAGCCAGAGCGGGCTCGTGGAGGCGGCGTGCTCAGGGGCGAAGTGCGCGTTCGTCGGGCACGGCCCATCAGAGCAAACCCGCGAGGCGCGCCACCAGCAGCGGCGTCGCCGCGAGCACGACGATGCCGAGCGCGATGGCTTCGAGCGAAGCGGCGCGATCTCGGAGCGACCGCTGCTGCTGCTTCAACGTACCGGCGACCGCCGTCTCGAAGTTCGGAAGCGCGGACTCGCGGTACGAGAGGATACGGTGCTTGCGAGGTCCGAGTGTGACGGGACCCTGCGGCAAGAGCGCGGCTGCTTGGACACTCATGACCTCGCCGCTCGCGAGCTGCACGTTGCCGGCGCCGAGGTGCTGCGCGACCTCGCCATCGAGCGATGCCGCCGCGCGACGGTGCCGGCGCGCGAGCAGCAGAGTGAGTGCAGACGCGACGACTCCGAACGCCGCGCCGAACGTCCACCCGATGGGCGGCGCGACGACCGAAGAGCCGAGGTCCCGAGGCGTCACCGTCGCGCGCCACCGGACTCCCGGGCGAAGCGCGGCAAGAGGAAGCCAGCCGAGCTTCTCTTGCTCCGCGACGGTCAGCGTGGCGAGCCCGCCGTCGGGGGCAAGGCGCACCTGCACGTCGGGGCAAACAGTCCGGCCGAGACCCACCGTCGCAACGTGGATCGGCGCCTCGAGCCCGACGACCCGGCAGCTCCACTCCTTCGGTGTTGCGTCGGGAACCACGGGCTCTCCGGGAAAGACAGTCGGGGGGATGGGCTCCGTCACGTAATGGAGCTTCGTGCCCAAGACGTCCCTCTCTTCCCCGGGGCGCAGGCTGCCAGACGGGACGAGCGTCGAGAGATACGTGTCCGGGTCCGGGCGCCCGATCCGGGAGAGGCCGACCGCCGTCGCCCCCAGGCTCGCGACGGCGATCGCCGCCGCTGCCACACGGACGATCCGATCCGACCCGCGGTCCAGCAGGAGGAGGGCGGCCACCGTGCCTATTCCCACGATGAAGAGGAGGCCGATCGGGAAGCGGAAGAGCAGCCCCGCCACCTCGCTCGCAGTGGAGCGTGTCGTCACGCCCATTGCGAAGCTCGGCAGATCGCCCCACGCCAGGGGCGTCTCGAGAGCCTGCATGCAGGCGAAGCCGACGCTGGGCGCCCACGCGAGCACGTAGCCGACGGCGGCCCGCGATGCCCGTTCGTGTTTTCTCCGCGTCACGGCGTAATGGCCGAAGAGCGCTGCGGAGACGAGCATGGTGAAGATCGCCGCGCCGCTGATCCGAGGCGCACCGCCCTTGCCGCAAAGCGCAGCGAGCACCATGAGGACGTGGAGCGCCACCAGCATCGGCAGCCCGAGCAGGAGCCCACCGCGCGGCCGAGTCGTTCCCGATGCGCCTCCACCCATGTCCTGAGCGTAGCGGAACCGGCGCCTGGCGCAGAGCTAACGTGGCCGCGAGCGACGGCGCTTGACCGGCACCGGCCGGTGCCCTTCCACGGTCGGCTCTCGGTCGAGCGCCTGCGTCACGGGACATCGTTGCCTACCTCGCGACCCGCCGCGTCAGGACGAAGAGGAGCAAGGCGAGGCTGCTCGTCGCGGCGCCGAGGAGGCAGACGCCGAGCCAGCCTGCGCGAGCGAAGACCAGCGTCGACGCGAGCGAGCCCGTCGCGCTGCCGATCGAATAGAAGACCATGTAGCCGCCGACGAGACGGCTGTGTGCCTCCGGCCGAACCGCGAAGATCAGGGTCTGGTTCGTGACGTGGACGGCCTGGATGGCGAAGTCGAGCACTACGATTCCGAGGACGAAGCTCCAGAGCGACGAGCCCAAGAGCGCGATCGGGATCCACGAGACGAGCATCAGCACGAGCGAGACGCCGGTCGTCCATTGGCCGAGGCCGCGATCGGCGAGCCGGCCGGCGCGCGCCGCCCCGAGCGCGCCGGCCACGCCGGCAAGTCCGAAGGCGCCGACCTCCGCATGCGAGAGCGAGAACGGCGGCGCGCTGAGCGGCAGCACCATCGACGTCCAGAGGATGCTGAACGTCGCGAAGATGAGGAGCGCGAACCCCGCACGGACGCGGAGGAGCGGCTCCTCCATGAACAGGACGAACACCGACCGCAATAGACTCGGGTAGGACGGTGGATCGAGTGGCTTCGTGTGCTTCGGGAGCACGCGGGCGAGCACGCCGGCCATGAGCAGCGTGAGCGCTGCCGAGGCCAGGTATACCGCGCGCCAGCCACCGAGATCCGCGAGCACGCCGGAGACGAAGCGCGCGAGCAGGATCCCGAGCACGATGCCGCTCGTGACCGCGCCGACGACGCGACCGCGTTCGTCCTCGGACGCGAGCGTCGCCGCGAAGGCGACGAGGATCTGGACGACGACGGCGAGGAGCCCGACCGCGAGCATCCCCGCGAGCAGTACGCCGCTCGTCGGCGCGAAGGCGACGATGAGGAGCGCGGCCGATGACAGAAGGCCCTGCCCGACGATGAGCCGCCGCCGATCGAGGAGATCGCCGAGGGGAACGATGAAGAGCAGCCCTGACGCGTATCCGATTTGCGTCACGGTCACGACCACGCCGATCGCCGCGGGGCGGATCCCGAAGTCATCGGCCATCGCGGCCAGCAGCGGCTGCGCGTAGTAGATGTTGGCGACGCTGAGCGCCGACGCGAAGGCGAAGAGCAGCGCTACCGTTCGTGGCAAATCTGGTTGCTTCATGAAACTACTATCCAGCTAACGCAGGTAGTCCTATGTTGCAACCAGACCGCGGTCCGCAGCAGGCCTGGCCGGCTTGAAACGGGACCGCACGGAGAGGTCCATGAGACGGACGAGCCTTTCGGATGCCGAGTGTCCCGTCGCACGATCACTCGACGCGATCGGCGATTGGTGGTCGCTCCTCATCGTGCGCGACGCCTTCGACGGGCCGAGGAGGTTCGGCGAGCTCCAGAAGAGCCTCGGCGTGGCGAAGAACATCCTCGCCGCGCGCCTACGCACGCTGCTCGCGCACGACATCCTCGAGCTCGTGCCGGCCTCCGACGGCAGCGCCTACCAGGAGTACGCCCTCACCGAGAAGGGGCGCGGGCTCTTCCACGTCGTGGTCGGGCTCCGCCAGTGGGGCGAAGACTACTTCTTCGGGCCCGGCGAGCAGCACTCGGTGATGGTCGACAAAAAGACCGGACGCCGCGTTCGCAGACTCGAGCTGCGCGCGCTCGACGGGCGCGTCCTCGGTCCGAACGACGCCGTCGTCAAGAAGCGCACGGGGGCGGTCCGGTGAGCGAGCACGTCCTCGGGGCGCGTGCTTTCGATCGTGGAGGTTGCGGCGCCGATGAACGCCCGCACGGGGGGCACCGGGTCAGCGGAGACGTTCAGCCATCCACACGTCGCCGTTGGAGTTCGGCCGCCGCTTGCTCTCGAAGTAGATCGTGCACTCGTCGGCGCTCACCCATGTCGGGCTGTCGGATACTCCCGGGGCGCTGAGCTCCGCGACGCGCTCGGGGGGGCCGAACTTGTCGTTCGGCGAGGTCCGCCGCGCGACGTAGACATCCAGCCCGCTCATGTCTGCGGAGGGAGAGCGGGAGAAGTAGATCGTCAGATCGTCGGGCGTCACGACCGGCCGCCAGTCCCAGCCGGACCCGACGAGCTCCTCGACGCGCGCCGGAGGACCGAGCTCGCCGTCCGTTCGTCGCTCCGACGCGTAGATGTGGTAGCCGTCGCCGCGATTGGACGCGACGTAGAGCCGGCTGCCGGTCACGTATGGCTGGACCGTCTCGCCGATGCTCGACTCCAGCGCGGGGAGGGTCGCGCGGTTTGCGAGCGTGCGCTCGGCCGTCAGCGTGGCGGACTCGATGTGCAGCAGTCCTGAAGCCGCTGCCACCGAGAACAGGAGCGTCCCGTCCGGGAGGAGGTGCGGATCGTTCATCGACTGCATCCGCTCCATGACGACGATCGGCTTCCCTGCTTCGAAAGGCGCGTCCGGACTCGGCCGCTCGGCTACGAAGAGCTCGCGCCTCTCGTCGCCGGTGTTCCGGTTCGAGTGGTAGAGCAGAAGACGACCGTCCGGGGAGAGGCTGCCGCCTCCTTCGATGGAGTCGCTTGCGATCGCCTCGACGAGTCTCGGTGCACCGAAGGGCTTCGACCGATCGCAGGCCGGGACCGCGCTCGAAGCGTCTCTGTCGGCGACCGCCGCGTCGGGAGTGATGCCGCCGTCAAGCGTTCCGGAATCGTCGGGCGGAGACCCCGCACCGAACGACTCGCACGCGACGACAGCGAAGATGCTGATCATCGAGGCCCATCGCCGCACCGGCGCACCATACGCAGGGCTCGATGCCGTTGTCCACCACGCGCGTCGGGGGTCGCCGCCTGCTGAAGTCGAAGTCACGACCAAGGTCGAGCTCGACCTCGAATCGAGCGGTGGTGTCATTGACTTCAAAAATTGAAGTCACTACGCTTGGTGCCATGGGCTGGGACGAGGTCGACGACAGCGCATGCCCGGTCGCGAGGGCGCTCGCCGTCGTCGGCGATCGCTGGACCCTGCTCATCTTGCGCGAGCTCTTCTTCGGCACGCATCGCTTCGACGACCTCCAAGCGCTCACCGGCGCGTCGTCTCACTTGCTCGCGACGCGCCTCCGGCGCCTGGAGGAGGACGGCGTCGTTGCGCGACGGCAGTACAACGATCGGCCGCCTCGCTACGAGTACACGCTGACGCCGAAAGGTCGCGACCTACAGCCGGTCATGTTCGCGCTCCGCTCATGGGGCGCGAAGTGGCATGCTCGGTCGTCGAAGGAGGAACCGGCCCTCTCGCTCGTTCATGCCTCGTGCGGTGCTCCCGTCGAAGCGGCGATGATCTGCCCTTCGTGCGGTGAGCCCTGTACGAACGCTGATTTGCGCGCATCTTTCGGCAAGACCTTCGCCGCCGAACGGCGCGCCCGTCTCGAAGCTTTCCAGGCGCGGAAGCGCTCGGACTAGCGCGTCTGCTTCGCGATCCTCACCCCAACATCGGAGACCGCCATGAGCACGAGCTACGTCATCGACGCCGTCCGCACGCCCCGAGGCCGAGGGAAAGCCGGCAAGGGGGCGCTCTCTGGAGTCCACCCCCAGGAGCTCGTCGCTCAGCTCTTGAATCGCCTCCAGCAGCGCGGCGGTTTCGAGCCGAAGCGCGTCGACGACGTCATTCTCGGCATCGTCTCGCAGGTCGGCGAGCAAGGCGCGAACCTCGCGCGCAACGCCGTGCTCGCCGCCGGCTGGCCGAACGAGGTCCCCGGCGTCTCGCTCAATCGGTTCTGCGCGTCGGGTCTGCAGGCGGTCCACTTCGGTGCGATGGGCGTCGCGTCCGGCGCGATGGATCTCGTCGTCGCCGGCGGCGTCGAGAGCATGTCACGCGTGCCGATGGGCGCCGATGGCGGGGGTACCGACGGCGGCAATGTTCGGCTGCGCGAGCGTGTCTTCCAGGTCCCGCAGGGGATCAGCGCGGACCTCATCGCCACGCTCGAGGGATTCACGCGCGAAGAGATCGACGGAGTGGCGCTCCGGTCCCAAGCGAACGCCGCGCGAGCGATCGAAGAGGGGCGCTTCGCCAAGTCGCTCGTCCCGGTCGTCGACCCGAACACGGGCACGCTCCTGCTCGAGCGCGACGAGTTCCCTCGTCCCGATACGACCGCAGCAGGGCTCGCTGCACTGAACCCTTCGTTCGTCTCGTTCGGAGAGGCGGTCGTCGGTCCCAACGGTGAGACGCTCGACGGCATCGCGCTCGCCGCCTACCCGCAAGCGGGCGCGATCCGACACGTCCATACCGCCGGCAACTCGAGCGGCATCGTCGACGGCGCAGGCGCCGTCCTGCTCGCATCGGAGCGCTACGTGCGCGAAGGGGGAGTGAAGCCGCGCGCCAAGATCCGCGCCATGACGACCGTGGGGACCGAGCCGCTCCTCATGCTCACGGGCCCGGCGCCGGCGAGCGAGAAGGCGCTCCGCATCGCAGGCATGACGGCACGCGACATCGACCTCTGGGAGATCAACGAGGCCTTCGCGGCCGTGGTGCTGCAGACGACGCGCGCTCTCGGGATCGACGCCGAGCGCGTGAACGTGAACGGCGGCGCGATCGCGCTCGGCCATCCGCTCGGAGCGACCGGGGCGATGCTGCTCGGCACCGCGCTGGACGAGCTCGAGCGCCGCGACGCACAGACGGCCCTCGTCACGATGTGTGTCGGCGGCGGCCAAGGCATCGCCACCATCCTCGAGCGCATCTGACGAGGCGTCGGTTTGTTCCCCAGCGTCGGGCCCCCACGTCTATATCGGGGGCTTGGCGCGGGGGGAGCGATGACGACGACGAGGAAAGCCGATGAGCAATCTGCCGAAATGCCCGAAGTGCAGCTCCGAGTACACCTACGAAGACCGCGACATGTTCGTCTGTCCCGAGTGCGCGCACGAGTGGCCGAAAGCGGCGGCGGAAGCGCACGGCGAGGCGAGCGACGAGGGGCAGCGCGTATTCAAGGATGCCAACGGCAACGTGCTTCAGGACGGTGACAGCGTCACCGTGATCAAGGACTTGAAGCTGAAGGGGTCGTCGCTAGTCGTGAAGGTCGGGACCAAGGTCAAGAACATCCGCCTGGTGGAGGGCGACCACGACATCGACTGCAGGATTGACGGCATCGGCGCCATGAAGCTGAAGTCGGAGTTCGTGAAGAAGAGCTGAGGCGGATCGAAGCGGTGCTCCGATCCGCCTGGCCTGCCAGCCGGTCCGGAGACCTCGACATCCAGCGCCGCAACATCCACGAGCAGCCGAGAGTGGAGCTTCGTGCGAGAGCTAGGCTCGAGCACGGGTAGCTTCGATCGTCCGGTTCCAGTAGGACGCGGCTGCGAAGACGCCAGCGATCGCGGCGGCGCCGATGAAGAGCACGCGTTGCTCGCTGCCGGCGATGACCGCGATCGTCGCTGCGTATTGGAGGCCCGTTGCGAGCTTGCCCCCGACGTTGGCCGGGCGAAGCCTCACGTGACGGCGGCGCTCGCGATCAGCTGCCAGGCGGACGGTGAGGGCGAGCTCACCGAGCTCGCGTGTTGCCAGGAGCACGACCTCAATCGGCGAGAGGATGCCGGAGAGCAGGAGCGAGGCGACCACGGTGAGGATGAAGATCTTGTCCGTGAGGCCGTCGAGCGCGGCGCCGGTGCGTGTTTGCTGGTGGAAGTGTCGCGCATACCATCCGTCGAGCACATCGGTGGCGCCTGCGACCAGCAGGGTGCCGATCGCCCATGCCGGACGTGCGACGGTGAACGGAAAGAGGGCTGCCAGCGGGACACGCGAAAGGCTGAGGAGCCCGGGCACCCGCACGAGGTCGCGTGCGGACAGGCCTTCGTACACGCGCCACGGAGCGCGGCGGCGGGGGACGTGCCCTTCCCGGGAGCCAAGATTCGCCATGCCCACTGTCCCCACGCAAACCGTGTACCTCTCCGCGTTTGGCCGTAGTGGTCGCCGTCAATCGCTGATGCACGCGCACGAGCTACGCTTCGAAGCACGAGCTACGCTTCGAAGCACGAGCGATCTCGGCGCCCTCATTTCGCCGGTCCATCCCGCGTGCTCGCCGCAGTCGGCTGAGCTCGAGGGAGAGACGCATCGGCAGCTCGCCCTCGTGCACATGCGCAGAACACGACTGTGTCGTCCTCCGTGATCGAGGGCCAGCTGCGCGTCAGTCATCGACTCCGCGCGTTCGTTCCGGACCACACCGACGACGGCCCCGAACGAGCGGGGCCGCTGCCGGTAGGCACTGCGATCAACCGAAGAGGTGCATCGCCGCCGCGAAGGTTTCGAGCGCTTGCTCCGCCTGCATCTCACGATGAAGCGACGCTGCGACGAGCGCAGGCCCAGCCTCGCCGCGCCCGAGCTTTGGAAGGAGCTCGGGCAGCGGGAGAGGCGTCACTTCCATGTCGAGCGATCCGCCCGCCGCCACCGTCGAGGAGATGAAGGCGGCGGTGTAGAACGCGAGGGCCAGCACGCGTGCGAGCGTCGAACGCGCACGCTCGCTCTCCGATGGCGTTCGTCCGAGGTACGCTTCGAGCAGCTCCGCGCGTGCCTCGGGTGTCGAGAACGAGAAGACCCCGAGCTGGGCGAGGTCGATGAACGGGTCACCGGCGCAGGCGGTATCCCAGTCGATGAAGTAGATTCGACCCGACGCATCGAGGATGTTTCCGGGATTCAAATCGTTGTGGCACGGCGCCGTCTCTGCGAAGCGCGCCGTGGCTCTCGACACCTCGAAGACCGCATGAACGAGCGAGCCCGGAAGCCCGGCGCCGTTCGTCGCTCGCGCACGGACCTCGCCGTCGAAGTGCCGCACGAGGTCGTTGGTGGTCATCTTCGACGACGGGAATGAAGGACCCTCGTGCAGCAAGCGGAGCGCCTGCGCGATGCGCTCGGTCGCGCCCGGCGTCCCGCGCCGGAACGGCGCTCCGTCGATCTTCGCCTCGATCGTGATTCCGGTGCCGGCATCGACATGGCGAAGCGCTGGCGCGATCCCGCGTGCTGCGGCGATTCGTGTGCACGCGATCTGTAGCTCGCTTCGAGCGCGGTGCATCGGCCGCGCGGGATCCGGCCGCCGCAAGACGTAGCGCTCGCCCTGCACCACGAAGGCGAAGAGCGTGGCGCCCGAGCGACCGCCTTGGAGCACCGAGAGCTCCTCGATCGGAAGATCGCCGAACGCGTCGCGGAGGGCACGCACGACGTCTTCGGTCGGCGCGATGCCAGTGGTGGGGTTCACCTGCCGAGAGGGGCTCATGCGCGCCCCCGCAAAGCCTGGAGCCGCTGGCCGTAGAGGCGCCGCCGGGCGAGTGGATCGCGTGGACGCGCCCAATCGAAGTCGAGGCGTTCCCAATCGGCATCGCTGGGATCCATCCCGAGCGCTTCGATGAATTGCGCCTCCGCTACGAAGAACTGCCGCCTGTACGCGAGCAGGTAGCGCGCCTGCCCGTCGCGACGCATCGCGACGAGTTGCTCGCGGGCCTCTACGTAGCTGGCAAACCAGACGTTCAGAAGGCCGCTGCTCTGACGGTCGTAGAGAAGTGCGCCGAAGTCGGTCTCGTCCTCCCAGCCTCGCAGCACGCGCTGAGCATGCTCCCAGGTCGAGAAGCCGTGCTCGCGCGCGCAGACCGTGAGGCAGTGCTTGCGGCGGATGCTGGGGGCGGCGGCGGTGATCGCGACGTCGTCGGCCTTCGCGAGCTCGGTCAGCCTGCGCAGTCGTGCCCGGCTCGCGGCGTCTCCCGTCGCGATGCGCTTGTGCAGGATTTCCGCCTGCGTCTTCAGCTCGTCTACCGGATCGATCATGGAACGCACCTCTCTCGTTGGCCAACCCGCTCCTCATGGCCGGAGGAAAGTGACGTGCGTGACCGCAGCAAACGAACGAACGTAGCTACGCAGGGTGAAGACTTCTTTTCGGCGGAAGGGCGCCCCTGCAGAACCCGACACCATCTCTAACGACGTCACGATGGCCGCGCAAGTCGAAGGCTCGGCCGAGCTTGTGGCTCCCAGCGCGACGAGTCGAGCGCGCCGTGTCCGTCAGGCGCTACGGCTGCCTGGGCGTCTCGACCGTCACACGCGAGGAGCACGAACGGTCGCGTACATCAGCACATCGCCGAACACGCCGTCCTTGAATGCGTGTCGCCGCAATCGGCCTTCGAGCTGGAATCCTGCCTTCACGAGGACGCGCTCCGATCCAGGGTTCCAGTCGTACACGCCGGCCTGAATGCGTTCCAGACCGAGCTCCGCGAATCCGTACGCCGTCATCGCGATCGCGGCGTCGGTCGCGTAGCCACGGCCCCAGTGGGCGGCGCCGATCCAGTAGCCGAGCTCCGCGGTGTGTCGATGAACGTCGTCGAAGGCGTCGAGACCAACGCTGCCGATCGGCTCGTCGTTCAGCGTGAGGGCGAGGTAGCGAAGCGGCGCCTGCGACGTAGCGAAGGCAATCCATCCCTCTGCGTCGGCTCGCCCATACGGATGTGGGAATCGATCACGAAGGTTCTTCGAGATTCGCCGATCGTTCGCGTGTTGGATGAGCGCGTCCGCATCGGTCGCTCGCCAGGGACGCAACGTCACGGAGGGGGTGTGAAGTACCGTCATCGTGTTGCCTCATTAGTTGTGATGGCGCTCGAAGGAAAGCCGTCGCCGTCGAACAGCTTCACGCAGGCCTCGGTTCCCATACCGGTCACGATGGTGCGCTCCCGTCGGTCCGAGAGCATGGCGCCGATCCACGGGAGCGCTCCACCGTCGCCGATGGGGATCTCGAGACCGTCGTCGCGTCGCAGGACGAGCTGGACGAAGGGGCCTTCGTAGTAACCGAGTCCCTGGAGTCGTCCCAGATCGAAGACGACTCGGAGTTCGGGGCGCGCTCGCTGCAGCGGTGCGCCCACGGCTTCGACCAGACGCGCCGCGCGGATGCGGAGGGGCTTGGCAAGGCCGAGCGCCTCGACGGCTCCGACCAGATCGTCGACGGCGCGCGGCAGCTCGATCCCGGCGCGCTGGAGCGCGGACTCCGTGGAGCCAGGCACGTGGGCCCGAGCCGTGCGGGAGAGCCGCTGCGCATCGACGCCGTGTGCGTTCAGGCAGGCACGCACGAGGACGGTATCCGACAGCACGACGCGGAGCCCGGCGACGCGAAACCGAGCCGAGGCGAGCGACTCGACGAGGTGCGCCCAGACGATGAGGTGTTCGAGGAGGGCTTCGTGCTCGCACGCCAAGTCGGCGCCACGGCTCCTCGAGCGTGCTGCGGTGAGCAGGGCGAAGAGTCGGAAGTGGGGGGTGAATCCGGGAACGCTCGTGGGCTGTAGCCGGAGGACACGTTGAGTCGTGCACCACCGTTGCAGGCCGTCGGGCGTCGGTCGGCGCGACTGCGCCGCGTGAAGCGCGAGCCCGACTCCGGGGTCGGCGGCGGCTTCGGCGAAGCGCACGGCCCCGAGGACATTGTTCGGATCGATCCCCGCACACGCGGTCACCCCGAGCGGCACTACCGGAGCGAGCTCGACGGCCTGAAATGCAGCTGCCGCCTCGAAGGCGAGGTCATCGAAGGCGCGCAGGCGGCGGACGTCTGCGGTCGAGGCTGCGAACATCGGCGTGCGCCGCGCGTGCTCGAGCACGTCCACGAGGCCTCGCGAATGAGCCCGTCGTCGCAGGCAATGGAGCAGCAGCGTGGTGAGCTCATTGCCGGGCAGGTCCTCGGCGAGCACACGGTCGAGCGTGCGCCCGTCCGTCAGGGGCATGCGCGAGCCGATGCGCGCCGCGAGCCTCGTGGTGGTGTCCTCGACCTCCGTCATTCGAGCCTTCACGCAGGCCACTCATCGTTGCGCAAATCTGGCACTGTCGATAGATCCAGATCGGCTGTCTTCCATGGTGCCAGTTTCGCCGCTCCTTCTCGGTATTCGTCGCGATGCCTCGACGTCCCTGACGTCCCAGCTCATCCACCAGATCCGCGAAGCGGTCCTCGACGGAACTCTGTCCGCCGAGGATCGTCTTCCCTCGACGCGTGACCTCGCGCGTCGCCTTCGAGTCTCCAGAAACACGGTCGTTGCGGCCTACGACGCCCTCGCCGCCGACGGCACGCTCGTCGTGCAGCCGCGCAAAGGACCACGTGTGGCAAGGCTCCATCGGCGCCCTTCGGCGCCGTCATCAGCTGCAGCGCCGGCCCAAGTTCCGTCCCGAACCGCTCGCCGACTGGCAGCGACGATACCTGATGCGAGGCTCGACGCGCTCATCGGACGCCGCGCGCGCTCGCGGCCGTTCGGTGCGGGGCTACCCGACCTCGAGCTCTTTCCCATGCGCGCCTTCGAGCGCTGTCTCGTCCGTCGCTGGCGCGCGATGTCGAGCGCCGATGCGCTCCACGACGATCCGCGGGGCGACCTCTCGCTCCGGCGTGCCGTCCTCCGCCACATCGTTCCCGGCCGAGGGATCCGCACCACGGTCGATCAGGTGTTCATCACCGAAGGGGCGCAGGGAGGCCTCGATCTGTGCTGTCGCTCCTTGCTCGACGCGACTCACACTGCGTGGATGGAGCGTCCAGGACCGCTCGCCCTCGCCGCGGCGATCGAGATGACGGGCGCGAAGGTCATCGGCGTCCCGGTGGATGCCAATGGAATGAGGGTCGAGCACGCGATCCGCCATGCTCCGCGGGCACGCGTGGGATTCGTCTCCCCTGCGTATGCGTTCCCCTCGGGGGCCCGACTGTCACTCTCGCGTCGCATGAAGCTGCTCGAGTGGGCGACAAGGAGCGGCGCGGCGATCGTCGAGATCGACTACGAGGGAGAGCTGAGCGGTGACGGCGCGTCAGCCACCTCTCTGCTCGGTCTCGATTTCGACGGGGCGAACGACTGTGTGATTCACGTGGGCAGCTTCAGCCGAAGCCTGTTTCCGGCGCTTCGCCTCGGGTTCGTGATCGTGCCTCGATCGTTGATCCGTCCGTTTGCGCGCGTGCGGGCGGCATCGACGCGGTCATCGCCCCATGCCATGCAAGCGGCGCTCGCCGACTTCATCGAGGAGGGGCACTGGGCACGCCACATGCGGCGACTCAAACAGGCCACCCGACGACGCCGCGAGCTCGTCGTCGCAGAGCTCCGTCGGTTGCTTCCGAAGGGACTCGCGCCACGTTCTCCGGCCGGTGGAGCGACCCTCACGATCGACCTGCCCGATCACATCGACGACGTCGCGCTCGCTGCGAGGCTTGCGGCCGCCGGGGTGGATGTCCTTCCGCTCGGCGTTGGAGCCGGCGGCCCTCGCAACATCGGTCGAGGGCTCGTGCTCGGGATTGGCGCTCATCCAGAGAGCATGCTTCGCAGGGCCGCCGAGCAGCTCGCCACGCTCGTGCGCGAGGCGTCGTAGCGCGTCACTCCGCGAGATGTCGTTCCGTGCGCTCTCTCCGCGCGGCGGCGAAGAATGCGCGCAGCTCGGTCTCGTCGAGCCGCCCTTCGGTGCGAACACCGCTGCAGAGGTCGAGACCGAAGGGGGCGACGTTCGCGATCGCCTCCGACACGTTCCGGGCACTGAGCCCTCCGGTGAGGAAGACCGGGATCTCGACGCCGGCGCGAATGCGGCGGCTCAGACGCCAGTCGTGCGTGCGTCCGGTACCTCCGAGCTCCTGGTAGGAGTCAGCCATTTCTCCATCGCAAATCGGGTGAAGGTTACACCTCTTCGCTCGACACGCTCCTCGACGACGATGACGAACCCCTGCCGTTCGAAGAAGGCGCGCGCCGCGAGGCTCACTTCCGCGAAGACGCGACGAACGCCGGCGGCCCTCAATTCCGTTTCTACCTGTGCGTACAGCTTCGAGGCCACCCCTCGTCGAGCGGCATGACTTGCGGTGTAGAGGAGGTCCACGTGTCCGTTCGGTTCGTAGCCGAGGAACCCGCAGAGGACGCCTTCGTCTTCGGCAACGAGCACGTTCACGCTCTCGAGGCGCGCACGCCATCCGTCGAGGTCCGCATTCTCGGGTGCCCACGCGGCGCGCTGCGACTCGTCGTAGAACGGAGCCGCGAGCGCGTGAACGGACTCCGTGAAGGTGCGGACGACCGCATCTAGATCGTCATCAGTACGGTAGCGACGGAGCTGAAGAGCCATGGAGAGTGGTCTCGACTCGTTGTCGGCCAGAATCAAGCCCCTCGGGGGGCGTGCGTCTCCTTTCCGTGTCTCGAACCAAAGGTGCTTGCGGATGCCCCGGCGATCAGGGAGAGCAGCTGGATGCGTCTGGCGGTGCTCGCTTCCTCCATTTCCATCTTCGGTCTTCTCTCCTGGGTCTCGGGGTGCGGCAGCTCGGACGCGTCCGACGACGTCTCTCAGGTCGATGCTGGCGTCGACTCCGGGAAGAAGAAGGGCAGCAGCTCCGGGGAATGGACGGGGGACGACGACGACGATTCCACGCCCGGCAAGAAGGACGCCGGCACGAAGCCGTCGGGTGGGCTCACCTCCACGGCCCTGAAGGCCGGTGACGCGCAGCTGATCGGTGTCACGACCGGCAGCTCGCCGATGGTCGTGTACCTCGCGGTGCAGAACCAGGCGCTGTCGCTCGAAGCCATCGCGCCCACCGGCGGCACGCCGACGGTCATCGCCACGGACCTCACGGGCGAAGAAGACATCGGCGTCAACGGTGGCGCCGTCTGGTGGTACACGGGCGTGAACGAGGCCGGGCTCGGCACGGTCAACTTCTGGACGAAGGCGAGCGGCGCGAAGACGGCGGTCGCCACCGGCTCCATCGACGGCTACTTCTGGGCGTCCGAAGACGGCACACGCGTCGCCTTCTCGGTCAACGGCGCGGCCAAGACGACCCGTGTGGCGGTGACGAGCTCCGCGGCCCCGTCGGCCACGGCCGTCTTGACCGACAACTACGCTCTCGATTTTCCGACGAACGAGTGCCTCCCGGACGTCGGCTTCGTCGGCACCACGCTCTTTGCCGCGTTCTGTTCCGTTCAGACGGCCGGTTCGCCCAACTCGACGGCGGCACGGATCGTTGCGGTCGATGCGTCCGGAACGGTCAAGCGACTGGATGCAACCGGCAATGCCAACAACACCATCGCTCTCTCGCTCGATAGGTCGCTCTGGCACGCGAACAAGACCGGCACGAAGCTCTTCGTGATCGGCAGCGGCGCGAGCGCGGAGGGGCGCATCATCGACGTGGCGACGGCGCCGGCGGCTGCGAGCACGGTCGTCCTCGAGAGCGGCGTGACGGACGGCTTCCTTCTCGATGACGGCAGCGCGGTCTACACCACCGGAACGGTCATCAAGCGAGGGAATGGGAGCGGCGCCGCCAAGACTCTGACGACGGCCGCCGTGAAGGCATTTCTCTCGCGCTCGGCGGGAGGGGATCGTCTGTTGTTCCGTTCGCTCGATCCGGCGGGCGAATACGGGCTCCACGACCTTCGCACGATCGACACGTCGACGGACAACCAGGCTGCTACCGATCTGGTTCCGACCGCTTCGGTCTCGCTCGAGGCGCTTCTCAACGGCGGGTCCCACGTCCTCTACCGCTCGAACCTCGCCGAGGATCCCTCCTCGGAAGCCCTGCTCGGCAAGCTCGAGGCGAAGCCGATTGGCGGCGGCACGGCCGTACAGCTCGCCACTGGCTCGCTCGGCGGCCTCCCCGTTGCGGGGAGCACGGGCGTCGTCAACGCCGCGAGCATCAAGGATGACGGTGACGGCAACTTCGTCCTCGTCCTCGAGCACGTCGATGCAGTGTCGGCTACCGCGCGGGCGATCTCCGACGACGTCATCCCAAACGCCTGGGACTTCATCGGCAAGACGTTCATCTACACGCGCGCTGGTGCGACGCCGGGCATCTACGTCGTCCAGCTTCCCTGAGGTCGCCCTCCGTCACGGGGCTCGCGCCGAAGAGGCGACCGCCGCCGTCTCGCCCGCGGTCGCGATCGCACGCTTCGGCGCTCGCGGCTCGAGGTCGAAGAGCTGCCGGGCGTTCGTCTTCCCGATCTTCAGGCGGTCGTTCTCGCTGATCGGACATTCGTCGAACCACGGCGCGAGCTCGTACATCGACTCGTAGGGGTAATCGACCGAGAAGAGGATGCGGTCGGAACCGAGCTCGAGGAGCGTGTCCAGCAGAGTCTGCGTACGGAAGACGCCGCTCGTGGTGACCTAGAAGTTCTCTCTCAGGTACTCGGTAGGGCGCCTCTGATGTTTGCCATGCGTCTCCGGACGCTGGTGACGCAGCCGGTGCTCGGTCCGCGGCAGCGTGAACGGCAGTCCTTCTCCCAGGTGTCCCAGGATGACCGTGAGCTTCGGGTGACGGTCGAAGAGACCGCTCAGCATGAGGCGCATGGCATGGGTCGCGGTCTCTACGCCGAATCCCCACGCCGAGCCGAGCAGGCCCTCGTATTCGCGGTACATTCGCTGCTGGTTGGGCAACGGGATGCGAGGGTGCAGGTAGACGGGCACGCTGAGGGCCTCCACACGCTCCCAGAAGGGCTCGACCTCCGGCTCGTCGAGGTATCGCGCGGTGTTCTCGTCGCCGATGTTGCTGTACCCGTTGACGAGAGCACCGACGAAGCCGAGGTCCTTGACCGCGCGCTCGAGCTCGTCGGCCGCGCGCTCCGGTTCCTGGAGCGGGACGGCAGCGAACGCGCGCAACCGGCGCGGGTGGCGGGCCACGAGCTTCTCTGCTGCGTGGTCGTTCATCCTGCGCGCCATCTCGACGGCCTTGCGGCTATCGGTGATGCCTTCGATGCCGGGCTGGGTCAGCGAGAGGATCGATACACCGATCCCGTTGCGGTCCATGTCCTCGACACGCTGATCGACCTCACGCAATCGTCGCTGTACGTCGGCGAAGTAGTCATGCGCGGTGAAGTCATGACTGCCGGTGGCCGGGAACTCTGCCGATTCCCAGTGCTCCTCGAGCGCGATCTTCTCCAGCATCACCTGCTCCTTTTGGCATCGTTGGTTCCGCCTCGCGCCGAGCGTGCAACTTTCGTGCGGGTCGAGGGGCTCCGCTCGAGCTCGTGACCCGTAACGGCTCGTCCCCGAATCGGGAGAGGTTGGTCGACGTCCCTCCACCGTTCGTCGACGTCGGCCTGCGAGTCGTCGCCGCCGATCCCCGACTCGTCCCCGGAGAGGTGGCCGTCGTCAGGCCTCCGGCGCGACGCCGAATCGACGCGCCCTACCGTGCGTGCATGTTGAACAGGGGAATGCTCGTCGTCGTCGCCCTGTGCGCGACGGCAGGGTGCCAACGCGACGGGGCCGAGAAGGCGCCGCCCACCGTGCGCCCTGTACCCGAGACGATCGTGCTCGAAGCGCGCACGGTGCCGAAGACGCTTTCGTACGTCGGCACCGTCGTCGCGCCTCGCGATGCGATCATCGCCTCGACCCGCGGCGGACGGGTCGACGGGTACGCCTACGAGGTAGGGCAGTCGGTGGAGTCGGGGGCCCTACTCGTCAAGCTCGGTGCGACCGAGCTCGCGTTCGCTTCCCAGGCGGCCGCTGCGAGCGCGACGCAGGCAGCGGCGCGCATCGGCGGCGCGAAGGATCCGGCGAGCTTGCCGAGCGCTCAAGCGGCCAAGGCTTCGTACGAGGTCGCAGCCGACGCCGCGCGGCGCGCCGAGAAGCTGCATGCGCAGGGCTCGCTCAGCGAGCAAGAGCTCACGCGCGCGCGCGCAAACGAGGCATCCGCCAAGGCGCAGTACGACGGCGCGCTCGCCGAGGCGCAGGCGGAGTTCGGGCGGCTCAAGGAGCTCATGGCGACGGCGGGCCAGGCACGGGCAGCGCTGGGTGACCAGGCCGTTCGGGCCCCGTTCTCGGGCATCGTGCTGGAGCGCTTCGTCGAGATCGGACAGATGGCGGCGCCGAATGCACCGCTCGTGCGCGTGATCGATCTCACCGAGCTGCGCATTCGCTTCGACGTGCCGCAGTTCGACGCGGAAAAGGTCGCGCTCGGGCGCAAGGTCACGGTCCTAGCGGACGGCACCATGCGTACGGCGAGCGTCGTTCGCTCGACGCCGGGCCTCGTCGGTGAATCGAACTCGCGGCTCGTCGAAGCCACGATCGATGTTGGCGGAGACGGCGACGCAGGTGCCCCCGCGCTGCTCCCGGGCGCGCGCTATCCCGCGTGGCTCGAGATTGGCGGCACGGAGGAGCTCGTCGACGTTCCGCTCTCGTCCACGACCTCGACCGCGGGACTGCTTCGAGCCTGGGTCGTCGAAGACGGGCGCCTCCGCGAACGGCTCCTCAGCGTGGCGAGGTTCGAGGGCGAGCGCGTCCTCGTACGAGGCGGCTTGCGAGGCGGCGAACGGCTGGTCAAGACGCCGGAGCCCGACTTCCGTCTCGGCGAGCCGGTCGCCGCGCGCGCAGGAGACGCAAAGTGATGCGTCGTGCCGCCATCTTCTCGGCCGTGATGCTGGCAGCTCGACTGGCAGATGCCGCTCCGCAGAGCGCCGCTGAGACCGTCGAGGCTAGCCCGGCCCAGCCGACCGACTCGCGCCCGGAGACGCTCATCGACGAGCGCCGCGTGGTCGAGCTCGCCCTTGCGGACCATCCGACGATCCAGGCCGCCATCGAAGCGAAGCGCGCGGCGGAGGCCGGCTACGACGCCGCGCAGCGCGCGCGTATCCCCGACCTGAGCGTGAGCGCACGGTACGCACGGCTCAGCAGCATCCCGGCGCGGTACCGGAGCTTCGACGGATTCACGTTCCCGCAGCTGCTCGATCAGCTCGGGGCTCGTGCGGAGCTGTCCGTGCCGCTCAGCAATGCCTTCCTCGGACTGGCGGCTGCCGCACGCGCTGCGGGAAGAGAGGCCGAAGCGCGCGAGATCGAGATCGTGAGCACACGCGCTCAGGTCACCTACGAGGCGCGCGTCGCGTTTCTTCAGTACTGGAGCATGAAGCTTGCGCTCGAGAACGCGGACGAGCTCGTCCGCGCAGCGGAGTCGAACGCGATCGATCAGCGGAACCGCAAAGCGGCAGGGACGGTGGCGCAGAACGACGTGCTCGAGTTCGAGGTCGCCCTCGACGCGGCCGTCATGAGCCGCCAGGCCGCCGAGGCGGAGCTGGTCTCCGCCGAAGCGACCCTGCGCACGTTCCTTCCACGCCTAGCAGACCAGAAGCTGAAGGTCTCCGCCGAGCTCGATCGGGGAGATCGCCCGGGCCCGCGGCCGCTGCCAGCGCCGGCGTCGCCACCGCAGCTCGCGAGCATCGAGGCGCAGAGCCGGGCAGCAGAGGCGCGCGCCGACAATGCGACGTTGGCGCGCCTCCCGACCCTTGCCGCCTACGCGGCAGGCGACGTGAGCGCGCCGAGCCCGCGCGTCTTCGTGCTCACCAGACTCGTGGCGATCCCGACGTGGGAGGTGGGTGTGAGGCTCGAATGGTCGCTCTCTCAGCTCACCGTGGGAGGCGCGCGCGCGACGCAGGCTCGATCCGAGCATGCGATCCTCCTCGCGCGCCTTGCCGACGCGAAGCGCAAGCTCGAGGCCGAGCGCACCGGCGCGATCGGCGTCTTGAACCTGACCGATACCCGCGTCCAGAGAGCGCGTGAGCGCGTCGAGCGCGCATCCGCGCTCGCCAAGGCGCGACGCGGCGAGCTCGACGCCGGGACGGCGTTGCCCCTCAACGTCGTCCTGGCCGAGGCCGACCTCGCGCGGGCGAAGAACGAGCATGTCGCGGCAGTGGTCGCGCGGGCACTGTCGATGGCGAAGCTCGATTTCGTCGACGGCCGCACCGCGCCTTCGGATGGAGGAATGCGATGAGGGCACTCGCTGCGTTGTGCGTCCGGCGCCCCGTGTTCACGTGGGTGCTCGTGGCGGCCATGGTCGTGCTCGGGCTCAACGCGCTCGGCAAGATGCCCGTCGAGCGCTTCCCGAACGTCGACTTTCCCTTCGTCTCCGTCACCGTTCCGGCGCCGGGTATGTCGGCAGAGCAGGTGGAGAGCGAGATCTCGACGCGCATCGAGAACGCGCTCGGCACCGTGAGCGGACTCGAGCGCCTCGACTCGTTCTCGCAGGAGGGGGTTGCGATGGTCTGGGCGCAGTTCACGCTCGATCGGAACTCCGCCGACGCCGCGAACGACGTACGCGACCGCGTCTCGCGCCTCGCGGACGAGCTCCCGCGCGCGGCGCGCCCGCCGCGCATCGAGACGTTCAACGCGAACTCCTCCCCGATCGTGCTGGTGACGGTCCACGCACCGAACGGTGCGCGCACGCCGCTCGAGCTCACGGAGCTCGCCGACACGACGATCCGGCGCGAGCTCCAGACCATTCGCGGAGTCGGAGACGTGAAGCTCGTCGGCGGAGAGACGCGGGCGCTGTCGATCGTGCTCGACCCGCTCAAGCTGCAGGCGCTCGACCTGAGCGCGCAAGAGGTGCAGCGTGCCCTCGAGAGCGAGAACCTCGAAGCCCCAGGCGGGAGCCTAGCCGACGGCGACGCGTCGCTCGGCGTACGGCTGTCGGCGAAGGCCAAGACGGCGGCGGAGCTCTCCCAGGTCGTCGTAGCGAAGCGCGGCTCGCTCGCCGTACGCATCTCCGATCTCGGTTACGTCGTCGACGGCGCGACGGTCTCCGAGTCGCAGGCCGCGCTCTCCGGCACGCCCGCGGTCATCGTCGCCGTGACGAAACAGCCCGGCGCCAACACCGTCGGCGTCGCCGACGAGGTGCGGGAGCGCCTCGAGGCCGCCAAGGTGTTCCTGCCCGACGGCGTCGAGGCGCGCGTCGTTCAGGACAACAGCGCAGACGTGCGCGCGGCCGTAGGCGCCGTGACCGAACACCTCGTCATCGGCGCGATCCTCGCTGCGGTCGTGGTTCTGCTGTTCCTCAAGAGCTGGCGCGCCACGCTGATCGCCGGGCTCGCGATCCCGTCGTCGATCATCGCGGCGTTCGCTGCGGCGAACGCGCTCGGGATGACGCTCAACCTGCTGTCGCTCCTCGGGCTCACGCTCGCGGTCGGTATCGTCATCGACGACGCGATCGTCGTCCTCGAGAACATCGTCCGCGTGATGGCTGCGAAGAAGCTCTCGGCGCGCGAGGCCGCCGTCGAAGCAACGCAGGAGATCGGCCTCGCGGTCCTTGCGACGACGCTCTCGCTCGTCGCCGTCTTCCTACCGGTCGCGACGATGGAGGGCGTCGTCGGGCGCTACCTGGCGCCGTTCGGCTTGACGATGTCGGCCTCGATCCTCCTCTCGATGGGCGTCGCGTTCACGCTGACGCCGATGCTCTGTGCGCGCTGGCTGAAGAAGCCACCGGGACACGCCTCCGGTGGGCACGACGCCCGCGGCCACGGTCACGAGACGCACGACGGTGTCTTCGAGCGGCTCTACAGTCGCGCCCTCCGCTGGTCGCTCCGCAGGCGCTGGGTCGTCGGCATCGGTGTCGCCGTCACGATCGTCTCCACCGTACCGATCGCCGCGTCTCTGCCGGCCAACTTCCTGCCGATCGAGGACATGAGCCGGTTTGCGGTGTACGTCCGCCTGCCCGAGAAGGCGAGCGTCGAGCGCACGAGCCAGGTCGCCGAGGAGCTCGCCGCACGGATCCGCGGCGAGAAAAGCGTGAGCGACACCGTTCTGATGACGCTGAGCGCGCGTGAGGCGACCGTCACCGTCTTCCTCGACAAGCGCGGGGTGCAAGAGGCGATGATCCAACGTGTCCGCGCACTCACAGCCGAGTCGGTGCCGGAGGGAGTCCTCACCATGGTCGGCCCTACGGACGATCTCGCCCCGCCGGGGCCCGACGGCGCGCCGATCCAGTTCGTCATCCGAGGCTCGGACCTCGACGAGCTCCAAGGCGTCGCCTCGCGCCTGCTCGAGGAGGCGAAGAAGATCCCGGGGACCGTCGACCACGGCATCACGAGCAGCGGCGGAAAGCCGGAGCTGAACGTGCGCGTCGACCGCGCCCACGCGAGCAAGCTCGGCGTGTCCCACGCGGAGCTCGGCAGCGCGCTCGCGCTGGTCGACCGCAAGGGTATCGAGCTCGGCACCGTGCGCGATCCTCGAAGCCGCAGCGAGCTCTCGCTGAAGGTCCATCTTCGGGTCGAGTCCGACACGCTCGCGCATGAAGACCTCGTCCGCGCGATCACAGTGCGGTCTGCGAGCGGCGCGCTGATCCCGCTCGCCGAGATCGCCACGTTCGAGCGCGCCGAGGGGCCAGGCATGATCCGGCGCGTCGGGAGGCAGCGACAGATTACCCTGTTCATGAACACGCTGCCCGGGACGTCGGACGCCGTGGTCGTCTCCGCGCTCGAGGCGAAGCTGAAGGAGATCGAGCCCACGGGTCGCTATCGCGGCGAGGTCATCGGCAACGCCAAGGAGATGGCGAAGGCCGCCACGGCGTTCCTCGTGGCCATCGTCCTGTCGTTCGTCTTCATGTACCTGGTGCTGGCAGCGCAGTTCGAGAGCTGGGTACACCCCGTGACGATCTTGCTCTCCCTCCCACTCACGATCCCATTCGGTCTGCTCTCACTCCTCCTCGGCGGTCAGAGCCTGAACATCTTCTCGGCGCTCGGCTTCCTGGTGCTGTTCGGGGTCGTGAAGAAGAACTCCATCCTGCAGGTCGATCGGATCATCCAGCTGCGAGCCGCGGGCCACGCGCGCGTCGACGCGGTCATCGATGCGTGCCGTGACCGGCTCCGGCCGATCCTCATGACCACGCTCGCGTTCGTCGCCGGAATGCTCCCGCTCGTGATCTCGTCGGGCGCCGGCGCAGCGACGAACCGCGCCATCGCCGTCGGCATCATGGGTGGGCAGAGCCTGTCGCTGATCTTGACGTTGCTTGCGACCCCGGTGGCCTACACTTGGTTCGACGACGTGCAAGGATGGGTTCGACGCCTGCGGGATCGCCGCCGAAAGAAGGACACGCCCGAGCGCGAGGGAGCGATGGCAGCGTGAAGACCGACGATCGCAGCTCGAGTCCGGCGCTTTCGAAGCTCTCGCTCGTGCAGGCGTTCGTGTTCGGGTACGTCCTCTGGGTCGTTCCGGTGATCGTCCGTTGGGTGCTCTCGAGCATGAGCATCCGACTGGTCGTCTATCACGCCCTCTGGATCGCGCTCCTCTACGCGCTCGCGCTCTCCACGATCTGGGTGGTGCATCGGGCGGCGCGAGCGCGAGGGATCTCGCTCAAGGTCGCGAGCATGCTCTCGCTCGCGGCCACCGTGCCGGCGATGATGGTCTCGTACTTCATCGATCTCGAGGTCGCACTCTGGGACCCGTCGCTCTCGCTCCTGCGCCCCGAAGAGCCCCGTACCCTGAGCTACGCGCTGGCAACGGCGCTGGTCGACTCGGTCGCCATCGCGGCATTCCTCGCTGCGGTCGTCTTCCTTCCCGCGTTCGCACGCGCACACAAGGAGCGCATCTACGAGCTGGAGCGTGTCTCGCGCGAAGCGGAGCTGCTCCGCTTCCGCGCGCACCTCGAGCCCCACTTCGTCTTGAACTCGCTCAACGCGGTGGCGGGCCTCGTGGAGGAGGACCCTCCACAGGCACGCGAGCTGTTGGCGGCGCTCGGCGACCTCTTCCGTGAGGCTTCGGCGTTCCATTCGGTTCACCGCGTCGAGGACGAGATCGAGTGGCTGAAGCGATACGTCACGATCCACGAGCTGCGCCATCCCGACGTGCTCCGCGCGACGTGGGACGTCGACCCCGACACTCTCGAGCTGAGCTGCCCTGCGCTCATCCTGCAGCCGCTCGTCGAGAATGCCGTGAAGCACGGTGCGCTGCGTGGAGGGGGCCACCTTCTCGTTCGGTCGGCGCTCGAGCAGGGCACGCTCACGCTGACGGTCGAAGACGACGGCCCCGAGCTCGGCTCTCCGCGCGCCGGCGGCCGAGGTCTCACGATCGTGAAGCGGCGCCTCGAGCTCGAGAGCGTGAAGACGAGCGCGTTCGAGCTCGTCCGGGAGGGAGCACGCACGGTTGCTCGTGTCCGGCTGCCGGCTAGCTTGCGAGGTGCCCATGCCTGAATCGCTCGGTGTACTGGTGCTGGAGGACGAGTGGCCGGCGCGCAACTACCTCGTGCAGCTCGTCGAGCGGTCGAAGCTGGCGCATGTCGTGGCGGCGGTCTCCAGCCCGGCGCTCGCCAGCGAGGCGCTCGCCGCCTCGCCCACCTCCGTCGACCTGGCGTTCGTCGACATCCATCTCGCAGGAGAGCGCCACCCGGCACGTGCCGGCTTGACGTGGATCGAGTCCCTGCACCAGGGGTCGCCGGTGGCAGGGCGGAACGTCACGCCTCCACGTATCGTCCTCACGACAGCCTCGAGCGAGCACGCCATGCGCGCGTTCGAGCTCGGCGTCGTCGACTATCTCTTGAAGCCGTTCACGGAGCGTCGCGTGCGTGCGAGTCTCGAGCGAATCGTTGCGAGCACCCATGCCCCAGCGCAGGCGCGGGCGCGGAGCGCCGGAGACACGCGCATCGCCGCCCGGAACGGGCGCGCGATCGTGTTCTTGGCCGTCTCGGATGCGTTCGCGTTCGAGGCGGAGGGGCGCCTTTGCTACGTGCATACGGCGCAGGGCCGGCTCGACGTCGACCTCTCGCTCAACTCGCTCGAGGCGATGCTCGCGCCGAGCTTCCTGCGCGTTCATCGCAACTGGCTGGTCTCGACCACCAGCGTACGCTCGATGGAACGCGTCGACGGCGAGGCCGTGCTCCTCGTCGGATCAAACGACCCGCCTCTCCGGATCCACGTTGCCCGGGATCGCGCGGCGAACGTGCGCGAGCGCCTCCTGACGAACGCCATCGGTCTCCGTCAGGACGGCTGAGCACGCGATCGACACAACGAGCGAACGCGCCATAGGCGTCGACGCTCACGATTCGATGTCGTCGTGGCCGCCTCGGATGGGGCGAACCTCGATCCGGAGAGGGAATGCTGCGCTCCGTGCCCGCTCGGTCGCGTCCCGTGCCCGCTCGCGAGCGTCGGCCTCGTGATAGACGCCGACGACCGCTTCACCGTTCTGGTGGATCCGCAGCATCACGTCGACTGCCAAGACGTCCGCGAGACCGAACTGCTCCTCGAGAGTGGCGATCACGAGCTCCTGCGTCGTGAAGTCGTCGTTGTGGAAGACGACCTCGGCGAGGCCAGCGCCCCCGTTCGTATCGAGGGATGGCACGAACCCGTGCACGATGCTCGAGAGGAACGTCATCCGGTCGACTCCCGTGTCCTCGATGATGTGTGATGGCTCCGCGTCGAGGAGGGCGATGGCAACGAAGATCTCGCTGGTCGTCGGTCGCCCGAGCATTCGGCCGTGGGCCCCGGCACGCTGGATCAAGCCGCCGAGCGCCCTCGTCGGGAGGATCTCGTGGTCCCGCTGCGGGACCGCTCCAACGGCGGCCAGCCTCTCATCGAGGCGCAGTCGGAACGCATCGGCCTCGCCGCCGGCATCGAGGAGTGCGCGAGCAAACCAGCGCTCGTCTGCGAAGACTCGGAAGAGGTGCTCCGGGGAGAGGGCCGCATGCCGATGCTCGAATGCGATCCGTCTTGCCTCGGAGATGCTGTTGTCGAGCACGTCGAGATCGAGCCTGGCGTCGGCGACGAGTCGAGCGATCTCCGGGGCATCGAGGAGGACGTCGAGCAGCTCTTCGACACCGATTTTCCTCGGGAAGAAGAAGGCCCGCTGAGCCGCATTCAGATCCGCTTGAAGCTCTTCGGAGAAAGGCACCGAGGCGATCGCGTCGCGGTACGGTGCGGTCGTAGGGAGCTCGGCGAGGCGGATCTCGATGAGTGACGCCAGCTCGCGTTGCGAGGCGCGAAGCGGGAGAACGTCGCGCCAGAGGACCCTGAAGCCGAGCAGCGCCTCGAGGACGTGCTCCCGCGTCACCGCGGCGTGTCGTGCGCGACGTGCCGCGGCGAGGGCTTCATCGAGTGCACGAGCGAGGTCTCGATCCAGTCGGAGCTTCATCCCCCGACGGAGGATAGCTCCGCAATGGCGGCTCGTGCGATCTAGCGCAAAGGGTGCTCCGAGCCGATGGCGAGGGCGAGGCTGTCGAGACTCTCAATCGGCACGCGCCGCGATCGCCTTCACGCCTTCGACACTTGGCCTGTCCCCGTGAGCCTCGTCGCCGGGGGCGCGCGTCACTGCACCCTAGGCGGCGGTGCGTCGTTGATCGGGCGGCTGCCCATGCCGCCGGCGTAGCCGTAGCTGGCGTCCCGGCCGATCCCCCAGACGGTGACGGAGAACGGGCCCTCGCTCGAGGCTTCGTGACGGCCGTAGCCGCAGCTCCCGCCCGTGAACGTCTGAGGTCGGCTGCCCGACGTCAAGCGCACCCATGTGAACTCGAGCTCGCCGGTCGTTCCGAGCGGCTCCCACCCGGTGATCTCCCCGGCACACTCGAGCGTCACCGGCTTGAAGCCCGTCGGGGTCTTGTGGCGCACGAGCGTCAGCGAGGTCTCGGGAAAGGTGTAGTCGGCGAAGAACACGTAGCGATCGAGGAACTGGTCCGTCGGAACCATCGTCACGAAGTCCGGATCGCCGAGCGTCCTGCCACCCGTCGGCGAGCCGCCGCCGTTCATCGAACCGCTCATGTAGACCGACGCCTGGAACGGGTGCTTCGAGTCCTGGCTCCTTACGGTCACGAGCTGGTCCGTCTGGAAGGTCACGACCTCTCCGGCGGCGAGCGTGGTGGGCGCGCCCGCAGGCTTCGCGGGATCGTACGTCAGGATGGTGCCGTCGACCGCGCCGACGAAGCTCCACAGCACCGTCTCCCGAGCCGCGCCAGCGAGGGCCTCGATGCGCGATTGGTATGGCACCAGTGCGTACGAGGTGCCCCACTGGGCAAAGGGCGCGATCTGCTGCTGGGTGAGGTCGCAATACTCCCTGCCGAGCGGCAGGAACGTGCAGGGCGAGCCGCCGAACACCGCCACAGGCTTGTTCGCCACGATGGGACTGCCGGAGGTCGAGTGGAGCTGCGTGACCTGGAGCGCTTGCCCCTTCGAGAGCGTCCACTGGACGACCTCGCCGGCTGCCCCCGGCTCGACGCCATCTCCTCGTACGATGTCGACGGTCGGGCGCATGGCGACCTTCGTGTCGTCTTCGTTTGCGACGATCTGAAGCGTCCTTCGATCGTACTCCGCGGGGTCGAACCCCGAGGGGGCGGCGCTACCGAACTTCGCCGTCGAAACGGCGATGTACTGCTCGTCCCACGATGCCACCGGCAAGAGCAGAGTCGCGGTCGGGATTTTGCTCGACGCTCCGCCGTAGGGGAACATCGAGTACGCCGCGATGGGGACGTCGGTCTCGAGATGGAACGCCTTCGTCTTCGTCGTGCCGCGGCGAATGGGATCCGTGGTCAGAGCAGCGACGGTCCCCTTCGGGCAGAGCACCGCGCCGGGGGCCAACCAATCTTCGGACTGTGCGAGGAAGATGATGGCCACCTGTCCGGGGGCGAGTGGACCGTCGACTCGGGTGTAGACGGGGTCCGCGTTCGGGTCGGGCCGCGAGACCGTGTAGACCGACTTCGAGATGTCGAGCGGCTCGGCGCCGAATCCCGCCTTGATCGTGACCGGCACGTCCCACGTGTTCGCGACCATTGCAGCAAAGCACGACCCCGCTCCGTAGCGGGAGTCGTCGGGCGGGAGGGTCCAGAACGAGCAGCCGATCGAGCCCTTCGAGAGTGCAGCGCTCGTGCACGCATCGACGCAGGTGTTGACCCCGCAGCCCGTTCCCTCCGGGCACTCCGTCAGGACCTTGCCTTCGTCACCATCGCATTCCTGGAGCACCTTCTTGAGATCGCGCGAACAGCGGAAACCGCACTGCGGAGCGTCCGGGACATCACCACCGTCGGGAGGATCGAAAGGCGGCGGCGTCTTGTCGTCGAAGCCGTCGCGGTCGGAGCTGCATCCGGAGGCGGCAGACGCTCCTACGACGATGAGCGCGAAGACCGAAGCCAGTAGGCGGGACATGATCGACCTCTCTGCACCGGCGTCATTCTCGAACGCCGATCTGCGTGCGAAGCACGCCTGGGATGGAAGGAAACCCGACGCGCGGGACGGGCCGAGCCTGATTCACGCTCGAGCGAGGTGATTCAGAGGGCGACCCTCACGGGAGAAGGATGATCCGCGTCGTCAGGCGACTGCCCGAGCTCACCCTTCTCGTTGCTCCCCCAGCACTCGACGGTACCGTCCACCACGAGGGCACATACGGCGCGGTCGGTCGTAGCGACCTGTACCGCGTGCCGCCTGAACGCTTCGGCCTTCGTGAAGGACGGCGAGAGGAGGCCCACGGTGCCCGTCCCGAGCCTCCCGCGCGTGTCGCTTCCACAGCAGTACACGCTTCCGTCGGTCATGCGCGCGCACGTGATCTCGTCGGCGACCGCGAGCTGCTGGGGCCAGGTCTTCGCCGAGATCGGAAGCGGCGCGTGTGCAGGCTCTTGTTCGACGTCGCGCAAACCCGTGCAGAGTGCACCATTGTAGCTGCGGCCCCAACAATGGACCTCGCCGTCCGCGAGCGCACATGCGTGAGCTTGCGGTGGCAGCTTGGGCGGGTCCCCGCCCGGCGACGGCCTGGACACCGTCGTGTCCGCCAGCCGTTCGATCCAGGCGCTCGCGACGACGCTCGTCACCTTCGACAGAGAGTCCAGGCGCTTCGGGGTCCGGCTCGGCGTGATCGAGCCGATCCGAGCGGAGACGGTCCCGAGCTCACCCGCCAGCGCGCCCCAGCTCCACACCGTTCCGTCGGCGGCGAGACCGAGCGCGGTGTGAGTGCTGGCGGCGATGCGCACGAACGAGAGCGGATCGATCGCGGCGAGGCCGGGGCTACGCACTAGATCCGGATAGAGCTCCATGTCGTCGCCGGCGCGTACGAGCTGCCCCTGGTGGTCTCTGCCCCAGCACCAGAGCTTGCCTGACGCGAGGTGCGCGCAGACGACTCCGTGTCCGACGTCGACCTTTGTCGCGGCAGACTCGAGTGGAACGCGCGAGGGCGTAGGGTGCGGCTCCTCGTCGGCGCGCGGCCAGTCGAGCTCGAGCCCGAGCTGCGCACGTCGGTTGTCGCCCCAGCACTTGACGCTCCCGTCGTCGAGGAGGGCGCACGTGGTGGCGCCCGCTGCGCTCAAGTGAGTGACACCGGAGAGATCGGCAATGGTGTGCACGGTGGATCCGGCATCACTGTCGCCGTCGCCATCGCCCCAGTCCGGCTCGGGGATCGTCCCGAGGACGCCGAACGCATCGTCTCCCCAGCAACGGACCGTGCCGTCGCTGATGCGTACGCAGAAGTGATCGCCGCCCGCGACGATTTGCGTGGCGCACGGTGAGCCGTCGCAGACGACCGGAACGTCGGCGGGGTCGTAAGGCCCCCGGGGGTCGGGGCGGGCGCCGCTGTCGGGAGCGTGGGATGCGTCGTCGAGCGGCGCGTTCGGAGCATCCGCCGTCGCGTCGGCAGCATCGTTCGCCAGCGTGCCGTCGTAGTCCGAGCATGCGGCCGACAGGATGCTCAGCGTCGTCCCGAGCACGCTCGCGAGCACGAGCACGGACTGAACGCGTGACCGCCCATTCGATGCGAGCCGTCGTTCATGGTCAGCGGGCATCGATCCAAACAAGCTCATTGCACGCCTCCATCCTTCTCGTGCGCCGGGTCGTACCGGAGCGCGATGTCCTTGCCGACGAGCCACACCTCCGACGACGGGCGAGCCCAGACGGCGAAGAAGGGGTTGATCACGGGAAGGTCCGTGGTCGTGATCGCCGTGCCCGCCCACTTCGTGCCGTTCCAGTGGCGCACCTGGCCGTAGTCACCCACCGTCCAGACGTCGTTCGCCGAGGTACCGAAGAGAGCGTTGATCTGCGGTGCATTGGGGGTGCCGTCGCGCTCCGCGGTGAACGTGAACGTCTTGCCGTTGTCCGTGCTCGTCCCTCGCCAGGTGATCGGCCATGAGCCGGCGCTTGCGCCGTGGAGCCAGATCGAGGTGTCGGACACGGCGGCCCCACCACGAAGAGATCCCGGTGCTCCGATCGGCGGCGGGATGTGCGGATCGGCTGGCAAGGCGATGTCGGTGAAGTCATCGCCACCGCTCTTTCGGAGGACGACGAGCTCCATGAGCCACGGCGCATCAGGCATCGGACGTTGCCCTGCGAGCCACACGCCGCTCCCCGCGCTTCCCCACACGTGCGAGTAGGCGCCGATCTCCGAAGAGACGGGAACGAGCGCCCAGCTTCCGGCGGTGAAGTGGAACGCTCCGCCGACGAGCCTTCCCGTATCGGGGTCGTCCATCGTTCCGACCGCCCAGATGTCGCTCGAAGACAGACCCCAGATCGACGCGATTCGAGTCGGCGTGTCGGCCAAACGCACCGTCGTGAACGTGAGCGCAGCCGAGCTCGAGCCGGTCCCGTGGTGAAGCCCGTTCTCTCCGCCGATCCACACGTCGGTCGGTCCGCTGCCCCACACGGCGGCGAGCGGTCCGAGCTTGGAGGCGTGGACCATCCACTGAGAGCCGTCCCACCGAAGGACGTTACCCTCCGTGCTCACCGCCCAGGCGACGCCCGTCCCGTCACCCCAGACGCTGACGAGCGTCTGCGCGGCGGGAAGAGTCGTCGGGCAGAACCCGTGGTACGAGCACACCCTCGGTCCTGCATCGATCGACGCCTCGGGCATCGATTCGGCGGCGTCGCTGGTGTTGTTCGGAGAGGCTGCGTCCCCCGCGTCGACATGCGACGACATAGGCGGCGCTACCTCGGAGTCTGCGCACGCCGACGCGCAGAGGCCTCCGAGCGATGCGAACGCGAGCGCGAGCGCGCTCGTGCGGGCGAGCGAGCGTTTCACTTCGAACCTCCCGTCTTTCCCGTGTAGCGGAGCGCGATGCCCTCACCGACGATCCACACGTCGGTGGGACCGCTTCCCCAGATGCCATAGAGATGCGGCCTCTTTGGGTTGACCGAGAACGCCGCCACCGACGTCGTCCACGAGGCGCCATCCCAGTGCAGGATGGTGCCTGACTCACCGACGGCCCAGACGTCGTCTGCGGCTGTCCCCCACACCGCGTGGAGCGTTTCCGTCGTGGGCGACTCGATGATCTCCCATTCGGTCGCCTTCGGTCCGAACCGTCGAATCGTCCCCCGGTCGCCGACGGCCCAGACGTCGCTCGCCGAGCTGCCCCAGATCCCGCGGAGGACGACCGACGCTCGGCTGTCGACCTCGGTCCAGATGAAGTCGTCGCCCTGTCGCGTGCCGTGCATCGCGAGGCCGATCTGCCAAGCGAGCTCCGCGCGGTTGTCACCGATCAGCCAGACGTCGTCGGGGGAAGAGCCCCAGAGGCCGTGAATCGTGGCGGCCCCTCTGGCGGGGGTCCATTCGACGCCTGCCTCCGAGCGCTTCTTGATGATCTGATTGGCGACGAGCAGCCCATGATCCGGGTCGGAGAAGTAATACGGCCGTCCGCCGAAGCGGAGGTCGTCGGGGCCCGTTCCCCACGCGGCGTAGAGGGGCACCGGGAGCGCCTGCACCGCGTTGGGCAATTGCGTCCACGTCGCCGTTCCGTTCTTGAATCCGTCGGTGTGGAAGATCAGGTTCGTCGCGCTCGCGACCCAGATGTCGTTCGGGCCGCTTCCCCAGAGCGCGTGGAAGGTGTTCTTGAGCGGCAGCCCCGACTCGGTCGGCAGCGGTGTCGGTGTCCACGTGGAGCCGTCCCAATGGATCACCGTCCCTCCGGAGCCCGATGCCCAGACGTCGTCCTTGCCCGAGCCCCAGATCGCCGTCAGCGCGTAGAGCGAGCTCACCTTGGTCGGGACCGGACACCACGCAGCCTCCTCGCACGAGATCGGCTTCGGCACGCACATCGGGTCGGAGGGAGGGCAGTCGGCGTCCACGCCGCCGTCCGAGAGCCCCGCGTCGTTTCCGTCCGACGTTCCTGCCTCGAGAACGGTCCTAGGCGTGTCATCGCGGCTGCTGCCTTCCTCGGTCGTCGCGCAGCTCGCGAGTGCCCACGGCAGCGCCCCTGCGAGCGCGAGCCCGGCGAGGACTGCCTTCGTCGTGCAACTCGAGCGCTTCAATTCGGCACCTCCTCACACTCCTTCATGAGACACGCGCCTTCGATGCATGGCTGGCCCGCGGCCAAGTCACATGCATTCCCGCACGCTCCGCAATTGCCTGGATGCTGGCGGAGGTTCGTCTCGCAGCCGTCTGCAGCATTGCCGTTGCAGTCCCCGAAGCCGGGCGCACACGCGTAAACGCAAACACCCTTGCTGCACGAGCTGACCTGGTTCGGGCCCGGCGCATCGCACTTGTCGCCGCAAGCGCCGCAAGAGGACACGTCGTTGAGAAGGTCGACGCACTCGCCTCGGCACATGGTCTGGCCGACCTTCGCGCAAGGCACCGCGCACACGTAGCCGTTGCCTTCGTCGATGCACTCCTCGCCCGGCTTGGTGCACCTGATGCCGCAACCGCCGCAGTTCTCGTTCGTGTCGAGCCCAACGACCTCGCAGCCATCTCCGTCACAGGTCGACTGCTCCATGTCGCCGTTGCAGTCCGCCGCGTTGTTGATGCACTTCTTCATGCACTGGCCCGCCTTGCAGCCGTAGCCGGTGTTGGGCTGCGGGGTGCTGCATGCATCGGACGGCGGGGTGCAGACGTTGTCGCAAGCGCCGCAGTGCAAGTCGCTCGTCATCGGGTCGACGCAAACCCCGGCGCACAGAATGAAGCCCGAGGGGCAACCGCACTGCCCCAGGATGCAAGGCGTCCCGGCCGGGCACTCGTTCCCGCACGCGCCGCAATGGTTCGGATCGACCAGGACGTCGACCTCGCAGCCGTTGTCGAGGAGGGCGTCGCAGTTGCGCCAGTCCTCGTCACCAGAGCGCTCCGGCTTGGTGTAGCACTCGGGCTGGCACGCGCCGTCCACACAGCGCGAGGTCATGTGGATCGGCTCGTACGTGAGGCACTTGTTCCCGCATGCGCCGCAGTGGTTCGAGTCGTGCTGGAGATCGGACTCGCACTTGTACGCGGGCTTGCCTTCCGAGGAGCACGTCGCCCATGGGGCCGGGCAGTCGGTGGCGATGCACGCCAGCAGTGGTCCTCCGTCCTCGAAGCTCGATGCATCGCCGGCGTCGGGACTCGTGAGCGACGGTATGGGGGTGAGTCCTGCGTCGTCGTCGAAGCCTCGTCCGAGCGAGGTCGCGTCGGCGCACGACTGCACGGCGATGCTGGCGAGGCCGAGCGCGGACGCGAGTCCAATGATGCGACGTTTCACGAATGGTTCTCCTTCGAATCCTTCGGACGGGTATGCGATGGCGGCGTCTACGGCCGGAGCCGCCCGCTCTCACTCATCGGGGGAACGCAGCGCTCGCTCCGCGCTCGATGGCGGCGCGGCACCGGGCAGCGCATCGAGCGTGGCGCCGACACGGCGCGCGAACGCGCCCTGACGATGCTCGGCGAGAAATCGCGCACCGAGTCGGCGCGCTTCGTCTGTCTTTCCGGCCTGAGCCAGCGCCTCGATACGCAGCACGGAGACCTCGACCGCGAATGCGCCGCGCGAGAACTCGCGCTCGTACGCATCCAGGAGCGCCATCGCGCGAGCCGCTTCGTTGCGTTCCAGGGCGGTGCGAGCCGCTTCGACGCGCGAGATCTCGCGGGCAAGTGTATCGGTCGATGGCAGCGATCCGGTGACGGCGCCCGCCTTTGCCGGCGCCGTGGACGCGACGGCAGGCGCGCTCGGCAACGAGTCCGGCGTGACGACGGGCGTGCTCGCGAGGTCGTCGGCTTGGCCGCTGCCTTCGGCGGGTGACGGCGCACGGAGCGAGCTCTCCCGCACGTCGCTCGGGAGGGACGGCTCCGATGCACTTTCGGAGGAGCTCCCGAACATCACGGCGGCGCCGGTGACTGTCCCGATGAAGACGGCGAGCAAGACGCCGTGTAGAAGCGATCCGCCCGAGCTGCCGAAGCGAACGGCGAAGCGCTCGGGGGCGGCCACGACGGGGACGCCGAGCGCCGCGAGCATCTCGTCGCGCGCGCCGGGCCGGGCTGCATCGCGCTTTGCCGTTTGGAGAAGGCTCCGCTCGTCTTCGGTGGCCTCGCCGTGTAGGAGCGGTTCGAGATCGGGGGTCTCCACGTCAGACTCCTTTGTTCCGTGCGCGATGCCGGGTGACGGCGGCTCTGAACTCTTCGCGAGCCCGCCTGACGCGTGAGGTGACCGTGCCCTGCGGAATGCCGAGCATCTCTGCGATCTCCACCAACGTGAGCTCCTCGATCTCGAAGAGCACGAACGCGATGCGACGCTCCTCCGGGATGCTCGCGAGGATCTCGTCGAGCGTCGCACGCTCCTCCGCATGAGCGAGTGCCGTCTCTGCGGTCGCATCGTGCGAGAGCGACGAGGTTGCGTCGCTCTCGGGTACCTCGCGCAGCCGCGCAGTCGCCCGATCGCGGCGCACATTCGCCGCAACGCGCATCACGATGCCGAAGACGAAGCTCCGCTCCTTGCCGCCCTCTACGCTCGGGAGCTTCTGCGCGAGCGTCAGGAACACGCGCTGAGCAGCATCGTCGGTCTCGGGCGGCGTCACGCCCAGACGGCGGAGCGAGCGCCACACGAAGTCGTAGTGATCGATCGCGAGCTGCCGAAGGCGGGCGTCGAGCGCCGGGTCTCGGGCGACCGCATCGGTCGTTAGCTTTGCTGCATGCGCGGCGAACACGACGAACTACTTCCAGACGCGCGATGTCGACGAGGAGCCAAATTCTTTAAGAAAAGAGCACCGGCGCGCGAGCCGATTCGACCTCGGTAGAGCTCCGCGCGAGCTCAGCCGTCTGCTCCAGCCGCTCAGGGGAGGTGAGCAAGCACCGCCGTTCCGACGAACGGGACGACGAAAGGCGCCTCATACACGAGCGTCAGCGGCTCGAAGAAGAGCTCATTGCGGATGAGCGGCACCCGCGCACCCGCGATGATCTCGAACGAGAGCGCTCGGAGCGGCCTCCACGCGACCCGCGCCGACGCGCCGGCGCTGAGCCAGAGCCGCGAGCGCCCCCGCGCGGGCAACGGCTCGACGACGACGGCTTCGAGGGCACCTGCCTCGGCGTTCACACAGGGCCCGGCGCGCAGCGTCGCGTGGCGAACGAGATCGCCGCATCCGGCGATGGTCGCTTCGGTCCACGCGAGCGCGGCGATCCCTCGCGCCGAGACGGCCTTCTGCTGGAAGCTTCGCGCGAACCCCAGACGAAGAAACGGCTCGAAGCGGAGAGGGAGCACGATCTGCCCGAAGACCGCGGGGGTGACGACCGCGGCTCGATTCGCCGACGCCTCGAGGCTCGTTCCCATCGCGACGCCGAAGTGCGTCGGGCGTGGAGGAGTCGGAGGGGCGGCGTGCTCCGGCGCGGTCTTCGGCCGGGCGCCGGCACGCGGCGACGGCGCGATCAGAGGAGGCTCGCCGGCCGGCGGCGCCGGCACCGTTGCGCTCTCGTCGGGAGCGGGCGGGGGAGACGGAGCGGGAGCGGGAGACTCCGGCACGTGCCGCTCGTCGAGTCCGATCGCGGCCATGACGGCGAGGGCCGCGAGAACGCGCTCGCACGACGCGGACGACGCCGTGCGCTCCGCGCGCTCGCCTCCGCCGACGAGCGCGACCGTACCGTGGCTCACGCCGTCGCGACGCTCCACACGGACGTCGATGTCGATCGCCGGCTCGCCTTCCGCTGCTGGACGAACACGTGCAAGGCGCGCGCGTACACGCCCCAGCATCGTCGGGCTCCGCGGGCACCCCTCGTGGACCTCCTCGGTGACGCGCACCGGGATGTCGGGACGGTCTTCGGCCCGCGCAGTTTCGCTCGCACCGACGAGCGCCGTGACGGTAAGGAACGCGCAGATCCGAGCGACGTTCGCGTCACGTGGTGTTGCCGAGCCGCACATCCAAGGCCGAAGCCCGATCAGAGCACGAAAGCGCGTCGTTCGCGAGCGCCCGACCGCTCCGGTGATCGCCCTGCGAGAGTGCTCGAGCGAGGAGCGATGGTGCCTCGCTCGAGACACGTCCGGTTGCTCGAGGTCGCTCCTCCTGCGCCGCCTCGGCTCCCGAGTGAACGCCGCGATCCTTGCCATCGTCTCCGAGGCGCGGGACGCGAATGCGTTGCAGGCTTGGCAGAGGGGCGCAGGTCTCTGGAAACGGCCCATTCTGCATAATCGCGAAAAACGCGTATCCTTCTGCGCGATGACTTCCCCCGCATGGAGCTCCTCCGTTCGACGCGGCGCGCATGTTTTGCTCCTGTGCACGACGACCTTCGCGTGCCGCGGCGGAGGCGAAGACGCCCGGCCCGTCGAGTCGCAGGACAGCGTCATCGTCAGCGGCCTCACCGACGGCGCGCTCCGGCTCTGCGCCGACGGGCCGGGAAGGGCGGTGGGAACGCTCACGCTGCACAACCCGACCTCCGCGACCGCGCAGTATTCTCTGCGAGGGGACGTCTCGTTGTTTCCTTCCGGAGGTATCGGAACGCTCTCCCCAAACGAGACGCTCGAGATCACGCTCTCGCCGTACAAGCTGGCCGGCGGCGCACTCCTGACGACGATCGTCGAGGGGCAGCGTCCCGTGAGGACGATGATCGAGATCACCGTGGAAGTCGACGTCCGCGTGCTCAGGCCCGTCCAGGTCGTAGAGCCGACGATCGGCAAGAGCCCGGGGGGCATCACCGTCGAGAACCCGACCGCGTACGACGTGCCCGTGGATATCCTGCCGGGCGGGCCCTTTCAGCTGCGTGAGCGGGTCGTCCTGGCTCCCGCGCTCGGCAGGCAACCGGGTAGCCCGAGCGCCCCCGCTCCGGGACCCTCGACACACGTCCGCGTGAACTACGAGCTCTCGACATCCGCCTCCACGCAGCTCGGCGAGGACGTGTCCGGGGAGCTCACGCTCATGGGGTCGCGCTGCTCGTCGAAGCCGCTCCCCGAGCCACATGCGATCGCGGTTACCGGTCGTAGCTCGGACCGAGCGACGGCGATCGCGGCCGGAGCGGAGCACACCTGCGCGATCGGCGCGCGAGGCGCACTCTACTGCTGGGGCGACAACACCTACGGTCAGCTCGGACGTGCGAGCGTCCCGACGTTGCCTGCGGAGTTCTCTCACGACGCCCTTCGCGTGCTGGACTCCGACGTCACGTCCGTCGCCGCCGGCCGCTATCACACGTGCGCCGTGAGGAGCGCTGCAGTGTCATGCTGGGGCGCGAATCACGCCGGCCAGGTCGACCCGCTCCGATCCGACGAGCTCTTGTTCTCGCCGACTGCGGTCGCGCTCCCGGCGGGTGCACGGTCGGTGTTCGCACATGGAGAAGCGACGTGTGCGATCCTCGAGGACGAGACGGTCGCCTGCTGGGGCAGCGACTGGGCCGGCAACGTCGGAACGTTGCCAGCACGCGTTGAGGCTCTCGCGGACGTGGAGCAGGTCGTCATCGGAGAGTCGCACCGCTGTGCTCGTCGCCACGACGGCACCGTCGCGTGCTGGGGGCTCGGCGGGCGGGTCGGTGACGGCACGAAGTCCGACCGTCCCCTCCCGGTCGAAGTCTTCGTCGACGCGAAGCAGATCGCCGCCGGAGCGGCAGAGACATGCGCCCTCGCACAGGCCGGCACCATCTCGTGCTGGGGCATCGACCGCGACGGGAAGGAGGCCACGACGCCGACCGCGATCGCGCATCTACCAGCTTCGCCGGTCACGGGCATCTTCGCGGGCGGCGAGGCTCGGTGTCATTCCGTGGCCAACCGCACTTCTTGCGAAGGGGTAGGCGGGGCCTCCGAGCTACTTCAGCCGACCGCGGGCGCTACCGGCGGCAAGCATGCCTGCGTCATCCATGACGGCGGGAAGGTCGCGTGCTTCGGGGCCAATCACCGTGGTCAGCTCGCCACGCCGGCATACAAGCGACACGGATTCGACTGAAGCGGCAGACGTCCGACGAAGATCAGGACCGCATGCTGCGCATCGTCCTCGATGCCATCGTGACATCAGGAAGCTAGCGCGAAGCCCGCGAGCGCGACGTGCACCGCGACCAGCAGCGCCGTCACCACGATGAACGCCGGCTTTCGCGTCTTGTGGCGAAACGCGAGCATCCCAAGGAGCGCACCAGGAAAGCCGAACGCGAAGGTGAGGAGATGGAGAGTCCGCTCGGGAACGCGCCGGCCCTTCCGTGCTGCGCGCCATTTGTCGACCCCGAAGGCAACGAACGTGATGACGCTGCCGATGGCATAGGCGCCGACCAGGAAACGGACGAAAGGCGACGAAGCATCGAGGTTCGGCATGGTCGTGCGAGGGTGGGACACTAGCGGAATGTAACGAGGAGCGCCTCGCCTCCGCCGGTCTCGGCTTCACGCTGGAACGCCGCGAGCCTCGCCATCGCCTCGGAGCGTTCGAAGGCGATCGCGACGCGGCGTGAACGGCGCATCAGGACGGTGCTTCCCGTGGTGCCCGGCTTCTCTGCAGCGCCCATTTCGCCGAGCCATGCCCCGAGCAGCAGCAGGCGTGCTGCTCTCGCCGACAGGAAGAACGCGAGGCCTGAGCAGTCTCGGCCGCTCGCAGCGTATGATGCGCGTCATGAGCAACCCCGAGAACGACCTTCGCAGCTTCGAGAACCTCGTGCATGCGCGGGATTGGGAGGCGATCGAGTCCTGGCGTCCGCGCGTTCGTCCAGAGCACGTCGCCCCGCTCGTCGCGCTCTACGACCGCGTGGGGACGTGGGATGAGCGGTGCGCCGTTCTCCAGCTCCTGCAGGACAAGCTGCATCCCGACACCCGACGTTGCATGCACCACTTTCTCTCTGCTCCGAACGGCGAGGACGAGAACTTCGAGCTCACGAAGGCGATCGCCGTATGCCATCTCGATCGCGATCTTGGTCGCTTCGTCACGTATCTTGGCGATCGCGAGAAGCTCGCCGCCGACGTCGCCGTATGGCGACAGAGAGCTCTCGATCAGTAGCGATCGGTGCGTCTTCGGTCGTGTAGAGCGACGCGATCATCGAGATCGCCGAGCGGCTCCGCGAAGCGGAGGGGCACGCCAGCGTGCCTCCCTCGCCGGCGTCGATGGATCGCGCGAGCCACACCGTGCTCGGTGAGCTGGCGCCTTCCGCACCAAGTAGAGGAGCGGCGCGCCGTGGAACGACGCTCGTACTCGTCCGTTCGATCGCGCGTGCGCGCAAAGAGGTGTCTCGACGCGGGCTTGGCCGAGTCAGGAATCGGCGGCGGCACACGTTGCGGTTCGGCTTTGCGGTTGCATCAGCGCGCCTCCATGAGTTCGTCTTCCAGCTCCCTGGCCTGGCCGGCCATCTTCCTCCTCGTCGCAGTGGGATCGAGCTCATGCTCGAGCTCGAACAAGAGTGCGTCTTCGAGTCACCGGTCGGGACCGAGCGAAACCCCCGATGGGACGGATGGGCCGCCGGCTCCGCCCGGCTCCGAGACGGCCAAGCCGACGCCAACGCCTGAATCGCCTGGTACGGTCTACCAGCCGCTCTTCGTCGGTCGCTTCGATACGACGGATCCCGCTGGCCCCAGGGCTTCCTGGCCCGGTACCCGCATCATCGCGCGCTTCGATGGCACGAAGGTCTCGGTGAAGCTCAAGGAGCACGCCGAGACCTGGATGGACGGCGCTCCGAGCTACTGGGAGGTGCGGATCGACAAGGACCCGTGGAAGTCGATCGCGATGATCGCCGACGATCAGCCGCACGACTTCGAGCTTGCCTCGAACCTTACCCCTGGACCTCACCAGGTCGAGATCTACAAACGGAGCGAGACCCAGAACGGGATCACGCAGTTCCTCGGTTACGACTTCCACGGCGGCAAGTCGCTCCCGTCACCAGAGCGCCTGCTGCGGAAGATCGAGGTGTTGGGCGATTCCTTCGCGAGCGGCTTCGGCATCGAGAACATCACCGCGCCCGACACGGATTGTGAGGGGAACGACTGGAGCGGGAGGTGGCAGAACTTCCGCAAGTCGTGGGGCGCCATTCTCGGGGAGACCTTCAACGCCGAGGTCCACGGGATCGTCTATTCCGCCAAGGGCCTCATCCACAACGACTGGGAGACGGATACCGACCCGCTTCGCGACTACTACGACCGGGCGGATCCGAACCCGCAGATCGCCAACTCGAACCCGCCGCTCTTCGATCTCACGTCGTGGGTCCCGGACGTCATCGTGATGACGCAGGGATCGGGCGACGGCGGCGGCTCGGACTTCCGGGCGGCGTATCGCGACTTCATCATCAACCGACTTCGAGCGCGCGGTCCGAACACGCACATCTACATGGGCATCGTCAGCGCCGGCAATCGTGAGGCCGTTGCGGACATCTCTCAGAGCATCGTCGCCGAACGCGCCGCGGTCGGTGACTTCAAGATGCACGCGTTCATGGCGAAGCCGTGGACATGGGACGAGGTGACCGCCTGCAACGGCCACGGCACACCTGCGTGGCAGCAGCGCATCGCGAACGAGATCGGCGCGTTGATCCGAAAGGACGTCGGCTGGGAGTAGCAGCAGGTCGAAGGGGGCCGCGCGCCTGAGCTGCAGGGCTGAACGAGCTCGGTACGCTCGTGCCGCGGTCCGGCTCTGATTGGCGAGGCCTGGCGCGGGGCGCGCCGGCCTTCGACCGCTATACTCGGCCCCATGGTGCGCCGTGAAGAGGATGGACGTTCGTCCGCGTATGCGGACAAACGTCCATCTTCCAGCTGCGCTTCTCCAACCGGTGAGAGTCCGGTCCC
>MKVQ01000026.1:0-113333 GCA_001899635.1 Myxococcales bacterium 68-20 | reverse complement strand
GCCCGCGCGCCGGCCCGTAGGTGCAGCTCGGCGTGCAGACGACGCAGTCCATCTCGCCATAGGGACACTCCTCGTGGACGGCGTTCCCGTCATCGCACTCCTCGTTCCCTTCGCGAACGCCGTTGCCACAGACGGCGCCGGGATCGCCGACGCCCGCCTCGGCATCGCCGGCGCCCGCCTCGGCATCGCCGGCGCCCGCCTCGGCATCGCCGGCGCCCGCCTCGGCATCGCCGGCGCCAGCCTCGGCGTCACCGGCGCCAGCCTCGGCGTCACCGGCGCCCGCGTCGCCGGCGCCTTTGCCGCCGTCCGCATCGAGCTCACGGCTGTCCGCGTCCTCGAGGCCGCGCCCCGCGTCGCCCGGTCGAGGGTCGGCCTCGACCGAGCCGTCGAGCGGCTCGGGCTCGCCCGTGGATGAGCTACTGCAGGCGCCGAGGACGACGAGAAGGACGACTGCAAGAGGGCGCGAACGACGCATGACGTGATGCCTATCCGGGGTTGAGCGGTGCGCGGGGGGACGGGCGAGCGGAAGCGCCGAGTCGCATCGCCATCACTCGTCGCCGAGACGAGCGATCCAAGCGTACGAAGCGCGTCCGTATCCGCGAGCCAGACGGCTCATCGCTGCTCCGACGGATGCCGCCGCGGCCCTTCTCACCTGGCATGCCCGAGTGCGGACTATTTCGCCAGGATGAGCCGGGTTCAATCGAAATGTCGCGCCACGGCCTCGGAGGGCTCACTCACTGGCTTCCAGCTCAACGTCACCGACTGCTTCGCGCCGTTGCACGAGCGAATCACGACGTCGTACGTCTCCCCGCTCTCGAGCTCCGAGCTCGCGACCTCCTCCGATCGCCGCTCGGTGGTGGTGCGTGAGGGCGGCACGCGGAACACCTCCAGCTCGGCATCACCGCGCGAGAAGAGCGAGAGCGTCACGTTCGCGTGCGGCGTGATCCTCAGCGCGCGCTCTTGATCGTCCGCGAGCTCGATGGTCGTCGAGCCGCGGCGGAGATCGCCCTCGTCTGCGTCGATCCTGCCGGGGGAGCCGCGGTCCGAGAACCGCGGCACGTCGCAGAGCCTCCGATCGTCCTCGCGGAGGCAGCGCGCCGTGTCCACCGCAGACAGGCAGGTCTTCGCCTCGCGGAAGAAGTCCGCCATGGTATCGACACGGACGTACCCCATGAGCGACCGATCTCGGGGGAGGCATCGCGTCAGCTCGGTGAACCGCGAGAGCACGCCGACGACCTTGCCGTCGGACGCGAAGAGCGGACCGCCGCTGTCGCCATAACAAGCGCTCGACCGCGAGACGAACCGCACGAAGAGCTCCGTCGGGTTGTGGCCGACGACCACTCCCTCGGCCGAGCGCCGCTGGGTGCCCACGCCGAATGCCTCGCCCTTGCCGTCGTCGCGGGCGACGTACGCCGTTGCTCCGTAGCCGATCGCGCGCACGGTGCCCATCGCGACCGGCGCGCCGATCTCGACAGGAACGATCTCCACCGGATGCTCGAGGCGAAGGAGCGCGACGTCGAACCCCTGGAACGCTACGCCGCCGTTCTTCTCCGGCATGCGAAAGCGCGGATGAATCGCACGGGCGATGACTGGCACCCGCGTGCCTGCGCTCACCTCACCCCAGCCGAACTCGATCGACCGAGGCAGCTCGACACAGTGGGCCGCGGTAAGCACGAGATCCGGCGCGACGAGGGCCGCGCTGCACGAGACGACACCATCTCGGACGAGGTACCCCGCGCCGGGATGGTCCGTCTCCGGACGACCGCCAATCACCGCCTGATCGACGACCTTCGCGTCGACCTCCTCCGCGTCGTGGTCCGCGACCACACAGCCGGCACCGACGACGAGCGCGCTCCCGAGCACGACCAGGCGAGCCACGCCGAAGGTCAGTGCATTGCCGATGCCTCACCGATCCCAGCATCTCGTTCGACCCACGCCGCGAACGCAGCGACGCCGCCCGCGAGGTCGACCCGCGAGCGGCGTAGCGGAAGAACCAGGTTGATCAGCCCAGCACTCGATCAGCGGAGATAGATGTCGCCGCCTCCCGACGAGCCACACGCGCAGTTGCCGTAGTCGATCGACTCGTCGGGCTGACCGCCACCACAGTCCGGCCCGACGCAGCCGTCGGGCTCGGGCGGGCAAACGTCCGGGTTGTCGGACGGGCCCTGGCAGGCCTCACCGTCGTCGCCCTGCGAGCCGCCCGCACCGCCGCCGTTGCTTCCGCTGCTCCCGTTGTTGCCGCTGCTGCCGTTGCTGCCAGCCGCGCCGGATGAACCGGACGAACCAGACGAACCACCGGTCCCGTCGCCGCCCGCACCGCCGCCGTTGTTGGCGCTGCTCCCGTCGTTGCCGCTGCTGCCGTTGCTACCGGGCGCGCCCGACGAGCCGGCGGTGCCCTCGCCGCCCGGCCCCGCACTGCCGTCGTTGCCTCCGTTGCCATCAGTGCCGGGGGCGCCCGACGAGCCGGTCGTGCCGTCGCCGCCCGGACCCGCGCTGCCGTCGTTGCCGCTCGAGCCGCCGCAGTTGCCACTGCAGACGCCGTCGTCGTTGCCGTCGCAGCTTCCGCCTTCGTCGCCTCCGGAGCCGCCGCTCGGGCTCTCGCCGCCCGAGCTCGAGGTGCCGGTGCCGACGCCGCCGTCCTCGCAGATCTCCTTCGACTTGTCGACCGACGGCCCCGCATAGGTACGAACGCCGGTCGCGCCGCCCGCACACGCAACCTTCGGAGCGAGCCACTTCACGAGACCATCGACGCGAGCGACGTAGAGCTTGCCCGTCGTCGTGCCGCGGCCGGAGACGATCCCGAGGATACCGCGCCCGTCGTAGACCGCGCCGCCGGTGTCGAGGGTCTCGCTCACCGGGATGTCCACGAGCCACGCGTTCGGTGAGGTCCTGTACTTTGCGAGCGTCGCATCGAGCGGCTCGAAGCCCGCGCCGGTGCCGCGAAGGCGCGTGGCCTTCGTCCCGTCGGGCGACTTCTCGCCGACGATCTTCGGGTACACGGAGAGCTTGATGCTCTCGTCGAGGTGAATGACGCCGACGTCGTGCTTGCGCGGATGCGCCTTATTGCTGTCGTACCGCATCCAGTCGTACGTCATGCCGCGCGAGCCGGTCGCCTTCTGCTTGCCGTCGGCCGACGTCACGACCCACCTGTGCTTGCCGGAGATCAGGTGCCCCGACGTGAGGACCAGGCGCGGCGCGATCATGACGCCCGAACCTTCGCCGACGCGCGTACCGTTCTCGTCGAACAGGACGATCGAGACGCTGGCGGCGCTGACCGCCTGAGCCGTCGCCGGCTCCTTCGCGTCCGGCGAGCCGCCACAGGCAGCGAGGGTGCCGAGCGACGAAGCGAGGACCGTCGCGCAAACAGCTCCGAGAAGACGCATGCCGTTCATCGTTCTGACCTCCGGGGCCTCGACTCTCCGCTGGACGCCGCCCTCATCGGCTCAGCAGCTCTCGTCGGGACGAGCTCCGGTACTGCACGGCGCCTGCCAGCCGCGTTCTCCGGAGCGATCCGCGAGAATCCGCAGCGTCTCGCGCAGGCCCACATCCCCCCCGTAGAGACTGTCAGGCCTCAGGAGTGGATCGGCCGTTCCGCGGTGATCTGCTAGCCGTTCGAGCCAGCTGAACTTTTCCGCCGGGCCGCCGCCACGATGACCGCCAGAGCGAGCGCGCTCACGACGTACGGCGCGGGGCGCGAGCCGGAACGCGTGCCGACCGAGCAGCCGTCGCTCTCGTCCCGCTCGCTCGGGGCGCAGACCTTTCGAGCTTGTTGCTCGACGCACGTGAAGCCGGCAGCGCATGCGCCATTGCTGCAATCTTCTGCGCACGTCTTTCGCTCGGAGTCGCAGACGTTCGAGCGGCAATTGGCGTCCGCCTCACATGCAGCGCCGACCTTCCCGAGGAGTGGGTTGGGCTCGCCCTCGAGCCAGGGCTCCTGTCCGGCCTTCTCGTAGCCGGCGCGGATGAAATCGGCATGCGCGGCCGCCGACGTGAAGATGTTCGTCCCGCCGATACACCCGTCCGCCCCGGTGCCGCCGGTCTCGTTGCCTCCGCGCGAGAGCGCCCCGAGCACGGCGCCGGACGCTGCGAGCGCGGGCCCGCCGCTGTCCCCCTGGCACGTCCCTTCCCCGATTCGGAACTCCTTCGGACCGAGGTCGCTCGCGGGCCCGACGTCGAGGATGGCGACGTCCGTACGCTGGCGTCGCGACTTCGGGTTCGGCTCGTCATCCGTGATGCCCCACCCGACCACGGTGACCAGCTCGCCCTTCACCGGCTTCGTGGTCAGACGGATCGGCGTGATCCTTCCGCCTTCGAGCGGCCGATCGAGCAACACGAGCGCGATGTCGTTGTCACAGAGCGTCTTCGCGCCCGTCGTGAGGATCTCCTTGCCGCGTGCGGGGCGCGCCGTCCCGGAGATGAAGTCGGGGCGGTCCTTTCCGGCGAAGACGTAGATCGCGCTCGGCTCGTGATCGGCGTGGACGGCACCGCCGGCGATCGGCTTGCCCTCGGAGTTGCAGGCTGCACCGGGGTCGGTGACCGCGACGCAATGACGAGCGGTGAGGACGAGGCGAGGCGCGAGGAGACTGCCGGTGCATCCACTCGCGGCGCCGCCCCCTTCCCTCAGCGCGTCGTAGTGCATGACGAGGACGGTCGCGTCCTGTCCTTCGTCCGACTCCGTGCCCTTCACGATCGCCGAGGCCGTCGCCCTCGTATCTTCGCTCGGCGAAGGGGCAGAGGAGCACGACAGCACGAAGCAGGCGGTCGGAAGAAGAAGTCGGAGCCTCGTCGTCACGGTGAATCGCTTCCGCATGTCTCGCCGCTCAGGCGCGCTTGCGACGGGACGAGCCTGCCGCGAGCACTCCCGCTGCCCCCACGCAGGCAAGCAAGAGTCCGCCCCCCGATGGCGCACGGCCGGGCGCCGCCTGGCAGCCGTCCCCGCCCCCACCACGGCTGCCGCCGCTGGAGCTCTCCGCCGGCGCTCCGTCTCCAGCCGGGTCGCGGAAGCGGATCGTGAACGGCGCGTCGGTCTTCTTCGTGGTCGTGCCCGCGACCACGACGAGCACTTCACCTTCGGCGTCGGCTGGGAGCTTCTTCGCGCGATCGATGCGGGCCTTGCCCCCCTCGAGCGGGACGACGACACCGCCGTTGCGTGAGTCATCGGTCTCGAGCGCGATCTGCTGGGGCGTGTCGAGCGTGCCCCTGTAAGCGAAGTACGCGAGGCCGGAGGTGATGTTACTCGCTCCATCCTCGAGCGCGGTCGTCTTGATCCCCGGGTAGGTCGCGCCATCGGGGTAACCGCCCGTGCCGGCCAGCTTCGCGGTGGCGACGTTCCACGCCGCGAACATCGGGAACGCTTCGGCGAGCGACGAGCCCTTCTTCGTGAGCACGTCGTCGGTCGCCTCGAGCACCTTCTGGCCCTCGGCCTCGAGCTCGAAAATCTCGCGGATCGTCTCTGGTCCGTGGCTCGTCGCGAGGAAGAGCGGCCAGACCGCCGAGCCGTAGAGGTAGCCCGCGGTCACGCCCGTCGGCGGCGCGTCGAGCGAGCGGGTCGGCTCGTCGAAGAACTTCGGCAGGTTTCGCTCGAAGTCCCGGAGATCGGGATGAAGCGTCTTCATCGCCCACTGCGCGGTGCCCTCGGCCCAGAACGGATCGTCGTTCGTCTTGTAGACGTTCTGGATCGCGTGGAAGAGCTCGTGGGTGACTACGGTGCGAAACCCTTCGGACGGTGACGCGTACCCGTGGTTCCTGAAGGTCGAGTCGATCAACGCGAACGACGAGCACGCGCCGCCGTTGCACTCGGCGATGCACGCGCCGTCACCGCCGTTGAACTTGACGAGATAGATGTCGAGCTTCTCGTCGCCACCGTTGGACGAGCAGGCGGCGTCGGACGGGACCGCGCGGTACCCCATCTCCGCGTACTTCTCGAGCGCATGCTCCGCGATCTCCGCCGCTTCCGCGACCGAGTCGGGCACGCCGTCGTCACGAGTGCTCGCGAGCGTCGCCATGTGCGTCCCGCTCGTGGCCCAGTGGACCCGCACCTTCGCCATCGCGAACGACTTCGTCTCGGCGTCGCCGTACGTGTAGCCCTGGTAGCCGTTCGCGTCGGTCGGCCGGCCCGTGCATGCCGCCCGTGCCGAGCTCGCCGAAAGAAGCACCGCGCCGAACGGCAGCGCGAGCAGGAGAATCCTCGGGGCAAAAGGCTTCACAGCGCCGCGACCTTCAGGATGAAACGACCGGTGGCCTTACCGTCGGTGCTCCCGTCGCTGTTGGCGGTGTAGCTGACGATCCCGACCTTGTACCGGGACGTCCCGTCGGCGCCCCGGACGATGAACGTCAGGCCCGGCATCACGGTCGGCCCTCCGCCGACCTCGTAGTCGTACCAGCCCTTGAACGTCGTGATGATGAACTCCGCCTCGTCCTTGCGGCCGACGCAATCCTCGTCGAAGAACTTCTCGGGCACGATCTTCGCCGCATCGGCGTCCGCCGCGGTGACATCGTCGAAGATCTTCGCGATCTTCGCCGCGCCGCCCTTACCGGGCCCGGCGTCGCCGCTGTTGGTGAAGATGTCGACCCGCTTGAGCGCGAGATCCCAATCGGTCGACGTAAACGCCTCGTTGTCGTTCACGTCGACACGCTCGCCCGTGAGCTTGATGTAGACGCGCGGGCTCTTGGCCGCTTCCATCGCGCCGCCGGCAGAGGCGTCGACGTAAAGCGTCGTCACACCGTCGGCCGCGGACACCACCTTCACCTCGCCGCTCGAGACCTTCGAGATCGGCACGAGATGCGTCTTTCGCGCAGCAGTGCACTGCGTGCCCCCCGCGGGGATCCCGGAGTCTTCCTCGTCCTCGGTCCCGCCGTCGTCGTCGACGCCGGTGCCGGCCGGCGCGGCAGTCGAGGATGACGAGCACGCAGGGACGGCGGCGAGGACGAGCGGCGCGGCTGCGAGAAGAAGGACGAAGCGATTCATCGAAGATCTCCTTGGCTGGTCGCGACTACTTCACGGCCTTCACACGCATCACGATCGTGCCGGGGCTGGTCGCCGTGGCTCCGTCGAAGCGAGCGAACCCGACGAGGTAGCGCTTCTTGCCGTCGGCGCCGACGACGAGCCAGGCGAAGTTGCGGGGAGCCGCGGGGTTCGCACCGCGCTCGGTCCACAGCCCGCTGAACGCGCTGACGACACGATCGCCGCGCAGGATCTGACCTGCGAAGCTCGCCGCATCGATGGCGTCGAATTTCGCGAGCTCGCTCTCGGGCGTACGCTCGACGACATCGGGGAACGTCTCGTTCGCCGTCGCGTCGGCGTCGAAGTCGATCGCACCGACGCCGCGCGGTCCGCCCTCTTCTCCGTTCACGGAGATGTCCTGGCGGCGGAAGCAGAGATGCCACGCGCTCGATGCTCGAGCGGCCTCGGGGGTGAGCATCGTGCGAGCACCGGTGCCGAGGTCGATGCACTCGCCTGGCGCATTCGGATCGCCCGCGGTCGTACCACCGGCAGTGCCGTCGAGATCGACCGCTTCCTTCGCGGGCTGACCGACCTCGGCGTAGCGGATCTTGTAGAGCGCGGCGACGGCAGCGCCGTCGCGCTTGCCGTAGTAGCTGAGGATCTGGACCTTGTAGAGCTTGTCTCCGTCCTTCACGCCGAAGACGTGGAAGCGGCTGTAGAGCGCGTGGTTCGGCGCGCCTTCGTAGAAGTACCAGCGGATGAACGCGCCGCCGGACTTGTCGCCGGTGAGGAACGGAACCTCGGGAGCGACGTCCTCGAGGAACACGATCGGGTCGAGCGGACCGAACGCGAGCGATGCGCCGGAGCCGGAAGGGCCGCTGTTCGTGAAGACGTCGCGCCCCTCGAACGCGAGGTCCCATCCCTTGTCCGTCTTCGGATCGGCGGGCGTGACGAGCGCCGGCGGGCTCGCGAGCTTCGCGTAGACGCGTCCGGTGCTCGGGACCGGGATCGAGAGCTCCTCGCCGGCGTTGAAGACGTCGCCAGGCGCTTCTCCTGCGTCGCTCCCGGGCTTGGTGGTGGGAGAGCTCTTCGCGCCGGGGCCGACGTCCTCACTGCAGGCCGCGGCGAGCGCGGTCACGGCCGCGAGGGCGACAAGAGCGAAGAGGACGAGCGTGGAAGAGCAGAAACGCTTCATGGGTGACTCAATCCTCCCAAGGGAAGTCGGCCCGGAGACCGACGTAGAGGATACGACCCAGCGGCGGACGTGTATCCCCCAGACGGCCGGGGTCCTGTTTCACGTCGAGCAGGTTGAGGGCCCCCAGATACGCCTGCGAGTGAGGCCATAGCGTACGGCCCATGCGGACGTCCACCGTCTGGTACCCAGGCGATCGCGAGTCCTCGCCCAGGAACGAGCTGGTGACGACCCGTGCACGAACGTACAGCTCGAGCATCCAGCCCGGCTCGATCCGGAGCGCCGAGGTGACCGAGTGCGGCGGTCGGCCCGGCAGCGGCTGATCGTTCACGTCGTCCCGCGTCCACGTGTAAGCGTAGCTCGATTCCGCAGACAGCCAACTCGTGGGCTTGAAGCGCGCGTCGACCTGACCGCCCGCGGTTCGAGCTCGACCGAAGTTCGTGTACGAATACGTCGCGACGCCGCCGTCGAAGACGCCGTTGCCGAGGTCGAGATCGATCAGATCCTCCACCCAGTTGTAGAAGACGGAGCCGCGCACCATCGAGTCCTTCATCGGCGTCACGGTGAGATCGGCGTTCACGCCCCACGACTTCTCGGGGAAGAGATCGCGGTTGCCGTTGATCCGGTAGCCGTAGAAGGAGTGATCGAAGACGAAGCCGAGCTCCTTCGCGCTCGGCGCGCGAAAGCCGCGACCTGCGGAGGCGCGCGCGATGACGCGCGGCGCGATCTGCCATGATGCCGCGAGGCGCGGAGCGACGGACTCGCCGTAGCGCGAATGGAGCTCGGTACGGATCCCGGGCATCACGGTGAGCGTCTCCGTGACTTTCCACGAGAGCTGGGCGTAGAAGGCGGCGACGCCGAACGTGAGGGGCACGACCTCGGGCCCGCTCGTCGTCACGGGGGCTGCCCGTGTGCTCACGGTGCGCGTGAGCGACTGTTCGAAGTGCTCCGCCTCGAAACGCGTCCCCGCGACCCACGTCCGCGTGCCTTCGGGGACGGTGGCGATCGCCTCGAAGCTCTGCATGCGATGCTCGCGATCGCGCCGCTCGTCGATCGGCGAGCCGCGGCGGTCCTTCGCGGTGAAGTTGTCGAACTGCTGCCGGCCCATCGTGAGGCGAAGGCTCGCGCCGCTCCGGAGCTTCGTGACGTGGATGACGTGGACCGTGTAGCGATTGGTCTGCTGCGGGAGATCGGTGATGAAGCGCTCCTCGATCGTCGGGCGCTTCTCGCTCTCGATGCCGTCGAGGCGATCGCGGAACGCGCGCAGGCGGACGCGCACGTCCATCGTGTCGGTGAGGCGCGCTCCGGCGCGTAGCCCGACCATCCTCCGGTTCGTCTCGGGGATCCGGAGATCGGGCAAGCCCGGCGTGCGCTCGACGCCGTCGAGACGGCTGTAGTTCCCGTCGAGGCCGATCCACGGCTCACGAAGCGGTCCGAGCGTGCCGTCCTTCTTCGCGGAGGCGTTGCCCTGGAGGACGACGCCGTTCAGCGATCGATACTCCGCGCGCGCGCGCGCCGAGAGCCCCGGGCGACGCGGCGGAGCAGTGATGACGTTGACGACGCCGCCGAGAGCGGCCGACCCGTAGAGCGAGCTCGTCGGTCCGACGACGACCTCGATGCGCTCGAGATCGGCCGTCGGGATCGCGGCGAGATCGACCGCGCCGCCGACGTCACCGACGACACGCTCGCCGTCCTCGAGGATGAGGACGCGATCGCGATCGAATCCCTGGATCTGGAGCGCGCTCACGCCGCCGAGGTATCCGTACGAGCCCGGGTTCACCTGGAGGCCGGGCTGCGTCGCGAGCGCCTCGGCCACGTTGGTCGCCCCGCGCCGGTCGGCCTCTTCACGCGTCACTACGTCGGTCTTCACCGTCGCGCGCTGCACGTTCTCGGGAGTGCGCGTCCCGGTGACGACGACGGTCTCGCCGTCCTTGTCCTTCGTATTCGCGGAGCCGCGTGCGTCGTCCGCGCGCGCGACGGACGCGACGGACGGGATGGCGAGGACGAGGCTCGGACAGCCCCATCGAAGAAGTCTCGCCATGCGCGTCGCTCTAGGCATGCCGGGTCGCCTGAGGTCCGAGCGTAACAAGCGGAGCATCGAGCGCAGCTCGATCGCGGGCTCGCGCGCCATCATCGAAGGCGCGAGCCCAGCGCCGCCGGCCCTGTTTTCCCTGGCTCCCATTGTTATTGAAAACGACTTTCAATTTCTATACAACGGTCGACGAGCGGACGTCGAGCCCCCTCTCTCTCCTGGGCTCGCGTCCGCGGACTCTTCCGGTACGCGAGCGCCGATGACGATCGCTCGGGGGTCGGAAGCCCACGAGAGGATCGAGCGTTCCGGCGAGCGCGAGGAAGACGGCCCCGCTGCCGAGTCCTTCAGCCAGTGAGCGACCAGCAAGGGCGGGCTCCGACCTCGAAGGGCTGCGAGCGTACGACGGCGCACCTCGAGGGATCGCGCCGAGCGACGACGTCGACCTGAGGCTCGAGTGCGCGTCGCTACTTCGGCACGTCGAAGGAGTGCTTGATCGTCCGCGGCGAGCCCTGGAACGAGCTCACCTTCGTGCGCTTGAAGTGGCCCGTGACGCAGTCGCCCGCCGGCGTCCCGGCGTACGGCGGGTCGAGGCTCACCGCGGTGACGGTCCCCTCCGGCCCGAACGTCACTTGCGACGTGCCCGGTCCCGTCACGCCGCCTTCCTTCTTGCAGAAGACGAGGACGCCGTTCGCCTGCGCGAGCCGCGAGCGCGCGGCCGCCTCGTTGAACGCATTCGGATCCGGCGGCGGCCCCGCGTCCTTGACGGCGACAGGCGTCGGCATGGGCACCGGCACCGGCACCGGCGTGGGTGCCGGCGTGGGCGCAGGCGGGACGTCGGGTGCGGCAGTCGTGGTCGTCGCCGTGCTGCCCGCGTCCACGTCGTCGTCGCTGTTGGCGGTAACGGCATCGCTCGCGTCGGGCACGACGTCGGCTGCCGGGGTCGGATCGATGACCGGCGGCGCCGTCGGCGGCGGCGGCGGCGGAGCGGACGCGATCGGGCTCGAGTCAGGCGGCGCCGAGACCGATGCGACCGGTCCAGTGCCGTTGCCCTTGCCGCCCGGCATGACGGCGGCCGCGAGGCCGACGCCGATGAGCGCGAGCGCACCGAGCCCGATCGCGATGAAGAGGACCGAGTTGCTCTTCTTCGGCACTCCCGAGATCGACCCCGGGGGCAGCGATACCGACTCGCTCATCCGCGAGTCGTGCGGCTGCTGGCCGAACGGCATGTTCTGCCCATGCGACGGCACCATGATGTGCGGCGACGGCTGCATCATCGGGTGCTGTTGCTGCGGAGCGTGCGGCGGCGCGACGACCGCGTACGCCGGATACGGAGCGTGCGGCTGCTGGAACTGCTGCTGCTGCTGCTGTTGCTGCTGCGATGGCTGCGGTCCCGGGTTGGACGGACTCCAGCCATGCTGGCCAGCGTCACCGAAGGTCGAAGGCCCATCGGGGGAGAGCGAGCCGTAGGGAGCAGGAGGCGCGCCTGCGGCGGGGATCGGGCCGTTGGTCGACGCCTGCCCCGGAAGACCGAGCGGATGCGGCCCCGTGAGGGGAAGGGTCTGCCCGAGCTGACCCGACGAAGGACGGTACGGCTCGGGCTGCGCGTGTGGCGCCGCGGCCGGCGGCGGAGGCTGCGTCGACGGCATTGGTGCGGCCTCGCCGAACGGGCCCGGCGCCATCATGAACGTTCCGCCCGCGGCCGAAGCGGGATCCTGCAGCGGCGGTGCGCCCACAGCGGGGGCTCCTGCCGCGGGGCGCGGAGAGCTCCCGCTCGAGAGCTGCGTCGTCGCCAACCTCGCCTTGCCGGGAAGCTTCTGCGCTTCGAGATCGGCAAGGCCGCGCAGCATGTCGGGCTCCGGCGCGCGGACGCGCGTGACCTCGTCCTCTTGCTCCTCCTCTTGTTGTTGCTCCTGCGGTTGGCCTTGGCCGAGCGGCGCTTTACCGGACATCGCCCCGACGTGCGTCCGAGCGTCCTCGTCCTCCTCCTCCGCGAGGTTCGGCACTCCTTCGCCCGTGAACCGCTGCGTGGCAGGCTGTCCAGGCGGCCCACCCGTCGCCGCCTGCCCCGCGCTCGGTTGCGTCGGCACACGCGGCGCCGACGTCGGCGCGCTCGGTGCAGCAGGGATCTTCGGCGCGCTCTGGCCGGTCGACGACGGCGCGGCAGCCCCGGGCCGAGGTATGTCGAGCTTCGGCATCGCGGCGCCGAGCGGCATCGTCTTGTTCATGCGTACGGCGGGCGCCTTCGCTGGCTCCGGAGGTGGCGCCATTCCCTTCTGAGTGCTCCGGATCCCCTGCGGCTGGGGCATCGCGAGCGGCGGCGTCTCCATCGCCGCCTGCGCGTGCTTCTGCCGGCTCGCCGAATTCACCGCGAGCGCCAGCGCTCGCCACAGCTCGCCCGCGTTCTGCCATCGCTCGCGCGGATCGAGCTTCGTCGCGCGCGCGAAGATCTGCTCGACCTCGTCGGGCACGCCGATTCCGAGCATCCGCGGCGTGGGCCGGACATTGGGATCGATCGCCTTGAGCGCGAACTCGCCGAGGTTCTGGCCCTCGTTCACGCAGCGATCGCGGAGCGCCTCGAGCAGGATGAGGGCGAAGGAATAGACGTCGGACGCCGCGCCGACCTTGCCGATCGAGTCGTCGAACTGCTCCGGCGCGCCGTAGGCAGGCGCGAAGATCCGGATCTGTCCGACCGTCTGCATCCGCGCGATGTCGAGCGTCGACTCGTCGAGGATCTTGGCGACTCCGAAGTCGAGCACCTTCATCCGGGTGCCTTGCGAGCTCGACGCAAGGAAGAGGTTGCCCGGATTGAGATCGCGATGCACGACGCCCTGCGCGTGCGCATGGCCGAGACCGTCCGCTGCGGACTCGAACAGCTGCACGATCTCCTCGAGCGAGCGCCCCTGCTTTCCGGCGCTGCGGCGAATCGCGAACTCGTTCGCGAGCGAGCGGCCCTCCATCCACTCGAGGACCATGTACGGGACGACGAGGCCGGTCGGCGCCTGCCATGTGCCGGCGGCGATGCTGCGGACGACGTTGAGGTTGCCCTGGGAGAGGCGGTAGAGGATCCGGCTCTCGTCGCGGAAGCGCCTCGCGAACTGATCGACCAGCGGTGGAGAGATCGCCGGCGGGAGCTTCAGACACTTGACCGCGATCGGTTCGTCGAGGCCGACGTGATGTCCGCGATAAACGGCGCTGAATCCGCCCTCTCCGACGAGCCGATCGACACGGAACTGTGCGTCGAGGACCTGGCCCACGATCCCGAACGGATCGACCGCGTGATTCTGCACGCCGTCGACCATATCAGGAGCCGGTGCCTCTTGCCGATGCTACCGATCGAGCTTCACGCCGCCGCCGTACCAGACCACACGTAGCCCGGCGGTCGCCCAGTGCCGCTCGGCGGAGGGCGAGCGAATGGCATCGTACTCGATGTACGGCCCCGCGGAAGCATGACCACCGAGGAGCCGGGCGAGCCGCCACTCGTGATGGAGCCCGATCCCGAGGAACGACTGCTCGCCGCCCGCGGACGGGTACGGGCCCTTCGCGCGAAGCTCGGTGGTGCCGAAGCCGAGCTGAGCATAGACGGCGGTGTCGGCGAGCAGCGGGACCAGCTTCACGAGCGGGAAGAACTCGCCGCGGAAGCCGGCCGCCCACCCCGTCGACTTCCACTGCTCGCTCTCGAAGGTCGCGATCGTGACCATCGGGCCGAAGCTCACGTAGTCGTTGAACGCGCCCATCAGGAAGAACGACGTCGACCAGCCGGCAAGGAGCGGGCTCGACGAGTAGAAGTCGGGCTCGCCGAGCAGGCGAGCGTTGTTGGGGTAGCCGCTCGCCCCGGCAAGCGCGAAGCCACCGGAGACGCCGAGCGTGAGGCCGTTGCGGCGCTCCGGCTTCACGTCGCGCAACGTCGGATCCTCGGCGCCGGGCTTGCCCGTCTCGAGCTCGGCCGCAGCGACCGCCTCGCCGGTGACGAGGGCTCCGAGCAGGCATGAGGCGAAAACGAAGCGCTTCACGCGTCGCACCTTACCGCATGAGCCTGCCCGAGTCGCGCGCGAGGGCGTGTTCCCGTGCGAACCTGCACGGGAACCTGCCCGAGTCGCGCGCGAGGGCGTGTTCCCGTGCGACCCTGCACGGGAACCTGCGCCCCGTCGACGCGGAGCCGCGAGCCCGGCAGCGCGGTGCCCATGCGGGGAGACGGAATCGTCCGCGTCGTGGTAATCGGCTCTTCACCATGCCCGAAAAAGATCTGGCCCAGGTCGATGCGGAAATTGCCAAGCTCATCGAGGAGGAGAACCGCCGCGAGCACGAGTCCATGCGACTCATCGCGAGCGAGAACTACGCCTCACGGGCGGTGATGGAGGCAACCGGCTCCTGCCTCACGAACAAGTACTCCGAGGGCTACGCTCGGAAGCGCTACTACGAGGGCCAGGCCGTCATCGATCAGGTCGAGGAGCTCGCCATCTCGCGGCTCCGCAAGCTCTTCGCGAAGACGGCGAGCGCGGGGACGACCGAGGACGACATCCACGTCAACGTGCAGCCCTACTCGGGCAGCCCGGCGAACCTCGCCGTGTACCTCGCGTTCTGCCAGCCCGGTGACGTCGTCATGGGCCTCGGCCTCCCGGCCGGCGGACACCTCACCCATGGCCACACCGTCTCGATCACGGGCAAGTACTTCAAGAGCGTGCCGTACGGCGTCCGCCGCGAGGACCACCGCATCGACATGGACGAGGTGCGGAAGCTCGCCAAGGAGCACAAGCCGAAGGTCATCTGGGCAGGCACCACCGCCTACCCGCGCACGCTCGACTTCCCCGCGTTCCGCGAGATCGCCGACGAGGTCGGCGCGATCCTCGCGGCCGACATCGCGCACATCGCGGGCCTCGTCGCGACGGGCGTTCATCCCTCACCGATCGGTATCGCCGACGTCGTCACGTCGACGACGCACAAGACGTTCCGCGGTCCGCGCGGCGGCATGATCTTCTGCAAGAAGGCGCACGCATCGGCGATCGATCGCGCCGTGTTCCCCGGCCTCCAGGGCGGGCCGCACAACCACACGACTGCCGCGATCGCGGTCGCCGCGCTCGAGGCCTCGCAGCCGGCGTTCGTCGACTACGCGAAGGCCGTCGTCGAGAACGCGAAGGTGCTCGCGCAGGCGCTCGTCGAGCGTGGCTTCGGCGTCACGACCGGCGGCACGGACAATCACCTCATGCTGGTCGATCTCACCAGCAAGAACATCGCGGGCAAGCCCGCGGCGCAGGCGCTCGATCGCGCGGGCATCGTCGCCAACTACAACGCTGTGCCGTTCGATCCGCGCAAGCCCTTCGATCCGTCGGGCCTCCGCATCGGAACGCCCTCCGTCACGTCGCGCGGCATGGGCAAGGCCGAGATGCTGAAGCTCGCCGACTGGATCGATCGCGTCGTCGCGAACGCGACGGACGAGGCACTCCTCGCGAAGATCGCGGGCGAGGTGAAGGAGCTCTGCGACAAGTTCCCTGCGCCCGGCCTCCGCATGTGAGGAGCGTTGGGGTCGGAGGCGATCTCGGGTAGCCCCCGAGATCGTTGACGTTCCAACGATCGGATGGATGGGAGGAGGTGCGCACACCTCCGACTCGATCCAACGTGAGACGTTGTTGCGAGGTCGGATCGGGCGCGTCCGAAACTACGGTGCGCGCCCATGCAGCACCCTCTTTGGCGGGCCGCCACCACTCCCCCCAAAGACGTCGCGACCTTCGCGACTCGACTGCTCGCATCCGCCTCACTGATCGCGCTCGCGGCGTGCGCGGCGTGCGCGCCGCGAGCGACCGAGCGCCCGTTCACGAAGACGGCGCCGCCGGTCGCCGTCGCGGCGGCCGTAATCGAGTCGGCGGCGCCCGCGATCGTGCCCGAGCTCGACGGCCTGGCGGCGCCCGACGTCGAGATGGAGAAGCACTGGCAAGGCTTCGGCGTCTCGAGCTGCTCGTACCTCGCTCCGAAGGACGACTTCATCGACGACGATGGCGGAGTCGACGTCGTCTTCCATTTCCACGCCGGCCAGATGTCCGAGCGCGCGATCCGCACGAGCGGCGTCCGCGGCGTCTTCGTGTCGTGTGGCTACGGGATCGGCAGCGGCGGCTACGCGCGCGCGTTCGAGGATCCTTCGCGCTTCGGTACGATGATGAAGCGCCTGACGGCGACGATTGGGCGGTCGGCGACGCGGAGCGACGTCCACCTGCGCCGCCTCGCCCTCGCCTCGTGGAGCGCAGGCTTCGCGGCGGTGAGCCGGATCCTGGCGGTGCCCGAGTGGTATGCAGCGACGGACACGGTCGTCCTGCTCGACAGCCTCCATGCGCAGTACGTCGACGGCGAGGGGCCTGCGCGCGGCGCCGATCACGTCGACGTGAAGATGCTGAAGCGCTTCGTCCGCTTCGCGACGGACGCCGCCGCGGGGAAGAAGACGATGGTCGTCACCCACTCGGCGATCGTGCCGCCCGACTACGCGAGCACGTCCGAGGCCACCGCTGCGCTCCTGTCCGAGGTCGGCGTCGCTCCGACCGCGACGACCGAGAAGAACGACCGCGGGATGACGTTGTCCCTCGAGGCCGACGCGCGCGGGCTCCACGTGCGCGGCTTCCGCGGAGCGGGCCCCCGGGATCACTTCGACCATCTCCATCTGATCGACAACGTGCTCCGGACGTGGCTCGTCCCGCGCTGGAACGCGCCCGCTCGATAGAACGCCGACGGCGCGCCGGGCTCGAGCTCCGCAAGGTGATTGGCGCTCTAGGCGCTCTGGATGAGGAGCGGCGGGATCGCGCTGCTCCTTCCCTCCGCCGGCATCTCGCGGGGGCGAAGCAGCTCCTTCTGGGAGATACGACGCTCGGCCACCCAGGCCTCGAAGTCCCGCGCAGGCAGCGCCTTGCTGAAGTAGAAGCCCTGGAGCTCGGTGCACCCCAGCGTGCGGAGATAGGCGAGCTGCTCGCGGGTCTCGACCCCCTCGGCCACGACCGTCAAACGAAGTCCGTGGGCCATCGCGATGACGGCGGACGTGATCGCCGCGCTGCCGTCGTCGCTGAGCATGTCGCGAACGAACGAACGGTCCACCTTCAAGGTATCGAAGGGGAACCGCCGAAGGTAGCCGAGCGACGAGTAGCCGGTGCCGAAGTCGTCGAGCGCGAGCCACACGCCCCATGACTTCAGCTGGCGGAGCACGTTCCGCGCGAACTTCGTGTCGTTCATCAGTGTCCCCTCGGTGATCTCGAGCTCGAGGGCGTGAGGATGGAGCCCCGTCTCGGCGAGGATCCGCTCGAGGTCGTCGAGGAACTTCGTGTCCCGGAACTGGCGCGCAGAGACGTTGACCGCCACGCGCAAGCCGCGCATCTCCGGCGAAGCGTGCCAGGCGCTCGCTTGACGACACGCCTCCTCCAGCACCCATCGACCGATGGGGACGATGAGGCCCGTCTCCTCCCCGACCGGAACGAAGTCGGCGGGGGAGACCGCGCCAAGCTCGCCGCTGTTCCATCGGAGGAGCGCCTCGCAGCCGGTGACGACGCCGGCGACGGCGTCGATCTTCGGCTGGTAGTGCAGCTCGAGCTCGCCCAGGCCGATCGCGTTTCGCAGGGCGCCCTCCATCTTGAGTCGGACCGGCCCCTTCTCGTCGAGGCTCTTCGAGTAGAGGCGCGCGTTGTTTCGGTCGTGCGCCTTCGCGTCGTACATCGCGGCGTCCGCGCGCTGGAGGAGGAGCTCGGGATCGCCGTGCTCCCCCAGAAGCGAGATCCCGATGCTGGCGGTGATCACGATCTCGTGACCGCGGAGATCGAAGACCGTACCGATCGCGGCGAGCATCGCGTTGGAGACGGCCATCGCGTCCTCGAGGCCGGTCACCGACGGGCTGACGAGGACGAACTCGTCACCCCCGAGCCGCGCCAGGAACGTCCGCTTCGTGTCGACGTCGACGGCGCCTGGCCCGGTCTCGATCCCGAAGCACCCCGTGATGCGCCGGGCGACCTCGCATATGAGCTCGTCACCCGCCGTATGGCCGAACGTGTCGTTGACGCGCTTGAACCCGTCGAGGTCGAACAGGAAGACCGCTCCCTCGTTACCGGCGCGCGACTCGAGGAGGCGCCGCATGTAGCGCTCGAGGGCACGGCGATTGGGCAGATCGGTGAGGGCATCGTGATAGGCGAGATGAGCGATCTTGCGCCTGCTCTTCCGGAGCTGATCGACGGCCTCGGTGGCGCGATACATGTATTTGATGCGGTGCTGCAGCACGATCGGGTTCATCGGCTTGGTGATGAAGTCCGTCGCGCCTGCGTCGTAGCCGAACTGCAGCGACTCGACGTCGTCGAGGTCGGTCATGATGATGATTGACGCGTCGCCGCCTCCCGTCAGGTCGCGGATTGCTCGACAGGTGGAGAACCCGTCGACGAACGGCGTCATCACCTCGAGCAGCGCGATCTGCGGTCGATGCTGAACGAACAGCTTCAGCCCGTCGAGGCCGTTGGCGGCCTCGTCCACGATGAACCCAACGTCGCGAAGCGCGGTCGCCGCTTGGCTCCGCGCGTCTTCGTCGTCGTCGACGATGAGGACGCGCGGCTCGGCGCTCGATCGAACCAGTGGCTGGATGACGGAGCTGAGCGGCGGCTCGACGTCCTCCCCCCAATCTCCATCCCGAGTGTCGCCGGTCAGCACGCCTCCCCCGCGATCTTCTTCACCGCGGCGAGGAGCATCGTCGGCTTGAACGGCTTGACGATCCATCCGCGGGCGCCGGACGAGCGCGCGCGCTCGATCACGTCGGGGCGACCTTCGGTGGTCAGCATCAGCACCGGGCACCCGACCGGGGCGCTCTCGTCGCGGAGAGACTCGAGCATCTCCAGCCCGCCGACGTGGGGCATGTTCACGTCACAGATCGCCATCGCTGCGGTAGGGTTTGCCCGGATGGCGGCAGCTCCCTCTTCGCCGTCCTCGGCTTCGATGACCTCGTAGCCTGCGTTGACGAGGACGACGCTGACTTGCTGGCGGACCGTCTGGGAGTCGTCGATGACGATGATCTTCTTGGACATGGCGCTGCGCTGTTGTGTGGCAAGGGGTTCAGAAGAGCAGGACATCGCCCTCGGCGACGATCCGGAGATCCTGGATGTCGAGATCGAACGGGACGCCCTCACGGATGGAGCAGTCGAGATGAATGCGCGCGGTTCCGGCGGACGCGCGGAAGGTCAGCGTGAAGCTCTCTCGCGCGGGCATGAAGACGAGACGAATGGACCGCCCGGTGAAGCACGCAGGGCTTCCGACCTTGAAGTCGATCGCCTTGGCGGCGAGCTTGTTCTTGAGGCGGCCGAGGAGCTGGTTGCTCATCTCGGCGCTCCAGTCCCGGAGCTGCAGCTCGGGTTGCTCCGGCGATCTCGATACGGGTAGGAGCTCGGCTGCGAGATCACTCGTGACCACGAAGGCGAGCCCGCCGCGGAGGTCCTTCCCGCGGAAGCCGATGATCGAGCTGAGCTCGGCGTCCGCCGCAGGCGCGGATTGAGCCTCCGCGGTGCATTGCACGCCATACGAAGCGAAGAGCTCGACGACGGAGGCGGTCAGGGCGTTCTCCACGAACGCGCGTTGCTCGGAATCCACGATGAGATCTCCCCGATGGGACGACGTGAGAGGACGGAGCGTGATGGCGTGATGGCCGTGATGGGTAAAACGGCCTGCCGGGATGCCGGTGAAGGGCAGACGCGGAAAATGCCACTGGCGCGCCGGTGCTGCCGTTCGAGCCGCTTGTCACCTGCGTCGTTCTGGCAGACGATGCTTCCCGCACGCCGCACGCGCCCCTGTACGCGCCCGGCCGCGTTCCAGCGCGACCGTTGGCCACCGCCCCCGCCGACGCACCGTCGACGAATCCGGCGTGCATGCTTCGAAGCCGCGCTCATGCGCCGCTGGAGCAGTGGTTGGAGCGCGCCCGAAGTTCGTCGCTCCGCGCCTGATCCGGGCTCGGTCGACGCTGATATACTCTCGGTGTGAGCGACCCTGAAAACGGTGGGGGGAAGTCATCGAGCGGTGCCCCGGATCCGGCGGTCGCGACGTCTCCGGCATCTCCCGAGAGGACGCCGGCGGAGGCCTCGCGCGACGCCGGCGACACGAACGACGCGCTGCCGAGAAAGCTGGACACGCTCATCCACGGCTCTCCGCCGGCTTCGGTTGCACCGCCGACCGCGAAGGCGACGATCGACATCGCCGCGACGCAGGCCTCCGCGATCAGCCCGCTCCAGACGCCGGAGGGCAAGGCGCGCGAGGCAGCGATCAAGCGCCTTCGTCAGACGGCGATCGGCATCGCGCCTCCTGCGATGGGAAGCCACGCGCCCCCCGAGGGAACGAGCTCGGGGCTCGCTCTGCGAGCCGTGGAGGTGAACGCCTCGATCCCGAGGCCGGCCAGCGTACCACCTCGCGCCTTCGCGTCCGCGAGCGAGCGACCGCCGGCGCAGAGCAGGCCGCCTGTTCCAGCGAGCAAGCCGCCTCCTGCTCCCTCCACTTTTCCTTCACCGTTGATGGACACGCTGGTCGCGGGAACGCCGGCCGCCGCAGTGACGGCCGCCGCGACCGCGGATCATCCACTCGCCGCGACGAGAAAGAGCGTGGCCGCTCCGAGCCCTCCGCCTGTCGGTGGAGCGAGGGCCTTTGGCAACACGCTCATCGGGGCCGCTCCCCCTCCCCTCGCCGACCAGCCTGCGCGGATCATCCCGCGACGCCGAACGCCGGCGGCGGGGATGCCGGCAGTCGCGCCCGCGAGCTTCTCGCCGAAGGTCACGCCGATCGCTGGCACCACAATCCCCAAGGTCACGCCCGCCGCCGGAGCGCCGCCGCCCGATCCCGTGGTCGTGGTGAAGGAGAAGGAGCCCGGCTTCTCGGTTCCGCCGCCGATCATTCGTATCCCGCAGGGTGGTCTCCTCGGATCGTCCTCACCGGCGACGACGAAGGGCGCCGGCACGCTCCTCTGCGAGATCCTCGTCAGGAACGGAGCCGTCACCGAGGAGATGGTCGTCAAGGCCCTCGCCCTCCAGGAGGAGCGCGGCGGTCAGATCGGCCGCATCCTCGTCTCGCTCGGCGCCTGCACCGAAGAGGCGATCGCGCGCGCGCTCATCGAGCAGCTCAAGATCCGCAAGAACGAGGGTCACCTCAGTGACATCTCGGCGGCCGCCCGCGAGCAGAAGGACGTCGTCGGACTGAAGGTCCTCACGCGACCGGGACGCACCGTCGCGACACTCCTCGTCACCGACATCTTCTCGCTCCTGCTCGCCGCGCTTCTCGCCACGAGCGTCCACTGGGTCCGGACGTACTCGGAGCTCGGCGAGATCGACTGGACGGCATGGCTCGTCGTCGGGCCGGCGGTCGCGCTCTGCATGCTCACCTTCCTCGGTCTCGAGCTCTACTCGCCGATGGCGAAGAGCACACCGGACGAGATTCGCGACATCACCTTCGCCGCGTCGCTCGTGCACCTCGGCGCGTCCATCCTCTCGACGCTCGGCGACCTGCCGATCGTCAAGTGGGGGGTCTTCGTCCGCGGCGTCTGGTGGGCGGCGACGCTCTTCCTCGTCCCGGTGATTCGCGCGCTCGTTCGGGGGTACTTCTCCGTCCAGCCGTGGTGGGGAATCCCCGTCTGCGTGCTCGGCGCCGCCAAGACCGGTCGACTCATCGTGCGCACGCTCAAGGCGCAGCCTCGCTCCGGCCTCAAGCCCGTGATGATGCTCGACGACGACATCAGCAAACACGGGACGCTCCGCGCGAGCTTCACGAACGAGGTGATGGACGTCTACTCGGTGAACGTCTCCGCGGCGCACTTCTTGACCGAGTCCCAGCGCGCCGAGCTCGCGAGCGACATCTTCGGCGACGGCGCCGACGACGCGAGCCAGCCGATCAGCTCGGACCACATCCCGAGCGCGCCGAAGCTCGAGATCAGCGTCCAGGGTGGCCCGAGCTCACAGAGGCCCGACTCGAAGTGGCCTCCGCCGGCCCCCAGCAGCGAGACGGAGTTCTTCAGCCCTGACAGCCAGCGAATCTCTCGCTCGGTGATCACGAAAGACGCGTCGCAGTTCCCGCGCGGCAAGTTCGCCGAGGTCGACGGCGTTCCCCTCGTCGGCGAGCTCTCGCTCGCGCCGATCCTCGCTGCACGGCTCAAGATCCCGTATGCGGTCCTCGCCATGCCGGGCGTCGACTCGGAGAAGCTGCTCCAGATCGTCGAGCGCATCGGCGGCAAGTTCACTCACCTCCTGATCATCCCCGACCTCTTCGGGTTCGCGACGATGGGTGTCCCGGCCAAGAGCCTCGGCGGCATCCTCGGCGTCGAGGTCCGGCAGCAGCTCCTCCTCCCCGGACCACGGCTCGCGAAGCGCATCATGGACGTCGCGCTGACGTGCCTGGGAGGGATCTTCGTCCTGCCGTTCCTCCTTCTCATCGCAGCTCTGATCAAGCTCGATTCGAAAGGTTCCGTCTTCTACACGCAGAAGCGGCTCGGCAAGGACGGCACGTACTTCTCCGCCTACAAGTTCCGCACGATGCACGGCGATGGCGAGGCACGCCTCAAGGCGATCCTCGACGCCGACCCCGCGCTCCGCGCCGAATACGACATCTATCACAAGCTCCGGAAGGACCCGCGCGTCACCCGGATCGGTCGCGTCCTCCGCAAGTTCAGTCTCGACGAGTTCCCGCAGCTCCTGAACGTCATCAAGGGCGACATGAGCCTCGTCGGTCCGCGCCCGTACATCGAGCGCGAGCTCACGGAGATGAGCGGTCAGGAGAAGATCATCCTCCGCGCGCCGCCCGGGATGACCGGCATGTGGCAGGTCTCGGATCGCAACGCGACGTCGTTCGCCCACCGCGTTCAGATCGACGTCTACTACGTCCGCAACTGGTCGCCCTGGCTCGACATCCACATCCTCGCCAAGACGTTCGGCGTCGTGATCAAGGGCTCGGGCGTCTGATCGTTCGGCGCTCGCCTCCACTTCCGCGCGCTGCGTTGGCTTTCAGGCTGCTAACATCGCGGCATGGGCCTCTTCCGTAAGATCACCGCCGACGCCGTCGAGCTCGCACGAGCTCTACGAGAGGGGCGTGCCGACGGCACCGACAAGAAGCGCCCGTCGATGAAGGAAGCGGTCCGGGCAGCCCTCACGCAGGACGGGTACAAGGTCCTGCTGATGAGCCGCATCCGCGAGAGCGCGCGACGCTGGCACGTCCCCGGGGTCAATCACGCGCTCCGGCTCGTCACGACGGTGCTCTACAGCATCGAGATCGGCAACGACATCGAGCTCGGCGAGGGCATCAACTTCACGCACACGCTCGGCACCGTCATCGGCGGCACGTCGAAGGTCGGCGCGCGCGTGAAGTTCATGGGCAACAACACGATCGGCACCGCCAAGGACAACGGCTGCCCGGTGATCGAGGACGACGTCGTGATCGGGTGCGGGGCGCGCGTGCTCGGTCCGATCCGGATCGGTCGCGGCGCCTTCATCGGAGCGAACGCGGTCGTTCTCACCGACGTGCCGCCGGGCGCGATCGCGACGGGCATCCCCGCGAAGATCCACGAGCGTCGCAACGGCGCGGCCTCCGCCTCGTCCGACAAGTCGACCAACGGCGTCGACTGACAGCGAAGGCAGCACAAGCTCGAGCGTGGATTTCTCACGCTCGAGCTCGTCGACGGAGCAGCGCCGCGGCTGATCGCGCGTCGTCGGCTGACCGCACCGCCTTCGTCGCTGCGAGCCGCGTGAGCGCACGGACGAGAGGAAGCGCGATCGCCGACGTCGATTGACTCGATCGCCGCGACGCGGCGCGGTCCCGACCGCGACAAGGGCGGCCAGCGCGCACGCGAGTGGTGACAGCACTGAGCCTTGTCGGCCTTCGCCACACACGCGACCGCGAGATCTCGACGAAAGCCGAGGGCGTTCGCGTCGCCGAGCTGCGGTACGCGCCCTGCTTGAGCCCTGGTCGCAAGCGGGAGCGAATCGAACCGAATCTCTCGTTCGATGGTCGCTCCCTTCTTCAACACCTTCGGATCCGGGAGCGAACGATGAAACGCATTCTGCCGCTGCTGCTCGTCCTTTCACTCGGCGTCACGGCGTACGGCTGCAAGGACAAGTCGCACAACGACGACAAGAAGGCCGGCGATACCCCCAATCCCGGAAATCCTCCGCCGGGGCAGCAGGAGCCCGGCACGAACGCCCCTCCGACCGCCGAAGAGATGAACACAAACCCGATCGAAGGGATCGAGGCGCCAACGGCGGCGGTCGAGGTCGGCGCGTACACCGACGGGCCCGCATGGCATCCCGTCCTGGGCGTCCTCTTCTTCACGACGCCGCTCGACGACGGCGCGCTCCTTCGCATGTTCCCCGACGGCCGCCGGTCGACGGTCCGCGACGGCGTCCGCGCTCAAAACACCCAGCCGATCGGCAACGCGGTCACCGCCACCGGCGATCTGATCACCGTCGAGGCCAGGCGCATCGTCCGCCTTGTCGCCGGGGACGGCAATCCCGATGTCATCGCCGTCAACTACTCGGGCGCCCAGCAGGCCTCGGGCGATGCGGGCGCCGCCACCGCTGACGGTCAGTTCGACACGCTCAACGACGTGGTCGCGCGCAAGGACGGCACCCTCTACGTGACCGACCCGGGCTACTTCACCCCGGAGCCGGGGCCCGCGACGAACCGCATCTACCGTGTCGATCCGACAGGCAAGGTAGCGGTCGAAGACACGTTCGAGGACGTCCCCCGCCCGAACGGCATCACGCTCTCGCCGGACGAGAAGTTGCTCTACGTCGGCTTCTCGCTCCCTGCCGAAGGCACGATGCCGTTCATCCGAAAGTACACCGTCAATGAGGACGGGACGCTCGGCGAGTGGACGAAGTTCGCCGACATCGCTCCGGCGGACTCGAGCCCCGACGGCCTCGCGGTCGACAAGGCCGGCAACCTCTACGTCGCGACGGCCACGGGTATCGAGGTCTACAAGCCCGACGGCAACCCGTGGGGCAAGGTCGAGGTCCCCGAGAAGCCCACCACCGGCGTCGCGTTCGGCGGTGCGGACCTGAAGACGCTCTACATCACCACCGGCGGCGCCAAGATCTGGCAGATCAAGCCGAAGCTCGCAGGCGTCGGTCCGTAGCCGATCGACGACGCTTCGGAGATCGGTCGCATCCGACCAGAGAGCGTCACGGCCTCACCGGCCGCGACGCTCTCGCTGCTCGTCTTCAGGCGAACCTCAGAATGACGCGAAGAAGTCCCAGGTGACCTTCGCGCCCTTCTCCGGCCACACCGAGTGACCGAGACCGGGGATCTCGCAGTAGACGACCGGGCGGTCCTCGGCGCACGCGGCCAGCGACACACACGGAGCCGGGTCACGCGGGGTGCCTCCGCCGCTCGCGCACGCGTTCACCCGGCGCCAGTGCTCGCGAGACTGCTGCGCCTCTTCGAGCTTCACCGTGGTGTCGTCCGTCCCATGCGCGATGAGCGCCGCGATGGGCCGCTCCGGACAGCGAAGCTTGCCGTCGTCGCCGTATTCGACGTTCTGGCCGAAGGGTCCTCCTCCGGCGTGGGACGCGATCGCGCGAAGCACGCTCCCGCGACGGCAGGCGAGCTGGTTCGAGAAGTAGCCTCCGGCGGAGTACCCGGTCGCGAAGACACGCTTTCGATCGACGCAGTGGCTACTCGAGAGTGTCTCGAGGATCGCGTCGAACGTCAGGATGTCGCGGTTGTTCTCGGCGCCACGCTCGAGGTCCCAGGTCCCGCTCGCTCGATCCGCGTCCGGATAGACGAAGATGGCCTGCCCCTGCGCCTCGCTCTCGAGATCGTAGGCGCTGCGAAGCCCGGCGCCGTCTCCGCCGCTCCCGTGGAACATGAACACGATCGGCAGCAGCGTCTTGCCGTCGTGCGCATCGGGTACGACCGCCTGGTACGTGCGCTTGTTGTTCCGGACCGTGACCGTCTGATTGGCGAGGACGCCCTTCGGCGCATCGGCGTTCCCACATCCCAGCGACGACTCGCCGTTGACGCGTTTCGTGGGCTCGGACGGCGCCGGCTCGTCGCTGCAGCCAGCGACGGCGACGAGGACGAAGGACGAGACGAGGACCAGCGACAAGGCGCCGGTGCGCACGCAAGAGAAACAAGAGAAGACGGAGGACATGACAGCTCAGACTACGCGACGAGGCAGCGTCGCGTCATGTCACGGCTAGGACCGAAACGCTCGCGCGGCTCGGTTCGTCTCGTCTGCCTGGTCGGGCCCGTCGCCGTCACTCGACGACGATGATGTCCCCGGACTGAAGCGTGAACCCGATGCTCTTCGGATCGGCCGCGCGCAGGTCCTGATAGCGGAAGCGAACGCGCTGCGGGAGCGCCTTGCGGACGACGAAGACCTTGTCCGCGTCCGCGTACTCCGAGAGGCCACCCGCGGCGGCGAGCGCGTGGAGGACGTTCGACCCGTGATCGAGCGGGAAGATGCCCGCGTTCTTCACCTCGCCGAGGACGGAGACCTTGAGCTCGGCGCCCGCATCGAGCGTCACGGTGACCGAAGGCGCAACGACGACCGCCTTGAGGCGGTCCTGGATCTCGGACGCGAGCTGCGCCGGTCGCTTTCCGCGCGCCATGACCTCGCCGATGACCGGCATCGAGATCTTGCCGTCGGCGCGCACCTTCTCGTGCGTCGAGAGCGGCTCCTGGTTGAAGACGCGAACGTTCACGATGTCGCCGTCCTGGATGACGACGCCCTCGGTCGAAGTGGACGCCGACGCCGGGAGGCTGTCAGCCCAGACGAACGGGCCGGTCGCCGCGCACGCGGAGAGCGTCGAGAGGACCAAGGCGAAGAGGCAAGGGCGGACCGATCCAGAGATCATGTCCGGCCATGATACACGGATCGCCCCGCGTCGTTCGATGCGTCTCTCCTCGTCCCGGGCGCGCATTCCCGCCGTCGAGCCGCTTCCGGACCGCGCCCGAAGCGCGGCACGTACGAGCCCCGCGCCACTCGGAACAGACGCCGAACCTCGCCCTCGTCAGGAGCGGGCCCGGACGGGCGCGCGCGCGGAGACGTGGGGGACGGAGGCCTCGACGATCGATCTCGGTGGCACGCTCTGCGAGAGCACGCAGCTCGCCATGATCTTCGTCCCCTCCCCGACCACGATCGGGCCGTAGAGCGTCGCGCCGATGCCGACGTGCACGCTCTTCTCGAGGAGCGGGGCGCCCGCCTGCTTCGTGAGCGGATCGGGCCCGTACCCGAGCGTGACGTTCTGGAACAGGATGCAGCCGTGACGTGCGCGCGCCGCGTAGCTGATCGCGAGACCGAAGCCGTGCACGACCATGATCCCGGGCTCGAGATCCGCGTCCCAGTGGACGTCCGACGCGAACGCGTGGCGGATCGTTCGCGACGCGAACTGCGCGCCGAGCTCGAGGCCTGCGGCGCGGAAGAAGCGCATCACGCGGTACGCGATCATGAGCTGGAAGCCGATCTTCTTCACCGCGTCGCTCGCGAGCGCAGCGGTCCCGGGAGCATCGAAGGACTCGACGCCGCCCGACGACTCGACCCGATCGTCGTACTTCTCGCCGTAGTACCGGAGGATCCTGTGGTCCTCCCGCACCGCCTCGCGGAAGGCGCGGAAGGCGCTCGAGTCACCTCGCTCGCCGCGCTGGAGGAGCGAGACGCCGCGCTCGAACTCGCGGAACTCGCGGCGAACGGCATCGTAGCCACCGACCTCCTTGCGGACGCCGCGGTAGTACTGGATGCCGTAGACGAACGTCATCCCGGCGAGCGCCACCGGCTCGAGCCCCACCTTGTCGAAGGCCGATGCCGTGCGGATCGCCGCGCCGGCGACGACGCTCGCGGCGGCGGGCGCGGCGAGGCCGAGCGTCATGAACGGGCGCTTGAGGGGATTTGCGACCGGCAAGAAACGCCAGGGGCTCGACTCCGGCATGTCCGGATGCTTCTTCGAGAGCTTCGCCTGGTAGACGCCATCGCGGTAGGCGCGCTCCATCCACTTCTTCATCGAGGTCCAGTCGGAGCCGTGGATACTCGAAGCCTCGTTCGCGAACGCGAAGCGAGCACCGGCCTTCTCGAGACGGACGCCGAGCTCCTCGTCCTCGAGCGCGCGGAACGCGGGATCGAACCCTCCGGCGCGGACGAAGAGCTCGCGCGCCATGCTGACGTTCCCCGTGTAGATGTTGTGACCGCGAACGGGCCTCTCGCCCGAGGCGAGCTCGTCGCCCTGGCTCGCCATCACGCGCGCGTAGTAGCGCTCGAAGAGCGGCATGTCGGCGAGCTTCGCATCGGGGCGCAGTCGCCCGAGCACGACCGTGTTCGTTCCGTCGCCGTACTCGAGGTGCTTCTCGAGGTGCTTCTCGAGGAAGTCCGGCTTCACCTGCATGTCGTCGTCGAGGAAGACGACGACCTTGCCGCGCGCGAGGTCGACGCCGCGCTGGCGCGCCGCCGCGGCGCCCGTGTTCTCCTGGCGCTCGATGCGATGCGTGTAGCGGGTCGTGAGGTCCGCGAGCCGGGCACACGTGTCCTCGCTCGAGCCGTCGTCGACCGCGATCGCCTCGAAGCGCGACGGATCGAGCGACTGTGCGTCGAGGTCCTGGAGGAGGCGCCGGAGGAGGTCCTGCCGGTTGTACGTCGCGATGACGACGCTCACCCAGAGTCCGTCGCCGAGATCCACGCGCTGCGAGGGGCTTTTCATGTGACGGTCCGTTCGACGCTCGCGTCAGCGGTTCAGCACGAAGCTTCTCACGAAGCTCCTCGGATGACGCGCGAAGTGGCGCACCCACTCTGCCGCGTCGACGACGGCGGGCATCCGGTCCTCGGGATCGCGCACGGCGTCGGTCACCGACTTGCCCGCGTGCCACCCGCGCCAGCGGCGCACCTCGTCGCGCGTCATCTGTCCGGAGAACCCCTGGAGGCCGAGGACGAGATCGAGCATCGTCTTGTGGCAGTAGACCTCGTCGCCCCTGCCCTTCCAGTCACGGGCGCGGGCGAGCTCGTCCTTCACCGCAGCGTGCTCCCCTCGTGCGGAGCGGAGGACGAGCATCGGCAGCGACAAGCCGCGCGCGATGTCGAAGCCCATCTGGCTGTAGAAGCGTGGGTTGAAGTCGATGAGCAGGCGCTCGTCTCCGTTGACGATGAACTCGGCCTCGAACGCTCCGTGGTAGCCGACCTCTTTGCAGAGCGCGGCGAGCTTGTCGACGAGGTGCGGCTCCGGCGAGCGCCCCTCGAAGCACAGGCCGATGCCGACCTTCCGCGGGCGCTGGAGCACCTTCATCGCGCCACGCGCGACGATCGCGCCGTCGGCGCTCACGAAGCCCGACACGCTGGCGATGCTCGTCTCCGCCGCCGGGAGGTACTGCTGGAGCATCGGCTCGGCGATGTCGGGATGGCGTTCGGCGAGGACGGGATCGAACGCGACGAGCTGCCGGAACCGCGCGAGCTCCGCGTCGAGCTCCGCGCGATCGCGCGCGATGAAGCCCTTGATGCCGCCCGTGAGGTAGACCTGCGTGCGCGGCTTGAGGAGGACGGGGAACGGGACCTCGCGCCGCGACGCCGACGCGCTCGTCGCATCCGCGATGTCCGCGACGCCGAGCGTGAGCGGCACGTCGATGCCGACGCGCGCGCAGGCCTCGTGGAGGCGCTTCTTGTCGAGCAGCGTGAAGACGGCGTCTTCGCTCGGCGAGAACATCGCGAAGGCCTTCGAGAGGCGCTCGCGCTCGGCCGCGAAGAGCCAGGCGAGGTGATCGTTCGGCGGATAGAGCAGCGTGCCCGGGTTCTTCGTCCCCCAGTCGACGAGCCAGTCGACGAGCTCCTTCGGCCGCGAGAGCGGCGGATGCACGAGCTTCTCGGAGACGTGCCGCGACCAGAGCGCGCGCGCTTGGCGACGCTCGTCCGCCATCGCCACCTTGATCCCCGCTCTCCCATACGCGCGCGCAGCCGCGAGCGTGCCGTAGTAGTCCGCGCCGAGAAGAAGGACGCCCATTCCGTCCGCGCCATTCTACGCCTGGCCAAGCAGGAGAGCGACGCATCTCTCGCGGCGGCCCGACGGCAGGCCCGAGTCCCGCCGTCGGGGCCGCTTTGCTCCGTCGTTCTGTCACACGCCCACCATCGCGCGGGGCGCCGAGCCGCGCTTGTCCGCGAAATACCCGTTGCGTCGACCGGGCTCAGACGAGGTCGCGCCCTCACCACCGCTCTGGTAGAGAGCGACCATCGTGACGCGAAAACCGACGGCATACTGGGACTACATCAAGGTCGAAGAGCTGCTCGCGTTGCAGCGCGGGCTCGAGTCGAGCGACGCCGGGCTGTCGAACGACGAGGTCCTCTTCATCACGGTGCACCAGATCGACGAGCTCTGGTTCAAGCTCGTCCTTCGCGAGCTCGTCACCGTCCGGAACCTCTTCGCCACGCCGCCCGTCCCCGAGCAAGCGCTCGCGTCGGCTGCGCGCGGGATCCGCCGCATGACGCAGCTCATCAGCCACGTCGCCGGGCACTTCGAGATCATGGAGACGATGACGACGCGGGACTACCTCGCGTTCCGCGACAAGCTCAACCCTGCGAGCGGGTTCCAGTCCGGGCAGCTCCGCGAGATCGAGGTCCTCCTCGGGTTGTCCGACGTCGACCGCATTCCGCTCGGCCACGAGCACAGCTACATGAGCGCGCTGAAGAACCAGGACGGCACGCCGTCCAGCGCGTATCAGCGAGTCGCGGCACGGCTCGAGGACAAGCCGACGCTCCTCGAGGCCGTGAGCGACTGGCTCTATCGGACGCCGATCAACGGCTCGACGCCGGGCGATGCCGGCGACGACGCGAAGGTCGCCGCCTTCATCGAGGCCTACGCCGCGGCCCACGCGAAGTGCGCGAACGAGGCGCTCGCGATCGCGAAGAGCAGCACGCTCACGCCCTCCGACGTCGAACGCCTGGAGAAGCGCTACGCCGGTGAGATCGCCGGCGCCCGAGCGTTCCTCCTCGCCGAGGACCTCGACGTCGATGCGGCGACGCGCGCGCGGGTCTCGCGCCAGCGCGCGGCCCTCGTCTTCATCGAGAGCTACCGCGAGCTGCCGCTCCTCGCCTGGCCGCGCGTGATCATCGACGAGCTCCTCGCGTTCGAGCAGGCGTTCGTCATCTTCCGCCAGCGTCACGCCCGCATGGTCGAGCGCGTCATCGGCCGCCGCACCGGAACCGGCGGCTCGTCCGGCGTCGACTACCTCGATCAGACCGCGCTCCGCTACCGGATCTTCCGCGACGTCTGGGCGGTCCGCACGCTCCTCGTCCGTCAGACGGAGCTCCCTTCGCTCGCGAACATCGAGGCCTACGGCTTCGCCACCGCGACCTGATCCCACCGGCCACGCGCGCATCGGGAGCCTCTTCGCGATCGCGCGAGGCTCCTCCGATGGCGCAGCAGTCAGGACGAGAGGCCCGACCGTGGAGCAATGATCGCGCCCGCCCCTTACCGCTCCACACTCAGCGCCCTTACGTTCTCCACGAAGAACGGACCGATTCCCATCGCCTCCTCTTCATGCGTCGAGACGAACGTCCAGGCCCAGTCCGAGGGAACGATGTAGAGGTCCTCGCCACGCGCCGCGGCTCGCCACCACGCGTGCTCTGGCAATGCGCCCTCGACCTCCAGCACCTCGCGATAGTCGAGTGAAGCGGCGACGAACGAGCTTCGCACCTCCTTTCTTCGCAGGTTGAATTCACGGATGGCGGAGCGCCGCAGCAGAGCAGGCGCAAGCTCGGTTCCAAGCACTTCCCAATCGAAGTTCCCGCAGCGCCAATCCGCTTCAGGCAGCGCGAACTCGGCACGCCACCGTCGTCGAAACTCGACACTCCACCTCCGCGAATGCGTCTGTAGGACTTCGAGCCCCGCTTGCTCGCAGGCCCCTTGCAGATGGAGGAGCCCGTCAACGGACACGGCGCACGCCCGCTTGCCCGTAACCCACGGAGGAATTCGGGGTGTCGACGACCGGCAGTCGCAGTCGGCGACCGACCGACCGTTCGCGGTCCTCCGCTGGACACCAGTATCGCCGCGAGCGCGCTCGGATCAGAAGTGGTACGCGAACTGGTAGGGCGTGCACTGATCGGCGAGCTGCTTGACGCGAATGAACACGTTCGCCGAGTCGTTCGTCTGCGTGAAGCCGCCGCATGAGAAGCTGAGCTTCGTCTGACCTGGAGTTGCGACGCAGCAGCCGGGGTTCCCGATGTCGCTGACCTTCTCCGCGCCGCCGGTGCAGCCCTTGAAGTTCGTGGTTCCCTTCGCGCACGAGACGAACATGCAGATCTCGAGGCCGCTCGTCGGCGACACGATGAAGGGATCGACGGAGCACCCGACCACGTCCTTGCCGGTGAACTTGTAGAAGTCCACGTCGACGGCGCCCTTCATCACGCCGACAATCGGAGGGTTGCCGCCGAAGCCCGCTCCCGACGAGTCGCAATCGTCGATGTCCGGCAATGCCATGGCGGTGGCCTCGGAGCTCCCCGGATCGTCGTTGTCGATGCACTGGTCGCCGGGATCGGGCGTCGGCGGATCCACATCTTCGTCGAAGTTCGGCTCGAACTCCGGCGGCTCGGGCTCGTCATCCTCTTGCTTCGGCGTCGGCGAGCGAGGTGCCCCCGCGTCGGCGTTGTCGGCCTCGCTGGCCTCGTTGTCGGTCGAGCCACAAGCGAGCGCGCTCGCGGCGACCAGCAGGGAGACCGCTACCACACGACACCGACTCGACCTACGAGACAGGTTCATCTCCATCCTTCGGGCCCCAAACACGGGCATGAGTGAGTCCGCAAGGATGGAGACTACCTCAGCTCGAGCCGGCCTCGGCTCACTTTGGGTCGGCCTCAGCATGGGGGGTGGCCTCGAAGGTATCTCGGTCGCCTCCCGTCGCTTGGCAACGGTCTTCGACGTGCGCTCGCGGATACTCTTGGAGGAGGCCCGCGTGATCGCGCTCGCCCGTCACTTTCTTAGCGCGACGAGCGCGCCGATCCGGCGTCACGTCCCCACGTGCTCGAAGGGCACCTCGCTCTTCTTCGACGTCACGTGGCTAGCGCGCAGCGAGGGAGGCTCCGGCGCTCTCGAGTGCCGCGGTCGAGGGGGACGGCGGTGCTCAGCGGTGACCGCTACGTGAGAACGAGCAGCGCCTCACGGAGAATCGTCTCGATCGGAGCGGTCTTCATGTCGTGGTTCGTCGCCAGCGTCTCGAGCGCTCGACGCGCGTCGGGCTCGCGAAAGCCCATGGACCGCAGACCTCGTGCGGCGGACTCGAAGGAGGCCGGTGTCGGCGGCGCGCACTTTCGGCGTCGCAAGTCCATGCAGCCCGCGACGTGCGCGCGACCGAAGACCTGCTCGGCGTAGAGCGCGTTGTGCGCTCTGCACCTCACCCGCAGGTTGGCTGCCGTCTCGGTCCCTCCGAATGCCTTCGGGCAAACGTGGTCCAGCTCGAGGAAACCGCGCGCCGGGCAGCGATCGCCATCAGGGCCGACGTACGTGCAGCGCTCGGCGTCTCGCGCAAAGACCTCTCGCCGGAGCTCTGTCGGGACATACCGAGAGCCCGGCCGCGACGCCTTCGTTGCAGGCTTGGACGCGGGCGGCTCCGCCACGATCGGCTCGAAGCTCGCGGGCCCGGGTGCCGACATTCTCTGATCGCCGCTGGGCAGGTCCACACATGGAGCCTGCGTCCTCGCCTCCGACTCCACCGGCGTGGGCGGATCGTCCGCCATCGTCTCCACCGGTACGGATGCGGTCGGAGCTCGAGTCGCGGTCTCCGCATGCGCCCAGGCGGACGAGGCGCGCGCGTTCGTCGCCTCGGCGGGCTTGCACCTCTTGGGACGCGTCTTGCCGAGCCGCTCCCTCTCCAGCTTGGCGAGCAGCAGCGCGAGCGCCGCGTCGAGGACGGTCTCCAGATCGCCGGTCGGATTGCGATGGCGCATCAGGTCCTTGATGCGGTCGATCGTTTCCTTCGTCCCCGCGCTCACGGTGACCTCGATGCGGTACCTCATCGCCGAGAGCGGCTCGACCCTCGACCGAGGTCCGGATGCGGGCGATGGCGCTGGCAACAGAGACCACGCGGGCGCGGCATTGGAGGGCGTCGCGACGACGGATACGGGCAATGGCGACGCGACGGGCACGGGCGATACCGGCGACAAGAACGCTTGCGGCGCGACGGGCTCGACGCACGCCGGTACGTCCGGGCGCGGCAAGCGCGCGGCCACCATCTTCTCGACCTCCCGTGTGCTCTTGCCCGATGCTTCGCGGAGCAGCTCGTCGACGTTGTCGCTCGTGAGGTGCTTCCGCAGCGCGTAGAGAGCACAGAGGTGGATCTCACCCCGTTCGATGCATCCGAGCACCTGGGGAAAGCGCCGGACGGTGCGAGCCGCCGCGATCCGACGGTGCTCCTCGCCTTCGCTCATGCCGAGCTTGCGCGAGCAAAAGTCCCAAAGCGATGAGCACGCGTGAACGCGATCGAGCCGCCGCTCGTCGACCTCGACGAGATACGCGATGAGCTTCGCGCACCAGACGTTGCCCTTGCCGACATGCTCGCGCAGGCGCGCGAGCAGCTCCTCGTCGGACAGATCCCCCAGCTTGTCCATGACCGCTTCTAACACGCGCTTTCGCGGCTCACGGGAAGGCCCCGTCCGCGGGCGATCGGAGCTGCGATGACGTCGCGAGGCCTTCCGGCTGCGATCGCTACGGAAGACGTGACTCACTGCCAGCACGGCTCCGTCGAGGCACCGACCTGCACTTTCACACCGGCCATCGTCCCGATGGGACGTCAAGCGCGAACCAAGAAATCGTCATCGGGTGTGGACCAAGCGAGCGGCGCCACACGACCTCGAGAGCTCGACTCGCTCGAGCCGCAAGCGATGTCGCGAGCCGAGCTCGTGATGGCCGCCCCGCTCAGTCGGTCAGGGACGAGGCGGTGCGGCTTACCTCCGTGGGCTATCGCCGCCGTCGATCGACGTCGTCGACGGTCGGGGACGACGCTTGACTGTAGCGGTGCTCACTTGGATTGACCTCCGATTCACGCCTGCCCGTTGGGCGAGCGGGCGTGAATCTCCGGTCAAAGCGAGTTCGTGTGAGCCGACCGCTTCGAGCTTTCAGGATCGGCGCAACTGAGTTGCGCCTTAGTCCTGTGGAGGCTCACTCGTCTCCGAAGAGCGTCCCCACGCACAGCTCGATCTCGGCGAAAGGCTCCGCGCGCACGGTCGCCTCGCGACCGGCGCGTAGCGCGATCGGGTAGCCGTCGGAGACGAGGCGGTGAACGGTCAGCGTCTCCGCCGCGGGATCCACGATCCAGTAGTGAGGGACCTCGGAACGCTGGCCCCCATCAGCGCCCAAGGGCGAAGACAACACCGGTCACGATACCGGCTACGGCGCCGGTGATGACGGCTCCCCAGAGGAGCGAGTTGGTTCGCTGGTTGTCCAGGTCGCTGCGTGCCTGGACCGAGCTCGCTGCGAAACGCGCGTCGTCCACGGGGAGACTGCTGGGATTGCGCAGGCGCAGGAGGCGCGCCTTGGCGCGGTAGCAGGAGCTGGCGACGTCTTGTCGGCGCTCTTCGACGATGTCGACGACGTGCGCGCCCGCCGAGCACGCTTCCTTGCGCAGGAGCTCCACGACCGTCTTCTCGTCGCAGTCGGTGGAGAATCCCGTATCGCCGACGTCGACCTCTCCCAACACGTCTGCCTGATCGGGCGAAATGGGGGCCGCCCGTTTCACCGCCACGCGACACGTCGACTCGCCGACGCTTCTTGGCTCGTAGCCGGTTCGGCTCACCGAGGGAGAGCAGCTCGTCGTCGAGAGGGCGACGAGCATGAGCATCGTCGCACGCGACATGAATCGAAGTCGGGGCAGGCTCATGACGACAAACGAACGAGCTCGCCGAAAACGCTGTTGATGGCGATTTCGAACGCGGTGGTGGTGTTGCCGCGCAAGGAGTAGCCGAAAAGGTTCCTGTCGTGGGCGCATCCGAAACCGGATGCTTCGACTTGCCGGTGGCGAGACGTCCGGAGCACCGCGGTCATCATCACGCACTCGTTCGAGGCAAATTCGCCAATCGGCCGGTCCCCCTCGCCAAAGCGAAGGAACAGCGCGTTCTCGGAATCTGGCGCGACTGCGATACCCGCCCCTGCGAGCGCGGCCGACACGGCCGCCTTTACGTTGCCGATGCTCTTCTGCTTGTCCTCGGCGGGCACGAATCGTTCATCGACCACGTCGAGGCGAACCTGCTTCGGCTCGAGCCATGCGAAAGCCGGCACACGAAGCTTCGATGCGTCGACCTCGGGGACGGTACTCGTTCCCGCGCAACCTCCGAGGCAGGCGACGACCGCCCCGAACAAGAGAACCGTCCTCGCTCGCTTCATCCGTGGAGGACGGATGGACCACGCCCATGGGCGCTTCAACCCAATCGCCGCTCGCTTGCCAAGGCCAGTCGTGCCCGGTCACCGCGATCAATCGTGGAACTTGCCCTTCAACTTCAGGAACGGGCTCTCGAAGAACTTGAAGCTCACGGATGCCAGCACCCACATCGCGGTGATGCCGCCGACGACGAACGCGCCGGAGATGCCCATCTGCACGAGCGTCGATTGCCCTTCTTGCCACTTCATCAGGTACGGCACGCCGATGACGACGAGGGGCCAGTGGAAGATGTACATGCCATAGCTCACCTTCCCGCACGAGACGAGCGGCGCCCACGAGAGGAAGCGACGCGCGCGCTCGCCGATGACGTGATCGGCGCAGAGCGATACGCCGCTCGCGAAGAAGAGCGCGAGCATCACGTAGCCGATGCCGATCACGCGGCGATCGTAGTCGTTCAGGCCGGTCGCCCACACGTAGAGGCCGAGCAACGCGAGCGCGGTGCCGGCGAAGATCGGGAGCCGGAGGCGACGCCAGATCTGCGCCGCGGGGTGACGGACCTCGCGCTGCGTGACGGCGACGAAGGCGCCGAGGAGGAGGCCGTCGGCGCGGGTGAACGTCGCGCGGTAGACGAACTTCGCGATGCCGTGCTCGAGGCCGCCGGGCTCGCTCTCGAACCAGCGCTGGAAGAGCCCGATGTTCTCGCCCTTGAACGTGAGGCCCGCGCGGAGCGCCACGGTGAGGAAGACGAGCGTGAGGATCAGCGGGATCAGGCGGCGGCGCGAGACCGTGAGCGCGACGATCGGCCAGATGAAATAGAACTGCTCCTCGATCGCGAGCGACCAGAAGTGCGCCGTCCAGCGCATGACCTCGTGGTCGAACGCGAGGACGTAGTTCTGCATGTAGAGCCAGTACGACAGCCCCGGGACCCACTTCGCGCCGAGGGCGAGCGTGACGATGGTGCCGACGACGATCACCGCGTAGTAGAGCGGGAAGATGCGGAGGACGCGGCGCATCCAGAACATCTTCATGCGCGTGCCGAGCGGCTTCTTCGAGTCGCTCACGAGGCCACGCGTGATGAGGTAGCCCGAGAGGACGAAGAAGAGATCGACGCCCGTCCAGCCGGACCACATGAAGGCGTGCAGCTGGACCGCGACCTTGCCGACGAGGCCGACGGCCTTCGAGGGATCGTCGCCGGGGAACGTCCACGCGAAGTGGAAGACGAGGACGGCGATGACGGCGAGGCCGCGCATGCCGTCGAGCGTCGGGATCGAGCGCGCGTCTGCGCCGGCGAGCGCGGCCTTCTGGCCCTCGTCGAGCTCTGCGGACTCGGCGGGCGGCTCCGGTGACAGCTCGGCGTACGACTCGCCGTCCTTCGCGATCTTCCGCGCCGCGCCGGCCGCGACGAGGCCGAACGCGAGGAGGATGGCGAAGTCCATCATCCCGATGGCGGAGGGGAGCGTCTTGCCGAGCGCGCCGAGAGCGGCGGCGAGCGTCGCGCCGTCGTTCATCTCCTCGCCGATGAGATCGCGTCGCGCGACGGAGGCGCCATTGCGGAGGCGCATCCCGTTCGGGAGCTCCTCGAAGCCGAGCTCCTTCATGTAGCGCTCGTCGGCGTCGTTCACGTCGACGGCCTCGACGACGAGCTGCGCGTTGCGCTCCCCGAGGCTGTAGCCGTAGTCCCACTTGTCGTGGCCCGGCGAGAAGACGCCGCGCGGCGGAAGCTTCGCGACGTGGCGATCGTTCTTGCCGAGGAGGTCCTCGGTCGGGCGCTGCGCGAAGTACGGGGTCGCACCGGCCGCCGCAACCGCGATCCGGAAGTCGGGAGCCGTGTTCGCCTGGATGAGGAGGCCGAGCCGCGTGTAACGCGCCTCGTCCTCGTACTGCGCGGCGTTCTGTGCCGCCCAGCGCCCGAGCGGGAGCAGGTGCGACGGAAGCCAGACGAGCGCCGCGACGAGCAATGCGGCGCGGGTCACCGTCTTCTGGCTCCCGAGCATGCGCCTGAGCGCGCCCATGCCCTCGACGAGTCCGGTCCGCGCGTCCTTCATCCGGAGGAGCACGCCCGCGAGCACCATCGCCCCGCCTGCCGCAAACGGCGTCTTGCTGAACACGATCGTCGCGGCGATGCCCTCCTCGGGGAACATCTTCGCGAAGAGGTTCAAAGCGACCAGCACGAGCCCACACGCCGTGAGCGCGTAGGACAGGCGGCTCACGAAGACGGCGCGAGCAGCGTCGTCGCCGGCCCGGAACGCGATAGCGCGCTCCGCCAGCACGGCGACGAGCACGATGAGCGCCGGCATTCCAACGCACATGTAGCGGTTCGCGTAGAGCATCCACTCCCACGCGTCGCCGCCGACGTAGGTGGCGTAGCCGACCTGCGCAGAGAAGATGGCGCCGAAGAGGACGAGTCGCCTCGAGGCCCGATCGCTCCAGACCTCCTTCGCCCACGCGATCGAGGGCGTGACGCCGGGCAGGCTCGCGAGGACGATCGAGATCGGCACCGCGAGGTGAAGTGCGAGGACCTCGAACGCCACGAACGCGCCGCGCTTGATGCGGGCGAGCGTCGAAATCTTGTAGAGCTTGAGGAAGTAGGTGTTGGGCAGCGACTCGTGGAAGTACGCCTTGCGGAACGTCGTCTGTCCGCCCACGGCTCCGCCGGCGAACGCTCCGATGATCGCGGCGAAGAGCCAACGACGCGAGCACGTGAGGAAGCCGTAGAGCGTGATCAGCCCTACCGACACGACCGAGTCGCTCCGGATGAGGAGCGCCATGCTCGTGAGGGCGCCCATCGCGATCGTGCGTGGGACGGAGAACTCCTCTTCGTTCTCGAGCGCGAGCCAGAGGAGCGTGTACACGGCGAGCGTGAGCGCGCCGACCTCCATCCCGCGAAGCGTCCAGAAGACGAGCGGGTAGTCGAACAGCGTCGCGGCGAGGACGAAGACGGGCACCCACGGCGCGGGCGAGACCTTGCGCGCGATCTTCGAGGTGACGAGACCGGTCGCGAGCAGGATCGCGACGCCGGAGAGCATGATGAAGAGCGAGATCTTCGACTCGGCGAGCCCCAGCTTGTGGGCCACGCTCATCCACAAGACCCAGAGCAGGTTCGTGAAGCCCTCGATCGGCGCCTCGCCGATGTTCCACACGAGACCGTGACCGTCCGCGAGATGACGCGCGTAGCGCATCGAGATCATCGCGTCCTCGAACAGCACGAAGTAGCGCGTGCCGCCGATGCTGAAGCTCGTTCGGAAGACGAAGAGCGCGTAGAACGCCAGGGCGGTGAGCGCGATCCACATCCGTACGCGGTGGCTCGTCGCACCGTCCCGAGTCGGCCCCCCACCTCGGTAGGGTGATGCGCCGCCCGTTCCCGCCGCGGCGCTCGTTGAATCTACCTCGCCTCGCGCACTCATTCCGTCCGCGCTCATCCTCTACATCGCCTCCGAAGCAAGCTTCGAGAGGTCGTCCAGCATCTCCTGGGCCTTCGCGTAACGCTCCGCGGGCCGGCGTCGCAGCGACCGGGACACGATCCGCTCGAACCCCTTGGCCCTCGGATCCTGTCGCCCGGTCACGAGCTCCGGGGCCTCTCGCTGCAGCTTCTCGCGGAGGCTCGCTCCCATGTCGAAGGGGAGGACCCCCGACACCGCGCGGTAGAGGATCGTGCCGACGGAGTAGACATCGGAGGCCTCGGTCACGCGCCGCGCGTCGAGCAGCTGCTCAGGGGACATGAACGGCAGCGTCCCGATCGCCGAGTGCATCGACGTGAGGCTGCTCGCCTTGCCCTTCGCGTCCTTCACGCGCGAGAGGTTGAAATCGAAGATGACCGCGTGCCAGCCGTTCTCGTTCGGCCGGAGGATCACGTTCTCCGGCTTGATGTCACGGTGAATGATGCCCATCGACTGCATTTCCGCCACGCCCGCGAGAATGCCGATCCCGAGCCCCATCGCGTCCTCGATCGAGAATCGCGCGCGCTTGAGGACCTCGGAGAGGAGCTCTCCCTCGATGTACTCCATGACGAGGGCCATCTCGACGGGAGGGCCGGTCAACACCTCGCGCAGCCGGGCGATGTGCGGGCTCGTGAGGCGCGACAGCGCCCACGCCTCCCTCCGGAAACGTTCGACACTCTCTCGAGAAACGGCAGCTGCGGGGTGGAGGACCTTGATCGCGACTCGCTCACCGGTGTCCGTCCGGTGTGCGAGCCAGACGACACCGAAAGCTCCCGACCCCAGTAGCGCTTCGAGTACGTAGACCCCGATCTGAGAACCGGGAACGAGCAGCACCGGCCCATGGTACGCGGGCTTCTCAGCTCGAGCGACCCATTAAAGCGTGGCCGCTCGTTTCACCGGCTCATCACTGGAACGTCATCTGGGCCACCATCTGGGGCAACCATCTGGGGCAACCATCTGGGGCAACCATCTGGGGCAACCATCTGGGGCAACCATCTGGGGCCACCATCTGGAGCGTCGTCTGGGATGTCAGCCGGGGACGACAGCCGGCACGTCAGCCGGGACGTCATCCGGAGCTTCGTTTACCCTTCATTCTGGCCGCACAAGCTCGAGCGCTTTCCGGCGTCAGCGAGCGTTTGCATAAGTAGCGACGTCGTCGAACGCCGCTCGTCCGCCCTGGGCGCAACGAGCCTAGTGCGGCGCCGGGCGCGGTATTAGCGTAGAAAATCCACCATGCCGAACGACTCACCCGCGGTGAGCGAGCCAGGAGCCCAGGTCGATCGCGCGCCGAACGAGACGGGCGATCCCCAGCCGGGGTCTTCGCCTCACGGCACGCCGGCGCCCCATGCGGCGGGCGGGGGCGAGGGAGCGACGGCGCTCCGGAACGGCCTGAAGCTCGCCACGTCGCTCGTGCTCACGTGGGGCGTCGCGCTCGTCATCACGTTCACGCTCCCGAAGTACCTCGGGCCCCTCTCCTGGGGCTTCTACAAGTACGGCTTCGAGTACGCCGCGACCCTCGCCGTCTTCGTCGGTCTCGGGGTCGACACGTACATCTCGCGCGAGGTCGCGGTCCGCCCGAAGCACGCCAGCGACTTCTTCGGCGGCATTGTCGCGGTCCGTACGCTCGCGATGATCCCGCTCGTCGTCTACGGCTGGTTCCACCTCGAGCACAAGCTCCCCGAGGAGCGCCTCGCCGCCGCCCTCTTCGGCGTCACGCAGGTGTTCATCGTCCTGAACCAGACGTTCCAGCAGACGCTCCAGGCAGCGTCGCGCGTCGGTGGTCTCGCGATCGCGAACGTCGTCGCGAAGATCCTCTGGGGCGGAGGGACGTTCGCCGCGGTGATGGTGAAGGCACCGTTCTGGGTCCTGCCGCTTCCGATGCTCGCCTCCGAGGCGCTCAAGGCGGCATTCCTCTACTGGGCGGCGCGCGAAGCCGTCGATCTCCGCCTGCGGCTCGATCTCGCGGCGACGAAGACCGTGCTCCGGGTCGCCTTCCCTTTCTTCATCGCGAACGCTGCGGTGACGCTCGGCTCGACCATCGACGTCGTGGTCCTCCGCGAGCTCGTGCCCGAGGGATCACGAGAGGTCGGCTGGTACAGCGCCGCGCGCGAGATCGCGCGCCTGTCCGCCTTGATGTCCCCCGTGCTCTCGGGCGTCCTCGTCCCCATGATGAGCCGCGCCAAGCACCGGAGCGAGGAGCAATTCTTCGCGATCCTCCGGCGCGGGCTCGAGGGCGTTAGCGTCGTGTCGATCCCGCTGACGCTCATGCTCGCGCTCGGCGCCGACTTCGTGATCGGCCTCGCGCTGAAGAGCGAGTTCCTCCCGGCGGCGGCAAGCCTCCAGTGGCTCGCGCCCACGTTCGTCCTCGCTTACTTCAACGTGCTCCTCTGGATCGCGCTGATGATCCTCGATCGATCGTGGACGATCACGATCATCTCCTTCGTCGGGCTCGCGCTCCTTCCCGCCTTCATCCTCCTCATCGTGCCCGTCACCCGCGCGATCGGCCCGGGCGGAGCGGGCATGGGCGTCGCGATGGCGCTCTCCGCGCGAGAGCTCGTGATCGCGATCGTGTTCTTCGCGTTCCTCGGCAAGCGCGCGATCGATCGGCGCAGCGCACTCGCAATCATGAAGTCACTCGGGCTCTGCGGCGTCGTGGTGGCCGTCCACCTCTCGCTCGCGAGCCTCGGTCCCGTACGCCTCCTCGCCGACATGGCGGTCTACGGCGTGCTGATGCTGCTCATCGGTGTGGTCCGCCCGCGCGACATCAAGGATGTCCTGCGGATGATCAAGGACCGGAAGAAGCTCCAGGCCTCCGGCTGACTCGCCGTTTTGTCCCTCGGACGAACGGCTCGAGGCTTCAGCTCTCAGGCTTCGGACTTCAGGACGACTCGCGGGTCACGAAGGGCTCGTCCGCATCGCGCTGGAGCCGGCGCCTTTCGGCGGCAGGCAGGCAGAGACCGGTCATCGGTCAGACATTGGAGCGGCGAGGACGCCTTGGATGGCGCTCTTCGCATGACGCACGAACTCCGCCACTTCGGCAGGCCTGTCCGCCAGGTCGTCCGTGCCGGTGCCCAGATAGGCCAGCCGTGCGCTGGCGAGAACGGGCGACAGCGCCGCAGGCAGCCGCTCCAGCACCCAGGCGGCGGCCGAATCCTTGGACGCGATCCGGCCCGTGCCGGCGCTGAACCAGATGCGCGCAAGCGCGAGCACCACGTTGCGCTCGTCGCCTTCCCAGTCCGGCGGGCCGTTCCAGAGCTCCAGCGTGTCGCGCAGCGCCTGGACGAAGTCCACCCGCGGCACGGGGTCGAAGACCTCGGCGGCCGGCTGTCCCCGCAGCGCAACGCTGTGCTGGCGCAGCTTGGTCAGCAGGATGGCGAGATCGCGGTCCACCACGGTGGGCTCCACCACGCCGGCCTCCAGGTCCTTGCGCAGCCATTCACCGAACTGCAGCTCGCGCATCGGCGGATACCGCCACGGCACGACTTCGCCATGCACGACGATCGTCACTTCGAGGGGGCGCATGGAGGCATGCCCACCGGGACGGCCGGAGACCTGCAGCAGGGCGTTCATGAGCGATCGCCGGGCGTCTGCCGCCAGCGGCACGCGCACGGTCGCCATCAGGTCGATATCGCTGTCGCGCCGCAGCCCCTCGTCCACGGCGGAGCCGAACAGGTGCAGGGCGACGATGTTTCCGGCCAGGTGGCGCTCCAGCACCGCCTGGGCCTGGGAGAGCTGCGCGGCAATGTCTTGGGGGAAGGTGGGCGTGGGGGCCATGATTCCATGAAGGCGAGCTTCTCCCGTACCGCTGGCCGAGAGGAGCCTTGCTCGAGCCTCGAGCCCGAAGGGCGAGTCAGAACCGCGCCGGGTACGGCGCCCACGTGACGCCGCCGTAGGCCGTGAGCTGCGTGAGCTCGTTGAAGCGAACGGCGTTGTTGAAATCCTGATAGCCCGCGCGGAGCCCGACGTCGGCGGAGAGGGTCGGCGTGATGCGGTACTGGATGCCTCCGTCGGCGAGGACGATCTGGTACTGGGCCACCGAACGCGGCGTCCCGAAGACACGCGCGTGCGAGAGCCCGCCCCGCAACGTCACGCGGTCGACGGTGTAGTTCGCAGCGAGAGACAGGACGCCGCGTTGCTCGAGATCGCCGGAGAACAGATCGATCCACGGCTGGACCTTGGCCACGGCACCGAGCTGGAGACGATGCCCCCGGCCACCGAAGACGCCGTACGGCGCGGCGCCCGGCGGGATTCGGGGCTGTCCCCACGAGTCCCAGAGAAGCGCGGCATGCCCCACCGTGAACATGGTGAAGCCGTTGATCTCGTCGCCGCCGACCGACGCACCGCCCATCACCTCGCTCGAGAGGTTGTTGCTGTAGTAGTGGCGCCAGCTCTGCGTGGCCTCGGTGCGGAGGATGACGACGCCCTCGCGATCGTCCTGGAACGACGTGGTGATACGACCCGCGCCGACCCTGGTGACGAAGCGATCGCTCCGCGACGCCGCGTGTTCGAGCGCGAGGCTCACGCCCGGTCCCTGCGTGAGCGCGATTACGCCTCGCGAGGTGCGATCCGCCCCGCCGAAGGCGTTGTAGGTGAAGCCGGGGATCAACGCGGTTCGCGGGGTCAGCTTGACCGGCACGAAGAGCTGCGTCTGCACGAACAGGAGGTTGAAGCGCGCGCCGATGACCGCCGGGATGATCGGGTTGGGATCCGGCGGCAAGTCGGTGCCGTTCCAGGGAGCCTGGACGAGGAGCGCCGTCGTCGAAATCGGCCCGTACGCGAGGAACTGGTAGAGCGAAAGGCGCCACCGCGGCCGGACCACCTCGTAGCCGAAACCACCGTTGTGGAGCGCCGACAGCGGCGTCTTGTTCGGGTCGGTGAGGTTCAGCGTCTCCGGGTTGATCAGGTTCGGGTCCGGAAGTGTCCGGTCCCACGACGTCGTGTGGATGAAGCGCGGGTTGTAGATCGCAACGAAATGGTTCTGGCCGCCGCGCCAGATGAGGTCGTAGCGAAGCATCGGATTGAGCTCGGTCTCGGCGGCACTGATGTCGCTGCCGGACTTCAGACGCTCCTCGACGCGCGCCTGGACGAAAGCCTGCTGCGCCACGTCCATCGGCATTACAGCGGTGAACGGGAGCATCAGCGCTTATCGGTCCTTCGATCCGTCACGAGGGCCCGCCACACCAACCAGGGGAGCCCTCCTTCGTGCTCGCTCTGCGAACGAGAGTGAGCGCCCTACGTATATCGGCTCTGCCCCCACGCAAACAAGACCGTCTCGTTTCGACCTGCTCGAGCCACGGCTCACGGCACACCGCTTGCGAAGCTCGCTCGCACCCGACCTCGTCGGGCATCCCGAGAATGTCGGGCTCCTCGACAAGGAGAACAGTCATGGCAAGAGCACAAACGACGACGCGGACCACCACCAACCGCGAAGAGATCCGCCGCTGGGTCGAGTCGAAGGGCGGGTGGCCGGCCCACGTGAAAGGGACCGGACGCGGCAACGATCCTGGGATTCTTCGCATCGACTTCCCAGGTTTCAGCGGGGTCGAGACGCTCGGGAAGCTGTCCTGGGACGACTGGTTCAAGTGGTTCGACAAGAAGAAGCTCGCCTTCGTCCATCAGCCGAACACGCGCTTCTCGAAGCTGATCGCGCGCGAGACGGCGGCCGCGAAGGCTGGCATCCGCGCCACGCCCCGCCGGGCGGCCGGGGCGAAGCGCGCCACCACGAAGCGCGCGGCAGGGACGAAGCGCGCCACCACGAAGCGGGCAGCCGCGAAGGTCTCGCGAATCACCAAGAAGCCCACGCAAACGGCCCGTCGAGCCGCGACGACCAGCCGCGTCAGCGCGAAGCGCACGACGAGGCCGAAGCGCGCGACGGTGAAGCGCACGACGAAGCGCGGCGCCACCAAGCGCACGACAAAGCGTGGCACCAAGCGCGCTTCGCGCTGAAGCGGGCACGGCCCACACGAGAACGAAGGCAGAGCGGTCCGACCACTCTGCCTTCGTCGTTTTGTCGTCACCCTTCGTTCACACGGCCCGCGGCCGCGGGCGGCGGCGGCGGACGGACCGCTTCGCTAGCCCGGGCTAGGAGAATGTCGCGAAGACGGGCAGGCCGAGCCGATCGCGGACGTCGCGGGGCTCGAAGAAGATCCCCGAGAACCGATCCGCCAGCGAAGCGACCGCAAGGACCGCCGCGATCGTGGAGAGGACGCCGATCGCGATCGCGATGAGGCCGACGGGGCGCTTCGGTCCTGCCGGCACCTCGGCGGGGTGAACCACCTTGTAGCGGTTCTTGAACGCGGCCTCCTCGAGCTGAAGGCCGCTGCGCGCGGCATCGAGCTGGGTGACGAGCTCGGAGTACTTGCGGGTGACGGTATCGAACTGCACCTGCGCGTCCTGGACGCTCTTCGTGGTACCGGCGATCGGCGCTTCGACCACCGGCGTCGGCGTGGCCACGCGGGCGGCGGGCTTCGGCTCGTTGGCGCGAGCCTCGGCGGCGGCGCGCTGCTTGGCGGCGATGTCGTTCAGGAGCTCGCGCTCCTCAGCCTTCAGGCGCGCCAGCTGCGGCGGGTCGGCCCGCGACGCATCGAGCGTCTGCTTGAGCGCGATGACCTCGGGGTGCCCTTCCGCGAGCGTCTGGCGCTTCTGGAGGAGCTCCTGGTTCAGCTCCGCCTCACGTCGGAGCTTCGCCTCCTGGAGCACGGCGATCTGCTGCCGGACGGTGTCGAGCCGCGCCTTGAGCACGGGATCGGCGGGCTCTTCGCGCCCGACGTCCCTCACGCCCTGAGGAAGGTTCGGGATGACGATGTTCACCCGCTCCTTCGGATTCGCGAGCTTCTGCTGGCGAACGAGCTCGGCGGCGGAGACCTCGAGATCCTTGTGCGCCTGCGTGACGCCGGCCTCGAGGATCTTGATGCGCTCGGGGATGACGCCGACCTCGGACTGGAAGCGCGCCTCGAGGAAGTTCTTCACCGCCGCGTCGACCATGTCGCGCGCGGCCTCGGGCTCGGCCCACTCGAGCCGGATCGTCACCGTCGTTGCGTCGACCCACACCTTGAGGCGGTGCTGGATGTTGGTGACGAGCGCGTCGTACTTCTCGTCGTCGGTCGGCGGAGCCTTCCCGAGCTTGCGGTTGATCTTGTCGATGAGCCGACGGTGCGGCTGCCGCATGTCGTCCCACCGGGACACGAGGTTCTTCTGGCGGACGATGGCGATGATGTTGTCCTTCGCCATCACCTGCTCTTCGTACTCCTTGGCGACGTTGCGCATCTCTTCGGGAGAGAGCTGCTGCGTCTGAGCACCCGTGATCACCTGCGTGCGCTGGACGAGGAGGCGCGCTTCGACCTCGTAGTTGCGGGGCGCGAAGATCGCACCGAGCACCGTGAGGGCTCCGCAGATCATCACGACGACGAAGGAGAGGCCCTTGCGGCGCTTCGCCGATCGCGCCGCCTCAGCGACGCGCTCTTTGACCGCGATGTTCGGCCCGTCGTCGTCGTCGTCGTCGCGTCCACCGCCGCGCCCACCACCACCGCCACCTCCACCGCCGCTGCGGGACGTGCCCGGGTACTGGAGCTTCGGATCGGGTCGAAAGAGTGTTGCTTCTTCGATTCGAGCCATCGCTATGAGCCTTGTCTGAGCAGCTTAGCCGGAGTCCCTCCGACCATCCCCAGAATGTGCGAGTGCGGATTCAATCGGGGGTCCCGAATGGGTCCGGGGGAAGAGTGGGCACCGGCGCCTCCCCTTGCGGCGTCGCAGAGGGGCTCGGCTCGCCGTCGGCAGGCGGTTCGGGGGCGCGCGCCGACTGCGCAACCGCCGCGGTCTTCGGCGTTCGCACGACAGGCCCCTGCGGAGCGGCCTGCCCCGTGCGAACCGACGGGGGCGTCGTGACGGACGTCTTCGCCGGCGACGGCGTCGTGACTGACGCGTCGTGCACCAGGTCCTCGACTTCGATCACGGGCACGGGTGTCGGGTCCGGCACCTCGACCGGCGCCGCGCGCGGCGCCTCGCTCGGCGGCTCCGCGGTCGCCGCGCTGATCGACGCGGAGGAAGAAGCGAGCGGCGGTTCCGCGGACGTGACGGCCTGCACCTGGCTTCCGGCGGGGCGCTTGATGGCGAAGAAGGCAACGCCCGACACCGCGGCGAGGGCGAGCACGCCGCCCACGACCCAGACGCCGGCGCCGGAGCTGGAGCGGCGCGCGCCCACCTGCGCCATGAGCCTCTCGTCGTGGTCCGGCTTCACCGTGCTGCCGACCGCCGGATAGCTCCCCTCACCTTGCCCGTCGGGACGCGCGCCCACTGGAACGCTCGCACCGCCGGCGACGACGACGGCGGGCGGTGCAACATGCGCAGGGGTCGGCAGGACTTCCGGTCCGAAGGCCGGCAGGCCCGGCGTCCCGAACGGGATGTCGCGAATCGTCTTCGGGACATCGTCTTCGGGAACCAGCGAGCCGACGCCGATGAAGGTCCCGCCAGGCCCTGCGGAGAGCTTTCGCCCGTCGTTGTTCGGGGCCGGCGGCGCATTGCTCGCAGCGCCGAGGGCGTAGGGCCCGGCTTCGCCGGCACCGAGCTGCGCGACGATGTCCCCGGACGAGTCGAGCCAGCCCGGAGGGGGGATGCTTTGCGGCTTGCCGAGGCCGAGCTGCAACCGGGCCTCGCGGAGGGCACGCTTGAACGCGTCGACGGACTGCCAGCGATCTTCCGTTTTGAACCGAAGCGCGGTGTCGATCGCGCCGGCGATCGGCACCGGCAGGTCCTGCTTCACGAGCGCGATCGAGCGCGCCTTGACGGTTGCGGCAGCGAGCAGCTTCGCCTGGACATGAGGCCCCAGGTGAACCGTCTGACCGGTGAGCGCAGTGAACAGCGTCGCGCCGAGCGACCAGATGTCGGATCGATGATCGACCTTGTCGCGTGCTCCGAGCGCCTGCTCCGGCGACATGAACGACGGCGTCCCGAGCACGAGCCCAAACATCGACAGCTTGCTCTTGGTGCCGCCGTCGCGGAGGCGAGCCACGCCGAAGTCGAGCAGCTTCACCGAACCGTCGTCGCAGATGAAGACGTTCTGAGGCTTGAGATCTCGATGGATGATGCCCGCCTGATGGACGGAGTGGAGCGCATCCATCAGCTTGTCCGCGATGTCGAGGACCTCGACGAGGTCGATCTGACCTCCTCGGTCCTGCCGGAGCGCCTCGAGCGTCTTTCCCTCGAGCAGGTCCATCACCAGGAAGACGCAGCCGTCGTCGGTGACGCCGTCGTCGAGGACCCGGACGATGCCCGCGTGTTTCACCGAGTTGGTGAGATAGCCCTCGCCGAGAAAGCGCTCGCACACGGCCTCGTCGGCGCAGAGCGAAGGGTGCAGGATCTTGAGCGCGGCACGGGCGCCGTTGCGGTGCGTCACGGCGTAGACGGCCGCCATCGAGCCAGAGCCGAGGAGCGAATCCACACGCCACTTCCCGGCGATGACAGTTCCGATGCGCCGTTCGGCCGGGTCACTCATAGCCTAGGCCCGAACGTTAGCACGACTGATGCCGAGAGCCGTGGTGCGCGCGCCGCGGCGTTACGGTGACGGCATACTTTTCTAGGAACTTATGGAAGAGCTCGGGCTCCGGCTCCGGGCTCGCGCCCCGACCACCGGCCTTCGACTCGCGCCGAAACGGCCGCCGGATCGTGGTCGCCTCGGGGGGGCCGAGGCCGTTCGGTGGCTTCAGACCCTACGCACGGCGAGGCGCGACGCTACGGCGAAGCAGACGCCGAAGGTGACGAGCGTCATGTAGCTGCTGAAGCCCTGATCGCCCCAGATCTGGACGACGCAGACCGCGACGCCGCCGAGGGAGGCCAGCGCGGCCGAGCGCTCGATGGCCGTCTCTGCGACGCGGTAGCCTCTCAGCGCCAGGGTCCCGGCCAGCGGGTACACCGACCAGAGCAGCGTGAAGCCGATCACGCCCGCGATCGACCAGAGCCAGAGCACCCCGTTGTGCGCGATGAGACGGTAGCTCTGGAAGACCTCGCTCAGGTCGACCGGCGGGTTGGCCGGCGAGAACTCGTACTCATGCCCGAAGCCGGGCGGTACCAATGGGGCCTGTCCCAGCGTGAAGATCAGGTTCTCGTTCTCGATGTCGCGCGAGATCGACGACGAGTCCCGTTGGTCGAGCACCGACGCGATGCTCTTCGCGGGCTTCAGGAGCGCGGAGTCCGACGTGACGTCGGCCCCCACGAGCACGTATCCGACGAGGAGCGGCACCGCGATGCCCAGCGCCATCGTGACCCGCCGCTTTCGCCTGCTCGGATCGAGCGCGAGATAGATCACGAGCGGCGCGATCGCGAGGCTGACGAACGCGAGACGGCGGTTGTTGAGGACGACGCCGAGGAGGATCACCGCCCCGAACGCGAGGGCGCGGATCGTCACCTTCCGCGTGCGTTGCTCGAGGGCGTGCGTGAGCAGGATCACGAGCGCGCTCACGAACAGCACGGTGTCCGAGTGGGTCGTGCACCACTCCGGCTTCCCGGGCAGCTCCGTGATCCCGTTCGGGATGCAGACGCCGACGTAGACGTAGACGACGAGCAGACTGCGAGCGACCGCCACGAGCACGTAGGCCGTCCCGACCGCGGCGAGATCCTCCGGCACGCGGAGCGCGTAGAGGAAGAGCAGGCCGACGAGCGGCAACTGCAGCAAGTGGACGGTCTGGCGGAACGCCCAGTCGACCTGCCCTCCCCGGGCAACGCCCAACGCGGAGACGACGGCGAGCGTCCCGAGGAAAAGAAGGAGCGCGTTCCTCGCGAAGCCAGGCGGGGCTGGCCGAGCGGCGTTGGCGTGCTTCTTCCCCCAGACCGCGCGACAGAGCAGCCCGACCGTGGCGAAGAAGAACACGGGCAGCGATGCACCAGGCAGACCGGAGAGCTCCTTGATCGTGCCGAAGTAGCCGACGGCCGCGGGCCACATCACGGAGTCCCAGTAGCCGCCCTCGCCTTTCACCCGGAACATCGTCTCGCTGAACGACTCGATGCAGAGCGCGAGGACGAGGTACGTGCGGACGCTCTTCCACAGCTTCGGGCGGGCCAGCGCCCAGTAGAGGAGCGGCCCCCAGACGACCACGAAGACGGTGTCGAGCCGGAACGAGCTCTCCCACGCGGCGGGGCCGCTCCACGACGGCTGAGACGCGAAGGCGAGGAACGACGAGGCCGCAAAGATCCCTGCGATGAGCCACGCCGTCGACCTCCAGTCGTCGTCGATGAGGACGCGCCGCTCGTAGAGGACATCCTCGTCCGCCCGCACGCCGAAGGCGCCGTACGCCTGGTTGACGCGTTCCTGCAGCACCTCGAGGCTGGCCGGCGTCCGGAGGTGTCGGAGTGCGGCTCCGCTCGGAACGGCTACCGCGCCGTCGGGGATCGTCTGGTCGCGTTGGTCACGTCGGTCACGCTCGTCGCGCTCGTCGCGTTTGTCGGTCGTCATCGAACGTGGCTCGCGAGGGCAGCGCCTGCGCGGGTCCCGAGGCACGACGCCCCGCGACTTCGGCAGGCACTACCTCACCAGCACGTTTTGGACCGGACGGCTCCGACGAGTTGCCTCGCCATGATGCGGTGGACTTCGAGGTTCGGGTGGTAGTCGCAGCCGAGGCCGTAGCGGAAGCCCTGCTCGACGAGATCCATCTGATAGACCTTCCGATCGCCGGCACGCTCTTGCTCGGCGACGATGCGGAGGAGCGCGTCGCGGACGTTGGACCGCGCATTGTCGAGCGGGAACTGGTCGGTGAGCATCGGCGGCACGGCGAGGAAGATGTGGGCGTCGGGCCTGCGCTCCCGGACCTTCTTCACGAGCGCGAGATACTTCTCGAAGAACTTCTCGCGCTCGGCGGGATCGTTCATGTCCCCGTCGGGGATGTTGTCGCCGGAGAGCTTCGTCGGGTCCGTGGCCGGCGGCTTCGTGTCCCGAGAGTAGTCGTTCGTGCCGAGGCTGATGAAGACGACCTGCGGCACATCCTCGGGCTTCTCCTGGGCGAAGTCCCACTTGAAGCCCTGGAAGTCACTGGCGACGGTGCGCGTCTCCCAGAGCTCCGGGATGGTCGTGAAGGTGTCGTCGTCGGGAACGATCTCGTTGGTCTTGGGGTCGCGCTTGTAGCGCTCCTTGTAGTTCTTGTAGACGCCCTTGCCCGACCAGCAGGTCGTGACGGCGTCGGCGGCGAGCTCGCGCGCAGCGATCGACGTGAAGGAGAGGTACTGGTTCTGCGTGAGCGGAACGGTGATCGCCACGGGGTTCCCGTTGGCGTCCTTGATCGGATTGCCCTGCGCGTCCTTCGCGTCGCGGATCTTGACCTCGAAGGGACACGTCGCGTTCTTCCCCTCGTTGCCGTAACCGCACACGATCGAGTCGCCGATGAACTCCATGCGACGCGGGCGACGCGTCGGCGGCAGAACGGTGCCGCCGTGGAGGTCGAAGCCCTTGAAGATGATCGAGCCCTTCTGGGCCTCGGTGTTCTTGTAGATCGTGACCTCGTGCGGCTGGTTCGGATCGAGGCTGACGATCTCGTAGTCCTCTTGCGGCTCGAGCGTCGGGTTGCCCGCGGAGTCGTTCTTCACCGTGATCCGACGTGTCGCCGCGACGCCATCGACGACGAACGTGAACATCTGGTCCTGCGGGACATCGCCGGTGAGCCGCAGCTTCACCGTGACCTTGCTCGTGCCCTGGAACCGCACGGTGATGGAGTTGCCGGACCAGTCGAACAGCGGCGTGTCGGGCGAGTCCGGCGGGGGCGCGAAGCGGCCGAGGAGTTTCGGCGCCGCGTCGCCCCCGGGCCCGCCGGTCGGGAGCGGCTTCGCGACGGCGCAGTTCGCCGGCTCACCGGTGACGCCGCCGTTCTCCTTAGGAGTGTTGCGATCGGTAAGCCGAGCCACGCATGCTGGCAGCATGAGCAGCGATACACAGGCGAACGTCCGGAAGCGGAAGAGGGACATGGCTGGAGAAGGGGGCGCCTTCGGCCCCGGAAGGAGCGGCGCTTCATGTTCTAGCATGCGGCAAGGGCCCCCGGTCGGTTCAAGCTCGAGCCGTACGGCACGAGCTTTGTTTGAGGCAAGCGACATGCGCAGGGCCGTGCTCGCTTGCCTCGTGGCCTTCGGGCTCGTCGCCGCGGCGTGCTCGTCCGATGACGATGACAGCGCGCCACCCACCGCCGGCGGCGCGACGCAAGACGGCTCGACTCGAGACGGCGGCGCCCTCGATGGTTCGACGCCCGTAGCGGACGCCTCCGGCGCGAGCGACGCGGCCCCCGACTCGGTATCGCCTGCGCCCGACGCAGCGACCCTTCCGCTCACGGTGACGAGCGCCGCGTTCGCGGACGGGGCATTCATCCCCAAGGTGCATTCCTGCGACGGCGCCGGCCAGTCGATCCCGCTCGCCTGGAGCGAAGCTCCCGACGGGACCCAGAGCTACGCGGTCGTCATGCGGGACCTCTCCCTCCCCGGCCCGGACAACTACCACTGGGTGATCTGGGATATCCCGGCGGCGACGACCTCCCTTCCGCAGGGGATCGCCAATCAGGCGACACCGCCGACCCCCGCCGGATCGAAGCAGACGGCCTGGAGCTTCGGCCCCCAGGCCGGCTACGGGAACGTGTGCCCGCCCCCGGGGACGCCCCACGACTACGAGCTGGCGGTCTACGCCTTCCCGGTGGCAGCTCTGCCGCAAGCTGCCGTCTCCATGGGCCCGAACGAGGTCGACGCCCTCATCCAGACCCACAAGACCGCGGCCGGAACCATCGTGGGAAAGTACGCCCGCGAATGAAACGAGCCTTTCGGAGGCATGTTTGGATATACTGGAGCCCACAGACGTCCACCGAGGAGCCGAGCCGCAGGAAAACGGTGCGGAGCCTCGCGGGCCTGTCTCGAACAAACGACTCAGCGACTCATCCCGCCCCATGTCACAAGGAACGAATCCCCTCGCGGGGTTTGAGGGGGGCTACTCCTCGATGATGAGCGGGTCCAACACCATGGACCCGGTCTGGCAGCGCCTCTGGCTTCGCTGCCAGCAGCACGACTGGCAGTCGCTCGCCTTCATCGGCTCGAGCAAGCGTGACCCGGATGGGGTCCTCGAGATCGCGCATGGCATGGCCCGCCTCGCAAGCGAGCTCGGCCAGGAGCTCACGGTCTTCGACGCGCGCAACCTCGGCCTCAAGGACATGGGGCGCATGCTCGCCCAGATCCAGAGCATCACGAGCCGCGGCAAGCGCTGCATCGTGGTGCTGAAGCTCGTGACCGAGAACGCGACGACCGTGCCGATGGCGCAGAACGTCGACGCCGCCCTCCTGGGCGTGTTCATCGGCGAGACGAGCGTCATCGCCGCGTCACGTACCGTCGACGAGGTCGGCCGGCCGAAGTTCCTCGGCTCGGTCGTCCTCAACGCGTCCCTCGCCAAGTGACCTGAATCGACGTGCCCCGGATGGGACGCGGGGCGAGGCGCGCCCGTGCGGCAGCGCTTGTCGGGGCCTGGGGCGAGGATGAGCTAGCCGATTTCGACGTTTGGGACGCTCTTACTGAATTCCACGCTAACCATAGCCATCCCGACTGTGGTAAGGTCCGTGGTCGGTCGCTGGGGCGTGCGGCCGGAGATGGCAGCGGACGATCCGCAAAGCGGATCGCTGACACGGAGCTCACGGACCTCGACGCCTCCCACGTCGTCGGCGAGCGCCCGCTCCTTTTCTCCGCCGAGAGCACATGGGCCCCAAGATCCTGATCGTCGACGACGTGCAGGCGAACCTGAGCGCGATGGCCGCGCTCCTCGGCGATCTCGACTGCGAGATCCTGCGCGCCAGCTCGGGTCGCGAAGCGCTCGACCGCCTGCAGCTCGACGAGCTCGCTGCGGTCCTCCTCGACGTCCAGATGCCGGACATGAGCGGCTACGAGGTCGCGCGACTCGCCCGCTCGAACCCGAAATCGCGCGACGTCCCCATCATCTTCGTCACCGGGCAGCTCGAGACCGAAGAGAGCCTCTTCCGCGGCTACGACAGCGGCGCGGTGGACGTGCTCTTCAAGCCTCTCGACCCGCACGTGCTGGTGAGCAAGGTGAACGTGTTCCTCGAGCTCCACCGCAGCCGGAAGAAGCTCGCGGACGAGGTCGAGGCGCACAAGCGCACGCTCGCCGACCTCGACTCGTTCAACTATTCGGTCTCGCACGACCTCCGCGCCCCCCTGCGCCCCCTCAAGGGGTTCAGCGAGATCCTGCTCGCGGACCACGGGCACAAGCTCGACGACGAGGGACGAACCCTCCTGACGAGGATCGCGTGCGCCGCCGATCGCATGGATCAGCTGATCGAGGATCTGTTGCGCCTCTCGAAGGTGAGCAGGACGCGGCCGTCGTCCCAGCCTGTCGACATCAGCGCCCTCGCCCTCGGAATCATCGCGGAGCTCCGTACCGGCGATCCCGGGCGCAGCGTCGAGACCGTCGTCGCCTCCGATCTGACCGCCCGGGGAGACGCGAGCCTCCTCCGAATCGCGCTCGAGAACCTGCTCCGCAACGCGTGGAAGTTCACCGTGCGCTCGTCGTCGGCGACGATCGAGATCGGCTCGACGGCGGTGGGCTCGGAGGCAGTGTACTTCGTCCGCGACAACGGCGTCGGGTTCGACCCGCGACATCAGGCCAAGCTTTTCCGAACGTTCCAACGTCTCCACTCGAGCGCCGACTTCGAGGGCACCGGCATCGGCCTCGCGATCGTCCAGCGGATCGTTCACCACCACGGTGGCCGCGTCTGGGCGGAAGGCGAGGTGGATGGAGGCGCGACCTTCTTCTTCACGCTCCCGACCCGCCATTCCCTCGTGCCTCCGAGCGGCACCTGGTGATGCGTCCGAGCGACACCTGGTGATGCGTCCGAGCGACACCTGACACTGCACCGCCTACCCACGCAACGATATCGGAACCGAACCTTCTCCAGTGCCGGGGCAGCACATGAGAGCATCCAAGAATCACCGGCGACAAATCTCAGAATCAGCGCCACGGCCGGCGAATTGCTCGGCATCACGCGGCGACGTCCCCGGTGAAGAGTGGTCCGCTGGTTGCTTTCCCGCTCCTGGCGACATGATGGAGTCGACGGAGGGGAACGATACGGTCGTCGACCGTACGCGGGTGGCGCCGATCGATGACGAGAGGACGGGCGTGGAGCTCCCGCTCTCCTCGCGCTACCGCCTCTTGCAATGCATCGCGCGCGGCGGCATGGGCTCGGTGTATCTCGGCGTCCAGCGCGGCGCTGCCGGGTTCGAGCGGCCCGTCGCGATCAAGCGAACGCACTCGTACCTCCTGGCGGACCCCGAGATCCGCGATGCCATCCTGCGGGAGGCACACAACGCTTCGGCCGTGCGTCACCCCAACGTCGTCAGCATCGACGACGTCGACGAGGTCGACGGCGAGCTGCTCCTCGTCATGGACTACATCGACGGTGGGGCGCTCTCTCAGCTGCTCACAGCCGGGACGAAGATGCCGCTGGGCGTGAAGCTCAGCGTCATCCTCGACGCTTGCGCCGGCCTCAGCGCGATCCACACCGCAGTGGACGCGGACGGCAGGCCGCTCGGGTTGGTCCACCGAGACGTCTCACCTCAGAACATCCTCGTCGGTCTCGACGGCGCGGCGCGCATCACGGACTTCGGCATCGCGAAGGCAGCGCTGGATCCGAAGCGGACCGCGATGACGATGCGTCGCGGGAAGTTCGGGTACATGGCGCCCGAGTACCTGTTGACGAACACGGCGACGACGGCTTCGGACATCTTCGCGCTCGGCGTGGTGCTCTGGGAAGCGCTCGCGGGCCGCCGTCTCTTCAAGGGGGAGAGCAACGTCGACACGCTTCGCCTCACGGCCGCGGCGGAGGTGCCGAGCCTTCGTGCGGAGGACCCGACGATCTCGATCGCGCTCGAAGCAGTCGTTCGCAAGGCGCTCGCGCAGTCGCCGGCGGACCGGTTCCGCTCGATGGCGGACTTCGGCTGCCAGCTGGAAGCCGCCACTCAAGGGCTCGTCGCTCCGCGCCCGGAGGTGATCGAGCATGTGCGCGAGATCTTCGGCCCGCGCCGGAGCCTCCACGAGGTGATGCGCTCGCACTCGAACACGCTCTCGGTCTCCGATGCGGAGATCATCGAACACTCGGCGGTTCACTCCCTTCCCCCATCGCGCCCGGGCGCGGCGGACACCGTCCCCCTGACGGTCGCCGGCGTCACCCCCACCACGCGAATTCATCGCGCGTTCCGCCTGGAGGACGCACCCGCTGTCGAGGTCGCCCCGCCCACGCCGCCGCCAGTCGTGGCGCTGCCGGCTGCACCGCCGAGACGCTCGCGGCTCAGGGTTGTCGGCCTGCTCGCCTTCGTCGCGTTCGTCGTCGCGTCGACGGCAGCGCTCGTGTACGTCGGCCTCTCGCCTGACGTGCCGACCAGCAACGCGGCGGGCACCGCGAGCGCGAACGCACGCTGACCGCGCCCCCTGCGCGGTGCTCGGGAGAGAAGCGCCGGCCGCCGCTCGTGTTCCGGCGGCGACTCGGGCTCGCGCCCCACACCCGTGCAGCGGTCCGCGGACTCGATGAAAATCGACAAATTCACCTGGCGATCGATCCGAAGCGAATGTATCCTGATCGAGATGAAACTGGGGACTTCGTCGATCGACGCGAGCTCGAACGAATCGCCGACAGCGGGCGGCCGCAAGGTACTCGAGCTCGATAACGGGGGGCTCGACGAGGACGCCCCGGCGGAGGCGGAGCTCGCCGTCACAATCGCCGCGGCGATCGAAGAGCTGGTGAACCTGAACGACATCGAGGACGTGTCCGACGACGAGGCCGTCGATGACAGCTCGATCTCGCTCGAGGACGACGATCTCGAGCCCCTGCTGCCCTCCGACGAGCTCGCCCTCACGCTCTTCGCGGCATCGAGCGCGATGCCCATTCGCCTCGACGGTGAGGTCCTCCTGCCCGAGCCTTCGCCGTCGCGGCCCTCGTCGACGCCGACGCGACCGGCGCCGCCCTCGGTGAACCCCTGTCCGCCGATCCCCGCGGTCACGATCCGCTCGGGGCCGCTTCCGATGCTCCCGCTCCTCCCGGGCCTTCCGCTTCATCGCGACTTCACTCCCGCGCCGACGATCACGCTGATGAAGCCCGACGACACGGCGTTCGGAGACGCGGCGGCCGAACAGCACTCGCCGAGCCTGCGCACCGCGCAGCTGACCCAGCGTCGCCCGCGACGGCAGATCGATGGCAATACGACGAGCGCCGAGAGGCAGGAGCAGCCGCTCGCCTCCCCAGCACCGGTCGAGACGCGCGCATGCGAGACGACCCAGGCGCGCGCGCCCATGAGCGGACCACCGGAGGAGGCGCACGCGCGCGAGGCGGCGCTCGAGACGATGCCGCCGTGCGAGTCCACGTCCGGCGCTCCGGAGGACTCTTACGCACGCGAGACGCCCCCACTGAGGTCGTCGTCGCGACGAGGGCTCGTCATCGGCGTCGCGGCGGGCCTCACCGCCAGTGCCTTCGTCGCAGCGGCGACGTTCGCTCTCGGCGTCGTTCGTCTGGCGCCGCAGGGCGAGCCGATGAAGCCGACGTCCACCGCCGAGGTGGCTCGCGACGTGACTCCGGCCGTGCCTGTCACCGGAGCCCCCGCGGAGGTCGTGGCGAAACGCTCGCCGAACCTCGCGGCGGCGGGCACGATCGCTCCAACGGCGACGGTCGCGACGGCTCCAGCGGCGACCGTCGCGACGGCTCCAGCGGCGACCGTCGCGACGGCTCCAGCGGCGAGCGATGACACGGCGGCCAAGACGGAGGATGCGCTTCCGGTCACCTCGATCCTCCGACTCGCAAGGACGTCGCTCCAGGCCGGTGATCTATCGCGGGCGCGCCAGCGGTTCAGGCTCACGCTCGCGAAAGACCCGTCGAACGTCGAGGCGATGGCCGGACTCGGCGACGTCGCGCGGCACGAGGGCGACCTCGTCGAGGCACGTCAGCGCTATCGAGACGCGCTCGAGAAGAGCCCCGCGTACGCTCCCGCGGTCCTCGCGCTCGCCGACGTCAGCTGGGACCTCGGCGATCGAGCCTTCGCGCGGAAGCACTACATCGCGCTCGTCGACCGGCACGGAGAACGCGCTCCCGCACACGCGCTCGAGCGCGGCGCTCCGAACCCGCACCCCCACTGACGACGGACGGACGCCCCGCACCGCTTCGAGCAGGAGTGCACACGCGGACGAGCGTGGCGTCCTGGCCCCTGAGGAACGGCCGCGCTTCGAGCGGGATCGAGCGCCCCTGCGCGATCGCGGCGGTCGTCATCGGTCCTCGTGTGGCGTTCCTGCCCGCTCCACCACGTCAGCGCTGCCCGCCGGGCGCCGGCGGGGTCGCGCAATTGGTGAATCGCTACGAGGCTCTGCCCGGACGGCGCGTGGGTTGCTAGAATCGAGGCGCTTCGATGCAGAAGGCCCTGCTCATCAGCATCCTCGTCGCCACGGTGCTCATTCCACTCGTCTCGGCGCGTGGAGGCTCGGTGAAGAGCGCCGTGCGGCGGAGCATGATCGCCACGAGCGTCTTCTGTGTCCTCTACTGGCTTGGTCTGCTGTTCGTGTACCCGGCGCTCACGACCGGGAAGCCGAACATGCAGAACCAGGGTCAGATGTAGCGGCGCCCGCGCGCTCAGCGCGACTCGGCGTTCGGCACGGGGCGCTTCGTGTACTTGCCGCGGTGCTCGGGGTGCTCGTTCTCGAACGCCTCGAGGCTCTCACGCGTGATCTCGACCTCGATCTCGCCGTCCTTCTCGATCGTGGACTGGCAGCCGAGGCGTGAGTTGTGACGAACGTCGAACGCCTTGTCGAGGATGTCCTCCTCGTCCTCCTCCTGACCGCGCAGGAGCTCGGCGCCCTTCGTCACGTAGACGTGGCAGGTCGAGCAGGCGCAGACGCCGCCGCAGGCATAGCCCTCGGGAGCGTCGATCTTCTGGGCGGCCTGGAGGATGCTCGAGCCGACGGGCACCTCCGTCTCGCCGTATCCCTTGAAGCGTACGATCGCCATCTCGATTCCTTCTCTCTCCTTCGATTCGTCTCTGCGTCTGGTCTCGTGTCGTCGTCGCGCCTCGCGAGCGGAAGCGCAACGCCGCATCTACGCTGACGGCGGCGCGGGCGGGAGCGGACCGCTCTCCGCATGGGCCGCCTCGATGCCCTTCGCGTGCTCGACCGACTTCTCGATCGTGGTGAGCGACTGGCCCTCGATCGCCTGCGCGATCGCGCGGTTCATCCGGCGTCCGGCGAAGCCCTTCGTCGCGGCGTCGAGGTCCTCGATCTTCAGCTCGATCCGGCGGGCATCGCCACCCGCGATCGCCTTCTCGAGGTCGGCGATCGCCGCCTCGATGCGCTCCTTCTCGCCGGGCTCGAGCAGATCGGGCTCCGCGGCGATCGACTTCTTCGTCGAGGAGGCGACACGCGACGCCTCGACACGAACCTCGGCGAGCTTCCGCGCGGCAAGGTCTTCCTCGCCGTGATCGATCGCGTCCAGGAGCATCTGCTCGACGGTCTCGTCATCGAGGCCGTACGACGGCTTCACGCTCACGGTCTGCTCGACGCCGGTCCGCTCTTCACGTGCATGGACCGAGAGCAGGCCATCGGCGTCGACGCGGAACGTGACCTCGAGGCGCGCCATCCCTGCGGCCATCGGCGGGATGCCCTTCAACGTGAAGCGCGCGAGGCTCCGGCAGTCCGCCGCGAGCTCGCGCTCGCCCTGGACGACGTGGATCTCGAAGCCGGTCTGCTTGTCTTCCTGGGTCGTGTATGCCGCGCGCGCAGCCGCCGGCGTGGTCGTGTTGCGCGGGAGGATGCGGTCGACGACTCCGCCGCCGACCTCGATGCCGAGCGAGAGCGGGATGACGTCGAGGAGCAGCACCTCGTCGATATCGCCCTGGCCCGAGAGCAGGTTTGCCTGGATCGCAGCGCCGAGCGCGACGACCTCCTCGGGGTCGATGTCACCGAGGGGCTGCTTGCCGAACATCTTCGCGACGTAGCTTCGAACCGCCGGCACGCGCGTCGCGCCGCCGACGAGGATGACGCCGTCGAGCTCTTCCGGCTTCAGGCCGGCGTCCTTGAGCGCCCGACGGCAGGCCGCGCCCGCGCGCGCGAGCAGCGGCTGCACGAGCTCGTCGAAGCGCGCACGAGTGATCGAGAGCTGCGAGTCGCCCGCACCGAACGGGCTCTCGAAGTCGACCACCTCCGCATCGGTGAGCCCGTGCTTCACGCGGCGCGCGAGATCCAGGACGACGCGGACCTCGCCCGGCGAGGCGCTCGTCGCATCGCGACCGCCGAGCCGGAAGATCTCCTCGGCGAGCGCGCGGTCCATGTCGTCACCGCCGAGCGCGCTGTCGCCACCCGTGGACCGAACCTGGAAGACGCCATCGTCGAGGACGAGGATCGTGACGTCGAAGGTGCCGCCGCCCAGATCGTAGACGGCGAACTTTCCGTTCTGCTTCTTCTCGAGCCCATACGCGAGCGCAGCCGCGGTGGGCTCGTTGAGGAGACGAAGCACCTCGAGCCCGGCGAGGCGGCCGGCGTCCTTCGTGGCCTGCCTCTGCGCGTCGTCGAAGTAGGCGGGCACGGTGATGACCACGCCGCCGACGCTGCGCAGCTCGTCTTCGGCGAGGCGGCGGAGCGAGCGAAGGATCTCGGCGCTCACCTCGACCGGCGTGACGACCTTCTTGCCGACGTCGAAGCGGACGACGTTCGCCTCACCGTCCTTCGGCGCGACGAATGCGTACGGTCCGAGGCGGCGCGTCTCCGGGTCGTCCCCGCCACGGCCCATGAAGCGCTTCACGCTCACGATCGTCTCGCGCGGGTGCTGCGCAGCGCGGAGCTGAGCGTTCTTGCCGACGACGACCTCGCCCGAATCGCCGTAGTGGACGACGCTCGGCACGAGCGCGGCCTGATCGCAGTCCTTCACCGTGGTGGGACGCTCGTTCTTCACGTAGGCCACGATCGAGTTCGTGGTGCCGAGGTCGATCCCGATCGCCTTCGGCGGAGCCTTCGGGTCGAAAATCTCGAGTAGGCCGGTCATGGCGACACTCCAGTCCCATTCTGTGCGAGCGCCTCTTCCGCCTCTCGCGCCTCTTCTTCGATCGCCTCGACCTCGTCGAGGAAGCGCCTGTAGAAGCGCAGCTCGCCGAGGAGAGGAAGGAGCTTCTCGAGCTCGTCTTTCGGCGGAGCGCCGCCGCTGAAGCCTGCCGTGAGCTTGCCCTCCACCGCCTTGGCGCGGACGGAGATCGCGCCGCCGAGCTTCTGCACCTTCCCGAGGTCCTTGGCCGCGCGGGCCTCGGCGAGCGCCTCGCGCTCCTCCATGACCTCCATCAAGAACGCCGGGCTCGCTTTCGGCTCGTTCGTCTCGCCGACAGCAAAGCCTAGGGCGCGGAAGAGGGCTTCGGCACGGCGGATCGGGTCGCGCAGGATGCGCCACGCCTCGTTCACGTTGGCGGCTTTCTCGAGCGCGGCGCGGCGCTCGCTCGCTCCCGCCTGAGCGAACTTGTCGGGATGCAGCGCACGCGACAGCTCGCGGTGCGTCTTCTCGAGCACCGCGAGGTCGAGATCGAAACGGCGCGGTGCGCCGAGCGTAGCGAAGGGATCCATGGTCATTCGTGCTCAGTCTCGATGTCCCCCCGCGGAGCTGCGCCCCCGTCGCCCTCCGGCGTCCGAGGCTCGCGCTCGAGCGCCGGCGAGGGCGAGGGCGAGGGCTCCGGCATCACACCGTGAACGACGTACCGCAGCCGCAGGAGGACTTCTCGTTCGGATTGATGAACTTGAAGCCCTGCCGCATGAGCGTCTTCTCCCAGTCGAACGTCGAGCCGTTCAAGTAGAGGAGGCTCTTCTTGTCGACGACGATCCGGACATCCGAGCCGTCGGTCGCCTTCAGGTCGTAGACGACGTCGCGCGCGCGCGGCTCGCCGTCGTGGAACTCGATGACGTACGAGAAGCCCGAGCAGCCGCCTCCGCGGATCCCGACGCGAAGCGCCGTGCCCGGCACGTTCCGCTTCGCGATCTGCACCCCCACCGCGTCCACCGCGCCTTGCGTGATCACGATGCCGAGCTTCTTCGACGCCGGCTGCCCTTCGGGCGTGCTGCTCGGCGGCGCGGCTCCTCGCTCGCTCGTCGAGCTCGGCGCGGGGTTCTGCTGGGTCGTCTCGTTCATCTCGACTTCTCTCTTCTCGTTTCCCGGCTCGTTGCCTCGGCCTTCAGCGCTTCGCCGCCTGCTTCGCGCGGTAGTCGGCGATGGCGCTCTTGATCGCGTCCTCGGCGAGGACGGAGCAGTGGATCTTGACCGGCGGGAGGTTCAGCTCGTTGACGATGTCGACGTTCTTGAGCGCCTCCGCCTCCTCGACCTTCTTGCCCTTGATCCACTCGGTGGCGAGGGACGACGAGGCGATCGCGGAGCCGCAGCCGAACGTCTTGAACTTCGCGTCCTCGATGACGCCGTCGTCGCTCACCTTGATCTGGAGCCGCATGACGTCGCCGCAGGCGGGCGCGCCGACGAGGCCGGTGCCGACGCTCGGGTCGTCCTTGTCGAGGGTGCCGACGTTGCGCGGGTTCTCTGCGTGGTCGATGACTTTATCGCTGTACGCCATGGTCTTCTCTCTCTCCGGAGTCGAAAGGGAACGTTCAGTGAGCGACCCACTGGACGCTCTTGAGGTCGATGCCGTCCTTGTACATCTCGTACAGGGGCGACATGTTCCTGAGGTGCTTGACCTTGTCGATGACGAGGTCGGACACGTAGTCGATCTCCTCGTCCGTCGTGTAGCGGCCGAGACCGAAGCGGATGCTCGAGTGCGCGAGCTCGTCGCCGACGCCGAGCGCGCGGAGGACGTAGCTCGGCTCGAGGCTCGCGGACGTGCATGCCGAGCCGGAGCTCACGGCGACGTCCTTGATCGCCATCATCATCGCCTCGCCCTCGACGAACGCGAACGAGACGTTCAGGTTGCCGGGCAAGCGGTGCTCGAGCGAGCCGTTGACGAAGACCTCCTCGAGCGAGGACTGGAGCTTCTTCCGGAGGCGCTCGCGCATCGCGAGGAGACGCACGCCTTCCTCCTTCCCCTCGTTCATCATGATCTCGGCGGCCTTGCCGAAGCCGACGATGCCGGGGACGTTGAGCGTACCGGAGCGCATCCCGCGCTCGTGGCCGCCGCCGTCCATCTGAGCGACGAGACGCACGCGCGGCTTGCTGCGGCGGACGTAGAGCGCGCCGACGCCCTTCGGGCCGTACATCTTGTGCGCGGTGATGCTCGCGAGGTCGACGTTCATCTGCTGGACATCGAACGGGACCTTGCCAACGCCCTGCACCGCGTCGGAGTGGAGGAGCACACCGCGCTCGCGCGTGAGCTTGCCGATCTCCTCGATGGGCTGGACGGTGCCGATCTCGTTGTTGGCGAGCATGATCGAGACGAGGATCGTCTTGTCCGTCAGCGCCTTCTTCACGTCGTCCGGATCGACGCGGCCGTCCTTGCCGACGCCGAGGTACGTCACCACGTAGCCCTCCTTCTCGAGGCGCTTGCACGTGTCGAGCACGGCCTTGTGCTCGATGACGCTCGTGATGATGTGATTGCCCTTGTCCTTGTAGAACTCGGCGACACCCTTGATCGCGACGTTGTTCGACTCGGTCGCGCCCGAGGTGAAGACGATCTCCTTCTCGCTCTGCGCGTTGATCAGCTTGCCGATCCGCTCGCGCGCGTAGTCGACGGCCTCTTCCGCCGTCCATCCGAAGGCGTGGCTACGGCTCGCCGCGTTGCCGAACTTCTCGTTGAAGTAGGGCAGCATCTCTTCGATGACGCGCGGGTCGACCGGCGTCGTCGAGTGGTAGTCCATGAAGATAGGGAGCTTGATGGCCATGTCGTCTTCTCTTCTTTTGCTGCTCTGCTGCTCTCAGGAACGGAACCCCGCGACGAGGTCCGGGACTTCTTGCTCGCGAGCGTGGTGGCTGCACGACGGGCACTCCGCGAGGAGCTTGCCCGGCTCACAGGCCGACTCGCACGTATCGAGGTAGTCGAGGCTCGCGAGGATCTCGCGCTCGAGCGTGCGGAGGCGTTCGATCTGCGCGCGAGTGTCGTCGAGCTTCTGCTTGTAGACCTCACGCACCTTCAGCATCGCGGACGGCGCGGAGCTGCCGCGGCCTTCGGCCTCGACGTCCTTCACGATCGCCTTGATGTCGGTGAGGCTGAAGCCGAGGTCCTGCAGCTTGCCGATCCAGCGGATGCGGACGAGCGCTTCGGGTCCGTAGAGCCGGTAGCGGCCTTTCGACCGACCGGCCGGCTTCAGCAGCTCCATCTGCTCGTACAGATGGATGGCGCGCACCGTCTTCCCAGCCTCGCGAGCGAGATCGCCGACCTGCATGAGATCGTCGTCGTCGAGCACAGGTGTGCTCGCCGAGTCCTCTGCGATTTCATTGAGGATGGGGAGGCGGACGTTGCTCATGACCGAGGTGAACGGGCGGCTTCGGGGAGCCTTACTCTCACGTGTGCGTAAGGCTTGAAAGCGGAAAGAGTCTTAGAGGCGAGAGGCCCCTCCCGTCAAGACCAACTCTAACGTTAACGTTAGAGTTGACATCCAGCAAGGCTAAATAGCTGGAATCTCATCCACGTAGACGCAACGGTCGGGGTAGACTCTCGCCCGGTGGGAACGGACGAGGAGTCGACGCAGGAGATAGACATCGAAGCGCTGCGGGGCTCGCTCGCCGAGGCTCGCGGCGGCCGACTGCCGACCGCAGGCGCCCAAATCGACGATCACGAGGAGGCGCCCGACGCCGGCGATGCCGACAGCGATCGAACGGTGATGGCGGCGTCGCCTCCGATGCACGAGCGCCTGGCCGACCGACGGAGGCCACCGGCGCGCGACTCGGTCACCCGGCTCGAGGCCTTCTTGCCGCGCCCCTCCGCGACGATCGAGCCGATCGAGCTGGAGGCGGTGGCGCTCGAGCCGGAGTCCGCACCGATGCTCGACGACGACTCCATCGCTCTCGCCGATCTCGAGGACATCGAAGAGCTCGAGGACGACGCGCTCGATGGGGCAACCCCGCCGCCGGAGGAGGACCATCCGGCGCAGGCCGCCGACCCGGCACCGTCGCTCATCGGAACGCTGCCCGGTCACGACGTGGCCCAGGCGCTGCGAGCGATGATCGACGACGCGCCAGAGGGAGCGGTGCCAGCGCAGCCATGGCCGCCGCAACCGGGCTCGCTCGACGCAGGCGCGGAGATGCCTGCGCTCGGCCCCGTCGATGGGGACGATGCCCTCCCGGCGTTCTCACTCGATGACGACTCGAACGACGATCCGCTCGAGGAGAGCCAGGTGTCTTGGCCGCGCACGGGGTGGGCGCGCGATCTCGATGTCACCAAGACCACGCGGCCCGCGATGGCGGCCATGGATCGAGAGTCGACGGCGATCACCCGCGGCGCGGCGCCGGCGCCGCGAAAGCCTGGAGCGGACGTCGCGGAGACGACCGCTGTCTTCCAAGGGCCGGTCCCGTCGATCGCTCGTCCCGGTCGGCGCGATCCGATGACCGACGAGGTGGCAACGTTCCACTCCGTCGAGGAGCAAGCCCGCACGACCGACGAGCACGTCGGTCTCGAAGGGGCGCACGCGCTCCAATCGCCCTCGCCGCCCTCCCCGCTCGACGTTGCATCACCGTCCGCGGAGACGGAGGGCTTCGCCGCCGGCGCCACCTTCGCGGGGAGCACGCGAGCATTCAACGACGGCGACGAGGTCGCGCAGCTCACGGCGCGCCTGAACCGCGCGGACCTCGGGTTGACCGCGGACCCGGCCCCCGCTCCGATCGACGTCGGAGCGCCCTCCCCCGCGACCCTCCAGCCGCTCGACGACGTCGAGGAAGTCGAGGAGATCTCCGACGCGGAGATCGTCGAGCTCGTCCCCGACGAGCTCATCGAGGACGACCAGACGAGCGCGAGCATCGGTGCCTCGGTCAGGCCCGCCTCGGCGGGAAGCTATCGCCCGAGCCCCGATGTCGACGCAAGCGCGCCGCCGCCGCTCGCCATCGAGGAGCTCGACGCCGAGGAGCGGGAGCTGCTCGACGAGCGGCGTTTCGGCCCGCTGATCGCCGTCTACCGCCAGCGCCTGGCGGACACCGATGGGCCGAACCGGAAGGCCACGCTCCTCCTCAAGATCGCCCACGTCTACGAGACCGGGCTCGGGGACGAGAACGAGGCCTTCCAGGCGCTCGTCGAGGCGTTCGAGATCGCGCCGGACAACACCGAGGTCGTCTCCGCGATCGACCGCCTGGGCAAGCAGACCCAGCGCATCGGCGAGCTCGCCGACAAGGTGAAGCGGAAGCTCTTGCCGGGAGCGCCGGACGACAAGCGCGTCGTCTACCTGGGCCACCTCGTCTACTGGTACGAGCGCGTGCTCGGGCGCGGCCGCGAGGTCTCGTCGTTCGTCTCCGAGATCGAGCGCCACGACAAGGTGCATCCCGTCGTGCTCAAGCGGACCGCGCAGCTCGCGGCGATGAACGGTGACACGAAGAGCCAACGAGAGCACCTGACGCGCGCGCTCGAGCGGACGATCCGGAGCGACGAGAAGGTCGTGATCCATCTCGCCCTCGCGAGCGCCTACGCGGGCACGCCCGACGCGCTGAAGCAGTACGAGGCCGCGCTCCGCATCGACGCGACGTCGCTCGTCGCGCTCCAGGGCGTGAAGCGGCTCGGCAAGGAGAAGGAGAAGTACGACCAGGTCCAGTGGGCGCTCGAACGTCAGGCCGAGGTCGCGCCCACGGAGGCCGAGCGAATCGACGCCCTCCTCGAGCTCGCCGAGCTGCAGGAGACCAAGTTCCTCAAGCGCGAGGCCGCCGCGGACCTGCTCGAGCGCGTGCTCGTGCTCGAGCCGTCCCACCCTGCGGCCCTGAAGGGGCTCGAGCGCTGCTACCACGCGCTCCGTGACTGGCCGAGGCTCGCGCGCATCCTCGGCATTCGGGCGGAGCACACGTTCGACAAGAAAACGAAAGTCGCGCTCTTCGAGCTCGCGGCCGAAGTCCACGAGTCGAAGCTCGGAGACCCCGCCAGCGCCGTGGAGGTCTACCGGAACCTGCTCGTCGTCGAGCCGAAGCACCGGCGCGCGCTCGGCGATCTCGCACGCCTCTACGAGAAGCTCGGCGACTGGGCGAACGTCGCGACCTATAAGGCTCGGCTCGCCGAGCTCGCATCGACGAAGCGCGCCTCGTCACAGGAGCTCGTCAAGCTCGGCGACTTCCTGGCCTCGCCCGACCGCGATCCGATCGCCGCGAAGCTCCAATACGAGCGCGCCGTCGTCGTCGATCCGACCAACGCCGCCGGATGGGAGGCGCTCCAGAGGCTCGCCACGGAGGCGGGAGACGACCGCCGCGTCATCGAGTGCCTCGAGCAGCGCAACAAGCACACCGAGGTCCCTCGCCAGCGCGCGGCCATCCTCGTCGAGCTCGCGCGAGCCCAGCTGGCGCAGGGAGACGAGGACGACGCGCGGAGGTCGTTCGAGGCGGCCGTCCGTGCCGATGCATCGAACGAGGCCGCGGCGATCGCGATGCTCGATGCCTATACGACCGAGGAGCGATGGGCCGAGGCCGCGCCGCTCTGCGAGCTCCTCGTCAACGCGGCCATCCGCGACCGCGACGGCGACGCGCTGTTCATTCGCCTGCGCCTCGCAACGCGCATCGCCGCCGCCCTCGGCGACGCCGAGCGCGCGCTCACGTCCGCGGTCGCCGCGCTCGACGCGAGGCCCGAAGATACGGACGCCCAGGCAGACCTCATCGTAGTGACGAGCCAGTGCCGCGAGACGGGCCCGCTCATGGCACGCGCCAGCGAGCACCTCGCCCGGATCGCCGAGCAGCCGGACGCGCTGCCTGCCGCCCACCTCGGCCGCCTCGCCACGCTCCTCCACGACGCGGGCGACGTCGACGGCGCGGCGGGGCTCCTCGAGCGCGCGCGACACCTCGAGCCCGAAGACCAGGAGCTCACGAAGGCGCTCGCCGAGGTCTACCTCGCGCAGGGCGACTACCCGCGCGCATGCAAGCTCAAGGTCGACATGGCGCGCAACGCGACCAACGCGGACACGCGGTTCGATCTGTTCTGCGAGGCCGGCGAGATCTGGGCGCGACGCGCCGACGAGCTCGAGAAGGCGGCGAGCGTCTTCGAGGAGGCGCGCGCGCTCAAGCCGCAGGACCCGTGGCTGCTCCAGACGCTTTCGTGGCTCTACGGCGAGCTCGGCGAGTGGGACCTCCTGACGGGCGTCCTCCAGGAAGCTGCACAGGGCTCGGCGCCCGCGGAGAAGGTGACGAGCCTCCTCGCGATCGCAGAGGTGGTGCGGGACAAGCTCGACGATCGGCTCCGCGCTGCCGACCTCTACGATCAGGTGCTCGACGTCGACAAGAAGCGCCTCGACGTGTTCGAGGAGCTCGTCCGCACCTTGACGGAGGAGAAGGACTGGGAGCGACTCGAGCGCGCCTACCGCAAGATGATCGCGCGGGTGAAGGACGAGGACGAACCGCAGCTCCAGTTCCTCCTCTTCCACCAGCTCGGCCTCATCTACCGCGACCGGCTCGGCGACGCGTCGCGCGCCTACGACGCGCTCGACGCCGCCTCGCGCATTCGCCCCGACGACGCCGAGGTCCGCAAGATCGTCGTCGAGCTCCTCGTCGTGACGGACAACCTCGACAACGCCGTGGCGCGGATCCGCGACGAGATCGATCGCGATCCGCACGAGCCGCAGCTCTATGCCGAGCTCTACGAGCTGTTCCTCCGCCAGCACTTCTTCGACAAGGCGTGGTGCGCGATCAACGTGCTCTCCCGCCTCCGCGAGCCCACCGCAGAGCAACGCCGCTTCCACGAGGACTATGCGCCGATGCCGCTCGACGGAGTGCCGGGGCAGATCGTGGAGCAGGCGTGGCGCTCCCATGTCTTCCACGCCGACCTCGATCGATCGCTCACGAACATCTTCGCGCAGCTCACGCCCGTCGTGGCAGAGATGCGATGGCAGCAGCTCCGTGCCGAGCATCGCGTCCACCGGCCCTTCACGCCGAACCATTCGCGGATCTACGACCTCGTCCGCGGGACGTTCGACAACGCGGCCGAGATCCTCGCCGTCGCGGCCCCCGAGCTCCTGCTCGGGGAGCCAAAGGGCCCTGCGCCGTTCACGCCCGCGCTCGCTCCGTTCGGCTCGCTCCTCGTCTGCGGCCCCGCCGTCGAGTCCCAGGCGAGCTCGCTCGTCTATCTCGTCGGCAAGCGACTAGCGGAGCAGCGGCCGGAGCTCGCAGCGCGTGCGTTCTTCCCTTCCGCGCCCGACCTCACGTCGCTCCTCCACAGCGCCGTTCGCGTCAGCCGCAACGAGATCGCCAAGGACGCCGCCGGAGCCGCCCTCGACCAGAGCTTCGCCGCCGCCCTCGCACCCAACGAGGCAGCCGCGCTTCGTAGCGTCGTCCTCCAGGCGACCGCGGAGGGCAGCACGCTCGACGTGAAGGCTTGGCTCGCGGCGGCCGACCTCTCCAGCATGCGCGCCGGTCTCCTCGTGGCCGGCGACGTCGAGCCGGCGCGCGACGCGATCCTCGCGGAGGGCCACTTCGGCGACCGGTCGGCCCGCGACAGGGTCGGCGAGCTCTACAAGTTCGCGACGAGCGACCTCTACTCGGACCTCCGCGGCGCGATCGGCGTCGCGGTGCAGAGCTAGGCACGAACGGTTTGCGGACCGGTCATTTCCGCCGAGCTTCGAGCGCGATACGAAGGAGTTCGGCTGAAGACGACGGGAGCAAACCGGTGCACTTAGGCCGGTCCCGCAGCGCGAGGGACTACCGGGACGTCACGTCGATGCCGGCGTGCTCCTTCACGATCGCGGCGACGCGCTCGAAGAGCTCGACGCCCTGCCCCTTGTCGTCGAGCCAGCGACCGCTCGCCTCGTCATAGCCGAAGTGCCACGCCCGCGCGTTTGCGGCGAGCCAGAGCTGCCGAGTGGGCCGCTGCGTGTTCACCACGCACTTCTTCCCGTCACGGAACGTGAGCGTGATCACATCCCCGGCACGTTCGACGTCGACGTCGTCCGCATCGACGTCCTCGAGCATCGACTCCAGCTTCTTGAGCGCGTCGTCGGCCAGGTGGAGGTATCGGGACTCGTCCATGGCGAGAACTCTAGTCACCCTTTCCCGGCGAAACCAACCGTCGTCTCGACGCCAGCGCATGCGACGGCCCCTCCGAAGCCCGCAGCGCTCCATTCGCGCGTCCCGCGAGCCACGATCGCCGCCGGCGCCGCGTGACTCCTCGAGATCGGATCGTGCGGTCAGCTCCGGCGGCGGCGGTCCTTGATCGACGCCGCCAGATCGAGCATGCGCGCCTTGCTCGCCAGGTAGTGCGTGCTGATGGGCTGGACGACGCTGCGGAGCTGCACGGTGACCCTCTGGATCTCGTCTGCGGCCTCGAGGGCGGTCTCTAGATCGTCGGCCGTATCGTCGTCCTCCGGCGAAAGACGCTTCACGAGCCGGCCCAGGCGCAAGAGGAGCACGGTGAGCGGATTGTTGACCTCGTGGCTCACCGTCGCCGTCGCCTCGAGCACCGTCTGAAGGCGCACGGCGCGGAGGCGCTCCTCTTCGAGCTCCTCCGCCATCGCAAGACGCTCCGCCAGCATCTTCGCGTGGGCCGCGAGCGCGTCGCGCTGCTCCTCCCGCTCGAACTCGAAGACCAGGAGGCGAGCGAACACGGTGAGCGTCTGGAGATGCGCCTCGGTCGTCGCGCGCAGCTCCGTATCGGTCGCGGCGAGCGTTCCCCAGACGGTGCCGTCGCTCCGCGCGAGCGGAACACTGATGTACGAACGCAGGCCGATCCTCGCCCGGAACGGTGAGGAGCGAAAGGCGGGATGAGCGTCGAGATCGTACTCTTGCAGCGGCGCGGCCGACCGCACGACGTAGTCGCACGGCATCTCGTTGGCCGGCACCACCATCCCCGTCTCGATACCTGTATTCGCCTTGTCGAGACTCTCGATGACCGTGAGGGTGTTCGCCGCGAGATCGACGCGGCTGACCACGCAGATGCGCAGGCCCACGAGCTCGTGGATCAGACCAAGGACTGCCTGCGCGGCCTCACGTGCGCTGCCGAAACCACGCTCCGCGACCGCCGAGAGAGCGCGCACGGGATCTGCCGAGCTCACATTCGACACTTCGATCGAAGTCGCACACATCATTTCGCCCCCCCAGACGAGACCTCCGTTTGGCGCCACGGAGTGCCCCTGAGATATAGGCACACAATCCTTCGACCGGCCACGCGAAAGAGCATCGCGTTCCAGACTCGCTCGCCCCCTCTCGCATGTATCGGAAGTTCCGCTCAAAAAGTGGAATACGCCGCCTTGATGGAGGCCTCCCATTGCGCGAATCACGGAGGCCCCGCTCTGACTCATTGGGGAGCGAGCCCCGACTTCGAGCGCTGGAGCGGCGCGCACCTCCGGTCGAGATGACCACCGCGAACGTCAGTCGGGATAGAATGTTCAGTAGTCCGGCACCGTGCCAAGCAATACAAATTTCCACCAATTCGACACTTTTCGTGCACCTCCCAGAACCAGTGCGACTCAACGCAGCAGGGCGTCGAACGGGCGCAGTTTCGCCTCGTCCGAAGCGACGCGTGGGGAGCGAACGCAGACCATCCAAGGGAGCGCCGGTGAAACCATTTCAAGACCCCACTTGGACCTGACGACTTCGTGAGCGCGCGCACAATCGACAACAAGGCGTTCTTCGACGAGATGCCGCTTCGTGCGAAGGCCATCGCTTCCACTCACACCCGTGATGTCCGCGCAGGACATGACGGCACCACGCGAAGTCGTCTCGTTCATTCTCACGAGCTTCTACAAAATCGTATCGCCGTTCACGGGGCTGCTCTGCCTCCTCGAGCGGGCGCTCACCGGATCTTCGCAACCGGTTTGCGCTCATGGACAACATCTACGAAGAGGTCCTCGCGAAGCTCGCGCAGCGGGCCTTCCCGGAGATCGACATGGTCCTCGAGACGATGGACATTCCGACGACGCATCGATGCTCTTCGCCGTCGGCGCGGACAGCTTTGACTACGAGACCGTCGACGCGGAGGTGGCGATGGATCTCGACTTCCGCGCCGAGCTCTTCGACGAGTGGATGCTCGCGCTCACGCGAGGCGTGCCGGCGCGCTCGGCGGTCGGCGCTCCCCCGCCTCCGTTCGCGAGCGAGCGTCCCGGCGCGCATCCGAACGTCCCGCCTCCGAGGTGATCGCCGTTCGGAGCGCCTGACGTGACGAGGAGCGGCGCGCTCGCGGGCGTCGTGCCGGCGTCGCCGCCAGCTCCGTCCCTTCTGCGCGCCACCATTCGACTGCATGGTGGCACGGCAGGAGCGCCACGCGCGTCCCCGACCTCGCCGGCGACGCCGACGCGCGCGCATCAGCGGTAACATCGACTCACCCATCGTCGGCATCGCTCGCCGCCGGCGCGCGCCGGTCACGGAGGACGACGACCTCGACCCATCGTTGCCGCCGGCGCGTTGACGTCGCGCGCCGGCGCCGATGGCACCGCGCTCAATTGAGCGAGTACGGCAGAGTCAGCGAGAACGGCGCGATCGTCGCGTCGAACTCGCGTCCGTCGGGCCGGTGCATCTGATACGTCCCGCGCATCTCGCCGCGCGGGGTCGTGAGGACGCAACCGCTCGTGTACTCGAACTGGTCGCCGGGGTTGAGGTACGGCTGCTGTCCGACGACACCGGGGCCCTTCACCTCTTCGACGCGGCCCTCGCCGTCCGTGATGATCCAGTGCCGACTTCGGAGCTGCGCCGGGGTCTCGCCTTCATTGGCGATCTTCACGGTGTACGCGAAGACGTACCGATGCGTGCGCGGCGAGGACTGCTCCGGCACGTAAACCGCGCGAACGATGACCTTGATGCCTTCGGTTGTAGCCGTGGACACTGCTACCCAGTGCCATTTGCGCGGCCCGCTGGCAATATGCGTGCTCGTCATGGCCGATGTTCCCCGATCGCCACGCCTCAGCGGTGCTCCTCTCCGCAACCTCGCCCGCCTCGCGCGCACGCGCGTCGGGGGAGTCGCTTTGCAGCGCGTCCTTCGAGCCGATCTGGGCATCGACCGCCTCGCAGTCCTCCCGGACGGGCTTCGCGGGGACGTCCCCCTCGACAACAACGCTCACCCCGGCCGCCCGCCGCGTGCGGTTCCGTCGGAAGGCCTTCCGCTCCCCACGGGGCAGAGCTGGGCGCCCACCAGCGCGACGCTGACGGCGGCGTACCGTACCGGCAAGGTCTCGCCGCGTGAGGTCGTCCGCCGTGCGCTGGCAGAGGCACAACGGCTCGCGAACCTCGAGCCGACGGTCGGCCCTCTCTGCGAGCTCGCCGAGGAAGCCGCGCTCGCCGAAGCCGAGGCCTCGGAGAAGCGCTGGCGTGAGGGGCGTCCCGCCGGGTACTTCGACGGAGTCCCGTGGGCCGTGAAGGAGCAGACCGCCGTGCAGGGCCTCGCGCGCCGCTCAGGCACGGCCTTCATCGATCCGTCTCCTTGCTCTGTAGACGCGACCAGCGTCGCCCGCGTCCGCGCGGCCGGCGCGGTCACGCTCGGCACGACGCCGATGACCGAGTTCGGCATGACACCGAACGGCGCCAACTCGAAGCGCGCGATGCCCCGCAACCCGCACGCCGTAGCGCACATCGCCGGCGGCTCCTCCACCGGATCCGGCGTCGCCGTGGCGACCGGTCTCGTTCCGTTCAGCCTCGGCTGCGACGGCGGCGGCTCGATCCGGATCCCCGCATCGATCAACGGCGTGTTCGGGATCAAGCCGACGTGGGGCCGCATCAGCCGCTCCGGCGACTCCTCCGGAGGCACGGTCGCGCATCTCGGACCGCTCGCCTCCTCGACCGTCGACCTCGCGCACGCGCTCGAGGTGCTGAGCGGAGTCGACCCGAATGACCCGCAGACCTTCGGCGCCCCCCGCCGCGAGACAGGATCCTTCGTCACCGCCCTCTCGCGCGGCGTCCGCGGGATGGTGATCGGCGTCCCCGACTCCGAGTGGGAGGTCGCGTCCGAGCCCGTGCAGCGCGCGGGCCGCGCCGCACTCGCCGCGCTCGAGCAGGAGGGCGCGGTCCTCGTCCCGATCCGCCTCGAGCTCGCGAAGTACGCCGCTGCCATCGGCTACGTCGTCATCGCAGGAGAAGCGCGCGCACAGCTCCGCACCGAGTGGCGCGACAACGCCGATGAGATGGGCGACGACCTCCAGGTCACCTTCGCCGCCCTCGATGCCTTCAATGCCCTCGAGTACCTCGACGTCTGCCGCCTCCGCAGCGGCCTCCGCCGCGAGCTCGCGCGCGCGTTCGGGACGATCGATCTCCTCGCCCTCCCCTCCGCCGGCGCCGCAGCCACCAAGGTCTCCGACACCGACATGCGCACGGGCTTCCTCGACACGAAGGTGATCGACGCCCTCTGCCGCTTCATGTTCCTCGGCAACCTCTCGGGCCTCCCGGCCCTCTCCGCCCCCGTCGGCTGCGACGCGCTCGGCCTCCCCGTCGGGCTCCAGCTCGTCGGCGACGCGTGGGACGAAGCCACGATCTTCGCAGCCGCGGGTCACCTCGAGCGCATCGGCGTGGCAGTTCCCCGCCGCCCTCGCATCACCGCGTCGCTCCTCGGCTGACTCGCCGCTCACTGCATCCGCCCGCGTCGCCCCCATCACGTCGGCCCACTCGATCCGCGGACGACCTCACCCACTCGATGGGGGCTCCGAACCTCACACGCACCGGAGGTTCGGGGGATGTCAGCCGGCATCGAACGACAACAGCCTCCCCCGTCGAGGTCGTTAACCGGACTTAACGACCTCGCGAAGCTCCACCGAAGACGCCGACACCAATCGCCACCGCCGGGACTCCGACCCGCCGCTCGGCCTCCAGTACCGCTACTCGCTCGCAGCGGGGGGCACCTCGTTTGCCAGCACGGCGGCTCCCCCTGGAGGTACTCAACCGGACTTAACGACCTCGCAGAGCACCACCGGCGCTGTCGAGATCGAGCGCCGCGGCCGGGATTCGGGCCGCCGCTCGGCCTCCTCCGCGAGGTCGCTAACCGAGCTTAACGACCTCGCAGAGCACCACCGGCGGTGGCGCGCCCTTCGCCCGACGGAGCTCGGGAAGACCGTAGCGCTCGACCACGGCTGTCGGGTCCTCGCGGAAGCCGTCTACATGGCTCTCGCGGACGAGCTTGGCGCGGAGGACGCCGGGGAGCTCCTGCGCACGCTCGTCGGTCTCGCGCAACAGCTACCCAATGAGTAGGCCAAGAGCCGTCACACGACAGCGCTCCTGCCGGCGGGTGACCGAGAGCGGGAGCGAGAGCCGCGAGACGGAGCCGAGCGGACCGACGAAGAAGCCTGCCGGTGGGTGACGGAGAGCGGGAGCGAGAGCCGCGAGACGGCCCGATGCGTGCTCGTCGAACACGTGGTCGAAAACGTCGCTTGATTCGCGGCGCGCACCGATTATGGAGGAGCCTCTCGATGGCCATTCGCCACTTCCTCTCCACTCTCGACTGGTCGCGCTCCGAGCTCGACGGGATCCTCACCGACGCTGCCGAGCTGAAGGCGACGCGCAAGACCGCACGGCCCGCGCACCTCGCGGGCAAGAGCGTGGCGCTCGTCTTCTTCAACCCGTCCCTGCGTACGCGCTCGTCGTTCGAGATCGGCGTGTTCGAGATGGGTGGGCACGCGGTCGTCCTCGAGCCCGGCAAGGGCGCCTGGCCGATCGAGTATCGCGACGGCGTCGTGATGAACGCCGAGGCGGAGGAGCACGTCGAGGAGGTGGCGCGCGTCCTCTCCCGGTACTGCGACCTCATCTGCGTGCGGGCGTTCCCGAAGTTCCAGCGCTGGGAGGATGACCGCGAGGACCTCGTGATCCGCCAGTTCGCGAAGTACGCGACGGTGCCGGTCGTCAACATGGAGACGATCACGCACCCGTGTCAGGAGCTCGCGCTCATGCTGGCGCTCAAGGAGCGCCTGGGCACGACCGACGGGAAGAAGCTCGTCCTCACCTGGACGTACCACCCGAAGCCGCTCAACACCGCCGTCGCGAACTCCGCCCTGATCATCGCGGCCAAGTTCGGCTTCGACGTGACGCTCCTCTGCCCGACGCCCGAGTACGTGCTCGACTCTCGGTACATGGACGCCGCCCGCGCGAGCGCCGCCGAGAACGGCCGCACGGTGACCGTCAGCCACGACATCGAGTCGGCGTACGCCGGCGCGCACGTGGTCTACGCGAAGAGCTGGGGCGCGCTCCCGTACTTCGGGCGCTGGGAAGAAGAGAAGCCCATCCGCGATCGCCACCAGCACTTCATGGTCGACGCGCAGAAGATGAGCCTCACCGACAACGCCTTCTTCAGCCACTGCCTGCCGCTTCGCCGCAACGTGAAGGCGACCGACGAGGTCGTGAGCGGACCGCGCTCGCTCGTCATCGAAGAGGCGGAGAACCGCCTTCACGTCCAGAAGGCGCTGATGAAGCGCCTCGCCTCGACTCCGTCGTCTGGCTGAATCGACGTCTCTCACCTGGGGACTTGAAGATGACGAACAAGGAGAAGGAGACGCAGGACGTCATCGTCCGGCTCCTCACCAACATCGGCAGCCGCAAGGAGGTCGAGCAGTACCTCAAGCACTACGCGAGCGTCGATGCGCCGAAGTTCGCTGTGGTGAAGGTGAGCGGCGCGATCATCGACCGCTCGCTCGACGCGCTCGCTTCGTCGATGTCGTTCCTCCAGCGCGTCGGGCTCGTCCCGATCGTCGTCCACGGCGGTAACGTCCAGCTCGACCGCGCGCTTGCGCAGGCCGGCGTCGACGCGCCCGTCGTGAAGGGGCTCCGCAAGATGACCCCGGCCGCGCTCGAGATCGCTCGGCGCGTCCTCCACGACACCAACCTCCGCCTCGTCGAGGCGCTCGAGGGACTCGAGACCCGCGCTCGCCCGTTCACCTCGGGCGTCGTCGACGCCAAGAAGGTCGAGACGCACGATCTCGGCCTCATCGGCGCGATCACGGGCGTCCGCGAGAGCGCCATCGCCCAGACCGCGCGCGCCGGTGTCCTGCCGATCGTGGCGCCGCTCGGCGAGACCTCGAAGGGGCAGATCCTCGTCGTCCACGCCGACGCCGTGGCGCGCGCCATCGCGCTCGCGCTCAAGCCGCACAAGGTCGTCTTCCTCAACGAGGCGGGTGGTCTCATCGACGGCGCGGGCCTCGTCCGGTCCGCGGTGAACCTCGCCGAGGACTACGCCGAGCTCAGCCAGAGCTCTGGGCTCGACGCGGAGTCGCAGCGGAAGCTCGTCGAGATCAACACCCTCCTCTCGGATCTCCCGCCGACGTCGTCGGTGTCGATCACGTCGCCGGAGCACCTCGCGAAGGAGCTCTTCACCCACGGCGGTCATGGAACGCTCGTCCGTCGCGGCGAGAAGGTGGTCCGCCACGACGACTGGTCCGCGATCGACAACGACCGGATGCGTCAGCTGCTCGAGGAGTGCTTCGCGCGAAAGCTCGACGAGCGGTACTTCGAGGAGAAGGCCCCGTACCGGGTCTATCTCGCGGAGTCGTACCGCGCGACGGCCATCCTCACGATGGAGGGCGGGGTGCCCTACCTCGACAAGTTCGCGGTCACGAGCGAGGCGCAGGGCGAAGGCATCGGCGGCTCGATCTGGCAGCGCATGCGCCGCGAGACGCCCAAGCTCTTCTGGCGCTCGCGGGCGAACAACGCCGTCAACGCCTGGTACGCGCAGAAGGCCGACGGCCTCTACAAGACCAAGAAGTGGTGGGTCTTCTGGACCGGGATGAGCGACTTCGGCGAGATCCAGCGCTCGGTCGAGCGCGCCCTCGAGATGCCGGCGACGTTCTACGACGCGCCGTCCTCGCCGATGGCCGTTGCCGCAGCCGCGACAGCCGATGTCTCGCCCATATCCGTCACGCCGCCCTCCTGAACGAAGGCGCCTTTTGGTTCGGGAATCGATCGACTAATGACCGCCAACGTGAAGATGAGGGTCGCAATCGTCGGAGCCCGAGGCCACGTCGGGAGTGAGCTCGTCGAGCTCGTTCAGCGTCACGACGGTCTCGAGCTCGCGCTGTCCGTGTCTGCACGCGACGGGCTTTCACCCGAGGACATCGCCGCCGCCAAGCTCGACGCCTACCTTCTCGCCCTGCCGAACGGCGCGACGGCGGCGTACGTCGACGCGATCGCGCGCACACGGCCCGATGCGGTCCTCGTCGATCTCTCGGCCGATCATCGCTTCGACGACACGTGGGTCTACGGACAGCCGGAGCGGCTCCGCGATCGCATTCGCGGCGCGCGACGGATCTCGAACCCCGGATGTTACGCGACCGCGATGCAGCTCGCGCTCGCTCCGCTCGTCCCGCTCCTCGAAGGGCCCGCCGCCGTCTTCGGCGTGAGCGGCTACAGCGGCGCAGGGACCAAGCCCTCGCCGAAGAACGATCCGGAGGTGCTGCGAGACAACCTCCTCCCCTACTCCCTCGTCGAGCACATCCACGAGCGCGAGGTCGCGCGCCAGCTCGGCTGCCGGCTCTTCTTCTCGCCCCACGTCGCCCCCTTCTTCCGCGGGATCACCGCCACGGTCTCCGTCGGCTTCGCGGAGCCGCAGACGCACGAGGGGCTGACGCGTCGCTACGAGGCCGCGTACGCCGACGAGCCGCTCGTGACCCTCTCGGCCGATCCGCCGCTCGTGCGCGACATCGCCGGCAAGCATCACGTCGCGATCGGCGGCCTCTCCGTCTCGAAGGACGGCCGGCACGCCGTCGTCGTCGCCACGATCGACAACCTCCTTGGTGGCGCCGCCACCCAGGCGCTCCGAAACTTGAACCTCGCACTCGGCATGCCCGAGCTCGAAGGGGTCGCCGATGCCTCGAAGGACTGATCTCAAGCGTGTCCTCGTCCTCGGCGCCGGTCCGATCGTGATCGGCCAGGGCTGCGAGTTCGACTACTCCGGGACGCAAGGCATCCGCGCGCTCCGCGCCGAGGGTTACGAGGTCGTCCTCGTCAACTCGAACCCGGCGACGATCATGACGGACCCGGAGCTCGCGGATCGAACGTACGTCGAGCCGCTCGACCTCCGCGCTGCCCGCGCCATCGTCGAGAAGGAGCGACCGAGCGCGATCCTCCCCACGCTCGGAGGACAGACGGCGCTCAACCTCGCCCTCGGCCTCGAGGACGACGGCACGCTCGCACGCCTCGGTATCGAGCTCCTGGGCGCCCGCCCCGAGTCGATCCGGAAGGCGGAGGACCGCGCACTCTTCAAGGCCGCAATGGAGCGCATCGGGCTCGAGTGCCCGCGCGCGGTCGTCGCGCGATCGCTCGACGAGGCGAAGGTCGCGCTGCGCGACTTCGGGCTGCCGCTCATCCTGCGCCCGTCGTTCACCCTCGGCGGCACCGGTGGCGGCATCGTCCGCACGGAGAGCGAGCTCGAGGCCAAGGTCGCGCTGGCGCTCACGGAGTCGCCGACGCACGAGGTCCTCGTCGAGGAGAGCCTCCTCGGCTGGAAGGAGTTCGAGCTCGAGGTCATCCGCGATCGCAAGGACAACTTCATCGTCGTCTGCACGATCGAGAACCTCGATCCGCTCGGCGTCCACACCGGCGACTCGATTACCGTCGCCCCCGCGATGACGCTGACGGACAAGGAGTACCAGCGCCTCCGTGACGCCGCACGCGCCGTGATGAGCGAGATCGGCGTCGAGACCGGCGGCGCGAACGTGCAGTTCGCGGTGCGCCCGCACGATGGCGCCATGCGCGTCATCGAGATGAACCCGCGCGTCTCGCGCTCGAGCGCGCTGGCCTCGAAGGCGACCGGGTATCCGATCGCGAAGATCGCGACGAAGCTCGCCATCGGCTACAGCCTCGACGAGCTCACGAACGACCTCACGAGCACGAGCGCCGCGTTCGAGCCGACGCTCGACTACGTCGTGGTGAAGTGGCCGCGGTTCGCGTTCGACAAGTTCCCCGGCGCCGACGACACGCTCGGCACGCAGATGAAGAGCGTGGGCGAGACGATGGCGATCGGGCGCACGTTCGCCGAAGCGGTGCAGAAGGCAGCGCGCGGCCTCGAGACGGGCCTCGACGGCCTGTCGCCCGGGTCGACCGAGACGGACGTGAAGCGCATCCTCGAGCTCGCGGCGCGCCCGAACGATCGGCGCCTGCTGCACGTCGTCGATGCGCTCCGCGTCGGTGCGAGCCACGAAGACGTCGCCCAGGCGACGGCGATCGACCCGTGGTTCATCGCGCAGCTCCAGCGTATCGTCGACGCCGAGCGCGCAGCCCAGGCGGGCGGTGAGGCCGGCCTCGCCGACGCCGACCGCATGCTCTACTACAAGCGCCTCGGGCTCTCCGATGCGCGCCTGGCGAAGCTGGTCGGGTCCACCGAGGACGCGGTCCGCGCGACCCGCGAGGCCGCAAGCGTGAAGCCGACGTTCTCCCGCGTCGACACCTGCGCGGCGGAGATGCCCGGCACCACGCCGTACCTCTACGCCACGTGGGAAGGCGCGAGCGACGACGCTCCGCCGGCCCTCGGCAAGCCGAAGGTCGTCGTGCTCGGCGCAGGCCCCAACCGGATCGGCCAGGGCATCGAGTTCGACTACTGCTGCGTCCATGCGGTCGCGGCCGCGCGGGAGCTCGGGTTCGAGGCCATCATGGTCAACTCGAACCCGGAGACGGTCTCCACCGACTACGACATCGCCGATCGCCTCTACTTCGAGCCGATCACGCTCGAGACCGTGCTCGCGATCTGCGACGTCGAGAAGCCGGACGGCGTTCTCGTCCAGCTCGGCGGGCAGACGCCGCTCCGTCTCGCAAACGCGCTCGCCGCGCGCGGCATCCGCCTCTTCGGGACGAACGCCGACGCGATCGATCGCGCCGAGGACCGCGGACGCTTCGACGAGGTGCTCGAGAAGCTGGGGCTCCAGCGCCCCGCGAGCGCGGTCGCCCGGACGCGCGACGAGGTCCACGCCACCGCCGAGCAGCTCGGCTGGCCGGTGCTGGTCCGCCCGAGCTACGTGCTCGGAGGCCGGGCGATGAAGATCGCACGCACGGGCGAAGAGCTCGACGCGCACCTCGCGCTGATGCCGTTCGACGGAGAGGGCTCGGTGATCCTGGTCGATCGGTTCCTCGCGGACGCGATCGAGATCGACGTCGACAGCGTCTCCGACGGCAAGCGCGTCGTCATCGGCGCGGTGATGGAGCACCTCGAGCGCGCGGGCATCCACTCCGGCGACTCTGCGACCGTGCTCCCGCCGTTCACGCTGGGCGCGGACATCGTCGACGAGATCGAGCGCGTCGTTCGGCAGCTCGCTCTCGAGCTCGGCGTCGTCGGCCTCATGAACGCGCAGCTCGCGGTGAAGGACGGCAAGGTCTACGTCCTCGAGGTGAACCCGCGCGCAAGCCGTACGGTGCCCTTCGTCTCGAAGGCGACCGGCGTGCCCCTCGCGCGAATCGCGACGAAGGTGATGCTCGGCAAGACGCTCGACGAGCTCGGCATCACCGAGCAGCCGCTCGCCCGGCATGTCGCCGCGAAGGAGTGCGTCTTCCCGTTCAAGAAGCTGCCCGGCGCCGACACCATCCTCGGCCCCGAGATGCGTTCGACCGGTGAGGTCATGGGCGTCGGCGAGACCGCCGCCCGCGCCTACGCCAAGGCGCTCCGCGCGATCGGCGTGCAGCTCAAAGCCCCTCGCCCCGGCGAGACCGCGAAGGCGCTGCTCTCCGTGTCGAAATCCGATCGCGGCATCGTGGTCGAGATCGCGCGCCGGCTCCGCGCGCTCGGTTTCTCGATCGCCGCGGACAAGGACACGGCGGCGGCGCTGTCGGCCTCGCGCGTCCCCTCCGAGGTGCTCTCCGCCGAGGCGTCCGAGGCCGCCCTCCGAGACGGTGCGATGGCCGTCGCCATCGTCACCGCAGAGGGCGACGACGAGGTCGCGCGCACGCGGCCGCTTCGGCAGACGGCGCTCGCGCGAGGCATCCCCTGCTTCACGACGACCGCACTCGCTCGCGCGGGCTGCTCGGCGCTCGAAGACGACGACGGCACCGAGCGCGTCCGCTCGCTCCAGGAGTGGTACGCGCTCGCCTGAGCGGCCTCCTCGCGTCGGCACACGCGACGTGCGGGTCTCACGAGGCTCCGCACATCGCGGTCGGCGATAGGTGAGCACCGAGAGCGCGGCCCGAGCAATCGCGTCGCTCGGGTTGCGAAGAGCCTCTCGTGGTCGGGCAGCCGCTCGCACGACAGGTGCCCGCTTGCACGCTCCGCTGTCTCGGACGCGGCGCCGAGCTCCTGAGCTTTCGACACGAGCTCCGCTACGCATGTGGTCGCGTACGGCTCGTCGAAGGCAGCCGATGCCCCGCGCTCTGCTCTGCTTGGCCCCACCGATCGCCAGCACTAAATCTCCGTGACAGAGGCAGGCTCCAGCGGATTCCACGATCCGCGGCGGAGAGGAGACTGTGGGCCAAACGAGCGACGGATCTCGCGAGACGGCACCGACCGAACGGGCAGCGCTGCGCGGGCGCGACGCGACGCCAAAGCCCGGCCTCGCGCGCCGGGTCCTCGACGAGATCTATGAATTCGTCGCGGTCCTCTCCCCGGATGGGACCACGTTGGACATCAACCGGAGTGCGCTCGAGGCCGTGGGCGCCACGGCCGAGGAGGTGCTCGGCAAGCCCTTCTGGGAGGCGCCGTGGTGGACCGTATCGGCCGGCTTGCAGGAACGCTTGCGCGGTCTCATCGCGGAGGCCGCGCAGGGCGCTTTCGTCCGCACCGAGGTCGTCCACTACGGTGGCGGCGGCCGCGAGCTCATCACGGTGGACTTGTCGATCAAGCCGGTGCGCGGTCCGGACGGAAGGGTCGTCTTCCTCATCCCGGAGGGGCGCGACGTTACCGAGCGCAAGCGCGTGGAAGCCGAGGTGGCTCGCAAGAACGACGAGATCCGGCACCTGTACGAGCGGCTCCGCGAGTACGACGAGCTCAAGACGCAGTTCTTCGCCAACGTCAGCCACGAGCTTCGCACCCCACTCACCCTCATTCTCGGACCGCTAGAACGATGGGTCGCGACACCGGACCTGCCTCCCGGTCTGCGCGAGGCCCTGACGATGGCTCAAGGCAACGCGCGGATCCTGCTGCGGTTGGTCAACGACCTGCTCGACATCGCCAGGTTGGACGCGAACAAGATGTCCGTCACCTACCAGCGCAGCGATTTGGCCCGGCTGTCGCGGGAGATCGCCGCCAACTTCGATGCCATCGCCCAGGAGCACGGCGTGTCATTTTCCGTGACGACGCCCGACGAGCTGCCGGCGTCGATCGACCTCGACAAGATCCAGCGCGTGCTGCTGAACCTCCTCTCCAACGCGTTCAAGTTCACGCCGCGCGGCGGGAGCGTTCGGCTCGCACTCCGCGCCGTGGCGGACCGAGCCGTCCTCGCATTGGCCGATAGTGGTCCGGGCGTGCCGCCCGAGCTGCGCGAGCGCATCTTCGAGCGCTTCTTTCAGGTCGAGGGTGGAGCGACGCGGCGTTTCGGCGGCGCCGGTCTCGGGCTGGGCATCGCACGGGAGTTCGTCCTCGCGCACCGAGGCACGATCGAGGTGGACTCTGCACCTGAGCTCGGCGGCGCGCGGTTTCGCGTGGAGCTCCCTCTGGAGGCCCCCGCCGGTGCAGAAGTGACGAAGGAGCTGCTCACGGCACCAGGACTCCCCTCCCCCGCAGACCAAGTCGTGGCCGAGCTGGAAAGAGGCGCGGCGGAGGCGCGCCCTGCTGCCCGTCATGGGCATGGCGCGCGCATCCTGGTGGTGGAGGACAACCCGGACATGAGCCGGTTCCTCGCCGAGGCGTTGGGCGCCGAGTGGGACGTGGAATGCGCCGCCGATGGGCAGGAAGGGCTCGAGGCGGCGCTGCGGCTCGAGCCCGACCTCATCGTCACGGACATGATGATGCCGCGCCTAAGCGGCGACGAGCTCCTTCGCGAGCTGCGCCGCCACCCGGAAACGGAAGCGACTCCGGTGGTGGTGCTCACCGCCAAAGCCGACGACGAGAGCCGGGTGCGCCTCTTGCGGGACGGGGCCCAGGACTACGTCATGAAGCCCTTCAACACGGACGAGCTCTCCGCGCGCGTGGCCACATGGCTACGCGTCAGCCACGCGCGCAAGCTGCTTCAGTCGTCGCTCACCAGCAGCGAGCACGACGTCAGCCGCCTCGCGGCGGAGCTGATCGAGCGCAAGGACGAGGCAGAGAAGGTGAGCGAGGCGAAGACCGCCTTCCTCAACCTCGTGTCACACGAGCTGCGCACGCCGCTGTCCAACATCTTGCTGCAGCTCAAATTGATGGAGATGGCCGGCGTGCCGGAGGGGTTGCAAACGCCCGTACAGCGGCTCGACCGCGCAACGCAGCGTCTGCAGGGGCTGTTCGAGGGGCTGCTCCAGTACGTGCGCTTGAAGAGCGGCGCTTCGCCGACGGAAGCGGAGCCCACGGATCTCGCGCGCTTGGCGGGAGACGTGGTCGAGGACATGCAGCCTCAGGCCATGCAGAAGGGCCTTGTCCTCGAGCTCGAGCCGCCGCCTCCTCTCCCGCCCTGCTCGGGCCGGGAGGAGCCGGTGCGGGTCATCCTCGCGAACCTCATCGGCAACGCGATCAAGTACACCGAGCACGGCCGCATCCAGGTCTCGCTCCAGCACGGGCAGGACGGATTCCGCATGCGCGTCACGGATACCGGCCCTGGGGTCCCCGCCGAGCAAGTCGGCGCGATCTTCGAGCCGTTCGTGCAACTCGAGCCGATCCAGCGGAAGCATCACGCGGGCGTAGGACTGGGCCTGACGCTGGTACGGGACATGGTCTCGTCCCTGGGCGGCCGCACCGAAGTGCAGTCCGAGTTGGGCCGAGGGAGTACGTTCACCGTGGTGTTCCCCGAATGCAAAGGGATGGCTTGAAGTGGACACGGACCCGGGCCGCTCAGGGTTCGTGCTCGTCGTCGAGGACGACGACGACCTCCGTGAAAGCTTGGCGGAGCTGCTGCGCCTGAGCGCGTTCCCGGTGGTCACCGCCGCAAACGGCCGGGAAGCGCAAGACGTCCTGCAAGGCCCAGCCCGGCCCGCGCTCGTTCTGCTCGATCTGATGATGCCGATCATGAGCGGGTGGGAGCTCGCCCGCTGGATGCACGCCGAGCCAACGCTGGTCGGGGTCCCCATCGTGGCGATGACGGGCGTCGCCAATCCCGCGGAGGAGGCCCGCAACATCGGCGCGGCCACATGGATCGCCAAGCCGCTCGACCTCCCGCTGCTGTTCACGACGCTGGCGCGCATGTGGCCGTCGCACGACGAAGGCGCCGAGGCTCGCAGTGACGGGTGAACGACGCCGAGCGCCTCGGCGGTTTACATCGCGCGAGTATCGAGCGGGTCGTCGAGGCCTGGAATTTGCCGCGCGAGAGCGCGATCGAGGAACTCGAACTGATCTTCCCAGAGCGCGCGCGACAGGCGGGTCCATGGCAAGAGGACGTGAAAGCCGTGCACGCCGCCGGCGTATCGCTTCGCCTCGTGCTCGACCCCGAGCCGAGCGAGCGCGCGAGAGAGGCGCTCCGTGTCGTCTTGCAGCGGATCGCGGTCCCCAACGCCGAGGAAGAAGGGCGGCAGAGGGCGCGCCGGCACGCCGGCTTCGACGACGAGCAGCGGATCGGCCAGCGAATACGTACCCGGTGCCGCCGCAGGATCGGGCAGATAGTTATTGGCGACGTCGTGCAAACACGCCGAGATCCACGGACCGAGACGGCCCTCGGGCGTGAAGCGCTGCGGTCGGCTGACCTGGAAGACGCCGCAGCCGAGGGCCACCGCTCGCGGAGTCACCGATGCTTCCCAGACGGTCCGCGCCCACGTTTCTTCGCGGCGATAGGAGCAGACGACGGCGAGCGCCATGGCGAGGTTGGCCCCCGCGGACTCTCCTGCGAAGACGAGTCGATTCACGTCGGCGCCGAACCGCGCTCCGTGCTCCTGCACCCAAGTCGCCGCCGCGCAGACGTCCGCCAGGGCCGCCGGATAGCGGTGCGCCCCACCGCGACGGTATTCGAGGTTGAAGACGACATGGCCTCTGCGCGCGAACGTGAGCGCGGCGAACCATAAATGCTCCTTCGACAGATTGCGAAAGCTCCCGCCGTGGATGTAGACCACGGCGGGCAACTTGCCGGCGCGGCTCCGCGGGACATATATGTCGAGAGCGTGAGCAGCATCGCCGCTCGGTAGATACGGTACTTGCTTGATGACCTCGATGCCGTGCCGCTCGGGATCGCCGGCCGGATGGTGCGCGACGATCCAGCGAAGGCCCTCGAGCACGGCGTCGAAGGCGAGGTCGGCGCCCCGCTTCCGCCACGTCATCGTGGTTCCCGTCACGGCGCCGCGGCCGCGACACGTGGCCTTCGGAGCGAAGGCCGAAGAAGTGCCTTGTCCTGGGCCGAGAGCAGCCCCTCGATGCGCTGCTGAGCAATACCGAGCTTGACCATCTGCTGTGCGTCCCACGTCTCGACGGGATCCTTCCCTGCGATGAACGTGCGCTCCGGGTTGGCGAGCGGATTCCGAAGCGAGCGACACTCGAGCGCAGAGGTCAGAATCGTTGCCTTGTATCGCGGGGCCCTACTCATCCAGAGCTGCGGCCAGGCGTTCTTCGCGAGCCGCCTCAACGACCCGATCTGGCGGCAGAGGCGCTTGAAGTGTTCGACGGTCGCGCTGACGTCGAGCCGCTTGGGTCGATGGCAGAGCGTGTAGCCGTCGAAGTCTCGGGAGATCGCGTTCGGGAGAAGGCGCCCCTCCCGGACTACGGTCTCGAAGAACGGCGTCTCCGGATAGGGGCATACGATACCGAGAAAGGTGACGCAGCTAGGTCCCAGGTCATCCAGGTATTCGGGCAATCGTTCGAGATATTCGTCCGTGTCGCCGTCCGAGCCGACGATCAGCCCGGAGCTCATCAATATTCCCAACTCGTAGACGCGGCGGATCGTCCTCCGTGTGTCCTTCAACCGGTTTTGCCCCTTGCCCATGGAGGCGATTGACTCCGGATCGAGCGACTCGAGTCCCGAATAGATGTACCGACATCCCGCGCGTGACATCAGCTGCAAGAGCTCTGCGTCCTGGAGGACGTTCCAGGTGAGCGCACACCCCCAGGTCTTCTTCAGGGGAACGAGGGCTTCGCAGAGCTCTCGAAGGTACTTGGGTGAGCCGCCCAGGTTGTTGTCGAGGAAGATGAAGGCATCATCGAAAGCTCCGAATGCGTTCTTGTTGAACCGCATCTTCTGCTGGATGTCGCGTGTGACCTCCGCAACCGGCCGGTACCGGTACTTCTCCCAGCCGGTGAGGACGCAGAAGTTGCACGTGAACGGACAGCCGCGTGACGCCTCGATCCCGGGAAGGCGATACCGGTTTTTCGAAAAGTCGACGAGGTCGTATCGATACGCTGGGACCGCATCGAAGGCCGGAGGCAACGCGTAGCGCGGCTTGAGCTCATTTCTCCGGAAGTCGGCGATGAGCGCGGGGACGTTGCTCTCCGGCTCGCCCACGATCACCGAGTCGAACCACTTGCCGCAGTCCGCGCTGAAGTGGCTCGCGTGGCGCCCCCCAGCGACCGTCACCATGCCTCTCGCGCGAAACATCGCCGAGAGCACCTTCGTATGCTCGTAGTAGGCATGGAGATAAGAGAAGAAGACGAGGTCCCAGTGTCGCTCGAGCGGTATGTCCGCTTCCTTCTCGTTGAAAATTTCGACCTCGGCGTCCGCCGGGCACAGGGCTGCAAGCAACTCGCCCACCGCGGACTGCATGATGGATGGCTCCTTCGAATGCAGACGCGTCGGGTGTGTGTAAGTGCAAATGATCGCGATTCGCATTGAACCTCGTGATCAACCAACCCGCTCAGGCTCAACTGGTCGACAGCTTGGACCGGATCACGAGTTGGACGAGAGAGAGCACGCCGAGCGATCTGCATCACGGCCACAAGGGATTGCGTCGTGTCCGTGCCTGCGATCGACTGCGTGAGCCGTCCCTGCACCCCATGTGCCGGCGCTGGTTGCCCGTCCTTCGCAGGCTTTCGGGAGCACGCACCGCTGCATGCTGCGCACCGTGCGCATCCTGGCTTGCACAGCCTGCGCATCCTCGACGGGACACGATCCTCCCGGCGTCTGCTGAGCGACAGCGACATCTCCCCGTCGACGACGATTGCACAACCGCCGGAGGTTCAGCCTGAACGCCGCTGTTCGCGGCCTCGACCATCGCATGCCGAGCGCCGATGCTCGGAGGCAGAGCGGGCAGCGAGGAAGCCACGCGACGACGACGCGCGCGATGGCGTGGCGAGGCGAGCCTCGCAAGCGGATCGGGGACGTGTCGCTCAGGCCGCGCTGCCGACCCGAACGAGCTGGACGGTCCCCGCCTGCCGACAGGGAACGCCGCACACGTTCGGCGACGACGAACGCGTAGCAGCTGAGGACGAGGGAGACGCGAAGATTCCCGCCCGGGTCGGAGCGGCCCTCGTTCGAGGCAGACGCGCGACTCGACGAGATCAGATGCTACAGGGCAAGCAGGCGACGTTCAGCGCACCTTGGTGTTGCAGCCGAAGCCGACGGTGAACTTCGTCGAGGGGCCGCTCTTCGCCAGAGTGCAGGCGCTACCGCAGAGCAGGATCTTCTTCTTGTCCTCGCTGAACTGCCAGCCCTCCGCGCCGGCGGCGCATGGCTTGGCCGAGTCTTGCGGAACGAGGACGGGCTCACCGTCCGCCGGTGTGATTCGCACGTTGATCCGGGACAGATCGAGGGCGGTGCCGGGGGGAGGCTCGGGGACGGCGACCTCACACGAAACGGCCTCGCGCGCCGCCTTCCCGATCTCGTCGAGGATCGGCGCAAGGGAGGGACGGCACACGGAGAACCACCGTCCGTTCGTGAGGGTCGCCAGATACTGATACTGCTTGCCGGGTTCGTCCGCGCCGCCGCAGCCCGTCGTATCAGGATAGTCGTTCACCCCGATGACGGGGAAGAAGACGTAGTTTCTCGAAGTCGAAGTGCCGAAGAGCGGAGCGCCCCGACGAAGGAGCTCGGCGTCGAACGCGGCTCCGCTGATGTCGTGAGATTCGTCGTCGGTGATCGGGACGAAGACCTTGAGGACGCCTGGACGCAAGAAGTCGTGCCAGGCGACCTTCGCCACCGGATGGCGCAACGTGCTCAGCATGATAGAGAGCGAATCGTTCGACCGGACGATGTGGTCGACGGGCCGGAAGACGTCGCCGTTCGGGCCGCAGTCCGGCCCTCCAAGCGGAGGCGGCACGCAAATGCCATACTTGCCAGTCCCGACCTCCGCGATCATGACGACCCGGTAGTCGAGGCCACTCTCCTCGAGCAGCTTCGGCAGGTTGTTGACGTTGCGCTTCAGCGAGTCGATCTCCTCGGCCATGCTGCCCGACTGATCCATGCTGATGATGATGTCGACTGCGCGCCGGGTCTCGGCGAAGGACTCGACGCAGCTCGGTTCTTCTTCTTCCACCTCGGGCGGCGGAGGCTCCGATAGCGGCGGGGGCGGAGGCTCGAACGCGCCGCGATTGCCGTCTCCGCACGCGAGGAACGCGGTGATCGAGAGACCGCAGACGACCGCACCGACGCACTTCGTCAGGTTGGCTCGTGCGAGCGATTCAACGGAGGTTCCTTGCTTCGTTTCGGTGCTCATCGAACGACCTCCGGTTCGGGATGCGCGTTCAGGTCGGTCGTCCCGCGGCCGAGCTCCCCGTAGACGTTCGCGCCCCAGCATTTCACCTTGCCGTCGACGAGCAGGGCGCACGTCGAGCCGACCGTCGTCGCGAACGAGACGACCCGGCCTCGGACCTGCTCGACCTCGACGGGATACGGAGTCCTCGAGAGCTCGCTCGGACCTACGCCGAGCGCTCCCGCCGGGTTGGGGCCCCAGCGGAAGAGACGTCCGGTCGTCGTCACGACACCGCCCTGAAGCGCCGTCACGGCTTCGGTGTCAGCCGACACTTTGAGCTCGATCGCCGGAGCGAACGCCGGGATGTAGACCGTCTCTTCCGCCGGAAGCCAGCGACGGAAGAAGCCGTCGCTCGTGGCGTAGGCGAACGCGCCGATCCAGTCGATGCCGGAACGCTCGGAGGGTCCGCTGGTCGGGTAGGCAGAGTCGCCCCTCAGCACGTTCTTGCCGAGAGTGGCCACCACGTTCCCGTCGAGGAGCGCCACGATCGTGTCGGCGAGCTCGGCGTAGCCCCAGGGGTACAACGTCGTCGGGCCGTAGCTCCCGATCGCGAGCGCCTTCACCGGGGCGCGGAACGTCGTCACGAGCTGCGGCGCGAAGCTCGGAGACGCGAAGTCCTCCGGAATGCCGAGGCCACTTCGCCACCATCCCCAGCAGTAGAGAGCGCGATCCGAGGAACCGATGGCGCAGCCGAGACTCGATCCGAGCTCGACGTGGTCGACCGGAGGGATCCCTTCGACCCGTGTGGGCGTGGGCAGGCGTTCCTCGCTGCGGGGGCGCCCGAGCTGGCCGAGCTCGTTCTTGCCCCAGCAGTAGACCGAGCCGTCCGACGTGCGCGCGCACGTCCCGAAGTTGGGGCCGACGCTGACCTGAGTCACGTCGGACAGACCGACGACCGTTGTCGGCGTGGCGCCGTCCAACCTCGACACGGCGACGCCGCGACCGAGCGCACCGTCGCCGACCGATACGCCGCCGTCCGCAGTCACGGGCGGATCGAGCGAGTCTCGGCCCCAGCATCGGACGGTCCTGTCCTGGAGCAAGCCACACACGTGGCGGGAGCCGTTGCCGCTCACGCCGACGTAACACGTGGACGCGTCGGCGCAGACGACGTCGAGGGGCTTCAGGGGCCCAGCATCGCGAGCCCCGGCGTCGGGGTCGCTCGCGTCCGGGCTGCCCGCCTCCGGCGAGACGGGCGGCTCCGTCGACGCGTCAGGCTCCGGACCGTTCGGCTCCGACGAGCCACCTTCGGACGAGCACGCCATCATGATGGCGCACGTGAGTGGCAAAGATGCAAACGCAGTCCAGACTCTCACGGTGCTTTCCTCACGCGCCTGGCAGCGAATCCCGCCGGGATCTCGCTCTGGAATTGACGTGGCGCTTCACCCACGATCCACGCCTCTTCGTCGTCGCCCGCCCAGATGCCGTTGATCGTCCCGAGGGGCACGCCGTTCACGACCGTCGACTTCGTTTCCAGCGATGTCCCGTTCCAGCGGTAGACGGAACAGACGTCCGACATCCACGCGCCGCCGGACGGGGCCGGCGAGCCGATGATGTGATGGCAGCCTGCGTTCCAGCTATCGAACAGCGGATGACCGACCGCGAAGCCGAGCCGCACGCGCTCCTGAGCCACGACCGTCGCGGCGCCGCCGTCTTCTGCCGGCAACGAGAGGAGGCGAAGCTCGTTGCCGATCGACGAGAAGGCGTCGAGCCCGACCCAGAGCCAGAGTCGTTGCGCTCCCCCGACCGCCTTCGTCCCGTAGATGCCGGAGACGGTCTCGCCCCTTTTGAGCCTCGTGACGATCGACCAGCTCGTCCCGTCGTAGTGGGCGAGCGCCCCGTCGAAGCTCCCGAATTCGGGGAACGACGAATTGCAGGAGCGAGTGCACCAGGCGCCTCCGACGTAGATGTCGTCGGAGGCGAAGCCGAAGATGCTTCGTACGAGAAAGGTGCCGTTGCTCTGGACCCAGGGAAAGCCGATCGCCGGATCGGTGATACGCGTTTCCTCCAGCGCTCCTTCAGGCGTCTCGCGGTAGCGATAGACCGTCGGAGCCGTACGGTATCCGTTGACGACCCAGAGCTCGTCGGAGGCGGGATTCACCCAGTAGGTTGCCGTGTCGGCCGCGCTGGCGCGGAAGGAGGTGCGGTATTCGCGGAAAGCGGGTGCGCCACCGTCGCGAGCCGAGTAGCGGACGAGAGCGCCCGTTGCGAGTGCCCACACATCGTCGTGCTTCGTTGCCCAGATGCCGAAGAGCTCGGGGGCCGCGCTGCCGATCCCCACGTAGTGGTAGACGTCCTTCCACGACGTGCCGTCCCAACGAAGAATGGCGTCGCGCGCGACCGCCCAGGCGTCGTTCATGCTCGCCGCGGACACGGCGAGGAGCGGCCTCTGAAGTGGTAGCGGCTCCAAGCAGAAGCCGCCCTCGGAACATCGGCTCCGCTCGGGCGCGGGCGCCGCGTCCGCGTCGGGCGTCCCCGCGTCGGGCGGCGTCGGGACGCTCGGGACTTGGCTGCCTGGCGGCGGCGCTACGGCGTCCTCGGAACCGAGCCGCACTTCGCTGGCCGCGCACGCGATGAACGGAACGGACGCGAGCACGGACAGCGCGAACACGTGGCGAGACCACACGACCTTCATGGCGCATTCCCCTGGAAGTGAAGCATCGTTCCGTCACCCACGATCCAGACGTCTTCAGGCGAGCTTCCCCAGACGGCGACGAGGTTCGGCTTGTCGTCGGCGTCGTCGAAGGGAGTCGAGAGCTTCGTCCAGCGCGTCCCATCCCAATGAATGACCGTGCCTTCGTCGCCGACGGCCCAGATGTCGTTCGCGCCGAAACCGAAGAGGTCCTTGAGGTCGGCCGAGACCGGGCCCGGGACGATCTCGAACCTCTTGGTTTGCATGTCGGCTCGCGCGAGCCGACGAAGCGTGCCGCCGTCGCCCGCGAGCCAGACCGCGTGCTCGTCTCCCCACACGGCAGGCATCGCCCGCTGCGTGCGGCTGTCGTATTCCTCCGTCTGCCAGGCGGGAGTCGCGGCGTCGGAGGCGCCGCCGTCTCCGCTCGCAACGCTCAGCCGGAGAACGCGATGCCCAACTTCCGACATCGGCGGCCGCCAGCTGAAGCTCGCCCACGCCTCGTCACTGCGGGGCATCGCGATCGCGATCGACGCGTTGGCGGCGCCGATGGCCGGGACCGTGTGCGGATCAGCAGCGGACCAGCCTTCGAACCTTCCGAGCTGCCAGGGGCACCAGCCGCGATAGAGACCGCGCCCGACCCAGACCGTGCCTCCGATGCCGCGAACCGATGTCGGCGTGCATTGGTCCGTCGGGAAGGAGAGGAAGGACCACTCCGTCGCGCTCGGCCCCTTCCATCCAGTCGTGTGCCGAATGCCGTGACCGTCGGCGATCCAGACGTCGTCAGGCCGCTCGAGCCAGACGCTTCGCAGGGTGTACGAGCTGCCGGCTTCGGGCGTCGGGCCCGCCAGGTCCGCCTTCTCCCACTTGGCACCGTCGTAGTGGAGAACAGTCCCCGCGGAGCCGACCGCCCAGACGTCGCTCTTGCTCGAGCCCCAGACTGACGTGAGCTTGACGTCCTTCTCGACGGCGGCCGACGGCACGGTGCAGAGCTTCGAAGGGCTGCACGGCCCGGTCTCGGTACCTGCTTCGGCGTCCGGCGCAGCGTCGGGCGCCATGGCGTCGGGCGCTGCCACCGAAGCGTCGGGCGCCGGCTCGATCTCGTCGGAAGTGCCGTCGGAGGCGCACGCGATCGGCAACCCAACCGAAGCGAGGATGACGACGTCGATGAAGAAGAGCTTCCTGTGGAACATCATCGGACGGTGCACTCCTCTACGGTGCATCGGCCTTCGACGCAGGCCTGGCCTTCGACACCGTCGCAGCGGATCCCGCACCCTCCGCAATTGAGCGGGTCGTCGAGGATGTTCGTCTCACATCCGTTCGCGAGGTCGTGATCGCAGTCGGCGTGACTGCCGAAGCAGCGGTAGTCACAGACTCCATGATCGCACACCGGCTCGCCGTTCCCGCCGGCCACTCCCAGACAGGCGACACCGCACGCCCCGCAGTTCCTGATGTCGTAGTCGAGCTTCTTGAAGCAGGAGCTCCCGCAGCGGCAGATGCACTGCCCGTCCCAACAATCCTCGCCCGGCGCGCAGGCGTTCCCGCACTCGCCGCAGTGCTGGGGATCCTCGCGCGTGAACGTCTCGCAGCCGTCACCGCTCGTGCCCGACGGCGCGAAGTCATTGTTGCAGTCGCCGTAGCCCGCGTGGCACGTCGGCTGATTGCAGAGGTCGTTGACGCAGCCGTAGTCCGCGTTCCACTCGGGAGGGAACGTCGGAAGGCTCGGATCGGGCGGCGGGCAAACGTTGCCGCATGCGCCGCAGCTGTCCCAAACCTCACAAACGCACTGGCGATTGGTGCAGCGATGGAGGTCGGGGCAAACGACGCCGCAGTCACCGCAGTTTTCGTTGTCGAAGGCGAGGTCGACCTCGCAGCCGTCTTCCATTCGACCGTTGCAGTCGAAGTACGTGGCGTCGCACTTCAGGGAGCACGTGCCGTTCACGCATGTCGTCGAGGCGTGGCGGCCACCGAGCACCGGGCACGCGTTTCCACACCCTCCGCAGTTGTCGTCGTCGGAGAGGAAGTCGACGGCACAAGGGAACGGATTACTCGCGCACGTCGCACGCCCGGCGGGGCACTCGCTCGTCGGGCACGCACCGATCGGTGCATCGCGAACATCCGCTTGCGACGCGTCGACATGCACGAGCGGCGGGGGTGCTCCCGCGTCGGCGCTCTCCTCGCCGATCGAGAGCGTCGACGTCGAGCAAGCGCTCGGGGCGACTGCGAGCGCGATCAGCGCGAGCGCACCGACGGCGGGTATCCAGCCAGCCAAGCTACGACTCAGTCCACCAGGTCGGGACACCGTTCCTCCGTTGCGTCACGTGGCGACGTTCCGCGCCGCCTGCCCGCATCCATGGATTGCGGGCATCTCGGCCGTGTTCCTAAAAAATGTCGAACGCGAGCCCGATCGACGCTGAGACCGTCACGTGGGACGCCAGATCGACCCGGCGCGGATTGCCGGCAGGATCCTGGAAGACGATCTCGACCTGCTGAGGTGTCGCTGCGAGCCCGAGCATGGCGAAGAGTCGGATCGACGGCGAGAGCGCGTAGCCGCCGTACACCTGCAGCTCTCCCCCCAACGTGGTCCGAACGGCGGTTCGATCGACCGCGAACCCCGTGCCCGAGCCGATGTGGAACGTCGCCTGCGGCCCCGCACAGCCGGTGACCTCGAGGCGTCGCTCGCGATCGCGATGCGGGGGCAGGCAGACCGTGGCCGTGAACGAGGTGCTCGAGAGCACGTAGCGCGTCGCCGGCGTTGGCGAGCTCCAGCGTAGTGTCGAGAGGGCCCCCAAGCCGAAGGGCCATACGCCGGGCGGCGAGAGCATCGCCGAGACGTGTGCGCCAGGGGCAACGCTCCCGCTCCCGTCGAGGGCCAGCGCGGGCCCGAGCCTCGCTTGCAAACGCCACGGCTCAGGCAGAGCTTGCGGCGGCGCCGGAGGAGCCTCGCTCGCCACCTCCTCGGCGGTGCGAGGGAGATCGGCCAGCATCGAGATCGCGAGGACGAAGGCCTCCGAAGCGTCGTCACACGTGCTCGTCTCGATGACGATTTCGCGCGTCCCGAGCGACCGCCCGGACTTCGAGCGCAGGACCATCTGCGCGGCGTAGCGGGATGGCTCGACGTAGTGGGTCACGTCGACATGGAGCGTCCGATCGGACTCCGACCTCGGGACGAAGACTCGCCGGCCGAGAAGCTGCTCGACGTCGCGCACGACCTCCTCGGGGGGCAAACACGCCTCGGTTCGCCTCCCCTGCGACCAGTCGAGCCACACCCGCGCGCTCGTCGGCTCCTCCGCACGGCTCGGGGCTGCCGTCGCCACGAGCGCCAGAGCAAGAGCTCTGCAGGAGAGCGCGCGCACGGCCACCGGCATCTATCAGCTTCTACACGGGCTGTTTCCGCGTGTCGCGAATCACCCTCTCGAGCGCCCAGTGGATCGTCATCCTCGAGCGGCGTCGTCTTGCTCATAGCGCTCACCTCCGCGCGTCGTTCGTCGAGCCGTCGAGGAGCCGTTCGATCTGGGCGTCGAGATGCCCGTGGTGCGCCGACGCTGGATAGCGGGAGCGGAAGCTCGCGGCCCGGCCCCGTGCGTCGTGGGCGCGCCCCAATCGAATCAGCGCCTCGATCGCGATGATCTCGCGCTCCTGGAGCAACACGCCGCGGGGATAGCGCACCGGATGCTCATCCGTAATCCGGAGGGCGTGCGCGGGATCCGTCGCGAGTGCGACCTTGGCCCGCCGGAGGAAGCTGGCCTCTCCTTCCTCGCGCACGACTTCGGCCACGGGCGCAGGGGCGGGGGCGGGTTCATCCGCCGTCGAAGGCACCATGCGGGAGCTTTCCTCCGCCACGGCCTGCTTCGCCACGACCGCTCGCGCCGGCTCCGCGCGGGCGCGCTCGCGACGTCGATCCCGGAGCGCCTGATCCCGCTCCTCCGGGACGCCTCGCGCCGACTCCACTCGCGGCACTTCCTGCGCCGAAGCGAGCGCCTCGACGGGGACCGGTCCGACGACGTGCGGCAGCTCCGGCGACGGTGCCGCGATCGCCACCGAGGTCGACTCGGGCGGCGGCCCCGCGTGTTCGACGACGGTTTCTCGAGGTGCGGGCAGGAGGCTGAAGCCGATCACGACGAGGCACGACACGAGGGCACCGCTTCCCGAGCGGCCACGTGGCGTCTCGACCTCCAGAGCGAGCGCATGGAGCCGCTGCTTGACGCGATGCACGTGCTCTGCACTCGTTTCCGCGCGGGCCTTCCGGAACAGAGCGTCGAGCGCGTCCTCGTCTTTCGAAGAAGGGACCTCCAACTCGTCACCTCCTCGGATTCCACTTGGACATCATGACCAGCATCTGCTTTCTGGCAGCGGCGAGCCGGGAGTACGCCGTTTTCACCGGGCAATCGACGATGAGCGCGATCTCGCTCATCGGAAGCTCTTCGATCTCGTGAAGGATGAGCACCGTGCGCTTGTCCTCGTCGAGGCGCGCGAGCATCGCGACGAGCTGCTGGGTCGAGACGACGTCGGAGCCCGAAGACGCGCCGGACACGACCTCGTCGGGAGCCTCTTGCACGAGGACCTCGCGCCGGTGACGAGCCCGCCGCCTGTAGGCAGCGGCGACTTTCATGCAGATCCCGTAGATCCAGGCGCGGATCGGCCGCCCCGGGTCGAACTGCGGGAGCCTGCGAAAGATGATGATGAAGACCTCTTGGCAGACGTCGTCGAGATCCCGCTCCGCGACCGAATGATACTTCAGCGTCCTCAAGACGAACGGCGCGAAGCTCTCGACGAGCTCGCTCGGAGTCATCGTCGGCTCCTCGACACCACGCTGGTCGAGGCGACGTATCCCCGCGACCAGCGACTCCGCAAGCGACGTCACTCCCATGTCTTGCCCGTACCTCGCGCAGGTTCCCAAAAATAGTTCCTGCCATGGCCGATTTCTGGCGGCCTTGCTCGCCACGGTCGGCCTGGGCCGACACCGCGGTGCCCTCCGCCCGCGAACGGGAGGCCAGGCACCGCGAGCCCGAGCTTCTTCGAGCCGGGAGGGGGCCGCGACGCGCCGGCTGCACGGTGCGTCGCCGGGCGAGGATGCCCTCGCGCCCCGGGGTGACGGACCGACAAGCTCGGCCACTGCCGAAGCGTCGTCGCCCCAGCGGCAATCGCGAGAGCGTCCGTTGAGCAGTTTTGCGTCGACCTAAGCTCCACCGGCCCGATTCACGAGCGACGTCTCGCCGGCTTTTGGGACGCGCTGGCCGGTTCCTCGCGAACGCGAGTCTCGAACCTGGTTGCTGCGCGGGCCGAGGTCCTTCGCGCGGCGCTCGACGAGAGCGCCTGCCCGAGGAACTCGACGAACGCGCGCGCCTTCGGGGTCGCGAAGCGCGTCGGGGGCGATAGCGCGAACACGCTGTAGTCGCTGGGCGTCCACGGGGTGAGAACACGTCGCAGCGTCTTCTCACGGAGCTCCTCGGCGACGACGAAGTCCGGCGTGAGCAAGATGCCCACGCCCGCGACGGCCGCGGCCTTCAGGGCGATGCTGTTGTTCACCTGCAGCGGCCCCTTCACCGCTACCGTCGTGCGGCCGTCGGGCCCGTCGAGCTCCCATTTGCTCGGCGATGTGTGCAACCCGTAGCGGAGGCAGCGGTGATTCGCGAGGTCGCGGGGGTGCCGCGGTGTGCCGTGCGCGCGCAGGTATACCGCGGACGCGCATACGACTCGCTCCCCCGTACCGAGCTTGCGAACGACGAGCGAGCTGTCCTCGAGCCGCGCCCCGATCCGCACGGCCACGTCGATGCCCTCCTCGACGAGGTCGACGAGCCGATCGTTGAGCATCACATCGAGCTCCACCTCGGGGAAACGCTCGTAGAAGGCGGGCAAGAGCGGCGCGAGCCGGATCAATCCGAACGACATCGGCGCGCTGACCCGTAGGCGACCGCGTGGGGCCGCTTGCTGGTCGCCCACCGAACGTTCTGCCTCCTCGAGATCGTCGAGGAGCTGCACGCAACGCTCGAGGTAGAGGCGACCGGAGTCGGTGAGCGAGAGCCGCCTCGTCGTCCGCGCCAAGAGCTGCGTTCCGAGATGCTCTTCCAGCTGCGCGACGAGCTTGCTCGCCCATGCCGTCGTGATCGCGAGCGACCGCGCCGCACCGACGAAGCTGCCCGCCGTCGCAACGGCGCGGAAGGCACGCATGCCGGCAAGGACGTCCATCGCCGGCGATTCTCAACGTTTCGTCAACGAACTGTCAACGCTCCGTCCGATTGTCAACCACGGTCCCGGACTGCACAACATCGTCATCACGAACACGACGGAGTCACACGATGCTTTCCCGATCCTTCACACGCGGTGACCTTGCGCTCTTCTTGCTTCGGAGCGCTGCAGCGATCCCGCTCTTCTTTCACGGCAGCCAGAAGCTCTTCGGGTGGTTCAACGGAGGCGGCTTGTCCGGGTTCGCTTCGTACCTCGGGGGGCTCGACATTCCGATTCCATCCCTGGCTGCCCTGCTTGCTGCGGTGAGCGAGGTCGGGGGGGCCGCCGTTCTGCTCTCCGGCCGCGGCTTCCGCGCTCTGGCTCCGGTCGTCTTCACGATGGCCGTCGCGGCGGCCACCTCCGCCCGCAAGGGTTTCGACGTCGCGCACGGGGGGGCCGAGTTTCCGCTGACGGTCGCCATCGTCCTCGTGGCGCTCGTCCTCACCGGGCCGGGCTCGCTCGTCCTCCCCCTCTCCCGACCGAATCCCATCGAGCAATGAGCACCCGACGAGAGTTTCTTGCGGGCGTCTCCGCCGGGCTGGCGGCCGGTCTCGTTGGCTGCGCCGGGCCCCGCGGAGGTGGTGGCAGCTCCGTGGCTCGGCCAACGGCCGCGTCCGCGGAGTCACTCACGATCGCCGGAGGCCTGTCCGGCAGAAGGCTCCGCATCCCGGACGTGAACGCTGCTCCGATGCCGGCCATCGCGCCGCCTGGCGTGATCCACGACGGAAAGGCGATCGGCTCGTTCGGAATCGATCCGGCGCGCGGCTATCCCGACGTCCGAAGCTCCAGGAGGAAGTTCGGCCTGCTCGTTCCTGCAACGAACACGAGCATGGAGCACGAGCTCTGGAGCATCATCTTCGGCAATCAGGGCACTCACGCGCTGGACGGGGTCGGCCTCCACACTTCGAACGTCTCGACGCCGCGGCCGCAGCTCGACACCGAATCCGACTTGCTCGCTTACAAGCGGCAATTCGTCGGGGGCTTGAAGGCGGCGGTCGAGCAGGCGCTGCTGGCGCAGCCTCAATACCTGATCATGGGAATGAGCCTCGAGCACATCATTCGCGGCATCGACGAGATCCGGGCGGTGATGGCCGACGCGGAGTCGTGGTCCGGCGTCTCATGGGCCACGTGGCACGACGCGGCGCCGGCTGCTCTGAACAAGTTCGGCGCCAAGCGGATCGGACTCCTGACGCCGTTCGATCGAGTCGGCAACGAGAACGCAGCACAGATGTTTCGTGATCTCGGCTTCGACGTCGTCGCGAGCCTCGGCTTCGCCTGCGCGAACGCGGTCCACATCGCTCACGTCCCCGACTCCGCGAAGGAGCAGGCGATCGTGGAGGTGCTGGCGACGCGAGAGAATCGCCTCGACGCGATCGTTCAGTGCGGCACGAACATGAGCCTCGCCCAGGTATCCGAGAGGCTGGAGCCGGTCGTCGGGATCCCGATCTTGGGAATCAACGCCGTGACGTTCTGGTACGCGCTGCGAGAGAACGGGTTCGACGGCTCCCTCCGAGGTGCGGGAAGGCTCCTGCGGGAGCTCTGACGAAGTCGTCTTCGTTCAGCGCGAACGAGACCTCCAGAATCCGCGTGCGCACGTGGGTCCACTCGGAGCCAGGCTTCTCACGGCGCTTACCGCGTACGCGCGGCGGTCGAGCGACGCCGGAGGGACGGCCTCGCTCGGTGCGCTGTCGCTGGTCTCCGGGCAGGCACCTACAGCCAAGTTTTCGGCCTACCAACGGAACACTCGTCTTCATACAGTCGACGTTGAACTCCGGATGGTCTCCGTCTTCATGTTTCCGGGCCAGAGCTCGAAACATCCCGAGATGCTCGAGCGCATCATCGCGGTCTCCCCCGCGCTCACCGCGCCGATCGTCGAGCAGGCTTCGAGCCTCCTCGGTCGTGATCTTCGGGCGTGGTACAGCCCCGATAATCCGTCCAGCTTCGCGACCAATCGGGACGTGCAGGTCGGCGTGTTCCTCGTGAACCACCTCCACCTCGTCGTGTTGCAAGACACCGTGGACGACGCTCCGATCTCGCTCGGGCTCAGCCTCGGCGAATACAACCATCTGGTTCACATCGGTGCGCTCTCCTTCGAGGAGGGCCTTCGTCTCGTCGACGCGCGCGGCGCGGCGTACGACGCCGGCCCCGAGGGTGTCATGGCCGCCGTCTTCCCGATCGGCCGGGGCGCGCTCGAGGAGGTGCTGGAGCGCGCGCGGGCCCATGGCTTCATCGACGTAGCCAATCTCAACTCGCCGAGCCAGCACGTCGTGGCTGGTGAGCGCGCTGCAGTCGACGCGGCTCTCGCCTTGCTCGAGGACGAGCACTTCGTGCAAGGACGCATCATCGAGCATCGGATCCCGATGCACACGGCGCGTTTCGCTCCCGTCGCGGCGCGGCTACGGCCCGCGCTGGAGCGCGCCGCGTGGCGAACGCCGGCGCGGCCGTACTTCCCGAACGTGCGCGGCGAGCTCCTCGAACGCCCGTCTGCCGCCGAGATCGTCGCCCTCCTCTCCGAGCACGTCCACCGGCCAGTGCTGTGGCGCCAGTCGATCGAGCTCGTCACGGCACGGTGGCCCGACGCCCTGTTCGTCGAGGTCGGGCCGCGCACCGTGCTCTTCGACTTGCTCCAGCGCTCGTGGTGCAAGAGCGCGCGCTTCGCTACCGACCGTGCCGCGGGTGTGTGCGCCCTGCCGGAGACCTTCTTCAAACGGGCCGCTCGTCATGCAAGCTGACGAGCTCGAAGCGCTGGTCCGGAAGCTCCGACGCACGCCGCTGGCCGACGGCGCCCAGCTCATTCCGCTCGAACATGGGCGCGCCGAGATCGAGCGAGTTCTGCCCCATCGCCCGCCGTTCCTTCTCGTCGACGCGCTCACTGCGATCGATTTCGAGACGCGCACGCTCCTCGGTCGGCGCCGCATCGATCCGCACGATCCCGTGTTCGCCGGTCACTTTCCCGACGACCCAGTCTATCCCGGAGTGCTCCAGATCGAGGCGATCGGGCAGCTCGGTCTGTGCCTGGCGCACTTCGTTTCGCGGAACTCCACCGTGATCGACCAGGGTACGAGGCCCGCGCGCCTCCGAGCCATCAAGGTCCATCACGCGCTCTTCAACGCGCCGGTCTTGCCCGGCGACGAGTTGAGCCTGGGAGCGCGCATCGTCGCGTACGACGGCTTCATCGGCACGGTGGCCGGTCAGGCTCATCGGGAGGGGACGCTCTGTTCGCTCGCCGTTCTCGAGGTCTACTTTGTCGACTAGCCGCATCGCCATCACCGGGATGTCGATTCACACGCCGCTCGGCGACAACCTGGACGAATACCTGAAGAACCTGATCGCGGGCCGCTCCGCGATCACCCGCTGGAAGACGCTCGATACGTTGCGCATCTATCCGAAGGTCGGCGCCGACCTCTCGACGTACGACGTCGCCGCCACGGTCGCGACGCTCGAGGGCCGGCTCCCCGCCGAGACGTTTCGCCGCCTTCGGAAGCTCCTATCGCGCGCGCCCTGGTCGACGCAGCTCTCACTGCTCCTCGCGGCCCGCGGCTTTCTGGATGCGGGATTGTTCGTCGATCCGCCTGACGAGACGAAGGTGGCCACCATCGTCGCCGGTCACAACATCAACGTGAACTATCAGTACGAGACTCGGATCGCGTTCCAGGAGGAGCCCGATTTCATCGACAACCTCTTCTCGCTCCACGGCCTCGACACCGACCACGCAGGCTCGGTCTCCGAGCTGCTCCAAGCGAAGGGGCCGATCTATACGGTCGGAGGAGCCTGCGCGAGCGGCAACAATGCGCTCCGCTCTGCGATCGACGAGATCCGTTACCACGACGTCGACGTCGCGGTCGTCGTCGGTGCCGTCCTCGATTTTTCGCCGGTCGACCTTCACGCGATGGCGCTCATGGGCGCGATCACGCATCAGAGCTTCAACGACGAGCCCGCGCGCGCGAGCCGGCCGTTCGACACGCGGCGTGAGGGGTTCGTGCCAGCGCACGGCGGCGCGACCCTGATCGTGGAGAACCTCGAGCGCGCAAAGAGGCGCGGCGCACGCATCTACGCCGAGGTCCTGGGCGTCGAGGCGAACGCCGACGCCAACCATCTGCCGCAGCCGTCGGAGGATGGCCAGTTCCGGCTCATGTCCAAGCTCCTCCGGCAGTGTGGTCTTCGGCCCGAGCAGGTCGACTACGTGAGCGCTCACGCAACGTCGACGCCGCTCGGGGATCTCACCGAGATCCGTTCGATCAAGCGCGTCTTCGGCGACCACGCGAAGAAGCTGCGGATCAACGCGACGAAGTCGATGCTTGGGCACACGTGCTGGGCCGCGCCCTGCGTCGAGTCGGTCGCGGCGATCCTCCAGATGAACGCCGGCGTGCTCCATCCTTCGATCAACGTCGACGAGCTCGATCCCGAGATCGATCTCGACATCTGTCGAGGCAAGGCGGTCGAGCAGCGGGTGAACGTCTTGATGAAGAACTCATTCGGCTTCGGCGGCATCAACTGCGTTTCCTTGCTCAAGCGCTTCGAGGATTGAGGACACGATGATCTTCTTCGTCACCGGTGGCTCGCGCGGCATCGGCGAAGCGATCGTCCTAGCGGCGATCCGCGCCGGACACGACGTGGCCTTCACCTACGTCAAGGCAGAGAAGGAGGCCAGTTTGGTCGTCGAGAAGGCGCGCGCGATCGACCCTGCTCGCGTGGCGCGCGCCTACGCGCTCGACGTGCGCGATTCGAAAAGGGTCGATGAGGTCGGCGAACGAGTCCTCGCCGACTTCGACACCGTCGACGTGGTCGTGTGCAACGCCGGGGTCAACCAGAACGGTCTCGCGGTCTCGATGTCGGACGAGGATTGGAAGCTCGCCATCGACACGAATCTTTCCGGCGCGTTCTACGTCTCCCGCCACTTTCTGCCGACGTTCCTCGCCAACGGCCGCGGACGGTTCATCCACATCTCATCGATCGCGCAGACGGGGCTCTCGGGGCAGGTGAACTACGGCGCAAGCAAGGCGGGCCTGATCGGGCTCTCGGGCGGTCTTGCGAAGGAATACGGAAAGAAGGGCATCACGAGCAACGTCGTCGTGCCCGGCTTCTTCGAGACGGACATGACGCGCGAGACGATGTCTCAGAAGCACAAGGACTTCTGGAACACGTTCTGTCCGGTCGGTCGTATGGGCGAGCTCGAAGAGATGTCCAGCACGGTACTGTTCCTCGCTTCCGACGGCGCGAGCTTCATCAATGGGCAGACGCTCCACGTCACCGGCGGTCTGGATTGGTCGCCGTGACACGAAGGGTCGGCATCGAAAAGCTCCGCGTCTACCCGACCACGTTGTCGCTCGACATGGACGCGCTGTGCGCTGCGCGCGACCACGACCCGGCCGATGTCCATGACAACCTCATGGTCGATCGCCGTGCGGTGAACCCACCGTGGGAGGACGCGGTGACGATGGCGGTGAACGCCGCCGCCCCGATGCTCACGGACGAAGACCGCGCCGCCATCCAGCTCGTGATCGTCGGCTCCGAGACGAGCGTGGACCAGGAGAAGCCGATCAGCTCGTGGGTACATCGCTACCTCGGGATTCAGCCGCACTGTCGCAACTTCGAGATCAAACACGCCTGCTACAGCGGCACGGCCGGCGTGCAGATGGCGACGAGCTGGCTCGCCTCCGGGCAGGCACCTCGCGGCGCGAAGGCGCTCGTCATCAACAGCGACCAGAGCCTGATCGCGCTGGGCGAGCCGTACGAGTTCGTCTGCGGTGCGGGGGCGGCGGCCGTGCTCTTGTCGAGCAGTCCCGAGCCGGACTTCCTCGAGCTCGAGCTCGGCAAGAGCGGCGTCTACGCGAACGAGGTCACCGACGTCTTCCGTCCCACGCCCCGCGTCGAGACCGGCAACAGCGAAACGAGCCTCTACTCCTATCTCGAAGCGCTCGCTGGCGCGTACGCGCGCTACGTCGATGTCGTCGGCGAGGTCGACTTCGACGCCTTCTTTCAGCGGAACGTCTACCACGTGCCGTTCGGCGGTATGAGCTTCCGCGCGCACAAGGCGCTCTTGCAAGAATACACCGCGATCACCTCGAGGGCGGACGTACGCGCGCACTGGGCGCGCAAGGTTCGGCCGTCGCTCCACTACACGCGGCAGATCGGCGGCACGTACGGCTCGAGCACGTTCCTCGCTCTCCTTGGGCTCGTGGAGACCGCCGAGGATCTCGTCTCCGGCGAACGCGTCGGCATCTTCGCTTACGGATCCGGCTCCTGCGCCGAGTTCTACAGCGCGCGGATCGGCGCGAAAGCGAAAGCCGTCGCCGAGGCCGCTGGGCTGCAGACGTTGTGTGACGCCCGGCGACCGATCTCCGTCGCCGAATACGAGGCGATCGAACGTGAGCGCGACGAGGCCACCGCGGCCCGCGATGTCGTGCCTCGACGCGGCTGTGCCGCCCACTGGTACGAAGAGCTCTACGCCGGCAAGCGGCGGCTCGTCCTCCAGCGAGTCGATGGCTACTACCGTCACTACGAGTGGAGCTGAGGGCGTGGAGTCGATCTTGGTTCAGGTGCCATCCGCGCTCGACGCTGAAAGCGTGTCTCGCTTCCGCGCCGCGATCGCGACGGTGACGTCCGACGGCGAGGCCGACGGACGGGTCGTGTTGCTGCGCGGCGCCCCCGGCGTCTTCTGTCGTGGTATGCGCCTCCTCCCGAGCTCCAACGGGGAGGACGAGAAGAGAGCACTGGCGGACTTCTGCCGTTGCCTCGTTGCGATCCGGTTCGCCTCATGTCCCGTGCTCGCCGTCGTCGATGGCGAAGCGCTCGCGGGTGGCGTCGGCGTGGCAGCTGCGTGCGACGTCGTGCTCGCGACACCGCGCTCGTCGTTCGCGCTCTCCGAGGTGCTCTTCGGCCTCACGCCGGCTGCGATCTTCCCGCTCGTCGTCGAGCGCGTTCTGGTCCAGAAGGCGAAGCTGATGGCGCTGTGCGGTACGTCGTACTCCGCCGCGGAAGCGCACGCCCTCGGCCTCGTCGACGCCCTCGCGCCCGAAGGCGACCTCGACGGGACCATCAAGCGCTGGGTTCGCCTCGTCGCACGAGGCGAGTCGGGCGCCGTCGGCCGGTTGAAGCGCCTCTCGTCCGGGGCGTCGCGATCGGAGCTCGAAGACGCCATCGAGCGGGGGGCGGCGGAGACGTTGCGTGCGCTTGCGACGCCCGCGGTGCGTGCACGAATCTCTGCGTTCGAGGCCGGCGACGTCGGTTGGTCGGGAGAGCTCGCATGAGCGAGAGCCAAGGTCGCGTCGACGTCAGCGTAGCGAGCGGGATCGTCACCATCGGGATGTGCGACGTGTACGGGCGAAACGCGCTCTCCGGACCGTTCGTCGAGGAGCTCCTCGCCGCGCTTCTCGCGGTCGGGCGCATGGCGGACAGCCGCGTCGTCGTGCTGTTCGGCCTCTCGGACGTCTTCTGTGCTGGCGCGAACCTCGACGTGCTCGAGAAGGTCGTCGCCGGCGAGGTCGTGCCTGGCGATCACCTCCTCTCCAAAGCGCTCCTCGACATGCCGGTCCCGACGATCGCGGCGATGGAAGGACACGCGATCGGTGGCGGTCTCGCGCTCGGCCTGTGCGCCGACATCTCGATCATCGCGCGCGAGAGTCGATACGGATGCAGCTTCATGAACATGGGCTTCACGCCGGGGATGGGCTCGACGCGCCTCCTCGAGAACGTGCTCTCGCCTGCGATCGCACACGAGCTGCTCTACAGCGGAGAGCGCCGCCGGGGCGCCGACTTCGAAGGACGGAGCGGCTTCAACCACATCCTGCCGCGAGCCGACGTCCGGTCGAAGGCCTACGAGATCGCCGAGCGGGTCGCCGACAAGCCGCGGGTCGCCCTCGAGGCGTTGAAGCGCGTGCTCTCTGCCGACAAGCGGCGTGCCTTCGAAGAGACACGCGCCACCGAGACGCTCATGCACGCCGTCAGCTTCGGGGAGGGAGACATCCGCCAGCGGATCAAGGACAACTATGGTCAATGACTATCGTGGCAAAGCTGTTCTGATCACCGGCGGGACGAAGGGGATCGGCCTCGCGACGGGGCTCGCCTTTGGCCGGCAGGGCGCAGAGTGCACGCTCACGAGCAAGTGGGGCAGCGCCGATGAAGCGGAGATCCGCGCCGCGTTCGCTGCGGCCGGCGCACCCGAGCCGCACATCGTCGAGGCCGACGTCGCCGACAACGAGGATACGCAGCGCTTGCTGGCGGACATGAAAGCGCGGTGGGGGCACGTCGAAGCCTTCATCTCCAACGTCGGCTTCGGCCACGTCGTCAAAGATCTCGACGACTACGCGCTGCGCTCGCTCTTCAAGAGCATCGAGTACAGCGCCTGGCCGATGATCGAATACACCCGTCGCATCAAGGATGTGTTCGGTAAGTACCCGCGCTACGTGATTGGGCTTTCGTCCGGTGGGCCGGACCACTTCCATACCAACTACGACTTCATCGCGGCGTCGAAGGCGGTGCTCGAGACGTTCTGCAAGTACCTCAATCACCGCCTCTTCGAGGAGGACATTCGGATCAACGTCCTCCGCCCCCGGTTCGTCAAGACCGACTCACTTCGGGCGACGATGGGCGACGAGTTCGAGGGGTTCGTCGACCGATTCGACAAGACGCATCCCTGGGTGTCCCCCGACGAGACGGCGAACGCGATCCTCGGGCTATGCAGCGGCCTCATGGACGGCGTGAGCGGGCAGGTGGTCACGCTCGATCACGGCGCGTCGTTCTCCGACAATCTCATGCGGATGTTCGCGGAGCGCTCGACGCTATTCGCGTGAGCGCATCTCTGGCAGAGCAATACGAAACTCCCGTCAGCGCGGCGGGGTTCGAAGGGGGGCTGACTTCATGATCGGCGCAGCTTGGGTGCGCTTTTGCGAAGAAAGCGAAGGAAGGACCGAACCATGACCCACGAACAGGTCACCAGCGTGATCATCAAGCACCTCGTCCGCTCGATCGACGAGCTGACTCCCGAGACGGTCGACGTCAAAAAGTCGATGAAGGACTACGGCGCCAACAGCCTCGACATCGTCGAGGTCGTATCGGCGTCGATGCGCGAGCTCAAGGTCAAGGTGCCGCGCGCGGAGCTCGCGACGATCACGAACATCGACGGGCTCGCTACGGTGCTCCTCCGGGTGTGGAACGAGAAGCAGGCCGCGGCACCGAACGGCGCCGGATGATCGCGGACTACGGAGGCAAGATCGTCCTCGTCACGGGCGGGACGATGGGACTCGGCCTCGCCACTGCGCTCGCCTTCGGACGGCGCGGCGCCCGGTGCGTACTCACCTACCGCTGGGGCTCTACCGACGAAGGCGAGGTGCGCAGTCGATTCGAAGCGGCCGGCGCGCCGCCGCCGATGATCCTCCAGGCCGACGCGGCAAACGCCAGCGACACGGCCGCGGTCGTTGACGCAATCAAGGCCGCAGGTGATCGCGTCGAGGCGCTCGTCAGCAACGTCTCCGGTGCGCTCGTGATCAAAGCGCTCGAAGACTATTCGGCGCGCGGGCTCGCCAAGAGCATCGACTACAGCGCCTGGCCGATGTTCGAGTACCTTCATCGGATCAAAGAAGGGCTCGGCCGCTACCCGCGCTACGTCGTGGGGATGTCGTCGACGGGGCCGGACCACTTCTCGGTCGGCTACGACTTCGTGGCGATGTCGAAGGCGGTGATGGAGACGTTCTGCCGCTACCTCACGTACCGGCTTCGCGACGAGGATTGCCGAATCAACGTCGTCCGCTCGCGCGCCGTCCGCACCGCCTCGTTCGACGCCACGTTCGGGCCCGAGCTCACCGAGTTCGCCAAGCGCTACGTGCCCGACTCGCATTTCATCAGGCCCGAAGAGGTCGCGGACGCGACGTTGGCGCTGTGCAGCGGCCTCTTCGACGCCATGCGCGGTCAAGTGATCACGGTCGACCGCGGCACCACGTTCTCGGACAACCTGCAGCGACTCTACAGCGAGCGGAAGAACCTCGGGCTGTAGCGCCATGCAGAGCTACTCGGTTGGGTTGAACATGACGTGTGAGGCGTACGTTCGATGAAGGTCTTCGTCACGGGCGGCAACGGCTTCATCGGTTCATGCGTGGTGCGCACGCTCGTCCGAGAGGGGCATGAAGTGCGGTGCCTGCTCAGAAAGTCGAGCAACATCGACCGGCTCGCAGGGTATCGGTACGAGCGCGCGCTAGGCGACGTACGCGATCCCATGTCGATCGCTGCCGGAATGGACGGCTGCGAAGCCGTGATCCACCTCGCGAGCCTGTCGGCGTGGGACCAGATCGACTCTCCATTGATGGACGAGGTCGTGCTCGGCGGGACCCGCAACGTCCTCGCCGCCGCTAGCGCTCGCCCCGGCACTCGCGTGGTGTTCGTCTCGAGCACGCTCGCGATCAACGCCTCGGATCGCCCGGTGACCTTCGACGAGTCGAGCGCCTTCACGGCTCCGCTCGATGGCCTCACGTACTCGCGCTCCAAGCTGGAGGCGGAGGCGCTGTGCCTCCGCGCCGCCAACGACGGAGTCCACGTCACGATCGTGAACCCCGGCGAGGTGTACGGCCCGGAAGACACCAGCCTCATCACGTCGTGCAACTTGATCGACTTCGCGACGTCGTCACCGGTGCTGGTTTGCGACGGCGGCATGTCGGTGGCATTCATCGACGATGTCGCCAACGGAGTCGTGCAGGCCATGCTGAAAGGCCGCTCCGGCGAGCGCTACATTCTCAGCGGCGACAATCTCTCGGTCTACGAGCTGGCCTCGCTGACCCTGAAGCTCCTCGGAAAAAGGACCCGGGTGATCAAGATTCCAAACGGGCTGATCCGGCCTCTCGCGAAGGCCGGATTGAAGTTCCGTTTGCCGCTCCCGTTCAATCCGCGCGTCATCCCCTATGCCACGAAGTACTGGTTCACGAGTAGCTGGAAAGCCGGCTCGGAGCTCGGGGTGAAATTCCGGCCCGCCCGCGATGCGCTCCTGCCCACGCTCGATTGGCTCATCGAGAGCGGTCGCATTCCTTCCTGAATCGCGCGAGGAGTTCTCAGGTGTCCTGGCTTCACGACAAAACGACTTCCATGCACGCCCGGATCGACGAAGTGAAGCGGCAGAAGGCCTTCCCCTTCTTTCGCCCGTTCGAGAACTTCGGCCCGCGCGTGAAGGTCGGCCACGGCAGCTACCTCAACTTCACGTCGAACGACTACCTCGGCTTGTCGCAACATCCGACGCTGATCCGAGCTGCCAACCGAGGAACGACGGCGTATGGCACCGGTCTCGGGAGCGCGCGGCCGCAGGCGACGAGCATACGGCACCGGCTGCTCGAAGAGCGGCTCGCGGCGTGGCTCCGCAAAGACGCGTGCGCGGTTTTCACGACGGGCTATCAATCGCTCGTCGGTACGCTGGCTTCGTTCCTCGACGGCGAGACCTCCGTCATCCTCGACAAATTGAGTCACGCCAGCATCATCGATGGTGTGATGCTCGCTCAGGGACTGCATCCCGACCTCGAGGTGCGCTGGTTCGGCCATAACAAGCCCTCGTCGCTCGAGCGAGCCTTGAGCACTGCAGAGAACGCGAAGAAGCTGGTCGTCGTCGAGGGGCTCTACAGCGTCGACGGCGACCTCGCGCCGCTCGCCGATTTCGTCACGCTCTGCAAGCGCTACGGCGCGGCGATCATGGTCGATGACGCTCACGGTCTCGGCACGCTCGGCCCGACCGGCCGCGGCGTCGCCGAGCTGCACGGTGTGCTCCACGAGATCGATCTCCTCGTCGGCACGTTCTCCAAGAGCTTCGGCACCGTCGGCGGGTTCGTCGTCGCGGACGAGACGCTCATCGACTACATGAAGCTCACCGCGCGGCCGTTCATGTTCTCGGCTTCACTACCGCTCGCACAGGTCGAAGCTGCGCTCGCCGCGCTCGACTTCATCGAGAAGGACCCCACCTATCGACGGCGTCTCAACTGGAACACGGAGTACTTTCGTTCCGGACTCCGCGAGTTGGGCGCTGACCTCGGGGAGAGCACCACGAACATCACACCGATCATGCTGCGCGACGAGACCCTGACGATGAAGGCCGCCGCGTACCTCTTTCACGGTGCCGGCGTCATCATGATGCCCTTCGTCCATCCCGGCGTCCCGGAGGGCACCGAGCGTCTGCGCTGCAACGTGACGGCAGCGCACACGGAGGCGCAGATGGGCTACACGCTCGAGGCCCTCGCCCGCGTCGGAGGCATGCTCGGCTTCCTTCCGAAGTCGGCGACCGGACGGGGCTCGACCTGGCAGAAGGCGATGTGGCTCATCGATCACAAGGTCGACAGCGTGAGGAACGGGGGCCCGGCACACGTCGCCCACGAGCTCTTCGGGGCGAGCAAGAGGGCGTGCGGCTGGGTCCGCGACCGAGTGGCCGACGCTTCGAGTCAAAAGGCGCGCTGACTCACGCGGCGCCCCGCGCCCTCGCACCTAACGCGTTCGGACCGTCAGCGCGACCTCGCCGCCTTGGACGGCGAGCGATCGTACGTGGAGCCTCCGCGCGAGATCGAGCGCACGAATCGTCGCAGCCACGCGGTGCTCGACGCCCATCTTGTCGTAGATGGTCCGGAGGTGGCGGCTCACGGAGTCTGCGCGGAGGCGGAGGAGCTTCGCGATCTCTTCGTTCGACTTGCCGCGCGTGAGCCAGTAGAGCACGTCGCTCTCGCGGGGGGTGAACCCCGCCCCGGCGAAGAGCTCCGGCGACACCTGTGTGTCCTCGGCGGCCGTCATCGCCAACGCCAGCTTCCGCCCGTTCGACAAATGCGGTTGCATGAGCCCGAGCAGCTCCATCTCGCCGCGATCGAATGGCCGGCCGTCGCGCAGGAGCCCGACGAACACGATCGAGTCCGTTCCCGTCGGCACGTGCATGAAGCAGTGATCGACGAGACGCATCGGCCAGTAGACCTCCCGGTAGATGTCGAGGTCGGAGAAGGCTTGGCGACTGTAGAAGTCGCGCGCGCTGAAGGGCTTGCCGCCGTTGACCGACGGGTCGAAGCGAAACGGCTCGTACTTGCCCATGTACCGGCCGAACGCTGCGAACGCCTCCGCGAGGCCGGGCGGCGTGCAGTCGAAGTTGGCGGTCAGCTTGCCGGTCTTCCGCTCGATGATGCCGTGGCTGTTCAGCGAGAATGACAGGAGGCGTTTGGTGAGGGCGAAGGTGCGCTCCACGAAGGTGTCCGCAGCCAGACCTGGCGCGTAGAAATCCGCGAGGGCGGCGTGCAGCCTCTCCAGGCGACCCGACTCTAGAGACACCTGTCCCAAGTTATCAGCACGCTCATCGCCGCTGTGAAGGAATCACGTAGCTCGAGCGTGCAGCGGAGCTCGTCTCCTTCAGGAGGGCCTGATGACGACCGACCACGCGATCACGCTGTCCCCTCATTGCGCCGCCCCCGACGCTGGCGGCCACCGGGCGCCCGGCAATCAGCCAGCCAGCTGCGCCGGCAACCGCCGCAAGCAATCCACCTCGTGGGTCGGCAGCGCCGGCCCGGCGTTTTCCAGGCCGTGCGGATTGAACCAGCAGCTGTCGATGCCGAAGCGGTTGGCGCCCAGCACGTCTGCATCCAGGCGGTCACCGATGACTACCGTGCCCGGCCTGGTGAACGCACGCGCCATGCGCACCGAGTACTCGAAGAAGCGCACGTCCGGCTTGGCGTGCCCGCACTCCTCGGAGGTGGCCACGAAGGTCACCAGATCGGCGAGCCCGGAATTGGCGATGCGGCGGTTCTGCACCTGCTGGATGCCGTTGGTAATGATGCCGATCTCGCCGAACGTGGACAGCGCCTCGCAGGCCTCGCGCGCGCCGTCGACCAGCACCACGGTGTCCGGCAACGACTCCATGTCGGTGATCTCCAGATCTCGCGGCGGATCGGTGAAGGACGCGGCGGCGTG
>MKVQ01000025.1 GCA_001899635.1 Myxococcales bacterium 68-20 | reverse complement strand
CTTCGGCCCAGGCGACCGCGAGCATCGCGGGCTCGGTCGGCGGCTGATCGACCGCGTCTGACCCAATCGAAACGCATCGAGCGGCGTGCATCCTCCGGGGTGCACGCCGTTCTGCTTGGTGCGCCCGACGACGACGGCCGCGAGAGCTCACTCGTCGCGCAGGTGTTGCGTCGTCACCGCCTGGTAGATCCGCTTCACCTCTTCGCGCTCCAGCTTGCTGCCGCCTTCGTCGAGGCGATCGAGCGTTGCCTCGGCGAGGCAGACGGGGAGATCGCAGAAGAGGACGGCGCCTCGCGAGGCCTTCGCGTCGACGAGCGTTCGTACGTAACGCGCCGCGCGGGCGAGATCGCTCCGTGCGAGATCGACGATGGCCTGGCGGGGGACGCCTTCGGGCAAGTACACGCGGCCTTCGCGCGCGTCGGACGGAGCATCCTTCAGGATGTTCACGAGCTGGAGGCCCTCGCCGAACGCTCCTGCGTCGGTGTCGAGCGCGCCCCGCACCGCCGCGACACGCTCGTCGGCCAGCGCGAAGAGCTCCGTCAAGAGCTCGCCGACGATGCCGGCGACGACGTACGCGTAACGCGCGAGGTCGTCGATGTCCGTCAGCGTGATGCCGCCACGCTCGTCCTGACGCGCGACGAACTCAGCCATCCCGAGCGCCGTACGCTTCGTGTGCGCGACGATCGCCGCTGCGACGCCGGCATCCATCGCGCGCGCGGCGGCGAGCACGTCGTCGGCGCGAGCGAGGAGCTCGAGGCAGCCCGCGTCGTTCGTCGGGCGCGCTTCAGCGACGAGCGCCGTCCATGTCTCGGTGGCGGGAGGGGCCGCGTCCGCGCCGTCGAGCCAGCGGACGAACGATGCGAGCGCACGCGCGCGGCGATCGCGACCCCACAGCGGCGCGTCCTCGAGCTCGTCCGCGAGGCGGAAGAGGAGGTATGCGACGCCGACCTGACGCGCGAGCGGCGGATCGAGCAGCGGGATCGTGAGCGCGAACGTACGGCTCGTGCGCTCGAGCAGATGAGCGAGGTCCTGATCCGACAGTGGGTCCGGCCCCATGCTCCACGGTCTAGCGATCCCCGCGCTCGGCCACAAGCCGCTCGCGTATGCTCGGCGCGTCATGACGGAACACGCAGAGCCGCCCGCGAGCACGAACGACGATCTCGGCGCGCCCGCCCCGTCGTCCGCCGACGTCGATTCGACGGAGAACACGCAGCGGATGCTCGGTTCGTGGCATCCGCCGGCGACGGAAGCGACCTCGACGATCACGAACGCGCCGATGCCACCCGATGTGATGCCGCCCGACTCGGTCACGTTGCCCGATGGCGCGCTCCACATCGCGGGCGAGCGCATCGAAGAGGGGGAGCTGTCGTGGGTCGTCGATCCGTGGACCGGCGAGCGCATCGCGCCGGTCGTCCTCGCCGATGCTGCTCGTGCCGCGCGTGCTGCCCAGGCGGCGTCGGATGCCTTCGAGTCGACTCGCCGGATGGCGAGCTTCGCGCGCCGTCGCCTGCTGAAGGAGATCACGCGGCGAATCACCGTCGCGCGCGAGGAGCTCGCGAACCTGATCATGCGCGAGTCGGGGAAGCCGAAGACGCTCGCGCGCTTCGAGGTCGATCGCGCCATCGTCACGTTCGGGCTCGGCGCCGAGGAGGCAGTGCGCATCGGCGGCGAGGTCGTTCCGCTCGACGTCACCGAGTCGACATCGGCATATCGCGGCCACTGGCAGCGTGTTCCGCGCGGACCGGTGCTCGCCGTGACGCCGTTCAACTTCCCGCTGAACCTCGTCGCGCACAAGGTCGCGCCGGCGCTCGCGTGCGGCGCGCCGGTCGTCCTCAAGCCTGCGCCCCAGACGCCGCTGACGGCGCTCCGGCTCGCCGAGATCGTCCGCGAGTCGGGCGCGCCGCCGGATGCGTTGCAGGTCGTGCCGTGCTCGAACGAGGTTGCCGAGACGCTCGTGCGGCACGACGCCTTCGCCGTCCTCTCGTTCACCGGGAGCGACAAGGTTGGGTGGCACTTGAAGGCGATCGCCGGACGCAAGCACGTCCTCCTCGAGCTCGGCGGCAACGCCGCGTGCATCGTCCACGAGGACACGCCGAACCTAGCGCAGGTCGCGGCCCTCATCTGCGCGAGCGCGTTCAACTACGCAGGGCAGGTGTGCATCAAGACGCAGCGCTTGTACCTGCATCGTAGGGTCGCCGATCGACTCCTCTCCGAGCTCGTCCCGCGCGCCTGCTCCTACGAGCCTGGAGATCCGAGGAGCACGACGTCGGCGATCGGACCGATGATCGACGAGCGCTCCGCGGCGCGTGTCGAGGCGTGGATCGACGAGGCGCGATCGGCAGGCGCTCGTCCGCTCGCGTTCGGTGCGCGCACCGGCAATCGGCTCCCCGCGGCCGTGCTCCGCTTCGACGGTGATGGGCGTGGTTTGTCGATCGTGGAGGAGGAAGCGTTCGGGCCCGTCCTGACGGTGCACGTGTACGACGAGTTCGAAGACGCGCTTCGCATGGCTGGCGGGACGCGATACGGCCTCCAGGCTGGCATCTACACCGACTCGCTCTCACGCGTGCGCGAAGCGTTCGACCAGCTCGATGTCGGCGCGATCGTCGTGAATGACGTCCCGAGCGTGCGCGTCGACGCGATGCCGTACGGTGGCCGGCGCGACTCGGGTATCGGACGCGAAGGCGTGCGCTATGCGATCGAGGAGATGACCGATCGCAAGATGCTCGTCATGCGCGGCTGAGTCATATCGCCAGCATCGTGTCGGGCGTGCCGACCGTGCACGTTCGGTTACGCCCGCTGCCTACTTCGTCCACACCTCACGGGCGCCCTCCCGAAGAGCCCATCCGCGACGCATCGCGGAGAACCACCGGGGGCCGGTCGCTGCGTCGCTCGCTGGCACTCGATATGCTAACCAAAACGAGCGCGCGAGCGAGCGCCTCGCGGAGGTGATGCATGATCGGCCGCTTCCTCCTCATCGGTTCCGTCCTGATGATGTTCGTCGCGGGGTGCGGCGACTACGAGGACGGGTACTACCGCTACGGCGCGAACGAGATCGTGTTCGGCATTCGCCAGCGCATCGATCCGGCATCCGGTGAGAGCAGCGTCACCGCGAGCTACGAGTTTCTCGGGCTCGCGGACAAGGGCGGCTGGGCCACGAGCGTCTTCCGCGACGGCGACGGCGACGGGACCTGCTACTTCGAGCGCTACGACAACCGCCTCGGTCAGCCGCACGTCGAGAGCGGCGTTGCCACGTGGGTTGGCGGCAAGCTCCCGGCCGCGGGGCTCCAGGTGCTCGCGAACCAACCCGAGCCGACGCAGCTCGCCGGCGCGGGCTGGGCCACGGACGACCTGCTCTCGTTCGACGTCTCCGGCTTCGCGATGCCGCGCCTCCAGACCGTGACCATGAAGGCGCCGCGCACCGAGCTCGAGATCACGGCGATCTCACCGGCGCTCGCCGAGGGGGCGACCGAGACATCGCTCGCGCCGACCAATGACGTGGGCGTCACGTGGACGCCGACCTCACGCGATGGCTGGACGCGCGTGATGGTGACGCTCGAGACGGACGAGGAGGGCAATCCCGGCGGTGGCGTTCGCTGCTTCGGCTCGTCGACGTCGGGCAGCGTCGTCATCCCGGCGAAGTGGGTCGCGCGGCTCTTCTCCTCGGTCGACCCGGCCAAGCCGATCAAGGGGCGCATCTCGGTCGCCTCGCATCGCCAGATCACCTACCTCGCGCGCGGGAGCTGGACGGCGTACATCGTCGCGACCACGCTCCACCGGGAGCAGCCCTTCACGGGCTCCCGCTGAGCCCGCCTGACGAGCGGTTGATTTGACGGCACCTCGCAGGCGGCCTACGTGGTCGGTCGAGCCATGTCCGATCACGCCGCAAACGCCCCGAGCTCCAGCGCCCCCAAGAGCCGAACCGTAAGCCCCGACGACCCGGTCCCGGGCGTCGCGCACGTCGTGCTCGTGATGAGCGGGAAGGGCGGCGTCGGCAAGAGCACGACCGCGACGAACCTCGCGCTCGCTCTCTCTCGCTCGGGCTATCGCACCGGGCTGCTCGACGCGGACATCTACGGCCCCTCGATCCCGACCATGCTCGGCGTGACGGGGCGTCCCGTCTCCACGGACGGCAAGACCATCGAGCCGCTCGAGCGTTTCGGCCTCAAGATGATGAGCATCGGCTTCCTCCTCGAGGACCCGAAGGCCGCCGTCATTTGGCGCGGGCCGATGCTCACCGGTGCGCTCCAGCAGTTCTTGAAGGACGTCGCGTGGGGCGAGCTCGACTTCCTCGTGCTCGACCTTCCTCCCGGCACCGGCGACGTCGCGCTCTCGCTCTCGCAGCGGCTCGGCGTTTCCGGCGCGGTGATGGTGACCACGCCGCAGCCCGTCGCAACGGACGACGTCTACAAGGCCGTGTCGATGTGCCGGAAGGTCAACATCCCGATCCTCGGCATCGTCGAGAACATGAGCTGGTTCGTCGACTCCGCGGGCGTGAAGCACGAGCTCTTCGGCAAGGGCGGCGGTCAGGCCGTCGCCGACTTCTCCGAGGCGCCGCTCCTCGCGCAGATCCCGATCGACCAGAGCGTGCGCGAGTGGGGCGACAAGGGAACGCCGGTGGTCCAGGCCGCGCCCGACGGCGAGGTCGGCAAGGCGTTCATGAAGCTCGCGGAAGAGGTCGTGACCGCCGTGAACGCGAAGGCAGACGCGGGCGGCGACGCCGGCCCGGTCATCGATCGAAGCGGCGGCGGTGGCGGACGGCGCCGCCTCCCCGTGTCCAAGTAGCCACTCGCCACGATCGCAAGGGGAGCAGGCGGTGCCGGCTCCCCGTCGCCCCGTCACCATTCGCGCGCGGTGACGCGTTCGGCTCGGTTCAGCGCGTCACTCGGGATCGCAGACGCCGTCGCACGTGGCGCGGACCTCGCCGGTCTCGAGGAAGTGCCACGCCTGATCCTGGATCTTCGGCGTCTTGCGCGGCAGACCGTGCGTGTCCGTCTCCGTCGCCGCAGGACGGTTGGTCTTCGGACGTGGCGCGACGCCGTAGTCGATCTCCTGGTAGGCGTTCGCGCCCGTGATGGGCGCGCTCGTCTCCTCGATGCCGAAGATCTTCCGAGGCGCCGGCGCGACGAGCTTCGCCTTGTAGAGGCGCGCGAGGAGACGCGTCACGTCGTTGTTCACCTGCGCGTCCTCGAGGCCTGTCTGGAGCAGTACGGTCTTCGGCGGCGTGTTCGGGAGCGTGTTCCATCGCGGCGCGAAGTTGATCGCGTCGGTCTTGTCCCAGCCGACCTGCACCAGCGCCATGATCGACGCGAGGTCGAACGGGTTCGAATGGCTCCGCGAGAGCGTCGACGACATCTCCTGCCACTGCGAGGCGCGGGCGAGGATGAAGCCGATCGAGACTCCGGGCACCCCGAGCACGCCGCGCGTCACGTCGCGCGACGGAAGGACGACGAGATTGCCCATCGTGCCGCCCTGCGAGTTGCCGTGATAGTAGAGCCGCGCCGGATCATAGATGGGCTGCGGCTGCGGATCCGTGGTCTGCACGTTCGGATCGGCGAGGAACCGTCCTCGCATCAATCGCTGGAGCGCGAGGTGGTTCATGATCCCCTGGAGCGGCTCCTCGGCGATGTGAGCGATGTTCGTCGCGTCGCGGGGGAGGCTCACGAACCAAGAGACGCCCGCCGGCGTGTTCATCCCCTGCATGTCCGAGGAGAGGATCAGGAAGCCGCGCTGGTTGGCCCAGCCGCGTAGCCATCCGTTGTTCGCCTCGTTGTCGCTTCCGAGAAAGCCGTGCCCGTACTGCATGACGGCGAGCTTCGTCGCGGACGTCGCCGCGATGCGCGGGACCTGAACTCGAAATCTCACGTCCTCGAGTCCGTCGATCACCGGTAGCCCGCGATCGTCGATCCGCAGCCGCCGTGGCTTTCCCACCTCTTGCGGCAAGACGAAGCTCGGGATCTTCGCCGTCCCCTCGATGATCTTCGCGATCGGCCCGTCGGCGCCGTCGGGATCGGTCACCACGCGATCGACGACGTACTCCGGTCCGGCGTCTCCGATGGCGTCGTACAGGCGATCGCGCATCGCGAGGAGACGCCCGGTGGAGCCGTCCTCCGTGGTCGTCGTGAAGTCCCAGGCGAGCTGGACTTCGGCGCGCGGGATCCCGAGCCGTTCGATCACCGGAAAGACCTTGGTGTCGAAGTGCGCGCGTCGCTCTTCGATCCCGGCGAGCCGCGTCTTCGTCCGGTCGCGCAGCGCAGCGAACCCGCGCGTCGCGGGCACGGGCTTGCCGCCGTCGTCGACGAGGCCCCGCACGATCACCACGTATCGGCGATCGTGCTCGAGCGCGTTCGCGAGTCGGAGCTGGATGACGCGCTTGCCGGCGTCCTCGGCGAGGTAGTCGAGCTCGGCCCAGTGAGCGACGGGCGCTCCCGTGTCGGCGTCGACGACGAGCGTGCGGCTCTCCGTGCGGAGCGACGCTTCGATGTCCTCGAGCGGCGGTGCGCCCGCGAGCGTTGCATCCGGGAGCACGAACGTGATCGCGGGGACGATCGGATATCCGTCGTTCTCCTTGAACGGCTCGGGCGCGATCGCCTCGCCGGTGCTCTCGTTGATGGGCATCGACGGACCGAAGTCGAGATGGAAGCGCTGGCCATGCGGCCCACCCTCGCGCCGGAAGAAGTCCGACGGGAACGGGAACAGGCAGGCGGACTCGTCGACGTTGTCGCAAGTCGCGAGCCCCTCGGGCGAGGCCTTCTCATCGCTCGACCCGCAGGACGAGGAGCAGATCACGAGTGGCAGCAGCGCGAGAGCGAATGCGTTGACGTAGAAGCGCGGCATACGGGAACCCCCGCTCGTCGGCTAGCACGAACATCACCGTGGATGGGGCGGATCCTCGTCGTGGAGCGAGGACGAGACGCCGAGACACCAAAGCAACGAGGTTGGACGAATCCGTCAGCGCTGCGCATCCGCAAGGCGTGTCGGATCCGAGGTCGCTCGAAAGAGCGCCGCCAACATGCTGCTGGCTGCTGCCCGCAGCGTGGATGAGACCAGCGCTCAGGGCGTCGATCACCCTATTTTTACGTAGTCCGCGTGCCGGTTACCTCGACTCCCACCCGCGCTGGTGGATCGGGTGGCGTCCATCTGACGGAGCGAAAAGCGTGTGCTTTACTCGTAAAGCGCCTGCGTTCCTCGGCGTCGAAGTTGGTCGGCGTGATCGACGGGACGTTTCCTTCAACTACAAACTCGGTGAGACGATGATCATCTCCTCACGCAACCTGCTGACCTCGCTGCTCGCGTTTGGTTCCGTCGCTGCGATCGTCATCGCGTGCGGCTCGGACGAGAGCAAGTTCAAGGACGGCGAGATCGGGCCTGCCATCTTCCCGGAGGCCGGCTTCGGTGAGGCAGGGGGCCCGGGCGAAGATCTCTACAAGAACGATCCTCTTCCGAAGTGGTGCGGTCCTGACTCGGGTGTTTCGGTCCCGCAGATCGGCGGAACCGAGGAGTGCCCCGACGACAAGAACAAGCCGGGCTGCGGCTGCGCGACCCCCGGCGAGGAGGCGCCTTGTTGGACCGGGCTCCGCAAGCACCGCAATCTCGGCATCTGCAAGGATGGCGTGGCCAGGTGCCTTGCGAAGAACGAGAACTCCAACGTCTGGGGCGAGTGCGTCGGGCAGGTACTGCCCAAGCCCGATGCGAAGGGCGCCGAGGCGTGCAGCTGCTTCTCCGTCGGCGAGTGGAAGATCGCGAACACCTCGCCGTGCCTTCGTAACGAGAGTGGCGGCTACTACGCCTACTCGACGGTCTACGACAACGGACAGGCAACGAACTGTGGCAACGACGCGAAGCCGATCCCGCCGGCGGGGCAGGCGCCTCAGGGGATCTGGTCGACCAACACGCTGAAGGTCGACTGCGCCGGCGAGTTCAGGCTCTGCTTCCGGATCCGCGCCGGAGACTACAACGCGCCGAAGGCCGACGACTGCATCCTCGGTGAGGTCTGCACGGATGCAAACTACCCGGAAGCGAACGTCGAGCAGCAGCTCCCCGATCTGACGACCTGGGCAGGCAAAGACAACGCCTGCGCGAAGAAGTGGGAGTCCGACACGCCGGCGAACGTGAGCCCGGGTTACGGCGAGATGATCGTGAAGGGGCAGACCGTCCGCTGCGAAGCGATCGACGACGGCGCCGGCCAGGACTTCGTCTTCCACCGTGTGCAGTACTGCCCGCGGATGTGCCGCGACGCGGCCAACGCCAGCGCGAAGGAGTGCGTGGAGTGCCAGCTCGCGGGCAAGGGCAGCTTCTGACGAGCTGAACGGCCGAGCGTGATTCGAAGTCACGCTCGGCCGATTCGGCCCTCGTCATCATGGGCCGGCACGCGCCGCGCCGCCTGCGATCTTGCGGGGCCCCACCTCCGCGGGGGCGCCTGGCGCGCGATCTCGATGGTGGTGAATCGCGGCGCTCACGTCGGAGCGGCGGCAGATCAGTTCTTCCAGCCGCCGCTGCGCTTTGCTTGCGCGAGCGTCTCGAGATCCTGCTCCTTCTTGAGCAGGACGCCGAGGTACGGCAGCTCGCGCATGAAGCGCTCCACGCCCACGTTCGCCGTGCGGAGGACAGAGATCCAGTCGATGAGCTCGCTCGTTGACGGACGCTTGCGGATCTTTGGAAGCTCGCGCAGGCGATAGAAGGCGACGACGGCCTGATCGACGAGCTCACGATCGAGCGTGGGGTGATGCACGTCGACGATTTGGCGCATCAGCTCCTGATCCGGGAAGTCGATGAAGTGGAACACGCAGCGCCGGAGGAACGCGTCGGGCAGCTCCTTCTCGTTGTTCGACGTGATGACCACGATCGGGCGCTCCTTTGCGACCACCTCGTCGCCCGTCTCGCTCACGACGAAGCGCATGCGATCGAGCTCGTGGAGCAGGTCGTTCGGGAACTCGAGGTCCGCCTTGTCGACCTCGTCGATGAGGAGCACGAGGCGCTTCTCCGCCCCGAAGGCGCGGCCGAGCGGACCCATCTTGATGTAGTGGCGGATGTCCTTCACGTCGCCGTCGCCGAAGCGTGAGTCATACAAGCGCTGGACGGTGTCGTAGACGTACAGGCCGTCCTGCGCTCGCGTCGTCGACTTCACGGGCCAGTGAATGAGCTCCGTACCGAGCGCCTCGGCGATCGCCTCGGCGAGGAGCGTCTTTCCGGTGCCGGGCTCGCCGCGGACGAGGAGCGGACGCTGCAGCGCGAGCGCGGCGTTCACCGCGGCCTCGAGGGCATCGTTGGTGATGTACGACGGCGTGCCTTTGAACCGGAAGAACTCGCTCACGACCATGTGGTTACCACACGGCGCGCGTGCTCGAAGGTCGAATCAGTCCCGCGCGCCTCCAGCGTCTGGTGCGTGCGGCTCGCCTTGTGTGAGGACTCGAGGCGCGGTGGTGCGAGCGCGCGAGGCGCTGTTCGATCGAGTGACCTCGAGCCATGCCTCGAGCGCTCTGCCCGTGTCGCTCGACAGGTCGAGCTTCCGGACGGCCTCGCGGAGCTCCGCGCTGCGTGTGAGCGGCTGGCGGCGGATCGCTCGGAGGAACATCGCGATCGCCAGCGTGTCGTCGAGCTTCTCGTAGACGCGTGCGAGGTCCGAGGGCGCTGCCTCTGCCGCGAGCGCGTTCAGGATCGAGCGGAGCTGATCGAGCGTCTCGGCCTGGAGCGCGGCTTCGGGATCCTTGCCCGTGACGAGCGCCAGCGCGACGCGCTCGAGGAGACCTTCGACCGAGAGGCCGCGCGCCTTCGCCTCGCGCTCCGCGGCCCACACGTGCGTGCACCAGTACGGGTCCCGCCGCGCTTCGAGCGAGCGCACGAGCGCCTCGCGCACGTCTTCGATCTGCCAGGCATCCACGACGATGCGCAGAGGAAGCCGGCCGGGGACCTTCTCTTCGAGTAGGAGCCGACTCGCGGTCTCAGGATCGATACGCTCGCGAAGCGAGGAGGCGAGAAGGCGCTCGAAGTCGACGACGCCTGCGCCTTCGCAGCGGAGGACGATGTCCCGTGCGATGTCGCGCGAGGCATCGTCGGTCGTCTCGTCGATCAGCGCTCGTCGCGCGAGATCGACGTAGGCGGCGTCGGTGTGCGGCATCGCGGTGACGTCGGGATCGACGCGGCCGCGCCGCTCGGCCTCGACCTGATCGACGAGCGACGCGGCGGTTCGGCGGCACGCTTGCGGTGAGTCGTGCGCGGTCGCCTTGCTCGTCGATGCGTCCTGACCGCCCTTCCTCGACGTGGTGGAGACGTGCTCGAGCGCGCCGATGCGCTTCATGTCGCCGAGGAGCGCAAGCAGCTCCATCGCGCGGGTCGCGCTGCGAGGCGCCCGCGCCGCGCGTGCGAACAGGCCGTCACGCAGCTCGGGGTCCTGCCGGCGCCTTCGCCACGCGAGCTCCCACGGTCCCGGAGCCCAGCGGTCGATGTCGGCGACGCGTGCCGCGTTGCCGAGCAAGAGCTCGACGTCCTCGCAGGTCACGAGGAGATCGCGCAGCGCCTCGAACGGCGGCGCCGATGACGACACGACAGGCGCCTTTCGCGCGAGCGCTTCGGTGACGCGATCGACCTCGGCTTGTCGGAGGAGCGCCGCGATCCCGTCGGGCGACGAGGCGAGCTCCGGCCGGAGCGTGCAGAGGCGCGTCAGGGCGCGATCGCCGTTCGGGAGGACGTGCCGCGCCGCGATGCGGAGGGCTGCACGCTGAGCGAGCACCGTGCGGCGGCGGCTCATCAGCGTCGCGACGACGACGTCGGGGTCGGGAGCGCGCTCGAAGATCGCCTCGATGACCTCCACAGAGCGATCGACACCGACGGCGACGCATCGCTCGCACGAAGGCAGCGCCTGCGTCACGTGGAGCCACACCGGCTCGATGCTGTCGAGCAGGTCGAGCGCGCTCGAGACGTCGTCGAACGTCGCCACGAGCTCGAAGATCGTGAGGTGAGCGAGCCCGTGCTCGGTGAGCCGCGCATGACGCCGGATGGCACGGAGGCCCATGTCGACGATCGCGACGCCGAGCTTCGGCGACGGCGGGAAGCGCGCCAGGAGCGGGCTCAGTCGGTGATGGAGCATGTACTCGGGCATCCGACCAGCGACGTCGAGCGCGCGGATCATCCCATGCTCGTCCTCGTCTGCGAGCGTGCGAGCGAGCGCGACGAAGACGCTCGAGTCTTCCAGTGCTCGCTTCTCCGCCGCGCGCGGACCGAGCCGATCGACGATCCACCGGCCGAGGCTGCGGTTGGCCGGGCCGGCGTCGTAGACGGCGAGGACCCCGATCGCGGCGTCGACATCGCCGGTCTCGCAGGCCCGCCACGCCCGTGCCTCCTTGCCGAGATCCTCGTACCACTTCGGCGGCGGCGGCAGTCCGAGTGACTTGCAGTAGGCCGCGACGTCGACGTCCTCGTCGAACGGAGCCGTGCCGTCGTCGTACCAGAAGCCCTCGTGGAGTTGCGCCGGCTCGCCGGTCGCCGCGAGCGGCACGCCGGCGTCGTGCGCGAGCTCGCGGCACATCTGGAGGACCGCGTTGCGGATCGCGATCTCCTCCGCGCCGCGGACCGAGACGTAGAGGTTGTAGCCGATGAGGCGCCCGTCCTTCGAGATCGCGAGGAGCTTCCGCGCGACGACGCGACCGCTGGCGTTGCGGACGTAGAGGACGCGCTTGTTCGCCTCGATCGCGTTCAGCACCGTCGAGGCCGCGTTGCATCCCGACTCGAGTGAGAGGCAGGTCCCGAACGGAATGCCCATCCGGAGGACCTCGAGCGGATCCTCCTCCAGCTCGATGACGAAGCGAGCGTTCTTCCGTTTCGTCTCCGGCGCGGCTTCGTCCGGACGAACGACGATCTCCTTGCGTCGCGGCGCGAGCCACGCATCGACGTTCATGCGTGCACGTGCGGCGAGGAGCCAGGCCTCGTTCTTCGGGAACGCAGGCTTCACGTCGCGACCGGGCGTAGCCGAGGCCTCCTTCAACAGCCGTCCGAGGAGCGCGCGATTGTCGTCGACGATGAGCCAGAAGCGGACCGCGTCGCGCCACGCGGGCGTGAGCGTCGGCACCGAGATCCCCCACGCCTCGCGGAGGATCTCGCGGAAGGTGGCGTCGAGCTCGCGGCGGTAGGCAGCGGGCAAGAGGCGATCGATGCGCTCGGCGATGCGCCGCCGTGTCCGTCCCCTCGGCGAGCCGGCGAGCGTGCGCTCTGCGCGGAGCAGCGCGTCGAGGCGGCCCTGCTGCGGAGCGGAGCGCGTCGTCAGCTTCTCGAGGTGGGCGCGCTCTCCGCGCGTCCGCGCTGCATGCTCGAAGTCCTCGCGGATCGCGCGAGGCAGCGGGGGCTCCCCCGCGAGGCGCGCCACGTGGATGAGGCGGTCGAGGCGTGCGTCGTCGTCGAGCCACCCCGCGAGCTCGGGGAACCGACTCCGGCCTTCGCCCGCGGCATCGGCGCGGAGGTTTCCGAGGATGCCGCGTGCCTTCGCGGGCAGCCTCTGGAAGAGCGCGAGCGTGGAGTCGAGCACAGCGATCGGATCCGGCGCCTTGCTCTCGCTCTTCGGATCGACCTGCTCCATCAAGCACATCGCGAGGACGGCGAGGTCTTCGTTCTTCGGCAGGTTTGCGAAGAGCTCCGGCGACAGCGAGAACGCCACGCCCTGTGATTCGTAGTGGGCCGAGAGCCTCGTCGCCCATGTCGCGTACGCGCGAGCGGCACGCGCGTCCGGCACGCGTGCGAGGTCCTCGACGTGGTTGATCGAAGCGACCTCGGCGACGAGATCGACCTCGAGGCCCTCCTTCACCCAGCGCGCGATCTTCAAGCGCGTCGGCCGCTTCATCGGGATCTTCGCGAGCGCGATTGCTTTCGCGAGCGGCAGCCCGGACGGTGCGATCTCGCCGAGCTCGGTGAGCTTCTGGAGCAGCGCCGGCGCCTCTCCTTCGTCGCCCTCGAGCGGGACGCCGTGATCGCCGATCGGGAACACGAGGGCGAGGAGCGCGAGGAGCTCGAGGTTCTGCTCGCGGAGCGACGGATCCCGCACGACCGGGAGCGAGGACGCCATCGTACGGCCGGCCTCCTCGACGAGGGCGGCATAGTCCGCTCCGACCTCGTGCGCGCCGAGCGCGGGCGCGATCGCGTCGGCGGGGGCAGCCGGCCAGCCGACGGCGCGACGGAGCACGTCGAGCACGCGCCGCCGTCGAGCGCGTCCCGGGAGCTCGCGCGCGGCGTCGAGGCGCGCGGCTTGCTCGGCGAGCTCGGGATCGTTCGGAAGCTCGCCGCTCCGGAGCGACGTCGCGAGGAGCTCGACGCGCCGGCGCGCGTCCCGTCGGCGTTCGGCCGCACGTGCCTGAACGCGAGCCGCGGCCGCGGCCAGCAGAGACGCCTCTCGCTCGCCGCGCATCGCGCGCACCAGCGTGATGACGCCGTGAAACCAGTGCTCCGTCGGTGGAGGCGAGGAGCCCGCGTGGGGTGGCTCGGAGAGGAGCGCGGAGATCTGCTCGACGCGCTCGCGCTTCTTCTCCAGCCACGCTTCGTCGATCGCGCCGTACCGCGCGAGCGCCCGGCGATGCTCGCGCGCGAGCTCGAGCGCCGGTCGTTGCGAGAGCGCGCGGATGTCGCGATGAGCCGCCGCGATGGTCTGCGCGTCGATCGCGACCGGCGTCGCGTCGAGCTTCATGTGCTCCTCGAGCGTCGCGCGGTCGAGCACGCCGTGCGCTCGCAGACGCGCGATGATCGCCTTCGCGCCTCTCGGGTGGCGCGCCTGGACGAGGAACAGGCCCTCGGCGAGGCGCACGGGTTCCCCGTCGAGCCGCGCCAGGGTCGCGATGCGTCGCTTCAGTCCGTGGAACTTGTCGTCCCGGCGCTTCTCATGGACGACGTCCCTCCGCATGGAGCGAGGACCATAACCAGGGACTTGCCCGCCATCCAGGGGGCGAGCTCGTCTTTCGGCGAACAACGAGGACGAGCCCAGTCACAGCTCGAGGTTCATTCCGAAGCCGACGACGCCGGAGATGTTCAGGACCGACGCGCCTCCGCCGGCGCTCGTGCCCCCGGTCTCGACGGTGCGCCGCCCGCCGAGCGTCACGCCCACCTCCGGCCCGGCGCGCATGAAGAAGGTCTCGCCGAAGCGGTAGACGAGCGACAGGTCGACATCGAGGACCATCGCACGGACGGTCTCGCGGGACGGTGCGCTGCCCGTCGAGAGGAAGCTCACGGACTCGACGCTGCTCCACCCGAGACCGGCGCGGGGCCAGAGCCCGATGCGATCGCTGAACGGGACGTAGAAGCCGACGCGTGGGAGGAACGTCATCGAGGTCGTGCCGGGGAGCTCGAGGCGGCGGCCTCCATCCTCGACCGCACCCCAGGTATGACCGATCTCGATCCGTCCGCCGAGCGAGAGGTGCTCGGTCACGAAGAAGTCCGCCGAGGGCGCGAACCAGACGCTCGTCGTGCTCGTCTCGCTCGCGGGGCCGCCGGGGGTGACGGAGTCGGACTTCGTCGAGCGGAAGGCGATGCCGACCGGTCCGGCGTAGGCGAAGCCGCTCGTGGGGTCGATGCGAAGGCCGGAGAGCTGATCGAGGACGAGGTGTCCTCCCTCGTGGAACGGAACGATGAGCTCGCGCTCGGCGCGCGCAGGACGCGACCATGACAGGACGACGAGCAGGAGGGAGACGACGAAGGTGATCACGAGGCGCTGGCGACCCGGCATGGCAAGCACCGGTCGGCCGTACCCGCCGGAGGTTGTGCGAAAAAGCGGCCTCGAGTGCTAAGAGACGAGGATGTTGATCGCGCCGCCCGAGGTGCGCCTACCTCCCCGAGATGCCGTGGAAAAAGCGGTCCGCGAGCTCGATCGGCGCCTCGGTCCTTCCAAGGTCGACACGTCCGATGGTGGGCGTCAGACCCATGCGCGCGATGACAGCGCAGCCGTAGGCCGCATCCCCGATGCGGTCGTGCTCGCCCAGGGCAAGGCCGACGTGGCGATCGCCCTCGAGGTCTGCGAGAAGCACGGTGTCCCGGTCACGCCGCGCGCCGCCGGGACCGGGCGGACGGGCGGAGCGGTTCCGGTCGCGGGCGGCGTCGTCCTTGCCACGAGCGGGATGTCGAACATCGTCGACATCGATCGCGAGGACCTCGTCGCCGTCGTCCAGCCCGGGGTCGTCACGGGCGCCCTCCACGCTGCGGTCGAGGCCGAGGGGCTCTTCTATCCGCCGGATCCGAACTCGCTCTCGAGCTGCATGATCGGCGGGAACGTCGCCGAGAACGCCGGGGGCCCGCGCGCCTTCAAGTACGGTGTCACGCGCGAGTACGTCCTCGGTCTCGAGGTCTGCCTGATGGGCGGACGCGTCCTTCGTACCGGACGTCGAACGGTGAAGGGCGTCACAGGGTACGACGTCACGTCGCTGCTCGTCGGGAGCGAGGGCACGCTCGGCGTCTTCAGCGAGATCTCCTTGAAGCTCGTTCACGCGCCGACCCAGATCGCGACGGTGCTCGCGCTCTACCCGGACGTTCGCGCCGCCGCGGCCGCCGTACAGCGCGTGATCGCGCGAGGTCTCGTCCCGCGATGCCTCGAGCTGATGGACGCATGGACGCTCGACGCGATCCGCCGCCAAGGTGTCTCCGTCGACCTGCGTGCGAACGCGATGCTTCTCGTCGAGGTCGACGGCCGGAACGCTCCGCTTGACGGGCTCCTCGAGGCGCTCGGCGAGACGCTCTCCGAGGGCGGCCAGGCGATCGACGTCGTCGCGGCGCAGGACGAGGCTCAGCGCGCGCGCCTGTGGGAGTCGCGACGAATGCTCTCGATGGCGACGAGGAAGCTTGCGAAATACAAGCTGTCGGAGGACGTCGTCGTCCCGCGCTCGCGGCTCGTGAGCCTGCTCGACGAGGCCGCACGTATCTGCGAGCTCGAGAAGGTGCGGCACCTCACGTACGGCCATGCGGGCGACGGCAACATGCACGTCAACTTCCTCTGGGACGACGACAGCGAGCGGCCCGCAATCGATCGCGCCATCGACGGTCTCATGCGCGCGACCGTCCGGCTCGGCGGGACCCTGAGCGGTGAGCACGGAATCGGCGTGTCGAAGGCGGCCTACCTTCCCCTCGAGCAGGGCCCGGAGCTCGTCGCCCTCCAGCAGGACTTGAAGCGGGCCTTCGATCCGAGCGGCCTCCTCAACCCCGGGAAGATCTTCCCGACCGGCCACGCCTCCTGCTGATGACGCGCCGAGTCATCGCCCAAGATGCCGAGATCAGGCGGGTGCTCGTCCCGCCGCCCGGTGTCCCCGCGTGCTCGTTCGGATATTTCAGGTGAGCGGAGCCTCCGCCAGGCTTGCGGCCTGACCGTATTGCGACAATACGGGCCTCGTGCATGACACGAACGTGACGAACGGAGCTCCTCACGACGTGAGCGGGGGGCCTGCCGGGATCGCTCGCGAGTCGAATGCGGATCGCGCGCCGGTCTCGTCGACGAAGCCTGTCGAGAGCGGGCGTGCCCGCGAGCTCCTCGACTTCAAGGACCTGCTCTCGCCGACCGAGCAGAAGCAGATCGACTTCGTCCGTCGGAGCTTCGAGCCCGGCGCGCTCGATCGGGCGGTGCGGATCGCGCAGCGCTACATCGGCTCGAACTGGATCGAGCAGGCGACGAAGAACATCCGCCACGTGCACGGGCTCGAGCGCCTGCCGAAGTTCGACCCGAAGAAGAGCTACCTCGTGGTCTCGAACCACCGGAGCTTCTTCGATCTCTACGTCGTCACCGGCTACCTCGTGAACCGGGACATGCCGCACCGCCTCGTCTTCCCGGTGCGCTCGAAGTTCTTCTACGACAAACCGCTCGGGCTCGTCGTGAACGGCGTGATGAGCTTCTTCGCGATGTACCCGCCGATCTTCCGCGAGCGGAACCGCGCTGCGCTCAACCTCGCGAGCCTCGACGAGACGGCGCGCCTCCTCAAGCGCGGCGGCACGTTCGTCGGCTTGCACCCCGAGGGAACGCGCAACCAGAGCGACGACCCGTACACGCTCCTCCCAGCGCAGGGGGGCGTCGGTCGCGTCATCCAGGCTGCCGGTGTCGACGTGCTCCCCGTCTTCATCAACGGTCTCGGCAACGACCTGCCGAAGCAGATCGCAGGCAACTTCACCCGCAAGGGCACGCCGATCATCGTGAACTTCGGCGCGCCGATCGACTTCCAGGGCATGCTCGAGCAGGCCCCGAGCCCGCGTCTTCATCGCCGCATCTCCGAGCACGCGCTCGAGCAGATCCGTTTGCTCGGCGAGGAAGAGCGCGCGATCCGCGAGAGCCTGCGCTAGATCCAAGCGGCATGAGCCGCATCGCCCTCATCCTCGCATCGCTCGCCCTCCTCGCTGCTTGCAACAAGGACGGGCAGCAGCCCAGCGCACAGACGAGCAGCGCGCCGACGAGCGCAGCGCAAGCGAGCGTTGCGCCGGCGGCCACCGCACCGCCGGTCGCCGCGGAGGCGGCGCATGCCGAGGTCGGCAAGCCCGCGCCCGACTTCGCCCTGAAGGATCTCGATGGCAAGGAGGTCCGCCTCTCTTCGTTCAAGGGCAAGACCGTCGTGCTCGAGTGGTTCAACCCGGGCTGCCCGTTCGTCGACAAGTCGCACACGAAGGGCTCGCTCAAGGACGCCGCCAAGAGGCACGCGAAGAGCGGCGTCGTCTGGCTCGCGATCAACTCCGGCGCACCGGGCAAGCAGGGCCACGGCGTCGACACGAACCGCGCGGGCGCGAAGAAGTTCGGGATGGAGTACCCGATCCTGCTCGACGAGTCGGGCGAGGTCGGCAAGACCTACGGCGCGACGAACACCCCGCACATGTACGTCGTCGATGACAAGGGCACGCTCGTCTACAAGGGCGCGATCGACAACTCTCCCGACGGCGAGGGCGAGTCGCCCACCGGCGGCAAGCTCGTCTCCTACGTCGACGAGGCGCTCGCCGCAGTCGCCTCGGGCAAGGCCCCGGCGACCACCGAGACCAAGGCCTACGGCTGCGGCGTCAAGTTCGCGCACTAACCCCGTGCGTGGGTCGGTTCACTCCTCCTCGAGGAATGCACCCGATGGGTCATCGGTAGGCATCTCCCACTCCGCCTCGAAAGCCTCGCGGATCAGTGCAAGCACCTCGGCACGATCGTCACCGCCCGCTTGCTCATAGGCATTGGCGACGTGCCTCGCGAGATCGACCAACAGCACCCCCCACGCAGCCGGATCTGGCCAGAGACCGATTTATGTGGACGGCCGCGCCTGAGCTTCGTCGAGCCCCGCCTCCGACGGCGCTCTCAAAAGACCCACGAAACAGCGGTCTGAGCCTCGAAAGCGTCGAGCTTGTTCGCTGCAGAGTCCCACACGAAGCCGTATTCGTACTTGTCGGCCTCGGCCGTGCTGCGGCGTGTTGCATCCAGGATTCTGAATCCGAGGCCGGCCGTGACGAGAACGTGGCGAGAGAGCTCGGGGATGCCAGCCCAGACTCCGATCCGGGGTCGCAAGACATCTGCGAGGATGCGCCATTCGCCGGTTCGGCTGTACGCGCGGTTCCGCAGGATGGCTTCCGACAGTGGTGCGAACACATCGATGAAAGACAGCTGCATTCCCGCGTTGCGCATTGGTCGCCAGCGAAGCACCAACGGCTCGATCGAGAGGGTGTAGCGCGAGGTCGATGACGAATCGTTCGGGACCGAGTAGCCGCTGCTGAAGGACGCACGGAGGCTCAAGTTCGGAAGTGCCCCGAAGTCGAAGTTGAGCAAGCCCGGCTCACGCGCCGGGTAACCCGAACGACCTTCGCTCAGGATCAAGTCTTTCGCCGCAGCACGGAAGGCCTGTTTGGAGACGCTGCCGCTGTTCGCCCCTTCGTCGTCGTCGAGCAAGTAGAGCGAAAAGGCCACGAGGAAGCGGGCGCGGACGTCGGCGGCCTGTTGTTTGTTCTGGCTGATGTTCGCGATCGCGCTCTCGACCCGCGCGGTCGCTTCGCTCTCCGAGACGTTCTTGGAGGTCGCAACGATCTTCACCAGCTTCGCCTTTCGGTCGTTCGCCGGCGCCGCCGCGATCTCCCCGCGTCGCTTTTCGTCGAGATCGAGCGAGCTTCCGAGCTCCTTCTTGATGGTGTTGAAGTCGTTGTCGATCGCGATGTCGTACTGCTGGCGAATCAGCGCAGTGGGCGCGAGCTCCGTGACCAGGTCGCGTGTGTTGCCCCGAAGCGCGACCGAGAGCACCTGCGTGAGAAACTCGACCTCTCGGGCGTGCTTGCCGGCCGTGCACAGCCACTCCAGCTTCGGGCACAGCTTCTTCTGCTGATCATGCACGACGTCATCGATCACTGTGACCGCCTCCGTCAGTCGCGCTGGGTCGATGCGGAGCTGCCCGTCGCTGCGCGCGATGATGCGATGCCGTTCGAGTGAGTGGATGATGCGAATCGTCGTGGAGATGGACTGCGCTGCGAGCGCCACGTCACGCTGTGGATAGAGTCGCTCGAGCTCGCGTGCCGCGTTCGCGACATCTGCGATCTCGTCGAGCTTCGGCATGAGCGGGTCCAGCGCCTGGGGACCATAGCTGCCGTTGTTCAGGACGACGTCCGCGTGCGTGTTCTCGAGTGAGATCCTCAAGGTGCCCGAGGCGGGGACACCCGGCGGATTGCCGACGATGCGGAGCGCTCCTGTCAGCAGCGCGTCGTCCGCCTCGCGCAGCGAGCCGGCGCGAATCTTGTCGAGCATGCCAGAGCGCACGAGGTCGGCATAGGAGACGTTCCTCGGGGTGTTCTGCCAGTCCAGCTTGATCGCGGTGGCGCTGCGCGACCACCGCGTGAGCGCGCAGAATCGGGACGGCGTTTGTTGTGCGCCGCACGGGTCCTGCCGTGCGAGCTTTGCCGGGTCCTCGTGCAGCAGCTCGAACAGCTTCCGATGGGCCGCCTGAAAGCCCTCTGGTGAAGCGAGCCACTCACCGATCGGGGCCGCGAAGGCTGTGTCGATGATGCCGGCCGCAGCGAGCAGGTCGGCGACCAACAGCCCCGCGCGGCCTTCGACGTCTTGCCTCTTCCCGCTCAGCGCAGCATCCACCGCGCGGGCCGTATCGCATGCGACCACGGAGGTGACCGTCTTCTGAGGAACCTCGCCCCGGCAGCGTGTGTCGACGAGAGGGCTCGCGAGACGGAGCGCACGGTGAGGCTTTCGGTCCTCGTTGCGAGGTGTCGATGTATCGAGCTTCGCGGTGACCTCGTCGTCGGCGACGAGCCAGCCATCTTCGAGCTGACACGTTGCGCCTTCGCTCCCGCAGGTGACGAAGCGGCGCAAGCATTCGGTCGCTCGGTTGGAGGGGGCGCAGTTCGTCAGGACCCAATACGTGAAGTCCGTGGCGAAGATCCTCGTTTCGCGTTTCGCCGTGTCGCGAAGCGCGCCCCACTGGGCTGTCTCGAAGCGTTTGAGGCTCCCGGCGAAGTATGCTCCGAGCGCCGGTGCTGCGCCCCGCAAGTAATCCGCCGCGCCTCGCGCGATGTCTTCGCGAATGAGGTCGGTGATGATCTCCTTCGCATCGTCGTACAGTCCGGCCGGAATGAGCTGCGCCGACGCGGTGCGTTCCCCTGCAATCAAGGCGACGCAAGCAATGCCGGCGGTCAGGATACTTCCGCCCACGCGACTCTTCATCGATCCCCTCCTCGGTAGCGCGGGTTTCGCCCGCAGCGTGTCAGCATGAGGATCGGCCGATCACCATCGACCTACCATCCCCCCTGGGGGTTACCCTTCGAACCGACTCGGATAGCGCCGTGCCCTCGCTCCCACGCGGCGGTGCTGCGCGGCCAAGGGCGACGCGCGTTGGGCCTCGAGCTCGCCGTCTGTCTCGGCTGGAGCCCGGTGCAAACGAGCTGCACCTTGGCAGCGAAAGGCGAATCAGAAGTCGAGCGTGACGTCGTCGAAGCGAGCCTCCACGGACGCCGCTGGGCCATAGATGTAGACTGCACCCAGGCGGATCGTCGGGTCCTTCGCCGTGCCGGCAGCGATCGGGGCCTGGTCGAGTGCCTTGTTCGTGCCCCACAGGACGGTCGCCTTGGCTGCATCGAGGGCGACGTCGATCGTGACGTGCGTCCACTCGTTTGCGGGCGGGAGCGTCGAGAGGAGGTGGCGCGTCGTGCCTCCGGGCGAGATCTCCTCGAGCGTCGCGGCGGGCGCGTCGAGATCGCCGTCGCGAAGGTAGAGCGTGAAGAAGTGATCCGAGGAGACGTCGAGCCTTGCGACCGCGACGACGCCGCGCGTGAACGTCGTGCTCGCGAGCATCATGTCGAAGGCGAGGACCACGTGGCCTGTCGCCGTACCGGTGACCGTCGTGCGGAGGTGCACGTGCGCGCTCTGCATGCTCGTGACGGGGAGGGTCGCCACGGCGAAGGAGGCCGGCGCGCTCGTCGCGGAGAAGGGGTCGAGGTCCGCGTCGCCGTTGACCACGGTGAGGACGTCCCAGTCGTCGTCGAGGTCGCCGTCGTCGAAGTCATCGCAGAACTTCGGCTTGGGGCTCCGCGTCGCGCAGAACGACTTCGCCGCGGCGTCCGCCTTGGCGTCGGTGCCGGCTTCAGCGGGGATCGGGCGTCCGGCGTCCTCGTCGACGACCTCGCCGTCATCGCCCGCGTCCGGTGCGGCATCAGCGGCGCGAGGCTCGGCCGTCGAGCCCCCGCATGCCGAAACGGCGGGGGCGACGCCGCTGACTCCGGCGATCAGCAGTAGAGCTGAAGCATGGAGGCGAGAGCCCCACCACGATCTCACCGATCCACGATATGTTACCGCCCATGAGCAAGGAAGCGCTCGTCGCCGCCGTCAAACAGATCATGGCCCAGTCACGCGGAGGGGACGTCGAAGGGTCGTACGACGGGTACGGCAAGCTCTATGGAACCGCGGAGTTCGCGGCGAACCGACCGGAAGATCAGCGTCAGGCGTTGAAGCTCCTCATCCTGGCAAAGCGTCACGGGCAGGCGAGCGAGAGGCTCGTCGAAGCGCACCGCGCTGCGATCCCGGCGCTGACCGAGCTCGTCTCGACGCTCAACGAGCCGGAGGACTACGAGATGCTCGGCATCTGTCACCTCCTCATCGGCAACGAGGAGGCGGCCGGGAACATGTTCCGCCAGGGCCTCACGCTCGAGCGCGAGCGGAACGCTGCGTCGGACCTGTGCGGTCGCCTGATGACGCGCGTCGCCGCCATCTGAGAGGAACGGAGTCGTCATGAGGCGCATCGCGAGCGCGCTGCTCGGCGCAGTCGTCCTGGCCGCGTGCACGACGGCGTGCGGTCCCGACATGCGCGAGAAGCCGAAGGCTCCGCCGTGTCCTCCGCCGCCCGAGCCCGAGCATCAGTCGGTCGTCGTCGGCACGATCGGCAAGATGCACCTGGTCGAGAGTCGCTACGAGCTCTCGCGGCTCGGAGACGTCTTCGCGGCGTTCAAGCCGGATCTCGTGCTCGTGGCGGTGCGGGCCGACGCGCTGCGAGAGGACCGGCTCGAGGACGCCTCGTTCGAGATGACCTACGCGCGGCACCTTGCGAAGGCGCGGGGCGTTCCCGTCGAGCCGATCGACTGGTTCCGCGAGGACGATCTCGTCGCTTCGCCCGCAGCGCTCGAGCCGTACGACGTCGCCGAGATCGAGCGACGCGAAGCCCAGCTCCTCCACGCGCCGCGTCTCTACACGTTCGAGCAAGCGAACGGCGCGGAGCTCTCCGAGAAGGTCCTCCTCGCGATCGGCGCCGCCGCTCGGCATCGGGGAGGGGACCCGCTCGCGTCGCGGCGTCGCGCGTGGATCCAGCACCTCACCGCCGACGCGGTGAGCCGCCACGGCAAGCCGAAGCGCGTGCTCGCCTTCGTCGACGTCCTCGATCGGCCGGCGGTCGATCTCGTCCTTCGCGGCGTCGGCTACGACGGGAGAATGCCGGTCGACGTGATCGCGAAGGCGAAAGAGGTGCTCGCCGCGGGAGACGTCCCGGGCGAGGTGCTCGACGCCTACCGCGCTCAGCTCGCTCGCGCGAAGGAACGCGCCGCGAAGGCGTCGGGAGCAGAGAAGTCCTTCTGGGACGAACGCTCGCGTGTGCTCGAGGTCGTCGTCGACAAGAAGGCCGGCTGCTGCGTGACGCAAGCGGCGCTCTCGACGAAGTGAGCGGCGTTAACCGCGCGCGAGCTTCAGGGCCGCTTCGTCTGCTCGACCTCGCGCGCGAGGATGTCGAGTGGGAGCGGCCCTGAGCGAAGCACCGCGTCGTGGAACGTCTTGAGATCGAACCGTGCGCCGAGCCGTGCGGTCTCTTGCTTGCGGAGCTTCTTGATCTCGAGCTCGCCGATCTTGTACGCGAGCGCCTGGCCGGGCCACGCGATGTAGCGGTCGACCTCGTTGACCACGTCGAGCTCCGACTTCGCCGTGTTCTCGAGGAAGAAGTCGATCGCGCGCTGCCGATCCCACTTCAAGTGATGGATTCCCGTGTCGACCACGAGGCGGACCGCGCGCCACATCTCGTAGGTGAGCTGCCCGAGCTTGGAGTACGGATCGTCGTAGACGCCCATCTCCTCGCCGAGGCTCTCCGCGTAGAGCGCCCAGCCCTCGATGAACGCATTGTAGTCGCCGTGGCGGCGGAACTGGGGCAGGTCCTCCTGCTCCATCGCGAGTGCGATCTGGAGGTGGTGTCCCGGCACCGCCTCGTGGAGCGTGAGCGCAGTCATCTCCCACTTCGGCCGCGACTTCGGCTCGAACAGGTTCACGAAGAACGTGCCCGCGCGCGAGCCGTCGGCGGCGGGCGGACGGTAATAGGCCGTGGTCGTGTCCGGCGCGACGTGCTCGGGGATAGCCGACACGCCGTAGGGCGTGCGCGGGAGCTTCCGGAACAACGTCACGAGGAGCGGATCGATCCGCTTCGCGAGATCGCGGTAGGCGACGAGGAGCTCGGCACCGCTCTCGAAGTAGAACTTCGGGTCGGTGCGGAGGTGCTCGAAGAGCTCCTTCATCGATCCCTTGAAGCCGGCCTTCGCCTTCACCGCCTCCATCTCGCCTCGGATGCGGGCGACCTCGCGGAGACCGATCGCGTGCACCTCGTCGGGCGAGAGCTTCGTCGTCGTGTGCACGCGCGTGAGATAGGCGTAGAGGGGCTTGCCCTCCGGCAGCTGCCACGCGCCGACCTCGTCCTTGCACGCGGGAAGGTAGGTCGTCGACCAGAATGCGCGGAGCTTCTGGAACGCGGGGACCACCGAGCTCGCGATCGCGCGCTTCGCTTCGCTCGCGAGCTGCTCGCGCTCCGCCGCGGAGACCTCGGACGCGGCCGTCGACGTCGCCGCCTTCTGGTACGGATCGAAGAATGGGCTCTTCGTCGGGTCGTCGACGATCTGCTTGTCGAGCTGCGCGAGCACGCGCTGCATCACGACCTTCGGATGTGTGATGCCGGTGCGAGCTCCCTCGGTCAGGAGCTCGATCGTCTGGTCCATGTACTGCGGGAAGCTCCGGAGGCGCGCGTTCCAGTCCTCGAAGTGCTTCCTCGTCTTGAATGGAAGGGCGTCCGCGAGCTCGTCGGCGGTCTGGATGCCGCCTCGCTGGTTGATCGGGAGAAGGTAGAGCCGGAACCGCTGGCCCTCTACGGCCTCCTCGTATCGAAGGCGGAACAGGTCGTAGCTGAGCGCGTCCTCACGCGAGAGCTCGCTCCTCGCGATCGCGTGGAGACTGGCGAGGACCTGCTTGTAGTGCGCGTCGCGGCGCGCCTGGGCGCGGAGGCCGACATCGTCCCAGCGATCCGCGCCCCGCATGTCACCGCGCTCCGACGCCCAGACGGGTTGCTCGTGCATCTCATACGCCCACTCCTCGGCGAAGAGCGCATGCAACCGACGTGTCGTCTCGTTCTGCACGTGCACGGGGGCCGAGGCCTCCCGGCCCGAGCCGGCGCATCCGGCAGCGCTGATCGAGCAGAGGGCGAGGGTGAAGGCGAGCGATCGGAGCGAGGGGCGAGAGGGCATCGAGACCGGCCGAGGATGCCCCGGAAGCATGCTGGCCGAAAGGGAAGAAGGTGCTAGAGCTGGGCCCCTCGGCAACGAAAACAGAGAGCTCGCGCCCTCGCAGACACCGACCGAGAAAAGGCAGCACCGATGTCCGACGTCCTCGCTTCTCCCCGGTTCCTCGTCATGGGCTGCGGCGCCATCGGTGGCGTCCTCAGTGCCGCGCTCGCCGAGACCGGGCAGGACGTCACCGTCGTCACCACCAACCCGTCGATCCACGCGGCCGTGAGCGACCGCGGCCTCAAGGTCGTGGGGGAAGGCGCGCCGCGTTACGTCCGCGCGAAGGTCTCGCTCGGCGTGCCCGAGGGGCAGAAGTTCGACTACGTCATCCTCGCCACGCAGCCGCCTCACGTCGAAGAAGCGGCACGTGACGCGCTTACGGCGCTCGCGGAGGACGGCGCGATGGTGTGCCTCCAGAACGGCCTCTGCGAGCGCCGCATCGCGAAGATCGCCGGCGACGATCGCGTCATCGGCGCGGTCGTCGGCTGGGGCGCAACGATGCCGGAGCCCGGCCTCTACGAGAGGACGGCTGCCGGCGGCTTCACGCTCGGGTATCCCAACGGCGATCCGTTCGGCGCCGACCACGACGACCTCGTGCACGCGCTCGAGGCCGTCGGTCCCGTCGAGACGACGCAGAACCTCCGCGGCAAGCGCTGGAGCAAGCTGGCGATCAACTGTGCGATCTCCTCGCTCGGCACGATTGGCGGCGACCGCCTCGGCGTGCTGATGCAGCACCGCATCGTGCGCCGACTCGGCCTCGAGATCATGACCGAGGTCGTAGAGGTCGCGCGCAAGGAAGGCGTGCGCCTGGAGAAGGTGTCGGGCACGCTCGACCTCTCGTGGATCGCGCTCACCGAGGAAGAGAAGCGGGCCGCGGGCTCGCCGAGCCTCGTCGCGAAGCACGGCCTCCTCCTCGCCGTCGGTTTCCGCTACCGCCGGATGAAGAGCTCGATGCTCTCCGCGATCGAACGCGGTCGCACTCCGGCGGTCGACTTCCTCAACGGCGAAGTCGTCGAGCACGCGCGTGAACACGGCCTCCGTGTCCCGGTGAACGCCGCCCTCTACGACACGGTGTGGGCGATCTCGAAGGGCAAGAAGAAGCCGGGGATGGATCTCATGCGCGAGGTCTACGAAGCGACCGGCCCGCACGGCGCGTGAAGACCGGAGCTCGCTCGCGATGAACTGCGCGCTCTGCAAGACCGAGATGGCCTACGTCCACGGCCACGCCGCCTGCGTACGTAGCGGCTGTCCGATGTTCGGCGTGAACCAGGCCGAGTGCTGCAGCGGCGAGACGGCGGCGTGCGGTCCGCTCACTGCGGAGGTTGCCGCCGTTCGCGACCCGCGCCCAGATCGACCGGGCAGCGCGTAGCTACCTCGGCAGTCAGTCACCGGCATCCGCTCTGGGTGACATTTTTCACGATTCGCGTACCCAAGGCTCCTCGAGTTGAGGCATTGTCCGCCGCTTATCCGGAGGTCGAATGCTTAAACCGACGAGTCTCACGTTCGCCAGCGCACTGCTCCTCTCACTCTTGCTCGCTGGCTGCTCCGAGGACGCGGTCGCAGTGGAAGACGGCGGCAGTGAGGACGCGGGACATGGTGATGGGAGCTCGCCCACGCGTGACGGTGGAGGCCCAGGGGACGCTGGAGCTGAAGCGGCCGTCGAGGTGTGTGGCGACGGCATCGTGAACGCCGGCGAGACCTGCGACGACGGCAACGTCGTCTCGGGCGACGGGTGCAGCACGTGCACGATCGAATCGGGCTGGACCTGCGGCGACGCCAATCCGAGCGTCTGCGTCCCGACGTGCGGTGACGGAATCGTGGTCGGCGATGAAGCCGGGCCGAACGGCTGCGACGACGGGAACAAGACGGCCGGCGATGGCTGCTCGGAGAGCTGCGTCGTCGAGCAGGGCTTCTCGTGCGCGGGCGCTCCGAGCGTGTGCAGCCCCGGCTGTGGCGACGGACTCGTGGTTGGAAGCGAGCTCTGCGACGACGGAAACCTCGTCGACGGGGACGGCTGCTCGGCCGCGTGCATGATCGAGTCGGGCTTCGCGTGCAGTGGCGTCCCGAGCGTGTGCGCGTCGATCTGCGGCGACGGAATCGTCGCGGGCGCGGAGGTCTGTGACGACGGCAACGTCACGACGGAGACCGAGTGCCCCTACGGCACGGCGACGTGCGTGCTCTGCGACGCAACCTGCAGTACCGAGCTCAACCTCACCGGCGCCGTGTGTGGCGACGGCGTCCTCGACCCCGGCGAGACGTGTGACGACGGCTACCGCCAGGACGGCGACGGCTGCAGCAGTCTCTGCGCGATCGAGAACGGCTTCACCTGCGCGGGCACGCCTTCGCGCTGCTCGACGACCGTCGCCTACGCGGGCGCACCGGTGGCCGTGCCGGACAACGGCCCCACGGTAGACATCCCGGTGACGGTCGCAGCCACGTGCCTCATCAGCAACATCGCAACCACGCATCGCTGGGAGCCGAACCACACGTGGGCTGGCGATCTTCGGATCGAGCTCGTCGGGCCTGACGGCACGGTCGCCCCGCTGTCGAGAGACCAAGGCGGTTCGTCCGACTTGGACGGCCCCTACACATTCGCCCCCACGGGCACGCCGTGGCCTGGCGCTGCCGTCGGTGGGGTGATCGCGAGCGACACCTACGCCGCGCCCGCCCTCGGAAACTTCATCTCCGGGCGGGCGGACGGTGCCTGGACGCTCCGCGTCAAGGACGGGGCCGGCGCCGACGTCGGCTCGGTGAGCGAGATGTCGGTCACGATCACCTGTGATCCGAGACCGAGCTTGCCCGACCCGGGGGTGCGCACCTGCGCCGAGATCCACACGGCCGATCCGCTCGCGGTCGACGGCACGTACCTGATCGATCCCGATGGCCCGGGCCCCCAGCCGAGCGCGACGGTCTACTGCGACATGACGGGCGGCGGCTGGACCTTGGTGATGGCGAGCCACTCGCTCGGCCCGTCTGCACAGACCGTCGCGAGTACGGTGCTGCCCGGCTCGGGCACTTACCTTCCGGGACGGTTGGCGCGCGCGCTTGCGACGGCGAGCACGCAGGTCCACGTCCGCTCGGCCGGTGCCGCGGCGACGCGCTCGATCACGAGCGTGCCGGAGACCTTGCCGATCCAGAACCTGCGCACGGGCCACTTGCTGAACGCCGACTCGCCCTTTCGAGGCGCGAGCGACGATGTCTCGGCGATGTGGACCGGCCCGCTGGCTGCCGACGCGAGCTACCTCTGGCACTCGTGTGGCGTTGCACCCTTCGGCACTGTCGGCAGTTACCCGGATATCTACTGGGCCTGCAACAACGGCGACGGCTTCCACCTGACCGGCGCGCAGGGCTCGAAGTGGCGAGCCGCGGATCCGGACGAGGATCTCGAGGTCTACGTGCGCTGACCGAGCACCCGTCGACGTCGACGAAACGCCGGCTCGACTTCGGTCGGGCCGGCGTTTTTCGTGTGCGCCCGGCATGGGCGCTGTCTCGTTGGTGAAAGGCCCGAACCGCCTCGCGAGCTTTCTGAAGGCCGCTATCGCGTGGAGGCGTCCGCGCTGGCTACTCGGATCACGACCTTTCCCGAGGTCTGACCGGCCTCCATCGCACGATGCGCGGCCGCCACCTCTTCGAGCGCAAAGGTGCTCACGACGACGGGCTCGATCGCTCCGCGTTCGACCATTGAGAGCACCTCCTGCAGTGCGCCACGGAGCTCCGTCTGGGGAAGCGTGAACGTCGCGAGGGACACGACCATCTGGTTCTGGACCATCAACGACGTGAGCTGCTCTCGGGTGAGCTGCGCGCCGAGCATCGTGTCCGCACCGAACAGCACCAGCCTGCCGCCCGGCGCGAGCGCACGCAGGCTCGGACCGATCGCGTCGTCTCCGCCGCTCACCAAGACGGCGTCCGCGCCTCGACCGCCGGTCGCTTCGCGCACCTGCTCGGGCCACTCCGCACGGGTGGTGTCGACGAGCACGTCGGCTCCGAGCCGTCGGACCAGCTCGCGTTGCGCGTCGAGCGCCTGCGAACGAGCGCCGAGATGCTCGCTGCTCGCAAGGACTCGCGCGCCGTGCTTCTTCGCGAGCTGGACGACCAACGACCCGACGCCGCCCGCCGCGCCAGGGACGAAGATGGACCGCCCCTCTCGAACCTCGGCTGCGCGACGCACGAGCAGCAATGCCGTTGGAGCTTGGACGGGAAGCGCGACCGCCTGTTCGTACGCGATGCGCTCGGAGATGGGCGTCACGTTCGCAGCGGGAGCGATCGCATGCTCGGCGAGCCCACCTCCCATCGGTAGGACGGCGACGACTCGCGCACCGAAGGCGAGTCCCTCGACACCGTCACCGAGCTCGTCGATCACGCCCGCGATCTCGACCCCCGCCGTGAAGGGCAGGGGAGATGCTCCGGGAAGCCGTCCCGCGCGCTGCGCAAGGTCCGTGTAGTTCACGCCGACGGCATGGACGCTTATGCGGACCTCGCCCGCCCCGGCGTGTGGGGCAGGAACCTCGTCCAGGCGAAACGCTTCGGGGCCTCCGAGCTCGTGCAGTCGCATCGCTCTCATCGTCTTCTCCTTTGGGCATGGGCGCGTGCTCGGCTCTCGCTGGCACGCAGCAGACGATCGATGCATAGTCCCTGGCGAGCAGACGATCATGCGCCGAGAGTCCGCTTCTTTGGTCCGATCGTCCGAGCAGGCCGCCCCGTTCGACGTGCTCGCCGACGTGCTCCGTGGCCTCCAACTCCGCAGCCGTGTCCATGGGCGCTACGAGCTCCGCGCGCCGTGGGGCATGAAGATGGAGTGCGCGAGCTATCCGGTGTTCTACGCCGTCACGCGCGGTAACTGCGTGCTCACGGTGGACGGAGCGGACCACGCGCTCACCGGGGGCGACTTCGTCTTCATCTCGCCCGGGCGACGCTTCGCGCTGCGCGATCGGCGAGAAACACGCGCAGTGCCGCTGGTCGACATCTACGCGCCGCGCGGCCTTCGGTGCGGCGGCCACCTTTCGTACGGCGGAAGCGGGCTCGAGACGACGATGCTGGTCGGCTCGTTCTCGTTCGAAGACACCGCGCTGAGTCCGCTCGCGCATCAGCTGCCGGTCCTTCTCCACGTCAAGAACCGCAGCACTGCCCAGGCGCGATGGCTCGAGTCGACGCTCGACCTCCTCGCGGTGGAGCTGGCGGCGCGCCAGCCCGGCTACGAGACGACGGTGAGCCGCCTCGCCGACGTGCTCTTCGTTCAAGCCCTGCGCGCCCACGTGGAGTCGTCGTCGGCGCACAACGGCTGGCTCCGCGCGCTCGACGATCCGCGTCTGGGCGTCGTGCTCCAGCGGATCCACGAGACCCCCGAGGCACCGTGGACGATGCAGTCGCTCTCGCGACTCGCAGGGATGTCACGGTCGCTGTTCGCAGCCCGATTCAAGCGCGTCGTCGGGGATGCGCCGCTCACGTACCTGGGCAAGTGGCGCATGCATCGCGCCATCCAGATGATGCGCGATCCAGGGCTCTCCCTCGGCGAGATCGGCCGTCGGGTCGGGTACGAGACGGAGAGCGCCTTCGGCAAGGCGTTCAAGCGAAGCTTGGGCGCTACGCCGGGACAGTACCGGCGCACGCAGGAAGCTTCGGCGAACGAGCGTCCGCAAGGCGCGTAGGCCTGACCGTTGCTGCGACCGTCACAGCCGGTCAGAGCGCGGGCATCGCGAATCGACCGAGGCCGATCAGGTCTCGCGGACGAGGAGACTTGGGATCGCGAATCGTCATCACGCCTTCGACCTGCGCGATGGATAGCCCGCAGCGATCGCTGAACGTCGGGGCGGGAAGACGGCGGGACGATCGTCCATTGATGGCGTAGATCTCCGTCTCTCCAACTGCATAGGTCGTAGGGCCGGTCGCAATCACCTTGTAGAACGGCAGTGTCTCCCTCATGGTGCCGTGTTTCGGTGTGACCCTGACTTCGAGGATGATCGATACATCTCCGGGACAGGCTCGGGCAATGCGCCCCGTTCCAAACCCGTGGAGCAGCCCCTGAGAGGCAATCACGCATCGCCGATCCATCGGGTCGACGACGATGTCGGTAATCGGTCCGTAGAGGGCTTCCTCTTGGGTCGTCGGCCGACCGTCATCCTCCGCGTGGATCAGCGCGAGGCTTCCACCAAACTCGCCCGCGTTTCTCCCGACGTAGATCGCCCCATCGCTCGTTGCCGCGGCAGACATCGAACCAGCGCGTCGATACGGAGAAGAGTTCGACCAGAGGTGTATTCGCCCGCGAGCGTCGCTCCACCACGTTCTCCCCTTGTTGGTGGCGATGACGGCGCGGCCCTTTCGTTCCGTGAACGCATTCTCCATCCAAGATCCGGCGGGCAGATCGCCGACGTGATGCCAACCGGATGCGTCGCGCCGAACGATGCGCCACCGGTCGGCCTCGTCGAGAACCGCCAAGAGCGAGCCGTCCTCGGAACGTCGAATGGCGTCGACGGTCCGCTCGACCAGATGCGATTGCACCCGTTGAAACGTCCGGTCGATGGACGAGAGATGGCCGCGTTCGTCGAGGAGCCACAACCTCCCGAGCGCGGTCACCGCGGCTCGGAGCCCGGCGATGCGCTCTTCGGCGCATGGCGTTTCATCTTCGTCCCTCAGAACGCCGATGTGCATCGGGGGAAGCTGCTGAAACACCGTCTCCGTTGGCGGCGGCTCGTCATCGCTGTCGGAGGCCTCGGGCGACTCGAGCTTGGCAGCGGGCGCGCTCCGACAGCCGAGCGTGAGTGTGAGAACGCCCCCGAGGAAGAGCTGTCCGAGCGTTGCGTGGCAAACGGATCTCCGCGCGCGAGCCATGCGTTGTTCGCACGGTATCATGGCGGCGCTCAGCCCTTCGTTCGACGGGCTCGCGGCTTGCGGCGTCGAGGCGTGCCGGAGTCGCGGGCGCACAGCGCCCCGAGCTGCTCGAGGAGCCACTGGTGGGCGGGGCCGAAGGTCGTGTCGGGTCGGTACACCGCCGAGAGATAGAGCGTGTGCTCCTCCTCACCCCACGCCTCCGGGCGGATCGCGACGAGCCTTCCCGCTTCGATGTCGTCGTGGACGAGGTGCTCGGGGAGGTTGCCCCACCCGAGCCCGCCGCGAAGCATCATGTGCTTCGTGTGAAGGTCCGCGACACGCCACGTCCGCGGTGAGAGGACCGCCTGATCGGCCACGCCGGTGCCGGCCCGCTCGGAGAGGACGATCTGGATTGTGTCGGCGAGCTCCTTCTGCGAGAGCTCTCCTTCGAGCTTGGCGAGGGGATGCCGAGGGCTGACGACGGGCACCATCCAGATGCGCGAGAGGGCCTTGCGCTCGAGCCCCGGAAGGAGCCCGCGCGGGCTGACGACGCCGAGCGTCGCGCTGCCCGCGAGCACACGCGCGGACACCGCGGTCATCAGCTCGGTGTCGATGCGGAGGTCGACCGACGGGAACTCCTTCGCGAAGCCCTTGCACGCATCGATGAGCGCGCTCAGAGGAAACAGCGCATCGATGCACAGCGAGACCGACGCCTCGAGGCCGGTCACCATGCCCGCGGTCAGACGACGGAGCCCGTCGACCTCCGCGAGGACGCGCCGGGCCGCGGCGAGCACCGCCTGACCCTGCTCCGTGAGCCGCGCCACCTTCGTCGAACGATCCCAGATCGACACGCCGAGGTGCGACTCGAGGTTCGCCATCGAGGTGCTCACGGCGGACTGCACTCGCTGGAGCTTCCTCGCGGCGGCAGAGAAGCTGCCCTCCTCGACGACGGTGACGAGGGCGCGGAGCTGGTCGAGCGTGACCGGATCGAACATCTGCGAACCATCACCTGAGTAGATGATACGCGTCAATGCTTTGCCGATTCACGAGATGGCACGCCGGACGCAAACTCGTCTCTCAGGAGGCAACAAGATGATGATCGTCCGACGTTCCGAGGATCGAGGTCACGCGCGGCACGGGTGGCTCGACTCCCGGCACAGCTTCTCGTTCGCGGACTACTACGATCCCGATCACATGGGCTTCCGAGCCCTCCGCGTGATCAACGAGGACCACGTCTCGCCCGGGCAGGGCTTCGGGACGCATCCCCACCGCGACATGGAGATCATCTCCTACGTCCTCGAGGGCAGCCTCGAGCACAAGGACTCGATGGGCAACGGCTCCGTCATCCGGCCGGGCGACGTGCAGCGGATGAGCGCAGGCACGGGGGTACGCCACAGCGAGTACAACGCTTCCAGAAGCGAAGACGTCCACTTCCTCCAGATCTGGATCATGCCGGCGAAGAACGGCATCCAGCCGAGCTACGAGCAGAAGACCTTCGGCGACGACGAGAAGAAGGGGCGACTGCGGGTCGTGGCTTCTCCCGACGGTCGCGACGGCAGCGTCACGATCCACGCCGACGCGGTCCTCCACGCAGGGCTCATCGGCGCAGGCGAGAGCGCCGATCTCACGCTCGGCACCGGCAGGCACTCCTGGGTCCAGGTCGCTCGTGGCAAGGTCCGCGTGAACGGAGAGGTCCTGTCCGCCGGAGACGGCGCAGCTCTCACCGGAGAGGCGCGGGTCAGCATCGAGGGCGTGGATGGCGGTGAGGTGCTCGTGTTCGATCTTGCCTGACGACCGCGAGCGCGAGCGCGCCTCCTATTGCACGACCGTCGCCCGGAGCTCTTCCGCGGAAGAGGTAGCCCGGGCGTCGGTGTGCGAGGCATGTGCGTTGCGTCTGGTCCGTCGCGCCGGTGCGAGGCGCAAGGAGAGCGGTGAGGGACCCGACCCTCGAGGTGAGCTTTCTTCAGACCGCGCGAACCCAATTCGCTCGCTAGCGGCTCCCACGGCCAAGGACCCGCCATGCAGATCGAAACCTTCTACGACCAGGCCACCTTCACGCTCACGTACGTCGTCTACGACCAGAAGAGCCGTGATGCCGTCGTGATCGACCCCGTGCTCGACTACGACCCGCTCTCATCGACGACGGCGACGAAGTCGCTCGAGGCGGTAGCGGCCTTTCTCCAGAAGGAGGGGCTTCGGCTGCACTACGTGCTCGAGACGCACGCCCACGCCGATCACTTGAGCGGTGCGCAGTACCTGAAGCGTCGCTTCGGCGCAAAGGTCGGCATCGGAGCACGCATCCGCGACGTGCAGAAGGTCTTCAAGGACGTGTTCGATCTCGGACCTTCGTTCTCGGTCGACGGGAGTCAGTTCGATCGGCTGTTCGAGGACGGAGAGAAGGCTCGCGCGGGGACGCTCGAGCTCGAGGTCTTCGCCACGCCCGGTCACACCCCAGCATGCGTGACCTACAAGATCGACGACGCGGTCTTCACGGGCGATGCCTTGTTCATCGAGGACTACGGCACCGGTCGGTGCGACTTCCCCAGTGGAAGCGCCGACGCGCTCTACACGTCCGTCCACGAGCGTCTCTACGGGCTCCCCGATGCGACACGGGTCTTCGTCGGCCACGACTACCAGCCGAACGGCCGTCCGCTTCGCTCCGAGACGACGATCGGCAAGTCGAAGGAGTCGAACGTGCAGCTCCGCGCGAGCACGTCGCGGGACGAGTTCGTGAGGAGGCGGAAGGAGCGCGATGCGACGCTGAAGGCCCCGCGGCTCCTCTATCCGAGCGTGCAGATCAACATCGACGCAGGACGCCTGCCGGCACCACACGCGAACGGGCGTCGCTACCTGACGGTCCCGCTCGACCTGAACAAGAAGACGGACGACGACGGCTCGCCCGCTTGATCGGAAGGGAGAACGCGATGAACGCCCTTTACGAGAGCGGAGTGACGAATGCTGCCGGCTATCGCGACGTCCTGCCGGCGCAGGTAGCCGCGACTTGCAACGAGGTTCACGTCGTGGACGTGCGCGAGCCCCACGAGCTCACCGGCGAGCTGGGGCACATCCTCGGGGTCGAGCACGCGCCCCTCGCGACGGTCGAGGCGGCGGCGAAGAGCTGGAGCAAGGACGAGGTGATCGTCCTCGTCTGTCGATCCGGTGCGCGCTCCGGTCGAGCCGCGGCGGCGCTGAGAGCGATGGGGTTTCGCCGTGTGATGAACATGGCCGGCGGCATGCTGGCGTGGAACGAAGCGAAGCTGCCGGTCGAACGAACCAGCGCATGAGGGGTCCAGACCGGTCGCGCGCGACCCGGTCGGCGAGCCGTGTCCCCGGCACCGGGGAGTCGCTGCGTCGCACCGGGCGCATCGCTCTCCTCATCGGCGTTTCGACGCTCGGATCCTTCGCTCCGCTCGCGTCGGTCGCACACGCTGCCGACTGGCCGATGGTGCAGGGCACCGAGCCACCGAATGCGCCGCCGATCCGGCCGTTCGGCGTCGTACAGGTCACGGGCTCGGGCATCATCGCCGAGCCGGTCTTTGGCCTGAGCCCTGTCCTTGCGCAGTTCGAAGGGGAGCGCGCCTCGTTCAACACGCTCTCGCCCCGCGGCGCGACGTGGGGGATCGTGGTTCGCCGTGCACGTCCGGGGGTACGCGGGGTCATCCCCGGCACGGGCGGCCTCGTCTCGTACTACTTGGTCGCCGAGCTCGGGACGGTGCCGCTCGCGCGTGACGGCCCGACGTTGGCGGACGCGTCGATCACGATCAGCTGGATTCCAGGAGCACGGATTCGGGTCGGTCAATTCCGGCTTCCGCTGATGGATGAGGCCGTGGAGTCGAACGCGAGCGCCGCCGAGTGGATCAATGTATCGCTCCCAGCGTCGGGCCTCGTGATGGAGAACCCCGTTCGGAACGGACGCTACGACGGAGGCGCTTCCGGCTTTCGGGACCTCGGAGTCGCGGTGTTCGATACCCATCAGCGAGGGCACATGGCTCTGTCGTATGCGCTGATGGTGTCGAACGGACGGCGTGGTGCCCTCGACGACGACGCCAAAGACCTGACGGCGAGGACGATGGCCTCCTGGGTCTTCTCCGGTGAAGCGACCGATCCACAGCGCCAGGAGCTCTCGATCTTCGCGTGGGGACAGCGCGGCAAGCGCAACGTCGACGGGGTCTCCGCCCAGCGGATTCGGTCGGGCGTCGGCATCCACCTCGAGAAGGAGCCCATCCGCATTCGCGCGGAGCTCGTCTACGCGAGCGGCGTGATCTTCGGCGGTCCCTCCCCGCCTTTTGCGGGGCAGCCGATCGAGGTCGACACGTTCGGTCGCGGCATCGGTGGCTACGTGCAAGCTCGCGTCCGACTCTTCGGTAACGCGCGCGTGGGTGCCCGTTACGACGAGCTCCGGCGCGGGCTCGACGAGCCCAGCGCAACGCGCGTCTCGCGCTCGTTCACGCCCATGCTCGAGTACGACATCGTTCCTCGCGTCCGCTTGCAGGCGACGTACGAGAAGCGCTGGCTCTTCGCTCCTTCGGCGACTCGCGATACGAAGACGATCGCTCGCTCGATGGGCGATCGGGTGGACGCTCAAGTCACGGTGAGCTTCTGAGCGCGATCTAGATCGACGAGGACGATCGTATGGCCAGGAGCTGGACGGTCTCGCTCGGACCGGAATGCAATGCCCCCTCGTGGATCTCGCGGCGACCCTCGTGCCCGAGCTCGATGGTCAGCGGTGCGAGCTCGTCTTCGAGCTCGGCGAGCTTCATCAGCATTGCGGGATCCTTCGGGCCTCCCGTACCGAGCGCGAGCTGCTCCGGCGTGTACGCCTCGAGCAGGAAGACGCCGCCGGCTCGAAGAGCTCGCGGCACCCATTCATGAACGCGCTTGCGAACCGCGGGGGGCAGGTGCGCGAAGATCGCGACGATGCCGCTGAAGGCCTCGGTCTCGGGCTCGTACGCTCCGAGGTCGGCGTGGACCGTCGTGACCGCGACGCCGTGCTCGCGGGCGAGGCGCTCGGTCTTCCGCAGCCCCTCCAGCGAGAAGTCGATCGCGGTCACCTCGTGACCGAGCCTGGCCAAGAACACGGCGTTTCGACCTTCGCCCTCGGCGAGGCACAACACCGGTCCCGCGGGAATGCGATGCGCTTCGGCTCGTAGGAAGTCGTTCGGCTCGCGACCGTACGCGTATTCGTCTCCTCGGAATCGTTCGTCCCAGAATGTCGAGCTCATGCGTTCAATCCTGACGTCGTCGAGCGGGTTCGAGTCCGTTCGATCCTCGTGAGAGCCAGCCGGGAGCCGAAAGGATTCGCGCTTCGTGGTGCGCGCATCCTTTTGTCCGGATCGGGGCTCTCACCGACGTAGAGGCTTCGACCCGAGCGGAGAACGATCATGTGCCGAAGAGTAGAATGCGCCAACTGCGGGAAGCCGTCCTATGCGGGCTGCGGGAAACACGTCGAGCAGGTCCTCGGCGACGTACCGCGTGAGCACCGTTGCTCGTGCCGCGCGAAGCGGAAGATGGAGGAGCAGGCCGCACCGTCGATCCTCGGTCGCCTTTGCGCCCTGACGCGAAGAGGCTAGCGGAGGAGGGGGCGAGCTCGAGGGGCTCGAGCGCCGCAGCTCCAACCTCGGCCGATTTGACAGTGGCAGCGCCTGGATCTGGACTGCCCGCATGGCCCGCTCGCTGCTTTCAACGGACATGCGCGAAGCGGACCATTCGACGAGCGACGCGGCGGCTTCAGCCCTCGCTGCCGACGACGTCCAGATTCCTCCAGAGCTCATTCAGAAGTGGCAGCAGATCGTCGATCTCATCGCCGAGATCGTGCAGGTGCCGTCTTCCCTCGTCATGAAGGCCGAGCCGCAGCACCTGGCCGTCCTCGTCGCGAGCGCATCGAAGGGGAACCCGTATCGGCGTGGTGAGGAAGCGGCGTTCGATAGCGGTGTCTATTGTGAGGAAGTCATGAAGAGCCGCCGTCCCCTGCTCGTTCCTGACGCCACGGCAGACCCGGTGTGGAGCTCCAATCCGGACTTGAAGCTGGGGTTGATCTCGTATCTCGGCTATCCGATCGCGTGGCCGAGCGGCAATCTGTTCGGGACGCTGTGCGTCCTGGACGTCAAAGCGAACTCGTACAGCGAGCTCCACCGCCGGCTCATGACCCAGTTCCTCGACGTGATCGAGGCAGATTTGAGAGTGCTCTGTCGATACGACGCTCGGCTCGCACAGGAAGCGCGCGCGAGGCTGGCGGAGTCGGAGCGCGCACGACGCGTGCTCTTGGGAATGCTCGAGGACCTGAACCAGGCGCAAGAACGGCTGCAGGCCAGCCAGGTGCAGCTCCAGGAGGCGGTTCGGCTCCGTGACGAGTTTCTCTCGATCGCGTCGCACGAGCTGCGCACGCCGATCACCTCGCTCCAGCTGATGGTGCAGAGTCTGACCCGAGGGATCGTGCCGCCGTCTCCCGAGATGACGCTGCGGACATTCCGACTCGCCGAGAGGCAGATCGGACGACTCACCCGGCTCATCGAGGAGCTCCTCGAGGTCTCCCGGATCCAGAGCGGACACCTTGCGCTCGAGCTCGAGTCGCTCGACCTCGTGCTCGTCGCCCGTGACGTGGTGCAGCGCTTCGAGGCCGATCTCGCTCGAGCCGGGGCTACCGTGACGCTCACGGACGCGGCCTCCGTCGTGGGCTTCTGGGACCGAAGCAAGCTCGAGCGAATCGTCACGAACCTCCTCGCGAACGCGATGAAGTTCGGGGAGGGCAAGCCGATCGAGATCACCGTCGAGGAGGTGCCGACCGGCACCGCCCGGCTCGTCGTCACCGATCACGGCATCGGCATTCCGCCTGAGCGCCTTCCGTGCATCTTCGAACGGTTCGAGCGTGCGGTCTCTGCACGGGAGTACGGCGGCTTGGGACTCGGCCTCTACATCGTGCGCAGTCTCGTGCGCGGGCTCGGTGGCAGGGTATGGGCAGAGAGTCAGGTCGGTCGCGGGTCCACGTTCACCGTCGAGCTCCCGTGCTCCGGGCCCAGCCCAGGCCGCCACGTGGAGGCGGAAGCAACGTGAACGAAGGTATTTCCTCGAGTGCGCCGAGCGTCCTCGTCATCGACGACGACCCCGACATCCTCGAGGTCACGCGCTTCGTTCTGGAGAACGCCGGCTACCGGGTCGCCACGGCTGCCAACGGCGCCGACGCGCTCGCCTCTCTGCGCGGGAAGGCGAAGCCTGGCTTGATCCTCCTCGATCTGATGATGCCGGTGATGAACGGCTGGGAGTTCCGGGCCGAGCAGACGCGTGACCCCGAGCTCGCATCGGTCCCGGTCGTCATCATCACCGGCGCCGGCAACGCCGCTGCCAGGGCAGCCCCCGCCGGCGTGGCCGGCCTGCTGGAGAAGCCCGTCGAGCTCGATACGCTTCTCTCGGCGGTAGGCCGTTATTGCAAGCGTGGACGCCCGCCCCGACGCGAAGGGCAGCCCTGACCCCCGCTGGCGGGCATCATCGATTGCACCTCCCGGCCAGGGCGCGACCGGGCGACAGGCCGAGCCGGCACGCACGGTTCGTCTCGCGCCACGCCATGGGGCGCGACGCCATCCTTCTCGCTCGCTACGATCCTTGAACCGCTCGTGTCTCATCTCCCCTCCGTTGCGATCGTCGCTTCGTTCCTCGTCTTGCCGACCGCCGCCGCGCTCCTGGCCTCGCGCGACGTGCGGGCCTGGTTGCGCGGCACGGGGAGCATCCGACAGACGCTCTCGAACGCGGGGGTCGGCGCCATCTTCCTCGTGACGCAGCTGCTCCTGAGAGGAACGCTCATTGCCGCTTTCGCGGGGCTCGCAGCGCTCGTTCCTTGGAAGCTCCCGCACGAGCCGCTCGCCTACGTCCTCGCGTTCGTACTGCTCGACTTCGTCTACTACGTGCAGCATCGCCTCGAACATGCGGTCCCCTTGCTCTGGGCGATTCATGCCGTGCACCACCAGTCACGGGATTACAACCTCTCGGTCTCGTTTCGCGTCGGCGCTCTGAGCTCGATCTCGACGCTCTTCTTCCACTCGGTCCTGGTTCTGGCGGGGGTCAGCGCCACGACCTACGCCGCCGTCGTCACGGTGCACGCGACCATCCTCTTCACGCTCCACGCGCGCACCAAGCTCACGCTCGGGCCGGGGAGGTTCTTCAACGCGCCGGTCTTTCATCGCGTGCATCACGGCGCCGAGCCCATCTACATCGACAAGAACTTCGGCGGCGTCCTCCTGGTCTTCGACCGCGTCTTCGGAACGTTTGCCCCCTATGGGACCGAGCCCACCTTCGGCGTCGTCGGTGAGAAGGCACCGCAGGAGCCGCTTGCAGCGAATGTCGCTCCGTTCGTCGCTCTTCTCGAGGACGTGAGGCGCGAGAAGTCGTTCGTCGGCAAGGCGAGGGCGCTCTTCGTGCGAGCGCGCTGACCAAACGACGGAGCATCGGGAGTAGGACTGCGTCGACCGCGGGAGCGCACGGTCGCACTGCGCAGACTGCGCAGCACGAGCCATGCGCAGGCTGCGCATTGCGCACCGGTCGGTCCTCCGATCTCCCGCGTTTTCCGCGGTAGCCGCGGCGGCACGTGCGTTGCGAAGGAGTCCTCTCGCGTCGCGTGAAGCGGCGCTCTTATCCCTCGGAGGACTCGTGGTTCGCTCAGTCGGTCTCACCTCGCTCGCGCTTCTCGGCCTCGCTCTCGCGGCCTGCACCACCAACACCAGCGGCACCGGCAACGGGAAGGACAAACTGTCTGGCGGTCACTCCAATGCGCCGGCGGCGCGCTTCTTTCTCCCCACCGGTGCAGAGGTGGACAACACCAGCGCGCCGACGGTGGAGGTCGACGAGAGCGGCGGCATCCACTCGGTGTATCCTGCATACGCCGGCGGCGGCGCGTACTACGCGTATTGCCCTGCGGACTGCGCCGGCAGCGATGCGGTGAAGGTCGTCCGCTTCGACACCGAAGGCAGCACAGTGGCCAACGCGATGCTCGCGCTCGACAAGAGCGGCAATCCGCATGTCCTCTTCTCCGCCTACTCGAAGGTGTACTACGGCTCGTGCTCGGGTGACTGCACGACGCCGGACGGATGGACGACGTCGGTCATCATCGATCACGGCAGCGACAAGGAGGTGAGCGGTGAGGCCTTCGCGCTCGATCCCGAGGGGCGACCGCGCTTCTTGATGCACACCTACGTCGCTTACCTCGGCATCGGCCAGAAGGAGCCAAAGACGGAGTGGGTCGCGTGCGACGCGAACTGCAACAAGCCCGCGAGCTGGAAGGCGAGCGTCATCGGCACCGACATCTTCCATCAATCGACGCTCCGCTTCGACGCGGAGGGAAGGGCCCATGTTGCGACGATCGCGCGGCTCTCCGGCGAGGACGGCTCGAGTCAGGTCATGGGGGCGTATCAGTTCTGCGCCGCCGATTGCGACAAGCCCGAGAGCTGGACGGGCCCGGCATTCGGTACGGCCTTCGAGAGTGAGACGGAGGCGATCTCGATCAAGCCGCAGATCTCGCTCGCCCTCACCAAGGAGGGACAGCCGCGGATCCTCTTTCTCGCGAAGGACGACGCAGGCGCGAAGAAGATCGCGTACCTCGAGTGCAACGAGCGATGCACCGAGGGCGACCCCTGGGGCGCAATCATCGTGAGCGACAGCGAATCCATCAGCTCGGGCTTCGACCTCGCGCTCGATCAGAACGACCATCCGCGGATCGCTTTCGCGCTCAACTACAACATCGGCGTCACCTACTGCGACTCCCCCAGCTGCGTCACCGCGGATTCCAAGTGGGAGCTCTCCGTCGTCGAGAAGGGCGACGAGATGCCGCCCGACACGATCTTCCTCGAGCCCAACTGCACCGTCGGCGCGTGGTTCCTCCACGATCCGTCCATCGCGCTGACGCCCTCGGGCCAGCCGCGTGTCGGCTACCAGGCCCGAGACATCAGCGGAGGCTGGTCGAACCCGGACAAGACGAAGCCGGCGTGCACTGCCGGCACCGACATGACCTGGGCCCGAATGGCGATCCTCCCATCGCTCTGAGTCGATGGTGGACTGGAACGGGAGCAGCCCGATGAGGGCCGACGAAGCGGACAGCCACCGCGCGCGTGCCGGGGCGTTCGAGGAGCAGAGCCCCTCGAACGCAAGGGGAGCGCGGCGGTCACGCCCTTCCGATCGGTCCCGACGATGCGACGAGGCTCATGCGCTCCTCGTCCTTCTCTCGGTCTCTCCCGAGCCAGAACGCTCGCGCGTCCTCGTTGGTCCATGCCCTCGCGAGCTCGTTCGCACACGCAGCGAGCGCGGTCTCGAGCGCCTCGGCGCTGGCGATGCGCTCGTCGGGAGACTTCGCGAGGCAGCGGAGGACGAGGTCGTCGAGAGACGCTGGCAGCGGTTCGCCGCGCCTCACGCTCGGGGCTTCGGGGGCCTCGAGCATGTGAGCGCGAAGCAGGCGAGTCGCGTCGACGCTCTCGAACGGAGGCTGTCCGCAGAGGAGCCAGTACAGCGTCGCGCCGAGCGCATAGATGTCGCTCCGCGCGTCCGCCTCGCCGTCGATCCAGCATTCCGGCGCCATGTACGCAGGCGTTCCGCGGACGCTCTGCGTGCGGGTGGCGTCGGACACGAGGCGGGCGATCCCGAAGTCGAGGACCTTGAGGACGTCGTGCTGATCGCCGAGGCGAGTCGCAAAGAGGTTTGCGGGCTTGATGTCGCGATGGACGATGCCGGCCGCGTGCGCCTCCGCGAGCGAGCGACACACCTGGATTGCGAGCGCGATCGCGCGCTCGGGAGGCATCGGACCGCTCTCGCGCACGAGCTGCTGGAGATCCGCGCCCGGCAGGTACTCCATCGCGATGTACGAGATGCCGTCGTCGCTGGCGCCGAAGTCGAAGACCCGTACCGTATGCGGCGACGTCAGGCGGCTGAGCGCGAGCGCCTCGCGCTCGAAGCGCGCGATCGCGCGGTCGTCGTGCTCCGCGCTCGACCGGAGCAGCTTGAGGGCCACGTTGCGCTTCAGCGACTCGTCCCACGCGAGCCAGACCTCGTTCATGCCTCCTTCGCCGATGCGCGCCTCGAGACGGTAGCGACCGAGCTGGCGGGCCTTGCGGAGCTGCATACGCGCGTTCCAGCCCGCCTGTCCGCTCGCTGCGGCGATCGTCGCCGAGGCGAGCAAGAGCGCGTAGTGGGCGCCGAGCTCTGCAATCTGATGACTGTCACGCAGCGCGCTCGCCAGCTCCGGATCGAAGAACGAAGCGATCAGGACGATGACCGGGAAGCTCGCAACGGACGGCGCGGCATACCAGACGGTGTCGCGCCAGGGCGCCGGGACGGCGAGGGCCTCGACGAAGATGACGAGCGAGAGGCCGTGGATGTACGGGCTCGTGAGGCCGCCGAGGCGGAGCGCCATGATCGAGATCAGGACCGAGCAGAACGTGCAGACGAGCGCGTTCGTGGCCTTGAGCCGCCGGCTCGAGACGTCCTTCCGTTGGCTCTCGCGGTAGCAGGCGAAGATCGCGAGCTCGCCGCACACCCGGAAGACGGCGTAGAGCGCGATCGGCGCGCCTGGGTACACGACGAGCGAGAGATAGAGATCGACGAGGAAGAACGCGGGCCAGACGAACGCGCCGAGCGCCATCGCGCGCCGGACGAAGCGACGCTCCTCCGGATCGGCAAGTCGGCGCGTCCCTGGACCGGTACCGCGCCGGCGTCCGTTCGAGCCGGAGCCCGGGGTCGAGCCGGAGCCCGCCGAGGGGCTCTTGTCGCTCGGCTCCGCGCGGACGGTCGGTGCGGTAGGCGGTCGGGACTCGCTGCCTCTTGCCATCGAGTCCTATCTTCGTTCACGGAGTGGTCGTGCGATCCCGTACTCACCGAGGCGATTGACGAGCGTTCGACGCGAGATGCCGAGGAGCTCCGCGGCGCGGGTCTGGTTCCCGGCGCACTGCGCGAGGGCCTCGACGATCCGGCTCCGTTCGTCGTCCGATCCACGCGGGTCGACGAAGCCGATCCCCGAGGTCCCGCCCATGACGGTGGCGGCGGTCGTTGCAGGCTCGAGATAGAGGTGCTCCGGAGCGATCGCGGACGGGCCGGCGAGGGCGACCGCGCGCTCGATCACGTTCTTGAGCTCGCGGACGTTACCGGGGAACGAGTGCCGCTCCAGGACCGCGAGCACCTCGGGCGACAGTGCCGGTGTCGGGCGAGAGACCGCCTTTGCCGCGCGCACCGCGAAGTGATGGGCCAGCGGGGCGATGTCCTCGCGGCGCTCGCGCAGGGGCGGGATCGTGAGCGTCATCCCTGCGAGGCGGAAGAACAGGTCGCGGCGGAAGGTGCCGCGCTCGACCTCGCGTGCGAGATCGCGGTTGGTCGCGGCGACGAAACGAACGTCGATTGGTCGCGGCTTCAGCGCTCCGACGCGCTGTACCTCGCCGGCTTCGAGCACGCGGAGGAGCTTGCCTTGATGGGCGAGGGGGAGCTCGCCGATCTCGTCGAGGAACGCCGTGCCGCTCGACGCGGTCTCGAGGAGGCCCGGTTTGGCGATCGTCGCGCCGGTGAAGGCGCCGCGGTCGTGGCCGAAGAGCTCTGCCTCGATGAGCTGCTCGGGCAGCGCCGCGCAGTTGACCGCGACGAACGGACCGCCGACCCTCGGCGAGCGGGCGTGGATCGCCCGGGCGACGACGTCCTTGCCGGCCCCCGTCTCGCCGACGAGGAGCACGCTCAGCGGAGAGACGGCGATGCGCTCGATCAGGTCGACGAGCTTCTTCATCGCCGGGGAAGCAAAGACCATCCCATCGGGGGGCGTGGCGAGCGGAGCGTCGTCCGTCAGTTGACGAACGAGCACGACCACGGAGCCGAGATGGATCGCCGCTGTCTTCGCGACGGCGACGCTCACGTTCGGCAGGAGCCGCTGGTCGATCGTCTGTGCGGTGTTCAGGGCGTCGAGCCGGGTCACGAGCAGGCGCGTGCCGTTCGCGCTGCCCAGGTCCTCGACGCTCACCGCGTCGCCGAGGTGCAGACGGGCGTGCCGTCGCGAGACGGAGGCATGGTCGAGGTCGAGGTCGGCGCTCCCGCCGCGACCAAGCACGACCGTACCACGCGCAGGCAGACGATGGACCGAGGCTCGGCCTTCGATGATGGCGATGAGCTCGATCCGAGCGTTCGCCGGGGATCCACCCCGCTCCGGTACGCGGTCCACTCGCTTACAGTCGAGTTCTAGCGTCTCTGCGTGTTCCACGAAAGCCATGCCTCCAGATGGGGACATCCCGCGTCACCGCATTTCTCATCACGGAAAAATGGCTCGGGGCGTCTTTTCTTCTGCGGGGGAGATGCCCCAACGTCCCACGTGCCCCGACCGGCCGCAGCGGCGGCCCGCATCGAGCGCGCTGCGCTAGTGGCCGTGCGCCGAGTAGGTCACGCGCCAGACGCACCCGCCCATGTCGTCGGTCACGAAGAGCGAGCCGTCGCGCCCCTCCGCCACGGCGACCGGTCGACCCCAGACGTTGCCGGCCGGCGTGACGAAGCCGGTCATGAAGTCGACGTACTCGCCGGTGGCCCGGCCGTCCTTCAGCGGGACGTGAATGACCTTGTACCCCGTGCGCCGCGTCCGGTTCCACGATCCGTGCTGGGCGGCGAACGCGGAGCCCCGGTACGCCTCGGGGAACTGCTGGCCCGTGTAGAACGTCATCCCCAGCGACGCGGAGTGCGACTGGATGAGGACGTCGGGCACGATGACCTTGTCGCGCAGCTCGGGATGCTTGCCGGCGTGACGTGGATCCTCGTTCGGGCCGATGTAGAACCACGGCCAGCCGTAGAAGCCGCCGTCCTTCACGCTCGTGACGTAGTCCGGGACGAGGTTGTCGCCGAGCTCGTCGCGTTCGTTCGCCGACGTCCAGAGCTCGCCGGTGTCGGGGTGGATGGCGAGACCGACCGGGTTCCGGATCCCGTACGCGTAGACACGCTCGTTCGTGCCGTCGGGAGAGAGCTCGAAGATCCGCGCGCGTCGCGCCTCGGCCTCGTTGTCGGAGACGTTCGAGCGCGAGCCGACGGAGACGAACAGCTTCGAGCCGTCCCGTGAGAACACGATGTCGCGCGTCCAGTGCCCGCCACCGGGGAGGCGTCCTCCGCCGCTGACCTTGTCGTAGACGTCGGACGGGGCGCCGCGCGCCTTCGTATCGCCGGTGCTGTACGGGAAGCGGACGATCGAGTCCGTGTTCGCGACGTAGAGCCACTTCGGATCGGTCGCCGGATGGAAGGCCATCCCGAACGGCTGCCGGAGCCCTTCGGCGAACATCGACACGACCTCGGGCTTGCCGTCGCCGTCGGCGTCGCGCAGCACGCGGATGCGGTTCGATTCGGACTCGGTGACGAAGAGGTCGCCGTTCGGAGCGACCCGCACCATCCGTGGCTCCTGGAGGCCAGACGCGAACAGCGTGACCTGGAACCCGGGCGGCACCTGCGGAGTCGCCCCGTCGGGACGCGGAGCGCGCCGAGCGCTGTTCTCGGCCGACTTCGTCGCGTACGGCGGGGGAAGATCCGCCGGCGTGATCTTGCGTCGGACGCCCGGCGCGTCGGTCGTCCAGTCACCCATCGCGGCCTCTCCGGTGAGGACCTGGTCGGGCGGTGGCGACGGTTGCGCCGGCGGAGGTGCGGGCACGGGGTTGTCGCGCTTGCAGCCGCTCGCGAGCAGGCCGGCGGCGAGAAGCGCGGCGGCGAGCGAGCGTGCGCGCATCATGCGACGAGGAGGAGCTGGCGTCCGAGCTCGCCCGGACGAAGACACCAGGCGGGCTGGCGGTCCTTGATCACCGACACCTGTGAGTGCAGCGCCGGCGGGAACGTCGGGCGCCCCACGAGGAACGCTCCGAGCGACGCGAGCGCGGGCTCGTCGGCGACGACGACGATCCGCTCGCCGCGCGCCAGCAGCAGCGGTGCGATCACCGCGGGCGGCGCCTCACCGGTGAGGAGCGGGAGCGTCTCGATCACGCCGACGTAGTCGGTGCGATCGGCGAAGAGCTCGGCGGTCTGCACGGCCGCGGGGAGCGGGCTCGTGATGAAGCGATCGAAGCTCGGCTCCTCCGTGAGGCGGATCTTGTTCCCGAGCGCGCGGACGATCTGCCGGCCTTCGAGGGAGAGGAATCGCTGCCCTTCCGTTACGGACGGCGAGTCGTCGACCACGAGCGACGAGCGAAGGAGATAGACTTCCACGCCCCCAATCTACTCGATGGGCGAGCTCTCTTCGACGGCGACGCGCCGCGATGAGGTCGACGGGGCGAGCGCGAGCATCCTCCTTGCCGCAGAGCGCGAGGAATCATGCTCCGTGTCAGCGCGCTCAACGCGCTCAACGCGAGAGGAGGGTGGTCTTCTCGTCGCAGACGACGGACGGATGCCGGATCCCGTAGACGTTGCGCCACGCATCCACGAGCTTCTTCATCGAAATCTCGTAGTAGCGGCCCCACGACATGACGACGACCTTCTCCGCGTCACCGCTCCCGCGCGTGCCGACGGCGGTCACCCAGTGCGAGGACAGCGACCCGGTGGTGTTGTACCAGACCATCACCGGATGGCCGCCGGCGAGCTCGCGGCGGAGGAACGCGGCGCCGTCCTTCGGATGCTCGAGCGTGCACCCGAGCTCGGGGTGGTACTTCTGGAGGTAGTCGGCGATCTGACGACCCATCGTGCCGATCACCCAGTGAACGCCCTTCCGGTCGGCCTCCTCGGGCGATACGTCGATCCAGTAGAGCTTCAGGGTGTTCGCGACCGCGGTCGGACCGCACTTGCCTCGCTCGTCGAACCATCCCGTGGAGTCCGGCTGGTCCCACGGCTTCGGCATGCCGGCAGGTTGGCGGACACGGACCATGTCGCTCTCCGCGAGCGGGGAGCTCTGGAGCTGGTCGGCCGTCGCCTCCATGTCCGCCTCGTCCCCGCCGTCCTCCTCGGCGGCGCAGGCCGTGATGGCGAGCGCCGCGAACGCGATCGAAACGAGCTTCGTGATTCCCTTCCGCCAGGACATCGTCTCCGAAACGGAGAGCAAGGCCTGGGCCGGCGAGATTGGCCGGGATTTACCGCGTTTTCAGGGGGGCTCGGGGTGGATTTGTCCCACCCGAGCGGATCGCCCGGGGACCAGGGCAGGGGGCACGCGGGTCACGCGCGAAGCGTGAGCGCCTTCGGCAGGACCTCGATCTCGAGAGGCAGGCTGCCCATCGGCTCGCCGTCGACGTCGAGGAGAAACGCGCTCCTCGCGTCCTCGTTCATGAGATCGAGCTTCACCTTCTGTCCCCGGAGGTGAACGGTGCCGGCCTGTCCGATGTGCTCGCCGGAGTAGATGCTCCCCGAGGTCATCGCGAACCCGAGCTTCGAGGTGGCGCCGAGGGCGACGATCTCGAATGCGCCGTCGTCGATCTCCGCCATCGGCGCGACCTTCATCCCGCCGCCGAAGAACCGGCCGTTGCAGATCGCGATCATGAAGGAGCGGAGGAGGTGCTCCTCCGTCTTCCCGTCCGACGTCACCGTGCAGCGCACGTTGCCGAGCCGCGCGTTGAGGAGCGCCTTGAGCGATGCGCCGAAGTAGGCCGCCTTGCCTCCGAAGAAACGCGACGAGTCGGAGACGTAGCGGTCGACGAGCCCGCCCATTCCCACCGAGAGGATGTTGACGAAGTAGTGCCCCGTCTTGCCGCCGCCGGTGAACTTCCCCACGTCGATCGCGCGCTGCTTGCCGCTCGCGATCGCCTCGACGTAGCGATCGAGGCGATGCTCGAGGCCGAGCGTCTTGCGGAAGTCGCCGCCGGTGCCCTGGCCGATGAGCCCGAGCTGCGTGCCTTCGGCCTTGGTCCCGTAGCCGCCGCTCCGAGCCTGCATGAGGCCGTTCACGACCTCGTGGACCGTGCCGTCGCCGCCGACGGCGATGACGAGCGGATGGCCTGCGAGCGCTCCCTGGCGCGCGAGGTCGATCCCGTGTCCGGGGCGCTCGGTCATCGCGACCTCGACCGCGCCGAGCGCGCGCTCGATCGTCCCACGCATCGCACCGAATGTGCGTGCGGTGGAGCCGCCGCCCGATCGTGGGTTCACGACGAGGAGGGGCTTCATGCGCTGAACCCCGCCCGCGCGAGGCCTCCGCTTCGGGTCACGTGTGGTCCTGGATGTTCGTGACGCGCCGGCGGATCGTCGAGAGGAGCGAGCCCCCCACGTCGGGCCACACCACCCCGCGCTCCTCGAGGTCACGCACGGTGTCGACCAGCGTCTGAACCGGATCGCGAGGCGCCCAACCGAGCTCGTTTTCGGCGAGCGACGCGTCGAGGTACCAGTAGAAGTGGGCCATATCGAGGCTGATCGGATCCACCGCGACGGGGATGCCGAGTCGGCTGGAGAAGCGCTCGAGCATCTCGGCGCCGGTGCGCGCGATCTCGCGAGCCTGACGAGGCATCGGGAGGACCGGGCCCCGCACTCCGGACACGCGCTCGAGGCGCGCGAAGAACTCTTTGAGCGTGAGGTTGCACGCGCCGACGAGGTAGCGCCGGCCGCCGACGCCGCGATCCATCGCGAGGAGCATCGCGCTCGCCGCGTCGCGCGCGTCGACGTACGAGAGGCCGCCCGGCGGGATCGCCGGGATCTTCCGCTCGAGGAACAGACGCACGTCCTCCGTCGACGAGCCGTTCACGTCGCCGGGGCCGAGGAGGAGCGTCGGGTTGACGCAAACGACCTCGAGTGTCTCGCCGGATCCGCCGGCGAGCGGTGCGCCGTGGCGCTCGAGCGCGGCCTTCTCGGCGAAGAGCTTCGAGCGGTAGTACGGCCATCGGTTCAGGAGGCCGATCGGGGTGTCGTCGTCCTCGGTGGCGACGCGATCGGGATCATCGCTGACGGCGATCGTTCCGCTCGTCGACGCGACGACGACACGGCGCACGCCCTGTGCGATGCAGGCCGCGGTCACGTTCTTCGTGCCTTCGACGTGGAGCTTGTAGAGCGTCTCGGCGTCATCGGGCTTGCGCGAGACTTTGCCGGCGCAGTGGAAGACGCCCGCGCAGCCCGCGAGTGCCGCCTCGATGCTTGCTTGGTCGAGGATATCTCCCTCGACCTGAGTGACGCTCTCGGGGAGGTCGGCTCCCTTTCTGCGGACCAGCGCGACGACGGCGTGGCCCTTGTCGAGCAGCGTGTGAACGAGATGCCTTCCGAGGAAACCGGTGGCCCCCGTGACGAGATATTTCGAGCTCACGGCTGCGATTCGTAGTCGCGCGGGCGTTCGCCAGCAAGGGCGGCGAGGCGGTCCGAGGTGGGAGGTGTCCCGACGCGCCGGCCGAGTGAGCGCGCCCAGGCGGCCAGAAAGCGGGGCCAGAGGGCGAAACCGGAAAGCGGGGCCAGAAAGCTAGACCGGAAGGCGAGGCCAGAAAGCGAGGCCAGAAGCGAGGCCGGAACGGGGAGCGGGTGGTGCTGGGGAGCCAACGCTGACGGTCAGCGCGGCGGCGGAACGACACTCGATGGGCAACGAAAACGCGCTCGAAGTCCCATCGCGCTGACGCATCCGGGAGCTTCCGTCGGAGGTCGAGCGATCAGGGCGTGACCACGACGCCCTGCCAATCGCGGCGCGCGATCTCCTTCGATCCGGCATGGGTGTAGATCGCCGTCTTGCCGAGCGTGAACGCCTCATTGATCGGCGCTCCGCGGTACTTCGACTGGAACGCGCTCGAGGCGAGGAAGCTGAGCACCGGATCGTGCGTGCGTGTGTCCGTCGTGAGGCCGAGGGCGAACGGGTAGCTCCGGCACGAGACGACGAGGTCCGGATCCTTGCCGAGCGTGTACGCGGGATCGAGCTTGCCGTGCCCGATCATCGCGCCCTTGAAGGGCGGGAGCCGTGCGATGTGCTTGTCGCTCTTGCCGAGGATGTCGATCGCCCTGAGTCGAGTGAAGTAGGGGACGATCCCGGCGGTGATGACGGCGACGCTGCTGTCCGGGCTCGCGTTCTTCTTGATCAGCATCGCGACCTGGATCTGCTCGAGCGGGTCGCCGTTCGTATCGAGGAAGACGAGTCGACCGAGCGGGCGAACGAGCGGAAAGCTCACGATGAAGAGGACCGCCGCCCAAGCGAGCTGCCCGATGGCCCCACGCGCGAGGGTCGCGACGCCCACCGTCGCGAAGACGAAGACGAGCGGCATGAGGTGCGCGAAGAAGCGGTACCAGGTGAACATGTCGCCTCCGACGACGACGACCCACCCGAGCGTCGGCAACGCTGCTCCGATCGGGATCAGCCCGCGCCGGTCGGTCCGCAGGAGCGCGAGGGCAGACGCGGCGGCGAGCGCGAGTACGACGGAGTACTGGAGGAGAAAGTTCCGCGCGTACGACCAGCCTCGCTTGTACGGCTCCTCGAGCCCGTACACCTTGAGGTAGTACGTGTTGGGCAGCCAGTCGCCGTAGTATGCGTGCCGGAAGAGGAAGTGGCAGACCGTCGGCAGCGCGGCGATCGCGAGGTAGGTGAGGGGCTTGCGTGAGTCCTTCGACAGCGCGAGCGCGACGAGGGCGTTGCCGGCGAAGACGTAGATGCCGTCCCCGCGCGTCAGTGGGATCAGCGCGAGCGCCGCGTAGGTCAGCGCGTCGTGCCGATCCTGGGCGAGGCGGTAGAAGAAGAAGAGGTTCAAGAACGAGAGGAGCGCGACCTCGAAGCCCCAAACCGACCAGAGGAGCACGTCCGCGCACGTCACCATCACGACGAGCAGGAGCGGGGGCACGAGCAGCGAGCGCGGCGCGAAGAGCCGGAGGAACCGGATCGACAGCCAGAGCGTCGCGCCCGTGAGGACGAAGTTCACGCCCTTCACGAGGAGCGCGACGTTCGCATCGGAGTGCGGGATGAAGTGGATGCCGGCCATCACGACCGTCCAGAGGAAGTTCGTGTAACCCTCGACGCGCTCCCCCGGGTTCCACACCAGGCCCTGCCCCTCGGCGAGGTTCCGGGCGTAGCGCATCGAGATCATCATGTCGTCGTCGAGCAGGAAGTAGCGCGTCCCGTCGATGACGCGGCTCGCGAGCACCGTGTTCTTCCAGAAAAGCCAGGCGAGGGCGAAGAGCGCGACGACGAAGAAGGCGAGGTCGCTCCGTCGGATCGACGACGTGCTTGCGTGCGCGGCGCGGACCGAGCCGCCGGGGCGAGAACGAGAATGAGCGATCGCGGGCGGTGGCGCCGAACGAGGCGTCTCTCGACGCCCGGCGCCAGCGCTCGTCGTGCCAGGACCTCCCCTCACGGCTGCATCCTACGTGACTGCGGGGCGACGATCTCAGCTATCCTCATGGCCCCCATGCTCGGCTCCCTGTCGGTCGAGGGCCCCGAGCGCCATGCGCGCTACGAGCTACTCGGAGAGCTTGCTTCAGGCGGAATGGCCACCGTCTATCTCGGTCGCCGTCGGGGCGCCGCGGGCGCGCGGCTGGTCGCCGTGAAGAGCATGCACCAGGAGCTGGCGGCCGACGACGCGTTCGCGGCGATGTTCCTGGACGAGGCCACCCTCACCGCGCGGATCAAGCATCCCAACGTCGTCTCGACCCTCGATGTCGTCTCGGCAGACGGCAAGCTCCTCATCGTCATGGAGTTCGTCGAGGGCGTCTCCGTGGGGCGGCTCCTCGAGCTCGCCGCGGCGCGCCGCACGCACGTCCCTCCGGCAGTCGTCGTCAGCGTCCTCTGCGACGTCCTTCGTGGCCTCCACGCGGCCCACGAGCTCGTCGACGAGAACGGAAGGCCGCTCTCCGTCGTCCATCGCGATGTCTCTCCGCAGAACGTCCTCATCGGTCTCGACGGCGTCGCTCGCATTCTCGACTTCGGCGTCGCCAAGGCGGCGAGCCACCGTCACGTCACCGCGCAGGGAGAGATCAAGGGCAAGCTCGCGTACATGCCGCCGGAGCAGCAGTTCGGTGAGCCGGTCGACCGCCGCTCCGACGTCTATGCGGCCGGGATCGTCCTCTGGGAGCTGCTCGTCGGACGGCGCCTGTTCACTGCGCGCGATGACGACGAGCTCGTTCGTCAGATGTTCGAAGGCACCGTCGCGCCGCCGAGCACCGTCGCGCCTGTTCCCGTGCCGCGCGCGATCGACCACGTCGTGCTCCGGGCGCTCTCTCGGGAGCGTCAGGATCGATGGTGGTCCGCCGAGCAGATGGCGAACGCTCTGCGTGCCGCGCTCGAGCCCGCCTCGCGCGCCGAGGTCGTCGCGACCATCGCGTCGATCGCGCGCGAGGAGATCGAGCAGCGGGCGGCGCACGTGCGTGCCCTCCAGACGTCTCGGGCGCCGCGGCTCGAGCGCGAGGCGCAGACGGTGCTCGACGTCCTGACCGCGCGCGGCAACGAGACGATCCCGGAGCCGGTGCCGTTCGCGCCGGTCACGAAGGTGGAGTCGCCCAGCGCGCGCGAGTCCGCCCGAGCGGTCGCGGAGTCGAGGGCCGCGCGGCGAGCCCAACGCCGCGCCCAGCGCCGGCTCCGCCTGATCCTCACGCTCGTCGGGGTCGGTCTCCTGGTCGTGGCCCTGATGGTGCTCGCCCTGGTGCTCGGGCGGAAGACCCGCGAGGCGGAGGGAGAGAGCCCATCCGTACGGCTCGAGCCGACCACGACACCCACCTTGGAGCCGTCGCCGGGGCCTCCCGCGCGAAAAAGCCGCAAAATGTGGGGTGCCGGAAGCCTCGCCGCAGCGGCCCGCGACCGGATCACCGCGGATCCGGTGGCCTCCCGGCAATATTGAGACAGCTTCGGGTCGCTCCTCGGGAGCCTTCCGTTCGACGGGATGGCCCCGCGGAAGGGTATGATTCGAGGCATGGGGGCTCTCAAGCCTGGCTACGACGTTACGAGCGATATCGCGCTCGTGCGCCGTCTTGGAGCCGGGGGGATGGGCACCGTCTGGCTCGCACGCCACCGAAAGCTCCAGAGCGAGGTGGTCGTGAAGTTCCTCTCCGAGTCGCTCACGAGCGACGAGGAGGCGTGCGCCCGCTTCTCGCGCGAGGTCGTCGCGACGATCCAGGTGCGGAGCCCCCACGTCGTCCAGACGCTCGACCACGGCGTGACCGAGGGGGGCGTGCCCTACATCGTGATGGAGCTGCTCGAGGGGCAGGACCTCGCGAAGGTCCTTCGCGCCCGGGGCCATCTCCGTCCGGACGAGGTGCAGCACATCGTCGATGGGGTCGCCGCCGCGCTCTCGAAGGCGCATGAGCGAGGCATCGTCCATCGAGACATCAAGCCGGCCAACGTCTTCATGTGCAACGGCAGCCCGCGCCCGTTCGTGAAGCTCGTCGACTTCGGCATCGCGAAGCGTCTCGAGGACGAGACGATGACTGCGACGAACGCGCTCCTCGGGACGCCGGCGTACATGAGCCCGGAGCAGATGGGCGGGGTAGGGGCGATCGATCATCGGAGCGATCTCTGGGCGCTCGGTGTCCTCGCGTTCCACTGCCTCACCGGGGCGGTGCCCTTCCGGGGCGCTCACGTCGCGAACATCGCCCACGCGATCCTCAACGAGGGCACGCCGCGAGTGACCCAGACCCGGCCGGACCTCCCGCTTGCGGTCGATGCGTGGATCGAGCGCGCGCTCGCGCGTGAGCCCCGCGACCGCTTCGCGTCGGCGCAGGAGATGGCAGAGACGCTCGCGATGGCGCTCGGCGACCTCGCGCACATCACCACGAGCAGGCTGTTCATGGCGGGGGCGGGATCGCATCCGTTCGCCAGGCCGAGCACGGGGCGAAACCTGACCGGCCCCATGCTCATGCCGCCGCCGAGCGGCCCCATGCTCATGCCGCCGCCGCCGTCGGGGGCGCCTTCGGGGCCAATGGGGTTCGACGGCGTCGGCGCGACGCTCGGCCCTTCGGCGATCACGCACTCTCCGTACCTCACGTCGCCGCGTTTCAAGTGGTGGGTCATGGGGAGCGCCGCGGCCGCCGTCCTCCTGATCGGTGGTGCCTTCCGCGTCGGCTATGGCCTGCGCCGTGAGGAGCCGGTCTTTCCCCCGGCGGCCGAGCTGCCGCCGCCGCTCCCAGCGACGACGGTCTTGCCAGCGGCGACGGCCCTGCCGACAGCGGCCGTCCCGCCGGCGCCGACGGTCCCGCCAACGGCGGAGCTCATTGCCCCGCCGGCGCTCACGCCGTCCATCGTGGTGATCGCGCCGCCTCCTCCGAGCGCGGCTCCGGCGGCTCCGGCACCCACCGTTCGACCCACGGCGTCTCCGGTCCGCAAGCCTCCCCGCGCGACCTCGGGGAAGAAGGGCGGCCGGGTCGACGACGACGATGTAGGCTTCTGACGTGCGAGTGATCCGGATCCTTGCGGCCTCGCTCGCGCTCGGGTTGATGCTGACGACGCGTTCGGCGAGCGCCGAGCCCACGCCTTCCGAGCGCGAGACGGCGCGCACGCTGCTGCTCTCGGGACGAGAGAAGCGCAAGAACGGGCAGCTGATGGGCGCGCTCGAGGACTTCGAAAAGGCGCACGCGATCATGCGCGTCCCGACGACCGGGCTCGATCTCGGGAAGGCGCAGCAGGAGCTGGGGATGCTCGTGGAAGCGCGCGCGACGTTCCTCGAGGCTGCGCGTTACCCCGTGCGCGCGGATGAGTCGCGCGCCTTCAAGCGCGCACGCAAGGAGGCGAAGCTGCTTGCCGACGAGATCGCGCCGAAGCTCGGGACGCTCACGATCTCGGTCCCGAGCGATGCGCAGGTGAAGCTCGATGACTCCGACATCTCGTCGTCGAGCATCAACGTGCCGTTGAAGGTGAACCCGGGCAAGCACGAGATCGTCGCGTCGCTCGCAGGTGACGAGAAGCGCCAGACGGTCGACATCGCCGAGGGGGAGACCAAGACGGTGGAGCTCACGCTCGCCGGCGCGGCGCCGTCACCGCCGAAGACGAGCCCCGATCACCCGGAGAAGGCCAAGCAGGAGACGAGCACCAGCTCGCTCGTGTGGATCGGCGGTGGCATCGCCGGAGTCGGCGCGGCCGTGGGCGCCGTCACGGGGCTCATGGCGTTCAGCGTCCACGCCGACATCGCCGGGCGCTGCGATCGGGGCGTCCGCTGTCCGCAGGACACGCATGCCGACATCGAGCGTGGTGAGACGCTCGGCACCGTGTCGACGGTGGCATTCGTCGTCGTCGGCGTCGGTGCCGCCGTCCTCGTCTACGGGCTGCTCAACCCGAACGTCGAGTCGCCGAAGGGCGACCCGGCATCGACGTCGGCGAAGAAGTCGCCGCGCTGGATCGCGGGCCCGTTCGGCGTCGCCGGCACGTTCTGAGCGGCGAAGCGAGCCCTACAGCAGCTCGAGCTCCGCCACGCCCTCGCCTCGCCGTCGGGCAGTCGTCATCAGGGGACGACGACGACGACCGCGCGCGACTCGAGCCCGTGCCGGTCGACGACGCTGATCGCCCAATGCCCCGTCCCGAGCGTCACGTCGGTTCCACCGCTCGCGCGCGCAGGCACGAGCTCGGCGAGGGCAGGAGAGGCGCCGCTTCTGTCGTAGATCGCGAAGGCGCGCGCGCGGGTGTCGTCTCCCGGCGTGACCGTCAGCTCGGCTCCGCGCTGCACCACGCGCGGCGCGCTCGGATCCTGGAGAGCGCCGCTCGCGCGCGCAGCCAACGCCGAGGCGAGCGGCGGGGTCGTGGCGGGGGTCTGCCAGTAGGTCGTCGTGAGCGACGTGCGGAGGCCGAGCTGGTCGTTGGCGAGCGGCCTCGCCGTGAAGAACACGTTCCCGCGGAGGCCTTTTCCCGCCGTGCGCTCGGCGCGGGAGAGATGCATCTGGAGCTCGATCTCTTCGAGCGGCCACTCGTCTTGCCCGATCTTCGTGATGTCGTGCCCAACGAACACGGAGCGTCCGTCTCTGGCGAGCGACGCCCACCAAGTCACGAGCTTGCCAAACGCCTGCTTCTCGCGCGTCGTCGGCCAGTAGAGCTGCGGGACGAGGTAGTCGACCCAGCCCTCGTCGATCCAGGTCACGGGATCGCAGGCGATGACGTTGTAGGCGTCGAGGCCTTGGATACCCTCGGGCACGCCGGGCTTGTAGATGCCGAACGGACTGATGCCGAAGCGCGCGTCGGCGCGCTTCTGCGCCACGTGCTCGGAGACTTCGCGCACGAGCGTGTTCACGTTCTGCCTGCGCCAAGCGGTCCGGACGAGCGTGCCTCCTTGCCCCACGTACGCGTTGAAGCGCTTGTCGTCGTCGAACGTGAGGTTGCCGTTCGGGTACGGGTAGAAGTAGTCGTCGAAGTGGATGCCGTCGACGTCGTAGCGGTCGAGGAGCTCCGCGATGACGTTCTGCAGGTCGGTGCGCACCTCGGGCGCCGCCGGATCGAGCCAGATCTGCGTGCCCCAAGGCACGGTCACCTCAGGCATCCGCTTCGTCACGTGCGAAGCGGGCGGCGTGAGCGAGGTCTGGGAGAGCGCGCGGTACGGGTTGAGCCAGGCGTGGAGCTCGATGCCGCGCGCGTGCGCCTCGTCGATCGCGAAGGCGAGGGGATCCCAGCCCGGATCTTGCCCCATCGTGCCGGTGAGAAAGCGTGCCCAGGGCGCGAGCGCCGATGGGTAGAGCGCGTCGCCCTCGGTCCGTACCTGGAGGAAGACGGCGTTCATCCGCGCGGCGGCGAGGCCGTCGAAGAGCCCGACGAGCTCGGCTTTGGCCTCCGCCTGCGTCATTCCGGAGCGGCTCGGCCAAACCCCGTTCCAGACGTAGTGGATCCACGCGGCGCGGAGCTCCCGCTCGTGTGCGACAGCGATCGTCTCGGGCTCCTGCTCGGGCCTGTCCTCGGGCCTGTCCTCGGTCGGCGTGCTCTCGGGCGTCTTCGGAACCTCCGGGGGCAGGTCGCTCGGCGAGGTGCTCGCCGCGTCCACGCCGCAGGCCCCGAGCGAGAAGAAAGTGAGGACGGGGATCAGCCGGCGGAGGCGTTGCACCGCGTAGCCGTGCCCTGGCGCGACCCTCGCCGCAAGTCTCGTTCGCGTCAGGGCTCCGAGCAGCGGTTCGTCAAAGCCGGTAATGGAGCGAGACCCATCAGCGAGACCCATCCGGAGTTCGCGAGCTCGCCGCTCTCGTCGCGTTCCGTGCACGACGCTGGGCATTGGAGCAGCAGGGGAAGCGATCTCACTGGTAGAGGCCCGGTGTCGATCGCGGGAGGTCTACGGGCTGCTCGACCCGAACGTCGAGTCGCCGAAGGGCGACCCGGGATTGACGTCCACGAAGCGGTCGCCGCGCTGGATCGCGGGCCCGTTCGGCGTCGCCGGCACGTTCTGAACGGCGAGCCCTACAGCAACAAGAGCGTCGTGTAGATCGCAGAGGTGGGGAGCGGGCTCGTGTTTCGCCAGCCGACGATCCCGCCTTCGTCGTTCAGGTCGCCGACGAGGACATCCTTGCCCCCGGACTTGGTACGTCCTCCCACGACATAGAGCCGCCCATCGTGGATGACCGCGCGATGGCGTGAGCGTGGCTCCGGAAGGGCGGTCGTCTCGACGCATGGCGCCACGTTCCCGGAGGCGTCGATCGGGCAGGTGAGCACGTTGTCGATCTCTTCGACCGCTTGCCCTCCGACGACCAGGAGTGAGCTTCGATGCACGGCGGCTGCGAGGTATCGCCGCCCGGAGGGCAGAGGCGTCTGCGCTTCGAAGGTCGAGAGCGATCCGTCGACTTGGAATCGCGCTCGAAGGATGCTCGTCGTGTTTGCGTTGTTCTGGTCGGTGCCTCCCACCAGAAAGACGGAACCCGCGCCCTCGGCCATCGCCATCCGCGCGACCGGTGCCGGCAACGGCGTGACACGTACCGGGGGAGCGAAGGTCGTGGCGGTGATCGCGCTGCGCCAGACGTCTGCGGTGGGAGGCTTGTCGTCGCCGATCTGTCCGCCCATCACGTAGAGCACGTCTCCGCGGATGAGCGATGCGCCGTGATGGATCGGGTTGGGGAACAGGTCCGGCGACGTCACGAAGCTCGTCACCGCACCGTCGGCGACCGAGCCGACGAAGATCTTCAAGTTGCCGCCATGCGGGCGAGCGATCCCCGACAGAAGGGCGATGAAGTCTCTTCCCTGGGCCGACGAGTGCCAGATCATCGACGTGGGCGGCTTGGGTGCCGCTCGCCAGGGGCCAAGCAATCCGTCGGGGAGAATCTCCGCGTAGTGAGCCATGGGCTCCTCCGGCAACGTGACGCCGTCGGGAGAGCCTCCGTAGACGTAAATCCTCCGCGCCTTCGCGGTGACGCTCGCGTCCGCGGCTCCTACCTCCGCATTCCCCCCGCCAGCGTCCGAAGGCTCGTCCGCCAGGAAGTACGAACGGCACCCCATGGCGAAGACCAAGACTGCGGTCACGGCAACGCGAGCAAGATGCGTGCGGCTCTTCATCAGAAAGTTCCGCGGAGCCCTGCCGCCGAGAGGTCGAGCCATGGTTCGATCGCCACATCACTCGAGCGTTCGTGCGCGCTCCTGGTCGAGGCGCTCTTCTGGTTCGACGGGGTCGCCATGAATCCTACGATCGCCGCCGCGGCGCCGACGATGGTGACCGCGGCGCCAGATATGGCGACCACGCGCCAGCGCTCGTAGGCGTCGAGCCGGCTTCCCGCCGTGCGAGGGCACGCCCCATCCGAGGCGCACACACGATCGAGCCCTGCCTGTGCGTCGAGCGTGAGCCCGAGGCCTACCGCTCCCAGCGCCGCGCCCGTGACTCCGGCGCCCAGACCAACCCAGCCGAGCGTGCGCCACGACGAGCTCGTCGAGGGGGCTTCGGCGCGAAGGTCGTCCGAGGGCGCGGCGCTCGGGTTCTCGGCAGCGGGCCTCGCAGGGAGCGATTCATTCGAGGGCGCTCGAGGCGTCGTGCGGACGCCCGCGCATTCGTCCATCTCGACGATCCGCCGCTCGACCTCATCGCGATGCTCCGAGGCTCCAGCTCTTTCGAGGTATCTCCTGTACGCCGCGGCTGCCAGTGCGCATGCGCCGCTCAGACGGTGGGCCTGACCGATGTTCAAGAGGAGCATCGGCGCTCCCGTGATGAGATACGCGCGTTGAAAGTAGTCGACGGCCTGGTCGTATTCGCCGACATCGTAGTGTCGTGCGCCTTCACGGTAGAGGGCCTTGGCGTCGGCCGCCGGCGAAGGCTCCGCACGCACCTCCGTGGTGATCAGCATGCCGACCGCGGCGGCAGACGCCGCGATCATGCCTGCGCGCGTCTCAGAACGGATTCTCGACACGATCTCCCAATGGTTGCGAGCGCCGGGTCGCGCGCGTGTTGCCCCTCACGACGGGCGCCGGGCCGTGGCTTCGTGGAGCACTCGGTTGGGCGGAGGGCTTCGCTGCGCTGCCGGTGGTCGAGTGACTCGCTTCGACGGAGACCGGTGGTGCGACTGCGCTCGATGCGGGGACATTGGCGGCCATCCGGTTCATGTCCCGGCGAGCGGGCGCCTCTCGCGAGAGATCGTCTTGCGGCGACGTGATCGGAGGAGCTGGCTCGCTCGAGCGGATCGAGCGCCACGCGATCGACACGCTCGTGCCGAGCACGATCGTCGTCGAGGCCAGCAGGACGATGCTCCGTCGCCGAAGGGCTGGTCTTCGTGGTTTCTCGACCGACACGCTTGTGTGCTGCATGGCGCGGTCGTCGACGATCTCGACGCTCGTTCGAGCGTCCTCGTTCACGCCGCATAGAGCCTCGAGCTCGGCGAGCAGGTGCTCGAGGCTCGGGAAACGCTCGTTCGGATCACGCGAAAGTCCGCGCAAGATGACCGCGCGAACGCCCTCGGGGAGATCGGCAGGCATCGCCCCGGACACGTCCGTGATGCGAGTCTCGAGCACGTTGCGCGCGATCTCGGCGACCGCCTTACCGGCGAAGGGACGCGTTCGGAAGAGTGCCTCGTGGACCACCACACAGAACGCAAACTGATCGACCCGCGCGTCGGTGCTCGTGTCGAGGAACTGCTCGGGAGCCATGTACGCGGGGGTTCCCGTCGTGCGCCCGGTGAGCGTGACCGTCTCGAGAACCTCGCGTGGCGATTTGGAGCCGGTGTCCCCGCTCTCGTCTTCGCCACGGTCGCCACGGGCAGGTTTCGCCAGGCCGAAGTCCGTCACGCGTACGCGGCCATCGTCACCAACGAGCACGTTTTCGGGTTTGAAATCGCGGTGGACGAGGCCCGCTGCGTGAGCGGCGCAGAGGCCCCGTCCGGCTTCGATCACGCAGTCGAGGCGTCTCCGCCACGAGATGCGCTCGTCTTCGAGCACCGTACGCAGCGTGCGTCCTTCGACGAGCTCCATCGCGACGAAGACCTGCTCCAACCAGATGCCGACGTCGTAGATGACCACGACGTGCGGATGGGACACACGAGCCATCGCCCGTGCCTCGCGCAGCAACCGCGCTCGGCCGTCGTCGTTGCTCCGCTCGAGCACGTCACCCCGTAGCAGCTTGATCGCGACGCGTCGGTGGAGCTCTGGATCGTGAGCGGCATAGACGACGCCCGTGCCGCCGCGCCCGAGGATCGACAAGAGCTGGTACCGGCCCACGCTCGCAGGTACGTCGGCCTCTGCCGGCTCTTCGAACGGCGTCCTCGCGATGGACGTCAGCGAGCTCGCGGGGAGCGAGTCGGCGTCGAGGAGCTTCGTGGTCTCCGCAACGACCTCGCAGCAGGCGGGGCACCTTCCGAGATGTGCATCCAGCTGCTCGCGCTCATCGGGAGCGAGCGCCCCCTGCACGTACGAGAGCAGCTGACGATCGTCGAGGCACGTCCCCAATGCGCTTGAGATCGTAGCGACCATACGGCAAGAAATCAGCATATGGCGAGCATGGTGGTCACGTTCGTCGAGAACGGCGGGTCTCGCTTCGATGATGGCGAAGCCGTGCTCCAGGCGACGGTCGCGCGTGCGCGTCGGGCTCGGCCACGTCTCGAGATCGAGTCGTCGGCGTTCGTCGCGCACCTTGCGAGACATGTGGGGAGGGACGCAGACGTCGCCGCAACGCTCGCGGCAGTGCACGTCGAGGATCTCTACCTCGCGTGCGCGTGCGCGCTTGGAAGTGAGGCAGCCATCGCGACGTTCGACACGGAGCTCCTGTCACCCGCCATCGAATACGCACGCCGGGTGCATCGTCGCGTCGACGGGCTCATCGACGAAGCCGCTCAGAATTTGCGGATGCGGCTCCTGGTACGCGAGCCCGAGCGTGAGCCTGCGATCCTCACGTATACGGGGCGCTCGCCGCTCGGCGCTTGGCTGCGCGTGACGGCGATCCGCGAGGCGCGCTACCTGCTGCGCCGCGGAGCGCGCCGGGCGGCGGTCGATGGCGCTGCTGCCGATCCCGCTCGTCAGGTTGGTCCTGCGACGCGCGTCGGCTCGCCCGAGCTCGCTCTCCTCAAGCGCGAGGGGCTCGGGCTGATGGGGGATGCGCTGGAGCGCGCCCTTCAGGCACTCGACGAACGAGAGCGTGCACTTCTACGTCTGTACTTCATCGAAGGGATGTCGCTCGCAGCCTTGGGGCGCATCTATCACGTGCACGAGTCGACGATGGCGCGCCGGCTCCAAGCCCTGCGGAGCCGCTTGCTGGACGACGTGAAACAGGACCTCTCGATCGGAACCACGAGTGTTCACGACCTGCGAGCCATCGTCGAGAGCGAGCTCGACGTGCACTTGAGCGAAGTGTTGCGCCGGCGGGGCTGACGGGGGCCCCTGACGGGGAGTACCTCTTTTTTCGCCTGGATTCGGGCGGTTACGGCCAAAATTGCGCGTGCTGCGCAAGAGAGCGCGTGCGCGAGCATCTCTCCGTCGACGCGCGCCACTGTCTCGATGAGCACACGTCGGTGCCGCGTCGTTCGTCTGCCCGAGCTCTTCGCTGAGCGGGTGCTCATTCAACGGAGATCTGCATGACAGCGTGGCGTCGAACGATGTCGAGAATCACCCTCTGCGCAACGGCGGTCATCGCTGCGGGGGCGTGGGGCGGCTGCGGTGTCGAGAGCGGAGACGGTGACGAGGCGTTCGCTCAGGCCGACGCACTGACGACGACGATGTCCTTCCAGGACGGCGTCGCCCCCTCGACGAGCTACGCGGGAACGACGGATGCGGTCCTGCAGCAGGCGAGTCCCACGACGAACGTCGGAAGCGACACGACGATGCGCGTCGACATGGACTACCCGTCCGGGACGGGCAAAGCGGCCACGGCCGTGCTGCGCTTCGATCTGAGCGCGATCCCAAAGGCGAGCACGATCAAGTCGGCGTCGCTGACCATCAACGTGACCAACGCGACCGGGGGCGAGGGGTACACGCTCTACGCGTTGAACCGCGCATGGGACGAGCCCGTCGTCACGTGGAACACGGCGCGAGCGGGGAGCGCCTGGAGCCCAGGCGGCGCACGCGGCGCAGACCACGGGTCGACTCCCCTCGGCGTCCTCCTGCCCACGACGGTGGGAAAGTACACGCTATCGCTGAACGCCGACGGCGTTCGAGTCGTGCAAGGTTGGGTCGCCTCGCCGTCGACGAATCACGGCTTCGTGCTCGAGGCGCCGACGAACATGGATGGCCTGGAGTTCGATTCGTCCGAGGTGTCGACGGCGGCCAACCGTCCCCGGTTCTCCGTCGGGTACGACACACCCGCGCCGGTCGGCACCGGCCTGCTCGCGCAGTACTACACGGGGAAGAGCTTCGAGGCGCTCGCCACGACGCGCACCGATTCGACCGTGAATTTCGACTGGGGCTCTGCTGCGCCTTCGGGGACGAGCGTGGGTACGGACAACTTCAGCGTTCGCTGGTCCGGCCAGGTCCTTCCGGCTCATTCGCAGACGTACACCTTCTACACGAGGAGTGACGACGGCGTCCGGCTCTGGGTCAACGGCCAGAAGGTGATCGACAACTGGACGAACCACGCTGCGGTCGAAAACCTTGGGACGATCGCGCTCACGGCTGGTCAGAAGTACGCCATCAAGCTCGAATACTACGAGGCCACGGGGGGCGCGGTCGTGCAGCTCTCGTGGTCGTCGCCGAGTCAGCCCAAGCAAATCGTTCCCGCGGCTTCGCTGTTCCCGGACAGCGTGCCCGTCGCCGACGCCGGCGCCCCCAGTACGGACTCCGGCGCTCCCGGCACGGACTCCGGAGCAGGGAGCTCGGGCAGGGGCCCCATCAGCTTCCCGACGCTCGCAGCGGCTCGTGCTGCTCTGAAGGCCCCGGCCGATGCGAGCTACGTGATGTGGAATCCGTCGTGGCCGGCCAATCGCGACCTCGAGGACGTCTTCGCGACGGAGCTCGGTCCGAACGACATCCTCGTCCTCCCCGAGCGCGCCGCGCCATACATCGTGGATTCGTCGGAAGGGTTCCGCGCCGCCGGCGTCCAGTCGGTGCAGGGGCGCAACGGTCAGGTTCCCATCGTCAGCCGCTACAAGGGGATCCGCAACGCGCGAACGTGGTTCGCGATGGCGCGTGCCCGACGAGGCATCCTCGGCCTCGGTCCGAATGCGCGCATCGAGATGAGCGCCTCGTCGTGGACTCAGGAGCGGCAGATCGAAGACAAGGGAAGCGTCCAGGCCGACGGCTGGGTGTCGCCTGGACGGACCTGGATCAACACGAGCGGTCAGACGATGGGCGAGCTGATCGGCGCCCAGGAGAAGGTCTTCGAGGCCGAGCACACCGCGCCGTACTTCGGAAACTTCACGATGCGGACACGTGATCTCGGCGGCGTCGCCTACAGCGGACTGTCGAGCAGCGGGACCGTGCAGACGTACGAGCGGCTCGACCTGACCGCGGGCTGGCGAGGCTTTCAGGGCGTGCCGAACGGCGAGACCGGCGCCATCTCCTCGAACAAGGGCTCGTACCTCATCAGCAAGTGCATCCTCGGCACGCGTGACATCAGCGGTAAGCGTGTCGGTTCCTCACCGATCATGATCAACAGCTCCCCAGGAGGCAGGATCGAGGACACCGACGCGAGCGAGACCTACGCTGGAATGCTCACGATCTGGAACAGCGGCGGAAAACACGTCTTGTCGAACGTGAACACCCGGTTCAACCAGGGGCCCGGCCTCAACATCGAGAAGACCCAAGCCGGCTTCGAGCTCGAATGGATCGGTGGGTCGAACTGGTCCGACTACAAGGGCAACGGTGGCAAGTCGCCGAAGCCTGCCGACCAGGGCACCGGGGGCAGCTTGCATGTGGGGCTCTTCGCAGAAGGCGGCTCGGCCAAGCTGAAGTTCGTGGGCGTCGACTTCGACAACGGACCGACCCCCGGCGCTGTGAACATCCAGTCGTACGGTGCGACAAAACAGAGACTGGTCGACATCGTTCGTACCGATGCGGCCGGCAACCCGCTCCCAGTCAAGGTGTATGGCACCGTGTACTGATTGATCCATACTGTGAACATCGATCGGCTCGTTTCGATCCCGCGATGAGCGGCGGTCGAAACGAGCCTTCGTCGTGAAGTGAGTCCGATGCCGATTGCTCGACCCGGCGTCACCCACCGAGGATTCCGTTTCATGAGCCTTCACCGACTTCTCGCGCTCGCCTGTGGGGTGGGAAGCGTGACGCTCGTCGGTTGTTCCCTGCTGTTTGCGACCGACGACTTCGCGGGAGGTACGCCTGAAGGAGTCCCCAGTCAGCCTCCGGACGATGCGTCGACCGCGGACGTCATCCAGACCACGAGTGAGGGGGCCGTCGACGCCGGTACCGAAGCCGGCGATGCAGACGCCGGTAGGCCGCCCGCACGCATCTACGTGATGTGCGGCTCGAGCGACGGAGTGAACCTCCGGGAAGACGGTGCGACGAGCTACGCGGTCGTCCAGGGCGATGGATCGCTCGGCGCCTGGAAGGCCGGGCCGCCGGTCCCGCGTCCGTGTCTGTACGGGGCTGCCGTCGTGACTGACTCGTTCGTGGCGATCGCCGGCGGTCTCTTGAAGGGGGTGGGGGCCAGCGGGAAGTTCCTCGTCGGACCCTACGACGGCGGGGTGATCACCGGGTTCTCGGAGTCGGACAGCGCGTTCACGCCGCGGCAGCATCTAGGGGCGGTGATGCGCGGCTCGCACGTCTTCGTGATGGGAGGACTGGACGGTCCCGCGCGCGGCGACGTGGAGCACGGGGAGCTCGACGTGGGGAGTGTGGGGCTGTTCGTCGCCGGACCTTCGCTGCCCTCGCCGCTCACACGCTTCGCGACCGCTTCGAGTGCCTCCAACGTCTATGTCGTGGGCGGCATGGACGAGAGCTCCGCGCGACGGGCCGAGATCCTGACCGCCAGCTTCGACGGAGGCGGCCTCGCTCCGTTCGTCCCCGCGGGGAACCTGCCTTCCGCGCGCAACTACGCTCGAGCCGTCGTCTATCGCAATTCGCTCCTCGTGGTGGGCGGTTTGACAGGGGCAGGGGTCAGCGTCGACGACGTGCTCGTCTATCCGATCGACAGCTCCGGAAACCTTGGCGCCGTACGCAAGACGAAGCCGTTGCCAGCAACGCGGAACCGCCACGACATCGTGGTGGTCGACGATCGACTGTACGTCCTCGGAGGTGAGGCGCCGGGCGGTGGCTACTCGAGCGATGTCTTCGTCGGAGACCTCACCCCCGACGGCAACGTGACGGCGTGGCGATCGACGACGACGCTCCCGATGCCGCTGGTGTACCACAACGCCGTCGTCGTCCGCTGATCGCGGCGTCGGCGAAGAGGTCACCGGGCTGGACCGCGCCTGCGATGGCCCGAGCTCCTCTAGACGAACGCTCGACGTGGTGTTCCTGAGTGCCCCACCTGTCACGGCCGCCTTCGAATCGTCGAGGCCGTTGTCCAGACGAAACCGTGCTGGCTGATCTGGGCCAGCCCACGAAGGCGGAGCTTCGTCGCGCTCGGCATCGTCGTGATGCTCGTGTTGACGTGGCGCTACAACTGGTCGAGCCCGCCCGTCCCGCCGAACCAGCCGCCCTCTCGCTGAACGCTTCCTGTGTGGACGGTGCGGAACGCGATTGACGCCCTGTTCGCCGGCGTCTGAACTGCGGGCCCATGGGACTCGGGCTCTTTCTGCGAACAACCACAAGTCACCCCGAGCCTCTGCAAGCGATCGAACGTGTTCTTCGCTCGCGGTTCGCCGACGTCGTCGAGCATATCGGTGGAGACGCCGCCGCTCTCGCTGTTGGTCTTCACCCTGCTGCCGAAGATGTCGAGTTCGTCCTCCAGAACGCCACCGTCACGGTCAGCGCGAAGACATCGACCGCTGGGCCTGGGTACCATGCGTTCGTCTGCGAGCTGCTCGAATGTGTCGGCGACGACCTTGGGACGAAATGGGCACCGGCGGTCGACGACGAAGAGGGCGACGAGACCGGCTACTTTGCGAGCCACGATCGAGCCGGGCTCGAGGCCGAGATGCTCGGATGGCTCCGGGGTCTCTGCGACGTGATCGCCGAGCAAGCCGCCGACGGCGTTGGCAACTTGTCGGTCAACCTGCCGACCGACACGCATTACGAGGCCGAGGGGCTCATCATCACGCCGATGGGCCCGCGTGACAGAGCATGGCTGGAGGCGACGACGAAAGACCCGAGGCGGGGCATCGATCTGTTCCCGTGGTGGGCGCATGGTCTTGGGGCCGAGCACGCGTTTGGCCGAGCGCTGGCCCGAATGTGGACGGAGGTTCGCTGGCGACCACCGCTCGACGACTCCGAACGAGCACTGTTCGAGCGAATCGATGCCGATTTGCGTCGAGCGCATGGGTTGAAGCCTTCGCTCGATCTTCCGTGGGCCGAGTGGGCAGAGATCACCCGCTGGCTCGAACGGGATGACGCGCTCGCGCGTGAAGTCCTCGAGCGAGGACGGCGCCTCTCCCCGCGAATCGGTTATCGGCGCCGGCCGGTGCGACCCGCTCTCACCGGAGGATGGTCGATACGAGTTCCAGGCGAGATGGCCACCGAGCTCGATGAAGAAGGTACCTGGAGCGCATTCATGCCCGGTCGCACGATCTGGATGAGCTCGTTTCGCTTCGGCGACCCCGAGTCACCCACGCTCAGCGCGGAGGAGACGTTGTCGGATCAGGCGCACGAGGGCGAAGTGTTCGTGGTGCCGGGCTTGCCGGACGGCTACGCCCATCGAGCATCGAAGCTGACCACTGACGATGGTGCCACGCAGTTGACGATCGAGCTCGCGAGGCCGCAGCGCCTGGCCATTCTCACGATCGTGCTCGATGACGACGATGATACCGATTGGGCGAAGGGCGTCGCCGCGAGCATGCGGAACGGATAGCAATTCACGAGCTGGCGCGTGCGTGGAGAGCCGAGGGGGCCCCAATGGGGCGATGACGACCGCTCCGGACGTTCGGCTTCGTTGTGCGGTGCAGTCGTTGTGCCTTTGTGCATGCTCTGCGGCACGACCGCGCGAACGAGGGCCTAGCGCCATTTAGACCGGCTGCTGCATGAGAGCGCGAAGGGCCTCGAGGGCGCGCGCAGTCTTCTGGACGACGCTCACATCTGCGTCGATGCTCACTTGGCCCGGGTGGCTGGCCCAGACCTCGAGCAGGCGTCCATCGATCTCGCGGGTCTGCGGTTGTGGGGGGGATGAACTCGTCATTCCCGGTGGCGGTCAACCAACCATCGTAGGGTGCCTCACTCGTCGAAGTTGAATGGATTCTTGGCGAGGGCTGGTCGGCGTCGCCGGCACGTTCTGAGGTGAGCGCGGATCACGAGCGAGCGGGCACGTTGTCGTTCGCTCGGTCAGAAATCGACGATGACGTCGTCCACCCAGACCGTGCCGGGCCCAGTTGCCCATGTCACCCCGGCGACGATCTGGAGGCCTGGCCGGACCGAGGAGACATTCACCGACGTCGTCAGGAGCTGCACTCCGTCGACGGAGGCCTGGAAGGTCGATGACGTGGCATCCACGACCATCTCGTATCGATGCCATTCTCCCGCTCGAATCTCGAAGCCGACGGGATGTGAAACGCTGTTGACGTTGAAGGACAAGGCCTTGCCTTCCGTCGTCATGAAGATGTTGAGCTCGTTGTTCTGGCCGAGTCGAATCTCGAAGAGGTCGAGCTTGGCATCGCCCGAATCGATACGCATGCCGAGCGAGTAGACGACGCGTGAGGGCTGGCTCGCGTACGTTCGCAAGAGGATGGTGGTGCCCTCCGCTCCGGCCTCGAACCTCACCGACGGAGCCGACGTCCCGAATGACGTGTCGTCGAGAGCGGGGCGCGAGACCGGGCCAATCGTCGTCTGCTGGTCGAAGTTTCGATCGGTGACGGGACGGAAGACGAGTCGATCGTCGAAGTCGACGCAGAAGTGTGGAGGAGGATTGAGGCCACTGCAGAAGCCGGTCGCGGAGGCATCGGTTCGGGCGCCCGGCATCGCCTCGCGAGCGTCGTTCGAAGCGCCTCCGTCAGTAGGTTCGGAGTCCGTTCCGTGGCCTGCGCTCAGCCCATCGAGCGAGCTCATGAGCGAGCAGCCGATGGCGAGCGCGAACGACGCCGAGAGGATCACGGCTCGCATTCCGCATCGGATCGCGCGCGACGAACCCAACGTCCACCCTCCTCGTCGGCGATTGTAACTCTTCCGCCTCGAAACGTCAGCTCGGCGGGGGGAGGCCCAGCTGACGCCCCGCTGTCTCAGGCGAGCCCGAAGACCTTCTGGAAGGTCATGAGCGGGCCGACGTCGTCGACTTGATCGCACCGAGAGGAACTCGGTCGGGGCGGGTGTCTAGGCGTCGGCGGAGCGAGCCAGACCCCCACCGGAGTTCGTGAGCGAGCCCGTATGAGCAAGACCCATCCGGAGCTCGTGAGCGAGCCCGTGTGAGCGACGTCCACTCCGGAGCGGTGGGGCTTGACGGCTCTTGCTCGTCTGGAGTGCTTTGCGTTTCCTTCTCGCCTCGGCCGTGCTCGTGGTTGGTCAGCCGTGCGGCGGCGGCTACACCGAGCGGGGGAGCCAAACCTCCACAGTCGTGCCGTCGCCGTCCGACGAGTGGACGGCGACCCGCCCGCCGTGGCGAGTCACGACGTGCTTCACGATGTAGAGTCCAAGCCCGACGCTGCGTCCTACAACATTGACGGTCCCGGTACCGCGCTGGAGCGGCTCGAAGATGCGCTGCATCAGGTCGGCGGGGATAGCTGGCCCATCGTTGTGCACGCTCAGCAAGACCCCATCAGGCTCTCCTTGAAGCACGATATCGACTGTGCTGCTCGAGGGGCTGTATTTTACGCCGTTATCTATCAAGTTGGTCAGCACTTGAGCGAGGCGGTCTCTATCGAACTCGCCCGCCGTGTCGCCGAACGTGTGGAGACTGATGGACCGATCGGGGTGAGCGATTCGCGACTCTTCCAGTAGCCCCTGGAAGATGGCACCGAGGTCTACTCGACGGCGCTCGATTGGGATGCCCTCACCGAACCGTGCTCGGGTGAAATCGAGGAGGTCATGGATCAAGCGTGTCGCGCGTTCGGAGGCTACCTGAATGCGGACCAGGTTCATCACGGCTCGGTCGCCGACGTCCCCCGACCGAGCCATCGTCGCTGCCGCGAGGGTGATCGTGTTGAGCGGGCCCCGCAGGTCGTGACTCACAATGCCCATGAGTTGTCGCTCGAACTCCTCCTGTCTCCGTCGCGCGGTGGCGTCGTGCATTGCACCCACCATGCGCAACGGACGGCCCTCGGCGTTGTAGGCCAGGTAGGCGCGGTCGATGATGTTCAGCCATTCGCCGTCGCTGCTTCGGAAGCGGTACTCGTCCTGCCAATGGTTCTGTCCGCTCGCGATGGCATGGTTCATCCCGGCAACGACCCGTTCGCGATCCTCCGGGTGGATGAGATCCTCCCAGTCCGTCAGCTCGATGCGCTCACCCTGAAGAGCCCCGATCTTCCCGTGGAAGTTCAGGCGCCCCGTCTCGAGGTTCAGGTCCCAGATGGTATCGTTCGTCGCAAGAGCGGCAAACCGGTAGCGCTCGTCGGACTCTTCCAGCGAGCGCAGCAGTGATTCACGTTCGGTTTGGTCCCGCTTCAATCCAACCGACTCGACGCCGAGCGTACTCTCGGGGGGCTCAGCGACGCGCACCATCAACGCCTCACCGTAGGTGCTAGGCATCGCCTTTCAAGCGCGGGCTGATGCCTCCTCCGAGGCGCCGATCGACGGCGAGATCGCGTGTCGTCTAGCTGTAACGCGGTCTACTTGGTCGAGCCTGCCGATCGCTTCGCCAAGCTCGTCTACCTGCTGGCGAACCCGGTCGCCGACTACCTCGTCGACCGGGGCAGCGATTGGCCCGGAGCGTGCTCGCTCGGGATACACCTGTCGGGGGCGACGAAAACGGTGAAGCGGCCGAGGGGCTTCTTTCGGTCCAATGGCAAGATGCCCAACGAAGTCACGCTCCGCATCGAGCGGCCCGACGGCTTCGAGGAGCTCTCGGAGGAGACCCGCTCGCCACCGGCACGCGATCCGCAATCCGGGCAAGCACGCAGCGCCCTACCACCGATACGGCCAGAGTGCGCACGCGCGCCGACCTCTTCCCATCAGAGGTCGGGATTGGGCGCTCGTCGACGGATCAGCAGTCCGACCCAGGTGCTCGTCGGCACGCTGCGTCGCGGCGATGCGAGCGCCGCGCATCGCTTCCGCCCACCACGCCCCGCGCGCGACAACATCCGTCGACCATCACTCAGGATGGGTCCGGGCCCGAGCTGCCGCGCGTCGCTTCCGCCCACCACGCCCCGCGCGCGACAACATTCGTCGACCATCAACTCCGGTCCACGATGCTGCCACGCGGTCCAGGATGGGTCCGGTCCACGATGCTGCCGCGCATCCGATCCGTGCATCTCCGAGCACTCAAGCTCATGCTCAGGAATGCGCCGCCGGCGAACACTTCGAGGGCGATCATGAGCGGGTGTGGGCGGGACCTTCAGGAGGAGGGAAGCACACGGTGCTTGAATTCCTGGATGAAGATGCGAAGAACGATGGCGCAATGATGTGCAGAAACGCATCGGGCCATCGGCTCCTCACGTTGGTCACCCTCACGAGCCTCCTGACGCTTGTACTCGGACTCGCAGGATGTACCAGCAGTCCGGACGACGGCAGCAGCAGCGGCCGTGACGGCACCAATGGGGGCGGCGCGCCTCTACACCCCGAAAGGCCCGGCTGTGCAGGCAACGCCTACGCCGAGACGTTGCCGACGAACGCGAGCCTCGATGGCCTTTCGTTCTCGGCCGCAAGTTCACAGCAGTACCTCCTCGACGCCCTCGATCTCCGCTTCCCGCTCGGCAAGTTCATTGTCTCCGAAGGACTCACGAGTCCCTACGCACCGACGCAAAAAAACTGTTTCGAGCAATACTTCACCGAGGTGTCGAGCGCTCCGAAGGTGCTCCTCCAGGCAAGCCAGATCGTTCACGAATGCGGCCACTACCTCGATTTGGGTAAGGCGAAAGATCCGACGAGCGTTTACGTGATTCGCGAAGATCTCTCGTTCAGCTGCGAACAGGGAGACACGACGGACCGAAAGGGAATGACGTTCGCGCGCAGCCGGATTCGCAAAGACGCATACGCTACCAAACGTCGGACGTGCGGCGCCGATGAGACGGCCAAGGGCTGCGACTTCTACGCGGACATCTATCTTAACGGCGATCCCGACGACGCGAAGTTCGAGAGCGGCGATCAAGGATACAACCTGCTCCTCGAAGAAGCTTCGCAGTACGTCAACTCGCTGGCGACCGCCCTCGCCTTCGAAGATGCCCATAAGCGCGGTTCGCGCATCACGGAGCGCGACGGCATTCTCACGTTCCTCTGGTACATCGAGCGCTATCTCAAACTGGCAAAGGAGAGCTACCCCGACACCTACGCGTTCATCCACTCGAACGCATGCTGGCGCCAAGTAACGCTGACGATTTGGGATCGGGCGTGGTTCTATTTGAATGCCACGAAGACCATGAGTGAGCTTGGGCTCGACGCCGAGGCGCTCGAGGAGCTCGTGCGCGACGAGACGCTCACCGCCGAGATCGACGCGCTTCGCGCCCTGGAGTGCCAATGACGAGGGCAAGGAAGCCCCGGACGAATGGGGGCAGATACACTGCAGGCAACAATCGATCGTGGAATCGGAATCGGAATCCGTGACCGCGCCCGACGCGGGCGTTGAAAATTTGGCCGGAGTGGCGCGAGGGTCGAGCGATCGTCGTCGAGGTGCGTCGGCCATCGGCAGCCTGGGACGCGGGACTGCGCGCCGGCTGGGAGGTCCTCGCGATCGACGGTGTTCCGATCGCGGAGGCCACACGCACACGGCGTCCGAGCGCGCTGTCGGAGGAGGATAGAGAGGCTGCCGGATGGGCCTTGCTCGCCGTGCTCTCAGGTCGGCACGGCGCCGCGCGTGCGCTCTCGGTCCGAGCCGCCGACGGGGCGACGCGTTCAATCTCGATTCCCGCCGCCACGGCGACGAACGACGACGAGCCGCTCACCTTCCGGCTGCTCGACGACAATCGCGGGTACATCGCCATACGCAGCTTCGCGCAGCCTGATCTCGTCGAGCGCTTCGACAGAGCCCTCGACGCGCTGCGCACGACCCGTGGCCTCGTCATCGACGTTCGCAACAACGGTGGCGGCAACACCGCCCTGGCGCGCCCCATCATGGGACGCTTCATCCAAACGCGAAAGCAGTACGCCTGGATGTCCCGGCGCGCCGGCCGTCAGATGGCACCGCGCTGGCCGGAGTTCGTCGAGCCGCGTGGTCCATGGACGTACACGCCGCCCGTCGTCGTCCTGGTCAATCACTGGAGCGCGAGCATGGCCGAAGGCTTCCCGATGGGCATGCACGGCATCGGCCGCGCGACGATCGTCGGTACACCGATGATGGGGCTCGGCGCCGGGGTCATCGACGTCGTGCTCGGCTGGACGCAGATACCGCTGCAAGTCTCTGCGGAGCCGGTCTTTCACGTCGACGGCACACCTCGGTGGCGGCTTCGTCCTGACGTACTCGTCGACGTGACCCAGCCGAGCGCGGACGACGATCCGATCCGCGCTCCAGCCTACGTGTACTGGCTGATGGCGACGGAGCGCCGAAACGCTGACGCGGCCAAGTCGCTTCTGGGACGCGAGCGACTAGATGTACTCGTCGACCCAGTCGAACCATGCGGTGATTGCCGACAGCGCTCGGGGCCTACGGGCAGTGGAGGAGACCGGTGTCCTCTTCCGTCACGTCCGACGTCGATGCCGAACACTCGACCCGGCCTCACTTCGCTGGACAGCTCCTCGGAAACGGCATTCACCACGCGCACGGAGCGTAGTCCTTCAGGAACTTTCCCCACACGTGCTCGCCGGTGAGGAGACCCGAGAAGAACGGATCGCAGATGCGCGCTGCTCCGTCGACGATGTCGAGCGGTGGCTGGAAGTCGTGCAGCTCCTGCTTGCGCGCGGACAGCGCGGCAGGATCTTCGTCGGTGACCCAGCCGGTATCGACCGCGTTCATGAAGATGCCCTCGGCTGCGTAGTCGGGCGCGCTCGTCAGCGTCATCATGTTGAGCGCGGCCTTCGCCATGTTGGTGTGCGGATGTTTGTCGGTCTTCTTCCGCCGCGAGAACTGACCCTCCACTGCGGACACGTTGACGATGTGCTTCTCACCGGTTCGATCGCGCTGCATCAGCGGCTTCAGCTTGCTGCAGAGGATGAAGGGCGCCACGGCGTTCACGAGCTGCACCTCGAGCATCTCCGGTGAAGGCACGTCCGCGAGCTTTAGGCGCCAACTGTTGTTGGAGCGGAGATCGACCTGCTGCAGATCCGCATCGACCTTTCCGACCGGAAAAATCTCGGCGTCGTTCGTCGCGTCGTCGTAGGCGCACGGCACCTGCGAGAGCAACGCGGAGGAACGGATTCCGACTCCCGGACCATCACCGCGCCACGCCACGAAGCCGCCGGCGCGGCCGCCGCCGACGAGCGCACGACCGTCGCTCGCTGCGTCGACATGGGCGCCCATCGTCATAGCGGTCTTGCACGACTCGTGGCCGCGCAGCACCGATTGAAGCTCGGGCGCCAGGTCTTCGAACGGACGCTGCTCGAGCTCGAGCATGTGGGCGTAGAACCCCGCGGGGCGTCGCACGGTCTGCGCCGCGTTGTTGATGAGGATGTCGAGACGGTTCTTCGTCTGCGTCATGTACCGCGCGAACATCTCGACGCTCGGCGAATGACGCAGATCGAGCCCGTAGACCTCGAGCCGGCTCTGCCATTGTCCGAAGTCCGATTCACGGGAGAACCGCGACGCGGCATCCCGCGGGAACCGTGTGGTCACGATCACGTGTGCGCCCGCCCGGAGCATCATCAGCGCAGCCTGGAAGCCGATCTTGACCCGCGCGCCCGTGATGACGGCTACGCGACCCTCGAGCGAGGCCGTCTGGAACCGCTTCCGGTAGTTGAGATCGCCGCACTGCGTGCACATGGCGTCGTAGAAAAAGTGCACCTTGGTGAACCACGTCTTGCAGACGTAGCAGCCGCGCCCCTTCACGAGCTCGCGCGCGGCTTCCTCCCCGGAAGCGCCGGAAGGGCCCGGAGACGCTTCGGCCGGCACGAGCTGCGGCGGTGCGGTGAAGACCTCGGCGCGCCGGGCGGCGCGGATCTCGGTGGCGGCTCGCACGTCGCGATCGTGGCTCTGCGCCTTCTTCCGTGCGATGCGCCGTGCCCCTTTCGCGATGTCTCGCTTCTCGTCACGGCTGGGGCGCGAGACGCGGCCGGCAGCGACCAGGAACGCGACGCGCAGTTCCTCGGGCATGACCGTGAGGCGCGTACGATCCTCGAGGATCGACTCCAGGAGCTCGAGCGATTGCTGCAGCTGTTCGGGCGTAAAATCGGGCATTTCGCCAGTTTCCTTAGCTTTGGCGCTCGAGACGCCTTTCTCCGATGAGCTGGGCGATGTCACCATCGGTGGGCAGCGCATCCTCAGGGAGGTGCTGGGTCAGTATCACGAGGCGTCGTTCGAGCCCGAATATGAAGCGGAAGGCTGAGCTCATCCTGCTCGCCAACTACCTCATCGGCTGACATCGCGGGGGGCGCGGGCGATGGACCTGCGCTAAGAGGGCGCCAATGATTGGCCTCTCGCGTCTCGAAAAGTCCTACGGCGGACGCACGCTGTTCGACAACGTATCCCTCCAGCTGAACGCGGGATCGCGCTACGGCCTCGTCGGCGCGAACGGCTCCGGGAAGTCCACGCTCCTCAAGATCATCGCGAAGGACGAGGCGCCGACGAGTGGGAGTGTCTCGATTCCCCGCGAGGCGCGGCTCGGCGTGCTCCGGCAGGATCGCTTCCTCGACGATAGCGCGATCATCCTCGACCTCGCGATGATGGGCGACACCGTCGTCTGGAAGGCGCTCTGCGAGCAGTCCCGCATCGTGGATCACGGCGCCGACGCGAGCGGCCTCGCGGACATCGAGGACGTCCTGCGCGCGCACGACGGCTACACACTGGAGGCACGCGCGTCCGCCGTCCTCGAGGGCCTCGGCATCCCGCTCGCCGTCCAGAGGCAGCCGCTGTCTACCCTCTCGGGAGGCTTCAAGCTCCGCGTGCTCCTGGCGCAGGTGCTCGTCGCCGGCCCCGACGTCCTTCTCCTCGACGAGCCGACCAACCACCTCGACATCCTCTCCATCCGGTGGCTCGAGACGTTCCTGCTCGAATACCAGGGATGTGCGCTGGTCATCTCCCACGACCAGCGGTTCCTCGAGGCGATCGCCACGCACATCCTCGACGTGGACTACGGCACCGTCGAGCTCTACACGGGCGGCTACGAGGCGTTCGCCTTGGAGAAGCGCGCGACCCGCGAACGCAAGGAGGCGGAGATCGCCCGCGCGCAGAAGATCATCGCGGACAAGCGCGCCTTCGTCGATCGGTTCGGGGCGAAGGCGTCGAAGGCGAAGCAGGCGCAGAGCCGCCTGAAGCAGATCGAGAAGATCGAGGTCGAGGAGCTCGTGGAGAGCAGCCGCGCAGCGCCGCTGTTCCAGTTCCCGATCGAGCGACAGAGCGGCAAGGACGTCCTCGAGCTCACCGGAGTCACCAAGGCGTACGGCGACAAGCGCGTGCTGAAGGGGGTCTCGCTCGTCATCCGGCGAGGAGAGAAGGTCGCCATCCTCGGCGCCAACGGCCTCGGTAAGTCGACGCTCCTGAAGATCGCCGTGAAACGGCTCGGCGCCGATGCCGGTGAGGCGCGCTGGGGCTACGAGGCCCGGCACGGGTACTTCGCGCAGGATCACGGCGACCTCCTGACCGATCCCAAGGCGACGCCCCTCGCGCTGATGAAGTCGGCGTGCCCGACGGAGGCCGAGTTCGTGGTCCGCGGTCGACTCGGTCGCGTCCTCTTCTCCGGCGGTGACGTGAACAAGCGCATCTCCACGCTCTCCGGCGGCGAGGCGGCCCGCCTCGTCTTTGCCCGCATCATGGCCGAGAAGGCCAACGTGCTCGTCCTCGACGAGCCGACCAACCACCTCGACATGGAGTCCATCGAGGCGCTGACCGAGGGGCTCAAGGCCTACGAGGGAACGCTCCTCTTCGTCTCCCACGACCGAGCCTTCGTCTCCGCGCTGGCCACGCGCATCGTCGAGGTCACCGAGGACGGCTTCCGCGATCGGCCCGGCACGTACGCCGACTACCTCGCGAGCTCGGGCGACGATCACCTCGACATCGATACCGTCGTACGGAAGGCCAAGTCCGAGCGGCGCCCCGACCGCGGTGCGAGCCCTCGCGTCTAGCAGGCCTGACGCGAGCGTCAGCGACCCTCCACGATCTCGTTCGCGATCAGAGCGTCGTGAGCGACATCAGTCGAGCGTGCACGACCCGGACCGGCTTTGCAGAGATGTCGGTGACGTCGAACGTGTCGATCGGAGAGCCGGGGTTGCTGCCGCTCGGGAGGCGGACGTCGGAGTCGACGGCGATCACGAGCTCCGCGCCGCGCGCTCCGCGGAGCGCGAGCTTCGTGCCGCCGAGGGCGCGCATGGCTCGCGCTCGCGCATCGGACCAGCCGTGCTCGTTGCCGTTCGACGAGAGCAGTCGCACGTCGACGACGATGCCGCCAGCATCGATCACCGCGCGGAACGTAGCGCTCCCACGTTCGGGCGCGAGGCCGGCGTAGGCCGCATCACGCAGCGCGCGCATCACCGGCCCCTCCGGACCGAGGCCGATGCCCGTGTCGTGCTTCCGGACGCCGTCCCTCAACGATTGCTCGACGGCGCGCTTCGCTTCGATCGCGGTCGGTGCGTCCGGGGCCGCGGAGCGATGGCTCGACGTCGGGGGCTCTGCTACTCGAGGCCCGGGCGCGACCGCGAACGGGTTTGGGCCGTCGCCCGACAACCCGAGCGCGGTCGCCGACGGCATGAAGAGCGTGACCGGTGCGCTCGAGTCGCTCGGCGTCGCAGGGGCGTCGGGAGAAGGCGCGCTGCCGTCCGAGCGGGGGGCCTCATTCGCGCTCGTTCCTGCTGCCGGTGTCTCCGCACGCGACCTCGATCTCGTCTCGCTCGGGCGCTCGACGACCGCGTCGCTCGTCGCGAGCGGCTCCGTTGCCGTCAGCGCGCCCGTCTCTTCGCTTCGGCCCGCGTTCTCCTCACTTGGCGTGGGCGCGGGCTCGCTCGGCGTGAACACCTCGATCGCGTAGTCATCGGCGGGCAGCAGCTTGCTGGCTACGCGGGGCGGTGGCGGCGCTCCGGCGCCGACGACGAAGAGCGCCACGTGAGCGAGCAGCGCCACGCCTCCGGCGAGGAGGGAGCGTCGTGCCTCATGGAGTCGAGGGAGGAGCATAATCGAGCTCGCTGGAGGTCAGGCGGTTCGGTGCGTGTCGGCGTGCTGCCGTTCACCGAACCGCCGGCCTCGCTCACGCTAGGTCGAGCGTGGCGCGAGCTGCCTCAGGCGAGCGCGAAGACCTTCTGGAAGGTCATGAGCAGGCCGACGTCGTTCGACTTGATCGCACCCGAGAGGAACTCGGTCGGGCCGGGTGTATAGGCGTCGCGGACGATCTTCGTGAAGATCTCCGCGCTCGTCTTGAGCACGCAGTCGGCGGTGCCGCCGGCCGGCTTACCGAGCTTCACCTCGCACGACTCCTTCGAGACGAGCACGGTCCATTTCGCCTTCTCGTCGCTTCCGAGCGTGAAGTAGAACGAGACCGGCTTGTCGACGGCATCCTTCTGGAACTTGCCCTCGAGCTCGGCGAAGAGCGTGACGAGCGGATGCTCCTTCGGGCCGCCGTCTTCCTCGAGGCTCTCGAGGCGCGCGACGTCGAGGATGGTGCCCTGGCGGAGCGCGAGCACGGCGCGATGTGCGAGCTTGGCGACCTCGCGGGACGCATCTCCGGCGGAGAGGCCCTTCGTGAGGCGCCGCATGTCCGTCACGGTGATCGGCGGGCCGATGCGAGCCTCGATGTCGCGGCGGAGCGGGATCTTGCCTCCCTTCGGCATCGCCTCGCGCGTACCCGAAAGGTAGAGCGGGAGGATGTCGACGCCGTAGGTGAGCGCGAGGTGGCCGAGCAGCGGCTTGAACTCGTGGAGCTCACCGTCCGTCGAGCGCGTGCCCTCGGGGAAGATGAGCATCGTCTTGCCGCGTGAGAGGATCTCGCCCGCCTGGCGCTCGCTCGCACGGAGGCCGCCCTTGCGGTCGACCGCCTTGAGGTTGGTGAGGTTCTCGAAGAACGCGCGCTGGAGCGAGTTCTTCTCGAAGAAGTAGTCCTGCGCGGCGAGCGACATGATGTCCTCGCCGTACGTACCGAGCGCGTGACGCACGAAGCCCATGTCGAGGTGGCTGACGTGGTTCGCGATGACGATCGTGTTGCGGTTGTGCGGGATGAACGCTCGTCCGACGACGTTCGAGCGCATCACGTCGCCGTAGAAGAGGTCCTGGAGCTTCCCGATGAGCCGCTTGCCCTGCTCCTGCACGGGCTCGGGCAAGACGAGCGGCTTCTTCGAGTCCTCCGCGCTGCCTCCACGACCCTCGATCGCGTAGCGCGACTTCGCGAGCGTCTGCGGGCGGAGCGACGCGCGCTCGGTGCCGACGAGGTTCTCGACGTCGGCGACCGTGCGGCAAGCCTGGAGCGCCTTCGGCTCGATCGTGCCGTACTTCGCCTCGAGCGCGACGAGCAGCTCGGTGAGCGCGAGCGAGTCGAAGCCGAGGTCGTCACCGAGCGTCATTTCGCCGTGGATCTCGGCCGCCTTCTTGCCCTTCACCGCGGCGAGCGCCACGCGCACCGGGGTCGACGGCGCCTCGCCCTCCTCCGGACGCGCGGTCGCCTGCATGAGGCGCTCGAGGATCTTCCGCGCCTCGTTCCGCTTCACCTTACGGGTGGCGGTCTTCGGGAGCGGCGCGTCGTAGACGTGGACGATCGTCGGCTGCCGTCCGTACGGCAGCTTCGAGATCGCGGCGCGGAGAGCGGCCTGCGCGCGTTCGATACGCGTCGTCCGGTCGACGCTGTCGTCTTCGTCCGGCACCGCGATGCAGCCGACGCGCTCGCCGCCGCTCCGACCGGTCACGCCGACGATGGCGAGCTCGAGGACGTGCGGGACCTTGCCGAGCGTGCGCTCGATGTCGTCCGGGTAGACGTTCTCGCCCGTCGCCGTGACGATGACGTCCTTCACGCGGCCGACGAGGACGAGCCGGCCGTCGCGATCGAGCTTGCCGAGGTCGCCGGTGTGGAGCCAGCCGTCCTCGCTCTTCACGAGCTTGGTCGCCTCGGCGTCGGTGTAGCCGGCCATGACGTTCGGGCCGCGCGCGAGGACCTCGCCCACGCCGTGCTCGTCCGGGGAGTCGATCTTGATCTTCACGCCCGGGATCGGCTTGCCGACCTGACCGGCGGGCGAGCCAGGCTTCGCGACGGTGAGCACCGGCGCGGCCTCGGTGAGCCCGTAGCCTTCGGTGAGCTTGAAGCCGAGGCCGGCGAAGAGCTTCTGCGTCTCGGGCGGGAGCGCGGCGCCGCCGGAGATGAGCCAGCGGATGTTGCCGCCGAGGCCCTCGTGCACAGGTCCGAAGAGCACCTTCCCGAGATCGATGCCCGTGCCCTTCGAGAGCTGGCGGTTGAGATCGGCGGCGAGCTCGAACGCCTTCTCGACGATCGGACCCTTGGCCTGCACCTGCGAGAGGATGCGGCGCTCGAGGAGCTGCCACACCGCGGGGACGCCGACCATCGCCGTGACGCGTGCCTCTTTCAGCGCGGTCGAGACGCGATCGCCCTTCAGCTCGTCGAGGTACACGACGCGCGCGCCGCGCGAGAACGGCAGCACCATTCCGCACGTGAACTCGAACGTGTGGTGGATCGGCAGGACGGAGAGGACGCGGTCGCCGCTTCCGAGCGGGAACAGCGGCGCGAGGGCGGAGGCGAGCGAAGTGAAGTTCGCATGCGTGAGCATGACGCCCTTCGGCTTGCCCGTGGTGCCGCTCGTGTAGATGAGGCTCGCGACGTCGTCGTCCTCCACTTCGACGGCGGGACGCGTGAGCGACGGATCGGCGGTCGTGAAATCGCCGAGCGGGCGCGTGACGAGCTCCTTCCCGAGCTTCTCGACCTCTGCGCGGCACGCCTCTTCGACCTTCGCGTCCCAGAGGACGACGCGGGCCTCGCTCTCGCGAACGACGTTCGCGAGCTGCACGGGCTCGAGCGCCGGATCGATCGGAACGGCGGTGGCGCCGGCGCGGACGACTCCGAAGAACGCGACCGGCCAGTCGGGGTGGTTGTGGCCGGAGATGACGACGCGGTCACCCTTCTTCACGCCGAGAGCGGCGAGGCGGGCGGCGGTCGCGTTCGCGCGGGCCTGGACGTCGAGGAACGTGGTCCGCGCGATGCCGTCTTCTTCGAGTCGGCCGAAGGCGAGCGCGTGCTCGTGACGCTCCGCCATCTGATCGACGAGCGACGCGAGCGTGTCGTGCGCCTTGAGCGGCTTGAGCTCCTTCTTGTAGCGCTCGTCCATCCACGGGATGACGCGCTTCTCCATCGCCGGCATGTGCTGGTTCATCCAGTAGTCGGCCCAGTCGATCTTCTCCGGAGTCCAGTCGAGCGACTCGCGCTCCTCGGGCAACAGGCGCGCGTAGGCCGCGCGCGTGTTCGCGCACGAGAACGGGCCCTTCTGGTCCCAGGTGAAGGGCGCGAAGAGACGGATGATGTGATCGATCTTCTCTTCCGTGCGCGCGGCGCTCTCGAGCGCGCTCGCCGCGGGACGCGCGACGGCCTTCGCCGGTCCGGGCGCCTTCTTGAGCACCTTCGCCATCGACTTCGCCGCACGCGCCACCGCGCCCGGGCCGAACGCGTCGAACCGCTCCTGCGAGACGATCGCGGGCTCCATGTACTGCTGGAGGAAGTTGATGAACGGGTTCCCCTTGCCGCGCCGCTGGTAGTACTTGCGCTTGTAGAGCGCGATGAGCTCGCCGAAGCGCTCGCTCGTGGCGGGGTTCACGTCGCTCGCGCCGTACTGGTAGACGGGCTTGGCCGTGCCCTCGAGGAGCTCGGCGAGCGTGAGGACCATGCCGGCGCAGACGATGTCCGCGGGGATGAAGTCGAGGATGGTGTCACGCCCGATGATCTGGTGGTGGCCCTTCATCGAGAGGAAGATGATCGGCGCCGACGTGCCGATGCCCTCGTTCCAGCCGGGGAAGGGGAAACGGATCGTGCTCTCGCAGCAGGCCGGACGCGCGATCGTGTACGGGATCCCGGAGCGCGCGATGATCTGCTCGCCGATGCTCTTCGTGTACGTGTAGATGTTCGGCCAGCCCCAGTGGGTGGCGCGCTCGAGGCCGGCCTCGACGAGGCGGTCCGACACGTACTTGCGCTTGACGCTCTTGAGCTCCTCTTCGAGCGGCGCACCGACGGTGGGCTCGCATCGGCGCGTGAGGTTCTTGGTGGCGCGCTCGAGGAACTCGCTCTGGCGGAACGCATCCTCGCAGCGGCTCTTCGCCTGCGCGATCAGGTCGAGGCAGTCGGCGATCTCGCGCTCCGGATCCCAGACGTTGCATCCGAGCTCTTCGGCGCGCGGGAAGGGGTGCTTCTCGCCGGGCTTCTCCTCGAGGATGAGGCCTTCGCGGTTACCGACGACGTAGCACGTCGACGTGTGCATCAGCGGCGCGTCGCCGAGCGCCTTCGAGAGCGCGACGAGGTTCTGCGCCCCGAACGCGTTCGTATCGAGCGCCTCGTCGAGCGGCGGGTTGAAGTCGACGACGCCCGCGACGTTCACGACGGCGTCGATCGTGCCCTTCAGGTCCTTCACGTCGATGCCGCAGAGCGGGAGCCCGACGTCGCCGTCGATCGGAACGACCTTCTCCTTCAAGAACGCGGTCAGCCCGTCGCCGTGGACCTTGCGGAGCGGATCGAGCGCCTCGCTCGTCGCGATCGTGTTCCAGAAGCGCTCTTCGCTCGTCTCCTTCGCGCTCTTCCGGACCAGGAGGAAAATCTTCCCGATCTCCGGATAGCGATGGAGGAGGAGGACCCAGAAGATCTTGCCGAGGAATCCGGTCCCACCGAGGACGAGGAGCCGTGCCCCGTCGAGCTGCGCCCGGATATCGAGCGTGGGGATCGGGGTGGCGGCCGCGCCGCTCCCGTTCTGCTCTTTGCTGACGACTCCCGGACCGTTGGCTCCGTTGTGCTGCATGGGGGCCTGCGTCCTTACCGCACGAGGTAGAGGGCGGCAATGAATGGTCTCGCATGTTTGGACGCGGCCGACCGGGATTGCGGGCGCCGAACGGAGGCGGCGCGAGGTCGTTCGCAAACTGCCTGGTTTAACTGGCGCAAACGTGTGCGTACGTTGTTACGCAGATGGCACTGTCGAGGCTTCGACGTCGCGTCTCCCGAAGTCTGCGCGTCGCCATCGATCCCGCCGCGGCGCGTGGTGCGGCGATGAACGCCGCCCGGAGCCGCCGAGTCCCTCGACGCCGACATCGTCGATCTGGATCGACGCGCTCGCCGTCCCATGACCAACGCGTGCGCGCTTGCGTCAGCGCTGGGCGTCAGGCTCGAGCAGCGTCTGCGATGGCACATTGCCTCCGGACGGACCGGTGTGATTCGCTGCGCTCGGAGCGAGTGAACGAACGATGAAGTTTTTGTGCATTGCCTACGAAGCCGAAGAGACCTTCACCTCGATGCCGGCCGAGGAGTGGGAAGCGCTACGCGAGGAGACGCTTGCGTATGTCGACTCGCTGCAGAAGAGCGGTCAGCTCGTTCTGACCAACGCGCTGCAGAGCGCTCGCAAGGCGTCGATGGTGCGGGTTCGAAAGGGCGAAGTCTTGATCACGGACGGACCGTTCGCCGAGACGAGGGAGCAGATCGGCGGCTTCTTCCTGATCGAGGCGAAGGACAAGGACGAAGCGATTCGGATCGCTTCCAAATGGCCTGGCGCGCGCTTCGGCAACATCGAGGTACGCCCCGTCGAGGAAGCGCTGCGGACCGAAGGCCGCTACTGACGTCGTCGGCTTCAGAGCTCCGCGAGGTTCAGATGTTCGGTCGCCTCCGTGCGCTGTTCGGGAAGCAGAGTTCTGTCGATCCCAAAGCGTCCTTCCTTGCCGAAGTGATGGCGATCGTCCGTTCGCAGCCGCACGTCGCTGCGGTGGAGCCGAGCGACGATGCGTTTGCTCTCCTTCTGACGCTCCCCTCCGGTCGGAAGTACGAGATGTTCCTCCAGAACCACTTCGTCGAGACGCGCGAGATGTCGCCGGACGAGCGACGGATGCGCATCGTCGCCGTGCTCGCCGGCGTGGACGCGGACCGAGAGCTCTCGTGGGAGGAAGCGCAAGAGAGCCTGTTGCCGGTCATCCGCGGCGCGACCTTCGGGCAGATCGCGCCGTCTGGGATGCCGGCCACGCATGAAGTCATGGGGGACAACCTCCCGGTGCGGCGATCGTTCGTGCCTTTCGTCGACGTGATGGTGGTGGTCGATACGCCTGCCGCGATGGCGTACGTCACCGCCGCGAAAACGAAGGGGTGGGGCGTCACGCTCGACGACGTGCTGGACAAGGCTCTCGCGAACTTCGGCGCGCGCGCGAGCACGGAGGCCGAGCTGTACGACGACCTCCACGGTCCGCTCTATCACCTCACGACGAACGACTCGTACGAGTCGTCGCGCCTCTTGATCCCAGGGTGGCTCGCGTCGTTCCGCGGCGCGGTGGAGGGCGAGCCGATCGCGATCATTCCGCAGCGCGGGATGATCTTCGTTGGTGGGAACGCCCGCCCCGAGATGGTGGGTCGCCTCGTCGCGATGGCCGACCGGGAGTACTCCTCGTCGCTGCGAAACATCTCGCCGGCGCTCTACACCGTCGACGATGAAGGCCGCGTGGTCCCGTATGTCGCCGATGATCCGGCTGTGCGAATCGCGCACGAGAAGCTCGCCATCTACGAGTACTGCCAGCAGGCCGAGCACTTGAAGGCGACCGAGGAGGAGCTCTTCGTCGCGAAGTACACCGTCTACCAGCGCGACGACGGGAGTATCCGATCGACGGCCTCGTGGACCAAGACTGTCGATACGCTCTTGCCGAAGGTTGCGTGGGTATCACTCGTCGTGGTGAACGAAGAGGGAACGGCCGCCGAGAGCGTCCTGCCGGTTCCGTGGGAGGCGATCGAAGCACGGCTCACAAAGGTGCCCGCGCTCCACCCGCCGCGCTACCGCACGACGGGCGAGTTTCCGGACGATGGCGAGCTCGCGACCCTCCGCGCGCGGTATGCCGCTCCGGCATGAGTCGCTCGGAGCGGATGCGCTCGATCCGCGATCAACGCGCGGACAGATGTGCGGCGAGCTGATCGAGCAGCTCGCGTGAGTTCGGTCGTCCGGTCGCGCCTGCGGCGAGGAGATCGGCGTGGTGACCTCCCTCCACGCGCACGAGCCGGGCGCCAGGGATCGCGCTTGCCACGGCCTCGCCCATCGCGAGAGGGATGAGCGCGTCGGCGTCGCCGTGGACGACGAGCGTGGGCTGCTTGATCGCGCCGGCCTTCGAGAGTGTGTCGAGCCGATGCGCCATCAGCAGTGACACGGGCAAGATCGGGGCGACGCGCCGTCCCATATCGGTGATCGACGTGTACGGAGCGATCAGGACGAGCCGCGCGCCGTGTCCCCGTCGCGCCATCTCCGCGGCGACGCCGGTCCCGAGCGACCATCCCCACAACGCGACGCGCTCGGCCGGCACGCCCGCACGCGCGAGGTACGCGATCGCTGCCTCGCCGTCCTCGTAGAGCATCTCCTCCGTCGGCGGCGAGCCATAGGTGGTGCCGTACCCGCGGTACTCGACGAGGAGGACTCCGACGCCACGCTGTACGAGCTCGGCGGCGAGGCCGACGTTGTCGAACATCGTCTCGCCGTTGCCATGGAAGACGATCACGGTGCGAGCGTCCGTCGCGGCAGGGAAGTGGAGCGCGGATGTCCGCGAGCCGCCCTCCTGCGGGAGGTCGACGAGCTTGGCCGGCGAGCCCTCGACGAGAGGGGCGCGATCGAGCCGCGGCGCGGGGAAGAGCATGCGCGGGTAGGCCACGCGCGCGACGAGGCAGAGCGCGAGGTAGCCGGCGAGGACGACGCTCGCGATCGTCAGGATGCGCCTTCGTGCTCGACCCTTCGCCACCGTCACGCCATCTCCTTGCACGATCGCGGGCGGGGTTCCAGCGCGCGCAATCGGTGCGGCTTTCTCAACGACGGTCGCGCGGCGCGATGGCGAGCATGCCGTCGGCATCGATCACGACCGAGCGCTCCTTCAGGAGACGACCGACGGCCCGCTTGAAGGCCTTCTTGCTGATGCCGAACGCGTCGCGGATCTCGTCTGGGTTCGACTTGTCACCGATCTTCGGTGCGCCCGGGCGGGTCAACGCTTCGAGGATCGCCTTTGCGTCGTCGACGAGCTCCTCGTGGGCATGCCTGCGCAGTGACAGCTCGATCTTTCCGTCATGCAGGACGTTGGTCACCCGAAAGCGTGCGGCTTCGCCACGCGACAACGAGTGCGGCTCGCTGCGTGGGACGAGCCCGACGAACGCACGCTCGACGATGACGAAGAGCCCGATCTCCGCATCGTTGCGCCATGCTTCACCCTCGACCCACTCGTCCTCTTTCCATTCGACGTCGCTGCCGCCGGACGAGAGCATCTCGCTCACCCGCATCGTGCCGGCGAAGCGGCCGCTGTCGTCGATGTAGAGGCCGATGGGATAGCGCGCGCCGGGCCGCATCTCGGCCGTCTGCTCTGCGAAGGGGACGAGGAGCTCCTTCGGCATTCCCCAATCGACGAACGCGCCGAAACGCGTGACCTCGGTCACTTCGAGGAATGCGACCTCGCCGAGCTCGAGCTTCGCGACGCGCGTCGTCGCGAGCGGACGCGCCTCCGAGTCGAGGTAGACGAAGACGTCGACCTCGTCGCCGACCTCTGCTCCTTCCGGGATCTCGCTCCCCAGAAGGAGGACCTCCTCACGCTCGTTTACCGCGAGCAGAGCACCCGGCGATCCGAAGCGACGAATCGTCAGCGTAACATGGTGCCCGAGAAGCTCGTCGACGGTCATTGCGCGCAGTGTTGCACGAAGAAGCGGCGCGCGACGCTTCCGGAGCGATCCCCCCGATCATTTCGACCGTCTAGCTCGTCCGTCCGACCTCGCATGTCTCGCGGCGGCATCGAGTCAGCGCTCAGCGACGAGCACCGCGATGTCGTCGCAGAGATCGCCCGACGGGAGTCGCGCGCTCTCGACGAGCGCATCGGCGATCCGACCGAAGCGCTCCCCGCGCACCACCTCGAGGATCCGATGCTCGGGGACGTGGCTGAAGAGGCCATCGGTCGCGACGACGAGCCGTCCGTCGAGCTCGCGGCGCGTCACGCTCGAGGTCTTCGCTCTTCCACTGCCGAGCCGCGCTCGATTGCTGCCGCCCGTGAGCCGCTCGACGTCGTGCGCGTGGACGATCCACGCTTCGCTGTCACCGGCCGTGGTGCAGAGGAGCATGCCGGGGGCGAGCACCACTACGAGGGCGGTGGACTCGCCGATCGAACGAAGGTCCGCATCGACGTCGGCGAAGAGGCGGTGCCATGCATTCGGAGTGAGGAGATCGAATGACGTATCGAGCACGGCGTCGCGAACGCGCTCGATGAAGAGGTCGGCCGCCCGGCCGCCGTCACCGATCCCTCCGGCTCCGTCCGCGACCGCGAGGACCGCATGATCCCCGCGCGCGAAGATGTCGGCGCGATCTTGTGAGTCCTTGGCACTGGCGACGGCGCGGGAGACGTAGAACGACACGAGGTCAATCTACCGCCGAGAAGCGCCGAGCGAACCGGTGACTCGAGGTCGTCTCTCGATCGACGTCGCAGAGGGCCGGACGAGCCGCGGAGACGCGAAATCCGGCTCGGTGGGCCTTTCGAAACGGCCGCGCCCTGCCGTTCTCTCCGGAGACGTCCTTCCGTCGTCCCATGGCCAACCCGCAGCGTTCCGCAGCACGAGCCACCGTTCCGCTACTCGAGTGGGTCTGGCGCTCGTACCTCCGGGCCTCGCTCGCGCCGCTTTTGATCGTGGAGCTGCTGATCGTGACCGTCTACCTGACGGCCAACTACTCGGCGACGCGGCAGCACCAGCAGGCGGTGCGAGCCCTGGCCGAAGCGGAGCTCGAGCGGATCGTCACCCGCGAAGCGAACGTGGTCCAGGAGCAGCTCGCGGCCATCTCCCGCAGCACGGACATGTTCCGGAGGCAGGCCGAGCTCGCGATCCGGACGCCTTTCGATCCCGGGGCGGAAGAGGTGGCGCGCTACGCGTACGCGGAGGACGGCGTCGCCTACCACTCGACTCGCGACAACGGCGGGGCGTCCGTCTACTACAGCGGCATCGTTCCGGTCGGGCCCAAGGAGCGGCTCAAGGCGGCGCAGCTGACGCAGCTGGATCCGTTGATGCGTGACCTCAAGAACACGCAGCCGCTGCTGGTCCAGGTCTACTTCAACACGCACGACTCACTGAACCGGCTCTACCCCTACTTCGACGCGATCGGCCAGCTGCCGTCGAAGATGAACATCCCGAACTACAACTTCTACTACGCCGCCGATGCCGCCCACGATCCGTCGCGCGGGGTGGTGTGGACCGGGGTGTACGTCGATCCCGTCGGCAACGGGTGGATGACGTCCGCCGTGGCTCCGGTGTACCGAGGCGACTTCCTCGAGGGCGTCGTCGGTCTCGACGTCACGGTGGGGACGATCACCCAGTCGGTGCTCGCGCTCCCGCTCCCGTGGGCGGGCTACGGCGTGCTGCTCGGAGAGGACGGGACCCTGCTCGCGATTCCGCGCGCGGGAGAGAAGGACTTCGGTCTCTCCGAGCTCACCACCTACTCGTACGACCAGGCCGTGCTGCAGGACACCTTCAAGCCGGAGTCGTTCAACCTGTTCAAGCGGCCGGGGCTCGCGTCCCTCGGCGAGAAGCTGAGGAGCCGAGCCGGGATCGCCCCCGTCGAGCTCGGCGGAAGCAAGCTCGCCGCGTGGTCGGTGATCCCCGAGACGGGATGGAAGCTCCTCGTGATCGTCCCGGAGGAGAACATCTATGCCCACGCGCGCGAGGTCGGTCAGAAGATGTTCTCGATCGGCGTGTGGATGATCGCCGGCCTCGTCGTCTTCTACGCGGTCTTCCTCGTCATCCTCTACCAACGCGCGCGCGGGATGGCGCGGAGCATCTCTGCGCCGCTCCATCAGATGGACGAGCTGGTCGAGCGCATCGCGCGCGGGGAGTACGAGCAGGAAGCGCCCTTGTTCCCGGTCGCCGAGCTCCAGACCACCGTCGGCGGCGTGGTGGAGATGGGGACGAAGCTCGGACACGCACTCCTAGCTGCAAACGAGTCGACCCGTGTGAAAGGAGAGTTTCTCGCCACCGTGTCTCACGAGCTCCGCACCCCGCTGAACACGATCGTCAACGTCCCTTCCTGGCTCATCGGGCAGTTCGCGACCGAGCGCGGCGCCAAGTGCGTCGCCTGCGAGGCCCTGTTCGAGCTCGAACCGTTCGAGCAGATCCCGGCGTCCGGCTGCCCCGAGTGCGGGGCGAAAGGATCGCTCGAGGAGACGCCGGTGACGCGCTTCACGGGCGACGCCGCGGAGGCCACGAAGTACCTCGACTCCGTACACCGTAGCGGCAAGCACCTCCTCGAGGTCGTCGATCAGGTCCTCGAGATGAGCAAGGCCGAATCTGGAACGATGAGCCTCCGTGCCGAGGTCCTCGAGATCTCGGCGGTCCTGACGCGCGTGATGTCGACGGTCGCGCCCATCGCGGAGCGCAACGACATCCGCATCGAGGTCACGCACGCTCCGGACCTCACCCTCGAGGCCGATCCGGTGAAGCTCGCCCAGGTGCTCATCAACCTGACGAGCAACGCCATCAAGTTCTCTCCGGCCGGAAGTCTCGTGGAGGTGAGCGTGACGGAGGAGCGAGACGCGATTCTATTCGTCGTGTGTGATCAGGGGATCGGGATCGCCCGCGAGCACCACGCGATCGTCTTCGAGAGCTTTCGTCAGGTCGAAGGCGGACACACGCGAAGGTTCGGAGGGACGGGGCTCGGGCTCGCCATCGCGCGCAAGCTCGTCGAGCTGCACGACGGCGAGATCTGGCTCGAGAGCGCGCCCGGTCGGGGAACCACCTTCTTCGTGCGGCTGCCCCGCAAGCGAACGTGCACCGAGAGCAGCGGCGCCTTCGTGGTGTCGCCGGGAGCCGCCGCGGATCCGCGCGCGCTCCAGGGCGGGGTCGACTACGGGGGAGCTCGGTCATGAAGGTACTGTCCAAGACGAACGTCCGGCTGCGCACGCTCACGGAGCCTCCGCCAGAGCAGCGACTCGTGCTCTACGTCGAAGACGACGTGGACAACTGGGCCGTGACGGAGCTGTTCCTCCGCCGCCGATTCGATCTCGTCTGGGCGAAGAGCGACGCGGAGGCGTGTGACCTCATCGCGAAGCACGGTCACTCGATCAGCCTCATTCTCATGGACATCGAGCTCAAGGGCTCGCAGCTCGACGGCATCACGCTCACCCGGCTCCTGCGCGGAGAGCGCGGGAACGTTCCGCTCCCCGACTTCGCGCGGAACCTCCCTCCGTGTGAGGCGCCGATCTTCTTCGTCAGCGCCTACACCTCGCGCTACTCCGAAGAAGAGCTGCGGCGAGCGGGGGCGAGCAGGCTGGTCCCGAAGCCCGTGGACTTCGCAGCCCTCTCCATGGCCCTGAGCGAGGTCCAGGTGCTCGGGTGCGAGGCATCGGGGCTCGTCACCCGTCTGCACTCCGCACAGGACCGGCAGGGCATCGTCGAGAGCCTCGCGACCTCTCCGCGGATCTCGGAGCGGATCGCGCGCGTCTTGCGGACCGGCGTCGTAGGGCAGGGCTCCTCCGCCGGGCCGCCGTCGCGCGGCGATGCTGCGCACACACTCGACGCCGTGCGTGCTGCGTCGGTGGCCGAGGCCATCCTCGAGCAGCTTCCGCCGTCGGTCGAATCCGAGGCTCTGTTGGCAAACGTCCTCCGCAGAGCGGTGGCGGGCCGTCTACTGGCCGAGGCCACGGGGCTGGCGTCGCCCGCAGACGCGTTCACGGTCGGTCTCCTGCTCGATGCCGGGCTCATCGCGCGCGCACGGCACGACGTCGCGGGCGCCCTGGCCGTTGCGCGCAGCCCGGCAGCTTCTCGCCTCGTTCGCGAGTGTGCGAGCGGGGAGGTCGGTCACGCCGAGCGTGGTGTGAAGATGGGGGCGGCCTGGCAGCTCCCGCCTGCGTTGCTCGAAGCCGTGGGCACTCATCACGACGTCGAGCCTCCGGCATCGGCGCTCGGCCGGATTGCCTGGCTGGCGGAAGCGCTCGCCGGGGTCTTCGAGGCAGGCGCGCCGATCCAGAATCATCGCTTCGCGCTCCGTGCGGCGACGGCATGTGGTGTCTCGCACGGGCACGTGAGCGCCATCCTCGATGCGTTGCCGAAAGAAGTGTCCGCCGCCGCCGCCGCGCTGGGACGTCGCGTCTCCGTGCTCCCGTCGCTCGCGGACATGCACGAGGGAGCGCAGGGAATGCTCGCAGAGCTCTCCGAGAGCTACACCGATCTCGTTCGCACGCTGCAGGCGGTGATCGAAGAGAAGAACTTCCTTGCCGGTCAGCTTCGTGACGCGAACGCAGCGCTGCACCTGCAGGTGGACACGGATCTGCTCACGGGAGTCGCCAACCGACGTGCGTTCACCGAGGCGCTGCAGCGCGCGATCGGCGAGGCGCAACATCACGGCCTGCCGCTGTCCCTGATGATGGTCGACGTGGACCACTTCAAGCGGATCAACGATGAGCTCGGACACCCGGCGGGAGATGCGGTCCTCAAGGAAGTGGCTGCGCGGATCGCGAGCGGGGTTCGCTCCGCAGACGTGCTCGCGCGTTATGGAGGCGAAGAGTTCATCGTCCTTCTCCCCGCGACACAGGCCGCGGAAGCGCTCGGTGTGGCCGAGCGGCTCCGGCGCGCGCTCGCCGAGACCCCGATCGAGACGCCTCGCGGTCAGGTGATCGTGACCGCATCGTTCGGCGTGGCGTGCTGCGCCACGACGGCCGACGAAGCGGCCGACGGAGACGCTCTCATCCAGCTCGCAGACGAGGCTCTCTACGAGGCGAAAGGCGCCGGCCGCAACACGATCCGGCTGAGCGCCGGTCACCCCGAAGCGGGCTCGGCCGAGCGCGTTCCTCGTGCGGGCGCGGCTTGAAGCATCATGTGAGCGGGCGAAGGGCTCCTGCCTTTGGGGCACCCCGGCGTCACGACGGCGTGCGCGATGAAGTCCTGAGGAGCTCCTGGCCACGGACGCCGTAGGCTGCGAGGAAGAAGAGCGCGAAGGTCAACGTGACGACCCATGCACGCGGGTGATCGAGCGGATGAGCGAGCGGCGAGAGCGCATTCTCGAGCACCGTGAGCGGGCGCGTCGCGACGTCCCACGTGTTGAGACGGACGAATCGACCGAGGTAGATCCCGAAGCCGGTCGCGAGGCCGGAGATCGCGACGAAGGCTGCGGCCGTCCATGGGCCGCGGCGTGCGCGGACGATGCTCGAGCAGATGCGGAGCGAAGCGGCGCCGAGTCCGACGCCCGCCCACGCGTACGACGCGAGCATCACGGCGTCGAACCAGAGCGGGGCGCCGTCACGCCAGCGGAGATGGATGAAGTCGGTGACGAGATAGGGCGCGTTGGGGAGGAACACGAGCCACACGACGAACAGTGGAACGAGCGCGCGCGTCCGCACCCCGCGCTGGTGGAGACTCCGGAGCGCGGCGGCGCAGACGTATGGCACCCATGCGAGCATCAGGTTCCAGAGGAGGAAGGCGTAGACCCGCTCACGCGTCCATCCGATACGCGCGGCGAGCAAGGTCACCGCGAGCGCGGAAGACTGGACGAAGGACGTCGAGCCCATACGAACAGCGAAGAGACCCAGCGTGCGCCAGCGCATCGTGACAACGTACGCACGACGGCGCGATGCTGTTCCGGCCAATCGGGCAGGCGGTCGCAAATGACGGGTGAGCGGTCGCCCGTCGCTGCGTGTGTCATCGACGGGGAGGCTCGATGCCGTGCGGCTCGTCTTCAGTCGGCCGCGATGCTTGCCCGTGCGGCGTCGCACTCCTCGCAGGCCTCGCTCGTGCTGCACAGGAACACGAGCGGATCCTCGGTGAGGTGCTCCACCGCGACGGCCACGATCGCACGTGCGTCGGCGAGGACCGCCCTTGCGTTCCCGACTCTGCCCACACGCTGGAGCTCGCGCCCGGAGAGCCAGACATCGAGTCGATCGAAGCCCCGGCAGCAGTGGTCGGTCTCCGCGATCATCACGGTCGCCGGCCGCCCGTCGACTTCGACGACGCAGGGGTGCTCGATGGCATAGGGCACCTTCGCGATGCTCTCGGCGACGTGCACGGTCGTGCTCTCGCCATGGGTCACCCCGAGGAGGAGGACCTGACCATCGAGATCGTGCACACGTCCGGGCGGGCTCTCCGTGCCGTGCGGTGGAGTGAGGGGCTGCGGAGCGCAGATCTGCTCGGCGTGTGGGCCCACCGCAGCGAACGAGCCTCCGGGATGCGTGCTGCGCGTGACACCGGGCTGTCGCCAGAACAGCTCCGCGGTGATCCCCATGCCGACGGTCGGTGTCGATCGTGGATCGAAGATGCGCTCGCCGTCGGTCATCGTCGGCATCACGAGCGTGCCCTCCGGACCGAGCGCCTGGCGAAGCGCCTGGATCAACCCGAGCGGACCGCCCTCCACTGGGCGCACCGCGCGGAACGAGGTGTGAACGAGCAGGACGCCGCCGGGCTTCACGCCGAGCGCCAGGAGCTGAGCGGTGACCTCTTCGATGCGCAGCGGCGTCACGGCATCATTCCAAACGGTCTCGATCCACGGTCCCGGCGATCGTACCCGAACAGGGGCGAGGTCGATCGCGCCGCGCGCGGCTTCGGACGATACGCGGCCATGCACGGGGATCCGGATCGGGCACGCAACGTCCCGCGGTGACGCGATAGCTCCAGCGCGGTCCGCGGAGGACGAGCGCCTCCATCGCGTCGACGAGCCGATCGATGTCGTCCGTGCTCGTGCCGACACCGAAGCTCGCGCGGACGGCTCCCGGCGTCTTGCCGTCGGGCCCGACACCGACGAGCGATGCCACGAACGGGTGCGCGCAGAAGGCGCCGTCGCGAACGCCGATGCCGTGCTCGGCGCTCAACGCGGCGGCGAGCGCGTTCGGATGCCAGCCCTTCACGGTGAACGCGACGATCCCGACGCGCTTGCTCGAAGGTCCCCACATCGAGAGGATCTCGACGCCGGGCAGCTTCGCGAGGCCGCGCGTCGCGCGCTGGAGCAGGGTAGCTTCGTGTGCGGCGACCGCGTCCATCCCGGCAGCGGCGAGCGCGCGGCACGCCGCGGCGAGGGCGACGGCACCGAGCACGTTCGGCGTTCCCGCCTCGTGACGCGCGTACCCGTCGGTCCACTCGGTGTGATCGATCGTGACGCGACGGACGGCGCCTCCACCCGCGAGGTACGGCTCCGCGGCATCGAGCCAGTCGGCGCGACCGACGAGCACGCCCGCGCCGAAGGGCGCGTAGAGCTTGTGCCCCGAGAGCGCCAGGTAGTCGACGTCGAGCGCGGCGATGTCGATACGACGGTGTGGCGCGAGCTGCGCCGCGTCGACGGCGATCCGCGCGCCGTGCCGATGCGCGATCGCGGTGAGCTCGGCGAGCGGCCAGATCTCGCCGGTCACGTTGCTCGCGCCGGTAACCGCCAGCAGCCGATGGCGGGTGGTCGCCGCGCGGAGGGCATCGTCGACACGTGTCAGCGCTTCTTCCAGGGTCCGGGGGACCGGGAGGTGCACGTGCGGGCCTCGTCGCCACGGGAGGAGGTTCGCGTGGTGCTCCGATGCGAAGCTCACCACCGTGGTGTCGTCGGGCAGCGCCGAGGCGAGCAGGTTCAGCGAGTCCGTCGTGTTCCGGGTGAAGATGACGGCGTCGTCCGGGCGGGCGCCCAGGACCTCGGCGACGACCTCACGTGCCTCGTCGTACGCTTCGGTCATCACCACCGAGGCGAACCCTGAGCCTCGATGCACGCTGCTGTACCAGGGCAAGAGCGCGTTTACAGCCTCGTGCACCGAGCGAAGGGACGGCGCGCTCGCCGCGCAATCGAGGTTCACGTAACGCACGCGCTCGCCCGTCACCAGCGGAACGACGAGGTCTGCTCCGACGAGCGGAAGCGGGAGCTGCTCGGAGAACGGCGCCGACGCCGGCGCGAGCGGAACGATGGACGTTGAATCGATGGTCGTCATTGGGCACCTGGAAGCGAAGGGGATCGTCGAGCCCGTCATGCGAACGAGCGGGTAGCCGCGCATGCACGGGCCTCGCGGTTGTCCGGCGTGCTCTGGAGACTGAGGAAGACGTCGGTGAGCACGGCGGTCGCCGTCACGGGCCCTCCCGCGCCTGCGCCGCGCACGACGAGCGGCGCCACCGGGTAGCGATCGCTCGTGATCGCGACGAGCGCAGACGACCCCTCGAGAGAAGCCGCCGGATGATCGAGCGGGATCGCCTGGGGGCCGACGACTACCTCGGTGCGGCGTCCCGACTTCGGATCCCCCACGCGAATCTGTGCGAGATACACGAGCTTCTCTCCGCGCGCCCGGAGAGCCGCGGTGCGCTGAGCGAAGTCCGCGTCGAGCCGGCGGAGCGAGACGTCGAGGTCCTCGTCCCGGCCGAGGGCTTCGGCGGGCACGAGCGGTGAGAGCGACACGTCCTCGAGCTCGAGGGGGATCCCGAGCTCACGAGCGACGATGACCGCCTTGCGCGCGACGTCGGTCCCCGCCAGATCCTCGCGCGGATCGGGCTCGGTGTACCCGGCGGCCTTCGCGGTCGCGACCGCCTCCGAGAGCGGCACTCCGCGGGCGAGCTCGTTCGTGATGAACCCGAGCGTCCCGGAGAGCGCGCACTCGATCGAGCGGACGCGATCGCCCGTCCGCACGAGCCCCTGCAGCGTTCCGATGATCGGAAGCCCTGCTCCGACGGTCGCCTCGTAGCGGAAGCTCGCTCCGCTCCGCGCGGCCGCAGCGAAGATCCGCTCGACCCGTTCGCGCGGCGCCACGAGCGGCTTCTTGTTCGCGGTGACGACATGAAGCCCGCGCGAGAGCGCCTCTTCGTAGACCTCCTCCATCCCATCTGCCGCGGTGCAGTCGACGAGGACGGTGTCGCCGAGTCGCGCGAGGGTATCGAGCTGCGTCGCACGAGCGGGTAGCTCGAGCTGGTTCGACGCGCCGTTCGTGGTCCCGCCGTTCGCGGAGGGATGACGGGCTCGCGTCACGAGGAGATCGGCCAGGATTCCGCGATTGACGCCACGGATGTCGAACGCTCCTCCGCGCCGCGTCACGACGCCGACGACGCGCAGGCCGACGAACGGCGGCCGGGTCTGCGGAGGCAGCGAGCTCACCTGCTCGAGCACCTCCTTTCCGACCACACCGGCGCCGAGGACGAAGAGGTTCGCCGTGCGTGCGAGCGAACCGTCTCCACCGCCTCCTCGTGTGCCTCCGCGCGGCGATGAGAAGGGGCGGGTCTCGCAACGGACAGAAGGCGTGGGCATCGGAAAGGACCTTTCCGCCCACGAACCGCCGGACTGATTCCAAGAAAAAAGCTTCCACGCGAAACGCGAGGAAGCCCACTTGGTCCCATCGGCTTAGAGGGATACTTGTAACGCGCGTCCCCCAAGGTGGGCGAAATCTCGCGCGGCCTCTCTTGCGAGAGACACGCGAAGCATGGCGAGCCGACGACCAATCGTCAAGCAACTTTGCTCGTTCCGCGAAAGCTCCGCCCGCGATGACGGGCTCTTCGTCTCTTAATCTCGGAGCGCGTGGCGCGGAGCGGCGTCGATGACTCGATGCGGCGAAGGTGCGACGGCTTCGCGCTCGTCGTGCCACGAGCCGACGCGCGCCGATGTTCGCACCACGTCGCTGTGCGTCGTGGTGCGTCGCTCAGTCCGTCGCTGCTGATCGGCGCGGGATGGGCAGGCCGTGGCCTTGCTTGACCGTGTTGAGCACGAAGCTCGAGTTCACGTCGGCGATGCCGCCTGCGGCGAGCAACTTGTTCACGAAGCGCGAGAAGTCGTCGAGGTCGGCGACGTACACCTGGAGCAGGTAGTCGAGATCGCCGGTGAGGGCGTAGCAGGAGACGACCTCGTTCCAGCCCCTGACCCGCTGGCTGAAGCGTTCGATCGTCCGTGCGTCGTGCTTCTCGAGCTGGATGCGCACGAACGCCTGGAGCCCGAGGTTGACCCGTCGCGGATCGACGCGTGCCCCATACCCGGTGATGACGCGCTCGCTCTCGAGGCGCTGGAGCCGCCGGAGGCTCGGTGCGGGCGAGAGATGGACGCGGGCAGCAAGCTCAGCATTGGTGATGCGTCCCTCGCGCTGGAGGACGTCGAGAATGTGGAGGTCGGTCTCGTCGAGTCGGCGCTTGGCCATGAGTCACCTCGTTGGAGTCGAATCAAGCAATAGAATTGCTTACTTTGTGTTCCAGCGGCAATCGCGCGCAAGCCAATTGCGCGCGGCATCGGCTACATCGAGGAACGTGACAACACCGCGACGTGTCGAGCACAAGCAGACCGACCGAGGCTTCGCCCCCGTGTACGCGACCGAGGTCGTCGCGCAACCGTGGGACAACTATTCGCGCGAGGACCACCAGGCCTGGGCGACCTTGTTCCGCCGCCAGCGCGCGCTCCTGCCCGGTCGAGCTTGTCGTGAGCTCCTCGAGAACCAGGAGCGGTTCGGGATGAGCGAGTCCCACATCCCGCGGTTCGACGAGCTCAACGTCACGCTCCGCCAGGCGACCGGCTGGGAGCTGATCGGCGTCGAGGGCCTTCTGCCCGACGACGTGTTCTTCGGTCATCTCTCGCAGCGACGCTTCCCGGTGACGTGGTGGATCCGGAAGCTCGACCAGCTCGACTACATCTCCGAGCCCGATCTCTTCCACGATCTGTTCGGGCACGTGCCGCTGCTCTTGAACCCGGTCTTCGCGGACTACATGCACGCGTACGGCTGCGGCGGAGTGAAGGCGACCAAGCTCGGAGCCGACGCGCTGAAGCGGCTGACTCGCCTCTACTGGTACACGGTGGAGTTCGGTCTGCTCCGCACGGCCGACGGGCTCCGGATCTACGGCGCCGGGATCGTGAGCTCCAAGGGCGAGTCCATCTACTGCCTCGATTCGCCTGTCCCGAACCGTCTCGGGTTCGATCTGCGACGCGTGATGCGAACGCAGTTCCGGATCGACACGTACCAAGAGACCTACTTCGTCATCGACGGCTTCGAGTCCCTGTTCGAGGCGACACGCGAAGACTTCGGGCCGATCTACGCCGACCTCCTCACGAGCGAGGACATCGCGGCGACCGCGATCCTCCCTTCCGACAACGTCCACCACGCGGGTCATCGCGTGCGCGACGTCGCGGCCGGCGGAGCGGCTCCGGCCCTCGTCATCCCGGGCTGAACACGGTCGTCGCGCGGATCCGAAACGCGCGACGGCGTGCAGCGATCGGGGCGCGCGGTCGTACGAGCGTAGAAAGGCCGGAGCAAGCCATTCGAGGCGAGCACGGCGGAAGCCCGTGCTTAGGATGCCGTCGATGGCCCTTGGGACGGGACGAGGCCGGTTCGACGTCAAGCGCATCGGCGCGACGGCGGGCCTGACGCTGGTGAATCTGATCGCCGTGCTGGCTGTCGCGAGCTGCAGCTCCGAGCGGACGAAAGCCAAGGCCTCCGGCGGTGGCGACGGCGGCGAGCGGCCACCGGGGCAAGCGAACATCGAGCCCGCTCCGGCGACGACGACGACGGCGGTACCGCCCGAGCCGCCCGGCGACCCCGATGTCTTCGACGAGAGCGAGGTCGATGTCGTCTCGATCATCCGCACCACGGAGGGTCGCAGACCGATCTCGCCGCTCATCTACGGCATCAACACGATCACGACAGCGACTCCGCTGCCTGACGAGGTGATGACCGCGATCTCGTTCGTGAGGCGGGGCGGCGATCGCGCGAACGCGTACAACTGGGAGACCAACGTCTCGAACGGCGCCGGCGAGACCGATTGGAGCAATGACTACTATCTGGCGGGCGGGCTTCCCAATGCGAACGCGCCCGCGGCGGTCGATCTCGAGCTCATCACCCGCAACCGCGCTGCGGGGCGTGGAACGATGGTGCCGTTCGTCCTGAACGGATACGTCGCCGGACCCACCGGCGGCGACTTCCCCTACGCGAGCCCTGGCGGCTGGAACCGTGACCTCTATTTCAAGAGGGTCGGTCTGGTGAAGCCGACGGCGTTCTCGACGACGCCCGACCTGAACGACGCCTTCGTCTACACGGACGAGCACTTCGCCTACATGCGAAACAAGATCGGGCAGGACATCTACGCGCCGGGGCCCTCGCAGGTGATGGTCGGGATCGACAACGAGCCCGATCTCTACGCGTTCAACTTCCCGATGCTCCAGACCGGCGGAGGCGATCCGCTCCGCGCCAGCAACGGCGTCCAGATCGGCACCCGCGTGACCGGCACCGAGTTCACGTCAAAGTTCCTCCTCTTCGCGAAGCGCATCAAATCGCTCGCGCCCGGCGCGATGATCGTCGGCCCGAGCCACTATCACTTCGACGGCTGGACCTCGTGGCACAGCTCGATGCCCGAGTACACGAGCCGGGGCAAGTGGTACATGGACGACTTCCTCGCGACCGTGAAGGTGGAGAGCGAGAAGATCGGGAAGCGTCTCCTCGATACGTGGGACTTCCACTGGTACCCGCAGACGCTGAGCGGTGGCGTCTTCGTCTGGGACCTCGACGACAGCGTCCGACCGCTCACGGAGAAGGAGATCACGGAGATCGTCCAGGGTCCGCGCAGCTACTGGGACCACGAATACGACGAGGACTCGTGGATCACGAATGATCATCTCCTCGGTCCCGCGTTCATCCTCGAGCGCCTCCAGACGCGCATCGACGCCGCCTATCCGGGGACACACCTCGGCGTGTCCGAGTACTTCCCCGGAGGCTGCGCCCACATCTCGAGCGGCATCGCAGTCGCCGACTCGCTCGGCATCTTCGCGCGGATGGGGGTCCATCTCGCGGCGATGTGGCAGACCTGCACCCGGCTGGAGTTCGCCTTCGGAGGGCTCATGCTGGTTCGCAATGCCGACGGCAAGGGGCTTCGCTTCGCGGACACCGTGGTCAAGGTCGAACATCCGGAGAAGGTCGAGACTTCGGTCTACGCCGGCAGCGACACCGGCAAGCGCGTGACGATGCTCGTCATCAACAAGACCAAGGCGAGCAGGCGGGTCGGACTACGCGCGTTTCACACCGAGAAGCTCACGAGCGTCGACGTCTACCGGATCGACGCGGAGCACGCGCACCCGCATCTCGCGATGCAGGAGAAGCTGGCCAAGAAGAACGCGTACGCGTACGAGGCGCCGCCCATGAGCGCGGCGATGCTCGTCTTCACTGCGCCTTGAACGAGATCCGTTCGGCGGGCGCCGGCGGCCTGCCCGACCCCCCGTCGTGCCGGTGGTCGCGGCATGGTGGGAGGCGCGGCCCGCGTGGCCGGACGCCGTGACGGACGGACCGACTGCGTCGAGCGGGGAGGGGGCCCTCCGCCTGTTGAGACTCGATTGGAGACGGCCTCGAGCGGCGGCGGCATGGTAGGGATCGACGTCCATGCTGCTGAGCTCGGAGAGGTCGCCCATGAACAAGACGCGATACGCACTTGCAGGCTTCGGCCTCGCCCTGGCGGCGATTGCGCTCGCCTGCGGTAGTAGTGATCGCAGCGATTTCATCGACGCGGACGCAGGGCGGGGCTCCGGTAACGATGGGGGCGGGCTCGGGCAGTCCTTCCCCGACGAGGTCTCCGACGCCGGCGCTGGCGAGGATCGCGCAGCACCTCCGCCGGTACCGATCGTGTACGCCCACAGCCCGGGCACGCTCTACAAGGTCGATCCGGTCACGAAGAACGTGACCGTCGTGGCCGCCTTCAATGGAGGGTGTTCGAGCGTGATCGACCTCGCGCTCGATGAGGACTCGAACGCCTTCGTCACGACGTTCGAGGGGCTCTACAGGCTCGATACCGGCACGGCGACCTGTACGCTCATCGCCAGGGGCTCGTACCCGAACTCCCTGTCCTTCGTTCCGAAGGGGACGGTCGACGACACGGCCGAGGCATTGGTCGGCTACAACGGCGCGACGTACGTGCGGATCGACACGGCGACCGGTGTGGTGAGCACGATCGGCGCGTTGAAGGGCGGCTACACGTCGAGCGGAGACATCGTCTCCGTCACCGGCGGCGGTACGTTCCTCACCGTCAAGGGGAACGTCTGCAACGACTGCTTGATCCAGGTCGACCCGAAGACCGGAGACATGATCCAGAACTACGGCAGCGTGAACCATGACGCCGTCTACGGGCTCGGGTTCTGGGCCGGTACGGTCTTTGGCTTCTCCGAGGAGGGCAAGGTCTTCTCCATCGAGTGGGCGAACAACCAGCTCGTGACGAAGGACATCGCCGTCGCGAATCCGCCACCGGCGCTCGCGTTCTGGGGCGCCGGCTCGACCACGGCGGCACCGGCGATGAGCGAGGACGGTGGGGGCATCCCCATCATCAAGTGATCGCCGGTGAGCTGCTTGGGGGCCCGCTCGCTACGCCATCACCTTCGAGCTCGCAGACAGCGGCAGCGTGAAGTGAAAGCTCGTCGTTTCGTTCGGAGTGCTCTCGACCCACATCCGTCCCCCGTGTGACTCGACGAGGCCTTTGGCCACGTAGAGTCCGAGCCCCAGTCCGACCTGGCCGCTTCGGCGTGCGGCCGTCGATCGGAAGAAGCGATCGAAGAGCCGCGGGATCTCATCGGCCGCGATCCCGCGACCGCGATTGGTGACGGTGACCTCCGCTTCGTCAGTGTCGGACCGTACGTCGATGACCAGCGGGTAGCCCGGCTCGCCGTACTTGGCGGCGTTCGAGATGAGGTTTGCGAGGACCTGCTCGACACGGTGGGGATCGGCTCGAACGGGGCGGAGGTGGTCGGAGACGCGAACCTCGGTTGGCGCGTGTCCCGAGCGCTCGACGATCTGCCGCGCGAGTTGGCCGAGGTCGATGTCGGCAGGTTCGATCTTCATGCTGCGTGCTTCGAGGAGCGAGGCGTCCATGAGGTCGTCGATCATGTGAGTGAGCCGAACGGCGGCGGCCTGGATGTGGTTGACGGTCTTGAGCACCTCGGGGCTGTCCCGGAATCGCTGCGCTAGCAGCTGCGCGCCGATGCTGATCGTGCTCACCGGTTGCTTGAGATCGTGTGCGACGACGGACGCCCACTCTTCGCGACGCCGCTCGAGCTCCTTGAGCGTGGAAATATCCTGCACGAACATCGTCGCGCCGACGATGGCATCGTCGCCGTCACGAACCGGCGTCGCGCTGACGAGCACCGGGATCCCTCGACCGTCCTTCCGGTAGAAGCGGAGCTCCTCGCTGCGGGTGATCTGTCCGCTCAGCGCCAAGACGTTCGGATGCCGAGCCGGTGGGACGCGCTGTCCGGACGGACGCCGAATATCGAAGAGGATGCTGTTGCCGAACGGGTCGCGCTCACCCGTGTCCCCGGATGACAGGTCGAGCATCGACGAGTTCACGGTGATGTGGCCCTTGGCGTCCATGAGGAGGATTCCCTCGGGCATCTGGTCGACGACCGCCTTGAGCCATGCCCCTTCCATTCCTGCTTCGTGGTAGAGGCGCGCGGTCTCGATCGCGACCCCGACGCGTGCGGCGAGCATCTCGACCAGACGCTCGTCGCTCTCCGTGAACTCCTCGGCCTCCCGCTTGTTGCCGAGGTACAAGGACCCGACCTGGCGCCCACGGAAGCGAATGGGCACGCCGAGGAAGCTCCGGACCTCGGGATGCTGGCGGGGCATCGGCCGAGACGCGGGGTGTCTTCGCACGTCACGAATGCGGAGCGTCCGCCCCTCCCGGGCGATGACGCCCAGCACACCAACCGGACGAGGGTGACGCCCGATGGCGTCGGCTTGCTGCCGGGACATGCCGACGAACACCCAGAGGTCGAACGGCTTGTCGGGATCGGTGCCGATGCCCAGGCTGGCGTACTCCGCGTGCGTCATGCTCCTCGCCTGCATCGCGATCGTCTCGAGGACGGTCCTCACGCTTGCGCTGGGCATCCCGGCGACGGCATCGGCCACAGCCTTGCCGGCGGCCGCGAGCTCCTCGACACGGGTATCGGCGTCCTCGATCCGATGGATGATGTAGAGGAGCTCGCCGCGCTCTCCGAGCACCGGTGAGCTCGTCGAGCTCCACCACCGTGGCTCGAAGCCTCCGCCCTCCTCCTCGGGCCGACGGATGCGGTACTTCTGCACGGGGGTGCTGTCGCCGGAGTGCGTTCGCACGATTCGGTCAAGTGAGGCAAACAGGCTCCGTACGCCCGGTGCGTCGGCCTCAGCCGCTTCGAGCGGAAGCACATCGAACAAGCCGTGTCCGAGGACGTCGTCACGGCTCGTGTTCGCGGCCCTCAGGTATTCGTCGCTTGCGTCCAGGATCGTGAATTGCTCGTCGGGAGCCAGCGCGAGGTACCGGCCGGGTACCGCTTCGAAGATCGCGCGGAAGTCCGTCGTTGTAGCGGCAGGGGTCACGGCCATGGTTGCGAGCGAGCTGCTCGCATCCTTTCTCGAAGAACGCGAGCAACCGGAATGCCCGTGCGCGTTTCGTGACCTGAACGCGAGCGCGCCGGCTCGTCGCGTCCGCTCTGGCGCGCCCGCCAAGCGGTCACGTGCCTCCGGTCAGCGCTCGTCGAGCTTCGTTGCTCTGCCGTCGAGGTCGGTCGTCGGACCGCGCCGCGAGCGTGCGAGCTCGACGCACGCTCGCCGGCGCTGCCGTTCGCCTCGATCGTTCAGGCCGACTTCTTGCGCCGGACGAGGCGGAGTCTTCCGCGCTCGCCGGCGCACCAGAAGTCCCCGTCCCGCGTTCGCTCGACCCCGGCGATGGACTCCACCGGAACGCTCAGGACCTCCTCGACCGATCCGTCAGACGCGAGCCGACGGAGCTCGCTCGGCTTCCCGTCTACGCTCGCACCGTGCCACAGCGCGCCGTCGACGCACGACACGCCGGTCACGAAGCGGTCGGACGTGAGGGTCTTCACGATCTCCCCCGTCTTCGCGTCGACCTTGTGGATCTTCGCGCCGTAACACTGACCGATCCACAGGTGACCGTCCGCCCAGGCCATCCCGCTGTCTTGCCCCTTCCCCGGGGCGGGGAGCCTTCGAACGATGCGACCGTCGGCCGGCTGGATCACCAGGATTTCGTGGCGCGCGAGCTGGTAGATGTGCTCGCCGTCGAACGCGGTCCCGGCGTCGGCGGCAGGCACGGGATGACGACGCACGACTTGCTCCTTCTCCGGATCGAAGGCGACGATCTCGTCGTCGCGGGCAAACCAGACGAGCTTCCCGTCGAACGTCACTCCGTGGATGCGCCCTTCGTCCAGCGGGACGTACTCGCGAACGACCTCTGCTGCGTGAACCGTGGTGCTCATGTTCGTCCCTCTCATGTTCGCGGATTGGTGGTTGGTGTGTCGCGCCCTCGCGAGCTCCACGAAACCTAGGACGGCGCCCTTCAGCGCGGGAGTAACATTCCTGGCGCGCGTACCTCGTGCCGACCCAATCGGCGGAGCCGCCGTACGTGCGACGTGACAAGTCGGCGACTCCGGTCGATCCTCGGAAGATGCCACCGGTACCGACGGCCCTGCTCGATGCAGGTCGCGCACTCGCGCTGGGCGAGCCGCTGAAGGCGCTCGGACTGGTCGGGCGAGTCGAGACTCCGCTCGGTCTCACGCTCCGCGGGATCGCGTACGCGCAGATGGGAGATCTCGATCTCGCCAAGCTCGCTCTCGAACGCGCCATTGCGCTCTCGAGCGACGCGCGGTCGCGCGCCCGCGCCCGCGCCGCGCTCGTCGAGATCGCGCTGTCTGCGGGCGACCCGGCTCCTGCAGCGCAGGCCGCCAGAGCATCCGCGAAGGAGCTGGCCCGGCTCGGCGACACGCGCAATGCGGTGATGATGCGTCTCGTTCTCGCGCGCGCCGAGGTCCTGCTCGGTCGCCTCGACGAGGCAAGGCGCGTCGTCGAGGAGGTCCTCGCGACCAAGCTCACGCCGGATCTGGATGCGCTCGCCTGGCTCGCTCAGGCGGAGATCGCCGTCCGAGCCGTCGCGACCACGAATGCGCGGGCCGCCCTCTCGCGCGCACGGCGCGCCCTGGAGGGAGCTCCCAATCAGCTGCTCGCCCGCGCGCTCGTCGCGCTGGAGCAAGAGCTCTCGCATCCGATCGCGCGCGTGTTGCGAGGAGGCGCGCTCCGTGGCGCCGATCTCTTCGCCGTCGAGGACTTCTCGCGCGGCGAGCATCTCCTCGTCGACGCATGCCGGCGCCTCGCGATCGGCGGGCGCGTCACGATCCCACTCGTGCGCCGTCCCGCGCTCTTCGAGCTCCTGCTGCTGCTCGCTCGGGCGTGGCCGGCTTCGGTGCCGAGAGACGAGCTCGCGGCGAACGCATTCGCCGCGCGGCGGGTGAACGCGTCCCATCGTGCACGGCTCCGCGTCGAGATCGGCCGGCTCCGAAAAGTCATGGAGGGGCTTGGCGCGGAGCCCGTCGCGACGTCCGACGGCTACGTGCTCGATTCGAAGCGAGAGGTCGTCGTGCTGCTGCCTCCGTCGGACGACGAAGCTGCGCGCGTCGCGCTCCTGCTCGGTGACGGAGCGGCGTGGTCTGCGCGCAGCCTCGCCGAGCACGCCGGCGTCTCGCTGCGCACCGCGCAGCGCGCGCTCGGTGCCCTCGTCGAGAGCGGCGCGGCGGTCCGCACGGGCAAGGGCAAGGACCTCCGCTATCACCGTCCGGGAACGCCCATCGCCTCACGGATGTTGCTCCTCGGGCTCGTCCCCCGGCCGTAGAGCGCTCCGTGACGGGGCGGCCGTCGACGGCACGGAGCTCCGAGATGCGCAATGGGTGACGAAGCGACGACGAGCCTGGCTTAGGCCACTGCCATTCGTTCGCTGGAGGTGGCGGGCGACCCGGCGTAGGCGAGCAACTCTCTCCCCGCCGGAGCGATCACCGACGCGAGCGCAGCGACCGCGAGATCGTGCCGCTCGCGTCGCGAGAGGATGCCATGCGCATGCAGCACGGCTTCGTCGATCGATTCGTCTGGGCACGGACCGAAGCCGACATGCGTTGCCGCGCTCGCGAAGACAGCACCGACGGCCTCACGCACCGGCGCTCCGCCGAGGTCGATCGCCCAGCGAACCGCGCGCCACGCGAGGAGCGCATGTTCGGCTTCTTCCTCTGCGGTCATCCGGAGGAGGGAAGCGAGGGCCGGCTCTCGCGTCGCGTCGGCGGAGGCGTGGAGCTGGAGCGCGGCGACGGTCTCCGCGATGCAGCCCTCCGCGGCCGTCCGCGCGGCGAACCCTGCCAGATCGAGCGACGACGCGAGCGCGCCGCGCGTATCGAGCGCTCCCGGGCCGCGCGGTGCGCCCGCGTAGATCGAGGCGATGCTGAAGCAACGCTCCGCGTGCGCGACCTCCTCACCGAGCGCGCGCTGGGCCGAAGCGACGAGCTCCGCAGGTGCGCCGAGCGTGAGCAGCTCGAGGATGAACCGCGCAAACGATGCCACCGATGCGTGCTCGGCGAGCCCATCGTGCGACCACACGTTCGCGATCGCAGCCCTTGCCGCGGGATCGAGATCGGCGCCGAGCCCTTCGAGCCGGGTTGCGAGCTCCGCCACCGTCCACGTCTGCTCCCCGAGCGCGAGCGGCGCGAGGAGCGCGTGGCCGTCCACGATGAACGGGCGTCCGACGGCGCAATCGCCTCGGACCTGCCAGCAGCAGGCGTCGGTTGCGGGGATCGTGCAAGCAATCGAGTCGCCGCCCTGGACCAGCCCGCAGCTGTAGCTCCAGAGGATGCAGCTTTCGCTGTAACGCGATGCACAGGAGCCGCCGTCTTCCGGGAGCGGGAAGCACACCGACTCGCTCCATTCCTTCTCCTGCAGGCACCGCTCCGCGCGCGGTTCGCGGAGCGGCTTCGGGCAGTCGGCCGGAGGGGCCGGCTTTGGCTCCGGCGGATCGGTCGGGGGCGTGGTTGGGTCGAAGACACCTCCGGACGAGGTGCTGGAGTCAGCCGTCTCCTTCGGTGCCGGCGCGTTCGACTTGCCGGTGCCTTCCTCGCGAGCGACCTGGCCACCACATGCGTTTGCGAGCATCGTCGCTGCCACGGGCACGCCCGAAACCACTGCGAGCACGCGGAGGAGCATCCGACGCCGGGCGTCCTGTTGCATATAGGATGGTTTCCCACGGAGGCCCGTCCTCGTCCAGCCATGAGGTGACTCCCATCGAGGATGTCGGCCCGCGCGGGCGCGTCTACCGCGTCTCGCTGAGCGCGCGATCGAGGTTGTACGCGGCGCTGATCAGCGCGAGATGTGTCAGCGCTTGCGGATAGTTCCCGAGCGCTTCACCCGTGGAGCCCGTCTGCTCGGCGTAGAGCCCGAGGTGGTTCGCGTAGCCGAGCATCCGCTCGAAGAGGAGCCTCGCCTGTTCGAGCTTGCGTCGGTCCGCGCGCCCTGCGCGGGTCAATGCCTCGACCAGCCAGAAGGTGCACATGTTGAAGGTGCCCTCCCTGCCGGTGAGACCGTCTTCGGGCTTGTCGGCGTCGTAGCGATAGACGAGGCCGTCGGAGAGGAGCCCGCCTTGCGCCGGTGTGCGTGTGACGGCCTCGAGTGTTGCGAGCATCTTCGGGTCGACGGGCGATACGAAGAAGACGAGCGGCATGATCAGGTTCGAAGCATCGAGGGCGTCATGATCGAACACTTGCACGAACGCCTGGCGCTTCTCGCTCCACCCGCGGGTCATGATCTGCTGGAAGATCGCGTCGCGTTCCCGGAGCCACCGGTCGCGCGGCGCCGGGAACGAGCGCTTGGCGGCCAGGCGGATCGCACGATCGATCGCGACCCAGCACATCAGCTTCGAATAGACGAATTGTCTTCGACCGCCGCGGGTCTCCCAGATGCCTTCGTCCGGCCGCTGCCAGTTCGCGCAGACCCAGTCGACGTGGGCCTGGAGCTGCGTCCATAGCGCGATGGAGATCGGCATTCCGTATTTGTTGAAGAGGTAGATGGAGTCCATCAGCTCTCCGTAGATGTCGAGCTGGAGCTGCTCGTACGCGCCGTTGCCGATGCGTACGGGCCTGGACTGCCGGTAGCCCTCGAGGTGATCGAGCGTCGACTCGGCGAGGTCGCTTCGCCCGTCGATGCCGTAGACGATCTGGAGCGGTCCGTCGGCGTGCGACTCGCGGCAGCGTCCTTCGAGCCAGTCCATGAAGCGTCCGGCCTCTTCCGTGAAACCGATCCGGAGGAGACCGTAGAGCGTGAACGCGGCATCGCGGATCCACGTGTAGCGGTAGTCCCAGTTCCGTCCTCCCCCCAGCACCTCGGGCAAGCTGCATGTCGGGGCGGCGACGATCGCTCCGGTCGGGTCGAACGTGAGCAGCTTGAGCAGGAGCGCCGAGCGATGCACCGTCTCGCGCCACCGTCCTCGATACGTGCATTTCGAGAGCCAGCGGCGCCAGAATTTGATCGTCTCCTCGAAGGCCGTGGTCGCCTGCTCCGCTGTTGCAGGTGCCCGGCATTCGCCGCAGCCCTCGACCCCGCGGAGCACGAGCGTCGTCTTCTCGCCGGCGGCGAGGCGGAACCTCGCCTCGACGCCGCGACCGGTCGCGACGAGAGGGACGTCGCTCGAGAGCGCGAGCGTGTTGCCGGCTCCCTGGAAGACCGCTCCGTGCCGGGTGATCTCCGTGGTGGAGCGGACGCGCCCGTAGTCGAACGCGGGCTCACAGACGAGGTGGAGGTCCACCGCCCCGCGGACCGCGGAGACCCGGCGGACGATCTGTCCCTCCCACTGCGCGGCGGACGAGACGGGCATGAAGTCGTCGATCTCGGCGACGCCGTCCGGAGAGAGGAACCTCGTCGTGAGGACGTTCGTGTCCGGCCAGTAGAGCTGCTTGTAGGACACGCCGTCGTCGCGCGGGGAGAGCGAGAAGCGTCCGCCGCGACCGTGATCGAGCAGCGCCGCGAACACGCTCGGCGAATCGAAGTGCGGGAAGCACAGCCAATCGATCGAGCCGCGCATGCTCACGAGCGCGGCGGTCCGCATGTTTCCGATGAGACCGTAGCTCTCGATCCTCTCGTACGGCATCGCGTTGGATGCCGCACGATGCACGCGGCGAGCCATACCGAGCGCAGTGCATCGAGGCAGGCTGATCTTCGACGCGCCAGGTCCCCGCGAGCATCAGCTGCTTCAACTGCATCAGCTGCACGCCCGGAGGTCGTCGACCTCCAGGCGTGCAGCGGTCTACAGCGGAGGTGTCGTCAGGGGCAATGTCCGTAGACGACGCCGCGCACGTTGATCTCGCTCGCGAAGCCCATGCACTTGCCGCTACCGCAGTCGTCCTGGCCGACCCTGCACCATCGCTTGCAGGTGCTGCTCGAGGCCGAGCTCGTGCAGACGAGACCAGGGCCGCACTCCTCCGAAGGCGAGCAGCTCTCGCCATCGTTCCGTGAGCCGCCCGCCTGACACTCGGTCTCGCCGTTGACGTCGACGCGACAGACGCCGGTGCCCTCGGCCGTCGTGCCACCGCAGCTCGTCTTGTCGTGAGGCTCGCATGCGACCCGGCAGATCGCGAGGTTGGGGATCTCGGCGCCCTCCGTCGTCTGGATCTGCGCGCAGGCTCCGGTCTTGGGCTGGGAGCACGGCTTGGTCGGGTCGCTGCAGAACGCATGGCAGATCCCGAAGATGCACGTCAGCCCGGTCGTGCAGTCGGCGGTCGCCGTGCACGGGTGCCCCATCGCGGCGTTTCCGGCGGTGACGCATCTGGCGGTCCCGACCGAATCGACGACGTCACACGTCTTCCCTGCATCGCATCCGCATTGCGGGCTCACCCCGCACACGTTGCTCGGCGCCGCTCGCTTGCATTCGCCGGGTGCAGGCGCAGCGTCCGAATCCGGAGCACTCTCGGTCGGCTCGGTCGCGGGAGCCGGCGTCTCGGGAGCCGTCGGCTCGGTTGGATCGATCGCCGTCGTTTCGTACGGCGAACGCGTGCTCTCCGAGCTGCACGCGAGGAGGGAGCCGGCAAGCGCGCTCAGCGAGATCGCCGTCCGAGTGACGAGAGAGGGCGTTTTGAAGGGGCTCGAGTACTTCATCGGGCGGGGTCAGTACCATCCACGATCGCGCGCCGACGCGAGAGACCTCGATGGGACGTTCGTGGAACGAGTACGAACTCCGCCGTCAGTAACCATGCATGGATGTGCATGTGTCTCGATGCTCTGCAGTGAGCGAGGTCGCGAGAGCTGGAGGTGTTCCGGAAGGACGCGGGTTTCACGCGACTGTCCATTCCTCGACTCCGTCGCGAGGAACGCCAAGAAGGCAAAGGAGCTCCGCGATACCGAGCGCCGAAGCGCGAGCGCGACCTGAGTTGCTACAAGCTCGGCTTGCCCGCCGTATCAGTTGCTTCGTCGCTTCTTCCTGACCCACGTTCGCGAGGTCCGTCCGATGCCGCGAGCTCGCGAAGGCGAAGCTCGACGAGGCCCCCCGAGGGTCGTGATCCCGGCGACGTTGACCTCGAGTCTGGCGTCTGAGTCATCGCCTCGTCGACGGATGCGTCCCGACAGCCGGCGCCGGGAGGAGGACGAGGACTTCGCTTCGACGCGGCGGAGGAGTCCGGACCAGCGACGCGATGTTCGACCTGCTCGACGGGCACGGTCGGAAAAGGTGGCCGCGCGCTGCCCATTCCGCTCGTTGGTCGTTTGGTCTCGGCGCGTGGAGGCATGGCAATCTACAAAGAGCGATCGGAGGACGAAGACTTCGAGCCAGTGGCCGCCCTGGACTGGCTCTCCCTCCGTACAGCCGGGATGGATGAAGTCGTAGTGATCCACGACGTCCCGAGAACGAGATGAAGGACTTTCCGGTGCTCGAGTACACCAGGAGAACCTCATCGCGCTCAGCATCGATCCGGCGAAGCCCGCACCTTGCCGTCTTGATGGGCGAGGGCAAGCTCGTCGGCGACTGCATCGGCCTCGCACCGCCGCAAGAAGCTCCCGCTCGACGAGAACAGGAAGTCTTCGTCCACGACTTCGCTCCCGGGGGCATTCGTCGACAGCGGCCGACGAAGATCACCGTCAAGGCAGCCCGCGCGTGGCCGCGTGACAAGTGCGCTTGGCCGTGTGCGGAGTGCGCCTGGCCAATGCGAGGGCCGCGGGCTGCGTGCGGATGCGTGGGCTGCGTGCGAGGGGGGGGCTGCGTGCGGATGAGTGAGCCGCGTGCGGATGTGTGGGCTGCGCGAGAATGCAATTTGCTGCGTCGGAGTGAGCGTGGGCTGTGCGTGGCTGCGCGTGCGTGATGCGTGTGGACTGCGCGCGGAGCCCGTGCACAGCCCCCACGACTCGCGCAGCGGGATTGCGCCCTTGCATCGCCGCCACGCGGCGACCGCGGCCTCGGCGTCATCTGGTCGTCAGAGCCAGAGGCCGAAGGGGATCCGATTACGCAATCGCGTGCCAGCCGCCCGACGGACGTGGAGTGCCTGGACTCCAGCCCCACTCGAGTTCTCCGTGCACGCAGCCGTGTGAGCGTCAGCCTCCACGACCCCGCGATTCCGGCCGCGGCATTCCCCACGCACCGCCGCCAAGCGTCGGAGGCGGAGTAGGCGTCATCGATCGGATCGTCAGAGCCGCAAGCCGAAGGGGATTGATTCCGGCATCGCGCTCGCGGCTGTCGCCGGCGTCGAGCGCCTCGACTCCAGCCCACCCAACGAACCGCGGTGCACCCAGCGGGTGACGGCGTCAGCCTCAGCGACGTACAGCCGGACGACGAGGGCCTGGCACTTCTTCTGTGTGGATGAGGCCGTGCCGCTTCCAGCCTGTACCGAGGAGCCAGGTGCGCGGACGGACCTCGGTCCATGGCTCGGGCTCTTCGAACGAATCGAACAGCGCATCGCTCCAGCCGTCGAAGTGCTGGGCCGACGAGTAGTAGTCGAAAGCCCCCGCTCCGAAGGTCACGTGACCGTGCTTGCGGAAGTTGTTCACCACGTACCGCAGCGAGGTCTTCACCTCGTGGGGGCTCTCGAGGTCATGGCGGTGGTACCGGTCGTTCCAGATCTTGCCCCTGCGTCCGAGCAGCTTGTTGAGCCGACGCGCGAACGCGATGAGGAAGCCACTCACGCCCGAACGCAGCGCGTTTCGCGAGCGTGTGGCCGATGTCTTCGTCGGTCCGTCCTCCGCCTCGAGGATGAGGTGGAGGTGGTTGGTCTGGATCGAGAAGTGGACGATCTGGAAGCTATCCTCGTACGCCCGCTGACGCTGGTCGCGGAGGACCTTGAGAACGAGCGCGTGAACGAGCTGCTGCCGAAATGAAGGCAACCCGTGACGTGCGCGCAACGTCACGTGTACGGGATGCCGGCCCTTGTGAACCGGCCGCGCTCGGTGCGGCACGCGCCCGAAAGCGCGACGCTTCGGACCGCGCCGCCGAGGACGCCCCATTCGAGGCAGCTCGAGCTGTCGAGACGTGCGCTCGCTCCCTGACATGCCACTCCCCCAACCGCGCCCCCCCCGCTTCACCGCGATCCCGCCCAGCACCGCGCGGCATTGCTGCAGGGCAGAATGATTGTAGCCCTGATTCGTCGGGTGGCAACGATCGCCGGGATTGGAAGGTGCTCAACTCGAGGGCGTCCATCTCTCGCGACAGCGCTCTGCCGCGGTACCGGAAGTCGCCCCCGAGTAGTTCCATCTGCCCCGACAACGCTGGATTCATCGGGTAGCCACGTCGCCGGAATCGAAGGCGCCCAGTTCGAGGCAGGTCCATCGGTCGAGACGCGCGCTCGCCCTCGGACATGACACTCCCCAACCGCGTCCCCTCCTCGCGGTCCCCGCTCCAGCCGAGTCCAGCCCCCGCACTCGCGGCATCCCTGCGAAGCGAGAACGATTGTCGCCCTGATCCATCGAGTCTTGATGGGCGAGGGCAAGCTCGTCGGCGACTGCATCGCCACTCGCGGCAGCGCCAGCTGCCGAGACGTACGCTCGCTTGCCGACGTTCCCCTCCGCCGACCGCGCGCCATCGTCGCGTGCCCCTCGCTCTCGCCATCCCAGCGAAGCGAGAACGATTGTGGCCCTGATTCATCGAGCGGCAACGTCGCGGGCAGCGGAAGGCGCCCCACCCGCGGCAGATCCATCTGCCGAGACGTACGCTCGCTCGCCGACGTTCCCCTCCGCCGACCGCGCGTCAGCGGCCTGTCGCCATCCCTGCGTAGCGAGAACGATTGTCGCCCTGATTCATCGAGTCTTGATGGGCGAGGGCAAGCTCGTCGGCGACTGCATCACCCGACAGCTCCATCTGCCGAGACGTACGCTTGCTCGCCCGACGTTCCCCTCCGCCGACCGCGCGTCATCATCGCGGGCCCCCTCGCTCTCGGGGGCGAGAACGATTGTCGCCCTGATTCATCAGGCGGCAGCGGACGACGCACGCACGCACGCTCGCTCGCGCCGCGGCATCGCGAGTGACTGCCCACCCTCCCGAGGCAGGCCATCCATGCAGCCAGCCGCGGGCGGGCACCCGATGGGTGGATATCAGGGGACGGTGGAGCGGTCGCGGCCGAGGACGCCCCTGAACGCGGTCGAGCTTTGCTGCCCGAGGTAGATGCTCGAACGGTATAGT
>MKVQ01000024.1 GCA_001899635.1 Myxococcales bacterium 68-20 | reverse complement strand
ATGCCCCCTTTTAGGGGCACCCGGGCGGGGGTGGCCCGGGCCACTTGGGGTCGGCCGAGGGCCAGGGGGGCGACGAGGCAGAACGGAGGACGCTGCGTGGACGCGCGAGATGGCGTCGAGAGCTCGTCGAGCTCAGTGGCTGCGGCGCTTGCGGCGGTGGGCCTCGCGCTCAGAGCTTCGTGGTGTCGGGCTTCGGATGGCAGTCGTCGTTCGACCACCGTACCGGGCCTTCCGCCTTTACGAGCTCGCGCTCGGCGTCGTCGAGGACACGAACCGTCACGAGGGTCGTCGAGCTTGGCGCTCCCTCGCCCACGTTGACGGTGAGCGAGAGCCTCGTGTTGCCGTCATCGGTCTTCGTCAGCGAGCCCGAGATGGCCTCGAGCGAGCCGCCCAGCGCGAAGCCATCGCCGGCCGCCGGGGCGGCGGGGGCGAGTGTGCACGTTGGGGTCTGTCCTTCACGCGTCGCGCACGCTTCGACCACGAGCTTCGCTGCGTCGGCGAACGCGAACGGGACGTCGCGCGACACCTCGATCGGGTAGCTCCGCTCGTCCAGGGTGCAGGCCGCGTCGTCGAACACGCTGGAGCAGCCCGACGCCGCGAGCGTCACCATGACGAGCGCAACGAGGTCTGCTCGGCAGCCCCCCACGACGGTCACGCTACCTGAGGGCCTTGTAGGCCTGCTCGTACTGCCGCGCGGCTCGCTCCCACCCGCGGTCGAGGCGCATCGCGCGGCGGCGGAGCGCGCCCCACCGCGAAGACGTGAACGCCGCGAGCGCGCGCTGGACGGCGCTGTAGAGCGCATCCGCCGTCGCATCGTCGAAGAGGAAACCGGTGCCGGTCTCGAGCTTCGCGTCGCAGTCGACGATCGTGTCGACGAGCCCGCCCGTCGCGCGGGCGACCGGAAGGGCTCCGTAGCGCTGCGCATAGAGCTGCACGAGGCCGCAAGGCTCGAACCGGCTCGGAACGAGGACGATGTCCGCCGCCGCGAAGATGCGATGCACGAGCGCCTCGCTCGCATTGCCGGCGTACACCGCGCGGCCGTGGGTCTTCTCCACCGCCGCGCTCAGCTTGGCGACCAGGCTCTCGTCTCCCGTGCCCGCGATTACCACCTGCGCGTCACTGCCGCGAACCAGGCGCGGAACGATGTCGGCGACGAGGTCCGTTCCCTTCTGCGTGACGACGCGGCCGACCGACGCGACGATCGGGACATCGGGCTCGATCGGGAAGCCGAGTTCCTTCCGGAGTGCCCCCTTGCACCGCGCCTTGTTCGAGGCGTCCTCGGCGTCGAAGCGCGCCGCGATATGGGAGTCCGTCGCCGGGTTCCAGACGCCGTAGTCGACGCCGTTGACGATCCCGAGGACCTTCGCGCCCTGCTTCCCGCCCGCCGTGGCGGTCTGGCCCTTCGCACGGAGCACGCCGTCGAGCCGGTAGCCGTGCTCTGCGGTCTGGATCTCCCGCGCGTAGGTGGGGCTGACGGTCGTGACGGTATCCGCCGAGATGATGCCCTGCTTGAGGAAGTTCACCGAGCCGTAGAACTCGATGCCGCCGACGGTGAAGTCCTCCCACGAGAGGCCGAGCGTCGGGAGCGTGTCCTTCGGGAAGATCCCCTGGTGCGCGACGTTGTGGATCGTCAGAAGGGACGGCGTCTTCACGCCGAGGTCCTTCATGTACTTCGGCACCAGCGCCGTCGGCCAGTCGTTGGCGTGGACGACGTCGAACGGGGCGCCGTCGCCCGCGCGCTGCCTCGCGAGCTCCGCGGCGGCGCGCGAGAGCACGGCAAAGCGGAGCGCGTTGTCGGGATAGTCCTCGCCCTTCTCGCCGTAGACGCCGGCGCGGTCGAAGAGGCCGGGCGCGTCCACGAGGGCCAGCTCGACCTGCGACGAGAGGCGCCCGTCGTAGACGGTGACCTCGTGGGTCTGCTCGCCGAGCGTGAGCTTCAGCGGCGTGAGCCGCCGCGCCATCAGGAGGCCCGAGTCCTCGAAGGCCGCGTATCGCGGCATCACGATGGTGACGCGGTGGCCAAGCGACTTGAGCGTCTTCGGCAGCGCCGCGCTCACGTCGGCGAGGCCTCCGACCTTGACGTAGGGGGCGAGCTCGGTCGTGACGAACAGAATCTCCATGGCGGTCGGTGCCCTCGGGGCGCCCCTTAGATAACACGGTTTCACGAGCGCAGCGTGGTAAGAGAGCGACCGTGAGCCGGCTCCGGATCTCGGACACGGACATCGATCGCCACGCACGCCCGGAGGGCGTTGCGGAAGGCGCTGTGCTCAGCATTTTCCGGGTCCCGCCCGAGCTCGCCGGGCAACGGCTCGACGTCTTCCTTCAGGGACAGCTCCGGCGGACGAGCCGAACGCGGACGCAGTTCATCGTCAGAAACAGCGCGTTCGACGTCCGCGGCAAGCGCCTCCGTCCGAACCATCGGGTCCAGTCGGAAGAGCTCGTCCTGCTCTGGCGTCCGCCGTGGGACGAAGACCCGGTGCCCACGAACGTGCCCATCGTCTACGAGGACGCCCACCTCTTCGTGGTCGACAAGCCCGCGCTCCTCCCGGTGCATCCGACGGCCCGCTACCACCGCAACACCCTCATCAGGGTGCTCAAGGAAGCGCGCCCCGGCGAGTTCGTGTCACTCGGCCATCGCCTCGACCGCGAGACGAGCGGCGTGCTCATCTGTTCGAAGAGCCCCGAGTGCGACCGCTCGCTCAAGAAGCAGATCGAGGGGCGCACGGGCGTCGACAAGACCTACCGCGCCATCACCTGGGGCGTACCCGATCCTTCGCGCGCGGCGGAGCTCGACGCGGTCGTCACTCCGGCCGATGACGGTCCCGGAGCGTTCCGCTTCGAGCGCTCGCTCGAGCTCGACACGGAGGGCCGCTACCGCGTGAAGATGCGCCTCGGCAAGACGCCGGACGCGCTCTCGGCCTCGACGCGGTTCCTCGTCGAGGCGACGCGGACGTCGAGCGACGGCCGTGCCTACGCGCTGGTTCGCTGCGAGCTCGAAACGGGACGGCAGCATCAGATCCGCGTCCACCTCGCGAGCCTCGGAGCGCCGATCGTCGGCGACAAGCTCTACGGGCCCGACGAGTCGTGCTTCGCACGCAGCGCAGACGGCGAGCTCACCGAGGAAGACCTCCAGATGCTCGAGCTCCCGCGGCACGCGCTCCATGCCGCGCGCCTCTCGCTCGCGCATCCGATGACGGGCGCGCCGCTGTCGATCGAGGCGCCGCTCCCTGATGACCTCCGCGCGTTCTGGGACGCCATCGGCGCCTGACGTCCCCGTTCGACGGGCAACATCGAGCTTCACGTGATCTCGAGCAGGCTGTCCGGCTCGAAGAGTCCCTATTCGACGGACGAGGTCAGGCTTCGCAAGATCTCGAGGAGGCTGTCCGGCTCGAACGGCTTCGTGATCGTCTCGACGCCGACGAGCGGCTCATGGGTGTAGCCGCTCATCATCACGATCGGCAGGTCCCTGCGGAGATCGAGGATCTTGCGCGCGGCCTCGACACCGCCCATGCCCGGCATCGATGCGTCGATCAGCGCTACCTGGATGTCGGCGCGTGCCTTGACGAGCTCGACGGCCTGAACGCCGTCATGCGCCTCGACGGTAGAGAACCCGGCGCTCGCGAGCATCAATGACAGCGATCGGCGTAGCGACGGCTCGTCGTCGGCGACGAGGACGAGCCGTCCTCCGTGGCGTTCGGCGCTCGGGCGCGTCATCGCGACTCCGTGGCCACGGCCTCGTCGACACACCCCGGAAAGAGCTCGCCCCCCACCACACCATGAGCCTAGCGCAGCTCGGCGCTTCTGGGTCTCGTCATGAGCAGGGTACTCAGATTTCAGGCAGCGGAATGAACTCGCTCTCGTCGCCGGGCACCTTCGGGAAGCGGCCTTCCTTCCAATCCAGCTTCGCGCGCTCGAGGCGCTCCTTCGAGCTCGAGACGAAGTTCCACCACATGAATCGTTCGCCGTCGACCGGAGCGCCGCCGAGGATCATCATCCGCACGGCGGAGACGGCGCGAACGCGCACCCGGGCGCCGGCACGCAGGACGAGCATCGTTCCCTCCTCCGCGCGTGCCGCCGGGTCGCCCGACGTCTGGCCGGCGCACTCGATCTCGCCGCTGACGACGTAGACCGCGCGCTCCTCGTAGCCGTCGGGGATCTCGAGCTCGGCGCCGGCCGCGAGCTTCGCGTCGGCGTAGATCGTGGGCGTCGACGTCGGCGTCGGGGCGTGTCGTCCGTAGGCATCTCCGCTGATGAGCCGCACCTCGACGCCCGGTCGCTCGATGACGGGGAGCGAGCTCGCGGGATGGTGGACGAAACCAGGCTCCGACTCCTCCTCGTCCTTGCGGACTGCGACCCAGGCCTGGATCCCGTGCGACCGATGCCCCGTCGCCCGCAGATCGTCCGGCGTGCGCTCGGAATGAACGATCCCCTTGCCCGCGATCATCCAGTTGACGTCCCCCGGACGGATCGCCATCGCGGTCCCGAGGCTGTCACGATGAAAGATCGAGCCCTCGAAGAGGTAGGTCACCGTCGCGAGCGCGATGTGCGGGTGCGGGCGGACGTCCATCCCATGCCCAGGAGCCAGGTCGGCCGGTCCCATGTGATCGAAGAAGATGAACGGCCCGACGAGACGGCGACGCATCGAGGGGAGCGTTCGCCGAACGGCGAAGCCTCCGAGGTCGCGCGGGCGAGCTCGGATGACGAGCTCGATCGCGTCGGCCGGATGATCCTCACACACGTGCTCGAAGACTTCGCTCATGCGCGCATGATACTGCCGCAGTCGCGGATCCCCGCGCCGCTTTCACGCCGGCGCTCCAGCGCTATGGCAGAGGTCGATGCTCAGGGACAGTCGGAGGCGGCGCCGGGGGTGCCGTTCTCCGAGCCCGCCGTCCACGCGTTCGACGACAGGCACCAGTTCGAGCGCTGAAGGCTCGCCGGGTACGTCAACGTCTTGAGCTGGATCGAGCTGCCGTCCGCCTGAGAGAACCAGCCACCATAAGCTGCCTGCGCGATGATCGCGGTGCCGTCGCGGAGCGAGACGCCACCGCTCGCGCCGTTCGCGAGCTGGATGCCGGCGCCGGAGCTCACGCCCGCTCCGTATTCGTAGACGATGGCGGCCGCGGGGACCTTGGCGTTGACGGCGGCGGACTTGCTGCGCGCGAGGATGACGTACGCTCCCGGAGCGATCGTGACCGACGTGCCGATGATCTGCGCGCGATCACCGCCGTCGACGATCGTGAGCCCCGTCAGCGTGCGTGCGCTCGAGGCCCGGTTGTGGACCTCGATCCATTCGTTCGCCGGTTCGCTTCCGATGGGGTCGTACATCACCTCGGTGATGAGGACCTCGCCCTGCGTCGGCTTCGGCGCCGAGCCCGAGCTCGAAGTCGAGCCGCTGTCCGGCGCGCCCGCATCGGGGTCCGCCACCTTCGAAGGCGGCGTGCTCGTGGGCGGCGTGTCCGAGGACGGCGTCTCCTCTTCCTCGCCGTCGCTCGCACCGTCGTCCGACGAGCCGCTCGAGCTCGGGACCCTCTCGCTCGGAGTCTCGGGCGACGGCTTCCAGGACGCATCGACTTCGGGGAGCGACGGATCGCTCTCGAGCGAGATGTCCCCGACGCCGCTCTGCGCGCAGCCCCAGACGAGCGCGATCGTGAACATCGGCGCCCAGGCAAACGTGGTGAAACGGCGGAGCGAGCTGCTCATGAACGCACCGGTTTTGCTACGCGGTGCGCCATGACGCAAGGTCGCCCGGGGCTCGGGACGCCGCGGAGACGTAAACTTGACAAGTGGATCCGAGCTCTTGCAGGCGCTCGGCACGGCCAAAGGTCGCGCTGGGCGTCGAGGCCCGGGGCATCGACCCGATCCGCCCGCAGTCCTCGTCAGGGCGGACCGGCCTTCGACCGCGGGAAGCTCGGCGTGAGGATGGGCACGTCGAACGCCGCCACCGCCGCGACGTTGGGACTGAAGAGCGCCTGGACGGTTCCCGAGATGCGCCCGTTGCACATGAGCCCGGTCGGGTCGACGACTCCGTAGTCAGCGATGTCGACGAGGGTGACGTCCGTCGGGGTCGCCAGGTTCGTCCACTTGCCGGCCTGGGTGCTCCATTCGAACACGCCGAACATCCCCTGGTACTGGTTCGGCGTCCCCGTCGGTCCACCGATGACGAGCCGCGCCTTGATCTCGCCCGATGTCCCGCCGTAGCCGTAGTCGTCGACGAGCGGCCGCGAGTACAGATACACCTCGTAGTGGCCCTGCGTGTAGACGGCGAAGCCCGTCTTGAGCTTCGGCTGCTTGCCGCCGAAGTCGACGCTCAACGTCGCCGTGCCCTGGCATTCGGCGACGGTCGCGCCGCCCAGGGACGACGGCGGTGATCCCGCATCGGTGCCGCCATCCTTCGACGAGGGCTTCGGCGCTCCACCGTCCTTCTTCTTGCCGCCGCTCGTCGTGGGCGCGTCCGCTTCGTCGTCTTCGTCGGACGCCGGCACCGCGGCCTCGGGCTCGCATTCATCATCGCAAGCCATCTCCCCTGACGCGCCGCTGCTCGACGTGACGTAGCGGGTCTCCGTCGTGCACGCTACCGCGCTGAGGGCGAGCAAGCCGAGGAAGCCAGAGACGAGGACGGAGGGCGAAGCCGCTCGAGAGCGAATCGGGTTCATGCCCCGAAGAGCACGGTCGCTGGGCAGAGTCGCACACTATTTGGAGGGAGCGCGCTCGGCCCGAAATACGCGCGTCTCACCTCGCTCGAGTCACGCCCAAGCCGTTCGCGGAAAGCGAACGGCTCGTCACAGGCCGCGCGGGACCTCGTCGAGCTCGAGCTGCTCGAGAGCCACGCGAGTCACAGGCCGCGCGGGACCTTGTCGAGATCGAGCTGCTCGAGCGCCACGCGGATGAGGGCGCTGCGGTTCGCCTTCGTGATCCCGCGTCCCTTCAGCTCCTCGACGAGCTCGTCGAGCCGGTCGAGATCCTTCGTGTACATCGAGATGCAGATGACCTTGTAGTGCGTAGGCTTCGCCTTCTCCTCGCGAGCCTTCGCTCGTGTGGAGTCCGCTGCTTCGACCTGCATCGGCTGATAGAACGCGCCCGAGAGCACGCCCTGCACTTCGTCGCCATCGAGCACGCGTGCCGCCCCGAGTCCCGCTCCGTCGTCTCGCGCTGCCATCGTCTTACCTCTTCGCTTGATCGAATCTCTTGCCTCCGCTCGAAGCGGAGGCGAACCCCTCAGCCCGTCATCGCCTCGTCGGCGTCCGCGTCGAGATCGCCGCTGGAGCAACGCCCCGTCACGAGCCGCTCGACGACACGCTGGTAGTCCTGCGCCGCGTGCGAGTCGGGTGCGTACTCGAAGATCGTCTTGCCCTGAGCCGGCGCTTCCTTGACGCGGGTCGCCGAGCGGATCGGCTGGAAGCAGCGCTCGCCGAAGTGCTCCTTCAGCGTGCCCCACGCGTCGCGGCAGATGCGCGCGCGCGCGTCGTAGAACGTCGGCAGGACGCCGTGGATCTGCACCGGGTGGTGGAGCAGCGAGTTGACGTTCTTCACCGTCTTGATCACCTGCCTCACGCCGACGAGCGAGAGGAAGTCGCACGCGACCGGAACGAGGATGCCGTCCGCGAAGACGAGCGCGTTCTGGTTCAAGAGCGAGAGCGACGGCGAGCAGTCGAGGAGGATGACGTCGTAGTGGTTGCTCGCGGCGACGAGGCGATCGCGAAGGATGCGATCACGGTTCTGCCGTCCCGCGAGGTAGAGCTCGGCGGCGGCGAGGGTCTCGTTCGACGGAAGGACGTCGAGGTTCTCGCGCACCTTCACGGCGACGTCCTGCGGCTTCAGGCCCATGACGAGGCAGTGGTAGAGCGTCTTCTCGGCCTTCACACCGAGCGACACGCCGACGTTGCCCTGCGAGTCGGTGTCGACGAGCAGGACGCGGTACCCCTTGAGCGCGAGGCCAGCGGCGACGCTGACGCTCGTCGTGGTCTTCCCGGTGCCGCCCTTGTGGTTGAAGATCGCCATGCGGCGGGGACCACTGATCGTCCGCATCGCCGTGACGCGCGGCTGCGACTCGGCCACCGGCATCGGCGGCGGGGTGGGCGCGAACGCACTCACGGCGATGGCGGCCGGCGTCGACGGGAGCGTCTCGGGCGGCGCAACCGGAGTGGTGGGCATCGCCGGACGCGACGCGACGGACGGCGCAGCCGGAGCGGTGGGCATCGCCGGACGCGACGCGACGGGCGGCGCAGCCGGAGTGGTGGGCACCGCCGGACGCGACGCGACGGGCGGCGCAGCCGGAGTGGTGGGCACCGCCGGACGCGGCGCAACGGGCGGCGCAGCCGGAGTGGTGGGCACCGCCGGACGCGGCGCAACGGGCGGCAACACGGACGCGGGGACCGCGACGGGCGCGGGGACCGTCGGCGCGGAGACCGCGGGCGCAACGGGCGCGAAGGACGCGGGCGCAACCGACGCGAAGACCGCGTTGCTGTTCGGCAACGGCGGCGGGGCCGAAGGCGCAGGCGTCGGCGCGGCGAATGCCGTCACCGGTGCGGAAGCCATCGGAGCCGGTGCCATCGCAGCGCCGAGGCGCAGCCCTCCGGCTTCGGCGAGGAGCTGCGTGCGGCAGCCCTCGGAGCACGCGTAGCGCGCCGCGCCCTTGATCCGGACGACTTGCGAGACGAGCTCGACGACGAATCGCTTGTTGCAGCAGTCGCAGACGACGCCGCTCGTGGTCTCCCCTCGCAGGCTCCTGCCGTGGCAGACCTGGGAACAGAAGAAGGAGAACGCGTTGTCGCGCTCTTCCATCTGGTAACGGAACTGGACCTCGAACCCTCGACCGCACACCGTGCAGGTCTCGCTCATGCCGGCCATGCGTCCACCGGTGCCATACCCGGAGCGCGTGGGCCAAATAAGTAGCTAAAGAAATCGTGCGCGGAGCGGGACACGCAAATGATCACCGCGCCGCCGTCGAGCAAGACGGCGGCGCGGCGGGCGCGGCTCTTTCGTGCGCGAAATCGCGCAGTTCAGTGGCGGAAGTGACGGAAGCCGGTGAACACCATCGCGAGACCGAGCCGATCGGCGGCCGCGATGACGTCGGGGTCCTTCACGCTGCCGCCCGGCTGCGCGATGGCGGTGATGCCGTTCTTGGCGGCCGCCTCGACGCCGTCGGGGAACGGGAAGAAGGCGTCGGACGCGAGGACGGAGCCGGCCGCCTCCGCTGCCGCCTTCTCGCACGCGATCTGCACCGAGACGACCCGGGACATCTGGCCGGCGCCGACGCCGACGGTGCGCGCGCGCTCCGCCGACGGCTCGCCCTTCGCGAGGATGATCGCGTTCGACTTCACGTGCTTGCAGACGCGCCAGGCGAACTCGAGCCCGTGCATCTCTTCGGCCGTCGGGGCGCGCTTCGTCACGACTTTGCCGCCCGTCACCTGCCCCGCGGAGCCGTCGTCGCGGCTCTGCACCACGAGACCGCCGGAGACACGCTTGTACTGGACGGCCGCGTGCCCGCGGTCCTCGAGCCCGGTCGCGATGAGGCGGAGGTTCTTCTTCGTGTGGAGCTTCTCGAGCGCGTCGGCCGTGAACGACGGGGCGACGACGCACTCGAGGAACGTCTCCGCGAGGAGCGCGGCGGTCGCGGCGTCGACCTCGCGGTTCAGCGCGACGATGCCGCCGAACGCGGACAGCGCGTCGGCCTCGCGAGCGAGGCGATAGGCGTCCTCGAGCTTCGACGCCGATGCGACGCCGCACGGGTTCGTGTGCTTCACGACGACCGCGGCGGGCCGATCGGTGAACTCACGCACTGCCTCGAGGGCGGCGTCGACGTCGACGAGGTTGTTGAAGGAGAGCTCCTTGCCGCCCGCCCCGATGCTCGATGCCCTCGCGAGGCTGCCGGCCGGCGCGTGGCGCTCGACGTAGAACGCGCCCGACTGGTGCGGGTTCTCTCCATATCGAAGTCCATATGCACGCTCGAACGGCAGCGTGAGGTACTTCGGGTACGGGCTCGCCGAGGCGGCCGCGTCGTCGGCAGCGGCGCGCGGTCCGGAGAGGAGCCCGCTGATCGCCGCGTCGTACGCGGCGGTGTGCGCGAACGCCTTCGCCGCGAGCTCGAGGCGCGTCGCCTTCGAGACGTCGCCATCGCGCTCGATCTCGGCGAGCACGCGGTCGTAGTCGGCGGGGTCGCACACGATCGTGACGCGCGCGTGGTTCTTCGCCGCCGAGCGCACCATCGACGGACCACCGATGTCGATGTTCTCGATGAGCTCCTCGAACGTCGCGTTCGGGTTCGCCGCGACTTTCTCGAACGGGTAGAGGTTGACGACGACGAGGTCGATCGGCTTCGCGCCGAGCCTCGCGAGGTCCTGATCGTCGGTCCCCTCGCGGGCGAGGATGCCACCGTGGATCCGCGGATGCAGCGTCTTGACGCGGCCCCCCATGACCTCGGGCGAGCTCGTATAGTCCTCGACCGTCTGGACGGGGATCCCCTCACCCGTCAACGCCTTCGCCGTTCCACCGCTCGAGAGCAGCGTCACGCCGCGCTTCGCGAGCGCCGAGGCAAAGCCGAACAGACCAGTCTTGTCGGAGACGGAGAGGAGCGCAGTCCGAATGGGCATGGTGCGCGAGATAGCCACCCCCAGCGGCGCGGTCAATCAACGAAACCGAGGAGCGAGCGTGGCACGCGAGTCCTCTGCGACCCGCCTTCGCCGCGTTCTTGGACCCATCGGCACACAACCGCGATAGAGTCGATCCGTTGGGGGGCGCAGGCCTGGATGAAGAGCATCCGTCAGAAGAAGGTCGACCTGCGCAACCTCAAGCTCTCGCCGGAGGAGGGCTTCGTCCTCTCGCGCGTCGACGGCACGAGCACGGTGAAGGACCTCGTCGCGCTCACCGGCCTCGACGAGGGCCGCGTCGTCGACATCATCGCGCGCCTTTCCGACGAGGGCGCGGTCGAGGTCAGCGGCGGACCCGAGGCCGAGCGCGCAGCTGTGGAGGTCGCGACCGCGCCGACGGCAAGCGAGGGACCGGGGATCGGCGACGAGGCGATCGACAACGAGGCGATCGACGACGAGCTGAGAGCCTTCCTCCGCGGCGACCCGGAGTCCCCCGCCGAAGAGCTCGACCGTAACGACGAGCCCGCGAGCTCCGGCGAGCTCCTGGCCGACGCGTCCGAGGAGACAAGCTCTGCCGATGTCGACGTGCCGGCGGCCAACACCGAGACCGCGAACGACGAGCCCGAGGAAGACGCCGAGGAAACGGCGCGCACCGAGCGCGAGTACCGCAAGCTCTACGAGACGGTGTACCACCCGATGTCGCGCGACGAGCGCGTCAAGGCGGCGGGAGAGGTCTCCGGCGCCCGTCTCCTCGCGCTCTGTCTCGACCCCGACCCGCAGGTCATCCACGCGGTGTTCGCGAACACTCATCTCACGCTCGAGTGCCCGCGCCTGATCGCAACGCACCACCGGACCCATATCGGGCTCGAGCACATCGCCAAGCGCTCCGACTTCCTTGCCGACGCGATCGTCCAGCGCCGGCTCCTTCGTAATCCACAGCTTCCCAACACGATCCTCGGCCGGATGGTGAACCCGAAGCTGATGATGGAGGTCTACAAGATCGCCATCGATCGCGAGATTCCCGAGCGCTCTCGCATGATGACGCGGGAGGTCCTGCGGAAGAAGTTCATGCTTTCCTCCTCGGATGAGCGTGCCGCGCTGCTCTTCAAGACCGAGGGGCGCTGCCTCGTCTTGCTCGTCAACTGCAGCCTCGACGCGCACGCAACGCAGATCCTCTGCAGCAAGAACAGCTACACGATCCTCTTCATCCAAAACCTCGCGCGCTGGTCGGCGACGCCGCCCGCGCTCCTCGCCCACCTCCTCAAGATGCCGGTCGTTCGCCGGAACCTGGGCCTCCGGAAGATGCTCCTCAAGCATCCGAACACGCCGTCCGACCTCAGGCGCAGCGGCGCCCTCTAATCGCGTGATCGCCTGATCGCCTGACCAGCGGGGCGGGCGCCGAGCTCGGCGCACAAAAGGGTACGGCCCGGAGGTCATCCGGGCCGTTTTGCAGGGGACACGAAGCTGTATTCGAAGCGGTTCCGGCCTACGCCGGACGGGAATCGTTCACTCGCCGAGCGCGTCGCTCGCGAACTCGTCGGCGTCGAAGTCCTCGTCGCCGTCATCGTTCTCGGCCTCCTCTTCCTCGTCCTTGTCCTCGCTCTTGGTGAGGACGGGGAGGCGGCGCTTTCCGACCGGGCCCTCGTCGACGTAGTCGCGGAGCGCGTCCATGTCCTTCAGCGCCTGGAGCTTCGCGAGCCCCTTCACCTCGACCTGGCGGATGCGCTCGCGGGTCAGGTTCATGATGGCGCCGACCTCTTCGAGCGTCGTGCCGCCGCGGTCGGCGACGTCGAGCGCGCAGGTCTCGGTCATCTCCCAGACCTCGAGGTCGGGGAAGTTGAGCTTGATGGCGCCGGTGCGCGCCGAGACGTCGAGGTAGAGGTGGTGCTTGCAGGAGACGAAGGGGCACGGGCGCTCGCCCTCGAGGCACTCGGCGCGCGTCTTCGGCTTCACGACGTCCTCGACGTCGGGGTAGAGGAGACGGCCGAGCTCGAGCTCGCGCTTCGTCATGCGCTTCACGCTGATCGTGCGCGCACGGACGTCGCGCTTGCGACGCGAGCGACGCTGCTCGCGCGTGACGCCCTGCTCCTCGTCAGCCTGGACCTCGACCTTGAGCGCGAGCGCGCCCTCGGTCCGAAGAGAAGCCTCGTCGCTCGTCTGCTGGGGTCCACCCAGGACGATCGAACCCGCCACTTCGACCATCTCCCCCGCTTCGATCTGCTTCGAGTCCATCTGCTCCTCCACTTCGATCGCTGAGGGGGCTGCGCGAAGCGCAGCTCTCCCGAGGCAGCGCGCAGCAAGGACCTTCGTCCCACAGCGCGTTACCTTGACTTCCACTTCCACTTCGATAAGCGCTTCGACGCAGCGCTCGAGTATTCAGGCCCTGGCGACGTTCTCCGCCGCGCCCATGCCGGTACTGCCGCATGGACGACGACTGGGCGAACCGAGTCCCTGCTGCACCAACATCGTGCGAGGGGCCCAATCCGTCTGCTGGAAGCTCACGAAGGTCGAATGAATCGAGGGCGACTGCTCGCTCCCCCGCTGGCTCAGGGCTCCAGCGACGAGCACATCGTCCGAGAAACCGACTTCGACCAACCTGCCTCTAAGCGGTGAGAAACCGACTGCAAGGCCGCCTGGTGAGGTTCCCGTTGATGGAAATCACCGGCGAAGGTCCGACCCCACGGACAATATTCTGGACGAACGACGAGGGTCAACGCCGTGATCGGCTTTATTTTGCCGCTTTCCATTATGGAACTGACTACGCGCGGTTAGTGACGTTGCCCTGACAAACAATGTCCTAGCGGGAGCGCGCGTGATCGTTCGGATGGAAGCTCATCCGGGCTGAAATTCCCCCCTCAGGCTCTTCCATTCCATCGACGGTTATGGAAGCAGCCGTTCGTGGCGCTCGGGAGCGCCTTCCGAGGGCCTCGCTGTCTCTTCGTTTCCCGGGATCGGATCGTCGCAAACTCGCTCGAGCTCCGTCCAGGATCCTGCGCGAACGGCGCCGTCCGGACCACGTGCTATGGTCCGCCCCGATGCTCGTACCGAAGGACGTCTCGGCGCGGGGAGCGCGCATCCGCTTCGTCGAAGCGGGCGCGGGCGCGCCGCTCGTCCTCGTGCACGACTTCGGCGCGACCCGGGAGGTGTGGACCGCCGCGGTGATGCGGCTTGCCCAGCGCTTCCGCGTCGTGGCGCCCGATCTCCCCGGCTTCGGCGGCAGCGAGAAGCCGGATCCTCAGCGCTACGCCTATGGGTGGGACGCGTTCTCGGACTCCCTCTTCGATCTGATCGCCGGGCTCGGCCTCGGGCGGGTCCACGTCTGCGGGCACGGAATGGGCGGAGGGATCGCGCTCTCGCTCGCTGCAAGGCACCCCGCGCTCGTCCACAAGCTCGTCCTCGCCTCCGCCCTCATCTATCCGCCGATGGAGCATCCGCTCGGGCGAGCCGGCCGGGTCCCCCTCGCCGGAGGCCTGCTCTGGCGCCAGCTGATGGGGCAGGCGCTCTTCCGAGCGTACGTCCAGAGCACGGTCTATTCGGGAGCGACGCGGATCCCGGTCGGCCGGGCCGAGGAGCTCTACGAGGCCTTCAATGCCCCGGCGGGCCGCCAGGCCGCGCACGCGACGCTGGTCTCGATCGCCGATACGCGCCCGCTCGTGGCTCGCCTGCCTCGCGTCACCGCCGACACGCTCGTCATCTGGGGCCGTGACGACGCCCTCGCGCCGGTCGAACACGGGCGGCGGCTCGCACGCGAGCTCCGCGGCCGCTTCGAGGTGCTCGAGTGCGGACGATGCTCCCCCGACGAGGTCCCGGACGCCTTCGCCGCCGCCGTGACGTCGTTCCTCGAAGCCGCTCCGGGGAGGCGCGCCGCCTCGTCCCCGTTCATCGCCCATCGCTGATCGCATGAACCGGGGTGGCGTGATCACGAGCGCACGGGCCACGTTCAGCCGTCTCTCGGGGGGGCGCAGCGCCGGGGTGAACGGGACTGCGCGAGCAGGCCTCGTCCTCGTCGGCTTCCTCGTCGTGTTCGCGATCGTCGGGCCGATCGTCGCGCCCAACGATCCGTACACGAGCGACTTCGCTCGCGGCGTGACGCCCGAGCACCTCCCGATCGGGCCGAGCGCGGAGTTCTGGCTGGGGACCGATCGCCTCTTCCGCGACGTCTTCGCTCGGCTGGCGGCGGGCGCGCGCGTCTCGCTCGTGATCGGCATCGCGTCGACGGTGATCGCCACCGTCATCGGCAGCATCGTCGGCATGCTCGCGGGCTGGTACGAGGGCCGCTGGCTCGACACCGTCCTCATGCGCGCGGTCGACGTCGGCCTCGCCTTCCCTTTCCTCCTCATCGTCATGGCCCTCGGCGCCGCGCTCGAGCGGACGACCGCGGCGACGATCTTCCTCACGCTCGGCTTCACCGGCTGGCTCGGCATCGCGCGCATCGTGCGGTCGAAGACGCTCCAGGTCCGCAGCCTCGACTATGTCCTCGCGGCGCAATCGCTCGGACAATCGACCCCGCGGATCCTGCTCCGCCACGTCCTCCCGAACATCTCCGGCCCCATCGTCGTCATCGGGACGATCCTCGTGGCGCAGATGATCCTCGCGGAGAGCGTCCTCTCCTATCTCGGCGCGGGCATCGCTCCGCCGACCCCCACGTGGGGCCACATGCTGTTCGAGGGCCAGGACTACCTCGGCGCAGCGCCCTGGATCACGGCTGCGCCCGGCGTCGCGATCTTGCTCTCCGTCCTCGGCTTCAACCTCCTCGGCGAAGGGCTTCGAGATGCGCTCGACCCGCGGAAGAGCTGAGGCGCCGCGCGGCCTCGTCGCCGCGACGCTCGCCCTCGCCCTCGCGCTCGCCTTCGCGCCCGCGTGCTCGGAGAAGCTGCCGGCGCCCATCCCGTCCGCCAGCCCCGAGGGCGCAGCGCCGAAGCGCGGGGGCGTGCTCGAGCTGGCGACGTTCGGTGACGTGCGCTCGCTCGATCCCGCCAACATCACCGACGGGCTCGCTCCGCAGATCATCGAGCAGGTCTTCGCGGGACTCGTCGACTACGACAAGGACGGTACGATCCAGCCCGACATCGCGGAGCGCTGGGTCATCGCCGACGAGGGCAAGACGTACCGGTTCTTCCTCCGCGAGGGCGTGCGCTTCCACGATGGGGAGGAGGTCACCGCCGACGACGTCAAACGATCGGTGGAGCGCGCGCTCCACGGCAGCGCGCGGAACCCGGCGGCGTCCTACTACTCGTCAATCGTCGGCTTCGATGCGCTCGACGCGAAGGAAGCCGAGAGCCTCCCAGGCGTCGTAGTCGAAGGAAGGTACGTCGTCGCGTTCCACCTCTCGAAGCGTGACGCGACGTTCCTACGCGTCCTCGCGATGCTGCCGCTCCGCCCGGTCTGCAAAAGCGGCGGCGCTCGCACCTCGGCCTCGTGGCATCCGTGCGGGGCCGGACCGTTCAAGCTCCCGCCGAACGGGTGGCAGCGTGGCCAGCAGCTCACGGTCGTCCGGCACGACGGCTACTTTCGTCCCGGCCTTCCGCACCTCGACGGCGTGCGCTGGACGCTCCACCAGAACCAGAGCAGCCAGACGTTCAAGTTCATGCGGGGCGACCTCGACATCGTGCGCGACTTCGCCACGCCCGAGCTGCTCCGCTTCCAGGCCGATCCTCGATGGAAGCCGTTCGCCACGTACGACGAGGCGCATCAGATCCTCGGCGAGGCGATGAACGTCCAGATACCGCCGTTCGACAACGTCGAAATCCGGCGCGCCGTCGCGGCCGGGATCGATCGCGATGCGCTCCGTCGGATCCGCGCCTCGAACCTCACGGCCACCAACCAGCTCGTTCCGCCCGGCGTGTTCGGCCACGACACCGACCTCCATGGACAGCGCTCCGACTACGAGGCCGCGCTCGAGCACATGCGCCGCGCCGGCTACCCGTACGATCCGGTGACGAAGACCGGCGGTTGGCCCCACGTCATCCCGTACCTCGTCTACAAGCAGGGACTCCAGGAGTTCATGGGCCAGGTCCTCGCGCAGCAGCTCGAGAAGATCGGCCTCCGGATCGAGATCCGCATCGTCAACTACCCGACGTTCATCGCGCTGCGCGGGCGGCGCGACGCGACGGCGTTCGGCCCCGGGTTCTGGCTCCAGGACTTCCCCGACGCCCTCTCCTTCCTCGAGCCCATCTTCCACTCGAAGATGATCGCGGACGAGGGGACGAACAACTGGTCCTTCTACAAGAACCCGCGCATCGACGATCTCATCGACCGCGCGCACGAAGAGCTCGACGACGAGCGCCGGAAGAAACTCTACAGCGAGGCGCAGGAGATCCTCACCGACGACGCGCCTTGGGCGTTCAGCCAGAACTTCCGCTTCTACACCCAGCGTCAGGGCTACGTCCGCGACCACCACTCCCACCCGATGTGGATGCACGAGCTCAAGCGCACCTGGCTCGATCGCGCGGCTGGCCCCGTCGCAGGCCGCGCGATCTTCTCGGAGAAGGGCCTCGCGGCGCTCCTCGGCACGGACGTTCGCCGATGAAGCGTGTGCTCCGACGTCTCGCGTGGGCGGCGTTCGTCATGTGGGCGACGGTGTCGGTCGCGTTCCTCGTGAACAACGCGCTGCCGTCGGATCCGGCGCGGATGGTCGCCGGCCAGCAGGCTCCGCCCGCCGCCGTGGAGAAGATCCGGAAGCAGCTCGGTCTCGACCAGCCGCTTCGCGTCCAGTACGTCCTCTTCCTCCGCCGCCTCGTCCATCTCGGCCCGTCATCGATCGCCGGGCCGAGCGATCCGGAGCACGGCTCGTGCGCCAACCTCGGCGCGCTGCACGTCGACCTCGGACGGAGCTACCAGCAGCAACGACCGGTGACGACGATCCTCGCCGAGCGCGCGCCGCGCACGCTCCTGCTCGCGTTCACCGCCGCGATCGTCCAGGCGCTCATCGGCGTCACCGCAGGCGTCATCGCCGCGGTGAAGAAACGGAAGACGGCCGATCGCGTCGCGGTGGGTCTCAGCTTGCTCGGGGTGAGCGCACCGACGTTCGTGATCGGGCTCCTCCTCCAGTGGGTCTTCGCGTTCAAGCTCCGGCTCTTCCCGATCGACGGCTACGGCAACACGACGGCCGAGCACGCCGCGAGCCTCGTCCTTCCCGCCGTCACCCTCGGCGTCTTCGGCGCGGCCTATTACACGCGCATCGTGAGGGACGAGATGATCGGCGAGCTGTCCCACGACTACGTCCGGACCGCACGCGCGAAGGGTCTCGGTAAGGCCGCCGTCGTCGTCCGTCACGCTCTCCGCAACGCGACGATGCCGATCGTCACGATCTTCGGCCTCGAGGTCGGAACGCTTGTCGGTGGTGCCATCATCACCGAGAGCGTCTTCCGCTGGCCGGGCATCGGCTCGCTCAGCGTCAACGCGATGCTCGACCGCGACGGCCCCGTCATCATGGGCTGCGTGGTCGTCACCTCGGCGGTGGTCGTCCTCTCGACGCTCGCGGTCGATCTCGCCTACGTGATCCTCGATCCGCGCGTCCGCCGGGGCTGAGCCCGCCGCCGCGGCTCGTCGAGGCGCTGGCGCGACCAGAGCGCCGCCTGCGCCGACTCTCGGTCCGTCAGTCCTTGATGCCGGCGAGCTGCTTGCACTCGGAGACGTGCGGGTGAGACGCGGCCTTGCGCGCGCAGCTCCGGTAGGACTCGATCGCCTGCTGCTTCTTGCCCATCGCCTCGTATGCGGCGCCGAGCGTGAGCCACGCGTCGGCGTTGCCCGGGTCCTGCTGCGTCGCCAGGAACGCAAGCTGCGCCGCCCGCGTCCCTTGCTTCTCGTCCTTGTCCTTGCCTTCGAGCGCACGCTGCGCCGCCTGCGTGATCGACTCGGAGGAGAGGCCCGATCCGGCTGTCGCCGTCCCAGAAGCAGAAGCAGGAGCGGCCGCGACCTCGCCGGTCGGGCGCGGACGAGCCGTCGTGGTGGTCGTGGTCGGCGCTTCCGGCGCGATCGGGCGGGCTCGCGGCGTGGCCTCCGCCGCGGTCGAGGTCACGGCACCGTGCGGAGTCGTCGTGGCGTCGGTCGAGGTCACGGTCGCCGTCGCGGCGGGACCGGTCGGATCGGCAGGCGAAGCGGTCGTCTCGACCGCGTTCGGCGAGCTCTCGGTCGGCGGCGCCGCTGACCGCGCCGCGCTGCTCGAGCTCAGTGGCCGGATCGTCAGGCCCGCGCTGTTGTCGTGGGCGCCGCGATACTGGTGCCGCGCGAAAAGAATGAGCGCGCAGGCTCCGAGCGTGACCGCCCCGAACAACGCGACGAACTTGGGACCACTCCTGCGCTGCACCGTGTGGTTCGAATACTCGCTCCCACGCCCGTTCGTCCATGCCTCTTCTGCCGGCGAGCGCGGCTTCTCGCCGGGCGCGACCCGGCGATTCTGTGGCGGATGCGTCGGGCTCTGCCGATCCGACGGCGGCGGACGCGAGCTCGTGTTGCGCGGCCTCGCCTCCTCCGTCCCCGGCTCGAACGCGAGCGACGCCGACGTCTTCGCGAAGACGACCGGCGCAGGCGGCTGGCTCGCCTTCGCCGGCGAGGTGCTCCTCGGCCGCGGGCGCTCATCCGTAGAGCTCTCGCTGCTCGACACCTCGCCTGCTGCGGGGCGCACGGGCATCGCCGCCGTCTTGGTCACCACCGGCGCCGGCACGGTCGTCGCGTCGTCCGGCTTCTCCGCGACGAGCGCCTTCGGATCGATCGGCGTGGGCGTCGCGAGGATGATCACGTTGGACTCGACGTCCATCGGATCGGCGTCGGGCTCGGCAACAGCGCGCGGAGCGCCCGGCGGCGGCTCGTCGGCGGCCGGTTTCGACGAGTCGGCAGGCTCCTGCGGAGGAGCAGACGCCGGCCCGACCATCGGCATGCGCAGCGTCTTCTCGCCGTCCGAGCCGTGCCCCACGGCCCCGGCGATCGGCTTGTACGGCTTCGCCTTCGAGGCAGCTGCTCCGCGCGGGATGCCGATCCGCGGCACCACCGTCGCGGCATCGCCGGGGTTCGTCGGGAGCGGCAACGGCCTCGTCGGTGAGGGCGGCGCCGACGGCGCGGGCGACCAGAGCTCGGCCACAGGTGCGGGCGTCGTCGGAAGATCGCCACGCGGCATCGCGGGCGGCACCTCGCGCGCGGCGGCGGTGAGGGGCGGCGTGCCGGTCGGGAAGATGACGGGCGCGGGCGCCATCGAGCCCTTGTTCTCGGTGGACGCGTCGCCGAGCACCGGCTCCGAGGCGGGCACGAGCAGGCTCTCGAAATACAGCTTCGACAGTGTCGAGAGCGTCGAGAGGTCCTCGAACGGCGACTCGTCGACGATGTCTGCGAGGGACCTCCGGCCGTCGAGCAGGCGGAGGATGCCGTTGAGCTCGTCGGGGATCTCGCTCAACCGATCGAGCAGCCGCTCGTGATCCACCTCGAAGACCGTGGTGAGCGGAGGGAGTTGCTCGACGAGCCGCCCCCACTCGTCGGCGCGACGCATGCCCTCCATCACCAGCGCCGAGGTGCCGATCTCGACGACGTCCTCGTGCTCGAGCGGTCCGAAGTCGACCTCGAAATCGGCCTCGCTCCAGACGAGGAGACGGTAGACGGCCTCCTCGCCCCGCAGCCCTCCGACCTCGGCGTCGATGACCTTGCCGTCCTTGAACCAGACGTGGCCGAGGCGCGTGCCGCTCTTGAAGGTGATCGAGCCGCTCTTGCGCGAGATCTCGAATGTCTGGAGGAGGTCGACCACGGTCATCTCGTGGATCGATCCGGCGAAGCGCGTAGCGAGCGTCGACGGCTTCTGCGTCGCGATCGCGTCCTGTGCGCGGCGCGCGAGGACCACGTTCACGCGGGCGAGCAGCTCGCGCACGAAGATCGGCTTCGCGAGGTAGTCCTCCACGCCGAGCTCGAGTCCTCGGATCTTGTCCTCCACCGAGTGGTGCGTGGCGAGGAAGATGACCGCGATCGACGCATACTCGCTCCGGTCCCTGAGGCGCCGAACGAGCGCGTAACCGTCGAGCTTGGGAAGCTTGGTGTCGCAGATGACGAGATCAGGCGTCTGCGCATCGATCACGTCGAGCGCCGCCTGGCCGTCCTCGACGCAAGCGACGTTGTAGCCAGCCTTCCGAAGGCTGACCTCGACGACCCGCATGCTTCGCGGGTCCGCATCGACGAGGAGGATCTTCTTCTTGGCCACGCCCGCTCGTAGCAAGGATCGGCCTCGGATTGGCCATCCGTCAACGTTTCCGCGAGAAACCCCCGCTTCGGCGGGCGAACCTCAACGTTTCCACGGGTCCTTGAAGTCATCCGCTCCGCCGAGACGCGGCGGCGAGCGCGGCGCGACGGGCGCCGCTCGCTGTGCTGACGGAGCCGGCGACGCAGACGGCGGCGAGCGCTTGGCCGTGACCGCAGCGGACGCGGGGAGCGCAGCCGTGGCGGGCGCCGTCGGATCGGCGCTCGCGGCTGGCGCGGCCTCGGGCTCCTTGCTCGCGGCCGACGCGGTGCCCGGCGACGCGACCTCCGGGTCGCTCGCGGCCGTCGCGCTGGGCGCCGGCATCTGCACGCTCGGCGGCGGTGCCGCCGTTCGCGCCGACGCGGCGGTCTCGGTCGATCCCGTCACCGCGACGAGCGCGGCGCCGACCGCGAGGAGGCCGCACGTGGCAAGCACGGCGACCAGGACGCCCCGCCGCTTCCGGTTCGCCTCCGCCTCGACGCGAAGGCTCACCGAGCGCTGGATCCGGTCGGCCGTCGTCATGCTGCCGAGCTTGAGCGTGGGCTGCCGAGCACGTTCGACGTTCTTCGGCGAAGCGGTACGCTCGCGGAGCGTCGCGTCGTCGAGCGCGCGAGCGAAGGCGCTCATCGACGCGTAGCGTGCAGCAGGAGCCTTCTGGAGCGCGCGCATCACGATGCCCTCGAGGTCGCCGGGCTCGCTCCCGGACGGCACGACGAGCGGCGGCGGCGCCTCGAAGATGTGCTTCGTCAGCACGCCCATGTACGAATCGGCCTCGAACGGAACGCGCCCCGTCACCATCTCGAAGAGGAGGATGCCGAGCGAATACACGTCGGCGCGCGCATCGATCGCCTCGCCGCTCGCCTGCTCCGGCGACATGTAATAGGGCGTCCCGAAGACGATCCCCGGTCGCGTGAGCTTGCTTCCACCGACGATCTTCGCGGCCCCGAAGTCGACGATGCGGATGTCCTCCGCCGCGCCCTTGCCGACGAGGAAGACGTTGTCGGGCTTGAGATCGCGATGGATGACGTTCGCGGCGTGGGAGGCTTCGAGCGCCTCGGCGATCCGCTTCGCGATGCCCATCGCGGTGGCCGGAGGCAACGGCCCGCGAGCACGAATGCGTGTCGCGAGCGTCTCTCCCTCGAGCAGCTCCATGACGAAGTACGGGCTCCCGTCGTCCATGGTGCCGAAGTCGGTGATCGCCACGACGGCAGGGTGTGCGATCGCGGCCGTCGCCTTCGCCTCCTGGAGGAAGCGGGCCGCCAGGTCGGAGTCCGCCGCGAGGTCGCGCCGGAGGACCTTCATCGCGAACCGGCGATCGAGCTTCACGTGGCGGACGGCGTAGACCGTGCCCATCCCGCCCTCCCCGAGAGGCTCGAGCACCTCGTAGCGATCGTCGACGGTGATGCGCGCGCGCGGATCGGTCGCCCGATCCCAGGTGCTGGTCGAGAGCGCAGTGCCGTCGAACGGGCAGAAGGCCGCGTCGATGCCGAAGCGCGCGCCGCACTCGGCGCAGCGCTTCACCGTGACGTTGATCTCCTTGATCGTGTCAGCCGCCGCCATCGCCCCCGTCTCCGGCGTCGGGCACGGAGCTCTCGTGCTCCGTTCCGGAGTCGAGGCTCCCGTCGTCGTCTTCGTCGTGGTCCCGGCACACGCCCGCTAGACACACGAGGCTGCCCCCGCAGTCGGAGCTCCGCGTGCACGGGGCATTGGTGCCGCCCTGCGGATTGTCGATGCCACCGCATCCGGGGTCACGCGAGACCCCGAGCGCGACGAGCGCGACCGCGACGAAGCCCTGGCGGAGCACGCCTGGATTGTACCTCAGGCTGGCTCGTGGCGAGAGCGCGACGGTTCAGCGCTCGCTCGGCGGAGCGAATCAGCCTGACGACGTCGCGCTCTGGGCGCCTGCAGGCGTGCCGCAGTGCGCGCAGAACTTCGCCGCGCCGAGGAGCTCCTGCCCGCAGCCGGTGCAGAACTTCTTCGGCTGGGCGAGCGCCGTCCCACATTCGGCGCAGAACTTCCCGCCCGGCTGACGCGTGTTGCAGTTCCCGCAGGTCACGCTCGCGCCGCCGGCGGAGAACTGCGGGGGCGCAGCCATCGCCGCCTGCGGCTGCATCGCGCCCGCCATCGCGTTCGCCATGTTGACGCCCATCGCCATCTGGATGCCGGCGCCCGCGACGCCGCCTTCGACGCCGTGCGTGGCCATGCCCTGCCCCGCGCCCATCATCGCCTGGCCCGCGGCGTAGTTGTTGTAGTTGCCCGCGAGGTTCTGAACGTAGCGCGCGTCCTGGTTGTACTTCTGGTCGAGCTCGAACTGCTTCGCCCTCGCCTGCGCCTCGGCGATCTTGACGCCACGGTTCGCCTTCGCGACCTCCGCGTTCGCCGCAACGAGGCGCTGGCGATCGTCCTCGCTGAAGTTGAGGTTGAACTGCCCCATCTGCAGGATTCGAACGCCGATGTCCTGCAGATCGGGCGCGTTCGCGACGAACGCGTTCGACAGCTTGCTCGTCAGGCTCACCGCCTGGAGGACGCTCTTGCCCTCGACCTCGCAGAGCTCGCCCAGCGTGGTCTTCACGCCGTTCATGAACAGACCCTTGATCCAGTGAAGGACCTGGTCGTTGTCGCCCTGCGCCGCTTGGCCGGTGTAGCCGACGATGAACCGCACCGGATCGGTCACGACGAGCGAGAACTCACCGAAGATGCGGGGGATGACCTGCTCCTGGGTGAGCGGGTCGATCATGTCGCCGATCGGACCGCCGAACGGGATGCTGCGAACGGGCGAGGTCTTGACGAAGTAGATCTCGCTGATGAAGACGTCGCCGCCGGTGAACTTGTTGACGATGTTGTTGAGGAACGGGATGTTCTGGGTCGACAGCGTGTGACGGCCCGGAGGCAGCACGCCGACCACCCGGCCGTCCTTGAAGAACACCGCGCACTCGTCGCTGTCGACCGTGAGCTGCGACCAGAACGGGAAGTTCTGATCCGGATGCTTGTAGACGATGAGCTGCTTGAAGTGGTCCGGACGCGCGATCATCATCTCGCGCACGCCGTTCTTCACGAAATCCATCACGCCCATCGTCGACTCTCCTCGTTTCGTTGCGCCGGCGCGTCAGCCACGGCAGTCGCCCATGGAAACACCTGCAAGCGCGAAGGTAAATCCACGATCGCAGACGCGCCAGGCCTCTAGCTCGACGGCCACCGCGTTCGTGAGGCGTGACGTGAGGACGACGCGCTCGTGCCATCCGTTCGGGTGACTCTCTCTCTCTCGCCCTCTCTCACGCTCTCTGGGCTCACGCTCTCTGGCCTCCCGCTCTGGGCGCCTCTCCCCGACAGCGCTGGCGCGCCCGCACGCATGCACGTAACCTCCTGCCCCGTCGTGAGCGTTCTCATCATCGATCCGTCGACTCTTCCTCCGGCTGCACAGAAGATCCTCGACCCGGCAGGCCCGCCGCCGCTGAAGGCCATGGCCTCGAAGGGCCTCATTCCGGGTCTCCCGCCCGGCGCGATCCTGGCGGTGGTCGTCCTCCTCTCGCAGGGCGGAGACGCGAACGCAGAGACGGCGAAGAAGACGCTCGAGAAGCTCCCGCCGCCGCTCATCAACGGCGCCCTCGCCCTCCCCGACCTGCATCCGGGCGTCCTCGACGCGCTCGGACCGCTCTACGCGAGCGACGCGGCGATCTCCGAGAAGGTCCTCCTTCACCCCGCGATCGCCTCGGAGACGGTCGCGGCGATGGCAGCGCTCGGCACCGAGGGCGTCTGCGAGCTCATCGCGACGAACGAAGAGCGGCTCCTCGCGACGCCCGCGATCATCGAGAAGCTCTACCTGAACAAGAACTGCCGGATGTCGACGGCAGATCGCATCCTCGAGCTCGCCGTCCGCAACAACATCGAGCTCGCGATCCCCGCGTTCGCGCAGGCCAAGCAGGCCATCCAGGGTGAGCTGATCGCCGAGGCGACGGAGGAGCCGTCGTTCGACGACGTGCAGTTCAACGACGCGAGCGAGAAGGCGAAGGAGCTCCGGCTCGCCGACGGCGAGGACACGCACGAGCTCAACCCGGAGACCGGCCAGGAGGAGGTCGCGCTGAAGGCGCGCCCGCTCCACGCGATCTGGGCGGACATGCGGCCGGCCGCGAAGATCCGGTTCCTCAACGTCGCCACGCTCAAGCAGTACGATAAGGACGGCAAGGAGATCGGCGAGGAGCGCTACGACGTGAAGGCGCTCCGCATGCTGGGCGTCCGCGACGCGAACCCACTCGTGGCCGTCGCGGCGCTGAACACGCCCGGCGTCAGCGATACCGAGATCGTCCGCATCGCAGGCCTTCGAAATGTGGCGGAGGACGTGCTCCGCGAGATCGCGATCAACCGCGAGTGGACGCGCCACTACATGATCAAGTTCAACCTCGTCGCAAACCCGCGAACGCCGTTCGGGCAGGCGTCGAAGTTCGTCCTCCACCTGCGCGAGAACGATCTCAAGTCGCTCGCGAAGAGCAAGGAAGTCAGCGGCGCGATCCAGACCGCCGCCAAGCAGCAGCTCTCCCGCAAGGGGAAGTGACGAACGCGCCGGCACCCACGTGACCAGCCGCGGCGCGCGGGCTCTCGATCGACGACGCGGACGGCCGATTCAGCGGCCGATGCCCCAGATCTCTCCGGTCGCCCAGGTCGCGTCGAGCAGGGAGAGCACGACGTGCACGACTTCCTCCGGGGTGCCGAAGCGACCGAGCTGCGAACGCGTCGCGAGGCGGTGCTGTCGGAGCGGATCGGCGTCCGCCTCGGGATCCGCGACGATCCCGAGCTCCACGATGTTCACGCGGACGTCGGGAGCGAGCTCGACGGCGAGCGCCCGGAGCCCCGTCTTCACGGCGCCCTTCGCGGTGAGATACGCAACGTGATGCTCGTACGGGCGTGTCGTGCCGGCGTCGCCGAGGGCGACCACCGCCCCCTTGGCCTTGGCGAGGTCGCCGGAGAGCGCATGGACGAGAAGCAGCGGCGCGATGCAGTGCACCGTCATCGTGCGCTCCAGGTCCTCGCGGCGCAGGTCATCGAACGGCGTCCGCGGGAACGGCCCGCATGCGAGGACGATGTCGTCGACGCTCCCGCGCTCGTCGGTCGGCGGAACCGCGGCGCGGAGCCCCTCGACGATCTGGGTGACTGCGTCGCGATGGGTCAGATCCGCGCAGACGAGCTGCGCCGGGCCCCGGCCGCGATCGAGCGACGCCGCGAGCTGTTCGAGCTTGTTTGGGTCGCGCGCCGTGAGGACCACCTCGTCGCCACGATCCGCGACCGCCTCGGCGATCGCGACCCCGAGGCGGCCCGTGGCGCCCACGACGAGGACCCTCCGCGCGGCCCGAGCGCTCCGGCCATCCCTGTCTCCCGAAGCGTCCGTCTTACCGGCGGACTGGCGACCGTCCCGAATCATCCCCTCCGTATACCTCACTTCCGAGCCGGCTAGCCGCCGAGCGCCCGGGGGCCAGTGCATTCCACCCCCCGACCTCCGGGCGGACCACCCGCCTTCGAGCGAGAGATGGTGTCGCGCGACCCGATTCGAGTGTAGAAAGGGTGGACAATGAGCGAGAAGGGCGGCGGGAGCCCGCCAGAGTCACCGCACCTGTCGCACGCGGAGATCACACAGCTCTGGGCAAAGTTCCGGGCTGGTGAGGTCATTCGCTGCCCGCGTGACACGTCCGGGATGGCGCTCGCCGTCGACGGCGCCGCGAAGGCCTATCGTCTCGTCTGCACGCAATGCGGCCTCGCCTCGCCGTGGTTCGGCACGACGCCGAGCGGGCTCGTCTTTCGGAACCCGCCCGCGACCGTGAACCCGAGCGGCGACGCCCACGACGAGTAGCGTCGACGTCGATCATCCAGGGCCCTAGTCGACCGCGAGGATCACCGGCCCTTCCAGCGTCGCGGCCAGGCCGGGCGCCCTCCGCGCGAGCGTTCGCCGAGCAGACGACCGCAAATGGGCCGGCGGAACCGCGCCCGAACGGAGGAAACGGATCGAGGGATCGCTCGACGCGAACGGCGTCGCGATCGGTCCCGAGGCCGAGGCGTACCGCGCGCGAGCGCGATGCGGTGCGTGCCGAGGCATGGCGCGCCGCCGTTCCCCTTTCCTGCGCGTGACTCACCCGTAAGCGCGCACGGGCCCGTGCCCGATCGGCCCCAGCCCTCGACGTCGGGCCCGATCCGCCCGATGTCGCCTTGACATAAAGTCCCCTGGACTCAATATGAGTAATAATGACTCTTTCTGCTGGCTCCCCCGGCCTCGTGGAGACCTCGACGACCGGCTTCGGCGTCGCTGTCGGCAGCGTCGCCGGTCGCGATCATCGCCGCGCACGTCGCGACGGTCAGGACGGCTTCGCCCGGATCGCGACGCCCGCCGTCACCGCGGCGATCGTCACCGACGGCTGCTCGAGCGGAGCGGCGAGCGAGGTCGGCGCGCGTCTCGGCGCGGCCTGGCTCGCGGATCTGATCGCCGATCGCTTCCCCGGCAAAGATCCATGCCGCGCGGCGATCGCGGTCACGCAGGCGCTCGTCGAACGCCTGCGCGCGACGGCCCTCTCGCTCTCGTCCGACGGCACGATCGACGCGGGCGGCGTCGGCGAGCTGCTGCTGTTCGGGTTCCTCGCCGCGGTCGTCACCCGCGAGCATGCGGTCGTCTTCGGCGTCGGGGACGGCATCGTCTGGGTCGATGCCCGAGCCACCACGATCGATCCCGGGCCCGAGAACGCACCGCCGTACGCCGCCTATGCGCTCCTCGGGGCGACCATCACGCCCAGCATGCACCACGTGAGCGCCGCGGCGGACGTCGAGGCGATCGCGATCGCGACGGACGGCGCGGCGGAGCTCCTCGTCCCCGGCGCCGATCCCTCGCTCGAGACGTTCATCCGAGACGACCGCCTCCTCGCGAACCCGTCGCTCCTGCGGAAACGACTCGTCGCGCTCGAAGACCGCGGACACTTCTGGGACGACGCGACCGTCGGCGTCGTGAGGAGGGCATGATGGCCTCCGCTGCAACCGCACGGAGCGGACGAAGCACGAGCGCCGTCGTCTTCCTCGGACGACGTCGGCTACGCCTCGACGAGCGCGATCTGATCGGCGAGGGCGGAGAGGGCCGCGTGTACCGCATCGGCGACCTCGCAGTGAAGGTCTTCACCGTCCCCGACGCCGCCCGGGAGCAGAAGCTCCGCGCGTTCCCGACGCTCCTGCCGCCGCGCGTCGTCGCGCCGCTCGATCTCGTCGAGGACGGACGGGGCTCGGTCGTCGGTTTCTCGATGCGCGCGCTGGCCGGAGCGGTCGACCTCCATCGCTTCTCGCAGCGCCGCTGGCGCGACGGCCAAGTCGACAGCGCGACGGTGCTCGCGCTCTTCCGCGATCTCGGCGCGACGGTCGAGCGGCTCCACGCTCGTGCGATCGTCGTCGGCGATCTGAACGACGGAAACGTCGTCGTCACGCCTCCCTCCTCGGCGCCGCTCACGGCGGGAGCCGCCTCGTGGACGCCATGGCTCATCGACGCCGACTCGATGCAGTTCGGCGCGCACCGCTGCGTCGTCGCGCACGAACGCTTCCTCGATCCTCGGCTCTACGGCGTCGACCTCGGCACGACCGACGCGCTCTCGCGCGAGTCCGACTGGTACGCCCTCGCCGTCCTCCTCTTCGGATCGCTCCTCTACGTCCACCCGTTCGGCGGTGCACATCCGTCCTACGGGACGATGCTGCGGCGCGCGGAGGCGCGGTGCTCGGTGCTCCGGAGCGACGTGAAGCTCCCGAACGTGGCCGCGCGCCCGGACGTCCTCCCCGACGATGCGCTCGCGTGGTTCGAGCGTGTCTTCGAGCACGACCTGCGCGAGCCCCTCCCCTCCTGCATCCTCGATACCCGCTTCGTGCGCTGCGCCTGCGGCGCCGAACACTCACGCCGGAGCTGTCCCGCCTGCACCGCTCGCGTGCACGTCACCCCCGCCGTGCGCGCCCGAGGTCGCCTCCGCGCGACGCCGCTCTTCGCGACGAGACGAGGACGCATCGTCGCGGCCGTCGTGCAGGGCGGCCTCCACTACGCGTACGAAGAAGACGGCCAGCTCTTCCGAGAACGCGGCGCGCCCGTCCTTCCCGCCACGGGTGAAGAGGCCGGCGATGCGCTTGCGAGCATCTTTCGCGATCCCGCGCGCATCGTACGGATCGCCGGGAGCGCGACCTGGGTCGGCGCACGCGGGCGCGCTGCGAAGCTCGCGTGTCAGCGCGTGCTCGAGTCGCGACCGATCGGGCTCGTCCACGGCGAGCTCGCGGCCGATGCGGGCCTCGAGGGGCTCGTCCTCGTCGAGGGCGACGCGCTCGTCCGCGGCGCGAACGACACGCGCATCGGTCAGGTGCTCGCAGGACAGACCCGCGTGCGAGTGGGCTCCTCGCTCGGCTTCGCGTTCTATCGCGCCGGCTCGCTCACGGTGGCGTTCGTCTTCGATCCGCGGCGCGGCGTGCTCCGACAGATCGAGGCCTTCCCGCGGATCGAGGGCAAGCTCCTCGGCTGGTCGGCCGTGTTCGACGAGGCGCACGTGCTCGTGACGTTCGCGACGGAGAAGCGCGGCCGCCTCGAGCACACGGCTCATCTCGTCGACGCGCGCGGAGCCGTCATCGCGACCGACCCGTCCGGCGACGTCCTCGGACCGTCACTCGCCGGCCGAGCAATCTCGGGCGGCAACTTGATCGCCGCGCGAGAGGACGGGCTCGTCCTCCTTCGTGCCGATCGCGCCGCCGCGCGCTTCGTGCCCGTGCGCCTCTTTCCCGAGGCTGAAGACTTCGTGTCGCCCGACGCCGAGCTGCTCGTCGGCCCGGGCGGATCCATCTTCGTGGTCACCCACGACGACATCAACCATCTCTGCTTCACTACCGATTGAGAGGACAAGGTCATGCTCCCCGCCCCCACGTTCTACGACGCCCAGAAGGTCTCGTCCGTCTACGTCGAGCGTGCTTCGCTCGTCGCCGAGGTCGCGGACGAGTACCGGAGGAAGCACCGCGTCCCACCGTCGTCGAAGGACAAGATCCGCATCGCCGCCTTCGGGATCGACGCGCAGATCGGCTTCTCGTGCCCGGGCGCCAGCCTCTTCGTCCCCGGTGCCGTCGAGGACACACAGCGCACGATCGAATGGCTCTACAGGAACCTCGATCGGATCACGCAGCTCCACTTCTCACTCGACACCCATCGCGTCTTCCAGATCTTCCACCCTGCGTGGTGGATCGACGACGACGGCAAGCACCCGGCGCCGTTCACCCCGATCACGACGAAGGACGTCCGTGACGGGCGCTACAAGCCGGTGATGCACCCGGCCGAGTGCCTCGAGTACGTGAAGAAGCTCGAGGCGAGCGGGAAGTACACCCTGACGATCTGGCCGTACCACACGCTCCTCGGCGGGGTGAGTCACGCGCTCGTCCCCGCGCTGATGGAAGCGGCGATGTTCCACTCGCTCGTGCGCTCGTCACAGACGCACTTCGAGACGAAGGGCACGCACGCGATGACGGAGAACTACTCCGTGCTCTCCCCCGAGGTCCGCGAGCTTGGCGGCCAGAGCGTCGGCACGTTCAACGCGGCCTTCTTCAAGATGCTGATGGAGTTCGATCGCGTCTACGTCTTCGGGCAGGCGAAGTCGCACTGCGTGCTGTCGACCTTGCGAGACATGCAGGAGCACATCGCGTCGGTCGACCCGAAGCTGATGAGCAAGGTGTGGGTCCTCGAGGACGCGACGAGCCCGGTGCCCGCACCGCCGCTCGATCCGCTCCCGCCGGCGCTCGACTTCCCGCGCATCGCCGACCAGGCGTTCGTAGAGCTGCGCGCCGCGGGGATGAACCTCGTGAAGACGACCGACCCGATCGCGCTCTGACGGGCTGAGCGCGACACGACCCAAGAAGCAAACCGCGCGCTCCGGCGTGCACAGGAGAGCTCCATGTCGAAATCGAACGGAAACGGGAACGGGAACGGGAACAGCTCGAGCGGAGCAGGCGTCGTCGGCCTCTCGGCGCTCTTCGCGAGCGCACGGGACGCCGGGACGATCAGCCCGGCCACGACCGGGATCATCACGGGCAGCCTCGGCGCGGTCGTCATCGCCGGCGCCGCCGGCAAGGACGCCGACGACATCGTCGCGTCCGACGTGACGCTCGTGACGCTGCTCATCGACGCGTCGTCGAGCATCCATCAGCGCGGGCTCGAGGACGCCGTCCGCGAGGGACAGAACATGCTCGTCGATGCGCTCTCGCAGTCACGTGAGCGCGACTCGATGTTGATGGCGCTCTGGACGTTCAACGACGAGCTCCGCGTCGTCCACTCGTACGTGGGCGTGGACGACGTCACGCGGCTCGACGCGAGGAGCTACCAGGCCGCGGGGTGCACTCGCCTCTACGACGCGTGGTGCGACGCGCTCGCGGCGAACGTCGCCTACGCGCAGCGCCTCCGCGACGCGGGCACGCCGTGCAAGAGCGTCGTCGTGATCGTCACCGACGGCGAGGACGTCGGCTCACGGCGCCTCGTCTCCGACTGCGCGAGCTTGAGCCGTGACCTCCTCGCCTCGGAGCAGTTCACGCTCGCGTTCGTCGGAGTCGGCACCGACGTCGACTTCCACGCGGTCGCCCGCGCCATGGGCGTGCCCGACGGCAACGTCACGGTGCAAGCCCAGGCGACCCCGAGCGGCCTCCGGAAGGTGTTTCGGATGGTGAGCCAGTCGGCGATCCGCGCGAGCCAGGGCCTCGTCCGTCCCGGAAGGGCGACCGGCTTTTTCGCGCCATAGAGCGCCGCGGGTTCGGTATCGTGCGGGTCGGGCGAGCGGCACCAGCGGCGGCCCGAGCACGTGCGATGACGAAGACGGCCAAGCGCAAGGGCGACGCCGGCGAGCGCGCCGAAGAGCACGACGACGAGGCTCGCTTCCTCGAACGTTACCGGCCGGGCGTGTATCCGCGGCCGTCGGTGACGGTGGACCTCGTGGTCTTCACGGTCATCGACAAGCTGCTCCACGTCCTGCTCGTCCGGCGGAGCGAGCACCCGTTCAAGGGACGCTGGGCGCTGCCGGGCGGCTTCGTGCGCGTCAGCGACGACCGCACCGATCAAGGGGAAGATCTCGACGCCGCCGCGCATCGCGAGCTCCTCGAGGAGACCGGGCTCTCGCACACGGCATCCGCGAACGTCTTCCTCGAGCAGGTGCGGACGTTCGGCAAGCCCGGCCGCGATCCACGCATGCGCGTGCTCAGCGTCGCCTACTACGCTCTCGTTCGCCCGACGCTCGTGCCGCTCATTCGCGCCGGAGGCGACGTATCGCACGCCAAGTGGCTCGACCTGTCGGAGCTCACGGGCCGCGGGGCGGAAGGCGCGCGTGCGAAGGCGGCGCGCGGCGAGCTCGCCTTCGATCACGCCGACATCATCGACGCTGCGCTCGATCGGATGCGCGCCGACCTCGATCGCACGGCGATCGGATTCGAGCTCGTCGCCGATACGTTCACCATCCAGGAGCTCCGCGCCGTCCACGAAGCGATCCGCGGCGAGCCGCTCGATCCCGGCAACTTCAGGAAGCGCTTCCTCCGCTTGATCGATGACGGCATCATCGAGCCCGCCCGCGGCAAGCGGCCGACGGCATCGAAGCCCGCGAGCGTCTACCGCTTCGTCCGCGAGGCGAAGCGCTCCACCACCTGAAGACGCACGCGCCGCGAAAGAAAGGTGTGCGGAGGGCTTGCGCGGCAAGCTCTACGGAACGATGTTGCGCGTCCGTCGTTTGACGTTGCGAGAGCGGTCTGTCATGGTGAACGCGTGATGACGAAGCAGCAGACCCCGATGCACTCGGACGCGAGGATTCACCTCGTCGCCAATCAGTGCGTCCCTTGCGACGTCCGCTCGTGCAAGCCGGGCGTCGGGATCAGCTAGCAAGCGTCACTGCCGTGGAGACCACGGAGCCCGCCAACGGTGACGCCAGAAACGTCATCGAAGGTACGGGGCTCCGAGGGAGAACACGGTCGTGTCATCGTCATCGAGCGCGGAGAGGCTGGAAGAGAGTCCAGCCTCGTCCGACGAGGGGGCCCAAGAAGGTCGGCTGAAACGTACGGTCGCTCACGGCGCGCGCAGTGGCGCGAATGCCGGGCGAGACTCGGGCTCACTGAAGCAGAGTCTCGACGGCAACGCCGAGGGGCGACCTCGAAGGGAAAAGTTCTTCTCGTTTCAAAATCGCGTGACCCGCGAGCTCTTCCAGCTCGCCTGGCCGATCGCTGCGGCGATGCTCGGCGAGACGGCGATCGGGCTCGTCGACACGAAGCTCGTCGGCGGTCTCGGCGCAGCGGCGCTGGGCGGCGTCGGCCTCGCGACGACGCTCATGTACCTCGCCTACTCGCTCGCGTTCGGATCGATGCGCGGCGTGAAGGTGCGGGTCGCGCACGCGATCGGCGAAGGTCACCCGGAGCACGCCTTCGCATACGCGCGCGCAGGCCTCGTCATGGGCGGCGCGTTCGGCGTGGTCGTCCTCCTCGTCTGCCGTGACGTCAGCCCGCTGCTGCTGAGGCTCGGAGCCGACCCCGAGATCGTCCCGTACGCGCGCGACTTCCTCGCGGCGGTGACGCTCGGCGCGCCGCCGACCTGCGCGCTGTCGGCGCTCATCCAGCACCGGCAGGCGTCGGGCGACTCGCGCACGCCGATGATCGTCGGCATCGCGGGCAACCTGTTCAACGCGCTCTTCGCGTGGACGCTGATCTACGGGCACTTCGGCATGCCTGCCCTCGGCGTCCGCGGCGCGGGCTATTCGACGGCGACGACGGAGATGCTCGAGCTCGCAGTGATGCTCGCGCTCCTCCTCCGCGACGAGCGACGCGCCGGCATCGGCAACGACGCCACGCACACTCGTCTGACGTTCGGTCGCGCGCTGCACGGGGTGTGCGATCTCGGGCTCCCGACCGGGATCCAGTTCACCGCGGAGACGCTTGCGTTCACGGCGTTCACCGTCGTCCTCGGCTCGATCAGCAAGGAGGAGATCGCCGCGCACCAGATCGCGCTCAACGTGATCCGCGTGTCGTTCCTCCCGGGCATCGCCGTGGCCGAGGCCGCGAGCGTGCTCGTCGGTCGTGCACTCGGACGGCGGCGCCTCGACGAGGCGGACGCGGCCGTGCGGAGCGCTCTCGTGCTCGCCGTCGGCTTCATGGCAATCTGCGGGCTCGCGTTCGCGCTCTTCGGCGGATTCCTCGGGCGCTTCTTCTCGACCGATCCCGCCGTCGTGGCGGAGGCGCGGCTGCTCCTCTTGATCGCCGCCGTCTTCCAGGTGCTCGACGCCGTGAACATCGTTCTTCGGGGCGCGCTCCGCGGCGCCAAGGACGTGCGTGTCGTGATGGTCCTAGGCGTCTTCGTCGTGTGGACGTTCCTCCCGACGAGCGCGTACCTGCTCGGCAAGCTGTGCGGGCTCGGCGCGGTCGGCGGCTGGATCGGCTTCATCGGCGAGACCACCGTGGGCGCGGCGCTCTTCTGGCTCCGCTGGAAGCGCGGCAGCTGGCGCGCCGTCTACGCGCGCGCGTCGAAATAGGTGAAGCCCTCCGGTCGGGAAAACCGGAGGGCTTCGGGGGCTCGGCTCACGCGGAGGGTTGGGAGGAGGACGGGCCCCTCCGCGTGGGCCAAACTTTGAAACGCGTCGTGTCGATCAGGCCGCGCGCTTGCGGCGCCGGAAGAGGACCACCGCACCGAGACCAGCAAGACCGAGGCCGGCCCAGCCCGGGACGGGAGAGGTGCCGGCGGCCTTGCAGCCGCAGCCGCTGTCGGCATCGCCCTTCGGGAGCCCGAATTCGTCCTCTTCCTCGGCGCCGACGTCCGCGCCGTTCGCGCCGACCTTGAACTTCTGCTCCGGCGCGTCCGCGTCGTTCGAGGTCACGGTGATCTCGGTGATCGCGGCATCTGCGGAGTCGGGGGAGAACTTCACGGTCAGCTCGTACGTGCCTTTCGGCGGAACCGTGACGGTGTCGCCCGGGACCGAGAACTGCGAGTCCGAGCTCTTGAAGGACATCACGGCCTCCTTCTCGCCCGAGTTCTCGATCGCGATCTTCTTCGTCGCCTGACCGCCGACCTTCACCATGCCGACGTCGATCCCGCGCGAGGGAACGTGGACGTTCGGCATCGGGATGTGGACGAGCACGGTGGGGAAGTTCACCTTCTGCGCGGGCACGGTGTAGTCGAAGCTGAAGATGTCGACGCCGAAGTCCGAGTCGACGTTGAGGTCGGTGCCGATCGTGTCGATGTGGAAGTACGGCTGGATGCTGATCGCGCCCTTGACCGACATCTCACCTTCGACCGCGGTCATCAGCTCCATGTAGTCGCCGTCGACCGCGGGCAGCGAGATCTCGCTCGCCTCGTTCGCGATCTCGCCGTCGGCGCCGGAGAGGAAGATCTTCGTCGTCTTGTAAGAGAACGTCGGCTTCGTCGACGCGCGGACGCCGAACGAGCCCGTCACGTTGTCCGAGACGAGGTCGGGCAGGACGTTCATGTTCATCGAGAAGAGCGTCGCGTTCGCCATGTCGGGCGCGTTCAGCTTCGTGTCGACAGGCGCAAACGCCCACGGCGCGAACTGCTGGGACGCCTTCGAGTCGTAGAAGAACTTGGCGCCGGGGATCTTGTTGACGAGATCGTTTGCGCTGTACGCGAACGTGGCGTTGACGCCGCCCAGTTTGATCTGGAAATCGACCGACGGCGTGAGCGTGTGACGCACGGAGACGAGTCCATCGGTGCGCGCGCCGTTTTGGGCCTTGAGGATGATCTTCTTGTCCGCGCCCCAGCTCGCCTCGACGAGCGCGCCCTTCGGCATCTCGATGCTGAAGAGCGGGCCGCCGTCCTTGACCGGGTCGATCTTGAGGCCGACGTTGATCTTCGCGAACGACGGGCCTTTGAAGCCCGTCTGGATGCTCGTCGGCAGCCCCTTGTTGTGCTCGTACTTGAGCTCGGCTGCGCCCCGCGAGGTGAACGCCTCGCCGCCGCCCGACTGCACGTCGCCCGCCTCTGCCCGAGCCGCGGAGAACATGACGCCGCCCGCGACGGCCATCGTCGTTCCGAAGCGAATCGCAGAGCGAAGCGAGTAAGCGCGCATGATCGTGGTCCCTTCCGTCCTCTTCGCGCCGCTGCCTTCCCCGCAGAGCGACGCCTCCCGTTCATCCCAGTCACCTCGGTGCCGAGCCCCTGACTCCTCAGCTCCGACGTGACGGGCGGAGCTACAGCACTCACCGTGCCGCCAGGTGAGACATGTGCTCCGAAGTCGGCGCGCAACGATTGCCCACGTTTCTGCCGCTCCACCACCCTGTTACAGGCATGCTGTAGTCGTCCTGTGGGATCCGCGATCCAGGGGTGGATCCCTTCGAATCCGACTCATGGAGAGCGCTTCGCCCACGGCGGGCGCAGCGATGATTGGACTAAGTTTCGGAGCGTGTGCGGACGAGCAACCCTGACGAGCCCGGCAGAGGACGTGGCGAGCCTCTTCGAGGTCGATCCGATCGACCTCGGCGCTCCGCGCTTCAACATCGCGCCGACGCAGCCAATCCTCACCGTCCGCGCGCGGCGTTCCTCCCCCTCCTCTTCTTCGGAGCCGACGGAGGACTCCGCAGAGAGCGGAGGCGCCTCGCCCGTCGCGCGTGAGCTCGCGTTCGTTCGCTGGGGGCTCATCCCATGGTGGGCGAAGCCCGACGAAGCGAAGAAGATCGCGAGTCGTTGCATCCAGGCCCGGGCGGAGACGGCCGCGCGCACGCCCGCGTTCAGGGACGCGTTCCGCAGGCATCGCTGCCTCGTCGTCGTGGATGGGTTCTTCGAGTGGAAGACGCTGCCCGACGGACGGCGCGTTCCTCATCACGTACGGCGAAGCGAGCATGGGCCGTTCGCCATCGCTGCGCTCTGGGATTCATGGCGGCCCCCCGCCCCCGAGGGTGGAGCTCCCGAAGCGACCGAGCCCGGGCGTATCGAGAGCTGCGCCGTGCTCACGACACATGCGGGCGGCACGATCCGCGACCTCCATGACCGGATGCCGCTCGTCCTCCCCGCAAACGAGTGGAACACGTGGCTCGGAGGCACCGCGCTCGATGCCGCTCGTCTGCTCGAGCAGGAGCAGGACCAGACGGTGCTGGACGAGCGAGCTCGCGCGCTCGTCGCCGTCCCGGTCTCGACCTGGGTGAACGACGTTCGACACGACGATCCGCGGTGCATCGAGCCCGCCCCCATCACGAAAGCGGCCATCGAGCCCGGCTCGGGCCAGATCGACTTCGGGTTCTCGCGACCGAGCGCGGCGACGACGCCACGCCGCCGGCGTTGAACCGCGCCCTCAGCTCGTCCGAATGGGACCGCGCAAACCCTCGCTCGAGGCCCCCACGGCTGGCCGCGGACACGCGACCGGTCGACACCGCTCCGATGATGGCGTAAGTCGCGTTAGCATTCGAACGTGACCTCCGCGGCGCGCAACAAGAGGACCTGCCCGCGTTGCAAGGTCGCGTTCGACGTGGACGCCGCCTTCTGCCCGAACGACGGGACCGCTCTCGAGCCCCGTGGCGAAGCGCGCTCGGACGCCGATCCGTACATCGGCACGGTCATCCACGGCGACATCCAGATCAAGAGCGTCGCCGGCGCCGGGGCGATGGGGCGTGTCTATCGGGCGCACCAGCGCGGCATCGACCGTGACGTCGCCGTGAAGATCCTCCACCGCGAGCTCTCCGGGAACCTCGCGCTCGTGCAGCGCTTCCATCGCGAGGGCAAGATCGCGAGCAAGCTCCAGCACCCGCACGTCGTCGAGGTGTACCTCGCCGGGCAGCTCGCGGACGGCGCGCTCTACATCGCGATGGAGTTCCTCGACGGGATGTCCCTCGCCACGGCCACGACGGCCGCCGGCGGGAGCATGCCGCTCGAGCGCGCGCTGCCGATCGTTCTGCAGATCTGCGACGCCGTCGGCGAAGGCCACTCGCGCGGCATCGTTCATCGCGACCTCAAGCCCGAGAACGTGATGCTCGTCCATCGCGCCGACACGCGCGACTGGGTGAAGGTGCTCGACTTCGGGATCGCCAAGCTGAGCCTCGGCGAGCAGTCCATGGAGACCGCAGCCGGCCTCATCTTCGGGACCGCGCGTTACATCTCGCCCGAAGGCGCGCAGGGCGCGACGGTGGGGCCGCCCGGCGACGTCTATTCGATCGCCGTCATGCTCTATCAGCTGCTCGCCGGGCGAACGCCCTTCGACGCCGAGCAGCCGGTGGGCCTCCTGATCAAGCACATCCACGATGCGCCGCCGCCGCTGCGGTCGTGGCCGGCCGCGGCGAACGTTCCGGAACCGATCGCGCGCGTCATCATGGACAACCTCGCCAAGGATCCGTCGCTGCGCGCGCCGGGCGCGCGGGCGTTCGGAAACGCGATCGCGGGCGCAGCGAAGGAAGCGAACGTCTCCATCTCCGACGTCGGCGTGGTCGCGCGGATGAGCATGCCTGACGTGGCTGTCCGGCGATCGGCTGTCGAGCCGACCCTCGACGACGCCGCCGCGCAGCCCGCCCCGATCGTCCCTGCTCCGCCCACGGCGCTCACTCCGGTGATGCCGGCGCGGCGAGCGACCGATGCGCTCGCGGACACGACCGCCGACGAGGCTCTACCGCGCGAGATCTCGACCCGACCGCCGCTCACCCACGAGCCCGCGTCGACGACCGCGGGCTCGCCCGCGCCGACGAGAAAGAGTGCGACCATCCTCGTCCTCCTCGCGTTCCTGCTCGGCGTCGCGCTCACGGCGCTCGTGATGCAGTACGTGTCGGGCCGGCGCGATACCGAGCGAATCGCGCTGGTCCAGCGCGCCCGCAGCGCGCTCGCGCGGGGCCACTACGTCGAGCCGCCGGGAGACAACGTCCGCGACCTCGTGATGATCGGGCTCGCGAAGTGGCCGGATGACGCGGACCTCGTCAAGGTCCAGTCGGACGCCGCCCATGAGATCGTCACGCGCGCGATGGCCGCCCGCTCCGGAGGCGACGTCAACGGCGCCCGTGAGCTCGCCGAGACGGCGCACGAGCTCGATCCCACCGACGGCACCGCGAGGATGCTCCTCGCCCACTACGATGACGAGCTCGCCGCGCTCTCCGCGGACGCGGGTGGAGATCTCGGTGGAGCGCGCGTGACGCTCGAGGTCCCAATCGGCAGAGCCCATCCAGGCGGACGCGCCGAGCTCGTCGCGCGCGTCATCGTGAGCTCGAAGCGTCACGAGGTCACGGGCGCAAGCTTCGTCGTGACGGGACCGGGGCTCGCGGCCGAGGGGCTCGTCGTCCCCGCGATCGGAGAGGGAACGTACCGTGGCTCGTTCGCTCCGCCGCGCGAGGGCAACTACGAGATCGCCTTCGAGGCGAACGTCGGCGGCGCGAGCGTCCGCGCGAACCGCCGGTTGACCGTCACGCGCTGAGAGCGCTCAGAGCGCATCCTTTTTCGAGGGGTTTCACCCCTCGAGCTCCCCGAATCGTCCAACTCAACGCGGGCCGAAGGCCCACCTCTGCGGGTCGTTGGGGCGCGAGCCCCAAACGCTTGGTCGGCTCATCAGAGCGACTTCGCGCAGCGCACGCCGATGCCGTGGCTGCGGAGCTTCGGGTCGATCTTGAAGCGATAGGTCGGGCGAACCCACGCGGGGTCCGATCCGTTCCACGCTCCTCCACGGAGGACGCGCTCGGTGCCGCTCTCGGGGCCTTTCGGATCGGTGAGGGCGTCGGCGCCGTACGGCGCGTACCAGTCGCCGACCCACTCCCAGACATTGCCGACGACGTCCTGGAGCCCGAACGGCGACGCCCCGTTGGGGAACGACCCTACCGGCGCCGTCGTGGCGAAGCCGTCATCGACCGGGTACATCGCTGCGAGCGGATTGTCGGGGTCGGGGTGCTTCCTCCCCCACGCCACACACTCCTTGCCGCAAGCGTTGAGGAAGCCGCCCTTCGTCGGAGGATCGTCACCCCACGGGTATTTCCGCCCGTCGGAGCCTCGCGTCGCGAACTCCCATTCGGCCTCCGTCGGCAACCGCTTGTCGACGGCGGTGCAGAACGCGTTCGCGAGCTCCCAGTCGATGCAGTTGATCGGGTAGCTCGCGCGCTCCTCGGGCTCGCGGATGTTGCACAGCGGGTCGTAGAGCTTGCGGGCGGCGGCGTCGATCCCCACCCACTCGTTCTCCTTCGGCGCGCGCTTGCACTCACCGCGATCGCTGCATGCCTTGTACGCGGCGACGGTCACCTCGGTCGTGTCCATGCAGTACGCGCTCAAGGTCACCTGGTGCGCGGGACGCTCGTGCTCCTCGTCCTTTCGATCGTCGGAGCCCATGAAGAACTTGCCGCCCGGGATCATCGTCATCCCCTCGGGGCATGTCGGCGGTGGCGGCTCGGTCACCGGCGGCGCGACCGGCGCCGACGATGACGAGACGACGCTCGCGACCGGCTTGTCGTCGGTGACGGTCTCTCGACCACGGAACTTCAGGGCCCACACGCCGACGGCGATGAAGACGACACCGAGCGCGACGACTGCGCCTCCGACCGCGACGAGCGTCCCGCTCTTCGCGGGAGCGGGCGCCGCCAATGGGCTCATCGGCGGCATCCCGTTCGCCGCGGGCATCGTCGGATGGCCGTTCGCGTTGGCCGGCGGCGGCAGAAACGGGCCGGTGGCGCTCGCACCGACCATCGGCTGCTGGATGGGCCGGCTATCGCGGAACAGCGCCGACGCGTTCGGATCCGAGCTCGGCACCGTGTACGGTCCCTGCCCTGAAGGAGCGAGCGCGGTGAGGAGCTGGCTCGACTGCGACGCATCCATCGCGGCGAACCCGCGGAGCGGCTCGAGCGACATCGCGCTCCGCAGCGCTTCCCAGAGCTCGCCCATCGATCGGAAGCGCTCGTCGGGCGCAACCGCGAGCGCGCGCCGGAGCACCGCCTCGACCGCGTCCGGCACGTTCGCGCCGTACGTCCGGGGCGTGGGACGCCGCCTCGGATCCATCGAGGAAAACGCGAGCTGCGTGAGGTCGTCGCCGTGGAGCGCTGCCGCGTACGTCATCAGCTCGGTGAAGATCAGACCGAGCGCGAACACGTCCGTCCACGGCCCCGTTGCCCCGTGCGAGCGGGAAAACTGCTCCGGCGCTCCGTACGCCGGGGTGAACGAGGACACGACGCCCTGCGTCTGCGCGAACGATCCACCGAGGCGCTGCGCGTCCTGCACGACCTTCGCGATCCCGAAGTCGAGCACCTTCACGGTGAAGTCACCGCGCGGATCGCCAAGTATGAAAATATTTGCAGGCTTCACGTCGCGATGCGCGATGCCCTTCTTGTGCGCGAGCGCGAGCGCCTCGGCCGCCGGCTCGAGGATGCGGAGCGCTTGCTCGGCGGTGCGGGGCGGGACCCCCGCCACCCTCTCGGCTTCGAGGACCTGCTCGAGCGAGCGGCCCTCGAGCCACTCGAGGACCATGTACGGCAGCTCGCGCCCGTCCGGCGTCCGCAACGTGCCGACATCGCGCGCCTGGCAGATCGCAGCGGACCGCTCCGAGAGATCCGCGAGGAGACGGCCTTCCTGGATGAAGCTCTCGACGAGCTCCTGGCGTCGATCGGGCGGGAGATCGCCGAGCGCACGGAAGACCTTGATCGCGACGGGCCGGTTCCAGACCATGTGCCGCGCGCGATAGACCAGGGCAAAGCCCCCTTCGCCAACGACCCTCTCGATCTCGTATTTCTCCGAGACCGTCGTGCCGACGAGTGAGAGCGGGTCTGCTGAGGTCATCAAGGCGACGGGAGCTTATCAAAGGCTCTACGCGAGAAACCAATCTCCGGTTTCACTCGATGCACTGTCCCCTGGAGCCGACGAGCTTCCCCCCGCCGCCTACGCTGCGGTCGCGCTCGATGGGCAGGCGCCTCCGCGAAAGGTCAGCGCGGTATCGTACGGGCGTCATGCCCCTCGTCTTCGTCTACGGCACCCTGATGCGTGCTGGTGCCAACCACGGCGTGCTCCTGCGGCTCGGATGCACGTTCCTCGGCGAAGCGACGACACTCGAGCCGTGCACGCTCGTCGACCTCGGGCCCTACCCCGCCCTGCTCCCGCTGCGCGACGGCGCACCTCCGCCGACGACGCGGATCGAGGGCGAGGTCTGGGAAATCGACGATCGCGCCCTCCGCGAGCTCGACGCCTTCGAGGGCTACCCCGAGCTCTACACGCGCGAGCGCATCGCCCTTCGCGTCGCGGAGCCCGAAGCGCGCGAGGTCGACGCGTTCGTCTACGTGCTCGCGCGGCGGCCGCCGGCGCGGGCGCGCGTCATCGCGACCGGCCGCTACGCGGCGGCGGGAATGGCCCTGCCCGAGGGCGCAGCCCCGGATCAGTTCGAGGCGAACGAGGCCCCGCAGGAGCGACGAAAGCGCCGCTAGGCCCGCTCTCGAGGCACGACCGACACTGGAAAAATGCGGTCGTGATCCATCGCGCTTGACAATGAGGGCCCAAACGAAGATGTTGCGCGTCCCGTCACGGGAAACCGGAGCGGGCCCAGGTAGCTCAGTTGGTAGAGCAGGGGATTGAAAATCCCCGTGTCGGCGGTTCGATTCCGTCCCTGGGCACTATGCCTCCCGCGAGTCTCTCTCGCGGTGTCGAGGCTTGGTGCGGACCAGCTTTAGCGCGACCCCGCGATAGGCCCGCTTCGGGACACGACTGCAGCAGTCGGCAGCGCTCGGCTTTGGCGCGACCCCGGCAGAGCGTTCCCGCGCGTGCCACGCCCCAAGAGCTAGGGTGTCGGCCATCGACGTGACCCGTTCGACAACGCGGTTGTGGATCGTCGAATTCGAGACGCCGGGGACCTCGTCCCACTCGTCGAGGATGCCAGCGAGGCCATCGACGGTGTACGTCCGGTCCCCTTCCGTGATTCGGGCCGATGAAGTTGATTGGGTACGACCGGTGGCGGGCTCGCGAATGCAGGATCGACTGGGACGCCATCGCGGAGAGTTGCTCGACCCGGCCCCCTGTTTCCGAACCGAGAGAGGAGGTCGGTGATGGCGTCGGCGACTCCGAAATCTGCCGCAGACATTCAGGGCCTCGAGTTCGACTGGCTCGGCAGCGATGAGGTTGGATGCGTTGCGCTGTTCAGCACGGCTGGCGCCGGTTGCGCGCCCGCGGAGTTCCTGCGGGACACGAGTGCGCATGATGCGGCGATTGAAGCTGTCCTCGCTCTGCCTGCCTCGACGACGGCGAGGTTCGCCCCTGAGCTCGCACCAGGGCTCCCGAATACTTGGAGGGTCGTCGCCGAGCGTGGCTTGTATGCGTTCGACTGCGCCCCGACCGGCGCTCCCTACCGCATCGTCGCGGCGCCGGCCGTTCCGATTCGGTTAGGTGCACTGCCAGCGAGCGTCGCCGATGTGGTCGCTAGGATCAGGCTCGCGTTGCGTTTTGAGGACCAGACCATCGTTCCGGACGACGCGGTCAGGGAGGTCTCATGACGCAGGCAGTATGCACGTGCTCGCGTGGGCGGTGGCTACGCTTGGGGCGCTGCATCGGCCCTGGCGGCGAACGTGATGGAACGCGCAGCACGGGCGGCATCTCGACGGTGTCGACGAACCGCGACCCGGGCTCGAGTTTTTGAACGTCGTAGACGTGCGCCGCTCGGGGTGAGGCAGCGGCACGGCTCCACCAGCCGGCGCGCTGCGGATGCGAGACCGAGGCCCAGTCGATGCTCCCAGGCTCGACGAGGAGCTTCGCGGCCTGGATTGCAGGGGGCGCCATGGAGCAGCACGAGCAGGAACGGGAGGGGGGTGCGCGTGCGCGTGCGCGTGCGCGTGCGCGTGCGCGTGCGCGTGTTTCGACGGCCAAGAGAGCTCGACGTCATGTGGTTCGCTGCGCGTGCGGCGCCGATTTCGTAGTTCGCGCTTGACGCCCCCCGGGCCGATGGCCGGCACGAAACCGAGGGTGGGTGCATCGGCCGGGCGTTGCTCGCAACGAGTCGCCTCCTCCGTGGGCGATCGCGCACGAAAGACCTCGCGACGTGGTCCGAACGTCGATCGCCCGCGGACGGGGCCGTCCCGTGAGCCGCGAAAGTGCATGTTAGAAGCGGTCATGGACAAGGTGGGGGATCTGTCCGACGAGGAGCTGCTCGCGCGCCTGCGCGGGCATGTCGGCAAGGGCAACGTCTGGTGCGCGGAGCTCATCGCGTATCTCGTCGAGGTCGACGAGCGGCGGCTCGATCGCGTTCACTCGTGCTCGTCGATGTGGGACTTCTGCACGCGCAAGCTTGGGATGAGCGAGGGCGAAGCTCACCGTCGGATCGCGGCGGCTCGCACCGTCCGGCGCTTCCCCCAAGTGCTCGGATCCATCGAGCGGGGCGAGGTCCACCTCTGTGCGCTCTACGCGCTGCGGAAACACCTGACGAGCGACAACGTCGACGAGCTGCTCCACGAAGCGTCCGGTATGAGCACGCGAGAGGTCGAAAAGATGGTCGCCGCGCGCTTTCCGCGTCCGGATGTACCGGCGAGCGTCGAGCCCGTCGCGTCGCAAGCGCTCTTGTCGCCGGTATCGTCGGCATTGCCGGTGTCCGTCGCGGCGCCATCGCCGGTGTCCATCGCGATGCCCTCCGATGCAGCGTCGGCGTGGTCGTTGTCACTGGCGCCCACGCCCGGACCGCGACCGAGGGTCGAGCCGCTCTCGGCGACGAGGTACCGCGTCGAGCTCACTGTGAGCGCCACGACGATGGAAACGATCGACCGCGTCAAAGACCTGATGCGCCATCGCAACCCGACCGGCGATCTGGAGACCATCCTCGACGCATCGCTCGCGCTGCTGCTGGCCCAGCTCGAGAAGCAGCGGCTCGGCAAGACACCTCGCCCACGAGGCAGGAGGCGCAAGCCGGCCGAAGCGACGAGCGCGGGCGCCTCGGCCACCTCGGGACATGCGGAGCTCACGACTCGAGCCCCGACCGCGCACGCCCCGCACGCGCTCGCACGGCTCGAGGCGATGGCGGGCGATCACGTCATCCCCACGCGGGCCGAAACTGTGGAGTCGGCGGCGAGCGATCCGGGCATTCCCGTGCATTCGGAGACCAGGACGCAGGATCCAAGCGCGCAAGTGCACGCAAGTGCGGTCGGCAGCAATCAGGGCGTATCGGGACGCAGGGCAGCGAGCGCCGAGCCGAAGACGGCGGAGTGTGCCGCGTCCACGCATGCAACGAAGGCGTCACGCTCGGATACTCGGTATGTCCCGGCAGCACTGCGGCGGGAGGTCTTCGCGCGAGACGGCGCGCAGTGCACCTACGTGGGCCCGGACGGCGATCGCTGCCCCGCGCGCGGGTACCTCGAGCTGGATCACATCCGCCCGAAGGCGTTCGGAGGGACGGATACAGAAGCCAACCTGCGGGTGAGATGCAGAGCGCACAACGCGCTCTACGCCGAGCAGGTCTTCGGCCGCGCGCACGTCGCGGGCCGCATGGACTTGCGACGCCGAAAGTACGCGGCGCCGACACCGGACTCGTTCGAGACTGCCGCCCGAGGTCTGCGGTCCATGGGCTTTCGCGAGCATGAAGCGCGTCGAGCGCTCGAGACGCTCGCGACGAAGCGCGAGATGGCAGCCGCTCCGGTCGAGACGATCCTCCGTGAAGCGCTGCTCGTTCTCACGTAAGCCGTCGCCGCGGATCACCGCCGACCCGCCCGGGACGAAGCAGACGACGCGCGCTCCTTTCAGGTCGAGCTCGCGATCAGTGATGCCGTGCTCATCGTGAACCGCTTGCTCTGCGAGGCTCTCGCCGCAGAGAACGAAGCAGAAGCCCGTCGCAGCAATGACGCCGGCAGCGCATTCCCAGACCGGACAGCTCGGCGAGGCATGCGTCTGAGCTCAGGTTGCACGTCATGCGTCTGAACCAGACCGGCATCGGCTTCGTCGCTGGCTCCGACCTTGCCCGCCCTCCCAGCCCGAGTGATGCTCCGCCCGCATCGCGCCTCGAGGGGCGAGAGGCCACGCCTCTCGCAGAAGAGCACTCGCCGTCCTCTGGCTGCGGGGCTCACGCATGCGTGAGCCGCGGGATCGCCGACGGTAGCCGCCGTTGGTCGGACCGATGACTTGGCTCCGGTAGGTTGTCGGCCAACTCCCTCGCGAGGGTCAACGACCGTACCCAGCCGTCGTTCGCACACGCCCGCGCGGGATCCGCGTCGTATCCCTCGTGCTCGAACGCCTGCTGCCGACCCCAGGAGTTGGGCCGCTCGACGCGGCTCCGAGTGCACTCGTCGTCGACACCTCTTCGTCGACGCCCTCGGATCGGGGTCGACGCCCGCGGTCGCAGCACCTCGCATCCCCGCTGGCCCCCCTCGCTCGTAGCCGCTCTATCGGGTCGGTCGACCACGATCGGAATTGCGGCGTGCGCCCGGACCGTGTTGCGTTGGCCGCGCACGAGAGCCAGTTCGTCTTCATCGAACCGCCTCCATGAGGCGGAGCGTCGGTTTACCGACTTTGATCCTTCCCACAAACAAGGTATGGCGCCGCGATGTTCGGTATGAGCTCTCGGGTGTCGCTGGGCGCGCTCATCGGCGTCATCGGCGTCGTGACTGCCGGCTGTGGACCGGGACGCACTGGGACGGTGACACCTCGAGGATTTCAGCACTCGGTCTACAAGTACTCCGTCGAGGCCCGCACCGACGGCAGTTTGATGAGCACCGAGTGGAAACTCGATAACTACTACTACTCGGCACGGAAGGAGCTCGTAGAGAAGGACTCGACGGGGTACGTGGTCACCGTCGAGCTCGATGAGAACGGTGACGGCAAGTACGAAACTCGCGCTGAGCAGCACGTCTATGACCTGCGCTTCAAGCATCTCGTGCACGACGGCAGGATCTTCATCCGCACGTTCCCCGTCTCCCAAGATCTCGGGAAGAAGAAGCTGAGCGTGTTGATGCAGAACTACGTCGAGGGCGTTGCCGGCGCCGGCTACGAGGTCGTCCGGCTCCATCCCCAGGAAGAAGTCGTGATCGAGAAGCGCTACGCGGCGGCCATCGAGGAGCAGGGCCCCGCCACGCTCGCCGGTCTCTCCGCTCACGTGGCGACGCTCTCGGTAGCAAACACTGAACAACTGAAGGTCGATCCACATGCGCGCAAGGAGCGGGTCCAGCTCGTGCTCCTGCACACGAACTTCGTCTACAAGAGCCGCACATCGAGCAACCGTGGGCGATTCCCCGTCCTCCTCCTCGCCGGCTATGCGAATCAACCTCAAGACTTCGATGCAGGACTCGCCGATTTCCGAGAGCTGCTCCAGCGAGTGATGATCGAAGGCGTTCGAGGCTTCGCGTACACGCCACCCCCGTTTACCGCGCCGGCCGTGACTCCCGCCTCTACGCCCGCGACGCCCGAGCCCCCTCCTCCTTCTCCGACGGCGCCGACTGCCTTGTAGGCAGCGCGACGGAGGATGGCTCGGAGGCATCGGCGGCGCCGTCTTGCTGACACAGGTCAATCCGTCGAGCCGACTCTCTGTCGGCGGACACGCGTTTTGACCGCCCCGGGATCGCCAGCTGGACGATAATGCTCGCGTCGCTCGCTCCGTCGCGGCTGCTTGGAGCCGTGACGCGGTTCAGGACGAACCATGCCGGCTCACTACTTTCACGGAAAGATCGAACGACTCGAGATCGCGTCGGGGCACGACGGATTCCTGCGCGGTGGGCCCGACCCCGTGTTGCTCGTCGGCGTCTACATCACCGACGGCTCTTCATTGCGGATCCTCGGTCGCTCGGTTCATCGGTTCGCCGCTCGAGCGCCGTTTCCGTCGAACGCTTCAGCGGACCAGTCGGGGCTCGCGGTCGGCGTGCTCGAGGTGAGCACGTCGTTCTTCTACGTCGGCCTGGCGATCGCGATCGAAGAAGACGGCGGGAAGGACGTGCAGCGGCTCTACGGCGCGCTCGAGCACCACGCGAAGCTGACGGTCTGGAAGGCCGACGCATCGGAGATCGAACCGCTGCCCCTGAGCTCCGTCGCACGCACGCCGCCTTGGTACGCGCCGACGCCGGTCGAGCTCGTGGTCGACGGCGCTCCGGCCGCAGAGTCGTGCCGGTCGGACAAGTTCATCGGCGCCGTCTGCTGGGCGATGCCGCCGCGACCAGACGCGCCCGTATCGCTCTACCGACTGCCCTTCCTCGCTGCCAACCGGAAGAACGATTGGACGGCGGTCCTCGCCGTCGGGCACTGACCCGCGCGCGGTCGCAGCGAGCGGACCTGGCCGCGCGAGTCGACGTCGAATCCTTCGCCCGTCCGTCGACGCGGTGGGGCATCGACGGCTGCGCGCTGCGCACGCGCTCCGGACATACCCTTCGCTGGCAGAAGGCCCGGACGCGCGGAAAGCGTGCGACCGCGCGAGAAGGGGCTTCCCAGAACCACTTCACTGAACATATGCTCAGTCCATCATGAGCGCCATTCCCAGCCCGATCCAATCCCTGCTCGATCTCTTCGCCTCCGACCTCGCAGACGTGCGCTTCGGCGACGTCGATGCGACGACGCTCTCGGGCGCTGCCGCCGAGGTCGAGACCGCGGCGGAGGCCCTGAGCGCCGCCCAGGCCGTGCTCGACGAAGCGCGCGCCAAGCTCCAGGAGCGACAGGACGTCCTCATGCAGCACGCGCAGCGCGCGCTCGCGTATGCGCGTGTCTATGCCGAGGCGAACGCCTCGCTCTCGGCTCGCCTCGACGCGATCGCCCTGCCCCGCCCCGCGAAGCGCGCGCGCGCCGAGGGCGAGGTCCTCGTCCTCTCTTCCGACGATCCGCAGCCGCCGCGACGCCCGCGCGGACGTCCGCGCAAGCACCCGCTGCCCGCGCCCGCGTCGGCGCCCGCGCTCATTGCACCGGAGACGCCCACGCTCGCGCTCGACGCGACCGGCGAGTGACGCGCGTCCGACGCGAGACGCTTCGGATGCGGCACGGCATGCGCCGGGCCCCCGGCGACGCCCGCGCCTGAACGGCGCGGACACGTCACGCTCGGGCGGAGCCGGCGCATCCCTCGATCCGCCCGAGGGCGATCAGACCTGCGAGGTTCCGCTCTTCGACGACGTGTCGGTCGTGCGCCTCGAAGCCGTCGGTGACGCGCGCAGCACACGATAGGCGATCACGTTCGCGACGGCGCCGGCTCCGATCGCGGGGCCGCCCCAGTTGTCGCCTCCGCTCACGCCGTGGACGCCGCCCAAGATGCCGCCGACTCCGGCGAACAGGAGAACGAATCCGACGATGTCTTTCCACTGCTTCATTGCTGCACTGCTTCCTTCACTCGAGTGTCTCCCCCCTTCCCTCTGTGAGACGCGCCTGCGCGGCGGCGCCTCTCGTGCGCGGATCGGTCAATCGACCCCTTTGGCTCGCTCCGACGTCATCGCGGGTCGTTCTCCGTCAGGAAGAAGTCGACGACCGCGGGTAGGTCCTCACGCGCGGAGACGATGAGGAGGTCCATGTTCCCCTCCAAGACCGACGCTCCGCGCGGCGCTTGTACGGCGCCCCCCTTCAACATTCCGGCGACGACACACGATCGTGGAAACGCCGGGTGCAGGGCGAGCTGGCTCACCGCCTTGCCGACGACCCAGGCGCGCTCGGGGATCGTTATCTCGACCGCGATTGCCTCGCCGGATCCGAGCACCATCGAGTGGCGCACGGCCTCGTATTCGATCGCGGTGGCGAGCGCACCGACGAGGATCTCCGTCTCGGAGAGGATCTGGCGAATGCCGACCTCCTCGTAGACGGCACGGTACGACGGATCCCTCATGCGGACGATGATCCGCTTCGCTCCGAGCGAGCGCGCGAGAAGGCCGACGCCGAGGTTGTCGGCATCGCGATGGAGCATCGCGAGCACGGCGTCGGCGCGCTCGGGCTGGGCCTGACGCAGCGTCGCCGCGTTGGTCGCGTCTCCGGTCAGCGCGACGATGCCGTACGCTTCGGTCGCGTGCTGGGCGACGATCGGATCTCGCTCGAGGATGAGGACGGTGTGCCCGACCTTCTGGAGGTGCACCGCGAGGTTCAAGCCGCCGCGGCCGGCGCCTGCGATGACGATCTTCATCTTCATGTTCCCTCCTCCGCCGGGAGCGTCGGCGTATGCGAGGCCGCTTCGCCATGTGCTACCGAGAGTTTGAGGAGCCTGCGGTCGATGTCCGCGATCTCCTTGTCCGCCGTCTCCGTCGCGACGAGACCGCGGCGCGCCGCATCGAGGAGCGCGGCCTTCTGCGCGGCCAGCAGAGCGCCGTCGATGATCATGTCATCGGCCGCGTCCGCCTCGGGCGTGCGGAGCTCGGTTTCCGACTGGATGATGATGCGCTGGAATGCTGCCCGTCGCTCCGCGTGCTCCGCCCGAGAGAGGAGCCCCGTGCCGAGCATCCCGTCGAGCTCCGTCTGCCCGCGGCGCGCGGCGATGAGGCGGGCGCGCGCGACGTCGAACGCGTCGGCCGTGCTGCCGGCGATGTTCAAGGCCTTGAGGAAGCGACGGAACGGCAGCGCCTGCATCATCAGGGTGACGAACGTGACGCCGAAGACGATCGTGACGAGACGCGCTCGATGCGGAAGCCCGGCCGGGAGCGCGAGGACCGCGGCCATCGAGAGAGCTCCCTTGATGTTGCCGAAGACCATCACGTGCTGCCAGCGGATCGGGATCTGTTCGCGCCCGAGCGCACGCAGGATCGCGAAGCAGCCGTAGACGGCCACGGCACGACCGATGTGAAGCGCAAGGACCGCAGCGAGGATCGAACCCGCTTCGGTCAGGAACATGCGCGCATCGATTTGCATTCCCACGAGCTCGAAGAGGAGGACGTTGATGCTGAAACCGATGGCCTCCCAGAAGCCCTGAAGCGCGAGCACACGCGACGGCTCGAGCGCGTGACGTGCGGCGCGGCCGACCACGAGCGCAGCCACGACGACCGCGATGACCGGAGACGCATGGATGCGCTCGGCGAGGAGCGACGTCGCAAACACGAGCACGCCCGAGGCGAGGATCCCGGTCAGGTGATCCGGGGTCCGCCTCAGCGCGGCCGCACCGACCCATCCGAAGATGGCGCCGACCGCGACGCCGCCGACGATCGCAAGGAGCAGCGCGCGCGTCGTCGCTGCGTAGTCGACGTGTCCTGTGACGACGACCGCGCTCGTGAGGCTCACGAGGACGAGCGCCGTGCCGTCGTTGAAGAGACTCTCACCTTCCATGATCGCCGCGAGCCGGTGCGGAACGCGAATGCTCCGGAACGCGAGGAGGACGCTGACGGTATCGGTGATGGAGAGCAGAGCGCCGAGGAGGAGGGCGGCCGAGAACGGCAGGCCGAGCGCGAACGTCGCTACGCCCGCGGTGGCGACGAGCGAGATCACGACGCCCGGAGCCGCGAGCGCGAGGATCGGCCGGCTCGCTTCCCGGAGGCTGTCAGCGTCGGCGAAGAGCGCGGCCTCGAAGACGAGGACGGGAAGGAACGCGACGAGGACGACGTCTGGCTCGAGCGATGCGTGCGGCAGGACGTTCGCGAAGACGAGGAGAAGACCGATCACTACGAGCGCGACGTTGTACGGAACGCCGATGCGCTTCGCCCCGATGGCGACGGCAGCGCCGACGCCGAAAACGAGGACGTAGCTCTCGAGCATCTCCCGCATGCAAGACCTCCGCTGAAGCTCCGATGAAGACCGCGCCCATGCGACGCGGGCGGTCCACCTTACCCGACAGTAGGGAGAGAGGCGGCTGAAGATTGGGGATCGTGCCAACAACCCGCAGAGGCCGCTCGAGCACCCATCGAGGTGCGCCTTGCCCGAGCGAGACCCGTCCCAATCGACGGCGCACGGCTCGGCGCGCGCCTGCGCCCCAGCTCAGCAGGTGGCTCGGGCACTACTGCGGGGATTTGCGGGTAACGGGTGGGTGGGTGCCCCGCGTCGCCCGCGCCGACCGCCCCGCCTCCAGCGCGGCGCGTCAGGGCGCTCGGCGGCTCATCGGGAGCGGCTCGCTCGCCGTCTCTGCGAGATGAGCCAGCGCTGGCGGATAGAGCGCGGCGAGCGACCCGAACCCCGCCGCCGGCATCCGGAGGAGGATCGCCTCCGACGCGGCGCGGACGGTGACGTCCGCGGTCCCGGTACCGAGCAGCGAGCTGTGCCCGAAGGCCGTCCCGCGGGCGATACGTGTGGGCGCCGTGCCCTCGTGCTCTGCCATGACGTTGCCCGCAAGGATGACGTACAGGCCGTCGCTCCGACGCCCGCGCTCGGCGATGACGGTGCCCGCCGGCGCCCGCCTGACCTCGAACTTCTGCGCGAGCTCGAGCCGAACCGCGGGCTCGAACGCCGCGAACAGCGGCGACGTCTGCATGAGGTTCGTGATGAGGCGGCGCGCGAGCAGATCGAACAGCGCATCCTCGACCTCCGGATGCTCCTTCATCACCGCGTCGAGCGCGCGCTTCTCGATCCGGAGCGTCATGAGCGGCGTCTCGGCCCTCACGTCCGCCTGACGCTGCCCTTCGTCGAGCAGCGAGGCCTCGCCGAAGATGTCCCCCTCTTTCAGACCGATCTCGCCGCTCGCCCCCGCCACGGAGACGCGGGCCAGCCCGGAGACGATCGCGTAGAGGGCGAACGCGCGCTCGTCCCGCACGATGATCATCGCGCCGGGCACGAACTCGACGAGCTCCGCAGCGCTCGCGAGGGCGACCAGCGCATCGCGCGAGAGCGATGCGAAGAGGCGGAACGACGCCATCGTCGCGTAGGCGTCGTGCGCGGGCTCCTCACGCGATCGCGGAGGCTGGTCATCGAGTGACCTCGTCGGCGGTCCGTCATCGTCTTCTTCGTCCTCGTCGACGACGATCACGGGTTCGGAGCTCACGAGGTCGACGAGGAGGACCTCGATGCTCGAGTCGGGCGCATCGACGAAGCGGACCTCGTCGATCATCGAGTCGTCCGCTCGCGTCAGTGGAGCGGGCCGGACGGGCGTGTGCGGGAGTGGCGGCGGCCGCAGGCTCGGCTGCTTCAGCGTCACGAGCGGCAGCGGCTCCGAGGGCATCGGCGGAAGTGGCGGAGCAGCTCCGCGCGCGGGCTTCGGCCCGTCGCCGGCGGGAAGCGGCGGGGGCTTCACGACGGCCTTCGGATGAATCGGAGCGGTGTCCTCCGCGCCTTCGCGGCTCGTCGTCCCCGGCAGCGGCGGTGCCGTTCCGACGGTGCGCCCGAACTGCAGCGGCGGCGGCACGCCCGGCCCGCCCTTCGGAAGCGAGGCCTCGAGCAGATCGCCTCGCGCCGCGTCGAGCGACTTCACGAGCTTCGCCATCGCGATCGCGCGCGGAAGGAACCCGCGGTCGAAGTAGCGCTGATAGGCGCGCGCGAACGCGTCGACGGCCTCCTTCGTCTGGCCGATGCGGCGGTACGATTCGCCGAGGCGTTGCGACCAGCGCGGCTCCTGCGGCTCGAGTTTCTCGAGCTCCACGAGCGCCTTCACCACGTCGTGCGGCTTGTCCTTTTCCGATGCCTTGTGCCAATCCGCGCGGAGCTCATCGAGTCGGTCCATGACCGCGCGATTGTGTCACCATTCGGGTGCCCCCAACCACCCGGAGTCGCGCGCTGCGCCGCGGCCCTGAGCGCGAGCAAGCGCGACTATTGCGCTACGGTGCGGGCGAAGCGCGCGCGCTTCAGCGTCGCTGCGGGGATCTCCGTCGGTGTCACGAGGATGCCACCGCCGATGTTGGACAGCGCGTGGAAGGACCCGCGCACCTTGCCCACCGCCTGGTGCGCGCCGTTCTCGAGCACGAGCTCGTCGGAGGAGCGGGCCAAGCCACCGTGGATCGTCGGCCCGGGCCGGAGCGTGCCGTCCTTCGCGACGTGGTACGTCTTCATCGCCGAAGGCGGCGGCTCGGTCACCTCGGGGCGCTTCTCCCGATCGACCTTCGCCATCCGGGCGTAGATGCCGGCGTAGGTGTAGTCCGAGACCCAGACCGGGTTGCAGTAGCTCATGAAGTCGTAGACCTCGTCGGGATCGACGAGCTTCCGCTGCTCGAGGTCCCACCCCCAGGCCCCGATGCTCGCGTCGTCGTACGGGTACTTCCGATCGATGGCAGCCGGGTTGCCGCAAGGCGCGTGCATCCGGCCCATCGCGTGGGCGAGCTCCTGGGCGAGCGTGCCGTGCAAGTGCTCCGAGTGGTAGCCGACGATCATCGCGGTCCGGAGCGAGACGTTCTCGGCGAGACCGACCGCGGGAGCGACCCCGAGAACGCATCCGGCCTCGCAGTACTCGCGCTGCGTCGCGGCCGGCACGAAGACGCCGACGTAGTAGACATCGTCGGCGGGCTTGTCGTCTTCGCGCGTCTCCATGACCGCATCGAGGAGCTGACTCCATCCCTCGCCGTCCCCTCGCACCACGAGCGGCCAGGCAACGACGTCGCGCACGGAGATGTCGACGGCGGTGACGGGGTACATCTTGTAGAGCGCCTGGCGGTAGCCCTCGATCGTGAGGTCATCCATCGCGGGCACGCGATCCGAGCCGTCCGCCTGGTACTTGATCGGGACGAACTTCACCTTGAGCGTCGGCTCGAAGGCTCCGACGTTCATCGAGAGCTCGCCCGTCGACGGATATCGGATGACGCTTGGATCGGCACCGCTCGGGTCGCGGATCTCGACGGAGAGCTGGGCACCCTGCGTCACCTGCTCGGCCTCGAGCTCCCAGTAGAAGGACGACGACAGGTCGCCTTCCTGGAACGCCCCGAGCGGGCGCGGTCCGCTCTGCAGCACGACGTCCGGCTGGCCGGGATTGCGAACCCGAAGCTCCGCGACGAGCTTCGGGACCTTGGTGCTGAGCGGGGCCTTCGCGTGCAGCCGAACGAGAGCGGGACGCTTCGCGATGACGGGCGCGTTCGGCACCACCGTCGCCCCCTCGGAGACGAGCGATACCTTCACCGCCTGGTAGACGGCGATCTGCTCGACCGAGACGAGCTCGCCGAAGGCCTGCGGCGCGACGCCGGCGTCGTCCGCCGCCCCGGAGCTGGGAACGCTCGCCCCATCACCACACGCCGCCATCGCTCCGAGGCCCACGACGGCGAGGACACGAAGATTGCGACGGACCATGCGCAGATTGACTCCTTCGAACGCCCGGTCCCTGCGCTCCCCAGAGCGCCGGGCGCGAGGTTCTTAGCATGAGGTCGTGGTACCGACGAGGACGCATCCCGTCCGCGAGCCGCCCCCAAAGCGTCTCCTTTGCCCATCGAGCTGGCATCGCCGAACGGTCGCGCGTGCTCGCGCGAATGCAGAAAGCGTGGTCGGTCGATCCGGACGACTCGCGCTCGGCGCTTGCCCCGCAGAACGTCGCGAACGAGACCGCCGACGACGAGTGACCCGCGACCGCGCTCGGCGGCTCGCCTCGGCGCTCACTTCGACGCCGGCACGCTCGCGCCCACCTCGTGGAGGAGGAACGTGAGCATGTCGGTAACCTCGTCGATCTCCGCCGCGAGCGGCGTGCCCATTCCGTGGCCCGTGCCCTCGCTCGCACGGAGGAGGATCGGTCGCTCCGACGACGTCGCCGCCTGGAGCCGCGCGGTCATCTTCCGCGAGTGATACGGGTCGACGCGCGGATCGTTCGCGCCGGTCATGAAGAGGACCGCCGGATAGGCCGTGTCGTCCTTCACGTTGTGGAGCGGCGAATAGGCGCGGAGCGCGCGGAACTGCGCCTCGTCCTTCACCGACCCGAACTCCGTGACGTTGAAGGCGCCGTTCGGACTTAGCTCGGTCCGGAGCATGTCGTAGATGCCGACGCCCGCGGCGACCGCCCGGAACATCGAAGGGTTCTGCACGAGCGAGGCGCCCACGAGGAGGCCCCCGTTCGAGCGCCCGCTGATCGCGAGCCGCTCCGGCTTCGTGTATCCGAGGTCGACGAGCGCGCGCCCACACGCAGCGAAGTCGTCGAACACGTTCTGCTTGTTCGTGAGGTTGCCCGCGCGATGCCACGCCTCTCCGCGTTCGCCTCCGCCGCGGAGGTTCGCCTCCGCGACGACACCGCCGCTGTCGAGCCAGATGCGGTAGGTCGCACGCATGCGCGGCTTGAGCGTCACGCCGAACCCGCCGTAGCCGGTGAGGTACGCCGGCAACGATCCATCGAGCTTCGCTCCGCGCTTGCGAAGGATGCTCATCGGGACTCGGGTTCCGTCCTTGGACACGCACGTCTCGCGCACGACCTCGACGTCACTCATGTCGTACGCGGCCTTCTTCGCGAGGGACGTCGCGACGAGGCGATGCTCGCTCGCGCGATAGAGGAGCCACTTCGGCGCCTCGACGAAGCTCTCGATACGGACGAGGAGATCCTCGCCGATCGGTAGCGCGGCGCTGACGCTCGACACCGGCGGAAGAGGCAGGACCGCAGCTGCGTGACCACGGGCACCCAGCGCGATCGTCGTCGGAGGCGGCGGAGGCGGCGGAGGTGGGGGCGGCGGCGACTTCTTCACGGGCTTCACGCCCTTCGCCGGCTTCGCGCCCTTCACCGGCTTCACGCCTTTCGCCGGCTTCGAGGGCCGGATCTCGCGCGCGAGCGGCTGCGGCTTCTCCCCGAGCGGGAATCGGCGGAGGCGCGACGGGCCGTCGGCGGTCTCGACGACGTAGAGCGCCCCCTTCGTGACGATCACGTCCTCGATGACCGCGTCTCCCTCGGGCAAGACATCGGTGGCGGACGCACGATCGAATGGCGGGGCAAACACGACGATCTTCCCGCGCGGAGCGTCCTTTCGCGAGACGGCGTACACCTTCCCGTCCGGCCCGAACGCGGCCGCCGAGAGCTCGTCCTCGAATCGCGAGAGGCGGAGCCACTTCCCGCCGTCGAGCACATGATGCTCGACCTCTCCGCCGTCCCCGTTCGAGACATGAGCGAGGATCCGCTTGCCGTCGTCGCTCCTCACGAGCTCCGTCTCGGCGATGCGCGGAAAGTCCTTCCCGATGGCGTACGTGTCGGCGGACTCGGGCGTCCCCAGCTTGTGGAACCAGACCTGCTGGTAGAAGTCGAGATCGACGGCCGACCGCTCGCCGTCGCGCGGATAGCGCGTGTAGTAGAGGCCGCTGCCGTCCGCGTTCCACGCGACGCTCCCGCCCGCCGTCCCGCCATGCACGCGCGCGATCGTCTCGCGACGCGCCTTACCGGTGGCGACGTCGAAGAGATGGATGTCACCGCTCTCGGATCCACCCTTCGACAGCGACACGGCGACGATGCGGCCGTCGGGGGACGGGACGAAGAAGTCGATCGTCGTCTTGCCGGAGGGGTCGATCGCGTTCGGGTCGACGACGACGCGCTCGCTCGCGACGTCCGGCGCTCTCGGCGCCGTCACCGGTCCGAGGTCGACGAGGATCGGCTGCTGCTTCGGCGGAGCGCTCTTCAACGCGAAGAGGCGACCGCCTCGGTGCTGCACGCCGACCCAGTCCGCCGAGGCAGCTCCGTAGATCGACGCCACTCGCGCGCGCACCGCGGCGCGCTCCGGGAGCGCGTCGAGCGTCGAGCGCGTGAGCGCATTCTGTGCATCGTTGAATGCCTGCACCTCGGCGCTCTGTCCGTCCTCGAGCCACTCGTAGTCGTCGGTGACGTCCGTGCCGAAGAAGGTATGGACGACGGGACGCTTCGGCGCCGGAACGGGAGGCACCCGCGCTCGGCGAGGTCGTGCCGGAGCGTCGTCGCGGGCGGCCCTCGCGACAGGTGCGTCGGCGCCGCTCGGCCGCGGCGATGCCGCCGGCGCACACGCAGCGAGCGCCACGAGCGCCCCGCCCAACGCGACCGACCTGCAACCGAGCGTGAGCTTCACTTGTCTTCGACCAAGGCACGCGCCGCTTTCCGGACCGGCCAGCCGTGATCGAGCGGCCCGTGACCGGCGCCGAAGCCCGGCGCGCGGAGCAGCGCCTCGCGGACGTACGCCCACGCTCGCGCGACCGCGTCCCGGAGCGGGAGCCCTTGCGCGAGCCCAGTCGCGCACGCCGACGCGAGCGTGCAGCCGGTGCCGTGCGTGTGGCGCGTGTCGATCCGCGCTCCCTCGAAGACCGCCTCGCCGCCCGGCCACATGAGGACGTCGACGACGTGCTCGCCGGCGACGTGTCCGCCCTTCATCATGACGGCCTTCGCGCCCATCGCGAGCAGCGCCTCGCCGGCGCGCCGGAGGTCGTCGGTGGTCTCCGTCACGAGCCCCGTCAGCGTCGCCGCCTCGGGCGCGTTCGGCGTCAGTAGCGCCGAGCGCGGGACGAGGAGCGAGGTGATCGCGCTCAGCGCTCGAGGCGGGAGGAGGGCTGCACCGCCCTTCGCGATCATCACCGGATCGATCACCGACGGGACACCGCCCGCATGATCGATCAGCCGCGCGACGGTCTCGACCGTCTCCACGTCACCGAGCATGCCCGTCTTGATCGCGTCCGCGCCGATGTCGTCGAGCACGACGCGGCCCTGTGCTTCGATCACGTCGACGGGGATCGGAGTGACCCCGGTGACGCCGAGCGTGTTCTGCACCGTGATCGCCGTCACCGCGGTGGCCGCGTAGCCGCCGAGCATGGTCACGGTCTTGATGTCGGCCTGGATCCCGGCTCCGCCTCCGGAGTCGGAGCCGGCGATGACGAGCACCCGGCCTCGGGGACCGGAGAACCTGGGACGTGATTCGAGCTTGGGGGAGTCCATATCGATGATCCGCTTCACCACTGCGCGGGAGCGTAGTCCTTGAGGAACTTCCCCCAGACGTGCGTGCCTGTGATGAGACCGGAGAAGAACGGATCGCAGACGCGCGCAGCGCCGTCGACGATGTCGAGCGGCGGCTGGAAGTCGTGCATCTCCTGCTTGCGCTGGGAGATCGCGATCGGATCCTCGTCCGTCACCCAACCGGTGTCGACTGCGTTCATGAAGATGCCGCTCGCCGCGTAGTCGGGCGCGCTCGTCAGCGTCATCATGTTGAGCGCCGCCTTCGCCATGTTGGTGTGCGGGTGCTTGTCCGTCTTGGTCCGGCGCGCGAACTGGCCCTCCACCGCGGACACGTTGACGATGTGCTTCTCGTCCGTCCGGTCTCGGGCCATCAGCGGCTTGAGCTTGCTGCAAAGGATGAACGGCGCGACCGCGTTGACGAGCTGGACCTCGAGCATCTCCGGCGAGGGAACGTCGCTCAGCTTGAGCCGCCAGCTGTTGATGGCGCGGAGATCGACCTGCTGGAGGTCGGCATCGGAACGCCCGGACGGGAACAGCTCGTGGTCGCGCGACGTGTCGTCGTACGCGCACGGGATCTGCGAGAGCGCCGCCGAGGCACGGATGCCGACCCCGGGTCCGTCGCCCCCGCGCCAGGCGACGAAGCCGGTCGACCCCGCCGCGGGGCCGCTGCCCTGCTCGAGCGCAGGCCCCGCCTCGACCGCCATCCCCGCCTTGCACTCCTCATGCGCGTGGAGGACCGACTGCACGGAGGACGGCAGCTCGGCGAAGGCGCGTCGCTCCATATCGAGCATGTGCGCGTAGAACGCCGCCGGGCGACGGACGGTCTGGGCCGCGTTGTTGATCAGGATGTCGAGACGCGACTCGGTCTGCGTGATGTAGCGCGCGAAGATCTCGACGCTCGGTGAGTGGCGGAGATCGAGACCGAACACCTCCAGGCGATCCTTCCACTTCGCGAAGTCGTCCTCGCGAGCGAAGCGCGCTGCGGCGTCGCGCGGAAAGCGCGTCGTGACGAGCACGCGCGCTCCCGCGCGGAGCATCATCAGCGCGGACTGGAAGCCGATCTTGATGCGCGCGCCCGTGATGAGGGCCGTCCGCCCCTCGAGCGACGCCGTCTGGAACCGCTTCGCATAATTGAGCTCCGCACACGACGGGCACATCGCGTCGTAGAAGAAATGGAGCCGGCGGTACTCCTCCTTGCAGACGTAGCAGTTCCGCGGCTGGAGCAGCTCGCGCACCTCGGAGCCCTCCGGCGCGCCGCCGACGAGCTGCGGAGGCGCGACGAAGACCTCGGCGCTGCGCACGGTCCGGATCTCGGTCGCAGCCTTTGCGGCGCGATCGTGCGCGACGAGCTCCTTGCGGGCCTTCTTCCGGAACGCCCTGCCCTTGACCCGGCTCTCCTCGCGCGTCGGCCGCGAGAGCCGCCCGGCCGCCATCAGGAGCCTGACCCGCGCCTCACGCTCCATCGTCGTCAGGCGCGCAGGGTCCCCGACGAGCGTCTCGAGCAGGGTGATGCAGCGCTCTAGCTCTTCCGGCGTGAAGGATGTAGCCGTGGTCATGTCCGGAGCCCTCTTTAGCGGAACTCGCGGCGCGACGCTTGTTGGCCTCGATTCCCGCGAGCCGGATTATGGTCGAGGCCATGTCGTGGCGGCGGATCGGTGCGCTCGCGCTCCTCGGGCTGACGCTACCGCCGAACCGCCAGGTCCTCCCGGACGAACCGCTCGAGCGGGGGCCGGTCCACCCGAGCGGTCCGCTCGCGGAGACGTGGACCCGGAGGACCGCAGAGGTCACCGCCCTCCGTGTTCGTCTCAACGGGCTCGGTGCCCGCACGCACGCGAACTGGGTCCTCTTCCGGCTCCCGATCGACACCACGCGGCATGACCGGCTCCGAGCCGTGCGCTTCACCCCGCGCAGCGCCTCGCCCACCGAAGTCGGCGCGTTCCGATTCGGTAGCGTGTGCGTGCCGGTCCCTTCCAACGGAGGCGTCGAGACCTGGGCCCTCTACACGGCATCCGGCATCGCCCGCACCGAGCGCTACCGCCGGCATCCGGCGCCGCCCACCGACGATCCGACGATCGCCGGCATCAACGTCCCGACCCGCGTCGCGAACCACGTCGCGTGCGGACGAGACGAAGGCGACCTCCTCGCCCCGGAGAACTGGACGCTCACGATCGAATGGGAAGAGCGGTAGCGAATCGCTCTCCACGCGAGCGACGAGCGACGAGCGACGAGCGACGAGCGACGAGCGACGAGCGACGAGCGACGAGCGACGAGCGACGAGCGACGAGCGACGAGCGACGAGCGACGAGCGACGAGCGACGAGCGACGAGCGACGAGCGACGAGCGACGAGCACGCGATCCCGAAGCCGACGGGACCGCTCGCCGCGAATGCGCGCTGGCGAACCGGCGGACGGCTCGACGCCCGCGGAGGAGTCGAACGCGAGGGACGGTCTCCAACCGCCGGCGCGCCCGAACCTCAGCCATCTGACTCCGTTGCCGGCACTCCCCACGATTCGCGTCCGAGAGCATCAGCGATCCCCGCGCGTAGACGACTACGCGCTGGGGACGGCCTCCTCCGTTGCCTCGCCAACGCACGCGACCAGCGACCGGGGGAGCGCTTCGAGTTGCTCCGCAGGTGCCGTGACGATCCCCCGAGTCCGCGCCCCCACCCGCGGGATTTGCGCCACGAGCGATGGCCGAGAAGGCCTGAGAGCCGCCATCGGCAAAGTCTGCACCCGAGACTGCGAAGAGCGCTGCGCAGCCCTCACGATGACACGGTCCTGACGGAAAAATGTGTGGTTTCGCGCTTGCTCCACGAACCAGTCGAAGCTACCCCAAAGCCCGATGCTTCCGCGTAATCCGGCCGACTACCGCTCCCTGGTCTGGGCCCTCGCGATGCCCGTGGTACTCGTCGCGCAGCTCAGGAACCCGACGCTGCTGCCGTACCTCACGCCGCTGAGCCTCTACCTCGCGGTGGCTGCGGGCACGATGGTTCACAACCACCAGCACTGCCCGACGTTCACGTCGAAGCGTCTGAATTCCTTCTACTCGTACTGGCTCTCGATCTTCTACGGGTACCCGGTCTTCGCGTGGGTCCCGACCCACAATCTCAATCACCACAAGCACCTGAACCGCGAGGGCGACGCGACGATCACGTGGCGCCACACGAACCGGAACGTCTGGTACATCGCGCTCAGCTACTTCTTCGTCTCGGCGTACTACCAGTCGTTTCCGATCAAGGAGTACATCGCCAAGGCGAAGACCGCGAACCCCAGGCTCTACAGACAGATCATCACGCAGTATGTGGTCTGGATCGGAGCGCTCGTCGGAACGCTCATCGCGTCCGTCGCGCTGAACGGCGTGTGGGTCGGGTTCAAGGTCTGGATCTTCGCCTTCGGCCTCCCGACCCTCCTCGGCTCGTACTCGATGATGTGGTTCAACTACATGCAGCACGTGCACTGCGATCCGTGGTCGAAGTACAACCACTCGCGGAACATCACCGGGCGCGTGTTCAACTTCCTCGTGTTCAACAACGGCCTCCACACCGTGCATCACGCCAACGCCGCGGCGCACTGGAGCACCGCGTACGCGGAGCACGCGAAGATCGCCGACAAGATCCACCCGGACCTCAACTGGAGGAGCTTCTGGTGGTGGGTCATCCGCGGCTACGTCATCCCCGCGTTCCTCCCGCGCTTCGAGACGAAGCAGCTCGGACGGGCGCCGTTCGATCCGCCGGAGGGCGGCCGCGTCGCCGCCTCGCGCGGACAGACGCCGATGATCGACTCCGTCGAGGCGCTCGAGGCGGGCAACAACGCCCAGATCGCGTGAAGCCGTAGCGCGCGTCGCTCTTCACGAGCGATGCGCCGAACGAGGCACACGAGCGGGAAGGAAGGATCGGTCTCCGGTCCACCTTCCCGCTTCTCGTTTGTCGTCGCCCCGATTCGATGGTTGCTACGTGCCCTCCGCGTCGGGCTCGTCGTCGAGCTCGCCTTCGACGTCCCCGAGGAGCACGTCGATGTCCTCGTCCGCGAGGCCCGAGAGCGCGCTCGTGTCCGCGCCGACGATCGCCTCCGCGAGCTCCCGCTTCTGACGCTTGAGAAGCGCGATCTTGTCCTCGACCGTCCCGCGCGCGACGAGGCGGACGACCGTGACCGCGCGCTGCTGTCCGATCCGATGCGCGCGATCGGTCGCCTGGTCCTCCGCCGCAGGGTTCCACCACGGGTCGCAATGGATGACCGTGTCGGCCGCGGTCAGGTTCAGCCCGGCGCCTCCTGCCTTCAGCGAGATCAAGAACAGCGGCGCGGTCCCGTTCTGGAAGCGATCGACGACGGCCTCGCGATTGGTCGTGGAGCCGTCGAGATACTCGTAGGCGACCTTCGCCTGATCGAGGTCCTCGCGCCAGAGCGTGAGCAGCTCGACGAACTGCGAGAAGACGAGCGCGCGGCGCCCCTCGGAGACGAGCTCGCGGACGAGGTCGAGGAAGCTCGCGCGCTTCGCGCTGTCCTCCGGGCGCGCCTCCGGATCGACGAGGCGAGGATCGCACGCCATCTGCCGGAGCCGCAGGAGCGCGGTGAGGACGGCGAGCTGTGTCCGCGCGCCCTGCCGACGCTCCGGAGCCCGGCGAACGGCCTCGCGCACCGCGAGCGCAAGCGCGTCGTAGGCACGCCTCTGTCTCAGCCCGAACACGCACACGCGATCGATCTCGGTCTTCGGGGGCAGATCGACGAGCACCTCGGCCTTCGTCCTCCGGAGGATGAACGGTCGCACCGTCGCACGCAGCTCCGCGGCGACGGCGCCGTCGGGGCGGATTCCGATCGGGCGCTCGTAGCGCTCGTCGAAATCCGCCGCCGTCCCCAGCACCCCGGGGTTCGCGAACGTCATCAGCGACCAGAGCTCCGAGAGGCGGTTCTCGACCGGCGTGCCCGTGAGCGCGAGGCGCATCTCGGCGTCGAGCCGGCGCGCAGCCCGTGCCGTCGCCGACGCCGGGTTCTTCACGTTCTGCGCCTCGTCGAGGATCACGCAGCCGAAGCGCGTCTTCGCGAGCCGCGTCGCCTCACGACGGAGGAGACCGTACGTCGTCACGACGAGATCGTGCTCGTCGAGCGCCGCTTCTCGCCTCCCGGCGGCCGGCCCTGTCCACGCGATCGCGCGGAGCCCGGGCGTGAAGCGCTCCGCCTCGCGGACCCAGTTGCCGACGACCGACGTCGGCGCGACGACGAGCGCCGGCCGGGCGCCGCCGTCTTCCTTCCAGCGCGCGAGGAACGAGAGCGTCATCAGCGTCTTGCCGAGGCCCATGTCGTCGGCGAGGAGCCCGCCCGCGCCGAGCTCCTTCAGGAGCTGGAGCCACGCGAGGCCGACGAGCTGATACGGGCGCAGCGTCGTCTCGAGCCTCGAGGGGACGCACGCGCGCGGGCTCTTCGCCAGATCGCGCAAGCGAGCACGGAGTGACTCGGCGCGTGGATCGACCGCGACGGCGATCCGCGAGTCCGGCCGATCGGCGAGCTCGATCCACCGCGCGATCCGCCCGAACTGATGCGGAGGCAGACGCATCGCTCCCCTGCCCGCGTCGAGCGTGCGCGCCTCGTCGACGAGCGCGGCGACGTCCTCGGAGATCCGCGCGAGCGTGCCGCCTTCGAGGACCACCCAGCGCCGGCCCTCCGCGAGCGCGCGATGCATCCGCGCCAGCTCGACACCGAGCGCGCCGGCGCGGAACTCGAGCTCGGCCTCGAGCCACCCCACCTCGGAGCTCACGCGGAGGTCCATCTGTACCGGCGGCCCGACCTTCGTGTTGGCGAGCGACTCCGCCACCAGCACCTCGAAGCGAGGCGAAGCCGACGCACGAAGGCGAGCGAGGCCCTCCTGCCACAAGAGGACCGCGCGTTCCTCCGATGCCATCAAGCCGCGCTGAGTGGCGGCGAAGCCGGCCTCGTGGACACGTGCGAGCGCCTCGGCCTCGGCCTCGACGTCACGACCGTCGCCGTCCTTCCGGTGTGCGGCTACCGGCACCTTGCCGATCGAGTACACGGCCGTGAGGTCTCCGACCACGTCGAGCGGCGTGCCTGAAAGGCGCAGCTCGAACGACGGCTTCACGAGCGGCGGGAGACCGAAGACCTCGGGGGCCGGGAGCGTCACGCCGAGACCGCGGCCGCGGAGGAGCAGCGCGCGGCCCACGCGCTCCTCGTTGTCGCCTCCGAGCGGCAGCGAAGGCACACGGGCCATGCCGAGCGCGGCGTCGAGATCGACCTCGGACGCGACCTGATGGAACGCGTGCTCGGCCGGCTGCCAGAGATACGGGAACGGCCCCGCGAGGAGGAACGTCGTGCCGGCATCACCGACGAGCGCACCACCCTCGGTGAACCAGCGCGCAACGAGCCGATCGCCGTCACGCTCGACGCGCGGGCTCACGAGCTCACGCGAGAAGCGAACACGCGCCTTGAAGCGATTGGCGTAGAGGCCGATCTCGTCGCGCAGGAGATGCGCCAGGATCGACGCCTGCCCGCGCGTCGCGACGAGCACGTTCTTGTCGAGGTGGTACGGAGCCGTGAGCTCGACGAGCCTACGATGGCGCGGTGCGAGCCGCGCCGCGAGGACGTCGCGCGCGGGCACGAGCGCGCGATGCGTCGGCCGGCGATGCCGGAGGAGCAGCGCGGTCCTCGGCTCGGCGGCGGCGGCGGTGGAGATCGCGATCGCCTCGACATCGAGCTCCCACGCCTCGTCCAGCGTGCGCGAAGGAAGCCATGCGGAGAGACGCTCGCCGAGCGTGCGCTCCTCCAGCGCGCTCGCTCGCACCGCCGGGAGCTCGGAGGTCAGCGTCTCGGTCGGCACGCGCGCGGCGATCGCGGCGCGGAGCGCGGGATGAAACGCCACGTCGACGAGCAGCCACACGACATGCTCGCAGACGCGCGGATGCCGGCACGCGCAGGCGACGTCGAGCACTGCGTTCGGCTCCCGGACGCGCACCGACACGTCGAGCGGCGTCGAGAGGCGCTTGCCGCCGGGAGCAGCGACCACGCTCGCGACGAGCCGAGAGGCCGCGTCGAGCGCAGGGGCGCCCGCGTAGACCCGCGGCGCCGCGAGCGCCGCAGAGACGACCTCGGCGCCGAAGCGAGCATCGACGAGCTCGGGAGCGATCCTCGAGATCCAGGCGTCAGCCGGGGCGGTCACGTGCCGAGCATGCCCCTCGCGAGGCTCCGGCCGCAACCGCAGAGCGCCGCCCGGCTCTCCTGCTCGAGCTCGGCGGCTCACGAGCTCGAGGGACTGCCGACGCGTCGCCCGGTCACTTCTCCTTCTTCGCGTCCTTCTTCGGGATGCCGCCGCGCGGAGCGACGTCCTCGATCTTCTTGCTCGCCTCCTTGTAGCGACGGCGCATCTCGGCGGCGAGCTCGGGCTCCTTCTTGATGAGGTCGGTCTGCTCGCGCGGGTCCGCCTCGAGGTCGAAGAGCGAGAACCGGACGTCGTTGCCGAACGCGATCAGCTTCTTCCGCCCGTAGATCAGCGCGCGGCGGCGTTCGTTGTAGTCGTCCTCCGGAAGGTCGACGATGACGTCGCGCTCCTCCGCCTCCCCGCCCGCGAGCTCCTTCAAGAGGCTCTTGCCCGGGAGCGCGGGGACGTTCTTCGCTCCGAGGAGCTCGACGACCGTGGGCGCGAGATCCGCGTGCCCGCGTGCCGCCGCGATTCTGCGCGGCGTCACGCCCGGAACGTAGAAGAAGAACGGGACGTGCACGAGCTCCTCCCAGACCTCGTGCGCGTGGCGGTAGATGCCGTGCTCCCCGAACGCCTCGCCATGATCGGCGGTCACGATGATCGCGGTCTTCTTCGCCCACGGCTGCGCCTCGACGAAGTCGAGCAGCTTGCCGATCCAGAGGTCCGTGTAGAAGACCTCCTCGTCGTAGAGATCGCGTGCCCGCTTGCCGAACTTCGGGCTCTCCTCGTGCGCCTTGTACTGGTCGTGCGGGTCCATGTAGTGGAACCACGCGAAGAACGGGCGCTCGCCGCCGTCGGCCGGAGCGGAGACGTTCTTCAACATCTCGATCGCGAGCGGCGTGAGCTTGTCGCTCGTGACGTATGGATCGGTCTGGTAGTCGAACGTGATGCCGGGCACGATCTTCCACGCCGCGAAGCCGGTCTCGAAGCCCGAGGTTCCCGGGGCGAAGTACATGTGCGCGTGACCGCCGACGCAGGGGATCCCCTCGGCGGCCAGGTGCTTGCACACGAACTGATCCGCCGAGAGATATCGCGTGAAGAACGATCCCGTCCGCACCAGCTCCGACGGGTAGCGGCCCGTGAGCATGCCGGGGACGCTCTTCGACGTGAACGACGACGTCGAGTAGCCGTTGTCGTACGAGACCGACCGCGCGTGGAGCGCGCTCAGGCGCGGCGCGATCGGTCGCTCGTAGCCGGCCCACGGCATGTCGGCGCGCAGGCTGTCGATCGTGAGGAGGAGGACGTTGTACGGACCGCCCGCGAGGGCTGCATCGGCACGCTCGGGCGCGCCTCCCGCGTCGCCCGCGTTCCTGGCGACCTCCTTCTCGACAGGCTTCTCCGGAGCGGGCGCGCGCGCCGCGTCCTCGACGCGCTTCTCGGCCTCCGCCTCCTTCTTCGAACAACCGCTACAGCCCAAGAGCGCGACCGTCACGGCCGCCGCAAGACACACTGCACGCATCGCGACCACGTCTAGCACGCCATGCGCGGCGCAGACGAAGCTAGCGTCACGGCGCGGCGCAGCGCCTTGCCACGCCGCGATCCGAGACGTCCTTTCGGGCACGAGGGGATCTCGCGCGTGCTCCTCGCCGACTTCCGTCGCGAAGTGGTGGCGCGACCTTGAAGCTGCGCAGAAAGCCATCAAGCCCGAGGAGGGTGCATCTTCTCCGAAGCCGTCCACCGACGAGCGTGGCGCAGGTCGTTGCCTACGCCACGGCGGTTCGCGCATGCGAAGCCGTGCTCGTCCATCCGCGACCGATAAGGTGGAATGCTCGCGTCGGCCCCGTGCACGTTCGTGCACTCGGCGTCCGCCTCGATGACGATGTCAGCGCTACTTCTTCGCGCGCTTCTTGCCGCCCCCGGCAAAGTAGGTCGTTGCCCTCTTCTGTCCGGACTTCGTCAGGGCGCCGCTGTTCAAGCCCTCAGCGAGCGGTCGCGGAACCTCCCGCGTGTCGAGGTTGAGGGCGGCCTTGATCTGCTCCGCACGGAGCCCCTCGGGATGCTTCGCCAGAACGGCCACGATCTGCTCGAGCGTCCGCGCGATGTCGTCAGCCGAGCGGCGACCGAGCCGGCCGGCCTTCTTCGAGACCTTCTTGGCGACCTCCGGGGCGGCCGTGGTGGCCCCGTTGGTCTTCGCGCGAGGTGCGCGAGGAGCAGTGGCCTGGCCTCCCGTGATGCTCACCAGTTCGTCGAGGCTGGCGCCCCGGAGGGCCTGAACGATGGCGGCGGCGAACTCGTGGGCGTGGGCTTCGATCGTCTGACGGAGAGTGGACATGCACCACTCCTACCGTTGGATCGATAGTGTGGACAACCACTATTGATATATTCGGGTGGCTTCACCCCGCAGGCGTGGTCAACTGCTGGACCCCGGCCGGTAGTCCGGGCCGCAATGAAAGTCCTCATTGGTTGGTCCAAGTCCACGAGCCGCAAGGCTGCTGCAGCCCTTCGTGAGTGGCTGACATTGCCGCCCCCCTCCTCGCCGCGAGGAGAACGAACAGACGAACGCTCGGACCGACACGGGCGGCGCCGTCCACCAGGCGGCGGTAGTCGCGCACGGGGGCTTCGCTTCCCAGGGGGCGGCGGCGGCTGAATTAACGGCGTCACCCCCGCGCATAGTCGAACCGAGGGGAGCACCAAGTCCTCAATCGATATCCCCCACGCCGACCGTTGTCGACGTAGCGAACGGGGACCAACATCCCTTCGTCGAAGCTCGTGACGACCACGCCCCGTGCAGTTGGGTCGCGCGGCGGGATGATCCGCGCTCGACAGTTTGACTACGATGAGCCCGTGACCATCGAAAAGACGTCTGCGAAGTCCGTCCTGGCTGCGCTCGCCGCGAATGCATTCGTGGCGACGCTCAAGCTCGTCGCGTTCGCGTTCTCGGGCTCAGCGTCGATGCTGTCGGAAGCCATCCATAGCCTGGCCGACACGGGCAATCAGGTGCTTCTCTTCGTCGGTCTTCGTCGCAGCGCCCGGCAGCCGGACCGTGAGCATCACTACGGTTACGGTGGCGAACAGTTCGTCTTCGGGCTCCTTTCGGCGTCCGGCGTCTTCTTCATTGGCTGTGGCGTCACCGTCTACCACGGCATCATGGGCGTCCTCTCACCACGCGAACCGAACCTCGGTCCCGTGACATTCGTCGTGCTCGGCGCATCCCTTCTCGTCGAGGGAGCCGTCCTCGTCTATGCGGTCCGTACCTCGCTCCGCACCGCCGGGAGCATGCCGTACCTGAAGTATCTGCGTAGGAAGGCCGATCCGGCAACGCTTGCCGTACTGCTCGAAGATGGTGTCGCCGTGTTCGGCCTGCTGTTGGCAACCGCAGGCATCGGACTGACGTACTGGACCAAGCAGCCTATCTGGGACTCGGTCGGGTCGATCCTAGTTGGTCTGCTTCTCGGCGGCGTTGCCCTCTTCCTCGTCATCGAGAATCGGGGTCTGCTGCTGGGTAAGGCCGCGCCGCCCGAAATCGAAGCGAAGTTCGCCGACGTGCTGCGGTCGCGGCTGAGTGTGCATCTCGTACGCGACGTCAAATCGCGACAGCTCACGCCCGCCGAGTACATATTGAAGGCAGAGATTACGTTCGCCGAGGACTTCATCGCGGATCGACTCGAAGAGGTCGCTCCCCGCGAGCCGGACGCGTTGAGCGGCGCCTTCCGGCGTTCAGCGCTCCGCGCAGTGGCCTCTGCTGCGACGCGCGTCGTTGCGGAGGAGATCGATGCGATCGAGGATGCCGTGCGCGCAGCAATCCCTGAAGCGAAGCACATCGACCTCGAAGTCGATCGCGGCCTACGCGAGGGCGGACCACACTCCAGGCGCGATGGCCCCTGAGCTTCCGAGCGGCGCTCCCACGAGGAGACTTTCGTTCCGACGCTTCGCGACGATGGGGGTGAGCCTCTCCACGCTCTCGGACTAGCATCGTGATGGACAGGCGAGGACGACGCTTCGAGAAGCTGACGCCGCCGTCAGGTAGACACGGAGAGGCTTGACCGGACTCTCGGCGCTGGCGGACCGTGCGGGCGTGAAGTTTCGGCTCATCGGACCTGCTCTGCTCATCGTCGCGTCGACGGCGGTCGTCGTTGCAATCACGTTCGTTGCCCAGCTCATCACGGGACGGCTCCTCGAGACGGCCCACACCGGCGACTATGAGCTGATGCGGCGCGCATTCAGCCGAACGCTCAAGTCGATGTCCGACGAGGCGTCGTCGGACGCGGAGCTGTTCGCCAATATTCCGAGCGTGCGCGCGGCATTCATCGAACGCGACCGACAGAAGCTTCTCGGTCAATCCGAGCGCGCGTACAAGCTGCTGGAGGAGAAGTACGACATCGACCAGGCGCAGTTCCACACCCCGCCGGGCGTATCGTTCTTGCGTCTCCACAGCCCGGAGAGGTTCGGCGACGACCAGACGAGCTACCGGTCGATGCTCGCCGAGGTCCACCACGAGAGGAGTCTACGCAAGGGCGTCGACATCACCCGAGCGGGTCCAGCGGTCTTCGGCATCGTGCCGATCCTCGACGATGCGGGGAACCTCGCCGGCAGCTTCGAGGTCGGACTCGAGCTCGGCCCGATCCTCGACGACATGAAGACCCAGTTCGGGGTCGAAGGCGCCGTCTTCTTCCATGAAAAGCAACTCCAGGAAATCTCGACGGACCTTCCCCCCGATGTGGTCAGCTCGAAGAACCGCATCGGGAAGTACACGCGATTCCACGCCACGGACGCCAAGCTCGCTACCGCCCTCGTCACCGATGGCGATATCGACATACGGGCACCGACGAGTTACGAGAGGACTGTCAGCGACGTCCCATACGGCGTGCAGCTGATTCCGCTCTACAACTACGCCAACAAGCAGATCGGCGTCGTCGCGCTCGCGATGAGCTTCGAGGAAGACAACCGGCTCGCCCGGCACACGCTCGTCTGGCAGCTCCTCGTTGCGGTCTTTGCGATCATCCTGATGGCCGGCGTCATCGTCGTCGTGATCCGCGGCGCGCTCGTGTCGCCTCTCGCGTCGATCACCGAGCGTATGACCGCGCTCGCCGCGGGTAGCGCGGCGAGCTCCATTCATCCACTCGACAACCACTGCGAGGAGCTGCAGACGTTGGCAAAGACCTACGAACAGCTTTACCGGCAGAGGAACTCGTGAAGCGGCGCTCTGCGCTCCCTGCCCTGTGGAGGACTCCACGAGGGCACGGAATGACCGCTTTCTGACGTTCCGACCGTCCCTCGACGATGAGGTGACGCGGGCGACGCTGCGCCGAGAGATCGAAGCAAGAATCGAGGTTCGTCGCGCCCGTCGCCCAGCCCATTTCCTCGCCGCATCGAGGGCAGCGAGGGGAGCCTCTCAGCGCCGTCGTCGTCACGACGGACGCTCCTACTTCTCCTTCAGCGCGCAGTGCCCCTTGTCACACCAGACCTTCCGCTCCTGGCAGGTCGGCGGCGCCTTCGTCCTGAGCGCGGCGCACTCGTTCTCGTTCCACTTCTTGCACTGACCGTCCTTCACCTTCTGGAGGGTCTCGTTCCACTCCTTCTCCTCCGACTTCGGGATCGCTCCGGTCGTGCAGGTGAAGCCGCACGCGCGTCCCTTGATCGGCATGCAGTCCGCGTCCTTCTTGCACTGCTTGTCGACGGCGATGCGCTCCGCATCGAGCGAGCTGTTCGCATCGTCGACGAGCGCATCGCACTCCGCCTGCTTGTCCGGCTTCGCCGAACCGCCGGCATCGGCCTCTGCAGCGGCTGCCGCCTCGGGCACCACCGCCGGCGCGGTCTCCACCGGCGCCGTCGCGATCGGCGCGGTCGGCTCCTTCTTCGGCTCCGAGCCGCACGCCACGACCGTGGCCGCTGCCGACACTACGACGAGGACCGCATGGCCCACCCTCACTCGCACGCCCTTCTTGTATCCGGTCATCATTGCCGGCCAGCGTCGCACGACTCGAGGGGCCGTCGGGGCAAGAAACAGCGCGGTGCCAGTCTCGAAAACGGCTCGACACGCAGAAGTGAACCGCCGGCAACTGCCTTCGAAACACGCTCGTTCCGGCGTCTGAAGCAACCTTTGCTCTCTCCGTCTCGTGTTAGGAATGAACGTGACGGAGGGCTCCTTTGAAGCGACTTCTCGCAGCGGCCTTGGTAGCGGGGGTCTGGATCGGATGCGCGGCCACGGGCGCGCGTGAGCCGCTCGCCGAGTGCAGCCCCGGCGAATCGCGGGCGTGCACCTGCGCCAACGGCATCGTGAGCACGCAGACGTGCAAGGACGTCGACCGCACGTTCGGCGATTGCGTGTGCACGGCGCCCCTCCCGGAGGCGAGCGTCGAACAGCCCGATCCTCGGCTCTGCTCCTCGATGGACGGCGGACGCAGGGACGGCGGGTCGGCCAAGAAGTGCCAGGTGTGCGACTTCGATTTCGATCCGTCGGAGGCGACGGTCTGCCCGGTGGCTCCGGCGTGTGCAAACGGCAGCCTCGGCGCTCCGGCGAATCCACTCCTCCGCGCCGATCTCACCGTCCACACCGACAACGGGAAGCCGGTGACCGACGCAGGTGACGCCGGCGATGCCGCTGCTCCTCCCCCGTCGCCGCCGAAGGGAACGTGTCTCGATCCGCAGCTGCGCATCCGCCTGCAGAAGCTGAAGATCCACGCTGGCGGCGGCGAGGGCTACTGCATCGTCGAGGCGAACGACGGCGTGACGTCCGAAGCCGCGGTCACGATGAAGACGAGCAACCTCAAGGCCGGGGACGAGTTCCCCTTCCCCGTCGGCCAGGGAATGCTCTGGGGCCAGGCCCAGCCCGAGTGCACGTCGAACAACCTGACGCTCACCTATTACTGCTTCAAGGTCGTCGACAACGGCGCCTGGACGGCGGCGCTGAAAGCGATGGGCGACACCGCAACCGCGATCGGCGGCAGCCCCGCAGGCAACGGCCCCTACGGCTGGGCGTTCGGCCTCGGCGGCGCAGCGGCCAATGCCGCCGCCGCCGCGATCGGCGCCGCACAGAAGGACGAGAATCGGATCAAGGTGCAGCAGACGATCCCCGTCTCCAGCTTGCTCGATCTCGCCAACGGCCGAACCTGGTCGATTCGCACCCGGGTGAAGGACGGCTGCAACCTCTTTGGCTGCAGCCGGGACTACGACTGGGAGCTCACCGTCCAGGCGTGGGGTTGCGCCGACCGCCTACCGGAGACGAAGTAACGCGAGCTCGCTGTGCTCGTCTTGGGTGGTAGCCTTGGCGCATGATCGTCGCCCGCGCATTCACCCTGAGCCTGCTCGTCCTCGGTCCGATGGTTGCAGCATGCACGGGTGGAGCGGCTTCGTCAACCGAGCCCGGCGGCGAGCGACCCCAGGTCGCCAGCCCGCAGGCGATCTTCGAAGGGCGGCTCGAGAGCGACGCCGACGACGGCTGCAAGAGTGCGGGCCCGCTCTTCACCGTGGGGTCGTTCGGCAAGCCTCAGGACGCGGACGTGGCGCAGCCGATCAAGGACGGCGTGAGCTTCGAACAAGGGACCGTACGCCTCTCCTGCTCCGTCACCTCGTCCGGCGCGAACGAGCACGACGTCACCGGCGATCTCGCGCTCTCCGGGACCAACGGCGGCCGCTTCCAGATCGCCGGCAAGCTCACGGTCACGGGCGAGCAGACGGGCGTCCGCGTCGTCGTCACGAGCGGTACCGGCGAGACGTACGAGCAAGCGGACTGTACGGTCAGCTACTCGACAGGCAGCCAGAGCGTCGCCCCCGGTCGTGTCTGGGGCGACGTCGTCTGTCCGAAGGTGGTGAGCGCGTCGAATCAGACGTCGTGCCGCTTCGTCGGCCAGTTCCGCTTCGAGAACTGCGTGCAGGAGTGAAGCTCGATGCGCCCGACTTGGGGCGGACGAGCGACACCTCGTAGATCGAGCCGCCCCGACGCTGTCCCGTAGAACGCGCCTCGTAGCCGAGATGCGTTCCACGGGCCCGTTTCGTTCCGGCACGCTCGAGCGACGAAGTCCTTCGAGCCTCGTCCTCCTTCGAGCCGAGGTCAGAGAACGAGGTTCTCCGGATTCGGCGTCACCGTCTGGAGGTAGTGACCAGGGGTGCCGGCTGCGGGCAGGCCGGGAGCGCTGACGGATCCCGAGCCACCGTCGCCGCCGCTTCCGCCGCCACCACCACCACCGCCGCCGGCGACGACGGTCTGGCTCGCGCCCGTGGGCGCGGACGTTCCGCCCGCAGCGCCGCCGTTCACGTCAATGGTGCCCGTGACTGCGGGCGCGGAGCTCGAGAGGAGGTGGACGATTCCGCCTCCGCCTCCGCCTCCGCCCCCCTTGCCTGCGCCGCCCACGTTGTTGCCGTCGCCGCCTCGCCCTCCGGACGCGCGGACGGCACCGCCCACCATCACCCCCGTCTTTCCGACGACGACGACCACGCCTCCCGCGCCGCCACCGCCGCCGGGCGTGTTCGTCTGCGTGCCGCCCGCTTCGCCGGCGGCGATGATCGAGCCGCCCACGGGCACGCGGACGGTACCCTGCGCGACGATCGCCAGCGAGCCCGCGCCCCCACCGCCCGGTACGCCGGCCGCCTTCGCGCCAGCTCCGCCCCCCTTGCTCCCGGGCCGGACGAGGTGTGCCGACTGGAGCGCACTGAGCCCGCGACCGGCCTGCGGCTCGCCCGCAGGCGCCTTCGCGACTCCGGGCTCCGCCGCGCCTGCGCCGCTGTCCTCGCTGCCGGTGGCGACGATCAAGTTGCCGGAGATCGTCACGTCACCCGTGGCGCGGATGACGACACCGCTCGGGACGACGAGCGTGCCGGCGATGGTCACGTTGGTGAACTGGAGGTGCTGCCGGCCAGCGAGCGCGTTGTAGCCGGCGGTCGTGGTCAGATCGAGCGTCGAGCCGACGGCGACGTTGAACGCACCGCCCGATCCATCTCCGAAGACGCCCGTCGCGCCGCTTGGACCTTGCGATCCTTGTGGCCCCGTCGGTCCCGTCGATCCCTGCGCGCCCGCGCTGCCCGGCGCCCCCGGGTCGCCCTGCGGCCCCTGCTGCCCCGCCGGCCCTTGCGCACCCGCCGGCCCCTGCTCGCCCGCTGGTCCTTGCCCGCCCGCTGGTCCTTGCCCGCCGGCCGGTCCTTGCCCGCCGGCCGGTCCTTGCCCGCCTGCCGGTCCTTGCTCACCGGCAGGCCCTTGCGTGCCCGCGGGTCCCTGCGTGCCCGCGGGTCCCTGCGTGCCCGCGGGTCCCTGCGTGCCCGCCGGTCCTTGCGGGCCCGCTGCGGCTGCACCCTCACCTTGGTCCCCCGGCGGCCCCGCCGGTCCTTGCGGGCCTGTCGCCCCTTGCGGGCCCTCACTGCACGCCGATACGAACAGCAACGCCATCATCGGCACGGTACGAAGCAACCGCGCCGCGGTGCCGTGCGAAGCCTCTTCACATCAACCATTCGGGGGATCTCCTCGTCGTTGGACCTATCGTGAGGTCCGGAGTCTACGCGGCGTCCTCTCGTTGCTGCTCGACGTCCCCCGCCCGTGCTCTGTGAGCGTTCGAACAGCACGCGCCTCGACCTATTTCAGTTGGGTCGCCCCCCACCGTCAAGGTGATGCCGAACGCGATCATGACGGAGCTCTCGACGAGCAAGTCGTCCTCGAGCCCACACCGCGCCGCGCGACCGGCGCCTCAGCGCGTGCAGCGCGCGATCATCCGGAGCGTCGACTCGCGACGGCCACCCGACGCGCCCTTGAAGGGATCGTCCGGCCCCTCGATGATGCCCTTCACGCGCGCGAGCGCAGGCTGATCATCGAGCGCGCAGGCAGCGACCGCGCGCTGGCGGATCGTCTCGCGGGCGATCCGCGGCGTCGGAAGCGGTCCGGCGAGCGCGTCCTCGAGCGTCGCCGCGCCCTTCTCGAAGAAGCCGCGTTGAACGAGGTTCCGTCCGACGAGATAGCTCGCGAGCGGCGAGCGGCCGTCCGGCGTCGCGGCGGGCCAGCGGCCGAGCGCCGTGGCCGCGAGGAAGATGTCGGGCCCTCGCTTGTCGTCGCCGAGCAGTAGCGCCTGGATCGCCTCACGCGCGGCCGGGTCCTCGGCCCCGAGCTTCTTCACCTCGAGCGTCCGCGCTGCGTCCTCGTCGAGCGCACGCTCCGCGAGGCCTTCGTAGCGCTTCTTCGCGCTCGCGAGATCACCGTCGACGAAATCGGCGTCGGCGAGCGCTTCCTCGGCGCGATCGCGCCACGTGCGCGGGACGTCGTTCCGCGACGCAAGCGCCTCGAGCTCGCTCCGCCCCTTTTCGCGATCGGCGTGGCGGCGCATCGTCTGCGCGCGCCAGTGCCGCGATGCGTAGTCCGCCGAGTCCTTCGCGAGCGCTTGCTCGTAGAGACGGATCGCCTCTTCGAAGCGCTGCGTGTCGCGGCAGACGTCGGCCTCGCGCCGCGTCGCGTCCACGACGTGCGGGCATCGGCGGCCGAAGAGACCGGGCCGGGTGAACCTCGCACGCGCGAAGCTCTCGGCCTCGGGAGGGAGCGGCACCGTCGTCAGGTGAACGCGAAACGCGGCGTCGAGCTCCGACCAGGTCTTGCCGGTGAGCGCGGCCACGTCGCCACCGCCGTACCAGGTGCGTACCGTCTCCATCCCCCACCGAGCGCCCATCCACGAGATGAATGCCCCCGCGAGCGTGTAGCTCTTCGCGGACGCATCGCCGAGGAAGCCGAGCCCGAAGACGCGCTGCATCGACGGGAGGATCCCGATCTCCATCATCGCGCGCGCCCATTGCTCGTCGGTGAGGTCCTCGTCGTCGGGTGACGCCGCGACCGCGATTCCTTCGATGAGCCCCGGATTCGGGAGGTAGCCACCCGCGTCACCAGCGATGCGGAACGCGCCGCGACCGAAGCTCCCCGCGATCACGTGCGCGAGCTCGTGCCCGAGCACGGGATGTGGATACGACCCGAGCTGGAGGTACACCTCCTTGCGCCACGGCTTCGCGATGTACGTGTGGGCGGCGCCCATGAGGCGCTTCTTGTCGCCGTCGTCGCGGAAGAAGAACGCGCGGATGCGCTCCGGTCCCTTTGCGCCGAGCCGCGCTTCGACTCCGCGGACCTGCTCCTCGCAGTCCTTGAGGAGGAGGTTCGCCTCCTGCTCGCGCGTCGTCGACGGGTAGACCACATCGCAACGCTCGCCATGCTTCTCGGCGCCGAGGTCAGAGGCGATCGACTCGGTGGTGCTGAAGTGACCGAGCGAGGCGCCGGCGAGCGCGAGCCCGACGCTCGCCGTCATGGCGATCAGCCCGAGGGCGGCGCGCGCGCGCGTCCCCGAGGTACGAAGGTCGAGCACGAGGCCGAACGGGCGCTCGTCGTCACGGCAGAGGACCGACCCGAAGAGCGCGGCCGACGTGAGCGTGGCGAGCGAGCCGAGCCGGTACGTGAGGAGCGACGTGCCCGCGTCGATCACCGTGTCGTAGAGCGTCCCGCTGAAGTAGCCGACGAACGGATCGAAGGCGAAGATCATCGGCGACGAGTAGAAGCGGTAGAGGCTCGCAACGACGCCAGAGACCGGAGCCGCGAGTGCGAGCAGGGTCGCGACGAGGCGCACGCGGCGTACGCGCCCTCGCGCCACGAGCGCGCCCGTGAGCTCTCCCGCGGCAGCGCCCCAGACGCCGCCGAGCACGCCACCGATCCCGGCCGTGAGCGCGAAATACAGGAGCGCGCCCCAGAGCTCGCAGATGCCGACGCGCGCGGCATGGAGGAGCGCCGTGAAGAGCGCGAGCGCGACGTACGCGAGCCCGGCGAGGACGCCGCGGGTCACCGAGGCGAGCGGCGAAGGCGAGCCGCGCCGCGCGCAGTCGATCGCCGTCGCGATCGCAGCCGCGGAGGGGACGATCAGCCCCGCAGCGAGCGCCTGCTCGTAACCGGGACCGCCGAAGAGCGGCAGAAATCCGATCGCGCCGAGCGCTACGGTGACGACGATCGCGCCGATGAGATACGGGCGCGAAAGTCGGCGAAACACGGCCCGTTCATAGCACAAGGATCGAGACGTGTTCTGGGTCGCCGCCGCCCCGAAGCTGCGGCGGCGGCGCGGTCAAAGCACCGCGCGCGCAGCTCGAAAGCTTCTACGACGGGCCACCCATGAATGGCCGAGCTCGGGCGAAGGCCTCTTCACCGTCATCGGCGGCCCATTGCGGTACGAGACTCGTGCAACTCCACGGCTCATGCCCTCACCGCGAAGACTCATCTGGGCAGCGGCACGGTCTTCTCGGGTTCCCACTCCCAAGACTGAGACGGCGACGCCTCCCGCACGGGAGGAAACCCCTGAGAGGTCGCGGCCCCTTGGCGTAGAGTTTTCTCGAACGCCTTGGGACCGGACGGCGGCGCGCGCAATCGAAGGTGGAGGTCGACGACGGCAGTCCGCGCGTGGATCGCCTGCGCTGCGTGGGCGACGACGGCCGGCGCGGCTCCATTCGACCTCGCCTGGAGCGCTCCCGAGGGCTGCCCCTCGCGCGAGGAGATGGTCGCGGCGACGCGGACCAGGCTCGGCGAGGACGAGACCGAAGCTTCACCGGACCTCTTCGTGCGCGGCACGGTGTCCGCGGACGGAGAAGCCTTCGTCGTCACCTTCCTGGTGAAAGACGCTACGGGAGCGGAGGTCGGCGAACGCGAGCTACGCGTGAAGGGCCACGAGTGTCGGGCGATCGAAGAGCCGGCGGCGCTCGTGCTCGCCACGATGATCTCCGTCGTCCGCCCGTCGTCGTTCGAGCCGGCGCCGGTCGGACCGCCGGAGCCGAGCGCGGCCGTAGAGGCGACGTCCACTGCGCTACCGCCCCCCCCGCCGTCCCCTCGCCGTCCGCCCCCAGGTCCGGCCCGAGCAGCGCTCGCTGCAGATGCGGAGCCCACGCTCCCTTCGCTGCGCGCGCTCGGCGCGGTCGGGGTCGCGTCGGTCGGGATCCTTCCGCAGGCCGGCGGGGGCGTAGGCTTGCGGACGAGCTATTGGTTGCGCTCGCGCTTCCTCGTCGCGCTCGAAATGAGCTTCGAGGCCGGCGCGTCCGTGCGCGCCGGACGGGGTGTGGTCGCGTTCCAGCTCTTGAGCACGACGGCCATGGCCGGGGTCACGATGCTTCGCGCCGCGAAGGTCGAGCTCGTGCCCGTGCTCGCCCTTCGTGGAGGCATCCTCCGGACGGCCCCCAGCGGATTTCAACTCGTGAAGGCGGCGGCCCGCCCGATGGCGCTCGCGGGCGGAGGTGTGCTCGTACGAGCACCGCTCGCGCCCCGCGTGCACTTCGAGATCCTCCCTCAAGCAGAGGTCGCCCTCGTCCGGGACGTCTTCGAAGCGACCGAGGGCAGGAGGACGTTCCGCCTGCATCAATCGTCGCTGCTGGGAGCCCGGCTGACGGTTGGTATTAGTTACGAGTTTCCATAACTTATAAAAATCGACAGGCCACGCTTAGAAAAACTCAGGGCACGAGCACTATAGCCCGCTGTGAACGCATCGCTCGTTCGCGTCATCAGCAGCGCGCTGGAAGCCCCTGAAGGCGAGGCTTCCACGCCCATGACATTCGAAGCTCTCTTTCACGGCTACATCGACTTCGTATGGCGTAGCCTCCGACACTTCGGCGTCGCGGAAGGGGACCTCGAAGACCAGACCCAGGAGGTCTTCCTCGTCGCGCATCGTCACCTCGCCGATGTGAAGGTCGAACACCCACGGGCCTGGCTCTACGCGATCACGCGTCGATGTGCCGCCGCGTATCGACGTCGAAGCCACCGGCGGCACGAACGCACCGTCGAAGAGGTCCCCGAGAGCAGCCACAGCCGTGACCCGGCCGCCGGGATGGAGGTCGATCGGCTGGCGTCCGTGCTCGAGACGCTCGACGAAGACAAGCGGACCATCTTTCTCCTCCACGACGTCGAGGAGATGCCCATGCGCGAGGTTGCCGAGGCCGTCGGCTGCCAGCTCTCCACCGCGTACGCGCGCCTCTACGCAGCGCGCCGCGAGCTCGCCAAGGCGATCAAAGAGGCTCCATGAAGACTGTTCCCACCGATTCTCCGACGAGTCCTGGCGACGCCGACGCGGGAGAGCTTCAGGAGCTCGTTCGCACGACGCGAAGCCGCACGCCGAGCCCCGACGCCGTGCAGCGGATCGCCAAGCGGCTCGTCGCTGCGGGCGCGCTCGATCCGGCATCGCCATCGGAGACCTCGCGAGTCGCCGGCCCCACGGCGACGGCCCGGGTCGCGAACAAGGTCGGCTACTACTACAAGGCTGGTGCGTTTGCGCTCGCCGTTGCCGCAGGCTCGCTGCTCGCGTGGCGCGCCACGTCCACCTCGACCTCGGTCGAGGCGCCGCTCATCGCGCCGGCCGCCGGTCCGGCGACGCAGGAGCGAGTCGGTCCGTCCGGCAACATGCCGAACACGGGTGCACCTGAAGCGCGGCCTGCGAGCGGGACGGGCGACAGCGCACCGAAGCGCGGTGGCGACGCCATCGCCGCGGTCTCGATCGACGCGCTACCGTCAGCGGCGCCGAAGCCGCGTGCCGCGACGGCAGGTTCGGACTCGACGCCCCGCCGGGCGTCCGAGGGCAGCACGGCAAAGACGTCGACCCCGGAGCTCTTGCTCGTCCGCCGTGCGCAGGACGCGCTCACGTCGAACCCTGCGCGAGCGCTTTCCCTGGCCGACGAGCATGCAGCGCTGTTCCCGAGCGGCGAGCTCACGCAGGAGCGTGAGGTCGTCGCGGTGGACGCGCTCTCGAAGCTCGGTCGCAAGGACGATGCCCTCCTCCGCGCCCGCGCCGTTCTCCGCCGGTTCCCACGCACGCCGTACGTCGCCCACCTGGAGAAGGCCGTCGGTCAACCGCTGACCGCGCTCGCCTCGGGCGGCGGCTCGGCGAATCCCGACTTCGAATCGAAGCCATGACCCCTGTCACGGCTTCTGCGAAAGGACAGCCCGATATGTATCGACGCATCGCTGGGCGCAGCGCCAAGGCGGCAGTCTTGTCGGTTTCCTGTGCGCTGCTCGCCTGGCTCTTCGCCGGTTGTTCGAGCACCGTCTCCGTCGCCGAGTCACGGGACTCGGAGCACGGGGGCTTCTCATCGCCCGCCGACGGCGGCGTCGAGGCATCACTGGATCCCGACACGCTGTTGCAATGCGTGGCCACGGAATGCCCATTCCCGTTCACGACGTGCGAAACGGACAAGCCGACGTACAAGTGCGAAATCAACCTCATGAACGACCGCAACAATTGCGGTGCATGCGGTGTGAGCTGCGACAGCTACGAGCCGATTGGCATGATCGGCCAGTGCGTCCAGGGGAGGTGTGATTTCCAGTGCATGATCGCGCTCGAAGACCCGATCATGAAGCTGCAGAACTGCAACGGGATTCTCGACGACGGCTGCGAGGTCGACGTCTACAGCGACCCCATGAACTGCGGTGTTTGCGGCAACAAGTGCAACGACGGCGACCCCTGCATCGAGGGTCGATGCGGCTGCCCCGCAGGGTTCACGGACTGCAACGGGCGGTGCGTCGACCTGAATACGAACGACCTGAACTGCGGTGAATGTGGACGCCAGTGTCCGTACATCCCGGAGGACGGCCCGTTCGCCGGCTGCGCGATGACGGACAAACATGCACGCGCGAAGTGCATGAACGGCGTCTGCGGGAACCTCGCCTGCCAGCTCGGCTGGGGCGACTGCGACAAGGACATGAAGGACTGTCCGAACCATCCGCAAGGAGAATGGTCGGGCTGCGAGACGCCCGTGACGAGCATGGAGAACTGCGGCGCGTGCGGGAACAAGTGCCTCCCCGATCAAATCTGCGGTCGCGTCGGCCTGGAGATCAAGTGCATCGACACGTGTGACCGGCTCGGGCTGACCGACTGTGGCACCGCCGGCGAGCAGGGTGGTGGCTGCCGCGACCTCAACAACGACCCGAACTACTGCGGTTCGTGCGTGAACGCTTGTCCGGCCGCCGGTCCCCACCAGGACGTCATCTGCAACAAGGGGAGCTGCGAATATCCCTGCGACGACGGCTGGGCCGACTGCAACGGCGATCTGTCCGACGGCTGCGAGGTCAACACGATGATCAATCCCAACAACTGCGGCGCGTGCGGCGCCAAGTGCGACGGCGTCCTCGGACAGCCGTGCGTCGAAGGGAAGTGCCTCACGAGGAGCTGTGAGGACGACGCCGGAGTGCTCCCGCGATGAAGCCCTCCCTCGCCCGACTCTCCTCCGCTCGCTCGTTCGCCTCCCTCTTCGGACTGGGCTCGGCCCTCGGCCTGATGGGCGGCCTCGCGAACTGCGCGACGAGCGACGAGCATCCCGGGGACCTTCCCGATTACGGCGGAGGCGTCACGCTCACCACTCCCGACGCATCGGACGCGGACGCGGCAGATGCCGCGTGCGACGCCGGCGATCCGGGCTGCACCGTCATCCCCGACTGCTCCCAGGTCGACTGGTGCGTCGTCGACTCCGGCATTCGCTCCTCGGAACGTCTCAACTCGGTGTGGGGCTCGAGCAAGTCCGACGTCTGGGCCGTCGGCTCGCGAGGGTCCGTCGTCCACTACGACGGCGCCACGTGGAAGGCCGTACCGATCGCGGACAAGTCGACCTTCTTCTCCGTCTGGGGCAGCGGTCCGAACGACGTGTGGGCCGTGAGCGACACGCGGACGATCATGCGCTCGGACGGATTCAAGAACGGCGCCGTCAGCTGGACGCGGCTCCCTCCCCTGAGCCTCGATCCCTACTTCGAGACCGCGACGACGGTGATGTTCGGGTTCGGGCCGGACGACTTCCGCATCGGTGCGCTTCCGAAGGACGACTCTCCGAACCAGACCTCCGGAAACATGCTGGTCAAGAAGGCCGGCACCGTGGCGGAGGGCCAGAACCCGCTCACTCGCGTCGGCGGTCTCAAGGGGACCGTCACGGGCATCTGGGGAAGCTCCCCCGACGACGTCTGGATCCTGGTCGACAATCGAAGGACCAACGGCAACTACCAGGGCTCGGCGATCGAGGCGGGCAAGACGATGCGCGGTCGTCCGGCTGCTCCGGGCGTGGACACCAAAGGCGACAAGCTCGCCTGGACGGTGGTCGACAGCCAAGCGACCGTCGTCCTCCGCGGGATCTGGGGCAGCTCGGCCGACGACGTCTGGGCGGTCGGCGACCACGGCACGATTCGACGGTTCCAGGCGAACGACCTTCGCTGGCAGATCATCGATTCGCCGACGAACGCGAACCTCCGCGCGATCTGGGGAACGGGTCCGAGGGACATCTGGGTGGTGGGAGACGACGGGACGATCCTCCACTGGGACGGCCTCGAGTTCACCGCGTCGACCGCGCAGCTCCCCCAGGGCAACGAGCCGAGCCTTTACGGAATCTGGGGGAGCTCGGCCGACGACGTCTGGGTCGTCGGCGAGCACACCGTCTTGCACTACGAAGGCGCCAAGGCGCCGGCCCCGGGAGGCCCGTGATGAGCGTTCGTCATCGAGGACCGATCCTCGCCGCCGTCGGAGTCTCGTCGGCTCTCGTCTTGGCCGGCGCCGCGTGCGCCACCTCGGACGTGCCGATCGGCGTCGTCGACGACGACGCCGAGAACAAGCTCACCGGCGACGCCGGGCCCGCGAACGAGGTCGACGCGACGGACGACGCCGGTGAGGAGGCGAGCCTCCCTACCCCGCGCCAGTGCTCCGACCAGAACTTCTGCCACACGGACATCCCCGAGGACGCGACGCTAACGAGCGTCTGGGGCGACGGCTCGGGCGTCGTGTGGTCGGTGAGCGCGCAGGGGAAGATCTTCCGTTGGGACGGCTCCCAGTGGAAGGTCCACCAAGAGCTCGCCGACGCCACCCTCGTGAGCGTCTGGGGCAGCGGCGCCACCGACGTGTGGATCGCCGGCTCGACGGGACTCCTTCACGGTACGGGCAGCAGCTCGGCGACGCTCGCCTTCGCGCCGGTCGCCGATCTTCCGGGCAATCCCGATGTCGCGCTCTCGTCGGTCTGGGGCTCGGGCCCCAACGACATCTGGGCGGTCGGCGGGGCGCAGGATCCGTCCAGCGGCGCGCTGCTCAGTCGCGTCGTGCACTTCGCCGGCGCCCCCGCGGGCTGGAGTGAGGTCGGGATCGGCGTCCCCAAGGTGGAGTCGTGGAGCCCGGACCCGGCGATCGCGCCGATGGGCGTCTTCGGTACGGCCTCCTCGGGGGCGTGGGTGCACGGCGCTTGGATCGACGATCAGTGGAACCCCGTCGCCGTCTTGTTCCGCATCGCCCCGGGCTCGACCGAGCCCGTCCGCATGCAGCTCCCCGACGGCAGCGACTGGCCGTACGGTCACAAGCCGCTCATGGGAGCGGGCGCCATGGCGGACGGTACGGTCTGGCTGGGAGCGGAGTCGAACACCGGCCGCCACCGGTACATCCGTGGCAAGGCTCCGTACGCGGCAGCGGACTGGGAGCTCGTCTACCGGCCGCAATACGAGTCCGATCCTCACTTCTTCTGGGGAACGTCCGGCAACGACGCCTGGCAGGTGGGCGACTTCGGACGCCTCCGTCACTGGGACGGAACGAAGTGGACGCAGGCGGTCATCATGGTGACGAGCGCACCGGTGAGGAGCGACTTCTTCGGTGCGTGGGGCATCAGCAACGAGGACTTCTGGGTCGTCGGCGACGGCATCGCCTTGCACAAGAGGCCGTGAGGACACCAACGATGAAGCGTATCTATACGTGGATCCCCGCGCTCGTCGCGACGGCCTCGATCGGTGCTGGCGTGCTCGCCTGCACGGCCGAGAGTCGCGAGATCTCCTCCGGCGACGACGACGACGCGGCCGCGCCGCCGGTCCCTACGGCGACCGCCGATGCGGCGGGAGAGGCTGCGCCGCCTCCGCCGATCCCGCGGCCGCCGTTCGAACCCGCGGACGAGGCGGTGACGTGCACCGAGGAGCCGTGCGCCGTCGAGCTGGTGGCCGGCGACGAGCACTTCTGCGCTCGCATGAAGAGCGGGGCGGCCCGATGCTGGGGTGGCAACGCTGCCGGCGTCCTCGGCCGTGCGCCCGCGTCGGGCGACGCACCCTCGGTCGTCACGGTCGAAGGGCTCGACGGCGTCGAGCAGCTCAGCACGAGCGGCAAGACCGCTTGCGCCCTCGTCAAGGGCGGAGCGGTGAAGTGCTGGGGCGACAACAACGACGCTCTGCTCGGGCTCCAAGCCGACGCGGTGGTCGCCGACGGCGCCCCGCATCCGACGCCGGCGCCGGTCGCGCTGCCGGGGCCCGCGGTCCGCGTCGACATCGGTCCCCGCGTGGGCTGCGCCGTCCTCGCGACGGGCGAGACGTGGTGTTGGGGATACAACGGCACCGCTCAGCTCGGTAGAAGGACCGAGGGCAACCTCGGAGCGCCCGCGCGCGCCCCCCTCGCTGGCCTGAAGATCGTGCGAACGTCCCACGGCTCGTTCACGAGCCTCGGGGTGACGGAGCAGGGTGAAGTCCTGAGCTGGGGAACGGTCGGCGGCCCCAGGGGCAACCTCTCGAGTCGCACGTCGTCGATGGAGCTCGATCCCAATCCGCTGCCGATCGATCTCCGCGACGTGACGAAGCTCGTGGCTACGCCGAGCACCACGTTCCAGCCGCCGGGGTATCCGCAGCCTCCGCTCATGGTCTACGGACGCGCATGCGCCGTGGTCCGCGGCGAGGTCTACTGCTGGGGCCGGAGCGAATACGCCGCTCTCGGCACGGGCAGCCCGGATCTGGCGCTCGTGCCGACCAAGACGAGCATGAACACGGGCTTCGCCTGGGCCCAGCAGGTGGCGGCCGGCGGCGAGACGACGTGCGCTCGCCTCACCGACGGCAAGGTCCAGTGCGCCGGCGACAACCGCTACGGCGGGCTCGCGATCGCCGAGGATGCCGGGGCGAAATTCTCGATGGCCTTCCGGCCCGCGACGGAGCTCGCTGGTTACGCCGTCGGCGTCGCGGCATCGCGAACGGCTGTCTGTGCGCTCCTGAAGTCGGGCGCGGTCGCTTGCTGGGGCGCGAACGACGCGGGCCAGCTCGGGCAAGGAACGAAAGACGGCGAGCCGCACTCGACTCCCGTCACCGTGAAGTTCTGAGAGGTGGCCGTCATGAGCTCTTCCAATCACACGTCTCGCAAGCTTCTCTGCGGCCTCGGGGTCGTCGCCGGCATCGTCGCCGTCGCCGCGTGCTCCGCAACCGATCGCGGCTTCACCACGGCGGACGAGCAATTCGCCGACCCCGACGCCGGGGAGCCCCCGAAGTGCGGGATGCACTGCTCGCGCGACCTCAAGCAGGTGCTCGATGGCTGCGAGGGTGCCGAGACGGTCGTTCAGCAATGCAACCAGGACCAGGGTTGCAATGGTGAAGCATGCGTCGACGCATGCCTCGCCGCTCAGGCCCAGCGAGGCTCTGCGGGCTGCGAGTTCGTGACGTTGCCTCCGGACGATGCCACCGGCGTCAACGGAGCATGCTTCGCCGCGCTCATCGCGAACACGTGGGACCGGCCGATCACGCTCTCGGCCGAATACGACGGCAAGCCGCTCGACATCGCCGGCTCGACGTACACCGTCGATCGGCAGGGGGCCGCGAGCTCCGAGACGTACACGCCGCTGACCGGGCCGCTCCCCGCAGGTCAGGTCGCCGTCGTCCTCCTGTCGGATCAATCTCCGGCGAACGACGCACCGGGCAGCCCGGTCGTCCACTGCCCGCCCGGCACGAAGGCCGCTCTCGACTTCGATCCGATCCGCCACGGCACCGTCCTCACGAAGTCGTTCCGCATCACGGCAGATGCGCCGGTGGCAGCGTACGCGAGCTACCCGTACGGCGGCGAGATCGGCAAGTACCCGACGGCGACGCTCCTCTTGCCGGTATCCGCCTGGGGGAACGACTACATCGCCGTCAGCCCATTCGACTTCCCGTTCGACTTCTGGGCGCAGGTCCCGAATCATCGCTGGCTCCAGATCGTCGCCGCGGAGGATGACACCGACGTCACGATCACGCCGAACGCGGACATCGGGGCCACCCCCGAGACCGAGGCGGCGTACCAGGGCGAGCCCAAGACCTACCGATTGTCTCGCGGGCAGGTCTTCCAGATCATGCAGCCACGGGTGAACCTGACCGGGTCACCCATCTCTGCGACCAAGCCGATCGGGCTCTTCGGCGGCTCCTCGGCGACGTTCCTCGCGGCGACGGCAGCCGACGTGCTCGGCCAGCAGATCCCGGCCGTCGCGCAATGGGGATCGCGCTACGCGGTCGTACCGTTCCTCTCCCGCATCCAGACCTTCGACACCGACTTCCGCGAGAAGGTGCCGTACACGATGGTCGGTGCCGCGAACGGCACCGTCCTCGAGTACGCGCCGTCGCGCCCGAACGGTGCCCCGGAGACGCTCTCGGCTGGGCAATCGGTCCACTTCTTCACGGACGAGGTCTTCGTCGTGAAGAGCCAGGACAAGGAACATCCGTTCTACGTCTCGGTCTACATGACCGGCTCGTCGTACGGCAACGGGACCGGGCAGCTGACGACCGGCGATCCGGACTTCGTCAACGTGCCCCCGGCCGACCAGTTCCTCGATCGCTACGTCTTCTTCACCGACTACACGTATCCGGACACGTCGCTCGCCATCGTACGCCGGAAGGAGAAGACCGGATTCAAGCCCGTCTTCCTCGAATGCTCCGGCGAGGTCACCACGTTCCAACCCCTAGACGGCGCAAACGGCGAATTCGAATATACGTGGGTGAAGTTGACCGAGGGATACGTCGAGCAGACGTTCGGCGACAAGAAGTGCGGGTACGGCCGGCAAGAAGCGTACAGCGACGGGCCGTTCGCGATCACCGTATGGGGAACGGGCCTGGCCTCCAGCTACGGCTACGTCGCTGGCACGGGCCTCCGCCCGATCAGCAACTACTCGTCGCCGATCAAGTGACCCCGTGAAGCCAAGGTCACGAAACGAGATACGCCCGTCGCGCGCCTCGAATTCGATCGAATCCAAATCCCATCTTTCGCATAACCATCATTCCATCACGCCCCAATTCGGCCGGATGGGAGGGCTCGAGCCAATGACGAGCAGTTTGGCGGGACGTTCCGAATACGCGGCTGGTTTGAGCGGCCTTCTCCTGACGGTGGCGCTCTCTCCCCTTTGGGCGGTCGGCTGCAGCGACGACCCAACGCAGCACGCGACCAACCTGATCGAGGCGGACGCTGGGGCGCCCGTCGAGTCGTCGTGCACCGACGGCATCAAGTCCGGCGCAGAGTCCGACGTCGACTGCGGCGGCAGCTGCAAGCCTTGCGACGATTCGAAGCTCTGCAAGGTCGACGCCGATTGCGTCAACGGCGCCTGCGTCGCGGGATTCTGCAGGTCCCCTGCCTGCGACGACGGGCGGAAGAACGGCACGGAGACCGACCTAGATTGCGGCGGAGGCTGCGACCCCTGCGAGCTCAGGATGGCGTGCGTTGCGGGGACGGACTGTGCCTCCGGCCTTTGTGGAGCGCACGCGAAGTGCATCCCCGCGACCTGCGGCGACGGGCAGAAGAACGGCTTCGAGAGCGATCTCGATTGTGGAGGCATGTGCGCGCCGTGCGTCGCGACCAAGGCCTGCCGGACGGAGACCGACTGCCAGAGCGGCGTGTGCGCTTCGGGGACGTGCCAGGCGCCCGCATGCGACGACGGCGTCGTGAACGGCGACGAGACGGACCTCGACTGCGGGGGCACCTGCAACGAGAAGTGCGCGGAGGAGAAGAAGTGCAACCTCGGCGAGCACTGCGCGACAGGCATCTGCTCCGCGCCGCGCTGGGGTGACACGACCAGGCGCTGCCGGGCGCCCGGCTGCTACAACTACGCGAAGGACAGCGGCGAGACCGACATCGATTGCGGCGGCCCCTGCGATACGAAGTGTCAGACGGGTCAGAGCTGCCTCGTGGGCGGCGACTGCTGGAGCCTGGTCTGCGATTCGGCGACGGGGAAGTGTCTGAACCCGACGTGCTCGGACGGGGTGCAGAACGGCGGGGAGAGCGACATCGACTGCGGGTCCGCGTGTCCGTGCGCCCCCGGACGCCGGTGCACGTGGGACGGAGAGTGCGACAGCACCGTTTGTGACGAGGACGCGCAGACGTGCCTGGCGCCGACGTGCAGTGACGGCGTCAGGAACGGCGACGAGACCGACGCCGATTGCGGCGGCAGCTGCGCGACGCCGTGCAACAACGGCCAACATTGCATGGCCAACTCCGATTGCGCGTCCGGCCACTGCATGGGCGACCACTGCATGCCGTAGGCGAGCGAGCCTATGGCGCCTGGAGCAGCGGTCGCGATCCGCGACCGCGAGCTCGCTCGCGTCTCGAGGTCGTCCTGCACGACCTGGTACAGCGTCGTCCTCTCCGGCCGCCGGCGCTCGTACGTGATCGCCTCGGCACGGTGAGCTCTCCGTCCGCCGGAGCGAACGGCGATCCGGCATCGGTCGCATGCGATCAGCCGAGCTGGGCGTCCCCAGGAAGCCGGCGGCGCTGGCGTTTCGAGGCCCGAGCTCGTCGCTGCCGGAGGCCGCCGGCAGCGACGCGCGATCAGGGACCGCTCGGCTGCGTGTCCGGAGCGCCGTCGCCACCGGAGACCGGCGGCGGCGCGACCGGCTCCTCGAGCACGATCGGCAGGACCTCGTCGACGCGCTTGATGAGATGGACCTTCAGCTCGGAGAGGATGTCCTTCGGGACCTCTTCGAGGTCCTTCTCGTTGCGGCTCGGGACGAGGACCTCCTTGATGCCCGCGCGGTGCGCCGCGAGGAGCTTCTCCTTGATCCCTCCGACGGGGAGCACGGCGCCGCGGAGCGAGATCTCGCCCGTCATCGCGACCTCCTTGCGAACGGCGGCGGCGAGCAGGAGGGACGCGACCGCGGAGAACATCGTCACGCCCGCCGACGGGCCGTCCTTCGGCGTGCCGCCCTTCGGCACGTGGAGGTGCAGATCGATGGTCCGGAGGAACTCCGGATCGAGCCCGAGCTGGGCGGCGTGGGAGCGCACGAACGTCATCGCGGCGGAGGCAGACTCCTGCATCACGCTCTTCAGGTTGCCGGTGACGAGGATCTCGCCCTTGCCCGGCATCTTGCTCGCCTCGATGAAGAGGATGTCGCCGCCCGACGGTGTCCACGCGAGACCGGTCGCGATCCCGGGCGAGCTCGTCCGCTCGGCGAGATCGGGCGTGTACTTCGGCGGTCCGAGGACGATCTGCGCGAACTCGGAGGTGCACGTCAGCTTCACGTCCTCCCCCTCGGCGAGACGCATCGCGACGTGACGGCAGACGCTTCCGATCTCGCGCTCGAGGCCACGCACGCCGGCCTCGCGGGTGTAGCTCTCGATGATGGTCTCGATGCCGTCGTCGAGGAACGTCAGCCGCTCGTCGGTGAGCCCGTGCGAGCTGAGCTGCTTCGGGACCAGGAACTCCTTCGCGATCGCCTTCTTCTCCGCCCGTGTGTAGCCGGGCACCTCGATCACCTCGAGGCGATCCCAGAGCGGCCCGGGGATGGTGTCCGGGTTGTTCGCGGTCGCCAGGAACGTGATCTGGGAGAGGTCGAAGGGCGTGTCGATGTAGTGATCCTGGAACGTCCCGTTCTGCGCCGGGTCGAGCACCTCGAGCAACGCCGCGCCGGGATCGCCCATCATGTCGACGCCGAGCTTGTCGATCTCGTCGAGCACGAAGACGGGGTTCTTCACGCCGGCCTTCTTCAGGCCCTGGATGATCCGGCCCGGAAGCGCGCCCACGTAGGTGCGCCGGTGGCCGCGAATCTCGGCCTCGTCGCGCACGCCGCCGAGGGCGATGCGGTGGTAGCGGCGGCCCATCGAGCGCGCGATCGAACGGCCGAGCGACGTCTTGCCGACACCGGGCGGGCCGATGAAGCACAGGATCGGGCCCTTCTTGTCAGCGCGGAGCTTCCGCACCGCGATGTACTCGACGATGCGCTTCTTCACCTTGTCGAGACCGAAGTGATCCTCGTCGAGGCAGCGCCGGCAGTCCGAGGGATCGAGCCTGTCGTTCGTCGTCTTGTTCCAGGGCAGATCGGCGAGCCACTCGAGGTACGTCCGCGTGACGTTGTACTCGGCCGACTGCTGCTGCATCCCGGCGAGGCGCCCGAGCTGCTTCTTCGCGATCTTCATCGCGTCTTCGGGGAGCTGCGCCACGCGGATCCGCTCGCGGAGCTCCTCGACGTCGTCCTCGTCCGTCTCGCCGAGCTCCTCACGGATGCTCTTCATCTGCTGGCGCAGGATGAGCTCGCGCTGGTTCTTCCCCTCGTCGGCGACCATGCTCGAGATCTCGCGCTTCACGCGGAGCATCTCGAGCTGCTTCTGCACCATGGACAGGACGAGAGCGACCCGCTCCCTCGTGTCGAAGGTCGCCAGGACCTTCTGCTTGTCGGCGACGGTGACGTTCTCGATCGTGAGGTTCGAGGCGATGAGGTCGGCGAGCGCGCCGGACTCCCGGACGTTCTCGAGGATGCCAGCCGTCTCCTTGGGGAGGTTCGGCATCAGCTCGAGCAGCTCGCGCGTGTTGTTCCGGAGCTGGGCGCCGAGGGCGTCGAGCGCGGCGTCCCGCTCGAGGTCCTCCGCGACGCGGCGGACCTTCGCGCGCATGTAGGGCTCGAGGCCGACCTTGCCGGCGACCTTCAGGCGCGAGAGGCCGTGGAGAACGACCGAGTAGTTCGCGACGCCGAGGCGGATCACCTTCACGACGCGGGCGACGGTGCCGACGTCGTAGATGTCGTCGAAGCCGGGCTCGTCCACGTCCGAGTCGCGCTGGCTGACGATGCCGACCACGGCTCGGTCCTGCCCGAGGAGGTCCTCGACGAGACGCACGCTCCGTGCGCGCCCCACGTTGATCGGGACGACGCTCGCGGGGAACACCACGCTGTTGCGCAGCGGGAGGATGGGCAGAGTTTCGAGATCGGATCGCGGCTCTTGGCTCACGATTGAACACCCTACCGCCCCCGGAGGCGCAGCGCATCGAGAAAACAAGTAGACTTCGGGGCCGCATGCGCGTCGGCCTCCGCCGCTCCTCCCTCAGCTGCGATGCCAAAGGCGTTCGCGATGGCGAAGGCGTTTGCGATTGCCGTCCCGATGCACGTCGTCTCGTCGGCCGCCGGGAGCTCCTCCTCTCCGGAGCCGCAGCGGCGCTCGCAGCAGCATGTTCGGGCGGCCAGCAAGCGAACGCGGACGCCCGTCTGGCGCGACCGGTGGCTACAGCACCGCTAACACCTCCGGCGTGCTCACCAACGGCGGTCGAGCTGTGGTCGGCCTTCGATCTGCCCGCCGGCGACCCGCGATGCCGTGAGCTCTCGGGGATCGCCTGGGACGCGAAGGAGGGCGTGCTGTGGGCCGTCCACGACGAGACCCCGAGCGTCGTCGCGCTGATCCCGGATCGCGAGCTCCGCACGTGGAGGATCGGAGAGACCGTCGAGCTCGAGATCGGGGGCCGCGTCGATCTCGAGGGCCTCGCGATCGTCCCGGACGGCTTCATCGTGTGCAGCGAGAAGGGGCCCCGGATCATCGAGCTCGATCGCGCCGGCCGCTTCGTGCGCGACATCGCCCTGCCCCCGCACTTCGTCACGGCACGGAAGAACAAGAGCCTCGAGTCGCTCACCGTCAGCCCGAGCGGTCGCTACCTCTTCACGACGACGGAAGCCGCGCTGGAGCGCGACGGCGAAGTGGCATCCGCGCGCGCGGGAACGCGCGTGCGGATCGTCCGGATGAACCGCAGCAGCGGCGAGGTGAGCGAGCATACCTACGAGACCGATCCTGTGCCCTACGACGACGGCGACTGGGGCGTCTCGGACCTCGCCGCGCTCGACGACTCCGCGCTCCTGGTGCTCGAGCGCGGATGGTCGAAGGGCCACGGCAACACCGTGCGTGTCTACCGGACGGCACTCGATCCCCGCGCGAGCTGCACTGGCGTCGAAGCGCTCGACCACACGTCCCCCGCGCTCGCGAAGACGCTCCGTGTGGACCTTTCGACGCTCGTCGTCGGAGGATTGCCGAAGCCGAAGCAGCCGCAGGCGACGCCGCTGCTCGACAACTTCGAGGGGCTCGCGCTCGGCCCGCCGCTTCTCGACGGGCGCCGGAGCCTCCTGATGGTGAGCGACGACAACGGCCACTCCGATCAGTTCGCGCGCGTGCTCGTCCTCGCGCTCTGACGCGACTCGAGCGCTCCGGGCTGCCGCTCGACCTATTTGCGCTGCCCCCGGCCGTGCCGGCGCCCCCCCGCAAGGGCGCTACCGCCCCGGTGGGGCTACGTGCTACTCCTTTCGGCCGTGAGATTGGCGAAGGTGGCGATCTGGGGAGCGCTCTCCACGCTCGTCGCTTGCGGGAGCCCGCGAGCGGAGGACCCGCACTCCGTCCTGCGCTCGTACTCGCGTGCCCTCGACGAGGGGCGCGCAGAGGACGCGTACCGCATGCTCAGCGAAGAAGCGCGTCGCGGTGTCTCGCTCGAGGCGTTCCGCCGGATGGTGAAGGACAACCCCGAGGAGGTGCGGGAGATCGCGAAGGCGCTCTCGCGTCCCACGGCCACGCCGGTCGTCACCGCCACGGTCACGAGCTCGACCGGGCAGGAGCTCCAGCTCGTCCTCGAGAACGGCAAGTGGAAGGTCGAAGCGACGGCGATCGACCTCTACGCGCAGGACACGCCGCGCCACGCGATCCAGGGCTTCGTGCGCGCCGTCGAGCGGAAGCGATACGACGTCGTGCTCAAGTACGTGCCCGACGCGCATCGCGATGGCCTCGACGCAACGAAGCTGAAGAGCGCGTGGGAGGGCCACGACAAGGCTGAGATCGATCAGGTCGTCGCCGGCCTCAAGCAGGCACTGCCGTCCGCGACGATCGAGGAGACCGGCGACCGTGCGACGATGGCGTACAGCCAGGGGACGATGCAGCTCGTCCGCGAGCGCGGGCTCTGGAAGATCGAGGATTTCGACTGACTCTGAAACAATCTCGGCGGCTCGTTGAACGAGATCACGTCGAGCTCCGTCGAATGAAGAGGCTCCATGCGTAACGTATTCTTCCCTCTCGCTTTCATCAGCTGCTCTACCCTCGTCGCCTGTAGCTTCCAGATGCGGGCGGGCACCGGTGCGAACGAGCCCACCACGCCTCAGACGGCGACCAGCACACCTGCGACGGCAGCGACGACCGCGCCGGCAGCCACCACCGCGAAGCCCTCGGGCCCGGCGGTGCGCCGCCTCGGCAAGCGCACGGCCGGCCAGCCCACGGGCCCGACGCCCACCCCGAGCAGCACCTCGACCACGCCCACCGTGCCGACCGGCGGCCACGTGGTCAGCGGCGCCACGATCTTCGGCAGCGGGACCGTCGATGCCACCGGCTTCAAGGGCAACATCTACTGGGTCGACAGCGGCGCGACCAAAGTCCCGGCGCTCGGGTCGATGACGCCCGCCGGCTACCTGTTCACGAAGGAGCTCAACATCACCCCGCAGGCCTTCAGCACGGGCTTCCCGGGCGTCGATGCCGCGCGCAAGGAGAACTTCGCGATCCGCTACGAGGCTCCGCTCGTCGTGACCGAAGCAGCGGATTACGACTTCCGGCTCGTCGCGGAGGACGGCGCGATCCTCCAGATCGACGGCATGACGATCGTCGACAACGACGGCGTGAAGACGGCGCCGGGCGAGAAGACCGGACCGGTGCACCTCGTCGCGGGCACGCACGTGATCACGGTCGACTACCTCCAGACGACCGGAAACGTCGCGCTCCAGCTCTTCTGCACGAAGGCGAACGACACCGAGAAGGTCTGCCCGACCCGCCTCTGACGCGCCTCGCTCGCAATCGACTCCGGCCCGCGCCCGACAGCCCGCCGACCGGCGAGCTCGTCGGGCGTCGTCGTATTGGCTAGCCGCTCGATCAAGCCAACCGAGAGAGATTCAAAAGGAAGGCGGGAAGACGGGAAGAGAGTCTGATCAATGAGATCCTTCCCGCCTTCCCGCCTTCCTGTTTCTGTCTCTGGCGGCCACGCCTAGCCGAACGGCATTGGAGCTAGCCCCGGCTAGGTCAGTCGCTCCGTCTCCATCGACTGGACGTCGGCGATCGCCGCCGCCAGGAGCTGTGTGAGCGCTTCGTGAGCGGCCTCGGGCTGGTCACGCGGCGCTGCAAGCGACGACACGTCCACGCCGTAGGCGCCGCCGGCGCACGCGAGCACGTTCTTGAGGTCTTCCTTGCAGTCGATCCCCTTGAGGCCGAGGAGCGCGCGCAGCGGACGGCGCACCTGCCGGACCTTGCGTCCGACGCCGCCGCCGATCGCCTCGCGAGCGCCGAGCGCGTCGGTCACCACGCGGCGGAGGCCGATCTGCGCCTCGCGGAGCTCCTGCTCGATCCGGAGCCGCCGGTGGGTGTCGTCCACGACGGCCGAGGCGAACGGATCGGTCCCGACCAGGATCAAGTTCGACTTCTTGATCTCGTCGTAGAGGAGCGGGAACGCGTCGCTCGCGCCCGGGAGCTCGTCCGCGGTGAGGATCGTCGGCTCGACGCGTGCGCCGTAACGGACCGCCTGCATCGCGCTCGAGATCGCGTCGAGCTTCTCGAAGTTCGCGTCGCGGAGGATGACGAGCGCGTTCACGTCGCTCTCTCCCGGCCTGTAGTCGCCGCGCGCAACGCCGCCCGTCAGCAGGATGGCGACGAGGTCGTCCCCGAGGGCCGCCTCGAGGCTCTTCGTCCACTCCGTGATGCGATCGCGGACCGTCTTCGGGAGCCCCAGGAACATCGGATGCGTGAGGCCGTCCGCCATCGAATCGAATCCTATCAGGTCGGGGTCGTGATCTCGGGCGCGCGAACGTAGACGGGCTCGAGGAGCTCGACGGACGCGGCGGCTCTCCCCCGCCCCACGAGCGCCACGCCTCGCGCGTGCGGGAGCGCGTGATCGCCCTCGGTGAGAAGGGTCACCGTTCGCGACGCGAGTGGAGGGATCTTCGCGGCGGCCTCGCCGACGAGGACGAGCTCGCGCTCGCGCGACGCAGGTGCAACCTCGTCGAGCCAGGCCTCGATCGCGCCCGGCGCGAGGCACACCGGCTCCGAGCGCGACGCGCCGCCCGCTTGGAGGTAGAGCTCGCCGCGAATGGCGGCGATGGCGGAGACGATCGTCTTCGTCGCGTCACCCGCGAGCGCGGCGAGCGCCTCGAGCGAGCCAACCCCGACGATCTCCGCGCCGGTACCGAGGACGATGCCCTTCACCGTGGCGACGCCGATGCGTACGCCCGTGAACGATCCCGGGCCCACGCCGACGCACCAGCGCGTGACCTCCGCCGGCTTCCAGCCAACCTGCGCGAAGATGGCGTCGACCATCGGGAGGAGCGACTCGCCGTGTGCATTCGAGACGCGCCGGGCGTCCTCCGCGACGAGGCGCTCGTCCTCGTAGAGGGCCACCGAACCGAGCGCCGTCGAAGTGTCGATCGCGCAGAGCTTCATCGATGCAGCTTCCCCGACCGTCAGAGCTGCGCGAAGCGGCCGCTTCGGAACGCCGCCTCGAGGAGCTGATCGACGCGCTGCACGAGCTCCGGCGCGCGCGGATCCGGAGAGGCGCCGAGCGCCGCCTTGATCTCGTTCAGCGCCTTGAGCTGGCTGAAGAGCTGCACGTCCGAGAGGCCGCCGCCGCCCGTGAGCACCTGGCGCACGCGGTCGATCTCGCCCGCGAGCGCCTCGATGCCGATACCGGCCGCCCCGACGCGGCGAGCGTTCGGGTGATCGCGATAGTGCGCCTCGAGCACCGGCGTGACGATCGACTCGAGGATCGCCGACTGATCCTCGTTGTTCCAGATGTGCTTGAGGACGAAGAAGTCGCTCGCGTCCGGCTGCGCACGACCGTCGAGGAACGCGCTCGCCGCGAACAGCTTGAGCAACTTCACGACACGACGGTCGGAGAGGCTCACGCCCTCGGCGCGGATCTGGAAGACGAGGCCCTTGTACTGGCTGAAGAACTCCTCGGTGAAGCGCATGCGCTGCGCGAACGCGCGGTGCAGCTCCTGGATCTCGCGGGCGGAGACGATCGGCTCGATCGGCGCGTCCGTGAGCGCCATGATCTCGTGCTGGACGCCCTTCGTGAGCAGATCCTGGAAGTGGTACGCGTCCAGGTTGTCGGACCGGATCCGGAGGAGGAAGCGGTCGAAGATCGCCGTGAGCGTCTCGTCCGTCGGCACCTCGTTCGAAGCGCCGAAGCACGAGAGCAGCGGGCACTTCATGACGATGCCGCCCGAGGTGTACCGGCGCTCGTTCAGGAGCGTGAGCAGCGCATTCAAGATCGCCGAGTTCGACTTGAAGACCTCGTCGAGGAAGACGATCTCGGCGGTGGGCAACATCCCCTCGACACGGCGCTGGTAGCGCCCCTCGCGGAACGCCGCGATGTCGACGGGCCCGAAGATCTCGTTCGGCTCGGTGAAGCGCGTGAGCAGGTACTCGAAGTAGTTCGCGTGGAGCAGCCGCGCGAACATCCGGATGAGCGCGCTCTTCGCGGTGCCGGGCGGACCGACGAGGACAGCGTGCTCCCCCGCGACCACGGCAATGAGCAGGAGGCGAATGACCTCGTCTTTACCGAGAAAGCGCGACTCGAGCGTGCGAGCGAGCTGAGCGAGGCGGACGGGGAGTGCGTTCGCGGCAACGGCCTGCGCCATGAGAGCGCTAACCTACCAGGGTTTTCCGCGCGCGGTCGCCAGATCTTGGCTTGGCTCGGACTGCGCTCAGGCCGCGCGCGCCTCGTCCGTGTCCGTGTCCGTGTCCGCGTCCGCCAGCGCGGGCGCGTGGCCTCGCGACTCCTGCGTGCGATCGAGCGCCAGCTTGAAGAGGATGGGCCCGACGACCTCGTTCATCGCCACCGTCGCGATCGCGAGCGCGCGGAAGCTCTCGCCGAAGGCGGGGAACTCGCGCGCGATCACCGCCGACAGGCCGAGCGTGAGACCAGCCTGCGAGATGAGCGGCGCCCAGCCCCAGGTGCGGATGCGCGGCGAGTCGTTCGCGATCCGACTCGAGAGCTTCGCCGACGCAAACGTGATCAGCGCACGCGAACCGGCGAGGAGCAACGCCACCGGCCAGAGGTCCTTCAAGAGCGGTAGATCGAGGTGCGCACCGGCGCTCGCGAAGAACACGACGTAGACGACGCCGCTCGTCCCCTCGATCGCGTGCATGAACCGATCACCCTGCTTCGAGAGGTTCTGCACGACGAAGCCGGCGACGAGGAACGCGAGCACCGGATCGAAGTGGAGGTAGCGGAGCACCTCGGTCGCACCGAACCCGAGCGCGATGAGCACGACGAGGAGCTGCCGGCCGATGAGCTTCAGGTACGCGGCGAGGACGAGGCCGAGCGTCGTCCCGACGGAGACGCTGCCCACGATCTCGTGGCCGAGCGCGCCGAACGCCTCGAGCGAGAAGACCGCGTTCGGATCCATCAGCGGGCGCGCGACGCCGATCGCTCCAGCGAGGAGCACGACGACGACGACGTCCGAGGACATGACGAAGCCGAGGGTGAACGTCGTCAGCGGACCTTGCGCGCGCGTCTGCGAGAGGACGCCGAGCGTCGCCGACGGGCTGCGCGAGATCGCGAGGATGCCCCACAAGAGCGCGACGCCGACGACGGCTGCCAGGGGCATGTCCTTCGCGAACGGGATCATCGCCGGCGCAGCGATCACGAAGACGGCGCCGACGAAGAGGAGGCCGAGGACGCTCTGGACCACCATCGCGACGGCGAGGCTGCGGAGGCCCTGCTTCAGCGCGTCGACCCGGAGCTCGCATCCACCGGCCAGCGCGATCAGCGCGAGCGTGAGCGTGTTGACCGGCTCCAGTCGCTTCACCGAGTCGTGATCGATGAGGTGAAGGACGTGCGGGCCCGCGACCATCCCGGCGACCAGATAGCCGGTGAGGTGCGGGACTCGGAGCACCTCCATGAGCTCGCTCGTCAGCGTGCCCGCGAGGAGGAGGAAGCCGAGGCCTGACACCAGGCTCGCATCGTCGTGCAGGCCGGGCGCGACCTTCGTGCAGATCCAGAGCAGGGCGAACACGATCGCGAGACTGAGCGCGTCCGCCGCCCGCGTGCGGAGCCCCTTGACCGGCTGGGCGCCACCGCTCATTCGAGTGCCTTCTCCTCGGACACCGCAAGCGTCGCTGCGGGTATCTCGGTCGATGACTGCGCGACCGCCGACGCCGACGCCGACGGCGGAGGTGGCGGAATGGACGCCGTGCGGGCCGGTGCCGACGCGACCACGGCGGGCGCGATCTCGCCGGTCTCGGTGAGCATCGCCTTCAGCGACAGCGTCGAGACGAGCTCACCGAGGATCGCCGAGGCAACGGCGCAGATCAGGAGCGTGTCGCCCACGGGCCCCGGAAAGCGCAGAGCGAAGACGAACCCGCACGCGGTGGAGACGGGCCCGGACGAGAGCAAGACGATCCCGAGCCACGCGCCTGCGGGACGCGCTGCCGGCGCCGTGGCGCGGACGACGAGCCCGGAGATCACCTTTCCGAGGATGCGCGCGAGGAGAACCAGCGCGACCAGCGCGAGGAGCATCCGGTTCTCGACGATGGGCGTCGGATCGAGCCGCGCGCCGGCGAGCAGGAGCATCGGGTAGAGCACCGCGCGCTCGGTGGGGATCACGATCTTCCTGAGCGCGCGACGGCTCGGCGAGGCGGCGGCGAGCGCGATCCCCATCACGAAGGTCACGAAGATCGTGCTGAGCCCGAAGCGCGCCGCCGCACCGACGCCCAGGAGGAGCGTGCCGATCAGCGCGCCCCACACGGCGTCGTCTTCGGCGCCGCGAAGGAGCATCGCGGTCACGGTGCCGAGCAGCGCCCCGAGCGCGATGCTCGCGGCGAACCAGCCCCATGCGGGTAGCGACAACGTGAGACCGGGCGAGGGAGCGAGCGCGAAGATCGCTCCGACGGCTACGAGCGGCGCCAGATCGTCGGCCGCGCCGATGTCAACGAGGAGACGCGAGACCGGACCACGGGCGCCCCACCTCCCCTGCACCCACTCGACGGCGTTGCGTGCGGTCTCGGCGCCGACGGCGCCCGCGCCGGCCGCGAGGATGATCGCGCTCGTCCCCTCGATGCCCTGAATGGGCACGACCTCGAGCATCGAGTAGACCGCGACCGCGACCACGAGGCCGGTGATCACGGCGCACGCGATCCCGAGCGCCGTCGACGCGGTCTGGACCCGACGCCCTTCGACGCGGCCGAAGTCGAGCCCGACCACGAACGCGAGCCAGCCGAGAGCGACCTGCACGATCGGCTCGAACTCGGTGATCATCGGGCGCTCGACGAGACCGAGCGCGTGGGGACCGACGACGAAGCCGAGCCCGATGAACTCGATGCCGGATGCCAGGCCGCGCGTCTTGCCCGTCCCGACGAGGAGGCTCCCGAGGTACGAGAGCACGAGCAAGCCCATGAGCAGGGCGATCGCGCTCACGTGTCGGCAGCCCCTTCCCCTCCCAGGGCGCGAGAAGACGACGCGCTACGCTCCGCCCCCCGCCGCCCGAGGCCGACCCCCAACGTCGTGAGAGCGTCCTGGACCGCGCGCCCGAGCGTCGTGTCTCCACGGTGCGTCGCGCTGTGGACGCGCCAGTGAGCGCCGCCTCCGTCGAGGTAGACGAGCTCGACGCGCCCGCGCGAGCTGATGCTCCGCGCGGCCTCGAGGAGCGCCTTCTCGACCTCGGCCTGCGGCGCCGCCGGATCGACTACGACATCAATCGAGGCGAGCGGCGGGTGTCGATGCACGCGCGTCGGGTGGAAGAGACCGAGGAGGTGCGGGACGCTGATGTCACAGGCGCCGGCGTCTTCGAGGCGGACATCGAGCAGTCGGACCTCGTTGACCCGACCTGCGCGTCCTCCGAACTCGACGAGCTCGCCCTTCTTCAGGCGACGGCCGTAGATCAGGACCGTGCCGACCGTCGCCGATGCGAGCAGCGGGGTGGACGCGAGCGCGACGGCGACGAGCGCCACCAGGCCCACCCGCGACAGTGCGCCGTCGCTCTCGCCGGTGATGAGCGGCGAGGCGAGCACGAGCGACGTCACGACGACGCCGAAGCGGACGAGCGTGCTCGTGGGCCGAGCGAGATCGCGCGCGAGCCACGTGATCTTCGTGTCGCCGCGCGCGACGCTGTCGAAGAAGAGACCGATGAAGCGCACGAGGACGCTCACCGCGAGGACGGCGATGCCCGCGACGAAGAACACCGGGAGCGCGCTGCTGATGCGCGTCGCGAGCGCCGACAGCGGCGAGATCATCAGGCCGGTGAGGCGCTCGGTGTAGCCGCGCGTCGACGCGAACAGCGAGAGCCCGAAGATGAGCCACGCGTAGCCGATGGCGACCTGAGTGAGGCGATAGCCGAGCGTCAGCGCGATCGACGATCCACCGCGCGTGGCGCCGGCGCTCACGAGCTCGACCTTGCCCAGCTTGATCGCCGCGAGGCGCTCTGGGTTCTCCGCCATCCAGTTGCGGAGCTTCTCGGCGACGTCGGCGGCGCGTCCGAGGAGCCAGAACGCGATCAGCGCCGAGAACACGAGGAGCGAGACGCTGAAGACGGTGGTGGCGATCGCGCTCCGCTTCCGCTCGCTCGAGACCGCCTCGGAGAGGCGCGCCGTCACCTGCGCGGTGAGAACGCCGAGGCTCGCCTCCCCGGTCGCCTCGACGTCCTCGGCCCCGAGCGTGACGATGGGCGTCTTGCCGACATAGACGACGGCCGTGCCCTGCGCCTCCTCGAACGTCACTTCACCAAGCTGCTCGCCGTGCGCGAGGAGGCCATCGAGCGCGGCCTGCGCGGCCTTGGCCCGATCGACAGGCCCGCGATCGCCGCGCGACGCACGGAACGTGAAGACGACCTTGTCGCGGACCTTGAGCTCGCCCGTGGAGCGCACCTTGCTCGACGACGCGGCCGACGCGGCCGACGCGGCCGACGCGCTCGGCGCAGCGGACGGCGAGACCACCGGGACGACGACGGGAACGGGCTCCGCGGCCGATGCAGCGGAAGGAGCGCGCGCGACCGGCGGCGGCGATGCCGGGACGACGGGCGGCGGCGGCGTGACCACGGGTGCGGACGAAGCCGCGACGTCCGGAGTCGGGGCGGCGGTCGCCGACGCCGCCACCGAGGCGGCGAGCGCAGCGGCGACCTCCGCTGTGCCGGCGTCGGGTCCCTCCGCCCTGGCGAAGCGTGCGGAGAGGAAGACAGCGACCGTTGCGACGACCAGGAAGAATCGCGCAAACACGACTGCGTGGTAAGAGCGGCGCATGCGCGGGCAGAAAGGCTATCACGCTCCTTCGCCAACGCATCGTTCAAGCGTGAGCCGGCGCGATCTCCTTCGCGGCGCCGGCGCCGCCGTCGTCGCGTTCACGGGATGTGCCAGAGCTCGATCTACCGTCGAGCATGCCTCGGACCCACGGGGTCTGCGGATCGAGCCCGAGTGGGGAGTCCAATCGGGAGACGTGACCGCGTCGAGCGCGGTCGTGTGGTGTCGTGCCGGCGCTCCGTCACGCCAGCAGATGATCGTGGAGTGGTCGACCTCACCCCGCTTCGATCGCGTCACGCGCGTCGCCGGCCCACTGGTCGGACCGGACACGGACTTCATCGGCAAGGTCGCGCTGGAAGCACTGCCGAGCGGGACCACGATCCACTACCGCGCGGCGTTCGACACGTCGCCATGGGCCGCCGGCTCGTTCGGCACGCCTCCGCTCGAGACGAGCGGACGCGACGTGGTCCTCGCCTGGTCGGGCGACACGAACGGCCAGGGCTGGGGGATCGATCCCGCGCGCGGAGGGATGCCCGCCTACGCGGCGCTGCTCGCGCGCGCGCCGGATCTATTCGTCCACTGCGGTGACGCGATCTATGCCGACGACCCGATCCCGCCGTCGATCGCGCTCGACGACGGCGGCACGTGGAACAACCTGACCGATCCCGCGAAGGATCACGTCGCCCAGACGCTCGACGACTTCCGCGGCGCCCATCGCTACCCGCGCAGGTCGAAGGAGGTGCGCGCGCTCTCGGCGGCGGTGCCGCTCTTCTCGATCTGGGACGACCACGAGGTCCGGAACAACTGGTTCCCCGGCGAGGTCATCGACGACGATCCGAGGTACACCGAGCGTCGCATCGACGTGCTCGCGCTCCACGCTCGCCGCGCGATGTACGAATACGCGCCGACGCTCCGCAGAGACCCGATGTACCGGGTCGTGAGCTGGGGACCGCTCCTCGATGTCTTCCTCCTCGACGGGCGCTCGTACCGGACCCCGAACGAGCCACCTCCCGACGAGGGCGCGCTCCTCGGCTCCGAGCAGGCCGCGTGGCTCCTCGACGCGCTCTCGAGATCGCGCGCCGCCTGGAAGGTCGTCGCGTGCAACATGCCGATCGGGCTCGTCGTCGCGGAGCGTGGCAAGACGATCACGCAAGCAAACGACGGATGGGGAAACGCAGACGGTCCACCGCGAGAGCGGGAGGTCGAGCTCGCGCGCCTGCTCTCCGGGCTCCGCGCACGCGCGGTGAAGAACGTCGTCTGGGTCACCGCCGACGTGCATTACGCGGCCGCGCATCACCTCGATCCCGCGCGCGCGTCGTTCAAGGACTTCGATCCGTTCTGGGAGCTCGTCGCCGGACCGATGCACGCGACGGCATTCCCGCGGAAGCCGCTCGACGACACCTTCGGTCCCGCGGTCGAGTGGTCGAGCGCGGGATGGGACACGCGCGGAGCGCCGGCGACCGGCGGGACGAGCTTCGGATTGCTCCGCATCGACGGACACACGCGCGAGCTCGTCGTGACCTTCGTCGACGGCCGCGGACGCGATCTCCACCGGCTCACCATCCCGCCGAGCTGATCCGTCACGCGCTTGCGCAACGATCCGTACGCTGGATGCCCCGGTGACCTGGATCACGAGGCCAGCAAGGCCGACCTCGAGATGAGCGCGACGGTGGCTCGCCCCGGTCGCCGCGAGCCCCGCGCCACGAAGATCGCCGCCAAAATCGGGGGCAGGCTCGAGGAGCCCGCGCACGGGCGCGCACCGGCACGGGGGCTGCAAGGTGGGCCGCTGTAGGATGGGGGAGGTCCTCCAGGAGCGGACATGAATCGGCGGCAGGCAGCAGAGAAGGCGCTCATCAAGCTCGGGAAGCAGACCGCCGCGACGTGGCAGCGTGTTCGCGGCGAGGCGTTCCTCGGCGACGTGACGATCGAGACGGGCAACACGCTCTACAGGTTCGAGGACGGCGTGTTCTCGGGCCGCGCCCCCAGACCGGCCGCAGGCAGCGTCCCGGCGTGGGAGACGCCGCCGAACATGGAGGGCGTCGAGCTGATCGGCTTCCTCGCAGACGAGGGCGGGCTCTGGTCGCTCTCACCGCGCTGGCGCTCGGGCGCGCTCGCGGTGATCACCACGAAAGCGAAGGCCTTCACGCTCACGTCGCCGACGCTCGCATGCACGGTCGAGCGACCGGAGCGACCGCTTCGCGAGTCGCCGGAGCGATCGGATGTGTTCGTCGTACCGTCGTCGTGCCCGCCCAGCGTCCGGCGCCCTGCGCCTCCGTCGATGACGCGCGTCATGCAGGCAGCGCCTGCCTCGCGCGGCTGATCGCACCGCGTCTTCCAGGCTCTCCGTCGCTGGGTGTTGACGGATCTCCCGGCGTGAACGAGCGTGTGGGCCATGCGGCCTCCGGTTCAGATGGGCTTCTGGTGCGCGGTGGTGACGTCGCTGCTCCTCGCCGGGTGTCCCGGAGAACCGCCGCCCTCATCGCCCCGCCCTCCTACCGTCGCGAACGAGGCGCCGACTCCGCTTCCGGCGCCGCTCGCGAGCGGTCGGCTTCCAGCGCTCGCGACGCCGGTCGGATACTCGCTCGATCTCGACGTCGATCCCGACAAGCCGCGCTTCAGCGGGGTCGTACGGATCGAGATCGACGTCCCGCAGAAGACGTCGTTCGTCGTCCTGCACGGCCGCTCGCTCGACATCACGACGGCACGCGCGCTCCTCCCGCCTCCGCAGCCGGGCCTGCTCGCGACGGTCTCGACGCGCACGGCGCAGGGAGGAAAGGCCCCCGAGGAGCTGGTCCTCGCGTTCCCCACGCCACTGCCGCCTGGCCGCGCGCTGCTCGTCCTCGAGTACACGGCACCATTCGACGACTCGTTGTCCGGCCTCTACCGCGTGAAGGACGGCACGAGCTCGTACGCGTACACCCAGTTCGAGCCGACCGACGCGCGCCGCGCGTTCCCGTGCTTCGACGAGCCGAGCTTCAAGGTGCCGTTCGACGTCTCGGTGACGGTGCCTCGCTCGATGATCGCGGTCGCGAACGCGCCCGAGGCCGCGCGCGAAGCGATCGGCGACAAGACGCGCTTCCGCTTCGCGCGCACGCAGCCGCTCCCTACCTACCTCGTCGCGCTCGCGGTCGGCGATCTCGAGATCAAGGAGGCGACGCGCTTCACCCGGCCACCGATCCGCATCATCACCACGAAGGGCAAGAGCGCGATGGGCGACCTCGCCCTCGAGGCCACCGGCGGAATCGTCGACGCGCTCGCCGACTGGTTCGGCATCCCCTACCCCTACGACAAGCTCGACATCGTCGCGGTACCCCAGTTCCGCTCGGGCGCGATGGAGAACGCCGGCCTCGTCACGTTCCGCGAGGAGCGCCTCCTCCTCGAGCCGACTCGCGCCTCGGTGAGCGCGCGGCGCAGCCAGGCGCTCATCATCGCGCACGAGCTCGCGCACCAGTGGTTCGGCAACCTCGTCACCGCGACGTGGTGGAACGACCTCTGGCTGAACGAGGGCATGGCGACCTGGATGGAGGCGCGCATCGTCGACAAGTGGCGGCCCGCCTACGGCGCGCGCCTCGACGCCGTCGTCGACGCCCACGACGTGATGGACCTCGACGGGCTCGCCGCTGCCCGCGCGATCCGCCAGCCCGTCGTCTCCGTCGGCGACGCCCAGGAGGCGTTCGACGGGATCACCTACGACAAGGGCGCCGCGCTCATCGCGACGATCGAGCGCTGGGTGGGCGAAGACGCCTTCCAGCGCGGCGTGCGCGCCTATCTCCAGGAGAACGCCTTCAAGAGCGTGCAGGCAGACCGTCTCCTCACCGCGCTCGATCGGTCGTCGGGGAAGGACGTCACCCAGATGGCGTCGTCGTACCTCGACAAGCCCGGCGTCCCGGACGTGTCGGCGAATTTCGAGTGCGAGCGCGGGGGCCGCTGGCACGTGGAGCTCGCCTCGCAGCCGTGGCGCCCGCTCGGGTCGAAGCTGCCGGAGCAGATCGACAGCGCGTGGACGATCCCGGTCTGCGTGCGCGCGCAGGGAGAGAAGAAGGACACGTGCACCGAGCTCGTCGCGGGTGCACCGTCACTCCTCGCCGGCAAGGGCCACTGCCCCGCCTACGTTCATCCGAACTGGGGCTCGAGCTACTACCGCTTCTCGCTCTCGGAGCGGGACTTCGTCCGCCTCGCGGAGAACAAGAAGGAGCTCGATCCGAGAGCGCGCATCTCGCTCCTCTCCAACGCGTGGGCAGCTGTCCGAAGCGGCGCGCTCGAGCCCAAGGCGATGCTGCGGATCCTCCCCGCGTTCGACGACGACGATACGCGGCAGGTCGTCGATCAGGTGGTGCGCATCCTCACCTCGATGAGCGACACGGTCGTGGAGGAGGACGCCCGCGCGGCGTTCCGCAAGTTCTCGCTCGCGCGTCTCGCCAAGCGCAAGAAGGCGCTCGGCTGGGCGCCGACTCCGGCGCAGGCAGAGGCCAAGACCGGAGCCAAGACCGGGGCGAAGACCGGAAGTGACGGCTCCGGCGACGAGGCGCTCGTACGCACGAGCATGCTCATCGCGATGGGCGACACCGTCGAGGACGACGCCACGCTCCGCGAAGCCGACGAGATCGCGACGAAGTGGCTCGCCGATCCCGCAAGCGTCGACGCAGACACCGGCGCGGTCGCGCTCGACCTCGCGTCGCGAAAGGCAGCCGAGCCTCGCCTCGCCGCGCTCGTCGCCGCAGCGAAGAGCGCGAAGAACCGCGAGGACCGCATCGTCGCCATCCGCGCGATGATGGGCTTCGACGATGAGGCGCTCTTGAAGAAGGCGCTCGACGTGACTCTGACGAGCGCGATCGACGAGAGCGAGATGCGCTACGTGCTGAGCGCCGCCTTCGGCCGACGGAGGTCTCGTCCGATCGCCGAGGCATGGGTCCGTGGCCACTGGGACGAGCTCCGCAAGAAGCTCCCGGGCCGGCTCGGCGCCCAGCTGGTCCGCGCTGCCGGCGTCGGCTGCTCGAGCGCCGAGGCCGACGAGCGCGCGAAGTTCTACACCCCGCGCGCCGCGAGCATCGAGGGCGCCTCCCGCGGGCTCGCGAGCGCGCTCGAGGCGGTCTCGCTGTGCTCCGCCCTCCGCGAGCAAGGCGCCCGCCCGCTCACGAAGGTGCTTCTCGGCACCAAGAAGTGAGCGCCGCCCGCGCTCCGTGAACGCCCCCCGCACCACGCGGTCACGCTCGGGGCCGCGCTACTCCTGCGCCAACGCGCGGAGCTCCGACGGGCTCTGGCCCGTCCAGGCCTTGAACGCGCGGGCGAAGCTCTTGTCGTTCTTGAATCCGATCATGCGCACGAGCTGCTTGATCGGGATGTCCGTGCGGCGAAGCAGCGCGATCGCGCGATCACGGCGGGCGTCGTCCTTGATCGCCTGGAGCGAGGCGCCTTCGTTCGCGAGCTGCCTGTGAAGTGAGCGGACCGAGACGTGAAGCGCCGACGCCACCGCTTCGGCCGTCGCGGGGTGATGGCTCGGCTCGCTCAGGTATGCGCGCACGCGATCGACGAGCAGCCGGTCGCGGCGATACTGACGAACCGTCAGCGGCAGAGCGTGCTCGAGCATGAGGTCGAGCGCGTGCTCGTCCCGCTTCGGAGGCAGGACGAGGTAGCGCGGATCGAAGACCAGGCTGGCGACTGCTCCATCGAAGCGCACCGGCCCCGGGAACAGAAACCCGTAGGTGCCCGCGTGGGGCGGAGGCGAGAACGGAAACGTGACCTCGGTGAGCGGAAGCTGAGAGTCGACGAGCCAGCACGCATAGCCGTGGACGTAGCGGAGGCTCGTGAGGAGACAGAACTCGCGCATGGGTCCGAGGTCGCGGCGCTCCTCGATCCAGAGCTGCGCGCCTTCGCGCTCCTCGTCGAACCGCAAGAGGACGTCGTCGGTGAGCAGCGCGTGGTGGCGGCACCAGCGCTTGAGCGCCACCCGCAAGCTCGGCGCGCCCCGCGAGGCACGGCACAGCATCCCGTACGTGCCCCACGGCAGCCGCCGCGAGAACCAGCCGAGCGCCTCGTCGTCGAGCTCTTGCATCGCCGTGGCCGAGATGGTCTCCATCTGCTCGGCGTCGATCCGCGCGTCCTCCCTCCGGAGCTGCGCCGGCGTGATCCGAGCGCGGGCGAGCGCGCGCGCCGGTGAGCGGCCGTATTTCTCGTATGCGAGCGCGATGGCACGCACGAACGCCATGGGCGTCTCCGCGCGACGACGGGGCAAGGGACGCCGAGCTCTCACGCGTAGAGCTTCGTACACGTTGGCAGGATCGGCAACCCCGGCCGTTCCTCCGACCTCTCGCGCCCTACCATCCGGGCCGGCGCCAGGCGCTCGTGGTGATCGCTGTTCGTCTCAGTCGAACTCGGTCGGAAGCGAGGCATCACGCGCATGCGCGAACATGCGTCGGACCTGGCCGGGGAGCACCCGTGCAAGCGAAATGTCCTCGGGCAGCTCGTCTTCGCGGAACCACTTCACCTCGGACGTCTCGATGCTCGTCGCCTCCTTCCCCCCGACGAGGTCGCAGAGGAAGAAGAACTTGCAGCACGAGAACGGTGCAGGCGGATGCCCCTGACGGGTGCGATCCCAGACGGCCGCGAGCTTGCGCACGCGCACTTCGAAGCCACTCTCCTCGCGCACCTCTTTGACGACGTTCTCCGCCGGCGTGAGGTTCACGTCGGCCCAACCTCCAGGCAGCGTCCAGTTCCCGTGGTCCGCGATCTCGCGCACCATCAGCACACGGCCTCGGTCGTCGAACACGGCTCCGCGGACATCCACCTTCGGAGTGGCGTATCCGCTCTCGCCTTCGAACAGAGCCTCGATCCGCTCGGCTGGGGTTGCCGTCTGTGCCGCCATCATCCTGGATGCGAGGGAGCGCACCATCTCGTAGCGCTCGCGGTCGTAGGGGTCGCGGACGAACGCGAGCCCCGTCTGCGCGATCGCTTGGAGCTCCCGTGTCCAGTGCAGCCAGTCCGGATCCACCATGGGGCGACGGCATAGCATGGCGCCCCTGACGCGCTGGACCACTGGGCCGTCGACGAGTCGCTGACTCGAGCACGCGACGAGACGCTAGGCTGACACCATGTACCGAGCGCCCCCCAGTCCGAGCCCATTCGTCTTCACGGCCATCGATGGAACCGTGACCGCGTACCAACGTGGGACGGGAGAGGTCGCGTGGGAGTTTCGCGTTCCCGACGGCCAGATGGACTATCGCCACGTGACGCGCATCGCCGCCGACGAGCACCGCGTCGTCCTGGTGGCGGCTCGCATGGACGAGAAGGGCATGTTCGCGAACGCCGACGGCACGGCTCACATCTGCTGTCTCGAGTACGCGACAGGCCGCCTGCTCTGGCGGCAGGAGTTGAAGCTCGGACAGAACATCGCCCACTTCACGGCGACGCTCTTGATCGACGGCGGACAAGTCTTCGTCGTCAACGCCACCGGCCTCTTTGCCTTCGCGCTCGAGACGGGGCAGCTGATGTGGCGTCGCCGGGTGGAGCAAGCGGCCGCGAACCGCCCTCTCTCCGTCGCCCTCGCCGTGTCCGGCCTCGCGGAGCAGGGCGACGCGAGGTGATCTCGGCCTGAGCCCTTCGGGCAACGCGGCCGGGGGCCCACGTTTCGGGTGGTCGGGGCGCGGGCCCCAAGTCGCCTCCCCATACGAGAAGAGGCCGCGCGACTCCTCGTCACGCGACCTCCTCTCGTCACGCGTCCGGCGCCGATTCGAGGCGCCGCCGCCGATGTCAGAGCGTCTGGAACGCGCCGCCCCTACGGGCGACGAGCTCGCGCGTCGTGCGCTCGTCGAGGGCCTCGCCGAGGGCAACGCGCGGCGAGCCGGTCTGCTTCAGGCGCATCGAGGCCTGGTGGAGCGTGTCCTCGTCGACGTGGGCAAGCTCGGCGCCCTTGGCATCGACGAGCGAGACCGAGCCATCGTTCTCGCGCGTCGTCGCGATGAGACGCTGATGCTCGTCGAGCACGGAGAACCGATCACCGTCGCGTTCGACGTACCAGGTGCCGATGAGCTTGCCGTGCTCGAAGTGCTCGACACGCACTCGATCGGGGTTCTTCGGGTCGCGCTCGAAGGCGAGCTGCTGCCCGTTGCCGAGATCGCGCTTGGCGCTGAGCGGGTTCTTGTCCGTGAAGAACTCGATCGTGTTGAAGATGAGGGCGTCACCCAGGATGAAGAGGCTGTAGACGGGCAGGATGATCAGTCCGAGGAACAAGAGCCACTTGAGCCACTTGGACTCGGCGATCGAGTCGTTGAACTTCCACAGCTTGTTCGTCGCCGCGAAGCTGCCGAAGCAGCCTGTCGTCGCCGTCGCTGCGGTCAACGCCGCGAGCGAAAGGACCGTTCTACGCGTCACCACCTTCATACCCGAACCTCCGTGTTCGACATTCGTCTCGACCTGGGGATGAAGGGCCGCCAGCACGCATCGTGCCGACGCGACGGATCGAGCATCGGCGTGCGTCTCGCGACCGGTGGTGTAGCGACCACACATCAGATCGTCCCATCGCCGCTACAGCGAGCGCCCGGACGAGGTCGAGCGTGACGAGCGCTCGCTCGAGGCAAGGTCGCGCTGAGTCGCGCTGAGTGGCTGGGATTGTCCCCTCGCTCGGCGTCGCTCCGCGCGTGTTCCCCTCGGGGCCCCCGGGCCGAGGGCCCCTGCCCGCGCGCGCATGGCTCCCGATAGCTTGGCAGGATCTGCAACCATCCTGGCCGATTCTGCGACCTCCTGCAGCCTACCATCCTGCGTCGGCGCCGGTGTGGCGGCGCCGACGACGGAGATACTCATGACGCAGTTCACGGAGCTCGGATTCGAGCTCGGCGAGTCCATCGACGCGCTTCGCGCCACCGTTCGACGTTTTGCCGACAAGGAGATCGCGCCGCGCGCGGCCGAGATCGATCGGCAGAATCTGTTCCCCGAAGATCTGTGGAAGAAGCTCGGCGATCTCGGAGCCCACGGCATGACCGTGACCGAGGAGTACGGCGGGACGAACCTCGGCTACCTCGCCCACATCGTCGTGATGGAAGAGCTCTCCCGCGCGTCGGCGTCCGTGGCGCTGTCGTACGGTGCGCACTCGAACCTCTGCATCAACCAGATCCACCGCAACGGCAGCGAGGCGCAGAAGCAGAAGTACCTCCCCAAGCTCGTCTCCGGAGACCACGTCGGGGCGCTGGCGATGAGCGAGCCCGGTGCGGGCTCGGACGTCGTGAGCATGCAGCTCAAGGCGGACAAGAAGGGCGACCGCTACCTGCTCAACGGCTCGAAGATGTGGATCACGAACGGCGGTGAGGCCAACGTGATGGTGGTCTACGCCAAGACGGATCCCGCCGCGGGTCCGAAGGGCATCACCGCCTTCATCGTCGACAAGGACGCGAAGGGCCTCTCGTTCGGCGAGAAGCTCGACAAGCTCGGCATGCGCGGCTCCAACACCTACCCGGTCTTCTTCGAGGACTGCGAGGTGCCGGAGGAGAACGTGCTCGGCCCCGTGGGCGGCGGAGTTCGCGTGCTGATGTCGGGCCTCGACTACGAGCGCGCGGTCCTCTCCGGCGGTCCGCTCGGCATCATGCGCGCGTGCCTCGACGTCACCCTTCCCTACGTGCACGAGCGCAAGCAGTTCGGGCAGAGCATCGGCACGTTCCAACTCATCCAGGCGAAGCTTGCGGACATGTACTCGACGTGGTCGGCGTGCCGAGCCTACGTCTACGCGGTCGGCAAGGCGTGCGACCGTGCCGACCACGCCCGGACGCTCCGCAAGGACGCGGCCGGCGCGATCCTCTATGCTGCCGAGAAGGCGACCTGGATGGCCCTCGAGGCGATCCAGATCCTGGGCGGCAACGGGTACATCAACGAGTTCCCCACGCCGCGCCTCCTGCGCGACGCCAAGCTCTACGAGATCGGCGCCGGCACCTCCGAGATCCGCCGGATGCTGATCGGCCGCGAGCTCTTCGCGGAGACGGCCTGAGGAAGCCATGACGACGCTCAGTTCTCGCATCGACACCCGCTCCGCCGAGTTCCGCGCCAACGCCGAGGCGATGCGTGGTCTCGTCGACGATCTTCGGGACAAGGTCGCCCAGGTCAGCCTCGGCGGAAGCGCGAGCGCGCGCGAGAAGCACATCGCGCGCGGCAAGCTCTTGCCTCGCGAGCGTGTCGAGCGGCTGCTCGATCCCGGCTCTCCGTTCCTCGAGGTCGGCCAGCTCGCCGCCTTGGGCATGTACGACGGCGAGGCGCCCGGCGCGGGCATGATCGCCGGGATCGGGCGCGTCGAGGGCCTCGAGTGCATGATCGTCGCCAACGACGCGACCGTCAAAGGCGGCACCTACTACCCGATGACGGTGAAGAAGCATCTCCGCGCCCAGGAGATCGCGCTCGAGAACCGCCTCCCGTGCATCTATCTCGTCGACTCGGGCGGTGCGAACCTCCCCAGGCAGGACGAGGTCTTCCCCGATCGCGAGCACTTCGGGCGCATCTTCTTCAATCAGGCCAACATGAGCGCGGCGGGGATCCCCCAGATCGCCGTCGTGATGGGCTCGTGCACCGCCGGCGGCGCCTATGTGCCGGCGATGAGCGACGAGGCCATCATCGTGAAGGAGCAGGGCACGATCTTCCTCGGAGGACCGCCGCTCGTGAAGGCCGCCACCGGCGAGATCGTCTCCAGCGAGGACCTCGGCGGCGGTGACGTCCACACGCGCATCTCCGGCGTCGCCGACCACCTCGCCGACAACGATCGCCACGCCCTCTACATCGCGCGCCGGATCGTCTCGAACCTGAACCGGCAGCGGCCAGCGGGGCCGAAGCGCGAGGCGATCGAAGAGCCTCGCTACGATCCGCGCGAGATCCACGGCATCGTCCCGACCGACACCCGGAAGCCGTACGACGTCCGCGAGATCATCGCTCGCATCGTCGACGGCTCGCGCCTCGACGAGTTCAAGGCCCGCTACGGCAGCACGCTCGTGACCGGCTTCGCTCACCTGTACGGCATTCCGGTCGGCATCGTCGCCAACAACGGCATCCTCTTCAGCGAGTCGGCGCAGAAGGGCGCTCACTTCATCGAGCTCTGCGCCCAGCGCAAGATCCCGCTCCTCTTCCTCCAGAACATCACCGGCTTCATGGTCGGGCGCAAAGCCGAGAACGGCGGCATCGCGAAGGACGGGGCGAAGATGGTCACGGCCGTGGCGACCGCGCGCGTCCCGAAGATCACGATGCTGCTCGGCGGCAGCTTCGGCGCCGGCAACTACGGCATGTGCGGACGCGCGTATTCGCCGCGCTTCCTCTGGATGTGGCCGAACGCTCGCATCGGCGTCATGGGCGGCGAGCAGGCCGCGTCGGTCCTCGCGACGGTCAAGCGCGACGGCATCGAGGCGAAGGGCGGCGCCTGGTCCCGCGAGGAGGAAGCCGCGTTCAAGGCGCCGATCCGCGAGCGCTACGACGCGCAGGCCCATCCCTACTACGCCACCGCTCGACTCTGGGACGATGGCGTGCTCGACCCCGCCGACAGCCGACGCGTGCTCGGCCTCTCCCTCGCCGCCACCTTGAACGCCCCGATCGCGGAGACGCAGTTCGGCGTCTTCCGGATGTAGAGAACGCCATGTTTCGCTCGCTCCTCATCGCCAACCGCGGCGAAATCGCCTGCCGGATCATCGACACCGCGCGCCGTCTCGGCATCACGACGGTCGCCGTCTACTCCGAGGCCGACGCCTCGGCCCGCCACGTTCGCCTCGCCGACCGCGCCGTCTTGCTCGGACCTGCGCCGCCGCGCGAGTCTTATCTCTCGGTGGAGAAGATCCTCGCCGCGGCGAAGGCGTCGGGCGCCGAGGCGATCCACCCGGGCTACGGCTTCCTCTCCGAGAACGCCGAGCTCGCCGAGGCCTGCGCCGCGCAGGGCATCGTGTTCGTCGGCCCGAGCGCGTCCGCGATCCGAGCGATGGGCTCGAAGTCGGTCGCCAAGTCGTTGATGGAGAAGTTCGACGTTCCGCTCACGCCGGGTTACCACGGGGACGAGCAGAGCCCGGAGCGTCTCGCCGACGAGGCCTCACGCATCGGCTACCCGGTGCTGATCAAGGCGAGCGCGGGCGGCGGCGGCAAGGGAATGCGCCGCGTCGACGTCGCGTCGGACTTCGCAGCGGCCCTCGCGTCGTGCAAGCGCGAGGCGGCGAGCTCGTTCGGCTCCGATCACGTCCTCGTCGAGCGCTACATCGAGCGCCCGCGACACATCGAGGTCCAGATCTTCGGCGATCAGCACGGCAACTACGTGCACCTCTTCGAGCGCGACTGCTCGGTCCAGCGCCGTCACCAGAAGGTCCTCGAGGAGGCGCCTGCACCGGGCATGACGGAGGAGCGGCGGGCGGCGATGGGCAGGAGCGCCATCCGCGCCGCACAGGCGGTCGGCTATGCCGGCGCCGGGACCGTGGAGTTCATCGCGGACCAGGCGGGCACCTTCTACTTCATGGAGATGAACACTCGCCTCCAGGTCGAGCATCCGGTGACCGAGAAGATCACCGGTGTCGATCTCGTCGAGTGGCAGCTCCGGGTGGCTTCCGGCGAGAAGCTCCCGCTCCGCCAGGACGAGCTCACGATCAACGGCCACTCGATCGAGGCGCGCATCTACGCCGAGAACCCGAGCGCAGGCTTCCTCCCGTCGACCGGGCGGCTCGTGCACCTCGTGCCCCCGCCGGTCTCGGAGAACGTTCGCGTCGACACCGGGGTCGAGCAGGGCGATGCGATCACGCCGCACTACGACCCGATGATCGCGAAGCTCATCGTGTGGGGAGAGGACCGCGACTCCGCGCTCGCTCGACTCGCCGGCGCGCTCGATCGCTACGAGATCGTCGGCGTCGAGAGCAACGTCGAGTTCCTCGGACGGCTCGTCCGCAGCGAGTCGTTCGCGAAGGCACGTCTCGATACCGGCCTCATCGAGCGCGAGCGCGACACCCTCTTGCCGGAGCGGAACGCTCCGCCGGAGAGCACGTGGCTCGTGGGAACGGCCGCCGAGCTCGCGCGTCGAGCGGCGGCCACCGCGACCGAGGCAGGCTCGCCGTGGGCGCCGGTCGACGGCTGGCGCCTCGGAGCGTCTGCACCTCAACTCGTCACGCTTCGCCACGGCGAGGAGACCCGCGAGCTCTTCGCGACCTTCGTGTCCGAAGGGCAGTACGACGTCGCGGTCGGCAAGGCCGACGCTCCACCCACGCGCGTCGGCTTCGAGGTGCTGAGTGGCCACGCCCTTCGCCTCACGCTCGGCGGGAGCGCGCTCCGGGCGACGGCCGTCCCGGACGGCGCCCGCCTCCATGTGTTCGCCGACGGCACGCGGTGCGAGCTCGACGTCGTCGATCCGCTCTACGTCGAGACGAACGGTGATTCGCACAGCGGCGGCCTGCGCGCGCCGATGCCCGGGAAGGTCATCGCCCACGTCGCCGCCGAGGGAGCGAAGGTCGAGAAGGGCGCGGCGCTCATGGTGCTCGAGGCGATGAAGATGGAGCTGACGATCTCCGCTCCGCGCGCAGGCGTCGTGAAGCGCTTCGTCTACGGCGTCGGCGAGCAGGTCAGCGAAGGCGCCGAGCTCGTCGTCCTGGAGGAGGACGAGGAGAAGAAGGCCTCCTGACCCGATAGCGCATCCAGGTCGTACCCTCGCGCTGGCCTTCGATCGTGAAGGCCAGCGTCGAGGAACGAGCGCGTCAGAGGAAGAACGACGCGCCGATCGTGAAGGCGGGGTAGCCGAGCCGCATCGTCAGCGAGACCTTGTCGTTGAAGTGGTAGCGACCGCCGAGCATGAGCACGGGGTGGACGGCATCGCGGTCGCGATCGCGGTTCGCGGCGAACCCGATGCCCGGCTCGGCGAAGACCGACCAGTGGGTCGAGAGCCAGAAGTTCCACTGCATCGCCACGGGGATGAACAGCGTGCCGCGACCGAAGAAGAGGTCGCCGCCGAACGTGATCCCGACGCTGTTATTGATGGACTTCACGAAGCCGTTGTCGACGATGACCACCGTGCCGCGGAAGCCCGCGCCGAGCTCTCCGCGACCGTGGCGGAACGGACCGCCGAAGCCGATGAGCCCGTGGGGCTCGGCCTCGAAGCGGTAGGAGGGGTGATCCCCCGGGTTCTTGATGATCGACTGGTCCGCATGGGCGAGACCGGGGATCGTGAGAGCGGCCGCGCTGAGCGCGAAAGCAAAGGCGAGGTTCTTCCGTCGCATGGCTGCGCATTCTGAGCCAAGCGGACAACGCGACAAAGCCTTTGGTAGTATGGCTACCTGGTCGATCGATCGACCAGGCGACCTCGTCGCGCGGCCCCTTGGCGGAACGGTATACGCAGGAGATTTAAAATCTCTGGCCCGGAAGGGCGTCTCGGTTCGAGTCCGAGAGGGGCTACCAAAGCGTGATCACCAGGGATGTCCCCTGTGGATCCGCAGGCAAGAAACTGCTGAGGTTTCCCTTGGGAGCCGCGTCCGGAGCCGCGAGCACGGCTCCCGACCTCCGGGATGAGCTCGTCGAGCGGGTGAATGTCGGCGAGCCCGGCCTCGTGCGCCGCCCGTGCTGTTTGTCGACCTTTGCTCACCATCGTCGAAGAACGGTGGAAGCTTCACGCCGCTCGCGAGGTAGTTCGTCTTGGCGGCACCGAGCGCCGCGAGCTGACGCTCGACGTCTTCACGCTACTGGCTCGGGCCGGTCCGCGGGCCGCTTGGTGCGGCTTCAAAAACGTAGGGCTCGCCGGGGAAGCCCTGCGCGCGCATCTCGTCGGCGGGCACGAGGAACGGATTGCTCGCGGGATCGGCGGCCGTGAAAAAGGCGTTCCAGTCGGCGGCCGCGGCCGCCGGGTCGCGCGGCACGCTCAGGTCATCGAGCCAGGCGCGGGGCACCGCCGCTTCGCCGCTGTAGTCGAAGCTGCGGGCGCGGCGGTCGTAGTCGGGACCGCAGAGATCGGTGACGGCCATCGCGACCAGCGCCTTCTCCAGCCAGGCCTCGAAGCCACTGTCGGGCGGCAGCACATGGAAGGCCAGCAGCGCGCAGCGGCCGGACATGGAGATCATCTGCGTCTTGCCCTTGCGGTAGATCAGCTGCAGCATCTCCAGGCGGATCAGCGCGGTCTGCAGCGGGCGGGCCGGGTCGCCGGGCGCGGTGAGTTCGTCGCGCACGCTCGCGAGGTTCAGGCTGCGCGCATAGGCCACGGACACCTGAGAGGCCCAGCCGGCTTCGATCCGCTGCAGCGCGTCCTGCACATCGGTCAAGCCCGACAGACGCCAGACCACCCATTCCAGGCAGCCCAGGGCGAGGGCCATCTTGCCCTTGTAGTTGACCTTCTCCAGCGCGTTCCCCAGTCGCGGCGGCACTGCGTCGAAGTCGTCGAGACGCAGCGCGATCTCGTTGCTCCAGGAGAAGGTGAGCGGGGCCTGGGTGACGGCGGCGGGGATGTGGGCGGGGCGATTCAACATGGGGAGGAGGATCCGAACGAAGGAGATGAAGACGGCGCGAGGCTCACATCAACTATATTTGCAGATCACAAGCTCTGACCCACCAGCGCTGACGGTTGAGCGCACGCCTCGCCGCGTCGAGCGTGTCGGCGACGCCCTCGAGCAGACGCCACTCAGCCTTTCAATCCGTCGTAAGGCGGCAGTGCCTGATAGGGATGGTCCAACCCTTCCTCCTCCAGCGCCGCGGGTGATTTCAGCAGCGGGTTCTCGGCGATGTCCGCGGACTGCAGCAGGTGCTCCAGCCGGTCATGCTCGGCGGTGGGATCGTAGGGCGTCCTGAGATCGAAGCAGGCCGCGGTGACATAGGGGCCGCGCCGCCATTCCGTCCATCGACCAAAGAGGTCCTCGGTCGGTCGCACGACCGGCGCCGGATGATGCAGGACGATCCGGTCGATGCAGCCCTCCAGCCAGGCGCGGTAGGCGGCATGAGCGGCCTCGGGCAGCAGATGGTGGGCAAGCCGCGCCAGATACACGAATGCCGACTCCCATTCCGATGGCGAGTCATCCGCCTCGTGCAGCGCCGGCGTCAGCCAGGTGAAGCCGCACCAGAGCGGCCCGCGGACCGGCCCGAGCCAGTCGCCGCGAGCCCGCTCGTCGAACTCCAGGTAGCGGCGATCGGCCAGGCTCAGCCAGGCCGATTCAACGACCAGGGCGGGATAGGGATCGTCGTGCAGCTCCCGCAGCCGGGCCACCACCACCTCGTAGAGCGCGACGCACAGGCCCAGTCGCGATCGCAGGCTGGCGGGCGCCGCCCGGACCGCGAGGGATTCCACCTCGTCCGTCGACCAGGCGAAGTCCTTGCTCGCGCGGGCGTCGCTCCAGAGGTAGCGAATTCCTCCGCGGTCATAGCCGTTCAGGTCGGCGAACGAATGGAGCGGGTGGCTCATGGCAAGGTCGGGTCAGGGCTTCGTGCGCCCGGTCCCACGGGGCGCGCGGTGAAACATCAGGAAAAGACGTAGGGCTCGCCGACGAAGCCCTGCGCGCGCATCTCGTCGGCGGGCACGAGGAACGGATTGCGCGCGGGATCGGCGGCCGTGAAGAAGGCGTTCCAGTCCGCGGGCGCGGCCGCCGGATCGCGCGGCACGCTCAGGTCATCGAGCCAGGCGCGGGGCACCGCCGCTTCGCCGCTGTAGTCGAAGCGGCTGGCGCGGCGGTCGAAGTCGGGACCGCAGGGATCGGTGTCGGCCATCGCGACCAGCGCCTTCTCCAGCCAGGCCTCGAAGCCGCTGTCGGGCGGCAACACATGGAAGGCCAGCAGCGCGCAGAGGCCGGCCTGGACGGTCATCTCCGGCTTACCCTTGCGGTACATCAGGTGCAGCATCTCCAGGCGGATCAGCGCCTCCTGAAGCGGCCCGGCGGGGTCGCCGGGCGCGGTGAGGTCGTCGCGCACGCTCTCGAGGTCCAGGCTGCGTGCATAGGCCACGGACACCTGAGAGGCCCAGGCCGCTTCGATCCGCTGCAGCGGGTCCTGCACATCGGTCCAGCCCGACAGGCGCCAGACCACCCATTCCAGGCAGCCCAGGGCGAGGGCCATCTTGCCCTTGTAGTCGACCTTCGCCAGCGCCCTCCCCAGTCGCGGCGGCACTGCGTCGAAGTTGTCGAGACGCAGCGAGATCTCGTTGCTCCAGGGGAAGGTGAGCGGGGCCTGGGTGACGGCGGCGGGGATGTGGGCGGGGCGATTCAACATGGAGAGGAGGATCCGATGGAAGGAGATGAAGACCGCGCGAAGCTCACATCATCTTCCTTTCCAGGTCGAGACGGGCCGAGGGCGTGATGCTGCCGTTCGCGTCCAGTGCCCAATCGTCCTGGGTGAGCTGCTCGGGCTCGTCGTCGTCCTTGCAGAGCCAGGTCTGATGTTCGCATTCGCTCATCGCGATGCAAAGCAGGCGCTGGCAATCCATGCACGGCAGATTCGAGTGCTCGCCCGAGCCATTCCGCCAGTCGTGGTCCGCGTCCGTGACGTGCGTAGCCGGAGCTCCGCCCCTGCGCCGGTCGTCGCGGCGTGCCGGTCGGGGCGGCGCGATGGTCTTCGCCGGAGGCACCAGACCGTCTCGCCCGCCCGAAGACTTCCGAGAGCGCCGAAATTCTCGGTACGATTCGCACATGACTGGGACGACTGAGGGGGCACCCGACGATTTGCTGACCTGCGAGCGGTGCCACGGCTTCTATGCCGTGCAGGTTCCCGAGGACGGGGGGGAGCCACGCGTACGATGCAACGCATGTGGCCACATCCGTGAGGTCGCGATCACGCCCGCTCCCACGGAGCAGGCGGGCAAGTGGACGGTGATCGGGCCGGACGGAAAGGTGATGACCTTCGGCTCGTGGGACAAGCTCGTCGAGTCGCGGCGTCCGCCGGCGCCGAAGGAGGGAGCAAGCGCGAGCGTTGCGGAGCCTGCTGCGAAGAGCTCGAGCGCACCTGACGAGAAGCGGCCGTCGGCCAGCGCGCTGCTCGACGTCACGCCGACGCCGGCGCTGCCGACGCTCACGCTCGCCGAGGCCGACAGCGACCCGCAGCTGCTCGCCGCCAAGGCGCTCGGCGCCGAGAGCCTCGCGAAGTCGCTCGCCAAGGGCAAAGGGCCCGAGTGGGCGCCCGTGAAGACGGACAAGAAGGCAGGCGCCGGCACGGAGAAGGCACCCGAGAGCCTCGACGAGATGGATGCCTCGCTAGTCGACGACGAACCCGCACCGCTCTCGCTCCGCGATGCCATCCCCGACGACGTCGAGACGGCCCCGCTCTCGCTCCGCGATGTCATCCCCGATGACGTCGACGAGACCAGGCCCTGGCGGCGCTTGGACGCTGACGGCAAGCCGGTCCCGCTCCCGGTCCCGCTCCCGCTCCCGCTCCCACGCCGCGATGGCATCCCCGACGACATCGACGAGACCAGGCCCTGGCGGCGGGTGACCATCGACGACGAGCCCGCACCGCTCTCGCTCCGCGACGCCTTCCAGATCCAGGACAAGGAGAGCGCGCCCGAGATCGTCTCGTTGAAGGACGTCGTCGTGCTGGTCCCCCCCGCGGAGGACAGCACGAACGCGGTCGACTCGACTCCAGCGCCGCCCGCACGCGGTGCACTCAAGACGCTGCCGCCGACGAAGCAAGGCGACGCCGCTCCACCTCCGACAATCACGGTGGAAGAGAAGGCGGAGAGCGTCCCCGGCGACACGCTGGCGGCGAAGAGCGGCGCGACGTCGAAGTCCGACACCAAGTCGTCGAAGTCCGACGCGAAGAAGGCCGACGCGAAGAAGACGGACGGCAAGAAGGCCGACACCGCGAAGCCGACGCCCACGTCGACGAAGAAGAACGCGGCGTCGTCGAGAGACGACCGCAAGCCGATCGCCTCCGCCCGCGCGGCTGTCGCCGAGGAGGAGCCGAAGCGCGGGTGGGTCCTTCCCTCGCTCGCGATCATCGGGGGCACCGTCGTGATCTGGCGCATGATGGCCGCGAGCTCGGATCAGCCGCCGGCCCCGCCGCAGCCCGTCGCGACGATCGAGACGCCGGCGACGAAGGAGACGACCGCACCGCCCAATCCGACGGTCGAAGCGACGAACGCCGCGACGAGCGCGCCGGCGGACACCATGACCGTCTCGACCACGACGACGTCGCCGCCGGCGACCACCACGGCCACCACCGCCACTGTGACCACCGCCATCGTGGCCACTGCGACCACGACCAAGACGGCCGGGAAGAAGGCAGTCACGACGACCGCGGGCACCGACACGGCCCCGGCTCCGGCGCCCGCCGAGAAGAAGCCTGCCGCCAGCGAGAGCGGGACGTCGATGTCCGACATGCTCGATCGCGCGGGAAGCGCGCGACGCAGCGGCGACTATGCGACGGCGCGCGATCTCTACGCGCGCGTCCTCCGCCAGAACCCCGGCAACGTCGAGGCGAACGGCGGTCTCGGCGACGTCGCGCGAGCGCAGGGGGATCTTTCAGCGGCGAAGGCGAGCTACGAGCGTGCGCTCGCCACGAGCCCAACCTACGGCCCCGCGATGCTCGGACTCGCCGACACGGAGTGGGATCTCGGAAACCGCGCCGGCGCTCAGCGGCGTTACGCGCAGATCGTCGAGCGCCTCGGCGACCGTGCCCCCGAGCGCGCGAAGCAGCGCGGCGCCGTCACCGAATGACCAAAACGAGGCCGCGCGATCACGCGCGACCTCGTTTTGGTTCGGGCCCCTTCAGACGAGGGGGCCGACGGCGCGCTCGACCGCCCGCGCGAGCTCGCTCTCCACCAGCAGCGTGGAGACCGCCTCGATGTCGCCGTAGAATAAACGATCGCCCGCGCACCTTCGCGAGCACGGCGAGACGCTCGGCACCGTGTCGACGGTGGCGTTCGTCGTCGCCGGAGTCGGCGCCGCTGTCCTCGTCTGCGGCCTGCTCACCCCGAACGTCGAAGCGCCCAAGGCGCGCGCGGGATCGACGTCGGCGAAGTGGTCGCCGCGCTGGATCGCGGGCCCGTTCGGCGTCGCCGGCACGTTCTGAGCGGCGAAGCGAGCCAAATGGCAACGAGACCTTCGTGTAGATCGCAGAGGTGGGGAGCGGGCTCGCGACTCGCCCGCCGACGATCCCGCCTTCGTCGTCCAGGTAAGCGGATCGCTGGCTTACGGCGGGCGGACGCGCGGCGCTTGGCGTCGCTCGGCGAAGTCCTCTACCCTTTCGGTGGAGCTTGCCATGCGTCCTTCCACCGTGACTTCTAGGTCGATCGCCGGTGTCGCGCTACTCGTCCTCGTGCTGGTCCCAGCGTCCGGCGCGTGTGTGGGAGACGAGCCTGCTGCCGTGGGAGGACCGACGGCGCTCGGGGACGGCGGTCCGCCGCTTCCTCCTGGGATGCTTCCGGACGGCGGCCTCCCCGCCGAGCAGATCCCGCCGGGGTGCAATGCCACGAAAGATCCCAAGGACGAACCGTGCCTCATCGCCGACTCGCTCGGCGTATTCGTCTCGGCGACGGCCGGGGACGACGCGCGCGACGGCACAAAGGCGAGCCCCGTCGCCACGATCACGCGCGGCATCGAGAGAGCGCGCGCGATAGGTAAGCGACGCGTCTACGTCTGCGAGGGCAGCTACCCCGAGCACGTCGTGCTCGACGAGCAGTCGAACGGGTTGAAGCTCTACGGCGGGCTCGACTGCACCTCGTTCACGTATTCCGGGGGAAAGCCGCAGGTGGAGCCGCCCGCCCCGGGCTACGCGTTGACCCTCCGAGCCCAGTCCGAGCCAACGACCGTTCAGGATTTCGACTTCGTCGCCCGCGACGCGATCGAGGCGGGCACCTCGAGCATCGGCGTGCTCGTCGACAACGTGAAGGATGTCACCTTCAAGCGCGTGAAGGTCTTCGCTGGGCGGGGCGTCACCGCGGCCGTCGAGATGGCCGAGCCGCCGACGAACCAGCCGCCGACCGCGAACCTCACCGGCAACGGTCATTCCGGCGGACAGGTGACCTGCGTGGACCAGACCGCGTCGAGGGGCGGCAACGGCGGAACGGCTCCTGCGCCCGTGGGCGCATCGGGATTCGCCGTACCTGCCACCTCCGGGCCCGGCGGCGAGGGCGGCCAGGATGACCAGAACGACGTGTGCGCCCCCACGCATCAGGGCAAGCGGGGCGCGAACGGCGCGGCGCAGGCGGGTGGCACCAGCGCGGCGGTCTACGGGACGCTCAAGCCCTCGGGGTGGGAGCCGGCCAGGAGCAACCAGGGAGCGGCGGGCCGTCCCGGGCAGGGCGGCGGCGGCGGCGGCTACAACGCGGAGCGAGGCGTCAACGGGAACGGCGGAGGCGCGGGGAGCTGCGGCGGAGCCGGTGGTCTCGGGGGACGCGGCGGGGGAGCGAGCATCGCCGTAGCCCTGTTCAACGCGGGCGCACGGTTCACCGAGAGCCAGCTCGTCACCTCCGCGGGAGGCGACGGCGGTCGCGGCGGTCGCGGCGAGCCCTCGAAGCCTGGAGGCAACGCCGGCACCGGGGCCTGCGCTGGAGGTGTGGGCGGTCGGGGCGCCAGCGGGTCCGGCGGCGGAGGCGGCCCCGGGGGCTTGAGCGCAGGCATCGTCTGGCATCTCGGCGCTGCGCCGTCATGGGAGGGCAGCTCCGTGGAGGACGCCCCCACCCTCACGAACGTCTCGCTCGGCGACGGAGGAGGGGGTGGAGCAGGAGGTCCCGCCGGTCAAGCCGTCGACGCGGTTTCGGGTTTGCTCGGCGAGGTCGGAATGCCTGGCGCGAAGAAGGCCGTCCACAAGGTCGTGAACTGAGCGGCGACGCGCATGCCGAGCTCATTCGGTCGCACGTTCCGGTAGGTCTCGGACCGCGGGGACCTGAGCGACGTATCACGCGCCGGAACGCTCGATCCATGCCGCCAGGTCGCGGAGCGTGCTCCCCGTCGCGTCCGGCCCCGGCCTGAGCTGCTCCTTCGCCTGGCCGAGCCGGTTCACCCAGAACGTCGGGTACCCGAACCAACGCGCCCCTGCGGCGTCCCAGCCTCCGAAGGCGGAGAACGCGATGCTCTCACGAGCGAGGCCGAAGACCTGCGGGCCGAGCGCATACGCGCGTGGGTCGGGCTTGAACGTCCTCGCGCGGTCGGTGGAGATGACGTGATCGAAGAGGTCGCGCACGCCCCCGTGCCGAAGGAGTCGCTCGATCATCGTCGGGGTGTAGTTGGCGAGCGGCGCGAGGACGAGTCCAGCGCGCTTGAAGGCTTCCAGCGCAGGCCGGGTATCCGGCCATGGGTCGAGCTCTTCGTACGCGCAGAGCAACGTGGCGCGGGCCTCCTCGGTGAGCACGACGTCGTGGACCTCGGCCGCGTAGGAGAGAGCTTCCTCCGTGACCGCGCGAAAGTCGCGATATTGCCCTGCCGCCGCGTGGATCCAGCTGTATTCGAACTGACGGACGCGCCACGTATCACAGAAGGCGACGGCACGTCCGGGCAAGACGCGTTCGGCGACGCGCGCGACGGTCGTCGGGTCGAACAGCGTGAAGAGGTCGAACGCGATCGCACGGATCTTCTCCCGACGCCGTGCGGTGGTGGTGGTGGTGGTGGTGGTGGTGGCGGGCGGATGCTCCCGGCAACCGGCGGTGAGGAACGACACGGCCGCTAGCTCGAGGAATCGACGACGCGACATCCGTCTACCTTGCGTCCGTCACGCCGCCCGGGCGATCGACGTTCGTGCACAGCGCCCATGCACGAACGCATGAGCGGCGCGCGCGCCCCCTCTATACTGATGGAGTGCTCGACTGGGACGACCTCCGCTTCTTCCTCGCCCTCTCGCGCCACGGGACGATGTCCGCGGCCGCACGTTCCCTCCGCGTCGCGCAGCCGACCGTCGGCCGGCGGATCGCGGCCTTCGAGAAGCGCCTCGGGGCTCGCCTCTTCACTCGGTCCCCGACCGGCTGGGCGCTCTCTCCAACGGGGCGCCGGCTCCTTGCACATGCCGAGCGTATCGAGCACGAGATCCTTGCCGCCGAGACGGTCGCCGCCGGCCGTGACGAAGGACTCGAGGGAAAGATCCGCGTCACGGCGTCCGAATGGCTCGTGCGCTCGGTCCTCGGACCAGCGCTCGCGCCGTTCGCAGCGCTCAACCCAGGCCTCACGCTCGATATCATCGCCGACGCGCGCCACCTCAATCTTGCTCGCCGCGAGGCCGACCTCGCCGTACGGCCATCCCGATTCAAACAGCAGGAGGTCTTCCAGCGAGCCGTCGCCGAAGTGGAGTTCGGCCTCTACGCGTCCGACACGTACCTGGCGCGCCACGGGGCGCCAGATTTCCGAAGTCGCGCGGAAGGCCACGTGCTCATCGGTATGACGGACGACGTGAACGCGATCGTCGATCTCGATTGGCTTCCGCCTCTCGTCGGCAACGCTCGTGTGGCGGTGCGGATGAACGGTCGTGAGCCCATGGCGACCGTGGCGGCGGCCGGCGTCGGGCTCGCCTGCCTTCCACGAGTGCTCGGCGACTCGACGCCCGGCCTCCGCCTCCTCACGACGCCCGGCGTGCGTCCACAGCGAACCCTCTGGCTGGGCGTGCATCGCATGGCTCGCACGACCCCCCGGGTGAGGGCGGCGGCAACGGCGATCGCGACGAGCCTCGATCGGCTCCGTCCTTTGCTGTCACCATCGAACTGACCGCCAGCCCGCGACGACGTCCGAGGCGCGGAGCGCCTGACGCGGCGACTGCGTCCTACAGCCAGGAGAAGCCGCAGTCGAGGACCTCGCGCGTCAGACGCGACCAATGCCTCGATCCAAGTCCACGTCCTCACTCGCTGCCTCCACGAACTGGAGACAACGCTCGTCTCTCGTGGCCCTCAGGGCGCTTGCGTGCTCATCGTCATGGGTGTCACCTCGCTGTCGAACCGCTCTCGTTCGATGACGGTGGTCTTCACCGGCGCGTCGACCGGGGCCGCGGTCACCGGCGAGGACGCGGGCTGCGTCTCCAACGTGAAGCCGTCGACGAACTTGCTGTGCGGAAAGTCGATGCTCCCGGCGCGATTGAGCTTCACCAGCCAAATCCGATTCTCGTTCGAGAACGAGTTGGAGGTCACCGCTACGAGCGCCCCGCCGTCCCTCGTCATGACGAGCGGAACGCCCGAGCTCATGCTGCCGCCGTACGGGAAATCGTTCTTTCCACCGTCGAGCCGCGTGAACGTCTGCCCGCGAATGAGCAAGACGTCTTCACGTTCGTCCAGATCGTCGATCTTCTCGGCGAGCGACGACACGATCAACGTCGAGCCGTCGGCCCGAACGCCGACGGCCTTCGCGCTCATATGCTCAGCGCCGGGAGGCGCGCGGTGGGCGAGTCCGCCGCGGAGACTGCCGTCGGCGGCGAGATCGATGAGCCCCGGGAAGAAGTACGCGGTGCCCGTCGCGTCGGGGAACGGGTAGATCGAGAGGCTCGTCCCGACGACGAAGAACCCGCCGCCTGGCTTCTCCGCGACGTCGTAGGCACGGTCGATACTCCATTCGATCGTGTTGGTCTCTTCGTTCACGGTGCGGTTGTCGATGGCGCGTTGCCACGCCACCTGCCCGTCGGCGCCGAGCTTCACCGCGTAGTAGTCCCCGAAGTTCGCCTTGAAACGACCAACGAGCACGGCACCACCATCTTTGGTCGCGCGTACCCGAGCGAAGGTCTCGCCTGGGAAACGTCGAGACCAGATGGGGTTCCCCTCCCCGTCGGCGTGCATCGCCCAAGCCACCGGGTCGCTCGTGATCTCCCCCGCGACGAGCAGCGTGTCGTCTTCGCGAACGTCGATCGACGTGATGCGGGCGTTTTCATCGAAGACGCTCCTGCTCCACACGATGTTGCCACCGGGATCCAGTTGCGCGAGGCCGTACTCGCACGCCACGACGAAGCCGTTTCGGTTCTGCACGACGGCGCGCGCGCCGCCGAGCGCCGCGCGGTCGCGGAAGGTTCGCTGCCACAACACGTTGCCGAGCGCGTCGAGGCGCATCACCCCAAAGCCAGCGTCCGCGCCGCGGATTCCATCGAACAACCCGCTCGTTCCGACGACGACGATGGTGCCGTCGGAAGCTTCGACGACGGCACGCGCCTCCTCGCCCGTGCTCCCCTGACGACCGTACGAGCGTGACCAGGTGGGCACCGGACGGGGGGCGTTCGGATCGCCATTGCAGGTGTCGATCTTGGCCAGCTCGAAGGGCTTGTCGAACGGTCGCGTCGCGGCGTCACCGCCAAAGGCGTTGCGGATCCCTACCTTGGCGGCGAGCCCCGCGTCGAGAACACCCGTGACGCACGGAGGTGGCCCCTCCAAGTTGGCGGAGAGCTGCAGATACGACTCGATCCCCGCGTACGGTCCGAAGCTGTTGTAGACGAGCACCTCGAGGCGCGCCTCGGCGGCGGCGCGCAACGACAGCGAACCGCCATAGGTGGGTTGCTCGACGTTGAAGTCGGCGTTCGGCTCGAAGGTGCCGCCGATCTTCCCGTCGCGATATCCGAGGCTGCTCGTGAAGCCGGCGTCTTGCTGCACGCTCGCCTGGAGCTCCCCTTTCGTCGTCCCGGTGAGGCTCGCTTCTACGACGATGCGAGGGTTGAGGATGAGCGGGATCGGCAGCCCCGGGACGGGGATCGGGATCGGCTGAAACGGAATGCGCGCAAGCTCCAGCGTCTTGTCGACGCTGCTGCTCCCCGAGGCCGCAAAATCGGCGGAGAACGACTCGCTCGCATCGAACGTCAACGCGACGGTGGAGACTTTGAACTCGATGATGTTCACGTCGAGATCGATGCCGATCGAAGCGTCGATGCCGAGCGATCCCTGGACTGCGAGCCGGCCGTTGTCGGAGGAGCCCTCGAGGCGGTACGGATACGAAAAGCCGAGCCCTTGCTGGATCCGCTGCACGCTCTGCGTGGACGTCGCGCTCGGATCGCTCGGCGGCGCGGCGGGGACGGGCAAGCGCCCTTTGGCCTTCACGGAGAGCGTCTTGAACGCCTCTTCCACCTTCGCGGGGCGCGTCTGAACCACGAACGCATCTCCCCGCTGCTCGGTGCCAAGGACCTTCACCAGAAAGCCGCCCGGCGTATGCGCCGTCATGCCTGCGAGCAGCACGTCATCGACGGCGACAGCCTCGAGCTGGCCCGTCGTGGTGGAGAAGACGAGCTCATCTTCGGCGGCCGCCGTGAGCGCGCCGAGGCTCGCCTCGTCGAGCACCTTGCTGTTCGGTCCGAGCTCCCCGCTCGCGGACGTCACCAAGCCGTGTCCCTCCCCCGGTGAGGGCGACTTCGACGAACCACACGCCAGCAGATCCAGAAGCGAAGCGACCAGCGCGATGCATCGTTTGCTCATCGGGCCAGCGTTGTACCGACTTCAGTACGCGTCTGTAACCCAAACGGGTACCATCCCAAGTCACGCCCGGCGGCGAGTCGACAAACATCGTCGTGACCGCCGCGTGCGTAGGTCCAGCCAGAGGCTCTTCATCTACGAGCTGCAGTTGTGCCAGGGCTCGGGCCTAGACAGTCCCGCCCGGAGCGACGGCGTCTACCAGAGGACAGTCACCGGGGACGTCCGGTTTGTCGTCGTTCCATCGCCGAGCATGCCGAACGCGTTGTTTCCCCAGCAACGAAGGGAGCGATCGGCCATGACCGCGCAGGCGTGATACGGGGCCACGTTGACCGTGTCGACTCCGAACAGCCCAGAGACCTTTTGAGGCACGGACCACCAGCCCGTGGTGGTGTCACCCCAGCAATGGACAGAGCCGTCGAGCAAGCGGGCGCATGTTTGGTTGCTGCCGGCGACGAGCTTGGTCACCCCCGTGAGCCCGGAGACCGCGACAGGCGTGGGCCCCGTGGTCGTCGTTCCGTTCCCGAGCTGGCCCTGAACGTTGCTCCCCCAGCAGCGGACCGTCGTATCGCTCAGGAGCGCGCACGTGTGGGACCGGCCGCAGGCGAGCGCAACGACATCGGAGACCGTTCCGTTGCCGAGCTCGCCGTTCTGGTTTGCTCCCCAGCAGCGGACGGTCCTGTCGGCAAGGATCGCGCAGGTATGGCCGTAGCCAACAGCGAGCCCGACGACGCCGGTGACATTGGGGACGGTGAAGGGAGAGGAACGGTTCATGTACGCTCCATCGCCGAGCATGCCGAAGCCGTTCCAGCCCCAGCAGCGAAGGCTGCCGTCGCTGATGCGGGCGCAGGTGTGGCCGTCCGCAGCGGCGACCTCGACGACACCGGAGAGCCCCAGGACGGTGACCGGATTGGCAGTGTGGTTCGTCGTTCCGTCGCCGAGCTGGCCGTAGTGGTTGGCTCCCCAGCAGCGGAGGGTCGTGTCCTCCATGATCGCGCAGGTGTGCTCGGCGCCGACGGCGAGCGCGGTCGCACCGGTCACACCGGTGGGCGGCCCGAGCACGCCATTCTGGTTGCGTCCCCAGCAGCGGACCGAGCCGTCGGTCATGCGCGCGCAGGTGTGCGCGTAGCCGCCCGCGACCTCGACGGCACCCGCGCATGCCGTGGAGTTCGCCGTCGTCGTCGTGACTCCGGCGGCACACGGCGCGCACTGCCGGTCCGTGAGCGCGGTGCCGGCGGCGGTCACGTAGGTGGTCGGCGCGCAGGTCCTCCACGTCGTGCAGGTCGCGGCGTTCGACGTCGTGTTGAAGGAGCCCGAACACGCCTCGCACGTACGGTCCGCCGTCCGAGAGCCGCCCGTCGCCACCTTCTCGCCCGCCGTGCAGGTCGTCCAGGCCACGCACGCGGTCCCGGGATCGCCGTCATCATCCCATGTGCCCGTCGCACACGTTTGCTTCGGCGTGACACCGCCGGGACAATACGTCCCCGGTTCGCACGGCGCGCAGATCGTCGGCGATGTCGGGGTGCTCGCAGCGACGTGTTCGGTCCCGGCGGCGCACGCTCCCGGAGGCTGACACACGGCCTGGTTCGACGATGACGTGTACGTCCCCTCGTCGCAGGGCGTGCATTGCCGATCGGCGGTCGTGCTCCCCGCAGTGCTCACGAAGGTGCCCGCCTCGCAGGAGCGCCATCTTGCGCAGCGCGGCGCGTTCGAGCTCGTGCTGAACGTCCCGCTCGTGCAGGACGCACACGTCCTGTCCGTCGTTACGCTGCCCTCGGCGGCGACCGACTGGCCAGCGATGCATGCCGTCCTCGCGATGCACGCCGTCGTTGGAGACCCGTCGTGATCCCATGTCCCGCTGGCGCACTCCTCCTTCGGAGCTGCGCCGCCGGCGCAGTGCGTACCTGCGGGGCACGGAGCGCAGATCGGCGGTACTCCCGGCGCCGCGGGGACGAGCTGCTCTGTCCCGACCGCGCATGCGTCGGGGGCCAAGCAGCTTGATTGGTTCGCGGACCACGCGTACGTCCCCTCCGCGCACGGCGCGCATCGACGGTCGGCAGAGGCCGTTCCGGACGCCGTCACGAAGCTTCCTGCCGGACAGTTGATCCACGGGGAGCAGGCCGCGGCGTTGGGGACAACGCTGAAGGTGCCGCTGACGCAGGCGGAGCAGATCCGGTCCGAGGTCGGCGAGGGCACGCCGGAGACGTAAGTCCCCGCTTCGCACGTCGACCAGACGACGCATTCCGTGTCCGGATCTCCGTCGTGGTCCCACGTTCCCGCGGCGCAGGCCGCACCGCCAGCGTCTGGCTCCGGCGGAGGGCCGGCGTCTCGTTCCGGCGTACTGCCGTCAGGGCTCGGTGCTCCGCCGTCCTCGTTCGGGATGGTCGTCTCCTTGGGGAAGCCCGAGGGCTCCGCGCTGCAACCGTCGAGGCTGCACGCGCCAGCGAACAGGAAGAAGACCGCCGTCGCCGCCGAACCAACGCGCGTGATCTGTTCCTTCACGATCGCATCCTCGTCGCTTCTCGACGTCCACAAACGTCGCTGGCCGAGCGTCGCAGGTCGGGGCGCCGAGGAGTACGCCTTAAACTAGGCCTAGGTCCGTAGCGCTCCCCGTGAACTAATGTCGCTGAATCCTCTGCGCACGATCTCGGGGAGACATTCCGAATGAACGGGTCCAATCCGGTTCGGCCTGCGTCGAACGCCTCCGCTCCGCTGGACCGCCGAGCGCGGTGGGTCCTCGCGCTGCTCGTCGGCGCGCTCTTCCTCGTCGGGTGTTCCGCTTCGCCGAGCGGCGACGGCGGTGACGAGAACACCGCATACGACTCCGGCACGGCCGAGGACGCCTCCAGCGCCAGCCGCGACGCGAACGTAGGGGGCGACGATGCATCGCTGCGCAGGGACGGGGGCGGTGACGACTCCGAGTGCGCGTCCGCCAACGGCGGCTGCGATCCGCTCGCGACTTGCACGAAGACGGCCGCCGGCCGGACGTGCACGTGCCCGACCGGCTACACGACGGCCGACGACGGGGTTACCTGCAGCGAAGTCGACGAGTGCCTCGTGAACAACGGCGGATGCTCGGCTGCCGCGACGTGCGTCAACACGCCGGGTTCGCGCACGTGCGTCTGCGGTCGTGGCTACACGACGACCGACCATGGCGTCACGTGCACCGACGTCGACGAATGCCTCGCCGGCAACGGCGGATGTTCGGTGAACGCGACCTGCACCAACACGCCGGGAGCGCGCACGTGCACCTGCCTGAACGGTTATGCGACGACCGACAACGGCATCACCTGCACCGACGTCGACGATTGCCTCGTCGCGAACGGCGGATGCGCGGCGAACGCCACCTGCACCAACACGCCGGGGTCGCGCACGTGCACCTGTCCGAACGGTTATGCGACGACCGACGACGGCGTGACGTGCACCGACGTCGACGAGTGCCTCACCAACAACGGCGGGTGCGCGGCGAACGCGACCTGCACCAACACGCCGGGATCGCGCACGTGCACCTGCCCGCGCGGGCACACGACGACCGACGACGGCGTGACGTGCACCGACGTCGACGAGTGCCTCGTCAGCAACGGTGGATGCGCGGCGAACGCGACCTGCACCAACACGCCGGGGTCACGTGCGTGCACCTGCCCGAGCGGGTACACGACCAACGACGACGGCATCACCTGCACCGACGTCGACGAGTGCCTCACCAACAACGGCGGATGCTCCGCGGTGGCGACGTGCACCAACACGCCTGGATCGCGCACGTGCACGTGCGCGACCGGCTACACGACGCCCGACAACGGTCTGACCTGCACCGACGTCAACGAGTGCCTCTCCAACAACGGCGGATGCTCTCCGCTGGCGACGTGCACCAACACCGTGGGCAGTCGGATCTGCACGTGCGCCTCTGGCTGGGCGTCGACCGACGGCGGCGTGACGTGCAACGACGTCGACGAGTGTCTCACCGACAACGGTGGATGCGACGCCCACGCGACCTGCACGAACACGATCGGCAGCCGCTCATGCGCGTGCAACTCCGGCTGGAGGGGCACTGGCACCTCGTGTCTCGACATCGACGAGTGCCTCATCAATGCCGGCGGCTGCCACGTCAACGCGACCTGCACGAACACCCCCGGGTCGCACGACTGCACGTGCAACGCCGGCTACGAGGGCAGCGGCGTCGTATGCACCGAGATCGACGAATGCGCGCCGAACCCCTGCATGAACGGTGGGACGTGCACGGACCACTTCCTGGGCTTCACGTGCGCGTGCGCGACGGGGTACTACGACGCGACCTGTTCGACGTACGACCCGCCGCCCGGGCCGGTCATCGATTTCACCTACTCCGAGCACGGGCGTGTGGGCCTCCACTGGAAGCTACCGGCGGATCTCGACTTGGTCGGAGTTCGCATCGTTCGAAAGACAGGCTCGGCTCCCGCGAGTCCGACGGACGGAACGGTCATCTACGACGGTAAGGCGCGATTCGTGTTCGACAGTACGGCCGTCCTCGGGACGCCGTACCACTATGCCGCGTACGCCTACGATGAGCGGGGGGCGTTCTCGATACCCGCACGCGTCTCGTTCACGCCGAGCTGGGTCATCCGCCGATTCACCGCCAGCGCCGACGTCCCCCACGATCCGCAGTTCTCGTACTTCACCGTGCACGCGTGGGGAGCCGGCGGCGGCGGCGGCGGTGCCAACGGCGGCGGCGGCGGCTACGCGACCAGCTACGGACGGATCCTTCCGGGTGAAACGTGGCGCGCGATGGTGGGCCGCGGCGGCGACTACAGGGGCACCGGCGGCTACAACGGGACCGAAGACATCGGGCGCGGCGGTCCGGCCGACCAGAACTTCATTCCCAGTGGCGGTCAGATGTCGGGCTTCTTCCGAAAGCCAATCTCCGGCGTGCCCATGGCCATCTCGGAATGGAGCGTCATCGCCGGAGGAGGAGGCGCGTCGGGCAGCCTCGGGTCCGGAAGGCCGGGCGGCGGCGGAGGCTCTCCGGGTTCCGGGCTCGGACAGGGCCTGCCAGGCGTCAATGGATTGGGCGGCGCCAGCGGGCGCTACGCGCACACGTTCGATATCCCCCCCGGCCTCGCGTTCGCAGATGGCGGCCAGGGCGCCGCCACCACCCCGTGCTCCGCCGGGCAGTGCGGAGGTCCGGGCGGAGGTGGTTACGGCGGCGGCGGTGCCGGCAGAGCGACCTTCGGTCGGCAGCCCTTCTGGGCCGGTGGCGGCGGCGGCGGCCACTACGCGAAGAATGCGAACGGGCTCACGATCCGCACGACGAACGCCGGCGCCTACTTTGCGGCGGAGGAGGACTCGCCGTTCTATCCCACCGACGGCTCGACCCCCGCGCGCGGCGGTCCCGCGAACACCGGGGGACGCAATGGCCACGTCGTCGTCGTCCTCACGCGCTGTCCGGGCAACATGGGCGGACCGACGTGCAGTGACGTGATCGCAGGCAGCGGTCCCGTGGCGGAGCTTCGAGCATCGACCGGCGCGATCGTCCTCGGCTGGAAGCTGCCTCCCGACGCGGTCGAAGCGATCCGGATCCTCCGCTCGACGACCGCTTATGCGACGACGCCCGATGACGGAGCGCTCCTCATCGACGTGCCGGGAACGGAGACGTCTTTCGCCGACCCGATCGCGGTGCCCGGCGTCTACTACTACAGTCTCTTCACCCGCAACGCCGCCGGCGTGTACTCGTCGGTAGCGAACGTCACGGGCGAGATGTGCACCGTCTGCCGCCTCACGGAGAGCAATGCCGTCGTCGTTCCTGATGGGATGACGAGCATGACGGTAAAGGCGTGGGGCGCTGGTGGCGGCGGCGGCTTCGACCGTGAGATGGGCTATCGGAGCAGCGCCGGCGGCGGCGGCGGCTTCAGCTCGAGCACGACCGCGGTGAGCCCGGGCGAGACGTTCGGCGCGATCGTCGGTGGCGCGGGCTCGCTCGCGTTCGTCGAGGTCCCCGGAGAGGGATACAACGGCGTCGACGACATCGGGCGCGGAGGGATCTCGACCTGCACCGACGGCGCGACCGGAGGCCAGATGTCGGGGGTCGTGCGGGTCCCGCTCTTCAGCACGACCCGCCATCTCGCGATCGGTGACTGGCTCGCGATCGCGGGCGGTGGCGGCGGCGGTCACGGCTCGACGGCGACGACGGGCGCTTCGGGAGCTGGCGGCGGGACCGCCGGTCAGGCCGGTCAGGCCGCTCAGGGGCCCTCTGGGATTGCTGGGACAGGCGGCGGCAACGGCGTCGGCGGCACGCCAGGCAGCGATCCAAACCAAGACGGCACGGCCACTGCTGGCTCCCATTGGAGCGACGGCGGACGGGGCGGCAGTGTCGCCTCCCGTTACTACGGCGTCGGCGGGCACGAGTGCGGCGGATCCGGAGGCGGTGGCTACGGCGGCGGCGGCGGCAGCGCCAGACACTCCAGCTTCTCCGCCGGCGGTGGCGGCGGCGGCGGTTACGCGCCGAACGGCGGCACGACGATCGCCGGCAACTTCCAAGTCCCTGCGAACATGGCGGACCCCGACTACCCCACCGGCACCTGGCTCCCCGGTTATGGCGGCAACGCCGTCACCTGGGTCGGCTGGGTGCCCACCAACATCGGTCTTGGGAGGAACGGCTACGTCGTCGTTCGGTTCCAGTGATGCTCCGACCGGCACGAGCACGAGCGTTGGTTCTTTCGGCATTGCTCGTCGCGTGCTCGAAAGAAGCGAAGCCACAAGGAGCGAGCCCTGAGGCGACGTCGAGCAGCACTCTCGCCGGCGACGCGATGACCGCACCATCCGCGGACGCCTTCGTCCCCGAGCCACCCGCCGTGAACGCGGACCTCGTCCGGCGCTTTCCCGACGAGGAGCGGCTCGACCATCCGAAGGAGCGACTCGTCCACGGCCCGGCGATCGTTCGCCTCGATCCTGCGTCGACGCGGAGGAGCGCGTTCTTGCCATCGTCGACCGAGGTCGTCCTCGTCGCGCGCGCGAAGGTGGACGAGCGATCGTGGGTGCTCGTCAGCTATGGCAACCCCTTCGACAAGACGGCCCGCCTGAACGGCTGGGTGCCCCACGAAACGCTCTCGGGTGAGCCTCCTCGCAATGCAGCCGACGGCGGAAGCCTCAAGGCGCCGAGGGCCGCCGCGCGTTGCGCCAAGGGAGAGGTGCTCGTCTGGGGCGAGGTCGCGACGTGCGAGCGCGCCTGCTCGGACGATTCAGGATGCGGAGGCGGCGATCGCTGCTTCGGCGTCGCTCCCGAGCTCGTCAACGGCGGTCTCGGGAAGTTCGCGTCCTTCTGCGTCGGGCCGAAGAGCGGAGCCGCGAAGTGACACGCGTGCTCGTCACCAGGGGACGAGCAGCGGCGAAAAAGATTGCCACTCCGTGATCGTCGGGTCGCCGAGCTGGCCGTTGTCGTTCCAGCCCCAACAGCGCACGGTATTGTCGTCCCGCTGCGCGCAGGCGTGGTTCGCGCCGGCGGCGATCGACGTGACGTTCGAGAGCCCGGCGATGGTGACGGGTACTTCGGGGGTCCAGATGTCGGGGGCACCGAGCTGACCGAAGTAGTTCTGTCCCCAGCAGCGAACGGAGCCATCGGCAAGTCGCGCGCAGCTGTGCTGTTCACCGGCGACCACGGAGGTGGCCGCTGGAAGTCCTTGGAGCGGCCGCGGGCTCATCGGCATGTCCCACCACTCCGTGCCGACCTGCCCGTACTCACTGCTTCCCCAGCACGACGTGACACCGTCGTTCGTGACGGCGCAGGTGTGGAAGTAGCCCGCGGCGACCGAGACGACGTCGCTGAGTCCGAGGACGGCGACGGGCAAGGACCATGAGCCCCACGTCCCGATCCCGAGCTGCCCGAGGCTGTTGTCGCCCCAGCAGCGGAGAGACCCGTCGCTCGTGACGATCGCGCAAGTGTGGATGCCGCCAGCAGCGACCGCGGTGACAGCCGGAAGGCCTTGAACCGCTACGGGCGAGCGCGACGGGGTCGTCGTTCCGTTGCCGAGCTGACCGTAGCTGTTGTCGCCCCAACATTGGACGGCGCCGTTCGCGACGGCGCAGGTATACCGGCCCCTCGCCGCGATCGCGGTCACGCCCGTGAGTCCGGAAACCGGAACGGGAGAGCGGCGCTCGATCGTCGAGCCGTCACCGAGCTGCCCCGCATCGTTGGCTCCCCAGCAGTGGACGGTGCCGCCGTTCACGATCGCGCAGCTATGGTCGTTGCCAGCAGCGATCGCGACGACACCAGCGAGACCGGGGACGGTGACGAGAGAGCGCCGATCGGTCGTCGACCCGTCCCCGAGCTGGCCGTTGCGGTTTCCGCCCCAGCAGCGGACGGTGCCGTCGAGCATGCGCGCGCACGTGTGGAAATAGCCGGCAGCGATCTCGACCGCGCCCGCGCAGTCCGTCGAGTTTGGAGTGGTCGTCGTCTCACCGGGGACGGCGCAAGCCTCACATCGTCGATTCGTCAGCGTGGTCCCGGCAGCGCTCATGCGCTCGCCCGGCGTGCAGGTGCTCCAGGGCGTGCAGTTCGAGACGTTCTCGGTCGTGCTGAAGCTCTCCACGCAGCTCGCGCACGTCCGATTCGTCGTCGGACTGCCGCTGTTCGCCACGACGGCGCTGCCCGGAGCGCAGATCGTCCAGGGCGCGCACACGGTCCTGGTGTCGCCGTCGTCGTCCCAGCTGCCGTTCGCGCACGTCTGCTTCGGCGTCGCGCCGCCGGGGCAATACGTCCCCGGCTCGCAGGCCGAGCAGACGGGCGGCGCCGTCGGCGTCGCCGCTACCGCCTGCTCCGTCCCCGCTGCGCAGGCCCCCGCGGGGAGACACGCCAATTGGTTCGGCGACGCCGCGTACGTCCCTTCGACACACGGGGCACATCGCCGATCGGCGGTCGCGCTCGGCAGCACCTGCACGAAGTTTCCCGGGACGCAGTCCCTCCAGGACGCGCACGCCGCCGCGTTCGAGGTCGACGTGAAGGTCCCGATCGTGCAGTCGGTGCACGTCCTGTCGACGGCCGTGGCGCCTTCATGCGCGACCGCCTGTCCCGCGACGCACACCGTCTTCGGGACGCAGGCCGTCGCCGGCGCGCCGTCGTGGTCCCAGGTCCCGGCGGCGCAGGTCGCCTTCGGAGCAGCGCCGCCCGCGCAGTGAGTGCCGGGTGGACACGGAATGCAGACCGCGGGCACGAGCGGCGTCGCGGCGGCGGCCTGCTCGGTGCCTGCCGCGCACGCGCCGGCGGGCAAGCAACTCGATTGATTCGCCGACGGCGCGAACGTCCCGGCGGTGCAGGTCGTGCACTTCCGATCGGCGGAAGCGGAGGGCGCGGCGCTGACGAACGTGCCGGCCGCGCAGTTGCTCCAGGTGGTGCAGCCCGCGGCGTTCGAGGTCGCGCTGAAGGTGCCGCTCGGACACCCGGCGCACTGCCGGTCCGCCGTGGCGGACGGGGCGCCCGTGACGTAGGTGCCCGGCTCGCACTCCGTCCATCCCGCGCAATCCGTCGTCGGATCGCCGTCGTGGTCCCACGTCCCGGCAACGCACACGCGGGTCGAAGCGCCGCTGTCCTCGGGCAGCGGGCCGCCCCCCGCGTCGATCGTCCCCGCACCGCCAGCGTCGCCCCAGGCCTCGATCTCGCTGTCCGGCGCATCCGAGGGATCGACGCTGCATGCTCCGACCAGGAGACCGAGCGTGGCGGTGACGACCTTGGCGGATGCTGTCGTGACCCGAGGCAACTTCATCGTGTGCGGTCCTCTGTCGGGGGCGGTCCGGAGGGGTTCGTCACAGGCCGAACCGGGCTTACCCCGTTCGTTCGGAGTGTCGCCCCGATGTCGTGCGCAGACGTCCCTCGCCATTAGCTCACGGGGAGCGAGACGGACCTAGGCCTAGTTTAAGGCGTACTCCTCGGCCCCGCTGATCTGCGACGCTCGGTAGAGCGACGTCTGCGGGCGGTCTGCACGGCGGCCAACGTCGCGTCACTGTCGGGCGTCGACGCCGTCGCCGGAGGCCTGGCGCACTCCTGCGCGGTGCTCGCGGATCGCTCGATTCGCTGCTGGGGAAGGAACACCAGTGGCCAGCTCGGCAATCCAACGGCGGGCAGCTTCAACGCCACTCCGCATCTAGTCCTTTGGTGGGGAGCGACGGGTAGTGAGCGACCGCACCCGGGCCCTCGGGCTCGGGCGGCTCGCCTGCGCCCGCTCGGCAGCACGAGCACATGATAATCTGTGCTCGTGCTGCGGAAATCACGCCGCGCGCCCGAGCAAGACGCCGCGCTCGCGGACTTCTACGCGCCGGGGCTGACGGCAAACTCGTTCGTGGATCGCGCCTTTTCCCTGATCTCGCGCCTCGTTCCCGGTGCACTGAACAGCCACGGAATCATCGACGCGGAGACAGGCGTTCTCAGCGCCAACTTCGACTGCGCGCCGCCCGGCCTCGCGGATGCCTTCGAGGCGTTCGGCCGGCACATGGCCAAGTATGCGCCGTTCCGGTTCGACCCTGCGGTCAACGGCGGCAAGCCCTTCAGCGCGCGTGACTTCTACAGCGGCCCCGCCTTTCGTGACCTCGACATCTACCAGGAGGTCTATCGGCCGATGCGCCTCGTCGATCACTGTTTCGTGCACGTGCCCGCGGGCCCCGGCGCGACCGTGTTCGTCGGGCTCCTCCGCGACAGCCGGCCGTTCACTCCCATGGAGAAGGAGCTACTCACGCTCGTCCAACCACACCTGGCGCACGGACGCAGAATGGCGTTCGCGATCACGGCCGCCGGCGCGATCGTATCGCCGGACCTGTTCGCCGGCGCGGGCTTCACGCCCCGCGAGAGCGACGTGCTCTACTGGCTCACGCAGGGCAAGTCGAACGACGAGATCGCGAAGATCCTCCGGCTGCGCGCAGACTCGGTGAGCCGGCACCTGCAGAACATCTACGACAAGCTCGGCGTCGAGCACCGTGTAGCGGCAACGATCCACGCGCTCGATCTCGCGCGGAAGCTCCACGCCGAAGCGCGCGCCCGGCAAGGCGGCGTCATGCTCACGATCTCCACGCGGCGAGCAGGCGCAGATGGTGACCGTCGGCCACGCCGCTGAGCAGCCAGACGACGGCCTTCGCTGTCTACTCCGTCGACGTGGCGCTGACGGAGGACGCCCAGCTCGTGGCGGAGCCCGGTTCGGGCGGCGCGTCGCGCCGCTACCTCGTCGTGAACGCCGGGAGACCGAGCTCCATTTCATCGCGTTGGTCGGCGGAGCGCCCGCGCTCTTCCGCGCGCCAGCGGCGACCGGCAGAACGCGACACGCGGGTCGGTGATCGTGGCCGAGCCGCGGTGGTGCTTGCGGACAACTTCTTCTCCTTGCGGTCGGAGCCACGACCGCCCGAGACCTGGATCGAAGAAGCCGCGTGGCAACGCATCGTCACGTTGCGCGCGGATCGCCAGGCCACGATCGACAAGCTGCGTGGACTGGACGATGTCCTACGAGCGGACAGCAAGGCCCCCAGGCAGTGCAAGGACGACCTTGCAGCGCTCGACCCTCCCAACGTTGAGCGACGTTATGAGCTCCCGCGATAGCGATGAATGCGGCGTCTCGTCGACTTCAGCGCGTTGCGAGCGTCGACAACAGCGCATCGAGCTCGGGGCGCGCGGCGCGGACGGTGCGAGCAGGTCCGGTGATCTTGAAGAAGTGGGGCATGCCCGGTGTGGCTACGATCGCCCCGAGCAAGCCCCAGTCCTTTGCGGGGCCGTCGTTCTTGCCCATTCCCATTCCGCCCGAGTAGGTGCCCTCGACCTCGACGATCGCCACGTCGAGGCCCGCGACCTTGCGGGTCGTGCGCTTCGCGTTCTTTGCAGCGTCGCCTTCGAACTGACCGATCCACCGATCGATGTTCGCATCGACCGCGCCGCCGGCCTGGCTGACCGACACGTCCGCATCGGCGGCGTCGCCCGCAGCACGCGGGACGCGATACGTGGCGAGGCGCATCGAGCTCGGGTTCGGCATCGACTCCCATCGCGCCGGAGTCGTCCACGACAGCGACGTCTCCTGCGCCGCTGCAGTGTCGAGCGCGCTGCCCATGACCGGTGCCGAGGGATCGATGGGCGGGTGTCCGGGCGGCAGGTCGTGCCTGGGAGACGCTAGCCCGCCCGCATGGGTGTGGCCCGCGGGAGTGCCCTCTCCGCCGTGGTCGGGCGGCGTCATCGAGCGCGCCTCCGTGATCGTCGTCTGAGCCGCGGGAGCGGTGTTCGTCCCGCGTCCAGCGGCGAACGCACCGGCCCCGACGATGATCGCCACCGCGAGCAAGGTGGTGAGACTGAAGCGCCCTTCGTTCATGCGTCGTCTCTGCCTCATCGAGCGCCCACCTGCAAGGTATTGCCCCACTGCTCAGCTCGGGTTCCGGCCCGAGCGCGACCAGCCGAGCCCCTTGCGATCACGGTGAGCGCCCGCATGCGGGCTGGCCCGTCGGCGCGGCGGGTTGCAGAGCAATGGAGCCCATGAGCCTCGTGCGGAACACGCGAGCGCGTGCGGCGCGCACGACACGGGGGCCTGCCCTTCCCGGCAGCTACCCGCTGATCGCGCGGACCACGCGGCAAAGCGGGCGCGGAGCCGCCGCGGCATCGCGCTTCACCGCGCCGCCGCCCTCGCGTTTCCTGTTCGCTTGAGGAGCGGGCGCCCGATCGCTGATCGGCGGCCGGATGCGGGCGGTGAGAGCAATCGACGAGCTCGTCTCGGCGCGTCACGAGACGCTTCGTGTCAGGCCATGAGCCGTCACGCGACGTTCCGGCCACGGCGATCGACGCATTCTACCAGCTCGTCGATCGGCTCGAGCCAGACGAGCGGATCGCATTCTTGCTGTGCCACGTCGAAGGGCTGGAGCTCACGGAGGTGGCCAACGCGTGCGGGATCTCGCTCGCGACCACGAAGCGCCGACTCGCGGTCGCGGAGCGCCTCTTCAAGGCGCACGCCGAAGGCGTCCCCGACCTCGAAACCTGGCTCGCTCGGAGCCCCAAGTGGGCAAAGGCGACCTGAGCATGCGCGAGGACGTCGAGAAGATCACCTCTGCGGTGCGCGTCGAGCTGGACCGCGCTCTCGCCGATCGCGATCGGTCCCGCGCGCCGCTCGACGAGCGAGTCGCTGCCTTTCGCGCCTCGCGCCTCTTGGCCGAACGAGCTCGCACGCGTCGGATGTGGGGCGGGGCCGGCGCGGCGCTCGCAGTCGCGATCGGCGTCCTGTTCTTCCCGCGCGGGCCCCGCTCACCCGAGCGGGCCGTTCTCTCCTTCACCGTCGGGGACGGAGCCGGCGAGATCGGTGCGCCCATCGTCCCGTCGACGGGGTCGGTCCCGCTGCACTTCTCGGACGGCAGCGAGATCGACATCCACGCAGCTTCGACCATGCGCGTGGCCTCGACCACGAAGTCCGGCGCGGAGGTCGTGCTGGAGCGTGGCCGCATCCGCACGCACGTCGTGCCTCGCGCCGGAAATCGCTGGACGATCGCCGCAGGACCGTACCGTGTGCAGGTGAAGGGGACCCGCTTCGACACCGAATGGGAGCCTACGACGCAAAGACTTCGCGTGACGATGCAGGAAGGACGCGTGCTCGTCAGCGGCGGTTGCCTGGACGGCGCGCGCGAGCTCGGAGCGGGCGACGTCAGCGAGATGAGCTGCCCGGTGACGGCGGCGATGCCGAGGGAGGCGCCGTCCCCGACGCGAACGGAGATCGAGCGAGCGCCTCGCCACCGAGCACTGCAGCTGCGGCCGCGAGCGTCGCGGCGCACCGCGGTCACTCGGCGGAGCTGCCCGCGGCCGTCGCTCCGCCGACCCCCGAGCGGCGGGCGGCGCCGGCATCGACTGAAGACGTGATCACTTCAGGAACCGCAGAGGAGACGATGGGCCTGGCGGAGACCTCGCGCCACGCCGGGCGCTTCGACACCGCCGAACGCGCCTACCGTGCCGTCCGCGCTCGATTCTCCGACAGCTCGCACGCAGCGACGGCGACGTTCCTCCTCGCGCGCATGCTCGCCGACGATCGCCGCGGCGCCGAAGCCGAGCCGCTTCCTCGAGTACACGCGCCTCGCGCCCAACGGCTCGTTCGCCGAGGAGTCCTGGGGACGGCTCGTGGAGCTCGCCCGCGCGAGCGGCGACGTCGCGCTCGCGCGTTCGCGCGCACGCTTCTACGTCGACAGGTTCCCCAACGGTGCGTCCATCGACGTCGCGCGGGACTTGCTGGCGAAATGATCCACGCGGTCGTTCTCGGCGCCGTCGGCACATGCGCGGTCGTGATGGTCGGCGACGGGAGCTCGTTCTCGAATCGCGTCCTGGGCGAGCTCGCGTCGAGCGTGGCGTGCGTCGACGTGACAACGGACGATGCGCCGGAGGAGAGCCGAACGAAGGTGCGTGTCGTCACGCGACGCCGAACCGAGATCTGGGACCACGGAGCGCTCACGAAGGTCCTGATGCTCGAAGGCAAGGACGAGGTCGTCGACGCGGTGAAGGTGGCAGAGCACGTGCGCGCTCGGGTGATCGCACACGCACCGTCCGCCGCGAGCGCGCCATCGCAGCCGACCGTATCGAGCGACGACGCCAGGCCTGCACCGTCGACGGCGCCGAGGTCGGCGGACGTGCCGGCGCCGCCGAACACCGAGCCCATTCGGTCGCGCCTCGCGTTCACGGGTGGCCTCGGCCCGACCCTCGACGCCGGCGCGGTGGGGCTCGGGGCGCGTGTCTCCGTGCGCACCCGCGTCTCCGGTGTGTTCGGCGGCGGCGCGATGATCGTCGCACCGCTCGTCGCGGCGACGATCCGTGGAAACGAGAAGGACGTCGACGTGGAGATCTCGACCATCGCTTGCGGCCCGGTGGTCGATATGGAGCTGCGCGTCCCGCGGCCCTCGCTGACCGGCTCCGTCGGCTTGGCCGCCTTGCTCACGTACACGCGCGCGACGGGCTTCGCGAATCCTCTGTTCCGCGCGCGACGCGACGGCGAGACGCGCTTCACTCCGACGCTGACCGCGTCGGCGGCGTACTTCGTCCAGCCTCACTTGGCGTTCGAGCTCGCCGGTGGGCTCGGTGTATCGGTCCCCGACATCGAGATTCGGTTCGACGGAAGATCGGTCGCCCGCTGGGGCGTGCCCTACGTGTTCAGCAGCGGTGGGCTCCGAATCGCCTTCTGACGTGAGCCGTGGCATCGACTCGCGGCCACCTCTTGTCCGTCAGGGAAAACTGCTGAGGGCATGCTCATGAAGATTGTTCTTTCGCGCCCCGTCGTCGTCCTGGTGCTCGCGTTCGCGGCCGCGTGCGGGAGCCTCGACCCCATCGGTCCCCAGGACGCGACGGGGGGAGACGACGGCGGTGTCGACGGCGGCAGCACCGACGGCGCCGCGGGGGCCACCCCCGTCGATCGAGCCGGTTTCCCGGACGGCATCCCCTACGGCGGGACCTCGGCCTACGTCGCCGTGACGAGCCCGGCCAGGGACTCGCTCGTATACAGGATGTATCCGGCGCCCCTCACGGCCTGTCCGCCGGCGGGCTCGCCGACCGCCCCTCTCGTCGTCGGATTGATCGCTTGGGGCGCGGCGGCCACGCGCACGGTCGCAGCGCGAGGAGCGAGGACGACAGATACTGAAGTATCCGGAGGAGGAGGGACGAAGCGATGCGACGGAAATCGGCTTCGATCCGACGGGAGCAAACTGACTGGTGCTTTAGGTGAGGGTTCAGGCTCCTTCAGGCGAGGGAGCCGACGGCGCGCTCGACCGCCCGCGTGAGCTCGCTCTCCGCGACGAGCGCGGTGACCGCCTCGATGTCCTTGTAGAGCGGACGATCGCCGGTCATCGGCGCGACGCGCTCGCGCACCTTGGCGAGCGCGGCCTCGACGCCCCGGCTCGGGCGGAGCGGCTTGCGCTGGTCGAGCCCCGCGGCGGCGGTCATGACCTCGATCGCGAGGCACGAGCGCACGTTGCGGACGACGTCGCGGAGCTTCTTCGCGCTCACGCTGCCCATCGAGACGTGGTCCTCCTTCCCGGCCGAAGACGGGATCGAGTCGACGCTCGCCGGATGCGCGAGCACCTTGTTCTCGCTGACGAGCGAGGCGCTCGTGACCTGGGCGATCATGAAGCCCGAGTGGAGGCCGCTCTTCGGTCCCCCCGGCGCGAGGAACGGCGTGAGCCCGGTGGAGAGCGCGGGGTTCACGAGCTGCTCGACGCGTCGCTCGCTGATGTTGGCGAGCTCGGCGGCGGCCATCGCCGCGAGGTCGAGCGCAAGCGCGAGCGGCTGCCCGTGGAAGTTGCCGCCGCTCAGGATCTCCGTCTCGCCGCGGTCGACGAAGACGCTCGGGTTGTCGGTGACGCTGTTGACCTCGCGCTCGAGGACGGAGCGCACCCAGCTGAGCGCATCGCGCGTCGCGCCGTGGACCTGCGGCATGCAGCGGAGCGAATAGGCGTCCTGCACCTTGCCGCAGTCCTTGTGACTCTCGGCGATCTCGCTCTCGGCGAGGAGCGCGCGCAGGTTCTTGGAGACCGTCTTCTGTCCGGGATGCGGGCGAGCCTCGTGGAGACGCTCGTCGAACGGACGGCTCGTTCCCTTGAGCGCCTCGAGGCTCATCGCCCCGGCGATGTCGGCGGCGACGGCGAGGCGCTCGGCTTCGAGAAGCGCGAGCGTGCCGAGCGAGGCCATGTACTGGGTGCCGTTGATGAGCGCGAGCCCCTCTTTGGCCTCGAGGACGACGGGCTTCACCCCCGCCTCGCGGAGCACCTCCGCGCTCGGGCGTGTGGGGCCTGACTCGAGGCGCGCCTCCCCTTCCCCGATCATCGCGAGGGCGAGATGCGCGAGCGGCCCGAGATCGCCGGACGCGCCGACCGATCCCTGAGACGGGATCCGCGGGTGGACCTTCGCGTTGAGCATCGCGACGAGCACGTCGACGAGCTCCTCGCGCACCCCGGAGTGACCGAGCGCGAGGACCTGCGCGCGAAGGAGCATGATCCCGCGGACCTCGGGCGTGGACAGATCGGGACCCACGCCGGTCGCGTGCGAGCGAACGAGGTTCTGCTGCAGCTCACGGACGTCGTTCGCCGAGATGCGCGTCTCGCTGAGCGCGCCGAAGCCGGTGTTGACTCCGTAGACGTTCGGCGCGGCGTCGCCCGCCTTGGTGATGGCATCGATGGCGGCGCGCGAACGAACGACCTTCGCTCGTGCCTCTTCGGCGAAGGCGACCGGACGACCTCGAACCGCGACGTCCTCGAGCTCGAGCAGTGTAAGGGGTCGACCGATGAAGACCGGAGCTGACATGCGCCGTCCGTACCCCTTCCACGGCGCCGTTACAACTCGGTGATGCGTCGCCGATCCAGGACGACGACGATTCGTTGGAGGCGCGTCGTCCTCGGCGAAGGCGATGATGGAAACGACTCCGGCCGCCCGTCGAGGAGTCGCTCGATGACGTCAATCGTCATCGAGCGGCTCCAGAGACGGAGCGGCCGGTGTGCTTCGGGCTTGGCGCTCGAAGCGCGAATGCTGCTGAGGAGGGGAACGTTGGCTGCGGTCGACGGCTCACGACGGCGCTGCGAGCATCGAACGGGCGGAAGAGTCGATGCGCGATTCCTCTTGAATCGGGCGTCGCTCGTTCAGGCTCGAACGGGCTCTGGCACTGCTGCTTGCCGACTGACTCCCACATGTAGCATGAGCCATACCGCGCTCATCCTTGCGCCAAGTTATTGAAATGTGGTCGCGGCAGCTCCTGCAAGGTGAGGCATTGGATCCTCATGTGGGAGGCGATCGATCCAGCGGGGGACGCGAGGACCGCGATGCAAGGCCGCGTGCGGCGGATGTGCCTTCGGCTGAGACGAGGCCGCTCAAACGCGACTATGCTGCCGCCGCTCATGAGACGGGTGCTCGCTGGTGCGCTGGTTCTGTTGACGAGCGCATGGACTAGCGGTGTCCGCGCCGCCGACGTCGATGCGGCCGAGGCCGCAGTCCCGAAGGACTTCCCGCGCCTGATCCTCGACACGGGTCGGCCCGAAGTGCCGCCGCCGGATCCCGAGGCCTACCGGTTCTTCGTCCATGGCGAGTACCAGGTCCGTTACCAGGTGCAGCGAAGCTTCCCGCTCGTCGCGACCGCGAGCGCGATCGATCGACGGCCAGGCCTCGTCGAGCAGTCGCTCGGGCAGAACCAGTTCTTGAGCCACTGGCTCCGCCTCACGCCGCGACTCCAGATGCTCGATACGCTCGAGCTCATCGGCCAGATCGATCTCGTCACGGGCCTCCTCGCCGGCGACAAGGCGCGCGATACGCACGCCGACCAGACGCCCCGCGACGCGTACAACGGCTTCAGCAACGTCCAGCCGCGATGGCTCTACGCACAGTGGCGGCTCCCCTTCGGCGTCGTCCGCGTCGGTCAGCAGCCGAACCACTGGGGCATGGGCATCCTCGCCAACGACGGCGATCACCCGACGCTCTTCGGCGACTACCGCTACGGCTCCATCAGCGAGCGCATCCTCTTCGCCACGAAGCCCGGCGGCAAGGACAGCGACTTCTACCTCGCGATCGCCGGCGACCTCGTCTTCCGCGATCAGAACGCGCGCCTCTCGCGCGGCCAGCAAGCGTTCCAGGGCGTCCTCGCGGCCTTCTGGGAGAAGGGCCCGGACCAGCTCGGCGTGTTCTCCACCTTCCGGCATCAGAAGAACGACAAGACGAGCGGCTCGCCGCTCTTCGGCTACACCGACGAGCTCGACGCCATCGCGATCGACCTCCACGGAAAGATCGCGCGGCCCATCCCGGGGGACTCCGACGCGTTCGTCTTCGCCGAGGCCGAGGCGGCGTACATCCTCGGCTCGACCAACTTCATCCGCACCGCGGACCAGGCGCTCTCCGGCGGCAAGACGGATGTCCGATCCTACGGCGGCGCCGCGAAGATCGGCGTCGTCCACCGCGCGTGGTCGTCCGGCACGTGGGGCAACGGCGATACGGCGAGCGCACGACGCACGAGCGCGAGCTACCTCGGCACGGCGTCCGACAAGGGCGTGCCTTACGGCGACATCGTCGCCCAGCTCGAGGTGGGCTACGCGTCGGGCGACGCCGATCCGTACGACGGAACGCAGCGCCGCTTCGTGTTCGATCCGAACCACCGCGTGGGTCTCCTCCTCTTCGACGAGGTGCTCCGCTTCCAGACCGCGCGCGCGGCCACCGCGGCGACCGACCCGCTCCTCTCGAACGCGACGCGCCCCACGCCCGGCGTCGATCTCTTGCCGTCCAACGGCGGCGTCTTCGGCGCGCAGTACATCAACCCGACCGCGATCTACCGCCCGCGCCACTGGCTCGACCTGAAGGGCGGCATGGTCATCGCACAGTCGACGAGCGACGTCGTCGATCCCTACCGCCTCACGACCGGCGGCTCGTACGTGAACTATCGCGGCGGCAGCCCGAGAAAGAAGGACCTCGGCGTCGAGCTCGACGCCGGCGTCGAGGGACGCATCCCCCTCCAGTACGGCCTCAAGGCGCAAGTCGGCGCCCAGGCAGGCGTGCTCTTCCCTGGCGGCGCGCTCGAGGACGCAAACGGCGTGCGGATGAACACGCAGTGGCTCGCCATGGGCCGCGTCGGTCTCCTGTTCTGATCCCCGTCGCGACGGCGTCGCGACGTGATCGGCGAGCGAACCGTTCGCTGAAGCGTGGGGCTTCGTCACGGGATATAGCTACGGAGGTCCCGGATGCGGCCCGTCCTCCCCTTCCTCCTCCTCGGTCTCGGGCTCGGGCTCGTCGTTGCATGCGAGGTCGACACCGCACCCGACGGTCTCCGGCGCACGCCGCCCGGAACCGGCCCTCAGGTGAAGTTCGACACCTCGCGCCGCCCTCTGCCCGAGGTGCCGCTCCCGAACGACGTCGCGACGTTCGCCGATCCGACGAGCCGCACGGGCGTCCGCGTGAACGTGAGCCTGATCGCGCCGACCCACATGGAGCGGCGCGCCCGGGAGGACTTCGCGTCGATGGAAGGCTGGGGTGTCTCCTCCCCCATCACCGTCGCGTTCGAGCGCGCCGCCGGCGCCGATCCACGCGAGCCCGCGATCGACATCGACGCGGTCGCCGATCGAATGGAAGGCGACGAGCACGACCCGTCGAACGATCCGTTCTACGTCGTCAACCTCACGACCGGCATCCCCGTCCTCGTCGACGTCGGGAGCGGCTACTACCCCGTGGTCCTCCGCGATCCGTTTCGCTATGGCCCGAACGATCCGAAGGCGAGCGAGTCGAACCTGATCTTCGAGACCGTCGAGGAGGGCGCCGGCCTCCCGCAGAGCGCGTACCGCCCCGAGCTCGATCGTGACTTCGACGGCGTCCTCGATCATCCGAACACGCGGCCCCGGCGGAGGAGCACGCCTTCCTCGATCCCCGGCGTCGATGACATCATCACGTGGTACGAGCGCGAGACCGACACGCTGATCCTCCGGCCGATCGTCCCGCTCGACGAGAAGACGGAGTACGCCGTCGTCCTCACCGATCGGCTGAGGGGCCCGAGCGGGCAGCCGGTACGCTCGCCCTTCGAGGCGATCCACCACCCTTCACAGCGCGCCGGCATCACGCGTCTGAAGGAGTGGCTCACCGACAAGAGCCTGGCGAGCTACTACGGCGACGTCGCCGGGACCGGCCTCGATCGCGTGGCATTCGCCTGGACGTTCACCACGCAGCCCACGCACGAGGACCTGCGCCTCCTACGTGATGGCCTCTACGGCAAGGGGCCGTTCGCGCGCTGGAAGCACGAATACCCGCCCGACCTCACCGTCTCGCGCGTCGCCGGCAACGGGCCCGCGAGCGATGGGCAGCCCGCCGGCTGGGAGACGTCGAGCCCGGCGTGCGTCCAGCGAGCGAAGACGCCGTTCATCCTAAAGCTGAACGACGAGGACCTCCGGGGATCGTTCCGCCTGATCTTCGAGCAGGTGTTCGGCCTCGACAAAGGCGGCCTCACGGCGGCGATGGACTCGCTCCAGTACATCGACCACGTCGTCATCGGCTCGTTCAAGTCGCCCTACCTCATGGGCGATCCGGCCTCGCGCGATCCGGACGCCCGCTTCAACGTGAGCTTCCGTACCGGCGAGGGCGAGGTCCGGACCGACGACGTGCAGTGGGTCCTCGTCGTGCCGAAGGCGAAAGGCGAGCAGAAGCAACCGTTCCCCGTCGCGTTCTTCGGGCACGGCGTCACCGGTCACGCGGACGAAGCGCTGCTCTATGGCGGCGACTTCGCACGCCAGGGGATCGCGCTCATCGGCTACAACAACCCCGGCCACGGCCTCGTGCTCGGAGAAGGCGATCAGCGGATCGCCCGGGCGCTGCTCGGACCGAACTGCGTCGTGCCGTTCTTCGACGGCGTCCTCGGCGGGCGCGCGCACGATCTCAACGGCGACGGCGTCGGCGACAGCGGCTGGTTCTGGTGGACGTCACACATCTTCCACACCCGCGACAACGTCCGGCAGGGGATCCTCGACGGGATGAACCTCGTCCGGATCCTGCGCTCCTTCGATGGGCGCATGGGAACGCAGGACTTCACCAGCGACGGCAAGCCGGAGATCGCCGGAGACTTCGACGGCGACGGCGTCCCCGACGTCGGTGGCCCGAACGTCTCCTACTTCGCGACCGGGGAGTCGCTCGGCGGGATCATGAGCGACATCCAGGGCGGGATCGAGCCGCACATGATCGCGTCCGCACCGATGTCGGGCGGCGGCGGCCTGGCAATGGACGTCGCGTTCCGCTCGTACGGCGTCGTCGAGTCGGTCACCGCGCAGCTCATGGGCCCGGTGGTGTTCTCGGTTCCGGCGAGCGAGCGGCCGGCGCGCCCGGACGGCGAGCGGATCGAGAGCATCGGCTCGCGCTGCACCGCCGGCCAGCGGACGGTGCGCCTCCAGGTCAACGAGGGCGTACGCAACCAGGAGCTCGAGCTCGCGTGCCTCGACGCGCAGGAGCTGTCCGCCGGCATGACGGTGGTGGTGACCAACGTCACGTCGAGCGAGGTGCGCTGCGCGCGGACCGACAAAGACGGGCGCTTCCGCATCGCGCTCCCGACGAGCACGGGCGACAAGCTCGACGTCCAGATCTACACCGCGCCCGACGTCGTCGCCTCGTACGACGGCTGCAAGGTCGAGGACGGCGCGCCGGTCGGGCGGCGCATCCGCGACTTCGAACAAGCTGCGATCGCGGTCTTACCCGTCGCGGACTCCGATCGCGACAAGTGCGAAGTCGCCGAGGGCTGCCAGCAGTTCCGCGATCGCTTCTTCCCGGTGGGCACACCGCTCGTCGCGCCGAACGAGGGCCTCGGCATCCAAAGGCAGACACCGGCGATGCGCCGCTTCCGGGACCTCGCGCAGGCCGCGCTCGATCCCGGCGATCCGATCGCGTTCGCGCCGTACTACATGCTGAAGCCGCTCTTCGACGAGAACGGCCAGCGTGTAGCGCCGCACGCGCTCCTCGCGATCAACACGGTGGGCGACAATTTCGTCCAGGTCTCCTCGCACTACGCGTTCGCGCGGGCGGCCGGCGCGCTGCCCTTCTTGCCACCGAGCGCGGCCGAGCGCTTCCCGGCGTGGGCCGACTACGCGACGCCGCGCGAGCTCTACGATCGCCTCGGCCAGCGAACGCCGATGAAGTTCCTCGTCGACAACGGCGTCGTAGAGGGGATCCCGCGCCTCGGCCGGACCAGCGCCGGTCCCGCCTGCAAGGCGAACTACTCCACCGAGAACGCCGAGCTGTGCACGCGCTCCGTCACGATCGAGCCGTACGAGTGCATGACCGCGCTCTATGACGCCGACTGGGTGAGCGAAGGCCGCCTGCCCTACGATCAGCCTCACCCCGACGTCCCGCTCCGTCTGGGCCGCGTCGCAAACGTGCGCGTCGCCGACTCGACGTCGCTCGCCGCGGCGTGGGAGCCTCGGCTCCGCGGCGTCCCGTTCGGACCGGACGAGTCGAGCTGGACGGCGTCCGAACGAGTCGTCGGCCTCTTCAACCACTACATCGTTCCGAAAGGCCAGCACACCTGGAGCACCGGCGACGCGTGCCGTGCGTGGGACTTCGCGGCCTACGGCAACGCGCTCATGGCGCGGTTCTTCGCGTCCGGTGGACGGGACGTCTACTACCTGAGCCACCCCAAGACGCACGGCTGCCTCGTCGACGGCACCTGCGATTTCATGCGCTGAACGAACCCGTCGACGGTCAGTAGTCGAGCAGGCGGAAGCTCGCTCGGTACACGACCATCGTCCACAACGGCAGCCGGAGGGTGTGAAAGCCGAACTCGTCGTCGCCGGGCCGCGCGAGCACGAAGACGCTGAGGAGGTCATCACGCTTCTTCAGCCCGAGCCGCACCCCGTAGATGAAGCCGGCGGAGAGCTCGCGCCTGCGCCCGTCGTTCCGCGGCATGTCCATGTAGCGCGCATACGGGCCGATCGCGCCGAGCGTCGCGCTCCGCACGAAAAGCACCGCGTCGGCGCGATAGAGGACACCGCCGTCGTGCACGTTGGTGTGGAACCAGTCGTACGTGTTCCGCGGAGAGTCCTCCCAGCGAACGGCGTGATTGGTGACGAACGAGAACGTCTCGAGCGGGACCGCCAGGCGCGCCCGGCCCTCGCCCCATCCCCACGCGTTGGTCTCGAAGCTCGATGTGCTGTCGGCGTCGAGGCGCAGCGAGCGCGACACCTCCGTCCCGGGGACTCCCTGGTAGGTCCGCCACACGTTGCGATAGCCCGCCGAGGCGCCGAAGGTGACGAAGAGGTAGCGCACGTCCACGTGCGCGGCTGCCTCGGAGAACCCGATGCTCGCGAGGCCGCTGGCGCGCACCGCGAGCGTTCCGAACGTCTCGTCCTCGATCGGCGTCCGCGATTCGAGCGACGCCTGCGCCCCGAGCGTGAGGACGTCGCCGTGCGCCCAGAGCCCCTTCTGCGGCGGGTCGAGGAAATAGTCACGTCGCTGCTTCGGCCCCGCCTCCGCGTCGCTCGTCCACGCGCTCGCCACCACCACGGCGAGCACGCTTCCCCATATCCCGCGAGAGCGGCCCATCGCTCCCACGGTACGCAAGAGAATGCGCGCATGCAGCTCCCACGCTTCGTCTTTCTCGTGAGAGGGTCATCGGACAGGCGACGAGCAAGGAGCGCACCGCGCGCAAACGCCCAGATTCACGAGGTCCCTCCACCTCGCGACCGTGCCACGCCGCACAACACGGCACATCATCCCGTGCTAGATCCGGACACGATGACGCCCGGCTGGCTCGCCAAGGCAACCACGTTCGCGCTCGCAGTCACGGCGGCTCTCACCGCCTGCACCGTCGACACGGCGCCCGAGGGCACTCGGCGCACGCCGGCGGGGACCGGACCGCTCGTCGTGTTCGATACGGTCCGCCGCCCGCTGCCGGAGATCCCGCAGCCGAACGACATCGCGACGTTCGCCGACCCCACGAGCCGCACGGGCCGCCGGCTCAACGTGAGCCTCGTCGCGCCGACGAGCTTCGAATCGATCGCGCGTCAGGGGTTCGACAGCATCGAGGGCTGGGGCACGTTCGCGCCGGTCACGGTCGCCTTCACGAGGAGCGCCGGCACCCCGGAGATCGAGGCGGCGCTCGATCTCGAGGACATCGCGGCACGCACGCGCGGCTACGATCCGGCCGACGATCCGTTCTACGTGATCGATCTCACGACGGGCATCCCGGTGCCGCTCGACATCGGCAAGGGCAACTTCCCGCAGGCGCTCGTCGACCGCGACAAGTACTGGGTGAACGATCCGCGCGCGACCGAGGATTCGCTCCTCTTCGAGACCGTCGAGGAAGGCTTCGGGATCCCCCAGAGCGCCTACCGGCCCGAGCTCGACACGGACTTCGACGGAGTGGTCGACCATCCGAACGTCCTCGTCCCCGTGAACGGAAGGAACGCTCGCATCGAGGAGGTCATCGACTGGTACGAGCGACAGAGCGATACGCTCCTCCTCCGGCCCATCGTGCCGCTCGAGGAGAAGCGCGAGTACGCAGTCGTGCTGACCGATCGACTCCGCGGCCCCGACGGCGCGCCGGTGCGTTCGCCGTTCGAGTACATCCACCACGCCCAGCAGACGCGCGGCGCCGCGCGTGTCCGCGAGATCCTCGGTGACGCGAGCAAGGGCGCGTGGTTCGGCGACGTCGCCGGGACGGGCCTCGAGCGCGTCGCGTTCATGTGGACCTTCACGACCCAGCCCGTCCACGAGGACATGCGGATCCTCCGCGACGGCCTCCACGGTACGGGGCCGTTCGCACGCCTCGCGACGGAGTTCCCACCGGACGCCCGCGCGCTCCGGGCGGTCGGCACCGCGCTCGACGAGGTCGACGAGCCGCCCGGCGCGATCGACACGACGCCCACGTGCGCGACGCGGAAGAAGACGCCGTTCGTCGTGAAGGTCGCCGAGACGAAGGAGGCGATGGGCCAGCTCCTCGAGCGCGCCCTCGGACTGTCCGGTCAGGAGCTCGAGCGCCTCCTCCAGAGCCTCGACAGCGTCGACCACTTCGTGATCGGGACCTTCGAGTCGCCCTACTTCCTCGGCGATCCGAAGAAGGAAGATCCGAACGGGAAGTTCGAGCTCGACTTCCGGAACGGTACCGGGCGTGTCGGGCGCGACACGGTGCAGTTCTGGCTGAGCGTGCCGAAGGCGACCGCGACGGCAAAGGCGCCCTTCCCCGTCACCGTCTGGGCACACGGAACCACGCTCCACGCCGACGAGATCATCGTGCGCGCGGGCTACTTCGCGAAGCAGGGACTCGCGATGATGGGCATCAACATGCCCGGCCACGGCCTCTACCTCGGTCCCGGCCTCGAGGCGGTCGCGAACATCGTCTTCCGCGGCAGCTGCCTCTCGCCGTGGGTCAGGGCGCTCGGCAGCGGTCGCCACACCGATCTCAACGGCGACGGGACCCCCGACTCGGGCGGGCTCCTCTGGTCGGCGCACATCTTCCATTCACGCGACAACATCCGCCAGGCCGTCATCGACGAGATGCAGGCCACACGCGTCCTTCGAGCCTGGGACGGCATGCGGCGCTCGACGCAGGACTACAACGGCGACGGCATCCTCGATCTCGCAGGCGACTTCGATGGTGACGGCGTGCCCGACGTCGGCGGACCGAACGTCGCGATCACGACGTCTGGCAACTCCTTCGGCGGGATCCTCGCGATGGTGCACGGCGCGCTCGATCCCAACGTCGTCGCGGCGGCGCCCATCTCCGGCGGCGGCGGTCTGATGGACGTCGCCACGCGCTCGGCGCTGGTCCCGGACTCGGTCCTCCAACAGGTCCTGAGCCCGCTGGTCGTCGGAGTGCCCGCCAGCGCGCTTCCCAAGAAGGACGATCGCGAACAGACGCGTTGCACCGGTGATCAGCGCTCGATCCGTCTCGTCGTCAACGACCTGACCACGTCGCGCGAGATCGAGGTCGCATGCCTCACGCCCGCCGAGCTCGATCGGGGCAAGACGGTGGTGCTCACGAACGTGCGCAACCTGGAGCGGCGCTGTGCGCGCACGGGAGAGGACGGTCGCTTCCGGATCCCGATCCCGGCGAACGTCGGCGATCGCCTCGACGTGCAGGTCTACGACGCGCCCGACGCCGTGCGCTCGTACAAGGGCTGCGACGTGCTCGAAGGCGCTCCCGTCGGACGCCGGATCAAGACGTTCGAGCAGGCATCGATCGGGATCAGCCCCGTCGACGACGAGAAGAAGACCTGCGAGGCGGCCTACGCCGCGACCGACCTCGATCCGACGCCGGGCTGCCAGCAGTTCCGCGACCGCTTCTATCCCGTCGGCTCGCCGCTCGTCGCGGTCCAGGAAGGCCTCGGCCTCTACCGGCAGTCGCCCGAGATGCGACGCCTCCTGAACCTCACGCAAGCGGCGGTCGATCCGAGCGACCCGATCAACTTCGCGCCGTACTACGGCCTTCGCACCGCGCCGGGGCCCGATGGCAAGCCGTTGCCACCGCGCGCGATCATCGAGCTCAACACCGCCGGGGATCCGATGGTGCCCGTGGGGTCCGGGTACGCGTTCGCTCGCGCCGCCGGCGCCGTCCCATTCCTGCCCCCGTCGTTCGCCGAGACCCACCCGGACTGGGCCGAATACGCGACGCCGCGGGCGCTCTGGGATCAGCTCGGCGGCAAGACGCCGAACGAGGTCCTCGTCGACGCTCACGTCATCGAGGGGATCGCGCGGCTCGAGCGCACCCGCGCGGGCGCGACCTGCGCGCCGAACTACGTGTCGAGCGCCGCGTGCACGAGCCCGCCGCCCTCCAGCGCATGCGCTCAGGCCGTCTACGACGTCGATTGGCTCTCCGAGGGAGACAACCCGTGGGACGCGCCGCGCCCGCCGATCCCGCTCCGGCTCGCGCGGTTGATCGACATCCGCGCCAACGACACGTTCTCGCTCGACCGCGCGTGGCAGCCGCGGACGGTCGGCGTCCCGTTCGCGCCCGACGCCGTGGGCTGGACCGGATCGCAGCCGCTCTGCGGCATCGTCAACGCGTGGACCCGCCCCGACGGAGAGCACGTCTTCGTCACCGGCAACCCGTGCAAGAAGTTCGACGACGTCGTCTACTACTCGAACCTGCTCGTGCGCTTCCTCGCGACGCAGGGCAAGGACCTCTACTACTTCAGCCATCCCTCCTCGCATCGCTGCCTCGAGCGCGAGCTGTGCCCCTTCTTCGAGTGAGGCGGCGGCTCCTCTCGGAGCTCGGGCGCCGCCATACGGCCGCTCGAGTGGACGCAGCGCTCGCCTCGCTCGTCGTCGGCACCGGCGCCGACGTCGCGATCGTCACGCGTGGAGGAGGCGCGCCGCTCTTCGGCCCGGCTCTGCCGCAGGCGAACGTCGTTCGTATCGAGCCTCGCGTCTACGCGGAGACACCGACAGGAGGCGCGCGCGTCCGCCTGCTCGAGGCCGCGTCCGCGATCGCGCCGCGCATCGAGGTCCATGCGCCGACCGTCTCCGAAGGCACGTACCGCGGGAGGCTCGCGATCGATCTCCCGCGCCGTGCCGCGCGCGCTCTCGGCCTCGCCGTAGCCGAGCCGGGGGACCGGTTCGAAGGACGCTTCGCCCACGCGTTCTTCGACGAGGAGCCCATCATCGAGGAGGCGGCGCACGCCGGCCTCGCGTTCATCGCTCGCCGCGGCGCCTGGGTGATCCTCGAGCGGAGCGAGGTGCGTTCGGGCGAGGTCGCCGCTCCGTTCGGACGCGAGCTGGTGCGGGCGATCGCCCTCGTCCGCGAGGCCGAGCGGCTGCGCCTCGCCAACGCCCCCGAGCGCGCCGTCCGAGCGATGCGCGAGCGGGGTCGTCGAGAGAAGGCGCGCGGACCGATCGGCCGCGCCCGACTCCGCCGGGCGATCGGCTGGCTGGACGCCGCCTTCCCTGGCGGGCCGAACTGCCTGAGGCGAACGCTCGTCGAGATCGGGCTCGACGCGACCGCGGCCCGGGAGACGCTCGTGTTCGGGCTCGACGTCGGACGCACCGGCCACGTCGCGTTCAAGGACAGCGAAGACCGCTCCTTCGACGTCGTCTTCGAGGTCCCACCGGACGCACCTTCGTCACGCAAGAGCTGAGGGGCCGCACGCGCCGCACGCGCCCGCTGCGGCTCGCGCCCCGACCACCCGCGAAGGACCTCAGCCGGAGCGCGTGCTCGTGGCACGAGAAGGTCGTTGACCTTCCGGCCGGCCTGGGGCGATAGATCGTCCGCATGCGCTACTACGTGTCGCTCGATCCCGCGGCCACGCAGGACCCAACCGTCGTCGAAGTGACCGAGCTGCCCACGGGTCAGCTCGAAGTCACGCTCGGGGGCAAGGTCGTGCCGGTCGACGTCGTATGGCTCGACGGCACTGCGTCGATTCGCGTCGAAGGGCGCGTGGTCGATCTCACGGTCGAAGGCCAGCCGCCGGAGATCGGGGCGATCGCGAGCGGGCACCGCTCGTACGTTCGCGTCGAGAGCGAGCGTCAGCGCGCGGCCGCGGCGGCACGCAAGGCTGGCGCCGGCGGCGGCGACAAGGTCGTCAAGGCGCCGATGCCCGGACGCGTCGTTCGCGTCCTCGTCCAGGCGGGAGCCGACGTCGAGGCGGGCACCACGCTCTGCGTCATCGAGGCCATGAAGATGGAGAACGAGGTCAAGGCGAAGGCCGCGTGCAAGGTCGTCGAGGTCCACGTCTCCGAAGGCGCGACCGTCGAGGGCAGCGCGAAGCTCTTCACGCTGGGCTAGCGCGATGGAAGCGTCCCGCAGGCGCCTATTCCTCGTCCACGGCCCGACCCCGATCGAGCGCCGCCCCGCGCTCGACGAGATCGTCGGCGCGAAGGTGTGGATCAAGCGCGACGACGCGACCGGGGGAGCCGAAGCGGGCAACAAGATCCGCAAGCTCGAGTTCCTCCTCGCCGACGCGCTCGACCGCGGGGCCGAGGTCGTGATCACGTGCGGCGGGCTCCAGTCGAACCACGCTCGCGCGACCGCGCTCGCGTGCGCGCGTCTCGGACTCCGCGCCGTCCTCTACCTCCGTGTCCCCGATCCGACGATCGCCGCTCGCGACGTCACGCTCACGGGCAACGTGCTCCTCGACCGCCTCGCCGGCGCCGAGATCTGCTTCATCTCTCCGGCAGAGTACCGCGAGCGCGGAGCAATCATGGAGCACGCGCGGTACGAGCTCGAAGCCGAGGGTGCGCCGGCGTACGTCGTCCCCGAGGGCGGCTCGAACGGCCTGGGCTCGCTCGGCTACGTCGAGGCGATGCGCGAGGTCCGACGGCAGCTCGATCTCGGGCTGTGTGAGGGACTGACGAGCGCTGCCGGCACACCGGCGAGCTTCGACGTCGTCGCCCACGCGTGTGGCTCGGGCGGGACCGCCGCGGGCGTCGCGCTCGGCGCAGCACGCTTCCAGGTCGCGCGCGAGACGTGGGCCTTCGCGGTCTGCGACGATCGCGCCTACTTCGAGACCATCATCTCCCGGATCGCGGCCGAGGCGCGCGGGTTCGACGCCTCGCTCCCGCCGCTCGGGCTGATCGAGCCAGGCGCGAGCAGAGGCTCGGCCGCGCTCTCGACCCCTGGCGGCTCGGCACGCCTCGTCGTCGACGATCAGGCCAAAGGCCCGGCGTACGGGGTGATGGACGACGATCAAAAGCGCTTCCTCGTACGAGTCGCCCGAAGGACCGGGCTCGTCCTGGACCCGGTGTATTCGGGCAAGGCGCTCTGGGGCGTCGCGCGCGCCGTCGAGCGCGGCGACATCGCCCCGGATGCGAACGTGCTCTTCCTCCACACCGGCGGGCTGCCCGGTCTGCTCGCCCAGGGCGAGGAGCTTCGGGACGCGCTCGATCAGCGCTAGCTTCCTCCTGTCGCGATGAGCAAGGCGTCGAACAGCCCGGAGAAGAAGGCCCAGTCGGAGGCCGAAGACGGCGGCCTCCGACCCGACGTCGCGGCCTGGGGCGTGGTCCTCTACGCCGGGTGTCGCGCGATCGAGATCTTCCTCGAAGCCCAGTCGATGGCAGCGGCGGTCGGACAGGCCGTGCTCGTCGAATGGGGGAGCTCGCGGCTCGGCGTCAACTGGAGCAATCCGAACGTTCCGACCACGAGCATCGTCATCGCCCGCCGCGCCGCGACCGGTGCCGCGATCGGCCTCGGGGTCGCCGGGCTCGTCTTCGCCACGCTCGTGGCAACGCGCGCGGTGACGCTCGATGCGGTCACGCACCTCGAGGCGTCGATCCTCGGGATCGGGCTGCTAACCGCCGGCCTCCACGCGTGGCGTGACGAGCTCCTCTTCCATGGACTGACGCTCCGGGCGCTCGGCACCTCGGTCTCGTCGCTCGGTCGTGTGCTCGCGTGCGGGGTGACCTCCGCGGGGGCAGCCCTCGGCCGGAGCGACGCCTCGGCGCGATCGGTCTTCGTCGCGCTGCTCCTCGGGATCGTCTTCGGCGCGCTCTGGCTCCGGGACGGCGGCGGCAGCGGCTCGGGCGGCGCGTGGCAGCCTTGGGCCGCTCACACCGCGTTCCAGTGGACGGTGGGGACACTGCTGGCCGGCGGCGTCCTTCACGCCCGCCTCGCGGACGACGTCTGGGCGGGCGGAAGCGCAGGAATGCTCAGTGGAACCGCGGCCACCATCGCCCTCGTTCCCGTGAGCGTCCTCTCGCTCCTCTGGACGGTCCGGCGAATGTCGCCACGATCCGCCGGAGTCGGATAGGATTCCCCCCAAGGATGCGCCAGAGCTACGGGCCGCCGTTCCCGTCCCCGCACGACGACACCATCGAGACCGAGTCGCGACGCCTGACGCCGTCGATCGGCCTCACGCGCGAATCCGAGAAGCCAGCGGACTCCTCCAACGAGGATTTCCTCTTCCACCTCTACCGTGGAAGCGAGCTCCTCCAGGACAACCGGGTCCACGAAGCCAAGGAAGAGCTCGAGCGCGCGCTCCATCTCCAGCCGCGCGACTCGAAGGGGCAGGACCTCATCGCGGTCGTCTATTTCCGCCTCGGCCTCTACCCGCGCGCCATCCAGATCTACGAGCAGCTCCGCCGAAAGAACACGAACGATCCGGCGCTGCTGCTGAACCTCGCGCTCTGCTACCTCAAGACGGGTCAACCGCAGCTCGCCAGGCGGGATCTCGAGCAGCTCCTCGAGCTCAACCCGACCCACTCGCGGGCCTGGGGCTACCTCGGCCTCGCGTGCGAGCGAATGGGTGACCTCACTCAGGCCGAGCGCGCCTTCATGCAGGGCGGCCACCACCAGATGGCGCGCCGGATCTCGGCACGACGCGACGGCGCCTCGCTCGCTCCGATCGCCGCGGAGCAGTCGCAGCCGACGCAGGAGGTTCGCGACGTCGCCGGCGCGGCCTATCAGGAGCTCGACGCCGGCGAGCTGTCGTTCGCGCTCGCCGAGCCGACGAACGAACGAAACGATGACGGCGTGGCTCATAGCTGGCGCCCTCACGAGCTCGGGCAGCTCCGCACGAGCGAGCGTTCGGGGGCGTCGGCATCGGAGCGCGCGCCCGATCGGCCGGACACACGCAAACCGGACACCCGAGACGGGCCGCCGCCGATGGTTCCGTCGATCCCGCAGCTCGGACCCAACCCGGCACCGAACCGGAGGCCGACCTTGATCGCTCCGGTCGGAGCGCCGCCGGCTCACGAGGTCGCGAGCGAATTCGCGGCCGTCGAGCGGATCCCATCGCAGAAGCCGCCGTCGATCACGCTCGACGATCCCGGCCTCATCTCGGCACCGTCGCTGCGCCGACCGGTCGTCGCCGTGCCGAGCCCGTTCGGACCGCCGAGATCGCACGAGGCGTCCACCAGCGTACACGGGACGCGCACGCTCCCGCCGCCGCTCGTCGCCCCGCCGAGCGGTGTGCCTCAGGCTCCATCGCGAGACGCGGAGCGCCTCGCCGCCAACTCGGGGCCCGCGCCCCAACCACCCGCAGAGGTAGGTCTTCGGCCCGCGTCGACTTCGGCGGCCGCACGTGCCGAGTCGACGTCGGTGGCGCCGAGCACTCCGCTCGGGATCGGGCCGACCGCCTCCGGTGCCGCGCGCTCGAACGAGACTGCGCGCGTCCCGAGCGCGCCTCGGCCGAACGACTCGGTTCGGTTCCCCGAGGCGGGCGTAGCGCTCCACGCATCCGGGCTCGCGCTCGTTCGCACGACCGCGGACATCGGCTTCGCCGCGCGCCTCGAGTCGATCCGCGCACAGCAGAGCGGCCTCAAGATGCAGCTCCTCGAGCGGAACGTGAAGGGCAAGACGAGCGGCGAGGCCTTCGGCGGCGTCGCGAGCCCGATAGTGCTCGCTTCGGGCGACGGGCAGCTCGTGCTCGCTGCGCGTCCCGGACGAAAGCTCGCGGCGTTCCCGGTCGACGGCGAGATGTGCTTCGCACGCGAGGACGTCCTCCTCGGCTTCGGGGGCGGGCTCGTGTTCGAGAACGGCCGCCTGCCGACTGGAGAGGGCGAGTCGGTCCCCGTGGTCCAGCTCCGCGGTGTCGGCTCGGTGCTCTTCGAGACGATCGGCGAGATCCTGACGCTCGCAGTCCGTCCCGATCGCAGCCTGAGCGTGCGACGCGAGGTCATCCTCGGCTGGTTCGGCCGTCTCGTGCCGCGCTCCCTCGCGCCGAGCGACGCCCCGTGCGGCCAGCGCGGCCTCGTGAGCTTCGCCGGAGAAGGCCGCGTCCTCGTCACGACCAGCTAGCGTTCGCCGCTAGAATGACGCGGCTGCACACGAGACGGCCGCGTCATTCGGCTGCGACCTCGAGCCGTCGCGCAGCACGCACACACGCTTTCCGTTTCCATGCTCGCGTCCAAGGCCGGCCAGATCGGGGATGACGCCAGCCTGAGGGACGGCTAGACAGGGCGCGTGAGCGAGGACGCGAGTCGATCGCGTGCAGAGCGGCGCCGGTCGCTCCGGCAGGACGCGTTCAACATTCCGAACGTGCTGACGATGGGGCGGATCGCGATGATCCCGCTCTGCCTGTGGTTCCTCGACCAGGACACCCCGAGGTCGGGGTTCTGGGCGGCGCTCGTCTTCACGGCGGCCGCGATCACCGACGTCCTCGACGGCTACCTCGCGCGCAAGCTCGGGGTCGTGAGCGTCCTCGGCAAGCTCATCGATCCGCTCGCCGACAAGCTCATCGTCATGGCGTGCCTGATCTGGATGGTGAAGATGGACCGCATGCCGGCGTGGGCGGTCATCGTCCTGCTTGCGCGCGAGTTCAGCGTCACGTCGCTACGAAGCGTCGCGGCGAGCGAGGGCGTCATCATCTCGGCAGGCCAGGAGGGCAAGACGAAGACCGCCCTGCAAATGCTGGGCATCATCGTGCTTCTCTCGGGCTACCCGTACCACCTCTCCTATCTGGGTCTCGACCTCGGTGTCGTCGACCTGGCAGCGGTCGGACGCGTGCTCGTCTACCTCTCGCTCGTCTTTTCGGTGGCCAGCGCGGCGCGATACCTCTCCCTCTTCTCCGACGCAGTCGAGGCGAAGCAGGAGAAGCACCGCTCCGACGAGAGCACCCGCTCGCTCTGAGTCGCCTTCGCCGCTCCGCGTGGGCGCCGGGCCGGCACCAGAGTTGCCGCTTGCCAGGCCGCGAGCTTCCGTGCCATCAAGGTGGCGTGAAACGCCCCGCCTCCCCCTCCCCGCACGGACGTCGCGGCTCGATGGCTCGCCGCGCCGCCGGTGTCGCGCTCCTCGTCGCCGTCAGCGGCTTCATCGCGCTCGCCTCCGCGTGCTCGAACCAGGGCGAAGGCGAGCGGTGCGAGTCCGCCAACGGCAACGACGACTGCAAGACCGACCAAGGGCTCATCTGCTATCCCCAGGGTCAGCTGAGGCAGGGCGCCCAGTCGGATCACTGCTGTCCGGCGGACCGCTCGAAGGCGAAGCATCCGATCTGCCAGACGGCGCTCGACATCGTCGGTGACGCCGAGACGCCCGCCGATACGGGACCGCCGCCCACGAGCGATGCCGGGGACGCCGGCGCCAAAGAGGCGGGCCCCGAGGACGCGTCGTCCGACGCTGCCGACGCGGACGCGCAGTAGGAGGCGCACGTGTCGCCGGCCGCGTTGCTCGAGCAAGCGCAGAACGCACTGCTCCTCTCCGTGGCCGTCGCGCTTCCGGTGCTCGCGGTCGCGGCGCTCGTCGGGCTCGTCGTCGCGGCCTTCCAGGCGGCATCGCAGATCCAAGATCCGACGATCGCGCACCTGCCGAGGCTGCTCGCGGTCGTCGCCGCCCTCGTCGTGCTTGGACCGTGGATGGGCGGCCAGATCGGCGCGTTCGCGGAGCGCATGCTCGTGATGGCTGCGTCGCGCTGAGCTCGGCTGCAGGCGTCGCGCACGTCCTTCTCCGCCTCGAGTTGACCGCCGCTCGGCCGTTTGGTACCTCGGCACGTGAATGAGTGAATCCTCACTCAGTTTGCGCCGGCGCCGGACCGCGCGGGGGACGCCAGACGCGCGAGCTCCAGAGGAGCGGGCGACCACACGTCCCGCGACGGCGCGCGGGCGGGTTGCGAACGGCAACCCACGCCCCGAGAGCGCCGACAAGCGCCGGCGGTCGGGCGACAAGCGCGATCGCATCCTCAAGGCCGCGGTCAAGGTCTTCGCCAAGAACGGCTTCCACGCCACGCGCGTCAGCGAGGTCGCGAAGGCAGCCGGCGTCGCCGACGGCACGATCTACCTCTACTTCGAGTCGAAGGAAGAGCTTCTCTTCTCGCTCTTCGAGGAGCGCATCGACAAGCTGCTCACCTTCATGCGCGAGGAGCTGCCGAAGCAGCCGGACGCGCCGGCGCGTCTTCGCGCGGTCATCGACATGCAGCTCGGTCTCCTCGAAGGGGAGCGTGACCTCGCCGAGGTGATCACGGTCATCCTCCGCCAATCGACGCGGTTGATGAAGGAGTACGCCGCGCCTCACTTCAACGCATACCTCGACGCGATCGCGAAGATCATCGTCGAGGGCCAGGCGACCGGCGCGTTCCGTCAAGATGTCTCGCCCCACATCGCGGCGCGCGGCATCTTCGGCGCACTCGACGGGATCGCGCTGACGTGGGCGCTCGGGCGCGCGGAGCAGGGCGCGCTCGGCCGCGCCGCCGGACAGCTCGCGGACGTGTTCCTGCGCGGACTCGCCCCGTGACGACGCCCCCTTCGCTCGGAAAGCTCCTCGTCGAACGGGCGCGTGCGCTCGACTCTGCGCGCGCCTTCTTCGCCTCCCGCGGCTATCTCGAGGTGGAGACGCCGATCGCGATCCCTTCCCCCGGGCTCGATCTCCATCTCGACGCTTTCGAGGCGGTGCCGACCGGCATCCACGACGCCGCCGCGAAGCCGAAGCGCTTCCTCTCGACCTCGCCCGAGTACCAGATGAAGCGTCTGCTCGCGGCGGGGCACGGGCGCATCTTCCAGATCACCCGCGCGTTCCGTGCGGGCGAGGACGGCGAGCGCCACAACCCGGAGTTCACGATCCTCGAGTTCTACCGGCCGCACGCGGGTGTCGAGGCGGTGATGCGCGACACCGAGCAGCTCGTCGCGCGCGTCACCGGCGGGTTCGTGACGATCGACGGACGCACGATCGACGTCCGCCCTCCCCTGCAGCGCATGACGCTCCTCGAGGCGTTCGAGCGCTTCGCGAGCACCGCGCCCGACGAGACGCTACGGCTCGCCGAGCACGACGAGGACACGTTCTTCCAGAAGCTCGCATTCGAGGTCGAGCCCGGCCTCGCGACGCTCGACCGCGGCGTCTTCGTCACCGAATACCCTGCCTCGCAGGCGTCGCTCGCGCGGAAGAAGCCGGGCGATCCGCGGGTCGCCGAGCGCTTCGAGCTCTACGTCGCCGGCGTCGAGCTGTGCAACGGCTTCGGCGAGCTCACCGACGCCGCCGAGCAGCGCGTCCGCTTCCTGCGCGACCAGGCCGAGCGCGCGACCCGCAAGAAGCCCGTCTACCCGATCGACGAACGCTTCCTCGAGGCGCTCGCGCGCGGGATGCCCGCCTCCGGCGGAAACGCGATCGGCTTCGATCGCCTCGTCGCCCTCGCGTGCGGAACGCGCTCGATCGCGAGCGTGATCGCGTTCACCGACTCCGAGCTCTGACCTCCGTTCCGGCGCCGGACGGAGTAGCCCTCGTTCGCGAGCTTCTGCCGAGGCCGCTTCATGGGCGGTACGCGCTGCGCCCGTATGGGCGAAAGCGAGGCCGCGCTTCATTCCAGGCAAGGCCGGCTGCGACTCGCATTCACGGGCAACCTCGACGGCGCCTCGGCCTCTCGAGCGTGCCCGCCGGGCGGCGACGCCGGGCTGACGTTTCCGCGCGGCGTGTGGTACGCGTTCGCCGTGCTCCGCTTCGAAGAGGCCCTCTCGCGCATCCTCGCGCTCGGCACGCCCGCGCTATCGGTCGAGCGCGTGCCGATCGAAGACCTCGACGGCCGCGTCCTCGCGGAGGACCTCGTCGCGCGCGCCGATCTGCCCGGCTTCGACTACAGCTCGATGGACGGCTACGCGGTCCGGACGCGCGATCTCGGCGAGCCGCCGATCCGTCTCCCCGTCCGCGGCGAGAGCCGGACGGGCGTCCTCCCCGATGCGCTCGCGCCCGGCTCGTCGATGCGCATCTTCACGGGCGCAGCGATCCCCGCAGGTGCGGACGCGGTCGTCATGCAGGAGAACGTCACTCGCGACGGTGACATCGCCGTGTTCACCGCAGCGCCGCGCGCGGGCCAGAACGTCCGCCGCCGAGGCGACGATCTCGCCGCCGGCGCGATCGCGATCGCGAAGGGGACGCGCCTTCGTCCCGCTCACCTCGCGCTCGCAGCTTCGCTCGACGAGGCAGAGATCGCGGTGACGAAACGACCCGAGGTCGCGATCCTCGCGACCGGCGACGAGCTCCGGCGTCCCGGGACCGACGCGGTGCCGGGGACGATCCCCGAGTCGAACACCGTCGTCCTCCGCGCGATGGCCCGCCGCGCCGGTGCGCGTGCACGCGCGCTGCCCTACGTCCGCGACGAGCGCGCCGCGACCGAACGTGCGTTCGCCGCCGCGCTCGAAGAGGCCGACGTGGTCGTCACGATCGGCGGCGTGAGCGTCGGCGATCACGACCTCGTGCGCCCCGCGCTCGAAGCCGTCGGAGTGACGCTCGACTTCTGGCGGGTTGCGATGAAGCCGGGGAAGCCGCTCGCGGTCGGGCGCTTTCCGCGCGCCGGCCGGCGCGATGCGATCGTGCTCGGCCTTCCCGGCAACCCGGCGAGCGCAATGGTCACGTTCGCGCTCTTCGGGGCGCCGCTCCTCCGCGCGCTGTCGGGCGACGCGCGACCATTCCCCCCGACGAGGCGCGCCCGGATGACGCGCGCCCACGTGCGCGATCCCGGGCGACTGGAGTTCGTGCGCGCGATGGTGGGGCACGGCGACGGCGGCGAGCTCACGGTGACGACGCTCGGAAACCAGGCGAGCGGCGCGGTGACGACGATGGCGCAATCGGACGCGCTCGTGCTCGTCCCCGCCGAGGAGAGCGGCGTCCCCGCAGGCGCCGAAGTCGACGTGCTCCTCATGAGCGATCTCTGCGGCTGATCGAGGTTGGGACGGACATGACGGACAAAGGAATCAAGCTCACCCACCTCACCGATGAAGGTCACGCGCACATGGTCGGCGTCGGGGAGAAGGACGTCACTGTGCGGAAGGCGACGGCCCGCGCCGTCGTTCGCATGACCGAAGAGACGTTCCGCGCGCTCGTCGCGGGCGAGACGCCCAAGGGCGACGTCCTCGCCGCCTCCCGCATCGCGGGCATCCAGGCATCGAAGCTGACGCCGCAGCTCATCCCGCTGTGTCACTCCGTACATCTCACTCGTGTCGAGGTCTCGATCCGGCTCGAGGGCGGCGTCGCGATCGTCGACGCGACCGCGGAGGCACGCGACCGTACGGGCGTGGAGATGGAGGCGATGGTCGCCGCGAGCACCGCCGCGCTGACGCTCTACGACATGCTCAAGGCGGTCGACCGCAGCATGTCGTTCGACGTCTGTCTCCTGGAGAAGGCGGGCGGACGGAGCGGGCACTGGACGCGGGAGGCCGAGGGCGCAACGGGAGGCGCCGGCGCTCCATGACCACCGGCGCGGTGAAGGCCGACATCCGCGAGACGCCGCTTTCGGTCGACGAGGCGCTCGCGAGCGTCCGCCGGCCCGGCGCTGGCGGGCTCGCGGTGTTCGTCGGCGTCGTGCGCGACGAGAGCGCGGGGCGCGCCGTCACCCGCCTCGAATACTCCGCCTACGCCTCGATGGCGAAGCGCGAGATGGAGCGCATCGCGGAGGAGATCGAGACGGAGATCCCGGGCGTCCGCGTCGCAGCGCTGCATCGCACGGGAGCGCTCGAGGTGGGCGACGCCGCCGTCGTCTGCGCAGCGAGCGCGCCCCATCGCGGAGAGGCGTTCCGGGCGTGCCGCGAGCTCATCGACCGCATCAAGTCGCGCGTGCCGATCTGGAAACGCGAGCTCGGCCCCGACGGCGCTGCGTGGGTCGGCTGGGAGGACGCACGCTGCGGCCCGGGCCACGACCACGCCGAAGGTCACGAGCACGGCCACGACGCCTGACGCTCATCGAGCGTGCCGCTCAGCCGCCGGCGACCGGCGGGATGAGGGCGACGACATCGCCGTCGGCGAGGGCCTCGTCGTTTGTCGCGAACGTCTCGTTGCGCGCAAACCGGACTGCACCGAGACGTCCGGCGAGCGCCGGGTGATGCTTCGCGAGGAAGGCGGTGAGATCGGCGATCGTCGCCACGCCCGCGGGGAGCGTCATGCGCTCCTCGTCTCGACCCACGAGCTCGCGAACGGCCGCAAAGTACAGGAGCGTGATCGTCATCAGGAGACCTTGCTTCCGTGGCCGTGGTGCTTCGTCCGGCCGTTCACGAGATCGACTGCGTGCCCGAGCACGGGGGCGATGAGCGAGCGTGCCCCGAGACGGGCAGCCTTCTCGCTCCCCGGCAGGAGGAAGACGACGCACGTTCCGACCGTCCCGGCAGCGGCGCGCGAGAGCATCGCGCGAGGGCCGATCTCGTCCCAGGAGAGGCGCCGGAAAGCCTCGCCGAAGCCGTCGAGCTGCTTGTCGAACAGCGCCGAGACAGCCTCGAAGGTGAGGTCGCGCGGCGCGATCCCGGTGCCGCCCGTGAACACGATCGCGTCGGCCTCCCCGGCCGCCACCGCATCGCTGACGACGCTCGTGATCTTCGCGGGGTCATCCGGGACGATGACGTGACGCACCAGGACGAAGGCCGCGAGCTCTTCCACGAGGGCCTTGCCCGAAGCATCGTCCGCCGCAGTGCGGGTATCGCTGACGGTGACGGTGATGACGCGCGCGGGTGAGCTCATGACGAGGGCGGAATCCTAGCGCGAACCGCAGTTCCGACGCACGGCGTGGGCGTGGCTCGGCATCGAAGGCATCCCCCTCCTCGGCCCGAGCTCGACCAAAGCTCCAGAGCGAAACCGCTCCTTGCCCTCCCGCATTCGATGAGGGATAGGCTTCGAGTCGCGCTTATCCTACGGAAACAGCGCCCGCTGGCGTGATTCACGCATCGGCTCGTCCCTCATGGTCGCCCTTCCCGTCCTCCAGCCACGCCCCGCACCGGCCACGCCGCCGCGGTCGGTGCGCCTCTCGTTGACGGACCGCTGCGATCTCGCCTGCATCTACTGCCGGCCAGACAAGCGTGACGGCTACCTCGAGGATCGCCTCGAGATCGAGGCGTGGAAGACGATGGCCGCGGGTCTCGTCCGCGCCGGCGTCCGGCGCGTGAGGCTCACGGGCGGTGAGCCGCTGCTCCATCCCGCCGTCGTGGAGGTCGTTGCCTTCCTCGGCTCGCTCGGCCTCGACGATCTCGCGCTCACCACCAACGCGACGCGCCTCGCGCGCCACGCACGCGCGCTCCGCGACGCGGGCCTCATGCGCGTCAACGTCTCGCTCGATACGCTCGACGCCGACCGCTTCCGCCGGATGACGCGCGGCGGGAAGCTCGACGTCGTCCTCCGCGGAATCGACGCCGCGCTCGCGGCCGGCTTCGACGAGATCAAGCTCAACGCCGTTGTCGTGCGCGGCGAGAACGACGACGAGATCGAGGGCATCGTCCGCTGGTCGTGGGAGCGAGGCATCGTCCCGCGCTTCCTCGAGGTCATGCACATCGGCGAGGGCGCGAAGCTCAAGGACCGCGTCGTCCGCGCAAGCGAGATGCGCGCTCGCCTCGCCCACCTGGTCCATCACCAGACCGAGGCGATCGGTGAGGCCGATCGGGGGCCGGCGAAGTACCTGTTCGCACGCCACGACCCCGCGAAGAAGGTCGGCTTCATCACCGGCACGAGCGACACGTACTGCAAGGGCTGCGATCGCCTCCGCGTAGCCGCCGACGGGACGCTCCGCCCATGCCTCGCGACGAACGACGGTCTCGCGGCCGGCCACATCGCCCGCGGCGGCGACGCCTCCGAGATCGCGGGCGCGGTCCACGACGCCTGGAAGCTCAAGCCCGACGGCGAGGTCTGGAAGGGCTGCACCGAGCCGGACGCCGCGGCGGTCTCGATGCGCGGCATCGGCGGCTGACGTCTCGTCTCGCCCGCGCGCTACGCGCCGCGCCGACCGCCGAGATCGACAGGCCGCCGGACACCTGACGCGACGGACGTCTCGCCTTGCCGCGCGCTACGCGCCATGCCGACCGCCAACATCGACGGGCCGCCGGACACCTGACGCGACGGACGACTCGCCTGCCGCCGCTACGCACCGCGCGCGAGGAGATGGATCGACGGGCCCGAGAATGCCCGCGCAGCCGTCAGGCGACGACGTCCAGGCCGACGATCTTCATCAGGCGGAGCGCGTTCGAGCTCTGGACGACGCCCGTGCGGAGCAGATAGTCGAAGCTCATCACGTCGCCTTCGACCTGTTCCTGGAAGTGGACGTTGCGGACGTGATCCGGCCGCTCGTTCTCGAGGTCACCGAGCCCGAGGTCGTGCGTCGAGACCGCGCCCATCGCCCCCAGCGCGAGGAGCTCCATCAAGATCGCGCGTGCGCCGATGAGACGCTCGCGAGTGTTCGTGCCGTGGAGGATCTCGTCGAGGAGGAAGAGGAGCGTGCGCTCTTCGGGATCCTTCTTCACCGTACGCGCGAGATCGAGCACGAGCTTCAGCTTCTTCAGCTCCGCGTAGAAGCGGCTCGTCCCCTCTTCGAGCGAGTCGGACACGCGCATGCTCGTCGCGACCTCGAGGCGAGAGACGCGGAGCGCCTTCGCGCAGACCGGACCGCCGGCATTGGCAAGCACGGTGTTGATCCCGATCGCGCGGAGGAGCGTGCTCTTCCCCGACATGTTCGAGCCGGTCACGACGAGCGCGTGGCCCGGACCGCTGATGGTCACGTCGTTCGAGACGCGCTTGTCGTCGTCGATGAGCGGGTGGCCGAGCGACTCCGCCTCGAACACGGCGCGGTCGGTGACGATCTCGGGGAACGCGTGATCCGGATTCTCGAAGGCGAAACCGGCGATCGACGCCAGCGCCTCGAGCTCCGCGAGCGCGCGGAACCAGCCGAACGCCGCCTTGCCCGCGCGTTCGCGCCAGGCCTCGAGCGCAAGCGCGCACCAGAGATCCCACATCAGCGCGGGGCCGATGAAGAAGCGGAACACCTCGTTGTTACGTGCGTCGACGAAGCCGACGATGCGAGAGAGCGCCGCCATCTCGCGCGTCGCCGATGCTCCGCTCTCCGCGAGCCGCTTCTGCAGGCCGACGAGCAGCGGCGCCTCGAGCTTCTCGTCCTCGAGGAGCGCGAGCATGCCGCCGTAGCGCGAGAGCGCGCTCTCCTTCGACGACGCGGCCTCGAGCGACGGTAGGATCCGCGCGCGAAGCGCGGCGAGCACGGCGACGCTCACCGCGAACGACACGAGGAAGAGCATGCGGTGCACGAGCCCCATCCAACCGGCGACCATCGTTCCGACGGTCGCGAGCGGCACGACGAGCGCGACGATGCGGAGCGCTCCCGGGAGCCTCCCGCCGCCGGCATTCGAGCCCGACTGCCCTGCCCACATGACGAACGGACGCGGGTCGGGCTTCTCGACCTGGTCGTCGAGGAGGGAGCCCAGCGCGGCAAGCTCTTCGCGGAGCGTGAGCCTCGGCGCCAGGTCGCGGACCGCGCCCTGACGTTGCCTCACCGCCTCCACGAACTCCGCCGTCGTCGCCGGAGCGCCGTCACCCGAGAGCCAGCGTGCGAGGACCTCTTCGCCGTACCGCGTGGAGGTCGCGTCGAGGCGCTGGAAGAGCGACGCACGACCAAAGACGTCGAGGTCTCCGGCGTACGGATGTGTAGCGACGGCCCAGCGCTCCCCCGTCGAAGGGAACGAGCGCCACTTGCCGGAAAGACGCGCCAGCGCACGCTCGTGGAAGCGCATCGCCGCGGTCGCCTTGTCCTTCTGCGCGTGGACCCGCGCATGAACGACGACGAGCGCCACGAAGACGACGACGAGCGCAGCCACGCCGAGCCACGTCTCGGCAGGGGCATGCGCGAACGCGATCGCGCCAACGAGGCCGATGGCGCCGAGCGCAGCAAAGAGACGACCGTTGCCGATCGTACGCGCCTTGGACTCCAGGGCGTCTGCCGCCGCCTTTCGCGCGGCAAGCGCGGCCTCGTGTTTCTGTCGCGGACCCGTCACGGGACTCGACCCTTACCACGCCCTGCCTCCCAATGGGGCCAGCGGGAGGAAGCCCGGTCGCCGCCCATCCGCTACGTCAGGCGGCGCGGCGGCGGCGGACGAGCGGGAGCGACGACGGAGCCTGGGGACGCGCAAGGGGACGCGTACGCGGGCGCTGAGCGCAAGCGACGGCCACGGCGAGGCCGGAGAGCGAGAGCCGCAGGCCGGCGGGCGTGCGCTGCACGAGCCCGTTCCTCGCGAGCGAGGCGAGCGCCTTGCGAACATCGGCTTCCTCGCCGCCCACGCGAACGACGAGCTGTTCGAGCGTGGGGGGCGTGTGGCGGCGAGCGAGACGGAGGAGGGCGCGGAGGACGTCAATCTCGAGGCTCATGAGATGAGCTTACGTTCAGCACTGAACATTCGTCCAATTATGGTGATCGATTTTCTGCAAGTCACTGGAATTGCGTAGGTACTTGGCGGGCACCAAACACCTGAACAGACTGATCCGGCGTGCAGTCCTGAAGCATTTGCGCGACCGTCCGCGACCTCGAACGAGCGCGACGGACTGCGGGACTCGAATCGCGAGGGCCACGTGGCGCCACGTGTCGACGGGAAGGCAGCGTCGAGCGGCAGTCCGAGCGACGCGCCGACTCACTCCTCAACTCCGCTCCGCGTTCGAGATGGGTACACGCCGTGCACCGTGGGCAGCTCACTCACGGAGGCGATCATGGGAACTCTCGTCGACGTCGCGAAGGCCACGGGCACGCTCAAGCGCTTCATGCGAGCCGCAAAGACGGCTGGCCTCATCGACAATCTGGAGCACGGGGGCCCGTTCACCGTCTTTGCACCGACGGACAAGGCCTTCGCGCAGATGGACGAGGCGGCGCTCGACGCGCTCTTCGACGATCCGGAACGGATGAGGACCGTGCTCGAGAATCACATCGTCGCGTCCAAGCTCTCGTCACGCGACATGGGCTCGAAACGAGAGTCGCAAACGTTGGGGGGCGAGCCGCTACGGATCACGCCCCAGGGAGGCACTGCGGGGATCGAGGTCAGCGACGCGCATCTCGTCATCCCTGACCTCGAAGCCGACAACGGCATCATTCACGCGATCGACGAGGTGCTGCTTCCACGTTCGAAGAGCGCCTGAGCTCCCAGCAGGACGCTCGCGGGCATGACGATCGAAGCCCGCCCGCGCCCGGCCGCCGCGACGACCGACCTCGTGAGGCTGCTCCGGCACCGCCGATCGACATCGATGCGTCACGCCGAGCGAGATCGACGCGCCACCGGGGCCGCGACATGCGCGCGGTCCCGGCAGTCGGTCAGCTCACAGCGCCACGCCGAGCTCGTGCAGGAGGAACGACAGCTCGTCGGCGAGCTCGTCGGCGAGCTTCGTCACCGGCTTGCCGGCGCCGTGCCCTGCCTTCGTCTCGACGCGGATCAGCACCGGACGCTCCAGATCACCCTGCGCCTCCTGCATCCGAGCCGCCATCTTGCGCGCGTGCATCGGGTCGACGCGCGTATCACTCTCGGCGGTCGTGAAGAGGAGCGAGGGGTACCGCTTGCCGTCCTCGGCACGGTGGTACGGCGAGTAGGCGTGGAGGAACTTGAAGTGCTCGGCCTTGTCGGGGTCGCCGTACTCCGGGATCCAGAGCTTCGCGATCCGGAACTTGTGATAGCGGATCATGTCCGTGAGCGGCACGAGCGAGAGGCCGACACGGAACATCTCCGGGTGCTGCGTGACCGCCGCCGCCACGAGGAGGCCGCCGTTCGAACCGCCGATGACGCCGAGGCGCTCCGGCGCGGTGACGTTCTCCTTGAAGAGCGTCTCGGCGCACGCGAAGAGGTCGTTGAACGTGTTCTGCTTCTTCTCGAGCATCCCCGCGCGGTGCCAGTCCTCGCCGAACTCGCCTCCGCCCCGGAGAATCGCGGTGACCCACACGGCACCGCGCTGGACGCTCGCGAGCGCGCGCGCGCTGAACGCGGGCGTCTGGTTCACGTTGAACCCGCCGTAGCCGTAGAGGATCGTGGGGTTCTTGCCGTCGCGCTTCATCCCCTTCTTCGCGATGACGAACATCGGCACGCGAGCGCCGTCCTTGGACGTCGCGAAGATCTGGCTCACCTCGATCCCTTGATCGGCGAACTTCGAACCGACGCGGTCCCAGGGCTCGAGACGCGAGCCCTGCCGGAGGTCGACGCGGTGGACCTGGTACGGCACCACGTACGACGTGAAGCCCACGAAGGCTTCGTCGCCGTCGTGCATGCTCGAGACGCTCGCGGAGCCGATCCCGGGCAGCGCGATGGGCCCCTTCGACTTACCGTCGAGCGAGAAGCGCTCCACGCGCGACGAGGCGTCGTGCATGTACGTGGCGATGACCTCGTTCTTGAGGACGTCGACGTCGTGGAGCACGTCCGTCGTCTCCGCGAGGACCTCTTGCCATGCCGCGCGCTCGGGCTTCGTATAGTCGACGGAGAGCAGCTTGTAGCGGGGCGCGCCGTCGTTCGTGTGGATCCAGAGGCGGTCGTTCCGCGGGATCGGCTCGAAGAGCGCCTGGGTCTTGACGGCGACCTCGGTCCAGGGCGCCCCCGCCTTGGAGAGATCCTTCAGGTAGACCTCGCTCTTGTCCCAGCCCATGTGGACGCGCACGACGAGCCAGCGGCCGTTCGGCGAGATCATCACCTGCGGGATGTCCGTCTTGTCGCGCCCTTCGCCGAAGACGACCTTGTCCGTCTTCGGGTCGGTGCCGATGACGTGGAGGTAGATCCGCGCGTGATAGCGCTCCTCACCTGCCGGCACCGTCCCCGGCTCGGGATAGCGCGAGTAATAGAAGCTCTTGCCGTCGGGCAGCCACGCGATCGACGCGTGGCGGGCGCGGTCGATCTTGTCGGGCAGGTCCGTCCCCGTCGCGACGTCGCGGATCTGGAGGACGCTGTCCTCGCTGCCGGACTCGCTCTTGCCCCAGGCGAGGAAGCGTCCGTCCCAGGACGGGTACCACCAGTCGAGCGCGGTGGTGCCGTCATCGGAGAGCGCGGCAACGTCGATGAGGGCGCGGTCCTTCCCGCCGTGACCATCGCGGACGTAGAGCGTCGGCTGATTCTGCGCCCCCTCGCGCTTCGTGTGGAAGTAGCGGAGCCCGTTCTTGCCACGGCGGATAGCCGGCGCGGACACGTAGCCGATCTGGAGCAGCTCGGTCACCTCGCCCTTGAGGGCATCACGTCCTGCGATCGCGTCGATGACCTTTCGCGTGTGTGCGTTCTGCGTGTCGGTCCACGCCTTCACCTCGGCGGAGTCGCCGTCCTCGAGCCACCGATACGGATCGGGGACCTTCACCCCGTGCAGCGTGTCGACGACGTCGGTCTTGCGGGTCATGAGCCTCGTGCCCTTGCCTTTGGGCGCCTCGTGCTCGTGAATCGCACGCGACGGAATTGCGGTCGTGACGGGCGGGACCACCGGCTGGGGCGGCTCCGCGCACGCTCCACCGAGCGGAGCCGCGAGGACGGTGACGACGAGTGCCATGCTCGAGGTGGCGTGCTTCATGACGCGGCACTCTAGCCGATCCCTCACGTAGCGAAACCACCCCCGCCCACGCGCCTGCCCGCGCGCCCTGTTGGCCGCCGCGCTCAGCACGCTCACCGCGCTCAGCACGCTCACCGCGCCCAGTGCGCTCACTGCGCCCACCTGCCGTGCTCGCCCTCGCTTGCCGCACGCCCCGTTCGCTCGATTCCGTCGTTCGTTCGCTCGCGCTTGCCAGCCCCTCCGGCCTCTCGCGCGCTCATCTGCCGGCAGACGACGCCCGCCGTCGAACGGTGCTAGCGTTCGCGCCGTGTCTGCCGAGCCCGAGCCCACCGAATCCTCCTCGCCCGTAGCGCCTGCACGACGGCCGCTCGTGCTCCTCTCGAACGACGACGGCTACTCGAGCCCCGGGATCCGCGCGCTCTTCGACGCACTCGGCACCTGGGCCGACGTCGTCATGGTCGCGCCCGAGAACGAGCAGAGCGCGAGCAGTCATTCGCTCAGCCTTCACCGGCCGCTCCGCGCGCGTGAGGTCGAGAAGAACATCGTCGCGATCGACGGCACCCCCGCCGATTGCGTCTATGTGGCGCTCCACGCGGGGACGCGCTTCTTGCCGCGATGGCCGGACCTCGTTTGTTCGGGCATCAATCGCGGCCTCAACCTCGGCCAAGACGCGTTCTACTCGGGCACGGTCGCGGCCGCTCGCGAGGGGGCACTCCGCGGCATCCCCGCGGTCGCGTCGAGCGCGCACCCAAAGGGCGACACGACACGCTTCGCCGAGCTCACTTCCATCCTCGCGCGCAAGCTCTTCGACGAGACGAAGGACACCGCGCTGCCCCGGCCGGGCCCGTCGGTGTCGAGGAGGACGCCGCTCTTGAACCTGAACTTCCCACAAAACTGGACCGGCGAGCTCCGTCGCACGCGCCTCGGTGCGCGCGTCTACGAGGAGGTCATCGACGTCCGCCGCGATCCGCGTGGCCGCGAGTACATTTGGCTCGGAGGCCCGGGCGTACGGCACGATCCCGAGCCGGGTACCGACACCGATGCCTACGACGAGGGCGCCGCCTCGATCACGCCGCTCATTCTCGACCTCTCGCGCGCGGACGACGGAGGGCTGACGGAGCACCTCCTCGAGAAGATCGCCGGCATCTGATCGACGCGCGCTCGACCCGGCCCCAATGCGCCCCGGGCGCAGACTCCCTCCCCCGGAGACGCGCCTGACCTACACTCGACGTCGGTGCCATCCATGGGCTCGCGGGCGACTGCCATCATCGACGCGCTCCTCGGCAAGCCCGGCCGCCGGCGCCGTGCAGCCGCAACGCTGGTCGTCCTCGGCGCGCTCGTCAGCGTCGACGCCACCGTCATCGAGCCGTATCGGATCGAGGTCTCCCGCCACACCGTCTCCGCAGCGGTCGAGGCGCCCATCGTCATCGCGCACCTCAGCGATCTCCACACCCATGGGCTCGGCCGCCGAGAGAAGACCGTCATCGAGATCCTCGAACGCGAACGGCCCGACGTGATCGTGGTGACCGGCGATCTCGTCGACGAGGGCGACCTGGAGCCGGCGCGGCCACTCTTCGAGAAGCTCCACGCACCACTCGGAGTGTGGGTGGTCCGCGGGAACTGGGAGAACTGGATGCCGCCGTCGAACGACCGCTCGACGCTTGCCTCGTTCGGAGCGACGCTGCTCGTCAACGAGGGCACGCTCCTTCGGCGCGACATCTGGCTCGCAGGTCTGGACGATCCGATGTCCGGCATCGCCGACGTCGACCAAGCGCTGCGCGGTGCGCCGCCGGATGCGACGAGGATCGCCCTCTTCCACTCGCCCGAGGTCTTCGATCGGCTCGCACCGAGGATCGACCTCGCCTTCGCGGGCCACACGCATGGCGGTCAAGTCCAGCTGCCGCTTCTCGGTGCCGTATGGAAGCCCCCCGGCTCAGGCCGCTACCTCGCAGGATGGTACTCCGCGCCCACCAACAGCTCGCCTCACGCCGACCGCTCGCCTCACGCCGATCACGCGCCCAATCCCGTTCAATCGGATCATGCCGATCCGTCGGCTCACACCGATGGCGTGGGTCGCGGCGAGCGCGCGGCCGGCTCGACTGCGAGCGCGCAACTCTTCGTCTCGCGCGGCGTGGGTACGTCCCTACTTCCGGTTCGCCTTCTCTGCCGCCCGGAGCTCGCGATCGTAACGCTCCGTCCAAGGCCATGAGGCTCGTCCGGCCTGCTCGGAGCTGGCCATTCGCGTTGGCCGCGAGCGCGATTGGCGACACGCGTTCTGCCCCCCTCGTGGAGCTCTCGAAGGTCGACCGCCCGCTCCAACGACGTCAGCGACCACGAGGCTGAAACCGACGCAGCGCGCTCGAGGAACACGCAACCGCACCGACCGCAGGCGTACCGACAAAAGCGAGGATGGCAACGAGCGCCGCGGCCGTCCCCACACCGCCCAACATTGCGAAGAGGTTATCGAGCAACATCAAGCACCTACCCCGACCAGCCAAATACTGACTCGACGGCCAGAATCTTCTGGCCGCCCGGCCAGTTTGTCAAGAGCTCGACCACTCGCCATGTCTCCGTCGAGAAAGCCCGGCCCAACGAGTCTCTCGATCTCCTCGCGCGGGTTCACATTCCGCTCGGGGCCGGCGCGTTCAGCCCCTCGGGGCCGGCGCGTTCAGGCCCTCGGGGCCGGCGCGTTCAGCCCCTCGGGGCCGGCGCGTTCAGCCCCTCCGCACTGGCGAACAGCACTCTGCACGCCCACAAGTATCGATGGCCAAGTCAGTAAGCATCGATGATGCCCTCTGGGCGGCCTCGCCTGCTCGGTCCCGCCTCGCTCATCCTCTCTGGCTGCCTCGATCGACGTGCGACCATCCTCGGTGAGTCGGCTCGCCGCCCTTCACCGCTAGCGTCCGGCATTCCTCGACGAGAACCCTCGAGCGCCCCTCGACGCCGCCCCGTGCGGCAGTCTCAATGATCGCGTTCCCAGATGGGATAGATCATCGCAGCACTGTCCCCGAGCGCGTTTGCGAGGTCTCTCGCGAAGCGCATCATCCGGTCGAGGTCATCGAGATACCGACGCCGCTTCTGACGCCGCGTCTTGCCAGCGCGGTTCCAGGCGAACGACGTGTAGATCTTCGCCACCTCGCGTCCGACCTTCTCCGGCAGGATCACCTCGCCGGCGCGCCCGCGTCGAACGTCAGCGAGCTCGGGCCGTCTCCAGTAGCGCGGCACATCCTCGGCGGCGGGCGCATCGCGTGGCAGCGGCATCCTCTCGCTGAACGCGACGCCGAACGCCTGACGGATGCGCCGAATCCCCTCGGCGGTCAGCGACAGGATGTTCCTCCGCCGGTCGACGCCGTGAACGTCCTTCGTCTTCGTGATGAGGCCGAGCTCGACGAGCCGCTCGACCATCTTCCAAACCGTCTGCCGACTCAACCCAAGCAATCGCCTGACCCGCGCCTGCGCGATGCAATTCGACCGGGCCCCACTCGCGACATCGCTCACCTGCTCGTGAAGGAGATAAAGGAGGTCGAACCGAGCCGGCGTCATGTCCGCAACGCCCCCGAACATCTCCCGCCCCCGCGCCACCGCACAGAGATGACTCCGCTTCTGGAGAAACGACATCGGATGCATGCGCAGACGCTTCACGCATGCCACGTGCCTCCCTCCCTCCAATCATCGCTTCCCCGCCCGCCCCCCAGCCGGGTGCCCCAAAACACACGAATCCAGGGAGTCAGCAAGCTGACATCCTGGATGCCCCCTTTTAGGGGCACCCGGGCGGGGGTGGCCCGGGCCACGTGGGGCCTGGCCCGCGGGCCAAAGGATTGATCGGATCAGTCGCACCCTTCCGTAGCGTCCTGGGCGGCTGGCGGCCTCGCGCCGGCTGCGAGGGCGGCCTGCCATCCGACCTGCATCAGGACCAGGGCCTCGAAGCCGCGACCTAACGTCTGCCAACCGGGGAGGCCGTTGCGACGGAGGTGGCCACCAAGCTTTGCGACCGCGAGCGCAGCATCCCGAGCGGTTGCGAGCGGCGTGCTGAGCTCGAACTTGAACGCGAGAATCTGGAGCTGTGCCGGCGTCAGGAGCGCTGTTGCAGGCAACGCCATGTCTCTGCGAACGACCGTGCGAGCGAGCAGCATTTTCCACGCGATTGGCAGGAAGAGCGCCAGCGCATTGCTCAATGCATGGAACGATTCGAGCTGCCTTCGCTCGAACGCACAGCCGGTCTTGATCGCCTTGAAGAGCTCCTCGATGACCCAGCGACAGCGGTAGGTGTCGACGACAGCAAAGATCTGCTCTGGTGTGTCAACCGGCTCGCTCGTGTAGAGAATCCATTCGACCGCGGGCTCGCCGTTGGGTGGAGCGGGCTCCCAGACGCGAACGATGTTGACGCCGATCTCGTCGGCATCTGCATGTGCTGCTTGCGGCCGCTTGATGACAACGGGGTAGCTCGCAACGGCGATGGTTGCTGTCCGCGCCCTTCTCGCGGGATGCTTTTTCCGCTGCATGAAGGGGCGATCCCCGTCAGGACGCGCATTGAGCTCGATCGCCTTCGACCCCGTGGGAACCAGTGCGCGAACTCGTTCCATGAGCCGAGCGTCTTCGTCATGTCCGGCGAGTAATCGATCGTGGTGCGCACGAATCACGAAGCGCGAGTCCAGTCGCTGGATGGTCGCCAGGACGTCGTAGATATCGCCTTCGCGATCAGTGACGTGAATGCACGAGAAGCGGCCAGCGACGCGCCGCTCGACATCCACGATCTGCTGCTCCCATCGCAGCGACTCGCGCGTGGGGTCGGATTGGCGGTCCCCACTCTTGTGGAGCGGCTCGTCGCGATTCGGGCGAGACCAGCGATGAAAGCCACATACTCCGAGCGGAGTCCGGTCTCGGTCGCGCATCACTGCGAACGACACGTGGGCGAAGAAACCTCGCTGACCGTCTTTGCCTCGTACGGGTCCTACGCCTCGCCGCGGCGCGTCACCTGAGAAAATGAACGTCGTCGTATCGTGCAGAACCAAACATGTGCCCGCGGCTTCGGCTCGCGAGAGAGTCGCTTCGATGTGCGGCGTAAGAATCTCTTCTGCGCTCACGTCCTCGTTGCTCAGAAGCCGATACACGCCCTCGAGCTCGGCATCTGACGCGACCATCTGAGGGAACCCGGCATCCGGAGCCCGCGCTGCAGCCCGGACTATCTGGTCCAGCCGGCGCGAGCGCCGGACGTCGCCGAGGTCCGCGTTGGCAAATTCGACCTCGACCCCCTTCAAGAGATCGGCGCGCGGCGACGGCATCCGAACCTTTGATCAGTCATCCCCCAACGGGTCAAGGGGGGTGCGAGAGATGTG
>MKVQ01000023.1:99814-373273 GCA_001899635.1 Myxococcales bacterium 68-20 | reverse complement strand
CTCTACGTCGTAGCCGCCTGCCCTCGGCTCACGAAGTTTCCTGCTGCCGAACTCCTGGCCGCAGATCTTCCGGATCGGAGTGGCCGATCACAGATGTCGTACCGGGAGCCGCAGACGTTCTACGCGACGCCCTACTTCTCGCTCGACTGGGTGGCGGATGACGATGCTCGTGTCGACGAACTCGTCGAGCAGCACGGGATGAACGGCATGAAGAGGTTGGACTTCAACCTGGCGCTGAGGATGCGTCGGGCGGAGCGGACCTGACCGAGAACTGGCACTTCAGCACCTGGCCGTCGTCGGTGAGGACGATGAGTGGATCGACGGCCAGGACGGTCCACCCATACGTGACGACGTCACCTGGAACCCACCACTCGACGCCCACGAAGATGTTGGGGTTGAATGCGCACAGGCGAAGCGGCCGTGTTCACATGCCGGCGATCCTGGCGTTCAGGTGCGCGCGAGATCCGCAACCAGCAACGCGCTCGTTCGGTCCGCGCCTGCTCTCTACTCGCGCGATCAGAGCGCACCCCGCAGGCCGCCCGGCGATGAGCGACGGCAGCCCCGCCGCGGCGAGCGGCGAAGGCGTGGCAGAACGCCCGCGCCGAGCCGTAGCCGACGTTCATCCACAACGGGCGAGTGGGCCGACGGGTGATGGGAACCGATTCGGGGGTGACGTTTGGCGACGGGCGGCCCTGAAGCACTCACTTCATAACGCCGCGGGTCGCGTGAATCGCGAGCAACTCATTGGCGTTCGCCTCGCGAAGAGGCACACCAAACGGGAGTACGACGTGACGGCGCAGATGCAGATGACCTCCCAGAAAGAGTTTCAGGAAGGCATCCAGGGATGCGTCAAACACATCCCTGGGGAAGGCCTCGGAGCGTGCCTTGGCAGGGCCCAGTCCGACGTGCGTGCAGGAGGCGAGGAACGCGTTGTAGGAACGGCCCCACTGTCGCCGCTTCTCCTTCTTGAGAATTGGCTCAAGAAGAAACCCGCCCGCCTGGTATTCCGCCACACGGAGCAAAGGAAGACCAGCAGCACCGGCGAGGTCGAGGCCACCCGAGTTGAACCCGACTGCGCATCCAGCTCGGGTCCTCAGCTCCGCGAGCTGCGCTGCGTACGATAGGTCGCCGTAGGCGAGAGCACTCTCGTCGGCGCCGATCTCATGGAAGTCGCGGTCATGCTTCAGGCCGTACCAGAGAATGCTCAGGCCATGTCGCCGGGCCACATTCCTGACCGCCTCGACGAGCCAGCTCGGCGAATCCATGTCCGAGAACGATGCGACGCCCTTTCGGACAGGAACGGCCACCACCCTCTTGTCCAAGTCAACGTGCGCCGCCCCGAAGACGTCGCCGTTCATCACATCGCTCCAGTCGATGCGCATGCGCACAAACGTCCTTCCCTGAACGGTTAGTGAGCCGTTTGAGCCGGCTCCGATGAAGGCGTGAGCGAGGCGCGGCGAGGCATCGCGCCAGGGGAGATTCACCTTCTCAAGCGCTGCTTCAAGGAGTGAGTCGTTGATTCTTCCGGTTTCGTCGGCGTAGTGCGCGCCAGGAGGCATCTCCACGAGCTCAAACGCGCCATCCGTCGCGACACGGGCCCCGGATTCGCCTTGCAACAGAGGAGGTGTCCCCGAGAACAGCCCGGCGAGCCTGTGGATGTCTGTAGTGACCACTACGACCCTTGGCCAAGCCTCCCGCTGGCGAAGGCGGCGAAGGGCGTGCACGAGACGGAGAGTGTCACCCGGCCCCGAAACGCCGATGCGCCCTCCAGTACGCCATCTGCGCTTCTTGAACTCGAGATGGAGGGCGACGAGGACGGTCGGCATGAGCGATGAGTGTAGCGCGGAGACCGTCAGCTGCGAGTTTGATGGGTGAGCGCTGCTTTCGGAAATTGGAGGCACTGCTTCTGTAGGCTTCCCACCACGTCCTTGCTCGGCGTTGGCGGCGAAAGACGACCAACGACGCGAGGCGGTCGGCGAGCGCGTCGCCCTGAACGGGCACGCCGACGGCCTTCTGCGCGCGCATGAAGAGCGCGTGCCGGAGCACGCTTCCCGCGGTCAAGATGGCTTGAACCACTGCGCGGCAATGGTGCCGTTCGGGATACGTTAACGGAGCGGGCCTTTCCGAAAGACTTCCGGGCGTCGTCGTATTCGACGATGGCCACTTCGCCGAGTATCGCTTATCTTGGCACCCAAGGAGTGAGCCCTGCTGCCCTTCGACTTCTTCATCGACGGTCCCCCCGTGTCTGGGCAGACCAAGCGCAGGTCCCTGCTCAAAGCCTGGAGGGACAGAGTGACGAAGGCCGCGCAAGCAGTCTGGCCCGCGGGCCACGCTCCAACAAGTGAGCTAGTTGTCGTGCGCGCGACGTACTTCTACAACTCCACGGCCCCGGACGTCGACAACATGATGAAGCCCATACAAGATGCTCTCAACGGCATCGTCTACGTCGACGACAGCCAAGTCGCGGACACGGTCGGTCGCAAGAGAGAGATAGGCGGAGCGTTTGTCGCCCTCGGCATCTTGCCGGACCTCCTTGCGAGGATATCGGCCGGCAAAGACTTTGTCCACGTCTGCGTGGAGCGGGCGGCGCCGGAGAATATCAAGTGACGCCCTCTGAACTGAAGGCCGCCGCAGCAGAACTCTCAAGAGTCGTTAGGGAGTACGAGGCGACGGGGTACCGCGTCGTGCGAAGCCCTGCTGTGAGCGAGCTGCCTCGGTGGCTCGTACCGTTCGAGCCTGACGCTGTAGCAATGAAGGGGGATGAGGGCGTTGTCTTCCAGTTGCGGGCTAGACTCAACGACAACAGGGAACATGACATCGCGCTTGCGCAAGCAATAGCGAACCATCCGGGGTGGCAACTTAACGTCCTCGAATTCTTCGTCGCGCCGGAACGACGCGCCGATATCACCGAGCATGACATTCGTTCGCGTCTCGCCGAGACGAGGAAGATAATTGCCTCCGGAAGCAAGGAGGGGGCACTCCTTCTCGCTTGGTCTGGAGTTGAACCCGTGCTGCGCCAGCTTGCGCGGTCTGAAGGGCTACAAGTCGAACCACCTAGTCCGCTGCGTCTTGTAAAGGAACTCTTCATACACGGTGTCATTGCCCGCGCCGACTATGAAAAGCTGGAGTTGCTCGTGAACCTTCGCAATGCGGTTGCTCACGGCGTGGCAACGGGCGCCACGGTGTTAGAATCTCATGCCGAAGATTTGCTGCGTTTCGCCGATCACACCCTTCGACGTCTCCACGAAGCGCATGGGGAGCGCCCCACGGCCGGTAGTGATTTCACAGTTGAGCAGCTTGTCGAGTGGTTTCGAGCGCACTATGAAGATCCCGCAAACGGTGTCCCGTATGAGAGCGCAGAGGGGGGCTACATCTACTTCGCAGGCGGACCCTACGACGCCTTCGACGAGCTGTCGTCGGCGTTCCCTGATGTCGCCAAGGAGCGGATTTGCACCGCGGTCGCATTCCTTGAAAACGAGAGCGTGGAGTGGGTGCGCAAAGGCGACTACGGCTGATGGCACGATGGACGCGCGCAGTTTAGCAACGCGCCGGCTCGACCTTGCCAGCACTCTCGGGGCACCTCCTCGCGCGCAGATGAGCATCGGGAGCATCGTGGGAACGGGTTGGATCGAGGCGGCAGCTTCGAGACTAGCGGGTGCCGGCGCGCCGAGCCCTCGTGGCAATAGGGCCCGTGTCCGTCCGAGCTCTCGTAAGTCCTCGCCCTGTCCTAAGGATTGATCGCATTCTGCGGACTACGACCCTCGTGGCGAGCTCCCAGCCTCTGCGGATGGTAACGAGCGCGTCGAAACTGCGCCGCAAGACGAGCCATCCAGGCGCGCTCGACGTCATTCGCCATGCCTCGAGGACGCCACGCGCTTTGCTCGGCGCTCCGCCCAGAAAGTGAACGAGTGCGGCTGCGTGGCGAGTGTGCTCGGATTCGTTCGCGTCGATCGTGGCTCTGGTGGGACGACTCCAGAAGGCGCGTCCCCACCGCGGGAGGTTCGCCACCTTGGAGTACGGCGAGCCCGGCGCGACGAGCAAGGCCCGCCGCGCCGGTGGTCGTCACGAGTCGAGCGCTGGTCAGCTCGGCGTCGCGTCGGGCGGCGCGGCGACGGGAGCGACCGCGTCGTCACCATCGACGTCGCCCTCCGCGTCATCGCTCGCGCCCGGCCTCCGCTTGCGGGACTTTGCGTACAGCGACGGCGCAAAGGCGTCGGCGTCGCCCTCCGCCCAGCGCACGAACGTGACGGCGCGGCGAACCTCGTCGTAGGCGGTGACGAGGAGCGTGAAGGCACGCTGGCGGGTGTCGTTGGCGTTGTCCGACTTCGGCAGGGGCTCCTCGGCGAGGGCGAGGAGGAGGCTCGGACCGAGCATCGCTGCCTCGTCGACCTGCGCCCGAACGATCGCCGTCTTGTCGTGGATCTCGTCCCAGCTCTGGCTGAAGAGGGCGGCGAGGGCAACCAGATCGTTTGCCCTGTCGATGTTGCCCGAGCCCTCGCGGATCCGTGCGACCGCGGCGGCATCCACGAGCTCGGCGTCGGCGAGCGCGTCGGCGGCCTTGAGGAGCTTCGCGCGCAGCGGCGTCGCGCGGTCGAGGAGCTCCTTGGCGGAGCCCGCCGACTTGGCGGGCATTGCAATCAGGTGCGCGTACCAGGCGCCGAGGGCGGTTTGGCGAAGCGATTCGACCACGGCCGTCGGCGGACTCTTTAGCGCGGCCTGCATCGCCGGCAGGAGCGAGCGCACGCGTGGCTCCGCACCGAGGACGACGGCGACGGCGCGCGGGATATCGACATTGATCGGGATGAGCGTCGCCGCCGGAAGCTTCGCGTAGTCGGCCTTGAGCGCCTCGAAGGCGTCCGCTGCCGGTGCGAGGCCCGACGGACGCTCGACGGGCTTGACCGTCGGACTGGCCTTCGTCGTCTTTCCGGTGCGCGTGTTGCGAGCGTTCATCGTCGTCTCCTTCTGAGGAGGGCCCGATGACGAACGGCAACACGGCAGCAGCAGCGCGCCGTCCCCACTGCGCCGGCCCCCCGACCGCGCAATAGGCGCGCCAAGGTGGCGCAAGGGCAGAAGCTCGTCAAGGCACGGCCCGGCATGACGCGCGCCGTTTCGAGGCAGGTTCCGGGAGGCCGGTGCGGTGCGATCCTTCGCCAGCGGAAGCTCCCGGGAGCTCCGACGGATCCGAATGGCGTCGACGGAAGCTCCCGGGAGCCCCGACGACTACGAATTCCATATCGGGAGGCTCCCGGGAGCCGCCGCGCTCCCGAGGTTGCAGCCTTGGAGGCTCCTGGGAGCCTGGCGAGCTCGAACTTGCATGTTGGGAGGCTCCCGGGAGCCCCGGCCCGGTCCGAATTGCGTCGCTGGGAGCTCCCGGGAGCCCCGTCGCGTCCGAACTTCATCTCGGGAGGCTCCCAGGAGCCGTAAGCGGCAAGAATTGCGTCAACCGAAGCTCCCGGCAGCCCGGCGCGCTACGAGCTTCGCCTTGGCAGGCTCCCGGGAGCCCGGCGAGCCGGATGTTCGTCTCAGGACGCTCCCCAGAGCCCGACGTTGAGAATTTCGCCGACGGAAGCGCGCTCGCATCTCGGCTACCGCCTGCCCGATGCGAGGACGCGGATCACGTGACCCAACACCAATCGCGTAGCTTCCCCAAGGTCCCCGTGTTGGCATGCCGTCTGCCGCTCCGGAGCGTCGCGAGCGGGGAGAAGCAGGAGGAGCTTGTGCGGAGCCGGATCGCGATCCTCGGGGTGTTGTTTGGCGTCCTGTCGAGTGGCTGTGGTGGCTCTGTCGGACTTGGGGTCGGCGATGCTGCGGCCGATGGCGGGGCGGTCGACGCCGAACCGGAGAGAGACGCAGGTCCGCTCGACGTCGCGCCGCCCGAAGACGCGGGATGGATGGATGCAGACGCCGGCGTTCTGACGAGTTGCCTCGAGGGGACGTGGGATCACGACGGCGATCCGACAACTCCCTGTGCCGCGTGGTCGACCTGCGCGGCTGGCACCTACGTGGTGCAGGCTCCGTCGGCAACGGCTGACCGAACATGCGCCCCGTGTGCGAACGGCTACTACTCTACGGCCGAGGACCAGGCTGCCTGCACCGCTGGGACGTGCGGCGTCGGCACGGTGCAGACAATCGCAGGTTCGTCGACGACGCCGGCGACGTGTGCGGAGTGTGCGCCGGGGACGTGGGACCATGATGCGGACCCCGCAACGGAATGTGCTCCATGGACAACCTGCGCCATCGGACAAAAGGTGGTCACCATTGGCACGCCATCGGCCGATCGCACCTGCAGTCCTTGCGGGACCGCGCAGACGAGCGCGAATGAGAACGCTGCGTCATGCCATCCGGCGGCGGTCGCGGTCGTAGCGGGGGCTTCCCATACGTGCATCGCGCTTGCCGACGGCACCGTCCGTTGTTGGGGATGGAATGGTTGGGGCCAGCTGGGCGAGGGCGGCCAGAACGATCGGGGCGTTCCGACGGCGGTCAGCGGACTGACCAATGTCGTGGAGCTGAGTGCAGGCCACCAGCACACCTGTGCCCGCGTCGACGGTGGCACGGTACGTTGTTGGGGGCAGTACATCCACGGTTCTGTGGACCCTGCAGGAGGCGCGCGATACACCCCAACGGTCGTCGCGAACCTGACCGGAGCCGTAGAGCTGAGCGCAGGCCGCTCTCATCAGTGCGCACGGCTCGAAGGCGGTACCGTCCGATGTTGGGGCTACAACTTCTACGGACAGCTCGGCGACGGCACCACCATCTCGCGTCCCGACCCAGTCGAGGTGCTCAATGTCTCTGGAGCTGTCGGTCTTGCCTCTGGCGAGCTCCACAACTGTGCACTGCTGGCTGGCGGAAAGGCGATCTGCTGGGGGACGAACTCGTACGGACAGCTTGGCGATGGGACCACCGAGGGCATTCGCGCGACACCGTCGGCCCAGGCGAGCATCACGGGAGTCGCCCAGATGGCCTTGGGCGCGTCCTACAGTTGCGCGCGTCTGACGGATGGCACGATTGGCTGTTGGGGGCGGAATGAAGGCGGGCAGCTCGGTAGTCTCACGCCCGCGTATAGCCTGCTGCCGGTGCCCGCCGGAGCCATTGCGAATTCGGTGAGTATCGTCGCCAACGCTAGTCACGCCTGCGCTGGCCTCGAGGACGGGGCGGCAGTGTGCTGGGGTAACAACAATGCGGGACAACTTGGGTATGACGGCGCAATGCAAGCGTCGTTGCCTTCGGTCGAAGGTCTCTCCGGCGTGAACCAGCTGGCCCTCGGCGGATCGCACACTTGCGCGCTCGTCAGCGGCAACGTGATGTGCTGGGGATTGAACTACTTCGGGCAACTCGGCGACGGTACCCAGATTTCACGTGCCACACCGAAATCGATTGTCTGGTAGAGCGCGGTCCGTGCGTGGTGCGCGATCGTACGTCGGTCCAGTCAGCCCCAGACTCCCCACGACTTGGCTCTCGCGCCACCGCCTGCACCAGAGCTGGTGGCGCGCGACGGTCTCGGTGTGGCTTGCTTTGGCCAAGTCCCTCGCACCGTCGGGGATTGGAGTCGCGCTGTTGCGCGTTCACTTCACGATCGTCGCGCAGCCCGCGTAGATGTCGACCTTCGCGTGCGCGGCAGTGCTGACCGAAGCGCAGGCATTGCCGATCAAGGTGACCTTGCCGTCGGCGTCGTAGTCCCAGCAGAGGTCGCTCGCACACGTGTCTGTCTTTGCCTGGCGTTTCGGGACCACGTGTTCGGTACCGTCGATGGTCACGACGACGTTGACTTCGTTCGGGGGGATCGCCTGACCCGACGGGGGCTGCGGGAGATTGTAGACGCAACCGAGCGCGTTCCGGCGGATCGCGGAGATCGCGTTCGCGACCGCATCCGCATTGAAGCTCGCGCCGTTCGAAAGATCGACGTGGCACGGGCGCGCGGGATCGGCGCCGCCTTGCGAGAACGTCAGAGTCTTGTCGCAGGACGGATCGACGGTCGAGGGCGAGCCCGCGACCGCATAGGTGCTGAGCGCGAGCAGCATGCTGTACGGCGGCGTGTCGTAGCTACCGGCCTGCTGACCGTGGCTGTTCGAACCGGGCACGCCGACGACGAACGTCTCGATGGGCGTCGTCGCGTTGGTCTGCGCCGCAGCGATGAGCTCGGCCATCCCCCGTGGCTGTTCCCAGTCCTGGCACCCGTTGTTGTCGGTATAGGCGGGCCGCGCCGGAGTCGCGACCGACGTGCAGCTGCCGCCACCGTCCGTGATGAGCACCACCACGCGCTTGTCGACGTCGGGGACGGTCTTGATGAACGAGTAAGCGCCGTGGAGGGCGGCCCAGATGGGTGACGAGTCCGACGCGTCCGCGCTCTCCGGACCGTTGGCGACGAGATACTCACGGATGTCGTGACGCACGCCCGTGGCCGCGGAGGACTTCGCCGCGCCCGCCGCCTGGATCGGCACCTGAGGGGTCGCCGAGACGGCGCAGTAGATGGGGAAGTTGAAGATGCAGGCGGGGCCGGGCACCGACGTCGGCGATGGGAACGTGAGCATCCCGAGGGAGATCGTGTCGAAGACGTCCTTGTCGATGGCGTCGACGATGGCGGTCCGTGCGGCGGCCCACTTGCCGAGCTGGCTCATGCTTGCCGTGCGATCGAGCACGATCAGCATCGCCGCCGGCGCCAGCTTCGCCTCGGCGCTGAACGTCGTGCATGCCGCAAGGCTGCCGTCTCCTGCGCTGGCGTCGGTGTGCGGAGGCACGAACGGCGGCCCTCCACCATCCTCTTCACCGCCGTCGCCAACGCTTGCCTCCGGCAGAAGATCCGCGCCGGTCGATCCACAGCCGACCCCGAGGGCCAAAGCGAGGGCAACCGGAGTTGAAATCCCCACACCGTACGTCCACCAGTTCCTCATCGATGCCCGCAATGTGCCACGCCGCGACGGGGGCGCCGTGTGAAGAATGCGCCCCGCTCCTCACTCAGCGGAGCTTCGAGCCCGGTGCGGCGCTCCAGAGGCTGATCGCGCGCGCCGAGGCATGATCGGAACGCCATGCACCGGCAGCTCGTGGCACGTCGAACGACGCCGAAATACGAGCCGTTGTGGGCCTATGGCTCGCGGCACATGCGTTGCTTGACGGGCCGGCATGCGACTCCTCCGATCTTCGCTTCTTCTCGCCGCGCTCCTCGCCACCGCCGTCGTGGCCTGTGGCGACGACGCCGACAGCATGACTTTCGCGGGCTCGCCCGAGGGTTCGTACGGCCGCAATCCCACCAACGCGGGCGAAGCGGACGTCTCGCGAGAGACCTACGGCAAGCTCGTGGAGAACGACTGGGTCGACACGGCGACGCAGCCCGTGTCGACGTTCGGCGTCGACGTGGACACCGGGAGCTACTCGCTCATGCGTCGAGACATCCGAGCGGGCCGCCTGCCGAACGTCGATGGCGTCCGCGTCGAGGAGTACCTCAACTACTTCCGCTACGACTACGCGCAGCCGCAGGACGACAAGCCGTTCGCGGTGCACCTCGACGGGGCACCTTCGGCTTTCGGCCAAGGCTTCCACCTCCTTCGCGTCGGTCTCCAGGGCAGGGCGGTCGATCCCGCGCAGCGCAAGCCGGCGAACTTGGTCTTCCTCGTCGACGTCTCGGGATCGATGGACGAGCCGACGAAGCTCCCCCTCGTGAAGGACATGCTGAGGAGCCTCGTCGGCAAGCTCACCGATGCGGATACGATCTCGATCGTGACCTATTCGGGCCGCGAGTCCGTCGTCCTCGAGCCGGCGCGCGTGACCGACAAGGCGAAGGTCCTCGCCGCGATCGACGGACTCTCCGCCGGAGGAGGTACGAACGGGGAGGGCGGCATCCGCAAGGCGTACGCGCTCGCGGAGCAGGTGAAGCTCCAGCAGCAGGTCGACTCGGTGAACCGCGTCATCCTCTGCACGGACGGCGACTTCAACGTCGGACTGACCGGCAACGATCTCGTCAGCTTGATCGAGCAGGAGCGCGAGAAGGGCATCACGCTCTCCACGTTCGGCTTCGGGCAAGGGAACTACAACGCACGCGACATGGAGGCGCTGGCCGACAAGGGCAACGGAAACTACGCGTACATCGACGCGCCGGAGGAGATCGACCGCTTCGTCCAGAAGCGGCTGGTGTCGACGCTCCAGGTGATCGCGAAGGACGCGAAGATCCAGATCGAGCTCGACCCGACGTTCGTGCAGCGGTACCGGCTCATTGGTTACGAGAACCGCGTCCTGAACAACGAGGACTTCGAAGACGACGCGAAAGACTCGGGTGACCTCGGCGCCGGCCACTCGGTGACTGCCTTCTACGAGGTCGAGCTGACCGGGCCGGCGAAGGACGGGCAGCTCGCGACGGCGAACGTCGCGAACGTGAGGCTCCGCTGGAAGCAGCCCGACGGCGACGTATCGACGGAGGCGACCGTCCCGTTCACGGCCTCCCGCCTCGCGGCGTCGTTCGACGAGGCCCCGCCGGACTTCCGGTTCGCCGCGGCGACCGCCGAATTCGCCGAGATCCTTCGGCGCTCGAAGCACAGCGAGGGAGCCCGCTTCGACGACGTGACCACGATCCTCTCGGCGAGCGCGAAGGGGGACGCCGACCGGCTTCAGCTCGTCGAGCTGGCGAGGCAGGCGAAGGGCCTTTGGAAGTGAACGCCCTCCGCTCCTCGAGGACCGCGTCGTGACCTCTCCGTGAGCGCGCGCCACGAGCGCGGACGTTCCGGGCGAAGCCGCGGTCTCGGAGCTCGCGTACCGGTCGCACCCGCGTCTGCCGCGTCGCGACGACACCAACGGGAACCTTCGCGAGCTTTGCGAAACAATTCAGTTCCCCGGCTTCGCACAGCCGCGATCGACTTCGACGCCCGCGGTAGTCGATGCAGAGCGCGGGCGAGCGCTGTCGACGAAGCGAGCGGGGATCCAACTCCGTTCCGTACGTGCTGTGAGCCCAGGCAGTCTTGTGCTTCTCTGTGTCGAGGCGAACCGCATGGCGACGGAAGGCGCGATCCTCGATTGTCTCGCGGCAAGCTACCGGCTCGATCTCGAGGGCGCGGAGTACGTTCGTCACCTCGTCGAAGCAGCGGCTCCGCTGCTCGACCGCGGGCTCGGCGTCATCGCGTACACCTACGACGCGCGGGATCGAGAGCGCCCCACCATCGATCATTTCGCCACATCGAAGCGCTTCGATCCGAGCTGGCTCCCGCCGTACTACGCGGCGGTGGAGGCCGCGGGACACGACGGCCCGCCATACCCGACCGGCTTTCAGGCGTGGCGGCATATGATGTGCGGGCAGGCAAGCGCCGTCGCGAAGATGCGGCCCTTCCTGCCGCTCTTCGCTCACATAGGCGGATCGCGCGACACGTTCGCCGTGAACGCACTCGATGCGAGCGGGCGAGGTCTCTGGCTCGGAGCCCCGCTACCGTCGACCACGAAGGTCCCAGCAAGGCGCATCACGCTGTTTACGAGATTCGCAGCACACCTCACGTCCGCGCTGCGCCTTCGCAGGAGCGCGGGGACCTCGAAGCCTCTACGCGCAGCGGTCCTCTCCCCGAATGGCACACTGCTCGATGCAGAGAAAGGGGAAGGCGTCGTCGAGGCCCGCGAGGAGCTACGCCTTGCGACCGTCGCGTTCGACCAAGCGCGCACGAAGAAGATGCGCGGCGACGTCGAGCTCGCGACGAGGCGCTGGCGGCCGCTCGTCGTCTCGCGCTGGTCGCTCCTCGACGAGTTCGACTCGGATGGGCGGCGCTTCGTGGTGGCCGTCGAGAATGGGCCGCCGACGCGACCTCCGCGGAAGGACCTCAGCGAACGCGAGCACCAGGTCATGACCCAAGCGCACCTGGGCCACACGGACAAGGTCATCGCCTACGAGCTCGGCCTCTCGTGCTCGACGGTGCGCGTGCTCCTCCATCGAGCGACCAGGAAGCTCGGAGCATCGACGAGGCGGGAGGCGCTCGCTCGCTTCGACGCCCTCACGAAGGAGCGCGTCGAAGAGAAGCCGGAACGCTGACGCCGCGCGGCCCGCGCACGTCGACGTTTACATCGACGCGCGCCCGAAAGAAGACGCCCGGAGGTTGTTTGGACCCGACGCCTGTGTGTCGGTGAGGTGAGCTTCCGGAACGTCGTGCCGACACATCACGGAGCCGAAGAGCGAATCGTGAAGGCGACGGGCGTGCTGTCGTCCAGGAAGTCGCCCTTGTTGCCGACGGCGACGTCGAGCGTGTCACCTGCGGCCACCACCACCACGCGCTGGTGGACGGTGTTCGTCGAAGTCGAATCTTCGGACACGATCACGTTTCCGTTGTGAAGGAAGAGACCGTTCGTGTCACCCGTGTCTCCTTCCTTGAATTGCACTCTGACGGAGTACGTGCCCGCGGCAGGCGCGGTCCATCGAGCGATCGCGTACTCGCCTGCATTTCCGGGGTGTAGCGCGACCTCGCCTGGTTGGATGCCGTCGGCAAAGACCGCGCCCGACTCGTTGCGGTAGACACACGGATCGCCGAGAACCTCGTGCGTCGGATCGACCCAGGATGGGACGTTGGTCGCGACGTCGCGCGTGGTGGTGAAGACGATGAGCGCGCTGGCGTCACCAGTCGGAACGCCCAGCGTGTAGCCGTATGTCCATGCGCCGTTCGGGTTCGAGGTCTTGGAGAAGTCGTCCGTGAGATCGGCGACGACGACCGCGCTTGCGTCGGCCCCCGAGTCGACGCTGGCATCGTTCGTGGCCGGTGGCGGCGGGGTCGAAGAGGTCGGAGTGGGGCTAGGAGCGGGGCCACCGTCGAAGTTCGGCTGCGAGGGAACCGACGAGAGGTCGTCCTCACACGCGACGACGGCTCGGGCGAGACCGAGTGTAATGACGCCGAGGCAACTGAATCGAGCGAAACGTGCGGTAGTGACCATCAGACGGTGATAGCGGAGCAGTGTGCGGCGCTTCCATTGGCAAAATGTTTACGTTTACGCCCTCCATTGTGGCCAGTGTTCGAGTTGGTCGCCGGGGTTCAGGGTGAATGATTGGGCGACTTGAACAGGGCCTGCCCCGACGCGGTGCTCTGCGCGTAATGCGCGAGGATTGGGATGTCGTCGTGCGGCGCAAGCCCCTCCAGCCGGCGTAATGCCCCGCCGATTCGTTTACGTAAACAGCCAACGCGTAGTGATGGCCGACGGCGTGTGCCACGATGGGCTCATCATGAAAGATGGACGCCAGCGATTGGTTCGCCTCGCGTGGTTCGGGTTCACGTCGAGTGTGCTCTCTTCGATGTTCGTCGCGTGTGAGTCCGACCCCAGTTCGCCATTCGTGACGAGCCCAGACGCGGCTTCGATCGAGTTGGCGGACGCGGCGACGGGTTCGTCGTCGAGGCAAGACGCGGCGAACGACGCGATCGCGGACGCCGGGAAGGACGCGTTCGTCGCCGTGCACGCCGACGTCACGACGGACTTCTCGACGATCGCGAATCCGAACGGGGCGTGGACTTACGGCTACTCGCTCGGCGACCCTACGGCCGCCGATGCGGGCGCCATCGTCGTCTTCGGCGCCGTCTCGAACGCCACGCCCGACATCCCGTCTTGGTACGATCCTGCGAACGTCGTTCTCGGTGCTCCCGGTGCGTGGCGCAACGACTCGACCGCCACCATCAACGGCGTCGTCCCCGGTGAGTTTGCGATGCACCCTGGAAATGCAGGCGAATACGCAATCGTTCGGTGGATGGCGCCCGCCGCTGGCGCCTATGCGGTCACGCTGCAGTTCAAGATGGGCGACTCCGGCGACACGAACGGTCTTCTCCTTCACAATGGCGTCGCGCTCGTGACCGAGGACTCGACCTCCACGGATGCCGTCCATGAGCACGTGCTGACGCTCGCCGCCGGCGATCATCTGGACGTCGCCGTCGGTAGCAAGGGTGACTTCCGCTTCGACAGCACTCCTGTCCACCTCACGATTCGTAACGCCGGTGTAGATCCGTAAAAGGTGCGGCGACCCTCGGCACCGCCGAGGGCAGCAGGCGCCATGTCTTTGGCGAGCATCGATCCAAAAGCGCCCACTTCGCGCTGTATCGAATCAAGCTTGGCGCGTCGGCATGACAGCTGCGTTCAGACGCTCGGAGATGGCTGAGGATGCCACACAATTCTGTTGCGGGCCCCGCGGGAACGAGACCCCCAAGCTTGAAGGTGAATATCGTCACGGTGATCGAGACGGGCTGTCCACGTGGCGTAGAGCCCGTCGCATCGTTTCTCGTCCGCACGGAGCTGGCCGAGACGCGTTCAGCCGTCCGCGGTCGAAGAACCTGGGATGCCTCGTTGGTGAGCGCGACCTCTACTTACTATTGGTCTAACCGCCGTTGTCAGATGGCTTCGCGATCGCCTTGACCGAGTTGTAGAACTCGGTGTTCAACGTCACGCCGACGTACGGAAGGATCACGTGCTCGGTAGGCTGGGTGCCATTGGCAGCTGCAGGAGCTGTCGGCCGCGAGTAGAGCATCGCGCCGCCGGAGATGGCGAGCCCGGTTACCGGCTCCTCGATGAGGCCGAGCGAGACCGCATTCTCAATCTTCGACAGGTCCATGTTGATTCCTGCTTGAAGGCCCGGAATGAGGTGCCACGCCGACCACGGCGTGAACTTCTGTCGGCCCGTGAAGTAGACGCTGCCAGTGATCATCGGCTGGAACGCCCACCCGTGCGATGACGGCGTCGTGGATCCATTGTCGAAGTTGCTCTTGCCGTTGGAGACTGCACTAAACATGACGCCGAAGTCCCAGTAGTACCTGCCGTGATCGATGAGGACAGACAACGTGTTATCTGGCCACAACCGGTCTCCCTTGAGGTTGCCATTCTCGTCAACCCCGCCCACCGTGTTCGAGATGGTGATCGTGAAGAACGCGTTGTCGTTGCCGTCTGGAACGTTGAGCACTTCCTCTCGAACCGCGACTGCGCGTCCCGAGAGCGTTGAACCCGGCCAGGCGGGCTTCTCCTTCGCGCTCTCCACCGCCGCGTTGGTGCTGAACTGCGTGATCGTTGTCTTGGCCGCCTTCAAGGCGTCGTTAACGCGTGACCAATCGCCCGGATCCTTCGTGACCGCGTCGATGTCCCGGAGCACGCTCTCGAGTAGGGAAGACGGCGCAGCTTTCAAGTCAGCGGATACATCCTTCCGCAGCTGCGTCAGCAAGTCCTTGATGTCCGCGGTGGTCTGTGTCTGCGCTGCGAGAGCCTCCGTCATGAGCAGCTTGATGTCCGCGATGTTCTGCGCGCCCGGCGGCGGATGCAGCTCCTCCAACTTCGTGAACGGCCCACCGTCGCTCAGCGCGTCGACCAGGGGCGTCAGCGCCGCCTGGGGCTTCTCCTGCACGGCAGGCGTCGCGGACGAAAGGGAACCCTTGAATGCATTGGCCACCCGTAGGCAGCTGTTCTTCTGCGCTCCGGCGGGCGCCCGAACGCAGAGGGCGGCCACATCAGTCGGCAAGCCGGGAAGGCTGTTCGCCGCCGTGATCGCCTTTGTGATCTTGCTACCTGCGTCCTTCTGCTTGGCGTCGATTTTCTGCTTGGCGTCAGAGACGGCTGCGCCGGCCTTGTCGGCGCCCGCCTTCCCGGAGCTGGCCGACGTCCCGCTCGTAGCGGCAGGAGCGGTCTGCTGAAAGGAGTTGACCGCCTTGATCGTGCCGGATTGGAACGAAATGCCGCTCAGACGGGGCGCGGCACACTCGTGCAACGCAAATGCGCGTACGCTCACCCGCGAGCCCGGTACGGCCTTCTGAACCCACTTGTTCCCGTCGATGTAGCCGGCTGAAGTAAAGGCACGGCCGATTTGACCGTCGATGCAGCGGATCCGCCGCAGGTCGCACTCGTAGGTCTTGGCAATCTCCTCTCTCACCTCGGACGGCAGCCCGGCGGTGCAGTGGACGTCAGTGCGGTCATCGGCGTGCGCGACGAGCTGCTGCAAGACCATTGACGAAGCAAATGCCGCCGATGCAAAGAGCCGAACGTTTCGACGCTGCGCAAATGTCATAAACCTTCTTCTTTCTACAACCATGGACGTTTGTTGAGCGGATGAGAGTGGTTGACTGATTCCAAGGGCGACGCGTCGTGATGTTGGGCCCACTTGGATTCCGTTGAGGTCGCTCGAGCTCGCTTGGCGTCAAGGCGCGAAGGCTCGAATGAGCCCGGATGTCGTTGCCGCGACTGTGCCAAGTCTCGATGACCGCCTTGGCTCCGCCGTCGATCGGAACCGCTCCGTCCCTGAGGCACCGTCGCGGAAGGAAACGTTGAAAGGTCTCGTTCGTCCCTTTCTGCCAGGGCTTCCCGGGGTCGATGAAGGCGGTCAGCGATTGTGGCACGAATGCTCTAGAACAAGTCGTTGAGCGTGCGCATCCGGATCGCCGCCCCGCCGGAGACGTCGGGGCGCGCATCGAATGCAGGTCCTCCGAAGTCATGGTGAACGCGAAAGCGGGTGAACGGCACGATCTCGAAGCGCCGCAGCAACAGCCACGTGGACTCGTTGAGATCCTCGATGTTGCGCCGTGCTTGTAGCCGTATCGGCGTGTCGACGCCGATACCGAGGTAGTGATCTCCGTTGGCCACCAGCGTCGAACGCAGCGGCGTTCCGACTTCGCCGTAGATGTCGAACCCGACCGGGCCTCCGCCGATCGAGGAGGGGCCCAGCCCCCATCCGAACATTGCGCCTGCTAGCCAGCGAGCCCCCTTGTCCGTCTCGGACCGGCTCTCGAGCGCGGCTCCGAGGAGGAAGCCGCGCTCGTTGAGGGGCGATCCGATTCGCGTCGACACCGCGGCTCTGCCGTAGCCGACCGCGTGCGCCGTCTGCGTCTCGATTCCAACGGCGCCGCCTAGGTCGAAGGCACAGCCGGTCGCGCACATCATCGCAGCGAACGCGAGTGCGAATCGACCGCTCATTGCGGTCCCCCCGAGCAGCTGAGCTGCAACCGAGCGCTTTCGAAGAACGCGCGCCCGCGTATGACGAGGCGGTAGAACTGCCCGCAGCGGGGGTCTGCGTAGTTGCCGCGATCGCTGATCTCGGGGAGCCAGCGGATCTGCCATGATCGGCCGCCGTCGATCTCCCGCATCTCGATGCTGGTTCCCCGGTCGTCGTCCACGACCTTGCCCGCATCATCGACGATCTCGACCCGGAACATCTTCCGATCGGCGGTGAACGCGGCCGGCATCGCCTCGATCGTCGCCGTCCATTCGTTCCGCCGCTTGCTCTCGAGGCTCCAGCCAAGCCAGCGCGGGCGGAAGCCGTTGTCCGTGGTGACGAGACGAGGTGCCAGTGGTTCCGGGTAGGATCCGAACGAGAGCGGGACGTCCGGCTTTCCCTGATCGCTGCACCGTGTACTGCTCGTGTTCGCGAACGCATCGGCTAGGCAGTCGAAGTGTCGGACGAGGAAATCGGATGAACGGGGCCCGTACAGCGTCGACGCGCCCTCGTAGTGCTGGAGGTGATATTCGTCGTCCGTCGCGAAGTACTGCAGATAGGCATTCGTGAGGCCGATGATGGCGATCGGGTGGGTCGTGCCGAGGCGCGTGCGAATCGCCTCCCGGATCCGGAAGCCAGTCATGGTCGTGAGCTCGCCGGGGGCGGTCGCGATGTATCCGCGCCCGATGCGGATCAGCGAGATCGGGCCGATGGGGGGAAACTCGAACCCCTTCGGAGACGAGATGCCCGCCCGCAGCGGAAGCTTCTCCGCGTGGCAGAGCCTTGCGGCTTTCTCCTTTCCTAGCCGATAGCCGGCGTTCGCCTCGGTGATGATGCGGAGCCGGGTCGGGCCATCTCGTGCGCCGCCCCCGGAGGCGACCCCTAGCTCCGGCTTCGCGCATAGGTGCTCGTCGGGGCCGTCTCCTGAGCGCCCGCGTGGAAGCCAGAGCTCCCAGTACTTCATCGCCAGGTCCGTTGTCGCCGACGTCGTGACGTCCTCGATGGTCGTCACCAGCGCGTGCCCGAGGCGACGTCCGAGCTGTCGCGCCTGGTCAGCACCCTGAGTGTTCAGCTTTGGCGAGACGTCTCCTTCGATTCCATTCGCGAGCCCGACGACAGGAGCGTTCATCCAGTCCTGGTCTCTCGCTTCACAGTCGCGGACGTCGCTCGTCGGTGTCAGTTTCCCACCTCCGTCGAGCAAGGGCTTGGCGATTGCCAGACACGCCTCTGCGGTGCGAGCGGCGAAGCCGAAGACGTCGCCGTGGTACATCTCGTTCGTGTTCTCGACGCCCGTAGGGTGCATCCCGAAGACGGTGAGCGCCCCCAACACCGGCATGCCCTCGCACACGGTGCTGCCTTGCTCGCGGCGGTCGACGCGAAGGGCGAAGATGCTCGGATCGACCGCGGCCTCGCGTGGATCGCGAACAACCTCGTTCGCAGGCTGACCGCCCGCCGCGAGGACCGCCGGCGCTTCCCGCGGGTGGAGAGATTGCAGTGCGCCCGTGTGACCCGACACCTCCACTTCTCGCACCGTCTCGAGGAATTGGCGTTCCGCGATCGTCCTCGGCTTGTTCTGTAGGAACGCCTCGTAGCTACGATTGAAGGTCAGCTGGAGATGGGGGACGCTCGCCGCTGCCCATCCGAGACATGCTGGCTTTAGGTTCGTGAACGCTTGCGCGATGGTGTCAGCGATGCGCTCGGCGAAGAATGCGACGACTTGTGGATCGTGCCCCGGAGCCGTCGAGCTGAATGAGCCGCTGTAGCGCGGCGACTCGAAATAGTGAGCGGGGCCAGCATGGGTGTGCGTCGCCATGAGCAGGACTCGCTGCACCGGGATGGGGATCCCGAGCTTGTCGAGCTCGAGCGCCACGGCGCGCTGGAGTGCGAGCGAAGGCGCCGCGAGATCGCACGGAACGAGCGCGAACACCTCGGAGCCCTGCGCGAGGACGAATGCTGAGCACCGGAGGCGGAGCCTCACACCTGTAGCGATGCGCGCCTCGGGACCATGCCCGAAGAGGGCAAGATGCAGTGGCGGCGTAATGTCCGCCCGCGCAACGCCGGCGTGAGCCATCGCGTCGCTCGGCACGAAGGGCCGCGGGCTGACGATCCTCGGATGTTGCGTCCGGCAAGCGGCAAGACCCGAGAGCGACGCGACCAGGGCGACGAGAGCGATGAGTCGAGCGAATCGAGTCATGGCAGCTCCTTCGAAGTACGTCGCTCTGTCTTGTTCGCCGGTAGCCCCTGCGAGGTCGAGCCGAGGTCGCTCCCGAAGCCGAATCGCAGCCCCATTTCCACCGCTCCGTCGTGGTACACGCGTGTCGGCACGCCCTCCGGCGGGATCCAGAACCCGGTCCGCGGGTTGAGGACCAGCTCCACGAAGCCGAACGCGACGTTGTAAGCGGGCTCCTGGTCGCCGCTCCCCAAGAGGCGCACGCGAAGATTCCCGGATGCCCCGCAGTACGCGCCGACGCCCGAATAGATCGGGTAGACCGGCCCACCAGCACCGAAGTCTATACCGGGCTCGATCGACAGCCGTGAGCCCTCGGACACGAAGTCGTAGCCGGCATGCACCATGCCCGAGCGAATCTCGAGCCCGTTGTCGATCCTCGTCGTAGCGCGCATCCCGACGATCCCATTGCTCCGCCGGAGGGCTTGCATCGTCAGACCACCGCTCATCGCGACGGCCGTGTTGCGTTCACCGCTCCACGCAGGGCCGGACGTCACCTGCAGGCCGCATCCGCAGGCCCCATACGCGAGCGCGACCAGCGTCGTGATTGCTTTCGCCTTCATTTCAGCCAAGGTGGGAAGACACGGCCGGACGTCGAGAGCGCGGCGTAGGCCCCGAAGCCGCCATCCGGGAAGTTCGTAGAGCGCGTGAACGAGGCGCCGACGTCGACCCAGACATCGGTCGACTGCGCCCAGCCGTCACCGGCCATGGGAAGCGCATAGCGGGCCGTCCAGACAGGCGCGAGGAGCTCCCATCGATACGCTCCTCGCGTCGGCTCATTGGGCAGGTGATTGAACGTCACATCCCGGAGCGCGGAGATCTGCCAGAGGACGCTATCGAAGAGTTTGTGCGACGCCCAGATCTCGCTGAGCCCTCCGGTACCGGCGCGCGCCGCCCATTTGATGAAGAAGGGGCTACGGGTCGTCTCGGCAAGCGCCACGGCGACCAGCCCGTCGAGGAACACGAGATACCCGGGGGCGCGAACGCGAAGGCTGAACCCCACCATGCTCTGCGCGTTCTGGCTGAAGACGTCGTTGTTAATCGCGATGATGCCGATGTCAGCGAAGGCTTGTCCGTTCAGCGCGTCGTCCGTGAGGTCACCTGCTCCGTAGCCGAGACGCAGGGTCGCGCGTGCCTTGACGTTTCCCGTTTCCGAGCCCTTTGGGAACAGCCCGTCGACCGAGGCGATGGAAGCGTGTCCCGCCTCGACCCCCGCTGAACCGCCGAAGAAGATCCCCTTCTCCGCGCGGATCCGAAGCGGGGCTGGCTCGCGCGCAACGGGGATCGGTTCCTCGGCGACGACTTCGTAGATCGGCCCTTCTTTGGCCAGCGCGGAGAGGGTCGGCACGACCCGTTTGTTGAGACACGAATCGTAGTCCTCGATCCCGTCCGATCCGTCGAGCGCTGCAAGCAGCGTCTCTGCCGTTCCGGCATCTGTTGCGGCGAGCAGGACGTGCCCGAGGCTCTTCGCCACTGCGCGGCCCGCGTAGGCTCGATCGCCAGCGGCCATGAACGCGTCGCCGCGTGCCCTGTAGGGCGGCTCGGTAGCTAGACGGAGGGCCTCCAGTCGCTTGTCGTCATTCTCCTTGTTGTGGCACTGCGAATGGTCCGCCGTCGGGACGAGGTCTTCGCATTGCGGCCACGAGAGACGGCGACGGGCATCGAGCGTGACCCACCTCTGCGCCTCAACCCCCTCTGCTGAGTACTCGTCGTGTGTCCCGAGCCGGGTCGACTCGAGGCCCCAGTGGCCCACGAAATGACCTGCCGAGAACGAATCCTCGACAAAGTGGATCGCGAAGACTTCCGTCATCAGCGCCCTCGTGAGCAGGTCCGCACGTGCCGGCCCGGTCTGGGTGCGGGCTGCAGCCGCGAGCCGGATGGCCGCGACGTGGTAGTTCGCGAACGACGCCGTCGCGTTCGCCTCACGGCCCGGCGCGAGTGCGAAGCTCAAGTACTCCGTCAGATCGAGAGGCCCCGACTCGCGCGGAAGCTGGAAGTGCGCCCAGTCGACGATTGCCCTCGGCGTATAATCGTCGTCCACGAGCTGGAGAGCCACGTTCAGCCGCCGGCGGATGAGCGTGCGTCGGACGACGTCCGCTTGCGCCGTGCGCAGTTCCCCCGCGGCTCCCCAGGCCGCGGTGCGAACTTGGTTGAGCCAGTGCTGCTTGTCCTGGTGCGCCGTCCGGACGAACTTTCGCAGCTCGATGGGGGTGCAGCTGTGATCTGCGGCGATCGCAGGGAGGTCGGCGAGGATCGCGTCGCAGTCTGCAGTCGTCGAGCAGAACTCGCCGTACGCCATGATCTCGTCCAGCACTCGCGCGGTGCGCTCGTCGGCTCGCATCGTCCGGACGGCGTCGCTCATGACGTCGGCGTGCTCCGAGAATATGAACGCGTGGGCTGGCGATGTCGCGAGCGACGCTGCGCCGAACGCGCCGACCACGGCGGCGCCCCGAAGCGTCGAGTCGAGGCGCCAACGCCCTCGAGTGGTCCGGCGAAGCTGGGCTTCTCCACCCATTCGGGTGACCGTCGATGACGATTTCAATCTCCCCCCTCCAGCTGCACGCTGCGGACGTCAAAGGTCCACCCCCAAGTTTCGAAGAGGACGCGGGACGACGCCATCACCCCCAGGGACTACTCTTCGACCCAAGCCGGATAGTCTGCGCACTAGATCTCGCAGAGTTACGAAGTCGAAAGGGGGTGGGGCATGTGCGGGATCGCGACGGTGAACGTCGCGAACGTGAGGCTCCGCTGGAAGCAGCCCGACGGCGACGTATCAACGGACCGTGCCGTTCACGGCCTCCGGGGCCTCGTCGAAGGACGCCGCGAGGCCTCATCCTCGTCGGCGTTCTCCATGCGCATGACGCTGAATTGGACCGTCGGCGAAGAGCGCACGACCGCGCTCGCTCTTCGGCGACGCGGCGTGCGCCGCAAAGGAGCACGAGGCTCTTCGTACCTGACCAAGTGGTTCGGCGCGCCGACTGCGCCGTAGTACGCTCGAGCGATCTTCATGACGCCCGAACATGCTCGCGTGATGGCTCGCTACAACCGGTGGATGAACGACAAGCTCTACGCCGTGGCGGAGAAGCTTACCGACGAGGAGCGCAAGAAGGATCGCGGCGCCTTCTTCGGATCGATCCACCGCACGCTCAACCATCTCCTCGTCGCCGACCGCATCTGGCTGGGGCGCTTCACTGGCGCGGCGCTAGCGGAAGGCGAGATGGGGCCGGGCGGGATCAGGTCGCTCGATCAGGAGCTCTACGCCGACTTCGACGAGCTCCGCCGCGAGCGCGCAAAGACGGACGACGAGATCGATGCGTTCGTCGCGACACTGACAGCAGCGAGGCTCGCCGGGAGCCTGCGCTACCTTCGTCGCGGCGTCGTGAACGAGTTCCCGCTCTGGCACGCGGTTGCCCATCTCTTCAACCACCAGACGCACCATCGTGGCCAGGTGACGACGCTCCTCATGCAAGCGGGACATGATCCGGGCGTGACCGATCTCCTCGCGATGCTCCGGGGCTGACGCCTCGGCACGCGTCGCGCCTCCGTCTCCGGCACGCGTCGCGCCGCTGCCTCCACCTCCACGGCCTCCACGGCGCTGAATCGGCGAGTCCCTAGCTGGTGCGGCTTCGACGTCTGCCCGACACCATTCGCCGAAACTCGCCGGGAGGCATGCCGACCTTGCGCCTGAATGCGCGGCTGAGGGCGGTGTCGGAGTCGTAGCCGACGCGCGTGGCAATCTCGGTGAGAGAGTTGTCGCTCGAGGACAGAAGCACCTTGGCTCGGTAGATGCGCCAGTTCGTGACGTAGTCGAGCGGTGACTCTCCGACAGCGGAAGTGAATGCGGCAGCAAAGCTCGAACGCGACACCCCCGCTTCACGCGCCATCTCCGCGACGGTCCACGGCCGCGCGAGGTCAGCGTGTACGGCGCGGATCGCCTTCACCACGCGCCGGTCGGTGAGGGCCGTAGCCCACCCCGGTGCGAAGGAGCACCCCTCGGAGAAGAGTGCGCGCATCGCTTGAACGAAGAGCGCGTCGGTCAGGCGGTCGACGACGAACCTCGCGCCGGGACGATCCTGCGCCAGCTCCTTTCCCATCAAGGCGAGGGTGGCCTGCACGAGGTCGGCGTGCGCCTTTTCGAGCGGCACATGGACGAGCGCCGGCATCGGCGCGATGAGCGGCTCGGCGGCGACAGCGTCGAACGAGAAGCGGCCGATGAGCAGCTCGGTCGGCTCGCCCGTGCCGCCGTGCTCGACGACGTATCCGTCGTGCGTTGCAACCAGCGATTCGCAGGAGATCGCCTTGCGCTGCCGCGCATCGCTCAGGTCGAACGCGACGCTCGGCTTGATGATGAGGCAGCTACCGGTCTCCACCGCGAGCGGCGTGTTGCTCCCGCCCCAGCGGAGCCAGCAGCGCCCGCGCGCCACGACGACGAGCCGTGCCTGCGACCCCGTCGAGAAGCGAACGCCCCAGGGCGCGCGGAGCTGGAACTTCGCGTAGAGCGAGCCTCCAGCGTGCATCCCGCCGATGACCTCGTCGAAGGGACCGGGCATCACGGGCACCAGTATTGGACGATCGGTCAGCGAATCAAGACTCCAGTTCATTGGGCGTCCGAGCCGCGGAGGTTACAGATCGCTTCCCATGAAGACCGATCGTCCTGACACCGTTCTCGTCACCGCAGCCACTGGGCGTCAGGGAGGCGCCACCGCGCGGGCGCTGCTCGCTGAAGGGAGCACATCCGTGCGTGTGATGGTGCGCAACCCCGATGCGCCGAACGCCAAGGCGCTCGCCGCGGCTGGCGCCGAGGTGGTCATCGGAGATCTCGACGATCCAGCCTCGTTGCGTGCCGCCTGCGTGGGCGCACGGGCGGTGTTCTCGATGCAGTCACCCATCGTCACCGCGACTGGCGTTGATCACAGCAAGGAGTGCGAGCAGGGGAAGAACCTCGTCGAGGCGGCGCTCGCCGAAGGTGTCGATACGTTCGTGCACACCGCGACGTCCGGCGTCGGTGAGCACCGCAACGTCGAGGGCTGGGCCGAGGGACGCTGGAAGGCGCACGAGGCCTACTGGGAGAACAAGCTCGCGACGTGCGAGCTCGTGCGCAATGCGGGGTTCGAGCACTGGACCATCATCCTGCCCGCTGCCTTCATGGACCATCCCATGTTCGACCCGGCCGGATTCGCCGACGGACGCCGGATGATCACGGTGATCAGGACCGATCGCCCCATGGCGCTCATCGCTCCGGAGGACATCGGCAAGGCGGTCGCGGCGGCGATCAACGACCCTGCGAGGTTCAACCGCGTGACGTTGCAGCTCGCGGGCGACCTTCTCACGCTTCCTCAGATGGTCGAGATTCTCTCGCGCCTCGACGGGAAGGAATACGTCGTACGGTCAGGCACGGTCGAGGAGGCGGTCGCCGCCGGCCTGCATCCCGGCGTCGCTCAGGGCCTGACGTACATGAACGTCGCCCCGGTGCTGGCGCGGCCGGAGGTCGCCCGGTCCTACGGGCTCTCTCCCATGAGCTTCGAGACGTGGGCCCGGCAGCAGCGCGGACGGCACGACGACGCGCGCGACCAGACCGTGGCTGCTCACCGTGAACGCGGCGAGCACGGAGGCGAGCAGCATCGCCGATGATTGCGTGAAGATCGAGGCGAAGACGTTGTTGTAAGTCCTCACCGCGCTCCCTCGTGAAGCCGCTGCCGGCGCTGAGCCGAACGCAGAAGGAACGTCATCGACGTGGGCTTCCGCGTCGTCGCTTGCGCCGGCCCCCGCTCACAGTCCTTGCAGGCGCGAGCGCTGGCGTGGCATCAGCAGGGAGCAGCGAGCTCGTGGCTCAGCGCGGCCTGCATCCTGAAGAGCAGCGCCGTCGCCTCGGCGGGCGCGGGCAGTCCGAGCAGCGGCGATGCGAACGCCTGATCGAGCGACGCCGCAAGGTCGAGCGTCGCTTCCGTCCGCGCGCGACGCACCCTCGCCCGAGCGTCGTCGTCCAGCGCGTCATCGAGCCAGTCGGCGACGTCCCACGCGAGCGCGGCGTGCTCGGTCTCGTCACGCGCGATGATCTCCATCTCCTCGCGGACGACCGGATCGAGTGCGCGTGCTGCCTGTACCGTCGCGACGAGCGCGCCGAACGTTTCGCGGACGCACCCTTCGCGGGCGTTCTCTTCGGCGATCGCGTCGAGCGACCGGACGCCGAGATCGCCGACCTTCGACGACTTCACTGCTCCTCCGTAGCGCCGCGCCAGACGGCGCGTCGAGCGCGCGTGGCGGACCTCGTCCTTCGCGGCGCTCCTTGCTCGTGCGATGAGATCGGCGGGCGCTCCGTGGGCCCGTAGCTCGCGCGCGAGACGACGGAACGCGAGCACCGAGACGGCCTCGAGCTCTGCTGACGTCGCGAGATGGTCGGCCTCCGAGCACGACGACGGCGCGGCCACGTAACCTTCGGGCCTCCGTCCGACCTGGCAGTTGGGGTTACCGCGTTTCTCGACCTCCGTGTCGACGATGGTGAGCGTGCCGTCACGCGCGATGCGAACGACATTGTCGTCGAGGTGGGTCCCTTTTCCGCAAGTGCCACCCGACGCCGTGTAGAATTCGAAGGCGTCTCCGCTCGCTCGTACGTTCGCGCCGCCACAATGTGGACGATGTCTCGTGAATACATGAATGAGGAGCATACCGTCTTTCGGATTGTCGAAAGGCGCGAGGAACGTTCTCAGTCCTTTGAGCGAGGTGATTGCGCCGACCTCGTCGCCACGGCTGAATGCGACGTATTCCTGTCGGCCGAACATGCTGTCTGATGAAGTCCCTCGTAGGCTCGCGAGTGCTCTGGTGCACTTGTCCTTGTCCGTCGCAGTTGCGCAGGGAACACCGCGTTGCTCGCTGATGTTGTACGGCGGCCAGAGCTCGGGGACGCGGGGCTCGCCGTTGTCCGAGCGCAGCTCGAGGTGATCGACCGCCACCGCGGGCGTGACGCCTTCGAGCCATCCGCCCTTGCAGGCATCCGTCTCGAAGTCATCCGCCTGGATCGCGTCGCACCCCGTCACCGTCATCGCCGACGTGGTCCCCGCAAGTCCGAGAAAGAGGGCACGAAAGCGGTCGGCGTAGACGGAACGCGGCATGAGAGTGGTCTAACAATCCGAGCGCGCGACAACAACGTGTTCGACCTCCACGCGACGAGATCGCAAATCCGAACCCGGATCGGCCCGACCGATGAGCTCGCGCTTTTTCCCCGACACGGCCGTCGCTCGTTCGTAGTCGACGAGCCCGTTACGAGCGTCTGCGATCGCCCGGGGCCCGTTCAGAGCATCGCGAGAACCACCGCGAGGACCTCGATCGTTGCATAGAGGAAGAGCGCGACGAGGATGCCGACAGCGGGGCTACGTCGCGCTGACGCGGGGACGGCGCGCGCCATGACCACGATCGTGCCTGCCCATCTGTCGCCGAGGCGCTGCTTCGTCGGCGAGTCCGACATCGACGACCATGCGATGGCACCAAAGAAGAGCGCGTCGATGTAATAGGCGAGGTTGCGGCCGAGCGCTTTGAGCAAGGTGCAGGGGCGCCGGTCCTCGGTAAGAACGCGCAGTCCGCAGATCGCCTTGCCGACGGTCGCGCCACCAAAAGCCTCAGCAGCAGTGTGGTACACGAGCGAGGCAAGCGTCCCGAACAAGAACGAGCCGACGGTCGGCTTGCCGATCCGGTCCTCCCATCCAGGCTCGATGACGCCGGCGGCGTCCAACATCCCGACGACGATTGCGCCGAAGGCGCCGGAGACGGCCCCGACGATGCCCACCGTGATGATGTCGATCAGGTGAGCACCGCCGCGGATCCAGAACCCGCCGGGCTCGAGCAGCGCGTTCGGATCGTCGCCGTGCTGGTATGGCCCGGGCTGCGGGGCTTCGGGCGGCGCGTACCATTGAGGGCCTTGCATGGATCCGTCGTATCACGGAGGCGGTTCCAGGCGGCGTCGGAGCCAAAGGCGTGGGGCGGTTAGGCATACGTACGCCGCCCGTCGATGGGCCCGTACGATCGAGGAGCGTCTATTTGAATCAGCGCCGTGACGCGATCGGCATTCCCGAAGAAGTCGACCTCGAGTTCCTCGCACACATCTGGAGCGCTTTCCGTGGCGGATACCCCGAACGCCCCGAGTGATCTGGCGAAAGGAAGGTGCACGCCAATGCGCACGGCTTCGCGATCGGTCCGGGCTTCACCGAGCTGGCCATCTTTGATCGTCAGCGGCAGCCCTCCCCGAACGAGCGCGCGGCGAAGTACGGGCTTCGCCGCGAGGGCTCGGCGCGTCGTCTGCGGCGTAGTATCTTCGAAGCCATCTTCATGACGCCCGAACACACTCGCGCGATGGCTCGCTACAACCGGTGGATGAACGACAAGCTCTACGCCGTGGCGGAGAAGCTTACCGACGAGGAGCGCAAGAAGGATCGCGGCGCCTTCTTCGGATCGATCCACCGCACGCTCAACCATCTCCTCGTCGCCGACCGCATCTGGCTGGGGCGCTTCACTGGCGCGGCGCTAGCGGAAGGCGAGATGGGGCCGGGCGGGATCAGGTCGCTCGATCAGGAGCTCTACGCCGACTTCGACGAGCTCCGCCGCGAGCGCGCAAGGACGGACGACGAGCTCGACGCGTTCGTCGCGACGCTGACAGCGGAGAAGCTCGCCGGGAGCCTGCGTTACCTTCGACGCGGCGTCGTGAACGAGTTCCCGCTCTGGCACGCGGTCGCCCATCTCTTCAACCACCAGACGCACCATCGCGGCCAGGTGACGACGCTCCTCATGCAGGCGGGACACGATCCGGGCGTGACCGATCTCCTCGCGATGCTCCGGGGCTGACGCCGAGGCGCCTTCGCAAGACCGAAGGCGCGCTCGTGAAGCTCGACGCCGCGCCACGAGTCACTTATCGATCGCTAGCGCGACCAGAAGGCTTGCTGGCTCAAAGCGCGCGCAACGACGTCTGCGGAGGGCTGCGGGGCCTCGGGCGGCGCGTACCACTGTGGGCCTTGCGTGGATCGTCGTGAGCGGCGAGCCGGACGTCATCCTTCGGTCGGACGCGAGGGAAGACTCTGCGAGGCGTCGACGTACACCGCCATGATGACCTCGATCCGCGCGGCGCTCGTCGCCTCTATGCTCGCAACCCTCGGTGTTACGGCGTGCAGCGGTGGCGGCGGCACGCCCGTGGACCCCCAGGCTACGGAAAGGCCCGGGCCGGGCGATGACGGCGCTCCAGGGAGCTCCGGCAGCGGAGGCAGCTCGGGGGGCTCGGGATCCTCCGGCAGCTCCGGCTCCTCGGAAGACACGGGCAGCTCCGGCTCGTCGGAGGACGCGGGCAGCTCCGGCTCCTCCGGGGACGCGGGCAGCTCCGGCTCGTCGGGGGACGCGGGCAGCTCCGGCTCCACGGGGGACGCAGGCACCGTTCCGACGACGAATGATCCGTTCGATTCAGCAAGCTGCCCCGGCACCGAGGGCCTCGTCCTCGCCTCCAAGTTCGCTCCGGGCGCGAGCGTCGCGGTGCTCGGTGGCTACACGCTCATCATCGAGAAGCGGAGCTGCACTACGGCCACTGGCTGCGGTGCGTGGACCGCGAGCGCGAAGAGCGCGGGACCTTCCGGAAGCGGGAAAGCCGAGCTCGTCGTCCAGTCATCGGGAGTCATCGATCTGGTCCTCGTCGACAACGATTGCTCGAGCGCCTACGGCACGCCGAAAGAGAAACTCGGGCACACGTGCTCCGTCACCACACCCGACGTCACGTGCCCGGGGAGCACGTACTACGCGACCAACATAACCGAAGGAGCGTGGCCGATGAAGGTGGGCGGAAAGCCTGGCGACAAGTTCAGCGGCAGCGGTCTCGGCCAGCTCGAGGGCGACATCCGTCCGACGTGCCTGCGCCTCACGAGCGAGCCCGTGAAGGTCGGCACCGCCGTGTACGACGAGTACCGCTCCGGCATTCTTGTCCGGTACTGACTCGCGCTCGCGCTCGCGCTCGTCCGCCGCGGCGAGATCCTCGAGTACCGCGCGCAACGTGGTCCGCGCCTCGAGCACGCCGGTTTACGCGTCGTGCTCGCCGCGCGACCGTGCGTGGATCGCACGCACGGTGTCCACCGTATCTGCCTCACTACTGCTCTTGTCGTCGCGGTAGCGAACCACGCGTGCAAAGCGGAGCGCCATGCCGCCGGGATAGCGCGATGACGTCTGCACGCCGTCGAGCGCGATCTCGACGACTTGCTCCGGCCGCACTTTGACCACGTAGCCGTCGGTCGGTCCCTCGGCGAGCTCCAGGAATCGCTGCGTCTGCCAGTCGAGCATCGCGTCGGTCATGCCCTTGAACGTCTTCCCGAGCATGACGAATCCGCCGCTCGCGGGATCGCGCGCGCCGAGGTGGATGTTGGATAGCTTTCCCGTACGTCTGCCCGAGCCCCATTCGACCGCGAGCACGACGAGATCGAGCGTCAGGACGGGCTTGATCTTGCGCCAGCTCGCGCCTCGGCGGCCGGCTTCGTAGGGCGCGGAGAGCGATTTCGCGACGACGCCTTCGTAGCCGAGTTGGATCATCCGCTCGAGGAACGTCTGTGCTTCGCGCGCGTCGGCGGTGACGACCCGGTCGACGACCTTTGCGGAGCTCGCGAGTCCCTCGAGCGCCGCGCGACGCTCCGCGTTCGGGCGGTCGAGCAGATCGACGCCGTCGAGGTGCAGCAGATCGAAGAGGAAGATGGACGGCCGCTCGTTCGACAGCGGGAGCTCGTCACTCGCGCTGCGCGCGAAACGCGACGCGGTCTCCTGGAACGGGAGCGGTCGCGGGCCGTTGTCGCCGCCGGCAAAGGCAAACCAGAGGATCTCTCCGTCGGCGACGAGAGAAGTCGCGGGCCAACGCGCGACATCGGCCGCCACGTGCCGGAGACGCGCGCTGACCTCGTCGAGCGAGCGCGTGAAGAGGCGCACCTCGTCACCGTGCTTGTGGATCTGGATGCGCGCGCCGTCCAGCTTCGCCTCGAAGGCGGCCGGAGCACCGAGATCGTCGAGCGCCTCCTCGACCGAGCTCGCCGACTGCGCGAGCATCGGCGCGAGCGCGCAGCCGACCTCGAGCCGGAACGCGTCGAGCGCGCCGGAGCCTCCGCGCATCGCCGCTGCAGCGACCGCGGGCAAATCACCACGAAGCATCGTCGCACGACGGACCTCGCTTGCCTTGACGCCAGCCGCCGTCGCGATCGCGTCGACCATCACGCCGGCGAGCGCCCCCTGGCGCAGATTGCCCGCGAGCAAGCCGCGCAAGAAGACCTGCTCGAGCTCGGTCGAGTTCGACATCATGTCCAGAAGAAGCGCCGAGCGTCGGGTCTGCGAGCCCGCGCCCGATGCCTCCGCCATTTCGGAGAACGCGCGGTTCACCTCTGCCACCGTGAGCGAAGGCGCGGTCGCCGGCGGCGGCATCGTGGAGAGCGCGGCCCAGCCGACGCCGATGCGGCGCTGCAGGAGCTCCCCCGAGAGCCACGCCACGATGATGGGCACGTCCTCGGTGTCCGCGGCGCGCAGAGCCGCCGCGAGTCGCTTCGTCTTCGCCGAGCGCGCGCCCGCCATTGCGATCTCCGACGAAGCTTCCGCCACGTCTGCCAGGCGCGTCATGTTTCGTCCTCGCTCTGCAGCATCGAAGCCACTTTAGCCGCCGACCATGGCTCCGTCCGGGAATCCGGCAGGCTCGGTGAGGTCATTGCCGTGCCGCTGAGTCGCGTGCTCCACGACACGTGCTTGTGCTCGAGGTGATCGCGTGGCTCACTGAGCGCACTCGATGAGCACCGCGCGAGCGAACGCACCCGTGCCCGCCCTCTCCACCGCGAGCTCTACCATGGCGTCAGGGCGCTCGAGAGGCTCGCGCCTCGCCTTCGGCAGAGCGGAAGCGGCAGGCCTTCTGCTCCTGACCGCCGTCGTCACGAGCGCATGTGGGAAGCTGGCAGTCGAAGCAGATGGCGCTTCGGTCGCCGACGACGCCGGCGGCCCCCGCGCCCAAGAGCCGAGCGGGCCGCTCGATGAATGCGGCGCGTTCGCCCGCGCTCACGCCGTCTTCACGAAGACGTGCCGCGGATACGACGAGCCCGAGCCCTCGCTTGCCAAATCGTGCCGCGATCTCCTCGCGCTTCCCGGAACGAGCCTGACGCTGACCGACGTCGTCGACTGCACGGTAGCCGTCGAGAACGGCATGCCGACGTGTGCCCTCCCACGTTGCTCGGGCTACGGCAGCCGTGCGGTCTCTCCGATCGAGAAGAGTGCCGGAGACCTCCCGAGCGGTTCTTCGTGCCTCGTCGATCACCAGTGCGCCAGTGGTGAGTGCCGTGTCGAATATGGCCAGACCTGCGGTACATGCCTGAAGACGAGGTTCATTCGCCAGTCGTGCAATCCGCCCGACGAGCCGTGTCTCGGTGGATTGAAGTGCGTCAATGGCATTTGCGAGGACGGAGGCAAGAATCTCGGAGAGGCTTGCAACGCGTCGGCCGCGTGTGCGTGGGATCTCTATTGCGACGCCGGCCCCGGCGGCGCAGCCGTCTGCGCGCAACGACGCGAGAACGGCGAGCCGTGCTCGAAAGCGGACGAGTGCATCTATCGCTACTGCGACAAGACGCAGGGGAAGTGCGCGGGCCATCCGCGGGTCGGCACGAGCTGCACTTGGCTCGACGAAGCGCCCTGCGGGTGGAGCGGCGTGCTGCATTGCAGTGCCGAGGTCTGCGAATGGATCTCGGTCCACGAGGGCGGCGATTGCTCGGAAGCGCCTTGCATCCAAGGCATGCGCTGCATCGACAACGTTTGTCGAAAGCCGGCGGGCACCGGTCTAGGAGAAGGCGAGGGATGCTACGAGATGTACTGCGCGGCTGGGTTGGCGTGCGCGTACGTGCCTTGCTCGGGCGGCGCTTCCAGCTGCTACGACCGCATCTGCGTCTCGAGGCAGCCCGGCGACAGCTGCTCCCAGACGTGCTCGCCAGGCGCCTATTGTGACGGGGGAACGTGCAAGAAGGTGAGCGACCGTGGGGAGCCCTGCCGGGCCAACTCGACCGACTGCCTCGAACACCTCGCGTGCATCGACGGGAGGTGTGTTGGCTACGAGGCATCGCTCTGTCGATGAGGCCACCGACGATGCCGGACGAGGGAAGAGCATCCGCTGTTCGCCCACGAAGATGCGAACAGCGGGCGCGGCTATCGCGTCCGACCGGTCTTGGGCGCACGAATCGAGCTCGAACCGAGCCCTACTCCTGCTCCTCCGCCTGCAACGTCCACGGCTGTGGGAAAGGACCGAACTCGTAGATTTTCTCGAGATGCAGGGATGGCGCGACGGACGGATTCGCTGCTGCGGGCGGCGTCCGAAGTTCGAGGCGAGGTATTTCGTATGGGGTGTCTGGCGCGGGCGTCGGCTCTGAAGATGCAGGCTCGTCCTGTGCCTCCGTCACTTCTGCTGCACAGCCGGACACTGCGAGGGCCGTCAGAACGGTGAGGGTCGAGACCAGATGGGCGCGGATCATTCGTCATCCTCCGACACAGATGCGGTGAGTCGATACTGTTTGGCCAGCTGTGAGACGCGCGGTCGTTTCATCCCCAGCAGCCCGGCGGCGCGCGTGATGTTTCCGCCCGCCTCCTCGAGTGCACGGGTAACGCACTCACGCTCGAGCTGGCGCTTCACGTCATGCAGGGAGACCCCGCGCTCGCGGACGTGCGCGTAGGCTACCGCGGTCAACGAGACGTCCGATGCAGGACGTGCGGGCGCGTTCGCGGTCGTCGCGCCCGCGATCGTCGCGCACGACGGAGCATCGGGGGCGACACGGAGATCTCCTGCGGCGGAATCGAGATCGGTGCACGTGATCATGTCTCCCTCGGCAAATACCGCCGCGGCGCGAAGGACGTTCTCGAGCTCACGAACGTTTCCAGGCCACGTGTGCCGTTGGAGGACCTCCAGCGCATCCCTGGAGAGGAGCTTCGGCTTCTCTCCTTGCTCCGCAGCGACGCGCACGAGGAGATGATGCGCGAGCAGGGGGATGTCGCCCACGCGTGCACGAAGCGGCGGGACTTCGAGGGTGAGCTTGCGAATGCGATAGTAGAGATCCTCGCGAAACACGCCGCGCTTCACCAGCGTACGCAGATCGCGGTGCGTGGCGCAGATGACGCGTGTGTCCGTTCGAAGCGTCGTGGTGCCTCCGATGCGCTCGAAGGTTCCCTCCTGCAGAACGCGGAGGAGCGCGACCTGCGCCTTGGGCGAGATATCTCCGATTTCGTCGAGGAAGAGGGTGCCGCCCTGGGCGAGCTCGAATCGACCGCGCCGTCGCGCCGTCGCCCCGGTGAATGCCCCCTTCTCGTGGCCGAACAGCTCCGAGAGGAGGAGCGTGTCGAGCAGCGCCGCGCAGTTCACGACGACGAGCCGACGCGACGCACGCTGGCTGGCGGCGTGCAGCGCTCGCGCCACGAGCTCCTTGCCGGTGCCGCTCTCGCCGAGGATGAGGACAGTGGTGTCCGACGTCGCCGCCTTTCGAATCGCGACAGCGAGGTTGCGCATACGTTCATCGGCTCCGACGAGCTCGTCTGCCCGCGACCTCGTCGACGCGGGAGGCGGCGCGGAAGGCGGCGCACTCGAGGAAGGCACGGGCTCCCGCCCGACGTCCGGGACCGCGTCGGTCTCCATGAGCGATTGCTGCAGGAGCGTGAGCTCCCGGATCTCGGGCTTCGAATGGAAAGCATCACGCACGTCCGCGGGGAGCGCTCCGGTGATCCGGTCACGGATGGAGACTGCCCGGGCGCAGTGGGAGCGCGCGGCCTCGAGATCGCCTTCATCACGGGAGCACGTGGCGACCAGCGCGTGGACGTCGACGAGGAGGTCGTCTTCGGCCGCGGCGCGGGCGAGCGCGAGCGCCTGCCTCGCGATGGAGAGCGCGGGACGTCCGAGCGCGCGCGAATGAGCCACTCGAAGGATCGCGAGCTCGGCGACGGCTCGGGCGGACTTGGCGTTCTCCGTTGCGATCGCGATGAACGCTTCGGCCTGACGGACGTCTCCGTCCGCGAGCGCGATGCGTGCACCGACGAGACCCGTCGCGCCGATGTACTCGACGTTGCCCGTAGCTCGCGCATGGACCATCGCGCATTGGAGCTCGTCGCGAGCGAGCTCCGTCGAACCACGCGCGAGCGCGACCTGCGCCGCGATGAGCCGCAGGTGCGCGGCTGGCGCCGGCCCCCTGTCTCCGGCGAGGATCTTCTGCGCGAAGAGGATCGCGTGTTCGGCGTTGTCGACGAGGCCGAGCCTCAGGCGTAACTCGGCGAGATTGGTGAGAGGGTGGACGCCCTCGATTCGAGCACCGAGCGCGTCCCACTGCCGGATCGTCTCTTCCCAGTACCTCAGCGCGCCGACGTAGTCGCGCTTCCGGTAGGCCACGACGCCGAGGTTCGACAGCGCGAACGCGGTCGCGCGAAGCTCGCCGAATCGCTCCGCGTCCTCGAGGACGTCGAGGAACGTATGCCGGGCTTCGTCGAGGAGCCCCGTCCCGCACTGGACGATGCCTCGATTGAGCCGCGCCCGGAGCTCTGCCGTGGTCTCGCCAGCGCTCTGCGCGTCGAGGGTCTCGGCGGCGAAATGGGCGTCGGCGTCGGCCCAGTCGCCGCGAGCGAGGAGGACTTTACCCAGCACGCCGCGGGCGGCGAATCGCGTCCTCGGCGACGTCGCCCGCTCGAGCGCGCTCTCGACTTGCGCGATCGCGGCGGCGAAGTCGCCGCTGAGATAGCTCAGCTCGCCTCGTTCAATCGTGATGGCGGCGCCGAGCTCGTCGTCCACGTCCGCCATCGGAATTCGATCCAAGAGGAGCCGCGCACCGACGAGATCTCCGAGCCTGGCCAGGGTCTGCGCCATCAAAAAGCGCGCCCGCGGTGACTCGACGTCGCCGATGCTCTCGCACCAACGCAACGCGTCCCGCGGCTTGCCTGCCTCGAGTGCGCGTTCGGCGGCGCGGAGACGGAGGGAGAGGCGAAGCGGATCCTCTGCGGCCTCGACCGCGGCAAACCAGCTGTCCGTGATGTCCGCGACGATGCGCGAATCGCGCGCCAGACGACCGGCTCGAGCCAGGGCGTCGTCGGCGTCCTCCGGGCACGTGGGCAAGAGCAGCTCCGCGGCGCGTGCGAGTGCCCAAGGATCGAGCTCGAACGCCCCGGTTTCTCCGCGAAGCATGCGTATGGTCGACGCGCGCGCCTCTGGGGACGCTGCCGCCTCGAGATACGCGGAGTCGACCGAAGGATCGAGCACGATCGCGTGCGGATTCGGGATGATGACATTCGCACGAACCAGCTCCTCGAGAACGCCGGCGGGCGGAGCACCGCGTCCGGTGTTGTGCGGTAGGGAGCGCCGAGCGAGCGCTACGCACGTCACGACCTCGAGTGCCGCTGCGGAGAGTCCGGAGGTCGCGTCGGGCGCTCCGGCTTGCCCACCGAGACGTGCATCACGAAGTCGGCTCCGAGCACCCCGCCACTGGCCGTGAAGCGCGCGCAGATTGTGTCCGCGCAGGAGCGACTCGCTCTCCTGCGCGATCGCCATGAGCCACCGAAGCTTGTCGGACGGGGCGAGCTCCGGGCCGACCTCGAACACTTCGGTCGCCCAGTCAGGGGGAGTCGACGCCGAGACGAAGACCATGACCGCAGCTCGATGCTCAGCCAGCTTGCAGGCGACGGCCTCGTCGAAGCTGCCTTCGCGCGGGAGCGAAGCGACGACCGCCAAGCGCGGACGACTGGCGGTCGCGAGCGCCGCCGCGTAGTCGGTCACGTTGCACGGCAAAGGCCCCAGGCCCAGCTGGGTGGCCACCTCCCGAAAGAGCGAGGTCGGTGCGCGTACGGCCGCCTCGATGGCACGGCACCCGGCAGCGCCGAGTCGGCGGGCGACGTGTGCCAGGAGCGGTCCGTGAGTTTCGTTGCGCGCGACCACGACGAGAACCCTGGGGTCGACGGTGACTGCGGCGTCGTCGAGAGCCGCAAATCCGTGTCGAATCGAGACCTGCTCCGGTTCCCCCGACGAGGCGACGCTGACCGCTGCCGAGGCGATCGACGAGGTATCGGACGGCTCATTCGGGGGAGTCGATGACAGCCAACTACGCAAGGCGCTCTCCATGGCCTCGCAGGTGGACGAGGCGTTCTCACGAACTGGGGGAGGGAGACGGAAAACGAACGCGTCGCTCGTCGAGTGCGATGCGAATGCAGGTCGCATGCCATCCTGCGCACGGTCGGATCGGGCGGGAAAAACCGCAGATTGGCAGGTGTCGACCCCGTGGAAGCACCGACATGCCGTAACGGAATGAACGGCGCCGTACCCGGTCGCGTCGCCATTCGCGATGTCCGTTCGGCGCTCGCATGACCGTCGTTCACGGAGAGACGGTCGCCAGACAATTTATGCACGAATCGTCGATACCGAGACGCCGTCGGCTCTTCGCGGAGGCTCGTTTGTCCGAGCTCGTCATGAGGCACGGCGGTTGCCCATGGCTCGCGCACGACGTCTGAGTGTTCGATTCGAGAGGTGCGAAGAAGATGAGAGTCAATCGCCTGTCACTGGTTGCTATCGCAGCCGCCCTGGCCATGGGTGGCGGCTGCGCAGGGGAGCGAGACCCGATCAATCGCGTTCAACCCGATGCGCTCCCGAAGTCATTCTTCGTCGGCAGCAAGTTGAACGATCCGAGCGACGATCCCGAGTTCTACGGGCGCAGCATCCTCGTTCAGGTCGACTACGGGTCGGCGGGCACGGGCCTCTTCAGCGCCGGCTACAACACGGTCAACCGCATTCGGTGGACGATTGAGGAGAAGTACCTGCTTGGTCGCCTCGCCTACGAACGCATCAAGGGGACGGACGGCGCTGGGACCCCGAAGCCCGAGGTCGCCGATCCGGCGCACCGCAAGAACAACGACGGCGAGGTCGTCTACAAGTTTCCGATCCTCTCCCACTTCGACGTGCGGCGCGCCTACAACACGTCGACCGGCGAGGAGCTGAACGTCGTCGAAGAGAACACGCAGGACCGCCCGTGGTACGAGCGCGATTACATGCGCGTCGACTGGACGAAGAACGAAAACACCTCGGCGTACAAATTCGATCTGCTTTCGATGCTGAACTTGTTCGGTGTCGAATACTCACCGGCCGATTTTACGGCCAACAATCCGAACTTCGACGAGGCGCCCGTCTACGACATCGCCAACGGGTACCTGGACGCGACGGCCAAGGTGTACGCCAAGCCGCGGATGCTCGAGCGATACGGCATCCCTGCGTGTTGGGTGCCGAACCTCATCAACGGCGGTACGGAGCCGATCGAGAGCTGCAACGAGCATCAGCTGACGGTCCGCCATTCCTTCAAACGCGTGGTCGACAATGACTACGAGGCGGCGCACTGGGACGGCGATCGCTTCGAGATGTACGGCGCATTCACCGTCGGCCTCATGGACACCGAGCTCGGCTCCTACGATCGCGAACATGGCCTTCGCGACAGCGGACGGTACCGAGGTATCCAGCGTTACAACATCTGGAAGCGAAGCCACGCGTACCAGGATCCCGAGAAGCTCGAGGGGCCGACCCGCTGCCTCGCCGACGCCGATTGCGCAGGCGTATCGCCGGCGTCTCGCTGCAACACCTACCGGGAGAAGAACATCTGCACGCTGCCGTACACGCAGCGTGAGACCAAGCCGGTCGTCTTCCACTACGTGCAAGGCGGCGACCCGACCTATTTCGAAGCGACGCGCGATGCCGTCTCCCAGTGGGACGCCGCGCTCCGCCTCGCGGTCGCGGCGGCGCGCACTGCGGAGTGCAAGACCTACGGCTTCACCGAGGGGTGCGGGAACGCCCCCGTCCACGGCAACTACGCCGCGGAGGAGGATCTGGCCGTTCTCGTCGGCGAGATCACCGCGTGCCGTACGGGGCTCGTGAACGACGGCCGTGACTGCGAGAGCTACGCCGAGGGGGTCGGGCAGGCACGAGGCTATGCCGACGACGTCATCGAGCTGGCGAAGGAGAAGCCGATGGTCCTCCTCTGCCACAGCCCGGTCCAGAAGGGGGACGATCCGCTCTGCGGGCCCGAGAAGACGATCGCTCGGCCGGGCGATCTTCGATTCAACCTCATCAACGCCATCGCGCGGCCCGAGGTCAACGGCCCGTGGGGCATCATGACCGACGCGAACGATCCCGAGACGGGCGAGAAGATCGCCGCCAACGTCACGTCGTACGTCGCCATCAACGATTCGTTCGCCGCGGGCATCGTCGACCAGCTCCAGTACATCGCCGGCGAGGTGAAGACCGAGGAGATCACGGACGGAACCTACATCACGCGGTACCGCGACGCGGCCGCGGCGGCCTCCAAGGGCTCGATGATGCCGCTCTACACCAAGAGCGAGGTCAACCAACGTATCGCAGCGGTGGTCGGCGCCGATACGACGCAAGCCGACGGCCTCATGCGCGACGCTCGAGCGCTGAAGGAGAGACAGCCCGAGCTGCTCAGGAATCTGAGCAAAGCGATCAACGAGCGAGCCGAGGACATGAAGGCGTCGGTCGGTGTTCCTTCGGTCAACGCTGCGCTCTTCCAGGCGCGTCGGGACATGGCGAAGAACACCCCCCTCGAGGCAGCCGTCGTGACGCCGGCGATGATGCAGCTCGCGGGCGTTCATGGCTCGGTGCCGGAGGACCTCGAACGCGCGAGCGTGTTCCGTTCGCTGAACCCGGAGTTCGTGCGCGAGCTTCGTCAACAGAAGGAGATGATCCTCGCAGGGCGAGGCACCTGCGAGATGTACGCGGAGACCGCCGCCCCGCTCAACTACGTGGGCCTCCGAAGCGTGCTCGAGCAGAAGTTCGGCGCGTTCAATCCGAACGAGTCGCCCGCGCAGCAGGCCGAGCGGGCGAGGCGCATGAAGGACTACGTGCGAAGGAAGGCGCATACCAACGTCATGGCTCACGAGCTGGGGCACTCGTTCGGACTCCGTCACAACTTCGTGAGCTCCACCGACGCGCTCAACTTCCGCCCTCAGTACTGGCAGCTCCGTACGAGCAACGGAAAGGTCTCTAAGGAGTGCACCGAGAAGACCGACGACGGCTCCTCGTGTGTCGGTCCGCGATGGTTCGATCCGCTCACCGAGGACGAGACGAACGGGCTCCTGACGATGTGGGCGCAGTCGTCGATCATGGAGTACGCCGGCGAGATTACGCAGGACTTCCTGAACCTCGGCCGGTACGACTTCGGCGCTGCACGCATGTTCTACGGGGACACCGTCGGGGTGCTGAGCAACGTCGCCGAGTTCGGGCGCAACACGAACAAAGGTCGCGTCTTCCGCGAGCATCGCAACGAATTCGGAGGACTGCTCGGTATTACGCCGCGCGACGGAGCAGGGGAGTTTCACTATTCGCAGATCCAGAACCGCCTCAACCTGATTCGCAACTGCAAGGAGGTGGACCCGCAGGCGTTCAAGCCGGGCTCCTGGGACGACGCGAGAGACGGCGAGTGGCATCCCCTATTGGACGGACACCTGGTGACGGTCCAAGGCAAGACGATGCGTTGCGAAGAGCCGTCGCTCGAGTACGTACCGTTCAGGTCGATGACCGCGGACAAGACAGCGCCCCGGAGCGCGGCGGCGCTGTTCGACAAGGACCGCGTTCGCTGGACCCACGGCTTCGCGAGCGACAACTGGGCAGACCTCGGAAACGTCTCGGTCTACCGCCACGACAGCGGCGCCGATCTCTACGAGCAGCTCAATTTTTGGATCGCGCAGCAGGAGCTCGGACACATCTTCAGCAGCTACCGGCGTGGCGCTCGCGACTTCAGCATTCTGCGTGTCGTGAATCGCCTCATGGCGCGCTACCACGAGAAAATGCGCGACTCCGCGAAGGCGCTCGGCCTCTACGCGACGCTCGCGCGTGACACGACGGTGAGCTTCGGCGCCACGGGTCTCGGATCGAATCCGCAAGCGGCCCTCGCAGCGATCTTCGATGCGTTCCCGGCAAACGCCATGGCAAGCGCCATCGCGTTCGATCACTTCACCCACGTCTTCGCGCGGCCTCAGCCGGGTAGCCATGCCGAGTACGGTCCCGAGGCGGGTAGCCCCTTCGCGGTCCAGCGCTCCTGCGACGACACCGGGTTCGCCCGATGCCAGACGACGTCGCTGCTGGTCCCGAACGGCGTGACCGGGAACACGCTGGGCTACGGCTCGTTCGAGCTCGGCGGGCACCCCGTCAACAACGATCTCTCGACGACGCAAGGGCGCGACTACAACAGCGAGTACTTCACCCAGGCCGGTTCGTACTACGAGAAGGCGTACGTCGCGATGCTCTTCACGGAGTCGGCGGACAACTTCATCAGCTCGTCGCGAGGCGACTTCGTCGACCCACGCTACCGCTCCGTCTCGATGGCCGATGTCTTCCCTGACGGCTTCCGCCGCTGGCTCGCGAACAACCTGACCGGCGACGAGTACATCAAGGGAGTCCGCGCCAGGGTCGGTGCCGACAAGACCGCGCAGCTCGGCTGGACGTCGTGGTGGCCCACGGAGGGACCGCGCAGCTGTTTCCCGAACGGTCCGTCGAACTTCTGCTTCAGGCCTGGTGCTGCGGTTCCGAACGAACCGAGCGGCCTCATGGTCGTCGACCCGCAGGTCGGCTGGGAGCAGCAGCGATTCGCGTACATCTTCAGCCTGCTCTACGTGAAGGAGAACCAGAGGACCAACTGGCTGAGCCAGATGCAGGTGTGGGAGCGGGGGATCGACGGTGCGCCGGACTTCACGAACCGCATCGAGTTCCACTCTCCGAACGGCAAGACCTACGTCGCCAAGACCTTCGGCACCGAGACCCTCTTCGGAAAGACGGTGCAGCGTGGCATCGCGGCACGCGTGCTCGAGTACGCGAACGAGCTCCTTCGAGCCGCCTACGAGGTCGATCCGGTCTCCGTGAACGGCTCGACCGTCGGCTGGACGGCGAAGGTCGACGAGCACAACATGCCGATCCTCAAGACGGGATCGTCCTGCGCCGAGAGCATCGAGTGCACGCGCCTCGAGTCCTATGAGAGCTTGCCGGCGGTCATGCGCGAGGCTCTCGGGCGCTTCGGCTTCATGCCAATCAGCGGGATGAAGGGCGTGCACTGATCGAAGGCACGCGAGCGCGGACGTGTTCGAGGCGTCGACCCAGGCTCCTCGTCACGTCCGCGCTCGGACTTTGTTCCGAGGTCGTCGTGGACGATCGGCTCTTGGAGGCGCGCGTAGCGGTGGACGACTTGGCGCGCGTAGAGCGACGACGGGCCCTTCGGTAGCGAGTCGAAGGGCCGGGGGGAGGTCGGTGTGGCGGGCGCGATCGCTATTGGATGGAGCCGGAGAGCGTCATCTTGTTCTGGATGCGGAACGTGCCACCGCCCGCGCTCGCGGAGTAGCCGTAGATGCGGATCTCGATGGCACCAGCGCTGCTCGCCGAGAGCGACACCGTGGGCTTGCCCGCCACCGCGAAGGACGCGCTGTGCGTCGCAACCCCGTCGACGTTGGTGGCGACATCGGCCCTGGCCGGACCGCTATTGGACCGGTCGACGTCCAGCGCGAGCGAGGAGAGCGCCAGCGTGCAGCCGACCGCCGGCGTGACCGTGAACGTGTAGTAGCGCGTCGCATCCGCCGCGGCGCCGGTCGCCCAGCTGCTGCTGTTGAGCGCCCTGCTCGCGCTCTCCGCCTTGAGCGCGGCCGAGCGCGAGAGCACCGTGCTGCTCACGCCGGCAACGTTCGTCGTCGCGGGAGCGTTCGTCGAGACGCCGGAGAGCGACGTCAGGTCGAACGTGACGAGGGCCCCGGAGTAGCCGTGTGAGGCGCAGGTCGGCGCCGCCTTCGTGGTGAAGCCCGCGGGCATCGAGTAGGGCACGACGGCCGTGCCGCCGGCCTTCTTCGCGTCGGTCGTGACCCTGACCTTGTAGGTCCTGTTGTTCGCAAGGTTCGACGCCGGACGCAGCGTGACCATCATGTTGCCGGCAGCGATGACCGGCGTGGTGAAGCCGATGCAGGTCGCGAAGTCGTCGCTCGACGCCTGGAGGCTTCCCGTGCACGCGCCCGCCGTCGTCTGAGCGGTCAGCGTCGCCGGGGCCATCTCGCTGACGAACGTGAGGACGATGCGTTCGGTCACGTCGATTGCCACGGCGCCATCCGCCGGGACGATGGTGACGTCCGGAGCGCACGGGGCGCAGCTTCCGCCGCAGTCGATGCCGGTCTCCGCGCCGTTCTGCACGCCGTCGATGCATGAGGCCTCGACGCAAAGGCCGCGGCCGTTGCAGAGCGTGCCGCCGTTGTCGTTGCACGGCGTTCCCGCCGTGGCGTTCGAGCGCGTCGGCGCGCCGGCAGTGCAGCCCTCGACCGTGCACTGCGTACCGTCGTCGGCGGGCACATCGGTGTTGTCGATCAAGCTCTCGAGGTTGCCAGCGCCGTCGCACCGGGCCCTACGGCAGTCCCCCGGCTGTTGCGTGGCCAGGTCGCCGGCGGGGGTGAACGTGAAGCCGCACAGACCGGCCGTACACTTCGGCGACTTGCATTCGTTGCCCGCGGGACAGTCGCTGTCCACAGAGCAGCCATTGCATGCGCCGTCGACGCAGGTCTTGTTCGCCCCGCACGACGTGCCGTTGGCGAGGTTCGGGTGCGTCAGAGCTCCGTCGACGCAGACGTCGTTGGTGCAGGCGTTGTTGTCGCTCGCCGAGTCGCTGTCGTCGTTCTGCGAGTTGATGTTGCCGTTGCCGTCGCAAACGGCCTTCTTGCAGTCGCCGGCCGTCTGTTTTTCGAGCACGGCGCCGAGCGGAGCATTCTGTCGGCCACACACACCGGCCACGCACGTACGCGTCGAGCACTCGGTGTCCTGGCCAGCGCAGTCGCTCGGAAGCAGGCAGCCGACGCAGGTGCCGGTCGTATCGCACTTGAGGGCGCCGCCAGCGCCGCACGCCGTGCCCGTTGCCTTCTTCGGATTGGACGCGACGCCGCTCGTGCAGACGTCGTTCGTGCAGTCGTTGGCGTCGACGGGGAGGTCCGTATCGTCGTTCACGTCCACGACGGAGCCTGCTCCGTCGCACTGGCAGCGCTTGCAGTCGCCGGCGGTCTGCGACTCGACCGCCGTCCCCGCGGCCTTCGGCTGCTGGCCGCAGACGCCCGACTTGCAGGCGCGCTCCACGCACGCGCTCGTCGGAGCCGGGCAGTCGGCGGCAGACGTGCAGTCGGCATCCGCGTCGGAGCCGCTATCGGTGGGCGCGTCCGAGCCGCTGTCAGGACCGCGATTGCGCCCGCTGTCCAAGCTGCCGGCGTCGCTGCTGGGAGAGGGCTCCGGATCGACCGTGCTTTCGGCGCAAGCGATGAGGTGCATGGCGAGGCCGGCGAGGATGCTGATGCTTGCAAAGCGATGGTTCATCATGAGCGGCCTCTGGGATTCAGATTGGAGCGAGGGCGATGGTGCTGTGGACAGTTGCCCGATCTCCCCAACCACCGTCCAGCGCCCACGCTGCGTCACACCACAACGTCACCAAGCGGACGCCGAGCCGGACGTGCGCCGTGCTCGAGTTACCCGCGCGTCGCGAGATCGTTGCGTTCACTGGTTTCCGTACAGCCAGAGCAGGACCTCAGGGCTGCCGCGCCCATGCGGACATCGCGCCGGTCTCCCCGCCGAGGGTGATAGGGCCGGTTGGCAGCCGCGCCTCCGTAGGGGCAAGCTCTTTCTGTCTACCGCTTCACGCGTGGGACCGTCGAAAGGCCGTGGTGCGCGACGACATATTCCCCGCCGGCCACGCGCTGAAAGCCTTGAGCGCGTGGTAGCCTCTGCCGCATGGGGAAGCTCCTCGTCTTCAGTTTCATCGGCACGGCCGTCGTTGGTTCGTTCGCGGTTGCTGGGTGCGTGGGGGACGAGCCTTCGTCGGCCACAGCGGGAACGCTTGCGCAGGGCGTGCTCGGGGGCCCGTGCTTCGCGAACGGCACGTGCAACGAGGGGCTGTCTTGCGAGCTGGTCGAGGGCGAGGCGAAGTGCACGACCTCGAGCGGCGCGCCCGCGGGCGACGCATCGTCGGTCGACCCGCCCTCCAATGGCAACACGGACGCTGGCCGCTCGGGGCCGCCCGTGTGCAAGTTCCAAACGACGCCATTCCCGTGCGGCAACGAGAAGCCGCCCACCGCGTGTTACGGCGGGACGCAGTCGTGTACGTTGACGGGCTGCAACGTTGGCGACATTGCGTGGGCGTGCAACTCGGCCAGGCAGTGTGGCACCGCCTGTTGCGTATCGGCCGACGTCGCTACCCTCGCCGCAGGTGCAGCCTGCGCGGAAGGCACGCTGCTGATCTCGGCGGGGGCTTCATCGGGAGCAACCTGTTCGTCGGGCACAGCATGCGCGGCGGGCGACACGCAACTTTGTCAGGCGAACTCCGATTGTCCTCAGGGCCAACGGTGCACCCCGGTCAAGATCATCGGCGCCGGCGCCGCGCTGAACGGCACCATCGTCGCGGCCTGTGTGCCGTAGAGCGCGAGAGGCGAGTCCTTGCTCCTCGACGTCTCGGACTGCTTTCGAGACGGGGCGAACACCGAGCGTGTAGGCGGCAGCTTCCCCCTGCCTCAGGCGACTCGGCACGCGCGCGCGCCTGAAGAGCTCCGAGTCCGTGGGTGACCGGGGCTGAACCCAGCTGCATCGACTCTGCCGAGGTCGGGCGGTGTGAAGTTCGTCCTCATCTCGCGGCGAGTTGTCCGCGCGCATCCGCGTCAGGTAGCCGATGCGAAGAGCACCCGCGCGACCAATGCGGTGGGCCGTCCGCCCCTGAGCGATCGACGGCGCCTCAGCTTGCCGCGCTCAATCGCGGATACAGGCTGGATCCACGATGGCGGCGCGAGCACGACGATGGGTGGGCCTCGGGCTGCTCGCGGTGCTCCTCGCGCTCGGCGCGCACCTCGTCTGGCAGCGCGTAGGGGCCGGAGCCGGCGCCGTCGCCACGGTGACGTATGCCGTGGTGCAGCGGATGGGGCCTCAGGGGCCGAACGTCACCGTCGACCTCTACGCGCCCCCGCAGTCGGGCAAGCGCGTGCCGCTCGTGGTTCTTCTGCAGGGCAACGAGCCCTCGCAGCCCGACGAGCGGCTCGCCTTCGCTGCGAACGTCGGCGACTCGATGCAGCGAAATGGGGTCGCCGTCGCCGCCGTCTCGTTCAACGTCCAGAAAGGATACACGCTGCGCGCGTGCGCGGCGGACGTCGCCCGGGTCGTGCACGAGGCGACTGGCGCGCGCAACCCGACACGCCTCGTCCTCGTCGGTCGCGGCCTCGGCGCATGGATGGCATCAATCCTCGCGCTCGATTCGCGGCTCCTCGCGGGGGCCGGCATGGATCCCAAGCGCGTCGATGGCATCATCGTCTTGCGTGGCACCTACGATCTCGGCGAGGCGGCGCTCGAGGGGCACCCCGACGCGGCGTTCTTCGCGGACTCGGTCGAAGACCGCAGGGAGTCCTCGCCGATTATGTACGCGCGGTCCGATTCGCCACCGTTCTTGATGTTGTCCGGCGGGCAGGACAATGCGAACTGGGCGCGTATCGCTCGACCCTTCGCGCGCGCCCTCCAGAACGCGGGCGCGCGCGACATCGACCACTTCGTCGTCCCTGAGCGCGATGCGCACAGCATCTTGCACTGGGGCGGAAACGGAAACGAGCTCGGTGATCTGGTGTTCACCTTCGTCGGCTCCGGCCCGAAGGAGCTTCCGATCGACAACCCCTTCGGCGCGCGCCGTCGCTGGGGGGCGCGGCCGCCGCTCGACCTGTCGGCGCTTCGCAAGCAGGCCATCACCACCTATCCGGTCGACCCCCGGGTGCGCGAGACGCTGCTGTTCCACGTCGGCGGGAACGCGTTCGAGCTCTCCCCCTGGCCCGGCAAGACATATCAGGCCGTCGATCTGCTCGGCTACCTGGCCGGGCGGCCGGAGTCCGAAGTCGGCAATGGGGACTGGCTGGTGGTCTCGAACCTCCAGGGCGAAAAGCAGTACTTCCCGCGCGAAGTTCTGAAGACGACCCAGCCGGTCATCGTGGTCGGGCTCGACGACGAGGACAATCTCTTCCGCCTGTCCCGCTTCTACCGGGTCAAGCGCGCCTACTCGTGGATCGAGAGCGACGAGCGAATGCCAATGATGGTCCGGCCGCTCGGCGCGTTCCTGCACTTTCGGACGCCGCTGCCCGCGGACTTGCTGAACAAGACGACCGCAATCGTCGGGCTCGATGCGACGAGCTTTCACTGGGTACAGAACGATCCGCTCGCGCCGTTGCGCTCGCTCACCGGCGGACTGCGAGACGCGCTGATCGGCGAGCAAGGCTGCCTTACGTGCCACCAATTCCGCGGCGTCGGTGCGCGGGCGCACCACGCGCTGGCAGTCGACGGCAAGCCGTACGGAGCGTTCGGGCTGCCGCTCGAGGACTATCCGAGCGACGTGTTGCGGCGCTTCTTGTTCGAGCAGGACGCGGTGGCCGCGAGCTTCGGCGTCGCGCCCCTCCGGATGGAGAAGACCGTTGCCGGGCAGCTCTTCGATCTGGTCAGCCGCGAGAAGAACCAGCGGGACAAGAATCAGAAGTAGAGGCTGCGCAGTCTCAGGGGTCTACATGTTCGTAGAGTGCCGCCGCCCACTCGGCGTGCGCGCGCGCCGAGGGGTGCAGGCCGTCGCTGGCGAACATCTTCGCCTCCGCCTGCTTGTGCATGAGCGGATATAGGTCCACGTAACGCGCGCCGGCGGCTCGTGCCTCGTCGCGCAGAATGGTGTTGAAGACGACGATGTCCGCGCCGAGCTGCCGCGGATCCCCGAGCGAAGCCGCGGCCGGAGAGAGCGACCATTCGGGCTGCGGTAGCGCCACGATCCGATTCGGCGCGACGCCAGCATCGATGATCCCTCGGAAGAGCACCCGCACGTGCGAACGGTAGTCGTCCGCGCTCCAGCCACGCAGGTAGTCGTTGGCGCCCACCGCGAGCGTCACGAACGTAGGGCGAAATGGCGCTACCTTCGGGAGCTCGTGCTCTTGCACGTCTTCGGTGGTGTAGCCGTTGACCGCCACGTTCTCGAGCGTGACCTGGCGGTCGTGCGCGCGCCAAAGTGAAGCGAGACGCGAGGGGAACGCGTCCGCCGGTCGGTTCCCGGTCCCGGCCGTGAACGAGTCGCCGAGTGCCAGATAGCGGATCTCATCGCGCCCGAGCCCGCGCACGGGTGCGGCATCCTCGCTGACACCGGCGCTCCACGAATAGCCACCGAGCGGGGCCAAGACGAGCACGAGAAGCGCGCGCATCGAGCGCATGACAAATAGCTAGCGCGGGTCGGCGCCCACAGCTCCCGTGAGCCGTGCGAAAGTGCGGTCGTGGCCAACGCGTGCTCGGCTGGAGGTCGATCAGCCTCACGCGCGGCGGGGCTCGCCTCCGGAGATGTGCAACACGTGCGGCCGTTTCATGGCCGAGTTGGATCGGTTCGAATCGCTCCTCGCGGGCCGACCACGGGCTGAGCTGCTCGTTGGTCCAGTCCTCTCCCGTTCGAGTCGTAGAGGACTATTCCCAAACCGCGTGTCGATCGGTGCGCGACCCAATGCCCAATACGGGCAGTCTGCACCGGGACAGCGGTGGCCATGAGCTCGATCTGCATGCTCGAGGAGTAAGGGGCTCGGTGAGCGCTTCTACGCCAGGCGGTCGCTCAGACGTCTTGCGGAATCACGGTGAGTGCGCGAGCGCACGATCGCGAGGGCAGGTCGCGCCCGACGCGACACCGACGTGGTCGGCCATGTCGGTCTCGGGCGAGGCGGCTCTTCATCATGCTGATGAAGAGCTCCGCATCGGTGGCTTCTGCGATGCAAAGCGGTCGTCGCGATGGAGGCAGGAACATGCTCAAGCCAATGACATTGCCGAGTGTCGCGCTCGGAGTCGGACTCGTCGCGTTTGGATGCACTGTCCCGGCCGACGAGGTCGATACGACCGCGGCAGGGATCGGTGAAGAACAACAGGACCCGCAGCAGGAGCAGCCGTACAGCGCCTACGAGCAGCCGATGGAAGACATGCAGGGGCCCGAAGAGCAGCAGCCTGCACAGGATGAGCAGCCAGGAGAGCCTGGGCAGGAGAGCTCCGAAGGCCCACAAGACCCGAGTGATCAGGCCTCCACGGAAGCCGAGCCGCCCGACGCCCAGTGGCGCGGCGGGTGGGGAGGCGGCGGCTGGCGGGGCGGCGGCTGGCGGGGCGGCGGCTGGCGCGGCGGCTGGGGCGGCGGCTGGCGCCCGGGCTGGGGCGGCTGGGGCGGCGGCTGGCGCCCGGGCTGGGGCGGCTGGGGCGGCGGCTGGAGCCCGGGTTGGGGCGGCTGGGGCGGCGGCTGGGGTGGCTGGAGCGGCGGCTGGAGCCCGGGCTGGGGCGGCTGGGGAGGTGGCTGGGGCGGCTGGTGACGGTTCGGCCCGCGAACCTCCGTTCCTCCGCATGGGAGCGCTGCGCGACGACCTCGGAGCGATGGCTCGCCCGTCGACTCGAGCTCGTTGCGTAGCGCTCGCATCGAGCACGCTCAGTCGTGAAGCCACGGTAGCGGGCGCGGGCGGAAGGCGAGGGCGCTACGTGCCTTTGCGTTCGACGCGCCTCGAAGCTTCGTACCGTAATAGACCGCGTCTTCACCGAGAACGACGCGCGCCTCTCGTTCCGACATGCGGGGAGGGGGCGGCGCGCCCAACCACTGCGCGAACGCCGGCAGCCAGCGGCTCACCGGTGACGGATCGTCATCCACGACGTTGTACGTGCCGGGCTCGGACGTCAGGGCCGCCACCGTCGCTCGTGCGGCGTCCTCGATGTGAACGAACGACCAGACGCCTCGTCCTTCACCGATGATGGGTGACTGCCGCCGCCTCACCTCTTCCGCGGCGCCGTCTTCCGGGTGATACCAAGTGCCCGGCCCATAGAAGAACCCGTAACGAAGAGCGACACCTTCCATCGGCCCTTGGCTCAACGTGCGTGCCTCGAGCTCGGTGTACGTTCGTGCGCTGGCAGCCACGGCGGGACTTGCGTCGATGGCGAGCGGCTCGGACTCGTCCGCAAGCCCGCTTCCTGGCCCGAGATAGAAGCCGCTCGATTGTTGGATGTACCTGCGCGCACCGCTGGCCAATGCAGCGCGGTGAAGGTTCCCTCCACCTTCGAGCCGGAGCTGTCGGTCACCGGGCGACGCCGCGGGCAACTCGGACGGATGTTTCGGCAGCGCCGTGAGCTGATCGATCACCACCTCGGCCTTCGACCGCCGCACCGCCGCCTCGACGGCCGCGGCATCGAACGCATTCACGAGCTCGGCGGCAGCGCCGCGCTCGATGATCTTGCGCGCGCCGGCTTCGGAGCGAGTCATTCCTGTCACCTCATGCCCAAGACGAGTCAGCTCGACGATCAAAGGCACGCCGATGGCGCCGCTTGCTCCTGCAACGAAGACTCTCATGTGACTCACCCCTGACCCATGCTGCCCGTGCAGCGCGAGGTCGCTAATGAGCGGATGCAGGCTCGGTCGCCTCGACGAGAGCTCGAGTGCCGACCTCCATGCTTCGTCGCCACCTCGGCACCGCGACGGCCCCCAACACCGTGCCGATCGTCTCGGTGACCACGAGCAGGCCGGCAGAAAGGACGAAGGCGTAACGCCAGGCATGCGGCGGGACCGCCAAGACGTAGTCCGGAGACGGGAGCATGAAGTGATTCACGAAGCCGAACACGAGCGAAGCGAACATCGATAGCACTATGAGCCAAGCCCCAGTGCGCTTGCGATCCGTCCACAAGAGGCCTGCGCCGAGCACGGGCAGCACGAGGATCACGACGGTCACGAAGACGCTCTTCAACGCGCTGAGCGGGACCGGAACATGCGCATGGGCGCTCCAGTGCCAGAGCACGACGGCGAGGTGAACAATCACGACGCCTGTCAACGAGGCGCGTAGCCCAAGACTCTCCGCCGTACGCACGTAGTTCTCCTCACGTGAGGCTCTCGCGCGGTAGTTGCATCTCGTATGCCCGCGCCTGCACACCGGCATGGCTCGGCGCAAAGGCTGCCGCAATAGGCCGACCTCACCTCGTTGCGCGCAATACTCGAGGATCGCGCACCCACACGGATCAGTCCTCGTTCTCGCGCCTCGCGCCTCGCGCCGCTTGCTGCCGGAGACGTGCATGGTGCGCGTTCCCCGCCGCCACCTCCATCGCTCGACGCGCGCCCTTCGGGATGTGCAGCTCCGGACCGGCGATGGAGCAACTCGACTCAAAGGGGCGCGGAGCGCTTGGCGCTTCGGCAGCCCGTCCGTATTCTCGCTCGGTGCACCGGCGTGTTGGAGAGTTCGCGCCCACGTCGCGGGCCTTCGCTCGTCGCGGGTGGCCTCGCGGGCGCGCTCCTCATCATTGTGCGGGAAGGACGAAGATGGCGATGGCATGGACGTGGGGCACGAAGGAGTCCGTGTGGCGTAGGGGAATCCTCGGCGGCGCGCTCGCCCTCCTCGTTGGCTGCGCGGCTTCTCCGCGACGCGGTGCGAACGAGACGGACTCCGCTCAGGCGAACGGCGGAGAGCGGGCACCGAAAGCGCATCAGACCCGTCCAAAGGGAACGAGCGCCGGTGTGGCGATCGCGGATTGCATGCGTGCCGCCTACCGCGTGGCGGACGTCGACGCCGCGCTTTCCTACTGCGAGGAGAAGCATGTCGGACGCGCATGGCGAGCGAAGGTGGCACAAGGCCGTGATGGTGGGGTGACGGCGTTCGGGCTGCTGGAGCCGTCCCTTGTCCAGGCTTCGGTTCGCGCCCAGTTCGACCGCTTTCGTCGCTGCTACGAGGACGGGCTCCGTCGCGACGCCCGTCTCCGGGGCAGAGTCGCCGTGAGGTTCACGATCGATCCAACCGGGTACGTGGCCGAAGCCCGGCCGGACGACACCACCGACATGCCGGACCGAGAGGTCGTCGACTGTGTCGTGCGGGGTTTTACGCTCTTGCGATTCTCGAAGCCCGAAGGTGGAAGCGTGAAGGTCGTCTACCCGATCGTCTTCAATCCGGGGGATTAGCGCACACCGAGGGCGCGGGCGCAGTAGCCGCACCGCGAAGGTTCCGATCGCGCGCGGTATCCGCCCGAAATGAACCAACGGATCCGTCGATGGCATTCACCGAGCGACGGGATCGGCGCAGGCCGGCGACAGGCCGACGGAGGTGGGCCTGAGCGACGAGAGGGCATCTTCCAACATCGAGCGTCCCTCGTTGCTCGTCGAGCGGAGATAAAGCGTGAGTACGCGTTTGCCTCCGCAGACCGGCAGCGACACGACCTCGAGCTGCAAGGGGGGCGTCAACTCGTAGAGCATCCCGATTCCGGTCCCGAGCGGCGTCACCCGAGGACGCTCGCGTGAGTGGAGCTGCGCATGGAGGCCTGCCAGCGAGGACGGGATCGTCTCGCGCAGGCTCTTCAAGAAGCTCGCATCGTAGTCGACGCCTGAAACGTAGGTCGTGATCGCGTCTTCTCGCGTGTCCGACTTCATCGCGCACCGGGAGTCGTCTCCGGTCGCGAGCAGCAGCCCCTTCGGGACGACGAGCTCCACGCCGGTCCCCGCGATCGAGCACGTCGTGCCCGCCGACGATTCGACGAGCTGCGGTACCTCGGGAGGCGGATCGAGCTTCACTCCGCCGAGGCGCGGAGCGGCTTGCTTCGCGGAGGGCACGATCGCGCCGAGCGCGCTCTCCGCCACGGCCGCGTCGGTTCGTGCTCGAAGGACCACCACGGCGCTTCCTCGGCGCATGATCGTGTGCGGTCCGGGAAGACAGCCGGGCTCGCTACATTCGAATCGCTGCTTCGCCAAGGCCTCGAAACGCGACGCCGCCTCCTCGTCGACCCACGCTGTTTGCCAAAGGAATGCAGGCTCCTCGCCGCAGCCCTCGAGCAATCGATAGCGGTCGACGAGCAGGCCGCTCGCCCCCTCGAGGGCGGTCGCGCGCGGGTGCCGGATGCGCAGGAAGGCCCTCGTTCGAAGCTCGCCCATCCGCCCTTCGAAGCTCGCGTGGCACCCCGCCGGAAGCGGAGAGTCGGCGAAGCGGGGGAGTGCGATGCCCTTCACGTAGGTGTCGGGATGAAAGATCTCGAACGTGCCACGAGGAAGGTTCGCCCAGACCTCGTCGAGCCCCTGCATGCCGCGCGCGCGGACGACCCGCGCGGCGAACTCCGTGCCCGCCTGGTAGGGGACCTCCTCCCGTTCGCGAAAGAGGGGAAGCGCCTGGGCGAGGGCAGCGTCGGTGCTGCCGACGAAGTCGCGCATGGAGAGCGCCGACGATGCCTTACGCAGGGCAACCGATGGATTGGTGCCCTGCCGGGCAGCGACCACGAGGGCGGCCGTGATGGTGGCGTCCCCTTCGGAGACGGAGCGAATGGCGAGCTGCTCGTCGTCGTGCGCCTGAGCGTAGGGGACGTTGACGTGGTCGTGCAGCAGCGCGTGGGCCATCTCGTGCGCGACGACGTTGAGATCGGTCGACACGCGCTTCCGAATGTAGATGCGGCGCGAGCTGGGGACGAAGAAGCCGAGTAGGTTCTCGGTCCGCGGGGGCCGGCTGGAGAACAGCGAGGCCAGCCACTTGACCGGGCGCTCGCGGAGGATGCCGAAGGCCCAGAGCGCGTCGAGATTGCACGCGTCCGCCGTCGGCTCGAGCTTGCCCTCGTCGAAGTGTGCCTCGAGCTTTTTGTCGGAAACGACGGTGACGGTGAAGGGACGTCGAAACCGCAGACCGCGAGCTCGCTCGACCTCGCGCGCGATCTGCCGATGCTCGGGCGAAAGCGCGGCAAGGGGATCGACGGCAGCCTCCGTCGCCCCGGGCTTCTGCGGGAGGGGCCCGAGCGATCGCGAGGGCGCAGGGGAGGATGAGCACCCGACCGAGGCCGCGAGGAGGGCCAACGGCCAAACGGCGCGGACACGCATCGCGCGTAGCATACACGACGACGACGTTGCTTTGCCACGACGCCTTCGGTGAAGATGAGGCCCGGTCGAGAATGAGGATTCATCCGCGGTGGTTGTGGTTGTTTGCGTCGATGGCGGGGTGCGCGCCGAAGATGATTTCCACTCCGCCCCAGGCCTCGACATCGATGCAGCCGACCGCTGCCGCGAACCTTGCGGACCTCCCACCCGCAGAGCGCTGCCGGCGCGGAGATCTCGTCGTCTGTGCGGACCTCGCATGGGCGCAGGTGGAGTCCATCAGGCCGGAGGCGCAGGAGGCTGGCTCGCGCGAGCTCCGCTCGCTATGCGGTCGTGGCGTTGCGCAGGCCTGCGCCCGCGTCGGGGATATCGAGTGGTCCCAGGACAAAGTCGCGGCGAAAGCCGCCTACGAGCGAGGATGCTCCCTCGGGTCGTCGCTCGCGTGCGCGAATCTGGGCGTCGCCCTCGACGTCGCGAACCCCGGAGACGAGCGTGGCCAGGAGCTACTGCGAAAGGCCTGCGATTCAGGCTCGCCCGAGGGATGCACCTGGCTCGCCGAGACCATGCGACCAGAGGAATGGACCGAGGACATGCTCGGCACCTATTGGGCACTCATGACCCGGGGCTGCGTGGGGAAGTACCCAAGGGCGTGTCGCGTCATCGGCATTCGGGAGCACACCGGAAACGGAATTCCGCGAGATGACGTCTCCGCAGCCGGTCACTTCCGAGTGGCCTGCGAAGGGAGCGACGCCGAGGGATGTCTGCAATGGGGCCTCGCGCAGGAGTTCGGCAACGGCACGATGGTCGATCAAAAAGGCGCGGGACGCGCGTATGCGATCGCGTGTGACGCCGAGCATCAGGATGGCTGCTTCCGCCTCGGGGGCGCCTATCTCCGCGGCACCGGGCTGGCGAAGGACGCTGTCCGCGCTGGAGAGCTGTACCGCTCGGCTTGCAAGGCGGGACATCTGTATTCGTGCACGACCCTCGGGAGGGCGGAGGAAATCGAGCCTGACCGCACGCGACGTCTCGCGAGCTTGTCCGCACTCTGCTCGGAGAAGGCGATGGTCGCGTGTCAGGCGATCGGCATGACGCTGAGTTGGACCGTCGCCGAAGAGCGCAAGACCGCGCTCGCTCTTCTGGACGAGGCATGCGCGGCGAAGGTGCTCGACGCTTGTCTTCACGGTTTCTACGCGGCAACAGCGCCGACGCGAAAGAAGAACGGCAAGGGCGTCGTGCCCATGGCGTTGAGCTTCCTCGAGCGCTCTTGTGACATGTCGGATCCCGATGAGGGCTGCACCGAGCTCGCGGAAGCGTTGATTTCCGGCACCTACGTCGCGCGTGACGCCAAGCGCGGCGGAGAGCTTGCGGTCCGCCTATGCGATGCGGGAAGCGCGACGTGCCGCTTGGCAGGGGATGCGTTCGAGCGTGGGCTGGGGGCGCCGCAGGACGCGACGAAGGCCGTCGCCGCGTACACGAAAGCGTGCACCAAATCGGACCCGCGCGCGTGTCGGGAGCTCGCAAGGCTCACCCGTATCGGCAAAGGCACGAAGAAAGACCCCGTGGAGGCCGATCGGCTCGAGCAGCGCGCAGTAGAGCTGCTGGACGACGACGAGTGAGCGCGCTCGGTCGGATTCGCGCCGATTACGGCAGACCACGTGGAGCGGCGCGGTCATTCGAGCGGCGCCAAGATCCCCCGGGCTCCTCGCATGGGCAGCGACCTGCACGGCGCGACGTGACGGGGAGCTCGGGCCGGATGGTCATGCGCCGCGTGGCGAGTGGTTTCGCCTCCGCGGCACATGGCGTAGAGAGGCGCGATGAGCATCGTCTCGCTTGCCGCGTTTTATCTCTGGGTCTTCGGGCTGCTCACGGTCGTCGGAGGCTTCATCGGGTTCGTGAAGGCCAAGAGCGTGCCCTCGCTCGTCGCGGGGGGCCTCGCGGGCGCGCTCCTCATCGCTGCCGGCTACCTCGCCGTCCGGATCGGAACGAACCCCCGGGTCGGGCTCCTCATCGGGCTCGGCGCGTCCGCCGCCCTCGCCAGCCGATTCGTCATGGCCTATCGCAAGAGCAAGAAGGTCATGCCGGCCGGGATGATGGCGGTGCTCTCGGTCGTCGGCATCGTGGTGACGGTGACCGCGCTCCTCTCGTCCTCGACGTGAGTCGAGCTCGACGTGGCCACGCGCTTCTCGAACACGGCCTCGTGCGTGGCCGACGACTGCAGAGCGGTCATGACCCCGCGGAAGCTCAGCCACCGGCCGCTGAAGAGGGGGTGGAGGCACGATCTCACTCCGACCGCGATTTGGATCGTGACATCGAGCGGCATCGCGTCGTAAACGTCTCGTCACTCGGTTCGCCGAGTTCCGGTTGAACCCGGAAGGTGACGCGCGGTGGAGCAGCCTGGTAGCTCGTCGGGCTCATAACCCGAAGGTCGTAGGTTCAAATCCTGCCCGCGCAACAATCGCTAGACGACGAAGGAACCCGCGCTCTCCGGATCGCGGGTTTTTTCATTTCGGCCAAGGCCACGAGCGGTGGGAGCGTGCTCGTGGCCACGTATGTGCCCTCCGGCTGAGGGGGGAGCAACACCTGGCCGTGCGCGAAGAAGCGCAGGAGCTTCTGGCGCGGCGCGTGGGATCGACCTTGAAGAGGCGGTCGAAATCCTGCGTGTGCCGAACGATGCCTAAGTTCATGGCCTCGTCGCGCTGAGGACGCGCCGGCGGCGCTCGCCCGACTCCCTCGCGGTTCTTAATCTAGTTAACGACCGCGAGGACGATGCGGCGGCGTTGGCCCGGACTTCAGCCGAGGTCGTTAACCGAGGTTAACGGCGGAGGTGGTAGTTCCCGCTCGTGATCGCGAGCGGCGCGTTGGGCAGTGGCAGGACCACTTGTCGCCCTCGGCCGGATTGAGCGCCTTCGTCGTTGCGCCCGTGCCGAGCAGTGTGCCGTTCGGCGCTGTGCCCATGTAGAACCCGACGGCGACGCCGGGCGGCAGCGGCGCGGTACCGAGGTTGCGCACGGTCGCCACGAGCCCGTACGCGCCGCAGCATTGCGGGGCCGCGCCGATGACGGCGTAGGGGGCGGCGAAGACGCTGCCGGGCTGGCGGTTGAGCCGGTAGTTGTTGAGCCCCGGCTACTTCCTTGCGAGCTCGATCTTCATGGGTGACGAGTCCATCACAGACCGGCGTGCCGGAACGACCCGATCTGCTGCGTCCCGCTTCATCTATGGCAACGAGCGGACGCGCGTCGTCCTCCGCCTCCGAGAGCTCGGCACGACGACGATGAAGAAAAAGTGAACCGCCGCCCGCGGCTCCGCACACTGGGCAGGAAGATCCAGGCGCCTGCTTGGGCGCAATGCCGGGCCTGGCCGAGAGCGTCGGCAATCTAGGAAGGAATCGATTTGTGAGCTCTCCGACAGGGCCGCGGCACCTCCTCGGTGTCGCCTTGTTGCTTGCGACTAGCTTTGCTTTGTTCTTCTCGTCGCCGACCGCGCGTGCGCAGGGCAGAGTGGAGACCGACGCCAGGGCACTTCAGAAGAAGGCCATGGGCGAGGACTACCTGGCGACGGACTTCGCGTACGCACAGGAGAAGCTCGAGAAGGCCATCACCATGTGCGGAACGGCCAAGTGCCCTCCTCAGTTGCGGTCGAGTCTCAAGCGCGACCTTGCGGTCATTCAGATCGGCGCCCGCGCCGATAGGGAGGAGGCCATCGCGAACTTCATCGAAGCGATCAAGATCGACTCCTCGGCCGCGCTCGATCCCGACGTCAAGACGAAGGACCTCGAGCAAGCGTTTGCAGAAGCAAAAAAGCGGGTCGCTACGAACGCCACGCGCAGCCCGGGCCATTCTCCGCAGGGCGACTTCACGCACGCTCCGGTCGCCGCGCAGCAGGAGCGGACCCCGATTCCGGTCTATGCCGAGTATGCGGGCGAGGAGCCAATCGTCAAAGCGAAGGTCCGCTACAGGGGATTCGGGATGACGGAGTGGAAGGCTGCCGAGCTCCAGAAGATTGGCGAGAACGGCTGGGGGGCCGAGCTTCCGTGCGCAGACGTCCTGCAGGGCACGACCGAGTATTACCTCCTGGGATTCAACGAAGACAATGACCCCGTCGCCATCGGCGGCGATCGCGTCAACCCCTACAGGGTGCCGATCAAGAAGGAGAAGCTGGCAGAGCCGCCACACTTGCCGAACGCACCGCCTCCCACGCAGTGCGAAGACACGGGGGACTGCCCGCCGAACTTTCCCGGATGCGTGAAGGCTTCGGCACGTGCTGCCGCCGATGCGTCGAAAGTCGAGCCGGTCGGCAAGGAGGGCGGGGAGTTCTGCGAGGACGCCAGCGAGTGCAAGAGCAACCAATGCGTGAACGCACGGTGTGTCGACTACCAGAGACGCATGAACAAGGCTCCGCGGATCTGGGTCGGCGTCGCGGGCGCGCTCGACTACTCGTTCGTGCCGAGTGCAGACGACGTTTGCAAGCTGAGGACGCCCGGAGCAACGCCGGTCAACGACGCGAACTACTACTGCACGCGAAGCGACGGCAGCGACTATCCCTCACGAGATCCAGGGATGGCGGCGGAGAACGACTCGATCCGCCTCTCCAGAGAGGGCGGCCGCGACAGGATCGCCCCCGGTGGAGGCACCCTCGGCAACATCCGGGTGATGCTCACGGTCGATTGGGCCATCAATGACAACGTTCTGCTCGGCGCTCGCCTCGGCCTCGTCCTCAACAACTATCCCGGGTCCGAGGCAGAGGTCGACGGCAAGCGCTTCGCGATGCCAGTCCACCTCGAGGCCCGAGCGACGTATGTGTTCGGGAAAGACGCGCTCGCCAAGAAGGGCTTTGCACCCTACGTGTTCGGTGGGGCTGGGCTTGCTCAGTTCGAGACGCGGATGCCGGTACGAGTCGTGGAGGACCCTCGGGCCGGGACAGGGCGGACCGAGCGAGACGTCGACGCATGGCGCATCGCTGGGCCCGCCTTCGTCGCCATCGGCGGTGGTGCTCGCTACGCGGTCACCCCACGGTTTGCCCTGATGGCCGGAGCTCGCGTCAACCTCGCCTTCATCCATGCTTTCGCCTCGAGCGTCGCGCCCGAGATTGGCGGTCAGATCGGCTTCTGAGCCGATCCCCCTCGAGGGTGCCGCTTCGCTCGATCGACCGAGCAGGCGAGGCGTGCAGCAGATCGAAGACGCGTGCGAGCGCTGCGCCGAGCCCGATCGCTTTCGACCATGGCTACGGGAGCGCTTCCGCTGTGGGCGGTCCGAACCATTTGGTGAGGGCGTCACGAAGGCCGTGGTCCGTGCCGTCGGAGGCCCACGCGACGTATCCGTCGGGCCGAATCAACACGGCGGCCGGAGCAGAGACCGCTCCGAACACCGGGAGCTCCCACTTACCAGCGTAGCGAGCGTCGATCAGCCGAACCCGTTCCGCCCACGGAGTGATGTCGAAGGCTCCAGGCTCACCGAGGTTGAGGAATACCGCTCGGGCATCATGCAGCAGGGGGAACACGCGCTGCGGGCCGCGTTCGGTGACCAAATCGAGATCGGGCATGCGACGACCGAGCAGCGGGTGTCCCTCACCGAGGTCGTAGTGGACGTCGAGGCCCGACATCATCGCGGCGTATCGCTTGCGAGGCTCGTCCATCCGCAAGAGCTCGGACATGTTCTCGCGCAAGGCCTCCGTGCGATCGTCACCGCGGCCGAGCGCGGTTTGCGCCATGGTGAGCCGGAGCACGCGCGCACCGATGGGATGCCGCTCGGCATGGTAGGTATCGAGGAGGCCGTCGGGGGATGTCCCGTGGACCACCTGGGCGAGCTTCCATCCCAAGTTTACGGCATCCTGGACACCTATGTTGAGGCCCTGGCCGCCCGCAGGGGAATGCACGTGCGCCGCGTCGCCGGCCAAGAGCACCCGTCGCTCTCGGTAGGACGCCGCCTGCCGAGCCATGTCGGTGAATCTGGATAGCCAACTCGGATTACGAACACCGAAGTCCGTCCCATAGACGGCGATGAGCGCATCGCGGAGGTCTTGTAGCGTCGGCTCGTCGCCTTTGCCGACGTGCGGTTCGACCAACACGACGCGCACGCGCTTCCCGTCCTCCAGCTTACCCAGAGCATTGACGCCCTTTTCACCGCGGCGGATGCCCGACGCCGGTTCTTCGGTCATCTCGACCTCGGCGATCAGGTAGCTCGTCGACGCGTCCCATCCCGGGAAGTCGATCCCCGCCTTCTTGCGGATCAGGCTCCGACCTCCGTCGCACCCGACGAGGTACTTCGCTCGCAGCGACGTTCCGTCGGAGAGCTCGACGTCGACGCCGGTGTCGTCCTGCGCAAGCCCCGCTACCTCACGCCCGCGATAGAACTTCACCGGCAGCTCAGAGACCCAGTCGGCCATGATGCTCTCGATGCGGCTCTGCCAGAGCCCGAGCCCGTAGTTGTGGCGAGTGGGGAAGTCGCTGATGTCGAGAGGGATGAACGAGAAGCCCGCGACCTGACCGACCTGCCCTTGTGAAAGGAAGCGCTCGGCGATCCCCCGCTGATCGAGCACCTCGATCGTGCGTGCGTGCAGACCTCCTGCGCGCGAGCCGGCGATGTCTTGGTTTTCGCGCCGCTCGACGATGGCGACGTCGACTCGCGAAAGCGCCAGCTCGGCCGCCAACATCATGCCGGTCGGACCTCCTCCGGCGATCACCACCGCATGGTTTGCGATCGTCACACTGCGTCCTGCTTCGTCGCGCATTCCGATCCTCCGCTCTGCACGGTTCTCGCGTGCGGCTGGTGACTGTGCGGCACGACCCGGGGCTTGCCGCAAGCCCCCGTCTCTGGCATAGATTGGAAGTGGAAAGGGGCAGGGGGCGCGCTCCATTTCGCGCTCCGCGCGCGCTCGCCGCGCGAACGGCGGCGCGCCAAATTCGGCCTTCGTGAAAGCCCACGCAGACCAGATGGCAGCATTTCGCTGCCGCAGACCGAGCACTACCGGCGCGAGACTGACCGTCGCTGGCTCGACTTCTGTCCGTTGGCGCGCGACCGGCGCATCAACGAGCGGACCGAACCGCATCCTCGATGCCGATCTCGGAACCCGGTCAGGCGAGGTTCATTGACTACGTACCTCGTCGGAGCACTGGCGCGATGCGCATCAACATCGCCTGACGCGTGCGCGGTGCTTGCTTCACGCGTCCTCCATCGAGCGTTCGGCGAATCGCCCACGCCAGCCCGATGTCCGGATCGCCCGCGGTCTGCGTGACGAGAGAGAAGGCTGCGTCGAGGGCCATCGCCTCGGTGGTCTCGTCCTCGCTGCTGAACCACTCGAGAATGGCGGGAAGCGCATCCGGCAAGCTCCCCACGATGAACGCCGCCGGATGACGCCGCACGCGGCCGGCCTGCACCGCGTGGAGCACGAGCGAGGCCGTGCCCGGTCGCTTCAGGACACTCAACCCGTACGCTGCACCTTCGCGGCTTCGCAGCCGAGGTGCGTTCATCATGATACCCACCAGGTCGTCATGTGCAGCTGCGCCCGCGATGCGCGCCATAGCGGGTCCCGCGTACGACTCTGCTAGAAGGCCCGGCGCGGCGAGAAGGACCTCGCGTGCTACTTCGTATCCTTGCGCCGCGCGCACGCACCCGAGTAAGTGGGCGACGAGCCACGGCGGGATTGCTCCCTTGCGATAGGCATCAATGAGCGCATCTGCCGCGCGCGGATCGGGAGCACGGCGTTCCAGCTCCGCACCAACCGGTTTGAACGACGAGGCGTCCTCCGTCGCGATCTTCACGAGCTGAGCACCGGTCAGTGCCGCGAGTCGATCTGCGTTCACGCGGTGAGTGTAGCGGATGCGTGAGGTCCTCGCGGCGTCGAGCCGCGATCAGCACGACCAACGTCTTCGACCGACTGAACGTCGCGACGCGACGGATCGCCGGTCCGCAGCCCTGGGAGGCAAGCCGAGCTCGAGGTCTGCGCTCGGCTCCGCCGCCCGCGCGCGAGATCGACCCGCTCGGTCAGCTACGCGCGGGGGGAGCCATCCACGGCCGAGGCGGCGCGCGCTTCGCGGAAGAGCGCTTCGCAGCGATCATCCGCCGGGACCTCGTCGAGCGCTTCGCGTACGACGGACTCGTCGCGAGTGTAGGCGAGTGCTCTACGGACCTCGAGGATCGCCGCTTCGTGCTCGCCTTTGCACCAGAGTAGCCCGCCATAACAAGCGAGCACGTGGGGGGCGCTCGGCGCGAGCGCCCGCGCCCGCTTGAGAAGGACGACAGCCTTGCTCGTCGTCTTGCGACGGGCGAGGAGCATCCCCAGGTTGTCGAGCACGGCGGCGCTCGGCTCGAGCTCGAGCGCCTCTTCGAAAGCCGCCTTCGCTGCTTCGTAGTTGCCCATCAACTTCCGCGCGACCCCGATCGTGTTCAGGAGGGCCGCGGTTCGTGCGGGCTCCTTCTCGAGATACACGAGCGCTTCGGCACCTCGACCGCGCATCACGCAGTGCCAGCCGACCGTTTGATGGGCGAGCGGCCACCCGTCGTCGAGCATGCGTGCCAGCGCCTCGTCGCATCGCCCGACATCCGCGAGCAAGCGTGTTTCGACCTGCCACATGCGCTTGGCGAGCCCGTGTTGTCCGACGTCTCGCGCCCAGCGCGCTCCGCGCCGCGCGACGAGGATCGCTTCGTCGAAGCGCGTCAGCGAATGGAGGCAGTGCGTCCACTGCTCGAAGAGCCTGCGGAGCGCGGGCACGTCGCGGTCGGTCTCTACGCGCTCTCCGGCGAGCGCGTAGAGGCGCGCTGACTCCTCGAGATTGCCGTCGAGCCCGGCCTCGACCGCGAGCTCGTCGAGCGCACGGACACTGGCGGTGCCCGCTTCGAGCGCATGCCGGTGCGTTGCGAGCTCCGCCTGCCGCCGCTCGTGGCGGGACGTGACGTCGTCCCACTCGCGGTCGAGCCAGGACTCGATCCAATCGAAGAAGGTGCCTACGTCGCCGCCGCCATGGAGCGAGCGGACCTGACCCGAGCTCGCGCCGGAGGCGACGAGGACGTGTTCGGTGTCTTCGCCTTTGCCGAGCGGGAGGACGACGGGCTTGGCCGCGCGGAGCTCACCGAGCTCGTTGCTCGCGCCGTCGCGCGCTTCGCGTAGCGGACGGACCCCATGGTTCGGTCCTGCCCCGCCGTCGGCGACCTCCGTGACCCAGAGCCGATATTCGTCCGGAAGGCGTGTCTGCGCCTCGGCCTCGATGGCCTTCAGCTCGGCTGCGGTCAGCGGCGGCTGAAGGCGATAGCCGTGAGAGGTGGCACCGTGGACCTGGCGCCGCCGATCGAGAAGCCCCATCGCGACGAGGCGTCCGTGGAGCAACCGTGCGCGCGACAGGAGGGGGTTCGACTCTCTCACGCGATCTCCTCTCGACAGCCTTGCGGCGGACGCGCGCTACGCCTTCTTCATCAAGGGCTCGCCGCGGTGACCAGGTTGGCATCCCGTGCGAGCTTCCAGCCGCGGTCGTCTTTGCGAAAGATCGAAAGACCGTGCCCGGCATGCCGGAGCACCTTTCCGTCCGGCATCGTCACCGTCACCGTGATCCGGCTGCGTACGTAGGCGTGGTCTCCGATGACGTGGAGCTCCTCGACGTGATTCTCGCCGTCGATGGACATGCCCGTCATGGCGGCGGAGGCCACGCGGAAGACCTCCTTGCCGAACGGCTCGCGACCGGGCGCGAGGAAGACCACGTCGTCCGTCATCAGGTCGAGGATCGACGACGTGTCACCACGCTTGGTGCCGTCCATCCACCGCTCGATGACGTCGCGGATCGCTTGCTCGTCGCTCATCTTCAGACCTCGTCCGATCTTTCGGTGGCTGTGTCGCCATCGAGGTTCTCCTCGGGACCACGCTCGAGGCGCTTGCCGTCGATCAGGCGTGCCGCCCGCTCACGCTCCGCCCGCTCACGGTCCTTCTCGGCCTGCGTTCGCCCGTGCCGGATGCGGTTGATCTCGGCCTGCTTGGCCTTTTCCTCCCGCTGCTTCTTCTTGCGGAACCGGTTCAGGTTGACGACGTTGCTGCTCACTCCCCGGATCTTGCCACAGTTCGCGCGAGCCGCGAGAAGGCACGGGCGAGCCCGTCGCGGACCGCACCGATGCGAGCCATCCGGCGGACACCGGGGGCGCGCGCGGGGAGGGGATCAGTGGCGAGCGGACGCGTAGATCGCCTCGATGTCGGCCTTACAGGAAGCCGCGCTGTGACCGGCGCACACGATGAACAGACCGGAGCCGTCAGCCTCGGAGACGCCCACAGCCATGAGCGCTACATCCACGCTTCCCGCCTCCTTGTCCGGCCGCTTCATGGCGCTCTCCATCGCGCGCGCGCTCACGCCGTTGGCGAGGGTCATCGTTGTCGCGACGGGCGCGGCCGCGCCAGGAAACGGCTCGAAGAACCTGCGGGCGTTGATGTCGAAGATGGCCGCGGTCATCTCGGGGAACTCCGCGAGAATCACGTTGCGCGTGCGTCCATAGTTGATCCGCGTAGCACTTCAAAGACACTCCGAGTGACGCGCTCTCCGTCACGGATCTCGTCGCCGCGTTTGCGAGCTCCTCGAAGAACGCCCACCCCCTCGGGCGTGACGACGCCCCGGGGGGATGACCTTCGAGCGATTCTCTCGAGGTGCGGAGCAAGGCTTTCACCACACCCACCGACGCACGCTGTCCGGTGACAGCGTCTTTCACCTTGTCTCGGAACGAAGCAGCGGCGACTCTGCTCTGATCGCGGGTCGTCCTCTCGACCCCGCGTCGTGCTTCTCCACCTCGATCAAGACCTGCCATGAGCACACGTAACCCGTCGCACGCGATTGCACGTTGGAAGACGATCGCCGTAGCGCTCCTCGCGCTCTCCTCGACCGTCGTTGCCTGCAGCAAAGGCGCGCCGCCCGTCGAAACAGAGGACGTGAGGAGCCAATCCTCGGCGCTCGTGGGGAACGGCAAGCTCGAGGCTGGCGAACAGTGTGACGATGGCAACAACGTCTCCGGCGACGGATGCTCCGCCACCGGCGTAGTCGAGGCTGGCTATCTCTGTCACGTGCCCGGCAGCCCCTGCTCGTTGGCATCCCTATGTGGCAACAACGTCGTCAACTCCGGCGAGGCCTGCGACGACGGAGACACCGTGGCGGGAGCCAACGGCTGCTCGGCCAACTGCGGCCTCTCGTTGTGTGGCAACGGAGTGGTGAACAACCGCCAGTGGCCGAACTTCGACCAGGAGATCTGCGACGACGGCAACCTGGTCGAAGGCGACGGCTGCAGCCGCCTCTGCGAGGTGGAGCCCGGCTTCGCGTGTACGGGAAGCCCGAGCCGCTGCGTGCGCTCGGGGGTGCTCCTGTTCAGCACGGGCGTCGACGCGAACAACCGTCGGTTGGCGAACGGCGCGGACCCCCACTGGTTCTACAGCGGTACGACGACGGGCGCCGCCACCGGGGGTCGCAACGCGAACGACTGGCCGCAGGAGGTCCAGACGGCGCGCTTCATGGCGGCGCCGATCGGAGCACCGGTCTGCGTCTACCAGGATTTCCTCTTGCCCTCGACGCTCGACGTCACGCGGTTCCGTGTGCGGCTGGCGACCTTCAACGACAACGAGCTCGATGGTGCCCAGGTCAACGGGACGGCCTATACCCCCGTCACCGTCTCCGAGCCGGCTGGTCAGCCGTGGCAGAAGAACGTCGTCCGAGAGTTCGGCGCCAACGCGCCGTGGCGTAGCGGGCTGAACCGCATCACGCTCTGCAACGAGAACAGCGTCGGCGTCCCGAACGCCTTTCGCTATCTCGTCGTCGACGCTTACGACGATCGATGCGGCGATGGCGTGCTCTCTCCGCGCGAGGAGTGCGACGACGGCAACGCTGCCAACGACGACGGCTGCAGCGCGACGTGCGGGATCGAGCCGGGCTACGCCTGCATGGGCGCTCCCAGCGCGTGCGCTGCAACCTGTGGCAACGGCGTTCTCAACGCGAGCGAAGAATGCGACGACGGCAACCGCACCAATGGGGACGGTTGCAACGCGAGTTGCCGTGTGGAGGCTGGACGGGCGTGTCCGGTCCCCGGAGCCGCTTGCACGGCGACGTGCGGGAACGGTGTCGTCGATGCCGGCGAGCTTTGCGATGACGGGAACCCGAACGGCGGTGATGGCTGCTCGGCGTCGTGTCGGATCGAGCGTGGCTACGAGTGCTACGGCGCCCCTTCGAGCTGCGCTCTGACGTGTGGCAACGGCCGGCTGGATCCCGGCGAGCTCTGTGATGACGGCAACGCGACGTTCGGAGACGGATGCTCGAACGCGTGCACTCTCGAGCTCGGCTACGCGTGCCCCAACGTGGGTCAGGCGTGCGCTCTGACGTGTGGCAACGGCACGGTGAATCCGGGCGAGCAATGTGACGACGGAAACCTCGAGACGGGTGACGGCTGCAGTCGCGAGTGCAGGCCCGAGCGAGGTTACGCCTGCAGCACCCCTGCGAGTGGACCGTCGGTCTGCTCGAGCACGTGTGGCAACGGCACGCTGCAGGTCAACGAGAGCTGCGACGACGGCAACACCACCTCCGGCGACGGTTGCTCTCCGGGCTGCCGCGTCGAAGTCGGCTACGCGTGCGCCGGTTCACCGAGCAACTGCAGCACCGTGTGTGGCGACGGCATTCGTGCGGGCAACGAGCAGTGCGACGATGGCAATACCGCTCCTGGCGACGGCTGCAGCGCCTCGTGCCGTACGGAGGCGGGATGGCGCTGCCCGACGGCCGGCAATGCCTGCTCCAACACGTGCGGAAACGGCATCGTCGAGGCCGGCGAGTCATGTGACGACGGAAACGCGACCAGCGGCGATGGCTGCGATGGCTTCTGCCGCGTCGAGGCCGGATTCAGCTGCAGTGGCAGACCGAGCTCCTGCATCGCTCGCTGCGGCGACGGCGTTCGTGCCGCCGCCGAGGTCTGCGACGACGGCAACTTCACCGCCGGTGACGGCTGCGATGCCGCCTGCAACATCGAGCCGGGCTACAGCTGTACCGGCAACCCGTCGGTGTGCGCGGTCAAGTGTGGCGACGGCATCCAGACGGCCTCCGAAGAGTGCGACGACGGCAACCTCACCGCCGGTGACGGCTGCGATGCGAGCTGTCGCGTCGAAGGTGGGTTTGGCTGCAGGAATTCAGGGGTGCATGCGGTCTACACGCGTCGAGGTCGCACGAGCTGCACGCAGGTCGCGAGCCTGACCGACCCCACGCTCCCAGCCGGCGCCAGCCAGGCGGCCCTCGCCGTTCCGGGGCGCTACCGTGTGCGCTACGTCGGTGGAGCCGTGAGCTATTCGGGGGGCTCCAACTGGTATCCGGGCATCGTGGGCGTGAACTACAGCTCGGCCGCGGGAGCGCAGCGCTTCTCGCTCGGCTTCGTCGGGGCTGGCTCGGCGACCGCGGCTGCCGCTGAGGCGGCTGGCGCCGACCAGCAACGCGACTTCGACGCGGCTACGGGGGACGTGCGTCTTGCGCTCGTCGACACCGACTGCGCGTTGAACGACAACTCGGATACGCCGGTCATCTATCGCGTGGACGCGCTGTCGATCTGCCAAGAGGTCCCGGTGCTGCTCGACCCGCCGGCACCCGCACGCCTCACCAGCGGGAACGTCGGCGGTAGCGCGACTCCGGGGGCGACGGTTCGTGTGTACCTCGATGCCGCCGCGGACCCGGCATGCACCGGCACCGCCGACAACGCCGGCCACTGGTCATGCAACCTGGCCGGAGCGGCGCCGGGAGCCCACGCCGCGGTCGTCTCGTCTACCGTGCTGAGCGCGACGGAGACGGCGGCTTCGGTGACCATCCACGTCGACCCGACGGCGCCGGCGGCGCCCGTCATCCTCGTCCCCGCTTCGGGGGCCCAGCTCTCGGCATCGCCCGCGGCGATCTCGGGCACCGCGGAGCCCGACAGTCAGGTCACCGTTCGAGAAGGCTCCACCGAGCTCTGTACGGCGACCACGGATGCCGCCGGTCAGTGGAGCTGCGCGCCGTCGACGACGTTGCCCGAGGGGGCTCACTCGGTGACGGCGACCGCGGTCGACAGCGCAGGCAACACCAGCCCTTCCTCCAGCCTGCTCACATTCACGGTCGACACGCGCGCGCCGGACACGTCGTTCACCAAGCAGCCGCCTGCGCGTACGAACGAGCGGAACGCGTCGTTTGCCTACGCATCGACGGAAGCGAGCGTGCGCTTCGAGTGCAGCTTGGACGGTGCACCGTTCACTCCATGTTCGGACGTCTACGCGGTCGCGTTGGGCGACCATGTCCTCCGCGCTCGCGCGGTCGATCGTGCGGGCAACGTGGACGCATCGCCCGCGGAAGCTCGGTGGACCGTGGAAGAGACGCAAGACACGCCTAGCCCTTCCTCGCCGGAGGAACCGCAACCGGAGCGTCCGGCGGCCATCAGCGGTGACGGTGGTTGCAGCGCATCGCCGCGTTCGGCGTCGCAAGGCTCCGCCTGGCTGATCGTCCTCGGCCTGTTGTGCCTTCGCCGACCGTCACGCCGCCGCGCCTCGTAGTACCGACGCACGACGTTGCCGAATCAACGCCGCGACCCTTTCCGCGGATGGCCACGAGGAGGCCCACCGATCCATCGACGAGCGCTGCGTCTGCGAAGCTCGGGGAGGGGAGGACGCCGCGCCTGCAGCTCAACCATAAAGGTCGAGCGCGAGGGAACGGTAGCGTTTCCGAGAAGCGAAGAACGTCGAGTACGAGTGGGACGGAGAACGGACGCGACGTTTCGACCGTGCTCGAACGCCGACACGTGGTGGTAGCCTCCGCCAAGGAGCGAACTGCCTAGCCGATGCTCTTCGAGTGGGTGGTTCCCGCGGAGTGTCCGACCGAGCAAGAGGTCGTCGCGCACGTGACGAGCCTCGCGGGCGAGACGTTGGCAGCACAGCCGCTTCGTGTCCGCGCACACGTCGCGCGTCTGGACGAAGGACGCGAGGGCGAGCCGCCACACTTTCGTCTCGAGCTTCGCGTCGGGAGCGAGAGCGCGCCGCCGCGCGTCCTCGAGAGCGACACGTGTGGCTACCTCGCCGATGCGGCCGCGTTCATCGTGGCGCTCGATCTGCAGTCGTACGCCGACGTGGAAGCGACCGTACCGCCTCCACCGCCGGCGCCACCACCACCACCCGTCGCACCGACCAAGCCGCGCCGGACGCGCCGCGTCTCCGTACCGCGCGCACCGAAGCCCGAGATCCATGGGGGACTCGGCGCCGATCTCAGGATCGATCACGCGTCGCTGCCCGCGCTCGGAGGAGGCGGCAGCGTCTTCGGCTTCGTCGAGTACCAATCCGTGCGCGCGGATCTCGGCGCCGCGCTCTGGCCTCCTCGCCATGCGATGGTGCCCGGCGGCGGCGCGTCCATCACGCTGCGCGCGGTCGATCTACGCGCGTGCTGGTCGCCCTTCTCGTGGGGCGGCGCGTGCGCGCGCGCCGAAGTCGGCGCTCTTCGCGCAGCCGGGATCGCGATCGCCCAGCCCGCGACGTCCGATGGCCTCTGGCTCGCGGGGCTGGTCGGGCTGACGGCGCAGCCCATCGCGTGGGGACCCTTGCGCGTGCGCATGACTGCTGAGCTCGGCGCGCCGCTTCGGTATCCGACGGTCACGATCGAAGAGCTCGGCCGTGTGTTTCGGCCGGGAACGCCAATCGTTCGGCTCGGAATGGGACTCGAGGCCGTGCTCTTCTAGAAGCGTCCCGCCCGAAGCCTACCGGGTCCTCGTACGGTCGACCTTGTCGCCCTTCGGCGACCCTACGCTTCCCAAAGATTCTTTAACGGATTTTCGGGGAGGCCTGCACTTATCCCCGATGAAGGCGGCAGCTGTATCTCCCACGCCCGCGACGCCCTGCGGGAACGCATGGGGAAGCGGCGCAAACGCTCGGGAGAGCGCGATGCCCCTCGACGAGGACGAGGACGTCGCGCGCCCGGAGGCGACTACGCCTCCGTCGTTCGACGCTGTCTACGATCAGCACGTCGACTTCGTCTGGCGTGCCCTCCGCGGGCTCGGTGTCGCGCCTCACTTCCTCGACGACGCTGTTCAGGACGTCTTCATCGTCGTCCACCGCCGTCTGCCCGCCTTCGAGGGCCGCTCGAAGGTCACGTCCTGGCTCTTCAGCATCGCCCTCCGCGTCGCGCACACCTATCGCAGGCGACAGCGGCCGACCGACGATCTCGCCGAGGTCGAGGACCACCTCCTCGACGATCGCCCCTCTCCGTTCGACGCTGCCGCTCGTACGGAGATACTCGAGCTTCTCGAGCGCATCCTCGATCTACTCGATGACAAGAAGCGCATCGTCTTCGTCCTCATGGAGCTCGAGCAGATGACGGCGGAGGAGGTCGCCGCGCTCCTCGACGCCAACATCAACACCATCTACTCGCGCCATCGACAGGCGCGCATCGAGTTCGATCGCCTCATCGCGCTCCACGCACGGGGCGCGAGGTAGCGGAGCATCGTCATGGCCAAGATCTCCCCCGAAGCGCAGTCGGTCATCGAGGTCGCGCGCAGCGATTACAGGCTCGACGCCAGTCATCGGCGTCGCCTTCGCGAGCGGATCCTCGAGCGGGCCGCTGCCACCGAAGCGCCGCGCGCGCCCGGCGTCTCGCGCAGCCGCTCGCTCTGGTTGCTTGCGGGTGGCGCGATCGTCTTGTCTGCGCTGGTCGTAGCGACTTCGGAGCGCGCACCTGCGCCGGTCGCGGCACGAACCTCGTCGCCGCCGGCCGAGACGCCCGCGAGCCCGACATCGATCGCGGCACCGAATACGGAAGCGACGGCAGCGTCGAATGTCGACTTGCACGCTACGGCTGCGATGGCATTGGAGAACGCATCCGATACCGAGTCGCGCGGTACGGCAGGCCCCTCCGGGAACAGAGCGCCCGCGGAGCCGAGGGCGGTCTCGCCCGCTCAATTGCCCGACGTCAAGCCGGCAAAGGTCGCGGCTGCGCCGCAGCGGATCAACGCCGTCGACAAGACCCCCGAGCGCGCGCCGGCGGCGACCAACTCGATGCCCGACGAGATGCGCATTCTCCGCGAGGCGCATGCCGCGCTGAAGGATGGCGCTCTCGGGGTCGCGCGCGCGCGATTGAACGCTCATGCCAGCACGTTTCCGCGCGGCATCCTCCGCGAGGAGCGCCTGACGCTCAGCGCGCTCGTCTACTGCGCCGAAGGCCGCCGCGACGACGCGCGGCGCGAGGCTGAAGCACTCGCCCGGGAGCACCCGCACTCGTCGCACCTCGAGCGCCTCCGCGGCTCGTGCGCCGCCGACTGACCTGATCTCGACATGCGAGCGGCTCGCCGTGCGCGATATCGAAATATAGAAATCGTCATCATCGGCTCACAGTTTTTACGAAGTCGACGCACTTAGAACAATGCCGAAGCCCAGCGAGCTCCAAGCCCGGCGCGTAGTCCCGTGGATCCTCGTGCTGCTCACGGCGGCCCCGGCCGCGTGCACCGCCGACATCAGTGCGGGCCGCGCCTCCGCTGCCGACGGCGGAGGGGGAGGAGACCTCTTCGCGCCGCCGCCTACCGCCGATGCGGGCATGGCCGACCAAGAGGCACCCGCCGTCGCCATGTGCGTGGCGACCGGGTGCCCTCATCCGTACGCGACCTGCGAGCAACCTGGCAGCTCATTCAATATTCCGTACAGGTGCGAAACGGATCTGTTCAACGACAACAACAATTGCGGCGCATGCGGAACCGTCTGCCCTGACGGGAGGGCCTTCCCAGGGCTCAACGTCCTCACGCAATGCGTCGAAGGGGCGTGCGTGCGGCAATGCGCGGGGGGATATCAGGATTGCAACGGCCTCGCCGAAGACGGCTGCGAGGTGAACACGTACGGCGATCCGGATCATTGCGGACTGTGTGGCCAAGCATGTCCGCAGCCTTCAGGGGGCGGCCCGAGGAGCTGCGTGGAGGGCAAATGCGTCGGTTGCGCGCAGCCGAACACCTGGTGTGACGCGACGCAGTCGTGTGTCGATCTCTCGAGCGATTCTCAGAATTGCGGCGCCTGCGGGAACCAGTGCCCGTGGTTGCCGTCGGGAGCAGAGGCACCTCCGGAACACATGCGCTACGCCTGCGTGCAGGGCGAATGTGGTCATCTCGTTTGCGAGCAAGGCTGGTCGGATTGCAACGAGGACGAATCGGACGGATGCGAGACCAACACCCACGGCTACTTCCCCTACGACACGAAGAACTGCGGCGCTTGCGGTAAGGCCTGTGCGCCTGGTCAAGCATGCATCTATCGTTGGGAGCTTGGTAGCGATCGCCCGGTGTGTGGTTGCGAGCCCAATACCAACGAGACGCTGTGCGGAGACTACTGTTCCGATCTCCTGTCGGACATTGCCAACTGCGGCGCGTGCCGGGCGCCGTGTTATCCCGGTCAGCATCAGACGAGCGCCTGCAGCAAGGGGATTTGTGAGCGCGAATGCATGCCGGGCTGGGGCGATTGCGACGGAGACCCCTCCAATGGGTGTGAGATGAACTTGCTCGTCGATGGGAGGCACTGCGGTTCTTGCGGGGCGCAATGTGACACGCAAGCGGGGCAGCCATGCGTCGACGGAAGATGTCTGATGGTCGAATGCGATGCTGGAGTGGTGCCGGCCAAATGAGATTCGTTCATCGTGATGGGTGGCGCGGGTCCTTGATCGCGTCGTGTCTCGGCCTTCTGGCGCTCGAGCTGATCGTCGTGAGCTGCGCCGGTCCGGAGGCCGTGGACGATGGCCACGCCGACGGCGGCGATGGCGCGACGGCCAGCGACCCGTCCGCTGGAGACGCCGGCGGCTTCGAGGACTCGGGGGCCGAAACGAGCACCGACGCGCAAGAACCGGCGTGCGGCGACGCCGAGTGGTGCCCGGTGAAGACGAACCAGCCGAGCTGGCTCGGGCTCACGAGCGTCTGGGGAAGCGGACCGAACGATGTCTGGATCGCGGGCGCGGCGGGCAGCGTGAATCACTGGGACGGGACCCAGTGGAGGTCCGCTACGGCTCCGACGAGCCAAACGCTCTCCGTCATCTGGGGCACGGGCCCGAACGACATCTGGGCCGTGAGCACCGCCGACGTGGTGTTGCACACGACCGGGTTCAAGGACGGCGAAGCGCGCTGGTCTCTGATGACACCGATTGCAGATCTGTCGGTCCCCACCATCGGCGGGTTCTTGCGCGCGCTATGGGGAACATCCCCGGACGACATCTGGACGGCGGGGGATGTCTGGGTCATGTACCGGCCGACCTCCTTCACTCCGGAGTCGGGGTGGAGGAGCCTCCCCGCCGATGGGGGCGTCGTTTGGACGCCCTTCAGCTCCTTCAGGAATGCTCAAGTTCGCTCGATCTGGGGGAGCGGCCCCGACGATGTCTGGTTCGTCGGTCAACGCCCCTTCGCAGCGCATACGAACGGCGTGAAGGGACCGGACGGTCTTCCGAAATGGACCGAGTTCGACACCCAGTCGCTGGCGCCTCTCTCTGCGGTTTGGGGCAGTGGTCCCGGCGACGTATGGGCCGTCGGCGACTACGGCACCATCCGACACTTCACCGCCGGAGCATCGCGCTGGGCCGTCGTGGAGTCTCCGACGATGGAGAATCTACGTGGCCTTTGGGGCGCAGCGGCAAATGACATCTGGGCCGTCGGCGAGCACGGCACGCTCCTGCACTACGACGGCAAGTCGTGGAGGCTGTCCTCGGGGGCATTCCCTCCAGGGAAAAGGCCTCACCTGTACAGCGTGTGGGGGAGTGGCCCGTCGGATGTATGGGCCGTCGGGGGCGATACGGTGCTGCGCCTGACGAGGTAGGCACCTCGCTTCGGTGTCGAAGAGGATGCTCAACGCGTGCTCGTAGGAAGTGAGAAGAGGTCGATGATTCGCCATCGTGCGTTCGCTCTGGGCTCCGTTTCGGTCGCGGTAGCGACCGTGCTTCTCGTCGCGTGCAGCGACGGCGGAGGGGCTCGTGCGTCCTTCGTCGAGAACGACGGCGCGACGGACGTAACCGAAGCGTCGCTCCCACCCCCGAGCAGCGACGGTGGCGTGACCGAGGCTTCGGCGGACGCAACACCGCCAAAGCCTCAGTACGATGCTTCGGACGAACCCGTCGTGTGCGCGAGCACTCCGTGCGTCACACAGCTCGCGGGAGGCAAGGACTATTTCTGTGCGCTTCTCGTCGATGGCAGCGCTCGCTGCTGGGGCACGGACCATTACGGCGAGCTCGGGAGGGGGCAACGGGGCCCCAACGACCTTTACACGGGGGTGCCGCCGTCGCCGGTCGCTGGTGTCACGAACGCCACCCAGATCAGCGCCAGCCCGCTCGGAATGACCACGTGCGTTCGCAATGCGGCGCGCCGCGTTCAGTGTTGGGGAGTCAATTGGACGGGACAACTCGGATTGCAGGTGTCGCCGCCGAGCGCCGATGGGATGCCGCACCCCACTCCCACGGAGGTCGCCCTCACAACCGACATCGATCGCGTCGACGTCGGGCCCGACACGGTCTGTGCGTTCGACGGCAATCGCGAGGTCTACTGCTGGGGCTCCAACCAATACGGTCTGCTTGCTCGCCCGGACGAACCAGTTACCCAATATGAATGGGGCCTCGGTGGACCTGGTCTCGCTGATTTCGAGAGCCACGAAGTCAAGCGGGTCGCGATTGGATCCGAGTCCGCGTTCGGGCTCACCAGCAACGCGCAGATCCTCGGTTGGGGAGTCGTCGCTGGTCGCGATAGCTCGCTCCCTAGCTCGGCGCCGAATCCAGGTCCCGCGCCGCTCCCGACCGTGCGCGATGCGACGGCGGTGGCGACGAGCGACCGCTTCAGCTGCGCGATCGCGGGAGGGGAGGTCTACTGCTGGGGCCGCAACGCGAACGGCCAGCTCGGGACGGGGTTCCCGAACGATGAACGTCTTCCGGCCCGCGCGAGGATTCTCGCCAACGGCGGGGCTTATCCCCAGCAGCTCGCGCTCGGCCGTACGACTGCGTGCGTGAGGCTGACCGACGGGACGATCCAGTGCGCCGGTGGAAACGGGCACGGGGTGCTTGCCCGACCGGACGCGGGGCAGGCCTCGGGCGACTATGAACCGGTGCCCCTCCCGGGACGTGCGGTGCAGATCGTTGCGAGCGAAAAGGCGTTCTGTGCCCTAATCCAAGGTGGCAGCGTCGTGTGTTGGGGCTCGAACTCCTACGGTGAGCTCGGGCAAGGCACGGTGGACTACGACGCTCATCCGATTCCTGTGGCCGTGGTCCTCGAGTAGCGGAACGTTCGACATGACCTCCGTATCCGTGCGTCTTGGTCTCGCGTTGCTGGTCTCGGCAGGCACGTTGGCCGGTATGGCGTGTGCGAGCGATCGCCGCGCTTTCGACGACGTGCCGCCGCCATCGCCTCTCGTCTCGGAGGATGCCCAGAGCGAACCCTCGTGCGAAGACACGGTGCGCTGCTCGCGCGACTTGAAGCGCGTCCTTCGCCATGGTTGCGACGGCACCGAGGAGGTCGTCGCCGAGTGCGGTCCGGATCGGGGATGTGGCGAAGGTGCGTGCATCGACGCGTGCAAGAGCGCCGAGCTCTCGAAGGGGTCGATCGGCTGCTCGTTCGCGACGCTGCCTCCCGACGGTACGATCGGGAATAGGGCTCCTGCCTCGGGATCGTGCTTCGCCGCGCTGATCGCCAACGTATGGGACCGTCCGGCGAAGCTTGATGCGATGCTCGGCGCCGATCCGATCGATATTGGATCATCGACATACTATGTGAATAACGATGGGAGCAACGTCTCGTACACGCGCGTCGACGGGGCGATCGCCCCCGGCAAGGTCGCCGTCGTCTTCTTGGCGAATTCACCCCCCGCCGATGTTCCATGTCCGGACGCGGTGGTGCCTGCGCTTCGAGAGGATCCGATCTCGCATGGGACGAGTCGAACGCGCGCATTTCGTCTGACGAGCGACGTGCCTGTGAGCGCATATTCTATTTGGCCCTACGGCGGTGCCGGCTCATTCTATCCGACCGCGACGCTTCTCTTGCCGGTGTCCGCGTGGGACAACAACTACGTGACCGTGAGCGCGTGGACGCGGGGCACGGCCCACGGTGGCGCTGGACAACCCTTCATCCAGATCGTCGCCTCTGAAGAGAACACCGAGGTGCGCATGCGGCCGAGCGTCAACATCATCGGCGGCAGCGGTGTGCCCGGCGTCATCCAGGGGCAAACGCAGACGTGGGTGCTCGGGCGCGGTGAAGTCCTGCAAATCAAGCAGCCGCAGGACCCGAGCGGAAGCCAGATCGAGACGAGCAAGCCCGTCGGACTGTTTGGTGGCTCGGATTGCGCGAACATCCCATTCAACGAATGTTGCTGCGACACAACCCAGCAGCAGATTCCCGCTGTTACCCAATGGGGCAGCGCGTACGCGCTCGTTCCGTACCGTCCGCGCACCGACTTCGGCGAGGGGACGACGTCCGCCCGCGAGCTCGTGCCGTGGCGATTCGTCGGCGCGGCCGACGGTACGACGCTGACCTACGATCCCGCGCGCCCGCTTGGTGCACCCGAGGCGCTCGAAGCAGGGCAGGTCGTCACCTTCATGAGCCGCGAGCTCGTGGCGGTGCGGTCCCAGGATGCGGAACATGCCTTCCATGCGTCCATGTTCATGACGGGGCCCGGTCCGACGCCGCCGCGCACGCTCGGAGATCCCGAGTTCGTCAACGTCGTTCCGTCGGAGCAGTTCCTCGATCGCTACATCTTCTTCGTCGACCACACGTACCCGGAGACCACGCTCACGCTCGTTCGCCGCAAGACAGGGACGGGGTTTCGCCCCGTGTTCCTCGAGTGCGCTGGTGAAGTCACGGACTTCAAACCCCTCGGTGTCGGTGGGGAGTACGAGTTCGCATGGGTCTATCTGACCAAGAGCGGCGTGCCGAAGCGATTCGACGGCGGCACCTGCGGCTACGGTCGGCACGAAGCTCACAGCGACGGCCCGTTCTCGGTCCACGTCTGGGGAACCGGAACCCATGCGAGCTACGGCTACGCCGGCGGGCAGGGAAGCCGCCCGCTCAACAGCATCAAGGGGCCGCCCGTGAACTGACGCGCATCCCTCGTTCCTGAGATCGCCGCCGGCCAGCGACGCCTTTGCACGAATTGCATTCGTCGGCTTGGTCGTGTCGCACGTGCTCAGCGACTGGCCGACCGAGGCGCACGTCTTCGCAAGCCTGCTCTACCGACAGCCCGTCATCGTGGCGACCGCCCGTGGGCGGTTCATGGTCGAGGGTGACCGCGTCAGGAGCCTTCGCTAGGCCGGAGTGAACGTCGGCGCAGCGGCGACGATTAAGCGCATCTCTGGCGCTGGGGGCGCTCAGTAGGTCGACGACTCGCGGTCAGCCCATCTGCTCGGGAGCTGTGCAAGCAAGCGATGGTCCGCGAGGGCGGACCCGGCCGAACGTCTCGCCGGCGCCCGTCGTCGAGCTCGGCGGTTCTCGTGCTGATCAGCTGAGCTGCGACTCGTCTGGTTGCCTGGCTCCGGAGTGGTTGATCGTCGCCCCGGCGGAATGATTCGCGATATCCTGTGACGACGCGTGAGTCAGGACCCCGAGCTGTTGCGGCGCCTGCTGCGCGCGAAGGACCGGATGGACGCTGCCTCGCATGAGGAGTGGCCGGTCCGGCGGCTGGCACGCGTGAGCGGCGTCTCGGAGGCCCACTTCGCACGGTCCTTCAAGGAGGCCTTTGGGATCCCGCCGCACCGGTACCTGCTCACGCGGCGAATCGAGCGGGCGACGGCGCTGCTCCGGGACACCGACCTGTCGATCACGGACATCGCCTTCCAGACGGGCTGGAGCAGCCTGGGCACGTTCGGGCGCACGTTTCGCGACGTCACCGGCGAGAGCCCGGGGGAGTTTCGGGCACGCGAGAAGGTCGCTCCGCACGAGCTCGAGCGCGTTCCCGCCTGCTATCTCGCTGCCGCTCGCCGGCCCGATCTCACGATCGCAGTTTCGGAGAAGCGACGGCAGGAGGTCGGCGGTACGAATGGGGCCGACGAAATGGAGGTCACATGAGCCAGGGTGTCGGGATGGTCGGTTTGTACGTTCGCGATCAGGACGAAGCGCTCGAGTTCTACGTCGAGAAGGTCGGTTTCAAGGTCCACACCAACGTGAAGAACGGCGACTACCGCTGGCTCACGGTGCAGCACCCGGACCAGCCGTCCTTCCAGCTCGGGCTGTTCAAGCCGGGGCCGCCGACGCACGACGCGGGGACCGCGCAGGCGCTGTGCGAGGTCGTGGCGAAGGGCGCGATGCCGCCCCTCGTGCTGGAAGTCGACGACTGCCGCGCGGCGTACGACCGAATGCGCGCCCGCGGGGTGGAGTTCACGCAGGAGCCCATGGAGCGCTTCGGCACCGTGGACGCCGGCTTCCGGGATCCTTCGGGCAACGGCTGGAAGATGGTCGAGGCGCGCGGCTGAGCTCGTCGCAGCGGGTGCCGGAATCGATCCTCGATCCGTGAGGCACTACCGATCGACCACACCGACGGTGACGTCGGATTTCGACGGCTCGGGCGACGCGCTTGCGGGCATCTGACCCGGCGGCTTCTCTCGACGACGAGAGAGGCCGCGTCGCTCGAGGACGTCTTTCGACGACGCTGGCCAAACCCGTTCGCATTCCTGCAAGATTCACCCGCCTGCCGCTTTTGGCCCCGAACCAACATCGAGCACATGCCTTCCTCCAGCCAGCATCCCGCCGACAGCCACGACCTCATCCGCGTCCAGGGCGCCCGCGAGAACAACCTGAAGGACGTCAGCATCGAGATCCCCAAGCGCCGGCTGACTGTATTCACCGGCGTCTCCGGCTCGGGCAAGTCGTCGTTGGTGTTCGGCACCATCGCGGCGGAGTCGCAGCGGATGATCAACGAGACCTACAGCGCGTTCGTGCAGGGCTTCATGCCGACGCTGTCCCGGCCCGAGGTCGACGTCCTTTCAGGGCTGACGACCGCGATCATCGTCGACCAGGAGCGACTGGTCGGTAACCCCCGCTCGACGGTCGGCACGGTGACCGACGCCAACGCGATGCTGCGGGTGCTGTGGAGCCGCCTCGGCAAGCCGTTCGTAGGCTCGCCCCAGGCCTTCGCCTTCAACGTCCCATCGGTCCGCGCGGTCGGGTCGCTCACGGTCGAGAAGGGGAGCGGCAAGGCCGAGAAGGTCGTCTTCAACCGCACCGGCGGCATGTGCCCGCGATGCGAGGGCATGGGATCGGTCAACGACATCGACCTGTCCCAGCTGTACGACGACACGAAGTCGCTCAACGACGGTGCGCTCACGATCCCCGGCTACTCGATGGATGGCTGGTACGGGCGCATCTTCAACGGCTGCGGCTTCTTCGATGCGGACAAGCCGATCCGGAAGTTCACGAAGAAGGAGCTCCACGATCTCCTCCACAAGGAGCCGACCAAGATCAAAGTCGACGGCATCAACCTGACCTACGAGGGGCTGATCCCGAGGATCCAGAAGTCGTACCTGTCGAAGGACGTCGACTCGCTGCAGCCGCACGTCCGCGCCTTCGTGGAGCGCGCGGTCACCTTCACCACCTGCCCCGAGTGCGACGGCACTCGGCTCAGCGAGGCCGCCCGGTCCTCCAAGATCAAAGGGAAGAACATCGCCGACGCCTGTGCGATGCAGATCAGCGATCTCGCCGCGTGGGTGCGCGGTCTGAACGAGCCGTCCGTCCAGCCGCTGCTGGCATCGTTGCGCCACAGCCTCGACTCGTTCGTGGAGATCGGGCTTGGCTATCTCAGCCTCGACCGGCCGACCGGCACGCTGTCGGGGGGTGAGGCGCAGCGCACGAAGATGATCCGGCACCTCGGGTCGTCGCTCACCGACGTGACCTACGTCTTCGACGAGCCGACGGTCGGGATGCACCCGCACGACATCCAGCGGATGAACGAGCTCCTGCTGCGGCTGCGCGACAAGGGCAACACCGTCCTCGTGGTCGAGCACAAGCCGGAGACGATCGCGATCGCCGACCACGTCGTCGACCTCGGCCCCAAGGCGGGCACCGGCGGCGGCGAGGTGGTCTTCGAGGGCACCGTCGACGGGCTGCGGGCCAGCGGCACGCTCACCGGGCGTCACCTGAGCGATCGGGCCTCGCTCAAGCGGTCGGTGCGGAAGCCGTCGGGCGTGATGAAAATTCGCGGCGCCCGCACGCACAACCTGAAGAACGTCAACGTCGACATCCCGCTCGGCGTGCTCGTGGTGGTGACCGGCGTGGCCGGCTCGGGCAAGAGCTCCCTGATCCACGGCTCGGTACGCGGTCGCGAAGGAGTGGTGTCGGTCGACCAGACCCCGATCCGTGGCTCGCGACGGAGCAACCCGGCGACCTACACCGATCTGCTGGAGCCGATCCGCAAAGCGTTCGCGAAGGCCAATGGCGTGAAGCCCGCCTTGTTCAGCGCCAACTCCGAGGGCGCGTGTCCGACGTGCAACGGCGCCGGCGTGATCTACACCGACCTGGCGATGATGGCCGGCGTCACGACGGTCTGCGAGGACTGCGAGGGCCGTCGCTTCCAGGCGTCGGTGCTGAAGTACAAGCTCGGCGGGCTCGACATCGCCCAGGTGCTCGACCTGCCGGTCAAAGATGCGGTCGGCGTCTTCGGCGCCGGCAAGGCGTATACGCCGGCCGCGCACGCGATCCTGCAGCGCCTGGACGACGTGGGGCTCGGCTACCTGCGGCTCGGCCAACCGCTCACCACGCTGTCGGGTGGCGAGCGGCAGCGGCTCAAGCTCGCGACGAACATGGGGGCCGACGGCGGCGTCTACGTGCTCGACGAGCCGACCACCGGCCTACACCTGGCCGACCTCGAGCAGCTCCTCGGGCTCCTGGACCGGCTGGTCGAGGCCGGCAAGTCGGTCATCGTGATCGAGCACCACCAGGCGGTCATGGCGCATGCCGACTGGATCATCGATCTCGGGCCCGGCGCGGGCCACGACGGCGGGCGGATCGTGTTCGAAGGCACGCCGGCCGATCTCGTCGCTGCGCGGTCGACGCTGACCGGCAAGCACCTGGCGGCGTACCTCCGCTGATCGGTGGCTGCCTCGATCGGCGCTCCGAACGCGATCAGTCGAGCCCAGACGTCACGATGACGTTGTGTGCCTGTTGTTTGACGTTCGCCTCGTCGTCGAAGCGGGCCGCGTCTCCGGACAGCGCCTTGAAGATGGTGTGTGCGAGAACGCGCCGGTGAGGCGCGGTCTCCGAGAGCTGGACGCCGAAGTTCCCGTACCACAGGACGTAGTCCGGCCAGACCCGAGCCGCGACGTCGGGCCCGAGCGCCATCTCGACCCGCCGGAACACGGAGCGCACATACGAGGCCTCCATCCACTCGCGGAACGCATGCTGCCGCAGCCCTGTGTTCGCGCGCTCCTGGAGGGCCAAGAGCGCACGCTCCATCTCGCCCAGGAGCATGGTCTCGACCTGCTGGTACACACGGGCGGAGATCGGGCCGTATGCGTTCATCGCGAAGAGCGGGGCGCCCTCGCGCGCGATCGGTCCGGTCAGCGCCTTCGCGATGTCGTCGTGGACGAGGTTGGTGAGCTCCTCGTCTTCGCGGACCGCGGGCGGAAGGAGCGTGTCTTCGAACTTCGGATGGAGGAGTAGGTCGAAGGTCGCGAGGAGGTTCAACACGTGGCGTGGTCCGATCGACCCGCCACGTACGAGCGTGACGAAGTTGCGCCGGGCTCGGCTCCACACCTCCGCGGGACTCTCGGGAGGAGGGACCTCGCGTGGCCGCTGGAAGAGGTCGTCGAGGATGGGCGAGGCGAGTCGGCGCCTCCTGCGCTCGACGTCGGGCGAGGCGGGCTTGTTCAGGAAGCGATCGCGTACCCAGTCCCGGAGGACGCGCGCGAGCGGTGTGAGCTGCTTCTCGGGAGCTGCCTCGAGCGACCCCCAGCGGCCGAGGCTCGCGTCTTCGAGGCCGAGGAGCTCCCAGACGAGCTGCCGGACCGGTTTGGGAGCACCGCGCTCGGAGACATAGGTGACCGTGCCGAGGAGGAAGCGCGCCTGCTGCCATTGCTCCTCGGCGTCACTGGTTCGCTTCTCGTTCGCCGTGAGGCGCGCCTGAAGCGCGAGATGGAGCCCACGCGCGGTCGCGTAGGTGCCGAAGTGGTGCGTCTCCTTGTGAAGTCGCGTGCGGATCCACTCGAGCTCGTCCTTCGTCACCGAGCCGCGGTGAGCGAGCGCGAGGAGGGCGAGGAGGCACGCGCCGGAGTACGTCTCCCCGGTGCTCGGGCACACGAGCGCGATGTGTGCGAGGTAGTAGACGACCTTCGGGTGCCCACGCCGCGCGAGCGCGCGGAGCAGCGGCCAGGCGGAGAAGAGCATCGCTGCAACCGCGCCCGCGAGGACGATCTTCCACGCGGCGGAGAGCAGCGTCGTCGCGGAGACGGGCTCGAGCCCGTCCACGAGGACGGCGAGGATCGTCGCCAACGTGTAGATCGCGAAACCGATCCACACGAGCACGAGCAGGCCCCAGACAAGCGAGCGGCCGCCATGCGACTTGCTCGGCGGAGGTTGCACCTTGCCTCTCTGCGAGTAGGCGAGCAGTGCGCGGATCGCGAAGATCACGATGACGCCGATGATGGCCGACATCTTCCCTACCTCACAGTCCTCGATAGCCGCCGGCGAGGAACGCGTCCTCGAGGGGGGAGTCCTGCTCGCGAACGATCGTCTCCTCGCCGGCGCCTGCCAGCAGGCTCACGAGGCAGCTCTCCTTCGCGCGGCGGCGCGGATCGCGCAGGGCAGCCATCGCCTCGCGCACCATCGTCTCGTCGCGCTCGAACGTTCCGAGCGGGCAGGTGTACGTGCCGGCTTTGGTCGAGCCGACCTCGAAGAGCCCGAGCAGCTTCCGTCCCTGGCGTTCAATCTCGCCGGGCGCAGCGTCGTGACCGAGCTCGAGCACGTAAAATGGATTGTGAGGGTACATGGGGATCAGCGCTCGACGCCGGAGCCGTGAGCCTTCGCCCGGATACGCTCCTCGGGAGGGAGGAGATCCCAGAGCGCGTAGGTCGTCTTCCGCGCCTCGTCGATGTCCGTGCATGCAAGCGCCGCTTCGCCCTTCGCGATGAGCTGCCGTGCAGCGTGAGGGTCGCGCATCTCACCGATCCTTGCGCTCGCGCTGCGGAGCTGACGCGCCACGACGGCGGGGTCGCGCATCGCGGCGACCACGCCGAGGTTCTCGACCGTCCGCATCCGCTTGCCGAACTCGGACGCGTTGCGCATCGCGCGTGCACGTTCGAGGCTCCGGATCGCCTCGTCGAGCGTTCGGCGCTCGCCGTCGCTGCCGAGATGGGAGACCCAGCTCAGGGCGAAGCTGACGTTCTCGAGCGCCGTCTGTTCGAGCTCGGGCCAGGCGCGCAGCGCGTCGACGTCGGCGATCGCGCCGTCCGCCTCGATGAGCAGACGTCGGAGCTTCTCGAGCGCGTCGGGATCGTTCCCGCGTCCCGCCTCGACCTCGCGCGAGGCGTCGTCGAGCAACGCGTCGATCGCGACGAGCTTCTTCCGGCCGGTGTCGTCTACGAGGCTGTCGGCGTAGAGTGACTCGGTCTTCGCGCGCAGGCGTTCGAGCTGCGCCTCCAGGTCGGCGAGCGGCGCGTCCGGTGCTACGAGGACGAGCGTTCCCGGGAACGAGACCCCGCGTTCGGGCAGGTGTGCGGTTGCGGAGAGCCTCCCGCCGCGATCGAGCTCGAGGACGACGTCGACCGACGACCCCGCGGGCAAGACGCTCGTGAGGGACTCCGCCCGGATCTCGATGGTGCCGACGAGGCGGCAGAGGTGTGCGAGCTCGACCTCGCCCTGCACGATGGGAACACTGACCGCGCTCTCCTTCTGCCCGGGGTGCACCGTGAGCGACGTCCGGAGCCGGAACGTCTTGCGCGAGGGCAGGGGAGCGCCGCGCTCGAAATAGACGGCGACGTTGCCGTCGGCGAGCGCGATGCCGATCGTGCGCGAGAGCGGTGGGTCGGCGAGCGAGAGACCGTGGCGGATCGTCAGCTCGTCGCGATCGAGCGTGACCGCGCGGCCCTGTGCGTCGGTGGCGAGCACGCGGAACGTGCTCTGCACTCGCGGGCGGAGCTCGACCTGGACGACGAACGAGCCGTCCTCGTCGACGCGCTCCTCCGCGCTCGTGAAGCCGCCGCCGGCGCGCTCGAGCTTCACCGTCGCGACCTTGCCCGCCGCGACACGCCCGACGACGTACGGATAGAGGTCGCCCGAGATGCTCGGATACTGCAGCCAGACCTTCTCGGCGTTGGGCTGAGACGTCTCGCGCGCCCGCTTCGCCGCGTCGGTCTTGCTAGCGGCTCCCGTCGTCGCGAGCTCGTGCTCGGCGGCAAAGTGCGCGGCACCCTCGGCCACCGCTGTCATCGGATCGACGTCGGTGGCCAACGCGATCCCGAGGCGCTCCTCGAGGCGCTGGCGGAGCGTGCTCATGACCGTCGGACCGCCGACGAGCACGATCCGGCCGATGCCCGTCGGGGCAAGGCCCTGTCGAGCGACCAGGCGGCGGCACACCTCGATCGAGCGATCGACGATCGGTAGGACGAGCGCGTCGAACTGGTGTCGCTCGATCGGAACGTCCACGAGGATCTCTTCCCCGTCGATCACCAGCGGCTCGACGAGCGTGATCGAGGCGTCGCGCCCGCTCCCGAGCTCGATCTTCGCGTCTTCACACGCCGTCCGGAGCCGGCGGAGGACCGGACCGAGCGCAGGATCCTCGCGGCGGAACGGACGGCCGTACGTCTCGCTCAGGGTGGCGAGCACGTGGTCGAGGAGCCGGGCGTCCATGTCGCGTCCGCCGAGGAAGTTGTCGCCGTCGTGATCGATCACGCGGAGCACGCCCTCACGGGTCTCGAGGAGCGACACGTCGAACGTGCCGCCGCCGAGGTCGTAGACGAGCCAAGGCGCCGAGTCCTCGTCGCGCTTCCATCCCGCGGTCAGCGCCGAGGCGACGGGCTCCTGGAGATGCTCGACGTGCTCGAATCCCGCGAGGTGAGCGGCCTCACTCGTCGCTCTCGTCTGCGGCAGCTCGAAGAGGGCGGGTACCGTGATGACGACGCTCTTCGGCGCATGACCGAGGACCTGCTCTGCGTGACTGCGAAGCGCCCCGAGCACGAGCGCCGAGAGCTCCTCGGGTGTCTTCTCCACCTTCGCCGAGCGGAACGAGAGCTTGCGTCCCGAGCCCATGAGCCGCTTGAACTCGCCGCGTGTGTTCTCCGGATCGGAGTCGAGGAAGCGCCGCGCCCGCGCGCCCACGATCACGTTCCCGCGTGCGTCGAGCCTCACCACGCTCGGAAGGAGCGAGCCGCCATCGGCCGTGCGGACCGCGGTGGTCCGTCCGTCGAGATCTACGAGGACCGCGACGGAGTTGGTGGTGCCGAGGTCGATCCCGAGAAAGCTACGCATTCGGTAGCAACTGCTAGCACGGTGCCGTCTCGGATGCAGGAGACGTCTTCGTTGCTGCGGGCGCGACGCATGTTGGCTCCCACCTCGACCTCCGTTCGATCCGCCAGGCTCTCCAGTGAGCCTCACCGAGGCTGCACGCAGGGCTGGAGCTCCTCGCGTCCGGCCGTGTGGTTGAATCCCAGTCGCCCATTCTCTCCCGCGTCGAAGTGATGCAGGCCCCCCGGCAGTATGACCTCGACCCGTCCGTCCTGTCCGAGAGTCCATCGGCCGTCGCGAGGAGTTGCACCGTCACCGAACGAGGCTGCCTGACCGTTCTCGTGCAACGTGAAGCCGCCCTTTCCGCCGAACGCCGCGCCGCCCGGTCCCCAACACCACGTGCGCTGTTTGGCGAGCACCGCGCGCATCCGAGCAAGCCCGTCTTCGCGTGCGCGAGCCTCCGCAGGTGAAGGGGGTGGGGAGGGATTCAATCCGTTCATCAGGGCCGAGAGGGACGCGTCGTCTGGAAGGCATTCGAGCTCGAATGGATTCGCTTCTCCCATGGCGCGCTCCAGCTCTCCCGCTCGAGCGTTCAGTCGCTTTACGTCGCTCCGGATCTCGTCGACGAGACGCTGCGAGTCGGCACAGAACAGCGCCGCGTCAGCCTCGTCGTCGATGGCCACTCGTGTACTGCCACCCTCCCACGACAGTGTGCGCACGTCCCCCGTCCATCCCGGAGTCTCCGCTTCGACGGCCTTGCTCGTGCCTCGGCGGTGAACGAGGACGCGCAGGATGCCTGCCCAAGTCACGCCGCCTCCCTGGCAATGCTTCGCTTCGAACACCGCGCGGGTGGAGGGGGAGTTGTCCTTGGCCACGACGCTGAAGCAGCGTCGCGTTCGCGCGGTGTCTTGTCCCGGACTCGATGTCCCCGACGCAGCGGGCGGAGCGTCACCATTCCCGTCGGGAGCCGGCGTGCAGCTCTGACGCGTGCAGGCCGCGAGGAGGCACAAGAGCCCTCCTCCCATCAGGCGTAGCAGGTGGTTCGTTGCCATCGCGAGACGTAGAGCCCTCACAGTCGCTGTTGTCGCAAGGATCCGAGCGAACGTCGAGGCCGAGGTGGCCCAAGGAACGGCCAAGGGCGATCCGAGAGCGCCAAGGGCGATGGCGCGGCTGCTTCGGGGGCCGCGCCGTTCGTTGCGAAGGACGCCGAGCTCGGCAACCCGAGCCCAGCCCGCCACATCCTTCGCCGACAACTACTCGTTGCAGACGACCTCGACGTTGTTGCCATCGGGATCGATGACGAACGCTGCGTAGTACGTCGGCGCGTAATCGGCGCGAACGCCGGGCGGCCCGTTGTCGCGACCGCCGGTCTCGATGGCTGCTGCGTGGAATCCATCGACGGCCTTCCGTGCGTCCGCGCTGAAGGCGATGTGCGTCGCTGCGGGCCGAGCCTTGTCCGACTGGTACAGCCACAGCGCCGGCGCGTCCTTCGGTCCCAAGCCCGCGCTCGTTGAATCGCGCGAGCAGAGCTCGTAGCCGAGCGGAGCGAGCACCGCCGAGTAGAAGCGGACGCTTGCGTCGATGTCTTTCACGGTGAGCCCGATGTGATCGTACATGATGACCTCCTGCGATTCCCGACGAGGAATCGATGTGGAGGTCACCCTAGCGATCGAGCGAGGGCGCGATCTTGGCGGAACTTGCGGTCGCCTCGAGCTGCGCGGCGGAAGCTCCTCGGCGAGGCGCCGGCGGCACGACGGAACGTGCGCACGAAGTTCGAGAGGTCGCCGAAGCCGACCTCGAACGCGATCTCGGTGATCGGCCGCGTGTCCTCCAGGAGGAGACGGGCCGCACGGCGCAGGCGGGAGCGAACCACGTATTGGTGCGGGCTGACGCCGAGGACTTTCGAGAAGAGGCGCAGGAAATGGAACGGGCTCGAGCCTGCTTCCTTCGCGATCGTCTCGAGATCGATCGGCTCGTGTGAGCGCTCGTCGAGCCAGAGCGCCACCTCGACGGCACGACGGCGGTCGCGTGCGCTGGCCTCGACGGGGCTTCTCTTCTGCCCGGATACCACCTCGACGAAGCGTGCCGCCATCTCGAGGCCGACCTCGTCGAGTCGGACGTCGCTTGCTCCGTTCGCCGCGGCTTGCCCCATCTCGCCGACGAGCATGAGCTCCGGCAGCGGCGGGACGCTTCCCACCTGCCAGACCTCGGGACGGCCACCGATCTCGTCCACGATCTCGGGCGTGAGCGCGAACGAGAGGCACTCGTCGCCGCCCGCGTGATGTTCGTGCGTGCAGACGTACTCGTCGCCCCGTCGCCCGACGAGCAGCGACCCGGCCACGAGCTCGAACGAACGTCCACGACTCCGGTACCCGAAGCTTCCGCGCCGTACGTAGGAGATCGAGAAGTCCGGGTGCACCTCGACGACGGATGGGTCGCCGGGACGTGCGGTGCAGCAATAGTCGACGACGCGGAGAGAGCCTTCGTGCAGCGTCGTCGTCATCATCCCGCTGACTCTACTCCGGCGCCTTCGCTTCTGCAGCGGCGGCACGGACGATTCTCGTGAGCCCATGGTCCGACGATGCCCGCGCGCCGCGGTGCCGACTTGGAGAATCTTGCGGTCCGCCGGACGCTGCCGCGCTCGACCATCGTGATGACGGTCGAGCGCATCGAGTGTACGGACTACTTCTATCGAGTCGCGCAGGTCACAGCGCGGCGGGTTCGCTCGAGACGACCGCCTTCACGAGCGAGACCGTCGCGTTGTTCGTCTTGATGAAGTTCTGCTTCCCGGTCGCGAGCAGCCCACTCCAGATCGCGCCGGTCGATGCGTCCGTCGTGCTGTCGTAGAGCGCGCTCGTCGTGGTGAGCGTGGTTCGCTTGGTGCAGTCTGCACCCTTCGCCCCCGTCGCCCAGAACACGAAGCGCTGATTCGCCCCGGACTGCCCGAGATCGAAGCACACCGTGGTCGGACCGCTCGTGTAGAGCGGCGCTTCGGCGTCGGTCGCGTAATTGAACTGCGTGGTCGAGTTCGAGCCCGCCGTGGCGCCGAAGCGGAAGTAGGTCCACGACGCGCCGCTGCTGGACTGCCCCGCCGTGACGATGAGCTTGCCCGCTCCGACAGCGGGGGGGCCCGCGGGGTTCGGATCCTGGCCGAGCACCGCATACCAGTAGCCGTTGTTTGCCGTCGTGGCGGCCCCTTCGATGCGGACGTGACGAGCTGCACCCGCGGCAGGTGCGCAAAGGCCCTGCCAATCCGTGTTCGTCTGCCAGGCCGTGGTGCAATCGACGGCCGCCGCGAGTGCATCGGCCGTCAGCGCCGGCGTCGTGGAGACGGTGATCGTGGGGAGCGGGAGCCCGGCGGCCTGGCGGTAGAACGCCTTGGCGGCCTTGTCGATGGCGCCGGTCGCGCCCTTCCAATTCGCGCGAATCCCCCACGCGCTCGCCACGGTGAGGGTGGAGCGGTCTGCGCAGTCGGCACCCTTCTGTCCAGTGACCCAGAGCGCGAAGTACGGAGCCGTGGTCGTGCCGCCGTCGTGGACGTCGAAGCAGACCGTCGACGGAGCCGTGTTCAAGAAGGATGCGTTTCCCTCGAGCGTCTCGCTGAACGAGCCGAACGTCGCCCCGATCAGAGCCGGCGGAGCAGGCGAACCGCCGCCGTAGAACAGGACGCGGAATTGATCGGGCTCGATGGGGCCCTGGGCGCTGGTGGGCGCCTCGTCGAATCCGAAGACGATAGACGCCGACGCGTGCACCGCCGGCGTCTGCAGCCCGGCGATGGTCACGTGCTTGACGGTACCGCCCTGCGCGGGCTTGCAGAGCTCGACGACGGTATCGCCGCTGCCCGCGGTCGGCGTGATCCGACACGAGGTCGGATCGAGCTCCTCGACGTCACCGGAGTCCGGCCCCGCGTCCTTCGTTTCGTCGTCGGGCTCACCTGCGTCCGTGCCCGGCGGCGTCCCCGAGTCCTTGTTCGCGGCGCCGGAATCGGGGGTCACATTCGACAAGTCGCCGCCCTCGTCGTCGCTGCACGCGACGAGAGCACACGCCGCGACCACGGCGGCGCCTGCCGAAACGGCGCGCGCCAGCGAACCGACACCACGCAGCCCACTCTTCCGCTCTTCGACCAACGACTCTCGAACCATCACGACCACCCTCGTTCTCTGCGCCGGCATCCCCGCGCGTTTCGGCAGACCGTGGGGGATTTGATGTTGAAAGTCAAATTCATTTAGGCCAACGTCGGCGGAGCGTGGGGCGCGTGTCCAGCCCAGAGCGCGCGCCGGAAGGCGAGCTGTTGACGGTGGTGCTGGATTGCGGTAAGCGAGCTGTAAATGAAAATGGTTTTCATTTTCATCTAATGGGACCTCGCGGCGCTCGGGCGCTCTTCATGGCCATGTTCGTGTCTTTGATCTCGGCTTCGTCGCCTCGAAAGGCGCGTGCGCAGGCGCGCGGTGACACGACTCGAGACGTCGTGGTCACCGGCACCCGAACGCCAGAGTCTGCCCAGCGCGCGACCGTGAAGACGGAGACCGTAACCGGAGAAGAAGCCATTCGACGTGGTGCCACCAACGTCGGCGAGGCGCTCTCCTCCCAGCCTGGCGTGCAGGTCAATCCGGGCGCGTACGGCTACCTCGGTAACGTCAGCGCGATCCAGATCCAGGGCTTCGACCGTGATCGCGTGCTCGTCCTCGAGGACGGGGAGCGGGTCGTCGGCGACGTGGGCGGCGCCATCGACCTCGCGAACATCCCGACGGGTGACATCGATCGAATCGAGATCGTGACCGGTCCCACGAGCTCGCTCTACGGGGCGAGCGCGATCGGCGGCGTCGTCAACATCCTGACCGGTCCGCCACGCCTCGAGGGACCGAGCGGGCGCGCACGCCTCGAGGGTCGGAGCTACCGCGGCCTCGTCCTCCAGGGAAACGGTGCGTACAGGAAGGGCGCGACGTGGGCCGGGCTCGACCTCAACTACACGCGCCAGGACGGCATGGTTGCGACGGAGGGGCTGCCGGATCTACGCATCCCGGAGAGCAACCGCCGCATGCTCGGCATCCGCGCGGGCACCTCGATCGCCAAGGGCATCGACGTGCGCGTGCGCGGACGCTGGCTCCGTGACCGTCTCGACGGCGTCGAGTCGACGGTCACGCCCGGCCTCGGTCGCTACATCGTCGACCTCCCTGAGGAGACGAACCGCTACACCCTGCACGTCATCGAGACGATGCAGCTCGGCGGGGGCTCGAGCCTTCGGTTCACGCTCGGCAGGCAATGGATCGACGGAGTTTCGGCAAAAGATCGCCGCAACTCGCCGCTCGACGAGGTGCGCGAGCGTCACCACCGCATGCATAGCGCGGAGGGCGTCGCGACGATCGCCGACGGGCCGCGCACCTGGGTCGCCGGGGCGCGGTTCGAGGCAGAGAGCTTCGGGCAGGAGCTGACGAAGTCGGAGAGCTCCTCGCAGGGGATCGTGACGACGCACCTCCCGGAAGTCGACTCGCAGAGCCTGGCGAGCGGGGCCGCCTACGCCCAACTGCGTTGGCGTTTGGGCGATTGGCTCACGCTCTTGCCGGGTGTCCGCGGCGAGCTTCATACGCGCTACGGATCCGCCGTCACGCCTCGCCTCGCGCTGTCGTCGCGCGTGAGCAAGACCGTCCAGGTCCGCGCGTCGGGCGGACGAGGCTTCCGGGGACCGAGCGCCAAGGAGCTCGGCTTCATCTTCGATCACTCGATCTACGGCTACCGCGTCGACGGCAACCCGTCGCTTTCGCCCGAGACGTCTTGGGGGATCAACGGCGACGTCGGTTGGCAAGACGGACGGGCGCAGATCCGCGCGAGCGGCTTCGCGAACTGGGTGGATGACCTCATCGAAATCGATCTCTCCGCCGGGAAAGCAACGGGCGGCGTGACCTCGTACACGTACAAGAACTTCGGAGCTGCGCGCACGATGGGCGCGCAACTGGACGCGGGATACCGGATCGGAGACCGCTTCCACGCCGAGGCGAGCTACGCGTATCTCTACACGCGCGATGACGTGAACCGGCGCCCCCTCGGCGGCCGGCCTCCGCACACGGTCACCACGTCCCTTCGCGGCACGGCCTTCTGGAACATCCAGGGGTACCTACGCTGGCGCGTCGTGACCGACGCGTTCGTCGACGAGACGACGCGCTCGCCCGGCTACTCGTCGATCGATCTGCGCGTCTCGCGGCCCATCTGGCCGAGGTCGGAGGCGTATGTCGGGGTGCTCAATCTCGTCGACGTCCATCAAGAGCCGGGCCGCATCGGCGATCTGCGCCCACCGTTCGGCCGAGTTTTCTACGTCGGTATTCGCGCCGAGTTTCCCTGGGAGGAGGAGTGATGCGTTCCGTCGTGCTTCGTCTGAGCCTTTCGGTCGTTTTGTGCTCATGGGGTTTGAGCGTGCTCTCGGCGTGCAGTGACAGCGCCGACCCGGCGGGGGGCCCGAACGGGAGGCCGACCGACGTTCCACCGGGGAGCGACGGCGGGGGCGGCTCCGACGTCGACGTCTTCGATACGGGCACCGAGCTCCGCGTGCCGGTGCCGGCGTCAGGTCGTGTGTTCGTCAAGCTCGCCAATCCCTCCGTCGTCTCCGTCACCGGTGCCCCGGCTTCATCGCTGGACTGGGACCTCGCCTTCGAGGGCTTCGACGTCGTCACCAACAGCGGCGTGTCGGGACAAGGAACCGGAGGCGCCTTCGGTCCTCTCGACGCCGCCACGTTCCTCGGCAGTGACGCCCCGACGGTGCCGTTCATCTCCGCGGACAAGGCGGGAGGCGCGTTCCTCGACTGGTACGCGTACGACGAGACGACGCACGCCCTCTGGAGCCGCTACCACGTCTACGGCGTCAAGGACGCGGACCGCCTCTTCAAGGTGCAGGTCATCAACTACTACGGCGAGCGGGACGGTGCGCCGGTGGCTGCGCTCTACAAGCTTCGCTACGCCGAGCTCTTCGCGGACGGCACGTCGGGAGCCGTCGTCGACCTCACCGGGGTCGACGGCACGGCCGGCGGCGCGCAAGCGCCGGAGACCGCGCCGAGCGACTGCCTGAATCTGGGAAGCGGCCGGCGATCGATGTTGACCCCCGCCGAGGCCGCCGCTTCGACCGATTGGAGCCTTTGCTTCCGGAGGTCGAACGTCGGCGTCAACGGCGAGATGGGTGGACCGCGAGGCACGATCGCCGTCGATCTCTCGGCGAGCGAGACGGCGAGCGAGACGGTCGCGCAGGTGATGGCTCGCACCGATGTGAGCGAGCGGGCGCGCTTCGAGGCAGTGACGCACGCATCGTTCGACGGTCAGGTCTTCCGAGGGGACCGCATCGTGAGCGTGTTCGGTGAGGCGTGGCTCGATCGCAGCGTCGCTCCCGTCGCGCCGGCCTACGCCACGTGGCTCGTCGTCGATGCGAGCGGGCAGCAGAAATTCTTGGTCGGGTTCCGATCATTCGAATCTCCCACGACGACATCGCCCGGCACCGTCGTGATGAAGATCAAGCCGGTACGAGGTTGACCATGTCGAAGCTTCCTTCGCTCGTTGCCGTTCCATTCCTCGTCGTTCTCGCAGCGGCCTGCACGGACTCGGATGACGCTGAATCCACCAACGCTGGAGGTAGCGGCGACGCGGGCGCGGACGTGGCGCCCGGCCCGACCGACGACGCTGGCAATGGGAATGATTCCTCCGCCCCGACGAACCCCGACGGGGACTGCACGGCAGCCGCCGAGCAGCTCCTCGGCCCGATCGACTCGGTATCGACGGGAGCGGTCTCCGTCGTCGAGACCCGGGACGGGATCACGACGCTCTTCGTCGATGCGTCGGCCGGAGGCGTGGCGGCGGCCGCGTCGAACCCGCGCGTGTACCTGAGCCTTGCGACGCACGCGAAGGTCGAAGTGACGGACAAGAGCGCGGCTTCCTCCTCTGGGTGGGACCTCGCGTTCAAGAGGACGACGATCTTCACGAACGGCGGTCAGGGCGGGCCTGGTCAAGGAGAGGCCGCGTTCATCCCGGACAAGGCGATCGATGCCGTGACGAGCGCGGATGTGTCGACGGCGACCTTCCACACGGAGGTCTTCCTCGACGAGCAGTGCGAGCGTCAGGTCGACGAGACCGGGGCCGTCAAGACGAGCTTCGACGGCTGGTACGACTACGAGGAGGCGACGCACTACACGTCTCCGAGGGCGGGCACGTGGCTGGTCAAGGGCGTGACGGGGCAGATGTACAAGGTCCAGCTCGTCACCTATTTCGGTCGGGCCGACGGAACCACGGGCGAGGCCAGCGGCCGCTTCGTCCTCAAGGCGGGAGCGCTCTGAGATGACCATGCGGGCTTCTGTTGCCACTCTTCGCGGTCTCGTTTGCGCGCTGCTGTTGCTCGCGTTCGTCGCCGTGTGCGGCGCATGCAAGAAGGCGTCGCCGGGGGACGTCGATACGAAGGAGTCGAAGGGCGCCGTGGGATCGAGCGCGGCGACCGACGCCGCCGCGCCCGCGCGCATCGTCTCGGTCGGCGGACCGGTCACCGAGATCATCTACGCGCTGGGAGCCGGTGCCGACGTCGTCGGTGTCGATACGTCGAGTGTCTTCCCGGACGCAGCGCTGACGCTTCCGAAGGTGGGGTACCAGCGCAGCCTCGCGGCCGAGGGGATCCTCTCGCTCCGTCCGACGATGATCATCGCGTCGGCGGACGCCGGCCCGCCCGCGGTGCTCGAGCAACTTCGGAGCGCCGGCGTCCGCGTCGAGATCGTCTCCGCCGATCCGACGGTCGAAGCGGGCAAGGAGCGCATCCGAGCGGTCGCGAAGCTCCTCGCGCGCGATGGCGAGCCGCTCGTCGGCGCGCTCGAGCGCGATCTCGCGCGCGCCCAGGCACTCGTCGAGAAGGGGAGCTCGCGCCCGAAGGTGCTCGCGATCTACGCACGCGGGGCTGCGACGGCGCACGTCCTCGGCAAGGGCACCGCGGGGGAGTACATCGTGGCGCTCGCCGGCGGTGAGAACGTGGGGAACGTCTTCGAGGGATCGAAGCCGATGACGGCGGAGGCCGTCGTGCAGGCCGCGCCCGACTTCGTGCTGATCCCGTCGCGGGGACTCGAGAGCGTGGGCGGCGTCGACGGGCTGGCGAAGATGCCGGGCATCAGCGAAACGCCGGCTGGTCGGGCGAAGCGCTTCGTCACGATGGACGACCTGCTCATGCTCGGATTCGGTCCGCGTACCGGCCTCGCGGTGTTCGAGCTTGGGCAGAAGCTTCATCCCGAGCTCGCGTCGGCCTCGCCGTGACGACGGCGAAGTCGTCGACATGGGGCGTCGCGCGCTCCCAGCACATCTCTCGGACGTTGCGACACGACCTCGCCGTGCCCCTCCTCCTCGTGCTGTTCGTCCTCACACTCGTCGTCTGCGCGACGATCGGAAGCGTGCCGATGTCCCCGGGCTTCGTGGCCGGGATGCCGTTCCGAAAGCTCGGCGTCATCGCGTCTTCCGCGGCAGACGCTCAGAACGATGCCGTTCTCCTCGCGATCCGAGCGCCGCGGCTCGTCCTCGGGATGCTGATCGGATCGACGCTAGCGCTCTCGGGGGTCGCGTTGCAGGGGCTCTTTCGCAACGCCTTGGCGGATCCGGCGTTGCTCGGCATCTCGAGCGGCTCTGCGCTCGGCGCCGTGGCGTCGATCGTGTTCGGCGCGCACGTCATCCACGTGCTGTCGGCGTCGGTCATGCCCTTCGTCCTTCCGTTCGCGGCGTTCGCCGGCGCGATGGTCTCCATGGTCGCGATCGAGCGCATGGCTCGGTTCGAAGGGCGGACGAGCATCACGATGCTGTTGCTTGCGGGGATCGCGGTCAACGCGCTCTGCCAGGCGGCCATGGGCTTCTGCGTCTACATGGCCAACGACGCGCAGCTCCGGACCATCACGTTCTGGAACCTCGGTAGCCTCGGCGGCGCGACTTGGACGACGGTGCTGAGCGCCGCGCCGTTCTTGAGCGTCCCGCTGCTCGTGCTCCCTCGTTGCGCGCGGTCGCTCGATGCGATCCTGCTCGGTGAGGCCGAGGCAGGCCACCTCGGCGTGTCGGTCGAGCGAACGAAGCGCATCGTCTTCATGCTCGTGGCGCTTGGCGTCGGCGCGTCCGTGGCGTCGGCGGGGATCATCGGCTTCGTCGGGCTCGTCGTGCCACACCTGCTTCGCCTCGCGCTCGGGCCCAAACATCGCATCCTCATGCCCGCCACCGCGCTGGCGGGGGCGACCTTGCTACTGATCGCCGATGCGGTTGCGCGCACGATCGTCTCTCCGGCGGAGCTGCCGCTCGGTCTCGTCACCGCGGCGATCGGCACTCCCTTCTTCCTCGCGCTTCTCGTGCGCGAGCGTAGGTCGCTTGCATGATCACCGCTCGAAACGTGACGCGTCACGTCGGCGGTGCCAAGACGCTCGACGACGTTTCGATCGAGGTGCCCGCGGGCTCGGTGCTCGCGCTCGTCGGGCCGAACGGGGCCGGCAAGTCGACGCTGCTCAAGGTCCTCAGCGGGGAGATCACGCCGACCTCCGGCGAGGTGACGATGGCCGGCAAGCTGCTGTCGTCATGGTCGCCGCGAGAACGCGCGAAGATGCGCGCAGTCCTTCCGCAGGACGCGGCCTTGGCGTTCCCGCTCTCGGCGTACGACGTCGTGCTGCTCGGCCGGCTCCCGCATGAAGAGCGCCGAGAGCCGTCACGAGACCGCGCCATCGCACGGCTCTCGATGTCTGCCACGGACACGCTCGAGCTCGCCGACCGCTCGTATCCGACGCTCTCGGGCGGCGAGCGGCAGCGCGTCCAGACCTCCCGCGCGCTCGCCCAGATCTGGGAAGGTGGGGAGAGGCGTGTGCTTCTCCTCGACGAGCCGACGTCGAGCCTCGACCTCGCTCACCAGCACGCCACGCTGCGGTGCGCCCGCCGGCTAGCCTCGGAGGGCTGCGCCGTTGCATGCGTACTGCATGATTTGAACCTCGCGGCTCAGTACGCCGATCGCATCGGCGTTCTTCACCGCGGTAAGCTCAAGGCGCTGGGAGCTCCGGCGGACATCCTCACGGCGGAGCTGCTCGAGGAGGTCTTCGACGTGCGAGCAGCCGTCGTGACGCACCCCGAGCTCTCTTGTCCGCTCGTCGTGACACTCGGGCCGACGACTTCGGAGTGTTCGGACGCTTCGCGCGGGGTGGGGGAGCCACTCGCAGCTCCCTAGCGGGTGCGGACTCAGAGATTGGTGTGAAGCAGCATGGAGGCTTTTCGATGATGCGAAGTGCAGATGAATTGAAGGCGGCGTGGATGGAGCTCCGCGCGAGCGAGAAGGGCCTTCATGGCCTCGAGCTCGCCGAGCGCCTGGGGGTGCGCGAGTGCCAGCTCTTGTCGAGCGCGAGCGGCACGGCGCGAGATGGCGGTAGCGCGGTTTCTGCGACCCGACTCGCGGGTGATTGGAAGGCGCTCATCGCGAAGCTCCCGGGCCTCGGACGCGTCAAGGCCGTCACGCGCAACCGCGACGCCGTCATCGAAGTCGAGGGCGTGTACGACAACATCGAGTTCTTCGGCCCGGTCGGGCAAAGCGTGAGCTCGCTCGATCTCCGCATCTTCACGAACCGATGGCGCTACGGCTTCGCCGTGCGTGACGAGACGCCGCGCGGTTTGTCGACGAGCCTCCAGTTCTTCGACGAGACAGGCCAGGCGATCCACAAGATCTTCCTGCGTCCTGAGAGCGATCTCGACGCGTTCGGCGCGCTGGTACGCGAGTTCTCGTCGCCCGAGCAGGGCATGGTGACGGGCTTCGAGCCCGCGGCCGCCGTGGTCACGCCGAAGCCCGACGACGCCATCGATGTCGAGGCGCTGCGCGCGGCGTGGCGCGCACTGAAGGATACGCACGAGTTCTTCGGCATGTTGCGGACCTTCGGAGTGACGCGCACCCAGGCGCTGCGGCTCGTCGGCGAGGAGCTCGCCTACCAGGTCGCCCCGAAGAGCCTCGACGAGACCTTGCGCTCGGCTGCGGCCCAGGGCCTTCGCATCATGGTGTTCGTAGGCAACTGCGGTGTCATCCAGATCTACTCGGGGACGGTCCACAGGGTCGCGCCGATGGGAGACTGGATCAACGTGCTGGATCCAGCCTTCAACCTGCACGTGCGTACGACCCGCATCGCCAACGCGTGGGTGGTCCGCAAGCCCACGGTCGACGGCTTCGTGACGGCGCTCGAGCTGTACACCGAGGACGGCGAGCAAATCGCGCAGCTCTTCGGAGAGCGTCACACCGGTGAGGCGGAGAACCAGGACTGGCGCGCGCTCGTCACCTCGCACGCGCGCGTCTGATCGACACGGCGGTAGGCTCGGGCGCTCGGCTTGCGGTGGCGGCCCCGCGCCAGGTTGCTGAGAGGGGACCTGGCTAGGCAGTCGCCATCAAGCGCCGCCGCGGCGATCACTGCCCCGTTGCGGTCGTCGACGCACTGAGGACGCCCGATCCTTTCTCACGGTGCGGCCGCCAGCACTGCCGCGCCGTCGAGGTGCATCGCCCGTTTGGTTCAGGACTGGGCGCTGGAGAAGAGTCCGAACGCAGCCCCCTGGGGATCATCGCATGGGGCGAGGCGATTGCCATTCGGAAGGACGACCGGCGCGAGCGTCTTGCCTCCCTTCGCACGCACGAGCGCAAGCGATGCTTCGAGGTCGGCGACCGGGAAGTAGAAGAGCCAATGGGTGTGAACGCCCGGCAACCGCGCCGTGTTCGCGATGCTGCCGACGGTCTCCCCGGATCGATCCCACGCGAACATCCGAAGCCCGCCTTCGAGATCGGCAGCTTCCATGGTTTCGGTGTGATGCCATCCGAACAGCTCGGCGTAGACCGTCCAGGCGCGCTCGAGGTCACGGGTGTTGAGGTGGTGCCATGCTACGGGGGTGCGCTCCGGCGGCGGCATGCTCTCGCGTACGCCGACGACCGCGCCGAGCGGATCGCGGAGCGTCGCGAAGGCTGCGCCGTCGCGCCCCCGGACCGTCGGGCCGAGACGCTCGGCTCCGAGCTCGAGCAGGCGGCCCACCGCCGCTTCGACGTCGACGACTGCGAGCTGGCCGAGCCAGTGAGGTGGAGCTCCGCGCGCGCGAGCTTGCTCGTGAAGCGGCCACACTTCGATCCCCGATTTCTCCGGCGCCGCCGAGAAATCGAGGCCGGCAACCTCGCGATAGAACGCGCGCGCCTCGTCGACGTCGAGGGCGCGAAGGACATAGCGACGGAACATCGTCCGAATCTCTCCTACGCCGGGGGTCGACGCCAGCTTCTGGTAGCCGATCTGGACGTTGCGCCCCTCGAAAGCCGTGTGCTCCACGCCGCGCGCTTTGGTATTCGAGGACGACGGCACGCCTGTAAGGACGGTCTCGCTCGCGCGTTGGGTCGCCGTGACGAAGGGCATGGATCTCAGGAACACGCTGGTCCCCGCGCTTCCGGCGCCTTCGCGATGCGCGTGGACGCTCGCGGCGTTCGCGGTGCTGCTCGCCGGCTGCGCCGGTGCGATGTCGGAGAGCGCATTCGATCGGCTGGCGGCCGAGGTCGGCGAACGCAACGAGCGACGTCACCTCCAGGCCGTCGAGGAGCTCGGTAAGCGCGGTTACACGCTCGTCGGCCCCGACGAAGAAGCGCGGTTCGCGACGCTCGAGGAGCCGGCGCACATCCGCTGCCAAGATGCTGTCCGTGGCGTCGACCGGTTGGACGCTGGAGCGCTTCCGCACGACGCGCCGCTTCGGATCGAGATCGGCGAGGCGACGAGAGGCGGCGAGCCGCCGAAGCCGCCGGTGTACGTCGTCGCGCGCGCGGGTGAAGCGTGCGCCTTCTTCCGTCGTCGCGAGGTGGGCTCTGCGCTCGACGTGACGAAGGGCGACGGGCAAGCGGGGCGGCTGGTCCTCGCCTCGCCGCGTCTGATGGCGCGCGGCGGGAACGGCGAGCTCGTCGTCGTCGAGATACGTCCGAAGATCGTGAAGAGTCGCACCGTCCTCGTGAAGCGAACGTGCAACCACATGCCGAGCGTCCCCCGCGACCCGCTGGAAACCGCCTTCGGTGTTCCGGTGCGATGGACCACGGCCCCGGCCCACTCGACGGTCGTGATGACGGTCGAGCGTGAAGACCTCCACATGGAGTGCACGGACCACGTCTATTGAGTCTCGGGCCCGGGGCCGGCTGAATCGGCATGCGACGAGTCCCACCAGGAACGCGCTTCGACGGACCGATCCGAAAAGCCTGGGCCACGGCTTTCGGGTGGGGCCGATGCCATCTACCCTGCGCGTGAGGTGCAGAGCGCACAACGCGCGCTACGCCGAGCAGGTAGAGTGGCTACCGGAAGCCCTGGTGACTCGTTCGACTCATTCCTTCTTCGGCGAAGCCTTGGCGAGAGCGGACTGAACGCGGGCGGCGTAAGGCGTATTGGGAGAGCTTCGGAGGAGCTGCTGCGCGAGCCTCTGTGCGCCCGCCTCGTCTCCGCTCGCGTGGAGCGCTTCGATGCGAAGTACGAGCGCTTCTTCGCGAAGCTTGCCTGCGGGGAACCTGGCCGCGTAGTCGTCGAGGAGCGTGAGCGCATCCCGCGGTCGCCCGCCTTCGGTCGCCCGACGGACGCCGTCGAGGGCGGCGATCTCCAACCGGAGGTCCCCCGTCCCACCCTTCGGTCCGGCGCCCGGTTCGGCTACCGGGTTTGGCTTCGCGATCGGCGCGCGTTCCGACCGCGCCTCGCGGAGCGCTCCGACGTGCATCGATGGCATTGATGGCATCGACGGCGGCTCGGCGACGGGCGCCGGCGGCGGCTCGACGATCGACGTCGGCGGTTCGAGGATTGACGTCGGCGACGGGGGAGCGGCCGTCAGCGATACGGCCGCGGGCGGGCTCTCTGCAGGGCTCGGATGGTTGATGGCGACGTAGGTGGTGGTGCCGCCGATGAGAGCGATGGCCGTCAGCACGACGCCGCCGACGGATAGCGATGCTCTGGTGCCGGGGGGCGACGACTTGCGGCTCGGGTCCGAGGGAGCCGCTGCCGCCGAAGCGATGCCGAGCCGCTCCGCCACCAAACGCCGGCGGTTTTCGCCGATGTCGTCCCCACGAGCCGACTCCAGCAGCTTTCGCAGGTGGCTCGGCGCGTTCGGGTCATGCCGGTAGCGCTTCATTCTTCCCTCTCGCGCGCGAGCCGGACTCGCATGCGCTCCGCTTCGACTTCGAACTTCTCGCGGGCGCGACGTAGTCGCGAGGCGCCGGTACCTACCGGGATACCGAGCAGCTCTGCGATTTCCGGGATCTCCAATTCTTCGAGCTCGTGCAGCACGAACACCGTCCGCAGATCGGGGGGGAACGTATCGAGGATTTGATCGAGCATCGCGCGGGCATGCGCCTGCTCCGCACGTTCGTTGCTGTCGGGCGCGGCCGTGCTGGTCTCGACCCACTCGAGCGGGTGCTCGCTGCGGCGTGACGCTCGGTCGAGCGACCGCCTCAGCGTGGAGGCACGACGACGTGCGATGCCCAAGAGGAAGGCTCGCTCCTTTCCCGGCTCGATCACATCGAGCTTGGATTGAGCGATGAGGAAAACCTCCTGGAGCCCGTCGTCCACGTCGCGATCGGGGATGCCGAGACGGCGAAGGGCACGTGCAACGAAGGCCGCATGCTCCTCGAAGAGAGAAGCGAGGCGACGATCTTCCCGCGCAACCGGGTACGAACGTAGCGCCGGCGGTAGTTCTTCGTCTTGGACTGCCGCCGTCACAACAAAGGAGATCGCCGGGAGCCGTACCAAACGATCACTCGGAGCATACTTTTTTTCGGGCGCTAAAGGCGAAGCGCGAGCGTAAGGCTCGTACGGGCACCGAGCGCTGCCGTATCGAAGGCCGTCATGCCCGTCGTGTAGCGGAACTGTGGCCAGAGGATCGGCGCGGAGCCGCCAAGCTCGACCTCGAGAAAGAGCGCCGACCACACTGTGAGCGAAAGGCGCCCGGAGAGCCCCACCGCGACCCACTCGCCTTCGGTCCGGCGAGCGTTCCGGATGTGGATGCCCTCGCCACGCAACTGGCCCGCCTCGAGCGACGAGCAGGGGCGGAAGACGGCGATGCTCGAGAGGGCAACCTCGACCGGGCAGGCCGTCCCGACGAGCGCTTGCCAGCGGATCGCGATTCCACCGAGCGGCGTGATGTCGGTCGCCGTCGCTGTCGAGATCGCTCCCACGGAGAAGAAGGGAGCGAAGACGGAGTCGCCGGTTGGCTCCCGGGAGAGGTCGATGAAGCCGCGACTGCCGACCAGAACCTTCGGCGCGAGACCGCCCACGAGCGTCGCGCCCGCGCCGAAACCGAAATGCCATGGCCCCTTACGCTCGATCCACGGACGGGAGCGGGGCGGCTGCGGCTCCACCTTGGTGCTCGACGTGACCGTCGAGGTCGCGGCAGGTGAGGGCGGCGGAGGGACGGACGTGGGAGGGACGGACGTGGGAGGGGGAGGGTCTGAGGCGTCCTCGGACTTCGGCTCGGACTCCGGCTCGGACGCCGCCGGGGCCGGCGACGGGGCAGCTGGGGGGACCGTCGTCGACGGCAAGGCCGTGGCATGCGGATCGATGCTGAGCGCGATGAAGAAGCCGAGCGCTTCGACGAGCTCGTCGCAGCTTTCGTCCATGACCTCGCGCGCCTGACCCACGCCTTCGGACGTTGCAGGAACAAGCAGACGTCCGAAGAATCGTCCCTTCGTTGCGTTCACCCGGACCGCGAGCTCACGCGCCGTCTCGTTCGGAGCGGCGGCCCGCGCCCGTGCCGTACGTGCCAGGACGTGCGCGAAGAGCACTTGTCCGTCAGGGCAAGACGGAGGCGCCGAGTACGCGATCCGGACGGGGGTAGCCGGCTCCTCCGCCGTCGCGCGCTCCGCGTGGAGCATCAGCGCGAGGGCGGCGCCCGTCGCAAATGTGGGGCAGCGACCGGGCCATCGCCGTGCGCAGCGGAGCGCGGATGCATGCAGGGCGGACCCCACTCGCATCGATGCTATCGCGCGCACACCGGGCCCGCTAGCCCCCGCGAGCGAGGCGCAGCATCATCGGCAGAGCTTGGCGCGGACTCTTCGCCGATCCTCACGCCGAGGCCGAGACGCACCGCACGACCGATGCGACGAGAGCAAGCGGTTCACGCGAGGATCTCGTCGCCGTCGGAGCGCAGGCGAATGTGCCCATTCAGGTGAGGCCGGCCACGCGTTGGCGCTACGCCTGGGGTCGAGTCATTTGCACTGCGACGGGTCCGCCACCGTGCACTTGCCCGCGATGCAAGCAGTGAACTCCTCGCACGGCGGGCTCTGGTCGTAGCCGGGAGCGCCGCGCTCCTTGCACGCGGCTCCCTCTGGGAGAGACTCGGCACATGTACCCGCCTTGACGACGGCGTTACGTTCGTCTCCCGTGATCGAGCTACCGAGGCAGGTTCCCTGCGCGCAGCGGCGGGCCAAGTCGTCGCACGCTTCACCGATGTTGACCTTGACGACCTTCTTGCAGGTTCGTTCGGTCCCGTCGCAGGCGAGCCCGACCTCGCACTCGTTTCGGACGATGATGCACGGCACGTCCTCGGCGAGGGGCGCCGCGCACTTGAGCCTGATGCACCGGAGGTCGTCCGCGCACTCGGAGCTCACTTCGCACGCGGTTCCCTCTTGCCCGAAGGCGACGCACGTCGCCTTCGACGGCGTGCTCTCGTCGGTGACGCACCGAAGGCCCTTGTCGCAAGCGGAGGTCTCTTCAAGGCACGACTCGCCGGCCTTGCGGATCGTCAGCGCAACGCACTGGGTTTCGTTGCCGGGGAGGAGGACGCAGCGACTTCCCTCGACGCACTCGAGCCTGTCGCACGGAGCACCGATGGGAGCGCGTTGCGCGCAGACTCCGCAGGCATCCGAGCCCGACTTCACGCAGGAGGCGCTCTGGCATTGGGCGTCCACACCGCAGGCTGTACCGCCGGGGAGCTCTCCGGGATCGACCTCACATTCCGGAGTCTTGTCGCAGTCCGTCGACTTCATCGCATCGGCGCATCGTGCGAGCGCGGCGGTGCCGTCGACGACACCCGGTGCCGCGAGTGTCTTCTCGCAGAGCTGCTCGAAGCGAGCGCGCGACGTCGCGCTCATGTCCCTCGAGGCGCAGCGCGCATTGCGCTCGGAGAGCGCGTCGAAATACGAGGAGCACGCCGTGCTGGATGGGCTCGCGCTCTCGTCGCTGCCCGGGCAGCCGGTGAGGGCGATGAGAAGGAAGGTACCCGTGGCGAGGGAAGCTGTGAGTGGGCGCATCATTCGATGGATCAGGGCAAGATGGGAGCGGGCACTACCGCTCGAAGCGTGAGTGACCCTCAGCCCCGGCGTCCATCTGTGAACGCCGGGGTGAGGTGCTGGCCTGAGCCGACCAGCTGCATGGAGGCAACGCCTCGCTACTTCACGATCGGCGGGGCCTCCGGCGGGACCAGGTCGCTGATCACGCAGGCGGTGAGATCGTAGAAGAGGAACGCGATCACCTTCTCGCGATCGTTCATCTGCTCCCGGCAACCGGCCGGGAAGTTGCTGCTCACGTTGTTCTCGACCTGGCTGAAGATGTGAGCGTCGCCGAACGCAACACGTCCGCACTGCTTGTCGGCATCCACGTCGACCGGCGAGTTGAACGTGAAGATCTTGGGCGCGCCGCCGGCGTCAGCGAGCTCCGTGACCCAGGGCGTGGCGCGTTTCGTGTCGAGGCCGACCGCGTTGCCGTAGACCGTCGGCAGGTTGACCATGCCGGGGGTCGTCGTGCCGTTCGTGTAGTCGAGCCACTCCGCGAGCGCCTTGCCCTTCGGGAACCCTTGGTTGATGGGATAGTCACCGCCCGGGATGGGCGGCGGGAATCCTCCGTCATGGTCCGTCGCCCACGTCGCAACCTGGGACCACGGAGCGGGCGCGTCCTCGATGAACGTGTAGCCGAAGTCGGTCGTGAAGAGACGCCCGCCCATGTCGACGTACTGCTTCATCGCCGTCCAGACCTGGTCGCCCTTGTTCTGGTTGTGCTCATCGCACTCGCACGAGTGGAGCACGACGTCGTACTGCTTCAGCTTCTCGAGATCCTTCCAGAGCGCCACCTCCGCCTTGGGGGGATTGCCCGGACCGCCGCCGTTGGCGCCGCCGTAGAAGTTGACCGCCTTCGCGCTGAAACCGCCGCCGAACTCGGTGGCATCGAGGCCGAGCTTCGGGATCAGACACGGGATCGGATCGCAGCCGCCGGTCGTGACCGCGATCTTCGGCAGATCGCCCTCCTGCTGGTTACGCGGCAGGCGCGTGATCAGGCTGTACTTCGTGCTCGGGTCGGTCCCCGTGTCGGAGGGGTCGGCGAGGTTGGCTTTGCATGCGTCGACCTGCGGGAGCGTGATCTTGCGACGCCACTTGCCGATCTGCATCACCAGCGGGATGTCCGCACCGGCGGGCACGTCCTTCAACACGAAGTTGCCCTTCGTGTCGGTGATCGCTGCAGCCATCGGATTGCCGGAGACGAGCGTTCCGCAGCGATCGCACGTGACGCCACGCGGGAGCGGCGCGAGGGGAGCGTTGGGGATGTAGACGACGACGTTGGGAAGAGGGAGCCTGCCGTTCGGCGCGTAGACCGTTCCCGAGATCGTGGTCGTCGTGCCTTCTGCGCACGTAGGCACGTTGCACTGGAGGCCGGTGCACGGCTGGCCTCCGTCCGGATTCACGAGCGGGGGCCCGCCATCGTTGTCGACGAGGGGCGGGGACGGCGGCTCGTTCGGCGGAAGATCGAGGTCGTTCGGATCCCCGATTTCCTGGGTCGTCGCGCACATGACGACGGCAGGTGCACAGAGCATGATTGCCAAGACACGGAGCATTCGGCGCATCGGGATCACTCCTCTTCACCTCCACAAATCGCCGCGAAGACTCGCCCACGATCACTGCGGCAGCCGGTCCGGCCATTTTGGTAGGTTGATGTCGGTGCCGTTCGAAGCGCGAGCGTTCCATTTCGCGCCGCGCGCCGCGTCCCGTGCTTCGTGACGAGAGCGTTCCGCCCTTCCGGATCCGCCGAACGTGGTACTGCGCATCCTCGAGTCGAGAGGATGTACTGGCTGAGCTCGAGTCCCCGTCGATGACGCTCGCGCTTCTCCTCCTCGGACTCGGCGCGGGCGTGCTGACGACGGTGGCGGGGCAAGGGGGCGGCGTGCTCCTCCTCGTTGCATGTGCGGCCGTCGTTGGTCCGCACGCCGCGCTCGCGATCACGGCGCCCGCGTTGCTGCTCGGCAACCTCCACCGGTCGCTCGTTCTGCGCGCTCACATCGATCGTCCCGTCGCCGTCCGGATCATCGCCGGTGCCTTGCCCGGTGCGGTCGTCGGGGGATTGCTTGCGGGAGTGATGCCCGCCTGGGCGCTCCGCGTCCTCCTGATCCTGACGACGACCGCGACGATCGCGCGGGCGCTCGGCTGGCTGCGATTCCAGGTGCCGAAGAGCGTGCTCGTCCCGGCAGGAGCGGTCGTCGGGGCAATGACCGGGACGGCCGGCGGCGCCGGTGTGCTCGTCGCGCCCGTCCTTCTCTCGGCCGGCCTGACGGGCAAAGTGTTCGTCGCCACGTCGAGCGCCGTCTCCGTCGCCACGCACGTCGGGCGGGTCGCCGGTTACGCTGGGCTCGAGCTGTTCTCGCGGGAGCTCGTCGGTCCGACGTTCGTCATTGCGCTCGCGATCCTCGCGGGCAACGCGCTCGGTGGTCGCCTTCACTCGCGTCTGTCCGCGAGGGTCACCGCCGTGATCGAGTACGCGACGCTCGTCGTCTGCGTGGTGCTGGCCGTGGCTGGTCTCGGCCCGCCTCGGTAATCGATTCCCTCTGTCCGAGCCGAAGTGGCGTCGGCTCCGCTCGCGACCGTCGTGGATGTGCCGCCAGCTCGAGGCCGTAACTGCGAAGCGCCGTCCGGCTCACGTACGGGCGGGACGGCGCTCGTCCATCAGCAGCGTGCTGCTCGTGATTCACGCCCGCGCTCGCGGCGCACGTCTCACCGGGGCGTTGTTCGCCCCGGCGGACGTGCGCGGATGTTCGGGCTCAGTGCACTCGAGCGCCGTTCCTCATCAAGGAGCGATGGGGAGGCACTCGAGAACGAAGCCGCCACCGCCGCACCTGAGGCCGTCGCAGCACAGCTTGTCGGTCTTGTTGCAGGGCTGCCTCTCCTGCTGGCACATGGGCGCGGGGACCTCGCACTTGCCGGCTGCGTTGCACGTGAGGCCGTCGCAGCAGAGCCGGTCCTTGTCGCAGTCTCCACCCGCGTTGACGCATGCAGGCGGGATGGGGACACAGTGGGTGATGAAGCCGCCACCGCCGCATTCGAGGCCGTCGCAGCAAAGCTTGTCGGCGTTGTTGCAGGTCTCGTCCAGCTCGCGGCACATGGGAGCGGGGGCCTCGCACTTGCCGGCTGCGTTGCACGTGAGGCCGTCGCAGCAGAGCCGGTCCTTGTCGCAGTCACCGCTCTCCTTCACGCATGCAGGAGCGGGGACCTCGCACTTACCGGCTGCGTTGCACGTGAGGCCGTCGCAGCAGAGGTCGTCCTTGTTGCAGTCGCCGCTTTCCTTCACACATGCAGGAGCAGGGACCTCGCACGTGCCCGCCGCGTTGCAGGTGAGGCCGTCGCAGCAGAGGTCGTCCTTGTTGCAGTCGCCGCTCTCCTTCACGCACGCGGGAGCGACGGGGAGACACTCGAGAACGAAACCGCCGCCGCCGCACTCGAGGCCAGCGCAGCAAAGCTTGTCAGTCTTGTTGCAGGGCTGCCTCTCCTGCTGGCACATCGGAGCGGCGTCGGCATCGCCCGCGTCGCCGCCGTCGCCCGCGTCGCCATCGTTGGGATCGCCGCCGTCGCCCGCGTCGCCATCGTTGGGATCGCCGCCGTCGCCGCCGTCGCCGGCGTCACCGTCGTCGGGAGCCTTGTGATCGGGGCTTGCGTCGTCGGTCGAGTCGTCCTGCTTCGCGTCCGACTTGCCGTCGGCGCGTCCGTCCGTACCGGTCTCGGGGATGTCCTCGATCCCCGTCCCATCCGTCGACGAGCACGCTGCGATGATCCCGAAGAACATGAGCGGAGCGAGGCCTGCAAGCAGGCTTCTCGGGGCACGTTTCACGATGACCTCCCAAATGGAGAGAGAAAGGGAGCTCGAGACTCACGACGAGAGCGCCGAGAGCTCGGGTTGTTCGGCGGACGCCGGGATTCGTCCCGAGCTCGGGCCGTGCGTCGCCGACGGGCGCGCAGCTCCCGGGCACCGCGCTAATCCCAGCAACTCGCGATTGTGATCACGATAAATCACTCCGTTCTGACGAAAGCGTCACGGGCCGAGCAGTGCCCGCCGTTCGCCGGCGCGATCGGAGCCTTCGACTACTGCACGACGGGCGGCGGGGCGTCGTTGATCGGCCTGCTACCCATCCCACCCGCGTAGCCGTAGCTCGTGGCGATGCCGGTGCCCCATACCGTGACGGAGAACGGCCCCGCGCTGTGGGCCTCGTGACGGCCGGTCCCACACTTGCCTTTCGGGAAGGTCTGCGGGTCATAGCCCTTCGTCAGGGCGACCCAGGTGTATTCGTATTCGCCGCTCGATCCGAGCGGGGTCCAGCCGGAGATATCTCCCGCGCACTCGAGCTCCACGGGCATGAAGCCGCTCGGCGTCTTCCGGCGGACGAACGTGAGCGACGTGTCCGGGAACGTGTAATCCGCAAAGAACACGTAGCGGTCTAGGAACTGGTCCGTCGGCACGACGTTGACGAAGTCCGGATCGCCCGACTTCCATCCCCCACCTTGCTGTGGACCGCCGCCGCCAGGAACATCGCCGCTGTAGCTCGAGCTCGACATGTGCACCGCCGCATAGAACGGGTGCTTGGAGTCCTGGCTCTTCACGACGGTGATGGCGTCGGTCATGAAGTACACGACCTGTCCGGCCGCGAGTGCGTCGGGAGCGCCGGGCGGCCTCGCCGGCTCGTACGTGAGGACGGTGCCGTCGACGGCGCCGACGAACATCCACGGCACGGTCTCACGGGCTTTGCCGGTGACGTCCTCGATCCGCGACCGGTAGGGCACGAGCGCGTATTCGGTTCCCCACTGAGCGAAGGCGGGGATCTGCTGCTGCATCAGGTCGCAAGCCATGAACGACTGCGGGATCTTCGTGCACTCCGCTCCACCGAAGACGGCGACCGGCTTGTTCGAGGAGATCGGGCTACCGGTGAGCTCGGGTCGTTGATTGATCTGCAGGACCTGTCCGCGTGACAGCGTCCATGTCTGGATCTCGCCCTCGCCGCCGGCGTTCACCCCGTGCCCGGCGAAGATGGCCTGGTTCGGGCGCATCGACACCTGCGTGTCGTCCTGGTCCGCCACGATCTGCAAGGTCCGCCGGATCGCCGAGGCGTCGTCCCCGTACCTGCCCGCCGAGATGGCAACGTACCTCATGTCCCACGAAGAGACAGGCAAGAGGAGCGTCGCGGTCGGAACGTAGCTGTCCGCTCCACCATACGGGAAGATCGAATACGCCGAGACCGGCGCGTCGGCCCTGATGTTGAACGCTCGATTGATCGACGTCCCATGGCGGATCGGATCCGCACGCAACGCCGGCACGACGTCATGCGGGCATGGCGTCGGATCGGGCCCCAGCAACGTTTCGGCCTGGGAGAGGAAGACGATCGCCACCTCACCCTTGGGTAGCGGCCCCTCGAGGCGGGTGTAGACCGGCGAATCGCCGACCAGCTTCGCCGTGTACACGGACTGCGAGATGTCGAGGGGATCGCCGCCGTAGCCGGCGCTGAGGGTCACCGGCCGATCCCAGGTATTGGTGATCATCGCGGCGTAACACGAGCCCATGCTGTAGGCGGCGTCGTCGGGCGGGACGGTCCAGAACGAACAGCCGACCGACCCCTTGGACAGCTCCGCACTCGCACATGCGTCGACGCACCTGCCGACGCCGCAGCCCTGGTCGGGACCACAGGTGGTCTCCACGGTCTCCACCCCGTCGCAGACCTTCATGACCTTCTTCAGGTCGGGCGAGCAGCGAAACCCGCAGACCGGAGCGTCGGGCGTGGCCGCGTCCGGGGGAGCGATGACCTCGGGGGGCTTCTCGAACTCGTTCCGATCGCCGGAGCAGGCGACGAACACGAGCACCGGAATCGACGCCAATGCGAGCGCAGACAAGCGGATGGGACGATCTACGGATGGCATCGTCATCGACTCTTTCCTCACGGCTAGAAAACGACCTTCAACGGCGTGGGATGCGTGTCCTCGTCGGGCGCCCCCTGACCGAGCTCACCGTACTGGTTGCTTCCCCAGCACTCGACGGTTCCACCCTGGACGAGCGCGCAGATCGCGCGGTGGCTCGTTGCGACCTGCACCGCGTGTCCCACGAAGGACTCGACCTTCGTGAAGAGCGGCGAGAACCCCTTGCCGAGGCGACCGCGATGATCGGCGCCGCAGCACTGGATGGTTCCGTCCGTCATCCGCGCGCACGTGAATTCGTCACCTGCGGCGAGCTGTTGAGGCCAGGCCTTGCCGGTGATGGGAGCGTGCGCCGGCAAACGCTCGGCATCGAAGAGACCAGTGCATAGCGCACCGAAATCGCTCCGGCCCCAGCAGTACACCTCGCCACCGGCGATCGCGCAGGCATGGGCATGGGGCGGAGTACCCCCGGGCGGAGGAGGGGGCGGCGTCGCGGTGCCCAATCGGCCTTCTTCGTTTCTCTCGAGCGTGGCCGACGCGACCACGCTCGTCACGTCGCGGAGCTGTTCCACCAGGGCGGGGCGCACATCGGGAGTGACCGACGCGAGGCGCCCGCCGACGAGACCCATCCTGCCGTTGAGGGCTCCCCAGCTCGTGACGGCGCCTTCTGCCGTGAGCCCGAACGAGGTCGCGGTTCCCATGCTCACGTTCGTGAGCGTGAACGAGCCGAGCGCGAGCTCGACGGGTACGCTGACGGCCGAGCCCGGCTGGAGGATCTGCTGCTGCCAGTTCTCGCCCCAGCACATGACCTTGCCCGACGTGAGCACTGCGCATGCGATGCGCTGGCCGACGTCGACGCGTGCGATGGGCTCCCTCACCGCCACCTCCGACGGCACGGGATGATCGAGAGAGTCCGATGACGGGCTCGTGCTGTCCGGCGAGAGCGCCAGCTGTCCGAACTGGTTGCTGCCCCAGCATCTCGCCGTACCGTCGTCGATGCGCGCGCACGTGGTCGCGCCGCCGGCGCTGAGCTGCGTCACGCCGGTGAGCGTTCCGATGGTGCGCACCGGAAGCGCCGCGCCGCCGTCGGCCGGTGCTTCGCCGATCGCGCCGAACCGCGGGTCACCCCAGCATCGGACCGTCCCGTCGCTCATGCGGGCGCAAAAGTGATTGCGGCCGGCGACGAGCTGCACCGCGCACGCTCCGGCGTCGCCCGCACAGACGACCGCTTCGTCCGTCGGATCGAACGGTGGCCTCTGCTCGCGTCCTGCCTCGAGGCCGGAGTCGGTCTCGGTACCAGGGGGCGGGAGGTTCGGCACGACGTCGGGCGCCGAGTCGGGCGGGTCGAACGCCTCTCGTGTTACGGCAGCGTCGTCAGCGCACGCGACGACGACGGCGGCGATGGAGACGGCCGCTGAGGATCCGAGCGTGATGGTTCGAATGCGAGCTTTCATGAGGCTTCAGGGCTGCTTCGAGAGATCTCGGTGCAGGGCGATGCCGGCACCGACGATCCACAGGTCGTCGGTTCCTCGTCCCCAAACCCCGTAGAAGGGATCGATGACGGGATACTTCGTGATGGTGATGAAGGCCTGCTTCCACCGGACGCCGTCCCAGTGCCTCAGACGACCGAAGTCACCACCTAGCCAGGCGTCGTTTGCCGAGATCCCCCAGACGGCGTTCGGAAGGAAGACCGACTTGGCGTCGAGCGCCGTGTACGTCCACGTGTACGTCTGACCGCCGTCGGTCGTCACGCCGCGGACGTACCCGGGTAGCCCGAACGCTTGCTCGCCGACGATCCACATCGTGCCGTCCGAGCTCCCCGAGACGCCCCATACCGTGTTCAGCTTCGCGTACGGGTTGTCGAGCTCGTAGGCTGGATCGCCGGGAAGCGCGACGTCGGTGAAGACGTTCGCGCCGACAGCGCGGCGACGCACGGCGAGCTCCGGGATGTTCTTCGAGTTGTTGCGGGTGCCCGCCAGCCACACTCCGCTAGTCGCGGAGCCCCAGACGCGCGCGTATTGGATCGGCTGGACGCTCGCGTCGTCGAACGACCAACCGTTCGCCTGACCGGTGTAGTGGAGAACGCGGCCGCGATATCCGGGCGTCGCGGCGGGGCCGGTCGCCCAGACGTCGTCCGGGCCCGTGCCCCAGATCGAGGAGATGGGCGTCGCATCGCCGCCGGGGAGGCTGGCGACGGCGGTGAACGTGAGCGTCGCGGAGCTCGCGCCCTGGCCGTGAAGGAGGCCGCTGCTCGTACCGACCCAGATCTCCGTCGGACCGCTGCCCCAAATCGAAACGAGCGAACCCAGACCGCTCGCGTGCACGGACCATGTCGTGCCGTCCCAGCGAAGGATCGCGCCCTCGCTGCTGATCGCCCACGCGATCCCGGCGGCGTCCGACCAGCCCGCGCGCAGCGTCTGCCCTGCGGGCACGGCGGTGTGGCAGAAGTCTTCCGCCGAACACGAGCTCGCCGGGCCGGCTTCCGCATCGCCACCAGCATCGGCATCAGGCTCGGCATCCGGGATGGAGCCGTCCGTGGTCGGGACCTGCACGCCGTCCTCGGACGGACGCGGACCGATGTCCGGGTCCGGAGAGACGGTGCACGCCACGAGGGCGGCGGCGACACCGAGTGTCGCGAGAGCCGTCGTACGCAGCGCGAGCTCCACCCGGTCAGACTTCACCTGTGAGCGCATCACTCGGTCTCCTGAACGCCCGGCTTGGGCCCCGTGTAGTGGAGCGCGACGGCATCGCCGACAATCCAGACGTCGTTCGGTCCGCTGCCCCAGATGGCTGCGAGACGCGGCTTCTTGCCAATGGCGAAGGCGGCGGTCGACTTCTTCCAGCTGCTTCCGTCGAAACGCAAGATCGTGCCGTTGTCGCCGACGGCCCAGACGTCGTTCGGTCCGCTGCCCCAGATGCCGTGGAGCGCCTCGGTCGTCGGCGACGGGACGATGTCCCAGCGCGATGCCCCGTTCACGAGGTGACGGATCGTGCCGTTGTCGCCGACGGCCCAAATGTCGTTCGGTCCGCTGCCCCAGATCCCTTCGAGCCTCGACGTCGATTGGCTCTCGACGGCCACCCACTCCATCTCGCCTCTTGCGCCCGGCGTCCCATGGACCGTCATGCCGCGCTGCCAGCCGTTCGCCTCGCTGTTGTCGGCGACGTACCAGAGGTCGTTCGCGGTGCCCCAGAAGGCATGGATGTAGCCATCTCCTCGGGACACGCTCCACTTCGCGCCGCCGTCGGGCTCCGCGGTCTTGACCCACTGGTTGTAGGTCCCGGGGCCAGGGTCGAAGAGGAAGCGAGGGAGGAAGCCGATGCGTACGTCGTCAGCGCTGGTGCCCCACACGGTGGTGGCCGTCCGCTGTTCGGGAAGAGCCGCGCCGGGGCCGGGCTCGCGGGTCCACGTGGCGGTGCCGTTCGCGAAGCCGGTCGTGTGGAAGATGACGTCCGTCATGCTGACGACCCACACGTCGTTCGGTCCCGAGCCCCAGACACCACGGAACGTGTTGAGGATGGCGGGATCGGTGGGGGTCTTCTTCCACGCGGTGCCGTCGTAGTGGATGATCGTGCCGCCCGAGCCGACGGCCCAGACGTCGCTCTTGCTACTGCCCCAGATGGCGGTGAGCGAGTAGAGCGTGCTCACCGTCGTGGGAACGGGACACCACGCGGCCTCGTCGCAGGACAGGACGTGGCTGACGCAGTTCGGATCGGAAGGAGAGCACCCGCTATCGACCTCGACGTCGGCGGCCGCGTCCGAGCCGGCATCGATGCTCGTCTCGCCGAGCGTCGTCGATGCGTCCTCCGACGGCGCCTCGGTCTGCTCGCTGTCGGCGCAGCTCGCGAACGAAGGGACCATCGCAGCAAGCAGAAGCGCCGAAGCGCCGAGGATGATCTTGTCCCGTCGGAAGCGCGGCGCTCCTCCGGGCGGATTGATGGGATTCATTGGGGCGGCAAGCCTCCGTCACACTCGGCCATGAGGCACTTGCCGTCGACGCAGGGCTGCCCGGCGGCGATGTCACAACGATTGCCGCAGGCACCGCAGCTCTCGGGGTGGTTCTTCAGGTTCACCTCGCACCCGTCGCTCTCGTCACCGTTGCAGTCGGCGAAGCCCGGCAGACACGTGAAGGCGCAGAGCCCCTTCTTGCAGGAGCGCACCTCGTTCGGCCCGGCATTGCGGCAGCGACTCTCGCAGCCACCACAGGCGTTCGGATCGTTGAGCAGGTCGAAGCAGCCTTGCTTGCACTTCGTCATCCCGAAGCGCGCACACGGGACGGCGCACTCGTAGCCGTAGCCCTCGTCGATGCACTGCTCGTTGGCGGCGCACTTGATCCCGCAGCCGCCGCAGTTGTTGCGGTCGGTCCGGAGGTCAGCGACCTCGCATCCGTCGGATTGGCAGCCGAGCGTCCCGAGATCCTGGTTGCAGTCGGCGGAGCTTCCCCCGCACTTGATCTGATCGCAAACGCCGCCGCCGCAGCCGTAGTACGTGTTGAGCGGCATCGGGTTGCACGCATCTGCAGGCGTCGTCGTGCAGGCATGCCCGCAGCTGCCACAATTGAAGTCGTCGGTCTGCGTATCGACGCAGCTCACCTTGCCGTTGGCGCCCGTGCACGCAACGTAGCCGGCGGGGCATCCACATCTGCCCTTGATGCACGGGTCTCCCGCCGCGCATTGCTTCCCGCAGGCGCCGCAGTTCTGCGTGTCCGACAGTACGTTGACCTCGCAGCCGTCATCGACCGCCCCGTTGCAATTCCGCATGTCGAATTGGCCAGGGCGGTTGACGTCGTTGTAGCACTCGAGCTCGCATTGCCCGTCTACGCAACGCGAGTTCATGTGCAACGACGCGTAGTAGAGGCACTTGTTCCCGCACGTTCCGCAGTTGTTCGGATCACGCGAGAGATCGACGCCGCACTTGTAGCCGACGCCCGACCCGGGGCACGTTTCGAAGCCCTCCGGGCACTCGGTGCCGATGCACATCAGGGCGTTCACCGGCGGGTCGCCGTTCGCGCCGTCCGTGGACGCGTCGCCTTCGCCCGGGATCGGCGTGAAGCGCGGATCGTCGCCCGCGTCTTCGCCGGTTTCGCCGAGGCGCACATCGCGCTGCGCACATCCCCAGGACGATGCCCAGACGATGAACAGTGGAACCGAGAGCGCCCGTAACGTCCGCAAGACCAAGGAAGGCTCCTGTCGATGCTCGAGGGTCAGACCGGTCGCGTCGCTGCACGGACCCGCGAAGGCGATGCTGTCTGCGCGCGCGGTGGTGGCACCGCGCCGGCACGACGGCAGCTCGGACACCGGGGGCATTCACCGCCGGGCCCGCGCCCCTGCACATCGTCGAGACGCAAGGTCGATGCTGCCGTCACACCCGGCACATCCCTGGGCGTTCCGGAATTGATCACTCGAAACGGAGGTAGCCCGCCTCTTTTTGGTCCGGGTCGAGCGAAGGCGCCGGTGTCGGTGAGCTGAGCGGCAACCTCCGGGGTCCAGCTCGGCCGATAGCGGGCAGGCGCACGACCTCGAGGTCGGCGCTGGAGCCGGGGCCCGGCGCCGCCGTTCGAGACGTGGAGCTACCGTCCGTCGGGGACCACGAAAGCGCTCGATGAGCTGCGTGTGCGGTGCAGCGATCAGCGCTTCGTTCGCCGTCTCCGCTCATCACCCTCGGAGCGCCCCTGCATCGCGCCGGTATGACGATTGATGACGATCCACTCCGCGCGGCCCGAGGTGGACACGGGCGCGAGCCACTCGGAGGCCTCTTCTTCGAGCTTGATCTGCTCGGGTGCGGGAGGGGCGCAGCGCCAGACGGCGGCGATCCGTTCGCGCGCGCCTTCGCGATCGACCTTTTGCGGGCGCGCGAGCTCCTCGAGTCGCGCGATGTAATCCGCGACTCCGTCGGCACGGGTGCGCCGCGCGGGCTCGACGAATCGCTGGTACTTCCCGATCGTCTCGCGCACCTGGAGCGGACCCTCGAAGAGCGCGCCGTGCACCTTGTCGCGAATACCGTGGAGGATGATCTCGATCGCGTACGTGCGCTTCGGGCAGTTTTGACCGATCTCTTCGAGGAGAGGGAGGATGAAGTGAGCGTCCATCAAGAAGAGGTCTTCGTCCTGGTCGAGCAGGTACCAGGGCTCGATCCAGCACCATCGCCCGGCGCTGTTCTCGTCGAGCGCGTTCAGTTTCCACACGACCGAGAGAGCTTCGGCCGCCGACGGCACGAGCATCTCGACCGTGGTGACCAGCTGCCGGCGGAGCGAGGTGAGTGCCTCACGCGAGGCGCGAGGTGGAAGGAAGCGAGGCTCGAGTCGGCCCTCGACCCATTCTCGGACAAGGAAGGCGGCAAGCTCGCCCCTCTCCTCCGCCGTGAGCCGTCCGAGCTTCGAAGGCCATTCCGCTGGACGCAGCGGGAGCAGCGATCCGATGAGATCCGCTTCCGTCATCCGATGAGTCTATCTCCAGCGCTGGACCGGCGAGGGGCCCAACGAGCTCGCCTGCCCACGCAGCCGTTGACCGTCGGCCGAGCTACCCAGCGAATGCGTCAACGGACGAAGACGCCCGCGTACTTGGCCGACAGCGCGTTGGGGATGTCGCGCGCCTTTGCGATCTCGGCGAAGGCGCGGCCGGACTCGCGGATGCTTCGCGCCTTTGTGCTCGGGTCGACCGAGTAGAGTCCCATACGCATGCCTCCGCCGTGGTTCCACTCGTAGTTGTCCATCAGCGTCCAGGCGTAATAGCCGCGCACGTCCATGCCGTCGTCGATCGCGCGGCGTGTCTCCTCGAGCGTGCGGACGGTCCAGGCGGCCGCCTTCCGCTGGTCGTTCTGGACGAAGCCGGTCTCGCTCACGACCATGGGCTTTCCGAAGCGGCGCGCGCGGGAGAGCACGTCGTAGAGCCCGCCCGGTGCGTCTCCGTCGAACTCGCGCAGCATGTTGAAGTCGATGTGCGGGGAGATGAACGGCAGCGTCGTCACCACCGACGACTGCGCCTCGAAGCCGAAGTAGTAGTTGACGCCGAGCCAGTCGAGGCGGTCCGCCAGGTCCGCTCGCACCGTGCGCGCGTTCGGGGCCTTGTCCCAGCCCTCGTCCACTTTGCCGAAGGCGAAGCCGTCCATCATCATGTCGTGGAAGAAGTACTCGGCGTTCGCGGCGGCCTTCGCGTCGGCGTCGTTGGCGGTGAGCGGCACGATCTTGGTGAATGCGTAGACCACGCCGACCTCGGCGGGCCGTCCGTCGCCGTCCGCGTCTTCGAGGTCGTTGGCCTTGATCGCGTCGTACGAGCGGGCGTGCGCCTCGATCATCGCGAGGTAGGCGGTCTTGGCTGCGCCCACGTTCATCCACGCGTGGGTGAGACCGGGCGGGTTGCTCCGCATCTCCGTCGACACGAGGTAGCCGGCGACGACGACGGCGGAGAACGGCTCGTTCAGGGTCGCCCATTCGTCGACCTCGCCGCCGAACTCGCGCGCGAGGAAGCCGGCGTACTTGGCCATCTCGTCGACGATCCGCGACCGGTTCGGATCCGCCCATCCGGCCTTGCCCGCGGCGATGCAGGCCGACATCCCGGAGCCGGGCACGACGCCGTCGTTGCACATGTTGCCGTCGTGGATCCAGAGCGGCAGCGAGTAGTGGTTGACGGTGACCGAGGCGCGCATCCCGCGCGCGCGGAGCTGCTTGAAGACGTCGTGGTAGAAGCGGAGTGCGTCGGCGTCGGCCAGGCGGCGGAGGTCCTCGTAGCGCGACACGCCGAAGGTCGGCTTCGGGAAGAGCCGGCTCCACTCGACGCTCATGCGCAGCACCTGGCTGCCGAGCTCTCGCTCGCCCTTGCCACCGGCGCGCGCGATGTCCTCCGCGTAGGTCTCGAAGAAGCCCGGGCCCACCGACGGCGGGTCCTTCGACATGTGGAGGAGATTGTTTTCGAGGATGCGCGGCGTGGTGATGTACTGGTACCAGTCCGAGCCGCGGTCCTCGCAGAGCGCCGCTGGCAGGGAAGGGCAACCCATCTCGACCTGGAAGCCGGCGATCGCGGTGCCGAAGGCGAAGCCCTTCGGAAACGTCCCGATGACGCCCTCCTCTCCGGCCGGCGCCTTCGTCGTCGGATCGTCGGCGCCGCGCTCGCCCGGCGTGACCGAGGCCACGGGCGGCGCCTCGGCAGTCTCGTCGGCGGCGGCCGAGCCGCATGCCACGGCCGCGGCGGCCAACGTCGGGAAGGCAAGCTTCAGGATCGTGCGCATGCGCAGGACAGAGGCAAAGGTCGCACCCGTTCGCCGGGGCCGTGCGCCCTCGCTGAAATGAGGCTGTCCTCGGCGCTCTCGGACCCCTGATCTGGATCGCGTGGTGCGGATCGTCGTCGAGTCGGTGCTCGGTGGAGGGATCGACGCCCCTCAGCGTCGCCAGCGCGCTCGCGCTTGCCGCACAACCCGCCGATGCTCGCGGCCTATCACCCGAGCGGGCAACGGGCGCTCGAGGAGGCCGCCCGATTCGTGAAGCGCTCGCATGTTCCTTGAGTCGACCCTCGCGTCGACGTTGCCCCTTCGCGGTGCGCGCACTTTACGGTGCGCGCACACGGGTGGAGGACGACGGGCTCCTCTCGAGGAGGATGGAGGCCGTCGTCTTCTGCGCGCCGTCGCTCAGTTCGCGTCGTCGCTCTGGTCGACGAGGCGGGCGTCGATCTCCAGCGTTCCTCCCAGGATCGCCGCGTAGTTCCGGCACAGCTCGATCGCTTCGTCCATCCCCGACAGCTCCAGCACCGCGAAGCCGCCGATCAGCTCCTTCGACTCCGCGAACGGCCCGTCGATCATCTGCAGGTCGTTGTTGGTGAACACGAGGCGCTTTGCCTTGGCGCTCGACTCGAGTCGGAGCGAGCGCTGGAGCACGCCGGCCTTGGTCATCTCGGTCTTGAGCCGGGTGAGCGCCGCCTTCTGCGCCGCGCTGCGCCCTCCGCCCTCGGTGGCGGCATCGGCCTTCTCGATGAGCAGGATCTGCAGCGGCGGGTCCGCCGGCGGCGGCATCAGACCGATGTCCCACGGCTCGTTGACCTTCCCGAGCTCGATCTCTCCGTCGCCGAGGATCTTGCCGTAGCGCTCCGCCCAGCCGATGGCTTCCTCACGCGTCTTGACCTTGAGCAGGAGCGTCGCTGCGGGGAGCTCGTGCTCGCCGCGGTAGGGGCCATGCTTCACCGTGCAGTGCCCGTCGCGGAAGACGAGACGAGTGCGCGTCTTGCTGGCACCCAGGCCGGCGCCGTCGATGAGCCTTCCCGCCTTCGCGTGCTCGCCGATGAACGCGCCCATCTTGGTGACGAGCTCCATCGGCGGCGGCTGGCCGGCCTCGGTCTGCGGATCGTTCTTGTGCATGATCATGAAGCGCATGGTGGATTCCTAGCGATGAGCGCACGCAGCCGTGGGCCGCAAGCGATTGTTCGGGTGTTGGTCGGTGCGGGCCCCTGCTGGCGGCCCTACCGACACGACGGATGACCCCCGGGCCGATCGACACGGCCGGCGATCTTTTTATAAGGGCGTGAAAGTCTTGTGGATTGGCGGCTCGCGCCGAGCGCCTCGGTCATCACTCGACCGTTGCCGCTGAGGTCGAGCGGTCGTCTCGACACCCCGTGCGATCCTTGTCTCGGGCCCGAGCGAGTCGTCCGATGATGCCGAACATGGCGAAGACGCGCGCGAGCGACTCGTCGTCGAGGACGAAGCGCCGCCGGACAGCGCGCCCGTGCCGAAGTCGAAGCTGCCTTCGGCAGGCGCGGCAGGCAACGCGCCGCCCCTCGTCGAAAGCCTCGTGCAACTCGCCAAGCTCGACGACTTGTACCTCCATACGAAGAAGTACACCGCGGCGGCCGAGAAGGTCATCGCGGCACTCGCCGGGGCCGGGGGGCCGCGCGGCTTCCGCTTCGCGAGCGTGTGGCTACCGGTGATGTCCCGTCCGCGTGGGCGGCCGCGCACGCCCTGCTGCTCGTGGAGCCGCCGCCCGAGGCGGCGCTCTTCGTGATCGGTACGCTCGAACGCGCGCCTACGATGGTCGACGTCGGCATCATGGCCCGTGTTTTTCCGTTCGATGACGTGTTGCGCACGGCACTGGGGTCGAACGCGAGTCAGCTGCTCCACGAAGCCGTGAGCGAGCGAGCCAATCGTGGGGAGCCGACTCGCGCCCACGTCATGTTTGCCTATCGTGCGCTCGACGAACGGACCGGTGACGAGCTGCTGACCCGCACGGCGTCCGTGAGTTCATGGTCTCGGACGACGAGGTCAGCACGCGCGACGAGCTCGACAGTTTCTCCTGACCTTGCGCAAAGGCGGTCGCCTGTGGCTGCATGCGCAGACCATCGCCGCGCCGCCTGGCCAGGGTCGACGAGTCGAGCCCTGCGGTGCGGTTGGCATCTCGGACGACGAAAGGCAACGAGCAGCATGGCTTCGAACACGAGCACTCCCATTCGCATCGGCATCGTGGGCTACGGCAATCTCGGCCGTGGCGTCGAAGCAGCGATCCGCAAGAACCCCGACATGAAGCTGACGGGGATCTACACGCGCCGCGATCCCTCGCGGGTCGAGGCGCTGGACCCGGCAACGCGCGTTCTGACGATGGAGAGTCTGCTCGACCACAAGGGGCAGATCGACGTGCTCGTGCTCTGCGGAGGCTCGAAGGACGACCTGCCCCGCCAAGCACCCGAGCTGGCCGCGCACTTCAACGTGGTGGACAGCTTCGACACCCACGCCCGCATTCCCGAGCACTTCGCCAAGGTCGATGCGGCTGCACGAGCGGGGGAGACCACGGCCCTGATCTCGGCGGGCTGGGATCCCGGCATGTTCTCGATCAATCGCGTGATGGGCGAAGCGCTGCTGCCCGATGGCGCCACGTACACCTTCTGGGGGCACGGCCTGAGCCAAGGCCATTCGGACGCGATCCGCCGCGTGCCCGGCGTTGCCGGCGGCGTGCAGTACACCGTCCCCGTGCCCGAGGCCGTGGAGAAGGTGCGGAGCGGTTTGCGCCCCGAGCTGTCCACGCGCGAGAAGCACACGCGTGAGTGCTTCGTCGTGCTCGAAGCGGGCGCCGATGCCGATGCCGTGCGCCAGGCGATCGTGAACATGCCGCACTACTTCGACCAGTACGACACCACGGTCACCTTCATCACCGCCGAAGAGCTGAAGCGCGACCACGGGGCGATGCCCCACGGCGGCTTCGTCATCCGCAGCGGCAACACCTCGGACGACTCCAAGCAAGTCATCGAGTATCGCCTGCAGCTCGACAGCAACCCGGAGTTCACTGCCGCCGTGCTGGTCGCCTATGCGCGTGCCGTGCACCGCATGCACCAGCTGGGGCAACATGGCTGCAAGACGGTGTTCGACGTGGCGCCTGGGATGCTCTCGCCGAAGAGCCCCGAAGAGCTGCGCAGCGCGCTGCTGTAAGCTTCTGCTCGGCTCGTCGGCCGTTCGAGGGCTCGGCGGTGGTGCGGACCGCCATGCGCGCCAGCATCAGCGGAGGTCCGCGAGCCAGCGCAGGGCGCGCAAGCTGGGCATGAAGCCGTACTCGCCGCCTCGTGTGACGACGAAGCGCTGGAGACCGGAGACGCGCCTCGGGATCGGCCGGCGCGGGATGGAGAACGTCCCGCCGGCCGCATTCGAGCCGACGATGGGATCCCTGGCGTGCTCGAGCCCGGCGAACACGCCGTCGTTGATCCACTCGGATTGCACGAACTCGAACTGGCGCCCGAGGTGCGCGCCGATGAACGCGAACATGAGGCCACGATCGACGCCGTCGTCTTCGAGGTCGCCCTCCGGAAGCGGCGGACCGTAGACCGTGCCGCGTCGGATCATCCGGTGGAGTCGGGCGACACCGGCGACGGAAGCGTCGCGCGGGTTCGCCCGTCGAATGTGCGAGCCCGGGGGCGTCTTGTAGCCGGTAGGGTCGTCCTCGAAGCGGAAGTCGTTGCTGCGTCGCGGATCGGCTCCGAGCTCGGGATCGTCGTGCAACGGACATCGTGCGAGCGGCGCTCCGCTCCGCCAGCGCCCCATCATCTTCGCTGCCAGGAGCTCCTCGTCCTCCGGGCCGGTGGCGTTCGAGCGGAGGTACTGGCGGAATGCCGCCACACGCTGGTGGAGCTTGCGAAACGCGACGTACGATCCGTTGCGACCGAGCGCGTCCGGGAAAGGCATCGGGGGAAACCCGCCCAGCTCGTCGCGGTACCCCAGGACGAACTCTCCTGCGCGGAGGGGGACCTCGTGTGGGTTCGTCCCCGGAATGCCGCTGCCTTCGATCGCGGGATGGCTGATGCCGTCGCGGTACCCGAACGGCTCCTTCTGGTCGCCCGGCGCGTAGCAGTCCTGGCGCCAGATCACGGTGAGCCCGGAGAGGTTCCGGAGTGCTTCGTCTGCGCGCGCGAGCTCGGAGCCGAGGCGTTCCCGATTCGGCGCGAGCGCGGTCAGCACGACGTGGACGTCCGGCGTTCCGAGCGGCTTCTCCCAGTGCTCGGGGCTGCTCTCCCCGACGTCACCGAGCGCAGTCGCCCGTCGCGCCATTCCTTGTCGGAGCTCCCACGGGAAGCTGTCGAGCGACGCCTGCGGCACGCCGAGGGCCTGCAGCCCCGTGAAAGTGAGCGTCGCGCTCAGCCAGGCGTCGCCGGCCGGACTCTGGATGACCGCGGCCGACGCGACGAGGCCGCTCAGGCGGCGCATGAGCTCTCTGCCCGCGTCTCGCTCGTCGATGCGGAGCAGGAGGTACGTGGCGGCATAGGGGAACGGGCGCGGACGCAGGATCCCGCTCTGGATGTCGTCGAGCTGGAGAGGCCCTTCGCCGTTGGGACACATGGCAATGCTCACGCGGCGCTGGCGATGTTCTTCCAGAACCGCTCGAGGCTCTCGTCGCCCCCGAACAGGGTGCTGAAGATCGTGGAATCGGCGACGAGCACGTCGCCGGCTCGCTTCCCGCTCGGCGGCATCCAGAGGAGCGCATTGAGCTCGGTATTCCCGGCGAGCGTGAACGGGTGCGGTCTCGACGTGTCGATCGGCTGTCGCGCGAGGACGTGGACGGACTTCTCGCCTTCGGCCATCACAGCGTAGTGCGGCAGATGCATGTGGAAGTTGAACGTCGTGACGCCTGCGAGCCAGCCGCGGGTGTCGAGGTCCTTCGCGACGCTCAGCGGCGCGATCCGATTCGTCCCATCGACCACCGCCGGCCGGAGGCCATACCGGTTCTCGACCGGGATCCCGAGGCCGCGCATGAGCGACCGCGTGTGGCGCGCGAATCGTTGCTGGCGGGGCACGAGCGGATCGCCGTGGTGCCCATACTCCATCGCGCGCTCTTCGAGATCGGGCGATGCGCCGACGTCGTGGTGCGGACCGAGGATGAGACACGTGCCCTCCCGCTCGAGGAACGCGCGAACGGCCTCGATCTCCTCCGAGGAGGCAATCTCCTCCGCGAGATCCAGACCGAATACGAGCAGCGTGTCGGCGTCGGCGAGCACGCGCTCGTCGAGCGGTAAGCGGAAGCCGGCTTGATCGACGCGCTGGAAGACCGGCACCGCATGACCGGTCGTCTCGGCGATGACGGTCTGGAAGCGAGCCCATGCCCAGAAGAACAGCTCGAGCGAGCCGGCGATGCCCTGCTGGAACATCTGCGGATCGGCGAACCGCGGCGATTCGTACGCAGGCCAGAGGGCGCGCCGCACCTCGGTCATCGTCGAGAACCGGTTGTCCATGATGGTCAGGTCCCGATTGACCTCACCGGGGTAGCTCCACGAGATGTAGACGCTGACGCGCCTCCGACCGCGGACGTACGGCCGCGGGACGTGGTTCTGGTTGTAGACACGAGCAGGCTCTTGCATGGCAGCCCTCGGACTCGATCACTGCATCTGTTCGAGCATCGCCGAGAAGGCTTCTTTGAGCTTCAGCGCCTTCTTGATCTCGTCGGCGGTGACGTAGGGGTACTCCCCGTATTCGATGAAGCTCGGGCACTGGTGCGCGCGCACGAACTTGATGAACGCCTCCGAATTCGTCTTCCAGTCCGCGGGGAAGTCTTCGAGGTTCTCGAAGACGGTATCGACGCCGGCCTTCTTGAACAGCGCGACGGCGTCTTCCGTGTACTTGTCGAAGTCGGTGTCGAAGATCCCCTGGTACATGAACCGGGTGTCGTCATCGAAGAGCACCCAGCGGAGATAGTGGAGCTTGAGCGGTGCGAGCAGATCGGGCTCGGCCTCGAGCGCCTTGGCGAGCCTGCCGCCGTAGCTGCGGATCGCTTCCGCTCTTCCCGGCTTGACCTTGGCGATGATCGTGAAGCCGTAGCATGCGGGAGTCCGCGGCCAGATTGGACCGTATTTCCCTTGTTCCAACGTGTCGTCGTGCTTGGGAATGGCTACGGCTGCCGGCTTCATCGATCACCTCCGCTGGCCTGAAGTCGGCCGCAAGGTCCGTAGCAACGTCGGAGCCAGCGCAAGCTCAGCGTCGCAGACGCCGCAGCAGCACGGCTCCTCAGGCCGTTCCGTCAGGCACTCACCACGGCCACCATCTTCCCCTTGGCCTCGTTGGCCTCCATCACGCGATGCGCCTCCTGGATCTCCTCGAACTTGACGACCCGCGATGGCTTGGCAGCGAGGCGGCCTGCGGCGACGTCCTTCGCTATGCTCTGGAGCGGGACGTCCGAGAGCGGAAAGCCTGGGGTCCCGAAAACGAAGCTGCCGAAGAACGTCAGATACACGCCGCTCGCCATCTGAACCAGCGGGGTGAAGTTGGCGATCGGTGCCAGGCCACCGAGCCCACTCGCCGCGGCGCATGTGCATCTCGGCGTGGTTGATACCGAATGCCTTGATCTCGATGACGACCTGCCCGGCGATGGCCTCAGGCTCTGGCAGCTCCTCGTAGACGAGGCAGTCCGGCCCGCCGAACTTCTCGATGACGATCGCGCGCATGCTGTCCGAACCAAGCACCAAGTGCGCCAGTGTCGATGACGCGGACGAGAACGCGAGTCGCCGCTGAGCTCCCAGACGAGGCCGGGGAAGCGCCAAGATGGTTCTCGCCTGGGCCGAGGCCAGCTCAGGAATCCGCGGCGACGATCTTCTCGGCGACGGTCAAGAGATCGGGCCCGAGAACGTCCGGCTGCGGGCCGATTGGAAGCACCGCATTTCCCGGACGCGTGACCAGCGCGGCTGCGCAGCCTGCTGCCGTCGCGCCGAGCGTATCCCAAGGATGGGCGGCGACGAGCCTGAGCGTTGCCCGTTCGACGCCGAGCTCGCGTGCGACGAGGTCGTAGGCGTCCGGCGATGGTTTGAAGCGCCTCACGGTGTCGACCGAGAATTGTCGCTCGAAGCGATGCCCCAGCCCGGCGTTGTCGAGTGGGCTCTTGCCTGCACAAGGTGGCGAGTTCGTGAGGGTCACCAACCTGAAGCCCGCGTCTCCGAGCATGGCCAGTGCCGGCTCGACGTCGCGATGGGGCGGCAACCGTCGCATCGTATCTGCGAGCTGAGCCTCGTCGCGCGTGCTCAAGGGCACCGCGTGGATCGAGGCCAGCATCTTCAATACGGCGACGCCAATGTCGACGAAGTCGCGGTAGCGACCGCTCAACGTGAAGGCCTCCGAATAGAGAACCAGCTCCGCGAACCATCGCCGCATCACGCACGGGGCGCCGAACAGAAGCGCGAACAGCGGCTCGAGCACGGTGATGTCGAGGAGCGTTTCGTTGACGTCGAAGACGATCACGCGGTGGCGCGGTACGGCGAGCGGCATCCTCGGCACTCCCGAATGGGGATAGTCGACTCCGAGCAAGACGCGCGCCGAACGGCATTGGCTCGGGCAGAGACTCTCGCCTCCGCTCGAGGTCAGGAGTCGCTCTGGCATCGTGCGCCGGCGAGGGACGTGATGCCGTCGCTCGAAGAGCTCGGGATCGGCTTCTCGCGCTTCTACTTTACCGTGGGAGGCGGCGCCTCGTTGATCGGGCGGCTGCCCATCCCGCCTGCGTAGCCGTAGCTCGCGTCCTTGGCCCAGCCCCAGACCGTGACCGAGAACGGGCCGTCGCTCGTGGCTTCGTGGCGGCCATAGCCGCACGTTCCGCCGCCGAGCTGCTGGGGAGCGAAGCCCGACGTGAGACGTACCCATGCGAGCTCGTACTCTCCGCCGTCCCCGAGCGGCGTGAACCCCGTGATCTCTCCGCCGCAATCGAGCTTCACCGGCGCGAAGCCGCTCGCCGTCTTCCGCCGCACGATCGTGAGCGATGTCTCCGGATAGGTGAAGTCGGTGAAGAAGACGTACCGATCGAGGAACTGCTCGGTCGGGACGATGTTCACGAAGTCCGGATCTCCGAGCGTACGGCCTCGGCCGGGGGTTCCGCCGCCGGACGTCGAGCCGGTCATGTAGACCGCGGCGTGGAAGGGGTGCTTTGCGTCCTGGCTCTTCACGAGCATCAAGGCGTCGGTCATGAAGGTCGCGACCTCGCCCGCGGCGAGCGTCTCGGGCGCGCCGGGCGGCTTCGCGGGGTCGTAGGTGAGGACGGTGCCGTCGACAGCCCCGACGAAGCTCCACGCCACCGTCTCACGGCTCGAGCCCGTTACCGATTGGATTCGGGAGAGATAAGGCACCAGCGCATACGACGTTCCCCACTGCGAGAACGGGGCGATCTGCTGCTGGGTGAGATCGCAATAGTGAAGGCCGGACGGGATGAACGCACACGGTGAACCGCCGAACATTCCGATCGGTTTGTTCGCCACGATCGGGCTGCCCGACGGCGCATTCTGCTGCGTGATCTGCAGGACCTGCCCGCGGGAGAGCTTCCACTCCACCACTTCGCCGGCGAGGCCCTGCGCGACGTCGTCGCCGGGAGAGATGTCCACGTTCGGCCGCATCGAGACGGTCGTGTCGTCCTCGTTCGCCACGATCTGGAGCGTGCGTCGCTCGACTGCCGAGGCCTGGGGCTCGCCGAACTTCGCTGCCGTCACGGCGATGTAGCTCTTGTCCCACGACGATACGGGGAGAAGGAGAGTCGCCGTGGGGTAGGCGCTGGCGGCTCCCCCGTATGGGAAGATCGAGTACGCCGCGACCGGTGCGTCCGCTTTGAGGTGGAATGCGCGCGTCTTGGTCGTGCCGTGGCGGATGGGATCCACCTTCAGCGCCGGGACGGTGCCCGTCGGGCACGCCGTCGCCGTCGTGCTGGCTCGCTCTTCGGCCTGCGCGAGGAACACGACCGCGACCTGGCCGGGCGGCAGCGCGCCTGCGAGCTGCGTGTACGCGGGCTCTTCGCCGACCGTGCGGCTCACCGTGTAGATCGACTTCGAGATGTCGAGCGGATCGCTGCCGTAGTCGGCGGTCAGATGCACCGGTACGTCCCACGTGTTCGCGACCATCGCCGCGAAACACGCGCCCGGGCCGAACTTCCCGTCGTCGGCCGGCAACGTCCAGAACGAACAGCCGACCGAGCCCTTCGAGAGCTCGGCGCTCTGGCAGGCATCGATGCACCTGTCGACACCGCAACCCTGACCGACTCCGCACTCGGCCACGACAGTGCCTTCCTCACCATCGCAGCCGGAGAGCACCTTCTTGAGATCGCGCGAGCACCGGAAGCCACAGGCAGGGGACGCATCCAACGCGGCGGCGTCGTCTTGCACGAGCGGAGGTGATTCCACATAGCCGTGCCGATCGGTGCCGCACGCGCCGAGTGCGACCACGACGAGACCGGTCGAGACGAGGATGAAAGAGAGAACCGATGCTGCGTGCGACATGGATTTTCGGGCTAGAGAAGGATGGGGGACGGAGCAGGGTGTGGCGAGACATCGGGCTTCGTGCCGAGCTCGCCTTTCTCGTTGCTGCCCCAGCACTCGACTGTTCCGCCCTGGACGAGGGCGCAGACGGCGCGGCTGCTCGCGGCAACCTGGACGGCGTGACCAGTAAACGCGCTGGCCTTCGTGAAGACCTTCGACAGGACGCCCACGCTCCCCGTGCCGAGACGTCCGCGATCGTCGCTCCCGCAGCAGTGGATGCTGCCGTCGGTCGCGCGCACACACGTGATCTCGTCGCCGGTCGCGATCTGCTGGGGCCACGTCTTCGCAGTGAACGGCGCCAGGCGTGGACGGACCTCGCTGTCCGGCAATCCTGTGCAGAGTGCACTCGTGTAACTGCGGCCCCAGCAGTAGACCTCTCCGTTCGAGATGGCACACGCATGCGCGCGTTGCTTTGGCCGTTCGGGCATCGGTTCGCCGGGCTCCCATACCGGGTTCCACGGTGGGTCGACCGAAGCGGTCGCGGCGAAGCTCGTCACCTTCGAGAGCAACGCGACGCGCCTCGGCGTGCGATCGGGGCTGATCGACGAGACGCGGCCGGCGAGGACGCCCGCTTCTGCTGCGAGCCCGCCCCAGTTCCAGAGGTCGCCGGTGGCGTCCAGACCGAAGGCGGTGAAGCTACCCGCCGTCGTGCGCGTCACCTCCAGAGGGTCGAGGGCGGCGATCCCGGGGCCTCGAACCGGGTTCCACGAATCGAGGCCGGTCCGGCTCTCGTCCCGAGCGAGCTGCTCTTGATCGTCTCTGCCCCAGCACGCAAGCTTGCGCGACTCGAGGAGAGCACACGCCGTTGCGGGACCGACGTCGACGCGAGAGGCAGGCGCGTCGAGCGCGACGGGCATCGGCGTCGGGTGGGGAGCCTGATCCGCAACCGGTCTACCGACAGCAAGGCCGAGCACGGCGCGGCGATTGTCTCCCCAGCAGAGCACGCCGCCGTCCTCGGTGCGCGCGCAGGTCGTCGAGCCTGCCGCGCTGATCTGCGTCACGGCATCGAGTCCGACCACGGCTGCTGGCGCGCTCGCGTCGCCGCCCGGTGCCATCGGAGCGTCGCCACGTCCGAGCGCCCCGAAGGCGTCGTCACCCCAACACCGAACGGTGCCGTCGCTCATTCGTGCGCAGAAGTGATCGCTGCCGGCAACGAGCTGCGTGGCGCACGGCGTATTCGTGCAGGTGATCGGCTCGTCGGTCGGATCGAACGGGCCACGCGCGTCGGGCTCCGCGCCGGCGTCTTCTGGTGAGATCGAGGCATCGCCGGAGCTGGGAAGGTTGACCTGCGCCGTCCCGTCCGGCTCGGTGAAGACGGCGCGCGGTGGGTCGTCGCCACATGCGGCAGCGAGAAGGGCCGCGACGGGAAGCGTCCCCACCGAGAGGACGACCTTCGACGCGATGGCTCGTCGTGCGCTGTGCTCGTTCGACGAGCGGATTCGTACCCGAGAGGTGCTCACTTCGTTCCTCCGTCCTTCCGCATCGCGGGGTCGTAGCGGAGCGCCATCCCTTGGCCGACGAGCCACACGTCGGACGGGCCTCCGCTCCACACCGAATGGAAGCGCGCGGTCACCGGCAACTTCGTCAACGTGATCGCTGCTGGAGACCAGTCCGTGCCGTCCCAGTGGCGAACGCGTCCGAAGTTGCCGACGGCCCACGCGTCGTCCGGAGCCGTGCCGAAGACGGCGTTGATTGCGGGGTCGTCGATCCTGCCGTCCCGCGCGTACGTCCACGTGAAGGTCTTGCCTCCGTCGGTGCTTGCGCCGTGCCACGTGCCGGGCAACGTCGAGACGGATCGACCGAGGAGCAGCATCGTCGTGTCCGACGTCGCCGCTGCGCCGTGGATCATCGACATGCGGCCGAAGTCCGGGCTGTCGCCGGGATCGCCCGGAAGGGGCACCTCCGAGAACGTGCTCGCTTCCGGGCTCCGCTGGAGCACGGCGACCTCTTCGAATGGGAGCCCCATCATGGGGCGTCTTCCCGCGATCCATGCGCCGCTGGCGGGGCTGCCCCACACGCGCGAATAGGCGATGCCGTTCGAGGATGCCGGATCGAGTACCCACGTCGGCCCGGTGCCCGCGTCCGCGTCCGCCGTGTAGTGGAGGACCGTTCCGTTCGGGCCACCGAAGGCGCCTTGCCGCGCGCCCACGGCCCACACGTCGTCCCCGGATGCACCCCAGATCGAATGGATGCGGTAGCGATCGCGACCGGTGGGGCCGCTCGGTTTGAACGCGACCACGCTCGGTGTCGCGCCACCCGCGTGGAACAGGCCCTCGTCACCACCGATCCAGAAGTCGGTGGGAGCGCTCCCCCAGATCGCATGGAGAGGCCCGAGGCCCGATGCATGCACATGCCAAGCGCTTCCGTCCCAGCGAAGGACATTGCCCTCGGTGCTGACCGCCCAGACGGTGCCTTTGCCGTCGCCCCATACTCCCTCGAGGGTCTGATCGGACGGCAGCACCGTATGGCAGAAGCCGTGGTCGGAGCAGACGCGCGGCGCGGCATCCGCCTCGATGCTTGCGTCCGCGTTCGTGTCCGCATCCGCTCCGGCCTCGCTCGATGCGGGGGGAAGAGTGGTCGTTCCCGTGTCGGCAGGGGCCGGCCCCTTCGTATCGGGCTCCGAATCTGCGCAGGCCACCATGGTGGCTGCTGCCGTTCCGAGCACGAGCGCGAGGAGGCGCAAGCCACCGAGCGAGCGCTTCATTTCGTACCTCCGGTGTGATGCAGCGCGATGCCGTCACCGACGATCCAAACATCGTCGGGGCCGCTGCCCCAGATGCCGTAGAGATGAGGCTTCTTCTTGTTGACCGGAAGCGCCGCCACCGACGGCGACCACGTCGCGCCGTCCCAGTGGAGGATCGTCCCCGAGTCACCGACTGCCCACACGTCGTTCGGGGATGAGCCCCAGAGCCCGTGCAACGGCTCCTTCGTCGGCGACGTGACGATCTCCCATTGTGTGTCGCCGGCCGCGATGTGACGGATCGTTCCCTTGTCACCGACGGCCCACACGTCGCTTGCCGAGCTTCCCCACACGGCCTCGAGGACGCCGCTCGCCTGAGTGTCGAGCTCGACCCAGGCGAAGGTGCCCTTCGCCGTACGGGTGCCGCGCATCGACCAGCCGAGCTGCCAGGTCACGTTCTCGCTGTTGTCGCCGACGAGCCAGAGATCGTCCGCCGACGATCCCCACATTCCCGTGATCGTCGCGGTACCGCGCTCGATCGACCAGTCGACTCCGCCGTCGCCGTTCGGCCTTGCGACGAACTGGTTGAACAGCGTCTTGTCGCCCATGAAGTCGTAGACGACGTGGCCGCGGCCACCGAAGCGCACTGGGCCGCCCGGTGTGCCCCACGCAGCGAAGATCGGCCTCGTGCTTTCCTCTCCCGTCGCGTTCGGCGCGCGGACCCACGTTGCCGCTCCGTTCGCGAAGCCGTTGGAGTGAAAGACCATGTCCGTCGCGCTCGCGATCCACACGTCCCGCCCGCTGCTGCCCCATATCGCGCGGAACGTGTGTTTCACCGGCTCGGACGTCGGCGTGGGGGCCCACTTCGTCCCGTCCCAGTGGAGGATCGTCCCGCCGGACCCGGACGCCCAGACGTCGTCCTTGGCCGATCCCCACACGGCCGCGAGCACGTGGAGCGGGCTCAGGCCGGTGGGCACAGGGCACCACGAGGCCTCCTCGCAAGAGATGGGGGTGGTCACGCACTTCGGATCGGACGCGTCACAACCTCCGTCGATCGGGACCTCGACGGCAGCTTCGAGGCTGGCATCGGCGCCGCCCTCGGGCGCGATCGACGACTCGACGTGAACGCGGTCATTCCCGTCTTCGTCCGAGGCACAGCTCGCGAGCGTCGATGGAACGATCGCGAACGGCACGAGGCTCACGGCCGTCGCGATGGCGTGGCGACGATACGGCTTCATTTTGCGGTCACTCCTCCATCACACGCGACCATCAGGCATTGACCCTCGACGCACGGCTGCCCGGCGGCGAGATCGCACGCATTGCCGCAAGCACCGCAGTGCGCCGGATGGATGCTGAGGTTCGTCTCGCACCCGTCGGTGGGATCGTCGTTGCAGTCGGCGAAGCCCGGCATGCACTCGTAGGTGCAGATGCCTTTGGTGCACAGACGCGCCTGATTGGGGCCGGCCGCTCTGCATGCGGCTCCGCACCCGCCGCAGTGATTCGGGTTGTTGAGGAGATCGGTGCACTCGACTCCGCAGAGGACCTTGCCTGCCTTCACGCACGGGACACCGCATTCGGGCCCGTTGCCTTCGTCGATGCAGTCGAGGCCGGGGGCGCACTTGATCCCGCAGCCGCCGCAGTTGTCCCGAGTGCCGAGCCGATCGAGCTCGCAGCCGTCTCCTCCGCACTGGTCGAGGTCGTTGTTGCAGTCCGCCGAGGGGACCTGGCACTTCAGCGCTCCGCACGCGCCGGCGCGGCAGCCGTAGTAGGCGCGCGGCGGCATCGGCCTGCATGCATCCGCCGGCGGTGCGCACCGGTTGTTGCAGCCGCCGCAATTGTTGTCGTCGTTCATCGGGTCGACACACGACCCTCCGCAGTCGACGAGGCCCGATGGGCACCCGCATTGGCCGCCTGAGCAGAACACGCCGGGCGCGCAGGCGTTGCCGCATGCGCCGCAGTTTTTCGGATCGGAGAGGAGGTCGACCTCGCACCCGTCGTCGACGAGACCGTTGCAGTTCCGCCAGTCGAAGTCGCCTTCGAGCGAGAACGGCGGGCTCATGCATTCGAGCTCGCAGGCGCCATCCACGCATCGGGACGTCATGTGCGTCGGCCGGTACTCGAGACACTTGTTTCCGCACGCGCCGCAGTTGTCCGGATCGCGACTCAGGTCCGTGCCACACGCGTACGTCGCTCGGTCTTCCGAGGGGCATGTCGCCCACGGCGCCGGGCACTCCGTGCCGATGCAGAGGGGAAGCTCAGGCGGAGCGACGACCGCCGCGTCGCCGCCATCCACGGACGGGGAAGGAGCGAAGGTCTGCGCGCCACCGTCGACGCCTGGATCGTCGCCAGCAACGACCAGGACGTTCTTGCTTTCGGCACACGCCGCTACGATGGCCAGCGCGCCCCCAAGGACGCCGAGGCGCCACGGTCGCGCTCTTTGCCTGTCACCCATGGTCGCTCTATCCGGATGCCCCCCGCCGCCGATCGAAATTTGTTCGCCGGCCGAAGATTTCACGATCGGAAATGGGGCGGTTCCGGATTGAGGGTGAAGGAGGCTTGGTGCAGTCCCTCGTTGCTTCCGATGCGGACGCGAAGCTCCTCTCGAGACGAGAGGAGCATGAGGTGACCTCCATCGGCGACCCCACGCGAGCTTCGCACGTGGCCCATAGCCCTTCATCCAGGGAACGGATGGTGGAGATCGTGCGGCTCAATTTCGACGCCGCCTGGCAGTTCGCACGCCGCCTCGGGGTGCGTCCGAACGACATCGAGGACGCCGTCCAGCAGGTCTTCCTCATCGTCGCCGAGCGGCTCGACGCGATCGAGCCGGGGAGGGAGCGCTCGTTCGTCTTCGGCATCACCCTCCGCGTGGTCCATAAGCTCCGTTACGCGCGCGCTACCCGACCTCTCGTCGCGGGAGAGCCGTTGGAGGCCGTCGATCCGTCTCCCACACCGGAGGAGCTCGCTCATCGAAAGAGCGAGCGCGAGCGGATCGAGCGCATTCTCGGAGAGATGCCGCACAAGCTTCGCGAGGTCTTCGTCCTCTACGAGCTCGAACGCCTCTCCGTACCCGAGGTCGCGGACCTGCTCGGCGTCCCGGAGGGAACCGTGGCTTCTCGCCTGAGCCGCGCTCGCGACGAGTTTCGGCGTCTGGTCCGCCGCGAGGACACGATTCGACGAGCAAGCTCGCGACGGTTGGAGGAAGAGCAATGAAGGAGCGTGCGAGCGTGACGGAGCCGGTGCGCCTCCTCGACGGTGCCGGCGACGGTGCCGAGATCGCCCTGCTGCGAGCCGCAACCTCGACGCCTCCGGCTGCTGCGCGGGCGCGGGCGATCGCGCTCTTCGAAAGTGGTCGCGCGAAACCTGCCGAGGTCGCACGTGCAGCGGGGCGAGGGGCGACTCGCTCGCACTGGAGCTGGATCGGCTGGAGCTCGCTCGGCGTGACACTGATCGTCGGTGGGCTCCTCTTCTCGCGCGTATCGAGCGATTCGCCGGCGCCCGAGGAGGTGTGGGGGGCCGCGGCTCCTGCGTCCGCGGCGGCGACCGCCGACGATCCTTCCGTGAGCCCCGAGGCGGCTCCTGCACCGGTGACGGCGACCGCCGCGCCGGCGAGGGGCGATGATCCTTCCGTGGTCCCCGACGTCGCGAAGGCGGTTCCTGCACCCGGGACGGCGACCGCCGCGCCGGCGCCCTCGTCACCCGAAGCCGACGAGCGCGAGCGCACACCGGTCGTTTCGGTGGCGGCGCTTCCTTCGGTGGCTTCGTCGTCGGCGACGCGACCCCCGGTGCACGCCATCGGCTCGTCGACCCCGGCGCCGGAGACGAGACCGGACGCGCCGACGGCAAACCTACTCGCCGAGGAGGTCGCGGCGCTCGACCGCGCCCGCCGCGCGCTCCGCGCAGGCGATACGACGGGCGCCCAGAATGCGCTCGCCGACTACGAACGAAGGTTTCCAGCGGGCGTCCTTGCGCCGGAGGCGACGCTCCTCCGCGTCGAAGCGCTGCTCGCGGCCGGAGACGAGGCCGCCGCGCGAAGGATCGGCGAGGACTTCCTGGCAAAGGGGCAGGGCGGCGCGTACGTGGGACGCATGAGGAGCCTTCTCCAGAGCGCCGCCCACGCGAAGTAGGCTCACGGCCAGCGAACCGCGATCCCGATCGCGCCGGACACGAGCGTGCGTGGTGTGTGGTGGATCGCGGTCGTATCCCGATAGAAGCGATCGCGGACGATGGGCGCGATCGCGTCGATCTCGAGCTCGATGCGCACGGCGTCGGACAGCGGCGTGGTCCATTCGGCACGCGCGCCCGCGCCCCACGTTCTCCACGGCCGGTCGACCTCGCCGGAGCGCGTCGTGGAGGCCGCCGAGATCGAGTAGCCGCCGGCGCTGCCGAGAGCGCAGGGCCGGAGGGCGACGGTCGAGAGCGGAATCGCGATCGGACAGAACGCGAGCTGCACGGCGTGAAGCCGAGCATGAGCTCCCTGATCGAAGCGATCGCTTCGCATCGTCGACACTCCGAGTCGAAGCGACGGGGAGAGCAGCGGCAACGCTTGCGGGGCGGGTCGCACGAGGATGCCGAGGAACAGCCACTCACCGTACGCGATGGTGGGCGCGAGGCCCGACGCGATCGCCGCATGCATCCCGAGCTCGCCGGCGACACGCCACCGACTTCGCCGAACGACGGTGCCTGGAGGCCGCTCGGCGTGTGGCGCCGGCTGCGGGTGGGAAACGGAGGGCCGCTCTTCCGGCGGGGCGTCGAGCGAGCCGGTCTGGGCATCGAGGTAGAGCGCGACGAGGAGTGCGGCTGCGTCCGTCACGCTCGAACAGTCGGGGCCGTCGACTGCGCGCATGTCGACGCTCCCATCATCGCTCGGCAGGACGACGGTGGCGCGAGCGTGCGCCGAGGTGGTCTCGATCTTCACGTCGACGATGCGCTCGCTCTCATCCGCGAGGACGGTGTGCGATCCGCGGTGTCGAACGAGCTCACGAAAGGCGTCGGCGGTGGGGCAACCTTCGGGCGCAGAATAGCGGAGCGCGACAGGCTCCGGCCCCCGCGAGGTCGCATGAGCCGGAAGAGCAACGAGCAGGCAGGCGAGCGTCGCCCCGCAGCGCAGGATTGATCCCAGCTTGGCGCTCCACGGTGTCGTGCCCCTCGGGCACCTCATTGTTCGGGATGCTAATTCATGGGGGCTGTCGGTCGCGAGCCGGAACACGAGCCCGTCTGCGCGTGACCGGCTGAAGGAGGATCCCCGCGCGGCTGCGCGCGCTCGCGGAGGCCGAACAGAGGTCAGCACTCCTCCGAAAGGACGGCTTTGAGCGACATGCTGTTCTCGGCCAGCTCTCGAAAGAGCTCGGCCATGCTCGAGGCGATCACGACGAAGGCCATGGATCGAAGAATGGGCTCGCCGTTCGCGGTGTGTTCTCGGTTCCCATCTGCGCGCGGTAACATCGGGTTGGATGGGGCATCGGGGGCTTCTTCTTCTGCCGTTCTTCGGTCTGCTCGATTGCTCTGAGCCTGCCGAGCGGGCGCCTGCTCGCTGCGCTGATCAGCCGGCGAAGATCGGGGCCCCGGCCGAGGTCGTCGTCGCCGACGTCAATGCGCGCGCGCTCGCGCTCGACGAGACCGATCTCTACGCGGTCGACACGCCGAACCTCGTTCGCATCCCGAAGGCAGGCGGAGACGCGCGCCGGATCCTGCGCGCCTCGATCGGACGACTGAGCGTCGACGCCCGCCACGTGTACTTCACGGGGACAGCGGTCGACGGGACACGCCGGACCGGCATCTGGCGCCTCGACAAGGTGACGCTCGAGGTCCGGCAGCTCGTCGACGAGCCCGAACCCGGCGATCTCGTGGCGGACGGTAGCGTCACCTCCGCGATCGCGAGCGGTGCAGCGGCGACGACGAGCCTCTCGAAGGTCCTCTACTGGGTGAACAAGCCTGCCGGCATGATCCGACGGCTTCGGCTCGACGATGACGCGGCGCAGCCGGAAGACTTCGCTCCGGCCCCGGACTTCAGCGCCAATCTGGTCACCGATCGCGAGAAACTCTACTTCGCGACCGCGTCACCGAAGGCGCTCCGTTCGGTGACGATCGCCACGCGCGAGGCCGCGACGGTGGCGACGCTCGAGCGTTTTCCCAACATCCCTCTCGTCGCCGATCGCGTGAACGTTTACGTCCCAGTGTCGTTCGAGCTCACCTTTTCTCCGAAGGACGGCGGTCCGACGCGCATCGCGGCGTCGGACGCGACGCCATTCGGTGCTGCCGCCGATGGCAAGAATCTCTATTGGACGGACATCAGCCAGTGCAGCGTTCGTGCGTTCGACGTCGCGGCGGGATCGACGCGAACCATCGTCGGAGGACGGAGGGAGCCTGCCGCGCTCGCCATCGATGACGTGCATGTCTACTGGGCCGTCGCCAAGGATCGCTTGCTCCTCCGCACCCCGAAGCCGTAGCCAACAGGCCTCGGTCTAGACGGTCTCGGTGCGAAGAAGCACACGCGTGATTGCTTCGTCATGCTCGAAGCGCGCGCCTGCGCCAGGGTCAGCCGCGATCTTGCTTCGAAGATGCGGCCCCGAGCTCGAGGCCTTGCTCGTCGCCCCGGCGGTACAGGTTCCACGTCTTGGCGATGAGGCGCGCGCGGCTGTCCACGTTGGCCTTCGCGAACAGCGCGCGTGTGTGCACCTCCACCGTCCGCGCGGGCATTCCGAGGGCGTTCGCAATCTCCTTGTTCGACAATCCTTCGAGCACGAGGCGAAACACCTTCTCTCGACGCGCGGTCAGTCCCCACGTGCTGGCTGTTCGAGCATGCATCGAGTCGAGCTGAATCTCCGGGGACTCGACCACGACGAGCGCGTAACGATCCCGGCTCGCAAAGAACCAGTGCCGCCATGCGCTCAGTGTGGAGGTGCTCCATTTCAGCGCCGGCGCCATCGAGCTCGGCGCGGAGCTCGTCACCGTCTCTTAGCGCATGTTCGCGGGGGCTACGGCAGCGGGGGAGGAGCAGAGGGCAGCGATGGTGCGACTACGCCGCGATTGGAGCGGCGAGCGATAGCTCGGCGCGCGCTGGGGCGCGACCGAACAGGCGCCAGGGGTCTCGTCCTTCGGCCCGGCACTGCCGGTAGAGCATGACGCAGTACGCGAGGTCGAGGGCGAGATAGGCGACCCAAACGAACGGTACGAAGCGAGAGCTCGGCGTGATGGTCAGCTGGAACGGGATCAGCGGCAGGGTGCCGAGCGAGCGAAAGAGGACGATGTAGAGCGACTGCCCGCGCGAGCTGCGACGACGGGCGAGCAGGCACATGAACGCGATGGAGTTGACTACCTGATCTCCCCACCCGGTGTACTTGCCGCCCCAGTCCGAGGTGTCGAGCGTGAACGTGTAGATTCCCGCGATCGCGAGCCCGATCGCGGCGAAGGCGGCCGGTGCGTACCACCGGCGCGGAACCGGCAACGACATCTCGCGCGGGCCGTAGCGTAGGAGCTGAACCAGCAGGACGCAGTCGACGGCGAACCATGCGCGGTCGATCCACATCGCGACCGGAGACGGATCGGGCAGAACGAACCCGAAGACGAGCTCCCATGCGAAGTTGATGCAGAGCGGGATGAATGGCATCGCCGGGACCTGATCGACGTGCGTCTGTCGGATCATGAGGACGTACGACGCCAACCATCCGAGGCAGCAAGCGACGGCACCGAGCTCAGTGAGAGTGATCAACGGAGTCTTCCTTTCGTACGACGCGAGTGTTCGTGAGTGGGCGCGCGCTCGCTCGTTCAGCCGAGGGAGCGGAAAGCGATGAGCACGGGCGTCCAGGCAAGCCAGCCGATGTCCATCGCGACCTGCGCGAGGCGCTCGTGGTCGGCTCCGGGACGTGCGGCGACCGCAAGAACTACGAAACCGTGGATGCCGGAAAGACAGAGACCGAGCGCCCATCGGGGCACGATCCCCAACGCGACGAAGGGGACCACGACGAGCGCTCCTGCGAGGTTGACGAGCTGGAGGAGCACGAGCGTGCGACGAATCCCGAGCGCGCCCACGATCGTGCGAACGCCATCGGCACGATCCCGCGCGACGTCCTTCACGTCGCAATACGTGTTGTTGACGAAGGCGTGGATCGCGCAGAAGAGGAACGCGAAGAGCCACGTTCCCATCTCGTCGATCCCCGAGAACAGCGCCGCGAAGACGCCGAACAGCCCCCAAAAGAACGCTGTGTAGAAGTTCTTGAAGTAGGGAATGTCCTTCAGGCGCCGGATCGGCGAACCGGGCACGAGCAAGGCCACGAGCGGCGTGCCGTACAGCGCGACCGAGAGCGGAAACACGAGGAGCAGCGTGAGGGACCGAGGCCCGCCGGCCACCCCGGTGATCGCAAACGAAGCGATCAGCGCGAGGGCCGCGACCACGGTGCCTTTCGCGCGGTTCGCGGGATCGCGTTCGGAGATTCGATCGATCGCGTAGCTGCCGTAGACGAAGAGCCACGCAGCGGCGGCGAGCGCCAGAGAGGGGACTCTTCCGTCGAGGATCGGAAAAGCGAGCGCGCCCGCGGCCGTCGCGGTCGGAAGAACGAGCTCGACGAACGCTGGGCGGCCCCGGTCAGCGTGCTCGAAGGCGACTGTCGTGGTTTGCACGGCCCGTCTCATGGCAGCCGTCGTGCCAGAGCCGACCACTCGAAATGTTGGGCAAAAGCCGGACGCGGCAGGCAAGAAGCCCCGTTTGCGCACGTGCGCGGGCGTGCGCACGCACGGGGGGCTCGGCGAACGACTCGACCAGAACGGCGGACCGCGACCCGGGCGCCTTTCGCGGGAACGAGCCGTTGCGCGAGGCAGGTGCTCTCCGATGTCTCGTGACGAGGAGCGGGCCCTGACATGCAACGTCTGCCGCCGTGCCCACGGCGCGGTCATCTAGACACTCGCTTGCGTCCGGCCGAGCGCGACCGTCGCCGACGGCATGCCGCGATGCGCCCGCATCGAGCCCGGCGCGTGCGCTATGTTCGCGTTCGATCATGCAGCGCGTTCGAGCGTCCGCCGTGTGTGAAGCCGAAGGTAAGCTCCTCCTCGTGCGCCTTCGCGATCCGGTCACTGGCGTCGCCGCGCTCTATCCACCCGGCGGCGGCGTCGAGCCGAACGAGGCGCCGGCGGAGACGGCGCGCCGCGAGACGCTCGAAGAGACCGGCGTGCGCGTGCGCGTCGATCCCGCGCTCGTACTCGTCGATCGCTACCCGTTCACGTGGGCCGGCGTCGACTACGACTGCATCACCCACTACTTCGCCGCGAGCGCCGAAGAGCCGCCGGGCGCGCTCCCGAAGGTCGTCGACGCCGACTACAACCTCGGCGCCGTCTGGCTCCCGACGCGCGAAGCTCTCGACGCCCTCGCCGTGCACCCGGCGATCGCCTCCGCGGTCACGCGGCTCCTCGAGCGCGCGCGCGGCTGAAGCTCGGGTCGAGACCCGATCGATCGCGCAGCACGAGGACCGCCGCGCGCATTCGACGTGAGCCGAGCGGCACTGCGTTGTGCCCGGGCGGACGGTCGCGCGCGGGTCAGCGCTTCTTTGGTTGGTCCTTGGGCTTCGCGGTCGAGGCCGGCTTCTTGAGCTCGGGCATCTTCACGAGGTCCTCGATGTTCGGGACGACGACGATCTCGATGCGGCGATTCTTCGTCCGGCCCTTGTCGTTCGCGTTGCTGTTCGCCGGATCGAACTCGGCGTACCCGGCGGCCGATACCGCATCGGGCTTCACGCCCTTCTCGACGAGCAGCTTCACCACCGCGACCGCACGGGCCGTCGAGAGCTCCCAGTTCGATGCGAACTCCTTCGTCTTGATCGGCACCGTGTCCGTGTGACCGGCCACCTGGAAGCGGCGCCCCGAGACGCTCTTCAGCGTGTCGGCGACCTCGGCGAGCGCCGCCTTGCCGTCATCCTTGATCTCCGTCTTGCCGGTGTCGAACAGGATGTCCGTGCCGAGCGCGAGCACGATCTGCCCGCGGCGCACTGTGATGTCGAGCTTCCCCGCGTCGATCATCTTCCGGAACTTCGCGAGGAACTCGTCGAACAGCTTCAGCCGCGCTTCGGCGGCCTCCTTCTGCTTGCGGAGCTCTTCGAGCTCGAGGCGTGTGGCCTCGTCGGCGGCGCCTGCGCGGCCCTCGAGGTCGGCGAGCTGTGTCTTCAGCTCGTCGACGGACTTCCTGGCCTCTGCGAGCTCGGCTTTGCAGCTGGCCTTCGCCTTGTCGGCGTCGGCGATCGCCGCATCGTACTGGCTCTGTGGGACACCGCAGCCGGCGGCGACGCCGGCTACTCCGAGCATGAGCAACGCGCGGACGAAGACGTTCGAAGAATCGATGAGCCTCATCGCGCAAAACGGTAGAACGCTTCGACCGTCACGTCACGGTCCGGGCGCGAAAAGCCTCCTCTCCGGTCGCGCTCGTCGCTCGACGAACAAACGGGCGGCCGACGTCGGCGCGAGGAGCGCTGGTGGAGTCACCACTGCGGCTTGCGAACCTGCCCGTACTTGAACGGACCGAGGGGGTGATCTTCGAAGTGGAGGTGCGGACCGGTCACGTTGCCGGTCGCGCCCGTCTTCGCGATCTGCTGCCCGGCGACGACCTTGTCGCCCGCTTTGAAGAGGCGCGACGACAGGTGGCAGTAGACGTACGTGCGGCCATTGTCGGCGTCGAGCCCCATCCACTTTCCGTACGCGCCGCCGTTGTCGTTCGACCAGCGGATCGTCCCGCTGCGCACGGCTACGGCCATGCTGCCCGTCGGCGTGGCGTAGTCCTCACCCGTGTGATAGCCGGCAGCGTAGCTGCTGTTCTTCACGCCGTACGGGTAGGTGACGACCTTGCCCGGCACCGGCGACTTCACCCTCACCGGCGTGGGCGGCGTGCCCGCGTCGATGGAGGCATCGCTGCCGGCATCGACGGCGGGCTCCTCTTCGTCATCCTGCTCGGGAGTCGTTGGCTCCTGCGTGTCGACGGTGTCGCCGCCGAGGCTCGGATCGTCGTTCGGCGCCGGCTGTGACGGATCGAGATCGCCGTCGCCGTCGTCATGGTCCGCGCCGGCGCGCAGCGCACGAGGCTGCGTGTCATCGCCTTCGTTGCAGGCAACGACTCCGAACGCGGATACGAGAGCCGACGCAAGGACGAAGGAGAGACCGAAGCGGAGGGAGCGAGCGGGCATCGTGCGAATCCTCTTCACTGCGCGGTACCAGTAGCGTTGGGCAGGTTGCGTGATCGCTCACCACTTCGGCTTGCGGACCTGCGCGTAGCGGAACGGGCCCTTCGGGTGGTCCTCGAAGTGGAGGTGCGGACCGGTCACGCGCCCGGTCGCGCCGACACGGCCGATGCGCTGGCCCGCCTTGACCGTCGTGCCAGCCTTGTAGCGGCGCGAGGAGAGGTGGCAGTACACGTACGTGCGCCCGTTGTCGGCATCGAGACCGATCCACTTTCCGTAGGCGCCGCCGTTGTCGTTCGACCAGCGGATCCTGCCGTTCCGGACCGCGACCACGGCCGTGCCGGTGGGCGCTGCATGGTCCTGACCGGTGTGGAAGCCGGCGGCATAACGTGGATTCCTGACGCCGTACGGGTAGGTGACGCCGCGACCAGGCACCGGCGAAGCGACCCTCGTTGCGGCGAGAGGCTTCAACGCGCCCTCGTCGAGCTCGGTGATGTCGATCTCCTCGATGGCTTCCCCCTCAGAGGCTTCGTCGTGCTCGACGGCTGCCTCTTCCGCCGGTTCGAGTCCTTCCTCGCCATCGAGGTTCGGGTCGTCGTTCGGTGTCTCGAGCGTCGGATCGAGATCGCCGTGGGAGTCGTCGCCATCGACGATGGCATGCTCGTCGTTCGCGTTCGTGCTGCACCCCGTGAGGCCGAACGCGGAGACGATCGCGGCGGAGAAGATCAACGAGAGGCCTAGGCGAAGGCGGCGCGTTTCCATGCGCTCTCTCAAGCATGGCTGGTGCCACCGGCGGGGTTGGCCACGAACGCTCCGCATCAGCGGTCACGGCGGCAATGCCTGCTCTTCGTGGAACCGGCAGCGGCCGTGTGGCCGCTCGATAGCGGCTGCGAAGCCGCTCGCGACGTCCGCCTGTCCCGCACGATTCCGCGGTGAGCGTACCCGGCGGGTGGCTCAGCGCAGGTAAGGGTTCGGCGGCGCCTTGTTCGGGACGAGTGACGACGACGGCGCGGGAGCCCGGGGCTTTCGCGGTCTCCGGCGTGGACCAGGCGCCGGCGCGCTCGCCGCCGGCTCGGGGGTGCTCGGCTCGGTCGCTCCCGGCTCGCTCGCACTCTCCGAGACGGGCTCGGTCGCGGGTGGGACGTCCTCGGTCGGCGGCGCGTCGGCGGAGGAGGATCCGGCGGAGGACCCGGGGGCGTCGTCCGCTCCGCGAAGGCGGAGGACGCCCACGATGACGGCGAGCAGTGCCGCGAACGCGATCGCCGCACCGATCAGCGAGCGTCGGATCGGCCTGCTGTGGGGCATCGAGACGACGGTCGGATCCGTCTCCGTGCCGGAGCGGTCGTCACGAGGTGGGGCGCCGAGCGAGCCGGTCGGGATCAGGTCACGCGCCGCCGCCGGTACGTCGACGCTCGCGCTCGGCTTCCCGGCACCGCGTGCGGCCGCACGACGGCGCTCGATCTCGTCGCCGAGCAACGTCTCGACGAGCCGCGCGACCTCTGCGTGGGGCGCGAGGAGATCCGCCTTGCGCGCCGCCGCCTCGAGAGCGGCGCCGAAGTCCTGTGCGCTCGCGTGCCGATCGCTCGGCAGGCGCGCGAGCGCTCGCAGGATCACGGGCTCGAGCGGCGCGAGCTCGGGGCGTGCCTCGGAGAGGCTCGGGATGCGCGCGGCGGCGACGCGCTTGAGCGTCTCGATCTCCGTCGGGCCGCGGAAGAGGCGGGTCCCGGCGAGCGCCTCCCATGCGACGATGCCGAGCGAGAACTGATCGCTGTACGCGTCCGCACGATGTGACTCGACGTACTCCGGCGCCATGTATGCGATCTTGCCCTTCAGGCGGCCGGTAGCGGTCCGATCGTGCGCCGCCTCGAGCGCCTTCGCGATCCCGAAGTCGGTGAGTCGCGCGATGCCGTCGATTCCGACGAGGACGTTGCTCGGGGAGACGTCTCGATGCACGAGCCCGAGCTTCCGTCCCTCGTCGTCGGTCACGCGGTGAGCCGCATCGAGGCCGGCCGCGACGTCGACGAGGATACGCACGAACGCGCGCGTGCGCGTCCGCGCCTCGAGCCCGACGTTGGCCACACGTTGCACGAGATCCGACAGCGAGCCGCCTTCGACGTAGTCGAGGAGGAGGACGAGCTCGGCTCCCTCCTCGACCACGTCGAGCACGCGCACGATGTTCGGGTGATGCAGGCGTGCGACGATCGCGGCCTCGTGCTGGATGCTCGCGGCCTCGTCGTGCAGATGCACGTGTGCACGCTTGATCGCGACGAGTCGGGAGAAGCCGGCCGCCCCGCGCATGCGCCCGAGGGCGACGGTCGCCATCCCGCCCTGTCCGATGATCGCGAGGGTCTCGTACTTCGTGCTCGAGACGGGCGCGTTCACTCGAAATGTCCCGCGAACGAGATACCGCCGGGGCCGAACGCAACGCGTGGTCCACGATCGCCCGTCGTGCGCGCGCCGCCGAAGTCCGTGAACAATGCGAGCACACCGGTCGTCACCGCGAGCGCACCGGTCACCGTCCACGCGACGCGCACGCGCGCCTGTGCGCTCTCTCCCGCCGCGGCCGTCTCGGCAGAGGGACGCTGAACGAAGGCATCGTGCCGTTGCTCGAGGACGACGCTGAACACCGTGGCGACGCCCGCGGAAGCGACGGTCGCACCGGCCGTCGCCCAGAAGAACGCCGGGGCGATCCCCCGACGCTCGGGCGCCGCCGCCTGCGGAGGGGCACGTCTCGTGTCGAACGTGCGCGCAGTATCGGGGGAGTCGACGGGCACGTCGATCGTCTGTCCAGGTGCGAGCTCGAGCGCGAGCTGGACGTGAGAGCCATCGGTAGCGTCGAACGCGACCACGTGACGACCGGGCGCGACCCAGCGCGGGACCGCCGGCATCGTCACGCCGTCGAGCGTCGCCGAGCACGTCGCGGTGCATACGAGTCGGATACGCGCCGCGCTGTTCTCGAAGCGCTCACGCAGCTTTCGCGCGAGCTCGGCGACGGTCGTCAAAGATCCTCGTTCGCGGGCCTCGCTGCGCTCGACGAGGTTCATCGCGAGCGCCGGATCCGAGCCTTGCAGCGCGGCGGCCATCGCGAGCTGCAGCGCACGCGGGTTCGGTACGCGCTCGTCGGCGCGCGCGAAGCGTTCCGCCGCGGTGGCGTAGTCCTTCCGGTCGTAGGCCGCGGCCGCCGCGTCGTAGTCCGCGCGCGCCTCGGTGACGTCATCCTTACCGTCGGCCGCGCGGGCGTCGGCAGCCGATGTGCCCACGAGGAGCAGCACCATCCCGACGAGCGAACGGGCGAGCGGGCGACACGACACCGTGACGAGCATACCAAGGTCGTGCGACGCGCCCCAGTCGCGTTCCGGCCGTTGCCTCGCGTGCGAAGCGGACGCGCCGCCCGTCAGCGATGTCCGAGCTTCGCGAGCAGCCGGCCGAGGTAGGTGCGGTCGAGTCCGGCGATCTTCGCGGCTACCGTCTGGTTTCCGCCTGCCTCCTGGAGCAGGCGTTCGACGTAGATCGCCGTGAAGCGCTTCGCGATCTCGTCGCGCTGCTCGAGGAACGGTCGGTCGAGACGCACCACGCTCGCGAGCGCCGCGTCGATTCCGTCACCGTCGAGCGGCGCATCCGAGGCAATGGCGTCGCCGAGCTCGCCGAGCGCGACGTAGGCCCGGACGGCGTTGCGGAGCTCGCGCACGTTTCCGGGGTAGGTTTGCCGTCCGAGCGCGGCGAGCACGTCGGCCGGCAACCCGGGCGCGCCTTCCTGTCGGGCGATCGCCTCGGCGAGCAGCGGGATGTCGTCGGCGCGGTCGCGCAGCGGTGGCACCCGGAGCGTGAGCGCGCCGATGCGGTAGTAGAGGTCCTCGCGGAAGTTGCCACGGCGCGCTTCGGCAGGGAGGTCACGATGGGTCGCGGCGATGACGCGCACGGAGACCTTCCGCGCGACGTCCTCGCCGAGCGCCGTCACCTCTCCCGTCTCGAGCGCGCGGAGGAGCATGGGCTGAACGTCGAGCGGTAGCTCGCCGATCTCGTCGAGGAACAGCGTGCCACCGTCGGCCGCGCCGAACGCACCGCGGCGTGTGTCGGTCGCACCGGTGAACGCGCCCTTGCGATGACCGAATAGCGTGCTCGCCACGAGCTCGCGCGCGATCGCTCCGCAGTTGATGGCGACGAACGGCCCCTCGGCGACGCGTGAGCCCTCGTGCAGTGCCCGTGCGACGAGCTCCTTGCCCACGCCCGTCTCGCCGAGGACGAGGAGGGGCAGGAGCGAGCCGTCGAGGCGCGCGATCTTCCCGAACAGCGTCCGCATCGCTGCCGATGCGCCGATCATTCCGCGGAACCCGCCCAGTCGGAGCGGCTCGTCACCGGAGACGGCGTCGGGCGCGAGCTCGATCGCAACGGAGGTGCCACCGATCTCGAGGACGACGCCCGGCGAGGCGATCATCCGCTCGATGCGCTGGGAGAGGTAGAACGTGCCGTTCCGACTTCCGAGATCGCGCACGAGCACGCCCTCGGGCACGAGCTCGATCGCGAGATGGCGGCGCGAGACGGCAGCGTCGTCGAGGACCAGATCGCACGTCGACGCCGCGCCGATGGACGCCGTCCCCGAGGTCAGCTCGAACGACGGCAGCGGCGCCCCAGCCCTCGCCGCGCGGACGACGCGAATGCGAATGGGGAGCGGCGGCACCACCACCCCGTGGGTCGCGACGGTACGAGTCTTCGGGCCGGCGTCGGGCATCGAGCCTCGGACAGTAGCATCTCGCGATGAGACGAGACGCACCTCGAGCTTGCCCGAGGGCGGCGCGTGCAGCAGGATGCCGACCGATGGCGGCGAGACGTTCGACACCTCCCGCGGGCGTCATGCTCGTCTCCGTCGCCGCGCTCGGCTGCTACGACTTCACCTTCGTCGAGTCGGCCGATGCCGGTACCGACGCACCGGTCGAGGCGGGGTGCTCCGAAGGCAGGCTCGTATGCGGGAGCGACGGTCTCACGCTCGAGCGCTGCGAGGATGGCGGCTTCACCCGCGTCGTGAAGTGTGGCGGCGGCTGCGCCGACCCGGCGAGCCGGACGACGGACGCGGCATGCAAAGCGCCGATGCCCTGCGTCGCCGGAGGCTCGTACTGCGGCGGCGACAAGCTCGATGGCGATCCCGACGTGCTCTATCGCTGCGCCGCGAGCGGTGAGCACACCGTGCTCGTACGCTGCGCGCGCGGAGCCTGCCTGGTGCAGCCGGGGCGCGACGATCGCTGCCGTTGACGGCGGGACGATCGCGCGCTCGCTCGCATCAGCGCTCGATCAGGGAGAGGTCCGCGACGTCGACCCCCAGTCGGTTCATCCGTTGCACCTTCACGCGATCGGTGGCGATCGAGTACACGAGATCATCGAGGAACACGCTCCGCTTCACCGCGGAGTTGGCGTTCGACCACCAGGTGCTGCAGCTCACGCCCTTCGTGCCGTGGTCGACCCCGCCGAGGCGGGTGAAGCCGCGCTCGATGTCGACGTCGTAGACGAGCAGGCCGCTGAAGGCGAGCTGATCGCCGTTCCTGCCGTCACCGCCTCCGTCGCAGATCGTCATTGGCACGGCGAGCAGGCCCTCGCTGGCGAAGTAGTTGAACGCCAGGTGATCGGTCGCTGCCTCCGAGCTCGAGCCGCGCGTCCCGATCTTCTCCTTGTGCACCAGCCTCGGATCGGTGGGGTTCTTCACGTCGAAGAGCTGGAGGATGACGCCGTCGAAGTAGGCGAAGTCTCCGTGGTCGTTCGCATCGAAACCGATCGACAGGAGGTGCTCCGGGTCGATGCGATGGATGTACGTCGAGAAGCCCGGGATCTTGAGCTCGCCGAGGACCTGCGGCCGCGCGGGCTCGAAGAGGTCGAGCACGAAGAGCGGGTCGGTCTTCTTGAACGTGACGACGTAGCCGCGATCGTCGTCGAAGCGGACGGCGCGGATGTCCTCGCCGGGCGCCAGCTTCTCCGCCGCTCCAACGCGCGTGAGGTTGCCGCTCTGTGTCTCGGCGAGGATCGACACGGCGCTCTCGACCTTCGGATCAGGGACGCGCCCCTTGGTCGTCGCGACGCGGAGGTAGCCGTACCACTCGTCCATCGCGAACTGGTTCAGCACGTGCCCGGGGACCGTGCCGCTGCCGATGTAGCGTGTGTCGCGCGGGCTCGCGCCGATCTTGAACTTGTGGATCTCGCTGACCTCGCTCACGCTCGGCGCGTAGTACGAGTACCAGCGCCCGGCGCCCGGCTTCTGGTGCACGACCGAGACGTAGAGCGCGCCCTCCGACGCGAAGACCGCGCCCGGGCGGCTCTGGAGCGTCGCGCTCGTCGGAGCGACGGTGTCATCGTTCAGATCGAACGAGACGAGCGTGGTGAACGCCTTGCCGTCGCGGATCGGCGTGCGGAGCAGTGCGCTGCACAGCGGCTGCGCCTTTCCCTTCTCCGTCAGCGTCGGGAACGAGATCGCCTTCGCTCGGATCTGCTTCTCGTTTTCGGCCTTGAGCTTCGCGAATCTCGCGCGCACGGTCGACTCGACCGTGCCGCACATGTCGAGCCCGTCCGGCCACGTCTCGTACGCCTGTTGCGTATCACCGTCACTGACGACGGTGTGGACCGCGTTCCCGATTCGGCGTGCGGCGATGAGCGAGCCGGACAGGTCCATCTCCCGCACGACCTTCGGCTCGGCCCGGTTCGTGATGTCGAGGACGTGAATCTTGGTCGACGTGCCGTCGCCCCCGAACGCACAGTCGTAGCCGTACGTGCATCGACGGCCGACCGGTCCGCTCGACGTGTAGACGACGGCGCGATCGCCCTCGACGAACAGCTCTCGTGTCGTCCCAGCGAGCTTCGTCGTCGACACGATGCGCGGCTTCAGCGCCTCGACGATGCGGAGGGCGCCATTCGCCGCCAGGTAGACGTAGCGGCCGTCGGTCTTGACGATGTCCGCCTCGTCGACGCCGGTGACCTGGTTGTTGGTGCCGGAGGAGGTGCGCGCCTTCGCGGCTTCATCCTTTTTCATCGGCCTCGGAGCGGCCGCGTTCGCCGAGGGCTTGGCTGACGGCACCGGCGCGGGGGCGCGTGCGACGGTGCCGCTGCCGTGGCCGATACCGCCGCCTCCGCCGCCGAACCCCGACAGGCCGAGCCCTGAGCCGCTGAACACATCGCCGCCCTGGCCCTTCCGCCAGCGATACTCCTCCCGCATCTCAGCCCAGCAGCCGGGCTGTGCGTCGTGCCATTCCTTGAACGACTCGTCGACTGCCGCGCGCATCTCCGCGAGCCGCGCCTGGACGTCCTCGTTCGAGGCCTTCTCGCAGCTCGACGCCACCAGCCGGGCCTCGGAGAGGGCGGCGACGCTGGGCTCTCCCTTGAGCGGCGTCGTGATCCCGAGCTGCGGGCGCCGCTCTGGGTATGCGGGCCGGGGCTTGTGGGGCGGTCGTGTCGTCGTCGGCTCCGCGCCGGGTACGGCCGGCCCGCCGGAGGTGCGTGCCGAACCCCCTCGCGGTGCGGGCCCGGACGAAGGGGCCGCACAGCTCGCGGCGAGGAGTGCTCCGAGCAGGAGCGGTGAGACAATCGTGAGGATTCGCGTCGCGGCCATGCCTCGGACCTCGTTCGTCGGTTCCACGCCCTCCGAGGGACACGACCCCCGGGGCGAAGTTCCTACGCACGACCGAACGCGACGATCTGAGGAGCAGGGCAGCGAGCTTGGCGCGGCTACCGTCTCGCGCTCCGTCGCATCCAGCGAGCGCTGGAGCGGTGATCGATCCGGCGACTCAGGGGCTGCGCTTGACCAAGAAGGGACCAAAGCCCTGCGCGGACGGCATGACCTCGATGACGTTGAGGTTCACGTGCGCCGGGCGCGTGACGGCGAAATGGACGATGTCGGCGATGTCGTCGGGCGAGAGTGGCGTCATCCCTCCGTAGACCTTCTTTGCGCGATCCTCGTTGCCCTGGAACCGGACGACCGAGAACTCGGTCTCGACCATCCCTGGCTCCACGCAGGTGACGCGCACGCCGGTGCCGGCGAGGTCGCTCTTCATCGCCTGCGAGAACTGGTGAACGAACGCCTTGGTTGCACCGTAGACGTGACCGGCCGGGTAGGGATACGTCCCGGCCACCGACCCGATGTGCACGACATGGCCGCGTCCCCGCGCGATCATCCCCGGCACGAAGGCGCGCGTCGCGTGGACGAGGCCCTTGCAGTTCGTGTCGATCATCGTGTCCCAGTCGTCGAGCGAAGCTTGATGGACCGGATCGAGGCCGAGCGCGAGACCGGCCGAATTGACGAGCACGTCGATCTCGCCGGTGGTCTCGGCGCGGGCGAGCGCTTCGACGGCCTCGTGGTCGCGAATGTCGAGCGCGGCCGTGTGGCAGCGAGCGCCGAGCTCCTTCACCAGCGCGTCGAGGCGGTCCTGGCGGCGGCCGGCGAGCAGCACGGTCGCGCCCTCGCGATGGAGGCGCATCGCGCACGCACGGCCGATGCCGGACGTCGCACCGGTCACGAGGACTCGCTGCCCTTCGAGCTTCATGGCGTTCACGGTGTTCATGGCCCGGACAGATAGCGCGAAATCGGGACCAGCTACCCGTGAGCTCCCTTCGCGCGGCGCCTTTCGATTGGGACTAGCTCTGCAGATGGCCGATGGCCGCGCCCGGTCGCAGCGCTGCGCGGGCTCACTGGCACTTGCTCGGATCGCGGAGCACGCACTTGCCTTCGCGGCAGTGCGCCGGCTGCTGGCAGGCGATCCCGCCCAACTCGGTGGACACGCAGATCTCGCCGTCGGGGATGCGCGGGACGCACTTGTCCCTCACGCAGTCGGAGTTCTCGCAGAAGGCGAACCGGGGAGGAGCGATGCTGACGACCCTGCAAGCCTCCCCGACGCCGACGATGGCGTACTCCTCGCACGTGCCGTCGTCGCCGGTGGTGGGGACGCAGACGAGCCCTTTGAACGAGTCGCACGGGATCGCGCCGTCGTGGAGCTGGCAGCGTTCGCCCTTCGGGATGCCGCGGACGCACTTGCCCTCGCCGCAGTGGAGGAGGATCTCGCATTCGGGATCGCTCGGCCCGCCGCATGGAGCTCCCTCGGCGCCGAGCTTGACGCACTTCTTGGCGCGGTTGCAATCGAGACCGAGCTCACACTTGGCCGCGCTGCAGTCGGCGCCCTCGGGGACGCGTCTCCCGCACGTTCCGCAGATGGCGTCGTCCGCGACGTAGCACGCCAGCGATGCGCACTGTCCGTCGCCGGTGCACGGCGCGCCGTCGGCGAACTCACCTGGGAGCCGGCACGGCTCCGGCGGGACGCCCGAGAAGACGTCGGCGCACGACGCCGCGGACATCGCGTCCTTGCACGCCTTCGCCTCGGCCTCGGTGGCGCGGTACCCCTTGGCCAGTCCGTCGAGCTCGATCTGGAGGGCCTGCCTCTCCTTGCACCTCGCCGTTCCGCCGTAGACGAGCCGCATGATCGCGGGGCTGGTACACGCTTCGAGCCTGTCGCAGACCACGCTGGCGGCCTCGAAGCTCTCCTTCGACACTGCGCGTGACGACGTCGTTCGGGGGCTGTCGGATCCGGAGCAGGCGATGACGGTGACGAGCACGCTCGAGACGGCAACGACGAACGAAGACGCGGAGCGCACCCGCTCAGGCTAGGCACGTGTTCCGGGGCGACAACGTGGTGAGTGGTCGCTGGGGCACTACGCGTGGTCATGCGACGCCCGATCGACGAGGGCTGTGCTTGCCGTGGTGGCTCGTCGAGCAGTCAGGACACTCGCGCGAGCGCGGCGCACACCGCGTGACTTCCGTCCGACGATGGAGACTATGCTGGCGCGCATGCTCGCGAAGAAGCTCCTCATCCGTCCCGGGTCACGCGTTGCCGTCGCCTTTGCGCCGTCCACGATCGATCTCGTCCTTCCTCCCGGTGTGCACCCGAGCGAGCGGGGGCCGGCCGACATCGTCCTGGTCTACGTACAGGATCGCGCGCGGCTCGCGCCGGCGCTCGCGAAGACCACGAAGCGCGTCGCCGACGGCGGGATCCTCTGGGTCGCGTACCCCAAGGCGGGAAAGCTCGGTACGGACCTCAATCGCGACATCCTCGCCCGCGCGCTGCAGGCGGAGGGCCTCGAGCCCGTCTCGCAGATCGCGATCGACGATGTATGGAGCGCGCTGCGCGTGAAGCGCGACACGGCCCTCTCGGTCGCGAGGAAGGCGCGCGGCACGTTCGCAGCGAAGCCGAAGGCGAAGGCGAAGGCCGCTCCGAGCAAGGCGAAGGCGAAGGCCGCTCCGAGCAAGGCGAAGGCGAAGGCCGCTCCGAGCAAGGCGAAGGCGAAGGCCGCCCCGAGCAAGGCGAAGGCGAAGGCCGCCCCGAGCAAGGCGAAGGCGAAGGCCGCCCCGAGCAAGGCGAAGGCGAAGAGCGAAACGCCCCGCAAGCGAAGCGCGCGCGCCTGACAAACCTTGGGCGACGACGACCGGTCCCGTCGTCGTCGACTTATCGCGATCGGAGCGCGGGTGTGATACTCATCCGGCCATGAGGGGCAATTGGGGGGCCGGCCTTTGGGGAGCCGGCGTGGGCGCTTTCGTCATGATGGGGTGTTCGGGCGGGAGCGCGACCAGCGACGCACCGGGCGCGAGCTCCGGCACCTCAGGCGGGGCCTCCTCGTCGTCGGGGGGGCAGCCAGGGACGAGCAACTCTCCGCTCATCGGCACGTGGGATGTCGTCTCGATGCTCGGAAAGAGGCAGCACACGGCTGTCCTCACCATCGCCCCGACGAAGCTCGAGCTCACCTGGAAGAAGTTCAGGGTGACGAGCGATCTCTCGGCGAACGTCCCGGACATCTCGTTCGAGGACCGTGAGCTCGACGGAAGCATCACGGCCACGCACGTGAACGAGCCGCTCGACGTCGGGCAGATCCCGTACGCCATCGGCGGTCTGTGGACGTTTCAGGGCAAACGAACGGATCGCTGCACGGCGAAGGTCTCCGCCGATTCGACGATCATCGAATGCCTGAATCTCGGCGACCCGATGCGCCGGGTGTTTGGCGAATACGACTACGACGAGAGGAAGTACCTGGGGAAGGGTACGACGACGGTTCAGCGCAAGGGGAAGCTCGCCTCGGACTTCGGCGAGCTTGGTGGTGAATGGATCGTCAACCTTCCCCGTGCGCAGTGCTCGGTCGCGATCGAGGGGAAGACCTTCAAGGCAAAGTGTTTCGCCGGGTACTCTGGGGAGACGGAGCGTTCCGATCTGACGCTTACGTTCGCCGATGGCGTCGCGAGCGGAGTCATGAACGCCGGGGAGCTCAGCGCTCGTCGGCGGTGACGCGCCGAACGCGAGTCGCGGGGCTGCTGCTGGCGATCGGCGCGGGGGCGGCGATCTACACGAGGCCGTCGAAAGAGCCTCCGAGCGGTCCCGTGCTCGTGATTCGCCTTGCGACGTCGGCCCCCGAGATCACCGCCCCAACATCCCAGTCCGAGGACCGAGCAATGTCGCTTGCGGTCGCTTCGCTCTCCCCAGGCGAACGTGGAGAAGTCCTCACTGCGATGAGGTATGCGACGGCGCGACTCGAGTCGCGCCTCTCGCCACTTGGTGAAGACCTCGGAGAAGGGGATCCGATCGCAGAGCTCCAGGAGGCGCTCTCGCGCTACTCGCCGGTCCTCGACAGCGCCCGGGCCTTCGAAGCCGGCCGTTGGCAGTCGGAGGATTTGGACGTCGCGGTGGCCGATTCGTGTCCGCTTCCGCGGTCGGCGTCCGAGACATGCGTGTCACTCTGGGACAGCACGCAAGACCGCGGGGCGGCGTCGCTCGCCGGAAGGGCGCGATTCTTCGCATGGTCGGTCTCTCACGCGACCGTGGTCGAGCTGGCCTCCCGCCAACGCGTGCTGGAGTGCGCGGAGGCCCTGCGTGACCGTCGCCGGCGCGGCGGGTCGACCATCGGCCTCGTGCTCACCAACCACGACCTAGCGCTGAGAGAGGTTCCGGAGCGAGGCGAGCTCCAGGTAGCGGCCCGACGACTCGGCGCCGTGATGGCCGCGAGTCATCGTCATGACCCGCAACGCCTCGAAGCGCTGGGCCGAGCTGTTCCGACGGGACGAGTCGCCCCGTGGCTGTCACTGTCCGAGAACGCTGTCCTCGTCGTGCCGCGGCTTTCCAAGCTCGCTCACATCGCCGAGATGCCACAAGAGATCGATGGCGCCGCGCCGTGCTCCTTTCGGGCGCCACCCGCGCGATGAGCTATGTCCTTCAGCTCACCCGGCGGAAGCACGCCGGCGGGCCGGTCCGCCCTGCGTCGCGGATCATTGCTTCACCGTGGTCCACGTCGGCTTGCTTTCCACCTGATCGGTGAGGAATGCCGTGAGGCCTGCGCGGTCCGTCAGCGGCCCGCCGACCATCGTGCCGTGCTGGTCGCCGGTTAAGAAGAAGGAGCGATGTGCGCTCGGCGTGAGCCGCGTCTGGTTGTCGGCCCTCCCACTTGAGGGAGGAGTCATTTCTACTGCGAGCGATGTGCGGCTCCGGGGAGGCAAGAGTCGTACAGCGTCAGCGCGACCCTCGACGTCTCTCTCGGCCGCAGCCAAGGCAGGGCGGGGAGCTCGAGGTCGACCGCGCAGAGGACGATCGGCCTTCTTCGAGCGACCTCTTCGAGTCGACGAAGGACGCGCGTCAGCATCTCGCCGTTGAACGGGGCGTAGAGGAAGAACACCGACCCATCGAGATCGGTCTCGGCGGCATCGGCGCGAACGAACGTCACGGGAAGACCGAGCTCGTCGCACCGAGCTCTCCCGCTACGAACGAGATGCTCCTGTATCTCCACCCCACGAGCTCGTGCCCCGGAGAGTAGGTGGGCGAGGATCGCCACGCGGCCCAGTCCCGAGCCGAGATCGACGAAGTCGTCGTCGGGGCGGAGCGGCACCTCGAACACCATCGCAGCGATCTCTTCGACGCTGCATGGGAGATAGGGCACCGATCCCTGCGGGAGGTCCGGGACGTCGGGCGGCGGCGACTCGATGCCGAGGACCTCGTCGGCCCAGGCATCCCGATCGACGAACGGGACGGAGAGGAGGCGGTCGAGCAGCGCCACCCCGCGAAGTGCGCCGGCTCGGATCTCGGCGCGAGCCGTTTGCGCCGAGCGGCGGAGCGAATCGTCCACTGAGGTCGGAGGCTACCAGATCGGCATCCTCTCCAGCCTCCGAATGGGCGCTCCTGGAGGTCCTGAGCGCTGAGGGCCGTCATCGCCCGCGAGCGTCGTCGCGACCGGCCGCGACCGGCCGCGAACGGCCGCGACGGGACATGGGCGCTCTGCGCATCGCCGAGCGAGATCTCGTGCGCTCGATGTGTTCCGCAGCGCGCGGATTGCGCGCGGTCGTGCGCAGATCGCCAGGTAGGTCTCCGCGCGTGCGAGCTGGCTCCCCGTTTGCTCGCAGGGCCGCTCCGAGTGGCCATGAGATCGCGCGCTTCCCTACCGTACGTCGCCCCGATTCCCATCCTCGCGCTCTCGCTCGTGGCGCTCGGCGCATGTTCGGGCGACGAGTCGTCGAGCTCGATGGAGCCGGAGGCGCCGGGCTCTACCGACCGCGGCTCGCCCGAGCATGCTTCGGAGACGGGCGACGAGTCGGTCATCGAGGCCGAAACCGATACCGCCGACGCTGGTGAGGGCGACGCTGGTGCGGGGGATGCTGGTAAGGCGGCGTGTCCGCGCGTACGTATCGCGGTTCCGCCGGGCAACAGCGTCAACGTCCGGCAGATGCCGAACACCGACGCGTCGATCGTCGCGACGCTGCCCAACAACTCCATCGTCACCGTGGCTCAGCGAACGACGGGTGAGGTCGTCTCCGGCAACACCGAGTGGTTCGAGATCAGCACGAACTCGAAGAAGGGATTCATCGCGGCCGCGTTCGCGAAGTGCACCACCGCGATGCCGCCGGTGCTGAAGGCTCCGAAGGAGTATCACCTGCCGCTCGAATGCAAGTCGACGGCGAGGGTGAGCCAAGGCAACAACGGAAGCACCAGCCACTTCGGAAAGGCTCGGTACGCGTTCGACTTCGCGCTGCCGGTGAACACACCGCTCGCTGCGATGGCCGACGGCGTCGTCACGTACCTCTTCGCCGAAACCGGACCGGGCGACCCTTGCTACAACGGCGGACCGTCATCGTGTTTCCCGTACGCGAACTATGTCGTCCTCCGCCACGGCGACGGTTCGGCGTCGATCTACAAGCACCTCAACAAGGTCCACGTCTCGCTCGGTGAGTTCGTGCCCTCAGGCAAGGCTGTCGGCCTCTCCGGATCGACCGGCTATTCGACCGGACCACACGCGCACGTGATGCGCCAGCAAGACTGCGGAGCGGCGACGAGCTGCCAGTCCATCTCGGTCAAGTTCGCCGACGTTCCGGGAAGCGGCGTTCCCAGCGCCGGGCAGACCGTCACCTCCAAGAACGGGTGCCCGTGAGCCAACCGCTCGTTGTGGCCCTGTTGTCGAACGGCGTGCCGGAAGATGGTTGTTGGAGTGTCAGCGCCCTCGGTCGCTTCGGAACAACGCGGCGTGTGGCGAGCCGCGGTCGATGCGGCGAAGTATCCGCTCTTCCACTGTCGCTCGACATGGGCGGGCCTTGACGACCCTCGCGGCGATGATGATTGTTGCCCAATCAAACTGCGGCAGGCGCTCGTCGTCGCTGTCGGGGAGGGGGAGGGAAGTTGGCCCGTCGAGGTTCGGAGCAGCTGGAGCTGCCCGTCGTCACCAAGGCTCCTCGAACCTGGGGTGGCCGGAGGACGGGCGCCGGTAGGAAGAGCGCGAGCTCGGTCGGTCGGCGGAACGTTCCGCATCGCACGCGGCCGGGGCACAAAGGGCGGTTTCCCGTTCACGTGACGATGCGGGCTCGTCGTGACGTCCCGCCGCTTCGCAGTCAGCTAGTGAGGAACCTCCTCCGAGACGTGCTGAAGACGCAGGCGGAGCGCCGCCCATACGCCGCCGAGTTCCAGGTCGTTCACTTCTCGATCCAACGCGACCACTTTCACCTGATCGTCGAGGCGCGCCTGCCGAAGCGGACAGACGATGATGCTCGCACCGCCAGCGCTGTCAGTGAGAGCGCGAAGCTGGAGCGTCCGAAGGAGGAGCGGGAGGCTCTCCGGCGCGGCATCAGCGGGCTGGCGATCTCCTTCGCGCGGCAGCTCAATCGTCGACTGGGGCGCAGGGGCAAGGTCTGGGCCGACCGTCATCACCGTTGCGATCTCGAGAGTCCGACCGCGGTCCGGAACACGCTCCTCTACGTCCTCCAGAACTGGCTCCGGCACGGGATGAAGACGTTCGGTGTCGGGGTCGTCGATCCGTACTCCACGGCGGTTCGCTTCCGTGGATGGGCCGATGCTCACGCGACGATCATCGAGACGGAGGCCTGGCCGGACCCAGCGCCACGAACTTGGCTTCTTCGAGAAGGCTGGACCCGCGCGGGCGGCCTGCTGAGGACGACGGACGTACCTCCCGCAGCGCGCGGCGTTCGCCATGCGTCGATCGTGAAGTCCTACGTCCCGAGCGCGACGCCGTCTCCACGCTGAGCACATCGATCATTGCCTGCAGTCCGACGGCAGGTGGCTCGACCCTGCGGCGAAGCCAACGTGAGCCCCACGATGGAACGCGCTCAATCGACGCTCTGTCGCCTGTGCGGAACTCGCGCGCAGGCGTGGCCGTTTGACGATCGAGCTGACGCGCAGCAGGAGTGTGACGTCGAATCAACCCGAGGCGATCACGGTAGCTCTCGCTTGGCCCGCTTGCCGCCGAAGACGTGCATGGTTCGCGTTCCCGCAGCCACCGCCATCGTTTGGCGGGTGCCTTTCGGGATGTGCAGCTCCTGACCAGCGACGAGCTCGATGCGCCGTCCTTCGAGGACGACGGCGCATGAGCCCTCGATGACCACGACGTACTCGTCGAAGTCATGGGCATGTTCCTTCGAGACGCGGTCTGTGCTGCTCGTCCAGAGGGCTACCTGGCTCCCATCGGCGCCGTCGAAGACGTAGCCCTCGATGTCGTCCGTGAACTGAGACGAGGTTGCGATGCGGTTCAGCGGGTTACGAATGAACGCAGGGAAGCCGGGCACGGCATTCCTTACCACGTGCGGAGTGACGACTCGCCCGCTGCGGATGCAGTGGCCGCGGCGCCGTGGCGCATCGACCGGAGGTCAATGCAACCGGTCACCGACATGGGGTGCTCGTATCGAAGCTCAATGGACAGGCACGTGGAGATTGGTGACCGGTCGAAGGCCGGTGCCGCCCGGGTACGCGTAGCTCGCGTAACGGGCGAGACCCCAGACCGTCATCGCGAACGGGCCGTCGCTCCAGATGCGATGGGCTCCGTCGGTGCAGGTGCCCGCCGGATACGTTCGCGGCTTGCCGTTGCGTGTGAGCTCCACGTACGTCCATTCGAAGTCGTCCGTGATCGACTTCCAGCCCGTGAGCGTGCCGGCGCAGTCGAGCTCCACATCGTGGAAGGTTCCACCGACCTTGCGCCGCGTGACGAAGACTTCGCTGAGCGAATAGGTGTAGTCCGTGAAGAACCCATACGAGTCCAGCCACTGATCGGTGGGAGTGGCCATTGCCACTTCGGGATCGCCCATCGCCGTGCTCAAGACGGTCGCGGCGCCCGTCATGACCGAGGCCACGTACAGGGGATGGTCGCTGTCCTGGCTTCGCACGACGAACGGGCGATCGGCGAAGAAGACGCCGAGCTGGCCGCGTGAGAGCGTGCTCGGAGCGCCCTCCGGCTGCGCGGGCTCGTAGACCAGCTGCGTGTCGTCGGCGGCGGCGACGATCCGGATCGGGCTCGGGTCGCGTGCCTTCTCGGCTCCTTGCGAGTAGAGATCGACGCGGTTCGGCGCCGGCAAGACCGCATATTCGCTCCCCCAGGCCGAGATCGGGGGGATCTGATTGTTTTCGAGGTCACAGGCCATCACGTCGCTCGGAACGAACATGCACGTGTGTCCGCCGAAGACGCCGACGGGCTTGGTCGCGTCGATGACCGATCCGACGAGCTCGTTGTCCTGCATCAGCTGCAGGACTTCGCCGCGCTGGAGCTTGTAGGTCGTGACCGCGTTTCGTCGCCCCGCGCTGACTCCGTTGCCTCCGATGATGTCGACGTTCGGTCGGACGTCGATCGACGTGTCGTCCTCCGCGGCGACGATCTGGAGCGTCGGGAGGCCGGCCTGAGTCAGGGGCGGGCTCGCGTTGGGGAGCATCCCGCGGCCGAAGCCGTCGCTCTTTCCGCCCCAGGCGCCCACGACCATGTAGTTCTTGCGAAACGACGAGGTCGGGAAGAGCAGCATCGCGCTGGGCACGACGCTGCTCGCGCCGCCGTACGGGTACATCGAGTACATCGAGACGGGAACGTCGGAGCTGACGAGCGTCGCGCTGCCCTTGCCCGTTCCGTAGATGCCCTGCTCCTTGTCGAAGATCGGTTTGACGAACGCTGGGCACGAGGTCCAGTAGATGGCGCCGGTCTCCTCGTTCGACACGAACACGACCGCTCCACCGCCCGGGGGAATCGGGCCGTCGAGCTTCGTGTAGGTCACGACGTCGTCCTTGACCGTCGGGATCCAGACCGCCCCGTCGAGGGACTGCTCTTTGCCGTCGGCCTCGAAGCGAAGCGTGGCCGGCGACGTCCAGTTGTTCGCGACGAAGAAGGCGTAGCAGCTCCCGCGCGCGTGGACCTTCGTGTTGGGCCCCGGCACCGTGAAGGAGCAGCCGACCGAGCCTTCGTTGATCGCCGCGGCGTCGCACGGAGATACACAGTTGCCGTTGCCACACGCCAGATCCGGCGGGCACGTCCTGGCGATGTTTCCGTTGCAATCGAGGACGGAGCGAAGGTCACGCGAGCAGGAGACGGCGGTACACGCGTCGGGCTCGTCGGCGGCGGCATCGGGCGTGTCGAACTCCTGCGGACCGCTCTCCTTGAACGTCGCTCGATCGGACGAGCAGCCGAACCATCCCGCCGACACGATGAAGAGAAGCTGGAGAATGGGCCTGCGCATGGGAAAACCTTCCTCGCTCAGCGCGAGCTAGTTCGAAGATGAAGTGAGTTGCCGCCGATTGGCCGGAGGGTTCCGTCGCTCAGACGAGCGGGCTCGAGCGTGTCGAGCTCATGGAAGGGCTCCCCAGTGGAACATGGCGAGCTCCCCGCCGATCCACACGTCATCGGGCGCCGATCCCCAGATGGTCCTGAGATGCCCTGCGTATCCGGCGACCGGGACCGTCGACCAGGTCGTCCCGTCGAAGTGGAGGATGGTGCCGTCGTCACCCGCCGCCCAGATGTCGGTCGACGAGAATCCGAAGATGGCGTTGATGGTGGCGGAGGCGCCGGTCGTCTCCCGGTGCCAGGCGGCTCCGTCGAAATGGAGGATGGTGCCGTTGCTACCGCCGGCCCAGAGATGGGTGCCTTCGCCCCATGCGGCGAACAGATCGACTTGTGAGTCGAGCGGGATCACGACGCCGTCTCCGACGGGCGAGACCGAATACCGAACGACCCTTCCACGGTCTCCGACCAGCCACAGCGCCTCGTCCGGCACCAGCCATAGCGCTCGAGCCGCCATCGCGAGTGGCCGATCGGTCGAGGGATCGACGGGGGCCGCGACTACCTGGATCGTCTTGGTGTCGAAGTCCTGGATCTTGGCGAGGTAGTCGTGAGGGTCGGTCGTATTCCAGGTCGCGCCGAAGCTCACGTAGGGCTCGCCGCTCGGCAGCACGGCGATGCCCGTCATGCCAATGAAGCGCTCGCGCAATCGGAAGGAGCGGACGCTGCTCGCCTCGAGGCCGCGTCGCATGACGAGGTTGCCCGAGACTCCCCAGAGCTCGTCGGGGGTGATGAAGAGATTCGAGAATGTATCGAGGCCCCCGGAGTCGGCCTTCGTCCACGTCTGGCCATCCCAACGCAACAGCTCGCCGCGCGAGGCGCTTGCCCAGACGTCGTTCTTCGATCGGCCGGCCATCGCAACGACGTGGCCGATCGAGAGCGGGAGCGGCACGCCGCAGAGATTCCCGACGGCGCACGGCGGTAGAGACGCCTCGGCTTCGGCTTCCGCGCCACCGTCGAGGATCGACGCTTCGTCGGTCGGGGGTGGGCGAGCGACGACGCTGCTATCCCCGGCGTCGACCTCGGTCGCGTCCGCCTCGGCGCACGCCGCGATCGAGAGCAGGGCCAGCGCGGGGACGCCTGCCCAGAGCACGAGCGCGGCGACGGAGCGAGCCTGCACGGGGCGACGGCGCGACGACGTCATTTGGCGAGCGGATCCGGGCCGGCATCACAAGGGGCGACGAGACATCGACCCTCGGAGCAGACCTGATTGGGCGCGCAAGCGTTACCGCAGGCGCCACAGTTGCCGTTGTCGACTCGGGTGTTGACCTCGCAGCCGTTGCTCGTGATGCCGTCGCAATCGGCATAGTGCTCGTCGCAGCGACCACCGCAGACGCCAAGCGAGCACGACGGCGTGAAGTGCGGTCGCCCGTGGCCGGGGCAGACGCGGTTGCAGCCCCCGCAGTGCAGCGGATCATCGTCGAGCTGCTTGCAGCCCTCGACTCCGCAGTTCGTCTCGCCGTCGGCGCAGCCGCAGAACCAGAGGCCGTTGTACATGCACGTCTTGCCGGCCGGACATGCATCGCCGCAGTCGGTGCAGTTATCGTTGGTGTGAAGCGTGACCTCGCAGCCGTCGCTCACGTCGTTGTTGCAGTCGCGTTTGTCCGGGGACTTGCACTGGGCGTTGCCGCACGTGCCTTGCGAGCACCCGTAGCGCATGTCGGACGGGAGCGGCGGCTTGTTCGGGTCGGCCGGGTCGCACACCGTGCCGCAGGTCCCGCAGTTTTTGTCGTCCGTCTTCAGGTTCGTGCACTCGCCGTTGCACGTGTCCAGGCGGTTCGCGGCCAAGCAGGGGTCGTAGCAGACCCCTTCCTCGCAGAGGTGTCCGGGGGGACACTCCGTCCCGCAGGCACCGCAGTTCTTCGTGTCGTACCGGACGCTGGTCTCGCAGCCGTTCTCCGGCTTGCCGTCACAATTGCGGAAGCCGACGCCCGTGCAGCTGAACCCGCACTCGCCGTCGACGCAGGTCCATGTGGAGTTGTTGAAGCTCCCGCCCGAGCAGCGCTTCCCGCATGCTCCGCAGTTGTCGTTGTCGTTGAGGAGGTTGGTGTCGCAGGGGAACTGGGACGACTCGCAGCTTGCCCACGGGAACGAGCATGTCGTCACCGCGCACATCGGGATGTTGCTGTCGATGTCGCTCGCGTCGAGCGTCGTCTCGGCGTCGGGGGACGTGAACGACGGAGGCGGCGGCGGCTCCTCCAGGTAGCTGCCGATCCTCGACGTCATGCAGCTCGCGAGAGAAACGAGCGCAAGCGTCGTCGTGAGGACGATGCCCCTACGGATCATGGCTCTCCCTCGGCGAAGGCGCAGGAGAAGCAGACTTGCGGAGGGCGTCGTCGATCCGCAGCCGGTAGGCGGAGCCCGGGTGGGCCGCGAAAAACGCCGACGAGCGGGAACGTGCTTCGTCGTCGCGCCCGAGCTTGGCGAGGGCTTCGATCGCGATGACCTCGCGTTCTTCGGCGAGCACGCCGGTCGGGAATCGACGCGCGTGCTCCACGGTCAGGGCAAGCGCCTGCCGCGGAGCGGTCGTCGTCGCCGCGTACGCGCGACGGAGGAGCGCTCCTTCCGATGCGTCATCGGGTGGAGCGGCGGGGACCTTGACGCCGGCGGTAGCACCCTGGGGCGCAGGCAGTGAGCGGACGTCGATCGTCGGAACGGCGGGGACGACGTTCGTGGAGTCGTCGACGACGGGATCCGCCGCGGGCTGCGCGACGGTGGGCTGCTCGTCGCTCGCGGGCGCGGGCGCGGGCGCGGGCGTGGCGGAAGGGGCGGGCTCGGAGTCGCTCGAGGTGTCGAACACGCCGGCGGCCGTGAGGATGCCGAACGCCGCTGCGGAGACGACAGCGGCCACGCCGAGACGCGACGCGAGACGGCCGACGGACCGGCTCGTCACCGGGGCGGCCGCAGCACGGGCGCTCGCCTCGTCGGCGAGACGAGACAAGGCCTCGGGCGAGGGGCCGTCGGACCGCGCCTCGGCGACGAGGTCGCTCAGCTCGATGGGGACGTGCGGCTTCATTTCTTCAGCTTCCTCTCGAGCTCCACGTACGCGCGCTGGTACCGGGCGTAGGCCGTCGACACCGGGCAGCCGATGAGCTTGGAGACCTGTTCCATTGGAATGTCTTCGATTGCGTGAAGGACGAAAACGGCTCGCCTGTCCTCGTCGAGGTCGTCGAGCAACGTGAGAAGCAGGCTCTGCTTGCGAGCGCGATCGAGCCTCGCTTCGGGGGTTGCCGCGAGGGCGGAATCGGGCACGTCGTCGACGAGCACCTCACGCTGGAAGCGCGCCCGACGGCGGTAGTTCTTTGCGTGGTTGAGGCAGATCGTGCTCAGCCATGGCCGGATGCCGCCGTCGGATACACGGTCGAGCTTTTGGTAGACCGTCGCGAAGACGTCTTGGCTGACGTCGTCGAGGTCACGTGTGGGGACGCCGAGGTAACGAAGGAGCCTCCACACGTATTTTCCGTGCGAAAGGACGATGTCGCGGATGCACGGGGCCTCGGGAGCTACGCCCGTGACTTCCGGAGGGAGCAGCCTGAGGGAGATCATCGGGCCCTATATCAATGGTTATGTCGCCAGGCGCCGATCCCTCCAAAGGATTCGACACGAGGCGCGAGGCGGTCACTTCTTCGCGGGAAGCCGCCACACGAAGCCGAGCTCGAGCGCGACCGTTGCTCGCGGCTCCCGGAACGAGACTCGATCTTCTCCCGTCGGTGCTTCGTGGATGAACTCGGGGGAGGTCGGCGAGAACCGCATCGTGAACGCAGCGTACGGAGTGAGACCGCCGACGTGTGCGCGCATCTCGGCGCGGAGGGGAAGGAGCGGGAACAAGAGGTCGCCGGCGTTCGACCTCGGGCCGAGCGGTTCCGCGTGAATGCCGGCCAGGTCGACGCCAGCGCAGGCGAGGCCGGTGAAACGACCGCGCGCGAGAGCAAGCGGACAGAGATCGAGGCCGGCCACGAAGCCGCGAACCGCGATCCCCTCACCCGGAACGGTGACTCGGTCGACGGCGAACGGGTAGAGCGTTCCGCGAAGAGAGATTGGGACGAAGCCCGGCGGATGGAGCATCGCTTGGACCGTCGGCCCGATGGTCGGTCTAGGCGCGAAGCCGCCTGACGCGCTCGCGCCGAGACCGAGATCGATCTCCCATGGTCGGTTCCGCGGAGGTGGCTTCGCGGGCGATGGCCTGGCCGGCGGTCGTGGCGAGGGGCGCGGACCCGATCCGGGATGCGGTGCGCTCGGAGGTTCGGGCTTCGCTTCCGGTTGGACCGGCACTGGATGCTCCGCGCTCTCCGTGCGGTCACCGCGCGCGGCCAGTGCGAGCTCGCGCAGCCTCGGAGTGTCGACCAGCATCTCGAGAGCGAGGGTCAACGACTCGTCGAGCGCTCGACACGAGCGAGCCGTCGCGTCGAACGTGCGTTCACCCAGCTGATGACCGCTTCCATCCTGGAGGATGAAGACGGTCCGGAAGCCGCCGGGGCGTGGCTCGATCCGTCCGCGCACCACGAAGTCGGCGTCGTGCGGGCCGACGTCGAGCACGACGTGCGAAGCGCGTGCGCGCATGCGAGCCAACAGCTCGTCGCGCGAGATGCAACGCTCGGCACCCGGCGCACGTGTCCAATCGAGGACGACGTGGGCGCGGCCGGACGCGTCTTCGGCTCGCGCGTTCGTCGCGCGCGCCGAGAACAGCAGACCTGCGAGAAGAGCAGCACGGCGCGCCGACAAAGGGAGGTCAAGCTAGCATATGGCCTGGTTTCATCCGCGTGGGGCTCGGCGGGGCATCGGCGCCTTCGTGGGCCGTCCGGAGGCTCTGCGAGCACCGAGCAGGAGCACGAGCGTGAGACATGCAACTTGGGGCTGCGCCCACCGGCAGTGGTGCCCCAACCACTCGCGGTGGTGGCCCAACCACCCGCAGTGGTGCGCCGTCGGCGCTCATCGAGTTGTAGTAGCTCGTGCGGACTCGGTTACGTTCCGCTCGTGACGACGCGGACGAACCCGAGCGCGGTCGCTCGACGCTTGCTCGTTGCCGGCATCGTCGACTGCGGTCTCGGCCATGGCGGTTCGTCCTTCGCGAGCGACGGACGAGCACGAGGCCGTTCACCTTCGCTTCGAGCGTGAACCCGGTTTGGCCCGCTCCTGTCCCGGACGCGAGCGGTTCGTCGAGCTGCTCAGCAGCACGCGCGGGGTGGCTGTCGGAATCGGCAGCGAGCTCTAGGTGCGTTGCTCCTTCGTCCGGATGTGGACGATCATGCTCGGCTGCGCGGGAGGGGCCCTTTCGGGATGGGAACCGCTCGGCACCGCCGGAACGCTCGAGTATCGCCGCGTCGACCTGATGCGCCAGCGCGGTCCAGGGGAGACGTTCCCGGGGGGCACCTGCACGAGTGGCCTCCAGCGCCTGAACAGCAAGGGGCCGTTCACCGCGACGATCTGGGGATGGGGACGAACCGCGAGCTATGCCTATCCCGGCGGGATTGCGCAGCGAAAGCTCGTCACGACCGCGCTTACCGTTCGCTGATTGCTACGAGCGTATGGAGCTCAGCAGCGGCGCGAGCGCCAGTTTCCAACTGGGAGGACGAAGGGGATTGCGAATCGCTCGCGGAGGACTACTATACGCGCCGCTCACTGAAGCGTTTCTCTGTAACGATTGCTCTCTCGGTCACGGGATCGCGCTCGCTCGGGTGGATACGTCACGTGAGGTCGCGGTACATGCGTTCCGCGGGCCTCCTTCCGCTCCCCGATGGCGCAGGGGCGGCAGGCTGATTCTAAGGCGCCGTTTGATTGTTGAGAGCTACTCATGGGAAACCGACTCTACGTAGGCAACCTTTCCTTCAACGCGACGACCGACAGCATCCGCGAGTGGTTCGCGAGCTGCGGCACCGTCACCGACGTCCATGTCGTCATGGATCGTGAGACCGGCCGCTCGCGCGGCTTCGCGTTCGTCACGATGGCGACCGACGCCGAGGCGCAGAAGGCGATCGCCGAGACGAACGGCGCGATGATGGATGGCCGCCCGCTTCGCGTGAACGAAGCCGAGGAGCGCCAGAGCCGCGGTGGCGGTGGTGGCTTCGGTGGTGGTGGCTTCGGCGGCGGCGGCGGTGGTCGCGGCGGTCGCGGCGGCGGCGGTGGTGGCTTCGGCGGCGGCGGCGGCGGCGGTGGCCGCGGCGGTCATCGCGGCTGGTGAGCACGTGACGACGCTTCGCGCTGAGGCGTGAGCGTCGTGATCGAGCTCTAAATACGAGCGCGGAGCGTCAAACGCTCCGCGCTCGAGCTTTTTAAGGCCCGTCGCGGCAGCAGAGGACGCCGCCGCCTTCGCTCGCGGTCTTCGTCACGTTGCCCAGCTCGTTGCCGCCGTCGGCTCCGCAGGCCCACGTGGTGGGCAGGGAAGTGCAGAGATCGCCCGAGAAGCGATCGAGCGGGGCACAGGTCTCCGCGTCGGGCGGCGCACCGACGTCGCCGCAGCCGAACAGATCGTTCGTTCCGGGGCCGCACGCGGCGGCGCCGGAGCCGGCCTGGCGAATGGCGAAGAACGCGTTCTGACCGTTGAGCCCCGCGGCGACGCAGCCTTCGCCGCCGGACTTCGTCGCGACGGCCGCGGGCGTCTCGCAGACGTGCCACCCGACCTGGCAGAGGTCGGCCACGCTGCAGTCCTTGCCTGTCGGGTTCGCGCTGTCGTTGCCGGAGACGCGGCCGCATGCCGGCGTCGTCGTCGTGCCGAGGCCGGGGACCGACCAGCCGCCCGCGCAGGCGGCGATGTTCGGGAACATGGGCGCCGGAGTGAAGCCCTCGCGTGAGCCGTCGGAGCAACCCGCGTCGTTGGTGCACTTCGCGTCCGCGCAGGCGAGGCTCACGCAGTCGCGTCCGGCGACGCATGCGCGCCCGAGGGCGCACGCCGGGCACGTCGCGCCCCCGCAGTCGATGTCCGTCTCGTCGCCATCGCGGACGCCGTTCGAGCACGAGGCGCCTGCCGGGCCGGCGTCGGCGGTGCCACGCTCGGAGGGCCCACCGTCGGTGGTCACCGTCGTGCGCTGCGGGAGGACACGGGGCGCCGCGTTCTCGTCGGGCTCGCACGCGCCGGCGAGGACGCCCGCGAGGACGAGCGCGACGGCGACGAGGGGGGAGCGCGGTGTTGCGGGCGGACGGGTCACGGTGCTCTAGACGAGGATACCGGATGGCTTGCCGGTGCTCTTGTACGCCCCTTCGCCGAGGCTCGGCACCTCGACGCCGTAGAGCTTCAGGAGATCGACGTGGAGGTCGGACATGTTCCGGTTCTGACCGAGCTCGGTGACGGCGGCAGGGGTGGGCGTGCCGTAGACCTCCTGTCCGAGCCTCATCTCGTTCGCGACGTTCTCGCTCGCGACGAGGAGCGGGACGTTGGCGGAGTTGTGCGTCCGGCCGTCGGACATGTTGCTCCCGAGGATGGTCACCGTCTCGCCGAGGATGTTCGCGGCCTTGAGCCCGGCGATCAGCTCGCCCCAGAGGCCGACCTGCACCTGGTTGATCTGGATCAGCGTCGCCCAGTTGTTGTGCGCCGAGTCGTGTTGCTCGGCGGCGACGGTCGCCGTGGGCCGGTTCGGGCCGATGCCGTCGTTGTACATGATCGTCGCGGAGCGGGTGAGATCGCACTGCATCGCCGCGATGATGATCTTCTGCATCGTCCGGAAGTTCCGGACGTACGTCTCGCCGGCGGTCTCGGCGGCCGGCTTCACGCAGGTGGTCGCGTTCGTTGCGCTCGTGAGCTCGCCTTCGACCTCGCGGATGCTCTGCGCGTAGGCCTCGAGGCGCTGCTTGTCCGCCGCGGAGAGCGTGGATTTGTGGTGGTTGTACTGGTCGAGGACACCGTCGAGGATGCTCTTCCGGCGCTTGAGCAGGTAAGCGGCCTGCGCGTTCGAGAGCTTGTCGCTCGAGCCGAACACGCGCGTGAACATCTGGAGCGGGTCGATGATGTTCGAGATCGGGCTCGTCGCGTCGCGCCACGCGATCGAGTTCACGTAGTTGATCGAGCCGGCGCGATCGTGTCCCTCGTCCCAGCTCGGGACCTGGTTGAAGCCCGCATGGAGGCTCCGGATCGCCGCCTTCGGAGCGGTGTCGGCGATGAGCTGATCGAGCGACTTCGCGCAGCGCTGGTAGTTGGGATCGGAGCTGGGATTGGCCGCGTTCGTCGTGCCCACGGGCGTCGACGAGAGGAAGCCCGCCGTCCCCGACCAGTGGACGTCGAAGTTGTTGACCGCCTTGAAGCCGCGCATGACGGCGACGTTCGGCGCGACGCCGAGGTCGGCGAGCGGTTTGAGCGCGCCGCCGCGCGTGCCCGAATAGCCCCAGTCGCCGTTCGCGGCGTCCGGCATCGGAGCGCCGCTGCCGAAGAAGCAGCCGATGAAGCGCTTCTTCGTCCCCGGTCCCGCCGCGTGCGCGAGGCGCATGGGAAGGGCCGACTCGACGAGCGGTAGGGCGATGCAGACGCCGAGGCCGCGGAGCACGTTCCGTCGCGAGAGTCGAGAGCTCATGGTCACTTCGCTGCTCCGTGGTTCACCTGGCGGAACGTCTTGCTCATCACGAGACGCGTGATCATCGTGCGCAGGCTCGGCGGCTTGGCGTCGACGGGGTGGGTCAGATACGTGAGGAGATCTCCGTCCGGCTTCGACCCCGCGTCGATGATCCGCCTCGTGGAATAGACGGTGAGCTTCTCGGCTGCGCAGCGGTGGTAGTCGGGGAGCTCCGCGACCATCGAGTTGAGCTCGCTGAAGCGGCTGAACGGCCTTCCGAGGAGGTTGCTCTCGGTCTCGACCGGCCTGCCCGTATCGGCGTACGCGTTGCGGAGCCGGCCGCTCATGTCGAAGCCCTCGAGGCCGAGGCCGATCGGATCCATGTACTCGTGGCAACCCGCGCAGGCGGCGCCGGCGTTCCGGTGGCTCTCGAGGCGCTCCTTCACCGACGCATTCGCGGGGATCGACTCCGAGACCTTCTTGATCTGCTCGAAGAGCGCGGAGTCCGGCGGCGGGATGACCTTGCAGAGGAGGCGATCCTGCACGAGCCGTCCGCGGTGGATCGGGCTCGTCTTCAGCGGCGAGGAGCTGAGCGAAAGCCAGCTGCCTTGCTGGAGGACGCCGCCACGCTCGTCGATGGCGACGCGCGTGAGCTCGTTCGAGAAGCTGCCGACCACGTTGTAGTGCTTGGCGAGGTCCTGATTGAGGTAGGTGAAGCCCGGCTGGACGACCGCCGTCACGGGCAGACCCTCCCGCACGACGTCCGCCAGGACGCGCCAGCTCTCGTTGTACATCGAGTGCTCGAGCGTCCCGGGCGCAGCGCTGCCGAACGCGCGGAAGTCGAACCACTGCCCCATGAAGCTCTGGACGAAGACATCGGTCTTCGTATCGAGGAGACGCTCCGCTTGCGCGCGGAGCACGTCGGGGTTCGAGACCAAGGTCCCGTCCATCGCCTTGGACCAGAGCTCGTCGTCCGGGATCGACCCGGTGAACATGAAGGCGAGCCGGCTCGCGAGCTCGTACGAATCGAGATCGCGGACGCCGGTGAAGTCCGGCGTGGGCGGCGACTCGATGCGCGTCACGAACTGCGGAGCGAGCAGCACGCTCCCGAGCGCTGCGCGAAGTCCGTCGAGGAAGATGGCCTTCGGCTCGGTGAGCGCGTCCTGCGCGAGCGTGACGCCGTCGGTGTAGCGCTGCGCGAGGGCCTGCGTCTCGGCGGGCGCGAGCGGCCGGCCGTAGGCGCGGAGCGCGAACGACTCGACGACCGTCTTCGCGCAAGCCTCGTACGGTACCTGTTCGGCCGTGGTCGCCGAGCACGTCATCACCTTCGGCGACGCCACGGTGCGGTCGAGGATGCTCTCGAGCGTCTCGGACAGATCGCGGACGGCCTTCGTGTCGAGGTTGCTCCACGGGACCGCGTCGAAGCCGGAGAACTGCGTGGTCGCGGTCCAGGCGCTCTGGAGATCGAGCGGAAGACGCTCGCCGATCAGGTCGGAGACCGCGTTCAGGTACTCGCGGTTCGACAGGTTGCGCGTCATCGCCGGGCCCGCGGTGAGCGCCTCGCCGAGCGCCGCGACGGCGGGATCTTCGCCGTTCGGGCCCGTGCGGTTCTTCAGCAGCGAATCGGCGACCTCGTTGCATCCAGCCGCCGCGGACGCCGCCAGCGTCAGGAGGAGGAGGATATGCCTGCGCGAGCTCATACGCGGCGCGCTGCAAGAGACACGCCGCGCGCGCGTGCGCTGGCGCCCGCACCTGGTGCCGTATGGCGATCACCCTGGGGTATCGGCGTACCAGGCCTGGGCGGTGCGCGCCCGATCCACCCTCCGCCAATACCTGCGCAGTCGTGCGCACAATGGCCGCCGGCTCCGCCTCGCGCGCTCCGCCGATCGACGGACGTGTGCACGGCATTGCATGCGAGTCGTTTAGGGCAGGTCGCCGAATCCCGGCGGTGGAACGAAGCCACCGGCCTCTTCGGCGAGGAGCCGCGCGGGCTCGAGCGTCGTCCGGTTGGCATACTCGGCGCCGATCGCTTGAACCCCGATCGGCAGGCCGCCCTTCGAAAGGCCGGAAGGGAAGACCGTCGCAGCTCGCTCCGCTACTCGCGGTGCGCCTAAAGCTAAGCTGCTGCCACGATGAGAGGCGGGCGTCGCTGGTTCTGGGTCGTCGTCTTCGCGGCGAGCGCCGCTGTTCCCGCGTGTGCGCGGCCGTCGACCGGTGGACACGCGCCGCGTCGGGTGACGCAGCCAACTCCTCCGCCAGAGGGCGAACGCGGTCGGCTTGATGCTGGCGCCGACGGCGCAGGCGAAACGTCCGTCGCCAGCCCTGCGTCGCGAAGGGGCTCGCTCGAAGTCGTCGACCTCGAGACCGTCGATCGCGAGATGCCGGCGCGCGCGCTCGATGCCGGGTCGCAGCTCGCGCTCGCGCCCGAGTACGAAGGATGGATCGAGCAGCCTCCCCGCTGGCTCTCGCATGCGATGCCCGGCTTCCAGCTCCGTGTCCACGAGCGTCCGAGCGGGCGGATCCTCGGCGCGATCGACGGTGCCGATTCGCGCGACGTCTCCACCTCGCTGGGCGTCGTCACCGGATACCGCGGTGGGAAGCCTGCCGTCCTGCGCCTGTCCGATGGCCGCGTCTCGATCCCGGAGCCGGTCAGCACGAGCGGCCAGCCCGCGGCGCCGCAGCTCGTTCTCGTTCCTCGGAACGGAGGCGACGTGGTCGTGACGGCGCGCGCGCGCGATGGATCGACGTGGTATGGGTTCTGGGATTCTCTCGAAGGCCCGAAGGTCACGCTCACGCACCGGAGCCCGCGTGACGGCAAGTGGGCCGAGTGGAACGCGGCCTCGGCCGTCTGGGAGCTGTTCGGGGGGACCGACAAGCCGGAAGATCCGACATGCCCCCGCGTGCGTCTCGGGCGGGAGGGGCCACGATGCATCGGCCGTGACGTCGGTGCATCGCTCCTCCCCGTGTGGGTGGGCGACTGGGTAGCCCGAGACGAAGGTCTCGTGCACGCGACGTCCGGTGCGCGTGTCGCTGTGTCACGACCAGGCGCGCACGTCATCGGCGCGCTGCGCGAGCCGACGCGCGCGCTGTACGCGTGGCAGGACCCGGCCGAGCCCGTGCGACACATGGAGCTTCTCGCTCCCGACGGGACGATGGGCCGCTTCAGCGTCCCGAGCCCACCGGGCAAGATGAACGGCTTCACGTCGGCGGCGGGCTTGCCAGAGAACGCCCTCCTGGCCGAGCAGGCCTTCCTCGAGCGAGGGCAGCGGACGAGTCGGTATTGGATCGATCTCGAACGCGGGACCGTGTTCCTCACCGAGCCTCTCGAGGCCATCGAGCAGTACACGTCGCGCCGGCGTACGCTCGCCGTCCGGCGCGGTACCGATCAAGACACGCTCGTGTTGCTCGACTTCGATCGACGGAAAGTCGAAGCGCTCGGAGCGATGCCGCATTGCGAGGGGCGTTACTGGCCAGGGATCGCGCGCGGAGATCTGCTCGGTTTCGCGTGCGTGCTCCAGCCGAACCCCCGCGTGTTGCGCCTTCGCCGACAATGGTCCGAGGTCGTCGACCTCGCGTCACGCCTCCGCCTCCGACCGAGAGCGCCCTGGGCGGCGATCGACGTCCTGCCCGATGGGCGGCTCTTGCTCGCGTCGAGAGACGAGCGCCCGCTTGGCCCGCTCCGCGCCGTGCCGATTCCCACCCCATGACGCTGGCAATCTCGGAATGCGTCAGGGCGTGCCGAGCAGCCAGAGCAGCACGATCGATAGCGTCAGCGTCGGGACGAGCACGAGCGTGCCGAGGCGCGCGAACTTGCCGATCGTGATCTCGATGCCCAGACGGCGGAGCAGGTCCATCCAGAGCAGTCCGGCGAGCGAGCCGATCGGAAGGAGGCGTGGCCCGATGTCTCCACCGACGAGCGCGGCGAGGAGCGGGCGGCTGCTGCCCGACTCGCCCAGCGCCAGCATGTTCAGCACGGACATCGGATGGTTGTCGACGAGCGCGGAGCCGAGAGCGGAGACGCCGCCCACCACGGTGAGCTCGTGGAGGCTTCCTGCCGGCGCTGCGCGATAGACGTCGGCCAGGCGATCGACGACGCCGACGTGCCGAAGCCCCAGGACGACGAGGAACACGCCCCACAGGAACACGAGGATGTCCGGCGAGACGTGCCGGAACAGCTTGCGTGGGGGAGCGACGCGGTAGCGCCATGCCAGGAGCAAGCACGCGATGGCCCCGCCGAGCGAGACCACCCAGATCGGTCCGTCGATCGCCGCCATGACCGGGTAAGCCGCGAACACCGCGACCAGCAACAGGACCGCGGCGTGCTCGGCCCGATGAGGAGCGAGTGTCTCGACCGGCGCGGGCTTCGCGGTGGCGGACGCGAGCAGCCGGCGGAAATGGAGCCGGAGGATCACGAACGTGAGCACTGCCCCTGCGAGCGAGATGGGGACCATCACGCGCGCGTAGTCGTTGAAGCCGATCCCGGCGAACTCGGCGACGATCATGTTCATCGGGTTCGATACGACGAACGGCGCGACGCCGGGCGCGAGGAACACCGCGAACGCGAACGCGACGGTCATCTCCGGCCGCCCCGGGTAGAGCCGCCGCGTGAGCGCGACGACCAGAGGGGTGAGCAGCAGGATCGCCGAGTCGTTGTTGAGCAGCGATGGCGTGACGACGCTGACGAAGAAGACGAGCGTGAACGCGCGCGCCGGCGAGGTCGCGCGCGCGTACGCTTCGATCCGTTGCGCGAGGCGATCGAACGCGCCTACCTCGTGCACCACGCCCGTCATCACCATGATGCACGTGAGCGCGAGGAGCGGCCGCCACTGGAGGACGAGCGACGCGATCATGTCGTCGAACGTCAGGATGCGCGCCGCGAGCAAGAGGAAGACGCCCACGAGCGCTGCGGTCCCCGGCGAGAAGCGGAGCATGCCGAGACGCGGACGCGAGACGGCGAGCGTGACGGTCAGAGCCAGAGTGGAGTACGCGACTGCCTGATCCATTCGTCGTCCGACCCGGTGCGCGACCCACGGCCACGCCGTGCGCCACCTCGTCGATTCAGCTTAGCGGCTCGATCGGCCCCCGCTCCCCGTGAGTCGTTACAATGATGTCACAGGGCCCGCGATCGCGCTCGCACCGTGGCCCGTGTCCTGCCGTGGCGGAAACATGCACGGTCAGCAACGAGCCCTACGCCTCCACGACTCGTTCGCGCTCGCCGCTCGTGCGCTCGGTCCGCGCAGGAACAGCTCCGCTTGGCCGGACCGATGCCTTCATTCAATTCAGTCGCTGAAGTGACCATGGTTCGCTCGCGGCCCCGCGAATAGCGTCGTCGTCGGGGCGCCGGAGCGTGGGCTGCGGCGACGATGGGACGAACCATGAAACCGAATTCTGCAGAGAGCCTCCTTTGTCGAGCCGCCCTCGGGGCGCTCGTGGCGTTGACGTTCACATTCGCGCCGGCGACGTCCTCCGCGCTGGACTGCGGGGCCGAGAACCAGAAGGCATGCACTGTCTTCCAGCGCGTGCCGAGCTGCGATCCGAACCTGGTCGAGTCGGCCGGCAAGTGCGTTCATCCACCGTGCGGGCGTCAGGGGCAGAACGCATGCACGGTCGTCCAGCGCATTCCGAGCTGCGATACCGGGCTGCAAGAAATCCGAGGCAAGTGCGTGCCGCCGACGCCGTGCGGAGCCGAAGGGCAGCGCGCGTGTCTCGTCGTGGAGCGCGTACCGAGCTGCAACAAGAACCTCGTCGAGTCGGGCGGCTCGTGCGTTCATCCACCGTGCGGGCGTCAGGGGCAGAACGCGTGCACCGTCAACGTGCGCATTCCGAGCTGTGACGACGACCTGAAGGAGGTGAGCGGCAAGTGCGTGTCGCCGACGCCGTGCGGAGGCGAGGGGCAGCGCGCATGCCTCGTCGTGGAGCGTGTGCCGAGCTGCGATCCCTACCTCGTAGAGTCGAACGGCAGCTGCCGGCATCCGGCGTGCGGTCGCCTCAACGAGCGTCCGTGCACGGTCGCGGAGCGCATCCCGAGCTGTGACATCAACCTGAGCGAGGTCGCCGGGAAGTGCATCGTGCCTGGTCCGAGCGTCAAGCCTGGGCCGGTCAAGACGACGGTGGCGTGCGGACGGGAAGGTGGCCGCCCGTGCACGGTGGCGGAGCGGATCCCGAGCTGCGATCCGAACCTGGTCGAGTCGAAGGGCCTCTGCGTGCATCCTCCGTGCGGTCGTCTGAACGATCGCGCCTGCACGGTGGCGGAGCGGATCCCGAGCTGCGACACCGCGCTGGTCGAGTCGAAGGGGAGGTGCCTCTCCAACACGCCGTGCGGTGGAGAGGGGCAGAGGGCGTGCCTCGTCACCGAGCGGATACCGAGCTGCAACGCGAACCTCGTCGAGACCAAGAGCGGCTGCGTGCATCCGGCCTGTGGCCGCGCGAACGAGCGCGCGTGCACCGTCACGGAGCGGGTGCCGAGCTGCGACACGAATCTCGTCGAAGCGAAGGGCAAGTGCATCGCTTCGTGTGGTGCTGATGGGCAGCGCGCGTGCACCGTCGTCGAGCGGGTGCCGAGCTGCAACACGAACCTCGTCGAGGTCGCCGGCAAGTGCACGGCGCTAGCGTGCGGTGCCGCGGGGCAGCGCGCCTGCACCCTGCGGGAGCGGGTACCGAGCTGCAATCAGGGCCTCGTCGAGATCCCGGGCTGCACCGGCGAGTGCCTCGGCTCGAGCGGCATGTGCGCCGACCTGAAGGCGCCGCTCGTCGAGCCGACGATCAACGCGACGGTGCTTCCGGCCACCAATCCGATGCGCGGCTACGCCGACGTTCACGTTCACATGTTCTCGCATCTGGCGTTCGGCGGCGGCGTCCTCGCCGGGCAGCCTTACGACAAGGTCCTCGGCATCAAGGGCGCGCTCGCGCCCGACTATGGGACCAACAGCGAGCTCGTGGACCTGTTCGGCAGGACGCTCCCGCCCGTGAAATGCCCAGCGACCCAGCCGAGCTGCGGCCGCGTCATCCTCCACGGCGACCACACGCCGATCGACGATTCGGCGGGGGCGGGGACGGACGACGGCACGCACTCGAACTTCGGCGCGCCGCTCTTCAACGGCTGGCCGACCTGGCACACGACGACGCATCAGCAGGTCTACTACAAGTGGCTCGAGCGCGCGTGGCGCGGCGGGCTGCGCCTCATGACCATGCTCGCGGTCAACAACGAGGTCCTCTGCAAGACCTCGAAGCGCGTGCGCAACACCGACTGCGAAGACGCCATGAAGGCCGTCGACGCGCAGCTCGACGCCGCCTACGAGTTCCAGCGCTGGCTCGATGCGCAGCCCGGCGGAGGCTGGTTCAAGATCGTGAAGGACCCCGCCGAGGCCGAGGCCGTCATTCGGAACGGCAAGCTCGCCGTCGTCCTCGGGATCGAGGTCGACTCGCTCTTCAACTGCAAGCTGTCCGGCAAGTGCACCCCGGCCTCGGTCCTCGCCGACGTCGACAAGTACTACGCCAAGGGCGTGCGCCACGTGTACCCGACGCACAACTTCGACGGGGGCTTCAGCGGCACCGCCGTCTGGATGAACCTCCTCAACACCGGGAACCGGATCATCGAGAAGCAGTGGTACGCGGTGGAGCCGTGCGACACCTCGGACTTCGTCCTGAGCGCGACGGTGCCGACGGTCGCGACCATCCCGGCGAACCTGATCGAGGGAAACAGCGTTCCGTACCCGCAGTATCCGAAGAAGCCGACCTGCAACGTGAAGGGCCTCACACCGCTCGGCCGCACGCTGATCAGCCGCCTGATGGAGAAGGGCATGCTGATCGACATCGATCACATGTCTGCCAAGTCGATCGACGAGACGATCGAGATGGCGAAGGCGCGTCCCGGAGGGTATCCGCTCATGGCCGGTCACGGCCTGTTCGCCGATCTCTACAAGGACACGAGGAAGCGGCACGAGCGGATGCGGACGGCGGCGCAGATCGACGCGATCAAGAAGCTCGGCGGGCTCGTCTCGATCATGACGCAAGACGAGATGGACGACGAGCGGGACTGCAAGCACTCGTCCCGCAGCTTCGCGACGAACCTCCGGTACATCAGCCAGCGCATCAGCGCGGTGCCGTTCGGGAGCGACTTCAACGGCCTCGCTCCGCACGTCGGTCCTCGCTACGGCGACGACGCGTGCGGCAAGGACAAGGTCCAGCGCCAGGCGGAGAACGCACGTCCTCGGCTCGAGTACCCGTTCACGCTGCCGGGGTTCGGCGTCTTCTACAGGCAGGTGACCGGGCAGCGCACGTTCGACTTCAACACCGACGGCCTGGCCCACATCGGGCTTTTCCCCGACCTGATCCGCGATCTGATGCTGAACGGGGTCGACGTCGAGCCGCTGATGCGCTCGGCCGACGCCTACGTCCAGGCGTGGAAGCGCGCGACGAAGAAGTGATCGCTGCGGCTCGCCGCGCGATCAGCACGGCGAGCCAGCCAACGTGAGGAGCACGAGGCGGTCGATGCCTCGTGCTCTCACAGCTCGCCCGGTCGTTACTCGCGCAGCGCGCCGCTCACATCCCGTCGCAGATCGGCCGCGGCTCGGGACACGATGTGTCCGGCTTGGCCGGCAGAGTCTGCACGCAGCCCGTCACGTTCTCGAACGTGTTCGTCGGGCGGAAGTTCACGAGCGAACCGTTGAAACCCTGCACGATGCCGTGCCCGGCGATCTCCTTGAAGACGCTGTTCGTGATGAACGCGCTCGGGGGCTGGTTGCCGAAGATGACGGCGGCTTCGAACTCTTCGACGTTGGCGCTGCACGTGACCAAGCTGCAGCTGCAGTCGTATCCGGCGTACTCGATGCGGACGTGATCGAACGCGTTGTCTGCCTGCGGGACGCCGCCGAACCAGAGGCCGCGCCAGTCGCCCGCCTTCGGGCTGTCCGCTGCGGAGGTGAAGACGATCGGTTTGTCGGCCGTGCCGAGCGCACGCACGATCGCGCTCGACGGCTCCTCCGTCGAGAAGTGCTGGACCTGGAACGCCGTCCTCGGATGGAATTTCATGACGACGCCGGGCTCGATCGTCAGCGTCACGACCTTGCCGTCCTTGCCGCCGCCGATGGTGAAGTGGTCTCCCTCGAAGTCGCCCATGCGGTACGGGACGCCTCGCTCGTGCAGCGTCGCGTCGGTGACGAGACCGCTCCCGGCGCCGCCGTCGCCCTCCGTGCGAATCAGGATCTCGTCCTTCTTGTTGCCCGTGTACTTGCCGGTCGGGAGCGCGTCGATCACGTGCTCCGAGATCTCGAGCGGGAAGGGGGCCTCGTCGTCGCCCGACTCGGTGATGGTGAGGTCCTTCGAGCCGGCGATGAAGGTCGAGCGATGCTCGAGCAAGATGCCCGTCCCGCGCGACTTCCTGATCGTGACGTTGTCGACGAAGAGCATCGGAGCGGCGGGCAGAGCGCCGTCGCCGTCGGCCACGATCGTGGCACCGTGCTCGAAGGCGTCGCCGCCGCCGTCCTCGAAGGTCACGTTCGCGAAGCGCGCCGTCCCTGGCGCGACGATGTAGATGCTGCCCCAGCGCGCGCCATTCTCGCCGACGAACTTGATCGGCTTGGTCGGAGTGCCCTCCGCGATGAGCTTGCCGGAGTTCGGTGTGAGCGGGGACGCGACGTTGATGCGCTTCTCGGCTGCGACCCTGACCTCGGCGCACGGCTCGATGGTGAGCGTCTTCCCGTCGCGGACGTTCACGTCGTACTCGACGATGTGCGGGCTGCCGGCTGCGGTCCACACCTCTCCGTCCTCGATGTCACCCGAGTGCTTCGTCGGGCCCGCCGTCGGGACGGGGCAGTCGAGGACCGGGGCGCCGGCGTCGCCGGTCGTGTCGCTGCTGTCCCCGGGACCCGCAGAGGTGGAGTCGACCTCGCACGCGGGGGCCAGGAGAGCGAGTGCGCCCAGCGCGATGACAGCCGAAAGAGAAGACACGGAACGATGCACGGTAAGGTCCTTTCGCTTCGCGGACGGCGCTCCAAGCACGTCCTGTTCGAGTCGAGTCGAGTCGGTTGTCCCCCGTAGGTTCCGACTTAGGACAGTAGACGGCGGAGCCGCGATTACGATTCTCGTCCTAACGACGATTGCGCACCGTGCGCACACGGAATGCGCACGGTGCGCACGTACCGGCGTCGATGCGAGTCGATGGGTGAGGGGCTCAGCGCTTTCGCCTGAACGCCGCGGGGTCGAGCGTCTCGAAGTCTCGATCGGCGGCGTCCTGATCGAAGGCAGCTTGTTGCTCGAGGACGGCCATTATGTGCCTCGTCACCACGCTCGCGAGCGCGTGGATGGTGGTGTGGCGGTCGATGCCGGCGGCGCGGAAGCGGTCGTAGGCGCTGACGACGGCGGTGTGCCCCTCGGCGAGCCGGCTCTCGACGATGACGTGGATGGTCGCGTGTGCGATCGCGTTCTGTCCGGTCGGGGAGCGCGTGCGCTCGTGAGCCTCTCGCACCGCCTCGATGCGTGCGCCTTCGTCCATGGCAAGCCAATCCTCGGGTGAGGGCGGGTTGGCGACGTCGTAGTCCTTGATCGTCATGACGGGCGCACTCTATCAGCCGATGGTCCTCCACTCCGATGACGTCAGGAGTCGCGACGAGGGCGTCAGTCCAAGGCCGGGCTCAGGTGCGGACCGGTACGGAGGCTGCACGCGCTGCCTTCATGTCCGCGCCCCAGCTGTTCGGCCGACGTTGGTTCCTCGAGCTGGCCGGCGTCGCCGCGCTCGGTGCGTGCAGGAGAAAGAGCCCCGCCGACCAAGGGCCTGACGCTACCGCGAGGAAGGAGGGCGCGACGCCGCTCTCGCCGCCGAGCACGGCGGCCGTGCCCCGGCGGATGCTCGGCAAGACCGGTGTGGAGGTCTCGATCGTCGGGCTCGGCGGCTACCACCTCGGGCTCGCGACGGACGAGGCCGAGGCGACCCGCCTGATCCGTACCGCGCTCGATCGCGGCGTCGACTTCATGGACAACTGCTGGGACTACCACGACGGCAAGAGCGAGGAGTGGATGGGCAAGGCCCTCGCGGACGGCTACCGCGGCAAGGCCTTCGTCATGACGAAGATCGACGGGCGGACGAAGCGCGCCGCTGCCCAGCAGCTCGAGCAGTCGCTCCGGCGCCTTCGTACGGAGACGATCGACCTCGTCCAGATCCACGAGGTGATCCGCGACAGCGACCCCGCCCGCTGCTTCGCCGACGGCGGCGCGATCGAGGCGCTCGTGGATGCGCGGCGCGCCGGCAAGCTGCGCTTCATCGGCTTCACAGGGCACAAGGACCCGAGCATCCACCTCGCGATGCTCGAGGCCGCCGACGCGCATGGCTTCGCGTTCGACACCGTGCAGATGCCGCTCAACGTGCTCGATGCGCACTTCCGTAGCTTCGAGCAGCGCGTGTTGCCGGTCCTCGTCCGAAAGGGGATCGGCGTTCTCGGGATGAAGCCGATGGCCGCCGGGAAGCTCCTCGCCACGAAGGCGGTGACCGCCGTCGAGTGCCTCCATTACGCGATGAGCCTTCCAACGTCGGTGGTGATCACGGGCTGCGAGAGCATGGCGACCGTGGAGCAGGCGATCGAGGCGGCAGTCACATCGAAGCCGATGCAGCCGGGGGAGCGATCGGCGCTCCTCGAGCGAACGAGGGAGCTCGCGCAGGGTGGACGGCTCGAGCGCTTCAAGACGAGCCAGGACTTCGACGGCACGACGTGGCACCCGGAGTGGCTCGAGGCAGCGTCGAGCTGAGCAGACGCCGCGAGTGGCGACGACGTCGCGCGCTCGTGAGCTGGTCATGCCCGCGGCTTCGCGCTCGAGGGCGAACCGCCGGGCGCGCTCATCGCTTCGACGAGCTGCGGCGAGCGGTCGATTTGCTCGCGGCCTTCTTCTTTCGCGGGGCCGCTGCTTTGGGGGCGGGCTTGGAAGACTCCCCGGCGCTGCTCAGGGCGCGCGCCTCCGCCATTGCCTGCTCCACGATCGCTTCGAGGACCACCGGATCGACGTCGGAGAGACGCCGGATGTAGAGGCAGGACTTGGCGGTCGAGTGCTTCCCGAGCTTGGCGAGGAGCGGGCCGAGCTTTCCGAACTCCGCCATGCAGTAGACGGTGAAGCTCTGCGCACGAGGGGAGAAGCCCGTCGCGGGCCAGTCGGCCTCGCGTCCAGAGGCGTAGCGATAGCTGTACTCACCGAAGCCGACGATGCTGGTGCCCCACATCTTCGGCTTCTCGCCCGTGACCCGCTGCATCAGGCGAATCAACGCACGCGCGTCCTTCTGCTTCTCGGTGTCGGTGATGGATGCGACGAAGTCGGCGACGCTGGCTCCGGTCTTCTTCGTCTTCGGCTCGGCCATGAGCGCGGCACTCTAGGCGGCGCGATCCGAACCAGCAATCGCGGGGTCGAGTCGCAAGTCCTCGCCGTGCCGACGACGTCGTCGTGCTAAGCTGTCGCCACATCGTTTTTGGCAACGACGCCCTCTCCGGTTGGGACCGCGCTTTTTGCTCCGAACTTTGTCCGGGAGAGTCGTGGAAAGTCGTTTTTACGTCGGCAATCTGCCCGACGACGTCAGTGCAGAGTCGAGGACGGTCCAGGCTGCGCTCCAGCGCCTTCGTACGGGGCGGATGAGGGCCGCGGACGCCGAGAGGACGCTCGCGAAAGAGAAGGCGCTTCGATGAGCAAGAAGCTGGAGACTCGCGAAAGCCTTCTCGACCGAGCGGCCTGCGACGCTGCGCGCTTATGGGCGCGTGCGTGTTCCGATGAGCTCGTGCGCGAGGGCCGGCGGGTCGAGGGCGGTTGGCCCGGCACGATGCGTGAGGCTCGAACGCGAGCTGCCGTCGAGGCGGCGAGGCTGCTCACCAAGCGGTCGATGGCCGCGCTCGCGCACGACGAGCTCGACCGGCTTGCGCGGATCACCTACGACGAGGCGCGTCGCTCATGGGGTGCGCTCTCCACCTGAGTGACGTGCGCGAAGACGGCGGGGGACGCCGAGCCGAAGCCGAAGCCGGAGCGGCGAACGCCCTTCGGAAGCGTGTCGCGCTATCGAGCCAGGGCGACCGGCAAAGCGCGCTAGGCTCGGAGGATGAACCATTCACGGTACGGTTTGGGTGGGCCGCGTGACGCGGAGCTCTGCGGCGTCTGTGGCGGCGATGGCCGTCTCGAAAACGCCTGGGGTCAGGTCGCCAAGTGTCCGAGCTGCCATGGAAGCGGGCGCCGTCAGGAGGACACCGGCTTCCACGACGTGACGAAGACCAAGCCGGCCCACCACCAGCAGTCGAACCGAGCGCCGGTCGTCGAGAAGCAGGTGTGGCCAGGCACGCCCGCGGGCGATCTCCTCGCGAAGGAGGTCCGCGACGCTTCAGGTCTCTCCGCCGACACGAAGGCGCGACTGACACGCGAAATCATCGAGCACGAAGCGACGCACGGGCAGTGCACCAAGACCTTCTTGAAGAAGATCCGGAAGCAGTTTCGCCCCGCTACTTGAAGCATTCGGGAGCGATCCGGAGCCACTGAGGGCGGCCGCGGTGCGAGCCCGACTTCGACCGATGCGGCGCGATCTCGCGATGCTGCTGCACATGCACGTGGGCGTGCTAGGAACGTTCTGCGTGTCTCGCTCGAACCGTTCTGCTTCCTGTCGATCCGCGCACGACTCAAGAAAGGCTGGATGACATGGCTGAAGGAACGATCAAGCGGCTGACCGACAAGGGCTTCGGGTTCATCGAGACCGGTACGGGGAAGGACCTGTTCTTCCACATGTCCGCGGTCGAAGGCGTTCGGTTCGACGACCTCCGCCAGGGGCAGCGCGTCTCGTTCACCGAAGGCGAAGGGCCGAAGGGGCCGAGGGCCGAGAACGTCAAGGTCATCTGAGGCGTTCCAGCGACGCGGCGGCTCTGGGCCCGCGTCGACGCGGCGATGGCTCGACCATCGATCCTACGACTGACAATCGACGGAAGCCCCGAAGGCCGAGAGGTCTCGGGGCTTCCGCCTTTGGGGGAGCTCGATCGCTCTCGGGGAAGCGCCCGCGCGGACGGTGTAAGGTTGGAGCCGATGGTCATGCCGCAGAAGTCGAAGCCGACGATCTTCCACATTCCCGTGTGCCCGTTCTCGCAGCGTCTCGAGATCCTCCTGGCGCTGAAGGGGAAGCGGGAGGCCTACGACTTCGAGGTCATCGACATCACCGTGCCGCGGCCAGACTGGCTCCTCGCCAAGACGGGCGGCGCGACCGCGTTGCCCGTGATGGAGACGGAGGACGGGACGGTGCTCCGCGAGAGCCTCGTCCTTCTCCAGTACCTCGAGGATCGCCTGCCCGAGCGTCCCGTCGCGCAGCCCGACCCGCTTCGTCGCGCGATTGAGAGCCTGCTCGTCGCCACCACCGAGCGCGACTTCGTCGCGACGGGATACCAGTTCGTGATGAACCAGGATCCCGCGCGGCGGGAGGAGTTTCGCGAGCGGCTCTGGAAGCACTATGCCGCCATCGACGCGTTCCTCATGCGGTATGCGCCGAACCGCACGTTCCTCTTCGAGGACTTCGGCTGGGCGGAGGTGGTGTTCACGCCGATGTTCATGCGCTTCTGGTTCCTCGACTATTACGAGGACTTCGAGCTTCCCGGCGATCGCTTCGCTCGCGTTCGCGCGTGGCGCGACGCGTGCCTCGCGCACCCCGCGGCGCAGCAAGTCACGCGCGAGCAGATCGTGAAGTGCTACTACGACTACGCGAAGGGGGCGGGGAACGGAGGGCTCCTTCCCGGGCGCTCGCGGTCGTCGTTCGCCCTCGAGCCTCACTGGTCGAAGCGACCGATGCCGCCGAAGGACAAGTACGGTCGGAGCGCGACCGACGCCGAGCTCGGGCTCTGACGCCTCGAGAGCCGTTCCCCTGCGACAACGAGACAACGAGACAACGAGAGGAGCGAGCGCCGAGTGGGCTCGCGCCATCGAGGCCGCCGGCGGCCGGCCGGCGTCGGATCGTTGCTCGAAGGGCGCGACCCGAGGCGTCGGACGGGCATCCGATGACCGTGCGCCTCTCCGTCCTCGACCTCAGCCCGGTCCCTTCGGGCTCGTCGGCCGCCCAGGCCGTCGCGAACACGCTCGATCTCGCGCGCCACGCGGAGTCGATCGGACTCCACCGCTATTGGCTCGCCGAGCATCACAACGCAGCGTCGATCGCGAGCTCGGCCCCCGAGATCATGATCGCGGCCGTCGCCGCGGCGACGAAGTCGATTCGCGTCGGCTCCGGCGGAGTGATGCTGCCGAACCACAGCCCGCTCAAGGTCGCCGAGTGCTTTCGCGTCCTCGGCGCGTTGTACCCCGACCGGATCGACCTCGGCGTCGGCCGTGCGGCGGGAACGGATACGAAGACGGCGCTGGCTCTCCGCCAGGCCCGCGAGCTCCTCGGCGCGGAGGCGTTTCCCGAGCAGCTCGACGAGCTGATGACGTACCTCACCAGCGATCCCGATCCGGCGTCGGCGTTCGGGCCGATCAAGGCGGTCCCGACCGGAGTACCGGCGCCGCCGCTCTTCGTTCTCGGCTCGGGGCTCGAAGGCGCCGCGCTCGCCGCCCGTCTCGGGGTCGGCTTCGCCTTCGCTCACCACATCGCGCCTGAGGGGTACGCGAGCGCGATGCGTGCCTATCGTGAGGCGTTCCGGCCGTCGCGTTGGTCTTCGTCGCCGTACGCGATCCTCGCGACGTCGGTGCTGTGCGGAGCCGACGACGCGGCGGCCGAGGACCTCGAGCGCTGCGCCGCGCTCGGGTGGCTACGCTTCGGTCAGGGGCTGCGTGATCTGCCGACTCCGAGCATCGAGGAAGCGCGCGCCTATCGCTTCGATCCGGACGAAGAGGTCCTCCGCCGTTCGGCGCGGGACCGTCACATCGCCGGTGGGCCGGAGCGCGTCGCCGACATGCTCCTGCAGATGGCGGATGCGAGCGGTGCGGACGAGATCATGGCGATGACGAACATCCACGACCACGCCGAACGAAAGCGGTCCTACGATCGCGTCGCGCGCGCCATCGACTGAGGTTCCTCCGCGCCCTCACTCGACCGTGAGCGTCGTGCCGGTTCGAAAGCGCGCGGTCGCGGCGTCCCAGCGCTGACTCCTGGCGGTGTCGTCCGCGTTCGCGAAGCGCACGGCGAAGCGCGGGTCGTTCTCGATCGAAGGCCACACGTCGGGGAGGGCGAGGTGGACCTCGTAGTCGCCCGTCGCGGCGGCTGCGGGGATCGCGAGCAGGACTTCGATGGTCGTCGAGATGGTCGCTGCCGGAGCGAGCGGCATGCGAACGTCGCCCGCGGACTTCCCGGCGATGAGCTCGCCCGTGGTCGATTGGCGGAGCACCACGGTCAGCTTGCACCGGCCCGACTTGCCGACGTGGGCAGCGCGTCAGTCGTCGGGGGCGCCGTTCGCGATCCAGGTCTCGATGCGATCGATCGAGTCTCGAGAGAACACGTAAGACGAGCGCTTCGGCATCGAGCCCACGACGGCGCCGTTCGCGTCGCGCCGCCGGAGCACGTCGACGAGCGTGCTCTTGCTCGGCGCCGAGAAGTCGCGTGACTGGACGAGGCCGGTCTCGAGGGAGAGCATCGACTCGCGGCACCCTTCCTTGGTCGCGCAGACGTAGCCGTTCGAGGCCTGCGCACCGGACTCACCAGCGGCGCCGTGGCACGTGCCGCTTCCGGCGCAGCCCGACGGCGCCATCGGACCGAAGAGATCGCGGTAGAGCGCCGTCCAGGTCACCCCCGCTCCGGCGTCGACGGTGTCCTCGGGAGGAGGCTCCGCGCCGCTCGTGCTTCCGCCGGACGGCCCGCGGGCATGCGAGGCGTCGTCCTTCCCGTCCGCCTCCGTCTGGCGGTCCTTGTCGTTGTCGTCGTCCGACGACGACGAGCACGCCGCCGCCGCGATGATGAAGAGCGCGAGACCGAGGTTGTGTGCCGGTCGCATGTAGTCCTCCTCAGTCCGCGACGAGGGAGGTGAGCCGCCCGCGGATGTCGCCGTTGTTGCTCGCGTTGAAGTCGTCGAGCGGGCCGCCGGTCGAGCTCTTACACCCCACCGCCGCGCCGATCGTGTTGAGCAGCTTCACGACCGCTTGACCGCTCTCGTCCTGATAGAGGCCGGTCCGGAGTGCCCCCCCGGCGCTGCCCACGTAGAGGTAAGGCAGCTGCGTGATCTCGTGCTGGCCGGAGCCGATGTCCGAGTAGTGGAGGCATACGCCCTGGTCGAGCAGCGTGGTGCCGTCCGCGTAGCGGTACGCCGAGAGTCGGTCCAGGATCGATCGGAAGAGCTGGAGGTGGAAGCGATCGATCGAGTGGTGCATGAGCTGCGCGTTGCTGATGGCGTTTCGGTCGTCGTCGGATTGCCGGTGCGAGATGCTGTGGAAGTCGTAGCTGCTCGCGTCGGCGACATCGTGATAGGTGATGACGTCCTGCGGCTCGCCCACGTTGATCAAGAGCGAGCGCGTCGCGCCGCAAGCGAGCGCGAGGGCGGCGAGCTGGCTCATGACGGTGCCGAACTTCGCTACGACGGATCCCTTCGACCAGTCGGCGTCGTAGCTCTTCTGATAGGTCGATAGGTCCCCCTGGAGCGTCGCAGGGAGCACGCATGACAGCGACTGCTCGACATCGCGAATCGCGTCAGTGTGGCCATTGAGTCGCTCGACGTCCGACTTGGAGAGGCGTGGGTCCTTCCTCAGCGCGACGAGCTGATCGCGCACGAGATCGTTGACGCTCTTGCGCCGTTCGACGAGCAGCCGCAGGGCGGCCTCCTCCGTTTCGCGCTCAGCGGATAGGAAGATGCGCGAGTAGAGCGCGAGGAGGTTCTCGTCGCCGGCACGCGTCACCTGCTTGCCCTGCGCGTCTTGCGCCGTGAGGAACGAGACGCCGCCCAGAGCGTGTGCGCCGACCGCCATGTACATGGACATCGAGGACGCGGGCGTCAGCTCGCGCGCGATGCGATTGTCGAGTGACTCGCCGAGCGGATCGCAGTTGTACGCGTCCGGCTTGTCGTTCGGGTACTTCACTCCAGCGCCCGTGAGCCCCTGGATGAAGCCTTCGCGATGTCCGCTCTGCGTACCGACGGGGTGACGGAGGCCGCGGACGATCGCGAGCTTCGACGCGTACGACGCGAGCTCGAGGGCGATGGCGCTGTTCGTCGACGCCGCTAGCTTGGACGCGGTGATCGACCCGTACGGTATCTGAGGCCACCACCGCTCCGGCTCTGCGTTCGGCTTCCGGTCGAACAGCGCCTGCTGGACGCCGTTGCCTCGCCGGTAGAAGAGCGCGTAGGGCGGGAGTGCGTCGTCGGCGCGCGCCGTCTTCGCGGCGAGCCCTTCGAGGAACGGAAGTCCGACGAGGGCACCTCCGACGCCGAGCAGGAACTTGCGACGATTGAAGGCCATGGGCTCCTCCCGCTAATGCGAGACCGTGGTGAAGGCGTCTTGTTGAACGAGCTCGGCGACGAGATCGCGTACCGAGGCCCCCTTCAGCGATTTCGCGACGACCGGAGCAAGCCAGGCCGAGGTCGGCCTCAGGTCCGAGGTCCCGTTGAGGTAAGCGTTCCAGTGCGCCGCGTAACAGGCGTGCGTCCACGGGTTCTCGCTGAGCAGGGCCATGAGCGACGACGCGTCGGCGAAGTCGCTCGGGAGCGAGAATCCGTTCGGCAGCGGCGGGACGGAGCCCGTCGAGTCGATCGCGAAGGCGCCGTCCGTCGTTCGCAGCTGGCCGAGCGAATCGAACTCCTCGAACGCGAAGCCGAACGGGTTGATGACACCGCCCGCTCCGCCGTGACAGCCATCCCCGCATCCCGCGGTGAGCCCGCTCACGCGCTCGCGGTTCGTCGGCGCGAGGATCTGCGACGGATCTTTGCCGGCTGCCGCGGGCGGCGGACTGCCGATGGGCAAGCAGAGCGTGTGCCGCGCGACGAACACGCCACGCTGGATTGTGGCGGGGTCCTTCGGCTTGCCTTGCATCGCGAGCCAACCCACGTGCGAGAGGATCCCGGCGCGTGGCCTCGGCATCTCGACACGCATGAAGGTGGTAGGAGCCGCGGCGAGGCCAGGCACCGAGGCGGGATCGATGCCATAGACTCCTGCGAGCGGGGCGTTCACCCACGCGGCCCTCGACCCGTAGAGGTCGGCGACGGTGCCCGGGTTCGTGACGATCAGGTCTTGGATCGTTCGGCGCACGTCTTCCTGCGCGTCCGCGCCGAACTGCGGGTAGAACTTCGGGAACAGCTTCGACTGCCGGACGACCCCGGAGAACGCCGGGATCCTGAAGAGCTGATCGTGGAAGTCGACCAGGGTCCGATCGAAGCTCGGGGTCGCGACCATCTCCTTCACGATCGACGTGACCGTGTCCGGTCTCGACAGCCTGCCCGACGCGGCATACCCACGCAGCTCGTCGTTCGGCATCGTGCCCCAGAGCGAGTACGAGAGCTTCGATGCGAGCTCGTAGGGGCCGAGCCGCGAGCGGCCGTCGACGACCGCTCCTTCGCCGCCCTCGAGGCGATAGAGGAAGCTCGCCGACTGGAGGACGCCCGCGAGGATCCAGCGCACCTGCAGGAGGAACGGCTCCGACGTCGCGTCCGACGCCGCGGCGCGGGCGCCGAGCGCGACGGCAGCGGCCACCTCCGCCGGCGTCACGGGACGGCGGTAGGCACGCGGTAGGAAGTCCTCCACGAACGCGGAGGTGCGTGCCGCGACGTCGTCACCGCTCTTCGCGGCGGTGGGCAGGAGCGCATCGAGCGTGCTGGGGGTGGTGACGACGAGCTCGGCGAGCGCCTCGGCGGCGCGCTGGTACTCGTGCCAGAGAGCGCTCGTCACGAGCAGGCTGTCGGCCGCGGTGCCGAATCGGTCGCCCGGCGGCGCGGGGTCGGACGGGAAGCTCACGGACAGGCCGGGCGCCGCCGCGAGGTGCAGGAGATCCCGGACCGTGTTCTCCCATTGCGCATGCGTGAGACGGATCGCGTGCGCCGACAACGGCAGCGGCACGTTCCGACACGTCGGCTGGACGCAGTCGTCCGAATCGGTCGCCGATGTGCTCGGGCCAGGTTTCGGCGCTGGAGCATGCTGATCGTCATCACAGCCGCTCACGAGCGCAACGACCAGCATCAGGAAGGGGGCGGGGGATCGGACCATCGGACTCCAGGACGACCGGCTCGACCGGAGCGCCCACGACATGTCCGTAAGGAGGCGACCCCGGCCTCGCAATCTGGAATCCGATCGCGTCGAGCGCCGACGCGATCGGCCGGCGTTGCGCGTCATCCCCGAGGCGCCATCGTGTCCGACGACGAACGCGAGAGGTCGCTCCCTTCACGGCCTCCCGGTCAGCTCTGCGCGCAGTCATGCTCTCGACCTCGACGCTCCGAGCCCAGGCCTTTGCCGGGGGCAGTGAGCGGCTCCTCGGATCGACGGAACGGGAGCTTCGGCATGGACCGGACAGCGGTCCTCGCGAGCTCGTCCTACGGTCGCGTGGACGGAATGCGCGCGGCCGGCTCGAGCTCGTCGTGCCGAGCGCTCGCGAGGAAGCGAAGGCTCGAGAGCCGGAGGTATGGTGAGGCGCCGCTCGCTCGACTCCACGCTTGCCACACACGCGCCGGGCGTTTTCGTGCGCCGCGCGCGTGGTCGTCGTCGTGCGATCCCGGCTCGCCGCCCGAGCTCGCGCGGGTCGCTGCGGCACGCGCGGTGCACCCGGGCAGAGGATGAACCGGATCCGCCGTCTCGAAGAGCTCGGGCAGAGCCTCTGGCTCGACTTCATCGATCGCAGGTTGCTCGTGTCGGGCGACCTCCAGCGCCGAATCGACGAGGGCCTTCGCGGTCTCACGTCGAACCCATCGATCTTCCAGAAGGCGATCGCGGGCTCGAACGACTACGTCGACCTGATCCGCTCGGCGCCGTCGACCGAGTCGGACGAGAGCGTCTACGAGCGCCTCACCGCTCGCGACCTCATGCTCGCCTGCGATCAGCTCCGACCGGTCTATGAGGCATCGAATGGGGCTGACGGCTACGCGTCGATCGAGGTCAGTCCGAAGGTCGCCGAGGATTGCGCCGCCTCCGTCGAGCAGGCCGTGCGCCTCTGGAGCGTGGTTCAGCGACCGAACCTGATGGTGAAGATTCCCGGCACTCGCGCCGCGCTCCCCGCGATCGAGAGCTGCCTCGCCCACGGCATCAACATCAACATCACGCTGCTCTTCTCGGTCCCTCGCTACCGCGAGGTCGTCGAGATGTACCTACGGGCGCTCGAGGGGCGCGTCGCGTGTCACTACCCGATCGATCACATCGCGTCGGTTGCGAGCTTCTTCGTCTCGCGTGTCGACACCAAGGTCGAAAAGGCCCTCGGGGCGCTTCCGGAGCCCCTGCGCAGCGACGGCCGTGCGCTGCGCGGGCGCGTCGGGATCGCGAACGCAAAGCTCGCGTACGAGGAGTTCGAGCGCATCTACGCGAGCGATCGTTGGAAGCGGCTGGCCGAGCGGGGCGGGCGTCGCCAGCGCCTCCTCTGGGCGTCGACCTCGCCGAAGGACCCGGCCTACCCGTCGCTCTACTACGTCGAGGCGCTCATCGGTCCCGAGACCGTCGACACGGTCACGCTCGATCTCTATCGCGACTACCTCGAGCACGGCGAGACGGCCTCGCGTCTCGCTGCCGGCCGTGCCCAGGCTCACGAGGACATGGCCGCGCTCGCGCGCCTCGGGCTCGACTTCGGCTGGATCGCAGAGGAGCTCGAGACGGAAGGGATCGCGTCCTTCGCGGCCTCCTACGACAAGGCCCTCGAGAGCATCGCCGAGAAGCGACGGCGGATCGTGGCCGAACAGCCGCGGCCTTGAGGCCCGAGTCGAGAGCCCGGGCCTGGGGTGCGCGCAGCGCTCAGCGGTCTTTGAAGCGCATGCAGCGCCCGCCGGTGAAGCCGGCCTTCGCCTCGGGGCGCTCGATGCGCCGGAGGCCACCTTCACCCGGCCAGTCCGCCTTGAAGTTCAGCTCGGAGCGAGCGCTGTTGTACCCGATGCCCCGGTACTTCAGACCGAACTTGCCGGTGAAGCTCGCGCCGTCCATCGTGAGGACGGCCTCGCTGAGGTTGCCGGCGAGGTCCATCCACGGCTCGTCCTCGGGGTTGATGCGCACCATGTCGACCTGCTCCCCGTCCGCCGCGTTGCTCCCGCGCCCCGGCGCCGAGATCTCCCATGCCTTGTCGTGCATCGTGGTCTCGGAGAAGAACGGGAACTCGTAGTTGTTCACGTTCAGCGGGCTGTCGGGGATGGGTAGGAGCGCGCCTGCGTCGTACGTGGCGTTGATGCGGTCGAGCGGGGCGCACCGGCCCCCGGTCTTCGAGGCTGCCGTCGCCGGAGGATCCTCCGTTCCGACCTGCGTTCCGCAGCCCTGCTTGTTGCCGAGCGCTCCGCTTCCGCTCCTCGGGCTGTCCGTCACGAAGTCGAGGACCTCGTCGGTCGCGAGCTGCCCGCCGTCCCAGTGGCAGAACGCGGCCAGGAGGGCGTTCGAGATGCAGTTCATCGCCTTCACCTCGAGATGCTCGCTCGCCGGCACGAGCCCTCCCGCGTAGTCCTTCCCGTCTGCGCGCGGAATGTACTCGGGCCCCATCTTCGCGAGCACGTTCGCCGGATAGAAGAACGTCGGGAAGCCGTAGCCGGTCGGCGCATGCGTGCTGCAGTTGTTGCCATGGAGATAGACGAAGAGCGAGCCGTTGAACTGGAAGTCGACGCCGGTCTTCCGCGGCTCGTCGGTCTCCGGGACCGGAGTCGCGTCCGGGGCTGCATTGGGGCGTCGATCGCCGAGGAGCTCCTTGGCGATCGTGATCTCCTCCCCGTCGAAGTCGACCGGGAGGAACTTGTTCCAGGCCGCATCCCAGATCGGCGGCGGGTTCGCCACGATCCAGTCCCTGATCTTCGGCATGCCGCCGTACTTCTCGGTTATCGCCGTGATGAAGGCACGGACGCGCCCGGTCGTGATCTCGTACTTGTCGAGGTAGACGACCTTGTCCGGGTGTCCCGGGGCGGTGTAGCCGGTGACCGGCAGCGACCGGCAGCAGCTCTCGTGGCTCGTCCCGACCTGGCCGACCTCGCCCTTCCCGCACGTGTCACCGCCCAGGTGCGGCTTGCAGCTCGGGGCGTCCACGCACTTGTTCGCGTAGTTGCAGGCGGCCTCGCAGTCGCGGTCGCTCAGGCATCCCTTTCCGATCGCGCATTTCGGAGCCTTCGCTCCACCGCAGTCGACGTCCGTCTCGTCGCCGTTCTTGATGTTGTCGTCGCTGCGCGGTGCGGCGCAGACCTTCGACTGCTCGACGCAGTACTTGCTCTCGCAGTCGGTGTTCGTCGCGCACGTCTTCCCGTCCGTACAGGGCGCCGCATTCGGCCCACCGCAATCGATGTCCGACTCGCCGTTGTCTTTGATCCCGTTGTTTCGAGTCGGAACGACGCTCTCGGCGACGCAGGCCGTGGGACAGGGGCCGCCACAATCGATGCCGAGCTCGGCGCCGTCTTGTCGGCCGTTGCTGCACGAGGGGCCGGCCTTCGCGCCGGGTGAGGACGAAGAGCAAGAGGCGAGGAGGACGAGGACAGCAAAGGTGGTGATGCCCCCCCCTACGATCGATTCTTTTCGCACGACGATCTCCCGGGTTGGCTGTTGGCTCATGCGAACCACGCGCCACCGGAGAGATAGGGCGGTACCGAGATCGACTCACACGCGGCCACGGCACGCGCTCCCCGATCGAGGAGATTCGCCTCGTCGATCTACGAGCCGTGTCGGGCCCTCCGCGCACGGGGCCGCCTGCGTTGCGACTCCCCATCAGCGGCGCTGCGAGCTCGGCGCTCGCTTCCCGACCATGCTCGAGCTCGGGGAGGAGCGACGGCGGTGGGGTCAGCCCCGCGGCGCGATCGTGCCTGGGGCGAAGAACGACATCGGACGGATCTCGAACGCGCCCTTGCTGCTGCTCGCCTTCGCGAGCTCGCGAGCGATCTCGAGGGCGTGCTCGTGCGAGTCGCAATCGACCACGTAGAAGCCGAGGAGCTGCTCCTTGGTCTCGGCGAACGGGCCGTCGATCAACAGCGTCTTGTCGCCCTTGCGCATGGTCGTCGCCTTCGTCGTCGGCGCGAGGCGCGCGACAGGACCGAGTCGGCCCTCCTTGCGCAGCTTCGCTTGCACGACCTCGAGCTTGGCCATGACCGCGTCGTCCTCCTCCTTGGTCCAGGCACCGACGACGGCTTCGGAGTCGTAGCAGAGGATGGCGTAGAGCATGGGTTGGACCTCGTCTCGGCGGTTGGGGCGCTCGAACTAGCCGGTCACTGCGGCGGTGTCGGCAAAAAAATGAGTGGGTCAGCCGATCGCTCGGGGGCGGCCGTCGCTCGACGGCGGTCCGGCGTTCCCCGAGTCGCGGGCGCAGGTGGCGGCGCGCTCGAGCAGCAGCGTGCGCTCGCGCGCGTTGCGTGTGAGCGATGCAGCGCGCTCGAACTCCGCGCGTGCCTCGTCGAGACGTCCGAGCTTCGAGAGGAGGTCACCGCGTGCGCTCGGCAAGAGGTGGTAGCGCTCGAGCGAGGGCTCGCTCGTCAACGCATCCACGATCGCGAGGCCGGCGGCAGGACCGTCTGCCATCGCGACGGCCATCGCTCGATTCAGCTCCACGACGGGCGAGGGCATGATCTGCGCGAGCGATGCATAGAGCGACGCGATCCGAGCCCAGTCCGTCTCAGCCGCGGTGTTCGCCCGGGCATGGCAAGCCGTGAGGGCAGCCTGCAGCGCGTAGGGCCCGTTCGCGCCGCCGAGCGCCTCGGCGCGCTCGAGCGCTGCAAGCCCGCGCCGAATGAGGAGCCGATCCCAGCGCGCGCGGTTCTGATCGGGAAGCAGAATCGGCTCTCCGGTCGGACCGGTCCGCGCCGCCGTGCGCGACGCATGGATCTCCATCAACGCGACGAGCCCGTGGACCTCGGGCTCCGAGGGGGTGAGCTGGGCAAGGATCCGCCCGAGCCGGAGCGCATCCTCGCACAGCTGCGGGCGCATCAAGTCGTCGCCCGACGTCGCCGAATAGCCCTCGTTGAAGATGAGATAGATGACGCCGAGCACGGAGGAGAGCCGCTGCGTCAGCTCGTCGCCGCGGGGCACCTCGTAGGGGACGCGCTCCTCGGCGAGGGTCCGCTTGGCCCGGACGATCCGCTGGGCGATCGTCGGCTCCGACACGAGGAAGGCCCGCGCGATCTCGTCGGTCGTCAGGCCGCCGAGCAGCCGGAGGGTGAGCGCGACGCGGGCCTCGATCGAGAGGATCGGATGACACGCCGTGAACACGAGGCGCAGAAGGTCGTCCCCGACGTCGTCGTCGACCATGTCCTCGAGGTTCGGCGCGGCCATCTCCTGTCGGGCCTCGAGCTCGTGACCGAGCTGCTCGTGCTTGCGCTCGAGCATTTTGCCGCGGCGCAGGACGTTGATCGCCCGATGTTTCGCCGTGGCCATCAGCCAGGCGCCCGGGTTGTCGGGGATGCCCGTCCCCGGCCATTGCTCGAGCGCAGCGACGAGCGCGTCCTGCGCGAGCTCCTCGGCGAGACCGACGTCGCGGACCATCCGCGCGAGGCGGGCGATGAGCTTCGCCGACTCGAGGCGGTAGACCGTGTTGATCGTGCGATGGGTGTCGTCGGCCGTCACGGCCGAGGATCAAAACAGCTTCCGTCGCGGGTGCAAGCAGATGTAGTCAGTGCGGCTCGGCGCCGACTCGGCCGCGCGGACGAGCTTTTTCACCTGTCGGGACGCGGATCGTCGGCGATCGCTTCGACGCCTTTGGCGGTGATCCGGTAGAGGAGGGCCGTCGCGCCGGCCTCGCGCTCGTCTTCTTCGCCGTCGGGCGCTTCGCCGTATTCGCCCAGCGCCTCGACCAGGCCGAGGTCGCACAGACGAGCCATTGCTTCGTAGTCGTCGGGGGTGAGCTCCTCCCCGGCGAGCCCGCCGTGGTCCTCGTCGGACAGCCGGACCTCGTGCAGGAGCGCTCGCTCCGTGGACGTCAGCGTCGGTGTAGCCATGCTCGTCGCTTAGTAGCAGGCGGGGCGGGCCCCGGTCGCCCCGGTCGATCACTCATCCCAAGGGCGCCGGTGCGAGGCGGGCGATCGGCGCACCACAGCTGCATGCGCGGACGACGACGACGAGGTGGTCCGGCCAGCGGCTCACCACGCCGGAGACCTCCTCGCCGGTGAGCTGCGTGTGGACCGGGAGCTCGGACCACTCGCGCTCGGTGCGGACGAGGCGGCAGCGCCCGCAGGGGATCGCCCGGCGTACCAACCTACGCCTTCGCGCGCGCCTCGAGCTGGGCGGCCACGGAGTCGTACGAGGACTGCGCCTCGGGCGTCACCGTGAAGTCCGACAGCTCGAAGACCTGCCGGAGCTCGATCTCGCCCTCGGCGTAGTGGGGATTGGGGCAACGCTTGACCCATTCGATCGCCTCCTCCTTCGACTTCACCTGGATGAGCCAGTAGCCCGCGATGAGCTCCTTGGTCTCGGCGAAGGGCCCGTCGATCACGGTGCGGTTCGATCCGCTGAAGCGGACGCGCGCGCCCTTCGAGCTCGGATGCAGCCCCGACAAGTCGAGGAGGATGCCAGCCTTGGCCAGCTCCTCGTTGTACTTCCCCATCGCCGTGAGGAGCTCCGCGTCCGGCATCGCGCCCGCCTCGGATTCCTTCGTCGCCTTGACCAGCACCATGAATCGCATCGTCGCTTCTCCTCGTCTGCCTGGTCGACCTCTGCATCGCTGCCGGAGGTTCTCGTGCCTGTACTCGGACGACAGACGAGGGCTGACCAGATCGACACGCTCGCCACGCGATCGGATCTTTTTCCCGGATGCCCGCGTAACCGATGGAAAGGACTCGGCAACGAAGCTGAGCGATCGCCGGGCGAGGAGCTCCTCATCGCGAGCGGTGGGCAGCGGTCGCGGGGCGGCGCGTCGCCACACGAGCGACGTTCGCTCGGCGACCCGCTCGCTCATTCCGCTCGCTGGCGCCCTCGATGGCCGGCCTCGGCGCTAGGAGAGGATCTTGCGGAGGCTGCGGGTCTGAGGTTGCGCAGAAGCTACGGAAGGAGTCGAGCTCATGCTGAAGGAACGCTATCCGCTCTACCTCGCGAACCGGCCCGTCGTCGGAACCGAAGAGCTTCCGGTGGTCGACAAGTACTCGGGCTTCACCGCGGCGCACGTCCCGATCGCGGATCGACCCATGATCGACCGTGCCATCGCCGCCGCTGCCGCCGCGGTGGCGCCGATGCGCAAGCTCTCGCCGTACGAGCGGAAGGCGGTGCTCGAACACTGCGTGGCGCGCTTCGAGGAGCGAAGAGACGAGCTCGCGCTGGCGCTGTGTACCGAAGCGGGAAAGCCGATCCGCGATGCGCGTGGAGAGGTGACGCGACTGATCGACACCTTCCAGGTCGCGGCGGAGGAGGCGCTGCGCGTCGACGGTGAGGCGCTGACGCTCGCGATCTCGCCGCGCGCAGCGGGCTATCGCGGCTTCACCAAGCGCGTGCCCATCGGTGCGTGCTCGTTCATCACGCCCTTCAACTTCCCGCTGAACCTCGTGGCTCACAAGGTCGCGCCGGCGATCGCCGCGGGGTGCCCGTTCGTGCTCAAGCCGTCCGAGCGCACGCCGATCGGCGCGCTGATCATCGGCGAGATCCTCGCCGAGACCGACCTTCCGATCGGCGCATTCTCCATCATCAACTGCCGGATCGCGGACGCCGCTCCGTTCACCGAGGACCCGCGGCTCGCGCTCCTTTCGTTCACGGGCTCGGCGAAGGTGGGCTGGGCGCTCCGAGCGCGTGCAGGTCGCAAGAAGGTGGTCCTCGAGCTCGGTGGCAACGCAGCGTGCATCATCGACGAGGACCAGGGCGGGAAGCTCGACGCGATCGCCGAGCGCCTCGTCTTCGGCGCCTTCTACCAGTCTGGGCAGTCGTGCATCTCGGTGCAGCGAATCTTCGTGCACGAGCAGCTCTACGCCCCGCTCCGCGACCGCCTCGTCGCACGCACGCGCGAGCTCCGCGCCGGTGACCCGGAGGACGAGGCGACGTTCATCGGTCCGATGATCGACGAGCCAGCGGCTGTGCGGCTCGAGGGCTGGATCGCCCAGGCGGTGCGTCGAGGCGCGCGCGTCCTCACCGGCGGCGGGCGGAAGGGGGCGACGCTCGAGGCGACCGTGCTCGAGGGCGTACCCGATGACGAGCCGCTGAGCGCCGAGGAGGCGTTCGGTCCCGTGGCGGTGCTCGAGAAGTTCTCCGACTTCGACGCTGCGCTCCAGCGCGTGAACGACAGCCAGTACGGGCTCCAGGCCGGAGTCTTCACCGACAGTCTCCCGCATACGCTTGCGGCCTGGGACGAGCTCGAGGTCGGCGGTGTGGTCGTCGGCGACGTCCCGAGCTTCCGCGTCGACAACATGCCGTACGGAGGTGTGAAGGGCTCGGGAATCGGCCGCGAGGGGGTACGCTGGGCGATCCAGGACATGACCGAGGAGCGCCTCCTCGTCGTCCGTGGTTGAGCGCGCGTCGGGAGCACGATCGCCCGCGCCCAGCGCCGTGACCCCGACGAGGGCTGTGGGCGGGGTGGCAGCCCAAGTGCACGATCAACGGGGATGGGGGCGTGCCAGCCTCGGCACAGCCGTGACATCACGATCATGGACTGTCGGTTCTCGGGGCGCTGACCGATCTCGCGAGCTGCCTGGCCCATGCCGCAGTGAGATGCGCCTTCGGCGCTCGTTGAATTTCAACGAAGGTGCGAACGGCTTGTACGTTGCTTGTGGGAGGAGAGATGCGTACGAAGAGCCTCTTCGGGGTGCTGAGCGGGATCGTCTCTGCGGTCGTTGCGAGCTCGACCGTTACTGTCGGTTGCGGTGAGCTTGCGGGCGGCGGTGCCCCGCTCGACGCCGGCGGTGACGGTTCCTGGCCGCCTCCGCTGCCGGACGAGTCCACCTTCAGCTGCACGTCTCCTCTCGCGGACGTGCTCACGAACCTGAACCCGGCGACGCCCGTCGACTACGTCGAGCTGCGCGCGCAGGTCTTCGACAACGTGACCAACGACTGGGCTCGCGATCCCGACGCCGGATCGGTCGACCCTGACGCGGACGGCGGCGGGGGCGACGCGCTGCTTCCGACCAACACCGTGAGCACGAACGGGGCGGCCTGCGCGACCGCCTCCGACCGCAACGCGTGTCTCGGTGCGCTCGCCGCGCTCCGGATCGAGAAGGGGCAGGGCTGGAACCTGGACCAGAGCCAGGGCGGAGACCAAGGGTTGGCGCGGACGAAGCACCTCGGCTTCGTCGTCTACACGCGCGGTGACGAGGTCGGGGTCGCCGCGACTGGGGCGGAGCTCGCAGCCTTCCTCGGAACGGTCGATACGCTCGAGGAGGCGCGGCTCCTCATGACCACGCAGTCGCGAGATCTCGCCTGCACGACGGCGCCGTTCAAGTCAGGCTGGCGAAAGAACGCCGACGGGTCCTGGGAGGTCCTCGTCACCGGTTCGAGCTGCGGGAACCCGTACCAGATCCGGATGAAGATCAGCGCCGACGGCGTCGTGACGCGAGGCGAGACCCGGACACACGACACGGGGGCGGTCTGCGGACGCCGTCCCGAAGGGCTCGTGACGAATGCCGCGCCCGGCGCAGCGGTCTCGCTCGGCGCGTGGCTCGCGGAGGCTGCGCATCTCGAGGCGGCGAGCGTCCTCGCCTTTCGCCGGCTCGAGCGTGAGCTCACCGCTTTGGGTGCGCCACGTGCCCTCGTGGTCGCCGCGCGCAGATCGCGCGCCGACGAGATCCGCCATGCCCGTGAGATGGCGCTCCTCGCGCGTCGGTTCGGCGCTACGCCTCCGCAGGTCGAGGTCGAGGAGCTCGCGCCACGCTCGCCCTTCGCGATCGCGCTCGAGAACGCGGTCGAGGGCTGCGTGCGCGAGACCTACGGCGCCCTCGTCGCCGCGTATCAGGCGCGGACCGCAAGCGATCCCGAGCTGCGCACCGTTCTCGACCGCATCGCCCGCGACGAGGCCAGGCACGCCGCCCTCGCTCACGACGTCGCCTCGTGGCTGGAGCCACGCCTCGACGACGAAGAGCGCGCGGCGATTGCTCGTGCACGTGCGGACGCGGTCGCGGACCTTCGCGCGGCGGTCCTCCGCCCTCCGGCAGCGGACGTGGCGGCGCTCGCCGGGATGCCGAAGCCGCGCGAGGCGCGTGCGCTGCTCGACGCGATGGAGCACGCCGTCCTCTCGAGCGCTGCTTGATCGACGTCGCGACGAACGAAGCGAAGGACGCGTGGCGCGGCATGGCAACGGGTTGGCGGCGGCCGCTCATGACGGTCGCGGTTGCCGTGCACTACGATCGAGCCGATGAGCCTGTCGGTCGCGAGCGCGACGGAGATCGTCTTCCATCGCGAGGAAAGCACGCAGACGATCGTCTCCTGCGGCGGACCGGCGAAGTGCTCCCCGCTGCCGGCCGGGGACCTTCGCGACCTCTATGAGCTCGGCACGTATCCCGATCGGCAGCCCAAACTGACTATTGCGCGCGTCATGGATGACGGCACGATCACGACGCCGAGCGAGCTCCACCCGCCGCTCTGAACGGACATGAACGGAATGCACATGCTTCTTCGAAGGGGGCGCCTCGCGCTCGTAGTCTGCGGCGCCGTGCTCGCGGGCGCTGCTGCATGCACGGACGACGCGCCGGAAGGCTCCGAGACGCCGGGGACGGACGACGTGGACTCGGGGACGCCCGACGCGATTCGTCCATCGACGTGTGCGCCCGTCACGGGCGAGGGCACGAAGCACAGCGGTAATCTCGAGACGGGACAGGAGACGTGGACGGCCGCGGCCAGCCCGCACGTCATCGACTTCCCGGTGACGATCCGCGAGGGAGAGACGCTCACCATCGAGCCGTGCGCGGTCGTCCGGATCCGAAAGGACATGGGGATCCTCGTCCAGGGGACGCTCGTCGCGGAGGGCGCGGAGGGATCGCCGATCACGATCGAGCGTGCCGATGCGAACGATCCCTGGCGGAACATCGAGACGCGTGAGACGGCGACCGTTCGCCTCGCGCACGCGACGATCGAAGGTGGCGGGGCCCGGGGCAACAACCGCCCGGACAGCATGGCGATGCTCGACGTGCGCGGCGACGTGGACCTTCCGCCCGCGGGCAAGGTGCACCTCGACCATGTCACGCTGAGCGGGTCGGCCTCGGTCGGTCTCATCCTGCGCGAAGCAGGGGCGCTCACGGCGACGTCGACGGATCTGACGATCACCGGCGGCGCGAACGCGCCGGTTCGCTCGTGGGCGAACCTCGTGGGGAGCATCCCTTCCGGTCGTTACACGGGCAACGAAAGCGACGAGATCCTGATCGACGGCATGGGGTCGCGCGACGCCATCAAGCAGGACATGACGCTCGCGAACCGCGGGGTGCCGTACCATGTGCTCGGCGCCGAGGTGCTGGTCGGCGATACGTCGGCCGAGGGCAAACCGAAGGCGACGCTCACGATCGAGGCTGGCGTGACGGTCCGGTTCGCCAAGGGCTCACGCCTGGCGATGGACGCCTACAAGACCGACAAGCCCGCCACCGGAGCGCTCCGCGCGGTCGGCACGGAGGCACAGCCGATCGTGTTCACCTCCGCGGAGGCAACGCCGGCTCCGGGCAACTGGGTCGGTCTCACGTTCAAGGGCACGCCCGACGCGAACAATCGGATCGAGCACGCGAAGATCGCGTACGCGGGCGGCGACTCGGGCATCTCGAGCTACGACTGCCCCAATCCCGACAAGGCGTCGTTCTCAAATTACGGCGCGATCATCGTCTACGGCGGGCGGCCGGCGTCGGCCTTCGTGACCCACACGTCGTTCGAGCAGAGCGCGGGCGACGGGATCGTGCGCGGCTGGACGGGAGAGGTGGTCGACTTCCTCCCGACGAACTCGTTCGCCGGGATGGCGCTCTGCAACCAGTCGTACCCGAAGCCGGTCTCGACGACCTGTCCGAACCCGCCGCCCTGCCCCAAAAACTGAGCGTCGAGCGGCGCCGTCAGGGCCGCTGGCGCTTGCGGAGCGCGCCCGGCGTCGTGCCTCGATGCTCGCGGAAGAGCCGGACGAGCTGAGACGCGGAGCTGGCTCCGACGAGCGCGGCGATCGCGTCGAGATCGAGCTCGGTTCCTTCGAGCAGCCGCTCGCTCGCGCGGAGCATTCGCTTCTGCCGCTCGAGGCGGAGCGAGCTCCCGACCTCGGCGAGGCGCCGCTGGAGCGAGCGCACGCTCATGCCGACGAGCCGCGCGACGGCCGTGAAGTCCGAGCGCGGCGGGAGCGTGTCGAACGCAGTCTGGGTGCGCCTCACCACGTCCGGGGCGCCGAGCAACGTCGCGCGAAGCGCTTCGAGCGCGGGGCGCTCTTCGGAGGCGCCCACGGCGTCGTACGCGGCGACGGGATCGTCGGTGAACGAGACCGGGTGCCCGGGGTTCAGGAACTGAAACATCCCGGCGACGGTGGCGTGCGCGAAGCCTCCGCGGTGGAGCACGGCCTGGTGCGCGACGTTTGGTGACCACGCGTCGCGCCGTTTCTTGAGGTAGGTGAGCAGCCGCTCGAACGCGAGGAGATCGACCGCCTCGACCGCACGCAGGTCGACGAGCGAGGTGTGGCCCGCGAAGAGCGGATCGGCTCCGACCTCGTGCGCGGCGCACATCTCGTCGACGTCAGCCTCGTCGGGGCGCCCCCAGATCATCGTCCCGAAGACACGCCGCTCGGCCTGCCAGTAGGCGAACGAGCGATGTACGACGATGCGTCGTGCCGGCGGGCCGAAGAAGGCGGACAGGTCCGGGACGGTCTCGAAGGTCGACGGTGCTTCCATCCGCGTTCGGAGAATAGCGCCACTTCGCCTCGTTGGGCGCGGCTGGCTCGGTCGGCTCACGCTCGTGCATCTTCATGGTGCGAGTCGAGCGATCGGAGCCGATGCTGTCAACGATCGGCAGCAGACGCCGAGAGTGACCGCTCGACGATGCGAAAGACATCGGGGTGACGACGTTCGAGAAGGGTGCGTCCTCGCCCGAGAGCGCGGGCCCATTGCGCGCCGCGGGACGCTGCATCGCGCCACGCCGCCGCGACGTCGCCCGGCCGGAGCTCTTCGAGCGCGGCGAGAACGTGTGCAGCTTGAGCGACGTCCTTGATGGCTTTGGCCTGAAATGCGGGCGGACGATCTTGAGCGACAAGAAGCTTGTGGACACCGAAGTGAGCTGGGGACGGCACCTGAACCAAGATGCCGCCGCCGTCGACGAGCGCTGCAGGTTGCGACGTATCCAGAAGGTATTCGAGAAAGCGAACCGGTGCCGCTGCCGCGTTGAGTCGTCGAACGATGACCGGCTTCGTCGAGCCTTTCCGCGCCGGTGTCACGAGGTCGACACGCAGGCCGCGCCCACGCACCTTGAACGAGGTCGAAGGATCCTTCGGTGAGAACGCCGGCACCGGAAGAAAGCCCATTCCAAGACTCTCGATCACCTTCGGAACGTCGGCTTGCAGATCGGGGACGGCAATCTCGAGGACACGTGTTGCTGCGATGTCGATGTCTTCGGTTCGCGCGGCGGTTGGCCAGCGGACCCCGAGAACGTTTCCGAGAGCTACGAAGGCGTGTGTTCCGACGAGGAGACCTCCGAGGCGAAATACGCCCGACTCCGCGAGCGCGCCGAGGACGCGCGCCGAGGCTGCATCCGTCACCGCAGCACCTCCTGCACGCAGCATGGCGGCCAACTCGACGACCCTCTCTCGGTCGCGGCGGACGCTTGCACGCTCGAGCTCGAACTGACGCGTGAGTGCATCGAGCTCGGGACTCTGCGGGGCGACGTAGACTTGCTTGGTCGTCCCTCCCGGCGCGGAGAACTGGAAGTAGAGGTAAGTCTTTCCTTTGATGTCCTTGGTAACGAACGTGCCCGGCACTTGCCCAATGGACCGTTCCGTGTCGGTCGCAAGAAGCTGCTCGACCAGCTCGGCGTAGGCCGTTTGCGTCGTGATCGAGAGCGTCTCCACGGGTTATACGTAGCATCGAGCATGTCTGCGTACAACGCGGCTCCCCGCGGCCTATACGCAGTGTCTGGTGTGTCTGCGTATAATTGCTCCTACGGCGGCATTCGCTGCCCGTACGGCGCCTCGAACGAGAAGAGCAGACGCTTCGCTCGCGGGGGCGGGACGTTCAGCTCTTCAAGCGGTAGCCGCTCCGGATCAGCCACCGCGCGGTGGTGAGGCAGAGGATCATGAAGACGAACGTCATCCCGACGCTGAGCTCGACGCTCACGTCGGACACGCCGTAGAAGCTCCAACGGAAGCCGCTGACGAGATAGACGACCGGGTTGAAGAGGGTGATCTTCTGCCAGAGCGGCGGAAGCATGCTGAGCGAGTAGAAGCTGCCGCCGAGGAAGGTGAGGGGAGTCACGATCAGCATCGGGACGAGCTGCAGCTTCTCGAAGCCGTCCGCCCAGAGGCCGATGATGAAGCCGAAGAGGCTGAACGTCACCGCGGTGAGGACGAGGAACGTGACCATCCAGAGCGGATGAGCGATCGAATACGGGACGAAGAGCCGCGCGGTGACGAGGATGATCGTCCCGAGCATGACCGACTTCGACGCGGCGGCGCCGACGTAGCCGAGGATCATCTCGACCCACGAGACCGGCGCCGAGAGGACCTCGTAGATCGTCCCCGAGAACCTCGGCATGTAGATCCCGAACGACGCGTTCGAGATGCTCTCGTTGAGCAGCGAGAGCATCGTCAGGCCCGGGATGATGAACGCCGCGTACTGGACGCCGTCGATCGCGGTCATGCGCGAGCCGATCGCCGAGCCGAACACCACGAAGTAGAGCGAGGTGGAGATCACCGGCGACAGGATGCTCTGGAAGAGCGTCCGGAACGTGCGCGACATCTCGAAGATGTAGATGGCGCGGATCGCGTACCAGTTCATGTGTCCGACCTCACGAGGCTGACGAAGATCTCCTCGAGCGAGCTCTCGCGCGTCTGGAGGTCCTTGAACTCGATCCCGAGCGCTGGGAGATCGCGGAGCAGACCGGCGATCTGCGAACGCTCGCTCTCGGACTGGGACTCGAAGGTGAAGACGAGCTGGCTATTGCCGCTCGCCAGCTCGAGCCCGTACGGCGCGAGCGCGTCCGGGATGCTCGCGAGCGGACGCTGGAGATGCAGGATGAGCTGCTTCTTGCCGAGCTTCTTCATCAGCGCGGCTTTCTCCTCCACGAGGACGATCTCGCCCTTGTTGATCACGCCGATCCGGTCGGCCATCTCCTCGGCCTCCTCGATGTAGTGCGTGGTCAGGATGATCGTCACGCCTGTCGCGCGGAGGGAGCGGACGAGCTTCCACATGTCGCGTCGCAGCTCGACGTCGACGCCGGCGGTCGGCTCGTCGAGGAAGAGGATGCGAGGCTCGTGTGACAGCGCCTTGGCGATGAGGACGCGCCGCTTCATGCCGCCGGAGAGCGTCATGATCTTGCTGTCTCGCTTCTCCCATAGTGAGAGGTCGCGAAGCACCTTCTCGATGTGGGCCGGATCCTTCGGCTTGCCGAAGAGCCCGCGGCTGAAGCTCACCGTCGCCCAGACGGTCTCGAACATGTCCGTCGAGAGCTCCTGCGGGACGAGGCCGATCTTCGTTCGCGCCGCGCGGAAGTCGCGGACGATGTCGTGACCGTCCGCCACGACCGTGCCCGAGGTGGCCTTGACGATGCCGCAGATCACGCCGATGAGCGTCGTCTTGCCGGCGCCGTTCGGCCCGAGGAGCGCAAAGATCTCGCCGCGACGGATCTCGAGGTCGACGCCCTTCAGCGCCTGGAAGCCGGACGCATACGTCTTCGTGATCTTCGAGGCTGAGATGATCGGATCCACACGACCTCCGCCGGATTGGATCCCACGAGCAGGCGCTGGCGCACAGCGCAAAACGGATCGCGCACGCTACGTCGGGGCCAGCGTGGTCGAGCTCAGACGAGCTCGCTCTCCTGTCGATTGTCGCGCGCGGGCCAGAGGCAGGATGATCTCGAGGCCGCCGCTACTGCTTCGTGAGCGTGAACGAGCCGACGCAGGTCGCGCAGGTCCAGCTACCCGACAGCTTCTTGCCGGCGAACGTGCCGGTGTATGGGAGGTCGAGGGTGGCGTTCAGGCTCTGGACCTTGACCGTCCAGGTGCCGCTCGTCGCCGTACCCGTGACCGTCACCGGCTCGCTCGGCGAGGTGCCGGTATCCATGCGGACGAGGTTGCATGAGGAGCTCCCCCGGATCTCGAGCCCCGTGACGTCCGCGGTGTTCGTGAACGTCGTGCCGTCCGCCGCGATCGTGATGCTCAGGTTGCCCTTGTTCTCGAACGTGCACTGTTCTTTCTTACGCGTGTTCGTGTACGTGCCGCTCCACGTTCCCACGAGCGACTCGAGCTCCGCGGTGACGGCGACATCGCCGCTCATGACCGGCGCGCACGCAGCCGATCCGTCACAGCCACCGCTCCATCCGACGAACGAGGAGCCCGCGGCGGGCGCCGGGACGAGCGTCACCGCAGTGCCGCTCGGGAACGAGCCCGTGCACGTCTTCCCCTGGCAGGTGAGCCCGGCCGGCGTCGACGTGATCGTGCCCGCTCCGGGGCCGGTGAGGTTCACCGTCAGCGTGAAGGAGGTGGTGCCGGTCGCCGGCGGAGCGTCGCCGGTGTCCGACTCGTCGCTCGTGTCGGCGTTGCGCCGCTTCGGGCGCTGGACTTCCTCCTCGGGGTAGTCACCGATCGGAGGTGCCGAGCACCCGGCGAGGATGACGACTCCCAAAGCCGACGCCACCGAGAGGAACCGCATCCTCCGAGCGTAGCAAGCTCATCCTCGTCGCTCTAGCGGTTCGCGCGGGCAGGTCGATCGGGCCCCCCGAAATGTGCGACGGCCCGCCTGCTGTGCGGGCGGGCCGTCGGTCGGGGAGAGCCGGGCTCACCAGCTCAGGTAGGTCTGGTCCTTCAGCCCGCGCTCGTATTCGGCCAGCAGGCGCATGCCCTCGGTGGGCTTGAGGCGGTCCTGCTTGATGGCCGCGTCGACCTGCGACTTCACCCGCGTCGCGAGGTCGTGCGTCTCGTACTGCGTCATCTTGAGGACTTCGGCGATGCTGTTTCCGGCGATCGTCTCCTCGATGTAGTAGCCGCAGTCCTCGTCGTCATCGAGGAACACGTGCACCTCGTTGACGCGACCGAAGAGGTTGTGGATGTCGCCCATGATGTCCTGATAGGCGCCGGTCAGGAACACGCCGATGTAGTACGGCTGATCGTTCCGCGTGTGCAGAGGCAGCGTGTCACGCGAGGCCTCCGTCCGATCGATGAACTTGCCGACCTTGCCGTCGGAGTCGCACGTGATGTCGACCAGCGTGCTGAGCAGGTTCGGGCGCTCGTCGAGCCGGTGGATCGGCACGATCGGGAAGAGCGCGCCGAACGCCCAGTGGTCGAGCAGCGACTGGAAGACGGAGAAGTTGCAGATCTGCTGGGTGCCGAACTTCGCCTCGAGTGCCGCGAGCTCGTCGGGGAGCTCGGCAGGGTCGCCGACCTTCTTCGACATCTGGCGGACGCGCGCCGCGATCTGCCAGAAGAGCGTCTCGAGGGCGGCCTTCACGTCGAGCTCGAGGAAGCCGAGCTCGAACATCTTCTGCGCCTCCTCCTTCACCTCGAGGAGGTCGTGCCACGTCTCGAGCAGGTTGCTCTCGGTAATCCTCGCGTTGACCTCGCGGAGCGTCGTGATCAGCTTGTGCTCGTCCGCCGGCGGCGGAACGAGCGACTGACCGTTGCCCGTGCGCTCGATCGCGCCGAACGCCTCGACGACGAGGACGCAGTGCTGCGCGACGATCGCGCGGCCGGACTCCGAGACGATGTGCGGGTGCGGGACGCGCTCTTCCTCGCAGACGTCGGCGATGTTCGCGACGATGTCGCGCGCGTACTCCTCGACGGAGTAGTTCATCGACGCGTCCGTCGGAGTCCGCGAGCCGTCGTAGTCGATCGCGAGACCGCCGCCGACGTCGATGAACTCGATCGGATGCCCGAGCCGGCGGAGCTTCGCGTAGTAGCGCGCGGCCTCGCGCACGGCGCGCTTGATGATGAGGATGTCGGGGACCTGCGAGCCGATGTGGAAGTGCACCAGCTTGAACGCCTGGGGCATGCCCGCTTCGCGGAGGATGGCGCCCGCCTCGAGGATCTCGGAGGTGGAGAGGCCGAACTTCGCGTGCTCGCCCCCCGACTCGGCCCACTTGCCGGCGCCGCGCGTGACGAGGCGGACGCGGATGCCGATCTCCGGCTCGACGCCCATCTCCTTTGCGATTCGGACGATCGCGCGCACCTCGGAGAGCTTCTCCGCGATGAGGATCACCTTCTTCCCGAGCTTGCGCCCGATGAGCGCGGTGCGGATGAAGGCGTCGTCCTTGTAGCCGTTGCAGACGATGAGCGACTCGTTGTCGGTGTGGACCGCGAGCCCCGCGTACATCTCGGGCTTCGAGCCGACCTCGATGCCGTAGTGGAAGGGCCGGCCCGCATCGAGGATCTCCTCGACCACCTCGCGGAGCTGGTTGACCTTGATCGGGAACACGCCGCGGTAGGAGCCGCGGTACTTGTTCTCCGCGATCGCCTTCGCGAACGCTTCGTTCAGCGCGCGGACGCGGTGATGGAGGATGTCCTGGAAGCGGATGATGAGCGGCGTCTTGAGCCCCTCGTCGCGCTTCGCCTGCTCGAGGATGTCGCTGATGGCGATCTTGCGGCCGCGGTTCTGCAGCGGCGCGACGGTCATCTTGCCGTCCGCCGACACGTCGAAGTAGCCGCCGCTCCAGCGCTCGATCATGTAGAGGTCGCGCGCGTCGTCGATCGTCCAGGAGTCAGGTTCAGGTTCGGTGATTGGTTCCGCCATCGCAGCGGCACTCTACTGCACTCGCCCCCGCCGCCTAGTGGCAACCGCACACGATTACGCGGATGAGGTCTGGGCGCGGCGCGCGCTCCAGCCACGTCGGATTTCCGCCGCCCGTGCCGTAGGGCATGAGAGTAAGGAGGGAGCAACGCACGCCTCCCGCCCGCCCCGAACCATGCCCCACCCGCACGCCGAACTGGTCTCGCTCCTCTCCACCCTCGTCTCCTTCCGGACCGACCTCGCCGGAGGGGACGAACGCGCGCTGGCGGCTCACCTCGCGGAGCTCCTCGAGCAGCGCGGCCCCGACGAGGTGACCGTGGCTGACGTCCCGCGCCCGGACGGCAAGCCGGCTTCCTTCGTCTACGCCCGCTTCGGTCAGCCCCGGCTCCTCGTGAACGCGCACCTCGACACGGTCCCGCCCAACGCGGACTGGAGCTCGGACCCGTTCGTCCCGCGGATCGAAGGCGACCGCTTCCATGCGCTCGGAGCCGCCGACACCAAGGGGGCGATCGCCACCATCCTGGGCGCCCTCGCCGAGGTCAAGCCCAAGGACACGGGGATCCTCTTCTCGGGCGACGAGGAGTTCAGCAGCGTCGTCATGCGCGCGTTCGTTGCGAGCCCGCACCGCGCCGGCCTCGAGCGTGCGATCGTCTGCGAGCCGACGAACCTGGCGGTGGGCGTCCGTCATCGCGGTTTCCTCGCCTTCGAGGTCACCGTGAGCGGTCCCGGCGGACACTCCTCGCACGCGGATACGCTGGCGGCTCCCATCGCCACCCTCGCCCGGGTTGGCGTCGCGCTCGACGACTGGGGCCGAGCCCAGAGGCCGCTCGGACCTCCTGGCTTCCCGGGGATGTGTCTCAACCTCGCCCGGCTCGACGGAGGCGTCGCGTTCAACGTCGTTCCGGCGCAGGCTCGGCTCATCGTATCGCTTCGCCCGCCGCCCGGGGCCGACACCAAGGCGATCGAGGCGGAGCTCAGGGCTCTCGTCCACGCGATCGCCCCCGAGGCGACGGTCGCGTTCATCCGCACCAACGCGCCCTTCGCCACGAGGGACGCGGCCTCCTTCGAGCCGCTCCTCGGTGAACCGGCTCGGGCGCCCATCGATCTCGGGTTCTGGACCGAGGCGGCCCTGCTCACCGCGAACGGAGTCGACGCCGTGGTGATGGGACCGGGGAACATCGCCCAGGCGCATGCCCCCGACGAATGGGTGTCGATCGACGAGCTCGGCCGAACGCGGGACCTCTTCCGCTCCGTCTTCCAGGCCGGTGGCTGAGGCCCGCGGGGAGGGCGGGGTGAGGCCCGCCCTCGTCCTCAGCGGACGGCGGTGACCGAGAGCTTGCCTTCGCTCGTCTCGAGTGAGAGCAGCGCAAGCCCGCCTCGCGCGACGAGGAGCACCTTCGTCTCGCGAGGGCCGCAGGCCGCCTCGAGCCACGCCCGCTGGTGGTCCGGGAGCTGGGCGAAGAGCCCTGCCGCGTCGGTGCCGAGCAGGCCGAAGACGGCGGTTCCGCCCGGCTTCATCTCGAAGCCGAGCCCACGGCACACCCGGAGGGCTGGCTTGTCCGCCCGAACGACGAGGCACGCGATCATCCGCGGATCCTGAGCGCGCACCTCGACGAGCGGCTTCGCTTGCGAGGCGAGCTGCTCCTTCAAGACGAGGGCGGCCTCGTCCGGCTCGATCTGGCCGAGCTCCCAGCGCTCGCGCAGCGACTTCCCGATCATCGAGGACAGGACTAGCTCGCCTGCGCCCCGCCGTCAGCGATCTCCGCGCCCGAGCTCGCCGATCGGACGCCCGGCCGACCGCTCAGCCGGGGGGCGCCTTGCGCTGACGTTCGTGTGGATGTTCTGTGCTGTCCGCGTTGCTCGGGCGTCGCGGTAGGTGGAGTGGAGCGGCGCGCCCCCACCGCTCCACCGTCGTCCATCGCTCTTTTTCGCCTACCCATGACGGGTTTGCCATCCGCCAGAGCCCACACGATGGGGCGCACGGCGGCCCGAGGTCGAGCCGCGGCCCTGCTCACTGGATGGAGACGAGCGGCGTCGTGACGAGCTTCCGATTCGCCGTGCCGCCCGGATAGGCGTAGCTCGCCGCGAAGCCCCATCCCCACAGCGTGGCCGTGAACGGACCGCTGCTCCTCATGCGCTGCAGGCCGCTCCGGCAGGTCTTGTCACCGAACGTCTGCCCCGGGCCGCCGCCCCGCGAGAGGTCGACGCGCGTGAACTCGAAGTCGCCGCGCGTCCCGATCGGGCGGAAGTCGGTCAGGTTGCCGGCGCACTCGAGCCAGACGTCCTCGAACTTTCCGTGGTTCTTCGCCCGCACGATGACGAGGGACGTCTCCTCGTAGGTCGGATCGGCATAGAAGCTGTACGAGTTCAGCCACTGGCCGGTGGGGACGACGTTGACGAACTCCGGATCTCCGTTGCCGGCATTGTCCGGCGAGCCGAAATAGCCGCCCTGATGGCCCGTCATGTACGCAGCGACGTAGATCGGGTGCTCGGCGTCCTGCGTGCGGACGACGAACGCGTCACCGACACCCGCGGGGAACGTCGCCACCTGGCCGGCGGACATCTCGGTCGGCGCCCCGACGGGGATCGCCGGATCGTAATCGAGGCGCGTCCCGTCGCGGGCCGCGACGATGCGATACGGCATCGTCTCGGCCTCGTTGCCGATCCGCGAGCGGTAGCCGACGCCGACGTACTCCGAGCCCCAGTGCTCGAACGTGGGGATCTGCTGCCAGAGGACATCGCAGGCGCCGCGGGGGAGATTCGCGCAGCCGTGACCGCCGAAGACGGCCGTGGGCTTGTTCGACGTGACGATGCTCCCGGTGAGCTCGTCGAACTGCGCGAACTGGAGGTGCTGGCCCTTGCCGAGACGATAGGTCACGGGGACCTTCGCCGGCGTCCCTTTGACGTCGATCCCATCCTGGATGGACCGCTTCGGGATGACCGTCACGTGTGTGTCTTCCTCGGAGGCGACGATCTGCGTGATCGGCAGCCCAACGTTCGGCTCCCACGGATTGACGACGAGATGCTCCTTCCCCCACGTGACGACGGGCAGAATGAGGGACGCCGTTGGGAGGTGGCTGTTCGCGCCGCCGAACGGATACATCGCGACGAGCGACACCGGCTTGGTCGCGCTCAGGCGAAACGACGAGCCGATCCCTGTCGTCTTCAAGCTCGTCTTGTCCAGGACTGCCGGGACAACACCGTCCGGGCACGCTATGGGCCTAGTCCCAGTCACGAGCGCCTCCGGATCGCGATCCGAGAGGAAGACGACGACGCTCTCGCCAGGACCGATCGGGCCCGCGTGCTGAATGAGCGTTGCGTCCCCTGGGTTGGTGCGGAACAACGCGTTCGAGAGGTCGAGGACACGGCCTTCGCGCTCGAGCACGAGCTCCGTCGGCTGGACCGACGTGTTGACGACGAAGGCCGCGAAGCAGGAGTCCGCCGCGAAGGAATAGGACGCAGGTTCCTGGAAGTAGAAGTCGCAGCCGTTCGAGCTCTGGTCCGCTGCGGCCGCCGCACACGGCTCCTGACACTGCGCCGCGCCGCACGCCTGCTCCGGTGGGCATGTCTCGACGACCTCCCCCGTGCACGCACGAATGATCGCACGGCCGTCGAGCGAGCATTGGACAGGGCATGGTCCGGCGTCCGTCTGCGGGAGCACTTCGAAGCCGGCGGGACCTGTATCGAACGCGCCGCGCTTGTCACCGCACGCAGCAGCCGCAAGGAGCGCAACGACCGAGGACGCAGCGGCGCGGACAAAACGTTTGCTCATGGGAGCACTACCTCCGCCGGGATCAGGCTTCGTCCGCGGCTCTGTCCGTTGCCGAGTTGACCGTTGTAGTTGCTCCCCCAGCAATGGACCTTGCCGTTCGTGAGGAGCGCGCACGTCGTGTTGGGCGTCGTCTTCACCTGCGCCGCGGGCGCAGGCAGACCGGCGACCTTCACGGCGTGGAACGCGTGGTCCCGCGTTCCGTCTCCGGCCTGACCGCTCTCGTTGAACCCCCAGCACCAAACGTCGCCCGAGACGCCGGTCGCGCACCATCGATAAGGCTGCACCTTGGCGGCCTCGAGCGCGTGGGTCCGCGTCGTGGCGATCTGCACGAGCGGCTCGGGCGCGAGGATCGGCGCCGGAAGCGCGCGATCCGTCTCCGAAGCCACGTTTTGCTGGACGCGAGCTCCCCAGCAGTAGCCGGTACCGCCGGCCGTCGCGCACGCGCTGTCGTAGGCCAGATCGGCCACGAGGATCCCGCGGAGCGCGATGTCTCGCGGATTCGGATCGGGGAACATCGGCGAGACGCGTCCGAGCGGTGGATTTCCTCCCCACGTCACGAGCGAGCCGTCCTCACGAAGCACGAAGGTCGCCTTGCCGACCGAGAGGGCACGAACGGGTGCGCCTGCCGGTATCGGCATCGGCCGCGGCACCGCGGGGTCGCCCGCGTCCGCCGTGAGCGGGCCGATCTGGCCGTTCGCGTTACTGCCCCAGCACCGGACGCCGTCGCCGATTGCGGCGCACGCCGTCCCGTGGCCGAGGCCGACCTTGGATGCCGGAGGCAGATCGATCTTCACCGGAGCAAGCGCTGTCGTCATCGGTCCCCCCGCGTCCGCGCCGAGGAAGGGGCCGGTGCCCCAGCACCACACGGAGCCTTCCTTGTCGACCGCGCACGTGTGATCGAGCGTGACGACATTCGCGAGACCGACGACACGCGCTGCGTTCGCGCTGTCGAGCGTCCCCGCGTCGTCGCCGCGTCCGAGCTGGCCCGCGCCGTTCGCGCCCCAGCAGGCGACGGTGCCGTCGTCGAGAAGCGTGCAGAAGCCCTCGCTGCGATCGTCCTCGTCTTCGCCGAGCGTCGTCACGAGCTGCATCGCGCACGGAGGAGACGTACAGACGACCGGAAGCGGCGCGGCGTCGACGAAGCCCGCGTCGGTCGGCCTCGTCGCGTCGAGGCCTGCATCGCTCGGCGTGTTCGATGAATCGGGGGCCGCGGCGTCGATCGGATCCATGTCGGGGTCGTCGCTTCTCGAGCAGCTCGCCGCCGCCGCGCCCGCGGTAACGAACGAAGCGATCACGAGCAGCCGTGGCGCGCGCCGATCAAGGTGTCGTCTTGTGAAGTGCATATCGGAGTCCGACTGCCCAGAGGTTTTCGTTGGAGGTGCCGCGCACCTGATAGAGCGGCCTGTCGAGAGGCGCTCCGTTCAGCACGGTCGTGGAGATGCTGTACGTCGCCCCCCCGTCGACCTGTTGCTCCTCCATGTCCAGCGGAGTGAAGATGCCCTTGCCGGCGGCCCACGCCTCCGGCTTGTTCTCCGACTTGAGGACCAGCCCCCAGCCGCTGATCCACGCATCCGACCCGTGGATCGAGATCGAGTTGAGGAGCGCTCCGCTGGACGCGGAGGTCGCGCCGCGGACGCCGACGGAGTTGAGGATGGCGACGCCGGCGCCCTCCGAGCCGACGTAGGCGACCCACTCCCGTTCCATGATGGCGACGGCCGCGCCGGGACGGGCCGACGCGATGTTCGTCAGCCATCCACCGTTCCTCCATGGGGCCGTGATCGTGCCGAACCCGGGGAAGTGGGCGCTGAATATGAGATTCAGGACACCTGCCTTCGGCGTGCACGAGTTGTTGTAGTGCGAGTACGTGTCGGAGGGGTTGATCGTGTAGTCCAGATGCCTGCGATACCCGCCGGGCGTCTTGTGAACGGCCATCGGACACGCGAACGTCCCGGTGGCGTCGTAGCGGCCGCGCCCGCCGCCGAACCAGACGTCGTCGCTGCTCGAGCCGCTGGCCCCGAAGACGAAGAACGCATCGCCCTGGTTGTTCGGATCGTCGATGACATGTTCGGCGACCCAGCCCGGAGCGCCGCCGTCTTCGCTCTTCCAGTGGAAGATCGTGTTCGCGTACCAGGCGTAGACGTCCTCCGCCGAGGTGCCCCAGACGCCGAGCGCGGAGTAGGGGTACGGACCGTGCGAGGGGGCGTCGCTGTAGGAAGGGCGACCGGGATCGTGCTCCGGTCCGAAGTCGCGGCCATTGTACGGGAGCCGGCTCGACACCCACGTCCAGGGCGAGGTCGGCGTCGCGCGCGTGCCGTGATAGATGAGTGAGGGAGCGACGGCGTAGTAGACCTCGTTCTCGTTCGGCGCCCAGATCTTCCCCGCGTAGTGACCGGAGCCGTACGTGTTCTGGCTGTTGTCGTCGATGAACGACCACGAAGCGCTCTCGTCGGACCACTCGAGCACCTTCGTGCCGATGGTCGCGCTCTCGGCGATCGCGAACGCGCGGTGCTCGAACGGCCAGATATCGACCACGTCGAGATCGGGATCGGGCAACGTCGTCGCGCACCAGCCCGCGTCGCTGCAATAGGAGATCGTCGGGACGGAGACGTCTTCCTTGGAGCCAACTTCGGCGGGGGACCCGGCGTCCGGAAGCGTAGTCTGCCCCGCATCGTTCTCGGGCGCGAGCAGCGTCTCGTCGTCGTCGTTCGAGGCCGCGCAGGCGACCGCGGCTGCGAGCGCGACCGAGCCGCTCGCGAGCATCAGGATGCGTCTCATGGTTTTCCTCCGAGAGCGAGGACGATTCCTTGCCCGCCGATCAAGATGTGGCCGGGGCCCGGCGACCAAACGGCATAGAGGTCGGGGCGGCGGTCGCCGAGGCCCGCGATCTTCACGCGCGACCAGCTCGCGCCGTCGTAGTGGAGGACGACGCCCGCGTTGCCTACCACCCAGACGTCGGACGAGGACGTGCCGTATACGGCGTTGAGGTGCTCGGTCGTCGGCACGCCGGAGGTGACCTCCCAGCCGAGCGGACTCCCCGTGTAGCGGCGGATCGTTCCGCTCCCGCCGACCGCCCAGACGTCCGTGCCTTCCGCGGCCCAGACGCCGGTGAGGCCAGTCCATGTCAGCGTGTCGAGCGGCGTCGCCTCGGGCGTGTCGCCGTCGGCGCCCGTGATGCGCACCGATGCTCCGACGTCGCCGACGGCCCAGACGGTCCCGGCGGAGGCCCCGTGGATGCTCCGCATGCGACGGCACGGGATGACCGCGCACACGGACGACGGGATGCCGGGGCGCGACTCGAACGCCCCGCCGGCGGTGAGCTGGAGGCGCCAGAGGTTGGTGTCCGTCGCGACCCAGAGCGCGTTCGAGCCAGGCATCGCCCACGCAGCCGTGAGCTCGCTGCCGGAGCCCGCCGGCGCCGCCGGCGCCGCGCGAAGCGACCAGCCTCCCGCCGAGACCCCCGCGTCCACGGCGAGGCCGCGGGTGTAGATCCTCTTGATCGCTCCGAACGTGATCTCTCCAGCACCTGCAAGCCAGAGCACGCTGAGCACCTCCTGTGTCCCCACGTCGGACGGCGTCCACGACGTCCCGTCGAAGTGCGCCACCGTGCCGACCGTACCGGCGACCCAGACGTCGCTCGCCGAACGGCCGCGGATGACGGTGACCCGCGTGCGCCAGTCCATGCCCACCGTGGGGTCCACCGGATCGAAGGGACCGTTCGGGCAAAGGACGTCCGGACCGCACACCGCGGGGAAGAACTCACAGTCGTCGGTCGTGCACGCCCCTGCTTCGGCGTTGCCCGTCTCGGCCGACGTCGCGTCGTTCACGGGGACAACCACCTCGTCTTCCGTATCGGGGAGCACGCTCCCGTCGGAGGCGCACGCCGCGGCGAGCGCACCCGCGGTCGCGCACCCGAGCGCGCCAACCACGAAGAGGATCTGCTGCGTCGCCTTCATCGCGCGGCCTCCTCGGCATCGGGGGGGGCGCAAGGCTCGACCACGCAGAGGCCATTGACACAGGCCTGTCCGGCTACGGCATCGCAGGTGTGCCCGCACGCCCCGCAGTTCCGCGGATCGCTGGCCGTATCGACCTCGCAGCCATCGACCTGACTGTGGTTGCAGTCGGCGCGCCCCTCGTTGCACCGCATCGCGCACGCGCCGTAGTCACACGTCTTTCGCGTCCCGGCCAGGTTGGTCGAGCACACGACGCCGCACGCGCCGCAGTTGTCGGCGTCCGACCTGAGGTCGATGCACTCGCCCTTGCACAGGTCACCGGCACAACTCAGAGGACAAAAGGTCAGGCCCGGGGGACACATGCAGGTGGGCCTCTGCTCCCAATCGAGGCGGCACGCCTGCCCGTCGGGGCACACGATGCCGCATGCCCCGCAGTTGTCGTTCGTGAGGATCGACGTCTCGCAGCCGTTCGAAAGATCGTTGTCGCAGTTGGCGAGATTCGCGTTGCACTTCAGCGCTCCGCAAGCACCAGCCATGCATCCGTAGTACGCGTTCGGGTAGCTCGGAGCGCCGTTCCCGGTCGGGTCGCATCGATTTCCGCACGCGCCGCAGTCGGTGTCCCGGTTCTGGAGGTCACGGCAGCGCGTAGTGCCGCAAGAGAGCATGCCGTCCGGGCAGCCACACGCAACGCCGGCGTTGGTTCCTACAGGCCCCTGGATCGCGCACGGCTTCGCCGGGTCGGTGCACTTGTTTCCACAGGCACCGCAGTGATTGTTGTCGTAGCTGCTCGTCTCGCAGCCGTTGTCAGCGAGTCCGTCGCAATCGAAGCGCTCCACGTCCGAGGTGGACCTGCACTGCATCGCACAGGCCCCGTCGAGGCACGTGAACGTCTCGAAGCCGGTTCCTGTGGGGCACGCGGAGCCGCACGCGCCGCAGTTGTTCACGTCGAGGCGCAGGTTGACGTCGCACGGGAAGCGCGATGTGGGGCAGGTCGTAAACCCCGGCGGGCACTTGTTCGACGGGCAATACGAGACGAGCTCGCGCGTGGCGCTGGGCTCGGCATCGGGTCCTGCGTCCACCCCGCCGAACTGCGCCGACGGAGGCCGTCCGATCTCGAGGCCGAGACGCTCGTCGCTGCGCGTGCATCCCCAGGCAAGGGCCAGGGTCGCGATCATGACGGCGACTACCAGGTTGGAAGGTCTCATGCTCACTCGCTGCTGACGAACGGGTTGGAAAGAGTCTTCGGATCGGACATCTCGGGCGTCGCTATCGAGGGACCCGCTCGAGCGCTTGCCGGATACGCCCCACGTGAGGCGACGACGGAAAGCGATCTTCGAACGCGCTCGCACGGGCGCGCGCCTGGTCAATGCGACCGAGCTGGACGAGCGCCTCGATCGCGATGCGCTCTCGTTCCTGGACGAGGGCGCCCGTTGGACAGCGCTGCTCGTGCTCGCGGGCCGCGGCGAGCGCACGCTCGGGATTGCCGGCGCGAAGCGCCGTGTCGGCGCCGTCGACGAGCGTGACGTCGTCGCATCGAAGAGCCGTCGGCGTGACCGACGGCGCTTTGCGCACCTCCGCGCTCGGCAGAGCGTCGACGGACACCGTGGCGACGGGCGGACCATCGACCTCGGCGGGCATCGCCAACGGGCGCTCGGCCGGTCGCGAGGGGCGGTCGATCGGGTGCGCCTGAGCGCTCGCGTCCACCGGCTGCACGTCCTTCGCAGAGTTGGTCGTCGTCCAGAGGATGCCCCCGATGAGCACGGCCGTCGCGACCGCCGCCGCGGTCACGCCGAGCCGGGACGTCGGACGCGTGGTCGGCGGATTCGCCTGCAAGATCGGTCCGAGCGTGCGGGCGAGCTCCTCCATCTTGCCGCAAGGAGGCTGCAAGCCTTCCTGGTCGCGGATGAGGTCGCGAACGAACTCGGCTCCCGGCGAAGGGGGTTCGTGAAGGTCTACGAGGCGGATCGGATCACGGCTCATTTGAATTCCCTACGGGCGCGATGACGGTGCACCGCGGCGTCCACCGCCTCACGCGCAGCTCGAAGCCGGGAGTAGGCGGTCTGGAGCGGGCACTGGAGCGACTCAGCCACCTCCTGCATCGGCAAACCTTCGAGCTCGAAGAGCACGAAGACGGCACGCTTGTCGTCGTCGAGCTCGTCGAGGATCTCGCACAAAATCCCGTGAGCCTGCCGTTGCCGGAGATGTTCGGCCGGCGTCATCGGGTCTTCCGTCTCCGGAATCTCCTCGGTGGCGATCTCGCGCATCGCCCCTGCGCGGCGGCGGAAGCGAAACGCGACGCGCAGGCAGATGCTGTAGACCCAGGAGCGCAGAGTGCCCCTAGGCTCGTACGTCGCGAGCCTCCGATGGATGACGACGAAGACCTCCTGGAAGGCGTCGTCCACTTCGGAGCTGCGGACTCCGAGGCTGCGGAGCATCGTGTAGACGAACGGACCGTAGTCGCGAAAGATGGCCCCTATCTCGGGCGGCGCGTTCATCTGGACGGCTGCCGCTGCATCGGCCTTTGCCAAGCTGGGGAACGAAACGGCCCGCACGGGTAGCAATGCCCCACGCGGGGTCGCATTATTACAAATTCGTAAGGCCGTTCAGGCCGAGGAAGACGATGACGGTGCCGGTCGCGTGGACGCGTTCGGGCTCGCCGTCGATGCCGTGGAAGTAGAGGGTGCGCCCGACCACGGGCACCGCGGCTCCGAGCTCCAGGCGCATCGCCCGCCCCGACTCCGCGCGAAGCTGAACCGCAAGCGCGCCCACGGGACCGGCCAGCGGCCTCCAAGTCTCGTTACGCTCCGTGAGCCCCGCCGTGTACGGGATCACCGCTCCCCAGAACGCGCCCCCGCACACATCGAGCCTCACGTGGAGCTGGCGCACCGACGCGAGGCACATCCGGACCTGCTGATCGAACGCCGACAACGTCCCGCGAACGGTCTGGCTCCGGAACGACTGCGGGACGCTGTAGCCCGCGGTCCACTCGAAGCTCCAGCGCGAGCGCGCACGCTCGAGCCGTGCGATGGCTCGCAGCGCTGCGCTCGCGGACGGGAGGAGACCGAGAGCAGCGGATGCGCCGAGCCCGAGCGACAGCTCGAGCGGTCGCGGCGGCGCGCTGCGTGGCGGACGCTCGCGAGGTAGCGGCGGGTTTGGAGCAGGCGGAGACGCCGTCGGCACGTTGCGCTCTGGTTCCGCAACCTCGCGCTCGACGGCGCGCTCGCTCGCTCCTCCGCGGTGCTCTTCGGGCTCGCCCTCCTCCCGCGCCTTCGCGAAGAGGGCGACGACGATCCCCGTCGCGCGTACCAAGCGAGGACAGCTCTCCGCTTCGACCTCGCGCGACCCGAGGACGGCGCCGTCACGACCTCGCTCGCGAATGCGCGCGCGAAGGCGACCGCCCGCCGAGCTCTCCTCTCCTTCGATGACGATGTCGGCTCGCTCGCGAGCCGTGAACGGATCGCGTCCGAGCTTCTCCGCGACGACCTCTCGGAGCGCCGCCTCCGTCACGCATGCGGTCGGCGCCGGACCTTCGCGCCACGCGAGCGCGAAGGACGGGTCCGCACGCGCGGTGCTCGCGCGAAATCCGACCGCCAGCACCACGCCGAGGGCGGCCACGCGCGTCCTCGGATGCCGTGCAGCAGCACGATCGCGGCGCATTCGGCCGACTCTACATCAGCCCGACCGCGGCATACCGCTCCGAGCGCATGAGCTCTTCGCGTGTGGGGGCATTTCGCGGGCAGACGGATCCGTTACGCGCGACAGGCACGCGGCGGAAGTCGGCCGGCCGAGCGGCGCCTGGCTGACCGCTCAGCTGGCGGGGGCGGGATCGCGTAGGAACCGCGTGTCCGGGTTCTCGCGCCGCCAGATCACGTGGTCCATGAAGTAGTGGTGGATGTTGACGAACACGAAGAGCGCCGCGAAATACGGCGTCTCGCCCAGCGGGTCGGTCGTCACCTGGCCGCGCGGCGGGCGCGGGACGAGCGCGGTGTCGAGGAACGTCGGCGCGATGTGGAAGAGCATCGCGCCGAGGCCGAGCGCCGAGACCGCGAGGAGGCCGAGCCGCACCGCCACCGGACGGCCGAACGCAGGAGGGCCTTCCTCCGCGCGCGCCTCGTTGCGCTTCATCAGCCAGACGAAATAGAGGTACTGGATCGAGTGCAGCGCCGGGATGACGTAGCGGACGAGCGGGTCGAAGCTCGAGAAGATCGTCCACGACCAGACCGTGACGAGGAGGCCCGTCAACGGCGCGAGCGGCAGCGTCCGTCGTTCCCGGCGCCATCGCGCGAGCACGACCCATGCGACCGCGATCGTGCTCGCGGCGAGCACGGCGCCCGCGCCGATCTCGAGCCAGCGAGGATGCGCGAGCGCCGTGTAGACGACGCCCTTCTCCTCGTATTCGCCTGCGGGCGTGGCCGGGTTCGCCCAGGCGAACGCCCAGCCCGCATAGCAGTGGAACAGGATCGCCGTCCGCTCCTGTGGGCTCAGGCGGAAGCCGCGTCGTGCTGACAGGACGCTGAGGACGCCGAAGCCCTGCTTCGCGTAGTGCCAGCCGACGAGCAGGTACATCAGCTGGACCATCCACCCGATCGCCTGCGCCGAATGGGCCGCGAGCGCACCGATCGCCCAGGCCGCGAGGGCGAGCGGCACCACGACGCCGGCGATCACCCAGCGAATGCGCTGCGCGCGCGGGATGGCGGGGTCGAGCGCTCGCTGACGCGCGCCCTTATAGAAAAGGAGGTACGTGACGGCGAAGTGCGGGTCGTTGATGACCCAGGCGGCGTAGAACGCCGTGAACGAGACGGCGAATTCCGAGTCGTCCAGGCCGATCGCCGTGCGAAGCAGCCATGCGAGCGGGAGCAGCACCAGCGTGGCGCCGCCGACGAGCATGAACTCGACGAGGCGAGAGCGAAACGGATCGGCGTGCGCGCTCGTGTCGGTCGCGGCCGGGAGCGCGATCATCCCGCTGGTCACGGCCGGGAGTGTAACACGAGGCCTCCGGCGTCCGATCGCTCGTCGCCGTGGTCTCGAGCGAAGCGCGCGAGGAGCGCCTCGTAGATCTCGCTGGGCGAAGTCTGCTCGAGCCGGCAGTGCGGGATCCGGGAGCTCGTGTGCGGGGAGAAGAGCATCCGGGCGAATCACACGCGTCGTCCGGCGCGGTTGGTCACCCGGCCGGGCACACTGGGCCGCAGCCGATTGGGGAGAAAACGCGCAACCGCGGGGCGTCATGACCGACAGGTGCCAGGAGGCAACGACGATGACGGAACGGTGCGCGGGGGTCTCGCAGTCGAAGGTCAACGAGTGGTCGAAGGACGAAGAGCGGTCCTGTGAGACGCCGAAGGAGGAGCCCGAGGCCGCCCGGATGCGTCGTGATCGTGAGGCCGAGGCGCGACAGAACACCTGGATCTCATGCGGCGACCACGACGCGGGTATGTCGAGGTCCGGAATGTCGACCCGCGGTCAGGCCCCCAACGCCTCGGTGCCGACCGACGCAGACAAGCGGCTTGCCGCGAACGCGCGCAAGGCCGAGGAAACCCGCAAGCTCGACCGCCCGATCGAGAGCGACCCCATCGGCAACGCGATCCCGGGATTGCTGGCGGGCGGCATCGTCGCGGGCGTCGAAGCCGCGGCGGCGGAGGCCGGCGCGGCTGGGATCGTTGGCTCGATCGCCAAGCACTCGGCCGAGCACATCGCCGGCGATGTCATCGAGCACGCCGCGCACGTCATCGCGGAGAGGCATAACGCGGCTCGGGGCCAGGCCGACAAGGCCGCGCCTCCGACGGCAGATGGTGGCAAGAGCGAGCCCGACACGCCGTACGGGCCGCCTCTGCCGCCGGCCGCCGGCTCCTCGAGCCCGGCTGGCCGTTCGAGCTCGAAGGCGACGAGCGAGAGCGCTCCCGACCCCGACAAGAGCCAGGCCCCGGTGCTTCGCGGGCAGGACCGCGTTCCGTATCGTCCAGGTGAGGCGCCATTCCGGGTCCCCGAGGCTCCGCATGCGGGTTTGACGTCAGCGCCGTTCGTCGTTCGAGGTTGAGCGTCATGAGCCAGCGCGACACGAGCCTGCTGCTCCGCGAGTACGCCGAATGGGCGACGGCGAACAGGTTCTCGACGCATCTCCACGACGCCCAGTTCCACGGCCTCCTCCGCAATACGCCGGTCGGGATCGAGACCGGCATCCGCGACAGCAACCTCTACGTCGTCGTCACGACGATCTACTTTGCGTGTGGCCTCGGCACGAAAGTACTGCGCGAAGCCGATGCTCGGCCCGACGACCCACCGCTCGTCTTGCGGCTGCGGCACGTTCTGAAAAGTGGCAGGCCGGTGCTCTCGATTCGCCTCGACGATGCGATGATCACGCTCCGGATGGAGCCTGGCTCGCGGCCAGCGGACGTCGGCGAGGTCGCGAACAAGCTGCTCTCGATTGTGCAGTCCGCGGGCGCCGAGCTCGGTCCCTACCGCTGACCGTGAGGCTCGAGCTCCACGTCGACCTCGACGAAGACCCGCCGTCGCGCGATCCGTTTCCGAGCGACGGCGGGCGAAGCGCGTCGGATCACCAGATGCGGACGCGCTTCTCGGGCGCGAGGTAGAGCGCGTCGCCCTCCTTCACGTCGAAGGCCGAGTACCAAGCGTCGAGGTTACGGACGACGCCGTTGACGCGATACATCGCGGGCGAGTGCGGGTCGGTCATCACCTGGTTGCGGAGCGCCTGATCGCGGATCAGGGTGCGCCAGACCTGCGCCCATCCGAAGAAGAAGCGCTGGTCGCCGGTGTACCCGTCGATCGACTCCGCCGGCTTTCCGCCGAGCGAGAGCTGATAGGCGCGGTGCGCGACGGTGAGACCGCCGACGTCGCCGATGTTCTCGCCGAGCGTGAGGCGGCCGTTGACCTTGATCCCGGGGAGCGGCTCGAACGCCGAGTACTGATCGGCGAGGGCGTCCGTTCGCTTCTTGAACGCCTCCACGTCCGCGTCCTTCCACCACGTGCGGAGGACGCCCTTCGCGTCCGACTTCGCGCCCTGATCGTCGAAGCCGTGGCCCATCTCGTGGCCGATGACCCCGCCGATGGCGCCGTAGTTGACGGCCGGATCGGCGTCGGGATCGAAGAACGGCGGCTGGAGGATGGCGGCCGGGAAGACGATCTCGTTGAAGACGGGGTTGTAGTAGGCGTTCACCGTCTGGGGGGACATGAACCACTCGTCCTTGTCCGTCGGCGTGCCGAGCTTCGCGCGCATGTACTCGTGGCCCCACACGGCGGCGCGCTGCGCGTTGCCGAAGGCGTCGCCGGCGACGACGTCTAGCGTCGCGTAGCTCTTCCACTTCGACGGGTAGCCGATCTTCGGCCGGAAGGAGGCGAGCTTCTCGTGCGCGACCTTCTTCGTGTCGGGCGTCATCCAGTCGACGGCATCGATCCGCGCGGCGTAGCCCTTGCGGAGGTTCTCGACGAGGACGTCCATCGCGGCCTTGGCGCGCGGCTGGAAGTGCTTCGCGACGTAGAGCTCGCCGACGGCCTCGCCGAGCGCGCCGTTGACCGCGGCCACGCCGCGCTTCCAGCGCTCGCGCTGCTCCGGCTGCCCGTTGAGCGTGCGCCCGGCGAAGTCGAAGACCTCGGCGTCGAACGTCGTCGGCAGGACGTCCGACGAGGCGCGGAGGAAGTGGTAGGTGAGGTACGGCTTCCAGGTCGCCACCGGCGTCGCCGCGAAGAGCTTCGCGAGCTTCGGGATCGCGGTGACCTCGGTCACGACGAACTTCGACTCGCCCGCGTAGCCCTGCGCCTCGAGGAACGTCTTCCACGGGAACCCGCCCGCCTCCTTCTGCAGCTCGGCGAGCGTGCGCGGGTTGTACGTCTTGTCCCTCTCGCGACGATCCGCGATCGGCCAGTGCTGCTCGGCGATCTTCGTCTCGAGAGCGAGGATCGCGCGCGCGTCCGCGGCGGCGTTCTTGTCGCCGGCCATCGTGAGCAGCTTCGTGACGTGCGCCACGTACTTGGTGCGGATCTCCTCGAACTGCTTGTCCTTGTTCAGATAGAACTCGCGCTCGGGGAGGCCGAGGCCGGAGTGGCCGACGACCACGACGTAGCGATCCGGATCCTTCTCGTCGAGGTCGACGTCGGCGTGGATCGGACCGTTGGTCGGGAGGTCGGGGCGCGCCATCAGCTTCACGACGTCGTCGAGCGTCTTCGCTGCGGCGATCGCGTCGAGCGCCGGCTTCGCCGGAGCGAGGCCCTTCTGGTCGATCGCGGCCGTGTCCAGGTAGGCGGCGTAGAAGTCGGTGACCTTCTGCGCGTTCGTCCCCTTGGCCCCCTTCGTCTTCGCGGTCTCCTCGAGGATCGTGCGGACGTTCGCGTCGGACTCCTCGCGCAGCATGTCGAACACGCCCCAGCGCGACCTGTCGGACGGGATCTTCTGCTCCTTCATCCAGGTGCCGCCGGCGAAGGCGTTGAAGTCGTTCCCCGCCTTCACGGAGCGATCGAGACCGGCGAGGTCGACGCCGAAGCTTCCGAGCTTCGCCTTCCCACGCGCCGAGCCTGCGGTCGACTGCGCGGACGGCGTCGAGGCGACGGGCTCGGTGGGACGCGAGCCGTCAACGGCAGGCGAGCAGGCGGAGAGGGCAGCGATGGCGATGATCGGAAGAGCTGGGACGCATCGGCGGAACATGGGCCTCAGGAGGTAGCGAGTGCTCCGCTGCGATGCAACCTCCACCTGCCGTGTCACGACCGCCCGTGAACAATGCCTCCGGCGACCGCTCGCCGCGGGCCCTCTTTCGCGTCGCGAGGTCGGTCTCCGGGTGACTCGGCCGGAGAAGTGCTATTTCGCGGGGCGATGTCTGCCGACCTTCCCGCGTCTCCGAGCTCGACCGTGAGCGCGCACGACGGCGATCGGTCGCCGATCGAGTTCCCGCCGGAGCTGCCCGTCTCCGCGCGCGTCGCCGACATCGCGACGGCGATCGACGCTCATCCTGTCGTCATCGTCGCGGGCGCGACCGGCTCCGGGAAGACGACCCAGCTCCCGAAGATCGCGCTCGCGATGGGGCGCGGCCTCGAGAAGGTCATCGGCGTCACCCAGCCTCGCCGCATCGCCGCTACCAGCGTGGCCGCGCGCGTCGCGAGCGAGCTCGGATCGCCGCTCGGCACCGACGTCGGCTACCAGATCCGCTTCGACGATCGGACTTCGCCCGGCACCTACGTGAAGTTCATGACGGACGGCATCCTCCTCGCCGAGATCCACGGCGACCCGCTGCTCCGTCGCTACGACACGCTCGTCATCGACGAGGCCCACGAGCGGAGCCTCACGATCGACTTCCTGCTCGGGTGGGTGAAGCGCATCCTTCCCCAGCGGCCCGACCTGAAGGTCATCGTGAGCTCGGCGACGCTCGAGACGGCGCGCTTCTCCGAGTTCTTCGGCGGCGCTCCCGTCGTGGAGGTCGAGGGCCGGACGTTCCCGGTCGACGTCCTCTACGAGCCGCCGAACGACGACGCCGATGTCGCGGAGGCGGTGGCCGCTGCGGTCGAGAACGTGACCTCGCTCGACCCCCGCGGCGACATCCTCGTCTTCCTCCCCGGAGAGCGCGAGATCCGCGAGACCGAGAATGCGCTCCTCGCGCGGAACCTCCGGCACACCGTCGTCCAGCCGCTCTATGCGCGTCTCTCCGCCGCCGAGCAGAGCAAGGTCTTCACGAGCATCCCGCAGCGCCGCGTGATCCTCGCCACCAACGTCGCCGAGACGTCGGTCACGATCCCGGGGATCGTCTACGTCGTCGACACCGGCATCGCGCGGCTCTCGCGATACGACCCGCGTTCGGGCACCACGCGCCTTCAGATCGAAGGCATCTCCCAGGCGAGCGCGGATCAGCGCAAGGGCCGCTGCGGTCGCGTCCGCGAAGGGATCTGCGTGCGCCTGTACGACGAGCAGAGCTTCGCTGCGCGTCCTGGGTTCACCGATCCCGAGATCAAGCGGACCGGGCTCGCCGGTGTCATCCTACGGATGAAGTCGCTCGGGCTCGGCGACGTCGAGGACTTCCCGTTCCTCGATCCGCCGCACCCGAAGGCGATCGCCGAGGGCTACCGCGTCCTCGAAGAGCTCGGCGCGCTCGATGGGCGGCGCGAGCTCACGCCGCTCGGCGAGCGCCTCGCGCGCTTCCCCGTCGATCCGCGCATCGGACGGATGATCCTCGCGGGGGCCGATCACGGCTGCCTCCGCGAGATCCTCGTGATCGCGGCGGCGCTCAACATCCAGGACCCGCGCGAGCGACCTCGCGAGGCGCAGCAGAAGGCCGACGAGCTCCACAGGAGGTTCCGCGACGAACGCTCCGACTTCGTCGGGCTCCTTCGCCTGTGGGACTTCGTGAAGGAGGCGGAGCGGAAGGGGACCTCGAACCTGAGGCGCACGTGCCGGGACAGCTTCCTCTCCTTCATGCGGATCCGCGAGTGGGGTGAGATCCACCGCCAGCTCGAGGAGGTCGTGCGCGAGCTCGGGATCGGCCCGAAGACGAACGGCCCTCGACGTGACCGCTCCGCCGCTCCGCCGCCGCAGCCGAGCGCCGACGGCAGCGACGCGCTTCATCGCGCGCTCGTGACCGGGCTCCTGTCGAAGGTGGGGAAGTGGAACCCCGAGCAGCGCGTCTACATCGGCGCAAAGCAGACTCGCTTCGCGATCCACCCGTCGTCGGCGCTCGCGAAGAAGCCGCCGGCGTGGGTGATGGCGTTCGAGCTCGTCGAGACGTCGCAGCTCTTCGCCCGGATGGTCGCCAAGATCGAGCCCGAGTGGCTTCTCGACGCCGCTCCGCACCTGCTCAAGAAGAGCTACTCGGATCCGCACTGGTCGGAGCGCTCTGCGCGGGCGTCGGTGCGCGAGCACGCGACGCTCTTCGGCCTCTCCATCGCCCGCGATCGGAGCGTCGACTACGCCAGCGTGGCCCCGGCCGAGGCGCGGCGGATGTTCCTCGACCACGCGCTCGTGCGCGGCGAGTACACGACGCGAGGCGCCTTCCAGCAGAAGAACCAGGAGCTCCTCGCGGAGGTCGCGCGGCTGCGCGACAAGGCGCGGCGGAGCGACATGCTCGCCGACGACGACGCACTGCTCGCGTTCTTCGAACGCCGCGTCCCCGACGACGTGGTGAACGGAAAGATGTTCGAGACGTGGCGCGAGCGGGCCGAGAAGGACGACCCGCGCATCCTCTGGCTCTCGATGGAGGACGTCCTCACCGGCGAGCGGAACCTCGCGCCGGCGGACTATCCCGACACGCTCGTGCTCCACGGGGCGCGCGTGGCGGTGACGTACCGCTTCGATCCTTCGGCCGACGACGACGGCGTCACGCTCACGGTGCCGCTCGTCTTGCTCCCGCAGCTCGAGCAGGGCCAGCTCGACTGGACGATCCCGGGGTGGCACGAAGAAAAGATCGCGGCGCTCCTCTACGAGCTGCCGCGCGCGCACCGGCGCGAGGTCGGCGAGATCCCGGAGGTCGCGCGCGCGATCGCGTCGCGGCTCGAGCCGTTCAAGGGGTCGATGATCCCGGCGCTCGCTCGGGCGCTCGCGGAGGTGACCGGCGCAAACGTCCCCGAGGACGCATTCCGGCCGGATGCCGTCGGGGCGTATCTCCGCCTCACGTGCCGCGTCGTGGACGAGCACGGCAAGGTCGTCGAGCAGAGCCGTGACGTCGACGATCTGTTGAAGCGCCACGGTGCACGGGCGCGGGCCGTCTGGAAGAGCAGCGCGCCAGCACCGCGATGGGAGCGGAAAGGGCTCACCACTTGGGACTTCGGCGAGCTCCCCGAGCACGTGATGCGCAGCGTCGCGGGCCAACAGGTGCGGAGCTACCCGGCGCTCGTCGATAGCGGCAAGGACGTCGAGCTCGTGCTCCTCGAGTCGTCCGGCACCGCGGAGACGGCGTCGCGTGCCGGCGTTCGTCGGCTCCTGATGATCGCCGCGCGGCAGACCCTCTCCGCGATCACCCCGCGGTTCCCCGCGGCGTTCGCTCGTCCGAACGGAGCGATGCCGTCACGCGTCGAGACCGAGACGTTCCGAACGTCGCTGCTCGCGCGCATCGTCGACGTCGCCTTCCGGCTCGACGGCGACGCGCCCCTGCCGCGCACGAAGGCCGCCTTCGAGCAGATCGCCTCGGCCGGCAAGCCGCGCATCGATCCGGCTGCGCGGGTCTTCACCGACGCAATCAAGCCGATCGCGTCCGAGCTCGATCGGACGCTCGTGGCGCTCCGGAACGCCTCGAAGCACCCGAGCGGACGGAACGCGATCGTCGACATGTACGCGCAGCTCGAGCACCTCTTCCCGGTCGATCTCATCGGGTGGGTACCGCTGTCTCGTCTCGAGCAATACCCGCGCTACCTCCGCGCTGCGCAGGCCCGCCTCCAGCGCGCGGTCGCCGATCCGCGCAAGGACAGCGACAAGCACGCGCCGTTCGCGCCGCTCTGGAGCTCGTTCCTCACCAAGCGCAGCGCCGCTCGCGATCAGGACTTGGCGCGTGAGCTCCGATGGGCCTTCGAGGAGCTGCGGGTCGCGATCTTCGCCCCCGAGCTCAAGACGCCGGTGCCCATGTCCGTCGCCAAGGTAGCCGCCGCGCTCGGCGCGCTCCGCTGACGAGGGGCGCGTCGATGCGGGAGCCCGACCTTCAGTGGATCGCCGAGGCCACGGGCGCCCGCGACGTCCGTCGCGGCGAGCGGATCCAGTCGTTGTGGAGCGGTTACGGCGAGCTCTTTCGCGTTCACCTCGACGGCGCCACGGCGACGACGGCGATCGTGAAATGGGTGAAGCCACCGGCTCGGACCCGCGGTGCGAAGCCGGATGTCTCGCACGCGCGCAAATGCCGCTCGTACGACGTCGAGACCGCCTGGTACCGCACCTTCGCCTCGCGGTGCGAGCACGAATGCCGCGTGCCGTCGTTGATCGGCGCGCGCGTGGTCGACGGCCAGTGGATCCTCGCGCTCGAAGACCTCGATGCGGCCGGCTTCCCGGAGCGCCGGCGAGGCGCGACGCCGAGCGAGCTCGATGCCTGCCTCGCGTGGCTCGCTGCGTTCCATGCACGCTTTCTCGGAGTGGCGCCCGCCGGGCTCTGGAAGGACGGCACGTACTGGCATCTCGCGACGCGCCCCGACGAGCTCGCCGCGACCGACGACGGCGCGCTTCGTGAGGCCGCACCGGTGCTCGACCGGAAGCTCCGAACGTGTGCCTTCGCGACGATCGTCCACGGCGACGCGAAGCTCGCGAACTTCTGCTTCGCGCGTGGCGGCGGCGCGGTCGCCGCGGTGGACTTCCAGTACGTGGGTGGTGGTTGCGGGATGAAGGACGTCGCCTATCTCCTGTGCGGGCACTTCGGCGACGAGGCTCGCGAGCGGCGGCACCTCGACTTCTACTTCCAGAAGCTCCGCGCGGCCGTCGCGCGGAGACACGGGGACGCCGTCGACGTCGAGGCGCTCGAGGCCGAGTGGCGCGCGCTCTACCCGATCGCGTGCGCCGACTTCTACCGCTTCCTCGCGGGCTGGGCGAAGTCGCAGTGGCGGAGCGACGGCTACGGCCAGCGACTCGTGCGCACGGTCCTCCGCACGCTCGCGTAGCTGCGCACGACCGAGCCGCCGCGCCGTACGAGCTCTTGCAGCGTCGCGAGGGGCTCGACCGAACGGCGCGGCGACCTGTCGACGTCGTGCGTTCGGTATGTCGCTTGCGAAGCGAAGGAGCGGAGGAGACCGCGCCATGACGAAGGTACCCGCGTACGCTGCTGCCGGCCCCACCGAGCCGCTGAGTCCGTTCACGATCGATCGCAGGGATCCGGGACCGAACGACGTCGTGATCGACATCCTCTTCTGCGGCATCTGTCACTCCGACATCCATCAGGTCAGGAACGAGTGGCAGAGCTCGATGTACCCGATGGTGCCGGGGCACGAGATCGTCGGCCGCGTCGTCGAGGTCGGCCGTGATGTCGTGAAGGTCCAGCCGGGCGCCCTCGCTGGTGTCGGTTGCTACGTCGACTCCTGCCTCGCGTGCGGGCATTGCCGAGACAACCTCGAGCAGTTCTGCGAGAAGGGCGCGGCGTTCACGTACAACGGCACCGAGATGGATCGAAAGACGCCGACGTTCGGCGGCTACTCGACCCGCATCGTGGTTCGAGACCACTTCGTGCTTCGCGTTCCCGAGACTCTCGATCCCGCCGGCGCGGCGCCGCTCATGTGTGCGGGGATCACGACGTTCTCTCCGCTCCATGAGTGGAAGACGAAGAAGGGGGATCGCGTCGCCGTCGTCGGGCTCGGCGGCCTCGGGCACATGGCGGTGAAGCTCGCGCGGTCGCTGGGAGCCGAGGTCACGGTCCTCAGCACCTCCCGTGCGAAGGAGGCCGACGCGCGTCGTCTCGGCGCGACCGAGTTCGAGGTCACGAAGGAGAAGGGGACCTTCGAGCGGCTGCGCGGGCGGTTCGATCTGATCCTCGACACCGTCTCGGCGGTGCACGACTACAACGAGTACCTCCGGACGCTCCGCCCGCTCGGGACGATGGTCCTGCTCGGCATCCCGCCGGCGCCGATCCCGCTCGATGCGGCCGCGCTCATCCTCGGCAACCGGCGCCTCGTCGGCTCGAACATCGGCGGCATCGCCGAGACCCAGGCGATGCTCGACTACTGCGGCAAGCACGGGATCGTGTCGGACGTCGAGGTGATCGGCGTCCAGGAGATCAACGCCGCCTACGAGCGCGTCCTCCGCGGAGACGTGCGCTACCGCGCCGTCGTCGACGTCGCGACCCTCACGCGCTGAGCCGGCGACCGCTCCGCGACCAACTGCCCATCGTGGCGCCGTCGGCGGGCGCACAGCAGGCGACGTGCCAGCGTCGAGCCGCGTGGATCCGCGCGCGCCCCGGCGCCGTCGACGGTGAAATCAGCGGTGCCGAGCAGTGAGCCTGGTTGTCAAGCCACCCCGGGCGGGGCCGGCCGATTCGCCGGAAGCGATCCTCTCGTCGACCGGCCGCCGGGCCTGCTACTGAGGGCCCGGGATGGACCGGGTTCCGGCTCAGCGATTCGACGTCGAAGCGCTTCACGTGCGCCTATGCGAGAAGATCGCCGAGCTCCATCCTCTGATCGTGGCGGACGTGATGCGCGTCTTCCTCGAGGTCTCGTCGCTCCCGTGCGAGCTCATGCTCTGGTCGTTCGAGTTCGCGTTCGACGAAGACGACGGCCGCATCGCGCGCATCGAGGCGCGCTTCGCGAAGCGCGGCGCGCCGCCAACCTCCACCGACGACCTTCCCGGTTACGAGGTGCAGGTGCTTCTCCCGAAGGTGATCCCGGCGCATGCGCCTGCCGACGGCGTTCGGGCGGCCACGGCTGCGCCGGAGAATGCGCCTGCTCCCGGCGGCCTCGTCGCGCGTTTCGTCCACGCGCTTGCCGATCTCGGTGCCTACTGCACGATCGAGACGCTCGAAGCACGTTCGGCCGAGGTCTACCTGCTCTGATCGCCGGAGCTCGCGCCGAGGCGGAGTGAGCAACCAGCGAGCACGCGACGAACCGGAACGAGTGGAACGGCTGCAGACCCCGAGCGAGCCGGTGCGCGCGAAATCAGCGCGCGCCCGCGTCCGGAAGCAGGCCGGCGGACGGGTCCGAGCCGCTCTCGACGAACGCGCCCTCTCCCTTGAAGAACGTCCAGAAGTCGTCGGCCCAGACCTCGCCGCCCTTCTCGTTCGGATGGATCTTGTCCGCGCGGCGCGCGATCTCGAGGTGCGAGCCGTCGTAGAAGCGGCACGGCGCGACGTGCTCGCTCAGCCACTTGTTGAACTTCGCCTGCGAGGGCTTCCAGATCGGCGGAGCGATCCAGTAGCAGTCGATCCCCTCGACGCGCTTGAGGAGCTTCGGCAGGTACGGGCCGATCTCCTTCTCCGGATCGATGCTGTGCGGAACGTGGTTCGCGCCGAGCGTGAGCAGGATCAGGTCCGGCTTGGTGCGCGCGATCAGCTTCGGCAGGTGATCGTTCTGCGAGAACTCGTGGATCGTCCCGCTCTCGATGACGTCGCGGTGATACTTCGTCCCGTCGGCCTCGAACTTCGGTCCGAGCGCGCGTGCGAGCCCGCCGCCGACCATCGAGTCTCCGGTGTGGAGGACCCTCGTGTACTTCTTCGGCACCGGAGCCGGCGCGGGCGCAGGAGCGGGAGCCGGCGTGGGAGGGGGCGCGCTCGATGGGGTGGCCGATGCCGCGGTCTCGTGCGTGGGCGGGGAGGCGTCGGCCCCGGCGCCGCCAGGCTGGGGCTTCGAGCAAGCGAAGAGCGCGAGGATCGAGAAGGCGGCGAGAGTGTGGCGGTTCATCATGAAGCTCCGTCGAACGCGGGGCCGCAGGCTAGGAGCTTTTTCCAGCCTTTGCGAGTTGCCGGAGTCGGTCGGCGACTTGGGGGCAGGCCGACATCCTCGTGTCGAGCGAGGCGCCCGCGTACAACGCTTCGAAGGCGGCCCTCTCGTCCTACGTCGAGGGGCTCTCCCTCGCGCTTCGCGGAACCGGCGTTGCGCTCACCAACGTGCGTCTCGGCTTCGTGGACACGAAGATGGCGAAGGCCAGCGCGAAGCCGTTCATGATCACGGCCGATGCTGCCGCGAAGCTCGTGATGCGGGCGCTCGAGCGTCGACCGGTGCGCCTGACCCATCCGCTCTCGATGGCGGCCCTCGTCTGGCTCGTCGCGGTTGCGACCTGGGTGAAGATCATCTGGAGCTGAACGAGGACGTTCGGCATCTCCGGAGCGAGCCGAGCGGCAGGCGGGCGGTGGGGTTGACCGCGGGCGGTCACGAGGTCGAGCCCCGAGGCGAAGGACGCTACCGGTGGCCGGGCGGGGAAGCGACGAGGTTTGGCGCCGGGGATGCGGGCAGCGCCGGCGCCGAGGCGGGCCGTCGGGCTTCCGGTGGGCGGGGCGAGGGGCCCGAGCGCCCGCGGAGCGGATTCGAAGCGGACGGGGCCGTAGGCGCGTCGAGCGTCTTGGCGCCGGGAGCCAGCGGGATTACTGGAGTGCCACCCATGCAGGTCGTCAGCGTCAAGGAAGCTCTTTCGGGCAAGGTTGCCGTCGGGTCGAAGGTCGAGGTGCGCGGATGGGTCCGCACGCGTCGCGACTCCAAGGCCGGGATCTCCTTCGTTCACATCACCGACGGAAGCTGTCAGGCCCCGGTGCAGGCCGTCGTGCCGGGCACGCTCGCGAATTACAAGGACGAGGTCCTGCGTCTCACCGCGGGCGCTTCGCTCGTCTGTCAGGGCACGATCGTCCAGAGCTCCGGCAAAGGCCAGGCGTTCGAGATCCAGGCCGACGACGTGAAGGTCCTCGGCTTCGTCGACGATCCCGAGACGTACCCGCTCCAGCCCAAGGCGCACTCGCCGGAGTTCTTGCGCGACCACGCGCACCTTCGGCCGCGCAGCAACACGTTCGGCGCGATCTCGCGCATCCGGCACTCAGCCGCGATGGCGATCCACCGCTTCTTCACGGACGAGGGCTTCGTCTGGGTCAACACGCCGATCGTCACCGCCGCGGACGCCGAGGGAGCCGGGCAGATGTTCCGCGTCTCGACGCTCGACATGGCGAACCCGCCGCGCGCCGAAGGGGGCCGCGTCGACTTCCAGAAGGACTTCTTCGGCAAGGAGGCGTACCTCACCGTCTCCGGGCAGCTCAACGTCGAGGCCTACTGCCTCGCCCTCTCGAAGGTCTACACGTTCGGCCCCACCTTCCGTGCGGAGAACTCGAACACGACGCGGCACCTCGCCGAGTTCTGGATGATCGAGCCCGAGATCGCGTTCGCGAACCTGAACGACGACGCCGATCTCGCCGAGCGGTTCCTCAAGGCGATCTTCAAGGCTGTCCTCGCGGAGCGCCCGGACGATCTCGAGTTCTTCGAGCAGACGGCGGGCAAGGGCATCGTCACGCAGGCCGGTGTCATCGACCGCCTCCAGAAGTTCGTCGACTCCTCCTTCGAGCGCATGGACTACGCCGAGGCGATCAAGATCCTCGAGAAGTCCGGCAAGAAGTTCGAGTTCGCCCCCAAGTGGGGAAGCGATCTCCAGACCGAGCACGAGCGCTACCTGACCGAGGTGCACGTCGGCCGTCCCGTCGTGGTGATGAACTACCCGGAGGAGATCAAGGCCTTCTACATGCGCGTCAACGACGACGGGAAGACCGTCGCCGCGATGGACGTCCTCGCCCCGGGCATCGGCGAGATCATCGGCGGCAGCCAGCGCGAGGAGCGCCTCGACGTCCTCGACGCGCGGATGCGCAAGATGAACCTCGTGCCCGAGCACTACGGCTGGTACCGCGATCTCCGCCGCTACGGCTCGGTCCCGCACGCAGGGTTCGGCCTCGGCTTCGAGCGGCTCATCGTCTACATCGCCGGCCTCGGCAACATCCGTGACGCGATCCCGTACCCGCGCGTCCCGGGCTCGGCGCTGTTCTGACGGCCGCCGCCCGAGTCGGGCGCACCCTTCAGGGGCGCGTCTTCGACTCGGGCGCGCGTAGCCGCGCGACGACGACGCTCAGCACTCGACGATGTTCACTGCGAGACCGCCGCGCGCGGTCTCCTTGTACTTCGTGAGCATGTCGGCGCCGGTCTGGCGCATGGTCGCGATCACCTTGTCGAGCGAGACGAGGTGCGAGCCGTCGCCGCGGAGCGCGAGGCGAGCTGCGTTGATCGCCTTCACGGCGCCCATCGCGTTCCGCTCGATGCACGGGACCTGCACGAGCCCGCCGATCGGATCGCAGGTGAGCCCGAGGTTGTGCTCCATCGCGATCTCGGCGGCGTTCTCGACCTGCGCGGGCGAGCCGCCCATCACCTCGGCGAGCGCGCCGGCGGCCATGCTGCACGCCACGCCGACCTCGCCCTGGCAGCCGACCTCGGCTCCGGAGATCGAGGCGTTCATCTTGTAGAGCATCCCGATCGCCGCCGCCGCGAGGAGGAAGCGGACCGCGCCGTCGTCGTTGGCGCCCGGGACCCAGCGCGCGTAGTAGTGCAGGACCGCCGGCACGATCCCGGCGGCGCCGTTCGTCGGCGCGGTGACGACGCGCCCGCCGGCGGCGTTTTCCTCGTTGACCGCGAGCGCCCAGAGGTTGACCCAGTCCATCGCGTGGAGCGGGTCGTCCGACGTCGGGTCCGCGCGCAGCTTGCGATGGAGGGACGCGGCACGGCGCTTCACCTTGAGGCCGCCGGGGAGGATGCCCTCACGCTCGCAGCCGCGGCGGACGCAGGCGCGCATCGCTTCGACGAGCAGCATCACGCCCGCACGCACCTCGGCCTCGGGGCGGAGCGCCTTCTCGTTCTCGAGCACGAGCGTGCTCAGCGAGAGCCCGTTGCTCTTGCACAGCTCGAGGAGCTGGGCTCCGGTCTTGAAGGGGTAGGGGAGAGCCTTCTCGTCCGCGCTCGCCTTCTCCGGATCGGACTGATCGACGACGAAGCCGCCGCCCACCGAGTAGTAGACGCGATCGAGGAGCGTCTCGCCCGAAGCGTCAGCCGCCACGAAGCGCATCCCGTTCGAGTGGAGCGGGAGCGACTTGCGGCGGTGGAAGACGAGCTGGTCGGCGACGCGAAAGGCCACCGGCTGACGCCCGAGAAGGCGGACCTCGTTGGAGGCACTGATGCGCGCAAGGCGCGCGGGGACGGCATCGACATCGGTCTCGTCCGGCAGCTCACCTTCGAGGCCGAGCAGGACGGCGACGTCCGTCCCGTGGCCCTTACCGGTGTGGCCGAGCGAGCCGTACAGCTCCACCGTCACACGGGCGACCCGCCCGAACGAACCCTGGTGCTCGAGCGCTTCGGCGAACCGGCGCGCGGCCTTCATCGGCCCGACGGTATGAGAGCTCGAAGGGCCAATCCCGATCTTGAAGATGTCGAATACGCTGAGGCGCACGCGTTGCACGCTACTCGGAGCGCTACGGATTCCTAGGGGGAGAAAGCGCGATCTTTGGTCGAGCTTGTCAGGACTCGTGCGCCTCGTGCGGGCCTCGCCGCCCCGGGCCCGCCAACGAGGTCGGGCGCCCGGGCGCGGCTGGTTCGGTCGTTGCTCTGCACTGTGTCAAACGGAGTCGACCGGAGGCACTCGTGACCGTCCTCGTCCTTGGCGCGACCGGATTCGTGGGAAGAGCGCTCGTTCCGGCCCTCCTCGCGGAGGGAGTGAGTGTGCGCGCAGCCTCGCGGAGCGAGCGGCGAGGCGGCCCCGCCGGGGTGGAGTGGGTTCAGTGTGACGTGCGTGCGCCCGCGACGCTGCAGCGAGCGATGGAGGGCGTCGATTGCGTCTACTACCTCGTCCACAGCATGGGCGAGGCGTCTCGTCGCGATTTTCGACGGGTGGAGCGCCAGAGCGCTACCAACGTCGCCCGGGTGGCCGCGGCGAGCCGCTGCCGGCGCGTCGTCTACCTCGGCGGCGTGGAGCCGAACGGTCGACCTTCCGAGCACCTCGCGAGCCGCCTCGAGGTCGGATCCATCCTTCGCGCCGGTGCGGTCCCGACCATCGAGCTCCGCTCCGCGATGATCCTCGGGAATGGAAGCGCCTCATGGCGCATCCTCCGCGATCTCGCCTTGCGCCTGCCGCTGATGCTGCTTCCGCGCTGGCTCGAGTCGGAGAGCTGCCCCATCGCGCTCGAGGACGTCGTCACCGCTCTGGTCGATGCGCGACGCGTTCCCCTCGATCGGAGCAGATGGTTCGACATCCCGGGACCGGAGGTGTTCAAGGCGCGCGATCTGCTCATGCTCGTCGGCTCTCTCCGCGGACGCCATATCCCGGCCTTGCGGGTGCCGTTTCTCACGCCCCGCCTCTCCGCCGGTTGGCTGAAGCTCGTGAGCGGCGCGGACTACAACGTCGCGCGCGAGCTCGTGCTCGGCCTCCGCGGACATCTCCTCCCTCACGACGATCTCTACTGGGGCCTCACCGGACATCCGCCGCGGCTGTCTGTCCGCGAGGCGGCGAGGCGTGCGCTCGAGACGGAGGCGCCCATGGAGGGCGTCGGAGGATGGGTCGCGGCGAAAGAGGAGCGGCTCGTGGCGACCCTCGGTCACCACGAGCCTTGAGGTCGAAGAGGCCAGGGCCTGGAGCGGCCGCGCCCGATCTCATCGAGCCGGGTCGGGCTGGTCCGAGAACCACGCGCACGCGTGACTGTCGATGATTCCCGCTCCAATGGAGCGCCAGGTCATGTTCTGCCAGGTCCCGCGATTGAGGATCACGTCGTTGTGGAGCGAGCTGCCCTGCCACGCCGCGAGCGCCTTCTTGGAGTCGAGGGCGACCCCGGTGACCTCGCCGGGCTGTCCGATCGTGATCTCGAAGCCGGTCGCCTTGAGCTGCGTCAGCTCCGACGGCTTTTCCCACATGCACTTCGCCTGCGCGTGGTCCGCCGTGTAACAGCACGGCGTCCACGGGCCGTTCGACGACCAGCTGTGCCCGTTGCAGGTCACGGCCACCTTGGGCGAGTCGCGGAGATCGCGCACGTGGGTCTCGGCGACGTGCGAGAGAGACTTCGAGATCGGGATCGGAGGCAGCCCGTGCTGCGCCCGGTAGTCGTTGATCGCATTCGCGAGCTCGAGCGCGCGCGAGCCGATCGCCGGAGGCGCGGGCGCGGGCGGCGTCGTGGGCTGGGGCGCGGGCTGCGGGCTCGGCGGCTGCGGAGCCGGCGGCGCGCCGCCCTGGAGGAGGTTCCCCAGCATCGTCAGCCACGGATTGTAGGAGGGCTGCGACGGTGCGGGCTGCGGTTGCGGCGGGCTGTTGGTCGGCTGCGGAGCCGGCGGCGCGTAGGTCGGTGCCGGCTGCGGATAGCTCGGTTGCTGTTGCGGCGGGTAGTAGCCGGGCTGCTGTTGCGGCGGGTAGTAGCCGGGCTGTTGCGGCGGATAGTAGCCAGGCTGCTGTTGCGGCGGGTAGTAGCCGGGCTGGGGTGAGCCCTGTCCCTGGTAGCCCGCGTACGGGTTCGGTGGCTGCGTGGTCGCGCGCGGCGCTTCACGACGGCACCCGATGCCGAGAGCGAGGGCAAGTACGAGCAGGGGCGTTCGACGCATGGGGCGGAGTGTACTCGTTCCGGCGGGGGTTCATCGGCTCGACGCCCGCGGCACGGCGAGTGCATCTCTACCGATGCGGAGAAGAGAGGGGAGCAGGAAGGCGGGGCGACATGCCGGCACTCACGACGAACGACCCGGACGATCCGAGCGAGTTACCCGCTTCCGAGCGGGTCGAGAGCTTCCTCGAGTGCGTGGAGCAGAAGCGGCGCGGGACCGTCCGCTTCCGCCTCGCGGCTGCTCTTGTCGGCGCGGTCGTGGCGACTGTCGTCTTCCTGACATCGATGGGCGTGCTCACCCCGGACGCTGGTCGACTCGTCGCGTCAGCCGGCACGGTGGTCGCCGGGCTCCTCGCCCACGAGCGCTGACCTCGCGTCGCAGCGACGCCGTCTGCGGAGCAGCGTTTGCCGAAGGCGAGAAAGGCGAGAACGACGAGCGCGCGAACAGACTGCCGACGTGATTGCGTATTGCACGTATTGCTTACTTCCGACGAGCTGCTATGCCTTCGATCTGCGCTGACTCAGGCACGCGCCGAGGATGATGCCGGAAGGGGAGCGAGAGCCAGTCGTCGTCGTCGTTGGCGGGGGCCTAGCAGGGTTGACCTGTGCGTACGAGCTCGGGAAGCTCGGGCTCTCGCCGATCCTGCTCGAGCGTGGCGGGCACTTCGGCGGCAAGGTGATGTCGTCGGAGGGGTATGGCGGCCTCCCGATCGAGCACGGCGTCCACGGCTGGTGGAAGGGATACGGCAACTTCCTCGATCTCCTGCGCGGGCTCTACGGCCGCGACGATTGGGAGAACGAGGTGTTCTCGGGGCCGTACTTCTCGCGCTTCACCGCGAAGCTCGCCGACGGGCGGGTCGTGTCGATGGCGCGTCCGCCGCCGGTGGAGGACGAGCCGCGGATCCTCCCGATCGTGAACGCAGCGATCGACATGGTGAAGCAGCGGGCGATGTCGATGGGCGACGTCGCGAGCCTCACGCGCTTCATCGTCACCATGATCGCGTTCGACCACGCCAAGGACTACGCGGCGTGGCACGACAAGACCGCGAGCGGCGTCGCCGACGAGCTCGGAGTGTCGAAGAACGCGAAGGAGCTGATGCTGGCGAACTTCTCGCTCGGGAGCGCGTTCGCGCCGCTCGATCGGATCAGCGCGTCGGCGTTCTTCTCGACCGCGAACTTCTACATCTTCGACGCGCAGGCGTCGCTCGCGGCACGGTGGCTGCGGAGCCATCCGGAGAAGCTCGTCTTCCGCCCGCTCCGGAAGGCGATCGAAGAGAAGGGGGACTGCATCGCCTATGCGCGCGTCCTCGGTCTCGGGGCGCACGACGGAAAGGTCGACACCGTCTATGTCGATCGCGCTCACCGCGGCGTGCTCTCGGTACGGGACGTCGCCGATGAGCCGCGCGACCTGCTCGACCCGGGCACGGCGTGGCCGGAGTCGGAGCCGCGCGAGCTTGCCCTGGCGCGCGCGACGCTGAAGCACCTCGGGAGCGTCTGGCTCGCACTCGCTCACGGCGGAGACTCGGGGCACGGGCATCCGGTCGTCGAGGCGTGGCATGGCGATCGGGAGCCACCCGCGTCGTCGTCCGACCCGCGCTGGCTCGACGTGGAGAGCGCCGACGGCGAGGGCGAGCGCATCCGCGTCCTCGAGAATCGATTCGTCACGCTCGGCACGCTCGACATCCGCGACGTTCCGGAGAAGGGCTTCCGCGAGGTCCTCTGGGAGCGGACGCCGAACCACACGCCGCCCGAGGAGCTCGAGCGGCTCCGGACGAACCTCGCACGCGCGACGCCGATGCTGGCGATGCACGCTGCCAACATCACGACGCCGTCGCACCTCCCTCTCTACGTCGGTCGCTCGGACGGCAAGCTCAGGGCGTTCGTGGGAATCTGCACGCATTTTGGCGGCCGGGTGCGGTACGACCGGGGCCTGCGCGGGTTCGCCTGTCCGCTCCACGGCAGCCGCTTCGACGGCGACGGCACGCGCTCGTGCGGACCAGCGGAGGCGAGCCTTCTCGCGTTCCGTGTCGTCGATCGCGGTGACGGTCACGTGGACGTCCGGATCCGCCGGCCGCCGAAGATCCGTGCCGATCACGTCGTCCTCGCCACCGACGTCCGCCCGATGCAGCACATCCTCCAGGCGAGCCCGGCGCTCCAGGGCCATCCGGTGATCCGGGAGCTGTTCCGGATGCGTACGACCTCGCTCACGGTCGTCCGCTTCGTCCTCGGCCGGCGCATCGACGACGTGCTCGCGATGTTCATGGGGTTCAAGACGCTCGATGCGCTCTTCAACGTGACGAAGCTGCAAGGCATCCAACTGGAGGCCTATCGCGATCGCGTCCACGAGGTGATCGAGCTCCAGATCCTGCGCGATCGAACCGCCGGGACGCTCTCGCGCGACGAGCTCCTCCGGACCATCCGCGCCGAGCTCAAGGAGGCGTACGGCTGGACCGAGGAGCCCGAGATCCTCGAGCCGGTCCACGTTGCGCTCCATCGCGACGTCTACACCGGCTTCGACGTCGAGAGCGAGAGCGTCCGGCCGACGACGGAGGCTGGCCCTCCCGGCCTCGTGTTCGCCGGCGACTGGGTGCAGAGCGACGAGGGCGCCTGGTACATGGAGCGGGCGGTGCGCTCCGGCCGTCTCGCGGCGCGCGCGATCGCGCGGAGGAGCGGCATGGATCCCGAGCGCATCCCGCTCGTGCCGCCCGTGCGCTCGCCGTGGAACCTTCGCGATCTGGCGCGCATCGGCCAGCGCGGCGTCGAGATGCTCTCGCGGATCATCGACGAGCTGTTCGGCGTGAATCGAAAAACGCTCTGAGGAGCCCAGATGACATGACGGACTTCTACGGCTTGCCCGCATTCAAGAGGATGTACGGCTTCGGCGACACCGCCACGCTGCGGACCAAGAGTCTCGTGGCGTTCATCGGTGGCGCCGACGCCCGCGCGGTCGCCGGTGCGGTGCCGCCTCACCGCATGCTCCAGCCGATCGCGCGTGCACCGCTCGTCGTGATGCAGTCCGACTTCACCAGCGCCACCGACAACGGCGACCCGGACGAAAACGAGTACCGCTACCACGAGATCATGCTCGCGGTGATCGTCGCGGGGGTCGGCACGCCCGTCCCCGCGCTCTTCCCGCTCGTCCTCTTCGTCGACGAGCCGACCGCGATGCTCTCCGGGCGCGAGTTCTATGGCTTCCCGAAGGTCCCCGCCGACGTCGCGCTCGAGCGCAATCGCGCGCACGTGCGGTACACGTCGTTCCCACGCGGCGAGAGGAGGGTGACCGAGGTCCTGCGCTCGTCGTGGGATCCGGAGCCGGGGATCCTCTCTCGCGCGCTCTCGAGCGCGGTGGACCTCGTCTCGAGCGCCGTTCGGGCGGCAGGGGTCGATGACGATACGATCGACCTCCTGTCCGGCCTGGTCCTCGCGCCGGCCGGGCAGATCCTCAACGTGCGGCAGCTCCCGGATCTCAGGAACCCGCGCCGAGCCGAGCTCTCTCAGCTCACGCGCTTCTCGCCCCGCCTGCTCGACCCCAGCGTGGCCGCGCTCGTCTCGGGGTACACCCTCGAGCTGCCGGAGGAGCCGGTCTGGTCGCTCGGGCGGCGCTTCTTCCGCGGGGAGAGCCCGAAAACGCTGGCCGCGTTCGACTGGTCGGTCACGATGAAGGTCACGACGGGCGAGGTGCTCGATTCGTGGTGAGGGTTCTTCACGGGGGCGGATCGAGAGGCTCCGCAGATGTCCGAGGAGAGGCCACCAAACGCCCGCCCAGCGCGCCTGGGAAAGGCGAAGGGCGTCATCGTGCGTCCGATGATCGACTGGTTCACGAGCACGTTCGGCCAGCGCGGGCTCGAGGAGCTCGCGGCGGCGATCGATCCTCGATGGGCCACCGAGCTCGTCCTCGACGGGCCCGCCCTCGGGATCGCTCCCGGCGGCTGGTACGACGAGAGGCTTGCGAGCGAGATCGCCGCCCGCATCATCGCCATCGCTTCGACGCGCATGACGGAGGCGGAAGCGCTCCATGCCATCGGCACGGTCACGGTCGACCGTAGTCTCGGGCGCATCTCGCGTGCCGTGGTGGAGTGGTTCGCGTCGCCGGATACCGCCGCCATCAGCGCGCAACTCTCCTGGCGGCTCTTTCACTCGACCGGTTGGATCTCGGCGTCGGTCGCGGGCTCCGCGATGCATGCCGTCGGCATCTGGGGCGCGCACGGCGAGAAGTGGTGCGCCGTCGTCGGGGCATGCTCGGTTCGAGTGCTCGAGCTCACCGGTCTCGAGGACGTTCGTATCGACCGCCACACTTGCAGCGGCGGCGCGCGATCGTGCGAGATGACCGTGCGCTGGTCGTCACGCTGAGCTATTGCGGTGCTCACTTTGCATTGACCTCCGATTCACGCCCGCCCGTTGGGCGAGCGGGCGTGAATCTCCGGTCAAAGCGTGTTCGTGTGAGCCGACCGCTACGAGCTTCCAGGATCGGCGCAACTGAGTTGCGCCTTCGCGGCGCGTCGCGCTCACGAGCGCGGCACGGTGAACGTCACGCACGCGCCGCGGCCGCCGTTGCCCGCGTGCGCGGCGATCTCGCCTCCCATCGACTCGACGAGCCGCTTCGAGAGCCAGAGGCCGATGCCGATCCCGCAGGTGGGGCTGCCGTTCGGGACGAACACCCGTTCGAACAGGCCGCTCTGGAGCTCGGGCGGGAAGCCGGGCCCGTCGTCGATCACCGATATGCGCGCGAAGGCGTCCTCGATCGCGAGCGTCACGTTCACGCTCGTGGACGAGCCGCAGTGCCGCCACGCGTTGTCGAGGAGGTTCGTGAGCACCTGCTCGAAGCGTAGAGGATCGACCCACGCGTCCGTCGCCTCGAGGTCGAGCGTCGCCGACGTCCGGAACTGAGGGCCGACGCGCGCGGCGACCGAGGCGACGATCGGTGCGAGGGCGACGCGATGCGGGCGGAGCGCCAAGCTCCCCGATTGGATCGCCCCGACGTCGAGCGCATCTCCGACCAGGCGCGTGAGCCGCTCCACCTCCTCGGTGAGCACGCCCATGAGCGTGTCGCGATCGCCGACCGGCAGGCTCCCGATCTTGGACCGGAGGATCTCGATGCCGTTCCTGAGCACGGCGACCGGCGTGCGGAGCTCGTGGGCGACCACGGCAAGGAACATCTCCCGCGTACGCTCGGTCTCGCGGCGTGCCGTCACGTCGCGCACGACCGCGATGATCGGCCGTGCGCCGGAGAGCTCGATGCGCGACGTTCCGAAGTCGACATAGCGGAGTGTGCCGTCCTTGTGCCGGACCCGGAGCGTGTCGGAGACACGTCGCCTGCCTGTGAAGTGCTCGTCGAGAACGCGCTCGAGCGCATCGCGGTCGTCGCTTGCGAACAGGTCGAGGAGCGAGAGGCCGAAGACCTCGTGACGCGTGCGACCGACGATCTGGCAGAAGGCGGGATTCGCCTGCACGAGCGAGCGCGTCTCCTCGTCGATCTGCACGACGCCGTCGAGCATGTTCTCGAAGATCTCCCGGAATCGGAGCTCGGATTCCTGGAGCGCTGCGCCGACCCAGATGCGCTCGGTCACGTCCCGTCCGTAGAAGAGGATGCCGCCGACAGCCGGATCGGCGAGGAGGTTCCGCTCGGTGATCTCCAGCGTGACCCAGCTTCCGTCGCCATGTCGCGCACGGATCGTCGTCGGAGCGCCCACGCCGCTCGCAGCGAGCGCCTCGGCGTGCGCCTGACGCGCGAGCGCGACGTCCTCGGGATGCATCAGGTCCCACACGCTCGACCCCGCGAGATCCTCTGGGACGCGTCCGAGGACGGTGCGCACAGCCGCGTTCGCTACCTGGACCACGCCCGACTCGTCGATGATCGCGACGAGGTCGAGCGCGTTGTCGAACAGCGCACGGAACTGTCGCTCGGCTTGGTCCGTGACCTGCACGCGGCTGCTTCGCTTGGTCGTCCGCCGCACCTCGCCGCTGGCTGGCGCCGCGCGCTTCGCGCGCTGCTTGGCGCGGGCGACGAAGGCACGCACGACGTTGGCGCGGACCGACGCGTTCCAGAAAGCGTCGGCTCCGGCCTCGATTGCGTCGACCTCGTCGTCCGCTCCGCGCTTCGAAGAGGCGAGGCAGATCGTGGTCCGCGCGCCTTCCGGGAGCTGTCGGATGCGCCGGCATGCGGCGAGCGCTTCGTCGAGTGACGTGGTCGCATCGAGCAGCACGACGGCGTCCGGATCGTCACTTACGAGCAGGACGAGGTCTTCCGATCCGGTGACGATTCGAGGGGCGAACCCTGCTTCGCCGATTGCCCCGAGCAAGGGCACGTCCGGCTCGTCCCCGTTCGACCACACGAGGATGCCGATGGCGGGGCGCGCCGCGGCTGCGCCCGTGTGTTGGGGCATGGGCCTCAGTGTACGTGAGCAAGACACGTGAGCAAGACACGATGAGCAAGACGTCCCGCGCCCGTAGAAGCGGGAAGGAGGGGAGACTGCGCGGCTTCGTCGTCTTCGCGGCGACCGGGCCTGCTCGTCAAGCGTTGTAGGTCAGAGTGCTGAGCGGTTCGTGGACGGACTTCTCGGCGAGGACTTGCACGCGAAGCGCGTGCCTTCCGTCGCGTTTGCGGTGACGGGCGTGCTGCCGGCAGCGAACCTTGCGACCCACGCCATCGGCCGGGGGATCGGCAGCGGCCCGCGGACGCGACCCGAAGCACGTGACCAAGCAGGTCGGTCGGCTCTCGAGCAACGACGGGCTAACGCTCTGACGACTGTTCGAGCCGTGGGGGGCGGTTCGTTGTGGGGGATCGGAAGCCGCTCGTGGTCGCTCTCGACTTGGACTGAGCTCGACAAGGACAGTCACGCGACGATCTCCCCGATCTGATCACGCCGCACGACCGTGCGACGCCGCTCGTTTTGAGGACGGTCGAGAAGGCGACGCTCGCAGGCCGCGAAACGCCGATGAGAGGGAGGGAACTCTTCGGACTTCTATGATGCGAAATGCGGGGACTCTTCAGGCTTCGACCGGTAGCGTGGAGAGCGACAGAGTGATGCCCGTCCCGAAAATGAAACTAGACCGTCATGGATCGCGATTTCGAACCATTGTGCGCGCCACGGTTGTTGCATTTGGGTTGGGAGCTGCTGGGCTTTGCTGTCTGGGGCGAGCTTCGAATTTGAGGAGGGATCCTTCAAGCGCTACGGGCTTCTACATTCCTACGGACATCTGTGATGCCGTGCGGGAGATGCGCAGCACGGTCCCAGCGCGAGAACTCGAAGCCTTCGCCAGACACCCGGACGGTCCCGCTCTTGAACACTTCGGTCTGGGAGTAGGTATTCGAGCCAACTGGGTGAGGGCGTTGCCGGCAAACGAAGGCGGAATGACGCGGCTCGCGCAGTACTTTGTTGACCACGGCGTCTGCCATCCGGACAACATGTCTGCACTTGTTCTTCTGGCGCTTTGGCAGCAATTGCGGGGGCAGCCGATCTCCCTGCAAGAACACTTGGAAAGTTGGAAGAAGTACGACGCCAAGGACTGCAGTTTCGGTGATCTAGCGGGCTCGAGTGAAGCGCGATGTGGGTGTCCAATGCCGTTCGATGTCTCTGCGTGTGGCGGCCCTGCCAATGGCCGTTGACACCGGATCCGGCGGCGGTGATTCGAACTGACTCGACACGCAACTCTGGGTGGCGATTCCACGCTTAGCAGCCGTTGAAGACGCAGCTCGGAAGTGCTCCGCGCTCCCAATCGCGCGAAACGAGTACCGCTCGCGCTCAGCGCGGCGGGGCGTCTCGTGGTCGGGCCGGGATGAGGAGCGGGGAGATTGGCGGTTTCGTAGGCTCCGCGCGGCGCCCGCGTCTCGCCGTCAGGCGTTGTACGTGGAGCTCGAGGTCTCTCCGCCGCGTCCGGTCCAGTTGGTGTGGTGGAACTCACCGCGCGGTCCGTCGGTGCGCTCGTACGTGTGGGCGCCGAAGTAGTCGCGCTGGGCCTGGAGCAGGTTCGCGGGAAGCCGCGCGGAGCGATACGAGTCGTAGAAGGCCAGCGCCGTCGAGAACGCGGGCACGGGGATCCCCGCCGTCACCGCGCCGGCGATCGCTTTCCGCCATCCGGGCTGCGCGCGCTCGATCTCGCCCTTGAAGTACGGATCGAGGAGCAGGTTCACGAGCGAGGCGTCGCGGTCGAAGGCGTCCTTGATCTTGCCGAGGAAGCGGCTGCGGATGATGCACCCGCCCCGCCACATGAGCGCGATTCCGCCGTAGTTGAGGTTCCACCCGTTGGCCTTTGCGGCGGCGCGCATCAGCATGTAGCCCTGGGCGTAGCTGATCATCTTCGACGCGTAGAGGGCATCGCGGATGGCGTCGATCATCGCCCGCTTGCCCGCGTCGCCGGCGACCTCGATGCGCGGGATCGTCGGTCCTTCGAGTACCTTCGAGGCGGCGACGCGCTCGTCCTTGAGCGCCGAGACGAAGCGCGCGTACACGGCCTCCGAGATCAGCGTGATCGGGATCCCGTGCTCCATCGAGTCTTGGACCGTCCACTTGCCGGTGCCCTTCTGTCCGGCGGTGTCGAGGATGCGTTCGACGAGCGGCGTGCCGTCGGGCTCCTTGAACGCGAGGATGTCACGGGTGATCTCGATGAGGTAGCTGTCGAGCACGCCCTGGTTCCACTCGGCGAAGACCTCGTGCATCTCGTCGTACGACATGCCGAGGCCCTCCTTCATCAGGTGGTAGGCCTCGCCGATGAGCTGCATGTCGCCGTACTCGATCCCGTTGTGGACCATCTTGACGTAGTGGCCGGCGCCGCCTTCGCCGACCCAGTCGCAACACGGGGCACCGCCTTCGACCTTCGCGGCGACGCCCTGGAAGATCGGGCGGAGGTGCGGCCACGCCGCCGGCGAGCCGCCCGGCATGATGCTCGGCCCGCGCCGCGCGCCCTCTTCGCCGCCGGAGACGCCGGTGCCGACGTAGAGGAGGCCCTTCGCCTCGACCTCGCGGACCCGACGCGCGGTGTCCTGAGCGAGCGAGTTGCCGCCGTCGATGATGATGTCGCCCGGCTCGAGGTGGGGGACGAGCTGCTGGATGAGGTCATCGACGGCAGGCCCGGCCTTGACCAGCATCATCACGCGGCGCGGCTTCTTCAGCTTCGCGACCATGTCCGGGATCGAGCTGGCGCCGATCACCTTCGTGCCCTTCGCCTCCTTGGCCAGGAACTCGTCGACCTTCGAGACGGTCCGGTTGTAGGCGACGACCGTGAAGCCGTGGTCGTTCATGTTGAGGATGAGGTTCTGCCCCATGACCGCCAGCCCGATGAGCGCGATGTCGCCTTGCGTATTCATGTCGACCAACCTCTCCTTCGCGTGAGGCCGGCAGCATAGTCCAGACCGGCGGGAGCCGTGAGGCACGACGACCGCTGACGCCTTGGGAAGCAGCGAACGTGGCGCGGCGGCCGCAGTTGCTCGGGGTCGGCGCCAGCGTCACCCGACCGGGTGACACGGCCTCGATGTCGATTAAGTGATGAAAACCCCGCCCCGCGCTGATTAGGGGGGAGATGAAAGGATCGCTTACCGGACGACTTGGCTTTCTTGCGCTAGCGGCCGGTCTTTTGGCCGTCATCGCGTGCGAGCGCGACTCGAACAGCGGCTCGAGCCACGACTCGCCGCCCATCACGACCGACGGCGGCGTCGAGGAACCGCCTGAGCTCGACGGTTACGTCCAGGAGCTCGTCTCCCGATGCGAGAGCATCACCGACGACGAGACGACCGAGGCGGGCATCCACGAGGCGCGCGCGGCGTACAAACGTGGCGACACGGACATCCCCCTCTCGGTCAAGGGCTGCACGCGCCTGTTCGTGAAGAAGAGCGGAGACCGGGAGACGTTCTCCGCCGTCTTGTCACCACCCTTCGGCATCACGGTCGACCAGGAGACGTTCGAGGTGAAGCGGACGGCGGCGATCATGTCGTGGTCGACCGCCGCCGACGGCAAGAAGGAGGTCCGAGGCGACCTCGACGCCGACGGCTTCGCGGAGCTGAGGGAGACCGCGGTGCCGAACGTCTCGATGATCTCCGAGCGCGTCACGCCGAGCGGTCAAATCAAGGCGCGCACCACGGTGAAGGTCCTCGAAGGCGGGCTCAGCGTCGACGTCACGGAGGAGGCCGAAGACGACGACGGGCGGCTCGCGACGACCGCCACGTACCAGGGGGCTCGCGTCGCCCGCAAATGCACCGGCGATCCCGAGCCGGGGCAGACTCCGCCGCCGAGCACGCCGCCCCGTCCGGCGTCTCCGTTCCCGCCGTCGCCGCATGAGGTTGCGTGCACGCCGGAGCAGCTCATGAAGCTCGAGTCGCTCCTCGAGCGGGCGACGAGCGGCGGTGCGTCGTGCATGGCGGCGGCCGGGATGCCGGACATCCGCTTCCGGATGCTCCGCCAGGTCGCGACTACGAGCTTCGACTTCAAGTGTACCGACGACAAGACGTTCGTCGCCGCGAATGACGGGGGCTACGGCGACGTGTTCCCCGCCCGCGCGCTCCTCTGGATCAACCCGCTCCTCTTCACCGCCGCGGACTGGGAGCAGGCCTCGACGCTCTATCACGAGCTGATGCACTTCTCCTTCGTCCACGATCACCAGGTCGAGGCGCTCGCCGACCTGTCGACGAACCTGGCGTATGCCGATCGCGTCTACGCGTGCGAGCAGCTCTGCTTCGCCCCGAAGGCCAACAGGTGCCACCTCGCTGCGTGCACGAAGAAGAAGATCTGCGACGTCGACAAGTACGAGTTCGAGAGGAAGCTCGGCAAGGAGATCGAGAGCTGCTGGTCGGGGCATCAGGTCGGCGCGCTCTGCCGCAAGAAGCCGGGCGAGCGGAAGTGGTGCACGACGAAGGCCGAGTGCGACGCCGCGTGCGGCGGGCAGGAGTGCGAGAGCAAGTCGATCTCGTGCAACGACAGCTGCCGATGACCGGCGAGCGCGCAGGTGAGCGCCGGCCAGCGCTCACCGCGCTCGCGCTCGCGGGACCGCTGATCCTGCTCGTGGTCCTCTGCGCGCGCGTCGATGCGCGCTCGTCGACGTCGGCGCATGCGCACGTGTTCCTCGCGCAGGAGCTCGTGCTCGTGCTCGGCGCTGCGGCGCTCGCCGCGGCGGCGGCGTGGTCGAGCCTTCGTGTCGGTCGCGACGCCGTGGCGCTGGTCACCGGCGTGCTCGTCGCATTGGAGCTCGCATCGGCGGCGGGCGCGCCCGCTCCCTGGCTCGCGGTGCGTTCGGCGACGCTGTGGATCTCGGGGCTCGTCGTCTTTCTCGTGGCGCGCGCGATCGGTCGCGATGCGCGCGATCTCGGGCTCGTCGCCCTGCTGCTGCCGCTCGGCGTCGCGGCAGGCTCGGTGCTCGTCGAAGCGCTCGGTGTCGTCCGACTCTCCGCGCTCCGCCATGCGCCGGGTGGGCTGCTCGGTGAGCGAAACGTCGCTGCGGAGCTGCTCGTCGCCGGCGCGCCGGTGGTCGCCTATGCAGGCCTCGCCGATGGAGCCGCGTGGCGGCGTCGCGCGGCGCTCGTCGTGGCCGCGATCTCGACGACCGCGGTCGTGCTCACGCGGACGCGGAGCGCATGGCTCGCGGGGCTCGTGCTCCTCGTCGTGCTCGCACTCGTCCTCTTCCGCGCTCGCGACGGAGCGAACGAGACCGGCCGGCGTGCTCGACGTGTGGGGATCGCGGTCGCGCTCGGCTTGTCCCTCGCGCTCGTCCTCCCGACGACGCTCAGGTGGAGGAGCGCGCACCCGTACCGCGACTCGCTCGCGCACCTCGTCGATCCATCGACGGCGAGCGGTGGCGGGCGTCTCGTGCAGTATGCAACGACCTGGCGTATGGTTGTGGCGCATCCCGGGCTTGGCGTCGGGCCGGGGAACTGGGCCGGGCACTACCTCTCGTTCGCTCGCCGCGGCGACCCCACCGTGCACGAAGGGCTCTCGCCGGTGAACCGCCTCCCGAACAGCGACCTTCTCGGCTTCGCGGCCGAGCGCGGGCTCGTCGCGACCTTCGTGCTCGCGGCGCTCGGGGCGCTGCTCGTTCGCCAGGGCGGGCCCTCGCGCGCGCATCGGGCCATCCGGCGGGCGACGCTGCTCGCGGCCCTTGTGATGGCGTCGCTCGACGCCGTGCTCCAGACCCCGGCGGCGCTCTTCCTGGTCGCGTGGGTCGTCGGGCTGTCGTCGACCGCGGCGCGTGCGGAGGTCGAGTCGTCGCGCTACGGCGAACGTTCGTCGGATCGCGACCGCGTGTATGCGTTCGCGGCAGTCGCGCTCGTGGCCGCCGCGGTGCCGGCGGCGCGCCGCGTGGCCTCGCTCCAGGTCGCTTCACGGGCGCGCGACACCGGCGACTTCGATCGTGCCGCTCGTCTCGATCCGGGAGACGTCGCCCTTCGCCTCGTCGCGGCGGAGGGCTGGATCGCCGAGGGCCGTTGCGATCGCGCCAGGGCTCACCTCGATGCCGTCACGAGGTCCTCGCCGGCGTCGCCGGCCCGCGCCGAGCTCGAGGCCCGCTGCACGAGCCTCACTGCTCGGTAGCGCGCCCGACGTCACGCCGGAGCGTGGAACGGCCCCGTGATCTCGAACGTCGTCCCGCCTCGCGGTCCACGCTGCGAGTTGAAGTAGAGGCGGGTGCCCGACGGATCGAAGGCGAGGCCGGTGATCTCGCTGTCGGGATAGTCGACGACCTGCACGAGCGGCTTGAGCTCGCCCGACGGTAGGATCGCGACGACCTGCATGTCTCCGCCGTCCTCGGCCACGAGCACGTCGCCCGAGGCTGAGACCGTGACGTTGTCGACGCCGGTGAGGATCGGATCCGGCGCCGTGGCGGCGTCGTAGAGGACCGACATGCGCTCGCCTCGCGTGTCGTGCGCCCAGACGCGGTCGTCGCCCTTGGTCGTGAAGTAGACGACGCCATCGTGCCACCAGATGCCCTCGCCGCCGTCGAAGTGCGTTGCGGCGGCGATCTGGTAGCGCGTGGGCACGTCGCCTTCGAAGCGGGGATCGGGGAGAGCGTGCCAGACGACGCTGCCGTCGGCTTTCACCTCGGCCACCTCGAGCGTGCCGGCCGAGAGGTTCGGGAACCCGTGCGAGCCCAGCTTGTCGGGGACGAAGCGGTAGAGGCAGCCGTCCTTCTCGTCTTCGGTGAGGTAGACGCGATGCGCGACCGTATCGAAGGTCGCCGCTTCGTGCATGAACGTCCCGAGCGCCGGTCGAACGATCGCCGGGTGCTCACCCCACGGATCGCACTCGTAGACCTGTCCGCGGTAGACCTCTTCGCAGGAGAGCCACGTGTTCCACGGGGTCGGACCTCCGGCGCAGTTCACGTTCGTGCCGTCGAGGACGCGATACGCGTCGACGATGTTGCCGGCGGCGTCGAAGCGGAGCGCGCCCACGCCGCCGGCGAACGGAATCTCCGAGTTCGAGACGTAGATCCAGCCGCCGTCCTCGGTGGGGAACGTCCCGCCGCCGTCGGGGATCGCGTGCCACTTGTAGCTCTTGCCCGGGACCGGCAGCGTGTTCGTCTTGGCGACGACCCGAGCGGTGAAGCCCGCGGCGACGCGCACGCCGTTCGCGTCGGGATCCCCGAGCGGACCGATCGCCGCGATCGTCGAGACGAGCCGCGGCCGCGCGATCGGCCTGTACGGGAGCTCCGGATCGCCTGCATCCGCGCCGCCGTCCCCCTCGCCCGTGTCGATCGCGCCGATGACGTTGTCCTTCGAGCAGCCGAAGACCGACCCGCTCAGCAACGTCGCGAGGCCGGCGAGACCGCTCTGGAGAATCGCGCGGCGCGGCAGTGCGCGCGGGGGAGGGGAGCTCATGCGATTTCTCATGCCACAGATGACGGATACGTCAAAAGCCCCGTCGAGTCTCGATTCCGAGCCCGGGAGATTCGCGTCCGCCGTGCGGTTCTCCGGCGCGTGCCGGCCGGCACATCCGTCGAGCTCGCATGGCACCGCCGATGCAGTCGAGGTTGCCGAGGAGCACCGAGATGATCCGAGCCACGACGATCGCGTTCGCAGTCACCACCGCCCTGCTGCTCGGTGGATGCGCAGCGCGGCCCAAGGTTTCGCAGCGGACCGAGATCACGAGCGCGCAGATGCAGACCGGCTACCGAGAGGCGGAGGCGGCGGCCGGAGACGTGACGCTCGGCAAGTACACCGATGCGCTCGCTCGTGCCGACAACGCCGTTCGCCTGGCGCCCAACAATCCGTGGGCGCTCTACAACCGGGCCGCCGCGCTGCACCATCTGGGTCGCTCCGGAGACGCTGTCGCCGCCTACCAGAACGCGGAGGTCCAGTTCGGCGAAGATCGCTGGGGCCGGTCGCTCGCGATCTACGGGCGCGCTCGCGCGCTCGACGATGTCGGGCAATGTGACGAGGCGAAGCGCGCCTACGAGCAGTTCGCGGCGCTCGTGCGCTCGAAGGACGCTCCCGCCGCCGACATGGCCATGACCTACGCAACGCAATGCCGTGCGGCGCAGGCCCCGCCATCGCCCGAGGCCGCGCTCCTCTCGGAGATGACGAGCGCGCTCGGCTCCGGGAACTACTCGCAGGTGCTGGCGCTGAAGGACAAGGTCCCGCCCGAGGCGGCGCCGAACCCGTGGATCGACTACAACGTCGGCGCGGCGTTCGCCGCTCTCGGTCGAACCGACGAGGCCGTGGCCGCGTTCGCGCGCGCTGAGCGGCAGTTCGGCGAGACCGATCGCTGGGGACGCTCGGTCGCGGTCTGGGGGCGCGCGCGAGCGCTCGAGAGCGCCGGCCGCTGCGCCGAGGCCTTGCAGGCGGTCGAGGACTACACGCTCGTCGTCGGAGGCAGCGATCCTCGCTCGGTCCGACTCGCGACTTCGTATTCGAGCAGCTGCCGCTGACGCGCTCCGGGCTCGGGTCGCAGCCTCGAAGGAGGCCGGTCTCGCGACGGGCCCTGCGCGTCGGCGATCCTCGCTAACGCGCAGCGGCGCGGGCAGCCATCACTTCACCAACGAGAGCGGCGTGTCGACGAGCTTGCGGTTCGCCATGCCGCCCGGATACGCGTAGCTGGCGTACGGGCCCCAGCCCCAGAGCGTCGCGGAGAATGCACCCTCGCTCCGCATGCGCTGGAGCCCCGTCGTGCACCGCTTGTCGCCGAACGAGTCACCGGGACCGAACTTGCGCGACAGATCGACGCGCCTGTATTCGTACTCCCCCGCGTTGTCGATCGGCGTCCACTCGGGGAGGTTGCCGGCGCACTCGAGCCATACGTCCTTGAAGTCGCCGTGCGTCTTCTTTCGGACGAGCACGAGAGAGTGCTCGGGGTACGAGGGGTCCGCGTAGAAGCTGTAGGAGCTCATGTACTGGCCCGACGGGACGACGTTGACGAACTCCGGATCGCCCATGCCTCCGTAACCCGGCACGTCAGGGGGATGGCCCTTGCCTCCCGTCATGAGCATGGCGAGGTAGAACGGATGTTCGGTGCCGCGGGCGCGGACGACGAACGCGTCGTTCGAGCGCGCACGGAAGACGACGAGCTCGCCCGCGTCGAGCGTGAGCGGAGCACCGGGCGGCTTCACGGGATCGTATTCGAGCTCCGTGCCGTCGCGACTGCCGACCATGCGGTACCACACGATCTCGTCGGTGCTCACGGCGCGCGGTCGGTAACCGACGCCGACGTACTCCGACCCCCATTGTTCGAAGGCTGGGATCTGCTGCGCGAGCGTATCGCAAGCCTCCGCCTCCCACGGCAAGTACGTGCACTCGGTTCCACCGACGGTCACGGTCGGCTTGTTGGAGAAGACGAAGCTGCCGGTGAGCTCCTCGCTCTGTGCGATCTGCACGAACTGGCCCTTCGACAGCATGATCTTCACCGGCATCCCGGCCGGAGCGCCCGTGAAGCCGTCTCCGTTCCTGACGTCCTTGGTCCCGAGGATCGTGACCTCCGTCTCGTCCTCGGCCGCGAAGATCTGCGTCACCGGCCTCGTGTCGGAACCTTGTGCCTCCCATCCGTTGACGACGACGTGCTCTTTCGCCCATGCGCTCACCGGCATCAGGAGCGTGGCCGTCGGGTACATCGTGTCGGCGCCACCGTACGGATACATCCACGTGGCGCCGACCGGGACATTGCTCTTCAGGCGGAACGCGTCGCCGATGCCGGCCTCGAAGAACCCGAAGTCCGCCTCGAGCGCGGGTTTTGCCTGCTCTGGGCAAGAGGAATGGAGCCCCTTCTCGTAGATCGAGCGCGGTTTGTCGGGGTCCCAGTCGGCGACGAAGAGGATCGCGCTCTCTCCTGGGGGGATGGGACCGTTGAGCGGCTCGAGGTCGGTGCTGTTCGCCACGGTTCGGAAGAGCGCACCCGACAGGTCGAGCTCTTCACCTCGCAGCTCGAGAGACACCGTGGCCGGCTTGTTCGACGCGTTGACGACGAACGTCGCGAAGCACGAGACGTTCGCGAAAGTCGTCTTGGGCGTCGTGAAGTAGAAGTCGCAACCGTTCGAGCTTCGGTCGGCCTCCGCCGCTGCGCACGGCTCCTGACACTTGGCGGCGCCGCAGGCGAGATCGTCGGCGCACGTCTCGACCACGCCGCCCGTACACGAGTCGATGATCGACCGACCGTCGAGCGAGCACTGGCGGAAACAGGTCTCGGCGTCCGGAGCTCCTGCCTCGGGCTGCGCTTCGAATGTACGATCGTTCTGGATGAAGCCGCCGCGATCGTCGCCGCAGGCAGCGATCAGCGCGAAGACGACGCCGAGCGAAGTCACGGCGCCGAACGCGCCGAAGGAGAACCGCGCGCGCCTCATGGAAGCTTCACCTCCACCGGCTGGAGCACGCTTCCTCTCGGAAGTCCGGCGCCGAGCTGGCCGTAGAAGTTGCTTCCCCAGCAATACACTTTGCCATTCGTCAGGATTGCACACGTCGAATAAGGCATGACCTTCACCTCGGCTGCCGGCGCCGGCAGCCCCGCGACCTGGACGGGTTCGAGCGCGAACTCCTTCGTGCCGTCCCCCGCCTGACCGGCATTGTTGAGTCCCCAGCAGTACACCGCGCCGGTGACCGACGTTGCGCACCAGCGACGCCTGTGGAAGTACAGAACGGAGTCCACACTCCCCCTCACCGTTCGCGACGTTGCGATGCGCGTGATCGGCTCGGGAGTGTCGACCGCGGATGGCAGCGCGCGTGCGTAGGTGGTTCCGAAGGCGGCCTTCCGCTCGTCATTCGGGCCCCAGCACCAGCCGATGCCGTTCGCGACGGCGCACGCCTCTCCTCCGATGGTATCGAGCATCGAGACGTGGTCGAGCGCCACGTTCGTGGGCCACCCGCTGTAGTCGAGGGCGATCGGACGTCCGATGCCGATGGCCGAACCCCAGCTCTTCATCGCACCGTCGCCGTCGATCGCGAACGTGGCATTCCCGACGGCGATGTCTTTGGCCCCGAAGGCGCGCTCGATCGCCAGGGGCTGGGCGTTGCGCACCGACTGCGAGACGCCTTCGCCGAGCTGCCAGTATGCATTCGAGCCCCAGCAGACCACGCTCCCATCGCGAAGAATGGCGCAGCCAACGCCGTAGGAGTTGCTGAAGGTGTTGAAGGCGACCTTCGTCGCGGGACCAGGCAATGGCAGGCGAACGGGGCTGGTCTCCACCGTCTGCACCGACGCCTCGCTCTGGAGGAAGGGGCCTCGTCCCCAGCAGAAGACCGAGCCATCGCTGTCGACCGCGCACGTGTGGTCGAGCGCCGTGACCTTCGAGAGGCCCGACACACGCATTGGAACCGGACTGGCACCGATCGCCTCCGGGTTCCCCAGTTGGCCATCTGCGTTCGCTCCCCAGCATGCCACCGTGCCGTCGTCGAGGAGCGCGCAATAGCCCTCGTCGTTCGTTGCCGGGGACGAGAACGTCGTGGTGGTCGTCGAGAGCGCAATCGCGCAGGGGGGCTCCTTGCACTCGATCCGCAGCGGTGCGCTGTCGACGACCACGACATCCGCGATGCCGGCATCGATGACGTCTTCTCGCTCGGCCTCGGGAGCGGAATCCGCCCCGCCGTCCGCGTCCCCCGGTAGGGGCTCTCGGGCGTCGTCGTCGCTGCTCGAGCAGCTCGTGGTCATGCCGGCCACGGTCGCGAGGCTCGTGACGAGCGCGAGCAGCGCGGGTACGCGCGCGGCGATCGGGCGACGCGTTCGCCGGGCAGTATCGGTATCGCGTGGACTCGGTTCAGCGACGCTGGAGCGAGCCTCCGCTTCAAGGAGTCGTCTTGTGGTACGCATGGCGCGCTCCGATTGCCCAGAGGTTTTGGTTCGAGGTGCCGCGGATCCTGTAGAACGGAGCAATGACCGGCCCGCCGCTGCGGGAGAGCGTCGAGACGGAGAACGTGCCGTCATCGCTCCCGCGGAGGACGAGTCCCCACGACGTGAACCACGTCTCGCCGTCACCTCGCCAGAGCGCGGTCGCGCTCCTGGGACTGTTGGTGGCAGCGGGGGCGATCGTCACTGGGACGAGCGACTGCTCGAACGAGTATCCATCGTCCGTGACGCGAATCGTCGTGGCGTAGGCGTCCTCAAAAGTGAACCCGCTAACTCTGTTGTGGAGCGCGACGTACTCGGTCGTCGACACCGGAGCGATGTCGACGAGCCACCCGCCCTTGCCGCCGCCGATGAACAGCGTCCCCGGACGCTGGGCACACGGCGCGTTGGTGTTGGTCGAGACTACGCTATCGGCGACGCGCTCCCAATCGGCAGCGGACTTCCGGACGATGAGGGGGCAGTTGGTATTCGTCCGAGCACGAGCGCCGACGAACCAGACGTCGTTCGGACCGCTTCCGTGGACGGACGTGAAGAAGATGTGTTCGTCGGCGGTCCCGAGATCGCCGGCGACGTACACCGTGGCGAAGGTTCCGCTAGCCGGATCACGGTGGAAGATCGTGTTGCTGTAATACGCATAGACGTCGCCTGCGCCCGTTCCCCAGATGCCGAGCGTCGTGATCGGCTGCCCGCTGGCGCGCTGGGTCGGATTCCCGTGACTATCCGTGTGGCCGGCGATGCTGTCCGGGAGAGCCTGCTTCGTCCACGTCCAGGTGCCACCGAAGCGTTCGCCGTGAAAGACGGACGACGGCCCAACCGTGAAGTACACGTCGTCGACGTTCGGGGCATAGATGCGACCGGCGAACGTGCCGATGGGCGGCTGGTTCTGCGTGCCGTCGTCGATGTACTTCCAGGTGTTCGTCGACTTGGTCCACTCGAGGACTTTGATGCCCTCGGTCGGGCTGTCGGCGATAGCGAAGGCGACCCCATCGAGAGGCGCGATGTCACGGAAGACGAGGTCTTCGTCCGGGAAACCGGTGATGCACCACCCTGCAGGGCTGCAGTCGGGAAGACGAGTATCGGGGACGTCGACGTCGGCGACGGAGCCGTCGGCGTCATCGCCAGCGCCGCCGTCGGGGACCGCGGTCGGCGAGTGCGGATCGGCGCCGGCCGAAGGCTCCTCTTCGGAGCGCGCGCAGGCAGACGCGATCGCGACCGATGCGACGGCGGACGCGAGGACGATGATCGTTCTCATGGTTTTCCTCCGAGCGACAGGAGCGCTCCTCGTCCGGCGATCCAGACGTTTCCCGGCGAGGGGACCCAGATGTGCTCGAGGTGCGGGCGTCGTCCGTCGAGGCCGGCGACCTTCACGCGGCTCCAGGCGGTGCCGTCGTAGTGAAAGACGGTGCCCTCGTCTCCGGCGATCCAGATGTCGCTCGGCGACGAGCCGGCGATCGCGCGGAGGTGCTGCTGCGTCGGCACTTCGTTGTACGTCTCGAACAAGCGTGGATCTCCGCGCCAGCGACGCACCGTGCCGGACGCCCCGACGGCCCAGACGTCGTTCGTCCCGGCGACCCAGACGGCTTGGAGCGCCGTGAGCGTGTCGGTCTCGAAGCCGGTCAGCGTCGGCTCGTCGGCCTCGGCGTTCGTGACGCGGAACGCGGCACCTCGCGGCCCGACGGCCCAGATCTCGTCGGCGGAGCGACCGCTGATTCCATAGACCTCCGCGCACGGGATCGTCCCGTTCACCCCGCACTTGTCGAGCGTCGCCGGCGTGACAGCGAAGCTTCCGTTGGCGGCCTGTCGCAATCGCCAGAGCCCGCCACGGCTCGTGCCCAACCCAGCCGTCACGCCGAGCCAGAGCGACGTCGACTCCGCGTGAGCCCACGACGTCCGAAGACTCGGATTGGAGCTTGTCCAGACCGGATGGATCGTCGCCGAGCCGAAGAGGGACCAACCCCCGGCGGACGGAGCTCCCGCGTCGGTATCGAGGCCGCGCGTGAAGAGCTGCTTCAGATCATGGAAGGTGATCTCGGCGTCGCCGCGGAGCCAGAGCGCGCGGTAGGAATACTGCGTGTCCGTTGCGGACCGCTTCCACGACGTGCCGTCGAAGTGCGCGGCTGCGCCGACGGTTCCGACCAGCCATGCATCGGTCGGCGACCGGGCGGCGATCGCTTGGACATGAGTGCGCACGTCCAGCGTCTCCGGCGTCGCGACTGCGCCGCCGAAGAGCGCACTTTCGCAGAGCGCGTCGTCGGTGCACTCGTTCGGGTAGTACTCGCAGTCGTCGGCGCAGACCGAGGCGTCTTCGCCGGTCTCCGCGTCGCCGCCTGCGTCGGAGGCAGGTGGCGGCAAAGGCGTGCTCGCGTCGTCCGAGAGCGCCGTGGGCGTCTCGCCGTCGGTCGCGCATGCTGCGAGTATGGCGAGTGCGCACGCCGTCCCGGTGACGGTGACGAGCCAAGTCGTCTTCATCGCGGTGGTCCTCCAGCATCCTGAGGCTCGTCGCACGGCTCGACCATGCATCGACCGTCGACGCACGCCTGACCGGCGATGCCGTCGCAGACGATCCCGCAGCCGCCGCAGTTCTTCGGGTCGGACGAGATGTTGGTCTCGCAACCGTCAGTGGGGCTGCCGTTGCAGTCGCCCCAGCCGGCGCGGCACGACGATTCGCACTTTCCGTAGACGCAAGCCATGGTGGAGTTCGGCTGCGACGTGGAGCAAACGGTCCCGCATCCTCCGCAGTTGCGGTCGTCCGAAGAGAGATCGCGGCAGTCGCCCATCTGGACGACCTCGGAGCCTCCTTGGGTGACGAAACTCCCGCAGAACGTCGATCCCTTGGGGCACATGCACATCGGTGTGAACCCGGCGAGCGAAGGCTTCAGACCGCACGTCGTGCCGTCTTCGCATCGTTTTCCGCAGGCACCGCAGTTGTCGTCGTCCAGAAGGGAGGTCTCGCAGCCGTTGTCGGCGTTGCCGTCACAGTTGCCGGAGAGCCCGGCGCACTTCAACGTCCCGCACGCGCCGGCGAAGCAGCCGAAGTACATGTTCGGCGGCGCCTCGAAGATCCCGTCACCTCCGGGCGGACAGGCGTTGCCGCAGGCGCCGCAGTTGCCGTCATCGTCAGACGGATTGACGCATGGAAGGAACGAGCCTCCGCAGAGAATCTCGCCCGGATTGCAACCGCATCCATAAGCACCCAGTTTGCGTTGGATGCACGGCTTGTCCGCGGGACACTTGTTTCCGCAATATCCGCAGTTGTCATTGGAAAAGGGACTCGCCTCACATCCGTTATCCGGAATGCCGTCGCAGTCGAGCTCTTGAAGCGGGTTGCAGCTCAACAGGCAGCGGCCTTCGGCGCAGACGAACTTGCCATTGTCCGGGCACTCGTTTCCGCATTCTCCGCAGTTGTCCAGATTCGTGAGTAGATCGACGTCGCAGAGGAATTGCGATGATGGACAGGTCGTGTGGCTCGGGGGACACATGTTCGAGGGGCAGTAGCTCGTCGTTGTGTCCGAGCTCGATGCTTCGGCGTCGTCACCTGCGTCGGGTGACGTAAAGGTCGGCACTGGGTCCTCGCGGCCCAGATACACGGCTCTCGTCTCCGTGCTGCAGGCCGACGCGAGCGCCGTGGCGGTCGCGAGCAGAAGCGACGCCGAGAGTGTCCTCGACGCGGTCATGTTCTTTCTCACGTGATGTCTCCTCGACGATCAGGGGGCTGCTGGCGGAGGGGCGACGAGCGCCCGAACGCGCGCGAGATGCGGGGAGCTCGGATACGTCGACTCGAAGCGCCTGGCGCGCTCCGCCGCCTCGTCGCGGCGACCGCCGCGCACCAGCGCATCGATCGCGAGTCTCTCTCTCTCCTGCGCGAAGGCCGGGCTCGAGAAGCGCTTCATGTGCTCGTCGGCGAGCGTGAGCGTCCGCGTCGGCGCGGTCGCGAGCGCTGCCCGCGCCTCCTCGAGGAGCGCGAGCTCGTCACCCGGATCGGCCGCCGGCCTGTCCGGTGACGTCGGGCTGTCCGGCCGGCCTTCCGCCAAGCCCTTCGTGCTCCGCTCCGGCGCGGTCCGGCTCCGCTGGGATGCAGCGGACGGGGGCGAGGGGAGGGAGGGGAGCGAGTCGACGGTGACGACGGGCATCACCGGCGGAGACTCGTCGCGAGGCTCGGTCGTGACGGTCGGCGACGCAGCGGTCGGAGGCGGCACAGCCTCGACGGGGACGGAAGCGGAGGCACCTGGCGCCACGTCGTTTTGATGACTCGTGCCCGCGATGACACCGGCCATCACGATCGCGGCACCCGCGACGAGCGGCAAGTATCGGCCGTGCCACGATCGGTCCGATGGCGCACCGGTGGCGAGGACCGGCGCGAGGCGGCGCTCGAGTCGATCCATCCGCGCGTCGCTCGGCAGTTCGTCGCGCATGCTCCGCACCGCTTGTTCGAGCAGCGCCTCGTCAGTCGGGTCGAAGGGAGGTTCGTTCATCGGTTGCCCATTTGTGCGCGTGCGCGCCGGATGCCTTCGTGAATGAGCTTTCGCGCGGCGTAGAGCCTCGAGTACGCGGTGTGGAGCGGGCAGCCGACGGCATCGGCGACCTCTTGCATGGGCAGCTCTTCGATCTCGTAGAGCACGAAGACCTCGCGCTTCTCGTCCGGGAGACCGCGCAGGATGTCCTCGAGGATCGCGCGAGCCTTCCTCGCGTCGATCGCCTCGGCCGGCGACTTCGGATCGACCTCGACGTGTTCGATCGCCTCCTCGGTCGGGATCTCCTTTCGTGCTCGATTTCGCTTTCGGTAGTTCGCCGCCCTGCGAAGACAGATCCCGTACACCCACGCTCGGAGCACGACGTTCGCGTCGAGCTCTGGGAGCTTGCGATGGACGATGACGAAGACTTCCTGGAAGACGTCGTCGATGTCGGCATCGGCCACTCCGAGCCGCCTCAAGAGGCGGACGACGTAGCGACCATGCTCGCGGAAGATGGACGCGACCCGCGTTTCGACGGCGGGTGTCGATGCCACCGTCGACGAGGGTAGAAGCGCTCTTCCGGACACGGCCTCGGTCACTACAGGTAGATGGCCTGCAGTCCGTCCCGATTTTCACCGAAACGTACGCGTCACGGAAATCGTCGTGGTGATGACGATACGGTCGAGCTCGTGCAGCGTGCGTACGCGACCGGCCTCGTCCTCGTATGAGAACGCCCAGCGCGGCCGTGGAAAGAAGAGCGTCACGTCGGCGGCCACCGTGAGGCCGCCCGCCCTCAACGTCGGCCCGAGCGCCACGAGCGGACCGAAGACCGCCTTCCCAGCTCGGTCCCCGTCGGCCAGTCCTCGAGCCTCGGGAAGGACCGCGCTCCATGCGCCGCCGGCGCATGCGGCCCCGCCGAGCAGGCCATGCCGACCGACGACGGCGCAGGCGCGCCACTCCTGCATGAGCGCAGAGAACTGCTGGCGGCGGGGCGTCCCGAGCGAAGCACGATAGCTGCCGCGCCAGTCGAAGCGCAGCGGAGCGTTCCAGGGAGAGAGGCCGACGGTGACCGCGCCGCCGATGTCGTCGCCCGGCAGGAGGCCGCGCCCGTACGAGATCCCTGCTCCAGCATCCAAGAGCGGCGGTCGGGGCGGGGAAGGTGGCGGCGGCCGAGGCGGCTCGACGACGCGGCGGAGCGCCGGAGCTTCGGGCTGCTCTGCGTGCGGCGGGGCTTCGGGCTGCGTCGTCGGTGCCGGAGCCGGTTCCCGGAGGAGCGCGTCGGGATCGACGATGAGCACGATCACGAACGCGGCGGAGCGCATGAGCTCGCCGCAGCTGGCCGCATCGAGGTCGCGCGTGCCGAGGACGTGCCCTTCGTGGTCGCGCTGCTCGAGCCGCGCCCGGCGGCGGCCCGTGCTCGACGGCGCGAGCTCCTGGCCCTCGAGCACTACCTCGGCGAGCTCCGCGTCGACGAAGGGATCGTGTCCGAGGCGCGCGACGACGGCGGCCTTCAGCGCCGCCGGCTCGACGCAGGCTTCGTCGGTCGACGCCGGCCATACGATGGCGAAGGAGCCGGACGCAGCGAGCACGGGTCGAGCGGACAAGACGAGCCCGGCGAGCGTGGCCGCGGTCGCGATCCGTCGCACCATCGAGGCGAGCGCGCCGGAGCGTCCCTTCATTCGAACGCGCTCGCGCCGGCCGCACACGATCACGACTCCATCGGAGAGCTTGCCCCGGCTTTACTAGCGCGCCAACCGAAATGGTGCGCGAGCACCCGGCCCCGAGGCCTTGCAGGCGGTCGAGGACTACACGCTCGTCGTCGGAGGCACGCACTTGCGATGTCGCGATGTCGCAAGTGTCTGGGCATCGACGATGAGCGAGCGGGGGCCAGCGCGCGGCGAGCGGAGCACGGGTACGCTGGTGTCACCCGGTTCGAGCGGGTCGGCGTTGCTGCGTGAGGGCTACGTGAGAACGAGCAGCGCCTCGCGGAGGATCGTTTCGACGGGAGCGCCGTCGATATCGGGCTTCGTCGCTAGCGTCTCGAGCGCTCGACGCGCTTCGGGCTCGCGAAAGCCCATGGACCGCAGACCTCGTGCGGCGATCTCGAAGGAGGCCGCTGTAGAGGGCGCGCACTTGTGGCGTCGCAAGTCCATGCGGCCTGCGACGTGCGCGCGGCCGAAGACCTGTTCGGCGTAGAGCGCGTTATGCGCTCTGCACCTCACGCGCAGGTTGGCTGCCGTCTGCGTCCCTCCACGTGCCTTCGGGTGGATGTGATCCAGCTCGAGGTATCCGCGCGCGGGGCAGCGACCTCCGTCAGGCCCGACGTAGGTGCACTGCGTGCCATCTCGCGCGAAGACCTCCCGCCGTAGCTCTGCTGGGATATACCGAGAGCCCGGTCGCGACGCCTTCGTTGCAGGCGCGGACGTGGCTCGCTCCCCCATGTTCGGCCTGGCAATCACGGGCCCAAACGTCGACGCGTCCTGGTCGCCGCTGGGCGCGTCGGCGTGCACCTGCGCGCATGGCCACTGCGTCCTGGTCTCCGCGCGCACGGGGACGTCCGGATCGCCCGCCGTCGCCTCCACACCAAGGGGCGGGGGCGGAGCTCGAGTCGCGATCTCCGCAGGCGCCGAGGCGGACGAAACGCATGCATTCGTCGCCTCGGCAGGCTTGCGCCTTCTGCCACCTGGACGAGGCGTCTTGCCCAGCCGCTCCTTCTCCAGCTGGGCGAGCAGCAGCGCGAGCGACGCGTCGAGGATGGCCTCCAAATCGCCAGTCGGGTTGCGATGGCGCATCAGGTCCTTGATGCGGTCGACCGTCTCCTTCGTCGTGGCGCTCACGGTGAGCTCGACTCGGTACCTCGTCGCCGAGAGCGGCTCGACCCTCGGTCGAGGTCCGGGCGACGCCGCCAGCGACAGAGACCACGCGGACCCTGCATCGGAACGCATCGCGATGGACACCGGCGACGGCGTCGCGACGGAGACCGGCGATACCGGCGACAACAGCGCCTGCGGCGCGACGGGCTCGACGCACGCCGGTACGTCCGGACGCGGAAAGCGTGCGGCCACCATCTTCTCGACCTCCCGCGTGCTCTTGCCGGACGCCTCGTGGAGCAGCTCGTCGACGTTGTCACTCGTGAGGTGTTTCCGCAACACGTAGAGCGCACAGAGGTGGACCTCGCCTCGCTCGATGGCCCCGAGCACCTGGGGGAAGCGTCGGACGGTGCGAGCCGCCGCGATCCGGCGGTGTGCCTCGCCCTCGCTCATCCCGAGCTTGCGCGTGCAGAAGTCCCACATCGACGAGCATGCGTGAATGCGATCGAGCCTTCGCTCGTCGACCTCGACGAGGTACGCGATGAGCTCCGCGCACCAGACGTTGCCCTTGCCGACATGCCCACACAGGCGCGCGAGCAGCTCCTCGTCGGATACGTCCCCCAGCTTGTCCATGACCGCTTCTAACATGCACTTTCGCGCCTCACGGGAAGACCCCGTCCGCAGGCGAGCAACGTTCCGATCACGTTGCGAAGCCTTTTGCGCGCGATCGCTGAACAGGACGCAACTCTGTGCCAGCACGGTCTGGTCGAAGCGCTCGCCGGCGCTTTTGCGTCGGCAGTCGACCCGAATGTCGTCAAGTGCGAAATTGGAAATCGTGGTCGGATATGGAATGAGTGGCTGGCGCCGATGCAGATTCGATGATGCGGCTGCCTCGATCGCAACGAGTCACGGCAAACCGTGCTCAGCCGTAGACGCGCCCGAAGGTTCAAGCGAGGAGGCCAGCCATGGAGATGCATGCGCCAGCCATCCACGCATTTCGGGTGGGCCTGATCTCATGATGACGCGCTTCGCGTCGCGCCGTGTGTCGGTGGCAGCCGCTTGGCCTCGGGCTCGTGATGGACAGCCTCAGTATCCGTCGTCCTCGTCGGTGTCCCCAACTCGTGCCTGAAGTGGCTGAAAGATTGCGGCAAGTGGGGCCAAGCCCCCAGACCCAGTCCAGCGTCACGTCGCGGCTGGCATCGTTCCGTCAAGAAGACGGCGCCCTCGTGCCTCTCGAAGCTCGGTGGAAGTACACGCTCCGCATACGGTTCGGTGCAACAGAGCTCTTCTCGGGCCGGAGACGTCGGCTCATCGCATCGGCAGCGCGCGGTCTGCAGGCAGCGCAGGCGCGAGCGCCTCGCCGACGGCGCGGAGTCGCGCGCCCGCCTCTTCGAAGCGGCCTTCGGCGGTGAGCTTCCGGTACTCCTCGAAGGCGCGCCGCGCGTGTTCGAGCGCCTCCGAGGTGGCTGCCGGAAGCGACGCCTGGGCGAGCGCGCCGCCGCCGCCGGAGACGAGCCCGGCGAGCGCGTCTTTGAACGTCGGGGCATAGCTCATGTGGTCGCCGTGCATCGTGACCACGATCCTCAGCTCCGGATACGCGGCGGCCTCGGCCTGGAGGTAGATCGGCTCCACATAGAGGAGCGACTGTTCGATCGGGATCGCGAGGATGTTGCCGCGAATGACCTGCTTGCCGTGCTGGTCCCAGAGCGTGAGCTGCGCGGACAGCTCGGGCGACTGATCGATTTTGGTGTCGACCTGTTGCGGTCCGATGATCCGTTTGTCCTTCGAGAAGCGATAGGCGAGGAGGCGGCCGTAGTCGTCGCCGTCGCACATCCCGGCGATCCAGCCGATGAGCACTTGCCGGTTTCGCGGCGTGAACGGCTGCATCAGGATCAGCTCGGCGCGGTCCGAGCCCGGCGCCTGCCACATCACGTAATACGGATCGACCACGCCGAGGCCGCTGCGCCGCTGCTCGCGGGCACGGACCCAGAGGTCTTCCTGGTTGTAGAAGACCTCGGGGTTCGTCATGTGGAACTTGGCGTAGACGAGGCCCTGCGCGTTCAGCAGCTCCTCGGGGTAGCGCACGTGCGCGCGGAGCCCTGCAGGCATCTCGCTCGCCGGTTGGAAGAGGCTCGGAAAGATGCGCTGCCAGACGCGGATGATTGGGTCCTCGGGGTCGAACACGTAGAGGGTGACCGTGCCGTCGTAGGCGTCGACGACCGCCTTGACGGAGTTGCGGACGTAGTTCACGCCCGAGAGCGGGCTCGACATCTCCTTGCCGACCCACTGCTCGGGCTCGGCGAACCCTCGTCCCGAGGTCGCGTCGGAGAGGGTCTCGCTGTACGGGAAGTACGTCGAGGTCGTGTAGGCATCGACGATCCACTTCTGCCGGCCGTCGACGAGCACGATGTACGGGTCGTGATCGAGGAGCAGGAACGGAGCGACCTTCGCCACGCGCTCGTGGATGTTCCGATAGAACATGATCCGACTGTCGTCCTTCGGATAGTCGGAGACGAGGAGCGGAGTGCCGCCGAGCTTCCAGCCGAAGGCGAGCCGGCGGAGGAGCCCGCGCAGCTCGACGCCGCCGCGTCCCTCGTAGCGCGTGTAGACGTTCGCTGCGCCCGACGGGTAGTCGAACTCGGGCGCGCGCGTGTTCACGACGACGAAGTCGTTCGTGAGCTCTCCGTAGTAGATCTCGGGGCGCTCGACGCGGAGTGACGGGTAGTCCGAGACCGGAGGGAGATCGCGGACCACGAGCTCGGGGAGGCCGTCCTTGGTGAAGTCACTCACCGGGGCCATCGTGAGGCCGTAGCCGTGCGTGTACTGGAAGTGCTGGTTCACGAACGTGCGGCTGCCCTCCGGGAGGTTCGCGGTCTGCATCTCCCGCGGCGCGATCATCATCTGCCGGTAGCGCCCGTCGACGGTGTAACGGTCGATGTCGACGTTCGTGAGCTCGTAGTAGAGCCGGATCGACTGGAACTGCTGAAGCACCTGGTGGAGCGCGCGAGGATCCCAGAGCCGCACCTCCGAGAGGAGCTTCTCGTTCGCCTCGAGCAGCTCCGGGGACAGCGAGTCGGTCTGGAGGTCGATCTCGCGCTCCTCGACGTGATCGAGACCGAACCCCTTTCGCGTGAAGGCGATCGAGTTTGCGATGTACGGGCGCTCGAGAGCCAGCTCGTTCGGTCGGACCTCGAGCCACTGCGCGAGGGCAGGGAGGGCCCCGAGCCCGACGACGCCGGCCGTGACGACGATCGCCGCCGGCACTGCGATGACGGCGAGCGACGAACGGTAGCCGCGCGGAAGACGACGGCGGACGCGGCTCTCGAGCGCTCGCCTGGTCCGCGGAACGAGCAGCACGAGGCCGGACACGGCGAGGAGCACCGCCAGCACCCAGTACGCTGGTAGCCGGACGTGCTGATCCGTCCAGCCGACGCCGTGGACGGTGCCGACGGTGGAATAGAGGAGGTGATACGGAGCGAGTAGGCACCACGTCGCGAGAACGAGCGCGACCGCGCCGGCGACGACATGGATCGGCTGAGCGCTGCCGCGGCGCAGTCGTGGTCGTGGGAGCGGGAGAGCGGCGTCGCCCGGCTTGAGGAGGCGGAGATCGACGGGCGGGCGTGCGCCGTGGGTCGACCAAGCCGCCACGATCGCGCTTATGAGCACGATGAGGAGCAACAGCGAGAAGAGCGCGTCGTAGAACGGCAGCGTGAAGAGGTAGAAGCCTGTGTCGCGTCCGAGGATGGGCTCGCGCTGTCCGGTGGACTCGCCCATCGCCCAGCGAAGGACGAGGCTCCAGCTCGCTGCTCCCCACGCGGCGCCCGCGCCGGCCGCTACCGCCATCCCGATCTGCCTCGGGCGGCGCGCGTAGCGTCTCGTGGGGAGCGTGATCAGCCCGACGAGCGCCGCCGCGAGCAGCGCGGCGGCCGCGGCGATGCCGGCGGTCGCGCCGACGACGGTCCAGAAGCGCTCGAGGAAGCCGAGCTCCTCGAACCAGAGCATCTCACCCCAGAAGCTGAAGAAGCCGAACACTACGAGCGTCGCCGTGGCGATCCCCAGCCCGACGACCATCGCCGCCCAGCTCTTCCGACGGATGCCGCGCATGAGAGCGGCCGTCGCGAGCGCGAGGAGCCCGAGCAGCGCGATGCTGTACATGATGGACCTTTGCTGGGATCGCGTGCAGCGCGCGTGCCACGGCGCGGCGTGGAGTCCAGGTCGATGCTCGAGGCGTGATTCACGGCCTGCCCGTTCTCGGTGGAGGGGGGATCCTGCGCGGTCGATCGGAGCGGGCCAGGATGAGCTCGCGATGGTATCCTCGAGCGTGATGCTTCGGCGCGTTGCACCGGTCGTGATGACGGTCTTGTCGGCGTGCGGAGTCGCCGGCGGTTCTGCCGAGCCCGATCATCACGAGCGAGGCGACGAGCCGCTCGAGACGACGCGCTCGGCGCTGGAAGGCACCGATCCGGTGTCACTCGCCGTCGCCGAGAGTTGCACGACGAGCGCGGTGGCCGGGCTCTCGAGTCAGCTCCTCGAGGAGATCCAGTGCTTGCGGCCCGGAACGTTCGCCTCGATGGCGGGCGCGGACGGCTTCACGCTCGGCGGCGCGGTCTCCCCCTGGCTGCAGACGCCGGCGTGGGAGGCGCTCCGCGATGCGCAGAAGCAGCGCGGCGTCACGATGACGATCAACTCCGCGCTGCGAACGCTCCCGGCGCAGTTCCTCCTCTACCGCTGGTACAAGGCGGGACGCTGCGGGATCTCGCTCGCGGCGGAGCCGGGGCAGAGCAACCACGAGTCGGGGCTCGCCGTCGACATCGAGGACAACGCGGCCTGGCGCGATGCGATGAGCGCGCACGACTTCGTCTGGCTCGGCGCGAGCGATCCGGTGCACTTCGACTTCAAGGGCGGAGGGGTGACCGACATCGGCGGGCTCTCGGTCCTCGCGTTCCAGAGGCTCTGGAACAGGAACCACCCCGAGGATCGAATCGAGGAGGACAGCGAATACGGCCCCGCGACCGAGGAGCGTCTCGCGAAGGCGCCGGTCGGCGGCTTCGCCAAGGGCGCCGACTGCAGCCAACCGAAGCCGACCAACCCTCCCGCGACGAGCAGCGGCGGGGGCGGCGGGAGCAGCGGCTTTCTCGGGTCGTCGGGCGAGCGTGTCGACGGAGAAGGGCAGGGCTGCGCGGCCTCCCCCGGGCCTGTCACGCAGAGCGGCTCGCCGTCGACGTGGCTCGCGCTCGCTGGCGTCGCCGCGCTCGCGTGGAGCCGGCGCGCCGCTCAGGGCTCGGCGCGGTTGCGCAAGAAGTCGGCGACCTCGGCGAAGCGCCGGCGGAGGTAGCTGCGGACGTCGTCGTCGATCGACGGATGCTCGAGCGCGGCGTTCATGCAACGGAGCCAGGCATCCCGCATCTCGATGCCGATCGCGACGTGCATGTGCCGCATGCGCAGGCGCGGATGTCCGTTCACGCTCGAGTAGATGTTCGGCCCGCCGAGCCACTCGACGAGGAACGCGCCGAAGCGCTCGCGCACGACCGGCGCCACCTTGTCGCCGGCTTCGTTCGTGCGGTGCACCGCGACGAGCGCGGGCTCGTGCGCGTCCATGTGATCGTAGAAGCGCTCCGCGAGCGCGACCGCCGCCTCCTGGCCGATCATGTCGAAGGGGGTGTTGCCGGGGCCGATCGGCGCACGCGAGGTCATGGGCGCGCCAGTCTAGCTCGCATGTCGTCCGTTGGCGCGAGCTTGGTCCGCCGACGCGGGCGGCCGAGGCACGCGCTCGAGCAAGCTCGGCCTTCGTTCGGTGGTCGAATGCGCTCCGAAGGCAGCGTCGAGGCGGCTACCCTCGCGCTCGATGATTCTCTGCAAGAGCCCGGCGGAAGCGGTCCAGCATGTGAAGAGCGGCCAGCGCGTCTTCGTCCACGGGAGCGCGGCGACGCCGTCGTCGCTCCTCGCCGCCCTGCTCGACCGCGCCGGCGAGGTGACCGGAGTCGAGCTCGTCGCGATCAGCACGCTCGGCGCGATCGACTGGAACCGTCCGTCGGTCAGGAAGCATATCTTCCTCAACTCCTTGTTCGTCTCCGCCAACGTGCGCCAGTGGGTGGACGGGCACGGCGGCGACTACGTCCCGGTCTTCCTCAGCGAGATCCCGGCGCTGTTCCGCAAGGGACACCTCCCGGTCGACGTCGCCATCCTCCAGGTCTCGCCGCCGGATGCACATGGCTACTGCTCGCTCGGGACCTCGGTCGACGCCGCGCTCGCAGCCGCCGTACAGGCGAAGACGATCATCGCGCAGATCAACCCGCGCATGCCGCGGACGCTCGGCGACAGTCACCTCCACAAGTCCCGTATCACCGTGGCGATCGAGGAGGAGCGTGAGCTCCCCGAGGTGCGCTACGGCGCCGATAGCGACGCGGCGACGGAGAAGATCGGGCGATTCGTCGCCGACCTCGTCGACGACGGCTCGACGCTGCAGATGGGGATCGGCGCGATCCCCGATGCGGTGCTGCGCTTTCTCGGCAACCACAAGGGGCTCGGCATCCATACCGAGATGTTCAGCGACGGCGTCGTCCCGCTCGTCGAGAAGGGCGTCATCACGAACGAGCACAAGGCGATCGAGCGCGGAAAGATCGTGACGGCCTTCGTGCTCGGTACCCGTACCCTCTACGACTTCGTCGACGACAACCCGGTCGTCTCCTTCCGCGACGTCTCTTGGGTCAACGACACGTTGGTGATCCGGAAGAACCCGAAGGTCGCCGCCATCAACAGCGCCATCCAGATCGATCTCACCGGTCAGGTCTGCGCGGACTCGATCGGCACCCTCCAGTACTCCGGCATCGGCGGGCAGATGGACTTCATGCGCGGCGCTTCGCTCTCGCCGGGCGGAAAGCCGATCATCGCGCTGCCGTCGACCACGAAGAAGGGCATCTCGCGGATCGTCCCGCTGCTCAACCCCGGCGCCGGCGTCGTCACGACCCGCGGGCATGTCCAGTATGTCGCGACGGAGCACGGCGTCGTGAACCTCTACGGGCGCGGCCTCCAGGAGCGCGCGCGCCTGCTCATCGGCATCGCCGCGCCCGAGCACCGCGAGGCCCTCGAGCGCGCCTATCACGAGCGCTTCGATCGCGGCGACTGACCGCGAAGGCGCGATGCCGTCGCCATCGCGCGTGGGCCGAGCTGATGAGGACGCTTGCGATCGACGTGCGGTGTTCACGGCACCCGACGTTCGACCTGCGTAGTCCGGGCGCGAGTCGTGTACATCGAAGGGATGGCTCGATCGCTACCCTTCATGTACGCCGCTGAAGAGCTTGCTGACGCGCTCTCCGAACGTTTGGCGCCGGTTCTCGCCGCCGCGGAGCTGACGGCCACGCAGTTCAACGTGCTCTACATGTTGATCGAAGACGGGCCGATGAGGCTCAGTGCGCTCGCGGAGCATCAGCGATGCGTTAAGTCGAACGTCTCGTACATCACGCGCCAGATGCAGCGCGAAGGGCTCGTGGAGCTCTCTTCGAGCGAGGACGATCAGCGAGCGCGCGTGATTTCCGCCAGCAAGCTTGGGCGGCAACGCTATGGCGTCGCCAAAGCCGCGGCTCAAAAGATCGAGCAGGCATTGCGACGAGCGCTCGGGGCGGAAGCGACCGACAATCTCGCACGGGCATGCCTCGAAGCGGCCGCAGCTCTCGACTCGCTGTGAGCGGCCCGATCGAGCCAGGCGAGGCCGGAGGTCATGACTTGGTTCAAGTGTTGAACTAAATCGATTGACCAGGCCGAGGTCAGAGGTTAGCAATTGGTTCAAGTGTTGAACCAAAGGAGCTGGGCATGACGATTCGGCAGCTGAACCCGCGCGACGTCTACGATGGTGCGGCCTATGGCATCTCCCAGGGAGTCGTCGACGAACGCAGTGGTCACGTGTTCGTGTCAGGACAGGTCGCTTGGGATGTGAACGGTCGAGTCAGCGGCCAAACGTATGGCGAGCAGACCACGCTCGCGTTGAAGAATCTCTCCGCGGTCCTCGCCTCTGCGGGGTGTGGCGCCGCTGACGTCCTCTCGGTGCGGGTCTACATGCGCGGCGAGATGGCGGATCACATCCAGGAGTGTCTACCCGCGCTGGCATCGTTCTTCGGCCCTACGCGTCCCGCACTCACCGGGATCGGCGTCGCCTCACTCGCTACGCCCGATACGCTCGTCGAGATCGAAGCGGTCGCTCGCGTCGCCGCAGCATCGTGACCTTGTAGGCATGGAGAGGCGATGCAAGGCGAGCATCGCAACGGGGACGGATTGTCCGTGGTCGCGTTCGAAGATACGGGAGCGCAGCGCTTCGTCCGGCAAGTCCGCCGGGTCGTCCAGTGCTGAGCTCGAGGCCGCCACGCTCGGTTCACGACACACGCGGCGGAAGCTCGATCCCACGTATGCTAGTCCGTCGGTTGGGAGTGAGACTTCGCCGCGAGTTCTGCAGGAAGGAACGACTCAACGGTGCTGTTGATGTTGCGTCGCCGCTAGAGCCGTTCGCTCCATGAAGACCGGTGCCGCTCCGCCAGCATCGGAAGGTCGCCAGCTCGTCGTCATGCGTGGCTCGATGACGATCGGTCGAGCGGTCGGAATGGCGCTGGCTGTGGCGACGTGGCTGACGAGCAGCTCGGCTCGAGCAGAGCCGCCGGCGCCATCCGCGCCGACGAAGTCGCTCGAGGACACGATTCGCCGCACCGCGGACCCATGCTTCGACGGAATCGAAGCGAGCGTCCGGAAATGGCTCGAACGCGACCGGGTGGATGCACGCATCGCCGTCGTGGTCGAGGGGCGAGCGGGGGAGGAGGTCGTCGTCGTGATCCGTCGGGACGGCGTGATCGTCGGTGAACGGCGACTGCAAACGAGCGCGCTCTCGTGCGATCGGGCGAGGGAGACGGTGAGCTTGGCTGTCGCCATGGCGATCGATGCGACCTTGCTGAAGCTCCGCTCCACGGACGCTCCCGAAGGCCCTGTTACTCCGCCTGCCGTCCCGGCCGACCCAACCGCGACCGACTCATCGCCGCACGGGATGAACCGTGTGGCGGCGCGAGGCGTCCCGAAGCAGCGGTCGAAGCAGGCGCCGAGCAGCTCCGTACGAGTCGGGCTGGGCTTAGAGGAGCGCGTCTGGCTCGCGGCACTGCCACGAGCGGCCGTGGGGTCGGGGCCATACCTCTCGATCGAAAGAGGTGCGCTGCGCGCCCGCCTGGCGGCTTCGTTCACGTTACCGGTGGACATTCCGTTCACGGACCCCGCCGGCGCAGGGGCACGCGTCTTTGCCGTCGCGGGAGAAGCCGACGCTTGCGCGTTGGCGCGCGCGAGAACGATCTCGATGGGGCCGTGCGCACGCATGGGTGCGGGGGGGTGGACCGGCATCGGTCGCGGCCTCGCGCGCGCAGAGTCGACGACCGTACCGTGGGTGTTCGTCGGTGGTGCATTGATGGCGGCCTGGCAGCTGGCGGCACGCTGGGAGCTTGTCGGGCACGCCGGGCTCCTACGAGCAATCATTCGCCCTGCTCTCACTGTGGGCAAAGCCGGTGGACGGCTCGAGCAAACCACCGTCATGCCCGAGCTTGGGGCAAGCTTCGGGATCGGCTTGCACTACGCTCTTTGACCTGTCCGGGCGCCACGGTGTGCGTTTCCCGAAAATAGTGTGAAGCGCGCCGCGCCCGTAGGACAGGAAGAGGAGATGGCTCCCGCCGGGAACACCGACACGGAAGAGCTCTACCGTGAGCAACGAGCGTTCGTGTGCGGATTCGTCAGGCGCGTAGGCGGAGTCCCGGAGGACGACGTCGACGACATCGTCCAGGAAGTCTTCATCATGGCGCACCGAAAGGGGGGCTACGTGGCGGGGCAGGCACGGCCAAGCACTTGGCTCGCTCAGATCGCATTGGGGATCGTTGCCAACCGGCGGCGCTTCTGGCATCGCCGCCGCTGCATCCACGACGAGCGGGCCTTGGCCACCGCCGCGTTCGACGGCCCAGGACCATTCGAGCGCGCTGCCGCTGCCGAGACCCTCGTGCGCATGCAGCGAGCTCTGGATCAGCTGGATCTCGAGCATCGCGCGGTGTTCGTACTCTTCGAGCTCGAAGGGGAGCCCTGCAGCTCGATCGCCGAGGCGTTCGGCATTCCAGTCGGCACCGTCCACTCCCGCCTCAGCATCGCTCGCGCGCGCTTCCGCAAGGCGTTCGAGCAATCGCCTCGCGGCGTCATCGGGCGCGTGATCGCTCGCCGGGAGGTTTCCCATGGCTGATGACCCCATTCGTTGGATCGAAGATCCCAAGGCAAGCAGCGAGCTACGCAAAGCGATGGCGTGTGCAGTATCGGCATCGCGTGCGCCCTCCGACATGTCGGCCGCTCTCGACAAGCTTCGAGCGAAGCTGACCGAGCAGTCGACGGAACGTCAGGGCAGGGCGCTCGGCGCGAAAGCTGGATGGATCGTTCTCGGCGGTGCATTCGTCGTTGGTGGAATTGCGACCTTCTCGCGGTCGGATCCGCCGACGCGCCCTGTCGCTGTTCCGACGGCGGTCGAGCCCGCGCCCGCGCTGAGCGCGGAAAGCGCATCGGTGCCCCGCGAACTAGAGCGTGAGCTGGTCGCCCCGCCAGCATCGATACCCGCACGACCCGCACGCGAGCCGTCGGCCCCGGCGCGCTCACCTCGAATGGCTCCCGTGACGGTCGGAGGCACGAGCCCAGCGGCGAAGCCCCATGCGGGCGCCGACGCTCCCGCCCCGCCCGCAGACGAAACGGACGAGCTCGCCCGACTTGCGCTAGCGCGGCGCCATCTTCGTACCGATCCGGCCCAGGCACTGCGTCTGCTGACGGAGTTGGATCGCACGCATCCGCGAGGGATCCTGCTCGAGGAACGCGGCGCTCTGGCGATAGACGCGCTCGTGCGGGAAGGCCGGCTCGACGAAGCTCGGGCCCGCGCTCGACACTTCCTCCGAACGTACTCAAGGAGCCCTTACGCGGACCAGGTCTCCCGGTCGACCGGTCTTTCGGCGACCGGTGTGGACGATATCGGCGACGGCGAAGTCGCGCCTCACTGACGTCCGAGTGATGTCGATTCTCGTGAAGCGAATCGACGCGGGAAACAGAGAGTATCGATGCCGAAGTTCGAGAGAGGTGCACGGCTGATAGCGGGCGGGGCTTGGCTCGCCGCTGTCGCGTTCGCGGTTGAGAGCTGCACGGTCCAAGGAAACGTTGGATATGTGGACGGGGTCGGCGCGCCTGGTCAAGGGTTCACTACCGTCGACGCGGGCTCGGCACTGCTCGACGGCGCCGCCGACTTCACGGAGTACTGCCCATCGAGCCAGTGCCCTATGGGCTACACGACCTGCCCGACGTCCGCCTTTCGATGTGATGTGAACCTGTTGACCGATACGCAGAACTGCGGCGCCTGCGGCGTCGCTTGCCCTTCTCGGGGCGCCGCCGAAGTGTACACATGCATCGAAGGTCGCTGCGTGCTCGCATGCGACCCCTACGCGCAGAAGTTGGATTGCAATGGCATCGTAGACGACGGTTGCGAGAGCTCCTCCAAAAGCGACGACTCGTGCGGAGCCTGCGGGAACAAGTGTTCCGACCCTGACAAACCGTGTGCCGATCAGACCGGGAACAACATAGCCTTCGCGTGCGGCTGTCAAGCCGGTCAAGAGCCCTGCTTGGTCGGCAATGGTCCAAGTCGCAGGTGCCGGGACGTCGCTTACGACGACGTGAACTGTGGAGCGTGTGGCAACGCCTGCGATCCCACCAACGACGGCGGCGTTCTCTACGACAACACGTACTACGGCTGCAGTGAAGGGAAGTGCGGCGCACTGAAGTGCCAGAAGTACTTGGGCGATTGCGATCGCAACCTGGCCGCCAACGGATGCGAGACGCCGCTGTGGACGAACGAGAACTGCGGAGCATGCGGGAAGGCCTGCTCTGCGGATCAGTTCTGCGCGCTCCAGCCGATTGCTCTTTCATTCGTAATCGGATGTGTGTGCGATCCGGGCCTGACCTTCTGCGGAACGCGTGGAGCAGGACCCAACGATACGTCACTCGGGAGATGCTACGACCTCACGTCGGATCCGGATCATTGCGGCGCTTGCGACGTCGCATGTCCCAAATCCGGCTGGTGGGTCCATGCGACGCCGAGCTGTGAGTTCGGAGCATGCAAGATGACGTGCATGTCTGGATGGGGGGACTGCAACGGCAATGCGGCCGACGAGTGCGAGACGCACACCGACAGCGATCCCAACAATTGCGGGAGCTGTGGAGCGGTCTGCGATGCCGTTGCCGGTCAGGCGTGTGTTCAGGGGCGCTGCGTCGTGGAGCCGTGCGCGCAAGAGGATGGAGGACTCCTGCGATGAAGCGTTCTCTCGTGGTTGCCATGGTCGGCGCAACGGGAGCCTGCGTACTCGCGCTTCTCAGCGCTTGCGCGGAGGATGGTGCGCCGACGGCTGAATCCAGTATGCCCGAAGATGCGCCGATCCCCTCTGCTCCTGAACCAGGCGCCAATCCGGAGGTCGAAGCCGGTCCCTGCGCGGACTGCGAGTACTTTCCGGAGACCTGTTCGCCGGACGTTCTTTGCCAGAACGGGCCCTTCAAACCAAGCCGCTCCCCGGACGACGTCGACACCTTCGACCTTCGCACGCAGATCAACGTCATCGTCGGCCGCGGGATGACCGACGTATGGGCTGCCGGGACGGTGGGGACGCTGGCTCACTTCGACGGGACATCGTGGAAGCGGTCGGGGCCGGACACGACCGAGAGCCTGCAAGGTCTTCGGCTCTTCGACTCCGGAGAGCTCGTCTTCGGCGCGAAGATGCATCGCGTCTACTTGAACGGCATCGACA
>MKVQ01000023.1:89692-99801 GCA_001899635.1 Myxococcales bacterium 68-20 | reverse complement strand
CTATAATACCGCCCAAGACTTCGACTTCAGGTCCGCGTGGACGGCACCAGGGGCTCAATGGACGTGGTGCGGATTGTTGAACGTGACCCCTCTTAGCAGCAGCACAAATGGCCTTTGGCGCGTACGGCGGCGTTCGGACGCCTCGTTCGAGATCCAGCCGGGGACTGTATGCTCCTCCCCCTGCGACAGTGACGGTATCGCCAGCATTCACGGCAGCTCCGCCGACGTCGCATGGGCAGTCGGATCCAAGGGAAGGGCCTTCCGCATCACGGGTGCGGACGGCGACAGTCCGAGCTCCTCGGCGTTCAACAGCCTGACCTGGAACCAGCTCAACGCCGTTTGGGCTGCGTCCGACTCCGAAGCTTGGGCCGTGGGCGTCACCGGAACGATCCGTCGCTACCTCGCGGATTCGGCGACCGCGGAGATCGTCACAGGCATTCCAGCCAACGTGAACCTCCGCGCGGTGTGGGGCTCGTCCTCGTCGGACATATGGGCGGCAGGCGACGCGGGGGTCGTTCTTCACTACGACGGGAAGACCTGGGCTCGGGTGAAGATCGCCGGGCTCGGCGCACGTCGTCCGGACCTCACGGCCGTCTGGATGCCGGCGCCCGGCCACGTCTGGATCGGCGGCCAAGGAGTCATTCTTTCTCTCGGAGGGCAACCATGACACGCGCGCCCGCAGTGACCTTCACCTCGGCGTTGCTCCTTCTCGTAGCGGCGGTCGATTGTGGCTCGGGCGACGCCGAGCCTGAGCTCGGCGAACCGGAACCGGAACCGGAGCGCAGACCCGATGTGCTCCCGGACGCCGGGACGACCGATGCGCGCGGCGAGGCTGCGCCGAGCGGACGTTCGTGCAGTTCGGCCGGCTGGTGCGCGACCTCTCTACCCGACGCGGATCTGATGCTGAAGAGCATCTGGCCACTCGAGGGCCGTGCGTTCGCCACCGCCGAGAGTCGCACCGTCGGCGTCAAAGTTCTCGAGTGGACCGACGCCGAAGGAAAGTGGAGATACATCGACGACAATAGCCAAAACCAAACTGGGCTTGCCCGGTACGTGGCCAACATTTGGGCTCCAAGCGAGAACGAGCTCTACTACGCCGTCGCAAAAGGGACGATCGTCCACGGAACACGGCCTTCGTCGGAGATGGCGTGGACGTGGACATCGCACGCCCTCGAGGACCATAGCCCCGTTCGCCAGCGCTCCTACGAACCCGACTCTCCGCCTGAGGCGGTGTCGCGCGCGCTCTATCCAACCTTGGGTGTATGGGGAACAGGTGCCGGCGACGTGTATGCTTGGTATACGAATACTGTTTATCACTGGAAGAGCGAGGGCGCCGCGGCGCCGTCATGGATGCCGGAGTACACGGCCGACGATGTCAGTAGCAGCACCGAAGAGCTGTTTGCTCTTGGTATGACCGGAGCCAATCGCGACGATCTTTGGTTTTCGTTCGTTCGAACGAACATGGCGCGCAATCAAGGAGCGTGTCCCGTGATCGTGCGCAAGACGCCTTCCGGGTACGAGAGGATCTCCGACGGGATCGTCAAGGGGGCCCGATGCAGCGAAGCACGGCCAGGATTCTCGATGATGGGATCGGCGAGAGGGTGGCTGACGTCTCTCCAGACGCTCGGGGACGGGCAGGTGGCGGGGATCCAGGGCGGCCGCGAGTTGGTGAAGATCTCCGCGGGGGATGGCGGCTACTCCGTGGCCACCTCCAAGGTCCTATCGCTCGATCCCGTGGACGATCGCGATAGGTCACCTGGGGCCGCGAGCTTCTTCACCTCGCTCTACCGTGCGCCGGAGGGCCGTCTGTGGATGGGAGGAATCGGGATGCCAGGAACGGGCATGGTGGTAAGCGGCGACGACGTTTGGAGTGCAGGGGGCAGCTATGCAATCTCGACGCTGTCGCTGAGCGGCGCTCCGCTCAAAGGTTCAGATTTCAAGATCCACGGTACCGCGAATGCGAACCTATGGCTCGTCGGAGCTCATCATGCGCTTCATAAGACCAATCCATAAGCGACAAGTGTCGCGTGCCGTCGTCACCGTCTGCGGGGTGCTCTCTTGCGCCGCGGCGAATTGCTCGAGCGACGATGTTCGCGTGGGCTTCGTGGGCGGCGACGCGACGCCCGATGCGTCTCTTCCCGACGGCGGGATCGAGGCGTCGGCGGAGGACGCTCCCTTGCGCGACGCTGGAACGTTCGATCCGGCGCCGCTTCCGTTCGAATGCACGACGGACCCGTGCGCCACCGAGCTGACCTCGACCTTGTTCGACGCTCAGACGGTTTGCGCGCTGCTTCGCGATGGCACAGTCGCGTGCTGGGGTGGCAATGACTACGGCCAGCTCGGACGCGGCGACGATGCCGGCACGTTGCCCAGCGCAACACCGAGGAGGGTGGTCGGCATCGAGAACATCGTCGCGCTCGATCGGACGTGTGCGGTCGACAAGAACGGCTCGGCGTACTGCTGGGGATACGGTCCGTATGTGGTCGGGGATGCTTCCAACACCACCACGGAGCGCACGCCGGTGAAGCTCCCCATCGAGGGCGTGAAGAAAGTGAGCAACTCCGGCAACGTGGGCTGCGCCGTGGTCGAAGACGGCGTCGTCTGCTGGGGATCGAACGCGAATGGGCAGATCGCTCCGTTCGACGGCAGCAATCGTAACGTGTCTCTGCCACCCCACCCGATCGCGCTCCCGCCGGGAGCAAAGGCGCGCGACATCAAAGTAGGTAATGCGACTCTCGTCGCGCTCGAGGACGGGTCGATGGTGAGTTGGGGGGCGACGCCACCGCTCGGGCGTGTCACATCGCTCTTTCCCGACAGTCGTCCCCAGCCTCTCGCGGTCGCAGGAATCACGACGGCGATCGCGATGGAGAGCAACAATGCATGCGCAGCTGTATCGGGTGTCGGCTACTGCTGGGGACAAGGACGTCAGGGGTCCGCGGACCTCAGTCGAGCGCTACCGACCCCGATCGTGCTCCCCGAGCCTGTCCGCCAGGTGAGCATGCCCGCGCAGCGGGGTGTCGTGCCGGACCGCTGGTGTGCGGTGGGTGGTTCGGGGGCGGTGTACTGCTGGGGAAACAACGAGAGTGGTCAGGCGGGCGACGGGACGAAAGACCACGCGTACGAGGCGGTTGAGGTCAGGGGGCTCCCAGCTCCGGCCGTGAAGGTCGAGACCCTGTTCGACTCCACCTGTGCCCTTCTGACGAGCGGCAAGGTCTATTGCTGGGGAAGCGATTACTACGGTCAGCTCGGTACAGGAGAATTGAAAGCCTCGAGCCTCACACCCCAGGAAGTGCTACTGCCATGACGTCATTGCAGAGGCGGTTCGGCGTCGGCGCCGGAGTATTCGTCGTCTGCGGCTTTGCCCTCGCTACCGCAGTTGCCTGCGGAAGTGGCAGGCCGGGGCTCGACACCCCCGGGGTCTTCGTCGCCGAGGACAGCGGCGCCGCGCCAGTATGCGGCGTTCAGTGTTCGCTCGACGGACGGTCGAAGCTCACGGTATGCGACGGTAGCGTGACCGAGACGGTGTTGTGCCCGCCGGATACGGCGTGCGGCGCCGGGGTCTGCCAAGAGCCGTGCGCGGCGGCGGCGGCGGATCGTAGCTCGAACGGGTGCGAGTTCTATCTCCAGGCGCCGCGATACTCATTGGCTGCATATCGCCAGTCCTGCTACGCCGCGTACGTGGTCAATGCTTCGAGCCAGGACGCGACCGTCTCACTCGAGTACCAAGGTCAGTCCGTCGATATTTCGAAGTCGTTGTTCCGGACGAGTCCGGGAAGCGCGACGCTCGCTGCACATACCGGACCGCTCCCTCCGGGGGAAGGCGCGATTCTCTTCCTCTCGGATCGTGATCGCTCGGGCGAGCCCTATGTTTCGAGCACCCCGCTCGACCCTGATATTATGTGTCCTAAAGGGGTCGTTCCCGCCTCGCACGCGGACATCATTCCGAACGGCACCGGGATCGGCTCGTCGTTTCATCTCACGGCGAGCATGCCCGTGAGCCTTGCGTCGATCTACCCGTTTGGAGGGGCTTCGAGTTTCGTTCCCACGGCCACGCTCCATTTGCCGGTCGCAACATGGGAGAAACAGCACATCCTGGTCAACGGCTGGGAAGCCGCACGGACCGGACGACCAGCCGCGCTGATCGTCGCCTCCGAGGACGACACCGAGGTGACGCTTCTACCGAAGGTGGACCTCCAGAACGGTTCAGGTGTCGTCGGGAGTCCGGCCGGAATCCCCATCACGTTTCGGCTCGGAAAGGGGCAGAACATTCAGCTCGTCCAATCGAAGGAGCTCACGGGGAGCGTCGTCACGTCGAACAAGCCGACGACGACCTTCGGCGGCCACCAGTGCGCGGAAATTCCAGTCGGTGCGGCTGCTTGCGACTTCCTCACTCAACAAATTCCGTCGCTGGAGCAGTGGGGATCGGAGTACGTCGGTGTTGGCTATCGCCCGCGGGCTGGGAACGAGCATGAACCCATGCCCTATCGGATCGTCGCCGCCCGAGATGGGACCCTGCTCGAGTACGATCCCCCTCTGCCGCCCGCAGGTGCCCCCACGGCGCTTTCGCGCGGTGAGTCCAAGATCTTCTATGCCGGAACGGGGGACACGTTCGTGGTGCGCACGCAGGATGCCGATCACCCGATCTATGTCGCCGCGTACATGTCCGGAGGCATCCAGGCCAACGGCGCCGGAGATCCGGAGTTCGTGAACGTCGTTCCGACGGGGCAGTACTTGCGCTCGTATTCCTTTTATGCCGACCCAACCTACCCAGAGACGTCGCTCGTCATCGTGAGGGCCAAGACCGCCGGCAGATTTCACGACGTCTGGCTGGAGTGTGCCGGCAACTTGACCGAATTTCGCCCCATCGGCACGCGGGGAGACTACGAGTTCACGCGTGTCGACCTGTCTCGCAACTTCGGCAGCGGAGACAGCTTCGACGGAGGCACGTGCAAGGTCGGGATGCAGCGCATGAACAGCGACGGTCCGTTCTCTGCGACGGTGTGGGGCTGGGGCAGCTACGCGAGCTACGCGTTTGCGGGGGGAGCTGCGCTGCGGAAGCTGGTGGTCAATCCCATCTCCGTTTTCTGACGAGGGGCACCTGTCAGCGGGTGGAGCGGCCCACGGATGGTGATGGCGCGCGTGACGTACAAGGTGACGACGGCCGACGCGAGCGAGCCTACCGCGATCGTCACCGCCCACAAGCCGAAGGGGCTCTACAGGCGCGGAATGCTCGCACCGTCGTTCATTCCGCATCTGCGTCCGCTGCGGTCAGCGCGCAGCGAGGCGCGCCTTGTTCTTGTTGCGCAGGTACGCGAGCGCGGAGGTGAAGTGCACGTGGTCGAGGCCGTGGCCCACGCGCCGCTCGATCATCGCCCGCGGAATCCCGGCCGAGGCGAGCGAGCCCGCGAAGGCGCGCGAGTGGGCCGCCGTCGTCTCGTCGTCCGCGCAGACACCGACGAACACGGGCGAGAAGCGCTCGATCGGTGTGCTCCGCGCGCCCATCGGCTGGCCGCCCGCGAACACGGCGTAGCCGTCGACGTCGAGGCGACCGCGCATCGCAAGCGAGCTCGCGAAGTAGGCGCCGCTCGAGAAGCCCATGACGAAGACGTCGTCGAACGGGCGCGTGTCGCGCTTCTCGACGAGCTTCTTCGCCGTCATCCAGCCGTCGATCAGCTCCTGCTCGACGGCCTCCTGCTTCTCGACGGAGCCCGGCCACACGTAGCCGGGCTCGGTGAGCGGCGACTTCGGGAAGAGCACCTCGATCCCGGTCGCCTTCGCGAGGCGGAGGAGCATGCGCTCGTGGTTATGCGACCAGTTCGTGTTCTTCGCGATCGCGCCATGGAGGAAGATCACGAGCGTGCGACGCGGTGCTGCCTTGCTGTTGCCGTCGAGGTAGCAGACGTCACCCGGGAGTGTCTCGACCTCGGGCGCGCACCACGGGCTCGGGCCCGACGCCGTCGCGGGCTTCGCTTCGGACCGCGCGGGCAGGAGCGCGAGCGCACCTACGAAACACGCGGCGAGGGAGAGGCGAGCCATCCAGGTCTGCGTCGGCATGGCCGGGCCCATCGCACGATGGATGCCAAACCCCACGAGTCCGTGTTCCCGTCATTTCGCGGTGCTGGGCCAGCGGCGCCGCCGAGTCGAGTCATCGCGGGAGAGGACTCCGGTCCTCGCCCTCCCGCTCCCACCTGAGACGAAGTGGCTCCGTCAGGCGAGCGTGCAGAGCGGACACGGTACCCGCCGCTCGGCGACGTTCCGGCATTGCTTGCATTCTGCACGATAGGCGTGGAAGCCCGGGTCCTCCGGCGCGGTCTGGGTGCGCGCTTTGGCTGCCCGCTTGCCCTCGTAGACGACCACGGCAGGCACGTACGCGGTGGCCGTGACGAGCTCGCTCCCGCAGCCCGTGCAGGAGGTCGGGAGCGGGAAGTCGTTCTCCGCTTCGAGCGCCCGCTCGACGCCGTCGGGCGCCTCGCACCGCGGGCACGCCGTGGCGGTGAAGAGCTCCTTCGTGCAGCCGGCGCACGCGATCCGGTACGTGCCGCGGACGAGGTCTTCACCCTTGTAGCCCCACGAGGGCGAGCCGTAGACCTCGCCGCCGAGGAGCGGGAGTTGCTGCGCCACGTACGTCTCGACTGTGAGCTTCTTGCTCTTGCAGTCGAGGCATCCGGCGTCGACGAGGGCGGTGAAGGCTTCTTCCGAGAGCGGCATCGGGCGACGATGCCACAGCTCGCGCGCCGCCGGTGGTCCGATTCCAGCGCCGTCTCGTTCGAGCGTGCTCAGGGAATGAGCTCGAGGTTCTGCTCGGCCGTGCCGCCGCCGGCCTCGACCGCTTGCGGCGGCACCGAGAGCGAGGAGACGAGGCGGCCGGCGCACCTCTGGAACGGCGGGAGCTGCGGGGCGGTGATGACACTGACGACGTGTCCGGCGGGATCGATCGACATGTGGATCTGAGCTCTGCCGCCGACGGGCGCGCCGGTCATGAACAGCGCGTCCCGGTAGCAATCGTTCAACCGTGGGGCGAGGTCCGCGAGCTTGCGCTCGAGCACGTCGCGCTGCACCCGCTCGGTCGTCAGCGGCCCTCGCGTGACGAGCGCGTTCGTCGGACGGTACTCGGCGGCCGGCGGAGCGGGCGGCGCGCTCGGCGGAGAGATCGGCTGCGTGGCCGGCGCCGATGACGGCACCGCAGGCGGTGCGGTCGATGCGGACGGACGGGGAGGTGACGCGCTCGGTCCCGCTGCCTCGCGCGCAGCGGGAGACGTGCGAGCGGGCACGCGCGTCGAGGTCCGTGTCGACGTGGCGAGCGGGGGCGCCTCCGCGCCGCTCGCCGTGACGTCCGGGAGCGGCGTCGCCGCCGGGCTCTCCGCAGCGGGCGCGGTCGCGACGAGGCCGGCGCCGGACGTCGGCTCGGGCGTCCACGTCCAGACGAAGGCAGCCGCGGTGAGCGCCACCGCGCCGAGAAGGGCGACGAGCGCGATGCCGAGGAAGCGCCGGCTCGACTCGAGCGGAACGACGACCTCGCTCGAGTCCGGTGGAGGGGGCTCCATCGGCGTCGTTTGCGGTGGAGCGACGCCGGCGCTCACCATCGGCGTGGTCAGTCTCGGAGCGAAGCCATCGCTCAGCGTCTCCGCGCCCTCCAGCTCCGTGGCGGCGTGGGCCACGACGCGAGGCTCCGGCGCGGCCGGCCCGGAGCTCGAGGCGGCGGGTGGAGGTACGCCGAGCACCGCGCGGAGCTCGGCCCGCATCTCCTTCGCAGTGGCGTAGCGATCGCGAGGATCCTTGCGGAGGGCACGGAGGCAGATCGCCTCGAGTCGTGGATTCACGCGCTCGACCACGCGCGAGGGCGCGACCGGCTCCTCCATGATCTGCTTCACCGCGATCCCGATCGCGTTCTCGGCGTCGAACGGAAGGCGCCCGGTGAGCATCCGGTACAGGATGACGCCGAGGGAGTAGAGATCGCTGCGCGCGTCGAGCGACTCGCCTCGCGCTTGCTCGGGCGACATGTACTCGGGCGTTCCGATGATCGCGTTACCGGTCGTGAGCTCCGTTTTCACGTCCTCGTGCGATTTGAACGCGCGCGCGTCGATCAGCTTCGCGATGCCGAAATCGCAGACCTTCACGCCGTCGCGACCGTCGTCGTCGCCCTGGACGATCATGATGTTCTCGGGCTTCAGGTCGCGATGGACGATCCCATGACCGTGAGCCGTCGAGATCGCGGCCAGCGTCTGGACGAGGATGTCGACGATCCGCTCGTCGGAGAGCGGTCCGTCGGTGTGGAGGACGTGGAGCAGATCGCGTCCGCGCAAGAACTCCATCGCCAGGTAGACGACGCCGTCGGGCTCTTGTCCGTAGTCGAGCACGCGTACCGAGTTCGGATGCTCGAGGCGGCTCGCGGCCTTTGCCTCGCGGTAGAAGCGCTCCTTGAAGTTGGACTCGCCCGCAATGCTGGGCCGCATGATCTTGAGCGCGACGTCGGTATCGAGCCCGATGTGGCGCGCGCGATAGACGTCCCCCATCGCCCCGCCGCCGACGAGCTGCTCGATGCGGTAGCGTTGCGCGATCGTGCGTCCGACGAGGTCCCCCGGCTCCGGCATCCGGAGGAGAGTGTATCTCTCCCGGGCGGATGTCCGGTACGGACTGTACGGATCGTGTGGAACGGCCACGCGGCCGCACGCGGCGGGCGGAGGCCGGTCGGCGGCCGGCGATTACGACGTTCCCTTCGCGTTCACCGGCCGTCTCGACGAGATCACGGTAAGCTCGGGGCGCAGGACGAGGCTTCGAGGACGGGCGCCCTCGACTTGCCCGACCGTTGACGGTCACACCGCTCGTCGCCTCGGCGTGGGCGCGAGCCTTCGCGTCGAGCCCGCGCCGGACTCGGAAAGCGCGCGTGATATTCTGCTCTGTGCTTGATGCTCCCCGACAGCCATATCCCTGCGTCACGCGATGTGGTGGCGTTGTGGCACTTCGCGGACAGCGGCGCCGCTTCGGCGATCGACGCCACGTGTCGCGCCGTATGCGAAGGCCTTGCCGCGCTCGTCGCGGCCGAGTGTTCGTCCTTCTTGCTCGCACGGCGCCAACGCGGCGACGATTGGAAGCCGCTACGGATCGTTCGCTTCGGGCGGGAGGTCGAGCTACGAACACGCGCGGGCGACGCCTTGTTGCGCAAGTTCGAAGACGGCCTCACCGAGCCCGGCACGAGGCGAATCCTCGAGGCAGCAGGTCAGCATCGGGCCGCAGCACGAACGGATCTCTACACGCCAGAAGAGTGGGGACGGTCGCATGCTCGCGCGCTGAAGGAGGCAACGCAGCTCGGCGATCGCCTCGTCGGCGTATGTTCGGTCAGCCGCGACGTCGAGGTGTTCTTCTTGTTCGATCGTGCGATGGGCGCAGCGGACTTCGGCGCCGTCGACCGGGCCACGATCGCGAACGCCATGCCCGGGTTCGCGCGGATGTGTCGTTGGTTTGCGCTGAGCCACGGTGCAAGCGAAGGTTGTCAGCTGCTTGCGCCGAGCGAGCGAAAGGTGCTCTTCGAGCTCCTCGGCCCGTCGTCGGAGAAGGCTCTCGCGTCGCGACTCTCATTCCGCCCGAGCTACGCCCACCAGCTCGTGGTGAACGTGTATCGGAAGATGGCCGTGCAAAGTCGGGCCGAGCTCAGCGCTCTTTGGTTGGCAGGCGCGCAGCCACTACGAAGGGCAGGAGGCTGGTAGAAGCAGCTCCTACGGATCCGTAGGGTGCGCTCCGCCGATCGGTCTCGATACCCTTCCTCTTCGTGTCCATCGCCCCCCCGAATCATCGCTCCTCGCCCGACGTCCACGCTCGTCGATTCCTGTCTGCACTGCTGGTCGCAGCCCCCGTTCTCTACGCCCCCGCTGCGCGCGCGGCCGATGCGGTCAAGACGTTCTCACTCACGCGGACGGAGGAGAGCTTCGTCGTACCGTATGGAGTGCATGCGATCGACGTCACGGCCGTCGGTGGCAAGGGCAGCAATAGCAGCGCGGGGAGGGGGGGCGCGGGCGCGAAGGTCAGCGCGACATTGCCGGTCACGCCTGGTCAGACGCTCTACGCGCGGGTCGGCAGCTACGGTGTGTCCTTCGCGGGCGGTTCTCCCATGG
>MKVQ01000023.1:0-89682 GCA_001899635.1 Myxococcales bacterium 68-20 | reverse complement strand
CGCATCGGACATCCGGACGATCCAAGGCGGAAGCGCTGGCTCGCTCGAGTCGAGGTTGCTCATCGCCGGCGGTGGCGGCGGCGCGGGATTCCCCGGCAACACCAGCGCTGGTGGCAATGGTGGCGTCAATGGAGCAAACGGCACCGCCAACGGAACGACGACGACGGCGTCAGGGTTCGGCGGGGCGACGACCGCGGGCGGCGCCGCCGGTGTCGGCTGTTCGTCGGGGTCACCTCAGGCAGGCTCGCTCGGCAACGGCGGCAGCGGCGCCAACAGCGGCGGTGGTGGCGGTGGTGGTCTCTACGGCGGTGGCGGCGGCTGCGAGCTGTCGCCCACTGCAGGTGGCGGCGGTGGAGGGTCGAGCTACGTCGCGCCGAACGCGCAGAACGTCGTCCACGCCAGCGGCGCCGGTATCGACCCTTCCATCTCGATTCGCTGGTCGCTCCCCGGGCTGAGCGTCTCCGATGCCAGCATTGCCGAGGGCGGCGCCGGCACGACGCAAACGGTGACCTTCACGGTCTCGCTCGATGCACCGGCCGGCCCCGACGGAGTTCTCTTCGACGTCGCGACCGTCGATGGCACGGCCACCGTCGCCGACGACGACTACACGGCGCTCTCGCTGACGAACGTGTCGATCCCCGCCGGGGCGACGTCAAAGACGATCAACGTCAGCGTCATAGGTGATTTCGACTTCGAGCCGCACGAGACATTCACGCTTGCCGTGAGCAACGTTCGCGGCGCCATCGAGGTCGACCCCGTCGGCCAAGCGACGATCACGAACGATGACACCGCTCCGCCGACGATCACGTCGCCGGGCGACGTTACGACGGACGAGGACACTGCGACGGCGGCGCTCCCGTTCACCGTGGCCGATGTCGACACGGACGTCGCGAGCCTCGTGGTCAGCGCGACGTCGTCGAATCCGGCCGTCATCGCGGACAGCGGCCTAGCGCTCGGCGGTGCCGGCGCCTCGCGCACGATCACGATCACTCCCGTCGCCAACGCCTCCGGGACCTGCACGGTCACCTTGACCGTCAGCGACGGGATGAAGACGGCGTCGACGACCTTCGCCGTGACCGTCGGCGCTCTCGATGACGCACCGACGATCGCGCCCCTTGCAAGCGTCTCCGTCATCGCGGGCGAGACCGCGGACATCGCCCTGACGCTCGCGGACGTCGACACGCCGCTCGACAATCTCGTCGTGACCGCGACGTCCTCCAATGCATCGGTCGCTCCGGGGGATGCGATCACGTTCACAGGCACTGGCGCCACGCGCCACGCGAAGATCCCGACCCTCGCGGTGACGGAAGGCTCGAGCGTCATCACCTTCACCGTGTCGGACGGCAGCGCGAGCGTGCAGCAGACACTCACGCTCGACGTCAAGCGCGCACCGGCTGCGGATGCCGGCGACGAGGACGCAAGCGCACCCGATGCCGGCAGCGAAGACGCTAGCGCACCGGAGGATGCCGGGCTGTCTGCCGCCGACGCAGGCGCGCCCGCGACGTCGGAGTTCGACGACGCTGGCTGCGGATGCCGAAACGTGCACACGACGACGTCGAACGGCGGCGTTGGCGCGTTGCTCGCTCTCGTCGTCGCCGTCGGCTTGCGAAGGCGGGCTCGGCGGTACTTGGACTAGTCGTCGACGCCGTGCTCCTCGGCTGCGGATCCGAGGCGCCGGCGACGCCACCCGCCTCGCAACGGGGCGAGAGCGCATGCGAGCGCGGGTGTGCGGCCGCGGGCAGTCGTCTCCTCGCCCCTGACGACTGCGTCGACGGAACAGCGCGTGAAATTGAACCAGGATGCGCCAATGGCCATCGAGCGACCTGCGAACGTACCGGCCGACTCCATCCGCGTTCCGGCGGCTCGAGTCATTCCTCGGCGACGACGTGCGCCTCGCGGTGCTCCGCGTGGTTTCGCCCGAGCTCATCGTCCGGAACGCGGACGTCATGCTCGCCGCGATCGGGCAGGACGGCGGCCTGCTCCATCGCATCGCCTACCTCGATGCGTTCCTCGGCGCCATGTTCGCGGGCGAGACGCCTGCGCAGCTCGGCGATCTCCAGCGCCGCACGCTGCACGCAGTCGCCGCGATGCTCGACGCGCACAGCGGGTTCGTGAACCTCCTCGAGGTCGTGCGTTCGCATGGCATTCCGACGGATTCGTTCGCCGTGCGCGAGTGGGCGGAAGGCAGGTCGGCATCAGCGGCGAAGCCCGTCGTATGCTGAGCCGACGATGGCGAGGCGCTGTTACTACTCTGCACAGCCGAACCAGGACGATGGCGAGAACATCTACCGGCTCGAGCTCTCCGACGACGGAGAGTTCTCTTACTCCGAGGAATGGTGCACGTACGCATGGAACATCAGCAAGTCCGCGAAGGGGCGCTGGGCGCTGACCGCTGACGAGCTGACGCTCCACGTGGAGGAGTCGGAGATCTACAACCTGACGCCGCCGACGACCCTGAAGGCCGTTCGACGGCAGGACGCGTTCGAGCTCGGAGGCGGTGTTGTCGTGACCCTCGTGGCATCGCCCACGAACACGTCGCCGAAGCACGAGGACGCTTCGCTGGAACACGAGGACGCTTCGCAGAAACACGAGCTCGAGCGCGAAGCGGAGATGTTCGAGCGGTCCTTGCGCATCGCGCCCTCGAAGCTCGTGAAGTGAGCAATTGCGTCTTACTTTTCACAGTCGGCGCAACTGAGTTGCGCTGTAGTGTGGCGGGTCGATGAAGCTCGTCTCGCCGCTCGCGGCTGCCCTGGTCAGCGCAGTTCTTCTCTCCATCGCGACGGGCTGCGGTGGCAGCTCGCCTTCGGCGCCTCCGACCACGCCGACCAAGGAGGAAGCGCGGGCGGAGACGCCGGCCGAACGTTGCCTCGCGATCGCGGGGGCGTCGCGCGAGCGGAGGCCCGACGAGCCGGCGAAGATCACCGCGAAGCACATCCTCGTGAAGTACGCGGGCGCCAAGCGCGCGCCGGAGACCGTCACCCGCACGCGCGAAGAGGCGTGCCTCCGCGCGCTCGAGGCACGCGAGAAGCTACAGGAGGGCGTGTCGTTCGCGGAGGTCGTGCAGAGCTACAGCGAGGAGCCCGGCGCGGCGACGCGTGAAGGCTCGCTCGGCTCGATCCAGCGGACCGATGTCGTCCCCGCTTTCGCGGACGCCGCGTTCGAGCTCGGACGTGGAGACGTGAGTCACGTCGTCGAGACGGACTACGGCTTCCACATCATCATGCGGACCGAGTGAGCGGAGCGAGGCTCGGTCAGCCGCGCCGGAGGCCGGAGTCGCGGACCATCTGCTCGAGATCGGCGAAGCGCTGAGCGAGCGCGCGCACGAGGGCGCCGGTCCAACCGGAGAGGCCGAGCCCCTCGTTCATCGTCGATTGATCGAGGACCAGCACGGTGACGTCGTCGAGCGCGACGACGCTCGCGGCGCGCGGCTCGAAGAGGATGAGCGCCATCTCTCCGAAGGCCTCGCCCGGCTCCATCGTCGCGAGCGTCTCCTCCACGCCGTCCACGGTGCGGTATGCGCGGCATCGCCCGGCGACGATCATGTACGCGGCGTCGCCCTTGTCGCCTTCGCGGAAGATCACCTCGCCGGCAGCGAAGCGCTTGCGCGGGAGGTGGAGGCCTCCGTGCAGGAAGGCCCGCATCGCGTCCTGCATCTCGGCGACGCTCTGGTAGCGCTTTGCCGGATCGGGTTGTGTCGCGCGCTCGGCGATGGCGCGGATGCGCTTCGAGACGCCGATGTGCTCGCAGGCCTGGTCGATCGGCACGATGTCTCCCGCTGCCGCGCGCTGGACGACGTCGCTCGTGGTGCCGACGGGGCCGTACGGTCCGTGCCCGCAGAGCACCTCGTAGAGCAGCGCGCCGAGGCCGAACACGTCGGAGCGCTCGTCGACCTCACGCGGATTGCCGCGCGCCTGCTCCGGCGACATGAAGTCCGGCGTGCCGACCGGTCCGGGCGCGTTCATGAGCGCGCCCTCGCCCGACGCCGGCTGCGACCGCGCGAGCTTCGCGAGTCCCCAGTCCATCAGGTAGACCTGGCCGAAGTCGCCGACCATGATGTTGGCCGGCTTGAGGTCACGGTGGATCACGCCGCGGTGATGCGCGTATGCGAGGGCGTCGCAGACCTTGAGCAGGATCTCGATCCCGCCCTCGATCCGCTCGACCTGTCCCGGCTTTCGCTGCCGGAGCCAGCGGTCGAACGAGCCGCCCTGGACGAGCTTCATCGTGAAGTAGGGGACGCCGTTCTCGTCGATCGAGAGCTCGTGGACGGGGACGATGTTCGGGTGCTCGAGTTGCCCCGTCATCTGCGCCTCGGCGATGAAGGCGTCGCGATAGAACGGCTTGTTCGCGTAGTCCTTGTCCATCCGTTTCAGCGCGACCTGGCGGAGGAGGTTCCGATCCAGCGCGGGGTGGACGTGCCCCATCGCGCCACGCGCGAGCGCGCGCGAGAGCAGGAGGTGGGGAGGGGACGGGATCTTCTCGGCGGCGATCGTCTCCGGCGAGAGACCAGGCGATCCGTCCACGGGGATCGACTCGACGACGCGGACGGTTTCGGCGGCGGACTCGGGGAGGAACGGGTTGGTCATGACGGTCTCCGTGAGGCCCCGCACTCCCCACGAGGGATCGAGGCGCGCCCAGCATAGCGGGATCCGCGCCCTCGTCATGCCGGCGCGAGGCGGGCTTTCTCTTGCCCGCCCCGGCCGGTCGGCCGCCCCCCCTCGCGTCTGGCGATCGGTGCTCGAGCGAGCGCCGGTGTTACTTCGTGTTCTTCGCCTTTGTGATGACGGGCTTGGTGAAGCCGCGCTTCTTCATCAGTGCTTCGGTGCCGGCGTCCTTGCCGCGGAAGGCGCGGTAGCCCTCGGCAGGATCGACCGTGTCACCCACCGAGAAGACGCTCTTGCGGAGACGCTCCGCGACCGCGGGATCGTACGGGCCCTTGCCCTCGGTGAAGGCGTTGTACGCGTCCGCCGTGAGCGTGTCCGACCAGAGGTAGCTGTAGTAGCCGGCGGAATACCAGTCGCCCGCGAAGATGTGGCTGAACTGCGGCGTGCGATGGCGCATCACGATCTCGGAGGGCATCCCGAGCGCCTTCAGCGTCTCCTTCTCGAAGGCGTCCGGCTCGATCTCCTTCGCGCCCGCGAGGTGGAGCTTCATGTCGACGAGCGCCGCGCTCAGGTATTCGACGGTGCCGAAGCCCTGGTTGAAGGTCGCCGCCTTCTCGATCTTCGCGGTGAGCTCCTTCGGCATCGGCGCGCCCGTCTTGTAGTGGAGGGCGAACTTGTTCAGCACCTCGGGCGTCGAGACCCAGTGCTCGAGGAGCTGCGACGGGAACTCGACGTAGTCGCGCGCCACACGCGTGCCCGCGAGGGTGGGGTACTCGACGTTCGAGGAGAGGCCGTGGAGCGCGTGGCCGAACTCGTGGAAGAGCGTGCGCGCGTCGTCCCAGCTGATGAGGATCGGCTCTCCGTCCTTGCCCTTCACGAAGTTCGAGTTGTTGCTGACGATCGTGGTGACCGCGCCCTTGAACCGCTCCTGGGGGCGATAGGCGTTCATCCACGCGCCGGAGCGCTTGCCGGGACGCGCGTAGGGATCGAAGTACCAGAGGCCGACGTGCTTGCCGCTCGCCTTGTCCTTCACCTCCCAGACGCGGACGTCGGGGTGGTAGACCTCGACGCCGGTGACGGGCGTGAAGGTGAAGCCGAAGAGCTCACCGGCGACCCAGAACATCCCCTCGCGGAGCTTCTCGAGCTGGAGGTACTGCTTCACCTCGCCCTCGTCGAGGTCGTACTTCGCCTTGCGGACCTTCTCCGCGTAGAAGCGGTAGTCCCACGGCGCGATCTTGCGCTTCGAGCCGCTCTTGTTCGCGAGCGCCTGCATGTCGGCGACCTCCTCGCGCACGCGCGCGACCGCTGGCGTCCAGACCTCCTCCATCAGCGCCATCGCGCGCTCGGGCGTCTTCGCCATCGCGTTCTCGAGGCGCCAGTGGGCGTGCGTCGCGTAGCCGAGGAGCTTCGCGCGCTCGGCGCGGAGCTTGAGGACCTCGGTGATGATCTTCTTGTTGTCGCGGGCGTCGTTGTTGTCGCCGCGGTTGACGTAGCTCTTCCACACCTTCTCGCGGAGATCGTCGCGCGTCGAGTAGGTGAGGAACGGCTCCATCGACGAGCGCGTGTTCGTGATCGCCCACTTGCCCTTCTGTCCGCGCGCCTCCGCGGCGGCGGCGGCGCCCGACTTCACCGAGTCCGGAAGGCCGGCGAGGTCGGCCTCCTTGTCGAGGACGAGCGCGTAGCCCTCCTCGTCGGCGAGGACGTTCTGGCTGAACGTCGTGTAGAGCGTGGCGAGGCGCTGGTTGATCTCGGTGAGGCGCTTCTTCGCCGGAGCATCGAGCTTCGCTCCGGCGCGCACGAGCGTGTTCCAGTGGCGCCACACGAGCCGCTGCTGCTCGGGGGTGAGCTTCGCCTTCTCGGGCGACTGGTAGATCGCCTCGACGCGCTTGTAGAGGTTCACGTTCTGGACGATCTCGTCCTGGAACGCCGCGAGCTTCGGCGCCATCTCCTGCTCGACCGCCTTGAACGCGTCGTCGTTCATCGTCGACGACCAGACTCCGTAGATCGTCTCGACGCGATCCATGGTGCGGCCGGCGTCCTCGAGCGCGGCGATCGTGTTCTCGAAGGTGGGGGCATCGGGGTTGTCCGCGATCCCGGCGATCTCGTGGCGATGCTCATGCATCGCGTGCTCGAGGGCGGGCTTGAAGTGCTCCACCTTCACCTTGGCGAACGCGGGCACGCCGCCGTACGGGCCGGTCCACGTCGCGAGCAGCGGGTTGGCAGCCTTCGCTGCGTCGGTCGCGCTCATGGCTGCACCTGGCGACGAAGCTGCAGCTGAAGCTCCGCCGTTCGGATGTTGTGGCGGCTGCGCGCACGACGCCGCGAGGAGGAGAGCTGCAGCTGCACCGAGAACGTATCCATGTCGCATCGACCCTTGCTCCTTTGGGACGGGGAGTGCCCCGTGTCGAGGGCGCTTGCGTAGCGTAGCCACGATGCGACGTCGACCCGTTGCGTTTTGCGATGTCGCTGCGAGCCGACAGCGCAATTTCTTTCGGTGCGTTCGAACTTTTCGAACGTGATTCGTTGATGCTCCAAGTTATGAATTCGAGATGGACGCGCACGAGTTCCTCAAGACGCTCGCGATCGTGCTCGGGGTCGCAGCGATCACGACGATCGTCTTCCAGCGGCTGCGTCAGCCGGTCGTGCTCGGCTACATCATCGCCGGGCTCCTCGTAGGACCGCACCTGCCGCTGCCGCTCAACGCCGATCCGCAGATGGTGCACACCCTCTCGGAGCTCGGCGTGATCCTCCTCATGTTCGCGATCGGGCTCGAGCTCAACGTCGAGAAGCTCGTCCGAGTGGCGCCGACCGCCGGAGTCATCGGCGTCATTCAGGTCGCGATCATGATGGTGGGCGGATTCGTGGTCGGCCGCGCGTTCGGCTGGACTCAGCAAGAGTGCATCTTCGCGGGTGGCGCGATCGCGATTTCGAGCACGACGATCATCGCCAAGGTCTTCGAGGAGATGAAGGTCGGGCCTCGCCTGCGCGAGATCGTCTATGGCGTCCTCATCGTCGAGGACATCATCGCGATCCTCCTCCTCGCGACGATGACCACGATCTCGAGCGGCGCTGGCCTCGACGCGATGACGCTCCTGACGACCACTGGCAAGCTCGTTGCGTTCCTCATCGGTATGGTCGTCGTCGGCCTTCTCATCGTCCCGCGGCTGATGCGGTGGGTGGTGCGGCTCGGGCGGCCCGAGACGACGCTCGTCGCGAGCGTCGGTGTCTGCTTCGCCTTCGCGTACGCTTGCGTCGCGTTCCACTACTCCGTCGCCCTCGGCGCCTTCGTGGCCGGGATGTTGATCTCGGAGTCGGGCGAGGGCCACACCGTCGAGCACCTCCTGATGCCGGTGCGCGACATGTTCGCGGCGATCTTCTTCGTGTCCGTCGGCATGCTGATCGATCCGGTGCTCGTGCTCGACAACTGGCTCGCCGTCGTCGTCTTGTCCGTCGTCGTCATCCTCGGGAAGATCGTCAGCGTCACCCTCGGCGGGATCGTCACCGGCTGCGGGCTACGCATGTCGGTCCAGTCCGGGATGAGCCTTGCGCAGATCGGCGAGTTCTCTTTCATCATCGCAAGCCTCGGGCTCACCCTCGGCGCGACGCGGCCATTTCTCTTCCCCGTGGCCGTCGCCGTGTCGGCGATCACCACGCTGACCACTCCGTCGCTCGTCCGTCGGTCGGAGGCCGTCGCGCACGCCGTCGAGCGCGCGATGCCGCGCAACATCAACACGTTCATCGCTCTCTACAGCGCCTGGCTCGAACGCGTCCGGACCGCTCCATCGACGCCGACGAATGCAGGTCGGGTGCGTCGCCAGCTCATCCTCCTTCTTCTCGACGCGGGCGCGATCGTCGGCCTCCTTCTCGGTGGCGGGTTGCTCCATCAGCGCGCCTCGGGCGTGGTGGCGGAGCGCTTCGGCCTGAGTCCGCTCGTCTCGCAGGGCCTCTTCATCGCCGTCGCGGCGCTCGTCGCCCTGCCGTTCTTGCTCGGTGTCGTGCGGCTCACGCGGGCGATCGGGCTCGCCCTCGTCGGGCTCGTGCCGAACGCGGACGCGAGCGCGGGATCCGCCGCGTCGCGGCAGATCGCGCTCGCAGTGCAGCTCGGGCTCCTCACGGCGGTGGGCGCTGCGTCGGTCGCCGTCGTCGAGCCGTTCGTGCCGCCGAGCATCGGGGTCCTCTTGCTCGCGGCGCTGGTCGTGACCGCGATGCTCGCGTTCTGGCGGAATGCGAAGCAGTTCGACGTGGAGGTCCAGGCCGGGGGCGCCGTCGTGATGGGCGTGCTCAAGGCCAAGCTGCGCCCCCACCAAGACGCCGGGCACCACGACGATGCGCACCTCGACGAGGCCGAGGAGACGGCGGTGGTCGAGAGCGAGCTAGCGGACGACGTCGCAGCGCTGCTCCCGGGCCTCGGCACGCCGAGGTTGATCCGGATCGAGGCGGATAGCCCGGCGGTGGGCTACACCCTCGCGGAGCTCGATTTCCGGTCGCGGACGGGCGCGGCCGTGCTCGCGATCGTGCGCGATGGCCGGCCCGTGATGCTCCCCGATGGATCGGAGCGACTGGGCCAGGGCGACGTCGTCGCGGCTGTTGGGTCGGATGAAGCTCTCGCGAGCGCGAAGGCGCTTCTCGAGGTTACCGATGGAGGCGCTCATGCCGCGTAGGCCGGCGATTGTCGTAGGAACCGATCTGACACCGATATCGGCGCACGCCGTCGCGCGAGCCGCGGCGATCGCACACGAGCACGGCGCAGCTTTGCACGTCGTCCATGCGACGTCCCGCCTTCCTCGTGCGCTCGTGCGCCGGTTCCTCCCGGACGAAGCTGCGGGGGAGCGATGCGTCCGTGAAGCGGTCGAGAGCGTGGTCGCGGATCTCCGCGCCGACGGCGTGACCGCGAGCGCGCATCTCGTCCCGGGGAGCGCGGCGACGATACTCCGGAAGACGGCGCGTGACGTCGACGCCGCGCTCGTCGTCGTCGGCAGCCGCGGCCGCACGCTCGGAGGCGCGCTCATCGGGTCGACCGCCGAGCGCGTCGTCGAGGGAAAGGGAGCTCCGGTCCTCTTGGCGCGCCAGCCGAGGACGCTTCCCTACCGCGCCGTGACCGTCGCGGTCGACGTCGACTCGGATGTCCGACGAGCCGTCGACGGTGCGACCTTCGCGGCCGGTGGAGCGGAGCTCTCGATCCTGCATGCGTACGAGGGCCCGTTCGAGAACAAGCTCATGCTCCACGGCGCGGACGCCGGGGCGCTCCGGCGCTATCGCGATCACAGTCGCGGCGAGGCTCGCGAGGCCGTCGAGTCGCGGATCGTGGAGGCGGGCCTCGATGCGAGGTTGCTGCGACTCGTCCACGGCAATCGCCGTCCCGTGCTCGCAAGGGCCGCAAAGAGCGGAGTCCTCCTCGTGATCGATCGGAGTGACTCGACCGCGCGTCACGTCATCCTCGGCAGCGTGAGTCGTTGGGTGATCGAGCACACGGCCGGCGACGTCCTGCTCGTCTGAGCGCGAGCGGAGAAAGGACGGCGAGCGGGCGTCCCTTCGGGCGGGGCTCGTGCTACGAGTCGCTGCGGGAGCCGACGATGACCTGGACCAAGGCAGCGGGAGATCACTGGAGCACACGCGTCGGTCCCTTCCTCTTGAAGGTCGCGCCGAAGGGCGATGGACGGTGGGCGTGGCAGGTCTTCCGCGATCCGGCACCGAACCCGACGGCGACCGGGATCGCTGCATCGCTCGGCGCGGCGAAGACGGCGACCGAGCAGTTCGTGAAGCGCTCCGGGCTCGTCTGATCGCCGCGCGGTCGCCTGGATCGCGCGCGATCGTTGCTTTCGCCCAAGCCCCAGAAGCCCCGGGCGTTGCGCAAATTGCGCAGGCGAAAAAGCCCGTGAGATCGGGCCTTGGCCCGAGTGTGGGGGGAGGTATGCTCTTCGCAGGGGAGCGCGGGTCATGGACCTCGCTCGGCTTTTCCGGACCCGCGTGCTCGGCGCCGCGATCGCGCTCTCCCTGCCTGCAGTCGGTGTCGGCTGCTCCTCGGCGGGTGAAGCGCAGACGTCCTCGGACGACGTCGTGTCGCTTCCGCACACGGACGTGAAGAATCAGGCGATCGGCAACTGCTGGCTCTATGCGAACGCGAGCTGGCTCGAGGCGCTCCACAAGTCGGCGACCAACGAGGCGCTCGACCTCTCGGAGAGCTACTGGTCGTACTGGCACTGGTTCCTCCAGATCCTCTGGAGCGCGGACGAGTCGCCCGACAATCGCTACGCCGCTCTGAAGGAGGTCGAGACGGGCGGCTTCTTCTGGGAAGCGTCCCACATCATGAAGTACTTCGGCGCGATGCGCGAAGGCGACTTCATCCCCGAGGAGGCGACGTCGACGACCTCGAGGCGGCAGTCCTCGGCGCTGTCCGCGATCAACCGCTCGCTCCGCGACGGCGTGCTGAAGGATCGTGCAGCGCGGAAGGATCTCGATCTCCTTCGCAAGGAGATGGACGCGGCATGGCAGCTCTCGCCGGAGACCATCGCCCGGCTCGACGAGGCGTTCGGACGGAACCTCGACAAGAGCCCGGACGCGTCGAGCTACGAGTCGCACCGGGTGCTGTCTTCGACGAAGCTGGCGGTCACCGCGGTCGACGCGACCACGCACGCGAGGGAGGCCGTCGCGCTGATCGACATCCTCCCGTCGTACGACGGCCAGCCGGACGGGCGCTACGCGTGGCAAGAGGCGTACTACCCGGCGGATCCGCTCGAGCGCCGCGCGTTCCTCAAGCGCGCGCAGAGGGCGCTCCATGATGGCGTGCCTCCGCTCCTCACGTTCACCGTGGACTTCGCGGCGATGCGCGGCTCGACGTTCGCCGATGTCCCGGCCTCACCGGGCAGACAGGGCGGACACATGGTCGCGATGAGCGACTACGAGATCGACGGCGTGCCCGGCTTCGGCCTGCTCAAGGCCGGCGTGGACGCGTCCCCCGAGCAGCTCGAGGCCGCGCTCGCGGACGACGCGAAGATGGTCTTCCTTCGCGTGAAGAACTCGTGGGGGCCGACCGGCGCGGGCAGCGAGTTCACCGTCTCCGGGCACTACGACCTCTACATGAAGTACCTCGACGGCCCGATCAAGAACTGCCTCCAGTCCGACGGCACCACGAACCGTGACAACTGCCGCGAGGAGACGCCGTTCACGTCGCTGGTCCTGCCTGCGGGGTACTGAGGCGCGCGCGAGGGGAGGGAGGTCGCTGCCCGCTTGTACTCGCGGGACGGGGGTGGCGTACGATTGGCGCATGCGCCGCCACGTCATCTCGATCGTCACTCTCATCGCGCTCGCGTATTCGTCCGGCGCGCAGGCAGCTCCGGTTCCGGTCTCGAATCCCACCGAGCTCCGGAGCGCGATCGCCGCGGCGAAGCCGGGTGACGAGATCGTCCTCGCCGATGGGACCTACGCGATCTCGGGGAGCAACATCGCCTGCTCCGCGAACGGAACGGCGGAGGCCGCCATCGTCGTCCGTTCTGCGACGCCGCGCGGCGCGAAGCTCGACCTGTCGACGCTCGAGGGCTTCGTCGTCTCGGGCGCGAACTGGCACTTCGACGGGCTCGACATCAAGGGGACGTGCGCCAATGACGACGACTGCGAGCACGCGTTCCATGTCGTCGGCGGCGCTACCGGGTTCATCCTCCGCGGCAGCCGGATCGCCGACTTCAACGCGCAGCTGAAGGTCAACGCCTCGCTGGGAAGCACGGTCACCGTCCCGCACGGAGGCATCGTCGAGGGAAACGAGCTGTTCGACTCGCGCGCTCGGAACACGGGTAATCCGGTGACGAAGCTCAACATCGATACCGGCGACGGGTGGATCGTTCGCGCCAACTACATCCACGACTTCCACCGGGCGAGCGGCTCACCGACCTATGGCGCGTTCATGAAGAGCGGGGGCAAGAACGGCGTCTTCGAGCGGAACCTCGTCCTCTGCACGAAGGACGATCCGACGCCCGGCACGCACATCGGACTCTCGTTCGGCGGCGGGGGCACCGACGCGCGGTTCTGCGCGCCCGCGTTCGACGCGAACGTCCCGTGCACCGTCGAGCACGAGGGCGGCATCATGCGGAACAACGTCATCGCCAACTGCAGCGACGTCGGCATCTACGTCAACCGCGGAAGAAGCACGAAGCTCGTTCACAACACGCTCATCGCGACCGCCGGCATCGACTTCCGCTTCGACACGACGACGGGCGAGGCGCGTGGCAACGTCCTCACCGGCACGATCCGAAACCGCGACGGGGCGACCCACACCGCGAGCGACAACCTCGCGAACATCGCGCAGGGCACCTTCGAGCAGATGTACACGGCCCCGCTCTTGGGTGACCTGCGGAAGAAGGGCGAGCTCGCCGCCCTCATCGGGAAGGGCCCGACGAACGCCGACGCGCCGAACGACTATTGCCTCCGCACCCGCACCGGAGCGTGGGATCTCGGCGCGCTCCAACATTCCCTCGGCGACTGTTCGACCGTGCCTCCTCCGCTCGGTGGCTCGTCGTCGGGAGGCGACGGCGGTGCGTCGTCGTCCGGAGGTAACGGTCCGGGCGGTGGCGCCGACGGCGGCTCCTCGGGGACGGACCCAGGCAGCTCGAGCGGTGCAAGCCCGGACGGCGCTTCCGACGACGGTGGCTGCGGCTGCCGCGTGACCCGAGCGAGCGACGCGTCCGCGTTCGCGCTCGCCGGAGCTGCGTTCGCGGTCGGCTTGGCGCGCAGACGCCGGCGCCGTTGACCGACGCGGGCGAGTGGTGTTGGCCTACACAGAAGGGATGGGCTGGCGTATCGTTCGAGGGCATGATGCGCGCGCTGCTGCCGGTCGTCGTCGTCGCCCTCGCGGTCGTTGCGTGCGATTCGTTCTCCGGCTCCGAGGTCCCTGCGCTGACGGATGCAGGGGATGTCCTGAAGGATGCAGGTGCTCCCGCGACGGACGCGGGCTTGCCCGATGTCGCCACGCCGGACGCCGCCGATGCGGACGCCGCGCCACCGGTCGCGTCGTGTGCTCCCAAGCATCTCTTCTGCGATGACTTCTCCGATCCTTCGCTCGGCGCGAAATGGAGCGGACGCTCGGACGAGGCGGGCCCCCTGTCGCTTGCTTCGACCGTGGTCGGGGTGGCGGCGCCATCGCTGAGAGTGGACGTCGCGCCGGGTAGCATCACGCGCGCGACGTACCTCGAAAGGACGTTCGACGCCGCGCAGCGCATGACCGTCGGCGTGTCGATCGCGTTCACGCGCGGGGACTCGCCCACCGGCGTGTACGACGGCGATGTGGGGCTCGTGACCCTCGAGCTTTTCCCGTTGCCGGAAGGCTCCTCGCGCTACATCGTCGCGCTCGTCGCGAGGCCGAGCGGCGAGCTCGTCCTCCAGGACCAGGCGCTCGGCACCCATCTCGTCGGTTCCCTCGGCCCGGCCATGACCCGGGTCGTCCTCGACCTCGATATCGGCGCTGGGAGCGTGCGCGCCAGCAACGGTCCCGTCAATGTCCAGGCGCCCACGGCGAAGGCGATGAGCTCAGGCCAGCGTCTCCGCATCGGCGCGCCGTATGCGTCGAACAGGACGGGCGCGTACGTCGTTCACTTCGACGACGTCACCGTCGAGTGATCACCTCGTCCGTCTCCTTGCGATCGATCGCGTGGAGCCGGATCATGCCACGGGGGCCCGGGCGAGGACGTCCACGAGATCGACACCGCTCACGATCCCGACCAGGCGCCGGTGCTCGACGACGAGGATGCGCCGGACGTTCATCGCCACCGCGTACGCCGCCGCGCGATGGATCGGGGTCGAGGCGTCGAGGCAGATCGTCTCGTAGCTCATCACGTCCTCCACCGGCCCGGCGAGGAGCGAGGGAGCGAGCTTCCGTGCCGCGAGCGCCTCGACCTGCGTGAAGAGGCCGACGGCCGCATTCCCATCGACGACGACGAGCCCGTGGACGTTCGCGCGAGCGAGGCGCGTCACCGCCTCCTCGATCGGGGCGCCGACATCGATCGTCTCGACGGGAAACGACATCGCGCGCGAGACGGGCTCGTCGAGCTTGCGCCCCTTCACCGCCGCGAGGATGTCGCGTGCGGACAGGACTCCGGCGACGCGATCGCCGTCCATGGCAACGATGCGGTGAACGCGTCCGGCGACGAGTCGGCGCGCGGCGACGTCGAGCGGGGCGTCGACCGGCGCGGTGATCACCGCCGTCGACATGATGTCTCGCGCACGGGCGCCGGCGGGGGCGCGGAGGATGTCCGTCGTCGAGACGATCCCGACGAGTCTTCCGTCCGGTTCGACGATCGGCACCGCGGAGATCTGCCGGAGGCGAAGGACGGCGACGAGCACGGAGATCGAGCTCTCCGGCTTCTCGGTCACTGCCGGCGCGGTCATGTGATCTCGGACGAGGGCTTGCGTCATGACGAGCCCACAGCACCGCACGTGCCACGCCGGATCGCGCGCTGGAAGCGCAGCCGCAGCGTCGAGGCGGCGCACGCCTTGCGTGCCGGCGCATCATCGGCGCGGGTGCGGCGAGTCCTCGGTGAGCAGTGCATTGAAGAAGCCATGCTCGAGCTGCGGCGCTCGAAGCGTCCGTTCTCCACGATCCCATGACGAGAGCATGACGGGCTCCTGACAGCGCGAGGGTAAGAATGAGCCCGTGGTATCGGCAACGCCCGCGCTCGAGGAGAGTCTCATCGTCTTCTCCGACGTCCATCTCGGGAGCGATATCCACGACGGCGCAGCACGCCGTGCGCGTCGATCTGCAGAGGTCGACCGCGACCTCATCCGGCTTCTGGAGCACTACCGCGCGCAGCCGCCCTCTGCCGATCGGTGGCGCATCGTCATCGCCGGCGATTTCATCGACTTCATCGGGATGACGGTCACCCCTCGACCGAGCGATCTCGTCGAGACCTCGCTCACGGACGAGGAGCAGCAGCACGGCCTCGGGAGCGCATGCGACCACGCGCGGCTCAAGCTACGTCGCGTGGCGACTCGTCATGCGGACGTGTTCGCCGCCCTCGGTAGGTTCGTCGCGGCCGGCAACGCGCTCACGATCGTCCATGGCAATCACGACATCGAGTTCCACTGGGACGCGGTGAAGGACGACTTTCGCGCCGCCCTCTTCGAGCTGGCTCGTATGGAACGGCGGGATCTCGACCGGGACGTGTTCCAGTCTCGGATCGAGTTCAATCCGTGGTTCTTCTATCGCGATGGCGTCGCGTACATCGAGCATGGTCATCAATACGATCCGTTCTGCGCGACCGATCACATCATGGCGCCCCTGTCGCCTGCCGATCCGCGTCGCGTCGCGCGGGCGTTCTGCGAGACGCTTCTCCGCTTCGTGGTCCGTCCGACGGGGATGAAGGACCACGGTCACGAGCACGTCGGGATTGCTTACTACCTCCGCCTCGGCGCTCGGCTCGGCATCTCCGGCGGAGCGAGCCTCGGTGTGCGCTTCGCGCGCGCGGTTGCCGAGATGTTCCGCCTCCGGCGTGCGCACTTCTCCGAGACAGCCGCAATCCTCAGGGCCGAGCATGACGAGCGCGTCGCGAAGCTCGCCGAGGCGACACGGGTTGGTGTCGAGCGCCTGCGCGCTCTCCTGTCGCTCCAGGCGCCTCCGCTCGGGAAGTCGATCCGCGGCATCCTCGCGGGTGTCCTCCTCGATCGTCTTGCGCTGGCGTTGGCGGCGACGATCGCGTGCATCGTGCTCGCCGTCTACAGCGCATTCCACGGGCACGCGCTCTGGGGCCTGGCGGGTGTCCTCGTGACGTGGTCGCTCTTGAACCGCTGGCTCTCGCGGCAGCGCACGGTGGACCCCGGTGCCAACATGGTCGAGCGCGCCGCGCATCTCGCGAGGCTCTTCCCCGCTGCGTTCGTCGTGATGGGGCACACGCACGTGCCGCTCGCCGTTCCGGCGGGCGACGCAACGTATGTCAACGTCGGCTCCTGGGCCGAAGACGTCGCCGACGATGACGACGACAGCGCCGGTCACCCGGGTGCCGGCGTGCCGGGCCCGTATCGCGCGGCGCGCACGCACCTCGTGATCCACGTCCGCGCCGACGGTACCCACGCGCAATTCTGCGCCTGGGAAGACTCGGGGCCGCGCGTTCTGCCGGCGCCTGCCGCCGCCCGCGAGAGCTGACGCAAGACACACGAGCGGCGTCGAGCTCGGACATCCGCGATGTTGCGGGGCCGGGCAGTCCGCATCGGACGGACCACGGCGCCGGACCCGCCCGGTGCCGGCCGCTTGGCGAGAGCGATTGCGAGGTCGAGATCGGCGCTCAGTCGGGCGTGCTGGTGCACTTCTCTGCGGGCTTGACCGTGCACGTTCCGGTGACGGGCTTGCCGGCGAGTCGGTCCTCGAGGAAGGTCATCCACTGATCGAGCGCGTACGTGAGCGGCTTCGTGTGCGAGGCCCCCTGGCACTCGAGGTACTGGAGGACATGGCCTTGCGTGCACAGCTTCTCGAAGCTCGCGCGCTCGACGGTGTTGTCGACGAGCTCGTCGTTCTCGCCGAGGAGGAACATGCTCGGGATCGAGTCCTGCTTCGGCACCGAGGTCGTCGGCAGGCTGTTCTCGGCGAGGTAGCACGCCCAGGGGGACAGGCCGCCGAAGCTCGGCTGCCGGCCGGCGGTGACGAACGCGGGCTGGAAGAGCGTCTCGAGCGTGGCGCCGTTGAAAGCGCTGCTCGGCGAGCAGCTCGCGGCGAGCGCCGCGGGGATCGACGTGTCGTAGGGCGCGAGGAATGCCGACGAGAGCCCGTTCGGCGCCGCCTTGTACCAGGACTCGTACGTCGTCGACGCCGCGATCATGTTCTTGGTGGCGTTCCTCCACGACGTCAGCGCCGGGAGCGCCTGACCGAGGATGTCCGTCGGCGGGACGTCCCAGACGCTCCCCTTGATGACGAGCTCGGGCGCATAGTGCGGGAGATAGCGGTTCACGAACGCCGCGCCGTGGCCGCCCTGCGAGCCCCCGACGACGACGACGTCGCCCGGGGTGACGTTCGATCCAGCGAGCTGCTTCTTGGCGGCGCGCACGGCGTCGAGCGACGCGATCGCGGTCGGCTCGCCGACGAGGTACGGATGGAGGAAGCCGGTCGGGGCGCCGAGGCTCTTCAGCCCGATGTAGTCGGGCGCGACCGCGACGTACCCGAACGAGGCGAAGAGCGAGAGCAGGACGGAGACCTCGTCGGTGAAACCGCCGAGCGCGTCGTCCGCCGCACCCTTCGACGGCGCGCACGCGTCGGTGAATCCCGCGGTGCCGTGGAGGACGAGGAGGATCGGATACGTGCCCGCTTTGTCCGGGTACGCCATCAGCGTGGTCGCGTCGATCAACGCGCCGCGGTCCTGCGTCTGATAGCGGAGGAGGCGCGACTTCGTCCCGTGCTTGGCGACGCGGTCCGACTTGAACGCCTTCTTCCTCTTCGCTTCGATGATGACGTAGTTGAGCTCGAGGATCGAGTGGGACGCCTTCGACTGGCTCTCGAGCACGTCGCCGAGCGCGTTCGAGGTCACCCACTCGTACGGGGCGGCCCCGCACTTCGCGCGCGAGCTGCTCGCGGCGTCGCCGGCATCGGGCTTCGGCGTCGCCGGTGCCGGGGATGTCGAGGTAGCCGAGGGCGCGGCCGGAGAGGTCGAGCTCCCGGGAGCAGGCGTCGTGGATGCGTCCACATCGCCTTCGCCGCTCGTTCCGTCCGTGCTGCCGGCTCCGCAGGCGATACCGGCGGTGCAGACGAGCGAGGCGAGCGCCCCACGAAGGAACTTGGGGCTCGCGCCCCAACCACCCGCAGAGGTGCGCCTTCGGCGCGCGTTGAAATTGCGATGTGAAAACAGGGTGTTCATGTGACTTCCGCGGCAGAGGAGAGACCGGCGCGCGTAGAGTAATTGCTCTATGAGGACTGACCCGTCACCACGGCGTCTCCAACCCCGGCCGTCGTGTCGTCGTCGCTCGCGGAGCGGGCGCGAGACGGTCACCAGGTGACGGCCGGCGCGGCGCCCGCGGCGCTCTGAAGACCGATCGCGAAAAGTGGCGCGAGACGTCCGTCGCGGCCGCGAGCGGCTCGTGACTGAGATACGCTCGATCGAAGCTCCATCATGCTCCCCGTTCCGGTACGAAGCGCGTTCAGCACGATCAACGAAGCGCTCGCGAGCGAGCCCGCTCTCATGGAGGCGCTTCGCGCTCGATGGGCAGCCGGCGGCCGCGCGCGCAGGGGCCCGCGTGTCGTCCACGCGTTGTCCGCGGAGCTCGCAACGACGGTCGATCTGCTCGAGGCGGAGCTTCCGACGCTCTCCCGCTCGAACGACGACATCGCGGCTCTCGGGAAGCTCTTTGCCGAGCCGGCCGGGGAGGTCCTCTTCACGTGGTGCTCGGCGAGCACCTGGCGTCGCGATACTCGCCTGGCACCGATCCTGACGTTCGCTGCGCGTGAAACGGCCTTCCGCGATCGCGTCATCGCGGTCGCCCGCCATCGCGTCGTCGAGGGACCGATGCTCGACGCGCTCGCCTGCGCTCCGCTCCTCGGTGACGGGATCCAGCTCGCGATGCCCGCCAACGCAGAGGCACGCGCGCGCCTCGAGATCCTGATCTGGGAGGCCGGCGCGAGTGCCGTCGAGAGCCCGGACCTCGGCAAGTGGCTCTGGGGATCGCCGGAGACGTTCGAGGTGATGATCCGCGGTCCGGCGCGCGGCGCGCTTCGTGGGCGCGTTCTCGCCGCGCGTTGCCTCGAGGTGAGCGCGCGCGGGTTGCCGGAGACGACCGATCCGGAGCTCATCGGCAAGACGCTCCAGACGCTGCAGCCGCTTCTGCTCCACCCCGAGCCTCTCGTCTGGGTGCACGCTGCTCGCGCGCTCGGCCGGCTGACCGGTCCGCTCGAGCAGATGGAGGGTACGATCCTCGACTGGGTGCTCGGCGAGTCGCCGCTCCTCCGTCAGCGCGCGATGACCGCGTTCGCGGCGCTTCCCGCACCACGCTATCGCCTGCTCGCGAATCAGCTCCTGAGCATCATCGCCGCCCCCGACGAGGACGCGTGGGTGCTCGCGGCAGTCGCCGCCGCCACGCCGTACCTGTTCTTCGAGCGGCGGGACATCTGGGACCGCCTCGCTGCGCGCATCCTCGAGGGAGAGGGCGGGGCGATCGCGGCGCGTGCGCTCGCGCGCGGTCTTGCCACGCTCTGGCGTCGGGGCACGCACAAGGCGGAGGTCGAAGGCCCGATCCGCGCGCTGCGCGAGATGGCGCGCGCTGCGCAGGCCGACACGCTCGATGACTCGCGTCGCTGGATCGAGGTGATCGCGGTGACCGACGTCGTCGACGGCGCCGAGCGCGACCCGCTCGACCTCGAGCTCGGTCTCGAGAACCTGATGCGGATCGCGGCGCAATACGACGACGAGGAGGCCGACGCTCGCGCAGCGCGCTTCGCCGTCTCGCTCGCCGCCACGTTCGGCGAGGCGCGTCGGATCGCGCTCGGTCAGGGGCGGCTTCGTCAGCGCGCCGCCGCGATCAACGCGGTCGAGGGCCTCGCGCGCGCGTTCGCGCTCCGCCTCTGGGGACCGCTCCTCGCTACTCGCCCCTCCGGCGATCCGATCGAGGCGCCCGATCTCGAGGAGACGTGGAGGACGATCGCCGCCGCGCCGGCGGAGATCCTCGACCTCGTGAAGGAGCGGCGACAGGCGATGCAGGGGAGCGACCTCCAGGTCGATGGTCCGCTCGAGGTGCTCGCTCTCCGACTCGGCGGCTACGCGCTCGACGCGTGCGGCGAGGACGCCGAGCTCGGCCCGGGGCGCGGCCCCTCGGTCTACGACACGTGCATGTGGCTCCGGAAGGTCGAAGGGCTCGCCGACGGCACGCGCGAGCTCCCGCCGCCTCTCAAGGGCGCGCTCTCGACGCTCTTCTGGCGTCTCGTCGACACGACGCGCGGTACGGCGCTCGGCGAGGTCGATGACGTGCGCTGGCTCGGTCCGTTCGCGGCGTGGTGGGCGCTCGTGATCGATCGGCCGGCGATGTTGCTCCAGCTCGCGACCGCGCTGCCGATGATGGAGAGGAGCGCGCTCGAGCGGTGCTGTGAACAGGCCGAGGCGCTTCGGACGGCGGTGTCGTCCGGTGAGTCCGACGGGCAATGGGGCCAGAAGGCGGCGCCTGCGCTCGATGCGCTCCACGCCGTCGACACGGAGCTCACTCACGCGCTTGCGGGGCTCTCACGTGCGCTCTCCGTGTTCGGGGCTGCGTCCGGGAAGCAGGAGCATCTCGAGGCCATGTGCCTCGAGCTCGTCCTCGCCGGCGATCGGCTGCAGTTCGCGCTCGCCGATCCGGTGAAGGCGCTGCACCCGCCGAGTGAAGGGAGCCTGCAGGACTCGCTCGCCCGCAGCGCCACCGAGAACGCTCCGCGCGTCTCGGCGCTCGTCGCTCGCGCGATCCGCTCGCGCGACCTCTCGATGCTCGACGTGTGGCTCGCCTCGCTCGGTCCTGTCGCGTCGGCGCTGCTCGAGCAGGCCGTCCGCCAGGCGATCGCGCGGACACCGCCGCCCCCGCCGCAGCCGAAGAAGGAAGAGCCGCAGCTCATCGAGGGCTACGAGCTCGTGAAGAACCTTGGCGAAGGCGGGATCGGATCGGTGTGGCTCGTGCGCAAGCCGGGAGCCGATCGCTACTTCGTCCTCAAGATCCCGAAGGCGGACGCGCTCCAGAACGCCACCGACACCGAACGCGCGGGGATCCTCGCGTCGTTCGTGGAGGAGGCAAAGGCGCTCGCGGGCCTCTACCATCCGAACGTCGCGAACATCATCGATCGCGGCGTCTCGAGCTCGGTGCCGTTCCTCGTGCTCGAGTACCTGATCGGCGCCGACTTGAAGCAGTATTCGAGCGCGCGCCTGATGACGCTGTTCGAGCTGCGTCAGGTCGTGCTCGAGTCGTGCGCGGGGCTGGCTGCGCTCCACAGCGCCGGCCTCGTGCATCGCGACATCAAGCCGGCCAACCTCTGGCTCCGCTTGCCGCTCAGGGGCGGCGAACGGTTCGAGCCGGAGAGGCATCGCGATCCCGCGCACGCGACACCGCTCTCGACCGTCGTCATCGACTTCGGCATGGTGCGCGCGATCCGCGTGCCTGCCGAGGTCGGCGGAAAGTTCGTGGCCGGGACCGCAGGCTACATCGCGCCGGAGCAGGTGCTCGATCCCGTCGAGCTGGATCCGCGTTCGGACATCTATGCGCTCGCGGGCACGATCTACAACGTGACGACGGGGCGCGCGTTCTTCGACGACATCGACAACGCTCGCGATCGCATCATCGCGCACATGAAGCGCGATCCCTTCGAGGACAGCGAGCGGCTCCGGACGTATCCCGCCGCCATCGCGAAGCTCCTACGCGCGGCGACGGCACGGGAGCCCGAGGACCGGCCGTCTCCGCTCGAATTCGGGCGCGAGTTCGCCGCCGCGTTGTAGCTCCGGGACAGTTCGGAGTGATGCGATGTTCGCGGGGACTCCGCGCGCGAGCAAGTTCAGCGCCCATCCTCAAAGACCGAGCTGCGTTCGGATGAGGTTCGGTCGCCCGGCGAGCCACGCGTAAAGACGTTCCGTCTCGATCTCGTAGCTCGCGATCGATACCTCGCGCTTCGGGTCGGCTCTCGCGAGCACGTCGATCTGATCGTGCCACTGCCTTGCCAGGTTCACGATGTCGAGCGTCTCGTAGACGTCGAGGACGGATTGCATCTCCGCCTTGTAGGCGTCCCAACACGCCGTGCTCCGAGTGCACCGCGCAAGGACGACTTCCGCCGAGGGCTTGGAGGCATCGACCGCGCTCGGGTGGTCGTGCAGCGCTTGGTCCGTCGACCAAGGAAGGATCTTGAACTTCCCGTCCCTGTCTCCGGCCAAGAAGTAGTTGTGCGATCCCCAGAAGCTGAAGGCATAGCCGTCGGTATGACCGATGAGAGCCTCCGTTGCGCAGAAGCGGAGCCATTGCTTCGTATGGAGATGGCCGTCGAGATCGGCGAGGAGGTTCTCGTCGCTCGCGTTCGCGACGGCTTGAAACAATCGATCCAGATCGGGCTTCGTGCCGGCGGGAGCCCCTGCCGCCGGGATGTCGATGTCCCATCGACCGCTGCCCGGAAGCCAAGTCCCTGGGGCGTGCCCTTCATAGAGCGTGGTCGCGTTCGGACCGAGTGCTCGCGCCATGAAGGTGTCGTCCGGCGTCTCCACGTTCGCGTAGAGGCCATAGTTCTCCCCGTTGATCGTGAGCTCCGCGAGGTTCGCGCGCGAAGCGGGCAAGCCCATCGCGCCGAAGATGTAATAGGAGATGCGTTGCCGAAGAAAGTTCCGGTCCACCACATTGTTGTTGAGAGTGAGCTCTTCGAGTCCGTAGAGCTTCTGTCCTTTGACCCACTTGTTGAGCTTCACCTTGAGCGAGCTCTTTGCCGGCAGCGCGCGAAACGTCGTCCCACCCTTCGCGCGCACCCCGACGTCCGCAAAGACGATCGTGCCGAACTTGAACGACCCGTGCACCCACGTCGACTTGTTCTCCCGAGTCGTGGCGCTCAGGATCGTCATCGCTTGCTCGTCGAGCGTGAGCTCGAACTTCGGGAGCGTCGCCTGGTCGTAGAGATCCGGCTTCGGCGGCGCCTTCTCTTCCTCTCTCCCGACCTGCGGCGCACGCGGCCTTTCGTTTCTGATGGCGGACATCGATCGCGACGGATCGGACGCCGGTGCGGTCGGAAGAGACTCCGCGCCAGCGCTCCTCCTAGCACCCTGAGCCCCCGGGTTAGGCGAGTCGTTCGACGTGCAGGATGCGATCGCGGAGGTGCAAACTGTGATCACCAAAGAGAAGAGCGGCGAGATCCGACCGAACCGAAAGCCCGCATGGGACGTCATCGTCGTGAACCTAAGGGTCAATCGATGTGGTTCAAGACTCGAGCGAGCAGCTTCGACTCGCGGCGCCCCTCAGGGCCCGACGTAGCGCGCGCGCGGACGGAGGAGGTGCCCATCCTCGCGCTGTTCGAGCACGTGCGCGATCCAGCCTGCGACTCTCCCGCACGCGAAGATCGCAATCGGTGCCCCCGGAGGGAGCGACAGAGCGCCTGCGAGCGCTACCAGCCCCACGTCGATCGTCGGCTGTTCGCGCGCGACGAGATGCATCGCATTGGTGACCGAGACGAGTATGCGCACCGAGCGCGCCCTGCTCGAGAGTCGCTGCGCGATCTCGAAGAGCCGCGCTCCACGAGGATCGCCGTCCGGATAGAGACGGTGACCGTAGCCCGGAACGGACTCGCCGCGATCGAGCCGCGCAGCCACCACGTTGGCGGCACGCTCGGGGCGCCCGACCTCGGCGACCAGCGCCTCGACGCGTGCCGTCGCCGCCCCATGGAGCGGGCCCGACAGCGCGGCAAGGGCGGCGACGATCGAGGCCGCGAGGTTCGCTCCCGATGACGACGCGACACGACCGGCGAACGTCGACACGTTGAGCTCGTGGTCGGCCGAGAGCACGAGCGCCTCGTTCATCGCTTCGACGCTCGACGCCGTCGTCCGTGCGCCGAACGCCGCGAGCAGCGCGCGCGCCGTGGCGTAGACGCGTCCGCCGTCGCCTGTAGGCTGGTGCGCCCCACGTCGAGCGTCGGCTCCGGCGCGGCTCCGTGCACCCGCGCCCGTGGTCCCGCTCGCGCCTCGAGCTTCGCGGCCCGCCGCGCCGGCAGCGAGCGCAGCGCTGACCGCATCGGCTCCACGCGGCAGCGCGCACGACGCAACGAGACGCCGCACGAGCGCACCGGCTCGGCGCTTCGTCACCTCCAGCCCTTCGCCGCGTGGCTCGACGGCAGCGAGCGCGGCCGCGGTCACGAGCATCGCATCGAACGGCTCGGCGTTCGGCTGCAGCAGCGCGCGCAGCGCTGGAGCATGCACGCCGAGCCCGGGCTCGCGAGGCTCCACGAACGGCCCGCCCCAGAGCAGCGCACAGACGTCTTCGAAGCTCGCCTTCCGTCGGACGAGCTCGATCGCGGGCGTACCGCGGTACACCGGGCCTCTCGCATCGATCGTCCCCACGCGGGTCTCGAGCACCGGCTCGCCCCAGCGAAGAGCACCGGCGGCGACAGGACCATGGCCCGATCGAGCCTGACTTCGCGCGCGCAGGCGCTCGAGGTCTTCGCGGTGATAGAGGCGGCCGCGATCCTTGCCGGGCCCAGCCACGCTGCGCACCAGTCCTCGGCTGGCGTACGCGTAGAGGGTCTCCTTCTTGATGCCGAGGAGCTTCGACGCATCCTGCGCGGGGATCCACTCGGGAGCTTGATCGTCGATCGACCCTCGTTGATTCACGAATCCATCATGTCCCGACGGTCGATGTTGTCCACATTGATCAACGTCGAGCACGTCAGCTCGGGCAGCGCGGCCGGAGTGCCCGGCTGCGCGAGATCCGCGACATCACGTGCAGAGACGATGGAGGCATTCGATGAGCGCAAGCACGAGCGATACGACCCGAGTGAAGGAACCTGCATCGAAGCCCTCGGTTCAATCGCGAGCGGACGAGCTCGTCCAGGCGAGCGGGCTCGAAGACGTCATCGCGGCGACGACGCGACTGTCCGACGTCGACGGTGAGGCAGGGCGGCTCGTCATCGCGGGGACGGCGGTGGAGGACCTCGCCGGTGAGGTGACGTTCGAGGACGCCATTAACCTGGTGTGGCGCGGTCGCCTGCCTTCCGCGCAGGAGCACGAGAATCTGCAGGTGCTTCTCGGCGAAGCGCGCGAGGCCGCGTTCGAACATCTCTCGGATCTCGGCGATGCGCTCGCGATGCCGGACGCGATGGACGCCCTTCGCGCCGCGGCCGGGCACCTCGTGACGAGCGACACCGACGACAATGCGCGTCGGGATCCGGGCGACGATGGGCTCGCGGGCGCGCTCCGGATCATCGGCGCCCTCGCGGTGATGGCGGCGGCATGGGCTCGGCAGCCCGCGCCGGTTCGACCGGACCCACGGGCGTCGCACGCCGCCGACTACCTTCGGATGGCGACGGGGCGAACCCCCGAAGCTCACGAGGTCGCGGCGCTCGACGCGTACTTGGTGACCGTGATCGATCACGGGATGAACGCGTCCACGTTCTCGGCACGGGTCGTCGCGTCGACGGCTTCGGACACGGTGTCTGCGGTCGTGGCAGCGATCGGCGCGCTCAAGGGGAAGCTTCACGGCGGAGCCCCTGGGCCGGTCCTCGACATGCTCGATGCGATCGGGACGCCGTCCGCCGCACGCGGATGGCTCGAGCGCTCCCTCGCGCGCGGCGAGCGGATCATGGGGATGGGCCATCGCGTGTATCGCGTGCGGGATCCCCGAGCCTTCGTCCTCGAACGCGCCATTGCGCGCCTCGAGGCGGCGCGCGAGGCGAGCGCCGCGGCCGGCTCCGGGAGCGTCGACGACGCGACCACGAGCGCGTCACGAACGGGGGAGCGCTTGCGCCTCGCACGCGCGGTGGAGCACGAGGCCGAGGCCTTGCTGACGGCTCGCCATCCGGAGCGCGTACTTCGGGCCAACGTGGAGTTCTACACCGCCGTGCTGCTCGAGGCGGTCGGGCTTCCGCGCACGCACTTCACGCCGACGTTCGCGGTCGCGCGGTCCGCCGGTTGGTGCGCGCACATCGAGGAGCAACGCGCGGTCGGGCGCTTGATCCGGCCGAAGTCGCGCTACGTGAACGCGCCCCCGCGGTCCCACTAGAGCGCCGAACGCCTTGCGGACCGAGCGTTTCCGCCGAGCGGCGCCTCCGACGTGAGCGCTCATGCCCGTGAGCCTCGGACGGCCGACCGTTCGCGGGCCCCACCGACCGCTTGTGGCCGGTATGCCGGCGACGCTTGGCGGCGAAGTTCACATTTCCGTTCCAAGAACCGCGCCACCCCGATGCATGGGGCAGGCAGGATGGCGACTCATGTTGGACCTACCGGACGCCCTCAGAGACACCTGCAGCGTCGTCACCGAGCTGGAGAACGCCCGTGCGTACGGCGCGAAGGCGCTCCGGGCGCGCGTGGACCTCGTCGCGACCGCCTCGATGCTGTTGCGCTCCAGGCCGGAGGCGCAGTTCGAAGCGGTCGAGCTGGTCGCGATGGCCCGCGAGATCCGGGCCGAGGCGGTCGAGCTTCGCCGGCGTCATCGGGTCGTCCGGCACAGCGTCCTCACGATGATGGACTGATCGTCACACGAACAGCGGCGCGGTCACGAGCGCGATCGTGCCGAGCAGCTTGATGAGGATGTGGAGCGAGGGACCGGCGGTGTCCTTGAGCGGATCGCCGACCGCGTCCCCGACGACGGCGGCCTTGTGCACCGCGGAGCCGGGGCCGCCGAGGGCGCCGGTCTCGATCAGCTTCTTCGCGTTGTCCCAGGCTGCGCCGCCGGTGTTCATCCCCGACGCGAGGAGCACGCCCGCGATCGTCCCGCTCATCAGCGCAGCAGCGACGGCCTCGGCGCCGAGCAGCGGATCGTCCGCCGTCGCTGCGAGCTTGAAGAGCAGGCCCGCCCCAACCGGGCCCGCGACCGCGACGAGCCCGGGGGCGATCATTCCGTGGAGCGCGCCGCGGGTGACGATGTCGACGCAGCGCCCGTAGTCGGGCTTCGAGGTGCGAGCCATGATCCCCGGGTCCTCGTGGAACTGCCGCCGGACCTCCTCGATCACGGCATGCGCATCGCGCACCACGGCGCGGATCGCGAGACCGGCGAAGAGGAAGACGATCGCGCCGCCGATGAGGGCCGCGGTGAATACCGGCACCTTGGCGAGGTCGACGTGGTCGAAGCGGAACGACTCCCATTGCGGTGCGGAGAGCCGTTCGAGCTTCGCGCGCGCGAGGTCCGTGATCTGCTCGAGGTACGCGGAGAAGAGAAGGAACGCCGCGAGCGCCGCCGAGCCCATGGCATAGCCCTTCGTCGTCGCCTTGGTCGTGTTCCCCGCGGCATCGAGGCGGTCGGTGCGCGCGCGGACGGCTTCGTCCTCGCCGGACATCTCGACGATCCCACCGGCGTTGTCGGTGATGGGACCGTACATGTCCATCGAGAGGACGTAGGCGACGCTCGCGAGCATGCCCGCGGTCGCGATCGCGGTGCCGTAGAGGCCAGCGCCGGCGACTCCCGGCAGCCCGTGCACGCCGCACGCGTACGCGCCGAAGAGCGCCACGCAGATGGTCACGACGGGCAAGGCCGGTGACTCGAGCGCGACGGACAGGCCGGCGATCACGTTCGTCGACGGCCCGGTGACCGAGCTCTTCGCGATCCAGCGGACCGGCCCATGGCTCGTGCCCGTGTAGTAGCGCGCGATCACGGCGGTGGCGAAGCTCGCCGCGAGGCCGATCGCGCCTGCCGCGAAGAGCCAAACGTTGGCGTGGAGGAGGTGACGGACCGCTGCCCACATGCCGGCGGTCGCGAGCAGCAGCGTGACGAGTTGACCGCGCGTCATCGCCGCCATCGGGTCCTCGGCCTCGCTCTTCGTTCTCACGACGAGGACGCCGACGATCGATGCCAGGAGCCCGACCGCGCCCGTCACGAGCGGGAAGAGGATCCCGGCGATGCCGAAGAGTGGGAACAGAGCGACGCCGAGGATCATCGCGCCGATGTTCTCGGCCGCCGCCGACTCGAAGATGTCCGCCCCGCGCCCGGCGCAATCGCCCACGTTGTCGCCGACCAGGTCGGCGATGATCGCCGGGTTGCGCGGATCGTCCTCGGGGATCCCGACCTCGACCTTCCCGACGAGGTCGGCGCCGATGTCCGCGGCCTTCGTGTAGATGCCGCCTCCGAGCTGAGCGAAGAGGGCGACGAAGCTCGCACCGAACGCGAAGCCGACGACGTGATGGGGCACCGCGGTCGGAGCCTCCGTCCCGCCGAACAGCAAGAACAGGCCGAGGACGCCGAGGAGCGAGCCCGCGACGACGGGAAGGCCTGCAGCAGCGCCGCCGCGGAGAGCGAGCCGGAGAGCCGCGGCGACGCTGTCCCTCGCGGCGTTCGCGACGCGCACGTTCGCACGGAGCGAGACGAACATCCCCCACCATCCCGCTGCGGCCGAGCACGCGGCGCCGACGACGAAGGCGATCGCCGCGCGCCATGCGGAGTCGCTGCCCGCGCTCGCGCGATGGACGACGAACACGGCGACGGCGGCGACGATCGCGTAGAGGCCGACGGTTCGGTACTGGCGCCTCTGGAACGCGTCCGCTCCTTCCCGGACCGCATCGGCGACGGAGGCCATCTTCTCCGTACCGGCGCCGGCTCGGAGGACCTCGCGCGCAAAGGCGACCGTCGCGGCGAGCGCCATCGCTCCTGCTGCCAGGACGAAGCCGATCCATGCAGAGGCCGCCGTCATGGAGCACCGCCACGGTCGATGCATCGCGCGTGCGCATCCGTGAGCTCCCCCGTGAGCGTGCTGGTGGCCGGCGAGCTCGACCCGGGGCGAGACTCAGCGCGAGGAGCGCTCGGGTACGTCGATTGCACCCGCGGGGCGCATGGCCTCCATTCGAACCATCCTCGTCCCGATCGACGGCTCCCCACCCTCGAGGGCGGCGCTCGAACATGCGGTCGCGCTCGCGGCGGAGAGCACTTCGACGAGGGTCGACGTCCTCCACGTCGAGGCTCCCGACGAGTTCGAGACGGGGTCGATGACCGAGCTTGCACCGAGCGCTCGTGAGGAGATCCGACGCGAGATGGACTGTGCGCTTGCAGGAGCCGAGGCGCGGCTCGGCGAGCGGGTGACGCGGCGAACGGTGCCCGGCGATCCCCTTCGACGGATCATCGAGATCGCGAGCGAAGGGGGCTACGAGCTCATCGTCATGGGAACGCACGGACGTGTCGGTCGACTTCACATGCTGCTCGGCAGCGTCGCGGAAGGGGTCGTGCGCAACGCCCCCTGTCCGGTGCTGACGGTGCGGGAGCCGGGAGGCGAGTACCAGTCGTTCGCCGAGCGTCTCCACGAGCGGCCGTCGCTGGCCGAGCAGGCGGCCCTCCACCACCACACGTGAACGGCGCGCCATGGACGCGCCACCGGTTCGCGACGGTCCACTCGAGCCCGCCGCCGAGCGTGTTCGCCCGAGTCGACGGATGAGCGGCGCGCGCGCGCGTCACGTGTTCGGCGCGACCGTCTCGAGCACCTCGTCGACGACGTCGAGCAGCTCCTCCGGAGCGAACGGCTTCTGGAGATGGCGGTTCGGGATCGACGCGAGGAACTCCTGGGTGCGGGAGATGAATGCGTCGCCCGTGAGGAAGATCATGCGGGGCAGCAGGTCCGGCCACTCCAGGCGAATGCGCCGATGCAGATCGATCCCGTCGACGTTCTCCATCAGGAGGTCGCAGATGACGAGGTCGTAGGATTCGCCCGCGTGCAGGCGCGCAAGCGCCTCGTGACCGCTCCTCGCGATCGTCGTGTGATGGTTGGCGAGCACCATCTTCAGCGTCGCAGCGAGGCGCGGCTCGTCGTCGATGACGAGGATGCGCTTGCCTGCGGAGCGCGCTCGGGGTGATCGCGCCGCCTCGACCTCCTCCCGCGGCGCGGCTCGGAGCGCGACCGTGAATCTGGTGCCGGAGCCGGGGATGCTCTCGACCGACAGCTCGCCGCCCTCGCTTGCGATCAGCTCCTTGCAGAGCGCGAGCCCGAGGCCGGAGCCCTCCGGCTTCGTCGTGAAGAGCGGCTCGAAGATCGCGCTCTGGAGCTCCGACGGAATGCCCATCCCGCTGTCCTGCACCTCCACGACGACGACCGACTCCCGCTTCGCCCAGGTGGTGATGACGACGTCGTTCGGTCGCTGCGTGTCGGTGAGCGACTGCACCGCGTTGGTGAGCAGGTTCAGGAACACCTGCGCCAGTCGCGACTCGTTGCCGAGCACCTTGGGGACGGCGCCGTATCGCTCGATCACGTTCGCACGGCTCCGGAGCTCGGGCCCGAGGAAGGCGAGCGTCGAGTGGAGCACGTCGTTGATGTCCAGCACCGTCGGTCTGCCGCGGTGCGTGCTCGAGAACACCTTCGCGTCACGGGCGACATCCGCCGCGTGAGCGATGCCCGCGCGGACGGTGGCGAGGAGTTGACGCAGCTCGGCGCTCGCGCCTCCGCACTCGCTGGCGAAGCGTTGCTCGAAGAGCGTCAGGTTCGAGAGGGCATAGGTGAGCGGGTTCTTGATCTCGTGGGCGACTCCCGCGGCGACGAGACCTGCGCTCGCGAGCCGGTCCGAGGCACGCAGCCGGATCTCGAGCTCGCGGCGTGCGGTGATGTCCCGGATGTGGACGAGCGTCGAGACTTCGCCCTCGAAGATGAACGGGATCGTCACGACCTCGACGGGCACCTCGGCGCCGCTCGCGTGGAGGAGGCGCTCCTCGACCTCCGGCATGCGAGCGCGCGTCGTGTAGGCCTCCATGATGCGCTCCGCGAGGAGCATCCGGAACCGCGGCGGTACGAGCTCGAACGGCGAGCGCCCGATCACGTCCTCCCGCTTGTGGCCGACGAGCTCGAGGGCGGCGCGGTTGGCGTAGACGTACCGGAGCTCGCGATGGATGAGGATGCCGTCGGGCGTAGCGTCGAGCAGGCCGACGAGGTTGACCTCGGCGCGACGTCGGCGCTCCTCGGAGTCGAGCACGAGTGCGCCGGTCGACCGAACGCCGGGGTCGCCCTTGGACGGACCGAGTTGCTTCGACGAGCTCATGGACACCCTTCTCCCCGCCCGCGCGGTGCCCCTCGCCGCTGCACCCCCCGGGCCCACGCGTCGCGTTCCGCCGGCGCGCCTCGTATCGGCACGTGACGGTGGGTGGGTGTCGCGGATCGCGTAGCGCACGCAAGCCTGTCACGCTCGCGGCCATGCGCGCTCACGCTGCTCGAGCGTCCGCCTCTTCCGTCGGTCTCGTGTTCTGCGTGCCGAGGTCGAGCTCGGTTTCGGTCACGTCCGAGGACGGAGGCGCGGCGCGCTCACGACCAGCACGCCGGCGATCGTCAGGAGGCAGGCGACGAGCTTCGTTCCGGTGAAGGGCTCGCCGGCGAGCAGGGCGCCGAGCGCAAGAGCGACGAGCGGGTTGACGTACGCGTAGCTCGTCGCGATCGCCGGCCGGGTCGTGCGGAGGAGATAGCCGTACGCGCTGAAGGCGATGATCGATCCGAAGAAGACGAGGTAGAGGAGCGCCGCGACGCTCGAGAACGTGGGCGGGCCGATGGGCCGATCGCCACGCAGCGCAGCGATGAGGATCATCACCACGCCGCCGACGATCATCTGCGCGGCGGACGCCATCGGTCCGGGAGGGACGGGGAGGCGGCGGCTCAGGTGCGAGCCGAACGCCCAGGTGATCGGCGCGAGGAGGAGCACGAGCGAGTCGAGCCGATGGAACGCGAGGCTGCCTCCGTGTTGAAGCACCGCGACACCCGCGAAGCCGGCGGCGAGTCCGACGAGCTCGCGGGCGGTCGGCTTGTCACCCCAGAAGGCTCCGATCGCCGCTGTCCAGAGCGGCATCGTCGCAACGACGGTCGCGGCCACGCCCGTGTCGACGGACCGTTGCGCCATCGCCACGAAGCCGTTTCCGCAGACGAGGAGCAGCACGCCGACGACGCCGGCGGCAGCCCACTGTTTTACCGTCGGAAGGGGCGCGCCGCGCCAGCGCAGCATAGCGAGGAGGAGCACACCCGCGGCGATGAACCGAGAGCCCGCCATGAGGAACGGCGGCAGGAACGCGAGCGCGACGTGCATCGCGTAGTAGGTGGATCCCCAGATCACGTATACGGCGAACAGCGCGCCGGCGATGCGCAGCCGCTCGCCCGTGTTCTCCGAGGTCGCCCCGCCTGTCGCCACCGTCGGCGTCACGCGGCACCTGCTTCATCGCTGCGAGGGCGTTCAGCGCCAACGCCGTCGAGGGTTGGGGCGCAGCCCAAACCGTGAGGCAAGGCAAAGGCCGACGTCCGCGCGTGGTCGGAGCGACCGCTACCGGTAGTTGGCGCGTTCGCCGAGGTGGTCGGGGCGTCCGCTCCGGTGGTTCGGGCAACCGCTGAGGTGGTTGGGGCGCAGCCCCAATCTGGGATGGGCATCGAAGGTCAGCTCGTCGCTACCGATGCCGCTCTTCGCATCCCGGTTGCGTGGAGTCAACCGAGGTGGCTGATGAGCTCGGTCGAGGGCATCGGCTTCGAGAACATCGGGAAGTCGTACTTGATCGCATTCCGATGTTCCTCCGACGACGTCGCAGCGACGCAGTCGGTCAGGGTGATGACGTCGAAGCCGTGCTCGTACGCGGTTCGCATCGTCGACTCCACGCAGCAGTTGGTCAGGAAGCCGCCGAGGATGAGCGTCTTGATGCCTTTGCTCCGGAGGATGAAATCGAGGTTCGTGCTCGCGAAGGTGTCGAGCCCGCGCTTGCCTTCGATCACGATGTCGCCCTTCACCGGCGTGAGGTCGTCGACGATCTTCGCGCCCCACGAGCCCTGGATGAACGCCTTGCCGTCGACGACACCTTTGAGGATGCCGTACGGCTGCGACGTGAGCTCGCCGTAGCCTTCGGCGAACGTGATCGGCGCATGCATGATCGTGACGCCCTTCTTCCGGGCCGCGGCGACGACGTTCACCGTGTTGGCGAGTATCTTCGTCTCGTCCATCACGCCGGCGACGGCGTCGTGGAGCACGCCGCCCTTCGTGGTGAACTCGTTCTGGTACTCGATGAGGAGGATCGCGGTGGTCTTCGGGTCGAGCGTCATGGCTGGCTCCTTCGTGCGGACGACAGAGGACGAGGTGGCCCCTCGTTCGGGCTGACCTCTTGGTTATGACAGCTTGTCTGACAAGCGGTCAAGCTGCTAAGGTCCGAGCGTGGCCGAGAAGAAGCCGTCTCCCTTCGAGCTCCGCGTCGAAGACCGCGCACCGCTCAGCGTCCTCGTGTCGCGCCAGCTCCGGCAGGCGATCATGTCGGGCCGCGTCTCGGCCGGGACGGAGCTCCCGAGCGAAAAGGAGCTGACGGAAGAGCTCGGCGTCGGGCGCTCGACGATCCGCGAGGCGCTGCGCATCCTCCAGGCGCAGGGCCTCGTGTCCGGCGGCGACACCGTCTCGACGCGGCGGCCGCGCGTCTCCACGCACCAGACGCTGAGCCTCGCGGCGGCGCAGGCAATGGAGAACGCCGTGCGACTGGGGCAGGTCCCGCTCGGCGATCTGGTCGAGCTCCGGGTCGTGATCGAAGGGGCATCCGTCGAGGCCGCGGCCCTGGTCGAGGACGAGGCGCTCGAGACGGCGCGTGCGGCCGTCGAGACGATGAAGGAGGTTTCGGCGGCGAAGGCGCTCGACGTGGACGCGTTCCGCTCCGCCGATCTCCTGTTCCACCGGAGCCTCGCCCTGGCGTCCGGGAACGCGGCGTTTCCGCTCGTCATGGGGGTGCTTCGCAGCGCCGTCTCGAGCCACCTCGGCGAGGCGCTGCATCAAGAGCCCGATCCCGTCGCCACGGTGAAACGGCTCACGCGCGAGCACGAGGCGATCCTCGCTGCGGTCGAGGGCGGCCGCGGCGAACGCGCCCGCACGCTCATGACGAAGCACATTCGCGCGTTCTACCGGGAGCGTGAGGAGACATGAGCGCCGACTGGACTGACGCGCTCGCGACCGCGCTCGGCGCCCCCGTGCAGACGGATGCCGACATCCTCGCGTCGTTCGCGCGGGATCAGGCGCCGCTCGCGCCGGCCGGGACGCCGATCGCCCTCGTCCGCGCGCGGAGCATCGACGACGTCGTCACGACGCTCCGGTTCGCCAACGAGCGTCGCATCCCCGTCGTCACGCGGGCGGCCGGCACCGGCCTCGCAGGCGGAGCCAACGCGGTCGACGGATGCATCGTCCTCCTCGTCTCGGGGCTCGACCGCATCGTCGGCATCGACGAGGCGACACGCACGGCGGTGGTCGAGCCCGGCGTGCTCAACGGGGTCCTCGCGAAGGAGGTGGCTGCGCGCGGTCTCAACTACGCGCCCGATCCCGCGAGCCGCGACATCTCGACGATCGGCGGCAACATCGCCACCAACGCGGGCGGAGCGTGCTGTCTCAAATACGGCGTCACGGGCGATCACGTGGCCGCGCTGAAGCTCGTGCTTGCGGACGGCACGGTGCTCCGTACGGGCGGATTGACGAAGAAGAACGTCGCCGGGCTCGACCTCACGCGGCTCGTCGTCGGTTCGGAGGGAACGCTCGGCGTCATCGTCGAGGCCACGGTGCGCCTCCTGCCGGCACCGCGCCCGCCGTCGACGCTCGTTGCGTTCTTCGAGACGCTAGACGACGCTGCACGGGCGATCGTCACGATGAACGCGGGCGCCGACCTGTCGCTCCTCGAGGTCATGGATCAAGTGACCGTGAGCGCGGTCGACGAGATGACGCGGATGGACCTCGATACGTCTGCGGCGGCGCTCGTGCTCGTCCAGAGCGACGCTCGCGACGCGTCGGCCACGATCGCTCGGTGCGAGGAGGTCTGCCATCGCCACGCCGCGAAGAGCGTCCTGTGCACGGATGATGTCGAGGAAGGGCGCCTCTTGCTCGGCGCGCGGCGGATGGCGCTGCCGGCCCTGGAGCGCAAGGGAACGACGCTCCTCGACGACGTTGCGGTGCCGACCCCAGCGATCCCGGAGATGCTCGATCGGATCCGCCGGACGGGCGAGCGACACGGTCTCGTGATCGGCACCTTCGGGCATGCAGGTGACGGCAACTTGCATCCGACGATCGTCTTCGATCGAGCGGACGCCGCGTCGGCGTCGTCGGCGTTCGAGGCGTTCGACGAGATCGTGCGAGACGCGATGCGGCTCGGCGGGACGATCTCCGGCGAGCATGGAATCGGCTCGCTCAAGCAGGCCTATCTCGGTCCGATGGTGGGGGAGGCGGAGCGCGCGCTCATGGCGCGCATCAAGGCCGCTTTCGATCCGAACGGGATCTTGAACCCCGGCAAGGCGCTCTGAGGCCCGACGAGCGGCGCCCCAACCGTCCGCAGAGGCTGTCGCTGCTGCCCGCAGACATGAGCCTCGGCTCGCGCCGAAGATCGGCGGGCAGACCTTGACAGTAAGGACTGTAACAGTCATGGTGGCGCCATGGGAGCGAAGCTCGGCGCCGCCCTGGCAATCCTGAACGGCGCCGTCGGCGACTACCTTCACGGCACCGGCAACGGGCTCGCGATCGAGATGAGCGTGGCCCGGGGCGTACCCGGCCCGCGCGTCGTCGTGTTTCTACACGGCCTCATGTGCACCGAGGACGTGTGGTCGTTCCCCGACGGGAGCGACTACGGCGCGCTGCTCGAGCGCGACCTCTTCGTTTCGCCGCTCTACCTTCGCTTCAACACCGGGCGTCGCGTCGCCGAGAGCGGGGTGGAGCTTGCCCGACTGCTCGAGCAGCTCGTCGAGCAGCACCCGGAGATTCGGGAGATCCTGCTCGTCGGCTTCAGTATGGGCGGCCTCGTCGTGCGGAGCGCGACCCACGTCGCGTCCGACGCGAAGATGCGCTGGCTATCGCTCGTCACGCGCGCGTTCTACGTCGGCACGCCACACCTCGGATCGCCGTGGGAGCGCCTCGGCCGCGGGTTGGTCGAGCTGCTCCGTGGGATCGACGACCCGTACACGGGGCTCGCCGCCGAGCTCGCCGACGTCCGCAGCGGCGGCATCAAGGATCTGGGCGACCCGGCGCATCCGTTTCCGCTGCTGCCGGCGATCCGCCATCACTTCGTCGCCGGGCTCGTGGAGCCGCGCTACGTCGCCAGGCTCATCGGCGATGCGCTCGTGCCGCTCGCAAGCGGGACGAACGGGGCCGTCTCCGATCCGGACGCCGTGCTCCCGCATCACGTGAAGATCTTGCCGGGGGTCGCGCACATGACCCTGGCGCATCACCCTCACGTCTACGAGCAGCTCCGCGCGTGGTGTGAGGCTGCCTGAGAGGAACCGTGGATACGAAGAAGCAATGGAAGGGACTGGCGGCGCTCGCCACCGACGCGGTGGTTCACGGCGCCAGCGCGATCGAGCGCGTTCATCTCGCGGTGGCGAGCCGTCCGTTCGACGTCCTCGAGCAGGTCCCGCTCGTGTCGGCGCCTGCGAGCGTCGTCCGCACGATCCACGATCTGTCGACGCGCGCGAGCTACGCGAGCGTGCGTGCCGTCACACGCATCGTCGGAAAGGCGATCGACGTGGCGATCGACGTCGGAGCGCGCGAGCAAGAGCACGAACACGAGCACGCCGTGCCGACCGGGGGTCGTGCTCGCCCAGTCAGCGGTTCATCCACGTGCGAAGCGAGATGACCTCACCGAACGGCTTCATGTCATCGGCGATCGTCTCACCATTGCCCCAGACGACGGTGCCGTCGCGGTCGTTGTCTTCGACCGCGAGGGTCACCTGGTTGCAGTGCAATCCGGCGTCGCGCTCGGCGTAGAACCCGTAGGTCCGGCACACGATCGGGCGTGCCTCGTAGACGAGGCACGAGCCCCGCTCGCGATCGAGCATTGGGCAGGTGAGGGGCCCGGCGAAAGGGGCTTCGTCGGTGCGCGTTCGGATGGCTTCCCGCACGTCCGCAGGCAGCGCGTCGATGGCGTCGCGCAGGCGCTCCCATTCCGCTGCGGTCATCTCCGGCAAGCGAGGCAACGACCGGCAGCAGAGGTCGCACCCGTTGGCGCACGGCCACCACGGGTGAGCTTCACGGGTCGAGCGCGCGCGCGCCTCGATGCGCTCGTCGAGGACGGGTAGCGTCAGCCGGGAGGCAGGCACGGGCCGACTCTATAGACCACCATGCGCGATTCGCGATCACGCCTCGCGGCGAGGGATGGCATTACGCTCATAGCGTCGTCGAGGCCGGCTTCGAGTGGCACGGGTCGAGCTCGACTAGCGCATGCACTCCATGGTCATGGGGGCCGCGTCCTCCGAGCGTCGAGGCGCAATTAGGGAGGCCGCCGGCGTGAGGCCGGCGGCCGATGGGCTCAGGCCGGACGATAGGCGAGCTTGTAGAGCGTAGCGACGATGCGATCGAGCGAATCGACCTGCCGCGCCACGCGCTCTGCGTCGAGGTAGCCCGCGGCGCCCGCGATGCGCAGGCCGAGGATGACCTCGCGTCCGCTGGCCATGGCGCTCTCGATGCGGACGGTGCGATTCCCTCCGCGCGCCGAGAGGCCCTCTCCGGCGTTGAGGCCGACCGAGTTGACGGCGCGCTTCATCTGCCTGCTGAGGTCCGGATCCTGCCGGGAGATGATGCGACAGAGCCGGTGGATGGTGCCGACAGTTTCGACGATGTCATCGAGAATATGCAGGTGCATGGCGAGCTCCTTGGGCGAGCGCCGGGCGTCTCGGCCCGGCTTCGCCGACCCCACCGCGCAGATCCCGTGACGCCGGCAATCGACCCCTCTTCAGTGCTCACCTCGCGCAGCAGGCCGGCGGCGCGGGATGTGCGCGTCCGAGGTGAAGCCGGGCCGAGATGCCCGGCGCCCAACAGCTCGCGACGACTGCCGTTCGCATGCAGCGTCGTGGACTCGCCAGTGATCTGTAAACGATGTCCCGTCCCGCTCCGGCCCCGGACTCGGAGCTCCGATTCCGGATCCGGATCGGGAATCGGAGCTCGGAATCCGGATCCGGAATCGGAATCGGAATCGGAGCTCGGGGCCGGATCCCGGAATCGGAGCTCGGAATCCGGAATCGGAATCGGAGCTCGGGATCCGGGTCCCGGAATCGGAGCTCGGGATCCGGAATCGGTCTCCGGCCTACTCGAGCGAACAGCAGTGGCTCTACGCCAGCCGCGCTCCCGAGCGGCGAACGCGAGCGAACGCGAGCGACCGAGGCGCGAGCCGGCGCGCGATCCCGTTGACGGCCCTGTCCCCGAGGCGCGAAGGTAGCGAGGTCACGTATGAGCCAGAGCGAACAGCCCTGTCAGGACCTTGCGTCGTTCGCGCGCCTGCCCGCGTGGGATCGCACGCCGTCCGATCTCGAGGGGCTCGGCTACGAGCGCGACCCGCGGCATCTCTTCGGCCGATTGCAGCGGGTCGCGACCTGGGATGCGTCGGGGCCCGTGCTCTCGCGTCTTGGACGAGCGCTCGTGGCTCGTTCGCTTCGGCTCGATCTCCCGACGATCGTGGAAGAGCGGCCCTCGGCGGACGGTGCGACGCGCCTAGTGCTGGCGCTCGAGGACGGTGCTCGGATCGAGGCGGTGCACATGCCGCGCGCCGTCGTTCGCCCGCGCGTCACCGTGTGCCTCTCGAGTCAGGTCGGCTGCGCGATGGGATGCACCTTCTGCGCGACCGCGAAGATGGGCCTCGTGCGCAACCTCGCGTCCCATGAGATCGTCGGTCAGCTCCTTGCGGTCCTCCATCGCTACGGCCCGCTCTCCGCGCAGAAGCTCAACCTCGTGTTCATGGGCATGGGCGAGCCGCTCCACAACGTGGAGGCGCTGATCCGAGCGCTGGAGATCCTCTGCGACCCAGCTGGCCTCGCCGTGCCGCCGACCCGCATCACGGTGTCGACGGCGGGGCACGTGCCCGGCCTCGAACGGCTCGCACGCTCCCGCTGGGTCCCGGAGCTCGCGGTGAGCGTGAACGGTGCGACCGATCAGGTGCGGCGGAGCCTCATGCCGATCGGCAAGCGATGGCCCCTCGCCGAGCTCCGTGCAGCGCTCGATCGCTGGCCGCGGCGCCCCCACCAGAAGATCACCCTCGAGTACGTGCTCCTGGCTGGCGTGAACGACGACGACGAGAGCGCCGATCGCCTTGCCGACTGGACCGGCGACCTGAGGCACGTCCTCAACGTGATCCCGTTCAACGAGTGGGGCGATGTACCGTCTCCTTACCGCGAGCCCGCGAGCGAGCGCGTCGAGGCGTTCGTCGCGCGGCTGCGCAGCCACGGCTGTCTCGTCAAGGTGCGGCGCTCGCGCGGACGCGATGCGCGCGCGGCCTGTGGGACGCTCGTCGTTCGCTAGGAGCGCGTAGCGCGTGTGTGCCGCGTGCGAACCTGCACGCGGCCTAGAGCTTCACGATCGTGAAGACGTGCGTGTGCTCGGCCTGGATGTCGGTCTCGATCTTCGCGATCTCACCTTCTCCGACGCGTCGCAGCGCCTCCTGGTCGATCGTGAAGCGATGCTGGTGGCTCTGCGCCTCGGTCGTCAGGCCGGTGATGCCTCCCACCGGCGCCTCCTCCTTGAACGCCGCGAGCGGGACCATGATGCTGTGCGAGTGGCCGTCCGTCTCGCTCGACGTGTAGCGGCCGTTCGAGCCCTCCTTGCGCGGCGGGGCATCGGGGGGCGTGTCGTCCTCCTCGGTCGCGGCCTTCTTGTCATTGCCGCAATGGACGAGGAAGGTCCCGAACGGCAGGACGAGCAGCGTGACTGCTGCGTCTTTCAGGAACGCGCGTCGGTCCATCACTCACCTCCTTGAGACGCACATGCATCTCGGCCTGAAGAGTCACGCAAGCTGCATGCGTGATGGCGTTGTCGAGCACTTGGCCACGCGGGGCGGGCGTCTAGTCGCCATCCTGGGCAAGCGCTTCGCGGAGACCATGACGAGGTGTCGCGCGCCCGTGCTGGCGTGCCTCTCGCCGTCGCGACTCGCCTCGTGCGACCATCGCAAGCGCTCGCACCCGCCGGCCGCCTCACGCGGGGCCGAGGAGCGGGGCGCCGGACGGCTGCCCTGCGACGTAACGCTCTCGACCGGTGCGACGGCGAGGTCGAGAATGTTCTACGCTCGCTCCTGATGAGCATTGCGACGTCGACCGCGGAGCTCCGTGCTGCCTCGGAGCGCTTTCGGGGGTTCTTCAACGAGCTCGGACGGACGTTCGTCGAGCGTGACGACCTCCTCGCGCAGGTGGCGCTCGCGTTGCTTGCCCGCGAGCACGTCCTCATGACCGGGCCGCCGGGGACCGCGAAGAGCGGGATCGCGGCGGCGGTGCTCGGGCGCATCGTCGACGCGCGGACGGGGAAGCCGAGCGTCTTCGCGCGCCAGTTCACCGAGAGCACCGTCCAGACGGACCTCGTCGGTCCGATCGACTTCAAGACGTTGATGCAGACGGGGCGCACCGAGCACTTCACGGACGAGGGCATGCTCGGCGCGGTGCATGCGTTCCTCGACGAGGTGCTCGACGGACGCGACATGCTCCTCCGGACGACGCTCAACGTGCTCCACGAGCGCGAGCTCAAGCAGGGCACGAAGACGACGTCCGGAGAGATCGAGTGCGCGCTCATGACGACGAACCGGTATCTCGCCGAAGTCCTCGAGGGCTCCCGCGAGACGCTGCTCGCGTTCGTCGACCGGATCGCCTTCGTCTCGTTCGTTCCGAAGGGCTTCGGCGACCCGTCGAGCCTCGGGCGCGTCGTGCGCTCGCAGCTCGGCGGCACGCGCCCGCGTTCGCTCGTCTCGCTGCTCACGATCCAGGACCTCGACGCGCTGCAAGCAGCGGTCGACCGGGTGGTCGTACCCGACGAGATCTGCTCGGCGCTGTGCACGCTCTGCGAGCTCGTCGACGCGGACCTCGCGACCGCGGCGAAGCACGACCCGACGTTCCTCCCGACGCGTTACCTCTCGACCCGCACTGCGGTGCGCCTCGGGCGGATCCTGCGGGCGATCTGCGTCTATGACGCGATCATGAACGACGGAGCGCGATCCTTCGAGGTCGAGCACCGCGATCTGGCGATGCTCCGCCTGAGCCTCCTCCTCTCGGGCCCCGCTCACGAGAAGGTCGGGCGGCTGCTCGAGAAGGAGACCGATCCGCGGGAGCGTCGTCAGCTTTCGATCCTCCGGACCGAGCGGGAGATCTTCGAACGCGCTCTGGCGCGCGTTCCGAAGACCGCGCGTAGTGCGCCCCGGGAGGTCGCCGACATCGGGGCGCTCGAGCGCGAGGTCGAAAAGACGCTCGCATCCGAGGCAGGCGCAGGCGGTGGTCGACCGGCCCCGGCCGCGCTGATCGAGACGGCGGTGAAGCTCGCGCAAGTGAGTGACAGCGGCGGCGCCGGCGCGCTCCAGGCCGCGAGCCTTCTCGACACCACGCTCGCACATCTCGCCGAACGCGCGCTTCGCGTCGGCGCGACTGCAGGTGCAGGGCCGCACGCAGCGACCGAGGACGTCGTCGCGGAGCTCGCCCAGCTCGCCGACGGGCTCGAGAAGGCGAGCGGTACCACACGGCCCGTCGCGCGCTGGCTGCGGGGGAGGGCGATCCGGATCCTGCTCGACTCCGCGGCGCTTGCGAGCGCCGCGGTCGGGGCATCGCTCGACGAGCGTGACGGCGTCGGACGATCGGTCGACGGAGCGCCATCGCGTGCCACGCGCGGGCTCGACGGTCTCGAACGACTCCTCGAGACATGCGCGAGGCTCCGCGCCGCCGGCGCCGAGGAGCCGATGGCGGACACGTTCGATCGCGCGATCGGTCTCGCGGTCGCGAGGGTCGAGGACGAGCTCGTCGAGATCTGGGATCGGGCCTTTCGTGAAGCCGTCGCCCGCGGGCTCGAGCGCCTCGGACCGGAGCGGTTCGGCGTGCTCCTGGCCACGCTCGAGCCCGTGCTCACGCACATCGATGCGACGGGCGCCCGCCTCGCGGTGCTGGGCGGGCGCGCAGACTCGCTCAAGTCGCGGGTCGTCGCTCCGCGGATCGAGCCGCTCGTTCGAGCGGCGTTCGAGCGCGTCGACACGGCGGATCGCGTCGAGCTCGTCGCGCAGGTCGGGGGCCTCGTCGAACACCTCCGGGAGGCAGGTCTCCAGAACGTCATCCCGAAGGCGACCGTGCTTCGCTTCGCGGTGACGGCGCTCGCTCGCGGAGAGAAGAAGCTCCCGTCGGCGAGGCGGCCGGAGCGCGCGGACTTCGCGGCGTATCGCGACCTCCGCGCGGCGGAGCAGCGGGTCTCGCTGGCGTACACGACCGTGGAGCTCGCGCTCCGGATCGCTCCCGAGAAGCCGGTGGCGAGCGGATCGGCCGAGGAGCTCGTCGGGGGCATCGCGACGTTCATCGGTGCGCTGCCGGACGATCTCCGGGGCGAGATCGTCGAGCTCGACCTCGCGCGCATCGACCGCGCCGTGTCTCTCGTCGAGGCGTGGTGGCGAAGGCTCGCGAAGGACGCCGTCGAGGCCGCAGACTCGGGGCAGATCTCGCGCGTGGAGGCCGCGGTCACCTCGCTTGCAGAGAGCAAGTTCTTCCACGTCACGCGTGACGAGGGCGCGCTTCTCCGCTTCGCGCTCGAGAGTCGCGTCGTCGGGGATGTCTTCCCCGACGCAGGTGAGCGGGTCGCGTCGATGCGGTCTCGCATCGATGCGGTCGAGGCCGAGTCGAGCCGTGCGTTGAGCGCGCTCCGGCGCGGCCGAGCGGACGCTGCGTGGTCGGAGCTCCTCGGCCCGGCCGCCGCGAGACCGGCGAAGTCGTGAGCGAGCGGCTCGGCGCGATCGGTGAGCGCCTCGAGCGGGTGGTGCGCGGCCCGGATGCGATCGAGTCGCAGCTCCTCTTCCGGGTGGCGCGCCCGCTGCTCGCGATCGCGAAGTGGCGCGCCAGCATCGACGCGACGGCGCTCGAGACGCTGATCGCCGCTCTGCGCGCGGACGAGACGACGAGCGATCCGGCGGGAGCGAAGGTCAAGCTCGGCGCCGCCATCGACGAGCTGGAGCGGAACGTCCTCGCTGTCGAGCGCGTGGCGATCGTGAAGAAGCGGGCGCCCGTCGCGCACGCGCTCTGGCTGCGGCGCGTCTTCGGCGTGCTCGAGATCGCCGAAGCGGCGATCGATCTGGCGCTCGAGAAGCGACCCGACGAGGCGCTCGCGCGCGTGGTTGCGAAGACCGATTCCAGCGCGCTCCTCCCGCCGCTCGTCCTTCGGCGCGAGGGCCGGACGCCGCTCGAGGTGCCCATCGACCAGCATCCCGACGTCGAGGACGCCCGGCTCGTCGATCTCGAGCTTGCCGCGATCGATCATCTGATGGCGGCCGCTCGCGCGGAGACCCTCGTGCTCGGCCGAAAGCGGCGCCTTCTCGTCGCCGCGCGGCAGCGCCTCCTCGAGGCATCGGCGGCGCTCCCGCTCGTTCGCGAGGGAGTGCGCGAGCGCACCGGCTACATCGCGCGCGAGATCACGCGTATCGATCGACTCGAGGCGGCAGGGGTCGATGTGTCCGTGTCGCTCGTCCATCAGGCGCGTCAGGCGCTGGCGCGTCGCGACCCGGCACGTCTCTACGCGGCGATCTCGGCGCTCGATGCGAGTGCGCTCTCCGCAGGGGATCGCGACGTCGCTCGGCGGACGAGCCGCGCACTCGCGCGGATCTGGTCCGGCGGCGCGCCGGACGCAGCGGCGGCGTCGCTCGATCGCTCGGCGAACGAGGTCCTCGGCGCTGCCGCGGTGGCGGTGAAGTCCGCCGTCGACGGCGCGCGCGGCGACGCCCTCGCGCGGCTCGGTCTCGGCGGCCTACCGAGCGAGCGCATGGCGGCCGAAGCGTTTCTCGATTACCTGCCCGAGCACTCCGACAGGGCGATTCTCCGGGCCGCCGTCGCCGCCGACGGTCTCTTCGAGGTCGGCGGTGCGCTCGCTCCGGTGCGGCTCGCCGAGGAACGACGCATCCTCCGGATGGTTCGCCACCCGACCCAGGACCTCGTCTTGATGCCGGCCGAGGACGTGAACGACCTCCGCGACGCCGTCATCGGCGATCCGCGCAGCATCCTCCTCGACCTCGCGACCGGCCGCCTGTTCGCGCGCCGCTTCGTGCGCGAGGAGGTCGAGCGACGGACGCGCGTGGTGATGCGCGGAGAGGTGCGGGTCTACGTGCTCGACGGCTCCGGCTCGATGCTCGGGGCGCGGGCTCGCGTGCGCGACGCGATCCTGGTCGCGGAGCTCTCGACGCTGACGCGCCGGCTCGAGGAGCCGGGCGATACCCGCTGCACGCTCTTCTATCGCTACTTCGACGAAGCGCTCGGCATCGTGTCACGGATCGACAGCGTGGCGGGCGCCCGCGACGCCATTCGCGACGTCGTCACGACCCGGCGCACGGGGGGGACCGACATCCAGCTCGCCCTGCTCGGAAGTCTCGCGCAGATCGCCGAAGCGCGGGCGCTCGATCCCGACCTCGCGAGCGCGCAGATCGTGCTCGTCACGGATGGGGAGTCGGACGTCGACGAGGAGTCGATCATCGCGGCGCGCAACGCGCTTGCAGGTCTACCGATCGGCGTCAGCGTGATCGCGCTCGGGATGGAGAATCCTGCGCTCCGCGGCCTGGTCTCGCGCCAGCGAGCGAAGGGCGAGGCGGCCTTCTACCACTTCCTCGACGACGAAGAGCTTCGTGAGATCACGGAGGGGGCTCTCACGGGGGATCTGGCGCTCCACCCGCCGGACCGATGGACCGAGCTCACGAGGGACCCGCAGAAGCTCGCACGCGCGCTCGACGACGAGGTCGCCGGCCTGCTGGACGAGCTCGAGTCGATCGACCGGGGGCGCGACGTCGCGGCGCTCGAGCGGCTCGAGGAGGAGGCGCAGGCACGACGCGAGGTCGGCCTCACGGACGATCACGGCGACGGCGAGCGGGCGCGCCACGAGGCGCTCCGGAAGGATCGTGTGGCGCTCGCGGCTCGATATGCGCGCTGGTTCCCCGAGCCGCCCCCGGCGCCCTCTCCGGAGCAGCTGCCGCGGCCCGGAACGAAGGAGCGTGACGACGTCGACGCCGCGTGCTGCGCGCTCGCGTCGGTCGCGGAGGTCGTCGTCCTCCTCGGCGGCTCGCCGATCGCGCGCCAGGCGGACGCGATCGAGCTCCTGGAGCGCCTCCTGCCCGACGCCGCCCTCACCCCGGCGCGCTACCGCGCCGTCCTCCGCGAGTTCCCCGCCGCCGTGGCGAATTCACTTCGTGCGGTCCGTGCAGCGGTCGACGGGCCACGACCACCGTAGCCCGTGCACGCTATCCCGAGCGCTCGAGCCAGTAGATGTCTCGCGGGCCTCGCCGTACGACGAGGCCACGCTCCGAAGCGAACGCGTCGACGGCGGCGCAGAGCTCGGGGTGCCTGAACGAGTAGTCGTGACCGGCGAGGATGCCGTCGGGGCGGAGACGTTCGCTCCAGGCGACGAGATCCTCCGCGACGCTCGCGCCGTCGTGGCTCCCGTCGAGGAACACGCGGTCGATGCTGTGGGGCTCGAACCGGGCGGCAGCGATGGTCGAGGGCTCGACGATGACCTCGACGCTGATCCCGAGGGCCATCATGTTGGCGCGGAAGGTCGCCTCCACGTCCTCGGCCGCGAGCGCCGTCAGGTAGCGATTCGCGAGCACGTCGCGCGAACCGTTCCAGTGGTCCACGCACACCAGGCGTGTGCCGTTCTCGTTGCAGATGCGGCCGATGAAGGACGTGCTCCGGCCCTTCCACGATCCAACCTCCACGAAGATGCCGCCGCGGAGGGCGCGCGCGAAACGCGCGTACCAGCGCCCTTCATCCTCGGAGAACCAGCCTTCGATGCCCTTCATCTCACTTCACCGGGTGGCATTGCCGTCATGTGAGGCATCGCGCGAGCTCCGCGAGGGTATCGCCGGTGCCGGCTTCGACCTTGAGCGTCGCGCGCTCTTCACCTCTTACCGGACCTCGGTTCACGATCGCGATCGGGATGTTTCGGCCGGCCGCACGGAGGAGGAAGCGGTAGCCCGAGAAGACCGCGAGAGAGGTGCCGGCGACGAGGAGGGCCTGGGCATCGTCGACCTTGGCGAAGGCCTGATCGACGACCTCCCGGGCGACGTTGTGTCCGAAGAAGACGACGTTCGGCTTCAGCACGCCGTCGCAATGGAGGCACGCTGGGGTGACGAAATGCTCGACGAGCTCGTCGGGCAAGTCCGCATCGCCGTCGGGAGCCATCGGCGAGGGCCCGTCGATCCACGATGGGTTGAGGGCGCGCATCCGGGCCTGGAGGGGATTGCGTGCCTCGATGGCGCCGCAATCAAGGCAGACCGTCTCGGCGAGCGCGCCGTGGAGCTCGATGACCTGGCGGCTCCCCGCGGCGTGGTGCAGGCGGTCGACGTTCTGGGTGATCAGCCCGATCACGACGCCAGCCGCCTCCAGGCGGGCGATCGCCAGGTGGGCAGAGCACGGGCGGGCCTCCTGGAACCGCTCCCAGCCGACCATGGCGCGCGCCCAGTAGCGCCGGCGAAGGGCGGCGCTGCGAACGAACTCGGGACCCTGGATCGGGCGGCGCACGCGCGCGAGAGCCTCGGGGCTACGGTAGTCGGGGATGCCGGATTCGGTGCTGACGCCTGCGCCGGTGAGGACGACGACGCGGCGTCCGCGCAAACAATCGACGAGCTCCTCGATGCCGGCGGACACGAGAGAGAGTGTAGCGCCTCGGGCCCGGTGGCGGTGCGTGGGAGAGCTCGTCCCGGCACCGGAACGCCGCATGCAGCGCTTCGAGCATGGAACAACTCAATGCGAGCCGACGGCCCGTCGCGGCCGGCGGCTGGGGTGCGCCCCCCGAGCTCGAGATCCGGCTCTATCCACGCGCCATGCGCCCGACGACGGCCGAAGAGCACGCCGTCGGTGTCGTCCGTTCGGGGCTCGAGGGGTACGGCAAGCACATCCGTCGGGTCGGCATTCGCTTGGACCAGATCATCAGCGCGCCGGGGAAGCTCCACTGGGCGTGTCGGGTCGAGGTCACGCTGGTCAAGGTCGTCGATGCACCGAAGTTCTACGTCGAGGCTCGCGCGAGGACCGAGCAAGAGGCCGTCGCGCTCGCGGGTGACGCCATCCTCGATGCGGTACGACGCGAGGTCGAGGAGGCCGAACGGCGCCGCGATCGCGCACGCAAGCCCAAGGTCGCGCGACGGAAGGCCGAGGGGGCTCCGAGGCTCCTCGAGGTCCGGCGAACGCAAGCGCTCGGAGGGGGCGAGACGGAGGCGGAGCTCGCGGAGCGCGACCGTGAAGCCGCCAAGGAACGGCACCTGACCCCGCGTTCGGTCAAGACCGCCCATCCGCTGCGTGGCCGTCACATCCACAAGACGCAGCGTCAGGCGCGAGCCACTTCTGCGCGCGAGCTCTCGGCCGCGGAGCGCCCGTCGCGCAAATCGACGCGCAAGAGCGCGAACCGATCGAAGCGCGACAGCAATCAGGCGCGGCGCAACGAGAGGGAGTTGCGCTCGCCCAAGACGCGTGCGACGCGGGCCATCGCGGGCGCTTCGCAGCGCGTATGAGGTCGCTCCCAGCGCGGCGAGCCGGTCGCGATCCGACGAGGACCGCGCCGGCTCGCGCGTGCGCCGGAGCGTCATGCTCACTTCTTGTGATGATGCTCGACCTTCAGGTCGTCCTTGATGCTTTTCACGCCCGGCGTCTCCTTCGCGGTCTTCACCAGCGAACGGTGCGTGGCCTCGTCGGGGACCTTGCCGCTGAGCGTCACGTTCTCACCGTCGTCGGTGATCGTCAGCCCGTGGATGACCGACTCGGACTTCGGGTGGGCCTTCTCGAGTGACTTACGCACGGCGTCGCTCTTCGAGTCCTTCTGCTCGTGGGCCTGCTGCTGCTGCTGCTGCTGCTGTTGCTGCGGGATCGGCTGCTGTTGCGGCGGGGGCATCGCTCCGCCGGTCGTCGTCGTCGTGCCGTACTGGCCACCGTGCTCCGGATGCCCGGCCGCGACCTTCTTGCCCACGTGGATCTCGTCCCTCACGCCACGGACGTTCGGCATGGCGCGCACGTCGTTGATGAGATCGGAGTGCGTCGCTTCGTCCTGCACCTTGCCGGTCAAGGTGATGATGCCGCCCTGGCTGGCGATGGTCAGCCTCTTGATCTCCTCGGCCGAGCCCGGGCGCTTCTCCAGAAGACGCGTCCTCACCTCTTCGACGGTGGCCGTCCGTTGACCCTGTTCGGCGCCGCGTACCGACGTGATGCCGGGGGACTCGAGCGGCTGCTTCTCCCTCGAACAGGCGACGACGCTCAGCGCCCCGAGCAGAACTACGATGGCTTTCCTCATGTCTCGAACCTCCGTTTTCAGTTTCGACACCGGCGTTCAGGAGCAACACCAGCGCTGCTCGCATCCGGCCCGCGTGTCGAAGTCGATGCAGTCGTTCTGACGCTCCCGCCGCCGCGGCGATCGGCTCACGCGGCTCGTGAGCCAGGCGCATTCATGTGTGCGCTCATCTTCCTCGTCTCGTGCGATCCGGCAGGGATGGTGTGTGGCTGGTGCGCCCCCGCCCGCGAAGCATCCGGCGTTCCACCAGTCGATGCCGCCATCGCGGGTGCGGGCCCCCCGCCGGCCGTCGCGGTCGACGCGAGGCCTACGGCGAAGGGCAGGGGGGAGGCGGCATGGCGGCCGGCGTCACGCTCGCCGCGGTCCTTCGACGACACCGAGGCGGATGTCGACGCTCGCGTCTCACGGAAGACGCGCCGAGCTTGGAGCGATCCTGTCCCCGGCTACACGTCCGCCACGACCACCATCGTCACAGCGCGGAGCGTGAGCGCGGACGTCGGGCAGCCTCGTGCCGAGCACGCTCGACGAACACCGCTGTCGTGCGGTCCGTTGCCGTTCGATGCCTGCATCCGGTCTCGCGATCCGGCGGCTCGTCTCAGAACGCGTAGCCGGCTTGGGCCAGGAGGCGTGGCTTCAGTCCGGAGACGGCGATCGTGCTGGGGCTGGTGGTGAGCTCGCCGAAGACCTTGCTCACGTACAGGTATTCGATGCCGGCGCCCGCGCCGAGCGCGAGGTGATCGAAGAAGATCTGCTGGATGCCGAGGTCGGCGGCGAGGCCGATGTTGGTGAAGAGCGTGCTGCTCTCACCGAGCTTCGCGTCGTACATGCCGCCGATGAGCGAAGGCCCGATGAAGATGCCGTTCATGCCCCGGTGCCCGGTGTAATAGCGGTAGCCGATCTCCCCGCCCACGCCGGTGAATCGATATTCGTACGTGCTGTCGGTGCCGTCGCTCATCCGCTGGCTCGGACTGGCGAAATGCGGGCTCACGATGATCACGTGGTGGGTCAGCGGCGCGTATTCGACGTTGAAGCTCACGCGTCCGCCGACGATCATCCCGAGCGGGTTCCATGTGGCCGCGACGGCGTTGTACTTGCCTGGCTGATCCAGCGCGCGTGTGACGTCCCGCTCGGCCTGGACGATGGCGATCGCCGCGGTCGTCGTCGCTCGGCCGACAGCCTCGCCGGCGTCCTGCGCGTCCTTCCTGTCCTGGGCCTCTCGCTCGCGTGCGTCCTGCGCCTTCAGCTCGGCCTCGTCCCGCTGGTTCTTCCCGGCGACGTCCTGCCCCTTCGCTGTCGGCTCCGTTGCCTCGTCGGTCTCGCGCTCGAGCCGCTCGGAGGCGGGCTCGCCGGTCTTGCCCTTCTTGCCGGCCTTCGGGTCTGCCTTTTCGCCAGCCTTTCGCTTCGCAGGCTTGGCCCCGCGGCTTCGGGCTGCCTCGGCCGGGGACGCCTTCTCTTCGCTCCGAGCCTGCTCGGTGTCCGTCTCCGAGCTCTCTCGTGCGGTCACCACCGAGCTCGAGGCGAAGATTGTCGCCGCGATCGCGGCGCTCATAAGCTTGCTCTTCATCGCGGTTGCTCCTTCGGAGTCCGCCCGGCCGTGCAAGGCGCCGGCCTCGAGCGCCACCTCGACCACGGAACGGCCGTGCGGGCCGGGTCCGGCTCCGCCGGTGCGCCGCCATCGAGGTCGAGCGTTCACACGCGAGCTGTTGCGTGTCGGATCGCCCGGCTGAGGCGGGCCTCTCGTCGGCGTCCCGCGTGCCGGCGGCAGGATGGGACCCTCCTGGCGGGGGAGTCGAGCGGGGAGACTCGTGCTCGACGCCGGCCCGAACGCGAGCGAGTATGGTGGGCCAATGTCCGAGAAGGTCTTGCCGAAGCACGCGCGCGTGGTGGTCATCGGTGGCGGAATCATCGGATGCTCCGTCGCGTATCACCTGGCCCACATGGGGTGGAAAGACGTGGTGCTCCTCGAGCGGGACCGCCTGACGTCGGGAACCACCTGGCACGCCGCCGGCCTCATGGTGACGTTCGGCTCCACCTCCGAGACGTCGACCGAGATGCGCAAGTACACCCGCGACCTCTATGGCCGTCTCGAGGCGGAGACGGGGCTCGATTCGGGGTTCAAGCCGGTCGGCTTCATCGAGGTGGCGTGCGAGAAGGACCGCCTCGAGGAGTACCGTCGCGTGTCGGCGTTCAACCGTCACTGCGCGGTGGACGTCCACGAGATCTCGCCGGCTCAGGTGAAGGAGCTCTTCCCGCTGGCGAAGGTCGACGACATCCTGGCCGGGTTCTACGTGAAGGAAGACGGCGTCGCCAACCCGGTCGACGTCACGATGGCGCTCGCGAAGGGCGCGAAGATGCAGGGCGCCACCATCCTCGAAGGAGTCGCGGTGACGAACGTCACGGCGAAGGGCCTCGGCGGGCACAGGCGCGTGACCGGCGTCGACACGACGCACGGACACATCGAGGCCGATTACGTCGTCAACTGCGCCGGCATGTGGGCCAGGCAGCTCGGCGCGAGGTCGGGGGTGAACGTCCCGCTCCAGTCGGCCGAGCACTACTACCTCATCACCGACAAGATCCCGGGCATCGGCAACTGGCCCGTCTTGGAGGACCCCGGCTCCTACGGCTACATCCGCCGCGAGGTCGACGGTCTCATGGTCGGCCTCTTCGAGCCGATCTGCGCGCCGTGGAAGATCGAGGGCGTGCCCGACGACTTCTCGTTCGGCGAGATCACGCCCGACTGGGAGCGCATGGGGCCGTACGTCGAGAAGGCGATGCAGCGCGTCCCCGCCACGCTCGAGGTCGGCGTGAAGAAGTTCTTCTGCGGACCGGAGAGCTTCACGCCCGACCTCCGTCCGTGCGTCGGCGAGGCCCCCGAGATGAAGAACTACTTCGTCGCGGCGGGCCTGAACTCGATCGGCATCCTCACCGGCGGCGGGCTCGGGCGCGTGCTCGCGCACTGGATCATCAACGGTCGCGCGGACGTCGACATCACCGGCTTCAACATCGATCGGCTCCACAGCTACCAGTCGAACCCGGAGTACCGCCGCACGCGTACGGTCGAGTCGCTCGGCATGGTCTACCAGTGCCACTATCCGACCCGCTCGATGATGACCGCGCGCGGCGCGAAGAAGTCGGCGATTCACGATCGGCTCGCCGCTCGCGGCGCATACTTCCGCGACGTGAGCGGATGGGAGGGCGCCGACTGGTTCGCACCGGAAGGGACGACTCCGGATCCTGGTCCGCTCTCGTGGGGCAGGCCGAGCTGGTTCCCGCAGTGGGCGGCGGAGCACAAGGCCGCGCGGGAAGGCGTGATCCTGATGGACATGTCCTTCATGGCGAAGTTCCTCGTCCAGGGCCGCGACGCGGGGCGTCTCCTGAACTGGCTCTCCGGCGGCAACGTCGACGGCGACGCGGGGCGCGTCACGTACACCCAGTGGCTCAACGAGGGCGGCACGCTCGAGGCGGACCTCACCGTCACGAAGCTCGATGACGAGCGCTTCATGGTCGTCGCCTCCGACACTGCGCATCGGCACGTCGAGACGTGGATGCGCAGGCACTTCCCGGAGGATGCGCATGCGTTCGTGACGGACGTGACCTCGGCGTATGCCCAGATCAACGTGCAGGGGCCGCGCTCGCGCGAGCTCCTCCAGTCGATCACGACGACGGACATGTCGAACGAGGCGTTCGCGTTCCGCGACGCTCGCGAGATCGACATCGGCTTCGCCCGCGCGCTCTGCCTGCGCATCACCTACCTCGGAGAGCTCGGCTACGAGCTCTACATCCCGACGGAGCAGGCGACGCACGTCTACGATCAGCTGGTTGCGGCGGGGGAGCGCTTCGGTCTCCGGCATGCCGGCCTCAAGGCGCTCGCGAGCCTCCGCATGGAGAAGGGCTATCGCGACTACGGTCACGACATCGACAACACCGATTCGGTGATCGAAGCCGGTCTCGGCTTCGCGCTCGACCTCAAGAAGCCCGGCGGCTTCCTCGGCAAGGAGGCGGTGCTCGCGAAGAAGAACGCGGGCCCGCTCGTTCGACGCATCGTCCAGATCCTCCTGAAGGATCCCGAGCCGTTGATGTTCCACGCCGAGATCGTGAAGCGGAACGGCAAGGCGCTCGGCTACATCCGCGCGGCCTCCTACGGCTTCACCATCGGCGGCGCGGTGGGCCTCGCGATGATCGACGCGGGCGTGCCGATCGATCAGAAGTACCTCGATGCGGGCACCTGGGAGGTCGAGATCGCGGGCAAGAGCTACCCCGCAGTCGCCTCGATCCGGCCGCTCTACGACGCTGCGAACGAGAAGGTCAAAGCCTGAGCGAAGCCGCCCGCGCCAACCCGCACGGCCTCGTGCTCCGACGTCTCGATTCAGCCGAGCAAACGGCGGCGCACGAGGGAGGTGAGGCTGACGACGAGCCCGACGGCCAGGGTTAGGCCGAAGATCGTCCATGCCGAGGAGCGGTGGAGGTGGGTCGCCGCCTCCACGGCCGCCGGGACGGGGCGGTCGTATTGCGGCGACGAGACGTCGGGGCGCGGAGCGGCCTCCTCGGGAGGGCTGGGCGCTTGCTCCTCGGCCGGGCCGGTGAACAGCGCGATCATGACGGGGACGAAGACATGGAGGTCTGCGGGACCTCGGCTCGAGACCCAGTTCCCATCGATGACCACCGGCTCGTCGCGCCAGACGCCCCCTGCGTGGACGATGTCATCGCGGACCCCGGGCCACGACGCGAGGACGCGTCCGCGTACCAGCTCCGCCGACACGAGCAGCCAGGGACCATGGCAGAGCGTGGCAATCGGCTTGCCCGCCGCGTCGAACGCCCGGACGAAGCTTCGCGCCTTCCCGCTCTGGCGAATGAAGTCGGGGCCGATGAAGCCACCAGGGATGAGGAGCGCGTCGTAGCGGTCCGGATCGGCGGCCTCGAGGGTGCAGTCGACCCGCACCGCTCTCGTCGGCTCGGTGATGTTCATCCCGCGGATCTTGCCCTCGTGCAGCGAGACGACCTCCGTGTCCGCGCCTGCGCGCTCCAGAGCCTTCTTCGGGACGACGAGCTCGACGTATTCGAAGCCGTCGCCTGCAAGGATCGCGATCCTCTTGCCGCGCAGTTTCTGCCACTCCGACCTCATGTCATGGTCCTCCGCTCGGGTCCGGGCCCGTTGCTCTACCGGTGGAGGGACGACGGATACGGGGGAGAGAGGACCGCTGCTGCTCGCTCCGTCGCCTCCCGGACGGCCGTCGTGAGGCTCTCGGCGTGCCAGCCGCGGTCGTGGCGAACGCCATCGATGAAGAACGTCGGCGTTCCGTTGACGGCGCTCCGGACGCCGGTCCGAAAGTCGCTCTCGACCTTCGGGAGGTGCGCGCCGTTACGGAGCTCGCGGGCGAAGCGGCGCACGTCGAGGCCGAGCGTCTCCGCGTAGACCATGAGGTCGCTGGGGCCGAGCGCGTCCGGGTTCTCGAAGAGCATCGAGTGCATCATCCAGAAGCGGCCTTGCGCTCCAGCCGCCTCCGCGGCCTGCGCGGCGAGCAAGGCATGTGGATGGATCTGCGCGAGCGGGAAGTGACGGAAGGCGTAGCAGACGTCCTTGCCGGCGCAGCGCAGGACCTCGGCCATCTCGTGGTGCGCTCGCGCGCAGAAGGGGCACTCGTAGTCGCCGTACTCCACGATCTGGGCCGGGGCGCCTGGTCTACCGAGCACGTGATCCTGCGGGCCGAGCGGCTCAGTGAGTCGACTCATCGTGCACCTCGTCGGATCACTCCGGTGCATCGCGGATGCCACCGGGCGGTATGGCTTCGAGCGCAAGCCCGACCTCGATCGACGAGGCTCGTCGGGTCGGGTCAGCCGGCAGTCGATGCGGCGGCCGCCGCACCTGCGTGCGCGGGTAGCTCTCCGGCGCGCGCGAAGGACGAGATGCGCGGCTGCTCCTGGCGCGCAAAATCGTCGTATGGGATCTCGACGTAGTCGCTCTCGCCGAAGGGTTGGCAGACGAGGCTCGTCCAGTGCGTCACCCGTTCGTCGACGATCACGGGGATCCCGAAGAGCTGGCCGAGCGGCGGCGGTGGTCCCTCGTAGCGCTTGAGCGCGTCGGGCAGGTCGTCCGCCGTCGCGTCGACCACTCCTGCGTCGAGCTCGTTCGCAAGGGCGGAGAGGTCGACGTGGTCCGTCGCGACGAAGCAGAGGATGGTGAGCTTGTCGGCGACCACCGCGAGCTGTGTATCGACGAGCACGGCGTACTTCGGGATTGGCTGAGCCGCTTTCGGCAAGTGCTCCAGGCTCGGGTAGCTCGAGAGGCGGAACGGGATCAGCGATTCGTGCAGGTACCGAACGATCATGTCGAGCATGAGACAAACCCCTTCAAGGCCGTGCGCCGGCGCGGTTCGCTCGGGGCTGCTGCAAGCGCCTCGCCAGCGCGTGGTCGACCTCGGGATCCTCCCCGACACCGTTCATCGGCTCGTCGTTCGAATCAGACGCGCTCGCGCGCGCGGATGCCGAGCGCGCGAAGTCGCGACTGGAGCGTCGACGGCTTCACGCCGAGCAGCTCCGCGGCCCCGCCGCTGCCGTAGATTCGCCCGGCGCTGCGGGTGAGCGCTGCGATGAGGTTCGCGCGCTCACGTCGGCGCCACTCCTCATCGGAGACGACCTCCTCGAGGATCTGCCGCTGCTGCTGCTGCTGCTGCTGAGGCGGTGGCGGTGACGACGACGTCGGGCGGCGATACTCTCCGCGGGTGCCGAGGACCTGGTCGAGGCGCATGTCACCGCCGCGCCCGAGGATGACGGCGCGCTCGATGACGTTCTGTAGCTCCCGCACGTTCCCGGGCCAGTCGTACGCGCGGAGCGCCGCGGCCTGGTGGTCCAGGACCTGCGGTGTCGGCGCGCCGATCTCCTTGGAGACGAGCGCGATGAAGTGAGCCGCGAGTGGAGCGATGTCTTCCTTGCGATCGCGCAGTGCCGGGATGCGGATCGGGAACACGCTCAGGCGGTAGTAGAGGTCCTCGCGAAACCGCCCCTTGCTCACGTCGAGGGCGAGGTCGCGATTCGTCGCGGCGATCACGCGCACGTCGATCGAGCGTGTCGTGTCGTCGCCGACCCGCTCGTATTGCCCTTCCTGCAGCACGCGGAGCAGCTTCGGCTGGAGGTCGAGCGGAAGGTCGCCGACCTCGTCGAGGAAGATCGTTCCCTTCTCGGCAAGCTTGAAGCGGCCCGGCCGATCACGTACGGCGCCGGTGAATGCGCCGCGAATGTGACCGAAGAACTCACTCTCGAACATCTCCCGCGGGATCGCGCTGCAGTTCACCTTGATCAGCGGCCGCCCCGCGCGCCGGCTGCGCTCGTGGATCTCGCGCGCGAGGAGCTCCTTGCCGGTGCCCGACTCGCCGAGGATGAGGACGGTCGCATCCGTCGGCGCGACGAGCTCGACCTCGGCGAGGATGTCGCGCAGCGCCTGGCTCTGACCGACGATGCCTCCGAACGCGAGGGCGACCTCGACCTCCTCGCGCAGGTACGCGTTCTCGTCCTCCAGCTGCAGGTGGCTGCTCTCGCGCTCGGCGAGCTTCGCCTCGACGCGGCGCGTGTCCACGAGCAAGCGTGTGAGCCGCAGCCAGAGCGTGAGCTGGTTGAGCGCTGCGCTGAGCACCATCGACTCGAGCGGCGTCGGGAAGTCGGGCCTCCGCGATGCCGCAAAGACGGCGCCCTCGCCGGTCGGCATCGGGAGCACCGCGACGCGCAACGTCGTGCTGTCGAGCGGGCTCCTGATCTCCGTCGACGTCGCGGAGCCGATCAGCGGAGTCAGACGAGCGGCGAGCTCTTGCAGGCGCGTCCGAGAGAGCTGTTGCCCGACACCGTTGGCGCGTGCCGCCTCGACCGTGTCACCTCCGCGCGGATCCTCGATGCGCGAGTAGGCGAGGTCGAGTCGTAGCGCGGCCGACAGGATGTCGAGAAAGCTGTCGATGACCTGCGGTGGCTCGCGACCCACCCAGAGGGATGGCAGCGCGCTGAGTGCAGCGAGATCGCGTATGCACGCCTTGAGGATTGGGACGAGCTCCTCGTCCTTCGATGTGTCGTTCACTTGCCCCCCTCCGAGCTCATGTTCGCGCGGAACGTGCCGTCGTGCGAAAAAGCCGTCGTGGTGACTCGTCGCGGTCGCGCATCTCCTGGCTTCCCTCCCGGCTCCGAGCTTCCGGGTTATCACAAGGGCAATGCGATAAGCGCACCGAGTTTTCGGTGTCAGTGCGACATTATCAGGTGAATACGTGGGTATCGTGGCGCCGGCGCGTGGCACGCCGGCTGCTCGTCCTCGCTCGTTGGCCCTGTGCGCCGTGCCCCATGCGTCGTGTGATCGCGGCAAGCCGTTGCTGGGATGGGCGTTTCCCGGGGGCGAACGACGTGGCGTCGACGAGCGGTGGACTGTGCGCGGGCCTGCGCAAGGCCAGAGGCCAAAGCGCCAAGAGCGAGGAGGAGTGAGGTCATGAGCAACCTTTCAGTGAAGAAGCACGGATTGGAGGCGTTGCCCGGAGTGGAGGCGCTTGGTCCGCTTCGCGCGATGCGGCGTCTGCTCGGGTGGGATCCGTTCCAGCAGATGGCGCCCTTCGTCCAGGCCGAGGAGGCCGGGCTGACCTTCACTCCGGCGTTCGAGGTGAAGGAGACGAAGGATGCCTACGAGTTCCGCGCCGACGTCCCGGGCGTGCCCGAGAGCGACATCGAGATCACCGTGACCGGCAATCGTCTCACCATCTCCGGAGAGCGCGTGGCCGAGACGGAGGACAAGACCGATCGCTACTTCGCGACGGAACGTCTCTACGGGAGCTTCGTCCGCACGTTCACCCTGCCGGATGGCGTCGACCCCGAGCACGTCTCAGCGACGCTCGCCAGTGGTGTGCTTCGGGTCATCGTGCCGAAGAAGCCCGAGACCCAGCCGAAGAAGATCGCGGTCGTCTCGCGGGAAGCGCACCCGGTCGAGGAAGCGTCCTCGAAGGAGGAGCTGAAGCCGACGGGCGAGGCGCAGACGACGAAGGCATCGAAGATCTGACGCGCAGCTCTGTTGCGCCGATCCTGACGAGGTAGATGGACCTGATCGGATCCGTGGCAGAGACCTCGCATGGCGCTCGCCTCGTCCGTCAGGGCGAGCGCAATGCGAGGTCGAGCTCAACCGAGCACGGCCATGGTCGGCACGGCGCATGCGGTCATCCGCCTTCCACGATGGGCGCCTGCCTTCGCCTCTGCAGGGGAGCTCGCTGAACGTCCCGGAGGAAGACATGGAAACGACGATGGGGAGAGAATCGCTCCACCTACCGAGGTGGAGCTCGCTCGCGTTCCGCGGACTCGCGAGCATCGTATTCGGCATCCTCGCGTTCGCGTGGCCGGGGATCACCCTCACAGCGCTGGCGTTGCTCTTCGGCGCCTATGCATTCGTCGACGGTGTCACCGCGCTCGTCGTGGCCGTCCAGCGTGGAGCCCATCCGAATCGGTGGCTCCTCGTCGTCGACGGTCTCTTCGGCATCGGCGCAGGCATCGTCACGCTTTTCTGGCCGGGGATCACGCTCCTCGCGCTCGTGCTGATCATCGGCATCCGCTTCATCATCATGGGCGCGTTCCAGATCGCCGCTGCGATCCGGCTTCATCGCGAGCTTCACACCCCCGTGCTCTATGGGCTCGCCGGCCTGGCGTCTCTCGTGCTCGGCGTCCTCGCGTTCGTCGTTCCCCAGCTCACCGCGCTCGTGCTCGTCCTGATGCTCGGGGGCTACGCGTTCGCGTTCGGGATCGTGCTGCTCGCGCTGGCGTTCCGCATGCGACGCGTGCCCCACGGCATCCCGACCCCCGCACCAGCTTGAAGCGAAGCGGGTCGCGGGACGAGACGAGACGAGACGGCGCGCTCGGTGTGCGCGCCACACTCCTGCGTCCAAGCCTCCGGCTCAGGTCAGCGCGGCTGCCATTCGCGGTCGTTGACAGCCGGAGGCGCGCTGCTCCCAGCGCAGCCGTTTGCGCGAGTCGTGATGGGCGCCGTACTCGAGGTCAGGGCGCGTCCGGTGCTTCCGCGGCGCCGCCCGCGGCCGCAGCAGCGTGCAGGGCGCTGAACGACGCGATGACGTCACGGATGGCGCGGAGCTTGTGCCCGGCGCGTCCGGGGACGCTCGCGAGGAGATCCGGCCCGGGGAGGTGGTGCTCGGCCGAGAGCTCGGAGGCGAGGCTCTCCTTGTACTCCGCCAGTGAGCCGACGTTGGTGCGGGCCACGTCCCGGGCGACATGGCGAAGGTCGAGGTGCTCGCGAGGGAGCCAGCCGCCCGCGGTCGCGAAGAGGTTGGTCTCGTATCGCCCCCAGGAACAGACGACGTCCGTGTCGCGGACGAAGGCTCGCCATCGGGTGTGGAGCTCGTCGAGCGTGCCGCCTCCGCGGAGCATGGCCTCGTCGAGGCGCGTATGGATGGTCGTGCCGGGAGCGATCTCGCCGCGCGGCGCGACGACGAACTCCATCGTCTCTCCGGTAGCGGGACGGTAGGCTGCCCACTGCACGAGCTCGTCCTGATAGCCGGGGCGCTGGGCGCGGACCGTGTACGGGAACGCGTTCGCTTCGGCGGCGACGCACACGACGTCGTTCAGGCGCTCACTGAGTACGCGCGGGACCCGGAAGCGCCGGATGCGCGCACGGTGCTTCGCGTGGCGATTGCGTGCGCCGCGGAAGCGCGCCTGGCATTCGATCTGGAAATCGATCATCGCCCGGAATGGCGCAAGGAGCGTGGCGAACCGTGCCTCGTCACCCTCGAGGGCGGTGAGCGCGTGGACGAGCGCTTCGATCGTCGCGACGGACGCGTCGTCCGGCTCCTTGCGGATCCGGTATTCGCTCGGTCGGGGCGGGACGAATGCATAACGCGGGAGCGCTGAGAGCAACGGATTCGTCCGCACCACCTTCTTCGTCTGCGCCCACGTGCCATCGACGACGACGAGCGTCACGGGGCCGGGGGGAGGTGACTTCACGATGTCGATCGAGTCCTCGCCGGGATAGAGGAGGATCGGCGGGCGCTCGGGGTTCGCGAGCGCCCGCGCGAGCGGCTCGGATTGGCTCCAGTCGATACCGACGTGCAGCTCGGAGTTCACGAGGCACAGGCTCGCCATGTGGGCGGTGCCGATGGCGACGTACCGCTCGCGAGGGTGCTGGAGGAGAACGAGCCGCGTCCGCGTGTCGATTGGCGTGACATGGGCGCAGTAGCAGCCTTCGGTCGGCCGGCGACAGCGCGAACAGACCTCCCGTCCACTGCAGAGTCGATTCTTCTCCCGGTTCTGCTCGACCGCGCTCGCAAACATCGCGCGCATCATACAGCGCAACTCAGTTGCGCTGATTGAAGAAGAAGGGAACGCGAGTGCTCAGCTCGGTCCATGCGAGCGAGCACCGCTATAGTGGGCGCGAGCGGAAGCCGATAGCGGCCTCGCTCTGGCGACGAGCGAGCCGGAGCGCAACTCGGCGCCGGCGCCGGGCTCGGGCAACGAGCGTGGCCTCTTCAGGAGGAGGCGGCTCGAGCACGCTCGCGCGCCCGCGCCGCCACCCGGCCTCGTCGTCGTACGGCGGGAGCGTCTCCGGGATGTTGCCCGGGATCTTCGGTGCCGTCCTGGGACCGACGTGCCTCTCGGCAACGAGCTGCGGCTGCAGCCGCTCGTACACCCGGGGAAGGAGGAGGTGGAGCAGCGTAGTCAGGAGCGGTGCTCCACCGACGAACACGAGGCGTCGAGGTCGCTCTGCGCAGCGGAGGATGGCACGCGCGACGCGGCCAGGAGAGTAGATCGGCGGCATCACCCGCATCTCGACGCCGGTGTAGTTCGCGGCGTGATCGAATAACGGCGTGTCGATGCTCGCGGGCGCGACGATGCACGCCTCGATGTTCGTCCCGACGAGCTCCTGTCGGAGCGCCGCGTTCATCGCGTGCACCGCGTGTTTGCTCGCGCAGTAGGCCGACGCCTTGGCGTACGGCGCCGTCCCCGCGATCGAGCCGATGGAGATGAGCGTGCCGTGTCCTTGCTTGCGGAACTGCGTGACCGCAGCTTTAGCGCCGTGGAAGGTGCCGAGCACGTTGGTCTCCATGAGGCCGCGGACCAGCTCCGAAGGAACCTCCTCGAGGTTGCCGAGGAGATAGGAGGCGGCGTCGTTCACCCAGATGTCGATTCGCCCGAAGCGCGCGATCGCGGCATCGCGCAGCGCGAGGACCTGTGATTCGTCGCGGACGTCCGTCGGCACAGCGATCGTTTCGCCGCCGAGCTCGATGCAGCGGCGTGCCACCTCCTGCAGCGCCTCCGGAGAGCGCGCCGCGAGCACGAGCTTGGCTTGTCGCCGAGCGAACATCCTCGCCGTGACACGGCCGATGCCGCTCGATGCCCCCGTGAGCACGACCACCGCTCCTTCGAGCTTGTTCATCATCGACCTCCGCCTCGCCGAAAGACAAAGTCGCACGGCGTGCAATGGCCGAGCCGCCGGCGCGCGCGGACGAAACGCGCGCCCGGGATCCTGGCGGCGGCAGCGGCGTGTGGCGGGCGGCTACGCTGAGCAGGCCTCGCGCGCTTGCTGTTGATGCTGCATCGGACCGCTCGCCGTGGCGCGGCTCGGTGGCATCGTCGGGGACGCCTCGGGGGCGGACCGGCTGCAGGCGATCGCTTGTCCGCTGGAGCTGTTCGGGCCTCGCGGTGCGGACCCCGGGCCCTGTTCCGGCTCGGTGGCGATCGCGCTCGGCCGCGATGAATCGGGCTCCGTCGGCGTGACGTCGCGCACACGCTTCGGGGTGCCGGTGCCGGTGCTCGGCCTCGGGCGCGCCGCGGCGCATGCTGTGGCGAACGAGGCGGCCAACTCGGCGGGCGTCTGGTATCGGTCATTCGGAGATCGAGCGCACGCGCGAGCGAACCAGGCGTCGATCTCGGGCGGCAGGGCAGGGTTCACGGAGGAAGGCACGGGGAGGGGAGCGCCGCAGACGCTCTTCATGATCTCGGAGAGCGTATCGCCGTCGAATGGGACGCTGCCCGTGAGCGCGGTGAATGCGGTGGCGGCGAGGCCCCAGAGATCGAGCGCCGGGTTCGGTGGCACCTGGGCGCGGAGGTGCTCCGGCGTCATGTAGCTCGGAGTTCCCGAGATGAGCCCGCCCTCGGTCGTGGCGATGTTCTTTCGTGAGCGCGCGAGCCCGAAGTCGACGAGCTTGGCGCAGCCGTATGGGCGATCCGGATCTTCGACGAGGAGGATGTTCTCCGGCTTGACGTCGCGATGGATGATGCCGCGCGTATGCGCCTCCGTCAGCGCGCGAGCGATCTGGTCGACGAGCGCAGCGACCTCGGCGGGCGGGAGGGGACCGATCCGATCGATCCGATCGCCGACCGACTCGCCGGCGAGGTACTCCATCACGAGGTAGGGGGCGCCGTCGTGCGCGATGCCATGATCGTAGATTCGGACGATGTGCTCGGTGCGGAGCTGCGCTGCGGCGCGGGCTTCTCGCTCGAAGCTCGCGTAGTCGGGCCCTTCCGCGACGCCCGGCTTCATGAACTTGATCGCGACGTTGATCCCGAGCGACAGATGCACGCCGAGCCAGACGTTCGCCATGCCGCCCTCGGCGATCTCCCTCTCCAGGCGGTACTTGCCGCCGAGGGTCGTGCCGCTCGGCGGTGCGCCCCGGCTGGTGCCGTGGGAGGCGATGCGGCTCGTGTGGAAGGTGACGCCCTTGGCGAGCCGGAGCTGCAGCTCGCGCGGATGGAACGGCTTCGAGAGGAAGTCGTCCGCACCGGCCTCGAGCGCCTCGATGAGATCGGACTTCTCTTGCCGCCCCGTGAGCATGAGGACGTAGACCTCTTCGCCGTGTGGCGCCGAGCGGACGAGCCGGCAAACCTCCAGCCCGGAGAGCCCCGGCATGTCCCAGTCGATGACGACGATGCGCGGCGCGCCTTCGCTCCTCAGGATGCGCCACGCCTCGATGCCGTCGTGCGCGGTGACGAGGTCGTAGCCCCACGTTCGCAGCGAGCGCTCGAGGACGGAGAGGATTCCCTTGTCGTCATCTGCTGCAAGGACGCGCATGTTTCGGCAACCCCACGTGGAGAGGACGTCCGCCGCGATCGTCGACGCCCCTGTTTTTCCTCACCTTCACCTTACGGCCGGGAGGCGCGGATCTTCAGGCGTGGGTGCGCGCCGCATCTGAATGACGACTTTTGCGGGTTTCCGAGGGTTGACGGACCTCGAATCTGGATTACAACGTGCCGACCTGTAGTCATGAAAACCACTCTCTCCGCCGCCACCCTCCTCTTCTTCGCGTCCTTCTCCGTCGTCGCCGCCGCCGGCTGCTCCGCACCGGACTCCGACGAGGCGGTCGAGAGCAACGAGGCCGCCCTCGTCTCGTGCGGGAGCGCGAGCTACAACGAGGCGCTCGCGCACTACAAGAACGCGGTCGCGTGGTCGAAGGACCGTCTCGCGAACGGCGTCTGCAACTCCGAGAACGGCTTCTTCTGGGAGATCGCGAACGAAGCGTCGCGGGCGGTCATGACGTGCGGGGCGTTCCGCGAGACGATCAAGACGAGCCCGTGGGCGGCGCCCGTGCGCACCGTGCTCGCGCCGTCGCTCACGCTGCGGAGCCTGACCGGCGAGCTGGCGGTCATCAAGGACTCGTCGTTCCAGAACTGGACGGGAACCGAGGCGCACTTCGAGAAGGGGCTCACGTTCTGGGCGCATGCGCAGGGCGCGTACGGTCCCCCGGTGAGGATCGAGTTCGCGGCCGGCGGGAAGGCGACCTGGGGCTATCTCCACCACGACAAGGCCACCGACGACATCACGTTCCGCACGGAGCCGGCGACGTACACGATCACGAAGACGGCCGGCGCGAAGGGCAAGCGCACGATCAAGGTCGTTCACGGTGGCGTGACCGAGACGTTCACGCTCGCGGTCGAGAACGCCTGGCAGTACAAGGACGCGCCCGTCTTCACCCTCGTTCCGGCGACGGGCACGAACGTGCCGCAGCTCTACAGCCTCGTGACCGAGTGCGACGCCTGAACCGGCGTCGCTGATCGGCGATTCGACCCTGCCCGCGTTCCTCGGTTCAGCCGAGAGCGCGGGCTTCGTCGCGTCTAGGGATCGATCGTCGGGTCCGCGTCAGCGATCGTGGCGCTCGACCTTGCCGTCGGCGTGCTTCGCGAACCGGCCCTCGTCGCGGTCGTGCACCGGCGCATCGCTCGGCCACGGCCAGCCGCCGAAGCGCGTGCGCTGGTAGTCGAGCACTGCCTGCTGGATCTCGGCGCGCGTGTTCATGACGAACGGGCCGTACTGGACCACCGGCTGCCCGATCGGCCGACCCTGGAGGACGAGGATGTCGACCGGCTCGTCGCCAGCCTCGAGCGTCACCGCACGATCGCTCCGGACGACGATGGCCGAGTGCGAGCGGACGACCTCGCCTTCGACCGAGAGCGACGAGCCGCGGAAGAAGTAGATCGTCCGCGTGATCTTCGCATCCTGAGTCGGCGGGAGCGTCCAGGTCGCCTTCGGATCCATCTTCAACGTCCAGATCGCGACCTGCGTGTCGGGGCGCGAGGCCCACGAGCGTGGCGGCGGCGGCGGCGGCGGCGCCGTCTTGTCGTCGAGCCGGCCGGCGATGACCGTGACCTCGGTGTTGCGCCCGGCGTCGTCCGTGAACGAGACGCGCGGGATGTCACGGTTCCAGAGCATCGCGAAGTGCGGCGCGACGAGCTTGTCCTCCTTCGGCAGGTTCAGCCAGATCTGGAACAGCTCGAGCGGGTTCGGCTGGTCCTTTTCGAGGAGCGGGAACATCTCGCAGTGCACGATGCCCTCGCCCGCGGTGAGCCACTGCACGTCGCCGGGACCGAAGCGCGCAGCGGCGCCGAGCGAGTCGGAGTGATCGACGTAGCCGCTCCGCATGATCGTGACGGTCTCGAAGCCGCGATGCGGATGCTGCGGGAAGCCCGGGACGACGTCGCCGTGGTACATCCGCCAGCCGTCCCTCTTCTCGAAGTCCTGACCGATGTTGCGGCCACGGAGCGACTCGGTCGGCGGACCGAGCTGATCGTTCCCGGCGGGATAAGCGTCGTCGTGGTGAACGCAGAAGAGGAAAGGGTCTGCGGTCTCCCAGGGAAAGCCCAGGGGACGCATCTCGAGGATCGTGTCGTTGGACGTCACCCGAGCGAGTGTAGCTCCGGTTCGCTGGCGCGTGCGTGCGAGCTTGCCGAGGCGTCTTCGAGCGCCGCCGACTGATGAGCTCGCGGCGAGCGCGAAGCGAACGAGCCCGCCCTTGCGCTCAGGGCTTGTGGGCGAGGCGCTTCTTGCTCGCGTCCGGAAGCTCGACCTCGATCCAGGTCTCTCCGACGCTGGTGACGAGGATCTCGCCGAACTTCTTGTGCGTCAGGCGCTGCCCAAGCTCGAAGTGACTGTCGGCGTTGTACGGCACCGGTCCCTGGGCGGCGCGCGACTCCGGCGTCGGCGCAGCGGGCTCCGGTGGAAGGACGAACTTCTTGAGGACCTCCGCGATCGCGCGTCGCTGCTCCGGACCGCGGTGATACTCGGACATCAGCGCGATGCGCGCGAGGAGCTCTTCCTCGACGCTCTGGATCGCGTCGAAGATGCCCTCGGAGGTGTCAGCCCCGCACGTCCACGCGACGTGACGCGCAGCCTGAGGAACGCGGTGTCCGTCGCCGAACGTCTCGTTGCGCGCGGCGGTGCAGTCTTTCGCTGTGCCCTTCACCACCTTGAGCGTCTCGGCGGTGGGGGACGCGAGCCAGGCCTCCGTCGCTTCGAGCGCCTTCTGCGGGCGGAGGTCGTCCTTCCGTCGATCGGCCCATTCCTCGAGGATGAGCGCTCGGACCATCTCGATGGCGGCACGGATGAGGACGTCCTGCGGGACGGTCTCGAGGGCCGAAGCCCAATCGGTTGCGGGGAGTCCTTTGACTGGATCCCCGCGGAGAGCGAGGAGGCGGTCGAACTTCCCTGAGAGAGCGGCGCGATCCACGGCACCGAAAGTAGCACGGGAAAGGCGGGCAGGGCATGCGGGACTCGCTGCTGCCCCGGCCCGCCTGGCCCCGACGTCGCACCTCGCGCTTGGTGGCTCGTGGCTCGTGGCTCGGGCCGTTGCCGTCGTCATCACGTCGCCGTCGACGGCGACGCATCGAGCCGGCACACTGAATCGGAGCGGCTCGTCCGCGTCCATGACATCAGCAGATGCGGAGCCTCCTCCTCCTCGCCGTCGCGCTCGCGTCGCTGACGGGATGCGCTCACTACGATGCGCTCGCGGTCGGGGAATCCCTCACGATCGGTGATGGTCGTCTCGCTCCGGCCCTCAGCGTCGAGGTGGCGGAGGGGTCAGGATCGTCGAGTGACCGCCGGACTCTCTTCACCGAGGCTCGTGCTCGTGCGCTCGTAGGTCCGACCCGGCAGCAGCTCGCGGGGCTGGTCGGCGTCTCGCAGCTCGAGTGGGTCGGTCCGCGCGCGCCGATCTGGGGAGCGTTGAACCTCGGGCCGGGCCTCGAGCACTTCTCCAGTACGCTCTTCTTCGAGGCGGTGGCACAGGCGAGGCTCGGGACGGGGTTCGTGCTCGCCGAGATCGTCGAGCCCTACTCACCTCTGAACCCCTGGGGGCCGGAGGCGGAGCCGTGGCCGATGCCGAACGCGGACCTGTCGACTCCGAGGTCGACCATCCGGAGCCGCGTGCTCCTCACGCTCGCCCTCGTGGGAGACATCGACGTGCGCTTCACGCGTGACCCGCTGTACGTCACCTCGCTCATGCTCGGCATCTCGCGCATCGAGGAGCTTCGCGGGACGCGTTGAGCTGTCGGGCAGGGAAGGGATGGCTCGGCCTCGCCTGTCCGTGAAGGAGCTCTCGACTCTCCGGTAGCGCTCGCTCGAAGCTGTTCCGGAGCCGCCGTCGATGGTTGCCCGAAGGCGCCGCCGCCGCCTTACGTTGAGGGCGCGGTCGCGCCGCTCCGTATCCGATCGACCGCGACGCAGCGAGGAGCGCGGAGCTAGGAGCGAGAAGGTAGAGCGATGACGGCAGCACCCACCGCCGAGACGAGCGACACGCGCGACGCGCGGCACGAGGCTGGCCGCTCGCTGCGCCGAGTCGTCGCCCGGTCGGCGCACGCCGAGTGGAGCCCGGCGGCGTCGCGCCGCGATCCCATCGCCGTGCTCGAGGCTCAAGCGGCGACCCGCGTCCCCGAGCTCGTGCCGATCCGATACGGGCGAATGGCCGAGTCTCCCTTCGCGTTCTTCCGGGGAGCGGCCGCGATCATGGCGATGGATCTCGCCACCACCCCGGTCACGGGACTGTCGGTCCAGGCTTGCGGTGATGCGCACGCCGGCAACTTCGGGAAGTTCGCCACGCCCGAGCGCAACGTCGTCTTCGACGTCAACGACTTCGACGAGACGCTCCCGGGGCCGTGGGAGTGGGACGTCAAGCGGCTCTGCGCCAGCCTCTACATCGTCGCTCGCGGACACGGCTTCCCGTCGGCCCAGTGTGAAGAGGTGGTGGCCGCGGCGGCACGCAGCTATCGCGAGCGCCTCCTCGAGTCGACCGCGCTCCGTACGCTCGACCTCTGGTACGACCGGATCCACGTCAAGGAGGTCATCGCCCACTTCCCGCCGCGCTACCAAGGGCTGGTGAGGCGTGACATCAAGCGCGCGCGGCGGAAAGATCACCGGCGCGCGATCGCGAAGCTGACCCAGACGGTGCACGGCGACGTGATGTTCCTCGAGGACCCTCCGCTGGTCGTCCACATCACGGCCACGGAGCACGACCTCGACGATGTGGCGTCGATGGAGGCGAGCTATCGACTGAGCCTCACCAACGACCGCCGCAACCTGTTCGATCGGTTCCACGTCGTCGACGTGGCGCGCAAGGTCGTCGGAGTGGGGAGCGTGGGTACGCGTTGCTGGATCGCGCTCCTCGAGGGGCCGGAGCATCCCGCCGGCGATCGGCTCGTGCTCCAGATCAAGCAGGCAGAAGCGTCCGTGCTCGAGCCGTACGTCGGACCGTCCCTGCTCGGGCACCACGGGCTGCGCGTCGTCGCCGGTCAGCGGCTGACCCAGGCGGCCAGCGACGTGTTCCTCGGCTGGTGCGAAACGCCGCGGACGGGAGCTCAGTATTACGTGCGCCAGCTCTGGGACGTGAAGGGGCAGAGCGACCTCACGAAGATGGACTTCGGGCAGTTGAGCTTCTACGGGGCGCTCTGCGGGCTCGCGCTCGCGCGAGGGCATGCGCGCACCGGAGATGCGGTCCAGATCGCCGGCTACCTCGGTCCAACGGACAAGTTCGATCGCGCCGTCACCGCGTTCTCGGCTCGCTATGCGCTCACCAACGAGCAGGACCACGCGAGACTGCTCGAAGCGATCGCGAGCGGGCGCGTCGCGGCACAGCTGGGCGTCTGAGCCGTCGCCGTCGGAGGCCGGCTCACGCGGGAGTCGGCGCGCGCGCCGGCGCGCTGACGCGGTTGACGAGCGTGCGGCCGTGCTCGAATGCGCTCACGTTCTCCAGCGTGACCTCCGCGATGCCAGTGAGCGCCTCCCGCGTCAGGAAGGCCTGGTGAGCCGTGATGAGCACGTTCGGAAACGTGAGCAAGCGCGCGAGCACGTCGTCCTGGATGACCTGGTCGGAGAGGTCCTGGAAGAAGACGCCCGCCTCCTCCTCGTAGACGTCGAGGCCGGCGTTGCCGATGCGCCCGCTCTTGAGTCCGTCGATCAGCGCGCGGCTGTCGACGAGCGCACCGCGGCTGGTGTTGACGAGCATCACGCCGGGCTTCATTCGATCGAGCGCATTTGCGTCGATGATGTGGCGCGTCGCCGGGGTGAGCGGGACGTGGAGCGAGACGATGTCCGACTTCGCATAGAGCTCGGCGAGCGGGACGTAGCGGACGCCGTGACGGCGCACGAGATCCAGGTCGGGCACGAGGTCGTGTGCGAGCACGATGCATCCGAAGCCGCGGAAGATCGCGGCGGCGGCGCTCCCGATCTTTCCCGTGCCGATGAGCCCGACCGTCTTGCCGTAGAGGTCGAAACCGACGAGGCCGTCGAGGGAGAAGTTGCCTTCGCGCACACGTGCATGAGCGCGATGGATCTTTCGGTCGAGCGCAAGCACCAGCGCCACAGTGTGCTCGGCGACCGCATGGGGCGAATATTCCGGCACGCGCACGACCGTGAGCCCGTGCCGGTCGGCGGCTTCGACGTCGACGTTGTTGTAACCGGCCGAGCGCAGCGCGATGAGGCGTGTCGTCCCGTGCGCGAGCGTCGCGATCGCGTCCGCATCGAGACGATCGTTCACGAAGCAGCAGGCGCAGGGCGAGCCGTGTGCGAGCTCCGCCGTCGCGCTGGTGAGGCGCGCATCGAAGTATACGAGCTCGTGACCGTGGACGTGATTGGCGCGCTCGAAGTACTCGCGCTCGAATCGATGGGCGTCGAAGACGGCGATCCGCACGCGTGGCGACAGGCATGGAGCACGCCATGACCGCGGGCGCGGCGCGTCCGCGGCGATCCCGACTGCGCGATCGCGATGGCATCGGCCCTGCAGGTCCCGCGCGCATGCGAGTCTCCGAGATCATGAATACCCGAGTGATCATGACGTCCCCCAGTGAAGACGCAGACCGCGCATGGTCCGTGATGCGGACGAGGCGCCTGCGCCACCTCGTGGTGATGGAGGGTAAGCGCGTCGTAGGCGTCCTGTCGGATCGCGATCTCGGCGGGCGAGGCGGCGTCACGGTGCGCAAGGGACGAACGGTCGCCGAGCTGATGACGCGGCAGGTGGTGGCCGCCGAGCCTACGACGACGATCCGGCAGGCAGCGAACCTCATGCGCGGCCGCACCATCGGTTGTCTCCCCGTGCTCGAGGACGGGCGAGTCGTCGGCATCGTGACGACGACCGACATCCTCGATCAGCTCGGTCGCGGGTCGACGCGACCGACGGTCCGTGCCGAGCGTCGCGTCCGCCGAGCACCGGCTGGCCACCATACCCTCGGCGGCGTCGCGCGTACGCGCGCCACCTCGCGTGCAGCGAAGGAAGGAGCACGGCCGCGCGCGCGAGCTTCGAAGGCGACCAGGGCGCGCTGACCGAGCGCTGAGCGGCCCCGGCCTTGCGCGCGAAGATCGAGCTCACGCTCGACTGCTCGCGGGGCGTAGGATCGCGGCATGAGTGGGCGCGTACCGTTCCGGCTCGGAATCGTGCTCCTCGCGCTGTAGCGATCGCGACCCTATCGACACGAGCTCGGAGCTCATGCCGTGCTGCGTTCCTTGGAGGTTCGTTCCGTCAGCGCCGCGCCTGCCAGCGGCGTGGCGAGCGAATCGTTCGCGAACGGCCTCGCGTCTAGCCCGCTACGCGCCACGCGACGGCCGCGACGACCAGCGCGGCGGCGCCGAGGCTCGCGAGCGACGTCGGCTCCGTTCCGTGCCGGAGTGCGGTGACGAAGAGGACGAGCCCGGCGAGGACGAGGAGCGTTCGCGCGAGCACGGCGCGAAACCTCGGGAGCTCGGTGTGTGGCCAGGCCGCGGTCGGGCGCTGCCACCGAGAGACCACCGTGAAGAGCGCCGCTACGAGCGCGAGGAACACGGCATAGGCGGATGCAAGGAGCGGGAGGTTGCTCATGTCGTGCCCGGCGGTTCGCTCTCCGCGCTCGCCTCGTGTTCACTGGCGGCCGGGTCGAGCTCGGTGAAGAGCACGTCGGGGAGCTCCGTCGTCGTGCCACGCGAGGGAAAGCGCGCCGCCCGAACGGCGAGGAGGAGGAGCGGGATCGCTCCGCCCGCGATGAACACGGCATCCCCGGGGAGCCGGAGCCACTCGACGAGAGCGCGCGTCTCGCTCGTCGCTGCCGTGAGGGCGCGCGCCTCGAAGTAGCCGTGCTCCACCGATTGGTGAAGCTGCAGCAGGCCGAGCGGGAAGAGCGTGGCGAACACCATCCACGCCAGCCCGACGTTGAGCGACCAGAAGGTCAGCGCCGCGAGGCGGTCCGACCAGCGCTCGCGCTGCGTCAGGTAGCGGAGCGCGAACAGCGCGAGCCCGACGGCGAGCATCCCGTACACACCCATCATGGATGCGTGGCCGTGGTTCGACGTGAGCGCGGTCCCGATCTCGTAGTAGCTGACGATGGGGAGGTTGATCAGGAAGCCGAAGATGCCCGCCCCGAGGAAGTTCCAGAACCCCACGGCGACGAGGCACATCACGGCCCAGCGATGGAGGAACGGCTGGCTCGTCGACCCCTCCTGCGTGGCGCCGAGGCGGAGAAACGACCACGCCTCGACCGTCAGGAACGTGAGCGGCAGGACCTCGGCGGCGGAGAAGAAGGCGCCGAGGGCCATGTGCTCGACGGGTGCGCCGGAGAAGTAGAGATGGTGCATCGTCCCGATGACGCCGCCGACCGAGTACAGGATCACGTGCAGGTAGACGACGAGCATCGCCACGCGTTCCGCGACCACGCCGAGCAGCACGAACATGTACGCGACCACCACCGTGGTGAAGATCTCGAGGAAGTCCTCGACCCAGAGGTGGACGACCCAGAAGCGCCAGAAGTCGTTCGCGGTGAAGCTTGCCTCGTGGTGCACGAGCAGGCCGACCGCGTAGAACGCGGGGATCGCGAGGGCCGAGAAGAAGAACAGCCATGGCATGTTGCCCGCGTGCTCGCGCCCCAACCGCGGTCGCAGCGTGCGGTAGAGCAGCCCGACCCAGAACGTGAGCCCCAGGACGAGCAGCACCTGCCATACGCGTCCGAGCTCGAGGTACTCGAAGCCCTGGTTGCCCAGCCATGTGCTCGTGGTCCAACCATGGATGCCCGCGAGCTCGCCTGCGAGGCTGCCAGTGACCACGACGACGAGCGCGCCGAGCAGCGCGAAGACGAACGGTCCCTGACCGCGCGGTTCGCCGCGCGCGATCAGCGGGGCGATGAAGATGCCGGCCGCGAGGTACGAGGTGGCCACCCACAAGATGGCGAGCTGGAGATGCCACGTGCGAGCGAGGTTGAACGGCAAGACCCGCGCGAGGTCGAGCCCGAAGAAGCCCGTGAGCTCGGCGCGGTAGTGCTGGCTGGCACCACCGACGAGCGTCTGTACGACGAACAGCGCGGCCATCGTGACGAAGAACCAGGTGGTCGCGCGCTGTGACGGCGTGAGCTCGACCTCGTCACGGAACGTGAGGCGCGCGTGATCGCGTGCGCGCCATCCGAGCCGCTCACCCCACCGGCCGTACGCTGCGAAGAGCAGACCGATCCCGCCGAGCAGCGCGGCGAGCGAGAGCATGCTCCACAGGACCATCGGCGCCGTCGGCTGGTTGCCGACGCGCGGCTCGGGGGGCCAGTTGTTCGTGTACGAGTAGGACTCGCCCGGACGGCGCGCCGAGGCAGCCCATGCCGTCCACGCGAAGAAGGCAGTGAGCTGATGGATCTCTGCCGGATCCGTGATCGCGCCCGGCCGGAGGCCCCAGCGCGTGGTCGGTTCGCCGAAGAACGTCCCGTAGTGAGCGCGCACGTGCTCGAAGGCGCGGGCTTGGGCCTCGCTCGTCTCCAGCTTCCCTGTTCGCTCGTCGTAGCGGTTCTCCTGGAAGTCGCGCGCCGTGCGCTCCGCGCCCTCGAGTGCGCCGCCGTGATGATCGAGGACGTGATCGGCCGCGCGCCGGAGGTAGTCGGCCGTGAAGTCGGGCCCGAGATAGGCGCCATGACCGAGGACCGAGCCGTAGGACATGAGCCCGTTGCGGAGGAAGACGGCCTGCCCCTCGCGCACGTCGGCGCCGGTGAAGACGACGCGTCCGCTGGGGTCGACGACCGCGTCCGGGATCGGCGGGCTCGCCGCGTACGTGCGGTATGCGAGCAGGCCGAGCACGAAGAAGCCGGCGAGCAGCACGAGCAGGGTCACTTGTACCCAGCCGCGCGCGACGAGTAGACCACGCGCGCTCGCCGGCGATGCTTCGTCGTTCATGCCATCGCGGTAGGTCCGCTCCGGTCATCGTCAATCGGGTGCCGCGCCGCCCTTCACCTGTCGCAGCGCACCGACCGGTTCGATCGGGTTCAGGGAACCAGGCGATAGATGTGGACCTTGTCGTCGGCGAGATGGAACGTGAGGAGGTTCGGCGTCGCGGTGTATGCGATCGTGCTCGACCCTTGCGCGGAGGGGCACGCGTTCGTGAGGACGAGGTTCGACCCCGCGGTGCTGTAGGAGGCCGCGTGGACGGTGTCGGCGGGCAGGTTGTCCGCGTCCGTGCCGCTCGACTCGGTGAAGCGCATCGCCTTCGGACCGACGTAGATGGTGGAGCGCGCGTAGCTCCCGGTCGGGCCGGGGGCCGGAGGATCCGCGGCATTCATGTCCCCGATCCAACCGAGCGCGAGGATCTCGTTGAGGACGTACATACCGCGCGTGATCGCGCCCCCAGCAGGCTTCTTCGCGAGCGCGTTCGAGTTCCATTCGCCGACGACCTGCGAGGCTTGAACCACGTTCTCGCAGAGGCCGGGGCCGATGATTTCGTCCGGCTCTGCATCACCATCGATGCCGCCGCCGCCGTCGTCGGTCAGAGGACCGCCGCTCGACGAGGACGACGATGTCGAGCTCGCCGTTCCATCTTCGGTGACGCCGGGGCGAGCGTCGTCGGAGCAGGCGAGGCCGACACCGATCGCACCGAGCACGAGGACCACGGATACCGAGAATCGACGCATCGCCTCTACTCCTTCGGCTCGCAGCTGAACTGCTGGCGCCAAGCGTTGAGCACGGGACCGATGGGGCCGACGGGGTTGAACTGCATGTACACGCGCAGCCACCGCCGCGACTTCGTGTTTCCGTCCGTCTGGAGGTGGTAGTCGACGGTGCCCGCCGGCGCGGGGCCCGTGTCCCACGCCCAGTTCGGCGCAGCGACGACGGCTGGAGTCGCGGCCTGTCCGATCGGCACGGTCGCCGGCGCGGGGCCGGGGGGGGAGGGCGGCAACGACGCTTGATCGTCCGCCGTCGCGGCGCGGAAGTCGATGCTCGTGCCGGGGGGCGTCTGGGACTGCCAGTAGAAGTAGCCCCACTTCGGGAACGCGCCGGGCGGACAGACGCCCTCGAAGTCGCGATAGAACCGGACGGCGGGAAGCGCTGGTGGCGGCGGCGGAATGACCGGCGTCGGCGGAGGTCCGAGGCAAGCCTGAGAGTAGAAGACGAGGAACTCGAATGCCTTTTGCTGCGCGGTCATGGCCGTCGCGGCGGAGCCGCAGGCTCCCGGGAACGTGCCGTTGTTGCCCGGCGTGACATGGCTCATCGGGAGCATGACGCGGCCGCACGCGGGCCCGCCGACGGGCGTGTCGAAGCCGAAGATGCTGACGATCGGTCCGCCCCAGACGCTCGTCGAAGGCGCGGGCGTCTGCGAGCGGCTGATCGGCGGGCTGCGCGAATCTCCGTAGGCGAAGCGGACCGTCGACGGCGGCACGGTCTCCGTGACGTGCCGCCAGCTGTCGAACGTGACGGTGCCGTATCCGCCTGGCGAGGCGCCGACGAGGTTCGCCCAGTTGGCGAACGTCTGCCCCGCGACGTGAGTGGTGTCGATGTTGAAGGCGAACGCAGGCGGCTCGCGGTCGTTGTCGGTGCGCGTGCTGTAGACGTGGTTCGCGGCGGTCGGGTAGGGCTGGTGGACGAAGTCGACCGAGAACCAGTGGCTGGCGAAGAGCCTCCCGCCTGCGTCGAGGTAGCTCTTCATGTTCGCTTGCTGCGCTGCGTTCGTCGCGTGGGTGGGCGGCGTTGCGCTTGGCTGCGTGGGCAAGCTGCCGATCGAGTTGTCGCAGGGCATCATCACCGCCGAGTACGAGCTCAGGGTCGTGGCATTGCCGATCAGGTTGTTGATGCCGTTGGTCGCTCCCGCGATCGTGTGTCCGTTGCTCGAGTAGAGGTGGATCCGGCCGTTTCCGGCGGCGTTGGTGAACTCGGCGTCGTCGACGCCGATCTGGCGCATCAGACACTCCGTATGGTCGCCGGCCGCCATCACGATCGCCACCCTCGGGATGTCGCCTTCGGCCTTGTTCCTCGGGAGGCGAGCGAGGGTCGGTGACAGCGTCGCGCTGGTGCAGGGAGCGATCGCGGGCACCGTGACCTGGCGGCGCCATCGACCCACGAGGATGACGAGGTTGAACGGCGTGCCCGACGGGACGTTGTCGAGCGTGAAGGTCCCGTCGTAGCTCGTGACCGCGACCGAAACCGGGGCTCCGGTCGCGAGGCTCGTGCACGTGTCGCAGCCGATCGTCGCCGGCATCGGCGAAGGCGTCGTCGATGGGACGTAGACGAGCGCGCCCGGGAGCGGGTTGACTCCACGCGGGTCGCGGATCGTCCCGGTGAGGCGCGTGGTGCAGGTCGAGCACGTCGCGCAGCCGGAGCCGTCGACCTTCACGTAGGCCTGGTTGTTCGCGCAGCGTCCGGGCGCTTCGGTGGCGCCGGAGACGGTCGCGTAGCTGTTTCCCGAGATGAAGCACGGGATGCTCATGCACTTTCCGGGGAGGAGACCGCCGGGACCGACGTTGCGGAAGCACGACACGGGCGCGGTCGGCGCGCAGCTGTCCGCGGTAGGCGAGGGGCCGCCGATGTGCACGTTGACGACCGTGTTCGGGGGGACCGAGGTCGAGCCTCGATTGCAGACCGGGACGAGCTCCTGCCCGCTCGCGGCGCACGCAGCGCCGATCGTGAGGTCCACACCGCCGGCGGCAGGATCGAAGTAGCCCTCGCCGCCGTTCCACACGCATGCGCTCGTGGCGGTGTCGCAGCGGAAGTCCTGCTGGCAGCGGGTGTACTGGTTCGTCGCGTCGCAGGGATTGGTACGGAGGTTCGTGCCTCCTGGACACGCCGACTCTCCATTCGACGCCGTCTGGAACGAGACGTTCGAGGCGCCTCCGTCACCCGTCACGGCGCCGATCGTGAGCCCACCGTCGGAGACGGTCAGCCCCGAGTCGCCGAGAGGGATCCCGGCGGGGTCGTCGATGTACTGATGGCAGTAGGGATCGCAGACGTTCGAGAGCGGATCGTTGGCGTCCGCGGTCGGGCATGGCGCGGCGGTCCCGAACGCGAGCGTCCGGACCGATTGCGTCGCCGGCCCCGGCAGGGTCGGGATGTGACGGGTGGCGAGCGTCGCGCTCGTGCAGTCACCCCACTTCGTTCCGTCGCAGGTCGTGATCCCGCGCGAGCAGAGGACGTAGTCGCCCGAGTGCTCCAGGACCTTCCCACACTCGTCGACGTCGCCGGTCTGCGAAGGCGCGCAGGGGCAACCTGGACGGGGAACCCCGCATGCGTCACCACCGCCGCTGGAGCTCGCCCCGCCGCTGCTGCCAACCCCCGACCGCTCCGTTCCACACGACGCGCCGATTGCGATCAGGAGCGCGACGACGCCAAACGGCACCACGAAACGCCCGCCCATCGTCCCTCCCCCGAGCATCTCCGGGAGCCCCCCCGGACCCAGGCGGCGGCAAGGCAGCATTCGCGCCAGACTTCGTGCACGAAAGCACGAAGGAAACATGGCGCTCCTTGCGCAAAAACTTCAGAGTCGGGACCTTTTTGCGAGCGCCCGCCCACCAGCAGCGACGAGGGGCCGCGTCCGTTCACGGCCCTTCATGAGCGGCTCGCCGTGCGCGGGACGACGAAGGGCGTCCGTCCCGCGCGGGGCGAGAGAGAGGTGGTTCAGAGAGTCGACGTCGCGGACCGGCCGGCGACGAGGACGGGCGCTGTACGATCGTCGAGGACCTCGCCGAGGGCGCGCTCGGGCGACCCCATCTCCTGTGCGCGCAGCGACACCTTGCGGAGGTCGTCCTGCTCGAGGCGAACGAGGACGCGGCCGTCCTTGTCGAGGAGCGTGACGACGCCGTTCTCCTCGCGGGTCTCGGCTATCACGGTGCGCTGCTGATCGAGGAGGCGGAATTGATCGCCCGACTTCTTCACGTAGAAGATCCCGACGACCTTGCCGTCACGACGATGCTCGACGCGCACGAGCTCCGGATCGTCCTTGTCACGTTCGAAGGCGACCATGTTGCCGTTGCCGAGGTCGCGCGTGGAGCTCGAGAGCACGTTCGAGCCCGTGAAGAACTCGATGGTGTTGAAGATCAGCGCGTCGCCGAGGATGAACAGGCTGTAGACGGGGACGATGATGAGTCCAAGGAACAGCAGCCACTTGAGCCACTTGTTGTCGGAGATACCGTCGTTGAACTTCCAGAGCTTGTTGGTTGCAGCGAAGCTCCCGAAGCAACCGGTCGCGCCAAGGGCGACGGTGGAGGCGGCGAGCGAGAGCATGAGTCGGCGTGAAATGGGGGTCATCGTTCGCTCGCGTCTAACATCGACCGTCCGCGGCTCGAAAGACGATTGCGAGCCGCAGCGTCACGAGAGCGCGTGCCCGATAGCTCTTCCGTGTGGAGCCAGCCCGCGAACACCGCCCTGGTCGATCGAGCTTCGCGATCGCCCACGCCGTCTCGAAGGGCGCCGCGTTCGCGCTCTCGCCGAAGCGACGTGAGTGAGATGGATGGACCCCAGCGCGTGCACGGAACGGTTCTCGCAGGATCCGTTGCGTCGTCGTGGCATGCCTTCGCTGGCTCGCGGCCGCTCTCCTGCTCGGGCTCGTGCTCATGCTCGTGCCGCAGTCGGCACACGGGGACGAGCGTCATCCGTCGGCCGTAGCGCGGCTCCTGTCGGTGCGAGGCGCGATCGATCCGGTGACTGCGCGATACGTCGAACGCGAGGTTGGACGCGCAGAGGCGGACGGAGCGGAGCTCGTCATCATCGAGCTCGACACGCCGGGAGGTCTCGACTCGTCGATGCGGGCGATCGTCCAGGCGCTGCTCGCCACGCGCGCGCCGCTCGTGGTCTACGTCGCTCCTGCGGGGGCACGAGCGGCGTCGGCGGGGATGTTCGTCACGCTGGCGGCGGGCGTGGCGGCGATGGCACCGGGCACCGAGATCGGTGCGGCCCATCCGGTGAGGCTCGGCGGTGACCGAGCGGACTCCGCGATGGAGGCCAAGGTCGTCCACGACGCGGCGGCATTCGCCCGAACGATCGCGGAGACTCGGCACCGAAACGCCGTGTGGCCCGAGCGCGCCGTGCGCGAGAGCGTGTCGCTCACCAGCACCGAAGCTCTACGCGAGGGAGTGATCGACCTCGGCGCCGAGGACCTGTCCGATCTGCTCCGGAAGCTCGACGGGCGCAGCGTCGCGACGGCCGCCGGCGATCGCATCGTCCACACCGCCGACATTCGTCTCGACGAGCGCTCGATGCTCGTCAGCGAACGCATCGTCCGTGTCGTGAGCGATCCGAACATCGCCTACCTGCTGTTCCTCATCGGGCTGCTCGGCATCACCGCGGAGCTCTATCACCCGGGGACCTTCGTCCCGGGGACCGTCGGCACGATCGCGCTCGTCCTCGCCCTCGTCGCGTTCGGCAACCTCCCGATCAGCTGGGCGGGCGTGCTGCTCATCCTGCTCGCCGTCGGGTTGTTCATAGGCGAGCTCCACACGGGCGTCGGGGCCCTCGCCGTGGTCGCGCTCGCCGCTTTCATCGTGGGGTCGCTCTTGCTCTACGGGCCGCTCGAGCCGACCGCGTCGTGGCCGGACGTGCGGGTGAGCCCGTGGATCGTCGCGCTGATGTCGGCAGCGGTCGCGTCGTTCTTCCTCCTCGTCGTCCGAGCGACATTGCGCGCACGCAGGCTCGCGGTGCGCACCGGCATTCCGGTCCTCGTCGGTCAGGTCGGCGTTGCCACCTCGGAGCTCGCGCCGGGCGGCACCGTGCGCGTCGATAGCGAGCTCTGGAGCGCGGAGTCGGAGAGCGGAACGATCCACGCCGGGGAACGCGTCGAGGTCACCGGCGCGGCCGGCGTCATGCTGCGCGTCAGGCGGTCGGAAGAAGGAGAATCCCCATGGAACCGTACGTCGCCAACATCGGCGTGATCGCGCTCGTCTTGGTGGTGGCCGTCACGCTACTCGCCAAGGCCATCCGCATCGTCCCCGAGTATCAGCGGATCGTCGTCTTCCGGCTCGGCCGCGTGCTCGGCGCGAAGGGGCCCGGGCTCGTGCTCCTCATTCCCATCGTCGATCGCGGCGTCATCGTCGACCTGCGAGAGCGCTTCTTCGACGTGCAGCCACAGACGACGATCACCGCCGACAACGCCTACCTCTCGATCGATTTCCTCGTGTATTCGAAGATCGTCGATGCGATGTCGAGCGTCCTCAATGTCGAGCGGTACGAGGGCGCTTCGCGTGGCATCGCGATCACCACGCTCCGCGCGGTGGTCGGCAGCATGCTCCTCGACGAGGTGCTCGCGAAGCGCGAGGCGATCAACGACGTCCTTCGCGGCAAGCTCGACGAGGTGACCAACCGCTGGGGGATCAAGGTCACCGCGGTCGAGATCCGCGAGATCTCACCGCCGCGCGAGATCCAGGAGGCGATGACACGGCAGATGTCGGCGGAGCGGTCCCGCCGCGCGATGGTTACCGAGGCCGACGGCCGGCGCGAGGCGACGATCCGCGTCGCCGAGGGGCAGAAGCAGGCCACGATCCTCGAAGCCGAGGGAGCTCGGCAGGCAGCCATTCTGAAGGCGCAGGGCTTCGCTGCGGCGCTCGATGCGATCTTCGCCGTCGCGCGCACGCTCGACGACAAGACGATGAGCCTCCAGTACCTCGACATGCTCAAGTCGCTCGGCGCGAACCCGGCGACGAAGCTTGTGGTGCCTCTCGAGCTGTCGAGCTTGATGCGTCCCTTCGTCGAGCATCTCGCAGGCGCGAGCGCACACGTCGAGCCCGCCGCGGTCCCGCGCCGTCATTGATGCTGGACGCGAGCGCACACGTCGAGCCTCCCCGCTGATCGGGCCGCGCCCTCGCGGACGGTCGGCGCGCGGGCGTCGAGGTCATTGCTGCGGGAATTTGCGGCGAAAGACGACGTTGCAGCATTCGACAGGCCGGTCGCGCCTCCGTGAGCCCATCCGGGCTTCGTCGAGCGTAACGGGCGAGCTGGAGTCGTCCGGCACGGGCAGGTCCGATCGGCGAGCGAACTGGGATATAAGCGCTGAGCAGCGAACGCCGGTCATGCACGAGCTCACGGTATTGATGACATTCACGGGGGGCCTCGCCATGGCCCTCCTCCTTGGCTTCCTCGCGAAGCGCCTCAGCGTCTCACCGATCGTGGGCTACCTGATCGCCGGTATCGCGGTCGGGCCGTTCACGGGCGGCTACGTCGCCGATCAACACGTGGCGGATCAGTTCGCCGAGATCGGCGTCATCCTGCTCCTCTTCGGCATCGGGCTGAAGTTCCATCTGGACGAGCTCATCGCCGTCTGGCGGATCGCCATTCCGGGGGCGTTGTTCCAAAGCGCGATCTCGACCTTCGCGTTAGCGGGCCTCCTCCGCCTCGTCGGTTGGGATTGGACGTCCGGGATCGTCCTCGGCATCTCGATCTCGGTCGCCAGTACCGTCGTGATGGCTCTCGTCCTTGCGGACCGGCACGACCTCCATGCGCCGATCGGGCACATCGCGATCGGCTGGACGGTCGTCGAGGATCTCCTCACCGTCACGGCGCTGCTCCTCCTGCCGATGTTCCTCGGTGAAGGCGCCTCCGGCAGCCCGGGGGTGGCGGCGGCGCTCGGGCAGGCCGCGCTCAAGATCGTTGCGCTGGTCGTGGTCGTCGTGGTCCTCGGCAAGTGGGTCATCCCGTGGGCGCTCGGACAGATCGCAGCTGCGCGGTCGCGTGAGCTGTTCACCCTCTCCGTCCTGGTGATCGCGCTCGGGATCGCCGTCGGCTCGGCCAAGCTGTTCGGCGTGTCGATGGCGCTCGGAGCGTTCCTCGCCGGTCTTGCGGTCGGTCGCTCCGAGTTCGCCGCTCGTGCGGCGAACGACGCTCTCCCGATGCGCGATGCCTTCGCGGTTCTCTTCTTCGTCTCCGTCGGCATGCTGTGTGATCCGCGCAGCCTGTTGCGCTCACCGCTCCTGGTGGTGATCGTGCTCGCCGTCGTGCTGCTCGGAAAGCCGCTCGCGGCGATGCTCGTCGTGCGCGTCTTGGGCAGGCCGATGTCCACGGCAGTGGCCGTCGGCGCGGCCCTCTCTCAGGTGGGCGAGTTCAGCTTCATCCTCGGGACCGCCGCGAAGAACCTCGGTGTGATCAACGACGACGGATGGAATGCCCTCATCGGCGCGTCGATCATCTCGATCGCGCTCAACCCGACCGTCTATCGCTTCGCGCGCAAGCTGTCGGGAGGCGCGGGAGCGCTCACCCCTGCAAGCGACGAGCGGCCGCCCGTCGATCCGCGGCGCTGCATCCTCGTCGGATACGGGCCGGTCGGAAGGACGGTGCGACGGCTCCTCGTCGAATATGACGCCGACGTGACCGTCATCGAGCTCAATCTCGAGACCGTCCGCCGCCTGCGCGCGGAAGGGCACAAGGCCCTCTACGGAGACGTGCTTCGGCCGGGCACCCTCGAGGAGGCTGGCATCGCGACCGCGGGGAGCTTGATCCTCAGCGTGGAGATCGAGGACGCCGCCGAGCTGATCCGGCAGGCCCGCGTCGCGAACCCCTCGGTGCGCGTGCTCGCCCGGTGCGCGCACCTTCGCGAGGCACCCAAGCTCCGCAACGCCGGCGCGAAGGTGGTCGCGGCGGAGGCCGAGGTCGCGATCGCCCTCGCCGAGGTGCTCAAGTCGGCGGAGGACTCCGAGAGCCTCGCGTCCGCGAAGCGCGAAGCCATGCGCCGCCGGCTCTACGAAGAGGGGCCGGCAGAAGGCTGAGTCACCAGGCCGAGCGCCGGCGCTCACGCGCCGGATGCCGGCCGACAGCCCTCGGTCAGGCGCGCGGTCGGCGAGGCGAGCGCCGTCGCCACCGGCGTTCGCGCGGTGCGAGGCTGCCTGGCGCCCCGTCGTGCCCGGGCAAGATGCGGAGCGGCGAAGCTGGCCGGAGTGGCCGAGCCTTCAAGAACGCCAGGGACGCGGGGGGACTGCGCCGAATGCCTCGGGTGCGACGCGCGCGTCGACCGTGTCCGAACGACCCAGCGTCGCGCTTCATCCCCGTGACGATCGCGCTCCTCGGCCCCTTGTCTCATCGGTAGCCCGAGCCCGCGCGACGTGTCCGTCTTGCTCGGGTGCGCCGACCTCGATGCTCCGGTGAGCGGACGGCTCCCGCCTTGCAGACGCCTGGCTCATCGGACGACGAGAGCTCGAGCGTCGACGCGGCGCGCCGGCACCCGACACGTGGAAGGAAGGAGCAGTCTCATGCGGCTTCGCGAGATCATGAGCACGAAGGTCGTCACCATCGGACCCGACGAGACGGCGAGCGTCGCTCGGCGCCGCATGCAGCGCGAGCACATCCGGCACCTCGTCGTCCTCGACGACGGGCGCCTCGTCGGCGTGCTCTCCGCTCGCGACGTGCTGCTCCCTGGGAGCTCGGCGGTCCGTGAAGGCATCGTCGAGGACCTCATGACCGCGCGCGTGAAGGGCGTCAGGCCCGACATGACGCTCGATCAGGCCGCGGACTCGATGAAGGAGGCGCAGAGCGGGTGCCTGCCCGTGCTCGAAGGCGCCCGCGTGGTCGGCATCGTGACGGCGACCGACGTCCTGGACGAGCTCGGACGAGAGAGCGCGGCTGCGAGTCGGAGGTCGCGGCCACGCATCCAGGCCGCGCGCGCTCGGCCTCGGCGGCACGACACTGCTCGGCGCGCGCCGCTCGGCGCGGCGAAGCCTCGAGCGGTCAAGCGGCAGGCGGGCCGCACGGCGGGGCCGGAGGTGCCCGCTCACGTGCGCCTGCTCGGCGCGGAGCTCGAGGAGGGGGATCGCGACTACATCCGCCGGAAGCTCGGGATGAAGCTCGGCAAGTTTGCGGACGCGATCGAGCGCGTGAGCGTGCGCGTCGAGGACGTGAACGGTCCGCGCGGCGGCGTCGACCAGGTCTGCCGCATCAAGGTGGTCCTCTCCGGGATGCCGAGCGTGGTCTTCGAGGCGAAGGATGCCTCGCGGAACGCCGCGATCGACGGCGCGATCGCCGGCACGGAGCGCGCGGTTCGCCGCTCGATCGGGCGCACGCGCGCAAAGCCCATCACCCCGAGCGGCCGTGCCAAGCGTGTCCGGGTCTCGGCGCGAGGTTGAGGCGCGCGAGTGTGAAGAGGCGCCGACCTCGAGCGCATCGTGCGCGTGAGCCACTCCTCGCGAGGTCTCGCTCGACCGGATGCGGAGCTCGGAGCGCTGCGCTGGCGCCCTCGATCAACTCGACGACGAGAGCCGACGGGCGTGGAAGCGATGGCGAGCCCCCTTGCGAAGCGTTCGATGCTGGATCGTCGCTTGCTGGTCGGGGGGCGTGTGACGCATGGCAATCCCCCACGGCCAGACAGACGAGGTGAAGGGCTCGCGGCCGTTGATCCTGGTCGCCGACGACGATCCCGAGCTGGTCAACGTCCTCGTGGAGGCGCTCACGCTCAAGGAGTACAGGGTCGCCACGGCGGCGAACGGCAAGGAAGCACTCGAGCGCGTCGAGCAGGAGCGTCCGCAGCTCATCCTCCTGGACATGACGATGCCCGTGATGGACGGGTGGACGTTCGCGCGAGCGCTCCACGAACGCTACGGGAGGGGCATCCCGATCGTCGTGATCACCGCCGTCGAGGACTCGCAGCTCCGAGCGGACGAGCTCGGGGCGGAGGGGGAGCTGGGCAAGCCCTTCACGCTCGAGCAGCTCTACGACGTCGTCGACGACCTCGTGATCCGAGAGAGCGAGGGACTGTCGTGACCCTCCGTCATCGCTACGACATGGGCATCGTGGGCAATTGCGCTTACGTCGCGCACATCGACACGAGCGCGCGCGTCGTCTGGATGTGTCTGCCGCGCTTCGACAGCAGCTCCGTCTTCGGGTACCTGCTCGACCGAGAGAAGGGAGGACAGCTCGCGGTCGAGAGCGCCGAGCCCGCGAAGGAGTGCCGGCAGGACTACGTGTGGAACACGAACGTCCTCGTGACGACGATCGTCGCTTCCGACGGGACGTTTCGCGTGACCGACTGCGCGCCGCGGTTCCGCCAGTTCGGACGCGCGTTCAAGCCGCTCATGTTCGTCCGGAAGCTCGAGCCGGTCGCGGGGACTCCGCGAATCCGGATCGTGTGCCGGCCTCGCGGGGGCTACGGGAGCGTCGAGCCTCGCATCTACATCCAGAGCAACCACCTGCGTTACGACTTCGGCGTCGACATCGTCCGCCTCAACACGAACGTTCCGCTCAGCTACGTGAACGGAGAGACCGAGTTCGTCCTCAGCGAGAAGAAGTACCTGATCCTCACGTGGGGCGCGCCGCTGGAGCGTCCGCTCGAGGACACGGCGGAGGAGTACATCCGTCGCACCGTCGAGTACTGGCGGAAGTGGGTCGAGAAGTGCGCCATCGGGCGCTTCTACCAGCAGCAGGTCATCCGTTCGGCGCTGGTCCTCAAGCTTCACCAGTTCGAGGACACGGGCGCCATCATCGCCTCCGCGACGACGAGCTTGCCGGAGTACCCGGCGAGTGGCCGGAACTGGGACTACCGCTTCTGCTGGCTCCGCGATGCGCACTTCACGCTGACGGCCTTCAACGGGATCGGTCAGTTCGAGGAGATGAAGCGCTTCGCGCAGTTCATCGAGAACATCGCCGCCGCCGCGACAGGGGGCGCCTATCAGCCGGTCGTGCGGATCGATGGCGATCGGTGCCTCGAAGAGTCGACGATTCCGCTCCGGGGCTACGACGGGACGGGCATGGTCCGCATCGGGAACGACGCCGCTTCGCAGGTGCAGAACGACATCTACGGGCAGATCATCTACGCGCTCCTGAAGCTCTATGTCGACGAGCGCTTCCCGCACGAGCCGAGGGCGACCTCGAAGCGGCTCATCGCCACGATCCTCCGCATCATCGAGCGCTGCCTGGAGGAGCCGGATGCGAGTCTATGGGAGTTCCGCGAGCTGAAACGACTCCATTGCTACACGTCGCTCTGCCACTGGGTCGGGGCCAAATCGGCGCAGAAGATCGCGCGGGAGCTCGACGATCGGGAGATGCGCCGAGCGGCGACGCGCTTGACGGCGCGGGCGGAACGTTTGATCGAAGCCTGCTACGACGCAGCGAAGGGCGCCTACATGCAGGAGCCCGGCAGCAACGACGTCGATGCGAGCTCGCTCCAGCTCATCATCCTGAACTACCTCGATCCGAGGTCCGAGCGGGCGATCCGCCACCTCGCCGTGCTCGAGGAGCGCCTCATGGCAGGCGGCGGGCTCATGCATCGGTACACCCACGCCGACGACTTCGGAGTGCCGGCGTCGGCGTTCCTCATCTGTTCGTTCTGGTATGTCGAGACGCTCGCGGCGATGGGGCGGATCGAGAGGGCGCTCCGGGAGCTCGAGACGCTCCTCGGCTACTCCAACCAGCTCGGTCTGTTCAGCGAGGACGTCGACCCGAGCACCGGCAGCCAGTGGGGGAACTTCCCTCAGACCTACAGCCACGTCGGGCTGATCAACGCCGTCCTGCGTATCACGAGCAAGATCGACTATCCGGAGTTCTACTGAGCTCCGGCGGCGCGAACGCCGTCACTCGGCGGAGGCGAGCGCACGAAGTGCTCGTCTCTCGCGAAGGTCCGGCGCGCCTAGTGCAAGATGCCTGCGGTTCGTCGGACGTCGGTCAGGTGCCGCGCGCGCGGCGGAAGGCCTGGCAGAAGATGTCGACCGGCTGCGCGCCCGATACCGCGAGCGAGCCGCCGAAGATCGTGAAGGGGACCCCGCGGATCCCGCGGCGCGACATGGCCTCGGCCTCCGCGCGGGTGGAGTCGAGCGCGGCGCGGTCTTCGAGGAGTGCCTGGGCCTCGGCGCGGTCGAACCCGTGCGCGGACGCGATCTCGACGAGGACGGCGTCGGCGCCGATGTCCTTGCCCTCGAGGAAGTACGCCTCGAAGAGGGCCTTCGCGAGCGCGTGCTGGGTGCCCTTGTCGCTTGCGCCCGCGCGCGCGATCAGCGTGTGGGCCTTGAGCGTGTTCGGCGTCCGGCGCACCTTCGAGAAGTCGAGCGGGATCCCGCTCTCACGCGCGGCCTGCTCCACGCGCTGGAACATCGCCTCCGGATCGCCTCCGTATTTGGCAGCGAGCCGCTCGCGTAGGTCCGCGCCCTCGGGAGGCGTCGACGGATCGAGCTGGTACGGATGGAACGTGATGGGCGCCGAGGCAGCGCCCTCTTCGGCGAGCGCGTCTTCGAGACGGCGGAGGCCGATGAAGCACCAGGGGCAGATCACATCGGAGATGAGCTCGATCGAGGGGAAGGTCACGGCGGTCTCTGGGATGCTCGTCGCGTGCCCCTCGTTGTGACCGAGGCGCTTTCTCCGGGACGTTCCGAGGGGTGCGACGGAGCTTACCGCGCTCCAGCCCCTCGCGTACCCCCCGTGTTGATGGGTTTGCGCGCGCGGAGGACCGATGTTAGGTCCGCGGAATGGCGCCCCCGGCCCGACGTCACAGCTTCGTCCTCACCGGCGCGCTCCTCGTCTTCACGGCTCCGCTCGCCGCCTGCGCGCTCGCTACGTTCAACGGTGAGGAATACGCGACGACATGCGGCTTCTCCGGCCGTACGGACCACGCCTGCGGCCAGTGCATCGCGGCGAACTGTCAGGCGCCGGTGGACGCGTGCTGCGCGAACGAGACGTGCCGCAAGATGCCGGACGACTCCGCGTTCGGGGTCTCGTCGTCCTACGGCGATCCGGGCGCGCTGAAGCGCCTCGACACGTGTGCCCAGGGCGGGAGCTGTCAGGCCCTCGAGGCCGACCCCCGCGCGAAGGACATCGCGGCATGCATCCAGACGTCCTGTCAGGGCTCCTGCGATCTCTGGCGGAAGTCGACCCTTCGTCCCGAGGAGTCGAGCTGCGAGGTCAAGGCCGGGACGAGCTACTCGCCGCCTTCGTGCGAGTGCACGATCCCGGCGACCACCGAGGGCGCGCCCACTAGCCCGAACTCGGTGCGATGCTCGACGAAGACGATCCCGTCCAGCGTCTGCTGCGCGTCGGACGACTGGCCCGCGCCGGCGTCGACGTGCCGGTGCGTCACCGTCAGCTGTCTCACGGCAGGGGACCAGTGCTACTGCAAGGTGGCGTCTTCGACGAGCGAGGGCGTGAACGCCTGCGCGCGAGGGACATGCTGCATCTCGGCCTACGATGGGAGCTGCACGTGCGGCAGCTCGTGCGGCTCCGACGACACGATCGTCGACCAGTGCAACGCCGAGAGCGTCGTCTGCGGGAGAGGCCGGCGCACCGTCGCGAGTTGCTCGGCGAAGTGACGACGCCGCTTCGACGGGCCTAGGACGGCTCGCGCACCGAACGGTCTCGAGTCGCTCAGAAGCGACGCTCGAACGAGAGCGCGCCGCCGCCGGCGATCGGCCGCGCTGAAAGCGTGGCCGTGCGCGCGCTCGAGCCGTCCCCCATGAAGAGACTGACGCCGCCCATCGCGGCGGCCGAGGCGAGCATGCCGACGCTCACCCACGCGAAGGCGCGTGCGCGGCCGACCGCGTCGACTCCATCGGCATCGGAGCAGAAGTTGCGGTCGGGGATGCACTTCTCGAGCGCGGCGCTGCGAGCCGTGGTCGACAGCGCGAAGAAGACGATCGATCCGACGGTGAGCCCGCCGGCGCCCAAAAGGAGGTACGTGCGCGTGCTCGTCCCGCGCTTGGGCCGCTCGACGTCCTTCGACGGCATGGTGCCCGCGTCGGCCGCCGCCGCCGGCGTGAGGACGACCGTCACCTCGGACGTCACGCTCGGCGTGCTCTCGCCCTCCCAGTGCGAGGTCGTGTAGCCCGGCGCGCTCACCTCGACGACGTGTTTGCCCGGATCGACCGGGGTAGGGACGTCGAGGATCGCGACGTTCGCGGGCGCGCCGTCGATCCGGATGGCGAGCCCGTCCGGCCGCGGCTCGGACACGCGAACGAGGAGCCGCGGAAGCTTCGGCGCGAGCGCGGCGATGTGCTGGCGCGCGATCTCTTCGCGATCCTTGCGTCCGTCCTTCACTGCCTGCGTCGCCGCCTGATTGAGCTCGAAGTAGGCGGTGGCGAGCTTGCCTTCACCCTCGTGGCAGAGGGCGACGTTCAAGAGCGTGCCGCCTCCCGGGTCGAGCCGCTGGCTCTCCACCAGCATCGGGCACGCCTTTGCGTAGTCGCCTCGCTCCATCAGCGCGCGTGCGGTCTCGAAGAGCGACTGCGCTACCTGCTCGTCGGTGAGCGGCGCCGCCGTCGCCACGCGCGGGGCGACGGCCGATGCGGCGGCGATCGCGAGCAGGGTGGCGACGCGGCGACGGATCATCGCGCCTTCCTACCACGACTCGCGGGCGGGTCGAGCCGGGCGCGCGGCAAGACCCGGCGAGACGCGAGGCGACGCGACGCGACGCGATCAGAGGCAGCCGATGAGCGCGTCGTAGATCGAGGTCGTCTTGCCGGGCAGCGTCGCGTTCAGCGGATCGGAGCCCGAGAGCGCGCTCGCGAGGTCGCTGGCCTGTGCGCCGATCTCGACGGTGCAGCGCTTCGTCGTGGTGCGCGCGTCGATTTTCCCGCCGGCGCCGACCGAGAGCTCCGCGGCCGCGAAGCTCCAGGTGCAGCGCGAGACTCGCTTCGTGTTCAGGTTCACGGAGCACGCGAAGCGGAGCGGCGTGATGTCGGGGTAGTCGCCCTCGCAGAAGCTGTCGCCGCAGATATCGTCGAAGCCTTCGGCGAGGCGTCGCGTCGTCTGCGCCCAGGCAAGGCCGTCCTCGTGCTCCCAGGACCAGTCGCCGAGCTCGGCGTAGAACGTCTTGGCCGGCTCGGGAGGCAGCGGCCCGCCGACGACACCGTCGAAGCAGTCGACGAGGCCGTCGTAGAACGACTTGCCGGTGCCGGGGAGCGGCGTGTTGAGCGCGTCGTCGCCCGCGGCCTCGAGCGTGGAGAGCATCGCCTTCGCGGAGCCGGCGACGGGGATCTTGCACGTGAAGACGCGCGGGGCGGACGTGATCTTGCCGGTCCGGCCGTCGACGTGCTCGATGCTCCCGCCGAGCACCCACGCGCAGTCCTTCATCTTCCGCGCCTTGGACGTCGAGGAGCAGGCGATGCGGACGGTGCTGAGGTTCGAGTAGTCGCCGCCGCAGATCGTGTCGCCGCAGATCCGATCGAAGCCGGACTTCAGCGCGGAGCGGACCGTGACCCAACGATCGAGATCGTTGCCCTCGAGCGTGCTGAACAGGTCGTCGTACGACGTGAGGCCGTCTTCGCTCTGCGCGACTTCCTCGTCGGGCGTGACCGCGCAGCCCGAGAGCGTCGCGACGGCGATGAGGAGGAGCGAAGCGACCGGGGCGAAGGTTCGGGAGAGGCTCATCTGTTGGCGATTCATAGAACCCCCCGGTGGAGATGCAAGGCGAAGTCCGACATTGGTGCCAAATGTTGCCGTGGCGACATCGTGTGGAGGTGCATGCGGCAGCCTCTTCCGAGATCCATGCCGCGATCGATCCCTAATGATCTCGATGGGAAGCGAACGCCTCGAGGTGGCCCGGGCCGATCGGGGCCATCTCCGACGCGATCTACGGCGCCACGATGAAGGTGTACTCGGGCATGTCCGGCCGCCGTGCGTCGTCGGACATCCGGGCGTGCGCGGAGAAGGGGCTTATCGACGCGGACCCGCACTACAACACGATCCTTCGCTACCTCGACAAGCCGGAGCTGACGCCGCTCTTCAGGCCGGTGATTGAGGAGGCGGCTTCGCCGCTCGCCCCGGTGGAGTCGCGCTTCGCGGCGGACGGCACGGGCTTTCACACCAGTACGTACGCTCGGTGGTTCGATCACAAGCACGGCAAGGACAAGAAGTACCAGAAGTGGGTCCACCTCCACGCGATGGTCGGCGCGAGGACGAACGTGATGATCGGCGTGGAGGTCACCGAAGGCGCTCGGGGCGAGTCACCGGAATTTGTCGGTCTCCTGAAGGCAACGGCAACGCGCTTCAACATAAAGGAAGTCTCGGCGGACAAGGCGTATCTCTCGAACGAGAACCTTGAGGCGGTCGAGGCGCTCGGCGCCATCCCGTACATCCCGTTCAAGCTGAACTCCCGGCCCGACGGCAACGGCGAGGCGTGGAAGCGGCTCTGGCACTACTTCCACGCCCATCGAAACGACTTCCTCGATCGGTATCATCAGCGCTCGAACTCAGAGTCGTCCTTCTCGGCCATCAAGCGGAAGTTCGGCGGCGCCGTCCGGGCGAAGAACGAGCGGGCGCAGTTCAACGAGGTCCTGGCGAAGGTCCACTGTCACAACCTCGCGTGCCTCATTCACGAGATCCACGAGCTGGGGATCGCCCCGAAGTTCTGGACGCCGAGGTCGGCATCATGAGCCGCAAGCCGATCTCGATGGCGGACCTCTCGCTAGTTACATGAAGTGACCGGCTCAAGTCGTGAGGTCGTAGG
>MKVQ01000022.1 GCA_001899635.1 Myxococcales bacterium 68-20 | reverse complement strand
TCTTGCTCTAACGCCCGCCCTCTGGCGGGAAGGAAAGTAGGATCTACCAATGCGCATCCGCGCCTGCCTCGTCGCAGCAGCGATCGTCCTCTGGCAGCTTCCGGCCGCGGCAGGCGACCCTGCGACGGCACGCGAGCAGCTCAAGATCGGCTACCTGCTCGCGCAGGACGGCAAGTGCGACGAGGCGCTCCCGCATCTCGTCGAGAGCCTGCGTCTCGATCCGAAGGCGATCACGCTGATCAATCTCGCCGATTGCGAGGAGAAGGTCGGCAAGCTCACGAGCGCGATGAGCCACTGGGTCGACGCCCGTGCACGCGCACAGGCCGAAGGGCTGAGGCCGATCGAAGAAGAGGCGACGACGCGCGCGACCGCGCTCGAGCCGCGGCTTGCGCGCCTCACAATCGTGCTCTCGCCGACCGCACCGAAAGACGCCGTGGTCGAGCGCGACGGCGTCGTGCTCGGCGCGCCGTCGATGGGCATCCCGCTCCCGCTCGATCCCGGCCCGCACGCGATCGTGGTGAAAGCGACGGGACGCGCAGACGCGACGAGCCAGATCACGCTCGGCGAAGGCGAGTCGAAGCGGATCGAGCTCGACGCTGGACCGTCGACCGGCGCGGCGACGACGCAGCCATCGCCCCCACAAGGCGACAAGGCGCCCGAGCGCTCGCTGAGCCCGCTCGTCTTCATCGGCTTCGGCGTCGCTGCTGCCGGCGTTGCTGCCGGCTCGGTCACGGGCCTGATGGCGCTGGGCGCGGGGAGCGATGCCAAGACCTCGTGTCCGGACCTCCGGTGCGGGAACCAGCAAGCGTTCGACGACGTCGAGTCGGGCCGCATGCTCGGCACCGTCTCCACCGTCTCGTTCATCGTCGCCGGTGCGGGTGCCGCGCTCGGTGTCTACGGTCTTCTCTGGGGCAAGCCGTCCGGCGCGAAGCGTGAGCCGAGCGTCGGCGTCTCGCTCGCGCCTGCGAGCGTTGCGCTGCGAGGGAGGTTCTGATGCTCGGCAAGCGAGGCGCGCGCACGCTCGGTTGGCTCGCGGCGTCGGTCTCGGTCCTGGCCGCATGCAACGCGATCAGCGGGCTCGATGCCGACTACGAGCTTGCCGAAGGCGGAACGCTCCCGGCAGACGACGGCGGCGACGGCTCGAGCGACTCGAGCGCCCGCGACGGGGCGAGCGCTGATGTTTCGACCGACGTGACTGCGCCGGACGCGAGCGGAACGTTCCGATGCCCGGCTTCACCCCCGACCGGTCAGCTCTTCTGCGACGACTTCGAGGTGGACGTCCCATGGACCCGCTCGGAGATCGTGCCGACGAACGGCTCGTCACTCTCGGCCGAGGACAAGATCGGGGACGGCGACTCGCGCGGGCTCCGCGCGCACGCTGCCGCGAGCAGCCAGTCGCGGAAGGTCGCGCGCTGGCACACGGTGGCGGACGCCCTTTCTGTCGGAACGAGCATCGAGCTCGCCTTCCGCTTCAAGCTGAACACCGCTGATCTGGGCTACTTCGTGCTCGCGGCCATCCAGGTCAACAACCACCCGAGCTTCGGCAATGCCGAGTACGGCCTTGCGGTCTACAAGAGCTGTCCCGGGGCGTCGCCGTGCCTCGACGACAACAACCCGCAAGGCGAGGGGAACGGCCACGCGTTCGTGGGCAACGTCGGCTACGTCATCGGCCAGTGGTACGACGCCAAGGTGACGGTGACGCGCGACGCTGGCGGCTACAAGGGGACGATCATGGTCGACGACAAGGCGCTCGACTCGAACGGCGAGACGTACTTCTCGGGCAATCCGACGAAGGTCGAGATCGGCGTGGGCGCCTTTTACAGCAGCGCCGAGAGTGGGCTCACGGCGGAGGCCGTCATCGACAACGTCGTCGTCACGCAGCGGTGAGGTGGACGCGCGCGTCGACGCAACGACGCGCGCGTCTCACGTCCCGACGATGCTCTCAGGCCCCGTGCTTCGCGACGAGCGCCTTCGCGCGCTCGACGAACGCGGCCATGTGGAAGCGCTCGAAGTCGGCCCACGTCGTGAGCGAGCGGGTGTCTTCCACGCGATCGAGGAACACCTTGCCGTCGAGGTGATCGACCTCGTGCTGGAACGTGCCCGCGGTCAGGCCCTTCACCTCGAAGTCGAGGTCGTTTCCCTCGCGGTCCCAGGCTCGGACCCGAACGCCCGTGAAGCGGCGCACTTCGCCGCGGAGGTTCGGCACGCTGAGGCAGCCCTCGTAGTTGAGAAACGTGTCGTCCGTCGTCGGCGTCACCACCGGGTTCACGAGGATCGTGAGCGGGTAGTTCGGCTTGTACGGGTAGCGCGGGTTCTTGTTGATCTCGATCGCGGTGATGCGGATCGGCTCGTAAACCTGGTTTGCGGCGAGGCCCGCGCCGGCGGCGTCGTGCATCGTCTCGACGAGATCGTCGATGAAGCGCTGGATCTCGGCTGACCGAAGCTCCTCCTTCGTCAGCTCCCGCGCGACCTGACGCAAGACAGGGTGCCCGACGGTCGCGATCTTTCGAATGGCCATGCTCGTCTCACCTCGAGAGGTCCTCGTACCAGCGCGGGATCGAGCCGTCCATGTCGTGCTCGTCCCTCGCCGGCCAGGGCAGGATGGCGGCAGGATGGTGGCCGGCCCCCGGCCGAGCTCGCCAGCGATGAACGGGACCGCAGCTGGCTGGCCGCCAAATACCGGGAGTCGTTGACTTCCGGCCGGGGTCAGCACTACAAATCGGCGACGCTTGCTCCAGGAACCGTGCCAGGCGCTGTTCGACTTCCCCTGGAAATCCAAGACGCTCGCTGAAGGACTCCGATGATCGGGACCTACTTGCCGATGTTCTTGATGATCGCCATCGCGATCATCCTCGCGCTGCTCTTCTTCACTGGCGCCACCTTCCTCGGTGGCAAGCTGGAAAAGACGCCCGAGAAGATGAAGCCGTTCGAGTGCGGCTCCGAGAGCTCAGGCGGCAATCACCTCAAACTTTCCGTCAAATTCTACCTGACCGCGATCCTCTTCGTCGTCTTCGACATCGAGGCGGTGTTCATCTACCCGTGGGCGGTTCAGTTCAAGAGCCTCGGTTGGGTCGGGCTTGCATCGATGTTCGGGTTCCTCACCGTCGTCGTCGTGGCGCTCGTTTATGTCGTGAAGAAGGGAGCCCTCGAATGGGAGAGCTGAAGCACGTTACGCTCGAGGGAGGCGCGAGCGGCACCTCGGGCTTTGCCACGACCAAGCTGGACGCGCTCCTCGCGTGGGCGCGCAAGTGGTCCCTCTTCAAGTACCCGTTCGTCACGGCGTGCTGCGGGATGGAGTTCATGGCGCTCACGAGCCCGCGCTTCGACGGCTCGGCGCGTTTCGGCGCGGAGGCCCCGCGCTTCTCGCCGCGTCAGAGCGACCTCCTCTGGGTCGTCGGGACGATCTCGCAGCGCCAGGCGCCGGTGCTCCGCCGCATCTACGAGCAGATGATGGAGCCCAAGTGGGTCCTCGCGTTCGGTACGTGCGCGAGCTGCGGCGGCTTCTACGACAACTACACGACCGTCCCGGGCATCGACAAAATCATCCCGTGCGACGTCTACGTCCCGGGCTGCCCCCCGCGCCCCGAGGCCGTGCTGGACGGGCTGATGCTCCTTCAGGACAAGATCACGAAGAACGCCACCGGCGACCGCCGCCCCGGCATCGTGAAGCCACGTGAAGATCCCGTTCGAGACCTCATCCAGCTTCGGAAGAAGTCGTCGCGCGAAGGAGAGGCGTGAGATGAGCGTCCGTGTGCTCGAAGCGCTGAAGGAGAAGTTCGGCGACGCGGTCGTCGAGACCCACTCCCAGTTCGGTGACGACACCGCCGTCGTCCGCGCCGACAAGTGGAAGGAAGTCTGTCGCTTCCTCCGCGACGATCCGGCGATGTCGTTCGACATGAGCGTCGACCTCTGCGGAGTCGACTACCCCGATCGCGAGCCGCGCTTCGAGGTCGTCCTCCACCTGTACTCGGTCGCGAAGCGCCATCGGCTCCGCCTCAAGGCGCGCATCGGCGACGCCGAGGGCGAGGGCGCCGAGATCGACACCGTCGCCGACATCTGGATCGGCGTGAACTGGTTCGAGCGCGAGACCTACGACCTCATGGGGATCAGCTTCAAGGGCCACCCCGACCTGCGCCGCATCCTCATGTATCCGGAGTTCGAGGGGCACCCGCTCCGCAAGGACTACCCGGCGAACAAGACCCAGCCGCTCGTGCCGTACCGCACCGAGGAAGAGGCTGGTGTGACACTCGAAAAGCAGGCGCCGTTCGGCCTCGACGAAGGCATGCCCTTCGGCCGTCGCGCTTGGGGCACTGACCGAGGAGAGAGCTGATGGAGCCGATCGATCTCGATCTCGACGAAAACGAGCTCGAGCTCCCGTCGGAGCCGATGCACCTGAACATGGGGCCGTCGCACCCTGCGATGCACGGCACCGTCCGTATCGTCCTGGAGCTGTCCGGCGAGACGATCGTGAAGAGCGACGTCCAGATCGGCTACCTGCATCGCGGCTTCGAGAAGATGTGCGAGCGCGGGACGTGGACCCAGGTGTTCCCGTACGTCGATCGCCTGAACTACGTGTCGCCGATGCTCAACAACGTCGGTTACGCGCTCGCTGTCGAGAAGATGTGCGACATCGAGGTGCCGGAGCGTTGCCAGTGGTACCGCATGATCCTCGGCGAGCTCGCCCGGATCTCGGACCACCTCACGTGCAACGGTGCGATGGCCATGGAGCTCGGCGCGTTCACGCCGTTCCTCTGGTACATCAAGGCGCGCGAGATGGTCTGGGACATCCTCGAAGAGGAGACCGGCGCTCGTCTCACGCACTCGTTCGGCCGCATCGGCGGCATGGCGAACCCGCCGACCCCCGCGCTCAAGTCGATGTGCCGTGAGGCCATCCCCGCCATCCTCAAGATCGTCGAGGAAGGCGAGGGGATGCTCCTCAAGAACCGCATCTTCATCGATCGGCTCGAGAACATCGGCAAGATCTCCGGCCCCGACGCGATCGCGCTCTCGTGGACGGGACCGTGCCTTCGCTCCACCGGCGTCGCCTACGACGTTCGCAAGGCACATCCGTACCTGAAGTACGACGAGGTCGACTTCGACGTCCCGGTCGGGACGTGCGGCGACAACATGGATCGCTTCCTCGTGCGCCTCGGCGAGATCCGCCAGAGCTGCCGGATCATCCTCCAGGCGTGCGACCGCATGGCGGACGAGGGCCCGGTGAACGTGGACGATCCGCGCGTCATCCTCCCGCCGAAGCAGGACGTCTACACGACGATCGAAGCCACCATCCAGCACTTCAAGCTCGTGATGGAAGGCGCGAAGGTCCCGAAGGGCGAGGTCTACTCGTACACCGAGGGCGGCAACGGCGAGCTCGGGTACTATCTCGTCTCGGACGGCTCCGGCACGCCTCACCGCGTCCGCATCCGCCCGCCGTGCTTCCCGATCACGCAGGGGCTCTCGGATCTCATCAACGGCGCCATGCTGAGCGACATCGTTCCGACGTTCGGATCGCTCAACATGATCGGCGGCGAGTGCGATCACTGATCCAACGCCGGCACTGACCGTTCGCTCGCTCGCGACGCCCGATACTCTTCTTGCCCCATGGGCGCGAGGAGGCTAAGCAAAGCCCCTCCTCGCGCCTGCAAGAACGCGATGGGTCGTGTCTCGAGCGTCTGAGTGGTTCGTCTACCGGATTGGCGGGGCGCCGATCGGCCCGCTCACGACTGCGGCCGTCGCTGAGGCGACCCTGGCGGGGAAGCTCCCACCCGATTGCTGGGTCGCGGCACCCGGCGGCTCGCGATGGCTTCGTGCCGTCGACGTGCCGGTCATCGCGCGCCTCATTGAAGGTCTCCCGACGCGCCGCCGCGCGTCGGGGATGCGCATGGCGACTGCACCGATGCCGACCTCGCCATCTCCGATGGCGGGGAAGCTCGACGAGACCGTCGACGGCGGGAGTGACGACGAGACGCTCGTCGATGGTCGGCGTGTCCCCTCCGAGCTCGGGAACGACGACGAGAGAGGCGTGGCCGAGGAGCGCGACGTCCCGGCAGCGCTCGGGGCCGAGCCCGGCGATCGTCGCGGCCTCGAGGCGAATCCCGTCCCACGGGGACGTGGCGAGGGGCGGCATGTTAGCCGCTCCCGAGCGGCAGCGGGACACCCGACAGGTGGAGGCGCGCGGAGAACGCCGTCGAGGTGAGCCATCAGCCCGCAGAGCGGGGCCCGTCCAGGGACAGCCCGCCCGCATCGGCGGGGCTGCAATCGCGCGGCAAGGGCACGGACGTGTTCCATTCATTGGCCGTTCGCGTAGACTCGGCCGTTGCGGGGGGGGCGAGCTGCTCCGCGTCCCTTGACGCCCGGGAGCAGTGGGCGCCAAATCGAAGAGGGTTTCGATCCGACGGCGGGAGGGGCCCGCGCACGAGATCCAATGCCGAAGCCGCCCAGCAACAAGACGAAGACGCAACCGGGGCTCGGCTCGAGCAGCGGCCTGCCGCGGATGGACAGCGCCGAGATGAAGCGCGTCCGTGACAGCCTCCGCCGTGAAGAAGCGGAGCCCATCTCGACGCCCTCGCCCCGGCGCATCCGTGACAGCGTCCGTCGGGAGGAGGATCCCGACCCGACACCGTCGCCGGGGCCAGGGTCGACCGCGCCACGCTCGGACCGGCCCTCGGCACGAAGGACGGCCTCGTGGGAGCCGGAGGCGACGACCGGGACGCGACGTCGGGAGCGGAGCAACCGCCCTCCTGTGACGGTCGACGAGGTCGGCACGGCGGCCGTGAAGCTTGCTCGGACGACCCGCCGCGAGACCGCCCCGAAGGTGCTCGCTTCCCGGGCGCTCATCGCCAAGGCACCGATCGACACGCGTGCCGCGTTCGTGTTGTCGCTCGTGGATGGCCGGAACACGGTCGACGCGATCATCGACATGGCTGGGATGCCCGAGGACGAGGTGAGGGCCATCCTCGGGCGGGTCGCGCGGCTCGGCTTGATCTCGCTTCCCTGAATCGCTCGGGCAGCTCAGGCGTAGTAGCCGGCGCGTCCATCGGGCTCGGGTCGCGACTCCCGGATTCCAGGCGGGCGACCGCTCCAACCTCTGCGGGTAGTCGGGGCCGCAACCTCTGCGGGTAGTCGGGGCGCGAGCCCCAAATGATGCGCCGGTGTGAAAGCGTGCTTCCAAGCAGCAGGGATTCGTCGTAAATCCCCGGCCACGGGTGCGTCCAGGCTCGCTTCGAGCCCACCACCCCGACGACCTCATGCCCACGTTCAAGCTTGACGGAAAAACCATCCCCTTCGAACCGGGTGACAGCATCATCCGCGCGGCTGCCCGCGAGGGGATCGAGATCCCGCACTACTGCTATCACCCCGGTCTGAGCGTTCCGGCGAACTGCCGGATGTGCCTCGTCGAGGTGAAACCCGCGCCGAACCAGCGCGCGATGATGCTCGACATCGTCGAGTGGGACGAGAAGCTCGGTGACTACCGGCCCGTTCAGAAGCCGAAGCTCCAGCCCGCCTGCCAGCTCCCGGCGGTGGATGGGCAAGAGGTCCTGGCGGACACGAGCAAGCACGTCCTCGACGCGCGCTCGAACGTCCAAGAGTTCCTGCTCCTGAACCACCCCGTCGATTGCCCGATCTGCGATCAGGCCGGCGAGTGCAAGCTGCAGGACTATTGGCTCGACCACCAGAAGACGCAGAAGCGCATGCGCGACGAGCCGGTGCACAAGCCGAAGGCCGTCGTCTTCGGCCCCACCATCGTCTACGACGCCGAGCGCTGCGTCATGTGCACGCGCTGCATCCGCTTCATGGAGGAAGTGGCGAAGGATCCCGTCCTCGACATGCGCGAGCGCGGGAACCTGAACGAGATCTTCGTGGCCCCCGGCCGCGAGCTCGAAGGCCACTACACCTTCATGACGGAGCACGTCTGCCCGGTCGGCGCGCTCACGACGAAGGACTTCCGCTTCAAGGCCCGCGTTTGGTTCCTCCGCACGGCGAAGAGCGTGTGCCAGGGCTGCGCGACCGGCTGCAACGCGCACCTCGACTACGACCCGCGTTACAACAAGGCGTACCGCTACCGTCCGCGCGACAACGAGGCGGTGAACAAGTACTGGATGTGCGACGGCGGTATGCTGTCGTACCGCGCGGCGCACGTGGGCCGCGTCACGAACGCGAAGGTGAAGAGCAAGCACTCGGCGACCGACGCCGCGCTCGCCGAGGTCACGAAGCGCTTCTCGGATGCGCCGCGTGAGGGCATCGCGTTCGTCCTCAGCGCGCAGCACTCGCTCGAGGACAACTGGGCGCTTCGTGAGCTCGCGCGCCTCGCGCAGGGTTCGAAGAAGGAGCTCCGGCTCTACGTGACCGGCGCGGGCGTGGGTTACAAGGACGACATCCTCATCGACGAGGACAAGAACCCGAACACCGCGGGCGTCGTCCATCTCGCCCCGACGCTCCGGCCGTTCCCGCAGCTCGTCGACGACATCCGGGCAGGGAAGGTGGCCCACGTCGTCGCGCTCGGCGGGGTCACCCCGCGCAACGATCCCGAGGATGCAACCGCGCTCGCGATGGTCAGCTCGCTCGTCGTCGTGGCCGCGCACGAAGGTGCGCTCACCGAGGCGGCGCACGTGGTGCTGCCCGCCACGTCCTGGGCGGAGCACTCAGGCACGTACGTCAACCGCCAGGGCCTCTGGCAGAAGTCCGACAAGGGCCTCGAGCCCCAGGGCGCATCGCGACCGGCGTGGGAGCAGGTCCGCGCCCTCGCAGTCGCGCTCGGCATCGAGCCGACCTGGACGAAGCTGAAGGACATCCGCGCTCAGCTCACGCCAACGGGCGCGCAAGCAGAAGCGTCGCCTGCGGGCGTCGCGCAGGGCACCGCTGCGGTGGCTCCTTCGACCGCTCCCTGAGTCTACTTACGAGACTTCACGAGAAAACCTCGCCATGACCGGAATGTCGCTTCTCTGGACCGCCCTCAAGATCCTCGTGATGGTCGGCTTCGTCGTGAACATCGGCGCGCTGCTCACGTGGTACGACCGTCGCGGCGGCGCGATGATGCAGGACCGCATCGGTCCGAACCGTGCGCCGCTGAAGATCGGCAAGTTCGAGCTGCGCATCGCGGGCCTCCTTCACACGGCGGCTGACGGCGTGAAGTTCTTCACGAAGAAGGACTTCATGCCGCCGAAGGCAGACAAGCTCCTCTTCAGCCTCGCGCCGATCCTGGCGTTCTTCCCGGTCATCGCGCTCACCGCGGTCATTCCGTTCGGCGAGACGGTCGTCCCCGAGGCGATCGTTCGTACCGTCTGCAAGAACGGCACGCAGTACGCGGCGATGGTCAACGACGCGTGCCCGGCGGGCTTCTCGCCGGAGACGGTGTGGCCGGCGGTTCCCCGTCACGGCATCGCCGCTGGTCTGACCGCGGTTCCGCTCCAGATCGCGACGCTCAACATCGGCATCCTCTACATCTTCGCCATCGCGGGGCAGGGGATCGTCGGCGCCGCGATCGCCGGCTGGTCGAGCGACAACAAGTTCTCGCTCATGGGGGCGCTCCGCGCCGCGAGCCAGATGGTCAGCTACGAGGTCACGCTCGGCCTCACGCTGGTCGGCGCATTCATGGTCTACGGCTCGGTGCGCCTCGAGGACATGGTCCTCTGGCAGGGTGAGAACAGCTGGGGCATCTTCGTCCAGCCGCTCGCGTTCTTTCTCTTCTTCGCTGCGGCGATCGCCGAGACGAAGCGCATCCCGTTCGACCTCCCCGAGGCGGAGAGCGAGCTCGTGTCCGGTTACTTCACCGAGTACTCGGGCATGAAGTTCGGCATGTTCTACTTCGCCGAGTACATGGAGATCGCCACGAGCTCGATGCTCATGGTCCTGATCTTCCTCGGCGGCTGGCACCTCCCGTTCCTCCACCGCGACGGGCTCACGATCGCCTTCGGCGCCACGGAGCTCTTCCACACGCGCATGCCGCACGTCTGGGTGGTGATCATCGGCGTGCTCGCGTTCTTCGGGAAGACGATCTTCATCTGCTGGATCCAGGCGTTCATTCGCTGGAGCCTCCCGCGCTTCCGCTACGACCAGCTCATGAAGCTCGGCTGGACGGTGCTCCTCCCGGCGTCGCTCGCCAACATCTTCGCGACCGGCATCGTGTGGCTCGCCATCGACAACGCGGGTCCGAACGCCGCGGGCGCCCTCAAGGTCGCCGCCGACGTCACCCAGGGCTTCACGGCCGCGGTCATCACCGGCCTCATCCTCTGGGCCATCGTCGGGTTCGTCCGGACCCCGGTCCGCAAGGAGGCGATCGTCGGCTCGAGCGCCAAGCTCGCAGCCGCGGCCGGTGGTACGAAGGAAGGCCCGATCACCGACCCCGGTCCGATCACGACCGAGGCCGCCTGACCGGCCCCGCCTTCACGGTTTTCCCTTCATCCTTCTGACCTTCAACGCTATCGTCCCGCACGGCCATGCCCCGAGCCTTTCCGAAGAAGCCGCCCGCTCCGCTCAACGCGACGCCGGTGCAGTACGTCGAGAAGACGCCCACGGTTCAGTCTTACCTGCCGGAGATCATGAAGGGCATCGGCGCGTCGATGCGCCACTTCTTCAAGAACACCCGCGACATGGTCCGCGGTACCCGGCCTGACCCGGTCACGGAGCGGTGGGCCGAGGGCGTCACCACGATCAGCTACCCCGAGCAGAAGCGCCCCTATCCGGAGCGCTTCCGCGGTCTGCATCGCCTGACGCTCCGCGACGACGCGAGCCCCCGCTGCGTCGCGTGCCTCTGCTGCTCGACGGCCTGCCCCGCGCAGTGCATCTACATCGAGGCCGGCGAGTACCCGGAGGGCAGCGAGCGCCGTGGCTACGAGCGTTACCCGGTGAAGTTCGTCATCGACGAGCTGCGCTGCATCTTCTGCGGGTTCTGCGTCGAAGCCTGTCCCTGCGACGCCATCCGCATGGATACCGGGATCCACGCGGTCCCCTATGATTCGCGCGATCAGTTCATCTACACGAAGGACCTGCTCATGGGCATGGCCGGACGTGATGGAACGAAGGAGACCGCGAACCCGCGTCACGAGCCCGGCGATGCGACGCACCCGGGCCTGACGCGCGACCACGTCCACCACTGACGTGCGTTGACGCGCGGTCCTGCCGGGCCGCGTCACGTCGAGCGGGCTGATGATGGGGGGCGCGACTCGCGCCCCTCGAGCTCGCTCGTGAAGGCGCCCGTGCGGGTAGGGGCCCGGAGGGACCGCGCTCTTTTCGGGCGAGGGCACAGGCCGCCCCGCGCGGACATGCGGGCGGCGCTGCCATAGAGGCGTCGAGCGCGATCTCGAGTCACGCTCACTCGCGCGATGCAGCGCGCGCCGACTTCGCGCATGATGGCGTGCGCCATGGACCTCTCTGCGCGCGGCCCGGCGTATCGCGGTGTCATCGTCCGCTGCCCGGGGTGCGCGGAGCCGATGCGCTGCGAGGCCGTGCCCTCTGCAGAGATCGACGTCTGCGATGCCTGCGGCGGCCTATGGGTCGACTGGTTCGACGGTGAGGTCCACACGCTCGCTGTCGAGGCGGAGGCTGCGCGCGTCGACCGCGGCGTAGCTCCGCCGTCGCTTCGCCCGCGCAGCGGCGGATCGGGGGCGTGTCCGCGGTGCACGCGCTCGCTGGCACCTGAGCTCCATCGCTTCAGCGACGCGTCGGAGGGCGAGCTCGTCGAGGGGGTGGAGCTCTTCCGCTGCGCGGACTGCGCCGGGAGCTTCGTCCCACGCTCGAGCGCCCATCTGCTGCTCGATCGTGTCCGCGCGCCGCGCGCCGTGACGCTCTGGGAGGCGTTCGTCGGACTCCTCAAACGGCTCGTCGGGTCGGGACCGAGCTGACGGCGAGAGCGGTCCGTCGAGACGACGTCGGGACACGCGGTTCGGGTGGCTTCCCGCGGCGGATTTCTCCTTCGGGATCAACGCTCCGCGGCATACACAAATGGCCAGATTTTTGGAATATCGGCGCGGAATTTTCCGCTAAGCTCCCGCGGCCTTTCACCCGTGAGCGCTATCGCGATTCGAGGGCTTCGCTCCGGTCGCGTGCCCGTCCCGAACCGGCTCTATCCGCGAGGACAAGCAGCAACATGAACCCGACGATCGACATTGTGCGCGGTGAGCTCGAGCGCCTCTTCACGCTCGAGGAAATGACGAAGATGAGCGAACGCCTCCTCGGCCTCACGCCGGACGAGGTCGGCGGCCAGAGCGCAAAGGGTAGCTTCGCGCTCGCCCTCACCGAGCGCTGCTTCGACGGTGACCGTATCGACGCGCTCGTCGACGTCATCCTCCACTCCCGTAAAGAGGTCGATCCTCGCGTCCGTGACGTCGTCACGTTGCTCGGCGGCGAGGAGCTGGGCGTCGGACGTCAGCTCGGCGACTTCACCATCCAGAAGAAGATCGGCGAGAGCGATCTCGGGATCGTCTACCAGGCGATTCGTCAGGACGGTGACGCGAAGGCCGTCTACGCGCTCAAGGTGCTTCGTCAAGAGGCCGCGCGCGATCGCCGCGCCGTGCATCGCTTCCTGACCGCCAACCGCCTCGTCGGCACCGTCGATCACGCGGGTCTGCCCCGCCACCTCGAGGCCGGCGAGGTCGAGCCGGGCGTCTTCTACGTCGCCTACCAGTACGTCGACGCGCAGCCGCTCGCCGCGCGGCTCGCGCGCACCGGCCCGGTCGCGTACGCCGAGCTCCGCCCGACCCTCCGCGGGATCCTCGAGCCGCTCGCGGCGATCCACAAGGCGCACCTCGTCCACGGCGACCTCAAGGCCGAGAACATCCTCGTGTCGGCGCGCGGCGGCGACTCGGACGTCAATGTCTGCCTCATCGACTTCGGGACCGATCGGCTTCGCCTCCGCAGCGTCGCAGCCAACGGGCACGCCGGCCTCCTCGCCGTGTTCGGCTCGCCGAAGACGGTCGCACCGGAGATCGTGCGTGGTCGCTCGGCCGATCCGAAGAGCGACGTCTACGCATTCGGCGCGGTGCTCTACGAGCTCCTCACCGGCAAGCCTGTCTTCCACCACGAGAGCGCGACCGACGCTGCGTTCGCGCACCTCTCGAACGAGCCCGAGGCGCCGAGCCTCCACGCGCCGCGCGGGTGGGTGACGAAGGACGTCGACACGTTCGTCCTCTCGCTCCTCCAGAAGGACCCGGCGCGCCGTCCGAAGGACGCGGCTGCCGTGCTCGACATGCTCGACTCGATCGGTCGCGCCTCCGCGCAGATGCGCGCCGCCGGCGGCATCGCGCCCGAGAAGGTGCAGCAGATGATCGACTCGCTGCTCGCTGCGCCGAGCGACCTCGAGGTCGCGCTCACGCTCGAGAACGCGGTCGACCAGGGTGCGGATCCGATTCGTGTCGGTGACGCGTTCGCCGCTGCCGCCGCACAGGTGCGCGGCACGTCCGACGACGAGCTCGAGACGAAGAAGGCGCTGCTCTTCCGCGCTGCGCGCATCTTCGACGGCGGCGGTCGCGACAAGGCGCGCGCCGAGCAGATGTACGCGTCGATCGTCGAGCTCGATCCCCAGGACGACATCGCGCTCGTCGCGCTCGAGGAGGCTCGCAAGGCGCTCGGCAAGTACGAGGAGCTCGTCGAGATGCTCCTCGAGCGGAGCCAGTCGGCGCCCCCGGGCGAGGAGCGTGGTCGCGCGCTCGCCGAGATCGGTCGCCTCTACGCGAGCGAGCTCGATGACGCGGAGCAGGCAGTCGTCGCGTTCTCGCAGGCGCTCTGCGAGTCGCCGACCAACGACGAGTACGCTGCCGAGATCGAGCGGCTGTGCGGGGCGAAGCAGCAGGCGTGGTCCGAGCAGCTCGAGACGATCGGCGAGACGCTCAAGGCCGCCACGCTCGCGCAGGCGGATCACGTCGCGCTCATGGGGCGCGCCGCGCGCTGGTACGAGCAGAAGCTCGGCCGCGCGGACATGGCGCTCGCTGCGTACCAGCAGGTGCTCGCGGGCGATCCCACGAACGAGCCCGCCGCCGAGGGCATGACGGGCATCTACCGCCGCGCTCAGCAGTGGCCGGAGCTCGTCACCGTTCTCATGGCGCGCGCAGACGTCACCGCGAGCGCGCCGAAGGCGCGCGACCTCCGCGCCGAGGCCGCCGAGATCCTCGAGACGCGCCTCAACGACATGGCGCGCGCGCGTGACCTCTTCATGACGGTGCTCGCGGACGACCCGGGCCACGGGCGCGCGTGCGACTCGATGGCTCGCATCGCGGAGCGCACCGGTGACTTCGTCACCCTCGCGCAGATCCTCGAGCGGCGCGCCGAGGCCCGGCGTGGTCTCGAGAAGGCCGAGGCGCTGGCGAAGGTCGCCGAGGTCTACGAGGATCACCTCAACGATCTCCCGGAGGCGACGCGCCGCTTCGAGGCCGTCCTCGCGGTCGACCCCACGAACCTCAACGCCCTGAAGGGCCTCGATCGCATCTTCAACCGCACGGGCAAGTACCGCGAGCTCCTCGAGGTCCTCGAGCGGCAGATCGAATGCGCCGCGACGCCCCGGCAGAAGATCAACCTCCACGAGCGCGTCGCCGGCCTCCACGACGAGGAGTTCCTCAACCATGAGGCCGCCGCGGAGGCGCTCGAGGCGATCCTCGCGATCGACCCCTCGCACGACGGCGCTCTCAGCGCGCTCGCGCGTCACTACCGCGCCCTCGAGAAGTGGGAGCCGGTCTGCGCGCTCTACGAGAAGCATGCATCGGTGACCGGCGATACGACGCGCCGGATCGATCTCCTGCTCGCCCGCGCCCGCACGCTGGCGGAGCAGATCGGCTCGCCCGATCGCGCCACCAAGACGTACGAGCAGATCCTCGGGATCCAGCCGGCCCACGCCGGTGCGCTCGAGGCGCTCGCGCAGCTCCGCGAGATGAGCGGCGACGCTCACGCGGCGCTCAGCGCGATCGAGGCGCTCGCAGCGAAGGCGGCGACGCCGGAGGCGAAGGCCGAGCAGTGGATGCGCGCAGCCCGTCTCCTCGAGACGCGCGGCGACAAGGACAGCGCGATCGAGCGCTACAAGCTCGCCCTCGACGCGAACCCGCGCGATGCGACGGCGAGCTCGGCGCTCCGCAAGGCGTACGCCTCGCGCGGCGACTGGCTCAGCGTCGTCGGCCTCGTCGAGCGTGAGCTCCAGACGGCCGAGAGCGATCTCGCGCGCGCGCGCCTCTGGGCGGAGCTCGCGAAGGTCCACCACTCGCAGCTCGTCGATCCGCAGAAGGCGGAGTCGGCGGCGAAGAAGGCGATCGAGCTCGACTCGTCGAACGCGGATGCCCTCATGGTCCTCGGCGACCTCGCGTTCGAGGCAGGCCGCCTGATCGAGGCGTCGAAGAACTACGAGAGCCTCGTGAACCGCACCGGCATCCTCGCGAAGGAGGACGCCGTCCGCGTGCTCGTTCGCTTCATGGAGGCGTTCGGCAAGACGCAGTCGCGCCCGTCGCTCCCGGCGTCGGCGGCGTCGGGCCCACTCTCCAGCCACGACCTCTCCGGTCCTCCGAGCGCCGCAGCGTGGGTCGGCGGAGGCCCGGCCAGCCAGGCTCGCATCTCGGTCGCGCCCTCGGCGCCGGGGACGATCCCGCCGCCGCCCGTCACGAACCCCCGCATGGTAGCGGCGGTCGACGCGCTGAAGCAGCTCGCGCCGCAGGACGTCGACGCGCTCGCTCGCGCCGCGAACGCGCTCTTCGAGTTCGGCGACCCGAACAGCGCGTACAGCATGCACGAGGAGCTGTTCAAGAAGTACGACAGCGTGCTTGCGGGCTCCGAGCGCGCGGAGGCGCTCTATCACCTCGGTGAGAGCGCCCGCCGCTCGGGGAACCTCGACGCCGCGATCGCACCGCTCCGCGAGGCGGCCGACCTCGATCCGTCGAACCCGCGTCCGTTCCGCTCGCTCGCGAAGGTCTACGACGAGAAGAGCGAGTGGCAGAACGGGCTCAACGTGCGCAAGTCGCGTCTCCAGCTCGCGACGGGCAACGAGCGCTTCGAGCTGCTCCTCGAGATCGGCGACATCCTCTTCGGGAAGCTGAACGACCGCACCGCCGCGTCGAAGGCCTACACGCAGGCCCTCGAGGAGCGCCCGGACGATCGCAAGCTCCTCACGAAGCTGATGCAGCTCTACTCGGAGACCCAGGACTGGTCGAAGCTCGTCGACGTCGTCCTCCGCCTCGCCGACTTCGTCGAGGATCCGAAGCAGCGTGCGAAGTACATGCACACCGCCGCGACGATCGCGGCGAAGCACACGGGCGACATCGACCAGGCGCTCACGTTCTACACGCGCGCCCTCGAGCTCGAGCCGAGCAACGACAAGGCGCTCAACGAGGCGATCGAGCTCTATCGCACGAAGGGACAGAACGACGAGGTCGAGCGTCTCCTCAAGGCGCAGCTCGATCAGGCGAAGGTCGCGCAGGACCGTGACAAGATCGTCAAGGTCCTCGACAAGCTCGGCGAGCTCTATCAGAAGTTCCTGAACGAGCCGGATCTCGCCGTCGACGCCTACGAGGCCGCGCAGGCCTTCGATCCCGAGGACCGCACCCGCGGCGAGAAGCTTGCCGAGATCTATGCGGCCGACCCCGGCCAGTACCTCGACAAGGCCGTCTCCGCGCAGGCGGGCATCCTCCGCAAGAACCCGTACCGCGTGGAGAGCTACAAGCTCCTTCGCAAGCTCTACACGGACTCGAAGAAGGCCGACCCGGCCTGGTGCCTCTGCCAGGCGCTGTCGATCCTCAACCTCGCGGAGCCCGACGAGGAGCGTTTCTATCGCAAGCACCGCTCCGAGAACGCCGCGCCGGCGCAGGCCACGCTCGATGACGACGCGTGGAGCAAGGTGATGCACTGGGATCTCGACCCGATCCTCACGCGCCTCTTTGCGATGATCCAGCCGACGATCGTGCGCACGCGCACGCAACCGATCGAGCAGATCGGGTTCGACCCGCGCCTCGCGATCGACACGTCCACGCACCCGTACCCGGTTTCGCAGACGCTCTATTACGTGCAGGGCGTCCTCGCGATGCCGCCGGTGCTCACGTTCCAGAACCCGAACGACACGGGCTCGCTCGGCATCGTGCACGCACGTACGCCGGCGATCGTCCTCGGGCAGGCGGCGTTCGACAACACGATCCCGAACCAGTCGCTCGCGTTCCTCGCGGGTCGTCACCTCACGTCATTCCGTCCGGGCTTCTACGTCCGCCACCTCGTGCCGACCGGCACGGGTCTCAAGGCGTGGCTCTTCGCGGCGATCAAGCTCTGTGTCCCGCAGTTCCCCGTCTCGCCGGACCTGATGGGTCAGGTGAACGAGGCGATGCAGGCGATGAGCCAGGACTTCGTGGGCGGCGAGAAGGACAAGCTCGCGAGCGTCGTCTCGAAGCTTCTCCAGGCGGGCGGCGCGCTCGACCTGAAGAAGTGGGTCGCGGCGATCGACCTCACGGCCGATCGTGTCGGCTTCCTCCTCGCGCACGACCTCCAGCTCGCGACCGAGGTCATTCGTTCGACCGAGGAGGCAACGAGCGTCGCGGTGAAGGAACGCATGAAGGACATCGTCCTGTTCTCCGTCAGCGACGAGTACTTCGCGCTCCGGCAGAAGCTCTCGATCTCGATCGACGCCTGACGCCTGACACCTGACGCCTGACGCCTGAAGCGGTCATCGCCGCGACCGGACCCGATAGCGCGGGCCGCCCGAAAGGGTGGGCCCGCGTTGTCCGTTTTAGGCGTCGACTTTGGGGCCGATCCATCGCCGCGCCTCGCGCCTCGCGCCTCGCGCCTCGCGCCTCGCTCGAGCGCTTTGCTCGTCACTCGCTCGGAGCCGCTCCGTCTCTGAGTCCACTCAGGATTTCTGGCGGGGCGGCGCCGGGGCTGGGGCCCCCTCACGCCCGCGTCGCCCGTGCCGGCCGTGAGCTCGTTTCCGCGCGCGGCACGCGCCAGCAAGGCCTCCCCAGGCTGCCGAGGTCATCGCGCGGCGCGAGCCCGCGCGTGGCCAGGTGGTTCCGACCTGGGAGGGTGATCCTTGGCTCCTTGCGCGGGCGTGAGGGCTCCCCAGCCCCGACACCGCTATCCGGATTGCTTACTCGCTGCTCGCCTTCGTGACCGAGCTGGCTCCACCGCTATCCTCCGCGAATGGGCTGCCGGGGCTGACCGCTCTTCATTGAGATCGTAGAAGCGGGCAAGGTCGAGCATCGCGACTTGCTCGGGCGGTGACGGTCCCTTCATCTTCAACCGGGCGCTCACCATCTCGCATGCTGCATCAATCGTGAGTATTTCCGACAGTTCCTGCGCCGAAAAGCCGGAGTACAAGGGAGCCTCTGGCGGCATCAGCTCTCGCCCTTGGAGCGCCTCGGGACCGTCGAGCCCATAGGCCCTCAGTTGTTCCACGAGCGGCTCGAGCGCCGACATGAGCGCATCGCGCGTCGATCCGTCGAGGGCATCGAAGAACTCCTCGAGGGCGGGCTCCTCGCCGGTCGTCAGGAGCGAGGCGTACGGCATGAGGTGGTGAAAGACCTCGGGCACTACCTCGGAATCGAGCGGCTCTCCGCTGTTCCCGTAGTTCTCTTTTCGGATCGCGCGCACGCGAGCCCACGCAGGTCCCTGCAGCTCGTCAGCGAACACCTTCACCGGCATCGCTCCACTCTCGCGTGAGATTGGCGGGACGGAGCGCGTCGTCGTCGTCAGCAATCGCGCATGCTTCGTGAGCCGAGCCGACGCGAAGGCCGGATCACGACGTCGGTCCTCGGGGCTTCATTCCCGACTTCGTCCTGAGGATCGATCAGCAGATCGGATAGCGGTGTCGGGGGTGGGGAGCTCTCACGCCCGCGCAAGGAGCCAAGGATCACCCTCCCAGGTCGGAACCACCTGGCCACGCGCGGGCTCGCGCCGATCGATGACCTCGGCAGCTAAGTGAGGCGTCGCTGGCGCGTGCCGCGCGCGGAGACGAGCTCTCGGTCGGCACGGGCGACGCGGGCGTGAGAGCTCTCCGCCCCCGGCGCCGCCCGGCCGGAAGGACCAAAGGACCGAAAGAACCGAGGGACCGAAGGACCGAAAGAACCGAGGGACCCGAAGGGCCGAGGGACCGAACGGCGAGGGGAGCGTGTCAGAACATCTGCCCGTCGGCGGCGTAGATGCCGATCGGGAAGTTCGGGTTCGCCGCGACGGCGTCGGGCGAGTACGCGAACTCGACGCGGAAGACGGCGGCGGTGCCCCAGACGACGAAGACGCCGGCGCCGACACCGTACTTGAGCCCGAGGCCCTTGCCGTCGCGAGGGTCGGGCCCGTACTTCGTGAAGACGCGGCCGGTGTCGAAGAAGATGTTGTTGCCGATGCGGAAGTCGTCGCCGAAGAGCCGGAAGCGAAGGTGCGTGACGCGGATCTCGACGTTGCCGGCCATCTTCACGAGGCCGGAGTAGCGGCCGTTCGGCACTCCGCGGACGCCCTGCGCGCCGCCGGGCATGTCGATGGGGATGAACGCGCCGCCCTGCGAGAGGTCGTAGAAGGGCACGTTGCCGGCCGCGGCATCCACGAAGAGGCGCGCCGCGAAGACGAATGGCCCGCCGATGGGGACGTACCGCCGGAGGATGACGTTCGCTCCGGTGGAGTAGACGCCGGCGCGTGTCGGCGTCGCGCCGCTGACGCGGAGGGCGTACTGATCGAAGCTGCCCCGATGCGGCGTGATCTCGTTGTCGCGCGTGTCGTAGACGAGGCCGCCCGAGAGGACCGCGTGGTTCAGCGACTCGAGGCCACGAAGATAGGGCTTACCGTCCTTGTCGACGCGGCGTGAATCGAGATCGAGTTTGCTGCCGGCGTACGACGACGGGCTCACGTTCCGGAGCGCGAGGCCGTACATGATGCTGTGCGCACCACCGAGCGGCTGGCGCAGGTTGACGCGCGCGCGGATCTCCTGATGCACGTACTGGTAGCGGCTGCCGACGCTGCCGTCCGGGTTCGTGATCGTCGGCGAGGCGTTGCCGACGCCGAAGTAGCCGGCGTTGACGGTGCGCTCGAAGAAGATGCCCGGCATGATCCGCAGCTTGCCGTTCAAGGCGTGCGGGATGTCGAGCCGCATGTCGTGGCTCTGCTGGACCACCTCGGTGCCGCGCGGTCCGTCCTTGATGCTCGCGGAGACGAGCCCGTCGATCTTCCACCGGTAGGGGAGGTAGCGCGGTGACACACGCGTGAACGTCGCCGCGACGCCGAGCTGGAAGCCGATGTCCGTGTTGCCGCCGAGGATCGGCGCGCCAGCGAGCTCGTTCTCCTCGACCGCGGGCTTCTCGCCGACGACCTTGGTCGGCGGCTCGACCTCGGCCGTTGCGGTGCGCGGCGGCGGGAGCGCGCGCCCGTCCACCGCGCGCCCGTCATCGGCTGCTCGTACCTCACGCGAGGCGAAGGTGGTCGCCAGCGCAGCGAGGCCGAGGAGGGCTCGGCTCGCGCGCGTTCGCAGGCGCTGTCGAAACATGACTTCTACGTCAGTCGTTCGGCGGAGGAGTGGCGCACTCTTCCGTAATCGCGGTCTCGTTTGCTGTGCAGGCCGCCGGAGCCGCGCCGCCGAGGGCGACGCTCGCGATCCAGTCGGCGACGTATTCGCCCCGCGCGGAGACGATCCCGCCGTGGGACTGCTCGGGTTCGATGCACGTCGTGAGCTTCGCGTTGTCCTGATCGAGCCGATCGAGGGCACACTTCATCCGGTTCGGCGGAATCGTCGTGTCCTTGAGACCGTAGGCGAGGAGAATCGGCGTCGTCGCGGCCGCGCCCGTGAGATGCGGGCGGTCGGCGATGTAGCGATCGACCCAGCGCTGGCAGATCTCGGCGGAGCATTCGCCGCCAGCCGCGGCCGGGAGGGAGATCTCGGACACAAACGTCGGATCGAAGAGCTCGTGCGCGTAGGTTGCGACCTTGGACAGCTCGGTCGAGCCCCAGCACTCGTTTTTCACGAATGCTTCGACGGCGTCCTGCTTGTCGGCCGCGAACATCTTCCGCCCTGCGCCCGGTCCGTCGAGCAGCTCGGCCTGGGTATAGTGGTACCAGACGGAGATGGCGCCGACCGACGACTCCGCGAGCTTGTAGGTCTTGCCCACGGGCTCGTAGAGAACGGCGCCCCACGAGCGCTGGCTCAGCCAGAGCGGCGCGTAGACCGCGGCCCCGACGATCGGCGCGGCGGTCCCGTACGACTCGGCGAGCGCGAGGGCCGACAGGGCACTGTGCCCGCCCTGCGAGTGACCGACGAGGACGACCTTGTCGTCGAGGGCGGGGAAGAGCTTCTTCAGCGCCCTCGCGCCGTCGAGCGTCGAGCGAGCGACGTCGCTTGCCTGCGCGTACGCGCTCGGCGGATTGCCCGCCGCGCCGAAGTTCGCGTAGCCGGCGAGGTCGGGGAGGATGACGGCGTAGCCGTAGCCGACGAGCGGATAGACCATCCGCCACGCGTCGCCGTTGATGCCCTCGAGCGCCGCGTCGAACTTCGTGACGGCGCAGCGCTCGGCCTGCCCGCGGCTTCCGCGAGCCGCGACCACGATCGGGATCTTGTCCGCACGCGGCGTATCCGGGATGTACACGAGCGCGCTCGAGACCGACGGCGTACCGGCCGTGTCCCCGCGCTCGGTCCGGTAAGAGATGCGATAGACGCGAGCGTTGCTGGAGAGCGGCTTGCCCGCCGAGCCCAGCTCCGTGAGCTTCGCCTGCATCGCCTCCTTCGTCAGGTCGGGCTCCTTCGCGCACTTGACGATCGCGCCGCGCGCGTTCACGTCCGGTGCGAGCGCGCCCGGATCGCCGTAGACCGAGTCGGACGGATTGGTACAGGCCGACGACGGCGTCTCGAGCGTGGCGCCGCCCGCATCCGTTCCGCCGTCGGCAGTCGTCGCGTCGAGCGGAGCGGGCTTGTCCTCGGAGCACGCCGCCGACGCAGCGGCCAGCGCGAGCGCCAGAGCCGATAAGCAAAGAGTGATGCGCATGGTGTTCCTAGAACTTGTAAGCGACGTTGACGTTCACGAATCCGATCTGCGAGCGGTAGCGACCGTCGGCGCTCGGCGAGCGCGAGACGTTGTAGTCGGTGCCACCAGGCGCGTTCGCGGGGTGGGCGCTGATGTTCTGGTCGTTCGCGCCCTTCGTGTCCACGTTGAAGAAGTAGATGTGGTTGTAGCTTCCAGCGATCGCCCAGTGCTTGCTGATGTCGTACTTCGCGCCGAACGTGAGGTAGAGCCGGAGCGCGTCGACGGTGGACGCGTCGATCGTCTCCTTCGGCACGGCGGGCGTGGTCATCCCGAGGCTCCCGAAGGCCTCGAGGTTCTCGCTGATCCAGTAGCTCGGGCCGACGCGAACGCCAATGGCGTCGTTCCAGTTGCGCGGGATGTTGAGCTGCACGCGCGAACCCTCGGGCCCGGGGTCGCGGCGGCCGTCGTCGGCGACCGCGCACTTGGCCCCCCTCTCGACGACGCATTGCCGCTTGAAGACGCTCCAGCGGACGAACTCGAAGTCACCTTTGAGCTCGAGGCGCTGCGATGCGCGCCAGGACGCGCCGAAGCGAATGATGTCCGGGTACTCCTGCAAGAAGTCGATATCGGACTTCGATTCCTGGCCTTGCCTGAGCTGTGTCCGAAGCGTTCCACTGAGCCGCGACTCCCCGAATCCCGGCTGCGAAAGGTAGGCGAGACCGAAGCGAAGCGTGTCGGTGGGCTCGTAGTAGAGGCCGGCGGACGCTGCGAGGTTGACCCCGGTGGCGTTGAGGAACGAGCGCCCTTCGACGAGGTTGCCAGCGCTGTCGACCGTATCGTCGCTGCCGTCGAGGTTGCGCGCACGGACCGTCGCCACGTTCTGGATGACCGGGCTGATGCTCGCGCCGATCGAGAGCTTCGCGGGCGCGATCTTGTAGGCGACGGCGAACGTGTTGTAGACGGCGAGGATCTGACCGCTGATGTTGTGCCAGCGGTTCACGCCGTCGGTCGAGCCGGGGCTCCCGGGTACGCCGCTCGTGCGGTCCCAGGTGGCGAGCCCTCCGAACGGAACGTAGACGGCATAACCCGCGCGCAGGTTCTTCGTCCCGAAGTCGGTATTCACGCCGGCGAACGGGAGCGCGAGGAGGTTCGTCAGCGTCGCCGTGCCGGTGTTCGCCTGGACGTACTTCGGATCGGAGCGGTAGCTGTCCTCCGAAGGCGAGAGCGCATCGTTCGTGCGGTTGTACTTGGCGAGACGAAGGAGCACCGACACGTCGCCGGTGATCGTCGTTCCCGTCGTTCCTCCGAGCGCGGCCGGGTTGAAGTAGATCGCAAACGTGTTCGGCGAGGCCGGCGTGCCGTGATCCGCGCCGAAGCGGGCTGTGAGGTAGCCGCTCGCTTCGGCTTCGCGCGGACACGCGAGCGCGCCGAGGAGGACCAGGGACGAGAGTGCGGAAATGCGTCCGAAGCGGGGCCGGCTCATCGATCTCTGGCGTATCACGGAAGCGCGAATTTGTGGCCTCAGAAGAGGCATTCGCGGCGGGCCATGACGCGCCTCGTTAGGATTGGCCGATACCGTTGCGGAATACAGCCAACCTGCTTGCGCCGCTCGATCGTGACCGGTAAGACAGGAGCATGCTCGGATCGCGCTTCACCCTTGGCTGCCTCGGAGCTCTCGTCGTCGCATTCGGGGCGACCTGGGCGTGCATCCCGCATCCCGAGGGTGATTTCGAGGACTACCAGGAGCGCATCGCGACCTTCCCGAAGCCGCTCGTCGAGGCCTCCACGTTCGAGGCAGCGGCGCCGCCGACGGAGGCCGTCGAGGGGCTCTATTACGGCGCGTGCCTGGCGGAGCTCGCGTTCGGTCAGGCGTCGCAGCGCTTCAACTTCCTCACGGTGACCAAGTACACGCCCGATCCCGCTGGCGGGAAGCTCCAGCTGTCGATCCAGCCGCTTGCCGTCGTCAACAGCCAGCCGCCTCCGACCGTATCGAAGGCGAACGCGGTCGGTTCGGAGATCCCTGCACCGCCAGCCGACGTGTCCGCAGCGGGACGCTTCCGGCTCGAGCTCGGGACGGTGAACGTACCGGGTAGCGCGAATCCGATCTCGGGCAGCGACGTCGAGATCCTCGCAGCGAACCTCGATGGGCGGTTCGCCGAGGCTCGCTTCTGCGCGCGGCTCGGCGGTCAGGTCGTCAAACCTGCGGCCGTGGCGCGGCAGCTCGATCCGCCGCAGAACATCTGCCAGTTCGTGCCGATCAAGGACGGCGATCCGATGCCGGCGTTCACCGATGCCGACTTCGTGCCGGGGGCGTGCCCGCTCGACTGAGGCGCTACGGCGAAACTCCGCCGCGCCGATCACAAAACGACGTACAGCGCGGCGGAGCTTCGTTCCGAGCTCGCTCCACCAGGCTGTTCTCAGCGGCTGCTCGTTCCTCGCGCGCTCAGGGAGGAACGAGGTCCAATGCCAAGAAGGCAACGACGGCCTGCTCGTCGAAGCACCCCCTTCGACGCGAGGTGACCTCGCGAGCCGCTCTCGAGCGACTCTGTCCGCGACGGTGTGCGCACAAAGTGACGTCGGCGCCGCTCTCGCGAGCAGCGCCGACGTTCACTTCGATTCGCCCACTCGCGCGGGCGGCCCGTCAGGGCTTGTAGGTCTCGTTCACCGGATCGTTCGGGAGAGCGATGTAGTGGAAGGTCTTGGTATTGGTGCCGCCGGCAGCCGGCTCGGCCGGGTCACCGAGCGCGATGAACGTGAACGCCGCGCCGTTGCGGTAGTCGCCGCCGTCCGGGACGTTGCCGCCGTACGAGGCGAGCTGGACGGCCGAGAGCTTGAGCGCGAGAGCCGCGACGTCCGGCTTCACGGTGAACGAGTCCGTCGCCACGTTGACGCCGGAGATCTGCGCGAGCTCGGACTTCTCGGCGACGGCAACCGGGGTCCCGCCGTCGCCGACGAGCGGCTTGAACGAGGCCTCACCGGCCTCGCCGATGTATCCGGGCGTGAACGCGCCCAGGGCGCTAGCGCCGGCGGGCGACGCGTGGATGAACTGCGTGCCGATCTTGTCCGCGTCGATGGCGGTCGCGCGGTCGACCTCGTAGACGGTGACCTTGAGGTTGCCGTTGCCCGGAGCACCCGTGGTGAAGCCCGCACCGCACTTCGCGGCGCTGGCCGTCGAGTCACCCGCGCAGCCGGTGAGGACGAGGATGAAGCTCTTCTCCTTGACGAACGTGTTCGCCGCGATCTCCGGGAGCTTCCAGTAGTCGACGCCTTCCTTGAGCTCGCCACCCGCGTCCACGCCGAAGAGATCCTTGCAGGAGGTGCCCGCACCGGCGTCCGGCTTGACGAGACCGCGATCCGCGAGGGTCTTGGCGTTCATCACGTAGGGCGTGATGGCGATATCGGTCAGGTCCGCGCCGGTGCCCTGCACGGCTCCGCCCGTTCCAATGTAGACGCCGGGGAACGGCTGCGCAGCGGACGACTTGCGGTCCGGAAGCGGCGGCAGCGGCGCGATCCCCGCGGGGCCGAGCCCGTAGCAGACGCGAAGCGCGCCGATGGGGTTCGAGGGGCCGAAGTCCGTCGCGGCGTTGACGAGCTGGAGCTTCGCGTTGGGCTTCGCCTCAGGCTTGTTCGCATCCGTCCCCGTATCCGGCGCGCCCGTGTCGGGCTCGACCGTGCTGTCCGCGCCGCTGTCTCCCTTCGGCGTCACCGGCGAGCTGTCGTCGTCGCCGCACGCGACGAGGAACATTCCACAGGCCGCGCCCATCAGCGTGAACGACGCCAGTCCGTAACGAAGCCATTGCTTGTTTCGCATCGACCCTCTCCTTTGACGACGAAGTCTCCGGGATACCCGAGCGACCCCGAAAGATACTGCTCCTCGAACGCGACGCGCTCAGGGGCAAGACGAATGGGAAACCTACGGAACGAATGTCGCCCTCGCAAGGAAAGAAGCTCGACTGTGCCGTCTCGGCAACACTCCCGCAAACCGCGCGCTCGACCGCGACTGCGATGTCATGGGGCATGACGCCCGCCCTTGCGTGGTCGTCCGTCCTCTGGAATGAGGGGAGACGTGGCTCATTCCTTTCGTAGTTCCGCGCTGATGCTGCTCGCCGCGCTCGCGGCGGTCGCGGTGGCTGGTTGTGACAGGTCGAAGGACCGCGGTGGCGTGACGGTGACGTCGACGAGCAGTGCGGCTGTCTCGCCCCCCGCCGCATCGGTATCCGCGTTGGCCCAGGCGGCGTCGTCCCCCTCGGAAGCGGCGGATGCCGCCGCGCCGGCGGTCGGCGGATTGCGTGCAGACTACAACGTCCTGGTGCTGTCGATCGACAGCCTGCGCGCCGACATGCCATGGAGCGGCTACCCGCGCGACATCGCCCCACGCCTCACCGAGCTCGAGAAGCGCGCCGTGAGCTACACGCGCGCGTATGCGATCTCGTCGTACACATCGATGAGCCTGGGCGGCTTTCTCGGCGGCAAGCTCCCGAGCGGGATGAAGCGAAGCGGCTTCTTCTTCGGGAAGTACGCGCCCGAGAACGTGCTGTTCCCCGAGGTGCTCCAGGCGAGCGGCGTCAGGACGATCGCGGCGCATGCACACGGCTACTTCAAGGGCGCTGGGTTCGAGCAGGGCTTCGACGACTACGAGCTCGTCCCGAACATCATCTTCAAGAACGAGACGGACCCCAACGTCACGAGCCCGCAGCACGTCGATCTCGCGATGAAGCTCCTCGGCGATCCTGCGCTCGACTCGAAGCGCTTCTTCGCGTGGTTCCACTTCCTCGATCCCCACGACATGTACGTCTCCCACGAGAAGGACGGGATCCCGCCGTACGGCCCGACGGCGCGCGACAAGTACGACGCCGAGGTGACGTTCACCGATCGCCACCTCGGTAGGCTCCTCGATTTCGTCGAGGAGAAGCCGTGGGGCAAGCGGACCGTCATCATCGTCACCGCCGATCACGGCGAGGCGTTCGGTGAGCACGGGCAGCACGCGCACGGCTTCGAGCTCTGGGAGAACCTCGTGCGGGTGCCGATGTTCTTCGTCGTCCCGGGGCTGGCTCCGAAGCGCATCGACGTCCCGCGGAGCGCGATCGATCTCGCGCCGACGATCCTCGAGCTCCTCGGCGTCGACGCCAAGGCGCCGGCGAGCGGCGGCGCCACGCTCGATCTCGAGGGAAAGAGCCTCGTCGCCGAGATGAGCGGCAAGGAGCAACCCGCGGAGCGTGACGTCATCCTCGACCTCCCGATGACGAGCGACAACGACAAGCGGCGGGCGCTCGTGCGCGGCACGTCGAAGATGATCGCCTTCGGGAAGGAGGAGTCGTTGCGTCTCTTCGATCTCGCAGCGGATCCGGAGGAGAAGACGCCGCTGCCCCGCGGCGAGGCGTTCGACGAGATGGCGCGCCGGTACCGCGAGATGTCGAAGAGCGTGAAGGAGGTCCCGCCCTACGCGTGCGGTCCGACGTGCCTGAACCGGGCGTATACCAAGTCGGGAGGCGGCAAGTGACGAGCCGCCGGTAGACACGCATGCCTGCAGCTCGCAGCAGGCATCGTGTCTACCGCTCGGAGCCCGGTAGGCGCACACGTCGCAGTGACCGCATGCGCCCGTGAGCTCCGGCCCTGCCGTGCTCGTCGTCTGATTGGAGCGGGGCGGGGACGCAAGGTATAGGATGCTCCGCCCCGGGTCGCCCGCCTCCTTGGACGGCTCGGATGGAGACCCGATGCGCATCGTCCCGATCCCCTGCCTCTCGGACAACTACGCCTACCTGCTCGTCTGCCGCGAGACGAAGGAGGCGGCGATCATCGACGCCTCCGAAGCCGGGCCCGTCCTCGGCGCGATCGACCAGGGAGCGGGCACCCAGGACAGTCGTCGCGACCTCGCGTCGCTCGCCAATCACAATCGTGAGGACGTCCGCATCGTCGCCATCCTCAGCACGCATCACCACCACGATCACGTCGGCGGCAACGAGGAGGTGCGCTCGAAGCTCGGTATCGATCGCGTCTACGGCCACGCGAGCGATCGCGGCCGGATCCCTGGACAGACGCAGTACCTTCAGGAGAACGAGACGTTCGAGATCGGGCGGCTGAAGGTCCGTGTCCTCCACATCCCGGGCCACACGCTCGGCGCGGTGGCATACGTCGTCACGCACGAGCCCGATGACCCCGTCGTCTTCACCGGCGACACGCTCTTCATCGGCGGCTGCGGCCGGCTCTTCGAGGGCGATCCGCCGATGATGTCCGAGTCACTCTCGAAGCTCGCCGCGCTCGATCCGCGAACGAAGGTGTACTGCGGTCACGAGTACACCGAGTCGAATCTGCGCTTCGCGGCGCACGTCGAGCCGAGCAACGCGGCCATCGCTCAGGCGCGCGCGAAGGCCTCCCAGCTCCGCAAGGAGGGTCGGACGACGATGGGCGCGACGATCGCCGACGAGCTCTCCTACAACCCGTTCCTCCGGACATCGTCTCCGGAGATCCGGCGCACGCTCGGCATCCCCGACTCCGCATCGCCTGCCGAGGCGCTCGGCGCGATCCGCAAGGCGAAGGACGCGTTCAAGATCGGCGCGTGATCGAGGTCTCGGCCGCGGCTCGACGCGGCGAGGGGAGCGCACGTTCGGCGCACGCGCGCGATGGAACCGTGATCGGCGGTCATTGGTTGGGGCCAAACGGGTTGCCGCACTGGTCGTTGCACGTGTCGAGCGCCTGGATGCAGGCGTCCTCCTGCGCCCCCCCGCATGACTGGAACCAGCAGGTGTCGTCGCACTGCTGGTTCTGGCAGTTCTCCGAGCAGCTCCAGTACTGCGCGGCGGGGCCGGTCGCGGCGCACTGATCGAAGCACTCCATCGGGTCGCTCGGGGGCGTACCGGGGTCGGCCGGCGGCGTGCCGGGGTCGGCCGGCGGCGGCGTCGTGGTGTCGGTGTTGCTCGACGTGTCGCCCTCGTCGTCCGTCGTGTTCTTCTTGGTGCTGCTCTTCTTCTTGCTCGTGGTCACCTCGCTCGAGTCGTCGTCTTCGTCGGTTTCGAAGTCCTGCACCATCGGCTGGGTGCATCCGATCGAAGCCACCATGCTCGCGAGTGCCAGGGCCGCAGTAAGGGAGAGGAGAGAGGTGGTCTTCATCGGCGTCGAGCTCCTTGGCTGCGGGCTTCGCAGCGTCGAGCTCCCTCATTGCACCTGCCGGACCAGCCCTCGGACGATGTGGGATCATCTCTCCGAGAGGCCGGATCCGCGTGAAATGGCGGCTGATCTGGATCGCCGACGACTCGACTGGCAAGTATGCGAAACACCGGATCCGAAGGGATCCCGTGCACATGAGGGCGACATGTAGGCGCCCTCCGAGGAGGTCACTCCTCTGCGCCGCCCGACGCGACGTACGCCGCGATGGCGCGTCGCTCGCGCTCGAGGAAAGCGTCGATCACGGCACGGAGACGCGTGTCCTCGACGTGGTGCGCCGAGTGAGTCATCGTCGGCGCGAACCCGCGCACCCGCTTGTGCTCGCCGCCGGCGCCGGGGTTGAACGTCGTGAGGCCGTCCCGGATCGCCTCGTCGATGCCGTGGTAGTAGCAGACGTTGAAGTGGAGGAACGGGAGGTCGACCGTCGCTCCCCAGTAGCGGCCGTAGAGGACCTTGTCCTTCTTCACGTTGAAGGCGCTCGCGACGATCTTCCCCTCGCGGTCCCGGGCGACCGTCCACGCGAGGCGATCGGCGAAGCGCTGGCGCACGAGGTCGAAGAACGGCTTCTTCAGGTAGCGCCGCCCGTAGAAGTACTTGTCCACGGTGGTGACGTAGAGAGCGTGCATCGTCGCGGCGAGCTCGGCACCCGCCGGTCCGGTGAGGTCCGCGGGGGTGAGCGTCGTGATCGTGAGCCCGTCGATCGCGGGCTGCTTTCGCTCGCGCCGGATCTGCGTGCGCTTCTTTTGAGGGAGCGTGGCGAGGAAGTCCTCGAACGTCGCGAAGCCGTCGTTGGTCCAGTGGTACTGCACCCCGTTCCGGATCGTGAGGCCCGCCGCCTCCCAGAGCCGCGCCTCCGCCTCTTCGGGGAAGAGCACGTGCGCGCTCGAGAGCTCCATCTCGCGCGTGATCGTGCGCACCGCCTGCGCGAACACGGCGACGGTCTCGCCGCGATCGCGTGAGGGATGCCAGAGCACGCGATGGCCGGTCGCGGGAGTGAAGGGGACCGCGAGGATCAGCTTCGGGTAGTAGGCGATCCCCATCCGTTCGGCGAGGTCAGCCCAGCTCCAGTCGAAGACGAACTCGCCTTCACTGTTCATCTTCAGGTACGCGGGCGCCGCCGCGACGATCTCGCCTCCGTCGTAGAGGACGAGATGGCGGGGCAGCCAGCCCGTGCGTCCGCCGACGCAGCCTGCCTCCTCGAGACAGGCGAGCCACGCGTGCTCGACGAAGGGCGACGCGTCCGCGCGGACGAGCGCATTCCACTCCGCCTCCGGTACATCGCTGATGCGCTCGACGACGCGCAGCTCGAGGGTCACGGCCGATGCCCGCTCCGCGCTACAGCACCGTTCAAGGGCTCAGCCGGGGTCCTGCCGGACGAGGGCGAACCACTGGTTGCGGTGCTTGCCGTCCTTGTAGGCGACGCCGATCGAGACGTGGCTCGACAGGCCGCGGAGGTAATCGATCATTCCGCCGTTGACGATGCCCGCGATGCCACCCTCGTTGCTCTTGATCTCCGGCCAGCTCGCCGGCTTCTGCTTCGGGATCTTCGAGTAGTCGATCACGAGCTCGCCCTCGTGCTCGCCTTCGCCCTTCGTGACGCCGAAGTAGCCAGGGCCGGTGAACGCCTGCATCGACTGGTGGTTGTAACCGCCGATCGGGAACGCCTCGCCCTCGAGCTTCACGAAGCGCTTCTGGAAGCGCGTGAACATCGGAAGGGTGTTGGCGCCCTCGTGGATCACCTCGACGAGCGGCCCGACGCTGCTCGGGACGAGGAAGTCGAGGTCGAGCGGCATGTATCCCTTCGCCGCTTCGAAGAGCGCCTGCTGCTGGTGCTTCGACCACGTCCGGATCGTGTGGACCCGGCCGTCGTGGCCGAGACCATCGAGGATCTGGGTGAGTCGCGGCAGGTCGATCTTCGGCTCGAGGAGGGTGGTCACGTCCATGGCGTCGATTCTCTCGTGTACCAGACGACCGGGAAAGTTGCCCGGCGGAAGGGCGTTTTGGTTCGATTCCGGACCATGGCACACGCTCTCCGTCGGTCTCCGCCGCTCTCCGCCGCTCTCCCTGCGTTCGCACTGATCGCGCTCGCGCTCGTCGGATGCGACGCGCCCGGCATCACTTCGAAGGCGAATTCGCCGAGCAGCCAGACGGCGGCGCAGCAGCCGGTCGGGCAGGCGGCGACGACCTCGGCTGGCGTCGCGCCGACGCCGGTCGGGCCTCAGACGCCGGCCGTGTTCACGCCCGGCCTTTCGGTCTCCGACATGATCGCGCAGGCCTGCGGGATCAAGCCGCGCGGCAAGGCCGTCACGCCGAGCTTCGAGTACGACTCGGCTGCCCTGGCGGAGGCGGACCGCGAGATGCTCGGCGAGATTGCCCGCTGCCTCTCCGAAGGCGCGCTCAAGGGCAAGGGCGTGGTGCTGGTCGGACGCGCGGATGCTCGCGGCGAGCCGGAGTACAACATGACGCTCGGCCACAGCCGCGCCGATGCGGTGCACCGCTACCTCGTCGATCTCGGCGTCGGCCGCAGCCAGATGCGCGCCACCTCGCGCGGCGAGATGGATGCGAACGGCACCGACGAAGAGGGCTGGGCGAACGACCGTCGCGTCGACATCGAGCTCGCGATCTGATCCGGGAGCTCGGCCGAACGGCGCCTGAGCTCCGGTCGGGGTGGCGGACGGCGGCGGGACGAGGAGCTCCCGCCGCCTCGAGCTGCCGTCGCCAGTCGCGCTTTCGTGCAACGGCGCCGCGACTAAGATGAGCCCCGTGAGCGGTGTCGGGATGAACCTTGCCGTCGGGCTCGAGCCACTGCCGCGAGCGTTCTTCGAGCGAGACGCCCTCGTCGTTGCTCGGGCGCTCGTCGGCACCCGCCTCGTCGTCGGCCCTTCGACCGGGTCATGCGCGGCGAACGCCCGAACGGATGACGCCCCGCGCATCGCTCGCATCGTGGAGACGGAGGCGTATCGTGGCCCGAAGGACCTCGCGTGCCATGCGCGGGTGGGGGTCACGAAGCGGACGCGGACACTCTACGGCCCGCCCGGCCACGCTTACGTCTTTCTCATCTACGGGATGTACGACTGCTTCAACGTCGTGTCCTTCGGCGAAGGGAAGGGACACGCCGTGCTCGTGCGCGCCGTAGAGCCCGTGACGGGGCTCCCGGAGGAGATGAGCACGAAGGGGCCGGGCCGCCTGACTCGAGCGCTCGAGATCACACGCGCCGACGACGCGCTCGATCTCGTGGCCGGTGAGCGGATCTTCATCGCAGCGCGAGACCGTCGCCCGCGGATCGGCGTCAGCGCTCGGGTCGGGGTCGCCTATGCGGGCGAGTGGGCCGACCGGCCATGGCGCTTCTTCGACCGCGACAGCGCCCATGTGTCGCGACCACCGGCGAAGTCGATCGGCCGGCCGAGCTCCTGACGCTCGCGTCGTCGCGCTCGACAGACGCCTTCGTGCACGGGGTGAGTGCTTCGAGCATGCATGATGCACGCGTGTGCGGCGGCCTCAGGGCGCTTGCCAGACCACCGCGCGTGCGACGGTCGCCGTGCCGGAAGCGTCGACCACGAGACGAAGCTTCTCACCTTTGCGCGCGCACGCGGGACCTCGTGGCGGAACGAGCCCGGTGCTGGCGGAGAGCTGACCTCCGCGCGGCGTGCGGCTCTCGTCCTCGAACCATGCGTGGACCGGCATGCTCGCGGCGACCGACGCGCGGAAGCACGCGTCGGTCGAGCCTGCTGCGAGCACGCTCGGCGTCATCGCGTCTGCGATGCGCAGGACCTCGCGCATGAGCGGCATGTCGGACGGGCCACGCGCAGCGATGGCATCGAGGCTCGGAACCTCCGGCCCCGCCGGCGCTGCATCGGCACCGGCGTCACCGCCCGCGTGCGCCATTGCCGGCGCAGGAGGCGGTGGAGCCGGCGGCGTCGGTGAAGGCGCCGGAGCCCCCGCGCACGCGAGCGGCACGAGCACGACGCCGGCGAGGAGCGCGCTCCGCCCTGAACGGGGTGGATGTGATGCGCTCACGCGCGCGCGGTGGCGCCGTCGTGAACAGGACGTGCCTCGGCAGCGAGCCGCTCGTCCTCGGTGACGTCCATCCGGCACGACCCCTGGAACTCGACGCCGCGCTCGATGTAGACGGACGGCGAGTTGATGTTGCCGATGAGCTTGCCGGGCGAGTGGATCTCGATCGCCTGGCTCGCACGCACGTTGCCGTGCACGGCGCCGCCGCGGACGATCACCGTCGCCACGTCGATCTCGGCGTGGACCTCGGCGCCGTCGCCGATGATGAGCGTGTCGTCGCTCTTGATCTCCCCCTTGAACAAGCCGTCGATTCGAACGCGACCCTCGAAGTAGAGCTTCCCCTCGAAGCGGGTGCCGCGACCAAGGAGTGCAGTGATTTCGGTGGCGGGAAGAGCGTCCATGCGACTCCGGGTAGCAGCGCCGTCGTGGCTTGGCAATCGGATCGTAATGGATAATGGTGCGGTCCCATGATCGACATCGGCAAGGATGCACCGGACTTCGAGCTTCCCTCGAACGAGCTGACGCCCGAGGGCAAGCCTGGCAAGAAGATCAAGCTGAGCGACTATCGCGGGAAGAAGAACGTCGTCCTCGCGTTCTACCCGCTCGACTTCAGCCCCGTGTGCTCGACCGAGCATGGTTGTCTGCGCGAGGACATCGCGAAGCTCGACGCGGTCGACGCGCAGGTGCTCGGCGTCAGCGTCGACAGCGCGTGGACGCACCAGGCGTTCGCGAAGTCGCTCGGGATCAGCTACCCGCTGCTCGCCGACTTCCATCCGAAGGGAAGCGTCGCGGAGAAGTACGGTCTGTACGAGGCGGAGAAGGGCATCACCTCGCGTGCGACCGTCATCGTCGACAAGAACGGCAAGGTCGCGTGGGCGGCAAACCACGGCCTCGGTACTGCTCGTGACGACAACGCCATCATCGACGCGCTGAAGAAGCTCGGCTGATCGGCCGGCCAGCGAGCGTGCTTATCGAAGTGCGCTCGCTGCGTATCGAAGAGCGGAGCCCCACGGCAGGCGGTTTGTGATGCGCTCCGGCAGCGTGCTTTACTGGAAGCATGTTGCCCCGGTCGGTCTTGTCCTCCGCGATCGTGCTCGGCGTGCTCGTCCTTGCGCAGCCCGGAATGGCGCAGCAGCCGCCCGACGTGATGCCTCCGCCGGCCGACAGCGGCGGCAGCGGACCGGCCTCGGAGGTGCCCGAGAAGAAGCCGTCCGGTCCGACGGCGGGCTACGCGTATTCCGACAAGCCGACCGCCTCGTCCCGCTCACCGCACGCGCGCTACCGCAAGAGCGGTCCGGTGGTGAACATGCCCGGGTTCGAGCAGACCGCGGATGGGGGCTCGCGTCTCTTCGTGCAGCTCTCGCAGAACGTGCCGGTCGAGGAGCGCAAGGCGCAGGGCTCGATCACGTACGTGCTCAAGGGCGCGAGCCCGCGCGTGTGGAACAACACCAATGCGCTCGTCACCGTGCACTTCAACACGCCGGTCGCGCGTGCGCGGCTCGTCCCGCACGGCCAGGACCTCCACTTCGTGATCGACCTGCGCGCGGCCGCGACGCCTACCTGGAAGGTGAGCGAGTCGGCGGACAAGACCGCGATCCTCTCGATCGACTTCCCGAAGGGCGACTACCTCCAGGCCGGAGGCGAGGTCGCCGGGGCCGAGGCGCCTGCGGCGCAGCCCCGCTCGAAGGCCGCTCGCGGCAAGCGTGCCGCCCGCAAGAACGCGCCGGCGACCAAGGACGAAGCGCCCCCCGCGCCTTGACCGACGTGCGCTCCGCGGGGGCGCCCTCGTTGCTCATGGCTCGCTCACGCCTGCGCAGGTCGGGCACGGGCACGTTCACGGGGAGATTCGACGCGGCCTCGATGCTCTATAAGGGGCGTCAAGGTGCGGTGTGCACGGGCGCTCTCGAGCTCGAACGTGAGGAAGGCAGCGGGGCGGATCGCTCCGCTGCTCGGCGCTCTGTTCGTCTTGCTCGCGCCGCGCGGCGCCGTTGCGCGAGAAGCACCGGGCCTCCACGACGACGGCGCGGAGGACCTCTCGGGGCTCGAGGAGGAGGCGTTCGGGGCGCACGGCCTCGTCCGAACGCACGCCGAGACGGTGAGCTTCGATGCGAGGGCGCGGATCCTCGAGCTCTCCGGCAACGTTCGCATCGATTCGCCGCCGTTCCATCTTCGAAGCCAGCACATCACTCTGACGCGCACGAAGTACGGCATCGAGGTGGACGGGAAGGGCCGTCTCGCGTTCTGTCCATGCCTCGGCACGCCGCTGACGATCGAGTTCGAGAAGGCGATCGTGGCGCCGCCCGGAGAGCTGATCCTCAAGGATCCGAAGCTCGAGATCTACGGCGTCCCCGTCATGTACCTGCCGTGGTTCTGGATGCGCTCGGACGAGAAGGTCGGGCTGTTGCCTCCGGACATCGCGTATCGCGGCCAGGACGGCTTCTACGCCGGCGGCGGCGTCCACCTCCCGTGGAAGGAACGCGGCGTACGGCAGGCGCTCGACCTCCGCGGGGGTGGCTATCTCGAGGGCGGCTTCGTCGCCGACGCTCGTCTTCGCTCGCCGACCGCGACGACGAAGATCCGCTTCGACCGTCTCCCCGGCGCGCGCGCGCCCGTCTTGCTCGTCCCCGGGTCTGCTGCGAAGAACGCGGACGACGGCCTCTTCGTCGACGCGCGTGGCGCCAGCAACGGTGACGGGACGACGATCGCCTGGGACGCCGACGTCCTCCGCGGGCGCCGTGGCGTCGCGGCGTCGAGCGACCTCGACGCTGCGGCCAAGCCGTGGGACCGCGCGGTGGCGTCGGGCGCGCTTCGCGCCGGTCCCATCGTGGCGGAGACGGGCTTCCGCGCCGTCACGCGCCGCGGCGGTGACCTCGTTGCGATCGAGGCATCGGGCCCGTTCGCCGCGCTCCGATCGTCAGGGGCAATCGCCTCCGGTCTGACCTACGACGCGACGGTGGAGGGAGGCGCGCTCCGCCTGTCGGGGATGGCCGCGAGCCTCGCCGCCGTCCAGCCTCCCGCGATCACGCCCGATACGTTGAGCTACGCTCGCGCCGAGGTCGGGGCGCTCGGTGCGACGACGTTCGGACCGATCGCCGCGTCCGCGACGGCGCGCGCCGCGGGAAACGTCGCGGCCGAGGGGCGCCGAGACGGAGGCGACCGCGCAGGGACGGCTCGAGTGCGCCTCGGCCTTCCGCTCGCGCGAGCGTTCGCCTCGAGCGACGAAGAGCAGCACGAGCGGACCGATCCGTGGGTCCACGTGATCGAGCCGTTCGCGGAGGCCTCGGTCCTCCACGCGCGCGGCAACGGGATCCTCGGCTCGCTGCCTGGCCGCGGGCTCGCGTCGATCGAGGGAACCGCGCCGGTGACGAGCGCAGGCGTCGGCTCGACGATCGGCCGCTGGGGCCGCCGCGAAGCCCTCGAGGTCATCGCCGCCGCCGGCGCAGCCTATGGCTCGAGCGCGACGCCGTCGGGCGTCCGTCCGCTCGCGCGCGGACGGATCTCCGCGACGCTCGCGCCGCTCGGGGGCCAGCTCGAGACCGCGCACGTCATCGGGACGGACGGCGCGACGACGGGGAGCGCCCTCGTCGCGCGCATCCGCATCGGCCCGAGCGACGGCGCGCGCGTGCTCGCGAACGTCGCGACGCGCGCGGGGCTCGATCCCGTCCTCGCCCGCGCGCTGACCGATGCGTCGGTCGAGTCTCCAGCCGGGTTCCTCGCTCGTGAAGGCACGACGGGCGGCCTCGGGCTCGTGCTCCCGTGGGCGCGCGCGCTCACGACATCGGTCGGTGTCGATGCCGACGCGACGGCTCGGGAGCTCGTCGGCGCTCGAGCCGGCTTCGAGCTCCGCGATCGCTGCCAATGCGTCACGTTCCGCGCGAACGGCTCGCACCGGATCGGACGCGAGGGCGTCGACGTGTGGATCGCCCTCGACTTCGCCACCGATCGCTGATCAGGCGCGCGCGCGTGAGCCACAACGCCATCGAGCGTGCGAAGCACGAGCCGCGTGGCGTGGAGCGACGTGTGGCGCTCGAGTGAACGCGTCGCTCGACGCGTTTCGCGACGCAGATGATCGCAGCGCGCACGTCGTCCGCGCTCGCGCTGCGCGTCTTGTTGCAAGCGATTCTCAGAATCGCTTTCGCGTCTTCTCCTTGCGCGCGCGTGCTTGCGGTGGTGGATTCATGTGCACGTGTGAAGTGCACACGACAACCGACGAAAGGCGACGGTCATGAAGGGCGATCCGAAGGTCATCGATCTCCTCAACGAGATCCTCACGGGCGAGCTCACGGCGATCAACCAGTACTTCCTGCACGCGAAGATGTGCCAGAACTGGGGCTACAAGCGCCTCCACGAGCACATCTACAAGGAGTCGATCGACGAGATGAAGCATGCCGACATGCTCATCGAGCGCATCCTCTATCTGGAGGGCCTTCCGAACCTGCAGCGGCTCGGGAAGTTGAACATCGGGCAGACCGTGCTCGAGATGTTGAAGAACGATCTCGGCATCGAGGCCGTCGCGATCCCGCTGCTCAACAAGTCGATCGAGACGTGCCGTCAGCTCGGTGACAACGGCACCGAGGCGCTGCTCACCAAGATCCTCACCAGCGAGGAAGAGCACGTCGACTGGCTCGAAGCGCAGCTCGAGCTCGTGAAGCAGGTCGGCGAGGCCAACTACCTGTCGCAGCAGATCCGGAGCTGATCGCAGCGACGGATCGCGGCCGAGCGCCGAGATCGCACGCCCGCGCCCCTCGAATCAGCAGTTGAGCTGCGATTCCAAGGGCTGGAGAAAGCTAGCCAATTTCATACCCACCGAGCTCAGCTGCTCCAGGGCCCTTGAAATGAAAACGGCTTTCATTATCTTAAGTCGCAGATGTACGTCTGCGTTTGCCTGGCAGTCAGTGAAACCGAAGTCCAAGCGGCCATCGAGGCCGGCGCCACGACGCGCGAAGCGGTGACGCTCGCGTGCAAGGCGGGCGGAGACTGCGGAGCCTGCCACGGCATGATCCGGACGATGCTCGAGGACCACGCCGACGACGTCAGCGGGCCGATCGTGTGCTGCCCTCCGGCGAGCGCGGCCGCGGATCGCCTCGTCCCAGACAACGCTCTCGTACGCACCCGCGCGGCCTGAGCGCACGAGCGCCCTAGCGCGTGCAGGCGTCTCTTCACGAACGCGTGCGCTCCAGTAAGGGCGCACGCGTCGCTTCATGAGCGCGTGCGCTCCAGCGGGGCCCACGCGTCGTTCATGAGCGCCTGCGCTCCAGCGGGGCGCACGCGTCGTTTCATGAGCGCCTGCGCTCCGGCGAGGCGCACGCGTCGCTTCATGAACGCGTGCGCTCCGGTCGGTGCAGGCTTGGCTTCACGAGCGCGTGGTCGCGCTCAGGTCATCACGGCCTTCTCGCGATCGCCGCACATCCACTCGACGAGGAACGACGCGACGTCGCTGGGCTTCGTGCCCGGACCGAAGCCGGCGTCGAAGCCGAGCTCGAGCGCGAGCTTGTGATCGATCCGCGGGCCTCCGAGCAGCATCACCATCTTGTTCCGCCACCCGGCGCGCTTGGCGAGCTCGATGAGCGCCGCGGCGTTCTCCTTGTGGCAGTTGCGCTGCGTGATGATCTGGCTGACGAGGATGGCGTCGGCGCCGAGGGCGAGGGCGCGCTCCGCGAGCGCCTCGTTGTCGACCTGCGCCCCGAGGTTGTACGCCTCGAAGCACTTGTAGCTCTCGAGGCCCTTGTCGCCCGCGTAGCCCTTGTAGTTCAGGATCGCGTCGATTCCGACGGTGTGGGCGTCCGAGCCGGTGCATGCACCGACGACGACGATCTTGCGACCGAGCCGCGTCTCGATCCGATGATGGATCTCCTCGCGTGAAAGCGCCTCGGTGCGAACCTCGGGGACGTCGATGGTGGAAGGATCGACGGAGTGCGCCGAGTGTCCGTACACGACGAAGTAGGTGTAGCCCTCGGCGCACGTCTCCATCGTCGAGACGAGCGGCTCGGAGAGGCCATGGAGCTCGGCGAACTTCTTGGCGGCCTCGCGCGCGCGCGCGGACGGGGGCAGCTCGAGGACGAAGGACATCTGGACCATGCCGTCGCCCTGACGGTCGCCGTAGGCCCGGAGCAGCTTCGCAGGCGCGGTGGGGTGCATCAGCTCTTCTCCAGTTCGTCGAGGATCGGGTTCACGTAGTCAGGCGAGCGCTCGCACACGCCGGCGTAGCCCTTTCCGCCCGTCCGCGTGCGCTTCACGTCGGCGAAGGCGCCGACCTCGATCGCCTTCCAGATCGTGTCGCGCTCGACCTGGACGAGGAGCTCGTGCGCTTCGTCGAGGACCTGGACGGCGCGCCTGCCCATCACTCCGTCCGGCTTGACGCTGAGCTCGTCGCCGAGAGCCTTGGCCGCGCCGAAGACGTACTTCGTCGCCTTGAGCGACAGGTACCGGTCCATCAGCATCGGGTTGTGGATCGCCTCGCTGAACATGCCGAGGAGCTCGATCGACTGGTTCGTCATCACGCCGACGAGATTGAACATCGCGTCGTGGACGTGGCTCTGGAAGACGTCGCCGGTCTTGTGCTTCGTCGGCGGCATCCACTTGATCGGGTGCCGGTCGAACACCTGCCGGACGAGCTGCGCCTGCGCGAGCTCGAGGAGGAAGCTATTCTCGATCCAGGGATCGATCTCGTAGGCGTGGCCGAGGCCCATCTGCTCTTCGCGCACGCCGGCGCGCTTCGCGAAGGCCTCGTTGATGAACTGGCTCGCGAGGACCGTGTGCGCCTTCTCCACCGCGTCGGCGGTGGTGAGGTAGTTGTCCTCGCCCGTATTGATGATGATCCCCGAGCGGGCGATGAAGCGGCGCGAGACGTACTGATCGACGAAGTTGCGGCACGGGTTGATGTCGCGGAAGAGGATCCCGTACATCGCGTCGTTGAGCAGCATGTCGAGCCGCTCCACCGCCGCCATCCACGCGATCTCGGACATGCAGAGCCCGGACGAGTAGTTCGTCTGGTGGATATAGCGCCCATACTCGAGCGCGGCCTCGTCGGTCGCGCGGCGAATGATCTTGAAGTTCTCCTGCGTCGCGAAGGTGCCGCCGTAGCCCTCCGTCGTGGCGCCGTGCGGGACGTAGTCGAGGAGCGATTGGGCCGTGGCTCGGATCACCGCGACGATGTCTGCGCCGGCGAACGCGGCGGCCTTCGCCTGCACGGCGTCGTCGTAGATGTTGCCCGTCGCTACGATGACGTACTTGAGCGGGTTCGCGCCCGGACGCATGCGCGTCTTGTTGGCCTCGCGCTCGGCCCGCGCTCGATCGATGCGCGCGATCGCGGCTTCGGTCGCAGGCGCGAGCGCCCGCGCGACGGCATCGCGGTCCGGGCCGCCTTCGCCCTTGTCGAGGTCGGGCGCGTAGGCGAGGCGCTCTGCGGCATCCTGGATGTCACGGGCGCCGGAGGCCAGCGCACGGCCTAGCCAGTACGAGACGCCGCGACCGAGGAGCCCGGCCTTCTGGTACCGATCGACGACCAGGTTCGCGAGCGGTGCGCCCTGATCGTCGACGCCGTCCGCTCCGAACGCGCGGAGGAACGTGCGCTCCGCGCCGACGGAGGTATGACCGTCGATGTAGCGCTGCACGTCGTCCGCGATGCTCCCTGCGAGCTCGCGACAACGCGCCACCTTCTTTTCATCCATCGGTACGCGCATGGCGAGCTTGTGCCACGAGACGCCCCGGGTGTCACGGCCTCAGAAAACCAGCACAGCAGCGGCAGCAAGCGCTCCGCCGGCGACCGCGACCACGAGGTCGGGCACCCGAAACGTACGCGCCCTGACGAACCGGACCGCGCCGATAACGAAGAGGGCGCCGCCGATCGCGAGGAGCGCGAAGACGATTCCCGACGGGACGAGCGAGGTCGCAAGCGCTGCGCGCAGCCGTTCCTCGGACGCCGCCGGGGAGGGCGCAGAGCCGGCCGTGGCGGCATCAATCCGGTGCTCGAGACGCGCGATCTCGCCGTCCGCACGCTCCCGACGAGCCGGCGAGCGGTCGATCACGGAGGTCGCGAGCGTCGCCGCCCGCACCGCGCGCCAGGCGGCAACCGCCGTGGGGTGGTCACCCCGGCTCTCGGCGTCTTTCGCAATGGCGAAGAGCCGCGCGAAACCGAGCTCGGGGGCCTCGCACCAGGGACAGCGAGCCTCCGCCGCGGCCCGTGCGAGGACGATCGCCTCGACGTAGTCCTGCCTCGCGAGCGCGGCGTCGCAGCCCTCCACCGCGCGGCGCCCCTCCGAAACCCGCGTGACCAACGCCGCGATGACGACGACGAGCGCCAGCGCCACGGCCGGCAGGCCGTGACGCCGCGCACGGGGGAGCATGCTCACTGGAAGTCTCGCCGTCGGAACACGATCGCGCTCACCGCGAGCAGGACGACGGCGTAGAGGATGGCATTGCCCCACGCGCCGAGCACGTACGAGGGCAGGGCGACGTTCGGGACCTGGCCGAGGAGCACGGGCCGCGCGGGCACGTAGACGTGGAGGTTCGGGAAAACCTTCGACAGGAAGATGCCAAAAGAGCGCAGCGTTTCGCCGAAGACGCGGACGGGGAGGTTGCCGAGCATGTCGGCGGAGCGCCCGATCAGGAACACCATCACCGTGAAGATCGCGGTGAGGAACGGCGAAGAGAACGACGAGAACAGCATCGCGATCGCGGTGACGATCGCGACCTCCGCCAGCGTGAGGAGCGACGAGACGATGATGAGCTGCCGCTCCGGTCCGGCGCCGTGCGAGATGACCGCCATCGCGATGAACGCGCAGACCGCCCACGGAAGCACCACGAACACGCGATGGAGCTTCGCGCGCCACAGGCCGACGCCGAGGACCAGGAAGAGGCTGCCGATCACTCCGAGCGTCGACCCGACGTGCACCTTCGATTGCAGTGCAATGATCGCGAGCACCGCCGCTCCGTCGATCGCGACGAACGCGAGGAGCACCGCGAGGATGCCGAGGTACTTGCCGATGACGTACTCGTGCCGTCGGAGCTGTCGCGTGAGGATCGGGAAGACGGTCTTGAGCTCGAGCTCGCGGTAGAGCGAGGTGGCGCCGAGGATGATCGCGACGAGGACCGCGAAGCCCGAGATCGACGCCGAGCCGATGTCGGCGACGATGCGCATCTCCTGGCGGATCGACATCGAGGCGATGACGAGCGAGTACGCGCTTGCGGCGAGCGCCGCGGCCATCAGGCCGAAGAGCACGCGGGCGCGCACCGCTTCGCGGTACGTGTTCATCGCAATGGCGAAGACTCTTCCGAGCATCACGCGAGACGTTCAGAGCGGGCGCCGGAGCTCCGCCATCTGGCGGCGCACGAGCTGCGGGACGGAAAGTAGGGCAGCACGGATGCGCTCCTCGAAGAAGTCACGGACGATGCCAGGTCCAACATCGACCATGACACCATACGTCAAGAGCACGCGCGCTTCACCAGCGGATGTGATGAAAGGCTGGTAGCGGAAGAAGCCCCAGGCATCGTCGATACCGTGCGGCCGTCTCGGGTCCAGCCAGAACCGGACCTCGCGCGGCTCACGGCGTACGCGGATGGTGTACTGCGCTTCCATCAGCGCGTTGCCCTGGACGAGCTCGACGAGCTGGTCGCCGTCGGTCGTCGTCCCGACGAGGCGCGCGCGCTTGGTCTTGGGCAGGACGCGGCGCAGCGATTCGACGTTGTCGATCACGGCCGCGACCTCCGCCGCGGAGCCGTCCATCACCGTGTACGTGATGCCGCCGACCCAGCGGTGGTCTCCGCGCTCGAGCGTCTGCTCGCGGATGACCGTCTCACCACGAGCCAGCCGCGCCGACTCGTGCGGGCGGAGCGAGTCCGCGCGCCCTGCCGACGTCGCGCCGAGGGCGCACGCGAAGGCGAGGGCGGCGACGAGGCGGCGCATGGTGCGTCGCAGACTATTGGGCGGCTCGAATCCAGGCAAGCCGGTGGTCCGTGCACGTCGGCAGCGTGGCTGGGGTCGTGTCGCAGCGGGCCTAAGGAGCACGACCATGGTAACGCCGCGGCCAGGCCGACCATTCGACGCAGGCCGAGCCCGCCGACGCCGGCGTTCGGGCCATCCGGCGTCGCAGCTCAGGTGCCGACGACGATTCGCACGCGAGGCCCGATCGACACGTGGAGCGGGCCGCCGCACTCGTGCAGGTCGCCGTCGATCATGTAGCGGAGCGGGGAGCGCGCCGAGCGGATCACCGCATTGGGCGTCACTGCTTCGTACGTGTGACCTGGCTTCATCGGCTCCGCGCGCCAGATCCGCGGGAGCTGCGAGACGAAGCCCATGGGCGAGGTGTGGATGCCGAGGAGATGGAACGTGTCGGGCCGCTCCGCGAAGCGATAGAACGGGCGGAAGTTGAGGCCGATCTGGTCGACCGTGCCGCCTGCAACGGAGAGGTAGTCACGCTCGGGCCAGATCGTCCCGTCGTCCAGCTCGACCGACCCGCGGAACGGCTCGGCCATGCGCCGGATCATCTCCCCCCCGATCGCGGCGCTCCCGACGCCACGGAGGAGCGTCTTTGCGGCGACGACCGGGTTCGGCGGCTGGCCGTAGGCGTAGTACTCCGAGAGGAAGCCGCAGACGACGCCCGTTCCGAAGTTGAAGCCGTACTTCGTCCCGAGCGGCTGGCTCCGCCGCATCGACGAGGGGGCGGACTCGATGTCGTCCGAGCTCGAGTTGCGCGCCGGCACCCGCGCGCCCTCGCCACGGATGCACATCACGTGACGCTCGACGTTCGCGAGCGGTTGGGCCGCGCGCGCGACGTAGGCCCGGCAAAGGCGATCGAGCAGTCCCTCTGGCCGGCCGCGGCGGACGCCGACCGCGTTCGCCACCGTGTTCATCGTGCCGCCGCGCAGGAACGCGATCTGCGGGAGGGCGTTGCCCTGGTAGACGTCGAGGAAGCCCGTGATGGTCGTCCCGTTGGTGCCGTCGCCACCGCTGATCCCGAGGACGTCGATGTCGAGCTTCCGGAAGTCCTCCGCCACGCGGTAGAGCTCGTCGATGGACCCGGCCTCACGGATGACGCCACGATCTCCCAGCGTGCGTGCCAGCCGGTGGGCGGCGCGCGGATCGCGCAGGTTTCGCCCGCTGCGCGGGTTGAAGATCACGCCGATGCCGGGCACTGCCCGGCAGCCTGACGTCCGGAGGGGGGCCTCGTCAAGCGCCTCTGCGGGTGGTTGGGGCGCGAGCCCCAATTTTACCACTCCACTTCCGGTCGAGGCGGTGCCACAAACGCCACATGAGCGAGAGGGACCGAGAGGCGAAGGCGGCACGCGGGGCCGTGCTTGCGGTGCGGGCTGCGGATCGCACGGGGATTCTCGTGAAGGGGACGGAGCGGACGAGCTGGCTGAACGGCCTCGTCACCTGCGATCTCGCGAAGCTGGGCTCGGCGGACGGGGCGTACGGGCTCATCGTCGAGAAGAAGGGGCGGATCCAGACCGACTTCTTTGCCGTCCCCGGGCGTGAAGCAGCAGGCACGAAGGACGTGCTCGCGCTCGGCGTTCCGCGCGACATGCGGGATGCGATCATCGAGACGCTCGACCACTACCTCGTGATGGAGGACGCCGAGCTCGAGGCCGCGGACCTCGACTTCTGGCATCTGCATGGCCCGCGGGCGAAGGACGTCCCGTCCGGGCTCGGGGCGCCCTACGCCGGCACGCTCGATCTACTCGGGCTCGGCGGGGCCGTCGTTGCTGCGCCGGCCGCGGAGGCGGAGGCGTTCGGTGAGCGGATCGCAGCGCTCGTCGCTGATGCCGGCGGCGCCATCGCCGACGACGCGGCCTGGGACGCGGTGCGCATCGAGCGCGGAGTCCCTCGGTTCGGCGTCGAGGTCGACGGCACGCTCTACCCGCAGGAGGCGAGCCTCGAGAAGCTCGCGGTCTCGTTCGACAAGGGCTGCTACCTCGGGCAGGAGGTCATCTACATGCTCGAGAACCGCGGGCACGTGAAGCGCAAGCTCGTGCCCCTCGACGTCGAGGGCGACACGCCGCTCGGGAAGGGTGATTCGGTAACGACGCCCGAGGGCGCAGTGGTTGGCGACGTGAAGAGCTCCGTCGTCGCGCCGTCATCGGGCAAGCCCGTCGCGATCGCGATGCTCAAGTGGGCGCAGTGCAAGCCCGGCACGGAGCTCCGTGTCGGCGACCGCGTCGTGCGCGTCCGAGCGTGAACGCGCCGGTCGGCGCGTAGTGTAGGGGCGCCCCCTCGCTCGGGGGGCGCCCGCTCGCTCAGAGCTTGCGATCGAGCTTGAAGTGCCGGCCCGCAGAGCCCTCGGCCGGCGGGAGCGGCGTCACGCGCAGCATCTCGAGCGCGATCTCCTTGACGCGTCCGTCCTTGCCGAGGCGGAGGTGGAGGCGATCGCCGTCGCTCTTCACGACCTCGCAGCGACCGAACGCGAAATGTTCCACGACGTCGCCCGCGTCGGGGTAGACCTGTTCTTCTTCCTCGACCTGCGGCCGAATCGGACGAAGGGGCATCGCCGCCGACGCGCTGAACGTCGGCGACGGCTTCGGCGCGGCCGGCTTGGGCTCGCTCGGGGCAAGTGCGGGGGCCGCTTGAATCGGCGCGGGCGGCGGGGCGGCGGGCGCTTCGGGGACGGGCACAGCCGCGGGCACGGGCACAGCCACGGGCACGGCTGCAGGGGCTGCGGCCGCTGCAGGAGCGCCGCCCTGTGCGGGCGGCGTGAGGTCCCACACGCCGGCCCGGCGCGTCGCGGTGACCTCGTCGAACGCGGTCACCATCACCTCGAGCGCACCGACGCGGGCGTCGACGATCTCGCCGGCGATCGTCTCGAGGCCGGTGTCCGTCTCGCGAGCGAGGACAGCGCGCAGACCGCACGTGACGTCTCCCTCCGAGAGAGCGATGCTGCCCTCGAGGGCGACGACCTGGACGCTCCCGGCGAGGCCGCGTACCGACGTGCCGCTGGGGGACCGAAGCTGCACGTCGTGGAGCACGCCGCTGGCGCGCATCCATCCGGCGAGGACGACCTCGTCGCGCAGGGTCCCGAGCAGGGTGTCGGGGAGGCGTGCAGGCTCCGAGAGCCGGAAGAGCACGTGGCGCGCGTTCGAGGTCGTCGTTACCGTCATTTCAGGGTCTCCACCTTGTTGCCGTCGGGTATGGGCGGCGGCGGCTCTTCTCTTGGGCATCCAGGACGTTCGCCGCCGCGTTCGCCGGCCTGGGTTGGGCATCGATCGATCCGATCGGGGACGCCGTCACCGTCGCTGTCGCGGTTCATCGGCGCATACGTGATGCCGAGGACGAAGCGGAAGCGCGGTACGGTCACGGGGCCCGACGTGATCGGGATGGGGCCGCCGCCGCCGCCGAAGAACGAGACATCGCCGCCGAGCATCGGCGCGGATCGGAGCCCGAGCAGCCACTCCGCGGGGACGATGGTCTCTCCGTTCGGACGGCTCGTGATCTCGAACGCCGACTGCTGGCTCGTGTGCTGCTCGGGGAAGTTCACGTAGGCGCGCCCCTCGAGGAGCACGGAGAGCACGTCGCGCGGGAGGATGTCGTAGCCCGCGCCGAGCGCGGTCGTGAGCTGACTCCCGACGCGTGCGCCCGCGAACTCCGTCACAGGGCGTATGCGCGCGCCGAGGTCGGCGCCGAAGAACATGCGCCCCACGCGGTAGTCGGCCGCGATGCTCGGTGAGAACACCATCGTGCGCTCGCCGGCGAAATCCGTGTTGTCGCCGATCGGCGCCGAGAAGGTCAGCCGTGTGGCGAGCGCGAAGCCCTTTCCGGGCCCGCCCTCGTCGGCGGCCTTCTGGAGATCGATGCGCTCTCGCGGGACGAGGGCGTAGGCGAAGCCGAAGCGCATGTCGCGCACGGCTGTGTCGCGGATGGCGCGTCCGCCGGTGAGCGGGCTCGTGCCGGCGCCGGTCTGGACGAGCGTGATCGGCATGCCGACGTCGAGCTGCAGCCGATCGGTGACGCCGTACGCGAAGAGGAAGTTCGCGTTGACCTGGTCGTCGATCGCGAACTGCTCGCTGCCGGCACCGCCTGGCGACGGGCCCTTGATGATGATCGGCCGCGACTGGTAGCTCGTGACGAGACCAAACGCGACCTGACGCTCGGCGACCGTCTCGGCACTTCCGACCGCGGCGAAGCGCTGCGGACCGGCGTGCGGCCAGAACGTATCGCTGTTGATGCATGTGCTCACCAGCGGGTTCGAGCACTGCTGCGCGTGTGCATCATTCTCCCCCAGCCAGAGCAAGGAGAAGAGAGAGATACAGGCCAAAGCCCTGCGGGCGAGCACCCGTCGCATGAGCCCGCGCACCATACCAGAGTTGACTTGGCGGCTTCATTGGGAAAAGAACGTCGCCCGCATGCCCCGCCAATCCCCGCCTCCGCGCGGCCCGCTCTCCAATGTCGAGCCGCTGCTCCTCGCGAGCGGATCGCCGCGCCGCCGCGAGATCCTCGCGAATCTGGGCATCCCGACGCTCGTCACGTCGGTCGACGTCGACGAGTCGACTCTTCCTGGAGAGGCGGCCGAGGCCTACCTCGTCCGGATCGTCGGGGCGAAGCTCGAGGCGGCGAGCACGAAGACGTTCGTCGGGGGCCCCCTCCTTAGGGGCGATACCCTCCAGGGCATCAACATCGCCGCGGCAGCCGGAGCGGTGCTCGTCGCGGACACGTCGGTGATCGACGACGGGGCGATCCTCGGCAAGCCGTCGAGCCCCGAGGACGCGGAGCGGATGATCGCGCGTCTCGCCGGGCGCACCCACGAAGTGTGGACCCGGTTCGCGATCGGGGCCCCCGAGGCGCCGGCGCGCTCGGTCCACGAAGAAACCGTGAAGACCCGCGTCACGTTCCGTCCACTGACCGCCGAGCGCGTGCGGGCATACGTCGCGAGCGGCGAGGGGACCGACAAGGCCGGCGCCTACGCCATCCAGGGGCGCGGCGCAGGGCTCGTCTCGCGGATCGAGGGCTCGTACTCGAACGTCGTCGGCCTTCCTGCGTGTGAGGTCATCGTCGCGCTCGAGCAGCTGGGCCTCTGGCTGTGACCACCGGGCGCCGCGGCGGGCTCGTCGTCGCCGCCGTCGGCCTCGCGGTCCGGCTCGCGGTCGTCGCCTGGGCGGCAGGCACGATCCCGGCGGCGGCTGACGGCACCTATTACGACACGCTCGCTGCCCGCCTCGCCGAGGGGCGAGGGTACACGTGGCTCTGGCCGGACGGCGCGGTCACGTACGCGGCGCACTACCCGGTGGGGTACCCCGCGATGGTCGCGCTCGGGTACGCCGTCTTCGGGGCGACGCCCGTCGTCGCCATGGTCCTCAACGCGCTCTTCGGCGCCGCGGCGGGCGTCGCGGCGTGGTCGCTCGTCGCGAAGGCGTCGTCCCCGCGGCTCGCGCTGGCGGCCGGCCTCGCGGTCGCGCTTCATCCTGCGCTCGTCCCGTACACGGCGGCGCTGATGACGGAGGGCGTGACGACGTCGCTCCTCGTCGTCGCCGCGGCCCTCGCTGCCCACGCGCGTGACGCCGACAAGCCGCTTCGATGGCTCGCGCTCACGGGGCTCGTGATGGGCGTCGCTACGCTCGTGCGCCCGCAGTCGCTCGTCCTGGCGCCGGTGCTCGGATGGCTCGCGACGGCGCGCGAACGCCGCTCGGCGCTGGGCGTCGCGGAGCGTTCGGACGCGACTGGGGGGAAGCGGCTTCGGCGCGGTGTTCTCGGCGCGGCCGTCGTCTCGCTCACGACCCTGGCGGTCTGTGCTCCGTGGACCGCACGCAACTGCTCGCGGATGGAGCGCTGCGCGCTCGTCAGCGTCAACGGCGGATGGAATCTGGCGATCGGCACGCAGACCGACACCGGCGGGTGGCACGAGCTCGCCGTGCCGGAGGCCTGCAAGAACGTCTTCCAGGAGGCCGCCAAGGACGAGTGCTTCGGCCGCGAGGCGAAGAAGGAGATCCTCCGGCACCCCGGGGCCTGGCTCGCGCGCGCTCCGGCGAAGCTGCGCGTCACCTTCGACTACTTCGGCGCTGCGCCGTGGTACCTGCATACTGCAAACGCCGAGCGCTTCCCGTACGGCGCCAAGGTCGCGCTCGGAGCGATCGAGACGCTCGCGGCGCGGCTCCTCCTCGCAGCAGCGCTCGTCACGCTCTTCCGCATGCGCGTCGCGGACGGCGGCGTTCCCGGGCAGCGAGCGCGCATGTCGTGTTGGACGTCGCCGTGGGTCCGCAAGGGCCTCGCTGCCGTCGGGCTCATCGCGTGCGTCCTCGTTCCGGGAACGGTCGGGTATCTCGCCCTCGCCGCGGCGATCCTCGCGCTCGGCTGGCGCGCCCTCGAGCGCGCGCCGCTCGTCGTCCCGCTCACGGCTGCGGTCATCCTCACGACGGCGCTGACCCACGCCGTGTTCTTCGGCGCCGGTCGCTACGGGCTCGTCGTCGTGCCCTTCGTGGCGGCCCTCGCGTTCGTCCGTCCTCGCAACGAGCGCCCGACGCGGCAAACGTGACGAGCCCTGACGTACGGTGAACGCTCCGCTCGGCGGCGTGATCACCGCGTGATGGTCGTGGCTCTTGCACCGAAGGCGCGTCGGGCCCATGCTTCGCCTGTCGACGCCGTACAGGCGATCGCCGGTCGTGGGTCACTCTCGCAAGGGAGCGGCACCGTGACGGGAGGAAAGTCCGAGCTCCGCAGAGCGCGATGCCGGGTAACGCCCGGTGGCGGAAACGCCAAGGAAAGTGCAACAGAGAAAAGACCGCCTGGCTGGCTTCGCTCGCGATGCCCGCCAGGTAAGGGTGAAACGGCGGGGTAAGAGCCCACCGCGTCTCCGGTAACGGTGACGGCGAGGCAGACCCCATCGGGAGCAAGGCCACATAGGCGGGCGTGCCGCCTTCGAAGGTCGCAAGATCCGAGAAGGCGGTGACGGACGGCTCGTCCGAGCCCGCGGGTAGGCTGCTCGAGGCGACCGGTAACGGTCGTCCTAGAGGAATGATACGCCGCCGCGTCGCGGGTGACCTCGGCGCGGAACAGAACTCGGCTTACGGACGACGTCGACCTCGGAGCCCCCGCGAAAGTGGGGGCTTCGTGCTTTTGTCCTGCAGGCCTGAGGTCGCCTCGAGGTCGCGCTCGAGCGGCACCGGGCGGCATCCGGCGCGTCCGAGGTGTCGACCTTGACAGCAGGGCAGTGGCCGACCAGGATGCCATCCGCTCATCCGCATAGGCAGATACATGGACCTGGCGCACTACGTCGGTACGCTCAACCTGCTCGGCGACGAGAGTCGCATGCGGCTCTGCGCGTTGCTCCGTGAGCGCGAGCTCAGCGTCACTGACCTCGTCCGCGTCACCGGCATCTCGCAGTCGCGCGTGTCCACGCACCTCGCCCGGCTCCGCGAGGCGGGCTTCGTGCGTGACCGACGCGACGGGCAGCACGCGTATTACGCCCTCGCGCTCGACAAGCTGCCGGGCACGGCACGGCTCGTCCTCGACGAAGCGATGGGCTCGTCCGATCCGACGCTGGAGGGCGACCGCCGCAGGCTCGAGGAGCTGCAGGCCGAGCAGCGCGGCCGCTTGCCGGAGTCGTTCGCGGGCGAGATGGAGCGGCACTACTCACCGGGCCGCACCTGGCAGTCGCTTGCGGTCGGGCTCGCCGCGCTCCTCGATCTCGGCGACGTGCTCGACGTCGGCTCCGGCGACGGCGCCGCCGCGGGCTACCTCGCGCCGTATTGCCGCTCGCTCACCTGCGTCGACGCGAGCGCGCGCATGATCGACGCGGCCAAGCAGAGGCTCTCCCGGCACGAGAACGTGACGGCACGCGTCGCCGACGTCCACGATCTGCCGTTCCGCGCCGGATCGTTCGACTCCGTCGTGGTCTTCCACACGCTGACGTATGCCGAACATCCGCAGCGCGCGCTCGAGGAGTGCGCACGCGTGCTCCGCCCCGGCGGGAGGCTCGTGCTCCTCTCGCTCGATCACCACGAGCAGCTCGAGATCACCGCGCCCTACGGCGAGCGCCACCCTGGCTTCTCGCCGCGCACCCTCCGCGGGCTCTTCGCGCGCGCTGGGCTCGCCGTCTCCTTCTGCGAAGTCGCCTGTCGCGAGGCCAAGAAGCCCCACTTCGAGGTGGTGCTGGCCGTCGCGCACAAGTCCAAACCCTCCAAGAACGCCAAGTCAGGTTGAACGCTCATGGCCGACGAACTTCACCCGCTCCAGAAGCTGCTCTCCGAACGCATCGTCATCATCGACGGCGCGATGGGCACGACGATCCGCACCTACGGGATGAAGGAGGAGGACATCCGCGGCGAGCGCTTCCGTGACTCGAAGAAGGACCTCCTCAACAACGGAGACCTCTTCTCGCTCACGCAGCCGAAGATGATCATGGACATCCACCGGCGCTTTCTCGAGGCCGGTGCGGACATCATCGAGACGAACACGTTCGGCGCGACGAGCATCACCCAGAGCGAGTTCTTCGTCGACGATCCGCGCGAGCACGGCGGCAGGAAGGACGCGGCCTTCTACCAGAAGATCATCGAGGACCATTTCCTCAACGACCTCGCGTGGGAGATCAACGTGCAGTCCGCGCGGCAGTGCCGCGAGACGGCCGACCGCGTGGCGAACGACACCGGGCGACAGCGCTTCGTCGCCGGCGCGATCGGACCGCTCACGGTGTCGCTCTCCAACTCGCCCGACGCCGACGACGCCGGCTTCCGCGTGGTCACCTTCGATCAGGTCAAGGCCGCCTACGTCCACCAGATCCGCGCCCTCATCGCCGGCGGCTCGGACGTCCTGCTCGTCGAGACGATCTTCGACTCCCTCAACGCCAAGGCGGCGCTCGTCGCGATCGAGGAGGTCTTCGAGAAGGACAAGAAGCGGCTGCCCATCATGATCTCGGCGGCCGTGGGGCGCGGCGGAGAGACGATGATCTCCGCGCAGACCGTCGAGGCGCTCTGGAACGCGGTGAAGCACGTGAAGCCGCTGTCGATCGGGCTCAACTGCTCGCTCGGCCCGGACCTCATGTACCCGTTCCTCTCGGAGCTCTCGGAGAAGGCCGGCGCGGCGATCTCCTGCTACCCGAATGCGGGACTGCCCAACCCGCTCGCGGCGACGGGCTTCGATCTCGAGCCCCCGGACATGGGGCGCTTCCTCGGCGAGTTCGCGGACGGCGGGCTCGTCAACATCGCCGGCGGCTGCTGCGGCAACACCCCCGAGCACATCGCGGCGATCGCGAAGGCGCTCGAGGGACGGGCGCCGCGCGCGCTTCCGCAGCGCATCGAGAACGCGGCGGCGGCGCCTTCTGCCCGTCCGCTCCGCCTCTCCGGCTCGCTGCCGTTCACCCAGCAGCCGGGCGTCTTCATGATGATCGGCGAGCGCACCAACGTCGCCGGCTCGCCGAAGTTCGCGAAGCTGATCAAGGAAGGCAAGTACGAGGAGGCCGTCAGCGTCGCCCGGCAGCAGGTCGAAAACGGCGCGAACGTCATCGACATCTGCATGGACGAGGGGATGATCGACGGCGTCCAGGCGATGACGCGCTTCCTCTCGCTCCTCGCGAGCGAGCCCGAGGTCGCGAAGGTCCCGTTCATGATCGACTCCTCCAAGTGGGAGGTCATCGAGGCGGGCCTGAAGTGCCTCCAGGGCAAGGGGATCGTGAACTCGATCTCGCTGAAGGAAGGCGAGGAGAAATTCCGCGAGCACGCCCGCACCGTGCTCCGCTACGGCGCGGCGGTCGTCGTGATGGCGTTCGACGAGCAGGGCCAGGCGGCGACGTTCGAGGACAAGATCCGCATCTGCAAGCGCGCCTACGGGATCCTCACCGAGCTCGGCTTCCCGCCCGAGGACATCATCTTCGACCCGAACATCCTCACCGTCGCGACCGGCATCGCGGAGCACGACAACTACGCGGTCGACTTCATCGAGGCGACCCGCTGGATCAAGAAGAACCTCCCGCACGCGAAGGTGAGCGGCGGTGTCTCGAACGTGTCGTTCAGCTTCCGCGGCAACAACGTCGTGCGCGAGGCGATGCACTCGGCCTTCCTCTTCCACGCCATCGCCGCCGGGCTCGACATGGGCATCGTCAACGCCGGCATGCTCGAGGTGTACGAGGAGATCGAGCCTGAGCTGAAAACGCTCGTCGAGGACGTGCTCCTCAACCGCCGTCCGGACGCGACCGAGCGGCTCGTCGACTTCGGCGAGAAGCTCAAGGCGCAGGGCGCCGGCGCGGGCGCCGCGGAGAAGAAGGAAGAGGAGTGGCGCAAGGGCACCGTCGAGGAGCGGCTCTCGCACGCGCTCGTGAAGGGGATCGACGCGCACATCGAGGCGGACACCGAGGAGGCCCGCCTGAAGCTCGGTCGCCCGCTCGCGGTCATCGAGGGCCCGCTGATGGACGGCATGAGCGTCGTCGGTGACCTCTTCGGGGCAGGGAAGATGTTCCTCCCTCAGGTCGTGAAGTCGGCCCGCGTGATGAAGAAGGCCGTCGCCTGGCTCACGCCCTTCATGGAAGCGGAGAAGGCCGAGATGGCCGCGGCCGGCCAGGCCGTGAAGACCCAGGGCAAGATCGTCCTCGCCACGGTGAAGGGTGACGTCCACGACATCGGCAAGAACATCGTCGGCGTCGTGCTCGCCTGCAACAACTACGAGGTCATTGACATGGGCGTCATGGTCCCGTGCGACAAGATCCTCGAGAAGGCGAAGGAGGAGAAGGCGGACCTCATCGGGCTCTCGGGCCTGATCACGCCCTCGCTCGACGAGATGACGCACGTCGCCCGCGAGATGGAGCGTCAGGGCTTCAAGCTCCCGCTGCTCATCGGCGGCGCGACGACGTCACGCGCCCACACTGCGATCAAGATCGCGCCGCACTACAGCGAGCCGGTCGTCCACGTCCTCGACGCCAGCCGCGCGGTCCCGGTGACCACGAGCCTGCTCAGCGAGGAGAGCCGGGCGAGCTTCGTCGCCGAGCACCGCGCCGATTACGAAAAGCTCCGGCGGATCCACTCGACGCCGAAGCACAAGACGGTGACCCTCGCCGCGGCACGGGCGAATCGCACGCCGATCGCCTGGTGCGCAGAGGACATCACGCGGCCGGAGCGCACGGGAGTCGTCGTGCTGGATGACTTCCCGCTCGCCACGCTCCGCGAGTACATCGACTGGACGCCGTTCTTCCACACGTGGGAGCTCAAGGGCGTCTTCCCGCGGATCCTCCAGCACGAGAAGTTCGGCGAGCAGGCGATGAAGCTCTTCGCCGAGGGCAACGAGCTGCTGGATACGATCGTCGCCCAGAACCTCATCAAGGCTCGGGGCGTCTACGGTCTGTTCCCGGCGAACGCCATCGGCGACGACGTCGACCTGTATTCCGACGACACCCGCACCCAGACGCTGGCGCGCTTTCACTTCCTCCGCCAGCAGACGGAGAAGGACAAGGGCGGGCCGAACCAGTCGCTCGCCGACTTCATCGCGCCCAAGGAGACCGGGCTCACGGACCACATCGGAGCGTTCGCCGTGACGACCGGGCTCGGGCTCGGAGAGCTCTGCGAGAAGTTCCGGCGCGCACACGACGACTACAGCGCGATCATGGCCGAGGCCCTCGCCGATCGGCTCGCCGAAGCCTTCGCCGAGTACCTCCACGAGCGCGTTCGCGGAGAGTGGGGCTTCGGCAAGGGAGAGGGCCTGACGAAGCAGGACCTCGTCGAGGAGAAGTACCGTGGCATCCGCCCGGCGGCCGGCTACCCGGCCTGTCCGGATCACACGGAGAAGGGCACGCTCTGGCGCCTCCTCGACGTGGAGAAGAACACCGGGATGAAGCTCACCGAGTCGTTCGCGATGTGGCCGGGCGCGAGCGTGAGCGGCCTCTACTTCGCGCACCCGGAGTCACGGTACTTCAGCCTCGGGAAGATCGAGCGCGATCAGGTCGCCGACTATCACGCGCGCAAGGGCACGCCGATCGAGGAGGTCGAGCGCTGGCTCGGACCGAACCTGAACTACGAGCCCGAGAAGGCGAAGGGCAACGCGGCCTGACCGCAGTGAGGGGGCCTGCCGCGCGCCCTCGGTCAGCGCGACGTGGCACCCGCGTTGCTTCGGCCTGGGTCGACTGACCGCCTCGGATGGCGATGGCTGCATCCGGCCCCCACGATGATCGTGAGGGCGGGCGGTGCAGCCCGTCCCGTCTCGGGCTACGCCGACGACGAGCGCAGGGCCGCCGGGCCTGGCGCGCGAAGCGTCATCGCCCGGTCGCGGCTTGCGCCAGACTGGCGCCACGCCGGGTCTTGATCCAGGATTCGGCCGATGGAACTGGCTGGCATTCGAGTTGCTCGGAAGCGCATCGTGAACACTCTCGCGTCGTCGTCGTCATCGAAGTGGAATCTGGCGCTCGTCGCCGTTCTCGGTCTCGCGCTCCTCGCTCCCGGGTGCAGCTCCCAGGTCATCGGAGAAGGGGACGACGGTGCTCCCAGCGAGCCCTCGACGCCAGCCGGCGAAGGCAACGGCACGAGCAGCGGGGTGCCTGCGGAGATCGAGGCGCTCTTCGCGCCGCCCGCGGACGACACGGTGACGGCAGGCAAGCTCACGGGGGTGTGGGCGAGCGACGGATCCGGAACGCAGACTCGACTCGCGATCGCGAAGAACAGCGTGACGGTCGCGAAGCGGTGCTCGAGCGACGGCCGGATCACTCACGTCACGGCGCAGGTGCGCGCCGACGACACGACGATCACCGTCCTCGAGAGCAAGTCGGCGGCGCCCGACCGATACACACCGTGCCCGCTCACGCTCACTCTCGACGTCGCGGAGTGGCGCGCGTGTGACGACACCGGCTACGACAACGACTGCTTCAAGATCGAGGGCACGAAGCTCACGGGGCTCCAGACGTCGTTCAGCACCTTTTACACGACGTGGATCAAGCTCTCGGACTGACCGATCGATGGCCGATCGTCGCGCGGCGCCGGCCTACTTCGCCGGCGCCCCTTCCTTGAGGACCTTCACGGTGTCGCCGCGGAGCTCGAGCACCTGGATCTGGCCGCCGTAGAACTTCGACATCCCGACGTCGATGCGCCATGCCTTCTCGTTGCAGGCCGGGTTGATGTCGGGCTTCTGCGGCGTGTGCCCCATCACCATGCGCTTCGCATTGAGCGCCTTCAGGGTCTCGTCGAGGACCGCACACTCGCTCGCGCCCGGGGCGGCCGAGTACATCCGCGTCCAGAGCGGGCCATCCTCGGACGTGAGCTCCTTCGGTGGAGTCCGCTTCTCACCGAGAAGCCATTTGCGCGCGTCCTCGTTGATCCCGTCGAGGCCGGTCTTCACGTGCTTCGGTAGCACTCCGCCGTGAACGAAGATCGAATCGCCGACCCGTGCGACGACAGGACGTCGCGCGAGCATCTGCGCGTAGGGCCCGCCGGGAAGGAACGCAGCGGCGCGCCCGCGCTCGGGCGCCCCGAGCTTCGCCGCGGCGTAGGCGATGCCGTCGTCTTTCGGGCTGACGTCGGCGAACTCGGAGAACGCGCCACGCGTGACATAGCGGAAGTCGAGCTCGTTGTTCATGATCTCGTGGTTGCCCACGAGCGCTACGACCTCGCCGCCGGCCTTCTCGGCCTCGCCCTTCAGGCGCTCCACGAGGTCGAGGACCTTCCGATCGTCGTCCCCGCGGTCGATCAGATCGCCCGTCTGGACGACGACGAGCTTGCCGCCGATCCATGCGTCCTTCTCGTCGATCGCCCCCGCGAGCCGGAACGCTCGTCGGGTGGCGTCGAGATCGCCATGGAGATCGCCGATCGCGACGACGCGCTCGGGGGCAGGCTTCGAGACGGCCAGCGATCCCGCAGAGCGCGCGGGGGTGGCCGTCTCGCTCGTCGTTTCGCGGGAAGGGGGCGCGGGCTCCGGGGGCTTCGACTTGTCGCAGCCGAGCCCGAGCGCGAACGCCGATCCGATCCCCGCCAGAAGCATCCACGTGCTCGCGCGCATGGGCGTGTGAAACCTCGTCAGATCAGGACGCGGACGATGATCAAGAGGACCGTGACCCCGAAGCCGACGCCGAGGTAGAGGCCGATCGCCGTCGAGTTGCTCTTGCCGGTCTTGCTGTTGAAACCGAAGTTGCAGCTGTTGCAGACCGTGTGATTGAGCAGCTTCGGTCCGATGAGGCCGCCCCACCACGTGAACGTCGGGCGCGAGACGTGAGGGCTGTTGCACTGCGGGCACGTCGTGAAGCCGTATGGCCCGGGCACGGGGACGCCGTGGCCATACGCGGGGCCGAACGCCTGCTGCCCAGCGTACCCCGGCTGCCCATAGCCGCCCGGCGGAGGCATGTTGCCCTGCGCTTGCGGCCCGAAACCCGGCGCGTGAGGAGGCTGGCCGTAGCCTTGCGGCTGGCCGTAGCCTTGCGGCTGGCCGTAGCCTTGCGGCTGGCCGTAGCCTTGCGGCTGGCCGTAGCCTTGCGGCTGGCCATAGCCTTGCGGCTGGCCATAGCCTTCGGGCTGGCCGTGGCTCGGCTGAGGGGGCTGACCGTAGCCACCCGGCGGCGGGCCGCCCTGATTCGGCGGCCCCCAGCCTCCTCCCTGCATCAGAACTTCACCGACGAGCCGCAGCCGCAGCTGCCGGTCACGTTCGGGTTGTTGAACTTGAAGCCCGAGCCGTGAACGCCTTCGACGTAGTCGATCTCGGTGTCCGACAGGTACTGGAAGCTGAGCGGATCGACGTAGAGCTTCACGCCCTTGGACTCGAAGTGCTCGTCCATGTCCGTGGTCTGATCCTCGAAGTAAAGGTCGTACGTGAAGCCGGCGCAGCCGCCGCCGACGACGCGAAGGCGGAGCCCCTGGCTCGTCAGGTCCTCGGCCTCGGCGATCTCCTTCACTTTTGCTGCGGCGCGGTCCGTGATGCTGATCATGCGTGGACTATAGGCAATCTTCGGTCCGCTCGCCAGGATGCCTCGACCGCAACTCGCGCCCCGACGACCCGCAGCGAGGCCTCGCGTCCCGCACTCGGCCCCAAACGCCCGGCGGAGGAACGAACCCTCGAACCCCAGCGAGCTCGTGCGGCTGGGCTTATCCGCCGTCGAATCAACGTGGGCCGGGCCGACGACTCAATCGCCGACGGAGTCGCGTGGGGCCGGGCGGAGCCGGCTCGGGTCCGCCGAGCCGGGGGGCTGGGGCGCCGGCCGCGAACGCTCGACGCTCGCGCCCGTGATCCGCGCGACGACTCCGCCGTCGCACGTGACGGCGAACGCGCCGTTGCCGAACGGCGTGAGGCCCACGACACCGGATCGCGCTCCCTTCGCGCAGAGGACCTCGCCAATCGTGTCGACGGCACCTTCGGGGCCGACGACGCCGACGCGCCCGTCCGTTGCCGCGAACGCGATCGCTCCTCTCGCATCGACGATCGGGCCGGTGTGCGGCGGCGCGACGAGCGGGGGCGCTCCACCGTCAGGGAGCGCTGCCGGGGTGAATGCTGCGATCGGCGCGCGGAAGAGCTCCTGGCCGCCCGGATCGAGCGTCACGACGAAGCCGCGGCTCGGCGTGAGCGCGAGCAGGGTCGCGACCGAGGCGCGCGCTTGAGCGGTCGCGCGCCCGCTCCGGATCGCGGGCGGCCCGAGGTAGAGGCCCTGCGTCGCGATCGAGCGGGTGGAACGTCCGCCCCGCGTGATGTCGACCTCCGCGAGGTGGTTGCCTTCGATCACCGCGAGGAGCGTCCCGCCGTCGGCCAGCGCAGCGCCGCCGTCGATCGGAGCGCCGAACGAGCCGAGCCTCACGGGCTCGCGTCCGGGCGTCCATCCGAGCACCGCGCCGCTCGTCGTGACCGCGAGGACCTTGTCCCCCGCGGCGATCAGCGGCGCGGCGGGCATCTCGGGCAGTGACACGCGGGCGCGCACGTTGCCCTCGCTGTCGAGCACGACGAGGTCGGTCGTCGTGGCGACGACGACGCCGCCGTCGTCGAGCGCGAGCGGGGCGGCGCGGACGTTCCGCTCACCGCCGATGCGCGTCAGAAAGCGCGGCTGCGCGCTCGACCGGCGCACGCCGATGACGTCACCGCCGCTCGTCATGTAGACGACGGTGCCGTCGGAGGTCATCGCGGCGGGGCCCACCTGCGCGACGCCGACCTTCACGGTCGCGCGTTCCTCGCCCTCGTCGTCGAGGAACGAGACGTCGCCTCGCACCGAGACGACGGCGAGCGTCCCGTCGGCGCCGCTCAGCGCGGGCTGATCGATCGTGAGCCCGGTCGTCTTCTGCCAGGCGACGCGCAGCGTGCCGGATGGCAGCGTGGTCTTCGAGAGACCGGTCCGCCTCGCGTCGATCCGTTGCATCGGGGACGCCCCGGGCGGAGCGCCGACGACGAGGACCCGAGGCCTGCGCGGATCGATTCGCTGCGCCTCCGCGTCGTGTAGGGGCGCAGTGAGCGCACCGCCGATCGCGACGCCGAGCGTGACGAGCGCGATCGCGGCCCGCTTCATTTCTTGGCCGCCTTGGTGAGGACGAGCGCGCCCTCGAGATCCGGGATCATCTGGCCGTTCAGCGTCGCGGTCCCCTGGATCCGCCCGTAGGCGCGCACGCTGTCGCCGCGCGCCACCTTGATCTCCTCGCCGTGGACGACGCGGACGACGCACGCGCCCTTCTTCGCGGTGCAGCTCTTCTTGTCCTCGACGGCCATGACCGTGTGGCCCTGACCGACGCGGACGTCCTGGACCTCACCGTCGACCATCGCGAGCTGTCCGACCTTCGAGCCCGGATCGGAGCCGTAGGCATCGAAGGTCAGCGGTGACTTCGCATCGATGGTCTTGGCTGCTGCGTCGAGGGACGCGACACGCACGAGCTTGGAGCGGACCGTGCGCGGCGCCAGCGGCGGCGCGTTCGCGACGAGCGTGAGCGTCTTTTCGCCGTCGGCAGGCAGCTCGACGCGCACGCCGAACCGGCCTTGCGCATCGACGGCGACGTTCTGCCCGTCGACCAGCACGGTCCCGCCCGGCTTGACCTGTCCGGCGATGTTGCCGGTCGGACGATCGGTGTAGAGCTCGCGACCGGGGGCGTCGAGGTGCAGTGGGGCCACGCCCGTACGAACGACGAGCTGACCGTTCTCGGGGGCGGCCGCTCCCTTGGCCTTGATCGTGAAGGGAATCTGCTTGTCGATCGTCTTCTGATCGTCGCTCGGTCCTTCGACCTCGCTCGACACGTCGATCGCGTGCCAGCCCTTGCCCGAGGCATCGAGCACGACCGGCTTTCCGTCGACCGTCACCTCCGTCCCGGCGAGCGCTTCCACGCGAACCGTGATCGCCGCGGGCGCGACCGTGAGCGAGGAGAGGTCGGCCTTCACCCGGTAGGCGACCGGTACGTGGACCTTCACGGTCTCGTCGCGCCCCGGCGGGGGCCGATCGATCGTCATCTCGAGGTCGTTATCGCCGATGCTCAGCGGCGCCGGCAGCGGCAGGAGCGTCGCGGCACCTTCGACCTTCGACGACGAAGCGCCGAGGGAGATGACCGTGCCGTCGGGGCACGATTCGCAGCGGATCCGGAGTGACTCCTTGCCCGTCTCGTCGAGCTGCGGCTGGGCGCTGAGCGGAGCTCCCGCACGGAGAATGACGAGCGCGGCGACCGTCCCGATGATCGCGACCAGCGCGAACACGATGCCCACGACGGCGACGGCCGGGATGCCCTTCTTCTTCGGGACACGCGGCGCCTCCGGCAGCGGCTCGACCACGAGCGGTGGCGGTGCGGGGACGACCGGTGGAGCAGGCGCCGCCGGCGGCTCGAACCGAGGCGCTGCATACGCTGGCGGCACATGCGCCGCGCTCGGCGCGATGCCGGGCGCGGCGACCCCGAGGAGGGTCCCCGCGCGCTGCGCCGGAGCCGGCTGCGCGGGGGGCTTCTCGTGGGTCGGCGCGATGCCGGGCAGCGCGACGCCGAGCATCGTCTTGAACGCGGGTGGGATCGCCGCGGCGGGCGGCGGCTGCGGGGCCGGGGCCGGAAGGCCGACGGCCGGCATGCCGAACATCGTCTGCTTGTCGCTCCCCGGAGCGCCGAGCGCCTGTGCTGCCGTCGCGGGCGCGGGCACGGGCACGGGCGCGACCTGCAGGGCAGGCGAGCCAACGGGTGCAGACTGCACGGAGCCGGCGGAAGCCGGCAGCGCCCCGGTCGGCGCGAGCACGCTCTTCGAGAGCGGGCTCGTGTCGATCGCCGGTGCGGGCGCGGGCGCGGGTACGGCGGCTGGTGCCTCGCCGCCGAGGACCATCGTCTTGCCGAAGGCCGGAGCGGGACGTGGCGCCGCATCCTTCGCCGTCGGGCCGGGCGTCTCCGGGTTCGGCTTCGCAGCCTCGGCGAGCGCGAGCTCGCGGATCTCGCGTGCACGCTCGGCGACCTGCGGATCGGCGATCGTCTGCGCGAGCACCGGCTTCGTCTCCGCCTCGGGCGGCGGGACGACCACCGTCGGACGTTGCGACACGGCCGTGCTCTCGGGGCCGGCTTGGGCCGCGCCGTAGGGAGCCGGGTCGAACGTCGTCTTCGCGAAGGTCGCGGGGGGCGACGCGACGGCAGGACCGAGCGCGGTCGGAGCTGCGGGACGCCGCGGCGTCGGCGCTGCTCCGGGCGGATCCATTCCGAGACCGGGAGCGGCGACCGGTGGAGCGCCCGGCGCGACGGCGGCATGACCGAACATGGTGGCGATCCCCGCGTGCGGTCGCGGCGGCGGCGCGGGCTCTACCGGGGGCGGGTCGGCGGTGGCCTCGTCGACGGTCCTGGGGACGGTGCGCGGAGCCGGGGTGGGCGCGGCCCCCGCATCGAACGTGCGTCCACACTGCCCGCAGAACCGCGCTTGCGCCGGAACTACCGATCCGCACTGAGGACAGGGCTTGGTGCTCACTTGTCGATCCTCGGTCCTCGATCCCGAGCGCACGCTCGTACGGTGTGGGGAAACGACCGGTGAGAAGAGCACAGGCCGCCACGCTATCCAAGGCTCCGGGAGGGAGGCGGCCTCGGAATCGTCTGCGTCGAAAGTCGAGCGCGCCGCTTGCCATCGCAGCGCCACCTTGCGATGAGCTCCGGGGCTTCGGGATGAGGAACTGACGGATGCGTGTCTTCGTGCTCGGGAGTGGGTCGAGCGGCAATGCTCTGCTCGTCGAGTCCTGCGGCACGCGCGTGCTCGTCGATGCGGGGGTCGGACCGAAGGTCGCCATCGCCCGCCTTGCGGAGCTCGGTGTGGAGCTTCGTGCGGGCGAGCTCCACGGCATCGTCGCGACGCATCATCACGGTGACCACTTCGGTCATGCCGGCAAGCTGGCGACCGCGTTCGGCGCGCCGCTCTACCTTCATCCCGGCATCGACGCGCCCACCGGACGGAGTCGCGTCGTTCCCAAGCCCGAGCTCGAGCCGACCTCCAGCATCGCACCATCGAGCTCGAGGGACGGGGACGGGGATACGGACGGTGATCACGAGCCGGCGAGCGACGCTCCTCCTCCTCCGTCACCCCGCGCGCGATCGCGCCGCTCCGGCACGGACGAAGCGGCGGTCGACGTTCGCCGCTTCGACATCGGCCGCGTCTTTCGCGTCGGCGCTCTCTCGATCACGACCGTGCACGTGCCGCACGACGCGGCGCAGGTCGCGATCCGCGTCGACGACGGCGCGAACGCGCTCGGCGTCGCGACCGACGTGGGGCGTGTGACTCCCGGGCTCGTGTCGCTCCTCGCCGAGTGCGACGCGGCGCTCGTCGAGGCGAACCACTGCGAAGAGATGCTCGCGTTCAGCGAGTACCCCGATGTCGTCAAGCGACGGATCGGAGGCGGCTGGGGGCACCTCTCGAATGCGCAGACCGCCGAGCTGGCCGCGCGTCTCGTCGGATCGCGCGTCGCACGTCTTTGGCTCGGGCACCTCTCGCGATCGAACAACACACCGGCCCGCGCCCTCGAGACCGTCGCGACGCGCGCGAAACGCATCGATGTGGACGTGCTCCCGGGGTCGTCGCCGGTCGCCCTCGACGTCCGTGCGACGCGACCCTACCAGCTCGGCTTGCCGTTCTGACCGGCCGTCGACTGTGCCGGGCTCTCGCACTGCTGCCGAGGCCCAAGCATGGGCTGGCGCCCAGCCGTCCGCGCGGGTAAAAGGCGCGTCGTCATGACCTCCCCCAACGAAGCTCGTCTCGTCAAGTGCAGGAAGCTCGGAAAAGAGCTGCCCGGTCTCGCCAAGCCCCCCTACAGGAACGAGCTCGGCCAGCGCATCTACGACGAGGTCTCGAAAGAGGCCTGGGACATGTGGATCAAGGACTCGGTGAAGTACATCAACACGTACCGGGTCGACCTGACCTCGCCGGAGGGCCAGAAGTTCATGTTCGACCAGGCCGAGGTCTACTTCGGCTTCAAGGACGGCAAGCTCGCCGACACGGCCTTCGTCGCTGCCCAGCCCGGCGGAGGCGACGCCTCCGGTGACGACGACAAGTGAGCCGCACCGTCCTTCAGTAGAACCCGCCGCCAGGCGTTCGCCCGCGCTCTCGTTCGCGAGCGGGGCGGGAAAGAACCGAAGAGCTCCTCCGTGTCCGCCGCCACGCCGTCCTTCCGCGTCTCGCGCAAGTCGTTCCCGCCGCCCGAGGGGCTTCCGAGCTCCGACATGCCGCTCGGCATCGAGGGCTTTCGCTACTCGGACCTGTTCGTCCCCGAGCGGTTGAAGGACCTCTACGACGACTTCTGCACCGAGCTCGCGCAGAAGTCGCCCGACGCGTGGCGTGCGTACGAGGCATACCGCGCGGCGCAGGGCGCCGGGATGAAGCCCGAGGAGGTGTCGAACGCGATCCTCTCGACCGCGCCGTTCGTGAGTGCCTTCGTCGGCCGCCTCTTCGGCGTCGAGAAGGAGATGACCGAGCTCGCGAATGAGGTGAAGGACCGCACGCCGCTCTGGAAGTTCAAGGGCGACTTCGCGAAGAAGCGTGTCCTCAAGGACTGCGCCGGCAAGGCGTGGAAGGGCACGTTCGCGGAGGCGGGCGCCGTCGCCACCGCTGCGATCACCGCCATGTTTCCGCAGCGCCCCGACGCGGTGCTCCGCGGAACGCAGAGCTACCCCGACGAGGAGCTCGCGGTCGCGAAGGCCGTCCTCTTGCTCGTGGAGGTCGACGAGACCGCGCGCAAGGCGGCGAAGGCCGGTGGCGCGCAGTGGACCGACGAGCTCCGCGCACGTGCCGACGTCGTGCGCAAGGCGCTCGCGTCGAGCTGGAATGCCTCGAAGGTGAGCGAGCAGGCGTGCGCCGTCGCCGACGCGAGCGCCGCCACGGACGCCGAGAACCAGAAGGTCGTCGCGTTCGCGCTCGACGCGATCGAGGCGTGGCTCGCGCAGCGGCGCAGGGACCACGGCGACCCCGCGTATCACTGGCCGTCGCTCCGTGTGGCCAAGAACGTCGAGCACCAGCACCTCGTCGAGCTGCGCCGGCCCGAGCCGAAGCTCCCGGAGCTGTTCGTCGGTCCGGAGAACGAGCTTCGCGAGCGTGACGGCTTCCCGCTCACCGATCGCCGCGCCGACCCGCGGCAGGCAGAGCAGGAGATCGACTACTGCCTCTACTGCCACGAGCGCGACAAGGACTCGTGCTCGAAGGGGCTGCGGGACAACAAGACCAACGAGATCAAGAAGAACCCCCTTGGGGTCCAGCTCGACGGCTGCCCGCTCGACGAGAAGATCAGCGAGATGCACTTGATCCGCCGGGGCGGCGACGCGCTCGGCGCCCTCGCGATCGTGTGCGTCGACAACCCGATGTGCCCCGGCACCGGTCATCGCATCTGCAACGACTGCATGAAGGCCTGCGTCTTCCAGAAGCAGGAGCCGGTCAACATCCCGCAGATCGAGACGCGCGTGCTCACCGAGGTACTCTCGCTCCCGTGGGGCCTCGAGATCTACGGCCTGCTCACGCGCTGGAATCCGCTCGACGTCCGCCGTCCTTACTCGCTGCCCTACAACGGCAAGAACGTGATGGTCGTCGGGCTCGGCCCCGCAGGTTACACGCTCGTCCAGCACCTCACGCGCGAGGGCTTCGGCGTCGCCGCGATCGACGGGCTCAAGATCGAGCCGCTCCCGATCGAGCTCACGGGCGACGCGACTACGCCGCCCACGCCGATCCGCGACTTCGGCTCGCTCTACGAAGAGCTCGACGAGCGCACGCTGCTCGGCTTCGGCGGCGTCAGCGAGTACGGGATCACCGTTCGCTGGGACAAGAACTTCCTCACGCTCCTCTACATCACGCTCGCGCGGAAGCGCCTGCTCAAGATCTACGGCGGCGTCCGCTTCGGCGGGACGCTCACGCTCGAGGATGCGTGGCAGCTCGGCTTCGATCACGTCGCGCTCGCGGCGGGGGCGGGCCGGCCGACGATCATCGACATCAAGAACAACCTGTCGAAGGGGATCCGCAAGGCGTCCGACTTCCTGATGGGCCTTCAGCTCACGGGCGCCTACAAAAAGTCGAGCCTCGCAAACCTCCAGGTGCAGCTCCCCGCGATCGTCATCGGCGGCGGTCTCACCGCGATCGACACGGCGACCGAGCTCCTCGCGTATTACCCCGTCCAGATCGAGAAGGTCGCGCAGCGTGTGCACGACCTCGTCGCGGAGAAGGGCACCGACGCCGTCCGCGCGATGTTCGACGACGAGGAGTGGGGCGAGCTCCAGGTGCAGCTCCAGCACGCGAAGGAGCTCGAAGAGGAGCGCGATCGCGCCGCGAAGGAAGGACGCGACCCGCGCGTGCAGCCGCTGCTCGAGAAGTGGGGCGGCGTCTCGCTCGTCTATCGCCGCTCGGTGCTCGAGTCACCGGCGTACCGCCTCAACCACGAGGAGGTCCAGAAGAGCCTCGAGGAGGGCGTGAAGTACATCGAGAACCTCTCGCCGACCGAGGCGGTGCTCGATCAGTACGGTCACGTGAAGGCGATGAAGTTCCGCCGCATGACTGGCGAGCGCGACGAGGTCGAGCTCCCGGCGCGTACGGTCTGTGTCGCCGCGGGCACGAGCCCCAACACGATGTACGAGAAGGAGTACGAGGGCTCGTTCGCGCTCGACGCGAAGAAGCAGTACTTCCAGGCGCACGAGGCGAAGGTCGACGGCGACAAGGTCGTGCTCACCCCGTCGAGCGGCCGGAACCCCGAGGCCTTCTTCACGAGCTATGCGGGCGACGGCCGGCGCGCCGTGACGTTCTACGGCGACAACCACCCGTACTACGCCGGCAGCGTCGTGAAGGCGATGGCGAGCGCGAAGCACGGCTTCCACCACGTCTCCGCGCTCTTCCCCGAGCTCGCCTCGCTCTCGAGCGCCGATCAGCCGATGCGTGACTCGAAGCTCGCGTCGTTCTTCGAGTCGCTCGACGACGCGCTCCTTGCGCGCGTCGTCGAGGTGAACCGCCTCACGAAGACGATCGTCGAGGTCGTCGTGAAGTCCCCGATGGCGGCGCGGAAGTTCCAGCCGGGCCAGTTCTACCGCCTCCAGAACTTCGAGTCGTTCGCGCCGGTCGTCGACGGCACGCGCCTCGGCATGGAGGGTCTCGCCCTCACGGGCGCGTGGATCGACGAAGAGAAGGGGCTCCTCGGCACGATCGTCCTCGAGATGGGCGGCTCCTCGCGTCTCTGCGCCGCGCTCCGTCCGGGCGAGCCGATCGTCCTGATGGGCCCGACGGGAACGCCCACCCACGTGCAGAAGAACGAGACCGCGCTCCTGTGCGGCGGCGGTCTCGGCAACGCCGTCCTCTTCTCGATCGCCCGCGCGATGAAGGCGCTCGGCAACGAGGTCCTCTACTTCGCCGGCTACAAGAAGGGCGAGGACCTCTTCAAGCAGGACGAAATCGAGGCGTACACCGACCAGGTCATCTGGTGCACCGACACGGGCGCGGAGATCGCGCCGCGTCGCCCGCAGGACGCGCACTTCCGCGGGAACATCGTCCAGGCGATGGTCGCCTACGGCAAGGGCGAGCTCGGCGAGCGGAAGGTGAAGATGCCGTCGGTCAACCGCATCATCGCGATCGGCTCCGACCGCATGATGGCGGCGGTGAGGGAGGCGCGGCACGGCGTGCTCGCGCCGCTGCTCAACCCGCTCCACGTCGCCATCGGCAGCATCAACTCGCCGATGCAGTGCATGATGAAGGAGGTCTGCGCGCAGTGCCTCCAGAAGCACACCGATCCGAAGACGGGGAAGGAGACCTTGGTGTTCTCCTGCTACAACCAGGATCAGGAGCTCGACGCGGTCGACTTCAAGCACCTGAACGATCGCCTCCGCGCCAACTCCATGCAGGAGAAGGTCGCGAACGCGTGGCTCGATCGGCTGCTCGAGAAGAACCCCGGCATCCTCCGGATCTGATCCTCCACGCCACGACGGCGGGCCACGGCTCTCGGAGCCCACGTGGCCCGCTCGTCGGCGGTCGAACGCGCGCGCGCTCGAAGACTGGTCATTCGCTCGTTCGGGGCGAATGGCTCGTGTCGTTCAGGGAGCCGGCTGCAGTGCGGGCCTCGAGCAGGCGGACTGCCGCTTCATCGAGTTGCGCCTAGTGTCGTTCAAGCCCCGCCCCAGGGACGTCGGCCATTCCCGAGCCCCTCGGTTTCTCGACTCACTGCGGGGCGCCTGCCGTCTGCCGTCCGCAGCCACGAATCGGCGCGCCACGATCAGAGGCAGAAGTACGAGAGCCCGACGCCGCGGTCGTCGTAGTTGACGAGGAGACCTTCCTCCTCGCCGTCCGCGGTCAACGTCGCGTTCGTGCTCGAGCTCATCGAGGACTGGAACGTGGCCTTGTGCTCGACGCCGTCGACCATGAACGTGATGTACGTGCTCGAGCCGCGGGACACGTCGACCACCGGTCGCTCGACCATGCGCGCGCGCGCCCCGTAGAAGACGCGGACGTCCTCGTACGTCCAGTCGGTGTCCGGCCGCGTGACGACGATGCGATCGCCGTTCGACCTGGAGGCGTCGTATTCGACGTGCGCGGCGCCCGGGATGTTGCGGAGCGGAAGGCTCGCGTAGGCGCTCGCGTCGACCAGCTCGAGGACGTCTCCCCGACCACCGATCTCGAACGTCTTGTCGTTCAGCTCGCCGCGGAAGACCCCCATGCGCTTCGGGACGCCGTTCGTGCTTTCGACCTTGAGGCTGAACGGCGGGACCGTCTCGAGCACCTCGACGGTGATCGAGCCTTCGCCCTCGCCTGATCCGGCGACCTTCTTCCGCTGGAGGCCGCCGCCCTCCGAGACGAAGACGCGGTGGTTCGACCCGGCCTTGTCGAGGACGTAGAGCGTGCCGTCCGCGTGCCTTCCGGCGCCGACGACCACCTCGAGGGCGATCGGCTGCGTCGCGCCTTCGAGCGGAGAGCACGCGTGGAGCGATGCATCCGTCGAGCTACCCGACCGCGCATTCCCGGTCGACCCGGGAGAGGTCCCGCCCGAGCACGCGAGCAGCACCGTCACGAGGAGGCCTGCGCTCGCCCCGCGTAGCACGTCGCGGCTCACCATCCCCATCGCTCGCCTCATCGTCATCTCCGCTGGGCTCCTCCGAAGGGAGGTGCCGGAGCAGGAGTCGGACCAGCGCCGACGGCCGTCAGGTTCAAGCATTCCAGCTACCTACGAGCGGGGCCATGGTGCCGTGGTGTGCCAGCTGGACGTCGCTGTCATGGTCGTCGCGCTTCGCAGGGGGCGACCTCGCGTCGAGCGCTGCTCCGCTCCGCGATGCAGGATCGGGGCGCGCTCGGAAGCGTTTGCGGGTGGGCGCAGCTCGGTTGCATCGTAGTGTCGAGACGTGAGGAGGCATCACGCGGCGCTCGGGGTCATCCTCACGATCGCGCTCGGGCTCGCGTCACGCAGGTTTCCGCTCGGAGCTCACCTCTGGGACAAGAGCCTCGGCGACGCGCTCTACGCGGTCATGGTCTATTTCGTGGTGGCGCTCGCCCGACCGACGCTCGGTCCGAGGGCGCTCGGGGCTGCGGCGCTCGCCATCTCCATCGCGGTCGAGGCCTTCCAGCTCACCGGGATCCCGGCACGGCTCCCGCGCCTACTGCACCTCGCGCTCGGGACGACGTTCGCGTGGCACGACGTCGGCTGTTACGTGGTCGGCGCCTGCTGCGCGACGGTCGTGCACGAGCTCGCGGCGCGGACCGGAGGCCGTCACTGATCCGTCGAGGCGCGTGGGGCACGCCGTGTCGTCGTCGGTGGGCGCGCGCATCGCGACTTCCGAGCTCGGGATCCGCGTGACCGAGCCCGCACGGGCGCGCGAATGCCGATGCGTCGCGACGCGCCCGTGCGGGTGGTGTGATTCACCCGGTAGCGGCCAGCTCGGTGGGCAGCAGACGGAGGAGGACGCTCATCGAGGTCGCGCCGATGTGCCGCTTGTGCTCGTTGCCTCCGACGAAGGAGATGACGGTCGGGAGCCCTCGGACCCGGTAGCGCGCGGCGATCGCCGCGGAGGCATCCGCGTCGATCTGAACGACGCGGACCTTGCCGGCATGCTGCTCCGCGATCTTCTCGACGATGGGCTCGATGGCACGGCATGGTCCGCACCATTCGGCGCCGAAGTCCACGAGGACGGGCAGGGGGGAGCGCAGCACCTGTTCTTCGAAGCTCTGTTCGTCGACCATCGGGATGTTCTTGCTCATGCCCGGACAGGTGGCCGCGCCGCCGGTTCTTACGGCGGCAACGAAGATCGACGAAGTTGTAAGAACCGGCCGGGACAGCACCTATCCTCAAAGGCACCGTGGATCCCATCGAAGCCTTGACCGATCTCATCCGTCAGCACCGCGGGATGCTCGTTCATGCCGCTCGCCGGGAAGGACTGTCCGCCGAGGACGCGGTCGAGTGCGCCCAGGAGGCGCTGTCGACGTTCCTGCAGCTCCTGCAGCGCAAGGAGGTGCCTGCCGAAGCGGCGGCATGGGCGCCCTACCTCACGACGGTCACGAAGAACGCCGCGCGGAATCGCCGGCGCCGTCATCACGTCGCCGTCCCGCACGATGCGATCGAGAGCCTGGATGCGCCGTCCGGCGAGGCGTCCGCGGAGGACCTGCTCGCGCAGGCGGAGGAGCACGTGCGCCTGCGTGCATGCGTCGAGCGCTTGTGCGGGACCCAGCGGTCGGTCGTGATGCTCCGGCTCCTGGAAGAGCGCGCGGGGGAAGACGTCGCTGCGGTCCTCGGCATCACGCGTGGTCACGTCGACGTTCTGCTCCACCGCGCGAAGGCGTCGCTCCGCGAGTGCATGACGGAGTAGCGAGGCTCCTGTCCGCGCGACGCACACCCCGCCGCGAGGCCGGCGAGCACATCCGGCGTCTCGGTTCCAGCTCGACTGCGCTTGGCGTCGAAGCTGCGGAATGCGTCAGGTTCGTTCTCCTTGCGCGCGAAGTGGTGTAGAGGTGCGCTCCACATGGCGACCCGGGTGCACATCGGATCGAAGGAGCTGCGCGGCGAGCTCGCGGCGTATGCGAAGCGCTTCGACCTCCTCGAGGTGCGTGGGATGGACGCGCCGAACCTTCGACTCGCGCCGAGCGCGGCCACGCTCCGTCGCTGGCGGAAGGCGGTGCCCCCGCAGTTCGAGTTCGCGGTCGTTGCCGGCCCGAACGTGGGCAAGCTCAAGCCGACGGAGGCGTTCGAGACCGAGCTCGAGGCGATGCTCGGGGCCGTCAACACGCTCGAGTCGCGCCTCCTCGTCGTCCCCACGCCGCCCGACGTCACGCCGAGCAAGCTCTGGCGTGACCGCTTCGCGAAGCTGCTCGACCGCCTGCCGCGCGACGCGTCCACGGTCGTCTGGGAGCCGAGCGGGCTCTGGGAGCACGAGGACGCCGCCGTCCAGGCGAAGCAGTGGGGCGTCGTGCTCTCGGTCGATCCCTCGCGCGACATCGTCCCGGTCGGGCCCGTCGCGTTCGCTCGCCTCCGGGCGCTCGGCGGAACGCGCGCCTACAGCACCGCGGCGCTCGAGAAGATTGCGGTGGCGATCGGCGATCGTCGCGATGCGTACGTCGTCATCGAGACGCAGGGCGCGCTGAAGGAGGCGAAGACCCTTCGCCGTCTCATTCGCGCGGCCGGCTCGCGCCAGACGGGTGGGCTCACGCGCCTCGTTCGTCCGCGCGGCACGCCGATCGAGTTCCAGGACGACGACGAGCAGGACGAATAGCCATGTCTCTGCGGAAGGCACGGGCGGCCGTCGCGTCCGCCCCCGAGGTCGAGACTGTCGCCGAGGAGGTCCTCGGCAAGGGCAACGCGGTGGACGCGGTGGTCGCCGGCGTCTTCGCTGCGTGCGCACTGTCGCCGGGCGTCCTGCTCGGACCGGTGCAGATCCTCGTCGGCGGTGCAGGCGCTGGGTTCCTCGCAATCGACGGGCGTGTCCGCCAACCCGGGATCGGCGCACCGCGCCCGCGTGGCTTCATGAGCGCGGAGGAGATCCCGGACGCCGCCCGTGTGGGGGTCCCGTGGCTGCCGGCGACGATGTCCGCCGCGATCGCCACGATGGGGATGGCGACCTTCAACCAGGTGCTCTCGCCTGCCGTTGCGCTCGCGAAGGGCACTCCGCGCGCGGAGGTCCTCAAGCGCATCGCCTCGCGCGGGCCTCGCGCGCTCGAGGAAGGCGCGCTCGGCGTCGAGCTCCTCGCTGCTGCCGGGCGCCCGAGCGGCGGTCTCCTCACGACCGACGACCTCTCGTCGCCTCGACCCGAGGTGCAGAAGGCGGGGCGGACCACGCTCGTCGCGGGCGGCCTTCCGCGCGCACGCGAGGCTGCGAGCGGGAAGGGGCGGATGACCTCGCTCGCCGCCGAGCTCCGGAAGAAGAGCGCCGCGCTCGAGGCGGAGCCTCGCGTCCTCGTCACGTTCCCCTGGACGCGCATCGAGTCGGATCTCCCCGCGCCGCCCGCACAGGGCGTCGACGTGGCCCGCGTTCGAGCCGTGGCCGCCGTCGATCGGAACGCGACCTTCGCAGTCGCGTGCTGGGAGGAGGCAACGGACGGGCTCCTGATCCCCGAGCTCGGCCTTCGCGCGCCGTTCCTCGCCGAGCCGGTGCGGCGCGGTCAGACGCGCATCCGTCCTGGTGAGATCCGCCCCGCCGCGGCGCCGGTCGCGCTCGTCGGCGCTCCAGGTGCGCCGGAGATCCTGCTGTGCGCGTTCGGTGCTTCGGATGCGTACGCCGTCCTCGGGCAGGCCATCGAGGGGCTCATCACTGACGAGCGCATCGAAGCGCACGGCGAGTCACGCCTCGTCGCGCTCGCGCACGCGAACGGTACCGCCTCGGTCCTCCGAGGCTGAGCCGGCGTCCTAAGCGCGCCGCTGGGCTGCAACGGGACGCTGCCCCACGTCCACGGCGCCAACGAGCTGGGGCACCAGCGGCCGCGCTCGTCGGGTTTTGTCACACGACGGCCGTGGTCGCTCGCAGCTCGCCGCCGTTCCCGACGGCCCGAGACTCCCGCGCTCGGATCACGGCCTTCTCGCTCTCGAGACGCTCCGCGGACGGCGCGCCTGGGCTCCGACGGAGCGCTCGGTCATTCGCTCTCGAGACACTTTCGCGAGGGCGGGGGACGCCGGGCTCCGAGGAAGCGCTCGGTCATCCGGTTTCGAGAACGCTTCGCGAGGGCGGGGACGGACGCCCGGCGTCCGAGGAAGCGCTCGCCCATCGGGAGCATCGTGCCGACAAAACGAAGGCGCGCAGCCACCGACGGAGATCCGTCCGGTGCTGCGCGCGCGCGCTACGAGCTCAGAAGCTCGAAGCGATCAGAGCTTGACGCCGTGGCGTGCCGCGTACGCGAGGACGCCGATCTTGTCGATCGTGCGGATGTCGCGCGTCGTCAGATTGAGCGTGACGTAGCGGTTGAACTCGGGAACCCAAACGCGACGCGTCTGGATGTTCACGTTCTGCCAGCGCTTCGTCTTGATGTTGGAGTGCGAGACATTCTGCGCCTTCAACTTGCGCTTGCCGGTGATATCGCTCTTCGCCATGACTCAAAGCCCTCGGAAAGGGCGCGAAACTTGGCGGAAAGCTGACCACATGTCAAGCGCCGCTTGACCGGCCGGACCGCCGGAAGAGTCGATTCCACGACATGCGGACTCTTCCTTCGCGCGAGTTCGCGGCGAATGTGGCCCCGAACGCTCGCAAAATCCAGCCATTTCACGAGATCGCTGACGATAGGCGGCGAGACCGGCTCTCAGCCGTGTGCGGCCCCTCTCAGGGTCGGACCTTGCCTAGCCGGGCGACCAGCTCGGTGCAGAACGAGCGAACGCGCGTGAAGCCGGCGTTCTTCTGGAGCGTCATCTCGTCCATGTAGAGGCGCCGCGCGAGCTCGACCTGGACGACGTGAGCGGCCTCCTTCGGACGCCCGTAGTGCATCGTCGTGAAGCCGCCCTGGTAAGGATTGTCGTGCGAGACGGAGAAGCCGGCTGCTCGCGCCTCTGCATCCACGGCGTCGATGAACCTGGCCGACGCGCTCGTCCGCCCGCGCGTGCCCGGGACCACGTCGGCGCGGTGGATCTGCGCGTCGCCGTTCGCGGCGCGGCCGACGCTGGGCATCGAGTGCGCTGCGATGACGATCGCGTGACCGAAGCGCTTGCGCTTTCGGACGATCAGCTCCGCGATCGCTCCGTGGTAGGGCCGATAGAACGTGTCGAGGCGCCGCGCGAGCTCCCGGCGGGACAGCGGCGCGTCGAGCACGCGCGTGCCTTCGCTCGTGAGCCTCCACACGATTCCGCGGGTCGCGCGCGCGGAGGCGGGCGCCCCCTCGACGGACTCGGCGTCGACATCCTTCTCACTTCGATTGAGATCCACGACGTAGCGCGAGACATGGGAGACGATCATCGTCGCCCCTTGCGCCGGCGCATTGGCGTAGAGCTCGTCGACCCAGAGGTCGGCGTCACGCCCGATCGAGCGGGCGGGGGCGGCCAGCGTGGCGAGCGCCGGCCCGTCGACCCAGAGCCCGGCATGCGGGATCTCGACGATGACGGGCGTCTCTTCGCCAGAAGGCTCGACGACGGAGAAGGGCTCGTTCATCGACGTTTTCTACCGTAGCGCAACGCCACGCTACCCAGCGTCCGAAATTGGGGCGCCCCAACCCGGAGCGGCGCCCCAACCACCCGGAGTAGTGCCCCAACCCGAAGCGGCGCCCCAACCCCAGCGGAGCGAGTGCCCCGGCTGCCGGCAGTGGTGCCCTCCAACGAAGCGGTCCCCCGCGGTGGTGCCCCAACCCCCCGGAGCGATGCCCGCAGCGGGCGCGGACGATCGCAGCTCGACCGCGGCGAGAGCCCGCGCGGTCGAGACGACCCCGGTCGTCGGTGTTGCTTCGCCCGTTCTCACGCGCGCGGATGCGCGCGCTCGAAGGCCGCGCGCACGTGGTCCTGCGCGACGCGAGTGTAGATCTCGGTCGTGCCCAGGTCCGCATGACCGAGCATCGCCTGCACCGCGCGGAGGTCCGCTCCGCCTCGCAAGAGATGAGTGGCGAACGAGTGGCGGAGCTTGTGCGGTGAGATCGGCGTCGTGATCCCGCACGCGCGTGCGTAGGCCTTGAGGAGCTTCCACAGCCCCTGGCGCGTGAAGCGCTTGCCGCGCGGCGAGAGGAACAGGTGCTTGTCGCGCGTTGCGCCCTTGTTGTGGACGCGGACGAGATCGATGTACCGCTCGATGCGCTCGAGCGCGATTTGTCCGACGGGCACGACGCGTCGTTTCCCGCCCTTGCCGAGCGGGGACACGGTGCCGATGCGCCGATCGAGCTCGCCGAGCTCGAGACCGCAGAGCTCCGAGACCCGGAGGCCCGACGCGTACATCAGGTGGATCATCGCGCTGTCGCGAACGCCTCGAGCGGTGTCCTCGGGGGGCGCGGCGAGGAGGCGGTCGACCTCGTCGTAGGAGAGGACGCGCGGCAGCTTCCGGGCGAGGCGCGGTCGCTCGACGAGCTCGGTGGGGTCGGTGGGAATGGCCCGCTCGCGGATGAGGAAGCGGAAGAACCCACGCATCGCCGAGAGCTGGCGGGCACTCGATCGAGCCGACTTCCCGCGGCGGCTCGCCGAGACGACGAACGCGAGAACGTGCGACGCATCGATCCGCTTCACGTCATGCGCGTCATCCTCGCCGATGTGCGCTGCGAGCTCGCCGAGATCGCGCGCATAGGCCTCGAGCGTGTTGCGAGCGAGCGCGCGCTCGACGCGGAGGTGGTCGAGGTAGTTGTCGATCCACGCGTGGAGGTCCAAACGAGGCCAGTCTACGGCGCCGCGCCCGCGTGAGCAAAAAGGCGTCGCCCTCGCCACGGCCCCCGCGTCGCCACGTCGGGCACTACGACGGCGCGGTCAGGTCCGCGCGGCGGCGAGCATCGCCTGGAGCAGCGGTGCCGGGTCGTCCTCGCGCATCAGGGCCTCGCCCATGAGCGCAGCATCGACGTCGGTCTTCGCCACCGCGGCGACGTCTTCGGGGCCCTTGAGACCGGAGAGATGGACCGCGATCCGATCGTCGGGGATCGCTGCCAGCACCCGCGCCGCTCGCGCAGCGTCCATCACGAGGGTGTCGAGGTCGCGCGCGTTCACGCCGATGACCTTGGCGTCCGCGTCGAGCGCGAGCGACAGCTCTTCCTCCGTCACCACCTCGACGAGCGGCTCGAGGCCGAGCGCGCGAGCCCGCGTGACGAGCTGGCCGAGGCGACCGCCGTCGACGATGCGCACGATGAGGAGCACGGCATCGGCTCCACAGGCCGCCGCCTCCTCGAGCTGCCGCTCGTCGAGCACGAACTCCTTCGCCAGGATGGGCACGGCGAGCCCGGCGCCGTCGAGCGCTTGGCGCGCCTCGACCACGTGGTCGAACCCGCCGTCGAAGTAGCGCGCGTCGCAGAGGACGCTGATCATGGTGGCGCCACCTCGCGCATAGGCGAGCGCGCGGTCGGCCACCGAGAGCGCCGTCGAGAGCGGGCCTGCGCTCGGGCTGCGCCGCTTGATCTCCGTCACGAGGCGGAGCGTGTCGGGTTGGCCGCGGCGGACGAGCCCCGCCACCACGCTCGCGCCGCGCGGGTCGCCGAGCCGCGGCCGGCATGGCGTGGACGCGAGGGCGCGGATCTCCTCACGCTTCGTCTGCAGGATGGCCTCGAGGACGTTCGTCATCCGGAGTCCTTCGCACGACGGGCAGCCGTGGCCCATGCCTCGAGCGTCTCTCGCGCGCGACCGGAGCGGAGCGCATCCCGCGCCTCCGCAGCGGCATCGCGAGGTTCCGTCCCGCGGGCGACGACGAGCGCCGCGGCCGCGTTGAGGACGATCGCCTCCGCTGCCGGGTGTGCGCCGCCATCGAGGATCCTCCGGATCGCGGCCGCGTTGTCGCTCGCGTCTCCGCCGGCGAGCGCAGACAGCGGCATCGGCGCGACACCGAACTCCTCCGGACGGACGACACGCTCGTCGACGCGGCCGTCCTCGAGCACGCTGACGCGCGTGGGGGCGGCCGGGCTGATCTCGTCGAGCCCGTCCTCGCTCCGGACCACCCAGGCGCGACGAACGCCGAGCTTGCCGAGCGCGGCGGCGGCGACCGGCCGGAGCGCGTCGTCGTAGACGCCTACGAGCTGATGCGTGGTCCGTGCCGGGTTCACGAGCGGCCCGAGCGCGTTGAAGATGGTCCGGACGCCGAGCTCGCGCCGAGCCGTCGAGGCATGCCGGAGGGCAGGGTGATGCGCGGGAGCCATGAGGAACGCGATGTGCGCTTCCCGGAGGATCGGCGCCTGGCGAGCGGGATCGACGTCGGTCGGGATCCCGAGCGCGTCGATCACGTCGGCGCTTCCGCAGCGGCTCGAGACGGAACGATTGCCGTGCTTCGCGACGTGGACGCCGCAAGCAGCGACGACGATCGCCGCGCCGGTCGACACGTTGAGCGTATGCGCGCCGTCGCCGCCGGTCCCGCATGTGTCGATGACCTGATCGAGGCCGTGCTCAACCGCGGTCATCACCGCGCGAAGGGCCTCGGCGGCGGCGACGATCGCCTCCGCCGTCTCGCCGCGGAGGCGAAGGGAGGTCGCAAACGCGCCGATCTGCACCGGCGTCCACGCTCCGTCGAAGATCGCTCCGAAGGCGGCGCGGACCTCGTCGGGGCCGAGCGCGCCTCTCTCCACGCGCGCGAACGTCTCCGCGAATGTCACGTGCTTCGTCCGCGTGTCGTCGGGGCTGGCGCTCATGGGCCACCTCCGAGAGAGCGGACCCAGTTGGCGACCAGGGCCTTGCCGTGCGTCGTGAGGACGCTCTCGGGGTGGAACTGGACGCCCTGTATCGGACGATCCTTGTGCGCGATGCCCATGATCTCGCCTTCCGCGGTCCAGGCGGTCACCTCGAGGCAGTCCGGGAGCGAGTCACGCTCGACCAGGAGCGAGTGGTACCGCGTCGCCTCGAACGGCGAGGGGAGGCCCGCGAAGACGCCCTTGCCCGCGTGGAGGATGGGCGAGGTCCGGCCATGCATGAGGCGGTGGGCACGCACGACCTTGCCGCCGTAGGCCTGTCCGATCGACTGGTGCCCGAGGCACACGCCGAGCACGGGGACGCGGGCGGACACTACGGCTGAGAGGGAGACGCCCGCCTCATTCGGCGTGCACGGCCCGGGCGACACGAGCACGCCGTTCACGTCCGCCTGGGCGACGCCGTCGGCGTCGATGCCGTCGTTCTTCACGACCCAGGCGTCCGCGCCGAGCTCCCCGAGGTATTGGACGAGGTTGAACGTGAAGGAGTCGTAGTTGTCGATGACGAGGACGCGCATCGCGGCGCGCGCATAGTCGCACACCTTGGGCCAACGTACCGAGGTCGACCACGCATCGCGGCCGCGGAAATTTGAAGCTCATCCGGCCACGGCGACAGGAGGTTCAAGCGCGGCGCGCGGTATTCGGCGCGCGTTGGATGGCGAACCCGCTCGGCGACGCGTCGATGACCTCGACGGTGTACGGCCTCCCGTCGATGAACGTGTTGGCGAACGCCTCCCGCATCGGAGAACGAACCTCACGGCGGCGGTTGGTGATCACGATCGTGTTGTCGAATGGTGGGATAGTGTGCGCCGTTTCGACGAGATTCCGAGACGACACATTGCAGTCCAAGCGGAGGGCTCGCGGAGGTTCGAACACCGCGCGAACCCGGTCGATCCGCGATCGCGGCAGGGAACTCGGCCCGGTGACGGTCGTGTCTCCAGCGCGCAAATTCTCGCTACGGACGAGACGTCCAGTGATGTTGCGAACATGGATGAAAATCAATAAGGTGGCGCGCAGTTTCCCTGGGGATCACCCGTCGCCAGGCACTCGATTTTTCCCGTAGCGTCCGCACCGCTCGCATCCTCCCCTGGGGGCTCGATGGCCGACGAAAAGAAGCCGAAGATCGATCTCAAGGCCCGCCTCGGCAAGACCGCCGTGGGTGGCGCCACGCCGCCGCCGCCGGCGGTAGGTGGCATTCCCGCTCCCGCCGCTGCTCCGACTCCTGCAGGCAGCTCGGGGAGCGTCGCACCCGCCCCGACTCCGGGCGCGGTGCAATCCGGAGGAGGGCTGCCCGTCCCGCCGGGCATCCCCGTCGGGCCGCCGCCGGCGTTCAAGTCGGGCGCGGTGAACCTCGATCCGTCGAACCCGCTCGCAGCTGCGATGGCGCAGCCGGCGCCTGCGCGTTCGCAAGCTCCGGCCGCGCTTCCGCAGCCGCAGCGCATCGAGGTCGACGAGCTCACCGTGCAGGAAGCTCGCAAGGGCGCCCGCAAGCAGGGGCTCATGGTCGGCATCATCTTCGGTGTCGTGCTCGGCGCGATCGGCTACATCGCCGGCGGCGCGCAGGAGACGAACAAGGGGCGCACGCAGTCGGTCGCGCACGCGAAGTCGCTCGCAGGCGACGTCGGCACCTCGCGCGAGCAGCTCAAGTCCCTCGCCGAGAAGCTCGAGGCGGGCCGCGACAAGCTCGCCAAGGAAAAGAAGTTCCCCGACACGCTCGCGAAGGATCTCAGCGCGGTCAACGTCGACTTCGACGGAACCAAGCTCGCGGGCGTCCGCTTCAGCGGGTTCACGCAGGACACCACGAGCGGCCTCATCGAGTACATCTCCAGCGTCCAGGCGGCGAACGACCGCAAGAACGCCCTGATGGGCCTCCTCGCCAAGCTCCAGAAGCCGATGACGGAGCAGCTCGCGGCGCAGGCCTCCGGCAAGCCGCCGGCGGTGAGCTTCGTCGTCCTCATGGACAAGGACAGCGCGAAGAACCCGTACGCCGTCCTCGCACCGCTCCAGAAGCCGATCGAGCTCAGCGCGTCGATGCCGGCCGAGTTCACCGCAGTCGACCCGCGCAGGAAGGCTGCCGTCACCGCGCCGAAGCTGACCTCGCTCGACAAGCCGGGCGCGGCCTACGTCGTGCCGCAGTCGGTCGACGCCGCGTTCCCGAGCGAGACCGCCGGTCAGGTCGGCCAGCTCGTCAGCCAGCTCTCGCGCCTGATCAGCGACATCCGTGGTGAGGCCCCGGCCGCGGGCGAAGCGATCAGCGAGCCGAAGCCCGGCCTGCTCGAGAAGGCCGACCGTCTGGTCACCGGGCTCAACAAGGTTCAGTAAGCAGTTACTGCTTCTGACCGCGCTGCATCGAAGGCGTCACGCTTCTTCCGAAGCGGACGCCTTTGCTGTTTCTGGCGCATAGCCCCACGCGAGGTCCGCGTGGGCGTCGTCCTCGGCGGCGCCGACGTCGACATAGCCGCGCGCGACGAGCGCGCTGCAGCGCCGCGCGCGCGTGACCGTCCGGGCGCGGCCGAAGACGGAGAGCACGCTTCGCGCGAGCGACCGGCCCAGCGCGAGCGGTCCAGCCGAACGGACCGACGCGATCTCGCCGGCCACGATCACGAGTGCCCCGGCGGGAAGCGAGGCGGGATCCGGGAGCGTCGCCATGATGCTCGCGACCGATGCAGCCTCGGCTTCGCCGAGCACCACCGTCGTCGCGGCAGCCCGCGCGGCGGCGGAAGGAGCTCGGGCAGCGGTCCGCGCGCTGACGCCAGAGGTGGGGCGGCTCGCTCGAGGCGTGGGGACGCTGCTCGAGCGATCGCTCACGACGCCGGCGCCTCGGCGGGCGGAGCGAGCTCGGGCTCGGAGCGCACGATCTCGACCTTCACCACGCGCGTCTCGTCCGCTTCGCGAACGATCAGCTTGTAGCCGTCGAGCGTCACCGTGGCCCCGACCTCCGGAACGCGACCGGCGCGGTGGACGATGAGGCCGCCGAGCGACTCGAAGTCGCCGTCCTCGGGCAGCTTCTTCCCGAGATGCAGCTCGAGGTCCGCGATCGGGATCGCCGCGTCGGCGACGTAGCGGCCCTCGGCGAGCTTCTGGATCGGCGCGACCTCTTCGGTGTCGTACTCGTCACGGATGTCGCCGACGATCTCCTCGATGATGTCCTCGAGCGTGACGATACCGCCGGTGCCGCCGAACTCGTCGGTGACGATCGCGAGGTGGAGCCGTCGCCCGCGCATCTCGCGGAGCACGCTGAGCGCCCCCTGCGTCTCGGTGACGAAGAGCACCGGCTTGCGGACGAGCTCATCGAGCTTCATCACGCCCAGCTTCTGCTGGCGGACGACGTCGAAGAGGTCCTTCACGTAGAGGAGCCCGACCACGTTGTCGAGCGAGTCACGAAAGACGGGGTAGCGCGAGTGGCCGTCCTTGATGACGTGCTCGAGCACCTGATCGAGCGGCATGGTCGCCTGGATGGCCGAGATCCGACGGCGCGGGATCATGACCTCACGGGCGGTGAGGTGCTTGAAGTCGAGCACGTTGCGGATCATCGTCGCCGGCTCTTTCTCGAGCGAGCCAGCCTTCTCTCCCTGAGCGACGATCCACTCGACCTCGGTCTCCGTCAGCCGGGCGTCGGCGTTCTCGGGCACCTTCTTGCCGACGAACCGGCCGAGGAGGGCGAGGGGCTCCGCCACGGGGAGGAGCAGGAGCTCGATCGGCTTCAAGAAGCGCAGCGCCCAGCGCCCCACCTCTTCCGGCCGGTGCCGGGCGATGGTGCCGAGGACCTCGGCAAACGTCGCGTAGACGAGGACCGAGATGACCACCGCACAGAACGCGGAAAGGCTCGGCCCCAGCTCGTCCCGGAAAGCATCCGCGAGCACGACGGCCGCGAGGCTGATCGCGAGGACCCGGGCCACGAGCCACCGCGAGAGCAAGCGCAGCCGGTCGGCCGAATAGCGGACGAAGCCCGAATCCTTCGCCTCGACGAGGGCCTGCAGCCGGGCCTCGGGAAGCGACGTCAGCGCGGCGTCGGCGCAAGCGAACAGCGAGCCGATGGCGGAGGCCAGGATGGCCAGTACGATCGGTCCTAGAGGGATCGTCAAATGCGGGAGGGCTCCTCGCGCCGGTGGCAGTTCCGCCGGCGGACACGGTGGGGACCGCCGGCGACCCCCCCAGGCCGACTCGAACGGTAGCGTGTGGGATGGTTGGCTTCAAGGGGCGTGACCGCGATCTCGAGACACATTCCGTGCCGGCGAGGGCGTGGGGCCGGGCGCACGGCGTCAGGAGATGCGACAAACGCGACAAACGCGACGCGTTGCCCAGCGCCGGTGCTGGGCAAGGCGCGAAGCCCAACCGCAGCGATGGCGGGACGAGCCCCGGGCGCGAAAGAACGCGCAACGCTCCGCCATGGCGGCCGACGGGCGCACGTGAGCTCGTTTTCTGGAAACCTGCCGACCACGAATGCTCCGCGTCCCTGTCCTAGGTCGGAGAACGCCGTTCCGCGAGCGTGTCCACGAGGCGGCCCGGCCCAACCGTTCGCGCAGCTCTTGTTGGCTGCGCGAAGCGGCGGACACTCCGGGCCGGGCGCGCACGGCATCGTGCAGCCGGGGATGGGGACGACGAGGCGACCGCTCGCTTCCCCGACGCCCCGTCCGAGCGACCACCTCCACCACCCGAAGGCGCCGACCGAGGACGCTCCGCCTGCTCGGAACGCGACACGCGAGGAGGCGGGCTTCGATGAGAGGGCGGACAAGCCGGAGCTCGACCCGCTCGATCCGGAGACGCGCCGCGCGGCTCAGCTGGCGCCTCTGCAGCTCGGGCCGCCGGTGCAGACCACGGTGGGCGCGCCGCTCGGCCAGGAAGACGTCGGCCCGCGCGCGCGTGTCTCGATGGAGGAGCTCCTCCCGCAGCTCGTGAAGCGAATCGCGTGGGCGGGCGACCGGCGGCGAGGCTCGGTGCAGCTCGAGCTCGGCGCGGGTCGTCATGCCGGCACGCTGGTGACCGTGCACTCGGACGACGGGCGCGTCCGAGTGGAGCTCGCCGGCACGGGCGCAGACGAGCTCCGCGAGCGGATCCGAAGGCGCCTCGAGCGCAATGGGCTCGACGTCGAGAGCGTGACCTAAAGCGTCTCGCGCAGGGCCGTCGAGCCTCGCGGTCACGGCTCGTTCGGGGCGCGTCCGCGTGGTCTCGGCAGCGATCGCTTCCCGAACGCCTTCGCGATCGCGTCCGGCCGGACATGGATCGCGCGGGACCACGTCAGCTCGTCGGAGGTCCACTCCTTCGTGAGGACCCAAGGCGCGTGGACGAAGTCCTTCACGCTCGATGCATCGCCGATTGCGACCTCCCACGGGAGATCGCCGGCAGCCCACTCGACGCGAGCCGTGCCTTCGGAGAGGAAGTCGTAGACGACGCCGTCCAGCGAGGCCGATGCTTCCGACTCGCCGACGAGCCCGGCCTCGACCGGCTCGACGAAGCTCCAGTGACCGCTCGCGACGACGAGCCATCGGACGCCGCCGACCCCACGAGCGACGAGGAGATACTCCTCCCACGACACGCGTTCGTCCGTCCCGACATCGAGGCAGCGGCCGAGCACACCGGCCACGCGAAATCGGACGCCGTCGAGCTCGCCTTCGTCGCCGATCTCGAGCCAGGTCTCGACGCCGGCCGGTCGCGAGACCTCGGGCGCGCGGATCAGCAGCGGCTCGCACGCGGAGACGGGGGAGAGTCCCACCTCGGCGAAGCCCACCTTCCGGCCGACGTAGACGCGGGGCGGCGAGCTCGAAAGGTCGCCGCCTCCAGCGCTCGGACCGCTCGCAGCACCGAAGTCGATCGTGGCGACGGCGCCCGCGCGCGACGACAGGTCGGCGTAGGCGTACCTGGAGGGCGCGTCTTCGACGTCGCCCCACTGCGCGACGCGGGTCGCCTCTCCGCGATCGACGACGACGAAGCCGGTGTCGAGCGGCGCGCCCACCGTGACGGACGCAAACGCGGGGGTCAGCGTCCCTTCGTCGTAGACGGCGAGCCCGAGCGGGGACTCGACGAGGAACAGGGACCTGCCGTCTTCGAAAGAGAGGCGCCACTCGTTCCAGATCGCGCCGCGGCGTCCGCGGACGCACGTGCGTCCGGCGAGCGTGAACGGTGCGCCATCGAGGACGCCGCGCGCACCTAGCTCGAGGACGGTCGCTCGCTCGTAGGCCGCGCGCACGACGCTAGGCCTCGTCGAGGACGCGCATGACGTTGTCGCGGAGGATCTTGCCGATGGCCTTGCTCGAGAACCCGGCCGCGAGGAGGGCATCGGTGAGCAGCGGCAGACCACGTGGATCCTTGAGGGGCTGGGTCGGGACGATGAAGCCGTCCCAATCGCTGCCGAGCGCGGGCGCATCCTCGCCGACGATGTCGACGATGTGCTTGAGGTGCTGGACGACCGGCTCGAGGCCGTCGCCACCGACGAACTTCGGGCAAAAGATGACGCCGACGACGCCGCCCTTGTCGGCGACGGCGCGGAGCTGTTCATCGTCGATGTTGCGCCAGTGCTCGAACGCGCCGAGCACGCCGGTGTGGCTGACGATCGGCGGCTTCCTCGCGATGCTGCACGCGTCGAGGAAGCCGCGCTTGTTGATGTGAGCGAGATCGACGAGCACACCTTCGGCTTCGCAGCGCTCGACGAGCTCGAAGCCCCAGGAGGTGAGCCCGTCGGTGTCCCGACGCCCGCGCCCGTACGCCGGATAGCCGGCCTCGTTCGAGCTGAAGTGGAGGAAGCCGATGTAGCGCACGCCGCGCCTCGCGAACGTGGTGACGTTGTCGAGGGCACCCTCGAGCGCGTGGGCACCCTCGATCCCGAGGAGCGCGCCCATCACGCCTTCCGCCTTGCATTGCTCGATCTCGGCTGCCGTGCGCACGAGGCGGAGCGCGCCCGGCTTGTGCGCCATCTGGCGGTCGAGCGCATCGATCTGCTCGTGGACGGTGCGCGCCATCCCGCGCGGCCGATCCGCAAGCGGGAGCGAGACCAGCCCGAAGAACTGCGCGCCCATGCCTCCCTCGCGCATGCGGGGGAGGTCGACGTGACCGCCGAGCGCCGCGAACGGGAGCGGAGGCTCGTGTGCCTTGTGGATGTCGTAGCCGATCCAGCGCGACCACATCAGCGTGTCGGCGTGCAGATCGATCGCGGGGTGCTCGGCGTGGATCGCGCGTGCGGCGTCCGAGGCGAGCGACATGGAACGCATCGCGCCAGTGTGCCCGCCCTTGCCCCGACGCGTCGAGCCCGTCTTCATCGTCTCCGTGCACGCGCGCCGGCGCTCCGAGCGAACGTCCCGATCGCGCCGAAGCGGCACGGCATCGGAGGCGATCCCGACCCGCCGACGCCCGCGCGGCCGTCTCCTGTGACGGGCGCCACTCCCTCATTCGACTGAAAATGCGGGGCGTTCGGGAGATACTTGAGTTTTCCGATGCGACAATTAGATTGTCGGCGTGCTCAGGCTCTCGAACCGCGGCAGGTACGCGCTCCGGGCGGTCTTCGACCTCGCGCTCCACGGAGAGGCGCCGGTCCAGGTCCGTGACGTAGCGACGCGCCAGCGCATCCCGCTTCGGTTCCTCGAGCAGATCTTCCAGCTGCTCAAGCGTGGCGGCCTCGTCGACTCGAAGCGTGGCCCGCGCGGGGGCTTCAGCCTCGCGCGCGAGCCGGACGAGATGAGGCTCGGCGACGTCCTCCGTGCGGTGGAGGGGCCCGTCGTGCTTGCCGAGAAGACCGCCGCGCGCCGGCCGCGCCGCGCGGCCAAACGCGACAAAAGCGACAAGCGGGACGAGGTGGATGCACGAGACGTCACCGATGCCGTCCTTGCGGACCTGTCCCGCTCGGTCGAGCAGTGCTTCGACGGCATCACGGTGCAGGACCTCTGCGCGCGCGGTGAACGGGTCGCGCTGGCGGCGCGCGCACGCACCGCCAGCACCCCTTACGTCATCTGAGGAGAACGCCCCGATGATCGCCCAGTCGATGCTCGAGCTCGTCGGACACACCCCGCTCGTGCGCGTGCGGGCCGACTGGCCGGAGGCGAGCGGCGATGCTGCGGCTCGTCCAGGACGACGCGCGGCGATCTGGGCGAAGATGGAGCACCTCAACCCGGGCGGGAGCGTGAAGGACCGCATCTGCTCCGCGATGATCGAGGACGCAGAGGCGCGCGGCCTCCTCGTCGCGCCTGGTCCGGTGGTCGAGCCGACGAGCGGCAACACCGGCATCGGGCTCGCGCTCGTCTGCGCGGTGAAGGGCTACCGGCTCATCCTCACGATGCCGGAGAGCATGAGCCTCGAGCGTCGCCAGCTCCTCGAGGCCTACGGCGCGGAGATCGTCCTGACCCCCGCGGAGGCGCAGATGGAGGGAGCGATCGCGAAGGCCCGCGAGATCGTCCAGCGCACGCCGGGCGCATTCATGCCCCAGCAGTTCGAGAACGCGGCCAACCCGTCGGTTCATGCGCGCACGACCACGTTCGAGCTGCTGCAGGCGATGGAAGGCCTCTCGATCGACGCGTTCGTCGGCACCGTCGGCACCGGCGGCACGGTGAGCGGCGTCGGCCGTGAGCTCAGGAAGGTGTTCCCCGACGTACGCGTGCTCGCGGTCGAGCCCGACGCATGCGCGACGATCTCGCGGGGCGAGCGCGGCCCGACGAAGATCCAGGGCCTCGCAGCCGGCTTCGTCCCGAAGAACTACGACGCGTCGGTCGTCTCCGAGGTCCGGACCGTCTCCGACGACGATGCGTGGCGGGCGAAGGTGCGCCTCGCGCAGCACGAGGGGCTGCTCGTCGGGATCAGCTCGGGCGCAGCCGTGCACGTCGCGCACGAGGTAGCGCGCGAGCTCGGCGATCCCGCCAAGAACGTCGTCACGCTCCTCTGCGATACCGGCGAGCGATACTTCAGCCTCGAAGAGTATTTCCCGCACCTCTCGGAGGGGCCATGACGTCGGCGTGGGCGTCCGCGCGTGTCCTCGTCGTGGGCGTCGGCGGGCTCGGATGCCCCGCCGCGATCGCGCTCGCTCGCGCAGGTGTCGGCGCGCTCGGCATCGCGGACGACGACGAGGTCGACATCTCGAACCTCCATCGGCAGGTCCTCTTCGAGGACGACGACGTCGGCCGGTCGAAGGTTCGCGCCGCCGCCACGCGCCTCCGGGAGCTCGTTCCCTCGGCCGAGCTCGAGCTCCACGAGACCCGTCTCTTGCCGACCAACGCGGTCGAGCTCGTCGCTCGGTACGACCTCGTGGTCGAGGGGAGCGACAACTTCGCCACCAAGTTCCTCGCGGCGGACGCGTGCGCCATCGCGAAGCGCCCGATCGTCCATGCCGCTGCCATCCGATGGCACGGAACGGCGCTCGCAGTCGGGCCGAGCGGTGGCCCCTGCTACCGCTGCCTCTTCGAGGACGTCCCGCTCGAGAACGTACCGAACTGCGCGGAGGCCGGCGTGGTCGGGCCGATGGTCGGCCTCGTCGGCGCAGCGCAGGCGGACCTCGCGCTCTCGGTCCTCGCCGGCGAGGACGTCTTCGGCGAGCTCTTCACCTTCGACGGCAAGTCGCTCGTCTCGCGGCGGCGACGGGTCACCCGAAGGGCGGACTGCTCGCTCTGCGGCGATGCCGCTCACATCCAGGACATCGAACCCAGGCGGTACGTCGAAGGCGTCTGCCTGTCGCAACGAAGCACGTAGCTCGAAGGCTCGGTCGCGACCGAGCCGGATTGAACACACGAAGGAGAAGCCATGGACACGATCGTGAGGATCCCCGCAGCCCTTAGGACGCTCACCGGCGGCGCGGACGAGGTGAAGGCGGCCGGGGCGACCGTCGGCGAGGTCATCGAGGACCTCGAGAAGCGTCACCCGGGCCTGAAGGATCGCCTGCTCGACGAGAAGGGCGTGCGTCGCTTCATCAACATCTACGTCGGCGAGGAGGACGTTCGCTTCACCGGCGGCCTCGGCACCGAGCTCAAGGCGGGCGAGCAGATCAGCATCATCCCCGCGATCGCCGGCGGATGACGACGTCCGCGGACCAGAAGCGGCGCTACAGCCGGCAGACCCGCCTCGCCGAGATCGGCGAGCGCGGGCAGGCGAAGCTGTGCGCGGCCACGGTCGCGGTCCAATCGAGTGGCTTCGTCCGCACGATCGAGCATCGCTATGTCAGCCGCGCGGGAATGACCGTCACCGAGGGGGCAGAGGCGGTGTCTCCGGCTCATGTCGACCGCGCGGCCGACATCGCGTCACTCGGTCTCCGCCACGCTCCTGCCCGCGAGGTCGCCGAGGGCGCGCTCCGGGCGCTCGCCGCCATCCGCAGCGTGCTCGGGGAGGGACGCGAATGAGCGGCTGGCTCCGGGCGCGGCGGATCGAATCGGTGGTCGAGGCAGTCGGCGACACGCCGCTCCTCCGGCTCCGCAACGTCACGAAGAAGGCGCCGGACGTCCCCGTCTACGCGAAGCTCGAGTTCGAGAACCCTGGTGGGAGCGTCAAGGACCGCGCCGCCCTCCGGATGATCCAGGACGCGCAGAAGGACGGCCGCCTCACGAGGGACAAGATCCTGCTCGACTCGACGAGCGGGAACACCGGCGTCGCGTATTCGCTCTTCGGGGCAGCGCTCGGGATCAAAGTGCGCCTCGTGATGCCGTCCAACGTCTCGAAGGCGCGAAAGGACATCGCGCGGGCGTTCGGCACGGAGATCGTATTCTCCGACCCGCTCGAAGGCTCCGACGGCGCGATCCGTCTCGCGAAGAAGATCGTCGCCGAGGACCCCGACCGATACTTCTACCCCGATCAGTACGCGAACCCGTCCAACCCGCTCGCGCACTATCACGGCACCGGCCCCGAGATCCTGCGCGACCTCGGAGATCGGATCACGCACTTCGTCGCGGGCCTCGGCACGAGCGGGACGATGATGGGCACGGCGCGACGGCTGAAAGAGCACCATCGTCCGATCCGCTGCGTCGCGGTCGAGCCGGACTCACCGCTCCACGGCCTCGAGGGGCTGAAGCACATGGCCTCGAGCATCGTCCCGCCGATCTACGATCCGACGGCCCATGACGAGGTCTTCCCGGTCTCGACCGAAGCCGGCTGGGACATGGCCGACCGACTCGCGCGGGAGGAAGGGCTCCATGTGGGGCACTCGTCCGGCGCGAACCTCTTCGCCGCGGTGAGCATCGCGGAGAAGCTCCAGACCGAGGGCAAGCCCGGCTGCGTCGTCGGTATCGTCTGCGACCGCGGCGATCGCTACTTCTCGCCGCTGCGCTGGGAAAAGAAATACGTCTGGTGAACGAGAATACGAGGGAGATTGCGCGTGAGTGACGTAGCGAAACATCCGTGGATCAAGGGTGACCTCCGGGTCGCTCGCAACGTCATCGAGCGTGTCGATGCCGAGGCCGTCGCCGCGTACGGGCGCGAGGAGGAGAGCTGCGGCCTTCTCCTCGGTCCGGACGCCGACGCGCTCCTCGTGGACGAGATCGTCCCGATGGAGAACCGCGCCAACAAGCTGCACCGGCTCGATCCGGAGACCTATCCGCGCACCGGCCGGATGTACTTCGACATCGATCCGCTCAAGTTCGAGCGCGCCGTGCGGGCAGGGGAGTCGAACGGGCGCCCCGTGAAGGTGCTCTACCATTCGCACCTCGACGTGGGCGCGTACTTCTCCGAGACCGACGCCGCGGCCGCCACGATGGGCGGCGATGCGCCGACCTACGACCTCGCGTATCTCGTCACGTCGGTCCGCTCGGGCGTCGTCGACGATCGCAAGCTCTTCGTCTGGGACGGCGGGGCGCGAGCGTTCGTCGAGACCGCGCTCACCATCGTCTAGAAAGCGCAGCGGGCAACCTCGGCCGCGACGCGGCTTGCAGAGGTCTGCCGCGAGCCTCCCGAGGAGCACGCGCTCCTTTCGAGACGTCCGCAGCGGGCGTGATAGCTTCTTCGGCTCGGTATGGGTGACCCGAGGGATCGAAGCCGAGCCTTGCTCGCAGTCGGGCTGGTGCTCGTCACGGCGCTCGCGAGCGGCCATGCGCATGCGGACACCCGCGACGTCGCCGCGCGCGTCCAGGAGCAGTGGAAGGTGGCCGGCGCCCGGACGGCGTCGGTCCCCACGCGTTTCGTGTTCGACGACGAGACGATCCTCGTTCCAATCCCGCCGGAGCCCGACGACCACGAGAGCGCATGCACGCAGGTCGCCGTCGTCGGCGCGCGCGGGCTCAGCTTCCGCGCGCGGCTCTCGGATGCGCCGATGGATCCGCTCCTCGCGCCCGAGCCGGCGGCACGAGCCTCGAGCATGGCGGGCGTCCTGGAGCTCCGGCGCTGCGAGGCGGGGCGCCCGGCCGTACGCCACGTCGTGATCACCGCCGAGGCGGGACGAGGCGCTGTCGAGATCCTCGTCGGTCGCTCGGATCGGCCGCTCGCGCCGCTCGGATCGATCATTCCGGAGCGCACCGGCGGCGCGATCCCTCCGCCTGCCGAAGCGGGATCGCTGCCGCCGCTGGTGCCGCTAGAGAAGCGTGTCGACGCTGCCGAGGTGCGCTTGCGCCGTGAGGGCGCGAACGTCCGCGAGCGTACGCTCACGCGGTCAGGAGACGAGGGCAGCGGTGAGGAGGAGCTCGAGCTCGACGAGGGCTGCCACCGCATCGAAGTCTTCGGCCGCGAGCCCGTGCGCGAGCGGCCCGGCCGTCGCTTTCGCCTCGACCTCGATGCCGAGCTCCGCGACGGCGACCAGCTGCTCGCGCGCGATCGAACCGAGGCCCCGGACGTACGCCTCGAGACGTGCGTTGGCAGCGCGACGGACGTCTCGCTCGTCTATGCCGGGGCACCGCCTCGATCGGAGGTCGTCGTGACGCGCGGGACTTGGCCGCTGCCGGCGCGCCTGCCGCCGATCTGGGGGCCGGTCGCGCGAAGCAAGATGGCGCGCGTGATGTTCCTTCGTCACGTGGCCGTCCCCGCCGACGATCCGGTCTACCTCGCGCAGGGCGCGACCGGGGTGACGCCGCTTCCGCTCTCGGTCGAGACGGGGGCGTGTTACGTCGCGGTGATGGGCGTCACGCGCGGTCGTGCTCGACAGCTCCAGCTCCGCGCGTTCGTGGGCGGGCGCGAATCGACGGACGAGCGTGGCGCTTCCGAGGAGGCCGCGCTCTCGGCCTTCTGCGTCCGGGCACACGAGAGTGCGCGCCTCGAGGTCCTCGCGCGCGGGACCGGCGTGAGCTGGGGGCTCGCGCTCTTCCGGGTGAAGAGCGGCGCCTGGGAGACTGGCCGATGACGATCCTGTCCCGCTCCGTGTCCGCATCGTTCGCTCTCGCAGCGCTCGCGAGCTGCGCTGGGCGGCCGAGCCCGCCGCCGTTGCCGCCTCCGAACGTGGCGTACGAGGCGCCGCGCGTCGTCGCCGGACCGCTCGAGGCGCGGCCGCTGCTCGGCGACATCCCGACGACGGCGTCGCGCTACGGCGCCGGTCCGCTCGCGATCGTGGCCTCGGGACCGATGGCCGAAGGGGAGCGCGCCGGAGCCTTCGTCGAGGTGCCGAAGGATGCGTGCCTCCTTGCCTACGCGCGCTCCTCGGCCTCGCTGGAAGACATCGACCTCGCCGCATTCGCCGACGAGGGCAACCCGATCGCCGTCGACGAGGGGCCGGATCCGAAGCCGACGATCCTCGTGTGTCCTCCGCATCCCGATCGCGTCTACGTCGCGGCGCATGCCGCGGCCGGTGAGGGTCTCTGCGTGATCGCCGCTCAGCTCGTGCCTCGCGAGCGCGCCGATGCCGTCGGGCGCGCCGTCAACGCGCGCGGCTCGACGCCGAAGGCGCCCGAGACCTGGCCGGGCCTCGATGAGCATGTCCGCAACCACCGAGCCGCGATCGGCGGCACGTGGGAGGAGCAACGGCGGGTCGCGGTCGCGGTCGACGCGCGCGCGCCTTCGTCGATCGGGTTGACGATCGACGAAGGTGGATGCGCCGACGCCCTCGTGGTGCCCGACGAGGACGTGGCCGTGCTCGACGTCGACGTCTTCGACGCCGAGGGGCGCCTCGTCACGCGCGCGAAGGACACATCGGCAGTCCGCTCGGTCACGGTCTGCTCGCAGACCGCAGTCGCCGGCTCGCTGCAGGTGCGCCCGCATGTCGGTCGCGGACTGGTCGCCGTCGTCCTCGCGAAGGCCAAGGGCGACAGCGCACGCGAGATGCTCACCCGTCCGGATGTCGCCTGGGTCGCCTCGGGACAGCCGCTCGACACGACGCGCGCCGCGCGCGAGCGCTCGCTGGTGAAGGCCGGATACGGCGCCGCGACGTCCGCACAGACCGGGCAGCTCCAGCTCGGCCGGCGGGCGACGCTGCCGGTCGACCTCGGCGCGGGATCGTGTACGCGGGTCGACGTCGTCGCCGGCGCGCCCCTCGCGCTGGTCGAGGCGGCGATCTGGGACGACCGCGGCTCGCTCCTCGCGAGCGGCGATGGCGCCGATGGCGCGGCCCTCTTCGCGTGCGGCAAGGGCAAGGCCCGGGTGGACCTCGGGACGCGCGGCCGCCCAGGGCCGTTCGCAGTGCTCGTTCGTCCCGAGAAGTGGAAGGATCCTGCCTTCGCCGCACATCCGCTCGCCGCGAGCCGCATGCTCGCGCGCGGCGCCGGCCCGGCCGCGGTCCACGAGGGCAAGGCCGGCGTCGTCCGGCACGCCGTCCTCGAGCCCGCGAAGCGGTACATGCATGATGCAAACATGGCCGCCGGCCAGTGCCTCCTCGTCGCGGCGGGCGCCTCCGGCGAGGGGACCGGGCTCGAGCTACGGATGTTCGACGCCGTGACGGGCGACGAGCTCGATCGCTCCCACGGTCAGATCGCCGCGGCCGTTCGCGCGTGCGCCGGCGATGCGGCGCGCTCGGTGCGGGTCGAGGCACGCGCGAGCGCGGGCAAGCTCGACGCCGTCATCGGCGAGCGCATCCTCGGACAGTGAAGTGCCGTCCAAGCATTGGACGATTCGGTCTCGTCGAGGGGTGTAATCCCTCGACGAGACGATGATGCTCGTCGCTCGCAGTGAGCGCGCGCGTGCGGTGCTCAGCTCCGGCCGAGCGATCGCGCGAGCGCGTCGTCCGCACGCTGCGCATCGACGTCGCCAACGCACAGCACCGGGCCGGTCCGGGGCACGAAGGCGACGCGGCATCGCCCGCGCGCGCCGGGAAGGAGCGACCCGAGGACGAAATCGGCGCCGAGCCCGATCGCGACGATGACGAGCCCGACGACGAGGAGCGAGGGCGAAGCCGAGCGGACGCCGTCGACGAACGCACGCACGCCGAAGTAGCTGCCGATCGCGAGCGCGAGGAGCCCGGCGTAGAACGCCACGCGCGGGAAGCGCACCTCCCGGACGACGCGCACGAGGCCCGAGCGGACGATGACGTGCTCGCGCTCGCGGAGCGTTCGCCCGAGCATCTCGGTGCGCGTTTTCACGCGCACGCCCGAATCCGTGAGCGAAACCTCGGCCGGGCGTCGATAGGCGAGAGCCACCCGGGCGACGAGGCGCACGGCATGGATCGCGAAGAGGATGCCCGTGAACGCGAGGATCGTCGTGACGACGAATCCACGCGGGGCGGGGAGGAGCTCTCCCTCGAGGCGGACCTCCGCGCGATCCGCGCTTGCTCCGGTCGCGAGCACGCGGAGGAGGACGGGGTCCTTCACCTCTCGTGCGAGATCGCTCGAAAGCGTCTTCGCGTTGGCAGCGCCGGAGGCCGCGAGCGCCGCGCAGGCGACGACGGCTTCGCCGCGGCCGAGCGCGCCGCCCTTCCCACGCTCGATCCGGCGAACGCGATCGGCGATGGCGACCCACAGGTCCGATGCCTCGTCGCCGAGGGCACGATCGAGCAGCGGCGTCGCGTCGAACGCGGTGTGCGTCGCGAGCCAGAGCACGTCACCCGCGAGCCGGTCTTCGTCCTCCGTCCGCGAGCGCGGCGACTCCGCCACGGCATGCGCCCAGAGCGCGGAGGCGAGCGCACGCTCGGCGGCGCCTTCGCCGCCGGTGGCGAGAACGTCGAGAACGTTGCCGAAGCGCGTGTCGGCGTCTTCGCGCGTGAGCTTCGCGTCGTCGGCGGCCGACGTGACCTTGGACGTGAACGCCCAGTCCGCCGCTCGAGCGCGAGCGGCGTCGGTGACGATGCGATTCGTGAGCGCGACGAGATCGCCGAGGCGAGCCGAGCGCGCGAGGAGCTCGTATGCGGCGAGCGGACTCGCGTCGCTCGAAGTCGCCGTCGCGGAGGCGACGGATACGCTCGCGCCGCTCCGCGAGCCGCGCGTGGCGTCCTTCGCCTGCGCGACGATCCGTGCTTCGATCTCCTCGGTCGTCTTCGACGCGATCTCGGACATCGACGCGCCGCTCTTCGGCCGGACCTCCGCACGCGCGGCGTCCTCCCCGCTGGAGGTCTCCACGACTGCGTCGGGATCGATCGCGATCGGTGCCGTCGGGTCCGCTCCCGAGGCGCCGGCGTTCGTGCCGCCTGGCGGAGCGTCGGCGGTCTTGTCCGTGCTGCTTTCCGGCTCTGCCATGCGAATCGTGCGCTCGATCGTGTCGGCCCTGCGAATCGAGTATCGCACGGCGCGGATTGACGAAGCTCGTCTAGCCGAACGCTCGCCGCGTGACCACTATTCTCGCCGGCCCCCCCGCAGAGGTGCCGTCACGGTCGAGTCGACGCGGACACCGGAAAGTTGGCCCCGGAACGTTCGATCCCGTACGCACGGTCGAGCGGGATGGAGGCTCGGTGGCTCCGCCGCGGGAGGCGCGTGACATGAAAGGGAAGGCGGAAGTGATCTCGGAGCTGCGGAGCATGCTCGCGGACGTCTTCTCGGCGAAGGAGCGCGGCGAAGCGTACGGACGGCTCGCGCGAGCTCACGGCTACGTCGACGGCTACATGCGCGCCCTCCTCGACCTCGGCTTCGCTACGAAGGACGAGCTGCTCGAGGTCGTGAACGCCGAGCGCGAGCGCTCGAGCGGACCCGCGATGCGTGTCATGGCCGAGCTCGACAAGGACGTCGAGGTAGCGGCCTAGCTTCGCAGCGCGACGAAGCGCGCACGTCGCTTGCTCGGGCCTTCGAAGAGAAGGTGAAGCATGAAGAGCAGCGAGCGTGAGCTACCCGTCTCTCGGCAAGAGATTCTCGACCGCAAGCCGGGTCGATCGTTCACCGATCCGCGGCGCCCGCTCGGCGAAGAGCTGCTCGAGACGGCGGAGCCGCACGGTGGCGATCCCGAAGAGGCCATCTACGGTCGCGCTCCCGAGCACTTCCGCGCGGGGCATGGCGTACCGGAGCGCGCCAAGTGTGTGGCGGTCCTGCGCAAGGCCGACGAGCTGATGGCGGAGAACAACCCGCCGGGCGACACCGAGGCCAACCAGCGCCGCGCACTCGAGCTCGCGTGCGGGCGCTGTGGCGTTCTGATCGAGGAGTATGACCGTCTCGTGGAGGCCGACGACGAGGTCAGGGAGCTGGAGGCTTTGGTCCTCCAGGCTGCTCACATCCGCGCGACCGTCCTCGGTGCGGAGAGCGACATCGCTGCGGGCCCGAGCTCAGGGTGAGAGGACGATGACGTTGCCCTCGACGGTCTTGCTCTCGCGCGTGCTCTGACGCCACCAGGCGGCGACCTTGTCCTCGCCGGGGACGAACTGCGGGAACGCAACCCACTTGTTGTCCTGCTTCACCGAGCGGAGGTCCCACTTCCGCGAGCTCCCCGACCCGCCGGTGCCGACCGCGCGACGGAGGCCGAGCGACGACGAGTCGGCGTAGTAGATCTTGATGACGTCGCCGTCGACACGGATGGTCGAGTCATCACCCACGATGTGCTTGCCGTCCGCGTGGGGCTTGCCGTCGACAGTGAAGCCGTCGTCGACGATCTCGGAGCGCCCGGGCTTGCCGTTCGTCATCGAGATGTAGCGGAGCGTCTCGTCGAGGCCGTTCACGTAGCTGACGTGCCACGTGCCGCTCGCGCCGATCGCGAGTGACGCGCCGATGCCGACGTCGCCGGTATCGATCGCCGTTTTGTCCGCGCGCTTGCCGGTCTCGCCGTCGAGGATGACGCGCTCCCACGGGACCGCGCCGCGATCCATGAAGGCGACGAGGTTGCCGTGGTAGCCGTCGTACGCGACGAGGCCGAGGCCCTGCGGACCTGCCGCGAAGCTGATGTACGGACCAAGGCCGCGCGGATAGGTCTCGATCGCCCCCATCTTGGCGACGCAGGTGGCCTTGTTGTCCTTGGTGACGCAAACGTCCGCCTCACCGCACGCGGGCTGGCAACCGCCGACCGTCTTCGTGCAGGTGCCGGTCTCCTTCACGCACGCCTCACCGGCGCTGCACGCGTTTGCGCGGCACGGCCCGTCCTCGTCGACGGCGACGTCCTCGAACGAGAAGTCCTCCGGTCCGTGCGGGCTCTCGACCTTCGCGCGAGCGAGCGAGATCTTCGTCCGGGTACGACCGGCGTTGCCCGGCTCGAGGTGCATGTACGCGATGACGGGCTTGCCGTCGACGAGCAGCATCTTGCTGTACTTGCCGATGTCGGCGCCGGCCTGCTCCTTGAGCACGGACACCTTCCAGCCGCCGTCGTTGATCGCGAACTTCAGCCGCTTGTTGGTGTCGTCGTAGTAGCTGACCATCGGCTGGTCCTTCGTCGAGAGCTGGATCGACGTGTAGCGGCCGACGTTGTCGCCCGAGTCGGTCTCTCCCTTGCGCCAGGCGTACGGCTCGTACGGTCCGCACGTGCCGTCGGTGCGCACCGGCGTCCCGTCGACGGTCTCCCACGCGACCTCCTGCTTGCCGAGGTCGTACTTGCCGACGACGAGGTCACCCCAGAGGAGCGCCTCGAAGTCGGAGAGGAGCGAGTCGTTGTAGCCAGCGGCCCAGAGCGTTCCGTCCTTCGCCTTCGCGACGGAGAGGTACGCACCGGGCTGGCCCTGCTGGAGTCCCGTCAGGCACGGCTGGTTGCAGTCCGAGCCGCAGCCGGTCTGCGGGTCGCCTTCGCTTCCGCAGGCGCAGCCCTGGCTCGTCGCCGCGACCATCGTGATGGCGCCGAGGGCGATCCCGCCACGCGTCATCGCGCGACGAACGTCGGCATCGGCGCCCGCCTTGCGACGGCGGAGGACGACGAGCGCAAGCCCGGCGAGCCCGAGGGCGAGGGCGACGACGCCGCCCGTGTCCTTGGTGCCCGGGGTCGAGCAACCGCAGCCGGAGGCAGCCCCGAGCGTCGGATCGCCACGACCGCGGAGCGCCTGGCGGACCGTTCCGATGTTGCCTTCCTCGTCCTTGACCTCGACCTCGACCGAGTCCGCATCGCCGAGCGCGATGTTTCCGAGTTCGGCGACGGGGACCCACGCGCCGAACTCGCCGTCGTCGAGACGAACACGCGCGACGAGTGCCTCGGAGGGGGTCACGAGATCCCACGCCTCGAGCGACGCGACGGAGCCGTTCTTCTGGAGCTTCGCGAACGGCGCGAGCGCGTCGATCACGTACGGCACCGCCGCCGGGGTCGCGTCCTCGGTGTGGACCTCGCCCGCGATGCGCGAGGCGACGTGGAGCACGTGACGGCCCTGGAAGAAGAGCTGATCGTCCTTGATGAAGAGGTGCTTGTCCGTCGACCACGGCGAGCGCGTGCCGCCGTCGATCCACCACGAGTACTCGATCACGCGGGTGCCGTCGTCGAGCGAGGAGGAGAGCTCCACCTCGAGCTCGGGGAGCTTCTCGCGCTCGTACGTCCCGGCCTGCATGTGGTCCTTCCACACGCGCTTCGCGACGAGCTTCGCCTGGGTGTCGGACTCGACGAGCGCCGTCCCCGGCGTCTTGCTCATCGTCGCGAAGATGCCGACGAAGTCGTCGCTACCCTTCGTGAGCTTCTTGATCTCGTTGACCTCGAGGCCGAGCCCGAGGCTCGAAAGCGAGCTCGAGAGGTCGATCGGCGAGAAGCCCGAGCCGACGAGCTGCTTCGAGACCGTCCCGAAGATGCCGCTGACCGCACCCGCAACGATGTTGGGATCGTCGAGGAGGAGGACGTCGGCGCTTTCGATCGAGCCGTTCTGGACCTTGATCTCGCCGAGCGCCGGAACGATGCCGTCCTTGCTGGCCTGCAGCGACACCGGGATCGAGAGATCACCGGTCCACGTGAAGACCCGCGCGAAGCGATCGAAGCTCCAGATGTAGAAGTCGAGCGCGAACTTCGGCAGCGTGACGTGGAGGAGAGGATCCTTGTTCGGATCCGTTCCGCCGCCGAGCTTCACGATCGGCGGCGCCTGCGGGCGCGTGGAGATCGCGGCAGCGGCGTCGGCCTGCTCGAACGTGAGCGTCTTCAGCGACGGGATGAGGAACCCGAGGAGACCGCTCTTCAGCATGTCGAACTGCTCGGTCGAGACACCGAGGCAGAGGAGACCGCTGTTGTAGATGCTGGTGAACGAGTAATCGAGGAAGCGGCCCGCGAGCGCGATGCCGACGTGGGGAGCGCCTGAGGGATCGGCGGCGGTGGGGTTCAGCTCGTCGGGGATCGGGATCCCCGTCGGCGGGGTGATCGCCTTCTGGACGACGCACTTCGAGGGCGGCTGGGGCAGGGCGCCGCCGATCATGCCGAGCGTGATCCCGTTCGGGGTACGCCCCTGGCCATTCGCACCGAGGCCGGGCGCGGGCTTCATCGCGCCAAACGAGGCGAGCCCGAAGTCGAGGCCGCCGGCGGTGCTCGGCGAGATGCTCTTCAGGAAGCCACCGAGCTCGAGATGCCCGTCGGTTCCGAGGAGCATCGGGACGCACTTGTCCTTCGCAGAGTCGTAGACGCAGAACTGATTGTTCGCGTCGGGGCTCGTCTGCGTCGGGCAGGACGGGTTGAGCGTCGGATTCGGCTTCGTGCAGAGCTGGCTGCGGACCAGGCCCTTCACCTGCCCCTGAAGCCCGCTCTTGAGCGCGTTCACGATCGGGTTCTTGATGAACCCGGCGTTGAGGATCGGGTTGCAGAGGTTGGCGCCGAAGACGTTGGAGAGCGGCCCGCAGTCGGCGCAGATCCGGATGTCGTTCGCGGAGATCGCATCCAGATCGATGACCGCGTTGTCGACGTCGATCTTCGTGTAGCCGATGCGAGGCGCGGTCGTCTCGGCGACGAGGGGGATGCGGACCTTGATCGGCAAGGCCTTGGGCTGAACGCTGACCTTCTCGGACTTGCTTCCAGTGCAGGTGCCGTTCGAGCCGTACCCGACGTGCAGCGTAACCTCGGGCCCCGGGTCGATGTTCGCTCGGACGGGCGTGTCATCGAGCTGGATCGGAATGACCGCGCTCATCTGGATGGCGTCCGGGGTGACCGCGTCGATCTTGAACGTCGAGCCGCCGAAGTCGACCTCGGCGGTGCACCGCGGGGGGGTCGAATTCGGGTCGGGACCGCCCACGCAGATCGTCCCGTCGACATCGAAGTTGATGATGATGTTGAAGGCGTTCTTCTGATTGAAGTCCGATGAGGGGATCGGGAAGGTGAGCTTTCCGTTGGGCGAATTCGTCGCCGTGCCGACGATCGGGCCAAGCTCCTTCTCGATGAAGTCGAGGCCGGGACGGGAGACACGCACCGAGGCCGCGTTCTCGACCGCCTTGTCTGCCGGGAAGCCTCCCGGAAGCGGAGTCATGCCCGCGCAGCCTCCGCAGCCCCCGCAGCCTCCTCCGCTGCATGATGCAATCAGGAGAAAGAAGACTGCGCCGAAGACGTGGCGGAAACGTGAAAGCATGATCTCTCTCCTCCTCGTGACCGCAGCACCTCTCGATTGCAGCGCGGGGCGTCGAAGCTCGCTTGCCCTCGAGAAATCCAACGGTCGACCCTTCGGACCCCTCACGGAGTCCGGGAGCCGGCTCGTCGCCCATCGTCATTGTGACAGGTCGACGATCGGGCACCACCCCAACGGCTGTGCCTTATCACTGGGTCCGGACAGAATGCCGGAAATTAGGAGAGATGCCGCGTCTCAAAACCGAATGAGACGAGCATCGAGACGATGCACACATGGACGCCTCCATCGCCGTGACGCCATGCGTCGGCGCGCGTCAGACGTCGATGTTTCGTTTCACTGCGCGTCGGCGTCGGTCGCAGCGTCGCTGACGTCGGCATCGGTCCCGGCGTCGACCGGGCCGGTCGTCGCGCCGGAGCATCCCTCGACCACGCCCTGGCCCTCGAAGATCTTCGAGGCGCTCGCGGCGAAGGTCGCGGCGAGCCAGACGCTGTCCTGGCAGCTGCCCGGGGTCTTGTCCGTCGAGCAGTAGTCGCCCTTGTACGTGATCTTGCCGGCGGCATCGCGCGTGCAGACCAGGTCCGCCTCGGCAGCGAGGAAGGCGCACAGCGACTTGTTGTTCAGATCGCGGATCTTCACGCCATCGGCTTCTTCGAGGGTGATGAAGCCGCCGAGCGCGCCCGCGGTCGTCCACTTCGGACACAGGTCGCGGTCCTCGGTGCAGGACGGATCGAGCGCGGCGGCGTTGAACGCCCCGATGCAGTTGCCGTCCGCCGAGATGGTGACTCCTTCGATGCGCGCGTCCCGGATCGGCAGGATGATCGCGCTGGAGAGCTGCTCGGAGAGGAAGATCGGGATGTTGACGTTCTGCCGCTCGACGGTCTTGAAGGTGTCGCCGGTGAACTCGATCTTCGCGGAGATAGGCTGGACCTTCGTCCCGCCGATCTCGAAGTTCGCGAAGCAGAAGCCCTGGCCGATCGGATCGCTCGACGGCGGGGCGCCGCCGGTGACCAGCGTGCCCGCCTTCTTGTCGACGCGGAGGAGCCACGTGAAGAGGCCCTTGCCGATCTCGGAGCAGGTCGGCTCGTTGAGGTCGATGCCGCTGTTGACGACGGTATTCTGGATGAACTGGCCCGCGAGCGCTTCGGGAGCGGCGATGTTGAGGCGACGGATCCGGAGGTCGAGGACGTCCTTCCCCTTGTTGTCGGAGAGGGGCAGGCACGTCGACTTCGTCCCGCAACGGCCTTCGTCGATCTCGCAGCCGGCCTGCGGCTTGCACGACTTCGACGAGTTGTCGCAGTCGGGCGCCGGCAGCTCGCCGGGCAGGGCCTCGCACGCGCCACCGCCACCCCCTGGCTCCGTTCGGCGGTGGGGATCGTCCTCGCAGGCGAGCACGACGGCAGCGGCAACGCCACCGAGCCCCAGGAGAAGAGCCACCGGACCGAACGAGCGCAGGGTCGCCATCTTTATCCTCTCACTCGGGTAGCGTAACGGGGCCGCCCGTCTCCACGAGGGCCATGAACTGCTGCATGCGCTTGTCGAGGTCCTTCGCGCCGACGTCGAGCAGGCGCTTCGGGCCGATGCCCTCGACGCAGAACGAGCCCAGCGCCGAGCCGAAGTAGATCGCCTTGCGGATCGTCTGGTGATCGACCGTGCCCATGCGCGCGATGTAGCCGATGAGCCCGCCGGCGAACGAGTCGCCCGCGCCCGTCGGATCGAGGACCTCCTCGAGCGGATAGCCGGGCGCGAAGAAGACGCCGGCGTCGTCGAAGTAGAGGGCTCCGTGCTCACCACGCTTGATGATGAGGCGCGACGGCCCACGCTTGCGAATGTCCGCGGCGGCCTTCACGAGGTTGTGGATCCCGGTGAGCTCGCGCGCCTCTTCGTCGTTGATGACGAGGAGATCGATCTTCGCGAGGACCTCGCCGAGGAGCTTCGGCTCGCCGGAGATCCAGAAGTTCATCGTGTCCGCCATCACGAGCTTCGGCTTCTCCACCTGGGCGAGCACCTCGAGCTGGAGGGCAGGGTGAATGTTGCCGAGCAGGACGAACGGCGACGACCGGAACTGCGCCGGGATCTTCGGACGGAAGTCGGCGAAGACGTTGAGCTGCGTATCGAGCGTGGTGCGGCTCGAGAGGTCCGGCGAGTAGCGCCCGCGCCAGCGGAACGTCTTGCCATCGGCGTGCTCGACGCCGGCGGTATCGACGCCGCGCTGCTTCAGGTCCTCGAGGACCGCTGCGGGGAAGTCGTTTCCGACGACACCGACGAGGCGCACGGGCGTCAGCAGCGACGCGGTGATCGAGGAGTAGGTGGCGGCGCCTCCGAGGACGTCATTGAACGTACCGGACGGCATCTCGAGATCGTCGAACGCGACGGATCCAACGATGAGGGCGGGGCTCTTCTGCATTGCAAGCACGCAGCCTAGTGCATCGAGTCCATCGAATCGACGGGAATCGCGAGGCCCCTGACCCTGCGAGGGCCTCGAGATTCCCGTGTGTTCCGCGCTACTCGCCGGGAGGAAGGAGCCAGGCCAGCCGGGCCCGCGCGTCGTCGGTCACTGCGCCCGGGCTGGTCATCACGGCCCCCTTCAGGGCACGGTAGGCGATGCTCGTCGTCGGATCCGGGAGCCGCCCGGAGAGCTCGACGAGCGCCTTCTTCGCGAACGTCACGTTCTTCTTCATCGTCGCGACGACCTGCTCGACCGTCACAGCGTCGTGCCCGTCGTGCCAGCAGTCGTAGTCGGTGGCGAGGGCGAGCGTAGCGAACGGGAGCTCGGCCTCGCGGGCGAGCTTGGCCTCCGGCATCCCGGTCATGCCGATGACCGACACGCCCCACGTCCGGTAGAGGAGGCTCTCCGCGCGGGTCGAGAACTGCGGGCCCTCCATGCAGACGTAGGTGCCGCCGCGATGAACCCGGGCGCCGGCGCGTTCGGCCGCATCGGCGAACGCCGCGCCGAGGAGCTTGCACGTCGGATCGGCGAAGGGCAGGTGGGCGACGATGCCATCCTCGAAGAACGTCGAGACGCGCCTCTTGGAGAGGTCGATGAACTGATCGGGAACGACGAGGTGCCCCGGCTCGATCTCCTCCTTCATCGAGCCGACCGCGCTCACGCTGACGAGGTGAGTCGCGCCGGCCTTCTTCAACGCGCAGACGTTCGCGCGGTAGTTGATGGCGTGCGGCGGGATGCGATGCCCACGCCCGTGACGCGGGAGGAAGAGGAGGGTGGTGCCGTTCTCGAGCCTGCCCCTCACGAGGACGTCGCTCGGCCGCCCATACGGAGTATCGATTTCGACCTCCGACACGTCGACGAGCCCCTCCATCTCGTAGAGGCCACTGCCGCCGAGGACGCCAAGGGTATAGCTCATGGCCAGAGGCCATAGCGGGGATCGCCGACTCCGCCAAGCACCTCGCGTCGCGCTGCAGGCTCGACGCGAGAGCGTCGGTCAGGGCTTCGCGATCCTGCGGAGCTCGCCGTCGGCTCCGCCGTATTTCGTGCCGAACGTGAGGAAGTACACGGCATCGTCGGTGACGGTGATCGCGCCAGGCGAGGTCAGTCCCTGCTGCAGGACGATCGGGGCTGCACCGCCGCACCCTGCCTTCGGGCACGCGAGGACCTCGCCGTCCTTCTGGTTCACGTCATTGCCGTCGAACGTGCCCTGGTTCGTCCAGTAGAGCATCGTCGCGTCCACGGCGACGCCGACCGACCCCATGTTCGCGCTGCCGTACTCTTCCTTCGGCGCCGATGGATTCGCCTTGAGCGCGCTGTAGACGTGCCCCTTGGGGGTCGCGTATTCGGAGTACGCCCAGTAGACGCGCTCGGCGTCCAGCGTGACCAAGCCCATGCTCCCGCCGTTCTCGAGCGGACCGACGGGCTCTTGCGAGCCGCCGTCGAGGAGCGCGCGCTGGAAGTTGTTGGTGTTGGTCTGGAAGTAGACGTGCGTGGAGTCGACCGCGACGCTGAAGGGCTTGTTGCCGCTCCCGACGTTCGCGCGCATCGACCCGTCCGGCTTCACGCGCACGACGACCCCGTTGTTGTTCTCGGCGAAGTAGAGAAAGCCGCCGGAGAACCGCACGTACGCGGCGTGGTCGCCCGTCGCGACGAGCCGCGTGTCCGAGCAGGCCGGCAGCGCGCAGCCCCACACGCCGCCCCAGTAGCCATCGCCGCCGTCGCCGTCGTAGTCGAAGTTCGACCAGAACAGGTTCTGGCCGTCGAGCGTCACGCCGCGCGCCTCCTTGTGACCGCTCGCGAGGACGTCGGTCTTTCCGTCGGCCTTCGCGATCCGGAGCACCGTCCCGTTTGCGCGCGTGGTCACGTAGACGCTCGTGGCATCCGCCACGAGATCGACGGGGTTCTCTAGGCCCCCCTTCACGACGACGCTCTCGCACTTCCCGGCGTTGCACGCGCCGCCGAGGCAATCGTGCCCGCACCGACCGCAGTGCTTCGGATCCGTCTGGAGCTTCGACTCGTCGCAAGCGGGCGCGGAGCCGTCGATCGGCGTGCTTCCGTCGATGGTCCTGCTCCCGTCGACGGACGTGCTTCCGTCGGGGCTTCCCTGTTCGGCCTGCTCGTCGAACGTGAGGTCGGGCACGCCGATGAGGCCAGCGCAGCCGGTGAGGATCCCGAGACTCAAGAAGATGCGAGCGCGCTTCATCAGAAGACCCCCATCACGGTGACACCGCCGCCCGCTGGGCCGGCGTTCGGCGCGATTCGGACGCGCGCGGGGGCGATCCCCGTCTTCTTCGCGTCGGCCTCGCCCTCCTTCGGAGCGGTGAACACGAGCGCTGCGCCGGCCGCGAAGCCGACGCCGCCGGCGACGAACGCGATCGTGGAGACGAGCCCCAGGGTCTTCGCGCTCTCGCTCGCGTCGACGGCATCGCGCGAGGCGCAGCTGCCGTCGTTGGGACAATCCGCCTTGGCGTCGCTGCTCTTGCCCATCGCCATGAGCCCGGTGACCGCGCCGGCTGCGAGACCGGCGACGCCGATCCCGCCGATGACGAAGCCGAGCGTCCGCTGCCCGCTGCCGTCACTCCTGTCTGCGTTTGCGCCGGGGGGAGGTGTCGACGGCGTCGTCGTGGTCGTCGTCGCGACCGGCTCCGGGGTCGCGGCCTCGGGCTCGAGCTTCGGAATGGAGACCTCGACGCTCTCGCCGTCCTTCGAGACCGTCGCGGTGGTCGTGAACGGCTTGTGTCCGGCTGCCGTCGCCTCGACGGAGTGCTGCCCGACGTCGACGGGGATCGGCACACCGAACGATGCGGGCGAGACGCTGGTGCCGTCGCGCGACACCTCGATCTTCTCGTTCGCACGATCGACCTTGATCGTCAGGCGCGCGAGCTTCGGCTCGAGCGCGCTCGCCCGCTGCGACGCGAGCTTCTCCCAGTCCTTTCGGCCGAGGGCCTGCGCGGCGCTCGCGGCCTCTTTGTAGGTCGCCCACGCGCTCGCGGTCTGCTTGTTCTTCTCGTAGCAGTTGCCGAGATGGATCAAGGTGCCGGCGCCGCGATCGAGCCGGTTCGACTCTGCGAACTTCGGGCACGCCTCGGCGTACTTGCCCTGCGCAACGAGCTTCTTCGCTTCACCGAAGAGCGCCTCCGCTGCCGCCTCGTTCCCACCCGCATGCGCATGCCCGGCGGCAGCGAGCGCGACGAACGCGATCGCGACCGAGACGGAGGTCCGACTCATGGATCTCATCCTAACCCGAGCCGCCTCAGCGGCGCCCGATGTTGCTCAGATCGTCGTGTCTCGTCGTGTTGGGCGTGTTTGCCGGCTTCGGGCCGGGCGTGCGCGCGGTCGCGGTGGGGGCTGGCTTCCGCGTCTCCGGCAAGGCGCTCGCCGCGGGCGTCTCCGGGGTCGGGCTCGGCGCGACCGCGACGGACGTCGTCGGCACGGGCGGTAGGTCCTTCCGTCCGGGGGGCAAGGGGAGGCCGTCGTCGCCGCTCGCCGCCGCGGCCGCGGCCGGAGGACCGTGCGCGGACGACCGCTTCACGTAGTAGACCGCGCCGCCCGCAGCCGTCGACGCGATGACGAGGCCGCCGACGACGAGCCCGACGATGAGCCCGGCGCGCGAGCTCCGTTCCGGCGCGGGCCGAGGCGCGAGGTGAGGGGCAGGGCCGACGACCGACTGCGTCTCGCCCCAAGCGACGGACGTCCCGCCGTGCACGTTCACGCGCGACGACGGAGTCGCCGACGGGACCGGGGCCGTGCCTCCCGCCGGCATCGGACCGGAGCTCGGCGCGGGCGGAAGCCCGCGACCGGACGCCCCCGCCACCGCGCGTACACGCTCCGTGATCGAGGCCTGGACGCCGTGGGCGTACGGCTCGAGCGCCTGGACGAGCTCGACGACGCTCTGGAAGCGATGCTCCGGCTGCTTCTGCAGGCAACGCGCGACGATCGCCTCGAGCCCCTCGGGGCAGTCGGGGCGCAGCGAGCGAACCGGCGGCTCCTTCTCGGTGACGACCACGAGGACGAGCTCCGTCACGGTCTCGGCATAGAAGGGGACGCGCTTCGTGAGGAGCTCGTACAGGATGACGCCGAGCGCCCAGATGTCCGTGCGCGCATCGACGTTGCGCGAGGAGCGGAGCTGCTCCGGGGACATGTAGCTCGGGGAGCCGATGACCTCGGTGGTGCGCGTGAGCTGCATCTCCTGCGCGCCGCCCCGCGTCTCGATCTTCGAGATGCCGAAGTCGAGCACCTTCACCAGCGGCCGACCATGGACCGCGTGGGTGAGGAAGAGGTTCTTCGGCTTGAGATCGCGGTGGACGATCCCGGCCGCGTGCGCCTCGGCGATCGCCTCGCACGCCTGCATCACGTAGTCGACGGCGTCGGCCACGGGCACGAACGCGCCGTGATCGATGACGTCGCCGAGGTCCTTGCCCTCGAGCCGCTCCATCACGATGTAGGGCCGACCGTCCTCGAGGTTACCGACGTCGAACACGCGTGCGACGTGCTCGCTCCGCAGGCTCACCGCGGCCCGTGCCTCGCGCATGAAGCGACCGACGACGTCGGTGTGCTCGAGCGCGCTCGTCCGCAGGAGCTTGATGGCGACGTTCGTGGCCAGGGCCTCGTGCCGCGCGGCGAGCACGACCCCCATCCCGCCCTCGCCAATCACGCGCTCGACCCGGTACTTGCCCGCGAGGAGCTCGCCTCCGATGAAATTCGGCGTTGTCGTGTCGTTCATGCGCACCGAGTCCGGGTAGCCCAGGCGCTGAAGGCCCCCGCGGCTCGACCATGGAGACTACCGGCCCTCCAGAATGCCGTCGAGCTGGTACAGTCGCCCCCGAGCGACATGCGTCCGGAGCTCTTTCGCCTTTTCGACGTGGGGTTCCCCTCCTACTTCGTCCTCCTCTTGTCGGGATTCTTGTTCGCGACGGCCCTGGGCGTGCTCTGGGCCCGGCGGATCGGCCTGAACCCGGACGTGATCGTCGATCTCGGCCTGGCGATGCTGCTCGCGGGCGTCGCCGGATCCCGGCTCCTCCACGTGATCGCGGACGGGCACTTCTGGGAGTACGTGCACATGTGCACCGATCCCTCGCTCGTCGACTGGCCCTTCGACCGGGCCGAGTGCCTCTCGGCCGCATACGACGGCGTGTGGGACTCGGCTCGGGGCGTGTGCCACCCGAAGAGCTCCGATTGCTTCGCCTGGGCGAAGTTCTGGGCCGGTGGCCTCACGTATTACGGCGGCTTCATTGGCGCGACGGGCGCGGCGGTCTTCCTCCTTCGTCGCGATCGCTTTCCGTTCTGGAAGGCGGCCGACATGGCGGGCTTCGCGATCCCGATGGGCCTCGCGTTCGGCCGGATGGGATGCCTCCTCGCCGGCTGCTGTTTCGGCTCGGTGACGACGCTCCCGTGGGGCCTATCGTTCCCTCCGCGGAGCCCCGCGAGCGACGCCCAGGCGAAAGAACATCTGTTGCACTCCGCACGCATGTGGAGCGAGCCCGTGCACCCCACGCAGGTCTACGAGTCCGCTGCCTCGCTCGCGGTCGCGTTCGTGTGCCTCTACGTCGTGCTCCCGCGCAAGCGCTACGACGGCCAGGTCTTCGCTGCCTCGCTCGTGCTGTACGCGCTCGCGCGCTTTGCGGTCGAGATCCTTCGCCGTGACGATCGCGGAGGCGCGATCGGCCTCTCCACGTCGCAGCTCATCGGCCTCGGGCTCATCGTGGCCGCCATCGTCATCCATCGCGTTCGCGGCCGCGCGAAGACGGCGGCGCCCGTCCCGGCCTGAGCGGGAGCGTCGGCTCGCCGTTCGCCTCTCCGTTCGCCGCAGGCGGAACGACCCTTGCTCCGCGCATCGATGCTCGCGTGCGCCCTCGTCCTGTCTTGAGCCGTGAGCTCTTCCCGGAGTCCCGATGATGAGCGCCCTCGAATCGATCCGTTGTCGCGACGACGTGACGCTGCGGGCACGTGCGCTCCGCCGTCAGCGAGCGTGTGACGAGGGGCCGAACCCGCGGCGCGGCGACGATCCGGGCCCCGAGGGGCCGGAAGCGGAGCCGGTCGGCGGCGAGGACGAGGACGGCGGCGACGCGGCGAACGTCGAGAACATGCCCAGCCCTGGTCCCGGCCAGCCGATCGTGCCCGAGCACGGATGTCCGGACGCGGACGCGAGCTGATCGACTGGAGCCGGTCACGACCCGGTCGCGTCTCCTTCGCGTCGGGACGACGCCGACCGCATTGAATACCCGAAGCTCTGGTGTAGATCGCCGGCCGCTCGTCTCGGGCAGGAGGTCGCCGGATGAACTCGCTCAGCGTCACGGACTCGTCGGAGGATCTCCGGCTAGCCTCGAAATCGATCGATCCGCTCGAGGAGCACTGGTTCGACGCGACACCGCCGAGCGGCCGGGGCCGTCCCAGCGCGCCGCCCGTCGTCCGCGTCGGCGAGTTCCTCGGCGATCCCGAGGTCGACGCCTGGCTCCGTTGAACGATCGCGGCTCGAGACGCGCGTCCGCGCGCACGATCACGGGTCGTCGTCGATCGCGAAGGTGAGGGGGATTGGAGCGAGCGTTTGCGTGCCCCCTGGCCAGGACTCCTGGATCCGGGACGATCCGCTTCCTGGGCAGCACTGAAACTTTCTCGATAAGTGGAATCGCGAATTCACCGTAGTAGTCCGCACTTACAGAAGTGGCCCAGGGTGGTGCGGTGTGTGCATTCAGTATTGGCATCTCTTCTTGGAGGTCCCCGACATGGTCGCTCGTCGTCTCTTCGCGCTTCTTCTCGTTGCCACCTCGGCGTGCGTCGCGTCCGCGGGCTGTGCGGTCGACGCGGACTCGGACGAGGGTGAGTACGACGAGACCCAGGCCGGCGACGGCGCGACGACCGAAGACGAGCTCGTCGCCGAGCGCCAGTTGAACGGCAGCGAGCTTCCGGCCAAGACGCTCAGTCTCACGTTCGACGATGGTCCCGGCCGCCGGACCGCCGAGCTCGCGGACTACCTCGCCGAGAAAGGCGTGAAGGGGGCGTTCTTCATCAACGGCTCCAAGGTCGCGGGCCGCCAGGGGGCGGTCGACAAGATCGTCGGCCGCGGGCACCTCCTCGCGAACCACACGCACAACCACAAGCAGCTCACCGCGCTCTCCGCGACCTCCATCGTGAAGGAGATCGCCGACACGGACGCGATCATCGCGGCGGCGCAGCCGGAAGGCCCGTGGGTGGTGCGCGCGCCGTTCGGGGCGTGGAACGCGGGGGTCGCGCGCGCGATCAACGCCACCGCGATGAAGAAGTACGTCGGCAGCGTGTTCTGGGACGAGGGCGGAGCGCTGACGGCGAACGCGGCCGCGGACTGGGACTGCTGGGGGAAGGGCGTCAGCGTGCAGCGCTGCGGCGACCTCTATCTGAAGGAGATCCGTGCGAAGAAGCGCGGCATCGTCCTGATGCACGACATCCACGACAAGACCGTCGACATGGTCAAGTACATCCTCCCGACGCTGATCGCGGAGGGGTACAAGTTCACGGCGCTCGAGGAGGTCCCGTCGGTGAAGCGCGCGATCCAGAGCGTGCCCGCGAACGACGAGCAGTGCCAGAGCGCGACGCTCGGACGTCCTGTCGACGAGAACGTCTGCGTGCAGTCGCGCAGCAACCAGCGTTGGTCGCGCTGCGTCGATGGCGAGTGGGTCGGCTCGACGGGCCCGACCGACACGAAGTGCATCAAGCGCTATCCGCTCTGAGCTCGCCGCCTGGAGCCACGACGATCCGGCTCCTGGGAGAACCACGCCATCCCGTACGGCGCTCACGTCTCGCGGACGGCTCGCGCCTACTGGGCCGCTGGCGGTCGCTGCACCCTATGGATGGCGGGGCCACTCGACGTGCCCCTCCTCGCCGACGGCCGGCCGCGGAAGGGGCCGTTCTCGTGTGACGGCGCAGCCGCGCGCGCGTAGGCTCCGCGCCGACATGGCCACGAAGAATAGGACCCCGAAGAACCCCGATGAAGCCAGGCTCCGCAACCTTGGTCTGAGCTTCCCCGAGGCGACCGAGGAGTTTCCCTGGGACCACCGCGCCCTCAAGGTGAAAGGGAAGGTGTTCGTCTTCATGGGGACCGGCAAGGAGGGCGGCGCAGAGCACGACGACTTCTTCATCTCGTGCAAGCTCCCCGAGTCCGCGCCGATGGCACTGACGATCCCAGGCGTGAAGCCGACGGGATACGGGCTCGGTAAGGCCGGTTGGGTCTCGGCACAGTGGCCGCCGGGCAAGGCGCCGCTCGACATGCTCTGCGACTGGCTGCGCGAGAGCTACTGCGCGGTCGCCCCGAAGAAGCTCGCGGCGCTCCTCGATGCGGGGGCAGAGTCGAAGAAGCCCGTACCGACGAAGGCGCCCTCCAAGAAGGCTGCCTCCAAGAAGGCCGCCTCCAAGAAGACCGCCTCCAAGGCCGCCTCCAAGAAGGCCGCCTCCAAGAAGACCGCCTCCAAGGCCGCCTCCAAGAAGACCGCCTCCAAGAAGACCGCGCCGAAGAGAGCGGCCACGAGGAAGAGCGCCAAGCGCTGACGCGGGCGCGTTCAGAACGCCAGGCTGAAGACCGGCACGACGAGGCGCGTCGCCCCGGGCGTCGAGGGGAGGGCCGCAGTGGCCGGCTCCGGTCGGGGGGGCGATCGCTGCGCGGTGACGCGCGGCGGGGCCGGCGAGCGTAGGGCCAGAACGGTGAGCACCACGCCGAACGCCCCGGTGGCGAGGCCGACCCCGGCCATGGTGGCGATCCGCGCGTCGGGCTCCTCGGGAGACCGATCGCGCGTGATCGCTGCGAGCGCTGCGAGCATGATGCCGTTGCCGATCACGGCGAGGCTAATGCCGCTGACGGCGAGCGCAACGCTCCGCTCGTCCTCCGGGATGTCGACGGCGACGTCGCCCTGACCGGCGGGCACGTAGACGGGCGTCGGCTCGCGCTCGCCCTTCACGATCACGCGGTGCTCGGCCATCGGCGCGGCGAGGACGCGAGCTTCACACGGGGCGCGGCAGACGACACGCCAGTAGGATTCGTCGGCGAGACGCTCCTCGAGCACGGCGGCGCGCTTCGACGTCACGATGACGCGCTCGCGGTGCTCGCGTGGAGGCTCGGCGCTGGCCGCCGACGCAAGGGTGAGCATCAAGCCCGTGACGAAGGGAAGGGGTGCGGTGCGCACCCTCGAAGGATGCGCGCTCCTCGGCGTCAGCCAACTGACACGACCTGAGACGACTCGTTCGCCGGCGCCCGCGGCCGGGCGACGTCCAGGCTCGCGTCAGGACGCCGCCGCGGCTTCTCGTGCTCGGCGCCAGTGCTCGGGTCGGATCCCGAAGCCCAGCGTGCGGGCCACCGCAGCCTTCACCGGACGAAGGGCGAGGATCCGGGGGAGCCAGAACGGCGGCCGAACCACGACCCCGCCGAGGACACGTCGGATGACCCGACGCTGGATCACGAGCTGCACGGCCTGCGTCAGCGCGGCCGGATACCAGCGCCGCGCCTGCACGCGCGCGAGGTCGACGGTCCTGACCCGGTGGGCGCGGAGCGGCTCGATCAACACGTCCGCTGCCGCAACGGCATCTTGCAGCGCAAGGTTGATCCCCACGCCGCCGATCGGAGACATCGCGTGCGCCGCGTCACCGAGGAAGAGAAGCCCCGGGTAGAACCATCGCATCAGCTGGTTGACCTGGACGCTCAGCATGCGGACCTGATCCCAGCTCTCGATTGCGTCGAGGCGACCATCCCCGAGGAACGGCGCCATCTCCGCGAGGAGAGCGCGAAAGCGCTCGAGGCCGCTGTCGCGAACACGCTCGCGATCGCCTTTCGGGATCAGGTACCCCGCCTGCCAGTAGCTTCCGCGATCGATCAGGACGAGCATGCGCCCCGGCCGGATGATGCCGAACGGCTCGTCGGGATCGCTGTCGAGGCGAGGGACCCGGAACCAGAGCACGTCCATCGGTGCGCCGAGGTCCACCGGCCTTGCTCCGATCCGGTCGCGGAGGATCGAACCGCGGCCGTCGCACGCGACGGTCAGGTCCGCGCGTAGGCGGCGGGTCTCGCCGTCCTTGCGATACACGACGCCGACGGTGCGCCTTCCGTCCTTCCAGAGGTCGACGACCTCCGCGCAGGTCTCGAGGTGGAACGTGGGGCTCTCGGCGGCCTTTCGCGCGAGCAGCTCGAGGAAGTCCCACTGCGGCATCATGTGGATCGATCGATGCCGTCCGTGGAGCGCCGAGAGGTCCGCGACGGTCAGCCACTCTCCGCCGACATCGGCACGGAGCCGCGTGACGACCTGCTGCGGCAGCTGTTCGAGCTCTTCGAGGAATCCGAGCTCTTCGACGAGCTCGAGCGTCGACGGATGGATGGTGTCGCCCCGGAAGTCACGGAGGAAGTCGGCGTGCTTCTCGAGCACCGTCACGTCGACGCCCGCTCGCGCGAGCAGCAACGCGAGCATCATTCCCGCCGGGCCTCCGCCAGCGATGGCGCAGGTCGTCGATCGATTGCCGTCGTCCACTCGCTCCTCCCTCTCTTCGACCCCGCTTGCAGCAAAAGATGGAGCCACGCAACGCGGCCGTCCAGTCGACCTCCCGAACGAGTGAGTGAACCCGTGCGCTCGGGTCGGTAGATCCCGTAGATCGCGTTCGCGCGATCGGACGCCCAATCCGCCGCGCGGCCCCGGGGTCGAAGCGCCCACGATTTCGCTGTGCACGGGGGTCGAATACGCTGACCGAAGAGGTGGGAGATGAACGAGATGGTCACTCGCGTTCGCCGGCTCGTCGCGCGTTGCGGCCTCCTTGCCGCCGTAGGTTCAACGATTCTCGCTGCGGGCTGCCGCTCGCCGGGGATGCCGACGTCGTCGGGATTGCGCGTCACGCGCATCGAGTACGCCGAGCCGTGTGCGCTCTACCGCCCCGACTTCAACGCGCGGCTGCGCTCGGAGATCTCGGGGGACGCTCTGATCGACGTCGTTCCCTTGCTCGACGAAACCGGAGTGTCATCGCTGCCTGGTGACGTGTACTCCGCCGGACAGATGTACATATTTCACGGCTGCAGCGCCGTCCTCACCGTTCATCTCGTCGACCAGCCGTCGCGGGCGTTCAACGTGGACTCGTGCTACGAGCCTCACGTGTGCGCGTTCCTCGAACGTGCCGCAGCGCACGGCCTCATCCGGGTTCAATCGAAGGCTGCGTGTGATCGTCGGGTCCTCTGCAAGGTGCACAGCGATGGGTGGCCGACGTAGCGCGCCCTAGCGGTGGCTTTCGACGAGGTCTGTTCGTGAAGCCGGCTCGCCACGGCCTCTCCCCGAACGACGACAGGGGAAGCCCAAGTGACGCCTGCGTGCGCCGCTGACTTCGAGTCCGTGGCCCCGACGGCGCCTCGTCCGCGAGCTGGAGCGTCTCCGGCTGACGCCGCCTTGGTCGAACCCATCAGCCTCCACGCGGATGGCGGGCAGTGGGGTGGCACCCGGCGCGCCGCGAGACAGCACGAGCACAAAAGCAATGAGCCCCGGCATTGTTGCCGAGGCTCAGTTCTCACGTCGCTTCCTCTTGCGAGGGTGGCGACCCCAGCGGGAATCGAACCCGCGTTACCGGCGTGAGAGGCCGATGTCCTAACCGCTAGACGATGGGGCCCTACAATAAATGGATCAGTACAAAAGCAATGAGCCCCAGCATTGCTGCCGAGGCTCAGTTCTCACGTCGCTTCCTCTTTCGAGGGTAGCGACCCCAGCGGGAATCGAACCCGCGTTACCGGCGTGAGAGGCCGATGTCCTAACCGCTAGACGATGGGGCCTTCGGATAAGTAAAGAGAGGGTTGAGGTACTGGCTGGCGGACTAGGATTCGAACCTAGATAGACGGAGCCAGAATCCGTCGTCCTGCCATTAGACGATCCGCCAATCAGAAGCAGCGCCGAGCTTTTTGGCTCAGCACCGTGTGGCGAGGGCGCACCTTAGTCAGACGGGATTCCTTGTCAAGTCGCCGTGATCACGCGTTCGTACGATTTACGAAGAGCCTCTACTTTCGTCGCTCCGAAAGGCGCGTCGGATGCGTGAACCCGCGCGCGTACGGGTCCTCGCGCACCGAGAGCGCGGCACGCGGCCTCGACGGCGAAACCTGCTTCGTACGGCCCCGTGTCGCAGGCGTGCTCGAAGGATTGGTCCGTGGAGCGCGATCGAGGGGCGGCGGCGGCGGCGGGGCCGACGGGGCCGTGCTGCTCGGTGACGGTTGATGCGTTCGAGGTGGCTGCTCGACCAGGAACGACGGGGACCGCGGCGGGAGAACGGTGACGGGGACGGCAGCCGGGAGCGCCCCAGCGGATGGGTCGACCACTTCGCGCGCGGATGCCGCGCCGGGGGCGGGTGAGGCCGGGACGAGGAGGCCTACGAGCGCGAGGAGCGCGGCGAGCCCGACGGTCGCGAGCGCACCTGCCCTGCGACGCTCGATGGCGCGCGTCCGTCGGTTCTGGTCGTGGGTCGACGGCGACGGCGCGGGGCGACGGTCCGCGCGCTCCGGGGGCGGCGCCGGCTTCGCCGCGAGCGTCGCATCGCCGCGACCTTCGTCGGGCTCGACCGTCATCGTCACATCCGGTGGCGTCGACAGCGCGGCTTCGGCGCGCTTCGCGTGTGTGAGCCCGTCGGCGCCGGCGAAGGGCGCGAGAGCCTTCGCGAGCGCGGCGACGTCCGCCGGACGCCCGCTCGGATCCTTCGAAAGGCACGCGTGGGCGATGCGCGCGAGCTCGAACGGAACGCCTTGTTCTCCACTCGCGCCGACGAGCATCGCGGGCTCGTCGTAGGCGACGGCGACGAGCATCCCCGAAACGGTGTCCGCCGTGAACGGCAGGCTGCCCGCGATGAGCTCGTGGAGGATCACGCCGAGCGCCCACACGTCCGCGCGGGCGTCGACGTTCAGCGGATCGCGGATCTGCTCGGGCGCGAGATAGGCGGGGGAGGCGAACCAGGCCACCGTGCCCTCGTCGTCGCGGTCGTCGACCGGCGTGGCCATCCCGAAATCGAGGATCTTGAGCACCCGCGAGACGCGCTTGCCGTCGTCGGTCGACGAGGTGCTCGCCTCCTCGGCGAGGAAGAGGTTCTGCGGCTTGAGGTCGCCATGCACGATGCCGGCGGCGTGGGCCTCGGCGAGGCCTTCGCATGCCTGGAGGACCCAGCGAACCGCCTCGGCAGGCGGGAGCTCGTGTCGCTCGGCGAGCTCCTCGGCGAGCGTGCGGCCCTCGAGGCGTTCGGTCGCGATGAAGGGCATGCCGTTCTCGGCGAACCCCGTGTCGACGATCTTCGCGACGTGGCGTCCGCGAAGTGCCGCGGCCTGGTGGGCGGCGACGAGATGACGGCGCTGGGCCTCCTGGTGCTGGCTCGTCGTCGAGGAGAGGAGCTTCAGCGTGACCCGCCGGCGCAGGTAGACGTGGCGAGCGGTGACCACGAAGCCGGAGCTGCCCGCGCCGAGCAGCTCCTCCACGCGGTACCGGCCCGCGATCGTGCCCCCCTCGATGTTCAAGCCCGGGACGACGGGCGGCGCTCTGCGTGTATCCTTGTTGCCGAGACCGACCATGGCAGTGCCGGTCGATTGCAGCCCCGATGCCTTCGCGAACAGGGGCTTGGACGGCAGCGCTCACCGGTATTCTCGCGTTCATTCCGAAGGATCGATGCGAGCTCGAGCGGGGCATGTTGTCCGCTTGGGGAGTTCCGTATCGTCATTCCGATCGAGATACACGCTCGCGGACGACGGGCCGGCGACGCGGAGTGGCGACCGGCGCCGAACGGCGGTCGGGGGCTTGACGCCATCGGGCGAAAGCCGCAGGTTGGCGCCGATTTCTGGCACTCACCCAGGGCGAGTGCTAACAGCCCGCGAAAATCGCGGCCAAGACAACGGAAAACACACATGAAAATCCGACCGCTCCAGGATCGCCTCGTCGTCAAGCGCACCCAGGAAGAAGAGAAGACCAAGGGCGGGATCATCATCCCGGACACGGCGAAGGAGAAGCCGCTCGAGGGAACGGTCGTGGCCGTCGGCTCGGGTAAGTCGGTCAAGGGCGGCAAGGTCGTCCCCCTCGACGTGAAGGCCGGCGACAAGGTCCTGTTCGGCAAGTACTCGGGCACCGAGGTCAAGATCGACGGCGAGGACCTCGTCCTCCTCCGCGAAGACGACGTCCTCGCGGTCTTCCAGTGACCTGAAGCGAGAGCAGGGAGAACGAACATGAGCGCAAAGCAGATTGTCTACAGCCGCAACGCCCGGGGCCGCATCCTCCACGGCGTCAACCTCCTCGCCGATGCCGTCAAGGTCACGCTCGGCCCCAAGGGCCGCAACGTCGTCATCGAGAAGAGCTTCGGCTCGCCGGTGGTGACGAAGGACGGCGTCACGGTCGCCAAGGAGATCGAGCTCGCCGACAAGTTCGAGAACATGGGCGCGCAGATGGTCCGTGAGGTCGCCTCGAAGACGAGCGACAAGGCCGGCGACGGCACCACGACGGCCACCGTGCTCGCACAGGCGATCTACACGCAGGGCCTGATGCTCGTCGAAGCGGGTCACAACCCGATGGACCTCAAGCGCGGTATCGACCAGGCCGTCCAGGCCGTCGTCGCCGAGGTCAAGAAGCTCGCGACGCCGACGAAGGACAAGGAGCACATCTCCCAGGTCGGCACGATCAGCGCCAACGGCGACAAGGCCATCGGCGACATGCTCGCGAGCGCGATGGAGAAGGTCGGCAAGGAAGGTGTCATCACCGTCGAAGAGGCGAAGGGCATGGAGTCCTCCCTCGAGGTGGTCGAGGGCATGCAGTTCGACCGCGGCTACCTCTCGCCGTACTTCGTGACGAACACGGAGAAGATGACGGCCGACCTCGACAACCCGTACATCCTCATCAGCGAGAAGAAGGTCAGCGCGATGGCGGACCTCATCCCGCTGCTCGAGCAGATCGCGCGCGAGGGTCGTCCGCTCGTCATCATCGCGGAGGACGTCGAGGGCGAGGCGCTCGCCACGCTCGTCGTCAACAAGCTCCGTGGCTCGCTCAAGGTCTGCGCCGTCAAGGCGCCGGGCTTCGGCGACCGCCGCAAGGAGATGCTCAAGGACATCGCGACCCTCACCGGCGGTCAGGTCGTCAGCGAGGACCTCGGCATCAAGCTCGAGACCTTCACGACGAAGGACCTCGGCCAGGCCAAGCGCATCTCGGTCGACAAGGACAACACCACGATCGTCGACGGCGTCGGTGACCCGAAGGAGATCAAGGGCCGCATCGAGACGATCCGCAAGCAGATCGAGAACACCACCAGCGACTACGATCGCGAGAAGCTCCAGGAGCGCCTCGCGAAGCTCGCCGGCGGCGTTGCCGTCATCAAGGTCGGCGCGGCCACCGAGACCGAGATGAAGGAGAAGAAGGCCCGCGTCGAGGACGCGCTCCACGCCACCCGCGCGGCGGTCGAGGAGGGCATCGTCCCCGGCGGCGGCGTCGCGCTCCTCCGCGGCGCGGCGGTGCTCGACAACCTCAAGCTCGAGGGCGAGCAGCAGTTCGGCGTCACCCTCGTCAAGCGCGCGGTCCAGGAGCCGCTCCGCCAGATCGCGAAGAACGCGGGCCAGGACGGCTCGGTCGTCGTCGAGAAGGTGCGTGAGAGCAAGGGCTCGATCGGCTTCAACGCCGCGACGGAGACCTACGAGGACCTCAGCAAGGCCGGCGTCATCGACCCCGCGAAGGTCGTTCGCTCCGCGCTCGAGTTCGCCGCGAGCGTCTCGGGCATGATGCTCACGACCGAGGCCCTCATCGCCGACAAGCCGAAGAAGGAGAAGGCCGGCGGTGGCGGCGGCATGGGCGGCATGGGTGGAATGGGCGGCATGGGCGGCATGGGCGGCATGGGCGGCGACTTCGACATGGATTGATTCCACGTCGAGGTCACGCTCGTAGCGGACCCGAACGCGAAGCCCCGGTATCCGTCAGCGATGACGGAGCCGGGGCTTTCCTATTGGTGCGCCCCAACGAAAGGCGGCGGCCCGCCGGCGGCCTCGAGCCCACAAACGGAAACCGGGCACGAGGCGCCGGAAGCGGCCTGCATGCCCGGTAGGGGAGGGCGCTGGACCGAGAAGGTCAGCCGCTCGAGACGTCGTCGGTCGGTGCGCTCGTCGGAACGGAATGGACGAGCGGCCGCCCCTCCGCCGAGCCCTGATCAGCCGGTCGCGGCCCTTGCGTGCGGTCCGCGACCCGGCCGTGCGCTCGAACGAACGCGATGCGAGGACGAACGAAAACAGCGAATGAAGTCGGGAGCCTCAGAGGAGGGACTTGATCTCCTTCTCGAGCTCCTTCTCCTCGCCGTCGTGGTAGCCGTTGTGCACGAACTTGACGACGCCGTTCTTGTCGATCACGTACGCCGACGGCATGTTCGGCGGCTTGTAGCAGTCGGCGACCTTGTGGCCTTCGTCCCAGCCGACCGGGAACTTCGCGCCGTAGGTCTTGATGAAGTCGGGGATCTCCTTCTTCTCGTCGTCGACCGAAATCGCAAGGATCTCGAGGCCGCTCGCCTTGTACTTGACGTACAGCTCCTGGTACTTCGGGAACGACTTCTTGCAGGGCTCGCACCACGTCGCCCAGAAGTCGACGATCGTGACCTTGCCCTTTTCGATGGCCATCTTGTTGCCACCGTTGACCGACGTGAGCGAGAAGGTCGAAGCGGCCTTGCCGATCTCCGGCTTGCCCTTGCAGCTAAGCTCGCTCTTCTCGCTCTTGCCGTCCCCGCCCTTGGCTTCCTTGTCCCCCGACTTGCTGTCGGAGTCCTTCGTGTTGACCGATGAGGGGTCCTTGGCCGGCGGGTCTTCGCCGCACGCCGACAGCGCTACGAGCGCCGTCGCCATCAACGAAAGGGGAGTTCGCATTCGCATGCGCTCGAGTCTACTTGGTACTCCCGGTCTTGCGAAGCTCGTCGAGCGACCTCGCGCTCGAGCTCGTTTTGTATGGGCCCGCGCTGTTGCAAACGTCGGCGGATCGGCACTTTGCAGTCGCGCGTTTTTGACTCTCCGGAACGCGTGACGATAAGCTCGTCGCTGCCGATAATGCGTCACGCGGCCCAGAAGATCTCGTTCACGGCTGCTCGGATGGAACCGTGCAGCTCCGTGTAGTTGGCTGCCACGGAGGTGAGACTCCGAAGCATCGCACCTGCGCGTTCGTGCTCGACGAGCGCCTCGCGATCGATGCGGGCTCCCTCACGAGCGGTCTCGATCTGCCTCTCCAGTGCAAGCTCGAGGCGGTGCTCGTCAGTCACGCCCACCTCGATCACGTCCGCGACCTCGCCACGATCGCAGACAACCGAGCGCAGATCGGCTGCCCGCCGCTGCTGGTCGTCGGGACGAAGCCCACCCTCGACGTGCTGAGGAAGCACTTCTTCAACGACCTCCTGTGGCCCGACTTCACGGCCATCCCGTCGAAGAAGGAGCCGACCATCGTCTACAAGACGCTGAGACCCGAGGTCCGCGCGGAGGTCGCCGGGTTCGGAGTGAGGGCGATCGCGGTGAGCCACACGATCGACACGAGCGCGTTCATCGTCGACAAGAACGGAGCCTCGGTCGCGTACAGCGGTGACACCGGACCGACCGATCGCCTCTGGGAAGTGCTCAACGCGCAGAAGGACCTCCGCGCGTTGCTCATGGAAGTCAGCTTCCCGAACGAAGCCCAGCGGCTCGCGACTCTGAGCGGCCACCACACCCCGCAGACGCTCGTGAAGGACCTCGCGAAATACGCGCGGCCGAAGGATCTGCCGACCTTGCTCTACCACATTAAGCCGGCCTTCCAGCGCGAGGTCGAGAAGCAGTGCTCGAAGCTCAAGGGGGTGGAGCTCTCGGTCCTCGCGCTCGGCGATCAGCTCCTGCTCTGACGTTCCACTCGCCAAGGGGGAACCGCGAGTAGCGCGAGACGGCGGTCCATCCCTCCGAGACGCGCATGGAGTGTGCTATGTCGGCCCGCTCGGGGGCACCCCGACGACCCCGATGGACGCGCTCAACGAAACCAGTCCGAGCTCTACGAACGAAGAGCTCATCCCCGTACCCGGCCTCGAAGACGACGCGGACGGATCGCGCATCGTGCGCGAAGAGATGCGCCTGCTCGAGGTCGTTCTCCGTGCGCTCGGTCCCGAACCGACGGCGGTGACCGGCGAAGACGGCAAGACTCCATCGCAGGCGCCGCCGGGCGCAGGCATGGCCGAGGCGCTCGCCGCCGACGATCGCCGACTGCTCGAGCTCAGGGATCTCGCGGCCTCGGCGAAGCCGGAGGACCTTCCCGCGCTCTTCGAGCAGATGCACACCCTCGGCGCCCTCCGCGCGCATCGCGGAAAGGGCACCACCGGCGCCGTCGATCGGAAGAGCCCGTACTTCGGCCATCTCCGCCTCGACGAGACCGTGTACACGCGCGGCAGTAGCGGTCCGGGCAAGGAGCGCCGGCGCGACATCCTCGTCGGCTCTCGGCAGTACCTCGACCCCGCAGCGGGCGTCCGCATCGTCGACTGGCGCAACGCGCCGGTCAGCCGGATCTTCTACCGCTACCGCGAAAGCGACGGCTACGAGGAGACGCTCGGCGATCAGCCGGTCGAAGGCGTCGTCGCCTCGCGCCGCACGGTCGCGATCGTCGACGGGGAGCTCCGCAAGGTCACCGCTCCTCAGGGCACCTTCGTGAAGGAGGCGGACGGCAAGTGGCGTCGCGCGGCGGCCCACACGGCGCGTCTTCGCCTTCCGTCCCAGGCGGGTGACCTATCAGCGCCGGTCGCGAAGGCTCCCGCGCCCTCGTCGGCGAACGACGGCCGGAGCCGCTCGACCTCCGCCGATCGGCTCCTGCCCGCGATCGCGGCGATGCTCGACAAGGAGCAGTACGACCTCATCACCAAGCCCGGCACCGGCCTCGTCGCCATCCAGGGCAGCGCAGGAAGCGGCAAGACCACCGTCGGCCTGCATCGCGTCGCGTACCTGCATGCGAGCCAGCCTGCGCGGTTCCGCGGGCCCAAGATGCTCGTCATCGTCCCGAACGAGGCGCTCGTCCACTACACGAGCCGCGTCCTTCCGGCCCTCGGCGTCGATGGCGTCCCCGTCATGACGTGGAACCGCTGGTCGGTGCGCGCCATGTTCGACGCGTTCCCGAAGCTCCCGTCGGCGATCAGCGAGGAGACCCCGCCGCTCGTCACGCGCGTGAAGAACCACCATGCGATGGTGGAAGCGATCGATACGATCGCCGCCGAGGCGACGGCGCGGCTCGATACGAAGGTCGCGTCGGTGATGGCTCGCTGGCCGGAAGGGGACCGTGTGGTCGCGGCCTGGAAGGCGACGAAGGGCGCGCCCGACCGCCGCGTGACTCAGCTGGCCCAGTGGGTCATCGGCAAGCGCGAGCTCGCCGGCACGAAGCCCGCGGCCGATCTCCCGCACGTCACGCGGAGCGCGGTCGAAGCGCTCGGCCAGGAGCTCCGGAGCGAGTCGCGAAACGTCCTCGGCGCGTGGGACGAGATCCTCACCAGCCGCGCGCGGCTCGACCGACACTTCAGCAAGTACTTCGGTAGCGGTCAGCTCGATCAGGTTCACGAGTGGTGCGTTCGCCAGGCGCGGATCCGCACGGAAGGGGAGCGCGACGGCGAAACGCCGAGCCTCGACATCGAGGATCGCGCGCTGCTCCTTCGGCTCTTCCAGGTCCTGCGCGGGCCGCTCCTCGACAACGAGGGCCAGCCGCTCGCGCTCGCGCACCTGTTCATCGACGAGGTGCAGGATGCAACCCCGGTCGAGCTCAAGGTCCTGCTCGACGTCGCCGGCGGCGCGAAGGACCTGGCCCCGGGCGAGCGCAACGTCTCGCAGCTCTCCGTCACGCTCGCGGGCGACGTCGCCCAGCGGATGCGCGAGGAAGAGGACGTGCACGACGCGTTCGACTGGGACGCCACGCTCAAGGAGCTCGGCGTACCGGGCGGCGCCGGAATGATCGAGCCGCTCAAGGTGAGCTACCGCTCGACGGCCGAGATCACGTCCTTCGCGCGCGGCGTCCTCGGGCCGTTCGCGCACGAGGCCGAACCGATCGCGACGCGTCAGGGGCCGCCGGTCGAGCTCTTCACGTTCGCGTCCGCGGGCGAGGCCGTTGCGTTCCTCGCGGACGCGCTCCGCGACCTCGCGGCGAGCGAGCCCGACGCGAACGTCGCGCTCCTCTCACGCTTCCCGCAGCAGGCCGAGCTCTACTACGACGGCCTCCTCCGCGCGGAGGTGCCGAACGTCCGCCGCGTCCGGCGTCAGGACTTCACGTGGGAGCGCGGCTTCGACGTCACCGACGTTCGGCAGACCAAGGGCCTCGAGTTCGACGAGGTCATCCTGCTCGAGACGACCGCCTCGAGCTACCCCGACTCCGCGCAGGCTCGCCACGCGCTCTACGTCGGCGCGACGCGCGCGGCGCATCAGCTCTGGTGCATCTCGAGCGAGGCGCCCTCGAAGCTCGTCACCGAAGGCCTCGCGGCCGCGAGCGCACAAACGACCTGAGCTTTCGCGCCGCCTGCTGTCGCGTGGCGCGGCGCGGAAGTCTCCGGAGACAGCGGCCGCCGCGCCGGGGGGCCTCGGCCGTGGGGGGCTGGGCCGTGGGGCCGTGCACGATTTGGAAACGCTCCGTTTCCGGAAGTGCGGCTTCTCCAGGACGCGCGTCCAGGGCAAATAGCCCGCGCCCCCATCGAGGGGTCGAGGACGAGGGATCGCCATGATGCCGTGTTCGTACCGCTACTACGTTCGTCCGCATCGCGTCGCGGCGCCGCCCGTTCGCCCGCTGCCGTCGAGCGTGAAGCGAGACGAAGCGTCCGCGCCTCCGCCGGTGACCGATTCGCAGGCCACGCACGTGGTCGACGCGGCTCCGCACGTGGCGCTCGTCCGCCAGTACGCCTGGTGAGCTGACGCGAGGCGAGGGCCAGGCCACCTGGACGCGCCCTCGCGTGTCTCGATCGCGAAGCTCGATCTTCGAGTGGGCGTCGGCTCGCGGCCCGTGGCCGAGGCGCGTCAGCGGCAGTCGAGCTTCATCCGTGCGACGGTGTTCTGCCAGCTCTTGGCGACGACGTCCTTGCAGCCCTGCATCGGCGAGTGCGCGCATTGCTTCTCGAGCTGCTTCAGGCCATCGGCGCACTTTTTCGTGCCCTTGGCCACGCAGGCCGCGGCGATGTCGTAGTCGTTGCCCGCACGCGCCTGCGCCTGGCCGATCACGTCGAAGTCCGGCGCCCCCTTCATCTGCTGGGTGAGCTTGTCGTAGCGCGAGGAGATCGCGTCGATGAGCATCGCGCAGCTCTTCGCGTCGTTCACCTTCGCGGCCGCCTGGAGCTCACGATCGGCGCGGAGCACGAAGTCCGCGTCGTTGGTCGTCCCGCCGGACGGGCAGACCTTGTTCGACATCTTTCGCGTGTCGCGATCGAGCTGCCAGTCCTGTTGCTCGCGCTTGATGTCCGCCGCCGCGAGGGCCGCGCGGAAGTCCTTCTTTCCTTCGTCGCACTTGCCCGAGGCCATCACGCAGATGGCGCGCTCGGTCTTGAAGTCGTGGTTGTCGGAGAGGCGCAGGTCGAACGAGAGCGCCCGGTTCATCGCGGCGAGGCAGCCCGCGCCGTCGCCCTGCTCGAACTTCTTCCTCGCGTCGTCCCAGTGCTGCTTCGCCTCTCCCGCCGCGCTGCCCGAGGCCGCCGCCGGCTCGCCGGCGGCGCTCGGCATGCTCGCCTTGACGGTGGGCGGCGCGTCGCCGAGCGGGTTGTCGCCCGGCGAGATCGCGCGCAGCGCGAGGCGGATCGGAACGCGGCAGCCACGCTGGTCCTGGGACTCGCACGCGCTCATCTTGCCGCCGGCGCCGACGGACTTCTGCTCGTGGCTCCGCTTGGCGCCGGCCCCGAACGCGCCCGCTCCGCCGCTCGCCTCGGCCGAGTTGTTCTCCGCGGTGAGGAGCTCGAAGGCGCCGAGGTTGTAAGCCCACACGAAGTGGGTCGCCCCGCTGCAGCCCGGGTTCTTAGCGAGATCGCTCCGATAGAGCGCATCGCGGGTCGTGGTCGCGACGCCGGAGACGAAGTACTTCAGCTGGAGCTGCTCGCCTGCTTGCACGCGCCCGGAGAGGTTCGCGGCGCCGAGCGGGAGCTTCGCGTAGAGCTCGCCCTCGTTCTTCACCTCGAAGCCCTGAACGGTCCCGCTCGTGAACTGCGGCGTGCCGTAGGCGCCGAAGACGCCGGGGGCCACCGGATCGGAGCACTGGTAGAGCACCTCCAGCTTGCAGCCCTCGTATTTGACGAGGACGGTGTCGCGCGCAGCCTTCGCCTCGAAGCTCGCCAGATCCGTCGCGTCCCATTCGACGACGAACGGTCGCTCGTGGCCCTTCGCGGCCTCTTCGCATTTCTGGGCCGCGGCGGTCGCCGAGAGCATCCCGCTCCGGCCCTGCATGGTCGGCGGCGGGCCGTTACCGCCACACGCAGCGGTGAGGGTCGCGGCTACCGCGAGAGCGGCGAAGGGCGAGAGGGAGACATAGCTCATCGGCAGCATCTTACGCCGATGCGCGACGGGGTCTCCCCCGGCGATGAACGAGGGGGCAGGGGGGCGGCACCTCGTTCATCGCTCGCGCCGGAGCCACCCGCCGTCGGGTCCGACGCGATGCGGCGGTAGGTCGGCGCTTCCTCGTCCGCACTAAGGCGCAACTCAGTTGCGCCGATCCTGAAAGCTCGAAGCGGTCGGCTCACACGTACTCGCTTTGACCGGAGATTCACGCCCGCTCGCCCAACGGGCGGGCGTGAATCGGAGGTCACTCCAAGTGAGCACCGCTATAGCTCTGCAAGGGAGAGGCCGCTGCAAGAGCCCTTCGTGGACGCGAAATTCCGCGCGTTCGCGTATCCTCGCCGCGTGAAGAAGGTAGTCGCCGTCATCGGGGCAGGAGCTTGGGGCACGGCGCTCGCCGCCCACGCGGCGAGGCTCGACCACGACGTCCGACTCTGGGCGCGCGAGCCCGAGGTCGTCCGCGACATCAACGAGCGCCACGAGAACCGGCTCCTGCTCGAGGGCGTGGGCCTTCCGCCGTCGATCCGGGCGTCGAGCGACCCAGGCGAGGTCCTCGACAAGGCGGACATCGTCCTCCTCGTCCCGCCGTCGGCCTTCCTCCGCACGGTCGCGTCGACGATCGCTCCTCACGTGCCCGCATCCGCCCGGATCGGGATCGCGACGAAGGGAATCGAGAACGAGAGCCTCCTCCTGATGCTCGACGTCGTCGCGCAAGCGCTTCCGAAGGCTGATCCGGAGGCGCTCACGGTCCTCTCGGGGCCGAGCTTCGCGCGCGAGGTTGCTTCGGGGCTGCCGACGGATGTGGTCGTCGCGGCTCGGGACGAGGTCGCCGCGGCGGCCATCCAGGCCGCGCTGCACTCGCCGTTCTTCCGCGTCTACACGAGCAGGGACCCGATCGGTGTCGAGGTCGGCGGGGCGATGAAGAACGTCCTCGCGATCGCCGCCGGGACTTGCGACGGGCTCGGGCTCGGGACCAACGCCCGCGCCGCGCTCGTGACACGGGGACTCTCCGAGATGGCGCGGCTCGGCGTGGCGCTCGGCGGAGACCCGCTCACGTTCATGGGGCTCTCGGGCGTCGGTGACCTGATCCTCACCACGACCGGCGCGCTCTCGCGCAATCGCACGCTCGGCCTGAAGGTGGCCGAAGGTGTCGATCCGGTTCGATACTTGGCGTCTCAACGCGCCGTCGCCGAGGGCTATCTCACCGCGAAGGCTGCATGGCAGCTCGCGCAGAAGCACGGGGTCGACGTCCCGATCACGGAGCAGGTCTACCACGTCCTCCACGAGGGCCGGCCGCTGCTCGATGCGATGAAGAAGCTCATGACGCGCGCGCACAAAGAGGAGCTCTGGGGGATCCGCGCCTGACCGCCTGACGAGAGCGGGACGAGCCGCCTGACGAACACGGGCGGGGACGAGGCGGGACGGGACGAGACTGACGACGGCCAATCGCGGCCGGCGACCCGCATGCCGGCATTCGAGCCTTGCAAGTCGTCCGCACGCCGCGATAATCGGTCCTCCGATGAGAAGGATCCGTCGTGGCGTCGCCGTGCTCGCGGCGGCGATCGTGCTCTCCGGATCGAGCTTCGCGGCTGCCCAAGAGGAGCCGCCGGCGCCCGCATCCCCGCCGGCGATCAGCGATCAGGCGAGACAACACTTCAACGCGGGCGTGGCGCTGCTCCAGGATCCGGAAGGGGAGAAGGTCGAGGAGGCGTACCGTCAGTTCCGGACGGCCTACGAGCTCTCCGGCTCGCCGAAGATCCTCGGCAACATGGGCTTCTGCGCGATGCGCCTCGAGCGCGACGGCGAGGCGATCGACGCCTACTCGCGTTACCTGCGCGAGGTTGCAGACATCGACACCGAGGAGCGCGCCCAGATCGTCCGCGACCTCCAGACGCTCACCGTCGGTGTCGCGCGCATCACCATCGAGGTGAACGAGCCCGGCGCGATGATCCTCGACGAGCGCGTCCCGGTGCGCGGCGCACGCGTCACGAACGCGTACGGTCCGGTGAACGGGAAGATCGAGATCGGCGTCCGCCCCGGCCACCACGTGTTCACGGCGAAGCTCGCGGGCCGAGAGGACGCCCCGTGGGAGGTCGAAGCCTACGCCGGCGGCAAGGAGAAGCACGCCTTCGTCCTCAGGGAGCCCTCGAGGGCGACGCCGGCGTCAGGGATGATGACGGTCCGTGACGAGAAGCCCTCGATGACCGGGCCGATCGTCACGGTCTCTGCCGGCGCGGCGATGCTGATCGCCGGAGGCATCACCGGGATCGTTGCGCTCAACAAGACGAACGACATCGCGGACCGCTGCAAGAACGACGTCTGCCCCCGGACGTTCGACCTCGATGGCGAGCGGTCGAGCGCGCGGACGTTCGTCGGTGTGACCGACCTTCTCGTCGTGCTCGGCACGGTCACCGTGCTCGGCGGCCTCTACTGGGGCTACCGCGTGTCCACGTCGTCACCCGAGCCGAAGGCCGCGCCTGCACCCGCCAAGGCGAGCTTCCTCGGGGACTGGAGGCTTGCGCTCTGATGCGTGCTCGTCTGCTCTTCGCGATCGCCTTCGGGCTGCTCTCGAGCTCGTGCTTCGTCGTCACCGATCTCGATCGCTTCGAGAAGGCCGCGCCGATCGAGCGGTCGAACTTCTCCAACCTCCGCGTCACCGTCCGGGGGATGACCTCCCACGTCAACGAGCGCTTCGAGTACCGCGTCGTCGATGCCTCGAACGTCATCCAGTCGCGCGGGTTCATCGTCCCGCTCGGGGGCCCAGCGGCGTCATTCTTCGTGCAGGGCGCGATCCCGAAACAGAACGGCCCCTTCCGCTTCGACTTCTACGCGGACCACGACAACTCGGGCGCGTACGATCGGCGCCCGGACACGTTCCTGGACCACGCCTGGCGTCTCCCGCTCGAAGACAAGATGCTCGACGAGGACGGCAACTACGTCGTCGTCTTCGACCACAACACGTCCTTCACCAATCTCAACACCCCGAGCCCGGCGACCGAGTTCGGAAAGCCCGCGACGATTCACATGAAGGCGATGGGCGCCTTCGCCGGGAAGCGGGTCGAAGTGCGCATCAGTGATGCGAGCGCCAAGCGCGTGGTCGCGATGTACCGGGTGCCGTCGCTGACGGAGCCCGACTTCGACATCGTGGTCCCCGGCATGATCGAGAGCGCGGTGCCCTACGCCATCGAGGTCTACACCGACGACGGGCAGGGCGGCTCCGTGCAGGCGTTCCGCTTCGAGCAGGTGGGGACCGCGCCGGGGCTGGAAGCCACGTTCAACGGCGCAGATCCGACCGCAACGCCGGGCGTCGCCAAGGTGACGGACGCGCAGCCCGCGCAATAAGCCGCAATCCGCACCCAATCCGCACCCAGCCCGGCGCGCGCGAGGGCGGGTGCGGTGCCGAGGTTCCCGCATGTCCCCCGAGCGAAGACGTGACGGACGGGGAGGCGAGGCGCTAGACTCCCGGGATCCTCGTGCCGACCGTCATCGAGCCCGGAGCCGTCATCGACGGCAAGTACCGCGTCCTGCGCCGCATCGGTGAAGGCGGGATGGGCACGGTCTTCGAGGGCGAGAACGTCCGCATCGAACGGCGCGTCGCGATCAAGGTGCTCCACGAGCACGTGGCATCGTCGCCCGAGTTCGCGCAGCGCTTCGAACGTGAGGCACGGGCATCGGCTCGCATCGGCTCGCCTCACGTGTGCGACGTGCTCGACCTCGGCGACCTGCCGAATGGCGAGCGCTTCATCGTGATGGAGTTCCTCGACGGCGAGAGCCTCGAGGACCGCCTCGAGAAGGTCACGCTCGGGCCGGAAGATCTCGCGCCGATCGCGTTCGAGATCCTCGAGGGCCTCGGCACGATGCACCAGGCCGGTGTCATCCACCGCGATCTCAAGCCCGCGAACGTCTTCCTCGCGCGCGGACGCGGCAAGTCGGAGGTCGTGAAGATCCTCGACTTCGGCGTCGCCAAGATCCTGCCGCGCGCCGACGAACCGGGCCAGATGACGTCGACCGGCATGATGATGGGCACGCCCCTCTACATGTCTCCGGAGCAGGCACGGGGGGCCCGCGACGTCGACGGGCGCACCGACCTCTACGCAGCGAGCGTCATCTTCTATCGCGCGCTCACCGGCTCGATGCCGCACACGGCGGAGAACCTCCACGAGCTCCTGTTCAAGATCGTCCTCGAGGAGCCCCGAGCGATCCGCGACCTCGTCCCGGACGTCGACGAGGCGTTCGCCGCGATCGTCACAAGGGGGCTGGCCCGGGATGCCGATCAGCGCTTCTCGACGGCGCGCGAGTACCAGGAGGCGATCGCCGCGTGGGGCGCCCTCCAGGGACGCGCGACCCTCGCGTTCGACGTCACGCTGCCGAGCGATCCGCCGCCGCTGAAGAGCGCCACCGGCGGATACCCGGTTTCGCGGATCAATGCGCCGATCACCGGACCGCAGCCGCGCAGCGAAGCGGTCGGACCGCCGACGCCCGCGACCGCGAAGACCCAGGCTTCGACCGCTGCCGCAACGCCCTCGACGAAGCAGAGCGGCGGCACGCCGATTGTCTGGTCGGAGGATGCTCCCGAGGTCGCGAAGCGCGCTCTCGCCGAGCTCGACGCAAAGAAGGCGAAGGAGAGGGGGGAGCGGGCCGCGAGCGCCGGCCAGACGCAGCTGCTCGACAGCAACGCGCCGGCGAGCACGGAGAGCTTGGCGGCGAGCGCGCCGCCCTCGCCGACGACGCTCCCGTCGTCTCAAAGCAAGTCGCGGATCGCGCTGGGCGTCGGCGCCCTCGTCGTGATCGCAGCGGCTGCGCTCGGCCTGCGCGTCGGGAAGCGAGATGGCGGCTCCACGAACGGGAGCACGTCCGCCGGCTCCGGCTCGACGCCGCCGGTCCTCGCCGCCGAGCCTTCGGAGTCCGCGCCGGCGGCAGCCGCGTCCGTCGTCGTGGCCGAGCCCGCCTCCGCGGAGCCCGCGCCGGCCGCCTCGGCGACGGCGAACACCGCGCCGAACTCCACGGGGCTCGCGCCGAGCGCCCGTCCCGTCGTCGGAGCCGCGCATGCCGCCACGCCGAAGAACGCTCCGGCGCCGAGCGCGTCGGCCGCGAAGTCGGCGGCGCCGGCGAGCTCGACCCCCGTGGCAGCTCCGGCGGCGACCTCGTCCGGGCGGAAGTTCCGCACGAACCTCGACTGACGACCGCCCGCGCTCGGTCGGCGTCGTCTCGTCTCGTCTCGTCTCGTCTCGTGAGCCCGTCGCGGACAGTCGCTCGGCAACCGAACGACTGCGAGCGCTCAGCCCTCCGTCACAGTGGCCAGCGCCTCCGTCCGCGCGGCGAGGACATGGTCGATGATCTCGTCGACTCCGTCGCCGACGTTGCATCGCGCGAAGACGACCGGTCCGCCCTGACGCACGCGCTCGGCATCGCGCGCCATCACCTCGAGGCTCGCGCCGACGTGGGGCGCGAGATCGGTCTTGTTGACGACGAGCAGATCGCTCTGCGTGACGCCGGGGCCGCCCTTGCGCGGAACCTTGTCACCGCCGGCGACGTCGATGACGTAGATCGTGAAGTCGACGAGCTCGCGGCTGTACTGCGCCGCGAGGTTGTCACCGCCGCTCTCGACGATGAGAAGCTCGGGGGCGCACACGCGCATCAGGTCCTCGAGCGCGTCGAGGTTCGGCGTGACATCCTCGCGGATGGCCGCATGGGGGCAGCCTCCCGTCTCGACCGCACGGATCTGCGCCGTGGGGAGGGCCTCGTGCCGGTGGAGGAACTCGGCGTCTTCCCGGGTGAAGATGTCGTTCGTCACCACGCCGAGCCGCATCCGCTCCCGAAGCTTCGTGCAGAGCGACAGGACGAGCGCGGTCTTGCCGCTGCCGACCGGTCCGCCGATCCCGACCGTGAAGGCGCGCGTCGAGAACGAGCGCGCCCGGCGCGGCGGACGGCTACGGAAGAGGCCGGGGCCGCTCCAACGCTCGTGCGTGTGACCGTGATGATGATCGCCGTGGTCGTGATCATGCGCGTGCGTGTGACCGTGATGATGATCGTGGTCGTGGCTCATGACTGGAACATCCTCCCGTCGAGGCGCTCGTGGAGCGCCGCGAAGATCTCGATGACCGGCGCGGTCTGCGCAGCGACTTCGGGCTCGATCCGACGCGCGCGCTCGAGGACCTCTCCGAGAAGCGACGCGCGGCTCGCATGAAGGCGCTGCGCCTCGAGCGGGCCGAGGAGCCCGAGCCGTACGGCTGCCGAGAGGATCCCGCGTGTCGCGCCGTGAAGGTAGGCCTCGAGCGTCTCGTCGCCCCCCACGCCCAGCGCTCCGAAGACGGCCCCGAAGATCGGCGCGTGATGGGCCGGCCCGCCCCGAGCGTGCTCCGCGATCGGGGCGAGCGCCTCCCAGACACGCGACGCCGCGCTCGCGAGCGCGCGTCCTTGCGCCCGGCTCGCGCGGTTCGGGGCGAGCATCGGGACCATCGCATCGAAGGCCTCGTCGAGCTCCTCCAAGCGCGACGGGGCGGCGGCCGCCGCACGTACGAAGGGCAGAGCGGCGCGCCCGGCCTGACGAAGACTCGCGTCGAGGAAACGGGCGACCGCGCCCTCGTCGCGGATGGCATCGAGCGCCCCCAGCACCGTCGCCGCCTCGAGCCCTGCCGAGTGAGCGAACCCGCCGCTCGGGAAGGTCCCGTCCGCAAGCTGGAGGAGGAGCCAGCGATTGGACACGGTCATCGTCATGGCAAGCTCGGTCGGCTGCGGATGTCCGTGCGTCAGAAGAGCGAATAGAGGCGCGCCAGCGCGACGCGCGTTGCCGGCTCGGATGTGAGGAGCTTCCCGTCGGCGAACACCTCGTAGGTCTCGGGGTCGATGCGCATCGAGGGCAGCGCGCAGTTGAGGCGAAGGTCCTCCTTGCCGATCCCACGGCATCCATGGACCGCGCGCAGCTTCTTCTCGAGCCCCAGAGACGCGACGGTGCCCGCAGCAAGCGCGCGTTGCGAGACGAAGGTGATGCAGGTCGCGGCGCGCGCCTTGCCGAGAGCGCCGAACATCGGGCGCATGTACGAGGGCTGCGGCGTTGGGATCGACGCGTTGGGATCGCCCATCTGCGCCCAGGCGATGAAGCCGCCCTTCAGGACGAGCTCGGGCTTGACGCCGAAGAACGCGGGCCGCCAGAGGACCAGGTCCGCCCACTTGCCGACCTCGACCGAGCCGATCTCGTGCGCCATCCCGTGCGCGATCGCTGGGTTGATCGTGTACTTGGCGACGTAGCGGCGGATGCGGAAGTTGTCGTTTCGACTCCCGTGGTCCTCGGGGAGCTTGCCCCGCTCTTCCTTCATCTTCGCCGCGGTCTGCCAGTTCCGGCAGATCACCTCGCCGACACGCCCCATCGCCTGGCTGTCGCTCGAGACGATGCTGAGCGCGCCGAGATCCTGGAGGACGTCCTCGGCCGCGATCGTCTCCCCGCGGATCCGGCTCTCCGCGAACGCGACGTCCTCGGGGATCTTCCGGTCGAGGTGATGGCAGACCATGAGCATGTCGAGATGCTCGTCGAGCGTGTTCGCGGTGAACGGGCGCGTCGGGTTCGTCGAGCTCGGGAGCACGTTCGGCTCGCCGCACACGCGGAGGATGTCGGGCGCGTGGCCGCCTCCGGCTCCCTCCGTATGGTACGTGTGGATCGTCCGGCCCTTCATCGCGGCGATCGAGTCTTCCACGTAGCCCGACTCGTTCAGCGTGTCGGTATGGATCGTGATCTGGACGTCTTCTTCGTCGGCGATGCCGAGGGCCGTGTCGATCACGCTCGGCGTCGTCCCCCAGTCCTCGTGAAGCTTCAGGCCGACCGCCCCCGCGCGGATCTGGTCGACGAGCCCGTCGGGGCGCGACGAGTTGCCCTTGCCGGTGAGGGCGATGTTGATCGGGAGCACGTCGGTCGCGCGGAGCATGAGCTCGATGTTGCGGACGCCCGGAGTGCAGGTCGTCGCCCGCGTACCGGCCGCCGGTCCGGTGCCGCCGCCGATGAACGTCGTGATGCCGCTCGCGAGCGCCTCGTCGACCAGCTGCGGGCAGATGAAATGGATGTGTGCGTCGATCCCTCCGGCCGTGAGGATGTGGCCCTCACCGGCGATCGCTTCGGTCGTGACGCCGACGATCATGCCGGGGGTGACGCCGCGCATGACCGTGGGGTTCCCGGCCTTGCCGATCCCGACGATGCGTCCGTGCTTGATCCCGACGTCGGCCTTGTAGATCCCGGACCAGTCGACGATGAGCGCGTTCGTGATGACGACGTCGAGTGCACGGTCGTCGTCCACGCCCGGCATCTGGCCCTGCGCGTCGCGGAGGACCTTGCCGCCGCCGAACTTGCACTCGTCCCCGTAGACGGCGAAGTCTCGCTCGACCTCCGCCACCAGGCCGGTGTCCCCGAGCGTGATCCGGTCGCCCGTCGTTGGCCCGTAGATCGCGGCGTAGGCGCGGCGGTCCATGCGGCTCATGGTCGGACCACCTTTCGGTCGGGGAGCCTGGCGGCCTCCTGCTCGAAGCGCTGCGCGAGCTCGCGCGCGGAGACCGTCACGTCGGCCTCGCCCCGCGCGCTCTCGACGAGGGTGACGGAGCGCGTCTCCCCCGGCTCGAAGCGGACTGCCATGCCGGCCGGGATGTCGAGGTGCTTGCCTGCCGCGGCGGCGCGATCGAACTCGAGGGCGCTGTTCGCCTTCTCGAACGGATAGTGGCTTCCGACCTGGATCGGGCGGTCTCCGTGGCTCGTCACCTCGAGGGTGACACGCGCTCGGCCGGGATGGAGCTCGATCTCACCGCCCGCGACGTCGATCTCACCCGCGTGGAAGCCGGCGTGCGCGATCGTCCGGGCGGAATCGAAGACGCTGATGTCCGGCACCGGGAGGTACGAGCCGTAGAGGGCGAGCTCGAGGTCGCCGTGATCGAGACAGATCGGATCGTGGACGGTCACGAGCTTGGTCCCGTCCGGAAATGTCCCCTCGACGTGCACCTCGTGAACGAGGCGCGCGACGCCTGGGAGGACCTGCCCCTTGCCGAGCATCTTGCGCCCGACGTCCATCAGATCGGCGACCGAGCGATCACCATCGCGAATCAGCTCGAGGAGCTGAGACGCGAGGAGCGCGACGGCCTCCGGGTAGTTCAGGCGCAGGCCGCGCGCGAGCCGCTTCTGGGCGAGGAAGCCGGCTCCGTGGAGAACGAGCTTGTCGATGTCGCGAGGTGAGAGGTGCATGCGCGCTCAGTACCGAGAACCAAAAGGGTCCACTGCGTCGATGTCGGGAAGGTTTCGGAGACGCGATCGAACGGCAGCGAGCGCACGCGCCGAGCTCGACGCGGCCACGCGGGCGATCGCGCCGGGCAGCTCGAGCGCGTCGGCGCGGGGCAGGGGGCTCGCCGCAACGACGAGGTCGCGCGAAGGCGGCGCGACGACCTCGCGCTGGATCGCGGAGACGACCGGAGAGACCCTGCGGCCCACTGCGACGAGCGTCGCGAACGCGTCGAAGCGCCCTGCCCGCTCCGTGATCGCGCCGTCGGCCGTGTCGAGACTGAGCGCGTCGGTGAGCACCGCGCGGCCCTCGTGCGTCACGGTGGTGCGGAGCTCCAGGGCGTTCATCGCCCAGCGATCGCCGAAGGCCGGGCGGCCCGCGGTGAACCCGTCGAGGAGCACGCAGGCGCCGTCCAACCCGAGCGCGACGTCGACCGCTTGTGTGTAGCGCGCCCCGGCGAAGGCCGACACGGGATCGGGCAGCAGCACGAGCGTGCCTTCGACCTTCGCGCGCAACGCCTGGCGTGACGCTCCGCGGAACACCTTCGTCGACGCCTGCGTGAAGACGACGAGCGTCGCTCCTGGTTCGACCTCCAGATCGACGTCGACCTCGTCACCGTCGACCAGCCCGCCGCCGAACGTCACGAGGCACACCGCGGCGCTCGTCGTCCCCGGGAACGTCGGCCGAACGAAGCGAAGCGGGCTGTTCGCGCGCACCATCGCGAGCACGGTTCGTCCACCGCTCACGCTCGCGACGATCGCGCCGTAACCCGGACGCCGCCGCTCGGGCAGGACGCTCTCGAGGGACCCGGCGGCGGCCGCGACCATGCACCAACGCTCCACGAAGCACGCAGGCGAGTCAACCCACGGAGCCCGTCATCCATGGAGCGGGGCACTCGGTCGCGCCTGGACGACGCGGGCAGGGGACGCGCGCCCTCCCGCGCCTCGCGTTGGTCGGTCGCTTCGTTGCTTGGTCGATTCGAGGAACGACGACCGACCTGCCCCGCCCGCTCGCTTACTGAAGCTGCTCGATCCGCGGCTCCAAGGCGAAGCCCTTCACCTTGTGAGCTCGGACGCCGAACGTGATCGCGCTCGCACGGTCGCTGCGCTCGACGCGCATCACGGCCCAGTGGGCGGTCCAGCTCCTGTCCGCGCGATCGGCGTCACATCCGCAGCGCTCGTCGCGCAGCTCGACCTCCGTCGCGCCCTCGGGCACCTCGACCACATCGACCATGTACCCGTAGTCGCGTACCTCGCAATGCGGGCCCGTCGAGCCGCCGCATCGCGACTTCGTGCTCGGGTCGAAGAGGAACCAGCCGACGTTCTTCGGGGCACGGCCCGAATACAGGAGGACGTACGTGGCACCGGGCTCGACGTCACGGATCGTGACCGTGACGTCGTTGCGCTGCTGCCGATCGTTCTCGACGGCGAAGAGCGCGTAGCCGTCCGCGCTCATCGTCCCGTCGACCTTCGCGTCCTCCTCATCGTCGACGCAGCCGACGGCGGCGAGGCTCGCGATCGCGACGATGGCGGCCGGGAAGGTGGAGAACCGGACTTTCTTGCGCGAGAGCAACATGTGTCCTCGCGCTCCAGCAAGCCCCACGCCGAGTGCCGCACCAGGCCATTTCGGCCGTATTTTTGCCACCTTCCGAGTGACCGCGACCGTCACGCGGTACACGCCTGTGAACGGCCTCACCGAGAACGCACGTTCTCGGCGTCGGTTCGCGAGCGCCTGGCAGCTCCATCTCCGAGCGATGCCTGGGCTTGGCTGGCTTCTCCGCGAACGGCCCGGACGGCCAGCCCGACGTGATCAGCTCGACGTGTGCTTGGAGCGGCCTTCACGCGCGAGCCGCGTCGTCGATTGCGGCTGTTCGGCAGCAGCTGGAGCACCGGTCGAAACGACGTCGCGTCGCGCGCGGATCGCGTCTGCGAGGTCGTTGGCGAGCATCTGGTCGATGAGCTCCACGACGCCCGCACCGCGGGGGTGGAGCATCACGAGGTCTGCGCGCTTCTTGAGCGCCGGAACCGCGTTAGCGACCGCAACACCGAGCCCGGAGGCCGCGAGCAGCGAGTGATCGTTCTCGCCGTCGCCGACCCCGACCACCTGCGACGGAGCGATGCCGAGGTCCACGAGCGCCGCATGGAGCCCGCTGGCCTTGTTGACCCCGGACGGGAGCACCATGACGGCGCCCTTGTTGAAGATGACCTCGAGCTCGAGCCCCAGGTCGCGGATCGTGTCGAGGACGACCTGCTGGTGCGGCTCCCACGTCGCGACGATGATTCGTCCGCACGAGATCGGCCCGACGCCGCGCTCGATGAGCGTCCGCTCGAACTCCGGCGGTGGCGGTGCCGCCAGCGGTCGCTCGCGCGGCGGACGAGGGCACGGCGTGTACAGGAGCGCGCCATTCTCGGCGACGACGACGTCGAACACGTCGACCTCCGCGAACGTCGCCATGAGATCGTCCAGCTCACGCCCCGTGACGAGCAGCAGCTTGCGGCCGGCCTTCCGAGCGCGTCGGAGCGCGGCAAGGGTGTCCTGGGAGACCTTTCCGTCATCCGCGAGCGTGCCGTCGTAGTCGGTGGCGAGCGCCTTGTACCGGACGTCGCGCTTCTTGGGCTCCGAGCTCGAGCTCGAGGCACCGGAACGTCGGCCGGAAGGAGACTCCTGCGTGGGCATCGCGACATGTTCGGTGCAACCCATGTTCCGTCACTCCGTCGTGGTCACCAGCGCGGTCGCTGACCTCGTGCATGCCGTGCCGCGCGTCGTCCTCGACCGCGACCAGCCATCCGGTGCGCGACCGTCGACGAGGCATCCGGTGCTCGACCGCGACCAGCCATCCGACCTCAGACAGAGCGCCGCGGAGCCCACCGCAGACGAACCTCGAGCGCCTCGGCGACGGAACCGGGATTCCGGACCGAAACGCCCGCACCCCACAAAACACGGGCGATCGCGTACCGCGAGTTGACATAATGCATCTTATGCGAAATTCGAACGGGGCCGGCCAGGGGAGGCGAAACCCCGCCCCGCGGAGCCCGGTCGGACTGTCTCGTCGTCGAGTCAGCGTCGTCGACCGTTGGTCACGGCTCTGGCTTCGAGCCGGTCGTCGGTCCGTCGTTCGTCGCGGAGACAGTCGGTCTCGTATGCGGGCGCCGAGGTCTTCCAGCGGGCGCACGTCGGGTCGCTCGTTCTGTTTGGTCGCGTCGGCGGTCGTGGCATGTCGTCGGCCGCGCCGGATGGGTTCCGTGAGCGAGCGCGCGTTCGTCATCGCGCGTGGCAGCGCGCTGACCCGTTCTCGGCGCGGTCGGTCGTGGCAGCCGGCCTCTCAAGCCAGCTACAGCTAGCCAGTCAGTCCGCTCAGCACGGCGGTTCGTTCGTCCCAGGCATGCATCTCCGTGCGCGACGAGCAGCGCTTTCGTAAAGCGCTGCTCGTCGTTTCAAGCCCTCCGACGCGCCCCGAACGAGATCCGACACCTATTTGACGAATTGCACGAAGCTCCTAGGCTCGAGCTCGTCGGCGGACACCATCATCAGCGGCGCGGTCACGCCGTCTGGCTTGTCCACGTAGACGATTCACTCACCGGAACTAAACGATGAAGCCTGGTGCAATCAGAACGGCGGTTGGAGCCAGCGCGGCGGTTCTGGGGGCCCTCGCATGCACTCAGGCATCATCATCACTAGCAGCCGATCGGCCGCCCTCCACGAGCTCGCCGTTCGGATGCGAGCAGGCCGATGCGGCAAGCGCTGATTTCAGCGATGCCGCCGGAACCAGCTCTAGCGGAGTTGGTGGCTGCGATGCGGGGACCGATTCCGACGACGACGCCCCGGTCGGATCCGTCGATTCGAGTCGTCTGGGAGCGCCGTGCACCGCGACGGATTGCCGAGCCGGTGAGGTCTGTGCGAGCTACTCAGGGGTCGACAGGTCCGTAACCGGGTCGTGGTGTGTCGTCGATGCGTGCGCGCCGGTAACGTGCCCGCCGTACTTCAGATGCTCGACGACGCTGAGCTTCCCAGCCCATGTCTTCTGTGAATGACAGTTGCGGGCGGACGTAGCCTTCATCGCCGCCACGGGAGCAAGCTCCGCAACGCGTCCGTCGCGGTCAGTTGCGGTCAGTTGCGCGCGGTCTTGGTCGCGGGCGGCAGCGGCGGCGTCACGCCGATGCCGAGGAACGTGCCGGCGTTCGTCGTCACGTAGGCCCGTCCGGCGAACGCCGCTGGGGTCTGCGCGAAGCCGGTGCCGAGATCGAACCCGTCGATGACCTTGCCGTTGCGCGGCGAGATCAGGAAGAGGCCGTAGCGCGTGGTGCCGACGAGGATGCCCCCGGCGTAGGCCACCGGAGCGGTCACGCCGCCCTCGGGCACCTTGTTCCGCCAGAGGACGCGACCGGTGTACGGGTCGAGGCCCATCAACCCGGTGTTTGCGCTCGAGGCGATGAGGATCTTCTTCGCCGGAACCGTGGGGCCTCCGCTGTCGGGACCGTTCGCGTGCGGCTGATGCGCGGCCTCGTCGAAGAGCATCAGGTCGGTCACGCCGATGGCCTTGTCGTTCGACCAGACCCGCGAGCCGGACGCCGCGTCGAGGGCGAAGATGCCGCCGGCATAGCTCGAGACGTAGACGACGTGTCCTTGCGGATGCACGTCCACGACCGGCGTCGTGTCGACGTCGAGGTAACGCGGCGCCTCACCGCCGGAGTGCTCGGCCTCCGCGGAGAGATCCACGGGCGTCCACTTCTCCGAGCCGTCGTGGACGCCGTACGCGATGACGTGCCCGTCGGAGTACGCCATGTAGACCAGGCCCGTCGTTGGATCGACCGCCGGGCCAGCGTGCCCGCTGATCTCCATGCCGAGCGCGGGCGTCCGGCGCACTTGCCACTTGGGCTTCCCCGTCCGGCGATCGACCGCGAAGAGGAAGTCCGAGGCGTTCGCGAACATCAGGGTCTCGCCGAGGCGGACCGGCTTCTTCGCAACCTCGGCACCGGTGTCGAAGCGGTAGACCAGCTGACCGGTCGCCGCCTTCACGCAGTAGAGCGCGCCGTCGTTCGACCCGAAATAGACGTAGTCGAGCTCGTGGTCGTAGAGCGGCTCGCTCTGGACCATGTTCGCGGTCTCGAAGCGCCAGATCGTGCTCGCATCACCGGCTCGTAGCGCGTAGAGGCCGCGATCGGCCGAGCCGACGAAGACGCGATCGTGCTCGGGATCGATCTCCGGCCTGCCTCGCTCCCAGTCCTCGCCCTGTGCGCGCCCCTCGATCGTGAGCTTGCGGTGGGCGAACACGTGCATCCCACCGCTCGGCCGGTGGTACCAGCTCGGGACCTCGGGGTTGACGCGGTCACCTCCGAAGAGCTCACCGAGGCCACATGCCGGCAAGCCGCAGATCGCGACGAGAAGCGCGATGCCGCCGGCGCGAGCGCTGGTCAATGCCCGCCCCGCTGCTGCTTCTGCATGTCCTCGATCAGCTTCTTGATCTGCTCCGGCGAGAGGTTCATTCCGCCGCCGGCCGCCCCGTGCGCGGACTTCTTCGGCGCCGCCGCGGGATCGAGCTCGTGGAGGCGGTCCATCGCCATTTCCTTCAGGTACGGGAACTGCGGCGGCATCGGGAGCCCGGGCGCGAGCGGCTCCTCGAAGACGTTGAGGCGCTCCTTCAAGGCGATGAGGGTCTCCTTCGCCTTGTCCTTGTCACCCTTGGCCATGAGGACTCGCGCCTGGTGGTACATCGCGAGCTCCTTGAAGCCCTTCACGTCCGCCGCGGTCTCGAGCTCCTTGTAGGCAGCGAAGGCCGCGTCGAGCTCCTTGTCCTTCTCCGCGGGCGTCGTATCGGCCTTCAGCTCGTGCGCGAAGCCGAGGCCCTCGAGCGCCCTGCCCCGCACTTCCGTGTCGGCCGTGGCGAGCGGTGATCCCTTCACCTCGTTGAACGCCGCGATCGCGCCGTCGGCGTCGCGCTTGTCGAGGAGCAGCGAGCCCTCGGCGAGCCGCGCGAGGATGGCCGCGCCCGTGCCGCGGAACTTCGCCTGGACGTCTCGGTACTGCTGGAGCGCTGCGGCGCGACGATCGTCGAACGTCTTGAAGTACTGCTTCCGGTTGTCGTCGTCCTCGTCGTCCTTCTTCGGCTCGCCGATCTGGGCGTTCTGCGCCTCGACGGCCTTCGTGAGGCTCAACGACGCTTCCGTCTCACGCTTGTTCTCGTAATAGAGGAAGCCCGCGGTCCCGAGCAGCGCCGCGACCAAGAGGCCGCCGATGACCTGGACGACCTTCTGGTTCTTCTTGGCCCAGTCGCTCAGCTTCGCGGTGCGCTCGATCAGCGGGTCGGCGTCCGCCGCGACCGCGACGTTGCGCTTCGGCTCGGCGCGCGTGCCGATCTTGGAGAGCTTCTTCGATGCGGCGACCTCGAGGCCCGCCTTCTTCTTGATGCCCTTCTTCTTGGTCGTCGTCGCAGCGCGGCGTTCGGCGAGCTTGCGTTCCTCTTCGGTCGCGAGCTCCTCGCTCGCGTCGTCCGCGCCGAGCGCAGCGACACGGCGCGCGATCGCGGCCGGGTTCGCCGCGTCATCGTCCTCGCTCCCCTCCTCCGAGTCCTTTGCGTCCGCGGGACGTTCGGCAACGGCGACGTCGGCGTCCGCCTCGGAAGCGGTCTCGGCGCTCCCGCCAGCCGCCTTCGCAGAAGCGTCCTCGGAGGCCTCAGCCTTGTCGTCTTTCTCGTCTTCGCTACGCTTTTCGTCGCTCACGCGGGCGACAATAGCCTCAGCGTCCCGAGCAGTCGAGCCCAGGTTTCCGGTGCCCCGCTCGACCGCTCGCCGCAGGATTCCGGGCCTCTGCGGCTCGCATCCCAGCTCGAGCTCCCGACTGCCGACGGGCGCCCGATCTTCAGGGGGGAATCTCGTCGGACGGCGCGCCGGCATCCCATGCGCGCGGCGGCGGCGGCGGGATCTCGTCCGCCCGCGGTACGAGCCACAGCGCGCCGATCCCAGCGGAGGTCGTCAGGCTCACCTGGACCTCGCGCCCCGCGACCTCACCGAGCTCGACGACGAAGACGTCGGCGTCGTTCGCCGTCGTCTCCGGGATCGGAACGCCGTCGACCGTCCCGCCGAGGACGCCGCTCGTCGTGCCCGAGCCCGGGGCTCCGAGGACGAGCAGGCGCGAGGGCCCGGGCTTGTCGACCCGCAGCTTCACGGCGACCGATTCGGGGTGGACGCCCGGCGCCGGCGCGACCCATCCGCCGTGATCGGGCGACAGCTGCCTTGCATCGCGCGCGATCGCGATCGCCTCCGCCATCGGCTCGGGCGTACCGGCGAAGCGCGTGAGCCCGGGCATGAGCTTCTCCCTTGCGCCGAGCTTGAAGAGCGCCCGTGCCTCCGGCCCGCGGAAGTGGACGTAGCGCTCCACGGAAAAGACCTCGAGGAGCGGATCCTTGGCGCGGAAGTCACCGATCTCCGCAAGCGTCGCGACGACGTGAGGGCGAAGGCGGACGTCCTCCAGCGTGCGCAGGAGCAGCGGGACGGCGCTCTTCGAGCGTAGTGCCGCAAATGCCGAGAGGATGGCCCGAGCGTCGTCGAGCTCGCCGGCCTCCGGCGCGTCGGGCACGAACGCCGCCGACCAGCGCGCGATGAGCTCCGCCTCGCCCCGCGCATCACCGTGCTCGGCGAGCGCGAGCGCGGCAGCGACCTTCTCGTCGGTGGTCGCTCCCCGGCGGAGGACGCCGTCGACGACGGCCTCGACGCGCGCGCTCCTCGGCGCGACGCCCTCACCGAGCCGGAGGAGCGCGAGCGAGCTCCACCGGCGCACCTCGGCGTCATCGTCATGGGACTCGGCGCGCACGAGCTGCGCCTTCATCTCCGGCGCCGCGAGCTTGAACGCGCAGCGCGCGGCGAGGCGGCGAATGTCGACGCGTGCATCGTCGAGCAACGTCGCCACGTCTTCGGCAGCGTCGCGATCGCCCTGAAGGCCGCGCCGAAGCGCGTCGGGGAGACCGCTCACCTCCACCTTCCCGGTCTCGCGCTCGATCGCCGCCGTGAGCTTCTTGAGCTCGTCGACCCGCGCGGCGCGTTCGTCGTTGATGGGGCGCTTCTGCCCCGGGTCGCGCGCGATGTCGAACAACGTGCACGACCCGATCTTGCGCGCACAGACGAGTCGGTCGGTGCCGCGCGCGACGAGCGTGTAGTCGTCGGTCTCCGCAAACGCGAGGCCTTGCTCCGCCTCCGGCTCGGCGCCGACGAGCGCGGGCCCGAGGTCCCTACCCCGGATCCGCGGAGGGATCGGGACGTCGAGCGCCGCGAGCGACGTGGGGAGCAGATCGATCGTCTGCACGGGCGGCCGGACGACACGCGGGGCGATCCCGGGCCCGACGACGACGAGCGGTACGCGCACCTGCTCCTCGTAGACCGTGGTCCCGTGGTAGCGGCCACCGTGATCGCCGTGCTCCTCGCCGTGATCGGCGCTGACGATGAACACAGCGCCCGGAGAGCGCTTCTCCTCGACGAGCCGGACGATGTCGCCCACCAGCGCGTCGGCGGCGGCGACCTCGCTGTCGTAAGCGTCGACGCGCGGATCCCCCTCGAACGGGAAGTCCGGGTGGGCCTCGTACGGCTCGTGGGGCTCGAAGATGTGCACCCAGAGAAAGAGCGGCTTGTCCTTCGGCGCGAGCGAGAGATAGCGCTCGATCTGCGCGCGCCGGAGGTGGGTCGCGGCGAACTCTTCCTTCTTGTACTCGAACCCGAGGCTCTCGTCGCGCATCCGGCGGAACCGGTGCTCGTCGATGAAGAAGACCGCCGGCGGATAGAACGCTGCGGTTCGGTAGCCGTACCGGCGCAGCTGCACCGCCCACGTCTCGCTCTCGTCCTCCGCGCCGAGGGCAAGAAGCGGCTTCATGTACTTGCCGGTCATCAGCGACGCGATCGAGTACGACGTGTGCGGCGTGGGGCAATACGCGTGCTCGAACCGCGCACCGCGCGCCGCGAGGGCGTCGATGTTCGGCGTCGTCTTCCGCGCGTAGCCGTACGACGAGAGGTGGTCGGCACGAAGAGCGTCGATCGTGACGAGGACGATGTCGCTTCCTTGCCAGTCGAGCGCGCGCGTCTTCTTCCGCTCCCGCAGGTTCGCGAGCGTCGCCTCGGTGGCGGCGTCGTCTTCGAGCGGCGGCGGCGGCGCGATCCGATTGCCGACCACGACTGCGCGTCCGAGGACGGGAGCGCGCTCGAGCATGACGCGGCGGAGGTTGTCTTCGAGGACGATCCGCTTCGCAGCGTGCGGCGCCCACGCGACGGAGGCCGCCGCGAGCAGGATGCCGGCGAACGCGACCAGCGAGGTCGCCGTGGACGGCCGGGCCGAGCGACGTGGCACGAAGACGAGCGAGGTCGCCGCCCAGGCGATGAACGTCAGGAAGAAGAGCGCGAGGTGGAACGCCGGATACAGGCGCGGGAGGACGAACGCATCGGCGAGCCACGCGACGACGGCGACGAGCGCGCCGAGCGCCGCCACCAACGTGGGGCGGAGACGAGGAAGCTCCCGCGCGAGGAGCCAGGCCACCAGCGCGACGACGAGCGCAACGAGCGCGACGAAGGGCGCGCGGACCGCGAGGCTCGCCATGCGCCGTCCCGTCGAGACGCCGATCGCGAGCGCGGCTCCACCGATCAGGCCGATGAGCCCGACGCCCCACGGGCGCCGTCCAACGGCGAGCCGGGCGACGAGGACGGCCGAGAGCGCAATCGGGATCGAAAGCGCGAGGGCGATCGGCGAGAGATAGAGGCGCGCGCTGCCCATCTCCCACGAGCTCACGAACTCGGAGCGATAACCGATTCCGATGGCGAGGTTCTCAATCGCCAACAAGACGACGAACGTCGCGAGCACGAGCCCGACGTCGCGATCGAACCTCCTCAGACGCAGGAGCCACACGCCGGAAGAGAACTACCCTCGTAGAGGGTAGCTGTCGAGCCACCCGGCGACGGCCGTGCGCTCGAGCGAGCCGGAGAGCGCTGATTCGGGAACGGCGGTCCGCGAGCGCTTCGTCCGAGACGGCCGGCCTCGAGTGTCGTCGACGTCACCGTCGAGCGCCCGCTTCACCCGGCCTCCTCCCTCACGGCGAGCGCCCGCCGGAGCCTTGCGACGATCGACCCGAGGACGCGATGTTCGGGTTGCTCGAGACCGGGATCGGTGCGGCGGAGATGGCGCGCGTCCGCTTCGATCCGTTCGAGCCACGGGTACTCGGCGCCAGCGTCGAGGTAGACGAGCTCCTCCTCTTCGCCATGCTGCCGGGTACCGCCGAGATCGCCCGAACCGCGGAGCTCGAGGTCGGCGCGCGCGATCGCCTCTCCGCTCTCGAGGCGCGTCATCGAGTCGAGCCGCTGCCGCGCGAGTCCGTCGAGCAGCTCGCCGTGCAGCAAGATGCAAGCGCCCGGACGATCGCCGCGCCCCACGCGTCCGCGGAGCTGATGGAGCTGCGCGAGCCCGTAGCGCTCCGCGTCCTCGATGACGATGAGCGTCGCCTCCGGAACGTCGACGCCGACCTCGACGACCGTGGTCCCGACCAGCACCGGCGTGTCGCCCGAGCGGAAGGCGTTCATCGCCGAGCGCTTGTCGGCGGACGACATCTTGCCGTGGATCATCCCGGCCGCCGCGGTGCCGAGCGCCTTCCGCAGCGCCTTCGTGCGCGCCTCGGCCGACGCAAGCTCGTTCACGTCGTCGTCATCGTCGTCGTCCTCGACGCGAGGGACGATCCAGAACACGCGCTCTCCGCGCGCGACGGCCGCCTCGACCTGGCGGACGACATGCGTGAGATCGCCACGGGACGCGAGCGAGGTCGCCACCGGCTTCCGTCCGGCGGGCCGCTCGCGAAGCACCGACGTCGCGAGCTCTCCGCGGAGCGCGAGCGCGAGCGTGCGCGGGATCGGCGTCGCGCTCAACGAGAGGAGGTGCGGTCGCTCTCCCTTCTGCACGAGCGCGAGGCGCTGCCCGACGCCGAGACGCTGCTGCTCGTCGACGACCACGAGGGAGAGCTTCGGCAGCGCGATCCCCTCCCCGAGCAGCGCGTGCGTTCCGATCGCGACGCTCGCCTCGGCGCTCGCGAGCAACCCCTCGGCGCGCCTTCGGTCGGAAGCGGGCATCCCGGCGGCGACGAATGCGACGCGTGTGCCGGTCGCTTGCTCGAGCGGACGAACCGCAGCGAGGTACTGCTCGGCCAGGACGCTGGTCGGCGCGAGGATCGCCGCCTGGCGTCCCGCGGCCACGCACTGGGCGATTGCGGCGAGCGCGACCGCGGTCTTCCCCGTTCCCACGTCGCCGAGCACGAGGCGCCGCATCGGCCTCGTGCCTCCGAGCTCGCGCGCGACGTCAGCGCATGCGCGGCGCTGATCGTCCGTCATCGTGAACCCGAGCGCGTCCTCCAGCCTCGACACAGTGTCCGGCACGGGAGGAAGCGCGAGCGCGGGTACAGCGGCGAGCCCTTCCTCCGCGAGGAGGCGCTCCCACGCGCGCGTAAAGGCCTCCGCCCACGCGAGGCGCTCGACGAATGCGCGTCGATCGTCGTCGTCGGGGAGCTCGCCGGTCGCCGCGTGGACGCTCCTGAGGAGCCGAGACGCCGGGCCCTTCCCCTCCCGCGTCGCGATCGCGGCGGGCATCGGATCGAGCGCTGCAGCCTCTCCGCCCCGTCGACCTGGTCGCTCCCGCGTCAGCTCCGTGACCGCATGCGCGATCGCCTTCTTCACGAGGGCGCCGCTCGGGCCGAGCCGCGGGTAGCGCGGGCGGACGGTACGCACCTCGGGCGAGTCGAGCACGAGGTCGGGGTGCGCCGTGCGCGGCGGCTTCTTCGGTGGCGCGGTGACGCGCGCGGTCACCAGCACGGCGACCCCCGGCTTCGCGAGCGCGAGGACGCCGTGCGCGCTGAAGAACCAGAATGCGTGCAGTTTGCATGCAGCGTCGGTGTTGTCGCGCAGCACGACGCGCACGCACCTCCGGCGCTGGAACGGAATGAACGACGCGCTCTCGACCGTCGCGGCGAAGGTGGCCCGGACGGGGCCGGCGGCGGCGGCAGCGACGACCTCCGTGAGCGACTGCGGCGCGCGGAGGTCATCCCAGCCCGACGGCGGCGTCCAGACCAGGTCGGCAACGGTGCGGATCCCGTGCTCGGCGAGCGCGCTACGCGCGGCGGGGCCGAGCCCGGGCAGGCGATCGACGAGCGCAAGCGGCTCGAGCGCAGCCGTCCGCCCCCGCTTCCCACCTGCGGCGGCCGCGTCCTCTGCGCGGCTGCCGTGAGTCGGGCCGGCGGCTCCCTTGCCCCTTCGTGAAGAGGCCATCGGGCGGAGCGGCCTACTTGAACTCGACCTCGAGGATCTCGTAGACGCGCTCGCCGGCGGGCGTGCGGATCTTCACCTCGTCACCGACCTCCTTGCCGAGGAGGGACTTCGCGATCGGCGCGGTGATGCTGATGCTCCCCGCGTTGATGTCCGCCTCGTCGGCGCCGAGGATGCGGTAGGTGACCTCCTCGTCGGTAGCCGTATTGAGGAGCTTCACGGTTGCACCAAACGCGACCTTGTCGCCCTCGAGCTTCGTCGGATCGATGATCTCGGCGCGCGCGAGCTTGTCCTCGAGCTCTTTGATCCGCCCCTCGTTGAAGCCGCCGCGCTCGCGGGCCGCGTGGTACTCGGCGTTCTCGCTGAGATCGCCGTGCGCGCGCGCCTCCGCGATCATCTGGGAGATCTGAGGGCGGTCGACCGTCTTTCGGCGGTGGAGCTCCTCGCGAAGCTTCTGTGCGCCCTCGGGGGTGATCGGGTTCTTCTCGACCATAGCCGCACCATCTTTACCCGACCGAGGTCGCCGGGGCGACACCAAGTTGTGGTAGTTGGACGCCGTGGCCATTGCCGGAGAACGCCCGGAATCGGGAGTCCGCATCCAGATCGAGCGTGACAAGTCCCGTGACGATCCGCCGTGGACCTACGCCGGCGCGGCGCATGTCCCCGAGACGAGCTTCCCCGTCACCGTCACGGTCGACGCCGCTGGCGAGGTCACGGTCGGCATCTCCCCCGCCCCCGACAGCGGGCAAACGCCTCCAGCCGACCTTGCCGAAAAGGTGCGGCTCATCGTCCGCATGGCGTACCGGCAGGCGAAGGCCGACGACGAGGCTCCCGCGTGGCGGATCGTCCGCTGGCGCGGCGAGAAGTAGAGCGCGGCGTAGAACGAGCCCGGCCCGCAGCGCATCCAAGGGTCGGCCCTCGTCCTCGGAGCGGTGCCTCACCCCGCGCGCTGCCGTCAATCGAGGCGATCCGCTCCTGCCCCAGCCGTGGTAAGCGTTGCCCCGATGTCTCGGTCTCTTGCACTCGTGATCCTCGGCGCGGCGCTCGCCGTGGGGACAGTCGGCTGCGAGCAGCCGGAGGCGCGGACCGCCCTCAGCTACACCGCCGACGCACAGCGCGCGTACGACCAGGCGATGAAGGAGTTCAACTCCCACAACTGGCTCGAGGCGCAGGCGCTCCTCCGCGAAGTGAAGCGGAAGTATCACTACTCGAAGTACGCGAAGCTCGCCGAGCTCCGGATCGCGGATGCGGACTTCGAGCAGGAGAAGCTCACCGAGGCGATCCGCGGCTACCGCCAGTTCGTGCACGACCACCGCTCGGACGTGGAGGAGGTCGCCTACGCGCGCTCCCGCATCGCCGAGGCGCAGTACAAGCAGATCAACGAGTCGTTCCTTCTCCCGAGCGCCGACGAGCGCGATCAGGCCGTCATCCTCGACGCCTTCCGGGAGCTGAAGGGGTACATCCACGACTACCCCGACAGCAAAGAGTCGCCGAAGATCCGCGAGCTGCTCATCGAGGTCACGGGACGGCTCATGCGGCATGAGCTCTACGTCGCGCGCTTCTACCTCGCGCGCGACAACTTCCAGGCCGCCGTCAATCGCATCCAGTATGCGATGCGTAACTTCGCCGGCGGGCCGTCGCTCCGTGCTTCCGACGAGGCGATCGACTCGGGCCTCGAGGCCGAGGCGCTCCTCCTCCTCGGAGAGGTCTATCTGAAGATGAAGAAGTACCCCGAGGCGCGGGACGCGTTCGGGGGGATCCTGCGCGACTACCCGCGGAGCCCGCTCGTCGTGCAGGCGAACAACTTCCTCACGTACATGCTGGAACGCGGCGTGTGAGAGTCCTCGGGCGAGCGGCCATCGCTTGCCTCGCGACGCTGCGCATCACGCGGGCCGCGTCGGCGGAGGAGGTGCCTCCGACTCCCGCTAGCTCATCCGCCTCGGTGGCGGCTCCGGAGGACCATCCCCCGCCGGAAGCGAACCCTTCGCACCCCGCGCCGGCGGCGCCTCCGCACCACGTCCCGCGCGCACAGGCACCGAAGCTCACCGACGACGAGCGCGGTCCCGCGTGCGAACAGGCGTTCATCGAGCGCGTGTACAAGGCGACGAAGCCGAGCGTGGTCCGGATCACCCGGCCCGATGGATCGCTCGGCACCGGGTTCGTCTTTCGCGACGCCACGCACGTCGCGACGGCGCTCCACGTGGTCGATCTCGGGCGCGAGGTCCGCGTCGAGTTCCCGGGCGGCAAGTCGATGGAGGCGGAGGTCGTCGCCGTCGACGAGGACCACGACCTCGCCATCCTCGAGCTCTCCGAGCCGACCGACGCGCCGCCCCTCCTCCCGCGCGAGAACGTCAGCGTTGGCTCGCCGATCGTCGCGATCGGCAACCCCTACGGCGATCTCGCCAGATTCTCGCACGAGCTCGAGGGGCTCCTCAACTTCAGCGTCTCCCAGGGCATCGTCAGCGCGAAGAGTGACGCTTACATCCAGACGGACGCCGTCCTCTCACCGGGCAACTCCGGCGGACCGATGCTCACGTGCGACGGCAAGGTCGTCGGCGTCGCCGACCGCCTCCTCGAGTCGCGCATCGGCTTCGGCGTCCCGGTCCATCATCTCGTCAAGCTGACGGAGCGGATCGGCGGACCGAAGTACCGCGGACGCTGGCTCGCCCGGGACGGCGCGCTCGGCCTCGCCTGGCACTCGGACGCTTCCTCGTATCTCGGCTTCTACCTCGGCGGCAGCATCGTCGGCTACGACCGCATCGCGATCACGACGCGGATCGGCATGGTGTTCGCCGGGAAGAACGAGACCGTTGCGCCGATCGTCGATCGCTCCGTGCGACGCATCTTCGGCGAGCTCACCGTCGGCTATCGCTTCCTCTTCCTCCCCTACGCGCTCCCCACGTACCTCACGCTCGGGGGCGGCTTCCTCGCAACGTTCGATCGCGGTGAAGAGACTCGTCTCGGGATCACGACGGACACCCCGCCGCGCCTCGCAGCGACCACGACGAACATCCGCGGCGGAGGGATCGCGCCGATGCTACAGGCCGCGCTCCACCTCACATCGCTCGAGCTTTCGTACGGCTTCGCGCTCGACGTCATTCATCCGAAGTACTCCACCCATCGGGTGCTCGTCGGCCTCTCGTTCTGATCGGCGCTCTGGTAGCGTCCCCCCTCCGATGATGAACGACGAAGTGAACGACGGCGCCACGCCGACCCTGGAGATCGAGCCTGCGTCGATGAAGACCTCGGGGCAGTGTGCGTGCTGCGGCAAGTCCCGCCGCACGGCGTGGGGCTTCGTCTATCTCGATGGCGGTCCGCACGCCTGCTACTTCGTCGAGTGGACGCTCGGCCGGCGCGATTGCTCCGCACGCTTCGACGTCGTGGTCGGCAAGTGGTTCGACGGAACGACGGAGAACGATCGCGAGGCGGTGTCGCTCGAGTACCGCCTCCTCGACACGGGGCCGTCCTTCGCCGTCGTGGACGCCGACGGCCGGCCCGCCGCCGAAGTCGGACGCGCGACGAAGAGCGCCGAGGTCACCGGGACGCCCCTCGCCGACGAGGTCGTGTCGATTGCGGGTGCGGTGCTCGAGGCCGACGAGCGCGTCCGCGACCTCGCCGCACCCGCGGTCGGCTGACGCCGTCTCCCCTCGGGAGCCGACGCGCAGAGAAAATGCGCCCGCTCGATGCTACGTTCTGGGCCCGATGACCCACCCCACGACGGACACCAGCGGACCTTCCGTGAAGACGATCCTCGTCGTCGACGACGAGAAGAACATCCGGCGGACGCTGCAGCTTGTCCTCGAAGGTGAAGGCTATCGCGTCATCGGCGCAGAGACGGCGGAGCACGCGATCGAGATCCTCGCGAGCCCGAACACGCCGGTGGACCTGGCGATCTTCGACGTGAAGCTCCCGGGGATGAGCGGCCTCGACGCTCTCGAGCGCGTCCGCAAGGAGGAGGCCACGAGGGACACGCCGATCATCGTCATCAGCGGGCACGCGACCGTGAACGATGCGGTCCACGCGATCAAGCTCGGGGCGAGCGACTTCTTCGAGAAGCCGCTCGCGCGCGAGCGCGTGCTCGTGAGCGTGAAGAACGTGCTCGAGGCCGCCCAGACGAGGCGCGTGCTCGAAACGATGTCGCGCGAGCAGCTCGCCAAGTACGAGATGATCGGCAAGAGCGCGCCGATCCAGCGCCTCTTCCACGAGATCGAGAAGGTCGCGCCCACACGCGCGAGCGTCCTCATCACGGGCGAGAGCGGCACGGGCAAGGAGCTCATCGCCCGCGCGATCCACCGGCTCTCCTCGCGCGCGGAGGAGCCGTTCATCAAGGTGAACTGCGCAGCGATCCCGCGCGAGCTCATCGAGAGCGAGCTGTTCGGGCACGAGAAGGGCGCGTTCACCGGCGCGCAGTCGAAGCGTCGCGGCTTCTTCGAGCAGGCGCACGGCGGGACGCTCTTCCTCGACGAGATCGGCGACATGGACCTCGTCGCCCAGGCGAAGGTGCTCCGCGCCCTCCAGTCGGGAGAGATCTCGCGCGTCGGAAGCGAGCACGTCATCAACGTCGACGTGCGTGTGCTCGCGGCGACGAATAAGGACCTCGCGAAGGCCGTCGAGAACGGGGGCTTCCGCGAAGACCTCTTCTTCCGCCTCAACGTCTTCCCTCTTCGCAGCCCGAGCCTGCGCGAGCGCGTCGAGGACATCCCGCTGCTCGCCCACTCGTTCATGCAAGGCTTCGCGAAGGAGAACGGCACCAAGCCGAAGCCGATCGACGACGCCGTGATCCACGCGCTCGTCGCGCGTCGTTGGCCGGGCAACGTCCGCGAGCTCAAGAACGTGGTCGAGCGGATGGCGATCCTCTCGGGCGATCGCGTGACAATCGCGGACCTCCCCGAGGACCCGCACGAGAGCCCCTTCGGCGAGGAGGAGGCGACGCCCGACGCTGCCGCATCGGAGGCAGCGTTCGACGACGATCGCGACGAGCAGCCGTCGCCCCGCGTGCCGGTCGCGGGTCAGTACCTCACGCTGCGCGAGTACCGCGAGCAGACCGAGCGAAAGTACATCGTGGACACGCTGAAGCTCACCGGCTGGAACATCTCGCGTACGGCGGTGATCCTCGGCGTCGAGCGCACGAACCTCCACAAGAAGATCCGCGGCTACCAGATCAAGCGCGGCGAGGGCTGAAGCCTCCGGACGCGCGGACCGGCAGTGCGCGTCGGGGCTCGGGCGAGCGTTCGATCCCGGGCCCGAGACGAGCGTACTCAGCGCGTGCCGGTCGAGCCGTACCCGCCGGCGCCGCGTGCGGTCTCGTCGAGCGACGCCACGACGTCGAGCGTCGCGGTTCCATGGCGTGCGAAGACGATCTGCGCGATGCGTTCGAGCGGCTCGATCGTCACCGGGTCGGCGCTCAGGTTCACCAGCGCGACCTTGATCTCACCGCGGTAGTCGCTGTCGACGGTCCCGGGCGCATTGATGACGGTGACGCCTCGCTTCGCCGCAAGCCCGGAGCGCGGACGAACCTGCCCTTCCCAGCCCGTCGGAATCGCCATCGCAAGCCCGGTCGGGATGATCACGCGTTCGAGCGAGCGGAGTGTCACGGGCTCGGCGATCGCTGCCTGCAGGTCCATCCCGGCGGCGTGCTCGGATTGGTAGCGAGGAAGCGGCACTTCGACGGGGCCGACGAGCTGCACGCGGACATGCAGCGGTTCGCTCGACGACGCCAACGCGGAAACCGCGTTCCCGAGCGAGCCCGAAACGGACCCCGAAACGGACCCCGAAACGGACCCAGATACCGCCCCGGACCCGAGCTCATCCGTGAAATTGACCTTCACGCTCTGGCACCTACACCAAGCGCCTCTCGAGGTGTAGTGCCCCGATCGGACCTCATCACACCCGATGCCCCGCGCTCGTATCTGAATCGGTGCCATCTGCACACAAATCCGCGTTAGAGTGCAGTACGCCTTGCGCTGCGCGGAATTGCCCGCGGTACTCTCGACATGATGGCCCGATCTGACGAGCACTCACCGCGGCCGGTGGGACGCTACGTGCTCTACGGAGAGCTCGCATCGGGCGGGATGGCGACAGTGCATTTTGGCCGTCTCAGCGGACCGGTCGGGTTCTCCCGCACGGTCGCGATCAAGAGACTGCACCCGCACTTCGCCAAGGATCCGGAGTTCGTCACGATGTTCCTCGACGAGGCGCGCCTCTGCGGGCGCATCCGTCATCCGAACGTCGTCCCCACGCTCGATGTCGTCACGACGCAGGGCGAGATCTTCATCGTCATGGAGTACGTCGCCGGCGAGGCGCTCTCCAAGTTGATGAAGGCGGCTACGGCGAAGAACGTCCTGATGCCTCCGAAGGTGGCGGCCACGATCATGTCGTCGGTCCTCCACGGCCTCCATGCGGCGCATCAGACGAAGGACGAGCATGGCCGCGAGCTCGGCATCGTTCATCGCGACGTCTCCCCCCAGAACATTCTCGTCGGCGCGGACGGCGCCGCGCGCGTGCTCGATTTCGGCGTCGCGAAGGCCGCCGGACGCATGCAGACTACACGCGAAGGCCAGCTCAAGGGCAAGATCGCGTACATGCCTCCGGAGCAGCTCAGCGGCGCCCCGGTGACGAAGCAGATCGACATCTACGCGGCCTCCGTCGTGCTGTGGGAGGCGCTCACGGGACGCCGTCTCTTCGACGGAGAGACCGAGGCGATCGTCCTCGCGCGCGCCATCGAGGGCTGCATCGATCCGCCGAGCAACCACAACGCGTTCCTCGAGCCTGCGATCGACGGAGTCGTGCTCCGCGGCCTCGCGCGCGATCCCGCGATGCGCTTCACCACGGCGCGTGAGATGGCTCTCGCGCTCGAGCAGACGATCGGGCTCGCCTCTCCTTCCGAGGTCGGCGAGTGGGTCGAGATGGTCGCGGGCGACGAGCTTCACCGCCGTGCCCAGACCATCGCCGAAATCGAGGTCGCGTCGCTCACCGCACCGACCGCCGAGCCGAAGATCGGCCTCGGGAAGCAGCCCGTAGTCGCCGAACCGCACTCGCAGGTGTCGAGCATCTCCGTCTCGCGCCCCGCGATCTCCCTCGTCCCGCCGAGGCGCGTGAGCGCCGCGAAGATCATGGTCACGATCTTTGCGCTGCTCGCCCTCATCGGTGGAGGCCTCGGCGCGCTCGCGATGCGCGACGTGCTTGCGGGACCGCGTCAGGCCGAACCGAATCGATTCGAGGGCGCTCCGAAGCGCGAGATCGCGATGATCGGACCGGCGACGGCCGCAGGCAAAGCTGCCAAGGAGCCCGTCGCCCCCGTCGTGACTCGAGTGGTGCCGCCCCCGCCCCCGGTCGCGAAGAAGCAGCAGCCCCAGTGCGACCCGCCCTACACGATCGATCCGGCGACCGGGCGGAAGAAGTACAAGATGGAGTGCCTCCACTAAAGTGGCCTCGTTCGCCCGCGCTCAGGGCGAAGCGGTGCAGCCGACAGGAGGGCACGCGGACTGCCCCGAGAGCGTGGGGCGGTTCCGAAACGACGTGCACGTCTCGACGGTACGCGCACTCTTTTTTTCCTCTACGGTCGCGCCAGGTAACCTGTAGCCTCCGAGGAGACACTGAGTCCTGGACTCGATGAGGAAGCGGACATGCGGATGAAAAGGCCGGGAGTAGTCGCTGCGGTGGCCCTCATGACGACGGTGCTTGTCGAGGGTGTCGCCTTCGCCGCACCTGACGACCGCGAGCAGTGCGCGGCCTCGGCAGAGCACGCCCAGCAGCTCCGCGACGAGGGCAAATACCGTCGCGCACGTGAGCAGATGCTCGTCTGCGCGCGCGACGTGTGCCCCGGGCCGATCAAGAGCGACTGCGGGAAGTGGCTCACCGAGCTCGATCGCGACGCTCCGACCGTCGTCTTCGGCGCGCGCGACAACAAGGGAAGCGACGTCCTCGACGTGAAGGTGTCGATGGACGGCGCTCCGATCCAGGAGCGCCTCGACGGCAAGCCGGTCCTCGTCGACTCCGGCGAGCACACCTTCAAGTTCGAGAGCAAGGAGGGAGCGGTCAAAGAGGAGCGCGTTCTCGTCCGCGCGGCGGAGAAGGCGCGCCCGATCATCGCGACGTTCCCCTCCGCGGCGGACGCCATCGGCGACAACAACAAGGGCGGCGGCGGCACCGGGGACAAGGGCCCCACCACCGGCTCTACCGGAGAGGGCTCGGTGGTCCCTGCCCTCGTCGTCGGAGGCATCGGTGTCCTCGCGCTCGGAAGCTTCGCGATCTTCGGTATCGGCGGAAAGAACGCCGTCGACGACCTCCAGAAGTGCAAGCCGAACTGTGCGGAGGCTGACGTCGACAGTGCGCGAACGAAGCTGATCATCGCCGACATCTCGCTCGGCGTCGGCGTCGTCGCCCTCGGTGTCGCGGCGTACATGTTCTTCTCTCGTCCGACGATCGACACGAGCAAGGTCCAGACGGCCGGGCAGACGAAGAAGAAGGACTGGCTCCGTATCGATGGCGGCCCGATCGCGGGCGGCGGCTACGCAGGCATCGGCGGCAGCTTCTGATTCGGTTCCCGTAGAGAGGACTCGAGTCAGCTTACTCGAGTCCCGTTCCTGGACGGCACGCCGCCGCGCGCGAGAACCGGCTCGTGCGCCGACCGGCCCGTCGGCCCGCACCGATTTCGCCGATTTCGTCTTTCGCCGACGCTTTACGATCAGCTCGGCACTGAGAGCGGGCCTATAATCGTCCCACTATCGTGGACCGTGCCGTCGCACGTCAGGGGCAGCGCAAGGGAGACTTCCTGGCGGGCAAGTACCTGCTCGAGGACTGTCTCGGCGTTGGAGGCATGGGCGAGGTGTACCGCGCGACGAACGTCTCGCTCGGACGCAAGGTCGCCATCAAGCTCCTCTCCCCCGAGTACGTTCACATCGAGGAGGACGTCCTTCGATTCCTCCGCGAAGCCCGCGCAGCAGCAGCGGTCCGGCATTCGAACGTCGTCGACGTGCTCGACGTCGCGCGGGACGACGACGGCACGCCCTTCATCGTGCAGGAGCTGCTCTCCGGTGAGGACCTCGAGCGCTATCTGAGGACGCGCAACGGACGGCTCTCCGCCGAAGAGGCGCTCGAGATCATGATCCCGGTCGCAGACGCGGTCGCAGCCGCGCATGCGCAGAACGTCGTGCATCGCGATCTCAAGCCGGCGAACATCTTCCTCGCGCGCGATCGGAACAAGATCACGCCGAAGGTGCTCGACTTCGGCGCGTGCCTCTTCCCGACCATCGCGGAGCGATCCGCGAAAGAAGTCCGGATGCTGATCGGAACGCCCCACTACATGGCGCCCGAGCAGATCGTGAGCAAGCAGGACGTCGACGCCCGCTCCGACGTCTGGGCGCTCGGCGTGATCCTCTACGAGCTCCTCGTCGGCGAGACGCCATTCGAGGCCGAGACCGCCAACGCCGTCCTCCAGCTCGTGAAGACGCGTGACGTTCCCCCGCTTCGGGAGCGCGCAAAGGACGCCCCTTCCGATCTCGAGGCCCTGATCGCTCGGTGCACGAAGCGCGATCGCCTCGCTCGCTACGCAGACGCAGGCGCGCTGCACGAGGACATGCTCGAGGTGCGGCGGCGCATGCGCGGCGGACGGACGTCGTCACGGATGGTGACGCTCATGGAGGTCGGCAGCGAGCCGACCTTCGACCTGCCGCCGGCGTCTTCTCGGAGGGTCCCCTCCCTCGATCAACCCGCGCCGCCGCCGCCTCGTTCGGCCCAGCGCCCCGGCCTACTGCTCACGCTGAGCTCGCCAGGCAGCGAGCCGCCGCCTGCGTTCGACGATCTCGACATCTCCCTGCCGGCGTCGAGCGAGCCGACACGCGGCAACCCCCATCCGCCTGGGCCGCTCCCCGCTTCGCGCCCCCGTGGCTTGCTCGATCCGTCGGGTGTGAGGGAGCTCGAGCCCGACGAGCCCGTCGGCCCGGCGTCGCTCGCCCTCGCGGCGCAGCCGTCCTCGTGGCCGCCGGCCGCGAAGCGCACCTCCGACGAGCCGCGTTCCGTGCAGCTGTCCTCGATCCCGCCCGTCCTCGATCCCCGCGCGCTCGGCGCGCTTCCGAGCCCGATCCCGCAGGCCCCGCTCCCGCGAGAGGTGTCGCGCGCAGAGTCCGCGCGGCCCGGCGCCGGCGATGCCTCACCGGCAAAGCCGCGGCCGCCGGCGATGCTCGCGAAGGACTTCACGTCGACACGGAACGCTCGGACATGGTCGACCGCCGAGACCGCCAAGCTCGTCGCGATCGTCGCGCTGCCGGCCATCCTCGCATTCGGCGCCCTCTCGTTCGTCCCGGCCGTCGCCAGCCCGGTCGGACGTGCGCTCCGCGGTGACTCGACGCTCGCGAGCGGCGTCCTGGCCGTCGTCGCGCTCGTGTCCGCGGCAGCGCTGTGCGCGCGGAGCATGCTCGGCGAGAAGAGCCGCTGGCTCTACCTCGCCGCCGGAGGCAACGTCCTCTTCGGCATCGTGATGATCATCGTCACGTTCGCCGCGAGCGAAGCCGCGGCGCTCGGAGTCCCCCACTCGATGGGCGGAGTGTCGACGGTCGTGGCCCCCATCGCTCCGCTCGCGCTCGCGCTCGGTGCGCTCGCCGCGGCGCGCCGGGGATGGGTCGATCCCTACTCGCGCAGCGAGGCGCTCCGCTCCGCCGTCCTCGCGAGCGCGATGCTCTTCCTCATGCTCGCGCTCAGTCCGGTGGGCGCCGTCCGCATGCCGGCCTCACAAGCGCCGCAAACGGGCCACGGTCCTCACGGGGGCTGACGATCGACAAGCGCGGCCGTCACCGCGTTGCGAGCAAGTTCGGCTGACGCTTTTGCCGTGGCGAGCAGCGTGGTAGTCGTCCGCGCTCGGAGCTCACCATGACGAAGGATCTCGTCCTCATTCTCGATTTCGGCTCGCAGACGACGCAGCTCATCGCGAGGCGCATTCGCGAGAGCAAGGTCTACTGCGAGATCCACCCCTGCAACGCTCCCTTCGAGGACATCCGCGCGAAGAACCCGCGCGCGATCATCCTCTCGGGCGGCCCGTCCAGCGTCTACGAGGACGGCGCGCCGAGCCTCGACAAGCGCATCTTCGAGCTCGGCGTCCCGGTCCTCGGCATCTGCTACGGGATGCAGCTGATGGCCCACCTGCTCGGTGGCAAGGTGGAGCGCGCGGACAAGCGCGAGTTCGGCCTCGCGAAGGTGACCATCGACAAGCCCGAGGGCATCTTCCACCGCTTCGCCCAGCGCGAGACCATCGACGTGTGGATGAGCCACGGCGACCGCATCGAGAGCATGCCGACGGGCTTCTCGACGATCGGCCTCTCCGACAACACGCCGTTCTGCGCGGTCGCGAACCCCGAGAAGAAGATGTACGGCGTCCAGTTCCACCCCGAAGTGGTGCACTCGCCGCGCGGAACGGATGTGCTCGCGTCGTTCCTCTTCGAGGTCGCCGGCCTCGAGCCGACGTGGACCCCGGGCTCGTTCACCGACGAGGCGATCCAGATCGTCCGCGATACCGTGAAGCCCGACGAGCACGCCATCTGCGGCCTTTCCGGCGGCGTCGACTCGTCGGTCGCGGCCGTCCTCTGCCACAAGGCCCTCGGCGATCGCCTCACCTGCATCTTCGTCGACAACGGCCTGCTCCGGCAGGGCGAGTTCGAGCAGGTGGTGAACACGTTCCGCGAGACGTTCCACCTGAACCTCGTCCCGGTCGATGCGCGCGAGCGCTTCCTCTCCGCGCTGAAGGGCGTCACCGACCCCGAGCAGAAGCGGAAGATCATCGGCAAGGTCTTCATCGACGTCTTCGACGAGGAGGCCGCGAAGGTCCAGAACGCCGCGCACCTCGTGCAGGGGACGCTCTACCCGGACGTGATCGAGAGCGTCTCGTTCAAGGGACCGAGCGCGGTGATCAAGAGCCACCACAACGTCGGCGGTCTCCCCGAGCGGATGAAGCTCAAGCTCATCGAGCCCCTCCGCGAGCTGTTCAAGGACGAGGTGCGCGCCGCCGGCGAGGCCCTCGGAATGCCGCGCGACATCCTCTATCGGCAGCCCTTCCCCGGCCCGGGCCTCGCCATCCGCTGCCTCGGTGAGGTCACCCCCGAGCGCCTCGAGGTGCTCCGCGCGGCCGATCACATCGTCAGCGAGGAGATCCGCGGCGCGGGCTTCTACGACAAGGTGTGGCAGAGCTTCTGCGTGCTGCTCCCGGTGCGGAGCGTCGGCGTCATGGGCGATGCGCGCACGTACGAAGAGACCTGCGCGATCCGCGCGGTCAGCTCGATCGACGGCATGACCGCCGACTGGGCGCCGCTCCCCTACGAGCTGCTCGGCCGGATGTCGAACCGCATCATCAACGAGGTCCGCGGGATCAACCGCGTCGTCTACGACATCTCGTCGAAGCCGCCGGCAACGATCGAGTGGGAGTGACCGCGTGTCCTTCGTGACCCGCACGCTCGCGGGCCTCGCCATCGTGCTCTCCACGAGCGCCGCGGTCGTCGCCTGCCGGCCGGCCGCGGAGCCGCGGACGGTCTCGATGCGCATGGTCGGCTCGCCCGCGAACGCATCGGTCACGATCGACGACATCTTCGTCGGGCGGCTCGACATCGTCGCGGCGCGCGGCGTCGCGCTGCCTGTCGGTACCCATCGCGTCTCGGTCGAGGCGCCGGGCTACCTGCCGTGGGACAAGATCGTCGAGGCGAAGGAGGGCGCGGGCCCGGTTCGCCTCGAGGTTCGTCTGGTCGCGACCCCGGACTGAGCCACCTCGAACGACGACGCCTCCGGCTCGACGAGCGAGCGCGGAGGCGTTCGGACGGTGACGCGCGCGCTCAGAGCGAGCGGCGGCGGCGCAGCGCGGCTCCGGCGATTGCGAGGCCGACGACGAAGGTCATCCCGTCAGCGCCGGAGGGCACCGAGCCCGGCGCGGCGCTACAGCCCGAGGCCTTCTTCTTCTTTTTCTTGCGCGGGCCGGCGTCGTAGTTGTCCCACTCGTCGGAGCCCTCGCTCGGGTAGTACTCGTCCTCGGTCGACTCGGGGAGCGGCGCCTCTTCGCCCTGCTCCGGGAGATCGGTGCTCCCCGGTCCGGCGTCGTCTTCTTCCCCGTCACCGCCGTCGGTCTCCGGCGCGATCACGTCACCGGCATCGCCGCCTTCGGTGTCGTCCGTCCCTGGCGCGGCCTTGGTGCTGGGCAGCCCGCCGTCGTAGCCCTTCTTCACGCAGCCGCCGGTGGCCTCGCTGCAGGAGTGGGTCGTCTCGACGCCCAGGGTCGCGAGCCAGGTGCCGACCTTCGAAGCCCTGTCGACCCGCGTGTGATGCAGGGTGACCGGCACGAGGTCGGCCTTTCCGAAGGTGGTGAAGTTCGAGGTCACCCCGGCGACGGCCGCCTGACCGGCGCGGAAGAGCGGCGCGCCGACGTCGGCCGCGCAGACGCGCGGCTCGCCGGAGCGCCAGCCGGTGCCCGGCGTGACGACGTAGCCGGCACCGAGGCGCGTCACGAGCGCGGGATCCTCGATGTACGGGCTGCCGAGGTGGTTCACGGCCTTCGCCGGGACGGCGATCGTCTTGAAGGTCTTCACCTCCGCCGGCTTCGCGTCGAACTTCGTGCAGCCGGACCCGACGGCGAGGACCGAGTCGCTCTGCCCGACGGCGTCGAGATCCACCGGGATCGATGGGACGGTCGAGAGGTCCGCGTCGAGGATGATCACCGCGATGTCCTTCGCGTCGCTCGCCTCGATCGCACCGAACGAGCAGAGCGCGCCCGCGCACTTCGCGGTGTACGACGGGTGGACCTCGACCTCCGCGATCGTGGCCTCGCGATCGCCGTTGTTCTTCTTCTTCGGAGCGCCGGCGTCGGCCGCCGCGCCCGCGTCGTCACCGTCCGGATCGACCTCGTCGACCTCGTCGTCTGCGCCCGCGTCCGCGGCCTCGAGGACGTCATCGTCTTCCACCGCGGCGGCCGTGCGGAGCTCGCTCGCGGTCTTGAACGTGAACGTCTTGCCGGGCGCAAGCTCGGCCTTGTCGACGACACAACGGGCGGCGAGCAGCAGGTGGCGGGGACCGACCTTGGCCGCCGTGCAGCCGGTGTCGAGGATGAGCGTGCTCTTCAAGACGTCGGCGAGCTCACCGCCGGCGACGACCTGATCACCCGAGTCGTCGGTCTCCTCCTCGGAGAGGAAGCAGCCCGCGGCGCTCGCCGAGACGGCGAGGCCGAGGATGAAAGCCAACCGTCCGAAGCGCCCCGTCATCATGCGATCGTGTAAGTGCAACGCTCACTCCAATCGCTCACGAGAGTATTTGACCAATAATTTCATGTCAATATAGACTCTGCCGTGGATCAACGGAGCCCCAGGGGCGTCTTCTTGAACGATCCATTCGCGGACGGTTCCGTTGAAGTTGGATCCGCCGCCCATCCCTCTTGCGCCGAGAAAAGTAATCTGCCTGCTCCGCCGGGCTTGCGTTGGCGACCTCTTTCCGCCATCTTGCGCGGCCCTATGGCTAACCGCGCGATCTGGAGCATGAGGAAGCGTCACGAGTGGCTCACCACGCCGCTCAAGAAGAAGCGCGTCAAGCGCGCAACGCGTGTGCGTTGTGGCCTGCAGGACGCGATCGACCGCAAGGGCGCAGAGAAGTCCGAATAGCGCTCGCGCTCTTCGAGCTTCTCACTCTTCTTTCTTTGCTCGTTTAGCTTCGGTTCGAAGCCCGAGTCACGCGCCTGAAGCGCGCGTGCCGTCGTTCGTCACGGCGGCCCAGCTCATTGTGCGCGTGGTGCGCGCGAGGCCGAGCGATCCGTCGCGCCCAGCGATGATCGCTCCGCCGACGCCTTGCGTACGCTCGTGCATCATGGCCAGTGAGACTCGGGCAGCGGTCTCTGCGCTCGTGGTGCGTGTCGCGTCGGTCGTCGTCTTGGCGAGACAGACACGCATCATGGCTTCGCCGTGCCCGGTCGTGGAGCACGCGGCGGTCGTGTCGTCCGCGTAGGTGCCCGCGCCGACGATCGGGGAGTCCCCTACCCGCCCGGCGAGCTTGTTGACCATTCCGCCCGTGCTCGTCGCCGCCGCGACGCGTCCGCTGGCATCGCGAGCTACGGCGCCGACCGTGCCGCCCGACTTGTTCTCTGCCGCGTCCTTCGCGCGGACGGCTTCGAGCCGCGTTCGTGCGAGCTCGGTGATCATCGACTCGGGGTCGGCACGCTCGAAGCCCTCCGCCAGGGCGAACCGCACTGCGCCGTCACCCGCGAGGAGCACGTGACGTGATCGGATCATCACGCGTCGTGCGATCGCGATCGGGTTCTTGAACGGAGGGAGCGCGCAGACGCCGCCCGCCGTGAGCGTGGTCCCGTCCATGATCGACGCGTCGAGCTCGATCGCGCCGTCCGCGTTCAAGCAGGCGCCGGTGCCCGCGTTGAAGGACGGATCGTCCTCGAGCACCTCGACGGCGCGCTGAACCGCGTCCAGCGCGCTTCCACCGGCCGCGAGTACGGCAGCTCCTGCCGCCGCCGCCCGCTCGCATCCGGCGATGTGGAGCGGCAGCCGTTCGGCCGCGATGTCGCCTGCACCACCATGCACGAGAATCGACCAAGTGCACGGAGACGCATGTCCCCAGCTTGCGGTGACCGCATCTTCTGTCACGGGTACTACTCCTCCCTCGATCATCGATTCACATCGACTCGCGTTTGCGCGCTTCGCGCTCCGCGTCGTTCACGCATGCGCGCGCCCGCGATCCCAGCGGAGGCGAGCGAGCGCCACGGCGAGTAGCGCGAGGGGCGGGATCACGGCAAGCGCGGCCGGGACGACATGCGCCGCCGCTGCCTGGAACGCCACGAGCGTGAGCACGGCACAGCCGAGCGCCTCACCGAACGCCAGCACGCGCAAGCGCCGCCGCGCTCCTTGATCGAGCAAGCTGCGCCGAAGCGAGGCACGCGCCGCGAGGAGCGCGAGGCCGAGCCCGGCAAAGCCGGTCGCAGCCGCAGCCGCGAGGCGAGCTCCGCTCGGCAGGCCGTCGTCGCGACTGTGTAAGGCCGCGGCACCATCGAGGTCGAGCGCGGACGTCTCGCCGTCCGCCTCGATGCGAACGCCGAGCGTGGGGCTCTCGAACGCTCCGTCGTTCTTGGCCACGAACACATCACCATGCGCAGCCCGCGGGTAGAACGCGCCGACGTCGACGCTCGGGATCGCGAGGATGGATAGCGCGATGACGACCGATGGCAGCGCTGCGCCGAGGGCAGCTGCACGTCCGGTCTCGGCGGGAGAACGTCCGAGCGCCTCGAACGCCCGCGACTCGAGCCTCACGCGCGCCGTGCCGAGCGCAAGCGCTGCCCCGACCGCGCTGCAGAGCGGCGCGAGCGGCAGCGTACGTCCGGCACGCGCGCCTACCGTGAGCTGCCCCTCGTCGCTCGCGGCCGTGACGAGCCACACGACCACGAGGCCGAGCGTCGCCGCGCCGAGCGCACGCAACATCGCGCGGATGTCCCAGGGAGTCACGAACTTGGCCTCGTGTCGATCGATTGGATACCACGGGCTGAAGCCGATGAGCCCGATCCGTTCGATCGTGTCCCCACGCTCCGTCCGGCACCTCGCCACCGCCGCGCTCGCGCTCGGCGTCGTCGCCGCGTGTTCGGGCAAGGATCCGTACAGCCCGGGCACACAGCTCGGCACGTTCCACGTCACGGCCAAGCTCACGCACACGTCCTGCGGCGAGACCCCGGACCCGTGGCGGTTCGACATCCGCCTGAACCACGAGGGCTCGACGCTCTACTGGGTCCAGACCGACGCTCCCCCGATCGAAGGTCGCGTCGACTCGACCGCACGCACGCAGCTCCAGGCTGAAGTCGTGAAAGAGGTCCGAGCCGCCGACCCGCGAACGAAGCGCGACGGGTGCACGATCGCGCGAAGCGACGTGCTCGCGCTCACCCTCGTCGGCCCCGACGCGCAGCCGACGAGCGATCCGTCGCTCACCACGAGCTTCAGCGGCACCTTGGTCTACACCTTCGCGCCGGTCGCGGGCTCGGACTGCGCGGATCAGCTCATGTCGACCGACGGTGACTTCGACGCGCTCCCCTGCGAGATCCATTACGATCTCACGGGCGCGCTCAAGTCGAAGCCGCGCTGAACGGCGGAGCTCGCGCGGGCCCGCTGTCCGCGGCGGAGGTCTTCGAGATGTCGCCACGGCTTCGCCATGCGCGATGCGCGCGTGGTGGAGATTTCGTTCGGGCCTCGGGTCGAGGTTGGGACCGAGGTGGAGGTGCGACCTGCGTGCGGAGCGAAATAGGCCCGCCCCCTGGTGCGTTCGATCTTCGGTGTTAGGCTCTGATGAACGCCGTGCTGGGGCATGACGTCCCGGATGGTCCGGCGGAGGATTCACCTCCGCAAGCACGGTACGGCCCCCGGGGTCACCTGCCTTGAACAGCATCACGGCCCCCCAACTGGAAACGCCCGCGAGAGGCGGCGGTCTATCCGCTGGGCCCGCGGGCGCCGGCGCGTCCGGAGGAGGAACGACAACATGCATGAACGTAGTGGCTCTCATCCGGGAGAGCAGACGTAACGAAGTGCGCTGACCTCAGCGCACGGTCGTCGTTGCCCCGCGAGACGTGAACCGTCCGCTCGGCGACGCGTCGCGGCCCCGGAAGCAGGAGGGCCGACGCCGCGGGAGTCCAAGAACGACCCCCTCGGCGCCGCGCGAAGATCGATCGAAAGATCGAAGCGGGACGGCCCGGGCAGAGCCATCACGATGGCGAACCCGGGCCGTTTCTTATGATGCCGCTGCGATGCCATTGACATGCGGCGAGCCGAACGATACGAAACGTCTTCACTCTGCGGGACTAACTCAGTTGGTAGAGTGCCAGCTTCCCAAGCTGGATGTCGCGGGTTCGAATCCCGTGTCCCGCTCCAAAAACAGGCCTGAAAAGAAGGTCTCCGGGGGTCCGGACGTGACGGGGGATGACCCCGCGTGACCCCCTGGTTGTGGGGCCGGTTGTGGGGCAACCCCGGCCGGCCCTGCGGCTTTTTCTGGGCCTCGGCGTGAACCGCCAACGAGCACTTTCCTGCGGTCGGCGCACGTCTCTCCCGGCCGCCGTCAGGCGGTAGTGCTGGTTCTGGCTGTTCGGCTTGTCGGGGCGGGTCATCTCGATGACGCCGGCCTCGAGTGCGGGGCTAGCCGACAAGCCTTTCCTCACGAGCCATCCTGCGGCGGCGCGCTCTCGGATTCATCGCAACTCCTCTCGACGGGTACCTTGTGCAGGCGGTAGCCACGAAGAAGGCGGAGCACGGGCACGTGTCCCTGTACGCGCAGCGCGCGTTTCAGCGCTGGCTGCCAGTGGCGCGCGTGGAAGATCGTCTCGGCGTCGAGTGGTGAGGGCTTCGAGAGCGTGGCGAGGTCCTCGCGAATCTCGGCAAGCTCGACCTCACACCCCGCGCATCCGGGCACCGGCTTCCAGTGTTCGCGATCGCAGCGTGTCGGTTCACGAAGCTCGAACTCCTTACGCGGCGGCTTTGGCCCCGAGTGCGCTACCTTTTGTAGCCGGCCACATCAAAACGGAAGAATCGGACGCGACCTCGGGGCGGCGCGTCAGCGCCGACTCGAGGTCGCGTCCGGTCAGTCGTCGCTCTTCGGTTTGCGGCCCCTCCCGCGCT
>MKVQ01000021.1:156555-157286 GCA_001899635.1 Myxococcales bacterium 68-20 | reverse complement strand
ATGAGGCCGGCCCCTGCGGGTACGGGCTGTACTGGCAGCTCGCGGAGATGGGGATCGAGTGCGATGTGGTCGCGCCGACGCTGATCCCCGTGAAGGCGGGCGACAAGGTGAAGACGGATCGGCGAGACGCCGAGAAGCTCGCGCGGCTCCTTCGGAGTGGAGACCTCACGGCGGTCTGGGTTCCCGATGCTGAGCAGCAAGCGTTGCGCGATCTCGTTCGCGCGCGTCACGCCGCCAAACGAGACCAACTTCGTCATCGTCATCGGCTCGGAAAGTTCCTCCTTCAGCTCGATGCTCGTCGTCCAGAGAAGATCTTGGCGTGGGGCATCAAGCACATGACGTGGCTCGAGGGACTGACGCTGCCTCATGCCTCGCATCAGGAGGTTCTCGTCGACTACTTGAACGAGGTGAAGCGTGCGAAGGAGCGGATCGAACGGCTAGAACAGGCGATCGACGCTGGCATCGCGCGCGCACCGAAGCACCTCCAAGAGCTGATCGCCGCTCTGCAGACTCTGCGCGGCGTGGCGAAGATCGGAGCAGCGACGCTTGTCACGGAAGTCGGTCGCTTCAGTCGCTTTGAGAGTGCGCGCCAGCTCATGGCCTACGTGGGCGTCGTCCCGCGCGAACACTCCAGCGGAGGCTCGACCCATCGCGGGTCGATCTCGAAGACCGGCAACGCGCGGATGCGCCACGTCGTCGGCGAAGCCGCATGGTCGTACCGACATCGCCCG
>MKVQ01000021.1:125445-156335 GCA_001899635.1 Myxococcales bacterium 68-20 | reverse complement strand
AGTACGAGGCAGCTCCCGACGGATCATGACCCTGAGGTAACCAACCCTCGAATATCAGAGTGATCAATCGTCGCGTTGCGCTTCGACCGCTGTCTGCTGGAGACCATCGAGGAGCACGACAAGAGGGCCATCAAGGGAGAGGAAGTAGCGATCAGCCGACGCGCGGTATCGACTGGAGCATCCGTCCGGATTGCAACCGCATCGGGCAAGAGCTCGCCTTCGGGGCACGCATCCTCATCGGATGCGCGAGAGCGAGAGGAAAGAGCGCATCTCGACTTGACGGGTCACTTCATATCAGAGCAGCAAGAGCACGTGATCAACGCGCTCTACTTCCTCCGGGTGAAGTTCGAGACCTGGAAACCGATCGCCAAGCTCCTTCACTTCGAGGAGGGTTCGCTTGCGGACGTTCGCGCCAAGAGGCGGAGCGTCAGCGCGAACCTGGCATTCCGGTTGGCGAAGATCATCGGGATCGGGATCGATGACCTTCTCGCCGGGAAATGGCCCGAGCCCGGCATGTGCCCCCGGTGCGGGTACAAGGACATGCGGGACACACGCACCCAAGGCCGAGAACGCGGCTTCTCACTCGCCGCTGACTACGGACATCGAGAAGCGCTCTAGGGTTGCAACCGCGACATCGTGGCCCATCAATGCAAACATTTTCATGATTCCATTTTTGTCGATTTTGATCGACTTGACGTTTTGTCTTGCTCACGCGAACTCCCGCGCGCAGAATGCCCGCAGGGGTAAGGGGACGGTGCGCGCTGCGAGAGATGGCGGCGCCTTGACCGCTGGGAGGACAGGGAGCGGCGGCACACTACTATCTGATGGCTGGCGTGTTCACTTGAGCAAACAAGGAGTGTGGAAATGAACAAGATGCGATTGACGGGGTTTGGGCAGCGCACGTTCATGGCTGCGATGATCGCTGGTCTCGGGATCATCGCAAGTGCGCTCGGCGGGTGCAGCACCGGAGCGGATGTCGCGCATCCGGATGAGGGAGCCGAGGTCGCGAGTACCGGACAGCACCTGCTTGCGGCTGGCGATGATGCCAGGGGACTTGGCATCTACTCCTGGCGTCTTCACGATGACGGAAGAATGGAGGGGCTCGATGCGCATGCGAAAGTGACGACAATGTTCGTCGAATACCGCAACGGTCGCGGCGCCGAGAGCGGCGCGGACCCGAGCCGTCGGATCGTGTTCGACGAGAGCGGGTTCCTCATTTCGGACACCCTGTTGGCGTCCGAACACGAGGTGCTGGCGGCGTTGCGAGGGGACCTCATCGCGGCGACCGCAACTCAGCAGAACTCGGAATCTGCGCCGACAAAGGAGGTCGGCGGCGAGAAAGTCGGCTCGGTGTCTCAACCCGTCTGGATCGCGAATCTCTGCTGCAATGCTGGATACACTGGACTCATCTATCAGTGGTGGGATGCAGTCGGGCCGACTCCGTATTGCAGCTTCCAGCAGCAGACGGGGCTTTGCAGCGGGTACCCTGCGTGCGGAACGCTTGGGCCGAACCTGGGATGTCTGTACTGGGGTGGTTGAGGCCGGTGGCGGCAGCAGCCCTGGATGAGCTTGGTCCCGACTCGCCCCGGGCTGGCTGATCAGCTAGACTGGGGGTGACGGAAGCCTATTCGGGCGGAATCTTTGTGAAACGTGCCCTGTCTTGGGATCGCGGTTCGCGTAGACACGAAGATTCCGCCCGACTGGCGGTCGAGGGCAGACTTCGTATCTCGGAGAGTGGCGAATGCTAAATGTATATTGTATCGGAGCGATCTCAGTGCTGTTGTCCTTCGTGCTCGGGGGATGTGCAAGCGCTGCCAAGCCAACTGCGAGTGCCCCCTGCGTCAAGGGTTGCGTCGGCTTGGTCATGCTCGGTGTGGAACAGGCGACCGTGGGGCCGAACGCTCTTCCGTTGGCGCTCGTTGGAGACCCATCAGAGCCCCAGCCGACCGAGCCGCCGACCTCGTTCCGGGCCATGTTCGCGCCTCATCCATCCCCGCCGTCATTCAAACCAATCGAGGTCGAGGTCGAACGCAACCCAGCAGGTCCTGTGATTGGCTCAGAAGGGCATCGGCAGGTGCGCTTTGACTACGTAGCGAAGGTGGTCCTTGATCGTCCTGGGCCGTGGAACATGGAAGTTCGTGTTCGCGGACCGTGGCAAGTCGAAGAGGCGGTCTCAACGGTTCAATTTCGCGTTGTTGATTCCGCCGCTCCTCTCCCCCCGAACTAAGGTTGAAGAGCGGAGAAATCGGCCTCGTCAGCCGAATCTGTGGGTGAGCCACGACGGCTCGGGTAGGTCGCTGAGCGCGTGGTACAGCGCGATCGCTGATGTCTCGTAGTTCTCGTAGGAAGTTCTGGCGGCAAGGATGAGGTGAGCAGCTCGCGTGCGGCGGGCGTGCGCTCCTACGCCGCCGTCGGGTTCGTGGCTGGATACACTGGTTGTCTGGGGAGGGTGCGGAAACTCCCGCAGCATGGACGGGAAGGAGATCGCCATGTGCGCGACGGGCGGCGGCCTTTTCGCGATTCTCGGGGCGGCGTGAGGAAGTAGCGCTTGTCGCTTCGAGCCCGCGACCCATCAAGACTTCACGGCCGGTAGCCATCGGCATGTCCACTTGTCGCCATCCATTGGCGTGGGCTCGTTTTTCAGGCGTTCGCTCTGCTTCGTGCTCGGCCTGTTCGGGCTCGACCTTCCCGTCGCGCAGCGCGAGACTGCGGACATGCCGAAGGGCGATCCGCCCGCCAACGCGATGAAGCACTTCACCAACAACAACGATTTCCAGAAGGACTTCGACGCCTGGAAGAGCGAAGTGGAGCGAGCAGCGAACGGTACGTTGGAGATCACCCACGAAGCGCAGGTCGCTGCGCAGGGGACCACGATCTGGGTCACGATCTTCCGCCGGATCGTGCCTCGCCCGGCGATTGCTCGACGCCGTTGATTGTGCCATGGCCGGTGTACGTCCGGCATGCTCCATTCGTTGGCCGACTACGGCATGGACGAACGGGCCGAACTGGAGACCCGTCTACGAGAGGCGCAGGCCACTGGTCCACTCGTCGGACCGGCGCTAAGCATCAGCCCCGAAGCGCGTCAAAGTCGGTTCTGGTGTAGCGGAGGGGCCTGCACCAGAACCTCAGCATCGGTGCCACTAGAAAGGCAAAGCCTCTCGGGGCCAGGCCCTGGAACGACACACGGGATCGCTGACGGGTCCGTCTCGAGGCGCCCGCACCCGACGAGCGTGGCCACACGCGCTCGGCCGTCATGCGCGGAACGTCCGAATGCGGCCCGGCCCGGAACCGTTGACTGCGGCACCGGTCAGTCGGGGGACGACGGCTTGGCTTCCCCGGACCGCGCGGCGCCCGTCAGCGCACGTGGAAGGTCGTGCCCATCGCGATGAAGCTCCCCTTGAACGCGGGCACGCTTGCGGTGCCGAGGTGATCTCCGATGCATCGAGCAGCTTCGTCCGACATGCCGGCAGGCTCGTCGACGATGACCTTCGAGATTCGGCCGTCAGGGTTGAAGACGACCTTCGCATGGCCGAAGCCGCGCGGCGCTCCCGCCTCCCGACAGGGCGTCACGTCGATGTCGTTCAACGCTGCACGCGCCGAGTGGGGATCGAAGGCGGGCGGCTCGGTCGGCTCGGCGATCAGGTCGCGCTTCGAGCGTGGCGTCGGCGCGGGCGCCGAGCCGTAGACGTAGTAGACGTTCGAATGGACGACGGGCTCGGGCTGCACCTCCGGCGCTCCGAACGAAGTGCCGTAGACGTAGCGATTCACCCAGAGGTGCTCGTTCGAGCGGAAGACGCCGCCGGTCCGGGTGTAGCCGATCGAGGTTCGGCAGCCTGCGCCACCGATGAATGCGAGGGAGACGAGGACGACGAGGCGCAGTGCGATCCGAGACGTGCAGGGCTTCTTCACGGCGTGCGGGCGAAACAAGAACCATTCCACGCGGCGCTCCTTGCGAATCGCGCGGATGGGGAGCGAGCGTGACCACATGGGCGATGCACCGTCGAGGAACGCGACGTCTTCGTCGACGACGCGTGCGTGCCTGTCCGTGAGCGATCGAGACGTGCGGCAGGCCACTCAGCCGATGCCGCGAAGATCGGTGGCGGCCTTCACGCGCTCGACCGCCAGCACGAACGCCGCCGTGCGCATCGAGCATCCGAAGCGCGCCATCGTCTCGCGGATCCGCCGGTGGGCCTGGACGACGTGGAGCTCCAGCTCCTCGTTGACGCGCTCTTCGGTCCAGCGGTGCTGTTGGAGGTTCTGCACCCATTCGAAGTAGCTCGCGGTGACGCCGCCTGCGTTCGCCCAGATGTCGGGCACGCACAGGATGCCGCGTTGCTCGAGGGTGTCGGAGCCGTGGACGGTGCATGGACCGTTTGCGGCCTCGAGCACGTACCTCGCGAGAACGTCCTTCGCGACGTTCTCGTCGATGACGTGACCCAACGCAGCGGGGACGAGCACGTCGCAATCGACGGCGAAGAGCTCCTTATTCGTGATCGGCGTCGCGCCCGTGAAGCCGACGACGCTGCCGGTCGCCTTCGCGTGCTCGACGAGCTTCGGGATGTCGAGGCCATCGCCGGCGTGGACGCCGCCGCGCACGTCGCTCACGGCGACGATCTTTCCTCGCTGTGCGTGGACGAGGCGAGCGAACCAGCTGCCGACGTTGCCGAAGCCCTGCACGGCGAAGCTGGTCCCGTCGACCGTCTCGCCGGCAGCTGCGAGGACCTCGCGGATCGCGATGAGACAGCCGCGCCCGGTCGCAGCCTCACGTCCGAGGGAGCCATGCAGCGCAACGGGCTTGCCGGTGACGACACCCGGAGCGAAGCCGTGATGGCGCGTGTACTGGTCGAAGAACCAACCCATCACGCGCTGGTCCGTGTTCACGTCGGGGGCCGGGATGTCCATCCGCTCGCCGATGAAATCGTGGATCTGGTCGACGAACCGGCGAGTGAGGCGTTCGAGCTCGAGCACGGAGAGCTTGGCCGGATCAGCGTCGATGCCGCCCTTGGCACCGCCGAAGGGGACGTCGATCACGGCCGTCTTCCACGTCATCAGGCTGGCGAGCGATCGCACCTGGTCGATGTCGGCCTTCGGATGGTAGCGGAGGCCGCCCTTGTAAGGGCCGCGCGAGTTGTCGTGCTGGATGCGATAGCCGATGAAGTTGCCGAGCGACCCATCATCCATCCGGATGGCAAGCTCGACGCGCACCTCGCGACGCGGCATCACGAGCAGCGTCTCGTAGTGCTCTTCGAGCTTCAGCGCGTCCATTGCGCGCTTCAGGAACGTGTTCGTCGTCCATTGATAGCCGCTCCGTGCCATCTCGCCCCCCTCCGAACGTCCCTACCGCCTCTCGAGCGGGGAGTCCATGTCACAACCCCGCGCAAGCCTCTCCTCGCACGTCCCCGACCGCCATCGCGAGGCGTGCCGTTGGCTGCTCACCCACGATGCGCTCGATCTCGTTGCCCTCCGCATCGACGCTCATGAACGTCGGCAAGAGCCGCACCCCGTAACGCGCTGCCAGCGCGCGGCCTGGAGCGTCGTCCACGTTGACTCGCACGATCGTATCCGGCTCGTGCACGCACGTTTGCTCGAGCTGCGCCAGCACGGGCGCCATCCGCGCGCATGCCGGGCAACCACTGCTCATGAACTCGACCAGACGCGGCGAGCCCGTCGGGATCTCGGCGCCTGCTCCGTTCACGAGGTTCCCCGTGGGCGCGGCGCAGGCGGTGCCTTCGGGAGCCTCACACGGAGCCTCCACCTGTGCCGCCGCGTCGCTCTCGATCTCGGGAACGAGGACACCGAGGCGATCGGTGGCGAGCAGTACTCCGGCCGCGACGAGAACGGCGCCGGTCACCTTCTGCAGAACGGGAGTCACCGCGCGCAGGCGACGTGCCCACGCGAGCACACGCTCGGCAGCGAAGGCGGCAGCAACGAGAGGCAAGGACAAGCCGAGCGCATAGGCGGAGAGCTGCACGGACGCCGTGAGCGGCTCGGCTCCCGTGCTCGCGGAATAGGTGAGCGCCGCTCCGAGCACCGGGCCTACACACGGCGTCCATCCCAAGCTGAAGGCCGCTCCGAAGGCCAGGCCGCCGAAGAATCCGCCCGACGCAGGGATCCGCATCAGCAGAGGGCGGGCTTCGCGATCGAGAAAGCCGAGCCGAAACAGCCCGAGGAGCTTCGCACCGAAGAGGGCCATCAAGACGCCCGAGACGATGAGCATCGCGCGTCGATGCTCGGAGAGCATGCCCGCGAGCGCCGATGCCCCGACGCCGAGCGCGATGAAGACGAGCGAGAGGCCGACTGCGAAGCCGATCCCTGCAAGTCGCAAGCGGCGGCGCGCGTGCTGCTCGGCTCCCGCGGCTTCCGCCCCGCCGAGCACCGAGAGGTAGACCGGCAGCATCGGAAGCACGCAGGGCGATGCGAACGTGAGAAGACCGGCACCGAAGAGGGCGAGAAGCGAGCTGAGGGGCACGGACGTCGTTCCTTTCGGTGAGGCTCAGTGGGACGGGGCGAGCGCTCTGGCGAGCAGTGAAGGCTGGGTGTCCGCGACGGCGAGCATGGGCTGCGGCCCCTCGTTGCGAATGCAGATGGCGCTCCCGAGCGCGCCATTCATGCAGCGGACGCCATCGGTGGCGAAGCTGCGCGCCATCGTTGCGGCGGGTGAGCTCTGGGGAGGCACGAAGACGGTGAGCGCGCTCGTCTCCATGCGGTACATCACGGCCGCGGTCCGCGTGTCGGTGATGCGGCAGAGGCGGGCCCCGATGAGTCGCGCCCCCGGCGGGACGGAGACGGAGACGGGATAACCGAGATGGTCTTCGAGCCAGCCGGAGACGGCCTCCGGATCCGATGATTCGAAATCACAAGGACGCTCTCGCGTGAAACCGGTCCAGTGATGGCTGACGAGCTCGTCGGCTAGGCTGGGCGTGAGAGTCGAAGTCGGGCGGAGCATGAAGAGGACCGCGGCAGCGGCCGCGACGACGGCCGACGCAACGGCTCCGGTTGCGAGCCACTTTCGCCGGCCGAGGACGCGACGGTGGACGGCAGCTTCCGCCCGCTCTCGCACCCTCTCGGGCACCGCGCGCTCGGCGCTCGTCACGAGGGCGGAGCGAAGGTTGCCGAGCATGGCCGCCGCCCGACGGCACGGCGCGCAGTCGGCGAGGTGCTGCTCGACGCGACGCCGATCCTCGGGCGTGACCTCTCCGTCGTGCCAGGCGGAGAGACTATCGAGCCAGTCTTGGTTGCAGCCTGCCATCGGAACCTTCCTCGTCTCCTTTCGATAGCTGCTCGAGAAGCGCGAACCGTGCGCGCGCGAGCCGCGAGCGCACCGTTCCCACCGGGCAGCCTTGTACCTGTGCGATTTCTTCGTACGAGAGCTCCTCGACCTCGCGTAGCAAGAGCGCATCGCGCAAGGAGGAGGGAAGAGCATCGAGAGCGGCGCGCACGTCGCCTTCGAACGAGCGTTCGAGGATCTCGGCTTCGAGGTCGCCTCGCGGCTCGAGCGGAGCGTCATGGGCGCGCGTGCCTTCGATCACCTCCAGGCGCGCCCGCAGCCCGCGCGCAGAGTTCAGATGCACCGAGCGCTGAACGCGTAACAGCCACGCACGCAGCTTGGACGCCTCGCGCAGATCGTCGTGCCGCTCCATCGCCCGCACGACGGTCGCCTGCACCAGATCCTCGGCGTCGGCCTCCGATCGCGTGAGGTGTCGAGCGACCCGAAGGAGGCTCGGCAGCTCGGCGAGGAGCCGTTCGAGGAACGAAGCGCGAGGAAGGGCGGGCATCCGGAGCGGGGCGGCGTATCGCTCAGAAGACGGGCACGAGGGCGTAGCCCTTGGCCTGGTATCCGATGACCGAGACGAATCCGTCGCGGACGACCTTCACCTCGGGCAGGACCTGGTCGTTGGCAACGCCATAGACCTCGTTGGCCACCGAGCAGACCTCCAGCTTCACTCCGGCAGCTTTCAGCTTCCGCACCGATTCGGCGATCTCCTTCAACGCCTTGTCGTGCTTCTCCACGAGCCCCTTGTCGGGTTGCGTGCCGAGAAAGCGTACGCCGGGGCCGATGAAGACGAGGACGAAGTCAGGCTTCACGTTCTGCTGAGTCATCCCCCGATGGCTGCTCTCCAGGATGAGGCGCAAATAGCGGCTCATCTTTTCCGGCTCGGCCAGGCTCAGGAGGAAGACGCCCTTGCCGGTCCGCACACCACGCAGAGCATCGGCGTCGTTGATGTCGGTGGTCGGCTTCGCCGGCGCCGGCGCCGGCGTCTCGGCAGACGCAGGAAGGGCGAACGAAGAAAGGAGGGCGATAGCGGCGAGGGGGTGGTGTCTGAAATTCCTCATGGAGGGCGCCTTCGCGAAGGGGATGGTGAAGCAGCCGTGCGCAAGCGTTCTCGTCCTTGGCTGCCGGGGGGCGAATACACGGCGTGAGATCCGAAGCACCGTCGGTGCGCGTGCAGATCCGTGCACCCCTCGAAGACACAGCGAGCAGCGCCGAAAGTTCCCGGGGCGATCGGATGATGTGCTCGAGCAGGGCGCAATCGTAGGCGCCGCCTCTGGTTAGGCGAGCAGTCGAGGCCCAGCAAGCTCGTCCGTCGTTCCTGCAGCCCGACCATTCGCGTCGAAGCACGGGCGCGCGTCGAAACGGTTCACGAAAGGACGAGCTTCAAGGCAGGGTCGTCCAGGCGTTCATGGGTATTCGTTCGCACACTCATGCTTGCCGTTCGCGACAATCGATATGGCGTCGCCGATCCACGCGCTGCGAGACTGGAATTCAACGAGCGCCGAAGACGGCGCCTTTGCGGTTGGTTCGGGCGCGAGCCCCAAATTCGAGCGCGCGGCTCGTCCTCGAAATTCCCCCGTTCGTCGACGGACGCTCCGTCCAGGCGGGAGTCGGTGAGCGACCGGCGTGGGACGGAGTAAGGTCCCGCTGTGAGTCGTCGAGTCCTGCATACGGCTGCACTCCTCTCCTTCGTCGGAGTGCCCATCGTTCTTTCCACCGGATGCGACGAAGGTTCGACCTACGTGGCGTCGGATGACGGTGGCGGTGACGCGTCCGTCGCTCCCGACGGCCCCGTGGATGTTCGTCCGGATTCCGGGGTGGAACAGGAAGGGGGCATGACGCCACCGGAGCCCACCGTCGTCGAGTACGAGGTGGCGTGCGGCTCGGGGGAGATGTACTGGCCCGAGGAGCAAGACGAGATCCGTTGGAGCGTCCACTGCGCGGGTGAGCTGGCGGCGGCCGACGGACTACCCGACGGCGCATCGTTCGATCCTTCGTCGAAGAGCATCGTGTGGAAACCGCGGCTCGATCAGGCCGGTCCGTTCGAAATCGTCGTGACGGACGTCGACGGCGGACGAACACGCATCGCGGGGAACCTGCTCGATCGTTTCGACGCGCCCGATAACGTGCCGGTCGTCGATCCCGTGCGCTATCTCCATGAGCACGGGCTGCCCGTCATCCATCTCTCGTGGCATTCGGACGAGCCGCAGTACTGCAGGGACGCCGTCGCGCGCGATCCGGTGCCGGCCGACATCATCGTCGACGGCGTCGCGCATGCAGGCGCCGAGCTCCGATGCCGAGGAGCGACTTCGCTCGCGTTCCCGAAGAAGAGCTTCACGTTGCGGTTCACGAAGGATGCTCCTTTCCACGCTCCGCCGAGCCTTGCCGCTTTCGAGGGGCGGCGTCGCCTCGTGCTGACGCAGACGTTCGACGACAACTCCCAGATTCGGACGCGGATGGGCTTCGAGACCTGGAGCCGGCTGGATCCGGCCAACATCCGCATCGATCACGCGAGCGTCGTCGTGTTCGTCGATGGCGTGTACCAGGGGCTCTATCAGCTCACCGACAATGTCGGCGATCACCTGATGGCGGCACGCGGGCTCGACAAAGACGGCAACATCTTCAAATCCGTGTCTCACGCCGGGAACTACCGGACCTCGTACAACAACGGGAAGGCGAAGACCGATCTGAAGGATGGCTACGAGAAGAGCGATGGCGAGCCGGAGGACGATTTCGAGGATCTCGAGACGTTGTTGAGGTGGGTGAGTGAATCGTCGATCGAGGAGATCGAGGCCAGCATCGACGCAATGCTGCGTACGGAGGATTTCCTCGACTGGTACATCCTGATGACGACGCTGCTTGCCTATGACAACTACGGAAAGAACTCGAATGTCTACCGGGACTCCGATGGTCCGGATACGCGATTTCGCTACATTCCGTGGGACCTGAACGCGACCTGGGGCCAGAGCTGGGACACGAAGCGCGTCCTGCCCACGGCTGCTGGGAAGGATTCGCCCGCGCCGCTGGCCCACAACGGGATCTGGGAGCGCATCGCCGAGAGTCCGACGCTTTTGGCGCGCCTCGACGCTCGCTTTGCTGCGGCGCTGGCCGGGCCGATGAGCCTCGTCGAAACGCTCGCGCTGTTCGATCGGATGAGCGCGGAGGTTCGCCCGTCGGCGCTACGGGACGATCGACGGTGGGACGCGGAGCGCCGTGCTTATCCGCTCTGGTCCTCGCGCAAGGACCTGACCACGTTCGACACCGAGCATGCCTACCTCCGGTCGTGGATCGAACAGCGATGGACCCATCTCGCGGCGTTCTACCTGCCTGGGCAGGCCTCTGGAGTCCAACTCGAGCGATAGCTGACGCTCATCTCGAGGGATTCAGACGAGCGCGCGGATCGTCTTCTGGAAGCGTGTGCGCCCGGCCGGATAGAGGTGCGTGCCGTCGTACTCGTGGAACGCGACTCCCGGGTACTTCTCCCGGATCGCGGCGACGTGAGCGAGAGGCGTGAGCGCGTCGTGGCGTTGGGCGATCACGTGAACGTCGTTCTCGGGGATGCCGAGCGGGTATCGGAGCGGGTCGTCGTGAGCGATGCGCTCGAGATCGACCCCGGGTAGGGAGTGGCGGGCGGCGAGCTCGATCGGTCGTCCGAGGATGCCGAAGCCGAGCTCGCGCGCGATCGTTCGCAGGTTGATCACCGGGCAATAGAGGATGGCCCGGTGGATCGGCGCGCTGTTCGCGAGATGGAGCGCGAGGTGACCGCCGAGCGAGTAGCCGAGCACCGTCACCCTCCGGTACTCGCGCGCCTGGACGAGCCAGTCGACGAGACCACGCGCACCGGTGACCGCCGAACGCAAGTTCTCCAGCGTATGGGACGGTCGGGCCCGCGCGAAGCCGGTGCCCGGCCAGAGTGAGAACGTGCCGGGCGCGTGATGGTTGGTGATGCTGTAGACGACGTCGACGTCGTCCAGGTCCCCGAGCCCGAAGAGGCGCTCCATGATCGGCGGAACCGGGATGCCGTAGCAGTGGAAGACGACGAGCAGTCGTCGATCGGTCGCGCGTCCGCGGCCCGGGACGTAGCGTGCCAGGATGCGGTCCGCGGCACCGGCCCCGATGCGTTGGTAGGGATTGGCGCCCGTGAGCCAGCCCGTGCCCTCGTCGAGGTGGAGGTCGGGCCTTTCCGCGAGAGGCACGTACCAGCCGCGCTGCTCGACGTCGTCGATCACGGAGTGCCAGTGTGGATCCTTCAGCAGCTCGTACGGGCGGGCCGCGACGAGCGCGAGCTCACCGAGCATCCAGCAACATCCAAGCGCGAGCTCCGATCCGTAGAGCAGCGATGCCACCGGACCGCGTGTCGTTCGGGTGACCGTCATGACCTAGAACCTAAGGACGCGCTCGCGCTCTGCGACGGGTAGCGGTGCGCGGCACGATGACGCGAGCGAGGTGCGACGACGACGACGGCCGTGGCCCGATGCGGTGCATGCAGCCGGCGCGATGCGCGATGCGCTGGCGGCGGATCGCGAAGACGATGCGCGTCTCCGTGGACAGAGGCGCCTGCTCCGTCGCATGCTCGCGGCATGGTTTCGTGCGCCAAGGTTCTTTCGATCGCGCTCTTCGTCGTTGCTGGATGCGGGCTTTCGCCCGCGACCGAGCGCTCGTCGGCGCCCCCGTCGGCGCCCCCCACGACGGAGGTGCCGACCAACCAAGCCGACGCTTCGGCGGCGATTCTCGCTCCGGCGGAGGTGGCGCCCGCTCCAGCGGCGGAGGAACCGCGCGAGACGGCCATCGGCGAGAAGGACATCCTCGTCGTCAGCTTCATCAGCCCCGGTGACGGTACGGACCACGCTGCCTACGATCGGCTGAAGGCGACGCTGAAGTCGCTCGCGAAGGTGCCGCCGTTCGTCTCCCGCTCCTGGGGGAAGGAGGGCGAGCACGACGAGTGTTTCGATCTCTCGGGCCTCTCTGCACCCGAGCGACAGGCGTTCATCGGACGCGTGAAAGAAGCCGTTCGCTCGAGCAAGAAGGTGAACCTCGCCGAGAACGGCACCTGCCACGAAGGACGGTGAGCGCTTCGGTGCCGCCGTCGTGAGCGGCACCGCATCCGCCCTCCCGCGGAGGACCGTCGGTCGCCGGGCGGGCTACGACTTGCCGCTTCGCTTCTTCGCGCGCGGCGGAGCTTCGGCGGGGGGCGCTTCGGCGGGGGCCGCTTCGGCGGGGGCCGCTTCGGCGGGGGCCGCTTCGGCGGGGGCGGGCGCCTTCGGCGGCTTCGCCGGCGTGTCGGCCGTGGTGCGGAGGGCCTCGAGCTCGGCTTGCTCCTCCGGCGTCGGTGCGTTCGCGTCGGGCGGCTCGGGCGGGTTCTGCTCGAGGAGCGGGTGGGTATCGGGATCCGGCGCGCCACGGCGCTTCGGCTTCGGCGTGAGGCCGTGCTCGTCGAGGATATCCTTCATCGAGAGAAGCGCTGCCTGCGCGAGCAGGCGTGCCTGACGGCTCGGTTGGTCGATCCGGTGGGCGGTCGTCACGAGCTCCTCGCAGAGCGCGCGGGCATCGGCCTCGTCGAGCGGTGTGGTCTCGAAGGCCGTTTGCCAGATGCGATAGGCCTCGAGCGCCTGCTCGAGCGCCGGCGTCACGACGGCGTAGGTCTCGTCGGCGAGCATGCGCTTCGCGTAGCCCGAGGCGAGTCGCTTCTCGAACTCGCGCCAGGCTCGCTCGAACTCTTCTCGTTCGAGCTTCCGGAGGACCGGGAGCTTCACGTTGAAAAAGAGCGCTTCGATCAGCGGCGAACGCGGGCTGACGGCGAAGGCGATGCCGGCCTGCAAGCGCTCGAGCGCATCGACCACCTCGCCTTGGAGCTCGCGCGCACGACCGCCGCGCATCGACTCGAGCTCCTCGAGGCGGAGCGCACGGTCGAGCAGATCTCCGACTCCCTCGCGAGCGTGAGCCAGGCGGGCGCGTCCGGTCTCGAGCCACGCCTTCTCCTCCTTGAGGCCGGGACGCTTCGCCAGCTCCGCGGCTGCCGCCTCGAGGCGGCGCGCAAGGTCGCGTGAATGAGCGATCAGCTCGAATGCTTCGAGGAGGGGCGTGCTCATGGGCGCCCTGCGCTTACCACACCTGACGGTCAGCGACGCGACGCGGAAGACTCGCGTTGCGCCGGCCTTCCGCTAGGTGGCCGAACCGCGAGTCGCGGTGCCGTCGAGCACCTCGAGCTCGGCTTCCCGCGCGATGTACGGCACGTACCTGAAGTCTCGGATCGAGCTCACCCCGGTGTCGTCCCAGCCGAGCAGGATGATGTCCGCGGGCGTTGCGCCACCCCTCTTTCTTTCGCGAAGGCTCGGCAGAGCTCGGTCCCGGCTCGGGCGGTAGCGGTTGTCTAGTAAAACGAACAAGTGTCTTGTGTAATGGACTTGGGCGGCCTACGTATGAGGCATGTCAGTCACGAACAAGTCCTCGGTCATCCCCATCATCGTGCGCGCAGAGGGGACGGGCGTCGCTCAGCGGCTCGTCACCGGAGGCAGCCGTGCGCACGTCTTCGAGGCCGATGCGTACACGGCGTTCGGAGGTCGTGAGGCCGCGCCGAGTCCGCTCTCCTACGCCCTCGGCGCGCTCAGCTCGTGCAACCAGATCACCGCGACGCTCGTCGCGAAGAGCCTCGGCATCAACCTCGGCAAATGGACCTTCGAATTGCAGGGTGACCTCGATACCGGCGTGCTCGTCGCCGGCGCCGAGGGCAACGCGAACTTCCACCGCGTCGCGATGCGCGTCACCGTCGAGACCGACGCGACGGAGGAGCAGTTCGCGACCCTGGTCTCCGAGACCGAGCGCCGATGCCCCGCCACGCAGCTCTTCAAGCGGAGCGGGCTCGAGTTCGTCAACGAGTGGACCCGTCTCGCGCTCCGCAGCGCGTCGGCCGGCGCTGCCGTCCACAGCGCGAGCAACTGATCCCGATGCCCGCGGCGAGCGCCCCGAGAGGAGGCGCCGCTGCAGGCATCTCATTCGATCAGCGCGACGCGGACTTCGCCGGCTTCTTCCAGCCGGGAGTCACCGGCTCCTCGATCCCCGTCGGGCCGTCCTGCTCGACGCGCGATTCGATCTTCGGCGTGCCGAGCACGACGTCACGCCCGCGCTCGAAGTGCTGATCCTTCACCATCGCGAGATAGGCGCGATCGAGCGCGATCGCGCGCTCCGGGGAGGGGACCAGTAGCGTCGAGATGTCCCTTGCGAGCCTCGCCGTCGCCGCGGGGTCGAGCGAGCCGTCGTTGCGGAAGAAGCGTGCCTTCACTTCCTCGTTCGAGCGGTAGTCGTCACCGCCGCCGACCTGGGCAAGCCAGTGAGCATATTCGCCCTTGCCGTCGGCCCGCTTCGGCTCGGCGATGCCGGCGAGACCGCGCTCGCCCCAGTGGTACCAGCCGGCCCGGTATGCGGCGCGCGCGTCGAGCTTGCGGGCGAACGCGAAGGTGCTGTCGGTCGTGGAGCCGACCCCGCCATGGCACCCGATGCAGGCCGCCGTCTCCTCCACCGTCTGGGGGCGCAGGTCTCCGCCAGCGTCCTCGATGAAGCCTTGCATCAGCCAGCCGGTGCCGGTGCCGACGCCGCGCTCGGCGTCGCCCAGGATGGTCTTCAGGCGGTCGGGGCTCTTCTGCTTCTCACGCGCCTCGAGCTGGGCGGCCGTGGAGAGATCGCCATAGGACTGCCAGCGGACCTTCCGCATGTAGCGGAGCTCTTTCATGCGCGCGGCCATGCCGACCTGGCCGTCCTTCACGTCGAGGTAGCGGAGGCTGTGAAGGAACTCGGTCCCGCGCGGAAAGAGTCCTGCCGCGGGCCAGCCTTCGATCTTCGGGTCGAGCGCCGCGGCGGCGCCCACGTAACCGAACGGGCGACCCTCCTTCGGAGGCCAGACGAAGGCCACTCGCGTGGCCATCCCGAGCTTGCCGTCGCCATCGAGGTCCGAGCCGAGCGCCTGCTCATCGGTCGGCGGCACGGGCACGTCGACGCGCCGGATGAATGCCTCGAGGATCGCGAAATTCAGTCGATGGATGGTCTCGTTCTCTCGTCCATCGCGATCCTGCCGGTACGCCGGCGGAAGGCGGATCAGGACGTCACCGGCCGAGCCGTTGGTCGGCCAGAACATCCCGGGGAACGGAGCATAGGCGAATGCACGCCAGCCGGTCGCTCGCCCATCGGGCGCGTGATCGAAGCCCGCGTCGTCCACATCGAACCAGCAGTCCGGCGTGTAGCCGCCCCATCGACCATCGCCGTTCGCGTCCCATTCGGCCGGTGGACGAGAGAGCTTGTCGGCGAGACGCAGTCCACCGTTCGCATCGAAGTAGTTGCTCGTTCGCACGTGGTCGACGAGCGCCGAATCCGAGATCGCTACCGGAGCCGGTGGCTGTTTCATGTTCGTCCAGCGGTTCTCCGTCGCGTATTGCGGGAGGGAGAGCGTCGTCTGGATGTCTTCGTCGCTCGTGAAGTTCGGCTCGAGCGACGCTTGATGGCATGCGAAGCAGCCGTTGTGCGTTCGCGGCTTGCGCTTCGCCCTGTCTGCATGGTCACCGTCTGCGGGCGCGTCGATGGTCGATGCGTAGCATTGCGCCGGGAGATAGGCCGCCATGTTCGAGAGCTCCGGCGCCGCTCGACCCTTCGGGACCATCGTCGCGAGTTGGGCCTGCAGCGCCTGGAGCGGCGCCGTCGCGCTCGCCGCTCCAGGAGCTCCGGGCTGGGACGTCGTTGCAAGGTCGGCAGCGGAGGCCGACGTCCCCGCTGCGGGGCCGCTTCCAGGCGCCCGCAGCGCGTGAACACCGAAGGCGATGCCTGCTCCCCCCGCGAGGAGAACCCCGACAGCCGCCACCTTGAATGTCGCCTTCATCATGCGCCTCCGCTGCTCGCATCGAATCGGCCGAATCCCATCAGCCATGTCGGATGGGATTCGGCCGTCGTTCCCTTCGGCGTCGTGTCAGTCCATCGCCGGGAAGGGGCCGATGTATCCCGTGTACGACTGCTTGACGCTCGGGTCCTGGCCGTTGGCCATGTCCGTGTCGCTCTCGCCGTACGGGTGCTGGACCTGGGCCTTGATGTAGGCGTGTCCGTTGATGTTCGGGAAGAAGTAGACGCCCGTGGTCTCCGAGCCATACGGCGTCGAGAAGATGCGCGTCAGCTCGTGCGTCGTGAGGTTGAAGGACCAGACGACGTCGTTCTGGTGACCGGCGCCGGTGTCTTCGCCGATGAGGAGGGTGTCGTAGCCGGGGATGACCGCGATGTTGTCGGGGTTCGCGAGGCCATTGATGCTGCAGGAGTTCTTTCCTGCCCACGGGCTACCCGCCGGATACGAGACCTGCACTCCTTCGACGAGAGCCGACGCGGACTCGGCGACGTAGGCGCTGCCGATCGTTCCGTTCGGCGAGATCGCGAACTCGTAGACGGCGCCGCAGTAGTTCTTGGCCAGCTGGACGTGGTTCGGGCCGCCCAGATCGCTGCCGGTCGGCTCGTTCGCCATGCCACCACCGATGTCGCTGAAGGCGACGTAGAGGCGGCTCCGATGCGCATCGAAGGTGATGCCTTCGGTCTTGTTGAACTCGGTCGTCGCGCCGAGGTACGCGGCATAGCGACGGCTCTCCAGGCGCGACGCGGCGAGCTCCTGCCCGGCCTTCAGGCGGAGGCACTCGCGCCCGGTGTCCGTGTTGATGGCGCGGAAGCCCGTCGCCGCGTTCGCGCACGTCCCGTCGGCCTGCTGAGGCTCCGTCTCGAAGATCTGCGAGAACTGGATGTTCGCGTCGATGAGCGCCTTCACCTGGGCGTTCGTCGCGCTCGGACCGAGCTGGATCCAGTAGATGTCAGCCGTGCCGTTCGCTGCGCCCGACGCGCTCGTCTGGTACCAGCGGGCCGCGTAGAGCGTGCCTTCCGAGAGGTCGCCCGCGTTCTTGGCGACGAACATGTAGAGCGCGTCGTTCTTGCCGTCGTCGCTCAGGTAGACCGTCTTCCGGTCGGGCATCACGTACGCGAGCTCGAGGGCGCGGCGGCCGGCGGCGTAGTGCTTGGTCACCGTCGTCTTGCCCGCCGCGTCGACGGCGACCTCGACGACGTAGCCGTGATGGTAGGGGTGATAGACGGCCTTGGCCTCGGCGACCGTCGCCGTGCTCGGATTGAGACCGTAGTACGTGATCATGCTTCCGAGCGCGCTCGCGCTCGACGCCGTCTCGTAGCTGCGTCCATCAGCCGGATACTCTTCGCTGCCGAGGTGGGTGTTCCACGGCGAGACGCTGCCGGCACAAGGGATCCAGAGCCCGTTCACTCCCGAGAAGTCGATCGGGCGCGTGCTCTTGGCGGTGAGCTTGCCGTTCGCGTCCTGCGAGAGCTCCGTCAGGTACATCGCAGCGGGCGTCGTCTCGAACTGGGTGATCTCGAAGAGCTTGCCGCCCACGTTCAGGATCGACGAGAAGTCGTTCGACGGCGAGATGACGTCCGAGTTGTCAGCCTGCTTCAGCGGGCTGCCGTCCTTCTTCATGATGCGCCCGAAGACGTTGTCTCCGAGCTTCTGACCGCTGCGAAGCACCGTCTCGAACTTGATCGCGACGTCCTTGCCATCGACGTTCGCGCTCGTGCTCGCATAGACCGCGCGCTTCTCGGCATCGGTCAATGCAGCGTTGATCGGAGCAAAGCGGATCGCCTTCGCCGTGCCGGCAGGCCCCTGGGCGCCGGAGTCTCCCGTCGGCCCCTGCGCCCCAGGAGCGCCCTTGTCGCCCTTGTCGCCCTGGTCCCCGGTCGGTCCGGCGGAGCCGTTCGTTCCGCTCGCTCCCGGAGCTCCGTCGGCGCCGTTCTTGCCATCCTCACCGCTGCATGCGGCAAGCCCGAGCGCCACGGTGGAAGCGACCACCATCCGCGCCGACCACATCGCCCACTTCGAAACGCCTCGTTGCATCGTCGTCCTCTCGATGAATTGGGACACGCAGCGTCGTGCACACGGCTCCGACGGCGACGGGGGACGTTACTTTTCGACGGTGGCACGCGAGCAACATGGTCGTGCCGAGGGCGCCACCTTGAGCGCCCGGGCGCGGACGAGCCATCGAGAGGAAGCGTTCGCACCTGCGAAGGACCGAGCTCCACCAAGCCTTACGATCAGCGCCAGCGTTTCTTCGAGCTCGTCGGCAGCGATCATCGTTCACGCTGACTCACCGACGCGGCCCGCGTAGGCTGGCGCCGATGGATATCGAGCTCGATCCGCAGGAGCGCGAGGCGCTCGCGAAGCGCGGTATCGTCGTCTTCGAAGGCGGTGTCGTTCGCGAAGCGCAGGCGCGGCGCGATGCGCGCCGCGTGCGTCTCCGCTCCGTCGTCTGGATGACGGTCGCCTTGCTCGGATGTGGCGCGCCGAGCGCGCACTCGCCGGCTCCGAGCAACGGGGCGGCTTCATCGCGGAGCGAACCGACGAGCATGGCGCCAGGCTCCAGCGGGCGGCCGTCTCCGACGGCGTCGACGCCTTCGCTGAAGCCGCGTCCCGACGAGGTCGCGATCTTCGCGCGGCTCGAGCCCGATCTCGCCGCCTGCTACGAGCGCGGACGGAAGGCGGTGCCGACGATGCTGGCCGGCAAGCTGACGCTGAACGCATCGATCGATGCCTCCGGCAAGGCGACCTGCGTCATTCCCACGGAGGACACGGGGCTCACGAAGGAGGTCGAGGACTGCATGTCGGAGCGGCTCGCGGCCGAGCGCTTCGACGCCGGTCCAGCCTGGACCGTGGCGGTGCCGGTGGCCGTTCGTGGCGGCAAGGTCCAGCTCGGGTCGCGCGCACCCGAGAGCGTGGAGCTCGGGAGCGTCGAGACCTATCGCATGGCGGACGCCTTCGACGTGCTCGAGTCACTCGTGCCGGAGCTGCAGGCGTGCATTCGCGAGCTCGATCGCTCGAGCGGCGTGCGCTCGGTGATGGTCGGGGCGCGCGTCGGAACCGATGGCCGCACGCAATGCGCGCTCGCGACCGGTGCGCCGGCCGACTTGCCGGCGCAGACGTCCGACTGCACGGAGAACGTGCTTCGACAGGCGCGGTTTCCTCCGCCTTCGGGAGGTCCCGGCCTCATCCTCGTCCCGATCACGGTGATGCGCGGGAAGTAGACCGGACGTGCCCGCGTTGCGTTTCGAGCGCGGATCGGCCGCTCCCAAGACGCGTTCGACGCTCGGGATGAGCGCTGACGCTCAGAACATCGCGAGGCTGATACCCAGGTAGCCGTGAAGGCCCGCGTCGATCGGGAGGCCCATCATGTAGCCGGGCGTCTTCGCGCCGAGCTTGCCGGTGATGCCGAGCTCGCGCGTCACCTGGACGTCGCCGTAGAGCGAGGCGTTCATGCCCACGCGCTGGGGCGGGTCGAACACGCCGCGCTGGTCGAGGAGGACCTCCGGTTGCCGCCAGACGTCGAGCTCTCCTCCGAGGGTCACGCGATCGGTTGCACGGATGCCGAGCGTGCGTGCGCCTGCACCCCAGTAGCTGGTGATGCCGCTCGTGCCGATGCGGGCGTAGACGTCGAGCATGCGTCCCCTGCGATCTGCGAGCATCACGTCTAGCATCTGCTCTGCACCGAACGGGGAGAGATTGTAGCGAGGCGACAGGAAGAACGTCAGGTCTCCGATCCTGGGGAGCGGCATCCGCGAGGTGCGCTCGCCCGCGAAGAGCTTCAAGCCGAAGGTGCCCCACATCGCGTAGAGCAGAGTCGGATCGAGGAGGTTCCAGACGTAGCCAGCCCGAATGCGGCGTGCGAGGCGCACCCTGTCCTCGGCACGCCACCCGTTCGAGAGGTGCTGGAGCTCGGTGACGTATGTGGCGACGTCATTCGGTGATTGCTCACCGCGACGACCGAGCGACGACGACAGGAACGAGTCCATGTACGCCGTCTTCGTCAGCGCGTAGACGAGCAGGTCCCCGTGATGCACCCATCCTTGGGCGCGCACGATGCGCGCGTTGATCCACCAAGCATGGACGTGGCCGGCTTCGAGCCCGCCGGCGGAGCCGACGATGGCGCGTGAGCCCTCGATGATCCCGTCGGTGTTGTACATCGTGAGGCCGGAGACGCTGCTCTCCGTGCTCGCGGAGAACAGGGGGCGATAGATTCCGGGCAGGAAGAACGAGTACGTCGGTCGGGTCCCGAGCTCGCGAGCGCGGGCGCCGTGTCCACCGACCTCGTGCACGCCGATCGCGACGAGCTCTGCGAGCGGCTCGTCGAGGAAGACCAGCTCCAGCCCTCGGCCGACGAAGCGGAGCAGACGCCCGAGCGCGCCGCTCCCCACGTTCGGCGATGGAAGGATGTCTTCGTAGCGGAACGCGAGCCGCCCGAGCGAGTCGAACGTGCGGACGCTGGTCTCCACTCCGAGCTGCGGGTCGCCGACGAACACGAGCGGCTCGCGCGGAGGGGGAGCCTCGGCCGCGACGGCAAGGGCAGGGGAGGAGAGTCCCAGGAAGACGGCTGCTTGCGCGAGCGCTCGACGAGCACGTGACCGCAACGTTCGATCAAGGAGCACAGGCGATCTCCGTCGCGCGAAGCTCGCCCGCGCCGAACGCGATTGCGGTGAAGCGTCCGTCGCCGGCGGCGAGCAGTACGTTCGACTGCGCGGCTGCCCCGCCCCGCGCGATCGGGACTGCGCCGAGGACGAGGTCACCGCCCCGCTTCCGCCCACGGGGATCGGTCGCCACGAAGATGCGGCGCGCCGCCGAGTCGAAGAGCGCTCCGACATCTTCGCCACGACGGTCGACTGCGAGCGATGCCCGACCGCTGCTCAGCCGTTCTCGCGCCGCGATCTGATTCGCTCGTGGCGGGACAGCCGACGTGAAGATGTCGCTGACCACGTTGGGCGACGATGCCCGACCGTCGACGAACGGCGACAGCGACCACACGAGCGACGCTCCGCCCGAGGGATCCCAGCCAACGCGCGGATCGGGCGACGGCGGCAGGACGATTGGTCCCTCGATCACCTGGAGCGCACGGTCCACGAGCCATGCGCGGTCCTTCGTGGCGATGCCGATGCGGCCTTCGGGGTCGACGTATACGGAGAGCGCTGGCGCGGGTTCCGTGCCGGATGCCGCTATGACACCGCCGTCGCCCCGCGTGCCGGACACCGTGAGCCACGGCACCGGTTCGTCGACGACGACGCCGTCGCGGCGAACGCGAAGCGCCGCAAAGCTCGGCACGATCGGGACACCGAACACGACCTCGGTCGGCTGCGGGTCGATCCGGACGAACAGAACGGACTCGCGCTCGAGCTCCGCGGCGGCGAGCGTCATCGTGCAGTGTTCGCACGAGGCGCTAGGCGGAAGATCGACATCGGACAGCACATCGTCGCGAACGTAGGACACCCTCAGGGCTGCGTTCGTGTAGACGCGGCCGCGGTCGTCCGTCAGCGTCGTCGTCTCGATCCAGTGGATGAGGGCCGCTCCGTCCTCCAGTACGGCACCCTCGCTCGTGACACCGTCGAGCCGTGCGCGAAGCCCGGCTGGCGCGGGGATCTGCGTTCGTCTGTCGAGCGCACCTCGCGGACCGAGGACGGCGAGCTCGATGGCGCTGACCGAGATGCCTCCGCCATCGGTCACGTCGCGTCGCGGCCAAGAGGCCGCCACGCGAGTCCGGGACCGGACGAGCATGGGGCGTATCCCGATCGCGAGATCGTCGACGAGCAACGCGTCGCGTTCGACTCGGCAAGGAGGCGTATAGGCGTCCTCGCAACCGAGCGCCTCGAGCCCGATGGCCCCGAGTACGCCAACGCCTAAAAGGAGGAGTGCCGCGCGACGCCTCATCGGTGCTTCTCTACTACGAGGTCGGCCGTCGGGGGGGCCTTCCAGTCACGACGCCTGGCTTGGCATCCGACGTCGAGATGGTTGCTTCGTCGCGAGTGACTCGACCCTTGGTCTCATCGCCGCTCGCGGGGAGAGGGGGAGGCGCTGAGCGCCTTCGGTTCGGGCGCTCCGGCGCGTCCTCTGCGTTCAGCGGCCGCGCGTTCGAGTGTCCATGACCCAGGTGCAGTTGCACCTCTCGATGTCTTTGAAGTCCCCGAAGCCGGTCACGCACGCCTCGCAGGTCTCGATGTAGGTCGCGCGCTGCCCGCAGCCCTCGGCGATCTTGGTGCGCTCGTCGAAGCTCTTGGTTCGGATCTCCCGCTCGTTACGGTCGAAGTCGGAAGCCGCGCGTCGCTTCACCTTCACGACCGCTTCATGCGCCGTATCCGGCTCCGGGGTGCAGCCGAGGCCGACGAGGGCCACGACGAGAGCAGCGATCAAGGTGCCCCCAGTGAAGAGCATGCCCAGCCCACGCTTCATCGTGGTCCATCTTTCACGAGTCCGACGAAAGCGGTTTGCGTCGAGCGCTCGCCGTCGTCGGCGTCGATGACGGACGGAGCAAGAACGACGACGTCGAGCTCGCCTTCGCGCGCGTCAGGACGCCCGGACGTGCCCTCGTCCTCACACATGATCCGCGGACCGCGCCGACGATCGCGAGGACGGGCGCGCCGCTGGTGCTCTCGGGGCACACGCATGCGGGCCAGATCGACATCCCGCATGTCGTGCCCATGGTGGCGAGGCTCGCCGGCCATCCGTACCGTCGCGCGCGGAGGCGTCTCTCTCGATGCGAGCAAGCTCGTCCGCGCGATGACGGACGACGTGTAGCGCGCTCGCAGCACCGACCGTCGCGTCGACGCGACAGCCGGACTGCCCTCGCGCGCGCAGCGGGCGCGACGAAACACCCGGATTGTTCGCGAGCTTGCCGCTGCCCTGCCGGTCGGTACGGGCGCTGCAAGGTCGGCGTGCGGAGGACCACTTTACATGTCGTATCCATATCGCTTCGCCGCCGCCTCTTGCGCGGCGCTTGTCTTCGTCTCTGCTCCGGCCTTCGCTGACGAGGCGGAGTCGCCTCCGGCGGCTTCTGCGAGTGTGAAGGCCGCGCCGAGCGCTGCCACCGCGCCAGTGCCTGAGCCCACGGCGTCGGCGCCGAGCGACGGCTTCCCGCGCATCGGCGGTCACCTCGGTGCCGCCGTGCCGATCGTCTCGATCGGCGATCAGACGACGGCGATCGGAAAGGACTTCGTCTCGATCGGCCTCACGCCGGGCCTCACCGTGAAGCTGGACGACCGCTGGTCGATCGACTTCGAGTTCATCGCGATGAACGAGCTCAAGAAGGGCCAACAAACCACGACGTGGATCGTGGATCCGGGCGTGATCTACAACGCCGGTCCGTTCTCGGCCGGTCTACGCGTCGCCACGCAGGTTGGCGCGCCGACGAACATCGGGCTCGTCCCGATCCTCGTGCTGCCCGTCGCGAAGATCTCGGAGAAGCTGACGTACTTCGTCGAGGGCGATCTCCCGATGTTCCTCCGCGACAACGGCGGCGAGATGCAGCCGAGCGTCGGGTTCCAGCTCCAGTCCGGTATCGCGTTCTGAGCCGGTAGGCGTCGTTCGTCGCGGTGAGCACTCCCGTCGCGCGCCGCGGCAATCCCGTGCGGGCAGGCTCGGCTCCTGCGTGCGCCGCCTGGCGCGCTCGGGCCGAGCCCTGCTCCCGCCTCGTCGAGCGCGAGGCGGCGCCGACGAGCCGAGCGCCGCCTGGCGCTCGTCGGGCTCCTCTTCGAATCGAGGAGGGGCGGCACGTGTGGATGAGGTATCATCGCCGATCACCCAGGGGGCTGGATGAACGGACGAACGATTCTGAAGTCGACGGGTTGCGATCCGAGGTCTCTCCCGCTCGACGTGCGCGAGGCATTTTTCCTGGCGCAGGTCGACGGTGTCGTGACCCTCGACGAGCTGGCGGCCGTCGTCGGGATGGACCTCGATGGAGCTCTCACAATGGCGGCGAAGCTCCTCGGTCTCAGCGCCGTCGCGGTTCGTGAGTCCGTGCCACCGTCGCTCGCGGGCGCCGAGCGCCGCTCGAAGCATGGCAGTGGCGCCCTCGAGCGGCATGCGCGACGAGCTGTCGTCGACCCGCGCGCGGAGCTCGAGCCGACGAGTCTCCGAGGGTCGGAGCGACGTTCGCCGCTCGTCTCGCCCGCGCGCGGCGAGCAGCGGTCGAGCGTTGCCGGGACCGGGGGCACCGAGGGGCTTCCTCCTCGGGTTGGGAGGGCGCACGCGACACCTCTCCGCCGTCCGACGCCCCGGCCCGAACGTCGGCGCTCCCGGGGCGCGATCGGCGCCGCTTCGAACGTGGCGACCGGCACCGAGGACGTCGTGTGCGAGCTGGACGACGCGACCGTCGCGAAGATCATCGCGCTCGATGCGAGGCTCGAGAAGAGGGACCACTACAGTCTGCTCGAGATCGAACGCGGCGCGGACAAGAAGACGATCAAGCGAGCGTACTTCCGTCTGTCGGCGACGTTCCATCCCGACCGCTTCTTCGGCAAGAGGCTCGGCTCCGCACGCGCGGCGGTCGAGCGAATCTTCCTGCGTTTTACCGAGGCGCACGACACCCTCACAGCGCCGGACCGTCGGGCGGCCTACGATGCCACGCTCCCGAGGGAAGCCGCCCCCTCGGAGCGTCGCCGGTCGAACCGGATGAAGAGGATCTCGCGCGAGCTGGGCGCGGTGACGAAGGAGAATGCTCCGCGCCGTCGGTCATCGAAGGGGCTCCGTGCGGTGGAGGCGCCGCCGCCGGTCGCGTCTCCGTCGGTTGTGCCGCCGCCGGATGCGTCTCGGTCGGTTGCGCCTCCGCCGATTGCGCCTTCGGTTGCGTCTTCGTCGGTTGTTGCGAGCCCTGCGAAGACGTTGGGGCCGGAGCGAATGCGCCAGCTGCGAGCGGCGATGGGCGAGATCGAGGCGCAAAGGAAGGTCGACCTCCTCGTGACGGCCGCGGAAGAGGCGCTTCGAACGAATGACGTCGTGACCGCGGCCAACAACTATCGCCTCGCGCTCTCGTACCGGGAGGACCCCCGGCTTCGCGAGAAGTACGAGGCGTGCGATGGGCGTGCGCGCGTGCTGCGTTTCGAGAAGAACGTCACAGCTGCACGCGCGGCAGCGCGTGATGCGCGCTGGTCGGACGCGGCGGTGTTCTTTGCGAGAGCACACGAGGCGCGACCCGACGCAGACATGGCCGCGCGCGCCGGTCATGCGTTGCGGATGAGCGGAGGCGACCTCACCGAGGCCGCGGCGCTCGCAGAGCGGGCCGTGGCGCTCGACGCCAAGTGCATCGCGCACCGCATCACCCTTGCCGAGATCTATGTCGCGGCGAACCGCCTCGGTGCCGCGGAGGCGACGACGTCGCGCGCGCTCGTGCTCGCTCCGCGAGACACGCGGCTGAAGGAGCTCGCAGCGATGATCGCTCAGCGGATGTCGTCGAACCGTTCCTGACGGTCACGCCGGGTCGACGCCGCGGCTATGGTCACGGCCCCCGCGGACTGGAGGAGAGCTTGGATGCCGTTCGGGCGAGCCACGTTGGATAGCTCTCCGACTGTGCGAACCCGAGCTCGAGGCTCGCGGAAGACTCGAACGCGACCGTGCATGTGCGGAGGAGCACCTCGAGGAGCATCGACTCGGGGCCGAACGCGTCCAGTCCGACCGTGATTGCTCGTTGCGATGTGCCGTCGATCTCGAAGGCGAGCTCGGTCATCTCGACGCCGCAGCCCGCTGCGGGATTGTCCACGACGTCGACGGGGCGCACCACGCCGTCCTCGTAGGCGAGCTTCCGCAGACGTCGCGTCTTGGTGAGGCGGAGCCATTTGCCGTTCGCTTCCAGCTCGGGATCGGTTGCGGTGAGCGAGAGCTTGCGCCACCGCTCGATGTGACCGACGAACCGCTCGTGCAGGAGCGCCGGACCGAGCGAGCCGAGGAGGAACTTCGTCTCGAGCTTCGCCGGCAGTCCTTCCTCGACGCGCGCCTTGAAGCCGACGTCGTTGCGGCCGGTCAGGAGATAGTGGTCCTCACGCTTGCTCTGCGGCGCGACGTCTCGAAACCACGCCCTCGCGGCCTTCGCCTCCGCGCTCGCGTCGTCGACGAACCAGCGTACCTCGATGCTGCTCCGGATCTCCATCGTCGCCCCCTTGCCGAAGAGACACCAGTCGCAGCGCGCTGTCATCCCTCGCGGCGCCGAGGCTCGGAGACGCAGCATGGTGCGCCATCGGCGCGCGCTGAAGCCGTCGCCGATGGATCAGCGCGCGAAGAGACCTCGAGGTCGCTTCGCCTCACGGCGTGCAGCCGCTGATCGGACGCGCGACGAAGTCGTCCACCGCGAGCATGACCGGCCCGTTCGGTGCGCGGGAGGAGAGGTACCCCTGGAGCCCCAGCCCACCGGAAACCTGGAGCGCCGGCGCGCTGTCGACGGTGTCGATCGCCCATCCATCTGGCTCCTTGGAGCCCTCTCGCCACACGCGGCCGCGGATCCTCGTCGGGGAGGCTCCTTCGAAGCGCGCTCGAAGCCGGAGCCTCATCCCTGGCGTGTTCGTGATTCCGGGGATCTCGCTCGACTGTGCCATGGTCGTGGACGAGCCGTCGACGTCACGCCTCGCGTGGAGCCTGAGCGTGTTCTGGTTGGTGACGTAGACGAACACGCTGTACAGGCCGGCGTTGGTCCTCCGGCCGATGAGATGCGCGTAGAACTCGCCGCCGTCGCCCGCGTCGCCTGGCATCGACTGTTTGTCGAACATCATGGTGACCATCGCATCGACGTCGCGGATCGAGATCTGTTCGAGGGCCACTTCGGCGCCGCTGCCGGCCGGCATGATGATGAGGCCCACGTCCGCGAGGACCTTCGTGTTCGTCGTGCTCGATGCCTTCCACGCGCCTCCGACGTCGGCCGTGCCGAAACCGCCCATCACCTCGCGTGTGAAGGTGTCGGACGCGATCGGCGGCAGACACGCGTCGGTGCCGGCGTCGCCGGCATCCGTCAGGTCGCCGGCATCTCCGGCCTCGCTCGCTCCGTCGGTCGAGCCGGTCGCGTTCGCGTCGTCACGCGGGCTCGCATCGGATCCGCCGTCGGCCGGCGGGCTCGAGACGTCCGGGTCGATGTCGACGAGCAAGGAGCAGCCGCCGAGGCTCAGCGCGACGAGGACTGCGAGGGTTGCCCTGATCTTCTGCCGCGTCATGCGTCGTCTCCCCCGACCCCAACGAACGGGACACGTAATGCGAAGAGGATATCGCATCTCGGGGGCGAGCGGCGGAGATCGAGTCTCGTCGACGGTTGGGCGCTCGGAGCACGAGCACGGATCGAGACGGCCATCTACGCCGTGGTGATGTATCGTTTTCTCGTCAGGCTTGGGGGGCGGAACGAGGGGCGGGGCCGATGCGACTGGGAGTGCCGAAGGAGATCTACGCGGGCGAGCGTCGTGTCGCTGCCACGCCGGAGTCGGTGAAGAAGCTGCGCGCGATGGGCCTCGATGTCGTCATCGAGCGCACCGCCGGGACGGGCTCGGGCTACACCGACGAGGCGTACGAGGCCGTCGGGGCGACGATGGCCGACGCCGAGACGGTGTGGGGCGAGAGCGATGTCGTGATCAAGGTGCGTCCGCCGTCGCATCCGGAGGTCGCGAAGATCAAGGATGGGGCGATGCTCGTCTCGCTGCTCCAGCCGGAGCGCGACGACGCGTTGCCGGCGCTCCTCGCGGCCCGGCGTGTATCGGCGATCGCGCTCGAGCGCGTCCCGCGCGTGACGCGCGCGCAGAAGATGGACGTGCTCTCGTCGATGGCGAATCTCGCCGGCTACCGCGCGGTGCTCGAGGCCGCTCATCACTACCAGGGGTTCTTCGGTCCTCAGGTCACCGCTGCGGGGACCATGCCGCCGGCGCGCGTGCTCGTCATCGGCGCGGGCGTCGCGGGCCTCGCCGCCGTCGCTGCCGCAAAGGCGCTCGGCGCCGAGGTGCGCGCGTTCGACACGCGGAAGGCGACGAAGGAGCAGATCGAGAGCCTCGGCGCGACGTTTCTCACCGTCGAGATCGAGGAGGATGGGGAGGGGGGCGGCGGCTACGCGAAGGAGATGAGCCCGGCGTTCATCGAGGCCGAGATGGCGCTCTTCCGAAAGCAGGCCTCCGAGGTCGACGTCATCGTCACGACTGCGCTCGTCCCCGGGAAGAAGGCTCCCGTCCTCGTGAAAGAAGAGGCGGTGGCAAAGATGAAGCGCGGGTCGGTCATCGTCGATCTCGCGGCCGAGCAGGGAGGCAACTGCGAGCTTTGCGTGCCGGGGGAGATCGTCGAACGCCACGGCGTCACGATCGTCGGCGTCACCGACCTCGCGAGTCGGATGGGCGCTTCGGCGAGCCGGCTCTTCGCGAACAACGTGGTGCATCTCCTCGCCGAGATCGTCGACGGCGCGAAGCTCTACGTCGACCTCGAGGACGACGTCATCCGGCCCGCGCTCGTCACGCACGCCGGCGAGGTCTTGCCCCGCCCGGCGCCCAAGCCCGTCGCTCCGCCGCCGCGCGCGTCGACCCGCCCGCGAGTTCCGCCCGCTCCCGAGGCGAAGCCGGCGCAGAAGGACATCCGCTCTCCGACGCGTCGCGCATGGGGCACGACCGTGGGCGGGATGGTCGTCATCGTCACGCTCTTCGTCGCGGGCCGCTTCGCCCCGTCCGATCTGCTCCAGCACTCGACCGTCTTCATCCTCGCGTGCTTCGTCGGCTGGCAGGTCATCTGGAGCGTCACCGCTGCGCTCCACACGCCGCTGATGAGCGTCACGAACGCGATCAGCGGCATCATCATCATCGGCGGCATGCTCCAGGTCTCGTCGACGCTCGACGCCGCGAGCGTGCTCGGAGCGCTGGCGGCGCTCTTCGCGGCGATCAACATCGCAGGCGGCTTCCTCGTCACCGAGCGCATGCTGCGGATGTTCAGGCGCGAGCCCTCGGCGGGCGACGCCCGGAGCAAGGGGCATTCGCGATGATGATGACCGACGGCGTGCTGACGGTCGCGTACCTCGTCGCGGGCGTCCTCTTCATCCGCAGCCTCGGTGGGCTGTCGAAGCAGGACACCGCGAGACGCGGCAATCTCTCCGGCATCGTCGGCATGACGATCGCCGTCATGGTCACCGCGGCGGCCTGGGCGAGCCATCCCGGGCGCGACCTCGGGAGCGACTTCGGCGCGATCGGCCTGCTCGGAGCGGCGCTCGTCGTCGGCGGCGGGATCGGCGCGGTGCTCGCGCGGCGGGTCGAGATGACCGGAATGCCGGAGCTCGTCGCCGTCCTCCACAGCTTCGTCGGCCTCGCGGCCGTGCTCGTCGGCTTCGCGTCTTACCTGTCGCCGGCAGCGGCGGCGATGGCGCCCGGCGTCGATCGCACCGTCCATCTCGTCGAGATCGGCGTCGGGATCGCGGTCGGTGCGTTGACGTTCACCGGCTCGATCGTCGCGTGGGCCAAGCTCCGTGGCTCGCTCTCCGGAAAGCCGCTGCTCCTCCCCGGACGACACATGATGAACGCGGCCGTGGCCAGCGGGGCGCTCGGCCTGTGCGTACCGACCGTGCTTGCGACGGGCACCGCAGGGCTGCCCTACCTGATCGCGATCGCGATCCTCGCGGGCGTCCTCGGCATCCACCTCGTGATGGCGATCGGCGGTGCCGACATGCCCGTCGTCGTCTCGCTCCTCAACAGCTACTCCGGGTGGGCTGCCGCGGCGGCGGGGTTCGTCCTCGCGAACGACCTCCTGATCGTCACGGGCGCGCTCGTGGGCTCGAGCGGAGCGATCCTCTCGATCATCATGTGCCGGGCGATGAACCGCTCGATCACGAACGTCATCTTCGGCGGCTTCGGGACGGCCGACGCGAAGGGCCCGGCTGCGGCCGCGCCCGCAGGTGAGGTCATCGAGATGTCGCAGGCGGACGTCGCCGCGATGCTGCGGGAGTCGAAGAGCGTCGTCATCGTCCCTGGCTACGGGATGGCCGTCGCGCGCGCGCAGAGCGCGGTCCACGATCTGACGCGGGTGCTGCGCGAGCGCGGGACGACGGTGCGCTTCGCGATCCATCCCGTCGCCGGACGCTTGCCGGGCCACATGAACGTTCTCCTCGCGGAGGCCGGCGTCCCATACGACATCGTCCTCGAGATGGAGGAGATCAACCACGACTTCCAGTCCACGGACGCGGTGCTCGTGATCGGCGCGAACGACATCGTGAACCCCGGCGCGCTCGACGACGTGCAGAGCCCGATCTACGGAATGCCCGTCCTCGAGGTATGGAAGGCGAAGACGGTCGTCGTGCTCAAGCGCGGGATGGCTGCAGGCTACGCCGGCGTGGAGAACCCGCTCTTCCACATCGAGAACACGCGCATGCTCTTCGGCGACGCGAAGAAGAGCATGGACGGTCTCGTCGCGGCGCTTCGCACCTGATCCGACGAGACGGCGATGGGCCGTCTGCGACGGGACTCGACACGGCTCGGGGCGCTTGCGTGAGCGCGCGCAGCTCCCGTCGCTGCGGGATGATCGGTGCAGTCTCCCGTCCGCGCTGAGGCCTCCATGGCGGGGTCGAGGTGATCCAGTTCACCCATTCCGTGAGAGTGAAGGTTTTCATCTGTCGGGCATGCTTTGGGTTTCTGTTCGCATCGGCTGGCGCATGAGCTGGTCGCGTTCTTGCTCGGCTCCTCGTCATGAGCACGCGGGACTCGGGCATCATCGATCTCTTCGCGGTCCACGAGGAGGAGGCGGCGCGCCTCTCTGCTCCGGCGCCGAGCGCGCCTCCACCGGCGGTCAGCTTCGACACCG